>NZ_CP046572.1:2380000-6622033 GCF_009859915.1 Rhodococcus sp. WAY2
TGGAGGGAACGTGGGGAAGTGAAACATCTCAGTACCCACAGGAAGAGAAAACAATAGTGATTCCGTGAGTAGTGGCGAGCGAAAGCGGAAGAGGCTAAACCATGGATGTGTGATAGCCGGCAGGCGTTGCATTCGTGGGGTTGTGGGGTTCATCTTGTCAATGCTGCCGTGTTGGCCGACAGTAAGAAATCATGGTGTTAGTGGAAGTGGTCTGGAACGGCCTGTCGTAGAGGGTGAGAATCCCGTACACGAAAACATTGTGACTGTCGTGATGAAAACCCAAGTAGCACCGGGCCCGTGAAATCTGGTGTGAATCTGTCGGGACCACCCGATAAGCCTGAATACTCCCTGGTGACCGATAGCGGACTAGTACCGTGAGGGAAAGGTGAAAAGTACCCCGGGAGGGGAGTGAAATAGTACCTGAAACCGTGCGCTTACAATCCGTCAAAGCCTTCGAGTGACTTGTCACTGGGGGTGATGGCGTGCCTTTTGAAGAATGAGCCTGCGAGTTAGTGGCATGTCGCGAGGTTAACCCGTGTGGGGTAGCCGTAGCGAAAGCGAGTCCGAATAGGGCGTTCATAGTGGCATGTTCTAGACCCGAAGCGGAGTGATCTACCCATGGCCAGGTTGAAGCGACGGTAAGACGTCGTGGAGGACCGAACCCACTTAGGTTGAAAACTGAGGGGATGAGTTGTGGGTAGGGGTGAAAGGCCAATCAAACTCCGTGATAGCTGGTTCTCCCCGAAATGCATTTAGGTGCAGCGTCGCGTGTTTCTCATCGGAGGTAGAGCTACTGGATGGTCTAGGGGGCCCACAAGCTTACCGAAATCAGCCAAACTCCGAATGCCGGTGAGTGAGAGCGCGGCAGTGAGACTGCGGGCGATAAGGTTCGTAGTCGAGAGGGAAACAGCCCAGATCGCCAGCTAAGGTCCCTAAGCGTGTACTAAGTGGAAAAGGATGTGGGGTCGCGAAGACAACCAGGAGGTTGGCTTAGAAGCAGCCACCCTTGAAAGAGTGCGTAATAGCTCACTGGTCAAGTGATCCTGCGCCGACAATGTAGCGGGGCTCAAGTACACCACCGAAGCTGCGGCATTCACACAATGCACCCCCATTTTCCTGCGGGAGGGTGGGCAGTGGTGTGGATGGGTAGGGGAGCGTCGTGTGGCCATGGAAGCGGCGGGGTGACCCAGCCGTGGAGGCCACACGAGTGAGAATGCAGGCATGAGTAGCGAAAGACGAGTGAGAAACTCGTCCGCCGAATGACCAAGGGTTCCTGGGCCAGGTTAATCCGCCCAGGGTGAGTCGGGACCTAAGACGAGGCCGACAGGCGTAGCCGATGGACAACGGGTTGATATTCCCGTACCCGTGTGAACGCGCCCCTGGTGAATCAGTGATACTAACCACCCTGAAACCGCGTGTGGACCTTCGGGTTCGTGCGTGGTGGATGCGTGGGACCTGATCTGGTAGTAGCCAAGCGATGGGGTGACGCAGGAAGGTAGCTGAGCCAGTCAGTGGTAATACTGGTGTAAGCCTGTAGGGAGTGACCTAGGCAAATCCGGGTCACACATATCCTGAGAGGTGACGCATAGCCGAATGAGGCGAATTCAGTGATCCTATGCTGCCGAGAAAAGCCTCTAGCGAGCTTTCACACGGCCCGTACCCCAAACCGACACAGGTGGTCAGGTAGAGAATACTAAGGCGATCGAGATAACTATGGTTAAGGAACTCGGCAAAATGCCCCCGTAACTTCGGGAGAAGGGGGGCCTCGTCTGGTGATCACTCTTGCAGTGTGAGCTGGGTGGGGCCGCAGAGACCAGTGAGAAGCGACTGTTTACTAAAAACACAGGTCCGTGCGAAGTCGTAAGACGATGTATACGGACTGACGCCTGCCCGGTGCTGGAAGGTTAAGAGGACCGGTTAGCCATTTCGGTGGCGAAGCTGAGAATTTAAGCCCCAGTAAACGGCGGTGGTAACTATAACCATCCTAAGGTAGCGAAATTCCTTGTCGGGTAAGTTCCGACCTGCACGAATGGCGTAACGACTTCTCAGCTGTCTCAACCATAGACTCGGCGAAATTGCATTACGAGTAAAGATGCTCGTTACGCGCGGCAGGACGAAAAGACCCCGGGACCTTCACTACAGCTTGGTATTGGTGTTCGGTTCGGTTTGTGTAGGATAGGTGGGAGACTGTGAAGCGCTCACGCCAGTGAGTGTGGAGTCGTTGTTGAAATACCACTCTGATCGTATTGGACCTCTAACCTCGGACCATGATCTGGTTCAGGGACAGTGCCTGGTGGGTAGTTTAACTGGGGCGGTTGCCTCCCAAAATGTAACGGAGGCGCCCAAAGGTTCCCTCAGCCTGGTTGGCAATCAGGTGTCGAGTGCAAGTGCACAAGGGAGCTTGACTGTGAGACTGACAAGTCGAGCAGGGACGAAAGTCGGGACTAGTGATCCGGCACCGGCAAGTGGAAGCGGTGTCGCTCAACGGATAAAAGGTACCCCGGGGATAACAGGCTGATCTTCCCCAAGAGTCCATATCGACGGGATGGTTTGGCACCTCGATGTCGGCTCGTCGCATCCTGGGGCTGGAGTAGGTCCCAAGGGTTGGGCTGTTCGCCCATTAAAGCGGCACGCGAGCTGGGTTTAGAACGTCGTGAGACAGTTCGGTCTCTATCCGCCGCGCGCGTTAGAAACTTGAGGAAGGCTGTCCCTAGTACGAGAGGACCGGGACGGACGAACCTCTGGTGTGCCAGTTGTTCCACCAGGAGCACCGCTGGTTAGCTACGTTCGGAAGGGATAACCGCTGAAAGCATCTAAGCGGGAAGCCTGTTCCAAGATGAGGTTTCTCACCCCCTCGAGGGGGTAAGGCCCCCGGCAGACCACCGGGTTGATAGGCCAGAACTGGAAGCCCAGTAATGGGTGTAGGTGACTGGTACTAATAGGCCGAGGACTTACCACAAAGAAGCTACGCGTCCACTGTGCAGTATCTGAAACAACACACAGATACCCTTTTCCCTTTTACGGAACCCCCGACAAGTTCCGCACCCACCCGGGTGCGTGGCCACGGAGGGGAAACCGGCAAAGGGACGATGGGTGTGTGACAGTTTCATAGAGTTACGGCGGCCATAGCGGAGGGGAAACGCCCGGCCCCATTCCGAACCCGGAAGCTAAGCCCTCCAGCGCCGATGGTACTGCACTCGACAGGGTGTGGGAGAGTAGGACACCGCCGAACATCCGTTACCGGAAGCCCCCCAACACCTGTTGGGGGGCTTCCGGCATTCCACAACAAGAATGGTTGGTCTCGGGACCCTCATGATCGGGTAGCGCCGGCGAGTACCTGCAACGCCCGCGTGGCGAGATGAAGGTTCAACCGGGTATCGACGCTCCGGAGATCACGATCGGTGAGTTCGTGTATACGGGACATGCGGTATCTCAAGGTACTGCGGTGAATTCGGAGAGCGCGAGCGGTTTCGTCGTACTTGCCACCGCAGTCCAGATACTGGGCCAAGGTGGCTGTCATGGTGCTGTGGTGGTCCCGGTCGTAGTCGAGGAGCGGCCCGAGCCATTCCTGAACGAAATTTTCGACGTCGCGTGTCGTCGCGTGCGCGTCGAGGATGCGGTACACGCCCAATTCGTCGAAATGTGCCACGCCCCAGGGCGACAGTGATTGCTTTCGTATTTCCAGAGCTCGTACCGCGTTGCTGTACGACTGAGGTATCTCACTGGGTGACGAACATTCTGATCCGACACCCATCACTCCGCTCGCCGGCCCGAGGGTCTTCTCCACAGTTCGGAACGCTTCAACCGCATCGGTTTTCGACTGTGTAATCGCGGCGACGACCCCCGAACCGTGGTCGCTGCGGTGCATGAGAAGGGCCGCGGAATCGGTCGAGGCGAAGTATCGGTGTAGGGCGTCGGACACGGTATCCGCATTCGTCTCCGAATCCCACTCGACCACCAGAACTCGCTGCGGTTCGTGAAGGTCGTAGCCAAGTGCTTCGGCACGGGAGTAGGCACTGTCGTCGTCGGTTCCAGAGAGAAGATCGTCCCCGAGGTCGCGGCTCAACCGTGCCTCGGTCTCCGCCAACGACCGTTCGTGCGCCATCTCGATGGCGAGGACCGTCGCGGCGTGTTCCAGCGCGAACGTGTCCAAGTCCGTCGCCTCGTGTTCCGGGTCGCAGAGGTACACGATCCCCAGCAGAGCTTGACGGGGTCGAACGATCTGCAGGATCCGGTTGTCATCCCGCAGCGGTTTGCCCTCCATAGTGGCTCGGCGCACGACGTCGACTCGATTCCGGCCCCCAATCCGACGATATCGCGGCATCTTTCCGGGACCGGCCCAGACTCGGAGGTTGCCGAATTGGTCCTCGACGCCCACGGGTAGTCCGGTCAGCTGATGGAGGTTATCCGCGATGACCGCTTCGGACGCGCCCGCGAGAGAAAGCCGATCGAGCGTTTCACGGATCCTCGCTTCGGACTGGAGTCGCTCGAGCTGCTCCGTCACTACGGCCACTTCGTCGGAAGCTTCTCGCACACTGCGTGCCTGCGCTTCTGCGCGCAAGGCGCGGGAGGCTGAACGCAGGGCAGACATGGTGTGCTGAATCAGCAGTTCGAGAAGAGTGACTTCCCTCTGGGTTGGTGGACGAGCGGCCCTGATCATCAGCGCGATGGTGTCGACCGAAGGGTCGTCGAACAGAATGCGCTGACGCCAGAATCCGTCGGCATCTCCTGCCACCGGTTCCACTGTGAACGGTCCCAAGTGACCAAGGGCCTCCCGCATCACGCCGAGGATAATGTCCCGATCACTGGAGTCATGCATGTCCGCTGTGAGTGCCAGAACGGTACAGAGGTCGGATGCCCGAGGAGTGTCGACCACCCTGGGGTCTGGGGATGCTTCCAGATCCATGCCTTGATCTACCCCGGATATCCAGGGTCGAAACCCCCAAGGGTGTGCATCCGTGCCGATTCGCGTCAGACTCTTTCGTTCCGCCGTGACCATGTGGTGCGCGCCCGCAGGCGTCAATCTTGGGGATGAGGGGTGGCGACATGATCCAATCCGATACCTGGCACGATCCTGATCTGAACATGATTCGCGACGTCGTCGCGCATACGTCGGACGGGTGCGAGGGCTGTCTCGAACTCGGCACCCGGTGGGCACACCTGATGCTGTGCCTGACGTGTGGGTACGTCGGCTGTAGTGACTCGTCACCAATGCGCCATGCCAGACACCACGCACAGACCAGCGGGCATCCGATCGCACAGTCTCTGCATCCCGGGGACAACTGGCGCTGGTGCTTCGTGCATGACGTGAAGATCTGTACGCCGTATCCGGCGACCGGGACGAGGGTCGTCGGCCCGAGCGTCGTGCCGGGACTGACGAAGGATGTCAGACAGGATCTCCGTATCGCGAAATCGCAGTGAGAATCGCCGTCCAGATTGCGTCTGCGGGAACTTCGGGCGGCGCATCGTCCAGCCACCCGGGGCGCGGTGGGACGGCCCCCTCGGTGGTGGGCATCGTCGGCAAGTCACCGGGGACGTCAGCGTAGGCGTCGGCGGCCGGCGTAGGCCTCGACGTGGCGGCGAACGAGGAGTCCGAAAGGTTTTCCTGGTGCGATTCGTGCCGCAAGTCGAGCAGTTGCCGACCCTCGCGACCGCGGAGCAGAAACACCAGCAGCGGGTCGTCGTCGAGTATCCACGCGGCCTGGTACAGGACCGCCGCGGCATGTCGGCAAGGCGCGTCCCAGTCCTCACACGTGCATGTCGCGTCCGCATCGAACATCGAAGGCAGGAGCGATATGCCGATTGCCGCGAGATCTTCGTGCAGTTCGCGCGGAAGCGTTCCGCTGGACAACTGGGCGACGTGGCCACTCCTCGATCTGAGCGCGGCAGATACCCGCTCCCACTCTGCATCGTCGAGCACATCGACACGAATGCGCACGTGCAGCAGCTCGTCGCTGGAATGCACGTCGGCGGAAAGAAGTCCGGCGGCGAAGGTCAGCGGGCCGACCATTCCGCCGCGGGCATGAGCGCGTCCCTGCTTCAGCGTGTGAGAGTCGAGTGCAGATTGCTCGAGATCGTCCACCCACTGCTGGGCCCACCAGGTCCTACCGCGAGTACGTTTGCCCTTTTGGACCCCGAAGGGGGGAAGTGTCAACGCGGTCGTCGTCACAGAATGCCTCCGAGTTGATAGTCGGGGCTCAACGCCACGAGTTCGGTGAGTTCTCCGTCGGTCAGTTCGGTGAAGGCGGCGGCACCGCGAAGTAGGACCGAGTCGGCGAGCGCTCGTTTGCTGTCGAGCATGGCGGCAATACGTTCCTCGATGGTGCCCGCGGTGATGAAGCGATGGACCACCACCGGCCGGTGCTGGCCGATCCGGTAGGCACGATCGGTTGCTTGGTCTTCGACGGCCGGATTCCACCAGCGATCGAAGTGTACGACGTGATCCGCTCGCGTCAGATTGAGTCCGGTCCCCGCGGCTTTGAGGGACAGAATCAAGACCGGTACGTCGCCACTCTGAAACCGTTTCACCAGTTCCTCCCTGGCAGCTACCGAGGTGCCGCCATGGAGGAATTCGCACTCGATACCGCGGGAGCTCAGGTGCTGCCGCAGAAGTCGCCCCATCGCAGTGAAGTGGGTGAAGACCAGCGATCGGCCGTCCTCCGACAGAGTGGTGTCGACCAGGTCGTCGAGGAGGTCGATCTTCTGGGAGCGGCCCCCCAGGGACGTGGGCTGTTGCCCGAGGTACTGCGCTGGGTGGTTGCAGATCTGTTTGAGGCCGGTCAGCAGGGACACGATACCGCCGCGACGCTGCATGCCGTCGCTGCTACGAATCTGTTCGAGAGCCTCCCGGACGAGCGCTTCGTACAACGCAGCCTGCTCTGGAGTGAGCCCGACATCCACGTCGATTTCGGTTTTCGGTGGAAGCTCCGGGGCTATCCCGGGATCCGACTTCTTTCGGCGTAGGACGAACGGTGCGATGAGGCCGGCCAGCTCGCTAGCACGATCCACGCCGTCGCCGCCGCTCGGGTTGTCGTAGCGCCGCCGAAATTGTGCGTATGTGCCGAGGAGACCGGGTGTGACACCGTCGAGTATCGACCACAGATCGCTGAGTCTGTTCTCCACCGGCGTTCCGGTGAGGGCGACGCGAGCCCGGCCCGGCACAGTGCGCAGAGCTCTCGTGACCGAGGCATTGCGATTCTTCAGATGCTGGGCCTCGTCCGCGACGACGAGTCCCCACCCGGTCGCGGCGAGGGCGCCGGCGTCGAGCCGCATCGTCGCATACGTGGTCAGCACGATCGCGTCGGCGCTGTCCGTGAGGTACTCACTCGGCGCTGATCGTCTCGGGCCGTGATGGATGAAGACTCTCGTATCCGGGGCGAAGCGTTCGATCTCGCGGCGCCAGTTGCCCAACAAGGATGCGGGGCAGACGACGAGGGAGGGTCCCGAGGTCTCGACTTCCTGCTGACGGTGGACGTGAAGTGCTATGAGGGTCAACGTCTTACCGAGCCCCATGTCGTCGGCCAGGCAAGCTCCCAGCCCGCGGGAGGTGAGCGCCGCAAGCCATCGGAAGCCGGCAAGTTGGTAGTCCCGCAGTTGTGCGCGCAGCGCGGCCGGCACGGGCACGTCGAGGGCGATCTTGTCGGTGAGTTCTCGGGCCGTGCGGGCGAGTGCTCCGTAGGTATCGACACGACACTCTCCCTCGCCGCGGCCAGTTCGGCCTGTCAACGAGGCGCGTAGTGCCTCGACCATCGGCATCGTGCCGGTTCGCCGCTGCAGGGTCTTCCGCACGAGCGCCGAGTCGGCGACGACGTAGCGATTACGCAGTCGCACCACGGCGCGTTCGGAAGCGACCAGCTTCTCCATGTCCTCCCGGGTGAGGACCTCGTCGCCGATCGCCACCCGCCAGTCGAACCGGAAGGCGTGGTCACCACTGAACGCGGTGGGCCCCTCACTCACCGCGGACTCGCCCAGAACCATGCGGGTCGATGTCTGCGTCATCAGCTCCCGCGGCCAATGGATCTCGATGCCTTCATGGCGCAGACGAGCGCCGGCGTCACCGGCAAGTGCTGCGACGTCGTCGTCGTCGAGCCTGATCCGATCCGGCGCCTCGGAGCGCAGGAGATCCTCGAGCGGTGCCCACCGAAGCGCGGCACGACGGAGAGCTTCGAGTACCGCAATCCGCGGGTCGACCATGAACGCGGACTCCGCCATGCTCGGATAGCGCCAGAGATCCACGGCGTCGCAGACGATTCCGGGCCTGTCCACCCCGTGCACCTGGAGAGTGGCGTCGAAATCGCTGTCCACCAGATCGACGGTTCCCATGGCCGGAACAGGATCGATGCGCAGGGACAGAGCCACGGTCGTGGGCGCGTGGGAGGCGGTCCAGGCCCTGAGTCGGGGAACGCCGACAGTGTTCCATCCCAGATACGGTAAGGCGTCGGACTCGGCGGGGGCGCACACCCTGGGAAGCGCATCGAGGACGGACGTCACAAAGCCGCGCACCACCTCCGACGCAGCCGGAAGCAGGACCGCCCTCGCGTCCTCGGACAGTTCACCCGAGGGGATCGCGCGGGCCTCGGGTGGAAGGGCAGCGGCAAGGCTGCTGAGGTGGCGTTGCTCGTCCGTGTCGAGGACGCCGAGTCGCCACACGTCCTGTCCGCTCGCGGTCACGGACGGAAGAATCGAACCCTTCGCGAGATACCCGACGGCGGTCCGACCGCAGGCGGCGAAGAAGGCGACCGACCGGTGGACCTCGGCCTCGGCCGGCAGGGCCAAGAGAATGGGGAGCGCGTCGCGCAGGGACACTCGCCGCGTCGGAAGGCTGGCTACCGCATGCTCGCCGACGGCGAGGCGCGTGTACGAGTCCGAATTCGGGGGAGGGGCACCCTGTGGTTTGTCGTTCCAGAAGACAAGGTGTGCGTTCCGCGGAACTTCGGCGGGTACGAACGTGGCCGCGTAGCTCGTGAGAGCCGGCTCTACTGTCACAACTTCACCCTTCCCAGCGGCGTGCAGGCGACTTCACCCCACATACCAGCGCCTCATACGGTACGTCGTACGTCAACGACGCGGTGATCCCTCGAGTTCCCGAGACGTCATGGGAAGATTCCGACATGGCTGGAATCGCGACACCACAGGGCGGCGACCCGGCTCGAACCATGGAGTTGCTGTGGGGCGGTGGCAGTGCGCCCGTGTCGCGGCCCCGTCGGGGACAGGCGGGGCTGAACCTAGACCGCATCGTCGACGTCGCGATCGGCCTCGCCGACGCGGAGGGACTCGATGCTGTCTCGATGCGCCGCCTCGCAGCTGAGCTCGGAGCCGGGGCGATGTCGCTGTACACGCACGTTCCCGGCAAGGTGGAACTGGTCGATGTGATGACCGACCGGATGCTGTCCACTCTCCACGCCGCCCCTGACGGCAGCGCCGACCCGGTCGCAGCGTGGCGGGATCGGCTCGCCGCGGCAGCACGCGGCTATTTCGAGCTCCTCCGCGCCCATCCGTGGATGCTGAACGTCGTCACACTCAGCCGGCCGGTGCTGGGACCCGGGGCTATGGCGAAGTACGAGCGCGAGCTGGCTGCGGTCGAAGGGCTCGGACTCTCAGACCTCGAGATGGACTCCGTGGTGACCCTGGTCGACAGTTTCGCGGTAGGCGCCGCGCGGGCCGCCGCCGAAGCGGCAGCACTGGCTGCTCGGGGAGACGCCGACAGCGAATGGTGGCGCAGCGTGGCGCCGCATTTCGAGAAGGTGTTCGACCCCGACCGCTTTCCGCTTGCCGCCCGAGTCGGGGCCTCGGCCGGCGAACACCACAACGCCGCCTTCGCCCCCGACCATGCCTTCGAATTCGGTCTCGCCCGCCTACTCGACGGAATCGGCGCCCTGATCCGAAACGGTGGACGCTCCCTCGAGTAGCGCCGTGGGAACAGCCAGCCGGGTGGGTTCCACGCGACCACGAAGAGTCACGCTGTCGGTGAGGGTCCACTGCCGCCGTTCGTCCTCGCCCGCTTCGTCGGTGGCACGCTGGGACGCCACAAGCCGTCCGGGGACGTTCTTGGCCAACTCGGACAGACGCGCCGCTTCGTTGACGGGATCGCCGATCACCGTGTACTCGAATCGTTCGTGCGCGCCGATGTTGCCCGCGACCGCGCGCCCGGTCGCAACTCCGATACCCGCCTCGCACTCGCGGACCTCGGCGGCGAGCCGTTCGCGCAGAGCACGAGCGGCGGACAGTGCTGCACCCGCATGATCGTCGAGCGCGACCGGTGCACCGAAGATGGCAAGCGCGGCATCACCTTCGAATTTGTTGACGAACCCGCATCGGCGGTCCACCTCGTCGACCACGACATTGAAGAATCGATTGAGTAACTCGACAACCTCCGCGGGGGAGCGGGTGGCGGTCAAGGTGGTCGATCCGATGATGTCGACGAAGAGCACGGATACATCCCGCTCCTCACCGCCCAGCTCCGGCCGGTGGCGAAGCGCATTGCTCGCAACCTCCTGCCCGACGTGTCGCCCGAAGAGATCGCGGATCTTCTCGCGCTCGCGCAGGCCCTCGGCCATGCGGTTGAAGCCGGTCTGCAGCTCGCCCAGTTCGGTGCCGTCGTACACGATCACCTCGGCGTCCAGCTTCCCGTCGGCGACCTCGGCCATCCCCAACTGCACCGAACGGATCGGAGCCTCGGTGGCCCGCACACTGATCACGACGAGCAGCAGGCCGAAACAGAGGATTACACCACCGAGCGCGAGGATCGACACCGCAAGGCTGGTGGGACTGGCGTAGCGAATGAAACTGAACACAGCGATGAGCATCAGTCCGAGCAGTGGCACTCCGGTTCCGAGGACCCAGGCGAGCACGGTTCGACCGGTGATACCCAGGGTCCGGCGGGTCCGCGGTTCCCCTGAACTCAGCGCCCGGGCCGCGACGGGGCGCAGGGCGAATTCGGTGAGTAGATAGCAGAACGCGCAGATGGTTATTCCGGCAAAGGCAACGGTAAATGCCACTTTGGGGATTGTTTGCGGGTTGATGATGCCGTACAGCGCGGTGAAGAACACCCATCCCAGACCCCACAGGGCCGCCTGGACTCGCGTCAGCCGCCACGGCGCCCGGAACGCAGCTGCACGGTCGCTCTCGGTGGGGTTCCGGTCGACTGTGGACCATCGAAGGTCGGAGACGATCCGCCGAGTGCCCCACGTCACCCCGATCAACACTGCTGTCAGCACGAATACAGGCACCGCGACGAAATTGGCGAGCATGAATTCACCGGACCACACGCTCGGCCCTGGGACGACCACGCTGATGAGCAGACACGCAATCAGTGCCCCGATGAGGTTGGTGACCACCAACGGAGCGGTGAGCAGTAATTGGACGCGGACGCGGCGGCGGCGCGGGCTTTCATCCGGCGATCCGAGCAACCACGACCCCAGCGGGGCGACAGATCTGCGAGGGCGGCGCATAGTCATTCGAGACTAGTCGGCGCGATCCCTTAGGGTGATCGAGTGCGCCTAGTGATTGCCAGATGCCGAGTCGACTACGTAGGCCGCTTGACGGCACATCTTCCCACTGCGCGTCGTCTGTTGCTGATCAAGGCCGACGGATCGGTGAGCATTCATGCCGACGACCGCGCCTACAAGCCGCTCAACTGGATGAGCCCGCCGTGCTGGCTCGTCGAAGGAGCCGCAGACGACGGCGGAGCACTGTGGGTTGTCACCAACAAGGCCGGTGAGGAACTACGCATCACGATCGAGGACATCGAGCACGACTCCAGCCACGAGCTCGGGGTCGATCCCGGGCTCGTCAAGGACGGCGTCGAAGCGCACCTGCAGGAACTGCTTGCCGAACACGTCGAAACCCTCGGCACCGGATACACCCTCGTGCGTCGCGAATACATGACGGCCATCGGCCCGGTCGACCTCCTGTGCCGGAACGCCGATGGCGCGTCCGTCGCCGTCGAGATCAAGCGCAGAGGTGACATCGACGGAGTCGAACAGTTGACGCGGTACCTCGAACTCCTCAACCGGGACCCCTTGCTCGCGCCCGTGAGCGGAGTCTTCGCCGCCCAACAGATCAAGCCTCAAGCGAAAACTCTTGCCACGGACCGCGGGATCCGATGCTTGGTGCTCGACTACGAAGCGCTCCGGGGCACCGAGAGCACCGAGTTCCGGCTTTTCTGAGGCCTAGGCTGGTTCCGTGCCCCGTCGCAAACCCCAACCCAGGAACACGCGCCGAGGTGCGTCCAATGCGAACCGCGACGAAGCCGGGTTCGGCGATGCACTGACACGCCTGGAATCGGGCCCCGGCGGGTACAGCGACGAGGACTACGTCGTGCGCACCATCCCGGGGTCACGTGCCACCAAAACCTACCGGTGCCCGGGCTGCGATCACGACATCCGGCCGGGGGTACCCCATCTCGTGACGTGGCCCGCGGAATACGGCGGGGCCGATGACCGGCGGCACTGGCACACCGGGTGCTGGTCGGGACGCAGCACCCGGGGCCTGACGCGCCGGTGGTCCTAGCTGCCCGTCTTGACCGTCCGCTGATCCGCCGAGTCGGCGTTCGATTCCTCGTCGACTGCCGACAGGACTGCGGTGTCGGCGTCGGCATCCGAGTGATCGTCTGCCTTGTCGTCGGACTCGACCCGACCTGAGGTGGACTCGTTTCGCGCGGGAGCGTTCTTCTGCGCAGACCGGGAGTCGTTGCTCTCGTTGGAGCGTGCGTTCGACTGCGGGGCGGTCTCGGGGTGGGCGTCCAGTAGTTCGCTCTCCCGGTTGACGGACGCCAGCATGGCGGGAACCGAATCGAGCTGACCGCGAATGCCCAACAGCTGAGCGAGGATTCGGCCGCGGAGTACGCGAAGCTCCTCGGCAAGTTCCTTGGCGTGGGCGATCTTGCGCTCCGACTGGTCGGTGGCCGCCTGCAGCCTGCGCTCCGCCTCGTGCGTGGCGTCGGCGAGCCGTCGCTGAGCTTCGGCCTTGCTGGTCGCCTCGAGTTCGTTGACCGCGGCAATCGTCTTCTGCCTGCGCTCGGACATGGAGAGGTCGAAATCTTCCTGCACCTGCGCCCGGCGCAGATCGGCCTCGGCCGCGAGGCGGTCACGCTCGGCCTGCGCCGCCTCGACGATGCGCGCCGCCTCGGTGCGGGCTTTGGCCATGGTCTGCGTGTGCTCGGTCTCGAGGGCGCTACGACGGTCCTCGAGTTCGGCGACCAGCGACTCGTACTGGCCACGAAGCTGAGCGGCCTCCTGCTCGGCGATCGAGATCATCTCCGCAGCATCGGCCTCCGCCTTGGCGCGCACCTCCGAGGCTTCGTCGGACGCCAGGCGGAGCATCCGCGAGATGCGGTCGCTCATACCCTCCGCGGTAGTGGGGGGAACGGACAGGCGATCGACGTCCTTGCGGAGCTCGTCGATCTCGTCCCGCGCATCGTCGAGCTGCTTCGCGAGATCGCGTGCCTGCGCCGCCGCCGCGTCCCGGTCGGCCGCCGTCACGCGCAACTCCGCATCGAAACGCTCGAAGTAGTTGCGCACCTCGTCCCGGTCGAAGCCCTTACGCGCCACGGAGAACGGAAGGGGGATCGAACCACGGTCCTGCTCGTTTACCATGGCCGCCAATCTACCTGGGCAAAGCCGTGCTTGTCTTTCGGCCTACCTGGTCTTCACTGCTCCCGCGCAGGCCACGGGGCCAAGCATCAGGGGCCTGACGACGGCTCCGCCTCAGTGGCCTGACGACGGCTCCGCCTCAGTGGCCCGCCGAAGGCTCCACGAGCTCGATGAGGACTCCGCCGGCATCCTTGGGATGGACGAAGTTGATCCGCGAGTCCGCGGTCCCGCGGCGGGGAGCGTCGTAGAGGAGGCGTACGCCGCGATCGCGGAGCTGCGCGGAGAGGGCGTCGATGTCGGTGACCCGGTACGCCAGCTGCTGGAGACCGGGACCGCTCCGATCGATGAACTTGGCGATGGTCGAGCTCTCGTTCAGCGGGGCGAGCAGCTGCAGCGCGGTGCTGCCCTCAGGCGCGCCGACGACGCTGAGCATCGCCTCGCGCACGCCCTGCTCCTCGTTCACTTCCTCATGGGTCGACACCATGCCGAGATGCTCCGCGTACCACGCGATGGCCGAATCGAGGTCGGGAACGGCGATGCCGACGTGGTCGATGGCGGTCACCAGGTCCGAAGACAGCGGCGACGGGGGCTGAGAGGGGGAGGTCTGTGTCATGCCCTCGACGTTAGCGCTACCGTTTCTGTAGTTCTCGTCGGGATGTGACTTCCGTCGTGCTGTGCACGCAGACGTGTTCGCCCGGACGTGATCGGCCGACAGAAATCGAAGGATCCGCGGAGGAAAACGTGACCAGTTCTGTGATTGTTGCCGGGGCCCGTACGCCGATGGGTCGGTTGATGGGTTCGTTGAAGGATTTCTCGGGTTCGGATCTGGGTGGGATCGCGATCAAGGGTGCGCTGGAGAAGGCGGGGGTGGCGCCGGATCAGGTGGAGTACGTGATCATGGGTCAGGTCCTGACGGCGGGGGCGGGGCAGATGCCGGCGCGGCAGGCGGCGGTCGCGGCCGGGATTCCGATGGATGTGCCGGCGTTGACGGTGAACAAGGTGTGTTTGTCGGGGATCGATGCGATCGCGTTGGCGGATCAGTTGATCCGGGCGGGGGAGTTCGAGGTGGTCGTTGCCGGTGGGCAGGAGTCGATGTCGCGGGCGCCGCATTTGCTGGAGAAGTCGCGGGAGGGGTTCAAGTACGGCGATGTGACGATGCGTGATCACATGGCGTTCGACGGGTTGCACGACATTTTCACCGATCAGGCAATGGGAAATCTGACGGAGGCGCGGAACAAGTCCGACAGTGTCCCGGTCAGCCGCGAAGATCAGGACGCGTTCGCGGCGGCGTCGCACCAGAACGCGGCCCGGGCGTGGAAGGACGGGTTGTTCGACGACGAGGTGGTGCCGGTGTCGATCCCGCAGCGCAAGGGCGATCCGGTGGTCTTCGCCGCCGACGAAGGGGTGCGCGCCGACACCACGATCGACACGTTGGCAAAGTTGCGTCCGGCCTTCGCGAAGGACGGGACGGTCACGGCCGGGTCCGCGTCGCAAATTTCCGACGGTGCGGCGGCTGTGGTCGTGATGAGCAAGGCCAAGGCCGAGGAGCTCGGTCTCGAGTGGCTGGCCGAGATCGGCCCGCACGGCGTGGTTGCGGGTATGGACTCGACGTTGCAGTCGCAGCCGGCGCGGGCGATCGCGAAGGCGTGCGCGAAGGAGGGCATCGACCCGAAGGATCTCGACCTCGTCGAGATCAACGAGGCCTTCGCGGCTGTCGGGATCGTCTCGACCCGTGAGCTGGGGCTGGATCCGGCGAAGGTCAACGTCAATGGTGGGGCGATCGCTGTGGGGCATCCGCTGGGCATGTCCGGGGCGCGGGTCACCCTGCATCTGGCCCTCGAGTTGCAGCGCCGCGGCGGCGGTGTGGGTGTGGCCGCACTGTGCGGCGGCGGCGGTCAAGGTGACGCACTGATCGTCCGCGTCCCCAAGAAGTAGATGGGCGACGAGCCGTGGTGGTGTATCTCACACCACTACGGACCGTCGTAGATAGTCGGGCACAATGGTCGCCATGGCGAACGTCTTCGATCTCAGCACCACGGCCAAGCGCTTCCGATTTGTCGCAATTCTGGAAGCAATCACCTGGCTCGGCCTCCTCATCGGTATGGCATTCAAGTATCTGCCCGCCGACGGTAACGAGATCGGTGTGAAGATCTTCGGCCCCCTCCACGGGGGTGTATTCGTCCTGTACGTCTTGATCGCGCTGTGGACGGCACGCAAGCTGAGCTGGTCTCTGCTCACCACGTTCTGGGCGCTCGTTGCCAGCATTCCCCCCTTCGGCACGGTCGTGTTCGAGGTCTGGGCCGTTCGCGCCGGTCGCATGGCTGAACTGTCCGACGAGAGCGCAGCGAAGAACACGCCTTCGCTGGTCTGAGGCCGTAGGAGGTCGAGCCTTCCTCGGGTCGTGTGCCCGCTTTCCGGTACGCCCACGAATCGTGACAAACTGGGTGCGTGACTCGACCAGGTTCTCGTCCTCCCGCGCGTTCCTCTGCAGTGGCCGCCGCCATGACCGGCGCAGTCGATCTGTCAGCACTCAAGGAGCGCGCCACCACCCCGCCCCCTGCACCCTCCGGAAACGGAGCCGCGCCCTCGGCCGCCGGTTCCGGGCTCGCCCCGGTCGTCGAGGTCACCGAGGCCAACTTCGAAGCCGAGGTGCTCGTCCGGTCCCAGCAGGTCCCGGTCGTCGTCGACCTCTGGGCCACCTGGTGTGAGCCGTGCAAGCAACTCTCGCCGCTGCTCGAGAAGTTGGCTCACGAGACGGGTGGCACCTGGGTGCTTGCCAAGGTCGACGTCGACGCCAACCCGCGCATCGCCCAGGCATTCGGGGTCCAGTCGGTCCCGACGGTCGTCGCCATCGCGGCGGGGCAGCCCTTGGCGGACTTCCAGGGTGTGCAGCCCGAACCGCAACTGCGTCAGTGGCTGGCCGCCATCGCGCAGGCAGTCGCCGGAAAGCTCAGCGGCCCTCCGTCGGATGGCGCAGACGCCGACCAGCCGGAACCGGAGGACCCCCGCTTCGTTGCTGCCGAGGCGGCCCTCGACGAAGGCGATCTGGCCGGCGCAGAAGCCGCATTCCAGCGCATCCTCGACGAGGAACCCGCCAACGCCGAAGCGCAGGGTGCGCTGCGGCAGGTTCGTTTCCTCGCCCGCGTGCAATCGGTGGATCCCTCTGCCGTCGCGGCGGCGGATGCGGCGCCCGACGATATCGATGCTCAGCTGCAGGCCGCCGACGTGGAGCTCTACTCGCAGGCCCCGGAAGCTGCTTTCGCCCGATTGATCGGTGTGATTGCCCGGAGCGCCGGCGACGACAAGACGAGGGTCCGTACCCGCCTGGTCGAGCTGTTCGAATTGTTCGACCCTGCCGAACCGGTGGTCATGGCGGCACGCAGGAAACTCGCGGCCGCGCTGTACTGACCGGTGCTCTGGGCCGGTCAGCGGTAGCGTCCCTCGCAAGCCTGCTCGCCGCCCAGCACCCCGGTGCGGAAGGCGTCGACCCGGGAGAACCCACTCGGGACGGTCTCGCCGTTGACATCGCTGGCGGCGAGCCCGTCGGTGAGCAGCCCCGACACTGCCTCGTCGAGGTCGCCGGGGGAAAGCCACACACTGCCCTCCTCCAGGGTGGCCGGATTTTCCGGGCTCAGCGCCGTGGTGATGACGCCGGACAAACAGGCGGCGCGCAGAGCCGTCTGCGGTGAATGCAGGTCGTCTCCACGGTCCTTCTGCAGGGCCAGGGTGTACCGCGACGCCAGCAGAACGTATGCGTTGTAGTCGCCGGTCAGATCGGTCTGGAACAGCTCACGCCGGCCCAGCCGGCCCGGTGTGCCACGCTCGGCAAGGGCATCGACACTGACGCCGATGGTGTTGCTCGCCGGACAGAACGACACCGGCTCGGTGACCTCGGCGTCTCTGCAACCGAGATCCGCGCCGTCGAAGTTCAGCTCCGGCGGATCGCTGAGGTCGAAGATCTGCTGGAACGACGTGAAGAACGCCTCCAGCGACTCCTCGGTGACGGGTAGTTCACCGTCGTCGGATTCATCGGCGAAGAACTGAGGGAGGTCGGCACGGCGAGAATCGATCTCCTTCTCGTCGATGCGCGTACAGGGTGCGGGGCCGTCGGTGAATCCGATCTGCGTGGCGGTGACCCGCTCGAACGCCGAACCGTGAACATTGCCGGGGTCGCTGGGATCGGTATCGCCGATCGCGACCGCCGACGCCAGCACCTTGTTCAACCCGTCGGAGGTGTTCAACGTGAAGTGGGATGACTTGTCTTCCGCGATGTGCCGCATGAATGCCCCGCCGAAGCAGTCGGCCTGCTGCTCGCGAACGATGCCCCCGCCCACCTCGACCTCGGCGATTCCCGCCTTGGTCTGAACGGCATGCCCGTACTCGTGGGCGAGGACGAATACCGCGGCAACCACACCGAACTTCTCCACGACCTCGGGTAGGAGGAGCGCGCGGTCCCAGCCGATGGTGTGGTCGGTGCTGCAATACCCGGCATTGAGCAATTCTTCGGTGCTGTCCCCGCAGAACCGCGGACCGTCCGATTCCCGGGGGTCCCACGAAATCAGTTCTACGACTGGTTCGAAGTCGCGATGGAACAGAGCGGGGAACTGGGTGCGCCAGTAGGACTCGATGTCGCTGACAGCATTGGCGACCATCGTGTCGATCTCGCCGCCGTCGGTACCGGTGACGGAAAGGTCGGCGTCCGGCACCCCCTTCCGGGCGCCACTCGGCCCGGACGTGGCGTCCAGACCGGCGACCTTGAAAGGATCGTCGTAGATGGAGGCGGCGTCACCGTCGATCGATCGCGCGCAGCCGCACAGTACGACCAGGGCGAGCACACCCATACCCACGACCCACTGCCGACGTCTGGTCAACAACGCCGTGCTCTCATCAACGCTCCAGACTCATCCAGATCGCGCCGTTGGCCGGCAATGCCACCTCGGCAGAGGCGGGCCGCCCGTGCCATGGCTGCGAAGTTGCCGTCACTGCCCCGAGATTTCCCCAACCCGACCCCCCATAGATTTCGGCGTCGGTATTGAGAATCTCACGCCATGTGCCCAATTCGGGCAAGCCCACTCTATAACTGCCGTGTGGCGTACCCGAGAAATTGAACAGACACGCCACGATCGAACCGTCGGTGCCGTAGCGGAGGAAGCTCAGAACGTTGTTCGCGGTGTCATTGGCATCAATCCACGAATAGCCGCCCGGGGACGTATCGAGCGTCCACAGCGCTGGATGCGCCCTGTAAGTGGCATTGAGATCGCTGATCAGTTTCAGGAGACCGCCGTGCAAGCGTCCGGTGTGGGGATCGTCGATCTCGTGCCAGTCGAGGCTGCGCTCTTCCGACCACTCCCGCGTCTGGCCGAACTCCTGCCCCATGAACAGCAGTTGCTTGCCGGGGTGCGCCCACATGTACGCCAGCAGAGACCGGACACCCGCAGCTTTCGCATAGTCGTCACCTGGCATACGAGTCCACAACGTGCCCTTGCCGTGCACAACCTCGTCGTGGCTGATGGGCAACAGATAATTCTCACTCCACGCATAGACGAGCGAGAAGGTGATCTCGTGGTGGTGATAGCTCCGATGGACGGGATCGTGACCGAGATACCCGAGGGTGTCGTGCATCCAACCCATGTTCCATTTCATGTTGAATCCGAGACCGCCGATGTTCGTCGGGCGGGTGACACCGGGCCACGCCGTCGACTCCTCGGCAATCGTGACGACCCCAGAATGGTGCTTGTGGACCGTCGCGTTCATTTCCTGAAGGAAGTCGACTGCTTCGAGATTCTCCCGGCCACCGTGGATGTTGGGCGTCCAGCCGCCTTCCGGTCGCGAGTAGTCGAGGTAGAGCATCGACGCCACCGCATCGACGCGGAGTCCGTCCACGTGGAACTCGTCGAGCCAGAACAGGGCGTTGGCAACGAGGAAATTACGGACCTCGCGTCTGCCGAAGTCGAAGACGTAGGTTCCCCAGTCGAGCTGCTCACCGCGCCGGGGATCGCCGTGCTCGTACAGCGGGGTGCCGTCGAAACGGGCGAGCGCCCACTCGTCCTTCGGGAAATGGGCAGGTACCCAGTCGACGATTACGCCGATCCCCGACTTGTGGAGGCGGTCGACGAACCACCGGAAGTCGTCGGGGGAGCCGAAGCGCGACGTGGGCGCGTAGTACGACGTCACCTGGTAACCCCAGGATCCACCGAACGGGTGCTCGGCGACCGGCAGCAACTCCACGTGGGTGAAACCGCACTCGGTGACATAGGTGGCCAATTCCTCGGCCATGTCGCGGTAGCTCAACCCGGGACGCCACGAGCCGAGATGCACTTCGTACACACTCATCGGCAATTGTGTCGGGTCGGTGCTCGCCCGCTGCTCGAGCCACTCGGCGTCATCCCATTCGTGCGTACTGATCGCCACGCGGGACGCTGTCGCCGGCGGCACCTCGGTGGCGAACGCCATGGGGTCCGCCTTGTCCCGCACGCTTCCGTCGCGGCCGTGGACGCGGAACTTGTACAGCTCGCCGACCTCGATACCGGGAATGAACAGCTCCCAGACACCGGTGGAGCCGAGCACCCGCATGGGAAAGGTCTCGCCGCCCCAGCCGTCGAAGCTGCCGATCACGCTGACCCCACGGGCAGCGGGTGCCCAGACGGCAAACGACGTGCCGGTCACCGTTCCGTCCGGGGTGTCGTACGAGCGTCGGTGCGCCCCCAGAATTTCCCACAGGCGCTCGTGCCTGCCCTCCCCGAAGAGGTGCAGATCGAGCTCACCGAGGGTCGGCAGGAAGCGGTAGCCGTCCGCCGCGAGGTCGGTGTGGCCGCCCGGCCACGTCGTCGACACCCGGTAATCGATCAGATCACGGTAGGGAACCAGCGCTCCCCACATACCGTGCGCGATGTGCTCGAGTGGGAAGCTCTTTCCGCCGATCACCGCTTCGACGGACTCCGCCCGCGGGCGCAGAACACGGATGACCGTGCCGTCGGGGTGGGGGTGTGCCCCGAGGACAGAATGCGGGTTGTGGTGAATGCACCGCGCCAGCAGATCCAGATCGGCGTCGTCGGGTGCGATTGCAGTGGGCGGTTGGACGGCCACTATGTACCTCCGCGGTATGCCAGCTTCGTCCTGGCCGGATAGGGAATGGACGGCAGAGCCAGAATATGGGCCACCGAACGCCAGGGCTCGAGACGTACGAAGTTCGCCTGCCCCCAGTGGTATTGCTCCCCGGTGACCTCGTCGAGCACGGGTAGGTGGTCGTGCCAGTCACGTCCGAGTGCCGGCATGTCGAGCCACACCGTTCCCTGCTCGGCGCCGAACGGATTGAGGTTGATCACCGTCAGCACGGCGTCACCCGTTGTCGCGTCGAACTTCGAATATGCGATGAGTGCATCGTTGTCGACGTGATGGAAGTGCAGGTTTCGTAGCTGCTGCAACGCCGGGTGCTGACGGCGGATGCGGTTGAGCGCAGTGAGCCATGGTTCGAGGGACTCACCGCGGGCGGCGGCACCTTCGAAATCCCGGGGGCGCAGCTGGTACTTCTCCGAGTCGAGATACTCCTCACTCCCCGGACGCACCGGAAGGTGCTCGTACAGTTCGTAACCCGAGTAGACGCCCCACGTCGGTGACAGAGTCGCGGCCAGTGCGGCGCGCAACGCGAACATGCCGGGACCACCGGTTTGCAGGCTCTCGTGCAGGATGTCCGGGGTATTGACGAAGAGGTTGGGCCGCGCCTCGTCGGCCTTCGCTGCGATCTCCTTGCCGAATTCGGTCAACTCCCATTTGGCCGTTCGCCACGTGAAATACGTGTACGACTGGGTGAACCCGCGCCGGGCCAGTCCGTACAGTCGCGCCGGCCGGGTGAATGCCTCGGACAGGAACAACACGTCCGGATCGGTCTTCTTGACCTCCGCGATCAGCCACTCCCAGAAGTCCGGTGGCTTGGTATGCGGATTGTCGACCCGGAAGATCTTCACCCCCGCGGCGATCCAGTGCCGCACCACACGCAGGACCTCCGCGTAGATGCCGTCCTTGTCGTTGTCGAAGTTGACCGGATAGATGTCCTGGTATTTCTTCGGCGGGTTCTCCGCGTAGGCGATGGTGCCGTCCGGAAGGACCGTGAACCATTCCGGATGGTCCCGCGCCCACGGATGGTCGGGCGCGCACTGCAGCGCGAGGTCGATGGCGACTTCGAGGTCGAGTGCGCGCGCCGCAGCGACGAACGCCTCGAAATCCTGCATCGTTCCGAGCTCCGGATGTATCGCGTCGTGACCGCCTTCGGCCGATCCGATCGCCCACGGCGAGCCCGGGTCGTCCGGCCCGGGAGTCAGCGTGTTGTTGGGTCCCTTGCGGTTGATCACGCCGATCGGGTGGATGGGCGGCAGGTACACGACGTCGAAGCCCATGGCCGCGATCCGGGGCAGCGCGGCGGCCGAGGTGGCGAAGGTGCCGTGCCGGGGCTTCCCGTTCTCGTCCCAGCCTCCCGTCGACCGGGGGAAGAATTCGTACCACGACCCGAAGAGCGCCCGTGTGCGGTCGACGAGGACACTGTGCGCTTCACTTCTGGTCACCAGATCACGTAAGGGATGCGCCCGCAAAAGTTCGGCGACGTCCGAACCGAATGCCGGGGCCACCCGCTCGCCGAGCGGATGCTCGGACCGCAACGATGCGGCGACACCGATCAGCCGCGAACGGTCGTTCCGCGGGACACCCTTGGCGGCACGCTCGAATAGCCGGGCGCCGTTCTCCAGATCGTTGGCCAGCTCGGACGGCCCCTGCCCGACCGAGAGCTTGGCCTCCACGGCATGCTTCCAGGTGGTGATCGGGTCGCTCCACGCCTCGATCCGGAAGGTCCACATTCCTTCACTGGTGGGCGTGAAGGAACCGTCGACGGTGTCAGGCGCAGGTCCAGGGTTCATGGGAATGCGAAAGGTCGCCGATCCGCCGGATGATGCAGTACGGGGTCCTCGCACCGCGAGAGTGGCGGCCACGGCATCGTGCCCCTCCCGCCACACCTTCGCCCGCACGGGAAATACCTCACCGACAACAGCCTTGGCAGGGTAACGCCCGCCCGAGATGTCGGGCATCACGTCGTCGATGCCGAGTCGACCTGTCACACTGGGCTCCGTTCCATAGTCGGAAGTTGCCGACGACGCTTCGTTCCGCCGCCGGTTTCAACCGTAATGGAGCAGACCGGTCCCTGTCCCAGTTGGCGACAGCGCCCCGCGGGAGGGGCTTGGAGACTGGGCCGCGCGCCGCGGCAGGTCGGCCGAACTCGCTCGCATCCCGCGACACGACACCACCCGGCCGGAAGTGCATTATTGTTCGCGAAGTGAAAGCCTTGCGTCGGTTCACTGTCCGAGCCCACCTTCCCGAGCGTCTCGCCGCGCTCGGCCCGCTGTCGACGAATCTCCGCTGGTCGTGGCATACGGCCACGCAGGAGCTCTTCTCGTTGCTGGACGAGGACCTGTGGCGGCGCGTGCAGTACGACCCCATCCGGATGCTCGGTGAAGTCGAGCCGGCTCGCTTGGACGAGCTGGCCGAGGACGTCCCCTTCCTCGCCCGCCTCGACGCCGCCGCCGCCGATCTCGACCAGTACCTGTCCCGGCCGCGCTGGTACCAGAATCAGCAGGCGAAAGGCGTTTCGCTCGGTGGTGGGATCGCCTACTTCTCAATGGAGTTCGGTGTCAGCGAAGTGCTGCCCAATTACTCCGGCGGGCTGGGCATTCTTGCCGGTGATCACCTGAAGGCGGCGTCCGATCTGGGTCTTCCGCTGATCGGTGTGGGCCTGCTGTACCGATCGGGGTACTTCCGGCAGTCGCTGACCGCGGACGGCTGGCAGTCCGAGCACTACCCGGCCTACGACCCGCAGGGATTGCCGCTGCGTTTGCTGACGGAGTCGGGTCCGGACGCCGGAACTGCCTCTCCCATCCTCGTTCACGTTGCGGTGCCCGGTGGCCGAGTGTTGCGCGCCCGGGTATGGATCGCTCAGGTGGGCCGGGTACCGCTGCTGCTGCTCGACTCCGACATCGCCGAGAACGACGCCGAGATGCGTGGGGTCACGGACAGGCTGTACGGCGGCGACCAGGATCACCGGATCAAGCAGGAAATCCTGGCCGGTATCGGAGGGGTCCGCGCGGTGCGGGCATACACTCAGGCGCACGGTCTGCCCGATCCCGTGGTCTTCCACATGAACGAAGGACACGCCGGGTTCCTCGGACTCGAGCGAATCCGCGAGCTGGTG
Source organism: Rhodococcus sp. WAY2 (assembly GCF_009859915.1). Classification (NCBI taxonomy): domain Bacteria; kingdom Bacillati; phylum Actinomycetota; class Actinomycetes; order Mycobacteriales; family Nocardiaceae; genus Rhodococcus; species Rhodococcus sp. WAY2. The sequence goes on from NZ_CP046572.1 coordinate 2,403,824, forward strand.
ACCGGTGCGGGACTTGCTTTCGACGAAGCACTGGCCACCGTGCGCGCGGGCACCGTCTTCACGACGCACACGCCTGTTCCGGCCGGAATCGACAGATTCCCCGCGGACCTGGTCCGGCACTACTTCGGCGGGGACAACGCGGAGAACGAATCTGCGCTGCTCCCCGGGCTGACGATGGATCGCATCATCGGCCTCGGCAGCGAGCCGGATCCGTCGGTATTCAACATGGCGCACATGGGTCTGCGCCTCGGCCAGCGTGCCAACGGAGTGTCGAAACTGCACGGAATCGTCAGTCGCGCCATGTTCCGGCCACTGTGGCCGAACTTCGACGCCGACGAGGTCCCGATCGGTTCGGTGACCAACGGTGTCCACGCCCCCACCTGGGCGGCACCGGAATGGGTCGACCTCGCCACCCGCATCCTCGGACCCGAGCTGGTGGAGGAGGCCAAGGGGTGGGAGCGATTGCAAGAACTGTCCGCCGACGAGCTGTGGTCCACGCGCAACAGCCTCCGCACCAAACTGGTCGAGGAGGTACGACGACGCGTGCGGGCATCCTGGATCGAGCGCGGCGCCACCTCCGCAGAATTGGGATGGACCGACCAAGTCTTCGATCCGGGTGTCCTCACCGTCGGCTTCGCCCGCCGGGTCCCCACGTACAAGCGGCTCACCCTGATGCTGCGCGATCCCGACCGGCTGCGCGCACTGCTCCTCGACGAGAAGCGGCCGGTCCAGCTGGTGGTCGCGGGGAAGAGTCACCCGGCTGACGACGGCGGCAAGGCTCTCATCCAGCAGATCGTGCGGTTCGCCGACGCAGCGGACGTGCGGCATCGGATCGTGTTCCTGCCCGACTACGACATGTCGATGGCCCGGTATCTGTATTGGGGTTGCGACGTGTGGCTCAACAATCCGCTGCGCCCACTGGAGGCCTGCGGGACGTCGGGGATGAAATCTGCGTTGAACGGTGGACTGAACCTGTCGATCCGGGACGGGTGGTGGGACGAGATGTTCGACGGCGAGAACGGCTGGGCCATCCCGACCGCGGACGGGGTCGTCGACGAGACGCGCCGGGACGACCTGGAAGCCAGCGCACTGTACGAACTGCTCGAGCGGGCAGTGCTGCCGAGGTTCTACGACCGCGGTCCGGACGGTTTGCCCGTGCACTGGGTAGAGATGGTCCGGCACACCCTGCAGAACTTGGGCCCCAAGGTGCTGGCCTCGCGAATGGTGCGTGACTACGCCGTCCAGTACTACGCGCCTGCAGCGGATTCGGCGCGTACGGTGGCGGCCGACGGTTACGCGGGCGCCCGCGAGCTGGCCGAGTTCCGGCATCGCGTCGAGGCCGCCTGGCCGTCGGTTGCGGTGTTGCAGGTGGACGGCGAGGGACTTCCCGACACCCCGGAGATCGGCGCCAACCTGGTGCTGCGCGCCCATATCCGACTCGGTGCGTTGTCCGTCGAGGACGTCACCGTGCAGGCCGTCATCGGAAAGACGGATCTGGACGAGGAGCTCAGCGACATCGTCACCGTTCCGATGACGCACGACGGGTCCGACGGTGCCACGGAATTGTTCGTCGCAGACACCCCCCTTCCGCTGTCGGGGTCCGTCGGCTACACGGTGCGAGTGCTCCCGAAGCACAGGCTGCTCGTCGACCCCTCAGAGCTAGGCCTGGTGGCGGTTCCGAGTATGTAGCTGGCGGCGGCCGACGTCCCGGTGGCGGAAACCGGCGGCGCCGGCGAGAACCAGGACAGTCGCGGACACGAGAAGCACGAACGGCGGGAGCAAGGACGCGGCCGGCAGGTTCGGAGTGTGGTGGAACGGAGACAGCACCCCGAACCTCTCCGGAAGCACATGGGTGAACAGTGCGGCGACCAGAACATAACCGAGGTACGACCACAACAGAGGCAACGCCCGCGGGACGAGCCCGTACACGGCTGCGCCCAGGCCGACCATCAGGAACAGTGCGGGTAGGACGTTCAGAGCAGCCCCGATTGGAGCGGCCGAGGTGAGGCTCGATCCGATGCCCGCGGCCAGAGTGATCGTGGCGGCCGCACCGGCGATAATCAGCACATGGCTCGCGAACCACCTCGTGCGCGACCCCGCTGCGGCCACGGCCTCGTCGGTCCTGCCGGATGATTCCTGCGCGGATACCGCTGTGAACGCAGCCACGGAATACGCCGCGGCCAGTCCCGCCAGAAGTACCAGGTGATGAGCCGATATCTCGTCGACGGTCGCGCCTGCGGGCAGCACCTTCCCGTGCTGACCGAGGATTCCGAGGGGGAGCGACAGCGCGAATACTCCCAGACCCCACACGAGGGCCTGAGCTTGCAGACCTCGTGCTGCCAGAGCCGTAATTGCCGCCCGCGACGGGGCTGCTCGAGCGTGACCGCGTCGGGGTGGGAACAGTCCGGAACCGACGTCACGCCGGTCGACAGCGGCGTACGCGCATGCCGCGAAGATCACTGAGGCGGCGAGTCCGATCAGCAGTGGCCACCATCGTTCGTCGACGTAGGCACGGGTTGCTTGTGACCATCCGAGCGGCGACATCCAGGTGAGAAGGCTGCCACTGTGCTCGTGCCGGACATCGCCCACGGCGCGGAGCGCAACGGCGACGCCGATCGCGGCGATGCCGGCACCGCTCGCCGTGCGGGCATGCTCGGTGAACTGGGATGCGAGCGCGGAGAACGCCGTGAACACGAGACCCACCACCAGGACCCCGGCCGACATGGTGAGTGACCCGACCGGCGGAAGCCCCACCGCCAGAAGTCCGATCACGAGAAGCAGACCGACGAAGACGTTGGCGAGCGCAGCGGAAATCAGACCGGCCGTGATACTTGCATAGCGTCCGACGACACCGGTATGCACCAACTCGAGGCGTCCGCACTCCTCTTCGCCGCGTAGATGTCGGGTCACGAGCAGCACGGACATGACGGCTGCCGCCACCATCGTCATCCCGGCGACCTCGTTGGCCACCATCGCGCCGAGCGTGTAGTGGTCCAGTCCGTATCCGGGACCGGCGAGGGCTGTCGCGGCGGGGGAGGAGAGGAGCCCGGCCCGGGCCTGCCGGGCGACGGCGGTCGGGTAGGTCGTCGAGCAACTCCACGCAACGAGGAGAGTGAACCCGACGACTGCGACCGTCCATACGGGAAGTCGAACCCGGTCGGTTCGGATCGCCAGTTCGGTGAGAACCCCGGTGCCGCTCAGCCGGCTCACCGGGACTGTCCGCCGGCCAGTACCTTGGTCTCTTCGCGGTTCTCGCGACGGAACACGTCCTCGAGTGTCGGCGGGTTCGCGACGATCGAGACGATCCCCAACCCGGTCAGGGTGGTGAGAACCGGATCGAGTTGTTCCGGGTCGACGTCGAAGGTGACCGTGTGGGGGTCGTCGCCGCCGCGCAGATTGTGGACTCCCGGCACATGGCCGATGGGGTGCGGTCGAATTCGGGTGGTGGCGGTGACGGTGGTTCGGTGACACCGGCGCAGATCCGACAGCTTCCCCGCCTGCACGGTGCGGCCGGCGCGAACAATGGTGACGGCGCTACACAGAGTGTCGATCTCGGCGAGGCTGTGGCTCGACAACAACACCGTGCGTCCGCCGGCCGCGAACTCGGCGACGCACTCTCGAAAGACCGCTGCGAGCATCGGATCCAGCGCGGACGTCGGTTCGTCGAGGACGAGCAGTTCGCTGTCGGCGGCGAGCGCCGCCACGAGTGCGATCTTCTGGCGATCACCCTTCGAATAGGTGCGGCTCTTGCGCGTCGGGTCGAGCTCGAAACGTTCGATCAGCGATCGACATCGGGTCGGGTCGAGGCCGCCGCGGAGCCGGCCGAGGACGTCGATCGCTTGCCCGCCCGTGAGGCCGGGCCAGAGCGTCACCTCGCCCGGCACGTATGCGACGCGCCTGTGTAAGGAGACCGAGTTCCGCCACGGATCCCGACCGAGCACCGTAGCCGTGCCACCGCCGGGGCGGAGCAATCCGAGCAGTATCCGGATCGTGGTGGTCTTGCCGGAGCCGCCGGGTCCCAGCAGACCGTGCACCTCGCCGGGCTGCACTGTCAGATCGAGGCCGTCGAGGGCGAGGACGTCACCGAATTTCTTGGTCAGTGCTCGGACGGAGATCGCTGAGGCCATCGGACGAGCATAGGTGTGGACGGTCCCGGCGTCTGCGCGAGTCCGGTCTGCCGATCAACTACGCGAGTCCCGAATTCTGCCCAGGGCCTTGCGTACGACCTCGGGGTCGGACGTCTCCCAGAACGGCGGCAGCGACGCGCGGAGATATCCGGAGTATCGTGCGGTCGCCAGACGTGGATCCAGCACGGCGACAACACCTTTGTCGTCGACGCTGCGCAGCAAGCGGCCCACTCCCTGGGCGAGGAGCAGTGCGGCGTGGTTGGCCGCCACCGAGAGAAATCCGTTGCCTCCACGAGACTCCACAGCCTTCTGCCGAGCCACCAGTAGGGGGTCGTCGGGGCGCGGGAAGGGAATGCGGTCGAGGATGACGAGACTGAGGGACGGGCCCGGCACGTCGACGCCCTGCCACAGTGACAGCGTGCCGAACAGGGATGTCGGTTCGTCGCCGGCGAAGCCTCGGACCAGGGCTCCGGTGGAGTCGTCACCTTGGCAGAGGACGGGAGTGTCGAGACGCTCACGCATGGCCTCGGCGGCCGCCTTGGCCGCGCGCATCGAGGAGAACAGGCCGAGTGTGCGTCCGCCGGCAGCGGCGACCAGTTCGGCGATCTCGTCGAGGTAGGAAGGAACCAGACCGTCGCGACCCGGCGGCGGAAGGTGCTTGGCGATGTAGAGAATTCCGGCGCGTGCGTGATCGAACGGCGAGCCGACGTCCAGCGCATTCCATTTCAGAGTGCCCGCGTCCGACGGTGCCTCGGTGCCGGTGGCCAATGCCGGATCGATGACGACGGACGATTCGGCCGGAAGTCCCCAGTTGACCGCCAGACCGTCGAAGGAGCCGCCGACCGTGAGCGTGGCGGACGTGAGGACCACCGTCGACTCGGCGAACAGCCGCGACCGTAGGAGGCCGCCCACAGACAATGGAGCCATCCGCACGACCCGCCGGACCGAACCCCGATTGTCGTCCGCGGCCAGCCAGACGACGTCCCGTCGCTGGGCGGGATCCGGCTCGTCGAACGCGCTGAGCACCCGGACGGCGCTGTCGTGCACTTCCTCCACCGCTGCCAGGGCGGTGTTACGTGCGGCGGCGGCCTCGGGATCGCTCAGCGCCATTCCCGGACGTGACGGACCGATGGCTGTGCGCAGTGACCAGGCGGCGTCACGGACAGCAGCGAGCGCAGGTGCGGCACCCGGTGGCAGCGCCTCCCACCGCTCCGGTCGTAGTTCCTCGAGAAGCGCCGCCCATCCTTCGCCTGCTGCTTCGAGGCGATCCGCGTCCTGCTCCTCGACCAGTTTGGTGCACCGGCGGGCTGCGGCGCTGATCGTCGATGCGGCGAGTTCGGCGGTGGCGACATTCGTGACGCGATCCACCAACTCGTGGGCCTCGTCGATGACCACGACGTCGTGCTCGGGGAGGATCGCAATTCCCGTGATGGCGTCGATGGCCAGCAGCGCGTGATTGGTGACGACGACGTCTACCTGGGACGCCTCCGAGCGGGCACGCTCGGCGAAGCAGTCCTCACCGACCGGGCACCGGGACTTGCCGAGGCATTCGCGCGCGGTGACGCTGACCTGCCGCCACGCTTTGTCGCTGACGCCGGGGGCCAGATCGTCGCGGTCACCGGTGTCGGTTTCCGAGGACCACTCGGTGAGCCGCTGCACCTCCCGGCCGAGGCGTGAGACCGCGAAGGGGTCGAACAGCTCGTCCGTCGGCGGTTCGTCCGCGGCTCCCGTGTGGATCTTGTTCATGCACAGATAGTTGTTGCGCCCCTTGAGGATCGCGAAGTGCGGCCGCCTGCCGAGAGAGTCCTCGAGGGCGTCGGCGAGGCGCGGCATGTCGCGATCGATCAGCTGGCGTTGCAGTGCGATGGTGGCCGTCGAGACAACCACCGTCTTCCCACTCTGCACCGCATGCCGCACGCTCGGCACCAGGTAGGCCAGTGACTTGCCGGTGCCGGTTCCGGCTTGCACGGCCAGATGCTCCCCGGTGTCGATCGAATGCGCGACGGCCGACGCCATCGTGAGCTGGTTCGATCGTTCGGCACCACCCAGCGACCGCACCGCCGTGCGCAACAGTTCGGGGACGTTGGGAAGGTTTTCGGGCACCCGAGCAGATTACTCGGGACCGACGTCAGAAATTGCTCCGCCATCGCGAGAGGCGTCTCGGTCACGGACCTGCAGGTGCACGCCTGCGGCGCGCATCTCGGTCAGCGCCGACTCGACGGTCGTCGGAGAGACACCCGCAGTGAGGGGCAGCAGTACCCGGGTGGTGAACCCGGCCTTCGCTGCGTCCAGTGCCGTGGCTCGCACGCAGTGATCGGTGGCGATACCGACGATGTCGACGTCGGTGATCCCGGCGTCGTGCAACCACTTCTCGAGTCCCCAGCCCTCGGGATTCCTGCCCTCGAAGCCGGAATAGGCCGCGGAGAACTCTCCCTTGGAGAAAACCGTGGCGATACGGCTCGTGTCCAGGTCGGGATGAAATTCCACTCCCGGCGTACCCACTTTGCAGTGCACGGGCCAGGTGTCCACGAAGTTCGGTTCGTCGGCGAAGTGGTGACCCGGATCGATGTGGTGATCGATGGTCGCGGCGACAGCGTCGTAGTCGGCAGTGTCGAGGAAGCGACTGATGCCGGCTGCGACCGCGGAACCGCCCTGGACGGCAAGGGCCCCGCCCTCACAGAAGTCGTTCTGCACGTCGACGACGAGTAGCGCACGGCGCGCTCGGATGCTCTCGGTGTCGCTCACAACGTCCTTCCCTGGATGGCGCGGCTGTCGGTGTCGGCGAACCGGGTGGGGACAGCCGGATCGCCGTGGGACAACTTCAACCCCTCCCACGGCAGACTTACCAAGCCTGCCGCAAGTAGCGATCGACTCTCTTCCAGGGTATCGGCGTCCGCGACGGCCTCGCCACCGCGCACCAGCGGAACGAGCAGGTCGCGGGCCTCGAGCCCGTTCTGTTCGGGTCGGGGCCCGCGCGCCGGGTAGATCACTTCCTCCACGACGGTCCCGGTATCGCGGGAGAAGCGGACCGCCCGCTTCGCGCCACCCCGGGACGTTTTCAGACTGCTCCGCTTCTCGACGGGAATGCCGTTCACCTCGACGAGCTTGTAGACCATTCCGGCGGTGGGGGCACCAGAGCCCACGACGACAGCGGTGCCCACCCCGTACACGTCGACCGGTTCGGCGCGCAACGCCGCGATGGCGTACTCGTCGAGGTCTCCGGAAACGACGATCTTGGTCTTCGTGGCGCCTAGGTCGTCGAGTTGTCGGCGAACCTGACGGGCCAGGACACCGAGGTCGCCGGAGTCGATCCGGACGCCGCCCAATTCGGTTCCCGCGACGTCGACGGCGGTCTTCACGCCACTCGTGATGTCGTAGGTGTCGACGAGCAGGGTGGTTCCCACACCCAGCGCCGCCACCTGACCGCGGAAGGCGGCGGCCTCGTCGGGTCCGTCCGCGGTGGTGTGCAGCAGGGTGAACGCGTGTGCGCTGGTACCCGCGCCGGGTACACCGTGCCTGCGTACAGCCTCGAGGTTGGACGTGGCGGTGAAGCCCGCGAGGTATGCGGCGCGTGCCGCCGCGACGGCAGACTCCTCGTGTGTGCGCCGCGAGCCCATCTCGATCATGGGGCGACCGTCCGCAGCGCTGACCATCCGCGCGGCAGCCGAAGCTATCGCGCTGTCGTGGTTGAGGATCGACAGGATCAGTGTTTCGAGCACCACGCACTCGGCGAACGTTCCGCTCACCGAGAGGATCGGCGAGCCGGGGAAATAGAGCTCACCCTCGCGGTAACCGTCGATGTCCCCGGTGAAGCGGTACGTGCGCAGCCACGCCACGGTCGCGTCGTCGAGGAAACGTGACACCACATCGATCTCGGCGTCCCCGAAACGAAAGGTCGCCAAGGCGGAGAGCAGTCGCGAGGTACCGGCGACCACCCCGTACCGACGACCGTCGGGCAGGCGCCGGGCGAAGACCTCGAAACTGCACCGGCGATGCGCAGAACCATCGGCGAGGGCCGCCGACAGCATCGTCAACTCGTACTGATCGGTGAACAATGCGCTGCTGTCTCGGGACACCCGGCCACTCTAGGCCGCGGTGTCGCGGGATGTGAGCTCGTCGTACCCTGGTGTCATGGCTTCTCGCTCGACGACAGCACCATTCGTGGATGCCGTGCCGGCATCGCCGCAGGTCACTCCTGCAGAATCGGAAGCCGTCGAGGTCGAGGACGTCAGCGATCGCCCCTGGGTGACCGTGGTGTGGGACGACCCCGTGAATCTCATGCACTACGTCACCTACATATTCCAGAAGCTGTTCGGATACAGCAAGGCCAAGGCGACGGAACTGATGATGCAAGTGCACTCCGAAGGCAAGGCCGTCGTGTCGAGCGGTTCCCGGGACAAGGTCGAGAACGACGTACGCAAGCTGCATGCGGCGGGCCTCTGGGCCACCATGCAGCGGGACAGCAGCTAAGTATCCAGTCGACAGTCAACTATTCGTTCGACAGTGAGGAAATCGGTACCCGACGTGCGGATGTGGACCAGGAAGAACTCGCTCGGCGGCGTGAAGTTGCGGTCGGAGATGGATGCCCACGAGGCGACGGTGTTGCGGTCGCTGGTCGCCTCCGTCCTCGGTCTCCTCGACGAACGCGCCCGTTCTGCCCCCGAGGACGAACTCGCCGCCCTCACCGGGATGCGCACCGGCCACACGACACCGCCCGACGAGGAGGTGCTCGCGCGGCTGTTGCCGGACTTCCATCGGCCCGGTGCCGACGCGCCGGACGACGCGGATGGGCGGGCGGAGGCGAAGGCGGACATCAACGGAGCGCTACGTGGACTTCATGAGCCGGAGATCATCGACGCGAAGATGGCCGCCGGCTCCGTCATCCTCCACACCGTTCCGGAGAACGGCGGCAAGGTGCTGCTGACGCCGGAACAGGCCGACGCCTGGCTGAGCGGGCTCAACGACGTCCGGCTGGCATTGGGTACCAACCTCGGCATCGACGCGGACACGCCCGACGAACTGGATCCCGACGATCCGCGCGCGCCCCACCTGGACATCTATCACTGGCTGACGTGGATGCAGGATTCGCTGGTTCAGGTACTCGCTCCGTGACCTCGACGACGCCGGGACGGACCGACTCGCTCATCGATGTCGCCGGACTGCGCGTGGGCCACCACCACGAAGTGGACTCCGACGCCACGCTCGGCAGCGGTGCGGCGACGGGATGCACGGTGGTGCTGGCACCGCACGGCGTCACCGCGGCCGTCGACGTCCGCGGCGGAGGCCCGGGCACCCGGGAAACGGACCTCCTCGATCCCAGTCACAGCGTGCAGAAGATTCACGCGATCCTCCTTACCGGCGGCAGCGCCTTCGGTCTCGCCGCTGCGGACGGCGTCATGCGCTGGCTCGAGGAACACGGCCACGGAATCGCCATGGGTCAGCCGGGTCAGGTGGTTCCTATAGTGCCGGGTGCGGTCATCTTCGACCTCCCGGTGGGAGACTGGACTCGACGTCCCACCGCCGAATTCGGTTACCTCGCATCGAACTCCGCTTCGTCGTCGGTGCTCTGCGGATCCGTGGGCGCCGGGGTGGGAGCGCGGGCGGGGGCTGTGAAAGGTGGTGTCGGCACCGCCGGGGTGGTCATCACCGACGGCCCGGCCCAGGGCGTCGCGGTGTCTGCCTTGATCGTCGCGAACCCCGTCGGATCCGTTTTCGACCCCAGGACCGGACTTCCGTGGGGAGTCGCCACCGCCGGCGCCGCCGCTTTCGGGCTGCGCGTACCGGCCACCGCCGAACTGTCTGCGGCCAACGATCTCGTGGCCAAGGGGACGGTCCTCAACACCACCATCGGAGTCGTCGCCACCGACGCAGCCCTCGGTAAGGCTGCGTGTCGTCGCATCGCCGTCGCGGGCCACGACGGGCTCGCCCGCGCGATTCGTCCCGCGCATTCCCCCCTCGACGGAGACACGATTTTCGCCGTGTCCACGGGATACCACCGGACCGGACCCCTCGCGGGCGTGCCGGACGCCTTCCCGCCGGACCTGCCCATTCTCGACGCGGTGTGTTCGGCCGCCGCAGACGTGGTGGAGCGAGCCGTCGTCGATGCCGTTCTGAGTGCCACCGCGGTCGCGGGAATTCCCACCTACCGCGAACTGTTTCCCTCAGCACTGCGTTCCTGAGGGCCGGTGGCCGACCGGCCCGTCCGCACTTAGGATGGCGCTCACGGAGGTGGCTGACGTGTTGGTGATTCGAGCGGATCTCGTCGACGCAATGGTGGCGCATGCCCGGGCGGATCATCCGGACGAGGCGTGCGGTGTCATCGCGGGGCCCGAGGGCTCCGATCGCCCCGAACGGCACATTCCGATGATCAATGCGGAGCGGTCTCCGACGTTCTACCGCTTCGATTCGGGGGAGCAACTTCGGGTGTGGCGGGCGATGGAGGAGGCCGACGAGGTTCCCGTGGTGATCTACCACTCGCATACCGCCACCGAGGCATATCCGAGTAGAACCGATATCTCCTTCGCGTCCGAACCGGATGCGCACTACGTGCTGATCTCCACGCGGAACCCGGACAGCCACGACCTCCGCAGTTACCGCATCCTCGACGGCGAGGTCACCGAGGAACCCGTCGATGTGGTGCAAAGTTACAAGTTCGCCCACACGTCCGTGGCAGACGTTCCCGACAAGTGACCCCGCCGTCCTCCACGGACGGGTCCGTGCCGGAAAATCCCACACCTCGAGGAGCCGACCATGGCTGTCACCGTTTCGATCCCTACCATCCTCCGCGCGCACACCGGCGGTGAAAAGCGAGTAGAGGCTACAGGTCCCACTCTCTCTGCCGTCATCGACGATCTCGACGTCAACTACGGCGGCATCAAGGAGCGCCTGATCAACGACGGACGTCTGCACCGATTCGTGAACGTGTACGTCAACGACGAGGACGTCCGATTCTCGGGCGGACTCGAGACCGAGGTGGCCGACGGAGACTCGGTCACCATCCTCCCTGCCGTCGCGGGAGGTTGATCGCAGCCGATGGCCCGGTTCGAGTCGCTGATCGAGACGCTCGGGAACACACCCCTCGTCGGACTGCCCCGGTTGTCGCCGCGCTGGACCGGGGATGCCCCGGTCCGGTTGTGGGCGAAACTCGAGGACCGTAACCCGACGGGCTCGGTGAAAGACCGGCCTGCACTGCGCATGATCGAAGAGGCCGAACGGGACGGGGTGCTGGCGCCGGGCGCCACCATCCTCGAACCCACCAGCGGCAACACCGGAATCTCCCTCGCAATGGCTGCGAAATTGAAGGGGTACCGACTGATCTGCGTGATGCCCGAGAACACGTCCGTGGAGCGCCGTCAGCTTCTGACCATGTTCGGGGCACAGATCATCGACTCACCCGCGCGCGGCGGCTCCAACCAGGCCGTCGCGGTGGCCAAGGAACTGGCCGCCGAGCATCCCGAGTGGGTGATGCTCTACCAATACGGCAACCCCGCCAATGCACAGGCGCATTACGACACCACCGGGCCCGAGATTCTGCGCGACCTGCCCGAGATCACTCACTTCGTGGCCGGGCTCGGCACGACTGGAACGCTCATGGGTACCGGGCGCTTCCTACGCGAACACGTCGACGGCATCGAAATCGTCGCGGCGGAACCGCGGTACGGAGAACTGGTGTACGGGCTCCGCAACATCGACGAGGGTTTCGTTCCCGAACTCTACGACGAGGCGGTGCTCACCTCGCGATTCTCGGTGGGCCCCGCCGACGCGGTACGCCGGACCCGTGAGCTGATCGAGATGGAGGGGATTTTCGCCGGTATCTCGACCGGGGCCATCCTGCACGCAGCACTCGGAGTCGCGCGTAAGGCCGTGAAGGCCGAACGAACCGCGGACATCGCCTTCATCGTGGCCGACGGCGGCTGGAAATATCTGTCCACCGGCGCGTACGGCGGTACGGTCGAAGAAGCCGAGGAAGCACTGGAAGGGCAGCTGTGGGCGTGATGAGAACGGTGCGTGGAGCATGACTTCGTCGATCGATCCGGTGCAGCCGCAGCAGAAGCGGCCGCTGTGGCTGCAGTCGGCCGTCGTGATCGGCGTCTTCACCGTCCTGCTGTACGCGATCGAGGTCGTCGACGTGGTCTCGGGCGAGGTCCTCGAGAGGAACGGGGTACTGCCGCGATCGGTAGACGGTCTGTGGGGCATTCTCTTCGCGCCCGTTTTACACGACGACTGGAATCATCTGATCGGCAACACCATTCCCCTCATCGTGCTCGGTTTCCTCGTGCTGCTGTCCGGGGTCGCCAGAGGACTCGCGGCGACCGGGATCATCTGGGTGATCGGGGGTCTCGGCACCTGGCTGACAGGTGGCGCATTCGACAACCACATCGGATCCTCCATTCTGATCTTCGGATGGTTGGCGTATCTCCTGGTGCGCGGGCTGTTCACCCGGCACTTCGGCCAGATTCTGCTCGGTGTCGTGGTGTTCGTCTTCTACGGCGGCATGTTGTGGGGCGTACTGCCCAGCCAGCCGCACGTCTCCTGGCAAGGTCACCTCTTCGGCGCGATCGGGGGAGTGCTCGCCGCCTGGGCGCTCTCGGCGGACGCACGCAGAGAGCGCGCCCAGAAGTCGGTCGGGCCGCGTTCCCTCACCTGACTGTTGCCCGCCTTGGTCACCACGCCTCGGCAGCGGGCGGTTGCCCACGGCGGTCCCGGCGGTAGTCGAGGGTAGGTCGGAAGAGGATACCGAGGGCGGCTTGCCTGGGCGAACATAGCCCGATCTTGCGGCTAGGTCACAGTCGGTCATCAGTTGTGAAGTCGACGCGCCAATTCCGCCGGAAGCTTTTTCGGCAACGGGTCGCCATGGCAGCATGGCGGGTATGCGCATTACCGTCCTGGGGTGTTCAGGCAGCGTCTCCGGACCAGACTCACCCGCATCGGGCTATTTGTTGACGGCGCCGGACACTCCGCCGCTGGTAATGGACTTCGGGCCCGGTGTCCTCGGTGCTCTCCAGAAATTCGCCGATCCCGGTGAGGTGTCCGTGTTCCTCACCCACCTGCATGCCGATCACTGCCTGGACCTTCCCGGGCTGCTCGTCTGGCGCCGCTACCATCCGCACCCGCCGGAAGGTCGGGCCCTCGTCTACGGACCGTCCGACACCGCTCGCCGGATCGGAGTGGCGTCAGCGGAATGTGGTGGCGACATCGACGACATTTCCGACACGATCGAACTGCGCCACTGGGCGGACGGCGTTCCCGTCAACTTCGGTGACCTCACCATCACCGCCCGCCGCGTGAACCATCCGCCGGAGGCGTACGGACTCCGCGTGACCGACGGCACCGGTCGCACCCTCGTGTACAGCGGTGACACCGGCATGTGCGAAGAAGTGGTCGAACTGGCCCGCGGGGCCGACGTCCTGCTCGCCGAGGCGTCGTGGACGCACAGCCCGGATCGGCCGAAGGGGGTGCATCTCTCCGGCACCGAAGCCGGCCAGGTCGCCCGCCGCGCCGAGGTCGGCGAACTTCTTCTCACCCATATCCCACCCTGGACCTCGCGGGAAGATGTGATCGCCGAGGCCAAGGCCGAGTTCTCCGGACCCGTTCACGCGGTGACCGCGAGCGGCGTCTACGACGTCTGAAGCCGTGTGCCCAGGCTCTCGGACCGGACGACTAGGCTTTCGGCTGTGACAACACGAGATGACGGTAGGGCGGACGACGAACTCCGCGAGGTCAAGATCACCCGCGGCTTCACCACACACCCCGCAGGATCGGTGTTGGTCGAATTCGGCAACACCAGAGTGATGTGCACGGCAAGCGTCGAGGACGGCGTGCCCCGGTGGCGTCAGGGCTCAGGGCTGGGCTGGCTGACCGCTGAGTACGCGATGCTTCCCGCTGCCACACACACCCGCAGCGGACGTGAGTCCGTGAAGGGCAAGGTGGGTGGCCGGACCCAGGAGATCAGCCGATTGATCGGCCGTTCCCTCCGCGCGTGCATCGACCTCGCCGCCATCGGCGAGAACACCATCGCGCTCGACTGCGATGTCCTGCAAGCGGACGGGGGAACCCGCACCGCCGCCGTCACCGGGGCCTATGTCGCGCTGGTCGACGCAGTCACGTATCTGCGGGCGGCAGGCCGGCTCGCAGATCCGCAACCGATTTCCTGCGGAATCGCCGCTGTGAGTGTCGGCGTGGTCGATGGTCGTGTTCGACTCGATCTGCCCTACGAGGAGGATTCCAGGGCAGAGGTCGACATGAACGTGGTGGCCACCGACACGGGCACACTCGTCGAGATCCAGGGCACCGGTGAAGGAGCCACCTTCCCGCGCAGCACCCTCGACAAACTTCTCGATTCGGCTCTCGCGGGTTGCGAGCAATTGTTCGAAATCCAGAAGACCGCACTGGAACTGCCGTATCCCGGCGTCCTGCCCGAACCCAAGGTCGTGGTGCCGAAGAAGAAGTTCGGGAGCTAGTCCGGTGCCGGGAACACGGGTGCTCGTGGCCAGCCGCAACGCGAAGAAACTCCGGGAGCTCCATCGAGTACTCGACGCCGCGGGGGTGAAGGGTGTCGAATTGGTCGGTCTCGATGACGTACCTCCTTATCCCGAAGCTCCCGAGACAGGGGCGACGTTCGAGGAGAACGCGTTGGCGAAGGCGCGCGACGGGGCTCGGGCCACCGGATTGGCTTGCGTGGCAGATGATTCCGGCCTGGAAGTGGATGCCCTGAACGGCATGCCCGGCGTGTTGTCGGCGCGGTGGTCCGGCACGCACGGCCGCGACGAGGCCAACACGGCGCTGGTCCTCGCGCAGCTCGGTGACGTTCCCGACGACCGTAGGGGAGCGGCGTTCGTCTCCGCGTGCGCGCTGGTTGTGCCCGGTGGGGAGGAGACGGTGGTCCGCGGTGAGTGGCGGGGGACTATTGCCCGCGAGCCGGTCGGTGACGGAGGATTCGGTTACGACCCGGTGTTCGTGCCGGAAGGAAGTAGCCGCTCGGCAGCACAGTTGTCGCCGGAGGAAAAGGACGCGGCCTCACATCGAGGTCGCGCACTGACCCAGCTCATTCCCGCGCTGGCCAAGCTCGCCGAGAGCTGACGCCCGACGGGTACGACAAATGTGGACGGGAGGGTTTCATGTCTCCGATGATGGTGCCGCAAACACCGCTCGGATGGTTGGTCTACGTGATCGCTGTGATTACAGGTCAGCCGGTCATCATGTGACCGGCTGATCAACGCCGACTATTCGAACACTGATCAGATCCCGAAGTCGGAACGGACCTGCTTGGTGCGCTGATGCTCCACGTAGAACGACAGGAACGGAATGGTCCCGGCGAGCAGTGTTCCGACGGTGCGACCCGCGGGCCAGCGGACCTTCACTGCCAGATCCAGCGTGACCAGCAGGTAGACGAAGTACACCCAACCGTGCACTACGGCAATCCACGTGGGCAGATTCTCGACCTGGAAGATGTACTTGGCGACCATTTCCGCTGTGAGGACGAGCAGCCACACACCGGTGGCATAGGCAAGAACCCGGTAGCGCAGCAGCGCGGGAGCGATCTTCTTACGCTTGTCCGCGTCGACGACCGAACCGGACACAGTCTCGTCCTGACCCGTGCTCACGTGGTGCTCCTATCGTTCTCGCGAGCTGCCAGCTCGGCGAGATACTCGTTGTACTGCTGAACCTGGAGAATTTCGAGGTCATCCGAACCGTCTTCGGCGGCGACTGCGTCGACCGTGGGACGAGGGGGGAGCACATCGGCCGGAATTTCCCGCACCTCGTCGGCTGCCTTCTCTGCCTCCGCCGGATCGGCGTCCTCGAGCTGCACGAAACGCCGATACGCGTAGATGAAGAACACCGCGAACAAAGGCCACTGGAACGCATACCCGAGGTTCTGACCGTTGCCCCCCACCGCTTCGAAGCGCTCCCACTGCCACCAACCCAGCGCGAGGCACGTCGCAGCCCCGGCGACCACCAGCAGCACGAGTGCAGGTCGGCTTCGTCTACGGTTTCCGGACACGATGACGACGGTACCCGAAACGGTGATTGCCCTGCTAGGAGAGGTGGGCGGTATGGGCGCGGTCACACGCCCACACCGACCCGAACCGTGCGCGAGGGGGGATTCGAACCCCCACGCCCTTTCGGACATCAGGACCTAAACCTGACGCGGCTGCCTGATTACGCCACTCGCGCGCGTTGACAGACTACGCCATGGACAAGGCACCCCAGCACGCGCACGTCAGCCGGCGCGCTCACTCCTGTCGCGGCTCTTGCGCCCTGCCCATGACGCAGTCTGGCTGTGACAGTTGGGGCACAGAAATCGAACTTCCCGCAAGCGGGAGTCCAGTGGGTCTCCACGGATGTGGTCCACGTGCAGTATCAGCGGGCGTCCGCACCACTCACCTTTCACACCGCAAGTCGCGCATGCGTACGCCACTCCTGCCTCGATCAGAGCCCGTCGCAGTAGGTGAGGCTGAACGCGTCCGCTGCCGGGTGGGCGACGAATCAGTATCTCCTGCCAAGTCATTCGATTGCGGGCAGGTTTACCCTTCGTGTGCGCCTGTCCCGTGAAGTGGGAGGTGTCAATCTCGAGCGCTCTGATCCGCCGACTCAGGTGAGCGTGTGTTCCACCCGCGGGTTTCAGTCCGAGGTAGCGCATGACGCCTGCGTAACTCGTCGATTCTGCGACCGCCCGCTCGAGAACCTCCCGGGTGTACTTCACCGTGCACCCGTAAGCCGTCGCTGAGCTCGCTGGTACCGCCAGATCGCGTGGGAGAGGGTGGCCGCGGTGACATCGAAACGGACGGCGGCGGCCGCGAGGAGTTCCTCGGCCATCGCATTCGTCACCTCCACCTCTGGCGCAACAGCGTCGATGACGAAATCGTGGAGGAGGCAACGGCTTTCGGGAGTGTGAAGGCCGAGTTGCACCACGAAGCACTCCCATGTGGCGCTGCCGAAGCCGGCGATCTGGACGAGTGCAGAGCGGAGCACGTCGTCGTCCCGCAAGTCGGAGGACTGCCTGCATCCGGCGGTGACCAGCGAGCGGGCGGCAAGTGCGACGGCCTCCGCCTTGGTGGTGTAGTTGCCCGGGACCCGCTGCCGGTTGCCCAGCACGGCGATCAGCTCCGCTGGGTCGTCGGCGTACTCGGACAGGGCTTCGAGGTCGTCGAGCGGCACGCCTCGGTGCGCGCGCCAGCGCCCTATGACGGCACGCACCCCGGAAGCCGGCGTGCCGTAGGTGGCGCGGGCGGAGAACGCCGCGTCGAGCAGCCCGGCCTCGATCTCGCGCGGCCAGCCCTCCGTCCAGTGTGGCCATGCGCCCGGAGGTAGTTCCGCGGCGATGTAGTCGATCAGGTCACGAACGTGTGCAGTGCTCATTGTTTCCCCCCGGAGAACGATGTGTGTGCGTCGATCGGCTCGAACATTAGTTCGAGGGTCCGACACGCTCGAGGATCGAGCCGGCCGGACACGGTGACGTCACGGCGGATGGGCACGACCTAGGCACTTCGTCAAGGTGGTAACAGATTGATAACGATTAATATGAGGCTTTCCTCAGGTTCTAGGACGTCCTTGCACCGCCGCGTCCAGCGACGACGTGACCTACCCGAGAGTCACTTTTCGAACGCTCTGTGATCGACATCACGCGTATGTGGCGCCATGTCGAGCTCATGGCGCTGCACTCGCCGCGAACGTGAGGAATTCCTCATGATTCTGTGTCAACCTTGTACAGCCCGGAAGTGCTGATCAGAGCCGATGCAGCAGGCACACGATGCCGAGGGCGGCAGACCAGCAATCCCCACCTCCCCGTAGGGGTGACCAGGAGAGGACTTACGCGTGACGATTGACGACACGACACCCGCAGGAAATGGAAGAAACTCGAAGGGTTCGCGGCGCATCGGCGTAGACCGGGACGACACTCGGTCGTCGAGCAAGACCACACTCGCCGACCGTCTGGTTGGCGGCGAATCGTATGCCCTCGCCTTCGGTGGCCAGGGTGCGCCCTGGCTGAGCTCCCTCGAGGAGCTGAGCCGCGACAACGGTCTCGAGCCGGCTTTGACCAAGCTCGTGAACGAGGCCGCCGAGTACCTCGCCCCGGTGGCGCAGGAGCTGCTCGTCGTGCGTCCGGTCGGATTCGACCCCATCGCGTGGATCCTCGAGCAGGAACTCGCCGACGAAGAAGACGGTGCCCCGGCGGCCGGACCTTCAGCCGCTGCTCTCACGTCTGCAGCAGTCTCCCTTCCCGGTGTCTTCCTGACACAGATCGCCGCGCTGCGTGCGCTGGCGGCTCAGGGCCTCGATCCCACCGTGACGGCACCCGTGTCGGTGATCGGCCACTCCCAAGGACTTCTCGCTGCGGAGGCCGTTGCGACCTCCGGCAACAAGGACGGCGAACTTCTCGCCCTCGCTCAGCTGATCGGTGCCGCTGCCGGACTGGTGGGTCGTCGTCGCGGAGTGATCTCTGCGGCCGACTCCACCCCGATGCTTGCCGTGTCCAACGTCGACCCGGCGCGCCTGCGTCAGATCGTCGAAGAGCTCGCCGAGGGCCTCGAGCCCGAGCGCGCCGCTGTACTCGGCATCCGTAACGCCCGGCGCCGCGTCGTGCTGTCCGGCCCGCCGGCCCAGCTGGCACGGGTGCAGCAGCGCTGCGAGCAGATCGAGGCGGACGAAGCCCGTGAGCGCGACGCCAAGAAGCGTGGCGGCTCCATCTTCTCGCCCGTGTTCGAGCCGCTCCCCGTCGAGATCGGCTTCCACCACCCGGCTCTCGCGGAGACCGTCGATATCGTCGGCCAGTGGGCCGCCCGTTGCGGTCTCGATGAAGACAAGGCTCGCGCCCTCACGAGTGCCTGCCTCGTCGACCCCGTCGACTGGGTCGAGGCCGTCGACAGCACCATCGACGCCGGCGCCTCCTGGATCCTCGATCTCGGACCCGGTGACCTCCTCACCCGCATGACGTCGGCCAGCGTGCGAGGGCAGGGCGTCGGCATCGTCGCCGCTGCCACCCGCGGCGGCCACCGCAACCTGCTCACTCCGGGTGCGGCACCCGAGGTGCCCGCTGCGTGGACCGAATTCCTTCCGAAGCCGGTCGCGCTGCCCGGCGGACGTATCGGCGTCGAGACCGCATTCACCAAGCTGACCGGTCGTTCGCCGATCCTGCTCGCCGGCATGACCCCCACCACGGTCGACCCGAAGATCGTCGCCGCAGCTGCCAACGCAGGTCACTGGGCCGAGCTCGCCGGTGGTGGCCAGGTGACCGAGCAGATCTTCGCCGACCACGTCGAGGAGCTCACCGGGCTGCTCGAGCCGGGTCGGGCCGTGCAATTCAACTCGATGTTCCTCGACCCCTACCTGTGGAAGCTCCACGTCGGTGGCAAGCGCCTCGTCCCCAAGGCCCGCGCCGCCGGTGCCCCGTTCGACGGCGTCGTCGTCACCGCCGGCATCCCGGAGCTCGAGGATGCCGTCTCGATCATCGAGGACCTCACCGAGGCCGGATTCAGCTACATTGCGTTCAAGCCGGGCACGGTCGCGCAGATCCGTTCGGTGATCCGCATCGCCAACGAGGTTCCCTCGTTCCCCGTCATCGCCCACATCGAGGGCGGCCGCGCCGGTGGTCACCACTCGTGGGAAGACCTCGACGACCTGCTCCTCGACACCTACGCCGAGCTGCGTACCCGACCGAACCTGGTCCTGTGCGTCGGTGGCGGCATCGGCACGCCGGAGCAGGCTGCCGACTACCTGACAGGCCGCTGGTCCGTCGCGCACGGCTTCCCGGCGATGCCGCTGGACGGCATCCTGGTCGGTACCGCCGCCATGGCCACACTCGAGGCGACCACGTCTCCCGAGGTGAAGCAGCTCCTCGTCGACACCCCCGGTACCGCGGACTGGGTCGGTGCCGGCACCGCCGAGGGCGGTATGGCCTCCGGTCGTAGCCAGCTCGGCGCCGACATCCACGAGATCGACAACGCCGCGTCCCGCACTGGCCGCCTGCTAGACGAGGTCGCCGGTGACGCCGACGCCGTTGCCGCGCGTCGCGACGAGATCATCGAGGCACTGAACGTCACGGCGAAGCCGTACTTCGGCGACGTCGAGACGATGACGTACGAGCAGTGGCTGCTCCGCTACCTCGAACTGGCCGTCGGCATCGACGCCGCGAAGGCATTCGACTGCGGTTCCGACCTGCAGGACGCCATCGACGAGGCCACCACCAGCCCCTGGCTCGACATCACCTGGCGCAAGCGTTTCGGTGAGATGCTGCAGCGCACCGAGTCGCGTCTGCACCCGGTCGACCGCGGACCGATCCCCACCCTGTTCGCCGACGACGCGATCCTGGAGCGTCCCGAGGCTGCCATCTGCGCACTGCAGGCTCAGTACCCGGACTACGCGACCACGGTTCTGCACCCCGCCGACGTGTCGTTCTTCGTCTCGCTGTGCAAGACGCCCGGCAAGCCGGTCAACTTCGTTCCCGTGGTGGACGGCGACGTCCGCCGCTGGTGGCGTTCCGATTCGCTGTGGCAGGCACACGACCCCCGCTACACCGCGGACCAGGTCTGCGTCATCCCCGGCACCGTCGCCGTCGCCGGCATCACGCGCGTCGACGAGCCCGTCGGTGAGCTGCTCGACCGCTTCGAGAAGGCCACCTACGACGAGCTGGTCACCGCCGGTGCGTCACCGCTGTCGCTGCTCGCGCGCCGTCACGTCGACATCGCGCGGGGCCTCCTCGACACCGTCCTGTCGGCTCCCGACATCCAGTGGGCCTCGCGTCTGACTCTGAACCCGGTTCGCCGGCTCGGTGACCTCGACAAGTGGTCGGTCGAATCCGACACCCGCGCGGTGCACGAGACCACCGGTGCCGAGCTCTCCGTGATCGGCGACCAGCAGGTGCTCCTCACTGTTCCGCTGGTGGCGGGCAAGTCCGTCCAGATCACCATCACCGTTCCGGCCTCCGTCGCGGACGGTGGCGCACCCCTGGTCACCGAGGCCGATGCCGAGGAGTCGATGACCGCACTCCTCGCGGTCGCGGCCGGTCAGGAACTGCCGGCCGTCAAGAACGGTGTCGCTCGCCTCAACCTGGCCTGGACCCCGGATCTGATCGCCGACCACGCCGGTGTCACCGGTTCGGGTCTGCCCACGACGCTGAGCGTCAGTGGCAAGGCGGTCCCGGACGTGGTCGTCGGCGCCTGCTGGCCGGCCGTGTTCGCCGTGCTCGGTGCCGCGAAGACCGAAGACTCGCTCTCGGTCATCGAAGGCATGCTCGACCTGGTCCACCTCGATCACAGCGTCGACTTCGTGGGTGAATTGCCCTCGGAGACCAGCATTCTCGTCGTCAAGGCCGAGGTCGCCTCGGTGCTCGACACCGACCTGGGCCGCGTCGTCGAGGTCAAGGTGGAGGTCGGCGCCATGCTCGGTGAGGGCCTCGACGCCCCCGCCGTCGTCACCCTCTCGGAGCGCTTCGCCATCCGCGGCCGCACCGGCAAGGGCGAGCTGTCCGATCCGCCCCGCGCCGGTGGTTCGCTCAGTGACGAGGCCGTGGACACCCCGCGTCGTCGTCGCCGCGACACCACCATCGTCGCGCCCCGCAACATGGGCTCCTTCGCTCAGGTGTCGGGTGACCACAACCCGATCCACACCTCCGACAACGCCGCGCTCCTCGCCGGCCTCGGCAGCCCGATCGTGCACGGCATGTGGCTCTCGGCCGCAGCCCAGCAGGTCGTCACCGCCGTGGACCCGGCCGAGACCAAGACGCCGCCGCGCCGTCTCACCGCCTGGACCGCCCGCTTCCTCGGGATGGTCCGCCCCGGCGCCGAGATCGACGTCCGCGTGGACCGCGTCGCCGTGGACCGTGGCGCCGAGATCGTCGAGGTCGGGTGCCGCATCGACGGTGAACTGGTGATGGTCGCAACGGGTCGCACCGCGGCTCCGAAAACCGTCTACGCGTTCCCCGGACAGGGCATCCAGCGTCCCGGCATGGGCCTCGACGCCCGCGCCCGCTCCAAGGCCGCCCGCGAGATCTGGGACCGCGCCGACAAGCACACCCGCAAGGCTCTCGGCTTCTCGATCCTCGCCGTGGTCCGCGACAACCCGACGGTCGTCAAGGCCCGGGGTGTCGAGCACAAGCACCCGGACGGTGTCCTGCACCTGACCCAGTTCACCCAGGTCGCGATGGCGACGCTCGGTGTGGCTCAGGTCGCCGAGCTCCGCGAGTCCGGTGCCTTCGTCGAGGGTGCCCTGCTCGCAGGCCACTCGGTCGGTGAATACAACGCCCTCGCGGCGGTCGCCGGTGTGCTTCCCCTGGAAGCCGTTCTCGAGGTGGTCTTCCAGCGTGGTTCCGCCATGCACGCCCTCGTGCCGCGCGACGAGGCCGGGCGCTCCGACTACCGGATGGCCGCTATCCGGCCGTCGCAGATCGGTCTCGCGGACGAGGACGTCGAGTCGTTCATCGGTGAGATCGCCGCGGCAACAGGCGAATTCCTGCAGGTTGTGAACCTGAACCTGCGTGGCTCGCAGTACGCCATCGCGGGCACGGTGGCCGGACTCAACGCGCTCGAGAAGGAAATCGACGTCCGCCGTGAGGCTTTCGGCGGCAAGCGCGCCTACATCATGGTCCCGGGCATCGACGTCCCCTTCCACTCGACGGTTCTGCGCGGCGGTGTCGACGACTTCCGTGGTCGCCTCGAAGAACTGCTTCCGCAGGACATCGACCCGGCCATCCTGATCGGGCGTTACATTCCGAACCTCGTGCCGAAGCCGTTCTCGCTGAAGCGTGAGTTCGTGCAGGAGATCGCGGACCTCGTGCCGTCGAAGCCGCTGCAGAAGGTCCTGAAGGACTTCGACTCGTGGGCGGCACAGCCGTCGCAGCTCACGCGCATCGTGCTCACCGAGCTTCTGGCCTGGCAGTTCGCGAGCCCGGTCCGGTGGATCGAGACGCAGGACCTGCTGTTCGCCGACGAGTCCGAAGGTGGACTGGGTGTCGAGCGCTTCGTCGAGATCGGTCTGGGCTCCGTCCCGACCGTCGCGAACCTCGCCTCGCAGACCCTCAAGTTGCCGGGACGCTTCGGCTACCCGGTCGAGGTCCTCAACATCGAGCGTGAAGCCGCCATCGTGTACTCCACCGACGTGGATCCGGCGCCGGTCGAAGACGACGAGCCGGCAGCACCGGCAGCCGAGGCGCCCGCCGCGTCGGCAGCCCCCGCTGCCGCTCCGGCCCCCGCGGCAGCCCCCTCGGGTGGTCCGCGTCCCGACGACATCGCCTTCAAGGCAGCCGACGCCACCAAGGTTCTGATCAGCCTGTGGACCAAGTTGCGTCCCGATCAGGTCGGCCCCGTCGACACGATCGAGGCTCTGTGCGACGGCGTGTCCTCGCGGCGTAACCAGCTGCTCGTCGACCTCGGTTCCGAGCTCTCGCTCGGCGCGATCGACGGTGCCGCCGACGCCGACATGGGCTCGCTGGCTGCCACGGTCGACTCGCTGGCCCGTACGTACAAGCCCTTCGGCCCGGTGCTGTCCGACTCGATCAACGATCACCTCCGCAAGGTCTTCGGCCCCTCGGGTCGACGTCCCGCGGCCATCGCGGACCGAGTCAAGAAGGTCTGGGAGCTG
Organism: Rhodococcus sp. WAY2; assembly: GCF_009859915.1. Classification (NCBI taxonomy): domain Bacteria; kingdom Bacillati; phylum Actinomycetota; class Actinomycetes; order Mycobacteriales; family Nocardiaceae; genus Rhodococcus; species Rhodococcus sp. WAY2. The sequence goes on from NZ_CP046572.1 coordinate 2,427,526, forward strand.
GGTGACGGCTGGGCGCACCACGTCACCGCGGAGGTGGCGCTAGGAACCCGCGACGGTTCCAGCATCCGCGGCGGTGACCTCGGTGGCCTCGCAGGCGGCGGTCTCGCCGACGGCGCCGCAGTGGACGCTGTCATCGACAGCGCAGTCGCCGCAGTGGCCTCGCGCCGCGGGATCAGCGTTTCGCTCCCGGCAACGGGTGGCGGAGCCGGTGGCACCGTCGACGCTGCGGCACTGGGTGAGTTCACCGAGCACATCACGGGCCGCGACGGCGTGCTGGCCTCGGCCGCCCGCCTCGTGCTCGAGCAGCTCGGCTTCGCCGGTGACACGGCGACGGCAGCGGCGCCGACCGACACCGAACTCGTCGACCTCGTGTCCGCGGAACTCGGTTCGGACTGGCCGCGACTGGTGGCTCCCGCATTCGACGGAAAGCGGGCGGTCCTGCTCGACGACCGCTGGGCATCCGCGCGGGAGGATCTGGCCCGTCTGTGGATCGACGCGGCCGGCTCGGGATCGCTCGAGATCGAAAGTTTCGCCGGTGCAGGTAAGTCAGTTGCGGCGCAGGCCGCATGGTGGCAGGCCCGCGCTACCGACGAGGGTCGCGCGGCTCTGGCCGAGAAGTACGGGCGTATCGCCGCGGCGGCAGCCGCAATCGGTTCGGAGGCGGCAGCTGTCGTCACCGAAGAGACCCCGGAATGGGCAGACCAGGTCGCCGTCGTCACCGGTGCCAGCAAGGGGTCCATCGCGGCCGCGGTCGCAGGCAAGCTCCTCGCGGGCGGCGCGACGGTCTTCGTGACCACCTCGCGTCTCGACGACAAGCGTCTCGGCTTCTACCGCGACCTCTACCGCCGCAATGCTCGCGCCGGTGCCGCCCTGTGGGTGGTTCCCGCGAACATGGCGTCGTACACGGACATCGACGCGCTCATCGAATGGATCGGTGAGGCCCAGTACGAAACGGCCGGTGGATCGAAGAAGCTCATCAAGGAAGCGGTCACCCCGACCTTGCTGTTCCCGTTCGCCGCGCCCCGCGTGGCCGGTGACCTGGCCGACGCCGGCGCCCGCGCCGAAATGGAGATGCGAGTTCTCCTGTGGTCGGTGGAACGCCTGATCGGTGGACTGTCGAAGATCGGCTACGACCGTGACGTCGACACTCACCTGCACGTGGTTCTGCCCGGCTCCCCGAACCGCGGTCTGTTCGGTGGCGACGGCGCGTACGGCGAGGCCAAGGCCGCGCTCGACGCAGTGGTCGGCCGCTGGAAGGCCGAGCGCAACTGGGCCGAACGCGTCACCCTGGTGCACGCTCTCATCGGCTGGGTCCGCGGAACCGGACTGATGGGCGGCAACGACCCGCTCGTCGAGGCCGTCGAAGGTGCCGGAGTCCGTACCTGGTCCACCCAGGAAATGGCCACCGAGCTGCTGCAGTTGTGCGAGCCCGAGGCACGTCGCCTCGCGTCCGCCGAGCCGCTCGCCGCCGATCTGACCGGTGGACTCGCCCAGGCGAACCTGGACCTGCCCGCGCTGGCAAAGCAGGCTCAGGAAGCTGCTGCTGTCGAGGCCGACGAGGACACGGCCGAGCTCGACACCATCGCGGCTCTGCCCGCCCCGCCGCGGGTCTCGGAGTCGGCGGCACCGGCCTGGTCGGGAGTCACTGCGGCCCCGGAGGACCTCGTGGTCATCGTCGGTGCCGGTGAGCTCGGACCGTTCGGCTCCTCACGTACCCGCTTCGAGATGGAGGTCGACGAAGAGCTTTCGGCGGCAGGCGTTCTCGAACTCGCGTGGAACACCGGACTGATCGTGTGGGAGACCACACCGTCGCCCGGGTGGTACGACGCCGAGACCGGGGAACTGGTTCCGGAAGCCGAGATCGCGGACCGGTACCACGACACCGTCGTCGAACGGTGCGGCATCCGCCGCTACGTGGACGAAGGCGCGATGGTCGATAACACCGCACCGCTGCTCACGTCGGTCTTCCTCGACAAGGACCTGAGCTTCGTCGTCAGCACCGAGGCGGAGGCGCTGGCCTTCGTCGAGGCCGATCCGGACAACACGGTCGCGACTCCGGTCCCGGACAGTGGAGACTGGCAGGTCACCCGCCGAGCCGGTACCGAAATCCGCGTGCCGCGCAAGATGAAGCTCACGCGCAGCGTGGGTGGTCAGATCCCGACCGGATTCGACGTCACGAAGTGGGGTATCCCCGCCGACATGGCCGACTCCGTCGACCGCGTGGGCCTGTGGAACATCGTCGCCACGGTGGACGCGTTCCTCACCGGTGGGTTCACGCCCAGCGAACTGCTGCGGTGGGTGCACCCCTCGCTGGTCGCCAACACCCAGGGCACCGGCATGGGCGGCATGAGCTCGATGAGGTCGTTGTACATCGACACGCTGCTCGGTGAGAACCGGCCGAACGACATCCTGCAGGAAGCTCTGCCGAATGTTATTGCGGCGCACGTCGTCCAGTCCTACGTCGGCGGTTACGGCGCCATGGTCCACCCGGTTGCGGCGTGCGCCACGGCTGCGGTGTCCGTCGAAGAGGGCGTCGACAAGATCAAGCTCGGCAAGGCGCAGTTGGTCGTTGCCGGTGGCTTCGACGACCTGAGCACGGAAGGCATCATCGGATTCGGTGACATGTCCGCCACCGCGAAGACCGACGACATGCACGCCAAGGGAATCGAGGATCGCCGCTTCTCGCGGGCCAACGATCGTCGACGCGGCGGATTCGTGGAGTCGGCCGGCGGCGGCACGATCCTCCTCGCTCGCGGTGACGTGGCACTCGAGATGGGCCTGCCCGTCCTCGGTGTGGTTGCCTACGCCAGCTCGTTCGCGGATGGTGTCCACACATCGATCCCGGCTCCCGGAATCGGTGCGCTCGGTGCGGGTCGTGGGGGAGCGAATTCGCAGCTCGCTCAGTCCCTCGGCAAGCTCGGTCTCGGTGCCGACGACATCTCGGTGATTTCCAAGCACGACACGTCCACCGCGGCCAACGATCCCAACGAGGCGGAGCTGCACGAGCGCCTCGCCGGGGCCCTCGGCCGCAGCGAAGGTGCGCCACTGTTCGTCGTCTCGCAGAAGAGCCTCACCGGACACGCCAAGGGTGGTGCCGCAGCATTCCAGCTGATCGGTCTCTGCCAGGTGCTGGACAACGGTGTCGTCCCGCCGAACCGCAGCCTCGACTGCGTCGACGAGAAGATGGCCGAGTTCGAACACCTCGTGTGGGCTCGGGAGCCGCTCCGATTCGGTGAGCAGTTCCCCCTGAAGGCCGGTCTGCTCACGAGCCTGGGCTTCGGTCACGTCTCCGGACTGATCGCCGTCGTGCACCCGCAGGCGTTCGTCGAGGCAATCCCGGCAGACAGGCGGGAGGCGTACCTCGCACAGGCACGCAAGCGCTCCGTCGAGGGTCAGCGTCGTCTGGTGAAGGCCATGGTCGGTGGCGGCAGCCTGTACGAGCGTCCTGCCGATCGTCGCTTCGGCGGCGACAGTGTGCCGGCCGCAGCGTCCCGTCAGCTGGAAGCGGACGTCCTGCTCACCGAGGCAGCACGCCTGGGAGCGGACGACGTGTACAGCTCGGGTCTGCCCGGCTGCAAGTAGGAACAGGATCGATGGGAGTTCTGGGAATCGGCTTCGACCTCGTCACGGTGTCGGAGTTCGCCGAGCAGCTGGACCGGCCAGGTACGGCAATGCTCGACAACTTCACACCGGGCGAACGTCGAGACGCCGTGACCCGGAGCTCCGATCCGGCTCGGCATTTCGCGGCCCGATGGGCGGCGAAGGAGGCAGTGATCAAAGCATGGTCCACCGCCAACTTCGCCAGCCCGCCGGTGCTGCCCGAAATGATCCACCACCTGATCGAGGTGGTGACGGATGCGTGGGGACGACCGAGCATTCGCTTACGCGGAGACGTCGCCGAGCATCTGACGGACGTGAAAATTCATATCTCGCTCACGCACGACGGCGACACCGCCGGTGCATTCGCGGTGATCGAAGCGGCGTAGGCGCTCCGCGCCCGTGCGCCTTTCTGGTAGCAGGAGCAACCAGAAAGGCGCACGGGACCGGAGGTCCTAGCCGGTGGTCGTAGTGGTGCGAGATTCCTTTTCGGCGACGAGCAGGTACGCCACCATCAGCCGTTTCAGCTCGGCGACGGCATCGGCGTGGCTCTGGTCGTCCTGCACCGAGAAGTTCAGCATCGAGTAGACGACGTGAACGAGAACCTCGGCCATCATCGTGCGCCGCTCCCGCGTGGTTTGCGGGGTGAGCGGTGCGAGCATCCGCGAGACCTGCTCCGCGAACGCCTTCTCATGGATGGCCCCCGTGGCGCGGGTCGACGGGGTCGACTGCATCGCCAGCCACACCTCGCGTCGTGACGGATCCGACATCCACAAACCGGCCATGTGGTCGACGAAGGCGTTGAGGAAGCGTAGCCAGTCGAGAGACGGAACCTCACCGTTGAACTGCGCGAGTTCGTGTTGAACGCCGACGAGGTCCTGCCTGTTGAGCTCGCACACGATCACATACTTGTTCGCGAAGAACTGGTAGAGCGTGCCGATCGGCACATCGGCACGAGCGGCTACCTCCTCGCAGGTGAACGACTCGAATCCCACATCCACCAGCAATTCCCGCGACGCTGCGAGTAGCGCATCGAACTTGCGGCGACTACGTTCCTGGGTCGGACGTCGGCGGGGCAGGAGCTCCTGCGGGTCCGACTGCAGCTCCAGCGCCGGGTCCACACGGCGCGGTGCTTGCTTGCTGGCTGAAGACTCCACCGCCCCAGGCTATCGGTCTTTGCTCCGGATTCCGAAGACCCGTCCCGGTGGCTCGTCGGGTTTTGCCAGGACGTGGCCACCGATCGGGTGGTTTCCCGGGCGAACAATGTGATGGCCCACAAATAGCCGACGGCAGGAATTCCGCCACATCACCACCCGGCGACGAGAGCGACTGAGACCGGTTGGTTGGCGGCGTTCAACGTCCCCTGAAAGTCGCACCCGGCCCGCGGAGGAGTTCGGGCGTACTGCGCCGAAGGCCGGGTGGGACGGAATGCGCTCAGACGGAAAGGTCCCGTCGCAGCTTGGCCACATGGCCGGTGGCGCGAACGTTGTACTGCGCGACCTCGATCTTGCCCTCCTCGTCGACGAGGAAGGTGGAACGGATGACGCCCTGAACGGTCTTGCCGTACATCTTCTTCTCCCCGAATGCGCCCCACGCCTCGAGTGTGGACTTGTCCGGGTCGGACAGGAGCGGGAACGTCAGTTCCTCGGTGTCGCGGAACTTGGCCAGCTTGGCCGGCTTGTCGGGGGAGATGCCGATCACGTCGATGCCGGCTCCGTTGAGTTCCACCAGATTGTCGCGGAAGTCGCACGCCTGCTTGGTGCAACCGGGGGTGCTGGCGGCCGGGTAGAAGTACACGACGACCTTGCGTCCGCGGTAGTCGGCGAGGGACACCTCGTTGCCGTCGGCATCGGGGAGGGTGAAGGCGGGTGGAGTGTCTCCGGGAGAGAGTCTGCTGTTGTCGGTCACGACACGTCACGCTACCGGGACGGCCCGACACCGGCGGTACATCCAATGGGGGAGACGGAGTCGCGGGTGGCGTGTTCTCGTCTACGGTTGACGCAAGTGTGGGATCTTCGCGATAGCGTCGCTCTCGCTGATCGAACCATTCGAACAAGTTGGAGGATACGTTGCCCAGGGACACCGACAGCATCGAGCGTGAAATCGAGAACGCGCGCAATCAGCTCGCAAGCACACTCGACGAATTGACGGTCCGCACCAACCCGAAGCGTCTCGTGGAGAACACGAAGCAGACGCTGATCGCGAAGTTCAACGAGCCGGCGGTCAAGTACGGACTGATCGCCGTAGGTGCGGTGGTGGGGCTCCTGGTGCTCCGCAAGGCGCTGCGCTGACCGATTCGTGGTGACGCCGCCGGGACTGTGACCGCACATCCCGGCGGCTGTTCGCTTTTCGGGCGGAACAACAAGCGCAAGAAGAAAGGCCCTCACCTTCCGAAGAAGGTGAGGGCCTTTCCTGCAAGTGCGCCCACAGGGACTCGAACCCCGGACCCAGTGATTAAGAGTCACTTGCTCTACCAACTGAGCTATAGGCGCTCGCTCTTGCGAGACAGAACAGTAGCGGACCGCTTCTCGGGAATGCAAATCGCCTGGTCGACGCCTCGCTTACCTCCCCGGCACGAGATACAACCCGTAACAACAGCACCGCTGGTCACGATTGATATTCGAACGTTACTGGCACGCCCGGCGCTTGGTTGGAACCGGTCTCCGGCGGCTGGCATCATTGGAGACCACACGGTCTCGACGTGCTGATTCGTCTCGCGATGGCGAGGGGCGTGCCGGCTTGAACGTGACATCGGAGCGAGGACGTGAAGTGGGGTTAACCATGGGTGTGGGGCGCGGTAGGCGCATGCGTGCGCGATCGGTCTCGAAGACCGCGACGATTGTGGCGGCATCACTCGTATTCGCATTGTCGATCGCGGGATGCACGGTGTCCGACGCCGGCACCGTCACCTCGGAAGGGGAGGCGCCGATCGACTCCAATCCGGTCACCGAGTTGATCAAACCGAAGGTGACCGCATCGGCCACCGACGGAGCTGTCGGCTTCTCGCCGGGTCAGCCGGTCACCGTGTCAGTCGCAGACGGGACGCTGGCCGAGGTCACGATGTACAACCCCGAGGGTGTGCCGGTCGACGGCGCGATCGCACCCGACGGTCTGTCGTGGGTCAATACGGAACCGCTGGGCTACGACAAGGAATACCGGCTCGAAGCCAAGGCGAACGGACTCGGCGGCGCGACCACGTCGACGTCGGTGTTCACCACCAGCGCGCCCGGTAACGTCACCAAGCCTTACGTGATGCCGGGCGATGGTGACGTGGTGGGCGTCGGCCAGCCGCTCGCCGTGCAGTTCGACGAAAACATCCCCGACCGACGGGCTGCCGAGGCTGCCATCACCGTCACGACGAATCCGCCCGTGGAGGGCGCGTTCTTCTGGGTCAACAACCGTGAGGTGCGGTGGCGTCCGCAGAACTTCTGGGCGCCCGGCACGACCGTCGATGTCAAGGTCGCCGTGTACGGCCGAGATCTCGGAGACGGACTGTTCGGACAGGAAGACGTCCACACCACGTTCACGATCGGTGACGCTCTCATCGCGACGGCCGACGACAACACCAAGCAGGTCACGTTCGAACGCAACGGTGAAGTGATCATGACGATGCCCACATCGATGGGTAAGGACGACACACCCACCGACAACGGCGTCTACATCATCGGCGACCGGTTCGCGAATCTCGTGATGGACTCGTCCACCTACGGAGTGCCCGTCAACTCTCCGCAGGGGTACAAGACGCCCGTCGACTGGGCCACGCGAATGTCCTACAGCGGCATCTTCTTCCACTCGGCGCCGTGGTCGGTGGGACAGCAGGGCTATTCCAACGTCAGTCACGGTTGCCTCAACCTCAGTCCCGCCAACGCGAAGTGGGTGTACGACAACACCAAGCGGGGAGACATCGTCGTCGTGAAGAACACGGTCGGCGGCACACTGTCGGGCACCGACGGCCTCGGCGACTGGAACATTCCCTGGAACGTGTGGAAGGCGGGCAACGCCAGCGACTGAGTCCCTGGGACTGAACGCAGACAAGAAAGCCCCCGGCCGAGGCCGGGGGCTTTCTGTTGGGGTGAGTGACGGGACTCGAACCCGCGACAGCCAGGATCACAACCTGGTGCTCTACCAACTGAACTACACTCACCATGCGCTTTCGGCAGCCACCCGGAGGCGGTTACTTCGGCGAGGAAGATACTAGCGCGTCCGATGCCCGAGAAGCCAATCGGTATGTCAGGCGGGCCCGAGTTCTTCGACGATGGCGGCGATGTCGCTGGTAGACGGGCCGGGGTCGGGCACGAAGGCCGTTTTTCGGTAGTACCGCAGTTCGCGGATCGACTCCTTGATGTCGGCGAGGGCCCGGTGGGCGAGGCCCTTTTCGGGCTGCCCGAAGTAGATCCGGGGATACCAACGACGGCACAGCTCCTTGATGGAGCTCACATCTATCATCCGGTAGTGCAGGTAGGTGTCGAGGTCGGGCATGTCGCGCGCGATGAATCCGCGATCCGTTGCAATGGAGTTACCGGCGAGCGGTGCGGTGCCCGCCACGGGAACATGCTCGCGGATGTAGGCGAGCACCTGCTGCTCGGCGTCGGCGAGCGTGACCGTCGACTTGCGGACTTCCTCGGTCAGTCCCGAAGTCTGATGCATCTTGGTCACGACATCCGGCATGGCGGCGAGCGCTTCGTCGTCGGCGTGGATGACGATGTCGACACCCTCACCGAGAACGTTCAGCTCGCTGTCCGTGACCAGAGCGGCGATCTCGATCAGCTTGTCGGTACCGAGCCGGAGGCCCGTCATTTCACAGTCGATCCACACAAGTTTGTCCTGCACCAGGAACACAGTAGTCACGTGGGTCACGGGCTAAGGTCTGCGGTGGACACTTTCTCCCGACGTTCGTGATCCGAGGAGGGCTTCGATGACCCAGCAATCGCAGAACGGCGGGGCCGCCCCGACTCCCGCGCAGAAGGCGGAGGCGGCCAGAGCTGCCGCGGTCGAAGCGGCGAGGATTGCCGCCGAGGCCGCGGCCGCCGCGGAGGTGGCGGAGAAGGAAGCGCGGGAGGCGGAGGCGCAGGGCGCGACTGCCGCACCGCCTCTGTCGGGGCCTGCCGCAGAAATCGCGACGGGGTACTCGTCGGCTGGTGTAGCGCTCGAGCTCGGTACCGTCCTCATCGACGGAGTTGTCGATCCCGCGGCCAGGGTCCGGATACCGCTCGCGACGATCAACCGGCACGGCTTGGTGGCCGGTGCAACCGGGACCGGTAAGACCAAGACCCTGCAAGGAATAGCCGAGCAGCTGTCGGCGGCAGGGGTTCCCGTGGTGATGGCCGATGTGAAGGGCGACCTCTCCGGCTTGTCGAGGCCGGGAGAGACGAACGAGAAGATCACCGCTCGCGCCGCCGAAACCGGCGACGGTGACTGGGCGCCGGCGGGTTCGCCAGTGGAGTTCCTCTCCTTGGGTACGGAGGGTGTCGGCATCCCCGTGCGGGCCACCATCACTGCGTTCGGCCCGATCCTGCTCAGTAAGGTGCTGGGCCTCAACGCCAACTCAGGAGTCGACTCTCGGGCTCATCTTTCACTGGGCCGACACTCGGGGTCTGGCGCTGCTCGATCTGAAGGATCTGAGGTCGGTCATCGCTCACCTCACAAGCGACGACGGCAAGGCCGACCTGGCGGTCATCGGCGGAGTGTCGCCGGCCACGGCGGGTGTGATCCTCAGGGCACTGGTCAATCTCGAGGCGGAGGGCGGTGACACCTTCTTCGGTGAACCCGAGTTCGCCACCGAAGATCTGCTCCGATTCGACAGTGACGGGCGAGGCGTCATCACGCTGTTCGAACTGGGCGCGCAGGCCGCCCGTCCCGCCCTCTTCTCCACCTTCCTGATGTGGGTACTGGCCGATCTGTTTCAAACGTTGCCCGAGGAAGGAGATCTGGACAAGCCGAAGCTCGTCTTCATCTTCGACGAGGCGCATCTCCTGTTCACCGACGCGTCGAAGGCGTTCCTGCAGCAGGTGGAGCAGACGGTCAAGCTGATCCGCTCCAAAGGTGTCGGCGTCTTCTTCTGCACTCAATTACCGACGGACGTCCCCAATGCGGTGCTGTCACAACTGGGTGCACGCATCCAACATGCGTTGCGCGCGTTCACGCCGGACGATCAGAAGGCGCTGAACAAAACGGTACGCACGTACCCGAAGACGCAATTCTATGATCTGGAGAAGGCGCTCACATCCCTCGGTATCGGCGAGGCGATCGTGACGGTGCTCTCCGAGAAGGGTGCGCCGACGCCGGTGGCGTGGACCAGGATGCGGCCACCACGTTCACTCATGGACACCATTGGCAACGACGCCATTCGGGCCGCGGCGGCGTCGAGCCCGCTGGCGCAGAGATACGGTCGGACCGTCGACCGCGAATCGGCGTACGAGAAGCTGACCGCGAAGGTCGCGGGAGCGCCTGCGACCGATGACGACATCGATCTGCCATCGCTGCCGGGCCTGCCCGCGCCTGCGGAGCCCGACGGGCCGAACATGGCCGAGCAGATTCTGGGAAATCCGGCGGTCAAGAGTTTCCTGAGGTCGGCGGCCTCGGCCGCAGGACGAGAGATCTCGCGCAGTATCTTCGGCACCGGGCGCCGCCGACGGCGCTGACATCGGCTGCGCTCGGGGCGAACGTACCGTTCAGCGCGGTGGAAGCGTCGAACGGTACATTCGCCGCCGTCTAGTTGCCCAACTTCTTGTAGAAACTTCCCACGATCGGCGCCACGACGGCGCGCGGACTGTACTGTCCCGCAACGGACATCGCCTTACTGATGATGCCCGGCACCACACGCATCTTGTTGTCGGCCAAGCCGTCGAGCGACACCTTGGCGGTGTATTCGCTGGAGATCCACAGGAAGTCGGGGACCAGCTTGTCGACGATGGACGCGTCCGCGGGGTCGGGTTCCTCGGTGCGGACCGGTCCCGGGGCGAGCAGAGTCACGCCGACCCCCGAGCCCTTGAGTTCGCCGCGCAGCGACTCGGAGAAGGTGTTGACGAAGGCCTTCGTAGCCGCGTAGGTGGCGTTGTGGGGGATGGGCATGTTGCCTGCCGCCGATCCGACCATCAGGATCGCGCCGGACTTGCGTTCCAGCATGCCCGGAAGCACGGCGAGGGTGAGATCATGAACGGCAACGGCATTCAGTTCGACCTGCGCCCGTTCGTAGGCGGGATCGAGGTCGGCGACCGCGCCGAACGTTGCGATGCCGGCGTTGTTGCACAGCACGCTGATCTCCCGGCCGGCGATCTCGTCGACCAGGGCGGAACGTGCGTCACGATCGGACAGGTCGCACGCCCGCACGTCCACCTCGACACCGTGTTCGGCGCGGAGCGTCGCCGCCAACGACTCCATGACCTCGCCGCGCCGGGCGACGAGGATGAGGGAATGACCACGGGAGGCGAGATCCCTGGCCAGCGCCTCGCCGATACCGGACGAGGCGCCGGTGACGACGGCGCGGGCACTGGGGGTGGGGTTCGGCAAACTCACGGTCAGTCAGCGTAGTGCGTCAGATGCGCGCCGCGAGCCGGGTGCCCTGTTCGATGGCGCGTTTGGCATCGAGTTCGGCTGCGACGTCGGCGCCGCCGATGACATGGGTGCTGACCCCGGCGACGGTCAGCTCGTCGACCAGGTCGCGCACGGACTCCTGACCTGCGCAGATCACCACGTTGTCGACGGCGAGGGTGCGGGGCTTCTCGCGTTTGTCGCCGAAGGTGATGTGGAGTCCCTCGTCGTCGATGCGCTCGTAGTTGACGCCGGACAACTCGTGCACGCCCTTGTTCTTGAGGGCGGCGCGGTGCACCCAACCCGTCGTTTTCGCGAGCCCCGCCCCGATACGCCCGCTCTTACGCTGGAGGAGGTACACCTCACGAGGCGACGGCTCGGGTATGGGTGTGGTGAGGGCGCCGGCCGCGGCCTCGGGTTCGGTGACCCCCCACTCCTGCTTCCATTCCTTCAGGTCGAGAGTCGGTGAGTGCTCGTGGGTGAGAAACTCGCTGACGTCCACGCCGATGCCGCCGGCACCGATCACGGCAACCGACTTCCCGACCGACTTCCCACCCCGCACCACCTCGGGGTACGTGAGCACTGTGGGATGGTCGATGCCGGGAATCGACGGGAGGCGCGGGGTGACGCCGGTGGCGATCACCACCTCGTCGTAGTGGCCGACGAGATCGACCGCTGCGACGCGGGTGTCGAGCCGGACATCCACACCGGCGAGTGCGAGTTGCCGGTTGTAGTAGCGAATGGTCTCCGCGAACTCCTCCTTGCCGGGGATCTTGCGGGCGATGCCGAACTGGCCCCCGATTTCGGAGTCCGCCTCGAACAGCGTCACCGTGTGGCCCCGCTGCGCCAGGCCGAGCGCCGCGGACAATCCCGCGGGGCCGGCGCCCACAACTGCGACGCGCTTCGCGGTCCGGGTGGGGGAGAGCGTCAGTTCCGTCTCCCGGCCCGCACGCGGATTCAGCAGGCAGGACACGTGCTTGCGGACGAAGGCGTGGTCGAGGCACGCCTGGTTGCATGCGATGCAGGTGTTGATTTCGTCCGAGTTTCCGGCTTCGGCTTTGCGGACCCAGTCGGGGTCGGCGAGCATCGGGCGGGCCATCGAGATCAGCTGAGCATCACCGCGGGTGAGTATTTCCTCCGCGACCTCGGGCATGTTGATCCGATTGGACGCGGCCACCGGAATGTTCACGTGCTTCTCGAGCTTGCCGGTGATGTCGGCGAACGCCGCGCGCGGCACCGACGTGACGATGGTGGGGACGCGGGATTCGTGCCAGCCGATGTCGGTGTTGATGATCGTGGCACCGGCAGCTTCCACGTCCTTGGCCAGAGCGACGATGTCGTCCCACGTCTGACCGCCTTCCACGAGATCGGCCATCGACAAGCGGAAGATGATGATGAAGTCGCGGCCCACGGCGGCCCGGGTGCGGCGAACTATCTCGACGGCGATTCGGCGGCGGTTCTCGGGCGTGCCACCCCACTCGTCAGTCCGCTTGTTGGTGCGTTCGCACAGGAACTGATTGATGAAGTAGCCCTCACCCGCCATGATTTCGACGCCGTCGTAGTTCGCCCGCTGTGCCAGCCGCGCGCACCGCACGAAGTTGCGGATCTGCCAGCGGACGCCGCGGCCGGTGAGTCTCCGGGGGCGGAACGGGTTGATCGGGGCCTTGATGGAGGAGGCGGAGACGCTGAACGGCTGATAGCTGTAACGGCCTGCGTGCAGGATCTGCAGGGCGATCATGCCGCCCTCGTCGTGCACGGCCTGGGTAATCGCACGGTGCCGCCGGGCCTCCACGCGGTTGGTGAGCTTGGCCCCGAAAGGCAGCAGCCAGCCGGTGCGGTTGGGGGCGTACCCACCGGTGACGATCAGGGCGACACCACCGCGGGCGCGCTCGGCGAAGTACGCCGCCAGTCGAGGTACGTCCTTGGCGCGGTCTTCGAGGCCGGTGTGGATCGAACCCATGATCACCCGGTTCTTCAGAGTCGTGAAACCGAGGTCCAGCGGGGCGAGGAGCTGGGGAAACTGTGTCATGCGGCGTGTCCTTACTGCGAGAGGGCGTCGAGCACTTCTTGGCACCAGCCGGCGAACCCCTCTTCGACGCGGATGCCGCCGCGCAGGACGAGGTACTGGTGAAGGGCGGTGCCGGAGAGTTGGTCCGGCGCCGGGAAGTCACGTTTTTCGATCATGCGGTAGATCTCGAGCCGGGCAGCGTGGCCGTCGCGGTGCCGGGCGACTTCGGCGGCCAGTGCGGGAATGTCCCCTTGCTGGGCGGCGCGGATTTTGACCGCAAGCTCGTTACGCAGGTGATTCGGTTCGGTGGGCTCGGCGATCCAACGCTGCAACTCGGCGCGACCTGCCGCGCTGACCCGATACACCTTCTTGTCCGGCCGGCTGTCCTGCGCTACGACTTCAGGATCGACCCACCCGGCTTCGTCCATGCGCTTGAGCAGCCGGTAGATCTGCTGGTGAGTGGCGCTCTGGAAGAAGCCGATCGATTTGTCGAATCGGCGTGCCAATTCATATCCCGACCCGGAATGTTCGGTGAGGGAGACGAGAAGCGCATGTTCGAGTGCCACGAAGAAAGTATGTATGCAACGAAGTGCCTATGCAACTAAGTGCACACAATCCGCTCGGTGCGAGTGGGACGTTGCGTCGGAGAGTACGAACGACCCGTTCGCTCACATAGGCTCGCGACATGAGCACCGAAGTTCGTCCGCCCGCCGGGATCGGTGAGGCTGCGACGCGCAAACAGGTCGTCGCGTGGGGTCTGTGGGACTGGGGGTCAGCCGCCTTCAATGCGGTGATCCTCACGTTCGTCTTTTCCGTCTACCTCACCGACGCAGTGGGGGAGGACCTCGAAGGATCGATCTCTGCGAGCACCTGGCTCGGGTGGTCGCTGGGGATCGCCGGATTCCTTATCGCGGTGCTGGCGCCGGTCACCGGGCAGCGATTCGACGCCGCAGGACGGCGCAAGCGCGCGCTCGGTGTCCTCACCTTCGCGACCGTGGCCTGCATGGCCGGCATGTTCTTCGTCCGCGACTCGGTCGAGTACCTCTGGCTCGGTCTGGTGTTGCTTGCTGCCGGTTCGGTGATCTTCGAGCTCGCCGGTGTGCCGTACAACGCCATGTTGCGGCAGGTGTCGACGCCGTCGAATATAGGTCGGGTGTCCGGCTTCGGTTGGGCAATGGGCTATTTCGGCGGGATCGTGCTTCTTCTGTTGTGCTACTTCGGCTTCATCGCCGGTGACGGGGACACCCGCGGAGCACTGGGGTTCACCACGGACGGTGGCCTGAACATCCGGATGGTGGCGCTGCTCGCGGCGATCTGGTTCGCCGTCTTCGCGATACCTGTGCTGCTGAAAGTTCCCGAACTGCCGCGGCCCCAGGTCGATCCGGGCGCCGACAAGGCCGGTTTCGTGGAGTCGTATCGGATCCTGTGGCGAGATCTGCGCAGCCTCTGGTCTGCCGACCGCCGCACGGTGTACTTCCTCGGCGCCAGTGCGCTCTTCCGCGACGGACTGGCCGGGGTGTTCACGTTCGGTGCTGTCCTCGCCGTCAATGTGTACGGCATCAGTGCCGGAGATGTGCTGCTGTTCGGTGTCGCGGCAAATATCGTCTCCGCCGTCGGCGCACTCACGGCAGGCCGCTTCGACGACCGGGTGGGTCCCAAGACGGTCATCGCGGCGTCGCTGGCCGCGATGATCGTCGTCGGCATCATCTTGACGTTTGTGTCCGGTCCGGGAATGTTCTGGATCTTCGGTCTCCTGCTGTGCCTTTTCGTGGGACCCGCGCAGTCCTCGTCGCGCACGTTCCTCGCGAGGATCACCCCGCCCGGCCGCGAGGGGCAGATGTTCGGTCTGTACGCGACGACCGGACGCGCGGTGTCGTTCCTGTCGCCGACGCTGTTCGGACTCTTCGCGTGGTGGTTCGGCGCAGACCGGGCCGGTATCCTCGGTCTGCTGATCGTGCTGGCCCTCGGACTCGCGGCCCTGACCGTGGTGCGTGCCCCGGAGCGGAGCTGACGCGTCCTGCGTCAGCTCCCAGAGGCGACAATCAGCGGGCGGCCATTCCGGCCCGCCGAAGTATCGCCTCGGCGAGGTCCTCGGGGCACTGCTCGGGGATCCAGTGCGTCGCGTCGTCGAGGACGACGAACTCGTATGGTGCGTCCACGAACTCGCCACACTTCTCGGCTCCGGCGCGGCCCAGCGCTGTGTCGCCGGTACTCCAGACGTAGGTGGTGGGGACCGTGACGGCGGGGGTCTGGTCAAAATCTCTTGTCATTGCCCGGTACCAGTTCAGGGCCCCGGTGAGCGCGCCCGGCTCGGTGAGGACTGCGACATGCCGGTCGACGAGTTCGGGCGGGACGACATCGCCGAACATCGCCCGCAGCGACTGCGCGTTCTCGCGCAGGAGCACATGTTCGGCCTTGCCCTCCATCCGCAGCAGGCGAATGTAGGACGACCGTTCTTTCTGGTCGGCGTCCTCGCGCAGCGCCCAGCCGAAGGCGCCCGGATGAGGCACCGAAACGGTCGTGAGTGAAGTGATTCGGCCGGGGTGTCGCGCCGCCACGACCCACGCAACGATGGCGCCCCAGTCATGGCCTACGAGATGCGCTTTCTCGAGGCCGAGTGCGTCCAGGAGAGCGATGACGTCCCCGACGAGGTGGTCGATGCGGTAGGCGTCGGTACCCTCTGGCCGCGCACCAGCCGAATATCCACGCTGATTCGGTGCATAGGTCCGCATCCCGGACTGTGCGAGGAGGGCGGCGACCGGCGTCCACGACGCAGCGCTTTCCGGAAACCCGTGCAGGAGAATGGCTGCTTCGCCGTCGGAAGGGCCGTTGACGGTGACGTCGAAGGTCAGGTCGCCGATGGGGATGGTCACGTTTTCGGAGGTTGGCAGCATGCCCCCACCGTACGGCGGCAGGGTCAACTCCTCCGGGGATTCCACGCCGTCATGCCGAGCATGATGAGCCGTAGCTGGCGTTCGGCGCGGGCGACCACCTCGGCTTCGGTACGCACGCCGGGACGGTCGGCTTCGAGGAGGTCGACGACGACGGCGAACATCGTGGAGACGATCAGGTCGGCCGCCATCTCGAGGTCGTCGGCGTCCCACGACTCGAGGCCGCCGATTCGCGTGAGATCCACGGTCAGCTCGCTGACGAACAGTCGCATCTCGGTGGCGATGGCGCGGCGGATCTCGGGAACACCGCCGTAGCGCTCACGACTGAGGAAGCGGAACTGTGCCTCGTGAGTGCGGACCTGGCGGACGAGGATGTCGAGAGACGCGCCCGCACTCTTGGTGCTCGGGTTGCGGCGGGCATCGCGCAGCATCTGTCGCAGCATTCGCATGCTCTCCTCGACGAGAACGACGCCGAGTTCCTCGATGGACGCGAAGTGCCGATAGAACGCAGTGGGCACGATTCCTGCATGGCGGGCAATTTCCCGCAGGCTCACACCCGCGAAGCTCCGGTCCGCCATGAGGTCGAGGGTGCCGTCCAAGAGGGCCTTCCGGGTGCGCTCTTTACGTGCTGCCCTGCTCTCGGGTTCCGCACCGGTCGACTGACTCACGGTACCGAGTCTATTCGTGGCGACGGGAGCGTCGATCACGAGGACGTCGGCTGCCGCACCGTCCGTAACCACGGGCTGACCGTATTGCTCGTCCGTCATGTCTTTCCGATCTGTCCGAGGTGACGGCACTCGCGTGTGTGCCTGCCGTCACATTTCGATTGACAACTACCTGTCTGCACCTGTCACACTATTGTCAGTGTACAACCGTGCACTCAAATGGAGGAGGCTGCCGTGTCAGTTGCTCACACCAGTCGTCCGGCGGAGGGACGCAGGTTCTCGCTGCTGTCGTTGTTCGAGGCGATGGCCACTCCGCATCAGCTCGACCGTTACCTCGAACTCGTCACGCCGATGGTCACCGTGCGTGATCTGCGAGCCGAGGTGCTCGCGGTCGATCGGTCGACCGCGGACACCGTCACGCTCACGCTGCGCCCGACCCGTCAGTGGCGCGGATTCCGCGCCGGGCAGTTTGTGCAGGTAGGGGTAGTGATCGACGGAGTTCGCCACACTCGTTGCTACTCGCCGGCCAACGCTCAGTCGTCCCCGGACGGCACCATCGAGTTGACGATCAAGGCACACCCCGACGGCCTCGTGTCGCAGTATCTTCACGAAAACGCCCGGCCCGGACTGATCCTCGACCTGTCGCAGGCAGCGGGGGAATTTGTCCTGCCGACCGCCCGGCCGCGCCGAGTTCTCCTCGTGAGTGGTGGCAGCGGGATCACCCCGGTCCTCTCGATGCTTCGCACTCTCGTCGAGGAGAAGCACGCGGGAAGCGTGACTTTTCTGCACTACGCGTACACCGAAAACGACGTCGCCTATCTGGACGAGCTTCGCGAGCTTGCCGACGCCAACCCCAACGTCAACCTCGTGCTGGCGTACACCGATCAGGAGACCGGCGGACATCTGCACGGCTTCTTCGGGCAGAAGCATCTCGATGCGGTCGCGCCCTGGTACGCCGAGGCCGAGACCTTTCTCTGCGGTCCGCCCGGCCTGATGCGTGGTGTTCGGGAGGTGTACCGGGAACTCGGCATCGAGGACCGTCTCCACACCGAGGAGTTCGCTCCCGCCGCGACGCCGGTCGAGGGTGAGGCCGGTGGTGAGCTGTCCTTCACGGCCAGTGGAGTCACGGCCGACAACTCCGGTGGGACCCTGCTGGAACAGGCCGAGGCCGCCGGACTTCATCCCGAGTACGGCTGCCGGATGGGCATCTGCTTCTCCTGCACCGCGGTGAAGAAATTGGGATGCACCAAGAACGTACGTACCGGCGACACCGACACCGATCCGGACAAGGCCATTCAGTTGTGTGTCTCGGTCCCTGTCGGCGACGTCGCCCTCGACATCTGACTCACTCGACATCACACACTTGGAGACCGACATGTTTGGACTCTCACTTTCGTTCCTGCCGTTCGTCGACGGCTCGGACGACAAACATTCGACAGCCCCCGTTGTGCTCACGCACGACCAGGTCGAGGAAATCGGCCGGGAACTCGACGCACTTCGTGATCGCACCGTTGCCGATCTCGGCGCGGAGGACCGCGAGTACATCTACAAGATCATCAAGGCCCAGAGGGGCTTCGAGGTCGCCGGCCGCGGGCTGATGTACCTCGGATTCTTTCCGCCCGCCTGGATCGCGGGCGTCGGTGCCCTGGGGATCTCGAAGATCCTCGACAACATGGAAATCGGCCACAACGTCATGCACGGCCAGTACGACTGGATGCGTGAACCGGGACTGAACTCGCGGGTCTTCGAATGGGACACCGTGTGCCCGGCCGACCAGTGGAAGCACTCCCACAACTACATGCATCACACGTACACGAACATCCTGGGGCGCGACCGGGACATCGGTTACGGCATCTTGCGGATCGACGAGGCCCAGAAGTGGAATCCGTACTACCTCGGCAACCCCGTCTACGCCTTCCTGTTGATGATGCTGTTCGAGTGGGGCGTCATGTTGCACGACCTCGAGGCCGAGAACGTCATTCAGGGCAAGAGGAAGTGGCACGACGTCAAGCCGCTACTCAAAGGGTGGTGGAACAAGGCCGGGCGCCAGGTGCTCAAGGACTACGCGATCTTCCCTGCACTGACCGGACCGTTGTTCATTCCCACGCTGCTCGGCAACGTCACCGCCAACCTGATCCGCAACGTGTGGGCGTACTCGATCATCTTCTGCGGCCACTTCCCCAGCGGTGTCCAGAGTTTCACCGAGGACGAGACCGCGGAGGAGACTCGCGGCGAGTGGTACGTGCGGCAGATGCTCGGCAGCGCCAACATCGAGGGCAGCCCGCTGTTCCACATCATGTCGGGCAACCTCTCTCACCAGATCGAGCATCACCTGTTCCCGGACCTGCCGGCCCACCGCTACCCGGAGCTCGCCCCCCAGGTAAGGGCGCTGTGTGAGAAGCACGGACTTCCCTACAACACCGGTGGCTTCTTCAAGCAGATCGGCTCCGTGTGGGGGAAGATCTTCAAGCTGGCGCTCCCGCCCGGCCTCCTCTCGTCCGACACCCCTCCCGGTGTTATCGTCGAGCGGCAGAAGACTGCAGCCTGAGAGGCGAAACACATGGTGGGGAAGTTCGAACGGCGCAAGGACACCGTGCAGGAACTGACGGAATCCGCGGCCACGCACGTGGGACACATCGCGACCATCATCGCCGGCGCGGTTCGCGACGTCACCCGGGAGATCGGTGACTGGGTGTCGGACGGAATCGAGATGCGGGAGGCCGCGAAGAAGGCCCGCGAGGACGAAGGCTTGGACGACAAGCCGATCGACTGATGACGAGACAGGAGGGCACGGCCGATGCGGCCGTGCCCTCCTGTCGTCTCGGGACCGCTCGGTCAGATGACGCCGAGTGAGATCATTGCGTCGGCCACCTTGACGAAGCCGGCAATGTTCGCGCCGTGGACGTAATCGCCGGGCATCCCGTACTCGTCGGCGGTGGCGACGGTGCGGTCGTGGATGCCGCGCATGATCCCGGCCAGTCGCTCGTCGGTGTACTCGAAGCTCCACGAGTCGCGGGACGCGTTCTGCTGCATCTCGAGTGCCGACGTTGCGACACCGCCGGCGTTGGCGGCCTTGCCTGGTGCGAAGGCCACGCCGGCGTCGCGAAACACCTGTACTCCCTGAGGGGTGGTCGGCATGTTCGCGCCTTCGGCGACGGCCTCGACGCCATTGGCCACCAAAGTCTTGGCAGCTGCTTCGTCGAGTTCGTTCTGGGTGGCGCAGGGAAGTGCGACATCACATCGGACGTCCCAGATCGATCCGTTCGGAACGAATCTCGCGTGCGGCACGGTATCGGCGTATTCGCCGATGCGCCCGCGCCGCACTTCCTTGATCTCCTTCAGGAGGTCGACGTCGAGGCCCTTCTCGTCGACGACATATCCCGACGAATCCGAGCACGCAACCGCGACGCCGCCGAGCTGGTGGATCTTCTCGATGGCATGGATGGCGACGTTTCCGGAGCCGGAGATCACCACCGTCTTCCCGTCCAACGAGGTGCGTGCTGCGTGCAACATCTCGGCGACGAAGTAGGCCACTCCGTAACCGGTGGCCTCGCGCCGCACCTGTGAACCGCCCCAGGTGAGGCCTTTGCCGGTGAGGACACCCGACTCGTAGGAATTGGTGAGGCGTTTGTATTGACCGAACAGATAGCCGATCTCGCGTCCACCGACACCGATGTCACCGGCAGGGACGTCGACGTACTCGCCGATGTGGCGGTGCAGTTCGGTCATGAAGGACTGGCAGAAACGCATGATCTCGGCGTCCGAACGGCCCTTGGGGTCGAAGTCGGAACCCCCTTTGCCACCACCGATCGGGAGTCCGGTGAGTGCGTTCTTGAAGATTTGCTCGAAACCGAGGAACTTCACGATTCCGAGATTCACGCTCGGGTGGAAGCGGAGACCGCCCTTGTAGGGGCCGAGCACACTGTTGTACTGCACCCGAAATCCGCGATTGACGTGCACACTTCCGGCGTCGTCCACCCAGGGCACTCGGAAGATGATTTGTCGTTCGGGCTCGCACAGGCGCTCGATCAGCCCGGAATCCGCGTAGTGCGGGTGATGGTCGAGAACGATCTGAAGCGACTCGAACACTTCTGCCGCCGCCTGATGGAACTCCGGTTCGCCCGCATTGCGTAGGCGGACCTGTTCATAGATTTCGGCTACTCGGTCGCGCGTTGACACCCACATCCACCCATCTGCCGCTGTGAGGCTTTCTTTACCTTACATTTAGGCGAACTATAGACGTCGGTGAGAAAGTGCAGGTGCCGGCGCCGGGATCAGGTGGTTCGGCTGTGTGAACGAGCCCGCATCGCGACGGCGGCTTGGTCGACCTCGCCGCCGCAATGCCTGCAGCGATGTTCGAGTTCGAGCACATGTCCGCAGTCGTGCAGTAGCTCGGAGGCCGGCTCCTCCACCGCCCACTTGCTACCCCACTCGAACAGCGACAGCAGGAGCGGCCGAAGCTCCTCCCCGGCCCGGGTCAGGTGGTACTCGAACCTGGGAGGCCGCTCGGAATACTGCCGGCGTTCGATGACGCCTACCTCTTCCAGCTTCCGAAGGCGTGCGGTGAGGATGTCACGCGAGACGCCGATGTAGCCGGCGATTTTGTCGAAGCGATGCACTTCATAGCTCAGTTCGCGGATGACGAGCATGGACCAGCGGTCGCCGATGAGTTCCATGGTGGCGGCGATCGCGCAGGGGCGCGGCGCCAGCGGCATGCGGTCCATGGCCATCTTCGGCGTCGTTCGATCGGCTCGACCCTCGTTCATGTCTCCATCATAGAGGGTTGTGTTTTCCAACTCATGGCGAATACGCTGACCGGACACAGTCAGTTGGATATCCAGACTTACTCGAAGGGGTCTTCATGACCAAGATTCACGACCGATCTGTCCTCGTCACCGGGGCCAATCGCGGCCTCGGCCGCGCTTTCGTCACCGAGGCCCTCTCGCGTGGGGCGCGAACTGTCTACGCGGCGGCGCGCGACGCGTCGACGATCGTCGACCACCCCCAGGTGGTACCGGTGACCCTGGATGTGACCGATCCCGAATCCGTCTACGCTGCAGCGCAATACGTGGGCGACATTGGTGTGCTGATCAACAATGCCGGAATTTATCTCGGCGAGTCACCACTCACCGGTGACCTCGGCAAGATGCGCCGCGAACTCGAAACCAACCTCTTCGGCCCCCTGAATGTGACCAGGGTGCTCGCCCCCATCATCGCCGCCAACGGTGGTGGTGCGGTGCTCAACGTCCACTCGGTGCTGTCCTGGCTGGCGGTGAGTGGGTCGTACAGCGTCTCCAAGGCGGCGATGTGGAGTGCCACCAACGCGATGCGCCTGGAGCTCGCGGAACGGAACATTCAGGTGGTCGGGCTGCATCTGGCGTACATGGACACCGACATGACCGCGGGCCTCGACGTCCCCAAGATCTCGGCACCCGAGGTTGCCCGGTTGGCGTTCGACGGCGTGGAGTCGGGCGCCACGGAGGTGCTGGCCGACGATGTCAGCCGTACTGTGAAGGCGGCACTCGCCGGGGAACTCGAGGGCCTGTATCCGCAGCTCGCGGCCCAGGTCGTTGGGTAGGACGCGAAATAAGGAAACCCGCCACTCGCGGAGGCAGGTGACGGGTTCCCGAGCATCCGTCCTGTCGGGTGGGACGGTGCGACAACAGACTAGACGGTCTGTTTGCTACGCGCGAGTATCAGGGGCTGGGTTCGGAAGCGGGATGAAATACCTACCGGGCGCCTGCGGCCCTTTCGGGGGAACAGAGACATCGACTCGCGCCTGTTCCTACGGCGTCGCGCGCCTGCTGCGCAGCGCGATGCGGACGGAAACGCCGCGGATCGTGGGTTCGATCGTGCTCGGTGCACAGGCCACATCCGGTTCCCGCGACGGCGGGAAACCGGATGTGTGCCTATGCGGTGGCGCACTTGTGCCTAATGTGCCCCCGGCAGGATTCGAACCTGCGACCAAGAGATTAGAAGGCTCTTGCTCTATCCCCTGAGCTACGGAGGCGCGGTCGAAATATTACCTGTTGCCCGGACGCCGCTCGAGGACGGCTGCACAGCTCGTGTCGTCAGCTGATGGCAGCAGCCCATACCAGCATCCCGGCCAGAACGAGCTCCACGACAAAGTAGAACCAGACGGGGTAGAAACGCTGGGGTCGATCGACGAGCCCGGCGACGATGCGCCCCGCGGCCATGCCGACGAGAGCCACGGCCACCACGACGGCGGCCACCGATCTGATGCCCTCGACGTCGAACGCGGCGAATCCGAGCAACGCAGCCACCGCGACGCCGAATCCGCCGTACACCGCACGAACCTCGGCGCGGGCGGTCGGCGAGTCGGCGGTCAACCCGAACGGCGCCACGAGACGGGCAGGCGTGACCAGGCCGT
Source organism: Rhodococcus sp. WAY2 (assembly GCF_009859915.1). Taxonomy (NCBI): domain Bacteria; kingdom Bacillati; phylum Actinomycetota; class Actinomycetes; order Mycobacteriales; family Nocardiaceae; genus Rhodococcus; species Rhodococcus sp. WAY2. The sequence continues at coordinate 2,450,608 of NZ_CP046572.1, forward strand.
AGAGGCCCATCCCTGCGAAGAACAACGCCACCAGAATGATCAGAAGCGCGGCCATACTGTCTCCTCGACTCCGCGGAAGGGGCTTCCGCCGACGGTAGCGGAGCATCCGCCGACCCTCGGTCTCCGACACGGCGTCGTAGGTCCTACCCTGGAGGTATGGCTACACCCCAGCTCACGGCCTCCGACTCGACGTCCAACAGTCCGGCTCGGGCCGATTCCACGGCCCTGTTCGTCGTGGCGGGACTCATTGCCGGGCTGGTCGCTGCACTCGTCGTCGGCTTGTCTGCCGCTCAGGCCCTCGTGCTGCTCGGTATCCCGGATCCGGGACCGGTCACCACCTATGGGCTGCCTGCGTTGCGGGCGGTGTCGGAGATCGCGGCCGTCGTCACCATCGGATCACTCCTGCTCGCCGCCTTCTTCGTACCGCCGCAGAAGTCGGGGGTACTGGACGTGGACGGCTACCGTGCGGTCCGGACGGCGTCTTATGGCGCCATCGTGTGGGCGGCGTCCGCGCTGGTCCTCGTTCCACTGACGCTGTCGGACACCTCCGGGCAACCGTTCACGGAAGCGGTGAAGCCGAGCAACATGTTCGCCGCGATCGACCAGGTGGAACTGGCCGGGGCGTGGCGCTGGACGGCGATCATCGCGATCGTCCTCGCGATCGTGTCCCGGTTGGTGCTGCGATGGTGGTGGACGCCGATCCTGCTCGTCGCAGGCATCTTGGGGTTGATGCCGCTGGCACTGACGGGGCACTCGTCCTCCGGCGGCTCCCACGACCTGGCTACCAACAGCCTGATCCTGCACCTGGTTGCGGCATCGCTGTGGGCAGGCGGGCTGTTCGCCCTGCTCGCGCACGCCCGTCGGCGAGGCGCCCACACCGATGTCGCGGCGAGGCGTTTCTCCTCGGTGGCAACCGTGTGTTTCGCCGTGATGGCAGTCAGCGGCGTGATCAACGCCCTGGTGCGTGTGCCCATCGGCGACCTCGTCGACACCACCTACGGGCGCCTGGTGGTGGCCAAGACGGTCGCGCTCGTCCTCCTCGGCGGGTTCGGCTGGGCGCAACGCCGCCGGGCTCTGCCCGCACTGCAGAAAGACCCCTCGAACCGCGGCAACCTCATCAGGTTCGCGGGCGCGGAAGCCATTGTCTTCGCCGCGACGATCGGTCTCGCTGTCGGATTGGGTCGGACGCCCCCGCCTGCACCGACTAGAGCACCGACTCTCACCGAGGTCGAACTCGGTTACAACCTCTCCGGACCGCCGACGTTCGCCCGACTGATGTTGGACTGGCGGTTCGATCTGCTCTACGGCACCGCTGCACTGGTGCTCGCCCTCGTCTATGTACTCGGTTTGCGCAAGCTCCACCGCCGCGGCGACAGCTGGCCGCTCGGCCGGACGCTCGCCTGGATGTGCGGATGCGCGGTACTCCTCCTGGCCACGTCGTCCGGGGTGGGGCGCTACGCACCAGCGGTGTTCAGCGTGCACATGGGTGCGCACATGGCGCTGTCCATGCTGGCCCCGGTTCTCCTCGTTCTCGGGGCACCGATCACTCTCGCGCTGCGAGCACTCGATCCGGCGGGCAAGGACGGTGTGCCGGGGCTACGGGAATGGATCCTGGCCGCGCTGCACAGCCGGTTCTCGCAATTCATCACTCACCCCCTCGTCGCGGCGGCTCTGTTCGTCGGCGGCTTCTATGCGCTGTACCTCGGCGGAATCTTCGGCGCCACCGTCGACTCACACTCCGCCCACCTCTTGATGAACCTGCACTTCCTGCTCAGCGGGTACCTCTTCTACTGGGTGGCGATCGGTGTCGACCCCTCCCCGCGCCAGCTGCAGCCCGTGACGAAACTCGCGATGGTGTTCGGGTCGCTGCCGTTTCACGCCTTCTTCGGGGTCGCGCTGATGAGCATGGGCGCCGTCATGGGCGAGTGGTACTACCGTTCGCTGGGCCTCGGCTGGAACTCGGACCTGGTGGGGGACCAGAAACTGGGCGGCAGCATTGCTTGGGCCACGGGCGAAATTCCTCTGGTGCTCGTCATGATGGCGCTCCTCATCCAGTGGTCGCGCAGCGACGACCGCACCGCGCGACGCGTGGACCGGGCGGCCGACCGGGACGACGACGCGGACCTCGCCGCCCACAACGCCATGTTCGCTGAGCTCGCGAAACGCGACCGCGAGGCTGGACTCTGACCGCTAGCACGCATCCCCGACACGACGGGCTGGTCATTCCCGGTTTTCGGTCGGTTGTCCACACCCGGCCCGATTCTCCACAGATTCGTCGCGGGCGACGATTGCGCGGTTCCAGAGAGGCAGGCTGTGTCCAACGGCAATTGCAGAACGACACAGGAGGAGCGCGAATGTACGAGACACACGGCACGGTGGTCGGCACGGTCATCACTACACCGGCCACACGATCCGGATCCGCCGGCGAGGAGTTTCTCGCCTTCCGGATGGCAAGCACGGTACGCCGCCGCGACTACACGACGGGGGAGTGGCGCGACGGCAGCACGCTGTACCTCACGGTCACCTGCCGGCGCCGGCTGATGTCCGGCGTGGTGCAGTCGCTGGCGAAAGGGGATCCGGTGATCGTCACCGGTGAACTGCGGACCAACGAATACACGACGCGAGACGGCGTCGCTCGGACCGACCTCGAGTTGAGCGCCACCGCGGTCGGACCCGATCTTGCGCGGTGCACGGTCGTCCTCGACCGGGAACCCCGGACCGTTGCGCCTGTGGAAGCAACGGAAACTTCTTCCGCGGAATCTGCCTCCACGGATTCGGTCTCCACAGAACAGGCAGCCGCAGAGACGCTCGTCGCCTGATGCGGCGCCGGGCACCCGCGCAGCTGGGTGCCCGGGCGAGCCGGAAAGCATCCGTTCACCTCTTCCCACGATCCGCAAATGTGGGTTCGACGCCCTACACCATTAGGCTGGCCACATGGCTGAGTTCATTTACACGATGAAGAAGGTGCGCAAGGCGCACGGTGACAAGGTCATCCTCGATGACGTCACGATGAGCTTTTACCCCGGCGCCAAGATCGGTGTGGTCGGCCCGAACGGCGCGGGTAAGTCCAGCATCCTCAAGATCATGGCGGGGCTGGATCAGCCGGGCAACGGTGAGGCATTCCTGGCTCCCGGTGCCTCCGTCGGAATCCTGATGCAGGAGCCCAAGCTCGACGAATCCAAGACTGTTCGCGAGAACGTCGAGGAGGGCATGGGCGAGACCATGGTCCAGCTCAAGCGGTACAACGAGATCGCCGAGCTGATGGCAACCGACTACTCAGACGAGCTGATGGAGGAGATGGGCAACCTTCAGGAAAAGCTCGACCATGCCGATGCCTGGGAGATCGACTCCCAGCTCGAGCAGGCCATGGACGCTTTGCGTTGTCCGCCGCCGGAGGAGATGGTTACGCACCTCTCCGGTGGTGAGAAGCGCCGCGTCGCGCTCTGCAAGCTGCTGCTCAGCAAGCCCGACCTGCTGCTGCTCGACGAGCCCACCAACCACCTCGACGCGGAGAGCGTCCTGTGGCTGGAACAGCACCTGGCGGCCTACCCCGGCGCCATCCTGGCCGTCACCCACGACCGGTACTTCCTCGACCACGTGGCGCAGTGGATCTGTGAGGTCGACCGCGGCCGCCTGTACCCGTACGAGGGCAACTACTCCACCTACCTGGAGCAGAAGGCAGCCCGGCTCGAGGTTCAGGGCAAGAAGGATCAGAAGCTACAGAAGCGCCTGAAGGAGGAGCTGGCTTGGGTCCGCTCCGGAGCGAAGGCCCGCCAGGCCAAGAACAAGGCTCGCCTCGACCGGTACGAGGAGATGGCGAACGAGGCGGAGAAGACCCGCAAGCTGGACTTCGATGAAATCCAGATTCCGGCGCCGCCGCGCCTCGGTGACGTGGTGGTCGAGGTATCGAACCTCGACAAGGGTTTCGACGGCCGTGTGCTGATCAAAGATCTGTCCTTCACACTTCCGCGGAACGGAATCGTCGGCGTCATCGGTCCCAACGGTGTCGGTAAGACCACACTGTTCAAGACCATCGTCGGTCTCGAGGAACCGGATGCCGGTGAGGTGAAGATCGGTCAGACCGTCAAGCTCAGCTACGTAGACCAGAACCGCACCGGGATCGACCCCGACAAGACGGTGTGGGAGGTCGTATCGGACGGTCTCGATCACATCGTCGTCGGACAGACCGAAATGCCGTCCCGCGCGTACATCAGCTCATTCGGCTTCAAGGGACATGACCAGCAGAAACCTGCCGGTGTGCTTTCCGGTGGTGAGCGGAACCGGTTGAACCTGGCAATGACCCTCAAGCAGGGCGGCAACTTGATCCTTCTCGACGAGCCGACCAACGACCTCGATGTCGAGACGCTCGGCTCGCTGGAGAACGCGCTCGAACAGTTCCCCGGCTGCGCCGTCGTGATCTCCCACGACCGGTGGTTCCTCGACCGGACCTGCACCCACATCCTCGCGTGGGAAGGCGGCTTCGGTGACAACGAGGCTGCCTGGTACTGGTACGAGGGCAACTTCGAGGGCTACGAGGAGAACAAGGTCGAACGGCTCGGACCGGACGCGGCACGTCCGCACCGTGTCACGCACCGCAAGCTCACCCGGGACTGACGTGGGAGAGCCGGCAGTCTTCACCTACGAAGTGCAGGTGCGGTGGGGCGACTCCGACAGACTCGGGCACGTCAACAACACCCGATTCGTCGAGTACATGCAGGAAGCGCGGATCCATTTCCTGACGACGGAATTGGCTGCTGCCGGTGCGCGTCCCGGGGCGATGGTGGTGCGCAAGATGGACGTCGAGTTCCTGCGCATCATCACCGACGACTCCGGTCCGTTGAAGGTCGACGTCACAGTGCAGCACGTGGGTACCTCGTCGTACACGATTCGGCATGTCGTCACCGACCGATCCGGGGCAGTGTGCGGGACGGGTGACGCCCTGCTGGTGGCCTTCGACGTCAAGACCGAACGCTCACGCCCACTGTCCGACGCCGAACGTGCCGGGCTGGGGCGTTACCTCGCACCGGTCAGCACCGGCTGACCAGCGGGGTACGCGGCGGCCTGAAGTTCACCCTCCGTTCCGACCGCCGCGGGATAGTCTCGAGGAGTACTGCCCGCGGCGATCGGACGAAGAGGATGTGATCACCGATGACGGAATCGGCAGCGCTGAGGGATGCGGAGTGGGCCCGGAACCTGCCCGAGGCGCTGAGATCTCAGGTGCCGGCCCTCGCTGCCACGTACTTTCGGCATGTCGATCGTGGCGACAGTGAAAGCGCGGTCAACGGTGCCTCCGACGCCGTGCTCGCCGCCCACCTGACACTGGCACTGCAACGCCCGCCGGAGCGGGCCGTCACCCGGGTGTATCGCCCCGGAGACGGCCACCACCTCGGCGCATCCCTGCAGATCGTCAACGACGACATGCCGTTGCTGGTCGAATCGATCACCGGGCTGCTTAACCGACTCGGTATCGGCATCAGCGAATTCGTCCACCCCATCATCTCGGTACACCGCGATCCCATCGGCGCGCTGCGCGGAATCCTGCTCGGCGACAAGGACACTGACACCACCGAGCATCGCCTCACCGAGTCCTGGATTCACGTTCAACTCGACCCCCGCGCAGAAGCCACCGTCCTGGACAGGCTGGAGACGGAAGTCGGGAACGTCCTGTCGGATGTTCGCCAGGTGGTCCGGGACACCGACGCCATGCGGACTCTCCAGCGGAACCTGGCCGACCAACTCGAGGCGTCGGCGCCGAGGCCGGGGGCGACGAAAGAAGACCTGGAAGACTGCGCCGACCTCCTTCGGTGGATGTCGCAGGGCAATTACGCAGCTCTGGGATACCGCCGATTCGAGCTGGGCGAGCCCGACTCGTCAGGACAGCGGAAACTCGAGGTCGTCCCGGGTAGCGGACTCGGACTGCTGCGGTCCGACACCGTCACCGACGGACAGTTCGGCCTGCCCCCGGCGGCAGAGATTCCGGACCGCCCGCTGCTGGTTCTGACCCAGGGGTCGTTTCCGGCCACCGTGCACCGTTCGGTGTACCCGTTCTATGTCGGGGTCAGCATTCTCGACTCGAACGGCACCATCGTGGGCGAGCACCGGTTCCTCGGTGTCTTCACGGTCACCGCACTGCACGAGAACGTCCTCGACATCCCGGTCATCGCACGCCGCGTGCGTGCAGTGATCGATCGGGCAGGCTTTCAGCTGAACTCGTACTCCGGGCAGGCCATGCTCGAGGTCATCCAATCATTCCCGCGGGCGGAACTGTTCTCCAGCGACGCCGACACGTTGTTCGACACCGTCACGGCCGTGCACAGCATCGGGTTGCGCAGGCAGCTCCGTCTGTTCGTGCGGGAGGACTTTCTGGGCAGGTTCGTCTCCTGCCTGATCTACCTTCCCCGGGACCGATACACCACTCGGGTGCGGATCGCGATGCAGAACATTCTCCTACGGGAACTGGGAGGGGGCACACTCGAGTACACCGCCCGGGTCACGGAACTCGACCTTGCACTGTTGCACGTCACCATCCGCAGGACTGCTGAGGAGATGGGCACCAGACTGGCCCTGTCGGACGCCGATCGTGAGCGCATCCAGGCGATGCTGTCCGAGGCGAGCCGCAGCTGGGACGATCATCTCGGTGATCTCGTCGCGGTCACACCCGGGGCGGATTCGGTTCTCGTGCAACGTTATGCGGATGCTCTGCCCGAGGGGTACAAGGAAGACTTCGACCCCGCGCGTGCTCTGGACGACCTGGTGCGACTCGAAGCGCTGGACGAGGGCACGATCGATCTTCATCTCTACCGTGACCCCGACGCCGTGGTCGGGCACTGGCGTCTCACCCTGTACGTCGGGGGCGAGGGGATCTCGCTGAGCAAGGTGCTTCCCGTCCTGCAGAGTCTGGGAGTCGAGGTACTCGACGAACGGCCCTATGCGGTTCCCAGGCCGGACGGCTTCAGTTGCTGGATCTATGATTTCGGGCTGTCGGTTCCGGCCGAGTTGCTGCGCGATTCGGTGGAGGACGACCTGGACGCCGAGTTGGCGGACGAGGGTGCGAGCTCGGCGCCGAAACTGCAGGAACGGTTCACCGAAGCTTTCACCGCTGTGTGGTTCGGACGTGCCGAGGCGGACCGGTTCAACGAACTGGTCCTCCGGGCCGGGTTGGCGTGGCGGCAGGCGGCAATCCTGCGCGCGTACGCGAAGTACCTGCGGCAGGCCGGCTTTCCTTACAGCCAGTTTCACATCGAGGGCGTGGCACTGGCCAATCCGCGTTCGGCGTGCACCCTGGTCGAACTGTTCGAGGCCATGTTCGATCCCGAAACTCCCTCCGTCGAACGGGTGTCCCAGCTCGAGACGCGGCTGCGGCACTTCATCGACAGAGTCGTCAGCCTCGACGCGGACCGCATTTTGCGGGGCCTCTTCGGCCTGATCCAAGCCACCTTGCGTACCAATTACTTCGTCACGGACGAGGCCGGCAACCGACGCGAGTATCTGTCCGTCAAGCTCGATCCGTCGAAAATTCTGGAGTTGCCGAAGCCGCGCCCGAAGTTCGAAATCTTCGTCTACTCACCGGATGTCGAGGGCGTCCACCTACGATTCGGGCCGGTAGCCCGTGGTGGTCTTCGCTGGTCGGACCGACGCGAGGATTTCCGCACCGAGATCCTGGGCCTGGCGAAGGCGCAGGCCGTGAAGAATGCCGTGATCGTGCCAGTCGGTGCGAAAGGCGGATTCGTGGTCAAGAATTCGCCGGTTCCCACGGGCGATGCGGCGCTCGACCGGATGCAGGCGCTCGAGGCCGGTCAGAACAGGTACCGCACCTTCATCTCCGGGCTGTTGGACCTCACCGACAATGTCGACCAGGCGTCGGGCAAGGTGGTACCGCCCCCCGGGGTCGTGCGCCGGGACGGTGACGACCGGTATCTGGTCGTCGCCGCAGACAAGGGCACCGCCAAATTCTCGGACCTCGCCAATTCCGTTGCCCAGCAGTACGGATTCTGGTTGGGTGACGCTTTCGCCTCCGGTGGGTCGGCGGGATACGACCACAAGGAAATGGGCATCACCGCGCGGGGTGCGTGGGAGAGCGTGAAGCGGCATTTCCGGGAAGTGGGGTTGGACACGGCGCGCGAGGATTTCACCGTCGTCGGTGTCGGGGACATGAGCGGTGACGTCTTCGGAAATGGAATGCTGCTGAGCCGGCACATTCGTCTGGTCGCGGCATTCGACCATCGCCACGTTTTCCTCGACCCCGATCCCGATGCAGCGCGGTCCTTTGGGGAGCGATCCCGCCTGTTCGCTCTGCCTCGTTCGTCGTGGGCAGACTACGACACCAGCCTGATCAGCGACGGCGGGGGCGTGTGGGACCGGACTCGCAAATCGGTTCCGATCAGCGCTCCGGCACGCGCAGCTCTCGGGCTGGACGACACGATCACCGAACTGTCCCCGCCGGAACTTGTCCGTGCGATCCTGCGGGCACCGGTCGACCTGTTGTGGAACGGCGGTATCGGCACATACATCAAGGCCTCGGGCGAAACCAATGCGATGGTCGGCGACAAGAGCAACGACGCCGTCCGGATTGACGGCAACGAGGTGCGTGCCCGAGTCGTGGGGGAGGGTGGCAACCTCGGGGTGACCGCTCTGGGACGAATCGAATACAGCCAGAACGGTGGACGAATCAACACCGACGCCATCGACAACTCGGCAGGGGTCGACTGCTCCGACCACGAAGTGAACATCAAGATCCTGCTCGATTCCCTCGTGAACAGTGGCGCGTTGCCGTCCGAGGAGCGCAACCCGCTCCTGGCCTCGATGACCGACGAGGTCGCCGACCTCGTCCTCGCCGACAACGTCGCACAGAACAACCTGCTCGGTGTCTCACGGACGAGTGCGGTACCGATGCTCACCGTGCACCGGCGGCAGATCGCCGACCTGGTGAAGCGGCGCGGACTCGATCGGAAAATCGAGGTGCTGCCCACCGACGCCGAGATCACGCGCCGCCGTCAGGCCGGTCAGGGTCTGACGTCGCCGGAACTCGCCACGCTCGTCGCCCATGTGAAGCTGGCGCTGAAGGATGATCTCCTCGCCACCGACCTGCCCGACAGCGACACGTTCGCGCCGCGCCTCCCGCGCTACTTCCCGAAAATACTGCGGGAGCGCTTCCGGACAGCGATCAAGGCGCACCCCCTACGCCGGCAGATCGTGGCGACCATGCTCGCGAACGAGACCATCGACAACGGCGGCATCACCTTCGCGTACCGGTTGGCGGACGAGTCCGGAGCGAGCAGCACCGACGCCATTCGTGCCTACGCCGCAGTCACCGAAATCTTCGCCCTCCCCGATGTGTGGGCGCGCATCCGGTCCGAACACCTGCCGGCCGCACTCGAGGACGATCTGATTCTCGAATCGGGGCGGGTTCTCGATCGTGCGTCGCGGTGGTTCCTCACCAACCGGCCGCAGCCGCTGGCCGTGGGAGCCGAGATCGCGCGTTACTCCACCGATGTCCGGAAGATGTCCCCTAAAGTCCCACACCTACTCAAAGGCCATCAGGTCGAGGACCTCGAAACCCGGGTACGGCCGCTGATTCTCCGCGGGGCGCCCGAGGACATCGCCTTCGAGGTATTCCGCCTGCTCGACCTGTACTGCCTCCTTGACATCAGCGACGTGTCGGACATCGCCGAACGGGATATCGACGAGGTGGCCGAGCTGTACTACGAACTCGACGCCCACCTCGGGATCGACTGGCTGCTCAGCGCTGTCTCCACGCTGGCTCGCGGTGACCGGTGGCATTCACTGGCACGGCTGGCGTTGCGGGACGACCTCTACAGTTCGCTGCGGCAGCTCACGATGGAGGTGCTCCTCGGCGGGGAGCCGGACGAGAGTCCGCGCGAGAAGATCGACGACTGGGAATCGACCAATGCCTCCCGACTGGGTCGGGCGAGGTCCGCTCTCACCGAAATTTTCGAGTCTGGGACCCTTGACCTCGCGACGCTCTCGGTGGCGGCGCGTCAGGTACGCAGCATGGTGCGAGGTGTGGGCACCCGATCGGAGGTATGACGTTGAGCGAGGGTTTTCACGCGGAGGTCGAAGTTCGGTGGTCGGACATGGACGTCTTCCAGCACATCAACCACGCTCGCATGGTCACCTTGCTGGAGGAAGCGCGGATTCCCTGGCTGTTCGAGAATGATCGTCCGACGGTCACGCTGCGCGACGGCGCCGTCGTCGCCGACCTCCACGTTCGTTATCGCGGGCAGCTTCGGCACAGCGACTCTCCACTCGACGTCCTGATGTGGGTGCAGAAGGTGCGGGCGGTCGATTTCACGATCGCGTACGAAGTGCGCCCGAAGGGGGTCGACATATCGGTGCCGGCGTCGATCGTGGCGTCGACGCAGATCGCGGCCTTCGACATCGACACGCAGCGGCTGCGCAGGCTCACCGCCGTCGAGCGCGAGTATCTGGAGAGCTGGCAGCGTGTATGAGCGGAACCTGTCCATTCCGGATTCCACGGAGCGGGGTGACCTCGCCACGTTCGTCGCACGCGTCGTCCGTTTGGACGAATCCGCGGTGGTCCGCCTGCGCCAACGGGGCGCGAATCGGCTGACCGTTTGGGCGGCAACAGGATTCGATGTCCTCGCAGTGCGCACAGTCGGTGGGTCCGTCTCCCCGGACGATACGTCCGCCGCCGGTGACCAGCTGCTGACGGCACTGCGATCGGTGAACACGGGTGACATCGACCCCGGATACTCGATGGACTCGGCGTGGCGGGGCGCACTGCCGCCCGCGGAGGGTTTCGTGCACATCGACGACGTCCCGGCGCGGGTGCTGGTCGACCTCGCCCAACGCGGAGCCGCCCTGGCGCAGGAGCACGGAAGCAGTCAGGGGCCTCCCGCGTCGCTGCTCGATCAAGAGGTGCTGCAGGTGCACGGTGCCGGGCAGACGGTGGGTGTGGCCATGCGGGTGGTGTTCGCCCTCACAGCACTCGGATTCATTCCGCACGCGGGCTCGGATCGCCTGACCGCCGACATCGACCTCGAACGCATCGACGCCTCGGAGCTGGTCCGGGTCCGCGCCACCGCGTCGTGGCTGCGGGTGGATGCCCGGTTCGGGTCCGTCTACCGTCACCGCGGCGGGACGATCCCGCTGTCGGTCACCCGGTAGCACCTGACGGTGTTCGCAGTGTGCTCACCGCGAGGACGGCAAGTGACGCGACCACCGCGGCCATCCCGATGCCCGCGACGACGGTCAGTTCCTCGCCGAGTATCGCGGTACCCAGGAGCGCCGCGACGACGGGCTCGGTGAGCGTGAGCGTGGCAACCGTGGCGGGCGGGAGACGGCGCAGCCCGGCCGCGAACAGTAAGTAGGCCAGCACCGTCGGAACGAGCACCAGATAGCCGGCCGCGGCGGCCCCCGCTGCCGTGTTGAGACCGCCGGGCCAGGTCGCGATCAGAACGGGCAGCAAGAACAAGCCGCCGAGCCCGAACATCTGTCCCATGGCGGCCTCGGGACCTGCCCCGGCTTCCATCAGGGACGAGCCCGCCACCGTGTAGGTGGCGTAGCCGAGGCCCGCGATCAGTGCGGGGACTGCGCCGGCGAGCATGTCGGACGAGTCGGTGTTTGCGCCGGTCCCCGCCACGATCAAAGCCATTCCGGCCACTGCGATCACCGTGGATACCGCCCATAACGGGCCGGGCCGGTGTCGATGGACCGCCCATTGGAGTGCGCCGGTGAATGCGGGGCCGGAGCCGAGCGCGATCATCGTCCCGGCCGCGACCCCCGCGCTCTGCACACCACTGAAGAACCCGAGTTGGTAGGCGGCCACACCCAGTCCGCCGCACACGGCCGGCAGGTACCGACGGGCTCCGGGTGCGCATTCGAATCCGAGGCCTCCCCGTAGCGCCGCGAAGGCGGCGAGAAGAGCCCCGGCTGCGGCTACCCGGGCAGAGCCGACTGCCAGCGGGTCGAGATCGAACCCGAGTGAACGGGAGGCGAGTGCCTGAGCGGTCCCTGTGGTTCCGAACAGGATCGAGGCGGCGACGACGGCCGCGACGGCGGGGGCGCGCGTCAGATGAGCCACGCAGCAGCGTTGGGGGGCAGCTGCCCGTCGACGAGGGGAGCGCTGCTCAGAAGTACTTCGCCCGGCGGCAGCGAGATGGGTGCATCGGTGGCGTTCAGCGCGCAGATGAGGCCACCGCCACGACGGAACGCGAAGCAGCCGGGGGGACTCCCGTACCAGTCGACGCCGGGACCGGAGAACTCCGGGCGGAGCTCGCGCAGTTCGAGCGCAGCGCGGTAGAGGGAGAGAGTGGAGGTGACATCCTCGAGCTGCGCCTCCGCCGTGAGCGACGACCAGTCCTCGGGCATCGGAAGCCACGTCGACGCGCCGGTGGTGAACCCGAACGGCGGTTCGACGCCTTCCCAGGGGAGCGGGACTCGGCACCCGTCACGACCACGTTCGGTGTGTCCCGAACGCTCCCACACCGGGTCCTGCAGGGCGTCGTCGGGAAGGTCCACGTTGGGCAACCCCAGCTCGGCGCCGTTGTAGATGAACGTGGTGCCGGGCAGCGCCAGTTCGACCAAAGCCATGGCGCGGGCGCGGGCGAGGCCGATCACACCACCGCCGTACCGGGTGACCTCCCGGTCGACGTCATGATTGGACAGCGTCCAGGTGGGCGTGGCACCCACCTGTTCCACCGCTGCCAGGGAATTCTCGATGGCCTCGCGCACGGATTCCGCCGAGAATTCGGCCTCGGCAAGGCGGAAATTGAAGCCGAGATTCAGCTCGTCGGGGCGGATGTACTCACCGAAGCGCACGTTGTCGCGCACCCAGATCTCCCCGACCGCCATGGCGCCGGGGTATTCGTTCAGGATCTTGCGTATCCCGCGGTGGATGTCATGGACGGACGGGTGGTTGAACCGCGGGTCGTCATCGGCGTTCTGCAGAAGTGCGTTGGTGTCCCAGTCGTGGTCCGGCAAGCCCTCGGGTTTGGCCATTCCGTGGGCGACGTCGATGCGGAAACCGTCGACGCCCCGATCCAGCCAGAACCGGAGCGTCTTCTCGAGGTCCTCGAACACCTCGGGATTGTTCCAGTTCAGGTCGGGCTGTTCCGCGGCGAACAGGTGCAGATACCACTGCCCGGGCCGGCCGTCGGGCTCGGTGATCCTCGTCCATGCGGGACCACCGAAGATGCTCGGCCAGTTGTTCGGCGGTTCGGAGCCATCCGGTCCCCGGCCGTCCCGGAAAATGTAGCGGTCCCGTTCGGGGCTGTCCGGCGACGCCTGGAGGGCGGCTCGAAACCACTCGTGCTCGATGCTGGTGTGATTGGGGACCAGGTCCATCGTGACTTTGATCTGGCGAGCGTGCGCGGCTTCGATCAAGTCGTCCATGGCGTCGACGTCGCCGAACAGCGGATCGATGTCGCGAGGATCGGACACGTCGTAACCGTGATCGGCCATGGGTGACCGCATCACCGGGCTCAACCAGAGGGCGTCGACACCCAGCAGTTCCAGGTATCCCAGTTTCTCCTGCACACCTCGGAGGTCGCCGACACCGTCACCGTTCGCGTCGGCGAACGAGCGCGGGTAGATCTGGTAGAAGACCGCTTCGGACCACCAGGGTGCCGGCTGCATGTCGTCGGCGGACGTTTCGGCGGGAGTACTCACAAACGCCCATCGTGCCAAAGGTTCGCGTGCACCACGAGTCGACCGGCGGAATCGACGCGGCGCCCGTTCAGAACGCGGAGTTCACCATCGACGCCGCAGCCATCTCCATGTAGTCGGTCAGGGCGCGCCGATGTGCGTCGTCCAGGGTTTCCGAATCGATGGAGGCAATGGCCGTGTGCATGCATCGCAGCCAGGCGTCGCGCTCGAGGGGGCCGATCTTGAAGGGGTGGTGGCGCATCCGCAGGCGCGGATGTCCCCGTTCGTCGGAATAGGTGTGCGGTCCACCCCAGTACTGCTCGAGAAACATACGCATCCGGCGCTCGGCCGGACCCAGATCTTCCTCCGGGTACAGGGGCCGGACGATGTCGTCGTTGGCGACTTCCTCGTAGAACCGCGCGGTGAGCTTGCGGAACGTCTCCGCTCCGCCCACCGCCTCGTAGAAGGTCTGCTGCACGTCAGTCATGGCATCTCCCATTGTGCACGTGCCTTCGGGGAACTCGTGCCGCCGGATACCCCGGCCGTTCCCGGCAGGGCGTTTCCACGGCGGCGTCACCGTCCGTTCATCCGCCGTCCCTGCAAGTTTGTCGAAAAATGGGCGTGCACGGGCAGGCATTTCATGATGCACTTGGTGGCAATCTCTCGGAGGTCGCATGAAGAATCGACACAGCGCCCGCGCGCACCGACAACGTGTGCCCACTGATGCCCGGAGTGCCGAGGTGTCAGGGGCGTTTGCACTACAAGTGATTACCGAAGGCTCCGCGCAGCGCGCAGGGCCTTCTTTCCCGGTCGAGAACGCGGTACCCCTCTGGGTCAAGCGTCGGGTGCTGCTGCTCAATGTCACCTATGAGCCCCTCACCGCCCTCCCGGCCCGACGCGCAGTCGTCCTCATGACCTGCGGAAAAGCCGACACGGTCCACGAAGATCCGCAGGCGCCGGTCGTGCACTCCGAGCAGTGGTCGGTGCAGGTACCGTCCGTGATCCGTCTCCGGAACTATGTCCGTGTGCCCTATCGCGCCCGCATCCCGATGACCCGTGCGGCACTCATGCACCGCGACCGGTTCCGCTGCGCGTACTGCGGGGCCAAAGCGGAGACCGTCGATCACGTCGTTCCCCGCAGCCGCGGTGGGGAGCACTCGTGGGAGAACTGCGTGGCCTGCTGCGCGCCGTGCAACCATCGCAAGGCGGACAAACTCCTCAGCGAACTCGGATGGACGCTGCGGGCCGCCCTGGTACCGCCCTCGGGTCCGCACTGGCGTCTGCTGGCATCCACCAAAGATCTCCATCCTTCGTGGATGCCCTACCTGGGCGAAGGCGCAGCCTGACACTCCGGTCGCTCGCTCGCGGAGAACTTCGGCCCTGACGCTTCGTCGCACACGGTTCTCGGCTACCGTTTGCCGTGTGAGCATTCTCGAGACAGTGCTGATATTCGTAGGAATCCCGGCGTTGATCACCGCTTTCTTCGCGGCGATGTCGTTCGTCGGCAAGGAGACGCCCGGTCCCGTGCCGCCTGCATTCCACCTCGGTGAGGAATGGACGCACGCACCCGTGTTGTGGAGTGCCGTCGACGAGGTGACCACCCATGGTCACCACGGGGGGCACCATTCCGCTGTGGCCGGCTCGGCAGATCTGATTGGAGGCAGGGCAAGTGGCAAGTGGTGATCTGATTCCCGCGTCCCGGGTATCCGAGGAAGATCTGCCCGTGGGCCACGTGGTGACGGCCAGTGGCCGGATCTCGGGCGTGCACCGCGCAGGTGAGCCTTTCGAGGACGACCTGCCGTTCACGACGGACGAACTCGTCCGCCTCGACGATGCTCTCACCGAAGGCACCCGGAAGACGAAGGTACGGTTCAACGCCTACATCGGCGATCTCGGCGTCGACACCGCTGTCGGAGCGGATGCACTGTTCCCGAGCACGCCGGAGGCGGAGCGTTCCGTTCTGATCGCAGTCTCGCCGAACCAGCGGACGGTCGAGATCCGCAGCGGCGTCGCGGTGGCCGATCGCGTGACCGACCGTGTTGCCCAGCTCGGCGCCACCGCCGCCGTCGCCTCGTTCGGCGACGGCGATCTGATCGACGGACTCGTCAGCGCGATCCGCGTGATGAGTGCGGCGATCTCTTCCCCGTAACTCCGGTAGTACCTGCTTTTCCGACGGCCCGGCGAGATTCAGTCCACTGAACCGCGCCGGGCCGTCGGCTGTCGAACAGGTGCCGGGAGGGGGTCGAGCGCCTTCCGCGAGGAGGACACTCGACTTCTGTCGGTGGTCGATGCGAACATATGTTCGTGTCGTCGTCTTCGCGCCCCCGGATCTCGAGCGGTCCCGACGCGACCATCTTGCATGCCGACCTCGATGCGTTCTATGCCTCGGTGGAGCAGCGAGACGATCCCAGCCTGCGTGGCCTGCCGGTGATCGTGGGGGGCGGTGTCGTACTGGCAGCCAGTTACGAGGCAAAGGCCTACGGGGTTCGCACGGCCGGCAGCGCGTCTCGGGCGCTTCACCTGTGCCCGCATGCAGTCGTGGTGCCTCCGCGTATGTCGGCGTACGCGGCCGCGAGCAAGGCCGTGTTCGACGTGTTCGCGCACACCACCCCGCTCGTGGAAGGCCTGTCGATCGACGAGGCTTTCCTCGACGTCGCCGGCCTACGCAAGATCGCGGGGACTCCGGTCGAGATCGCCGCACGACTGCGCCGCGAGGTGCGCGAGCAGGTGGGCTTGCCCATCACCGTCGGCGTTGCCCGCACCAAATTTCTCGCGAAGGTTGCGAGTGCGGTGGGAAAGCCCGACGGCCTGTTGCACGTGCCGCCCGATCGGGAACTGGAGTTCCTCCATCCGTTGCCGGTCGAACGGCTGTGGGGCGTCGGTGCCATCACGTCCGGAAAGCTCCGCGACGCGGGGATCGGGACAGTGGGTCAGTTGGCCCACTACCCGGAAGAGGTGTTGGTCACCATCGTCGGCCCGGCCGCGGGGCACCACCTACACGCGCTCGCGTGGGCCCGCGATCCCCGTCCGGTGGAGGTCGGACGAAGGCGGAGATCGGTGGGCGCCCAGCACGCCCTCGGTAGGCGCCCGAAGTCGCGGGAGGACGTCGACGCTGCCCTCGTCACCTTGGTCGATCGGGTGACGCGCCGGCTTCGCCGCGGTCGGCGGGTCGGGAGGACGGTGATACTCCGACTGCGTTTCGACGACTTCACGCGGGTCACCCGTTCGCATACTCTCGTGCAGCCGTCGGCGCAGACGCAGACCATTCTTCTCTCGGCGCGGGGCTTGCTGGACAAGGCGATGCCGATGATCGAGTCGAAGGGAATCACCCTCGTCGGTGTCGCCGTCGCGAATCTCGAGGACGATTGCCCGCAGCAGCTGGTACTGCCGTTCGACCCTTATTCCAGCAGTTCCCTCGACACCACACTCGACAGCGTCCGCGACCGCTTCGGGTCTTCGGCCGTCACGCGTGCCGTACTCCTCGGCAGGGACCCCGGCATTTCGGTGCCGATCCTGCCGGACTGACACGTCCTCTGACAGGCTCGTCGTCCTCAACGGACACTGCGGGGCGAAGGAACCTTTCGGCGCACCTGACGCGTCGAAAGATCCATTCGCCCCGCGACGCGGTCAGCTCGCGTCGAACTTGCGCGCTGCCAGGGAGCGGACGATGCCCGCGCGGCCTTCCACCACCAGCCGGCGTAGAGCGGGCGGGTGGTCACCGGCCAGGAACTCGTCGGCCGCTGCCACCGACTTCTCGCTGATCGACCAGGACGGGTACAGGCCGACCACGACGGTCTGTGCCACCTCGCTCGACCGCCGCTCCCACACCGCGGGAATGTCCGCGAAATAGCGGGCCACGTACGGCTCGAGCAGCTCCGACTGACCCGGTCCGGAGAACCCGCCGATGATGGCGCGGGCGGTGATGTTCGGCAGCGAGTCGTCGCCGATCACCTTGGTCCAGGCCTGTTCTTTGACGGCCGCCTGCGGCCGGAGCGTGGCCACGGCCGCAGCCTGGCGGGCCCCTGCGGCCGTGGGATCGCGCTTGGCTTCGGCGTCGATGAACGGCGATTCGACGTCGTCCGCATCGATCTCACCGGCTCCGGCCAGTGCCCCCACGATCCGCCAACGGAGATCGGTGTCGACCACGAGGCCGGGCAGCCCGACGGTGTCGGGTTCCGCGTCGAGCAGCTCCTGCAGGACCTCGGTGTGCCACGCCGACAGCTGCGCACCGGTCAGCGCGTTCACGAACGCCAACTGGTGGTCCGACCCTGCCTCGGCCTCCCGAGCCAGTTCGAGGAGCCGGTTCGCGAAGTCGGGCCACCCGTGCTCCTTCGCCCACTCGGGGTCGGCGTAGCTTCCGAGCGCGGTGTGCGCCTGCATCAGGAGCCGCTGCACCACACCTACTTCGGTTTCGGCGCTGATGCCGCGCTGCACCAGAGCGACGAAGTCCCGTGCCTTCAGCTCTGCCTGACGTGTCATCTCCCACGCTGCGGACCAGACGAGGGTGCGGGGGAGCGATTCCGCGATGTCCCCGATCCGCTCGATGGCCGTGGCGAGGGAGTCCGGATCGAGGCGCACCGAGCAATAGGTGAGGTCGTCGTCGTTGACCAGGATCAGTTGGCCCCGCTCCACACCCACCAGTTCGGCGACGTCGGTGCGTTCCGTGGCCTCGAGGTCGAGTTCGGCCCGATGGGTACGCACCAGCTTGCCGTCTCGATCGCCGTAGACGCCGACGGCGATGCGGTGCACGCGGCGCTCGCCGGCACCCGGTGCGGCACCTTCCTGAATGACGCTGAAGCGAGTGAACTTACCGTCGGCGTCCACCTCGAAGTCGGGGCGCACGATGTTGAGGCCGGTGGTCTTGAGCCACTGCGCACCCCAGTCCGACAGGTCGCGGCCCGAGGACTTTTCGAGCGCGCCCAGCAGGTCGTCGAACGTCGCGTTGCCGAACGCATGCTCGCGGAAGTAGTCCCGCAGCCCCGCCAGGAACGGCTCCAGCCCGACGTAGGCGACGAGCTGCTTGAGGACGGACGCGCCCTTGGCGTAGGTGATGCCGTCGAAGTTCACCTCGACGGCGGCGAGATCGGGGATGTCGGCGGCGATCGGGTGCGTGGACGGCAGTTGGTCCTGGCGGTAGGCCCACGACTTCTCGACATTGGCGAAGGTCGTCCACGCGCTGGTGTACTCGGTCGCCTCGCTCTGGCACAGCACCGATGCGAAGGTGGCGAACGACTCGTTGAGCCACAGGTCATCCCACCAGCGCATGGTGACGAGGTCGCCGAACCACATGTGCGCCATCTCGTGCAGTACGGTCTCGGCCCGGCGTTCGTACGACGCCCGGGTCACCTTGGACCGGAACACGTAGTCCTCGAGGAAGGTGACGGCGCCGGCGTTCTCCATTGCCCCGGCGTTGAACTCGGGCACGAAGAGCTGATCGTATTTGCCGAACGCGTAGGGCGTGCCGAAGTTGCGGTGATAGAAGTCGAAGCCCTGCTTCGTTTCCGTGAAGAGGCGCTCGGCGTCCATGTGCTCGGCAAGCGAGGCGCGGCAGAAGATTCCGAGAGGAATGGCACCGTGCTCGTCGGAGTACGTGTCGGTCCACTCGGCGTAGGGTCCGGCGATGAGCGCCACCAGGTAGGTACTCATCTTCGGGGTGGTGCGGAAGAGATGGCGTCCGGCCTCGGCCTTGACGGATTCGACGGTGGCAGAGTTCGAGATCACCTTCCAGTCGGCGGGGGCGGTGACGTGCACATCGAACGTCGACTTCAGATCCGGCTGATCGAAGCAGGCGAACATTCGCTTGGCGTCGGCAGTCTCGAACTGCGAGTACAGGTAGACGGCCTGATCGGTGGGATCGACGAATCGGTGCAGTCCCTCCCCGGTATGGGAGTAGACGCAGTCGGCCTCCACGACCAGTTCGTTCTGCTCGGACAGGTCGGTGAGCGCGATACCGGTGGCCTCGTCGTAGTCCGCCACGTCGACAGGTGAACCGTTCAAGGTGGCCGAATGCACACGGGCCGCAACGATGTCGATGAAGGTGGACGTGCCGGCGACGGCGCCGAAGGTGACGGTGGTGCGTGAGCTGAACGTCTCCACACCGGGCTTCCCGGCCCCGTCGGTGAGATCGAGTTCGATGAGGTAGTTGTCGACGGTCAGCAACCGGGCGCGTTCGGCTGCCTGCTCGCGGGTCAGGTTCGGTGGGGCCACAGAGGTCTCCTCGGGGATGGGCGGCGGTGCTCGTACTCGATGCTGCCATCCCATCACGAGTGGACCGGGGCCGTTAACCGGAGACGTCGACCAAAGGGACTGCCGGATCGGCCAGACGGTCGGGGTCGACCGGAGCCGACGAGGACACCAGTTGCTTGATCTGATCTGTCACATCCCAGATATTGACGTTCATTCCGGCGAGCACCCGGTTACCGGAATCGAGCCAGAAAGCGATGAACTCGCGGGTGGCGTAGTCGCCGCGCACGATGACCCGGTCGTAGGAATCGTGCGGTGCGTATCCCACGTACTCCATGCCGAGGTCGAACTGGTCGGTGAAGAAGTACGGCAGGTTGTCGTACTGCGCCGTGTGGCCGAGCATCGTCGCTGCGGCGACTGCGGGCTGGTTCAGCGCGTTCGCCCAGTGCTCGACCCGGATTCGTGTTCCGAGCCGAGGATGCAGATGCGCGGCGATGTCGCCCACGACGACGACGTCGGGATCACTGCTCTGCAGTCCTGCGTCGACGAGGACGCCGCCGCCGTCGACGTCGAGTCCCGCCTGCTCGGCGAGTTCGATGTTCGGGGCGGCGCCGACCGCTACCAGGACCGCGTCGGCGGGCAGCACGGTGCCGTCGCCGAGTCGCACGCCGGTTGCCCGGCCGTCCTCGACCAGTATTTCCTCGACCTTGGCGGCCAGATGCAAGTGGACGCCGTGCTCGCGATGCAGCTCCGCGAAGACCGTCCCGATCTCCGGGCCGATCGAGCCGCTCAGCGGGACCTCCGCAGCCTCCACCAGTGTGACGTCGGCGCCTCGTTCCCGGGCCGACGCGCCGACTTCGAGCCCGATCCAGCCGGCACCGATCACGACCAGACGGCCGTGCTCGCCGACTGCTTCGATGAGGGCGTCGGACTCGTCGACAGTGCGAAGGTAGTGAACCCCTGCAGCGTCCGACCCCGAGATGGGTGGCCGGCGAGACCGGGAGCCGGTGGCGAGTGCCAGCTTGTCGTACGAGAGGGTCGAACCGTCCGGGAGCGTCACGGTGTGGGCGGCGAGATCGAGGGCGGTGGCAGCGGTGCCGAGCCGCAGATCCACATGGTGGTCGCGGTACCAGTCGCCGCGGTGCACGATGAAATCGGCGAGCGCCTTCTTGCCTGCGAAGTGTTCCTTCGACAGTGGAGGCCGCTCGTAGGGGAGGTGATCCTCCTCGGACAGGAGGATGATCGAACCGTCGAAGTCTCTGGCGCGCAACGCCTCCGCGGTTTTCGCGCCTGCGAGACCACCGCCGACGACGATGAACGTACGAGTGGAAGACATGGGGAACTCCCTTCCAGCCGGTGCCACTGGCTGATCATCTCGACCCTACTGCGGCGCAGGGGACCGGCGGGAAGGATTGGCCGCGACTCCGTGTTGACACCCGTAGACCTGGAATGGGCCGACGACACCACCGAGAAGGAGTAACACGTGAGTGCTGGTACGAACGCTGGAACCACGAAGGACACCGCGGATTTCTGGTTCGATCCGCTGTGCCCCTGGTGCTGGATCACGTCCCGATGGATCCTCGAGGTCGCGCAGGTCCGTGACATCGAGGCCAACTTTCACGTGATGAGCCTGGCGGTTCTCAACGAAGGTCGGGACCTGCCCGAGCAGTATCAGGAATTGATGGAGAAGGCGTGGGGGCCGGTGCGAGTGCTGATCGCGGCTGCGCAGCAGCATGGCGACGACATTCTGCTGCCCCTGTACACGGCGATGGGCACGAAGATCCACCACGAAGGCAACAAGGATTTCGCCGACGTCGTGGTCAAGTCTCTCGCCGAGGTGGGACTGCCCGCCGAGCTTGCGGGCGCAGCCGAGTCGGACCGGTACGACACCGCGTTGCGTGAGAGCCACGCTGCGGGCATGGACGCCGTCGGACCCGATGTCGGAACACCGACCATCCACGTCAACGGTGTCGCGTTCTTCGGCCCGGTGCTCTCACGTATTCCGCGCGGTGAGGACGCCGGCAAGGTGTGGGACGGCGCTGTCGCGTTGGCCGGCTACCCGCACTTCTTCGAGCTCAAGCGCACGCGCACCGAAGACCCTCAGTTCGACTGAGGTTCGTTCACATCCGGGCGGGCCCGGCCGGGTCGATCGCGTACTGCAGCTGCTGCGGATCGCGGTAGATCTGGCCGGGCTTGACGAAGAGATGCCCGTGTCGGGTGCGGTTACGCAGCGCTGCCGCCCGCCAGGTGAGAACCGGATGTCCGGACAGCAGATTGACGAACCACGGAAAGAATCCGCGTTCGGTGGTGGCCCTATCGGCGAGTTCGTCGAAGCCGACGACGCTGACGAGGTATTTGCCCGCACCGAGGACGCCCATCGCGCCGCGAGCGCCCTGGGGCCGCACGCAGAAGCCGTGATTGTCCGCGGTGTACTCCATGGACCGGAACAGCGCCGATCCGACGACGGGAATGTAGTTGGCCGCGAACTGTCCCAGCTGCCGCCAGTAGGAGGCGTGACCCGCCGCGATGTGTCCCACCTCGTGGCCGATGATGAAGGCGAGGGCGTCCGGTTCGCGCGCCTCCCCACCGATCTCGAAGAGGTCGCTGTACACCACGACGAAACGTCGGAATCCGTGCCCGGACGCGAACGCGTTGATCCGGCCGTTCCCGAGCACCACATAGGCGTCGGGCGGCTCGGCCATTCCGAACCGTGCCGCCGCCTCGGCCACCATGCGGTAACCGTCCGGGAACTGGGTGGGCGTCATCTTGATGCCGTTCACCTGTTGCGAGCCGTACAACTGCCCGCGAGCGATGGCGATGAGGATCGGGGCGACGAGTACGACCACAACCCAGGTGGAGACCACACCGAGTACGAGCGACACGATCGCCGCCGTGTAGGCCACGACGGTGAGGGCGACGGCGCACACCAGAAGCGGAATCTCCCACGAATGCCGCGCCGGGCGGTCGTTCGGCATCAACCCCGGGGCAGGCAGCGGGGGAGGTGTCCATCCCATTCCGCTGTTCCACTGCGGCTGCCCGGATGCCGGCAGGTGTCCCGGATGCACGTGTCCCCAGTTCTGTCCGTTGTCGGGATACATGCTGATCACGATAGGCGCACCGGGGTCGTGAGACGATTCGCTCCCACCGCCTGACAGAATCTCCAGTCATGCGCGTATACCTGGGTGCCGACCATGCCGGATTCGAACGTAAGAACGAGATCATCGAACACCTCACCGCCACCGGTCACGAGGCCGTCGACTGCGGTGCTCACGTCTACGACGCCGTCGACGACTACCCCGCCTTCTGCATCGAGGCGGCTCGCCGGGTGGTCGAGGACGAGGGCAGTCTCGGCATCGTTCTGGGCGGCAGCGGCAACGGCGAGCAGATCGCAGCCAACAAGGTGCCCGGCGCCCGCTGCGCGCTCGCGTGGAGCGTGGAGACGGCTCAGTTGGCGCGTCAGCACAACAACGCCCAGCTGATCGGGATCGGCGGACGCATGCACTCACTCGAGGAGACCCTGGCGATGGTCGACGCCTTCCTCACCACGGAGTGGTCGAACGAGGAGCGGCACCAGCGCCGGATCGACATCCTCGCCGAGTACGAGAAGACCGGCGTCGCCCCGGCAGTGCCCGAGGCCTGACGAGAGAACTTCCATGCCCGAGGGCCCCACACTTCACCGGCTGGCACGCTTGCATCAGCGCCGATTCGGTCGTGCTCCGGTGCGGGTGTCCAGCCCGCAGGGCAGGTTCGCGGAAGAGGCGGCGATTCTCGACGGGCGCGTCCTCCTGAAGGCGGAGGCGTGGGGCAAGCATCTGTGGCATCACTACGAGGGCGGGTTCGCCGTCCACGTTCACCTCGGTCTCTACGGCACCTTCACGGAAACGCCCGTTCCGATGGACCCGCCGGTCGGCCAGGTCCGGATGCGGATGGTCGGTGCCGAGTTCGGCACCGACCTTCGAGGTCCCACCGCGTGTGAATTGCACGACGAACTTCAGGTCGCCGCTGTGGAGGCCAGGCTCGGACCTGATCCACTCCGCACGGACGCAGATCCCGAGAAGGCGTGGAAGCGGATCTCCTCGTCGAAGACGGCAATCGGAGCCCTGCTCATGGACCAAGCCGTCGTCGCAGGAATCGGCAACGTCTACCGGGCGGAGGTGCTCTTCCGGCATTCGATCCACCCCGAGCGGCCCGGCCGCGAACTGTCCCACGACGAGTGGGACGCAGTGTGGGCCGATCTCGTCGACCTCATGAAGCTGTCGGTGCGCCGCGGTCAGATTCATGTGGTCCGGCCCGAAGACGACCACGGCGAACCGCCCTACGCGAAGGGGCGTCCCCGAACCTATGTCTATCGTCGGGCAGGGGAGCCGTGCCGGATCTGTGGAACAGCGGTTGCCCATTCGGTCATGAAGGGGCGCAACCTCTTCTGGTGTCCCACCTGCCAGCCGTCCTGACCCGGCGGCGTCGCGCACACCAACTCCCGGTCACGAGACGGCGACTCAGATGTCGAAACCGCCGAAACCGCCGTCGCCGCCGAAGCCCATGAACCCATCGCCGCCGCCGCTCATGTCGCCGCCGGCGTCGCCGCTCATATCGCCGCCGGTGTCGCCGCCATCTCCACCGTCCCCGCCCGAGTCTCCGGTGTCGGCAGCGGCGTCGCCCTGACCGCTTTCCCAGTCCTGGGCGCCGTACGCCACCCCCGACATTCCGGAGAACATCGCGGAGAACAGGAACATCGAGCCGACGCCCCAGGCACCGGCAATGAGCGCCGGTTTCCACCACGGCTCCGAGTACCAGCCGGCGGGGACGGGGCGGCCCGCGACTCGACCGCCGGGGTAGTAATTGGGGGTTCTCGGCGAGGGATTCGGTGACGCGGCTACCTGACGCCCCTCGAAGTCGACCTCCCGGTCCTCGGTGACCTGACCGGCCACCTTCTGGCCTTCGAGGGTGGGAATCTCGGGCCCGGGGTCCATCCCCATCGCGATGCGCGCGGCGCGGATGTAATACAGACCCTCGAGGGCGGTCTGCTTGGCGAGACGTGCCTGTGTCGGGGTGTCGGCCTGATCGATCTGCGACCCAGCGGCGATGTAGCGCTCGGACGCGTCGGCCAGCGCCTGCTTGGACGCGTCGTCCGAACCGACGAGGTTGTAGACCTGTCCGCCGAGACGCTCGATGGCCTGCCGGGCGTCCGCCTTGGCATCCTCGAGTTGGTGTGCCGTCTGCTCCGCACGTGTGTTGCGGCCTCGCACGACCAGGAACCCGACCGCGGCGATGATCACGAGGATGAGTAGGAGTTCCACGAGAGCCTCCAAGGGCCGAGCGGCCGTCGTCAGGACGAATCGGACAACTCCCAGCCTACCGAGGAAACCGGGGATTACGCGTTGGGCGAACGCGGGAACGGTCGGGGAACGAGATCTCCAAGTTTGTGACGCATGTCACAAGGTCGTGGATTGCGTGCCCCGGCCACCAGAGCACGAAAAAGGAGCGCTTCCGCGAGGGGAAACGCTCCTGTGTGGAGGGGATGACGGGAATCGAACCCGCGTAATCAGTTTGGAAGACTGAGGCTCTACCATTGAGCTACATCCCCGTGCATACGACAACCTGGGATCGCCATGCATGTCGTCTGCGATGTCAGACTGTACCCAATCCCGCTTTGGATTTCATAATCGGGGGGCCGTAGGATTCTTCCTCGGGTCCTCGCGAGGTTGGCGAGAGCCTGCTCGGACCGGGGTGTAGCGCAGCTTGGTAGCGCATCCGCTTTGGGAGCGGAGGGTCGCAGGTTCAAATCCTGTCACCCCGACCAGAACCACAGGGCAGGCAACTGCCGCACAGTAAAGAGCACGACCACACGAAGGAGCCAGTCCGTGAAGAGCACCGTCGAGCAGCTCAGCCCGACGCGAGTCCGTATCAACGTTGAGGTGCCCTTCGAGGAGCTCAAGCCTGATTTCGACAAGGCCTACAAGGCCCTCGCGCAACAGATCCGTCTCCCCGGCTTCCGTCCGGGCAAGGCACCGGCCAAGTTGCTCGAAGCTCGTGTCGGACGTGGAGCCGTCCTGGAGCAGGTCGTCAACGATGCACTCCCGTCCCGCTACTCCGAGGCCGTCACCACGGCTGCGGTGAAGGCGATCGGTCAGCCCGAGATCGAGATCACGAAGATCGAGGACGGCGAGCTCCTCGAGTTCACCGCCGAGGTCGACGTGCGTCCCGAGATCACGCTGCCCGACTACAGCGAACTCAGCGTCACCGTCGATCCCATCGAGATCACCGACGAGGCCGTCGAGGAGCAGCTGCTGTCGCTGCGTCAGCGCTTCGGCACCCTCACCGGCGTCGATCGTCCGGTTCAGGACGGCGACTTCATCTCCATCGATCTGTCGGCCACCGTCGACGGTGAGGCCGTTCCCGAGGCCACCGCGAGCGGACTGTCGCACGAGGTCGGCTCCGGTCAGCTGATCGAGGGCCTCGACGAGGCCGTCATCGGTCTCTCCGCCGGCGAGTCCAAGGAGTTCACCTCGACACTCGTCGCCGGTGATCATGCGGGCAAGGAAGCCGTCGTCACCGTCACCGTCGGCACCGTCAAGGAGCGCGAGCTCCCGGCCGAGGACGACGAGTTCGCTCAGCTGGCAAGCGAGTTCGACACCCTCGATGAGCTGAAGGCCGACCTGCGCGAGCGCGTCGGACGGGTTCGTAAGGTCGAGCAGGCGGGGCAGATCCGCGACAAGGTCCTCGAGACCCTGCTGGAGACCGTCGAGGTTCCGCTGCCCGAGGCCGTCGTCAAGGCCGAGGTCGACGCGGCACTGCACGACGCCGTGCACAGCCTCGACCACGACGAGGACGCCCTGAACAAGGCTCTCGAGGAGCAGGGCACCAGCCGCGAAGACTTCGACAAGGACGCCAAGGAGAGCGCCGAGCGCTCGGTGAAGACCCAGCTGCTGCTGGACGCCATCGCCGACGCGTCCGACGTCACTGTGGGCCAGGACGAACTCACCGAGCGCATCCTGTTCCAGGCCCAGCGCTACGGCATGGCTCCGGAGCAGTTCATTCAGCAGATCCAGCAGGCCGGCCAGCTCGGTGCCGTCTTCGCCGACGTGCGCCGCGGCAAGGCTCTCGCCGGTGTCGTCGAGCAGGCCACCGTCACCGACACCACGGGTGCCACCGTGGACACTGCGGAACTGTTCGGCAACGGCGAGACCGAAACCGATGAGCCCGCCGCGGATTCCGCCGAGGGCGAAGACCAGAGCTAACGCTGGTCGCGGGGTGTTTCCCGCATGTTCGGCGGTGAGTTGTTTTCCGCTTTGAGCGAAGTAGGGCGGCACCGGGACTCCGGTGCCGCCCTCCTTCGTTAGTGTCTGTGTCAGCAATCAACGATTTACGGAGAAGGCAGGTACCGTGACTTCCAATCACCTGGAGACTTTGCAGAGTCCCGCCATGACTTCAGCCACCGCTGGGTTGAACCTCAGCGATTCGGTGTACGAGCGCCTGCTGCGCGAGCGCATCATCTTCCTCGGTACCCAGGTCGACGACGACATCGCGAACAAGCTGTGCGCTCAGATCCTGCTGCTGTCGGCAGAGGATCCCAATCGGGACATCTCCCTCTACATCAACTCGCCCGGCGGCTCGGTCAGCGCCGGAATGGCGATCTACGACACGATGCAGTTCGCGGAGTGCGACGTTGCCACGTTCGGAATGGGTCTTGCCGCCTCGATGGGTCAGTTCCTGCTCTCCGCCGGTGCGAAGGGCAAGCGTTACGCTCTCCCGCACGCCCGGATCATGATGCACCAGCCGTCCGCCGGTATCGGGGGCACCGCCAGTGACATCGCGATCATGGCCGAGCAGTTCGCCCACACCAAGCGTGAGATGGCCGAGCTGATCGCCGAGCACACCGGTCAGACCGTCGAGCAGATCACCGCCGACTCCGACCGCGACCGCTGGTTCACCGCCAATGAGGCTCTCGAATACGGCTTCGTCGACCACGTCGTCTCCCGCGCACGCCAGGCGGGTGGAACCGGTAGCTGAATCCGGCCCCTGACCCTCCCCGCGTCCCACACATCCTTGGAGAACTGATGACCAACCTGTTCGATCCCCGCAACCTGGGAGGCCAGGCGCCCGCCGCCCCGCAGTCGCGCTACATTCTGCCGTCGTTCATCGAGCACTCGAGCTATGGCGTCAAAGAGTCCAACCCGTACAACAAGCTGTTCGAGGAGCGCATCATCTTCCTCGGCGTCCAGGTCGACGATGCCTCGGCCAACGACGTGATGGCTCAGTTGCTCGTCCTGGAGTCGCTCGACCCCGATCGCGACATCACGATGTACATCAACTCCCCGGGTGGTTCGTTCACTTCGTTGATGGCGATCTACGACACCATGCAGTACGTGCGCGCCGACATCACCACGGTGTGCCTGGGTCAGGCGGCGTCGGCGGCGGCCGTGCTGCTGGCGGCCGGGTCGCCCGGTAAGCGCCTGGCGCTGCCGAACGCTCGCGTCCTCATCCACCAGCCGGCCTCTGGCGGCATCCAGGGCCAGGTGTCCGACCTCGAGATTCAGGCAGCCGAGATCGAGCGCATGCGCCGCCTGATGGAGACGACCCTGTCGAAGCACACCGGCAAGACGCCGGATGTGATCCGCAAGGACACCGATCGCGACAAGATCCTCACCGCCGAAGAGGCGAAGGAATACGGGATCATCGACGACGTGCTCGAGTACCGCAAACTCAGCGCCCAGAAGTGATGTATTGCCGCCCCGGCTCGGGCGACACGCCGTGAGGGTGGAGTTGCGACGGGCCGGGTGCGGCGTCGGTAAGGCTGGCGTTCCCGGAAGATCGGCGAGCGAATCACCGACAACCAGTCGACCTCGCTCGCGATCTGCGGGTACGGTCACATAACGGGCTTTCGTTTTTCGGTGGTGCGCAGCACGCGTGTCGTCGGGATTCGGTGGTTGCACGTAAACGAGGGAAGTAGGGACCTGACGAGATGGCACGCATCGGTGACGGCGGGGATCTGCTCAAGTGCTCTTTCTGCGGTAAGAGCCAGAAGCAGGTCAAAAAGCTCATTGCGGGGCCTGGGGTGTACATCTGCGACGAGTGCATCGACCTCTGCAACGAGATCATCGAAGAGGAGCTGGCAGAGTCCAGCGAGGTGAAGCTCGACGAGCTGCCGAAGCCTGCCGAGATCCGGGACTTTCTCGAAAATTACGTGATCGGCCAGGACGCCGCCAAGCGGACCCTCGCTGTCGCCGTCTACAACCATTACAAGCGCATCCAGGCCGGTGACAAGGGTCGTGACGCGCGTGGTGAGACGGTCGAGCTGGCCAAGTCGAACATCCTCATGCTCGGCCCGACCGGCTGTGGCAAGACCTACCTTGCTCAGACGTTGGCGAAGATGCTCAACGTCCCGTTCGCGATCGCCGACGCCACGGCACTCACCGAGGCCGGTTACGTGGGTGAAGACGTCGAGAACATCCTGCTCAAGCTGATCCAGGCCGCCGATTACGACGTCAAGCGCGCCGAGACCGGCATCATCTACATCGACGAGGTCGACAAGATCGCCCGCAAGAGCGAGAACCCGTCGATCACACGCGATGTGTCCGGTGAAGGCGTGCAGCAGGCGCTTCTGAAGATCCTCGAGGGAACGCAGGCGAGCGTGCCTCCTCAGGGCGGGCGTAAGCACCCCCATCAGGAATTCATCCAGATCGACACCACCAACGTGCTCTTCATCGTGGCCGGCGCCTTCGCCGGACTCGAGCGGATCGTCTCCGACCGGGTCGGCAAGCGCGGAATCGGCTTCGGCGCCGAGGTGCGTTCCAAGGCGGAGATCGATACGCAAGACCACTTCGCTGAGGTCATGCCCGAGGACCTGATCAAGTTCGGTCTGATTCCCGAATTCATCGGTCGCTTGCCGGTGGTGGCGTCGGTCACCAACCTCGACAAGGAATCACTCGTCCAGATCCTGTCCGAGCCGAAGAACGCGCTGGTCAAGCAGTACAACCGGCTCTTCGATATGGACGGCGTGGAGTTGGAGTTCACCACGGACGCGCTCGAGGCCATCGCCGACCAAGCGATTCTTCGTGGCACCGGTGCCCGCGGTCTCCGTGCGATCATGGAAGAAGTTCTTCTCCCGGTCATGTACGACATCCCAAGTCGCGACGATGTCGAAAAGGTCGTGGTCAGCGCCGAAACGGTCAACGACAACGTTCTGCCGACCATCGTTCCGCGCAAGCCCGACCGCGGGGAACGCCGGGACAAGTCCGCGTAGGCGAAGGCGCGCTGTATCCTGATTGCGGACTAACTCACTAGTTCGTACATACGGAGGTAACGCGCGCGATGACAGCTCCAGGACCGATCTTCGTTCTGAACGGCCCCAACCTGAACCTGCTCGGGCAGCGCCAGCCCGAGGTGTACGGATCCGAGACGCTCGATGACGTCGTCGAACTCTGTCGCACCTCGGCTGCGCGGGCCGGTCGGGAGATCGTGGCTCGTCAGTCCAATCACGAGGGCCAACTGATCGACTGGGTGCACGAAGCGCGGACCACTGCGTCGGGTGTGGTGATCAACCCCGGTGGATACACCCACACCTCGGTGGCGCTACGCGATGCACTCGTCACGCTCGAGATGCCGTTGGTGGAGGTCCACATCAGCAATGTTCACGCGCGCGAGGAATTCCGGCGACACTCGTACGTCTCCGGCATTGCCACCGGCGTGATCGCCGGGCTGGGAATTCTCGGGTACGGGCTGGCCGTCGACTTCATCTGCAACAAGGGCTGAGTACGTCGTGGCAGAGCGGATCCGGACAAGTGTCGCCACCGTCTCCCTCAGTGGGTCGCTGGAGGAGAAGGTCGCCGCGATCGCCGCCGCGGGTTTCGACGGGTTCGAGGTGTTCGAACCGGACTTCGTGAGCTCGCCGTGGTCTCCACGTGAACTCGCAACCCGCGCAGCTGATCTCGGGCTCACACTAGATCTCTATCAGCCGTTCCGTGACCTCGATTCGACGGACGATGCCACCTTCGCCCGCAACCTGGTCCGGGCCGAACGCAAATTCGACATCATGGAGCAGCTCGGCTGCGACACCATGCTGGTCTGCTCGTCTCCGCTGCCGGAGGCGGTACGCGACGACGGTCTTCTCACCGCGCAACTCCACACTCTTGCCGAACGTGCGCACGCCCGTGGACTGCGGATCGCGTACGAGGCGCTGGCTTGGGGAACGCACGTCAACACCTATCGTCATGCGTGGAAGATCGTGGCGGACGCGGACCATCCCGCCCTCGGAACCTGTCTCGACAGCTTCCACATCCTCTCGCGCGGCGACGACCCCTCGGGTATCCGCGACATCCCGGGCGAGAAAATCTTCTTCCTGCAACTCGCGGACGCACCACGCCTGTCGATGGATGTCCTGCAGTGGAGTCGGCATCACCGGAACTTCCCGGGGCAAGGAAACTTCGACCTTGCGGCGTTCGGCGCGCACGTGCAGGCGGCGGGGTACCAGGGCCCGTGGTCACTCGAAATATTCAACGACACGTTCCGCCAGTCGTCCACCGGCCGCACGGCGGCAGACGCTCACCGTTCGTTGTTGTATCTGCAGGAGGAAGTCGGCCGGGTTCTGGCGGAACGCGGCGAAGAGGCCGACGGCGGGCCCGTCCTCTTCCGGCCACCGCCCCGCGCGCCGCTCGAGGGAATCGTGTCCTTGCGCCTCGCGGCGGGTCCCGGCAAAGAAGCGGACCTGCGGCAGGCACTGCAGCACATCGGTTTTCAGCTAGCGGGGCGGCATCGCAACCACGACCTCCAGTTGTGGCGGCACGGGCCGTTGACCGTCGTCGTCGACGCCACGGCCGGCACCGTGTGGACTGCCCCCGGCCTGCCTGCGCACTTGCCGGTGCTCACCCAGATCGGCATCCGGTCGAGCGACCCGGATGCATGGGGTGAGCGGGCGGCAGCGCTCGAGGTGCCGGTGCACGAGGTTCAGTTGCCGGGCGTGGACACGGCTCCCGAGTCAGACGTAGTGCGGCTGAAAATCACCGATGCCACCTCGCTGGACCTGCGAGGGCCCGGGAGTGCGGCTGCGTGGCAATCGGCGTTCGACCTGTATCCCACCGAGTCGCGGTGGCAGGACGACGTTCCCGTCTTCACGGGTGTAGATCATGTGGCCCTGGCGGTGCCGTCCGACAACTGGGACGGCATCATGCTGCTGCTGCGGTCGGTGTTTGCGATGGCGCCGCACGAGGGCCTCGACGTCACCGACGCGGTCGGAATGATGCGCAGTCAGGCACTGACGATGGATCAGACGGGTGCCGACGGTGTCGACCGGCCGCTGCGCATCTCCCTGAACATGGTTCCGGGCGCAGCGCCCGGCAATTCGCACATCGCCGCGACCAGGCGTGGTGGGATCAGCCATGTGGCGTTCTCGTGCAGCGACATTTTCACCGCGGCGGCCGCGATGCAGTCCAACGGGTTCGAGCCGTTGTCGATCTCACCGAACTACTACGACGACCTCGAGGCCCGGTTCGGGCTGTCGCGGGAGTTGCTGGACCGGATGAGCAGTTCGGGCATCATGTACGACGCCGATCCGCACGGGGAGTTCTTCCACGTGTTCACCAGGACGGTGGGCGCCGACCTGTTCTTCGAGGTGGTGCAGCGGATCGGCGGGTACGAGGGCTACGGCGACGCCAACTCGGCGATGCGCTTGGCCGCCCAGCTGCGGGCGGCCGGCTGAGGGTGGCCGGCTGAGGGGCGGGCGCGGCGTCAGTTACCGGCGGTCCGGACTCCGGATCGTGGTTCGCTGGACCATCTCCACCGTGACGCGCTCACCGGTCTCGAGTGACTCGACCCCCGCAGCGCACACTGCGGCGGCCGCGTAACCGTCCCATGCGTCCGGCCCGTCGATATAGTTGCCCGTCCTGGATCCCGAGCGGACAGCATCGACCCACCGCTGAATCTCGATGTCGTAGGCCTGCCCGAACCGCTCCGTGAAGGTCCGCGTGATCCGACCGCTTCGAATGCCGGGCGTGCTCGTACGAATCAGTCCTACGTCGAGACCGATCATTGCGCTACCCGATTCCCCGACAACCTCTGTCCGGACCTCGTAGGCGACCCCGGTGGTGACGAACACCTCCACGTCGACGTGCATGCCGGACGTGGTGGTGAACAGAGCGATCTGCGGATCCCGCAGGCCCTCCGGTGCTCGCGGGTTGGGTCTGGGCGTGATGATCTGAACGGAGGAGATCTCCTCGTTCAGCAGGAAGCGGGTCACATCGACCTCGTGCACCAGCGAATCCTTGACGATCATCGCGCTGTCGAAATGAGTTGGCACGCTCGGGTTTCGGTGGATGCAGTGCAGGAGCAGGGGGCGACCCAATTGGCCCGAGTGGAGGAGGGCCGCGAGTTGCCGGTACTCGGGATCGAATCGGCGCATGAAACCCACTTGTATGAGCTTCGTGCCCAGTTCCGCTTCACGCGCGACCACTTCGAGTGATGTGGCGACGTCGGTCGTGAGGGGCTTCTCGCACATCACCGGCTTGCCGTGCTCGAGGCACGCAAGCAGTTGCTTCTCATGGGCCGGGCCGGGACTGGCCAGCAGTACGGCGTCGACGTCCGGATCCGCGATCGCATCGAGCGGATCTTCGACGACGCGGCAATCCGGGATGGTCGCGGCGAGTCGCGCAGCCTTCTCGACGACGTAGTCGTTGACCACCGCGACCCGGGCACCGGAAATTGTGGAGGTAATGCGTCTGACGTGATCGGCGCCCATCATTCCGACGCCCAGTACGGCGATGCGGAGGCTCCGGCTTGCGGTCATCGGGGAACGAACTCCTGACGTTGTCAGTGGAAGCGAACGGAACCTATCCCGCAGCTCTCCAGATACATTCGAGTGCGTTGCGCG
The DNA here is from genome assembly GCF_009859915.1 of Rhodococcus sp. WAY2. Taxonomy (NCBI): domain Bacteria; kingdom Bacillati; phylum Actinomycetota; class Actinomycetes; order Mycobacteriales; family Nocardiaceae; genus Rhodococcus; species Rhodococcus sp. WAY2. The sequence continues at coordinate 2,484,278 of NZ_CP046572.1, forward strand.
ATCGGCAAGGGGACGTGGGGGGCGCAGGGATAGAGGTCTTGCTCGACGATGGCGAATACGTCTATATCGAGCGTGTCGATCGCCGCGAGGACAGACGGCATGTCCGGGATTCCCAGCGGAGGCTCGATCATGACGGCGAGCTGCACGGCTTCACCGAACGGCAGGTCGCCGGCTTCGACCGTGGCCCGGACCTCGGGATCGACCTGCTTGAGGTGCAAGTAGCCGATACGCTCGGCCGCGCGCTCGATGATCGCGAGATTGTCGCCACCGCGGTAACTGATGTGCCCGGTGTCGAGGCACAGATTGACGAATTTTTCGTCGGTGGCATCGAGAAAACGATACACCCGCTCCTCCGTGTCGATATGGCTGTCGGCGTGCGGGTGGTACTGGGCTTCGACGCCGTACTGCTCGAACATTCGCTTGCCCAGCTCGTTCATTCCTGCGGTCTTCTTCGTCCATTGCTCCGTGGTGAGGCTGCGATCTTCGAGGACCTTGCCGCTGCCCGGATCGCGCCACATCTCGGGGATCACGACGACGTGCCGGCCACCGACAGCCGCAGTGAGGGCGGCGACTTCCTCGATCCGGGACCAGACGGCTTCCCGGGAATCGGGTCGATGCAAGTGCTCGAACACCGTCCCGGCGGAAAGTTTCAGGCCGCGGGCGTCGAGTTCGTCACGCAGCTTCTCCGGCTGGGTGGGCAGGTAGCCGTACGGGCCCAGTTCGATCCATTCGTAACCGGCCGCGGACACCTCGTCGAGGAAGCGGTCGTAAGAAATCTGCCGCGGGTCGTCGGCGAACCAGACACCCCAGGAATCAGGGGCTGATCCGACGCGGATGGCGCTCATGTCGGGGCTCCTTTCGAGTTCTTGGGTAGTCGCTCTAGTTTCCGGAGGGCCGCAGGAAGGGGCGTTGGATCTTCTTCCACTGTGCGTACGTCTCGTAGGCGGTTCGGGTCGAGTCGAGCGTGGACGTGGAAGACACCGGAACGTCCCACCAGGATTCACTGTCCGGGCCAGGGGAACGCGGATCGGTTTCCACGTGAATGACAGTAGTCGTCTCGCCGGCCTTCGCGACTTTGACGGCGTCAGCGAACTCCGCAGCTGTCTTCACGCGAATGACATCTACGCCGAGACTGGCTGCGTTGGCTGCCAAGTCGACCGGGAGTACTTCGCCGTCGAGCCGGCCCGATCCGCCGCGGCGACGGTACTCTGTGCCGAATCTCTGGGATCCCACCGACTCGGAGAGCGATCCGATCGAGGCGAAACCGTGATTCTGCACCAGGATGACGATGAGCTTGAGATTTTCCTGCACTGCAGTCACCAGCTCGGTGGCCATCATGAGGTACGAACCGTCACCGACCATGACGAAGACGTCGCGGTCGGGACAGGCCATTTTGACGCCGACTCCGCCGGCGATCTCGTATCCCATGCAGGAGAAGCCGTATTCGACGTGGTAGCCCTTCGCATCGCGCGTCCGCCACAGCTTGTGGAGGTCGCCGGGCAGGGAACCGGCGGCACCGACCACGACGTCACGTGGGTCCGACAGGGTGTTCGCCAAGCCGATCACCTGGCTCTGGTTCACCTGCCGAGTGTCGTCGGTGATGCGGTACACCGACTCGACTTTCGCTTCCCAGCGGGATACGAGCTCGCGTGTCCAAGTGCGGTACTCCTGGGACACGCAATAGTCGCCGAGCAAGGGGCCGAGCGCCTCGAGGGCCTCTCGAGCATCCGCGATGACGCTGACTCCGCCCTGTTTCACCGAATCGAGCGATGCCACATTGATATTGACGAATTGCACGTTCGGGTGTGCGAACGCGGTCCGCGACGCCGTCGTGAAATCGCTGTACCTGGTACCGATGCCGATGACCACATCGGCATCGGCGGCCAACGTGTTGGCTGCCGTGGTTCCGGTCGAGCCGATGGCTCCCAGCGACTGTGGGTGATCGGAAGCGAGCGATCCCTTGCCTGCCTGCGTCAGACCGACAGCGACGCCGGTCTGCTCGACGAACGCTACGAGGGCGTCGGTCGCACCGGAGTAGATGACACCACCACCGGCGATGATGAGCGGATTCTGTGCCGAGCGAATGATATCCGCAACGCGGGTGAGCACGGACCGTTCGGGCAGGGGCCGCGCGACGTGCCAGGTGCGCGGGGCGAAGAGCGAGCGCGGCCAGTCGAATGCGTGTGCCTGAACGTCCTGCGGAATAGCGACCGTGGCGGCGCCGGTTTCGGCCGGGTCGGTCAGCACGCGCATCGCTCCGAGCAGCGCCGCGGGCAGCTGCTCCGGGCGCCACACCCGGTCGAAGTATCGCGACAGCGGCTTGAAGGCGTCGTTGACGGTGACATCACCGCTGGACGGCAATTCGAGTTCCTGGAGAACCGGGGCACTCGCACGGGTCGCGAATGTGTCGGCAGGCAGCAGTAGCACCGGCAACCGGTTGATCGTGGCGAGTGCCGCACCGGTAAGCATGTTGGTCGAGCCCGGCCCGACACTGCTGGATACCACCCACGTCTGCAGGCGGTTCTTCTGGCGTGCGTACGCGACGGCTGTGTGCACCATCGCCTGCTCGTTGCGGCCGGGCACGTAGGGCAACTCGGGTATGGTCCCGGCTTCGGCGGCGTCGATCTCCGCCTGCAGCAGCGCCTGTCCCACACCGGCCACGTTGCCGTGGCCGAAGATGCCGAGGCAACCGGCGAAGAACCGGTTCCGTACGCCGTCCCGCTCCACATACTGGTTTTCGAGGAACCTGAGGGCCGCCTGGGCCACAGTGAGGTGCACGGTGCCCTCGGCGTCGGGATCTTCGTTCGCCGATCGAGGCGCGGTGGACACCACGTCATGCTCCTTTCGGAAAGGTGGAGCGGTGCAAGGGCAGTCGGGGATCGACGGTCTGGTGCTCCCAACTGGTGCGGACCCAGGCGTGCGCCGGGTCGTCGCAGATCTTCCAGGATCGCTCGTCGCCGGGACCGGCCATGATGTTCAGGTAGTACATGTGGTGGCCGGGTGCGGCAATCGACGGGCCGTGATACCCGTGCGGAACGAGGACCACGTCGCCGGTTCGTACTTCCTCGAGCACCTCGATGGGCCGCTCGGGTGTGCCGTAGACGCGGTGGTAGCCGAATCCGGTTCCACTGAAATCTGGTGTCCTCGATTGTGCCTGGGCGATTTCGAAATAGTAGATCTCCTCCAGCTGGGATTCGACAGCGCTGTTTTCGTCGTGCTTGTGGCTCGGATACGACGACCAGTTGCCGCCGGGCGTGATCACCTCGCACGCGATGATCGAATCTGCGTCGAACCGGTCGGCGGTCGCGAAGTTGTGCACCTGCCGGCTGCAGTTGCCCGCACCGCGCAGTTCCACGGATACGTCTGCGGCGGGGACATACCGGAACGGGAACTTTTGCCGGGCCCGGGCGCCGCAGAGCGCGAAGCGTCCACCGTTCGAGGCCGTCACCCGGTAGGCGGAGTCGATGCCGACATACGCGAAGTCGGTGGGACCGTCGAACACTGATCGTCGCCCGGCGAGGACGAACTTCTCGGTCGCGCAGGACACCGTCACCGATCCCGAGAGGGGAACGACGAGAATTTCTTCTGCGCCGGTATCGAATTCCGCGGAGCCGTCGAGAGGAAGCGTCAGGACGCGCAGGCTCGACTCGGTCCAGCCCGCGGATTCGGGCGTCACCTCGAGGTCGAAGGGACCGGTGGCGGCGGAGCCGACGGGCAGGTAATACTTGCTGCTCATCGCATCCCCTCCGGCGCGGTCAGTGGCGAGGCGCGATGCGCACGGGGGACGAACGTTTCAGACATCGATGACCCCCGAAGTGTCGACTTCGGCACGTGCGCGTACCTCTTCGGCCGTCGGCATCGCCGTCGAGCATTCGAGGCGGGACGCCACAATCGCTCCTGCGGCATTGGCGTAACGCAGTACTTTCTCGAGCGGCCATCCTGACAGAAGTCCGTGGCACAGGGAGCCGCCGAAGCTGTCACCGGCGCCGAGTCCGTTGACCACCTGCACGTCGATCGCGGGCACGGTGACGCGCTGGCTGCGCGTCTTTCCGAGCACACCATGCGGGCCCTGTTTCACTATCGCGAGTTCGACACCGAAGTCGAGGAGTGCGTCGGCGGCGTTGTCCGCGTCGGTCTCACCGACCGCGATCTCACATTCTTCCCGGTTGCCCACCGCAACGGTGACGTGTCGGAGAGCGCGCTGAATCTGCACGGTGGCGTCGGTCGCGCAGTCCCAGAACATCGGCCGGTAGTCGAGATCGAGAACGGTGTGCTGCTGACGCCCCCGCGATTCCCAGGCTGCGAAATGAGCGCTGCGACTCGGTTCCTCGGACAGTCCGGTCACCGTGGACCAGTACAGCTTCGCCTCGCGCACTGCGGCGGTGTCGATGTGCTCGGAGGAGACCTGCAAGTCGGGGGCCGCGGGCTTACGGTAGAAATACAGCGGAAAGTGGTCCGGCGGAAAGATTTCACAGAACGTGACCGGTGTCGGGTATGCGGAGTCGATGCGCACGTAACGGTTGTCTACTCCGAGGTCGGTGAGTGCCGAGCGCACGAACCGTCCGAACGGATCGTCGCCGACGCCGGAGATGAGGGCACTGCGGCAACCGAGGCGCGCGGCGGCGACGGAGATATTGGCTGCGCTGCCGCCGAGGAACTTGCCGAACGTCTCTACCTGCTCGAGCCCGACCCCGGTCTGGAGTGGGTAAAGGTCGACCCCACAACGACCGATAGCGAGAACATCCCAGCCGGGGCGGCTGCGTTGCGTGCTGTCCGTGGTCAATGCTGACTCCCGGGGAGGTCGTTGCGGCGCTCTGCGCAGGCGGTGAGATCTGATGGAGACTGTTCTCCACATCGCGCGCACTGTCAACGCTTTGTCCTGACATTAAGACGTAACGTTCACCCGGTGTTAGTCTTTTCAGCGCCGCTCTGGCCGAGGACGAGGATCGGAGTGATCCGTGAGTGCACAGCTCGCAGTCGAGCTCGACAGATCCAGCCCGATCCCGCTCTACTTTCAGCTGGCACAAAGTATCGAGAAAGCGATCATCGCAGGCGAACTCGCGCCGGGAGATCGATTCGAGAACGAACTCTCACTCGCCAAGCGTCTCAATCTCTCACGCCCCACAACTCGGCGGGCGATCCAGGAAGTCGTCGACAAGGGGTTGCTCGTCCGAAAGCGCGGTGTGGGGACGCAGGTGGTGCACAGTACGATGCACCGACCGGTGGAGCTGACGAGTCTGTTCGACGACCTCACCAGGACGGGGCAGAGCCCCACCACCACGCTGCTCGAGTTTCGCGTGACGGCGCCCGGAGCGAACGTCGCGGCCGAACTCGGCCTGGAGCACGGTGCGGAAGTGGCGTGCATCCGGCGACTCCGCAGCGCCAACGGGGAGCCTCTCGCGCTGTTGACGAACTTCCTCCCGATCGCCCTCGCGCCGGACCCGGAGGAACTGGAAGAGTCCGGGTTGTATGCCGCGCTGCGAGCCCGCGGAGTGCACATTCGGTTGGCTCGGCAGCGGATCGGCGCATCACTGGCGACCGACGCCGAGGCGTTGCTGCTCGACGAGAAGGCCGGTGCACCGTTGCTGACCGTGAACCGGACTGCCTTCGACGATTCCGGCCGCGCTGTCGAATGCGGTAGCCACTGCTACCGGGCGTCTCGCTACAGCTTCGACACGACCGTCGTCGACAAATAGGCCTCGAGTCCGGTGCCTCGACACGAAAGAACGCGCCCGGCAAGGTGCCGGGCGCGCTCGATGCTCGTGACGAGATCAGACTTTCAGCTTCGCGAGCGCGACGTCTTCCTTGTCGAGTTCGAGGAGCGGGGTGCGCGAATTTTCCTTCGCGGTGGCGGCGGAGGCTCCGGCGACGAGTGCGCACACTGCTGTGAAGACTGCGACGGGCACCCAGTTCTTGGGGTCTGCACCGCGGAGTGCCTGGGCGATGGTCGGGGCGAATCCGGCGAGCGCGAACCCGAGCTGCGTGCCGATCGCCATGCCGGAGTAGCGAACTCGGGACGAGAACATTTCGGCGTAGAAGGCGGGCCAGATGGCGTTGGTCCCGGCGTACACGCCACCCATGAGCAGGATTCCGGCGAGGAAGATCAGTGTGACGTTTCCGGTGCCGATCGCGGCGAAGTACAGGAAGATTCCGGCGGCGGAGCCGATCGCGCCGCCGATGAAGACGGGCTTGCGGCCGATCCGGTCGGACAGGATGCCGAGCAGCGGCTGCGAGATGAGTGCGACGCAGTTGGCGGCGATCGCGACCCACAGCATGGTGGTCCGGCTCATCCCGATTTCCGGAGTGGTGGCGTACGCGAGGCCGAACACGGAGAAGACGGTGCTGACGACGGCGATGAATGCGCAGAACACGACCCGCAGTACGTCACGCCAGTGCGTGCGGAACAGGTCGACGACGGGAAGCGGCGCGGGGGTCTCGTCCAATGCCTCCTTGTTGGCAATGAAGATCTCGGGCTCTTCGAGCTTGCGACGCACGATGTAGGCGACGACGAGGACGAGGAGGCTGCACCAGAACGGGACACGCCAGCCCCAGCTGTAGAGGGTCTCGTCCGGCATCGCGGCGACCGGAATGAACGCGAGGCTGGCGACGATGAAGCCGGCCTGGGTGCCCGTCAAGGTCCAGCTGCAGAAGAATCCGCGACGGTGGGCGGGGGAGTGCTCGAGGGTGAGGGAACCGGCTCCCGACTGCTCGCCGGCAGCGGAGATGCCCTGACAGATACGCAGAAGAACCAGGAGTGCCGGTCCCACCATGCCCGCGGTTTCCGAAGAAGGCAGACAACCGATCAGGAAGGTCACGACCCCCATGAGCACCAGGCAGAACATCATCACCTTCTTGCGCCCGGCCCGGTCGCCGAAGTGTCCGACGAATACCGCACCGACCGGACGTGCGACGTAAGAGATGCCGAAGGTGGCCAGCGACAGCAACAGCGGGTTCTTCGAGCCTTCGAAGAACACGTGGGGGAACACCAGCGCAGCAGCCGAGGCGAAAATATAGAAGTCGTAGTACTCGAGCAGGCTGCCGAAGAAGGCGGCTTTCGCGGCCTTCTTCGCGTTGGTGGGATCGTCGTTGGGGTCGACGGCGGAACGGCCGTTGCCGTCACCGCCTCGACCGGAGACGCCGGTGCCGTAGTCGATGGTCATCGATACTCCTGGGGAGCGAGGAGGGCGAACAGGCTGCGCTCGGCGAGCGGCTGTTCGAAGGTCGTGCAAGCAAGGTAACCCCCGTCACACGCTCTCGTCAATAATGGTCGAAATGGTTAGTTCATAACTTTCCGGGCTGCTGAAGGTAGGCGAGGACGACGTCACCGAGCATCGTGCGCAGGTGGGGGCGGTTCTCGGCGCCCGTGAGATCCCAGTCGAACAGCGCCTTGAAGGTGTACCGGTTGGCGACGCGAAAGACGCAATACGCGCTGATGAGCATGTGAATGTCGAGGGCGGTGGTATCGGCACGGAAGATTCCGGCATCCTGCCCGCGTTGAAGAATTTTCTCGAGTGTGCGGATGGCGGGGGTTTGCGTTTCCTGTAGGCCCTCGGCCTGGCTGAGATTCGCGCCCCGATTCGTGTTCTCGATGGCGACCAGCCGGATGAAGTCGGGGTGCGCCTCGTGGTGATCGAAGGTCAACTCGGCGAGCGCTCTGATCGCCTCCGACGGATCGAGGTGGTCGACGTCGAGCTGCGACTCTTCGTAGCGAATCTCCTCGTACGCGCGCTGGAGCACCGCTCGATACAGCCCGTCCTTGTCGCCGAAGTAGTAGTAGAGCATCCGCTTCGTCGTGGCGGTCTTGGCTGCGATCTCGTCGATGCGGGCACCGGACAAGCCTTTGTCGGCGAACTCCTTCATCGCCACGCGCAGAATGTCCTCCTTGGTCTTCTCGGGATTTCGAGTGCGTTTGGCACCCTCGTGCCGGGGTGTCTTCTCCGTAGCGTCACTTCGTGTCATCCCGAGAACTCCTGTTCATCGCTGTTGCTTTCGCGCGGTATGGAGGTATGCTACCGTGACATAACTCACTAGATAGTTAATTAGCTCCTGCAAGTCCTCTCCCCGGAAGTGAGCACCATGATTTCTCCCGACCTCGACACCGTTGCCGTATCCCGCCCGTCGTACCTGTGTGGGCTCATCGGTTCGGGAATCTCGAAGTCCCTGACGCCTCCTCTGCACGAGGCGGAGGGTCAGGCGCAGGGGGTCGGGTACGTCTACCGCATTCTCGATCTCGACACACTCGCGCTGGGTGAGGATGCGTTGCCGCGGCTCCTTGCCTCGGCGAAGCTGCTCGGATTCGATGGTCTCAACATCACGCATCCCTGCAAGCAGGCCGTCATCCCGTTGCTCGACGACCTGTCGGACGATGCGCGCACGCTCGGCGCGGTCAACACGGTGCACATCGCTAATGGACGGCTCATCGGCCACAACACCGACTGGTCCGGATTCGCGCGGAACATGGACGAGGGCCTCGGCGGTGCGCCGACCGATCGTGTGGTCCAGCTCGGCGCAGGCGGCGCGGGCGCAGCCGTCGCATACGCGGCGCTGACCCGTGGGGTCCTGCACTTCACGATCATCGATGCCGACGCAACCCGCGCACAGCTGCTGCGGGATTCACTCGCCGCCATGTTCCCGGACCGCGTCGTCGTCTCCGGTGACCTCTCCGCCGTGCCTGCCGCTATCGGGCAAGCGCAAGGTCTCATCAATGCAACCCCGCTAGGAATGGCGCAGCATCCCGGTATGGCGCTGGATGCTGAACTGCTCCGGCCCGATCTTTGGGTTGCCGACGTCGTCTACCGGCCGGCGGAAACTGAGCTTCTGCGACGTGCCCGCGACATCGGGGCGCGCACCCTCAGCGGCATCGGAATGGCCGTCGGACAGGCGGTCGATTCCTTCCGCATCTTCACTGGACTCGAGCCCGACGCACTACGGATGCAGGAGCACATGCGACGGCTGCTCGCCGAAGAGGACAGCGCCACCCTCGCCGCATCACCGTCGTAAACCGGGGCGGAGCCTTCGCCGGTAGGGAAGTTGGGCGGCAACATCGGCCAGCGATGTCCTTGTCTTAGGGATGTCCTTGTCTTAGGGATGTCCTTGTCTTCGGGGCGTCCTTGTCTCCGGGTTGCTGATCGCAACGGGTTTGGTGGGTTGGTGAGGACCAAGGTCGATGCAGTCTGCGCTTGGCGCTTGGCGCTCGGCATGACGGCATGACGGCATGACGGCTCTGCAACAGGAGTGGTCCTGTTGCAGAGTCGGCAAGTGTGTGTCGCGCCTCGGGGGTCAGGCCGCTCGGGGTCGGGCCTGGTTGTGCGCGGGTATGGGTGTGCGCTCCCAGTCGACTTGCCGGGGCGGGATGAAGACGGGGTGCCGGTCTGCCCCCATTTCGATCTCCCAGTCGCTGTGGTGGAGCAGTCGGTGATGGAACCCGCAGAGCAGCACCAGGTTGTCCATGTCGGAGGGCCCACCTTTGGACCACGGAATGATGTGGTGGCCCTCGCACCATGACGGTGGCGCACCGCATCCGGGAAATGCGCATCCCCGATCTCTCGCGACCAGCGCCTTTCGTTGTCGTTTGGTCACTGTCCGGGTGGTGGTGCCGAGGTCGAGTGGCGCGCCGTGGTCGTCGAGGACGATCGGTGTGTAGATCGAGTCGCAGCTGAGGAGCCGAGCCGCTCGCAGGCTCAGCGGTCCCATCCACTCGGTCCACGCGACCCCGTCGACCGCGAACAGCGACGCGTCCCTCGCGCAGGCGCCGCGCTGATCTTCTGCGCTGGCGTGGTTGGCGTGGTCGGCGTGCTCGGCGAGGTCTTTGATGTTGATGTGGAGGGAGACGTGGGGTCGTTCTCCGCCTTCTTCGCCGGCGATTGCGGCGTTGAGGTACCGGCGCAGCAGTTCGGTGAACCCGTCGGCCCTGCGCTGTCCGGGGGTGCGGGTGTCTGTGGTTCCGTCCTGCGCGGGTCGCGGCTGGGAGAGTCCGGAGAGCGCGGAGAGCAGCATTTCACCGGTGACGGCGTCGAGGTCGCCTGTGACGGCGACGCGTCCGTTGAGTGTTCTGGAGGCGTGGAATTCGTTGAGTTCGGTGTCTTCGGCGGGCGGCGGGTCGTCGGATTCGAAGGCGCGTTCGAGTCGAGCGATGACGGCACGCACGGCGTCGGTGTTGGCGGTAGGACCGCTCGCCGCGTACAGCAACGCGTTTCGGCAGTCGTCCATCGCTTCGAGTGGCATGCCTTTGGGCGGCCGCTCGCAGAATTTCATGATCAGTGCGGTGTGCTCCGCCGACATCGTGGTGTCGAAGTATGCGTCCGCGATTTCCGGTTGGGAACGTAAACCGCGTCCCAACATCACGATTCGTCCCGCCGCTCCCACCTCGAGCAACGTCTTGGAGGCCAGCCACATCTTGGTGTTCGGAAATCCCAGCACATCGACCGTGCAGCGCTGGTCGACGGCACCGACCAGCCTGACCCGCAACGCCTCGAGTCGCTGAATCTCCTCCGACACAGCAACCACCGATGCGAGCAACTCGGCCTCGGCCAGACGCCACGCATCACCGACCGCAGTTGCCAGAATCTCGTCCGGCAATGCCCCCTGGATATCCTCCCCGATCCCCATGTTCAAATCCTACTTCGAACACGTGTTCGAGTCAATAGCCCGAGTTGGCTTATACAGCCGGAGTAGAGGATGCAGGGCATCATCGATTCCGACACCACCCCCCCGGTGGCGCGTGGAAGTATTTCAGTACCGTCGCGGGCCCAGGCTCCCGTTCGCTGACGCCAGGACAGCACGTCACCTTCGAACCCGAGAGAGTGGTCAGCGGGACGCAGAACGGCTACCACTACCGCGCACTGGATGTTCGAAGGTGACGGAGACCAGCCTCGAGCCACCCGATCAGACACCGGCTGTACTGTCCTCAGGCAACTCAACTTCTGAGCCCCAGAAAAATTCGGGTGCACTGATCACATCGATGTGCGCGCGAGGGGTTGAACGGCTGGGTCTGCGAGGGAGACGAAGTCAGACTCGTTCGAAAACGGCGGCGAGTCCCTGGCCGCCTCCGATGCACATCGTTTCGAGTCCGTAGCGGGTTTCGCGGCGGTCCATTTCCCGCAGCAGGGTGGCGAGGATCCGCCCACCGGTGGCACCGACGGGATGCCCGAGGGAGATGCCCGATCCGTTGGGGTTGAGCCGCTCGTCGGTGGGTTCGAGGTCCCAGGTTCTGAGCACCGCGAGGGTCTGCGCGGCGAAGGCCTCGTTCAGCTCGATTACGCCCATGTCGGACAACGACAGTCCGAGTTGTCCGAGGGCGTTCTCCGTCGCCGGCACAGGACCGATGCCCATGGTGCGCGGTGGAACTCCGGCCACTGCCCAGGACGCCATACGGGCGAGCGGCCTCAGCCCGAGCTCCTTGGCCTTCTCGGCGGTCGTCACGATGCACACGGCGGCACCGTCGTTCTGCCCGCTGGCGTTGCCGGCGGTGACAGTGGATTCAGAGTCGATCTTGGAGCGGATGGCGCGGAGCTTCGACAGCGACTCCACCGTGGTGTCGGCCCGCGGGTGCTCGTCGGTGTCCACCACGACGGGGTCGGACTTTCGTTGCGGCACAGTGACACCGACGATTTCCTCGGCGAACCGGCCGGCCCGCTGCGCCGCCACCGCCCGCTGATGCGACTGCACTGCGAGCGCGTCCTGATCTTCGCGGCTGATGTCGAACTCTGCGCGAAGATTCTCGGCAGTCTCGATCATGCCGCCCGGAACGGGGAAGTTGTCGCCGCCTGCGGTGACGCGAGCGCGGGCGAGACGGTCGGCGAGCTGCACACCCTCGCCCTTCACTCCCCAGCGAATGTTGGGGTGGGTGTAGAACTCGGCCTGGCTCATCGATTCGGTACCGCCGGCGAGGACCAGGTCGTTGCCACCGGACGCGACCTGCAGTACCGCGGTGATGACCGCCTGCAGGCCGGATCCGCATCGGCGATCCACCTGCATCCCGGGAACGTCGATACCGAGGCCGGCGTCGAGCGCGGCGATCCGGCCGATCGCCGGAGCCTCACCGCCCGGAGATGCTTGACCGAGGATGACGTCGTCGATCGCGCTGGCGTCGATGCCGGTTCGTTCGACGAGTGCGGTGATGACGGTGGCAGCGAGACTTTGGGGAGTGAGGTCTTTGAACACTCCGCCGAAACGCCCTACCGGGGTGCGCAGGGGCTCACAGATGACGACGTCACGCATGGAAAACCTTTCATAGCTGTTCTGAACGGACCACGTCAGCGGTTGACGGTGGCGAGGTCGCGTTCGATGTCGTGCGCGGCATGACGCAGCGCGGGAATCAGATCGGAGTACAGGTCGTCGAGGCTGTACCGGGCAGCATGGGTGGAGATGTTGACAGCCGCCACCGTCTCGCCGGAGGCCGACCGAATGGGCGCAGCCATCGAGCGCAGCCCCGCCTCGAGTTCCTGGTCGAGTAGGCAGTAGTCGTTCTTCCGAACCTCGAGAATTGCTGATCTCAGATCGGCGGGGGCGCTGATGGTGCGTTCGGTGAGCGGCTCGATCTCGATCCGCGAGAGATACGCGTCGAGTTCCTCGTCGGACAGTCCGGCCAATAGCACGCGTCCCATCGAGGTGGCGTAGGCCGGGAACCGCGTGCCGATGGTGATGCCCACCGTCATGATTCTGCTGACCGGGACTCTTGCGACGTACACGATGTCGTCGCCGTCGAGAATCGACACCGACGACGACTCGTGCACCTGGTGACTGAGCTTCTCGAGGTGCGGCTGCGCGACCTCGGGCAGCGAGAGGCTCGACAGGTAGCTGTAGCCCAGTTCGAGTACGCGCGGCGTGAGCCAGAATGCCGAACCGTCGGTGGCCACGTACCCCAGTTCGACGAGTGTCAGCAGGAAGCGACGCGCGGTGGCCCGGGTGAGATCGGTCGCGCGGGCGACATCGCTGAGTGTGCGTCGCTGGTTCTGCTGGTCGAAGCAGCGGATCACCGCGAGGCCACGGGCCAGCGACTGCACGTAGTCGGGGGAGGGGAGAATCTTCTCCGTCGGTTCGGTTGCGGTCATGTCTGCGAATCATCCTCGGTGTCACCCGGCGACAGGTCGGCGAGGGCCTTCTTTCCGAGCGCAAAACCTCGGTTGCTGTTGGGAACACCGGCATAGACGGCGGTGTGCAGCAGTACTTCGCCGATCGTGTCCGCATCGACGCCGCCGCGCAGCGCCGCGCGAATGTGCATGTCCAGTTCGTGCTCGTTGCCGACGGCGGTGAGGACGGCGATGGTGAGAAGGCGCCGCGTCGTGTGGTCGAGGCCCGGCCGTGCCCAGATGTCACCCCAGGCCGTGCGGGTGATGAAGTCCTGGAATGGTGCGGTGAACTCTGTGGTCCCCTCGATCGACCGATCGACGTGTGCGTCACCGAGAACGGAGCGTCGTACCTTCATTCCCTCGGCGTGCGCTGCCCGGCGTCCGCGTGCGTACCCACCACCGAGAATGTGCTCGCGCAGCAAGGCGGTGACGGCACCGGCCTGTTCGAGGTTGGCCACGTGGGCAGCGGGGGAGAGGATTTCGAATCGAGCACCCGCGATCCCGTCGGCGAGCACCTGCATGACGGACGGCGGTGTCGACGGATCCTCGGCGCCGGCCAGAACAAGCGTGGGTGCGGCGATGCGGGAGAGATCGGCGGTGAAATCCCAATCGGCCAGAGCGTCGCAGCAGGCGGCGTAACCCTCGGGGGAGGTCGCCGCGATCATCTCGCGGTAATGCCGCACGAATTCGGGGTCACGCTTGGCGAGCCCCTCGCTGAACCACCGTGCCACGACGGCATCCGCAAGTGACTCCGGACCGTCGGTGCGCGAGGCGGCAGCACGCTCCACCCATGCGTGCGGTTCGCCGAACTTCGCTGCAGTGCACATCAGCGACAGGGACAGCACCCGGCGCGGAGCGTGGGCTCCGAGCCATTGCGCGATGGCGCCGCCCATCGAGAGCCCCACGATGTGGGCGGCGTCGACATCGAGGACATCGAGCACCGCGAGGACGTCTTCGGAGAGTTCGCGCACGGAGTACGGCCCGTCCGGTGCGGGCGACTCGCCGTGGCCGCGCTGATCGACGGCGACCACCCGGCAGTCGTCGGACAGCGCTGCGATCTGCGGATCCCACATCGACCGATTGGAGCCGAGGGAGCCGAGCAGTACCACGACGGGGGCGTCGGGCGATCCGTTCCTGGGGCCGGAGACTTCATGTGCGAGTGCGACTGTCATCGCGTTCCTTCCCGTCCGCGAGTCACTGTGTCCAGTGCGCGGTCGACGATGTCGTGAGCGTGGCCGAGGTAGCCGGCCGGGTCGAGAAGCGCGCGGATCTCGTGCGCCTCGAGGTGTTCGAGAAGCGCGGGATCCTCGTCGAGGGGACGTCCCGTGCGGCAGGCGGCAGTCACGAGGTCGCGCGCGTTGTGGGTGCGCGTGGACAGGGCGCCGGTGACGCGTTCGGCGAGCAGAAGTCCCCCGGTGAGGTCGAGGTTGCGGGCCATCGCGCCGGGATGCACCTCGAGGTCGCCGAGGCAGTCGGCGATGCGGGCGACGGCCCCGCCGGTGAGACGCAGCAGGTCCGTGACTGTTTCCCATTCGGCGTGCCAAGCTCCCGCCGCCCGTTGCTGCTCATGGTCCATGGAGGCGAGGACAGTGGCGACGAGGCCGGGAACGCGTCGGGCGCCGGCACGGGCGGCGATGGCGGCCACCGGGTTACGTTTGTGTGGCATGGCGGAGGAACCACCGGGCGTGCCCTCGCTGACCTCTCCGATTTCGGTGGCGGAGAGGAAGACGATGTCGGTGGCGATCTTGGAGACCGCACCGGCCGCGGTTCCGAGGGCCGAGGCGAGGATCGCGATGCGTGTGCGGTCGGTGTGCCACGGGACGTCCTGACGCGGCAGACCGAGTTCGTCGGCGAGGGCGTCCGCGACCTCGATGCCGTGCGGATAGAGGGCCGCCGACGTTCCTGCCGCGCCGCCGAGCTGCACAGGCAGATCAATGAGCGCGTCGTCGAGGTTGCGGGAAGCCCTGTGCAGTGCGGTCATCCAGCCCGCGGCGAGAACACCGAAGGTGGTGGGCAGTGCCTGCTGTCCGAGCGTGCGGCCGGCGATCGGCGTGGTGCGTTGCGCCCGCGCCAGCGCCTCGGCGCACACGAGCGCCTCATCCAGCAATGCCAGCACATGAGCGCCCGCGCGGCGGGCGAGAAGGACGAGCGCAGTATCGAGGATGTCCTGACTGGTCGCACCCTTGTGGACATGACTTCCGGGGACGGCAGGATCGGCGGCCGCGAGTTCGGTACGCAGAAGTTTCACGAGCGGTATCACGGGATTGCCGCCCGCCGCCGCTGCCTCACCGAGGTCACCGACGTCGATGGTGCCCTCGGCAACCAACCGCCCGAACAACGACGAGATGGTGTCGGCGGACGTGGTGGGGATGACCCCGCATTTTCCCTCCGCCCTGGCCAAGGCAGCTTCCACCTCGACCATCGCGGTCACCCATGCCCGGTCGGAGAGCAGCGTCGACAACTCCCCGGCGCCGAACGTCGGGTCGAACAATGCGCCTCGGATGGGCGAATTCACGCGAGATCCTTTCACCGATCGGTTACAGGGCGAAGAACGGCGTTTCCCGTCCTTCCGCATTCTGCACGTGGATGGTCAGGTGGTACCCGCGATCGGTCTTTGCGGCGATCAACTTCGGACGGTCCGCTTCGGGAACGGCGGCGAGGACGGGGTCCGCTTCATGAGCCTCGGTGTCCTCGGGAAAGTAGAGACGGGTGTAGAGACGCTCGAGCATTCCGCGGGCGAAGAGACCGACGTTGATGTGCGGCGCCTCCGCGGTGCCGTTCTCCGCGGGGAGAGCGCCGGGTTTGACCGTGTGCACCACGATCGTGCCGGTGTCGTCGGCGAATACTCGTGCCAGACTGCGGAAACCGGCCGGAGTCGCCTCCGCCGCACCGCGGGGATCGGCGGGAGTGTCGAAGCGGCCTTCGGCATCGGCCTGCCAGGTCTCGATCATCGCGTCCACGATGGGCTGCCCGGCGCCGTCGAGCACCGTGAAGGAGACGTCGACGCGTCCCGGCGCATCCTCGGGAACAGTGGTGCCGCTGTTCTCCCAGCGGGGTAGCAGGCCGATGTGCACATACGGTCCCACCGTTTGGGAGGGGGTGACGCCGAAGGGCACTTCGTCCTGACTGCGCGCGAAGACGGGGTAGCGGGGTGCGTCGGGATTCTGGGTGTCGATCATCAGTGGCCCCCTGCCTCGGTGGACGGCTCGAACGGGGTGGCGTCCCGGCCGCGCAGGACGATGTCGAATCTGAACCCGACCGCCCAGTTCTCGCGGGTGTGGTCGTAGTCGAACGTGGCGATCATCCGCTCGCGAGCGGCTTCGGGAACCGAGTTGTAGATCGGATCCTGGAAGAAGAACGGATCGTCCGGAAAGTACATCTGGGTGACCAGTCGCTGCGTGAACGCCTGACCGAACAGGGAGAAGTGGATGTGCGCCGGCCGCCAGGCGTTGTGGTGATTGCCCCACGGGTAGGCGCCGGGCTTGACGGTGGTGAATTCGTAGTGGCCTTGCTTGTCCGTCAGGCAACGAGCCACACCGTTGAAGTGGGGATCCAGAGGTGCCGGCCAGGAGTCGTTCTTGTGGCGGTAGCGTCCGCCGGCGTTGGCCTGCCACACCTCGATGAGGGTGTCGGGGATCGGTTTGCCGGCGCTGTCGAGGACCCGCCCGTGGACGATGATGCGCTGTCCCTGCGCCTCGCCACCGTTGGCGTGAGTCATGTCGTTCTCGCCCTTGGCGACATCGCCGTCACCGAAGACCGGGCCCGTGATCTCGCCCAGACGCTGGGGAATCAGGACCAGATCATTCTTGGGACTGCGTAACCGGGTTGTCTTGTACTCGGGGAAGAGCAACGGCGCATTGGCTTCGTGCCCAGCCCGGTGCGCTGGTAGGTGCAGCATGAAATCCTCGCGTTCTCGATGTGAACAGTCGCCCGCTATACGTACATTGTAGGCGGGATCTGTGATGGGGCCAACAGCCGGGGCGATATTTGTTCGCAATGTGGATGGGTGTTCACTGTGTGAACATTTTCGGGTAGCCTGGGTCACATGGTCAACAAAGTCTTCCCAACAGCGGCCGAGGCTGTTGCCGATGTCCCCGACGGTGCGTCCCTTGCCGTGGGCGGCTTCGGCCTCGTCGGCATCCCCTCGGTGCTCATCGACGCCCTCTTCGCGCAGGGTGCGACCGACCTCGAGACCGTCAGTAACAACTGCGGCACCGATGGTTTCGGTCTCGGGCTCCTGCTCGAGCAGCACCGTATCCGCCGCACGATCAGCTCATACGTGGGCGCCAACAAGGAATTCGCACGCCAGTACCTGAGCGGCGAACTCGAGGTGGAACTCACTCCGCAGGGCACGCTGGCGGAGCGCATGCGCGCCGGGGGAGCGGGCATTCCCGCCTTCTACACCCCTGCGGGGGTGGGAACGCAGGTTGCGGAGGGCGGACTGCCGATCCGTTACGACGGCCAGGGCGGTATCGCCGTGGCAAGCAAGCCGAAGGAAACGCGCGAATTCGACGGCGAGGCCTACGTCCTCGAACGGGCCATCCGCACCGACTTCGCGCTGGTCCACGCCTGGAAGGGTGACCGACTCGGCAATCTCGTTTACCGCGAGACGGCCCGTAACTTCAACCCCGATGCCGCGGGCGCGGGTCGCATCACCATCGCGCAGGTCGAGTACCTGGTCGAACCCGGTGAGATCGATCCGGCCGAAGTCCACACACCCGGCATTTTCGTTCAGCGTGTGGTCGAGGTCGGTAAGCAGGAAACGGGAATCGAGAACAGGACGGTGCGGGCATGAGTTGGACGCGGAACGAGATGGCAGCACGAGTCGCCGCAGAACTCGAAGACGGACAGTATGTGAATCTGGGTATCGGGATGCCTACCTTGATCCCCGGCCACATCCCGGCCGGCAAGGACGTCATCTTGCATTCGGAGAACGGAATCCTCGGCGTCGGGCCGTACCCCACCGAGGACGAGGTCGACCCCGAACTGATCAATGCAGGCAAGGAAACCATCACGGTGGCACCCGGTGGGGCGTTCTTTTCGTCCTCCGATTCGTTCGCGATGATCCGCGGCGGCAGCGTGGACGTGGCCGTTCTCGGCGCCATGCAGGTCAGCAGCCACGGCGACCTCTCCAACTGGATGGTTCCCGGGGCAATGGTCAAGGGGATGGGCGGCGCCATGGACCTTGTTCACGGTGCAGGCAAGGTCATCGTGATGATGGATCATCTCACCAAGAAGGGTGAGCACAAGATTCTCGAGGAGTGCACGCTGCCGTACACAGGCAAGCGGTGCGTACAGAAGATCGTCACCGACCTTGCCGTCATCGACGTGACGGCGAACGGTCTGCGCCTCGTCGAGACCGCGCCCGGCCACAGCATCGAAGAGGTGCAGGCGGCAACGGGCGCCACGCTGCTGGTCGACGCCACCGTGTAGTCCGAGACTTCCGTGTGATCCCAGACTTCGGAGGGCGCGCGGATCGTCGTCGGCTCCTTCGTCAGCCAATGGGTGTTCACAGCGGGAGGCCCGCGACTCGTCCTGAGGGCACGGTCCGGCCGCACATTACGAGGGCGAGGTCTTCGCCCGAGCCGAGGAGTTCGGTACCCGACCCGAATGCCCAGTCCATGTCCGTGGCCACCAGCCGCCGGCCCTCGATGTCGATGCCGAAGCGAGCGTGTCCGCCGCCGTGCGTGAGATCGTCCAGCACGGCCCGGATGGTCTCGTCGGGTACCCGGCGGGTGCATCCGAGCGGCACGGTGGCATCGAGGCCATGGATTACCACGTGGTTGAGGGCGCCGTGATAACCGCCGCCCGGCGGTGTCCAGTGCTGCATCACCTCGGAACGCAGGTTGTCCACGAGCTCGGTTACCGGGAGGCGGGCATCCTCCCGGGCGATCTGGTTGGACAGCCGGGTGAAGTCGAATTGGCAGTCCTGCAACTTGGCCATGAATTCGTCGCCTGAATAGCGCGCCGCCATGGTCAGATGGGCAATCACTTCGCGCACCCTCCACCCTTCGCAGAGCGATGGCGTGTCCCACCGTGCGTCGGAGAGTGCCTCGAGTTGATCGGCGAGTGCCGAGAATTCTGCAGCGACCGCGGGTTGGAGATGCGCGTCGTCATCAGTCATCGCAGACCTTCCCGCCTCCACGTGTTCGGCGACTCCCCGCCGTGGTACACCCACCGTAGACCCGGCTGCACGGCGGTTGGGCGTAATCGGGCCTGCATGGTCAGTGTGTGCCGGCGTTCCCCGTTACTCTCCTCGTGCGGTCATGATGGGGCGGTGACTGCAGACCCACCTGCTCGAGCCGTGCGCCGGCGGTTCCCGTTCCGCGCGGCCGCGACGCTTCTCCTCGCCGCATTCCTGATGTGGATCAGTGCCGCCTGGTATTTCGGTGCGCTCGACTACCCGCTGGACGATTCCAACGGTGCGTTCGTCGAGTGTGGATCGCCGTTTTCACCCACTCCTCGGGAAAGCCTCGCAGTCACGCCGGAGGGTCGACAGGCCGTGTCGGAGGAGGAGCTGTACCGGTTGTGTGCGGCTGCCCTGGACGGCACGGCGCGCATCTCCCTGGTAACCGCCGTGTTCGCGGTGGGTGTCGTTCTTCTCGGCGCACGGTTGCTCCGGACCTTCGTGCACGGCACGAACTGACCGGACGCACTCCTCCCTCCGGGGATAGTGTGGACGGCATGGTCCTGCTCGTACCTCACCGTTTTCGCGGCCCCACGGCGTCGGGCAACGGCGGGTACGTCGCTGGACTTCTAGCCGCGACGCTGGATCACGACGACGCCCCGGCGGGTCCGGTGACCGTGACCCTGCGCACACCGCCACCGCTGGAAGTTCCACTGAAGGTGGTGAGGAGCGAAGGGCGCTCCAGCGCCCAGGACCGGGACGGCACGACCATTGCCGACGCCGAGTCGGCCACTGTCAACGAGCTACCACAGGTCGCGGCAGTGGGCCTCGACGTTGCTCGTGCCTCGTCCGAGAACTATCCCGGCCGAGACCGTCATCCGTTCCCGCAATGTTTCGTGTGCGGCCCCGACCGCGCATCCGGTGATGGCATGCGCCTGTTCCCCGGCCGGATCGCAGACGGCAGCACCGCGTGCGTGTGGTGTGTCGACCCCGACCTCGCGGGGCAGGCGGCTTTCGTGTGGGCGGCGCTCGATTGCCCTGGCGGCTGGGCCGCACCGATCGAAGATCGACCCAT
The DNA here is from genome assembly GCF_009859915.1 of Rhodococcus sp. WAY2. Classification (NCBI taxonomy): domain Bacteria; kingdom Bacillati; phylum Actinomycetota; class Actinomycetes; order Mycobacteriales; family Nocardiaceae; genus Rhodococcus; species Rhodococcus sp. WAY2. The sequence continues at coordinate 2,504,550 of NZ_CP046572.1, forward strand.
GGTGCTGGGCCGAATCACCGCTCGGATATCGGCGCTGCCCGAGCCTGGCGAGAACTGCGTGATCACGGGCCGACTGATCGGCTCCGAAGGGCGCAAGGTGTGGACTGCGACGACGGCCTACGGAGCCGACGAACGTGAACTCGGTCGTGCCTCCGCTACGTGGATCACCCTGTGAGTTGGCCGCTCCCGCTGCATCGAGGGGGACCTGGAAGAAAGTAGGATTCGAGCGGCAGCGGCGGCGACCTCAGTCGGCCATCGCCTCTGCCAATTCCTCGACCTCCTGGATGACCGGTTCGGGCACACGGACCGTACCGGGGGTGTAGGTGACCGATCGCAGTCTGCCGGTGAAGCGGAAAGTCCCGCGGCGTTCCCGAAGCTCCCACACCACGGGTCCGCGGGCGTCGACGCCTACCGAGATCCCGGTCCAGGGCGCCATGCCGACCAGCTGGAACTGGTCGTCGAGGGTGGCCACGTCCGTTTTGACCCCGGCCGAGTCGGTGAGGGCGACGGTGAAGTTCCACCGGACGGATTCGGTGGCCTGTGCCCGCACCTGCACGCCCACCACAGCCGCGCCGAGGGGCGCGGAGGTATGCGCAACCCGGCCGTAGCTGTTGACGGCGAACACAATTCGGCCGTCTTCGACGTAGAGCACGTATCCGCCGTGCGGGTCGCCGTGGGCCACGAGCACGCCTTCGTCGTCCCCGGTGATCTCGTGTGTGGCGACGTCAATGGTGAAGTCGCGGTACTGGATCAGCACGCTGGACCGATAGCGTTCCAGCGTCGGCGTGCCCGCGAGGATCTTCACCGGCTCTGCCAGCCGACGCTCGTCGGGGCGCCGCTGCACGGCCTTGCGGTCGTTCAGGATGGGGAACACCGTGTTGTGCCAGGCCGCCCGGTCCCAGGCCTCGGCGAGTTCGCGCACCTTCTCGGGAAACAGATGTGCGACATCGGTGGTCTCGGCCGGGTCGGACTCGACGTCGAACAGCTGCCACTGCGGATCGTCGACCCGGGTCGGATCCGTGTGCAGCGACAGCAGTTTCCAGCCGTCCCGGTAGAACCCGCGGTGACCACCGAACTCGGCGTACTGCTCCGTGTGCGGGGTGGGCTGCGCGGCGTCACGCAGAACGTCGGCGATACTGACACCGTCACGCTCCTGGGCGGGAAGCCCGTTCCGGTGGCTCGGAGTTTCGAGTCCAGCGAGATCCAGGAGCGTCGGCGTGATGTCGGTGACGTACGAGTACTGCTTGCGCAGTCCGGTGTCGCCGTCGGCACGCCCGAGTCCGGCCGGCCAGGACAGCAGGAACGGCACCCGGACACCACCGGCGAACGTCTGGCCCTTGTAGAACCGGAACGGGGTATTCGACGCCTGCCCCCAGCCGCGCGGGTAGTGGACGCCGATCCTCTCCGAGCCGATCAGTTCCTCGTCGTGCGGAACGTCGCGCACCCAGTCCGACGGGACCGGTCCGTGCACGAATTGGCTGAAGTACGAACGCGTTCCCGCCGCGCCGCCCTCAGCGGTGCCACCGTTGTCGGACGTGAACACGATGATGGTGTTGTCGGTCTCGCCGAGTTCGTCGAGGGTGTCGAGCACCCGCCCCACGCTCTGGTCGATGCTGTCGACCATCGCGGCGTAGACCTCCTGGTACCGGGCGAACCGCAGCTGCTCCTCTTCGGTGAGCTCGTCCCACGGCGGCGCGTCGTAGCCGGGTTCGGTGTTGCGTTCGGCCATCTGGGTGCCGGGCGGGAAGAACCCTGCCTCGAGCTGCGCGTCGAAGCGGCTGCGTCGCACTGCGTCCCAGCCCTCCGTGTAGCGGCCGCGGTACTTGGCCAGGTCTTCGGGCTTGGCCTGGTGCGGTCCGTGCATCGCGATGTGCGAGAAGTACAGGAAGAACGGCTTGTCGGCGTCGTGGGCGCGCAGGCTCTTGATCCGCGAGACGGCCTTGTCCGTGATGTCATCGGTGACGTAGTAGTCCGGCGGATACTCCTCGACGTCGACCACGGAGTTGTCCGAAATCAGCTCGTTCGGGTAGTAGAACGAATTCAACCCCTCGAGCGAGCCGTAGTAGCTGTCGAATCCACGCTGCAGGGGCCAGGAGTCACGGGTGCGGCCCGGTGCGAGGTTGGTGTCGCGCGCGAGATGCCACTTGCCGACCGCGTGCGTGGCATACCCGTTCGCGCGCAGAATCTCGGCGAGGCTGAGCGCGTCGTCGGCGAGTTCCATGCGCAGTCCGGGGAAGCCGGGATCGAAGTTGGCCACGCTGCCGTAGCCGGCGCGGTGCGGGTTCAGGCCGGTGAGCAGCGCCGCGCGAGCCGGTGAGCAGACCGAGGTGGTGTGATAGTTAGACAGTCGGTAACCGCTGTCGGCGAGCCGGTTCAGGTTGGGGGTGTCGATTTCGGAGCCGAACGGTCCGATGTCGGCGTAGCCCATGTCGTCGACCAGGATCACGACGATGTTCGGTGCGCCGGGCGGAGCTGTGGTCTCAGGACCCCACCAGGGAGTCGACTCGGCGCTGGTTCGCCCGATACGCCCGCCGAATCCCTCGTATCCCCGCGCCCCGGGCGGGACGGGCGGTTCGGCCGGTCGCTGCTCGCTTCTGCCGTCGTCCACATTCGTCACGAACACAATTCCTTCCACCGTGCCGGGCGTACTTCCCCGGACAACCCGAGAAGACGGTACGGGTGCCGATCCCGTCCCTCAGTACTTGAAATCAGGTGGATTCCATCCCCGCCGGACCGGCTGCCCCGTGTCGGCCTCGCCCCGGGGTCGTACCAGCGGTACGTTCGTTCGATCTGACGCAACGAACGTCCCGTTCGTGCGGAGTGCAGGTGTCGACGGAGTGCAGGTGTCGACGAAGTACAGGGGTCGGCGGAGTGCACGGGTCGGCGGGGCAGCAGGGGGATCTGTGGAGTCGCATCGGGGAAGACCGCACGCAGGAAGACCGCACGCAGAAACCGCGCACGCACGGACCACGGATACGGCGACTAGGCCCAGTATTCGGGAGTTGTGGCCGTACGCGCGCGAGCATCGGCGGCTTCTCGGTGCGGCGGTGGTGTTGTCGGTGGCTGCGGCCGGGGTGAGTCTCGCGCAACCCTTGGTCGTGGGCGGAATCATTGCCGCAGTCAGCGACGGACGATCATGGGGCGGGCTGGGGTGGGCGCTGGTCGGCTTGCTGGCCGTCGAAGTCGGCGTGGGGACGATGCAGTATTACCTGTTGCATCGGACCGCCGAAGGTGTGGTCCTCGGCGCCCGCACCGATCTGATCCGTCACGTGCTGCGCTTACCGATCAGCGAGTACCGCCGCCGTGATGTCGGTGATCTCGTCTCCCGGGTGGGATCGGACACGACGCTGCTTCGCGGTGCACTGACCGAGGGGCTCGTCGATGCACTCGGCGGCGTCTTCGTTCTGGTCGGTGCGCTGGCAGCGATGCTGCTCCTCGACCCGGTTCTCGCGGGGGTGACGGTGACGGTGATCGCGATAGTCGTGGCCGTCTCCCTGCTGGTGGGCAACCGACTGCGCAAGTTGATGTTCGACACCCAGAGCCGCCTCGGCGACCTCACCGGAGATCTGACCCAAACACTGTCCGCCGTCACCGTCGTTCGTGCCAACGGCGCTACCGAACGGGCACAGGCTCGGCTCGACGAGCGGGCTGCAGCCGCATTCGCTGTCGGCGTGCGCGCGGCACGGTCGAGCGCTGCGATACAACCGCTCGGACGGGCCGCGGGTCAGGCGTCGCTGCTGATCGTCCTCGGCATCGGCGGCTTCCGGGTGGCCGCGGGAAATATGACGGTGGCCGAGTTGGTGACCTTCGTTCTCTTCATGTTCTTGTTCATGGGCCCGGTGAATGTCGGATTCGCCGCGGTGCAGTCCGTCGCAGGGGCGCTCGGTGCCCTGCAACGCATCACCGAAATCCGCCGCGTGCCCACCGAGGACGCCGCCGACACCATCCGCCACCGCGCTGTGCCGCACACAGCGGGACCCATGCTGCAATTTCACGACGTGCACTTCGCCTACACGCCGGGGCATGCCGTGCTGAATGGGGTGAGCGTCAGCGTGGAGCGCGGCTCACGTACCGCAGTGGTCGGGCCGTCCGGGGCCGGTAAAACCACACTCCTGGCCCTGATCGAACGCTTTTACGACATCGACCGCGGCCGAATCGCCATCGGTGGCATCGACATCACCGAGTTGCCCCGCGCAGTCCTGCGCGAGCAGATCGGGTACGTGGAGCAGAACTTGCCCGCCGTGGCCGGGAGTATCCGCGACAACCTCACGTTCGGAGCCCCGCACGTGAGCGACGAGCGGTGCCGCGCGGCGCTGAAAGCTGTCGACCTCCTCGGCCGGGTCGATGCCGAGCCGAGGGGTCTCGACGCACAGATCGGCGAGAACGGTGTCCGCCTGTCCGGCGGGGAGCGACAACGGCTTGCGCTCGCCCGTGTTCTTCTCACCGAGCCGCCGCTGCTTCTGCTGGACGAGCCGACGTCGAGTCTCGACAGCCGCAACGAGGAAATCTTCCAGATCGCTCTCGACGCCACCGCCTCCGATCAGACGGTGCTCATCGTCGCGCATCGTCTCGCGACGGTGAAGAACGCCGACCAGATCGTCGTCCTCGACTCCGGCCGCATCTCCGCTGTGGGTGCCCACGACGAACTCTTGACCACCAGCCTGCTGTACCGCGAACTCGCCCGTCACCAGATGATCGGCGCCCCGAATCCGTAGGAATCCTCGCGGGGAAGCGGACCGACCCCGAATTATTACGACGGCGCGACGCGCAGCGGCCGTACCCTCGACGCATGGGTGTGCGCGTTCGAGCCGTAAGCAGGAAAGACATCTCCGAGTCGGCCCGGGTCCTCGCCGACGCCTTCTTCGACGACCCCGTCATGGAGTGGATGTGGCCCGATCCGGCTCGCCGACGACACGGACTGCCGCTGCTCTTCGCGGCCGATATGAAATATCACCACCTTGCCGGCGGAGGGGCCGAACTCGCGGTCGATGCCGACGGCGTCGTGCGCGGCGCCGCGATGTGGGATCCGCCCGGGCGGTGGAAGCAGTCCACGTGGTCGTCGGTTCTCAGCCTTCCGCGCCTGGTGCAGGCATTCGGTGGGCGCCTCGGCGTCGGTGCGGCAGTGAGCGGAACCATAGATTCGGCGCACCCGGCGGAGCCGCGGCACTGGTATCTCGCGACGATCGGGACGTCGGGTGCCGGCCGTGGCGGTGGCTACGGCAAGGCACTGATGCAGTCGCGGCTCGACCGCTGTGACGCCGAAGGGTTGCCCTCCTACCTCGAGTCCAGCAAGCAAGGAAACATCCCGTACTACGAGCGCTTCGGCTTCGAGGTCACGCGGGAGATCCGGATACCCGACGGTGGACCCGCAGTGTGGGCGATGTGGCGAGAGCCCAAAAGGGATCCCTTAGGATAGGCTCGCCAAGCCTGAACCGGAGCGAACGTTTCGCCCGGCGAACGAGAGGGTCGCCTGCATGAACCTGGGTCAACAGAGAGCCGGCCTGAGCCGCCGCGGTTTCCTCGTCGGTACCGGGGGAGCATTGCTCGCTTTCGCCGCGGCCTGCAGCAGTTCCGGGAACTCGGGCGGTGACGAGCCCTCGGGACCCCTGGTGGCGCACAAATACGGGGAAACCCAGGTGCCGGTGGATCCGCAGCGCATCGTGAGCGTCGGCTACAACGATCACGACACAATTCTCGCTCTCGGTGGCACTCTCGCCGGCACGTTCGACTGGTACGGCGACTACCCGTACGGAGTCTGGCCCTGGGCGCAGGATCTGCTGGGCGACGCGCAGCCGGAAATTGTCGGCACCGCCTCCACCAACATCGACTTCGAAAAGGTCGCGACGGTGGGGCCCGACCTCATCGTCGGCACCTACTCCGGCCTGACGCAGGCGCAGTACGACAAACTCGGGGCCATCGCTCCGACAGTGGCGCAGCCATTGGGTTTCGCCGACTACGGCGTTCCCTGGCAGGACCAGACGCGCGTTCTCGGCACTGCCCTCGGTAAGGAGGACAAGGCAGCCGAACTGGTGTCCGCGGTGGAGAAGCAGTACGCCGACGTCCGAGCCGCCAACCCGTCCTTCGCCGGCAAGACCGTGCTCGTGGGCGCACTCAAGGGTCCGGGGCAGTTCGGGGTGTACGGGCCGGAAGACCCGAAGGTGCGATTCTTCACCGACCTCGGCTTCGTCAATCCTCCTGTCACCCAGCAGATCACCGGCAACTTCGCGGAGATCAGCACCGAGCAGCTGTCGCTGGCGAATGTGGATCTGCTCGTCTGGTACGCCGGTGGTGGTTACGGTGACAAGTTGCGCGAAGAACTCGCCAAGACGCCGATCTACCAAGAACTCGACGTGGTGAGAGCGGGCCGCACCATCATCCTCGAGGACGCCGCCGCCGAGGCGATGGCCTGGAGTACGGTGCTGAGCCTGCCGTACGCCCTGACCGAGATTCCGCCGCGGATCACACCGCTCATCGACTGACCACGCGCGGTATCGAACGTCTCGGCCCTTCGGCGGCGCGACGCTCGGCGATGTCCGACGACACGCGGCGCGTCCGTGGTACCAACGAACCGTGACCGCGATTCCTGAACTCCACGCCGGAACTCCTTTCGACGATCTCGACGACTATCTGGCTCTCGGCCGCCTCGCCGGCCTGGTGTTGTCCCCGGACGGGCGCCGTGTCGTCGTGACGCAGTCGACACTCGACGCGAAAGCGACCAAATACGTCACGGCGCTGTGGGAGATCGATCCCACCGGGGAACGGGCGGCACGTCGACTGACACGAGGGCGGACCGGTGAAACCAATCCGGCGTTCACGAGCAACGGTGACCTCCTCTTCACGTCCTCGCGGCCGACGCAGGACGAGGAGGAATTGCCCGAATCCCTGTGGCGGCTCCCCGTGGGCGGTGGTGAGGCGGCCGTGATCGCTCACCGGAGCGGTGGGATCACCGGGGTGCGGGCGGCGCGGTGTGCTCCGCGGTTCGTCGTGACCACCGGCGTGCTGGGACGGTCGGGGGAGAAGGACGAGGACGAGCGCCTGCGCTCCGAGCGCAAGGACAAGAAGGTGTCCGCGATCCTGCACTCCGGTTACCCGATCCGGTACTGGGACCACGACCTCGGACCCGACGTTCCCCATCTGCTGTCTGGGACGCTGGGCGACGCGTCGCAGGACGAGGCGGTAAAGGACGTCGTCGACCTCACATCCATGCCCGGCCCTGCACTGCGTGAAGCGAACTACGCGCTGAGCGAGGACGGTACCTTCGTCGTCACGTCCTGGACGGTTCCCGGTCCGACGGCCTCCATCCGGACGATCCTCGTGCGCATCGATACCGAGACAGGGAATCGGACGACACTCGTCGACAATCCCGCCGCCGACCTGTCGAATCCGGTGATCTCGCCCGGCGGTGAGTATGTGGTCTTCAGCAGGGAGTCTCACGCGACTCCGGACGGTGCGCCTCGATTCACGCTGCACCGCTACAGCTTCGAGACGCGAACCGTGGCGGACGTGGCACCGGGCTGGGACCGCTGGGCCACTTCCGTGCAGTGGCTACCCGACGGCTCGGGGCTGGTGCTGACGGCCGACGACCACGGCCGCGCGCCCCTCTTCGTTGTCCGCGGCGGTGCGGAACCGACGCCGGTGACGACGGATGATTACGCCTACACCGATATCCACGTGGCCCCGGACGGATCCGCGGTGTTCGCCCTGCGGGCGTCGTACGCGACTCCGCCCCACCCGGTGCGCGTCGACCTCGCCACGGGAGCGGTCACGGTGTTGCAGGCGCCGCAGGATTCCCCCGAGCTTCCCGGAACGCTGACCGAGGTCGAGACCACCGCGGACGACGGGGTGCCCGTGCGGGCCTGGCTGGCCTTGCCGAACGGCGCGTCCGCGCACGCACCCGTCCCGTTGGTGTTGTGGGTGCACGGCGGACCGCTCGGTTCGTGGAACACGTGGTCGTGGCGTTGGAACCCGTGGTTGCTGGTGGCACGCGGCTACGCGGTGCTGCTGCCCGACCCGGCACTGTCCACAGGGTACGGTCAGGAGTTCGTGCAGCGGGGCTGGGGACAGTGGGGCAAGGCGCCGTTTACCGACCTCATGGCGATCACCGATGCGGCGGTGGCATTACCCGAGATCGACGACAAGCGTACGGCAGCGATGGGCGGATCGTTCGGCGGATACATGGCCAACTGGATCGCCGGGCACACCGACCGATTCCAGGCGATCGTCACCCATGCGAGCCTGTGGGCGCTGGACCAGTTCGGACCCACCACGGACGCCGCCTGGTACTGGCAGCGGGAGATGACTCCCGAGATGGCCGTGGAGAATTCACCGCACCTCTACGTCGCCGACATCGTGACGCCCATGCTGGTGATCCACGGCGACAAGGACTTCCGCGTTCCCATCGGCGACGGGTTGCGGTTGTGGTACGAACTGCTCTCGGAGTCGGGGCTGCCCGCCGACGACGAGGGCCGCACGGCGCACCGCTTCCTGTACTTCCCGGACGAGAACCATTGGATCCTCAGCCCTCAGAACGCGAAGATCTGGTACCAGGTGGTGTTGTCGTTCCTGTCCGAACATGTTCTCGGCGAAGAGGCACCCCTACCGGAAATCCTCGGATGATCGGCCCGGAAATCCTCCGAGGGGCCTCTCGCCGAGGCGCCGAGAGGCAGGTGGGCAATTCGGACACAACGTGCGACACGTCGGCTGGATGACGTGAAGTAGCGATTCTCTCGCTACGGTGTTCGATAAGCACCCCGAATTGAAGGAGACATCGTGGCACTTCCCCAGCTCACTGACGAACAGCGGGCCGCAGCTCTCGAGAAGGCCGCAGCCGCTCGACGTGCGCGTGCAGAACTGAAGGGCAAGCTCAAGTCGGGTGACGTCACTCTCAAGCAGGTCCTGTCCAAGGCCGACGTGGATGACATCATCGGCAAGACCAAGGTGAGCGCCATCCTCGAGGCTCTGCCCAAGATCGGCAAGGTCAAGGCTCAGGAAATCATGGCCAACCTCGAGATCGCCCCGACTCGGCGCCTTCGTGGCCTGGGTGATCGCCAGCGTGACGCCCTGCTGGCTCACTTCAGCTGACACTGCCTCGGGAACCGCACCGCACCGCCGTTCGGGGGTGCGGTGCGGTTTCCGTTGAAGGACCCCCCGACACCTCGCCGTCTGTGCAACCAGTGGGTTGCGCAACGGCGATCGACGTGCAACCCTGGGGTGGCACATATGCGGCGAGGTGAGGATGATCATGAGCACTTCCGGGGTGTCGACCGACCGGATCGAACGCGAAATCTTCATCGCGGCCCCAGTGCAGCGGGTGTACCGGCTGGTGAGCGAGCCCGGCTGGTTCATCGGTGACGGAGACCCGAGTGCACGCACCATCGTTCGTGAGGGCGACGTCTACGTAGTCGAATACCCGCCGTACGGACGGTTCCCCGTTCTGCCCGTCCGGGCCGACGCTCCGCACTACGTCTCGTTCCGTGGGGGAGACGAGCCTGGTGCGCCCCTGAACGAGGGCAACTCCACGCTGGTCGAATTCTTCCTGTCCGAGCACCGCGACGGCACGATGCTGCGGGTCGTCGAGAGTGGATTCGACGCACTGTATGCGAGTGCAGAACGACGGGCTGCCGCTCTCGACGACAATTCCCGAGGCTGGGAGATGCAGCTTGCGATCGCAAAGCGGGACGCCGAGCGGTCGTAGCGAACGATTGGTGCGCGTGTTGCAGCGTCAACTGCGCGGTCCGCAGCGAGTTGGGGGCATACTCGACATAGAGGCCGGACCGAATCTCGGGAACCCGGAGATGTGTACACGGCCCCCACCCGCTTCAATCAGCGGAACTGCCGCGGCCCGCTACGGCAGACGAACCGGAGGAAACCTTGACCAACCAGCATGTGCAGCTCTTCTCCGAGCAGCACCCGCCTACCGGAACCACGCCCCTCCCGCGTGGAGACGAGGGCGACGAGCCGGCGCAGTCCGTGGACGCCCACCATCCCACGGCAACCGAGATTCACCTCACACTGTTCAGCGACCGGTAGAGAGCAGCAGTCGGCAGCCCTACACCGCTGTCGGTCGCTCTCGGCGGCCCGCACGTTCGAGGGTCGCGTCCGCGTTCACTAGACTCGACGGGTGACCAGTGCAGCTCCCGAAAATTCCCAGAACCGCGCCGATGCCCTCCCGAAGAGCTGGGATCCCAGCTCCGTCGAGGCCGACCTGTATCAGGGCTGGGTAGACGCCGGTTACTTCCGTGCGGATCCTTCCAGCAGCAAGCCCGGTTACTCCATCGTGCTGCCGCCGCCCAACGTGACCGGCAGTCTGCACATGGGTCACGCACTCGACCACACGTTGATGGACGCACTGAGTCGCCGCAAGCGCATGCAGGGCTACGAAGTGCTGTGGCTGCCCGGCATGGACCACGCCGGCATCGCCACCCAGAGCGTGGTGGAAAAGCAGCTCGCCGCCGACGGCAAAACGAAGGAAGATTTCGGCCGCGAACTCTTCATCGACAAGGTGTGGGACTGGAAACGCGAGTCCGGCGGAACCATCGGTGGGCAGATGCGCCGCATCGGCGACAGCGTCGACTGGAGCCGGGACCGTTTCACCATGGACGAGGGACTGTCCCGGGCCGTCCAGACCATGTTCAAGCGGATGTACGACGACGGCCTCATCTACCGGGCCGAGCGTCTCGTCAACTGGTCGCCCGTGCTGCAGACCGCCATCTCCGACATCGAGGTGAAGTTCGAGGACGTCGAGGGCGAGCTGGTGTCGCTTCGTTACGGCTCGTTGAACGACGACGAACCGCACGTCGTGGTCGCCACCACCCGCGTGGAGACGATGCTCGGTGATACCGCCGTGGCCGTCCACCCGGACGACGAGCGGTACAAGCACCTGATCGGAACGACGCTCGAGCACCCCTTCACGGGGCGCGACATCCCGATCATCGCGGACGAGTACGTCGATCCCGAATTCGGTACCGGTGCAGTGAAGATCACGCCGGCGCACGACCCCAACGACTTCGAGATGGGTCTTCGGCACAACCTGCCGATGCCGACCATCATGGACAAGACCGGCAAAATTGCCGACACAGGAACTCAATTCGACGGACTCGATCGTTTCGAGGCGCGGGTCAAGGTGCGAGAGGCGCTGGCCGAGCAGGGCCGCGTTGTCGCCGAGAAGCGCCCGTATCTCCACAGTGTCGGCCACTCGGAGCGCAGCGGTGAGTCCATCGAACCGCGCCTGTCGCTGCAGTGGTGGGTGAAGGTCGAGTCCCTCGCGAAGGCGGCCGGCGATGCGGTGCGCAACGGCGACACCGTGATCCACCCGACGAGCCAGGAGCCACGATGGTTCGCCTGGGTCGACGACATGCACGACTGGTGCATTTCGCGCCAGCTGTGGTGGGGCCACCGGATTCCCATCTGGTATGGACCCGACGGTCAGGTGGAGTGCTTCGGGCCCGACGAGACCGTGCCCGAGGGCTGGGAGCAGGATCCCGATGTTCTCGACACCTGGTTCTCTTCCGGACTGTGGCCGTTCTCGACCATGGGCTGGCCGGAGAAGACCCCCGAGCTCGAAAAGTTCTATCCCACCAGCGTTCTCGTCACCGGGTACGACATCCTGTTCTTCTGGGTGGCGCGGATGATGATGTTCGGCACCTACGTGTCGGAGGACGAGGCCCTTGCGGCCGGAAAGTCCGGCCCGCAGGTTCCGTTCGAAGACGTTTTCCTGCACGGCCTCGTCCGCGACCAGTTCGGCAAGAAGATGTCGAAGTCGCGGGGCAATGGCATCGATCCCCTCGACTGGGTCGACCGCTTCGGCGCCGATGCGCTCCGCTTCACTCTCGCCCGCGGTGCCAACCCCGGCAGCGACCTGTCGGTCGGTGAGGATCACGCGCAATCGTCGCGGAACTTCGCCACCAAATTGTTCAACGCGACCAAGTTCGCGTTGATGAACGGCGCTGCGCCCGCTCCGCTTCCCGATCGCGGGGAGCTGACCGACGCCGACCGGTGGATCCTCGACCGTCTCGAGCAGGTGCGCGGCGAGGTCGATGCAGCTTTCGACCGTTACGAGTTCAGCAAGGCCTGCGAGGCGCTGTTCCACTTCGCGTGGGATGAGGTCTGCGACTGGTATCTCGAGTTGGCCAAGGTGCAGTTCGCCGAGAACGACACCGTTGCCGCGACCACCCGAAGCGTTCTGGGCACCGTGCTGGACGCTGTGCTCCGGCTGCTGCATCCGGTGATCCCGTTCGTCACCGAAACGCTGTGGAAGGCGCTGACGGGCGGTGAATCCGTCGTTGTCGCGCAATGGCCGCAGAGCACCGGCGCGGCGGCGGATCCGGTTGCAGCCCAGCGCATCGAGGACATGCAGCGCCTCGTGACCGAGGTGCGCCGTTTCCGCAGTGATCAGGGGCTCAAGCCCTCGCAGCGCGTGCCTGCCCGCGTGAGCGGCATCGTGGAGGCGGATCTGAACACCCAGGTCGCCGCCATCACGTCGCTGGCACGGTTGACGGCGCCGGAGGAGGGTTTCGAGGTATCGGCGTCCGTCGAGGTGCGCCTCAGCAAGGGCACCGTCACCGTCGACCTGGACACCTCCGGGAACGTCGACCTCGGCGCGGAGAAGGCCCGGCTCGAAAAAGACCTCGCTGCGGCGGAGAAGGAACTCGCGGGCACTGCCGCAAAGCTGTCCAATGAGGCCTTCCTGGCGAAGGCTCCCGACGCTGTCGTGGAGAAGATCCGCACCCGCCGGCAGATCGCCACCGAAGAGATCGAACGCATCACCAAGCGACTGAAGGAGCTGGAAGGCGCGTGACCTCGCCCGACTCCACGCCGGAGAAAGTCAGCCCGGTCGACCTCGCCGAACTGGCATTGGTCGAGGCGGAACTCGACAAACGCTGGCCCGAGACGAAGATCGAACCCTCTCTCACTCGGATCGCAGCGTTGATGGACGTGCTCGGTTCGCCACAGAGGGGATACCCCGCTATCCATGTCACCGGAACCAACGGCAAGACGTCGGTGACGCGGATGATCGACGCCCTGCTGACCGCACTGCACCGCCGGACGGGACGCACCACCAGTCCCCACCTGCAGCTCGCCACGGAGCGGATCAGTATCGACGGGCGTCCGGTGTCACCCCGGCGGTACGTCGACACCTACCGCGAGATCGAACCCTACGTTCAGATGATCGACCAGCAGTCGGAAGCTGCGGGTGGGCCGCGGATGAGCAAGTTCGAAGTACTCACCGCGATGGCCTACTCGGCCTTCGCCGAAGCGCCGGTCGATGTGGCCGTGGTGGAGGTGGGTCTCGGCGGGCGCTGGGATGCGACGAATGTGATCGACGGCGAGGTCGCCGTGATCACACCTGTCAGCCTCGACCATGCCGAGTATCTCGGCGACGATCTCGCCGGAATTGCCGCGGAGAAGGCCGGGATCATCAAGAAGGGTCGCGAGGATGCCGTCGTGCCGCGCGACGCGGTCGCCATCATCGCCGAGCAGACGCCCGAGGTCATGGACGTGCTCCTGCGCCGAGCCGTGGAGGTCGACGCTGCCGTGGCTCGGGAAGGGGCCGAATTCACTGTCCTGGCGCGGCAGATCGCCGTCGGCGGTCAGCAGTTGGAACTGCAGGGCCTCGGCGGCGTGTACACGGACATCTTCCTGCCACTACACGGAGAACATCAGGCGCGCAACGCCTCTCTCGCACTGGCTGCCGTCGAGGCGTTCTTCGGTGCCGGCCCCGACCGCCAACTCGATCAGGAGGCGATTCGGACGGCCTTCGCCTCGGTGGTCAACCCCGGTCGCCTCGAGCGTGTGCGCAGCGCCCCCACCGTCTTCCTCGACGCCGCCCACAACCCCGACGGCGCAAGGGCGCTCGCCGCGGCGCTCACCGCCGAGTTCGACTTCCGCAAGCTCGTCGGGGTCGTCAGCGTCATGGGGGACAAGGACGTCGAGGGCATCCTCGCAGCGCTGGAGCCCGTTTTCGACGAACTTGTGGTGACCCACAACGGCTCGCCTCGCGCCATGGACGTCGAGGACCTCGCCAATCGGGCGGTCGCGAAATTCGGTGACGAGCGCGTCGTTGTGTCTCCCACTCTCGCGGATGCGCTGGAGACAGCCATCGGTCTGGCCGAGGAAGTTGCGGAACCGGGTGAGGCAGTATCGGGTGCGGGCGTGGTGGTCACCGGATCCGTGGTGACCGCCGGTTCGGCCCGCACCCTCTTCGGAAAGGACCCAGCGTGAGCGAGCCAGATTCGAGTGCCCCGGACTTCGGCCCGCCGGCCAAGGATCCCTGGAAAGGTTTCCGCGGTGTGGTCGCCGGATCGCTGGTCCTCGAAGCGATCGTCGTGCTCCTCGCCCTGCCCGTCGTCGCCACCGTGGGTGGGGGAATCACCTGGGTGTCGGGTTCCTACTTGGTGGGTCTCGCCGTGCTGATGATCCTCGGAGCCGGCCTGCAAGGCCGGTCCTGGGCGATGACCTACAACCTCTTGCTGCAGGTCGCGCTCCTTTTCGGCTTCTTCGTGCACGTGTCGATCGGCGCGGTCGGCGTGGTCTTCGCCATCCTGTGGGGATACCTTCTCTACTTTCGGAAGAATGTTCGAGAAAGAATGGAGCGGGGCCTGCTTCCTGGGCAACGGGACTGACCATTTAGGCTGTCCGCCGTGACTGAGCGCACCCTTGTACTGATCAAGCCTGATGCTGTTGCCCGCGGATATGTAGGAGAAATCCTCGGTCGGATCGAGCGGAAGGGTTTGACGATCTCTGCGCTCGACCTGCGCACCGCACCCACCGACGTCGCGGCAACCCACTACGCCGAACACGAAGGACGTCCGTTCTACCCGAGCCTGCTCGAGTTCATCACCTCGGGACCGCTCGTCGCGGCGGTACTCGAGGGTCCGCGGGCAATCGCAGCGTTCCGTCAGCTGGCCGGCGGCACCGACCCCGTGGAGAAGGCGTTGCCGGGAACGATCCGCGGCGACTTCGGGCTGGAAGCCCAGAATAATCTGGTGCACGGTTCCGACTCGGTCGAGTCGGCTGAGCGGGAGATCGCCCTCTGGTTCCCGCACCTCGCCTCACGCTGACCAATGCTTCTCGCGCCGCGGCGTGGCGTCCGTCAGAACGTGTTGCAGACGGATCGGTGCGCCGCTGGCACGGAGTGCGGCACACGTGTGGGATACTGAGGGCGGTTGAACCGCAAATTGTGCTTCACGCGGCTTCGACCGGATGACACCTCGGCTCGATGCCCTTCATCGCTGCCCCTACGTCAACAGGAAGTCCCTGGGCGGATCGGCAAGCTGGATGATCAGGCGCTCGCGTCGCGGACTCACGCCATCCGCAAGGCACTACATGGATGTGCAGTGAAAACGGACACTGCATGCGCCGTGTGGAGCGAGACCAGACAATCTCGCGCTCACAGCAGTGGCGCGAGTACACACACTGCGCCCTCGCGTGGCCGCGTGACATTCCCAGACAGGGGAGTGGACGCGCCCGGGGGCTGAGGAGACTACGTGGCCGATCAAGCGCCGCCCATAAATTCAGAACCGAACGCCGACAGCGCAGGACGTACGGTTCCTGTTCTTCCGGAAAAGATGCGCGTCCACGCTCTGGCCAAGATCCTGGGCGTCACCAGCAAGCAGGTTCTCGCCGAGGCTGCGGCCCTCGGAACCGAACTGCGCAGCGCGCAGTCCAGTCTTCAACGTGAGGTAGCCGAGCGCGTTTACTTAGCGTTCGCGCCCGCCGACGTCCCTGAGCCGGCCGTCGAGGCCGAACCGGCCGTTCCTGAGCCCGAGCAGGCGGCTGAACCAGAACCGGCAGTCGCCCCTGAGGCCGTTTCCGAACCGGAGCAGGCCGTTTCCGAACCGGAGCAGGCCGTCGAAGCCGAGCCGGTAGCTGCAGCCGAGCCGACAGCTGAAGCAGAACCGACAGCTGAAGCAGAACGGGTCGCCGAAGCTGAACCGGCGGCTGAAGCCGAACCGGTCGCTGAAGCCGAACAGGCCGTCGAGGCCGAGCCGGTAGTTGCAGCCGAGCCAGTAGCTGCAGCCGAGCCGGCGGCGGCGGTCGAGGACGCCGCACCCGAGGCGAGCGCGCCCGACCAGGTACGGGCTGAGAAGGAACTCGGCCGCGACCTGTTCACGACCTCGGCGTACGAGGTCGAAGCCCCCGCAGCGGAGCCCGGCCCCGAGACCACTCCCGCCGTCGCGCAGGTTCCGTTGTTCCTGCAGCCCGACCCCGCTGCGGTCGAGACGCCGCGTCGTCGTCGCAGCCGCCGGGACGCCGGAACGCCGGACGCCGCTTCCGAGCAGGCGCAACCCGCCCCCGAGAAGCGGGACGTCCCCGCTGAGCCCGCACGGTCCGCCGACACCGGAACCACAGAAGCCGAATCCGACGATGCCGATGCCGATGGCGACCAGCCGCGGCGCCGCCGCCGGGGACGCCGGGGCCGCGGCCGCGGCCGCGGCGAGCAGCAGAACGAGCAGGGCACCGAGACCGACTCCGACACCGAGTCCTCGGACACTGTCGACACGGTCGAGCAGACAGGGGAAGAGAAGGCGGGGGACGAGAAGACCGCCGAGAAGCCTGCCCGCGAATCCGCCGAAGCAGCCGAGACGGAGCCGGCCGAGGCCGCGGAGTCGGACGAGACGGATTCGGATCAGACCGGTGACGAGGAGTCCGGCGACGCCGACTCGGACGGTTCGAGCCGTCGCCGTCGCCGCCGTCGTCGGCGCAAGTCGGGTACCGATGCTTCCGGTGAGAGCGTTTCCGAGGACGATCCGCCCAATACCGTCGTCCACGAGCGTGAGCCCCGCAACAAGAGCCGGGCGAAGGACGAAGTCCAAGGCATCACCGGGTCGACACGACTCGAGGCGAAGCGTCAGCGTCGCCGCGACGGTCGCGATGCCGGCCGCCGTCGCCCGCCGATTCTCACCGAGTCGGAATTCCTGGCTCGCCGCGAGGCGGTGGACCGCGTCATGGTGGTCCGTGACCGGATCGCCACCGGGCAGCCCCACGCCACCACGCAGGTTGCGGTTCTCGAGGACGGGGTTCTCGTCGAGCACTTCGTGACCACGTCCGCGTCGGCCTCCATGGTCGGGAACGTGTACCTCGGACGTGTGCAGAACGTTCTGCCCAGCATGGAGGCGGCGTTCATCGACATCGGCCGCGGCCGTAACGGCGTCTTGTATGCAGGTGAGGTCAACTGGGAGGCCGCCGGGCTCGGTGGGAACTCCCGCAAGATCGAGCAGGCGCTCAAGCCGGGCGACCAGGTCCTCGTGCAGGTGAGCAAGGATCCGGTCGGGCACAAGGGTGCGCGGCTGACCACGCAGATCAGCCTGGCCGGCCGATTCCTCGTGTATGTGCCGGGCGGCACCTCCACCGGAATCAGCCGCAAGCTGCCCGACACGGAACGCAAGCGCCTCAAGGACATCCTCCGCGACATTGTTCCGGCGGACGCCGGTGTGATCATCCGCACCGCCTCCGAAGGTGTGAGCGAGGAAGAGCTGGCGCGTGACGTCACCCGTCTGCAGGAGCAGTGGGCCGGAATCGAAGAGCAGGCCGCCAAGGCGGACGCCGGCAAGTCCGGGAACCCGCAGGCGCTCTACGAGGAGCCGGACCTGCTGGTCAAGGTGATTCGCGACCTGTTCAACGAGGACTTCTCCAAACTCGTCATCGAGGGTGAGAAGGCGTGGTCGACTGTCGAGTCCTACATCAAGTCCGTGGCTCCCGACCTCTTGCCGCGGCTCGAACAGCACACCGGACACAACGGTATCGACGTCTTCGAAGCGCACCGCATCGACGAGCAACTGGCCAAGGCACTGGACCGCAAGGTGTGGCTGCCGTCGGGTGGCACGCTCGTGATCGACCGCACCGAGGCCATGACCGTGGTCGACGTCAACACCGGCAAGTTCACGGGTGCCGGCGGCAACCTCGAGGAGACCGTCACTCGTAACAACCTCGAAGCCGCCGAGGAGATCGTGCGGCAGATGCGCCTGCGCGACATCGGCGGCATGATCGTCGTCGACTTCATCGACATGGTGCTCGAATCGAACCGGGACCTGGTGCTGCGACGTCTCACCGAGGCCCTGGGCCGCGACCGCACCCGCCACCAGGTGTCGGAGGTCACGTCCCTCGGCCTGGTGCAGATGACCCGCAAGAAGTTGGGTACCGGCCTCGTCGAGGCGTTCTCCACCACCTGTGAGCACTGCCACGGACGCGGAATCATCGTCCACACCGAGCCGATCGACGCGAAGGTCTCCGAGGACAACGGGGCACGGGGGTCCTCCCGCGGCGACGCCGGCGGCTCCCGCAAGAAGCGCGGTCGCGACAAGTCCGCCGGTGCCGATGTGTCGCCGACGCCCCCGCAGGAGGCTGTCGTCCCGGCCGTGGATGCCACCGTGAAGCGGGCGCATCCGGTGGCTCTGGCGATGGCGCACCACCATCACGAGGACGTGGCAGCGCCCGAGCGGCCCCGCGAAACGGCAGCGCAGCACGCTCGTGACGAGGCTGTGCACGACGCACCTCGTAGCGAGGCTGTGCACGACGTGCGTGCTGCCGAGGCGGCGCAGATGGATGCTCCGGCCGCGGTGGCCGCCGAGGCTACGGAGCAACCGTTCGTCGCTTCTACCGCGGCGGAGCAGACGACGGAGGGGACGCCCACGGCGGACCTGGCCGGAATCGAAGAAGCTGTTGCCGAGGCACCGGCGGCCGTCGCCGGCGAAGCAGTGACCGCACCGGAACCCGTGGTCGAGCCCGTGACGCCGGAGACTGCGGTGACGCCGGAGACTGCGGTGACACCGGAACCTGCTGTCGCACAGGAACCTGCTGTGACATCCGGACCCGTGACTCCGCAGCGGCGTCGTAGTCGCCGAGTGTCGAGGGCAGCGGCCGCACCGGTGTCCGAAACCCCGGCAGCGGGCACCGTCTTCGTGATTCCTGCCGCGTCGGAGTCGGAGTCGGAGTCTCGGTCGGAGAGGGCTCCGGAATCAACTCCGGAACCGGCGATGTCCTCATCGGCGCCGAGCGGGTCGGCCGGTTCCTCGCCCACCGGCACGGGTGTGCAGCCTGCGCCTCGTCGGCAGCGTCGTCGCGCAGCGGCGCGTCCCGCCGGTCCGCCGGTGGACGCCGACAGCTGATCAGAGGCTGCGGAAAGGCAACCCGCCCAGTTTGTATGGAACGGTTGCCTTCCTGTAACCTTGACCAGTCGCTACTCGGCGATAAGGGTCAGCTGTGCCTTCACTTGTGAAGGCTGCGCGATCTCGACCGAGCTAGCCGTACCAACAGACCAGTCGCGCACTTCGTGGCGCGAGCAAGTTCGAAGAAGCAAGGGGTAGCCCTCCGATGGCAACGTACGCGATCGTCAAGACCGGCGGAAAGCAGTACAAGGTCGCTGTTGGTGACCTCGTCAAGGTCGAGAAGATCGAGGGTGAGCCCGGCACTGCTGTCTCGCTTGCTCCCGTTCTCGTCGTCGACGGATCCGATCTGACCACCGACGCCGACAAGCTGGCCAACATCTCGGTCACCGGCGAGGTCGTCGAGCACACCAAGGGCCCGAAGATCCGCATTCACAAGTTCAAGAACAAGACCGGCTACCACAAGCGTCAGGGCCACAGGCAGAAGCTGACGGTCCTCAAGGTCACCGGTATCAAGTAACTAGAGCTTCAGAGCTGATTTCACCCGAGGAGGGTCAAGAAACATGGCACATAAGAAGGGTGCATCCAGCTCCCGTAACGGGCGCGATTCAAATGCACAGCGACTCGGCGTGAAGCGCTTCGGCGGTCAGTCCGTCAGCGCCGGCGAGATCCTGGTGCGTCAGCGCGGAACCCACTTCCACCCCGGCGTCAACGTCGGACGTGGCGGCGACGACACGCTCTTCGCTCTCTCCGCCGGTGCCGTCGAGTTCGGCACCAAGCGTGGACGCAAGACCGTGAACATCGTTCCGGCGGCGGCAGAGGCCTAGTCCTGCCGCGAGTATGTACCGTCCTGACATAGGACGTACCAAGCTCCCGAATAGGGGCGGACCAGGGTCGAGATACCCGGTCCGCCCCTATTGTTTTTTTCAGAGTTCATTTATTGACTGAGGAAGGATCCGGCAGTCATGTCCCGATTCATCGACCGCGTCGTGCTGCACGTCAGCGCCGGCAAAGGCGGCAACGGCTGCGCCTCCGTACACCGGGAGAAGTTCAAGCCGCTCGGCGGCCCGGACGGCGGTAACGGCGGGCGTGGCGGTGATGTGGTGCTCGAGGTGGACGGCAATGTCCACACCCTCCTCGACTTCCACTTCCATCCCCATGCGAAGGCCACCAACGGCAAGCAGGGGATGGGAAGTAACCGGGACGGCGCCCAAGGTGACGACCTCGTCCTGAAGGTCCCGGACGGCACCGTCGTCCTCGACGAGAACGGCAAGGTTCTCGCCGACCTGATCGGTATCGGCACCCGGTTCGAGGCCGCCCAGGGTGGGCGTGGTGGGCTCGGAAACGCCGCGCTGTCTTCCAAGGCACGCAAGGCGCCCGGCTTTGCCCTCCTCGGTGAGGACGGCGTCGAACGCGAGCTCGTCCTCGAACTCAAGTCTGTCGCCGACGTCGGGCTCGTAGGCTTTCCCTCGGCCGGCAAGTCCTCCCTCGTGTCCGTGCTCTCGGCGGCAAAGCCCAAGATCGCCGACTACCCGTTCACCACTCTCGTCCCCAACCTCGGTGTCGTGTCCAGCGGTGATACCACCTTCACCGTCGCCGACGTGCCCGGGTTGATCCCCGGGGCGAGCGAGGGACGTGGCCTGGGTCTGGACTTTCTGCGCCACCTCGAGCGCTGTGCTGTGCTGGCGCATGTCGTCGACTGTGCGACCCTCGACCCCGGTCGTGACCCGATCTCCGACATCGACGCCCTCGAAGCTGAGCTCGCGGCCTACAAACCCGCGCTGTCCAGTGACGCCAGCCTCGGTGACCTCGCCGATCGTCCTCGCATCGTGGTCCTCAACAAGGCGGACATTCCGGAAGCTGCTGAGCTGGCCGAGATGGTGACCCCCGACCTCGAGGCCCGCGGCTGGCCGGTGTTCACGATCTCCGCGGTGAGCCGCGAAGGATTGCGTCCGCTGATCTTCGCGTTGGCGAAACTTGTCGAGGAGTACCGCACGGCGCATCCGCCGGAAGTCCCCAAGCGGCCCGTGATTCGCCCGATTGCCAACAAGGACAACAGCTTCAGCGTTATAGCCGACCCGGAGGTGCCAGGCGGCTTCATCGTCCGGGGAACGCGTCCCGAGCGCTGGGTGCGGCAGACCCAGTTCGACAACGACGAGGCTGTGGGTTATCTGGCCGACCGTCTCGCTCGACTCGGAGTGGAGGACGCCCTCGTCAAGCAGGGAGCCGAACCCGGCGCGTCCGTCACGATCGGTGACGTGAGTTTCGACTGGGAACCCCAGACGCCCGCAGGTGTCGATCTCACTCGCACCGGCCGCGGTACCGACCCACGTCTCGATCAGGTGGAACGTATCGGCGCGTCGGAGCGCAAGCACGCACACAGGATCCGTCGCGGTCTCGAAGGCCTCGACCCCGAAGAGCAGTGAGCGCCACCCGGCGCACGATTGCGTCGGCCGACAGCATTGTCGTGAAGATCGGATCGTCAGCGCTGACCAGCCTGGTCGGCGGACTCGACGTGGGTCGTCTCGATGCGCTGGCTGACGCAATCGAAGCACGGATGCGTGCCGGCTCCGACGTGATCGTGGTGTCGTCCGGTGCCGTCGGCGCCGGTCTGGCGCCACTGGGTCTCACGCGGCGACCCCGCGACCTGGCCACCAAGCAGGCCGCCGCAAGTGTCGGGCAGCTGGCCCTGGCCCACGCCTGGGGAACGTCCTTCTCCCGGTACGGCCGCACCGTGGGGCAGGTGCTGCTCACCGCCGACGACATCGCGCGCCGTGCGCAGCATCGCAATGCCCAGCGGACCCTGGACCGTTTGCGGGCGCTGCATGCCGTGGCGATCGTCAATGAGAACGACACCGTCGCCACCGCCGAACTCCGGTTCGGTGACAACGACCGCCTCGCTGCGCTCGTGGCGCACCTGGTCGGTGCCGACGCACTCATCCTGTTGTCGGACGTCGACGGTCTCTACGACGGCGATCCACGCAAGGGGAACGCCACTCTGATCCCGGAAGTGAACAGCCCCGAGGACCTCGACGGAGTGGTCGCCGGTTCGGGTGGTGCCCTCGGGACGGGCGGCATGGCGTCCAAACTGTCCGCGGCCCGCCTCGCCTCGGATGCCGGTGTGCCGGTGTTGCTCGCGGCAGCGTCGGAGGCGGGTGCGGCGCTGCAGGACGCCGCCGTGGGAACAGCTTTCGCGGCTCGGCCCACCCGGCTGTCCGCACGCAAGTTCTGGGTGCGGCATGCCGCGGACGAACAGGGAATCCTCCACATCGACGAGGGCGCGGTCCGTGCCGTCGTCACCAAGCGGCGGTCGCTGCTGCCCGCGGGCATCACTGCCGTTTCGGGCCGGTTCTACGGCGGCGACGTGGTTTCCCTGCTCGGCCCCGAGGAGCGTCCCGTAGCGCGGGGCGTGGTGGCCTACGACTCCACCGAGATCAACGACATCCTGGGGAAGTCGACAACCGAGTTACCGCCGGAGATGCAGCGACCCGTGGTGCACGCCGACGACCTCGTACCGCTCTGACTGGGGTGCCTGTCACGCCGACATCGTGGTGGATACGTCGAGCAGCGCCCGCAGCGCGTCCGAGCAACCCGCATCGAGTGTGAGGGTGGCGAACTCGTCACCTCTCGTCGACCCACGGTTGACGATCACGATCGGTTTTGCGCGCTTGGCGGCGTGCCGGACGAACCGTAGTCCCGACATGACGGTGAGCGACGAACCCGCCACCAGCAGCGCTTCCGCTTCGTCGACCACGGCGTAGGCAGCCGCGACCCTCGGCTTGGGGACCGACTCGCCGAAGTACACGATGTCCGGTTTCAGGAGCCCGCCGCAGGCCTCACAGTCGACCATCCGGAAGTGCTCCGTACTGGTGACGACGGCGTCCGCATCGGGTGCGATCTCGACTCCCTCCGCGGCGGCCACGGTCTCGGCGAACTCGGGGTTGGCTCGCTCGAGACGCTCGGCCAGTGTTGCCCGGGAGATCAGTGCACCGCACGAGAGACAACGCACCTGTGCGTACGTGCCATGTAGATCGATGACCCGGCGACTGCCCGCCTTGGTGTGGAGCAGATCCACGTTCTGCGTGATCACCGCGTGCACGGCGCCGGCGCGTTCGAGACCGGCCAGGGCCCGATGACCGGCGTTGGGCCGGGCTGCGTCCATGTGCCGCCAGCCGAGATGATTCCGCGCCCAGTAGTGACGACGGAAGTCGGGGTCGCCGATGAATTGCTGGAAGGTCATCGGGTTGCGCGGGGGAGAGTCGGGACCCCGGTAGTCGGGGATTCCGGAATCCGTGGAAATGCCGGCGCCGGTGACCACACACAGACGCCGGCCGCTGAGTACGTCGAGCAGTCGGTCGAACACGCACTCCAGGGTAGCGCCGGGTCAGTAACCGACGACGGGATCGATCAGGGCGGTGAGCCGCTCACCGGCGACGAAACGGGTCACGTTCAACGCCACATGATCGGCGAAAGCGGGCGGACGCACGGACGGCGGGTTGGAATCGTGGGGGGTGATGATCACATTGGGCAGTTCCCAGAGCGGGTGACCGTCGGGAAGCGGCTCCGGATCCGTGACATCGAGTCCGGCGCCGCCGATGCTGCCGTTCCGCAATGCGTGCACGAGGGCATCGGTGTCGATGAGCGACCCGCGGGCCACGTTGATCACCCACGACGTCGACTTCATCTGAGCCAGTTCGGCGCCGCTCACCAGGTGATGTGTCGCGGACGTCGCGGGCGCCCCGATGACGAAATGGTCGGCCCGCGGCCACACCTCGTTCAACCTGGTGGTCGGAAGCGTTTCGATGGCACCCGGAACGGGGCTGCCCGAGCGATTCACGGCGATCACGTCGGCCCCGAGCGAGGCCAGCATGGGAATGAGTGCCCGGCCGATGCCGCCTGCGCCCACCATGGCGACCGTCGCACCGCGCAGGGTGCCGACTTTGGAGTAGAAATCGTGCTGACGCCACGTTCGGGCCGCCATGTGTTCCGGCAGCGCCCTCACTCCGGCCAGGAGGAGCGTCAGGGCATGTTCGGCGACTGTGGCCGCAAACGCACCTGCAGCCGACGTCCACATGATCTGGGTATCGGGTGTGATGAGTTTCGCATCGAACCACTGCTCGACTCCGGCGGAATCGAGCTGCACCCACCGAATATTGTCCGGGAGCGGGTCGGGAAACCCGATCGGGCCCGCGGTCCACACCAACGCATCGGCGGACTCGAAGGGCGATAGACGGGCGCCGCCCCGGCGCACCGCGTCCTCGAGGAGCGGGTCCGGGGCGGGTCCGATGGCAACAGCTGGAACAGCAACGTCGTCGGCCATGGTTCGACGCTACGCGGGAACCTCGATCAACGGGTAGACACCATTTTCGTCGTGTACCTCACGTCCCGTCACGGGCGGGTTGAACACGCAGAGCATGCGCATTTCGGTCTCCGGCTCGACGCGGTGCCGTTCGTGCCCGTTCAGCAGGTACATCGATCCGGGTCCGAGGTCGTAGACCTTGTCGTTGTCGAGATCGACCAATTTGCCCGTGCCCTCGACCAGCCACACGGCCTCGACATGGTTGGCGTAGTGGAACTCGTTGACAGTTCCCGCCTTGATCGTGGTTTCGTGGAAGGAGAAGCCCACCTTGTCACCGCCGAGGACGATGCGCTTGCTGCGCCAATTGCCGTCCTCGCTGGTGATGTCGCGCTCGGTGTCGGTGATTTCTGCGGTGGTGCGAACGATCATGGGTACTCCCATCCTCTCTCTAGCTGCAAACCTTGCCGGTGGCCTCGGCGAGAATGCCGAGTCCGTGGTCGAGTTCCTCGTCGGTGATGGTGAGCGCCGGTAGCAGCTTGACCACCTCGTCGGAAGGTCCGGAGGTTTCGGCGAGCAGTCCCTCGTCGAAGGCGAGTTTGCAGACCTTGCCCGCATTCTCGGCCTCGTCGAAGACGAGACCCTGAACGAGGCCGCGACCGCGGGTGAAGACCTTGCCCTCGAACTGGTTGGACAGTGCGGTGAACGCCTGATGAATCTTCTCGCCCTTGGCCAGCGTCGACTGATGCAGGGCGTCGTCGGACCAGTACTGGTCCAAGGCCACTTTGGAGGTGATGAATGCGGGATTGTTGCCGCGGAACGTGCCGTTGTGCTCGCCCGGACCCCACACGTCGAGTTCGCGTTTGAACAGCGTGAGCGCCATAGGGAGCCCGTAACCGCTGATCGACTTCGACAGGCAGACGATGTCGGGGGTGATGCCGGCGATCTCGAAGGAGAAGAACGGGCCGGTGCGCCCGCACCCCATCTGAACGTCGTCGACGATCAGCAGGATGTCGCGCTCGGCGCACAGCTCGGCCAAGGCGCGCAGCCACTCGGCCCGAGCAACGTTGACGCCACCTTCGCCCTGAACGGTTTCGACGATCACGGCGGCCGGACGGTTCAGGCCACTGCCCGAGTCGTCGAGGACCCGGGAGAACCAGTGGAAGTCCTCGGTGACTCCGTCGAAGTAGTTGTCGAACGGCATGGGAGTGGCGTGCACCAGCGGGATACCGGCTCCGGCACGTTTCATCGAGTTACCGGTGACCGAGAGCGCGCCGAGCGTCATGCCGTGGAACGCGTTGGTGAAGTTGATGATCGACGAACGGCCCGTGACCTTACGGGCAAGCTTCAACGCGGCCTCGACGGTATTGGTGCCGGTGGGGCCGGGGAACTGGACTTTGTAGTCGAGGCCCCGCGGTTTCAGGATCTTGTCCTCGAAGGTCTCGAGCAGTTCGCGTTTCGCGACGGTCGACATGTCGAGACCGTGGGTGATTCCGTCACCGACGATGTAGTCGACGAGTGCCGATTTGAGCACCGGGTTGTTGTGCCCGTAGTTGAGCGAGCCGGCTCCGGCGAAGAAGTCGAGGTAGTCTTTGCCGTTCTCGTCGCGAATCCACGATCCGGACGCCGTTTCGAAAACGGTGGGCCACCCGCGGCTGTAGCTGCGAACCTCGGATTCGAGGCTCTCGAAGATATCGGTATGAGCGTTAGTCGTACTGCTGTCAGTCATGTTGCTGCATTCCTCCGGGGCATGCTCTTAGCCGATCGTGTACAGATCTTCGGCTTCGTGTCCATCGGGAAAATCGTTGGGCGAGAATAGCGTCTGCTTGGTGATCGCCGTATCTCGGCGACGCGCCAATGCGGTGAACAACGCGATCGATGCCTCGTTGTCGGGGCTGATCGTCGTCTCGAGATGGGTGATCCCTTCAGGCGCAAGACGATCGAGCAAGGCGCCCAGCATGCGTCCGGCAATTCCCTTGCCACGCTGGTCTGCGTCTACGGCGACCTGCCAGACAAACAGTGTCGCCGGGGATTCGGGGCGGATGTAGCCCGAAACGAATCCCACTACTCGTTCGTCGACCACTGCGACGATCGACGTGCGGCTGAAATCTCTGCACCACAACAGGTAGGCATAACTCGAGTTGAGGTCGAGCACTTCCGTGTTCCTGGCGATCTCCCAGAGCCGGACTCCATCAGAGATCTGTGGACTTCGAAACAACACCGCGTCCGGCGCGGTGGTCGGGATGGCACTCTTCTGAACAGGCGTCATTGGAAAAACCAACCTAACAACCATCTATGCCGATTTCACGTGCGTCGCGAAATTGGCCCGTCCGGGCACGGAGCCTTCGCAGGTGAGACGGGCAATGTGACGCTGATCACGTTATGTAACTTTTCGACGATCCGCAAGCGACACACTTGTCCATTTCGAGATCTCAGGGCACTCGACCGCCGCTGCGGAGTCACTTCACGGCTGCCAGGGCGAAAGGCAGCACCGAGGTGGCGCCCGCCGCCCGCAGCGTCCGGGCAGCCATCGTCAGGGTCCAGCCGGTGTCGGTGAGGGTGTCGACGAGGAGAACAGGCCCCGTGGAACCCGAAAGTTGGGGGGTTTCCCACGCGTCTGCCAGACCGGCCACCCGGTAGGCGGAGTTCGCCGCAGAGACTGGCGGATGGCCGGGTCGTTGCCTCAGGACTCCCAGATGCTCGAGCCGTCCGATCTGGGCGAGCCGCTCCGCCAAGGAGGCCGCGAGAAGGGGATGGGTGGTCGATTCGACGGCCATGACGGCGGTGGGCCGCTGCGTCCAGTCCCACGATGCCAGCACGGCGATGCAGGCCTGCAAGACGTTCTCCGGTGCCGGACCGTCCGGTCCGTCCATCAGAGTGCGCAGTCGTTGTCCCCAGCCGAGGTCGGACAATCGGCCGAGGACACGGCCCGGTTCCGGACCGTCCGTAATTTTCCCCGACAACGCGACACCGAGCTTCTTCAGTCCCGAAGGCCACTGTTTCCGAGGCGCCAGGTCGATGCCCGGCCTCTCCAGCCGCGATCGGGTCTGAGCCACGGTGTCTGCATCCACAGCGGTGTCGTAGTGCGCGCCGGTGCAGTTGTCGCACCGGCCGCAGTCGGACGCCCCCTCGACCAGTCCCGGATCGTCGAGCTGCTCCCTCAGGAACTCCATCCGGCACGTGGTGATGCGTTGATAGTCGAGCATGGCCTGCTGCTCGGACTCACGGGCCCGTTCGAGACGTTCGTAGCGTTCGGCGTCGTAGGTCCAAGGCTGCCCGGTTCCCACCCAGCCCCCACGGACCCGGCGAACCGCACCGTCCACATCGAGAACCTTCAACACCATCTCGAGCCGCGTCCGCCCCAGTTCCACCAGCGGCTCCAGGGCCTGCGTGGATTGCGGCCGGTCGGGGTCGAGAACCTCGATGACCCGCCGCACGATGTGCTCACGGGGAAACGCCACCGAGGCGAAATAGCTCCAGATCTGCCGGTCTTCCGAGCCTGGGAGCAAGATGACTTCGGCGCGATCAGTGGAACGGCCCGCACGGCCCACCTGCTGGTAGTACGAGATCGGTGACGACGGCGCACCGAGGTGCACCACGAATCCGAGATCGGGCTTGTCGAAGCCCATGCCGAGCGCCGACGTAGCCACCAGGGCTTTCACGCGGTTGTCGAGTAGATCCTGCTCGAGGCCTTCCCGTTCGCCGGCATCGGTTTGTCCCGTATAGGCGGCGACGGTGTGCCCCTGCTCGGTGAGCAAGCTCGCCAGATCTCGTGCCGCCGACACCGTCAACGCATAGATGATCCCCGACCCGGGCAGGCTGTCGAGCTTCTGGGCGAGCCACGCGGCGCGGGCCGTGGCCTCAGGAATTTGCACCACCGACAGATGTAGCGATTCGCGTTCGAGCCCGCCGCGCAACACCAGCGTTTCGCCGCCGCCCACACCGAGCTGGGTCGAGACATCGGTGACCACGCGGTCGTTTGCGGTGGCCGTGGTCGCAAGCACGGGAATGCCCTGCCCGAGCTCGCCGATCAGCGTGCGGATGCGCCGATAGTCCGGGCGGAAGTCGTGGCCCCAGTCCGAAACGCAATGGGCTTCGTCGACGACGACCAGGCCGGCGTCGGCGGCGAGGGAAGGAAGAACCTGGTCGCGGAAGTCGGGGTTGTTCAGGCGTTCCGGGCTGACCAACAAGACATCCAGCTCTTGCGCCGCGACACGGGCGTGAATGTCGTCCCACTCCGTGACGTTGCCCGAGTTGATCGTGGCGGCCCGGACTCCCGCCCGTTCTGCCGACGCCACCTGATTCCGCATGAGGGCGAGAAGCGGCGACACAATGACGGTCGGCCCGTGCCCGTCGGCCCTCAACAGCTTGGCCGCGATGAAGTAGACAGCTGATTTACCCCACCCGGTCCGCTGGACGACGAGCGCGCGTCGTCGGCCCACGACGAGCGCCTCGATGGCAGTCCACTGGTCGTCCCGCAGCCGCGCTTCGGGTCCTGCCAGCTCTCGGAGCAGGCGTTCGGCCTCGTCGCGGAGTGCGGGCGTGGTGGCGGTGGTCATGACCCCATGGTGCACGACTGCTGTGACACTCCACCTGCGGCGAGGGGGAACGGCCTGCTCAGCGGTGCAGAGCTGTCTCGATGGCGGTGCGGGTGGGGGAGGATGTCGAGGCTCCTCGCCGGGTGGTCGCGAGTGCGCCTGCCGCGGTCGCGAACGGCAGTGCGGCCTCGGGGCCGCGCATCCACGACACCGCCAGAGCGCCTGCGAACGCGTCACCGGCACCCGTCGTGTCGACTACCTCGACCGAGGGGGCGTCGGCATGTACGGCGGCGCCGCCCGGGTTCGTGTACTCGGCGCCGGATCCGCCGAGTGTGGTCACCAGGTGGGGGACGGCGGAAATCACGTCGGGTCCGAGTTGCGCGGCTTCTGTCTCGTTGACCACCAGCACATCGACGAGTGCTACGAGTTCTCGGGGAAGCGGCTGAGCGGGTGAGGGATTGAGCATCACAACCGTGTCGTGTTCGGCGGCGTGCGCGGCTGCGGCGAGCACGGTCGCGACCGGTATCTCGAGTTGGCAGAGGAGCACGTCGGCGGCCGCGATGGCCTCGAGATCTGCCGGTTCGAGATCGGTCAGGGTGCTGTTGGCGCCCGGGACCACCACGATGCTGTTCTGTCCGGCGGCGTCGACGGTGATGGTCGCGATTCCACTCGGCCCGTCGACCTCGCGGAGGTGGGTGGTGTCGACTTCGGCCTCCACCAGGGTTTGGCGCAGTTCGAGGGCGAACGTATCGGATCCGACGGCGCCGATGAATGTGACCCGTCCCCCTGCCCGCGCCGCGGCGATGGCCTGATTCGCGCCTTTGCCGCCGGGGGTGGCGGCAAAGGCGCTGCCCAGAATGGTCTCGCCGGGGGCGGGTAATCGTTCGGTCGCCGTCAGCAGATCCATGTTGACGCTGCCGACCACGGCGATCCTGGGAGCGGACATGATGGAAAGACTATCCCGCGTCGACGGCGTCCGCCTCGTGCTCGGACCTCGGTGACTCGCCGGCCTTCGTCCGCCGCAACCGGCCGAGGACACGACGAGCTTCCGCCTCCGTGGCGACGGCAGGCGGCGATCCCTCGAGCGGCTTGCGGGCGGTCTCGGAGATGAGGAGGACCGCGATGGCCCCGATCACTGCGGCCACCATCATGTACATCGGAGCGACGAGATCGCTGCCGGTCGCGTCCTGCAGGGCGGTCAGCACCAGAGGCGTGGTACCACCGAAGATCGAGACGGCGAGGTTGTATCCGATCGCGAGGCCGCCGTAGCGAATTCCCGTCGGGAAGAGTGCAGGAAGGACCGAGGGGAAGACGCCGACGAACAGCAGCAGTAGTCCGCCGAGCATCGCGAGGCCGACGAAGACGGTGAAGTAGTGCCCGACACCGATCAGCAGGTACGCGGGCAGCGACAGCGCGAAGAATCCGACGAAACCGGTCAGCAGCAACGGTTTACGACCCACCCGGTCGGACAGCTTTCCGACGAAGCTGATGCACACCATCATGATGAGCATCACGATGATCATGAGGACGAGGCCGTGCGACTCGTCGTAGCCGAGCGTGTTCGACAGGTACGTCGGCATGTAGCTGAGCAGACCGTAGTGCGCGATGTTGTAGGCGGCGACGAGGATGACGCACAGTACGAGGGGCCGCCAATTGTCGACCAGTGTCTCGCGCAATTTTCGGCCGGTGGATTCTTCTGCGAGAGAACGTTCCTCAGCCTGCTGTTGCTGCTGGAAGGCCGGCGTCTCTTCGAGCCGCAGGCGCAGGTAGAGGCCGATGAGTCCCAGGGGACCGGCGAGCAGGAACGGGATTCGCCATGCCCAGTCGACCAGAGCGTCGGCGCTGACTGCGCTGCTGATGACGGTGACGAGCCCCGCCGCCGCGACATACCCGGCCAACGTGCCGAATTCGAGGAAACTCGCGAAGAAGCCGCGACGCTTGTCGGGCGCGTACTCGGCGACGAACGTACTGGCGCCACCGTATTCGCCGCCGGTCGAGAATCCCTGTACGAGGCGAAAGAGTACGAGAAGGATCGGTGCCAGGATGCCGATCGATTCGTAGCTCGGGATCACGCCGATCGCGAAAGTGCTTCCCGCCATGAGGATGATGGTGGTGGCAAGCACCTTCTTGCGGCCGATACGGTCGCCGAGCGGGCCGAAGAAGAAACCGCCGAGCGGCCGGACGATGAAGGCTGCGGCGAAGATTGCGAACGTCGACAGTAGCTGCGCCGTGCCGCTGGCCTCGGGAAAGAACACCTGGCCGATGGTGGTCGCGAGGTAGGCGTAGACGCCGAAGTCGAACCATTCCATGGCGTTGCCGAGCATGGTCGCTTTGACGGCCCGCGAGACCGAGGCCTCGTCGATGACGGTGACGTCGGGTGACTGCGCCACCTCGTCCGCGGTGATGGAGTGATCTGGTGCATTCATGAGTCGTGCGCTCCCCAGCGCCGGTATCACCCACGCGGGGCACGTACCTGATGCACGCATCTTTTCGTCGCCCGCCGGGTGAAATGCTGGTCGGGTCTCCTGGCCACGGACCCTTCGGCGCGATGCGGCCCCCGCCGATCGGCTCTGGCTCGTGGCTGGTCCCGCCCACCGTCCGGGGTGCGGGACTACCAGCTGTAAGAGCGATTACCGTAGCAAAGGATGCGGGGGCTTGTCGGCTCGAGCCTCAGTACGCCCGGGCGTACTGCGCCGGAATCTGCGGCGTCACCTGCGCATTCAATGCCAGTGCGGCTTTTCGCGGCCAATACGGGTCGCGGAGCAGTTCGCGCCCGAGGAACACGGCGACGGCTTCTCCCGACTCCACGATTCGCTCGGCCTGCTCCGGCTCGGTGATGAGCCCGACGGCGGCGGCCGGGACCGTGGTCTCGTTCTGGATGCGACGGGCGAACGGCACCTGGTAGCCGGGCCCGACGGGGATCCGGGCGGCCGCGACGCCACCGCTGGACACGTCGACGAGGTCGACGCCGAGGTCCGCGAGGGCCTGCACGAGGGACACGGTCTGATCCGGCGTCCAACTGTCCGCGTCGAGGCCGGGCTCCTCCGAGAGCCAGTCGGTTGCCGAGACCCGGACGAAGACGGGCAACTCGGCCGGCCAGACCCCGCGTACTGCGTCGACGACCTCGAGCAGGAGGCGAATGCGGCCCGCGAAGCTGCCGCCGTACTCGTCGGTGCGGTGATTGCTGACCGGTGAGAGGAACTGGTGCAGCAGATAGCCGTGTGCCGCATGGATTTCCACCACCTTGAAACCGGCCCGCGACGCCCGCTCGGCGGCGGCGGCGAAATCGGCGACCACCTTCCGGATGTCGGCGGACGTCGCCGCGGCAGGCGGGGTGTGGTCGCCGAAACCGATCGCGCTCGGCGCCACCGTCTGCCAGGACAGCCGATCGTCGCCGTCGAGGCTCCCGCCCCCGCGCCACGGGACGTGCGCGGAGCCCTTGCGCCCGGCGTGACCGAGCTGGATGCCCGGGACCGCGCCGAAGTACTCGAGCTGTGCGTTGATCTCCGCGAAGGCCTCGGCCTGGGTGTCGTTCCAGATGCCGAGGTCGGCGGGGCTGATGCGGCCCTCCGGGCTGACTGCCGTCGCCTCGGTGAGGATCAGGCCGGCACCGCCGATGGCGCGCGTCACGAGGTGCGTCCGGTGCCAGTCATTGGGAACTCCCACATCGCGGCCCGTCACGTCGGCCGAGTACTGGCACATCGGCGCCATCCACACCCGATTGGGGACGGTGACTCCGCGGAAGGTGATGGGTTCGAACAACACACTCACTACAGCACTCCTGCCTCTGATGGTCTCGACCAGTCGCAACCTGCGCGGGGGACGAAATCATTCCCGGTCGTTCCCGCGCCGCGCTGCACAGACCCCGGTATATAGGCTGTCTTCATGACTGCAGTGACCTCCACCGCGTCGACCGGTGCCGTGGACACCCGTGAGGCCGTTCACGCGGCGGCTCGTCGTGCCCGCACCGCGTCGCGGGTCCTTGCTCTGCTCACCACCGCGCAGAAAGACGCGGTCCTGCACGCCGCGGCCGATGCGGTGCTGGCAGCTACGACTGACGTCCTTGCCGCCAATGCGGCCGACATCGAGTCGGCCCGGGCGTCCGGCACCGAGGAATCCCTTCTCGACCGGCTCCGGCTGACCGAGGCTCGGATCGAGGGAATCGCCGCCGGACTCCGTCAAGTAGCGGGTCTGCCCGACCCGATCGGTGAAGTGGTGCGCGGATCCACACTGCCCAATGGACTCGAACTGCGACAGCTCCGAGTGCCGCTGGGTGTGGTGGGCATGGTGTACGAGGCCCGTCCCAACGTCACCGTGGACGCGTTCGGCCTGGCCCTGAAGTCGGGCAACGCTGCCCTTCTGCGTGGATCCTCGTCCGCGGCGAAGTCGAATGCGGCGCTGGTCGTCGCATTGCGCGCCGCGCTGGCTGCGCAGGAGCTGCCGGAAGACGCGGTGCAATTACTGCCCACCGAGGACCGCTCGAGTGTCACCCATCTGATCCAGGCGCGCGGTTTGGTCGACGTCGTCATCCCGCGGGGCGGCGCCGGACTGATCAGCGCCGTCGTGCGAGACGCCTCCGTCCCCACCATCGAGACGGGCGTGGGTAACTGCCACGTCTACATCCATGCCGCCGCGGACCTGGAGATGGCCGAACGAATCCTGCTCAACTCGAAGACGCGGCGGCCGAGCGTCTGTAATACCGCGGAGACGGTTCTGGTCGATGCCGCCATTGCCGACGTCGCCGTCCCGAAGCTCCTGCAGGCGCTGCAGACGCACAGTGTCACCGTCCACGGAGATCTTCCCGGCATGGTGCCCGCCACCGAGACGGACTGGTCGGACGAATATCTCACCCTCGATGTGGCGCTGAAGGTCGTCGACGATCTCGATGCCGCGGTAGAGCACATCGATCGATATGGAACCGGTCACACCGAGGCGATCGTGACCGCCGACCTGTCGGCCGCGCGCGAGTTCACCGCCCGCGTCGATGCCGCCGCCGTCATGGTCAACGCGTCGACCGCCTTCACCGACGGCGAGCAGTTCGGTTTCGGCGCCGAGATCGGGATCTCCACCCAGAAGCTCCACGCCCGCGGTCCGATGGGGCTGCCGGAACTCACCTCCACGAAGTGGATCGTGTGGGGGGACGGGCACACGCGTCCGGCCTAGCGCCACAGTTCGACCACCAATTTCCGCAAGCCCATCGAAAGGAGCGAGCGTGGATCGCGCACTACCCACCACGACGCCGTTGTTCGCGAGCGTCGACGACGTGATCGCCCGGCTCGCCGAAACCGGCTACCTGGCAGACAAGGGCACCGCGACCGCGGTGTTTCTCGCCGACCGGCTCGGTAAGCCCCTGCTCATCGAGGGACCGGCGGGTGTCGGCAAGACAGAGCTGGCCCGAGCCGTCGCGCAGACGACCGACGCCGAACTGGTGCGGTTGCAGTGCTATGAGGGCGTCGACGAGGCTCGCGCGCTCTACGAGTGGAACCACGCGAAGCAGATCCTGCGCATCCAGGCCGGAGCGAGCGCAGCGACGGGGAATGTTCACGGCAGCGACAGCAGCTGGGACTCCACCAAGGCGGATGTCTTCTCGGAGGAGTTCCTGCTGTCGCGTCCGCTGCTGACCGCGATCCGGCGCGAGGATCCGACGGTGCTGCTCATCGACGAGACCGACAAGGCGGACGTCGAGATCGAGGGCCTGCTCCTCGAGGTGCTCAGCGATTTCGCGGTCACCGTTCCCGAGCTGGGAACGATCACGGCCGTCCGGAAGCCGTTCGTGCTCCTCACCTCCAACGCCACCCGTGAGTTGTCCGAGGCGCTCAAGCGTCGCTGCCTCTTCCTCCACCTCGACTTCCCGGATGCCGAACTCGAACGCAAGATTCTGGCGAGTCGAGTCCCGGAGCTTCCGGAAGCGATCGCCGAGCAGTTGGTGGCGACCATCCGGGTGCTGCGCGGAATGCAGTTGAAGAAACTGCCCTCGGTAGCCGAGACGATCGACTGGGGCCGCACGCTCCTCGCGCTCGGGTTGGACACCCTCGACGACGACGCCGTGCGGGCCACCCTGGGCGTGGTTCTGAAGCACCAATCCGACCAGCAGCGCGCCGCTGCCGAACTGCGACTGAACTGAGGGTTCCCATGGCTGCAGGTGGTCCTCCCACGTCCCGGTCGGCAACATCGGGGCCCGCCGCGCCGCACGGGTTACCCGGCCACCTGGTCGACTTCGTCGAGGCGTTGCGGCGGCGCGGCATCATGGTGGGCCCGTCGGAGACCGTCGATGCCGGGCAGGTCATGTCCGTCCTCGACCTCCTCGACCGCGAGGCACTCCGAGAGGGACTGGCGTGCGCCCTGCTACGCCGTCCCACTCACCGCTCCACGTTCGACGCTCTGTTCGATCTGTGGTTCCCCGCGGCCGTCGGGAATCGGTCGAGCGGGGCCGTCGACACCAGGCTTCCGCGAACCGAGAAGGGCGACATCGATTACGACGCCCTGCGTGAGTTGATCGTCGAGCTCCTCGCCGACGGGTCGCCCGAAGCGCTCGAGCTCACCGAACTCCTGACCGCGCAGATGGTCGAAGAACTCGGGCAGTACCAGTCGGCGAACGGGCCGTCGTTCTCCGCCTACCAGGCGTTGCGGGACGTGGCGCCCGAGACCCTGCTGAAGAAGATCCTCGACGGACTCCTGGGCAATCAGCAGGACGGCGAAGCCCGAACGACGGAGAGCTACGAATCCGAGGTGGCCAAACGCACCGCGGCGCAGCGGATCGCCGACTTCCGCAAGATGGTCGAGAAGGAGACGCGTCGGCGGTCGGCCGAGAACCTGGGCAAGGAGCGGGTGGCGTCGTACGGCGTGCCGCGGCTGGCCGAGGAAGTGGACTTCCTGCGCGCGTCGGACTCTGAGCTGACCGCTCTCAAACGTAACGTCACCCCGCTCGCCAGACTGCTGGCCAGCCGGCTCGCGGTGCGCCGCAGTCGTCATCGCGCCGGGTCGATCGATCTCCGGCGGACCCTGCGCAAGTCGATGTCCACCGGGGGAGTGCCCATCGATCTCGTCCAGCGCAAGCCGAGACGCGCCCGCCCGGAACTGGTGGTGATGTGCGACGTGTCGGGTTCGGTGGCGGGGTTCAGCCACTTCACATTGCTGCTCGTCCATGCGCTACGGGAGCAGTTCTCGCGGGTGCGGGTGTTCGCTTTCATCGACACCACCGACGAAGTCACCCGATTCTTCGACACCGGCGCAGACCTCGGGAACGCGATGTCGCGGATGATCCGCGAGGCCGACCTCGTCAGCTACGACGGGCACTCCGACTACGGCAACGCATTCGGTGTGTTCGCGGAGCGGTTCACCTCGAGCATTACCTCGCGCACCTCACTGCTCGTCCTCGGGGACGGCCGCAACAACTATCGCGACCCCAATCTGGAGGCGCTGGCGCGTCTGGTGTCGGTGGCCAAGCATGCGCACTGGCTCAACCCCGAGCCACGCGGACAGTGGGGTTCCGGGGATTCGGCCGCCAAGGTGTACAACGAGGTCATCAGCATGCACGAGTGCCGCTCCGCGCAGCAGCTCGCCTCGGTGGTCGCCGGGTTGCTCCCGGTATGACCACGTAAGCTCGGCACTCGTGGAACAGGGAACAACGGGCGCACGTCGGCGCCGTCTCGGGGTCATGGGCGGCACCTTCGACCCCATTCACCACGGTCACCTCGTGGCCGCCAGTGAAGTCGCCGACCGGTTCGGCCTCGACGAGGTGATCTTCGTACCCACCGGCAGGCCCTGGCAGAAGCAGGGGAAAGTGGTCAGCCCCGCGGAGGACCGGTACCTGATGACGGTCATCGCCACTGCGTCGAACCCACGGTTCTCGGTGAGCCGGGTGGACGTCGACCGCCGGAAAGTCACCTACACCGTCGACACTCTGCGCGATCTCCGCAGCTTCCACCCCGACGCCGAGCTGTACTTCATTACCGGTGCCGATGCCCTGGCGAGTATTCTGTCGTGGCAGGACTGGGAGGAACTGTTCTCACTGGCGAAATTTGTGGGAGTGTCGCGCCCGGGATTCGATCTCAATACCGAACATCTGGCCGCTCATCTCGACGCGCTGCCGGAGGACGCCGTCACGTTGATCGAGATACCGGCGCTGGCGATCTCCTCGACGGAATGTCGGCGGCGCGCCAGCCGGCACCGGCCTGTGTGGTACCTGGTGCCGGACGGTGTGGTCCAGTACATCTCGAAGCGGAACCTGTATCGGCCGCCGGACGCCGAGCGCCTGGACGGTGCGACGACGATGTCCGAACCGGCCCCCGGCAAGACCAAGAGCTAGCACTTTTTCAACGAACTGGAGAACATCGAGTGAGCGCAACGACCGAAGCCATCGCGATGGCACGCATCGCGGCAGTGGCGGCCGACGAGAAGCTGGCCTCCGATGTGGTGGTGCTCGATGTTTCCGAGCAGCTGGTCATCACCGACTGCTTCGTCATCGCGTCGGCGCCCAACGAGCGCCAGGTGAACGCGATAGTCGAGAACATCGAGGAACGTCTGCGTGAGGCCGGTCACAAGCCGGTGCGCCGTGAAGGCACCCGGGAGGGTCGGTGGGCGCTGCTGGACTTCGTGGACGTCGTCATCCACGTGCAGCACAACGAGGAACGTAACTTCTACGCACTCGAGCGGCTCTGGAAGGACTGCCCCACCGTCCCGGTCGACGGAATCGGCCTGCACGCCCCCGCGACCAACGGTGCTGATCCCGGCTCCGCGAACAGTGAGGAATCCGAGCAGTGACGGACGCTCCGCGCGCCCCGCGACGGCTCATTCTGCTGAGGCACGGCCAAACCGAGTACAACGCCGGAAACCGCATGCAGGGTCAGCTCGACACCGACCTGTCCGAACTCGGCCGGAGGCAGGCCCGCGCCGCTGCCGCCGTCCTCGTCGGTCGCTCACCGATCTCTATCGTGTCCTCGGACCTGCGGCGTGCGTACGACACGGCGGTGGAGATCGGCGACAACGCCGGACTGCCGGTGCAGATCGACGAGCGTCTGCGGGAAACCCATCTCGGTGAGTGGCAGGGGCTGACTCATCTCGACGTCGACGCGCGGGCACCGGGTGCGCGCGCGGCGTGGCGTAGCGACGCAACGTGGGCACCGCCCGGCGGAGAGAGCCGTGTCGATGTCGCGCGCCGCAGCACGCCGGTGGTGGCCGAGCTCCTCGAGAAGTACGAGGATTGGGCCGAACAGCCCGTTGTCCTCGTCGCCCACGGCGGATTGATTGCTGCACTCACCGCGGCGCTTCTCGATCTTCCTGTCAGTCATTGGCCGGTGCTCGGTGGTCTCGGTAACACCAGCTGGGTTCAGCTCAGTGCGCACGGAAACTCCGAATCGCCGAGCTGGCGCCTGGACGTCTGGAACGCATCCGCGAGCGTGGCAAGTGACGTCCTCTGACATGGAGGCCGGTTCCGGAGAGCGGCCGGTCCTTCTCGTGCTCGCCGATTCACTGTCCTACTACGGGCCCAAGGGCGGCTTGCCGTCCAACCATCCCGACATCTGGCCCAACATCGTTGCGCGCGAGCTGGACTGGGATGTGGAGCTTGTTGCGCGGATCGGTTGGACCAGTCGTGACGTCTGGTGGGCCCTGACCCAGGACCCCCGCGTGTGGTCGGCCGTCCCCCGGGCGGGTGCTGTTGTGTTCGCGGTCGGGGGAATGGACTCTCTGCCGTCCCCGCTGCCCACCGCGCTGCGGGAGCAGCTCCGCTACATTCGCCCGCCCGCGCTGCGGCGGGTCGTGCGTACTGCCTACCAATGGTTGCAGCCGCGGCTGTCTCCGCTCGGATGGCCGGTCGCGTTGCCCCCGAAGTTGAGCGTCGAGTACCTCGAAAGCTCCCGGGCGGCGCTCGAATACATGCGACCGGAACTGCCCGTCGTCGGCACTCTCCCGTCCGTCCACCGCAGCGAGGCCTACGGCAAGGTGCATTCCGGCCGGCCGGGTGCTGTCGTGGCCATCACGGCGTGGGCGGAGGACAAGAACGTTCCGCTCGTCGACCTCGCGGAGGCTGTGCGAGCCGACATCTTCGGTGGCCGAGGCAATCCGGACGGAATCCACTGGGGCTGGGACGGTCACGCCCAGGTAGCGGCGGCCATGCTGACCGCTCTTCGTGCCACCGGAGCGGCACCGATGCTGGGCGAAGACATCACTGCCGCGGACGCGGTGTCGAGCAGGGCCGAGTAGTCCCATGCCCGTTGTCGTTGTCACCGATTCGTCGGCCTCGCTCGTTCCCGAGGTCGTCGAGGAGCAAGCAATCCAGGTCGTGCCCCTTCATGTTCTCAGCGGCGACGAGGACTTTCGCGAGGGAATCGACGTCATTCCGGAGGACCTCGCCGGCGTCACCACCGCGGGTGCCTCGCCCGGCGAGCTGTCCGAGGCCTATGCGGCGGCGTGGGAAGCGAGCGAGGGCGCCGGCGTGGTCGCCGTGCACATCTCCCGCCAGTTGTCGGGAACCTGGGAGGCCGGACGACAGGCGGCGCAGGAGTTCGACGGTCGCGTGCGCATCGTCGATTCCCAGTCGGCTGGAATGGGTTTGGGATACCCGGTGCTGGAAGCAGCACGGTTGGCGAAGAGCGGTGCCGACCTCGAGACGGTGTACCGGCGGGCTGTCGACGTAGCGGGTCGCAGCCGTTGCCTGATTGTCGTGGACCGGCTCGATCAGTTGCGCCGCGGGGGGCGGATCGGCGCTGCGGCCGCGTTGCTCGGCACCGCGCTGGCGATGAAACCGGTGCTGCATCTCGTGGATGGACGACTCGTCCTGAAGGAGAAAACCCGGACCTCCACCAAGGCGATGGCGAAGATGATCGATTCCGCCGTCGAGCTGGCAGGGGTGGACAGAACCTCGGTGGCTGTGCATCACATGCATGCACCCGACCGGGCCGAGTCGGTCGCGCAGCGGCTGAAAGAACGAATTCCGCAGGTCAGCGACCTCGTAGTCACTGATTTCAGTTCGGTGATCGGGGCCCACGTGGGGGCAGGCGCTGTGGGCGTCGTTCTCTGCCCGGAGCCCGCCGAGGGCTATCCAGACGCCGATTCATCCACAACCTCGAGCTGATCCACAGGCCAATTTTTCTCGCCCACAACCTCGCTGATCGGCCGCCGCGACGTTCTACCTTCTCTGCATGGGCAACAGGGAAGAGCGTTCGCGAGGACGGAGCCGTCTTGCGTTCATCACGTCGGGGGAGGACGCGCATCTTCCTCCGGGTGCGGTAGCCCCGTCCGGCCCCTCCACACCGGGATGGTTGGCGCACGCCGAGGACGCCGAAACCGAGGACGCGCCGTCGTGGTCTGCGCAAGGGCGATGGTCCCGCGCCCTTCCGGAACGCTGGCGGGATGCGCGCGTCGACCCCGGCCGCGCAGGCGCAGCCGTCCTCGTCATAGTGGGGCTGATTCTGGCGACAGTCGCCGTGATCAGTGTTCGCAGCGGTCAGCCGGAGGCGCAGGCCGTGCCCTCCCTTCCCCTTGCGCACGTCCGTTCGGAGGCCACCCCCGCCGCGGAGCCGGCCGAGGCAGCTCGGCCGCAGCTTCCGCCGCCGGTGGACGAAATCGTGGTGAGCGTGGTCGGTTTGGTGAGCACGCCCGGGCTCGTGCGGCTGCCGCCTGGCTCACGGGTTGCCGACGCACTCGCCGCCGCGGGAGGAGTGAGCACCGGCGGAGACACTCTCGCTCTCAATCTGGCGCAACGACTTTCCGATGGTGACCAAATCGTGGTTGGGGTGGCCGCGCCCGGAGCGGCGCCCAGTGCGGTGGGCGGCGTCTCCACTCCGGGCGCCGCCCCGGCGGACGGGAAGGCAACGACGGGCGGGCTCGTCGATCTGAACACGGCCACGGAGACCGAGCTCGATGCCTTGCCCGGCGTCGGCCCGGTGACCGCGGCAGCCATCATTGCGTGGCGCACCACCAATGGGAAGTTCACGGACGTGGCCCAACTCGGCGAGGTGGACGGGATCGGGCCGGTGCGCCTCGAGAAGCTACGGTCGCAGGTCACCGTGTGAGGTCCGAGCGGGAGTCGCACCGGCTCGACGTCCGCCTCGTTCCCTTCGCTGCGGCCTGCTGGGCAACGACCGGAGGCGGGATCCTGTGGGGTTCACGAACCGCGTGGTGCGTGGTGGGTGGCTCGTTTCTCGTTGCTGTCGCGCTGGTCGCGGCGAGTGTTCGGTCGGGTGACTCCCAGTGGACAGCGCATCGGACGACGGCACTGGCGTTTCTTCTGTTCGGATGCGTGTGTAGCACGGCCGTCGCCGTGCGGGTACAGGCCGCCGAGACGCACCCGATGGTGAACCTGGCGTCGAACGGTGCGTGGGTGACGTTGGTGGTCGAAATCGCCGACGACCCACAGCAGCTCGCGAGTTTCGGCCGACGGGTCCGCGTCGACGCGCATCTGCGCGAGATACGCAAAGCCACCGAGACTGTTCACGCGAGTGGGTCGATAGTCGTACTCGCCCCGTCCGATGGGTGGTCCGGTCTGCTGCCGGGACAGGAGGTGGTCCTGCGAGGGCAGGTGAGCCCGCCGATGCACCGCGATCTGACTCTGGCCACGGTCCGGGTGTCCGGTCC
The DNA here is from genome assembly GCF_009859915.1 of Rhodococcus sp. WAY2. Taxonomy (NCBI): domain Bacteria; kingdom Bacillati; phylum Actinomycetota; class Actinomycetes; order Mycobacteriales; family Nocardiaceae; genus Rhodococcus; species Rhodococcus sp. WAY2. The sequence goes on from NZ_CP046572.1 coordinate 2,546,063, forward strand.
ACCCTCGGAAGTGGGACCGACACCTCCTCACCAGCGATGGGCGGGCACCCTGCGCGCCCGGTTCACGGCCGCGGCCGCCGTTCTGCCGCCCGACGAGGCTGGACTGCTACCGGGGCTGGTGGTGGGGGATACCTCGTCGCTTTCGGCAGAAGTGAAGGACGATTTCACGACGACCGGACTGACACACCTGACCGCGGTGTCCGGCGCGAACGTCAGCATCCTCCTGGGGGCGGTGTTGCTCCTGGTCCGGGCGCTCGGACTAGGCCCTCGGGCCGGCGCCGTTCTGGCGGCCGGCGCGCTGGCCGCTTTCGTCGTGGTGGCGAGGCCGTCGCCCAGCGTGCTGCGCGCCGCGGCGATGGGCTCGGTTGCGTTGCTCGCTCTCATGAGCGGTCGGCGAAAGCAGGCGGTACCAGCTCTCGCCGCGGGTGTCATCCTGTTGCTGATGTGCTTCCCGGCGCTGGCCGTGGATTTCGGTTTTCTCCTGTCCGTCACGGCCACCGCGGCGTTGATCGTCGTCGCGCCGGTCTGGGTGGACCTTCTCGTCGAGCGGCGATGGCCGCGCGCGGCAGCGGAAATGGTGGCCGTCGCAGTGGCTGCCTTCGCGGTGACCGCGCCCATCGTCGCCGCAATGACGGGGACCGTCAGCGCGGTGTCGGTGGGGGCCAATCTCCTGGTCGCGCCTGTGATCGGAATCGTCACGGTGCTCGGCGCCGTCACCGCCCTCGTATCAGCGACCTCGGTGCCGGTCGCGGAAGTGACGGTACGCCTGACGCAGTGGCCACTCTGGTGGCTCGTCACCGTGGCCGACCACGGGTCGCGGATCCCCGGGGCGTCGATACCGGTCCCGTCGGGGCCGGTCGGCGCACTGTCCGTCCTCGCCTGCACAGTCTTGATCGGGGTGACGCTGCGCTTCCGACGATTCCGCCTGCTGCTGTTCGGGGCCGCGGTCGGTCTCGCGCTGCTCTGGGCACCGGTGTGGCCTGCCTCTCTCGCCGGCGCTGTGTGAGTACGCCGCCGTGCGGGCAACCTGCTCGGAACTCGACGACACAGGAGGATTCCTCATGCAGGTCGGTTTCAAGCTCATGGCCGAAACGTTCGATCCACGGGAAATCGTGCGCCAAGCGGTGGAGGCCGAGCGTGCGGGTTTCGACTTCGTCGAGGTGAGTGATCATTACCATCCTTGGCTCTACAGTCACGGCCACTCGGGATTCGTGTGGTCGATGCTCGCCGCGGCCGCCGCCCGAACCAGCACCATCGGCTTGGCAACGGGTGTCACCTGCCCGTTCGTCCGCTACCACCCCGCAATCATCGCGCAGGCCGCCGCCACCACCGCAGTGCTGAGCGAAGGGCGCTTCACACTCGGCCTGGGCTCGGGAGAGCGTCTCAACGAACATGTGGTGGGCGGTGGGTGGCCGTCGGTGCGGGTGCGGCACGAGATGCTGCGCGAATCGCTCGACATCATTCGACTGCTGTGGTCGGGTGGCTACCACTCCTACGAGGGCAAGCACCTGACGTTGGACGACGCCCGCGTGTACGACCTGCCCGAGGTGCCGCCCACGATTGCCGTCGCGGCAGGGGGCGCGGAAGCCGCGCGGCTCGCCGCGGAACTGGGCGACGGGTTGTTCGCCACCGAACCCGACGCCGAACTGGTGCGGGCGTACTCCGACGCCGGCGGATCGGGGCCCAAGTACGGTGAAGTGCCGCTCGCGTGGGCGCCGGACGTGGAGTCGGCCGTGAACTCGGCGCACGACAAGTTCCGTTTCGGTATGACGGGATGGAAGGTGCAGGCGGAGCTGCCGAACCCGATCAACTTCGAGGCGGCCACGGCGACAGTACGTCCGGAGGATGTCCAGGAAGGGATGGCGTGTGGTCCTGACGTGCAGCGTCATCTGGAGGTGGCCGGTAAGTTCGTCGACGCCGGGTTCGATCGTCTGGCGCTGATCAACGCGGGTCCCGACGTCGATGGATTCTTCGAATTCTTCGCGAACGAACTGAGCGAACCGTTACGGGCACTTCGGTAGGGCGCACCGATTGCGGATTCAATGCGCGATGTGTGTATGCCGCGCGGCAACTGCGACTACCATCCGGTGACAAATACTGCGGCGAATGGTCCTGAAGTGCATCCGCATTGGAGGTGAGAGGTATGTCGGAAGCTGAGCAGGCAGATCTCGATGTGGACGATGTCCTCGACGCGGGTCAGGTTCGCCGGGCGCAGCGCGTCGTCGCCGCATCATCGCTGGACGCCGACGATTGCCGGTTGCTGCTGTCCATGCTGGGCATTGCCGGGAACCCGGAGTCCGCCGAGCTGGAGTGAAGTCGGGGGCTGAACTGGTGCCGGTCAGCTCAGGTTCTTGTGGTGGTGAACGATGATTTCCTCAGCCAGCGCCGAGATCTTGACGTTCATTTCCTGAGATGTCGCCTGCAGGATCGCCAGCGCCTGGTCTTCGGTGATGTTGTGAAACGCCATCATCAAGCCCAATGCCTTCCCTATCTCCCGATTGCTGGTCAACCCCGCCCGTAACGTCTCCGCTTCGAGGTGCTCATGCGCAGCGGTGAGGGCTACCGCGGCGAACGATGCGAGCATGATCCCCTGTTCGACGGATGCTGCCGTCAACGCGCCGGGCGTATCGGCGAAGAGGTTGAGGGCGCCGACCTTCCGACGCCGGACGACGAGGCGGAACCCGGCTGCACCGCGAACCGGGGTCTCGGCGAGCACCCGGCGCACCAATCGTGGCCACTCGTGTGCGGCGGTCAGGTCCGGTACCAATTGCGGTGTCTCCTCGACGATGGCATCGACACACGGACCTTCGTTTTCGCTCCGCTCCAATTCGTCCACCCGGGCGGCGATGGTGTCATTGGCCGCGGCGGTGACGAATCGACCCTTCTCGTGAAGCATCAGGCTGGCGTGGGAACAGCCGTCGACGAGAATGGGGGCGACATCGCAGACTGCTTGCTGGACATCCCGAAAGTCCGCGCCGGTGTATACCAGTTCGGCCAATCCTGTCAACGATGCCGACGCTTTGTCGACAGGCTGTGAGCGAGTCGCTTCCTGCTCGTCGTCCCGCATCGGGTCCTCCACATCCGGGCACGCCCAGTGTTGACGCCCAGTCTGCCAGATGAGGGTCGGGCCGGGCCCCGGCCTGAAGAATTCCTGGAACCGACTCGTGAATCCTTGTCGGCAGCGAAGATGGCGGCATGGTGCCGTCCACCGATAGTCCACTCGTGACCATCGCTCAGGGAACCGCGCGAGGCGTGCGCCTCGCCGGCGCACTGGTGTGGAAGGGGATACCCTATGCGGCTCCACCGATCGGCGACCTGCGCTTCCGCGCCCCACAGGCTGCTGCGGCGTGGGAGGGCGTGCGCGACTGCTCGGTGTTCGGGCCGATAGCACCGCAGAACGAGCACGGGCCGCTGCCCATCGACCCCGGCCTCACGGTCGACGAGGATTGCCTGTCACTGAACGTCTGGGCCCCCGAAGGTCCGCAGCATCGACCACGCCCCGTCATGGTGTGGATTCATGGTGGTGCCTACTACCTCGGGTCCTCGGCGCAGCGGATGTTCGATGCCTGCCATCTGGTGGAGCGCGGCGACGTCGTGGTGGTCACGATCAATTATCGACTGGGTGCTCTCGGTTTCCTGGACTTCTCGTCGTTCTCGACGGCAGAGCAGCCTTTCGATACGAACCTCGGTCTCCGCGATCAGATCGAGGCGCTGAACTGGGTGCGAGCGAACATCGCCGCGTTCGGTGGCGACCCGGCCGATGTGACACTGTTCGGCGAGTCCGCGGGGGGCGGCGCGGTGACCACGCTGATGACGTCGCCCGCCGCGGAGGGACTCTTCCACCGGGCGATCGCCGAAAGTTCACCCGCGACCTCGGTCTACGGCAGCGAGCGCGCGGCGTCCATTGCCGAGTCGTTCCTCGAACTGGTCGGCCTGGCTCCCGCCGAGGTGGGGCGTCTCCGCGATCTTCCCGTCGACGTGTTGACTGCGGCCTGCGTGGAACTCGTGCAGCAGGTGCCTGCTCGCGTCCCCGGCACGCTGGCGGTTGCGCCCACGGTGGACGGTGACGTGGTACCGCACTACCCGGTGGCCGCGTTCCGTCACGGCCTCGCGCACAAGGTGCCGCTGCTGATCGGCACCAACAGGGACGAGGCGTCGATGTTCCGGCTGATGAAGTCTCCGCTCATGCCCATCACCCCGGACGCCGTCCACCAGATGTTCGTGGCGATCGCGGCCGACAACCCCGACCTGCCGGTGGACGAAGAGCAGCAGGTGGAGGCGGCATACCCCGATTACCCGAAGAGGCGGTCCGCAATGGAGATCTCGCGGGACGCTGCTTTCCGGATGCCCACTTTGTGGATCGCCGAGGCCCACAGTCGCGTCGCACCCACGTGGTTGTATCGGTTCGATTACGCCACGCCTTTTCTCCGGGCGGCGCGAATCGGTGCGACCCACGGGACGGAAGTGCCCTATGTGTTCGGGAACTTCGGTGTCGTCCCCCGGGACCCCACCTTCAAGCTCGGTGGCCGCCGGACCGCCGCTCACGTATCCGATCGGATTCAGCGGCGGTGGCTGTCCTTCGCGTCGGCGGGCAGCCCGGACGGCGGGGAAACCGAAACGCCCTGGCCACGGTACGACGAGACGGACCGCGCCACGCTGTTGATCGGCAAGGCGGATGCGGTGGTGGGGGACCCCGATCGGGATCTTCGCCGTGCGTGGGGTGAAGAGGTGATCGGCTTCACGTGAGCGGGTGCTCCGGTTTCGTATCGACCGATCGGGGGATACCTCTCGGATGGGCGATGCAGCAAGGGAATCGGTTCGAAACCTCACCGTCGGCGTCGAGGAGGAGTTTTTCCTGGTCGACTCCTCGGGGCATCTCTCCGACGCGGGACCCGATGTGGTGGCGGAAGCCGGTGAGGAAATCCAGGGACTGCAGCGGGAACTGTCCCGGCCCCAGATCGAAACGGCGACCGGTGTGTGTTCCACCGGTGAAGAGGTGCACGAGCAATTGCGCACTCTGCGTAGCAGTCTGGTGAAGGTTGCCGCGGACCGCGATCTCCTGCTCCTGCCCAGTGGCACCCCGCTGATGGTCGAGGAAGGTCCCGCTGCCATCACGCCGACACCGCGCTACCAGAAGATGGCTCGTCGTTTCGGGCCGATCGTCGATTCGGTCACTACGTGTGGCTGCCATGTTCACGTGGGGATACCGAACCGTCAGATCGGTGTACAGGTGAGCAACTACATCCGAGGATGGCTGCCCGTCGTCCTCGCGCTGGCCGCGAACTCGCCCTTCCACAGCGGGCAGGACACCGGCTACCACAGCTGGCGTCACATCCTGTGGTCGCGCTGGCCATCCGCGGGCCCGCCGCCGCGTTTCGACTCCGCCGAGGAGTACGAGGACACCGTGACCGCGATGATCGCCAGCGGCGCTGCTCTCGACCGCGGCATGATCTATTGGCACGTTCGACTGTCCGACGCGCAGCCGACCATCGAGATTCGGATCGCGGACGTCGCCATGACCGCCGCGCACGCGTCCGTGTACGCCATTGCGGTGAAGGGGCTGGTCGCGCGGGCGTTGCGGTACATCGACGACGGGGTGTCCGTCGACTCACCGCGGATCGAACTCTTACGTGCGGAGCAGTGGCGGGCAGCCCGAGAAGGGCTCGACGGGGAATGTACGAGTCCGGTTTCGGCCCGGCCTCTGGCGATCCGGCGGCAACTCGAATTGCTGCACGACACGGTGAGTGACGTCCTCGGCGCGGAGGATCGGGGCTTCCTCGAAGCCGGACTCGATTCGATGCTCCGTGACGGAACGGGCGCAGAGCAGCAACGCGCCGAGTTCGAACGGCGCGGCTCGCTGGCCGACGTGCTGGCATTCCTGACGCGAGAGGTGATCAGTTGAGGTCGCGTCCGTCCGATAGGCGCCGGGGTCGCCGTCCGTGTCCGCCGCCCGTGGCACGATTGTCGCGTGAGCACCCCAACCCAGCTCGAACAACTTCACCTGGTCCTCGGCGACGAGGAATTCCTCGTCGAACGCGCGGTGTCGACCGTGGTCGCCCAGGTCCGGGCCACTGCTGCCGTCGCGCAGGGTGCTGAACTGCCCGTCAACCGGCTGCGGGCCGGTGATGCCGGTGCAGCAGAACTGGCCGAGCTGCTGAGTCCGTCCCTGTTCGCGGAAGACCGGGTGGTGGTGCTCGAGTCCGCCGCGGAGGCGGGTAAGGATGCGGTCGCGCTCATTCTCGACGCCGCAGCAGACCCGCCGCCAGGTGTCGTACTCGTGGTTCTGCACTCCGGCGGTGGGCGTGCGAAGGCGATGACCGGCTCCCTCGAGAAACTCGGCGCGGTCACTCACCAGTGCGCCAAGTTGAAGTCCGGTGACATCATCGGCTTCATCCGCGGCGAGTTCCGAACGCTCGGCGTCCGGGTGTCACCGGAAGTGGTGCAGACCGTGTTCGAGGGTGTGGGCTCGAATCTGCGAGAACTTGCGGCCGCCTGCTCACAGCTCACAGCTGACACCGGCGGGAAGATCGACGTGGCTGCCGTTCAGCGGTACTACTCGGGCAAGGCCGAGGTGACCGGGTTCGATGTTGCGGACAAGGCTGTGGCCGGGGACACGGCGGGTGCCAGGGAAGCGCTGCGATGGGCCATGCTGCGTGGGGTACCGCACGTGCTGCTCGCGGACGCGCTCGCCGACGCGGTGCACTCGATTGCGCGCGTGGCGCCCGCAGGCAGGGGGGATCCGTTTCGGATGGCGTCCGAGCTGGGCATGCCGCCCTGGAAGATCAAGAAGGTGCAGGCTATCGCCAAAGGGTGGACTCCGGCGTCCGTCGGCGAAGCGTTGCGTATCGTCGCCGCTCTCAACGCAGACGTGAAAGGTGCCGCTGCGGACGCGGACTATGCCGTCGAGAGCGCGGTCGGACGCGTATCGCTGCTACGGCAGCTCTGATCGGCGCACGACAACAGCCGCTCGATCCAAGGACCGAGCGGCTGTTGGAGAGCTACGACGAAGGTGTCGTCAGATCTTGTTGAGAGCCTGCGCGAGAGCAGACTTCTTGTTGGCAGCCTGGTTGGCGTGAATGACGCCCTTGCTGGACGCCTTGTCGAGCTTGCGGCTGGTGGCGACGAGGAGCTCGTTGGCCTTGTCCTTGTCACCGGCCGCCGCAGCCTCGCGGAACGAGCGGATGGCCGTGCGCAGCGAGGACTTCACCGACTGGTTACGGAGTCGGGCCGCCTCGTTGGTACGGATCCGCTTCACCTGGGACTTGATGTTGGCCACGCGTAAAATCCTGTCGTCTTAAGCTGGATACGGTCTAGAAAGCTGTGGGCGCACACTTATGCACCGACAGGCGAGATTACCAGTGATCGGGGTCCGATCTCAAACCGGACCCCGGACGCGCCGGGGACAGGGCGGCTGCGCTGCTGAACGGGTGTACATGTAGCAGCATGTCTGGGATGACGCCCCCAGCATCGAAGTCGTCAACAGTAACGAAGTCGCAGGGAAGCACGAAGGCGACGGCTCCCATCTCGGGCGACAGCAGACAGAAGGGCGTGAAAGCGTCAGCAGCTCAGTCGCGAGCCTCTGTGACGACCCGATCACGCAAGCCGGCGCGGGCCGCGCACGTGTTCGACGGCTATGTCGACGTGGGCGGGTACGGGCCGGCGTTCGACGAGATGTTCGACCGTGACGGCAGTGTCCGGCCGCCCTACAAGGGTGTCTTCAAGGCCCTCGAGCCGGCCGACAGCGCCGATCTCGCCGCCCGCTCCGAGGCGCTGGGCAGGGCCTTCATCGACCAGGGCGTGACATTCTCCCTCTCCGGTCAGGAACGGCCGTTTCCGCTCGATCTCGTCCCCCGGGTGATCGCCGCCGCGGAGTGGACGCGCCTCGAGAAAGGGATCAAGCAGCGCGTGAAAGCGCTGGAGATGTTCCTCCACGACGTCTACGGGGAGCAGCGCATCCTGCGCGATCACGTCCTCCCGAAACGATTGGTCACCTCGTGTGAGCACTTCCACCGGGAGGCGTCGGGCATCGTTCCACCCAACGGTGTGCGCATTCACGTGGCCGGTATCGACCTCGTTCGTGACGAGAACGGGGTGTTCCGCGTACTCGAGGACAACCTGCGGTCGCCGTCGGGAGTGTCCTATGTGATGGAGAATCGCCGCACCATGGCGCGCGTCTTCCCCGACCTGTTCATGTCCCACCGCGTGCGTTCGGTCGGCGACTACTCCACGCATCTGCTGCGCGCGCTGCGGGCGTCCGCCGCGCTCAACGAGGCCGACCCGACCGTGGTGGTGCTCACTCCCGGTGTCGCGAACTCTGCCTATTTCGAGCATTCACTGCTCGCGCGCCAGATGGGGGTGGAACTCGTCGAGGGCCGCGACCTCTTCTGCCGCGACAACATGGTCTACATGCGCACCACCGAGGGTGAGCGCCAGGTGGACGTCATCTACCGCCGCATCGACGACGACTACCTCGACCCGATGCATTTCCGGCCGGATTCGGTATTGGGTGTGGCCGGTGTTCTCAACGCCGCGCGGGCCGGCAACGTCGTCATCTCGAGTGCCGTCGGAAACGGTGTCGCCGACGACAAGCTGGTCTACACCTATGTGCCGCAGATCATCGACTACTACCTCGGTGAGAAACCGCTGCTCGCGAACGTCGACACGTTCCGGTGCTGGCTCGACGACGAGTGCGAGCAGGTGCTCGACCGCGTGGACGAACTGGTCATCAAACCGGTGGAAGGCTCGGGTGGCTACGGCATCGTCTTCGGTCCCGACGCCTCACCCAAGGAACTCAACACGATCACCCGGAAAATCAGGGCAGACCCGCGGGGATGGATCGCCCAGCCGCTGGTCCAGTTGTCCACGGTGCCGACCAAGATCGGTGACGACCTCGTGCCCCGGCACGTCGACCTGCGCCCGTTCGCGGTGAACGACGGCGAGGACGTGTGGGTGCTGCCAGGGGGACTGACCCGGGTTGCCCTGCCCGAGGGTTCTCTCGTGGTCAATTCCAGTCAGGGTGGTGGCAGCAAGGACACTTGGGTGCTTGCCAGCCGAACCTCGGATGAGGAACAGGAACTCGCGGGCGAGGAACTCGTCACCGAACCTGCGCAGACCGCAGAAGCCGAGCAGGGTCCCGAACTCAGTACGTCGCAACAGCAACAGCAACAGCAACAGCAACAACAGCAGCAACAGCAGCAGCAGAAGCAGAAGTGTGGAGGTGAGGGCTGATGCTGGCGAGAAACGCGGAATCGCTGTACTGGATCGGCCGGTACGTCGAGCGTGCCGACGACATGGCACGGATTCTCGACGTCGCGGTGCATCAACTGCTCGACGATGCGTCGGTGAATCCGGACCGGACGTCCCGGCTGCTCCTGCGGGTTCTCGGAATCCCTGCTCCGAGTACGGAACTCGACGTGCGCTCGGTCACCGAACTCGTCGCCTTCAGTCGCAATCAGGTCGGCTCCATCATCGACTCGCTCGCCAGCGCACGCGAGAACGCCCGAGGCGCCCGCGAGGTCACGTCGAGTGAGATGTGGGAGTGCCTCAACGCCACGTACAACGGTCTCGCGGAACGCGAACGCGCAGCCAAACGGCTTGGGCCGCACGAGTTCTTCCGCTACGTCGAGGAGCGCGCGGCGATGTTCGCCGGTCTCGCCGACTCGACGATGAGTCGTGACGACGGCTACCGCTTCCTGCTGCTCGGCCGCTCGATCGAACGTGTCGACATGCTGGCGCGAATGCTGCTGTCCCGCGCGGGCGACCGACCGTCGTCGCCGGCGTGGGTGACGGTTCTGCGTTCGGCGGGCGCTCACGACACGTACCTGCGCACCTACCGCGGCGCGCTCGACGCCAACCGCGTCGTCGAGTTCATCCTCCTCGACCGCTTGTTCCCGCGGTCGGTGTTCCATGCCATCCGGCAGGCGGAACAATGTCTCGCGGAACTCGACCATCAACCCGACAGCCGGGTGGGACCGCGCGCCGAGGCGCAGCGTCTGCTGGGACGGGCGCGGAGCGAACTCGAGTTCCTGCCTCCCGGTGTTCTCCTCGAGGACCTCCAGGACCGGTTGGTGGGCTTGCAGGACACCTGCCGTGAGCTCGGAGAAGCGATCGCACTGCAGTATTTTCACGCCGCGCCGTGGGTGGCGTGGACCGATGCACGGGCCGTCGGCGCAGAAGCCGTCGTGGAGGGAGAGTTGTGAGCTGGCGAATGAGGGTGGTGCACACCACCGGTTATGCCTACGACGCGCCGGTGACGTCTTCATACAACGAGGCGCGGCTCACGCCCCGCGGCGACAGCAGGCAGACGGTGATTCTCAACCGAGTGGAGACCACACCGGCCACCCGTTCGTATCGCTACACCGACTACTGGGGTACCGCGGTCACCGCCTTCGATCTGCACGCGCCGCATCGGGAACTCGAGGTCACAGGGCTGTCGGTCGTGGAGACGGAACCGTTCTCACCTCCCGAGGAGTCGGTGGATTGGGACGAACTGGCGGGGCCGGCGGTGACGGACCGGTTCAACGAGCAGCTCAGTAACACCCAGTACGCGCCCCGCAACCGGAAGCTCGACGCGATCGCTCGCGACCTCCGGAAGGGGTGTACGCCCGAGGAAGCCGTTGTGGCCGCAGCGGACTGGGTGCACGCGGAAATGGCGTACGTTCCCGGGACCACGGGCGTGCACACGTCGGCAGTCGAGGCCTGGACCGAACGGGAAGGCGTATGCCAGGATTACGCCCACCTGACGCTCGTCCTGTTACGGAGCATGGGGATTCCCAGCCGGTACGTGTCGGGATATCTGCACCCGAAAGCGGATGCGGCACTGGACGACACGATTGCGGGGGAGAGCCACGCCTGGGTGGAGGCATGGACCGGCGCGTGGTGGGGGTACGACCCCACCAACGCTGTGGCCGTCAACGAGCAGCACGTGTCGGTGGGTGTCGGGCGCGACTACGCCGACGTCCCGCCGCTCAAGGGAATTTTCTCGGGAGGGCAGGCAACAGATCTCGAAGTCGTCGTGGAGATCACACGCCTGGCGTAAAGTCCGGCGCAGAACTGTGGAAAGCAAGGACTAACGATCCATTCCGACGAAGGTGGGTTCAATGTCTCCAACCGCACAGGAATACGTAGAGGTCGAGCCGATCTCGGATATCAAGAAATACTCGGCGGAGGCAATCGGCACTTTCGTGCTGGTTTTCTCGGCAGTGGGCACGGCGGTGTTCGCCGGAGCCAAGGTCGGCAATCTCGGTGTGGCCCTAGCTTTCGGACTGACGCTCCTCTTCCTCGTCTACGCCATCGGTCCCATTTCCGGGTGTCACGTCAATCCGGCCGTCACCATCGGACATCTGGCCCTCGGCCGAGTGTCGGTGGTCCGGGCCGGCCTGTACATCGTGGCCCAGGTGATCGGCGGCCTCCTCGCAGGACTCGTCATCTACGCAGTCGCGCAGAGTCTGCCGTCGTACGACCGCAAGGCCGACGGGCTCGGGGCCAACGGCTGGGGTGAGCACAGCCCCTCGGCGATCAAAGGCCCTCTGGGCGGCATTCTGGAGAACGGATACGGCATCGGTGCTGCGATGATCGTCGAGGTCCTCCTCACCGCTTTGCTCGTGTTCGTCGTCCTGGCCTCGACCGACCAGATCTCGGATGTACCGCTGGCCGGTGTGTCCATCGGCTTCACCCTCGCGGTGATCCACCTGGTGTCCATTCCGATCGACAACACGTCGGTGAACCCCGCCCGCAGTCTCGCCGTGGCCCCGTATCAGGTCGGCGCGCTGTCGCAGGTGTGGTTGTTCCTCGTTTTCCCGTTGATCGGCGGTGCGGTGGGCGCCCTGGCCTACCGCTCGCTGTTCGGCAGGTACGACCGCCTGCAGAGTTGACGAAAGCCGGCTCCCTCGGCGAATGCCGGGCACGCACCCCTCGGTGCGTGCCCGGCCTTACTGTCCCGGCGAATCTCACTGCCAGCTGAAATCGGCCCTCAGCCGCCTTGCCACGAGCTCGAACGTCGTCCGCTCCATGACGGCGCCCTCGCGCCGGATCCCTTCCTCGGGCACGTCGAGCACCCGGTCGAGGCGGACCCAGCTCGGGCGACCCTCGGAGTCCCAGGAACCCGAGCCGACCGCCACCCAGTCGCGGTCACCGTCGTGCTTGCTCTGCGAAGACAACATCAGGCCCAGGAGCGTCGCGCCGTCCCGCCCGACGACCAGTACGGGCCGGTCCTTGCCCTGTGCCGGATCTTCCTCGTACGCCACCCAGGTCCACACGATCTCGCCCGGGTCCGCGCGCCCGTCCAGGTCGGGGGAGTATTGCACCCTGCGGGCGCGGTGAGCCGTCGGCGCGGAGTTCGCGGTAACCGGGCGGCCAGCGCTCGGCTTCGGCGCGGTGGTCGCCGAACCGGTCAGCACACCGGCTGCGCGGTCGAGTGCGCCGGACTTCTGCAGCTGCTGCAGCAACTGGGGGCCCTTGTCTCGCGCCAGTTTGGCCAGTGTCTTCCCGATGCTGCTCCACGTGCTCGCCATGGCCGTCGAGCTTAGTGCGTGTATGCCGCAGCAGCCGGAGTCCGGTGGCTTGGATATCCTGACAGGTGACAGTGGCCCGGAACCGGGCCGGTGCCGGTCCAGGTAAGGGGTCCCCCATCAGCAGCTTCGCCGACAAGACGTTCACGGATCCCGCACAGATCCGGAATTTCTGCATCATCGCGCACATCGATCACGGCAAGTCGACGCTGGCCGACCGCATGCTTCAGCTCACCGGCGTGGTCGAAGAACGGCAGATGCGGGCCCAGTACCTCGACCGCATGGACATCGAGCGCGAACGCGGCATCACGATCAAGGCGCAGAACGTCCGGTTGCCGTGGAAGGTAGGTGACGAGGAATTCGTCATGCACCTCATCGACACGCCCGGGCACGTCGACTTCACGTACGAGGTCTCGCGTGCCCTCGAGGCGTGCGAAGGCGCGGTGCTGCTGGTCGACGCCGCTCAGGGCATCGAGGCTCAGACACTGGCCAACCTGTATCTGGCGATGGAGAAGGACCTCACCATCATCCCGGTGCTCAACAAGATCGATCTGCCTGCCGCCGATCCAGACCGCTACGCCGAGGAAATCGCGCACATCACCGGCTGCGAGCCGGGCGACGTGCTGCGCGTGTCCGGCAAGACCGGTGTGGGCGTCAAGGAACTTCTCGACGAGGTCGTGAAGCAGATCCCGGCGCCGGTCGGCGACGCCGACGGACCGGCGCGCGCGATGATCTTCGACTCCGTGTACGACGCCTACCGCGGTGTCGTCACCTACGTCCGCGTGGTCGACGGGCGGATCTCCCCGCGCGAGAAGATCACCATGATGTCGACCGGCACCACCCATGACCTCATCGAGGTCGGCATCATCTCGCCGGAGCCGAAGGCCAGCATCGGACTGGGTGTCGGCGAGGTGGGCTACCTCATCACCGGTGTGAAGGACGTGCGGCAGTCGCGCGTCGGCGACACCGTCACCGCAGCCCGTGGCGGCGCCACGGAACCGCTCGTCGGCTACCGCGACCCCAAGCCGATGGTCTATTCGGGTCTGTATCCCCTCGACGGCTCCGACTACCCGGTGCTGCGCGACGCTCTGGACAAGCTGCGCCTGAACGACGCCGCACTCGCTTACGAGCCGGAGACGTCGGTGGCGCTCGGATTCGGTTTCCGGTGCGGGTTCCTCGGACTGCTGCACATGGAGATCACCCGCGACCGCCTCGAGCGCGAGTTCGGCCTCGAACTCATCTCCACGTCACCCAACGTGGTGTACCGCGTGGTGATGGAGGACGGCGCCGAGCACGTCGTCACCAACCCGTCCTACTGGCCGGAGGGCAAGATCCGCGAGGTGTACGAGCCGATGGTGAAGTGCACCGTCATCGCGCCCAGCGAATTCATCGGGGCGATCATGGAGCTGTGTCAGAACCGGCGCGGTGAACTCGGCGGCATGGATTATCTGTCGGAGACCCGAGTCGAGCTGCGCTACGAAATGCCCATGGGCGAGATCATGTTCGACTTCTTCGACGCGCTGAAGTCCCGCACCAAGGGGTATGCGAGCCTCGACTACGAAGAGTCCGGCGAACAGCAAGCGGATTTGGTAAAGGTCGACATCCTGCTCCAGGGCGAGGCCGTCGACGCGTTCTCGTCGATCGTGCACCGGTCTGCCGCCGGCGCCTACGGCGGACGGATGACGTCCAAGTTGCGCGAGCTCATTCCGCGCCAGCAGTTCGAGGTCCCCATCCAGGCGGCCATCGGCGCGAAGATCATCTCCCGTGAGAACATCCGCGCGATCCGCAAGGACGTGCTTGCCAAGTGCTACGGCGGCGACATCAGCCGTAAGCGCAAGCTGCTCGAAAAGCAGAAGGAAGGCAAGAAGCGCATGAAGACCATTGGGCGAGTGGAAGTGCCCCAGGAGGCTTTCGTCGCCGCGTTGTCCTCCGAAGCGGTCGGCGACAAGCCGAAGAAGTAACGCAGCCCCGCCCGGAGGTGTCCCCTCCGGGGTGTCCGAACGAAAGTAGGTACGCGGCGTGGCAATCGAAACCTGGCTGACCCGGACTCTCGGGATCGAGGTGCCGATCTTCGGAGCCCCGATGGGCGGGCGGGCAGGAGGCACTCTCGTCGGCGAGGTGTCGAAGGCGGGCGGGCTCGGCCTGCTCGGGGCAGCCCGCTATGCCACCCCGGAGTGGATCGCGGACGAGGTGGCGATCGCGCGCAGCATCGGCGGGGACGCCTTCGGGATCGGCCTGATGACCTGGGCGCTCGACGACGATGACGCGCTGCTCGACGCCGCTCTGGCTCAGAACCCGCGGGTGGTCTCGCTCTCGTTCGGGAACCCCGCACCGTATGTGGATCGCGTCCACGACATCGGTGCGCTCGTGGTGTCGCAGGTCAACACCGTCGAGGACCTTCGCGTGGTGGAAGCTGCCGGCGTGGACGTCGTCATCGCCCAGGGCGGTGAAGCCGGTGGTCACACCGGTCGAATCGGGACGCTGCCCCTGCTGCAGGAGATCCTCGAGGCCACGTCGTTGCCCGTGCTCGCCGCAGGAGGAATCGCGACCGGCCGCGGCCTTGCCGCGGTGATTGCCGCCGGCGCCGAGGGCGCGATGATCGGGACCGTCCTGCTCGCGAGCCCGGAGACCATCGGCCCGGAGTATGCGCGGAGCAAACTGATCGCCGCGGGCAGCGCCGACACCGTCTACACCTCGGTGTTCGACCAGGCCCGCAGCCAGCCGTGGCCTTCGCGGTGGGGTGGCCGGGCGCTGCGCAACGACTTCACCGGCAAGTGGCACGACGCCGGCGCCGCAGAGAGCGAACTCGCCACGGCGTACGACCCCGCGAATCCAGACCTCGGGGTCGTGTACGCGGGCGAAGCGGCCGGGTTGGTCACTTCCGAGCAGCCGGCGGGAGCGGTGGTCCGCCGGATCGCCGCCGACGCGGAGCGACTGCTGACGCGTTTCGCGAAGTGACGGCAACGAAGGTGTAGCGCCGAGTCGTCCGATATGCCAAGGTTAGCCTTGGCTTATCGAGAGGGGTGCGCTGTGCGTGGAGGTCTGGTCATCGCGCTCGTGTTGTCGGTGATGTTCGCCGGTGCCGGCTGCAGCGTCGACGCTCGTTCCGACGAGGCAGCCGTGCGGCAGATCACGGTCGAACATCGCTTCGGCACGACGACCGTGGAGGGCACACCGACCCGGATCGTCGCGACGAGCAGCCAATGGCTCGACGCGTTGTTGGAATTCGGCGTCCAGCCGGTGGGGTATCTCTCAGCTGGTCCGATGGGGGACGAGCGGGGACTTTATCCCTGGGAATCCGATGTTGCCGAGGCGGCGGTCGAACTGGACCGAGCGTCGGTGACTCAGTCGGGTGCGCCGTTGCCTGCCGAAGAAATCGCCGCCATGAATCCCGACCTGATCCTCGGTTCGTTCGCCATCACGGATCAAGACGACTTCGATCGAATCTCCGGCATCGCACCTACCGTTGCGGCGATCGGCGATGAACAGGTCGACCCGTGGGAATTGCAAGTCGAGACGCTCGGTCGACTGCTCGGTAAGGAGGGGCAGGCAGCCGAGATCGTCGCGAAGACCGACGGATTCGTGAATGGCCTGACCGAGCGACTGCCCGGCCTCGCGGGCAAGACGGCTGTCCTCTCCCAATTCATGTTCGCCACCGATCAATTGGTGGTGGTGGCCGATCCTGACGACGGCGCGAGTACCGTCTTTCGCCGGCTGGGACTGACATTGCCGCCGGATCTCGTCGAGGAGGCGGGTGCCACGGGCGGTCGGCTGATGCTGAGCCCGGAGAGGGTCGACGCCCTGGACGCCGATCTCGTCGTCATATTGCCCAACGGCGGCACGCGCGAGGACCTGATGGCACTGCCAGGATTCGCCGAGCTTCCGTCGGTGCGTGGCGGTGGGCTCGCGGCCCAGGACTACGCGACCGTGGTGGGATTCAACACGCCGTCGAGCCGCTCACTGGTGTATTCCCTGAACCGGATCATGCCCCAGCTCGAGGCAGTGGCCACCTGATCAGACGGTCTGATGCGCAGGTTGGAAGCCGCCCGCGGCGGCCTCTTCGGCGCGGATGACGTGGACCACTGCGTTGATCAAAGCCAGGTGGGTGAACGCCTGCGGGAAGTTGCCCAGATGTCGTCCCGACGCCGGGTCGATTTCCTCCGCGTACAACTTCAGTGGACTCGCGAAGCCCAGCAGCCGGTTGCACAAATCCTTGGCGCGGTCGAGCTCACCGATCTCGACGAGCGCCGAGACCAGCCAGAAGGAACAGATCGTGAACGTGCCCTCCTTGCCCTCGAGTCCGTCGTCGGTGGTCTCGACCTGATAGCGCAGGACCAGGCCGCCCTCGGTCAGTTCGTCGGCGATGGCGAGGACCGTGGCGCGGATACGCGGATCGTCCGCTGGAAGGAACCGCAGTAGCGGGGCAAGGAGCAGTGAGGCGTCGAGGTCGTCGCTGCCGTAGCGCTGAGTGAAGACACCGCGACGATCCACCCCGTGCTCGAGGATGTCCTCCTTGATCTCGTCGGCCAGGTCCGACCACTGCTGTGCGTAACTCGCCTCACCCTGCTGCTCGGCGAGTTTGGCGCCGCGGTCGAGGGCGACCCAGCACATGATTTTCGACGAGGTGAAGTGCTGTGGTTCGCCGCGCACCTCCCAGATGCCGCGGTCCGGGTGCCGCCAATGCTTGACCGCTTCCTCCACCTGACGTTTGAGCATCGGCCACAACGTTTCGGGAACCCGCTCCCGCGACTTCACGTGCAGATACACCGAGTCGAGGATCGTTCCCCAGATGTCGTGCTGATTCTGGTTGTACGCACCGTTGCCGATGCGCACCGGCTTCGCCCCGCCGTACCCGGACAGGTGATGCAGTTCGGCCTCTTCGAGGGTCTGCTCGCCCCCGACGCCGTACATGACCTGGAGCGGATGATGGTGGCCGTCCTCGGAGGCAGAAACGTCATAGATGAACGAGAAGAAATCGTTGGCTTCACGGTCGAGCCCGAGACTGTACAGACCCCACAACGCGAAGGTCGAATCGCGAACCCACGCGTAGCGATAGTCCCAGTTGCGCTCGCCGCCAGGTGTTTCCGGCAAGGAGGTCGTGGACGCGGCCAGAAGGGCACCCGTGGGCGCGTACGTCAAACCCTTCAATGCGAGCGCACTGCGCTGAAGGTAACCGCGCCACTTGTGGTCGGGGAAACGGCCGATGGTGATCCATTCGCGCCAGCACTTCGCGGTGTGCCACATCTTCTGGGCGGCCTCGTCGAACGTCTGGGGTGCGGGCAGGTGCGACCAGGACAGCGCGACGAACACGTTGTCGCCCTCGACCATGCGGGTTCGGGCCCTGGCCTCGCGGCCCTCGAGGCCGATCTTCAGATTGGTGGTGAGCCGCAGCACCGGATGATCACCCGGGCCGCTCGCGTTGCAGGTGGCCGTGGCCTCCTCGTACACCTTGCCCGTGTACTCCCAGTGCGCTGTGCCACGGTGATAGTCGAAGGCAGGTTCGCAGCTCATCTCGAATTCGACCGTTCCGTTGACGCACTTGACCGTTCGCAGTAGAACATGCTCGGCGTCCCAGTCGGTGGGTGTGCGCCGATGCGAACGGGAGCGTTGCTCGGTGTTGTGCCACGGGCCGAGCACCAGCGCGTCACGCACGATCAGCCACCCCGTCTCGGTTTGCCAGGTGGTCTCGACGATGAGCCCGCCCGGCAAGTAGCGGCGGGCCGCCGGCACGTTCTGCCCGTACGGACCGATGCGGAAGTGGCCGGCGCTGCGGTCGAGAATCGCGCCGAAGACGCTGGGGGAGTCGGGACGTGGGATGCACATCCATTCGACGGCCCCGTTGCGGGCGATCAGGCACGTGGTTTCACAGTCCGAGAGGAACGCGTAGTCGTCGATCGGCGGAAACGTGTCGTGCCGATGGTGCCCGCCGGATGCGGTCTTACCAGGGGTCGTCGGCCCGAACGGAAGCTTCTGGTTCTCGGTGGACACCATCTGGACATCATCGACCGCCTGCGTCGCGCCGTCCACCTGTGCGGCCTCCCGACATCGGCGGGCGATAGGGTGGTGCGGTGGAATTGATGGCGGGTTGGTGGGACGGCTTCGAGCTGTGGATCGCCGGCCTTCCCTTCGTTCCTCAAGTCGCACTCGTGCTGCTGGTCATGGTGCCGGTGTGCCGCGGCGTCGCGTGGCTGCTCGATCGAGCACTGGCCGCAGTCTTCGTCCTGCTCAGGCGGGATGTTCCCACAGTGGAGGAACCCTGATGCCGCGCTCCCGCGTCACACTCGCCTTGCTCGCGCTCATCGTTCTCGTTGTCGTCGCCTGGCTGCTCACCCGATAGCTCGGTTCGATTCGAGAGGCTGGTTCAGCCTCTGCTACAGTCCACGGCGTGTCTGAAGCCGCTGTACACCAGGTCCGCCATGAATTGGCGTTGATCGCTGTCGGCATGCTTGCAGTCGCCGACATCGACTGTTGTTGATTCTCACCTCGCACCCAGCAGTCGGCATTTCCCGCATCGAGCAGTTCCGCCGCCGATGGCGCATCGCTCTTTCCGTTGCGTTCCTGCAGGTGCCGATGGGCGCGTCCCCCCTCTTCTCGTTTCGCACTACTCCTCTGTAAACAGTTCCCAGGAAGGTTTCTCCATGAAACGCCGTTCTCGTAGTCTTCTCACGGCCCTCGTGACACTCGGAGCTGTGGCACTGACCGCGTGCAGCGGCGGCGCGAGCGACACCGCCGGCAGCGACGCGGTGGGTGCAGACGGCAGTGCCGGCACCATCAACCTCTTCGCGTACGCGGTGCCCAAGCCCGGCTACGACAAGCTGATCCCCGCGTTCAACGCCACCGAAGAAGGCACGAACGTCGCGTTCCAGCCGTCGTATGGCGCGTCCGGTGACCAGTCCCGCAAGGTCAAGGACGGTGCCGAAGCCGATTTCGTCAACTTCTCGGTCGAGCCCGACGTCACTCGTCTCGTCGACGCGGGACTGGTCGACAAGACGTGGAACCAGGATGCCTACAACGGAATCCCCTTCGGTTCGGTGGTCACGATCGTCGTCCGTGAGGGCAACCCGAAGAACATCCGGGACTGGGACGACCTTCTGAGCCCCGACGTCGAGGTGGTCACGCCCAACCCGTTCAGCTCCGGATCGGCGAAGTGGAATCTGCTCGCACCGTATGCCGCGAAGAGCAACGGCGGCCAGGATCCGAACGCCGGTCTCGCCTACATCACCTCGCTGGTCAACGACCACGTGAAAATTCAGCCGAAGTCGGGCCGTGAGGCGTCGGAGGCGTTCCTGCAGGGCACCGGTGACGTGCTGCTGAGCTACGAGAACGAGGCGCTGTTCATGGAGAGCAACGGTGATCCGGTCGAGCATGTGACCCCGCCGACCACCTTCAAGATCGAAAATCCGGTCGCCGTGCTGTCCAACAGCAAGCACCTCGACAAGGCCAACGCGTTCAAGGACTTCCTCTACACCCCCGAGGGGCAGAAGCTGTGGGCGGAGGCCGGGTTCCGTCCGGTCGACCCGGCCGTGGCGACGGAGTTCGCCGACAAGTTCCCCCAGCCGGCGAAGTTGTGGACCATCGCCGACCTCGGCGGCTGGTCGAAGGTCGACCCCGAGTTGTTCGCCAAGGACACCGGGTCGATCGCCGTGATCTACGACAACGCAACCAGGTAACACCGACATGAGCGACGCACCAACGACGACGGCGGTCGGCACCGGCACCACGGTGCCGTCCCCGCCCGATCGCCGCACCCGTAAGAAACTCGTTCAGGTCACCGGCGCGGTCGGACCGTTGGGTATCGGTGTCGCGACCCTGTGGCTGAGCATCATCGTGGTGCTTCCCCTCGCCGCCCTGACCGTGGCGTCGTTCGGTGACGGCATCAGCGGCTTCGTCGACGCCATCACCAGTCCGGTCGCGTTGGCCTCCCTGCGGGTCACCATCATGGTGTCGGTCGTGGTGGCGGTGATCAACGTGGTGATGGGCACGCTGATCGCGTGGGTGCTCGTCCGCGACGAGTTTCCGGGCAAACGGATCGTCAATGCGCTGATCGATCTCCCGTTCGCACTCCCGACGATCGTGGCCAGCATCGTCCTGCTGGCCCTCTACGGGCCGGAAAGTCCCATTCACATCTACCTCAACGCGACGCAACCCGGACTGATCGTGGCACTCGCATTCGTGACGCTGCCCTTCGTGGTGCGTTCGGTGCAGCCGGTACTCATCGAGGTGGACCGGGAAGTGGAAGAAGCTGCGGCGTCGCTCGGTGCAGATAATGTGACGATCTTCCGGCGAGTCGTCGTCCCGACCCTCATGCCTGCGATCATCAGCGGTGCAGGGCTGGCGTTCGCCCGTGCGATCGGCGAATACGGGTCGGTGGTCCTCATCGGCGGAAACATTCCGCGTGAGACCCAGATGGCATCGCAGTACATTCAACAACAGATCGAAATCGATCGGCCTGCCGCTGCGGCGGCCGTGTCGGTGGCACTTCTGGCCATCGCGTTCGTGACGTTGTTCGTTCTGCGGCTTCTCGCGAGTCGTGGCCAGCGTCGTGAGGAGCAGGCGGAATGAAACTGTCGGGACCCACCCGCATCACTCTGCGCACCGTCGCGCTGCTCTACCTGTTCGGCCTTCTCGTCGTGCCGATCGCGGTCATTCTCTACCGAACGTTCGAGCGTGGCATCGGTGCGTTCATCGACTCCATCTCGACCCCGGCGGCAATCTCGGCGCTCAACCTGTCGATGCTGATCGTCGCCATCGTCGTGCCGATCAACGTGGTGTTCGGAATCGTGACCGCCCTCGCTCTCGTACGGGGACGATTCCCGGGTCGTGGTCTGGTGCAAGCCGTGGTGGATCTGCCGTTCGCCGTGTCCCCGATCGTCGTGGGTGTGTCGCTGATCCTGCTGTGGGGTACCAACGGCTGGTTCGGGGGAGTGGAATCGCTCGGGTTCAAGGTCATCTTCGGACTGCCGGGAATGGTGATCGCCACGTTGTTCGTGACGCTTCCGTTCGTGGTGCGCGAGGTGGAGCCCGTGCTGCACGAGATCGGGGAAGAACAGGAGCAGGCGGCCGCGACGCTCGGGGCAAACAAGTGGCAGACCTTCTGGTTGATCACCCTCCCCGCCATCCGGTGGGGTCTGACGTACGGGGTAATTCTCACCATCGCCCGCTCGTTGGGCGAGTTCGGCGCCGTCATCATGGTGTCGTCCGGGTTCCCCGGAGTCTCGCAGACCCTGACACTGCTGGTGCATTCGCGGTACATCGACGACCACAACACCTTCGGGGCATATTCGGCGGCCACCCTGCTGATGGGCATTGCCGTACTCAGCCTGCTTCTGATGACTCTGCTCGACCGTAAGAGGAGCACCACATGATTACCGTGACCGGCGCGCGCAAGAACTACGGATCGTTCGCTGCCCTCGACGACGTGACCATCGACATCCCCTCGGGTTCGCTCACTGCGCTCCTCGGTCCGAGTGGTTCCGGCAAGTCGACACTGCTGCGCTCCATCGCCGGCCTGGAGGCACTCGACTCCGGCACGGTGGTGATCGGCGGGAAAGATGTCACGAACGTCTCGCCGCAGAAACGTGACATCGGATTCGTGTTCCAGCATTATGCGGCGTTCAAGCACATGACGGTGCGCGACAACGTCGCGTTCGGACTCAAGATTCGAAAGAGGCCGAAGCCGGAGATCGACAAGAAGGTCAACGAGCTCCTCGGAATCGTCGGGCTCGATGGGTTCCAGCACCGATACCCGGCTCAGTTGTCCGGCGGGCAGCGACAGCGCATGGCGCTCGCCCGGGCATTGGCTGTCGATCCCCAGGTGCTGCTCCTCGACGAGCCGTTCGGTGCCCTCGACGCCAAGGTGCGGACCGACTTGCGCACCTGGCTGCGCCGGCTCCACGACGAGGTGCACGTGACCACCGTCCTCGTCACCCACGATCAGGAGGAGGCACTCGATGTCGCCGACCGGATCGCCGTCCTCAACAGGGGCCGCATCGAGCAGATCGGTGAACCGGCAGACCTCTACGATCGTCCGGCCAACGATTTCGTGATGTCGTTCCTCGGTTCGGTGGCCAAGCTCAACGGCCAGCTGGTCCGTCCTCACGACATCCGGCTCGGCCGCGACCCCGACATGGCACTTGCCCAGAAGGCGGGAACCGCGGAGTCGCTCGGGGTGACACGGGCCACTGTGGAACGGGTGGTGCATCTCGGGTTCGAGGTGCGGGTCGATCTGCGCAACGAGGCGACCGGCGAGCGTTTCTCGGCCCAGGTGACGCGGGGTGACAGCGCGGCGCTGCATCTGCAGGAGGGTGAAACGGTGTACGCGCGGGCCACCCGGGCACCGGAGCTTCCCGAGGCGGAAATCCCGGTGTCTCTATAGCCCGGTGTCTCTGTAATCCCGAGCCGACGAGGAGGCGATTGTGACAACTCCGGCAGTGCCCGCAACCCGCGACAACGTGCTGATCGTGCACTGGCACGACCTCGGCAGACATCTGGGTTGCTACGGTGCGTCCGGTGTGCGAAGTCCGAACCTCGACCGGCTCGCCGCGGAGGGAGTGCGGCTGACCGACGCGCACGCGGTGGCACCCCTGTGCTCCCCGTCGCGGGGCGCTCTCTTTTCGGGCCGGTACCCGCACAGCAACGGTCTCGTCGGACTCGCCCATCACGGATGGCAGTATCACGACGACGTGCAGACGTTGCCGTCTCTTCTGTCGAACGCCGGGTGGTACACGGCCCTGTTCGGCATGCAGCACGAGACGGCATACCCGAAGCGGCTCGGCTACCACGAGTACGACGTGACGAATTCGTACTGCGACTACGTCACCGATCGTGCGTCCGGGTGGTTGTCCCGATTCCCGCCACAGCCGTTCCTGTTGACGGCGGGATTCTTCGAGACGCACCGCCCGTACCCGGCGGACCGCTACCGGCCGGCCGACCCGGAGAGCTTCGCGGTGCCGTCGTACCTGCCGGACCGGCCGCAGGTGCGCGAAGACCTGGCCGGGTTTCACGGTTCGATCGAGGTGGCGGACGCGGCCGTTGGACGGCTGCTGCACACGCTGGAGGCCGAGGGACTCGACGACAGCACGTGGGTCGTGTTCTTCACCGACCATGGCGAAGCGTTCCCCCGGGCCAAGTCGACCTTGTATGCGCCGGGCACCGGGATCGCGACGATCATCCGCCCACCGCGCCGGTTGCGCGCGGCGCCCCGTGTCTACGACGGATTGTTCAGTGGTGTGGATCTGGTGCCCACCCTTCTCGACCTGCTCGGTGTGCCGGTGCCCGCGGAGGTGGAGGGCGTCTCCCACGCCGAACAGCTACTGGGTGCGTCGAACGACCAGGCGCGCGAGGTGGTGTTCACCGAGAAGACCTTCCACGACACGTTCGACCCGATCCGCGCTGTGCGATCGAAGCAGTACAGCTACATCGAGAACTATGCGCCTCGGCCCGTTCTCGACCTTCCGCTCGACATCCAGAACAGCCTGTCCGGTGACGCGATGGGTACCGAGCACCTCGCGCCACGCCCGAGCAGGGAGCTCTACGACCTCGCTGCCGATCCCGACGAACGCGTGAACGTCGCAGACACCGAATCCTTCGCCGGCATCCAGGCCGAGTTGTCGCTCGAGCTTCACGCGTGGCGACGGGCCACCGGCGACGCCATTCCGAGCGATGAGGAGGGCACCGCCTACGCCCGAACCGCAATGGAGAAGTATCTCGCCAAACTGGACCGCACGCCCGATGTGCGGTCGGCGTACAGCGCGGAGCGCGGCATCCTCGACGAACCGCGGAACAACACCGACACCTGACCGGCCGAAATCGAAGATCCGGTTCAGCCCTCGCACGCCCCGTGGCAGTGGTGCACTGAGAGCGTGAGCATCGATTGCCCGTCCCGTCCGCCCACACCTCTGCGCGAGGTGCTGCGCCGCCTCGGCGCGGCGGCAGTGCTCTTCGGGACCGGGGAGGAAGTCGTGACGGGTATCAGTCAGGACTCGCGTCTCGTCCGGCCGGGCGACCTCTATGCGGCGCTGCCCGGCCAGCGCTGGCACGGCGCCGCGTTCGCCGCCGAAGCCGTCTCGCGTGGTGCGGTCGCGATGCTGAGTGACCACCCGTCGGAACTCCTGCCGACCATCGTCGTGGACGATCCGCGGTGTGCTGTGGGGCCGCTCGCTTCCGCACTCTACGGAAATCCCTCCGGCGCACTCGATGTCTACGGCGTGACGGGAACGAACGGAAAGACCAGCACCGCATATCTCCTCGAGGCAGGTTTGCGCGGCGCCGGAATTGCCGCCGGACGGATTACCGGCATCACGGTGCGGGGACGCCGCGGTTCGCGGGACGCTGTCCGGACCACTCCCGAGGCCTCCGAACTCCACCAAACTCTCGCGGCTTTCAAAGACCAGGGGGTCTCCGCGGTGGCGATGGAGGTGTCCAGCCACGGGCTCGCGCTGCATCGCGTCGACGGAACGTCGTTCGGTGTAGCCGTATTCACCAATCTGGCACGGGACCATCTCGATTTCCACAAAGATATGGATTCTTATTTTGCCGCGAAGGCGAGGCTGTTCAGCGCCGAGCGTTGTGCGACAGCGGCAATCGGCATAGACGACGAATTCGGTCGCCGCCTTGCCGCCACTGTGTCCGTGCCCCGTCTGACCTTTTCCTCGAGGTCTGTGGCGGCAGATATTTACGGAGACGACGTGCACGCCGACGAGGGTGGAACTTCGTTCAGGTTGCACGGCCCGTCGGGGACGACCACGATTCGACTGCGGCTCCTGGGAGCACATCAGGTGGACAACGCACTTGCCGCCGTCACGGCTCTGACTGTGCGCGGGGTCGACCTCGACGGCGCGATCGCCGGAATCGAAAGCCTCGACACCGTGCCGGGTCGTCTCGAAGCGATCGACGCCGGCCAGCCCTTCCTGGCCTTCGTCGACTACATGCACAACACGGGAGGTCAGCGGCGGTTGTTCCCGTATCTTCGCTCCCTGACCCGGGGCAAGGTCATCGTTGTCATCGGGGCGACGGGCAATCGTGATCCGGGTAAGCGCGCCCCGCTAGGGACGACGGCAGCCGAGCTCGCCGACATCGTCGTCGTCACAGACGAAAGCCCGTTCTCGGAAGATGCCGAGGTGCTGCGGGACGACGTCGCAGGAGCGGCGCGGAGGGTGAAGACCGCTGAGGTACTCGTCGTCCCCGAACGCGGCGAGGCCATCGCGACCGCGGTCACGCTGGCCGCACCCGGTGACGTCGTCGTCGTAGCGGGTCGCGGTTCCGACGCCGTGCAGGATTTCGGCCGGGTCCGGCGACCTTTCGATGATCGCGTCGCCCTTTATGACGCCGTACTCCGGTCCGCGCGGGCGTGAGCAGACCCGGCCTCGAGCCTCGACGGCGCCGCGCCAGCGCTACCGAACCTCGTGTCGGGCCAGTACGGCAAGGATGCGTTGTACGAGCTCGTCGAGATCGGCACCCGTGGTATCGAACGCGAGGTCCGGATCATCGGGCTCCTCATAAGGCGCGTCCACACCTGTGAGGCCACGCAGCTCGCCGGCCCGCGCACGAGCATAGAGGCCCTTCGGATCTCGTCGTTCGCATTCCTCTACCGGCGTGCTCACGTGAATCTCGAGGAACGGCAGTCCCGCCGCCTCGTTGAGGGCCCTCGCGATGGTGCGATCCGACCGGAGTGGAGACACCATCGAGGCGATGGCGACCACCCCGGCGTCGGCGAACAATCGGGTGAGGTGTCCGACTCGCCGGATGTTCTCGGCGCGGTCCCCCGGGCTGAACCCCAGATCGTCGGAGATTCCGTGCCGCACATTGTCGCCGTCGAGCAGATACGCCGTTCGCCCCGCGTCGACGAGCGTGCGTTCGAGTGCTACAGCCACCGTCGACTTCCCCGAGGCGGGAAGCCCGGTGAGCCAGATGGTGGCGCCGCGCTGACCCGTCGCCGCCCATCGACGGCCACGGTCGAGAGAGGAAGGGTGCCAGGTGATATCGCGTCTCGTCTGCGCTCCCGGTACCACTTCCCGGGAATCGAGGACAGTGCCGGCGCCGATCGTGTCGTTACTGCTCTCGTCGATGAGGATGAATGCGCCGCCATCCCGGTTTTCCGCATACGTGTCGGCGAGGACGACGGTACTGGTGCGCAGCGTTATTCGACCGATGTCGTTGAGAGCGAGTTCGGCGGGGGAGTCGTGTTCGTCGAGAGTTTCCGGGTCCAGTCGAGTGTGCAACGCCTGCACCGTGGCGCGAACGGTGCGGGACGTGTGCTTCACGGCGATGCGATCGCCGGCACGCAAAGGGGTTTCACCGAGCCAGCACACGGTCGCATCGATCTCTCGCGCCGGCACCGGCGCCGAGGCATCGGCGCGGGCACTGACGATGAGATCGCCCCGTGCGACGTCGATGTCGTCGGCAAGTTCCAGCGACACCGACAGGGGCGCGACGGCGACGGAGCGTTCGGGGTCGAGCGTATCGAGGGCGGTCACCGTGCTTCGCGCGCCCGCGGGCAACACCACAACTTCGTCGCCGACTGTGAGAGTGCCGGCCGACAGTCGACCGGTGTAGCGCCGTCGGCGGCCTTCAGTCGGGCGCGCAACCCACTGGACGGGCAAGCGCAGCTGAGCGGTGTTCGCCGATGGGGCAGCGAGTTCCACGGATTCGAGATACTCGAGCAGAGTGGGACCTGCGTACCACGGAGTGGTGCTGGAGCGGTGCACGACGTTGTCGCCCAGTGTCGCCGACACAGGGATCACGGTGAGATCGGCCGCACCCAGATGCCCGGCAAGTATGCGGAGGTCGGACTCGACCTCCCGGAAGCGTGCCTCGTCGAAACCCACCAGATCGATCTTGTTCACGACTGCCACCACGTGAGGCACTGCGAGCAGTTCGGCGATGCGTGCGTGCCTCCGGGTTTGGCGGAGCACTCCGGTCCGCGCATCGACCAGCAACATCGCGACGTGTGCGTTGGACGTCCCGGTGAACATGTTGCGGGTATACCGCTCGTGCCCGGGCGTGTCGGCGAGTACGAAACTACGGGAGGCGGTCGAGAAGAAGCGGTATGCGACGTCGATCGTGATTCCCTGCTCCCGTTCGGCCCGTAGGCCGTCGGACAGGGCGGCAAGGTCCGCGTTCCCATCTTCGTCGGTCACCGCGTCGAGGTGATCGATGGGCAGGCTTCCGGTGTCGTGAAGGAGCCGGCCGATCAGCGTGCTCTTTCCGTCGTCGACACTGCCTGCAGTCGCGAGTCTCAGCAGTTGGCGCGGTGCAGTGATGGTCATCAGAAATAGCCCTCGCGCTTCCGGTCTTCCATTGCTGCAGCCGACGTTCGGTCGTCGGCTCGGGTCTGGCCGCGTTCGGAGACGGTGGCGGCCATGATCTCGTCGATAACCCCCGCGACGTTGTCGGCCTCGGAGAGGACGGCACCCGTGATGGTGAGGTCGCCGACCGTCCGATATCGGACCCGGAGTTCCTGCACCACCTCACCGGGCGCGGGCTGCGTGTGTTCGGACACGCCCACAAGGATCCCGTC
The DNA here is from genome assembly GCF_009859915.1 of Rhodococcus sp. WAY2. Lineage (NCBI taxonomy): Bacteria > Bacillati > Actinomycetota > Actinomycetes > Mycobacteriales > Nocardiaceae > Rhodococcus > Rhodococcus sp. WAY2. The sequence goes on from NZ_CP046572.1 coordinate 2,574,089, forward strand.
GCGCTCGAACACTGTGCGGCGGTGTGCGAAATAGATCGACGGCAGCTCGAGATTCTCGAGTTCGATGTACCGCCAGATGTCGACTTCCGTCCAATTGCTCAACGGAAACACGCGCACCTGTTCGCCCCGGCGAATTCTCCCGTTGTAGAGCGACCACGGCTCGGGGCGCTGCGCACGCGGGTCCCATTGGCCGAACTCGTCGCGGAAACTGAGCACTCGCTCCTTCGCGCGGGCCCGTTCCTCGTCCCGCCGGGCGCCACCGAACGCGGCGTCGAATCGGTGCTGTTCCAACGCGTCGAGCAACGTGCGTGTTTGCAGCCGGTTCCGTGACCCGCTCGGACCGCCCGCCTCGGTGACCCGGCCACGATCGATCGACTCCTGCACGGACGCGACGAGGAGCGAGTGCCCGCCCTCGGCGAGTCGCCGGTCCCGGAACTCGAGTACTTCCGGGAAGTTGTGACCGGTGTCCACATGGAGCACGGGAAAGGGAACAGGCGACGGACGAAAGGCTTTCTCCGCGAGGCGAAGTAGAACGATCGAGTCCTTGCCGGCCGAGAAGAGCAGTACCGGCCGTTCCAGTTCGGCCACGACCTCGCGAATGATGTGCACGGCCTCGGCCTCGAGTGCGCGCAGTTCCTCGACGGGGGCGACTGTGGATTCCGCAGATCTGGAATCCGCAACGATAGAACCGTGGGTCATACCGGGTACCCCTTCGCCGTTGCTTCGACGCGATAGCGTTCTGCCCATTCGCGGGAGCGGCCGTCGCTCTGGCGTTTCAGTGGCGGCGGCGGTGCCAAGTCCGGATCCAACCCGAGCGCAAGAAGAACCTTCGCAGTGGTGGCCTGCGGATCGGCCACCAGATCGGTGAAGCTGACCTCGAGAGGAGACAGGTTCTCCGCCGCAAACCAGTCGCGCCAGCCGCGCTCCTGGTCACGCAAAATCCGCGCAAGGTGGGCGATGCCTTCGGCGTTGTACTCGGCGCCGTCGTTCGGTGCCGGTGGAGTCGCGTCGTCGCGCCAGACCTGGGTCTGGACGGCCCGCCACATCGACACCGCCTGATCGACGACATCGGGCCGGTACACGTGAATGAAAGTGATGTCCGTGCCGAGAACCTCGTCGAGGGCGGACCGGAGATCGGCGCCGGAACGGTGGGGTAACCCCGCCGCGCGATCGAGCAGCAGGGAAACCTGGTTCCACATGAGCTTTCCGCCCCACACCCCGTTGGGTGTGCGCCCGAGACTGAGTAGTTGATCGCGCCACTGCTCGGCCGTGCGGGTGTCCTCGACCCCCGGTTCCAGCGGCGCGAGGAGTGAGAGCACCGCTTCGTCGGTGACACCCTCGAACCACTGCCGCGGTTGCGGTGACCGGCTGGTGGACGGCAAATACTGGAAGAACTCCTCAGGATTGCCGGCCACCGTGGTGGCGCGAAGTGACTCGACGAGCAAAGTGCTGCCACTACGCTGCGACGCGCAGACAAGGTACGACTGGGGCTCCGGCATGCCGGAAACTATAAACGCGAAATCAAGTGTCGCAATCGGTGGTGCATTTGATTTTGCGTGATGGAAACACTTGTCTTTTCTGCAGGCTGTGCATGGGGTGTTGTGACACTGCGATCAACCAAAAAGACGCAGTTCAGAAGTATTTCGGATTGCTGGATGCGACGCCGGATTCCGGCACAAGATTGGTTCTGTACTACGTCGATATTAATCAGACTGATCGCAATTGCCTGCGTGCGCTCAGCCTTTACGGCAGACCAGCACCGGGCACCGTGCGTGGTGGATCAGGCTCTGACTGGTGGAGCCGATGAACGACGCGGTGAAGGGGCTGCGCCCGTGACTGCCGACGGCGATCAACTGCGCCCCGAACGAGTACTCGAGGAGTACCTTCATCGGCCCGCCCCGCTCGAGGCACCGCGTGACCTCCACGTCGGGGTACTGCTCGCACCATCCGGCAAGGCTCTCTGCGAGCCAGGCCTCCTCGTGCTGAACGAGGTCGGTCCAGTCCATGAATCGCCGCGCCTCCGAGTACCACGCCCCGAACGTGGAGTGCTCCGCCCAGGTGTGCACGGCGACCAGTGGGGCGCCGAAGAACGATGCGAACTCGAAGGCGTGGGATACCGCCATGTCGCTCAGTTCACTGCCGTCCACACCCACCACGATCGGGCGATTGCCGCTGACCTCGTGGCCCTGGATCCCACGCCACACAACGACCGGGCATTCGGCGTGGTTCGACACCCGCACGACGTCGGAACCGGCATACACCGATTTCATTTCACTGGTGGCCGCAGGTCCGAGGACGATCATCCGCGCGGTACGGGACAGATCGATCAACACGCGTGCCGGGGGTCCGTCGACGATGCTCCGCTCGATCTCCACGTCGGCACGGCCGTCACGCAACGCGCGTTCCGCTGCCGCGAGGAGCGCCTCTGCCTCGGCGCGGAAGTCGTGCCGGGCCTCGCCCGCGGGGGCCCGGCCGCGTGACTCGGGATGCTTGGGCAGCACGTGGACCAGGCGCAGCGGCTCCTCGAAGCGCTCCGCTGCGGAGGCGGCCCACTGCGCCGCCTCCACTGCGCCGTCCGATCCGTCGATGCCTGCCACGATTCCGTGCCGGATGATCTCAGTAGCCATGGTGGACTCCCTCGCCTCTGTTTCAGTTTGATCCAGAACGACGGCGGTGCGCCAGGGGAGAAGGAATGTGACGCGAGGGGTTGATTCCGTTTTTGGTGCCGGCCGGCGGGTGCTCAGGCGGACAAGACCGTGCACGTCCGCGACTCGGTGCGCGTGTCCGCATACCGATCGAGCATGACGTCGAGCAGCCGGGCGTGCGGTCCGATGGTGGCGGAGTAGGTGATGTCGCCTGCGCAGGACTCGGCTGCACGGCTCAGCCGGTCGGTGAGCAGTCCGGGGGCGAGGAACCACGGCGCGATCACGATGCGTGACGCGCCTGCCGCGTGAAGATGCGCGATCGCCTGCTGCACCGTCGGTTCGGCTGAAGTGGCGAAACAGGTGACAGCGCCGGACCACCGGGTGCCGGCGAGAAGTGCGTCGGCCAGCCTCCGGGTTCGGTCGTTCGCTGCCGGGTCCGAGGAGCCGACCGCCGCGAGGACCACCCCGAGACCGGACTCGCCGGTGGAGCCGCCGGCCTCGACGATCCGGTCACGGACGGCGTCGAGGAGCCGGGGATCATGCCCGAGTACGTCGGCTTGACGGACCTCGAGCCGGGGGTGCCGTCGCCGGGCGGCGTCGAGAAGTGCGGGTAGGTCGACCCGGGCGTGGAAGGCAGCGCCCAGCAACATCGGCACGACCACCACCGAGTCATGGCCCTCCGCGGCCACCGCGTCGATCACCTGATCGACCGACGGCGCAGTGAGGTCGAGGAAGCACAGGCGGACATCGAGGTCCGGACGTCTCTCGCGCAGCGCCGACACGGCAGCCGCCACCACCTGCGCGCTGCGGGGGTCGCGACTGCCGTGCGCGACAGCGATCAGCGGCGTCACTGCACTCAGACGCGCTCGCCGAGCTCCACCGAGGCGATGGCGTCTCCGACGAGTCCTGCGGCGAGCGTGTTGCCGCCGGCCGGATCGATCAGCAGGAAGCTGCCGGTGTGGCGGTTCACCGTGTAGTCGTCCGCGAAGATCGGTTCGGCGACACGCACCGAGATCTTCCCGATCTCGTTGAGCTCCAACGACTCCGGGCTGGGCTCGGAGGTGAGTTCCTGCTCGTTGAGACGCTCGACCAGGGTGCCGACAATGGCCTGGGTGGTGCGGGTGCCGTGCTTGAGAAGCAGGCGCGCCCCGGGCCGCAGCGGTTTCTCGGCCAACCAGCACACGGTGGCATCGAACTCACCGAGCGGTTCCGGCGCATCTGCAGGCGAGGCGATGACGTCGCCACGCGAGACGTCGACGTCGTCGGCGAGAACCAGGGTGACGCTCCGGCCTGCGTGTGCGCTGTCGAGTTCACCGTCCGCGGTATCGATCCGGGTCACCGTGGTGCGCACACCGGACGGCAGGATCACCACTTCGTCCCCGGGCTCCACCGCACCTGCCGCGACCTGCCCGGCGTATCCGCGGTAATCCGGGAATTCGGGGGTACGGGGTCGGATCACGTACTGGACCGGGAAGCGGAGGCCGACCCGGTGCGGTTCGGCGTCCACCGGCACGGACTCGAGGTGCTCGATCAGGGTGGGACCGTCGTAGTACGGCGTGTTGTCCGATCGGACCGCGACGTTGTCGCCGTGCAGTGCTGACACGGGGATCTCGAGGACGTCCTCGGACGCCCAGCCGAGTGAACTGGTGAGCGAGTTGAACTCGGCCGAGATCTCGGCGAACACACTGGCCGGATCCTCGACGAGGTCGATCTTGTTGACCGCCAGCACCAGCTTGGGAACCCCGAGCAGAGCCAGAACTGCAGCGTGCTTACGGGTCTGCGAGATCACACCCTTACGGGCGTCGACCAGCAGAATCACCAGCTGCGCGGTGGACGCTCCCGACACGGTGTTGCGGGTGTACTGCACATGCCCGGGGGTGTCGGCCAGCACGAAGGACCGGCGTGGGGTGGCGAAGTACCGGTAGGCGACGTCGATGGTGATGCCCTGCTCGCGTTCAGCGCGCAGACCATCCACCAGCAGCGACAGGTCGGGGGTGGACAGACCCTTGTCGACCGAGGCCCGGGTGACGGCATCGATCTGGTCGGCGAGTACCGACTTCGTGTCGTACAACAGTCGGCCCACGAGAGTGGACTTGCCGTCGTCCACACTGCCGGCGGTGGCGAGCCGAAGTAACTGGGTGCTTCGGGGGCTACCCACGTGGAGGTCGCTCATGATCAGAAGTAGCCCTCTCGCTTGCGGTCTTCCATGGCCGCTTCGGAAACTCGGTCGTCGCCGCGTGTCGCGCCGCGCTCGGTCAATCGGGATGCCGCGACCTCGGCGAGGATCGCCTCGTTGTCGGCGGCGTCGGAAAGGACTGCGCCGGTGGTCGATCCATCACCGACAGTGCGGTATCGGACCGACAAGGTCTGCAGTTCCTCGCCCTCGGTCGGACCGCCCCACACGCCCGGGGTCATCCACATGCCGTCGCGCTGGTACACCGCACGCTGGTGGGCGTAGTAGATGCTGGCGAGTTCGACATTGTCGCGGGCGATGTAGCGCCAGATGTCGAGTTCCGTGAAGTTGCTGAGCGGGAACACACGGACCTGCTCACCGGGGGAGTGTTTGCCGTTGTACAGGTTCCACAGTTCTGGGCGCTGCTTCTTCGGGTCCCACTGGCCGAACGCGTTGCGCAGTGAGAAGATGCGCTCCTTGGCCCGGGCGCGTTCTTCGTCGCGGCGAGCGCCACCGAAGACGGCGTCGAAACGGTTCTCGGCAATCGCGTCGAGCAACGGCACAGTCTGAAGAGGGTTGCGGATCCCGTCGGGACGTTCGGTGAGGCGACCGTCGGCCAGGTAGTCCTCGACCTTCGCGACGTGCAGGCGCAGGTTGTACTTCGAGACCACGTGGTCGCGGAAGTCCAGCACCTCCTGCAGGTTGTGGCCGGTGTCGACGTGCAGCAGGGCGAAGGGCAGCGGTGCAGGCCAGAACGCCTTGATGGCCAGATGCAGCAGCACCGTCGAGTCCTTGCCACCCGAGAAGAGGATGACCGGACGTTCGAACTCGCCGGCGACCTCACGGAAGATGTGGATCGCTTCCGACTCGAGCGCGTCGAGTGTGTCGAACTGAGTGCCGTTCAACTGCGGGCGAACGCCCGTGTCGGCAACGGAGGTGGAGAAATCGATGCTCATGAGGCGTGCAACCCGCATTCTGTCTTGGCCTGACCGGCCCAGCGGCCGCTGCGCGGATCGCTGCCGGGGGCTGGCTTGCTGGTGCACGGAGCGCACCCGATGGACGGATAACCTTCGTCGACAAGCGGATTCACGAGAATCGAGTGCTCGTCGATGTAGGCCTGCATGTCTTCGTCGGACCACGCGGCGATCGGGTTGATCTTCACCAGACCGAACGCCTCGTCGAACGAGATCAGCGGCGCGTTGGCCCGCGTGGGGGCCTCGACCCGCCGGATACCGGTGACCCAGGCCTTGTAACCGGCGAGAGTCTTCTTCAGCGGCGCGACCTTGCGCAGTGCGCAGCACCGGTTGGGCTCACGGGCGAACAGATCCTTGCCCTCCGCCGCGTCCTGCTCGGCCACGCTGGCCTCGGCGCGGGCGTTGATGATGTTGACCCCGTACACCTGCTCCACGGCATCGCGGGTGCCGATGGTCTCCGCGAAGTGATAGCCGGTGTCGAGGAACAACACGTCCACGCCGGGATGAACCTGGGCGGCGAGGTGGACCAGAACACCGTCCTGCATGTTCGACGCGACGATGTAGCTGTTCCGATACCCCGTCGCGTCGCTCGCACCGTCCCCGAACGTCTCTTCGGTCCACTGCAGCAGCTCGTGCGCGGTGGCACCTTCGAGGTTTGCTGCTCCGCGCTCGGCAAGGAGCCGGAGATCGTCGTGTGTGGCTGTGGCGAGATTCACCGCAAGTCTCCTTCGTCAGCTCGAACGACCCATTCCGCGAAGCGCTCACCTTCGTTGCGATGCTTCACGAACTGGCGGACGACGCGATCGATGTAGTCACCGAGTTCGGTGCTGGTGACCTTGTGCTGCCGGAGCTTCCGGCCGAAAGCTGCATCGAAACCGAGGCTGCCACCGAGGTGGACCTGGAAGCCCTCCACCTGGTTGCCTTCGCCGTCGTCGACGAGCATTCCCTTGAATCCGATGTCGGCGACCTGGGAACGGGCGCACGAGTTGGGGCAGCCGTTGATGTTGATCGTGATCGGCACATCGAGCTGCGCGTTGATGTCGGCCAGCCGCTGCTCGAGTTCGGGAACCAGCACCTGCGAGCGCTTGCGCGTCTCCGCGAACGACAGCTTGCAGAACTCGATGCCCGAGCAAGCCATCAGGTTCTTGCGCCAGTGCGACGGACGAGCGGGCAAACCCACCTCGTCCAGGTCGGCGATCAGCTGGTCGAGCTTGTCGTCGGCGACGTCGAGGATGATCAGCTTCTGGTAGGGCGTGAAGCGGATCTTGTCGCTGCCGGCGCGTTCGGCAGCGTCGGCGACCTTCGCGAGAATGGTGCCCGACACACGGCCGGCGATGGGCGCGACCCCGACGGCATTGAGGCCGTTGCGGGTCTTCTGCACGCCGACGTGATCGATGGGACGCAGCGGCTTCTCCGGCGCCGGGCCGTCGATCAGCTTGCGCTTCAGGTACTCGGTCTCGAGCACCTCACGGAACTTCTCGATACCCCAGTCCTTCACGAGGAACTTGAGCCGGGCCTTGGCGCGCAGCCGGCGGTAGCCGTAGTCACGGAAGATCGAGACAACGGCTTCCCAGACGTCGGCGACCTCGTCGAGCGGCACCCACACGCCCACGCGCTGCGCGAGCATGGGGTTGGTGGACAGTCCGCCGCCGACCCAGAGGTCGAGACCGGGACCGTGCTCCGGATGGTTGACACCGATGAACGCGACATCGTTGATCTCGTGGACCACGTCCTGCTGACCCGAGATGGCGGTCTTGAACTTGCGCGGCAGGTTGGAGTACTCGGGCTTCCCGATGTAGCGGCGGACGATCTCGTCGATCGCGGGCGTGGGATCGAGGACCTCGGTCAGCGACTCACCGGCGAGAGGCGAACCCAGCACCACGCGCGGGCAGTCGCCGCACGCTTCGGTGGTCTTGAGACCGACACCTTCGAGGCGCTTCCAGATCTCCGGGACGTTCTCGACCTCGATCCAGTGGTACTGGACGTTCTCGCGGTCCGAGAGGTCGGCAGTGTCGCGGGCGAACTCCGTGGAGATACCGGCGATGGTGCGGAGCTGTTCGACGTTGAGTGCGCCGGCGTCGCACCGCACCCGCATCATGAAGTGCCGGGCCTCGAGCAGGTCGATGTTCTCGTCACCGGTGAAGGTGCCGTCGTAACCCTGCTCGCGCTGGGTGTAAAGACCCCACCAGCGCATGCGGCCACGCAGGTCGCTCTTGTCGATGCTGTCGAAACCTTGCTTCGAGTAGATGTTCTCGATGCGTGCCCGGACGTTGAGCGGGTTGTCGTCCTTCTTCGCCTGCTCGTTGGCGTTGAGCGGCTCGCGGTAGCCGAGGGCCCATTGTCCCTCGGCCCGTCGGCGGGTCGGCTTCGCCGTGCGGGTGCGAGTGGGCGCGGGAGCTGCGTCGGTGGCAGCGGGGGAGGCGTCGGTGGTCGACGTCATGGAGCACTCCTGTGTCTCACGGTGCACCGGCTGAGGCCGAGGAGGAACGCTGTTCCTCGCTCGGGGCGTACGAATCCGGCCGGAAGTCGAGAAGAATGATGAACGGGCTGACAGGCTGGTTTACTGCGCGCAGCAGGGCAGACAACAACAGCTGCAGACACGCTTGAGATCGACGTGGCGACGTGCCACCAGTCGCACTCCGGGTCCGGTCATGCGGTCCATTGTGCCACGTCAGATCGCTGACTCCGAGCCGGGGACCGATTTCCACCATTTTTGCGGGAAATATCACGCTTGCGTGCATTTCTTCCGGTCGGTCGGGAGGTGACACGGCCCGTGGAATCGCCGCGACGCAACACCGTGGACACTGGAGGAGTGAGCGGAACGAGTACGACCCCCGGCAGTCTGCGCGAGGCGGACCCCTTCGTGCTGCCGGAACGGTCTCTCGCCGGTGTGGGGAGTCGTCCGTTCGGCATCTACATCCACGTTCCGTTCTGCGCCACACGCTGCGGTTACTGCGATTTCAACACCTACACGGCCGGTGAACTCGGCACGTCGGCGTCCCCGCAGTCGTGGATGGAGGGATTGCGCCGCGAACTCGACGCGGCAGCGGAGCTGACCGGGGCGCCGGCCGTCGACACGGTGTTCGTGGGCGGCGGTACCCCTTCACTGCTGGGCGGTGACGGTTTGGCCGACGTCCTCGGCGCCGTCCGCGCGAGCTTCGGGCTGGCCGATGGCGCCGAGGTCACCACGGAATCGAACCCCGAGTCGACATCGCCGGAGTTCTTCGACCGGCTCCGCGCAGGCGGGTACACCCGCGTCTCGCTGGGCATGCAGTCCGCAGCCCAGCACGTCCTGAAAGTGCTCGATCGGACGCACACTCCCGGTCGGGCGGTCGCCGCCGCCCTCGAAGCGCGGGCCGCCGGGTTCGAGCACGTCAACCTCGACCTCATCTACGGCACACCGGGCGAACGCGACGAGGACCTCGACCTCTCGCTGGATGCGGTGCTCTCGGCGGGGGTCGACCACGTCTCGGCCTACGCGCTGATCGTCGAGGACGGTACCGCGCTGGCCAGGAAAGTCCGTCGAGGTGAACTGCCCGCACCGGACGACGACGTGCTGGCATCGCGCTACGAACGTATCGACGCCCGCCTCGCCGACGCCGGTCTGACCTGGTACGAGGTGTCGAACTGGGCTGTGAGCGGAGCGGAATGCCGGCACAACCTGGGGTACTGGGACGGCGGTGACTGGTGGGGAGCCGGCCCGGGCGCCCACAGTCACGTCGGGGGCGTGCGCTGGTGGAATGTCAAACACCCGGCCCGCTATGCCGAGCAGCTCGCGGCCGGATCGCTACCGGTCGGCGGAAGTGAACACCTCACCGACGAGGATCGCCACCTCGAACGGGTGATGCTGACCGCACGGTTGCGGACGGGCCTGCCGGTAGCCGAGCTCGACGCCGGGGAACGCCGCTCCGCCGACGCAGTAGTGAAGGACGGGCTTCTGCTGCGAGACGGCGACCACCTGGTGCTGACCGATCGGGGACGGCTCCTCGCCGATGCCGTGGTCAGGACCGTTCTCCGGTAGCCGGACAGCGATCAGGCGGTCAGGCGGTCACGATCCCGGGCATCTCGTCGTAGTCGAACACCCGCGCGTGCAGCACCACACGGTTCCGCAGGGCCGACCGCACCGCCCGGTGTAGTCCGTCCTCGAGGTACAGCACCCCATGCCACTGCACGGCGTGCGGAAAGAGGTCGCCGTAGAACGTCGAATCCTCGGACAGCAGCCGGTCGAGTTCCAGAACCTTGGTCGTGGTGACGATTTCGTCGAGTCGAACCTGCCGCGGCGGGATCTTGGACCAGTCGCGCAGCGACAAACCGTGGTCCGGGTAGGGCTTGCCGTCCATGACACCTTTGAAAATCATCGCCTCGTCATCCGCCCGTAGTCGTGCCGTGCGCTCATCGACGCCCGAATATCCAGCTGGTCACCGATGCGCGACTTCCGGTCACCACAGTAAGGCCTCGACGGGTGCGGGCGTCCGGACGATTAGACTGGATCGAGCCGCGATGCACGTGCCTACGCACGGAGCTCAGGGGACGTGAGGGCCTCACCGAACCCGGTTCGGTGAGGGCCGTATTCGTGATGATCGAGAACTGGAGGTGGATGGCGGTGTCGAGTACTGACGACAGACGTTTCGAGGTTCTACGCGCGATCGTCGCCGACTACGTCTCCACACAGGAGCCCGTGGGGTCCAAAGCGCTGGTCGAGCGGCACAACCTGGGGGTTTCCAGCGCCACCGTACGCAATGACATGGCCTTCCTCGAGAACGAGGGATACATCGCCCAGCCGCACACGAGTTCCGGCCGCGTGCCCACGGACAAGGGTTACCGGCAGTTCGTGGACCGCATCGCCGAAGTGAAGCCACTGTCGACCGCGGAGCGGCGGGCCATCCTGGAGTTCCTGGAGTCGGGTGTCGACCTGGACGACGTGCTCAGGCGGGGCGTGCGGCTCCTCGCGCAACTGACGCGGCAGGTCGCGGTTGTGCAATATCCCACACTTTCGGCGTCGAGCGTTCGTCATCTCGAGGTGGTCGCCCTGACACCCGCCCGGCTGCTGCTGGTGCTGATCACCGACTCCGGCCGCGTCGATCAACGCATCGTCGAACTCGGTGACGTCCTCGACGACGAAGACCTCGCACGTCTGCGCCGGCTCCTCGGCGGCGCGCTCGAAGGCAAGCGGCTGGCGGCGGCGTCGATCGCCGTGTCGGAACTCGCCGAAGAGGCTCCCGAAGACCTCCGCGACGCCGTGGTCCGTTCGGCCACCGTGCTCGTGGAAACGCTCGTCGAACACCCCGAGGAGCGGCTGGTGCTCGGCGGCACGGCGAACCTCACCCGCAACGCCGCCGATTTCACCGGTATCAGCGGGCTGCCCGGTTCGTTGCGGGCCGTCCTCGAGGCGCTCGAGGAGCAGGTGGTGGTCCTGAAACTGCTGGCCGCCACCCAGGATGCCGGCACCGTCACCGTGCGGATCGGCGAAGAAACACAGGTGGAGCAGATGCGCGGCACTTCGGTCATTTCCACCGGCTACGGCGCCGCCGGCACCGTGCTCGGCGGCATGGGAGTGCTCGGACCCACCCGAATGGACTATCCGGGAACAATCGCGTCGGTGGCAGCCGTTGCCAGATACATCGGCCAGGTACTCGCCGAGCGGTAACCGCCGGACCCGTGAGCTCGACGGGAGCCGGGGACGCGAAGACGGATCAATAGCGAGATGACGAAGTAGAGAAGGACGAGAGACTCAACGTGGCACGGGATTACTACGCAACGCTCGGCGTCGACCAGAAGGCGACCGACCAGGAGCTCAAGCGCGCCTACCGCAAGCTTGCGAGGGAACTGCATCCCGACGTGAACCCCGACGAGTCGGCGCAGGCTCGGTTCCGGGAGATCTCGACGGCCTACGAGGTGCTGTCCGACCCGGAGAAGCGGCGCATCGTCGATCTCGGTGGCGACCCGCTGTCCTCCGGTGGTGGTGCGGGTGCCGGCTTCGGTGGCGGTTTCGGTGGCGGCCTCGGCGACGTGTTCGAAGCGTTCTTCGGTGGCGGAGGTGGCGCGGGACGCGGTCCCCGCGGCCGGGTGCAGCCCGGAGCGGACTCCCTCCTGCGCACCCGTCTGACTCTGGCCGAATGCGCGACCGGCGTGAGCAAGCAGGTCGCGGTCGAGACGGCGATCCTGTGCGACAGCTGCACCGGCTCCGGCACCAACGGAAACTCCAAGCCCGTGCGCTGTGAGACGTGTGGCGGTGCCGGTGAGGTGCAGTCGGTCCAGCGTTCGTTCCTCGGTCAGGTGATGACCTCCCGTCCGTGTCCGACGTGCCGCGGCGCGGGCGAAACCATCCCGGATCCCTGCCACAAGTGCGGCGGCGACGGCCGCGTGCGCGCCCGCCGCGACATCACCGTCAAGGTCCCTGCCGGCGTCGCCGGAGGTATGCGGATCCGGCTCGCCGCGCAGGGCGAGGTCGGCCCCGGCGGTGGTCCGGCCGGTGACCTGTACGTCGAGGTCGTCGAGCAGGCACACGAGGTATTCGTCCGCGACGGCGAAGATCTGCACTGCACCGTCCGGGTGCCGATGGTCGACGCCGCGCTCGGAACCACGGTCACCATCGACACCATCATCGACGGCCCCAAGGACATCGTCATCGAACCCGGCACCCAGCCCGGGTCGGTGACGGTCCTGCGCGGACACGGCATGCCGAAGCTGCGCTCCGGTGTACGCGGCGACGTGCACGCGCACCTCGAGGTCGTCGTGCCCTCGCGCCTCGACCACAAGGAAGCCAAGCTTCTCCGCGAGCTGCGCGATCTGCGTGACCGGGACGTCGCCGAGGTCGTCTCCACCCAGTCGCAACACAGCGGTGGGCTGTTCTCCCGCCTGCGCGAAGCGTTCAGCGGCCGCTGACGGTGGCGGCCACCGTCTTCTTCCTCGACCCCCTGCCCGAGGTCGGGCAGACCGCGGTACTCGACGGCCCCGAGGGCAGGCACGCGGCCACCGTGCGCCGAATCGGTGTCGGTGAGCGGATCGTCCTCGCCGATGGACGCGGAGGCCTCGCGGACACCGAAGTCACCGCAGCCGGAAAGGACCGGCTCGAACTCACCGTCCACGAGCGTCGTCAGGTATCTGCAGCGTCGCCCACGGTCACGGTGATCCAGGCACTGCCGAAGGCGGACCGCTCGGAGCTGGCCGTCGAACTCGCCACCGAGGCCGGTGTCGATGCGATCATTCCCTGGCAGTCGTCGCGGTGCGTGGCCAAGTGGGAGGGTCCCAAGGTGGCGAAGGGCGTCGCTCGCTGGCGTAGCGCCGCAGTGGCCGCCGCCAAGCAGTCGCGGCGGGCGATCGTGCCCGAGGTGTCGGAGCTGCACCGCACCGCCGGGATACTCGCCGTCGTGCGTGAGGTGGTGGGCCGCGGCGGAGTCGTCGCGGTCCTGCACGAAGCGGCCACACAGGGACTCGCCGAACTGCCACTGCGTTCCGCCGCAGAGATCGTGCTCGTCGTCGGACCCGAGGGCGGCCTCGCCGACGACGAGGTCGCCTCGTTGACGGAGGCGGGCGCCGTCCCCGTACTGCTGGGACCGCACGTCTTGCGGACCTCCACGGCGGCCGCGGTCGCCCTCGGAGCCCTCGGCGTGCTCACGGACCGCTGGGGAACCGCCCCCATCGCCTGACGCTGCGTCTTCGTCGGCGATTAATCTGACTGCCCGTGGACCGCATTCGTATCGCCTACGGCACCGAACCGCAGCAGTTCGGGCACTTCTACGCCCCCGAGGAGCCGGTCGAGGGTCCCGTCCCCGTGGTGATGGTCGTGCACGGCGGATTCTGGAGCGGCAAGTACCACCTCAATCTGGGAACGAGCTTCTCGGTCGATCTGGCGCGGCACGGAGTCGCGGTGTGGAACATCGAGTACCGCAGGTTGGGTGCGGGTGGGGCGTGGGACGAGATGTCCGCCGACGTCGTCGCCGCGCTGGAGGCAATCGCCGGTCCCGTCGCCGAGCAGTCGCCGGTTGCCTTCGACCTGTCTCGCGTTCGGGTGGTCGGGCACTCGGCCGGGGGACAGCTGGCCGTGTGGCTCGCCGGCCAATCGCACACCGCGGTGCGGCCCGACATGGTCGTGGCACAGGCCGGGGCGCTCGACCTCGCGTCGGCGGGGGAGCGCGGGCGGCGTATCGGGTACATCGAGGACCTCCTAGGCGTTCCCTTCGGCGACGATCCCGAGCGCTACCGCTCGGCGTCTCCGTATCACCGGATTCCGATCGGCGTACCGGTCGTCTGCGTGCACGGCACGGAGGACGTGCAAGTGCCTGCGAAGGTGAGCGTGCGGTACAGCGAGGCCGCGCGGGCGTCCGGGGACCCGATCGCGCTGCATATCGTCGAGGGTGAAGACCACTACGCCTTCCTGAATCCCGAGACCGACTGTTGGAAGATCTCGCGGCATGCGCTCTTGACCGGTCCGGCCGCCTGGTGACGTTCCCCGCCGCTGTCGCCGATCACGCCGGTGTTGTCGCGTAACCGGGTGGGCGCGCTGACCTGCGAGCGATAGACTGCGGAGAGCACGGCGACCGCCGTGAATCGCCGGGAACCGGAAGTAGGCCATATACCTCACGTGAGCGAACAAGACCAGAATGGCGAGACGTTCGGCGCCACGCGCCCGGCGGAACGCACCGTGCGTTCGAGTATCGATCTCCCACCCGAAACGGTCCCGCCCCTCCTCGGTTCTGCCGACGAGAATCTGCGAGCTCTCGAGCGGGTCCTGGATGCAGACATCCACGTACGCGGCAATGCGGTCACACTCACCGGGAAGCCCGGGGACGTTGCCCTGGCCGAGCGCGTGATCACAGAGCTCGCCGCCATCGTGGGCCGGGGACAGCCGCTCGCACCCGATGCGGTGCGGCGCACCGTCGGGATGCTGACCCAGGGGTTGAGCGAGTCCCCCGCCGAGGTACTCACTCTCGACATCCTGTCGCGGCGCGGCAAGACCATCAGACCCAAGACGCTCAATCAGAAGCGGTACGTGGACGCGATCGACGCCAACACGATCGTCTTCGGCGTCGGCCCCGCCGGCACGGGCAAGACGTACCTGGCGATGGCGAAGGCCGTGCAATCGCTGCAGACCAAACAGGTGTCGCGGATCATCCTCACCCGACCCGCGGTCGAGGCGGGCGAGCGGCTCGGATTCCTGCCCGGCACGCTGCACGAGAAAATCGACCCCTACCTGCGGCCACTGCACGACGCGCTGCACGACATGATGGACCCCGAGGCAATCCCGAAGCTGATGCAGTCGGGCATCATCGAGGTCGCGCCGCTGGCGTACATGCGAGGTCGCACGCTGAACGACGCCTTCATCATTCTCGACGAGGCACAGAACACCACCGCCGAGCAGATGAAGATGTTCCTCACCCGGCTGGGCTTCGGTTCCAAGGTGGTCGTCACCGGTGACGTCACCCAGGTAGACCTGCCGGGAGGCGCGCGATCGGGCCTGCGGGCCGCCAGCGAGATACTCGGCGACATCGACGACATCCACTTCGCCGAGCTGAACAGCAGCGACGTGGTCCGGCACCGGCTGGTATCCGACATCGTCGACGCCTACGAGCGTTTCGAGGCGGATCGCGACGGCAAGGTGGAGCTCGGAAACCGCGCACAGCGGAGAGCGGCGCACTCGCGTTCTCCGCGACGGTAGGGTGAGTGTCGCCGGAACCAGGAGGAAGCGACACACATGAGCATCGAAGTCTCGAACGAATCGGGCATGGACGTCTCCGAAGAGGAGCTGATCAGCGTTGCCCGCTTCGTGATCGCACGGATGGATGTCCATCCCGCGGCCGAGTTGTCGATGGTCCTCGTGGACTCGGCCACCATGGCGGACCTGCACATGCGGTGGATGGACCTGCCGGGCCCCACCGACGTGATGTCCTTCCCGATGGATGAGCTCGAGCCGGGTGGGCGGCCGGATGCGCCGGACCCCGGACCGTCGATGCTCGGCGACATCGTGCTGTGCCCGTCCTTCGCAGCGGATCAGGCCGACAAGGCCGGTCACCCGCTGGCCCACGAACTCGCGCTGCTCACCGTCCACGGGGTGCTGCACCTTCTCGGCTACGACCACGCGGAGCCCGAGGAAGAGAAAGAAATGTTCGGCCTGCAGAACCAGCTCCTCGAAGAGTGGTACGAGGACCTTCGCCGCGCCGAACGGGACGCGGCACTCGCTGCCCGCGATCAGAAGTTGCTCGGCAAGGCCGGGTTCTTCGACTCGCCGGATCAGTAACCGCGACGTGAAGGGTTCTTTGTGACTAGCGCCATTGCGCTGATCGTCCTCGCGATCGTTCTCGTCCCCCTCGGCGGTGTGTTCGCCGCCGTCGACTCCGCGCTCAACACCATCTCGTCGGCGCGCGTCGAGGAGATGGCCAAGGAGGATCGGGCCGGCGCTCACCGGGTCCTCCGCATCTTGTCGGATCGCCCACGCTACGTGAATCTCATGGTGCTGCTTCGCATCCTGTGCGAAATCACCGCCACGGTGGTGCTCGTCGGCGGGCTGACCGACCTCCTCGAACCGGTGTGGGCCCTCACGGTCACCGCCATCGTCATGGTGCTCGTCGACTATGTGGTGATCGGCGTCGGCCCGCGCACACTCGGCCGTCAGCACGCCTACTCGATAGCGCTCATCGCGTCGTTCCCCCTGCAGGTCATCGGTACCCTCCTCGGCCCGATCAGTCGCCTGTTGATCCTCATCGGTAACGCGATCACGCCGGGCCGTGGTTTCCGCAACGGCCCCTTCGCCTCCGAGATCGAGCTTCGGGAACTCGTCGACATGGCGCAGGAGCGTGGCGTGGTGGCCGACGAGGAGCGGCGCATGATTCAGTCGGTGTTCGAACTCGGCGACACCTCGGCCCGTGAGGTGATGGTCCCGCGCACCGAGATGGTGTGGATCGAGAGCGACAAGAGCGCCGGACAGGCGACGTCCCTCGCGGTCCGCAGCGGTCACTCGCGGATCCCGGTGATCGGCGACAACGTCGATGACGTCCTCGGGGTGGTCTACCTCAAAGACCTGGTCCAGCAGACGTACCACTCGCGTGACGGTGGGCGCAGTGTCCGCGTCCGCGACGTGATGCGCCCGGCCGTGTTCGTGCCGGATTCCAAACCACTGGACAGCCTGCTCGCCGAAATGCAGCGCGACCGCAACCACATGGCGGTGCTGGTGGACGAATACGGCGGAGTCGCCGGGCTCGTCACCATCGAAGACGTCATCGAGGAAATCGTCGGGGAAATCGCCGACGAGTACGACCAGGACGAGACACCGCCGATCGAGGACCTCGGTGACGGTATGTACCGGGTGTCGGCGCGGCTGCCCATCGAGGATCTCGGCGAACTGTTCGGACTCGAACTCGAAAACGATGAGGTGGAAACCGTCGGCGGGTTGATCGGATACGAACTCGGCAGGGTGCCCCTTCCCGGCTCCGAGGTCGTGTCGGAGGGGCTGATCCTGCGCGGCGAGGGCTCACCCGACGTGCGGGGCCGGGTGCGGATCAGCACGGTCTTCGTGCAACGCGCCCCCATCTCGGAAGACGAGCACGACGACGACCGCGAACGGGAGAGCGACGATGCCTGAACTCGATACCGAGGACGCCAAGCTGGTGGTGCTTGCGCGGGGAGCCCTGGGCCGCAGCGGAAGCGGGCAGGGCGCTGCCGTCCGCGACCTCGACGGCCGCACCTACGCCGCAGGCGCCGTCACCTTGGCCGCGTTGTCGCTGACGGCTCTGCAGGCGGCCGTCGCCGCGGCGGTGTCGAGCGGCGCCGAAGGGTTCGAAGCGGCTGTCCTGATCGGCGCAGCCCCGGACGACCCCGGCATCGCCGCACTACACGAAGTCAGTGCGCAGGCGGCGATCGTCTTCGCGCGAACCGATGGATCCGTGATCGAGGAGAAGCATGAGTAAACCCGAATTCCGTTCCGGATTCGTCTGTTTCGTCGGGCGGCCCAACACGGGCAAGTCCACACTCACCAACGCGTTGGTGGGCAGCAAGATCGCGATCACGTCCTCGCGTCCGCAGACGACCCGGCATACGATTCGCGGCATCGTGCACCGCGAGCACGCGCAGTTGATCCTCGTCGACACCCCGGGGCTGCACCGGCCCCGGACGCTCCTCGGTCAGCGCCTCAACGACCTCGTGCGCGACACCTACTCCGAGGTCGACGTGATCTGCCTGTGCATTCCCGCGGACGAGAAGATCGGCCCCGGCGACCGGTGGATCGTGCAGCAGGTTCGCCAGATCGCGCCGAAGACGACGCTCATCGGCATTGTGACGAAGATCGACAAGGTCACCAAGGACAAGGTCGGGCAGCAGTTGCTGGCCGTGTCCCAGATGCTCGGACCGGAATCCGACGTCGTGCCGGTCTCCGCCGCGTCGGGTGAGCAGGTGGAGGTCCTGGTGGACGTCCTCGCCTCCAAGATGGAGGAAGGGCCCGCGTTCTACCCGGACGGCGAGCTCACCGACGAACCCGAAGAAACGTTGATGGCGGAACTCATCCGTGAGGCGGCTCTCGAGGGCCTCGGCGACGAACTGCCGCACTCCCTTGCGGTGGTCATCGAGGAAGTGATCCCCCGTGAGGGGCGCACCGAAAAGCAGGGCGAAATGCTCGACGTGCACGCCCTGCTCTACGTCGAACGCCCGAGCCAGAAGGGCATCGTCATCGGGAAGGGTGGTGCCCGGCTCCGGGAGGTCGGGACCAAGGCGCGCCTGCAGATCGAGAAGTTGCTGGGCACCCGGATCTTCCTCGAGCTGCACGTCAAAGTCGCCAAGGACTGGCAGCGCGACCCGAAGCAATTGGGCCGCCTGGGCTTCTAGGGCCTTCGGCCTCGCACGGGCGCGGAGCGCCTTCCGACATGGGACACTGGACCGGTGAGGCTGTATCGAGACAATGCGGTGGTGTTGCGCCAGCACAAGCTGGGCGAGGCCGACCGTATCGTCACACTCCTCACCCGGCAGCACGGTCTGGTACGCGCGGTGGCCAAGGGGGTGCGCCGCACGAAGTCCAAGTTCGGCGCTAGGCTCGAGCCGTTCGCGCACATTGACGTGCAGTTGTATCCGGGCCGCAATCTCGACATCGTCACCCAGGTGCAAACTGTCGATGCGTTCGCCACCGACATCGTCGACGACTACTCCCGGTACACCACGGCGTGTGCGATCCTCGAAACCGCCGAGCGACTGGCCGGTGAAGAGCGCGCTCCCGCGCTGCAGCTGCACCGCCTGACGGTGGGTGCGCTGCGCGCGGTCGCCGAACACCATCGGCCGTGTGAGCTGATTCTCGATGCTTTCCTTCTGAGGGCCATGGGTTACGCAGGATGGGCACCTGCACTCGACGAGTGTGCGCGGTGCAGCGCGCCCGGACCCCACCGGGCATTCCACGTGTCCGCTGGGGGCGCGGTGTGTACCCACTGCCGCCCACCCGGTGCGGCCACCCCGTCTCCCGGAGTGCTCGCGCTGATGGACGCGCTGTTCCGTGGGAACTGGGCGGAAACCGAGAATGTGGCGGCGCCGCTGCGCAGTCAGGCCAGCGGACTCGTCGCCGCGCACCTGCAGTGGCATCTCGAACGACAGCTGCGCACCCTTCCCCTGATCGAACGGTCCCGTCCGCATCCGGCCGTCGGGCCGGAGAATTCGGTCAGGCAGGATGGGGACCGTGATTCGACGACGCGAACCTCGAACTCCGCTTGACGGTGCGGCCGAACGCCACATTCGGCCGCCCGACCCGCATCCGTCGGGGGCTCGGCCGCCGGGCCTGCAGACCGAACTGATACCTCGGCACATCGCACTGGTCATGGACGGGAACGGCCGCTGGGCGCAGGAACGGGGACTGCCGCGGACTGCGGGCCATGAACGCGGCGAAGCCGTGCTGATGGACGCGGTCTGCGGCTGTATCGAGATGGGTGTCGAATGGCTGTCGGCGTATGCCTTCTCGACGGAGAACTGGAAACGCAGTCCCGAAGAAGTCCGCTTCTTGATGGGCTTCAACCGGGACGTGATCCGCAGGCGCCGCGACGAAATGCACGAGATGGGTGTGCGCGTGCGCTGGGCGGGACGCCGACCACGGTTGTGGCGCAGCGTGATCAAGGAACTCGAGATCGCCGAGGAGTTGACGAAGCACAACACGGTGATGAACCTGACGATGTGCGTCAACTACGGTGGTCGCGCCGAGATCGCCGATGCGACGAAGGAAATCGCACGCAGGGTTGCGGCGGGACAACTCGATCCGGAGAAGATCACCGAGGCGACGGTGGCCCGGTACCTCGACGAGCCGGACATGCCGGATGTCGATCTGTTTCTGCGGCCGTCCGGTGAGCAACGAACGTCCAATTTCTTGATCTGGCAGTCCGCGTACGCGGAAATGGTCTATCAGGAGAAGCTGTTTCCCGACTTCGACCGGCGCGATTTGTGGGCGGCCTGCGTCGAATACGCCTCTCGGGACCGCAGATTCGGTGGCGTCAAGTGACGGCCGACGGAGCGCCGGCACTTCTGGCGCGCGCCGAGAATGCACTCGCTCATTTCGCCACGGTCGACAGGGCGGACGACGGCTCGCTCAGTTTCGAGTACGCCGGAGCGCTGTGCTCGATCAGTGCGATGACCCTGACCGAGGGACTGGACGTGTTGTCGATGACCTGTGTCCTCGCCTGGGATCGCCCCGTCAGTGCGTCACTGCACAAGAAGGTGGCCGAACGAAACAGCGCCCTCCAGTTCGGCTCGATCGCCGTGTTCGGACACGGCAGACTCGCCGACGTCATCCTGCGCTACACGTTCCCCGCCGCCGGCCTCGAGGACGAGGCCCTGACCACGATGCTGCTTCTGGCGCTGTCCGGGGCGGACACGGCTCGGCAGGGACTGATCCCCTGACGCTCACCGCGGCGCGTTGCAGTCCTTGCAGACGCCGAAGATCTCGATGGTGTGGCTTACGTCGGAGAATCCGTGATCGTCGGCGATCGACTGCGACCACTGTTCCACGGTGGGTCCTTCGACCTCGACGGTGTAGCCGCAACTGCGGCACACGAGATGATGGTGGTGCCCCGACGAGCACCTGCGGTACACCGATTCACCCGTGTCCGTCCGCAGGACGTCGACCGTCCCGGCATCGGCCAGCGTCTGCAGCGTGCGGTAGACGGTGGTGAGACCGATGCCTTCTCCACGCTTGCGGAGTTCGTCGTGGAGTTCTTGTGCCGAGCGGAATTCCTCGATGTCGTCGAGGAGGGCGGAGATCGCACTGCGCTGCTTGGTGGCGCGCACTCCGACGACCACAGGTTTGCGATGCTCGGCGTTCTGGGTCGGCATTCTCATCCTTCCTCGGCGTGCGCGACGGCGTCCACGACGATGTGTGCGAGATGGTCGTCGACGAGCCGGTAGAGAACCTCGCGCCCGGTGCGTTCGCCGCGCACCACCCCGGCAGCTTTCAAGACGCGAAGGTGCTGGCTGATCAGCGGCTGGGTGACTCCCAGCGCCCCGACGAGTTCGTGCACGCAGCGCTCCGATTCGCGGAGTTGCAGCACGATGGCGATTCGGACCGGTGCAGCGAGCGCGCGCAGAATGTCACCTGCCGCAGCCAACGTCTCCTTCGACGGCACAGGCGCGGGCGGCGCGGTGTCGAACGGATGAAGATCGCCGGTATCGGTCACGCTCACAGCGGATCTCCTTCGGTATGCCGGACACGAAGCGACAGAATGGTCGGGGAGCACCTTCGGTCAGCTCGTCGCCCATCTTATTGCAAATCGATTCCATTTTGATATGCATGAATTCGCATGTCAACCAGGCGGGTGAACCGGGCGGAAACGGGCAGATAGGCTAGGAGCCGAAAACTGCACGTAAACCATGCATCTATTACCCAGATGGAGAGCACTCGAGTGGCACCGAAATCCAAAGTCGAAACCGTCGTCAACCTGGCCAAGCGTCGTGGCCTCGTCTATCCGTGCGGTGAGATCTACGGAGGCACGAAGTCGGCCTGGGATTACGGCCCCTTGGGTGTCGAACTCAAGGACAACATCAAGAAGCAGTGGTGGCGCAACATGGTCACCAGCCGCGAAGACGTCGTCGGTCTCGACTCGTCGGTGATTCTGCCGCGTGAGGTGTGGGTGGCGTCCGGCCACGTCGGCGTGTTCAACGACCCGTTGGTCGAGTGTCTCAACTGCCACAAACGCCACCGTCAGGACCACCTGCAGGAGGCGTACGCGGAGAAGAAGGGTCTCGATAACCCCGACGACGTCACCATGGACGTCATTGCCTGCCCCGACTGCGGCACGGTGGGGCGTTGGACCGAGCCCCGCGACTTCAACATGATGCTCAAGACGTATCTCGGCCCGGTCGAGAGCGAAGAGGGAATGCACTACCTGCGCCCCGAGACGGCGCAGGGCATTTTCGTGAACTTCGCGAACGTGCTCACCACGTCGCGTAAGAAGCCGCCCTTCGGCATCGGCCAGATCGGTAAGAGCTTCCGCAACGAGATCACCCCCGGCAACTTCATCTTCCGCACCCGCGAGTTCGAGCAGATGGAGATGGAGTTCTTCGTCAAGCCCGGTGAGGACGAGGAGTGGCACCAGTACTGGATCGACTACCGCATGGACTGGTACACGGGCCTGGGTATCAACAAGGACAACCTGCGCCTGTACGAGCACGCCGCGGACAAGCTGTCGCACTACTCCAAGCGGACCGTGGACATCGAGTACCGGTTCCACTTCCAGGGCAGCGAGTGGGGCGAGCTCGAGGGTGTGGCCAACCGCACCGACTTCGATCTGTCGACGCACTCGACGCACTCGGGCACCGACCTCAGCTACTACGACCAGGCCAGTGGTGACCGGTACACCCCATACGTCATCGAGCCCGCTGCCGGCCTCACCCGGTCGCTGATGGCCTTCCTCGTCGACTCCTACACCGAGGACGAGGCACCCAACGCGAAGGGTGGCGTCGACAAGCGCACGGTGCTGCGACTGGACCGTCGCCTCGCGCCGGTGAAGGCCGCGGTGCTGCCGCTGTCCCGCAACGCCGATCTGACGCCCAAGGCCAAGGATCTGGCCGCGACGCTTCGTCAGAACTGGAACGTCGAGTTCGACGACGCCGGCGCCATCGGACGCCGTTACCGTCGTCAGGACGAGATCGGTACGCCGTTCTGCATCACCGTCGACTTCGACACCCTCGAGGATCATGCGGTCACCGTCCGTGAGCGTGACTCGATGGCTCAGGAGCGTGTCGCGCTCGATCAGGTGGAGGGCTACCTGGCCCAGCGCCTTCTGGGCTGCTGATCCGGAAGACGAGCAGGGTGAGCAGTTCCCCGGTTGCGGTCGATTCCCGACCGCAACCGGGGATCTGTTGTAATTGCCGCAGACGAAACGGGGGCATTGATGAGTAATGTGCTGGTATGCGGTGCGCTCTTGATCGGGAGCGCAGGTTTTCTGGGACTGGCGGTCGCCCTGTTCGGGTCGGCTGGTACCCGCTCGTGCAGCGACGTCGAGTAGGCCCTCGGAAGGTCAGAAGCGGCCGCCTCCGCTGATCCGGCCCGAACTGCGCGGACCACCGAAGGAGCCCGGTCCACCCCCGAAACCGCCACCACCGAATCCGCCACTACCGAAACCGCCACGGGAGCCTTGGCCTCCCCAGCTGCCGCGGCCGCTGAATCCGCCCCGCATGACGCTGTCGATCAGGATTCCGCCGAGGACCGCGCCGGCGAGGTTCCCGCCGGCACCGGGTCCGGCGCCTTGACGAAGTTCCCATTCCTGCACGTCATTTCGGGCAGAACTCAGGGCGTCGACGGCGAGAGTCGACGCGGCCTGCGCATGCTGCAGGGCGCCGGAGACATCGGTCTCGCGGAGCTGACGCGCGGCGGCGAGATGACGCTGGGCCTCGGTGAGCCGGGTCCTGGCCTCCGCACCGATCGCACCGCGCCGGGTGCCGATGAAATCCGAGGCCGCGGTCACCTGTGACTGCGCTGCCACCAGATTCTGGTCGAGATGCTGCTGCGCGCGTTCGGTCTGTCGGCGGGATTCCTGGGCTGCTGCCAGGACGGCGTCGAGTTCGGCGTCTGCCTTGACGATCGCGGTGAAGGTGCCGAGCGGGTCGGCATCTTTCGAGGTGCGTGCCGATGCGAGCGCTGCCTGGGCTGCGCCCCGCGCCGATTCGAGCGGGGGTCCACCCTGCTCGGTGAACTGGGCGGCAGTGGCCACCCCGTTCTCGAGGTCGGTGATCGCCGCGGGCAGGGCGGCGATCGCGTGGCGAATGTTGTCGGCTGCGTGATCGACGGCGTCGAGCAACGTCCGGGCCTGCTCGAGTGCACCCTCGGCACGGCGGATCGCCGACACAGCCGGCCCCTGCTTTCCCGGCGGCAGGGCGATGGTGTCCCGCGCCTCGCTCACTGCCTGCTCCGCAAACGCCAGCCGTTCCTGCGCCATCGTCACATTGGCCGCAATGGACGCCAGCGTCTCGGCCGGGAACTGGGTGTGCAGTGCCTCGAGTGTGCGGGTGGACTCCGGAATGCGGACGCTTGCCGCGACGATGTCGCGGGTCAGCGCGTCGAGTCGCTCTGGTGCGTTGATCAGGAGATTTCGCAGACCGTCGAATTCCTGAACCCGTTCGTCGAGTTCCCGGTCTGCCCGGCCGCAGGAGGAGATGATGTCGATCAGCATCTCTCGCTGCTGCTGGGGAGTCTCGGGAATCGCGTCGTCGAGTCGTTGACGGACGGTGAACGCGGCGGCCAGCGCCGCCTGCGCCTTCTCGAACGCCGTGGTGAACGACGCGGTCGACTGCTCCCCGAACTCGCCCCGGGCGAGGTCGAGTTCTTCGCGGCTTGTGCGCAGCGCGTTGTCCGTGTCGACCAGAATTTCCCTGGCCAGCTCGTCCAGCGTGGGCAGCGGCAGGGCGGCAAGTGCGTCGGTGTCCTCGGGGTCGATGTTCCTCGCGGCCGCGACAGCGTCCGCGGCCCGGTCGTTCTTCTTCTTGCGGGAGTACAGGACAATTCCGCCGACGCCCGCCGCCACCACGCCGCCGCCGATGAGCAGTGTGCGCACCGACATTCCGCCGCTCGCGCTCATCGCATCGCCGATACCGCCCGCCGCGGCGATGGCGCCACCCGCCCAGTCATCCTCGCGCAGAGCGGGTTCGACGGCGTCGACCCGGATGCTCTCCGCTTCATCGGAGGTGATGTCCTCGAGGCCGTCCGAGGCGATGAGAGCGTATTCGCGGTCGACGGTGGCGACAGCCAACAGTGCGTCCCGGTCGCCGAGCGAGGAGGCCTGCGCGGTGCGATCGGCCCACGGTCCTGCGCCGAGACCGTCGAAATCGGCGACATAGACCACCCACAACCGCACCTTGTGCTCGTCGTAGAGCTGATCGATCGCGGCCTCGACCTCGGTTCGCTGATCCTCGTCCAGCGCGCCCACGTTGTCCGTCACCTGATTGGGCAACCGGAAGGGTGCATCGGCGGACGCGACCGCCGGCCCCCACAGGATCGTCACCACACCGAGGACGGCCGCGACCGCACCCAGGACCGAGAACCGTCGAGCGGGTGGAGCGAGGAATCGTCGGCGGGACGACGGCAACTGCTCGAGTGGCGATGCGACTGGCATGGCAGCAAATCTATCCGGTGTGGCGAGTCGTCAGCGGGACAGTTCGACGGCAGCTGGCAGAATCGGGGAGTGAATACTGCACCGAGCCGTGAACGCCACGACCTGCCGCGCGCCGAGGCGCGTCTGGGTTTCGTCGGCACGTTCGCGCGGTGGACCCGCCGGGTGATCGTCGGAGTGGTCCTTATCGCCGTCGCCCTCGTGTTCGGCACGGCAGTCCGGGTGTGGCAGGTGGCGCGAATCGACGACAGCTCGAGCGCCGACGCCATCGTCGTCCTGGGAGCCGCGCAGTACTCGGGGACCCCGTCGTCGGTGTTCGAGGCCCGACTCGAACAGGCCTACAAGCTGTACGAACAAGGCGTGGCTCCCGAGGTCATCACCGTCGGCGGGAAGCAGGAGGGTGACGAGTACACGGAGGCGGCGTCGGGTAAGAACTACCTGATCTCGCGCGGGGTCCCGGCCGACAGCATCACCGCGGTCGAGGAGGGTTCCGACACCCTGCTGAGCATCGAGGCCGTCAGCGAAACCATGGGGGAGCAGGGCATCAACTCGGCGGTCCTGGTCAGCGACCCCTGGCATTCACTGCGCACCCGAACCATGGCGCGCGACGCCGGACTCGATGCCTGGACTGCGCCCACCCGGCAGGGCCCGGCCGTGTTCACGCGCGAATCGCAGCTACACGGGATTGCGCGGGAAACCGGGGCCCTGATCTGGTACCAGCTCACCCACTTCTCCGCGGACTTCCCCTACACGGCAGGACAATGATGGCCGGATACTCGACTCACGACGTCGCACGGCGCGTCTCCGAGCCGCCCAAACGGGCCGGTCTGCCGGGGAGCCAAATCGCCGCGGCCCAGCACCGCTCCGATTTCTCCCGGGACCGCGCCCGCGTGCAGCACTCCGCGGCGTTACGCCGGCTCGCGGACAAGACACAGGTGGTGGGACCGAGGGACGGTGACACACCCCGTACCCGGTTGACTCATTCGATCGAGGTCGCGCAGATCGGGCGGGGAATTGCGGACGGACTTGGATGTGACCCCGATCTGGTGGATCTCGCGGGGCTCGCGCACGACATCGGCCACCCGCCCTACGGACACAATGGTGAGAAGGCGCTCGACGAGGTGGCGGCGAGCTGCGGCGGCTTCGAAGGTAACGCCCAGAATCTGCGAATCCTGACCAGCCTCGAACCCAAGGTCCTCGACCCCTCGGGCGCCAGCGCCGGACTCAACCTCACGCGCGCGGCGCTGGATGCGGCCATCAAGTATCCGTGGACGAGGCCTAGGCCGGGTGCCAAATTCGGGGCCTACGACGACGACGCGGAAGTGCTGATCTGGGTGCGCGAGGGTGCACCGGAGAATCGTCGGTGCCTCGAGGCGCAGGTGATGGACTGGGCCGACGACGTGGCGTATTCGGTTCACGACGTCGAGGACGGGGTGATTGCCGGGCGCATCGATCTGCGTGCCCTCGCCGACCCGGTGGAACAGCGGGCGCTGGCGGAACTGGGTGTCTCCGAGTTCCCTGGGCTCGTCGTCGACGATCTCGTCGAGGCGGCGCATCGGCTCAGCCTTTTGCCTGTGGTGGTGGAGGTGGGCAGCTACGACGGAACGCTGACCAGCGCCGTCGCGTTGAAGAATCTGACCAGCGAGTTGGTCGGCCGTTTCGCCACCGCCGCAATCAGCGGCACGCGGAAGGTCAACGGGGACGAGCCGCTGGCCCGGTACGACGCGGACCTGGTGATCCCCCCGGTGGTGGCCTCCGAAGTGGCCCTTCTGAAAACCGTTGCGCTGTATTACGTGATGTCCGACTCCGGTCACAAGGCGCGTCAGGAGCGGCAGCGCGACCGCATTCACCGAGTGGCCGAATGGCTCCTGGCCACCGCTCCGGCGGGACTCGACCCCCTGCTGTTGCCGGCCTGGGACAAGGCCGGCGACGATTCCGCGCGGGTCCGGGTGATCGTCGACCAGATCGCGTCGTACACCGAGAGCAGGCTCGAACGCGTCGACAAGGCCAGCCTGGGAGCGCAAGCGAGCTGGGGCTGACGAGAAACGGACCAATCCGCTTGCTCCGGTGCTACGAATACGGTGCGAGAGCGCTCACACCACCTGCAGGGAGCCCGGATGAAGTCTGTACTGCGCAAGATCATCGGCTCGACGTCCGCTGCCCTGGCGGTTGCGGTCGGCGCCGCTGTGCTTGCCGCTCCGAACGGGCACGCCGCCCCGGCGTATCCGTTCGCCGACCCCGACCCGTTCTACAACGCGCCCGCCGATGTCGGTACACGTGCCGACGGTGACGTACTGGCCGGCAGGTCCGTCGCCGCGACCGGTTTCCCGACGGCCGAGGCCTGGCAGATCCAGTACAAATCCACCAACTCGGCCGGCGTCCCGATCGCCGCCGTCACCACGGTGCTCGTGCCCCGCGGCGCTCCCGCGAACCGGCCCCTCGTCTCATACCAGCCGTTCGTCAATTCGCTCGGATTGCAGTGCGCGCCGTCGCATCAACTGTTCGTCGGCGGACTGCAGGAGACACCGGCCCTCAACGCTCTCCTCGCGCGCGGATGGGCTGTCGCGGTGCCCGATCATCTCGGGCCGTCCAGCGCATACGGTGCGGCGAAGCTGGGCGGACGGCTGGTCCTCGACGGGATCCGGGCAGCGCAGCGGCTGCCGCAGACCGGTCTGGGCGCCGGCCCGGTCGGATTGGCGGGCTACTCCGGTGGTGCCATGGCAACGAACTGGGCGGCGGCACTCGCGCCGACCTACTCGCCCGAGCTGAACATCGTGGGCGCAGCCCAGGGCGGTACGCCGGTGAACATCGGCGAATTGGCCGACCGGTTGGGCGGCGCCCCCTCGGACGCCTTCGGTCTGGGTTTTGCGGCCGCCATCGGACTCGAACGCGAGTACCCGACGCGCTCGCCCCTGGGAAACGGCCTCAACGACGAGGGTCTCGAGCTCCGCGACCGGATGAGCAACCTGTGTACCGATTCGATCCTGGCTGCCGGTGCCGGCAGGTCGCTGGCCGAACTCACCGACGGTCCGAGCATCCTCACCGATCCCTCGGGACGGTCGGTCATGGATGAGAACAGTGTGCAGCTGTACCCGGGCGTGCCGAGAACGCCGATGTACGTCTGGCACGGCAGTGCGGATCCGCTGGTGAACATCGGGCCGGTACGCGAGACCGTCGACAAGTACTGCGCGCAGGGCGCGAGGGTTCAGTTCGACGTGATCCCGGGCGCCGACCACGGCACCGCCACCGTGCTCGGCGTGGGGCCGGCGTTCAGCTACCTCGGTGACCGGTTCGCGGGGATTCCGGCGCCGTCGAACTGCTGATTCCGAGTCGGAAATTGCGGCCCCGGCGGAGCGCCTAGACTGTGTGCCGTGGCTGGCAGAATCCCTGATCGAGACGTTGCGGCCATTCGCGAGCGCACCCGCATCGAGGACATCGTGGGGGAGTACGTGTCCCTCAAGCGTGCCGGCGGTGACTCGATGAAGGGCCTGTGCCCGTTCCACGACGAGAAGTCGCCGTCGTTCCATGTTCGGCCCAATCACGGGCACTATCATTGCTTCGGCTGTGGTGAGGGCGGCGACGTCTACTCGTTCCTGCAGAAGATCGACCACGTCAGTTTCGTCGAGGCTGTCGAGCAGCTGGCTGATCGCCTGAACTACTCGATCTCGTACGAGGGTGGCGGCACGTCCGTCCAACGCGACCGCGGCACTCGTGCGCGGCTGGTGGCGGCCAATGCGGCCGCCCAGGAATTTTATGCAGCGCGTCTGCAGGAACCGGACGCGCAGGCGGCCCGCGACTACCTGACGGAGCGCAACTTCGACGCGCACGCCGCGCAGCAGTTCGGTTGCGGCTACGCGCCCGACGGCTGGGACGTACTCACGAAGCATCTGCTGGGCAAGGGTTTCGACGTCAAGGAGCTCGAGGCGGCGGGGCTGTCGAAGGCCGGCCGCCGCGGTCACATCGATCGCTTCCATCGCCGCCTGCTCTGGCCGATCCGCAACCTGTCGGGCGACGTCATCGGCTTCGGTGCGCGCAAACTCTTCGATGACGACACGATGCCGGGGAAGTATGTGAACACCCCGGAAACCATGCTGTACAAGAAGTCTCAGGTGCTCTTCGGTCTGGATCTCGCCAAGCGCGACATCGCCAAAGGGCATCAGGCGGTCGTGGTCGAGGGCTACACCGATGTGATGGCGATGCACCTCGCCGGGGTGAAGACGGCCGTTGCCGCCTGCGGAACCGCGTTCGGTGAGGACCACCTCGCCATGCTGCGTCGTCTTTTGATGGACGACAGCTATTTTCGCGGCGAGATCATCTACACGTTCGACGGTGACGCAGCCGGGCAGGCCGCGGCGATGAAGGCTTTCGAGGGCGATCAGAAGATGGCCGGGCAAACTTTCGTGGCCGTCGCCCCCGATGGTATGGACCCGTGCGAACTGCGGCAGAAGTCCGGTGACGCGGCTGTCCGCGATCTGGTGGCGCGCCGGACACCGATGTTCGAATTCGTGGTCAAGTCGATCCTCACCGAGCACGACCTCGAGACCGCGGAGGGACGTGTGGAGGCGCTGCGCCGCACGGTGCCGGTGGTGGCTCAGATCAAAGAAGCGACGCTGCGTGACAGTTACGCCGTCCAGCTGTCCGGCTGGGTGGGCTGGGACGATATCGCCGCCGTTCGTCAGCGGGTGCGCGACGAGGCGCGCAAGCGGGCGTCGACGCGGGGTTCGGTGCCTGCTCCGCCGCGCCGCAAAGCGGGCAGGGACGACAGCGATGCGCCGCAGCTTCCGGTGGGCCTGTCCCGTCCCCGGCCCAACGACCCCACGCTGTGGGCGCAGCGGGAGGCGCTGAAGAGCGCGCTGCAGCACCCGTCGATCGCCGGCACGGTGTTCGACTCACTGCCCGTCGAGACCTTCACCCATCCGGCGTACGTGATGATCCGCGAGTCGATGATCTCAGCCGGTGGAACCAGTGCCGGCCTCGGCGGCGGCGAATGGGTCGACGCCGTCAGCCGGGGAGTGGGAGACATCACAGCGGCGTCGCTCGTCTCCGAGCTCGCCGTCGAGCCGCTCCCCGTCGAAGAAGATCGAGTGCCCCGATACATTTCGGGCGTGCTCGCACGCCTGCAAGAGGTGTGGGTCGGTGAACAGGTGGCCGAGCTCAAGTCCAAGCTCCAGCGCATCTCCCCGGCCACCGAATCGGACGAATTCCACTCGCTCCTCGGCGACCTCGTCGCGTTGGAGCAGTACCGCCGCAGCCTCCTCGATCAGGCGATCGGCGACACCACCAGGGACGGGATGGCCGGCTGACCGCCTGCGGCGCTCACCGGTTCTTCAACTGCTCGTGGGGGACGAACACCGTGGTGTCCTCGTCGATCGGCTTCATCGGCTCGAGTTTGGGCTGCGTGTTCAGCGAATCGGACAGCTTCTGACGCGACACCTGCAACACCTTCTTGGTGGCCGGACTGGTGGCCACAGCCCTCGTCGCCCGGCTGATCTGTTCGTAGCGTGCACGTCCCGCCCGCGTACCCAGCACGTACCCCGCCGCGATACCGATCAACAACCGCATCATTCCCGCTTCCTCCCGGTGCACATCGACCGTCCCCATCCTGCCTGATACGTCGACAGGCAGCCGATTTGGTACTGGGGTAGGGCTATGCGCTACAGTTTCTCAGGCGTCGCCGGGAACGGCGAAGCACAGCAGAATAATCCCCTGTAGCTCAATTGGCAGAGCTTCCGACTGTTAATCGGACGGTTGCTGGTTCGAGTCCAGCCGGGGGAGCAACGAAACCCCCGCCCGGATCTTCCCGGGCGGGGGTTTCTGCTGTCCCGGGCCAATCCCGATCGGTGTGCGTGCCAGGCGGGTACATTCCCGCTGTATCGGCAGCAAACGACCGCGGGGTGTGCGATGAGCGAGGACGGCGGCCAATCGGAGCGGACCCGGTCAGCCGGAGGCATCGGTCCGCGCGACGCCCCACGCTGGCTGCGACCGGCCGTCTTCTACGTGCTCCTCGCCGTCGCCGCCTACCAGATGTCGGGCTGGCTGTTCCACAACCTGCGAGGCTTCCTGGGACTGCTGTTCCTCGCGTGGTTGTTCAGCATCACCATCGAGCCGGTCGTCGATTGGATGGCCTCTCGGGGTGTCCGCCGGGGCGCCGCCACCGGACTGGTTCTGTTCGCACTGTTCGTCGCGGCCATCGCCTTCCTGGCCCTGTTCGGAACGCTGCTCGCTCAGCAGCTGGCCCAGCTGCTGAAGGCACTGCCCGGCGCGCTCTCCTCGGTCACCGAATGGTCCAATCGTGTTCTCGACACCGATTTCGCGACTGGCGACGACTTGATTCATCTCACCCCCGACACCATCCGCGACCTTGCGCAGCGTTTCACCCCAGGGGTTCTGGGCGTCTTGTCCTCGCTACTCGGCGTCGTGTTCCAGATGCTGACGCTGCTGTTGTTCGTGTTCTACATGTCGGCGCAGGGCCCCACCCTCCGCCGGACGATTTCGAGCTGGTTCCCGGCACGGCAACAGCGCGTCATCTCCACGGTCTGGGAGATCTCCGTCGAGAAGACCGGCGGATACATGGTGTCGCGACTGATCCTCGCCGCGGTGAGTGCAGTCGCCACCGGAATCTTCCTCGTGATCATCGGCGTCCCCTATTGGCTGCCGCTCGCGCTGTGGACCGGGGTCGTCTCGCAGTTCGTCCCCACCCTGGGCACATATCTCGCCATTGCCCTGCCGGCGATCATCGCGGCGGCGGCCCAGCCGATCGACGGCGTGTGGGTAGTGGTGTTCGGAACGGTCTATCAGCAAGTCGAGAACTACATCCTTCACCCGCGGATCACCTCGCGGACGGTGTCGATCCACCCTGCGGTCGCATTCGGATCGGTCATCGTCGGCGCGTCGCTGTTCGGCGCGGTCGGGGCACTGATCTCCGTTCCCGTGGTGGCGGCGATCCAAGCGCTGGTCGAAACCTACGGGCGACGTTACGAACTCGTCGCCGACGAGAGACCGATCGACCCAGGGCAGTCCGACGAAGGGCAGACCGACCAAGGACAGTCGACAGTCACCTCAGTCGAACAGCGCGAACACGCGCGCGACGAAAAAGGCCGCGATCCCCAGGACGAGTAGGCCGACCAGCACGAAAGTGAGCACCGGCAAACTGCGTCCCGGCATCGGTTGAGGATGAGACAAGCCAGAGGTCTGCCCCGCGTCGGGTGGTGTATCCCCAGCGGGAACGCCACCGCCCTCGTCGAGTGCGGGTGCATCATCCGGGTCCGGTCCTGGATTCTGAGTGCTCACCTTGCTCCCTTCACGAACCGCGATCATGTAGCGACGACGGCTGACTGCAGAGGTACCCGCGACCGAGTCATCCCACACACCGAGCGCCACGACCGGCAGCCGAAGCGGGGCGACTCGAAAGCCCAAGGCGACAAGGACGCGACGCCGCGGAACACCCGAAATTCGCGCCGCATCCCGCCTGCCACCTCACGGCGGCGGCACGGTAACATCGGCTCGCCGCAGTCCGGACATGCCGCGGCGATGGGGCGGTAGCTCAGTCGGTTAGAGCCGTGGACTCATAATCCATTGGTCGCGGGTTCGAGCCCCGCCCGCCCCACCCCTTTCACTGTGGCGCGGAATTCGTGACCGGCGCCCGGAATTCCCTGCCACAGCGATGAGCGATCGCCTGCGTCCGAGCCGTGGTCGCGGATAGAATCGGGTTTCTGCGCTGGACCGGGGGGGCTCTCGGATTGGAGCTGATCTCGGATGGCCGATCAGGCGAAACTCCTCGACTATTTGAAGCGGGTCACCGCAGAGCTTTATCAGGCGCGGGCGAAGTTGCGCGAGGCCGAGGGGGTCAGTCGCGAACCGATCGCCGTCATCGGAATGGGCTGCCGGTTCCCTGGCGGGGTGCGGTCACCGCAGGATTTGTGGCGCCTGGTGGAATCGGGTTCCGATACCGTCACCGAGTTCCCCGAGGACCGCGGCTGGGAGCTGGCGGATCTCTACGATCCGAAAGCCGAGCAGGCCGGCAAGACGTACACGGTGCAGGGCAGCTTCCTCGACGATCCCGCGGGCTTCGACCCGGAGGTCTTCGGCATCTCGCCCCGCGAAGCGCTGGCCATGGACCCGCAGCAGCGACTTCTTCTCGAAACGAGCTGGGAAACGTTCGAACATGCCGGCATCGATCCGCGGTCCATGCATGGTCGCCAGGTCGGCGTCTTCACCGGGTTGTCGGGAATCGACTATGCGGCGCGGGCGGGCGGCATGCCGCCCGAGGACCTCGAGGGGTACTTCATCACCGGCAACGCCATGAGCGTTGCCTCCGGCCGGGTGGCGTACAGCTTCGGCCTCAGCGGACCGGCGATCACGGTCGACACCGCCTGCTCTTCGTCGCTGGTCTCCATCCACCTCGCCGTGCAAGCGCTGCGCAGCGGTGAGTGCGAACTGGCTCTGGCGGGCGGCGCGACCGTGATGTCGACCCCCGCGGTGTTCGTCGAGTTCAGTCGCCAGCGCGGACTGGCCCGCGACGGGCGGTGCAAGGCGTTCTCCGCCGCGGCAGACGGCACGGCGTGGGGTGAAGGCGCGGGGATAGTGGCGTTGGAACGTCTTTCCGACGCAGAGCGCAATGGTCGCCGGATCCTGGCCGTCATCCGCGGCAGTGCAGTGAACCAGGATGGCGCGAGCAACGGCCTGACCGCTCCGAACCGGCAGGCCCAGGAGCGGGTGATAGGGCAGGCACTGTCCAACGCGGGGCTGGGACCGGCGGACGTCGACGCGGTCGAAGCGCACGGAACCGGCACCAAGCTGGGCGATCCGATCGAGGCATCGGCCCTGCTGGCCGGCTACGGCCGGAATCGTCCCGTCGACCAGCCGCTGTGGCTGGGCTCGGTGAAGTCCAATCTCGGACACACCCAGGCCGCCGCCGGCGTTGCCGGCGTGATCAAAATGATCATGGCGATGCAGCACGGGGTTCTCCCGCAGACGCTGCACGTCGACCGGCCGACCCCGCACGTCGACTGGTCGGCCGGTGCGGTGTCGCTGCTCACCGAGCAACGGAAGTGGCCCGAGGTCGATCGGCCCCGCCGGGCAGCGGTGTCGTCGTTCGGCATCAGCGGCACCAACGCCCATGTCATTCTCGAGCAGCCCCCGACGATTGAGCCGGTGAACAGCGGATCACCTTCTCCCGCAGAGGAAGTCGTGGCGTGGTGTGTGTCCGGGCACACCGAACCCGTGCTGCGCACCCAGGCCGCGAAGTTGCGCGAATACGCCGCAGACCATCCCGAACTGACGCCTGCCGCGGTAGCCGGCGCACTGCTCGGCTCACGTGCCACCTTCGACTACCGGGCCGCGGTGATCGGGGCGGAGCCGCAGGTGCTGCTGGCCGGCCTCGACGCGCTGAGCCGAGGTGTGCCCAGCCCTCACGTGGTCAGTGGCGTGGCCTTGGAAGCCGGCGACCGGCCGGTGTTCGTCTTTCCCGGGCAGGGCTCGCAATGGGTGGGGATGGCCACAGAGCTACTGGATTCTTCGCCGGTCTTCGCCGACAGTGTGCAGGAGTGTGCCGACGCACTTGCCCCCTTCACGGACTTCTCACTGCTCGAGGTACTGCGGGATCGAGATCCGGCCTCACTGGACCGGGTCGATATCGTGCAGCCGGCGCTGTTCGCGATGATGGTCGGTCTCGCGCAGTTGTGGCGTGCACACGGCGTCGACCCGGCGGCGGTGGTCGGTCACTCGCAGGGCGAGATCGCGGCCGCCTACGTCGCCGGCGCACTGAGCCTGTCCGACGCGGCGTTGGTCGTCGCGGCGCGCAGCAAGGTGATCGCCGCATCGGCCCGGCGTGGCGGTGGGATGGCCTCGCTGGCATTGCCGCACGACAGCGTGCGGGAGAAGATCCAATCCTGGTCCGGTGCCATCGAGGTGGCGGCGATCAACGGCCCGACCGCGACGGTGGTC
This sequence comes from Rhodococcus sp. WAY2, assembly GCF_009859915.1. Classification (NCBI taxonomy): domain Bacteria; kingdom Bacillati; phylum Actinomycetota; class Actinomycetes; order Mycobacteriales; family Nocardiaceae; genus Rhodococcus; species Rhodococcus sp. WAY2. Next base: position 2,609,385 of record NZ_CP046572.1, read on the forward strand.
TCAGGTCCCGTCGATGCCCTCGACATCCTCGTCGGGCAGGTGCAGGGCGACGGCGTCCAAGCAAGGCGGATCGCGGTGGAATACGCCTCCCATTGCGCCGACGTTTCGGTGCTGCGCCAACCGATTCTCGACGCCCTGGCCTCGATCGAGCCGCACCGGTCACAGATTCCCTTCTACTCGTCGGTGTCAGGTGGTGCGTTGGACGGCAGCGCGCTCGACGCAGACTACTGGTACCGGAATCTGCGCCGCACGGTTCGATTCGAACAAGCGACGAGAGCCCTTGTGGCAGAGGGATATCGATTCTTCGTGGAGTCGTGTGGCCACCCTGTCCTGACCGTGCCGTTGCAGGAAACGCTCGAGGCGGCGGGCGTCGCCGGACGAGCCATCGGCACCCTGAGGCGCGACAATGCAGGCCTGCGCCAGTTCACCGCCGCACTCGCCGAAGCCCAGGTACACGGAGTGCACGTCGAGTGGGACCGGGTGCGGTGGGCTCACCGCGACGATCGGCAGCAGTGGGTCGACCTGCCCACGTACGCCTTTCACCACCGCCGCTACTGGCTGGAAAGTTCGGTGCCGCACGGCGATGTGGCATCGGCGGGCATGGAGACCGGGGGACACCCGATGCTCGGTGCGTCGGTCGAACTCGGCGACGGGCGTGGCGCTGTGTTCACGGGAGTGCTGTCGCCGCACCGTGTTCCGTGGCTGAGTGATCACGCGGTGAACGGCACGGTCATCCTGCCGGGCACGGCTTTCGTGGAGCTCGCCCTGCACGCAGGAAGCCGTGTCGCGTGCGGACGGCTCGAAGAACTCACCATCGAGGCGCCCTTGATGATCCCCGGCGACGGTGAGGTGGCCGTGCAGGTGAGCGTGCTCGCCGACGGCGAGGCCGGCCATTCGACGGTGTCGATACATTCTCGACCCGCGGATGCGTCGGGGGATGCTCCGTGGACCCGGCATGCCACCGGCGTCCTCACCGCGGACGTGGACAGCGCCGACTCCCCAGAGGAGTGGCCGCCGGCCGATGTCACACCGATCGACGTCAGAGGGCTGTACGAAGTGCTCGGCGACGCCGGCTACGGGTACGGCCCGATGTTCCGGGGGTTGCGGGCAGCGTGGCGCCGCGGTGACGAGCTGTTCGGCGAGGTGCGGCTGGGCGGAGAGGACCCGGCCGCTGCTGTGGCGGGATACGGGATTCATCCGGCCGTGCTCGACGCCGCGCTGCACGTTATCGCGTTCGGAGTCGCAGACACCGGCGCACGCGACGTCCGGCTGCCGTTCGCCTGGGGGACAGTGCAACTGCACGCGGTAGGCGCAACCGCCTTGCGCGTGCACATCACCACCATCGGGCCCGAGCGATATCGGGTATCGGCCTACGACTCCGCCGGCAAGTCGGTGCTGACCGCGGACTCGTTGGCGCTCCGGCCGCTGGGAGCAGCCGGGGTGCCACCCGCCGGGGCCGGCGAAAGCCTCTACCGCGTGGAGTGGATGCCCGTCGGTGCATCCGCTGCGGCCCCGGCCGAGCTGCTGCCCCTCGCGGAGGCGCTCTCCGGAGCCGATCCCGACGGCCGCGTGCTGTGGCTGGCCGGTGAACCGGGTGATCAGTCGGACGTGCCGACGCGGGCGCACGCCGTCGCCGAGTCGACCCTCCGGGCGGTCCAGTCCTGGCTCCGGGACGAGCGCCTCGCCGAGACCCATCTACTGGTCACGACCCGGCTGGCGGTAGCCGTCCGCGACGACGAACCGATCGACAACATCTCTGCCGCGCCCGCGTGGGGGCTGATCGGGGCGGTGCAACACGAGCATCCGGACCGCATCACCCTGGTCGACCTGGACATGCAGCCCGCCGACCTGTCCGATCCCGCGCTGTTGTCCATGGCGCTGGGGTGCAACGAACCTCAGCTGGCCATCCGCGAAGGGGTGCTGCTGGCACCCATGCTCGCCGCGGCAGCGCCCGCCGCGGCGGCGCCCGCCGCGGCGGCGCCCGCCGCGGGACCGGCACCCTTCGGTCCGGCCGGCACGGTCATGATCACAGGTGGGACCGGGACTATCGGCAGACTGATCGCGCGCCACCTCGTGGCGCGGTATGGGGTCCGCCGGCTGGTGCTGACGGGCCGGCACGTCCTCGATGCCGAGAGCGCGGCCCGATTGCGAGAGGAGGTTGCCGAGCCGGGTGTCGAGATCCGTGTGGTCGCGTGCGACGTGGCCGACCGCGCAGCTGTGGCGGACCTGCTCGCCGACATTCCCGACCTGTCCGGCGTCATCCACGCTGCCGGTGTGCTCGAGGATGCCACCGCCGCCGCCGTGACCCCGCAGCAATTACACGCCGTTCTGCGTCCCAAGGTGGACGGTGCCTGGCATCTGCACGAACTCACCCGCGACCGCGAGTTGTCGGCATTCGTGCTGTTCTCCTCTGCGGCGGGAGTGCTCGGTGGCGCCGGCCAAGCGAATTATGCAGCGGCGAACGTCTTCCTCGACGCACTCGCGCAGCACCGCCGCCTCCGCGGACTGCCGGCGATCTCCATGGCCTGGGGATTGTGGGACCGTCCGAGCGGGATGACGTCCCATCTCAATGCGGCCGACCTCGACCGGTTGCAGCGCACCGGCATCGACACCCTCAGCCCGGAGTCGGGGCTTGCGCTGTTCGACGCGGCGCTTGCAGTCAATCGTCCGTTGATCGTGCCGATACGGCTGTCGGCGCGTTCCTCGAAGTCCGACGGTGAGTCGGTGCCGCCCATCCTGCGCCGCGTGCTGGGTATCCGTCACCGCCGCGCTGCCGCCGCCGACGCGCCGACGGGCCTGGCCGACGAATTGCGCGCACTCGGTCCCGCAGAGCGGCACAGCCGGGTGCTGGACATCGTCACCACCCACGTTGCGGCCGTACTCGGGCATGAGGGGAAGGAAGCGATCGACCCGGAACGGGCGTTCAAACAACTCGGTTTCGACTCGCTGACCGCCGTGCAATTGCGAAATCAACTGACCACTGCCACCGGCGTGCGGCTTGCGGCGACAGTCGTTTTCGACCATCCCACTGCTGACGCGCTGACTCAGGAGTTGGTCGCGCGACTTCTCGGCAGTTCTGCTGCTCCGCAACCGGCCCAGAAAGCGCGAACCCGCAGAGACGACGACCCGATTGTCATTGTCGGAATGGCGTGTAGATATCCGGGGAAGGTGTACGGCCCGGACGACTTGTGGCGGCTCGTCCGCGACGGTCACGACGCGGTGGGGGCGTATCCCGACAATCGAGGCTGGAATCTCGACGAGGTGTACGACCCGGACCCGGATCGCAGCGGCACAACGTACATGAGCGAAGGGGGGTTCCTCCACGACGGGGACGAATTCGACGCCGCATTCTTCGGAATCAGTCCGCGCGAAGCCGTCGCGATGGACCCCCAGCACCGCTTGCTGCTCGAGTGTGCCTGGGAAGCGTTGGAAGCGGCGGGGATACGGCCCGATTCTCCCGACCTCACCGACACCGGCGTGTACGTGGGGATGATGGGCGGTGACTACGGGTTCCACCTGATGAGCCAACGCAATGTCGATGCCGAGGGCTATCTGATGACCGGCACCAGCAACAGCGTGGCCTCCGGTCGGATCTCGTACTCTCTCGGATTCACCGGTCCCGCAGTCACCGTCGACACGGCCTGCTCGTCGTCGCTGGTGGCCATGCATCTCGCGGCGCGGGCGCTGCGCGACGGCGAATGTACTCTCGCGCTGGCCGGTGGAGCGACGCTGATGGCTACGCCCGGTGTTCTCATCGAGTTCAGCCGCCAGCGAGGGCTCGCCGCGGACGGGCGGTGTAAACCGTTCTCGGATCGGGCCGATGGCACAGGGCTCAGTGAAGGCTCGGGGATGGTGGTGCTCGAGCGGCTCAGCGACGCAGAACGCAACGGTCACCAGGTATTGGCGATCGTCCGAGGATCGGCGGTCAACCAGGACGGTGCCTCCAATGGGTTGACCGCACCGAACGGGCCGTCGCAGGAGCGGGTGATCCGCCAAGCGCTGGCCAATGCCGGGGTCGGCCCCGCCGACGTCGACGCCGTGGAAGCACACGGCACCGGCACGACGCTCGGTGACCCGATCGAAGCGCAGGCACTGCTGGCTGCGTACGGGCAGGAGCGGGACGGACGGCCGCTGTGGCTCGGGTCGGTCAAGTCGAACATCGGCCATTCTCAGGCGGCGGCGGGCGTGGCCGGTGTGATCAAGATGGTGATGGCCATGCGGCACGGGGTGCTGCCCCCGAGTTTGCACGGTGATGCCCCGACGCGGCACGTCGATTGGACGGCGGGTGAGGTCTCTCTCCTGGGCGAATCGGTTGCCTGGCCGGAGACGGGACACCCCCGCCGGGTCGGGGTTTCGTCGTTCGGCATCAGCGGCACCAATGCGCACATGATCCTGGAGCAGTCGGCCGGCTCGGCCACGCCGAAGGTCTCGCCCCCGTCGGCATCGCCGTTGGTCTGGGTGATCTCCGGAAAGACAGGGGAGGCACTACGCGCGCAGGCCGCACGGTTGACCGCCTTCCTCGATCGCGATGACGCGGAACTCCCGGATCCCGCCGACCTCGCCTACTCGCTGGCCACCACTCGATCCGGTTTCTCCCACCGCGCCGCCGTGGTCGGGGAAACGCTGACCGAGCTGCGCGACGGTCTGGCTCGCATCGCCCTGGGCCGACCGGGCGGCAACGTCCTCAGCGGGACGAGTTCTCGCGGCAAGACGGCGTTCATGTTCACTGGCCAGGGCGCGCAACGGATCGGGATGGGCCGCGGTCTCTACGGTGCCTACCCGGTGTTCGCCAGGGCCCTCGACGAAGTCTGCTCCGCTCTCGACGAGCATGTGGAAAGCACTGTCCGACAGGTGATGTGGGACGAATCCGACGGTGGCGCCGCAAAGCTCGACAGTACCGAATACACCCAACCGGCGCTGTTCGCGGTGGAGGTCGCGCTCTCCCGGTTGCTGCGGGACTGGGGTATCACCCCTGACTACCTGATCGGTCATTCGATCGGAGAGATCACCGCAGCACACGCCGCGGGAGTGTTCAGCCTGCCCGATGCCGCCGCCCTGGTGGGTGAGCGCGGACGGTTGATGCAGTCCACCCGTCCGGGCCGGATGATCGCGGTACGGGCACGCGCGGACGACGTCGTGGCGCAGCTCGACGGCCGGGTCGATCTCGCGGCCGTGAACGGTTCCGAGTCGGTGGTGCTCGCGGGCAGCGAGCACGACATCGACGCCGCCGCAACCGAGCTGTCCGCCGCGGGCATGAAGACGACGAGCTTGCGGGTGGAGCGAGCCTTCCATTCGACCCTGATGGAACCCATCCTCGACCAGTTCGTCTCCGTCGTGTCGAGGCTGACCGCGCAGCCACCGAAAATTCCGGTCGTCTCCAACGTGACCGGGCGGATCGCCTCCGCCGAGGAGCTCACGTCCCCGAGATACTGGGCGCAGCACATCCGCCAACCCGTGCTGTTCGCCGACGGCATTGTGGCCCTGGACGATCTGGGCGTCACCCGACTCGTCGAAGTAGGTCCCGGCGCAGCCTTGGCCGCGAACGCCGCGGAGGTCGTCCCGACTGCATTTGCTGCACTGCCCGGACGCGGCGACGAGGCGCACGAAATCATGGAAGTCGTCGCGGCGGCCTATGTGTCGGGTGTCTCGGTCGACTGGGAGCGGGTGATGCCGGGTCGTAGCCGGGTATCTCTGCCCACCTACGCATTTCAGCGCCGTTCCTTCTGGCCGTCCGCGGCGGCGCGTAACGCCGGCGATCCGACGGAGCTGGGGCTGAGCCCGGCGGATCATCCACTGCTCGGCGCGGCGGTGACACTCGACGACGACGCGACGTTGTTCACCGGACAGCTCTCGCTGCACCGGGATTCATGGCTCGTGCCGCCGCGGGCCGAAGACGGTAGCCCATCTACGGCCGACGATTCGCACACGGTAATGCCCGCAGTGCTGGTCGAGCTCACGTTGCACGTAGCCCATCACGTCGGTCTGGACCATATCGACGAACTCACGCTGCACCACCCACTGACCCTTCCGGCGTCGGGGCTGGCCTCACTTCGCGTGCTGGTGTCGCCGAACAACGACACCAGCGGCCGCACCGTCACCATTTCGTCGAACGTGGGTGAGGCCGGCAGCGCAGACACCTGGGTTCGGAACGCGTCGGCGACCATCGACGACGTCGTCAGCTCCGAATCGGAGGTACGGCAGCACGTTTCCGCGGACGACGATGCCGAAGTTCGCCTCGGTGAAGGCGTCGACACCAGTGGCTTCGGCATCCATCCGGAGCTGCTGCAGGCAGCGCTCGAGCCCCTCCTCGGAGGCGACGGCTGGCCACTCACATGGTCGGGAATCCGTCTGCACACCGTCGGTGCGGAGGCAGTATCGGTACGTTTCTCGACGACCGAGGACGGGCGATACCGCATCGTCACTGCGGACCCCGAGGGTTCGCCTGTGTTGACCATCGATGGGCTGAAAGTGGTGCCGCGGGCAGTCGGTAGGGAAGGAGCGGGCCGCTCGGCAGGCAGCCTGCCGCTGCACCGGCTCACGTGGATTCCGGTCGAGGGCGGAGCGTCCGAGCCGGCCCTCGGCCCGGCGGTCATCCTCGGCGCAGAGGGATTCGGCGACGACGGGATCGGTTCCACCTTGCCGAACTATCCCGATATGGCGGCATTGCGGGCCGCACGGGAGTCGCTGCCCGACGGAGACGACCGACATCCGTGGACGGTGCTCGTCGGGTGTGGCACCGAGGGCGGAGGCGGGCCGGAAGCGACCCATGCGCTGTGTGCTCGGGTGCTGCAACTGCTGCAGTCGTGGCTCGACGACGACGAGGTTGCCGACAGCTCACTCGTGATCGTGACCCGTGATGCCATGGTCACCGAGGACGGTCGGGACCGAGGCGATCACCTCGAGGCTGCGGCAGTGTGGGGTCTCGTCGGCTCCGCGCAGAACGAGAACCCGGGCCGAATCGTCCTGATCGACCTCGACGATGCATCGGACGCCGAATCCGCCGTTGCCGCGGCGGTGACGAGCGGAGAACCTCAGCTGGCAGCTCGGAACAACACCTTGCTCGCGCCTCGGCTGCGGCGTCTTCGCGTCGTCGACGAATCCGGCTCGGCCCTCGATCCCCGCTCGCCCTTCGATTCTCGCGGTACCGTTCTCCTCACCGGGGGCACCGGCACCGTGGGATCACTGGTCGCTCGCCACCTGGTCACCGAGCATGGGGTCCGGCACCTGCTGTTGACCAGCCGGCGCGGACCCGACGCCGAGGGTTGCGACCAACTGCGGAGCGAACTGAGCGGCCAGGGAGCCGAGGTGAGCATCGTGGCGTGCGATACCTCCGACGAATCGGCAGTTGCCCACTTGCTGTCCCGAATACCGGAGGAGCACCCACTCACGGCTGTGATCCACGCGGCCGGAGTGATCGACGATGCCACCTTGTCCTCGCTGACCCCCGAGCGACTCGACGCCGTGCTGCGGCCCAAGGTCGACGCGGCGTGGAATCTGCATCGGCTGACCGCCACCTGCGATCTGCGCGCGTTCGTCATGTTCTCTTCACTCGCTGGAGTCCTCGGGGCGCCCGGGCAGGCGAACTACGCTGCCGCGAACATGTTCCTCGACGCGCTCGCCCGTCACCGCAACGCCCTCGGACTGCCCGCGCTGTCGATCGCCTGGGGCATGTGGGCACCGCCGAGTGCCATGACCGACAACCTCGGTGCGATCGATCTCGCTCGTGCCCGTCGCAGCGGGATGGTTCCGATGAGCGCTGCCGAAGGCCTCGCTCTCTTCGACAGTGCGTTGACCGCCGGTGTGCCGACCGTGGCGGCCGCTCGGTTCGACCTGTCCGGTTCGGCCGCTCCGTACGTTCCCGCCCCACTGCGTGGCCTGATACGGGAGGTGCGTCCGCGCGCCGCAGGTTCGGACTCGGCGGCGACCGGATCCAGCGGGTCCGGGACCTCGGATTGGGGTCAGCGCCTTGCTGATCGGTCGACGCCCGAGCAGCGGCACCTGATGCTCGAACTGGTTCGGAGTGGGGCTGCGGCCGTCCTCGGCTACGACTCTCCCGACGCGGTAGACGCCGACCAGGCGTTCAAGGAACTCGGTTTCGACTCGCTGGCCGCCGTTGCGCTCCGCAACTACCTCGGCGCCGCCACCGGCCTGCGGTTGCCGCCGACGATGGTGTTCGATCACCCCAGTCCGCGTGCCGTCGCCGAATTCCTGCGCGGAGAGCTCGTTCCGGATCCGGTGTCGGTCGCCCTGTCCGACGTCGACCGACTTCGCGCCGCCATCGCCGAGCTCGGCACCGACACCGAGGCGCGGTCGGCCGTCGCGAAACGGCTGGAAAATCTGGTGGCAGAGGTGGCTGCGCCCGAAGAGGCGCACGCCGACACGGTCGACAAGATTCACGCCGCCACCAGTGAGGAGATCCTCGATTTGATCGACCGCGGTTTGTGAACTGCCGGACTATGCAGTGTGAGCGAGGGTAGGTTCGGACGAGTGGCCAGCGAGGATCCCGATCGGCTCTCCGCCGATGACGCGCGCATCCTGGCGCTCGAATCGGCGGCAATCACCGGTCATACGCTGAAATTGATCGTCCTCGAGCCGGATACCGGACCGCTCGACCTCGACGCCCTGAGATCCTCGGTAGCGGCGCGACTTCCCGGTCGACCGCGCGCGAGGCAGCGGGTCGACACGTCGGGACCGGAGCCGCGCTGGGTCGACGCTGACGACTTCGAGATCAGCGACCATGTCCGGCGTCTGGCAGAGCCCGCCTGCGTCTCGCGGGCAGATCTGTGGCGGGCCGTCAGCAAGCTGATGTCCGAGCGACTCGATCATGACCGACCCTTGTGGACAATCGACGTGATCGGCCCACTCGGCGACGGCCGCGAAGCGATCGCGGTCCGGATTCACCATGCGATGGCCGACGGGATCACGGCGGTCCGCTTCCTCGATGCCGTGCTCTGGGATCCGCACCCGTATCCGGACTCCGGCCAGGTGGCGCGCCCGGGCATTCGCTCGGCTGCGGCGAAGCGCTCGTGGTTCGCCGAGGCCCGGCGGATGCCCGGAGCCGTCTGGCGGGAACTCGTCTCGCGCGGGTCGCGCTCTCCTTTCGACCGCCCGATCGGTGTCTCCCGGGAGGTGGCCTTCACGGTCGCCCCGCTGGCAGAGCTGAAGTCGATCGGGAAGTCACGTCCCGACCACGCAACGGTCAACGACGTTCTCCTCGCGATCGTCGCCGGTGGGGTGCGCCGATGGCTCGGCGAAAGCGCGGTGGGGCTTCCGCGACTTCGTGCCCAGGTTCCGGTCAGCCTCCATCACCGAACGGAGAGCGCGGGGGAGTTCGGGAATCGGGACTCGTTCCTCAACATCGATCTACCGCTCGGGGAGACCGACCCGCTCGAGCGGCTCGACCGGATTGCCCGAGAGACCAGGGAGCGCAAACTCCTCGGCGATGCCGAAGAACTCTACGACCTGTTCCATGCTCTCGGGCGCACGAAGCACCTCGGCAGCGCTGTGGAACGGCTCGCCGGGAGCCCGCGAGAATTCAGCCTGTCGATTTCGAACGTTCCCGGCCCGGCCGTACCCGTGGGCGTTGCCGGTCGCCGGGTCCAGCATCTCTTCTCCTCTTCGGAGCCGGCCGCGCACCACGCCCTCCGTATCGCCGCGATCTCGTGTGCCGGGAGCATCGGGATCGGGCTCTGCACCGACCCGGCGACGCTACCCGATGTCGCCCGGCTCGCGGTCGCGATCGACGACTCGTACGCGGAACTGCGCACGGCGGCGATCGGGGGAGGGTGATCGCCCGCCGTATCGGCGGTGGGTGCGGTCAGGCGTTGTCCCCCAGCAGGGTCGTGCGGACGTGCCGTAGATGCGCCCGCATCGCCGTGCGGGCGCTGTCCGGGTCCCGGTCCGCGATGGCCTCGACGATGTCCTCGTGCTCACCGCAGTATTCGCGGTGCAGCTCGGGGTTGAAGGTGCGCTTCTTCAGGCCACCCCAGATCGGTTGCTGACGGCTGTCGATGAGGAGTTGGCTGACCCCGATCAAGACGATGTTGTGGGTGGCGAGCGCGAAGCTGTGGTGCAGCGCGGTGTCCCATCTCTCGAACTCTTCCGAGGAGCGGGCGCCCTCCCCGCCGCGCAGGCAGCGCCGCATGTCCTCGATGTCGTCGCGGGTCGCCGCGGCCACCGCCAGTGGGAGCAGCTCCGGTTCGAGGATCAGGCGCGAGCTCATGATCTCGCTGGGGCTGGGATGGTTCGCCGTCTCCGGGTCGGCGGTCTCCCGCGGGGCGAGAAACGTGCCCCGGCCGACGTAACGCACCACCGTTCCCCGGTGTTCGAGGTCCTCGAGGACGGACCGGACCACGGCACGGCTCACACCGGCGTCGGCGGCCAGTTCCCGCTCTGTCGGCAGCTTGTCCCCCGGGCCCAACTGCCGCTCGGCGACGACGGCTTCGATGTGCCGCAGAGCGGCCGCCGTAGGTCCCACAGCCAGGGTCACAACAACTCCTCTCGACGAACCAATTTGAACCAATTATAGGGGCTTGGTTGACAGCCTTCCTGCCGACATTGCCATAAATCGAGTGTTGACGATCACAGCATCCGCGACCTATCGTAACCAATACGGACCGCAACTCGGTTTGGTTCACATTGGTTTCACAGGAGGTTTCATGCGCTTCGCGCGGATTCAAGGTAAGAACGGCGCGGTCGTCTGCGCCGTGGACGCGAACGGAGCTGCACTGCCGGTGCAGTTCGGTGACACCGGTGCCCCAGTGCGCGAGCTGCAGGAGATCATCGCCGGCGGCCAGGCCGCACTCGGCCGATTGAGCGCCAGTACGCCCGCCGAGGGCGGCAAGCTGCTCGCCCCGATCACCCCGCACCGCAACGTGTTCTGCGTCGGCCGGAACTACTCCGAGCACGCCGCCGAGTTCGCCAAGAGCGGGTTCGACGCGACCGGCTCCGCGGACGGGCAGCACGTGCCGCAGTATCCGGTGGTCTTCACCAAGCCCGCCGCCACGGTCATCGCGTCCGGCGACCCGGTCGACCCGCACACCGATATCACCTCGGCGCTGGACTACGAGGGGGAGATCGGTGTGATCATCGGCAAGCGCGCTTCCAAGGTCAGCCGCGCCGACGCAATGGACTACGTGTGGGGTTACACCCTCATCAACGACGTCACCGCCCGCGACCTGCAACGCGACCACAAGCAGTGGTTCATCGGCAAGTCCCTCGACACGTTCTGCCCGCTCGGCCCCTGGGCCGTCACCGCGGACGAGATCGACATCGACGACCTGCAGCTGCAGACCCGCGTCAACGGCGAGCTGCGGCAGGACACCAACACCGCCCAGCTCATCTTCGACGTGCCCACCATCATCGAGACGCTCTCGGCCGGCATCACCCTCGAACCCGGTGACGTGATCGCCACCGGCACCCCGGTCGGCGTCGGTATCGGCTTCGACCCGCCGAAGTACCTGGTCGAGGGCGACGAGGTGATCGTCTCCGCCCCCGGCCTGGGCGAGCTGCGCAACAGCATAGGCATCCCGGCCCCGGTGGACCACCTCACCCCGGCCGGGACCAGCGAGCTGTTCGTCGAGAAGACCGGCAGCGGACCGGCGGTCGTGCTGATCCACGGCCTCGGCGGTGCCACCACCGTGTACGAGCCGCAGGTCGCGACGCTCGCCGAAACCCACACCGTGCTGCGCTACGACCTGTCCGGTCACGGCCGCTCCCCGTTCGCCGGGCCCGCGAGCATCGACAACTGGGTCGAGGAGCTGCGCGAACTGCTCGACGCGGAGGGCATCGAGCAGACCGCCCTGGTCGCGCACTCGATGGGCACCCTGGTCGCGAACACCTTCGCCGCCAAGTACCCGCAGCGTGTCAGCAAGGCCGCGCTCCTCGGCGCGGTCCGCGCTCAGCCTGAGGCAGCCAAGACCGCCACCCGCGCCCGCGCCCGCACCGTCCGTGAAGGCGGCATGTCCGCCGTCGCCGACACGATCGTCGCAGCAGCGCTGTCGCAGCACACACACAGCACCCGCCCGACGTCGGTGGCCCTGGTCCGCGAGCTGCTGCTCGGCCAGAACCCCGAGGGCTACGCAAGCGCTTGCGAGGCCCTCGCCGCCGCCGTCGAACCCGACTTCGCCTCGATCGAGGTCCCGGTGCTGCTGCTCACCGGAGACGAGGACAAGGTCAGCCCGGTCACGGTCAACGACGAACTGCTCTCGATCTACCCCAACGCCCAGAAGCACGTGCTCGACGGGGTGGGCCACTGGCACTCCCTCGAAGACCCCAGTGCTGTCACCAACCGGCTCCAGGAATTCCTGAACAAGCCCTGAGCTTCTCCGAAGAAAGGAGTGGCGACAATGACGTCAGCCAACACCCCCGATCAGTCCATCCTTTTCACCAACGTCCGGATCTTCGACTCCACCGGCTCCGACCCGTACGAGGGTGAGGTGCTGGTCGAAGGCGAACGCATTGCCGAGGTCCGCAAGGGCACAGGAGATCTGCCTCGCGAAGGCGCGAGAGTCATCGACGGCCAGGGCAAATTCCTGATGTCGGGTCTGTGTGATGCTCACACCCACTTCTCCTGGGTCAATTCCGCCGACCTGCCCGGTCTCGGGACGATGGGCGTCGAAGAGCACACCCTGCTGTGTGCCCGCTCGGCGCAGACCTACATCGATTCCGGCTACACCATGTGTGTCGGTGCCGCGGCCGCCAAGCCGCGACTCGATGTGGTGATCCGCAATGCCATCAACGCCGGCCAGATCCCCGGCCCCCGTTACCTGGCGAACTGTCAGGAGATCGCGGTCACCGGCGGTGCCTTGGTCAAGGGCATCACCGCCTTCGCCGACGGGCCCGAGGAAATGCGTAAGGCGGTCCGGAAAAACGTCGATCTGGGTGCGGACCTGGTGAAGCTGAGCATGTCCGGCGAGGAGATCACCGGCAACCAGCACGCCGAGGACAACTACTTCTCGGACGAGGAAACCCTCGCCGCGGTGACCGAGGCGCACCGCCGCGGACTGCGGGTGTGTTCCCACGCCAGGTCCGGGGAGAGCGTGAAGATGTCGCTGCGCAACGGCGTCGACATCATCTACCACGCCTCCTTCACCGACGAGGAAGGTCTGGACATGCTCGAAGAGCAGAAGGACCGCATCTTCGTCGCACCCGGGCTGAACTGGCTGGTCGCCACCCTGCACGACGCCGAGGCATTCGGGTATCCCCCCGAAGCCGCCGAAGCTGCCGGATACCAGCACGAACTCGACTGTGCGATCGAGGTGCTGAAGAAGATGAAGGAACGTGGCATCCGGGTGCTGCCCGGCGGAGACTACGGCTTCGCGTGGACACCGCACGGCACCTACGCCCGCGACCTGCAGCACTTCGTCGAACTGCTCGAGTTCTCCCCGAAGGACACCCTCCTCGCGGCCACCGCGCTCGGCGGGCAGATCATGCGGATGCCCGACGACCTCGGGCAGGTCAAGGCCGGGTTCTTCGCGGACATGATCCTGATCGACGGTGACCCGCTCGAGGACATCACCATCCTGCAGGACCAATCCAAGATCGTCGGCATCATGAAGAACGGTGCCTTTCACAAGGATCCGGGCTCCGGACAGTCGGCGCGACCGTCCGAACTCAGCGAAACCCACCGAGGCACCCCCATCCCCGCGTAGGCGTTGCCAACCCTTGTCTGCTGGTGAGGATGGGAGCGTGATGCACCACCCTCACCGGGCGGCAAAGGACAACTGCGCCCGCCGATATCCACGTGCCCGGCGGGCACACCGTCGCCTGACCCTGGCGAGAACCGCCACGCCGTCGACCTCGGGCGGCGCTCGGTGAACAGGCGTTCGGGCTTTGCACCGGCACGGCGACGCTGCCTGACGTCGCCCGGCTTGCGGTCGCGATCGACGACTCGTACGCGGAACTGCGCACGGCGGCGATCGGGTGAGGGTGATCGCCGAACCCTACGATGACGGACATGGCGATCACTCCCGACACCAAGGACTGGACCTGGGTGCTCGAACGAGCTTGTCCCGACTGCGGGTTTGACTCCGCGGAGGTCCGGTACACGGACATTCCCGATCTCGTGCGCGCGAACGCCGCGGCGTGGGTGCCGGTTCTGGAGCGGCCAGACGTGGCTGTGCGCCCGGACGAGGGGACGTGGTCGGCGCTCGAGTACGCCGCCCACGTGCGTGACGTGTTCCGCATCTTCGAGGTGCGACTGCAGTCGATGCTGGACGAGACGCATCCGGTGTTCCCCAACTGGGATCAGGACGAGACGGCAGTGGCGGAGCGGTGCAACGAACAGGACCGGGTGGTGGTGGGGAGGGAGCTGGTCCACCACCTCCACGACGTGACCCGGTAACAGATTCGGATTCTGGGGCCCGATTCGGTAGAACGTGTTCCAATTCGGGCTGATTGTGTCTATCGTCACATCAGCAGATGCGCAGACATGAATGAAGGGTTGGAAGACACATGAAGACCAAGGGTGCGATCCTGTGGGGCCTGAACGAGCCGTGGTCGGTCGAGGAGATCGAGATCGGCGATCCGGTTGCGGGCGAGGTGCAGATTCGCATGGAAGCCGCCGGCATGTGCCACTCCGACCATCACATCGTCACCGGCTCGATGCCCATGGCATCCTTCCCGGTGATGGGCGGCCACGAAGGGTCCGGCGTCATCACCAAGCTCGGTCCGGAGGTGAAGGACCTCGAAGTCGGCGACCACGTGGTGCTCTCGTTCGTGCCTGCCTGCGGACGCTGTCCGGCGTGCTCGGCGGGACATCAGAATCTCTGTGACCTCGGGATGGGGCTCCTGAGCGGGTTGGCAATCAGTGACGGCACCTTCCGCATCCACGCGCGCGGCGAAAACGTCATTCCGATGTGCCTCCTCGGCACGTTCTCGCCCTACATGGTCGTGCACGAGACCTCGGTCGTGAAGATCGACAAGGACATTCCCTTCGACGTCGCCGCCCTCGTCGGCTGCGGAGTTCCCACCGGGTGGGGGTCGGCGACGCGGATGGCGGAGGTGAAGCCGGGTGAATCCGTCGTCATCATGGGTGTCGGCGGCGTCGGTATGAGCGCCCTGCAGGGTGCGGTGGCGTCCGGAGCGCGCCAGATCTTCGCCATCGATCCCGTTCCGTGGAAGCGGGAGCAGGCACTGAAGTTCGGGGCCACCCATGCGTTCGAGAGCGCCGCGGCCGCCATCGAGCCGATCATCGCCCTCACGAATGGGTTGATGGCGCAGAAGACGATCATCACGGTCGGGGAGATGCGCGGCGAATATGTCGAGGAAGCCCTGCTGCTCACCAGCAAGTTCGGCACCTGTGTCGTCACGGCCATGGGCGCGATGACCGACATGGACGTCAAGCTGAACCTGTTCCTCTTCTCGATGCTGCAGAAGGACCTGAAGGGCACCATCTTCGGCGGCGGAAACGCCCGGGTCGAGATCCCGAACCTGCTGGCCATGTACAAGTCGGGGCAGTTGAACCTCGACGACATGATCACCCGCACCTACACCCTCGAAGGGGTTAACGACGGGTATCAGGACATGCTCGACGGCAAGAACATTCGCGGCGTCATCCGGTACACCGAAGCCGACTGGTGACGGCTCGCCGCAGCAGACCACGGGGTGCTCTCGTAGGCTGACCGGGTGCAGAGTCTCGATCAGATTGCCCGATGGCCCGTGGACAACGCTGCGGCGGTCGTCCTGTCGCGAGACGAAGGGGTGATCGGCGAGTACGGCGACCAGCAGCGCGTCTTCCCGCTCGCCTCGGTCACCAAATTGCTCTGCGCGTACGCCGTCCTGGTGGCCACCGAGGAGGGGGCCGTCGAACTCGACCAGCCCGCAGGCCCTGAGGGTTCGACGGTGCGTCACCTCCTGGCGCACGCGTCGGGCCTCGCCTTCGACGAAAACCGGGCGCAGACCACGCCGGGGCGTAGGCGAATCTATTCGAGCGCAGGCTACGAGGTGCTCGCCGAGTTCGTCACCGCCGAGACGTCGATCGACTTCGCCGACTATCTGGCCGAATCCGTCTTCGCGCCGCTGAAGATGGGGGCGTCCGCGCTCGTCGGTCCCGCCGGCCACGGCGCGGAGTCGTCGGCCGGCGACCTCGGACGCTTCGCCGCCGAGTTGCTCCGGCCGGCGCTGTTGTCGCGGGAGACGGTCGATGCGGCCACGTCGGTGCAATTTCCGGGCCTGGACGGCGTTCTGCCCGGCTACGGGTCTCAGCGCCCCAACGACTGGGGTCTGGGATTCGAGCTCCGTTCCCGCAAGAGCCCGCACTGGACGGGCCTGAGCAACTCGCCGCGCACCTTCGGGCACTTCGGCCAGTCGGGCACGTTCCTGTGGACCGATCCCGCGGCGGGGCTGGCGTGTGTGGTGCTGACGGATCGCCCTTTCGGTGACTGGGCCAAGCCCCTCTGGACCGAGGTGAGCGACGCGGTGCTGGCGGAGGGCCGGCGATCATGACACACCGAATGTGCGAATCACTGGCGCAACACGGGCAACACAAGGCACACTGGTCCACCGAGCGTGCTGCACGCATCGACTGAGGCCGTTGGGGAAGACGTCCCTCGTCGAAGCAGGAGGCTGGAGTGCGCGCATTGGATCAGTTCGCGGACGCGACGGCTGGAGTTGTCTACATCCACTCGTCGCCCGCCGCGTTGTGCCCCCATATCGAGTGGGCGTTGACCGCAACCCTCGACTGCCCACCGAATCTCAAGTGGACCTCGCAGCCGGCTTCCAAAGGGGTTCTGCGCGCCACCACTAGTTGGGTCGGCCCCGTCGGCACCGCCTCGAGACTGGTCAATGCGCTTCGCGCCTGGCCGATGCTGCGATTCGAGGTGACAGAGGATGCCAGCGAAGGCGTGGACGGCGAGCGATACAGCCACGTCCCCGGCATGGGTTTGTGGCACGGTTCCACCAGCGCCAACGGCGACGTCGTCGTGGGGGAGATGCGACTCCGGGCTCTGATGGAGGCTGGCGGCGATCTCGCCGCCGAACTCGACTACGCGTTGGGCACCGCGTGGGACGAGGAACTCGAGCCCTATCGCAGCGGAGGGGAAGGGGGAGAGGTTACTTGGCTGCGCAGGGAAGTCGGCTGATCCCTCCTCACAGGCACCGCCTGCATCGCTCAGACGAAGCCATCAGCGATATCCTGGGGAGCACGTCGTCGAGAGGCTGATCGTGCGGATTTCATTGAACGTATCGCGGACCCGATGAATCGACCTGGACGATGCCCGAGATCGATCCATTCGAGACCCACCGCGATGTGACCCCCTCGCTCGCATCGGAACTGGCAGCCGACGGGTTCGACGACGCCCGGGAGATCGGGCGGGGAGGCT
This sequence comes from Rhodococcus sp. WAY2, assembly GCF_009859915.1. Classification (NCBI taxonomy): domain Bacteria; kingdom Bacillati; phylum Actinomycetota; class Actinomycetes; order Mycobacteriales; family Nocardiaceae; genus Rhodococcus; species Rhodococcus sp. WAY2. The sequence continues at coordinate 2,626,706 of NZ_CP046572.1, forward strand.
TCGGCGTCGTGTACCGGTGCACGCAATCCGCACTCGACCGGACCGTGGCCGTGAAAGTGCTCACCGACGATCTCGCGGACGAAAACCGAGTGCGTTTCTTTCGGGAACAGAGGGCAATGGGCCGCCTGACCGGCCACCCCAACATCGTCAACGTCCTCCAGGTCGGGGTTACGGATCGCGGACAACCTTTCATCGTGATGCCGTACTACCCGCAGGGCTCCCTGGATGAACGTATCCGACGGCACGGTCCGCTAGGTGTGGATGAGGTGCTGCAGTTGGGGGCGAAACTGGCTGGCGCGTTGGAAGCCGCCCACGGTCAGGGCATCGTCCACCGTGACGTCAAGCCGGCGAATATACTCCTCACCGATTATGGCGAGCCAGCGCTCTCGGACTTCGGGATCGCGCACATTTCCGGCGGGTTCGAGACTGCTACCGGCGTTATCACTGGTTCCCCCGCGTTCACCGCGCCCGAGGTCCTCGGCGGGGCCTCCCCGAGCCCTGCCTCGGACATCTACGGACTGGCAGCCACCTTGTTCTGCGCAGTTACCGGCCACGCTGCGTTCGAGCGCCGCAGCGGCGAACAGTTGGTGGCCCAATTCATCCGTATCACAACGGAATCCGTCCCGGATCTGCGAGATCAGGGCCTTGCTGATGATGTTGCCACTGTTCTCGAGCAGGCAATGGCCGGCCGCCCCGAGGACCGGCAACCCTCTGCCGCCGTATTGGGTGACCACCTACGTGAGATTCAGCGGAGCCGGGGACTGCCCGCAGGCAAGGTGGCTCTCCGCGCGCAAGCCACAATGGAACAAGAGCCGACATTACACGGGCAGTTTCCCACAAGCCCTCCCCGCCACGAGCGTGGGAACCTCCCCCTGGAATTGTCCAGCTTCGTCGGACGCAGGCACGAACTTACCGAAGCGAAGAATCTGCTGGCATCGTCGCGATTGCTGACCCTCGTCGGAATGGGCGGCGTCGGGAAGACACGTCTCGCATTGCGACTTGCCACGAGTATCCACCGCGAGTTCCCCGATGGAGCCTGGCTCGTCGAGCTCGACGATGTCCGCACCGCGTCCCGCTTGATCGACGTGGTGGCCGCAACCCTCGGTGTGCGGGACCACACCGGGCGGTCGCTACGTGAGATTGTGTTCGACTTCCTGTCGTCGCGAGCACTGTTGCTGGTGTTGGACAACTGCGAGCAAGTGGTCGACGCCGTAGCGGATCTTGCCACAGCTTTACTGCAACACAACCGGAACCTGCGCATCCTCGTCACAAGCCGGGAACCTCTTGCGATTGCCGGTGAAGCGACGTTGCGCGTTCCCCCACTCACCGTCCCCGACCCCGACCGCGAGCCGTCACTACAGGGTCTGCCCCGTTACGATGCCGTGTCGCTGTTCACCGAACGCGCCGCCACTGCGGTCTCGACATTTACGTTGACCGATGCCAACAAGTCCGCGGTGACACACATCTGTCACCGGCTGGACGGATTGCCGCTGCCTATCGAATTGGCGGCTGCGCGGTTGCGCGCCATGTCGCCTGAGCAAATCCTGCAGAGACTTTCCGACCGCTACGCGCTGTTGACCCGCGGAACCCGCGGCGCGCCCTCGCGCCAGCAGACGCTCCGGTTGTGCGTCGACTGGAGCTACGACCTGTGCAGCCCGCTGGAACAACGGACATGGGAACGACTGTCAGTGTTCACCGGTGGTTTCGATCTCGATGCCGCAGAACACGTGTGCGCGGAGAACCTGCAACCCGGCGAACTGCTGGACTCGGTGGCAACCCTCGTCGACAAGTCGATCCTGATCCGCGAAGAACACGGCACCGCAGTTCGTTTCAGACTGCTCGAAACCCTCCGTGCTTACGGACGAGAGAAAGCGGAGCAATCCGGCGACTACCACGATCTGCGCCGACGGCATCGGGATTGGTATCGCGAGCTCGCTAGAACCGCCGCCGATGAGTTCATCGGTCCCCGGCAGATCGAGTGGATCGCGCGAATCAGCAGTGAGCAGCCCAACCTGCGCGAGGCCATGGACTTCTGCCTCGCCGAGGACGATGTCGAATCCGGCCTACAGATCGCTACCCCCTTGTTCCAACTCTGGGGGTCACGCGGCCAGCTCAGCGAAGCGAGACGCTGGCTCGACCAATTCCTCTCACGCCACGGAGCGCACCCGACCACCGCCACTATCAGAGCGATCTACGCCGACTGCCTCATGACCGGACAGCAGCGGGATTATCAGAGAGCTGCTGCTCTTGCCGCCCAGGCCCGCACCCTCGCCGAGCAGATCACCGACCCCATAGCGCATGCTATCGTCGATCACACCGAGGGTCTCGTCGGACTGTTCACCGGCGATCTCGACCGAGCCGCCGCGAGTCTTGAACGGGCACAGCCAGTATTCCGGCTAGCAGAGAACGATACCGCGCTACGGATCGAGTCTTTGACGTTGCTGGGATTGGCGTATCAGCTGCTCGATACCGAACCTCACCGGGCAATCGAATGTTACGAGGAAGCTCTCGCTATTACGAAAGCACACGGTGAATCGGTCTACCGGGCCTACGCGTTGTGGGCGATGGCCGTTGCACAATGGCGCCTGGGCGCGCAAAGTCGTGCAATCGAGCTGCTCGAAGAGGGATTGCGGCTTGCTCGACTCGTCGACGACCCAGTCAGTTGCGCGAACTGCGTCGAAGTACTCGCCTGGATCGCCGGAACCAGTGACCCCGAACGCGCCAGCACACTGATGGGAGCCGCGGAGGCGCTCGGCCGCGCGGCCGGGAGTCCGTCCGTATTCGCTCCCACCCTGTTCGTCCATCATGAGGAATGCGAGCGGTCCGCGCGCCGGATGCTCGCCAGCCGCGTCTTTGAGCAGACCTGGCAGCACGGCATGACAATGGATCTTGCGTCCGCTGTCTCCTACGCACTCCGTGAGCACATCTCGAAGGTGCACCCTCCAGGGTCCACCACCCTGACGAAACGCGAACAACAGGTCGCCGAACTGATCGCCGAGGGCCTGACCAACAAGGCGATTGCCGCCAGGCTCGTCATCTCGCAGCGCACCGCGCAGGGACATGTCGAGCACATACTCACCAAACTCGGATTCACCTCACGAACGCAGGTCGCGGCCTGGGTTGTCGAAGAGAGACAGTCGTCCTGATGCTGCTCACGGGTCGGTGCGGCAGGGGTGAGCCCGACACCGAACCGCCGCGGTCGAATTTGAGAATGGCTCCGTGGATACCTGCCGCTACAGCAATCTCGCGATGATTCGCTCCATCACGTCCATTCCGATTCGTGACCGAACGTGCGGTCCTCGCGACGCCTGACTTCCCGGCGCACATGGTGTACCTACGTGGGATCGACTGGCGCACGGATCTCCGGGGCGGAGGCAGAGCATAAAGGGACTCCGACTCATCTGGCAGATCCGAGCTGGATTTCCGAGATTCCGCATCTCCTGGCCCACAGGGACTGACCAGTCGATGTGCTACTGCACGAAATTGCTCTCGTTCCGCGCGGAACGCCGAAAGAGATGCCGCGTCGAGCAGTGAGCGACATCGGGTCCCGTCTCGGGATCGGAGAACTCCTGGCGCCACGTGTCTTCGCCCAACAGGATGCGGGGCAGAATCGGCGCTTTTGGTCCTCCTCGTGCGCCGACAGGGCTCACACCAGCAATTTACATAACAAATGTTGTGATAACTGCGGAATCTCGATAGGCTGCTTCCGTCTACCGTCCTTCGCAAAGGAGATGTTCGTGACCTCTACATATGATGTCGCGGTGATCGGCGCTGGCTTCGCCGGCGTCACCGCAGCACGCGACCTCACCCTCGCCGGCCACTCGGTGGTCCACCTCGAAGCGCGTGACCGGATCGGTGGCCGGACGTTCGTGGGGGAGGCATTCGGACGGCAAGTGGATGGTGGCACATAAGCGCATTGGTCCCAGGCGCACGTCTGGCACGCCGCTGACACCACCGCGATCGAGAAGGAGACCCGGTGGCCGACCGGCTCGACTCCATGGGCCTGTCCACGCTGGACCGCGATGTACTTTCGGATGTGACGGCGACGCTGGTGCACTCCGAGACCGAGCAGGGTATGGCTCAGTTCCTGTTCTGGACCTCGATCAATGGCGGCAGCTGGGAGACTTTCATGGAAGGTGCCGGTGGTTTCCCGATCGAGGGTGCACCAAGTGCCTGCTCGAGGCGATCAACGGCGAATCGACCGCAGAGTTGCGCCTGTCCGCACCGGTCACCGCGGTGGAGGACGACGGGGCCGGCGTCACGGTGATGACTGCGCAGGGTGAGCGGCTCAGGGTGCGGCACGTCGTGCTGGCGGTTCCGTCATGGGACGCCGCACGGTGCATGCCTTGACCTTCATCGCGGTGTATTCGCGGCACACGTTCGTGTGGTTGACCTACTCTCCGACCCTTGTATTGCCTGTCACCGCACTGCGAGGTTCGGAGAAAACCGTGCAAGTGGAATGTCGCTAACCCTGGCCCGTTCGTTTTCAATCGACTCGACGGAACGACGCTGCAGATCGATCTTCCGCCAGCTGCGCTGAAACTCATTGTGAACCAGAAACCATTCGCTGTAAGGACATCATGAAGCGCAAAGCGATCAATCCAGAAAATACCCTGCCTACGTACGAGCGACTGCATTATTCGCAGGCGACCCGGTTCGGTGACCTTATTTGGGTGTCCGGACAGGTCGGCTATGACCGTGCAACTGGGGAGATCCCCACAGACCCTGAGGAACAGGCCCGGCTGGCTTTCGAGGGCATGAAGCAGGTCCTCGAGGAGGCTGGATCGTCGCTCGACAACATTATCGAGCTGACGACCTTCCACACCGACCTTCACGGCGATGGACCCGGATTCGGTGAGGTGAAAGACAAGTACATCCGTGAGCCCTATCCGTCCTGGACCGGCGTGGGCGTCACTCAATTGGCCCGGCCGGAGTTCGTCGTCGAGGTCCGCGCCGTCGCTTGCGCGGGACGTTAATCCGCTCAATTACAGGGACAAGCCGCCGCCCAGAGCCCATGACATGGCGAACCTGGCACATAGGTTAGGAAACGAATGAAGAACCTTACTGCGCCGATGCAGTTCTTTCCGGACACTGGCTGGATCGATCGGCCGTCGCAACTCGAAGCAGCGGTGGAGGGCGAACAGTCTTTCGATTTCGCGGTCGTGGGAGGTGGCGTGGGTGGCATGCTCACGGCGCTCCGCCTGGCCGAGAACGGTCGCCAGGTAGCCCTACTCGAATCCGATGTTCTGGGGTGGGGTGCGAGCGCAAGGAACGCTGGCTATTTGACGACCGCAGTGGGAAGTGACCCGGCCATTCTCGCAAAGTTCTATGCGGATCGCTTTCGCGGACTGGTCCGGTTGGCGGATGCGGCAGTTCACTTCTCTGAGGACCTGTTCGGCCACTATTCCATCGACTGCGATTACGAACAGACGGGTGTGCTCGGTTCCGCAGTAACAGCTAGCCAGCTAAAGCAGGTGAAAACCAGTGCCCAAATCCTGATCGACGCGGGAATCGATTCGGAGATTGTCGACGGCCATGACCTGGGCGTACCCGATACCTTCCTGGGTGGGGTCTACGCCCGTGCAGGCGGAATTCTCAACCCCGGCAAATACGCGCTCGGACTCCGCGATGCCGTCCTGCGTTCCGACGTCACGGTTTTCGAACAGAGTCAGGTTCTCGATGTGCAAGACGACGGCGACTCGGTGACTCTCGTGACCAGGCGTGGTCGCGTCCAGGCCAAGAAGGTGGTGCTCTCGAACAATGCTCACGCGCGAGAGTTGTCGATCGTGCCGAGGCGGATGAGCAATCCTGTCTGGACGACCGCGATCGAGACCGAGCAGGTGCCCCCAGAGCGTCTCGACGAGGCCGGATGGACCAGCCGTATCCCGATGGTCACAATGCACATGGTGATGGAAAGTTACCGCACCACCACCCGGGGAACGATGGTTATCACCACCCGGCAACTGCAGATGCCACGGGGCAAACTCACCGATCACCTGCCGGACCAGACGATCGTCGCGGACCTCGTTCGGGCGTTCCGTACGCGCTTCCCGACGCTGAGCGACATCGAGCCGGCGAAAGCGTGGGGCGGATGGATCGGCATGACACCGGCGATCTTGTCGGTGGTCGGGGAGATCTCGCCTCGTGTGCTATACGTCAATGCCTGCAACGGTCACGGGCTCGCCCAGGCCGCCTACTTGGGACACCATATCGGCGACTACCTCTCGGACAAGGGCATGCATGAGGACCTGCAAGTGGTGTGGCGGCCGAAGCCACGGTTCGCGCCCGGAGTCGTCTACCCCCCGATGCTCAGACTGGCGTGGCTGGCGGACCGGATCACCGACCGCCTAGGGCAGGTGCATTGACTTTTCGGGCCGCATACCCTTTCGCGACCGAACCTCCGCAGGTCGCACTTCGCACGTCGCTGGCCCCAGGTCAAGGTCGACATACCGAGTGTGGAAGCCCTGGACCTCCGTTCGGTTGCGTCACAAGGTCCGGTTGCGGTGGTGAACTGGGAGACTGCGGTACGATGACATCATCAACCGGACGCTGATACGTACGGGCGCTGATTGTTCGCGGCAATGGCGCCGGGCACCCGGCGTGCTCGAGACCGCTACTGCGGGGGCAGATGACCGCGGAACAGCAGATAGGCGATCGCCTTGACCAGGTTCTCGATGGGGTCGACGAGGTCGATGATCATAGGTGTCCTAAGGGGGTAGGGATTCAGGCCGGGTCGAATTTCGAGACGAGCCAATTGTCGCCGTGACGTTCCAGTTCGACGCGGACCGTCGTCGTGGTCGGCGTGGGCTCGGGGTGCGGTGCCAGCGTGGTCTGCTGATTTACGAAAAGCACGGCGACGGCACGATTCTCGTCGAACTCGGCGATTCCCTTACCCGTCACGGTGGCGGTGGTGCTGATCTTCTTCTCCTTCGCTGCCGGTGCGACGACGTCGCGGGTGAACGTGCGGTAGTAGTCGGCGAAGGTGCCGGTGAGGTATCTGTTCGCGGCGTCGAGGTCGGCGTCGACGGTGTCGGCCCGGTAGGTGAGGATGGCGACCGTCGCGTCGGCGGCGGCGTCGACGGCAGCCTGCTGCCGATCCGGTGCCAGCGCACGGTCCTCGGCCCGGACAACGAAGACCAGGTACGCCCAGGCGGTCACCGCCGTGACAGCGAGCACGACGGCGATCACCAGCCTGCTCTGCCCACGCCGTGGCGGCGGATCGGAATCTATGGGGGTAATGGCTGGTTCGGACTCGGTCTCGGGCGTCAACTGTTCTGTGATCATGCGACGAAATCCACTTTCGACATCTTGTAGGTCCCTTCGTGCTCGGTCATCGTCACACGCAGCCGCCAGTTGCGGCTCTCGTTCGCCGCGCCCGCGGCATTGGTGACCGTGGACGACGCCGCCACGATCACCGTCGCGGAGTCGCCGTTGCGGGACTCGATTCCGGCGGCGACCACCTGCCCCTGCGTCACAACCTTCGCCGCCTGGACGACGGAGACGAACGAACTCGACCGCGCTTCGAAGTCCTTGGCGAACGCGCCGGTCGAATGGTCGAGGACGTTGCGCACGTCCTCGGCGGCGGAGCTCTCCCGCACCGAAAGCATGGCGTTCAAACCGGAATTCGCGGCGCCGAGAATCACAGCGTCCTCGGCACGGGCGGCCTCGGCCGCCCGGTGCGCGGCGAATTGGAACACCGCGAGCACCGCGAAAATCGCCGCGACGGCGACCAGGACGAGCGGGACGGCTGCGGTCTTGACTACCTTGATCATGTTACGGACCTCCGATCCAGGGATTGGTGCCGAGCGGTGCGGTACCGCCCGCGCGGCAGGAGTCGACATCGGGAGCACGCACCCCCGGGTTCTCCACGCACGGCATATTGCGCGCGCCACGTGGCACATAGGATTCGCCCGGCGCGACGCCGCAGTAGTTGGGTGTCGGGCTGTCGATCACCGCCGACTCGCTCGGTGACCGGCGCTGATCGGGCGGCACGAACCCGGTCAGGCACGGTGGAGGCGCGTTGACATTCAGGTTGAAGTCGAGGTTGGCCATCCCGGGGTGGGAACCTTTGACGATGCTCTGCGCCATCGCGGCCAGCGGCGGGTAGACCACGAGGATCTGTTCGAGGCTCATATTGTAGATCCGCAGGACGTCGGCGACCGACTGCAGGTTTCCCAGGGCGCGGGGCAAGGTCGGGCTGATCCGGCGGAACAGGTCGGCCGCCTGGGTTCCGGCCTCCTCGCCACCGCCCAGCAGGGCGCCCACGTGGGCGTCGTTGGCGGCGAGCGAGCCGGTGATCGCACCGAGATACCCCGTCCACGCCCGGATGTCGTCGCCCGCGGCCAGCTGGGTGTCCAGCAGGGCGCCGGCATTGTCGATCAGGTGCAGGGTCGGTGCGAGATTGCGGTGGCCCTCGTCGAGCACGTTGTCGAGGCCGTCGAGGATCTGCTGCAGGTCGGGTCCGGAGTTGCGAAACGCCGTGCCGCTCTCGGTGATCACCGTCTGCAGGTCTTCGCGGGGGATGTCGCCGAGTGCGGCATCGAGGGCGTTGACCATGTGCGCCGTCGGGGTCGGCAGCCGGGTGCTGTCGATGCGGTCACCGTCAGCGAGGTAGGGCGCCGAATCCGTCTGGGGCAGCAGCTCGATGTACTGTTCGCCGATCGCCGACCGGCTGTGCACCTCGGCGCGCAGGTCGGTCTTGGGGATGTCGAGGTCGGCGTCGAGATACACGGTGACTACGACGATGTCGGTGTTGATTCGCAAGCTGTGCACGACGCCCGCGTGCACACCGCGGTAGGTCACGTTCGATTTCGGGTACAGCCCGGCGCCCGAGGCGAGCGCGAGTTCGACTGTACTGCGTCCGATTCCGAGCATTGCGGGCACCCGGAGATAGGAGACGAGGATCCAACTGACGACGACGACCGTGATGATCGCGAACGCTCCGAGCTGGTAGCGGACGAATTTCGTGAGGAGCATCAGTTTCCTCCTCGGCTCGGCGGATTCAGCGGACTGAACAGCGGGTTGTCCGAAGTCGGTGCGATCGGGGGCAATTGGCCGATCAACCCGCCGAGCGAGGCGAGCTGACCGGCCGCGGGAGTGCCGGTGAGCAACGCCCGGTCCAGCCGAGCGGTGGTCAGGTCGAGATTCAGGAACAGGTTCGCGAAATCACCCTGGATTGCGTTCCGGTAGGTGTTGAGCGGGAACGGGATGGTCCCGAGGAACGACAGCGACGACGGCAGCGCGGGCCCCGCGTCGGCCAGCCCGCGCAGGGTCGGCTCGAGTGCGCGCAGGTTCGCGTCGAGTTCGGCGCGGCTGCCGGTGATCACCTCGTTCGCGGCGTCGGCAAAGTCGCCGATCGCCAGTAGTGCGGCGGCCAGGTCGTCTCGCTGTTCGTTCAAGGTGCTCAGTGCCGGTGCCAGGGTGGCGACACCGTCTTCCACCACCTGACGGTCGTCGGCGACGATTTGGGCGAAGCGGTCGATGCCCTCGAGGGCGCGGATGAGGTCGTTCCGTTGCGCGTTGAGCCGGGTGGTGAAGTCCTCCACATTGGTCAGCAAATTGCGCACCACGTCCGCGCGCCCCGACAGGGCAAGCGCCACTTCGCGGTTGATTTCCTCCAGCTTGCCGATGCCACCGCCGTTGAGCAGGAAAGACAGGGTCGACAGGGTCTGTTCGGTGGTCGGGTAGGTACCGCCGCGATCGAGCGGAATGCGGTCACCGTCGCAAAGTTCGCCCGCCGGCTGGGGTGGGGCCAGCAATTCCACGTGGGCGGAACCGAGCAGGCTCGTCGAGCCGATCTTCGCGGTGGCGTTGGCAGGCAAGCGCACCTGCTCGTCGAGGGAGACCGTGATCAGGGCGTGATCGCCGTCGACCTCGATCCGGCGGACGGTGCCGACATTCACGTCCCCCACGCGTACCCGAGCGTTCTCGGTCAGTGTTGTCACGTCAGGCAGCTCGATCTGCACCTCCCATGCCCCGTCACCGCCGCCTGCCGCGCCGGGGAGGGCGAACTGGTTCGGGCCGGTCCACCCGCAGCTCGACAGCAGAGTGGTCGCGGCGAGGCCGCCGGCGAGGGCGAGCACGGTGCGCGCGCGGCCGGTCATCGCGGACCGGTCCCGAACGGCGCGGCCAGTGGCGGCAAACCGGGTAGCAGCAGACCCGGCAGCCCACCGGTCGCCGGTGGTGCGGTCGCCGCCACCGGCTCTGGGCTGGTCACGGCCGGTTCCGCCAGTCCGGGTTCGCTGTAGACGATCTGATCGGGCAGGGCCCCGACCGTGTTGCCGACCACCGTCCCGAGCGGAATGTGGTTGAACGCCAGGGTTTTCAGCACGGGGCCGAGATAGTGGATGCATAGATCGGTCGCTTCCTGTGCGCCCTGTTCACCCGCGCCTGCGATCGCGCCGCAGAGGAACTGGACCGGATTGGCGGTATTGGTCAGCACTGTCGCCGAGGTCAGCGAGTTCTGCGCCGGCTGGTAGATGTTGCTCAGGTTGACAAGGGTCGTCGGGGCAATGTGGAAGACCTGTTCGAGGTCACGACGCTTGTCAACCAGCGCTTGGGTGGCGGCACCGAGCCCGTCGACGGTGTCCCCGAGAGCTTGCTTGTTGTCCCGGACGAACTGCCCGATATCGAGCATTGCCCCGTCGAGTTCGGCCACCGCGTCGCCGAGCGTCGTCTCGCTGGTGCCGAGCAATTGGGTCACCGAGGCCAGGTGACCGTTGAATTGCACGATCTGCTCGTGGCTCTGCGACAACGCCTCGACCAGCATCGACAGATTCCGCACCATCGCGAACAGGTCGGTACGCCCGTCCGACAGCGCCGTGGTCGTGCGGGCGAGCTTGTCGAGGGTGTCGTGCAGAGTCGCCCCGTTGCCGCGCGCACTGTCCGCGGCGTTCCCGACGAACTCGCCGAGGGTGCCGGTGGCCGGCCCGGTACCGTCAGCGCGGGGTCCGAGGGTCTGGGTGAGCCGGGTGAGCTGTTCTTTGACGACGTCCCATTCCACGGGCATCGCGGTGCGCTCCTGCGGAATCACGCCGCCGTCGGGGAGTGCCGGGCCGCCGGTATGAGCGGGGGTGAGCTGGACGAACCGGGTGGTCACGAGCGTCGGCGCCACGATCACCGCTTGCACGTCGGCAGGCAGCTCCCACTGGCGGTCCAGTCGCATCCGGACGGCCACCCGTGTCCCTTCCGGGTCGATCCGCTCGACACTGCCCACGTCGACGCCGAGGATCCGCACGGAATCCCCCGGAAACAGGCCGACGGCGGCCGGGAAGTACGCGGTGACCGAACGCTGCGACAACTTCGGGACGATGACGTAACTGAGCAAGGCCAGGAACACGAGGATCCCCACGCCCGTGGCCAGGGAAAGGGTTCGGCGGTTCATCCTCATCGTGGTCCCTCCGTCAGGGTCTCGGCGGGTGGGGTCGGTAGGCGGCCGTCGCCGAGCGCGGCGTCGATGAACGGCTGAACGAACTGGCCGGGCAGCAGATTGGTGATGTAGGCCTGGAAGAACGGGCCGCTGCCGAGTGCCTCGTTGAGTGTCCGGGCATAGGTGGCCAGCCCGGGGATCGCCGCCTCCAGTGAGGCCTGATGCCGTTCGAGCAGATCCAGCACCCGGTTCACCCGCTCGAGTGCCGGTCCCAGCTGCTCGCGGTTGTCCGCGATCAGCCCGCTGATCTGCTGCGCGACCGCCGACAGGTGCGTCGCCAAGGTGTGCAGGGCAGCGCGGCGGGCATCGACCGCCGCGAACAGTGTGTTGCCGTCCAGAACAAGCGCGTTCAGCTGGGTCCGGCGTTCGGCGAGCACCCCGCTCACCGTCGAACCGTGCCGCAACAGCTCCTTCAATGCCTCGTCGCGGGAGCCGAGAGTGTCCGAAAGCCGGGCCACCCCGTCGAGCGCGGTGTGGACTTCGGGCGCCGACTCCGCGAGCACCTCCGAAGTGGCGCGTAGCGCGTCCGACAGCTGATCGGTGTCGATATCGGCCACGTTCGCGGTGAGTGCGCCCAGCTCGGTCGGCAGGTCGTAGGGCGCGCGGGTGCGCTCCAGCGGAATCGGTACCTCCGGGTCGTAGCGGCCGGGGTCGTCGCTGGGAACCAGCACGATCGCCTTGGCGCCGAGCACCGCTCTGGTACGCATCTGCGCTCGCGGCTGCTCGCCGAGGGCGAGATCGTCGCGCACCGACATGGTCACCTCCACGTCGGTGCCTCGCAACGCGATCTCGGTGACCTGCCCGACGTTCACGCCGACGAGCTCGACCTTGTCGCCGACCTCGATGCCACCGGCATCGGCGAAGATCGCGGTGATCTCGTGATCGATGTCGAGGAAGACGAGGTCGTCGTAATAGGACACCGCGACCACCGCGGCGAGAATGACTGTGGCACCGATGATTCCGGCCCTCGTGCTCCGATCTCTGTTGTAACTGATCATTGTGGGGTTACACACCTGCCCTGGTCTTGCTGCACGAGTTTCGCCTCGATCGGCGCACCGCCCGGCCCGTCGACGCGGATCGACACCGAGCACAGGTAGAAGTTGAAGAAGCTGCCGTAGGAGCCGAGGCGGCTCAGGCGCCGGTAGGCCTCGGGCAGTTCGCTCAGCACCGACTCGATCTGTTCGCTGCCGTCATCGAGAAGCGTTGCTGTGCGGTGCGTTTCGGTGACAACGCCCTGAACGGCCGCTCGGTCATCGAGCAGCAGGTCGGCCAGCATTGCCGAGCCGTCGTCGAGATGGGCCAGTGCCTCGGCGATCGGCACGCTCTGGCTCGACAGCCGGGTCACCAGTTGCTGGAGCCGGTCGATGATGGTCGAGACCGCACCGCGGTCCTTGCCGATCGACTCGAGCGTGGTGCCGAGCTCGGCGATCACGGCGCCGATCAGCACGTCCCGATCGGCCAGCTGGTTGGTCAGCACGGCGACCTGCTGCAAGATGCCCGTGACGCTGCCGCCCTGGCCCTGCAGCACCCGCAGCAGATCGCCGGAGAGCTGGTCGATCTGTTCGGGTTCCAGCGATCTGGTCAACGGCGCGAGCCCGCCCAGCAGCGCGTCGATATCAAGTGCGGGTTTCGTCTGTTCGACGGGGAAGACCCCGCCTTCGGGCATCGCTTCGGACCTCGCCGGGCCGTTGGTGATCTCGAGGTAGCGATCACCGAGCAGGTTCTGGTATCGCACCTGCAGGATCGCGTTCTCGGTGATCTGCACGGTGTCCATAACGTCGAACTGGACGTGGGCCCGGCGCCCGTCGAGGTCCACCGCGTGCACCCGCCCCACATCGACTCCCGCGATCCGCACTTCCTGGCCCGAGGTGAGTCCGGAGGTGTCGGCGAAGATCGCCTCGTACGGTGTCCGGTTGTCGAGCCGGATCCGGCCGAGCACCAGGATCAGCATCACCAGGACGAAGATCATGGCGACACCGAAGATCCCGAATTTGACCGTAGTCTTGGTCATCGCGGTCCTCCTGGGATGCCGTACAGCAGGAAGTCGAGCACGTTGAGCTGGGCCTGTTTGCCGTCCGGCGCAAAGGGGTTCACCCCGGTGTCGGTAACGACGTAGGGCGCGGGTCCGTCGGCGGGGTTCACCAAAGGTAGGTGTCCGCACCTGGGTCCGCCACTGGCCGCGACTTTCGGTAGGTTGTCCGGGTTGTGATAGGGCGTCTCACCCGCCAGCACCGTTCCGCTGACATTGATGCCGGGAACGGTGCCGCCGATCGCCGTCTCGACCGCAGCCCGTGCCTCGTCCAATCCTTGGAAGAAGCAGGGGAATTCGGGGGAGTAGTCGCCGAGCAACCCGGTGGTAGGCACCAGATCGCGCAGCAGGCCGGCGACCGCGGCCCGATTGTGGTCCAGCAGCGTGCTCCCGGAGTCACCGAAATCGACGGCGGCGAGGAGGAACCGGTCCAGATCGTCGGCCTGCTCGACGATCGTCGAGCCGGTGGTGGTCAGGGATTCGACCGTGTCGAGCAGGCTCGGCGCCGCGTCCGCGTAGATGTGTGCGACATCCGCGGTGACCCGGAGGTCGCGTTGCAGGTGCTCGAGGCTCGGCCGCAGCGCGCTCGAGTAGGAGTCGGCGCGCTCGAGTGTACCGCCGATCCGGGCGCCGCGGTCACGCACGGCGTCGGCGATGGCGGTGAGGGTGGCGTTGAGATCCTGGGGCGACACCGCGCGCAGCACGGTCGTCAACCGCTCGAACAAAGTGTTCAGTTCGGGTGTGATTTCGCGGGAATCGATTGTGTCACCGGTGTCGATGTGACGCGTCGAAGGCTGCGTCGGCCGAACGAGATTGATGTACTTGGCGCCGAAGACGGAGGTCGAGTCGATCGTGGCGAGCACATTGTCGGGCACCGCGTCGACCTGATCGGGGAACAGGTGCACTTCGACCCGGGCATAACCGTCGGTTTCCTCGACCTTCGCGATCCGACCGACCTGCACGTCGAGCATCTTCACCCGCGCGCCCGGCTCGAGACTCAGGCCCGAGCGCGGCGTCAGCAGCACGACATCGACGCTGCGCACGAAGGTCCCGCGAAACTGGAGCGCGACGAACACGGCGACAACGGCGAGCACTGACAGGAAGGCCACACCGTCGAAGGTGTAGTGCGGTTCCCGTGGTCCGCGCCGCGGCGATCGGCGCTTCATCCGGCGAAGTGGAAGTTGCCCGACACGCCATAGACGGCCAGGGAGACGGCAAGGGTGACGAACACGACGGCGGCCAGCGACGCGCGCACCGCGCGCCCGACAGCCTCACCGACCCCGGCGGGACCGCCCGAGGCGGTGTACCCGAAGTAGGTGTGGATCAGCATGACGACCAGTCCCATCAGAATCGCTTGCAGAAATGACCACAGCAGGTCCGTCGGTACAAGGAACGACCGGAAGTAGTGGTCGTAGACGCCGCCGGACTGACCCCAGACGACGACCGTGACGGTGCGGCTGGCCAGGAACGACGCGACGACCGCCACCCCGTACACGGGAACGATCGCAAACACCCCCGCCACGATGCGGGTCGAGGCGAGATATGGCACCGACTGCACGCCGATAACTTCCAGCGCGTCGATCTCCTCCGAGATCCGCATGGCGCCCAGTTGCGCCGTCGCGCCCGCGCCGATGGTCGCGGCGAGTCCGACGCCGGCGATCGACGGCGCGGCGATGCGGACATTCACGCAGGCCGCGAAGAACCCCGTCAACGCCTCGACACCGATGTCACTCAGTGAGGCGTACCCCTGCAGCGCGACGACCGCACCGGCGGACAACGTGAGGAAACCACAGATCACTACCGTGCCACCGATCAGTGCCAGCGCACCGGAACCGAGCGCGACCTCGGCGACCAAGCGCAGCGTCTCGCGGGGGAAACGCCGCACGGCGAATGGTATTTCCAGGATGGCGTCGCGGTAGAAGACCGCTTGCCTGCCGACCTCGTCGAGCGTTCGCTTCGCTCCTGATACTCCGACGATCGCCATCAGCGACCTGCTGTCATCTTGATACCGATGGCGGTCGTCACGACGTTGACCAGGAACAACGCCATGAACGCGTAGACGACCGTTTCGTTGACCGCCTGTCCCACACTCTTGGCGCCGCCCTTGACGGTCAGGCCCCGGTAGCACGCGATCAGGGCCGCGATGAGCCCGAACGAGGCGGCCTTGACCTCCGAGATCACCAATTCCGGTACCCCGGTGAGCAGGGGAATTCCGTCGACGAACGCGCCGGGGGTGACGTTCTGGAAGAACACCGAGAAGATGAAGCTGCCGACGATCCCGATCGCGCAGACCAGCGCGTTGAGCAACAGCGCCACCAGCGTTGAAGCCAGCACCCGGGGCGAGACCAGCCGCACGATCGGGTCGATGCCGAGCACCTCCATCGCGTCGATCTCCTCGCGGATGGTGCGCGACCCGAGATCGGCGCAGATCGCGGTTGCCCCGGCTCCCGCGACCACCAGCACCGTCACTACCGGTCCCACCTGGGTGACCGCGCCGAGCGTGGCACCCGCGCCCGCCACATCCGAGGAACCGAATTCGGCGGCGAGGATATTGAAGGTGAAGCTGATCAACGCGGTGAACGGCAGCGCGACGAGCAGCGTCGGCAGCAACGACACCCGCACGATGAACCAGCACTGGCTGATGAACTCGCGCCATTGGAACGGCCACACCATCATTCCGCGGAAGGCGTCGGCCGACATGGCGAAGAACTCGCCGAGCAGAGTCAACGGGCGCGCAACGGGATTCGTCATCGCGCCCGCCGCTTCTTGCCTGCCGCGCCGCGCAGGCCCGCCACAGCGGCGACGAAGACGAGCAGCAGTGTCCAGGCCGCGCCGGCGGTGAGTTCGAACGGCAGCGAGTTGATCCGGTAGACCGGAACCCCACCGCGGGCGAGCAACCACGCCGCCGCCCCGGCGGCGACACCGGCGACCACGGCCGCCGCCAGCCAGCGCAGCGTCGGGTCGGCATCGGGCGCCCGGTCGGCGCGCTTTCCGTCCCACGCTCCCCACGCCGCCGCCGCCCCGACGACGACAACGGCGCCCGCGCCACGGAACCACGCCCCGTGCTGTGGCCAGGTGTCGAGCAGGGAACCGATGAGCACCCGCACCGACACCATCACCGCGGCACACCCGGCGCCACGGACGATCCGGGGATCGCCCAGCCTACGGGCGAAGTTGGCGGGCGCACCGGTTTTTGGGTGGGTGCCGTGTCGGGTCAGGACAGGACTGCTCGGTATCAGCACTACGGTTTCCTCGCGATCGGGCGGCAACGCGCGGGACAGGGCATCGAGCGGTGAGAACAAAACCCTGGTGCGCAAGAGATTTCGGGGCGTCGATTGCTTCTCGGCGACATCGATCTGGCGGCGGGGAATCGGCTGCCGGTTCACGGACCCAGCCCTCGGCACCCGCCGGTTTCGACGTAGCGCATGTCACAGTAGGCAACTGTTCTGAGCTGGACCATATGCCGACCGCACGAAATTGGGGTCCCCGTTCGTGCGATGAGCACCAAGGAGTCAGTTGTCCTCGGGCCTGCTCAGCACGGTCGAACCCAGCCAGCGGCAGGCCTGCAACGCGAGCTGGATGTCGAGCACGATCGCCGGATCCTCGAAGTCGTGTCCCAACCGCTCCGCGGCCTGCTGGAGCCGGTACTGAATCGTGTTGCGGTGCAGATGCATCGCGTCCGCGGCCGCGGTGTAGCTGCGACCGCACGACAGGAAAGTCAGCAGAGTCTCGCGCAGCCAGCAGTCGCGTTCCCCATCGGCCGCCAGGTCGCCGAGTGTGCGGCGCACAAACCACCGCAGTGCGTCGATGTCGTCGGTCATGAGGGCCAGCGGCGTGATCTGGGCATAGGCGACAACCCGGCGACGGCCCGCGCAGGCGAGGGCCACGCGCTGGGCACGGGTGGCCTGCAGATGTGAACGCCGGAAACCGTTCTCGCCGCGACCGGGGTCGCCGAGCGCCAAGCGGACGCCGAGGCCATGCTCGGCCAGCGCCGCTTCCATCGCCTCGACGTCGAACGGCTCGTTGCCGCGCAGCGGAATCCACAGCCTGACCTCGTGCTCATCGGTCGGCACCATCAGCGGATGGCCTGTCGCACCGACGTACTTGGCCAGCAGCGAGCGCGTCTCGTCGAACAGGGTCAGCGCGTCGCGGGTGGACACCGACTCGTCGAGCCACGCCGCGACCGCGAGGTGGACGGTGTCGAGCCGATATCCCAGGGCTTGCTCGGCGTGGTGCACTTCGGCACCCGCTCCCGTCAGTAGCGTCTCGACCCACTGCCTGTGCAACCCGCTGCGGCTGCTCACCCACCTGTCCCGCTCGGCCTCGTAGACCTCACCGACCTGTTCGAGCATGCGGTCGATCCACAACGCGGTGCGGTTGACCAACGCGATGATGGCTTGCGGACTCGCCTCGGGGCCGAGGGTGAGGGCGAAGCTCATCGCCTGATCGAGGAAGTCGGTCTGCGCCATCCGGTAGGCGCGGATCACCACGGTGATGGAGACATCCCGTTGGGCGAGGACCCGCAGAAACGAACGCACCGGCAGGGGCAGCTGGATATCGGCTTCGCCGACGGCATCGTCGAGGAATTCGATCACCGCGATCACGTCCTCGACGATGCTGGCCTCCAGCAGGGCGGCCATCCGCTCGTCTTCGGTGAGCTCGGGCAGTTCCGAACGCGCCGAGGTCATCAGGTCGGCGACGAACGCCTCCATCCGGTGGCCCATCTCCAGGGCAACCGGTCGAAGGATGTTGTCTCCCCGAGAAATACCGCCAATAGATGTCGTCATGGATCCGGCCGATCTTGCGGTCGACCTTTTCGCCGCCGAGCAGCACACCGGGGTAGCCGCGGTGAGCGAGTTCGGTGCGTCGTGCAGGGGGCAGGAGTTCGGTGGGCGCGTGACATGATCATCCGACTATAACGACTGACTCACAACGTGTCACCGGTTCCGCCGGTCGCCAACAGGAGCTCGCGTGCGCCCACCCCGGTGACCCCCGCTAGCCGCGCGAAAGCTCGCGCAGGTACTGGCACACCTCCTCCACTGCATGCTTGGCCTGCGCGAACACCGTGACCTCGGTGAAGAAGCCGTGGAAGACGCCGCGGTACCTGGTCGACGACACCGGTACGCCGTCCTCGCGCAGCCGCTGAGCGTAGGCCTCGGCGTCGTCGCGGATCGGGTCGACCTCCGCGGTGATGATCAGCGCGGGCGGCAGACCCCGCAACGACTCCGCATGCATCGGCGCCGCGAGTGGGTCGCCGCCGGGATGGCCTGCCCCTGTGTACTGCTCCCAGAACCAGCGACCCTCCGCGGCGCCGAGTAGTGGCGCGTCGGCGAAATCCGACCACGACGGCCGAGTGAACCCGTCGTCGACGGCGGGATAGGCGAGCACCTGCGCCACCGGCAGGGTGTCGCCCTTTTCGCGCCGGTACAGACACAGGGCGGTGGCGAGATTGCCGCCCGCGGAGTCGCCGCCGACCGCGATCTGCGCCGGGTCGATGCCCAGGTCGGGCGCCGATCTGGCCAGCCACGTGTAGGCGTCGATGCAGTCTTCCAGTGCGGCCGGATATTTATTCTCGGGCGCCAGTCGGTATTCCAGAGACACGACCGTCCAGCCCGACCCCGCGGCGATCGCGCGGCACAGCTCGTCGGCTCCGTCGAGGGTGCCCAGGACGAACCCGCCGCCGTGTAGGTAGACGAGGGTGGGGCCGGGCCCGCGGGAGCCGGCACCGTCCGCGCGGTACAGACGGGCCGCGATCGCGCCCGTCCGAGTCGGCACGGTCAACTGCTCGACATGGTCGAGGCGCGTGATCGGCTCGGCGGACGGTGCGGAGTTGACCAGCGCGCGGGCCTGCTCGGGACCCAGCTCGTGCAGGCGTTTCGGCAGCAACTGGCTGATCAATCCGGCCACGGCCGTGGCCTGGTCATCGAGCAGATTCCGCCAGGCGGGAGCGGCGTCGTTCATCAGAATTCCTCGCTGATCGTTGACAAGTAGTGATCTGTGCCTCACCATCTTAGTCACGTGACCCAGACATTTGACTAGAAGTTCACGTTCCATTTGGGATCCGCTGTCGACGGTGTACCGCGCACACGATCTCGTCGAATCGAAAGGACAACATGATGACCGAAACGACGATCGGTCCCGCGACACGCGGGGCTGACTCGGTCGGCGGGGTCGACATCCGGATCGAGGACGACGCAAGTCCGATCGTCCGGCTCATCGCCCGGACCATCGCCGATTCTCTGCGCGCCGACAGCTCACTCCTGCCTGCCGGACTGTCGGGCGCGATCGCGATCCGCTCCCACGACACCCCGCAGGCTGCCACGCTCACCATCGCCGACGGTGCCATCGCGGTGTCGGGCGGTGTGTTCGTCGAGCCCGACCTCGACGCGACCGTCGACCTGAACCAGTTCTTCGCCCCCGTCGGCGAGCCCGTCGGCTCGCCCGAGTTGCTGGGCGTCGCCGTGGCGCTGCTGTCGCCGCCGCTGCCTGACTGGAAGACCGCCGCGGTGAGCTTCTGGGACAAGGCCCGGTCGGTTCCCGGCATCCCCGACATGCTGGTCGCCGTCATCGAGGGCCCCGACGGTGTCGAGCAGGTCGTCGCGGGCGAGGGGGAGACCCACTACGTCATCGCAGGCCCGCCGGAACTGCTGGCGGCCGTCTTCACCGGCGCGGTCGATCTGCTCGCCGCCCTGTCCACCGGCCTCATGGGCGTGCGTGGCACGCTCTCGCAGCTGTCCGTGCTGGTCGCAGCATCCTGGAAGGTTCGTTACGATGTCTGAAATCGCCACCACCGCAACGGCTCTCGAACCCGGCGTGCACACGGTCCGGATCGAGTCCACCAACCACGACGGCTCCTTCCACGGCAAGAACGTCTCGCCCGCGAAATTCACCGCGTGCGCGGAATCGGGTTTCGCGATGGCCGATCTGCTCTTCGGCCTCGACCTCGGCAACGCGCCGACCCTCGGGTTCGACTACCCCGCCTGGCGTGGCCATCTCGCCGACCTGCAGTTCCGGCCCGACCTGTCGACGCTGGTGCAGTGGGCGCCCGGTGTGCAATCGGTGATCGGTGACTACTGGCAGCCCAACGGCACCCCGATCGGCACGTGTCCCCGCAATCTCGCTCGCAAGATGGTCGATCAGCTCGCCACGCGTGGTTTCGCCGCGACCATCGCGGTCGAAATCGAAGCCACCCTGTTCCAGGAATCGGTGCACGAGGCAAGGGCGAAGGGATATCGCGATCTCACCCCGCTCGGCGGGTCCGCGGGCACCGCCTACAACTTGGCGAAGTCCAAGGACTGGGTCGACTACATGTCGGCGGTCGCGCGGCGTCTCGAGGAGATCGGCATCGAGTGGGAGGCGTGGAGCGATGAGGACGCGGCCGGTCAGGTCGAACTCAATCTCGTTCCCGGTGACCCGATCTCGGTGTGCGACAATTGGGCTCGCTCCCGGCAGGTGATGCGCGAGGTGGCCTTCGAACTCGGCCACACCGTCACCTTCATGGCCAAGCCGACCGCGGGCTACGGCCAGGCCTCGCACGTGAATGTGTCCCTGCAGCGCGACGGCGTCAACGCGTTCTACGCTCCCGAGGGGCCGTCGGACACCATGCGCCACGCCGTCGCCGGGCTGCTCGCGACGATGCGTGGGGCGACCTCGGTCATGCTCCCGCAGATCACCTCCTTCCGTCGCCTGGTCGACCTCAGCGGTCCGCCGACGACGGTGACCTGGGGCATCGCGAACAAGACCACCGCGGTGCGTGCGGTGGTCGGACACCCCGCCTACTCCCGCCTCGAGTACCGCGTGCCCGGCGCCGATGCCAACCTGTACCTCGCGGTCGCGACAATCCTGGCCGGTGTGATCGCCGGGATCGACGCCAGGCTCGAACCGCCCGACCCGATCACCGATATGGCGTGGTGCGCGCCCGACCTCGAACGGCTGCCCGACACCATCACCAAGGCGGCCGACGCGCTCGAGACCGACCTGATCCTGCGCGAGCAGCTCGGTGACGAGTTCGTCGACTACTGGGTCGGCACGCGGCGCTGGGAGTGGATGCAGTTCCACACCACCGGCGGTGACCCGTTCGCCGACCTGTCCGAGTGGGAGTCCACGCGCTACTTCGAGTTCCCGTGACCGCGGGCTCGGCCCGGCGCAAGCCCCTGATCGGTCTGACCGGACGACGGTTCAGGATGGGGCTGATCAAGGGCTCGCACCCGGGTTACGGTCAGCGGCTCACCGACAGCTACTTCGCCGATTTCGCGGAGCGGATCACCCGCGCCGGTGGTGTGCCGGTGAATCTGCCCTACGACGCCGATCCGGCGGAGCTGGGCGATTGGCTGTCCGGTGTGCTGATCACCGGTGGTCAAGATGTGCATCCGAGCCGCTGGGGTGGGGACGAGTCGGTGGTCAGCGGGATCGATCCGCGGACCGACCCCTCGGTCCACGATCCCAGCCGGGACGAGTTCGAGATGACGTTGACCCGGGTCGCGCTGGATCGCCAGATCCCGCTGCTCGGCGTCTGCCGCGGCATGCAGGTGCTCAACGTGACCCTCGGCGGCACGCTGATCCCCGACCTACCGGTCGGACCGATCACGCACCTCATGTCGGCGCCTCCGCTGTCGGACGGCGATCCCGAGCACGTCGTCACCTTCGACGTGGGAACAACCGCCCAGAAGGTGTTCGGCGATCGGCTGGTGACCAACTCATGGCACCACCAGGCGGTCGATGTCTGCGGTGACGGGCTGGTCGTCACCGGCCGCACCGACGACGGTGTCGCCGAGTCGGTGGAGCTGCCCGGAGCCGCCGTGCTCGGGGTGCAGTGGCATCCCGAGTGGATGGCAGGTGACGACGGCGCGGTGCGCTGGCTCGTCGAAGCGGCCAACGAACGGCACTGAGCGAAGCGGAAATGGCTGTGGCCGCCACCGGTCCGGTGGGGGCCACAGTCGCTTCTGTGGGGAGTTCAGTCCACGCTGACCCAGGACACCAGCGACCGCATATCCGGCGCGGGCGTGCTCTCGGGGATCTCGACCGTGAGCGTCTCGGCGGAGCCCCCTCCAAGATTGGCCGCCATCCATGTGTCGAGCACGCTGAGGGTGAGCTCCATCTGTATCTGTGCCGCGGCGGTGTCGGTGAACACCAGCCAGTTGAGTGCGAAGCCGTCGGACAGCGCGGCGACCAAGTAGATCAACCGGTCGATCGTGTCCGGTGGAACGTGTTGGCCCGCCGCGGTCAACGGTGCGCCGAGGATCGTACGCATGGTTTCGAAGGCGGCGTTGTACACCAGCTGGGCCTGCGCGCCCTCCCGCTGGCCCCAGCTGATCAGCTCGATGATTGTCGCGCCGAAGGCGGGGTTGTCCAGGTACCACTCCATCAGGCCGCGTAACAACGCCCGTGCGGTGGTCGGAATGTCGCTGTGGACGTCGTTGCGGATGAGCACGTCGCGATACTCACCGGCGAGGTACTCGAACACCGCTCCGAACAGCACCTCTTTGGTGGCGAAGCAGTAGTGCAGCGTCGCCAGTGGAGCCTTCGCCTCCTCGGCGATCCGGCGCGTAGTGGCTCCGTCCACTCCGTGGTCGGCGATCACGCGCACGGCCGCGGCTACCAGCTCGGCGCGACGTTCCGCGGCGGGAATGCGAGCCATGCGAATCTCCTTCTCACCAGATCTGAACGACTGATCAAGTCAAACTCGACATTACCAGCCCGAACAATTCGCCAGACCCGCATCCGTTGCTGTTGGGCGATTAGTTAGTCAAACGCCTTGATCATTTGACCCACTACCGTTACGGTTATGGCAGGCCTCACATTCCCTCGCGAACCAGGCCCATCGAGAACCGTCGACGACGGCGTGCGAGCCGCGTCGGCCGCAGCCCGGCCACTGCAGAGCGATCGACGGCCTACCACCTGCTACCGCGAAGAGGACGACATGACCCAAGTCGAATCGGTCCACGCCGAACGCGCGATCGCGCTCGAACGCCTGTCCGTGGACCCGCCGATCGACACCCTCGTCGGCCTCCTGGCCGACCGGGCCGTCCGCTCGCCCGACCGTGAATTCCTCCGATTCGTCGACGGGTCGTGGACCTTCGCCGAGATCGACGACTGGAGCACGCGGCTGGCCCAGCGGTTGGTCACCGAAGACGGTGTCCGTCCGGGGGACCGCGTTGCGATCATGCTCCCCAACGTGGTGCAGTGGCCGGTCGCCTGGCTTGCGATCCTCGGGGCAGGCGGCGTCGCGGTGCCGGTGAACTCGTCTTACCAGCGCGCAGACCTCGAATTCGTGCTGCGGGACTCCGGTGCCCGGGTGATGTTCACCGACGCCGCGCACACCCCGATCGTCGAAGAGGTGCGCGCCGCCAATGACGATCTGGCCGATGTCCGGATCGTCGGAGTCGGTGCACGCGACGAGCTCACGCAGTATCCGGCGGCGTGGCCGGGGGTTGCCATCTCCGGCGACACCCTCGCGAACCTCCAATACACCTCAGGCACAACCGGATTCCCCAAGGCCTGCATGCTCACCCACGATTACTGGACCCGGCTGGGCTGGGTCTGCGCGAACGCAGCCGGTCTCGGCCCCGACGACGTGGCCCTCACCTCGCAGCCATTCTCCTACATGGACCCGCAGTGGAACACGTCGTTATGCCTCACGATCGGCGCGCCGCTGGTCGTGCTTCCCCGGTTCTCCGCCTCCGGTTTCATGGCCGACGTCCGAAAGCACCGGGCCACGTTCTGCTACGTGCTCGGTTCCATGCCCACGCTGCTGTTCAAGCAGCCGCCCAGCCCCGACGACCGCGACAACGACCTGCGCATCGTGCTGTGCTCGGCCATTCCGGTCGCGTTGCACGCCGAGCTCGAACAACGCTGGGGCGCGCCGTGGCGGGAGATCTTCGGGATGACGGAGAGCGGGGTGGACCTGTTCAGCCTGCCCGAGAGGGCCGGTGATGTCGGCAGCGGACGACTGGGTCAGCCGGTGCCGACCAAACAGGTCCGCGTGGTCGACCCGCAAGGCCGTGAGGTCGGCGACGGTGAATCCGGCGAACTGATCACCGCGGGCAAGCCGATGATGCTCGGCTACTGGAACCGGCCCGAGGAGACCGCGCAGGCCCTGCGCGACGGCTGGCTGCACACCGGCGACGTCGCGGTGCGCGAGGCGGGCAGCTATCGCCTGGTCGGCCGGATCAAGGACATGGTCCGTCGCGGCGGGGAGAACATCGCCAGCGCCGAGGTCGAACGGGCGCTCGAACGCGACGACACCGTCGTCGCGGCCGCGGTCGTCGGTGTCCCCGACGAGCTGTTCGGTGAGGAAGTCAAGGCCTTCGTGCAGCTGGCAGCAGGCGTCGAGGAGGGTCGCGAGACTGCCGAGCGGATTCTCGGAAATCTTCGAAACCAACTGGCGCGCTTCAAGGTTCCGCGCTACGTCGAGTTCGTCCCCGATTTCCCGCGCACGCCGTCCGAGCGGGTGTCGAAGCCTGCGCTGAAGATTCGCGCCGCCGAGCATCCCGGCACCACCTACGACCTGCAACCCCCGCGTGCCTGAGGAGCCAGACATGACCGACCCCTACCTGGACGTGCACATCGACGACGACGTCGCGGTGCTCACGCTGAACCGCCCAGCGAAGCTGAACGTGATGGATGTGGCCACCCGGGTGCTGCTCGCGCAGACGATCCGCCGGTTCGGTACGGGTGATCTCGTCCGCGGGATCGTCCTCACGGGCACCGGGCGGGCATTTTCCGCCGGGGAGGACCTGCAGGCGGTGCCGACCGACTACGACGAGATTCGCGAAGCCTTCGCGACCTTCCATGACATCACGCGGGCAATTCTCGAGACGAAGGTTCCCGTCATCGCCGCCGTCAACGGTATTGCGGTGGGCGGTGCCTCGGAGATCACGCTCTGCTGCGACTCCCGGATCGGCAGCCCCGCCGCCGAGTACTACCAGCCGGAGAACCACCGCGGGATCATCATTTCGAACGCTGCCAGCCTCCTGATGGGCCGGCTGGTGCGCAATCATGCGATGCGAATCATTCTCGGCTCCAGCCGGATCGGCGCGGAGGAGGCCCTGCGGATCGGGCTGCTCGACGAGATCACCGCCCCAGAGGCGCTCGTGGACCGCGCGGTCGAGGTGATCCGGCAGTGGAACACCGACCCTCGTATCACCGCGCTGCACCTGGGTTTGCTGCGGCCGCGCCTCGAAGCCATCGAGGCCGCGTTCGCCCGCGAAGACGACGCCGCCCGCCAGTCGTGGGAGTCCGGCGCCTTCAGCGAAGGCATCGAGGGCTTCTGGACATCGAAAAACGCGGCGCCATCGGCGTCGCAATAGCGCAATCAAGATCGGAGACATGATGATCACCACCGAAGCAGCTGTCCTCACTGCGGTGAACGAACCGCTGGAATTCACCGAGATCCAGGTCGACGACCCGGAGCCCCACGAGGTCCGCCTCGCCGTCTCGAATGTCGGCCTGTGTCACAGCGACCTGCACTACATGACCGGTACCGTGGGCGCCGACCTGCCCGTGGTCGTCGGGCACGAGGTGGCGGGCGTCGTCGAGTCGGTCGGCTCCGGGGTCTCCTCGTTGCTCCCCGGCGACCGCGTCGTGGGCGCGCTCACGCCGTCGTGTGGGTTGTGCCGCAACTGCCAGGTCGGGCATTCGACGCAGTGCCAGCGTGTCGCGCAGATTCGGCAGCGGTCGCGCCCGGCTTTCCAACTGCCGGGAGGCCAAGTCGTCGAGCGACTCGGCGACGTCGGCGCGTTCTCCCGCCACACCCTGATGCGGGAGAACTCGCTGGTGAAGGTTCCCGACGAGGTGGGACTGCATGTCGGGTGCCTGCTCTCGTGCTGCATCATCACCGGTGTCGGCGCCGTGTTCCGCGCCGCCCAGGTACGCCCCGGCGCGACCGTGGCCGTGATCGGCTGCGGCGGTGTCGGATCGGCCATCATTCAAGGGGCGCGGCTCGCGGGCGCCTCGGCGATCGTCGCCGTGGATCTCGACGAATCCCGGCTCGCGGCGGCCCGGACCTACGGTGCCACGCACGTTGTGAACGGGGCGGCAGATGTCCCTGCTGAGATCCGGAACGTGCTCGGCGACGGGGTGGATTACTCGTTCGAGGCCGTCGGCAACGCGCGGACCGCGGCTACCGCGCTGGCGGTCCTGCGGGCCACGGGCACCGCATGCCTCGTGGGTATCGCGCCCGACGGCACCGATCTCACCCTCCCTGCGTCGGACTTCTTCTTCGGTGAGAAGCGCCTCATCGGCTCCTACATGGGCTCCGGCCAAGCGCACGAGGATATTACGCAGTTCGCGCACCTCTACCTGCAGGGTCGCCTGCTGCTCGACGAGATGGTCAGCGACGTCATCCCGTTCAGTGAGGTCGACAAGGGCTTCGAAGCGATGAAGTCGGGAGAGGTAACCCGCATCGTCGCCGACCTCACCGTGTGAACCCCCACCCCTTCGAGCACCCAGGGAGCCCCAGATGGCGAATCCGCAACTGTCCCAGCCAGTCAATTACATTGCCGACGAGTGGTCCGAGTGCCAGACGATCCCGGACGCGTGGAATCTCGACCCCAACACCGGCCAACCCGTCCACCGGGCCGTCACCTCGAGTCCGGACGACGTGGAGCGCGCGCTGCGCCATGCCGAACGGTCCTACGGCTTCGAACGCTGGGACGACACGGCGAGAGAGGAGCGTGCGGCGGTCATCGAGCGCGCAGCTGAGATCGTCGAGACCCGGATCGAAGACATCGCCCGGACCGACGCTCTCACCAGCGGTGTCCCGATCGCGAAGGCCCGGATGGTCGCGGAGTTCCTCCCGCACAGGATCCGCTCGTCCGCGGCGGAGCTACGCACCATCCCGCGGCGCACGGCGCTGGCGGCCGGCGGCCGCGACGTGCGGCTGTACAAGGTCCCGTGGGGGCCCGCGGCCATCCTCACCCCATGGAACGGCCCGAGTTTCATTCCCGCCGCGAAGATGGTGAGTGCGCTGGCCGCCGGGTGCCCTGTCATCCTCAAGCCCTCGGAGCACGCGCCGAGCAGCGCCCAGATCATCGTCGAGAGCTTCGTCAAAGCCGGGCTGCCCGCGGGCGCACTGCAGCTCGTCCACGGCGCGGGCGATGTGGGAGCGGCGATCACTGGTGATCCCCGGGTGAAGATCGTCTCGTTCACCGGCGGACCGACCGCGGGCCGGGCGATCGCCCGCGCGGCAGCGGAAGACTTCAAGGTGCTCCAACTCGAGCTCGGTGGCAACAACCCGGCCCTCGTGCTGGATGACGCCGACATCGACGTGGCCGCCGACGGCATCCTCGAGGGGATGACCAAGCTCAACGGTCAGTGGTGTGAGGGGCCCGGGAAGGTGCTGGCGCACAAGAGCCTCGTCGAGCCGCTCCTCCGCGCGCTGATCGATCGCATCTCCCGCATCGAGATCGGACACTCCCTCGAAGAGGCCACGCAAGTGGGCCCCATTTCGAACGCGCCACATTTCGCCACGCTGCAGAGCCGGATCGAAGGGCTGCGGGCGCACGGCGCGACTATCCATCAGCCCGCGAACCTCCCCGCACTTGACGGATTCTTCCTGTCGCCCACCGTCGCTACGGGAGTCGACGCATCGTTGGCGACCGCCGAGCTGTTCGGGCCGATCGTCAGCCTGCACGCCGTGGAATCCGACGAGGACGCACTGCGCGTGGCCAATGCGAACCCGTCGGGTCTGGACGCCTACGTGTTCGGCGGCGACGTGGACCGCGCCATCGAGGTCGGATCCCGGGTGCTGTCGGGCGAGGTCCGAGTGAACGGTGCCAAGGTCGCCGATCTCGCCGACGGTTCGGCACAGAGCTTCTGGGGCACGTCCGGAATCGGCGGTCACGCCCCCGGCGAGTCCGTCCGCGTGTTCTGCGGCGACCGCGTGGTCGGCGTCGATGCACCCGATCTTCCGATGTAGCGCCCGGGACACTTTTCCGTCACCTCTTGACTGTGACCAGGACCACTGGTGTACTGGACTCAGTCAACTGATCCAGTCATATGATCACCAAGACGAAAGCGGCAATTTCCATGAACTTCCCCTCCACCTCGGATACCGGGATCGTCGATGTCATCGGCGTCGGCGCCGGCTTCTCCGGCCTCTACCTCTCGCACCGGCTCACGAGGGCGGGGTGGACCTTCGCCGGGTTCGAGGCCGGACCCAGTGTCGGCGGCACCTGGTTCTGGAACACCTACCCCGGCGCCCGCTGCGATGTCGAGAGCATCTACTACTCGTACTCATTCGACGAGGCGCTCCAGCAGGAGTGGACGTGGAGCCAGCGATTCGCGCCGCAGGCCGAGATTCTGAGCTACATCGAGCACGTCGCCGACCGCTTCGACCTGCGTAAGCACTTCACGTTCAATACCCGAGTTGTCAGCGCGACATGGAACGCGGACGACCGGCTGTGGGAGGTACAGCTGGACAACGGTGAGACTCGCCGCAGCCGCTACCTGATCTCGGGCGCCGGCGGCCTGTCCACCCCGAAGGACTTCGACGTGCCAGGCCTCGCGAACTTCACCGGACTCCAGGTATCCACCAGCCGGTGGAATATCTCGCTCGACGACCTCGCCGGCAAGCGCGTTGCCGTGATCGGCACCGGATCTTCCGGGGTTCAGGCCATCCCCCTGATCGCGGAGGTGGCCGAGCACCTCACGGTGTTCCAGCGCACCCCGAACTATGTGATGCCCGCACGCAACGCCGACCTCCCCCCGGAGCAGGTCGCCGCCATCAAGGACGACTACCCGGCGATCCGAGAAGAATGCCGGCACTCACCCGGCGGCATCCCCGACCGTCCCGTCACCGACAACGCCTTCGACGTCTCGGACGAGGAGCGCCAGCGGCGGTACGAGGAAGCGTACGAGCGCAGCGGCTTCCAGGGCGTCGGCGCCGAGTTCGCAGACCTGCTCACTGATCCCGAGGCGAACCGGACCGCCTCGGAATTCATCCACGACAAGATCCGCGAGATAGTGAAGGATCCGGTCACGGCGGAACTGCTGGTGCCCAAGTACCACCCACTCGGCGCCAAGCGCAGCGTGTTCGGCACCGACTACTACGAGACCTATAACCGGCCGAACGTGTCGCTGGTGTCGCTGCGTGGCGAGTCGATCGAGACGATGACCGAGAACGCGATCGTCACCTCGAAGGGCACCTACGAGGTGGACGCCATTGTGCTCGCGATCGGGTTCGACGCCTTCACCGGCCCGCTGTACGGGCTGAATATCACCGGCGCGTCCGGCGAGAAGCTGCAGGAGGCCTGGAGCGACGGTATCCGCTCCTACCTCGGGGTCATGGCCGCCGACTTCCCCAACTTCTTCATGGTCGGCGGACCGCTGAGTCCCGCGCTGGCCAGCAACGTGGTGGTGACGATCGAGCAGGCCGTCGACTGGATCGCCGACCTCATCGAGCACGCCCGCGACTCCAACGCCACGCTGATCGAGGCCACCCCTGAGGCCCAGGACGACTGGGTGGACATCACCGAGGGGACCGTCGCCCAGACGCTGTATGCCACGACCGACTCCTGGTATCGCGGCTCCAACATCGAGGGCAAGCCCAACACCTTCATGGGCTACGTGGGTGGCGTGGGCAAGTACCGCCGGATGTGCACCGAGATTGCCAAGCGCGGGTACCCCGGCATCCAGATCGACGGCGAAGCGCAGTCCCGCACCCTCGGCCCCATCCATCAGGAAATCTCATGAGTAAGACCGTGCACCGGCGCTATGTCGCCTTCTCCGACGCACACTATGCCGGAAACCTGGTCGACGGTGCCTTCGCCCTGAAGTTGTTCGGTGACGTCGGCACGAACCTGTCGATCGAGATCGACGGCCACGAGGGGCTGTTCGCCGGCTACTCGTCCGTCGAGTTCCTCGCCCCGGTTCGTGGCGGCGATGTCGTGGAGGCCGAGGCCGCGCTGGTGAAAAAGGGCAACCGCAGCCGCACAGTCGATTTCGAGCTCCGGGTGATCTGCCGCGGTTCCGACGACACCGGCCGCTCGCAGGTCCTGGAGACGCCCCTGGTCGCGGTGCGCGCTCGCGGCACCGCGGTCATTCCTGCAGATGATACGGAGTAGAAGCCATGGAGCTGATCCACGACACTGGCTGGGCCGCAACGCCTGTCGCCGCTGAACCATCCCTGCGCGGTGACATCGACTGCGACGTGGTGATCGTCGGCGGCGGCGGGGGCGGCATGTCGGCCGCACTGCGCCTCGCGGAGAGAGGCGTTGACGTGGTCCACCTCGAGGCGAAGACCCTCGGCTGGGGCGCGACCTCCCGCAACGCCGGATACATCACCAACTCCATCGCCGCCGATCCGGAAATGCTGGGCTTCCTGCTGAAGCGCGAACGGCTGCGCGACCTCTACCGGTACGCCGAGAACGCGGTGCACTTCGCCGAAGATGCCATCACACACCACGGGATCGACTGCGGCTACCAGCAGGAGGGGATCGTGATGGCCGCCGTGTCCAAGGGGCAGCTGCGGCACGCACGCCGCAACGCGAAGGTCATGGCCGCGGCCGGATCGTCGGCCGAATTCGTTGAAGGTCGCGCAGCAGGCCTCCCGGACGGCTTCCTCGGCGGAGTGCGTGAGGGCGTCGGCGGCACGCTCAACCCGGGGGAGTTCGTGCTCGGTCTGCGGGCCGCGACGATCGCGGCCGGCGTGCGTGTCTACGAGCACACCCTCGCCCGCGACGTCACGGACACCGGCGGCGGGGTCACCGTCGAAACACCGGACGGAAGAATTCGGGCTCGCAAGGCGCTGCTGACCACAAACGCCAACAGCAACGGCTTGTCCATCGCACCGAAGCACCTCGCCAGCCCGGTGTGGACGTCCCTGGTGGAGACCGAACCCGTCGCACCCGAGCGACTCGACGAGATCGGCTGGACCAGCCGTGCCCCGATGGTCACGCTGCACATGATCATCGAGAGCTACCGCATCACCCCGCGGGGCACGATCGTGTTCGGCACCCGCCGCGTACAGACCGGGCGGAACCCACTGCCCGACCGCACCCCCGCGCGGAACGTCGCAGACGATCTTGTCCGCGGATTCCACGACAGATTCCCGGGCCTGCGCGACGTCAAGCCGCAGCGGGCGTGGGGTGGCTGGATCGGCATGAGCTCCACCTGGCTCCCCGCCGCCGGCGAGGCCTCTGACAACGTGCTGTACTCGCTCGCCTGCAACGGCCACGGCTTCGCCCAAGCACAGTATGTGGGCCACCTGCTCGCGGACCGCATCGGCGGTGCGCCGCTGCACGACGACCTGGCGGCAATTTGGCACGGGCGCAAGCGCTTCTGGCCCAGCCTCGTCAGCGGCCCCGCGCTGTACGCGGCCTGGCTCGCCGACCGCGCCTCCGACCGCCTGGCAGCACTCACGAAATAACTATCGGCGTAAGCCACCTTCCAAGGAGATGCTCATGTCCATCAAAGAACTGCTCTTCGCGGTCTCGGACATCTGGATGATCGCCGTCGGATTCACCTACGGGATCAAGTTTATCCGGAACTACAAGAATTACCTGCTCGGCATCGAGTGGATCGTCGTCGCGACGTCGGGCACGAATTTCCTGCTCTACGGTCTCCTGAAGGCTGGTCACGACAGCCCGATGTATGCCTTCGCCTACTTCCTGGACGCCTTCTCCCGGTCGATCGGCATCACGCTCATCTTGGTCCTGGGGCTGATGAAGGTCACCCACCGGTACAAGCCGTCCGCGGCGGTGGACATCGGCGCGTTCGCCCTGGCGGGTGTGGTGGGTTTCCTCCTCAGCCATTTCGCGGAGGAGATCGGTCTGCCCGGCAAGATCTTCTACATCGTGGTCAACGTGCTCACCACGATTTTCCTCATCTACTTCGTCAAGCGGCTGTGGGGCATCGGCGAGCGCGGGCACGCGGCGTGGGCCGCCGTCGCCACCGCCTGCGGGTTCGTCATCGCGGCGACCTACGACTTCGTTTCCATTCCAGGGGACGACGCCGAGCACACGATCTTCTACATCTTCGCACTGTCCACGTGGGGCCTGCAGATGTTCGCGTACTACCGCGCCTACCGAGCATTCGACGCCTACAACAAGCGCGTCGACGCCCAGACGGTCAGCGGCAGCGCTCCAGCAACGGCGTAAGCGGCCGAACCCTCCGTGGAGATCGATCCATAGTCAGGAACCGAAATGTCAACGCATGTCATGCACGAAGAGACCACCGAGGTTGTCGTCGTCGGCGCCGGAATGTCGGGTCTGATGGCGGCCACCACGCTGGCGCCGGAGACCGACGTGGTGGTGCTCGAATCCACCGAGCGCACCGGTGGACGCGTCGAGACCGTCCGTCGGGGCGACTACTGGATCAACGTCGGCACCCAGTTCACCGAGGGCACCGGCACGCTGATCGATGCCCTCGACCGGCACGGCATCGAGATGGGCTCGCTCGCAGGCAAGAGCGTCGCGCTGTACTTGAACGGCGAGGTGGTCGACACCTCGAACCCCGTCGCGCTCATGTTCCGCACGCGGATGACCATGATGGACCGTATCGGCATGGCCATCGTCGGTGCCCGCATCCTTTCGGTCATGCCGTTCCTGGAGTCGCAGAGCCGTATCGCGCAACGGGTTCGCGCCAAGCTCGACACCAAGCTGGCGTCATACCTGCTGAAGGGTGTCCGGTCGCAGTTGGCCGCCGCCGTCGTGCGGTCGTGGTCGGCGCAGTGGATGGGATGCGAGGTGGAGGAGACGGCCGCCACCCAGTTCGTCACCTCCGTGGGCCTCGCGCTGGCCGACCCGGAGAAGATCCCGAACTTCTCGCTGCCGGTGGGTGGCAATCAGACGTTGACCGACGTGCTGACGGAAGATCTCGGTGGCCGTATCCGGCTGAACTCGGTGGTGCGCTCGGTGCGGCAGGACGGTGACGGCGTGGTCGTCGACTATCACGACGGTGACCGACCGGTGCGGTTGCGGGCAAAGCGCGCGATCGTGACCGCACCCGCCGATGTCGCCGAGCGAATCATCCCGGACCTCCCGCAGCAGCACCGGAATGCTTTCAACGACATCACCTACGGCCGGTACGTGATCGTCGGATTCTTCACCGACGAAGTCGGGCCGCAGCGCTGGGACGACTACTTCGCTGTCTCGACGCCGCAACTGTCGTTCCAGGCGATGTTCAACCACGCCGCCGCGATGCGGAACGGCGACAACCGTAAGCCGGGTGGAGCACTCGCCTGTTTCGCCGGTGGCGCTCACGCCGACGCGTTGTTCGACCTCCCCGACGAGGAGATCGTGTCGCGATACCAGCAGGACCTGCTCGCAGTGTTCCCCGAGCTGGAAGGGAAGCTGGGCGAGGGCATCGTGCGACGGCACCGTCGGGTCGTGCCCTTCTGGGCGCCCGGGCGGAGGAACTCGCTTCCGACGTTGCGTGATCCGCTCGGCACCACCTACCTCGCCGGCGACTATCAGCTCGAATTGCCCTCTCTCGCCGACGCGGCCACGTCGGGCGAACGGGCGGCGAAGGCCGTACTGGCGAGCCTGAGCGGCGTGGGGGTGCAGGGCGTCCCGACACGTTCCTGAATCAGCTCCCGTCCCAGCGCGCCCGGCAACCGGGCCGCGATACCCACACCCCACTGCTGCAATATTTCGAGGGAGAGGCCCCAGTGAGCTTCAAGAGCCCGTTTCCGGACGTCGAGATTCCGAACCTCAGCGTCTACGACTTCCTCTTCGGCCAGGTCGATGCGGCCGATGGGGATCGGCCGGCGCTGATCGACGGCGCTTCCGGTGCGGTCACCACGTATCGGGCGTTGATCGCCCAGATCAACGGGGTCGCGGGGGCGCTCGCCGCGCGCGGGTTGGCCGTCGGTGAGGTGGCGGCGTTGCATTCGCCGAACGTGCCGGCGTTCGCGTCGGTGTTCCACGGGATCCTGAGGGCCGGTGGGGTCGCGACCACGATCAACGCGTTGTACACCGCCGAGGACATCGCCAAGCAGCTCACCGACTCGAAGGCGAAGTTCCTGTTCACCGTCTCCCCGCTGCTGCCGCAGGCGGAGGCCGCGGCCGCGCAGGTCGGGATCCCGGCCGCGCACGTGATCGTGTTGGACGGTGCGGACGGGCACCCGTCGCTGCAGGATCTGCTGGCCGAGGGGGCGCCGGCGCCGGAGGTGTCGTTCGACCCGGGCACCCAGTTGGCGGTGTTGCCGTATTCGTCGGGCACCACCGGCCGGCCGAAGGGGGTGATGCTCACCCACCGCAACCTGGTGGCCAATGTCTGCCAGATCGACCGGCCGATCGGGATCGGTGCCGACGACAAGCTCCTGGCGGTGTTGCCGTTCTTCCACATCTACGGGATGACGGTGCTGCTCAACGCCGCCCTGCGTAAGCGGGCCGCGCTGGTGACGATGCCGAAGTTCGACCTGGTCGAGTTCTTGACGATCGTCGCGGAGCAGAGGTGCACGTATGTGTTCATCGCCCCGCCGGTGGCGGTGGCGTTGGCCAAGCATCCGCTGATCGATCAGTACGACCTGTCGAGTGTGCATTCGATCTTCTCCGGGGCCGCCCCGCTGGATCAGGAACTGGGTAAGGCGGTGGCGAACCGGCTCGGGTGCCGGGTGCGGCAGGGGTACGGGATGTCGGAGATGAGCCCGGTCTCGCATGCGATTCCGTTCGACCGGGACGATATTGCGCTGGACTCGGTGGGTCCGACCATCGCGAACATGGAATGCAAGCTGGTCGATCCCGGGACCGGTGCGGAGATCGAGCAGCCGGCCGAGGGGGTCAGTGCGGCGGGGGAGTTGTGGTGCAAGGGCCCGAACATCATGGCCGGGTATCTCGGTAACGAGGAGGCGACCGCGGAAACCCTGGATGCGGATGGGTATCTGCATACCGGGGACATCGCGACGGTGGATTCGGAGGGGGTGGTGACGATCGTGGACCGGATGAAGGAGTTGATCAAGTACAAGGGTTATCAGGTGCCGCCCGCGGAGTTGGAGGCGTTGTTGTTGACGCATCCGCAGATCGCCGACGCCGCCGTGATCGGGGTGCTCGACGAGGATGGTGAGGAGGTGCCCAAGGCGTTCGTGGTCCGGCAGCCCGGCGCCGACCTGGACGAGGACGCGGTGATCGCGTTCGTCGCCGAGAAGGTCTCCCCGCACAAGAAGGTCCGCAAGGTCGAGTTCATCGACCTGGTGCCGAAATCGGCCGCCGGCAAGATCCTCCGCAAGGACCTACGCGCCGCCGAGGCCGCAAAGTAGACACTCCGACATGACTCACACCGAACCGACCGCGGTGTGGTCTACCGAATCAGAGCGGGATGTTCTTGTGATCGCCGCGATGCGCGGGGGCGGCCGCGAGGGCTGCGGTGATGACGCTGCGAGTCTTGGCCGGGTCGATCTCCTCGTCCACCACGCCGATCGCGACGGCGCGATCGACACCACCGGCGATGCTCTCGTGCTCGATGGCCAGACGCTCGTGCAGCGCCTCACGCTCTTCTTCGGGAGCGGCGGCGAGCGCGCGCTTGTGCAGGATGCCGACCGCAGCCTTGGCGCCCATCACGGCGACCTCGGCGTCGGGCCAGGCGTAGACGGCGGTGGCCCCGAGCGCGCGAGAGTTCATGGCGA
Source organism: Rhodococcus sp. WAY2 (assembly GCF_009859915.1). Classification (NCBI taxonomy): domain Bacteria; kingdom Bacillati; phylum Actinomycetota; class Actinomycetes; order Mycobacteriales; family Nocardiaceae; genus Rhodococcus; species Rhodococcus sp. WAY2. Next base: position 2,662,727 of record NZ_CP046572.1, read on the forward strand.
TGTAGGCGCCACCGTAGATCTTGCGCGTGACCACCGTGACCCGGGGAACCTTGGCCTCGGCGAACGCGTGGAGCAGCTTGGCGCCCCGGCGAACCACGCCTTCCCATTCCATGCTGACGCCGGGGAGGTAGCCGGGGACGTCGACGATGACGACGAGGGGGATCCCGAACGCGTTGCACAGGCGCACGAAACGCGCCGACTTCTCCGCACTTTCGGAGTTGAGGCAACCGCCGAGGCGAAGCGGGTTGTTGGCGATGACGCCGACCGTGCGGCCGCCGAGGCGGCCCAGCCCGGTGACGATGCTGCGCGCGTAATTGCCCTGCAACTCTTCGAAGCTCGACTCGCCCTCGACGTTGTCGAGCAGTTCGTGCACGATCGGGCGAACGTCGTAGGCGCGCTTGGCTGACTCCGGCATGAGGGCGCGGAGATCGGTGTCACCGTGTTCGGCTGCGGCCTGGTCGAATTCGCCTTGCTCGCAGAACATCGACACGAGGCGGCGCGCCCGATGCAGGGCATCGGCCTCGTCGTGGGCGGCGATGTGCGCCACACCCGACTTCTTGGTGTGGGTGTCGGGGCCGCCGAGGGACACCATGTCGACCTGTTCGCCGGTGACACTGCGCACCACGTCGGGGCCGGTCACGAAAACGCGGGCCTCGGGCGCCATGATGACGATGTCGGTGAGGGCGGGGCCGTATGCCGCTCCGCCGGCGGCGAAGCCGAGTACTACGGAAATCTGGGGGATGCGACCGGAGGCACGCACCATGGCCTCGAAGACGAGTCCGACGGCGTGCAGCGCCTCGACGCCTTCGGCGAGGCGCGCGCCACCCGAATGCCAGAGCCCGACGATGGGGGCATCTTCCTCGAGGGCGGTGTCGATCGCCGTGACGATGTGCTTACAACCTTCGACTCCCATGGCACCGCCCATGACGGTGGCATCGGAGCAGTAGGCGATGGTGCGGACACCGTCGATGTTGCCGGCCGCAGCCAGCACACCGGACTTGTCACGCGGGTGCAAGGGGACGACGGTCCCGGCATCGAACAGCTTCTCCAGACGCGCAAGGGGGTCGCGTGGATCGACTGACGCATCGGACTTCGTTGCGGGTGCCAAGATTGTCATCGCGTCCTCCTTGTAGCGGCCCTGAGGGGCTGTCGATGGGTGGAGACCCCCTGAAGAAGGAGGTCTCCACCCGCGATCTAGCTGGACCGGCTTGTCAGACCCGGCCGAAGGCGAGCGCGACGTTGTGCCCACCGAAACCAAACGAGTTGTTGATCGCGAACTCGATCTCGCCGTAACGGGCTTCGCCTTTGACGACATCCAGATCGATTTCTGGATCCTGATTCTCGAGATTCAGCGTGGGCGGGATGACTCCCTCACGCAGACTCAGGACCGTGAGCACCGCCTCGAGCGCACCGACGGCGCCGATCGAGTGCCCCAACGCGGACTTCGGTGCGTACACCGCAGCATGGTTGCCGACAGCAGCCTTGATGGCGTTCGCCTCTGCTGTGTCACCGATCGGCGTGGCCGTGGCGTGCGCGTTGATGTGCTGGATGTCCTTCTTCGTCAACCCAGCAGTCTCGATTGCCCTCGTCATGGCCCGCGCAGCGCCCGAACCCGAAGGATCGGGAGCGACGATGTGGAACCCGTCGGAGGTGATTCCCGCGCCCAGCAGACGGGCGTGGATGGTGGCACCGCGAGCCTTGGCGTGCTCCTCGGTCTCGAGAACCATCATTGCGCCGGCTTCACCGAAGACGAAGCCGTCGCGATCCTTGTCGAACGGCCGCGAAGCCGCCTTCGGATCGTCGTTCCGGGTGCTCAGCGCACGCATCATCGCGAAGCTCGCGATCGGCACGGCGTCGAGGTAACCCTCCACACCACCGGCGACGATGATGTCGGCGTCACCCATCACCAGCATGCGGTATGCATGCGCGATGGCCTCGGAACCCGAAGAGCAGGCCGAGACGGGTGTGATGACCCCGGCGCGGGCGCCGAGTTCGAGTCCGACGGTGGCCGACGGACCGTTGGGCATCACCATCTGCACCGCGAACGGCGACACCTTGCGGTAGCCGCCGGCCTTCATCTTCTCGACTGCGTCGATGAGAGCCTCGCCGCCGCCCAATCCGGTGCCGATGACGACACCGAGTCGGTCCTTGTCGACCTCCGGGCTGCCGGCGTTCTCCCAGACCTGACGGCCCAGGACGAGCGCCAACCGCTCGACGAAACTCATCCGGCGAATCTCGACCCGGGACAGTGACTCGTCGGGCGACACCTTGAGCTTGCCACCGATCGTCACCGGAAGGTCGTTCTCGGCGACGAAGGGCTCCTGGATGGTGTCGATGCCGCTCTCGCCGGCCAGCAGGCCCTTCCACGTGGCATCCACATCACCAGCGATCGACGTCGTGGCCGCGAGGCTCGTGACGACGATGTTGGGGAACTGTTTCCCGTTGGTCGAGGCGGAAGTCACGGTTGAGCTCACTCCTCGTCGTTCTTGGCTGCTTCGAGCTTGGCCTTCACGGCGTCAGCCTCGGCGCCGCCTTCGGCTTCGAGCTTCTGGATGTAGGACACGGCGTCACCGACGGTGCGCAGGCCTGCGAGATCCTCGTCGGGGATCTTCACGCCGTACTTGTCTTCGGTCTGAACGGCGATCTCAACCATGGAGAGGGAGTCGATGTCGAGGTCGTCGACGAAGGACTTTTCGATGGTCACCTCGGAGGGTTCAATGCCGGTGACCTCCTCGATGATCTCCGCGAGTCCGGCGATGATGTCTTCCTGGGTGGCGGCCACTGAGTGGCTCCCTTCTGATTCGGTGTAGATGTATCTGGAGTTGTGCGGACGCGTCCCCATCGGCCGCGCCCGCGGGCCCTGCACGCACCCTGAGGTGCGCGCAGCAAACTAGCCGACTTGTGTGAGTTCGGCCAGCGCGGAGATATCCCCCGGGGTCTTGAGTGCCAGAGTCGGCGTACCGCGCATTTCACGCTTGGCGATGCCGACCAGGGTTCCAGCTGGTGGAAGTTCCGCGATCGCGGAGACCTGAGCGGTCCGCAGACTCGCGGTGCACAGGTCCCAACGCACAGGTCGGGTCACCTGCGCAGCCAGCTTAGTCAGTGCGTCGGCTCCGGATGCGACCGGTGCGCCGTCGGCGTTGGAGAGCAGTGTGCGAGTGGGTTCGTCGGGCTTGATCTTGGACGCCGCTTCCGTGACGGCTTCCTGGGCGGGGGCCATGAACCGGGTGTGGAAGGCGCCGGCGACGGGGAGTGCGCGCACCCGTGCCTTCGCCGGTGGGTTGGCGGCGAGCTCTTCGAGCGCGGAGAGCAGACCCGCTGCCACGATCTGGCCGGCAGCGTTTCGGTTGGCCGGCTCGAGGCCCAGCTCTTCCAGGCGGGCGAGGACCACGGCTTCGTCGCCGCCGAGGACGGCGGACATTCCGGTCGGTTCGAGGGCGCAGGCCTTGGCCATCTCCGCGCCGCGGATCGCAGCGAGGGCGACAGCATCGTCTGTGGAGAGCACACCGGCGATAGCCGCCGCGGCAAGTTCCCCGACCGAATGCCCGGCCGCGATGGCGTCGGCGGGGATCACACCGCGGGTGTCGAGCTCCTCGAAAGCGAGCAAGGCGGCGGCCACGACGAGAGGCTGGGTCACCGACGTGTCGGTGATCTCCTCTGCCGTCGCTGTGGTGCCGAGCCGGACCAGATCGAGGCCGGAAGCCTTCGACCACAGTGCGACACGGTCATGAGAACCCGGCAGCTCCAACCAAGGAATGAGCATGCCGGGTGTCTGAGAGCCCTGACCCGGGGCGAGCAACGAAATCACTCTTCAAGAGAACACCGTCAGGTACGTACTGCGAGATGTCGTTGCGGATGAACCTTTGTCAGCGGATTTGTTGGGTTCCCACAAAATTGCACGTGGGACCCTCGCATCGAAATTGGACAACCGTTCGTTACAGCGCTGGTTCTCCGAATGGGAAGCCTGTGACTGGTGTTAAACGTGTGATGGGTTCGTTATGGGAACGTGTCAAACGACCGACCGTGGCGGCCACCCGAAGCACGTACGCATCCCTCGGATTCGTCGGATCACGGCCCGTGACTTCAGCGATTCGCTTGAGTCGATACCGCACAGTATTTGGATGAACAAACAGCTGCCGTGCACAAGTCTCAACCGCACCTCCACAGTCGAGATAGGCGTCCAACGTGTCCGTCAGGACCCCGCCCGCGGCCGCCAGCGGAGCTACGAGATGTTCGTTGAGGGCAGTGACCGCCGCGTTGTCGCCGAGGAGCGCGCGTTCGGGGAGGAGCTCGGCGGCGTGGACCGGCCGGGGGGCGCCCCGCCAGCCCGCTACCGCCTGCATCGCGGCCAGCGCCTCGACGGCACTGAAGTGGGCTGCGCCCAGCGTCGGGGTGGTCGGACCGATGATCACCGGCTCTTCCGAGAACTTGCCGAGCAGATCCGACATGAAACTCGAGTGCCCCGACCCCTCCTGTAGTTCACCGCTGACCACCATCACCAGGCGGGAGCCCTGCACCACGGCCAGCGCTGCACGGCCGTGTTTCTGCGCGATGGTGTGCACCGTCCCGACCACGGACACCCGCTCGTCCTCCGGCGGTGTGCCCACGATCACGGTGGCGGGCGCGGTGGCGTCCCAGTTGAGGGTGGCCGCCCGCGACAACATGTCGGATCCGGTGTCGCCCCGGACGACCGCATCGACGACGAGTGCTTCGAGCCGGGTGTCCCAGGCGCCGCGGGATTCGGCGGCGCTCGCGTAGACGGAGGCGGCCGCGAAGCCGAGCTCGCGGCCGTACCGGAGCACGGCCTCGGTCAGTGCGATCAACTGCTGGTCGTTGCGGGCGAGGGCGGGAAGCCACTGCTCGAAGAACTCCATGGCCACCCGCACCATGTCGACCGTTTGCCGGAGAGTGAGTCGGCGGGCCAGGTCCTGGGGGATGACCTGGAAAGCGTCGAGGCTGAAGCGGATGTCGCTGTCCGGGTCCTTGAGCCACTCCAGAAAGTTGACGACCGCCGTCTGCACGAGGAGCTGCACGTTGGAGCGTTGAGCGGCATCGAGGTCGTCGAAGAAGGGCAGTTGATCCTGCATGGTGGTGACGGCCTCGGTGGAGAGGCGGCCGGAGTACTGCTTGACGCGGCGCAGGAGAGCATCGGGCAACGGATCTCTGGGCTGTCGTCTGCGGGAGACCATCGGACTCTGCTCGACCATGGTCAAGAACCTACGCTCACCGCCGCCCGAGATGTCCGACGGACACCCGGGCGGCAGTGAGTCGAGGAACTATCTGTGGGTTACGCGCTTCCGGTGTCGGTGTAGGACACCTCCGCGGCGCCGACCTCGTCGATGCGGTACTTCGACGCAGCCTCGACGGCCTTCGACCGGTCGACCGCTCCTTCCCCGGCGAGCGCGCTGAGGACGGCGACGACGATCGATTCGGCGTCGACGTTGAAGAATCGACGCGCGGCCGGGCGGGTATCGGAGAAGCCGAACCCGTCGGTGCCCAGGGTGGTGTACGAGCCCGGGACCCACTGACGGATCTGGTCCGGGACGGCGCGCATCCAGTCCGAGGCGGCGACGAACGGGCCGGCCGCATCGGAGAGTGCCTGCGTGACGTAGGGCAGTGGTGCATCGTTGCCCGGGTCGCGCAGTGCCTGCTTCTCACACTCGACGCCGTCGCGGCGCAGCTCGCCCCACGACGTCACCGACCACACGTCGGCGGCCACACCCCAGTCGTCGGCGAGAAGGTTCTGCGCGCGCAGAGCCTCGGGCATCCCGACGCCGGAGACCAGGATCTGGGCCTTCGGGCCGGAGCCTTCCGACTTCTTGAACAGGTACATGCCCTTGAGCAGGCCCTCGACGTCCAGGTTCTCCGGCTCGGCCGGCTGCGAGTACGGCTCGTTGTACAGGGTGATGTAGTAGAAGATGTTCTCGCCACCGAAACCGTCGACACCCTCGGTGCCGCCGTACATGCGGCGCAGACCGTCCTTGATGATGTGCGCGATCTCATAGGAGAACGCCGGGTCGTAGGCGACGGCAGCCGGGTTGGTCGACGCCAGCAGCAGCGAGTGTCCGTCCGCGTGCTGTAGTCCCTCACCGGTCAGCGTGGTGCGGCCGGCGGTGGCGCCCAGGACGAATCCGCGCGCCATCTGATCCGCCGCTGCCCAGAGCCCGTCGCCGGTGCGCTGGAAACCGAACATCGAGTAGAAGATGTACAGCGGGATCATCGGCTCGCCGTGCGTGGCGTACGAGGTGCCGACTGCCGTGAACGACGCGGTCGACCCCGCCTCGTTGATGCCCTCGTGCAGGATCTGCCCGATCTCGCTCTCCTTGTAGGCGAGCATCAGTTCGGCGTCCACGGCCGTGTACAGCTGACCGTTGCGGTTGTAGATCTTCAGCGACGGGAACCACGAGTCCATACCGAACGTGCGCGCCTCGTCGGGGATGATCGGCACGATGCGCTTGCCGATCTCCTTGTCCCGCAACAGTTCCTTCATGATGCGGACCAGTGCCATCGTGGTCGCGACCTGCTGCTTGCCGGAACCCTTGCGCACCACGTCGTAGGTCTTGTCGGGCGGCATCGGCAACGGCGCGACGTTGGAGCGACGTTCGGGGAGGAACCCGCCCAGCGCGCGGCGACGGTCGAGCATGTACTGGATCTCGGGTGCGTCCTTGCCCGGGTGGTAGTACGGCGGCATCTTCGGATCTCGCTCGAGCTCCTCGTCCGAGATCGGGATGCGCTGCAAGTCGCGGAAGTTCTTCAGGTCGTCGAGCGTGAGCTTCTTCATCTGGTGGGTCGCGTTGCGGCCCTCGAAGTGCTTACCGAGGGTGTAACCCTTGATGGTGTGCGCGAGGATCACCGTCGGCTGACCCTTGTGTGCCATCGCGGCAGCGTAGGCGGCGTAGATCTTGCGGTAGTCGTGACCACCACGCTTGAGGTTCCAGATGTCCTGATCGGACAGGTTCGCGACGAGTTCCTTGGTCCGCGGATCGCGACCGAAGAAGTGCTCGCGCACGTAGCCGCCGTCGTTGGCCTTGTACGTCTGGTAGTCACCGTCCGGGGTGACGTTCATGAGATTGACCAGGGCGCCGTCGCGGTCCGCATGCAGGAGCGCATCCCACTCGCGTCCCCACACGACCTTGATGACATTCCAGCCGGCGCCGCGGAAGAACGATTCGAGTTCCTGGATGATCTTGCCGTTACCGCGGACGGGGCCGTCGAGGCGCTGCAGGTTGCAGTTCACCACGAACGTCAGGTTGTCGAGACCTTCGGTGGCGGCCACGTGGGCGAGGCCACGCGATTCCGGCTCGTCCATCTCGCCGTCGCCGAGGAACGCCCACACGTGCTGATCGGAGGTGTCCTTGATGCCGCGGTCGTGCAGGTAGTGGTTGAACCGGGCCTGGTAGATGGCATTCATCGGGCCGAGACCCATGGACACGGTCGGGAATTCCCAGAAGTCGGGCAGCAGCCGCGGATGCGGATACGACGGCAGGCCGCCACCCTCGTCGGCGTGGGAGGCCTCCTGACGGAATCCGTCCATCTGCTCGGCCGGAATGCGGCCCTCGAGGAACGCGCGGGCATAGATGCCGGGGGAGGCGTGACCCTGGATGAAGATCTGGTCGCCCCCACCCGGGTGGTCCTTGCCACGGAAGAAGTGGTTGAAGCCCACCTCGTACAGGGCCGCCGAGGACGCGTACGTGGAGATGTGGCCGCCGACGCCGACGCCGGGACGCTGGGCACGCGTCACCATGATCGCCGCGTTCCAGCGGATGAAGGCGCGGTAACGCCGCTCGACTTCCTCGTCACCGGGGAACCAGGGCTCGTTCTCGGTGGGGATGGTGTTGACGTAGTCGGTGGATGTCAGCGCGGGAAGAGCGACGTGCTTCTCGCCGGCGCGTTCGAGCATGCGCAGCATCAGGTAACGCGCGCGGGTCGGACCGGACCGATCGAGCAGTCCGTCGAACGATTCCAGCCACTCAGTGGTTTCGTCCGGGTCGATGTCGGGCAGATACGACGCGACACCCTCACGGATGACGCGAACGCGGCCGTCGGAGCCCGGGGTCGCACTGGGGGAAGGTTGGGCCGCTCCGGCGCCGGGTGTGGCGGAATCCGGTTGAGACGCGGGTCCCTGGATCAGGTCTGACAACGTTGCTCCTCATTGTGGTGGGACGCGCGGTGTGGCGTCCTCTCCATGTGATCGGGACCTTGTTAGGTCCGACCCATCTCCTTTATGAAATATGGCGCAAGCCCCATCTTTCCCCATCGCGACGCAGTCGGCACACTCCGCTCGGGTTACTCTCCGGTAGCGTTTGCGCAGTTACGGGGCCTGGCGGTTCACTTGTCGGGGGTCGTCGTGGAACAGGGGAGACGAATGCGCGCCGGAACCGAAAGAGCAGCCCTGCTCGGCGCTGCCGCCGCGGTGATCGGACTCGCCCTGGTCGTGGGTTGCTCCGCCCCGGTGGAGGGTCACCCACAGGAGAACCGAGCGCAGGCGGCCGAGTACGCCGCGGAAGTCACGTCGTCGATGGCGGCAGCGTCGTCCTCCCAGAAGGTCGCGGACGAACTCGCCGCACTGGAAGCGGAATGCGCGCTGTTCCTCACCCGCGCCGGCGACACCATCGACTCGTACAACGCCTTCATCGACGCGGCCAACACCGACGCCGCGGACGCCGGCACGAAAGCCGCTCAGGCCGTAGGGGCTCTGCGTTCCGCGGCGGACCGGGCCGAGGAGGCGCGCCCGGCGTTGCCCTCGGATCTGGCGGGTCTCTTCGTCGACTACGCGGCCACGTATCGCGACCTCGCCTCCGCGGTCGAGAGCGGCGAGCGAGGCGACTATCTGAACACGCTGGCGGGTCGTGGGGACGAACTCCGCGACTCGATTCGGGCAGCCTGCCCCACTTCCTGAGCTCCGCACCGTAGGCTCGGTCGATGACCACGCGGCACTTTCTCCACAATTTTCGCGTGGTCGGCTTGCGCGAAAGCGTCCGAGCATGTTCGCTTTCACCTAATTGATCTTCATTCGGCCGGTGTTCGGGTACCCGAGCACCGTCAACAAAAGGAGGACCCCACCGTGGTCGCCGCGGCGGACGCCCAGAACTACGCTCAGAAACTCGGGATCACTGCTGACATGGCAGTACAAGAACTGGGCTGGGACGAGGACACCGACGACGACCTGCGTGCCGCGGTCGAGGACACCATCGGTGGAGACATGCTCGACGAGGACTCGGACGAGGTGATCGACGTCGTGCTGCTGTGGTGGCGCGACGAAGACGGCGACCTCGTCGACGCCCTCATGGACGCGATCGGCCCGCTGGCCGACGACGGGTTCGTGTGGGTCCTCACCCCCAAGACCGGCCAGCCCGGTCATGTGGAACCCAGCGAGATCGCCGAATCAGCCCCCACGGCCGGGTTGACCCAGACATCCGCGGCCAACCTCGGAGACTGGACCGGAAGCCGCCTGGTGCAGCCGAAGTCACGCCCCGTGAGCAAACGCTGACACGCCGGAACGTTCATCACACATCGAAGGATCACCTCATGCCGCTCGAGGTGGGCACCACCGCCCCCGATTTCACCCTCAAGGACCAGAACAACCAGCAGGTGACGCTGTCCGACTACCGCGGGAAGAAGAACGTCCTGCTGGTGTTCTACCCCCTCGCCTTCACCGGCACCTGCCAGGGGGAGCTCTGCAAAGTGCGCGACGAGCTGCCGAAGTTCGAGAACGACGACACCGCCATTCTCGCGCTGTCGGTCGGTGCGTCGCCCACGCACAAGATCTGGTCCGCCGAACAGGGGTACACCTTCCCGCTGCTCGCCGACTTCTGGCCACACGGCGAGGTCGCACAGGCATACGGCGTCTTCAACGAGAAGCTGGGCTTCGCCAACCGCGGCACCTTTGTGATCGACAAGGAAGGCATCATCCGGTTCGCCGAAATGAACGGTCCCGGAGAAGCCCGTGACCAGGGAGCTTGGGAGAAAGCGCTCGCCACGCTAGAGTCCTGATGCACATCCGGCGAGCCTCTCGCCGGATGTTCGGGCGTGTAGCTCAGTGGTAGAGCTCTGGTTTTACACACCAGCGGTCGGGGGTTCGAAACCCTCCGCGCCCACCGTTTTCGCCTTGTCCGCATCCGCGCACCGATTTGCGCGACTCGCCGGCCAATTCCTCAGCACCTGACCAATGTGTATGCGGATGCGTCGCGGCTCCCGCGCGCAGCGGCTACCGCGCGCGGGTGCCCGGGCCGACCGTCTCGTAGGCCTCGGTCAGAAGCGCGGCGAGGGTGTCGTCGAGCTGGCCGTCGGCGGTGATCGTGAGCCGATGCGTGATCACCGTTTTGGTGGTGGGGAAAGCGTCGCGCAGCTGCGGGTGGTGCACGCGTCGACGAAGGTCGAGGGCGATCTCGAGTCGGGACGAGTAGATGAACGCGGCGGCGAAGACGCGGGTGCGCGCCCAGGCGATCTCGGTCCTGTGCACTCGCTCGTCCACCTCACCGCAGGCCAGCACCAGGTCCCGGAACTGCAGAAGACGCTCCGTGGCGTCCGGATCTTTCCCGGCCAGATACTCGTCGATCACGGCACTCATGGACGCTCCTTCACTCCCCTGCAACGTTAGTTGATACAAATAGCGGCGTGTATCCAACCTCCCGCCCCGGCACCGCGCGTGCAGTAGGCCTGTTGCTCGGCTTCGGCGCCGACCGACTGCTGGCCGACCCGGCCCGGTGGCATCCGGTGTCCGGATTCGGCAGGGCGGCAGCAGCATGCGAGAAAGCCACCTACCGCGACTCGCGGCTGTCGGGCGCCCTGCATGCAGCGGTGCTCGTGGGCGTCGTCGGAGCATTGGGGGTGGTCACCGCGCGGGCTGCGGGGCAGGGAGGCTGGGCAGGCGAGGCAGGCGGGACCGCGATCGCGACGTGGGCCGTGCTCGGCGGAACGTCCCTCGGCCGCACCGGCGCGGCGATGGCCGAACACCTCGCGGGTGACGACCTCACCGACGCCCGCGAACTGTTGCCGTCCCTGTGCGGCCGGGATCCCAGCGTGCTCGACGCCCGGGGGATCACGCGGGCGACGCTCGAGTCGGTGGCGGAGAACACATCCGACGCGGCAGTGGGACCACTTTTCTGGGGTGCGCTGGCAGGCATCCCCGGCCTGTTCGTCTACCGGGCGTTCAACACACTGGACGCGATGGTCGGGTATCGCTCGCCGAGATACCGCAATTTCGGGTGGGCCGCGGCGCGCGGCGACGACGTTCTGAACCTTCTGCCCGCCCGGCTGACGGGCGCTCTCACCGTGGCGCTGGCCCCGGCAGTGGATGGTTCGCCGAGGCAGGCGTGGACGGCATGGCGCCGGGATGCGGCGGGGCATCCCAGTCCCAACGCGGGCGTCGTGGAAGCCGCGACCGCGGGCGCTCTCGGGATTTCCCTCGGCGGCCGGACCCAGTATGCGCACGGAATCGAGATGCGCCCGCAGCTGGGGAGTGGCCGTGTGCCCACGCCTACCGACCTGCGCCGTGCGGTGCGGCTGTCGATCGCGGTCCAGTGCGGTGCGGCGTGTGCCTCAGCGGCTCTTGCCGTAGCGGTCGGCCATCTTCGCTTCCGCCGCCGTCCGCGGGGCTGAGTCGGCGGGCTTGGCCCGCGTGAACGGCGTCTTCTTCGGGGCGGGAACGGGGGCGGACGCCGGGGACGTGCCGCCTGCGGCAACCTTCTCCTTGCGACGTTCCCGCAATTCCGCGCGGACGAAGTACGCCAATCCCAGGGGAGCCATGATCCCGAACGCCAGCCACTGCAGTCCGTAGGACAGGTAGGGGCCGGCGTCGAGCTGGGGGAGCGGAATGGTGCCCAGTCCGCCGGGCTGATCAGGTTCCAACTGCACGTAGGCGTCGAGAAGGTCGATGCCGATGAAGTCGCCGATCTGACCGGCGTCGATGAAGTAGACCTGCCGCAGCCCGTTCTCCGTGATCGGGTCCTTCCCGGCGACGGTGCCCTCCGACTTGCGGATGCGCCCGTCGAGCGTGACCTGTCCTGCGGGGGGCGGTCCGACGGGGGGCGCTTGGGTTCCCTGGACCGGTCGCACGTATCCGCGATTGACGAGAATGGCGCGGCCGTCCGTGAGCTGCAGGGGTGTCAGTACCTCATACGCGGGCTCCGAACCGATGGACCGCAACCGGACGAGGATGTCGCTGTTCTGCACGTACGAGCCGGTGGCGGTGACGCGGCGCCACTCGTCGTCCGGATTCGGCGCCGACCCCGGGATCAGGCTCTCCAGCGACACCGGCTCGGCCTCCACCGATTCGGCGATCAGCTGGTTGCGGTGTTCCGTCGAGGTGTTCTTGCCGAGCTGCCATGGCGCCAGTACGTAGAAGCACATGAATGCGAATCCGGCGACCACCACGGCCAACACCAACCAGCCGGGTCGCAACAGAAATCTCAGCCTTCGCACCCTTCCACGGTAGCCGCTCGCAGGTGAGACCCCTGATCGCGGGTCAGCGACCGCGGACCCACTCGAGCAGTCCGGGCACCGCGGCCTCGATCTGGCGGCGCACCCGTTCGAAGTCCTCGAGACCGCCGTAGAACGGATCGGGGACGGACGGGGAGTCGGCGTCCGGGTCGAAGCTGCGCAGCAGCCGGCGACGCTCCTCGGGTACGCCGAGGTGAGCGAGTTCACGATCGTGATTGGCCGCCAGGGCGACGACGAGGTCGGCGCCGAGGTGGTACGGCCCGACCTCGGCAGCGGTGTGGCCGGTGGGGTACCCGCTGCGCTTCAGGATCTCGTTGGTCCGGAGGTCCGCCTCCCGGCCGACGTGCCAGCCGTGCGTGCCGGCGCTGCTCACCCTGACCCGGTGGTCCAGGTCTGCGCGTCTGACATGCTCGCCGAAGATCTTCTCGGCCATGGGGGAGCGGCAGATGTTGCCGGTGCACACGAAGGTGACGTGCAACCGCGGGTCAGGCTGCGCCATCGAGCATCTTCCCGAGCTCGGTCACCGTGCGCGCCGAACGGTGCGCACCCGAGGCCTCGGCCGGCGAACCGTACCCCCACTCGACGAAGACCGCCGGAATACCCCACCGCGCCGCACCGAGCACGTCGTGGTCGCGGTCGCCGATCATCAGCACATCGGACGTCGCACCCTCGGTGGCGGAGACACCCAGGGCCTGCAGAGAGTGCGCGATCACGTCTGCCTTCGCGCGGCGCTGCCCGTCGTTGCTGGCGCCGCCGATGAACTCGAAATAGTGGGCCAACTCGAAATGCTCGAGGATGCGGACGGCGAACCGCTCGGATTTCGACGTGGCGACGGCGAGCCGCCTGCCGCTGTCGCGGGCGCCGGCCAGCACGTCCGCGATGCCGTCGAAGACGGAGTTCTCCGCCCACCCCACACTGTCGTAGCGGTCGAAGTACGCCGTGAGTGCGCGCTGGACATCGGCCTCGTCGAGGCCCAGTGAACGGAAGGTGTCGATCATCGGCGGCCCGATCACGTTGTCGAGCATCTCCGGGGTCGGCTCCGGCTGCCCGATGGTGGCGAGCGCGTGGCGGAAACCGCCGTGGATACCGGGAGCCGAGTCGGTGAGTGTGCCGTCCAGGTCGAACAGCACGATCGGCGCAGACAGGGCCGAGGGGGCGGACAGGGTCGACTGGGCGGACAGGGCCGACGGGGCGGTGGAGAGCGAAGTCACCGGACCATTGTCCCTTAGGCTCGACAGCTGTGGACATTCGTGCCGGTAGCCGGGAGAGCCTGCGTCATCACGGAGATGTGGAAGCGGGCCCAGGTCTGCTCGATTTCGCAGTGAACGTGCAAGGCGACGGCCCACCGGAATGGTTGCGCCGCCGCCTCGCCGACGCGCTCGGGAGTCTGGGCACGTACCCGACGGTGGCCGCCGACCTCGCCGCCCGCACCGCGGTCGCCGAGCGGCACGGACGGTCACCGGACGAGGTACTGCTCCTCGCGGGTGGGGCCGAGGGCTTCTCGTTGCTGCCCCGGCTCGGTGTGCGGCAGGCAGCACTGTTTCATCCGTCGTTCACCGAGCCCGAATGGGCACTGCGGGAGGCCGGGATTCCTGTCACGCAGGTACTGCTCGAGGATCCGTACCGACTCGAGCAGGCGCCGGTGCCCGACTCGGCGGACCTCGTCGTGGTCGGAAATCCGACCAATCCCACGTCGGTGCTGCACCCCGCCGAGGACATTCTCCGGTTGCGCCGTCCCGGCCGAATTCTTGTAGTCGACGAGGCCTTCGCAGACGCGGTGCCCGGTGAAGTGGAGTCGCTGGCCGGTCTGTCGCTGCCCGACGTCCTGGTGTTGCGCAGCCTCACCAAGACCTGGGCGCTTGCGGGATTGCGCTGCGGGTACGTCCTCGGGCCGCCCGAGCTTCTCCAGCGACTGCAGGTGGGCAGGGCCCACTGGCCGCTGGGAAGCCTGCAGGTGGAGGCGATAGCGGCCTGCAGTAGTGCCGCCGCCGTCGCCGCCGCCAGGGACCGTGCCGTGCTCCTGGGCTCCTGGCGGGACGACATGATCCGGCGACTGCGCGACCTCGGTGTGGCAGTGCACCAGCCCGCATTCGCTCCTTTCCTGCTGCTGCGACTTCCCGACGGCGAACTGATGCGCAAGCACCTCAGGGAGCGGGGCATCGCAGTCCGGCGGTGTGACACCTTCCCGGGGCTGGACGCGAACTTCCTGCGGGTCGCGGTGCGGCCCGGCGAGCAGACCGACGTCCTGATCGACGCGATGAAGGAGATCCTGTGAACCCTGTTCGTCTCCGTGACATCATCGCGGTCCTGGACGACGCCTATCCGCCGGCCCTCGCGGAGTCGTGGGACTCCGTCGGCCTGGTCTGCGGCGACCCCGAGGACTCCGTCACCACGGTGATAATTGCGGTGGACCCGACGGCTGCGGTGGTCGCAGAGGCCGTCGACGCGGGCGCCGACCTCCTCCTCGTCCACCACCCGTTGCTGCTGCGCGGTGTGGACACCGTCGGCGCGCACACGCCCAAAGGTGCGTTGATCCACCGGCTGATCAAGGCGGGCTGCGCCCTCTTCACCGCGCACACCAACGCGGATTCCGCAGACCCCGGCGTGTCCGACGCATTGGCGGAGGCGCTGGGTCTGAACGTCACCGGGCCGATCGAGCCGCAGCCCACCGAGCCACTCGACAAATGGGTGGTGCCGGTGCCGGTCGACGATGCTGCGAAGGTCCGCCGTGCGATGTTCGACGCGGGAGCAGGCAACATCGGCAATTACCGAGACTGCAGCTGGTCGGTCACCGGGCAGGGACAGTTCCTTCCGACGGAAGGCGCGCAACCCGCCCTCGGCTCGGTCGGGGAGCTCGAACTCGTCGAGGAGAGCCGGATCGAGGTGATCGCGCCGCGGCGGATCAGAGCGGGAGTGCTCGCCGCGCTGCGGGCCGCGCACCCCTACGAGGAGGTCGCGTTCGACGTCTTCGAGACCGCCACCTTTCCCGGACCACGCGGACTGGGCCGGGTAGGCGAACTACCCGAACCGGTGTCGCTGAAGACCTTCACCCAGCAGGTCGCCGACGCTCTTCCCGCAACGTCGTGGGGAGTGCGGGCGGCCGGCGACCCGGACGCGACGGTACGCACGGTCGCTGTGTGCGGGGGATCGGGCGACTCCTTCCTGGACGCCGTCGCCCGGTTGGGCGTCGACGCATATGTGACCGCGGACCTGCGTCACCATCCCGCCGACGAGCACCTGCGCGCTGGCGGTCCCGCGCTGATCGACGTCGCCCATTGGGCCAGTGAGCAGCCCTGGTGCGCGCAGGCGAAGGGCGTACTGGACAACGCCTTCGGTGACGGGCCCGGATGGCAGGCGCGGGTGTCGCAGGTACGGACCGATCCATGGTCGGTCGGCGCGACATCGGACTGCTCGCGGTAGCGCCGATCGACGCCCACGGCCGGGGTACGGTTGGCCTACACATCTCCAGAGAAGAACCCTTCACAGAAGACAGCAGGAGTTACCACGCGTGAACGTCGAACCACAGGTCCAGTCCAAGCTCCTCGACCTCGCCGGCGTCGATGCGGAGCTCTCGAGGATCGCCTACCGCCGCACCGCGCTCCCGGAACAGCAGGAAGTCGAGCGGCTCGAGGCCGAACGACTCACCCGCAAGGATGCGGCAGTGGCCGTGGAGATCATCCTGGACGACCTCGACCGCGACATTCGCAAACTCGAGGGCGAGGTCGACGCGGTGCGCAAGCGTGAGGATCGCGACCGCGCGCTGCTCCAGAGCGGCTCGGTGGGGTCGAAGCAGCTCACCGAACTCGAACACGAACTCGGCAGCCTGGTCCGACGGCAGGGTCTCCTCGAAGACGAACTGCTCGAAGTGATGGAACGGCGTGAAGCGTCCCAGTCCGATCACGACCATGCCGGTGCCCAGCTCTCGCAGATCGAGGACGAACTGATTGACGCACGACGCCGCCGCGACGATGCGGTGGCCGACCTCGATTCCGCGGAGCAGCGGTGCACGGCGGACCGGACCACACTGGCGGAGCAGCTCCCCGCCGACCTGATCGCGATCTACGAGAAGCAGCGTAAGCAGAACAGTGTCGGCGCGGCACTGCTGCAGGCGCGGAGGTGCGGCGCATGCCGTATCGAACTGGACCGCGGCGAGATCTCGCGCATCACCGCCACCGCACCGGACGTCGTGGTGCGGTGCCCGGAATGCGGGGCAATCCTGGTGCGTACCAAGGAGTCCGGTCTGTGAGTGTCGAGCGGGTGGTCGTCGAGGCCGACGGCGGGTCGCGGGGCAACCCCGGGCCGGCCGGCTACGGCGCCGTCGTGTTCGACTCGGCACACGGCACCGTTCTGGCGGAGCGGAAGGAAAGCCTCGGTGTCGCCACCAACAACGTCGCCGAATACCGGGGACTGATCGCCGGTCTCGGAGCGGCGGCCGAACTCGGTGCCTCCGCGGTCGAGGTACGGATGGATTCGAAACTGGTGGTCGAGCAGATGTCCGGGCGCTGGAAGGTCAAGCATCCGGACATGATTCCGTTGCAGCGACGCGCCGCCGACCTTGCCGGACAGTTCGAGCAGGTGACGTACACGTGGATTCCGCGGGCGGAGAACGCGCATGCCGACCGCCTCGCGAACGAGGCGATGGATGCGGCCGAGGGCGTGCCGTCTCCCACACTTTCCTCGGCGCCACCCTCCCCGGCGCCGGCGCCGGCGCCGGCGCCGGCGCCATCCAGCCCCGCCGCGCCGGGCTGGATGGACGCACACGGTGCACCCACCCGAATGTTGCTATTGCGGCACGGGCAGACGGCGTTGTCCGTCGACCGCCGCTACTCCGGGCGCGGCAACCCGTCGCTCACCGAACTGGGGCAGGCGCAGGCGGGGGGCGCCGCCAAACGTCTCGCCGGGCGCGGCGGAATCGCGGCGGTCGTCTCTTCCCCGCTGGGGCGCGCGCAGCAGACCGCGGCCGCGGCTGCCGAAGCGCTCGGGCTTCCCGTCACTGTGCACGAGGGTCTCACCGAAACCGACTTCGGGAAGTGGGAAGGGTTGACGTTCGCGGAGGCCGCGGCGCGCGACCCCGAACTTCACCGCAGCTGGCTGTCGGACACGTCTGTGCGTCCGCCGTCCGGGGAGAGTTTCGACGAGGTGCGCGAGCGGATCGAGCGGGTGCGGGAAGACCTGACCTCCTCCTACGCGGGCTCGACCATCCTCGTGGTCACCCACGTCACCCCCATCAAGACGCTACTCCAGCTGGCACTCGCTGCCGGACCGTCGCTGCTGTACAAACTGCACCTGGATCTGGCGTCGCTGAGCATCGCCGAGTTCTACCCCGACGGCGGCTCGTCGGTACGCCTGGTCAACGACACCTCGCACCTCTGACCCGGCTCACCGCAGGACCAGCCACAGCGCGGTGACGGAGGACAGCAGTGTCAGCGGCGTGGTGACGAGGCCCAGGACGGTGAACGTCCGCAACTCGGGCGGCGAACCGGCGCGCGCGGACACCCGCCGCCACAGCATGATGGCCAGCGAGCCGACGTAGGTGGGGTTGGGGCCGAGGTTGACACCCAGCAGCATCGCAAGAACCAGGCCGGGTGGGGCCTGAGTGCCCAGCCCGGCCAGCAGCAGAAGCGTCGCCGGAAGATTGTTGACGAGGTTGGCCGCCACCGCCGCCACCACGGCCATTCCGAGCAAGCCGAGGAAGGTGGCGCCGGTGGGAAGCCGCTCGCTGATCCACTGACCGATCGGACCGTTCGCCACCCCCGCCACCACGACGCCGAGGAGAAGGACGAACAGGCAAAACCACGCGTCCAGCGCGTAGAGGATGTGACGGATCCTGGTTCGCCCCTCGCGCAGGGCGAGGACACCCAGAGCGAACGCTCCGAGAGCCGCCACCCATGCCGGGGCGACGTCGACGACGCCGGACACAGCGAAACCCGCCAGCGTTGCCCCCACGATCGCCAACGCCGCAGTAGGTGCGGGTACATCGCGTTCCGCCGCCGGTTCGGCGCCTCGCCGAGCGAGTAGTTCCCGCCGGAAGAACGCACGGAACAGCGCCAGTTCGACGCAGACCGACACGATCCAGGGCAGCGCCATCACCGCGGTGAAGTGGAGAAAGGTCAACCCCGTCGCGGAAAACGCGATGAGGTTGGTCAGGTTGGACACCGGCAGGAGTGTCGACGCGGTGTTCGACAGATGCGCCGTGGCATACGAATGTGGCCGTGGGTCCATCTGCAACGCACGTGCCGTGGCGATGACCGCAGGCGTCAGAAGCACCACCGTGGCGTCGAGACTCAGGACCGCCGTGGTGAGCGCGGCGGCGCCGAACACCAGCGTCAGCAAACGTGTCGGCTCTCCTCGCGCGCCGCGCCGTAACCGGCTCGCGATCCAGGCAAATACACCCATCGCGTCCGCCAGGTGCGCCAGGACGAGGATTGCGGCGAGGAACCCGACGGTCGGCGCCATCTCCCGTATTTCGTCCCAGGCCTGCGACGGCGTCACCAGACCCACCCCGACGGCGACGGCAGCGGCCGGGGCGGCCACCACCACCTCGGGGAGGCGGTACGGGCGGACGACCGCGAACAGGAGGACTACGGCGACCAAGGCCGCTGCCAGAACTGTCACCGCCGAATTACTTCAACAGCTTCTGCAAGGTGCGGAGATTGCGAGTCGTCGTGGACCCCTTGAGCCGCGGTGTGCCCGTGCTCTTGCCGAACGCGCTCTTCAGCGTCATCCCGCGTTCGACCTCCCAGTACAGGACCCCGTTCCCGGCCTGGACTCGCTCGACTGCCGGATCCAGTTCCTCGCCCTTGGCGATCAGCCCCGCGAGAACGTCGGGATCAGGCGTCACGAGCACGTACGGATGCCAGCCTTCCCGCTCGGGATCGAACGGGTAGTCGTCGACGATCCTTCGGACCGTCTCGAGGTCAAAAACGAAAACCCATGCGTCGTAATGGAACTCGGCCCTCAAGGCCTTCTCGATCTCGCTCTTCAACGTGGGGACGTCGGTGCGATCGGAATCGAACAGCACGTTGCCGGACGCGAGCACCGTCTTCACGTTCTCGAAACCCAGATCGCTGAAGGTGCGGCGCAGATCCACCATCTTGATGTTGATGCCACCCACATTGATCCCACGCAGAAGGGCGACGTATCGAGTCATGAGTCCGACCATAGTGCGAAGGCACGACACCGCGAGTTCGGAGGCCGAGCGCGTGACGCGTATCCTGATCGGGCGGACGAGTTGGCCGGGCGGCCGCGGCACGGGGAACCAGCATGCAGATGCACAGGCCCCGGGCCGAGGAAAGTCCGGACTCCACAGAGCAGGGCGGTTGTTAACGGCAACCCGAGGTGACTCGCGGGACAGTGCCACAGAAAACAGACCGCCGACGTCACACCCCTTCGGGATGTGCGTCGGTCAGGGTGAAACGGTGCGGTAAGAGCGCACCAGCACCCCGGGTGACCGGGGTGGCTAGGTAAACCCCGCCCGGAGCAAGGTTGAAGACCGCACCAGGCCTTTCGGGGTCCCGGTGCGGTTGCGCAGGTGTTCGAGGGCTGCTCGCCCGAGCCTGCGGGTGAACCGCTCGAGGTACCCGGCGACGGTGTGCCCAGATGGATGGTCGCCACCCGGCATTTCGGTGCCGGGGACAGGATCCGGCTTATACGCCAACTCGTCCGCGCTCCTCGTTTCTCCGGGAGCTGTAAGTGTTACCGGTGGGAGCGCTAACATCTGCCCATGGACTTGCCTCATGACATCGCCGGCTCCGGCCCCACGCTCGTCCTCGTGCACGGCGTGGTGCATCGCCGCCAGGCGTGGAACGCCTTGCTGGACCAGTTGACGCCATATCGCCGGGTGGTCACGGTGGATCTTCCGGGCCACGGGGAGTGCCCGGCTCTCGAGCACGACGGTGTGGATGCGATGGCCGCCCTCCTCGAGGAGCTGAGCGGGTTCGTCCGGTCGGTGACGCCGCCGGGAGAACGCGCACACATCGCCGGGAACTCTCTCGGGGGCTGGCTTTCCCTCGCGCTCGCGGCCAGGGGTGAGGTGGCCTCCGCCACCGCCCTCTCGCCGGCCGGGTTCTTCGTCAACAAGGCCGATCAGGCGCGCACCATCTACACCTTCCGTGCGCTCCGCAAGGTGGCGAGGGCAATGGGGGAGAATGCGCCGAAGGCGCTGAGCTACCGCGCAGTCCGCTATCCGTCGCTGGCCGCCTTCTTCGCCAGGCCGAGCCACGTACCGTACGAGGATGCCGTGATCGACGCCCGATCCCTCACCACCAACGTGTTGGTCGACCAGGGACTGACGGCGTCGTTCGCGCTGCCGCCCGTCGTCGACGCCACCGTCCCCGTCACCGTGGCGTGGGGCCGGCGCGACCTCATCCTGCCGGTGTATCAGGCGCGACGCGTGCGCAAATCCTTCCCGCAGGCCCGGCTACTGGTGCTCCCCGGAATCGGTCACGTTCCGATGAGCGACGACCCCGATCTCATCGGCACCATTCTGTTGGGCGGCAGCTCGGCGACATCCTCTGCGCCGCGCTGACCGGTACGCCCTCAGCGAAGCGAAATCCACACCTGGGACTTGCCCAGCACCGTATGGCCGTCGCAGGTCACGGTCAGATCGATCCGGGCGCTGCCGGCTTCGTCGTCCACGCGAGCGGCCTTGGCGACCACATCGACGACCGCACCGTCCTCGGCATGAACGATGACCGGCTTCGTGAAGCGGGCCCGGTAGCCGGTGATTCGCGCAGGGTCGCCGAGCCACTCGACGACGCACTGAGTGGCGAGCCCCAGCGTGAGCATCCCCTGAGCCAGGACACCGGGAAGTCCGACCGTCGCGGCGACGTCGTCCCGATAGTGAATCGGATTGAAGTCGCCGGAGGCGCCGGCGTAGCGAACCAGTGATTCGCGGGTCAGGTGGTATCGCGCCTTGACGACAGTGTCGCCCAGCAGGATTCGCTCGGGCGAACTCACTGGTCACCTCGCACGAAAAGGCTGGAGGTCATGGTGCTGACCACAGCACCGCTCGCGTCGGTGATGTCGATGCCGGCCACGATGAGGGTGTGGGGACCTCTCGGGGCCACCTCGGTCACGGTCAATACCGCCGACAACTCGTCGCCGGCGACTACGGGGCGGAAGGACGACGCCTGTTCAGTGCTGTGCACCAGGTTGACGGGCTCGATTCCCGTGGTCGGATCGGCGACCAACTGTGCGAGGGCCCGCTCCTGCACGATGACGGGAAATGTCGGCGGCGCAACGAGATCAGCGTGTCCGGCGGCTCGGGCGCGTTCCACGTCGTAGGACGTCGGGTTGGTGGCGAAAACGGCCCGTGCGAACTCGCGAATCTTCTCACGGCCGACGAGGTACGGCTCGGTGGGCGGATAGACCCGTCCCTCGATCGCTCGATTGACTGCCATCATGACAGCGTAGAGAGACTACGGGCGCCGGGCGCAGTGAAACGGCCGGAACTCTACGCCTCCGGCAACGGCGAAGCCCCCGCCGAGAAGTTCGGCGGGGGCTTCGTTCGAATCAGCTGACCGGCATCCCGTCAGACGGGATCGACCATCAGAAGCTGGGCCCAGTAGGAGGCGCCTTCGGCGCCGAGGTAGGGAAGTAGCTGATCAAAAATGATCGTTGACATGCTCGCTCCATTCTCTGTTCGGGCACTGCACGCGGGACACGCTGCCACGACACCGCACGTACCGGCGCCGGGGAACGAATCACCGGACAGGCCCCGAGGGTAACAGTCTGAGCATGATCCACAACTCCAGACGTCCCGCCGGTGCGACACTGGGAACATGACTGACGAAGATCAACTCTGGTACTACAACGTCGACGACGGATCCGTCACGCAGGGGAAGGCGGCTTCGTCGATGTCCAGGATGGGCCCGTACCCCGACCGGGCTTCGGCCGAGAAGGCGCTGCAGATCGCCGCCGAGCGGAACAAGGCGGCTGACCGCGCCGAAGAGGAATGGAACAACTGACAGCGCGCACCGTCAGGGTGCCTACGGCGTGAAAGGGGCTACCTACGGTGCCGATCACTCGCTTTCTCGCGCACGGGATCGATTTCGGTGCCGTGCGCGAGGAGTTCAACCTTCCGCACGGTTATCCGCCCGAGGCGGTGGCCGAGGCCGTGCGGGCTACGGACCGGTGTTCCGCCGAGCGTGAGGACCGCACGGATCTGCCCCTCGTGACCATCGACCCGCCGGAGTCGATGGACCTGGATCAGGCCCTCCACCTCGAGCGCACCGCGGACGGATTCGTCCTGCACTATGCGATCGCGGACGTCGGCGCCGTCGTCGAACCCGGTGGTGCCCTGGAGGTGGAGAGCCGCAAGCGGGGCCAGACGTTCTACCTGCCGGACGGCAAGGTTCCGTTGCACCCGAAGGAGCTGTCGGAGGGGTCGGCGAGCCTCCTGCCGGACCAGATCCGCCCCGCAGCCCTGTGGCGGATCGAGCTCGACGAACAGGCAGCACCGGTGTCGTGGACGGTATCCCGCGCGACCGTCCGCTCGGTGGCGCGGCTCGACTATGCCGGGGTCCAGGCGGATTCGGATGCGGGCCGATTGCACCCGTCCATCACCTCGCTGCCCGAGTTCGGCCGGCTTCGCGCCGCAGCCGCGGTGGCGCGCGGTGCCATCGAGCTGCGACTTCCGGAACAGGACGTGGTACCGGACGGCGAGGGGTGGCGCATCGATCTGGCGCCGCGCACCGAGGCCGACGACTGGAACGCCGAGGTGTCCTTGCTCACCGGAATGTGCGCCGCTGCCATGATGATCGACGCGAGGATCGGGCTGCTGCGGACGTTGCCGCCCGCCGGACCCGACGCCGTCGCCGCGTTGCGACGCACCGCGGCGGCACTGGGCATCGAGTGGCCACGCGACGTCGGTGTGGGCGAAATGCTGGCCGGGCTGGACCCCAATTCGGCGCCGACGCTCGTGTTGATGACCGAGGCCCCGTCCTTGCTGCGCGGCGCCGATTACGCCGCTTTCGACGGCAGCGTTCCGGAGCTCACCGTGCATGCGGCGATCGGCGCCCCGTACGCACACGTGACCGCACCGCTGCGGCGGCTGTCGGACCGCTATTCGACGGAAGTGTGCCTGGCCATAGCGTCCGGCGCCGCGGTCCCGACGTGGGTGCGAGGCGCGCTGGGGTCGATGCCCGAGATCATGGGCGGCTCCGACACGCTGGCCGGGAAGGTGGAACGCGCCTGCATCGACCTTGCCGAGGCGACAGTGCTCGCCGACCGGGTGGGGGACGTGTTCGATGCGACCGTTCTCCGCTCACGCAACGGCAAGCGCACCGCCGACGTGTTCGTCCCTTCCGTGTCGGTGATGGGCAAGTGCGTCGGGGATCCCGCGGAAGGGGAGCAGGTCAAGATCCGGCTCGTCGCCGCCGACGTCCACAAGCGGTCCGTCGAGTTCAGCTACCCGGCGTAGTTACGGGCGGAACCGGTCGGTGGCCCGTACCAGACGGTCGACGATCCCCGGCTCCATCGCTGAATGACCGGCATCGCCGACGATGTCGAGCTGCGAGCCGGGCCACGCCTGGTGCAGCGCCCACGCGCTCGTCGCCGGGCATACCACGTCGTAACGACCCTGCACGATCACCCCGGGAATCCCCTCGAGCCTGGCAACATCACGCAACAACTGTCCCTCGTCGAGGAACCCGCGGTGATGAAAATAGTGGTTTTCGATGCGGGCGAACGCGAGTGCGAACCGAGGCTCCGAACTCTCGGCGATCCGCTCCGGCTTGGGCAGGAGCGAGCTGGTCGCCCCTTCCCAGGCCGACCACGCGATCGCGGCCCGCGTCGCAATCTCCACATCTTCGGCGTGCAGCAGCCGGTGGTAGGCCTCCACCAGATCGCCGTCCCGCTCTTGCTCGGGAACAGGCGCCAGGAACTGCTCCCACCGTTCCGGAAAGAGATGTGCGGCACCGCCGTTGTAGTACCAGTCGATCTCGCTGCGCCGCAGCAGGAAGATTCCTCGCAGCACCAATTCGGTGACCCGGTGCGGATGCTTCTGCGCGTAGGCGAGGGCCAGGGTGGAACCCCACGAACCGCCGAACACCTGCCACCGCTCCACGCCCAGATGATCACGCAGCATCTCGATGTCCGAGAGCAGGCGGTCCGTCGTGTTCACCGACAGATCGGCCCCGTCGGCGACGTGTGGTGTGGAACGACCACACCCGCGCTGGTCGAACAGAACGATCCGGTACGCGGCTGGGTCGAAGAACTGCCGATACGCAGGATCGGTGCCGCCGCCCGGGCCGCCGTGCAGGAAGACGACGGGCTTTCCGTCGGGATTGCCGCTCAGTTCCCAGTACACCTGCTGGCCGTCACCCACATCGAGATGCCCGAACCGGAAGGGTTGGATCTCGGGGTAGAGAGTGCGCAGGTCCTGCTCGCCGGACACCTCAGAACCCGATCAGGCCGGACGCCAGATCGGGTATCTCCAACGCGGTCACGGCTTCCTGACGGATGTCCGGGCAGGCCGCCGTCGTGATCACGTCGATGCGACCGCGATCCTGCAGGAAGTCGAGGGCATTGAGGTTGTTCTGCGCGATCCACGTGCCGACCAGCCCGTTGAGTCCGGTCTTCCCGATGGTCGGCGTGTACGTACGCCAGCTCTGCAGCTGCCCCTCGAGATCCCGGCACAACTGGGTGGCCTGGGCCTCGGTCACTCCGCCCGGGACCGCAGCGACTCCCGGCGGGGCGGCGCGGGAACTGGTGGGAACAGCGGATTGGGGCGCGGGTGCGGTGCCCTGTCCCGCGCACCCCGTGAGCGCGGCGAGTGCGACCGCCCCGGCCGCGAGTGCGGCCGGGGCGGCGACGGTGGCCGGTCTGCGACGCACGTCGTACTCGCATGAACACCTCTCTCGAATTGTGGAGCCGAACCGGATGAGAAGAGATCAGAAGCTGTGCTCATCCGCGGGGAAGGCGCCCGAACGTACCTCGTCTGCGTAGGCCGCGGCTGCCGCGCGGAGCTCCTCACCGACGTTGCCGAAGCGCTTGACGAACTTCGCCGTCTTCCCGCTGGTGTAACCGGCCATGTCCTGCCACACCAGCACCTGGGCGTCGCATTCGGCGCCGGCACCGATGCCGACCGTGGGGATGGTGAGCTTGCGGGTGACCTGCCCGGCGATTTCCGCGGGCACCATCTCCATGACGACCGAGAAAGCGCCTGCTTCCTGGACGGCGATGGCGTCGGCCACCAACTGCTCGGCCGCGTCACCTCGGCCCTGCACCCGGAAGCCGCCGAGTGAGTTGACGCTCTGCGGAGTGAAGCCGACGTGGGCCATGACGGGAATACCCGCGGCGGTAATTGCGGCGATCTGGGGTGCGACGCGTTCGCCGCCCTCCAACTTGACGGCGTGGGCCAGGCCTTCCTTCAGGAACCGGGTGGCGGTGGCCAGGGCCTGCTCGGGCGAGCTCTCGTAGCTGCCGAACGGGAGGTCGGCCACGACGAGGGCGTGGGGTGCGCCGCGAACGACACCTCGTACCAGGGGAAGCAGTTCGTCGACGGTGACCGGAACGGTGGTCTCGTACCCATAGACGACGTTGGCGGCGGAATCGCCGACCAGCAGGACCGGGATGCCGGCTTCCTCGAAGATGCGGGCGCTGGAGTAGTCGTAGGCGGTGAGCATCGCCCAGCGTTCGCCTTCGGCCTTCATGGCCTGCAGGTGGTGGGTCCGGGTCTTGCGTCGGGGTGCGTCGGGGGAGGGGGCTGATCCGTAGAGCCGATTCTCGGACGTGCTCTCGGAAGTCTTGCTATCGGACATCGTTGTCCCTTTCTGGCCTCGAGGCCCTTGGCGGGTCCCCGGGTGCGGGTGATGACGCCTACAGTCTGCCACCGGGCCATGGGGGTGCGAACCCCCGGCGCAGGTGCGATAGGTCACATCGATCTCCGGGGTCTGACCTGCCCTCGAGGCACGCACCCGGTGAACCCTGGCACGATCGTCGTATGTCTCGCAGTGCTCGCGTGCCGGCCGCGTTCGCGGGTGCCGTCGCCGTTGTCCTCGTCTTCGCAGGATGCAGTGGGAGTGGAGGGGATTCCGGCGAGGCCGTCGCCGAGCCCTCGCCTTCTGCGGCGTCGCCGGGAGCGTCCGCTCCCGACGGACTGGAGGCCTTCTATACGCAACAGGTGAATTGGGGTTCGTGCGAGGGATACAGCACGGACGGCACACCGCTCGGGGACAACCTCGACTGCGCCAAGGTGACCGTGCCCAACGACTACGCGGACCCGGGCGGCGCCACGGCGCAGATCGCGATCTCCCGTTCGCGGGCGGGTGGACCGAAACTCGGGTCTCTTCTGGTCAACCCCGGCGGTCCCGGGGCATCCGGTCTGGCTCTGGCATCCGTGGCCGACGGCACCGAACTCGCCGAGAAGTTCGACGTCGTCGGATTCGACCCGCGCGGTGTCGGCGCATCCACCCCGGCAGTGACCTGCTTGACCGACCCAGAGGTGGACGCCAAGCGGAGGGACGACGACGTCGACATGAGCCCTGCCGGGATCGCGCAAACCGAAGCGGAGAACCGTGATTACGCGGCCAAGTGCGCAGAGCGGACAGGTCCGGACGTACTGGCCCACGTGGGCACCTACGACGTCGTCCGCGACATGGACGTCATCCGGGCAGTGCTCGGCGACGCGAAGCTGAACTACCTCGGATATTCCTACGGCACCCGGCTGGGGTCCTCCTATGCGGAGACGTTCCCCGGCAACGTGCGGGCGATGGTGCTCGACGGCGCCCTCGACCCCGAGCAGGATCCGACCGACGAGGTCATCTTGCAGGCCGAAGGCTTCCAGAAGGCATTCGACGCCTTCGTCGCGGACTGCATGAGGCAGCAGGATTGCCCCCTGGGCACCGACCCGGCGAAGGCCGACGAGAACTTTCGCGCTCTGGTCGATCCGCTGATCGCGAAGCCGGCGGCCACGACCGATCCACGAGGACTCAGCTACACCGACGCGATCACCGGCGTCCAGCAGGCGCTGTACTCACCCAACCTGTGGGGACCGCTGCGCGGCGGATTGCAGAGTCTGCGGACGGGCACCGGGGATTCGCTGCTGATGCTGGCCGATCTGTACGAGGGCCGGGCGGACGACGGCAGCTACTCGAACCTCAACGACGCTTTCAACGCCATCCGGTGCGTGGACGATCCGCCGGTCACCGATCGCGCGAAGGTCGGCGAGGCCGATCTGCGGTACCGGCAGGCGGCTCCGTTCCTCGACGACGGTCGCGGCACGGGCAACGCGCCGCTCGACGTCTGCGCGTTCTGGCCGGTACCGAGCACGGGTGCACCGCACACGGTGGACGCCCCCGGAATCCCGACGATCGTAGTGGTCTCGACCACAGAGGATCCGGCCACTCCCTATCAAGCGGGAGTGGACCTGGCGAAGCAGATGAACGGCGCGCTGATCACGTACCGGGGCACTCAGCACACCGTCGTTCTCGATGGCGAAGCATGCGTCGACGACGCCGTCATCGACTATTTCGTGACCCTCGAGCCGCCGCCCGCCGACCTCACCTGTTGACACGCGCGTCCGCGGCGAGGGGTCGAGGTGGCCACACGCTGGCACGATGCGGAATCGTAGCCGGGTGAATTCACGAAGTAACACAGATTTAACGAACTTTGCTTACTCTCGCGGACATGGATCGCCAAAAGGAATTCGTGCTTCGCACCCTGGAAGAGCGCGACATTCGGTTCGTCCGATTGTGGTTCACGGATGTTCTCGGATACCTGAAATCGGTGGCGATCGCCCCCGCGGAACTGGAAGGTGCCTTCGAGGAGGGCATCGGCTTCGACGGATCCGCGATCGAAGGGTTCTCGCGGGTGTCCGAAGCCGACACCGTCGCGAAGCCGGACGCCTCCACGTTCCAGGTTCTGCCCTGGAGCTCGAGCAAGGGCCATCAGCACTCCGCCCGCATGTTCTGCGACATCGCCATGCCCGACGGGTCCCCGTCCTGGGCCGATTCGCGGCACGTGCTGCGACGGCAGCTGAACAAGGCCAGCGACCTCGGCTTCAGTTGCTACGTGCACCCCGAGATCGAGTTCTTCCTGCTCGAGAACGGGCCGATCGACGGCACGCCGCCGAAGCCCGCAGACTCCGGTGGGTACTTCGACCAGGCAGTCCACGACTCTGCCCCCAATTTCCGCCGCCACGCCATCGACGCGCTCGAGTCGATGGGAATCTCCGTCGAGTTCAGCCATCACGAGGCGGCCCCCGGCCAGCAGGAGATCGACCTGCGGTATGCGGATGCCCTGTCGATGGCCGACAACGTCATGACCTTCCGGTACGTGGTGAAGGAAGTCGCCATTGCCGAGGGGGTGCGGGCCACGTTCATGCCCAAGCCGTTCAGCGATCAGGCCGGCTCGGCGATGCACACGCACATGAGCCTGTTCGAGGGCGACACCAACGCGTTCCACAACCCGGACGATCCGATGCAGCTGTCGGAGACCGGGAAGGCGTTCATCGCCGGCATCCTCGAACACGCCAATGAGATCAGTGCGGTCACCAATCAGTGGGTGAACTCGTACAAGCGGCTCATCCACGGTGGAGAAGCTCCGACTGCGGCCTCCTGGGGTCCGTCGAACCGGTCGGCGCTCGTGCGTGTCCCGATGTACACGCCCAACAAGGCGTCGTCGCGTCGCGTCGAGATCCGCAGCCCAGACTCGGCGTGCAACCCGTATCTCACCTTCGCGGTCCTGCTCGCTGCGGGACTGCGCGGTATCGAGAAGGGTTACGCACTGCCGCCGGAGGCCGAGGACGACGTGTGGGCGTTGACATCGGCCGAGCGGCGCGCCATGGGGTATCGCGAACTCCCCGGGAACCTCGACGGGGCGCTGCGGGAAATGGAGAAGTCCGAACTGGTCGCCGAAGCACTCGGTGAGCACGTGTTCGACTTCTTCCTCCGCAACAAGCGTCGCGAGTGGGAGGAGTACCGCAGCCACGTGACGCCGTTCGAACTCAAGACGTATCTGGGGTTGTGAGCAAGAACATGGTGAAGCCTCCGGCAGCGCGTTCTGCCGTTCCCGGCCCGGGTCGACTGGGCCTCGTCGAACCGACCGCTCCCGCCGAACTTCGAGATCTGGGCTGGGTAGGCGAGGGCAGCGTCGAGCTGCTCTGGTCCCTCTCCCGTGCAGCCAACGCCGACCTCGCGCTCCGCACGTTGGTGCGGATGAAGGACGGTCTGGGCGACGGGTGGGAAGCCCTCGACAAAGCCCTGCGGACCGACAAGGCCCTGCGCGGGCGCTTGTTCGGCTTGCTGGGTGCTTCCAGTGCGTTCGGCGATCATCTCGTAGCGGACCCCGCGCTGTGGACCAATCTCGCCGGCGACGTGACCCTGCCGACGAGGGAAGAGGCGAACGCCCGGATGTTAGCGTCCGTCGACGCCCACCCGGAGGAAGGCGTTCATCCCGAGGCGAATCTGTACCGGGCCGCCGTGACGGGCTCGGACGCTGTCGCCGCATTGCGCAAGTCGTACCGTGACCAGCTCATGCTCCTGGCCGCCGTGGACCTCGCGGCCACCGTCGAGAACGAACCGGTACTTCCGTACCAGACCGTCGGGCGTCAGTTGTCCGATCTGGCGGACGCCGCACTCAATGCCGCCCTCGCAGTCGCCGTCGCAACAGTGTGTCCGGAAGCGCCCTGCCCGGTGCGGCTCGCCGTGATCGCGATGGGCAAATGTGGTGCACGCGAACTGAATTACGTCAGCGATGTGGACGTGGTCTTCGTCGCCGAGCCCGCCGATGCGATCGCCAGCCGGATCGCGGGTGAGCTGATGCGCATCGGATCGACGGCCTTCTTCGACGTCGATGCGGCACTGCGACCCGAGGGTAAACGCGGCGAACTCGTCCGCACCCTCGAATCTCACGTCACCTACTACAAGCGGTGGGCCAAGACCTGGGAATTCCAGGCGCTCCTCAAGGCTCGGCCGATGATCGGCGACCTCGAGCTGGGACGGCAGTACGTCGAGGCCCTCAGCGCGATGGTGTGGACGGCCTCCGAGCGGGAAGATTTCGTTCCCGAGGTGCAGGCCATGCGCCGGCGGGTAGAGGAGATGGTTCCGCCCGAACTGCGCGAGCGGGAGCTCAAATTGGGCCGGGGCAGCCTGCGGGACGTCGAGTTCGCGGTGCAGCTGCTCCAGCTGGTCCACGGACGTGCGGACGAGGCGCTCCACGTGCAGAGCACCATCGACGCCTTGACGGCGCTCGCCGCGCGCGGGTACGTCGGGCGCGACGACGCCGCGAATTTGGCTGCGTCGTACGAATTCCTGCGGCTGCTCGAGCACCGGCTGCAACTGCAGAAGTTGCGACGCACCCACACGCTTCCGCCCGCCGAGGACGAGGAAGCATTGCGGTGGCTGGCGCGGGCCGCCCACATGCGGCCGGACGGCAGCAAGGATGCCCTCGGCGTCCTCAACGCCGAAATCAAGCGCAACGCCCACCGGGTGCGGCGCCTGCACGCCAAATTGTTCTACCGCCCACTGCTCGAATCGGTGGCTCGGATCGACAAGGATGCTCTGCGGCTCAGTCCCGACGCGGCAATCCGGCAGTTGGCGGCGCTGGG
This sequence comes from Rhodococcus sp. WAY2, assembly GCF_009859915.1. NCBI lineage: Bacteria > Bacillati > Actinomycetota > Actinomycetes > Mycobacteriales > Nocardiaceae > Rhodococcus > Rhodococcus sp. WAY2. The sequence goes on from NZ_CP046572.1 coordinate 2,693,718, forward strand.
ATACACGGCACCCGAGAACGCCCTCGGACATCTGACGGCGCTCACGAGCGGTGCGTCCCGAAAGGGCCGCATCCAGGCGCTGCTGCTGCCGACGTTGCTCGAATTCCTCGGTGACACACCGGACCCCGACGCGGGGTTGCTCGCCTACCGCAGGCTGTCGGATGCGATGAACGACCAGACATGGTTCCTGCGTCTGCTCCGTGACGAGGCGTCCGTGGCCGAGCGACTGATGACCGTGCTGGGTTCGTCGGCCTACGTTCCAGACCTGCTGATCAAGGCCCCCGATGTGGTGCGGTTGTTTGCCGATTCCCCGGGCGGCCCGCGCCTGCTGGAATCGAAACCGGAGGACGTCGCGCGGGGAATTCTGACGGCGTCGGCACGCCACGACGATCCGGCGCGCGCCATCGCGGCCGCGCGGTCCCTGCGCCGGTACGAACTGGCCCGGATCGCCTCCGCCGACATTCTCGGCATGCTCGACGTGCCCGGGGTGTGCCGGGCGCTGTCCTCGGTGTGGGCGGCCGTCCTCAACTCCGCGCTGACCTCGGTGATCAACGCGAGCGAGAAGGAGCTGGGCGAACCGGCACCCGCAACGTTCACGGTGATCGGGATGGGCCGGCTCGGTGGCGGTGAGCTGGGCTACGGATCCGACGCCGACGTGCTCTTCGTGTGCGAGCCCCGCGAGGGCGTCGACGAGACCGTCGCCGTCAAGTGGGCCAACGGAGTCGCCGACAAGGTGCGCTCGCTCCTGGGTGCGCCCAGCACGGATCCACCACTCGAGGTCGACACCGGGTTGCGGCCGGAGGGTCGTAGCGGTCCCGTCGTGCGCACGCTCGCGTCGTACGAGGCCTACTACGCACAGTGGGCGCAGGCCTGGGAGATTCAGGCGCTGCTGCGAGCACACCACGTTGCCGGCGACGCCGACCTCGGACTGCGCTTCCTGCACATGATCGACAAGACGCGTTACCCCGAAGGCGGGGTGTCAGAGCAGGCGGTACGCGAGATCCGGCGCATCAAGGCGCGGGTCGACTCGGAGCGGTTGCCTCGCGGCGCCGACCCCGCCACGCACACCAAACTCGGCCGCGGCGGGCTCGCCGACATCGAGTGGACTGTGCAGCTGATCCAGCTTCGCCACGCCCACGACATCGAGTCGCTCCACAACACGTCGACCCTCGAAACTCTCGACGCCATCGGGGCCGCAGAACTGCTCAGTGAGGCGGACGTCGAACTGCTACGCGACGCGTGGATCACGGCGACGAAAGCCCGCAACTGCCTGGTGCTGGTGCGCGGTAAGCCCACCGACCAGCTGCCCGGCTCCGGTCGCGTCCTGTCCGCGGTCGCACAGATTGCCGGCTGGGGTAGTGACGACGCGGGCGGGTTCCTCGACCATTACCTGCGCGTCACCCGACGGGCCAAAGCAGTGGTGGAGAGGGTCTTCGGCGGGTGATCGCCGCCTGGGGAGTGCGAGCGCTCACTGCCCTCGGGTGGTGCGCGGTGCTCGTCGGGGTGTTCGGTGTGGTGCTCCGATTCCTCGACGTGCACAACCAACGACTCCTCGTGCTGGCGTCGGCCGCCCCCTATTTGATGGCCGCGGCCGCGGTCGGGGTGCTGGTTCTCGGAGTGACGCGGCACTGGGTCGGATTCGGCGTGGCCCTGACAGTCGCGGCGGTAGCCACGCTGTCGCAGGCGCCGCTCTATCTGGCGAACGGCTCGGCGCCGGCATCTGGTCCGGAAGTGACTGTGATGCAAGCCAATATCTGGCTCGGCAACGCTGATCCCGATTCGCTGAGGAGGCAGATCGAGGACAACGACGTCGACGTCGTTACCGTGAACGAACTGACGCCCGAGGCTGTCGGGCGGCTCGAGGCGTCGGGTATCTCGTCTGTGTTGCCTTACTCGTTTCTGCGGCCCGGGACCGGCGGAGTAGGAACCGGGATCTGGAGCCGGTATCCGCTGTCCGAACAGATACACCACGAGGAGTTCCTGCTGACGGCGCTGTCGGCGCGGATAACCCTTCCGGACGGCGCGAGTGCCGCCGTGTACGCTCTGCATCCCGTTCCGCCCTGGCCGGTGGATTCCGCGGTGTGGGCGGGGGAGATGGACCGCATCAAGGCGTTGCTCGACGGGATCCCCGAGGACTCGGGTCCGGTGATTCTCAGCGGCGATTTCAATTCCACCCGCGATCACGTCAAGTACCGCAATCTGGTGAGCGGCCGCTTCCGGGACGCCGCCGACCAGGTGGGTGCCGGAATCCAGAACACGTATCCGGCAGACCGGCAGCCGTTTCCGCCGATGATCGCGATCGACCACATCGTGACGAGCGGGGCCCGGGCGCAGTCGGTCGAGTCGGTGGTGATCGCCGGTTCGGATCATCGGGGCTTGATCGCAACGATCACGCTCGGTCCTTGACGGTCAGGGGAGTGTCACAAATCCCTTGTCTGCCAGCCAGTTACGAGCGACGTCCGCCGGTTCCTGTCCTTCGACGTCGACGAGCCGGTTCATCTCGGTGACCTCCTCGTTGGTCAGGGCGTCCGAAATGGGCGCCATGACCTCCGCCACCTGTGGGTGGGCATCGGCGAAGTCCTTCCGCATCGTGATGGCAGGGTTGTACTTCGGGAAGAACTGCCGGTCGTCCTCGAGAAGAACCAGATCGAGCGCGATGATGCGTCCGTCGGTGGTGAACACCTCACCGAACTTGCATTGTGTGCCGTCCGCGGTGGCCTGATAGATGATGCCGGTCTGCAGGATCTGCCGGTTCGCTCTCGCGGGATCGAAGCCGTAGGTGGCGGCCAGCCCGGGGAAGCCGTCCTGTCGCACATTGAATTCCGTCTCGACGCACGTGGTGGCGGCCGCAGGGTCGCGGTTGACCAGGTCTGCGTACTGGGACAACGTGGTGATGCCGGTCTGCTCGGCGGTCTGCCTGTTCATCGCCAGGGCATACGTGTTGTTCATGGGCGCGGGCTCCACCCACACCATGGCATTGCGTTCGAGGTCTTCGTCCCGCACGGCCTCGAATTGCGCGACGGGGTCGGGCACAGGAGTCTCGTTGCCCAGATAGTTGATCCAGCCGGTTCCCGTGTACTCGTAGGTGACGTCGATCTGCCCGTCCAACTGCGCGTCCCGGGTGCTGTTCGATCCCTGGATGTTGGTGAGATCGCGCACCTCGGCGCCGGCGGCGCTGAGCGCGAACTCGATGATGTACCCGAGGATCACCTGCTCGGTGAAATCTTTGGACCCGACGGTGATCTTGACCCCCTCGAGTCCGGGGACAGGCTGGATACTGCCGGGGAGTACGGACAGCGGCAACGCGCCACCGGATTCGAGACCGCAGCCGGCCAGGAGAGTGACACTGCACGCCAACGCCGTTGCGGCAAGAGTGCGCCGGAGTCCTCGTCGCAAGGCCATCAGCGCAGTCCCTTGGGGCCCAGGAACTCCTCGGCCAGTGCACCGCACCAGTCGACCAGAAGCGCGAGCGCAACCGCGAGCACCGCGCCGACGACCAGTGTGACGTTGTCGCGCAGCTTGTATCCGGTGTCGATGAGGATGCCGAGACCGCCAGCGCTGACGAGGAAACTGAGGGTCGCGGTGCCGACGGCGAGGACGAGCGAGGTACGCAACCCGGCCAGGATGTACGGAACGGCCAGTGGCAACTCGACTTTCTGCAACACCAGGCGCGCCGTCATTCCTTGCCCGCGCCCGGCGTCGATGACGGCGGGATCGACCTGCTGCAGACCGAGCATGGTGTTGCGAAGCACAGGAAGCAACGAGTAGAACGCTATGGGCAGAACGCCGATCCAGAACCCGGTGGTGTTGGTGGCCAGGAACAGCAGCACGAGTAGCCCGATCGCCGGCGCGGCCTGACCGATGTTGGCGACACCGATGAAGACTGGTGCCAGCCTGGTGAAACCGGGGCGCGTCAGAAGGACGCCCAGGGGAACGGCGATGGCAACGACGATGGTCACGACCACGACCGTGATCAGCACATGCTGCCATGTCAGGGTGGCGATGTTCGAAGCGTTGAGACTGCCCTTCTGAGTGGCCGTGAGTTCGCGGTTGAATGCCCAGCCGAGGACCCCGGCGACGAGTACGAGCACGATCGCCGGTTGAACCAGCAACCGGGCACGTTCGGACCGGCGGGCGGCGGGGATGGTCTGTGCGACAACGGCGGTGGTCATGACGGCGGTCCCTCCACGCTCGTTTCCCCGTTCTCGCTGTCCGGCCCGTGCTCCTCCCGCATCGCGGAGAGGTGGTTCACCAGCGTGTCGATACTGATGAGACCTTCGTACTCGCCCCGTCGGCCGGTGACGACGGTCGAGGCGCTACTTTCGGCGAGCAACGCCTCGAGCGCATCCTGCAGCGTGGACTGGGTGGAGACGACCTCCTCGATCGGGTCACCGATGTCCTGCAGTGAGGAGGCGTGCGCCAGGTGGCCGAGGGACACCCAGCGGATGGGGCGATCACGTGCGTCGAGAATCAGACCCCACTTGATTTTGCGTGGTGTGATGGCCGCCCGCAGCTCGTCGACCGAACCGTCGGCATACGCGGTGGGGCAGTCGAGGAGCGGCACGTCCCGGACCCGGGTCAGCGTCAACTGTTTGAGCGACGCGTTCGCGCCGACGAAGCCGGCCACCATGTCGTTCGCGGGATTCGCGAGAATCGCATCCGGGGTGTCGTACTGCATGATGTGCGACTGATCCCCGAGAACGGCGATACGGTCGCCGAGCTTGACGGCCTCGTTGAAGTCGTGGGTGACGAAGACGATGGTCTTGCCCAGATCCGACTGCAGTCGCATCAGTTCGTCCTGCAGCAGTCCGCGCGTAATCGGATCCACCGCGCCGAACGGCTCGTCCATGAGCAGGACCGGGGGATCGGCGGCCAGGGCCCGGGCCACGCCGACCCGCTGTTGCTGACCACCCGACAGCTGCCGGGGATAGCGGTCCCGGTAGACATCGGGGTCGAGTCCCACAAGGTCGAGCATGTCGTCGGTGCGCTGGGCGATCTTCTTCTTGTCCCACCCGATCAGCCCGGGAACGGTGGCGACATTCTTGGCGATGGTCAAATGCGGGAAGAGCCCTGCCTGCTGTATCGAGTAGCCGATGCCCCGCCGCAACCTGTCGGGATCGATGGACAGCGCATCGTTGCCGCCGATCGTGATCTTGCCCGACGTCGGTTCGATGAGGCGGTTGATCATCCGCATCGTGGTGGTCTTGCCGCAGCCGGACGGGCCGACGAATACGACGATCTCGCCCGCCGGGATGCGCATCGAGACGTTGTCGACGGCCGGCCGGCTCTGGCCGGGATAGTTCTTGACCACATTCTCGAGGACGATCTCGACGCCTGAGACGGTGTCGGCGCCGGTGCGTGCTGTGTCGAGTTCAGTCACGGATCCCCCTGGAAGTGGTGAGTCGCCCGACGACCACGAAAAGGCCGTCGAGCACGAGAGCGAGAAGGACGATCAAAACGGTGCCCGTGAGGGCCTGCGGGACTGCCGTGGGGCTTCCCACCCGGGACAGTCCGGAGAAGATGAGGTTGCCCAGTCCGGGGCCCTTGGCGTACGCCGCTATGGCGAGAATTCCCATCAACATCTGGGTGCTCACCCGCATGCCGGTGAGGATCGACGGCCACGCGAGCGGCAACTCGATCCGGCTCAGCACAGCGATCCGGCTCATACCGACACCTCGTGCCGCGTCCGTCACCGCCGGGTCCACCGACGACAGACCGAGGATCGTGTTCCGGATGATCGGCAGCAGGGCGTACAGGACCAGGGCCGTCACGGTGGGAGCCACACCGAGACCCAGGATGGGGATCAGGAGGCCTAGTAGGGCGAACGACGGGACGGTGAGGATGGTGCTCGCGAGCGCTGTGGCGACGGCCGAGCCCGCCGGACTGCGATACACGACGATGCCGACGACCACCGCGACGACCGTGGCGATGACCACCGATTGCACCACAGCGCTGACGTGCAGATAGGAGTCCGTGAGCAGTTGCTGCTTCCGCGCGGAGACGAAATCCCACAGCTGCACGATGTCCACTGTGCGACACCTTTCACCCGTCGAAACCTGTTCCGAGATATTTCACAGTGCTATGCGCCGGCCCTGTACGCAGGCAAATGCGAATCTTCGGCGGGTTGTACGCGGTCAGTCGGGGCAGGGGTCGTCGATCTCGGCAGGACGGTCGCTCACTCGGTCAGAACATCAGGAGCCGGTCAGCCAGGACAGCAAGCGGCCCCGCGACCAGCAGCGGCCGATGGCCTCGGCGCGCAGAGTCGACGCGTCGAACACAGCCAGCCCGATGATGCTGTGGCCGGAGGCGCGGCGATCGCCGAGCGTCGGTATGGACGGCGCGACCCCGACTCCCTCCGCCGACACCCACACCACAACCCGGCCGGCAGCTGCGGCGCCGAGGCGGTGCAGGAAGCGCACGCGGCTTTCGAGGGACAAGCGCGACAGCGCCCACGTCGTCGTCACGACGGGCAGGGCGTCCGCGGGCACACGGGCGAAGGCCTCAGGCAGAACCTCGACGGCGTCACCTCGGAGCAGCAGCGGAGGCTCCGTCGCCGCCAGCGCGATTTCCGCATCGAGCCTGGCGACCCGCTCCGGCTGGTCCGGCCACACGCAGGCGCGTAACCAGCGGGCTTCGTCCGCGTCGGTCACGTCGACCGGATCGAGGTCGATGCCCACCCGGGCGACAACCTCGGGCATCGCCCGCGGCGGGAGGGGGCGATCTCCCACGATCGAGGACGACAGCTGTACCGGAGATGACGGGTCGCCCAGGAATTGTCGGTTGCTGTAGGTGATGCCGACGCGATCGACGGTGAGATCGAACCCGGCCGAACAGCCCACGTCGATCAGCGCAACCCTCTCCGCACCCACCCGGCTTGCAGCCTCAGCGATGGCGGGATACAGCACAGTGCAGTGACCGGTGTCATCGGCCCGCATCGTCCGGCGCACGGCGGTGGCCACCACAGAGTCGGTCATGTGCATCAGCGTGTCGATCGCCGCGCCGACGGCAGCGTCGCGGTCCGCGGCGGCATAGGCGGCGGCGAGCGCGGGGGCGTGTCCGGCGAGCGCGAGGTCGTGGAGCGCGGCGAGAATGACCGTGGGGTGCCGCTTGCGCGCCGGCGCGGCCTCGATCGCGCGCAGCGCTTCCGCGGACTCGCTCAGGGCGACGGCGATGCGATGGTACAGCGGCGATGTCGGGGCGGCATCGACCTCACCGAAGTCTCGGTACACCTGAGCGAGTGTGCGGGCCCTACTCACGATCCCGACTTTCTCTTGGACGAGCTCGGCGCTCACTTCCCCGGAACATCAGGTGGTGGGAATGGCGAAAAGCAGGGTGGACACGGCGATCGAGACACCGAACAAGGCGATCATCACGGCGTATCCGATATTGCGCCGGCGAGGAGAAATCGTTGGGTCCATCCACCATCCGAACGCCTTGAAGGCGGCCGGAACCGCCCACCACCCCAAGAGCTGGGTGGTGACGACATTGCCGATGAACAGCGCGATGGCAACGGGGACACCGCGAGCCTCGATGAGCGGTGCACTGACGAAGTGGCCCCAGATCACCACCATCGGATACAAGACGAGGAGTACCAGGAGGTTGCTCCGCGCAACCGGAACCTCCGCGGACTGTTCGCCTTTCGCCCCGCGAAACCAGAAGTCGAAACCGTAACTGGCCCTGCGGACTCGAAGGTTCTGATTGAAGCGCGCCCCCTGTTCGAGAAGTTCGGCGCGCTCTGCCGAGTTCATCCATCGCTCGAGATTCTCTTCGGTGTCGAAGCTGAGGACGATCGTCCAATCGTCGGTGACGCCGCGGACAGGCCGCTCCACCTTGTGCCCCCGGAAGCCCGTGAACCGGGCCTCGGCGGCGGAAATCCGACGCTGCCAATCCATGAAGGCGGACTCGTCCTCCGGATCGATGCGGCAGGAGATGACCACCGACGACGCAGCCTGCGCGGCAGTCTGTTCACCGGTGAGCAGATGGACGTCCTCGTTGCCGATGAATGTGTGCTTGATCTTCGCGACGAGGGTAGTCCGTTCGGCACTGTCCAGCCACGCTCTGGCGTCGTCGATCGTGGTGAACCGTTGGACCGTTACCCAGTCGTCCTGCACGGGCGGTGACGGCGGGATGATGTCCTGATCGATGAATCCTGGAAGACCCGACAGGATTTCGGCTGAGCGGTGCTCCCAGCGCAGGTACTCGTCGAAACTGGCGTCGTCGATCCTGCGTCGGAAGATGATCGACACCGGCGATTGCGCCGGATCGCGGGCGGAGCGAGGCACGCGTTCACCCCCATCGGTTCGGCCCAAGGCAGTGTGCGGCCGGGTTTCCGGATCATATCGCCGGTCTCGGTGGCAGCGAGGAGGTTCCCGTACTTCTGGAAGTCCTCCCATCCACGGCCGCCGCGGTGACGAATAATGGAGGGTCGGAGAATCACGGAAGGTGCACGATGAGCGGAGTGAGTGGGAACGGACTCGGTGATCGCCAGTTCGACGCGCTGAAGGATGCGCTCCACAGCTTGTACTCAGAACTGGACTCGGCGGGGCGAACGGACCGATTCCTCGAAGAAGTCAGCCGCGAGGCCCTCGCCCTGGTGCCGGGCGCCCACCTGGCAGGCGTCACAGTCCTTCTGGACAACGGAGATGCCACGACGAGAGCCGCCACCGACCGCTTGGTCGTCGACGTGGATCGTGTCCAGTACGACGCCGGCGACGGGCCGTGTCTCGAAGCTGCCCGCACGCAGACGATCACGCGGGCCGATTCCGAAGAAGCGACACGGCGATGGCCGTCGTTCGCACACAGCGCCCGGCGCTTGGGTGTCGCGAGCTACCTGTCCGCGCCGATACTGCTCGAGGGAAAGTACCTCGGCGCACTGAATGTATACAGCCGGGAGGCACACGGTTTCACCAGGGCAGATGCCGCCGTCCTCAACGTGCTTCTCGTTGCCGTCCGCTACGCCCTCGACGGCGCCTCGCGACTCGAGGAGGCGCGCAGGCGTGGTGAGCAACTGGAGACGGCGATGAAGTCGCGTGCGGTGATCGAGCAGGCGAAGGGCGCCATCATGGCGGCCCGCCGGGTCTCCGCCGACGAGGCGTTCGAGGTTCTGGTCACCGAGTCGAAGAACCGCAACATCAAGCTGCGCGTCATCGCCGAGGAGATGCTTCGGACGCTGCAGGAAGGGTGAGGCGGCGGCGCCGCCTCGACTTCTGAACCGGCGCCGCCTGGACGATCCAATGGTCCGGAACACTGGAACGCCTGGTGTGGCGGTTACCCGAGTCGCCTGGAGTGAAACAGGTGTGCCACAGGAGAGACGAACGAGCCCATCCGCGGGAATCGGCTGCAGGCAGCCGAGACCACGGATGGGCTCCTCGGAGAAACGATTCCGCGCGAAGGCGGGAACCTACGACTTACACGTCGTAGTACAGCTGGAACTCGTAGGGGTGCGGCCGCAGGTTGACCGGAGCGATCTCCTGCTCACGCTTGAGCGAGATCCAGGTCTCGATCAGGTCGGAGGTGAACACGCCACCCTCGGTGAGGTAGTCGTGGTCCGCCTCGAGGCGGTCGATCACTGCCGACAGGCTGGTGGGGGCCTGCGGGATGTTGCGGGCCTCCTCCGGCGGGAGCTCGTAGAGGTCCTTGTCGACCGGAGCCTGCGGCTCGATCTTGTTCTTGATGCCGTCCAGGCCGGCCATCATCTGCGCCGCGAAGTTCAGGTAGGGGTTACCCGAGGAGTCGGGGGCACGGAACTCGAGGCGCTTGGCCTTCGGGTTGTTGCCGGTGATCGGGATACGCACGGCCGCCGACCGGTTGCGCTGGCTGTACACCAGGTTGATGGGGGCTTCGTAGCCCGGCACCAGGCGGTGGTACGAGTTGACGGTCGGGTTGGTGAACGCGAGCAGCGACGGAGCGTGATGCAGAATGCCGCCGATGTAGTGGCGTGCCATGTCGGACAGACCCGCGTAGCCGGCCTCGTCGTGGAACAGCGGCTTGCCGTCCTTCCACAGCGACTGGTGGACGTGCATGCCCGAGCCGTTGTCGCCGAACAGCGGCTTCGGCATGAAGGTGGCGGACTTGCCGTGCTTCCACGCGGTGTTCTTCACGATGTACTTGAACAGCTGCAGGTCGTCTGCGGCTGCGAGCAGCGTGTTGAACTTGTAGTTGATCTCGGCCTGACCGGCGGTGCCCACCTCGTGGTGACCGCGCTCGAGCTCGAAGCCCGCGTTCTGCAGGTTGGTCGAGATCTCGTCGCGCAGGTCGACGTAGTGGTCGTACGGTGCGACGGGGAAGTAGCCACCCTTGGGACGGACCTTGTAGCCCAGGTTGGGGCTGCCGTCGGCGTTGAGTTCGGCGCCGGTGTTCCAGGATGCGGAGACGGAGTCGATCTCGTAGAAGGAGCCGTTCATCTGCGAGTCGTAACGGATCGAGTCGAAGATGTAGAACTCGGCCTCGGCGCCGAAGAACGCCGTGTCGGCGATGCCCGTCGACTTCAGGTATTCCTCAGCCTTGCGGGCGACGTTACGGGGGTCGCGACTGTAGGACTCACGCGTGAACGGGTCGTGGACGAAGAAGTTCACGTTCAGTGTCTTGGCGGCACGGAAGGGGTCGATCTGCGCGGTAGCGACGTCGGGGAGGAGCATCATGTCCGACTCGTGGATCGACTGGAAGCCGCGGACGGACGAACCGTCGAACGCGAGGCCGTCCTCGAAGACATCCTGGGTGAACGCAGAGGCCGGGATCGAGAAGTGCTGCTGGACGCCGGGAAGGTCACTGAACCGAATGTCGACGTACTCGACGTTCTCGTCCGCGATGAACTTGATGACCTCTTCGGCCGTGGTGAACGCCACGCTTGTGCTCCTTAAGTCGCTTCAGCCAAGTAGATATTGGCGAATTCGTCGTGCCAGACGGTATGGACCTGGTGTTGCCCGCGGGTCAACCTTTTGTTTCCGGCATGTTACGCGTCGCAACGTCCTGGGCTTTTGCGGCCGGGTGTGACTGCGCACACAGGCCCGAACGCCAGTGTGAGGTGCCCCGAGCGGCGACGCCTATCCTGGACAGCATGGCACGTATCACCGGCTCCTGGCTCTCCGGACCCTCGGCTGCCCTGCCGAACGGGGCAGCCGAGGCGCAACAGTCCTATCGAGGTGAACGCCTCGGGCTGCCGGCGGACGGGCCCGGCGCGCTCGTCGGCACCGGCCGCCGTCTGGCGGCCCTCATGATCGACTGGGTGTCGTCGGCGGGCGTGGCCGCGCTGATCATCGGCGACAATCCGCTCGAAGGCCCGTTGTCGAGCGTCACGTTGCTCGTGTGGTTCGTCGTCGGGATCGCCGCCGTCACCTTGTTCTCCTTCACTCCCGGGCAGTTGTGCCTGGGAATACGGGTGGCGCGGGTGGACGGCCCCGTGCGTGTCGGCTTCGTCCGTGCGCTGGTGCGTCAGGCCCTGCTCGTCTTCGTCGTGCCGGGCACCATCACCGATGTCGACGGCCGTGGCATGCAGGACCGCGCCACCGGCACCGCCCTCGTGCGCACACGCTGACTCCGACCTCGACGAAAACGCCGATGCCGGGCCGATGCAGTCGAGCTGCATCGGCCCGGCATCGGGCTTGTGTGACAGAGGCGAACTCAGCGACGACGGATGGTGCGCTGCACCCCGCGCATCTTGGCGCCGCCCGGCATGGGGCCCTTGGGTAGTGCGGCACCGCCGCTCCGGCTGCTCAACGCCGCAAGACGCGACTCGATAGCGTCCATGCGCTTGGTGTCGATGTTCTTCGGGAGCTTGTTGAGGTACTTCTGCAGCTGCGAGAGCGGTACCTGCCCCTCGTCGTTGCCGATGACGATGTCGTAGATCGGCGTGTCACCGACGAGTCGAGCGGTCTTCTTCTTCTCCTGCGCGAGTAGCGATTTGACCCGCTGCGGTGATCCCTCGGCGACGAGGATGACGCCGGGGCGTCCGATCACTCGGTGCACGGCATCGAGCTGAGTGGTACCTGCGACAGCGCTCGTCACTCGCCAGGCACCCTGCATGTTGTCGAGCGCCCACGCCGCGGCGCCCGCCTGCCCTTCGGCTTTTCCGTACACAGTCTTCTGCACACGCCGGCCGAAGATGATGAACGCTCCGAGGACGCCGAGCAGGAGACCGATGGGCAGCAGAAGCCACTGGATGCCCCAGATCAGACCGACGAGGAAGAACACCACCGCGAGTCCGACCAGGGTCCCGAGCATGAGCGGCAGCAGCAGCTTGTCGTCCTTGCGCTGCATCTGGAAGGCCTGCCAGAGCTGGGTTCTACGCTCCTTCGATGCCTGCCTGCGAGCTGCCTTGGCGGCTGCTTTCGCTTCCTTGCCGGGTTTGCCCGCTTTACCAGATTTACTGCCGTTCGCCATGCTGTTCAGGATACGTCCCCAACACTCGGGACCGATGACCCGTCCGGTGTTGGTCGACGTCGTCGCTTCGCGTTACCGTGCGAGCCTGGCCATGAGGGAGCTCGCCTCCTGTGACGCACTGCCGCCCTCCGCGAGATGTGCTTGCCCGGCGGGCAGTTCACGGCCGTGGTGGGCCATCGCCTGCGCGTACAGGCGGCCGGCCCGGTAGGAGGAGCGGACCAGTGGTCCGGCCATCACGCCGGCGAAGCCGATCTCTTCGGCGGTGGTGGAGTGCGCCACGAATTCCTCCGGCTTGACCCACCGCTCGACGGGGTGATGCCGCGGCGAGGGCCGCAGGTACTGGGTGATGGTGATGATGTCGCAGCCGGCGTCGTGCAGGTCGTGCAACGCCTGAGTGACCTCGTCGGGGGTTTCACCCATTCCCAGGATCAGGTTCGACTTGGTGACGAGTCCGTCCTCGCGGGCGGCGGTGATCACGTCGAGGCTGCGCTGGTAGCGGAACGCCGGGCGGATGCGCTTGAAGATGCGGGGCACGGTCTCGACGTTGTGGGCGAGGACCTCGGGGCGGGTGGAGAACACCTCGGCGAGTTGCTCGGGTTTGGCGTTGAAATCCGGGATCAGCAGTTCGACGCCGGTGCCGGGGTTGAGCTGGTGGATCAGCCGCACGGTTTCGGCGTAGAGCCAGGCGCCGCCGTCGGGGAGGTCGTCGCGGGCGACACCGGTGATGGTCGAGTAGCGCAGCCCCATGGCCTGGACGGACTCGGCGACGCGGCGGGGTTCGTCGCGGTCGAGGTCGTCGGGTTTGCCGGTGTCGATCTGGCAGAAGTCGCAGCGCCGGGTGCACTGCTCGCCGCCGATCAGGAAGGTGGCCTCGCGGTCTTCCCAGCATTCGTAGATGTTGGGGCAGCCGGCTTCTTCGCAGACGGTGTGCAGGCCCTCGCGCTTGACGAGGCTCTTGAGCTCGGAGTATTCCGGGCCCATCTTCGCTCTCGTCTTGATCCAGTTCGGCTTGCGTTCGATCGGGGTCTCCGCGTTTCGGATCTCGAGGCGGAGCAATTTGCGTCCTTCTGGGGCCACAGTCACGCAGACGATGGTACGCCCGGCCCGAGGTACCCGGCGGGCCGGGGACGCCCGTCAGCCGTACTGAACAGTAGTGAAGGTGGGGGTCGACGAAGAGCGCTGGGCGGCCGCGGCAGCGTCGAACTCGACCCGTTCGATGTCGTGATCGGTGATCGGCAGAGTGCCGTCGAGTGCGGCCAGGACCGCTTCGGTCACGGCGGGAGTGACCTCGTCGACCGTCACGTCGCGGCCGAGTTCGTGCGAAAGCGTGGTGACCCCGGCGTCGCGGAGGCCGCAGGGAATGATGTTGTCGAAACCCGTGAGGACCGAGTTGCAGTTCAGCGAGAAGCCGTGCAAAGCGACGCCCCGCTGCACTCGGACGCCGATGGCGGCGATCTTGCGCTCCGGTAGCCACTGCCCCTCGGTCAGGGAGGCAGCCAGCCACACACCGGAACGACCCTCGACCCGGCCGCAGTCCAGGCCGAGGTCGGTGCAGACGGTGATCAGTGCCTGCTCGAGGCGGCGCACATACTTCACGACGTCTACCGGTTCGGCGAGCTTCAGGATCGGGTAGCCGACGAGCTGGCCGGGGCCGTGCCAGGTGATTTTCCCGCCGCGGTCGACGTCGATCACGGGCGTGCCGTCGCTCGGCAGGTCCTCGGGTTGCGTCCGACGCCCGGCGGTGTACACGGGCGGGTGCTCGAGGAGCAGCAGCGTATCGGCGCCGATGTCCTCCGCGCGTTGGGCAGCGAGCTCACGCTGACGATTCCATGCATCGACGTAATCGATCAGGCCGAGATTCTCGACGGTGATCGGGTCGCGGCTGAAACGGGCGGAAAGTGGCACGCTGCTCATGTGCTAGAGATTACGCCCGGCTCGAGTTGCCGCGGACGTGACCTCCTTCACCGCACGAGGCAGGCATCGAGTGCCTCACCGATCGTGTTGTGGCGAAAAGAGAAGCCGCACGCCTCCAGAACGGTGGGGATGGCGCGCTGGCCCGCCAGGATGCCTTCTCTCGCGAACTCGCCGAGCAGTGCGTTCAAGGCGAAACCCGGGACGATCCAGGGCGCCGGACGGTGCAGGGTCCGTGCCACCGCACTATTGAACTCGGCATTGGTCACGGGTGCGGGCCCGGTGAGATCGACCGGTCCGTCGACGTCGTCGCGGGCGAGGAGGAACTTGATGGCATCCACCTCGTCCTCCAGCGAAATCCATGACAGGTACTGGCGGCCGTCCCCGAGGCGTCCACCGAGGCCGATCGAATACAGCCGCCGCAGCTTGCCGAGCAGCCCACCCCGCGGTGAGAGGACGATCCCGCTGCGGATCAGAACCGTCCGGACGTTCGACGCGACCGCAGGAGCTGCGGCCGCCTCCCAGTCGCGACAGGTGTCGGCGAGGAACCCGGTACCCGATGGCGAGCTTTCGTCGACGACGGTATTGCCCGTGTCGCCGTAGTAGCCGACAGCGCTGGCGCTGACGAACGCGGGGACGCGAGCCTCCGCAACCGCCTCGGCCAGGACGTCGGTGGCTGCGATGCGGCTGTCCCGGATCAGTTGTTTGTACGCCCCGGTCCATCGTTTGTCACCGATGCCGACACCACACAGATTCACGACCGCGTCGGCGTCGGTGAGGATCGCCGTGTCGAGCCGGTCCTTCTGCGGATCCCACCGCGATTCGTCGGGTCCGGCCGTTGCCCGCCGCACCAGCCGGACGACGTCGTGGCCGTCGCCACGTAGAGACGAGACAAGTGCAGTTCCGATCAGCCCCGAGGAGCCGGCGATGACAACGCGCATGTGCAACAGCCTCCTTCACAAGGCAGGGGCACCATTCCGGAATGAATGGTGCCCCTGCGCGAATCCGAACCGAACCGACTCGGTGTGCTCCGCGAACTACAGGCCGAGATCAGCCTCGAACGAAGCCTCCTCCAGGCGATGCTTGACCGTGGTCAGGAAGCGTCCGGCATCGGCGCCGTCCACCAAGCGGTGGTCGTACGTCATCGGCAGGTAGCACATCGAGCGGACGCCGATGGATTCGCTGCCGGACTCGTCCGTCACGACGACCGGGCGCTTGACGATCGCGCCGGTACCGAGCATCGCCGCCTGCGGGGGCACGAGGATCGGGGTGTCGAACAGGGCGCCCTGGCTACCGATGTTCGTGATGGTGAACGTGCCACCCGACAGTTCGTCGGGCTTGAGGCCACCGGACCGGGCGCGCTTGGCGATGTCGGCGATGGCGCGGGCCAGCCCGGCGAGCGACAGATCACCGGCGTTGTGGATCACCGGGGAGAGCAGGCCCTGCTCGGTGTCGACCGCGATGCCCAGGTGCTCGGCGTCGTAGTAGGTGATCTGCTTGTTTGCCTCGTCGTAGCTGGCGTTGACGTTCGGGTGCGACTTCAACGCCTCGACGACAGCCTTCGCGAAGAACGGGAGGAACGTGAGCTTGACGCCCTCGCGCTCGAGGAAGGTGTTCTTGGCCCGCGCACGCAGTGCGGCGATCCTGGTGACATCCACCTCGAAGGTCTGGGTGAGCTGCGCCGTAGTCTGCAGCGACTCCCGCGTCTTCGTCGCCGTGATCTGGCGAATACGGTTGGCCTTCTGCGTCGTTCCGCGCAGGTGGGCCAGCTCCGGGCGGACTCCGGCTGAGGTGGGCGCCGGTGCCGAGGCGGCCGCCGCGGGGGCCGATGCCGGTGCTGCTGCGGGAGCCTTCTTGGCCTCCGCCGCCGCGAGGACGTCCTGCTTGCGGATGCGTCCACCGACGCCGGTGCCCGTGATCGAGGACAGGTCGACGCCGTTGTCCGCGGCGAGCTTGCGGACGAGGGGAGTGACGTACGGGGTGCTGTCGCCGGACGGTGCAGCGGGTGCCGACGTCGCGGCCGAGGGTGCCGGTGCGCTCTTGGCGGGCTCCGCCTTCGCGGGCTCAGGCTTGTGTTCGGGCTTCGGTTCCGGCTTCGGCTCTGCCTTCGCAGGTTCCGGCTTCGGCTCTGCCTTTGCGGGCTCCGGGGTCGGCTCGGGTGCCGCAGCAGGCTTCGCGGCGGGAGCGCCGGATCCGATGACGGCGAGCTGACCGCCGACCGAGACCGTGTCGTCTTCCTGCGCGCTGATCTCGAGGAGGGTTCCTGCCACGGGCGACGGGATTTCGGTATCGACCTTGTCGGTCGAGACCTCGACGAGCGGCTCGTCGACGGCAACCTCGTCACCGACGGCCTTGAGCCACCGGGTCACGGTGCCTTCGGTGACCGACTCGCCCAGTTCGGGCATCGTCACCGGGGTGCCGTCGGAGCTTCCGTTGCCGGACGAAGCCGGTGCGGATTCGGCGGCCGGTGCCTCCTGAGCGGGTTCCGCGGCCGGCTCTTCGGCCGGCTCTTCCGCGGCCGGCTCGGGTGCGGAGTCGGACGACGGCGCTTCACCGTCGTCACCGATCACGGCAAGCTCGCCACCGATTTCCACGGTGTCGTCTTCCTGAGCGACGATTTTGCTGAGCACGCCGGCCACGGGGGACGGGATCTCCGTGTCCACCTTGTCCGTGGAGACTTCGAGCAAGGGTTCGTCAACTTCGACCGTGTCTCCTTCCTGCTTGAGCCATCGCGTGACAGTTCCCTCGGTGACACTCTCACCAAGCGCTGGCATCTGGACGGAGAAGGCCATGTCTTTTGACTCCTCGACAGTTGTGTTCGGGTTGTTGAATTTTGTCGACTTGTGGTCGTGAACCATTGTGCTCGAGATGCACATATCTTGCGGCTACTCGCAGGTAATTCCGATTCGTCGTCACCCACTCGCTGTGTCGGCGCTCCACATCTTTCCATTGATCGGAGGCGCGCGTCCGTCGAGGGTTCCCCCACGTCGGCTCGGGTGTGTCGCGACGTTCGCCCTACTGGCGAGTAGTTTCCGATCGCGGCACCGAGCGGAAGTTGCCTGGCAAACTGGGGGAACCGTGCCGGCACCGACCGGCGCACGCTTCCGAGGAGGCCCGACGTGGGGTTGTTCGACCGTTTCTCGCGGCCACGACCGGGCCGCCGATCCCAGGCATCGCCCGAGGACGCTTCCTATCTGGCGAATTGGGCGCGAACTCACCTCGGCGTCGAGGCTTATGTGGAACCGCAGACCACGGTGACCGAGGTCACCGTGGTCTTGGTCGCCGCCGACGGGGAATGGACCCGGCGCCGCGTCGGCGGCGAGCGGGGCGCCCGCAAGCTCGGCGAAGATCTGCAGATCCCCGTCTACGACGTCCGCAAGACCGGTTACCCGCAGCGCATGCGCGACCACGACGCGCGGCGGCGCATCGAACGCCGACGCGAGCGGGAACGCGACCTCTAGGCGGCTTCGCCGCCCGTGCGCCTTTTTGGTAGCGGCGACAACCAGAAAGGCGCACGAGCGCGGAGCGCCTAGCCGTTGGCTGCGATGTCCTCGATCACCGAAATCATGGTGCGCACCGGGACTCCGGTGCCGCCACGCCCGGTGTACCCCCACGGGCCCGACGAGTTGTAGGCCGGTCCGGCGACGTCGATGTGTGCCCACTGGACGCCGTCGGCGACGAACTCTTTGAGGTACAGCCCCGCGGCCAGCATGCCGCCCCAGCGGTGGTTGGTGACGTTGGCGAGGTCGGCGACCTTCGAATCCAGGTCCGCACGCAGCTCCGTGGGGAGCGGCATCGCCCAGGCGTTCTCGCCGATCGCCTGCGAGATCGACGCGACCCGGTCCCGGAATTCGTCGGTGCCCATTACGCCGGGTGTACGAGTGCCGAGCGCGACCACCTGCGCGCCGGTGAGAGTTGCGGTGTCGATGAGGTAATCGGGGTCGTCCTCGCAGGCGCGGACGATGGCGTCGGCGAGAATCAGGCGCCCTTCGGCATCGGTGTTGATGACCTCCACCGTGGTCCCGCCGTACTGGGTCAGCACGTCACCGGGGCGCTGGGCGGTGGACGAGGGCATGTTTTCAGCCATCGGCACGGTGGCGATGACGTCGACGGGCAGTCCGAGTTTCGCCGCGAGGACAACCGTGGCGACGACCGCTGCCGCGCCGCCCATGTCGGAGGTCATGTTCTCCATGCCCGCAGCAGGCTTGATCGAGATGCCGCCCGTGTCGAACGTGATGCCCTTGCCGACGAGCGCGAGCTTGGGGGCGTTCCGCTTCTTCGCCGAGTAGCTCAGCCGGACCAGTCGAGGAAGGCGCGACGACCCCTTGCCCACGCCGAGGATCCCGCCGAACCCGTTCTTCTCCAAGGCCTTCTCGTCGAGGATCTCGACCTTCAGCCCGGCCTCTGTGCCGAGAGTCTTTGCGCGCTCGGCGAATTCGGCCGGAAACAGGTGGCTCGGGGGAGTGTTGACGAATTCGCGTGCGGTGGCGACGGCCTCGGCGATCGCGGCCGACCTGGCCAGCGTCTCCTTGGCTTCCTTCGCGCGGGGGGACGACACGAGAAGCTCGACCCGCGAGACCGGCTGTGCCTCCGGTCCGGGCGCGGATTTCGCCGACTTGAACTCCGTGAATCGGTACGCGCCGAGCGCGAAACCCTCGGCCGCGGCGCCGAGATCCAACGACGACAGGGTGGTGGCGACGGTATCGACACCGCCGAGTGAGCGGGCCGCCGCCCCCGCGGACCGGCGGATCTGCTCCGCGTCGAGCTTGTCGGCGCCGCCGAGCCCGACCGCGAGGACGCTGTCGACCGGGAGCGTGTCGGGAGCGGGGATACGCGTGGTCTCCTCCGCCTTGCCCTTGGCTCCGACCGCGACGAAACGGTCGAGGAGTCCGGCGAGGACCGATTCGTCGACGATGCCGTCGCCCAGCGCGATCTCGGGGCCGTTCGACGTGGACGTCAGCCCGATCACCAGCACGTCCACCCGCTTGCCGACAGTGCCTGCAAGGGCGAGTTGTGGTCCGAGGGGTCGAGCTGTGCGAGTGCTCACGGTGTCTCCTGAAGCAGTTCGGGGTTCGGGTCGTGCCGGGCCGGTCCGGCGCTCGTCCCGATGGTAGTGCGCGTGTGCCGTCACCGACGCGGGGTGCTGCGGGGTCCGATAGGTTTGTGGCCATGACCGAGGAGCAACTCTCGCAAGGGCCGATTCACGCCGTTCACGTCGAACTCGGGGCCACGTTCGCGCCCTTCGGTGGATGGGAGATGCCCGTGTCGTATGCGGGGGTCGTCGCCGAGCACACTGCCGTGCGGGAATCGGTGGGCGTGTTCGACGTCAGTCATCTGGGCAAGGCTCTCGTGCGCGGCAAGGGAGCCGCAGCTTTCGTCAACTCCGCGTTCACCAACGATCTGGACAAGATCGGCCCCGGTAAGGCGCAGTACACGCTCTGCTGTACCCCCTCCGGCGGAGTGATCGACGACTTGATCGCCTACTACGTGAGCGCCGAAGAGGTGTTTCTCGTCCCCAACGCCGCCAACACCGCTGACGTGGTCGCGGCGCTGGCGGCCAAGGCGCCCGAAGGTGTCACCGTCGACAACTGCCACCGCGATTTCGGTGTCATCGCAGTTCAGGGGCCGAAGTCGCCGGAAGTGCTCGCCGCGCTGGGCCTGCCGACCGACATCGAGTACATGGGCTTCGCGGACGCCACGTGGGAAGGCGTGCCCGTGCGGGTGTGCCGTAGCGGGTACACCGGCGAAATCGGATTCGAAGTCCTGCCCCGCTGGGAGGACAGCGAGAAATTGTTCCGGGCCGCGGTCGAGCAGGTTCGGACCCGCGGTGGTCAGGTCGCGGGTCTCGGCGCCCGCGACACCTTGCGGACCGAAATGGGATATCCGCTGCACGGTCACGAGTTGTCCTTGGAAATTTCTCCGCTGGAGGCACGGTGCGGATGGGCGATCGGGTGGAACAAGCCGAAGTTCTGGGGCAAGGAAACCCTGGCCGACGAGAAGGCTGCCGGACCCGCCCGCAAGCTGTGGGGCATCAAGGCGCTCGACCGCGGGGTGCTGCGAGCAGGGCAGAACGTCCTCCGCGACGGTGAGCCGATCGGCGAGACCACGTCGGGCACCTTTTCGCCCACACTCAAGGTCGGTATCGCCCTCGCTCTGCTCGATTCGGATGCCGGTGTCGCGGCCGGTGACGCTGTCGACGTGGATGTGCGCGGACGCGCGTTGCGGGCGGAGGTCGTGTCTCCGCCCTTCGTGAAGACCAGCACCAAGTAGCCGCTGCGGGTCGACCCTCTCGGGCGCTGGGGAGCAGGAGGCGTTCGATAGGATCACCGGCATGACAGGTGTCACCGAGTTCCTTCGCGTCCCGCATCCTTCCCCCGCCTCGGATGAGGCGCGGCGAGAGATATTGGCGGCGCCCGGATTCGGTCGGTACTTCACGGACCACATGGTGTCGATTACCTACTCCGCCGTCCACGGCTGGCACGACGCCCGGGTGGAACCCTACGGTCCGCTCCAACTCGATCCGGCGGCCATGGTGCTGCACTACGGGCAGGCCATCTTCGAGGGCCTCAAGGCGTACCGGCAGCCGGACGGTGGCATCGCGACGTTCCGCATCGAGGCGAACGCCGAACGACTCGTCACCTCGGCTCGTCGGCTCGCGATGCCCGAACTTCCCGCCGAGTTGTTCGTCAAGTCGATCACCGAACTCCTCGACGTCGATCACGAGTGGGTGCCTGCCGCCGGGGGTGAGGATGCGCTGTATCTGCGTCCTTTCATGTTCTCCACCGAGGCCGGCCTGGGGGTCCGGCCGGCCGACGAGTACCGCTACCTCCTGATCGCCTCGCCTGCGGGGGCATACTTCCCGCGCGGGGTGAAACCGGTCAGCGTGTGGCTTTCGACGGAGTACGTGCGCGCGGCTCCCGGAGGAACCGGCGCGGCCAAGTTCGCCGGCAACTACGCGGCTTCGCTTCTCGCCCAGGCGCAGGCGGCCGACGAAGGCTGCGATCAGGTGGTGTGGCTCGACGCCCTCGAACGTGCATACGTCGAGGAAATGGGCGGAATGAATCTCTTCTTCGTCTACGGGTCCGGTTCCGATGCCCGCCTCGTCACACCCTCGCTGTCCGGCTCGCTGCTTCCGGGCATCACCCGGAATTCGCTGCTGACCCTGGCAACCGACGCCGGTTTCGCAGTCGAGGAACGTCGTATCAGCACCGAGGAATGGCGAACCAAGACCCTGTCGGGAGAGATCACCGAGGTATTCGCCTGCGGCACCGCGGCAGTCATCACCCCGGTGGGGCGGGTCAAGTCGGCAGAGGGCGAGTTCGTCGTCGCCGACGGGGAGCCGGGAGAGGTCACCATGGCCCTTCGGGACACCCTTACCGGGATTCAGCGTGGCACGTTCGCCGACACCCACGGCTGGATGCACAAGCTGCGCTGAATCGGGGCTTCTCGGCGGTCGCTCAGAGGAGGAAACCGACCGCTGAGGCCGCAACCGTGATCTCGATCGCGGCACCCAGCACGTCACCGTTCACGCCTGCGAACCGGCGGACACAGTGCGCCACCAACAGAGCCGACAGGGCGAGAGTCACCGCGACGACGATGATCCCGTGCCACCAGTCGGGGCCGCACCACGCCGCTGCTGCTAGCAGCGGGACCGTCCAGGCGAACGCCGTCCACCACGACTGCGTTTCGGCAACGAGTGCGCCGAAACCTTCGGTGGCGGAAGCCGGAACTCCACGGCGGCAAGCGAATACGACGGCGACCCGCCCGGTCGCCACGGCGACTGCTACGGCCCCGAACTGTCCTGCAACGGCGAGTGAACCGAAAGCAAGAGCCTGTGTCCCGAGGCAAATCAGCAGGGCACACACGCCGAACGGGCCTGCGCCGCCGCTGTGCATCACAGCCTTTGCGCGTTCCGGCGGCCCGTAACACCCGAGACCGTCGACCGTGTCGGACAACCCGTCGATGTGCATGCCACGAGTGGCGAGCGCGAGAGCCCCGACCGTCAACAGTCCTCCCAGGGCCGGGTTCAGTCCTGCCGACACCAGGAGCCACAGCAGGCCGGCAGCGAACACGCCCAGAGCCGCACCGGTCACGGGTGCATATCGGATCGCGCGCCCGCCTGCCGCACGGTCCACGCTGTCGGGGCCGCGGAGCGGGAGCACGGTCAACCAGGAAAACGCCAGCAACAAGCCAGACACGATCAGTCCACGTCGGCGACGTCGGCCTCGGTGACGTCGCCGGTGCTGACTCCCGCCTCGTCGAACGTCGCCATGAATGCGAGTGTGGCCACGGCGCCTTGCAGGATCGGTAGTGCGGCCACCGCGCCCGACCCCTCACCCAAGCGCATGTCGAGTTCGAGGAGAGGGTCCAGCTGCAGGTGTTTCAGGGCGATCGTGTGTGCCGGTTCGGTCGACCGGTGTCCCGCGAGCCACCACGCGCGGGCGCCATGGGCCAGTTCCTCGGCAACCATGGCAGCGGCCGTGACGACGACGCCGTCGAGGATCACCGGCGTCCGGCGCGCGGACGCCTGCGCGAGAAAACCTGCCATCGCTGCGATGTCCGCGCCCGACACGGTGCGTAACAAGGCCACCGTGTCACGGACGACGGGCCGAGCGCGGCGGAGGGCGTCGCGGATCACCGCCGTCTTTCGTATCCACCCGGCGTCGTCGATACCGGTTCCCCGGCCCACCGCTGCGACGGGCTCGGTGTCCGTCAGCGCCGCGATGAGCACCGTGGCAGGGGTGGTGTTGCCGATTCCCATGTCTCCGGCGATGAGAAGATCAGCGCCGGAGTCTATTTCGTAGTCCGCGATGGAGCGTCCGGCTTCGATCGCCCGTAGGGTCTCTTCGGTAGTGAGTGCGTCCTCGCGGTCGATCACCCCCGACGAGCGCCGCACCTTGTACGCCGACACCGCCGGATCGGTGTCGCCGTCGACCGACATGTCGACCACGCGCACACTGGCACCCGCTCGGTCGGCGAGAGTGTTGACCGCGGCCCCACCGCCGAGAAAATTGGCGACCATTTGCGCCGTCACTTCGGGGGGATACGCCGACACCCCGGTGCGCGCGACTCCGTGATCCCCGGCGAAGACCACGACGCGGGCCCGCTCGAAAGGTGCGGGCGGACATATTCCCTGGCATGCCGATGCCCAGCATGCGAGTACCTCGAGCCGTCCCAGTGAGCCGGCCGGTTTGGTGAGCTGCAGCTGACGGGCTTCGGCCGTGCGGCGGATCGTGTCGTCCGGCGGGGAAACTGGATCGAACCGACCGGGGTCGTTGCTCACGGACTCGCTCGTCACGCTTGGCCTCTCGTTCGACTGGGAACTGTTGTCCCGGATGCATTCGCGGCGGGTAGGTCTTTCAGGGTCATGGTCAGCCCGGCCACCACGAGGACTGCCCGATCGCAGACCTCGGCCAGCCGGGCGTTGAGGGCGCCGATTTCGTCGCGGAAGAGGCGTCCGGAGCGGGTCTCCGGGATGACCCCGAGGCCGACCTCCGGTGTCACGAGGACGAGGTCACCGGCGTAGTCCCGGACGCTCGCGACCAGTTCCTCCACCTCGCCTGCGAGGGTGCCTCGCGGCAGATCCCAGGCGCCGGCGGCGTCGAACTCCACGGTCAGCCAGGTGCCCAGATCGTCCACCAGGGTGACAGGGGCATCGGTGGACGACCGCAATTGTTCGGCGAGGTCGCGGCCCGGGGCAGTCTCGATCGTGGTCCAGGTGGCGGGACGGCGGACTCGGTGCTGCTCGACGCGGTCCTCCCAATCGACATCGCTGGGCTCACGGCGACTGGTGGCGAGGTAGCGGACCGATTCGGTACCCGCGAGAGTGTGCGCCAGCCGTTCGGCGTATGCCGACTTCCCGGATCGTGCGCCGCCGAGAACTAGGGTTCGCGAGGACCTGTGGGGGAGATCCGGTCGGTTCGGGGGCTCGGCAGGGGGCACGGACCCCAACGCTACCAACCCGACAATTTGGCAGTATTCTGACGTACATCGTCATTTGCGCCACTGTTGGTCGGAAGTAGTCGAGCGGAGACTTTCAGCCATGACTGAGTTCCTCGCGCTCGTAGCGCTCTTGGTAGCGCTGAACGCGGCCGTGATGTTCGCCGGGAAGCGCCTGGGCGCGCCACGCCCGTGGCTTCGCCGCAGCTTCCGCGACAACTTTTTCCGGCCGGGAGCCCCGCCTGTGGATCAGTTGGATGGCCACGACGCCGAACTCGGCCGACTACTCGCCGAGTCGCACCGCGCGCCGCATCACTTACGCAAAGAGGGTGAGTCCTAGATCGCGTCGCCCGGACGAACCCGGGGCTTCGGAGCGCGAAGCTTACGAATCTGCGACGCCCGAACGAACGCATACCAGCCGAGTTTGAAGCCGCCGTCGATCGTATCCGGGAAGCGCTCGCGCACCCGGGAGTTGATCTTGCGACCCAGCCACACGCCTTCTGCGGCCATGAACAGCATCATCACGAGCATCGCCAGCGTCACAATCGCCTGCAGGGCGGGGCTGACGAACATCGCCATGATCAGTACCAGCGCCAGTGGCATGAAAAGTCCGACGAGGTTGCGCCGGGCGTCGACGATGTCGCGGACATACGCGCGGACCGGCCCCTTGTCGCGCGGCAGGAGGTACTTGTCCTCCCCGGCGAGCATGCGGGCGCGCCGCTCGGACGCCGTGGCCCGCCGTTCCGCGGCAGCGATCTTGCGTTCTTCCTTGCTGCCCCGCGTGGCTTTGCGGCGTGCCCGCGCCTCTTTCGCTGTCAGAGGTGCCGGTGCCACAGGTCCTCGCCGCCTCGCTTCCGCGTCGCGGCGTTTAGGAGTCGGACGGCCCTTGCCGACCTGTTCGGCGGACTCGGGTTCCGGTGCCGTGGACGGCGCGGCCGTCTCGGCATCCCGCTTGTCTGAATTGTCCGAATCACCGCGGCGTAGCAATTTCACTCTTCCAGCCTATGGGAAGACGCGGCCACGGGGAAAACTGCCCTCGCACCGAAATGCCGGGTGGCCTCGGCGGGCGAAGGCTTCGTGGGTGCGAGCACTTGCCCGGCTTTCGGGCGTGTGCGTTATTATCTGCGTATGAATGCAGATAACGGTTCATGCCGTCGGCGCTTGCCGGACGATCAGGTTGATCTGGTGGTCGAGGTCTTCCGCATGCTGGCCGATTCCACCCGCGTCCAGGTGCTGTGGGCGTTGGTGGATCGAGAGTTGTCGGTGAATGACCTGGCCGAGCATGTGGGAAAGCCCGCCCCGTCGGTGTCGCAGCATCTGGCGAAGCTGCGGATGGCGCGTTTGGTGCGTACACGGAAGGAAGGCACCCAGGTGATCTACCGGCTGGAGAATGATCACATCCGCCAGTTGGTGACCGACGCGGTGTTCAATGCGGAGCATGCCGGGCCGGGTGTTCCGGGGCATCACCGCACCGGTGACGAGTTGCGGATTCTGCATCCCGAGCGAATGTCGGGTCCGGCTCCGTCTTCGGCAGGTGCCGATATTCCGGCTCCCGCACGTGCGGAAGGTGGCCAGGCATGAGTCACGCACCGAAGCCACCGACTCACACCCACGGCCACGGTCACGGTCACGGTCACGGTCACGGGCATGAGGGTGGGGGCCGGTTCCGGGCGGCGGTGCGGGAGGTGTTCGCCCCGCACAGTCACGACGCAGCGGACAGTGTCGACGACGCCCTCGAATCGAGCGAGATCGGCATTCGGGCGGTGAAGATCAGCCTGGTCGCGCTGGGTGTCACCGCGATCGCTCAGTTGGTGATCGTCGCCGTGTCGGGTTCGGTCGCATTGCTGGCGGACACGGTGCACAACTTCTCCGACGCACTGACCGCGATTCCGTTGTGGATTGCGTTCGCGCTCGGGCGTCGGGCGGCCACTCGCCGCTACACCTACGGGTTCGGGCGGGCCGAGGACTTGGCGGGGCTGTTCGTGGTCGCGATGATCACGCTGTCCGCGGTGATCGCCGGAGTCGAAGCTGTGCGGCGACTGATCAACCCGGTTTCGATCGAGCACGTCGGGTGGGTTGCCGTGGCAGGCCTCGTCGGATTCGTCGGTAATGAACTCGTCGCCCTCTACCGCATTCGGGTGGGCAGCCAGATCGGCTCCGCCGCCCTGGTCGCCGACGGATTGCACGCACGCACCGACGGTTTCACCTCCCTGGCCGTGTTGTTCGGCGCGGGGGGTGTGGCCCTGGGCTTCCCATTGGCGGACCCGATCGTCGGACTGGTCATCACCGTGGCGATCCTCGCGGTCCTGCGCACCGCGGTGCGGGACGTGTTCCGCCGTTTGATGGACGGGGTCGATCCGGAACTCGTCGACGCCGCCGAGGGATCGTTGTCCGTAGAACCCGGGGTGCGTGAGGTGCGTAGCGTGCGGATGCGGTGGATCGGGCACCGTCTGCATGCCGACGTCGAGCTCGACATCGACCCCGAAATCAGCCTGGCCGAGGCGCACCGGTTAGCGCACGAGGCCGAGCACACCTTGACCCATGCGGTGCCGAAATTGTCCACCGCACTCGTCCATGCCTACCCCGCCCACCAACACGTTGTCGTCGGCGCGCCCTGATGCGCGTCGGCCGGGGTAGCTCACCGAAGGGAAAGTCGTCATGGGACTCGGTCAACGACTGCTCGGCGGATCTTACGGACACGCCGACCACTCGAGCGGAGGACTGATTCGGCGCGCCCGGTTATACGAGTGGTTCTCCGCAGTGGGGTTCGGTGGTTTCCGTCGCCGGGTCTTCGACGGCCTGGTCGCGCTGTCCGGTGCGAAGCCGGGGGATGAGGTGCTCGACATCGGTTGCGGAACCGGCATCTTCTCCCGCCGTGCAGCCCGCGTGGTGCGTCCGGGTGGGCGGGTGGTGGGCATCGATCCGTCACCGCCGATGATCGAGTACGCGGCCCGGCGAGCCCTGGCGAACTGCACCTTCGTGATCGCCGGTGCCGAAGACCTTCCCCAGCCGGACGCGTCTTTCGACCTCGTGATCTCCAGCCTGGCCATTCATCACATTCCGACCGAACTGCGCGCGAAGGCGCTCGCAGAGGCGTTCCGGGTACTCAGGCCCGGGGGGAGGCTGTTGATCGCCGACTTCCGGCCACCGCGCAACCGCATCGCCAGCCACCTCGTCGGAGCTGTGAGCGGGCATGCGATGCAGCACAATCCGATCCACGAATTGGCCGGTTCGGTTCGCGGCGCCGGGTTCGTGGTTACCGGGAGCGGTGACCGCTGGCCCCGCCTGCATTACATTCAGGCAACACGACCCTGATCCACGATTTTCAGGCGCTCCCGGCTCGAGACCTATCCTGGTCCGAAAGCTCGCTGCTCCCCTGGAAGACCTTCTTGCCAGCGCGCTGCCTTCGCCGATCGGTGACTGTGCTCGACACCAAAAGAAATGAAGAAACACATGACTTCCTGGTTCACCCGCGCCGTCCTCGTCGCGGCCGCGGTCTTCGCCTGCGCCGCTCTGACCGCCGGCCCGGGAATGGCTCATGCCGCGCTCGAAAGCAGCAACCCGGCCGACGGCGCCCAGATCGATGCCGCCCCGGACAACGTCACCCTGGTGTTCAACCAGGACATTCAACCGAATTTCGCCGCCCTGACGGTGGTGGGTTCCGACGGCGCCCAGTGGGGGCGCTCCGAGCCGGTCGTCGACGGTCGGCTCCTGAGCGTCGACCTCGACGGTCTCGGCGCTGCCGGGCAGTACACCGTCGCGTTCCGGGTCGTCTCCTCCGACGGTCATCCGATCGCCGGCACCTACACCTTCGACCTCACCCAGGCTTCGGCTACTCCTGCCGCCGGTACAGCGCTTTCGGCGACCACGGCTGCGAACACCTCCCAAGCACAGCGAGCGGTGGAGTCCGGTGGATTCCCCGTCTGGATCCTGCTGGTGATCGGTGTGGTGGTCGTCGGCGGCGCGGTCACGTTCATGCTCGCCAGTAAGCCGAACACCCGAAAATAACCTCACGGTTCGTACTCGGCCGTCCACCCCGTCGACATCCGGCGGGGTGGACGGCCGGTCGTGTTTTCGGCCTCCGCTGGACGGCCCGATCTCGGTAAACTTCGGGTACAAGCGAGGTGCTGACGATGTGGACGGTAGCGAAGCTCGAGGTCGAGGATCTGCGGTGGTCCTGGGTGGTGATCGCCGTTGCCGCCGGCCTCCTGGGCCTGCTGGTTCTGCCCCCGATTTACCTCTTCTTCCTCGCGGCCGTGATTGGCTTCGCCGGGATGAGCATGTTCAGCACCCGCACCCACCGCGCGAGCGGTGCCACATTCGCATCTATCGGTCTCGGAATGCTGATTCCGGCCGCGGCAGCACTCGTCCTACAGGGGATCAATTCTCTTTGACGACGGCCGTGGGTGCACGGCGATAGTTAATGGGAACCCCTTCGGTAGTAACCGGAAATCGCGACGTCGGATACCATGGACGGTGATTGCTGTGCGGTCGCGCCGCATAGGCAATGAAACCCGGGAATAAGTCGGGCGCGGAGTACCGTTGAAGCGTTCACGGGTTTGTTACGAACTACAGGGAGAGCCCATGACTGTGCAGAACGAGACCGCCACCCACGGCGTCAAGATGACCGAGGCTGCGTCCGCCAAGGCAAAGGCGCTGCTCGATCAGGAGGGTCGTGACGACCTCGCACTGCGTATCGCCGTGCAACCCGGCGGCTGCGCAGGACTGCGTTACCAGCTTTTCTTCGACGATCGCAACCTCGACGGCGACCTCATCGTCGACTTCGGCGGCGTAGCCCTCGCCGTCGACCGGATGAGCGCGCCGTACGTCGAAGGTGCGTCGATCGATTTCGTCGACACCATCGAGAAGCAGGGGTTCACCATCGACAACCCCAACGCCACCGGGTCCTGCGCCTGCGGCGACTCCTTCAACTGAGTCCCGGGCCGGCCGACAACTGAATCGAAAAGTCTGATGCGGAGCTCAGGTTCCGTGTCAGACTTTTTGGTGTCCGGACACCACTGTCCACCTCGCCGTGCTCCCACCCGATCATGGGTGGTACTGCGGGTACGGTGAGAAATCCCGCCCGAACTCACCGAAAGGCATCCGCCCGTGACAATTGCGGTAACCGGTTCCATCGCCACCGACCACCTGATGCGGTTCCCTGGCCGGTTCGCCGAGCAACTGCTCGCCGATCAGCTCAGCCATATCTCGTTGAGTTTCCTGGTCGATGACCTCGTGGTCCGGCGTGGGGGAGTGGGCGGCAACATCGCGTACGCCATGGGTGTCCTGGGCGGCTCGCCGCTCCTCGTCGGCGCCGTGGGGGCCGACTTCGCCGATTACCGTGAGTGGCTCGAGAGCAACGGCGTCGACTGCACCGCCGTTCGGATCTCCACGACGGCGCACACCGCGCGGTTCGTCTGCACCACGGACGAGGACATGGCGCAGATCGCGTCGTTCTACCCCGGCGCAATGAGCGAGGCTCGCGAGATCGAGCTCGAAGAGGTCACCGCAACCGGTGGAAGTGTCGACTTGGTGCTGATCGGCGCCAACGACCCCGCCGCGATGATCCGCCACACGGACGAGTGCCGGCAGAAGAACATCCCATTCGCGGCCGACCCCTCGCAGCAGCTGGCCCGGCTCAACGGTGACGAGGCAGCGGCGCTGATCAGAGGCGCCAAGTACCTGTTCACCAACGAGTACGAATGGGGATTGCTCCAGCAGAAGACCGGCCTGTCCGAGGAGCAGATTCGTGCGCAGGTCGGCGTCCGGGTCACCACGCTGGGTTCGAAGGGCGTCGACATCGTCGAGTCGGACGGCACCCATACCCGGGTCACCGTCGTACCGGAGAAGGGCAAGGTCGACCCCACCGGTGTCGGCGACGGATTCCGGGCAGGATTCCTCCTCGCGCACAGCGCCGGCCTGAGTTTCGAGCGCTCCGCCCAGCTGGGATCGCTCGTCGCCGTGCTCGTCCTGGAGACAATGGGAACCCAGGAGTGGACTTTCGACCGCGACGAGGCCGTCAAACGGCTGGCCGATGCGTACGGCTCCACCGCGGCCGACGAGATTGCGGCGTTTCTCCCGTAAGAGGCGGCTCCGCCGCTCGTGAGTGGTTGACGAGTCCCTGGACTCGTCAACCACTCACGGGCGGCGGAGCGCCTAGAGGGACACCGGGTACGCAGGCTCCGCGATCTTCGGCGTGATCCGGTTCTCGACGAAGATGCCGTGCCAGACCATAAAGGTCAGGACGGTCCACAGGCGACGGCTGTGATCTGAGACGCCGTCCCGGTGATCGTCGAGCATCTTCGCGACAGCGGCCTTGTCGAGCAGCTGGTCGGTGCCGGACGCGGCGATCTGCTCGTGCGCCCAGTCGAAGAGTTCCGTGCCGCGTAACCAGTGCCGAAGCGGCACGGGAAACCCGAGCTTGGCGCGGTGCAGCACGTGGCCGGGCACGATGCCTTCGAGAGCCTGCCGTAGCGCGTACTTCGTGGTGTTCTTGGTGATTTTCTGGTCCAACGGCACCCGGGAGGCCACCTCGAACACCTCCGGGTCGAGGAACGGCACCCGCAGTTCGAGGGAGTTGGCCATGGTCATCTTGTCTGCCTTGACCAGGATGTCACCACGCAGCCAGGTGAACAGGTCGAGGTGCTGCATGCGGGCCACGGGGTCCCACCCCTGCGACTGGGCGTAGATCGGATCCGTGACGTCCCGATGCGTCCATTCGGGACGGAAATCGCGCAGCACCGTACGCAGCTGGGCGTCGTTGAAGCTGCGGGCGTTGCCGTAGTACCGCTCCTCGAGGGTGAGGGAACCGCGATTGAGCAGGCTCTTTCCGCGTGTCCCGTCGGGGATCCGTTCCGACAAGCGTCCGGCGGCCCGCCGCAGACCCTTCGGCAGATATTCGAACGGCTTCAGTGACAGCGGCTCGCGGTAGATGGTGTAGCCGCCGAACAACTCGTCGGCGCCTTCGCCCGACAGCACCACCTTGACGTGCTTGCGGGCTTCCTTCGCCACGAACCACAGCGGAACGAGGGCCGGATCGGCGACGGGGTCGTCGAGGTACCACACGATTTCCGGGATGGCCGCAGCGAATTCTGCGGGGCTGACCACCTTGACGACGTGCCGTGCCCCGATGGCCTCTGCCGACTCGGCCGCGACGTCGACCTCGGAATAGCCCTCCCGCTCGAAGCCGGTGGTGAAGGTGATCAGGTTGGGATTGTGGCGCATCGCGAGCGCCGCAATGGCCGTCGAATCGATGCCGCCCGACAGGAAGGACCCGACCGTGACATCGGCCCGCATGTGCTTGGCGACAGAATCCTCCAGAGCCGCCGCGATCTCCGCATACCGGGCCTTCTCCGTTCCCGCGGTGAAGGGCTGCACCGGGAAGGTAGGGGCGAAATACCGGGTGATGACCGGTGCCTCACCCGGACGCACCCGCGCGAAGCAGCCCGATTCGAGTCGGCGGATGTCCTTGTGCAACGTCTCCGGTTCCGGCACGTACTGCAACACCGTGTAGTGCTCCACGGCGCGCGGATCGAGGTCCGTACCGATACCGATGAGGTCGGCCAGCTCGAGCAGGCTCTTCTTCTCGCTGCCGAACGCGGTGCCGCCCGTCCCCGTCGCCAGAAACAGAGGCTTGATGCCGAACGGGTCGCGGGCAATGAACAGCTCCCGCGTCTCGGTGTCCCAGATCGCGAACGCGAACATGCCGCGCAGGCGGCGCACAGCATCCTCGCCCCAGTAATGGAACGCCGCGACGATGGCCTCACTGTCGCCCTCGGTCGCGAACCGCGCCCCGAACTGCTCGGCGAGTTCCGCGCGAACCTCGAGGTAGTTGTAGATCTCACCGTTGAAGGTGAGGGCGTACCGCTGCGGGTTCTCGGCAGGACCCCACCGCAACGGCTGGTGGGAGTGTTCGATGTCGATGATCGACAGCCGATTGAAGCCGAACACGAGGTGATCGTCGTGCCACGTCCCGTGCTCGTCCGGCCCGCGATGCCGCAGGCAGTGCATCGCCTCGTCGACCTGTGAGACGGCGTAGTCGCTGGTTTCTCCAGAGGTCAGTAGCCCGAGCAGTCCGCACACAGCGTCCGGTACCTCAATTCAGAATCTGGGATGCTCCACACGGGTGTGGAGAGGTCAGGGAACTCTGCCGGAAAGTATGCCGCAGATTCCCGTGGCGGCCGGTTCCGGCCGTCGAGGACACCGCCCCGGCAGCGGTGGCGACACGACCGCCCGACCCGAGGAGGGACGGCCATCCGCTTTGGTCTACGCTGCGTAGTAATTGGGCCTTCCCATCGGGTGTGCCCTAGTGGAATTTGCGGCGATCAGGAAGGCGTGAACGTGGCGCAAGGTCGGATCCTTCGGCGGGCAGGGTTGGCAGCATCTTTGGGCGTTGCTGCCTTGCTGCTGTCGGGTTGTTCAATCGACAACGAAGTGCTTCGTTTCGGGTGGCCTTCGGGCGTAACCCCGCAGGCAGAACGCATGCGTGAGCTCTGGACCTGGTCGGTCATCGCCGCCCTCGTCATGGGCATCCTGGTGTGGGGCCTCACCTTCTGGGCGGTGATCTTCCATCGTAAGAAGAAGGACTCTCCCGAGTTCCCTCGCCAGACTGCGTACAACGTGCCGCTCGAGTTGGCGTACACCGCCGTCCCGTTCGTCATCATCGCCGTTCTGTTCTACTTCACGGTGGTCGTGCAGAACCACGTCCTCGACAAGGAGGACAACCCCAACGTCGTGGTCGACGTCACTGCCTACCAGTGGAACTGGAAGTTCGGTTACCGCTCCATCGATCTCGGTGACGGCCAGGCCAAGTACGACGGCATCGACCAGGAGGCCCAGGCGGCCGTCGAGGCAGGCGCGGCGTCCGGAACCGAGCACGGGGGCGAGGGCGGTCACGCGCAGCCCGGTGCAATCCACGGCAAGTCCCCGCAGGACCTGTCCTACCTGCACTACGACAAGATCGAGACCATCGGCTCCAGCCAGGAGATCCCGATCCTCGTCTTGCCGACCGGTAAGCGGATCGAGTTCGAGCTCGCTTCCTCTGACGTCATCCACTCCTTCTGGGTGCCGGAGTTCCTCTTCAAGCGGGACGTGAACCCGAACCCTAAGGAGAACCAGTCCGACAACGTCTTCCAGATCAGTGAGATCGAGAAGGAAGGCGCCTTCGTGGGACGCTGCGCCGAGATGTGCGGAACGTTCCACGCGATGATGAACTTCGAGGTTCGCGCCGTGAGCCCGGAGAAGTTCGCGCAGTACATCGATCTGCGTAAGCCTGCTGACGAGGGTGGCCGGGCGCTGACCACGGCGGAGGCTCTCGAGGCTATCGGCGAGTCGCCTGTGGCGACCTCCACCTCACCGTTCACCACCGATCGCGGCTACCAGCAGGCGAGCGGTGTCGAAGGTAACTGACCCCGCTGCTGATACCTCATTGACCAAGGACAAGTGCTGATATGAAGATCGAAGCCAAGCTCTTCGAGATCCTGACGGTATTCTTCATTCTCGTCGCGATCGTCTACGGCGTGTTCACCGCCGTCTCCCGGACCGGTATCGAGTGGGCGGGTCTGACCGGCATCTGCCTGTCGGCGGGCCTGACATTGATCATCGGTACCTACTTTCGGTTCGTCGCCCGCCGTCTCGACACCCGGCCCGAGGACTACGAGGACGCAGAAATCGCCGACGGCGCCGGCGACCTCGGGTTCTTCAGCCCCGGAAGCTACTGGCCCATTCTGCTGGCCGGTGCAGCGGCCCTCGCCGGCCTCGCGCTGGCGTTCTTCCAGCCCTGGATGATCGTTGTTGCAGTTGTTGCCGTGTTGGCGGCAGCGGCAGGCCTGGTCTTCGAGTACCACGTCGGACCCGAAAAGCACTGAGCATCAACACCCCATGGCGGGGCGTCGGAATCCTAAGGGATTTCGGCGCCCCGCCGTTGTTGTCGCATCACTAACGGGCGGCCGCGCGTAGCAGTGCCTGTGACCGAGCCGACGCGAGGATGAGTGCGTCCTCGAACACGTGAAGACCATGTGCCACCAGAGCCCCCTCGTGGAGCAGCATGAAGGTGCAGGCAAGTTCGTGTGCGTCTGCCACTCCCGCGTCGGCGCATACCTGCGTGAACAATGCGAGCATCCACCGCTTCTGCTCGATGATGACGCGGTACCCCGGATGGGCTGGGTCGCTGATCTCGGCGTGTGCGTTCACCATGCTGCAGCCCTTTGTGCTGTGCTGACCGGCCCAGTCGCGGGATGCGTCGAAGATAGCCTTCAGGCGTCCGTCCGGTGAGCTGCCCGCTGCGTCGAGATAGCCGGCAAGGAACAGTCGCCAGCGCTCGTCGCGGTCGGCGAGGTACTCGACCACGAGCTGTTCCTTGGACCCGAACCGGTCGTACAGCGTCTTCTTCGTGACGCCCGCCTCCGCGGCGATGAGATCGACCCCCACAGCGGAGATTCCGCGCTCGTAGAACAAGCGGTCGGCTGCGGCCAGGGCGCGTCGGGCCCCCGGGGTCAGCGTGACTCGTCTAGGTTCCGGCACTGTGCCCATGACAGAAGTATACAGATCGGTATATCGTTGGTTTTGCTACACAGATCTGTATACCCGGGAGGTTCTTCGTGAATGTACTTCTCGCTGCGGCCTTCGTCGTGTGCTGGAGTTCGGGCTTCATCGGAGCGAAACTCGGGGCCGGCACCGCCGATCCCATCACCCTGCTCATGTGGCGGTTCCTGCCCCTCGCGGTGGTGCTTGTCCTCTGCACAATGCTCTTCGGACTCCACCGCTGGAGAAGCCTCCGACTGCACACGGTGCGGCGCGAGATTGTCATCGGCGCGCTGTCGCAGACGGGCTACCTCCTCACCGTCTACCAGGCAATCGGCTTGGGGGTCTCCAGTGGGACCACGGCGCTGATCGACGGTACTCAGCCTCTCGTCGTCGCCGTACTTGCCGGACCGCTGCTGAGGGAGTATGTCGGGCCGCGGCAATGGTGGGGTCTGGCGCTCGGTGTGGCCGGAGTCGTGACGGTCACCGCCGGCGATGCCACCTCGTCCGGGGGAGTGGTGTGGTGGGCGTATCTGGTGCCGTTCGCGGGGATGCTCTCACTGGTGGCCGCGACGTTCTTGGAGCGCCGCTCACCTCGGGACACCGACCCCACGGTGTCGCTGACGATCCACTGTGTCACCAGCGCGGTGTTGTTCACCGCGATGGCGGCAGCGGGCGGAGATGTGACTCCACCGGCTGACGCCACATTCTGGCTTGCCGTGACCTGGTTGGTGGTTCTGTCCACCTTCGGCGGCTACGGCCTGTACTGGCTGGTGCTGCGACGCAATGGTATCACCCGGGTCAATACGCTGATGTTTCTGATGGCACCCGTGACCGCGGTGTGGGGGGCCGTGGCCTTCAGTGAGCCCTTCGGAGCCCTCACCGCGACAGGCCTGCTGTTGTGTCTCGGTGCAGTGACAGTGGTGTTCCATGCGCAGTCGCGAGAGGAGGGAGGAGATGCAGCTCGTCCCATAGAGGCAGGGCCCCGAACCACAAGTGGTTCGGGGCCCTGACCAGCGCGGGGTCAGCCTCAGTGGGCCTCGCCGTTGCCGGAGCTGCCGTTGCCTGAGCTTCCGTTTCCGTGCACCCGATTCTGAAGCTCGGTCAGCATGGTGAGCTGTTCGCGCTCACCATGATGCAGAGCGGCCTCGAGAGCTTCGCTCTCTTCGATCGGGTCTGCGGTGACAAGGCTGCCGGAGCCGGGCTTGCCTGCGGAGCCGAGCTTGTTCATCTTCTTCGGGATGGCCGCACCCTGGTACTCGAGCGGAATCGGGTGGCCATGGCCGTCGACCGGGCCGAGCGGCTGATGGATCTCGATGTACTGACCATTGGGCATCCGCTTGATGATGCCGGTCTCGATGCCGTGCTCGAGAACCTCACGGTCGCTGCGCTGCAGACCCAGGCAGAACCGGTACGCCACGAAGAACGCGAGGGGCGGCAGCAACACCATGCCGATACGGCCGATCCAGGTCATCGCGTTCAACGAAATGCTCAGGTGGTACGCGATGATGTCGTTGATGCAGGAGATCGTCAGAACGGCATAGAACGTCAGTGCCATTGCGCCGATCGCCGTGCGGACCGGAACGTCCCGCGGACGCTGCAGCAGGTTGTGGTGAGCGTCGTCCTTGGTCAGACGCTTCTCGATCCACGGGTAGGCGATGAGGACGGTGAAGACGAGTCCCATGATCAGCGCCACCGCGAACACGGCCGGGATGGTGTACCGGTCGAACAGGTAGATCTCCCACGCGGGCCACAGACGGGCCAGGCCGTCCGTCCACATCATGTAGATGTCGGGCTGCGACCCGGCGGACACCTGTGCCGGGTTGTACGGGCCGATGGTCCACACCGGGTTGATCTGCAGCACGCCGCCCATGACGGCGAGAACACCGAAGGTGATGGCGAAGAACGCGCCCGACTTGACGGCGAAGACGGGGAGGATCCGGACGCCGACGACGTTCTGTTCCGTGCGGCCGGGGCCGGGGAACTGCGTGTGCTTCTGGTACCAGACGAGCGCGAGGTGACCGGCGATCAGCGCGAGGATGATGCCGGGGAACAGCAGGACGTGCGCCACGTAGAGCCGGGGGATGATCAGGTCGCCGGGGAAGTCGCCGCCGAAGATCAGCCAGTGCATCCAGGTGCCGGCGATCGGGATGCTCAAGGTGATACCGGAGAACGCGGCACGTAGGCCCGTACCCGACAGGAGGTCGTCGGGAATGGTGTAACCGAAGAAGCCCTCGAACATGGCCAGGATCAAGAGAAGGCAACCGATGACCCAGTTCGCTTCACGCGGACGCCGGAAGGCGCCGGTGAAGAAGATGCGCATCAGGTGCACCACGATGGACGCCGCGAACATCAATGCCGCCCAGTGGTGGATCTGCCGGACGAACAATCCGCCGCGCACCTCGAAGGAGATGTTCAGCGTGGTCTCGTATGCGCGCGACATGGTGACGCCGCGCAGAGGCTCGTACGCGCCGTTGTAGACCACGTGGGCCATCGACGGGTCGAAGAACAAGGTGAGGTAGACACCCGAGATCAGCAGAATGACGAAGCTGTACAGCGCGATCTCACCGAGCAGGAACGACCAGTGGGTGGGGAAGACCTTGTTGATCTGCCGCCGCATTCCTGCTGCGAGGTGGTAACGGGAGTCCATTGCCTCCGCCTGGCCGGCGGCCATGGCGTTCAGTCTGGACGGTTTGTTGTTGGTCACGGTCGACGCTCCCAAAATGCCGGGCCGAGAGCTTCGATGTAGTCACCGGTGGCGACCAGGAAACCCTCTTCGTTCACTGTAATAGGCAACTGCGGAAGTGCACGAGCAGCGGGACCGAAAATCGGCTTTCCGTAGGTCAGCGCGTCGAACTGCGACTGGTGGCACGGGCAGAGAATTCGGTTGGTCTGCTGTTCGTACAGCGACGTGGGGCAGCCGAGGTGGGTGCAGATCTTCGAGAAGGCGAAGTAGTCGCCGTAGTTGAAGCTCTCCTGGCCCTTGCGCTTGGTGACCCGTTCGGTGTCTTCCGTGCGCAGACGGATGAGCATCGTCGCGTTGCGGATACCGCGCAGGCCCTCGAGCAGGGCGTCGTGGTCGCCGCGGTCGGACTCGCGGAAAGGAAAAACGGTTTCCATGGCACCGGCGTCGAGGTCTTCCGGACGGACGAGGACGACGTCCTCAGGACGACCGGTGTCTCGGCGCAGGTAGATGGTCTCGCCGGCGTAGCGGGGCGTCCAGCCGGACACCCAGAGCGGCGAATCGTCACGCTGTGCCCACGGGTTCTTGACCAGTCCACCGAGCGGCATCAAGGACATGATTCCGAGTGCGCCACCACCGAAGAGGAGACTGCGCTTGATGAGCTTGCGGCGCCCGAGCGTCGAGGTGTCGAAGGAGTCTCCGAGTTCCGCGACGATGGTCCGGCGGTCCGTCTCGGACGATCCGCCGTCGTGGCGGTCCTGGACGGACAGCTCTTCCGGAATGAACTTCTTGGTGAACTGGACGGCGCCGACACCCAGACCGAGGATGGCCAGGCCCATGGTGAGACCGATCAGCGGGGTGTACAGGCTGTACGCGGAGTAGTTCTCTTCACCGGCGCCGGCGTACTCCCACGGCCAGAACAGGTAGATCGCGATGAACGCCACGGCCGAGACGCCGGCGAGGGCGAACCAGAACGCCACGGAGCGTTCGGCGCGCTTCTCGGCCTTGGTTCCTTCGACCGCCCAGCGGTTGCGGCGGAACGCGACATCGACCCCGTCGAGGTTGGTACCGAGTTCGACCAGCTCGTCGCGGCTCAGGTTCTCGAGTTCCGCGTCCGTGTACTTCTTTGGCGTAGCGCCGCCCGGTTGGCCAGCGTCGCTCATGACCTTGCTCCGATCCACAGTGCTGCACCGACGACAGCGATGATTCCGACGACCCACATGGCCAAGCCCTCGGATGCCGGACCGATGCCGCCGAGTCCGTATCCACCGGGCTGCTTCGTCTCGCCCGACGACTTGATGTAGGCGATGATGTCCTTCTTCTCCTCGAGGGTCAGCTGACGGTCCGAGAACTTGGGCATGTTCTGCGGTCCGGTGACCATCGCGGTGTAGATCTGCTGCTCGTTGGCCGGGTCCAGGACGGGCGCATACTTGCCGGAGGACAGTGCTCCGCCGCGACCGGTGAAGTTGTGGCAGGACGCGCAGTTGAGGCGGAAGAGTTCGCTGCCTCGTCCGATGTCGCCGCCGCGCAGCGAGGACTGGGCGATTTCGCCGTTCTCGTCGCGCACGACCGTGGGGCCGCCGCCGTTGGCCTGGATGTAGGCGCCGATGGCGTCCGTCTGCTCGGCGTCGAACTTGAGCGGCTTGCGCTCGACCTGCGCCTCGTTACGCGACGCGGGCATGCGTCCCGACGACACCTGGAAGTAGACGGCGGCCTCACCGACACCGATCAGGCTGGGCCCGCGGTCCTGCACACCCTGAAGGTTTGCACCGTGGCAGGTGATGCACGACGTGTCGTACAACTGCTTGCCTTCACGGATCAGTGCTGCCTGATCGTCGGTCGCGGTGGCCACCTGCGGGGTAGGCGTCAACGCGGACGCGAGGAAACCGGCGCTGACCAGTCCCATCATCAGGACCAGGGCGCCCGTGACGCGACGGCGTAGCTTGCGCTGGCGACGCGTCTTCGCGGCAGACGCCGTGGTATCGGATGCGGGCGGGGGGGATGAACTCATCTGTATCCCTTTGGTATGTCGGGACGGACTGGACGTCAGGGGGCTGCCTGGGCGTTCAGCTGATCAACGGATGAAATAGATCGTGGCAAACAGGGCGATCCACACGATGTCGACGAAGTGCCAGTAGTACGAGACGACGATCGCGGCGGTGGCCTGGGCGGGCGTGAACTTGCTGACCTTGGTGCGGGCGATCAGGAAGACGAACGCGATGAGACCGCCGATGACGTGGAGACCGTGGAATCCCGTGGTCATGTAGAACACCGAGCCGTACACGCTGCTCGAGATGGACGTGCCGTGCTCGACGAGGTGCACGTACTCGTATCCCTGGCCGAGCACGAAGAACGTGCCCATGGCGAGGGTGAGGAGGTACCAGCGGCGCAGACCGAAGACGTCACCGCGCTCGGCCGCGAACACGCCCATCTGGCACGTGAACGACGAGGCGATCAGCACGAGCGTCACCGGCACGGCGAGGAAGAGGTTCAGCTCGGTCGGCTCCGGCGGCCAGTTTCCATTCGCTTGTGCTCTGGCCACGAAGTACATGGCGAAGAGCCCTGCGAAGAACATGAGCTCACTTGACAACCACACGATGGTGCCAACGCTGACCATGTTTGGTCGGTTCAGCGAGTGCACGCGTTGGGTGATTGCTGATCCTGAAGTCCCTACTGCGCTCGTCACAGACAGAAGTATGACGCTTCGTCGTAAGAGACGACTACCCGGGTCCACCCTCGGCGCGCCGACGCGTCCCGCTTGTCCGATTCTGCCTGCTGACACGCTGGTGGCGGGGCATGAAAGGGTGGAGGAATGCGAACTCGTGACAACAGTACGGGGTGGTTGCGGAGACTGTTCGGCGGCGGCAGGTCGGCGCCTCCGCTGGACCCGGACCGGGAAGATCTCGTCGTGGTCGCCTCCTGCTTCGACGACGTGGAGGCGTGCTCGACCACGCTCGAACGCGCGGCCTCGGAGACCCCGGTGTGGCGGGCCGGCGAGGAGGCCGTGCTGCGTCACCATTTGCGGCTGCCGGCGACCACGGTCGGCGAGGCGGAGTCCATTGCCGCGCAGGACGGATACCGGCCACGGCGCACCGGCGTCGCGGTTGCCGACACCCCCGGCGCGGCCGAGGGGACCGTGGAGTTGGTGTTACAACGGGTCCAGGTGCTGGACGCGCTGCACTGTTCCCAGGAACGGTCGAGAATGGCCGGGCTGGCACAGCGTCTCGGTGGGGACGTCGCGGGGTGGGACGCAATGCAACCGGTGCGCGAGATGGATACGCAAGGCAACTAGGCTGCGGAGAGCGGATCACACGAGTACACATCGCTACGAGTTTCGAGGGGACACGACGATGCAGAGCCCGACCGTGCAGGGCCCGGACGCCCAGGGGACGAACGACACGACCCCGCCGGTCCGCACGTGGCCGTCGGTTCTCGGGGCGCTCACCGAAGGACGCGACCTGTCGGTGGAAGACGCGACGTGGGCAATGGACGAAATCATGTCCGACAATGCCACGTCCGCCCAGATCGCCGCGTTCGGTGTCGGCCTCAAGATGAAGGGTGTCGTTCCGGAAGAACTGCGCGGACTGGCCGACTCGATGCTGGGCCATGCGCGCAAGGTGCCGGTCGATGCCGATGTCGTGGACATCGTGGGTACCGGTGGCGACCGGTCCAACACCGTCAACATCTCCACGATGGCGTCGATCGTGGTGGCCGCCAGCGGCATTCGGGTGGTGAAGCATGGAAACCGGGCCGCCTCCTCGAAAAGTGGCGGCGCCGACGTACTCGAAGCACTCGGTGTTCGGATCAACTTGGGGCCCGACGAGGTGGCACGCTCCTTGCGCGAGGCCGGTATCGGTTTCTGCTTCGCGCCGGTCTTCCATCCCGCCCTCCGGTTCGCGGCGGCGCCGCGTAAGGAAATCGGCATCCCGACGGTGTTCAATGTGCTGGGGCCTCTCACCAATCCGGCGCGGCCGCGCGCGGGACTCATCGGCTGCGCGTTCCGCGATCTGCTCCCGGTGGTCGCCGGGGTGCTGGCGCAGCGCGGTAACTCCGCACTCGTTGTGCGGGGGGATGACGGCCTCGACGAGCTGACTACGTCGAGCACGTCGACCGTGCATCTCGTGTCCGAGGGATCGGTGACGGTGCGTCAGCTCGATCCTCGCGATCTCGGTATCGCCCGGGTGTCGCTGGACGAGCTGCGGGGCGGGGACGCCGAAGCGAACGCGCTGGTGGCACGGCGCCTCCTCGACGGCGAGGCCGGGCCGGTGCGTGACGCGGTTCTGCTCAACGCTGCCGGCGCCATCGCGGCCTTCCGTGGTCTCGGCGACCGCCCGCTCGAAGAACTCTTGGCCGAGGGTATTACGACTGCAGCTCAGGCAATCGACAGTGGGGCGGCGGCGGCACTTCTGGCGAAGTGGGCCGCAGTCACCTCGGCGATGACGGCGACCAAGTAGCGCGCCCGCCCGGCGCGGTCATTCGCCGATGGAGAATCCGGCCTCGACATCGGCGCTCGAATAGGACTGGAACGCGATGTGCGTTGCCGTCCTGGACACTCCGTCGACCTTGTTGATCCCCTCGGTGACCACTTCGGCGATCTTCGCGTGGTCCCGGACCCGCACGATTGCGATCAAGTCGATGTCGCCGGCGCAGGAGTAGACCTTGTCGACGCCGTCGATATCGGCGACGGCTTGCGCTGTTTCCGGGATGCGGCGGGCTTCGGCGTGGATCAGGACGATGGCGTTGATCATGAGTGCCACCCTATGTGGTGGTGAACAGCGTCGGGCACAGGCGCTCGGGACTCCGGTTCGGGTGTCGGTTCACTGCCGGCGCGGGCCCGCTCGCACCACTCCGCCCACGATCCGGCCCCTCGCGCGGGTTCGCAGTATCCCGCGGAGGCACTGACTATGCGGGTGCCCTCGCTAGCGAGCCAACGGGCCAGCAGGCCGGCTTCCTCGGGCGAGGCCCCGCGGAGCGGCGCATCATCCGGAACGACGGTCTCGGCAGCGAGCACCAGAGCCTCAACCACCGGCATCGGGTGTATTCCGCGCCGCGCACGCCCGGAGGATGCGAGCCGGCCGTGCCGGATCACCGCGAACTCCCAGCCTCCGGTGGCGGCCGGGCGGGCCGCCACGATCTCCTCGAGCGCGGTGAGGGCAGCCAGCCGTTGCATCCTGCGCAATGCGAGGGCCACGTCGGCAGTGCGGTCGCGCAGCCGGGCGGCGTTCTCGAACAACTCGCTCGCCGCGAGCCCGTCCAGCCGTGTGCGCATCCGCCGCAGTGGCGTGTCGTCGACGCCTCGCAGCAGGTGACGGAAGAGTCGGGGGCCGGGGCTGTAGTCGTCCTCGGTTTTCAGACCCTGCACGGCCGCCGGGCACCGGGCGAGTTCGCGCGGCGGACATTGCGGTCCATGCTCCCGTCCTTTCGGTATCCGGGTGGTACAGGTTCGCAAGACGCAGTACTCGGCGAGCGTCTCCGCGACCTCGACCGCGGTGGAGCGGGACCGGAACGGGCCGAGTGAATCCGGAGTGGGAGTGCGTACGACGGACAGTCGGGGAAAGGCCTCGACTGTGAGTGTGATCCACCATCCGCGCTTCGGATACTTCGACCGCCGGTTGTACGGCGGCGTGTGTGCGGCGAGTAGGCGCAGTTCGCGGACACCGGCCTCGAGCGCGTGCGAGCACTCCACATGATCGATCCGGGTGGTGAGCGCCACCATCTCCTTCATCCGTCCGCGCGTCTCGGACCCGGTGAAGTAATTGCGTACCCGGCGCCGCAGGTCTGTCGCCGTTCCGACGTAGAGCACCTCGTCCGAGGGGCCACGGAACAGGTACACCCCCGGGGCATGCGGTAGGTGACTGGCGAGGGTGCGCTTGGCTCGCTGGTGGGAGGAGACATCGGGAAGGTAATCGACGAGTTCGGTGAGGCTGTGCACTCCCTGGTTGCCGACCCGATCGATCAGAGCGTGCAGGACGTCGACGGTGGCGCGGGCGTCATCGAGTGCGCGGTGAGTGGGCTGTGTGCTGACGTCGAAGAGCCGGGCAAGGGAGGACAGCTTCACCGACGGCGCTTCGTCGCGGGTGAGGACGCGGCGCGCCAGCTTGACCGTGCACAGCACCGTGAACTTGGGCCAGGGGGTGTCGGTGGCCGCCGCGGCGGCCTTGAGGAAACCGGTGTCGAAGGGAGCGTTGTGCGCAACCAGCACCGAGCCTCGTGCGAATTCCAGAAAGGCAGGCAGTACCCGCTCGATACGCGGGGCGTCCACGACCATCGCCGTGGTGATTCCGGTGATCTCCACGATGTGCGGCGGGATGGAGCGACCCGGATCCACGAGGGTGGCCATCTCGCCGAGTACTTCGCCTCCGCGCACCTTCACGGCGCCGATCTCGGTAATCGCGTCCTCCCCGGGCCGTCCACCGGTCGTTTCGAGATCGACGATCACGAAGGTGGTATCTCGCAGCGGGGTGTCGAGCTCGTCGAACCTCAGTTGCTCGAACTTCGGTTGCACGAATTTCGGTAACTCGGGTACGCCGGAAACTCTCACAGCCCGGAGCGTATGGGCGGGTACCGACAAGCCTCTCCAACGAACACTTCGGGGGTGGGGAGACGAGGATCACACTGCCTCTTCCCGGCTCGTCCCAGAGTGCGGTAGCGGGCAGCGATTGTCGCGCAGTGGGTGTGCCTCGGGCGGACGATGACAGGTGTTCGGCCTCGGCGACGCGTCGCGGGTCTCGTATCGAGGAAGGGTATGTGAACTGCACGGATGCGGGGTCGGCGAAGGCTCCTCGCGAAAGGGTCGGGCGAAATCGCCACAGCCGCTATCGAAAAGAGATCGGAAACCAACCGGCTGTTATCTCGCTGTTATCGGGACCCGGTACAGGCGCCCGCGGCGGGTATCCCTGCGCCCGATGGGCAATCTTCGCGTGTCCCGGTCGACATCCGGGTACTCCATTTCGTAACCTTCCTGAGACCTAGCGGAGTCTTGCCGCCCCACACCGGGACAGCATCGCTAGTCACCGCCTAATCGGCTTCTCGTGAGAGGGCCGTACCGGGAACCCAAGTTTCTACTGGGGTGAATCCTGCCGGGACGTTCGTCGGACCGGTGGGTAGGGCTGATCTTCCCAGCCCGAACCCGTCAGCTAACTCGGTCGGCGGACGAATGGAAGAAACGGAGTACCCCTTTCGTGGCGTCACAAGTTTCCAAGCGGAATGTGCGGCGGGCAATCGTCGCCAGCGCTCTTGCAGTAGGTGCGCTCACCGCTACCGCAGCCCCGGCCGCTGCGGACCCCATCACCATCCCCGGAATCGGAAC
Organism: Rhodococcus sp. WAY2; assembly: GCF_009859915.1. Lineage (NCBI taxonomy): Bacteria > Bacillati > Actinomycetota > Actinomycetes > Mycobacteriales > Nocardiaceae > Rhodococcus > Rhodococcus sp. WAY2. The sequence goes on from NZ_CP046572.1 coordinate 2,738,459, forward strand.
CTTCGAGATCCCGGGCGTCGTCATCCCGCAGGTCCCCGGAGCGCCCGCGCTACCCGCGCCGCCCGCGTCCTCCACCGGCGACAAAGCTGTTCAGGCAGCTCAGAGCAAAATCGGTGCCCCGTACGTCTACGGCGCCGCCGGTCCCAATTCGTTCGACTGCTCCGGTCTCGTGCAGTGGGCGTTCAAGCAGGCCGGACTCAACCTGCCGCGCACCAGCTACGACCAGGCCGCGGCCGGGACTCCCGTCGCGCAGTCCGATCTTCGTCCCGGCGACGTCGTGTCCTTCTACGGTGGGTCGCACTCCGGTATCTACGCTGGCAACGGCAACGTGATCCACGCCTCGACCGAGAGCCAGCCGGTCAAGTTGGCGCCCATCGCGTCGATGCCTTTCGACGGCGCACGCCGCTACTGATCCAGCCGCGTGGCACACGCATCTCCGGGACTCGTCCGGGGATGTACGGGGTAGCTTCGCAGGATCGCGCACGACCACCGAGGGTGGGTTCGAATCGCCATTCGAACCCACCCTTTGTGACATCTCGGCGCCCTGTCACCGTCGGAAATGCGCCCCGTTGTCGTCTGTGCCACGAGGCTGCGTCGGAGGTGGACACGAACGTATGCCATTCCGTAACCTATCCGAGACCTTGCGAACTCATGTCACCCGAACCGGACGACAACGCGGGTCGCCACCTCTTCAGCATTCCGTGGCCGTGCGCGACCGCGGACCCTCGTGTCGCGCATCGCATCGCGTCTCGGGTGGTGGAGATCGATGAACGGAGAACCGCATTCCGTGGGCTCGAACAAGATGAAGCGCTCGCTGCGCAGCATGCTGACCGTGGGCGTCCTGTCCTTGACACTCACCTCTCTGCCCACCGTGTCGGCGGGCGCGGACCCGGTGGTCACCAACCCAACGGAGGCACTGGCCAAACTCGGTGATCTCTCCCGGCAGTCCGAGCAGACGTCCGAGGCACTCCACAACGCGCAGATCGACCTCGACGCCAAGTTGGCGGCACAACGTGACGCCGAGGCGAAGCTCGCCGGTGATCAGGGGGCTCTCGACGCCGCCAAAGCGCGCATTGCGGTGTTCGAGCCGGTGGTGAACAAATTGGCCACAGCCAATTACCAGGGAGCCCGCACCAATCGGCTCTTCGCGGTGATGGTCAGTGATTCGCCGCAGCAACTTCTGGACCAGATGTCGGCTCTCGACGTCATCTCCAACGAGACCCGCAACCAGGTCGCGCAGTTCCAGGCAGCGACGTCGGATGCGGCGAAGGCCGCGGAAGCATCGAAGCAGTCCGCGGACACCGCCCGGTCCGCAACCGAAGAAGCCAAGGCGCTCAGCGACGATTTGCAGCGCAAGCAGAGTGACCTGCAGGCGCAGATCGGTGAGGTGATGAAGGCGTTCGGTGACCTCACGGGTGCCGAGCGCGACCAGTTGGCCGGTACCCCGTTCCCCCCGGGATTCGATCCGAACACGATCCTCGCCCACCTCACACCGGGCTCCGGGTCGAGCGCACTCCAGGCCGGGATGACCCGCATCGGCGACCCGTATGTCTGGGGCGCCACCGGTCCGAACGAGTTCGACTGTTCTGGTCTCGTGGTGTGGGCTTACAAGCAGGTCGGGAAGACGTTGCCGCGGTCGAGTCAGGCGCAGGCAGGCGGGGGCACCCCGGTGTCGCGCGATCAGCTCCAGCCCGGCGACGTGGTCCTCTTCTACGACGACGCCTCTCACGTCGGCCTGTATGCGGGCAACGGCAACATCCTGCACGCGTCCACATTCGGTGTCCCGGTAAAAATCGAGTCGATGGCCAGGTTCCCGTTCTACGGAGCACGCCGCTACTGACGGTGACCGTCCCGCCACCGTTCGAGGTCATGCTCATACACTCACCGGCGTGCCTGAATCAGAGCCGGCGACCGCCGGGGAGCCGACATCACGCCGCCGGACGCGTCCCTGGGAACTCGCCGCCCTGGTGGGACTCGTTCTCGCCGTCCTCGTCGTACTGGCTTTGACTGCATTCTCGCGAACCGGCGAACGCACGGACGGCGCCGTCGGCAACGCCGACACCGCGGAGCAGAGCCGTCGCATCGCGGTGCAGGCCCTCCTGGATCGATGGGCGGAGGCAGTTCGCTCGAACGATCCGGCAGCCTTGTCACAGCTGATGGATGCGTCGGCATCACCCGGATTTCTCGCTGCAGAGACGCGGCGAGCCGCGAATCTCGCGGCTGTCGAATTCTCGGACTGGGGATACGAGCTCGCCGACGGTACCGCGACCGAGGTGCCGGAGAGTCTGGTCGACGCGCTCGGCGCCGACGAAGTGTGGTCACCCGCGGTTCGACTCCGCTATGCGATCGCGGACGTCGACGTGCTTTCCACCCGTAAACCTGTGTCACTGGTCGTCGCCCGGCGCGGTGATCGTTGGACCCTGGTGAGCGACAACGCCACAGTGGACGGGGATCATCGGACTTGGCGTGGGCCGTGGGATTTCGGCCCCGTGGTGTCGCGCCGCGTGGACACAGGCGACGGACTGACGTCGGTGGTGCTGGGGCACCCCGACAACGCCGCAATGGTGGACCGGCTGGCCGAAGAACTCCCGTCTGCGGTGGTCAACGTCACGCAATTGTGGGGGCCGGACTGGGCGGGCAGGACGCTCGTGTGGGTGGCGGCGTCGCAAGACGAGTTCACGGCGCTGGTCGGCCCGGATCACGACGGACGTGACATTGCCGCCGTCGCGATCTCGGATGCCGTCGACCCGGAGGCAGCAGCGGTGAGCGGCCAGCGAATCGTGTTCAGCCCGGCGTCGGCGGAGCGCCTCACCGAGGTGACGCGCCGGGCGATCCTGCGGCACGAACTGACCCATGTGGCGGCGCGGGCCGACACGGTCGATCACTCGCCGATGTGGGTGCTCGAAGGGTACGCGGAGTACGCGGCATACCGCGGTTCCGACGAGGAGAAACGCCGGATCGCACCCGCGCTCACGGCGCTGGTGGACGAGGAAGGCGCACCGCAGGAGTTCCCCCGTGACGAGGACTTCTCTGCGGCAGGTGAGCGCGGGTCCATCGCCTACGAGACGGCGTGGTCCCTCAACGCGTTCGTGGCAGAGGAATTCGGTGAATCGAACGTGACGCAGCTGTATCGTGCGTTGGCTGTCGGGGAGAGTGACCCCGTGCAGGTCGACGACACACTGGCCGAGGTCCTCGACGTCGATGCCGATCAATTCCGGGACGAGTGGGCCGACTGGGTGGGCGCCCGACTGGGGTGACCCTGCGTCGCCCAGCGCCTGGTCAACCGCCTACGGTGGTCACATGCGTCGAACCCTGTTGGTGACGAACGATTTTCCGCCCCGCCCGGGTGGTATCCAGTCGTACCTGCACACCTTCGCCAAGCACTTTCCGGCGGACGACTTGGTGGTGTATGCCCCGCGGTGGCGGGGCGACTCGCATGTCACCTTCGATGCACGACAGCCCTTTCCGGTGGTACGCCATCCCACCACGCTGATGGTGCCGACACCGTTCGTGGCCCGGCGCGCCGCGCGGCTGATCGAGGAGTACGGGTGCGCGAATGTGTGGTTCGGGGCCGCCGCGCCACTCGCCTTGCTCGCTCCGACGCTTCGCCGTGCTGGCGCGCAGCGCGTCATCGCCAGCACGCACGGGCACGAAGTGGGCTGGTCGATGCTGCCCGCCGCGCGGCAGGCGTTGCGGCAGATCGGTGAGCAGACGGACGTCGTCACCTACGTGAGCCGCTACACCCGTGGCCGCTTCGCGTCCGCATTCGGTGCGGGCGCCGCGCTCGAGCACGTGCCGCCGGGGGTCGACACGGAACGGTTTGCGCCCGACAGCGGCGCTCGCACGGAATTGCGGGCCCGGTACGGGCTGGGGGAGCGGCCGACTGTCCTGTGCCTGTCGCGTCTGGTGCCGCGCAAGGGGCAGGACGTTCTCATCCGGGCCCTTCCGGCCATCCGTGAGCACATCGACGGTGCGGTACTCGTAATCGTCGGCGGCGGGCCCTACGAGGACCGCCTCCGGTCCATAGCCCGGGCGGTGGGTATGGAGGACCACGTGGTGTTCACCGGAACGGTCCCGTCGGCCGAACTGGCGGCACACCATACGATCGCCGACGTGTTCGCCATGCCGTGCCGCACACGGGGCGCGGGACTGGACGTGGAAGGCCTGGGGATCGTGTTTCTCGAAGCATCCGCCAGTGGAGTCCCCGTGGTCGCGGGACAGTCGGGTGGTGCACCGGAAACGGTGCGCCAGAACGAGACCGGGCTCGTCGTCGACGGCACGTCGGTGAACGAGGTGGCCCGTTCGGTGATTGCGGTTCTCGCCGACCGCGATCGCGCGGCCGCCATGGGTGCGGCCGGACGCGAATGGGTCAAGGCGGAGTGGCGATGGGACGTACTCGCCGCCCAGCTGCGGGCACTGCTTGCGTGACCGCTCGTGAGTACTTCTCAACCGCGGGCGGTTGAGAAGTACTCACGAGCCGGAGGGGACTACTTGGCGTAAATGGCGGCGATCTCCTCGGAGAAGCTCTCGTGCACGACGTTCCGCTTGAGCTTCATCGTGGGCGTGAGTTCCCCTGTCTCCTCGGTGAAGTCGACGGGCAGGACACGGAACTTCTTGATCGCCTCCGCGTGCGAGACGAGTTTGTTGGCTTCGGCGACCGCCTCGTCGATCTCGGCCGTGAGATCGGCGTCGGCGAGCAGATCGCCGACCTTGGTCTCGGCGGGCTTGCCGTTGCGCTCGTTCCACGCGGGGAGGGCGTCGGCGTCGATCGTGATCAGAGCGCCGATGAACGGCTTCTGGTCGCCGACGACGATGGCCTGGCTGATGAGCGGGTGCGCGCGAAGGTGATCCTCGAGCTGCGCGGGGGACACGTTCTTTCCACCGGCCGTGACGATGATCTCTTTCTTGCGGCCGGTGATCGTGATAAAACCGTCCGAATCGACCGACCCGAGGTCGCCGGTGTGGAACCAGCCGTTGTCGAGTGCCTCGGACGTGGCGGCCTCGTTGCGCCAGTATCCGTGGAACACCACCGGTCCCGACAGCAGGATCTCGCCGTCGTCCGCGATGCGGACCGAGTTTCCTGCGAGGGGTTTGCCGACCGAACCGACCTTCTGTTCGCCGATCGTGTTGACTGCGAATGCCGCTGAGGTCTCGGTGAGACCGTAGCCCTCGTAGATCGTGATGCCGATGCCGCGGAAGAAGTGACCGAGCCGGGCGCCGAGGGGTGCGCCGCCCGAGATCGCCAGCTGACACTTTCCGCCCAGCGCCGCGCGTAGTTTCGAGAACACCAGCTTGTCGAACAGTGCATGCTTGGCCTTGAGGACCAGTCCCGGCCCGCCCTTGTCCTGAGCTTCGCTCAAGGCGATGGCCGTCTCGGCGGCCGCGTCGAAAATCTTGCCCTTGCCCTCGCCGTGGGCCTTGGCGCGGGCACTGTTGTACACCTTCTCGAAGACACGGGGCACCGACAGGATGAAGTCGGGGCGGAACTCGCCGAAAGTGGGGACCAGGTTCGGGATGTCGCTCGTGTGTCCGAGCGCAGCACCGGCGTCGAACGATGCGATGCTCACGGCCCGCGCGAGTACGTGCGCCATCGGGAGGAACATCAGCGTGCTCACACCGGGGGACTTCAGCAGGGTGCCGAGGCTCGAGTCGAGGATGCCCTTCGACTCGGCGATCAGATTCGAGTGCGTCAGCTGGCAGCCTTTGGGGCGACCGGTGGTACCGGAGGTGTATATGAGAGTCGCGGGGTCGCTCGACTTCAGAGCCGCGACCCGGGCCTCGATCTCCGCGTCCGGGACGTCGATGCCGAGCGTGGTCAGTTCGTCGACGACGCCGCGCTCACCGCCGGCCGCCTCGATCTGGTAGACCCCACGCAGCGCCGATGCCTCGGCGGCGACCTCCTTCACGGTTGCCGCATGCGTGGCGTTCTCGACGATCAACTGGGTGGCTTCGGAATCGCCGAGGATCCAGCGGACCTGCTCCGCCGAGGATGTTTCGTAGATCGGGACGGTAACGCCGCCGGCGGACCAGATGGCGAAGTCGAGGAGCGGCCACTCGTACCGGGTGGCGGACATCAACGCGACCCGATCACCCTGCTGGACGCCCAGGGCGACAAGGCCCTTCGCGACCGCGGTGACCTGTGCCGCGAAATCTGCGGCCGTGACATCGGTCCAGCTTCCCGCGACCTTCCGCTTGTACACGACCAGCGCCGGACGGGCCGCTGCGTGGGCGAACACCGAGTCGACCGCGGACGCGTCCTCCGCGATCGTGAACGACTGTGGCGCGCTGAACTCGGGCACGAAAAACCTCCGACGCTGAAAGATACTGACGAGTAGGATTGTCTGGCCCAACTTTAGACCTTCGCCTGCACCTCGCTGTCCCAGCCCGACGGACCCCTGCTCAGAGCCTGCTCTCGGCCACCGGAGCGACCACGCGGCGATCGTGGCGCGGCAGTGTGTGAAGCTAGTCGCTGTGAGCAGTATTCAGGTCGCAGACCAGACGTTCGTTGCGGCGCCACCCGCGCAGGTAGCGGCGGCGATTGCCCCGCCCACCCGCTGGCGACGGTGGTGGCCCGACCTCACTCTGTCCGTCCGCGAGGACCGTGCCGACAAGGGGATCCGGTGGGTCGTGGCCGGGTCCCTCACCGGAACGATGGAGGTGTGGCTCGAACCGGTGCTCGACGGGGTGATCGTCCACTACTTCCTGCATGCCGAACCGGCCCGGAGCGAGGGCGACGGTTCACCCGACCTGGCCGCACTGAACCGTCGCCGCCGTGTCGAGGGGAAAGTGATGTCCTTCGAGGTCAAGAAGGAACTGGAAGCGGGTCGCGCACCCGGGGAACCACCATCCTGACCTGGCGCCCTTTCCCAGGGGCGCCGTCAGCATTGTGTCCGAGCACAGGAATCGTGTGTGATAGTCGGGCACGACACAGTCACGGAACCAGGTAACAGTGTGGCCCGGCCATCGGCGCGCGGGTTCGCACACGCGAAAGGAAGCGTTCAGTCCATGCCCGAGAGGACCAAGAGGTCGATCAGTATCGAGGCGCCGGCCGCCCGGGTGATGGATGTGATCGCCGACTTCGACGCGTATCCGGCGTGGGTGACGGCAGCGAAATCCGTGGAGGTACTGGACCCGGGGCCGAACGGCAGGGCCGATCGGGTGCGCTTCGTCCTCGATGCGGGAATGGTCAAGGACACCTATGTGCTCCGCTACCAATGGGCGCCGGACGGCAAGGCCGTGAGCTGGGAGCTCGAGTCGGGCGAGATACAGAAGGCGCAATTCGGTTCGTATGTGCTCGAGGAAGAATCGGGCGGCAGTACCACCGTCACCTACGAACTGACCGTGGACCTCACCATCCCGATGATCGGCCTGTTCAAGCGCAAGGCCGAAAAGGCCATCACCGATACAGCGCTCAAGGAACTGAAGAAGCGGGTGGAAGGCTGATCAGCGAGGGCGGTAGCGGTCCCGCACGGGTCCAGTTCTTCGTTGGCAAGGGCGGTGTGGGTAAGACCACACTCGCTGCCGCGACGGCGCGGGCGGCTGCGGACAGTGGTAGTCGGACACTTCTCGTTTCCCTCGATCAAGCGCATTCACTCGCCGACGTCCTCGGTGTCGGGTCGGCACGGGACCTCGTGTCGGTGGCCGAAAGTCTCGACGTGCTCGAACTGGACACTCTCGCCGTGCTGGAAAGGCGCTTCAGGAGCGTGTCGGCACTGATCGCCGCCGCAGGCAACCACGACCACGGCGCGCAACTGTCGGCACTGGAGCCCGAGGAGTTGACGGGGCTGCCGGGTGTGCAGGACGTGCTGGGTTTGCGGGAGGTCGTCGGCTTCGCCACCAGCGGGCGGTACGACACCGTCGTCGTGGACTGCCCACCCACCGCGGATGCCCTGCGGATGCTCGACGCTCCTGCGATGACCCTCGACTACATCGAGCGGGTGTGGCCGCAGCATCGGCGGATGATCGCCCTGGTGGGCACGGATCCGCGGCTGGTCATGCTGGTCTCGTTGCTCGAGCAGGTGGTCTCCGCCGTCGGCGAGGTCCGGGCGTTGCTGACGAACCGCTCGAAAACCACTGTGCGCCTGGTTACCGCGCCCGAGCGGGTGGTGCTCACAGAAACACGCCGCACCTTGGCCGCGGCGGCGCTCTCGGACCTGCGGGTCGATGCCATCCTCGTGAACAACCTTCTGCCGCAGTTCGATTCGACTTATCAGGGAGATGGTCCCGGAGTCGCCTGGCTGACGCGGCGACGGGCGCTCCAGCAGAGGGTGCTCGCCGAGCTCACCGCGTCGGTCGGAGCGACCGTGATCCGCACGGTGACCCGTTCGGTGACGGAGCCGGTAGGGTTGGCCGATCTCGGCGATATCGCCAGGGAGTTGTATACCGACGGCGTGGACGCGGTTGCGGTGCTGGGGAAAAACCCCCCTGCAGTGCGGGTGGGGCTGGAATCGGGGGCCGGTGTGGATTCTGTGTACACGATGCGGATGTATCTGCCGCTCGTGAATCCGTCGACTCTCACCTTGGGTCGAGTGGAGGACGATTTGGTTGTGGGTGCCGAAGGGGTGCGCCGGCGAATACGCCTCGCCTCCGTCCTACGCCGATGCGTCGTTGCAGGCGCGGAACTGGACGGCACCGACCTCGTGGTGCGCTTCACCCCCGACCCTCAGGTGTGGCCGGTATGAACGACGATCACGCCCAACTCGTCGCGGAACTGCGGGCGCTGGCCGAAAATGCCCTGGAGCGACTCGAACCGATCCTGCAGCGCGCCGCGGCACCCCACGCGCAGGACGGGCCGAACGATCCGGCGGCGGGCACCGGCGAGTGGTCGGGGTGCACGTGGTGCCCGGTCTGTGCGCTCGCGGCGTTGATTCGCGGTGAACAGCACGACCTCGTGACACTTCTGGCGAATCAGGGGACCGTGCTCATCGCGGTTCTCCGGCAGATACTCGACGAGCATCGTGTGCACGACACCCCGGACGGCCCGCAGGCCCCGGACCCCCCGCCGGGTGGCGCCGAGGACGCAGCACGCGATCCCGCCGGCTCGGCGTTCGTCCCCATTTCGGTCACCATCAAGCAGTGACCGCCGGCGCCCTGTCCGCAGATCTCATGCGCGCGGGCGGCCCGGCGTGGGCACAATCATGTCCATGAACAACGGCGCGGGCAGCGACACGGGCGGCAGCTCGCCACTGACCATCGGCATCGACGTCGGCGGGACCAGCATCCGTGCCTCGGTGGTCGATGCGAGTGGCGAGGTTCTGGACTCGCTCCAGTCGCCGACACCGGCGTCCGCGAAGGCTCTCGAGAACGGCCTCGACCGGGCCGTACGGGAGCTGTCGGGGCGACACAGTATCGCCGCTGTCGGGCTGGCGGTCGCCGGATTCATCACCCCGGACCGCACCACGGTGCGGTTCGCGCCCCACCTGCCCTGGGTGGGTGCACCGGTAGGGCGGGACCTGGGCGAGCGGCTGGGCCTCCCGGTGATCCTCGAGCACGACGCCAATGCCGCCGCATGGGCCGAGCACCGTTTCGGCGCTGCGGCCGGAGGTCGGAACGTGGTGATGCTCGCCGTCGGGACGGGCATCGGGGCCGCGCTCCTCGCGGACGGGCAGCTCTACCGCGGCAGCCATGGTGTCGCTCCGGAGCTCGGGCACATTCAAGTCGTTCCGGGTGGCCGTCCGTGCGCGTGTGGGAAGCGCGGGTGCTGGGAGCGGTACTGCAGCGGCACGGCCCTCGTCGACACTGCGATCGAGCTGCTGGCCGCCGATCCGACGACGTCGACCATCCTCGCCCGTGAAGTCGCCGTCGATCCGGGTGCGCTGACGGGACGGCGGATCGCAGGCGCCGCCCAGGACGGGGACCCCCTGGCCCAACAGACGATGCGGGAATTCGCGCGCTGGCTCGGGGTGGGGCTGGCACTGATCGGCGACGTGTACGACCCTGATCTCATCGTGATCGCAGGCGGCGTGGCAAGCTCGTCCCCGTTGTTTCTCGACGCGGCACGCGAGCACTACGCTGCATTGACCACCGGCGCGGGCCATCGGCCGTTGGCACGAATCCGGTCGACTCAACTGGGTGAGGCAGCGGGCATGATCGGTGCCGCGGAGCTCGCCCGGGCCGTCCTGCCCGACCGGGTAGGTTGACTCCTCTTCGACACCTGTAAACCTGCAGTGTGATGCTGTGCGGGGTACCAGGGCGTATGTAGCGGCCCTCACCTACCCGAAGTAGAGTCGACCCGAACGAAGCTTGGGTTGCAACGGGAGGGACGCCATGTGGTACTGGCTCTTCAAGTACGTGTTTTTGGGGCCGGTTCTCTGGGTGTTGGGTAGGCCCACGGTGGAGGGAACGGAGAACATTCCGGCCGAGGGTGGTGCCATCTTGGCGAGTAACCATCAGGCAGTGCTGGATTCGTTCTTCCTTCCGTTGCGTGTCTCGCGCAGGATCACCTTCCTCGCGAAGAGTGAGTACTTCACCGGGACGGGACTGAAGGGCGCCTTCCAGCGCTGGTTCTTCTCCGTCGCCGGGCAGGTGCCGATCGACCGCACCGGGGCCGACGCCGCGCAGGACGCACTGAATGCCGGTCTGCGGGTGTTGTCGCAGGGGAAGTTGCTGGGCATCTATCCGGAGGGCACCCGTTCTCCGGACGGCCGGCTCTACAAGGGGAAGACCGGACTGGCGCGGTTGGCGCTCGAGTCCGGTGTGAAGGTCATCCCGGTGGCCATGATCGGAACGGCGAAGGTCAACCCGATCGGTTCGCGGCTCTGGCGTCCCGCGAAGGTGACCGTCCGGATCGGGGAGCCGATCGACTTCTCCCGGTTCGAGGGAATGGGCGGCAATCGGTTCGTCGAGCGGGCCGTCACCGACGAGGTGATGTACAAGCTGATGAAGCTGTCCGGTCAGGAGTACGTCGACATCTACGCGGCGACCCTCAAGAAGTCGACGTCGACCGGCCCGACTGCGGTGCCGGAGGCAGGACTCGCCCCGGCCACCGATGTCACTCGGATGCCGGACACACGCGCGAGCTGACTTGCCACGGCCTCAGGCCACGGGGACGGACACGTCGCCTCAGGACACGGGGACGGACACGTCGCCTCAGGACACGGGGACGGACACGTCGCCTCAGGACACGGGGACGGACGCGTCGCCTCAGGACACGGGGACGGACGCGTCGCCTCAGGACACGGGGACGGACACGTCGCCGGACGGTGTCCGGCGTTCGTCCCCGTCCGGCCGGGGCGCGGCCGTGCCGAAGGTGACGAACGCCACGGCTACCACAGCGAGGCCCCACCACACGTAGGACGACGCCAGGAACTGGTCCCACACACTCCAGTGGACGCCGCTCCAACGGCCGACTCCCAGCTTCCAATGGGCGGCCACCTTGATGACGGCCAGTCCCGCGACTGCGAGGAGCCCGAGCGCGATGCTGCGTCGCCGGTAGGCGAGGACCCCGAGCGTGAGGATGATCGGCACCGACCACACCCAGTGGTGTGACCAGGACACCGGGGACACCAGAAGTCCCAGCACCGCGTTCACCCCGAGCGCGAGCGCGGCCTCTCCGGCGCGGAGCGTTCGGAGCATCGCGACGATCACGACGGCGAGAACCCCGAGACTGAGCAGCAGCCAGATCGGGGTGCGCAACGACTCGCTCACGTCGAAACGTGCCAGCACCCCGGTGATGCTCTGATTTGCCGGATACGCGGGAGTGCCGATCCGGCCCGAGTCGAAGAGAGTCCGGGTCCAGTAGATGACCGAGTCGCTCCACGTTGCGATCGCGCCCACCGCGCTGAATGCAACGAAGGCGGCCGCCGTCGTCACTGCCGCGCGAAAGTCTCTGCGCAGCAGGAAGTACAGCACGAACACGGCGGGGGTCAGCTTCACGGCGGCGGCCAGTCCGATCAACACACCGCGGGGCAGGGGTGTGCGCTTCGCGAGGCAGTCGAACGCCACCAACGCCATCAGCAGGATGTTGATCTGCCCATAGTCGAGAGTGGACGACACCGGTTCGAGTGTCATGGCCACGGCCAGCCCGCCGAGTGCCGTCCACACCAGGGTGGTCCGCGGGGCGATTCCGAGGGAGTCGAGAGTGACGAGGAGTGCGCCGAACAGGGCGACAAGGGACAGCACGGTCACCACCACTCCTGCGGCCTCCAGCGACACCAGCGACAGTGGACTGAAGACCACCGCCGCGAGCGGCGGATAGGTGAACGGAAGGAAGTTACCCATCTGCGTGGGTGGCATCGATCCGTAGAGAGTGGGCCCGTGGAGGAACACCGACCCGCCGAGACGGTAGACGTCCAGGTCGAGCCGGTAGTAGAAACCGAAGTCGCGCAGACCCGGCAGACCGACGAGGTTATACGCGAAGCCGGTGACGAGTCCGGTGACGATCAGGACCCGGATCAACACACCTGCCACGCGTTGTCCCGGCGGCGTCCGCGGCGCCTCCGAGCGGTCCGCGGCAGTGCCCGCGGACCGACGACCGTCGGGGGTAGCGCTCACCAAGGTCTCCTTCAGGAGTGAGGGGTGGATCCGGTCGACGCCGACGAATGAGGCATAGTCTGCGGGCGTGCGTTACTTCTACGACTGCGAGTTCATCGAGGATGGTCGCACGATCGACCTGGTGTCGATCGGGGTGGTCGCAGAGGACGGACGTGAATTCTACGCCGTGTCCACCGAGTTCGATCCCGCGCGCGCCGGAAAGTGGGTGCGGCGGAACGTTCTGCCGAAACTGCCTCAACCGTCGTCCCCCTTGTGGAAGAGCCGCGCGCGGATCCGCGACGACCTGTACACGTTCCTGATTCCCCGACCCGGCGTGGTGCCCGAACTGTGGGCGTGGGTGGCCGCCTACGACCACGTCGCCCTGTGTCAGCTGTGGGGAGACATGACGGCGTTGCCGCAGTCGCTGCCCCGCTACACCCGAGAGCTCCGTCAGTACTGGGAGGACAACGGCAGTCCAGCCCTTCCACCTGCACCGGGAGACGCACACGACGCACTGGCCGACGCCCGGCACAACATGGCAAAGTTCGAAGCCGTGCGGGTGGCGCGGTCGCTGCGGTGACCTGACTCGCCATCCGTCCTGCCGAGCGAATATCCTGTATGGGTGAACTGGACTGTCGACGTGCCGATCGACCGCTTGCCCGAACTTCCGCCGCTTCCTTCCGTGATGCGTGAGCAGCTCGACGCTGCCCTGGCCAAGCCGGCTGCCCAGCAGCCGCAGTGGCCGGAGGGGCAGGCCGCGGCGATGCGGACCGTCCTCGAGAGCGTTCCGCCGATCACGGTCGCCAGCGAGGTCGTCGCGCTGCAGGAGAAGCTGGCGCAGGTGGCCCGTGGGGAGGCATTCCTCCTCCAGGGCGGTGACTGCGCGGAGACCTTCGCCGACAACACCGAGCCGCACATCAAGGGCAACATTCGCACGCTGCTGCAGATGGCCGTCGTCCTCACCTACGGCGCGAGCCTGCCCGTGGTCAAGGTTGCGCGCATCGCCGGTCAGTACGCGAAGCCGAGGTCGTCGAACGTGGACGCACTGGGACTGCAGTCGTACCGCGGCGACATGATCAACTCCCTCGTCGCGGACGAGGCGGTGCGCGCCCACGACCCGTCGCGGCTGGTGCGCGCCTACGCGAACGCGAGTGCAGCGATGAACCTCGTCCGCGCGCTCACCGGCGCGGGCATGGCCGATCTGCACAAGGTCCACGACTGGAACCGTGAGTTCGTGGCGTCCTCACCCGCGGGTGCCCGCTACGAGGCACTTGCCGCGGAGATCGACCGTGGCCTGCAGTTCATGAACGCGTGCGGCGTCACCGATCCGAGCCTGCATCAGGCGCAGATCTTCGCCAGCCATGAGGCGCTGGTCCTCGATTACGAGCGAGCGATGCTCCGTCTGGACAACGACGACGATCACCCCAAGCTGTACGACCTGTCGGCCCACTTCCTATGGATCGGTGACCGCACCCGTCAGCTCGACGGAGCGCACATCGCGTTCGCGGAACTGGTGTCCAACCCGATCGGACTGAAGATCGGTCCCAGCACCACCCCCGAGATGGCCGTCGAATACGTCGAGCGTCTGGACCCCACCAACAAACCGGGCCGGCTGACGCTGATCTCCCGGATGGGCAACAACAAGGTGCGCGACCTGCTGCCGCCCATCATCGAAAAGGTGCAGGCCACCGGTCACCAGATCATCTGGCAGTGCGACCCGATGCACGGCAACACGCACGAGGCGTCCACCGGCTACAAGACCCGTCACTTCGACCGCATCGTCGACGAGGTCCAGGGTTTCTTCGAGGTCCACAACGGCCTCGGCACCTACCCGGGCGGCATCCATGTCGAGTTGACCGGCGAGAACGTCACCGAGTGCCTCGGCGGCGCCCAGGACATTTCCGACCTCGATCTCTCGGGCCGGTACGAGACTGCCTGCGACCCGAGGCTCAACACGCAGCAGTCACTCGAACTGGCGTTCCTCGTCGCGGAGATGCTGCGCGGCTGATCCGGACAGAGTCAGGGCAGCGACACCAGGGTGACGGTGCTCCCGGGTTTCACCAGGTCGCCGCCGCCCGGGTTCTGGCTGATCACCACCGACCGGTCGGTGTGGGTGACTTGACGCACCTTCACCTCGAGTCCCAGTCGCGTCAGCTCGTCGCGAGCGGATCCGACGGTGCGTCCGAGCATCGACGGCACCCGCACGGCGTTGGACACCGTCAAGGTGACACTGCTGCCTGCGCTGACCTGGGTACCGGCCTTCGGGTCGGTGGCGATGACATCGCCTTCCTCGACCTTCCGGTCGAAGTCGGTGGCAGTGTCCTGTACCACGATGCCGACCGCTTCGAGGGACGCGCGTGCCTCAGCCTCCGACATTCCCCGCACGTCGGGGATGTCGACGGGGGGAGCGCCCTTGCTGACGATGAGTTTTACCTGCGAGCCCGTGGGGAGTGAGGTGCCGGGCGCCGGATCGAGCGCGGCCACCGCACCGATCGGAACCTTCGCGCTGAATGCCTGACCCCCGTCGACGGGCATGAAGGTCCGGTGCCGAAGCTCCCGCTCGATCTCGGAACGATCGCCGCCGGCGGGCAGGGGAGGGACGGTCGGCTGTCCGAGTGACACGACGAGCGCGACCGTGCCGTCCCGGGAGATCCGCGAGCCGCCCGGGGGATCCGTCCCCAGCACGGTGTCGAGGGCGGCTGTATCCGAATACTCGCCGCGAATCTCCGAAGAGAGCCCTGCCGCCTCGATCGCCGACACCGCGGCACCTCGATCCAGCCCGTCGATGGCCGGGACCGCGGTGTACCGGCCGGAACCCATCCACCAGCCGCCGAACCCCACGGCGAGGGCGAGCATCAGTACCACCAGCAGCCACAGGATCGTCGTCCGCCGCGACCGCTGACGTTCGGCGGCGAAATCCGGATACCGGTACCCCTCGTCAGGTTCGTCGTCGCCGGCCGATCCGTGCCCGTCCATCGGGGGACGCGGGGTACCCGCCGTCACGATGCGGGTGTGCTGGATACCGGGCTGTCCGCTGTGTTGCGGGAGCGGTGCGTGGAGAGGAGCAGCGGGAAGGTGCGCGGTGGGTGGGGCGAGCGGGCTCGGCGGCGAGGTGAGCGGAGGTGCGCTCGCAGCGGCCGCAAGATGCTGGGCCGAGCGGCGGGGTGCGGGCACCCGGTAGGTGGGCAGCTCGAGCGCCGCCGCGATGCTACGGAGTGCCGTTCCCATCTGTTCGGCGTTGGCGAAACGGTGTGAGGGTTCCCGGTGGGTGGCCTCGGCGACGAGTTCGTCGAACTCGTGCGGAACCCCGGCGATGTACGACCCCGGTCGGGGAACGTCCTGGTTGATGCGCTGATACGCAACGGAAAGGGAGGTGTCCCCGGTAAACGGTGTGCGCCCGGTGAGAAGCTCGAACAGCAGGATCCCGGTGGAATAGACGTCGCTGCGGGTATCCGCGACCCCGGACGTGACCTGCTCGGGAGACAGGTATGCGGCGGTACCGAGAATGACGCTGTTGGACGTGGTGTTCGACGCTGCTGCGGCGCGCACCAGACCGAAGTCGGCGATCTTCACCTCGCCGCCGTCGGAAATCAGGATGTTCTCCGGTTTGACGTCCCTGTGCACGAGTCCGGCACGGTGAGCGACGGCCAGCGCATCGAGAACCGGTCCAGCCACCGCGGCCACGGCATGCGGAGGCATCGGCCCGCGCTCGCGCAACAGTTCCCGTAGCGTTCCCCCATCGACGAGTTCCATCACGAGAAAGGCGTGTTCGCGGTCGTGTCCCTGGTCGTAGACGGCGACGAGTGAGGGATGCCCCAGCCGGGCCACCGAACGGGCTTCGAACTCGAAGCGGGAGACGAAGGCAGGGTCGGCAGCGAACTGCGGGTCCATCACTTTGATGGCCACCGGACGGTCGAGGCGCATGTCGAGCCCCCGATACACGGTGGACATACCCCCACGCGCGATCAGGGCATCCACCCGATAGCGCCGGTCGAGCAGTTCGCCGATCAAACGTTGACCTCCATCGTGCACTGTGTCCGTCCCCCGTAATGTCCGCGCAGTCCGGCCACGCGCCCTCCAATCGTAGCCAGCCGGACCGACCGGTAGCGCCACGGCGGAACCGACCAGATAACGTTAGGGGAGTGAGTGCCATCCCTTACTGTGACGATGTCCTGGACCCTTCCGTCTCGCTACTACAGCTGGTGGACGTGGCGAAGTCGCTGGGTGTACCCGTCACACGTGTGCAGCAGCTTCTACGGGATGAGCAGCTGATCGCTGTTCGCCGCAACGGTGTGCTCGGCGTTCCGGAACTGTTCTTCGGTGAGGACGGGCAGACGCTGAAGTGGCTGCCCGGCCTCATCGCGGTACTACACGACGGCGGCTTCCGCGACGAGGAGATTCTGCTGTGGCTTTTCCGGGAGGACGACAGCCTTCCGGGGACGCCCGTGCAGGCGCTGCACGGGGATCTGGCTCGAGAGGTCGTTCGCCGGGCACAGGCGATGGGTTTCTGAGCGTCGTTTCACTGCGTGCCGCGTATGGGAACCGCGAGCCGGGCGAATTGGGGAATGGCGGTGGACCACCGGTTCCTGCGCGGCACCGTCGCGCGCTGGTGTAAGACGGCATAGCCGCTGCGCTCTATTTCGTCGAGAATCCTCGAGTACAGCACGAAGGCCGTTCTGATCCCGGGCTGTACCCGGCGGTCCAGCATGCCGATTCCCGGCTCCGCATCCCGGTACACCGCCCGGGTGACCGCGATGAGGTGGGCGAGCGCACGAACGATGCGCTGATCCGTTGTTCCGGTGCGTCGGCTGGACATCAGCAGGTCGGTGTCGACACCGAAAGCTGCCAGCTCGTCAGCGGGGAGGTACACGCGTCCCCGGTCGAGGTCTTCTCCGACGTCCCGGAGGAAATTGGTCAGCTGGAACGCTTCGCCGAGCGCAGCGGCGTGGGGCTCCGCCTCGTCCGCGGGACAGATCGTGCCGAGCACGGGCAGCATCTGCAGCCCGATCACGGCGGCGGACCCGTACATGTACTCCCGCAGTGCCGGCATCGTGGTGTACCGGGCACGGTGCGACGGGGTATCCGGAATATCCATCCGCATCGACTCGAGGAACGCAAAGAAGTATTCGGGCGAGATGTGGAAGGTCGCGACCGAGTCCAGGAAAGCGGGAAGGACGGGCGCCAGCTCGGGAACCGTTCCGGGGTCGATTGCAGTCGGGTCGTCGAATCCCCGTCGAAGCATCGATTCGATTCGATCGAGTTCTGCTGCACACTCTTCGGTCGACCGCACGCCGCCCATCTCGACATCGACGATGTCGTCGACGGTGCGGGCGAACGCGTAGAGCGCGTGAACCGCGTTGCGGCGGTGCCTGGGAAGTAACCGGGTGGCGAGGTGGTACGTGCGTCCATGCTCCGCTGTCAGAGCACCGCAGTAGCGATAGCTCTCCACCAGCTCCGCCATGGCCCGGCTATTCCACGCCGGGTGACGCGGCTACGCGTCGGAGTCCGGAGGAGGGGACCTCCGGGGACGGCCGGGATGCGCGCAAGCGCAGAGGGTCGACCGTGCGCAGCGACACCGCCGCGACCACAGCCGCGAACGTGGCGAGAGCAACGTGGGGGAAGGTGTAGAGGCCGATCGAGCCGTCGGGCTGGAATACCAGCATCAACCAAGTGGACAGCCCGACGAGCACCATCAGCGTGCGTGTGGACAGGGCGAAGCCCGCTGCGATGGCGACGGGCCAGGAGTAGTACCAGGGCAGCGCGGCCGGCGAGAGAATGACGATGGCGACCAGGACGATCAGGATTCCGAGTATTGCGTCCCGTTCGGTGTTCTTGAATTTCCACCAGACGGTCAGGACGATCGCGACGAGTGCGGCTGCGCAGATCGGCCGGGTGATCGCGAGGATTTCGCCGAGCCGCAGATCCGCGAACCAAGACGTTCCGACGGTCACGACATGGGCAAGGATCGTCGGCAACGACAACCAGTTGATGATCTTGTTCGAACCCGACAGGGCCGTCATCCAGCCCAGTCCGACCCCGGCCACCGCCGACGCTGCGGCGAAGATGACGACGAACACGGCGACCCCCGCGCCGGCAGTTTTCGCGAACAGTGCCAGCGGCGATGCCGGAGTACGCCCTTCGGCCTCCGCTCTCTCCTTCTCGTGCAGCATCCAGATCCACACCATGAAGGGGAGTGCGGCACCGGCGGTCGCCTTGATCGCCACCGCAATCGCGACGAGCCCGATGCCCGCGAGATGGCGTCGCTCGAGGACGAGCGCGATGCCCGCCGTCATCAGGCCGACCATCAGCATCTCGTTGTGGACTCCACCGATGAGATGGACCAGAACGAGGGGGTTGAGCACTGCCAGCCACAGGGCGATGGCCGGGTTTCCGCCGAGGTGACGTGCGAGGTGGGGGACCGCCCACATCATGAGAGCGAGCCCCGGCAGCATCGTCAGACGCAGCAGCATGGTGCCGGCGATGACGTTGTCACCGGTCAGGGCGGTGATTCCCTGACCGAGAAGCAGGAAGACCGGACCGTAGGGCGCCGTCGTCGTGGTCCACACGTTGCTGACGTTGTCGAGCAGAATCCCAGGATTGACCACCGGGCCCACGGCATAGGGATCGAAGCCGTCGCGCAGAAGGGCGCCCTGGGCGAGATACGAGTAGGCATCGCGGCTGAACATCGGCACCGCCAGCAGCAGGGGCGCCGTCCAGATCGGAACGATCAGGCGCAACTGCCGCAGAGCGACATCCCCGGCCAGCGTGCCGCGCCCCAACCGGACCCAGGCGGCGATCATCGAGATGACGCCGATCCAGACGATGGCGGTGGACAGTATCTGGCCGTGCCCGAACCGCAGCCACGACAGATGCATCGCCTCGAGCAGGGGATCCTCGCGGCGGACGCTACCCGCACCGAAACCACCGAACGTGATCATGATCGCGCCGGCGAAACCCAGGATCGCCGCATGTCCCGCCTGGCTGCGGAGGAAGTCGGCCGTGGTCTGAGGCCACGAACGGTGCGGCGGTGTCGTCGCAGGGGCGACGGTCGCCTGCGGGGCAGAGGACGTCATGGGTGCAGATTCCTCCCCCGAGGTGAGTTCGGTTGCGATCGGTGCACCGATCATCGCGCGCACCACATGGTCGCGCCTAGTTTAATTGCTCCCGACACCACTTATTGCCACGCCTCGCTCATATATCTGCCTTTCGGGCTCCTGCGCACCGGTGATGCGGCGCGCGGCGAGCTTCCCCGACAGCAGGACGGTCGGTACACCGACACCGGGGACCGTGCCGGAACCGGCGAGGACGGCGTTGTCGACGCCCGGCACCAGATTCGGGCGCCGGAAGGGGCCTGTCTGGCGGAAGACGTGTGCTGCCGCGAACGGGCTGCCCGCGCTCATGCCCTTGTTCAGCCAGGTCAGCGGCGTATCGACGTGGTCGATCTCGAACTGCGCGGCGATGCCCGTGTATCCGCGGTCCTCGAGCACCCGCAGAAGTTCGCGCGTGTAGGGGCCGGTCAGCGACGACCACTCGAGCGGGGCACTGTGCAGATTGGGGCAGGGCGCCAGGACCGACAGCGGCTCGGACGGAACATCCGAGCGGTCCACGAGGAGGCTCGGGTCGGACAGCGCGGGCCGGGTGATCAGCAGGGAGGGGTCCGTCATGAGGCGACCGCGGCCGGCTCGTGCGGTGATCTCCGCGAAGGTTCGCTCCCACGCGGCGCCGAAGTCGATGGTGTGGTGACGCTGCGCCGCCCACCGGGAGGTCACCGCGGTGGGGATCGTGCCGTGGAGGACCACCGCGGACGGTGACACCCTTACGCGGCGGGGGATCCTCCGGGCGACCGGCCGGAGCAGTTCGTCGACGACCGCGGTGTCCGGGGTGAGGACCACGGCGTCGCATCCGACGCGTTCACCGGACGCGGTGTGGAGGGCGCGCACACGGCCATCGGACGTTTCGACCCGCGTGACCGTTGTGTCGAGCCGGAGGTCGCCGCCCGCCGTGGTGAATGCGTCGGCGAGTGCGCGAGCAATGGAGCGCATGCCGCCCTGCGGGAAGTAGACGCCCAATGAGGTGTCCATGTGGGCGATGGCGCCGTACACCGCGAGCGCATCGGCGGGCGCAACCCCGGCGTACAGGGCCTGGAAGGTGAAGATCCGGCGTAGCCGCGGATCGGTGATCGTGCGATCGACCCGGGAACCGAGCCGGCCGAACCCGCCCAGGGCAGTGAGCCGGACGAGATCCGCCGCGGCCGCCCTGCTCGACACGAGGTCGAGAGGCGAGTCGAAGTTCGCGTCCATGAAACGGGAGTACTCGGCGTCGAAGATGCGACCGAGCCAGCGTCGTAGCTTCAGGTAGCGATCGGATTCCGCGGGTCCGCACACCCGGGTGATCTCGGCGACCATCGCCGCCGGGTCCGAGTGGACGTCGAGCGAGGAACCGTCGGTGAAGCGCGCGTGATAGGCCGGGGACAGTTTCTCGAGAATCAGGGCGGGCCGGGTCGAGGTGAAATCCGCTCCGACCGCAGCGAGGGCTTCACGGACCAGTTCGGGCATGGTGAGCACGGTTGCGCCGTTGTCGATGTCGTAGCCGGGACCGCGGTAGGTGCCCACCCGGCCGCCCGGCAGTGGATCCCGTTCGAGGACGGTGACCCGCCGGCCCGACCCCCTGAGGTGAAGAGCCGCCGACAGGCCCGCGAGACCGGCGCCGACGACGACGACGTGATCGGTGGGGCCCGGAACGGTGCGGAGCGTGCGTGCCATCGGGGTGCCGTCAGGAGTTGCGCCGCGTCGCCGCGACCGCCATGTCGGTGAGGTGTTGTTTCGCCTCCGGCGTCGCGGTGCTTGCCGTCAGGGTCGTCAGCGCGGAGTCGACGAGTTCCTCGATTCGTTTCTCGACGTCGTCGACCGCGCCGAGCGAGGTGATCGTCTCGCGGAGCGTATCCACGTCCGCGTCGGACAGGTCGGTGCCGATGCTCCCGCGTAGCGCTGCGGCCGCCCCGGGATCATCGCGGTCGGCGCGCTGAAGGGCCAGCGCGAACAGCACGGTGCGTTTCCCCGCCCGCAGATCGTCACCCGACGGCTTTCCGGTCACGGCCGGGTCACCGAACACGCCGAGGAGATCGTCCCGCAGCTGGAATGCGATCCCGATGTCCGTACCGAATCTTCGGTAGGCCGACACGAGGTTCTCGCCGGCACCGGCGAGTGCGGCACCGAGATGCAGTGGCCGCTCGATGGTGTACGCCGCGGTCTTGTACCGGTTGACCCGCATCGCCGCGTCGATCGACTCGTCGGCCCGGGCCTCGTTGCTGATGTCCAGAAACTGGCCACCGAGAACCTCGGTGCGCATCGCGGACCAGACGGGGGAGATGCGCGCGGCGGCGTCCGGGCCGATACCGGATTCGCGGATCATGTCGTCCGCCCAGGCCAATGCGAGGTCGCCGAGCAGGATGGCGACAGCCTCCCCGAAGTGCGGAGACTCGCCGCTCCAAGAACCGGCGCGGTGGCGTTCCTCGAACTGGACGTGGACGGTGGGGAACCCGCGTCGCGTGGTGGAGGCGTCGATGATGTCGTCGTGAACCAGGGCGCAGGCTTGGACCAGCTCGAGGGCTGAGCAGGCGCGCAGCACCGGCCCGGCGTCGGGACCCTGCGGGTCACCGCCCGCGCCGATCCACCCGGTCCACGCGAAGGCCGGGCGTACTCGCTTTCCGCCGCGGAGGACGAAGTTCTCCAGCGTGGTCACGGCGTCGCGGTAGCCGCCGCCCACGGCGTCGACCAACTCCGTCCGGCCGGCGAAGAACTCTCGAAGCGCATTCTCGACCCCGGCCGCCAGAGCGGAGGGGCGCGTTTCGACGGACAGTGTTGCCTCCCAGATCGACGTTCCGCGTGCGCACCGGTGACGGCAGCAGGCCTCGTCACCACCATAGTGGGCGTCGCCCGGTAGGACCCGATGCCCTGTTTCCCACGAATGCCCCGCTCCCGCGATCGAAGAGGATCGGCGACGCGGTGGGCACACCCGGCGCGGCTGTACCTATGCTTGTCGGGTGACATTCGATTCCGTCAGGGGGCGGGCCAGCGAAGGCTGGGTGACCCGCACTCCCTCCATCGTCGACCGCATCCGGTCGTGCCGTGACGGTCGGGTGCCCTTCTCCGTCGAATTCTCGCCCCCGCGGGACGAGGCCGCCGAGGCCCGCCTGTGGCGCGCGGTGCGGGAGTTCGAACGTCTGGGACCGGCCTTCGTGTCCATGACCTATGGCGCCGGTGGCTCCACCCGTGACCGCACCGTACGTGTCACCGGTCAGCTCGCCGAGGAGACGACGCTCCTGCCCGTGGCGCATCTCACCGCGGTGTCGCACAGCGTCGACGAACTCCGGTCGATGGTCGGCGCCTACGCAGACCGCGGAATCAGCAACATTCTCGTCCTTCGTGGTGACCCACCGGGCGATCCGCTGGGCGAGTGGAAGAAGCATCCGGAGGGTGTCGAGTACGCCGAGGAACTGGTCCGGCTCGTGCGTGAGCTCGGTGACTTCCATGTCGGCGTCGCGTCGTTCCCGGAAGGTCACTACCGGGCGCCGGACCTCGACCACGACACCCGGTACCTGGTCGCGAAACTTCGGGCCGGCGCGGAGTACTCCATCACGCAGATGTTCTTCGACATCGACGACTACCTGCGCCTTCGGGACCGGGTCGCGGCCTTCGACGCCGAGCAGGGTGAGAAGCCGATCATTCCCGAGATCATGCCCATCACGTCCCTGCGGTCGGTGCAGCGCGTGATGGAGCTGTCGGGGTCCCGGCTTCCGGTCGCCCTGGAACGCCGGTTGAGCCGGGCGGCTGGTGACGGCCCCGAGGAGAATCGGGCCGCTGTCCGTGAGATCGGCATCGATGTGGCCACCGAGATGGCTGAGCGGCTCATCGCGGAGGGTGCGCCCGGCCTGCACTTCATCACGTTGAACTTCGCCCGGGCGACCAGTGAGGTGCTGGCGAGGCTGGGGGACAAGGTCGGATCGCGAACCGACCCTCGGCCGGTCACTCCGGCCCGCGTCAGCTGAGGGCACGCCCCTTCCAGCGGGTTCGTCCACGGTGGTGGGCGAGGTGTGACGAGATGATCAGTGCTGCGGTCGCCGCGACCGAGAGCGGGTGGGTCACCGCCCCGGCCACGTCCGTGGCGGTCGGCGACGCGCCACGCTCGAGCGTTCGTGCGCACAGTCTCGACGTCACGGCAGCGAAATACCCCACTGCACCCCATCGGCGCACCCGTCCACTGCCCAGCGCGAGCGCCACCGGCGGCACAAGATAGGCCAGACCGACCGCACCGACGGCTGCCACAGCCCCCGGCCTCGAGCCGAAGGCCGTCCACAGCCAGCGGTCGTATCCACTGCGGAGCGCAGTGGCGTTCTCGTACATCCGGCAGGTCGCGGCGCCGCCTGCGACGACAACGTGGGTGGAAACTCCGCGGCGTCGCAGCAGTCGGGCAATGTCGAGATCCTCGGTGAGACTGTTCACCACCGCGCCGTGCCCACCCGCCCGGCGGTACGCCGCGGAGTCGAAGACCATGAACTGTCCACAGGCGACGGCCATGGACGGGCGCAGCGAACGATTGCCGAGTCGCACGGGTAGTGAGGCCGCCCACGACCAGGCCAGAAGCGGCTGGACGGCGGTTTCGGCGATCGACCCGGACTCCTGGAACGGCCAGGGGCAGATCAACCCGGCCCCGCACTGGCGAAGCGCGGAACACGCCGCGGCCAGCGCGCCCGGCTGCAACCGCACGTCGGCATCGAGGAACACCAGCAGTCCGTCGCGGCGGGGATGGAGGGCTTGGGCGCGATCGTAGGCGCGGTGGCAGGCGGCGGGCTTCCCCACCCACCCGGGAAGCGGCTCCTCGGTGCTCCTGACGACGGTGAACCGCGAGTCGTCGGCGCACGCAGCCTCGGCTGCCTCGGCCGTGTCATCGGTCGAGGCGTCGTCGAACACGAGCACTCGGAGATCGTGGATGCCGCGCTGACCGGCCAGATCTTCGATGAGGGCGGGCAGTCGCCGGACCTCGTTGCGGGCAGGGATGCAGACCGTGACCGGTTCGGTGACGGTGCGGCGCGGCACCCGCAGACGCGGGGCCCTGCACAGATTGACGGCGGCGACGGCCATACCGGCCACCGACAGCACCGAACCGGTGCGGACCAGCTGCACGATCGGCGCAGGCGTCACACCGTCGACGAGTCCTTCCGGCGTCCACTGCCTACGGCCGGCTCCCTGTTGCGGGCCAGCCATGCCAAAGCCCCCACGATCACGGCCACGCCGAGCGTCACCCCGGCCATGATCCCCGCCCAGCCCGCGAAGCTCCGGGTGCTCGGGTCGGAGTAGCGCACCTCGGCGCGGATCGTCGACGTGTCACCCGCAGGCAGTTTCCACGACACGATGGAGTCACCCTCCCGCGTGCCGTTGGTCGTGGCCACCCGGGCCGGGAAGGCGATAGTGAACTGCACATCGGTGCCCTGGGCGGGAACCGAGCTGAGATCGGCCTTGCCTTCCAGGGTCACGAGGTCGCCGGTCCGGCGCAGCGAAATCTGGAAGCTGCCGGCGGCCTGTTCGGACATCGAGCCGAGTTGCTGTACGTCACCGAACGTGAGATCGCTGAAGAACGCCTGGGTGCCGACGTACCCGTCCTTCTTGTACTCCTGTACGCGAATCTTGCCCGACAGCGCATCGGGCGGGGTGAGCTGCGGACCCTTGTCCTGATCGTCTGCGGGTACGGCCGCAGCCACGATCTGACCGGAGACCCGGTCGTCGGCGGACACTCCCATCGACACCTGGACGCGCAGACAGCCGGCGAGCAACGGGACGATCAGGAGTACCAGGGCCGTCAGGGAGAGGGCCCGGCTCCGCGCGCGGGTGATGTTCGGGGCAGGGAGTGAGGGCGGCTGCACAGTCGTATCGTGCCAGGGGAGTGAACCGGTGTCAGGCGCGAGGGGGCGTGTCGGGGATCTCGGGTCGCCGGACCCGCGACCGCACGAGGACGATCAGGAGGGGAATCCCGAGAACTCCCATCGTGATCCACCCGTAGATCGCGGAGAATCGGAGTCCGGGTCCGTCGAGAAACACTGCGTGGGCCAGCGCCGAACCCAGCCAGGTCCATAGGAACAACGCGATCGGGACACCGTCCCTGTGTGGCGGCGTTCCGTGCGGTGCGGCGGTATCGGACATGCGGTGGTCGAACCATTCCATCGCCGCAGCCATGCTGGCAGCCACCACACACCATCCGACGTAGTTGGTCACCGGAATGTGCTCGACACCGGGAAGACCCGCATCGGTGACGCACCAAGTCCACTGACCGTCCGCGACCATCTGGGGGTCGAGATACAGATCCCATCCCACGACGCCGACCGTGGTGAGGACCATCCGAATCAGGTGCCGATATCTGCCCCCCGCCAGGAGGGAGGCGACGCACCACACCGGATAGAAGCCCGCTGTCCAGGCGAACGGCACCACGAGGGGGACACCGGCGAGTGCGGGACCGAGTCGGTCGACGCTGTAGTCGTAGCAGCCGTAGGGCACGCCGGTTGACGTCCCGACGACCTCCGAGAGCAGGCCGACACCCGCTGTCACCAGAACCAGAGCCGCGGACCAGCGCGGACCGCGGGTGAGGGCGGCATGCGTGATGCTCGCCGCGGCGAGCAGGAGCACGACGCAGACCGTCACCGCGTCACGGAGGTCACCGCGCACCAGAGGGTAGACAATCTGCGCCGCGATCGCTGCTGCGGCCGTCAGGGCGGGGATGCGCGCGGTCACGTCCCCGGCCACAGGCGGCGCAGTCGCGCGGTTCTGGAGGCGCGGCGTGCGTCGTGGAGCGCGACGTGTGCGGCGCTGCGCCCGCTGGCACCGGACACCCCACCGCCCGGATGCGTCGAGGCGCCGGTGAGGTACAGGCGTTCGGCTCCGGGGACCCGGTGCCCGGACAGTTCGGGAAGGGGCCGCCACATCATCATCTGGTCGAGCGACATCTCGACGTGCATCACGTTGCCCCCGATCAGCCCCATCTCCTCCTCGAGGTCCTGCGGT
Source organism: Rhodococcus sp. WAY2 (assembly GCF_009859915.1). Taxonomy (NCBI): domain Bacteria; kingdom Bacillati; phylum Actinomycetota; class Actinomycetes; order Mycobacteriales; family Nocardiaceae; genus Rhodococcus; species Rhodococcus sp. WAY2. The sequence continues at coordinate 2,764,981 of NZ_CP046572.1, forward strand.
GACTGCACATGACGGTCCAGGATCGACGCCCGGACACCGGGGGCGAGTGCGTCGATCTCGTCGACGATGCGCTCGGCCTCGGCCTTTGCCAGGTCGCTCCACCGACGGCCCCCGCTGAGCCGGTAGGGCTGCCACTGCGACCACAGGGTGATCTGATGCCGACCCGCGGGCGCGATCGTGGGATCGAGGCCACTGAAGCTCATCCCCAGCACCGCCGGCCGCGGCGGGAGTTCCCCTGCGAGCGCGGCGCCGTGGGCGAGGCGCAGGTGCGCGCGATCGGACACGAGGAGCTGCAATCCGCTGGTCACCGAGGTGTCAGGGGCGCTCGGATAGGACGGCAGGGCGTCGGTCGCCAGCCGTACCACCATCCCGATGCCCGGTCCGACGCGGATCCGCCGGCGCCAGCTATCGAGGATCTGCTTGTCGTAGCCGCCTGCTTCGAGGAGATCGAGCGTAGTGAGCACGTGGCACCCGGCAATGACGGTCCGCGATCGTATTTCCCGCCCCGCCGATGTCCGGGTGATCCAGGAGGTCCCGTCCCGGCGCAGCGCGACGACCTTCTCACCCAAGGAAAGCACGCCGGAGTCGGCCTGCAACCGCGACGCCAGGGCCGCCGTCAAGGCGCCGCTGCCACCGACGGCACGGCCGGGCGGAAGGGTGTGCATCAGTGCCGCGAATCCCACCATCGGGGCGGTGCCCGGCTCGGACATCGGCGGCCCGGACTGGGCGCCGAACCATGCGAGTGCGGCCTTGAGCCGTTCGTCGTCGAAGAATTCGTCCAGCAGGGCGTCCCCCGACGCGAGGAACTGCCGCGACAGGTCGCTGCCGCCGCCCCCCGTATCGAGACCCCAGAACGACGACAACAGCGCGGGGGCGGTCGGCGGCCTGGTGAAGGCCCGCATCACGCGGGCGCTGCGCGGCCCCCACACGTCGACGAACCGCCGATACGCGTCGGCCTCGGCCGGTCCGCAGGATTCCTGGATGGACAGGCAGGTCGCGTCGAGGCTGCGCCGGAACACGATGCCGGGCCGGTCGGTACCCGCAGGTGCCGGGGCGAACGCCCACGGATCGCAATCCAGGTAGCGCAGACCGTGCGCCTGCAGGCCCAGTTCTTCGACGATGCCGGTGTGACGGATCATGATGTGCGCGGAGGATCCGCGGTCGACGCGGTGACCTGGAAACCGTTCCACTGTCGAGACCGCTCCGCCCGGTACGGTGTCGCGTTCGATCACCTCGACCGACCATCCCGTTCGAGCCAGGTAGCACGCCGACACCAGGGCGTTGTGTCCCGACCCGACTACCACCGCATCGATCATCGGGTCAGGTTAACGGTTCTTCTCCGGAGGAAGGCTTCTCGGTGGAAAGGCTTTCCAGTGGAAGGCTACGGCCGAGGACCGCGAAGGGACGGTTGTCGCCTGCGAACCGGAAGTGGCGCAGTACATCCCGGAATCCGAGCCGACGGTAGAGCCGCCACGCTCGATTGTTCTCGTCCGCGACCTCGGGGGTGGACAACAACACGCCGCGTTCGGGTCGGCGGTCGAGCAATCGGAGAAGGAGTGTTTCGCCGAGACCGTGTCCCTGGGCGTCGGGATGGACGTGGAGTTCGGTCAGTTCGAAATAGTCGTCGAGAATTGTGTCGATCCGGTCCCGGGTCCAGCCGGTGTGCCGCAAACCGGTGCGGACCTGCTGGTGCCACCACTGTTCGGGGGCTCCGCGGTAGCCGTAGGCCACGGCCACGAGGCGGTGAGTCGCATCGGATTCGGCGGACGGATCGGCCGGGACCACGGCGCCGACACCGCTCCACCCCGATCGCTGCACATGTTCGGTCCACATCGGCGCGCGGTGGTATTCCGTGCCGCGGGGATAGCCCATGGCGGCGACATAGATCGCGAGGGCCTCCTGGAGGCGGTCGCGGAACTCGGCAGCCGAGAGTTCGACCACGAGCGGTATCTGGTCAGCGTTCGTGTCGACCGGTCTCACCTTTCTCTTGACGACGTGTCGGTGGGTCCAGCTATATTGAATAGGTCGAACGGATGTTCGATAGCGGGGATCCGGCGATGCTCGAGGGAAGCGAGCATCGCCGGGACCCCGGCTCACGACAGGACTACGCCCGGCGGGGTGGACACACCGGGGTTGTGGAGGTGTTCGAAGTGAGGAACAACTCGGTTTCAGGACCGACCTCTGGGCCCTCGCGGCGACCGGGGGAGGTGCGTGCTCCGGCATCTCGGCGCGCCGCCTCCCTGCTCGACCGGGCTGACGCTCTTCTGTCGCAGTCGGTCGGCGCCGACTCGCCTGCGGATCGTTTTCACAGCGCGTATCTCGCCGCACTGCGCGGCGCCGGTGCCGTGCTCGCCGCTGTCGAGGGGTCCTCGCCGGGAGGTCGACGGACACGAACGCGTAACGCTTGGGTTCTCATGGCAGACGCCGCGAGCGACTTCGGCGCTTGGGCCGACTATTTCGCTGGGCACTCCGCCACTCGTGCCGCGATCGAGGCCGGGATGTCTCGTACGCTCACCGATCTCGAGGCGGATGAGTTCTTTGTCGAGGTGGGGCGGTTTTTGCAAGCGGTGGAAGACCACATCGGTCGCGGTGCAGACGTCGATCTTCGGGCGTCGTAGCTGCCCGTCTCGCCCGGAATCCGGGTCGGCCGCCCGCAGTGTCGGCGACGTAGTGAAAGCCCGGAGCAGGGTTCGGTGCGGGAGTCCGTAAGGTTGGTGTCGAACTCGTGCACCGAGTAGGTGGTACCGGGGTCGAACTGCTCGTATTATTAAATCTAGGTAGCCGCCAAAGTCGGTTACCCACCGCCTCGCACCGTGAGGCGGTGGCCAACACTCCAGTGCCGGGGGAGGTACCGTGCCACTCTCCGAGCACGAGCAGCGCATGCTCGACCAGATCGAGAGCGCTCTCTATGCCGAAGATCCCAAGTTCGCCTCCACTGTGCGAGGCGGTCGCATGCGTGCGGCATCGAGTCGTCGTCGTTTTCAGGCCATAGCCCTGTTCGTCCTGGGGCTGGTCCTGCTCATCGCCGGCGTCGCCCTGCCGATCAAGCCGGGTGGATTCCCGGTGATCAGCTTGATCGGCTTCATCGTTATGTTCGGTGCGGGAGTCCTCCTCCTGTGGGGTGGGGGAAAGAACAAGTCCCGACAGTCGTCGCGTGGCGGCTCGACCACGCCCGACGAGACCAAGAGGTCCGACCGGGGTAAGCCCCGGGGCGGACGAAAGAGTGGCGGGTTCTCGTCGCGAATGGAAGATCGCTTCAAGAAGAGATTCGAGCAGGAGTAGCAGAACTCACTTCGGGCGTTGGCGGCGTGGCATTTCGATGCCACGCCGCCAACGCTTTTTTGTGGCTGTGAACGCGCCCACGCCTCCCGCCGCGACTGGCTGGTGCTCTCAGTGAATGTCTCTGTGTGATCCCCGGCCCCCTACTCGCCCCACTTTCCCCCATTGCGTGCGGACTGATCGACGCGCGACTGCCCGGGACGTCGCCGTCGTCACCTCACCTGGCCTTTTGCGGCGTTCACCGCGTGCGCTGGCTGGTTCGTCCCATGAGTGGGCCGTGTTTGTGATCACTGTGGGAATTTTCCCCCACCTTCACGAATTGGCATTGACCAGCAAGTATCGAGCAAACAGGAGGGAAACACCCCTGCTTCCGCCTTGTCAGTGGGGGAAAGTGGGGTACTGTGGTGCGCAGCGGGGAGCCGAAGGTGAACCGCCCGGGCATGCGGCGTTCGATATGGACGTAGTGGGAGGTGTCGAGTGTTTCTCGGTACCTACACGCCGAAGCTCGACGACAAAGGGCGGCTGACGTTGCCCGCAAAGTTCCGGGATGCACTGGCGGGAGGGTTGATGGTCACCAAGGGTCAGGATCACAGCCTCGCGGTGTATCCCCGGGAAGAGTTCACCGCGCTCGCGCGCAAGGCCGCGGCAGCGTCGAGAAGCGATCCGGAAGCGCGAGCTTTCGTGCGCGGTCTCGCTGCCGGCACCGATGAGCAGCATGCAGATGCCCAGGGGCGCATCACCCTCTCGGCAGATCACCGTCGCTACGCAGGTCTCTCCAAGGATTGCGTAGTGATCGGTTCGGTCGATTTCCTCGAGATCTGGGATGCGCAGGCATGGCAGACCTACGTCGAGGAGAACGAGGAGAACTACTCGCAGGCAACGGGAGTCGCGCTCGGCGAGATCGTCTGAGCATGACCGCACGCACGCGAATGCAGCGAGGCCTCTGTCCGACGGAACCCTGACGCACTTCCCCAGCGCCAGGTTTTCATTTCGGGCAGGGACCTCGAAGCATTCGCACCGGCAACCGGCCGAGAAGAGAAGTTCGACATGTGGACTCCGGCTTCGGACATGTCCACCCGCACCACAGAAGCAGGAGCCGGAGGGATCATGGTGGATCACGAGGGGGAAGAATCCTCGCCCGCCGATGGCTTCGGCCATATCCCCGTCCTGCTGCACCGAGCAGTCGAACTCCTCGGCCCCGCGCTCACTCTGCACGACCCGGAGGGTGGGGGAGCCGTCATGATCGACGCCACCCTCGGCCTCGGTGGGCATTCCGAGAATTTTCTCCGGACGTACCCTCGGCTGAAGCTCGTGGCCCTCGACCGGGATCCGCACGCCCTCGAGATCGCCGGGGCTCGGTTGGCCCCGTTCGGGGACCGCGTGACCTTCGTCCACACTCGGTATGACGGCATCGAGAATGCACTCCTCGAAGCGGGACTTCCTCCTCGAGATTCAGTTCACGGCATCCTGTTCGACCTGGGGGTGTCGTCGATGCAACTCGACGAGTCCGATCGCGGTTTCGCCTACTCCATCGATGCGCCGCTCGACATGCGGATGGATCCGACTACGGGGATCACGGCGGCAGAGGTACTCAATACATACAGCCACGGTGACCTGGCCCGGATCCTCAGCACCTACGGTGAAGAACGGTTCGCGGGAAAGATTGCGTCGGAAATCGTCCGGCAGCGGGCGAAGCAGCCCTTTACGACGAGTGCGGAACTGGTCGAACTGTTGTATCGCGCCATTCCGGCGGCGACCCGCCGGACCGGGGGACACCCCGCCAAGCGGACCTTCCAAGCTCTTCGCGTCGAGGTCAACGGCGAACTCGATTCACTGCGAGCGGCGATACCGGCGGCACTCGACGCATTGACTGTCGGGGGACGCGTCGTGTTCATGTCGTATCAGTCGCTCGAAGACCGGGTCGTCAAGCAGGAGATCACTCCCCGGTCGAAGTCGAGGAGTCCGGAGGGGCTCCCTGTCGAGTTGCCGGGTATGGGGCCGGAGTTCCGCATCCTCACCCGAGGGGCGGAGAGAGCGTCCGAGCAGGAAATAGAAGAGAACCCACGATCAGCCCCGGTGCGCTTGCGTGCTGCAGAGAAAATTGCCAGGAGGTCGGCGGCATGACGGTTCAGGTGAATTCCCCCGAGGTACGGCCTGCACGTGGGGGTAACCGTTCGGGCGCTGCCCAGCGAGCGTACGAGCGGCGTACCCAGCGTGCGGCAGTGCACAGCGGATCGCCGACCGCCGTGGCCGGAATGAACCGCGCCGGTTCCCTTGCTGCCCGGATTCCTTTTGTGGCAACAATTCTCGGACTTCTCAGCTTGGGCCTCGCCGTCACTCTCCTGCTCACCACCCGCTCGGCGGAGGATTCCTATCAGCTCAGTGCTGCGCGGGAACACAATCAGTCGCTCGCGGAGGAGAAGGCGGCGCTGCAGCGGGATGTGGAGACGGCCAACTCTGCGCCGAAACTCGCGGAGGAAGCGGCCAAGTTGGGGATGGTTCCGGCGAACGATCCCGCTCGTCTCGTGGTGCACCTGGACGGAAGCGTCGAGGTGGTCGGGAAGCCGGCTCCGGCATCCGGGTCACCTGTGCCCCCGCTCGATGCCGCGGCCCCGTCCACCCAGGCGGGGAAGACGGTCGCGACAGCTCCGAATCGGGGCACGACCACTACGCAGGCGCCGCGCGCCACGCCACGACCCGGCAATAGCCCGGAGATCCAGGCCCGAGGTGAACAATTGGTTCCCGTGATGCCTTCGACCACTGCACCGACGACAGCACCACCATCGGGTGGTCGCCGGTGAACCGAAACGCACCGAGAAGTCGTCCCCGGCGCCCCAAGGGCGCCGGCACGGGGTCCTTTCCGTTCAGGCAACGGATCGGACGCGGGATGATGTTCGGAGCGCTCGGCCTCGCCGCGGTGCAACTCTTGTGGATTCAGGTCATCGACGCGCCGCAACTGTCGGCCGAGGCGGCGAATCAACGCACGACCACCCAGGTGGATCCGGCGCTGCGCGGGTCGATCACCGACCGCAATGCCAACCCCATTGCTTTCACCATGGAAGCGAAGGCACTGACTTTTCAGCCTGCGCGGGTCCGTAAGGAGCTCGAGGAGGCGCGCGCCAAGAGCGAGACCGCCCCCGAGGTCGATTCGAGGCTCGATGCCATTGCCAAGGAAATTCACGACCGCCTCGGTGACGCGGCGCCGGAGAAAGAACTGAAGGAGAAACTGCGCAGCGACGAGACGTTCGTCTATCTCGCCCGCAGTGTCGACCCCGCGATTGCCGCCGAAATCAGTGAGAAGTATCCCGAGGTGGGTCTCGAGCGTCAGGACATCCGCGAATATCCCGGCGGATCCCTCGCCGCAAACCTCGTCGGCGCGACCGGCTGGGACGGGCACGGGCTCCTCGGCCTCGAGGACTCACTGGACTCCACTCTCGCCGGCACGGACGGCTCCGAAACCTACGACCGCGGGTCCGACGGCGCCGTCATTCCCGGCAGTTGGCGTGACAAGCAGCCTGCGGTGGACGGGTCGAGTGTCGAACTCACCATCGACTCGGACCTTCAGTACTACGTGCAGCAGCAAGTGCAGATGGCGAAGGACAAGTCCGGCGCCAAGGATGCGTCGGCGGTGGTGCTCGACTCTCACACCGGTGAAGTCCTGGCGATGTCGAACGACAGCACGTTCAACCCGGCGATCGGTGTAGGCAATAATCCGAGATCTGTGGAGATGGGCAATCTGTCCGTCAGTACCCCGTTCGAGCCGGGATCGGTGAACAAAATCGTGACCGCCGCGGCGGCCATCGAGTACGGACTGACCACCCCCGACGAGGTCCTCGAGGTTCCCGGCACCATTCAGATGGCAGGCGTGTCGGTGAAGGATGCCTGGGATCACGGCGTGGCTCCCTACACTTCCACCGGGGTGTTCGGTAAGTCGTCGAACGTCGGCACGCTGATGCTCGCCCAGCGCGTCGGCGAGGACCGTTACGCCGACATGCTGTCGAAGTTCGGACTCGGTCAGCGCACCGAGGTGGGGTTACCCGGCGAGAGCGCGGGCAGTGTGCCGAGCCGCGACCAGTGGTCGGGCGGCACCTTTGCGAACCTGCCGATCGGCCAAGGTCTGTCGATGACGTTGTTGCAGATGACCGGCATGTATCAGGCCATCGCCAACGACGGTATTCGCATTCCGCCGCGAATCGTCCGGGCCACCATCGACGCGGACGGCGACAGAACCGAGACGGAGCGACCGGAAGAAATCACCGTGGTCAGCCCGCAGACAGCGGCCACCGTGCGCGACATGTTCCGGTCCGTCACGCAGAACGACACCGGCAACCAGCGCGGCACAGGGGTTCAGGCTGCTGTCGACGGCTACCAGATCAGCGGTAAGACGGGAACAGCGCAGCAGGTCGACCCCGCCTGCAAGTGCTACTCGAATTCGAACTACTGGATCACGTTCGCCGGGATCGCGCCCGCGGACAATCCGCGGTACGTGATCGGCATCATGCTGAACGCACCTACGCGGAGCGCGGACGGCACCGGTGGGCAGTCCGCCGCGCCGCTGTTCCACAACATCGCGTCGTGGTTGCTCCAACGTGACAGCGTCCCGATGTCCCCGGATCCCGGACGCAGGCTGGTGCTCCAAGCCGATTGAGCGATGGTCGGCCGAATCCGGCTTTCGGAACGGTCGCGGTAATCTGACACGTCGGCCGTTCAGTGGGCACAGTCGTTCAGTGAACACAGTCGCGTGAAGATGCCCAGGTCGCGCACTGTAGAGCCGTGCACGACGCCCGTAGTCAGTAGAGAGTCGACACCCGAGAGGAGCCCGGTGCCTGTTCCGTCCCGCCCGCAGTCGACGTCCGCGCCACTGAAGTCTGGAGAAGATCTGCAGTCCGGAAAAACTCTGCAGTCCGGAGAAGATCTGAAGTCTGGCGACGATCTGCGCCCCAGTCTGCCGGTTCGTACCCCGGTGAGCGTTCTCGCCGCAGCTGCCGGAGCCAGAATCGAAGCTTCCGCAGGTGGTGCTGCCGACGTCGTCGTCACGGGAGTGGATCTTCGGGCTCAGGCCATCGCCCAGGGCGATCTCTTTGCTGCCTTGCCCGGCGCCCGGGCGCACGGGGCGGAGTTCGCGGCAGACGCTGTGGCACGCGGTGCCGTGGCGATCCTCACCGACGAGGCCGGGTTCGACATCGTGTCGGGGCTGGAAGCGGACGTGCCGGTCCTGGTCCACCACGATCCCCGCGGAGTTCTCGGCGAGATGTCGGCCACCATCTACGGCCGTCCGTCGGAGCGCATGCAGGTGATCGGTATCACCGGCACTTCCGGTAAGACCACCACCTCGTACCTTGTGGAGGGCGCCCTCACCGCGGCGGGGCGCACCACCGGTCTGGTGGGAACCATCGAAACGCGGATGAAGGGGCGACGGGTGCCGAGCGCACTGACGACGCCCGAGGCCCCGCAACTGCACGCCCTGTTCGCCGTGATGCTCGAGCAGGGGGTCGACACGGTGGTGATGGAGGTCTCCAGTCACGCGCTCGCGCTCGGCCGGGTCGACGGTGTGCGGTTCGATGTGGGTGCCTTCACCAATCTCTCGCAGGACCACCTCGATTTCCACCGCGACTTCGAGGACTACTTCGCCGCCAAGGCCAGGCTTTTCCGCGCCGAATCCTCGGTCCACGCGCCGCGGGCCGTCATCTGCGTCGACGACGAGTGGGGGCAGCGGATGGCCGAGGTTGCCGCCGACGCCGGCTCCGTCGTATCCACGGTGGCCACGGGGCCCGGCCGTGTGGAGGCGGAGTGGACTGCAGGTGCGCCGACGGTATCCCCTTCCGGTTCGCAGACCTTCTCTCTCACCACTCCGGACGGCACGTCGCTCGAGGTGTTGCTACAGCTTCCGGGCCGGTACAACGTTGCCAATGCCTCGGTTGCCGTTGCGTTGAGCGCCTCACTGGGGGTCGATCCGCTCGTCGCAGTGAAGGGCATCGCGGAGGTCGACGTGCCCGGGCGGGTGCAGCGGATCGATCGCGGCCAGGACTTTCTCGCCGTCGTCGACTACGCGCACAAACCCGCCGCCCTCGAGGCTGTGATCGCAACCCTTCGGAGCCAGGTGTCCGGCCGTGTCGCGGTGGTCGTGGGTGCGGGAGGTGACCGCGACGCCGGGAAGCGGCCCCTGATGGGGTCGGCGGCGGCGCGAGGGGCGGATCTGCTGATCATCACGGACGACAACCCGCGTACCGAGGACCCGGCGACGATCAGAGCCGCGGTCCGGGAAGGCGCCCTCGCGGTGCCCGAATCCGAGCGGGGAGAAGTTCGGGAAGTGGGGGACCGCGCGAGGGCGATCACCGAGGCCGTCAGCTGGGCGCAGGCAGGCGACGTAGTTCTGGTCGCAGGTAAGGGACACGAGTCCGGTCAGGAGATTTCCGGGGTGAAGCACCCATTTGACGATCGCGAGGTTCTGGGCGAAGCGATCGAGCAGGTAATCGGAGGAAGCAAATGATCCCGATGACACTCGCTCGCATCGCCCAAATCGTGGGAGGCGAGCTCCACGACGTCGTCGATCCCTCGACCGAGGTGACCGGCAGCGTGGAATTCGATTCGCGGAAGGTAGGTCCAGGCGGCCTCTTCCTCGCTCTGCCCGGTGCCCGCGTCGACGGTCACGACCATGCGGCGGCCGCCGTTGCGGCAGGTGCGTCCGCCGTCGTGGCTGCGCGGCCGGTCGGGGTTCCGGCCGTCGTGGTCCCGCCGATTCCCGTGGACGTCCCGAGCCGGGCGATGGCACTCGAACACGATTCGGACGGGTCCGGCGCCGCGGTGCTCGCCGCTCTGGCGAAGCTTGCCCGCGCCTCTGTCGACGAACTGACCGACAAGGGCTTGACCGTGGTCGGAGTGACCGGGTCAGCGGGCAAGACCTCGACCAAAGACCTCCTCGCGGCTGTTCTGCGCCCCCTGGGCCCCGTGGTGGCGCCGCCTGGATCGTTCAACAACGAGCTCGGCCACCCGTGGACTGCCCTGCGCGCTGATGCCGACACCCGGTTCCTGGTTCTAGAGATGTCTGCGCGCGGGCTGGGGCACATCGCGTCCCTCGCGACCATCGCGCCTCCCCGGATCGGGGTCATTCTCAACGTGGGCACGGCACATCTCGGTGAGTTCGGGTCCCGGGACGCGATCGCCCTGGCGAAGGGGGAGCTCGCCGAAGCGCTGCCGACTGCCGCGGACGGCGGCGTCGCCGTGCTCAATGCAGACGACCCTCTGGTCGCCGCCATGGCCTCACGGACCTCTGCGCGCGTGGTGCTCGTCGGTCAGTCGGAGGCGGCGGATATCCGGGCCACCGACATCGTGCTCGACGAGAAGGCGCGTGCGCGATTCACGCTCACCACGTCTTCGGGCAGTGTTCCGGTCGAGCTGGCGGTGCACGGCGAACATCAAGTCGGGAACGCACTCGCCGCTGCCGCAGTGGCTTTCGAGTGCGGCGCAGATCTCGGCCAGGTTGCCCAGGCACTGTCCGGGGCCGCTGCGGTGTCGGCTCGCCGTATGGATGTGCGAGACCGGCCGGACGGTGTGACGGTTGTCAACGATTCGTACAACGCCAATCCCGATTCGATGCGCGCAGCCATCAAGGCGCTGGTGTCGATGGCGAAGACCGGCCGCGGCGCGGCGCGCCGCAGTTGGGCGGTACTCGGAGAAATGGCGGAGCTGGGGCCAGAATCAGTGGTCGAACACGATGCGATCGGCAGGTTCGCGGTCCGGCTGGACGTGAGCAAGTTGATCATCGTCGGAACCGGCAGACCGGCACGGGCCATGCATCAGGGCGCGGTCATGGAGGGCTCGTGGGGCGACGAGGCGATACTCGTTCCCGACGCCGCCTCCGCGATCGCGTTGCTCGAGGAGGAATTGGCGGCGGGTGACCTGGTATTGGTCAAAGCGTCGCAATCCATCGGACTATGGGAGGTCGCGGACGCGGTGCTGGCGGGACACACGGGACAGAAGGGTTCGGAGGCCATGCGGTGAGACAGATCCTCTTCGCGGCGGGCATCGCGCTTGCCGTCTCGATTCTGCTGACCCCGGTCCTCATCAAGGCCTTTTCCCGTCAGGGTTTCGGCCAGGAGATCCGTGTCGAAGGTCCGGCCAGTCACCAGTCGAAGCGCGGGACCCCGACGATGGGTGGAGTCGCCATCCTCGCCGGCCTGTGGGCGGGGTACTGGGGATCGCACCTGATCGGTATCGGCTACAACGCAGACGGCCCGTCGGCGTCGGGTCTGCTGGTGCTGGGCCTGACGACTGCGCTCGGTGGTGTCGGGTTCCTCGACGACTTCATCAAGATCCGCAAGCAGCGCAACCTGGGACTGAACAAGACCGCAAAGCTGGTCGGCCAGCTGATCGCGGCGGTGGCGTTCGGCATCCTCGCGCTGCAGTTCCGCGGGGCCAACGACCTGACCCCCGGCAGTGCCCACCTGTCGTACGTCCGAGACATCGCGACGGTGACCCTGGGATCCGTAGTGTTCGTCGCGTTTTGTTATCTGCTGGTCAGCGCGTGGTCGAACGCCGTCAACCTCACCGACGGACTCGACGGCCTGGCGGCCGGTTCCATGAGCCTCGTGCTGGGTGCCTACGTCATCATCACATTCTGGCAGTACCGCAACGCATGTGAGACCAGCCCGGGAAAGGGTTGCTACGACGTCCGGGATCCGCTCGACCTGGCCCTGATCTGCGCCGCCGGGGCGGGCGCCTGCATCGGCTTCCTCTGGTGGAACGCCGCGCCCGCCAAAATCTTCATGGGCGACACCGGCTCCCTTGCGCTGGGCGGCATGCTCGCCGGGCTGTCCATCACGACGCGGACGGAACTGCTCATGGTGGTGATCGGCGCTCTCTTCGTCGCCGAAGCGGCGTCCGTGGTGATCCAGGTTGCGGTGTTCAGGTCGAGCCGGAGACGAGTGTTCCGCATGGCGCCTTTCCACCATCACTTCGAACTCGCCGGGTGGGCGGAAACCACGGTGATCATCCGCTTCTGGTTGCTGGCGGCCATCGCCTCGGCGATCGGCCTCGCGCTGTTCTACAGCGAGTACCTGGCAGCGATCGGCGGCTGACGCAGTGGCCGAGGATCTGGAACTCGATCGGTTGCGGGGCCGTGCCGTACTCGTCGCGGGGGCGGGGATCTCGGGCCGGGCGACGATCGAACCGCTCCGTGAACTCGGAGCCCTCGTCACCGTCACCGATTCGAATGCCGACGCCCTTGCCGAATGCGCGAGGCTCGGCGCAGCCACCGTGCCCATCGACGACCTCCTCGCCGACCGCGAACGTGTCCGTGACTTCGCACTGGTGGTGACCAGCCCCGGATTCCGTCCCGACGCACCGCTGCTCTCTGCTGCCGCCGGAGACGGCATCCCCATCTGGGGAGATATCGAACTCTCCTGGCACGTGGACCGATCGGGACTCTACGGCCCGCCCCGCCGATGGTTGGTGGTTACCGGGACCAACGGAAAGACGACCACGACCTCGATGCTGCAGTCGATCCTGTCGGCGGCAAAGGTGCCCAGCGCAGCCTGCGGGAACATCGGACTCCCGGTCCTCGAGGCCCTACGCCAGACGTCTCCTCGGCCCGAAGTGCTGGCGGTGGAACTCTCGTCGTTCCAATTGCACTGGGCACCGTCAGTTCGGCCGGCGGCCGGAGCCGTCCTGAACATCGCCGAGGACCACCTCGACTGGCACGGCGGTATGCAGTCGTACATCGAAGCGAAGGCGCGAGCGTTGACCGGCGATGTCGCAGTACTGGGTCTCGACGACGACGTGGCCGCGTCCCTCGCAACCTCCTCACCCGCCGAACGCACGGTGGGCTTCCGGGTGGGGATGCCGGGGCCGGGGGAGTTGGGGATCGAAAACGGCCACCTGGTGGATCGGGCGTTCGCCGACGGGCTGCGGCTGGCCCCGGCGGAGGGGATTACCCCGTCCGGTCCTGCGGGATTGATGGATGCGCTCGCTGCGGCAGCGCTCGCGCGCGCCGCCGGGGTGGGGCCCGAGGCCGTGGCCCGCGGTCTGGCGAGTTACGTCGTCGGCCCGCACCGCGGTGCACGCGTTGCCGAGATCGGCGGGGTCACCTTCGTCGACGACTCGAAGGCCACCAACCCACACGCGGCCGGGCCGTCGATTCTCGCGCACGAACGCGTGGTGTGGATCGCCGGCGGCCTCCTCAAAGGCGCCCAGGTCGACGACCTGATCGTCGAGGTGGCCGACCATCTGACCGGAGTCGTGCTACTCGGGCGTGACGCCACCCACATCGCCGAGTCGCTTGCGCGACACGCCCCCGAGGTTCCCGTGGTCAGTGTCGAAACGGGAGACGATGCTGGAGTGAGTGCTGTTGCTCGAGCCGCGACCCGACGGGTGGTTCTGCCGCCCGGTACCGACAGCGACGCGGTCATGGCAGCCGTCGTGCGTGAGGCGGCTGCCCTGGCGACGGCGGGTGACGCCGTCGTACTGGCTCCTGCCGCGGCTTCGCTCGACATGTTCGACAGCTACGGTCATCGAGGTAGGAGCTTCGCCGACGCGGTCGGCCGGCTGCATGCATCGGACATTACCGGGCAGCCGCAATGACGTCGGCCGATCCGCGCCCACGCCGGGTTCCCGACGCGCAGCGCAGCCGTGGGGCCGACGCGCAACGGAGCCGGGTGTCCGACGCGCAGCGGGGCCGCGGTGGCGAACGTGGTCGCGGTGACGCACCTCGGGGCCGTGCCGGTGATGCGGGACGGCCTCGCTCTCCCGCAGGCCCGCGTTCGCAGGACGGTTCTCCGCGCTCGGCTACGCCCCGCCGCCCGCCGCAGGGTCCGCGAACCCGCACTTCGCCGCCGCGCGCTCCCCGCACCCGGATCGGTGCGTGGCTGGCCAGACCACTGGCGTCGTTCCACCTCGTCGTGACCATCGCGTTTCTGCTCACGGTGCTGGGGCTGGTAATGGTGCTGTCGTCGTCGAGCGTCGAGGCGTATGCCAACGACGGCTCGGCCTACACGCTGTTCACCCGGCAAACAATCTTCGCCGGCGTCGGCATGATCCTGTTCTTCGTCGCGTTGCGCATCCCGGTACGGGTGATGCGCGCGCTGTCCTTTCCCGCCTTCGCGGCAACGATCGTTCTTCTGATACTGGTGCTCATACCCGGTATCGGAACGGTGTCCCAGGGCACCCGGGGATGGTTCGTCGTCGGCGGTGTGTCGCTGCAGCCGGCCGAGTTGACGAAGATCGCGCTCGCCATCTGGGGTGCGCACATCTTGGCGTCACGCCGGAGCGACCTGGTCGGGATCCGCGACATGCTGGTCCCACTCGTTCCCGCGGCGCTGTTGGCGTTCGTGCTCATCATCTTGCAGCCCGACCTCGGAACGACGGTTTCGTTGGCCATCATCCTGATGGCCTTGCTGTGGTTCGTAGGTCTGCCGCTCAAGTTGTTCCTGGGCATCGTGGGAACCGGCCTCGCCGGGGTGGTCGTTCTCGCTCTCACAGCCGGTTACCGTTCGGCGAGGGTCCGGGCCTTCTTCAATCCGGACGAGGATCCGCAGGGTATCGGGTATCAGTCACGCCAGGCGATGTACTCGCTGGCCGACGGCGGAATTCTCGGGCGTGGACTGGGGCAGAGCCGCGCGAAGTGGAGTTATCTCCCCAACGCGCACAACGACTTCATTTTCGCCATCATCGGTGAGGAACTGGGCTTCCTGGGTGGTGCCGCCGTGCTGGGACTCTTCGGGTTGTTCGTGTACACGGGGCTGCGCATCGCCGCACGATCGGCCGATCCCTTCCTGCGCTTGCTCACAGGTACGGCCACGGTGTGGATCACCGGTCAGGCGTTCATCAATGTGGGGTACGTCATCGGGCTGCTCCCCGTCACCGGACTGCAGTTGCCGCTCGTGTCCGCCGGGGGAACGTCGACGGCGACGACGCTGTTCATGTTCGGCGTGGTGGCGAATGCGGCCCGGCACGAGCCGGAGGCCGTAGCGGCGCTGCATTCGGGTCAGGACGGCCGTTTCGGGCGAATGCTGCGTCTTCCGAAGCCCGAGGCATATTCACCGGTGCGGGCGGACGCTGCCCGGGCGGAGGCGGTGCGACGGGCCGAGGCACGGCGGCAGGCCGGACGCGAGATGGCAGCCCGCACCCGGAGCATCACATACGACAAGGGCCGCGCGGAACGCGGCAATGCCCGCACACCCGACCGCGGTGTGCGCCAGCAGCGAAGCTCGGGTGGCCGAGCAGGAGAGCGAGGATTTCGTAGGTGAGCGGCGAGAAGCCCACTCTGTCGGTGATCGTGGCCGGTGGTGGAACCGCCGGACACATCGAACCGGCTCTGGCGGTGGCCGATGCGATCAAGGCGATCGACGGGGATGTGGTGGTGACGGCGCTGGGGACGGCCCGCGGTCTCGAAACCACCCTGGTTCCGGAGCGCGGTTATCCGCTGGAACTCATTCCGCCGGTGCCACTTCCCCGTAAACCCACCCTCGACCTGCTGCGGCTCCCGCGCCGGGTGCTGCATTCGGTTCGTCGTACCCGTGCGGTGATGGACGAGACCGGGGCCGACGTGATCGTCGGTTTCGGCGGTTACGTCGCTCTTCCGGCGTACCTGGCCGCGGGTCCCGGTCTGCTGCGGCGGCGACGCAGAATCCCGATCGTGGTGCACGAGGCGAACGCGAGCGCGGGCATCGCCAACAAGATCGGCGCTCGCCGTGCTGCACGGGTCCTCGCGGCGGTGGCGGGTTCCGGTGTGAAGGCGCGCGGCAGGGCGGAGGCCGAGATCGTCGGTATACCCGTGCGGGCATCCATCACCGGTCTCGACCGGGCGGGATTACGCAGTGAGGCCCGGGCCCACTTCGGGCTTCCCGCCGAGGGACCAGTGCTGCTCGTGTTCGGTGGGTCGCAGGGCGCGCGGTCGCTCAACGAGGCGGTGTCGGGGGCGGCGGAGTCGCTCGCGGCGGCGGGGATCGCCGTCCTGCACGCACACGGTCCGAAGAACACCCTGGACGTCCCCGACTCCGCAGGCGGTCCGCCCTACGTGGCCGTCCCGTACCTGTCGCGGATGGATCTGGCGTATTCGGCTGCCGACGCGGTGATCTGCCGATCGGGTGCGATGACGGTCGCGGAGGTGTCGGCTGTGGGTCTCCCCGCGCTGTACGTGCCGTTGCCGCACGGCAACGGTGAGCAAGAACTCAATGCGCGGCCAGTCGTCGAAGCGGGAGGTGGAATGATTGTCCGTGACGGCGACCTGACCGCCGCCTTCGTCGCGGACACCGTGATCCCGCTGCTGCGCGACCCCGCGCGGCTCGCGGACATGGGGCGGCGCGCGGCGGGAGCGGGTCACCGTAGCGCAGCCGCCGAGGTTGCGCAGATTGTTCTCGACGTGGCCGCGCTGACGAAGGAAACCCGATGACCGACCTGCCCGCGCACCTCGAACGTGTCCACATGGTGGGGATCGGTGGCGCCGGAATGTCCGGGATCGCCCGGATCCTGCTGGCCCGAGGGGGCCAGGTGTCCGGATCCGACGCCAAGGAGAGCCGCGGCGTGCTGGCCCTCCGCGCTCGCGGCGCGAACGTGCGCATCGGCCACGACGCCAGCGCACTCGATCTCTTGCCCGGCGGACCCACCGTGGTCGTCACCACGCACGCCGCCATCCCGAAGGACAACCCGGAACTGGTCGAGGCCGCGCGGCGCGGCATCCCCGTGATCCTGCGCCCGGCGGTACTCGCATCGTTGATGCACGGTCACCGGACCCTGCTCGTGTCGGGCACCCACGGTAAGACGTCGACGACGTCGATGCTGGTGGTGGCGCTCCAGCATTGCGGTTTCGACCCCTCCTTCGCGGTGGGCGGCGAGCTGAACGAAGCCGGGACCAACGCTCATCACGGCAGCGGTGACGTATTCGTCGCCGAGGCCGACGAGAGTGACGGTTCGCTTCTCCAGTACGACCCCGATGTCGTCGTCGTCACCAACGTCGAGGCCGACCATCTCGACTATTTCGGGAGCCCGGAGGCCTATACCCAGGTTTTCGACGATTTCGCCGATCGGCTCTCGCCCGGCGGGCTCCTCGTCACCTGTCTCGACGATCCCGGTTCGGCAGCGCTCGCGTCACGGGTGAGCGCGCGGAACCTCCCCGGTGTGCGAGTGGTCGGCTACGGCAGCGCAGAGTCGTCCGCCGCTCCGTTCGACTCCGTCGACGGGATCGAGGTCGGTGCCCGGCTGCTGAGTTTCGAGGCCAGAGATGTGGGGGGAGTGCTGCAGTTCCAGCTGGCCGGTGAGCGGAGTCCGCGGACCATCCGGATGGGTGTCCCGGGACGGCACATGGCACTCAACGCGCTGGCCGCACTTCTCGCTGCCCGCGAGGCCGGTGCCGACGTCGACGAGATACTCGAAGGAATCGCCGGTTTCGGCGGTGTACACCGCCGGTTCCAGTTCACCGGGCGTGAGCGTGGTGTTCGCGTGTTCGACGACTATGCGCACCATCCCACCGAAGTGCGTGCGGTGCTCGGCGCCGCCGCGGATCTGGTGCGCCAGCCGCACGAGGCGGATCGGCGAGAATCCGAGGAATCGGTCCGCCGGGGCAAAGTGATCGTCGTGTTCCAGCCGCATCTCTATTCGCGGACAGCAACTTTCGCGGAAGAGTTCGGGCATGCTCTCGATCTCGCCGACGAGGTCGTGGTGCTCGACGTGTACGGGGCGAGGGAGGAACCCATGCCCGGTGTCAGTGGCGCCCTGGTCGCATTGTCGGTGACCAAGCCGGTGCATTATCAGCCCGATCTGTCGCAGGCGCCGCGTCAGGTGGCGGGGTTGGCCGAACCCGGCGACGTCGTGATCACGATGGGTGCCGGTGACGTCACGATGCTCGGAAACCAGATTCTCGACGCGCTGCGCGCGGCCCCACACAACGCCTCGCGATGAGCCGGGAGCGCCGAGGCCGCCCGGAACGGCCGGATCGCCCGGTTCGCCGCGACACCCAGCGCAGTCCGCGGCCCGGTGGCGCCTCCGCGCGGAGTTCCGGCACCAGGACTGGGTCGCGCCGGACGCCGCCGGGCGGTGACCCGTCCACTCGCAGACCGCGCGGATCGGTCCCGGCCGCAGCATCTCCGGACGTGGAGCAGGGGCCGGGACGGCCGTGGTATCGCAGGCCGGCGGTGACCGGTTTGATCGGTGTCGTGGTGGTCGTGGCGCTCGGTCTGGTGGCCTGGTTCACGCCGCTGTTGTCGGTCCGGTCCACCGATGTCGCGGGTGCCACGAGCATTCCCGAGGAACAGATTCGACAGGTACTCGCCGTGCCGCAGGGGCAGCCACTGCTGCGCGTCGACACCGTGGCGGCCGCGCAACGGGTCGCCGCGATCCCCAAGGTGGCTACCGCCCGCGTGCAGAGAATGTATCCGTCCACCATCCGGGTGACGGTGACCGAACGCGTGCCGGTCGTGTTCGTCGATACTCCCGACGGCACGCATCTTCTGGACGCCGACGCTGTCGACTACGAGATTGCGCCACCGCCTCCCGGCGTTCCTCGCCTGGTGACCGACACTCCCGGGTGGGGTGATCCCAGTACCGCGGCTGCGCTCGAGGTGCTCGAGTCGATGCCGCCGCAATTGCGCGGGCAGGTGGGTGAGGTTGCGGCCAAATCCATTTCGGACATCTCGGTGACGTTGCTCGACGGCCGCGTCGTGGTGTGGGGCGGCACGGAGAAGTCCGAACGCAAGGCGGCGGTCACCTTGCCCCTGCTGACTCAGCCCGGGCAGACGTACGACGTGTCGAGTCCTGATCTCCCGACGGTGCGGTAGGGGAATGAAATTCGTAGTTGGCTCCAGCGAGCGAGTTCGTCAAAAAACTCGGCGAGTCTCGGCGCGCCTAATGGCGTATCCCGATGACGGTGCATAGCGTTTCGCTCTAGTCGAGCACTTGACATAACCGTAACCCTATGGTTCAGGTTGAGAGTTTACCCGACTGATTTGTACGAAAGCGTGATACACACTCATGGAAGGCGAGAGCCGATGACGCCCCCGCACAACTACCTCGCCGTAATAAAGGTCGTCGGCATCGGCGGCGGCGGCGTGAACGCAGTCAACCGGATGATCGAGCAGGGACTCAAGGGAGTTGAGTTCATTGCCGTCAACACGGACGCGCAAGCGCTGCTGATGAGTGATGCCGACGTCAAGCTCGACGTCGGCCGTGAACTCACCCGCGGCCTCGGAGCCGGCGCGGATCCCGAAGTCGGCCGCAAGGCCGCAGAAGACCACAAGGACGAGATCGAGGAAGTGCTCAAGGGCGCCGACATGGTGTTCGTCACGGCCGGTGAGGGCGGCGGTACGGGTACCGGCGGCGCCCCCGTCGTCGCGAGTATCGCGCGCAAGCTCGGGGCCCTCACCGTCGGTGTGGTGACCAGACCCTTCTCGTTCGAGGGGAAGCGTCGCGGCGGGCAGGCCGATACCGGCATCCAGTCGCTGCGCGAATCGTGCGACACCCTCATCGTCATCCCGAACGACCGCCTTCTTCAGCTCGGTGACGCCGCGGTGAGCCTCATGGATGCGTTCCGCAGCGCCGACGAGGTCCTCCTCAACGGTGTTCAGGGCATCACCGACCTCATCACCACCCCGGGTCTGATCAACGTCGACTTCGCCGACGTCAAGGGCGTCATGTCCGGGGCCGGTAGCGCGCTGATGGGCATCGGGTCCTCGCGCGGTGAGGGGCGTGCCATCAAGGCTGCCGAGTCCGCGATCAATTCACCTCTCCTCGAAGCATCGATGGAGGGTGCGCGCGGCGTCCTGCTGTCGATCGCGGGTGGCAGCGACCTCGGACTGTTCGAGATCAACGAGGCCGCCTCGCTCGTCCAGGAAGCGGCGCACATCGATGCCAACATCATCTTCGGCACCGTGATCGACGACTCGCTGGGTGACGAGGTGCGGGTCACCGTCATCGCCGCCGGATTCGACGGCGGCACGCCGGCCCGTCGTCCGGTCGAGTCCACCGCCGCCGGCCGCAGCGCCATCGGGGCCGGACGCGCGGGTGAAGTGAACCAGGGCGCGGAGCCGCAGGGCGGTGAGCCGATGTCCGTGACACGCGAGACGATCAGCTCGCACAGCGCGAGCAGTCTGCCTCCGTTGTCCGGAAACGGCTCTTCCCGGCCCGTGCCGGTGTCCGACGAGGAGGGCGAAGACGACGTCGACGTGCCCTCCTTCATGCGTCGTTGACTTCGCCGTCGGGTCCCGGATTCCGGGTTCGCCGCGTCGTCACCGCACGTGCGGGTGGGCACTCCGTCGGACCGTACGAGTCCTTCAATCTGGGTGACCACGTGGGGGACGACCCCGGCGCGGTAGAGGCCAATCGTCGTCGGCTGGCCGCAAAGATCGGTGTTCCGTTCGACCACCTGATCTGGATGGAACAGATTCACAGTCGCACGGTGACGGTGGTCGACAGACCGACCGATACGGCTGTGCCGGCAACCGACGCGTTGGTGACCACGGTGCCGGGTTTGGCGCTGGCCACGCTCAGCGCCGACTGTGTGCCTGTCCTGCTCTCCGACGAGGAGGCGGGCGTCATCGCGGCCGTGCACGCCGGACGGATCGGTGCACGCATCGGTATCGTCCCCCGGGTTCTCGAGGTGATGGTGCAGCAGGGCGCCCGGATCGGACGGATCGGTGCCTTCCTCGGCCCGGCCGCGAGTGGACGCCAGTACGAGGTTCCCGCCGCAATGCAGGCGGATGTCGAAAAGTACCTTCCCGGCAGTGCCGCCCGCACGGTGAAGGGGACCCCCGGTCTCGACCTGCGGGCCGGCATCCGCAGGCAACTGCTCGACGCGGGAGTGTCAGGTGTCGCCGAGGATCCGCGTTGCACCATCGAGGACCGGACCCTCTTCAGTCATCGGCGGGAGGCACCGACCGGCCGGCTCGCAGCGGTGATCTGGATGGATACTGGGCAGGGCGGCAGGTAGGCGCGCGAGAGGGTGTGGGAGTTGACGGCGATGGATCGTGTTCCGGAGGCGAGCGGAGCGGGTGACCGTGTTCCGGAGGCGAGCGGAGCGGGTGACCGTGTCGCGCAGATTTCGGATGCGCTCGGGGCTGTCCGGCAGCGGCTGGATGCGGCGTGCCGTGCGGCGGGACGCGAACCCTCGGAGGTGACGCTCCTCCCGGTCACCAAGTTTTTCCCGGAGTCCGATGCCCGCATCCTCTATGAACTCGGTTGCCGCGAGTTCGGTGAGTCGCGTGAGCAGGAAGCGACCGCGAAGATCGGCGAGTTCCGCGCCCGAAATCCGGACCCGGCGGTGCGGTGGCACATGATCGGCCACCTACAACGAAACAAGGCCCGGGCGATCGCCCAGTGGGCGTACGCAATTCACTCGGTGGACAGCGAGCGCCTGGTCGGCGCGCTCGGTAAGGCAGCGACCGCGGCCGTCGAGGCGGGAGAACGCACGGAGCCGCTCCGAGTGTTGCTCCAGGTCAGTCTCGACGGTGATCCCCAGCGTGGCGGCGCTGTGGTGGGCGACCTCGAAAGCCTTGCGGCGCAGGTTCGGTCGGCTCCACACCTCGAATTCCGGGGTCTGATGGCCGTCCCGCCGATCGAGGCCGACCCGGATGCGGCATTCGAGGAGCTGTACAACATTCACGCCCGGTTGTGCCTGGAGCATCCCGATGCGACGGAGCTCTCAGCGGGGATGACGAATGATCTCGAGCACGCTGTCCGACACGGGTCGACGTGCGTGCGTGTCGGAACCGCTCTGTTGGGCGCGAGGCCTATAACCTCGAAATGATCGCCGAGGCGAGCCTCGAAGGAAAGTCGGCTGGGTGATCGCCAACCCGTCCACACCGCTGCGACCGGTCGTAGCGGGATCCTGTCCGCCGCGCCAAGGAAGGTCGATCAATGAGCAGTCTGCACAAGTTCAAGGCTTACTTCGGCATGGTTCCCCTCGACGACTACGAGGACGAGTACCTGGACGAGCCGGAGCCTGCGCGCAGGCCTGCACGCCCGGTACGGGACGGTGGACGTGATCCGTATCTCGACCGCGACGACCGGGACTTCGCCGAGCCTTCGTTCAGCAAGGCGGCATATGCCCCGGGTCGGCGCGACGATCTCGACGACGAGTTCGACCGCTATGAAGGCCCGCGGCACGCGTCGCGGGTCGAGCCTGTGGCTGTGCGTTCGGCGCGCCCCGGCGTGAGTGGGTCGGTCCGGGGGAGCACCCGCGGTGCGCTCGCTGTCGATACTCGATCCGAGCGGGTGGAAAGCCGCCGCGGACCTCTCTTCGACGAGGGCGGTCCGCTCTCGAAGATCACGACGCTGCGGCCCCGCGACTACAGCGAGGCGCGCACCATCGGTGAGCGCTTCCGCGACGGCACCCCGGTCATCATGGACCTCGTGGAGATGAGCAACGCCGACGCGAAGCGTCTCGTCGACTTCGCGGCGGGCCTGGCGTTCGCCTTGCGCGGCTCCTTCGACAAGGTGGCGACGAAGGTGTTCTTGCTCTCACCCGCCGATATCGACGTCTCGGCCGAGGAGCGCCGCCGGATCGCCGAGACGGGCTTCTACAGTCAGAAGTAGCACGGCGTGCAGCAGGCATGGGCGAAGCGGTCAGGGAAAACCGAAGGGTGATCATCGGGATCGGGACGTTCGGACATCACGCGGGCTGCGGTGGCTGAGGTGCAGAGTGCCCTGGTCACGCGGCCCGTTTTGATAGACCGAACTGTTTCAGGCAGAGTGAAGGTGTGGCCTTGTTCTCGGTGATCTATTTGATACTGTTCGTTTTCTGGCTGCTTCTCATCGGCAGAATCATCGTCGAGTTCGTACGGACCTTCGCTCGGGACTGGCGGCCGACCGGCGTCGTGGTCGTCATTCTCGAGGCGATATTTACGGTCACAGATCCGCCGGTCAAGCTGCTGCGGCGGTTGATCCCCCCGATAAATCTCGGCGGGGTGCGGTTGGATCTATCCATCATGGTCTTGCTGTTCATCGTCTTCATCCTGATGTCGATCGTTCAGGGGCAAGCGCGTGCTACGGGTCTGGTGTGACAGAATGGACCCCATTGATCCAGTGTTGGTTCACCGTTACGTAGACTGCGCTGTAACTGAATGCTTGCTAGACCGCCAAATGACGCGTGAAGGGATCCTTCCATGCCGCTGACTCCAGCTGATGTGCACAATGTCGCGTTCAGCAAGCCGCCGATCGGTAAGCGGGGCTACAACGAAGACGAGGTCGATGCGTTTCTCGACCTTGTCGAGCAAGAGTTGTCGCGCCTGATCGAGGAGAACGCCGACCTTCGGCAGCGAGTGGGTGAGCTCGACAAGGAACTCGCCGATGCGAAGAAGGCCCCGCGCCCGTCCGGCGCAGCCTCAACGCCTGCGCCCAAGGCCGAGCCCGCTCGTGTCGTCGAGCAGCCCAAGGCGCCGGCGCCCGCACCGGCCCCGGCCGCCGCGGCTCCGCAGGCGGCACCGCAGGGAGCGGACGCTCACATGCAGGCCGCCAAGGTGCTCGGGCTCGCCCAGGAGATGGCTGATCGCCTCACCAGCGATGCGAAGACCGAATCCGAGCAACTTCTCGGTAATGCCCGCACCAATTCGGAGCAGCTGGTCAGCGACGCGCGGCAGCGTTCGGAATCGATGATTGCGGATGCTCGGCAGAAGTCCGAGGCGCTGATCACGGACGCGCAGACTCGTTCCGAGACCCAGCTGCGGCAGGCCAAGGAGAAGGCCGACGCACTGCAGGCGGACGCGGAGAAGAAGCACACCGAGATCATGGCGACGATCAACCAGCAGCGGTCGGTGCTGGAGGGTCGCATCGAGCAGCTCAAGACCTTCGAGCGTGAATACCGCGTGCGGCTGAAGTCGTACCTGGAGTCGCAGCTCGAGGAGCTGGAGCAGCGGGGTTCCGCCGTTCCGGTGGACGGTGGTCAGGATTCGTTCGCGCAGGGCGGATCGCAGTCGAATTACAGCCAGTCCTACGCCAAGGGCAATAGCTGACTGAGCGTGCGGTAGTTGCCCAGCCAGCGGCCCGGATAGAGGTTGAGCCGTGCTGGTCGTGACACTCGTTCTTGCAGCGGTGGGGTTCGCCCTCCTGGTGGTCGCTCTGATGACCGGTTCGGTCATCTGGGCCTGGGGATGCATCGTGGTGTGCGTCGCGGGTGCGGTGCTGCTGTTGATCAGTGCCCTCGCGGGCAGGCGGACGGCAGCGGTGTCCGGCCGCGGTGTCGATTCAGTTCCGCCCACCGACCCGTCGAGTGACTGACCGCGCCGGTTTCCCACGGCGAGGACGACTACACTACATAGAGCGAGCAATTTCAGATTAGCGAGACAACCACGGCGTCGATCCGGCCATCACCGGGGAGCCTTCGGAAGAACGGCCGTACGCAGGCTCAGTAGAACCGAACGGGTGGGCCCGTCACAGCCCGCTAGTGAGAGGCACTCCTCGGAGTGCAAGCGGGGTGGTACCGCGGTGGTGACGCAGGAGGCGTCCCCGTCGTCCCCGTGCCGAGTACGTCAGGCACGAGGAGATCGCGGTGAGCACCACCAGTAACGTCACCAGCACCAACGAGTCCTACCCGAAGGTCGATTACGGCGTTCCGCAGGATGCGGGCGTCAAGTTCCCTCAGGTGGAGCAGCGTGTGCTCGCGGGGTGGGACGAGGACGACACTTTCCGGGCGTCCGTGACACAGCGTGAAGGTGCCGAGGAATTCGTCTTCTACGACGGCCCGCCGTTCGCCAACGGTCTTCCGCACTACGGTCACCTGTTGACCGGGTATGTCAAAGACCTCATCCCACGTTTCCAGACCATGCGCGGCAAGAAGGTCGAGCGCCGGTTCGGCTGGGACTGCCACGGCCTTCCGGCCGAACTCGAGGCGGAGAAGCAGCTCGGCATCAAGGACAAGTCCGAGATCGACGTCATGGGTCTCGAGAAGTTCAACGAATACTGCAAGTCCTCGGTTCTGCGATACACCGACGAGTGGCGCAACTATGTCACCCGTCAGGCCAGGTGGGTCGACTTCGACAACGATTACAAGACCCTGGACCTCGACTTCATGGAGTCGGTCATGTGGGCCTTCAAGGAGTTGTTCGACAAGGGGCTGATCTACCAGGGTTTCCGCGTACTGCCGTACAGCTGGTACGAGCAGACGCCGCTGTCGAATCAGGAGACCCGACTCGACGACGCCTACAAGATGCGTCAGGACCCGGCCGTCACCGTCGACATGCCGCTGCGCGGTGAGGGCCCGCTGGACGGCGCGAACGCGATCATCTGGACCACGACGCCGTGGACTCTGCCGTCCAACCTCGCGATCGCGGTGCACCCCGACATCGACTACGTGCAGGTGTCGGGTCTCGACGGGAAACGCTATGTGCTCGCCCGCGATCGTCTGGGCCACTACGCGCGGGAAGTCGGGGACTCGCCGGACGTGCTGTCCGAGCACACGGGGGCCGACCTCATCGGTCTGCACTACGACCCGCCGTTCGACTTCTTTGCCGGTCACGAGAACGCGCACCGCGTCATCTCGGCCGACTACGTCACCACCGAGTCCGGTACCGGAATCGTGCACATGGCCCCGGCTTTCGGTGAGGAGGACTACGACTACTGCCTCCGCAACGGCATCGAATTGGTCCAGCCGCTCGACGCGGGTGGCAAGTTCACGTCGATGGTGCCGCCCTACGAGGGGCTCTTGGTGTTCGACGCGAACCCGGCGATCATCAAGGACCTCAAGGCTGCTGGAAAGTTGCTGCGGCACGAGACGATTGAGCACTCGTATCCGCACAGCTGGCGCAGCGGGCAGCCGCTCATCTACATGGCGGTCCCGTCGTGGTTCGTCGCGGTCACCAAGTTCCGCGATCGGATGGTGGAACTGAACCAGGAGATCACCTGGGTGCCGGAGCACATCCGCGACGGACAGTTCGGCAAGTGGCTCGAGGGTGCCCGAGACTGGAACATCAGCCGGAACAGGTACTGGGGCAGCCCCATCCCGGTGTGGGTCTCCGACGACCCGGCCTATCCGCGGACCGACGTGTACGGCTCGCTCGACGAACTCGAGCGCGACTTCGGCGTGCGCCCGACCGATCTGCACCGGCCGATGATCGACGACCTCGTGCGCCCGAACCCGGACGATCCGACGGGGAAGTCGATGATGCGTCGCGTGCCCGAGGTGCTCGACTGCTGGTTCGAATCCGGGTCGATGCCGTACGCCCAGGTGCATTACCCGTTCGAGAACCGCGAGTGGTTCATTGGGGCGACGGGGGATGACACCGCGCACTTCCCGGGCGATTTCATCGTGGAGTACAACGGCCAGACCCGCGGCTGGTTCTACACGCTGCACGTGCTGGCGACGGCATTGTTCGACCGTCCCGCGTTCAAGACGGTTGCGGCCCACGGCATCGTCCTCGGTGACGACGGACTGAAGATGAGCAAGTCGAAGGGCAACTACCCGGATGTCAAGGAGGTGTTCGAGCGCGACGGTTCGGACGCCATGCGGTGGTTCCTCATGTCTTCGCCGATCCTGCGGGGCGGAAATCTCGTGGTCACCGAGCAGGGCATCCGTGAGGGTGTCCGGCAGGCGCTGCTGCCGTTGTGGAACGCATGGAGTTTCCTGCAGCTGTACGCGCCGAAGCCGGGTCAGTGGCGGACCGACTCGACCAACGTCCTCGACCGGTACATCCTCGCCAAGCTGGCCGGCACCAGGGACGTGATCACCGATGCGCTCGAGACGAACGACATCGCCGGGGCGTGCGACGAACTGCGCACGTTCTGTGATGCGTTGACGAACTGGTATGTGCGGCGGTCGCGTTCGCGTTTCTGGGACGAGGACAAGGACGCCGTCGACACCCTCCACACGGTGCTCGAGGTGGTCACCCGTCTCGCAGCTCCGTTGCTGCCGCTGATCAGTGAGGTCATCTGGCGTGGGCTCACCGGCGGACGGTCCGTGCACCTCGCCGACTGGCCGGCCGCAGGTGATTTGCCGGCGGATGCGGAGTTGGTGTCGGCGATGGACGAGGTTCGGTCGGTGTGTTCGACGGTGCTGGGTCTGCGGAAGGCCCAGAACCTGCGGGTGCGGTTGCCGCTGCCGGAGGTGACGGTGGCCGCGGACGACGCCGAGCGTCTGCGCCCTTATCTGGGACTGATTGCCGACGAGGTGAATGTGAAGAAGGTCGACCTCACGACGGATGTGGACGTGCACGGCCGTTTCGAGCTCGTCGTCAACGCGCGTGCCGCGGGGCCGCGCCTGGGCAAGGACGTGCAGACCGTCATCAAGGCAGTGAAGGCCGGTGACTGGTCGGAGAACTCGGACGGCGTCGTCACCGCGGCGGGGATCGAGTTGCTGCCGGAGGAGTACACGCAGCGGCTGGTCGCCGCCGAACCGGAGTCGACGGCAGCCCTGCCTGATGGGGCCGGCCTGGTGGTTCTCGACTCCGCCGTCACCGAGGAACTCGAAGCCGAGGGCTGGGCGAAGGACCGCATCCGTGAGTTGCAGGATGCGCGCCGGGCGGCGGGCCTCGACGTGTCGGACCGGATCACCGTGGTGCTCGAGGTCCCGGCCGAACGGCGGGACTGGGCACGTGCTCACCGCGAGCTGATCGCGGGCGAGATCCTCGCTGTCGAGCTCGAACTGGCAGAGGCGCCCGCCGACGCGGTCGAGCTCGGTGAGGGTGTGCGGGCGGCCATCTCGAAGGTGTGATCTGTCGGACCGCGCGGGTAGGTTGCACCAGGTGAGTCGTCGATGGGTGCTGCACCTCGACATGGATGCCTTCTTCGCCTCCGTGGAGCAGCTCACCCGGCCGACGTTGCGTGGCCGCCCGGTGCTCGTCGGTGGGCTCGGCGGTCGTGGGGTGGTCGCCGGGGCCAGTTACGAGGCGCGGGTGTTCGGCGCCCGTTCCGCGATGCCGATGCACCAGGCCCGGCGGCTCGTCGGGCCCGGTGCCGTCGTGTTGCCGCCGCGCGGCCGGCTGTACGGGATGTTGAGCAAGTCCGTGTTCGATGCGCTGCGTGGCCCCATGCCCGTGCTCGAGCAGCTGTCGATGGACGAGGCGTTCGGTGAACCGGCGGAGCTGGCCGGGGTGGACCCGGCCACTGTCCGCCGGTACTGCGAAGCCCTGCGCGCCCTGGTCTTCGAAGAAACCGGACTGGTCGCGTCGATCGGTGCGGGATCCGGCAAGCAGGTGGCGAAGATCGCGTCCGGTCTGGCCAAGCCGAATGGAATCACCGTCATCGCGCCGGAGGAACAGCAGGAGTTGCTCGACGGGTTGCCCGTGCGGAAGTTGTGGGGCATAGGTCCCGTCGCCGAGGACAAGCTCAAACGCCTCGGCATCGAGACGATCGGAAGTTTCGCGCGCACTCCCGAATCCGAGGTGGCTTCCATTCTCGGCACCACGATCGGCCCCGGCTTGCACCGGCTGGCGCGGGGGATCGACAATCGGCCAGTTGCCGAGCGGGCCGAGTCGAAACAGGTCAGTGCCGAGACCACCTATGCCACCGACATCGTCACCCTCGCGGAGCTGCGGGGAGCGGTCGAGTCGAGTGCGGGTTCCGCCTTCGCGCGCCTGCAGAAGGACGGCCGCGCGGCACGGACGGTGGTGCTCAAGTTGAAGAAGGCGGACATGAGCATCGTCACCCGATCGGTCACCTTGCCCTACGCCACCCTGGATCGTCCCACCCTGGTCGCCGCGGCTCAGCGGCAGGTGATCGACCCTCTCGAGCTCGGTCCCGTGCGCCTTGTCGGGGTCGGTTTCGCCGGTCTGTCGACGGTGCGGCAAGGGTCGCTGTTCCCCGAACTGGATCTGGACGTGCCCGGCTATCCGGACTCGGCGGCGACGCGAAACGAAGGCGGTGACGCGGTGTCGCCCGTGCAGCCGATCCCGGCACGCGAACCCGATCGACGATGGCATCCGGGTCTGGACGTGAGGCACCCCGACTTCGGGCACGGGTGGGTCCAGGGGGCGGGGCATGGTGTCGTGACCGTCCGATTCGAAACGCGCACAACAGGTCCCGGCATAGCCCGCACCTTCAAGGAGGACGACGAGCAACTCGAGCACGCAGGAGTGGAGGGCTCCCTCGCCTGAGGTTCCGGCCTGGCTGGGACGGAGTGGAGGGTGGCTCGGCGAGAAGGTAGCCTCGGGGGCTGGTGCTTACCCTTGGGTAATGTTGCCCCAGGATGCAGCACTTCGATGCTGAGTTCGCCCGAGAACGAACACCCGAGAATGAAGAGGTTATTCAGTTGAAGCTTCGTAAGATCACGGTTGCCGCAGTAGCGATCGCCGCAGCCCTCACGATGTCCGCCTGTGGTTCGGACGACAGCGACACGGCGACCAAGACCACGACCACCACGACTTCCGCAGCCGAAACCTCGGAAGCCATCGAGGTGCCCACCGCCGCCGAACTCAACGCTCTGCTCGTCAAGGGTCTCGATCCCAACACGCCCCTCGAGGAGAAGTCGGTCATGGTCGAGGGCTCCGAGCAGGACCCTCAGCTGATCAACCAGGTCGCCGCCGCAGCCAAGGCAAACAACGCCGAGGTCACCGTGCTCGACCCGGTCATCGACAACGGTGACGGCACCGCCAGTGGCCAGCTGCAGCTGACCGTCAACGGCCAGGTTCAGCAGGGTGGTCTGCCCGCGATCTTCATCCCGGGCGAGAACGGCGAATGGAAGCTGTCGAAGGTCACCGCGTGCCAGATCGTGTCGCTCGCGCAGCTGACCTCGCCGGCGTGCCCCGCCTGATCGAAGACGATCCGGTCCCGACGGACCGATAAAAAGTAGGTGCCGATGCCGGCGTCCCGTCACGGGACGCCGGCATCGGTCGTTTCGAGTCGGCCGCTCAGCTGGCAGGCGCGGACGCGAGCTTGCTCACGGCGGCGTGCGTCATGTCCTCGAAGACGCCCTCGTCGATCGGCTCCTGCCCGGTGGCCACCAACTGGGTCACGGTGCTTCCGGTCATCGCGACGACCACATCCGAGACGAGGCTGAAGCCGTCACTGGTGGTGACGAGCCGGAACCCGGTCGACGCATCGCCCGCGGGTCGTCCGTCCCGGCCGCCGACCCGGTACTGCACGTCCACCCCGTCGGCGTCCGTGCCGGAGTAGTCGGTGCAATGGGCGAGGGTGGTCTGGATGTCGGTGAACGCCTGTGCCGCGTCGGCGGCCGTGGGGTAGCTCGCCGCATCTTGATCGACGGTCGTGAAGTTCGGGCCCTGAAACCAGGCCGACGCGGACGCAGCGGCGCCGGGATGCTGATCCGCAACAGGGGACAGGACGGCGCTGCACAGGGCCGGGTCGGTGCTCGACTTGTCGGACTGCGCGGCCTCGGAGGCCGGCGGGAGTCCGAGGTCCTCCTCGGGGTCGGCGACGGGGGAGAAGCCGACGGGAAGGTCACCGACGTCGAGCAGTGCGGCCCGCAGCACGGCCGGATCAGGGAACGGAGCACCGGCGGCGTCGGGGGGCGCCGTGACCATCGGGCCGAGCGGTGCGAGGAACTCGTCGGATCCCGGTTCGCTGTCTGCGGCCGACGAGCACGCCGACACTGCGAGGGCTGTCAGGACGGCAGCGATGGCACTGGCGCGCATCAGGATCCCCACTGCACGCGGTTCGAGGTGGTCTGCCGCAGAAGGGTGGCGCCCTCCGGGTCACTGTATTGCTGCTCACCGGACACGGTCACCGTCCCGGCGACAGGCAGCGGAAGGCCGAGATCGACGGTCGTCGTGCCCGCCCCCCGCATGACGTACTGGTCGACGTTCAGGGTCCCCGCCTCACCGGGGAGCTGCCAGATCGGTGACTGCGGTGTCTGGTCGACGGTGTAGTCGATGGTCACCCGGTTCCCGTCGCGGGCGGTGAGGGTGGCGACAGTGGTTTGATCCAGGGCGATGCCGCTCATGACTTTCTGATGGATGGTCCACTGCGCTCCTATGCCGACGGGTTCGGCGGGGAAGGCGATAGTGCGGTACACCGCCTGATAGAACGCCTGCTCGATTGCCGAACGCGCTATGTCCTGCGATTCGGCCGCAGGACGGAGGCGAAGGGCGGTGATCGCGCCGGTCGAATCGAACGTGAAGCCGGCCCCGGATCCCTTGCTCGCTTCCAGGGCGCTCGCCAGGCGGGAGTCCGGACTCGTCACGGCGCCGAGCGTGAGGTCGAGGGCGATGGCCCCGTCGGCGTCTTCGGTCGGGCGTGTGACCACCGCGGTGAGGGGCACCGTGATCTCGGGGGAGGAAAAGTCCTGGACCGGCTGATCGTCGATCCGCTGGAATACCTCGGCGCCCGTGGTCAGCTGCACCTGCTGGGCGACGTCTACCGCCGGCCGGCGCTGAAGCACCTCTCGCGGCTCGTCACCGGGCCGAGTCAGCCGGACGGTCGTCGCGGAGATGGGGACCGTCACCTCGGCGGTGGTCGACGTGGTTCCCGCGGGACCTGCCTGCGAGGAGTCGTCGTCACTTCCACAGCCCGCGGCCAGAGCGACCACGGAGAGTGTTGCGGCGAGGAGAGAGGAACCGGGTCGCGAAGCTTTCGAGAACAGTGGCACGCCCCCAGGTTAGTGGGCACGGGAGCGCGTGAACCGCGGCTTGCCCGCGTAGTGGATGATGGACGGGTGAGTCAAGACCCCGCGGCCGAGAACGACACCGCCGCCGAAGACCCGAACGACACCGACACGACCACCACCTCCGCGCCCGCGGCTGCACGGTATCAGCGCATGCGGTTGCTGTTCGTGATCGCCGGTGTCGTGCTGATCACCGACCTCGTGACCAAGGTGCTCGCCGTTGCCAGGATCGAGCCGGG
This sequence comes from Rhodococcus sp. WAY2, assembly GCF_009859915.1. Taxonomy (NCBI): domain Bacteria; kingdom Bacillati; phylum Actinomycetota; class Actinomycetes; order Mycobacteriales; family Nocardiaceae; genus Rhodococcus; species Rhodococcus sp. WAY2. The sequence continues at coordinate 2,796,970 of NZ_CP046572.1, forward strand.
GGAGTCGGTTCGGGTGATCGGCGACGTGGTCACCCTGCGTCTCGTGCGCAACCCGGGTGCCGCGTTCTCGATGGCCACGGGCATGACGTGGTTGCTCACGCTGGTGGCCGTCGGTGTGGTCATCGGGGTCGTGCGCATCGGACGGACTCTGCGGTCACCGTGGTGGGCGCTCGGTCTGGGACTCGTCCTCGGTGGCGCCCTGGGCAACTTGGTCGACCGTTTCTTCCGGGCACCGGGAGTGATGCAGGGGCACGTCGTCGACTTCGTCTCCGTCGGCTGGTGGCCGGTGTTCAATGTGGCCGACTCCGGCATCGTGTGCGGTGCGGTCTTACTCGTCGTGCTCACCCTGATAGGCCTCGAACCGGACGGAACTCGGAAGGTGGAGAAGAAGTGAGGGAAACTCGGTCGATGCCGGTCCCGGACGGGCTCGACTCGATGCGGGTCGACGCCGGCCTCGCGCGACTGCTCGGGCTCTCGAGGACCGCGGTCGCGCAGCTCACCGAGGACGGGTCGGTTCTCGTCGACGGAGCGCCCGTCGGAAAATCCGATCGACTCTCGGCCGGGACGTGGCTGGAGGTGGAACTCCCGGAGCCGCCGCGCCCGCTGACGATCGAGGCGGAACCCGTCGAGGGTATGGAAATCCTGTACGCCGACGACGACGTCGTCGCAGTCGACAAGCCGGTGGGTGTGGCCGCCCATGCCAGTGTGGGCTGGACCGGTCCCACGGTGATCGGCGGCCTGGCCGCCGCAGGTTTCCGGATTTCGACGTCGGGTGCGCACGAACGGCAGGGCATCGTCCATCGGCTCGACGTCGGCACGTCGGGTGTGATGGTGGTGGCCACGTCCGAGCGCGCCTACACGCTTCTCAAGCGCGCATTCAAACAGCGGACCATCGACAAGCGGTATCACGCCCTCGTGCAGGGTCACCCCGATCCGAGTAGCGGAACCATCGACGCACCGATCGGGCGGCATCGCAGCAACGACTGGAAGTTCACGGTCACCGCGGACGGCAAGCCCAGCATCACGCACTACGACACCGTGGAGGCGTTTCAGGCGGCGAGCCTGCTGGACATTCACCTCGAGACGGGACGGACCCACCAGATCCGCGTGCACTTCGCGGCTCTGCGGCATCCGTGCTGCGGTGACCTCACCTATGGCGCGGACCCCCGGCTGGCGGAACGGCTCGGTCTCGAGCGCCAGTGGTTGCACGCTCGATCGCTCGGCTTCGCGCATCCGGCGGACGGGCGGTGGGTGGAAATCACGTCCAAGTATCCGAAAGACCTCGAGGATGCTCTCGAGGTTCTCCGGTCCAGCTGAGGTGATCCGCGGCCGCCCGACCGGAGTCGCCGTCCCGGTCGGTGTCACCATCGCGGTGGTGTTGCTCCTGGTGATCGTGCTGGGAATCACCAATCCGGTTCGAGCCCCGCTCGTCACGTCAGATGCTCTCGGTCCGGACAACGGCGAAGTGGTGTCCGATTATGTGGCTCGTGCGGCCGGAACGCTGGAACAGCCGCCCGGGAACGAGCACTGGGCCCTGGTGTCGTTCACCCGGCCGGTGTCCTCCGACACCGTGCGCGAGGTCGCGGCCACGGTGCGGGTGTCACAGTTGCTGTTTCGGCTTCCCCTCGACCGGGTCCAGACGCCGCTCGTGCCGGTGTCGGTCGGCTCGGGTGCCGCAGCGATCGAACGCGCACACGTCCTGGCGTCCGCCCGGGTCCAGCGCATGACCGGCGAGACGGTCCGGCAGGGGAACATTGCTGCGGTGTCCTCCCAGCAGTTCGCGCGCGACTGCGCCTGTGTGATCGGCATCGTGGTGCGGGGCGACCTCGACCGGTTGGGCGCACTGCGCTCGACCTCGGCGGTCCGCGCTGTCGAGGCGCTGCACGCCGACGCGGTGTTCGGGCGTTTCGCGATCCGGCCTCTTCTGCCCGAGCAGGCCGAGACGGTCTCGCCCGGCCCAAACGACGGTGCGGTGGTATCCGGAGGTGGCCCGTGACAGCGCGGAAGGCGGAAACCGTCGGCGTTGCCTGCGGAGTCGGTGCCTACGCGCTCTGGGGTGCTTTTCCCGCGTTCTTCGGAATTCTCGGCCCGGCGGGGTCGGTCGAGATTCTCGCCCATCGGGTGGTGTGGACGCTGGCCCTGATGCTCGTGGTGCTGTGGGCGTCCGGGCGCATCCGCTCGCTGCGCGGACTCGGGGTGCGGACATGGCTCCTCGTCGCCGCGGCGTCGGCATTGATCGCGATCAACTGGGGCACGTACATCTACGGCGTGACGTCGGACCGGGTGGTCGAGACTGCACTCGGCTATTTCATCAACCCGCTGGTGAGCGTTCTGCTGGGGGTAGTGATCTTCCGGGAGCGTCTGGTGCCGGCGCAGATCGTGGCCCTCGCGCTCGCCGCCGCGGCGGTCGTCGTGATCACCGTCGACTACGGACATCCGCCGTACATCGCGCTCACCCTGGCGCTGTCCTTCGCGCTGTACGGGCTCTGTAAGAAGGTGATGCCGCTGGACCCGAGGACCAGTCTCACCGCCGAAGGAATCGTTGCGGGACCGATCGCGCTCGGCTATCTCGTCTACCTGTCGGTCGTCGGCACCGGCACGTTCCTCGGGCACGGGCCAGGTCACAGCCTGCTCCTCATCGCCGCCGGCCCGGTGACCGCGCTTCCGCTGCTGCTGTTCGGTGCTGCCGCGCAGCGAGTGCCGCTGCGCACGCTCGGAATGTTGCAATACTTGACACCTGCCCTGCAGATGATGTGGGGCGTCGCGGTCCTGCACGAGGACATGCCGGCCTCCCGGTGGATCGGATTCGCGTTAATCTGGGTGGCACTTGCGATCTTCACTACCGATGCGCTGGTGCGTGTTCGGCGCGGAAGGCAGTCGGCGCGATCGTCACAGGAGCCCGTCCAGTAACTCTCGTCACGAGTTCGCCGACACCCCGCCGCAGCGGCGGGTGGTGTCGGTTCGAGGGCCTACACTCGTGAGGCTCCCAGACCTTCAGAGAGGCGCACGTGGCTGACTCGTTCGTACATCTGCACAATCACACCGAGTATTCGATGCTCGACGGTGCGGCCAAGGTCGGCCCCCTGTTCGAAGAGGCCGAGCGGTTGGGAATGACCGCGGTGGGAATGACCGACCACGGCAACATGTACGGTGCCAGCGAGTTCTACAACGTAGCGAAGAAGCAGGGCATCAAGCCGATCATCGGGATCGAGGCCTACGTTGCTCCCGAATCCCGTTTCAACACCAAAAGGGTTCTGTGGGGTGACCGCAGCCAGAAGTCCGACGACGTCTCCGGTAGCGGTGCGTACACCCACATGACGATGGTTGCCGAGAACGCCACCGGTCTGCGAAACCTGTTCAAGCTGTCCTCCCTCGCGTCGATCGAGGGGCAGCTCGGCAAGTGGGCGCGCATGGACGAGGAGTTGATCGCCACCTACCACGAGGGCATCATCGCCACCACCGGATGCCCGTCCGGTGAAATCCAGACACGCCTGCGGCTCGGTCACGACCGGGAGGCCCTCGAAGCCGCCGCGAAGTGGCAGGAGATCTGGGGCAAGGACAACTTCTTCCTCGAACTGATGGACCACGGTCTGTCGATCGAACGGCGGGTCCGGGAGGGACTGCTCGAGATCAGCAAGAAGCTCGACATTCCGCCGCTCGCCACCAACGACTGCCACTACGTCACCAAGGACGCCGCGGAGAACCACGAGGCCCTCCTCTGTATCCAGACCGGTAAGACGCTGTCCGATCCCACCCGGTTCAAGTTCGACGGCGACGGCTACTACCTGAAGTCCGCCGCGGAGATGCGGGCACTGTGGGACGACCAGGTGCCCGGCGCGTGCGACAACACGCTGCTGATCGCCGAGCGTGTCCAGTCGTACGACGACGTGTGGGCGCACCACGACCGGATGCCGATCTTCCCGGTCCCCGAGGGCGAGACGCAGGGCACCTGGCTGCGCAAGGAGGTCATGCGCGGACTGGACCGCCGGTTCCCCGACGGACCGCCCGAGGAGTACCTCGCCCGCGCCGATTACGAGATCGGCGTCATCCTCGAAATGGGTTTCCCGGCATACTTCCTCGTCGTCGGTGACCTGATCAACCACGCGCGTGAGGTGGGTATCCGCGTGGGTCCCGGCCGAGGTTCCGCCGCAGGGTCGCTCGTGGCGTACGCGATGGGTATCACCAATATCGATCCGATCCCACACGGTCTGCTGTTCGAGCGGTTCCTCAACCCCGAGCGCGTGTCGATGCCCGATATCGATATCGACTTCGACGACCGTCGGCGCGGTGAAATGGTGCGCTACGCCACCGACAAGTGGGGAAGCGACCGGGTGGCTCAGGTCATCACGTTCGGCACCATCAAGACGAAGGCGGCCATCAAGGACTCCGCCAGGGTCCAGTTCGGTCAGCCGGGATTCGCGATCGCCGATCAGATCACCAAGGCGCTGCCGCCGCCCATCATGGCCAAGGACATCTCGGTGTCGGGCATCACCGATCCGAATCACGAGCGGTACAAGGAAGCGGTGGAGGTTCGTGCCCTCATCGACTCCAACCCGGACGTCGCGAAGATCTACCAGACTGCCAAGGGTCTCGAAGGCCTGATCCGCAACGCGGGCGTCCACGCCTGCGCGGTGATCATGTCGTCCGAGCCGTTGATGGACGCCATTCCGGTGTGGAAGCGCGCCCAGGACGGCGCCATCATCACCGGTTGGGACTACCCCTCGTGTGAGGCCATCGGCCTCCTCAAGATGGACTTCCTCGGCCTTCGAAACCTCACCGTCATCGGTGATGCCATCGACAACATCAAGGCCAACCGAGGCATTGACCTCGACCTCGACACGCTACCGCTCGACGATCCGGCAACCTACGAATTGCTCTCGCGGGGTGACACTCTCGGTGTCTTCCAGCTCGACGGCAGCGCCATGCGGGACCTGCTGCGCCGCATGCAGCCCACCGGCTTCGAGGACATCGTCGCGGTGCTCGCGTTGTATCGGCCGGGCCCGATGGGCATGAACGCGCACAACGACTATGCCGACCGCAAGAACGGTCGCCAAGAGGTCAAGCCCATCCACCCGGAGCTCGAGGAGCCCCTGAAGGAGATTCTCGCCGACACCTACGGGCTGATCGTCTACCAGGAGCAGATCATGCAGATCGCTCAGAAGGTGGCCGGGTACTCGCTGGGGCAGGCCGACATTCTCCGTCGGGCCATGGGTAAGAAGAAACTCTCCGTGCTGGAGGAGGCGTACGCCGGGTTCCGCGAGGGCATGCTCGCCAACAACTTCTCCGAGCCGGCGATCAAGGCGTTGTGGGACACCATCCTCCCGTTCGCCGGCTACGCCTTCAACAAGTCTCACGCCGCCGGCTATGGACTGGTGTCGTTCTGGACGGGATATCTCAAGGCCAACTACCCCGCCGAGTACATGGCGGGCCTGCTCACCTCGGTAGGCGACGACAAGGACAAGGCCGCCATCTATCTCGCCGACTGCCGCAAGATGGGTATCACGGTGTTGCCGCCCGACGTGAACGAGTCGGAGGTCAATTTCGCCTCGGTCGGCGAAGACATCCGCTTCGGCATGGGCGCGGTGCGCAACGTCGGGGCCAATGTGGTCGCGTCGATCATCAAGGCGAGGAAGGAGAAGTCCAAGTTCGTGGACTTCTCGGACTACCTCAACAAGATCGACGCCGCAGCCTGCTCCAAGAAGGTCACCGAATCGTTGATCAAGGCGGGTGGGTTCGACTCGCTCGGCCATCCCCGCAAGGGACTCATGCTCGTCCATGCCGACGCGATCGACGCGGTGATGGGTACCAAGAAGGCGGAGGCCATCGGCCAGTTCGACCTGTTCGGGGGCGACGACGCCGACGAATCGATCTCCTCGGTGTTCAACGTCAAGATTCCCGACGAGGAATGGGACAGCAAGCACCGACTGGCGTTGGAACGCGAGATGTTGGGGCTCTACGTTTCGGGGCATCCGCTCAACGGCGTCGAGCACGTCCTGTCCGCCCAGTCGGACACGGCGATTCCGGCCATCCTCGAAGGCGATGTGAAGGACGGCGCCCAGGTCACCGTCGGCGGTATTCTCGCCTCGGTCAACCGGCGGATCAACAAGAACGGTCTGACGTGGGCGTCGGCACAGCTCGAGGATCTGTCGGGCGGTATCGAGGTGCTGTTCTTCCCGCAGGCGTACTCGGTCTACGGGATGGACGTCACCGAGGATTCCGTCGTCCTCGTCAAGGGGCGGGTGTCTGTCCGTGACGACCGCATCTCACTTATCGCGAACGACCTTGCAGTGCCGGACCTTTCGGCAGTCGGTGTCGCCAAGCCGCTGGCGGTGAGCCTCCCGTTGCGCCAGTGCACCAAAGACAAGCTGGGCGCACTCCGGCAGGTACTCACTCGGCACCCGGGAACCTCGGACGTGCATGTGCGGTTGATCGGTGGAACCGAGATCACGTTGTGGAAGGTCGACGACGTGCTGCGCGTCGAGCCGTCGTCGGCGTTGATGGGCGACCTCAAGGCGCTGCTCGGGCCCAGCTGTCTGTCGGTGTGACCTATTCGGGTGGGGCGTCGGGAAAGAGCCGGCGCACCCACCAGACCACCACTGCGACAGCGGCTGCGGTGAGGACGGCCACCGGCACGGCCTCGGTGATGATCAGAACGGCCACGAAAACCAGCAATCCGACGGCGAGAGCTTCGAGTTTGTAGAGGGGCCACGCGGTACCGGCGAGATCGACGGTGCGGGGAGGCCGGCTGCCTGTGACGTGAGGGATCGGCGTGTCGGATGTCGTCATCGCGGGTTCACCTCGCTGTTCGTTGATCCGTGTGTGTCGATCAGGGTACGCGCAACTGGGAGTTCGGTCCAACGAACACTCGCGCTCGCTGTCGATTCGAAGCGTTCGGTGGCGCAGACCGGATGGTCGGGGTTCACTGGACGCATGCCACTCACAGGTGAATACGAACCCAGTCCGTCCAAGTGGGCCGCAGATCAAGCGGAGTTGATCGAATCGAGCAACGGCACCGAAGGTACGACGCTCAATGGAATGCCGGTCGTCCTGTTGACCACCCGCGGCGCGAAATCCGGGAAGCTTCGCAAGACCCCGCTGATGCGCGTCGAGCATGACGGAAAGTATGCGATCGTGGCGTCCCTCGGCGGCGCTCCGAAGAACCCCGTGTGGTACTACAACGTGAAGGCCGATCCGCACGTCGAGCTCCGGGACGGTCGAACGACACGGGACATGGTGGCCCGGGAGGTGACCGGCGAGGAGAAGGCAGCCTGGTGGGAGCGCGCAGTCGCTGCGTTCCCCAACTACGCCGATTATCAGAAGAACACCGACCGGGAAATTCCCGTCTTCGTTCTCGAGCCCGCCTGAGAATTGCCCCGGCTGGTACGGCGGGCTGTGGTGGTGGGAACATATGCGGGTGTCCACATCGCCCGATACCGCAGCCCGCAACACCACTTCGCCCCTGACCGTGGGCGACATCGACGCGGCGATCGAGCGAATTTCCCACGTGATCGACGCCACGCCGCTGCAATGGAGCGAGCGACTGTCGGCGCTCACCGGCGCGAATGTCTATCTCAAGCGTGAGGACCTACAGGTCGTCCGCTCCTACAAGCTGCGGGGCGCCTACAACCTCATGGCTCAGCTCGCCCCGGACGAACGTGCGGCGGGTGTGGTGACGGCCAGCGCGGGCAATCATGCGCAGGGAGTGGCCTTCGCCTGCCGCGCAATGGGAATCGTCGGACGAATCTATGTTCCGTCCAGTACGCCGAAGCAGAAGCGCGACCGCATCCGCGCGCACGGCGGCGAGTTCGTCGAACTCATTCTGACGGGGGAGACCTACGATGCCGCGGCCGCTGCCGCCACCGCCGATGTGCTGCGCACCGGGGCGACGATGGTCCCACCGTTCGACGACGCACGCACTGCGGCGGGCCAGGGGACGATCGCCGCCGAGATCCTTGCGCAGCTCGACACGGTTCCCGACGCGGTGGTCGTCCCGGTCGGGGGAGGCGGGTGCATCGCCGGTATGGCGACCTATCTTCACGCTCACGCGCCGCGGACTGCCCTCGTCGGCGTGGAGCCGACCGGCGCGGCGTCGATGACCGCCGCCCTGGTGGCCGGGGCGCCGGTCACGCTGTCGGAGATCGACCCGTTCGTCGACGGTGCCTCGGTGAAGCGGGTCGGCGACCTGCCGTTCGCCGTCGTGTCCGCGCTCGGCGCCGAGGTCGTTTCGCATACGGCGCTGCTGCAGGCTGACGGGTCGACGATCCGACTCGATCCGGAGAGCTTCGTCATGACGAACCTCGACGAAGGTGCCTTGTGCACCACGATGCTCGAGCTGTACCAGAACGAGGGCATCATCGCCGAGCCCGCCGGCGCACTGTCCGTCGCCGCCCTCGGCAGCATCACGTTCGAACCCGGTTCGACGGTGGTGTGCCTCGTGTCGGGCGGTAACAACGACGTCTCGCGTTATGGCGAAATTCTGGAACGGTCGCTGGTGCATCTCGGTCTCAAGCACTACTTCCTCGTCGATTTTCCGCAGGAACCGGGCGCGCTGCGACGATTCCTGGACGAGGTGCTCGGTCCCGAGGACGACATCACGCTGTTCGAGTACGTCAAACGGAACAACCGTGAGACCGGCGCCGCCCTGGTAGGTATCGAGTTGGGGAATGCGGACGGTCTCGGCGACCTCCTCGAGCGGATGGAGCACTCGCAGATGCAGGTGGAGCGGCTTGAACCGGGTAGCCCGGCGTACCGCTACCTCACCTGAGTTACTTCTGCAGGAGTCGCTCCACGACCTTGCTGTACAGCGCGGGTTCGGGCAGGGGGAGTCCGAGTAGTGCTGCGAGGTAAATTCCGTCGCCGACCAGTCGGACGATCTCGGCCTGCACCGGGTCGTCGATTTCGCTGTGCAGGCCTTCGTCCCAGCCGCGCATGACCTCGATCACCGCTCGCTGGATCTCGTCGTGTTGTCCGTCGACGCTGCGCAATGCGGCGATGGTGGATCGATAGAGGGCCAGCTCTTCCGTCGTGCTGGCATCCGGAACCTGGAGATACCACTCGGACAGCGAGGTGCCGCCTGAGACGGCGTCGGCGAGCTGGGCGTCGGCGCGCTCGCCCAGGCGACGCACCATCGCCGCGAGAAGTGCCTCTTTGCTGGGGAAGTGGTACAGGAGACCACCCTTGGAGACCTCTGCTTCGGCGGCGACTGCTTCGAGTGTCACCTGGGCGATTCCCACGTCGAGTAACAACTTCTCGAGGGCGTCGAGTATTCGATCGCGCGTACCGGCAGCCATGAAGAGGGACTGTACCTGGAAATAACTTTACCGTCCGGACGGTTCAAGCTACAGTAGCCAGCTGTACCGGCTGGACGGTTTACCTACCGTGTCGGCCCTCCGAGGAAAGTCGTAGGAAAGAAATGTCTGTCTCCACGGATCGCGGGATCAACGACGCCTTCGGCGCGCCGGATCAGGCATCCGCGTCACGCCGAGACTGGCTCGGGCTCGTCGTTCTGGCGTTTGCCGTACTCCTCATCGCCGTCGACGGCACGGTGCTCGATCTCGCTCTTCCCTTCATCAGTGCCGATCTCGAGCCGAGCAGCACCCAGCTGCTGTGGATCATCGATGTCTACTCCTTCGTGCTCGCCGGACTGCTCATCACGATGGGCACCCTCGGTGACCGCATCGGCCGACGGCGCCTACTGCTCGTGGGCGCTGCCGGTTTCGGTATCGCCTCGTTGATCGCGGCGTGGGCGCCCACCCCGGAGATGCTCATCGTCGCGCGGGTTCTGCAGGGAATCTCCGGTGCAACCCTCATGCCGGCGACTCTCGGGCTGATTCGGACGATCTTCGCCAACCCTCGCGAGCGCACACTGGCGATCGGTGTGTGGGGCGCGATGGCCGGCGGCGGAACCGCGGCCGGCCCTCTGATCGGGGGCTGGCTACTCGAACACTTCTGGTGGGGTTCGGTGTTCCTGATCAACATCCCGGTGATGCTGGTCCTCATCGTCGCCGGACCGCTCGTGATCCCCGAGTCGAAGGATCCGACACCGGGTCGCTTCGACCTGCTCAGCGCTGCGCTGTCGATGTCGACGATGCTGCCGCTCGTGTATGCGGTGAAGGAAACGGTGGTCCACGGGTTCGCGCTGGAACTCCTTGCGATCGGCCTGGTCGGCGCGGCGTCGGGCGTGGCATTCGTGCGCAGGCAGCGCGCGATGAAAGATCCGATGATCGACGTCGCGCTGTTCGCCAAGCCGGCCTTCTCGACGGCCGTCCTCACGAACCTACTGTCTATCTTCGCCCTGGCAGGCGTGCTGTTCTTCGGATCCCAGTATCTGCAGCTGGTGCTGGGTAACACGGCATTGGAATCGGGTGTGCTGATGCTCCCCGGCATGCTGCTCAGCGCTGTCACCGCGCTCGCCGCCGCCTGGATGGTGCGCCGATGGTCGACGTCCCACGTCCTCGGTGGGGGCCTCGCGGTCGCCGGACTCGGTGCCGCGATGATGCTGACACTGAGTGTCGACGGTGCCCCGACGATGTTCGTCGCCGGCTTCGCCCTCGCCGGGGCCGGTGTCGGAATTGCCTTGACCCTGACATCCGACCTCGTTGTCAGTGCGGTCGAGCCCGAGCGGGCGGGCGCCGCCTCGGCCGTGTCCGAGACGGCGTACGAACTCGGTGTCGCACTGGGTGTCGCGGTCCTGGGCAGCGTGGTGATGGCCTTCTTCCGCGGCGGCCTCGACACATCGATGCTGGCACCGGAACGGGTGGACGCGGCCCGGGGCACGCTCGGTGCGGCGGTCGCGGAAGCCGAGCATCTACCCGATACGTCGCGATCGGTCTTTCTGGAGTCGGCGCAGTCGGCGTTCGTCGAGGGCATGCACGTGGCCGCAGGCGCCACCGCGCTGATTCTGTTCGCCACCGCGGTGCTCGTGCTCCGGATGCTGCGCGGCCGTCAGCCCGAGGCGACAGTGCGCGAGGCATCGAGCACCACGAACGAGTGACCCGGCACGATCGTCGCCGACGCGGTCTCGTCCTGCTTCGGCGGCTCCCACCACAACACGGGGGAGCCGCCGACCGGCACGGTCACCGGGTCCGCTCCGAGATTGCACGCGAGTCGCAGCGCACCGCGATGCACCACGACCCAGCATTCGTCCTCGTCGTAGTCGACGGTGAGGTCGCTCAGCCACGGATCGGTCAGCTCGACGCGTTCACGTCGCAGGCGAAGCAACGCGCGGTAGCACTCGAGTAACCGGGCATGGGGTTCGCGCCCTCGTTCGTCCCAATTCAGCTTCGAGCGCTGGAAAGTGAGCGGGTCCTGCGGGTCCGGGACGTCCTCGGTACTCCAGCCGTGCTCGGCGAACTCGGCTTTGCGGCCTTCCGCGGTTGCCCGTGCCAGCTCGGGCTCCGGATGCGAGGTGAAGAACTGGAAGGGTGTGCTCGCGCCCCACTCCTCGCCCATGAACAGCATCGGCGTGAACGGCGAGCACAACACGAGTGCCGCCTTCACGGCCAGCTGCCCCGAGTCGAGATAGGCGCCCGGGCGGTCACCGATCGCCCGATTACCCACTTGATCATGTGTGCAGGTGTAGGTGACCAGCGAACTGGCCGGAATCTGCCGCGTGTCCAAACGACGCCCGTGGATGCGTCCGCGGAACGTCGAGTACGTGCCGGCGTGAAACCAGCCCTGCCGCATCGTTTCCGCCAGGCACGCGAGTGACCCGAAGTCACCGTAATAACCCTGCCGTTCACCCGACACCGCGGCGTGGACTGCGTGATGCATGTCGTCGTCCCACTGCGCGTCGAGGCCGTACCCACCGGCAGAACGCGGAGTGATCAACTTCGGATCGTTGAGATCGCTTTCGGCAATGAGGGTCAGCGGCCGACCCAGATGGGCAGAGAGGCGGCGCGTTTCGACAGCCAGTTGTTCGAGGAGGTGGGTCGCGGTGTGGTCGACGAGGGCGTGGACCGCGTCGAGACGCAGCGCGTCGACATGAAACTCCTCGAACCAGCGGAGCGCGTTGTCGATGATGTAGCGCCGCACATGGTCGCTGCCGGGGCCGTCGAGGTTGATGCTGCGACCCCACGTGTTCGCGCCCTGCGCCAGGTAGGGGCCGTAGCGGTCGAGGTAGTTTCCCGATGGTCCCAGGTGGTTGTAGACCACATCGAGTACCACTCCGAGGCCGCGCGCGTGGCAGGCGTCGACCAGGGCCTGCAGGCCGTCGGGACCTCCGTAGGCCTCGTGCACGGTGTACCAGAGGACGCCGTCGTATCCCCAGTTGTGGGTTCCGTTGAAACCGTTGACGGGCATCACTTCCACGAAGTCGATCCCGAGTTCCACGAGGTGGTCGAGCTTGTCGACGGCCGCGGCGAAGGTTCCTTCGGGCGTAAAGGTTCCGATGTGAAGTTCGTAGATGGAGGCCCCGGCGAGCTGGCGGCCGTGCCACTGCGAGTCCGTCCACGCGTCCCGGTCGACGGTGTGAAGCTGTGACGGTGCGTGCACGCCGTCGGGTTGGCGTGGCGAACGGGGGTCGGGGAGGGCGGTGTCGTCATCGTCGAGAAGGAAGCCGTACCGCGAGTCGTCAGACGCGTCGACCTCCGCTCGCCACCAGCCGTCGGGAGAGGGTGTCATGTCGTGACTTCGGCCGTCGACGTCCACGCGAACGGCGCTCGGAATCGGGGCCCATACCTCGAAAGTGTGCACCCGATAAGCATGCCTTGCCCTCGCGCGGCGTGCAGGGTTGTCGGCCCCGGCTGGTCAGACAGCTCTGCCGCCGACGCGACTGGGTCATGGTTACATGAAATCGAAGGCGGGGGGCACCGCAATCATGGCGACGGCGGCCCACCCGCCGTACACGGGCAGATATCGGGTTTGCCAGCGCTCGACAGCGCCGAACCCGCACCGACCGCGGACGAAGCCGAAACCGAGTCGAGCGGACCACACCAGGTTGACCAACAACACCACGTTCAGTCCCAGCGCGGTCACTTTGTTCGGTGTGAAGCCGAATTCCGCGATGCGACTGAGCATGGCGGTCAGCATCAGCACGTCGACGGCGAGTGCGCTGACGACGAGGACGACTTGCAGCTTGTCGAACAGGTCGGGAGGTGCCAGCGGATCACGTGCGGAGATCGCGTACAACAGCAGGCCGAGCACGAGCACGAGAATGAGATCCATGAGGATGAGCAGATCTCGGTCGACGCCGACGACGCTGCGGGCAGCCACGAACGCCGTCAGCAGTGCCAGCAACATGAGAATGGTGAGAGGTGTGAACACGCGAGTGAGCACGGGGGCGATGTTCTCGATGACGTCCTGCTTCGCCTCCACGAGCCAGGCCGCCACGAGAATCGCGCCGGCAATGCCGAAGGGCAGGATCCACTGCTCGATGACCCACTCGACATCGAGGTCCAGGGAGGCGAATGCGCCGACAGTCAGGCCGATCAGCACTCCGCCACCGAGCGCAAGCAGGGCCATATAGACCACCCACTCGCCGGTGAACCGGACGAAGTCCATGCGGCGCCCTTGGGATCGCCAGTCGCCACCGACATAGGCCAGCCCGGCGACGAACCACAGCGCAATGGGCGCATGGATCGCCGCGATCACTTCCGTCGACCCGTTGTCGACGAACGGAAAGAGATTCAGGACGAGTGCTGCGACCGCGAAGGGCACAGTGAGGACTGCGGCGCCGCGCACTGTCATCTTCCGTTTCCACGCGAAGTATGCCGTCAGGAACGGAAGTACGAGGAGGCTGATATCTCGGGCCAGGGCAAGTTCGGGCAGCAGCTCCATCCCGGCCTTGACGGCCAGTCCCGCTCCGACGGCGAGGGCCAGGACGACGCTCAGTTCGCGCTTGGAGGAAGTCGTTTCGGGTTCCGCGGTGGCCGGCATCAGCACCAGTTGCTTCCACAGCCGGTCGGAATGCTCGAGCGCGAACTCGCGGGAGATCGCGTCGAGGTTGCCCATACGTCCGACGGCGACGAGGAAGGCCTCGGCCGCCGTCAGCCCGACCGCGGAGAGGTCGGAGACCTGATCGCGGAGGTGACCTTCCATTTCGTCGACATCGGCACTCGAGATCACGCGGTGGCCCCGAACGTAACCACGCCACTGGCCGATCTGCGATTCCAGCTCTGCGTCGGTATCCATCACGACCACCCCTCGGCGGCGGCCGGTGGAAGCTGAGCCGACTGCCACACTCGATGCAGGGCTTCCGCAACGACGTTCCACTGCATGCGCCGGTCGGCGAGCATGTCCCTGCCGGGATCGGTAATGGCGTAGTGCTTACGCCGCCTGCCGTTCTCGGCCGTGCGCCAGGTTGCCGTGACGTACCCTGATCGCTCGAGGCGATGCAGGAGCGGGTACAGCATCCCGTCCGTCCACTGCATCCGCCCGCCCGACAACTCGTTGACGCGCTTGATGATGGCGTAGCCGTAGGACTCGCCGTCGGCGAGAATGCCGAGCACGAGCGGGGTGGCCGAGGCTGCCACCAAGTCCTTGTCGATGAACATCCGAGCTCCATACCTAGTTCCTCTAGGGTTCGAAGTTGACCCTAGCAGATCTAGGTATGAAGGGAGCTCCCTGATCTCCGGATGATTCACTGTTCTCCGGGTGATTCGATTCGATCGAGCAGCCACCGGGGTCCGACTGTGCCGGCCCCGAGCGCCTCGACCCGAGAGCGGAGTCCGCGATCCGCCGTCACCACCCTGACCGGCCGGTCGCTGTTCGTTTCGACCGCTTCAGCCACGATCCCGACGATTGCGTCATCACCGGATTCGTCTGCCCGCACCACCCGCAGCTGTTGCGAATTCACCTTCGCCTCGTCGGCGACCGCGACTCGCGCAGCGCCTTCGAGCACGGCAATCACCTCGGGTGGTTCATCGAGGCGTTCCTGCCACCGGGCCAGATTCACGAGCAATCGCCGGGCGGCACCGCCGCGATCACGCCACCAACCATCGGGCCTGGAACCGACGACGTTCGCGGCATCCACCACGATGAGAACGGATCTGGCATCGGTCATGAGCGACGGTTCCCACGCGTCGGCACGGGGGCGCTCAGTCCTTGCCGGAGTCTTCGACCTTCTCGATGATTTCGGCGCCGAGGACCGACAGTCGGTGTTCCTCGGCATCCTGCACGGTGCCGAAGTCGTGCTCTTCCAAGACGTTGTGGTCCTTGTCGAGGTATCGGTAGGTTGCCATGTCCCCACGATGGCACATCGAGTCTGCACATGCCGGTGAGTCAGCCCTTTCGCCGGCGGTCGCGAAGTAGCAAGCTTGAGGTGACGAGTCCAGTATCGCGAGGAGCAGTCATGCACGTAGCAGTGGGAGACCGGTTGCACGTCCAGGGCAGGGTTGTGGGAGCGCACGCGCACACCGCCGAAGTCGTGGAGGTACATGGGGAGAACGGCGAACCGCCCTACCTGGTCCGGTACGACGACGGTCACGAAGCGCTGGTGTTTCCAGGGCCCGACGCCTGGGTGGAACATCCGCAGTCGTAGGGCATCGACGCGTGGGTGGACCACGGTGACTCACCGCATTGGTTGCAGGGGCGCTGCTTCCAATGCGGTTAGCATGAGTTCGTGCTGGAACCGGTCAGAAGGACCTACAGTTCGCCGTTGCGCGCGGAGTCGGCGCGCCGCACCCGCGTCCTCGTCCGGGATGCTGCGGCCCGACTGTTCGTGGACCGGGGCTATGTGAGCACCACGGTGCGCACGGTTGCCGAAGCAGCGGGAGTCGCAACGCGGACGGTGTTCACGGCGTTCCCGGGTGGGAAGGCCGAGCTGTTCCACGAGGCGCTCGCCGCCGCCATCGAGGGCGGCGACGACAGCATGCCGACCGTGTATGCGTCTGCCTCTCGCGACGGCGATCCGGTCGAACGCATCCTCGACGAAGTGGTGGGGTACGGCGCTGACGTCCTCGAACGGGCTGGGACTCTCATGTTGACGTCGATCAAGAGTTCGGGCGCCGACGAGGACATGAGGCGATTCGCCGAGGAGGGCGCCCGAGCGTCCGCCGCGAACGCGATGACCCTTGCCGAAGGGCTTGCCGCGCACGACCTGCTGCGACCGGAGATCTCCGTGCAGCGAGCGGCGGACGTGCTCTTCACCGTCGTCTCACCCCAGGTTCATTCCATGCTTCGGCACGACTGCGGGTGGGACATCGACGAGTACCGCAACTGGGTCAAGGCGATGATCAGGGCAAGCCTGCTCCATTGACCCGGAACGCTCTGTGGTTTCATGGGCGCAGTAATTCCATGGACACAGTAATTCCATGGACACCGCCGTTTCACGACACGTCATTCCGTGGGACACCGCGCTCGGCATTCCCGGCGCGCTTCGGAGGGGGAATCTCGGTGCCGTACTTTGTCTTCGGTCTCGTCACTCTGCTGTTGTGGGTCTACTGCCTCGTCGACGTGATCACGCGGAACGAGTCCGATATTCGGCACTTGCCCAAGATGGTGTGGCTGCTGATCGTGCTGCTCCTGCCGACCGTCGGGTCGTTGGTCTGGTTGTTCGTCGGCCGCGGTGCAGGAGTCCGCAGACCGGGCACGACAGGCGGGTTCGGTGAGTACGAGCGCCCCGGCCGTCACGTGGCACAGAACCCGGACGACGACGAAGCGTTTCTCCGGCAGTGCCGCGAACGCGCCGAAGAGCAACGCCGTATCGCGCGGCGTCGGAGCGAAGAGTCCGGCGAGCCCTGAGGCTGCGCAGCCGTTACGGAAGCAGGACGAACTTCCCCGCAGGATGGGGACCGGCAAGTTCTGTGTGGGCGCGTCCGGCCTCGGCCAGCCAGTACGTCCGGGCGACCCGCACCCTGAGGTCGCCGCGGTCCGCGAGATCGACGACCACCGATCGGAGGCGTCGTCGCACTTCTCGACTGGCCGGATTCTTGCCACCCACGCCGAGGAAGCCGGCGTCGACCGCACGCGGTACTGCCAGGGTCGTGACCATCCGGGACGGGTCGCGTACCGATGCGACGGACACGTCGACAGCCTCCTCGCCGCCGACCGTGTCGATGACGGCGTCCACGCCATCCGGCGCGAGGACGCGGACGCGATCTGCAAGACCGTCTCCATAGGACACCGGGGTGGCGCCGAGCGACCGGACGTAGTCGTGATGTCCCGGCCGGGCCGTGCCGATCACCGTCGCGCCCCGGCCGCAGGCCACTTGGACGACGCACGACCCGACAGCGCCGGCCGCTCCGTGGACGAGAACCAGATCTCCCGAACCGACCTGGATGACGTCGAGTGTCTCGACTGCGGTCGTACCGGCCACCAGGAGCCCGGCGGCCTCGTTCCACGGGAGCGAGGGCGGTTTGCGGACAACGGAATCCGCGCCGACGACGAGTCGATCCGCGTACGCCCCATCGACCGGGTATGCGATCACTTCGTCGCCGGGTGAAAGTGGCCCGTCCGGACCCGTCGCATCCCCGCCGACCTCGACGATCACGCCGGCCGCCTCGGCACCGAGGCCCATCGGCAGGGAATCGGGATTGGTGCCGAATGCGCCGCTGTACCGCTTGTAGTCGATGGGATTGACGCCGATCGCCCGGACTTCGATCGCGACCTCACCGCGCGCCGGCGGCACCGGGTCGACCTCCACGACAGTGAGGACCTCGGGACCTCCGTAACCTCGGGCAATGACGCGTCGCGTCATGACCCTGGCAACTCGGCTACCGAAGTTCGGCTGAGCAGGGCCACCGGGTAGCGATCGAACAGGCTGGACAGCCGAACGTGGCCGGACTCTACGTCCTCGGCGGTCAGCAGGTTCGTCCACGAACCCTCCGGCAACGTGAATTCGGTGTCGCCCCAACCGCGTTCGCTGAGCCGGACGCTGTGCCGGGTCGCGAGAGCGATGACATCCTGGGCCGCACCGGATCGGCCTCGCGCGAAGCCGATCAGGTGGGCGGCCGCACTTCCCGAGGCGAACACCGGTGTGTACGTGTCGAAACTTTCGGGACGTGTTCGGCGCAGCCTGAGTGCGGTACGAACAACGTGGAGCTTGGCCGCGCCGGTGGCGTCGACAGGAGGGAGGTCGAGTCCGTCGAGCGCGCGTCGGCGAACGTCATAGTCCACCAGGCGCCGGTTGTCGGGGTCGACGAGCGAGTCTTCCCACAACTCCGTTCCCTGATAGACATCCGGTATCCCGGGTCCACAGAGCTGGAGCAGCTTCTGGCCCAGAGCGTCCGACCAACCGTGGGGTGCCAGCTGGGTGCAGATCGAACCGAGGGCGTTGCCGACGGCACCGTCGATCACCGTGTCCAGCCAGCGATGGAGATCGCGTTCGAATTCTTCGTCGACATCGTTCCAGGATGTGCGGGTGCCCGCCTCGCGGACCGCCTTCTCGGCGTAGGCGTGGATGCGATCGCGGAAGTCCGGAACGTCCGCGGCCGCGCGGCCGTCCACCGGCCAGACCCCGAACAGGTTCTGCCACAGAAACAATCCGAGGGCCGGGTCGGGACTGGGGGCGATGCGCTCCCATTGATCCACGCACTCCGCCCACAGGCTCGGCACCTGGGACAAGACGCCGATACGTGCGCGGACATCCTCACCGCGCTTCGTGTCGTGGGTGGACAGGGTGGTCATCGCCCTCGGCCACCGCGTCGCCCGCCCGGCGAACGCCAGGTGGAACTCGGCGGGGGACACGCCCACCGTCGCGGGATCACCACCCACTTCCTGGAGCGAGACGAGGCGAGCGGTGCGATAGAACAGGCAGTCCTCGACGGATTTCGCCATGACCGCACCGCACACCTGGTGGAACCGCGTCGCCGCCTCACCCCCACGAATGAGGGCCGACGCCAAGGCCGCCAACGGCTCCGCCATGCGCGGCTCCTCGGCGACCACGCTCCCGATCACCCGGTGCGCCAGGCCGGCGAGGGGACTGTAGTCGGACCGGTACACGGGCATGGCCGCGACCACCGCGATGACCGCGTCTCGGACGTCCTCGACGACGTAGTCGCCGTCGGCTTCCCGAAGGATCGCCCGCACAAGCCGCCGGACCTCCGGAGCGAGCATCGTGCTCGCCACTTCTCGTTTGATCTCGGGTTCGCGCTGTCGAAGCCAGGCGCTGTCTCCCCGCTCTTCGGTCCGGGCCGCAGACAGCGCAGTCAGCGCGGGCGCCCCGGACGAATCGAGGAACACCCCACCCAGTTCGGCCAGCGCGTCGTATCCGGTGGTGCCGTCGATCGGCAGGTGATCGTCGAGTGGTTCCTCATGACCCAGAATTTTCTCGATCACGAGCCACCGATCGGGGCCGATCATGGCGCGGAGCCGGTCGAGGTAACCCGCCGGATCGGCCAGCCCGTCGGGATGATCGATGCGCACACCGTCGACGAGGTCGTCCGCGATCCAGCTCTGCAGCTCGCGGTGTGAGGCGTCGAACACGCGTGGGTCCTCTTGTCGGATCCCGGCGAGATCACTGACCGCGAAGAACCGCCGGTAGCCGATGATTCCCGAGTTCCACGGGACCAGGCGATACGACTGCGCCTCGTGCACGGCCCGCGCGTCTTCCGAGTCGGTGCCCGGGGCGATCGGGAAGCGGTGCTCATAGAACGCGAGAAGCGGTTCTTCGCTTGTGCGGTCGACCGTGAACGCGTCGAGGTCGGAGTCCGATCCCAGAACGGGGAGCGCCAGCTTCCCGTTCGCACCGTTGTCCGGCCGCCAGTCGATATCGAAGAAGTCGGCGTAGTCGGATCGCTGTCCGTGGGTGAGAACGTCCCACCACCAGGCATTCTCGCGGGGGTTGGCGACGCCCACGTGGTTGGGAACGAGATCGACGACGAGTCCCATTCCCCGCCGCCGTAGCTCCTCGGACAGGGCTGTGAGAGCCTGCCGACCACCGAGTGCCGGGGACACGGTCGTCACATCGGTCACGTCGTACCCGTGTGTCGAACCCTTGCTGGCGGTGAGGATCGGCGACAGGTAGACGTGTGAGACGCCGAGGTCGTCGAGATAGTCGGCGACCGCAGCGGCGTCCGTCAAGGTGAAGGCGTCGCCGCGCAGCTGGAGCCGATAGGTCGCGGTAATCGTCGGATTCCCCATGCTCGCCCGGCCTCAGGCGGTCCGTCGCAGCACGACCAGCGAGCGCGCCTCGACCTCGAGCGGCTTCCCGGCCTCGATCACCGCGTCGTTCGACCCCGTCGGCACCGCGGTGTCGAGCACCACGGTCCACTCGTTCGCGTAATCGGAGTTCGGCGTCGAGAACTCGATGGCGTCGTCGTGGGCGTTGAAACACATCAGGAACGAATCCCCGACGACCCGCTCGCCGCGATGATTGGGCTCAGGGATCCCCTCACCGTTGAGGAACACGGCCAGCGACTTGCCGAACCCGCTGTCCCAGTCCGCGGGTGTCATCTCCTCACCGGACGGGGTGAGCCAGGCGATGTCCCGAGTCTGGTCCCCGCTGCGGATGGGGGTGCCATCGAAGAAACGTCGCCTGCGGAACACCGGGTTCTTGGCCCGCAGGTCGATCACTCGTTTGGTGAACTCGACGAGGTCGGCGTTGGTGTCGGCGAGTGACCAGTCCATCCACGACAATTCCGAATCCTGGCAGTACACATTGTTGTTGCCCTGCTGAGTCCGGCCCATCTCGTCGCCGTGCGCGATCATCGGAGTGCCTTGGCTGAGCATCAGGGTGGCCATGATGTTGCGGCTCTGACGGCCACGGAGGTCGAGCACCTCGGGGTCGTCCGTCGGTCCCTCGACACCACAGTTCCACGAACGGTTGTGGCTTTCGCCGTCGTTGTTGTCCTCGCCGTTGGCCTCGTTGTGCTTCTCGTTGTAGGAGACGAGGTCGCGCAAGGTGAATCCGTCGTGAGCGATGACGAAGTTGATACTCGCACCGGGACGGCGGCCCGTCGCCTCGTAGAGGTCCGAGGAGCCGGTGAGGCGGGAGGCGAACTCGCCGAGGGTGGCGGGCTCACCGCGCCAGTAGTCCCGAACCGTGTCGCGGTACTTGCCGTTCCACTCGGTCCACAGTCCTGGGAAATTGCCCACCTGGTAACCACCCTCGCCGACGTCCCACGGCTCGGCGATGAGTTTCACCTGGCTGACGATCGGATCCTGCTGCACGAGGTCGAAGAAGGCGGACAGTCGATCGACGTCATGTAGTTCCCGGGCCAGCGTGGAGGCGAGGTCGAAACGGAAACCGTCGACGTGCATCTCGGTCACCCAGTAGCGGAGCGAATCCATGATCAGTTGCAGTGTGTGGGGATGGCGGGCGTTGAGGCTGTTGCCCGTTCCCGTGTAGTCCATGTAGTGCTCGAGGTCACCGTCGACGAGCCGGTAGTAGGCGGCGTTGTCGATGCCGCGGAAGCTGATCGTGGGGCCGAGATGGTTTCCCTCGGCCGTGTGGTTGTAGACGACGTCGAGAATCACCTCGATGCCGGCCTCGTGGAAGGCGCGCACCATCGCCTTGAACTCGGACACCGCGCCACCGGGCTTCTCGGCGGACGAGTAGCCCGTGTGGGGAGCGAGGAAGCCGAAGGTGTTGTACCCCCAGTAGTTACGCAGACCTTTGTCGAGCAGCGTCTGGTCGTGCATGAACTGGTGCACCGGCATCAATTCGATCGCGGTGACGCCGAGATCGACCAGATGATCGATGATTGCGGGATGGGCGAGACCGGCGTACGTGCCGCGGAGCTCTTCGGGTACATCGGGGTGCGTCGCGGTCATCCCCTTGACGTGGGCTTCGTAGATGACGGTCTCGTGATAGGGGCGTTTCGGCGCCCGGTCGGTGGCCCAGTCGAAGAACGGGTTGATCACCACGGTCGTCATGGTGTGGCCCAGCGAATCGTGCCCGGGCAGGGGAGAACCGGGGTCGTCCTCGTTCTGCTCGGCGCCGTTCTGCGCGTCTTCGTCCTGGCCGCTGTCGGCCGCGGCAACGCCCTCGGCGTCGGTGCCGGCCGCGGGGTCGGCGTCTTCCGCCGGCTCGGGCAGATCGATGTCGTACGAGAACAACGACCGATCCCCGTCGAACTCCCCGTCGAACGCCTTGCCGTACGGGTCGAGGAGCAACTTGCTGGGGTCGCAGCGATGTCCCGCCGCGGGATCCCACGGGCCGTGGATGCGGTATCCGTACCGCTGTCCGGGTTCGACGGTCGGCAGATAGGCGTGCCAGACGTATCCGTCCACCTCGTCGAGACGCACCCTGGTCTCGGTTCCGTCCCGGGCGATGAGGCAGAGGTCGACCGCCTCCGCGACCTCGGAGAAGACCGCGAAATTCGTCCCTGCGCCGTCATAGGTGGCGCCCAGTGGGTAGGCCGTTCCGGGCCACACGGGGATGTGTGTGGTGCCGATCTCGTCGCTGGCAGTCATGAGAAGAACATTAGCCCGCGGCGCTCCGGCGCTCAGCTCGAGGCGAGAGGGGTTCCGGCGCCGCGCGAGCTACCTGCCGCGGCAAGCATTCCGGCTGTGATGTTCCGCACGTCGTCCCCGGTGGACACGTAGGGAGGCATGGCGTAGATCAGGTTGCGGAACGGTCGAAGCCAGACCCCGGCGTCCACCGCCGCGTCGGTCGCCGCCTGCATGTCGACGGGGTCGGTGAGTTCGATGACGCCGATACCGCCGAGCACCCGCACATCCCGCACGCCGGGCAGGTCGCGGGCAGGAGCGAGGCCGGACTCGAGTCCGCGGTGCAGCGCCGCGACCTCACCCCGCCAGTCGCGCGCGAGCAGCAATTCGACGGCGGCGACGGCGACAGCGCACGCGAGGGGATTGGCCATGAACGTGGGACCGTGCATCAGTCCACCGGCATCCCCGGCGCTGATGGTCTCGGCCACCTCGGTGCTGCAGAGGGTGGCCCCGAGCGTGAGGTACCCGCCGGTGAGCGCCTTGCCGATACACATGACGTCCGGGCTGACACCCGCGTGCTCGGCGGCGAACAGCTCACCGGTCCGGCCGAACCCTGTCGCGATCTCGTCGAAGACCAGCAAGAGTCCGTGCTCGTCGCAGATTCTTCGTAGTTCCGTCAGGTAGCGGGAATCGTGGAAGCGCATACCGCCCGCACCCTGGACCACCGGCTCCACGATGACCGCCGCGAGCTCGTCGGCATGCGAGCGTGCGAGGCGCTCGAACTCGTCGACGTACTGCGGATCGAAGTCGCGTGGGGGCGGTCCTGCGAACACCTGCCGGGTGAGCACGTCCGTCCACAGCGAATGCATCCCGCCGTCCGGATCGCAGACGCTCATCGGGGCGAAGGTGTCACCGTGATAGCCGCCGCGCCAGGTCAGGAGCCGGTGCTTCTGCGGCTTGCCCCGGCTGCGCCAGTACTGCAGGCACATCTTCACGGCCACCTCGACCGACACGGAACCGGAGTCGGCGAGGAAGACCTTGTCGAGCCCGTCCGGCGTGATGTCGACGAGCAGTCGCGCCAGCCGCGCCGCAGGCTCGTGGGTGAGACCCCCGAACATGACGTGGCTCATCCGCCCCAGCTGCTCCGCGGCCGCAGCATCGAGAACGGGGTGGCGATAGCCGTGCACTGCCGCCCACCAGGAACTCATTCCGTCCACCAGTTCGCGCCCGTCCGCCAGGACGAGGCGCGTGCCCCTGGCCTCGGTCACGACCAGCGGGGTGGTGGAGGAGGGAAAGGCGCCGTAGGGATGCCACAGCAGCGAGGCGTCGAGGGACGTGATCTCTTCGGCGGTCAGGCTGGGATGGGTCACGTTCGTGACCCTAGCCACTGGACGAAAAGGGGGCCCACCCGGGTTGAACACTGTTCAAGTCCCGTATCGTTCCGGAGGTGAGCAACGATCGCACCTTCTCCACGTGGCTCGACGACGTCGAGCATCGACGTCGTGTCGCCGGACTGCGCCGTGAGCTGCGTCCGCGGACGGCCGGAAGCGCACTCATCGACCTTGCCTCGAACGACTACCTGGGTCTCGTCCGTCATCCCGAGGTACTGCACGGAGCGATGACAGCTCTACGCAGATGGGGTGCGGGAGCGACGGGTTCTCGTCTTGTCACGGGATCGACCACCGAACACCAACTGCTGGAATCGGAACTCGCCGAGTTCGTGGGCGCAGAGGCCGGCTTGGTGTTCTCGTCCGGCTACACCGCCAACCTCGGGGCTGTGACCGCGCTGTCGGGGGCAGGGTCGTTGATCGTCAGCGATGCGGGCAGCCACGCCTCCCTCGTCGACGCCTGCCGGCTTTCCCGCGCCCGCGTCGTCGTCGCGCCGCACTCGGACATCGAGTTCGTCCGGGCCGCGCTGGCCACCCGGTCGGAAGAACGCGCCCTGGTCGTCACCGATTCGGTCTTCAGCGCTGACGGCGATCTGGCACCGCTCGTCGCGATGCACCGGGTGTGTCGCGACACCGGCGCCGTCCTCGTGGTCGACGAGGCCCACGGTGTCGGTGTGCGCGGCGAGGGCGGGCGGGGGCTGGTCCACGAGGTCGGGCTCGCGGGTGAACCGGACATCGTGATCACTGCGACGCTGTCGAAGTCCCTTGCCAGCCAGGGCGGTGCAGTCCTGGCCTCCGAGAAGGTGCGCGCCCATCTGATCGACGCCGCCCGCACCTTCATCTTCGACACCGGTCTGGCGCCCGCCGCGGTAGGAGCGGCGAGGGCGGCGCTGTCGGTGCTGACACGCGAACCGCACCGCGCGGCTGCCGTGCTCGACCGCGCGCGGGACCTTGCGCGTTTCACCGGCGCCGCGACTCCGGAATCCGCCGTGGTGTCCGTGATCCTCGGTGATCCTCAGCACGCGGTCGACGCGGCAGCCGCATGCCGGGAGCTGGGTGTGCATGTCGGGTGCTTCCGGCCGCCGTCGGTGCCGGAGGGCACGTCGCGACTGCGACTCACCGCCCGGGCGACATTGGACGAAAAGGAATTGGCGCTGATCGAGACGGTGCTCACCAGCGTGGTGGCGGGAGCCTCGGCATGAGTGTGCTCGTGGTGACGGGAACGTCGACCGATGTGGGCAAGACCGTCGTCACCGCCGCACTCGCTGTGACGGCTCAGGCCGCGGGCCGTTCCGTCGCCGTGTGCAAACCGGCGCAGACGGGCGTCGCCCCGGGAGAGCCGGGTGACCTCGCCGAGGTGACCCGGCTGTCCGGTGTCACCGCGGTGCGGGAACTCGCGCGTTATCCCGAGCCGCTCGCCCCCGACACCGCGGCCCGACGGAGCGGTATGCCGCTGCTGCACTGCGCCGACGTGGTGGCGGCGGTCCGGGCGCTCGATGCCGGGCACGACCTCGTCCTCGTCGAAGGTGCCGGTGGTCTGCTGGTCCGGATGGGGGAGGCCGGGTTCACGCTCGTCGACGTTGCGCGTGCGCTCGATGCGCCGGTCGTCGTGGTCGCGGCCGCCGGGCTGGGCACCCTCAATCACACCGAACTGACCATCCGGGCCATCACCGGTGCCGGGCTGTCCTGCGCCGGCACGATCATCGGGTCGTGGCCCGATCACCCCGGGCTCGCCGAGCGCTGCAACCTCGTCGACCTGCCCGTCGTGACGGGAAGCGGCGTGGTCGGCAGTGTGCCCGCGGGCAGTGGCAGCCTCGACGCGGAGACGTTCTCCGCAGCAGCACCGGGTTGGTTCGACAGCGGTTGGCGGACGTCGGTGCTCACCGGAAACTTCCTGACCGGACACTGATCGGGCGCACCGGGCGAGCGACGCCGTGGTGCCGGGTCAGGACTCGGACAACACCGACAGGATGTTCCCGGCGGGGTCGGTGAACCAGGCGATTTCGGGGCCGTTGCCGCGCATGATCCCCTTGTCGTCCTGCTCGAAACCGTCGTACCGCAGGAAGTGCACCCCGCGTTCGGTCAGGGCGTCGACCGTCTTGTCGACGTCGTCGACGGCGAAGTTCACGATGGTGTACGTCGCCGGTGTGTGGTCGGGTTTCGGGTAGATGAGCACCACTGGTCCGTTCGGCAGATGCAGCCCCAGTAATCCCATCTCCTCCTCGGTCACCTCGAGTCCCAAGGTGGTGGTGTAGAAGGACTCGGCGGCGGCAATGTCGTTCACCGCGAATCCACTGAATCCTCGCGACTGGGCCAACACGTCGGTTCGCCCGCTTTCCTGTCGAGTGGTCATGACATCTCCGCTCGCGCACGCTCGCTGAGCTCGATGATCTGTACGTAGTTTCCGTCCGGGTCGATCGCGGTGCCGAACCAGCTGCCGTCGCGATCTTCGAGCGGCGACAACCACGTGACACCCAGGTCGTCGAGACGCCCGGCGGCGGCGCGCGCATCGGCGACCTCCACGTTGAGCAGGATGCGTCCGGGTTCGGGGTTCGTGTCGCCGACATCGTCGCGGCGGTCGATCATGATGTAGAAACCGTCGAAGTCGAGTACGTCGTACCCCGGCTCGCCCGGCGTGCGATCGACCTTCGGTGAGAAGGCTGCGGCATACCAGTCCCGCAGTCGCTCAGGATGTGTGCTGGCGAGCAAGATGCTGCCGATGGCTGCGTCGGCCATGATTTCCTCCAGATGTTCGAGAGTGCTGTTGCCTTTCCGAAGGTATGGACTCGTGCGATCGCGGAAAGTCATCGCTGCGGGACTCGCCGGGCCGAAAAGCCGCCCGTATCCGGCGGGAAGTCGGTAGTGTGATACGCGTCACGGGTTCATCCGTCTGGGTTGGGAGGGGTCCAATGTCGACCTCCGAAATGCTCGAATTGAATCGCACGATCAACCACCTCCGGCGGTGCGTCGGGTCGTTGCGTTCGATGTATGGCGACGCTGCACAGGTGCGCCGGCTCAGTAACGATCTCGAGCGCCTCGAGATCGACGCCCAGGAACTCGACACGTCGCCGCCGCATGTCACGCGCCGCGAACCCGTCGAGCGGATCAAGATCCCCGACGTCCCCTACGACGCCTCGATGTGGGCGGGTGTCGACGACGAAGGTCTCGGCGGCTGCCACTACGAGCGCGGATGAGCGCGCCACCGAAAAATTCCGAAAATCTGGGTGTTGCGTCCCCGAGGCGTGCCCGAATCGCGGAACGGACACTACGCACCGACCGGTGGTGGCAGGCGCCGCTGCTGACCGTGCTCGGACTCGCGGCGTTCGTGATCTACGCGTCGATTCGTTCGTGGGTACGGACCGCCTACTTCGCCGAGGAATACCACTACCTGACGCCGTTCTACTCACCCTGCCTGAGTGATTCGTGCGTGCCCGGGTCGAGTGACTTCGGAACTCCGATCGGCGAATTGCCGATGATCATTCCGCTCGGGTTCCTCGTGTTGCCGTTCCTCCTGGGGTTCCGGCTCACGTGCTACTACTACCGCAAGGCGTATTACCGCTCGATCTGGCTCTCGCCCCCGGCGTGTGCCGTGGCCGAACCCCACCGAACCTATACCGGTGAGACACGCCTTCCGCTGATCGTCCAGAACGTCCACCGATACTTCTTCTACGTCGCGGTGATCGTCTCGCTGATCAACACCTACGACGCCATCCGAGCGTTCCACGGCGCGGACGGGGGTTTCGGCATCGGGCTGGGCACACTCATCCTGGTCGGCAACGTCATCCTGCTCTGGGCGTACACCGTGTCCTGCCATTCATGCCGGCACGTCGTCGGCGGGCGGCTCACCCACTTCTCGAAGCACCCCGTCCGCTACTGGTTGTGGACCCAGGTGAGCAAGCTCAACGTACGCCACATGCAGCTGGCCTGGACCACCCTCGCCACGCTGATGATCACCGACTTCTACGTGATGCTCGTGTCCAGTGGGACTCTGTCGGACTTGCGACTGATCAACTGACCGCGCATCGAAGCCGCCGAACACGAGGGGAGTGGAATGACGGAAGTCGAACGGCACCGGTACGACGTCGTGGTGATCGGTGCGGGTGGCGCCGGACTGCGAGCGGTCATCGAGGCACGCGAGCAAGGCCTGTCCGTCGCCGTCGTCTGTAAATCGCTGTTCGGCAAGGCGCACACCGTGATGGCGGAGGGTGGCTGCGCGGCCGCGATGGGCAACGCGAACGACAAGGACACCTGGCAGACCCACTTCCAGGACACGATGCGTGGGGGGAAGTTCCTCAACAACTGGCGGATGGCCGAACTGCATGCGCGTGAGGCGCCCGACCGAGTCTGGGAACTCGAGACCTACGGGGCGTTGTTCGACCGCACCCCGGACGGGCGGATCAGCCAGCGCAACTTCGGGGGTCATACGTATCCGCGGCTGGCGCACGTCGGTGACCGCACCGGTCTCGAACTGATCCGGACGATGCAACAGAAGATCGTGTCGCTGCAGCAGGAAGATTTCGCCGCCACCGGCGACTACGAGGCGCGGGTCAAGATATTCGCCGAATGCACCATCTCGGAACTGGTCAAGGATGGCGACCGCATCTCGGGTGCGTTCGGGTATTGGCGGGAAAGCGGCCGATTCATCCTCTTCAAGGCTCCTGCCGTGGTGATGGCGACAGGGGGGATCGGGAAGTCGTTCAAGGTCACCTCCAACTCCTGGGAGTACACCGGCGACGGACACGCTCTCGCACTGCGTGCGGGGGCCAACCTGATCAACATGGAATTCGTCCAATTCCACCCGACCGGCATGGTGTGGCCGCCGAGTGTCAAAGGCATCCTCGTCACCGAGGGCGTGCGCGGCGACGGCGGGGTCCTCAAGAACGCCGAGGGTGAACGGTTCATGTTCAGCTACATTCCCCCGGTCTTCAAGGGCCAATACGCGGAGACGGAGGAGGAGGCCGACGGCTGGTACAAGGACTCCGACAACAATCGCCGTACCCCCGATCTGCTGCCCCGCGACGAGGTCGCGCGAGCCATCAACTCCGAAGTCAAAGCCGGGCGGCAGACACCGCACGGCGGCGTGTATCTCGACATCGCCTCCCGGATGCCCGCCGACGAGATCGTGCGCCGGCTCCCGTCTATGTACCACCAGTTCAAGGAACTCGCGGACGTCGACATCACCAAGGAACAGATGGAAGTCGGCCCCACCTGCCACTACGTCATGGGAGGCATCGAGGTCGACCCCGACAGCGGCGCGGCCAGTGTTCCGGGTCTCTTCGCGGCGGGGGAGTGCTCGGGCGGAATGCACGGGTCCAATCGGCTCGGCGGAAATTCGCTTTCCGACCTCCTCGTCTTCGGACGTCGCGCCGGACTGGGCGCCGCGACGTACGTGTCTTCGCTGACGGACCGGCCGTCCGTGTCGGACGAAGCCGTCGATGCGGCCGCACGAATGTTGCTGTCGCCATTCGACTCCGGGCAGGAGGGGGAAGCGGTCGAGAATCCATATACCCTGCACACCGAGTTGCAACAGAACATGAACGACCTCGTCGGCATCATTCGCAAGGCCGACGAAATCGAGCGCGCACTCGACAAGCTCGCCGATATCAAGAGCCGGATCGGTGCCGTCGTCGTGGAAGGGCACCGTCAGTTCAATCCCGGATGGCACCTTGCCGTCGACCTGCGCAACATGGTCCTCGTCAGCGAGTGCGTGGCGCGGGCGGCATTGACCCGCACCGAAAGTCGCGGTGGGCACACCCGGGACGACCACCCCGCCATGGATGCGCAATGGCGCAACACCCTGCTCGTCTGCAGTGTGGAGGGCGACATGGCATCCCATCCGGATGCCGTGATCCCCGATGTGGTTGTCACGCGGGAGCAGCAGGAGCCGATGCGATCAGACCTGCTGGAGCTCTTCGAGGCCGACGAACTCGCCAAGTACTACACCGACGCGGAACTCGCCGGGCATCCCGGGAGAAAGGCCTGACATGGGTTACGACGCACAGTTCCGGGTCTGGCGCGGTGACGTCGACGGGGGCGCCCTGCAGGACTACTCGATTCCCGTCAACGAGGGCGAGGTGGTCCTCGACATCATCCACCGGCTTCAGGCCACGCAGGCGCCCGATCTGGCTGTCCGGTGGAACTGCAAGGCAGGTAAGTGCGGGTCGTGTTCGGCCGAGGTGAACGGTCGCCCCCGGCTGCTCTGCATGACGAGGATGTCCACCTTCACCCAGGACGAGGTGGTGACGGTAACGCCGCTGCGGACCTTTCCGGTGATCCGCGACCTCGTCACCGACGTGTCGTACAACTACCTGAAGGCACGAGAAGTTCCGTCGTTCACCCCGCCTTCCGGACTGGCGCCGGGCGAGTACCGGATGAAGCAGATCGACGTGGAACGGTCTCAGGAATTCCGTAAGTGCATCGAGTGCTTTCTGTGCCAGAACACCTGCCACGTCGTGCGCGATCACGAGGACAACAAGGCGGCGTTCTCGGGTCCGCGATACTTCATTCGCGTCGCGGAACTCGAAATGCACCCACTCGATACTGCTGACCGCCGCAACGCGTCGCAGGACGAGTTCGGTCTCGGTCTGTGCAACATCACCAAGTGCTGCACCGAGGTGTGTCCCGAGGGAATCAAAATCACGGACAACGCCATCATCCCGATGAAGGAACGGGTGGTCGATCATCGATACGACCCGCTGGTGTGGTTGGGTAACAAGCTCTTTCGCCGGGGTTAGCGCCTGCGGCGCCCGTGAGTACTTATTAACATCCCGAGGTTGACAAGTACTCACAGGGGCGTCAGCGCACGGTGTGGAGGCTGCGAGCGGTCGGCGACTTCTCCACTGACTCGGGGTCGGGCGCAGTGCCGAGTAGGCGGTCCGCCGTTCCGGTGGTGGTCACCGTGAACCAGTAGTGCTCGTTCTTGTAGTGATGGTGCCGGTGGCTGCGCCAGATCGCCCGATAGAACCGGGATTTCGGCTTGTAATCGCTGTGGATCAGATAGTGCGTCCATTCGTACACCACGCCCAGAGCGCTCAGTGTGACGAGGAACGTCAGCCCCAGGCCGAGGCGCGGGAAAGCCAGCACGGACAGACCGGCGAGAACCGGAATGAGCCACGTCAGGGTCTGCCAGGGGATGAAGACCAAAGGCACGTCCCGGGGATCGACGTGGTGCTCGCGATGCTTACGGGCAAGCAGCGAGTCGACGGTCAGGCCCAGGACTCTGCGGGGTTTCCAGTGCAGGATGCAGACGTGAATGACCCATTCGGCGAACGGGAACAGCGCCAGCATCACCACCGGCAGGACGGCATCGCTCAGGTGCCAGTCGCCCACCGCCAATCGTGCCGCGACAGCGACCGCCAGCATGCCGCCGACCATCCACGGGGACGGGTGGCGCCGGAATTGATCGGCAGCGTCACGCAGGGTGAGTGACCGACGTCGGCGGCGATCTGCCGAAGAGTGTGTCGTCATGAGTGCTGCTCCTGTTGTTGGAGTTGGTCGATGGCGGTGGTCACCGCAGCAGTCCCGAGGTCGAGAAGGGTGGCGGCGACACCGGTGGCAGTGTCCTCGTCGTGCGCGGCAACCGCTTCGGCGAGAGCGTGATAGAGGTCGGATCTCCCGACCTCGGCAACCATGACGCCTGCCATGGCCGTCATGGTCGGCTCATAGGCGTTGCGCAGGCTGTTGAAGATGAGCCGGAAGGCGATCGAATCGGCCGCGTCGACCACCCTCTCCCAGAATGTGAGGGCGTGCACCTGTTGCGAGACAGGGTCGCTCGCGGCTGCCAGGGTCTCGGCCGCGTTCTGCACGGCGGCCGCCGCGTCGGGTGTCGCCCTGCTCGCGGCGAGTCGAACCACCTGCGTGCCGATCATCCGGCGTGCCTCGAGGACGCTCCGCACGACCGGCCACTCGGGTTGTCCGTTCCGGATCAGCAGCTGGGACAGCAGTTCGGGCCCACCGTGCTGCCGAAAGTCGCGCACCGACGTCGCATCGCCCTGACGAACTTCGACGAGGCCGGCCTGCGCGAGCTTCTGGATCGCTTCGCGCACGGCCGGCCGGGACACACCGAACGCCTCGGCGAGTCGCCGCTCGCTGGGCAGCGATTCGCCCGCGGCGAGGTCCCCGCCCAACACGCGTGCGGTGATCTGGTCGAAAACCTCGGTGGATGCGGACTTCCGCGCGATCGGCTCGAACATCATGCAGTCACAATAGGGCGGCCATAGGTAAGAGGTCAAGTGGTAAGACCAGCTCCCCGAAAGGATTGCGAAAGCCTGGTGCCGTTAGGGGGTATGCGACTACGAGAAGGCCTGCCGGACGAACGGCGTGGTGTCGGGCAGGGACGCCGGCATGGTCTGCAGATGCCCGGTCGGGTAGGTGCGGTAGACGAAACTTTGCCCGTTGGCGGCAAGGTCGGCGGTCAACTTCCAGCTGAACGCTGCGGGGACGATGTCGTCGAGCAGTCCCTGGCCGATGAAGAGTGGCCGGTCGTATCCACGGACGGGAACTCCAAGGGTGCCCCGAATCGCGTCGAGGATGGCAGGGTCGTCGAGGTTTCGGGACATCAGTTGTCCGATGGTGACGCCCTGTAGCTGCGGCGCTGCGTCTTGGTAACAGAGTTCCTCGAGGCGGTCGAGCGCGGAGACGCCGAGGGGGCTGAGGTAACTGTCGACGTCGAGATCGGGACGAGATGCCCGCAGTCCGGCCAGGGCATACGCGACGAACACGGTGCTCCCGGTGAGGGGAAGCGGTGGGAAATTCGGACCCACCAGAGGTGCCAGCTGTTCGAGATTCGATGGCGCCCCGGTTGCGACCGTGCCCCGAAAATCGAGTTCGGGCGCATATCTGGTCGCCATCGATGCGGCGACCAGCGCTGCGTGTCCGCCCTGAGACTGTCCGAGAGCAAGCCAGCGGTTCGACAGTGACGGCGTCACGCTGCGAGCGGCGCGCACCATGTCGATCATGCTGTGTGCTTCCGTCGGACCGTCCAGATAGGGATGGACACCGGGTGTGCCGAGGCCCACGTAGTCAGTGGCCACCACGGCATATCCCTCGCGGAGCCAATGCTCGACATATTGCCCGCCGAAGTTCCCGGTGGCGGTGGGAGCGCAAACGTCGGCCAGCCCGACCGTCCCGTGCGCCCACGACACCACGGGCCACCCGCCAGGGGGCGGTCCGCCAGGTGGCAGAAACGTCGCGCCGGTACTGAGCGCGGGCCGGTTCAACGGGCCCGTAGTCCAGTAGGTCAAGAATGAACCCGTGGCGGCACCCGGCGGCCACATCTGCTGCGGCACCGACGAGGACGCGACCACGTCACCCGGTGCGCCGACGGGTTGCGACGGGCTCGGAGCCGGGCCGGCGAAAAGGGAGAAGGCCAGTACCGCCGCGACAACAATTCCGGCACGGCGGCCGACTGTCGACCTCATCGTCACCCCCTGGCCTGACCGGGTAGCCACTCGGTCTCGGATGTGAGTGTGCCCACCCAGCTTTCGATTACGAGTGTGCCCACTCAGTGTGCCCGTTCAGGGGTGCTGCGCGGGGTCTTTCAGCCGTGCACGGATGCCGTCGACGAACAGCGAGAGTCCGAAGTCGAATCGGACCGCGGGATCACCGTCGAGGAGGTCGTCGTCGTAGGCGCCGATTTCCGAGGTCGGGGCGTCGGGGGAGAGCGCAGCGCGGGTGAGGGCGCCGACGGATTCCATCTGTGCGCGCGACTGCTCGTCGACCGTGTGTCCGAGGACGTAGTAGAGGAGCGAGTACGACGCCAGCTCGGCGTGCTCGCGGGAAAGTCCGGATCGCAGCCCGACGGCGGCGAACGTTTCCCGAACGCGGGAGTTGGTCATCCGCGAGGCGTAGGTCGCGGAGACGAGCTCGGCACCGTCGCGGTGCGACAGCAGGGCGCCTCGCAGGCGATGGGCCAGCTCGACGAACTCCTCGTTCCAGCCGGTAGCCGAGGTGGGCGCGTCGACATCTTCGAGGATCTTGTCAGCGAGAGCGCCGAGGAGGGTCTGCTTGTTGGGAAAGTGCCAGTACAGGGCGCCGGGTTGGACGCCGAGGGCGGTCGCAAGCCTCCGCATCGTGAGGTCGGCGAGGCCGAATTCGTCGAGGATGGCCAGTGCGCCGTCGAGTACGTCGCCGCGTCGCAATTGCACTGCTGTTCTCCTCAGGTATTCGGTCCTTGCTTTGACAGTATTCCATCACGGATCTAACCTGAACGCCGTTCAACTTGTACGGTGTTCAATTCTTGCTCATGTCGATCCACGACGCGTGATCGGCCCGCTCTTCAGGAGATACGTGTGACGTCGGCCCCGGTACAGACAGACATTCTCGCCCTGGCGCGTGACCAGGTTCTCGAACGCGGGGAAGGGCTCACGCAGAGCCAGGTACTCGAGGTCCTGCAACTGCCGGACGAACGTCTCGAGGAACTGCTCGCGCTGGCGCACGACGTGCGGATGACATGGTGCGGTCCCGAGGTCGAGGTGGAGGGAATCATCAGCCTCAAGACCGGCGGCTGCCCCGAGGACTGCCACTTCTGCTCGCAGTCCGGCCTGTTCCAGTCGCCGGTGCGAGCCGCCTGGCTCGACATCCCCTCGCTCGTGGAGGCTGCCAAGCAGACCGCCAAGTCCGGCGCCACCGAGTTCTGCATCGTCGCTGCGGTCCGCGGACCCGACGAACGACTGCTCGCCCAGGTGGCGGCCGGTATCGAGGCCATCCGCAACGAGGTCGACATCCAGATCGCCTGCTCGCTCGGCATGCTCACCCAGGAGCAGGTCGACCAGCTGGCCGCCATGGGTGTGCACCGGTACAACCACAATCTCGAGACGGCGAAGTCGCACTTCCCGAATGTGGTGACCACCCACTCGTGGGAGGAGCGGTGGAACACGCTGCGGATGGTTCGTGAGGCGGGTATGGAGGTGTGCTGCGGCGGCATCCTCGGGATGGGCGAGAGCCTCGAGCAGCGCGCGGAGTTCGCCGCGAATCTGGCCGAACTCGAACCCGACGAGGTTCCGCTGAACTTCCTCAACCCCCGTCCGGGCACGCCGTTCGGCGACCTCGAGGTGCTGCCCGCGAGCGAGGCGCTCAAGTCGGTGGCCGCCTTCCGGCTCGCGCTACCGCGCACCATCCTCCGCTTCGCCGGTGGTCGTGAAATCACCCTCGGCGACCTCGGCGCAAAACAGGGCATCCTCGGCGGAATCAACGCCGTGATCGTCGGCAACTACCTGACGACGCTCGGACGGCCCGCGGAACAGGACCTCGACCTGCTCGTCGACCTGCAGATGCCGATCAAGGCACTGAACGACACCTTGTGATGACCGGCACCGACGTTTCACCGGGCAGTGTCGCTGACGAGCGCGCTGCAGAGGAGCGGTACAACCCGTACACGGGCCGCCGAGTCGTTCCCGGAGTCGAGGACAGTGTCCCGACCGCGGCCCAGCTCGGGCTCGAACCGCCGCGCTTCTGCGAGTCGTGCGGTCGGCGCATGGTCGTACAAATCAGTCCCGACGGCTGGTGGGCAAAATGCTCACGCCACGGTGTGTTCGACTCGATCGGGCTCGCCCGGCGGTAGCGTCGTCGGTGTGACCAACTTCCCGCGCATCAGGCTTCGATCTGCCGCCGGAATCGTCTGCGGAACGGTCGTGGCAAGTGCACTCGTGGGGGCGATATGGGGAGTGCTCGCGCCGGCAGAACACCTGTTGGTCGTTGCGCCCGACCGCGGCGTGACGCTGACGGGTGAGAGTGTGCACCGATTCGATGCGATCGGCATGTTCGCGTGCGCGGGGCTGGTCGTGGGAATCCTCGCCGCGGTTGCGGCCTGGACGGCGCGGCGGAGTCGTGGTCCGGTAGCTGTCGCGGCTGTCCTCGCCGGCAACATCGTCGGAGCGGGTGTCATGGCACTCGCCGGACTCGGCGTCGCTGCACTGCGGTTCCCCGGCGACGACGTGTCGACGCCCGGAACGATCGTCGCGACGGCACCGGGGATCGGGACGCTGCTCGTGCTGGTGTTCCAGCCGCTGGCTGCCTGCGTCGTCACGTTGGTACTCGCCGCGCTCAACCCATTCGACGACCTCGGAATCAGCGATTCCCCGGTCGAACTCGACGAATGGGACGAGCGCGACGCGACACTTACTTCATGACCGCGGTTCGCATACGGACGTCCCCGAGGAGACGCCCACTGGCGAGAGCGCCGATGCGGCGAGTCGCGAACCGGGTGCTGACCGACGACACCCAGTTCATCAGCCCGGATACGACGCTCGGTGGTGTGCTGCGCCGATCCAGCGCGCGCAGTGCTGTCGTTACCACCTGATCCGCGGTCTGCATGCGGCCGACGGCGGCGTCCTCCGAACCGACGACGTCGAAGAATTCGGTGCGGGTGGGGCCCGGGCAGACGGCGAGCACGGTGAGGCCCGTGCCTCGGGCCTCTGCCCACAATGCCTCCGTGAAACTCATAACGAACGCCTTGGTCGCGCCGTACACGGCCATGCCGGGAGTCGGCTGGAACGCGGCGGTGCTCGCTACGTTCACGAGCTTGCGGCATGTCCGTCGCCGAACAGCCCTATCACCACGGGAGTCTTCGCCAGGTGCTGCTCGCGCGCGCCGGGAGCACGCTCGAGCAGGACGGCGTCGACGCATCGGACACGTTCTGGCGGGGGCTCGGACCGAGGACCGAGGTCGACTCACGGTGACGTCCTAGGTCCCTGATCGCAAGCGGGTCAGGCCGGCGGTCGAAGCGCCGCGAATTCGTCGGTGACCCGCAAAGTGGCGTCGGTGAACCGGTAGAGCGCGGCGGGGCGTCCGCCGGTGCGGCCCGACGGCGCGGTGTTACCGGTGGGCGTCAAGACCCCGCGCCGCCCGAGGACGCGTTGCAGATTCGTGGCGTCCACCTGGTAACCGAGTGCCGCACAGTAGATTTCGCGCAGCGTCGACATGGAGAATTCGCCGGGCGCCAGGCCGAACGCAATGTTGGTGTAGGAGAGCTTGGCGGCCAGGCGTGTACGCGCATGCTGCACGACGGTGCCGTGGTCGAACGCCATCTCGGGCAACTCCGAGACCGGATGCCACGCAGTGTCCGGCGGGAGGGTCGGATCGGCGGGGAGGGGAACGAGCCCGAGGAAGGTCGAGGCGATGGTGCGCGGCCCGGGGACGCGATGTGGATCGCTGAACACCGACAGCTGCTCGAGGTGTGACACCTCCCGCACGTCCACCTTCTCGGCGAGTTGCCGCCGGGCGGAGGTGGTGAGGTCTTCGT
Organism: Rhodococcus sp. WAY2; assembly: GCF_009859915.1. Classification (NCBI taxonomy): domain Bacteria; kingdom Bacillati; phylum Actinomycetota; class Actinomycetes; order Mycobacteriales; family Nocardiaceae; genus Rhodococcus; species Rhodococcus sp. WAY2. Next base: position 2,833,867 of record NZ_CP046572.1, read on the forward strand.
CTTCACCCAGCAGGCCGCCCGGAAGCGACCAGGCGCCCGCCTGGGGGTCGAGGGCGCGTTGCCACAACAACACGGCGAGTTCGCCCGCGCCCGTCGCGTGACGCGCATCACCGGGCTGACCTGCGCAGATACGATCGGCGAAGTGGCGAACCTGGAACACCGCGGTGAGCACTTCGTGCCTGGTGTTACTATGGGGCATGTTTTCGATCCTAAGTCGAAAACCTCGATTTAGGAATTCGGGCCAGCCCGCCCGAGTCCACGGTGAAGGAGCAGCCATGACGACCAGCACGTTGTGGGCGGGAACGCACCCGCAGATTCAGGACGGTCCCGGCGGTTACGGGGGTGTCGAGGCGAGCGAGGAGTGGGCTGCCGAAATCAAACGGCTGGCGCGTGAGCGGGGGGCAACCCTGCTGGCGCACAACTACCAGTTGCCCGCCATCCAGGACGTCGCCGACCACGTGGGTGACTCCCTCGCGCTCTCGCGCATCGCGGCGGAGGCGCCCGAGGACACCATCGTGTTCTGCGGTGTGCACTTCATGGCCGAGACGGCGAAGATTCTCAGCCCGGACAAGACCGTGCTGATCCCCGACGAGCGCGCGGGGTGCTCGCTTGCGGACTCGATCAACGCCGATCAGTTGCGGGAATGGAAGGCCGAATTCCCGGACGCCGTGGTCGTCTCGTACGTCAACACCACCGCCGAGGTCAAGGGACTGACGGACATCTGCTGCACGTCGTCCAACGCCGTCGACGTGGTGGCATCGATCGACCCGGACCGTGAGGTGCTCTTCCTGCCCGACCAGTTCCTCGGCGCACACGTCAAGCGCGTCACCGGGCGCAAGAACATGCAGATCTGGGCGGGCGAATGCCACGTCCACGCCGGCATCAACGGCGACGAACTCACCGCCCAGGCGAAGGCGCACCCCGGCGCCGAGCTGTTCGTCCACCCGGAGTGCGGCTGCGCCACCTCAGCTCTGTACCTGGCGGGAGAAGGGTTCGTCCCCGAGGACAAGGTGAAGATCCTGTCGACGGGTGGCATGCTCGACGCCGCACGAGCGACCGGCGCCAAGCAGGTTCTCGTCGCGACGGAGGTCGGGATGCTGCACCAGCTGCGCAAGGCGGCGCCGGACGTCGACTTCCAGGCTGTCAACGACCGCGCTTCCTGCCCGTACATGAAGATGATCACCCCCGCGGCGCTCCTCCGGTGCCTGCTCGAAGGCAAGGACGAGGTTCACGTCGATCTCGAGACTGCCGAGCGTGCCCGTAAGTCGGTGCAGCGCATGATCGAGATCGGAAACCCTGGCGGCGGCGAGTGAGCAGCCCGGCCCGGGGGATCTCCTGGGAAGAGCATGCCGACCTGGTCGTGGTGGGCGGTGGGGTGGCCGGACTGACGGCCGCCCGTACCGCCTCCCTGCGGGGGCTGAGGGTCCTCACCGTCAGCAAGGGCGGTCCCACGGACACGGCGACGCAGTATGCGCAGGGTGGGATCGCGGTGGTGGGCGATGCGCTCACCGACTCGGTGGCCTCACATGTGGCGGACACCTGCGAGGCCGGAGTCGGTCTCTGTGACGAAGACGCCGTGCGGTCGATTGTGGCCGGTGGTCGCGATGCGGTCGCCGCCCTCACCGACCTGGGCGCGGTGTTCGATCGTGGACGCGACGGCGTCGTCTCCCGCACCCGTGAGGGTGGGCACAGCACCCGCAGGATCATCCACGCCGGCGGCGACGCCACGGGGGCCGAGGTGCAACGGGCACTGGGCGCCGCGGGTCTGCCCGTGCTCTTCGGCGCGTCCGCGGTGCGGGTCCTCACCGATGTGCGCGGGGTCACGGGTCTGCTCGTCGATGCACCGAATGGCCTCGGCGTGATCCACACGCCCGCAGTCGTCCTGGCAACGGGCGGACTCGGTCAGCTGTACGCGTGCAGCACCAACCCGCCCGGCGCGACCGCGGACGGCATCGCACTTGCGTTGGATGCGGGCGCAGCGGTGGCTGACCTCGAATTCGTGCAGTTCCACCCGACCGTCCTGTTCACTCCGGGCGGCCTCGGGCGGCGTCCGCTCATCAGTGAGGCCGTTCGAGGGGAGGGGGCACGGCTCGTCGATGCGAACGGCGATTCGGTGACCGAGGGCGTCCATGCCCGCGGCGATCTCGCTCCCCGAGACGTCGTCTCCCGGGCGATCGCCTCCCGGCTGCGGGAACTGGGGCACGACCACGTCTATCTCGACGCCCGGCACCTGCCGGGGTTCGCCGAGCGTTTCCCAACCGTGACGGCGTCTTGCCTGCAAGCGGGGATCGATCCCCGCGAGCACCTGATTCCGGTGGCACCGGCCGCGCACTACTCGTGCGGCGGCGTGGTCACCGACGTCTCCGGACGTACCGAGGTGCCGGGCCTCTACGCCGCCGGTGAAGTGGCGCGCACCGGGCTGCACGGAGCCAACAGGTTGGCGTCGAACAGTCTGCTCGAGGGTCTCGTGGTCGGTGAACGTGTCGGCGTCGCGGCGGCCGAGCGTGCCGGTCTGCGCGTGGAGGTGACGGACACGGTCCGGCCCGGACTGTCGTACGCGTCTCGTGAACTGGTGCAGCAGGTGATGACCGCGCACGCCTCTGTGGTCCGCGACGGAGCGGGCCTCGCGTCGGCGGCGGTTGCGCTCGCCGACGCACCCCGAAGTCTTCCCGACGGCCCGACCGAACTCGAGGACGCCGCGCTGACCACTACGGCCTCTGCCCTTGTGCTTGCTGCAGGTGCGCGAACCGAGAGCCGGGGTTGCCACACCCGCAGCGACTATCCGGAGTCCAGCGAACAGTGGCGGCGGAGCACGCACATCCGCTCCCGGGACGGCGAACTCGAACTGCTCGAACCCCAACTGACAGGAGTGCTGTGATGTCCGGCCATGTCCTTCCAAACGGTCTCGACGCGGACGAAGTGCGGGCACTCGTGCGACTCGCGCTCGACGAGGACCTGCGGTACGGCCCGGACGTGACGTCGACGTCGACGGTTCCGGCGGACGCGGTGGCCAAGGCGTCGGTCGTGTCCCGCGCGCACGGCACCGTGGCTGGTCTCGATGTGGGCCTTCTGGTGCTCGACGAGGTGATCGGTGAGGGTAGCTACCAGGTGCTCGAGCGCGTTGCCGACGGCACCCGTGTGAGCCCCGGGCAACCGGTCCTGAGCGTGTCCGCCCCTACGCGAGCGCTGCTCACTGCCGAGCGGACCATGCTGAATCTGGTGTGCCACCTCTCGGGCATCGCGACCGCGACGGCGGCGTGGGTGGACGCGGTCGAGGGAACCGGGGCGCGGATCAGGGACAGCCGCAAGACGCTGCCTGGGTTGCGTTCGCTGCAGAAATACGCGGTCCGCGTCGGTGGTGGCGTCAATCACCGGATGGGGCTCGGGGACGCGGCGCTGATCAAGGATAACCATGTCGCCGCAGCAGGTTCGGTGGTGGCGGCGCTGCGGGCGGTGCGTGCGGCGGCCCCGGACATCGAGTGTGAGGTCGAGGTCGACAGCCTCGAGCAGCTCGACGAGGTACTGGCCGAGAATGTCGAACTCGTCCTCCTCGACAACTTCCCGCTGTGGCAGACGCAGATCGCCGTGCAGCGCCGCGACGCGAAGGCGCCCGGCACCAAGCTGGAGTCCTCCGGAGGTCTCACGCTCGACGTAGCGGCGGACTACGCCGGTACGGGCGTCGACTATCTCGCGGTCGGGGCTCTCACCCACTCCGTGACGGTGCTGGATCTCGGGCTCGACATGTAACGCCCCGTGAGTACTTGTTCACCGCGGGCGGTGAAGAAGTACTCACGGGTCAGGGCGGGTCGATGCAGCTGGTGGGCAGATCTACCAGTGAACAGAATCCCGGTTTCCGTGCCGGGACGTAGCTGTCCGGCAGCCCTGCCACGATGATGTCGCGGTAGGTCGCGACCGCATCCGTGGGGCGGCGGGTGAGGGTCGGATCGGTGAGCGCGTCGACGGTGTAGAGGCCGAACCGGGGTCGGTACGTTCCCCACTCGTAGTTGTCGGTGATCGACCAGTAGTTGTAGCCGATGACCGGTGCTCCGTCCTGTCGGGCCCGTTCCATCCAGTCGATGTGGTCGCGGAGATGATCCGAACGGGTGTACCCGTCCGGTCGCGGTTGGCCGTTGTCGGTCGGCATACCGTTCTCCACGACGTACAACGGCAGTCCGGGGAACTTGCGGGTGTAGCGCATCAGCGCGGAGTAGATGCCGTCCGGTTGCGGATCGATGCGGTAGAAGTCGTCGGTGATCGCGTTGACGGCGGTGACGTTGTCGAGAGCGAGTCCGTAGTAGTAGTCGACACCGAGGAAATCGAGCTTCTCGCGAACCCGGTCCACGAAGATTGCATCCACGGCGTCGGTGGCGGCCGGGATGTAGGAGAGATTGCTGCTCACGCGGGCGTCCGGGTCGTACTCGTGAATCAGGTCGTACGCGCGCCGGTGCACCTCGACCAGGCGGTCGAGCATCTGGGGACCCTGGGCGGCGGTGACGCCGCCGAACGTCAGTTCCTTCTGCAGATACACGGTCGGTTCGTTGATGGTGATCCAGAGAGCGCCCGACCCGGAGTAGCGGGGTACGACCCTGCGGGCGTACTCGAGCCAGTGGTCGACCGTCGCCTGATTCGTCCACCCACCTTTGTCTGCGACCCAGCCCGGATACACCCAGTGGTCGAGAGTGATCATCGGTGTCATCCCGCGGCCGGTGATCTCCCGGACGACGTCGTCGTAGTACCGGAGTTCGGTGTCGTCCCAGGAGCCGGGCGACGGCTGTACCCGCGCCCATTCGACGCCGAAGCGGAACACGTCGACACCGAGATCTGCCGCGCGGGCGATGTCCTCGCGGTAGCGGTGACGGAAGTCGACCGAGTCGCCGAGTGCATCGTCGGTCCTGCCCGACGCCGCGTAGCGCGCCCAGTTGCTGTCGGGCGACGAACCCTCCGATTGGAAGCCGGAAGTGGCGACGCCCCAGAGGAACTCGTCCGGTAGCGGTTCGGCGCCCGATGTGGCCGGGGGCGTCACGAAGCACAGGAGAAGCGCGCCGGCGCCCAGGAGAGTCGACGGAGTCCGCATCGGCCGAAGAGTAACCGAAATGCTGTGTCGACTCCGTCGATTTGGGGGATACTCGTCAGTAGGACTACCCGCCAGTAGGAGGCGCGTCATGGTCGACACATCAGCTCCGAAGGTCACCGAGGAAGAAGCACGAGCTGTAGCGGAGGAGGCGAGGGAATCCGGTTGGGACAAACCCTCATTCGCAAAGGAACTGTTTCTGGGACGGTTCCGGCTGGATCTGGTTCACCCGTTTCCCCGGCCCGCGGCCGAGGACGCTGCCAAAGCCGACGAATTCCTGACTCGTCTCCGCGCCTACTGCGAAGAGATGGACGGCAGTGTCATCGAATCCCAGTCGCGAATCCCGGACGAGTACGTTCGCGGCCTCGCCGACCTGGGATGTTTCGGGCTGAAGATCTCCGAGGAGTACGGCGGACTCGGGCTTTCCCAGGTCGCGTACAACCGGGCGTTGATGCTGGTCGCGTCGGTGCACCCGAGCCTCGGCGCACTCCTGTCGGCGCACCAGTCGATCGGGGTACCGGAACCGCTCAAGCTCGCCGGCACACCCGAGCAGAAAGCCGAGTTCCTGCCGCGGTGTGCCCGAGGTGCCATCTCCGCGTTTCTCCTCACCGAACCGGACGTCGGTTCCGACCCGGCCAGGCTGGCGTCGTCGGCTACTCCCATCGAAGGCGGGGCGGCCTACGAACTGGACGGCGTGAAGTTGTGGACGACCAACGGCGTCGTCGCGGAACTGCTCGTCGTCATGGCACGGGTTCCGAAGCGTGAGGGTCACCGCGGCGGGATCTCGGCGTTCGTCGTCGAGGCCGACACCCCGGGCATCACCGTGGAACGGCGCAATGCCTTCATGGGGCTACGCGGGATCGAGAACGGCGTGACCCGCATGTACAAGGTTCGCGTTCCCAAAGAAAATCTCATCGGGCGGGAAGGCGACGGACTCAAGATCGCGCTCACCACACTGAACGCCGGCCGACTCGCTATACCCGCAATGTGCGCCGGCGCCGGCAAATGGTCGTTGAAGATCGCCAGGGAATGGTCCGGTGTCCGGGTGCAGTGGGGCAAGCCGGTCGGTGAGCACGCGGCCGTCGCCAACAAGCTGTCATTCATGGCCGCCACCACCTACGCCCTCGAAGCCGTGGTGGACCTGTCGGCACAGATGAACGACGAGGGCCGCAACGACATCCGGATCGAGGCGGCGCTCGCCAAGCTGTGGTCGTCCGAGATGGCCTGCGTTCTGTCCGACGAGCTCATTCAGGTGCGCGGCGGTCGGGGATACGAGACTGCGGCGTCGCTGGCGGCCCGAGGAGAACGAGCAGTTCCCGCTGAGCAACTCGACCGAGATCTCCGCATAAACAGGATCTTCGAGGGCTCGAGCGAGATCATGCGTTTGCTCGTCGCCCGCGAGGCCGTCGACGCCCATCTCACGGCGGCAGGCGATCTCGCCGACCCCCACGCCGACACCGGCGCGAAGGCCCGGGCGGCGGCCAAGGCGAGTGGCTTCTACGCGAAGTGGTTGCCGCAGCTCGTCGCCGGCAAGGGACAAATGCCGATGGCATACGGCGACTTCGGCATTCTGGCCAAGCATCTGCGCTTCGTCGAGCGGCATTCCCGCAAACTGGCCCGCTCCACGTTCTACGGCATGGCCCGATGGCAGGCGGCGCTCGAGAAGCAGCAGGGATTCCTCGGCCGGGTGGTGGACATCGGCGCAGAACTGTTCGCGATGTCCGCCAGCTGTGTCAAGGCGGAGATGCAGCGCGAGGAGAACGAGGCCGAGGGAGCCGCGGCCTACGAACTCGCCGACGTGTTCTGCCGGCAGGCCGCACTCCGTGTGGAGAAACTGTTCGACGGGTTGTGGCACAACACCGACGACGTCGATCGGCAGGTCGCGCATTCCCTTCTCGAAGGACGGTATGCATGGCTCGAACGGGGAGTGGTCGACCCCAGCGAGGGCACCGGTCCGTGGATCACCGAATGGACGCCCGGCGCGTCCACCGAAGAGAATCTCGCCAGGAGGTTCGTCGAATCCACTCGCCTTTGACCGGAGCATGCCACGACGCTGACCCCCGGGCTGCCACGACTCCGACCCGGGGGGCGCCACGACCTCGCGTAACGGGTGGAACTGAGGTCGACTCTTGCCGTCTTCACGGTCGGCCTCGTCGTGCGACCCACGGTCGGCAGTGTCTTCCGCCTATGGACGAAACTGCCGTCGAACTGGGCCATTGAGGTCCGTCCGGGGGTGGTTTAACGTGGAGGTGCGGGCCGTATCCCGTCGGGTCGAGACTGGGCATTCCGGGATACGACTCGCCGGGGGGCACCGATGACGAACTCGCGCGGCAGGCCCGCCGATTCGAAGTTGGGTGTGCTGCCGGCCCGAGAAATTCTCTGCGCGCGATCTCCATCGACCGGGCGAGCGGGATCTGCCGGCCCGGCCCGCAGCGGCAGCCACCGACCGGTGAAAACGCGGTACGCCTATCCTGGATAATCGGTGCAGAGCCCTGTTCTCCGTAGGACAGCCGGCTCGTCAGTGACCTGCCGGCTCATCCGTGACCTGCGTGTCAGTGACACCGTGTCCCGCCAGTCGCAGAGAGGACCTCTCATGCTCGCCCGCACCGACCTTCGTGGTCGTACCCCTTCCACGGCCGAACTTCGTGCCGCACTTCCTCGAGGTGGAGTGGATGTGGACGCGGTGCTGCATCAGGTTCGCCCCGTGGTCGACGCCGTGCGTGAGCGTGGCGCCGCTGCCGCCCTCGACTTCAGCGAGCAGTTCGACGGCGTCCGGCCTGCGCAGATACGTGTCCCGCAGGCAGAACTCGATCGTGCGCTCGCCGAACTCGATCCCGCAGTCCGGGCCGCTCTCGAAGTCGCGATCGAACGCACCCGCAAGGTGCACGCCGACCAGCGCCGCACGGACACCACTACCCAGGTAGTCCCCGGCGGCACCGTCACCGAGCGGTGGGTGCCCGTCGACCGGGTCGGCCTCTACGTGCCCGGCGGCAACGCCGTCTATCCGTCCAGTGTCGTCATGAACGTCGTGCCGGCGCAGGCCGCCGGTGTGCGGTCTCTCGTGGTGGCCTCGCCGCCCCAGGCGGAGTTCGGCGGGCTCCCGCACCCGACCATCCTCGCGGCGGCGGCGTTGCTGGGCGTCGACGAGGTCTGGGCCGTCGGCGGCGGGCAGGCTGTCGCCCTGCTCACCTATGGCGGCACCGACACGAACGGCGCCGAACTCGCCCCCGTCGACCTGATCACCGGTCCCGGCAACATCTACGTCACGGCGGCCAAGCGCCTGTGCCGTGGCCTCGTCGGCATCGACGCCGAGGCCGGACCCACCGAGATCGCGATCCTCGCCGACCACACGGCAGACCCGGTGCACGTTGCGGCAGACATGATCAGCCAGGCCGAGCACGACGTGATGGCGGCGAGCGTGCTCGTCACCACCAGCACCGAACTCGCCGACGCCGTCGACACAGCGCTGGCCGCGCAACTGGAGATCACCAAGCACAAGGAGCGCGTCACTGCCGCGCTGTCCGGCACGCAGTCGGGCACCGTCCTGGTCTCCGATGTGGAGGCCGGACTGCGGGTGGTCAACGCCTACGCCGCCGAGCACCTCGAGATCCAGACCGAGAACGCCACCGCCGTCGCCGCGAAGGTGACCAGTGCGGGTGCGGTGTTCGTCGGGCCGTGGGCGCCGGTCAGCCTCGGCGACTACTGCGCCGGATCGAACCATGTCCTGCCCACCGCAGGCTGCGCCCGGCACTCCTCGGGTCTGAGTGTGCAGACGTTCCTGCGGGGCATCCATGTGGTCGACTACTCGGAATCCGCGCTGAAGGAGGTCTCCGGCCACGTCATCACCCTCGCCAACGCCGAGGACCTGCCCGCACACGGTGAGGCTGTCCGGCTGCGTTTCGAGGCCTTGAAGTGACCGCGGCGAACGTGCCGGGTTCGTCCATCGGCGTGGACGCGCTGCCGATCCGGGAGAGTCTGCGCGGCAAGTCGGCGTACGGCGCGCCGCAGCTCGCCGTGCCGGTGCAGCTGAACACCAACGAGAACCCGCACCCGCCCACGCAGGCGCTCGTCGACGACGTCGCGGAATCCGTGCGGGAGGCGGCGCGGGAACTGCACCGTTACCCGGACCGCGACGCGGTGGCGCTGCGCACCGATCTCGCCGCCTACCTCGCCGGCCAGACGGGTGTGCCGGTCACGGTCGACAACGTCTGGGCCGCCAACGGCTCGAACGAGATCCTGCAGCAGCTGCTGCAGGCCTTCGGAGGTCCTGGGCGTAGCGCGATGGGATTCGTGCCGTCGTACTCGATGCACCCGATCATCGCGGACGGAACGCAGACGGACTGGTTGCCGATCTTCCGCCGCGCCGATTTCGCCCTCGACGTCGACGCTGCGGTGGAGGCGATTCGGGCACGCCGTCCCGACGTCGTGTTCGTCACCAGCCCCAACAACCCGACGGGGCACAGCGTCGGCATCGCGGAACTGCGCCGGGTCCTCGACGCCGCGCCGGGCGTCGTGATCGTCGACGAGGCATACGCCGAATTTTCCGACGCCCCCAGCGCCCTGACATTGATCGACGAGTACCCGTCGAAGATCGTCGTGTCGCGGACGATGAGCAAGGCGTTCGCGTTCGCCGGCGGCCGGCTCGGATACCTCGCCGCCGCACCGGCATTCATCGAGGCGCTGCTCCTGGTCCGGTTGCCGTATCACCTGTCGGTGGTCACGCAGGCCGCCGCCCGCGCGGCGCTGCGGCACGCGAACGAGACACTCGGCAGTGTGCACGCGCTCGCCACGGAGCGGGTGCGGGTGTCGAAGGCATTGGAGGACACGGGGTTCCGTGTCATCCCCAGCGACGCCAACTTCATCCTGTTCGGTGAGTTCACCGACAGCGCCCACGCCTGGCAGGCCTACCTCAACCGCGGAGTGCTCATCCGGGACGTCGGGATCCCCGGATACCTCCGTGCCACCGTCGGACTGGCCTCCGAGAACGACGCCTTCATCGTGGCGAGCGACGCGATCGCCGCCACCGAACTCACGACCTCAGGAGACCGAGGATGACCGACCGCATCGCCAAGGTGGAGCGCACCACCAAGGAATCCAGCATCACCGTCGAACTGAACCTCGACGGTACCGGCATCGTCGACATCTCCACGGGTGTCCCGTTCTTCGATCACATGCTGACCGCGCTCGGCTCCCACGCGAGTTTCGACCTCAGTGTTCAGGCGCAAGGTGACGTCGAGATCGAGGCGCACCACACGGTGGAGGACACGTCCATCGTGCTCGGCCAGGCCCTGGGTCAGGCGCTCGGCGACAAGAAGGGCATCCGGCGGTTCGGTGACGCGTTCATTCCCATGGACGAGACGCTCGCCCACGCGTCGGTCGACGTGTCGGGGCGGCCGTACTGCGTCCACACCGGCGAACCGGAACACCTGCTGCATGCCGTCATCGGCGGTTATCCCGGAGTTCCCTACGCGACCGTGATCAATCGGCACGTGTTCGAGTCGATCGCACTCAACGCCCGGATCGCCCTGCACGTGCGGGTGCTCTACGGCCGCGACCAGCATCACATCACCGAGGCCGAGTTCAAGGCCGTCGCCCGCGCCCTGCGGGAGGCCGTCGAACCCGATCCCCGGGTGTCCGGGGTGCCGTCGACCAAGGGCAGCCTGTGATCGGCTCGCCTTCGTGAGCGTCGTGCTGGTGTACGTACTGTTCATCGCCGCCGGAATAGCGGCGGGCGGCGCGTACTCGATGTGGAAGTTCAACAAACTGGCCTCGGGTGTGCTGCTGGCACTGGCTGTGCTGGCGGCAGTGGCGGGCGTCGTCAGGCTGCTGTAGTGCCTGTCGCCTCCGTGACCGGACCTCGGTTGCTACGCACTCCTGGTCTGCTCACCGCGCTGGTGATGGGTGCGGCGGCGTTTGGTGGGTGGGCGGTACTGCTCCCTGTGGTTCCGCTGATCGTGTCTCTGTCGGGAGGTTCGGACACCCTCGCCGGTGGTGTGACTGCCGTTTTCATGGCCGCCACGGTGTTGACCCAATTCGGCGTGCCCCGGCTCTTGCGCAAGTGGGGCTACCGATGGGTGCTCGCGGCCGGATGCCTCCTCCTGGGGCCTCCGTCCTTACTGTTCCTGCTGTCCACCGAGGCGATTCCGGTTCTCGCCGTGTCCGCCGTGCGGGGTGCGGGTTTCGGGATGCTCACGGTGGCGGGCAGCGCTCTCGTCGCCGAACTGGTTCCGCGGGAGATGCTCGGCCGGGCCACAGGCGCGCAGGGGATCGCGGTGGCTGCCGCGCAGATGGTGGGCCTGCCCGCGGGGCTGGCGATCATGCAACACTGGTCCGCCACGCCGGTTTTCGTACTCGGTGCGCTGATTCCCTTGCTGGCGGTGGGCGCCGTCACTCGGCTGCCGCACCTGCATCCACGCCCGGCCGGTACAGCACGAGGGCGTCTTCCGCTGTCGGTCCTGCTCGTGCCGTGGCTGTCCATTGCCACGGCGGCTGCAGCGTTCGGCGGTGTGTCGAGTCTCCTGCCGATCGCGATTGCCGAGCGGGCGTCCCTCGCCGGCGGGGTCCTCGCGGTGGTCAGCGGCGCCGCAGTGTGCGGACGTTACGCGGCGGGGTCGTTCTCCGACCGGGCCGGAGTCGGCCGGGCGTTGATGCCCGCGCTTGCGTTCACCTGCGGCGGTCTGGCGCTGTTCGCGGTCGCGGCGGCACGGAGCGGGGACGGGATCGTCCTGGTCTGTGCAGCAGTGATGTTCGGGTTCGGATTCGGCGCCGTTCAAAACGAATCGCTGGTCATGATCTTCACCGCAGCCGGGCCCGCCCGATTCGGTGCCGCGAGCGCCGGATGGAACATCGGATTCGACGCCGGCACAGGATTCGGGTCCCTCACCCTGGGGGCCGTCGCTTCGGTGGCGGGGTTTTCGTGGGTCTTTGCGGTGGCGGCGATGGCGGTGGCCGTCGTCCCGGCGACGGGAATGCTGGTCGGCCGCGCCCTGGGTGGCCGGACACGGCCCGGATAGAATCAGGAGGCCGGACACGGCCGGATAGAATCGATTCATGACCGTCCCCACCATTGCAGTCCTCGATTACGGCTCCGGCAATCTGCATTCGGCCACCCGCGCGCTGGCTCGCACCGGTGCACAGGTCGAGGTGACGGCAGACCACAAGGTGGCTCTCGCGGCGGACGGCCTGGTGGTTCCCGGGGTCGGCGCTTTCGCCGCCTGCATGGACGGGCTCCGCGCGGTGCGCGGCGAGCGACTCATCGGCCAGCGCCTCGCCGGTGGCAGGCCCGTTCTCGGCATCTGTGTGGGCATGCAGATCATGTTCGAACGCGGAGTCGAATTCGGTGTGGAGGCGGAGGGCTGCGGTGAATGGCCGGGCACGGTCGAACGCCTTCAGGCCGCTGTCCTGCCGCACATGGGATGGAACACGGTCGAGGCGCCCGACGACAGCACCTTGTTCAAGGGAATCGATCCTGACACCCGGTTCTACTTCGTGCACTCCTACGCGGTGCAGAAGTGGGAGATGCCCACACCCGAGCGGCTGGCACCGCCCGCGCTGACGTGGGCGGATCACGGTGGGAAGTTCCTCGCGGCCGTCGAGAACGGTGCATTGTCCGCCACCCAGTTCCACCCGGAAAAATCCGGTGACGCAGGAGCGGAGTTGCTCCGGAACTGGGTGCGCAGCTTGTGACGCCATCACCCGGTGAGGGGAGCGGTGACCTGTCGATCGGCCGGCTCGCGGTGTGCGCACTGGGTGCGGCCACCGTGGTGCTGGTGATCGCCACCACCGTCATCCTCGTCGTGAAGCCGGGGCCGGTCGTGGGCCTGGTCGTCGGACTTCTGGGAGTCGCGGGGGCGATTGCGTCCATGGGGTACGTGTCGAAGCGCATGACCCGCAACGCCTACGGTGACGATCCGCAGGACCCCGAGCCGGGTTCCGGGCGCTGAGCGACTAGGGTTGTCGCACGTGAGCCTGGTCCTTTTGCCTGCTGTAGATGTCGTCAACGGTGAAGCTGTTCGCCTCGTCCAGGGGGAGGCAGGGAGCGAGACCGGGTACGGCTCGCCTCGTGATGCCGCCCTTGCGTGGCAGAACGACGGTGCCGAGTGGGTGCACATCGTCGACCTCGACGCCGCATTCGGTCGCGGTTCGAACCGGGAACTCCTCGCCGACGTGGTGGGTGAGCTCGACATCCAGGTCGAACTGTCCGGGGGAATCCGCGACGACGAGTCGCTCGAGGCCGCTCTGGCCACCGGGTGCGGCCGCGTGAATCTCGGTACCGCCGCCATCGAGAATCCCGACTGGTGCGCCCGCGCGATCGCGAAGTACGGCGACAAGATCGCCGTCGGCCTCGATGTCCGGCTGATCGACGGTGAGTATCAGCTCCGTGGCCGCGGCTGGGTCACCGAGGGCGGAAACCTGTGGGAGACCCTCGCGCGCCTCGACCGGGACGGTTGCTCGCGCTACGTCGTCACCGATGTGAGCAAGGACGGCACACTGACCGGCCCGAATCTCGAACTCCTCGCGCAGGTGTGCGCGGCCACCGACGCGCCCGTCGTGGCGTCGGGTGGTGTGTCCACCATCGACGATCTGACGGCGATCGCCGGACTCGTCGATCAGGGTGTCGAGGGCGCCATCGTCGGCAAGGCGCTCTACGCGGGACGTTTCACGCTCCCCGAGGCGCTCGCCGCGGTCTCGGGCTGATCCGGTCATGAGCCCGGACCGCGATCCTCAGGAACTGCTCGCCGTTGCCGGTGAGCTGCTCGACGGCGTCCACGACCGGTTCGTTGCCGGGGTGGGGTCGCCGAGTGCCGTGCACAAGGGACCCGACGACTTCGCGACTGCTCTCGACCTCGAACTCGAGAAACGGCTGACCGGAGAACTTCAGGATCGGACCGGCATCGCGGTTCACGGCGAGGAATTCGGCGGCCCCGATCTCGACGCGGGATTGGTGTGGGTTCTCGATCCCATCGACGGCACCTTCAACTACTCGGCGGGATTGCCGACGGCGGGCACACTTCTCGCCCTGCTCGACGACGGTGTTCCGGTCCTCGGTCTCACGTGGCTGCCGCTCGTCGGGCGACGGTACGCGGCCGTGGCGGATGGGCCGCTCCTCGAGGGCGGTCTGCCGCTGCCGCGTCTCACCGAGACGTCGCTGGCGTCGTCGATCGTGGGAATGGGCGCACTGAACATCGACAGCCGCGGACGCATCCCCGGGCCTTATCGGCTGCAGGTTCTCGCTCAGCTCAGCCGGGTGTCGTCGCGGATCCGGATCCACGGCTCGACCGGCGTCGACCTCGCCTTCACCGCGGCGGGAATACTCGGTGGCACGGTGGTGTTCGGCCACAATGCGTGGGACAACGCCGCCGGTGTGGCTCTGGTGCGGGCGGCGGGTGGCGTGGTCACGGATCTCGCCGGTCAGCCGTGGACGATCGCTTCGGGTTCTGTGCTGGCCGGTGCCCCCGGAGTGCACGGTGAGATTCTCGACATTCTCGGATCGCTGGGTGACCCCCGCGCCGAGCTCTCGGAAGGGCTTTCGTAATGACTCTGGCAGTGCGGGTTATCCCTTGCCTCGACGTCGATGCAGGACGCGTCGTCAAGGGCGTCAACTTCGAGAATCTGCGTGATGCAGGTGATCCGGTGGAGTTGGCGGCCGCCTACGACGCACAGGGTGCCGACGAGCTGACCTTCCTCGATGTCACAGCCTCGACCGCGGCCCGTGGCACCATGCTCGATGTCGTGAGCCGGACGGCGGAACAGGTCTTCATTCCACTCACCGTCGGCGGCGGCGTCCGTACCGTCGAGGACGTCGATCGGTTGCTGCGTGCCGGTGCCGACAAGGTCAGCGTCAACACCGCGGCCATCGCCCGGCCCGAACTGCTTCGTGAACTGAGCGAGCGTTTCGGATCCCAGTGCATCGTGCTGTCGGTGGATGCGCGCACCGTCCCGCAGGGTCAGCCGGACACCGCGTCCGGATGGGAAGTGACCACCCATGGCGGCAAGCGCGGAACCGGGATCGACGCGGTCGAGTGGGCAGTGCGCGGCGCCGAACTGGGTGTCGGCGAAATTCTGCTCAACTCGATGGACGCCGACGGGACGAAAGCGGGCTTCGACCTCCCGATGATCCGCGCCGTGCGGGCGGCCGTGCATGTGCCGGTGATCGCGAGCGGGGGAGCGGGTGCTGTGGAGCATTTCGCACCCGCCGTCGACGCGGGCGCCGACGCGGTACTGGCCGCAAGTGTCTTCCACTTCGGCGACATGACGATCGCCGAAGTGAAGAAGTCCATGCGCGAAGAAGGGATCACCGTCCGATGAGTCTCGACCCCGCTATCGCCTCGCGGCTCAAGCGCAACGACGCAGGCCTGTTCAGCGCCGTCGCGCAGGAACGGTCGACGGGCGACGTCCTGATGGTGGCGTGGATGGACGACGAAGCACTCGCCCGCACCCTCGACACCCGCATGGGCACCTACTACTCCCGTTCCCGCCAGCAGTACTGGGTGAAGGGGGAGACGTCCGGGCACACGCAGTACGTCCACGAGGTGCGGCTCGACTGCGACGGCGACACGGTGCTCCTGATCGTGGATCAGGAAGGCGCTGCATGTCATACGGGCACGCACACGTGCTTCGACACCGACGTTCTACTCGCCCCGCAGTAGAGTTCCGGGCGCTCGGGCAGAATGTCCCGTATGCCGTTAATCCAGATCAGTCAGACAACCGGGCTCACCGCCGAGCAGAAGCGCGCCACCATCGAAGCGGTCACCAAGGCGTACGCCGAGGCGACGGGTAAGGATCCGGCGAAGGTCTGGGTGACGATTGCGGACGTGCCGGCCGAGAACTGGGGTGTCGGCGGGTCGCCGCTGGGGTGAGGTGCGGTCGGGTCGCCGCTGGGGTGAGGTGCGGTCGGGTCGCCGCTGGGGTGAGGTGGCTGTTTCGGCGCGTCACGCTCTTCCGGTGCCGGCGGCGATGCCCTTGTCGAGTTGGGTGAGCATGGCGCTGCCGAGTTCGGAGAGCTGACGTACTTGGTCCGTGGAGAGGCCGTCGAAGACGAGTGCGCGGACGGATTCGACGTGGGGTGGTGCTGCCTCCACTACTTTGGCCATCCCTGCGTCGGTGAGGACGGCGTCGGAACCACGGCTTCCCCGGATGCTCTCTCGCCGTACCCAGCCGGCTTTTTCCATCTTGGTGATGACGTGGGACAGCCGCGACAGTGACGCGTTGGCCCGCTGCGCGAGCAAGGAGAGCTGAAGTCGACGGTTGTCTTCGCCGGACAGGGAGGCGAGGACGAAGTACTCGAAATGGGTGAGCGCCGAGTCGCGCTGCAGCTGGGCGTCGAGGGCCGCGGGCAGGCGGGTGACGAGTGCGATGAGGGTGAGCCACGCCTGCTGCTGATCGGCGTCGAGCCAGCGTGTCTCCGTCTGCGTCGAGCTGTCCTCGTCGTACCCACCCATGAGTGGTGTCCTCCATTTCGTGCGCCGAACCGCTGTGCGACCTCTTCACCATAGGCAGCACGCCGCCTGCGGAACGGTACCCGGGAATAGTTGTCGCATCCGCGTGTTGACTCCTATACTAGCTTGAAGGTTCAACTTAGGGCCTTGCGAGTCGGACCTCGAGGAGTCACGATGACGAACGTCATGCCCGCGCTGTTCCTGAGCCACGGAGCGCCGCCGTTGGTCGACAGCGAACTGTGGGTGTCGCAACTGGCGAAGTGGGCCGGCGACCTGCCGCGGCCGAATGCCATCCTCATGGTCTCGGCGCACTGGGAGTCCGCGCCGCTCACCATCGGCTCGACCACCACCGGGACCCCCCTCGTCTACGACTTCGGTGGTTTTCCCGAACGTTTCTACCGGGCCACGTACGCCTCACCGGGTGCTCCGGATTTGGCCGCGCTGGTCGCGGCACTCATGCCCGACAACGAGACGGTGGCGCATCAACCGGATCGGGGCCTCGATCACGGCGCCTACGTGCCGCTCACGGTGATGTATCCGGACGCGGACATCCCCGTCCTGCAGATCTCCTTGCCGACGCTCGACCCCGAACGGCTGCTGCACCTCGGTGAGCGGCTGCGCCCACTGCGGGAGCAGGGAGTCCTGATCGTCGGCTCCGGGTTCACCACCCACGGGCTGCCGTTCCTGCGCGACCCCTCGCCGGAGGCGAAGGCCCCGGGATGGTCGGCGGAGTTCGACGCGTGGGCGAACGAGCGCCTGGCCGCAGGCGATGTCGACTCGCTCATCGGCTTCCGCTCACTCGCCCCGGGAATGCCCTATGCGCATCCGACGATCGAGCATTTCGCTCCGCTGTTCGTGACGCTCGGCGCCTCCAGCGACCCCGAGCAGATTCCCCGCCAAGTGATCGACGGGTTCTGGATGGGCTTGGCGAAGCGGTCTTTTCAGGTGGCCTGACGGGCACGGAGGAAGGTCAGCGCCTGATCGCCGTGGGCATTCGCGCGAAACTCGCTCGAGATCACCTCGAGCACCGTGCGGTCGGTGTCGATGACGAACGTCGACCGTTTGACGGGTGCGAGTTTGCCGAGCAGTCCACGCCGGACACCGAACTTCTCGGCGACCGCGCCGTCGCGGTCCGACAGAAGTGGGTAGTCGAACGACTGCGCCTGCGCGAACGACGCCTGCTTGGGCACCGCATCGGTGCTGATCCCGGCGCGGGAAGCCCCGACGGCTGCGAACTCGTCGGCGAGGTCGCGAAAATGGCATGCCTCGGCAGTGCAGACCGGGGTGGACGCCGCCGGATAGAAAAACAGCACCAGCGGACCGTCCTCCAGAAGGCTCGACAGCGAACGTTTGCTGCCGTCCTGGTCGGGCAGGGTGAATTCCGGTGCGAGCTGACCTGGCTTCATGACAGCCGAGGCTACCCGCGCACGCAGACGCGCCGAACGCGCCTGGGATGATGGTCGGCATGCACGGTGAGCCCACCACGATGTCCGCGCCCAAATCCGCCGCCACCCTGCCGGATGGCGGATCCGACTCGACCACCACGCGCGAGCAGTTCCACGCTCTCGCCGCCGAGCATCGGGTCGTCCCGGTGACTCGTAAGGTGCTGGCGGACGCCGAAACTCCGCTGTCGGCGTACACGAAGCTGGCGGGAAACAGGCCCGGCACGTTCCTGCTGGAATCGGCGGAGAACGGTCGGTCGTGGTCACGATGGTCGTTCATCGGCGCAGGAAGTCCCGCCGCGTTGACCGTCGTCGACGGGGAGGCGGCCTGGTACGGAAACGTTCCGGCGGGAGCGCCGTCGGGTGGGGATCCCATCGCGGCGCTCGGTCAGACCCTCGAGCTCCTGCGGAGCGAACGGTTGCCCGACCTGCCGCCGCTGACCGGCGGCATGGTGGGCTTCCTCGGCTACGACGCCGTGCGGCGCATCGAACGCATCGGTGAACACGCCGTGGACGACCTGCAGATCCCGGAAATGGTCATGCTGCTCGCCACGGATCTGGCGGCCGTCGATCACCACGAGGGGGCCATCACCCTCATTGCCAATGCGGTGAACTGGGACGGCACGGACGAGCGGGTCGACGAGGCGTACGACAATGCCGTCGAGCGCCTCGACCGGATGACGGCCTCGCTGTCGGCGCCCGCGCCGTCCACGGTGTCCACGTTCGCCACACCCGCACCCGACTACCGCCGGCAGCGCACCACCGAGGGATTCGGTGCGGACGTACAGCGCCTGGTGGGGGAGATCGAGGCGGGCGAGGCGTTCCAGGTCGTGCTGTCGCAGCGTTTCGAAATCGATTGTGCTGCTGCACCTATCGATGTGTACCGCATGCTGCGCGCCTCGAATCCCAGCCCGTACATGTACCTTCTCAACGTTCCCGGTGGTGACGGCGAGACCGCGTTCTCGATCGTCGGTTCCAGCCCGGAAGCACTGGTGACGGTCAAGGAGGGTGTCGCCACCACCCACCCGATCGCCGGCACCCGGTGGCGCGGTGCCACCGAGGAGGACGACATCCTCCTGGAGAAGGATCTCCTCGCCGACGAGAAGGAGAACGCCGAGCACCTCATGCTCGTCGACCTCGGCCGCAACGACCTCGGCCGCGTGTGCGAACCCGGCACGGTGAAAGTGCACGACTATCGGCACATCGAGCGGTACAGCCACGTGATGCACCTCGTCTCCACGGTGACGGGCCACCTCACGGCCGGCAAGCAGGCACTCGACGCCGTCACCGCCTGCTTCCCGGCCGGCACGCTGTCTGGCGCGCCGAAGGTCCGGGCCATGCAGTTGATCGAGGAACTCGAACCGACGAGGCGCGGGATCTACGGCGGCATCGTCGGATACCTCGACTTCGCCGGCGACGCAGACACGGCGATCTCCATCCGGACGGCGTTGATCAAGGACGGCATAGGGTACGTCCAGGCCGGTGCCGGTGTGGTGGCCGATTCGAATCCCGAATACGAGGACACCGAGGCGCGGAACAAGGCCATGGCCGTGCTCAGCGCCATCGCCGCGGCGCACACGATGAAGACCCTGGGAGGCGGCACGCAGTGACCGAAGGGACCGGAGCGGGAACCGAGGCTCCAGGACGCCGCCGGTCGATCCTCGCGGTGCTCCTTCTCGCCGTCGCGGCGGTGTGCTTGTGGGGAGCATCTCGGATGACGTGGGTGGAGGTCACCTCCTCCGACGGACTCGGTGAGCAGCGCACCACGGCGCTCGACGGGGGCACCTGGGCGGCGGCGCTCACGCCGCTGGCCCTGACCCTTGTTGCCGCCATCGCAGCATCCTTTGCCGTCAAGGGCTGGGCGCTCCGCATTCTCGGCGTACTCGTCGCCGCCGTGGCCGTCGTAGCGGCCGTCCCGGCGGCAACTGTGCTCGTTTCCGGCGCAACGGACGAGCAGGCGGGACGGCTGGCGGAATTGCCGGGCCGTGCGGTGATCGATTCCGTGACGGTGAATCAGGGGCCCGCAGTGCTGGCTCTCGCCGGCGCTGTCGCCGCCCTCGCCGCCGCCGTCGAACTGGCCCGCCGTCCACGGGTACGCGCCGGGCTCTCCTCGAAGTACGACAGCCCGGCCGCCCGGCGCGCGGCGGCCAAGAAGACCAGCGCTGATTCCGCCGACGAGCCCCTCACACAACGCATGCTGTGGGACGCGCTCGACGCGGGCGAAGATCCGACGGTCGACGGCTCCCGCGCAGACAAGAAAGCCGATGATGTCGACCGGCTGGACGGCGACACCAACGAGCCGGGTACCCGATCGTAAACAGAATCAGAGTGCCATCTACGCTTGCTTCACTCCTGATGATGTTCCTCACATCGGGTTCCTGCCCAGAAAGGACTCGGGCCACGATGACCGTTCTCGACTCGATTCTCGACGGAGTGCGCGCCGATGTGGCCGCCCGCGAAGCCGTCCTTGACTTCGCCGCTGTCAAGGCCGCCGCGGCTGCCGCACCGCCTGCGCTCGACGCTGCGGCTGCTCTGCTCGAGCCTGGCATCGGAGTCATCGCCGAGGTCAAGCGTGCAAGCCCGTCGAAGGGCCCGCTCGCCGAGATCACCGACCCCGCCGAACTCGCCAAGGCCTACGAGGCCGGAGGCGCCCGGGTCATCAGCGTGCTCACCGAGGAACGACGCTTTCAGGGATCCCTCGCCGACCTCGACGCCGTCCGGCGTGCGGTCAGCATCCCGATCCTGCGTAAAGACTTCATCGTCGGGCCGTACCAGATCCATGAGGCCCGCGCGCACGGCGCCGACGTCGTCCTGCTCATCGTCGCCGCGCTCGAGCAGCATGCGCTGGCGTCGTTGATCGACCGCACCGAGTCGCTGGGAATGACCGCGCTGGTCGAGGTCCACACCGAAGAGGAAGCCAACCGGGCACTCGAGGCCGGCGCCAGGGTGATCGGCGTCAACGCCCGAAACCTCAAGACACTCGAGGTCGACAAGAACACCTTCGGGGAGATTGCACCCGGACTGCCCACCGAAACCATCAAGATCGCCGAATCCGGTGTCCGGGGCACCGCCGACCTCCTCGCCTACGCGGGTGCCGGAGCGGACGCCGTACTCGTCGGCGAAGGCCTCGTCACCAGCGGAGATCCACGCAAGGCCGTGGCCGATCTGGTCAATGCCGGGGCGCACCCCTCCTGCCCCAAGCCGTCGCGCTGAACCGACTGCGGCCGAATTGACCCGGACGGCGGCAGCGCCCGGCGTTGGGGCAGACTGGACCTGTGACTTCACGTAATCAGGACACCGTCTTCAAGGGTGGCGATCTGCCGACTGCCAGCGCCGGAATCGCCGAACGCACGTCGCACGACCCCGACTCCGGAGGACACTTCGGCGTCTACGGCGGACGCCACGTGCCCGAGGCGCTGATGGCGGTGATCGAGGAGGTCACGGCCGCGTACGACAAGGCGCGGTCGGATGACACCTTCCTGTCCGAGCTCGATCGGTTGCAGCGCGATTACACGGGCCGCCCGTCGCCCATCTTCGAGGCCACTCGGATGAGTGAATTCGCCGGGGGTGCGCGGCTGATTCTCAAGCGCGAAGATCTCAATCACACGGGCTCGCACAAGATCAACAACGTGCTCGGTCAGGTGCTGCTCGCCAAGCAGATGGGCAAGACCCGCATCATCGCGGAGACCGGTGCCGGTCAGCACGGTGTGGCCACGGCGACGGCGTGTGCACTGTTCGGGCTCGAGTGCGTCATCTACATGGGCGCGGTCGACACCGAGCGGCAGGCGCTGAACGTGGCCCGTATGCGGTTGCTCGGTTCGTCGGTGGTTTCGGTGGAGTCCGGCTCCCGGACGCTCAAGGACGCCATCAACGAGGCGCTGCGGGACTGGGTGACCAACGCCCACAACACGTACTACTGCTTCGGCACCGCGGCCGGACCGCATCCCTTCCCGACCATCGTCCGCGACTTCCAGCGTGTCGTCGGGCTCGAGGCGCGGGCGCAGGTGCAGGCGCTCACGGGCAGGCTGCCCGACGCGGTCACCGCGTGTGTCGGTGGTGGGTCCAACGCCATCGGAATCTTCCACGCCTTCCTCGACGACCCCGGGGTGCGGCTGGTCGGGTACGAGGCTGCCGGTGACGGAGTCGAGACGGGGCGCCACGCCGCCACCTTCGCGGCCGGCACCCCGGGCGCCTTCCAGGGTGCGTACTCGTATCTGCTGCAGGACGAGGACGGACAGACCATCGAATCGCATTCCATCTCGGCTGGTCTCGACTATCCCGGCGTCGGACCGGAGCACGCCCTGCTCAAGGACATCGGCCGCGCCACCTACGAGCCCGTCACCGACACGGAGGCCATGGATGCCCTGCGCCTGCTGTCCGAGCGTGAGGGAATCATCCCGGCCATCGAATCAGCGCACGCCGTCGCAGGATCGTTGCGACTCGGCCGCGAGCTGGGGGAGGGCGCGATCATCGTCGTCAGCCTCTCCGGGCGCGGTGACAAAGACATGGACACGGCGGCCAAGTGGTTCGGGCTCTTCGACCCCGACGCCGCCACCGAAACCCCCACGACCACCGACAAGGAAGGTTCGGCCAAGTGAGCGAACGACTCTCGCGCCTCGCCCCGACATTCGCGCAGTGCCGTGAGGAAAAGCGTGCCGCTCTCGTCGGATACCTACCCGCCGGGTACCCCACCGTCCCCGAATCCATCGACGTCTTCAAGGCCATGGTCGACTCGGGCTGTGACATCGTCGAGGTCGGTATCGCCTACTCGGACCCGGTGATGGATGGACCCACCATTCAGGCGGCCGCCGAGAAGGCGCTGAGCAACGGCGTCAAGGTGCGTGACGTGTTCACGATCATCGAGCAGATCGCGTCGGTGGGCGGCAAGGCCGTGGTGATGACGTACTGGAATCCGGTTCTGCAGTACGGTGTCGACCGGTTCGCCCGTGACCTCGCAAACGCCGGCGGCCTCGGACTCATCACGCCGAACCTGATCCCCGAGGAGGCCGGCGAGTGGATCACGGCGTCGAAGGAACACGACCTCGACCGGATCTTCCTTGTTGCCCCGTCGTCGACCGAAGAACGACTGGCGATGACCCTGAAGGCGAGCAGCGGATTCGTGTACGCGGCGTCGACGATGGGGGTGACCGGCGCGCGTGACGCGGTGTCGTCGATGGCGCCCGAGTTGACCGCGCGCATCCGCGCCCATTCCGACATTCCGGTGGGTGTCGGTCTGGGTGTCCGTTCGGGGGCGCAGGCCGCCGAGATCGCCGCCTACGCGGATGCAGTCATCGTCGGGTCTGCCCTCGTCACCGCGGTCGAATCCGGGCTCGACGCTGTGCGCTCGCTGACGAGGGAGCTCGCCGAGGGCGTTCGCTCCGCTACCGTGGCGTCGTGACTTCCACTGTGGACGTGCTGGCGTATATTCCGAGTCCGCCTCAGGGCGTCTGGTACGTCGGCCCACTGGCCCTGCGCGCGTACGCGCTGTTCATCATTGTCGGCATCGTCGTCGCGATCTTCTGGGGCGACCGCCGCTGGGTCGCCCGCGGCGGCGAGAAGGGCACCGTGCTCGACATCGCCATCTGGGCGGTGCCGTTCGGGTTGATCGGTGGCCGGCTGTATCACGTCCTGACCGACTGGCCCACCTACTTCGGGGAGGGCGGGGATCCCGTCGACGCCCTGAAGATCTGGCAGGGCGGGCTCGGTATCTGGGGCGCGGTGGCGCTCGGCGGCGTCGGCGCGTGGATCGGCTGTCGCAGGCGTGGGATACCGCTGCCTGCGCTCGGTGACGCGGTAGCGCCTCCCATCTTGCTGGCCCAGGCGATCGGACGAATCGGCAACTACTTCAACCAGGAACTGTACGGACGGGAAACCGACGTGGCGTGGGGGCTCGAGATCTTCGAGCGCCGCAACGACGCCGGGCAGGTGCACCCCGAGTTGATCGACGGTGTCTCCACCGGGCAGGTCGCTTTCGTGGTGCACCCCACCTTCCTGTACGAAGCGCTGTGGAACGTGCTGATCGTGATCCTGCTGGTGTGGGTGGACCGCCGCTTCCGTATCGGGCACGGCCGCCTCTTCGCCCTGTATGTGGCCGGGTACTGCGCGGGTCGGTTCTGGATCGAGCTGATGCGCAGCGATCACGCCAGCCTCATCGCCGGCGTCCGCGTCAACTCGTTCACATCGGCGATCGTCTTCGTCGCAGCGGTGGTGTATGTCTTCGCCGCGACCAAGGGCCGGGAAGACCCGGCGGAGTTGCAACCGCATCATCCTGTCGCGGCGGAACAGGGGACGCCCAATCAGGAGACGACCGAACAGGACAACGGGGAGAAAGACAAGCCTGCGGGTGACGACAAGGCTGTGAGTACTGCGAGTGCCGGCACCGATGCGGGCACGACGACCACCGACAGCAAGAAGGATGACGCGAATGACTGATCCGGGGAAAGCATCCGACGATTCCGCCAAGGCCGACACCTCCGGCGACGACACCCAGCGGGTGGATCTGGGGAAGAAGAGCGGAAGCGGTGAGTCGAGCCTTCCGCCCGAGTTCGGTTCGCCCTTCGATTACGACGCCACCGCCGAGGCATCGCTGTCGCAGCCACCCGCCACCTCGGACGCAACGCCCTCACCGGCGTCGTCGGGAACCGGGCCCGGATGGGACACCTACTCCGGGGTCGGCAATGGTCCCGGCTGGGGTTCGACTCCCACCTACCCGTCGCCGAGTGGAACCGAACCCACCACCGCACTGCCTAATGTGGGCGACACCCCGCCGCCGACCGCCCCGTACACCGGTTACGACAAGCCGCAGCAGCCTGCGGACGGCCCGACGTACGGCACCCCCGATCCTTACTACAACGCGCAGTACGGGACGTCGCCGCAGTCCGGGCAGGACTATCAGCAGCCCGGCTACCCGCAGGCCGGTTACGGTCAGCAGGGTGCCGCACCCCAGAGTTACGGTCAGCCGGACTACGGCCGGCAGAATTACGGCCAGCAGAATCCCGGACAGCAGTATGGCCAGCAGGGGTACGGCCAGCAGGGATACCCGCAGCCCGGATATGCCCCGGTCGGGTACAACGCCTACGTCGATCCGTCTGCGCCGTTCGGCCGGCACCCGGTCAGCGGTGAGCCGTACTCCGACAAGTCGAAGCTCACCGCGGGACTCCTGCAAATTTTCCTGGGTGCCTTCGGTGTCGGACGGTTCTACCTGAACCAGCCCGGCATCGCGGTCGCGCAGATCGCCGTCACCTGGCTGACGTGCGGATTAGGCGGGCTCTGGCCGCTGATCGACGGCATCATGATGCTGACGGGCAGCGTGAAGGACAAGTACGGACGACCCCTCCGGGACCAGTGACGACGTAGCGTCGCCGCTCGATTCCACCGCTGTGGCCCCTGTTGCTCGTGCGACGGGGGCCACAGCGCTGTCCTCTCCGGAAATCGGCATATCCGAGGCTTATCGGTGCTGGTAAGCTGAGCGCGCCGGATGTATGTCCGGTAACAACCTTCACGGGCCGAGGCTGTCCCGGTAGACCCCCGAAAATGCAGTTAGCGCCCGTCGTGGCGACCCCGCTAGCGGAGGCCGCCGGCAGGGACGCGCAAGCGCCACCGGTGGTCCCCTCGGCCGATGTGGAGGTATATCGGTGCTGTTCTCTCAGTCGCCTGGTCCGCAAGGTCTCTATGACCCGGATCGCGAAGTCGATTCGTGCGGTGTCGCCATGGTGGTGAACGTGCACGGCCGCCGTTCGCACTCCATCGTCGCGGATGGTCTCGTCGCTCTGGACAACCTCGAGCATCGCGGCGCTGCCGGCGCCGAGACGAACAGCGGAGACGGTGCCGGAATACTGGTGCAGCTGCCCACCGAGCTCTTCGAGGAGGTCGTCGATTTCGACCTTCCTTCGCCGGCCCCGGACGGAAGTAGTACCTACGCCGCGGGTTTCTGCTTCCTTCCTCGCGACCCGGAGGCGCGATCGACGGCCCGGAAGCGGATCGAGGACCTCGCCGACGAGGAGGGGCTCGAAATCCTCGGGTGGCGGGACGTGCCGATCGATTCGCAGGGCGCCGACCTCGGGGCTACGGCACGCGGATGCGAGCCGCACATGAGTCAGCTGTTCGTCGCGGCGCCGCCGACCGGCGAACGGCGGCCCAGTGGTCTCGACCTCGATCGCCTCGTCTACCCGTTGCGCAAGCGCGCCGAGCAGATCACTCCGGAGGTCGAGTCGAGCGGATCGGGCGTCTACTTCCCGTCGCTGTCGAGCCGCACCATCGTCTACAAGGGCATGCTGACCGTTCCCCAGCTGCCTCTCTACTACGTGGACCTGCGGGATTCCCGCATGATGAGTGCGCTCGCGGTGGTGCACAGCAGGTTTTCCACCAACACGTTCCCGTCCTGGCCGCTTGCGCACCCGTTCCGCTTCGTGGCGCACAACGGGGAAATCAACACCGTTCGAGGCAACCGGAATCGGATGCGGGCGCGGGAGGCGATGCTGTCGAGTGCCGCCATCCCAGGCGACCTCCGACGGTTGTACCCCATCTGCACACCCGAGGCGTCGGACTCTGCCTCGTTCGACGAGGTGCTCGAGCTGCTGCATCTCGCGGGACGCAGCGTGCCCCATGCGGTGATGATGATGGTGCCCGAGGCGTGGGAGAACGACACGAGGATGTGTCCCGACCGGCGCGCTTTCTACCAGTTCCACGCTTCGCTGATGGAGGCGTGGGACGGGCCGGCGTGTGTGACGTTCACCGACGGAACCGTAGTCGGGGCAGTGCTGGACCGTAACGGTCTGCGGCCCGGCCGCTGGTGGCAGACCGTCGACGGGCGGGTGATCCTGGCGAGCGAGAGCGGAGTTCTCGACGTGCCCCAGGACGAGGTCGTGGCGAAGGGGCGCCTCGAGCCGGGGCGCATGTTCCTGGTCGACACGTCGGAGGGACGTATCGTTCCCGACGACGAGATCAAGTCGCGGCTGGCAGCCGAGAAGCCGTACGCCGAGTGGCTCTATGCAGGGTTGCTCGACCTCAGGACGCTGCCCGAGCGACCGCACGCTCAGAACAACCACGAGTCGGTGGTCCGGCGACAGGTGGCGTTCGGCTACACCGAGGAAGATCTCCGGATCCTGTTGTCGCCAATGGCGGCGTCCGGCGGGGAGCCGCTGGGCTCGATGGGAACCGACACGCCCATCGCTGTGCTGTCCGCCCGGTCGCGGCTGCTGTACGACTATTTCGTCGAACTGTTCGCCCAGGTGACCAATCCGCCGCTCGACGCCATCCGCGAAGAGATCGTGACGTCGCTGTCCCGGGTCATGGGTCCGGAACAGAATCTGCTCGAGCCCACTGCGGCGTCGTGTCGTCAGATAGTGCTGCCGTGGCCAGTGCTCGACAACGACGACCTGAACAAGATCATCAATGTGAACGCGGACGGCAACCACCCCGGTCTGGCGGCGACCGTTCTGCGCGGTCTCTACGAGGTGGAGCGCGGCGGTGCGGGCATGGCCGATGCGCTGGAAGAACTGCGCACCCAGGCGAGCGCTGCGATCGCGCAGGGATACCGGACACTGGTGATCTCGGACCGCGACTCCGACCACACCCGCGCTCCCATCCCGTCGTTGCTGGCCGTGGGCGCGGTGCATCACCACCTGATCCGCACCAAGGAACGAACGAAGGTGGCGCTGGTCGTCGAGTCCGGCGACGCGCGCGAAGTGCATCATCTGGCGCTGCTCATCGGCTACGGAGCGGCCGCGGTCAATCCGTACCTCGCGATGGAGTCGATCGAGGACCTCGTGTCGGAGGGCGAGCTGACGGGAGTCGATCACACTATCGCGGTGCGCAACTACCTGACGGCACTCGGCAAGGGTGTGCTGAAGGTGATGTCGAAGATGGGCATCTCGACAGTCGGTTCGTACACCGCCGCCCAGGCTTTCGAGGCACTCGGCCTCGACCGCGGCCTCGTCGACGAGTATTTCCGGGGGACCACCAGCAAACTCGGTGGCGTGGGACTCGACGAGATCGCGCGGGAAGTGCTGCTCCGGCACCGGCAGGCCTACCCCGACAATCCCACCGAGTACGCACACCGCCGGCTTGCCCACGGCGGCGAGTACCAGTTCCGCCGCGACGGCGAACTGCACTTGTTCACGCCCGAGACCGTGTTTCTCCTCCAGCACGCCACCCGCACCGGCAGGCACGAGGTTTTCGCCCAGTACAGCGACGAGGTGAACAGGCTCGCCGCAGCCGGAGGTGCACTGCGCGGCCTCTTCAGCTTCCGGGAGGGCATCCGGCCTCCGGTGCCGCTCGAGGAGGTGGAGCCGGCGGAGCGGATCGTCACTCGTTTCAACACCGGCGCGATGAGCTATGGGTCCATCTCCGCCGAGGCGCACGAGACGATGGCCGTGGCCATGAACAATCTCGGTGGGCGATCCAACTCCGGGGAGGGCGGGGAGAACGTCGACCGCCTCTACGACCCGTCCCGTCGCAGCGCCGTGAAGCAGGTGGCGAGCGGAAGATTCGGCGTCACCAGTGATTACCTGGTCAACGCCAGCGACATCCAGATCAAGATGGCCCAGGGCGCCAAGCCGGGCGAGGGCGGGCAGTTGCCCGCCTACAAGGTGTACCCATGGGTGGCGGAGACCCGGCATTCGACTCCGGGCGTGGGGTTGATTTCACCTCCGCCGCACCATGACATCTACTCGATCGAGGACCTCGCACAGCTGATCCACGACCTCAAGAACGCCAACGACCAGGCCCGTGTCCATGTGAAGCTGGTCAGTTCGGTGGGTGTGGGGACGGTGGCGGCCGGTGTCAGCAAAGCGCACGCGGACGTGGTCCTCATCTCGGGCAACGACGGCGGCACCGGCGCGACTCCGCTCACGTCGATGAAGCACGCGGGTACGCCGTGGGAGATCGGACTGGCCGACGCACAGCAGACACTCGTGCTCAACGGTCTGCGCGATCGGATCACCGTTCAGTGCGACGGCGGCATGCGTACCGCGAAGGATGTCGTCGTCGCTGCGCTGCTCGGGGCGGAGGAGTTCGGCTTCTCGACGGCGCCGTTGATCGTGGCGGGGTGCATCATGATGCGTGTGTGCCACCTCGACACCTGCCCGGTGGGAGTGGCCACTCAGAACCCCGAATTGCGCAAGCGGTACACCGGCAAGCCCGAGTTCGTCGAGGAGTTCTTCCGCTTCATCGCCGAGGACGTCCGGCAGCACCTGGCGCGTCTCGGCTTCCGCAGCATCGACGAGGCGGTGGGGCACGCGGACATGCTCGAGACGGCCGAGGGAATCGCGCACTGGAAGAGCCGCGGACTCGACCTCTCGCCGATCTTCGCGTTACCGAAGGGCCCCGACGGGACCCCGCTCACCCAGCGGCGCAAGGTGACCGACCAATACCATGCCCTGGACCGGGCGCTGGACCGCACGCTCATCCAGCTGGCCGAAGGCGCCCTCGAAGACGCGCATCCGGTCGAGATCGAGATGCCCGTGCGCAATGTGAATCGGACGGTCGGGACGCTGCTCGGTGCCGAGGTCACCCGTCGTTACGGTGCGGGTGGGCTCCCCGACGACACCATCCGGCTCACCTTCACCGGGTCGGCGGGTCAATCACTCGGTGCGTTCCTGCCGCCGGGCATCACCATCGACCTCACCGGCGACGCCAACGACTATGTCGGGAAGGGGCTGTCGGGCGGGCGAATCGTGGTGCGCCCGGCCGCCGACGTCCTGTTCGTCCCGGAGACTCAGGTGATCGCCGGCAACACACTGCTCTACGGTGCGACCTCCGGTGAACTGTTCCTCCGCGGACGGGCCGGCGAACGGTTCTCGGTACGCAATTCCGGAGCGACCGCCGTGGTCGAGGGAGTGGGCGATCACGGGTGCGAGTACATGACGGGCGGACGGGTCGTCGTCCTCGGTCCCACCGGACGGAACCTGGCGGCCGGAATGTCGGGCGGGATCGCATATGTGCTCGACCTCGATCCCGCCGACGTCAATCCGGCCATGGTCACCCTGCTGACACCCGACCCCGAGGACCTCGACTGGCTGTGCCGTACCGTCAGCGACCATCTGCACTGGACCGGCTCCACCGTCGCGGCTTCGATGCTCGCCGATTGGCCCCGGCGGTCTGCGCTGTTCACCAAGGTGATGCCGGTGGACTATCAGCGGGTTCTCGAGGCCACTCGGCTGGCCCGCGCCGAGGGGCTCGACGTGGACACCGCAATCATGGAGGCGGCTCGTGGCTGATCCGCATGGTTTCCTGCACATCCCCAAGAAGGAAGCACCCAAGCGACCCATTGCGGAAAGGGTGCACGACTGGCACGAGGTCACCAGTCCGCTCAGTCCCGAGGAGCGCAACGCCGAGGTAGCCGAGCAGGCCACCCGCTGCATGGACTGCGGTATCCCGTTTTGCCACTCGGGAAGTGCGGGCTGCCCGCTGGGCAATCTGATTCCGGAATGGAACGATCTCGTGCGCCGCGGCCGCTGGTCGGCGGCGAGCGAGCGTCTGCATGCGACCAACAACTTCCCGGAGTTCACCGGCAGGTTGTGCCCGGCGCCGTGTGAATCGGCGTGTGTGCTCTCGCTCGCCGACACCCACACGACGGGCAGCGTCACCATCAAGCGGATCGAGCAGACGATCGCCGACGTCGCTTGGGAGTCCGGAACGGTGGAGCCTAAACCGCCGATGATCGCCACGGGAAAGAAGGTCGCGGTGGTCGGTTCCGGTCCGGCCGGGCTCGCGGCCGCCCAGCAGCTCACCCGCGCCGGACACGATGTCACCGTCTACGAGCGCGACGACCGGCTCGGGGGACTCCTTCGCTACGGCATCCCCGAGTTCAAGATGGAGAAGTCGGTGCTCGATCAGCGGCTGGTCCAGATGCGCGCGGAGGGAACACATTTCGTCACCGATTGCGAGGTGGGTGTCGATCTCACCGTGGACCAGTTGCGGACCAACTTCGATGCGGTGGTCCTCGCCATCGGCGCCCTGCGTGCCCGCGACAACACGACGGTGGAGGGCCGGGAGTTGGGCGGCATCCATCTCGCAATGGAGCACCTGGTGACGTCCAACAAGGAGTGCGAGGGTGACGGCCCTGCGTCGATCACCGCGAAGGGCAAGCACGTCGTCATCATCGGTGGCGGTGACACCGGCGCGGATTGCCTCGGAACGGCGCATCGGCAGGGAGCGTTGTCGGTGACCCAGTTGGACTACCGCCCTGAGTTGCCGAGCGAGCGGGACGAGTCCGTGACTCCGTGGCCGGCCTCGCCGATGGTGCTGCGCACGTCGCCGGCCCACGCGGAAGGCGGCGTCCGCCGGTATCAGGTTGCGGTGCAACGGTTCCTCGGTGACGAGAACGGAAACGTCAGGGCCATGGTGCTCGCGGAGGTCCGGGTGTCGAGGGAGGACGGCAAGCGCATCATCACCCCGGTGGGGGAGGAAATCGAATTACCCTGCGGATTGGCGCTTTTCGCGATCGGTTTCGAGGGCGTCGACCTCGGTCCGCTGCTCGACGACTACGGTTTGAGCCCCACCCGTCGGGGCGTGCTGTCCTGTGGTCCCGACTGGCAGACCACCGCACCGGGAGTGTTCGTGTGCGGCGACGCGCATCGCGGTGCCTCGCTCATCGTGTGGGCGATCGCCGAAGGCAGGTCCGCCGCGCATGCCGTCGATGCGTACCTCACAGGGGCGTCCGACCTCCCGTCGCCGGTGCATCCGACGGCGCTTCCGCTGGCCGTAGTCTAAATGGAGATGGACGGGCGGGACGACTAGGCTTCAGGCCGTGAACCGACGGACGAAGATCGTATGCACTCTTGGACCTGCTACCGCCACCGGTGACCGTATTCGCGAACTCGTCGAAAGCGGTATGGATGTGGCCCGGCTGAACTTCAGCCACGGGGAACACTCCGACCACGAGGAAAATTACAACCGCGTCCGAGCCGCATCGGATGCGACGGGAAAGGCGGTCGGAGTCCTCGCCGACCTCCAGGGGCCCAAGATTCGGCTCGGCCGGTTCGCCGAAGAGCGCACCACCTGGGCCAACGGTGAGCTCGTCCGGATCACCGTGGACGAGGTCGACGGCACGCACGACCGGGTGTCGACCACGTACAAGCAGCTCGCGGAGGACGCCAAGGCGGGTGACCGACTTCTCGTCGACGACGGCAAGGTCGGTCTCGTCGTCACCGGCGTCGAGGGCAACGACGTGGTGTGTCGTGTCACCGAGGGTGGCCCGGTCAGCAACAACAAGGGTGTGTCCCTGCCGGGGATGAACGTGTCGGTGCCCGCGCTGTCGGAGAAGGACATCGCCGACCTCGAGTTCGCGCTGAACCTCGGTGTCGATTTCATCGCCCTCTCGTTCGTGCGTTCACCTGCCGACGTGGAGTTGGTGCACGCGGTCATGGATCGCGTCGGTCGCCGCATCCCGGTCATCGCGAAGCTCGAGAAGCCGGAGGCCATCGACAACCTCGAGGCCGTCGTCCTCGCGTTCGACGCGGTCATGGTCGCGCGTGGTGACCTGGGCGTGGAACTTCCGCTCGAGCAGGTCCCGCTCGTGCAGAAGCGGGCCATCCAGATCGCCCGCGAGAACGCGAAGCCGGTCATCGTTGCCACGCAGATGCTCGAGTCGATGATCGAGAACTCGCGCCCCACGCGCGCCGAGGCGTCCGATGTGGCCAACGCGGTTCTCGACGGTGCCGACGCGGTCATGCTCTCCGGGGAAACCTCGGTGGGCAAGTACGTGATGGAGACCGTGCGCACCATGGCCCGCATCGTCGAGGCCGTGGAGGGTGAATCGACCCGGGTGCCTCCGCTGACCCACGTTCCTCGCACCAAGCGGGGCGTCATCTCCTACGCCGCCCGCGACATCGGTGAGCGACTCGACGCGAAGGCGCTCGTTGCCTTCACCCAGTCCGGCGACACGGTGCGGCGACTCGCTCGCTTGCACACCCCGCTGCCGTTGCTCGCGTTCACCCCGCTCCCGGAGGTGCGCAGCCAGCTCTCGCTGACCTGGGGCACGGAGACGTTCCTCGTCGACCCCGTCGAGAGCACCGACGCGATGGTCCGTCAGGTCGACCACGCACTCCTGGGCCTCGGCCGTTACCAGAAGGGTGAACTGGTCATCATCGTGGCAGGTTCGCCGCCCGGCACCGTAGGATCGACCAACCTGATCCACGTCCACAGAATCGGTGAAGAGGACCACTAGGTGAGCGAAGTCGCGGCGAAGACCGATCTCGAGACTCTTCTCGAACTCCTCGATCTGGAGAAAATCGGGGAGGACACCTATCGAGGTCGGCATCCCGCGCAGGTGGGCAGCCGGACGTTCGGCGGCCAGTTGATCTCGCAGGCTCTGGTCGCCGCCGGCCGCACCGTCTCCGGTGAACGGGCGGTGCACGCGGTCAACGCCCACTTCATTCGCGGTGGTGACGTGAAGGAACCGATCGAGTACCGCGTCGATCGTCACCGCGACGGCCGAGCCTTCGCCAACCGGCAGGTCACCGCCCTGCAGAACGGTCAGGAACTGTTCGTGATGCTTGCGGCGTTCCAGGACTGGGGCCAGGGACTCGAACACGCGGTCGCGGTTCCCGATGTTCCGTTCCCGGAGACACTTCCGCCTCTGGGTGATCATTTTCTCGGTTACGAGGACCGGCTGAAGATGTTCGTCAACGCCCTGAAGCCGATCGACATGCGGTATGCGAACGACCCGTCCTGGATCATGAAGGGTACGGGGGAGAAGCTCACCCACAACCGGGTGTGGATGAGGGCGGACGGCGATCTTCCGGACGATCCGCTGATCCACGTCGCCGTCATGGGTTACTCGTCGGACACCACGGTGCTCGATTCGATCATCACCACGCACGGGTTGTCGTGGGGCCTCGACCGGATCGTGGCGGCCACGGTCAATCATTCGATGTGGTTTCATCGCCCGTTCCGGTTCGACGACTGGGCGCTCTATGCCACCGAGTCGCCGGTGGCCGCCGGTTCACGAGGGCTTGCGACCGGGCGCTTCTTCTCGCTCGAGGGCGAACTGCTCGCCACCGTGGTGCAGGAAGGGCTGATTCGTCATTTCCCGCCCAGGAAGTGACGGTTCGGGGCGTATCGTCGATTCCGGATCTCCGACGGAACGGACGTGCACCATGAGCGCAGACGACACCGAGCAGAAGAACACCGGCGAGCAGACCGAGGGCGAAGTGCCCCGTCCCGACGACGAAGCGATCGAGAAGGCCAAGAAGAAGGCCGAAGAAATCGACGCTCGGTACGATCCGGGAGCCAGGGAGACGGTCGTGCTCCCCGGCTCCGGGGGCACGGTCTCCGGCACCGCCTTCGACGACTATGTCGACGACGAGGGCAACCTCAAGGAAGAGTATCGAGACCGAGATCCGGACACCGAAGAAAAGCAGGAACCTGCACAAGACGGGTAGCTTTCCGGGCGACGACGGACGTGTCGTTCACGTTTCTCTCGCCGATCACGCCGAACCAGGGTTAGACTTCGCCATCTTTTCTCCTGAGCTTCATCTCGTGATCGGGGACCTGGGTCGTGGACTGGAACAACGTGGTGTGGGACAGCACGGTATGGCTGTTGAAGGCCTACGTGATGACTGCCGTCGTCTTTGTCGTCGTCATCGTGCTGCTGGCCCGATTCACCAAGTGGGGCAGGCAGTTCTGGCGTTTCGCGGCGGCGTATTTCAATCCGCGGCGTAGTCCCAAGCCGCTGGTGATCCTCGCGGTCCTGCTGCTGTTCACCGTGTTCGCCGTGCGGATGAACGTACTGTTCTCCTATTGGTCCAACGACTTCTACGACTCGATCCAGAACCTCGACGAGACCGCGTTCTGGCACTTTCTGCGGGTGTTCGCGTTCCTCGCGGCCATCCACGTCGTACGCGCCCTGATCGAGTTCCTCATCGGCCAGACACTCGACATCGATTGGCGTGTCTGGCTCACCCACCACCTCACGGACGACTGGCTCGACAGTCGGGCCTATTACCGCGACCGCTTCCTCGACGACGCGATCGACAACCCCGATCAGCGAATTCAGGCCGACATCACCAATTTCGTGACCACGGCCCGGGTGCTGTCCATGGGCGCGGTCACCGCGGTGCTGTCGATCGTGTCGTTCACCGGGATCCTGTGGGACCTGTCCGGTCCGATGACCATCTTCGGCACCGAGATTCCGCGGGCGATGATCTTCCTCGTCTTCGTCTACGTTCTCGTCACCACGGTCGTGGCGTTCTGGATCGGTAAGCCGCTCATCAGGCTGAACTTCCTCAACGAGAAGCTCAATGCGAACTTCCGCTACGCCTTGATCCGGGTCCGTGAGTACGGCGAGAGCATCGCGTTCTATCGCGGCGAGAACGTCGAGCGGCGAACGCTGGCAGGCCGGTTCGCGCACGTCATCCGCAACATGTGGCACATCGTCTTCCGGACTCTCAAATTCAACGGCTGGAACCTCTCGGTGAACCAGACAGCGGTCATCTTCCCCTTCCTGATTCAGGGGCCGCGGCTGTTCAGCGGTCAGGTCTCACTCGGTGACGTCATGCAGACCTCGACGGCGTTTTCACAGGTGCACGACTCACTGTCCTTCTTCCGCGAGTCGTACGACGACTTCGCGAGTTTCCGCGCCACCCTCATCCGACTCAATGGACTGGCCAACGACAACATGCACGCCGCCGCACTCCCGATCTTGAAGACGGGCAAGTCCGGGAACGAACTCGACGTCGACAAGCTCGACGTGCGGACTCCGTCCGGAGCGACGCTCATCGAGGGACTCGATCTCACCGTCGGCCCCGGTCAGTCGCTGTTGGTCAAGGGTCCGTCCGGTTCCGGCAAGACGACGCTGCTCCGGACCCTCGCCGATCTGTGGCCCTACGCGGACGGCACGGTGTCGCGACCATCCGGGGATGCCATCTTCCTGTCCCAGCGGCCGTATCTGCCGCTCGGTTCGCTCCGGACAGCGCTGGCGTACCCCAGCGAACCGACAGCGGCGGACGGCACTCTCCGTGAGGCGCTGTCGAAGGTATCGCTCGGCAATCTCGGCGACCGACTCGACGAGACAGCCGACTGGACCCGCATCCTGTCCCCGGGAGAGCAGCAGCGGCTGGCTTTCGCGCGGGTCCTGACCGCGCGGCCGGCCGTCATCTTCCTCGACGAGGCCACCTCGGCGATCGACGAGGGGCTCGAGCACACGCTCTACACACTCCTGCGGTCCGAATTGCCGGACAGCATCGTGGTCAGTGTCGGGCACCGCAGCACGCTCAACCAATTCCACTCGCTCGGAGTGGAACTGGAAGGCGAGGGGCAGTGGACCGAAACTTCGCTCGTGGGTTGAGCGGCCTTGCCCGGGTGTTGGGTTGAACGGCTCCGCCCGGGTGCTGGGTTGAACGGCTCCGCCCGGGTGTCTCGGCGGCACCCGGGCGGACTGTCAGTTGGCCTTGCGGTAGGCCGATGCGAGTTCGTCGGCCCGATCCCACGGTGACCAGTTCACCTCGCGGCCGTCGAGTTGCGCTTCCACCACCTCGAGGCCGGCGTGCCAGCCCGCGGCGTGTGCATAGGCGGAGTCTTCCTCTTCCACCGTGTGCGTGAGCGTCAACCAGCAACCGCCGCTCCCGTCGGGACTCAGCTCCCAATGCAGGGTCTCCGCGTCCCACAGATACTCGAGGATGTGGCCAGGGTGCACCGAGATGACCGTGCCGGTGGTCGTGTGGTCTTCGGGTAATCCGAACCGGCGGACCTGCTCCGGGGTTACGCGGAACACCAGTTCCGCGCCGGGAGTGAGGTCGAAATCGACGTCGGCGGGGAACCAGACTTTCAAATACTGGGGGTCCGTCAGTACCCGCCACACCTTCTCCGGCGAATGCGACAACGCTTGCTGGAATCGAAGAGCTACGCGCCCGTCGTACGTGAAGTTGACGGTGCCGAGATCCATGGGTGACCTCCGTGCTCGAGGGCGGAACCGTGCCACCATGGTACTGGCAGGCACACGCCGAACCACAGGGTTCCGGCACAACAAAGCCGCCACTACCTGCGGCTCAGTTCTCTTCGCGCGTACGCAGGTCGACAAGGAGGTACAGCGGATGGCCGTCAGAATGATCGACCACTTGATGCAGGCTCGGCAGGAGCTCCGATACCAGCCGACTCCCAAGCGGGTGCGTGCGCGTCTCGGCGGCGCCACGGTCGTCGACACGCGTGACGCCGTGCTGGTGTGGGAGCCACGACGCGTCGTCCCGTCCTATGCGGTGCCGATCTCCGACGTGACGGGCACCCTGGCGGAGGCGTCGGACGATGCCGCCTCGGAGCTGCCGGTATCGCTGGAAGAGGGCGGCCCACCGGTCATCGACCCGCGGACGGCCTTCGGGTTCCACACGACCGCAGGGACGCCGATGACGGTCACTGCCGGTGCCGCCATCGGGCAGGCGTTCCGGCCGGCCGAACTCGACTCGATGGTCATCCTCGACTTCGACGGCTTCGACTGGCTCGAGGAGGACGAACCGATCTTCGGGCACCCCCACGACCCGTTCTCCCGAATCGATGTGCGGCGGAGTTCGACGCCCATCCGCATCGAACTCGACGGCCGACTCGTCGCAGAGTCGGCCCGCGCGCTGATCCTCTTCGAATTCGTGCTCCCTGCGCGCTACTACCTGCCCCGTGCCGACGTCGTCGCGGCGCTCGAACCGAGTCCGACCTCGACGGTCTGTGCGTACAAAGGCCACGCGTCACATTGGTCGCTGGTGGGAGGCGGTGACAAGGGCGTCGACATCGCGTGGAGTTATGAACATCCCCCGCTCGAGCTCGCCCAGATCGCGGGGATGGTGTGCTTCTATCAGGAACGTGTCGACGTCGTCCTCGACGGCAAGGCACAGATAAGACCCGTCACCCCGTGGTCGTAGCCGTCCGCGGCGATACGCAGCCCGCAGGCAGTGGTGCGGACGGTGCGATAGCAGTCCATTGCGCGAAGTGCAGGTCAGGGATGACCCTGACCTGCACTTGATGCGACTGTCCGGCAGTGCCCTCGGTGAGACTCGAACTCACACTGGACGGGTTTTGAATCCGTTTCCTCTGCCAATTGGGATACGAGGGCGTGTTGCGCTGTACCACTGTAGAAGATCGTCGTCGGGAGTCAACCACCGGTACCCTCTAACCGTTCGCTCCCCGGCTTCGGGGTCGTCCGAGCAGAGGAGAATGGTGACCATGAACGCTCCGCAGCCGCAAGGCGTGCCGACCCCGCCGCGACGGGTCGTGGTGGCCGAAGACGAGGCGCTGATCAGGCTGGACCTCGTCGAGATGCTGCGTGAAGAGGGTTACGACGTGGTCGGTGAGGCCGGTGACGGGCAGACTGCGGTCGATCTGGCGGTCGAGCTGAAACCCGACCTCGTCATCATGGATGTGAAGATGCCGAGGCGTGACGGCATCGATGCGGCGTCCGAGATCGCCGCGAAACGTATTGCCCCAGTGGTTATTCTCACAGCGTTCAGTCAGCGAGACTTGGTCGAACGGGCCCGTGACGCGGGCGCAATGGCGTATCTGGTCAAACCGTTCTCCGTCGCCGACTTGGTGCCCGCCGTGGAGTTGGCAGCCAGCCGGTTCAAGGAAGTGACCGCACTGGAGCGGGAGATCTCCGACCTGTCCGAACGGCTCGAGACACGCAAGGTCGTCGAGCGCGCCAAGGGCGTGCTGATGGACAAGCAGTCACTCACGGAACCCGAAGCGTTCCGGTGGATTCAGCGGGCAGCGATGGATCGCCGTTCGACCATGAAAGCGGTGGCCCAGGTGGTCCTCGAGACTCTCGGCGGCGAGAAGCCCCAGTAACACTTTACGGCCGCGTAAACACTGACCGCATCAAGGTCACAGTAAGGTCACGAGCCGTTCGCCGAGGGTCGCGAACGCCGCCGGACAGCTAGCGTCTGATCCCACAGCGGACGCCAACTCGGGTGGCGTCCGTACACAGGTGATCTAAGGAGACTTTGGATGGCTAAACGGACCCTCGTGCGGGCGGCCGCGGTTCTCGGCGCGGCGAGCCTCGCACTCGCAGGTTGCAGTTCGGACAGTGGCGACGAGTCCGCAAGCGGAGGCGACGGTGCCGCCGCCTCAGCCACCACGGTGACCACCGACTGCACCCCCGAAGAGGCGACGGCCGGAACGACACCGTCCACGGCGCCACTGAAGATCGGCACCCTGCTGCCCGACACCGGTAGCCTCTCCTTCCTCGGGCCGCCGATGGTGGCGGGCACCCAGCTCGGTGTCAACGACGTCAACGCGGCCGGCGGAGTGCTCGGTCAGCCCGTGCAGTTGATTCCCGGCGACTCGGGCGACACCACCACGGATACGGCCAACTCCACCGTCGACCGCGAATTGGCCGCGGGCACACAGGTGATCGTCGGTGCGGCGTCGTCCTCAGTGTCGCTCAAGGTCATCGACAAGGTGGCCAGCGCGGGTGTCGTGATGTTCTCGCCGGCGAACACGTCCGACCAGTTCGTCTGCTACGCCGACAAGGGGCAGTACTTCCGTACGGCCCCCACGGACGTGTTGCAGGCTCAGGCTGTGTCGCAGCTCATCTCGGACGACGGCGGCCAGCGGGTGTCCGTCCTCGCACTGAACGATCCCTACGGCACCGGGCTCGCCGACAACATCGTGAAGAACCTCGCCGACGCCGGCATTCCGGAAGATCAGATCCAGAAGATCATCTACGACCCCAACGCACAGTCGTTCAACTCGGAGATCGATCAGGTCAAGGACTTCGCCCCGGATGCTGTGGCAGTAGTGGGATTCGAGGAGTCGGCCAAGATCATCACTCGTATGCACGAGGTGGGCATCGGCCCGTCCGACGGCATGAAGGTCTACGGTGTCGACGGCAACATGGGTAACGCGCTCGGCGAGGCCGTAGCGCCGCCGCTGCTCGACGGGATGCAGGGCAC
Organism: Rhodococcus sp. WAY2; assembly: GCF_009859915.1. Classification (NCBI taxonomy): domain Bacteria; kingdom Bacillati; phylum Actinomycetota; class Actinomycetes; order Mycobacteriales; family Nocardiaceae; genus Rhodococcus; species Rhodococcus sp. WAY2. The sequence goes on from NZ_CP046572.1 coordinate 2,873,690, forward strand.
CACTCCGCTCACCGACGTCGGTCCGGCGTTCCAGGATCGCCTCAAGGGCATCAACGGTGCGCTGATCGACTTCAACTACGCCGGTGAGTCTTACGACGCCGTCATGGTCTCCGCGCTGGCTGCGGAGGCGGCGAAGTCGACGGCGGGCCGCGACATCGCCGCCAACATCAACAACGTCACCGAGGGTGGCACACCGTGCACGTCTTACCAGGAGTGCCTGCCGCTCGTGCAGGCCGGAACTGACATCGACTACAACGGCGTCACCGGCAAACTCGACTTCAGTGATGCGGGCGAACCCTCCATCGGTTCGTACGGAAAGATGAAGTTCGGTGCCGACAACAAGCTGACGACGGACGGATACATCGTCGTGGGGGAGTGATCCTTCTCAGCTGAAACGTACTGTGTTTCAACGAACTGTGGGCCAGGGAAACCCCTGGCCCACAGGTTCGTGTGTGTGCGGACTATTTCTTCTCTTGACTGCCCGCCAGCGTGCCCAGGTACAGTTCGATCACCTTGGGGTCGTGCATGAGGTTGGGTCCCGAGTCGGTGTAGGCGTTGCGGCCCTGGTCCAGAACGTAGCCACGGTCGCAGATCTGGAGGCATCGACGGGCGTTCTGCTCCACCATGATCACCGAGACGCCCGCGGCGTTGATCTTCTTGCAGCGGATGAACACCTCGTCCTGGAACATCGGGGAGAGTCCGGCGGACGGTTCGTCGAGGAGCAGTACGGACGGGTCCATCATCAGCGCCCGGCCCATTGCCACCATCTGCCGCTCACCGCCGGAGAGGGCGCCGGCCTTCACTTTCCTGCGTTCGATCAGCAGCGGGAAAAGATCGCCCACGAAGGCGAATCGCTCGTCGAATGCCTTCGGGCGCAGATACATTCCCATCTCGAGGTTTTCCTCGATGGTGAGCGAAGGGAAGACGTTCTGCGTCTGCGGAACGTAGCCCACACCCTTCTGGACGAGCACGTGCGCGGGCTTGGCCGTGATGTCCTCGCCACGCAGCGTCACCGAGCCCTGCCGGACCGGAATGAGTCCGAACAAGGACTTCAGCAGTGTCGACTTACCGGCGCCGTTGGGGCCGATGATGCCGACGATTTCGCCTTCGCGAAGGAAGAAGTTACATTCGCGCAGAATGTTGACGCCGGGAATGTATCCCGCGACCACACCGTCGGCCCGGACGAGAGCGCCCTCGGCGAGCCGTGCGTGCTCCTCGGGCGTGGCCGCGAATTCCGCTGGGGTCAATTCGGTCATGGGTTCTCACGCCTCAGCTCGGTGATGTCGGGTTCGGAGAGGTCGCCGCCGGTCTCGAGGGTCTGCGCCTCCGCAGTCTCGAGCGCCTCGGCGAGCGCCGCAGTCTCGCCGACGGGGTTTCCTTCGTCGTCGAACTCCAGTGCCTGATCGTGGTGGCTGCCCAGATAGGCGTCGACGACGGCGTTGTTCGACGAAAGGTGAGCGGGTGTGGATTCGGCGATGACGCTGCCCTGTGCCATGACCACCACCCAGTCGCTGATGTCGCGGATCACGTCCATGTCGTGTTCGACGAAGACGACGGTCATGCCTTCGTCGCGCAGCGATTTGATGTGCCCGAGCAAGCTCTGAGTGAGGGCCGGATTCACGCCCGCCATCGGTTCGTCGAGCATCACCACGGTCGGCTCGGTCATCAGCGCGCGCGCCATTTCCAGCAACTTGCGCTGGCCACCGGACAGCGAGCCGGCGAGGTCGTCGGCCTTGGTGTCGAGCTTGAATCGTGCGAGCAGTTCATTGGCCCGCTCCGTGACGTCCTTCTCCTGCGCCTTCCACATCCACGGCAACAGGCTGGTGAGCATGCGTTCACCGCGCTGGCCGGTGGCGCCGAGACGGACGTTGTCCAGCACAGTCAGCTTCGACAGCGCCTTCGTGAGCTGGAAGGTGCGTACCACGCCCCTGCGCGCCACCTGATGCGGATACATCCGGCCGAGGGACTGGCCGTCCATCGACCAGGTGCCACTGTCGGGCCGATCGAAACCGGTGAGGAGGTTGAACAGGGTGGTCTTGCCCGCACCGTTGGGGCCGATCAGCCCGGTGATGCACCCACGCTGGATCTCGAGGTGCGCCACGTCGACGGCCTTGAGTCCGCCGAAGGTGCGGGACACGTTGTCCACCACCAGAATCGGGTCGGGTTTGGGAGCGCCGGGGACCTGGGGGACGTCGGCGAAGATCGCCTCCCGCTCCTCGGTCGTGAGGGTGGTGACGGTCTGCTGATCGTCGGGCAGTCTGTGGTCAGGCATTGAGCTGCACCTCCCGCTTGTTGCCCAGTATGCCCTGCGGACGGAACACCATCAGGACCGCGATCATGATTCCCAGCAGGACGAACCGCATCGCACCGACCTGCTGTTCCGTCAGCGGCAACAGGGGGTCGGGGCCGGAGATGGCCTGCCGCAAGAGCGCGTCGGGGATGGCGAGCAGGAACCAGAACAGCATCGCGCCGATCACGGGTCCGAAGACGGTGGCCGCGCCACCGAGAATGAGGGCGCCGAATGCGAAGAAGGTCTGGGCGGTGGAATAGAAGTCGGGGTTGATCGACTTGGTCTGCAACGCGTTGAACACGCCACCGAGCCCGCCGATCATGCCGCCGAGAACGAGCGCCTGCATCTTGTAGACGAAGACGTTCTTGCCGAGCGAACGGGCGGCGTCCTCGTCCTCGCGAACCGCCTTGAGTACGCGACCCCACGGGCTGTGGGTGAGGAGGTACACGAACCCGCAGAGGACCAGCACGAGGGTCCAGCCGACCACCATGGACCACAGGTCGTCGCCGTAGAACTTCACGCCGAGAAAGTTGTACTGCTTACCGGAATCGAATGGGCTGAGAGAGGTGAACGGGTCGGCGAAGCCGAACAGCCCGTTGGTCGAACCGGTGATGGAATCTGATGCGGTGGAACGGAAGATCAGTCGCAGGATCTCGGACGCCGCGATGGTGACGATGGCGAGATAGTCGGCCCGCAACCGCAGAGTCGGAATACCGAGAACGAGAGCGAGGAGGCCGGCGGCGGCGAGACCGACCAGGATGCCGAGCCATAGCGGTTGCTCGTAGGTGACGGTCATGATGCCCACGCCGTATCCGCCGAGAAGTGCGAACCCGATCTGGCCGAAGTTGAGCAGGCCGGCGTAGCCGAAGTGGAGGTTGAGACCGATTGCCAGCAGCGCGTAGAAGATCGCCGAGGGGCCGATCAGCTGGGCGAGTGAGACCTGGAGTGCTCCGGGAATGTCCATACGATCACCCGATCCTTTGGCGGCTGCCGAGAATGCCCTGAGGCCGGACGACGAGGATGACGATCAAGATGAGCAGTCCTCCGATGTACTTGAGGTCGGGGTTGATCACCAGGGTCGACAGCTGTACCAGCATGCCGACGATCACGCAGCCGAGCAGTGCGCCGTAGGCGGTGCCGAGTCCGCCGAGGGTGATACCTGCGAACATCAGCAACAGGAGTTTGAAACCCATCTCCCACTGCACGCGGCCACCGAGTTCCGAGATGCCGAACAGGACACCACCGAGCGCGGCGAGTCCGCCGCCGAGCCCCCAGACGAACCGGATGACTCGTTCGACGTCGATGCCGGAGGACGCAGCGAGGTCGCGGTTGTCGGCGACGGCACGCATGGCCTTGCCGATGCGGGTCTTCTGCAGCAGGAGGGCAACGCCGACCAGGACGACGAGGCTGATCCCGATGGACACGAGGTTGGCGTCGGTGATGGCGATCGGACCCCAATGCCTCTCCACCTGGGCTTGGTAGTCGACGAAGGGTTCGGCGCGGTCGGAGAAGAAGATGAGGATCAGGTACCGCAGGGCGATCGCGAGGCCGATCGACACCACGAGCTGGGGGATCAGTCCGGTCTTGCGCTTCCGCAGGGGTCGCCAGATCCCGGCGTCGTTGGCGACGCCGATCAGGACACCGACGATGATCGCCAGGATCGTGGCCGGGATCAGCTGCACCCCGAACGACACGTTGATGACCCAGGCGGCGACGGCGCCGAGCGTGACGAGTTCACCGTGCGCGAAGTTGGTCAGGCCGGTGGTGCCGTAGATCAGGCTCAGCCCGACCCCGGCGATGGCGATCACGAGGCCGAACCTCAGTCCGTCGATGAGCTGGCGGATCAGCTTCTCGTAGAACGGAACCGCCGAACCTGTCCGGGCCTCACCGAAAGAGAAGATGACCGTGTTCGCGCGGCCGGCCACCACCTGACGATCCACGGTTCCCTGCACGCTGACGCCCTCGGGGAGCGACTCGGCGACGATCTCGAAGGTGTACCTGCCCGGCGCGACCCGGAGTTCCCAACGCCCGGTTTCCGCGGACTCCGTCGAGGCGACCTCTGTTCCGTCGGCGTCCAGCGCCCGCACCGTCACACCCGCGAGCCGCTCTCCGGCGTTGTTGAGATTGCCGCTGACCGGAACGGCATTCTCCGGGGGCGCAGGTTGGCCGGTGGCAGGCGGCGGCGCCGGTGTCGGGGTGGGTTGCTGTGCTGCCGCGGAACCGCCGAACGCGATCGCCGCGACGAACCCGAGCAGGAGGAGGACGAACGCACGGCGCAGTTGCCGGGTGACCGGCCCCCGTCTCGTGCGTTCCCTCACGGACATCGGTCGCGCACTCACTGGGAGTCGCTTCCTCACGGTTGGGGCCACGCAGGTCCTCCGAGGACGTGTAGTTCGGTCAGGTCGTGCAGCGTCGGGCCCGTCTTTCCGCCCGGGCTGCGATTTCCGGACTCTAACGGGTCGAGTCGCGCGAAATCGGGTTCTACGATTTCCGGCGCGTTTCGGTTGAGTTTCGAACCGTCCGGCTGATCGGTGTCGGATCCGCTCCCTAGACTGGGCAACCGTGAGCCCCGCAACCACACCCCGGTCCACCACGTCCCTCGCGTCCGTCACGGCCGCGCCGGACGAGACTCGCCCTACCCTGATGCTGCTCGACGGCCATTCGCTGGCCTTCCGTGCGTTCTATGCCCTGCCCGCCGAAAACTTCAAGACTCACAGCGGGCAGGTCACCAACGCCGTCTACGGGTTCACGTCGATGCTGATCAATCTGCTGCGGGACGAACAGCCCACGCACGTCGGCGCCGCCTTCGATGTGTCGCGGCAGACGTTCCGGGCCGAGAAGTTCCCCGACTACAAAGCGAACCGCAGCAAGGCTCCCGACGAGTTCAAGGGGCAGGTCGAGATCACCAAGGACGTCCTGGGTGCTCTCGGTATCCCGGTGATGGCCGAGGAGGGGTTCGAGGCGGACGACATCATCGCCACCCTCACCACCCAGGCCGAGGCGCTCGGTTACCGCGTCCTCGTGGTGACCGGTGACCGCGATTCGCTCCAGTTGGTCAGCGACGGGGTCACGGTGCTGTACCCGAAGAAGGGTGTGTCGGATCTGACCCGGTTCACCCCGGCCGCAGTGGAGGAGAAGTACGGGCTCACTCCGGCGCAGTACCCCGACTTCGCTGCCCTCCGCGGCGACCCGAGTGACAACCTGCCGGGTATCCCAGGAGTAGGCGAGAAGACCGCCACCAAGTGGATCCGCGAGTACGGGGATCTGGTGGGCCTCGTCGACAATGTCGATCAGGTGCGCGGCAAGGTCGGTGACGCGCTGCGCGCCAACCTCCCCAACGTCCTGCTCAACCGGGAACTCACCGAGATGGTGCGGGACGTGCCCCTGCCGTACACCCCGGACCAGCTGATTCTGGCCCAATGGGATCGCGAGAAGATCCACGCGCTGTTCGACGACCTCGAGTTCAAGGTGCTGCGGGATCGGCTGTTCGCCACGCTGGCGCCGGTGGAAGCAGAAGCAGAGGAGGGCTTCGAGGTCCGCGGCGGTGCGCTCGAACCGGGTGCTGTCGCAGACTGGCTGGCGGCACACGCGTCGAGCGGTGCGCGCTCCGGTGTGTCCGTCGTCGGCACCCGCACCCCGTACGGCGGTGACGTGACAGCCATCGCGATCGCCGCGGCGGACGGGGAAGGTGCCTACATCACCACGGTCGGCGCCACGCCGGAGGACGAAAAGGCACTCGGCTCCTGGCTCGCCGACGCGGAGCAGCCGAAAGCCCTGCACGAGGCGAAATGGGCAATGCATGCTCTGCGCGGACGCGGCTGGGTACTCGGCGGACTCACCAGCGACACGGCCCTGGCGGCCTACCTGGTCCGCCCAGGTCAACGCACCTTCAACCTGGACGACCTGTCTCTGCGGTACCTGCGCCGGGAACTGCGCGTGGAAGAGACCGGGCAGGAGCAGCTTTCACTGCTCGACGACGCCGACCAGGTAGATGCCGAGGCCGCGGAAGCGGAAATTCTCAGTGCCAGGGCCGTACTCGATCTGGCGGCGGCACTCGACACCGAACTCGCAGACATCGAATCGACCGCCCTGCTGTCCGAGATGGAACTGCCGCTGCTCGAAGTACTCGCAAACATCGAAGCCGCGGGAATCGCCGTCGATTGCGAGCACCTCAACGACCTGCAGAGCCGCTTCGCAGCCGAGGTGTCACAGGCGGCGGAGGCGGCCTACGGCGTCATCGGCAAGCAGATCAATCTGGGATCGCCGAAGCAGCTGCAGGTTGTGCTGTTCGACGAACTGGAGATGCCGAAAACGAAAAAGACCAAGACGGGATACACCACCGACGCCGAGGCGCTGCAGAGCCTCTTCGAGAAGACGTCGCATCCCTTCCTCGAACATCTGCTGGCTCACCGCGACGCCACCCGGCTGAAGGTCACGGTCGACGGGCTGCTCAAAACGGTGGCCGAGGACGGGCGCATCCACACCACCTTCAACCAGACCGTCGCGGCCACCGGCCGATTGTCGTCCACCGAGCCGAACCTGCAGAACATCCCTGTACGCAACGACGCCGGCCGACAGATCCGGGACGGGTTCGTGGTCGGTGAAGGGTTCGACACGCTCCTCACGGCCGACTACAGCCAGATCGAAATGCGCATCATGGCCCACGTCTCCGGCGACGAAGGACTGATCGAGGCATTCAACACGGGGGAGGACCTTCACAGCTTCGTTGGGGCACGGGCCTTCGGCGTGCCCATCGAGGAGGTCACTCCCGAGCTGCGCAGGCGCGTCAAGGCGATGTCGTACGGCTTGGCATACGGGCTGAGCGCTTTCGGCCTCGCCGCTCAGCTGAAGATTTCGACCGAAGAGGCGAAGTCGCAGATGGAGGCATATTTTGCGCGATTCGGCGGGGTCCGCGACTACCTGCACGCGGTAGTCGAGCAGGCACGCAAGGACGGGTTCACGTCGACGCTGTACGGCCGTCGCCGCTACCTTCCCGACCTCACCAGCGACAACCGTCAACGGCGTGAGGTGGCGGAGCGGGCGGCGCTCAACGCCCCGATTCAGGGCACCGCAGCCGACATCATCAAGGTCGCGATGATCAATGTGCAGCGTTCACTGCGCGAGGCGGGACTGAAGTCGCGGATGCTGTTGCAAGTCCACGACGAACTGGTACTCGAGGTGGTCGAGACGGAGCGGGAGCAGGTGGAGCAACTGGTCCGCGACAACATGTCTTCGGCCATCGAGCTTTCGGTGCCGCTCGACGTGTCGGTGGGCACCGGACGCAGCTGGGACGCCGCCGCCCACTGAGCTGAGCCTCACAGAGATTCTGAGCTGAGCCTCCAAGAGCCTCGGGGCCGGACCTCAGAGGGATTCGGGGCGACGACGTCCTTTGCGTTATTCGGCCGGTGTCTGCTCGGCGATCTGCTTGCGTACCTCGTCCATGTCAAGGGCCTTGACCTGCGTCACCAGATCTTCGAGCGCCGCCGGCGGGAGAGCTCCCGGCTGGTTGAAGACGAGAACGCCTTCCCGGAACGCCATGATGGTCGGGATCGAGCGGATGTTCGCTGCCGCCGCGATTCCCTGTTCGGCCTCGGTGTCGACCTTCGCGTGCACCACGTCCGGGTGTTGCTCCGAGGACTTCTCGAAGGTGGGCGCGAAGCTGCGGCACGGGCCGCACCAGGACGCCCAGAAGTCGACGAGGACCACATCGTTGCCGGTCACGGTCTCGTCGAAATTCTGTTGAGTCAGGGTCTTGGTGGCCACGAGGGTCCTTTCGTTCGGGAACGGTCGTGCCAGTACAACGCGGGAGTGTCGCCGATTCTTCCCCCGCAACCGCCTCAGCCGACGCGCTCGGTGTTCCGGAAGGTGCGCCGGTACGCCTGTGGGGTGGTGTGTCGTAGGCGGAGGAAGTGCTGACGCAGCACAGCCCCTCCGCCGAAGCCGACCCGTTCGGCGATGACGTCGACCGACAGGTCCGAATTCTCGAGGAGCTGTTGTGCGGCCAGCACGCGCTGATCGCTGAGCCACCGCGCCGGGGTGGTGCCGGTCTCGGCCTGGAATCGCCGCGCGAACGTACGCGGCGACATATTGGCCTTTGCCGCGACGGCCGTCACCGAGAGGTCGAGGGCGAGGTGTTCGGTCATCCAGTCCAGCACCGGTCCGAGGGTGTCGATCGACGTCGACGGCAACGGCATCGCGACGTACTGGGCCTGACCGCCGTCTCGATGCGGCGGGACCACCATGCGGCGGGCGATACCGTTGGCCACTCTGCTGCCCTGTTCCTTGCGCACGATGTGCAGGCACAGATCGATGCCGGCCGCGGTGCCCGCGCTCGTCAGCACGGGGTCGTCGTCGACGTAGAGGACATTGGGATCGACGGTGGCGCCGGGATGCAGTGCGGCGAGCCGCTGGGCGTGCCGCCAGTGGGTGGTGCAGCGGCGGCCGTCGAGAAGTCCCGCGGCGCCGAGAACGAAAGCGCCGTTACACAGACTCGCGACCTTCGCTCCCCGCTCGACGGCGGCACGAAGTTTGTCCAGCAACGGGTCCATGCACGGGTCGGGATCCTTCGCGCAGACGTACGACCCGTCCGCTTCCGCGTAGGTTCCGCCCGCCGGGACGATGATGAGGTCTGCGTCGTCGAGCCGGTCGAGGTCATACGGGACGTCGATGCCGTAGCCGAATCGTGTGCGGATCGGTTGGGAGACGCCGGCGACGAGTGAGAAGTCGTAGGTGGGAAGTCCGTCGTCGGATCTGTCGAATCCGAACACCTCGCAGGCGACGCCGAGTTCGAAGGCTTCGGTAAGCGGCATCAGCGGTACTACGACCTTTTTCAACACCGCACCAGTATGGCAGAAATAATTCGAACTATGACGTTTCTGCCACTATTTCTCGGAAGCTGCCGGCGTAAGGCTTAGGGCATGACAATCCTGGTTGTGGTTCTGCTCGTGTTCCTGGCACTGGCTGCCTTGGCGCTCGCCGACCGCACGCCCGACACGCACAACGACGTCACCCAGCACGGCGATTTCCGGTTTTGAGGGCGAGTCCGGTCACGGCGGGGCCGTCACGGTCCACTCGCGTTTGGCATCTCCGTCCCATCGCCGTACCACCGAGGCGCGGCCGATGATGTCGCCGCCGTCGAGTAGTCGTACGGCGTCGGCGATCTGATCCGCTGGCAGGCGCCGCGCCAGAGTGACGTGGGGAGTCCATTCACCCGGACGGATGTGCGGCGTCACCTCGGTGGCGTGCTCGGCGAGATCGAACACCGACCGGTGTAACGACAACAGGGCCTTGGACGGCACCACCAGACGCGACAACGTGACGTGCCTGCCGCCGAACATGACCAGTCCTCCCAGACGGACATGGAACGACGGGGTGGGGATACGGCGCCCCAGGAGCTCGTCGATCTCGGGCGGGATATGGCGCGCGACGAACAGTGTGACGTGCGGCCGATTCGACAGTGCGCGAACGCGAGTTCTGCTCGGCAGACCGGCGTCCCAGAGGAGTTTCCACTCGTTGCGCACGGCGTCGTCGGTCGCCTCGTCGAACAGCAGTTCCACCGACTGGACCATGGTAGGCAATGATGGCCTCATGGGTGGTCCTACGGCAAACAACTCGGATAAACGCATCGGCGTGATCCTCGGTGACGGCATCGGTCACGAGATCGTTCCGGCAACGCAGCGCGTGGTGACCGCGGCCGTCACCGCCGCCGGTGGGGCCGACGTCGACTGGGTGACGTTGCCCCTCGGGCTCGATGCGATCGACTCCCACGGCACGCCGCTGCCGGACTCCACCCTGGCGGCCCTGGCGGAGCTCGACGCGTGGATCCTCGGTCCGCACGACAGCGCGGCCTATCCGGAACCGTTCCGCGGGCAGCTGACCCCTGGGGGAGTCATCCGCAAGGAATTCGACCTGTTCGCCAACATCCGCCCGGCCCGTTCGCTGGAGGGGGTCGCCTCGATGGTGCCGGACATGGATCTGGTGATCGTTCGCGAGAACACCGAAGGCCTGTATGCGGATCGAAATATGTTCGCCGGCAGTGGCGAGTTCATGCCCACCCCCGATGTGGCCCTCGCAGTCGGCGTCGTCACCAGGCGGGCCTGTGAACGCATCGCACACACAGCGTTCGCGCTCGCCCGGACCCGGCGGCGCCACGTGACGATCGTGCACAAGGCCAACGTCCTGTCGTTGACGACGGGACTGTTCCGTGACGTCTGCCGGGACGTGGGCGAGCGCCACTACCCGGATGTTCAGATCGATGACCAGCACGTCGACGCGATGACCGCCCACCTGGTGCGCCGCGGACGCGACTTCGATGTCGTGGTGGCGGAGAACATGTTCGGTGACATCCTGTCGGATCTCACGGGCGAGCTGTCCGGCTCACTCGGCACCGCGCCGTCGATCAACAGCTCCGACACCCAGGTCATGGCGCAGGCGGCACATGGTGCGGCCCCGGACATCGCGGGACACAACCGGGCCAATCCCACGGCGCTGATGCTGTCGGCCGCGATGATGCTCGACCTGCTCGGCGAGCGCCGAGCCGACCGGCACCTGGTCGGTGCGGCGACCCGGATCCGGGATGCCGTCCGGTCGACGATCGCGTCCGGAGTGGCCACTTCTGACCTGGGTGGACTCGCGTCGACCAGCGAATTCACCGAGACCGTCCTCGCCCGTACCCTGCGTCGGTGAAAGCGCGGTCACGGCACGGCACGGGCCGTTAATGTTCGGTAACGACGTCTGCAGATGTGGGTGCCGTAACCTACCGTTCGACTATTCGGAGTTCGCGAGTTCTCCGTCGCCGTAGCTCGTACGGTGCAACACGATTTTCGATGCATCACGATTTTTCTGGAGGACATGCCAGTGTCTGGTCGATCCGTCTTCACGCGTCGGCGCGTGGCCCGAACCATCTGTGCACTGGCGGGAAGCAGCGCGCTGCTCCTCGCCGGCTGTGCCAGCAATACCGAAGGTGGCGGTTCCCCTTCGGGTGACGCCGCCGCCACGGTGGAAGTTGAGAAGGTGGATGCCATCGCGGCCGAGTTGCCGGAGAAGATCGCGTCGTCGGGCAAGATCGTGGTCGGCGTGAACATCCCGTACTCGCCCAACGAGTTCAAGGATCCCAGCGGAAAGATCGTCGGCTTCGACGTGGATCTCGTCGACGCGGTCGGCAAGGTACTCGGGGTCACGCCGGAGTACACCGAAGCCGACTTCGACAAGATCATCCCGTCGATCCAGGCCGGCAGTTACGACATGGGCATGTCCTCGTTCACGGACACCAAGGAACGCGAGCAGTCCGTCGATTTCGTCACGTACTTCAGCGCGGGCGTGCAGTGGGCCCAGCCTGTCGGTAAGAATGTCGATCCCAACAACGCGTGCGGTCTGCGGGTCGGGGTGCAAACCACCACCATCGAGGACCTCGAGGAAGTACCCGCCAAGAGTGCCGCGTGTGTGGCGGCCGGTAAGCCGGCGATCGAGATCGTGAAGTTCGACAGTCAGGACGACGCCGCCAACGCGGTCGCCCTCGGCAAGGTCGATGCCATGTCCGCGGATTCGCCCGTCACCGCCTACGCGATCAAGCAGAGCGACGGCAGGATCGAGGCGGCGGGCGAGGTCTTCGACGCCGCGCCCTACGGCTGGCCCGTCGCCAAGGGATCGCCCCTCGGACCCGTTCTCCAGAAGGCCATGCAACACCTCATCGACGACGGCACATATCAGAAGATCGCGGAGAACTGGGGCGTCCAGGCCGGCGTCATCACGACTTCGCACATCAACGGCGCCACGAGCTGAGCGGTTGACGAGTGTCTGATCTGGAAAAGGTGCCGGGCGATGTCACGACCGCGACGGGTTCGGATCCCGAGCCGATCAAAGCGATCCCGCTGCGACGGCCCGGGCGCTGGATCGCTGCGATCGTCGTCGGGTTACTCCTCGCTCTGTTCGTCAACGGTGCCCGCACCAACGAGGCGTATCGTTGGGACATCTACATCCGCTACCTGTTCGACGCGCGAATTTCCGCAGCGGCCTGGAACACGATTCAGCTGACGATTCTGTCGATGGCGATTGCCATCGTGCTCGGCGTGCTGCTCGCTGTCATGCGGTTGTCGCCGAACCCGGTGCTCAAGGCGTCGTCCTGGGGTTATCTGTGGATCTTCCGCGGCACCCCGGTATACGTCCAGCTGGTGTTCTGGGGCCTGTTCCCGTCCATCTACAAGCAACTCGACCTCGGCATCCCCTTCGTGCACCAGTTCGTGCACATCGACCTGCAGGGCATCAACGCGGCGTTCCTGTTCGCGGTGATCGGCCTGGGCCTCAACGAGGCCGCGTACATGGCCGAAATCGTGCGGGCCGGCGTCAACTCGGTCGCCGAGGGGCAGACCGAGGCGTCGGTGGCGCTGGGCATGACGTGGTCGCAGACGATGCGGCGGACAGTGCTGCCACAGGCGATGCGGGTCATCATCCCGCCCACCGGCAATGAACTGATCAGCATGCTGAAAACCACCTCGCTGGTCACCGCGGTCCCGTACAGCCTCGAACTGTACGGCCGTGCCAGAGACATTTCGGGTGCCAACTTCCAGCCGATTCCGTTGCTGATGGTCGCGGCCACCTGGTACCTCGCCATTACGAGTCTCCTGATGATCGGGCAGTTCTACCTCGAGCGGTACTACTCGAAGGGCGCGACGCGCAAGCTCACCGCCCGGCAGTTGCAGGCGCTCGCCGACGCGCAGGGCAAGCCGCTGGTGATCGAACCCGGCCCCGAGACGCTGCCCGACACACCCGGAGGGGAACGAAAATGACGCCGATGGTCAAGGCGGACCAGGTGTGCAAGAACTTCGGTGCGCTGAAAGTACTCAAGGGCATCTCACTCGAAATCGGCCGCGGGCAGGTGCTGTGCCTGGTCGGCCCCTCGGGGTCCGGCAAGTCGACATTCCTGCGCTGCATCAACCACCTCGAGCAGGTCAATGCCGGGCGGCTCTACGTCGACGGTGAACTCGTGGGGTACTCGGAGCGGAACGGCAAGCTGTACGAACTGCATCCCCGTGCGGCGGCGAAGCAGCGGCGCGACATCGGCATGGTCTTCCAGCACTTCAATCTGTTCCCGCACCGGACCGCGCTCGAGAACATCATCGAGGCGCCCACCCAGGTCAAGCGGCTCAGCAAGAAGAAGGCCGTCGAGCGTGGACGTGAACTGCTGGCCCAGGTCGGGCTGAGCGAGAAGGCCGACGCCTACCCTGCCCAACTGTCGGGCGGTCAGCAGCAGCGGGTCGCCATCGCCCGGGCACTCGCGATGGACCCGAAGCTGATGTTGTTCGACGAGCCCACCTCGGCGCTCGACCCGGAACTCGTCGGTGAGGTCCTCACCGTCATGAAAGACCTTGCGGCAGGCGGCATGACCATGGTCGTGGTCACTCACGAGATGGGGTTCGCCCGCGAGGTGGCCGATCAACTGGTGTTCATGGACGCCGGCGTGGTGGTCGAATCGGGAGAGCCACGCGAACTGCTGGCCAATCCGCAGCACGACCGCACCAAGGCGTTCCTGTCGAAGTTGCTGTGAGCGAGCCGGCGCTCTTCGACTTCGTCGGTGTCGACGTCGAGCAGGGCGGGACCCGTGTGCTGCGCGACATCGACGTGACCATTCCGGAAGCGGGAATCACGGTGCTGGTGGGGCGTTCGGGAGCCGGGAAGTCGACGCTGTTGCGATGCTGCAACCGGCTGGAGGTCCCGACCACGGGAGTCGTTCGGTTTCGCGGACGGTCGCTGGCCGACGTGGACGTGCTGGCGCACCGGCGGACGGTGGGCATGGTGTTCCAGCAGCCCACCGCATTTCCGGGAACGGTGCTGGACAACGTCCGTGCCGCCGACCCCGGTGTCGACGAGGCGCGCGGAGGTGAGTTACTTCGCCACGTCGGGCTCGACCCCGCAATGCTCGGGCAGGTGGCCGACACCCTGTCGGGAGGCGAGATGCAGCGCATGGTCCTGGCCAGGGCGCTCGCGACCCGGCCGTCGGTTCTGCTCGCAGACGAACCGACCGCGGCCCTCGACACGGAATCTTCGGCGCAGCTCGAGTCGCTCGTGCTGCGACTGGCGAAGGAGGGGATGCCCATTCTCTGGGTCACCCATGATCTCGGACAGATGCGCCGGCTGGCAGATCACCTGGTGGCCCTCGATTCGGGGCACATCGTTTATACCGGTGCCCCCGGCGACTATTCGGACCGTCCGATGGCGGGGGAGTCGGAGACGTGAGCTCGACGATCATCGGATGGGCCGGTCTTCTCGCATCGCTGATCTTCGTCGCTGTCGCTATCGGGCTCTCAGCGCAGCAACGGCTTTCGCTGACGACGCCGATCGTCGTCTCCGTGGCGCGTTCCCTCGTGCAGATGATGATCGTCGGGGTGGCGCTGGTTCCACTCGTGCGGCCACAGACCCCGCTGTGGTGGTCGTGGCTGTGGGTCATCGGCATCGTATTCTTCGCCGCGTACACGATCACGCGCCGGGCACCGACGGTCCCCGCGTTGTATGTCATCGCGCTGGCCGCCATGGCGGCGGTGGCCGTGGTGGGCCTGGCCGTGATCTTCGGCGCTCGGATCTTCGAGCTGAACGGGCGGACGCTCGTGCCCGTTGCCGGCATGATCGTCGGGAACTCGATGAAGTCCGCCGTCATCGCCGCCACGCGGGTCAGTGAGTCGGTGGCCGACCATCGCGCGGAGATCGAGGCCGGACTCGCTCTCGGGATGACACCTCGCCGCGCCTTCGATCGGCAGCTACGGTCGGCTCTGCGAACGGCTATTTCGTCCCAGATCGAGCAGACGGCAGCACTGGGCATCGTGTTCCTGCCCGGCGCTATGACCGGTCTGATTCTCGCGGGCGTCGACCCCATGGAAGCGGTGTTTGCTCAGCTCGCACTGATGTACGTCATTCTGGCCGGCGTCGTCATCGCTGTGGTGGTGACGGGTCTCGGCACGCTGCGGAGGCTCACCTCGGCCGATCAACGACTGGTACCCGTCGCCCGCGCCCGCTGACCTCTCGGGTGTCTGTGGCTGCCCCTGGCTACGGGCTGTCGGCGACAGGTTTGCGGCAACTGAAGATCGCCGTGCCGGGGAAGAGTTGGCCCCGTAGCGGGCTCCATTGACCCCATTCCCGATCGAGCCATTCGGGCCACTCGGGCTCGATGATGTCGCGCACTTCGAGTCCGGCGGCGACGATCTCGCGAACGCGGTCACCGATGGTGCGGTGGTGCTCCACGTAGGTCGGCACGCCGGCCGAGTCCACCTCCACGTAGGGCGTGCGATCGAAGTAGGGGAGCGTGGCGGTGAGGCCGCGCGGCCCGGGATCGTCGGGGAAGATCCACCGGATCGGATGGTTGACGGCGAACACCCACAGACCGCCGGGCCTCAGGACCCGGGCCACCTCGCGCATGACCCCCGCGGAATCGGCGACGAACGGAACTGCGCCAAAAGCCGAACATGCGAGGTCGAAGCTTCCGTCCGCGAACGGGAGGTGCTCGGCTCCTGCTTGAATCAGCGGCACCACCGGTCCTCCCGCACGTATGGCGTCGACGCCGCGGTCGAGCATCGCCCGCGAAATGTCGAGTCCCACCGGCCGCGCCCCCTGGCCGGCAAGCCACCGTGCGCAGGGAGCCGAGCCGCAGCCGACTTCGAGGACGTCCTTGCCGGCGACGTCGCCCAGCAGGTGGTGATCGCCCTCGTGAAGCCCCTCCGGGCACCACACGAACTCGCCGTCCGCCGCGTCCACCCCGAGGAACTCGCCATGGGTGCGGTGGTAGTCGTCGGCGTCGGCGTCCCACCACGCTCGGCTCGCGCGTTCGCTGGCCTCCGAGTCGACCCGGATGCGGCTGACTCCGGCGGTTCCGAGGACACTGTTGGCGGTGCCGTGGCGGTCGTCTTCGGGGGAGTGGGCGGGATCTGTCGCACGAGAGTCGGGCATGCGCAACAGACTAGAGCGTGGGAACGGACCCGGGTTTGCCCAGCTTGCCCAGGGGCGCGTAGCCTATTGCACGCGAGTGTCTACGTGCGCGACATCCGATTGGGTACGGTTCGAGTTTTCGTTCGGTTCCGGTCAGGTGTCGTTGCACTGTTCTCGTGCTTTGTCCGACAGAACACCATCAACCGACCACAACCCGTCCGGAGCAACTCAACATATGCCCTCCACCACCGTCACCTCGCCGCAGGTAGCCGTCAACGACATCGGCTCCGCCGAGGACTTCCTCGCCGCCATCGACGCAACGATCAAGTACTTCAACGATGGTGACATCGTCGAAGGCACCATCGTCAAGGTCGATCGCGACGAGGTTCTGCTCGACATCGGTTACAAGACCGAAGGCGTCATCCCTTCCCGTGAGCTCTCCATCAAGCACGACGTCGACCCCAACGAGGTCGTCTCCGTGGGCGATGAGGTCGAAGCTCTCGTCCTCACCAAGGAGGACAAGGAAGGCCGACTGATCCTGTCGAAGAAGCGCGCTCAGTACGAGCGTGCCTGGGGCACCATCGAGGAGCTCAAGGAGAAGGACGAGGCCGTCAAGGGCACCGTCATCGAGGTCGTCAAGGGCGGCTTGATCCTCGACATCGGCCTGCGTGGCTTCCTTCCCGCTTCGCTCGTCGAGATGCGCCGTGTCCGCGACCTCCAGCCGTACGTCGGCAAGGAGATCGAGGCCAAGATCATCGAGCTCGACAAGAACCGCAACAACGTCGTCCTCTCGCGCCGCGCATGGCTCGAGCAGACGCAGTCCGAGGTTCGCAGCGAGTTCCTGCACCAGCTCCAGAAGGGCCAGGTCCGCAAGGGCGTCGTGTCCTCCATCGTCAACTTCGGTGCCTTCGTGGACCTGGGCGGCGTCGACGGCCTGGTGCACGTGTCCGAGCTGTCCTGGAAGCACATCGACCACCCCTCCGAGGTTGTCGAGGTCGGCACCGAGGTCACCGTCGAGGTTCTCGACGTCGATCTCGACCGCGAGCGCGTGTCCCTGTCGCTCAAGGCCACCCAGGAAGATCCGTGGCGTCAGTTCGCCCGCACGCACGCCATCGGCCAGATCGTGCCCGGTAAGGTCACCAAGCTGGTTCCGTTCGGTGCCTTCGTGCGCGTCGAAGAGGGAATCGAAGGCCTCGTCCACATCTCGGAGCTGGCCGAGCGCCACGTCGAGGTCCCGGACCAGGTTGTCGGCGTCGGCGACGATGCGCTGGTCAAGGTCATCGACATCGACCTCGAGCGTCGTCGTATCTCGCTGTCGCTGAAGCAGGCCAACGAGGACTACAACGCCGAGTTCGATCCGTCCAAGTACGGCATGGCGGACAGCTACGACGAGCAGGGCAACTACATCTTCCCTGAGGGCTTCGATCCCGAGACCAACGAATGGCTCGAGGGCTTCGACAAGCAGCGTGAAGAGTGGGAGAACCGCTACGCCGAGGCTGAGCGTCGCCACAAGATGCACACCGCTCAGATGGAGAAGACCGCTGCAGACGAGGCCGCCGAGGCTGCCACCGCTGCTGCCGGCTACTCCTCGGAGTCGGGCGCAGGCGATGCCGACACCGCGTCGTCGTCCGCATCTGCTCCGGCGTCCGAATCTGCTGGTGGATCGCTTGCGAGCGATGCACAGCTCGCCGCTCTGCGCGAGAAGCTGTCGGGCAACGCCTAGTAGGCCCGCCTGACCCAGTCAGGCACAGAAAACGAGACCCCGCTCCTGCCCCGGCAGGAGCGGGGTTTTTTGTCGGTGCTGCCGCCCAAAACGACTGTGGCCCGGCCTTTGGTGAAGGCCGGGCCACAGTCGCGTGGAAGGACGCTGGGGTTCAGTTCGCGGTGACGGGAATCCAGTAACTCGACGACGACGCCTGGCCCTCCGAGCGTTTACGCATCGACGCGAAGCTGTGCTTGCCCTGGCTGATCATCGCGGTGAGCCACGTCCGACGATGCTCGGCGAGTGCCGAAGCGACCGCGGGTATCTCGAGGCAATGCACGCCACCCGCGGTGCCGAGGCGGTGCCGACCGGGCTGAAGGCGTTGCTCACGCATGGCGTTCCTCTTCTTCGAGAAGGTGCAGGTCGGGCCGTTCGCTAGAACATAACCGACCGTGCTGCCCATCGGTGGTATTTGGGATCGGTGAGTCTGCCGGTAACGGTGGGGGAGATGATGTCGGTGGGGTCGCGCAGGCGAGGGCAGGGTGGATGCCACACTGGGTGACGTGTTGAGAATCGGCCTCACCGGAGGCATTGGAGCCGGCAAGTCCACCGTGTCGACGATCCTGGCGGAACTGGGAGCCGTGATCGTCGACGCAGACCTGATCGCCCGTGAGGTCGTCGAGCCGGGCACCCCCGGCTTGACCGCTCTCGTGGAGCGATTCGGCAACGACATCCTTACGGAGGCCGGGGCGCTCGACCGGGCGGCCCTGGCGGCACGTGCCTTCGCGGACGAGGAATCGAGGTTGGCGCTGAACTCGATCGTGCATCCACTCGTCGGTGCGCGCACGGCGGAACTCATCGATTCAGCAGCGGCCGACGCGGTGCTGGTGCAGGACATTCCGTTGCTGGTCGAGGGCGGTATGGGCGCCGCGTTCCATCTGGTCCTGATCGTGTTCGTCGACGCGGAGGAACGGGTACGCAGACTCGTCGGGTCCCGAGGCATGCCGGAAGCGGACGCGCGGGCGAGGATCGCCGCGCAGGCGGACGACGAGCAGCGGCGGGCAGCCGCGGACGTCCTACTCGACAACAGTGGGGAGCCCGGGGCGCTCGAACCAGTGGTCAGGGCCCTGTGGTCGGAGCGGATCGCTCCCTTCGCGTCCAATATCCGTACCCGCACCGTCGTGCGGCCGTTGCCTGCACTCGTGGTGCCGGATTCGCGGTGGGCGGGAGAGGCCGCGCGGTTGATCGCCCGACTGCAGTTGGTGTGCGGGGACCGCGCGGTGCGGGTCGATCACATCGGGTCTACCGCGGTCGAGGGTATGCCTGCAAAGGATGTCATCGATCTGCAGGTCACCGTTGCCGACCTCGCGACGGCGGACGACCTCGCCGAACCGCTTGCCGAGGCGGGGTTTCCTCGTATCGAGCACATCACGGCGGACGATCCCAAGCCATCCTATCTTGGTGGCGAGACCGATCCAGCGTTGTGGGACAAGAGAATTCACGGGGGAGCCGATCCGGGCCGGCCGGTCAACATTCATCTTCGGGTCGATGGATGGCCCGGACAGCAGTTCGCACTGGTGTTTCGCGATTGGCTCCGAGCCCATCCCGATGTCCGGGCCGAGTACACCGATATCAAGGAGGGCGCGGCAGACAAGGCCGCCGGCCACAGCTCGTACGAGGATGCGGTCACCGCCTACATCGACGCGAAGACTCCCTGGTTTGACACGGCCTACTCCCGGGCGTGGGAATGGGCCGATCGCGCGGGCTGGAAGGCCTGACATCACCGCCAGTCGATCGGCATTCCGAGCGAGGCCAGCCACCGCCCGAGGTCGTGGCCGTGTGTGGCCAGGCCCTCGATGGCGGCGACGGCGGTAGTGATCGCCTTCTCGGCGGTGGCCGTATCGAGCAGACCGGCGCTGTGCGCCTCCATCAGCTCGTCCACATCCAGTAATTCAGTGCTCCGCCCGGTTCGCACGACCAGATCGAGGTAGTGGTCCTCCGACGTCCAGATGTCGTCGCCCCGGGTGAACACGCCGATGTCGACGTAGTGGTCCTGGTCCCGCCGATGCTCCGGCCGGAAATGGAAAATGGATGCCCGGAGTCCCAGGTCGGGAAGCAGCCACGACTCGAGGTAGTCGAACTGCCGATGGTCGGCCGTCCGCGCCATGTAGAGCCCCCACGGCTCGACGCGGAATTGCTCCACCGGACGGACGAATCCCTTCGGATCCGTGTTGGTGCTGTTGCGGAGATCGAAATATTCGATCTTGGGTGGGTGCGGATGAGCAGCGCCTTCCATGAGGCAGAACCTACGGCACTGCGCTGCCACCGGCGCAGGTCGGGACCTTGTCGGTCCCTGCGCTTACCCTGGTGACATGGCGTTTGCATCCGAGCACCCGGTGGTAGCACATTCCGAGTTCCGACCCATCGGTGAGATCGAGCGGTCGGAGGCGCGGTTCGAGGTCGTCAGCGATCACAAACCCGCGGGTGACCAGCCGGCGGCAATCGCGGAACTCGAGAAGCGGATCAACGCGGGCGAGAAGGATGTGGTCCTGCTCGGCGCCACCGGTACCGGCAAGTCCGCCACCACGGCGTGGCTCATCGAGAAAGTGCAGCGCCCCACGCTGGTCATGGCGCCCAACAAGACTCTAGCGGCGCAGCTCGCCAACGAACTGCGCGACATGCTTCCTCACAACGCAGTCGAGTACTTCGTGTCGTACTACGACTACTACCAGCCCGAGGCGTACATCGCTCAGACCGACACCTATATCGAGAAGGACTCGTCGGTCAACGACGACGTCGAGCGCCTTCGCCACTCCGCGACGTCGAGCCTGCTCTCCCGTCGAGACGTGGTGGTCGTGGCTTCGGTGTCGTGCATCTACGGCCTGGGCACTCCGCAGTCGTACCTCGACCGGTCGGTGCAACTCGAAGTAGGTGTCGAGGTTCCGCGCGACGCGCTTCTCCGGCTTCTCGTCGATGTTCAGTACACGCGTAACGACCTGGCGTTCACCCGTGGTTCCTTCCGGGTCCGGGGCGACACCGTCGAGATCATTCCGTCGTACGAGGAGTTGGCCGTCCGCATCGAATTCTTCGGTGACGAGATCGAAGCGCTGTACTACCTGCATCCGCTGACCGGCGACGTCGTCCGGCAGGTCGACTCCGTGCGCATCTTCCCGGCAACCCACTACGTGGCGGGTCCCGAACGGATGGAGCGGGCGGTCAAAGACATCGAAGCCGAACTCGAGGAACGCCTCGCCGACCTCGAGAACCGGGGAAAGTTGCTCGAGGCGCAACGGCTGCGGATGCGCACCCAGTACGACCTCGAGATGATCAAGCAGGTCGGATTCTGCTCCGGAATCGAGAACTACTCGCGGCACATCGACGGACGCGGCCCCGGCACTGCTCCCGCCACGCTCATCGACTATTTTCCCGAGGACTTCCTGCTCGTCATCGACGAGTCGCACGTCACCGTGCCGCAGATCGGAGCGATGTACGAGGGTGACATGTCCCGGAAACGGAATCTCGTCGAGTTCGGATTCCGGCTCCCCTCGGCCACCGACAACCGACCGCTCACGTGGGAAGAATTCACGCAGCGCATCGGGCAGACGGTGTACCTGTCGGCGACACCCGGCAAGTACGAGCTGGGCCAGGCCGGCGGGGAGTTCGTCGAGCAGGTGATCCGTCCCACCGGTCTGGTCGACCCGGAGGTGGTGGTGAAGCCCACCAAGGGGCAGATCGACGACCTCGTTCACGAGATCCGGGAGCGGGCCGACCGCGACGAGCGGGTGCTCGTCACGACATTGACGAAGAAGATGTCGGAAGACCTCACCGACTACCTACTCGAGCTCGGTATCCGGGTCCGGTATCTGCACTCGGACATCGACACGCTGCGTCGCGTCGAACTCCTCCGCCAGTTACGGCTCGGTGAGTATGACGTGCTCGTCGGTATCAACCTTCTGCGTGAGGGACTCGACCTGCCGGAGGTGTCCTTGGTGGCGATCCTCGATGCCGACAAGGAGGGCTTCCTGCGCAGCTCGACGAGTCTGATCCAGACGATCGGTCGCGCAGCTCGTAACGTGTCCGGTCAGGTCCACATGTATGCCGACAAGATCACCGACTCGATGCAGCACGCCATCGAGGAGACCGAGCGGCGCCGCGAGAAGCAGATTGCCTACAACAAGAAGATGGGCGTCGATCCGCAGCCGCTGCGCAAGAAGATCGCAGACATCCTCGATCAGGTGTACGAGGAGGCCGAGGACACCGCTGCCGGCGTCGACGTGGGTGGTTCCGGACGCAACGCCTCGCGCGGTCGCCGCGCCCAGGGTGAAGCAGGCCGCGCGGTCAGTGCGGGCGTCTACGAAGGCCGCGACACCAAGTCGATGCCGAGGGCCGAGCTGGCCGACCTGGTCAAGCAGTTGACGGATCAGATGATGAACGCTGCACGCGACCTCCAATTCGAGCTTGCCGGACGTTTACGCGACGAGATCGCGGACTTGAAGAAGGAGCTGCGTGGGATGGACGCCGCGGGCCTGAAGTAGCCGAGGCAGTACCGTCTGACTCATGGATGCACAGAGCGCCGGTCGAGCCGCTCGATCGTTGGAGTTGCTTCATTCCCTGAGCTACTTCGTACCCGAGGTCGGGGAACGACTGGCCGAGGTGGGGTTGGAGCCGGGCCGGATGGGCTACGTCGCCGGTCGGGCGGCTCCCATGGGTGCGGTGAACGCAGGGGTCGTCACCGCCGCTTTCTTCAATTTCAGCCCCGACGCCGTCGCCGCGGTGATCCCGCGGGCGTGGGATCTGGCCGCGCCGCACGTGATCGTCGAGGCTCGCTACCGTGCGGTCGGTGAGGCGTATGTCCGCCTGCTGGGGGAGTCTGTCATCGCGTCACCGGAGATGGCGGAGGCGGCCGACCTGCTGTCGACCGCGGCGCGAGGCATCCCCGGGGTCGAAGGCAGGCCGCTCTACGCCGGTTACGCGGCGTTGGAGTGGCCGTCGGCGCCGCATCTCAGCTTTTGGCATGCCCTGACAGTGTTGCGCGAGTATCGCGGCGACGGGCATACCGCGGCGTTGCAGACCGCCGGTCTGAGCGGGCTCGAGGCGCTGATCACCCATACCGCGACGGGCCGCGGGTTCCAGAAAAAGTTCGCGCTGACCCGTCGCGGGTGGAGCGAGGACCAGTGGAACGCCGCCTGCGACAGCCTTCGTGATCGGGAGTTGCTGGACGCTCGGGGTGAACTCACCGCGGACGGCAGCGACCTGCGCAATCTGATCGAGGATCTCACCGACGATATTGCGCTCACACCGTGGGCGGCGCTCGGTGAAGATGGGGTGGCACGCGTGGTCGAGCTCGCGACGCCGTGGCGCGACACCGTCGTGGCCGCCGGGGTATTCCCCGCAGGAGTGTTCGGTCCGAAGGTCCGCACCGCGAGCTGATTTCTCGTCGGGGGAGGTCACAGACGCGGACAGCGCGGCAATGTGACTGATCACGCAGGGGGGCGGTGCGCTGTGGCTTGTGCTGCAAATACCCCTATGTACGCACCGATACCGCTAGGGTCAGCGCAGTGGCCGCTGGGTCCGGACACGACGTGTGCGGGGCCCCGGCCAAGTGACCACCCCAGACATGGAGGAATGAATGAGCGCCTACCGGACCGTTGTCGTCGGAACCGATGGCTCCGAGTCGTCATTTCGGGCCGTCGAGAAGGCCGCTGCCATTGCGGGGGACGCCGGCGCCAAGCTGATCATCGCGTGTGCGTACTACCCGGCTGATCCCAAGGACGTCGGCCATGCGGCTGATGCGCTGGGCGACGAGGCCTACCAGATCACCGGTTCCGCGCCCACATACGAGATCCTGCGTACCGCGAAGGAGCGCGCCCACGCCACCGGGGCCAAGGATGTCGTGGAACGCGCAGTCGTGGGTGCGCCCGTCGAGTCCCTTCTCGCGTTGGTCGACGAGGTCGACGGCGGGCTTCTGGTGATCGGAAACCGCGGCCTCAACACGTTGACCGGACGACTGCTCGGCTCCGTTCCCTCGGATGCGGCCCGCA
The DNA here is from genome assembly GCF_009859915.1 of Rhodococcus sp. WAY2. Classification (NCBI taxonomy): domain Bacteria; kingdom Bacillati; phylum Actinomycetota; class Actinomycetes; order Mycobacteriales; family Nocardiaceae; genus Rhodococcus; species Rhodococcus sp. WAY2. Next base: position 2,897,634 of record NZ_CP046572.1, read on the forward strand.
AGTCCACGTCCGACGTTCTGATCGTCCACACGGTCCGCTGAGCGGCGCCTGATCAGTCAGCAGTAATTCGCCTCGGCCGCATCGAGGAATACCCGCGCCACCTGCTCGGTGGTCAGGTGCGTATCCGATGCGGCCGAGGCGAACTGCGCCATCGGCGTCAAGTGCTCCATGATGGTCGCCTCATCGGTTCCCCGGGACAGCTGCCCGCAGACGCCGTTGGCGATGGCCATGACGGTGTCCGCCGGCATGGCGGGGAGTCCAGCATCGACCAATGTCTGCTGATACCGCAATCCACGGGCGTCGAGGCTGCTGGACGCAGTTGTCGTCGCTGCCGGGCTTGCCGACGTGTCGTCGGCGGCAGTGGCCTGGGAGCAGGCGCTGAATGCCACAGTTCCGAGGGCACAGGCGCACCAGATCAGCAAGCTCCGCCCGAACGACGTCACGACGGGTTCGCCGCCGTTGCGGGTGTCAGATCGGACAACGCCGCGGGCAGGGGCCGCGCGTGGACCACCCCGAGACGCTGAGTGGCGCGGGTGAGCGCGACGTAGAGGTCGTTCATTCCCCGCGGCGACTCGTCGACGATGCTCTGCGGTTCGACGATCAGCACCGAGTCGAACTCCAGGCCCTTGGCATCCTTCACGGTCAGGACGCTCACCGAATCGGAGCGAAGATCCGCGAGGGCCGACACGAGGCCGTGATCCCCGATCACGGCCGTGGTGCCAGGGCCGGTTTCCTCTGCCACACAAGCGCGGACCGTGTCCGTCACATCCGACGTGGCCACGTTTCGGGACCACGGCACGAAGCCGGATTCCCGGACCGAGCGCGGTACCGTCTGCTCGGTATCGATCTCGGCGAGCACCCGGCGCGCCGTTGTCATGATCTCTGCCGGGGTGCGGTAATTGACTGTCAGCTCCGTCAGCTTCCAGCGTTGGGCAACGTACGGTTCCAATATCCGCTGCCAAGAGGATGTTCCGGCGGGGTCACCTGTTTGGGCGGTGTCACCGACCAGGGTCATCCATCGATTCGGGATGCGACGCATCAGCATGCGCCAAGCCATCTCGGACAGCTCCTGTGCCTCGTCGACGATCACGTGTCCGTAGGTCCAGGTGCGGTCACCGGCCGCACGCTCGGCCGTCGTCTGGTGTGCTCCCACGTCGTGTCTCTCGGCGAGCTGGCTCGCGTCGATGAGGTCGTAGGCCATGAGGATTTCGGGATCCAACTCGTCTTCGAGATCCTGGGGCGCAGAACCGGTGAGAATGTCGAGTGCGCCCTGCGCATCGGCGATCTGAGCCCGCCACTGCCGCCGCGCCCGTTCCCGTTCGGCGGCGTCGTCCACTCCGAGGAGTTCGGCGAGTTCGTCCAGTAGCGGTGCGTCGGCCGCACTGAACCCTCCGGACTCGGTGCGGTGCAATGCGGCGCGTTGAGTCTCGGTCAACTGTGGCGCGGCGTCGGCCAGTCGCTTCGGCGAGGCGAACAGCTCTGCGAGGACCCGCTGCGGAGTCAGCTCCGGCCACAGAGCGCTGATCGCGCTCATGATGTCCGGGTCTTCACGCATCTCATCGCGCATGTCGGCGATGTCCTCCCGGCTGAGGAGGTTGCCGCCGTCGACGACGTTGGCGCCGAGCGTGTCGGCGAGTTGCTGGGCGAGGGCGTCGATCACCGCCGACACGAAGATCGGCCGGGCCAGGTTGTGGGGACGCCGCGACGACCGCGCCCGGCCACGGGCACGCGTGACCACCTTGCGATCCAACGTGATTCGGTAGGTGTCGAAGGTCAGCTCGATCGGCCGCGCCGGCACCTCCTGCCTGTCCCGGACCGCCTTCTTCAGCACATCGAGGATGTCGAGGGAGCCCTTGATCGTTCCGGCCTCGAGACTGTCCTCGCGCGTGGCACGGACACCGGGGTAGAGGTCGCCGATAGTGGAGAGCAGCACGCCCGTCTCACCGAGCGACGGCAGGACCTGGCCGATGTAGTCGAGGAACGTGGCGTTCGGGCCGATGATGAGGACACCGGCTTTCGCGAGCTGCTGACGGTAGGTGTACAGAAGGTAGGCGGCGCGATGTAGGGCCACAGCGGTCTTTCCCGTACCGGGACCGCCCTGCACCACGAGCACGCTCTTGTGCTCGGACCTGATGATGGCGTCCTGCTCACCCTGGATGGTCTCGACGATGTCGTTCATCTGCCCGGTGCGGGCAGCGTTCAATGCGGCCAGCAGGGCGCTCTCACCCGCGACACCGTCGGAACCGGTGACGGTCCCGGCGGCCTCCGCGGCCGCGAGATCCAAGTACTCGTCGTTGACCGCCGTCACGCGTCTGCTTCGCGTACGGATGTGGCGGCGTCGCGTCACACCATCGGGTGCGGCGGGGGTCGCGAGGTAGAACGGGCGCGCCAGAGGCGCACGCCAATCGAGCAGCATGGTCTCGTAGTCGTTTTCCTCGTCCAGGATGCCGAGACGCCCGATGTAACGGTGCTCTCCATCCAGATCGATCTTTCCGAAGCAGAGGCCGTTTTCGGCGGCGTCATACTTGGCGAGGTCCTCGGTGTAGAGCTGGTTGAACGATTCGCGCTCACTGCGTGCCTGGGGGGTACCGCCGGTCTCGAGCAGAACACGGCTCAACCGGGTGGCCGCATAGTCGCGAAGCCCGTCCAGTCGGTGGTAGAGCATCGTCACGTACTGCTGCTCGAGCTCGCGCTCGTCGCGTGACGTGTCCTGGTCGGGCAAGAGGTCTCCTTGACTGGTTCGGCTGCAGATCCGGCGCGGCTGCAAAAGTGCCTGGACAGTCTAGTCGGCCCCGGAGTGCTCCCGCCGATGTCGCAGGTCAGGGCATTCTCCGGGGCCGATCAGATGGTCTGCGGCGGGCGTCGACGCCGCAGAATGACGTCAGTGCGTCAGATCGATCTTCTTGGCGCGCGCCTTCTCCAACGCGAGCTCCGCCTTCTCGCGGGCGATTTCGGCCTGCTTACGGGCGATTTCCGCCTGCTTGCGGGCGGCCTTGCCCGCAACCTCGCTTCGTTCTACGGCCACCGTTGCCAAGTCGGCACCCTTCTCCCGAGCGAGTTCGGCCAGCACAGGGCCGCGGTCCTTGGCGACATCCACCCACTCCGCGCCGCGGTCCTTGGCGACGTCGACCCACTCCGCGCCGCGGTCCTTGGCGACGTCCACCCACTCCGCGCCGCGGTCCGCCGCGACCTTCGCGATGGGCGTCACACGTTCCTTGGCGATCTCCAGCAGGTCGGAACCGCGCTCCGCGGCTTCACCGGAAAGCACCCTGGCCCGCTCCGCCGCCGCGGCCAGAGCCTCGGCGATCTCAGGTCCGTGATGATCGTCGCTCGATCCGAGTGGAAGCGCAGCCGCCACACTGGCCTGGGCTGCTCGTGCGGCGCGGCGCCCACGCCACCCCAGCGACGGCTTGCCTTCCGTGTCGACTGCGGCGATCAGCAGACCACCGAGCAAACTGACGTTCTTGAGGAACTGGGTGCGCTGGGCAGCTTTCGCGGCCGGATCGGTCTCGTTCCAGAAGGCGTGGCCCGCCACCGTCGTGGGAATCAGGCTTCCGGCCAGCGCCAGGGACGCGAGACGAGGCGCCTTGCCCGTGGCGAGCAGAACACCACCGCCGATCTGCACGGCTGCGTTGATCTTGATCAGCGTCTCCGGGTCGGACGGGATCTTCTGTGTGACGGACTCAGGAAGCGTTTCGGTTGACTTGTCGATCAGCGGTCCTGCGGCCTGGGCCCTCGGTGCCGGATTTCGGAGTGCATCGATCCCTCCGCTGATGAACACGGCCGACAGCAGTGGGCGAGCGATACGACGGACAAGCATTCCTAGCCTCCCAATCATCGAGTTTCTCCCGTCTCACACTAACGAGAGTTCGAGGCAGCCGTCCCGAGTACGACAGTCTTGTACTTCCGACCGGCTGCCCCTTCCCCAGTACCCAGTCGGGCGGTTCACCAACCGCGGTCGCGCCACTCGCCGAGGTGCGGACGCTCGGTACCGAGGGTGGTGTCGTCGCCGTGACCGGGGTAGACGACGGTGTCGTCGGGATAGCGAGCGAACAACTTCTGCTCCACATCGTTCAGCAACGACGCGAACATGTCCGCATCAGCGGTTTTGCCGACTCCGCCGGGGAAGAGTGAGTCGCCGGTGAACAGGTGAGTGCGTCCATTGCCCGCCTCCGCGAACGCCAGTGCGATCGAACCGGGGGTGTGACCCGCGAGGTGGATCACGTCGAAGGTGACCTCACCGATGGACAGGGTGTCGCCGTCGTCGAGGAGACGGTCGGGCCGGACCGGCAGTGCTTCCGCATCGAGGGGATGGGCGGCCGTGGGTACTCCGGTCGCGGTAGTGACCGCTTCGAGGGCGAGCCAGTGGTCACCGTGCTGGTGGGTCGTCACGATCAGTTCGAGGGAGGGTGCGTGTTCGCGGATCAACTGTTCGAGCCGTTCGGCCTCGTTGGCGGCGTCGATCAGGACCGATTTTCCGGTCGCGGAACAGACGACCAGGTACACGTTGTTGTCCATGGGGCCGACGGACATCTTCGTGATCGTGGCTCCGGGAACGGTCCGGCGTCGAGGCGCCGAGCCGGGGGAGACGTGGCCGGTATACGAGTCTTCTATCACCATGGGCTGCTCGGTCATGGTGGGGAGGCTACCGTCGAATACAGGCAGGTGAGTGGCAGGCGGCCATCCGTCCGGCAGAAACGTGTCGGTGGCCGCGCTTACCATGACACGGCTGGAGGACCCGACGAACGCGCAGCGTCCTCGGCCGTCGAACAATGAAGGGAATTGGAGTGGCGGATCGCCTTATCGTGCGGGGTGCCCGTGAGCACAATCTGCGAGGGGTCGATCTCGATCTACCCCGCGACAGCCTGATCGTGTTCACCGGCTTGTCGGGCTCTGGTAAGTCGAGCCTGGCGTTCGACACGATCTTCGCCGAGGGTCAGCGACGCTATGTCGAGTCGCTGTCGGCATACGCACGCCAGTTCCTCGGTCAGATGGACAAGCCGGACGTCGACTTCATCGAGGGCTTGTCGCCCGCGGTGTCCATCGACCAGAAGTCGACCAACCGGAACCCGCGTTCCACCGTGGGCACGATCACCGAGGTCTACGACTACCTTCGACTCCTCTACGCGCGGGCAGGCACGGCTCACTGCCCGGTGTGTGGTGAGCAGATCGCCCGGCAGACGCCGCAGCAGATCGTCGACCAGGTGCTCGACATGGAAGAGGGCATCCGCTTTCAGGTACTCGCTCCGGTGGTCCGCACCCGCAAGGGTGAGTTCGTCGACCTCTTCGATCAACTGAACGTCCAGGGTTATTCGCGTGTGCGGGTAGACGGGGTGGTGTATCCGCTCACCGATCCGCCGAAGCTGAAGAAGCAGGAAAAGCACGATATCGAGGTGGTCGTCGACCGTCTCACCGTCAAGGCCAGTTCCAAGCAGCGCCTCACCGATTCCGTCGAGACGGCACTGCGGCTCGCCGAAGGCATCGTCGTGCTCGACTTCGTCGATCGCGAAGAAAATGCCGCCGATCGTGAACGCCGTTTTTCGGAGAAGCTCGCATGCCCCAACGGCCATGCCCTGTCCATCGACGACCTCGAGCCGCGTTCCTTCTCGTTCAACTCCCCGTACGGTGCCTGCCCGGAATGCACCGGTCTCGGCATCCGCAAGGAAGTCGACCCCGACCTTGTCGTGCCGGACCCCGAGTTGTCTCTCGAGGACGGTGCCATCGCACCCTGGTCGATGGGGCAGAGTTCCGAGTACTTCGGACGGCTGTTGTCCGGCTTGGGAGACATCCTCGGCTTCGATATGAAGACGCCGTGGAACAAGCTTCCGGCGAAGGCGCGCCGAGCCATCCTCGAGGGTAGCGAGGAGCAGGTGCACGTCCGGTACAAGAACCGGTACGGGCGTACCCGTTCGTACTACGCCGAGTTCGAAGGGGTCATGCCCTTCCTGCACCGCCGCCTCGACCAGACCGAGTCGGATCAGATGAAGGAGCGGTACGACGGCTATATGCGCGACACACCGTGTCCCGCGTGTGCCGGCGCACGCCTGCGTCCGGAAATTCTCTCCGTCACCATTGCGAGCGAGAAGTTCGGCAAGAAGTCGATCGCTGAAGTGTGTGAGCTGTCGATCTCCGATTGTGCCGATTTCCTCAACAGCCTGACATTGGGCAGTCGTGAGGAAGCAATCGCCGGTCAGGTGCTGAAGGAAGTTCAGGCCCGTCTCGGATTCCTCCTCGACGTCGGACTCGAATACCTGTCCCTCGCGCGTGCCGCAGGCACGCTGTCCGGTGGTGAAGCGCAGCGCATCCGGCTAGCGACGCAGATCGGCTCCGGCCTGGTGGGTGTGCTGTACGTGCTGGACGAGCCGTCCATCGGCCTGCATCAGCGCGACAACCGTCGACTCATCGAGACCCTTACGCGTCTGCGGGACCTCGGCAACACTCTCATCGTGGTCGAGCACGACGAGGACACCATCCGGACCTCGGACTGGGTCGTCGACATCGGCCCGCTCGCCGGTGAACACGGAGGCAAGGTCGTCCACAGTGGCCCGTACGAGGAACTGCTCGAGTGCGAGGAGTCGCTGACCGGCGCCTACCTGTCGGGCCGCAGCCACATAGAGGTTCCGGCCATTCGGCGTCCCGTGGACCGCAAACGCCAGGTCACCGTCATCGGCGCGCGGGAACACAACCTCGGCGGTATCGATGTGAGCTTCCCGCTGGGTGTGCTCACGGCGGTCACCGGTGTCTCCGGCTCCGGCAAGTCGACACTCGTCAACGACATTCTTGCCACCGTCATGGCCAACAAACTCAACGGTGCGCGGCAGGTGCCCGGTCGTCACACCCGCATCAACGGGCTCGATCAGCTCGACAAGCTGGTGCAGGTCGACCAGTCGCCGATCGGACGCACACCGCGATCGAACGCGGCCACGTACACCGGCGTGTTCGACAAGATCCGCACTCTGTTCGCGTCCACGACCGAAGCGAAAGTGCGCGGATACCAGCCCGGCAGATTCTCGTTCAACGTCAAGGGCGGTCGGTGCGAGGCATGCTCCGGCGACGGCACCCTGAAGATCGAAATGAACTTCCTGCCCGACGTCTACGTTCCGTGCGAGGTGTGCCACGGCGCGCGGTACAACCGGGAGACCCTCGAAGTGCACTACAAGGGCAAGACCATCGCCGAAGTGCTCGACATGCCCATCGAGGAAGCCGCGGACTTCTTCCAGCCGATCACCTCGATCCATCGCTACTTGAAGACGCTGGTGGAGGTCGGACTCGGGTATGTGCGCCTCGGTCAGCCGGCACCCACGTTGTCCGGGGGTGAGGCGCAGCGCGTGAAGCTCGCCGCGGAACTGCAGAAGCGGTCGACGGGGCGCACGGTGTACATCCTCGACGAGCCCACGACTGGTCTGCACTTCGAGGACATCCGCAAGCTGCTCGGGGTCGTCAACGGGTTGGTCGACAAGGGCAACACCGTCATCGTCATCGAGCACAATCTCGACGTGATCAAGACGTCCGACTGGGTGGTCGACATGGGACCGGAAGGTGGATCCGGCGGGGGAACGGTGGTGGCCCAGGGCACCCCGGAAGAGGTGGCTCAGGTCCCCGAGAGCTACACCGGAAAGTTCCTCGACAGCGTTCTCGCGGTGACACCTGCGCAGAAGAAGAAGCCGGCCAGAGCGGGCAAGTCGGCGAAAGCTGCTTCGGCGAAATCCCCGGCCTCGCCGAAGGCCGGTTCCGCGAAAGCCACCACTGCGGTGAAGTCGGTGACGTCGCGGAAGCGGGCACCGAAGAACACCGCGGCAGTGGGCTGACGTCGACTATCGAGCGGCGGCCGCGTCGATCTCCTCGGCGAGGTCGGCCGGCCGCGACCACATCGGCCAGTGGCCGGTGGGAAGGTCGACGTAGTCGACGTTTGTGATCCGGCCCAGTTCGGCGGCCATTGGGTGGCCCACGCCGGCCAGCTGTCGGATGGCCTCGGACGGGAAGCTGGTGCAGATCACTGTGGTGGGCACCTCCAGGCGGCGGCTGTTTCTCAGTGCGAACGTGGCCCTGGCGGGCCCTGCGGGTTCGGGCACGGCTCGACTGCGGAATGTCTCGAGCATGGCCTCGTCCAGTCCCTCCAGACTGTTGCCCTCGACTTCCAGCTCCGACCAGCCGGGCAGCGGAAGCTCCGTGGCTGACGGATCGAGGTCGTTCCGCAGGGCTGCGCCGTCCTGAAGAGGACCTGAGTCGACGTAGATGACTCGCGCCAGCGCGTCCGGGATGCGATCAGTCACGGCGTAGGCCACCGGACCTGCACCGCTGTGGGCGACGAGGACTGCCCGCTCCGACGCTGGTGTGGCTGCGACCGCGCCGGCTACCGCTGAGATGTGATCATCGAGGCCTATGCCGCTGCGATCCGTATCGACCGAGTCGAGTCCCGGCAGTGTCACGGCCGTCACATGATGGCCGCGGTCCCGCAGGTCGGCCGCGACCGACTCCCAGGCCCACGCGCCGAGCCAGAAACCGGGAACAAGGACGATGTGCGCCTGCGTGGGAGCGGAAGTTGTCATCGCCTCGCCCCTCAGTACACCGGGCCGGTGTACTTCTCGCCGGGACCCTTGCCGGGTTCGTCGGGATGCGACGAAGCCTCACGGAATGCGCGCTGCAGTGCCTGCAATCCCTCGCGGATGGGTCCGGCGTGCGGTCCGAGGTATTCGATCGAGGCAGTGACCAGGCCGGCGAGTGCGGTGATGACGCGCCGCGCCTCGTCGAGGTCGAGGTGCGGACTGGACTCGGGGTCCGGATCCGACAGGCCGAGCTTTTCGGCCGCCGAACTCATCAGCATGACTGCTGCGCGGCTGATCACCTCGACTGCGGGCACTTCGGCCAGCTCACGCACTTCGGTATTCTGGTCCCCGTTGTCATTCAGGCCACCGCCGGTAAGGGCGTCGTCGGAGTTCTGCGTCATGGTGGAAGAGCTTTCCATCTCGGCGTTCACCCGCAACGCACCGGTGTCGATTAGCCGACGAGGTGCGCAAATGTTACCCTTGACCCAACGACCGCCTTCGGATTTTGTCGGGGGCAGCAAGTGGAGTCCGACTCCCACCTCTGCGCGGCAGTGAAACTGCAGTTCAGTGGTCCGGTCACCTGCTTCGAGGCGTGCCTCGATTCAGGTTCCTCACGCGAGGAGATGGTGGAGCGGCGCAAGCCGTGAGATTGTCTGATCGGTCGACATCGGGCCCCGCATGGTGAATTCTCACCGCAGCGGGGCTTTTTTGTTGGGAATCCGGGCGTACGGGCTGCTGGCGGTCTCGAGACCAGACCGTTCAACCTAGGAGGCCCCATCAGCACTGAGACCCGCATCAACGATCGCATCCGAGTTCCCGAGGTCCGCCTCGTCGGACCCGGAGGTGAACAGGTTGGCATCGTGCGTGTTGAAGATGCACTCCGCTTGGCCCTCGAGGCCGATCTCGACCTGGTCGAGGTGGCCCCCGACGCTCGCCCGCCGGTCTGCAAGATCATGGACTACGGCAAGTTCAAGTACGAGGCAGCGCAGAAGGCGCGTGAGTCGCGGAAGAACCAGCAGCTCACGGTCATCAAGGAGCAGAAGCTCCGTCCGAAGATCGACGATCACGACTACGAGACCAAGAAGCGGAATGTCGTTCGCTTCCTCGAGGCCGGGTCCAAGGTCAAGGTCACCATCATGTTCCGTGGACGTGAGCAGTCGCGGCCGGAACTCGGCTTCCGGTTGCTGCAGCGTCTCGGTGCAGACGTTGCCGATCTCGGGTTCGTCGAGACGTCCGCCAAGCAGGACGGCCGGAACATGACGATGGTGCTCGCTCCGCACAAGGGCGCGAAGACACGCGTCAAGGCGCAGGAAAGCGCAGCAGCGCCTCCGGCTCAGCGTGCAGTTCCGGCGCCGGCCGAACAGGCGCCGTCGGAGCCGGCGGGCGGAAGTGCGCCCGGCGAAGCGCCCACCAGCTAGTCCGACTCCACCAGCACGATCCGGATGTTCAGATCCGGAAACACAGAACTGAGGACTCCATGCCCAAGTCGAAGACCCACAGCGGCACCGCGAAGCGATTCAAGGTGTCCGGCACCGGAAAGATCCTGCGCCAGAAGGCCGGTCGCCGCCACTTGCTCGAGCACAAGCCCACCAAGGTGACTCGTCGCCTCGATGGCACGGCTGTCGTCAGCAAGGCTGACACCCCGCGCATCAAGCGCCTGCTCGACATCTGAGTCGACACCCCTTTTACTGACCACCCGGGGCAGCTAGCCGCCCCAAGATTGACAGGATTTTTCAGTGGCACGCGTAAAGAGGGCGGTAAACGCCCAGAAGAAGCGTCGTTCGATTCTCGAAGCCTCCAGCGGCTACCGCGGACAGCGCTCACGTCTGTACCGCAAGGCCAAGGAACAGCAGCTCCACTCGCTGACCTACGCCTACCGTGACCGTCGTGCGCGCAAGGGCGACTTCCGCAAGCTGTGGATCACGCGTATCAACGCTGCTGCACGTGCGAACGACATCACGTACAACCGTCTGATCCAGGGTCTGCGTCTTGCCGAGATCGAGGTGGACCGTAAGAACCTGGCCGAGCTCGCCGTGTCGGACGCCGCTGCGTTCGCCGGTCTCGTGGCTCTCGCCAAGGCAGCGCTCCCGGCTGATGTGAACGCTCCGGCCGGAGAAGCAGCCTGAGTCTCGCACCCCGCAGTTCAGCAGACCGGAAACGACCCGTGGACCCGCTCACCGAGCGCACCCCGCGGGTCGTTTCTGCTGTGAAGCTCCTGCGTACGGCGGAACGGCGCAAGGCAGGGCGCTTCCTCGTGGAGGGGGAGAACGCGGTGGGGGAGGCGCTGGGTACCCGCGCCGTGCACGATCTGTTCTACACCGAGGACGCGCTGCAGCGGTACGCCGAGTTGATCGGCCGGGCCGAGACCATCGGAGTTCGGACGTCGCTGGTGACGGACCGGGCGGTGCGTGGTCTCAGCGACACGGTCACTCCACCCGGACTGGTCGCCGTCTGTGACCTCCTCGACGTTCCGCTGTCGGAGGCGGTGGGTCCAGGCACGCGGCTACTCGCGGTCCCGGTCGCGGTGGCAGAACCGGGCAATGCAGGGACAGTTATCCGGGTAGCCGATGCGGTGGGTGCAGACGCTGCCATTCTGGCGGGCGACAGCGTCGACCCGCACAACGGGAAGTGCGTTCGCGCGTCCGCGGGCAGCTTGTTCCATCTTCCGCTGGTGCGTGAACGGAATACGGCTCTTGTTCTGGACGCGATCAGCGCGGCAGGCATTCAGTTGCTGGCCACCGCGGCGGACGGTGAAGTAGACCTCGACGACGCCGACGACCTGTTGTCGCGCCCGACGGCGTGGTTGTTCGGGAACGAGGCCCACGGCCTCGACGTGCACGTGGCGGCGAGGGCGGATCACCGGGTGCGCATCCCGATCCACGGCCGTGCCGAGAGCCTGAATCTGGCGACCGCGGCAGCTATCTGCCTGTACTCGAGTGCGCGGGTCCAGAACCGCACGCGAACCGACAGCTGAAACCGAAATTTTCGATCGCATAGGATTCTCCCGAGGAGCCGTTTCGGCTCGTCGAGAGTCTGCCGAGAAGAACTGAAGGAGTGGCACCGGTCGTGGCTAAAAAAGAGGGCGCTGCGTCACCCGAGGTCGATGCGAGTGCGCTCACCGAAGAGGCCTTGACTGCGGCAGCGGAAAACGCCGAGAAAGCATTCTCCGCCGCCGCGAACCTGGACGACCTCGCCAAGGCGAAAGTCGACCACATGGGTGACAAGTCGCCCATCGCCCTCGCTCGCCGTGGACTCGGAGCCCTTCCGGGCAAGGAGAAGGCCGAGGCAGGGAAGCGCGTCAACGTCGCCCGCACCCGGATCAGCGCGGCCTTCGACGATCGGCGCGCCGTGCTGCTGGCCGAACGTGATGCCGCAGTGCTCGTCGCCGAGGCCATCGACGTCACGCTGCCGTCGCAGCGTCAGCCGGTAGGGGCCCGGCACCCGATCAGCATCATCTCCGAACAGGTCGCGGACGTGTTCGTGGGTATGGGCTGGGAGGTCGCCGAAGGCCCGGAAGTAGAAACCGAGCACTTCAACTTCGACGCGCTCAACTTCCTTCCCGACCATCCCGCGCGGACGATGCAGGACACGTTCCACATCGCCCCGGAGGGGTCGCGTCAGGTACTGCGCACGCATACGTCGCCGGTTCAGGTGCGCACGATGCTCTCCCGGGAACTTCCCATCTATGTGGTCTGCCCCGGACGAACCTTCCGCACCGACGAACTCGACGCCACGCACACCCCTGTCTTCAATCAGGTTGAGGGCCTCGCCGTCGACAAGGGCCTCACGATGGCCCACCTGCGGGGCACGCTCGACGCCTTCGCCCGGGCGCTGTTCGGCTCGGACACCCGAACCCGGATGCGTCCCAACTACTTCCCCTTCACGGAACCCTCCGCGGAGGTGGATGTCTGGTTCCCGAACAAGAAGGGCGGCGCCGGTTGGGTCGAGTGGGGTGGCTGCGGGATGGTCAACCCGAACGTGTTGCGCGCCTGCGGGATCGACCCCGACGTGTACAGCGGCTTCGCGTTCGGTATGGGTCTCGAACGCACGCTGCAGTTCCGGAACGGCATCCCGGACATGCGCGACATCGTCGAGGGTGACGTGCGGTTCACGCTGCCCTTCGGCGTCCAGGGCTGAGCGCGATCGCGCCGCATCCGTCCACAGTCACGACATTTCACGAACGAGAGAGCTGAGCAGACGTGCGAGTAGCGCAATCCTGGCTGACCGAGATCCTGCAGCGTGCCACCCCGGGGTGGGGCGTCACCGCGGAGGAGTTGGACGCGGGCTTCGTCCGCGTCGGTCTCGAGGTGGAGGAGGTCGATCGCCTCGAGGCCGTCGACGGCCCGCTCGTCGTCGGCAAGGTTGTCGAGATCACCGAGCTCACCGAGTTCAAGAAGCCCATCCGCTTCTGCAAAGTCGACGTCGGTCGGCCGGAACCGCAGGGCATCGTGTGCGGTGCCCGTAACTTCGCGGAGGGCGATCTGGTGATCGTCGCACTTCCCGGCGCAGTGCTTCCGGGCGGCTTCGCGATTGCGTCCCGCAAGACGTACGGCCAGGTTTCCGACGGAATGATCTGCTCGGTGGCCGAACTCGGCATCGGCAAGGACCACTCGGGAATTCTGGTACTCGAGCCGGGGGCCGCGGCTCCGGGTGCCGACGCGAATGCTCTGCTGGGTCTGGACGACACCATCATCGAGCTGAACATCACGCCGGACCGTGGTTACTGCTTCTCGGTGCGCGGGCTGACCCGTGAACTGGCATGTGGGTTCGATCTCGAGTACCTCGACCCTGCGGTGGTGCCTGCACATCCCGCCGAGGGCGAGGCATGGCCCGTGCGCGTCGACCCCGACACGCAGGCCACCCGGTTCGCCGCACGGCGGGTCACGGGTATCGATCCGACGGCGGCCAGCCCGTGGTGGCTGCAGCGACGACTGTTGCTGTCGGGGGTCCGGCCTATTTCGCCGGCCGTCGACGTCACGAACTACGTGTTGCTCGAGTTGGGTCAGCCACTACACGCGTTCGATGCCGCAAAGATCAGCGGCGACCTCGTGGTGCGCCGAGCGGTGGACGGCGAGAAATTGACCACCCTGGACGAGGTCGAGCGGGTCCTCGACCCCGAGGACGTCGTCATCGCCGACGACTCCGGCGTCATCTCTCTCGCCGGTGTCATGGGTGGAGCGACCACCGAGGTCAACTCCGCGAGCACCGACATCCTCCTCGAAGCGGCCACCTGGAATCCGCTTGCGGTGTTCAAGACGGCACGTCGGCACAAGTTGTCGAGCGAGGCGAGCAAGCGATTCGAGCGCGTGGTCGATCCTCGGATCCCTGTGGCCGCCCTCGACCGCGCGGCGTCGTTACTGGTCGAGATCGCCGGCGGGCGCATCGAGCCGGTCCTCACCGATGTCGGTGGGGTCACCGGCACAGCGCCGATCCGGATGGACATCGACCTGCCGGACCGTGTCGCCGGGGTGACCTACCCGAACGGCACGGCGGCACGCAGGCTGACGCAGATCGGTTGCGACGTCGAAGTCGGCGTCAGCGACGGTGGGCACGGGCAGTTGGTGGCCACCCCGCCGTCGTGGCGGCCCGACCTCGTCCAGCCCGCCGACCTCGTCGAGGAGGTACTGCGCCTCGAGGGGCTGGAGCAGATCCCGTCGGTGCTTCCCGCGGCGCCTGCCGGCCGCGGATTGACACCCGCCCAGCGCCGCAAGCGCGCCGTCGGCCGGGCGCTCGCCTTCTCCGGATACGTCGAGGTGCTTCCGCCGGTATTCCTTCCCGCTGCCGTCTTCGACTCGTGGGGACTGGACCCGGAAGATCCGCGCCGAAACACCGTCAGGGTGCTCAACCCGCTCGAGTCGGATCGCCCGGAGTTGGCGACGACCCTGTTGCCCGGGCTCCTCGAGGTTCTTGCTCGCAACGTCTCCCGCGGCCAGCGCGACCTGTCGCTGTTCGGTATCGCGCAGGTCGTGTTGCCCGGTCCCGACACGAAGCAGGTCGGTGTCCTCCCGGTCGATCGCCGGCCGACGGACGACGAGATCGCCGAGTTGCTGCAGTCGCTGCCGGCGCAGCCGGTACACGTCGGAGCCGTGCTCACCGGGATGCGCGAACCGAGCGGACCCTGGGGCCCGGGTCGCCCCGCCGAAGCGAGTGATGCATTCGCTGCCGCTCGCGCAGTCGCGTCCGCAGCAGGAGTCGAACTCGAGTTCCGCGCGACGCAGTATCTACCGTGGCACCCGGGACGCGGCGCGGAGTTGTTGCTCGACGGGGTCGTCGTCGGGCATGCCGGTGAGCTTCACCCCGCTGTCCTCGAACGGGCAGGGTTGCCGCCGCGCACGTGCGCTGTCGAAATCGACCTCGACGCCCTTCCGCTCGTGGAGAATCTCCCCGCCCCGAAGGTGTCGCCCTTCCCTGCTGTGCTGCAGGACGTCGCGGTCGTCGTCGATGCCACCGTGCCCGCGGCCACCGTGCAAGAGGCTCTGCGTTCGGGTGGCGGTGAACTTCTCGAGGACATCCGTCTCTTCGACGTCTTCGAGGGGGACCAGGTCGGGCCCGGACGGAAGTCGCTCGCCTTCGCGCTCCGGTTCCGCGGAGCGGACCGCACGCTGACCGAGGACGAGGCGAGTGCAGCCCGCGACGCTGCGGTCGCGGCCGCCGCAGCCTCGGTGGGTGCCGAATTGCGCAGCTGACCCGTAGCCTGGGAACCACAGCGGGGGCGTGAGGAGCGGGACAGATGGCCGAAGTGCGCGACATCGTAGCAGCGGCGAGTGAGCTGACCGACGCCGAGTTCCTCGCGGTGGTGCGGGCAGTCGCCGCCGGTCGCCCCGGCCTCGGGGCACTCCTCGCCGCCGTCGACGTCGGAAGCGCGGTCCCGACGGAAGACCCCGTCACCGCGGAGATCGTCCCGGACACCACTCCGCGGTTGCCCGAGCCCGACTACACCGCGGGGGGCGTCCCGACGTTCGATCGTGTGCGGGATCGGATCGAGGAGCGGGTCGGTACGGCGATCGGGTCGGCGGAATTGGCGCACGAAAGCCCGTCCGGCCGATCGGTGGACGAACAGTGGGAAGCGCGGAAGAAAGCCGGCAAGGCCAAACTGGATGAGATCAGGCGGTCACTCGGCAAGCAGTGACCGACCACGGCTCGGGGTGACCCAGGCGTGAATTAGCTTGCATGATGATGCATAATCAATCGTATGACTGAGCACGCGGGAAAACCGATCAGGATTGCCGTCGCCGGCGCGAGCGGATACGCCGGAGGCGAGGTGTTGCGTCTGCTGCTGGGGCACCCGTCCTACGCCGACGGGTCCCTCCTCATCGGCGCGCTCACCGCCGGCGGTAGCGCCGGATCGAGTCTCGGCTCACATCACCCGCATCTCCTCCCGCTCGCCGACCGCATTCTCGAGGACACCACAGTCGAGACTCTCAGCGGCCACGATGTCGTCTTCCTCGGTTTGCCCCACGGCAATTCGGCGCAATACGCGAAGGCCCTGCCCGAATCCACCGTGATCATCGACTGCGGCGCCGACTTCCGGCTCTCCGACGCCGACGACTGGGAGCGGTACTACAAGAGCCCACATGCCGGCAGCTGGCCCTACGGACTTCCCGAGCTACCCGGTGCGCGCGAAAAGCTTACGGGCGCGACACGGATCGCCGTTCCGGGCTGCTTCCCGACGGTGTCGAGCCTGGCGCTGGCCCCCGCCGTCGCGGCCGGTGTCGTGGAACCACGTGTCACGATCGTCGCGGTCACCGGGGCGTCCGGTGCGGGCCGCGCACCCAAGGCGGATCTACTCGGCTCCGAGGTGATGGGCTCGGTGCGCGCCTATGGAGTCGGCGGCGTACACCGGCACACTCCGGAGATCATTCAGAACCTGTCCGCACTCGCAGGTGAACGGGTCACCGTGTCGTTCACCCCCGTGCTGGCGCCGATGCCCCGCGGCATCCTCGCCACCTGCACCGCAGTGACCACCGCATCCGAGGACGAAATTCGGGCGATCTACGAAAAGGCCTACGCCGACGAACCTTTCGTGCACGTGCTTCCGGCGGGAATGCTGCCGCAGACGGGCGCGGTCACCGGGTCCAACGCCGTTCAGATCGCTGTCGCAGTCGATGCGGACGCCGGTCAGCTCGTCGTTGTCGCCGTGATCGACAATTTGACCAAGGGCACCGCCGGAGGGGCCGTGCAATCGATGAATCTCGCGCTCGGGTTACCCGAGACCGCCGGGCTTTCGACAGTGGGAGTCGCACCGTGAGCAACGACAGAATCGACACCGCCTACACCCGCGACATCGCGGGCGGCAAACTCGTCCGCACCCAAGGGGTGTCCGGTCCGGCCGGGTTCCGGGCGTCGGGGATCAAAGCGGGCATCAAGGCCAACGGAAACGCCGATCTCGCGCTCGTGCTCAACGAAGGTCCCGAGCTCGCAGCTGCGGGGGTGTTCACCACCAACAAGGTCAAGGCTGCCCCGGTGCTGTGGTCACAGCAAGTCCTGACGACGGGCCGGCTGCGCGCAGTCGTACTCAACTCCGGTGGGGCCAACGCTTGTACTGGCGCCGGCGGATTCCAGGACACGCACAGGACGGCCGAGGAAGTCGCGTCCGCGCTCAGTAACTGGGGAACCGAGACCGGCGCGGTCGAGGTCGCGGTGTGCTCGACGGGTCTGATCGGCGACCGGCTGCCCATGGACAAGCTTCTTCCCGGCGTCACCGAGGCGGTGCACGAACTGGCCGGCGGCATCTCGGGTGGCACGGATGCGGCCTACGCCATCATGACCACCGACACCGTTCCGAAACAGTCGGCCCTGCACCACGCTGACAAGTGGAACGTCGGCGGGATGGCGAAGGGCGCCGGCATGCTCGCCCCCGCGCTGGCCACCATGCTCTGCGTCATCACCACCGATGCGGTGGCCACCGCCGCCCAGCTCGATGCGGCTCTGCGCGCGGCCACCCGCGTGACTTTCGACCGCCTCGATGTCGACGGTGCGACGTCGACCAACGACACTGTGCTGCTCCTGGCGTCGGGTGCGAGCAACGTCGCCCCCAGCCAGGCGGAACTCGATGCCGCGGTCACCGCGGTGTGTGACGACCTCGCCGACCAGATGATGGCCGACGCGGAGGGAGTCACCAAGCGGGTGCGCGTCACCGTCCGTGGAGCCGCGAGCGAGAACGACGCCCTGATCGGTGCCCGAACCGTGGCCCGCGACAGCCTCGTCAAGACGGCAATCTTCGGCTCCGACCCCAACTGGGGGCGTGTGCTCGCCGCCATCGGTATCGCACCGATCGAGTTGGACCCGGACAAGATCGCGGTCTCGTTCAACGGGTCCCCGGTCTGTATCGACGGGGTCGGTGCGCCCGGCGCCCGTGACGTGGACCTGAGCGGTGTCGACATCGCCCTCGACATCGACTTGGGTGTCGGCGCGCATGCCGTGACCATCCGGACCACGGACCTCTCACACGCCTACGTCGAAGAGAACTCGGCGTACTCGTCATGACCCCGGGCAGCGAAACACTGGTCGGAATCACCGATCACCAGAAGGCACACGTGCTCGCCGAGGCCCTGCCGTGGCTGCAGCAGTTCCGTGGCAAGGTCGTGGTCGTGAAGTACGGCGGCAACGCCATGATCGACGACGCACTGAAGACGGCGTTCGCGGCCGACATGGCGTTTCTCCGCACGGTGGGAATCCACCCGGTCGTCGTGCACGGCGGCGGACCCCAGATCAATGCCATGCTCGCCAAGCTCGGAATGACCGGCGAATTCAAGGGTGGATTCCGGGTCACCACGCCCGAGGTGATGGACGTGGTACGGATGGTGTTGTTCGGCCAGGTCGGCCGCGAACTCGTGGGCCTGATCAATGCGCACGGGCCCTACGCGGTCGGCATTTCCGGCGAGGACGCCCACCTGTTCACTGCGACCAAGCGCACCGTGATGGTCGACGGGAATCCCACCGACATCGGCCTCGTCGGTGACGTCACGACGGTCAGTCCGGACGCGGTGCTCGACCTGATCCATGCCGGCCGGATACCGGTGGTCTCCACCATCGCGCCCGATTCGGACGGCGTCGTGCACAACATCAACGCCGACACGGCGGCAGCGGCGCTCGCCGAGGCGATCGGTGCCGAGAAGCTGGTCGTCCTCACCGATGTCGAGGGGCTGTACACCAACTGGCCGGATCGGGATTCGCTGGCCACGCAGATCGACGCTGCGGCGCTGGCCCAGCTCTTGCCGAGTCTCGACGCCGGAATGGTGCCGAAGATGGAGGCCTGCCTCCGGGCTGTCCGCGGCGGTGTACCCACCGCGCACGTGATCGACGGGCGCATCCCACATTCGGTGCTGCTCGAGCTCTTCACCGGTGAGGGCATCGGAACCATGGTGACCCCGACACCGTCGTCATCTACCGAGGGAGTTGTGTCATGACCGGAACTCCGGAACTTCAGCAGCGGTGGTCGGGCGCGCTGATGAACACGTACGGCGTCCCCCGGGTCGCGCTTACGGGCGGCCGCGGCGCGGTGCTGACGGACGCGGAGGGTAAGCAGTACGTGGACCTTCTCGCCGGCATCGCTGTCAACATCCTCGGACACGCGCATCCGGCGATCATCGAGGCGGTCACCCACCAGCTGTCGACGCTGGGACATGTGTCCAACCTCTATGCCAGCGAACCCGCGATCGCCCTGGCGGAGGAATTGCTCTCGCACCTGGGCGCACCCGGCCGGGTCTTCCTGTGCAATTCGGGGACCGAGGCCAACGAGGCGGCTTTCAAGCTCGCCCGCGCGACAGGTCGCTCCAAGATCATCGCCGCGGAGAACTCCTTCCACGGCCGCACCATGGGCGCGCTGGCGCTCACCGGGCAGGCAGCCAAGCGTGCCCCGTTCGAACCGATGCCCCCCGGTGTCGAGCACGTGCCGTACGGCGATCTCGATGCGCTGGACCGCGCCGTCGACGAAGACACCGCGGCGGTCTTCCTCGAACCCATGATGGGTGAGGGCGGCGTCGTCGTTCCTCCGGAGGGGTATCTGGTCGGTGCAAGGAAGATCACCGCGGACCGCGGTGCGCTGCTGGTGCTCGACGAGGTGCAGACCGGGATCGGCCGGACCGGTTGGTTCTATGCCCATCAGTCCGTCGGCATCATTCCCGACGTCATGACGCTGGCAAAGGGACTCGGTGGGGGAATGCCGATCGGCGCCTGTATCGCCACGGGCGCGACCGCAGATCTGTTCGGTCCCGGTAAACACGGCACCACCTTCGGCGGGAATCCGGTGTGCGCGTCCGCGGCGCTCGCCGTGCTCCGCACGATCGCCGAGGAAGACCTCGTCTCCCGCGCCGACGCACTCGGGAAGTCGCTGTCTGCGGGTATCGAGGGGCTCGGACACCCCTTGGTCGACCACGTCCGCGGCGCCGGGTTGCTGCTCGGCATCGTCCTCACCCGGGACGTCGCACCCGCAGTGGAGAACGCGGCGCGCGAGGCCGGTTACCTGCTCAATGCTGCACAGCCCGGTGTCATCCGGTTGGCTCCACCGCTGGTGCTGACCGACGATCAGGCCGAAGGCTTCGTTGCGGCACTGCCCGCAATCCTCGACAACGCGCAATCGGCCGCTCAGCCGGGAAAGCAGTGACGATCGTGGTGAAACACTTCCTACGGGACGACGACCTGACCCCTGCCCAGCAGGCCGAGGTTCTCGACCTCGCAGCCCGGCTCAAGAAGGATCCCTTCGCGGAGCGCCCGCTCGAAGGCCCGCGCGGTGTCGGCGTCATCTTCGAAAAGAACTCCACCCGTACCCGGTTTTCGTTCGAGATGGGCATCGCCCAACTGGGCGGCCACGCCGTGGTGGTCGACGGACGCAGCACCCAGCTCGGTCGCGAGGAGACACTCCAGGACACCGGCCGGGTGCTGTCGAGGTACGTCGACGCAGTCGTCTGGCGGACGTTCGGGCAGAAGCGCCTGGAGTCGATGGCCTCCGGGGCGAGCATTCCGATCGTGAACGCCCTGTCCGACGAGTTCCATCCCTGTCAGGTCTTGGCCGACCTCCAGACACTGGCCGAGCGGAAGGGATCGTTGAAGGGTCTGAAACTGACCTACCTCGGGGACGGCGCCAACAACATGGCCCACTCCCTCATGCTCGGCGGAGTCACCGCGGGCGTCGACGTCACGATCGCCAGCCCGGACGGATTCGCGCCGTTGCCGTGGGTAGTCGAGGCGGCGCGGGCACGCGCGGCCGAGACCGGTGCCACGATCACGCTTACGGGCGATGCGCACTCGGCGGTCGCGGGCGCGGACGCACTCGTGACCGACACGTGGACGTCGATGGGACAGGAGAACGACGGGCTCGACAGAGTCGGACCGTTCCGCCCTTTCCAGGTCGACGAGGCACTGCTCGCGCGAGCCGATTCCGAAGCTGTGGTTCTGCACTGCCTTCCCGCCCACCGCGGGGAGGAGATCACCGACGCTGTGCTCGACGGACCGCAGAGCGTGGTGTGGGACGAGGCCGAGAACCGGCTTCACGCGCAGAAGGCGCTTCTGGTGTGGCTTCTCGCACAACGATCCGGGGATCGTCCGTGAGTCCGGTTCCGCCACATCGAGTGGGTGCCACCAACGCGGCGACCGCGCCGACGCGGGCAGGGCGTCAGGCCCGGATCGTGGCGATCCTCTCGACCAACCCGGTCCGCAGCCAGACCGAGCTCGCGTCCCTGCTGGCCGCCGAAGGGATCGACGCCACCCAGGCCACGCTCTCCCGTGACCTCGAAGAACTCGGGGCCGTCAAGCTGCGCGCGGCCGACGGTGGCGCCGGCGTGTACGTGGTACCCGAGGACGGGAACCCGGTGCGCGGAGTCTCGGGCGGAACGGACAGATTGGCGCGATTGCTGGGGGAGTTGCTGGTGTCCACGGACTCGAGTGGCAACCTGGCGGTGCTGCGAACGCCTCCCGGGGCGGCGCACTATCTGGCGAGTGCACTCGATCGGGCATCATTACCTGACGTCGTGGGAACCGTAGCCGGCGACGACACCCTTCTCGTGGTGGCCCGTGAGCCGCTGACCGGGGCGGAACTCGCGGCGAAGATCGAATCCCTCGCCTGACAACTGAATCATCTCTACAGATCTTCAACCTAAGGAGCACAAGGACCATGGCCGATCGCGTCGTACTCGCCTACTCGGGCGGGCTGGACACCTCAGTCGCCATCAGCTGGATCGGCAAGGAGACGGGCAAGGAAGTTGTTGCTGTCGCCATCGATCTCGGCCAGGGCGGCGAGGACATGGAGGTCGTGCGCCAGCGTGCGCTCGACTGCGGCGCGGTCGAGTCGGTCGTGGTGGATGCACGGGACGAATTCGCCGACGAGTACTGCCTCCCGACCATCCAGGCCAACGCCCTGTACATGGATCGTTACCCCCTTGTGTCGGCGATCAGCCGCCCGTTGATCGTCAAGCATCTCGTCGACGCGGCCCGCGCCTACGGCGGCACCACCGTCGCGCACGGCTGCACCGGCAAGGGCAACGACCAGGTCCGCTTCGAGGTCGGGTTCGGTTCGCTGGCCCCGGACCTCGACGTGATCGCGCCCGTTCGCGACTATGCCTGGACCCGTGAGAAGGCCATCGCGTTCGCCGAGGAGAACGAGATCCCGATCAATGTCTCGAAGAAGTCCCCGTTCTCGATCGATCAGAACGTGTGGGGCCGCGCGGTCGAGACCGGCTTCCTCGAGGATCTGTGGAATGCACCGACCAAGGACGTCTACGACTACACCCAGGACCCGACCGTCAACTGGCAGGCCCCGGACGAACTGATCATCAGCTTCGAGGAAGGCCGCCCCGTCGCGATCGACGGCAAGCCGGTGTCGGTCCTCGAAGCGATCCAGGAACTGAACCGTCGCGCCGGCGCTCAGGGGGTCGGTCGCCTCGACGTCGTGGAAGACCGGCTGGTGGGCATCAAGAGCCGCGAAATCTACGAGGCTCCGGGCGCCATGGTGCTGATCAATGCGCACCAGGAACTCGAGCACGTCACGCAGGAACGCGAACTCGGCCGCTACAAGCGGCAGACGGAGCAGCGCTGGAGCGAGCTGGTGTACGACGGCCTGTGGTTCTCGCCGCTGAAGGTGGCACTGGACACTTTCATCGCGAAGACCCAGGAGCGCGTCTCGGGTGACATCCGCCTGGTTCTGCACGGCGGCGCGATCATCGTCAACGGCCGCCGGAGCAACCAGTCGCTCTACGACTTCAACCTGGCCACCTACGACGAGGGCGACACCTTCGACCAGTCGTTCGCCAAGGGGTTCGTGCAGATCCACGGTCTGTCCTCGAAGGTCGCCGCGAAGCGCGATCTGGGCCTGTAGGCATGACGGCGCACGGCACCAACGAAGGTGCGTTGTGGGGCGGTCGGTTCGAGTCCGGACCCGCCGCCGCCATGGCGGCCCTGAGCAAGTCGACCCACTTCGATTGGGTTCTCGCACCGTATGACGTGCGGGCGTCGCAGGCGCACGCACGGGTCCTGCACAAGGCGGGACTGCTCAGTGCCGAGGACCTCTCGACGATGCTGGGTGGGCTGGACAGCCTGGCAGCCGATGTGGCGAGCGGAACATTCGGTCCGAGTGAATCCGACGAGGACGTGCACGGCGCCCTCGAACGGGGCCTGATCGATCGGGTCGGCCCGGAAGTCGGGGGACGCCTGCGGGCGGGTCGCTCACGGAATGATCAAGTGGCGACGCTGTTTCGCATGTGGTTGCGGGATGCGGTCCGCCGGGTCGCGGCCGGGGTGTTGGACGTCGTGGATGCGCTCGCGACGCAGGCGGCCGCGCATCCGTCCGCGGTGATGCCCGGCAAGACGCACCTGCAGGCCGCGCAGCCGGTTCTGCTGGCACATCATCTGCTGGCGCACACGCACCCCTTGCTGCGAGACGTGCAGCGCCTGCGGGACTTCGACGTGCGAGCCGCGGTGTCCCCGTACGGATCGGGGGCGCTCGCCGGGTCCTCACTCGGACTCGACCCCGAGGCGATCGCCGCGGAACTCGCGTTCGACTCTTCGGCCGAGAACTCGATCGACGCGACGTCGTCGCGGGACTTTGCGGCCGAGGCCGCGTTCGTCCTCGCGATGATCGGCGTGGATCTGTCGCGGATGGCGGAGGAGGTCATCCTCTGGAGCACCCCGGAATTCGGCTACATCACGCTGGCCGATGCCTGGTCGACGGGTTCGTCGATCATGCCGCAGAAAAAGAATCCGGACGTGTCCGAGCTGACTCGCGGAAAGTCGGGCAGGCTGATCGGCAACCTGACGGGTCTGCTGGCCACGTTGAAAGCGCAGCCGCTCGCTTACAACAGGGACCTGCAGGAAGACAAGGAACCGGTTTTCGATTCGGTGGCACAACTCGAAATGCTGCTGCCTGCGATCACCGGGCTGATCTCGACTCTCGAGTTCCACACCGACCGGATGGCGGAATTGGCGCCCGCCGGTTTCACGCTGGCCACGGATATCGCCGAGTGGCTGGTACGCCAGGGCGTACCGTTCCGCGTCGCCCATGAGGCGGCGGGTGCCTGCGTGCGTGTCGCCGAGGCACGAGGTGTCGGCCTCGAGGATCTCACCGAGGAGGAACTGGCAGCAGTCGATCCTTCCCTGACGCCGGACGTTCGGGAGGTGCTCACGGTCGAGGGCTCGATCGCGTCGCGCAACGCCCGCGGTGGCACCGCCGGTATCCGGGTAGCCGAGCAGTTGGGTGGTGTTCGCCAACTCTCCGAGTCCATGCGGGAATGGTGCCGGTGATGCCTCCGTCGTCGACCCTCCAATAGGGCAGTGTGACGCGTCGGGAGCAGTAGGGTGAGGGCGGCGGCAGTGAGACGTACGTCGCGGTTCGAGAGTCTGGGAGAGTATTCGTGGGTTTTTCTACCGAAACGGTAAAGGGCCCGATCCGTCGGGTAGTGGCGACGGCGCAGAACGGTTTGGAGGTAGTCCGCCTCGGCGGACTCGAGACAGACCTGACCACCTCGCCGTTCGAGGTGGTCGAACGGCGGCCTATGTATCGACTCCGGCGATACTTCCCCGACACCGACCCGGCGGAGGTCGGCCCTCCCATCGTGCTGGTGCCGCCGATGATGATGTCGGCCGACGTCTACGACGTGACCCGCGATCAGGGCGCCGTGGGCATCCTGCACGAAATGGGGATCGATCCCTGGGTTGTCGACTTCGGGTCGCCGGACACCGAAGAGGGGGGATGGGACAGAAATCTCGCCGATCACATCGTCGCGATCAGCGAGATCATCGACAAGGTCCGTGCCCACACCGGCCGCGACGTCCATCTCTCGGGGTATTCGCAGGGTGGCATGTTCGCCTACCAGGCGGCTGCTTACCGCCGCAGTCGCAACATTGCGAGTCTGATCACCTTCGGCAGCCCCGTGGACACTCTGGCCGGTCTGCCGTTCGGAATTCCCGCCGGATTTGCCAGCGACGCAGCCGCTTTCCTCGCGGACCATGTGTTCAACCGTCTCGCGGTGTCCGGGTGGATGGCGCGCACCGGTTTTCAGCTCCTCGACCCGGTGAAGACCCTCAAGTCCCGTCTCGAATTTCTTCGGCAGCTGCACGACCGGGAGGCGCTCCTCCCACGGGAACAACAGCGCCGGTTTCTCGCGACCGAGGGATGGGTTGCCTGGTCGGGTCCCGCAGTGGCGGAGCTGCTCAAGCAGTTCATCGTCCACAACCGGATGATGACCGGCGGTTTCGTCATCAAGGACCGCGTCGTGTCACTCGCCGAGCTGACTTGCCCGATCATGGCGTTCGTCGGTGAAGTAGACGACATCGGGCAGCCGCTCGCGGTCCGCGGGATTCGCCGGGCCGCACCGCGTGCCAATGTGTACGAATCTACTTTGAGGGTAGGGCATTTCGGGCTCGTGGTCGGTTCAGCGGCGGCCGCGCACACATGGCCGACCACCGGTGAATGGGTGCGGTGGAACGAGGGTATGGGGCCAAAACCGTCCACTGTGGATCTCATGCGGTACGACGAACACTTCGGCAGCGAGACCGGAGTGTCGATCAGCGATCGCATCATCCACACGGTGGCCTCGGTCGCGGAAGTCGGTGTGGGGGTCGGCAAAGGGATCACAGGATTCGCCTCGGGAGCGGTTCGCGGCACGGTGGAACTGTCCGGTGAGGCCACGCGCGCTCTTCCGCGTCTCGCGCGTCTCGGCCAGATGCAACCGCACACTCAGATCTCCCTCAGCCGGCTTCTGGCGGAGCAGCGTCGGAAGGCGCCGAACGGTGAGTGCTTCCTCTTCGACAACCGGGTACATACCTACGAGGCGGTGAACCAGCGGATCGACAATGTCGTTCGCGGATTGATCTCCGCCGGCGTGCGGCCCGCTGCACACGTCGGTGTGGTCATGGAAACCCGGCCGAGCGCGCTGGCTGTCATCGCGGCGCTGTCCCGGCTCGGCGCCGTGGCAGTTCTCCTTCCTCCGGGCCGCGAAATCCACACCGCTATCCGGATCGACGGGGTCGAACGCATCGTCACCGATCCTGAGAATCTCGACGCCGCCCTCGCCACCGGAATGCAGGTTCTCGTCCTCGGTGGGGGAGACCTCCGCAGTCTCGATGTCGAGCCCGGGTCGAACGTCGTCGATCTCGAGCAGATCGACCCGGAGTCCGTCGCTCTGCCAGGCTGGTACCGGCCCGACCCCGGGCTGGCACGAGAGCTGGCCTTCATTATCTGCAGTGAATCCAACGGGCACTGGGAGACCAAGCAGATCACCAACTACCGTTGGGCGCTGTCTGCCTTCGGTACCGCCTCGGCCGCTGATCTCGATCGCGGCGACACGGTGTATTGCATTGCTCCCCTGCATCATTCATCCAGTCTCCTCGCGGCAGTGGGGGGAGCGGTGGCGGGCGGCTCACGTATCGCCCTGTCGAAGGGCCTCGACGCCGAGCGCTTCACCGAGGAGGTCCAGCGTTACGGCGTGACCGTCGTCAGCTACACGTGGACGATGATGCGTGAAATCCTCGATGCGGAAAGCCTCGATCTGCTCGGTAACTACCCGATCCGCCTGTTCCTCGGTTCCGGTATGCCACAGGGGTTGTGGCGGCGCACCACCGAGTGCTTCGCGCCCGCGAAGGTGCTGGAGTTCTACGCGTCGACCGAAGGTGATGTCGTTCTCGCGAACGTCGCAGGCGCCAAGATCGGGTGCAAAGGCAGGCCGTTGCCGGGTAGCGCCGAGGTGCGACTGGCCGCATACGACCCGATCTCCGGACGTCTGCTCGAAGACGACCGGGGCTTCGTCCGCGAATGTGCGGACAACGAGGTCGGTCTACTCCTCGGCAAGGCGGGCGTGCACGGTGAAATGTCCGGTGTGGCCATGCGGGGCATCTTCGCTGCCGGCGACGCGTGGATCGCGACGGAAAACCTCTTTCGCCGCGATGCAGACGGTGACTACTGGCTGGTCGATCACAAGAAGACCGTCATCACCACCGCCCGAGGACCTGTGTTCACGCAACCGATCGTGGACGCCCTGGCGGCCGTCGACAGGATCGACCTGGCCGTGGCCTACGGTATCGAGGTCGGCGGCAGCACGTTGGCGGTTGCGGCCTTCACCCTCCGCGACGGACGCCCGCCACGGCTGGCCGATGTGGCGGAGGCCATCGAAGCACTCCCGTTCGGGTGGCGTCCCGACATCGTCCATGCGGTGGACACCATTCCGCTGGGCTCGTCGTTCCGCCCCAATGCCGACGGTCTGAGTGCGGCAGGTTTGCCGAAGCCGGGCACCCGCGTCTGGTATCTCGACGCGACCTCACAGGAGTACAAACGGCTGACGAAAGCAGTAGCAGCGCAGTTCCACGACGGCTCGGCCGGCATGCCCGCTGGTGCGCGGTAACCTGAGGCTGCTCACCCGAACGGTTGGAGAGGACATCCGTGGTTATTGATCCGACACTGCTCAGCATTCTGGCGTGCCCGCAGGACAAGGGCCCGCTCCTGCTGGTCGGAGACGAGTTGCTCTACAACCCTCGACTTCGGCGCGCCTATCCCATCGAGAACGGGATCCCGGTCCTCCTCATCGACGAGGCGCGGGACGTGGATGCCGAGGAGCACGAGCAGCTGGTCGCCCGGGCATCTGCGCAGTCGTGATCGCGGCGCGTTGAATCAGCCCGGCACGGGTCCGGTGAGATAGCGCTGGAGCGTCGGCGCTATCACGTCGACCAGATCCTCGATCGGGAGAGAAGCGAGGGGTTCGAACTCGAGGATGTACCGGGTCACCAGAATCCCTACCATCTGCGACGCCACCAGCTGCATACGCAGGATCCCGGTTCCGGGTGGCTCGTCGACTCTCGGGCCGAGGTCACGAAATACCACTTCCACGAGGAAGGTTCGGATCAGGGTCGGTTCGTTGCCCGCCATCGCGGAACGGAACGCCGCGACAACTGCCGGTCGGTGCGGTGACTCCCAGACCGAGAAGACAGCTTCCGCGAGATGGCGCCCGACCTCGTCGGTCGGGATGTCGAGGACCGGTGCAATCACCTGGGTGGGGTCGACGGGAATGTCGACGGAGTCGAGGAACAACTGGCGTTTGGTCCCGAAGTAGTGATGCACGAGCGCCGCATCGACGCCTGCACTCAGGGCGACTGCACGCACACTCGTTTTGTCGAACCCATTCTGTGCGAACAGCTTTCGTGCGACTGCCAGTATCCGAGATCGAGTGTCCTGATTTCCGGGTCTGCGGCCCGAACGCGTTCGTGCGCGTGGTGCCGTCATGGTGTGCGACGCCTCAGTGTGGCGGCTCCGAGCGACAGCGCGAGTAGTGCGAAGGCGGCGACCACGGTGAGATCGCGCCACATGATTCCGGTGGTACCCGGGTGGGTCGCGACCTGTTGGAGCGCCTCGACGGCGTAGCTCAGTGGCAGAACGTTGCTGCTCCATTCGAGCCAGGTGGGGAGCTGATCGCGGGGGACGAGCAGCCCGCACAGGAACAGTTGGGGAACCACGATGACGGGCATGAACTGCACGGCCTGGAACTCGGTGCGGGCGAAGGCGCTGCACAGGAGGCCGAGCGCAACACCGAGAATCGCGTTCAGTACCGCGATCAGCAGAACCCAGCTCACGCTGCCTTCGGTGTCGAGACCGAGGAAGCCGAATGCGACGGCGCAGGCCAGTGCAGCCTGTGCGGCGGCTGCCGTGGAAAAGGCTGCCGCGTAGCCGCCGAGAAGGTCCAGTTTGCCCAGTGGTGTCGTGAGGAGGCGTTCCAGGGTTCCCGACGTGCGTTCGCGTTGCATCGCAATCGACGTGACGAGGAACATCACCACGAAGGGAAGGATACCGAGCATCGTGATCGCGACCCGCTCGAAAAGCGATTGTTGGCCGGGGGCCGCCGGCACGTTCTGGTACAGGAAGTACAGCAGCACCATCAGCAGGCTCGGTACTACGAGGATCATGGCGACCGTGCGATGGTCGGCCCGCAACTGCGCGAGTATCCGACCTGCCGTTGCGAGGAAGATTCTGGCGTTCATCAGTTTTCACTTCCCACCTGTGATGTGCGGATCAAGGTCAAGAAGGCGTCTTCGAGGCTCGACTCACCGGTCTGGCGGCGCAGGCCGGTGGGAGATTCCTGCGCGAGTACGTGCCCGTCGCGCATCAGGAGCAGCGAATCGCAGTGTTCGGCCTCGTCCATCACATGGCTGGACACCAGGAGGGTCGTTCCTCCGGCAGCGAGGGCCTCGAACCGCTCCCACAGTTCGACACGAAGCAACGGATCGAGGCCGACGGTGGGCTCGTCGAGTACGAGGATCTCCGGGTCCGCGACCAGTGCGCAGGCGAGTGAAGCTCGTCCGAGTTGGCCCCCGGAGAGGTCCGCTGCTTTCTGGCCGGCGAACCGGGTGAGTCCGACAGCGTCGATCGCGTCGTTGACCGCACCTGCCGGCCGGCCGTAGAGCGCGGCGTAGTAAGCGACGTTCTTCTTGACGGTGAGGTCGGTGTACACGCTCGGTGTTTGGGTGACGTACCCCACTCGGCTCCGTAGCGAGACCGAACCAGCGGGCGATCCCAGGACGGTGACGGAACCGGACTCCACGATTTGAGTACCGACCACGCACCGCATCAGTGTCGTTTTGCCGCACCCGGAAGGACCGAGAAGTCCGGTGATGGACCCGCCCGGTACTTGCACCTCGACGCCGTGCAAGACCTCGTTCTTTCCTCGCCGTACGCGGAGATCCCGGATGTCGATCGCAGGGCTGCCGTTCATGGCGTGCCTCAATTCATCACTGGGTGAATTCACTGCCTGATGAATTATGCGTCCACGGAGAGCTGTGCGTCAACGGTTGGGCACAATCGGAGGGTGACTGTCGATCGACTTGCCGAGGCCCACCCCACCGAAGCCGCAAGAATCGTGCTGGGGTCCACCTTGATCGTCGCGGACGTACGCCTTCGCATCGTCGAGGTCGAGGCGTACGGCGGAGAAGCCGAGGGGCCATGGCCGGACCCTGCATCGCACTCGTATCGGGGGAAGACGCCGCGGAACGCGGTGATGTTCGGCCCTGCCGGACACCTGTACGTGTACCGCAGCTACGGAATGCACTTCTGCATGAATGTGTCGTACGGGCCGGTCGGGACGGCCGGCGGAGTGCTTCTGCGCGCAGGTGAAATCCTCGACGGTGCGGAGACTGTCCGTGCACGACGATCGCGGGTCACCCGGCCCGCTGATTTCGCGCGCGGTCCCGGGAACTTGGGGTCGGCCACCGGCGTCACCCTCGCCGACAATGGTGCGCCGCTGTTTGCGGCTGATTCACCGATCCGGCTCGAGATCACCGAGTCGGAAGGATGGGTGAGTGGTCCTCGGGTGGGGGTCAGCGCGGCCGCTGACCGGCCGTGGCGTTTCTGGATCCCCGAGTCCGCTGCCGTGTCGGCCTATCGGAGAAGCCCGCGTGCGATGCCCGTCGGCGAGCGGATGGGATGATCGATCACGTGACTGAGAACATCATCGATGAACTGACCTGGCGCGGGCTGATCGCTCAATCAACCGATCTGGACGCATTGCGTCGTGATCTCGACGCCGGACCGGTCACGCTGTATGCGGGGTTCGACCCGACGGGACCCAGTCTGCACGCCGGGCACCTGGTACCTCTGCTCGCGCTCAAACGGTTCCAGCGCGCAGGGCACCGGCCAGTGGTCCTGGCAGGTGGCGCGACGGGACTCATCGGTGACCCGCGTGATGTCGGTGAACGGACAATGAACTCCTCCGACACGGTGGCCGCGTGGGCCGATCGCATCCGCGGCCAACTCGAACGGTTCGTCGACTTCGACGATTCCCCCAGCGGCGCCGTCGTCGAGAACAATATGAACTGGACCGGGAAGCTGTCGGCGATCGACTTCCTCCGAGATGTCGGCAAGCACTTCTCGGTCAACGTCATGCTGGCGCGGGACACGGTGAAACGCAGGCTCGAATCCGACGGCATGTCCTACACGGAGTTCAGCTACATGCTGCTCCAGGCCAACGACTACCTCCATCTGCGCCGTAGCCACGGGTGCACGTTGCAGGTGGGCGGGTCGGATCAGTGGGGCAACATCATCGCCGGTGTCGACCTGAACCGCCGTATCGACGCCGCGACGGTGCACGGACTCACCGTTCCGTTGGTGACCTCCGCCGACGGTAAGAAGTTCGGCAAGTCGACCGGTGGTGGGAGCCTGTGGCTCGATCCCGAGATGACGAGCCCCTACGCCTGGTACCAGTACTTCGTGAACACGAGCGACGCCGATGTCGTGAAATACCTGCGATGGTTCACCTTCCTTTCGCCGGAGGAGCTTGCGGAGCTCGAGGCGGCGACAGTTGAACGTCCGCATGCTCGCGAGGCCCAGCGGAGGCTGGCAGCGGAAATGACAACTCTGGTCCACGGAGAAGCGAACACCCACGCCGTGGAGCTGGCTAGCAAGGCACTGTTCGGCAGGGGTGAATTGCGGGATCTCGACGAACCGACGCTGGCTGCGGCGCTCCGCGAAGCGGCGGTCGCAGAGTTGGCGCCCGGGGCACCTGCCAGCATCGTGGATCTGCTCGTGCTCAGTGGGCTGTGCGAGAGCAAGGGCGCTGCCCGCCGTGCGGTGAAGGAAGGCGGCGCGTCGGTGAACAACCGCAAGATCAGCAGCGAGGAGTGGACCCCCTCGGGCGACGATCTTCTCCATGGAACCTGGCTCGTGATTCGGCGCGGTAAACGGCACTTCGCCGGCATCCAGGTGGTTGCGGGCTAGGGTGCCCGGCATCACACCGTTGTAAGTTCGGGACGTGATCCGCAGGTGGCTGACGCTGTGCGCGTTCCACCTGCGGATTTAACGCGCCGGACTTCTCCGAACTGGGGATTTGACGCTCCGTTATCCGTCGCGTAACTTATTCCAAGTCAGAGCGACACGGACACCGACCCCGGCCGGAAGGCGGGGGACACGAGGTTGGACGAAGGCGCCTGAACTTCCCGAAGATGCTGATCTTGATTGGTGTGTTCGAGATGTCCTGGAGGTTCCCGTTTGCATCGGGGGTTGGCAGGAGTTAGGCTGGAGCGGTTGCCCCGGATCGGTCGGAGATGTTGTCTTCGGGTGTGATGGTGTGTGCGTGTTCTTTGAGAACTCAACAGTGTGTCGATGAATGTCAGTGCCAAATGTTTTTGGTACTCCGCATCACGGGTGATCGGCTGGGCCTTTTGGGGTTTGGTTGTGAGTGGTGTGGGTATTTGCTGGCTCTTTCTCCTTCTTCCGTCGGAGAGGGGGTCGGTGTTTGATTGAGCTAGTTTGAGTTTTTGATCGCTAGTGATTTGACTCGATGTCTATGACTGATTGGGGTTCGCCTCTTTCTAGAGTCTTCAACGGAGAGTTTGATCCTGGCTCAGGACGAACGCTGGCGGCGTGCTTAACACATGCAAGTCGAGCGGTAAGGCCCTTCGGGGTACACGAGCGGCGAACGGGTGAGTAACACGTGGGTGATCTGCCCTGCACTTCGGGATAAGCCCGGGAAACTGGGTCTAATACCGGATACGACCTTCGGCTGCATGGCTGGGGGTGGAAAGGTTTACTGGTGCAGGATGGGCCCGCGGCCTATCAGCTTGTTGGTGGGGTAATGGCCTACCAAGGCGACGACGGGTAGCCGACCTGAGAGGGTGACCGGCCACACTGGGACTGAGACACGGCCCAGACTCCTACGGGAGGCAGCAGTGGGGAATATTGCACAATGGGCGAAAGCCTGATGCAGCGACGCCGCGTGAGGGATGAAGGCCTTCGGGTTGTAAACCTCTTTCAGCAGGGACGAAGCGCAAGTGACGGTACCTGCAGAAGAAGCACCGGCTAACTACGTGCCAGCAGCCGCGGTAATACGTAGGGTGCAAGCGTTGTCCGGAATTACTGGGCGTAAAGAGTTCGTAGGCGGTTTGTCGCGTCGTTTGTGAAAACTCACAGCTCAACTGTGAGCTTGCAGGCGATACGGGCAGACTTGAGTACTGCAGGGGAGACTGGAATTCCTGGTGTAGCGGTGAAATGCGCAGATATCAGGAGGAACACCGGTGGCGAAGGCGGGTCTCTGGGCAGTAACTGACGCTGAGGAACGAAAGCGTGGGTAGCGAACAGGATTAGATACCCTGGTAGTCCACGCCGTAAACGGTGGGCGCTAGGTGTGGGTTCCTTCCACGGAATCTGTGCCGTAGCTAACGCATTAAGCGCCCCGCCTGGGGAGTACGGCCGCAAGGCTAAAACTCAAAGGAATTGACGGGGGCCCGCACAAGCGGCGGAGCATGTGGATTAATTCGATGCAACGCGAAGAACCTTACCTGGGTTTGACATATACCGGAAAGCCGTAGAGATACGGCCCCCCTTGTGGTCGGTATACAGGTGGTGCATGGCTGTCGTCAGCTCGTGTCGTGAGATGTTGGGTTAAGTCCCGCAACGAGCGCAACCCTTGTCTTATGTTGCCAGCACGTAATGGTGGGGACTCGTAAGAGACTGCCGGGGTCAACTCGGAGGAAGGTGGGGACGACGTCAAGTCATCATGCCCCTTATGTCCAGGGCTTCACACATGCTACAATGGCCAGTACAGAGGGCTGCGAGACCGTGAGGTGGAGCGAATCCCTTAAAGCTGGTCTCAGTTCGGATCGGGGTCTGCAACTCGACCCCGTGAAGTCGGAGTCGCTAGTAATCGCAGATCAGCAACGCTGCGGTGAATACGTTCCCGGGCCTTGTACACACCGCCCGTCACGTCATGAAAGTCGGTAACACCCGAAGCCGGTGGCCTAACCCCTTGTGGGAGGGAGCCGTCGAAGGTGGGATCGGCGATTGGGACGAAGTCGTAACAAGGTAGCCGTACCGGAAGGTGCGGCTGGATCACCTCCTTTCTAAGGAGCATCTCCAGTCATGTACCGCTGAACAGTCAGTGGATGATGGTCTGGCAGAGGCCATTTCGGATGCGTATGTTATCCGGTGGTTGCTCATGGGTGGATCGCTGACAAGTATTGGTTCTCAACTGCCGGCCTGTGTGCTGGTGGGAGGGCGAATTATATCGACATACTGTTGGGTCCTGAGGGAACACGTGAGTGTTTTTTCTTTCAGGGAAGTGACGATCCGGTTCGGATGTCAGGCAGACCGCATCACTTTTGGTGGTGGGCATGGTGCTGGCGGAGTTCGAGGCGGGTGTGTTGTTTGAGAACTGCACAGTGGACGCGAGCATCTTTGTTGTAAGTAATGAAGAGCGTACGGTGGATGCCTTGGCACCAGGAGCCGATGAAGGACGTAGGAGGCTGCGATAAGCCTCGGGGAGCTGTCAACCGAGCTGAGATCCGAGGATGTCCGAATGGGGAAACCCAGCACGAGTGATGTCGTGTTACCCGCATCTGAATATATAGGGTGTGTGGAGGGAACGTGGGGAAGTGAAACATCTCAGTACCCACAGGAAGAGAAAACAATAGTGATTCCGTGAGTAGTGGCGAGCGAAAGCGGAAGAGGCTAAACCATGGATGTGTGATAGCCGGCAGGCGTTGCATTCGTGGGGTTGTGGGGTTCATCTTGTCAATGCTGCCGTGTTGGCCGACAGTAAGAAATCATGGTGTTAGTGGAAGTGGTCTGGAACGGCCTGTCGTAGAGGGTGAGAATCCCGTACACGAAAACATTGTGACTGTCGTGATGGAAACCCAAGTAGCACCGGGCCCGTGAAATCTGGTGTGAATCTGTCGGGACCACCCGATAAGCCTGAATACTCCCTGGTGACCGATAGCGGACTAGTACCGTGAGGGAAAGGTGAAAAGTACCCCGGGAGGGGAGTGAAATAGTACCTGAAACCGTGCGCTTACAATCCGTCAAAGCCTTCGAGTGACTTGTCACTGGGGGTGATGGCGTGCCTTTTGAAGAATGAGCCTGCGAGTTAGTGGCATGTCGCGAGGTTAACCCGTGTGGGGTAGCCGTAGCGAAAGCGAGTCCGAATAGGGCGTTCATAGTGGCATGTTCTAGACCCGAAGCGGAGTGATCTACCCATGGCCAGGTTGAAGCGACGGTAAGACGTCGTGGAGGACCGAACCCACTTAGGTTGAAAACTGAGGGGATGAGTTGTGGGTAGGGGTGAAAGGCCAATCAAACTCCGTGATAGCTGGTTCTCCCCGAAATGCATTTAGGTGCAGCGTCGCGTGTTTCTCATCGGAGGTAGAGCTACTGGATGGTCTAGGGGGCCCACAAGCTTACCGAAATCAGCCAAACTCCGAATGCCGGTGAGTGAGAGCGCGGCAGTGAGACTGCGGGCGATAAGGTTCGTAGTCGAGAGGGAAACAGCCCAGATCGCCAGCTAAGGTCCCTAAGCGTGTACTAAGTGGAAAAGGATGTGGGGTCGCGAAGACAACCAGGAGGTTGGCTTAGAAGCAGCCACCCTTGAAAGAGTGCGTAATAGCTCACTGGTCAAGTGATCCTGCGCCGACAATGTAGCGGGGCTCAAGTACACCACCGAAGCTGCGGCATTCACACAATGCACCCCCATTTTCCTGCGGGAGGGTGGGCAGTGGTGTGGATGGGTAGGGGAGCGTCGTGTGGCCATGGAAGCGGCGGGGTGACCCAGCCGTGGAGGCCACACGAGTGAGAATGCAGGCATGAGTAGCGAAAGACGAGTGAGAAACTCGTCCGCCGAATGACCAAGGGTTCCTGGGCCAGGTTAATCCGCCCAGGGTGAGTCGGGACCTAAGACGAGGCCGACAGGCGTAGCCGATGGACAACGGGTTGATATTCCCGTACCCGTGTGAACGCGCCCCTGGTGAATCAGTGATACTAACCACCCTGAAACCGCGTGTGGACCTTCGGGTTCGTGCGTGGTGGATGCGTGGGACCTGATCTGGTAGTAGCCAAGCGATGGGGTGACGCAGGAAGGTAGCTGAGCCAGTCAGTGGTAATACTGGTGTAAGCCTGTAGGGAGTGACCTAGGCAAATCCGGGTCACACATATCCTGAGAGGTGACGCATAGCCGAATGAGGCGAATTCAGTGATCCTATGCTGCCGAGAAAAGCCTCTAGCGAGCTTTCACACGGCCCGTACCCCAAACCGACACAGGTGGTCAGGTAGAGAATACTAAGGCGATCGAGATAACTATGGTTAAGGAACTCGGCAAAATGCCCCCGTAACTTCGGGAGAAGGGGGGCCTCGTCTGGTGATCACTCTTGCAGTGTGAGCTGGGTGGGGCCGCAGAGACCAGTGAGAAGCGACTGTTTACTAAAAACACAGGTCCGTGCGAAGTCGTAAGACGATGTATACGGACTGACGCCTGCCCGGTGCTGGAAGGTTAAGAGGACCGGTTAGCCATTTCGGTGGCGAAGCTGAGAATTTAAGCCCCAGTAAACGGCGGTGGTAACTATAACCATCCTAAGGTAGCGAAATTCCTTGTCGGGTAAGTTCCGACCTGCACGAATGGCGTAACGACTTCTCAGCTGTCTCAACCATAGACTCGGCGAAATTGCATTACGAGTAAAGATGCTCGTTACGCGCGGCAGGACGAAAAGACCCCGGGACCTTCACTACAGCTTGGTATTGGTGTTCGGTTCGGTTTGTGTAGGATAGGTGGGAGACTGTGAAGCGCTCACGCCAGTGAGTGTGGAGTCGTTGTTGAAATACCACTCTGATCGTATTGGACCTCTAACCTCGGACCATGATCTGGTTCAGGGACAGTGCCTGGTGGGTAGTTTAACTGGGGCGGTTGCCTCCCAAAATGTAACGGAGGCGCCCAAAGGTTCCCTCAGCCTGGTTGGCAATCAGGTGTCGAGTGCAAGTGCACAAGGGAGCTTGACTGTGAGACTGACAAGTCGAGCAGGGACGAAAGTCGGGACTAGTGATCCGGCACCGGCAAGTGGAAGCGGTGTCGCTCAACGGATAAAAGGTACCCCGGGGATAACAGGCTGATCTTCCCCAAGAGTCCATATCGACGGGATGGTTTGGCACCTCGATGTCGGCTCGTCGCATCCTGGGGCTGGAGTAGGTCCCAAGGGTTGGGCTGTTCGCCCATTAAAGCGGCACGCGAGCTGGGTTTAGAACGTCGTGAGACAGTTCGGTCTCTATCCGCCGCGCGCGTTAGAAACTTGAGGAAGGCTGTCCCTAGTACGAGAGGACCGGGACGGACGAACCTCTGGTGTGCCAGTTGTTCCACCAGGAGCACCGCTGGTTAGCTACGTTCGGAAGGGATAACCGCTGAAAGCATCTAAGCGGGAAGCCTGTTCCAAGATGAGGTTTCTCACCCCCTCGAGGGGGTAAGGCCCCCGGCAGACCACCGGGTTGATAGGCCAGAACTGGAAGCCCAGTAATGGGTGTAGGTGACTGGTACTAATAGGCCGAGGACTTACCACAAAGAAGCTACGCGTCCACTGTGCAGTATCTGAAACAACACACAGATACCCTTTTCCCTTTTACGGAACCCCCGACAAGTTCCGCACCCACCCGGGTGCGTGGCCACGGACAGGAACCGGCAAAGGGACGATGGGTGTGTGACAGTTTCATAGAGTTACGGCGGCCATAGCGGAGGGGAAACGCCCGGCCCCATTCCGAACCCGGAAGCTAAGCCCTCCAGCGCCGATGGTACTGCACTCGACAGGGTGTGGGAGAGTAGGACACCGCCGAACATCCGTTACCGAAAGGGGACCCAATATACTGGGTCCCCTTTCGTGCTTTGTGTGAAAGGAATGACTGTGTCGGAGAGCGACGACGGACGTCGATCCTTCCGCGGAGGCGGTGCCTCTAATTCTGGACGAGGCGGTGCTTCCGGTTCGGACCGAGGCAGTGCCTCAGGGTCGAGCAGAGGTGGCCCGTCGGGTGGTCGTGGTGGATCGTTCGGCGGACCGCGAGGTGATTCTCGTGGCGGTGCCGGCAATGACCGGCGGGGTGGGCAGCGCCGTGGGGGCGAGGGCGGATTCACTCCGCGGGGTCGTGATGGTGACCGCCCGCAGCGGCAGGATGCCCGTCCCGACGAACCCGACCTGCCGGAAAATGTCGAGGCCGGTGAACTTGATCCGACTGTCCGGCGTGACCTGCTGAGCTTGGACAAGACGAACGCGAATACCGTTGCGCGGCATCTGGTGATGGCGGGCAAGTTGGTTGACGACGATCCCCGACTGGCCCTGGCGCATGCGCGTGCGGCGCGGCAGCGGGCCGGACGTATCGCCGTCGTTCGTGAGGCCGCGGGCATCACCGCGTACCACGCTGGTGAATGGGCAGAAGCGCTGTCCGAGCTGCGGGCCGCACGTCGGATGGCTGGCGGTCCCGGACTCCTCGCCGTGATGGCGGATTGCGAACGTGGACTGGGCCGACCAGAACGGGCGATCGAACTGGGTCGGAGCGATGAAGCAGCGGCTCTGTCTGGTGACGATGCCGCCGAGCTGCGCATCGTAGTTGCAGGTGCGCGCATGGACCTCGGGCAGTTCGATCAGGCCGTGGTCACGTTGCAGACGCCGGACCTCGACGCTTCCCGTACCGGTCCGGGCGCTGCGCGTCTCTTCTATGCGTATGCCGACGCCCTGGTGGCCGCCGGCCGTATCGAGGATGGCCTGAAGTGGTTCCTCAATTCGGCTGCGGCGGACCTCGAAGGTGATACCGACGCAGAGGAGCGTGTGGCCGAGCTGACCGGAGACGATCAGTGACGGTGGAGAACGGTGTGGCGTCGTCGCTGCGTGAGGGATATGACGCTCTGCTACTCGACCTGGACGGCACCCTGTATGAGGGTCCGCTGGCAATTCCCGGTGCCCGGGCCGCGCTGGCGCCGGGAACGCAAGCCCTCTATTACGTGACCAACAATGCGAGTCGTAGCCCAAGTGAGGTCGCCGCACACCTGACCGAGCTCGGTTTCGACGCCTCGGAGT
Source organism: Rhodococcus sp. WAY2 (assembly GCF_009859915.1). Lineage (NCBI taxonomy): Bacteria > Bacillati > Actinomycetota > Actinomycetes > Mycobacteriales > Nocardiaceae > Rhodococcus > Rhodococcus sp. WAY2. Next base: position 2,936,459 of record NZ_CP046572.1, read on the forward strand.
CGAGGGTGGTCACGAGTTCGCAATCCGCAGCTCGACTCCTCGCTGAGAAGATCGAACCCGGTGCTGCAGTGCTGGTGGTCGGGACGGAAGCCCTGGCGGATGAAGTGGCGCGGGTCCGCTTGCGCCCGGTGCGGTTGTTCGCGGATTCGCCCGTCGCGGTGGTGCAGGGCCATTCTCCGACAACCGACTGGGCGATTCTTGCGGAGGCGACTCTCGCCATCCGGTCGGGAGCTCTCTGGGTAGCGGCCAATGTCGATTCCACGCTCCCTACCGAGCGTGGGCTGGTGCTGGGCAACGGATCTATGGTGGCCGCTCTGCGCACCGCAACGTCCTGCGTACCTTTGGTTGCCGGTAAACCGGCAGCGCCTTTGATGGAAGACGCGATACGCCGTAGTGGGAGTTCGCGCCCTCTGGTTGTGGGCGACAGACTCGACACCGACATCGAGGGCGCCAACGCGGTGGGTCTCGAATCCCTGTTGGTGCTCACCGGGGTCAGCACTGCCATCGACGTCCTTCGGGCAACCGAGGAACAACGCCCGACCTTCATCGCGTCCGAACTGGATGCCCTCAACCGGCCTGCTGACGAATCGCGGGTCGGCGAGGACCGCCGGTTCTCCGTCGAGTTCGATGGCACTGATCTGGTGATCGAACCGAAAGGCGAATCGATCGGCACTGCCGATTCGGTGACGCTGCTCCGGCACGTGGCTGTGTCAGCATGGAAGTACCCGGAGTTCGGCCGCGTCACGTCCACTCACCCGGCAGTCAGCGCGCTCGTGTCCGATTGGGGTGCTTGACCGCGCAACTCGAGTGCCCGCAGATCCTTTGTGTCCGCGGCGCGGTTCGCTGTATGCGTATCCGAAGGGGATCGACTAGCGTTGTGCCCGATGAGCACGCCAATACCGCGCCCGGGAGCCCATCTACCTGGGCCAACGCCGAGTGTCGACCCCGAGAAGATTTCCGCGGAGGTGGACGGATTGCTGACGCGGCTGCACGCCGTCGAACCAGATCCCGAGGACCCACACGGAGTCGGTGTCATTCCGAAGAAAGCGCATCTGCTCGAGAAGGCCCACGACGTTCTGGTGGAAGCGCTGGCCGCCGTGGACAAGATCTGAGGTGGCCCGACGCGCGCGGGTGGATGCCGAACTCGTTCGGCGTGGACTGGCCCGGTCCCGTGAACACGCCCAGGAACTCATAACATCCGGCAGAGTGCTGATCTCCGGAGTAGCTGCGACCAAACCCGCTACCGCCGTCGAAGCGGGAACACCGCTACGGGTGGTCGAGGTGGACAACGAGGTGTCCTGGGCTTCGCGGGGCGCCCACAAGTTGCTCGGAGCTCTCGAAGCGTTCGGACCCGGCGGGCTCTCGGTCGACGGAAAGCGGTGTCTCGACGCCGGCGCCTCGACGGGGGGTTTCACGGATGTACTTCTCCACCACGGCGCCCGGGAGGTGGTCGCGGTGGATGTCGGATACGGCCAGTTGGTGTGGCGGTTGCAGTCGGACGATCGGGTTCGTGTGGTCGACCGCACCAACGTGCGTGCTATCGACGCCGAGCGCATCGGCGGACCTGTCGATCTCGTGGTCGCCGACCTGTCGTTCATTTCCCTCGAACTCGTGCTGCCGGCCTTCGTCGCGTGTGTGACTGCCGGGGCAGATCTCGTTCCGATGGTGAAGCCGCAGTTCGAAGTCGGTAAAGATCATGTCGGGTCGGGCGGAGTTGTCCGTGACCCGGAACTGCGGGTGGCTGCCGTGCTCAGGGTGGCAAGGGCCGCGGAGTCCCTGGGGCTGCGTACGCTGGGAGCCGTCGCGAGCCCGTTGCCAGGTCCCTCCGGAAATGTCGAGTATTTCCTGTGGCTCCGTTCGGGTGCCACTGCGGTGCCGGAACCGGGTGTCGTACCCGGGGTTGATGATGAACCGGTCGACTCGATCGAAGAGTTGATCCGCACCGCGGTGCAGGAAGGACCACAGTGAGCGGGGGAAGCAGCGGCACGGCACGCGAGATTCTGCTGGTGGCGCACCCGGGCCGGGCCGAAATCACTGAGACGGCACGGCGCGTCGGTGAGATCTTCAAGAGCGCTGGAATCGGACTGCGCGTCCTCGTCGACGAGGTCGACAACACGCGCATCGAACCAATGGACGGCATGGCGCCCGACGAGTTCCTCGTGCCGGGATTCGAGGTGACGATCGTCCAGGCCGGTCCGCACGCCGCCCTCGGCTGCGAAATGGTGCTGGTCCTCGGAGGAGATGGGACTTTCCTTCGCGCCGCGGAACTTGCTCAGGCCGCGTCCATTCCGGTGCTGGGTATCAACCTCGGGCGCATCGGCTTCCTCGCCGAAACGGAGGCCGAACATCTGGACGAGGCACTCGGTCAGGTGGTGCGCCGCGAATACCGGGTGGAACAGCGCATGACGCTGGACGTCGTCGTCCGGGTGGACGACGAGATCATCGAGCGGGGCTGGGCGCTCAACGAAGCGAGCATCGAGAACCGGTCCCGGCTCGGTGTTCTCGAAGTAGTGCTCGAAGTCGACGGCCGCCCCGTGTCGGCGTTCGGATGCGACGGAGTGCTCATCTCGACACCGACCGGGTCGACGGCCTACGCCTTCTCCGCCGGCGGTCCCGTCGTGTGGCCCGAACTCGAAGCCCTGCTGGTTGTTCCGAGCAATGCCCACGCACTCTTCGCGCGGCCGCTCGTCACCAGCCCGGAGTCGATCATTGCTGTCGAGACGGTGGCCGGTAGTCATGATGGCTTGGTGTTCTGTGATGGCAGGAGAACTCTCGAACTTCCTGCGGGTGCGCGGGTGGAGGTGGTGCGCGGTAAGGAAGCCGTTCGCTGGGTGCGACTCGACTCGGCTCCCTTCGCCGATCGCATGGTGCGAAAGTTCGAGCTGCCCGTCACCGGGTGGCGAGGAAGGAAACCCTAGACGTGCTGGCAGAGATCAGGATCGACAACCTCGGTGTGATCTCCGAGGCGTCCGCGCAGTTCCACGAAGGCTTGACAGTACTCACCGGTGAGACAGGCGCCGGAAAGACGATGGTGGTGACCAGCCTCCATCTCCTCAGCGGTGCCCGGGCAGACGCGGGCCGGGTGCGTCTCGGGGCGCCGCGAGCCGTCGTCGAAGGTCGTTTCGTGACGGACGAGAATTCCGAACGCGTCGAGCGGGCAGTTGCCGAGTTGCTCGAGTCGACCGGCGCGGAGCGGGACGAAGACGGCACCATCATCGCCGTGCGGACGGTCAGCAGCGACGGCCGCTCGCGCGCGCACCTCGGCGGCCGCAGTGTCCCGGCAGGAGTGCTGTCCGACTTCACCGACCCGCTACTGACCGTGCACGGGCAGAACGACCAACTGCGGCTGTTACGACCCGACCAGCAGCGTGCTGCGCTCGACCGATTCGCGGAGAAAACCGTCGGCCCTCTGCTGGCGCGGTACCGCAAGCACCGCGACGAGTGGCTGACGGCACGATCGGAGTTGATCGAGCGAACCGGCCGCACGCGCGAACTCGCGCAGGAGGCCGATCAGCTGACGTTTGCCCTCAACGAAATCGACGGCATCGCACCCACCCCGGGGGAGGACGAGTCGATCGTCGCGGAGGTGCGCAGGCTCAGCGAACTCGACTCCTTGCGGTCGGCAGCGCAGGAGGCGCAGACCGCGCTTGCCGGCGGTGACGAGATGGACGGTGACGGCGTGTCGCCGCCCGCCCTCGACTTGTTGTCCGAAGCCCGCGCCCGTATCGAGTCCGCCACCGATCCGGAGCTCGACGGGCTGGGTTCGCGTCTTGCGGATGCCATCGCCGTGGTCACGGACGTGTCGGCCGACCTCACCACCTACCTGGCCGGACTGCCCGCGGACCCCGGCGCGCTCGATTCGCTGTTGTCGAGGCAGGCGGAGCTCAAGAACCTCACGCGCAAGTACGCTGCGGACGTCGACGGCGTGCTGGAGTGGGCCGAGAACGCGCGGGCGCGGCTCGAGAAGATCGATGTGTCGTCCGATGCGCTGGCAGCGCTGACGAAGCAGGTGGAGGAGTCGGCGGCGGCGACTGCGGAGGCGGCATCGAAACTCACCGCCGCCCGTGTCAAGGCTGCGGCCAAGCTCGCCAAGGCAGTGAGTTCGGAGCTGTCCGGTCTCGCGATGGGCCGCGCAGCTCTCGACGTGTCGGTACGCGCACGTGCGGCGGGCCCTCAGGACACCGCTCCGCTCACCGTCGAGGACGCACAGGTGCATGCCGGGTCCTCTGGTGTCGACGAAGTCGAATTCAGGTTGTCGGCCCATAGTGGTGCACAGTCGCTGCCGATCAGCAAGAGCGCCTCGGGCGGTGAACTTTCCCGGGTGATGCTGGCACTCGAGGTGGTGCTTGCCGGATCCGATTCGGGTGCGACCATGGTGTTCGACGAGGTCGACGCTGGAGTAGGCGGTCGCGCTGCAGTCGAGATCGGCAAGCGACTGGCGCGGCTGGCGAGAACCCACCAGGTGATCGTCGTGACCCACCTGCCGCAGGTGGCGGCATTCGCCGATACCCATCTGGTGGTCGACAAGGTCGACGACGCCGACGGAGTCGTCAGTAGCGGGGTGCGCACCCTCACCGATGACGAGCGGGTCGTGGAACTGGCCAGGATGCTCGCCGGTCTCGACGACACCGAAACCGGTCGTGCGCACGCTGAGGAACTGCTGGCCACGGCAAAAGCGGAACGCGCTGTCTGAACGAAAACTGTTGGTGATGGTGGGACCGATGTGGTAGCTGGTTCGGCGCGCCTCCACAGGTGGGCTGTGCATCCGCGTCATCATCGAAGCCATGAAGATGCCGGCACTGCTGTCACGTAACACCGAAACTTTGCCTGGGGTCAGCGGCATCGCCAGGGTGGACCGCAACACAGCCAAGCTGCTGAGGCGTGTCGGGCCAGGCGACGTCGTCGTTCTCGACGAGCTCGACCTCGATCGCGGTACCGCGGACGCCTTGGTCAAGGCCGGCGTTCTCGCAGTGATCAACGCGTCTCCGTCGATTTCGGGGCGCTATCCGAATCTGGGACCGGAGGTGATCGTCGCCAACGGGATCCTCCTGATCGATTCCGCGGGAACCGAGGTCTTCAAGAGCATCAAGGACGGAAGCAAGGTTCGGATCGACGGCGGCTGCGTCTATTCGGGGGAGCGGCGCATCGCCAAGGGCGACGAGCAGACCGAGGCCGAAATCTCCGATCGGATGATCGAGGCGAAGACGGGACTGGTCGATCACCTGGAAGCGTTCTCCGGCAACACGATCGAGTTCATCCGCACCGAAAGTCCGCTTCTCATCGACGGGGTGGGAGTGCCGGATGTCGACGTCGACATGAAGGATCGGCACGTGGTGATCGTGTCCGACGGACCGGATCACGCGTCGGATCTGAAAAATCTCAAACCGTTCATAAAGGAATACTCGCCGATCCTCATCGGGGTGGGGGCAGGCGCCGATGTACTCAGATCTGCCGGCTACCGGCCCGACCTCATCGTCGGTGACCCGGAGGACATCACCAGCGCGACGCTGAAGTCCGGCGCCGAGGTGGTGTTGCCGGCAGACCAGGACGGGCATGCCTCGGGCTTGTCGCGTATCCAGGACCTGGGCATCGGGGCGATGACGTTCCCGGCTTCCGGGTCTCCGTCGGACCTGGCACTGCTCCTTGCCGATCACCACGGTGCCTCGTTGATCGTGACCGTGGGCAATACGGTCTCTCTCGACGAGTTCTTCGACCGCGGCCGCCGCGACAGCAATCCGTCGGCGTTCATGACCCGATTGAAAGTCGGACCCAAGCTGGTGGACGCCAAGGCCGTGGCGACCCTTTACCGCAGCAGGGTGTCGGGAGGCGCCATCGCTCTGCTCGTACTGGCCGCTCTGGTTGCGGTGATCGTGGCCCTCGTGGTGTCGAATGTCGGTGGGGAAGCTCTGGACTGGGCTATCGCGACCTGGAATAGCTTTGCGCTGCGGGTGCAGGGGTTCTTCAAGTGATTTCTCTGCGTCAACATGCCATTTCGATCGCAGCGATCTTCCTGGCGCTGGCAATCGGGGTGGTGCTGGGATCCGGCCTGCTGTCGAGCGGTCTGGTGTCCGGTCTCCGCGATGACAAGGTTGATTTGCAGAACGACATCGAAAAAGCGAACGAACGCAACAACCAGCTGACCGAGCAGCTGAATTCGGCCGATGGTTTCGACTCGGCGGTGGCCGGCCGGGTGGTGGCCGACGCCCTTGGGGGGCGAACTGTCGTCGTGGTGACAACGCCCGACGCCGACCCTGCCGACCTCGACGGGGTGAACCGGATGATCGGGGCGGCCGGTGGCAGCGTCACGGGACGGGTGTCGCTGACGGACTCGTTCGTCGACGCTACTGGTGGTGACCGGCTGCGCACGGTCGTCAACAATGTCATCCCCGCCGGTGTCACTTTGAAGACGGGTGCCGTGGATCAGGGCAGCCTGGCGGGTGACCTCCTGGGCTCGGTGGTTCTGCTCGGCAAGGAGACCGGTCAGCCGCAGAGTTCACCGCAGGAGAGGGCGCTCGCTCTGGAAACGTTGCGAGGTGCGGGTTTCATCACCTACGACGACGGCGGGGTCGAGCCCGCCCAGCTCGCGGTGGTGCTCACGGGGGACCGTGACGTGGAGGACGGCGCCAGCGGTAACCGGGGCGCGGTGGTTGCCCGGTTCGCGGGAGCGTTGGACTCGCGTGGCGGTGGAACCGTCCTCGCCGGTCGTCCGGCTTCAGCGCAGGGAAACGGTGCGGTCGCCGTTGCCCGTGCCGATGCCGCACTGTCGGCGGCGCTCACGACGATCGACAACATCGACCGCGAGGCAGGGAAGATTACCGTTCCGCTGTCTTTGCAGGAACAGCTCGGCGGCGGCGCCGGCCGGTATGGGACCGGACCGGGAACCACCGGAGTCACGGTCGGGGCGACGCCCGCGTAGTGCACGTCACACCATGGGGGAGTGCAATCTCGGCGCGTTGTTTCCCGCAGGTCTGCGGAGGTGTTACCGTGAAGTCCCGTGGGTCGGCAGGCCCCAGCATTGCTCGAACAGACCAAGCCCTGCACAGTCGTCACGGGAGCCCCTTTGCCACAGTCACGCACTTCTTCGCGTACCGCCACCAAGCACATCTTCGTCAGCGGCGGCGTCGCCTCCTCGCTCGGCAAGGGCCTCACAGCCTCGAGTCTGGGACAATTGCTGACCGCGCGAGGGATGCGCGTGACCATGCAGAAACTGGATCCGTACCTCAACGTCGATCCGGGAACGATGAATCCCTTCCAGCACGGTGAAGTGTTCGTGACGGAAGACGGCGCCGAAACCGACCTCGATGTCGGCCACTACGAGCGCTTCCTCGATCGCGACCTTTCCGGTCAGGCGAATGTGACCACGGGGCAGGTGTATTCGACGGTCATCGCCAAGGAACGGCGGGGGGAGTATCTCGGGGACACCGTCCAGGTCATTCCGCACATCACGGACGAAATCAAGAGCCGCATCCTCGCCATGAGTGGGCCGGACCTGCAGGGTCAGCGTCCCGATGTGGTGATCACCGAGATCGGCGGCACCGTCGGCGACATCGAGTCGCAGCCGTTCCTCGAGGCGGCCCGTCAGGTGCGACACGACGTCGGCCGCGACAATGTCTTCTTCCTCCACGTCTCTCTGGTTCCGTACCTGGCGCCGTCGGGTGAGCTGAAGACGAAACCCACACAGCACTCGGTTGCCGCGCTGCGGAACATCGGTATCCAGCCCGACGCGCTGATCCTGCGCTGCGACCGTGAGGTCCCGCCGGCGCTGAAGAACAAGATCGCGCTGATGTGCGACGTCGACGTCGACGGATGTATCTCGACACCCGACGCGCCGTCGATCTACGACATTCCGAAGGTTCTCCACAGCGAGGGTCTCGACGCATACGTCGTGCGTCAGCTGGGACTACCGTTCCGGGACGTGGACTGGACGGTCTGGGGAAATCTTCTCGAGCGCGTCCACCAGCCGCGCGAGACGGTGCGGATCGCGCTCGTCGGCAAGTACGTCGACCTTCCCGACGCGTACCTGTCGGTCACCGAGGCACTGCGAGCCGGAGGCTTCGCTCACCGATCCAAGGTGGAGATCTCCTGGGTTCCCTCGGACGCCTGTGAGACCGAAGCCGGAGCGCAGGCAGCGCTGGGGGATGTGGACGGCGTGCTGATTCCCGGCGGTTTCGGGATCCGCGGCATCGAGGGCAAGCTCGGCGCCATCCGGTATGCACGCCACCGCAAGATCCCACTGCTCGGCCTGTGCCTCGGCTTGCAGTGCGTCGTGATCGAGGCCGCCCGCAGCGTGGGGCTCGAGGATGCCAACTCTGCGGAGTTCGAGCCCGAGACGACGCACCCGGTCATCTCCACGATGGCCGATCAGGAAGACGTCGTGGCCGGCGAAGCCGACCTCGGTGGAACGATGCGCCTCGGCGCCTATCCCGCCGTGCTGGCCAAGGGGTCTGTCGTTGCGCGGGCGTACGGCAGCGAGCAGGTTTCCGAGCGTCATCGGCACCGCTACGAGGTCAACAATGCCTACCGCGACCGCATCGCCAAGAGCGGACTTCTCTTCAGTGGGACCTCGCCGGACGGGCACCTCGTCGAGTTCGTCGAGTACCCAGCGAAGCAGCATCCGTTCTTCGTCGCAACGCAGGCCCACCCGGAGCTCAAGAGCCGTCCGACTCGTCCGCATCCCTTGTTCGCGGCATTCGTCGCAGCGGCGTTGACGTACAAGCTCGAAGAACGTCTTCCCGTCGACGTCCACGGTGAGGAGCGGTCGGTCGAGGTCGCCGTGGCGGACGAGGTGGCTGCCGCCACCGACCGGGCGTCGATCGACAGTGCCGGATAAGTAGAGCCGGCGCATGACCGACACCGATCGGCACGAATTCGACATTCTCGACTCGCGCGTCGTCTACAGCGGGGCCATCCTGGCATTGCGTCTGGACGAGGTGGCGATGCCGAATGGGCGGACAGCCGAACGAGAGGTCGTCGAGCATCACGGCGCAGTTGCCGTCGTGGTGCTCGACGACGAGAACCGGCTCGTCCTCATCCACCAGTACCGCCACCCGGTGGGCCGCCGGCTGTGGGAGATTCCGGCGGGCCTCCTCGACGAACCGGACGAGGACCCGCTCGAGGCTGCGAAGCGGGAGCTGGCCGAGGAAACAGGACTCGCGGCGAAACAGTGGGCGGTCCTCGTGGATGTGGCTGTCTCGCCCGGCTTCACCGACGAGTCGGTGCGGGTGTTTCTCGCGGAGGACCTTTACACCGTCCACCGGCCCGAACCGGAGCACGAAGAGGCGGACCTCGAGATAGAGCGGTTCCCGCTCGACGAGGCGGTGGCGATGGTCCTGCGCGGTGAGATCGTCAACGCCACCGCGGTTTCCGGGATCATGTCGTTGGCCGCAATCAAGTCGCGACCCGACACGCCACTACGCGACCGGGATGCACCGTGGGTCGATCGTCCGGCGAGTTTCAGTGAGAGAGAACGCTCACGTGCCGGGGTCGAAGCCGCGGGAGAATGATCCGGTGATCGCGCGGCAGGTCGAAACCTACATCGATCACCTGGCAGTCGAACGCGGTGCTGCCCGCAACACCATCTCGTCGTATCGGCGTGACCTGTCGCGGTACACACAATTCCTCGCCGATCGAGGGATCACGGACATCGGACGGGTCCGCGAGCAGGATGTCAGTGAATTCGTCGTCGCGCTGCGCAGCGGTGACCCCGAGCGCGGCCTGCCGGCGCTGGCCGCGAGTTCGGCCGCCCGCGCGTTGATCGCGGTGCGCGGGTTTCACCGTTTTGCCGCCGCTGAGGGGATGGCGGCGGTGGACGTGGCTCGGGTAGTCCGACCACCCTCGCCGGCCACCCGGCTTCCCAAATCGTTGCCCGTCCGCGAGGTGCTGTCGCTACTCGAGGCCGTCGGCGGCGCAGGGCCCGCCGACGGGCCCAGAGCGGTGCGCGACCGCGCTCTTCTCGAGTTGCTGTACTCCACGGGGGCCCGGATCTCCGAAGCGGTCGGCCTCGATGTAGACGACATCGACACCGAGAACCGCTCCGTCCTGCTCCGGGGCAAGGGCGGAAAGCATCGTGTCGTCCCCGTGGGCAGGCCCGCGGTCGAAGCCCTCGACGCCTACCTCGTCCGCGGCCGGCCGGCGCTGATGTCGCGGGGCACGCCCGCGCTCTTCCTCAATGTCCGCGGTGGTCGACTGTCACGGCAGAGCGCTTGGAAGGTGTTGCAGACTGCGGCGGAGGCTGCCGGGATCACGGTAGCGGTCTCGCCACACACGCTGCGGCACTCGTTTGCCACTCACCTTTTGGACGGGGGCGCCGACGTGCGCGTCGTCCAAGAGTTGCTCGGACACGCCTCCGTCACGACGACGCAGATATATACCCTGGTCACGGTGGGTTCGCTGCGCGAAGTGTGGGCACACGCCCACCCTCGGGCGCGGTAGGCGAACGCGTGTCGAGGGGAATATTCATGGTACGAAGCGGTAGCGTTCGTATAACGATGTGTGATCGACAGCGAGCATCGAGAGAACAGGGGATCATCGGACCGTGATGACACCGCAGCCGCCAGCAGCGGAGTCAGGGCACTCGCAATCGGAGGGCGACATGTTCGACATGCGACAGACCGACCCCGCAGCCCTGTTCGACGACACCGTCGTCGAATCGGGTGAGCTCGGCCCCACCGGGAGACCGACCCGTGCGGTGCCGGAACCTGCGCCGCTGCCATCCCACGGTCCCGCGAGGATCGTCGCGATGTGCAACCAGAAAGGCGGAGTCGGGAAGACGACGTCCACGATCAACCTGGGGGCGTCCCTCGCCGAGTACGGCCGTCGGGTCCTGCTCGTCGATCTCGACCCGCAGGGCGCGCTGTCTGCCGGCCTGGGGGTCGCGCACCACGACCTCGACCTCACCGTGCACAACCTGCTCGTCGAACCCCGCGTGTCGATCGACGATGTGCTGATGCGGACACGCGTCGAAAATCTCGACCTGTTACCGAGCAACATCGACCTTTCCGCCGCGGAGATTCAGCTCGTCACCGAGGTCGGACGGGAACAGACCCTGGGCCGGGTGCTGCATCCCGTGCTGGACCGGTACGACTACGTCCTCATCGATTGCCAGCCGTCCCTCGGCCTGCTCACCGTCAACGCTCTCGCCTGCGCGGACTCGGTGATCATCCCCATGGAATGCGAATACTTCAGCCTGCGTGGACTGGCGCTGCTCAACGACACCGTCGAAAAGGTGCACGACCGACTGAACCCGAAGCTCGAACTCGCCGGGATCGTGGTGACCATGTTCGACGCCCGCACGCTCCACGCCCGCGAGGTGATGGCCAGGGTGGTCGAGGTGTTCGGCGAGGTGGTGTATGACACGGTGATCAACCGGACCGTGCGATTCCCGGAAACCTCTGTGGCCGGTGAGCCGATCACCACCTGGGCGCCGAAGTCGCCCGGTGCCGAGGCGTACCGCGCGTTGGCCCGTGAGGTCATCCACCGTTCCGGCCGGTAAGTGGTGAACACCCAGGACGTCGTGGCTCCATCGCATACCGAGAATCCCGGCGCGGCATCGGTGCCGGCCGAGTCGAACGATCAGCAGGCCTCCGCCGTCAAGGCCGGCTTCCGGGTGACCCTGCGGAACTTCGAGGGACCCTTCGACCTGCTGCTCACGCTCATCAACCAGCGTGAGCTCGACGTAACGGAAGTCGCGCTCCATCAGGTGACCGACGACTTCATCGTTTACACCCGCGAACTCGGTGCGGAGATGGGCCTCGACCAGACCACCGAGTTCCTGGTGGTCGCCGCAACACTCCTCGACCTCAAGGCGGCGCGACTCCTTCCTGCCGGACAGGTGGAGGACGCCGAGGATCTGGCCCTGCTGGAGGCCCGTGACCTGCTGTTTGCCCGACTGCTCCAATATCGCGCGTACAAGCAGGCGGCCCAGCTGTTCGGCGAACTCGAAGCGGCGGCCCTTCGGCGATATCCGCGATCGGTCGCACTGGAAGACCAGTTCACAAGCCTGCTTCCCGAGGTTTTGCTCGGTGTCGACCCGCAGCGATTCGCCGAGATCGCCGCAACCGTGTTCACCCCACGCCCGACTCCGACCGTGGGACTCGACCACCTGCACGACATGCACGCGGTGTCGGTGCCGGAGCAGGCCGCCCGGATACTGGAACTGCTTCGCGGACGTGGCGCGAATCAATGGGCGAGCTTCGGTGAACTGGTGTCGGAATGTGAGGTAGCAGTCGAGATCGTGGCACGATTTCTCGCGCTGCTCGAGCTGTACCGCGAGCAGTCGGTGCTGTTCGAGCAACCCGAGCCTCTCGGTGAATTGTTGGTGAGCTGGACCGGGGGCGACGTCCGTCTCCCGGTGACCGAGGAGGATTACGGATGAGCTCGGCCCCGCACGACGAGCCCCACCAGCCCCATGCCTCCGGCGGTGACGATGAGCCGGCTTCGCTCGGCGGTGACGACGAACTGTCGGACGCCGAGCTCGAGGCCGTTCTGGAGTCGCTGCTGTTGATCGTCGATTCGCCTGCCGGGGTCGATCTGCTGTCCTCCGTGACCGGGGCTTCTGTGAAACGCATCACCGAGACCCTCAACCGGATGTCCGCCGAGCTCACGGCCCGCAGTAGTGGCATGGACCTCCGATATGCCGGTGACGGTTGGCGTCTCTATACCCGCACCGTCTACGCGCCCTACGTGGAGCGCCTGCTGCTGGATGGGGCACGCTCCAAGCTGACGAGGGCTGCTTTGGAGACTCTTGCTGTCGTGGCATACCGTCAACCGTTGACCCGCGCACGGATCAGTGCGGTGCGCGGCGTCAACGTGGATGGTGTGGTGCGCACGCTTCTCGCTCGTGGATTGATCGCCGAAGCCGGGGTCGATCCCGATACCAACGCCACGCAGTACTCGACGACGGAGCTCTTTCTGGAACGGCTCGGCTTGGCCTCTCTGGCCGATCTGCCCGCCCTGGCCCCGTTGCTGCCGGACGTGGACCTGATAGACGACATCAGCGACAGTCTGGAATCTGACCCACGATTTGCGAGAATGAATAAAGCTACGGCGTCCACGGACAAGTTGGACACCGGGCTCGACACCGAAGACTGACAGGGATCGTAGAAAAAAGTGAAGAAACCCGCTCGCCGAGATGGCACACCGGATCGCAACAACAACAAGCATCGCACCGACAAGACGGAGACCGGCCACAGGTCGGGCCGGTCGGACACCGGCCAGCGTCCAGGTCGGCCGGAGGCCGCAAAGACCCGAACAGGTCGGCCGGAGGCCGCGAAGACCCGAACAGGTCGGCCGGACGCCGCGAAGGGCCGCTCAGGTAGGCCGGACGCCGCGAAGACTCGAACCGGCAGGCCGGAAGCCCCGGTCGCCACGAACAAGCGGGGCAAGCCGAAATCGGCCAAACCCCAGCGCGCGCAAACTCAGGCCCCCAAGGTCAGCAATGCCAAGCCCGCCCGGCACCAGCATGCAGACGCCGAAAGGCCCGTCGGGCCCCCACAGGGCGACGGTGTGCGGCTGCAGAAGGTGCTCGCCCAGGCCGGAGTCGCGTCGCGTCGCGCCGCCGAGGAACTGATCTCCCGGGGGCGGGTCGAGGTCGACGGTCGCATCGTGATCGAGCAGGGATTGCGGATCGACCCCGAAAACGCTGTCGTTCGCGTGGACGGGGTACGCGTCGTCGTCCAGAAGGATCTGGTCCATCTCGCGCTGAACAAGCCTCGCGGGTGGCAGTCGACCATGTCCGACGACCTCGGTCGTCCGTGCGTGGGTGACATCGTCTCCGAAAGGGTCGCGGCCGGTCAGCGGCTGTTCCACGTGGGCCGCCTCGACGCCGACACCGAGGGTCTGCTGCTGCTGACCAACGACGGCGATCTGGCCCATCGGCTCATGCACCCGTCGTTCGAGGTGTCGAAGACCTATCTGGCGACCGTGTCCGGTGCACTCGAGCGCGGTGTCGGGAAGAAGCTCAAAGAGGGCGTCGAACTCGACGACGGTCCGGCGAAAGTCGACACCTTCACCCTCCTCGACATCAACGAGGGCAAGTCTTTGGTTCGGGTCACGCTGCATGAAGGCCGCAAGCACATCGTGCGCCGACTGTTCGACGCAGTCGGACACCCGGTGATCCGGCTCGTCCGGACGGACATCGGTCCCGTGGCCCTGGGTGAACAGCGCCCGGGAACGCTGCGAGTCCTCGGCCGCGGCGAGGTCGGCGGCCTGTACGGGGCGGTGGGTCTGTGAGCGCCGCCTCGCTTGTCGTCGCCATGGACGGGCCGTCCGGAACCGGCAAGTCGAGTGTGTCTCGGCAGCTGGCGCAGGAGCTCGGAGCCCGCTACCTCGACACCGGTGCCATGTACCGGATCGCTACCTTGCATGTACTTCGCAAGGGAGTGGACCTCGGGGATCCCGACGCGATTGCCGACGCCACCGCCGGTCTGCCCTGGTCGATCGGCACCGACCCCACCCGTGAGCAGGTTCTGCTCGACGGTGAGGACGTCGCCCAGGAGATTCGAGGTGACGCGGTCACCAAAGCTGTCTCTGCCGTCTCCGCCGTCCCTGCCGTTCGCGCTCGCCTCGTCGAGGCGCAGCGTCGTCTGACAGCGGAGGCGGACCGGATCGTCGTGGAAGGGCGGGACATCGGGACGGTCGTCCTGCCCGACGCCGACGTAAAGATTTTTCTCACCGCTTCGTCGGCCGCCCGCGCTCAGCGCAGGAACGCGCAGAATCTCGCGGAGGGGCGAGGTGACGATTACGCCGCGGTCCTCGCCGACGTCGAGCGTCGCGACCACCTCGACTCCACACGCGCCGTGTCGCCGCTGCGGCCGGCAGAAGATTCTGTGCTGGTCGACACCAGCGAACTCGGAATCGACGACGTGATCGGCAGGTTGCTGCTGGTGGTAAGCGAGAGAACTGGAGCAGTGCAGTGACCGAACAATTCACAACTGAATTCGCGGGCGACGGAACGTGGAGCGAAGAGTCCGACTGGGAAGTCGTCGATCTGGAGGACGGAACCGACGGCGAAGCCCATATTCCCGTACCCACCGTTGCGGTGGTAGGCCGTCCGAATGTGGGTAAATCCACGCTGGTCAACCGCATCATCGGTCGTCGTGAGGCGGTCGTCGAGGACATTCCGGGTGTCACCCGCGACCGCGTTTCCTATGAGGCCAACTGGAGCGGTCGCCGATTCCTGGTACAGGACACCGGTGGTTGGGAGCCCGACGCGAAGGGTCTCCAGCAGTCCGTGGCGCGGCAGGCGGAACTGGCGATGCAGACCGCGGATGCGATTCTCCTCGTGGTCGACGCCGTTGTCGGCGCTACCGCCACCGATGAGGCCGTCGCCAAGGTCCTGCGCCGCTCCAAAACTCCAGTCTTGCTGGTAGCGAACAAGGTTGACGACGGGCGCACCGAATCCGAGGTTGCGGCCCTGTGGTCGCTGGGTCTCGGGCAACCGCACTCGGTGAGTGCGACACACGGTCGAGGTACCGGCGACCTCCTGGACGAGGTTCTCGCCGCGCTGCCCGAAACCCCTCGCGAAGGTATCCCGGGTGGCGGTCCGAGGCGTGTCGCTCTGGTCGGGAAACCGAACGTCGGCAAGTCGAGTCTGCTGAACAAGCTGTCGGGTGACGAGCGTTCCGTCGTCCACAACGTTGCGGGCACTACCGTCGACCCGGTCGACTCGATCGTCGAGCTCGGTGGCCGGCCGTGGCGGTTCGTCGACACGGCAGGCTTGCGTAAGCGCGTCAGTCACGCCAGCGGCGCCGAGTTCTACGCCTCCCTTCGCACGAAGAGTGCCATCGAGGCCGCCGAGGTCGCGATTCTGCTCATCGATGCGTCAGAGCCGATCTCGGAGCAGGACCTGCGCGTGCTCAGCATGGTGGCCGATGCGGGTCGCGCGCTCGTGATCGCCTTCAACAAGTGGGATCTCGTCGACGAGGATCGCCGCCTTCAGCTCGATCGGGAAGTCGACCGGGACCTGGTCCGGGTGCCGTGGGCCCAGCGGGTCAACATCTCGGCGCACACAGGTCGGGCGGTACAGAAGTTGGTACCCGCGCTGGACACGGCGCTCGAGTCCTGGGACAAGCGCATTCCGACCGGCCGGCTCAACAACTGGCTGAAGGAAGTCGTGGCTGCCACTCCGCCGCCGATGCGTGGGGGACGTCTCCCACGGGTGATGTTCGCCACCCAGGCCGGAACGCGGCCGCCGACCTTCGTACTGTTCACCACCGGTTTCCTCGAGGCCGGGTACCGGCGATTCCTCGAGCGGCGCCTGCGTGAGGAGTTCAACTTCGACGGCAGCCCCGTCCGGATCTCGGTTCGTGTCCGGGAGAAGCGGGACCGACGCGGGCGGTAGCTCGGGAGAATCGCCCTGACCAGGCGATTAGCGTTCAGGACTGCCACTGATGTAATCTCATCGAGCACCTGAACGAGGGTGTGGACGGGCTGTGGCGCAGCTTGGTAGCGCACTTGACTGGGGGTCAAGTGGTCGCAGGTTCAAATCCTGTCAGCCCGACCGCACATGACCTGGTGGACGAACATGTCCGCCAGGTCATTGTCGTTTCTGGCCTTGCTCCCTCGCGCGAGACTCGCGGACACCGGGAAGGCAATGGCCGAGGGAGCGCGGACGGTGACGCATCCGCGCTGTTCTGGCGTCAGTTCGTGACGATGACGGGGTCACCGATCTTGGCGTGGTCGTAGAACCATCGCGCATTCTCGATGCTGAGATTGATACAGCCGTGACTGACGTTCTCGCGCCCCTGCGAGGCGACCGACCAGGGCGCGCCGTGGATGAAGATCCCGCCCCAGGTGATGCGGGTGGCGTACTCCACGTAGAGCCGGTACCCCTCCGGGGAGTCGATCGGGACGCCGTACGTCGACGAGTCCATCACCATGTCGCGGAACTTCTCGAGGACGGGGAAGGTGCCCAGCGGCGTTTCGTAGCCGGGTTTACCAAACGACGCCGGCATGGTGTGCACTACGCGGTCGTTGATGCTCACGGTGAACTGGTGTGTCGTAGTGTTCGCTACGGCGACCAGCGCGTCGCCGACCTGGAACTGGGTCTTCGATCCCGCGAATTCGACGGTGACCGCGGTGTGCGCCGGCCAGAAAGCGTCCGGGCTCCACCGCAGTTCGCTGTCATCGATCCACGAATAGTGTCCGGTCACAGGCGTCGACGGGGAGATCGCGACGGAGCGTTCGGCGCTCGCCCGGTCGGCGACGGGCGATCGGAACCGGATGATGATCGGATGCGCGACGCCGACGACCTCACCGCTCGAGGGTGCGATGGCCGGAGCGACGACTTTCGCAACGACGGCCGACGGTACAGCGGTGCCGGTGGCACTCACCCCGCACAAGGCCAGGATGGCGAGAACCGCCACGAGAAACAGGCGTGCACCGTGCTGCTGCGCTTTACGCATGGCCGTCAGCCCTTCGCATCACTGTGAGCTCATTTCAGTGAAACACAGCGTCGTCCGGGATCGGAACCGGGGAGATGTCACGACTTCATGACTGCTCGACGGTCCCGCGAGTAGCGTCAGTTCCGGGATGTCAGCGAAACGGAGGCGCACATGTCCGGACGATTCGAAGGCACCGTGGTGATCGACCGCCCCATCGAGTACGTGTTCGCCTATCTCGCGGCAGGCGTCAACGACCCGGATTTCAGTCCCCGTGTGCAGAAGATCACGAAGTCCACCGACGGACCACCCGGAGTCGGGACGGTGTTCGTCAGCACCGTGAAAGATGCCGGAATGACCACCACACGGGAATTCGAGCTGACCGAATTCGAGGCACCGAGAAAGATCCGGTGGACCGAACGATCCAAGAACATCGTGACGGCGAAGGAAGGCGGCTACGACCTCGAGCCGGCCGGAGCCGCCACGAAAGTCACCATCTACAACGAGCTGGAAGGCCACGGAATCGGCAAGCTGATCGCTCCTCTCGCGCTCCGCGCTGCACGCAAGGACGCGCCGAACTTCGCTCGGCGAATCAAGGCGGCCGCGGAGAAATGATTCTCCTGTGTGCCGGCCGACAGCGTGACGTACCGAGAGATTCAAACGGCAGGAAATCACGCGCAGGGGCGGATAGTGTCGGGTGATGGTTGATGCGCCCGTCCTCGACAGAAACCACCTCGCCGACGCGCTCGCACACTTCGAACCGCGGATAGTCGATCCGACCAATCGTCGATCGGCGGCAGTCGTGATCGCCGTGATGAGCGACGGATCGGGTGGGCAGGCCATTCCACTCACCATGCGCCCGACCAAGATGCGAGCGCACCCGGGCCAATTCGCATTGCCCGGGGGCGGCGTGGATGCGGGGGAGACCGGGGCGGACGCGGCGCGCCGTGAATTGCACGAAGAGCTCGGTCTCGATGTGGAGCCGTCCGCGGTTCTCGGCCGCCTCGACGACTACGTCACCCGCTCCGGCTACGTCATCACACCGTTCGTCGTGTGGTCGGATCGATCGATCACTACTCTCGTTCCCCATCTCGAGGAGGTGGCGGAAGTCTTCGCGGTGGGACTCTCCGAAATCGACACCGAGCCGCGGTTCGTCGACATCCCCGAATCGTCGAAGCCGGTGATCCAATGGCCGTTCCGGCGCCACCTGGTACACGCGCCGACCGGCGCCGTGGTGTACCAATTCCGGGAAGTCGCGCTCCACGGCCGCCACACCCGCATCGACGGGTTCGACCAACCGGTCTTCGCTTGGCGTTAGCCGAATCACGGTGGGGTTGCCGCGACTAGGGTCATACCCTGTGACCATCTTCGAGTCCGTGGCTCGCAAACTCGACCGCACCGGCGTCGACCCTGTCGTCTGGCATGCTCCCGCACCGCCCACTCCCACAGGTCTTCTCGCGCCCAACCGAGTGCTCGACGATGCCGAGCGATGGCAGCTGCCGTCCGGTGAAGGCCCGGAAGACGTCGCCGTCGATGCCGAGGGACGGGTGATCACCGGGGGCAACGACGGTCGGATCTGGCGGTTCGATATCCACGGGAAGGCGATCCCGATCGCCGACACCGGCGGGCGCCCCCTCGGGATCGAGGTGCTGGACGACGGCCGATTTCTCGTGTGTGATGCCGCGCGCGGGGTCCTGCGGGTAGATGACAGTGGGCACGTCGAGGTGCTGGCCGAATCCGCTGTGGGGCGACCGATCCTGGCGTGCAACAACTCTGCCGTCGGCCGTGACGGGATCGTGTATTTCACCGACTCGTCGGCCCGCTTCACCATCGATGATCATCGGTACGATCTTCTCGAGCACCGGGGGACCGGCCGACTGCTTCGGTTGGACCCGAAGACGGGGGAGACCGATCTCCTCGCAGAGGGGTTGCAGTTCGCCAACGGCGTCGGATTGGCGGCAGATGAATCCTTCGTCCTGGTCGCCGAGACCGGGGCCTATCGAATTTCTCGCGTCGACCTCACGGGCCCGTCTCGGGGAAGCGTGTCGGTATGGGCGGAGAACCTCCCCGGCATTCCCGACAACATGACGTCGCACACGTCGGCCGGTCTGTTCTGGGTGGCGCTCTACAGTCCGCGCATGAGAGTGCTCGACATGCTCGCGCCGTATCCGACGTTCCGGATTCTGGCAGCAAATCTGCCCGAAGCGGTGCAGCCCGCCCCGCAGCGTGCCGGCTGGGTGATCGCCCTCGACTCGAACGGGACGATCGTGCACAGCCTGCGCGGTGGTAAAGGAAGCTACTCACCCGTCACCGGTGTCCGGGAGCATGAGGGGTGGCTGTATATGGGAAGTCTGACCGCGGACTGTGTTGCCCGAGTCCGAGCGCCGCGATGATCGGACTCGGTTCGCATATCGACGAGTGACACGTGGCTGAGGTGGCCCACGGTCGCCTGAAGCCCGGACCCGTTGTGGAAGAGTGGCGAGAGCGTTGCGAGGAGCAGCGCGCGACACTGCGCAATCGAGGGCTGGGGAGACTGTGGTGGATTCGGTGGACCGGGACATCGTGCGGTCGGACCGCATCGTGACCGTGCCCAACGTCCTCAGTGTCATCCGCTTGATCGGCGTGCCGCTGTTCGTCTATCTCTTGCTCGTCACCCACGCCGACGGGTGGGCGCTGGCCATCCTCATGATCAGTGGATTCACCGACTGGCTCGACGGCAAGCTGGCGCGGGTACTGAACCAGTCCTCGAAGCTGGGTGCGCTCCTCGACCCCTTCGTCGACCGCCTCTACGTCGTGACCACCTTGGTGACTTTCGTGGTGCGCGGGTTCATTCCCTGGTGGGTGGCCGCCATCCTCATCGGGCGTGACGCCGTTCTGGCACTGACCCTGCTCATCTACCGGCGCCGCGGACTGCCCCCACCGGACGTGATCTATCTGGGTAAGGGTGCAACCTTCCTGCTCATGTTCGCACTGCCGATGATCCTCGCCGCGCACGTCGACTGGGATTTCGCCCCGGTCGCGCAGCCTGCGGGTGCCGCTCTCCTCATCTGGGGCACAGCGTTGTACCTCTGGACCGGTCTGCTGTACATCGCCAACGCATTCGTCGTCGCACGTACCGTTCCCGTGCGAGCGCCGGGTGGCGACGACCGCGAGGTCCGCTGATGGAGCGCACCGACACGGGCGTCCGCCGAAATCCGGTGCCGTCCCTTCTCCGGTCCCTGATGAACGATCACCTGGACCCCGGCTACGAGGGCGCCGCCGAGGATCGCGAACACGGCCATGCGCGGCAGACCCGGTGGGGAAACCGGGTATGGATTTCCCTCGGTGCGCTGCTGATCGGCCTGGTGCTCGCGGTGGCGTACCGCCAGGCCACCGAACGCCTGCCGGGTACCGAACAGGTCCGGGCAGAACTGCTCGGCAAGGTACACGACGCCGAAGCCCGCGTCGGGAGTCTCGAGGACACCCGCGACGGCCTGTCCGTGCGCACCGACGACGCCCGCGCCGCAGCCTTGGCGGGTGATGCCCGTGGATCCGCCGTCCTCACGGAGCTGCGCGCCCTCGAGGGTGACGCCGCGGTCGAGGCCGTCCGCGGTCCAGGACTCACCGTGACACTGACCGATCCCGCGGCTCGGCCCAACCTGTCCGACTCGTCGCAGCGCTCGGTGGGGGGAAAGGCTGTGGTGCTCGACCGCGACCTCCAATCAGTTGTCAACTCGTTGTGGGCCAGCGGAGCCGAAGCCGTGGCGGTCGGTGATGTACGGATCGGTCCTACCGTGACGATCCGGCAGGCGGGCGGCGCGATGCTCGTCGACAATCAGCCCGTGTTCTCGCCATACGTGGTGTCTGCGATCGGACCGCAGAGGCCGATGCAGACGGGATTCGTGGTGAGCGATGCGTATTTGCGGATGTCGAGTATTGCTCAGCTGTACGGCATCGGCTTCTCGGTGGCCGAAGCAGACGAACTCGACCTTCCCGCGGCCCCGGCTCGCGAGGTGCGCTCGGCGCAGGTGGCAGGAACTCGATGAGACGGCGGAGTGACGAGGAACTCGATGAGAGGGCTAGTGACATGGAGGCGGCGCTCGGATGAAGGCAGTGCTCAAGGGTGGATCGGCGGTGTACGGCGTCCTCGCGCTGGTGGTGGGCATCGTGCTCGGAGTGGTGTTCAGCCCTCAGGTGCCCGATGCCGTGCAGCCCTACCTGCCGATCGCCGTGGTGGCGGCGCTCGACGCCGTGTTCGGCGGACTGCGTGCCTACCTGGACGAGATCTTCGATTCGAAGGTGTTCGTCGTCTCGTTCGTGTTCAACGTTCTGGTGGCCGCGCTGATCGTGTGGCTGGGGGATCAACTGGGAGTGGGCACCCAGTTATCGACCGCGATCGTCGTGGTCCTCGGTATCCGGATCTTCGGCAACGCGGCGGCTCTCCGCCGTCGCCTCTTCGGAGCGTGATCGGGCAATGAGCGGTCACGAGGGCAGACACGAACTCCACCAGGACGAATCGGCGTCGCGCCGGTCTCATGTCGTCTTCGCCGTGCTGGCCGCACTTCTTCTCGGTGGCCTGGGAATCGCGATCGTGACTCAGGTGAAGAACACCGGCTCCGGTGACACGCTCGACTCCGCGAGTCCGGCGGACCTCCTGGTCGTGCTCGATACGCTGAACCAGCGGGAGGCGGCCCTGCGGCAGGAGATCGCTACCCTCGAGCAGACGCTGGACACTTTACGACGAAGTGGTAGCTCGGGTGCCGCCCTCGACGAGGCACGCGCACGCCTGACCGCGTTGTCGATCCAAGTGGGGAGCGCACCGGCCACGGGGCCCGGGGTGACGATGAGCATCACCGACCCAGGGAAAGGGGTGGGCTCCGAAGTGCTCCTCGACCTCGTGCAGGAGTTGCGGGCGGCGGGTGCCGAGGCCATCTCACTGCAAGGCGCGCAGGGTGCTCCCATCCGGATCGGCGTCGACTCCTGGGTGTCCGGGTCTGCAGGCGATCTGTCGGTGGACGGTCAGCGCGTGACCGCGCCGTACAGCGTTGTCGCGATCGGGGATCCGCCCACCCTCGCGGCCGCTCTCAACATTCCCGGCGGGGTGGTCGACACCGTCGCGCGCAGCGGTGGACAACTCGAGATCGAACAATCACAGCAGGTCACGATCTCCGCCTTGCGGGAGTCGAAACCTCGCCAATACGCTCAGCCCGGAAATTGATCTTCGCATCCGCCCGCGGATTGCCATCGAAAGGACGCCACTGTGAGTGAGCTCGAAATTCCCGCCGATCGTCGGTACACAGCCGAACACGAGTGGGTCGAGCGGACCGGAGCCACGACGGTGCGGATCGGCATCACCGATTTCGCGCAGTCCCAGCTCGGTGACGTGGTGTTCGTCCAGCTGCCCGCTGTCGACGAGGAGGTGACTGCGGGCGAATCGCTCGGCGAAGTGGAATCCACCAAGAGTGTGTCCGACATCTTCGCGCCTCTCACGGCGAAAGTCGTTGCCGCAAATGCTGATCTGGACGGCAACCCGGAACTCGTGAACTCGGCGCCGTACGCGCAGGGCTGGCTCGTCGATCTCGGGGTCGACGACGAGGCGACGCTCGACGCCGCTCTCGCGGAGATGTTGGATGCGGCAGCCTATGCGGACATCACCGCAGGCTGATCTCGGCGGGCTGAGGAAGCGGTGTTCCGCCGCCTCCGGGAACCCGGCGGCCCCCGTCTCGGTCACGACGGGTCGATCCGGCGGCGTATTACCGGTTCGTAATGTGCTGGCGGCCTGTCTTACTACACGCACCGGCGCGCGCAGGGTACGGTCGAGGTGAACGCATGTGCCGTGTCGGGGCGCAGGTCCGTAGTTTGACTGTGGTTGTGGCAGTGCACGGAAGATAATGTGCACAAATATCGAATTATGTAGAACCGAGTGGCATTGCGTAGTCCAGCGAATCTTGCTGGATGATCGAACTAGGAGGAGAAACGGTGAGCGAGAACGGCAATGACGCGGTTTATGGGGAGTCCCCGGCGGAAACGACGTCGGTCTTCCGCGCGGACTTCCTCAACGAGCTCGACACCTCCTCGGCAACCCAGGCGCCGGAGGCTCCGGTGTCGGGTGTGGAGGGACTGCCAGCAGGTTCCGCTCTGCTCGTCGTCAAGCGCGGACCCAACGCGGGTTCACGCTTCCTGCTCGACCAGCCGACGACCTCTGCGGGGCGCCATCCCGACAGCGACATCTTCCTCGACGACGTGACGGTCAGCCGTCGTCATGCGGAGTTCCGCCAGGAGGACGACGAATTCCAGGTCGTCGACGTAGGAAGCCTCAACGGCACGTACGTCAACCGGGAACCGGTCGACTCCGCGGTGCTGGCCAACGGTGACGAGGTCCAGATCGGGAAGTTCCGTCTGGTTTTCCTGACGGGTCCGCGTACCACCGCGGGTGGCTCGCAGATCGGTGAGACGTCAGCTGGTGCGGGTAGCCAATGACCGCGGTGCGGCAGCAGCAGGCGCAATCGGGAATGTCGATCGGCTCGGTGCTGGATCGACTGCGGCCCGATTTCCCTGATGTGACGATCTCGAAGATCCGATTCCTCGAAGCCGAGGGTCTCATCAGCCCCCAGCGGACTCCGTCGGGTTATCGGCGCTTCTCGATCGCCGACTGCGAACGTCTGCGCTACGTCCTCACTGCGCAGCGAGACCAGTATCTGCCGCTGAAGGTCATCAAAGAGCAGCTCGAGGCCATCGACAGAGGTGTGGCCACGGTCGGTGCCGGCGACTCGTCGCCGCGCCGGCCGCGGGCCCTCACCGTCGCTCCGGGTGAGGTGTCACCCGAGGAGTTCCTCACCGATCGGGAAGTCCGGATCAGCCGCGACGACCTGATTTCCCGGGCAGGCATCGACGAGAAATTCCTCGTGGAACTCACCCGAGGAGGTCTCGTCGTGCCCGGCCCGGCCGGCTTCTTCGACGAGGATGCCGTGACGCTTGCACGCACGGCGCGGGCGATGTCCGAGTTCGGCCTCGAAGTGCGGCACCTGCGGGCATTCAAGCTCGCCGCCGACCGTGAGGCGGGGCTGGTGGCCCAGATAGCCGGGCCGGTGGCCAAGGGACGTGACGCGGGTGCCCGTGACCGCGCCGAGGAAATGGTCCGGGAACTGGCTGCGTTGTCGCTGACTCTGCATACGTGTCTGGTGAAGTCCGCTGTGCGCGGTGCCCTGGACCGGTGAGTTGTTGCCAGGCACGCCTCTGACGGGGAACTTCTCAACGACGCTGCCCTCGAACGGCTGTACGGTCGACAGCGGACACGAATCGAATAGAATCCTGGTAGGCACGGTGTGCCGCGTACGGACCATTGCAGCGTGGAGGCAGAGGCGATGAGCGAAATGCACGTGATCGGAGTTCGTGTCGAGCAGCCTCAGAGCCAGCCTGTTCTGCTGCTGCGCGAAACTGACGGCGACCGGTACCTCCCTATTTGGATCGGGCAGACCGAGGCCACCGCAATCGCACTCGAACAACAGGGTGTCGAGCCTGCCCGGCCTCTCACACATGATCTGATCAAGAATTTGATCGAGGCCCTCGGCCGCACCCTCAAAGAAGTGCGCATCGTCGAACTCCGCGAAGGCACGTTCTACGCCGATCTCGTGTTCGATCAGAACACGCGGGTCTCCGCTCGGCCTTCCGACTCGATCGCCATCGCGTTGCGTATCGGAGTCCCCATTTTCGCCGAAGAGTCGGTTTTGTCGGAGGCGGGACTCGTCATGCCGGACGAGCGTGAAGACGAGGTCGAGAAGTTCAAAGAGTTTCTCGAATCCGTCTCGCCGGACGACTTCAAGGCCACCGACGGCTAGGGCTCCTCTTCGCCCAGTAACGGTTGAGGTTCTTCCGGCGCGTTGCGTTGACCCTGACTGCTCGGAGTCATAGCGTTCGGTGCAGTGATTTTCTGCCTTGCAGATTCGATCGGGCGTACGCTGAGTAGGTTCAGGGTATGGATGTGCTCGGTGTCACTGGTGGCGACTACGCCGCCCGAGTGCTGTGGTGCATGCGCCGCGGCTACTGGCGACGCGTGTCACAGGCGCACTGATCGTCGGGTTCAGTGCAACATGCGAGAGGGAGTAGTCAGTGGGAGATCGGCCGCAGGAGAATCCGCTGAATCTTGCGCCCGGCGACAACGTTGCCGAGCCAGAGTTCAGCTCCGAAGAGATCCAGCCGGGCCTCTTCCCCGACGATTCCGTGCCTGACGACCTCGTCGGATACCGCGTCCCCATCGCCTGCCAGATCGCCGGAATCACCTACCGGCAGCTCGACTACTGGGCGCGGACGTCACTGGTGGTGCCGTCCATCCGTGGGGCGGCCGGCTCGGGGAGCCAGCGCCTGTACTCGTTCAAAGACATCCTCGTTCTCAAGATCGTCAAGCGCCTGCTCGATACCGGCATATCCTTGCAGAACATTCGTGTGGCCGTCGACCATCTGCGTAAGCGTGGGGTGCGCGACTTGGCCAAGATCACACTCTTCTCCGACGGCACCACTGTCTACGAGTGCACGTCCGCCGAAGAGGTTGTCGACTTACTGCAGGGTGGCCAGGGCGTGTTCGGTATCGCCGTGAGCGGTGCCATGCGTGAGCTGACCGGCACCATCGCGGACTTCCCGGCGGAGCGTGCCGATGGTGGCGCGCTCGAGCAGAGTCCCGAAGACGAACTCGCGTCCCGGCGGAAGACTCGCGCAAGCCGTAAGACGGGCTAAGTTCTCGTCGGGCAGACAAGCGCCGGGTCAAGCCCGGTCGTGTTCCACCGCAGAAATGCGTGACATGGGCGTGCGTGAAATGGTCGCGGGTGACATAGACTGTCGGTGCGTCGACGCCGTGCGGGAGAGTTCCGGGCACTGCATGCACAGAAAATCGTGTGTGGAGGACCCGGGCGCCGAAGGAGCAGCACCTCCCCGTCAATCTCTCAGGCACACAGGACCGTGCGGGCTCCGACGTCTCTGGAAAGCGGTGGGAGCACCCACCCGCCCACGGGGAAAGGGCCCGTCCACACCTGGACGCCGGTACCGAATCTCTCAGGCGCTCGAACGCGAGCAGGCGACAGAGGGGGAGGGACGCACCGCTGCGCGGGGCGGGTCCTAGTCCTCCGAACTGCTTGGGAGTTGTCGTGATCGACGCTGGAAGCCGTACATTCGCTGACCGCCATGTCGGCCCGAACGCGGCGGAACTCGCGCACATCCTCGACGTCGTGGGTGCCGGATCCCTGGACGACCTGGCGTCGAAGGCGGTCCCGGCCGCCATTCTCGACGGCGTCACGAATGGTGTGGCCGACGGGCTCGACGCTCTGCCTGCCCCGGTGTCCGAGCACGAGGCTCTCGCCGAGCTTTCTGCACTCGCCGCCCAGAACACCGTGGCGACCACGATGATCGGACTCGGGTACTACGACACCCTTACGCCTCCGGTTCTGCTCCGGAACATCATCGAGAATCCTGCGTGGTATACCGCCTACACCCCGTACCAGCCGGAGATCAGCCAAGGGCGTCTCGAGGCCCTTCTGAACTTTCAGACGATGGTGGCCGATCTCACCGGTATGGAGGTCGCGAATTCGTCAATGCTCGACGAGGCGACCGCAGCCGCTGAGGCCATGACACTCCTGCGGCGCGCGAACAAGTCCAAGTCGCCGCGGTTCGTGGTGGATGCCGATCTGTACCCGCAGACCCTCGCCGTGGTCGAGACCCGGGCCGAGCCTCTCGGTATCGACATCGTCGTCGCTGATCTGTCCGCCGGGCTGCCCGATGGTGACTTCTTCGGTGTCCTCGCTCAACTGCCGGGCGCGTCCGGCCGCATCGTCGACTACACCGACGTCATCGCCGAGGCTCACGAGCGCGGCGCCCTCGTCGCGCTCGGCGCCGACCTCCTGGCCCTCACCCTGATCACACCGCCCGGCGACATCGGCGCGGACGCCTGCTTCGGCACCACTCAGCGGTTCGGTGTCCCGATGGGGTTCGGCGGTCCGCACGCCGGGTACCTTGCCGTGCACACCAAGCATGCCCGCCAGCTACCCGGCCGCCTCGTCGGCGTGTCCGTGGACGCCGATGGTGACAAGGCGTATCGACTGGCTTTGCAGACCCGTGAGCAGCACATTCGCCGGGAGAAGGCTACGTCGAACATCTGCACCGCCCAGGTGTTGCTTGCCGTCCTCGCGGCCATGTACGCGAGTTATCACGGTGCGGAAGGCCTGAAGGCGATCGCGGAGCGTGTCGCGAATGCTGCGCACTCGCTCGCCGCCGCCCTCCGCAAGGCTGGGGTGACCGTGGTGCACGAGCACTTCTTCGACACCGTCCTCGTTCGCGTCGAGGGGCAGGCGTCGGCAGTCGTGGCGAAAGCCAAGGAGTCGGGAATCAACCTCCGCTTCGTCGATGCCGATCACGTCGGCATCGCCTGTGACGAAGCGACGACCCCAGCACACCTCGAGAGCGTTCTCGCGGCATTCGGCGGTGCCGGTGCGGTCGGCGTCGAACCGGGCACCGCGGTGCCCCACCCTCAGCGCCGCGGCTCCGACTATCTCCAGCACGAGGCCTTCACGCGGTATCGCACCGAAACCGGGATGCTGCGGTATCTGCGAGCGTTATCGGACAAAGACATCGCACTCGACCGCAGCATGATCCCGTTGGGTTCGTGCACCATGAAGCTCAACGCGACCGCCGAAATGGAAGCAATCACCTGGCCGGCGTTCGCCCGACTGCACCCGTTCGCACCCACCGGCGACGCGCCGGGGATTCTCCGCATCATCGAGGACCTCGAGAACTGGCTCGTGGCCGTGACCGGTTACGACGCGGTCAGCCTGCAGCCGAATGCCGGCAGTCAGGGCGAGTACGCGGGACTCCTGGCGATCCGCAACTATCACCTGAGCCGCGGCGACGACCACCGCGACACCTGCCTGATTCCCTCGAGCGCCCACGGCACCAACGCGGCGTCCGCCGTCATGGCCGGTATGCGCGTGGAAGTGGTGGCCTGCCGACCCAACGGTGACGTCGACCTCGACGACCTGCGGGCGAAAATCGCGGACCATGCCGAGCGCCTCGCCGCGATCATGATCACCTACCCATCCACCCACGGCGTGTACGAGCACGAGATCGCCGACATCTGCGCTGCCGTCCACGACGCCGGAGGTCAGGTCTACGTGGACGGCGCCAACCTCAACGCCCTCGTCGGGCTGGCCCGACCCGGTCGGTTCGGCGGCGACGTCAGTCACCTGAACCTGCACAAGACGTTCTGCATCCCGCATGGCGGCGGTGGCCCCGGTGTCGGACCCATCGGCGTGCGCTCCCACCTGACGCCGTTCCTGCCCGGGCACCCGCTGGCGCCGGAACTCGGCACTGCCGGACCGATTTCTGCGGCACCCTATGGAAGCGCCTCCATCCTGCCCATCACCTGGGCCTACATTCGGATGATGGGCGCGGTTGGACTGCGCCGGGCCAGCCTGACGGCCATCGCCTCGGCCAACTACATCGCACGCCGCCTCGACGAGTACTTTCCCGTCCTCTACACGGGCGAGGGTGGAATGGTGGCCCACGAATGCATTCTCGACCTGCGTCCGATCACCAAGGACACCGGTGTCACTGTGGACGATGTGGCAAAGCGTCTCGCTGACTACGGTTTCCACGCCCCGACGATGAGCTTCCCGGTAGCCGGGACGCTGATGGTCGAGCCCACCGAGAGTGAGAATCTCGAGGAGATCGACGCCTTCTGTGAGGCGATGATCGCGATCCGTGCCGAAATCGACAGGGTAGGGGCAGGCGAGTGGCCGGTCGACGACAATCCGCTGCGCGGAGCCCCGCACACGGCGGGCTGCCTCGTTGCCGAGTGGAACCACCCGTACTCGCGAGAGGTCGCTGTCTTCCCCCGAGGCAAGGCTCGGCCGAAGGTGTGGCCTGCCGTGCGTCGCATCGACGGAGCGCACGGTGACCGCAATCTCGTATGCTCCTGCCCGCCGATCTCGGCATTCGAAGGGGCCTGACGGCTGGGCCCGCCCTGCTCACCCGGGGCGGGCCCGGACCGGGTCAGTCGGCGCGCACCAGTTCGAGGATCGTGATCTCCGGCGGTGCGGCGACGCGTACCGGCGGGCCCCAGGCGCCGACTCCGCGCGTGGTGTAGAGAACCGTGTTCCCGATCCGATCCAGACCGGTCACCGAAGGTTGCTGCAGCGGCACGAGATAGCGGAGCGGCCACATCTGCCCGCCGTGCGTATGCCCCGACAGCTGCAGGTCCACGCCCAGATCCGACGCCTCCAGCGCCTGCCGCGGTTCGTGGGCGAGCAACATCACGAACGTCGACGGGTCACGTCCCGCGAGGGCTGCAGACAGGTCGGGCTCGTAGGGCGCCGGCGACGAGTAATCGTGAATGCCTGCGATGTCGATCGTTGCTTCGCCGCGGCGGAGAGCCACCCGTTGGTTCCGGAGGGTGGCGATGCCGAGACGGTCCCAGACATCCAGCCAGCGGCCGCCGTCGTCGGCGTAGAACTCGTGGTTTCCGCTGACACCGAAAATCCCCATCGGTGCGCGAAGATCCGCGAGGGGTTCGAGGTCGGGCGCGACCTTGGACACCGTTCCGTCCACCAGGTCTCCCACAATCGCCACCAGGTCGGGTTCCTGCGCGTTGATCACATCCACGACCTCGCGGGTGAAGCCCGCTCCTCGTGCCGGACCCACGTGGAGATCGGACACGAGGGCGACGCGCACACCGTCGAACTCGGGAGGAAGGCGCCGTAGCGGGACACGGACGCGTACCACCTTCGGGCGGGCGGCCTCGGCGACCCCGTATCCGGCGGCCACGACGGCGCCGACCGCGACAATCGACGTCGCGAGGCGCAGGGTGCGGCGCCGGGACAGGTCGACCTGATCGGCACTCTCGCCCCTGTGGCGCAACCGCGCGACAACGCGAACGACCAGCGAACCGATCGCCACCAGGAGCAGGCCCAGCACCAGATACAGCAGTGCTCCGAGCCACGCCCACCCCACGAAACCGGGAGGTCGCGCCCATCCGGTGTCGAATACCTCACCGCTGCCGGCGCCGATCACGGCAAGAACCCACAGCACGACGAGGACGACATCGACGACGACGGACCACGGCCGGGTCAGGCCCGTGGCCCGCACGAGCCGCCGGTGAAGCCACCAGGTGAGCAGGGCGAGGACGACGCCGAAGACAACGACCCTTGTCATCGGACTACCGCGGGGGAAGCGGCCCGCTGTGACACGGGTACGAGCGGGTGAGGGAGTCGAATCTCCGGATACATGGCGGTGCTTTCTGTCACGGTGTCGTCGCACCCGTCGACGACGTCAGCGGGGTCCTTGCAAGGTGATGTTCCGGGCCGACGGCACGCAGCTGCGCTCGTGCTAGTGCGGTCGAGCGCCGATGCCCGACTTCCGGCGCGGAAAGGGTCAAGACAACAACTTGCCGATGGCTGTGGCCAAAGCGGGTCCGTCGGAGGACGGGACCTTCTCGAGCGACCCGCCGGTGCGATCGGCGACGGCCTGAAGGGTATTGAGATCAGAGTTCTGCCCGATGGTCACGACGTCGATGCGAACAGGCTTCGACGGATCGCCCGCGGCTGCGAGGGACGCCAGGAGATCGGCGCGCGTGAGCGAACCGTCGTCGTTAGCGCCGTCGGTCAGGAGCAGCACCGAGTTCGTGCGTCCCGGGGTGTATCCGGCGACCGCGCTCTTGTACGCCGCCTCGAGCGAGGCGTAGGTGGCCGTGCCGGCGGCCGGGACGGCCTTCGCCAGCCGGGCACCCAGGGCTTGCCTGCGGCTTCCCTCAATGAAACCACCGGCCGAGAGCGGGCCGGTGGCAACCACCGTCGTGTAGGGGCGGGTTCCGTCGAGGTTGGTGCTGTATTCCCACAACCCCAGGCTCGAGGCGTCCGGCGAGCGGCTGACCTGGGCCGCCAGTGCAGCAGTCGTATTCGTCAAGCGTGAGGTGGCTCCCTCGCCGGCACCCATCGAACTGGAGACGTCGAGCAGAATTGTCGACGTCCGTTCGGTCACGGGATTGCGGATGACCCCCATCATCGCTTCGGCGGCCGCGGAATCGGCGGGCAACAGCGTGGTGGGGAAGCCGGGGAACGTCAAGGCTGTGTCATCCGGCCTGCCAAGTCCCTCCACCCTGAAGCCCGCATCAGCGAGCACCTGACCCTGCTCCGGCTCGCGAAGAAACTCCGTGAACTGGGCAGCGGCCCGGCTCTGCGTCTCGTCGACAGCGGGCCCCGACAAGATGGCCGCCGGATGATCCGCTACCGGGGTCGCGCCCTTCGGCACGAAAGTGGTGACATCTGAGCCAGGGGCCTCGCGCAGCGCCCGGTAGACCTGCTGTTCGGTGACCGGTACCGCGTGAATGCCCTCCATGGACGGGTCGTCCGCGTCGGCGAGGAGGGTGAGGGCCTCGCGCGTCGTCGCCGGCTTCGCGCCGGGCAGTGCTTGATACCCGAGCGCCAGCCCGGTGAGCGCGGAGGTGACCTGGGTCGATCCGGCCTGCTCGGCCGTGACCGGGCCGGCAGAATCGCCGGCAACGGAGGCGGCGACGGCTTCGACCGCCAATTCTGTACTGCCGGAGCCGGATCCGACGGGTAGCGCCAATCCCAGGCTTCCCCACTCGGAGAGCCCAAGGGTCGCCAATGACCCTCGCCCTGTCTGCAGCGACGGCAGATCTTTCCACTCGACCGCAGCGGTGGTCAGGGCGTTCTCGAACTCGGACCTCACGGCGAGCACCACGGGGCTCGCGGCAAGGGGGCGAGCCTCGCCGTTGACGACGGCGGGCGGCACCTGACGGACCCATTGTGAACTGGACGGAATCCACAATGCAGGACGCGGGCCGAGAAGCTTGTCGTCCCACGCGCCGTCCGGGCCTGCGATCAGGGCATCGCGCACCTCGCCAGAGTCGACCGGCGTGACGGTGACGGAGATGCAGTGATCACGGATGACGGGGGAGGTGGCGGTGAAGCGGTCCGCGAGAGTCCGGATATCTGCGGCGATGTCCGGGTCGGCTGCGACAATGAGCACACTGTCACCCTCGACACACGCGCCTGCCGCTGCGGCACCCTGATCTTCGATTCGGTCGGCCAGCTGGAACCAACCGAACACTCCAACGACGATCACCACGACGAGGCCGAGCGCGATCAGGGGTCCCTTACTGATACCCCTGGCGCCCTTTCCACCGCGATGATTTCCCAC
This sequence comes from Rhodococcus sp. WAY2, assembly GCF_009859915.1. NCBI lineage: Bacteria > Bacillati > Actinomycetota > Actinomycetes > Mycobacteriales > Nocardiaceae > Rhodococcus > Rhodococcus sp. WAY2. The sequence goes on from NZ_CP046572.1 coordinate 2,969,014, forward strand.
GTGGTTACCTGCTCCTGTCGGTCGAGTCGATCGAAGTCGACTTCCGCAGTGTAGTGAAGCGTGGAGCGGAAGCCGGAAAAGCGGCCCCCGTCACCAGATGATGACGAGGGCCGCTGACCGTGCGCAGTACTCAGGCGTTGGCGGCCTTGTACTCGCGACGACGGCGATGCAGGATCGGTTCCGTGTAACCGCTGGGCTGCTTGCCGCCTTCGAGGATCAGTTCCTTCGCCGCCTGGAATGCGATGCTGTCATCGAAGTTCGGCGCCATCGGGCGGTACGTCACATCAGCCTCGTTCTGGCGGTCGACAACCGGTGCCATCCGCTCGAGGCTGGCGACCACGTCGTCCTCGGTGACGATGTCGTGGCGCAGCCAGTTCGCGAGGAGCTGGCTGGAGATCCGCAGCGTGGCACGGTCCTCCATCAAGGCGACGTCGTGGATGTCGGGCACCTTCGAGCAGCCGACGCCGGCGGTGATCCAGCGGACGACGTAACCGAGGATGGACTGGCAGTTGTTGTCCAGTTCCTCCTTCTTCTCTGCCTCGGACCAGTCGGTGCTCGGGGCGAGAGGAATGGTCAGGATGTCGTCGAGGGTGGCCCGGGGCTTGCCCTTCAGTTCGTCCTGAACAGAAAAGACGTCGACCTGGTGGTAATGGGTGGCGTGCAGGGTGGCGCCGGTGGGGGACGGAACCCACGCGGTGTTCGCGCCGGCCCGTGGGTGACCGATCTTCTGCTCGAGCATCTCGGCCATCAATTCGGTCATGGCCCACATGCCCTTGCCGATCTGGGCCTTACCCTGCAGTCCGGCAGCCAGACCGGTGTCGACGTTCCAGTCCTCGTAGGCAGCGATCCACTTCTGCTTCTTCATCTCGGCCTTGCGGACCATCGGTCCGGCCTCCATCGACGTGTGAATTTCGTCGCCGGTGCGGTCGAGGAATCCGGTGTTGATGAACACCACCCGCTCCGACGCCTCCTTGATGCAGGCGGCCAGGTTGACCGTGGTGCGGCGCTCCTCGTCCATGATCCCCACCTTGAGGGTGTTGGCGGGCAGCCCGAGGACTTCCTCGACACGGCTGAAGAGTTCGGTGGTGAACGCGACTTCCTCGGGACCGTGCTGCTTGGGCTTGACGATGTAGATGGAACCGGTCCGGCTGTTGTCGAGGGGGCCGTTGGCCTCGCTGACGGACAGTCCGTGGACCGCGCAGAGGCTGGTGACAAGGGCGTCGAGGATGCCCTCGGGCACTTCGTTGCCGTCCGAGTCGAGCACTGCCGGGTTGGTCATCAAGTGACCGACGTTGCGCACGAACAGCAGTGACCGTCCGTGCAGCGAGAGTTCGCTGCCGTCGGGTGCGGTGTAGGTGCGGTCGGCGTTGAGCTTGCGCGTGAAGGACTTTCCGCCCTTGGCGATTTCCTCGACCAGGTCGCCGCGGTTGAGGCCGAGCCAGTTCCGGTAACCGATCACCTTGTCATCCGCGTCGACCGCGGCAACCGAGTCTTCGAAGTCCATGATCGTGGTGACCGCGGACTCGAGGACGACGTCCTTGACACCGGCGGCGTCGGTCTTGCCGATCGGGGACTCGGCGTCGATCTGGATCTCGGCGTGCAATCCGTTGTTGCGGAGCAGAACGCTCGTGGGGGAGTCCTTCTCACCGAGGTAGCCGACGAACTTCTCCGGCTGCGCGAGAGTCGTGATGTTCCCGCCGTCGAGTTCGACCTTCAGCTCCGCGCCGTCGACGAAGTACCGGGTGGAGTCGGCGTGCGACCCGGACGACAGGGGTGCCGCGGTGTCGAGGAACTGGCGAGCCCACGCAATAACCTTGTCGCCACGGACCTTGTTGTACCCGCTGCCCTTCTCCGCGCCGCCTTCCTCGGAGATGGCGTTGGTGCCGTAGAGGGCGTCGTACAGCGATCCCCACCGCGCGTTCGAGGCGTTGAGCGCGAACCGTGCGTTCAGAATGGGCACGACCAGCTGCGGGCCGGCCGTCGACGTGATCTCGGTGTCGACGTTCGCGGTCGAGACCTCGAACGGTTCCGGAGCGGGAACCAGGTAGCCGATCTCCTCGAGAAAATCCTTGTACTCCGCCGCGTCGATGGGCTTGCCGGCGCGGTCACGGTGCCATCCGTCGATGCGGGACTGCAGTTCGTCACGCTTCGCGAGGAGGTCCCGGTTCTTCGGGGCGAGGTCGTGAACAACCTTGTCGGCGCCGGCCCAGAAGGCGTCGACATCGACTCCGGTTCCGGGAAGAGCTTCATTCCCGACGAAGTCGTAGAGAACCTTGGCGACCTGAAGACCGCCGACCTGAACACGCTCAGTCATGAATAGCCTCACTCTTCCGCTATCGGAGCACCGGACGGGTGCCATGAATCGCGACCAATGTTACCTGGGAGTAAAGGCGTGGGGCCGATGACGTCCGGCCTGGCGGATGCGCTCAGACCTTCCCGCCGGTGGAAGGCTCGAAGACCGGGGTTTCCGGCAGTGCGGACAACTCGGGGCCGGTGCCGAAACGCTGCAAGTCGCCCGCGGCCTCCGCTGCGCTGAGGCGCGAGCGGCGCCATGCGACGACCAGCAGTCCCGCCCACAACCCGACGAGCACGACGTAGCCGAATGCCGACAGCGCTCCACTCACGTCGAACGTTGAAAAGAGCTTCTGTGCGTTGGTGATCACGATGATTCCCCCGACGCCGGTCCCGAGCAGCGTCGCCGGGACCCGGCTCACCAGCCACGCCGCCAGGGGTGCAGCGAGGACTCCGCCCAGCGCCAGTCCGGCGATGATCAGCAGGTTGTCGAAGAAGGCGCTACCGAGGCCGAAGATGAAGCCGAGACTGGCCGCACCGGACACCAGGAACTCCGAGGCGCTGACAGACCCGATGACGGTCCGCGGTGCAGTTTTGCCGCGGGAGAGCAGGGTGCTCGACGTGATCGGACCCCAACCACCGCCACCGCTGGCGTCGATGAATCCACCGAACAAACCCAGCGGCGACAGAAATGCGGCCGTGTGAGGGGACGTTCGGGCGCCGTCGACCGCCGGCGGCCGGATCGAGAACCGGAGCAGCACATAGATTCCGATGGCCAGCAGAATGGTGGCTGTCACCGGGGCCGCCGCTGCGGTCGACAAGCTGGACAGGACGACGGCACCGAAAAAGGACCCGATCGCGCCGGGCACGCCGAGTCGCAGGACGAGCGACCAGTCGATGTTGCGGAATCGCCAATGCGCCGCCCCCGAAGCGAGGGTCGTGCCGACCTCCGCGAAATGAACGGCAGCGCTCGCCTGCGCCGGCCCGACCCCACTGACGACGAGCAGGGTCGTGGCCGTCACACCGAAAGCCATCCCGAGCGCTCCGTCTACCAGTTGGGCACCCACGCCGACCAGCGTGAAGATCAAGAGCTTGAACATCGGGACTCCGAGCGGGGGAAGCGAACGTCAGGACAGCGAAAGACCGGCCCGTAGGCCGGTCAGCAACATCCCTGATCGAAAGCATGACCCCGGCGCGACGGCCAGAACGGCATGAGAGCGAGCACGGCCGCGGGGCCTGCCATCGCGCTCGAGCCGTTCATGGACACTCCGTAAGCCGTGAGAAAAGGCGCGGACTGCCCGCGCACGTCGTTCGAGATTAGCGGGGCGGTTCGACGCCTGTCACGTCGACCCGCCCGGCCCGTCACAACTTGCGTGCCGAGATTTCCAGACCTGCGTCGCGGAGTCGGGTGACCAGGACGTCACCGAGCGCCGTCGCCGGAGTGAGGACACCGGCCGCGGCGGGGAGCGCATCGCCGCCGAGAACCAGGCCGAGCGCGGATTCACCCAGCATGACCGCGGTGGCGCGGTACCCCGGATCGCCTTGCGCCTTCACCCGAGCGGTGTACCGGGCACCCGTCGTGGTGGTCGTATAGATGTCGATCGTGAAGTGGCCTTTGCGTTGCGCATCCTCGCTCGGACCTTCGCCGGGTGCGGGAAGAACCCGGTCGAGGAGGTAGCGGGTGGGCGGGACGCTGAGGCCGAGTACCAAGCCGCCCAGACCGACGGCGACGGCACCGGCGATGAGAGGCGAGACCGGAGACTTGCCGACGCTCATGACCTCGCGATACTTGAATTCGCGCCCGTACGCCCATTTCCGGAGGGCGTTGCTGCGCCGCACGACGCGGGTGTTGTAGGACGCCATCACGAACGGCGCCTTCCAGCCCTCGAGTTCGGGGGCGATGTCCTTACCGTTGACCACGCTGACATCGGACTGTTTTCCGAGATCGGGTTCCTGAGACCGGTCCGGGCTGAGCGAATAGGGCGACGCCGCGAGCCGGCGCAGCGCCGAATCCTTCTTCGACACGTCGACCTGGGTCCGAAGGGAGTCGATGGTCCCTCCACTCACGCCGCCTCGGAGCGAGGTGACGACCAAGGTGGTGTCGGTGAGTTCGCCGGCCCCGTCGGCCTGCACGGCTTCGTGGAGTACATGCACTCCGATGTCGGACGGAATGGAGTCGAAACCGCAGGAGTGCACGATTCGTGCGCCGGTCTCACGGGCTTTGTCGTGGTTGGCGTCGATACTGTCGCGGGCGAACAGCACCTCACCCGTGAGGTCGACGTAGTCGGTGCCGGCCTCGGCGCATGCCGCGACGAGGCCGTGCCCGTACTTGGCGTAGGGACCCACCGTCGTGGCGACCACTCTGGTGCCGGCGGCCAAGGCGGCGAGCGACGCCTGATCGTCCGAGTTCGCGACGATGATTGGCCACTGTGCCGCGCGGGGGCCGAGCGACGATCGCACCGATTCGAGCTTGGCCTGCGAGCGTCCGGCAAGGCCGATTCGCACATCGTCGGGCGCTGTGCGGGCGAGGTAGTCGGCGAGAAGTTTGCCGACGAAGCCGGAAGCCCCGTAGACGACCAGATCCAGTTCACGTGCGCTGTCTGTCATGGCTCGACACTACAAGCTCGTCCAGCCACTCCGGGGGCTACGAACCGGCGTGACCGGAAGGGGTGTGCGCGAATGTGCTGCGGGCCCGGACACGGAGAATGCCGTAGCCGGCCCAGGAGAGGACGACGCCGAGGGCGGCCGATATCTGGATCGCGCCGGCAGCCGACTCTGGGTACAGAACTCCGGTCAAGTAGTGGTCGATGAACCCGGAGGACGGCAGTGGAGCCTGTCCGGCCTGCACCCGGGCCCAGCTCTCGAGATGCGTGAGTGGGCAGTCGATACCTACGAGGAGTCCGGTGAAACCCCAGGCGACGGCCGCGACGTGGAGGCCGATCGTGCGCGGCAGGCGCCAGGCGAGGAAGCCGCCGGCGGCGACATACAGGATGAAGGCCAGGTGCACGACGACCGTCGCGTCGGCAACCACCCTGTAGAAAGCTGCACTCCCCATCGGTGTACTCCTGGTTCCGGGACCCGCCCTGTCATCCTAGGCGCGGCGCCGGCCCGGCCGCCGGAAGAGCGTTCAGGCGGAACCGTGCAGTTCTTCCTTGACGACGAGAACCGGGATGTCGACCTCGAGGAGGAGCCGTTGCAGCCAGCGTTCGAGAAGGAACTTGCCGATCGGTGACATGCGTCGGGTACCTACGACGAGGAGGTCGGCACCACTACGGTCCACCAAGGTGTGCAGCGCACTGACCTGGTCGCCGTCGCCCGCCTCGGTGCGCAACTCCCACGAGGCCTCGCCGACGCCGTTACCCTCGAGCGTGGCCTGGACTTCGGCGCACAGAGCGGAACGATCCGATTCGGCGTCCGCATCCGCAACCTCGTCGACGACGGAGAGAACCACGAGCTGTTCGTGTCGATGCACGGCCTCACGGGCGGCGTGGACGATCGCCGCCCGGCCCTCGGGGCTGTCTCGGTGGACAACGGCGATCGCCATGTGTGGTGCCTCCAGTTCAGGATTCGTTTCGAACCCCATTATCCCCGTGCACCAGTGTCCTTCGGCTGTGTTGATGCTCTCTGGCGCGCCGGATGGGGTGCTCGGTCACCAGGGGGAGGGTTCGTAATCCTTCAGGAAGCAGCCGTGCAGGTCGATGCCCTGCTCACCCTGCACGATCGGGTCGTACACCCGCGCCGCGCCGTCGACGAGGTCCAGGGGGGCGTGGAAACCCTCGTCGGCCAGCCGCATCTTCGTGTAGTGCGGTCGCTCGTCGGTGATCCAGCCGGTGTCGACCGCCGTCATGAGGATGCCGTCGTCGAGCATTTCCTTGGAACTGGTCCGCGTCAGCATGTTCAGCGCTGCCTTCGCCATATTGGTGTGCGGATGCCCTGGTCCTTTGTATGCCCGGCTGAATTGACCTTCCATCGCCGAGACGTTCACCACATACTTGCGCCGGGCGGCGGCCGCCGCCATCGCGGGTCGCAGCCGGGATACCAGGATGAACGGCGCTACCGAATTGCACAATTGCACTTCGAGCAGCTCGATCGGGTCGACCTCCTCGACGGTCTGGACCCAGCTGTTCGTGTGCGCGAGATCGGGCAGGAGGCCCCCGGCGTCGATGGCGAGACCCTGCGCGATGCGATCGGGGGAGGCGGATTTGGCGACGAGTGCGAGGGAGCTGACGGATTCCGGTGCCATCGCCGCACCGGCCATGGCCGACACGTCGGACAGGGAGCCGGCCAAAGCCGCCGGGTGCGCGTCGCTGGTCTTTCCAAAAGTCAGGACGTCGGGAAGAACACCGGCGGGCAAGGCGCCCGATTCCGCGTCCGCCAGTGCGCTGTAGGCGCCGGGGGAGCGCCGCACCGTCTGGGCGGCATTGTTGATGAGAATGTCGAGGGGGCCCTGGGCGGCAACGGAATCGGCGAGAGCGACCACCTGCGCGGGATCGCGGAGGTCGATACCCACCACCCGCAGACGGTGGATCCAGCCGGCGCTGTCCTCCATCGCCTTGAACCGTCGGATCGCGTCGTTGGGGAACCGTGTGGTGATCGTGGTGTGCGCGCCGTCGCGGAGCAAGCGCAACGCAATGTACATCCCGATCTTGGCGCGACCACCGGTGAGGAGCGCCCGGCGTCCCGTGAGGTCGGTGCGTGCGTCCCTCTTCGCGCGGCTCTTCCCGGCGCAGTCGGGGCACAGTTGGTGATAGAACGCGTCGACCCGCGTGTACCGCTGTTTGCAGATGTAACAGGGGCGGGGACGGATCAGCGTGCCCGCGGTGGCGCCGTCGGCGTTCGACGTGAGCGGAATGCCGGCGGTCTCGTCGTCTATCCGATCAGGCGACCCGGTCGCCGTGGCGGCGACCACCCGGCGGTCCGCCTCGGCGACAGCATCCCGGGCGGCGAGTCGGCGCCGCTTCTTCAACTTCTTGAAGAGATGGCCCACGGCGCGCTGCACGGTGACCGAATCAGGGTCGGATTCGTCCAGACTTGCGGCCTGATCGAGAACCCGCAAACAGATCTCCAGATCTGCCGGATCGATTGCCGTCGCTGTTTCACCCATCGAACTTCGCCCTCTCACGAAGAAGGCCCCGGTTCGATGAACCGGGGCCTTTTCGTCTGTCTCAACTCAGAGTGTCCGAGGGGGGACTTGAACCCCCACGTCCGTTAATAGGACACTAGCACCTCAAGCTAGCGCGTCTGCCATTCCGCCACTCGGACTCGCACCCATTTCCTGGGCGCTGGGAAAGACTATCCGATGAAGCGCCACGGCCCAAATCGCCCCTTTCACCTGAGCGTTTCCGGTGGCGCGGTGGTAGGAAAGTGAAGTGCCGACTACACAGGAAACGCCAGGCCGGGGTCGCGCCGAAGCCGAGGTCGTCGAGCTCGTCAGCTCACTGATCCGCTTCGACACGTCCAACACCGGGGAACTCGCCACGACCAAGGGTGAGCGTGAGTGTGCGGAGTGGGTCGCCGCTCAGCTCCAGGAAGTGGGATACGATACGGAATACGTCGAATCGGGGGCGCCGGGGCGGGGGAACGTCTTCGCGAGGCTGAAGGGGTCGGACCCCACCCGCGGTGCGCTGATGTTGCACGGTCACCTCGACGTCGTGCCCGCCGAGCCCGCCGATTGGCGCGTCCACCCGTTCGCCGGCGCCGTCGAGGACGGCTACGTGTGGGGCCGCGGCGCCGTCGACATGAAAGATATGGTCGGCATGATCCTGGCGGTGGCCCGCCAGTTCAAGGCCGAGGGAATCGTTCCGCCGAGGGATCTCGTGTTCGCGTTCGTCGCCGACGAGGAGGCCGGGGGCAAATACGGCTGCCAGTGGCTCGTACAGAATCGTCCCGACCTGTTCGAAGGTGTCACCGAAGCCGTCGGCGAAGTCGGTGGGTTCTCGCTCACCGTTCCGCGCCCGGACGGCACCGAGCGACGGCTGTATCTGGTGGAGACCGCGGAAAAGGGTCTCGGCTGGATGCGTCTGACGGCCAAGGGCAGGGCCGGGCACGGCTCGTTCCTGCACACCGACAATGCCGTCACCATTCTCGCGCAGGCAGTCGCCCGCCTGGGTGCGCACACCTTTCCGCTGGTCATTTCCGATTCGGTCGCCGAATTCCTCGCCGCTGCAGGCGAGGAAACGGGCCTCGATTTCGATGCGACGTCGCCCGACCTCGACGGCACCCTGGCGAAACTGGGCAGTATCGCCAATATCATCGGCGCCACGCTGCGGGACACCGCGAACCCCACCATGCTGTCCGCCGGCTACAAGGCCAACGTCATCCCGCAGACCGCGGAGGCCGTGGTCGACTGCCGCATCCTGCCCGGTCGGCAGGCCGAGTTCGAGGCCACCGTCGACGAGCTGATCGGGCCCGACGTGCAGCGGGAGTGGATCACCAACCTCGACTCCTACGAGACGACGTTCGACGGTCACCTGGTGGACGCCATGAACGAGGCGATCCTCGCGCACGATCCCGGTGCGCGGACCGTGCCGTACATGTTGTCCGGCGGCACGGACGCCAAGGCATTCGCCAAGCTGGGTATCCGATGCTTCGGCTTTGCGCCGCTGCAGCTGCCTCCCGACCTCGACTTCAGTGCCCTGTTCCACGGCGTCGACGAACGGGTACCGGTCGACGCACTACTGTTCGGGACGCGTGTGCTGGAGCACTTTCTGCTCCACAGCTGATCCATCGCCCATTCGCGACAAGAGAGGAACCGCATGTCCTACGACCCGTACGAAGCACTTCCCGACCTGCCGAGTTTCGAGCTGACCTCCGCCGACGTCACCGACGGGCAGCCGCTGAAGAAGGATCAGGTCAGTGGAATCATGGGAGCCGGCGGCTTCGACAACTCGCCACAGCTGTCGTGGTCGGGATTTCCGCCCGAGACCAAGAGTTTCGCGGTCACCGTGTTCGACCCGGATGCGCCGACCGCCTCGGGTTTCTGGCACTGGGTAGTGGCGAACATCCCGGCGGACTGCACGTCTTTGGTGAACGGTGCCGGTGACGACGACGGTACCGGGCTCCCGAATGGCGCGATCCAGCTGCGGAACGACGCCGGGCAGCGCCGCTTCATCGGGGCAGCCCCGCCCCAGGGGCACGGCCCGCACCGCTACATCGTCGCTGTCCACGCTCTGGACGTCGACACCCTCGACGGCGTGAGCGAGGATTCGACTCCGGCATTTCTGGGATTCAACCTGTTCTCGCACGCCATCGCCCGGGCGAGGATCACCGGCACCTACGAGCAGTAGGTCAGACAGCAGCAGGTCGGAAATCGGTTGCCGGCGACTTCTCTCGGAAGTCGCCGGCCACCGGTCGTTGAGGCACCCGTATCAGCGGATTACTCCCGCGCCCACCGCGTCCCCGATGCTGTCGAAGCCGGCGTCGCGGACCTTGCGCGCCAACCCCTTGTGGATACGGCGCGCCCAGAACGGTCCGCCGTAGATGAAACCCGTATACCCCTGGACCAGCGTGGCCCCGGCCAGGATGCGTTCCCAGGCCTGCTCCGTGGTCTCGATCCCGCCCACCGAGATCAGCACCAGCCGATCGCCGACCCGCGCGTGCAAGCGGCGCAGCACTTCGAGGGACCGTTCCGCGACCGGTGCGCCCGACAGCCCGCCCGCCCCGATCGCGGTGACCTCGGCTTTCGGGGTCCGCAGGCCGTCACGCCGGATGGTGGTGTTGGTGGCGACGATTCCGGCGAGACCCAACTCGACCGCGAGATCAGCGACGGCGTCGACGTCGTCGTCCGACAGGTCGGGGGCGATCTTCACCAGGACGGGAACGTTGACGGTCTCCTGAACTGCGCGAAGCAACGGCCGCAGCGACTCGACAGCTTGCAGGTCGCGTAGTCCCGGTGTGTTGGGTGAACTGACGTTGACTACCAAGAAATCGGCAAGGGGCCCGAGAAGCCGCGCACTTGCTGTGTAGTCGGCGGGCGCTTCAGCCGTGTCGACGATCTTGGTCTTGCCGATGTTCGCCCCGATCGGAACACTCGCGCGTCGCTGCCGGAGATGGTTCGCGGCATTGCCTGCGCCGTGGTTGTTGAACCCCATTCGGTTGATCAGGGCGCGGTCGGCGGGCAGCCGGAACAAGCGGGGAGCTGGGTTGCCGGGCTGAGCCTGCGCCGTCACGGTTCCCACCTCGGCGAAACCGAATCCGAGGGGACCCCACGCGTCCACACCGGTGGCGTCTTTGTCGAAGCCGGCGGCCAGTCCCAGCGGGGCGGGGAAGTCCAGTCCGAACACGGTGTTCCTCAGCACCGGATCATTGACCACGAGGACCTTGCCGACCAGCTGGCGGAGCGGGGTGACGCCTGTGGCCAGGCGCATCGCCGTGAAGGCCAGATGATGAATGCGCTCCGGGGGAACGAGGAACATCAGCCGCAGGAGCAGGTGATACAACGGGATCTCCCTAGATAGCCGGGTCGGGAACATGGTGGGTGGTCTTTCGTCGTTTGAGCAGCACGCGCCGGCTGCCGTCGGAGTACAGCCGCACGCGCGAGAGCTCCCAGCCACCGAACTCCGCCTGTATGGCGAGTCTCATCGACGCACTGACGCGGGTGACGTCCGGTGGCAACCGCAGCGGCACGTACTCGAAGTCTTCGGACTCGATTTCCCAGCCGGAGGGGAGACGGCGTGAATGCGACGACATCTATGAGCTCCTCGTCGGTATCTGCTGCAACCCGTCACCCGTGCCGGAACCGATGAGTAGATCACCGCTGACGGTGTCCACCGCGATCGAGTTGGGCTGGCGGACCGTGGGATAGCGTGCGGTTTCCACCCCGACACCGCTGGCGAGGTCATAAGCGACCACCTCGTTCGTACCGGTCGATGTGACCCACGCCCGGTTGGCCTCGTCGTCGTAAGCGACGCCGTAGGGCGCATCGCCCGCCGGAAACCGCTGGCGCAGCATCAGAGTGTCCGTCGTGTACGCCAGCAACTCGTCACCGGCCGTATCGGTCACCAGAATGCGACCGAAGTGATCGGTGGTGAGTTGAGTCGCACCTTCACCGGCGCGGAGAGCGGCACCGAGGGAGGATTTCGGAATATCGACTTCCGTGACGGAAGTCTGACCGCGGTCGAGTGCGGTGAGCGACTCGCCGACAACGGCCAGCGCATCTACCGAGGTCAATCCGTCGATCACCTGTGACTCGGCGCCCTCGCTGCCGGCGATGTGAATTTCGCCATTGCCGAGTCCTACGGCCAGCCGTCCGTCGGGCAGCTGCGCCACCGACCGGACGTCCCCGTCCGCAGGGACGGAGTCGAGCTCGGCGGATCGGAGGTCCAGCCGTCCCACCTGGCCGTTCATGGCGAGCAGTGCAGTTCCGCCGGGGGCGAGGGACACCTGGGTCACGGGCTCGTTCAACCGAATCGAACGCGGTGCGGCGCCGAGGTCGCCGCCGGCGAACAGAAGAACTTCCCTCCGGTCGCCGACCAGGACGACGGCGGTACGCGTGTCGGGGTCGATTGTGACCGACTCGATAGGTTGCCCGATCGGATGGACGACACCGGCAGGCGTCGTGGCCTGTGCGGGTGACTGAGCTGCACTGGCCGGCGCGATGGTGACTGCCTGATCCTCGTCGTTGCTCGAAGAACAGCCCGTGACCAGCAAAAATGCCGCTCCGACGCACGACGCGACGACGCGCGCTCCAGGTCTGCCCATGCGCTGCTCCTCGGGTTTCTCTTCTGTCCGTACCTGCACAACTGTCCACCAAGCATCCCTGATTCGCGAAACACCGGGCAAAGCGGTCGGTGCCCAGCGCGTCGCGAGGCGATACCGTAGGGGCTATCGACCCCACGTGCGGTTGTTCCCGACAACCGGACGAGGTCATCGAGGAGAACACCGTGGAACTACCCGAAACACCGACGTTCACCGTCGAAGACGTCTCGGTCGGCCCGCACGCGCACGGCTTCGGCCGCACCGCAGAGGGGAACTCCTATGCATTCCGGGTACGGAAGAGCACCCTGTTCGTCGAGGTGTACCGGGCGGACGTCGAGACGGATGTGCCGGCACCGGACGACATCATCGCGACGGCTCGTCGCTCGATTCGCGAGATCGATCTGACCGACGAACGCTCCATCGTCGCGGTGGTGCGGGATGCGGTAGCCGCCCCCGATTCGGTTGTCGTCGGACAGGAAGACGGCAGAACGGTCCGCGCTGTACTGAGCCGCCTCGGCGCCGTCATCGACGGACTCTGACACCCATACGGCCTCAGCGTCGGTCACGTCGAGGTAGGACAAGGGGCGTCCCGGTTTCCGGGTGCGCGATGACCTCCACCGGATGGCCGTAGACGCGGGTGAGGAGCTCCGGGGCCAGCACTTCCCGGGGTGGGCCGTCGGCGGCGACGCGGCCGTTCTCGAGCACGACGATCCGGTCCGCATAGGCGGCGGCGAGCGCAAGGTCGTGCAGCACCACCACCACAGCGGTGCCGGCGCGGGCACGGTCGCGTGCAAGCCGCATCACTGTCTCCTGGTGACCGAGGTCGAGCGCTGCGGTCGGTTCGTCGAGCAGAATCGTCTCGGTGCGCTGAGCGAGCACTCGTGCCAGCGCGACGCGAGCACGCTCACCGCCGGAGAGAGCGGTGAAAGGTCGATCGGCGAAGGGCTCGACATCGCAGATTCTCATCGCCTCGGCGACTGCGGTGACGTCCTCGTCCGACCGGGACGTTCTGGCCCACGGGGACCGGCCCATCGTGATGACCTGGCGTGCGGTGAACGAGAATCCCACCGTGTTCTGCTGGGGGAGTACGGCGCGGCGCTGAGCCATCTGGAGGGGCGTCCACGTGTCGACGTCCCGGTCGTCGAGGTGGACGAAGCCCGACTGCACGTTCTGATCGCCCGACAGCGCCGCGAGGAGGGTTGATTTGCCGGCGCCGTTGGGTCCGACGAGTACGAGTACCTCACCGACGCGCACGTCCACCGACACCTTGTCCAGCACGGGTCGTCCCCCGCGGTGGACGTCGATGTCGACCGCGCACAGTGTTACCGCGCCCGGGCGGGGTACCTGCGGAACCGGATCGGTCCGGCGGAGGAAATTCTGCGCGAGAGCTTCCCGGATTCTCGTCCGCAGACGGCTGGGGCTCACGCCCAACCGCCCTGGCGGGCTCGGGTACGGCGGAGCAGCCAGAAGAAGAACGGTCCACCGACCAGAGCAGTCAGCATGCCGAGGGGAAGGTCCGCGTTGGCCACCAGGGACCGGGCGCCCAGGTCGGCGAGGAGGAGCACCAGCGACCCGCACAACGCGCTGGCCGGAATGAGCACTCGGTGCCCCGGACCGACGGCGATACGCATGAGGTGGGGTACCACCAGGCCGACGAACAGAATGATCCCGGTGAAGGCCACGCTCGACGACACCAGTAGCGCGACGATGAGGACGGCGATCAGGCGCAAACGCTCGACGTCGAGTCCCAGATGTCGCGCTGCGCTCTCACCGAGCGAGAGTAGGTCGAGTTTTGCCGCGATCACCATGGTCGCGGCGATACCGGCGACGGTCATCGGCGCCACTACCGCGACAGCGCTCCACGTGGCGCCGTTGAGGCTTCCCAGCTGCCAGAACACGATCTGGTCACGGGCGGCCGGCGAGGCAATGAAGGTGAAGAAGGCGATCAGTCCGCCCGCGAAGGCATTGACCGCGACGCCTGTGAGTACGAGGGTGACCACCTCGGTGCGGCCGTCGTGGCGGGCGAGGACGTACACGGCGACAGTCGTGATGAGTCCGGCGATGAACGCGGACGCGGCCACGGTCCACCCGGCCGCGAACGCCCCGCCGACGACGATGGCGGCACTGGCACCGACGGCTGCCCCGGCGGAGACCCCGATGACGCCCGGCTCGGCCAGAGGGTTGGCGAAGACGCCCTGCAGGAGAGCACCGGCGCAGCCGAGAGCCGCGCCGACGAGGATCGCGAGGACGACCCGGGGGAAGCGGACCTCCCACAGCGTGACCTCACCGCTGGGATGTGCGGGGAGGGGACCCAGGTCGAGTCCTACGCGGTGCGCGATGCTGCCGAGCACCTCGCCCGGTCCGGTGGGCACCTGGCCGATGCACGCGGAGAACACTGCGGCGACCGCGAGCGCGATCAGCAACCCGGCCAGCACGATGCCGGTGCGTGTTCGAGAAGAAGCCTGAGCTGGTGTGACGGTGCCGAGGCTCATCGATCGGCCGGCTGATAGACGGCGTCCGCCAAGGCGTCCAGCACACGACCGGTGTTGGGTCCGAAGCTGAGAAGCACCCCGTCCTCCATGTCGACGACACGCTGGTTCTTTCCTGCCGGGGTCTGCGCGACACCGGGAATCTTCGCGAGTCCGTCGATCCCCCCGATCGATTCGAGGCCACCCGTCATCATCAGGATCACATCGGGTGCTGCGGCGATGAGGGCCTCGCTGGTGATGGGCGCGAACTGCTGGGTGATTCCGGAGGCCGTGCCTGCGTCGACGGCTCCGAGAGCCTCGATCAACGAGTCGGCTCCGGATCCCCGTCCGCCGATCATGGTGATCGCGGTGCCGCGCAGATAGAGGAACGCGATCTTCAACGGATTCTCACCGTCGGGCGCCCGGCTGCGGGCCGCTGCGATCTCGTCGTCGGTGCGGGCAGCGAGTTCGGCTCCGCGCTCGGGCACACCGAGCGCGTTCGCCACCGCGATGATCTGCGGTGACACGCCGGCGAGGGTGCGCGTCGGGTCGAAGTAGACCACCGGAACGCCCGCCGCGCGCAATTGATCCTGAACGCCTTTCGGTCCGATGCTGGTGTCGGTGAGAATGACCGTCGGCGCGAGATCGAGTATTGCCTCGGCGCTGAGTGACTGGCCGCCCGGCGTCACCACCGGCACATCGGCGGCGGCGGGGAACTCGGCTGCGATGTCGCGGCCGACCACGTTGTCCCCAAGCCCGAGAGCGAAGACCGTCTCCGTCAGAGTGCCGTAGCGGTCGGCGGTCACGATACGGCTCACGTCGTCGATCGTGACGTCCACGCCGTCGAAGCTGCGGACCGTGGTGGGCAGCACCGGTGCGGCCGTCGACGCGACAGGTTGCGGATCGAGATCGTCCAGCACCGCGGTGTGCGCGCCGCGTGGGCCCGTCCCACCGTCACCGGTCGCGGATGTGCACGAGGAAGCGCCGACGGCGGCGACGAGCATTACTGCCAGTACTGCGAGAACTGATCGGAGAGTGCACGTGCGGACCACGGGCCTCACCGCGCGAGGTAGCTGTCGATGTCGGCTTCGAGATCGGCGAACAGGTCACCGTTGAGTCGATACGCGAGGTTCACCTCGTCGATCACCCGTTGCTGATCGGCCGCGGACAACGGGGCGGCGTCGAGTTTCGCGCGGTACGCATCCTTGAACAGTTTCGGTTTCGGGATCTCCTCGAAGATGTAGAACCGCAGGCCGTTCTCGGTGTATCCATATGCTCGTTCGAGCATCCGGCGAATGATCTGACCACCGGACAGATCGCCCATGTACCGAATGTAGTGGTGCGCAACGAAACCGGCGGGCCAGTCGTACGCCACCTCACGCAGCCGCTCGAGGTACCGGGTGGTGGCGGCGAGCGGGGACACGGTGTCGCGCCACGACGAACCGCGCAGGTAGGCCAAATCCGCTTCCAGGGCCGGTACGCGTATCAGCTTCTCGGACAGAAACGGTGAGGCCACCGGATCATCCGTGTGGGTGCGTCCGGCGTCTTCCAATTCGCGGTAGACGAGATAGGTCTGCGCAAGCAGTTCGGCGTAGCCGTCCGAAGTCAACTCTCCGGCGAGTAACGCTCCGACGAACCGGGACTGTTCGGTCTCGCGGTGAGCGGAGTCCGTGCCGTCCTTGATGCGCTCGGCGAAACCGACCGCTCGGCGATCGGCCGCGTCGGCCTCGTTCAGCGTGGTCATGAGCTCTCCTGCATCTACGACGTCGACCGTTGAGCACCAGGTTAGCCTGGCCTGCTTTATCGCGGCATTCGCACGGAGAGCGCCCCACGGCCCCTCAGGCGCTGACGTCGTCGAGAGCCGCCGAGATGGCGGGCGGCAATTCGAGTTCCTCGGCGACGAGGACACCGGTCAGCTGGGCGATGTCCCGGGCGCCGACTACGGCGCTCGCGACACCGGGACGGTCCCGTGCCCAGGCGAGCGCGACCGCAAGCGGTGAGGTTCCGAGCCCGTCCGCGGCGGTGACGACGGCATCGACGACACCGACCGAGGAGTCGGTGAGGTAGTTCTGCACGTCCTGGGAGTGCGCGTCGTCGGCCCCGCGGGAGTCGACGGGAATCCCGTTTCGGTATTTGCCGGTCAGGACGCCGCCCGCAAGGGGCACCGCCGCGAACACCCCGATCCCGTGATGTGCGGCGGCAGGAAGAAGTTCCTCTTCGACCCCGCGCGCGAGCAGGGAGTACTCCACCTGCGTGGCGACGAGGGTGGTACCGCGAGAGGCTCCCGCAGCGGTGGCCAGCTGCCACCCGAGGTAGCCGCGGGCGCCGACATACCGGACGCGGCCACTCGAGACCGCGAAATCCAGTGTCGCGGCCACCTCGTCGACCGGGGTGAACGGATCCCAGGTGGCGACCTGCCACATGTCGAGGTAGTCGGTTCCGAGTTCGCGGAGGGTGGCATCGAGTTGAGCGAGCAGCCCTCGGCGCGAGCAGTCGACCCGCAAGGGGCCGTGCGGGTTGATGCCGGCACTCGAACTCAGGACGAGTTCGGTTCGGGGTACCACGTCGTCGAGCAGTTCCGCCAGAATGCGCTGCGCTGCACCGTCACCGTAGGCGGGCGAGGTGTCTACGAGGGTGCCGCCGGCATCGACGAAGGCCGCGATCTGCGCGGCGGCTTCGTCGCCGTCGGTGTCGCGTCCCCAGGTGAGTGTGCCCAGGCCGAGGCGTGACACCCGCAGACCACTTGCTCCGACCGATCTCTGTTCCATAACCGCCTGCGTCTCGTGCTGTTTCCCCGGACGGCGACTGCCACCCGGGACGGGCCACCACAGGAGCAGAGTAGTGGTGTCGCGCGGAACCGGCCGTCCTGCCACGCCGGATTCTGCTGCGACCGGGGCCTCCCGGTACCGTGGCGCCGGTGAATGACGAACGCGACATGGGAAATTGGCGTCCTGACAGCAGATTCGAGGCCTCGCGGGCCGGTGTGTTTCACCTCGGGACGGGTGAGTGATGGGGGAGGCGATGTCGTGGCTCCAGGCGATCGTCCTCGGAGTCGTCCAGGGGTTGACGGAGTTTCTGCCCATCTCCTCGTCCGGCCATCTGCGGATCGTGTCCGAGGTCTTCTTCGGTGACGACGCAGGCGCCTCCTTCACCGCCGTCACCCAGCTCGGCACCGAGGCGGCCGTTCTCATCTACTTCGCCCGAGACATCGGCCGGATCGTCGTCGCGTGGTTTCGCGGATTGCTGCATCCCGAGCATCGAGGTGACCTCGATTACCGGATGGGCTGGTACGTGATCATCGGCACCCTTCCGGTCGGAATTCTCGGCTTCCTCTTCAAGGATCAGATCCGCACCGGGGCACGCAATCTCTGGCTGATCGCCACCATGTTGATCGTCTTCGCGCTCGTCATCGCAGCGGCGGAGTACTACGGACGCAAGGTCCGTCCGGTCGAGGACCTTCGCGCCAAGGACGGCATCATCATGGGTTCGGCCCAGGCACTCGCGTTGATTCCCGGCGTCTCGCGGTCCGGCGGCACGATCAGCGCGGGCCTGTTCCTCGGACTGACCCGAGAAGCCGCGGCACGCTATTCGTTCCTGCTGGCTATTCCGGCCGTGGTCGCATCGGGTCTGTTCAGCCTCCCCGACGCCTTCGAGCCCGCGGGGGAGGGCCTCAACGCGAGCGGTGCCCAGTTGCTCGTTGCGACGCTGATCGCCTTCGCCATCGGGTACGCCTCGATCGCGTGGTTGCTCCGCTTCGTCGTCGACCACTCGATGTACTGGTTCGTCGGCTACCGGATCATTCTCGGCGTCGTGGTGCTGTCACTCCTGGCAACCGGTGTCGTGTCGGCAACCTGAGATCGGGCGGCCGGCGGGTGCGCGACACTAGGCTGGGCCAATGACTGTTGTCCTGCTGCGCCATGGGCGGTCGACCTCCAACACTGCACGCACGCTCGCCGGCCGGTCGCCGGGAGTCGAACTCGACGACCACGGCCGGGAGCAGGCAGAGGCGGTTGTCGCCCGGCTCGCGGACGTCGTGATCGAGGAAATCGTGCACTCACCGTTGTTGCGGTGTGAGCAGACGGTGCAGCCACTCGCGCGGGCGCGGGGGCTCACCCCGGTGGTCGAACACCGGCTCGTCGAGGTCGACTACGGCGACTGGACCGGCCGTGAACTGAAGGCCCTGCTGGAGGAGCCGCTGTGGAAGGTCGTCCAGCAACATGCGTCCGCCGCGGTGTTTCCGGGCGGCGAGGGCCTCGCCCAGGTGCAGGCCCGGGCAGTCGCAGCCATCCGTGAGCACGATGCCCGGCTCGCGGAACGGCACGGCCGGGACGTGGTGTGGGTGGCATGCTCGCACGGTGACGTGATCAAGGCGGTGCTCGCGGATGCGCTCGGCTCCCATCTCGACGGCTTCCAGCGGATCGTCGCCGAACCCGCGTCGATCAGCGTCGTCCGCTACACCTCCACCCGGCCGTATGTGCTCAAGATGAACGACACCGGCCACGACCTGTCGGCGGTCAACACTCCACCGGCGTCGGGGGACGGTGCCGCCGCCGAAGTTTCGGGGTCGGTCCCCGGCGGGGAGGTTCGCCTGTAACGATTGACGGATAATGAACGGGGCACGCTGCTAGGAAGAGTCCCAGACGGATCAACGAGTGGGCAGCGCCGCAGAAGGGCCCGGCTCCAGCTGAAGGAGGTGCAATGTCACGCGCAATTCACGTATTCCGCACTCCTGACCGGTTCATTGCGGGAACGGTGGGTGAGCCCGGCGACAGGACGTTCTATCTCCAGGCGGTTCACGAGACACGTGTCGTCAGCGTGTTGTTGGAGAAGCAGCAGGTTCAGGTACTCGCGGATCGGATGGGACTCCTGCTCGAGGAAGTACACCGCCGGTTCGGTACGGAAGTACCACCGCAGGGCGCCGAACTCGATGACGCGAGCCCGCTCGTCACCCCCATCGACGCCGAATTCCGGGTCGGAACCATGGGCCTGGGCTGGGACGCGGACGCCGGAGCCGTCGTCGTGGAGCTGCTGGCCGTCACCGAGACCGAGTTCGACGAGTCCGTCGTTCTCGACGACTCCGAGGACGGCCCGGATGCCGTACGGGTCTTTCTCACCCCGTTGCAGGCCAGGGACTTCTCGCTGCGTTCCGAACGAGTCATCGCCGCCGGCCGGGCGCCGTGCCCGCTGTGCGGGGAGCCGCTCGCGCCGGAGGGGCACATCTGTATCCGCACCAACGGATACCGCCGCGGCCACAGCTTCGGCCTCACCCCGGAAACGGACGAGGAGGACTGACAGTTGCCCGCCGAGGAGTCGGACCCTCTGGAGTTCGGCGAACTGACCCTCATCGGCCAGATCACCCACGCCAGTAACGCGACATTGGTCTGTGATGCGGTGATCGGTGAGACCGCGGTCCGGTGTGTGTACAAACCGATTCGCGGGGAGCGGCCGCTGTGGGACTTCCCCGACGGAACCCTCGCCGGCAGGGAGTACGCGTCGTATCTGGTGTCCGAACAGCTCGGATGGGGTGTGATTCCGCGCACTCTCCTTCGGGACGGTCCATTCGGACGGGGGATGGTGCAGCAATGGGTGGACACGGCCGACCGCCACGGAGACGATCGGCCCGGACTTGATCTGGTCGACATCTGCGCGCCCGGCGCGGTGCCGGACGGTTGGTTCGAAATTCTTCGCGCCAGCGACATGGATGGCGAGCCGGTGGCCCTCATCCACGCCGACGACCCCCGGCTGCAGCGCATGGCTGTCCTCGACGTACTCATCAACAACGCCGACCGCAAGGGTGGGCATGCGCTCGAAGGACTCGACGGTTCCGTGTACGGAGTCGACCACGGCATCTGCCTGCACAGGGAGAACAAATTACGGACCGTGCTGTGGGGGTGGGCGGGGACGCAGGTGCCGGGTGCCCTGGTGGTCGACATCGCCGAATTGATACCCGCGCTCGAGGGCGACTTCGGTGCGCGGCTCGCGGAGCACATCACCTCCGCCGAGGTCGCGGCGCTCTACGAACGGGCGGTCGACCTGCTCGACGCCCCCGTGATGCCGCGTCCCAACGGGCACCGGCCGATCCCGTGGCCCGCATTCTGAGACGTTCGTGCACGACCCAGGAATCCGGGTTCCCGGCGACGGGCGGCGGCTCCCTCGAGGGCGGTGACGCCGGTCCACTAGGCTCGCAAGCATGCAGTCTTGGTCCGATACCGCTGTCCCGTCCGTCCCTGGCCAGGGTCCCCCTCTGCGGTTGTTCGATACCGCTGACCGGCAGGTTCGACCGGTCACCCCGGGGCGCACGGCGACCATGTACGTGTGCGGTATCACTCCCTACGACGCCACCCACCTCGGCCACGCCGCCACCTACCTGACATTCGATCTGGTCAACCGGCTGTGGCGTGACGCCGGGCACGAGGTGCATTACGTCCAGAACGTTACCGATGTCGACGACCCGCTGTTCGAGCGCGCCGCCCGTGACGGCGAAGACTGGGTCGTCCTCGGCATGCGGGAGACGGCGCTCTTCCGCGAGGACATGGAGGCCCTACGGGTCATCCCGCCCCGCGACTACATCGGCGCGGTCGAATCCGTCAACGAAGTGGTGGAACTCGTCGAGAAATTCCTCGCCTCCGGTGCCGCGTACATCGTTGACGACGCAGAGTTCCCCGATGTGTACTTCCGCACCGGTGCCACCGAGCAGTTCGGTTACGAGTCCGGATACGACCGCGAGACGATGGAGAAATTCTTCGCCGAGCGCGGGGGAGACCCCGACCGCCCCGGCAAGGAAGACCCCCTCGACGCCCTGGTGTGGCGTGCCGCCCGCCCCGGCGAACCGTCGTGGCCGGCACCGTTCGGGCAGGGCCGTCCCGGCTGGCACATCGAGTGTTCAGCTATCGCCCTCAATCGCATCGGCTCGGGCTTCGACGTGCAGGGCGGAGGCAGTGACCTGATCTTTCCGCACCACGAGTACTCGGCTGCACATGCCGAATCCGTGACCGGCGACCGTCGCTTCGCACGCCACTACGTGCACACCGGGATGATCGGTCTCGACGGCGAGAAGATGTCGAAGAGCCGTGGCAACCTCGTGTTCGTGTCGAAGCTGCGGGGCGAAGGCGTCGACCCCGCTGCCATCCGGCTCGGACTGCTGTCGGGGCACTACCGGCAGGACCGTCCGTGGACCGAGCAGGTGCTCGCCGACGCGCACACCCGGCTGAAGCTGTGGAAGGACGCCGCCGCCCTCGAGTCGGCGCAGTCGGCGACGGACACGATCGCCCGGCTGCGTCAGCATCTCGCCGACGACCTCGACACCCCCAAGGCGCTCGACGCACTCGACGGCTGGGCCCGCCGCGCGCTCGATCACGGCGGTTCCGACACCGATGCCCCGCGCCAATTCGCTGCAGCGGTCGACGCGCTGCTCGGCGTCCGACTCCACCCGTGAGTACTTCTTAACCAACCGAGGTTAAGAAGTACTCACGGCTCCCGGTAGTCACACCTCGGCGAATTCGAGCCCGCCCTCGACGGGGGAGGGCACTCGTCGACGCAGGGGTGATCCGAGTGCCCGCGCCAGATCGGTGCCGTCGTGTTCGGCGAGCAGTTCGCCGTCTGCCCATACCAGCAGTGCGGCGCTGACGCTGTGTTCCGCCGTCGAGTGCGCGAGGTCGTAGTGTGCACACCCCGGGACCCCGGCGTAGGTGATCCAGAGGTCGTACCCGGTCATGAACAGGTCGAGGTCGAATTGGACGCTCAAACCGAGGAGTTCACCCCGACCGTTGTCGTCGACGCCGGCGAAGGCCTCGTCCAGGGCGAGAAGTCGCGGTGCGTGTGGATCAGCGGAGTCGAGCATCACGTGGGCGGCCGCGAACAGTGGCAGGTGGAGCGACACCGACTGTTCACCGCCGGACAGTGCACTGTGGCGGGCGACGGTGAGGCGGTCTTCGCTGCCGTCTCCGCCGACGAGGGTGAAGGAGAACACCCGCCATCTGCGGTAGTCGAGTGCGGAGGCGAGGATCTCGGGGTACGAGCGTTCGGGGTGCGCGGCCCGGGCGATGCGAATCTGGGCTGCGAAATGTGCACGCATGGCAGCGAGATCGTCCGGACTCAGCGCGGACGCGTCGCGATCGAGCAGCTTCGAGATGGCGCGGGCGTTGTCGTCGAGGTTGTCCGCGAGAACCCAGTGCACGCCGATCGTGTTACCGGAAGACATCCGCCGCTCCCGCATCTCCGAACCCATTCGCGCGATCAGGTCGCGGGCGTCGACGGTGCGTTCGTGGATCTGCTGAGCGAGTCCGGTGAGCAGGGCGTCCTCGAGTATGCGCCGTTCCGAGTCGGTGAGGAGCAGTTCCTGATCAGCCCGGGCAGCGGCGATGCGGGACGCGAACGCACCCACCGACGAGTAACCCTGATCGTCTTGCACCTGTACCACGGTGAGCCCGTCGGGTGCATCCCATTGCACGCGGTAGTCCTGACCCGCGGATGCGAGGCCGGCGTCGAAGTCCTGCAGGGCTGTGGTGAGCGCGGTGCGGGTGGACTTGCGTGCCGCCTCGCTTACTCGCACCGCGTCGGTGGCCGAGTCCAGCGCGCTGTACAGGGCGAGCACCTCGGCGGGCAAGACCTGTGCTGTGCTGTCCGCGTTCTGAATTCGGTAGACGAGCTGATCCGCGTTCATCCAGGCCGCAGGACTCGCCGGCCATACGTGGTCGGTGTCGACGCCGAGTAGTTCGAGGAGGTCGCGTCGTGCGTACGGGGCCAGGCGCGCCGCATCGTTGTGGGTTTCGGTGAGCGCGATGCGCAGGGTGGCGACTGCCGCCGCGTAGGCGCCCTCCGCTTTGCCGATCGCCTCTCCCGCATCCTTGTCCGCTTTGCGGGCCTCCCGCTGCCGCTGCTTGCACGCCTCGATCCGGGCATGCGCTTCCTCGAGTTGAGCATCGATGTGTTCGGCGCTGGCGCCGAGGCTCTCGCGAAGGGTGTCCAGCCGTTGGACCTGTGTTGCGAGACTCTCTTCGGCGATGGCCGCCTCCTCGGCGAACTCCTCCGCGTTGCCGCGTGCTTCCGCGAGCCGCTCGTGCGTTTCCCGGGTGTGCTCGAGTTCCTTGAGATGCTCACGCCGACAGCGCAATACCAGCTCGCCCTGCTTCTCGAAGTGCCGGATGGCTGCGGCCAGTGAGTCGATCTCGCGTGCCACGTGTGGAGTTCGGTGGGTGACGGCCGCGGTGCGCAGCTGCTTCTCTTTGCCCGACAGGTCGGCGATGGCCTGATCGAGATCACGATCCGCCGCCGCAGACGCCTCGGTGCGTGAGCGGAGCATCCCCGCATTCTCGGTCACCGATTTGAGTGCGCGGAGAACCGATGCGGTGCGGGGCAGTGACCGGCTGGTCGTGGCGACCTGCGCGGACAGCGCGACGGCCTCCGCCTCGGCGGTGCGGGCGTCGGTCAGCGCTGCCTCGGACTCGTCGATGGTCCGATCGAGTTCGGCGATGCGGGCCGCACGCCTGCGCGCACGTGCCGTCGCGCCGATATACTCCGCGTCGCCCTTGGCATGCGAACCCTGTTGTACGCCTTGTCGATACCCGCCCGCACCATCGACGGCGACCGTTGTGCCGGACACCGAGGTGCTGTCGGGCACCCAGGCGATGGACTCGAGGACGGCCTGCACGCGATCGGCGGGGACGCCGGTGTCGGGCTCGACCTCGAGGACGTCGGCCAGGGTGGGACCGTTTGGGCGATCGCCCGTCGGTAGTGGCAGCAGAAATTGCTCGGACTCGGTATCCGGCAGCGGTCCGTCGCCGCCGAAGATCCACCCGTCGAGGAGGTTGGCGGCCTGTAGCGCGGACTCGACGCCGGTCGCGACTGCGGCCTCCACGTTGTCGCGGAAGCGGACCAGACGCCACAGTGGTGCGCCGGGCAAGTCCTTCCGCGACCCCGTTCGGGCCGCGAAGGGCGCCGGGGCGTCGTCGTGCTCGGCGGCAACCTCCGCACGGTTGGCCCGCAGGTCGCTGATCCGTTCGGTCAGGGTCGCAATGTCCGATTCCGCGCGCCGACGACGGAATTGGAGCGACTCGACGCCGTCGGCGGTATGTGCGGTGAGCACTTCGGCCAAGGTGGGTGCGTCGTCGTCGCCGACTCGGTGCAGCGCAGCGTCGAGTGCGTCGAACAGCGATGCGGGCACTCCGAGGGACGTGTAGAGCGGCGCATGTTCGACCCACCAGGACCGCAGGGCGACAGCGGTTTCGCTGCGTGCGAGCTCGACAGCCGCTTCGGCTTCGAGGACCGCGGCCCTGGCCTGCTCGAGTTGCTCGCGACTGCGACGCGCTGCGGCGTCGGCGCGGGTTCGTTCGGTGGCGGCTTTCTCGACCGTGCTCAACGCGGCCCGCACGGCCCGCACGTCGCCGTCCCGCTCCGCGGCGTGCCCGTGCAGCGCAGCAGTCAGCTGGTCGGAGCGGGCACCGGCGGGCAGTGGGGTCCACGTGATGCCGGCGTCCTCGGCAGCGACGTGCAGTTCGTCCTCGGCGCGCGCGAGCGCCTCCACCAGTTTCGCGACAGCGGCGTCTGCCCGTTCGGCTTCCTCGGTGCGCTGCGACAGCGTGGCCCGCGCTTTGGCCGCCTTGTCGACCTGTTGCTCGGTGGCCTTCTCGAGAGTGGCCACGGCTTGGGCGAGATCGTCGAGTTGTGTGCGTCCCTCGTAGGCGGTGGAACGCTTGAGGGCGTCGAGGTTTTCGGTCGCCTGATCCAGTGCCCGCTCGGCGTCGATGAAGCCCTGTTCGGCCGCTTCGCGTGCTTCCCGGCTGCGGGTCTGCTCGGCCGCAGTCTCCCGTAGTGCGGTAATCCCGTTCTCGACGGCGTCGAGTCGCCCGGCCAGCTGGTCGACATCCGAACGCGCCTGCTGGCGCAGGTATTTGGTGTACACACCGATGAACCGTTGGGTTGCCCCGTCCGCCGCGGCGAGGCCTTCGAGGGCACGTCCGACTTCTTCCATGTCGCTGAACGAGCGCGCAGCCTCGAGGACCAGTTGCTCGTCGAGGGGTCGCAGCCCGTCGGTCAAGGCCTGGGACAACCCCTTGGGATCGAGGTTCTTGGCAAGCTGTGGACGCCGGAGGGTGAGGATCAGGTTGATCAACTGGTCGTATCGCTCGGCGCCGAGGCCGAACATGCGTGCATCGATCGCAGCGCGATAGTCCACCGGCCGATCGGTCAGACAATCGGTTCCGATCTGCTCGCCCAACTGCTTCTTCGTCAGCGGGCGATCGTCTGCGCCGAGCAGGGAGAAGTCGACGCCGACGCGACCGTCGGCGACGAAATACCACCGGGTGACCTTGTCGTTGGACCTCGTCGCGCGCATGCCGACACCGACCGTCACGGCCTCGGGATCATCCTTCGGCCCTCGACAGAACTCCATCCACACGTACGAATACGCGCTGTCCTGGCCACGGTAGAGAAGGTTCGACTTCATCGTCCGCTCCTCACCCGCAAATGGATTGAGGCGCCGCGGTTCGATGCGGCCGTCGAGGACGAACGGGAACAGGACTTCGAGCGCCTTGGTCTTGCCCGACCCGTTGGGTCCCCGCAACACCAATCGTCCGTCGGCGAAGGAGAACTCCTGGTCGCGGTAGTCCCAGAGGTTGATGATTCCGGCACGGGTGGGCCGGAAGCGCGCGCTGGTCATGCGAAGGTGTCCTTGCTGTCGTTCGAGGAATGGGGGAACAGATCGATTTCGGGGGTGCGGTCGCGAATGTTGACCACGACTCCGCGATACCGCGCCAGCGCCGGTAGTACGAGAATCCCGCCGGGAACGGCGGCGACCAGGCTGAGGCGGTCGAGCAGTGCGACTGCGGCACGTCCCAAACCCTCGGGATCTGCCTGCCACCCGGCAGCGAACGTCTTGCCGAATCGATCGACCAGCGACGCCATGGTCAGTCGAATCCGGCTGTCCTCGACGAACGGATACGCAACCGGTTCGGCGGCCGGTAGCGGCGCCGCGTTGTCGGGGGCATCTGTGGCCAGGCTGTCGAAAATTCCGGACAGGGGAACGGCACCGTCCAACTGCTCGATCAGAGCTGTCGCCTGTCGGTCGGGCACCGGCAGCTGCACTGGTTCGGCCCCGTCGGGATCGAGCAGGTGATCCGCGAGTTCGCCCGCCAACAACAACGCGACCTGCGCGACGGTGCCGGTGCCCGGAAACCGGATGTCGGACAGACGTCCCGAGGAGTCGATCATGGCGACGCCCTCACGCCGCCTTTCGGCGACCAGTCCGGTGAGAAGTTCGACGTCGGCTGCCGTTCGAGGGAGGGCGAGCTGCAATTGTTCGTCCTCCTCGAGTTCGGCCGCGTAGACGACGGGACGCTCGATGAGGGCGCGTCGGACGCGCCGAGCTACTTCCTTGGTGTCGACGGCGCGGTCGAACGCCGCGGGATCGGAGTCGCCGCCGCGCCCGGAAAGAAGTTCACGGACCGACCGGAGATGCTGGAGAGCGCGGGACGGCCGGAACAAGGCGATGACCACCGAGCGGTCGATGTCGTACAGCGCCTCACCCGCATCGGGATTGGCTGCCCAGCTACCCGCGTCACCGTCGGCCAGCGCTATCGCGCCCCGGGTCGCGAGCCAGCCGACCGCGTCGACGAAGGCGTCCCGGTCGGCGGCCCGCTCGGTGGCGAGTTCGATGCCCTCGACCTGCGCCGCGGAGGCGGCCACGTGGTCTGCAAGTTCGGACAGGGTGATCTGATTGCCCGCCCGCCCCAGCGCGGCCAGTGCCAGTGCAAGGTATGCATAGCGGTACCGGTCGAACGTTCGATCCGTCGCGGTCTTGGCCGGGGCCCCGGCGTCGAGTCGATCGGCAATGGTGAACAACCGCGCGGTCGTTTCGGTGACTTCGAGTCGATATCCGAACAGATCGAGCAGGTCATCGCGTAACTCGGTGGCCCACCGGCGGAGCAGCGGAAGCGCGATCCGATCCGGGTAGGTCTGTGTCACCAGATGATTGGACAGAATGATGCGGGCCGCCCGCTGGTAGGAGTCGAGTGCGAGCGGAGGTATCTCCCGTGCCCTCACTGGACCGTCACCCGCAGTCCGTCGAGGTGGAGCCGGCCGCGGGCCGTGTGTACCACCGTCGATTCCGAATGGGGAGTCAGCGTGAGTTTCACCCCGTTACCGGATCCGGACGCGCCGCCGACTCTCCCGCTCACGGGGACACGAGCCGTCAACGCAGCGTCGAGCAGGCTGAGAAGAACATCGGTTTCCGCGTTGTCGAGCACCCGTTCGTGCACTCCTCCCGACGCGAGCGATTTCGCCGCCGAGGCTCGGGCCCGCTGACCGGCCAGCTGCTCTTCTCGTAACCGTCTGATGCCGGCGTCGTTCCGCTGGACACGGGCGGGGGCGCCGGGGGAGGGCGCACGTCCCGTCTCGGCGAGCGTGCGGGAGATCTCGACGGGCGGTGCCTCGCACCACGACCGCGAGTCGGGAATGATATCGGCGTCCGGATGCACCATGGACAGATGGCGGGGGCGGCCGAGGTCGAACACGGAGCGGAACAGCGCGTGCGCCGCTTCCTCGGAGGGAGTGGCAGCGAACCAAGCGGCGAGGTGCCGCAGCTGGCTTTCCCGGCTGACGCCTCCCCGCCGCGTCTCGGTGACCCGGCGTAGCAGCGACAGCACGGCGGCGATAGCGCTCATGGTCCCTTCGCGGAGTCGTTCCGACTCACTCGGCCCGGACTCCGGTGGCAGAAACCAGTGTGTGAGGCCGTTCCATCGTGCTCGCCAGTCGGCTTCCCGCTCGGCGGGCGGCAGGAATACCCGCTCGTCGCTCATCGCGGCCCTCCGGAGGAGGTCGTCGATCCCGGTGTCCTCGACCTCTCTGATCGCTTCGGCCAGTTTCGGTGCGTAGCGGGACAAGTCGGAACTGAACTCGCGCATGTGGGTGAGGAGCGCATCTTTGTGGGACAGGAATGTTTCGGGCGTGATTTCGGTGGTGCGCACCAGATCGCCGAGTGTGAGATAGAAGTGAGCGGCACGGGTGGCCATGTCGGACAGCGTGGTGTCGAGGCGACTGAGTTTCCGGAAAATCACGTCGTTGTCGGCGGCCTTGTTGGCGGCAGCGAGTTCCTTCATGTCCGCCAGCAGTTCGGGTAGAGCGAGCCGGGAGAGTGAGGCGTCGTCGAGGCGGGCGGCGAGGACGTCCTCGACGGCCCGGAACACTTGGTAACCGGCCTGGCTGAATTGGTAGACGAAGTGCCGATTTCGGTACTCGGCGAGGCTGGCGGCCCGCGTTCCGTCGTAGCTGCGTTCGAGAACCTCCCATACGTGGAGTTGCTCGAGCAGGGGAGTGACCTCGGCAGGGGAGAGCTGCCCGGACGCGTCGTCGGCGGCGATGCGGCCGAGGATGGTGGCCACCTCTGCGGCATGCAGGAGCACGACGTAATTGGCGCGGGCATGGTCGAATGCCCGGAGCACCCACAGATACTCGACGCGTTTCTCGGCGGTGGCGAAGGAGAACAGCTTCAACCGATCGTCGCGTACGAGGAGATCGGGGAGTGGCCCCTCGGGACGCGACCACTCACGGGAGTTGCCTGATTCGCTCACCGGAACAGGTTATGCGGTCGGGTACCCCGCGGCCGAACGCCGTGGCCACCTGCGCCGTCATCTTTCGATGATGAATCGGGCCGGGACGGAAACGCGGAATTTCGCGAACTGGCGATCCCGCGCGGGTAGGCGACAACAGCCGTCGCCGCCACCAGCGCAAGTCCCGACCGAACACACCCAGTCCGTAAGACCTCTAGGCGGAGAGCAGGTCGGCTGTCACAGGACGAACAGGACGAAGACGATGGCGACCAGCACGAGCGCCAAGCCGACTACCGCTGCGACCAACCAGGAACTGCGGGTGTCGGAGCCGGCAATGGGCGCGTCCTGCGCGACGGCGCGCGGTTCCGGCGGTGTCGCGACCGCCGTTGCACCCGTGGCACGCGCAGGGGAGGCACCCACTGCCGCGGCAGATGCGGGGTCTGTTGTGCGCGCCGCGGATCCTCTCGGCGTCTCGGCCGCTGCGGGCAAAGGCTCGCCGACAACGGCGTCGATCACCTCGGTGACGTCGTAAGAGGGCGGGAGGCCGATCGGGGTGACCCGGTGCGTCGTCGGATTGAAGCCCGCCGCGCGAATAGCAGCGCCGAGGGCAGCTGTCTGTTCGGGGCCGGGGCCGACCACACACCGCACGTCGAACTTCTCGCTCACCGTGGTCGCGAAGCCTCGAATCGCTGCTGCATCCCGCGCAATCAGCCCGTCACCGGTGACCACGACCGCGTCGAGGTTGCTCGGAAGCCACCCGAACGCACCGAGTGCGGTGGCGATCTGGGCGGAGGGAGTTCCCCCCGACGCGAAGCGGAAGGCCTTTCCCGCCTCGACTCCTGAACGGATCAACGCAACCGTCGCACCAGTGTCGTCGACATGATAAATACCGACCAATTGTCCGGGACGTTCGGCAATTTCGGATTCGAACCAGGCGGCCGCGGCTTCGGCGTCCGATACCAAGGACAGGTACGACATGTCGGCGTAGTCCAGGGCGTCGCGGAGGGCGGCAACTGCAGTCGAGTCCCACCGAGTGGGGTACGACGCCATGATGTCGGGAGCGCCGCCGGTTCGCCCACCGTGGTCGGGCAGTGGTTCACACTCCCGGAGCAGGCAGCGCATGGCGCCCGCGACCAAGTCTTCGGCCCGGTAACGGGTGCCGTCACCCAGCGCGACGCCGGCAGGGTCACCGACCCGAGGAAGGAATCCCGACACGGTGTGCGTCCGACCGAGGGTCTGTGGTGCCGAACCACCGAGGATCGCGGTGCCGTCTGGGCACATGTGCAGGACGGTGTCCCTGACGATCACGACAGGATCCGGTGACCCCGGGTCGTTCGACGCGACCACCGCTGTGGACACGACACTGCCGATCCTGAGCCCGACTCCCATGGACATGCAAGTACCCCTATTCGTGTGCGAACGGATTGTGAATTCCGCCTGGCCGTTCCGACGCGCTCGTCGCGGCCACAAGATGTACATCCTGCTACTCGGAGGGGCCTGTGCCCGCCATCACGCGCGGCGTGGCGGCGGCGTGTCGCTCGTATCGACCACTTTCCTCAATTATTTGGGCGGTCGCAGTCACAAAGGAGTGTGTGGGGCGAGTGGGGTTCGCCATTCGCTCTCGTGGTCGGCGAGCCAGCTGAGGAGATGCTCAGCCTCTTGGGGATGACGCCCGGTTCCGGCAAGCAAGTCGGCGAAGGCCTGCGTCGGGGCCACCAAGCGAACGTTCTCGCGGAACAGCGTGCGCTCGAACACGGCAGCTGACCGGGGAGTGGCGATGAGGACGTTGGCGCCTTCGTCGACGGGGCGCAAGTGGAGGGCCTTGGCGAGGGCCTCGCCGTGATCGGCATAGATCTGCACCTGGTGCGCCGGTGCGTAGTCGACGAATGCTGCCGCAGCGACCGAGCCCGTAACTGCATACAGCTGATCTGCGTGCTTTGCGAGACCGGCGAGGACGGAGGCGACGCCTTCGGGGGCGAAGTAACCGACAGTGGGGGAGTCCTTGAAACTGGCGTCGCTGCTCCAGGCACGCAACATGTGCTGCCACCGCACCCTCGTCACGGGTCCGCGGGGGAGTCGCTCCAGTAGATCGCGTTCTTCGAGCGTTTCGACGACTCGATAGGTGGCTCCAGTCGAGGCCCCGGAGAGCCGGACGAGTTGAGGGACGGTGAGTTGACCGGAGTGGTCGGCGAGCGCCCGCACCACCCGGGCGGCCGGGTCACCGGTCAACTGGGCCGCGGGCCGGCCGGGACCGCGCCAGGGGTCGGCGTCGGCACCACGATCACGTACCCAGATTGCCGGCCGGTCGGCAGACAGCGAGGTATTTCCTGTGGCATCCGCATAGGAGAGGCCCCGCGCATCGAGTTGACGCCGAACCGGATCGGAAAGATAACGCGCGCAAACGAATCCGCGATCAGAATCGGAAAGGCTGTCTGCAAATCTGGCCGCGTCCCCAGCCAGCACACCGCGAGCGGGGATGACCGAGAAGGAGGCTACCTCGCCGTTCGGCGCACCCACGAGGAGGCGTTCCGGGGCGTCGGGGAGCGAGCGGGACTTACCGGACGTCAACGTCCAGCCGTGGGGGAGCGCCGCCTGGAGCGTCGCGATCGACCGGCGGTAGAGGTCGATGTCGCGCTCCGGCTTGGGAAATGGCACTTTTTGCTCGCGACCCGCGAATTCAGTGTTCTCCTGACCCGGCACGCCACAACAGTAACATCTGTCACAGACGGAACGCCCGGAAAGTCCGAATCGGGTCCGCGTTTCCGGTGCAGCTGAGGGGTCGGTTTTCGCAAGAACCTCACCGTGCCACCTCGACGACTATCCAACAGCCACGGGGGAGTCGCCGATATGTGCGGCGGATCTCGATGACCGGGCTTCCCAAGGGGAGCGTCGAGCTCCATCGGGGAGGGGCTTGGCCCGGTGAATTCGTCCGCGGGGGAACGCGCTTTACCGGCGTGCCTCGGCGCCCGCCGGTGGGGGAGCGTCTGTGCGCCTTTCTGGTTGTTCCAGTTACCAGAAAGGCGCACAGGTGAAGCTAAATCTGTCCCGGACGGAATACTAACATTTACCGAACAATCCAGTAGTGCTGTCGGCCCCCAACCGACCGGCCAGCGCACCCCAAAACCTCACCTCCCACTCGAACCACTCTCGCAACCGCCACGACACAGGCCGACCCGAGCCGTACGTGCCGGGCTGGAAGGCCGCGTAATTCGGCATTCGGTCACCTGGGATAGCCTCGGCTTCACACGACGAGTTCGGGTGGCACGGTGTACGGGATGCGGCCGAAACGAGGAGAGATCGACGATGAGTGAACGCACCCCCAGCCAATGGGAGGAACTCACAGCCGCCGACCCAAGGCATTCCACGTGGTACGTGGAGCGGTTCCGGACGATGGCGGCCGAGGGAAAAGACATCTTCGGGGAGGCTCGGCTGGTCGACGCGATGCTCGGCCGTGGGGGCCGGGTTCTCGATGCCGGGTGCGGGCCGGGTCGCCTGGGTGGCTATCTGCACGAGGCTGGGCACGTCGTGGTCGGTGTCGATGTGGATCCGGTGCTGATTGCGGCTGCCGAGGAGGACTATCCCGGCCCGACCTGGCTGGTCGGTGATCTCGCCGAGTTGGATCTGCCGGGCCGCGGGGTGAAAGCGGACTTCGATGTCATCGTCTGCGCCGGGAACGTCATGACGTTCCTCGCGCCGTCCACGCGGGAAGCGGTGTTGGCGGGTTTCGCTCGCCACCTCGGCCCCGCAGGCCGCGTGGTTGTGGGGTTCGGTGCCGACCGCGGGTACGACTTCTCACAATTCCTGACCGATGCCGCGACTGCTTGTCTCGCCGTGGATCTGCGACTCTCGACGTGGGATCTGCGCCCGTTCACCGACGAGTCACAGTTCCTGGTGGCGGTGTTCTCGCGAGCAGGTGCCTAGACACACAGGGTGAGAATCCCGTCCCGCACCGATGCGGGGTAGGTGCGTACCGACTCGACGCCCTCGGACGTGCAGGCTCCGGTGTCGAAGGAGAACGCGTACTGATGCAGCGGGCACATCACGACCGCGTCGTCGATCTGCCCGTCGGCGAGGGGGCCGCCCTTATGTGGGCACACGGCGTCCATGGCCCGAACGGTGCCGTCCGACAGCAGGAATACGGCGACCTGTCGGCCCTGCACGACGTACGTGCGGCCCTCGCCGGGCGTGAGGTCGTGGACCGGGCCGAGTGCAATCTCCGATGCACCCTCGATGGTCGCGGTCATCGAACCGGCACCTGGGGGAGCGGGAGGAGAGGAAGCGACGGCGCGAACTGTGCCGGTGATTTCGGTGCGCTGCGTTCCTTCCATGGATCTCGGTAGCCGTCGACTGCCGTCTGCATGCGTTGATCCAACCCTGCCACGATGCCCTCCTCGTCTCGGACCAAAACCGCCTGAAGGTGCTCGAGTCCGACTCTCGGCACGAAGTCGTAGGTGCGCTCGAGCCATTTCGCGTTCTCGCGGTAGTACTGGATGAACCGTCCGCCCAGTTCGACTACGGCTTCGGGCGATTCGACGGTCGCCAAGAGATCACCCTTGCGCACGTGGGCGCCCGCTGCGCCGCCGACATATATTTCCCAGCGGCCGTCGCCCACGGCGACGACGCCGAAGTCTTTGCACAGCGCCTCGGAGCAGTTGCGCGGGCAGCCGGCCACAGCCAGTTTCAGTTTTGCCGGCGTTTCCAGGCCTTGGAAGCGTTCTTCGATCGCAATGCCGAGACTCGTCGAATCGCCCAGGCCGTACCGGCAGAAGTCGGTACCGACACAGGTTTTCACCGTGCGCATGCTCTTCCCGTAGGCGAAACCGGAGGGCATGTCCAGATCACTCCACACTTTGGGGAGGTCTTCCTTCTTGATGCCCAGCAGGTCGATACGCTGTCCGCCCGTCACTTTCACGAGTGGCACGCCGTATTTGTCGGCTACATCGGCGATCTTGCGGAGCTGATCCGGGGTTGTGACGCCGCCTTTCATCTGTGGCACCACCGAGAAGGTGCCGTCACGCTGAATGTTCGCGTGCACCCGGTCGTTGATGAACAAGGCGCCGCGTTCGTCCACCCAGTCCGGACCCCAGACGGTCCGCAGCAGTGAAGCCAACGGCATCTTCGCCGCCGCGTCCTCCTTGCCGTCGGTCGCGAGTTCCGCGAACACCTGCGACACGGCCCGCAGGTCGCGTTCGCGGATCGTAGCGATCAAGTCGGGCTTGGACATCGGGATGCAGGGCACATACCAGTCGGCGGCCGGGTCGACCTCCAGTTCACCACCCGCTGCGGCTGCCACGATGTCGGCGACGAGTCCCTTGCAGGACCCGCAGCCCTTACCTGCCCGCGTCTGCGCGCACACTGCGGACAGTGTTGTGGCCCCGGAGTGCACACACGCGACCAGATCGCCCTTGCTAACTCCGTTGCACTTACACACCTGCAGGTCGTCGGGCAGATCCGCGGCACTGGCCGCGACGCTGGGTGTGCCGAGGTCGAAGAGCATACTGATGCGTTCTTCGGGCAGCGGGACCTTCCCGTCGAATGCCTGAGTGAGGTAGCCGGCCTTGCTGATGTCGCCCATGAGGGTGGCGCCGATCAACTTTCCGTCGCGGACGACGAGGCTCTTGTAGGTGCCGCTGCGGGGTTCGTAGTACTGGACAAATTCGTCGTCGGCGGTTTCCGGACCTTTGACACCCATGGCCGCCACGTCGACGCCCGCGACCTTCAGTTGTGTGGTTGTGCGCGAACCGACATATGCGGCTTCGGGGTTCGTGCCGGTGAGAACCTCAGCGAGAATGACGGACTGCTCCCACACCGGGGCGACGAGACCGTACGTTTCGCCGCGGTGCTGTGCGCACTCGCCGACGGCATACACCGAACCCTCGTCCTCACACCGCATCTGGTCATCGACCACGATGCCCCGCTCGACCACCAGCCCGGCCGCCCGCGCCATTTCGACGTTGGGCCGAATACCGGCGGTGACCACGACCATGTCGGCGTCCAAAGTGCTGCCGTCGACGAACGAGACACCCGTGACACGTCCCGCATCGTCGC
Source organism: Rhodococcus sp. WAY2 (assembly GCF_009859915.1). Taxonomy (NCBI): domain Bacteria; kingdom Bacillati; phylum Actinomycetota; class Actinomycetes; order Mycobacteriales; family Nocardiaceae; genus Rhodococcus; species Rhodococcus sp. WAY2. Next base: position 3,004,061 of record NZ_CP046572.1, read on the forward strand.
GCAGAACCGCGGTGGTCCGCATCGAGGTATGGACCCCGACACCGAGTTTCTCGATCTCGGAGCGGAGCATGCTGCCGCCGCGCTCGTCGAGTTGCTGATTCATGAGGTGGCCGGGGGAGTGCACCACGTTGACCTCGAGGCCCTGGGTGCGGAGCCCGTAGGCAGCCTCGAGTCCGAGGAGTCCACCACCGATGACGACGGCGGACACGTCGTCGTGGGCCTGCGCCATCTGCAGCATGCCGTTGGTGTCGGCGATGTTCCGGAATCCGAACACACCGCGGGCGAGCCTTCCGTCGGCTTCCCGGAGACCGTCCATGTTGGGGAAGAACGTGTTGCTTCCGGTCGCGATGATCAACACGTCGTAGTCGACGACGCGGCCACTCTCACACGTGACGGTCTTCGCGAAGCGGTCGAGGGCAACCGCCCGATCGCCGGCGTGGAGGGTGACGCCGTTCGCGGTATACCAACCCATCGGGTTGAGGATCAGGTCCTCGTCGTCGACCGCCGCCTCGCCGGACAAGACGTGCGAAAGCAGGATGCGGTTGTAGTTGCCGTAAGGCTCGTCGCCGATCATGGTGATCTCGAATCGCTCGCGGCCGCCACGGTTGATGATCTCCTCGACGGTGCGTGCGCCGGCCATACCGTTGCCGACGACCAGCAGCTTGCTCGAACTCGGTGTGTTGGCCATAGGACGAGGCTCCGCCCCCGCCGTGTCGTAACGGCTGCGCGGAAGTTACATGGGAATCAGGAACATCTCACAGGCTCCGCGGAAGTTGCGTCAGACGGAACTGTCGCGCGGCATGAGAAGGGGAGCCGCCACCGCGAGCAGCACGGCAGGAAGTAGAAACCCCGCTGCCGGGGAGATCGCATAGACGGGAGTGAGAGTAATGGGTGCCAGCGCATTGCCCGTGAACCTCAATGCCTGGACCACCGATACCGCCCCACCCCGATTCGGTCCGGAAGACCCGAGAACTGCAGCGTTGACGCCGACCAGGATGAACTGGCCCGCGGCTCCGGCCGCGAACCAGGCCACGGCGACGACGGCGAGGAGTGAGACGGTGCCGGCGGCGGCGATGAGCACGGCACCGGCAATGGCACCGATCACGACGGCCGTCCGTGCGCCGATCCTGTCGATCACTCCGCCGACGAGGCGCGCAGTGAGGATTCCGGCCACTCCGAAGCCGGTGAGCAGGAGGCCCCGCTGGGTCGGGCTCAGGCCGAAGACGTCCTCGGCACGGAACGCCACCAGAAAGCTGAGTCCCCCCAGGGCGCCCCAGCCGAGGAGTGCCACAACACCCATTCGCAGTACCGGCAGTGTCAGCGCGTCGCGCAGGCGTGGACGCGCGGCCCCCGGCTCGTCGCGGGCAGCGTCAGGTATTCCGATGAGGCCGAGGACCGCGGCGACGAGGGCGATGACGAGGAACGACAGCCGCCAGTCGATCTCGGCGGCCAGTCCGCCGACGAGCGGCGCACTCGACTGACCTGCAGCTTGGAACGCGCCGAAGATCCCGAGTGCACGTCCGAGACGCTTCTTCGGCGTCGAGGCGGCGAGCGCAGCCAGCAGCAGGGGTGTGGTGAACGAGTTGGAGCATCCCTGCAACACCCGCGCGCCGAGAAACAACGGGAGCGTGGGGGCGAGGAAGCACGCGAGCGACGACACCAGGTAGACGGCGTAGGCGGCCCGCACGGTCCGAGTGCGACCCCAGCGCGCCCCCAGTGTTCCCGACACGAGCATCACCAGCGCGAAGGGCAGCAGGTACGCCGTCAGGGAACTGGCGGCGGCTGCGGCGCCCACGCCCAGGTCGTCACCGATCTCGGGGAGGATCGAGACGACGACGCCGCCGCCGAAGGGTCCGAGGAAGCCCCCACCGTAGAGGGCGAGGCGTTGCAGTGTAGAACGAAGCGACTCCGGGGAGCGCTCCGTCACAGCCCGAAGCTGCCGGGCCCACGCCGGCGGAGGTACCGCTCGAACTCGGCCGCCAATGCGTCACCGTCGATCTTCGAGATCGCCTCGGAAATGTCGGTCTCGGCGTCTCCGCGTTCCTCGAGCGAGCGGACGTAGTCGCCGATCTCTTCGTCGTCGGCGGTCATCTCCGTGACGGCTTCCTGCCAGTCGTCGGCTTGGCTCGGCAGCTCACCGAGCGGAACCTCGATGTCGAGAACATCCTCGACGCGTTGGAGCAGAGCCACGGTGGCCTTCGGGTTCGGTGGCTGCGACACGTAGTGGGGCACGGCCGCCCAGAACGACACCGCGGGCACACCGGCCCGGACGCAGGCGTCCTGCAGCACCCCGGTGATGCCGGTAGGCCCCTCGTACCGCGTCTGCTCGAGCTTGAACCGCTCGGCGGCCTCACTGCTGTACGCGCTGCCGGTGACGGGGACCGGCCGGGTGTGCGGCGTATCCGCGAGGAGCGCCCCCAGGATGACGACGGTGCTGATCTCGAGTTGGTCGATCAGCTCGAGGAGGTCCTCGCAGAAGCTGCGCCAGCGCATGTTCGGTTCGATACCGCGAAGAAGGACGACGTCACGCTCACTGCCGGGTGGAGAGCACACGGACAGGCGGGTGGCCGGCCACACGATCTCCCGGGTGACGCCGTCGACCTGCCGGACGGTGGGGCGATTGACCTGGTAGTCGTAGTATTCCTCGGAATCCAGCTCGGCCAGCGGCTGGGCGTCCCAGGTCAACTCCAGGTGTTCGACGGCCCCGCTCGCGGCGTCGCCGGCGTCGTTCCAGCCTTCGAAGGCGGCGACCATGACAGGGTCACGCAGCACGGGAACGCCGTTGTCTTCGGCGCCGGCATCCGCGGTGTCGAAGGCGTCGTCGTCGCGGCCCGCGGGCGTGACAGGGAACTCACTGGAACTCACCCACCCAGCCTACGGCCAGCATCCGCCCCCGCGCCCATTAGTCTGGACGGCATGTCTGCGCCATTTCACTCTGCCCTGCTCGATGCGTTGAACCAGCGCGTTGTCATCGGCGACGGCGCCATGGGCACCATGTTGCAGGCCGCAGATCTCACCTTGGACGACTTCCTGGGCCTCGAGGGCTGCAACGAAATTCTCAACCACACCCGCCCCGACGTGCTGAAAGACATCCATCGCGCGTACTTCGAGGCCGGGGCCGACGCCGTCGAAACCAACACGTTCGGCTGCAACCTGCCCAACCTGGCGGACTACGACATCCAGGACCGGATCCGCGAACTGGCCGAGAAAGGTACTCGGCTGGCACGTGAGGTCGCCGACGAGATGGGGCCGGGGCGCGACGGCATGGGCCGGTTCGTGCTGGGGTCGATGGGCCCGGGCACCAAGCTGCCGACACTCGGTCACGCATCGTTCGCGAGCCTGCGGGACGCGTACGCCGAGGCGGCGATGGGAATGATCGACGGGGGCGCCGATGCGATCCTCGTCGAGACGTGCCAGGACCTTCTGCAGGTGAAAGCCGCAATCCTCGGCAGTCGCATGGCGATGGACAAGCTCGGCTCCCGGCTGCCGATCATGACGCACGTCACCGTGGAGACCACCGGAACGATGCTTCTCGGCAGTGAGATCGGTGCGGCGCTGACCGCCCTCGAGCCGCTCGGAATCGACATGATCGGACTCAACTGCGCTACCGGTCCGGCCGAGATGAGCGAGCACCTTCGGCACCTGTCGAAGTACTCGACGCTGCCGGTGTCGGTCATGCCCAACGCCGGTCTGCCGACGCTGGGGGCCAATGGCGCCGAGTACCCGCTCACGGCGGAGGAGCTGGCGGAGGCGCTCAGCGGGTTCGTCAGCGAGTACGGGCTCGCGCTGGTGGGTGGTTGCTGCGGCACCACCCCGGAGCACATCCGGCAGGTGGCCGAGGCGGTGCGCCTGGTCGAGAAGGCCGAGCGTAATCCGGTACGCGAGTCGGGGACGTCCTCGCTCTACACCGCAGTGCCGTTCCAGCAGGATGCGAGCATCCTGATGATCGGCGAGCGCACGAACTCCAACGGATCGAAGGCGTTCCGTGAGGCGATGATCGCCGAGGACTACCAGAAGTGCCTCGACATCGCCAAGGACCAGACCCGCGACGGCGCCCACATGCTGGACCTCAACGTGGACTACGTCGGCCGCGACGGTGCCGCAGACATGGCCGCTCTGGCGAGCCGGTTCGCGACGGCGTCGACGTTGCCGATCATGCTGGACTCCACCGAGCCCGCAGTGCTGCAGGCGGGCCTCGAACATCTCGGTGGTCGGTGCGCCGTCAACTCCGTGAACTACGAGGACGGCGACGGGCCGGATTCGCGGTTCCAGAAGATCATGCGGCTGGTGAAGGAACATGGCGCCGCCGTGGTGGCCCTGACCATCGACGAGGAGGGTCAGGCGCGTACCGCGGAGCACAAGGTCCGGATCGCCGAGCGGCTCCTCGAGGACATCACCACCAACTGGGGTCTCGACGAGTCCGACATCATCATCGACGCGCTCACGTTCCCGATCTCCACCGGTCAGGAGGAGGTGCGCCGGGACGGCATCGAGACCATCGAGGCGATCCGGGAGCTGAAGAAGCGGCACCCTGAGGTGCACTTCACCCTCGGTGTGTCGAACATCTCGTTCGGTCTCAATCCGGCCGCGCGGCAGGTGCTCAACTCGGTATTCCTGCACGAGTGCACCGAGGCCGGTCTCGACACGGCGATCGTCCACGCGTCCAAGATCTTGCCGATGGCTCGCATCCCCGACGAGCAGCGGGAAACGGCCCTCGACCTGGTCTACGACCGTCGCAGCGAGGGTTACGACCCACTGCAGAGGCTGATGCAACTCTTCGAGGGTGTCTCGGCGGCGTCGGCGCGTGAATCGCGCGCCCAGGAACTTGCTGCTCTGCCGCTGTTCGAACGGCTCGAGCGACGGATCGTGGACGGGGAGCGCAACGGTCTCGACGAGGACCTCACCGAGGCCATGACGCAGAAGCCGCCGCTCGAGATCATCAACGAGACGCTGCTCTCGGGCATGAAGACCGTCGGCGAACTCTTCGGCTCCGGTCAGATGCAGCTGCCGTTCGTCCTCCAGTCCGCCGAGGTGATGAAGGCGGCGGTGGCGTACCTCGAACCACACATGGAGGCCACCGACGAGGACGGCAAGGGTCGCATCGTCATCGCCACTGTGAAGGGCGACGTCCACGACATCGGCAAGAACCTGGTCGACATCATCCTGAGCAACAACGGATACGACGTCGTGAACCTGGGCATCAAGCAGCCGATCGCCACCATTCTCGATGCCGCGATCGAGCAGCGGGCCGATGTGATCGGCATGTCCGGTCTGCTGGTGAAGTCGACCGTGGTGATGAAGGACAATCTGCAGGAGCTCAACGCCAAGGGCGTCGCGGAGAAGTTCCCTGTGCTGCTCGGGGGAGCGGCCCTTACCCGGTCTTATGTGGAGAACGACCTCGCCGAGGTGTACGAGGGTGAGGTCAGTTATGCGCGGGACGCTTTCGAGGGCCTGCACCGGATGGACGAGATCATGGCCGTCAAGCGCGGCGGTGGACCCGATCCGGACAGCCCGGAGGCGATCGCGGCCCGCGAGAAGGCGGCGGAGCGCAAGGCCCGCCACGAACGATCGAAAAGGATCGCCGAGAAACGCAAGGCCGCCGAAACGCCGATCGAGGTGCCCGAGCGGTCCGACGTGGCCACCGACATCGACGTCCCGAATCCGCCCTTCTGGGGTAACCGGATCGTCAAGGGCGTCTCGCTGTCCGAGTATTCGGGACTTCTCGACGAGCGTGCCCTGTTCCTCGGACAGTGGGGTCTGCGCGGACAGCGGTCCGGCGACGGTCCTACCTATGAGGAGCTGGTGGAGACCGAGGGTCGCCCACGGCTGCGGTATTGGCTCGATCGCCTGAGCACGGAAGGAATTCTCGCGCACGCCGCGGTGGTGTACGGGTACTTCCCGGCCGTGTCCGAGGGTGACGACGTGGTGGTGCTCACCGAACCGAAGCCCGATGCGGACGAGCGTTTCCGGTTCACGTTCCCGCGTCAGCACCGTGACCGCTTTCTCTGCGTCGCCGACTTCGTTCGCTCGCGGACCGAAGCGAAGGAAACCGGGCAGGTCGATGTGTTCCCGATGCAGTTGGTCACCATGGGGCAGCCCATTGCGGACTTCGCCAACGAGCTGTTCGCTGCAAACGCGTATCGCGACTACCTCGAGGTGCACGGCATCGGTGTGCAGTTGACGGAATCGTTGGCCGAGTACTGGCATCGCCGCGTGCGGGAGGAACTGGTGCTGCCCGGCGGACACAATGTGGCGGAACAGGACCCGTCGGACGTGTCCGGATTCTTCGACCTGGCGTATCGCGGTGCCCGCTACTCGTTCGGCTACGGCGCGTGCCCCAACCTGGAAGACAGGGCCAAGATGGTAGCTCTGCTCGAGCCCGAGCGGATCGGTGTGAAGTTGTCCGAGGAGTTGCAGTTGCATCCGGAACAGTCCACGGATGCGTTCGTTCTGCACCATCCCGAGGCGAAGTACTTCAATGTCTGAGGCGGGCAACGAACTCGCAGGTGTTCTGTGGGACATGGACGGAACGCTGCTCGATTCGGAGAAGATGTGGGACGTCGCGGTGCGGGAGTTGTCGCTGCACCTCGGCGGTCCCATGACCGAGGAGACACGGCTGAAGACGATCGGTGCATCCAGTGCCGATGCTCTCGGCGTCATCTTCGACGCTCTCGGCCTCGAGCAGGACCCGGTTTCGCTCGCCGAGGCCAAGGAGTGGATGTTCACTCGCGTCGAAGAGTTGTTCGCCGACGGCATCCCGTGGCGTCCCGGCGCACTGCGGGCATTGCAGGCGGTGCGTGAACACGGCCTGAGTACAGCCCTGGTGACCAACACCGAGCGTCGTCTCACCGAGCGCGCACTCGACACGCTCGGGCGGCAGCACTTCGACCATTCGGTGTGTGGTGACGAGGTGCCGTTCGGCAAGCCGCACCCCGGCCCGTATCTGCGAGGTGCTGAACTGTTGGGGCTGGACGCTGCTCAGTGCCTCGCCATCGAGGACTCTCCCACCGGTGCCGCGTCGGCGCAGGCCGCCGGATGCGTCGTGCTCGTCATCCCCTGCGAGGTCGTCGTACCGCAGGGCCCGGGCAGAGTGTTCCGGGACAGTCTCGAAGGGCTCACGGGCGTAGAACTCGGCGCACTGTGGTCGCAGCCGCAAGCGCAGCTGAGCGGCCTGCAGCTTTAGGTATCCTGGTTTCCCGTGGCTGTGCCGAAGATTGTGCTGTTCTATGTGTTCACACCGCTCGCCGACCCGGACGCGATCCGGCTGTGGCAGCACACCCTCGCCGAGGCCCACGGCCTCACCGGCCGAATCCTGATCTCCGAGCACGGCATCAACGCCACGGTGGGCGGCGACATCCGGGACGTCAAGAAGTATGTCAAGGGCACCCGGAGTTACGCACCCTTCCGCGACGCCGACATCAAATGGTCCGATGGGCGCGGCGCCGACTTTCCCCGGCTCAGTGTCCGGGTACGGCCCGAGATCGTGTCCTTCGGTGCGCCCGACGAGCTGAAAGTCGACACGACCGGGGTGGTGGGCGGCGGCACCCACCTGGCGCCACACGAGGTGCACGAACTGGTCGAGGGTAGGGGCGAGGACGTCGTGTTCTTCGACGGCCGCAACGCCTTCGAGGCGGAGATCGGCCGATTCCGGGGGGCCGTCGTCCCCGATGTGTCGACGACCCGGGACTTCGTCCACGAACTCGACAGCGGCAAGTACGACCACCTCAAGAACAAGGCGGTGGTGACGTATTGCACGGGCGGGGTGCGCTGTGAGGTGCTGTCGTCGTTGATGCGCTCGCGCGGTTTCGGGGAGGTATATCAACTCGAGGGCGGCATCGTCCGGTACGGCGAAGCCTTCGGTGACAGCGGTCTGTGGGAAGGGTCGCTGTATGTCTTCGACAAGCGGATGTCCGTGAACTTCAGCGAGCGGGCGAGCGTCCTGGGAACCTGCACCGTATGCGGGGATCCCACGTCCCGTTACGAGAATCTGCCCGAGAATCAGGGGCGTGCCCTTGCGTTGGTGTGTGAGGGCTGCACCGCCGACAGTCGGGTCGGCTGACGTGGCCGGCGCCCCTCTGCCCGTCCGTAACGGGCTCGGCCCGGACCGCATCCGGATGCCCGCCGACCTCGACACGAAGACCGTTGCCGACTTTCTGCTGCGGACCTACCCGGACGACAGTGCGCACTGGCTCACGCTGATCGACAGTGGTGGTGTGGTCGACGAACACGGGCGGGTGGTCGATCGCCGAACACGGTACTCGCCCACGCGATTCGTGTATTTCTACCGTAATCCTGCCCCCGAGATCCCGGTGCCGTTCGACATCGACATCCTCCACCACGACGACCGGCTCGTCGTGGTCGACAAACCGCACTTTCTCGCGACCATCCCGCGTGGCGCCCACATCACCGAGACTGCGGTGGTACGACTGCGTAAGGCCCTCGACCTCCCCGAACTGACGCCGGCGCACCGGCTCGACCGGATGACGGCGGGTGTGCTCGTGTTCCTCGTCCGGCGTGAGGATCGTCGACCGTATCAGGAGTTGTTCGTCTCCCGGCAGGTGACGAAAGAGTATGAGGCGCTTGCCGGTACCGCTTCGGCGTTGACCTTTCCGCGCACCGTTCGCAGCCGTATCGTGAAGGAACACGGGGTGATGACGGCAACGGAGGAACCGGGGGAGCCGAACAGTGAAACCGTGATCGACCTGCTCGAGTCGAGGAATGGTCGCGGACGTTACCGCCTGCTGCCGAGAACAGGTCGCACGCACCAGCTGCGGTTGCACATGTCGTCGCTGGGATTGCCGATCGAGGGCGACAACTACTACCCGACCTTCCGCCGCTCGGTGCCCGGTGACTTCTCGTCGCCCCTGCAGTTGCTCGCGCGGGCCATCGAGTTCATCGACCCGGTGTCGGGTGGGGTCCGCCAGTTCGAGAGTCGCCGCACTCTCGGGTGGTGACCGGTTCCGAGGGGACCGCGGTGGCGTGAAACAATGGGTCCTCGTGAAGACCTTCGAATCCCTGTTCGCCGAGCTGACTGAACGCGCCGCCACCCGTCCCGAGGGCTCCGGCACCGTTGCCGCCCTGGACGCCGGCGTCCATTCGCAGGGAAAGAAGATCCTCGAAGAGGCCGGTGAGGTGTGGATTGCCGCCGAGCACGAGAGCGACGACGCGCTCTCCGAGGAGATCTCCCAGCTGCTCTACTGGGTTCAGGTGCTGATGGTGGGTAAGGGGCTGAAACTCGAGGACGTCTACCGACATCTGTGATCGGTCGATCGAGCCTTCCCTCACTCCGCGTCGTCTCCGAAAGGACCCCTCCCATGCTGCGCGTTGCAGTCCCGAACAAGGGCTCGCTGTCCGAGTCCGCCGCCGAAATCCTCAGCGAAGCCGGTTACCGGCGCCGCACCGACTCCCGCGATCTGACCGTTCTCGACCCGTCGAATCAGGTCGAATTCTTCTTCTTGCGGCCCAAGGACATCGCGATCTACGTCGGTTCGGGTGAACTCGACCTCGGGATCACCGGCCGCGACCTCGCCCGCGATTCGGGCGCCCCTGTCTCCGAACGGCTCTCACTCGGCTTCGGCCGGTCCACCTTCCGGTACGCCGCCCCTGCCGGGAAGGATTGGTCCGTGGAGGACCTCGCGGGGCTGCGGATCGCCACGTCCTACCCCAACCTGGTCCGCGACGATCTGTCGGCCCGCGGCATCGAGGCCTCGGTGATCCGCCTCGACGGCGCGGTCGAAATCTCGATTCAGCTCGGTGTCGCGGACGCGATCGCCGACGTGGTGGGGTCGGGACGCACACTGCGCCAGCACAACCTGGTGGCCTTCGGGAACACCCTCTGCGACTCCGAGGGTGTCCTCATCGAACGCGCGGGTTCGCCCGCCGACAATTCGGCCCGCAACCAGTTGGTGGAGCGGGTGCGGGGCATCGTGTTCGCGCAGCAGAACCTCATGCTCGATTACGACTGCCCCAAGACGATCCTCGACGACGCGTTGAAGATCACCCCGGGTCTGGAATCCCCGACACTGTCCCCGCTGGCCGACGAGAACTGGGTGGCAGTGCGGGCGATGGTGCCGATCAAGGGGCACAACGGTGTGATGGACGAGCTCGCCGAACTCGGTGCCAAGGCGATTCTGGCCTCGAATATCCGGTCGTGCCGGGCTCTGTGAGTCCGCGTTCCGCTTCGGTTCGCGCTCGTCCCGAACTCAGGGGCGGACGCGGACCTGTACGGATTGGGTGATACGCCCGACCGCACCGGCGTCGTCGTAGAGCACGCCCGCGCACATGCCCACCCCGTCGGGGCCGATCGACGTTTCCGCGCTGACACCCACCCAGCTCCCCGACGGCACCCGGAACACGTGCACCGTGAGGTCCGTGTTCAGGAACGTCCACTGCGTCGGGTCGAGTTTGGAGCCGACGCCGTTGGCGATATCGGCCACGGAGAACAACCGCTCGAGCGGAGTCATCTGCTCACCCCGGACGAGGGCGGGCTTCGGCCTCGCCCACATCGCGGCGGGACCTTCGCCGCCGATCTCGGTGATCCACCGGTAGTCGAGGGTGTCGAGGTAACCGGATGCGGGGAAACGCCACACAGCACCGTCGCGGCCTGCTTCCGGCAATGGGAGAGGCGTGTCGGCGGTGTGCACCGTGGCGGCGTTATCGACGGTCTCCATTCGCCACCCGGTAGCCCTGGCCACTGCGCGCGGTCGGCCGGCGGTATCGGTGCTCCACAATTCCGCGACCACCAACTCCACCCGCCGCCCGGGACGCTGTACCCAGGAGCGGACCTCGAGTTCGGCGATCGGGATGGGGCCGAGGATATCGACGGCGACCCGGGTGACCCGCACGTCGGTTCGGGCGTCGCAGCGCTCGAGCGCGCGAAGGAGGAGGGCGGACGGGGGCGCGCCGTGTTGCATGGTGTCGGCCCACACGCTGACGGTCAGGTCGGTACTCGCGAACCGCTCGATGGTGACCTTCCGATCCGGATCGGACGCTGCAGCGCTCAGCGACTCCGAACCGACCGGAACGTAGTAGGACTCCGCACTCATTCGACGATCTCCTCGAATCCAGGGGTCTCCTCGGCCGGGCCCTCGGGCCATCCCGGATAGGGCGGCGGTGTTCCGCCGAACGACGGGCACAGGGCCTTGTGGTCGCACCAGTCGCATAGTCGGCTGGGCTTGGGGCGGAAGTCCCCGGTCGCACCCGCTGTCAGAATCGCTTTCCAGATGGCCGAGAGCGTGCGTTCGAATCGCAGCAGTTCGTCCTCGTCGGGCGCGTAGGTGAGCACGATGCCGGAGGCGAGGTACAGCAGGCGCAACTGGGCGGGCACGATCCCCCGGGTCCGGAGCAGCACCAGGGCGTAGAACTTCATCTGGAACAGGGCCTTGGACTCGCTCATTTCCCGCGGGGCGCGACCCGTCTTGTAGTCGACCACCCGCACCTCGCCGGTGGGCGCGACGTCGATGCGGTCGACGAAGCCGCGCAGCAACACCCCGTCGGCGAGTTCGGTCTCCACCCGCAGCTCACACGACTCGGCCTCGAACCGCGTCGGATCTTCCAGACCGTAGTAGGCGGTGACCAGGGAGCGGGCCTCGTCGAGGAACCCTTCACGCTCCTCGGCGGGTACCAATTCGATCAGTTCGGGGGTCTCGGCGAGCATCCGTTCCCATGAGGGATGGACGAGGTCGACGGCGCGCTCGGGCACACGCTCAGCGGCGGGTAACCCGAACAGGGTTTCCAGCGCCGCATGCACCACAGTGCCTTTCACCTGCGCCCGCGAGGGCGCCTCGGGGAGTCGGTCGACGGCCCGGAACCGGTAGAGCAACGGGCACTGCTTGAAGTCGCCGGCCCGGGAGGGGGAGAGCGCGGGGCGCCTGCGGGTTGCCGTTCCCGCTCCGAGCTGCAATGGGGAACCCTTCGTCTGTGATAGGGGACCCTCTGTCACAGGGGCTGCCGACTCTGAGATGCTCACACCTGGCAGGGTAGGCGCCTGGTCCGACAGTCTCGTCGCGGCCGCCGGCGAGTACGACGGCCGGAACGAACAGGCTGAGGAGTCGTTGACACATGGTAGGACGCGAAACGCGACCGAGCGGACCGTTTCGGGTGGGCGATCGCGTCCAGCTGACCGACGCCAAGGGCCGGCATTACACGGTCAACCTGGAGACGGGCAAGGAGTTCCACACCCACCGCGGCGGCATCCTGCACGACGACCTGATCGGCACCGACGAGGGCAGTGTCGTCAAGTCCACCAACGGCACCCCCTACCTGGCGTTGCGGCCGCTGCTGGTCGACTACATCCTGTCGATGCCGCGCGGCGCCCAGGTGATCTACCCGAAGGACGCCGCGCAGATCGTGCACGAGGGTGACGTGTTCCCCGGTGCGCGGGTGCTCGAGGCGGGCGCCGGATCCGGGGCGCTGACCTGCTCTCTTCTCCGTGCGGTGGGACCGCAGGGCCGGGTCATCTCCTACGAGGTTCGGGACGACCACGCCGAGCATGCGGTGCGCAACGTCGAGACCTTCTTCGGGGAACGACCGGACAACTGGGATCTGACCATCGCCGATGTCGCCGAGTTCGACGCCGAGGCGGCCGGCGGACAGGTGGATCGGGTCGTTCTCGACATGCTGGCGCCGTGGGACGCCCTGCCCGCCGTGTCGAAGGCGCTGGTTCCCGGCGGCGTTCTCGTCGTCTACGTCGCTACTGTGACGCAGCTCTCAAAAGTCGTCGAGGCGATGCGGGAGCAGGAGTGCTGGACCGAGCCCCGGTCGTGGGAGTCGATCGTGCGGGGCTGGCACGTGGTCGGCCTGGCGGTGCGCCCCGAGCACCGGATGCAGGGCCACACCGCGTTCCTCGTCAGTGCCCGGCGTCTCGCCGAGGGCACCGTCACCCCCAAGCCGCAGCGCAGGTCCGGCAAGGGCTGACCGACGAAAGCGGCGGCGCCCGAAGGGACGCCGCCGCGGAAACGGTCTCGCAGGTCTGTTCTAGCTGCAGCCGGTGCGGGCCATGCCCAGCAACGCGCAGGTGCTCTCGTCCGACACCTTCCAGGTGCCGTCGACGTTCTCCCATGTCCACGGGGTGGGAGCGGCGGTGCCGTGCGGGCTCGTCACCGCCACCTTCGCGGTGGCAATATCACCGTCTACCTGCACGTCCGTGAGAGTGAACGACACCGGGTAGTTGGCGGTGGCGGCGGTCATGGCCTCGATGTTGGAGCGGCGCTCGTCACCCTCGACCACCACGGCGGTCTTCTCGTCGACCGGGCGTGCGGGATCGACGAGAACCTGCAGCGTGGTGAGCAGTTCGTCCGAGCTGGGCGCGGCCACGGAGTCCTCGGCCGACGTCGCGGCCGCGGCCGTCGTGGCGGTGGCCGGTGTGGTGTCCGCGTTGTCGTCGGACGAGCACGACGCCAGGCCCAGCGCGAGGACGACGGCGCCGGTGGCGACCGCAGTCCTGCCGACGAGGGAAGTGCCGATCAGCGATGTGCGGATTATCACGACGAGCCCTTTCGTTACACAGAAGAGAGACACTGCTCAGCAGGTAGGCAAGGCTAACATGATGGAACTGGAGGTTCGGGTCTCTCGTTGGCCGATTCGCAATCGGCAGATTCCGTGTCACGGCGCAGAATTCGGGCGGTGCCGGTAGCGTTGATAGATCTTCATTGGGAGGAGACGCACATGAGCTCGACAGAGAACCCCGATTCGGTTGCGGCCGCACGAGAGCTCGAGGCGTTGCGCGCAGAGGCGTCGGCATTGCGGAGGCAGCTCGCGGAGTCGCCGGAACAGCTCCGTGAGATGGAATCGCGAGTGGACTCGTTGTCCATCCGTAACACCAAGCTGATGGACACCCTCAAGGAAGCACGCCAGCAGCTCATCGCTCTTCGAGAGGAAGTCGATCGCCTCGGCCAGCCGCCGAGCGGATACGGCGTCCTCCTCGGAGTGCACGACGACCAGACCGTGGACGTGTTCACCTCCGGTCGCAAGATGCGGTTGACGTGCTCACCGAACGTCGAGGCCGAGACGCTCAAGCTCGGTCAGACCGTGCGCCTCAACGAGGCCCTCACCATCGTCGAGGCCGGCACCTTCGAGCGTGTGGGCGAGATCAGCACCCTGCGCGAGATCCTCGACGACGGCCAGCGTGCCCTCGTGGTGGGTCACGCCGACGAGGAACGCATCGTCTGGCTGGCCGAACCCCTCGCCGCGGTCTTCGCCGACAGTGAGCGAGAGTCGGTCGCGTACGACGCGGAGTCACCCACCCGCAAGTTGCGGCCCGGTGATTCTCTGCTGGTCGACACCAAGGCCGGGTACGCGTTCGAGCGGATCCCGAAGGCGGAAGTCGAGGATCTCGTCCTCGAAGAGGTCCCGGACGTGCACTACGACGACATCGGCGGGCTCGGACGGCAGATCGAGCAGATCCGCGACGCGGTGGAGTTGCCGTTCCTGCACAAGGACCTCTTCCACGAGTACGCGCTCCGCCCACCCAAGGGTGTGCTCCTGTACGGCCCGCCCGGTTGCGGAAAGACACTCATCGCGAAGGCTGTCGCGAACTCGCTGGCCAAAAAGATCGCCGAGGCCCGCGGTGAGGACAGCAAGGAAGCGAAGTCGTTCTTCCTCAACATCAAGGGTCCCGAGCTGCTCAACAAGTTCGTCGGCGAGACGGAACGGCACATCCGGCTCATCTTCCAGCGGGCTCGCGAGAAGGCATCGGAGGGTACTCCCGTCATCGTGTTCTTCGACGAGATGGACTCGATCTTCCGTACCCGCGGATCGGGTGTCTCGTCCGACGTCGAGACCACCGTCGTCCCGCAGTTGCTCAGCGAGATCGACGGAGTCGAGGGGCTCGAGAACGTCATCGTGATCGGCGCCTCCAACCGCGAGGACATGATCGACCCCGCGATCCTGCGTCCGGGCCGCCTGGACGTGAAGATCAAGATCGAGCGTCCCGACGCGGAATCGGCACAGGACATTTTCTCCAAGTACCTGACCGAGACGCTGCCCGTCCACGCCGACGACCTGGCCGAGTTCGGTGGGGACCGCACCGCCTGCATCCGGGCGATGATCGAGCGGGTCGTCGACCGCATGTACGCCGAAAGTGAGGAGAACCGCTTCCTCGAGGTCACCTATGCCAACGGTGACAAGGAGGTGCTGTACTTCAAGGACTTCAACTCGGGTGCGATGATCCAGAACATCGTCGACCGGGCCAAGAAGTACGCGATCAAGTCGGTGCTCGACACCGGGGCCCCCGGCCTGCGGGTCCAGCACCTGTTCGATTCGATCGTCGACGAGTTCTCGGAGAACGAGGACCTGCCGAACACCACGAACCCGGACGACTGGGCACGCATTTCCGGCAAGAAGGGCGAGCGGATCGTCTACATCCGCACGTTGGTCACCGGCAAGAACGCGAGCGCGAGCCGCGCCATCGACACCGAGTCCAACACCGGCCAGTACCTGTAGCGGATTGCCCATACCGGCACGGCGGGAACATCATTCGTTTCCCGCCGTGCCGGTCTGTTCTCCGGGTCGGTTCTCGTCCGGGGCGACACGGTTTCCGAGCAGTGCGCGGGTGTCGGGAGCGAACGGCCATGCCGGGTCGCGGAGGTGGGTGAGCAGCTCTTCGGGGGTCCACCACCAGCCGGCCGCGATTTCGCTCTCCTGGTGAACGATCGGGCCGTCCCAATGGGTTTCGTAGGCGTAGAGGTGGCAGCGCAGGCGCAGCCCCTGCCACCGGCCGTTCCAGGACACCCTAGCGATCGGGGTGAGCACGGCACCGGTAATGCCCAGCTCCTCGGCCAATTCCCGGCCGGCGGCCTGTTCGGGGGTCTCGCCGGGATCGAGCACACCGCCCGCCAGGCAGTCGTGATGACCGGCGAACACCCTCTTGGTGTCGGACCGCCGGTGCACGTAGAGACGTTTTCCGTCGCCCGACCGCACGAGCACTCCGGCGCTGGCATGCCACAGCCCCTCGTCGTAGACCCGTGATCGTTCGGCGGACCCGACCGGGTGGCCTGCGTCGTCGAACACCGCCACCACTTCGTGTGCCTGTCGTGAAGTGTCCGGCGCGGAATCCATGCGTCCGATCCTGCCAGCAGCACGGTGACCCCGTCCCCGTCGGCGTCGGGGTGTTCAGGGCCTTGGCACGGCCGGTCGCTCGATTTCGGTGGAGGCCGGGGCACGTTCCGTCGACCGCTACCGGGAGTGCGCGCAGGCCTGACCGTCTCGGGAACCGGTGATCGCATAGGCTCGCAGCATGCAGCGGATCATCGGTGTCGAAGTCGAGTACGGAATCTCCTCGCCCAGCGAGCCGTCGGCCAATCCGATTCTGACCTCGACCCAGGCGGTGCTCGCCTATGCGGCAGCGGCCGGGGTGCCCCGGGCCAAGCGGACGCGGTGGGACTACGAGGTGGAGTCGCCCCTGCGTGACGCCCGCGGATTCGACCTCGGCCGGCTCAGCGGTCCGGCACCGGTCATCGACGCCGACGAGGTCGGTGCCGCCAACATGATCCTCACCAACGGCGCGCGCCTGTACGTCGACCACGCCCATCCGGAGTATTCCGCCCCCGAGGTCACCGACCCGCTCGACGCGGTGATCTGGGACAAGGCGGGTGAGCGGGTGATGGAAGCCGCCGCCCGGCACGCGTCGAGTGTGCCCGGTGCACCGCGGCTGCAGCTGTACAAGAACAACGTGGACGGCAAGGGCGCCTCCTACGGCACCCACGAGAATTACCTCATGTCGCGGGCTACCCCGTTCTCCGCGGTGATCAACGGCCTCACCCCGTTCTTCGCGTCCCGTCAGGTGATCACCGGGTCCGGGCGGGTGGGCATCGGTCAGTCCGGCGACGAGGCCGGTTTCCAGTTGTCGCAGCGGGCCGACTACATCGAGGTGGAGGTCGGCCTCGAGACGACGCTCAAGCGTGGGATCATCAACACCCGCGACGAACCCCATGCCGATGCGGACAAGTACCGCCGGCTCCACGTCATCATCGGTGACGCCAACCTGGCCGAGATGTCGACGTACCTCAAAGTTGGCACCACCGCCCTGGTTCTCGATCTCATCGAGGCCGGCGTCGATCTCACCGACCTCCAGCTGGCGCGCCCGGTGACCGCCGTGCACCACATCAGTCACGACCCCACCTTGCGGGCCACTGTGGCGTTGGCCGACGGCCGGGAGCTGACCGGGCTTGCCCTGCAGCGGATCTATCACGACCGGGTTGCGAAATTCGTCTCCGCCGAGGGCAACGACGACCCCCGCGTCACCGATCTGCTCGAAAAATGGGCCATGGTGCTCGACCTGCTCGAGCGTGATCCGCTGGAGTGCTCACACCTACTGGACTGGCCGGCGAAGCTGCGTCTCCTGGAGGGTGCGCGCAGCCGGGAGGGCCTCGGATGGGCCGCCCCCAAATTGCACCTGATCGACCTCCAGTACTCCGACGTGCGTCTCGACAAGGGGCTGTACAACCTCCTGGTGTCGCGCGGGTCGATGGAACGGCTCGTCACCGAGCAGCAGGTCCTGGACGCCGTCGATGCACCGCCGATCGACACCCGCGCGTACTTCCGCGGCGAGTGCCTGCGCAAGTTCGGTGCCGACATTGCGGCTGCGAGCTGGGATTCGGTGATCTTCGACCTGGGTGGAGACTCCCTGGTCCGTATCCCGACTCTCGAGCCGCTCCGGGGCAGCAAAGCCCACGTCGGAGCGTTGCTGGAGTCGGCGACCACCGCGAAGGAGCTCGTCGACGAGCTCACGAACTGAGCCCTCCGGTCGGTCACGGTGGGCCCCGCCGGTGAACTCGCCGCCGCGTCGGCACACGTGGGGCGTCGGCGCTCGGTAGGGTGAAGGTCCGAGCGGATGATCAGTCAGACTGCTTGGCAGAACAGGACGCTCGGAAGAAGAGCTCCCTTTACACAAGGAGGTCGGCGGCGATGGCACAGGAGCAGACCAAACGTACTGGTGGCGGCGATGAGGACGACACCCCCGGCGGTGACGGAGCTGCAGGTCAGGAACGTCGTGAAAAGCTGGCAGAAGACACCGACGACCTCCTCGACGAGATCGACGACGTACTCGAGGAGAATGCCGAGGACTTTGTCCGGGCCTATGTCCAGAAGGGCGGCCAGTGACGGCGGATCGACCGGCACTGCGGATACACAACGGTGACACGAGGCTCAGCTTCGGCTCGAACCTGTCCTCTTTCACCGAGTATCTGCGTGGTCATGCACCAGAATTGCTGCCGGAGAATCGCATCGGCCTTCGCTCGCACTCGACCGCACGGGGTGGTGACGGGATGGACAGCGGTGATCTCGCACCGCACGGAACGACGATCGTGGCGCTCACCTACAAGGGTGGGGTGCTCATCGCCGGTGACCGGCGAGCGACACAGGGAAACCTGATCGCCAGTCGCGACGTGGAAAAGGTGTACATCACCGACGAATACTCGGCTGCCGGAATCGCAGGCACCGCCGGTATCGCGATCGAGTTGGTGCGGCTCTTCGCCGTCGAGCTCGAGCATTACGAGAAGATCGAGGGCGTTCAGCTCACGTTCGACGGCAAGGCGAATCGCCTGGCGTCGATGGTGCGCGGCAATCTCGGTGCCGCGATGCAGGGCCTCGCCGTGGTGCCGCTCCTCGTCGGCTACGACCTCGACGCGGACGACGACGCGCGGGCGGGCCGCATCGTGTCCTACGACGTGGTCGGCGGTCGCTACGAGGAACGCTCCGGATACCACGCGGTCGGTTCGGGTTCGTTGTTCGCGAAGTCGTCGCTGAAGAAGCTGTATACGCCGGAGAGTGACGAGGAGACCGCGTTGCGCGCGGCCATCGAGTCGCTGTACGACGCCGCTGACGACGACTCTGCCACCGGCGGGCCGGATGTGACCAGGGGTATCTACCCGACAGCGGTGACGATCACGCAGGCCGGGGCGGTGCACGTGTCCGAAGACACGACGTCGGAGTTGGCGCGGCGCATCGTCGCCGAGCGGACCGAAGAAGGGGGGTCGGCGCGATGACCATGCCGTACTACGCATCAGCCGAGCAGATCATGCGGGATCGCTCGGAGCTGGCGCGCAAGGGCATCGCCCGGGGGCGTAGCGTCGTGGTGCTCACCTTCCACGACGGTGTGTTGTTCGTCGCGGAGAATCCGTCGACCGCCCTGCACAAGGTGAGCGAGCTGTATGACCGCCTCGGGTTCGCGGCGGTGGGGAAATACAACGAGTTCGAGAATTTGCGCCGGGCCGGCATCGTGCACGCCGACATGCGCGGTTACTCCTACGACCGCCGCGATGTGACGGGTCGGTCGCTGGCCAACGCCTATGCGCAGACGCTGGGCACGATCTTCACCGAGCAGCCCAAGCCCTACGAGGTGGAAATCTGCGTCGCCGAGGTGGGGCGGGTGGGAAGTCCCAAGGCGCCGCAGTTGTACCGCATCACCTACGACGGATCCATCGTCGACGAGCAGGACTTCGTGGTGATGGGTGGCACGACGGAACCGATCGCCACTGCCATGCGTGAGTCCTATCGCGCCGATCTGGGCCTCGAGGACGCGGTCGGGGTCGCGGTCAACGCATTGCGGCAGGGCGGTGCGGGCGACGGTGAACGCCGCAACGTCGATGTGTCGGCTCTCGAGGTGGCGGTGCTCGATCAGACCCGTCCCCGGCGCGCGTTCCGGCGGATCGTCGGGAGTGCGCTCGAGGGGCTGCTTCCGGAGCCGCCCGCCGCCCCGTCGGAATCGGCCGCAGAGCCGACTCCGGACAACGGGACGACGTCGACCGAATCTCAGGGCTGAGGGCGGTACACCGCGAGCGCTTCGGGCTCGGCCCGGAAGTCGAAGGTGCGGGCGTCGGCGACTACTTCGCCGTCGGTCGCCAGAGCGACCGGTGATCCGTCGACCTGCACGGTCAGCCTCGGCACCAGCGACCGGACGTACACCGGTGTGGTGCCGAGGGTGCCGGTCGCCGCGGCGAACAGCAGCCGGGATCGTGAGGCGCGGCGGTCTGCCCGCACATATCGCACATCGAGCATTCCGCCGGTGATCGCCGGGCGTGACATCGGAACCTGATCGGCCGGCGAGTACCGGCCGTTTCCGACGAACAGCATCCAGATCAGCACCGGTTCCTCGTCGATGGTGACGGCAAGGGGTGCGGCGGCGGACAGGATCCGGATCATTGCGGCGCAGGCGGCCGGCCATTTCCCGAGCCGCGGCTGCCACTTTTCCCGTAGTCGCACGGCGTCCGGGTATCCACCCAGGCTGGCAGTGTTGAGGAACGGAGCCGGCGCTGCGACGTCGGTGACGACGACGGCCTTGTCGACGTGCCGGGCGCGCCCCTCCTCGACAGCCTCTCCCGTTCCGGCGATGTCGGTGACGCCCGCGTCGCGGGCGAAGTGATTGAGAGTGCCCCCGGGGAAGACCGCCAGCGGCAGCGTGTGGCGGACCGCTGCCGCTGCCACCGCGACCACCGTGCCGTCGCCGCCGCAGACCCCGAGCGCCTGCGGTCGGGTCCCGCCGATCCAGGTGTCGAGCTGCTCGGCGAAATCCTGGTCCATGTCGAGGGTGCGCACCAGTGCACTCGGCAAGGCGGCGCCGATCTCGTCGATCGGCGCATCGTCGCCGGGTCCGGATCCGGGATTGACCACCACGAGTAGTCCTTCGCCACCAGGCAGTGCGGGAACGTCGGCCGCGGAACCGAGGTCGGCCGGGTCCTCCGAGCGGACCGCCCACCAGCGTCGGGTGCTCGAGGCCACGACACCACCGAACGCGAGCCCGACGAGCACGTCACTCGGCCAGTGGACTCCGTTGTGGACGCGGGAGTAGGCGACTGCCGCCGCGAGGGGTGCCAGCACGGCCCCGGTGACCGGCGACTCGAGGGCGACCCCGGTGGTGAAGGCGGCCGCGGATGCGGCATGCCCGGACGGGAACGACGACGACAGCGGAATGCGCACCCCCCGCAGCACGCTGGCCCATTGCCGGGCGGTGGGCCGCCGCCGAGGGAACAGCGGTTTCAGGATCCCGTTGGCCAGCATGCTGGCCAGGGCGAGGGACAGCAGACCGCGGACACCGCCGCGCCGCGCCCGCCCGCCGACGGCGGTGAGTACTGCTGCGGCTGCCCACCACAGCACCCCTTTGTCGGCGGCACGGCTGAGGAAACGCATCACCCGGTCGGCCTCGGACGGACGTAGATTGGCGCTGCGATCGAACACGAATTCGTCGGCTCGGTGGATCCGGTGTAACGGTGGCTTCACGACCTCAGAGTATGCGTGCGGTGTCGCCGATGGTTTTCTCGCTCCGCCGCGTGATCCGCGTTGTACTGTCGAGGTGTGCAGCGACGAATCATGGGTATTGAGACTGAGTTCGGTGTGACCTGCACCTTCCATGGTCACAGGCGACTGAGCCCCGACGAGGTTGCGCGCTACCTGTTCCGGCGGGTGGTGTCGTGGGGCCGTAGTTCCAACGTGTTCCTCCGGAACGGTGCCCGCCTGTATCTGGACGTCGGCTCGCACCCCGAGTACGCGACGGCGGAGTGCGACAACCTGATCCAGTTGGTCAATCACGACCGGGCGGGGGAGCGGGTCCTCGAGGAACTGCTCATCGACGCGGAGCAGCGGCTCGCCGAAGAAGGCATCGGCGGCGACATCTACCTGTTCAAGAACAACACCGACTCCGCCGGTAACTCGTACGGCTGCCACGAGAACTTCCTGGTGGCGCGCGCCGGGGAGTTCTCCCGGATCTCCGACGTCCTGTTGCCGTTCCTGGTGACGCGGCAGCTGATCTGCGGTGCCGGCAAGGTCCTGCAGACTCCCAAGGCGGCCACCTTCTGCCTCTCGCAGCGGGCGGAGCACATCTGGGAGGGAGTCTCCTCGGCGACTACCCGGTCGCGGCCCATCATCAATACGCGCGACGAACCGCACGCCGACGCCGAGAAGTACCGTCGCCTCCACGTGATCGTCGGTGATTCCAACATGTCGGAGTCGACCACCATGCTGAAGGTGGGAACCGCGGCCCTCGTCCTGGAGATGATCGAGGCCGGGGTCTCGTTCCGCGATTTCGCGCTCGACAACCCGATCCGCGCCATCCGCGAGGTCAGTCATGACGTCACCGGACGTCGCCCGGTGCGGTTGGCCGGCGGCCGGCAGGCCAGTGCACTGGACATTCAGCGCGAGTACCACGCGCGCGCGGTGGAACACCTGCAGAACCGCGAACCCGACGCACAGGTCAGCCAGGTGGTGGATCTGTGGGGCCGGATGCTCGATGCGGTGGAGTCGCAGGACTTCGCCAAGGTGGACACGGAGATCGACTGGGTGATCAAGCGCAAGCTGTTCCAGCGCTACCAGGACCGGGACGGGTTCGAGCTCGCCGACCCGAAGATCGCGCAACTCGACCTGGCGTACCACGACATCAAACGTGGTCGCGGTGTGTTCGACCTGCTCCAGCGCAAGGGGCTGGTGAAGCGGATCACCGAGGACGAGACGATCGAGGCTGCCGTGGACACACCGCCGCAGACGACCCGCGCGAAGCTGCGCGGTGAGTTCATCACCGCAGCTCAGGAGGCCGGCCGCGACTTCACCGTCGACTGGGTGCACCTCAAGCTCAACGATCAGGCGCAGCGGACCGTCCTGTGCAAGGACCCGTTCCGGTCGGTCGACGAACGGGTGGAGCGGTTGATTGCCTCGATGTAACCGCGCTGCGGGAGTTCGGAACCAACCCACCCACTAGGCTTCCGGGCGTGCCGACATCCAAGATCGAGCGCTTGATGAACCTGGTGATCTGTCTGCTGTCCACCAGGCAGTTCCTCACGGCCGAGAAGATTCGCGAGAGTGTAGCCGGATACGCCGACTCCGCCAGCGACGAGGCCTTCAGTCGCATGTTCGAACGCGACAAGAACGAACTCCGTGACCTCGGTGTGCCCCTCGAGACCGGGCAGGCGTCGCGTTTTTCCACGGTCGAGGGCTACCGCATCAACCGCAACGCGTACGAACTTCCCGACATCGACCTCACCCGGGAGGAATCGGCGGCCGTGGCGGTGGCGGTGCAGTTGTGGGAGTCGCCGGAATTGACCTCGGCAGCACAGGGTGCGTTGCTGAAATTGCGGGCGGCGGGGGTGCAGGTGGATCCCGACTCTGCGGCCACCCCCGTTACCGCCGTCCCGGCACGCACACGAGGGTCGGAACCGGCGCTGGGCAAGCTGCTGGCCGCGATCGATGCCGGTCGTGCGGTGCACTTTCCCCACCGGGGTGCGCTCAACGAGCCGTACACCGAACGCACGGTCGAGCCGTGGGGTGTCGTCACAGCGCACGGTCGCTGGTATCTCGTCGGCCACGACGTCGACCGTGGTGCCGTGCGGACGTTCCGGCTCTCGCGGATCGGTGACGAGGTGACGGCGTTCGGTCCGGCCGGTGTGGTGCACAAGCCGGCCGACGTCGATCTTCGTGCAATCGTGGATCGGGTCACCGGATCGGGTGCGGTCACCGGCACCGCAACGGTGTGGGTGGCCGAGGGGCGCGCCCAGGAGTTGCGGCGGCTGGGCACCACGACCGGGGAACAACAAGTGGCCCAGCGCAGCGGCAGTGTTCTGCAGATTCCGGTGCGGTCGCGGGACTGGATCGCCCGGCTGATCGCCGGACACGGGGCGGATGCATTGGTCCTCGACCCACCGGAACTGCGCGACGACGTGCTGGCCAAGCTGCGGGACGCGGCGGAACAGGGGGCGCGGAGTGAGTAACAGATTGTCGTCGAGACTCTCGCGGCTACTCAATCTGGTGCCGTACTTCATCGCGAATCCGGGAATGAGCGCAGCGGAAGCCGCCGCCGAACTCGGGGTGACGACCACCCAGCTGATGACCGACCTCAATCAATTGTGGGTGTGCGGGTTGCCGGGGTACGGCCCCGGCGACCTGATCGACCTCTCGTTCTCCGAGGAAAGCATCGAGGTGACGTTCTCGGCAGGCATCGACCGTCCGTTGCGGTTGACGTCCACCGAGGCGACCGCGCTGCTGATTGCTCTGCGTTCGCTGGTCGAGATGCCCGGCATGGTCGACCCGTCGGCGGCGCACAGCGCGATCGCGAAGATCGAGGACGCCGCCGGCACGGCCGCGGCGCGTACCCCGGCAACGGTCTCGCCAGGCCGGGAGACTGCCGAAGACGTGGAGGAAGACCCCATCGCCGCAACGGTCCGCGCCGCCCTCCATCATCGCCGTGCACTCGACCTCACCTACTATTCCGCCTCGCGGGACCGGGTGAGTGAGCGCACGGTGGATCCGGTCCGCATCGTGCTGGTCGACAACCACAGCTACCTGCAGGCGTGGTGCCGTCAGGCCGAAGGGGTGCGTCTCTTCCGGCTCGACCGCATCGACGCCGCCACCGAACTGGAGGAGCCCTCCACACCGCCGGCGCAGGCGCTGGTGCGGGATTCGAATTTGGAACTGTTCAGTGGCGACCCCTCCCTTCCGCATGCCCGGCTGCACATCACCGCCGAGTGCGTGTGGGTGCTCGACTACTACCCGATGGATGTGCTGGCCGTGGGTGCGGACGGTGCCGTCGAGGCGAGCATGAGCTACGGGGCACTCGAGTGGATGGCGCGGCTCGTCCTCGGCTTCGGTGGTGGCATCACCGTCCTCGAACCGGTCGAGCTCGTCGAGGAGGTGCGGCGCCGCGCGGTCGAGGCCCTCGCGGCGTATGAGGCCGTGGACGTCTGAGTCAGCGTTCGAGGACTGCTCGCCGATGTGCGTTCACAGCGTTCGGTGAGGAAACCGACAGTCGAATCGCAGCGTGACTAGCCGGTTTCGACGCGGCTGGTCCGGGGCCGGTCCGGTAGCATCGGGATCACCTGATCTTTTGGAGGTTTCATCATGGGAGCCATGAGCCCCTGGCACTGGGCCATCGTTGCGTTGGTCGTTGTCATCCTTTTCGGTTCCAAGAAGCTGCCCGACGCAGCTCGTGGACTCGGCCGCTCGCTTCGCATCTTCAAGAGCGAGGTCAAGGAGATGCAGAACGACAACAACGCTCCGGCGCCCACCGCGCAGCAGAGCGCACCCGCCGAACTGCCCGTGGCGGATACCACCACCACGCCCGTCACGCCTCCCGCTCCGGTGCAGCCGCAGCACCCCGAGCACAAGTCGGCGTAGTCCGAGCCGTCCGGCAACCGGGGTGACCTCGTCACCCCGGTTGCTTGCTGACCGAGACCGGTTCGCCTGCTGATCAAGACTAGGGCCCATAGTGCGTATTCCGTTCGATCCGCGACACAGCAAGCGGAGGACCAATCCCGACGGCACCATGTCGTTGGTCGATCACCTTTACGAGTTGCGCACGCGACTGCTCCTGTCCGTGCTGGCGATCCTCGTCACTACCGCGGTCGGCTTCTTCTGGTATTCCCATCAGCTTCTCGGCATCGAGAGCCTGGGTGAGCTGCTGCGCGGGCCGTACTGTTCACTGCCCGACTCGAGCCGGGCGGATCTCAGTAGCGACGGCGCGTGCCGGCTGCTCGCCACCGGACCGTTCGAGCAGTTCATGTTGCGGTTCAAGGTGGCTTTCACCGCGGGCATCGTTCTGGCGTGCCCGATCTGGCTGTACGAGCTGTGGGCCTTCATCACGCCCGGCCTGTATGCGAAGGAACGCCGCTACGCCATCGGCTTCGTGGTGTCGGGGGCGCTGCTGTTCGTCGCCGGCGCGGTGCTGGCGTACGTGGTGGTCGCCAAGGCGTTGCACTTCCTGTTGACGATCGGCGACAACGTTCAGATCACGGCGCTCGGTGGTGCCGAGTACTTCGGGTTCATCGTCAATCTCCTGATCATCTTCGGTGTCAGTTTCGAGATTCCGTTGCTCATCGTCGCGCTGAACTTCGTCGGCATCTTGCCGTACGCCAAGCTCAAGGCATGGCGGCGCGGGTTGATCTTCGCCTTGTTCGTCTTCGCCGCGATCGCCACGCCCGGGCAGGACCCGTTCTCGATGCTGGCGCTCGCGCTGGCCCTGACGGTGCTGTTCGAAATCGCCGTGCAGATCGCCCGCCTCAACGACCGAAGGAAGGCGCGGCGCAGCGAACAGGAATGGGGGGCGCTGGACGACGACGAAGCGTCGCCGATCGCCGCCCCGAAGGATCTGGACGAGGCCTTCGACGCCGCGCCGACCCCGGTTCCCGAGCCCGCCGGCCGCTTCCGGCGTGGCCGCAAATCCGGCCGGTCCGGTTCAGCGATCCAGAGTGACGGCGCCACCACGACCGGCCCCAACACACCGGGTCAGGACTTTTCCGACACCCTGTGACAATCTGACGGGGTGGCTGTAACAACAGGCGAGGCAACCGGCGGCACCGAGCTCGACGTGTTCTCGGCGCTGCTCGGTTTCGTCCTCGACCCCTTCCAGATCAATGCCTGCCGCGCGCTCGAGGCCGGGCACGGTGTCCTCGTGTGCGCACCGACCGGTGCAGGCAAGACGGTGGTCGGTGAGTTCGCCGTGCACCTGGCCCTCGCGTCGGGGCGCAAATGCTTCTACACCACGCCCATCAAGGCGCTGAGCAACCAGAAGTACGCCGAGTTGGTGCGCAGGTACGGCAAGAATTCGGTGGGTTTGCTGACCGGCGATTCGAGCATCAACTCCGACGCCCCCGTGGTGGTGATGACCACCGAGGTCCTGCGCAACATGCTGTACGCCGACTCGCCGGCGTTGCGCGGTCTGTCCCACGTGGTGATGGACGAGGTGCACTTTTTGGCGGATCGGTTCCGCGGCGCGGTGTGGGAAGAGGTGATCCTGCACCTGTCCGAGGACGTGCGGCTGGTCAGCCTGTCGGCGACGGTCAGCAACGCCGAGGAATTCGGTGCCTGGATGGAAACCGTCCGGGGTGACACCACCGTGGTCGTCGACGAAACCCGCCCGATCCCGCTGTGGCAGCACATCATGGTCGGCCGTCGACTGTTCGACCTCTTCGACACCCGGGCCCGCACCACGGGCGGCCGCCGCGACCTGGTGGTCGACCAGGACCTGGTCCGGCACGTCAAACAGCGGCAGGCACTCGACCGGGTCGACCCTTGGGAGTCCCGTGAACGTGGGCGGCGAGGAGGCCGCGGTGGGGTTCCGAGCGACTTCCGCCCGCTGCCGCGTCCGGAGGTCATTGCCCGCCTCGACGACGAGGGACTGCTCCCGGCCATCACTTTCATCTTCAGCAGGGCCGGCTGCGACGCCGCCCTGGCGCAGTGCCTGCGGTCGCGGCTCGACCTGACGACTGCCGAGCAGGTAGCCGAGATCCGCACGATCATCGACGCCCACACCGGTGACCTACCGAAGGCGGATCTCGAAGTGCTCGGCTACTGGGAGTGGCGGAAGGCGCTCGAGCGGGGACTCGCCGCGCACCACGCCGGCATGCTGCCCGCGTTCCGTCAGACCGTCGAGGAGTTGTTCGTCAAAGGTCTGGTCCGCGCGGTCTTCGCCACGGAGACATTGGCGCTCGGCATCAACATGCCCGCCCGCACGGTGGTCCTGGAACGGCTCGTGAAGTACAACGGCGAAGCGCACGCCGAATTGACGCCGGGGGAGTACACCCAGCTCACCGGCCGCGCCGGTCGCCGCGGCATCGACGTCGAGGGGCACGCGGTGGTGCTGTGGCAGCCCGGGGTGGAGCCGGTGGACGTCGCGGGCCTCGCCTCCACCCGTACCTTCCCGCTACGCAGTTCGTTCCGTCCCGGCTACAACATGACGATCAACCTGATCGACCGGATGGGTGCTGCCGAATCGCGGGCCCTGTTGGAGAGGTCGTTCGCTCAGTTCCAGGCCGACCGTTCCGTGGTCGGGCTGACGCGGGGTATCGAACGCAACGAGGCGGCGATGGCCACCCTGCGGGAGCGGCTCGGCGGCGAAGACGGCGAGTACTTCGAATACGCGCGGCTGCGGGAAGAACTGAGCAGCAGGGAGCGGGCCCTCGAGCGACAGGGCCGCAGCGAGCGCCGCGACGCCGCCGTCGAGTCCCTCACCTCGTTGCGGCGCGGTGACGTGATCGCGATTCCGGTGGGCAGGCATTCGGGTCTGGCCGTCGTCCTGGAACCCGACCGGGACCCGACCGATCCGAAGCCGCTGATTTTGACGGAAGGGAAGTGGGCGGGCCGGGTGTCGGCCGGCGACTTCCCCGAGCCCGCGCGGTCGCTGGGCTCGATGCGGATGCCTCGCCGAGTCGACCATCACACCGCCCGGGTTCGCCGCGATCTGGCTTCGGCGTTGCGCAGCACCGGCATTGTCGTGCCGGGACGCCGCAAGAAGAAGAAAGCGGGCGCCGCCGACGACGCGGAGATCGCGCGGCTGCGGCGGGCGATCCGTCAGCATCCCTGCCACTCCTGGCCCGACCGTGAACAGTTGAGCCGGATCGGTGAGCGGTACAACCGGCTGGCCCGCGAGACCGAGACCATGCGGCAGAAGGTGGCCGCCACGACCAACTCGTTGGCCCGCACCTTCGACCGCATCCTGGCGCTGCTGACCGAACGTGGGTATGTCACTGCGGGTGAGCATCCGGAGGCCACCGAGGACGGCGCCCGACTGAGCCGAATCTACTCGGAGAGTGACCTTCTCGTCGCCGAGTGCCTACGCCAGGGTGTGTGGAAGGGGCTGGGTCCCGCCGAGCTCGCCGCCGTCGTCTCGTCCGTGGTCTTCGAATCGCGGCGCGAAGGC
Organism: Rhodococcus sp. WAY2; assembly: GCF_009859915.1. Taxonomy (NCBI): domain Bacteria; kingdom Bacillati; phylum Actinomycetota; class Actinomycetes; order Mycobacteriales; family Nocardiaceae; genus Rhodococcus; species Rhodococcus sp. WAY2. The sequence continues at coordinate 3,032,673 of NZ_CP046572.1, forward strand.
GACACCATCGAACAGGGTGGGCCCGGGGCGTTGCGGTACGCGCTCGACGAGACGGTGCGGGTGTGGCGGGATCTGCGGGCCGAGGAGATCCGGTACAAACTGCCGCCGACGCGTGAACCCGATTTGGGGTTCGCCTCGGCCATTTTCCAATGGACGAGCGAGAATTCGTTGGTCGACGCGTTGATCGCCGCCGGCGATCAGGGACGTGCTCTCTCGGCGGGTGACTTCGTCCGCTGGTGCCGACAGGTGATCGATCTGCTCGAGCAGGTCCGCTCGACGTCACCGGACCCCGGGGTGAGCAGGGCGGCCGGCCGCGCGGTGTCCGCGATACGTCGTGGTGTCGTCGCGGTGGATGCAGCGTGACCCGGCGACTGTGTGGTTCGATTCGCACGCCGTCCGACGACCCGAATGCGGGTGCGGGGCGCTACGGTATGACGACAAGTGACACGTGAGCGGGAGGCGACGATGAGCGGCCCTTACGGACCGAACGACCCGAACGGACAGTGGGGCCCGGGTCAGGGTAACCCTGACCAGACCGGCGGCCAGTACGGGTCGCCCCAGTACGGTCAGCAACCACCCGCCCAGCCGTGGGGACAACCGGCACCCGGGGGTCAGCCGGGGCAACCGCAGTGGGGTCAGCAACCGCAGCAGCCCGGCCAACCCCAGCAGCCCGGCCAACCGCAGTGGGGTCAACAGCCGCAACCCGGCCAGCTCGGTCAACCGGGTCAGCAGCAATGGGGTCAACAGCCCGGCCAACCCCAGTGGGGTCAGCAGCCCGGGCAACCTCAGCAGTGGGGACAGGCACCCGGTCAGCAGCAGTGGGGTCAGCCGCCGGCGTCGTCCGGCAAGTCGAAGGTGCCGTGGATCATCGGCGGTGTGGTGGCGCTGCTGGTGGTCGTGGGCGTGGCACTGGCCCTCGCGTTCACCGTGTTCGGCACCGACACCCTCGACCAGAAGGCCGCCGAGGAGGGTGTCGAGCGCATCGTCACCGAATCGTACGGTGCCGAGAACGTGTCCGGCGTGTCCTGCCCGGCTGACCAGGAAGTGAAGGAGGGCAACAGCTTCGAGTGCACACTCACAGTCGATGGTGAGAAGAAGCAAGTCACCCTGACCTTCACCGACGACAAGGGCACCTACGAGGTCAGCCGTCCCAGTTAGATCCGGTAATCCGCCGCGGTCGGTTCCTACGGGACCTGCGCGGCGGCCACCGACTGCATCGCCGCCGTGAGGCGGGCAACGGAACTGCCGATTCCGAGTTCTTCCGCCAGTCCGCCGAGCCGGTCCGCATCGACCGGTTCGGCGGGCAACGTGTCTTCACGGGACAACACGACGTCGGCGTCGCGTACCACCCGTACCACCGGCAGGGCGGCGTCGAGATAGTCCGCTGCCGCAGCGAATTTCGCGCGCGCCCCCTTCGCCATGTCCGATTCCGGATCGAGTGCGGCGGCCCGCAGATTCGCGAGCGATCCGTACTGCATGATCAGGCTCGATGCGGTCTTCTCGCCGATGCCCTTCACCCCGGGCAACCCGTCCGAGGAGTCGCCGCGCAGCAGGGCGAGTTCGGCGTAGGCGTCGCCGGCCCGGTCCGCCGGCACCCCGTATTTGGCGGCCGCCTCCGCCGGACCCAGAAGTTCGGCCTTCGCCAGGCCGCGCACCACGTACAGGACGCGGACCGGCACCGGTTCGTCGGCCACCACCTGCAGGAGGTCGCGGTCGCCGCTGACCACGATGGTTGGGTCGCGGGTCTCGGTGGCGGCGAGGGTGCCGAGCACGTCGTCCGCCTCGAGACCCTCGGCGCCGGCCGTTGCGATCCCGGCGGCGGCGAGGACGTCGAGGATCATCGGCACTTGAGGGGACAGGGTGTCGGGCACCTCTTCCTCGGCCCCATCGCTCTCCGCGGCGACCCGGTGCGCCTTGTAGGTGGGTACTGCGGCCACCCGGAACGCCGGCCGCCAATCGAGATCGAGGCACACGGCGAGCCGGGCGGGCCGGTGGGTGGTGATCAGCGCGGCCATCATGTCGGTGAATCCGCGTACGGCGTTGACCGGTCGGCCGTCCGGGGACGTGATGGAATCGGGCAGCGCGTAGTAGGCGCGAAACCACAGGCTGGCACCGTCGAGGAGAAGCAGGGGCTTACTCATGGCTCACATACTGCCAAACGGCATTAACCTGAGCGCATGAGTTCCCTCGGAGCGTCCACGTCCCGCTTCCCCGCAGCCAGTTACGCCGACCGGATTGCCCGGGCCGGCGCGCTCGCCCGCGAGTCCGGACTCGACGGCCTGCTCATTACACCCGGCCCCGACCTGCGGTATCTGCTCGGTTCCCGCGCCGAATCCTTCGAAAGGCTCACCTGCCTGGTGATTCCGGCGAACGGTGAGACCGCCTCGGTGGTCGTGCCGCGCCTCGAATTGGCATCGCTCACCGAGTCGGCGGCGTCCGAACTCGGCGTGAGGGTGCTCGACTGGGTCGACGGGGTCGACCCGTATGCCCTGGTCGCCGGAGCGCTTCCGGCGCCGGCGCGAACCGCCGTCACCGACGCCATGCCGGCGTTGCATCTGCTGCCCCTGGCCCAGGAGCTCGGCGCGCTGCCCGTTCTCGCAACCGGGGTGCTGCGCGAGTTGCGGATGGTCAAGGACGAGGCCGAGATCGACGCCCTTCGCCGGGCAGGTCGGGCGATCGACCGGGTGCATGCCCGGATGGGCGAGTTCTTGACGGTAGGCCGCACCGAAGCCGAGGTCGCCGCGGACATCACCGCCGCCATACTCGACGAGGGGCACACGGAAGCCGCCTTCGTGATCGTCGGATCGGGCCCGCACGGCGCCGATCCCCATCACGAGGTGTCGGACCGGGTAATCGAATCGGGTGACGTGGTGGTCATCGACATCGGCGGCCCCGTGGACCCGGGGTACAACTCCGACTCCACCCGCACCTACTGCATGGGCGAACCGGATCCGGGTGTGGCGGCCCGGGTGGCCGTCCTCGAGGCGGCGCAGGCGGCGGCCGTCGACCTCGTTCGTCCGGGGGTGGCGGCGGAGGCCGTCGATGCGGCCGCGCGGGACCTGCTGGCGGCGGAGGGCCTGGCCGACGCCTTCGTCCACCGCACCGGTCATGGCATCGGTCTTTCCGTACACGAGGAGCCGTACATCGTGTCCGGCAACGCGATCGAGCTGACGGAGGGGATGGCGTTCAGTGTGGAACCGGGAATCTACTTCCCCGGGCAGTGGGGGGCTCGCATCGAGGACATCGTCGTCGTCACCGCCGACGGCTGCGAATCCCTCAACACCCGGCCGCACGGGTTGACGGTCCTTCCCGGCTGATCCGGCTCGGCCGATCCGGACGTGCGGCAGGGCCTGCCGCCACGGGTAGTAACATCTACCCTTTGTTCGCGACCGCACTCGCCGCCGCCCGTCGGCGGCGGGTCGGGATCACAGATCAATCGAAGGTGTCATGGAGAGCGTCGCCCCGAAGGTAACCGTCGTCGTACCGACGTACAACGAACGCGACAACCTGCCCAAGCTCGTCGAATTTCTCGACGCGTTGCAGATCGCGAACATGCACGTGCTCGTGGTCGACGACAACTCGCCGGACGGCACCGGTGACGTCGCCGAAAAGCTCGCGATCGACGCGCCCATCCCGGTGGGCGTCCTGCACCGCACCGTCAAGGACGGGCTCGGGCGCGCCTACGTGGCCGGGATGACACGGGCGCTCGACGAGGGCGCCGACATCGTCATTCAGATGGACGCCGACCTGTCGCACCCCGCCGAGGCGATCCCGCGGATGGTCGAGACGCTGACGCAGACGGATGCCGCGGTGGTGCTCGGTTCTCGCTACGTGGCCGGCGGTGCGGTTGCCAGCGACTGGCCCTGGCACCGTAAAGCGCTGTCGGCGTGGGCCAATTTCTACGTCAACGCGATTCTGCGGCTGCGGGTGAAGGATGCCACCGCCGGGTTCAAGGCCTGGCACGCCGACACTCTGCGGGCGATCGACGTTCACGGGGTGCAGAGCAACGGCTACGCCTTCCAGGTCGAGATGAACTACCGGACCGTGCAGCGCGGCATGCGCATCGCCGAGGTGCCCATCCGTTTCGAGGAGCGCACCGATGGTGTGTCGAAGATGAGCCTGGGTGTGCAGATGGAGTCGGCGCTGGTGCCGTGGAAACTGCGGTTCAGTGGCCGCGCAGCGAAGCGGAACCGAGCACGCGGCTGACCGCGATCTCGACCACCACCCGGGTCGGATTCTCGCGCGGCTGCCGGTAGCGGGCCGCGTACCGCGCGACCGCATCCGCCACCGCCTCCGGGTCGGTGAGCACCCGGGACGGCCCCTCGAGGGTCATCCACCGCGGGCCGTCGACCTGGCTCACTGCGGCATACCCGCCACGGTCGGCGTTAAGCGCCTTTTGTGACGAACCGTTGGTGATCACCCGTGCGATGCCGTGCTCCTGATCCCAGGTGAAGCCGACGGCCACCACATGGGGGGTGCCGTTCTTGCGCAGTGTGGTGAGGGTGCCGAGGTGATATTCACCGAGGAAGGTGAGCGCTGAATCGGTGAGGCGAATCGGTGCCTGGGGGGTGCGGTCCATGACCCGACGGTAATCCAGGACACTGGACCGGTGAGCCTGGGATCGAAGAGGAACAGCCGACAGCATGTGGACGACGGGGCGGTACTCCTGCTGGGCGGGCGCAGCGAGATCGGTCTCGAGATCGCGACCCGGCTGGCGCCCGGCCGCACGATCGTCCTGGCGGCGCGCCGAAGCGGCGACCTCGCCGCCGAACGGCAAGCGTTGCTCGACGCCGGTGCGTCGGCCGTGGAGTGCGTGGAATTCGATGCCGACGACCTCGGCAGCCACGAGGGCCTCCTCCGGTCCGTCGTGACCGCGCACGGCCCGGTGTCGGTGGCGATCCTCGCGTTCGGCATTCTGGGCGATCAGGCGCGCGCCGAGCGGGACGCACGACACGCCGTGGCGGTGGTGCACACCGATTACGTCGCACAGATCAGTGTGCTGACTCATCTGGCCACCCTGCTCCGCGCCCAGGGGTCGGGACGCCTGGTGGTGTTCTCGTCCGTCGCCGGAGTGCGGGTACGGCGGGCCAACTACGTGTACGGGTCCGCGAAGGCCGGGCTCGACGGATTCGCCTCCGGACTCGGGGACGCCCTCCACGGCAGCGGGGTGTCCCTCATGCTGGTCCGGCCGGGTTTCGTCGTCGGACGGATGACGGAGGGGATGTCCGCGGCACCGATGTCGAGTACGCCCGGGCAGGTCGCGGACGGTGTGGTCCGCGGGCTGCGCCGAGGGTCGGCCCGGGTGTGGGTGCCGGGACGGCTGCGCCCGGTGTTCTTCGTTCTGCGGCTGCTGCCGCAGGCACTCTGGCGCCGGATGCCGCGATGAGTGATGTCGTCGTCGTGGTGGGTATCGGCGCGGACGGCTGGGACGGGCTGTCCCCGCGCGGGCAACGGGAGATCCGGGAAGCCGACGTGCTGATGGGCTCGAGCAGGCAACTCACGCTGATCCCCGAATCTCCTGCGCTGCGGGTTGCATGGCCGTCGCCGCTGGTGCCGGCGCTCGGTGGTCTGTTGGACGCTCATGCCGGCCGGAAGGTGTGCGTGCTGGCGAGCGGCGACCCGATGTTCCACGGCATCGGGGTGACACTGGTCGAGCTGCTGGGTCCGGAACGGGTGCGCGTCGTCAGCCATCCGTCTTCGGCGACGCTGGCCTGCGCCCGGTTGGGCTGGCCGGCGCACGACACTCCCGTGGTGAGCCTGGTGAACCGGCCGCCGGAGACTGTGTTGCCCGCCCTGCACGATCAGGCGCGCATTCTGGTGCTCAGCCGCGACGAACACACCCCGGCCGCGGTGGCCGCGCTGCTGCGAGGTCACGGGTTCGGCGACTCGCGCCTCACTGTGCTGGGGGAGCTGGGCGGGCCCGGGGAATCCCGGGTCGACGGGACGGCGTCGATGTGGAACCACGACGCCGGGGCCCGGCTGAACGTGATCGCCGTGGCGTGCCGCGCGAGCGCAGACAGCCCACGGCTGACCAGGCTTCCCGGCCTTGCCGATGCGGCGTACTCGGGTGACGGCCAGATGACCAAGCATGAGATCCGGGCACTGACGCTGTGCGCCCTGGCGCCCGCTCCGGGAGAGGTTCTCTGGGATGTGGGCGGCGGGTCGGGCACGATCGCGATCGAATGGATGCGCAGTCATCCCCGGTGCCGGGCCGTCGCGTTCGAGCGTGAGCGCGCGCGCGTCGCCCAGATCGAGGCGAACGCAACCGCACTCGGGGTGCCCGCCCTCGCCGTCCACGGTGCCGCGCCCGCGGCGTTCGGTGACGTACGGGAACAGGAGGGACGCGTGCCGGACGCCATTTTCGTCGGAGGCGGCCTCACCGAGGACGGTGTTCTCGACGGGTGCTGGTCCCGGCTCCGTGACGGCGGCCGATTGGTGGCCAACGCCGTGACGGCGGAATCGGAGGCGCTGCTGCTGCGGTGGTTCTCCGTGCACGGCGGGCAGCTTCGCAAATTCCAGGTGTATCGCGGCCAACCGCTCGGCGGATTCACCGCCTGGCGTCCACAATTGCCGGTCGCGCAATGGTCGGTGACGAAGCAGGCGAAAGGTGACTCAGCATGACGGTCTACTTCATCGGGGCCGGTCCGGGAGCGGCCGACCTCGTCACCGTGCGGGCGCAGCGCATCATCGCGGCCAGCCCGGTGTGCCTCTACGCGGGAAGTCTCGTTCCCCGAGAGTTGCTCGCCGAATGCCCTGACGACGCACGGGTGATCGACACCGCCCGCCTGAGTCTCGACGAAATCGTCGCCCTGCTGATCGAGGCCGACGCCGCCGGTCAGGATGTGGCGCGGCTGCATTCGGGGGATCCGTCGATCTTCAGTGCGGTCGCCGAGCAGGCGCGCAGGCTCGACGCCGCGGGCGTCGAGTACACCATGGTGCCCGGAGTTCCCGCGTTCACCGCTGCGGCAGCGTCGCTCGGGCGGGAACTGACGGTGCCCGGCGTGTCCCAGTCGATCGTGCTGACCCGGGTGTCCACGTTGTCCACCGCCATGCCGGAGGGAGAGGATCTGCGGTCGCTGGGTCGCAGTCGCGCCACCCTCGTGGTGCATCTCGGGGCGCACCGGATCGAGCAGATCGCCCTGGAACTGACCGAGAACTACGGTCGCGACTGCCCGGCCGCCGTCGTCGCCTTCGCATCCCGACCCGACGAGATCGTGTTGCGCGGCACCCTCGCGACTATCGCGGACCAGGTGAAAGCTGCCGGCGTCACGAAGACGGCTGTTGTGATCGTCGGCAAAGTCCTTGCTGCCGAGGGCTTCCCGGACAGCTACCTGTATTCGGCCGCCCGCGAGCGCACCACCCACTGACCGTGCGGCGGATATTGATCCTCGGAGGTACCGGGGAGGCGAGGTCGCTGGCAGCGGCGCTGGCGGATGATCCGTCGATCGACACCGTGTCCTCCCTCGCCGGCCGGGTTCGGGATCCGCGGATCCCCGCCGGCGACGTCCGGATCGGCGGATTCGGTGGAGAGGACGGCCTCGCGGACTGGTTGCGGGGCAACCCCGTCGACGCGATCGTCGATGCCACCCACCCGTTCGCCGCACGCATCACCGAGAACGCGGCCGAGGCGGCCCGGCGCTGCAGAATTCCCCTGGTCGTGCTGCGACGACCCCAGTGGTCACCCGTGCCGGGTGACGACTGGCGCCGCGTCCCGGACCTCTCCGCGGCGGCCGCACTCCTTCCCGGGCTCGGAACGCGCATCTTCCTCACGGTGGGACGGCAGGGTGTCGGGGCATTCGCCGACCTGGGTGCACTGTGGTTCCTCGTGCGCGCGATCGATCCACCGGACGTCGACCTTCCCGCGCGCTCGACTCTGCTTCTGGCCCGCGGGCCGTTCACCGTGCCGGCGGAAATCGACCTCATGCGGGAGCACCGCATCGACGTACTCGTCACCAAGAACAGCGGTGGTGAACAGACCGCCGCGAAACTGCATGCGGCTCGCGACCTCGGGCTTCCCGTGGTGATGATCGACCGCCCACCGTTACCCTCCGCCGCCGCGATCGTCGGCGACGTTGCGGGCGCACTCAACTGGATCCGCTCGGACCGGTAGGTCCCGGCACAGCGTCAACACGTGACGGCGGGCGCGTCCTCCGACAGGGGTTTGCCCGCCGGTTCGGTGTAGAACGCCAGCAGAACCAGTGGAACCTCACCCAGATTGGAACCGATGTGCACGTGGTCGCTGCCGAAGTTCTCGGTGATCGCCTGCCCGGCGGCGGTCACCACTGTGGTGCAGTCGTCCAGAGTTCTTGTGAGAACCCCTGATTCGACGAACGCGTAGACAGGACCGTCGTGGTAGTGCCACCCCGTGGTGCCGCCGGGTGCGATTTCGATGCGGCGCAGGGTGAGATCGGTGGCACCGGTCTCCGCGGAACCGGTCATGGCGGGCACGGTGGTTTCGAACAGGATCTGCGCCGTCACGCCCGACGACGGAGTGGCCTGCGCAGGGGAAGGAAGAAGCACTGCCAGGGCCACGCAGGACAACGCAGCCAGACTCGGTTTGACGGACATCGCCACCACCTCTCGGGGCACGGAAGTGCCCGAACACCCCAGCCTACGGTTGACCGGGTGACCCACGGGCGCGTTTCGGGATCGGATACTTCGGGCCCATTTTCGCCTCCCGCTCCCATCACACCGGGTTACAGTCGGAACGGTTTTTCCTTCGTCAGCAGGGTGGGATCACGATGAACTTGGTGAAGAAGACAGTAGCGTCGGCTCTCGTTGCGGGAGCGTTGACCATGGGAGCGGGTACGGCGCACGCCGATCTGGTGGAGCCGAGCGGTATCGTGCCCGCTCAGGTTGTTCCCTTCCGGCACGAGGTCGACAAGCAGAAAGCCCTCGAGAACATGCTCAACGAGCTCGGCGTCGGCTGGGCCAACGGCGGAGCGGCGGGGACGGCGATCGGCGCCCTGATCGGTCTCGGGGTGGGGTGTGTGTCGATGTTCCCCGGTAGCCTCGCCGGTTGCATGATCGGGACCCCCATCGGTGCCATTACGGGCGCCATCGTGGGTATCGGTAACGGAAATCCCAGGGCGCAGCAGGCCATTCAGGAGTACATCACCACGCCGTAGCGGTGAGCGGTGGCCCGGACGGTGACCGTCCGGGTCACCCACGCTTGCGGAGAGCGTCGATGACGGGCGCGAATACCTCCATGTAGGGGTCGTGGACGGTGATGTACGAGAAGCCATACCGTTCGCGGTGCCGCGCGAGTTGTTCGGCCATCTCGTCGACGGTTCCCAACAGCAGGTACGGCGTATCGAGCACGGCGTCGGCTGTCATGCTTCCGGTCATCCGTTCGGCGATGCGCCGCGCCGCGGATTCTCGGTCGTCTGTCTCGACGACCATCTGCACGAGCAGGTGCCATTCGATGCCGTCCGCCCGACTTCCGGCGTGCTTGCGCACGAATCGGATTCGTTCGTCGGTTTCTTCGGCTGTGGCGAGCCGGAACGTTCCCGGCGGCTTACCGGGAATCTGGAATGTGCCCGCCACCCCGACGGTGTCCGCGTGTGCCGCAGCGATGCGCAGCACCCGATCCCCGGTGCCGCCGATCAGCAGGGGCGGCCCCGACCCTTCGAAGCCCGACCGCTGAAGTGGTCGGGGTGCGTCCCGTTCTTCGGGGAGTTCGTCGAAATCGGTGGTGAAGAACGTGTGCAGGTCGTCGACCGTGGCCGCCAACTGTTCGACCCGCCCACCGAACGGTTTCCACTCGATGTCGGCGGCGTCGAACTCCCACTTCATGTGCCCCGCGCCGAGACCGATCTCGAGCCGGCCGTCGGTGAGGACGTCGGTGGTCGCGATCTCCCGCGCGAGGAGGGCCGCGTTCCAGAACGGCGCATTGAGCACCAGGGTGCCGACCCGCTGCGGGGTGGCGTCGGCGATGGCCACCAGCAGCGGAAACGGTGCCGGTGCGCCGAGATGGTCGGCGGCGAGCACGACGTCGTAGCCCAGTTCCGCGCTGCGGCGACAGCGATCGATCAGCGCGTCGCGGGAACCGACATCGAGGATGTTGAAGGAGAACCGGAAATCGCGCATGACCACCACGATGCCTGATCGGCGGGGGAGTGCGCAGGAAATCCGGGACCGCTGTCGTGAAGCGATGGTAACGATAGCTCTGCGGTGAACGACCTAACGGCACAGAACTGTCGTGTCCCCGCCACGTGAAGGAGCTTTCGTGCAGAAGAAGTCCGTTCGGCGAACCGCAGCACTCGTCGGCCTCCTGGCCGCACCCCTCGTTCTCGGATCCACCGTCGGGGCAGGCACGGCCGGGGCCGACCCCTGGCATGTCGGCCCCGTCTACCGCGCCGAGACGTCCGGTGAAGGTGGCGAGTACTTCTGCAACAAGGCAGCAGCGCTCGAGAAGACCACCGGTTACATCATCATCCCCTGCACCTTCGATTCCGCGGCGGACGTGTGGTATCGGGTGGTGTTCAACCCGGTCAACTGGGCTTTCGACATCTGACCCGTGACGAGACGGGTCGGCACACCTGACGAAGCGGCAGCTTTGTGTGCCGGGCACACTCCACTTCGGCGAGTGTGCCCGGGTGCCGGTCTCGAGCAGACTGTCGAGCATGGCAGAGCGTAGAGCGACATGAGTATCGACATGGTCCGGACCTCGTCGGTCGATATCCTGATGGCCCGCAGCTGGTTTCTGGTTCCCGCAGTCGATTCCGAAACACTCACCGCCGCAGCACAGTCCGGAACCGACTGCCTCGTCGTCGACCTGGAGGACGGGCTGCCTTCGGCCGCAAAGGGCGACGGACGTGCCTGCGTTGCCGGATGGCTCGACGGTCAGCGCGGCTGGGTACGTCTCAATGACGCGACCACCGACCACTGGCAGCGTGACCTGGAGTCGATCCAGGGGTCGAAGGGCCTGCATGGGGTGATGTTGTCGAAAACGGATTCGCCCGAACAGGTTCGTGCCACCGCCGCCGCACTTCCCGGTGTGCCGGTGGTTGCCCTGATCGAATCGGCCGCCGCGGTGGTGGCCGCCGACGAGATCGCCCGCACTGCGCCGGTGGTGCGGCTGGCATTCGGGATCGGCGACTACTGCCGCGACATCGGCGCGGGCCGCAGCCCGATGGCGCTCGCGTACGCGCGATCACGGCTGGTCAACGCCAGTCGCGCCGCGGGCATCGGTGCGCCCGTCGACGGGCCGACACTCGTGCTCGACGCCGAGGTGACGCGGTCCGATGCCCGGCTTGCTCTCGACATGGGTATGACGGGCAAGCTGACCTTGTCGAGCGAGCAGGTCCCGGTGATCAATTCGGCCTTGGCCCCGGATGCGGACGAGGTGGTCTGGGCCGAGACGATCATCGACCGTCTCGGCGCCGACGGCAGTCGCGCCACCCATGGCGGTCACCGACCTCAGCTCGCCCGTGCCCATGACATCTTGCGGCGATCCGCGCACTTCACGGGGCGTCGAGTGCTCCGATGACCGCGGTGGTGGTCTCGGCAATGGCGTCGCTGTTCGGTTGAGCTGCTTCTTGATTGGTCGAAGTGTCGGTCAGGATGACGAGCACGAGGGGGTTGCCCTCCCGATCCCACACCACGCCGGCGTCGTTGGCGGTTCCGAATCGTCCGGTTCCGGTCTTGTCGGCGGCGGACCACCCCGGCGGCAACCCTGCCCGGATACGCGTGTCGGAGGTGGTGCTGGCGCGTAGCCAGTCGAGCAACTGCCGTCGGTGGGTGGGCTCGAGCTCGTCGCCGAGGAGCAGTGCCCGGTAGCCCTCGGCGAGGCCGTCTGTCGTGGACGTGTCGCGGGGATCGCCGCGGAGGGCGGTGTTCAGTTCGGTCTCCCAGCGGTCGAGTCGGGTGGTGTCGTCACCGATGCTGCGAGCGAGTGCGGTGATGGCCTGCGGACCCCCGATTTCCGTCAACAGTAGGTTTCCGGCGGTGTTGTCGCTGCGAGTGAGGGCCGCTTCGGCGAGCTCCGCCAGCGTCATCGAGGTGCCCACTGCCGCCGCGGTGACCGGTGAATTCTCCACCAGAGCAGAGGCTTCGACGGGAACCGCCTTGTCGAGTGACGAGGTGCCTTCACTCGTACGGCGGAGAACCTCTGCGGCGGCGTACGTCTTGAACGTCGAGCACAGGGCGAACCTTTCGGCGCCGCGATGCCGGTACACGGCCCCGGTGGTGGGATCGACTGCCGTGACACCGATGCGGGTCGAGTGCCGCGCCTCCAGTTCAGCGATGCGTGAGTCGAGGAAAGCTGCCTGCGCCGACGAGACCGCCGACGCGACGGCCGGTGCCGACGTGGTGGGTGGAACGGATTCCGCGGCGTCCGTGCAGGCGCCGAGCAGCAGAGGCAGTGCGAGCGCGAGGGTGTAGACGTGGCGAGGAAATCGTGGTCGGGTCATGCACACAATCTCGGGCTGATGGGGCGCGAACGCAAAGACGCGAACGCCGCCCCGCCGAGTCGTCTTCGATATCACCGCAGCGTGGCACCCGTCCGCACAGGACCATTTTGGTGGACGCACGCGGCCGCGTTGTTCGCCGCTGGTTCAATGGTGGGCATGGATCTTCTCCGCCATCTCAGTTTCTTTGTCGCCGTTGCGGAAGAGGGTCACTTCGGAAACGCCGCAACCCGGCTGGGGATGACACAGCCGCCGCTGTCGCAGGGAGTTCGGCGGCTCGAACAGCGACTCGGCACCGAACTCGTGTCCCGCAGCGCGCGCGGTGTCGGGCTGACGGAGGCGGGACGGCACCTGTTGCCGCGGGCGCGACTGCTCGTCAACGATGCCGCCCGGTTCGAGGACGAGGCGCGCCGCCTCGCCGGCGGAAGCGACGCGGTGGTGCGATGGGGTGTGACGCCCGCGCTGGGCGACGATGTCGTGGTGTGGTGTGTTCGTGCCCTCCGCGACGCGGACCGAGCCCACCGGACGAGGGTGGTGACGCGAACCGCGGCAACGACCGACTTGGTGGAAGAGGTCCGCAGCGGCAGTCTCGACGTGGCGGTGATCGAACATCCCGCGCTGCTCACCGGGCTCGGCAGTGGGCCTGTCCTGAAGATCCGGCGCTGGGTGGTGGTTCCGGACGATCACCCCGCAGCGACCGCCCGACAGCCGCAGGTCCGAATGTTGCGGGGGTTGACGCTGTCGACCGGCCCACGCTCGGACAACCCACCGGCGCACGATCTGTTCGTCGACCTGTGGCGGGCCCGCGGCCTCGACCCGGACGTCGTCGTCGCGCCGGGACCACGGGAGGTGCTCGCCCACGTGGCGGCCGGTGGCTGTTTCGGGGTGACCACGACTTCGCCGACGGACATGCCTGGGGTGGCCTGGCTCGACCTGGTCCGCCACGACCTGGCCTTGCGCGTGCGCATCGTCTGGCGGTCGGGCAGCGACGTCTCCGTCTCCGCAGGCGCACTCGACCGAGTGCTGTTGAAGGGCGGGCGATGACTTCGCCGCCCGAGAAACGGATCCGTGACGTCTTCGCCGACGCCGGGTGCATCGGCTGGCTCCACGCGCGCCGGGTCGGCCCGACCGATGACGGCGTTCCGGCCGTCTCCGTCGACGGTGACGACCTGGTCGTCACCGCGTCGGTGTACAAACTGCCGCTGCTGGTCGCCCTCTGCCGCGCCTTCGACGCGGGCACTCTGTCGCCGACGTCGACGGTGCGTGTAAACCCGGCGGACTGCACGCCGGGGCCGACCGGGGTGTCGATGTTCCGCGATCCCGTGGTGATGAGCTGGCGGGATCTCGCGCTGTCGATGATGACCGTCTCCGACAACGCCGCGGCTGATCTCGTTCTCGGCGGAGTCGGTCTCGACGCCGTCGACAGGGTGCTCACCGACCTGTGTCTGGCACGGACCCGCATCGTGGGCGGGACAGCGGACGCGCATCGGAAACTGGTGATCGACTCCCACGCGCACACCACTGCGGAAGCGTTCGCCGCGCTCGCCGACAACGACGATGCGTGGACGGTGTCGGCCTACGATCCGTCGTACGCGAGTGCCACCACCCCGCAAGAGATGACGGCGCTGCTCGACGCGATCTGGACGGACCGGGCGGTGTCGCCGGTGCAGGGCGAGTTCATCCGGCAGGTGATGGCCGCGCAGGTGTGGCAACACCGAATCCGCTCGGGATTTCCCTATGCCGACGTCACGGTGGCAGGGAAGACCGGCACCATCGGGGCGATCCGCAACGAGGCGGCCGTGGTCACCTTCCCGGGCGAGATCCCGGTGGCCGTGGCCGTGTTCACCCGGGCCGCGCGGGCGGATCCCCTTCTGCCCGTGGTGGATCAGGCGATCGGCCGCGCCGCCCAGATCGCGGTGTCCGAACTTCGGTCCGGACGCATCGAGTGAGACCCGGTGTCGATGTGCTGCGTCCGCTCAGCCGGGGTAGCGGCGGGGGGTGAAGACCCGGGTGCCGTGTTCGTTCTCGACGACGGTGGTCATCGAGGAGCCGACGATCAGCAGGCACCGCATGTCGATCTCGGCGGGGTCGAGATCGGCGAGGCGGACCACCCGCACCGATTCCTGCACGCCGGCCACATCGCGTCCGATGATCACGGGGGTGTCGGGGGAGCGGTGCTCGAGCACGAGGTCGCGCATCGCGGCCACCTGCCAGGTCCGTGACTTCGACGCCGGGTTGTAGACGGCGAACGCCATGTCGGCGCTCGCGACCGCGGAAATACGTTGCGCCACGATGTCCCACGGCTTCAGCCGGTCCGACAGGGACAGGACGGCGTAGTCGTGGCCGAGGGGAGCACCGACACGGCTCGCCACCGCGTTGGCGGCGGTCATGCCGGGGAGCACGCGGACGGGAACGTCACGCCACTGGTCCTCGGCAGCCACCTCGAGCACGGCCGCGGCCATGGCGAACACCCCCGGGTCACCGGAGGACACCACGGCCACCCGGGCACCGTTCTTGGCCAGGTCGAGCGCCATCGCCGCGCGTTCGGCCTCGACGCGGTTGTCGCTGGCATGCCGGCGTTGACCGGGCCGTTCGGGCACCCTGTCGATGTACGGACCGTAGCCGACGACATCGGTGGCGAGGGACAATTCGTACTGCACTTCGGGGGTGGTCCAGGCCTGATCGCCCGGACCCAGCCCGACGACGACGAGTTCGCCGGTGGGTGCCGTGGTGTCCCCGCGGCTGTTGGACGGGCTCGGGATCACGGCGATCGAGAAGTAGGGCACGTCGCTGTCCGACACCTCGTCCGCGGAGGCGATCCGTTCCCGGTCGGTACTGGCCCGCTCGACATACCAGGCCTCGTCGATGCGGCCGGAATCTTTCAGCGCCTGGCGGACCGCCGGATAGGTGCGCCCGAGCTTGAGGATCGCGGCGGCGTCGGTCTCGCGGAGGCGCCGGGTCAGTTCCGCCTGCGGCAACGTTCCGGGCAGGACGGTGAGCACTTCCTCACCTTCGACCAGCGGCATGGCCAGGGCGGCCGAGGCGGCGCTCACGGCAGTGACACCGGGAATCACCTCGGCCTCGAACCGCTGCGCCAACCTTTTGTGCATGTGCATGTACGAGCTGTAGAACAGCGGATCACCCGCGGCGAGCAGCGCGACCGAACGACCGGCCTCGAGATGCGCGGCGAGCCGCCCCGACGCGTCCTCGTAGAACTCGTCCATCGCCCCCTGATAGCCGCCGGGGTGATCGATCGTCTCGGTGGTGACGGGGTAGACGAGGTGCTCCTCGATCTGGTCCTCACGCATGTACGGGGCCGCGACACCGCGGGAGATACTCTTGCCGTGCCGGGCGCTGTGGAACGCCACCACGTCGGCCTCGGCGATGACCCGCGCCGCCTTGACCGTCATCAGTTCGGGATCGCCCGGACCGATCCCGACTCCCCACAGTTTGCCGTGCGCACTCGTCTCGGCGCTCATTCCACTTCACTCGCAATCGCGTTCAGGGCGGCCGCCGTGATGGCACTGCCACCCCGCCTGCCGCGCACCACCAGGTAGTCGAGGCCGCTGGGATGCTCGATCAGTGCCTCCTTCGATTCGGCCGCACCGATGAAACCGACTGGACCACCGATCACGGCAGCGGGACGCGGCGCGCCCGACTCGATCATGTGGAGCAGGTAGAAGAGGGCGGTGGGGGCGTTCCCGATGGCGACGACGGCACCCTCGAGTTTGCTGCCCCACAACTCCAGCGCGGCGGCCGACCGGGTGTTCCCGATCTGCGCGGCCAAGACGGGGACCCGGGGGTCGCGGAGCGTGCACACCACTTCGTTGTCCGCGGGTAGCCGCTTGCGGGTGACGCCGGCCGCCACCATCTGCGCATCGCAGAAGATCGGGGCGCCGTTCGCGAGGGCCTCCCGCGCGGCCTTGACGACACCGGGGGTGAATGCGACGTCGTCCACCAGATCGACCTGGCCGCTCGCGTGGATCATGCGGACCACGGCCTGCGAGACGTCCGCGGGGAAGGCGCTGAGATCTGCTTCGGCGCGAATCGTGGCGAAGGACTGGCGGTAGATCTCCGCGCCGTCTCGGATGTACTCGATCATGGCCTCACGATAGAGGCAGTGCTGTCAGCGGTGGTCCACCCGGTAACCGGTTGCGGTCGCAACGACATCGGTCACCTCACCCTTGGGGCGCCCGCAACAGCGGTCGCAACCCGACCAGTGTTGTCTCCCGTCGGCGGGGAGCTCGCCACCGAGAACGGCGTCGCGGGCGTCGGTGCGCACGTCGGCGAGCGCCTTGTCGCAGCCCGGCCTGCCCGTGCAGGCAGTGACGTTCAACCAGGGGGAATTCTCGTCGAAGATCAGGCCCATCGGTGCAAGGACGCGGACCACCTGCTCGGCGGACCACTCGTCGAGATCGCACAACAGCACCGACCTCCACGGGGTGACGATCACCGGTTTCTCCACCGCGGCCAGGAATTCCGCCATCCTCGGGTCGAGGACCCCGAACGCGAGGCCGCCGCCGAGCGTGACGGTGCCGTCCGGCTGATCCAGCCACCCGATCGGCGGCCGGTGCTCGGCGAACCCGGTCACCGGTTCCGCGGTGGGCGCAAGGGCAAGGGCGGTAAGGGTTCGTTCGACGCCGTCGTCGATCTCGGACAGCCGCCACTGCCCGTCACGCAGGCCGAGGAAGGTGCGGGCCGCGTCGAGCAGCACGTGCACCGACTGGGTCGCGGAAATCCGGGCCCCGCTGTCGCGGCCGGCCAGCACCAACGCCACCTCGGTCTCGCTCACCGCGTGTATCCCGAAATCGCCGCCGAGCGCGGACACGTCACCGCGGCCGTCGTCGAGGGTGAAGAGGACGCGGCCGGGGAGGTCGGCCAGCGCGGTGTCGGCGCACAAATTCCGGTCGAGTTCGTCGACCACGTTCCGCAGGTCGGCGACGCCACCGATGCGACCCGTCAACGGCGAGGCGAGAATGTTGCGTACCCGTTCGTGGGTGTGCGAGGGCAGCAGGCCGGTGTCCGCGAGCCGCCTCGCGAACTCCGGGGGATCGCCGACGGCGCGAAGCTGCACGTTGCCGCGGGAGGTCAGTTCGATCTCCCCGTTCCCGAGGTCGCGGGCCGACTCCGCGAGCACCTGCAGCTGCGCGGGCGTGAGAACACCACCGGGCAGCCGCACGCGGGCGAGCGGACCGTCGGCGGCCTGATGTACCTGCAGCGCCCCCGGGCAGGCGTCGGGGCGGGAACGTGGGGCGACCATGGTCCCAGGTTACGTCGGCCGCCCGGTAGCATCACGGGCACTTGCGGCAGCAGGAGAGGAAGCCGGTGCAATTCCGGTGCGGTCGCGCCACTGTGAGCTCGCCGAACCCGGTGGGCGAGCCAGACCCTCACCTGCCGTCCGGTTGACCCACGGTTCCGAAGCCGACCCGGTTTTCGGCAACCACCGCCACGGGGCGCGACACCCCAGGAAGGCTCCACCTGTGATCCTGCTGCTCTCCACCTCCGACACCGACCTGCTCAGCGCACGTGCCAGCAAGGCGGACTACCGCTGGGCCAACCCGGCACGCTTGCTGGTCGAGGAGGACCTGCCGGGACTGCTCGCGGGCGTAGACCTCGTCGTGGTCCGGATTCTCGGTGGCCGCCGGGCGTGGGAGGACGGGCTCGACGCGGTGCTGGCCAGTGGCCTGCCGGTGGTTGTCCTGGGCGGTGAGCACGCCCCCGACGCCGAGTTGATGGAGTGCTCGACGGTGACCGCCGGTGTCGCTGCGGAGGCGCACAACTATCTGGCCGAGGGCGGAGCCGACAATCTCGCCCAACTGCACCACTTCCTGTCCGACACGGTCCTGCTCACCGGTCACGGTTTCGAGGCGCCGGTGCATCTGCCGAGCTGGGGTCTGGCACCGTTCGCCGTCGAGGCCGAACCGCAGCGCCCGACCATCGCCGTGCTCTATTACCGAGCCCAGCACCTGGCCGGGAACACCCGCTACATCGAGGCGCTGTGCGCCGCGATCGATGCGGCCGGGGGCAACCCGCTGCCGATCTACTGCGCGTCGCTGCGCACCGCGGAGCCCGAGCTGCTGCAGACGCTGCGCCGCGCCGACGCCATGGTGGTGACCGTGCTCGCCGCAGGCGGCACCAAGCCCGCCGGTGCGTCCGCCGGCGGCGACGACGAGGCGTGGGATGTCGCCGCGCTCGCCGCGCTGGATGTGCCGATCCTGCAGGGGCTGTGCCTGACGAGCAGCCGGGAGTCGTGGGAGTCCAACGACGACGGACTCTCCCCGCTCGACGTCGCCACCCAGGTCGCGGTGCCCGAGTTCGACGGGCGCCTCATCACGGTGCCGTTCTCGTTCAAGGAGATCGACGCGGACGGGCTGTCCACGTATGTGCCCGACGCCGAACGGGCATCCCGGGTGGCGGGCATCGCCGTCCGGCACGCCCGCCTGCGCCATATTCCGGCGTCCGAACGTCGCATCGCCCTGATGCTGTCGGCGTATCCCACCAAGCACGCGCGGATCGGCAACGCGGTCGGTCTCGACACCCCCGCGAGCGCGATCCGCCTGCTCACCGACATGCGGGCGGCCGGGTACGACCTCGGCCCGGACGACGGCCCGGACGCGGTGCCAGGTCTCGCCGCGCAGGACGGGGACGCGCTCATCCACGCCCTGATCGCCGCGGGCGGCCAGGACCCCGACTGGTTGACGGCCGAGCAGCTCGAGGGCAATCCGATCCGCATTTCCGCCGCCCGCTACCGGGAATGGTTCTCGGCGCTGCCGGCGGAGCTGCGCGACGGGGTGGAGGAACACTGGGGCCCGGCACCGGGCGAATTGTACGTCGACCGCTCCCAGGACCCCGACGGTGAAATCGTCATCGCCGCAATGCAGTTCGGCAACCTGGTGCTCATGGTGCAGCCGCCCCGCGGTTTCGGGGAGAAGCCGGTGGCCATCTACCACGACCCGGACCTGCCGCCGAGCCACCACTACCTCGCCGCCTACCGCTGGATCGCCGCGCAGACCGCGGACGGTGGTTTCGGCGCCGACGCGGTGGTGCACCTCGGCAAGCACGGCAACCTCGAATGGCTGCCCGGTAAGACCCTCGGCATGTCGGCGTCGTGCGGCACCGACGCCGCCCTCGGCGACCTCCCGCTCATCTACCCGTTCCTCGTCAATGATCCCGGCGAGGGCACACAGGCCAAACGGCGTGCGCATGCCACCCTGGTCGATCACCTGATTCCGCCGATGGCCCGCGCCGAGAGCTACGGTGACATCTCCCGGCTCGAGCAGCTCCTGGACGAGCACTCCAACATCTCCGCCCTGGACCCGTCGAAGCTGCCGGCCATCCGCCAGCAGATCTGGACGCTGATGCGGGCCGCCAAGATGGACCACGACCTCGGGCTCGAGGAACGACCCGACGAAGACGTGTTCGACGACATGCTGCTGCACGTCGACGGCTGGCTGTGTGAGATCAAGGACGTCCAGATCCGGGACGGGCTGCACGTGCTGGGGCAGGCGCCCCGCGGCGATGCCGAGGCGGAGTTGATTCTCGCCATGCTCCGTGCCCGGCAGATGTGGGGCGGCGAGCAGAATGTTCCCGGGTTGCGGGAGGCACTCGGACTCAGCGAGGACGGCGACGAATCGCGCACCCGCGTGGACGATGTCGAGGCCCAGGCCCACGCGCTCGTGCGGGGCATGGCCGACGCCGATTGGCGGCCCGAAGCAGCCGACTCGCTGACCGAGGACGCCACGGTTGCGAAGATCCTTCGTTTCGCCGCGACCGAGGTGGTGCCCCGACTCCGGGAAACCGACAACGAGATCGCGCAGGTTCTGCACGCCTTGGACGGTGGATTCATCGCCGCCGGGCCGAGCGGTTCACCGCTGCGCGGGCTCATCAACGTGCTTCCGACGGGCCGCAACTTCTACTCCGTCGACCCGAAGGCCGTGCCGTCGCGGCTGGCCTGGGAAACCGGGCAGGCGATGGCCGAATCGCTTCTCGAGCGGTACCGAGCCGACCACGGGGACTGGCCGCGGTCGGTGGGGCTGTCGGTGTGGGGCACCTCCGCGATGCGTACCTCCGGCGACGACATCGCCGAGGTGTTCGCGCTGCTCGGTGTGCGGCCGGTGTGGGACGAGGCCAGCCGCCGGGTGGTGAGCCTCGAGGTGATCGACCTCGCGGAGCTGGGCCGCCCGCGCATCGACGTGACCGTGCGGATCAGCGGCTTCTTCCGTGACGCGTTCCCACATGTGCTGGCCCTGCTCGACGACGCGGTCCGGCTCGTCGCCGCGCTGGACGAACCGGCGGAGAGCAACTTCGTGCGCGCGCACGCGCAGGCCGATCTGGCGGACCACGGTGACGAGCGGCGCGCGACCACCCGCATCTTCGGGTCGAAGCCCGGAACCTACGGCGCCGGACTGCTGCAGCTGATCGACTCCAAGAGCTGGCGCGGCGACGCCGATCTCGCCGAGGTGTACACCACCTGGGGCGGTTTCGCCTACGGACGCGGACTTGACGGCGCCCCCGCCGCCGACGACATGCGTGCCGCGTACCGGCGAATCACCGTGGCCGCGAAGAACACCGACACCCGTGAGCATGACATCGCCGACGCCGACGACTATTTCCAGTATCACGGTGGCATGGTCGCGACGGTGCGCGCGCTCACCGGGACGTCACCGGAGGCGTACATCGGTGACAGCACACGACCCGACTCGGTGCGTACCCGCACCTTGTCGGAGGAGACGTCCCGCGTCTTCCGCGCCCGGGTGGTCAACCCGCGCTGGCTCGAGGCGATGCGCCGGCACGGGTACAAGGGGGCGTTCGAGATGGCCGCCACCGTCGACTACCTGTTCGGGTACGACGCCACCACCAACGTCGTCGCCGACTGGATGTACGAGAAGCTGGCCGAGTCGTACGTTCTGGACGAGCAGAACCGCAAGTTCATGGAGAAGTCGAACCCGTGGGCGCTGCACGGAATCGCCGAGCGGTTGCTCGAGGCCGCGGAGCGGGAGATGTGGGAACACCCCGAGAAGGACACGCTCGATGGGCTCCGTCAGGTGTACCTCGACACCGAGGGTGAACTCGAGGGCGACTGAGACGGCGTTCCCGCGGACTAGCATGGCCGGGTGACCACAGAATTCGATCGGGTGTCGGCCGCCAAGTATGTTCTGCTCACCACGTTTCGCAAGGACGGCTCCCCGGTGGCGACGCCACTGTGGGCGGCCCCCGACGGGGACCGGCTACTGATGTGGACGGTCACCGACTCCTACAAGGTGAATCGAATCCGCCGCAATCCGGAGGTCACGGTGGCGGTGTGCGATGCCCGGGGAAAGCCGAAGGGACCGGAGGTCCCGGGGCGGGCGGTGGTCCTCGACGCCGCGGGCACCGATCACGCGCGCGACGTCATCGCACGCAAGTACGGGATTATCGGGTGGATCTCGATGAAGCTCAGCCTGCTTCGGCGCGGTAGGACGGGCACCATCGGACTCGCCGTCACCGCGGACGACCGGTAGCGGCCACCCGCGCCGACGCGAGACCGTCGGCGAGCAGCGTGATGTCCGCGGGGTCGGGAAGTAGGACATCGACGTACCAGGGGAGTGCACGCACCGTGTCCTCGGACGACTGTGCTCCGAGGAGACCACCGACCAGGGCGGCGACGGTGTCGGTGTCGCCGCCGAGCCCGATGGCCTGCTCGAGGGCCTGTCGGAGTGTGCGCGCGGAAGCCGCGCAGAACAGCACTGCCGCGAGGGTGTCGTACGGATCGAGTGACACGCCGGCCGCATCGGCCGCCCACTGACCATCGGCGACCGCGGCGATCAGTTCCTCGATGCGGCGATCCGCGCCGCACAGGTGGACCGCGGCGGCCGCTTCCTCACGGGCGACCTCCAGTAGTTCCCGCCCGGTTGCGCCGTCGAGCGCAAATGCTGCGCAGGCCGACATCACCACGGCCGCGCCCTGGGCGTTCGGCGACGGGTGCGTGATGCGGGACAGCGCGCGGGTGAGGGCTCGGCGACGGTCGGGGTCGTCGACCGGGACGAACCACCCCACCGGCAGCGCTCTCATCACCGCACCGTTCGTGTTTCCTCCTGCCTCGGGTGGGCGGCCGTGGTCGCGGTAGTGCTGGATCGCTGCGTGTGTCGAGGGGCCGATACCGGGAACGCGGTCGGCGCGCTCGCTCAACAACCGCAGGAAGTGCTCCGCCGGATCGGCGTGTGCCGCGGTGATCAGGGCTTCGGCCACCAGGAGGGTGAGCGCTGTGTCGTCCGACGTCGAGCCGCGCGGCCAGCCCGGGCGCACCGGCAACGCCACCGCCGCCGAAAGGTCGATCTCCGCAGCCGGCGCGCCCTCGCAGGGAACGCCGAGAGCGTCACCGCAGGCATAAGCGCACAGTGCCGCGCCGATCCGGTGCCGGTAGATGTCCACGGTGACGGCGTCGCTGTCCATCCGGCCTCCCTCCGCCCGCGCGGGCCCGTGTGTGAGGGCAACCTACAACAGCCTTGTCCCGATTTACAGGGCAGCCGGCGACGACGCGCCCGGCGGCAGGGTGGGGATGCGGCCACCCAGGTGTTCGATTTACCCACTTCGGGGTGGTGGTCACCGATCCCGTTGCGCGCGACGATCGACCCTGTGCGCCGTGTCAGGTCTCGATCCGCCCGATTGCTCGCCGCCCAGCCGAAGGACGGCACCCGATGAGCCGTCGGATGATGGTCGCGGCCGTCCTCTCGGCGGTCGCGCTGGCCGTCGCGGTGACGGCGTCCGTCGAGTGGCGGATGTGCCGAACAACCTTCGGCCCTACGGAATTGGCGTTGTTTCTGACGGTCGGTGGGGTGTTCGTGGCGGCGGGTCTGGTCGCGGGCCGGCACCGGCCGGCGGACACTCTGGGAAGTCTGCTGGTGGCGGCCGGGTTGCTCTGGATGACGAAAGGTCTTCGGCTGTCGTCGATTCCGGTGCTGTTCACCACCGGCACGGTCTTGACCAACATGTATATACCGGTGCTGATCCAATTGGTGTTCAGTTTCCCCTGGGGGCGGTTGCACCACCGGTGGGAGCGTCGGTTCCTCGGCGGGTGCTACGCGTATTACGCGGTGTCCGTGGTCTGCGAGCTGGCCTTCCTGGACACCCGCCGCGTCGATTCCACCCATCCACCCGGGTTGAACCTTCTCCTGGTACGGGACGACCCGACGGTCTTCGCAGCGATGCAAGTCGTCTTCGGAGTCGGGGGAATGGCGATCGGTCTGGTGCTGATCGGTGTTCTCCTCGCGCGGTGGCGTTCGGGTACGCGGGCATACCGGGCCGCCGTCGCACCGTTGTGGTTCGCCGCGCTGCTCGGTACCGCCGCCACCGCCTGGACCCCGCTCGCCTCGGTCTGGGTGCAGGGTCCACAACAGGCGTGGACCCTGCTTCTGCGGTATCCGTCGACCGCGCTGATCCCGCTCGCCGTGTTGGTGGGGCTGTGGCGATACCGAGTCACCCGCGCTGCGGTGCGCAACCTGTCGATCGATCTCGGCACCGCCCCGTTCGGTGCGGGCGTGGCCGACGCACTGCGTGAGGCACTCCGCGACCCCAGCCTGGTGGTGTGGTGGTACTCCCGCGCCCACGACGGATATGTGGATGCCCAGGGACGACACCAGGTCCTTCCGTGCAGAAACGATCCCCGGGAGGCGACCACTCTCATCCACGACGGAGTTCTGATCGGGGCCTTGGTGTACGACAAGGCGGTCGCCGATCAGCCGCGGCTTCTCGCGGAGGTGCGCACCGCCACCAGCCTGGCGCTCTCCACTCGGCGACGGGACGACGCACTGGGGCAGCGTCGTCGCGCGGTGTCAGCACGGGACTACAGGTAGCACGAGGGACGCGGTCCCGTCACGCAGTCGGTACCGACAGAGCAGGTGGGCGACCCGACGGCGACAGGGAGGTGGCCCAGTCGCCGAACGCCATCGCAGTCGATCCGGCGGGCAGCGGCGCCGCCTGTCGCCGATCGGCCAGTACGACCAGCATTCGTGCGGCGCGCTGCACGCTCACGTGGTGATGCCGGGAGACATCCAGCAGTTCCTCGAATGCTTCGGCGTCGCCATACCCGCGGCTGGCGATGAGAATGCGCTTCGCCGCGGCGAGAATTTCGCCGGGGCCGGGCGGGGCCTTCGAGGTGGTGGGTTCCGGGGAAGGACGCAGACGGAGTGGAGTGCTCATACAGCGGCAACGGACAGGGCGGTGGCCAGAAGGACAATCAGTCCCACGGACGCTCCCACCAGCAGCGAGTCGGTAAGGACGCCGCTGCCCACACCGGAGACAAGGCACACGAAGCTCGCAAGGGCAACATTCCCGAAGTCGGCTTTCGCTGCGACGATCGATCGGCGCGACTCGGGGGGCAGCGTGTCGCGATCGAGGGCACTGGAGTGCATACAACCTCCTGGGCAGAGTGCAAAGGACAAAACTCGGCGCACGCCGATTACGCGGCAAAGTCACCTGAGTTGTGGTCCCTTTCTCTGGAGACCGAAATGTGACGTCCCTCGCCACTTCCTCGGTGAGTGAGAAATGTCATAAACAGGACGCCTGGACCTTTATAGCGCACACGGGCACCTTATGTCACCTGGACATTTGTCCAGTAAGATGCGGCGCCGTTTCGGTGTGCGTCGCCGCGGGTACCGACACGACATGGATTTCCCACGCACCGCGGTCGTCACCGGCTCCGATTCAGGAATAGGTCGCGCAGTGGCGGTGGCCCTCGCGGCAGCAGGGGTGAACGTCGGTATCACCTATCACACCGACCGGGACGGTGCGAACAACACAGCCCAGGAGGTCCGCGACAACGGTGCCGACGCGTACGTCCGCCACCTCGACCTGACCGACCTGCCGAACTCCAGTGCCGTCATCGACGAACTCGCCGCCGAGCTCGGCGGCGTCGACGTGCTGGTGAACTGTTCCGGCACCGGTACCGCGGTGCCGGTCATGGAGATGGATTTCGCGACGTGGCGCGAGGTGCTGTCGGTCAACCTGGACGGCGCTTTCCTGTGCACGCAGCGCGCCGTCCGGCACATGATCGATGCCGGGCGCGGTGGCCGCATCATCAACATCACCAGTGTCCACGAGCACGCACCCAAGTTCGGGGCGGCCCCGTACTGCGCGTCGAAAGCGGGGCTGGGCGGGTTGACGAAGGTACTGGCGCTCGAACTGGCGCAGTACGGAATCACGGCCAATTCGGTGGCACCCGGCGAAATATCTACGCCTATGACGGGGCAGACGGACGAGGAGCCCCGTGCGAAGGATCGGCCGGGCGTCCCCGGGCGCCGTCCCGGCGACGCGCGGGAAGTGGCCGCCGTCGTCTCGTTCCTCGCGTCACCCGAGGCGAGTTACGTCACCGGGTCGTCCTATGTGGTGGACGGCGGAATGCTCCTGATGGGGCCGGAGGCCAACGCCCGCTTGCAGAGCGGGGAATGGACGGTCGCATCGGGGAACGCCTGAACTATGATGCCTGACTCACCGAGGACATGTGGAAGTCGGGAATCCGCAACGGCGGCATGGCTGTTCGGGTGAACCAGTCCTTCCATTCCCGCGGCAGCGTGCGTTCGGTGGCCCCGGCCTGGGAGACCCTTCGGAGCAGATCG
The DNA here is from genome assembly GCF_009859915.1 of Rhodococcus sp. WAY2. Taxonomy (NCBI): domain Bacteria; kingdom Bacillati; phylum Actinomycetota; class Actinomycetes; order Mycobacteriales; family Nocardiaceae; genus Rhodococcus; species Rhodococcus sp. WAY2. Next base: position 3,058,675 of record NZ_CP046572.1, read on the forward strand.
AGGGGGCTTTCGTTGAAACGGAAGTTGTTCACGGCGCCCGTCACCTTCCCGTTCTCGACGAGGTAGACACCGTCGCGGGTCAGCCCGGTCAGCAACAGGGTCGCCGGGTCGACCTCGCGGATGTACCACAGGGTGGTCAGCAGCAGCCCGCGTTCCGTCTCGGCCACCATCTGATCGAGCGACAGCGAACCGCCCGCGTCGAGAATCAGGTTGTCCCCGGGCACGGTGACCTCGGCGCCGAACTCCCGGGCCGCCGCACGCGGATAGGCGAGTGCATGGACCGAGCCCTCCCGCACCCAGTCGACGCGGCCGGCGTTCAAGCCGTTGTCGAACACCGACACCGATTCGGAGGACGATCGGGTCGCGACGAACGGGGCGTATTCCAGGCCCAGTGCCGCGGGATCGGAGGTGAGCGTGAGAGGGAGCGCGGAGAGGCGTTCGCCGATTCGGGTGCCGCCGGGCGCCGACAACGCGGAGTGCCCTTCCTCCGCGGCCCTGCCCTCCATGGTCCACATGAGATAGATCATCAGATCTGCCACGGCCGACGGCGGAAGAAGAGTTTCGTAGCGGCCGGCGGGTAGCTCCACCCGGGTGCTCGCCCAGTCGAGGCGAGTGGACAACTCCTCGAGCATCTTCGTGCCGGGGACGTCGGTGAAGTCCTTGGTGCTCGTGCCCACCCACGCGCTGGCGTCGCCGCGTTTGGCATTGATCTCGACGGACCCGGTGGGCTGGACGAATCGGCGCCGAATTCCGGTGGAGGTCCCGAGCCAGGTGGTGTGCAGTTGGTGATGGGCGAAGCCGTAGAGCTGATCGCTGCCGTCGAAGCCCATTGCAAGGTCCTGGGCGAGTTGCTCGAACGCGCCGATCTCGGTGACGGCGGCCGTCTCCTCCCACTGCGGGTCGGTGTAGGTCGCGGCGAGGAGCGGCATCGCGTCGGAGGCGGGACCGGCGGCGCGAGCGGCAGATTCGGCCGAACGGACGACGCCGTCGATGTCCGCGGTGTCCACCGAGGCCGAGGTGACGATCCCGACCTTCGCCTCGTCACCGTCCCGGACGATGGAGACCACCGTCCAACTGCGTGACGTCGAGAGGCCGTTGGTGGTCATCGAGTTGCCGGCCCACCGCAGGGCGGCCTCGCTGGCGTCGGTGACGAGAACGATGGTGTCGTCCACCGTGGCGCGGGCGAGGACCTGCTCGACGAGTTGCTGCGGGGCGATCATCGGGCACCTTCCGTCCGGGTGTTCAGTACGTTGACGCCGCGGAACAACGCGGACGGGCAGCCGTGGCTGACAGCCGCGACCTGACCGGGTTGCGCCTTGCCGCAGTTGAACGCGCCGCCCAGTTGCCAGGTGGAACGTCCCCCGAGGGCCTCCAGCGACCCCCAGAAGTCGGTGGTGGTCGCCTGATACGCGACGTCGCGTACCTGCCCGTCGATCCTGCCCCCGCGGATGCGGTAGAACCGCTGGCCGGTGAACTGGAAGTTGTACCGTTGCATGTCGATCGACCAGGACTTGTCGCCGACGATGTAGATCCCGTCCTCCACGCCGGAGATGAGGTCCGCGGTGCTGCGATCGGTGTCCGGGTCGGGCTGGAGCGACACGTTGGCCATGCGCTGAATGGGCACGTGATGGGGTGAGTCGGCGTAGGAGCACCCGTTGGACCGGTCGAGGCCCAGTCGTGGCGCGAACGCCCGGTCGAGTTGGTAGCCCACCAGCACACCGTCCGCCACCAGGTCCCAAGATTGCGTTTCGACGCCCTCGTCGTCGTATCCGACGGTGGCCAGGCCGTGGGGTTCCGTCCGGTCCGCGGTGACGTGCATGATCGGCGTCCCGTACCGCAGGGTGCCGAGCTTGTCGGGTGTGGCAAACGAGGTGCCCGCGTATGCGGCCTCGTACCCGATCGCCCGGTCGTATTCGGTGGCGTGCCCGATGGATTCGTGGATCGTCAACCACAGGTTGGTCGGGTCGATCACCAGGTCGGTGGGTCCGGCCACCACGGTCGGGGCCTTCACCTTCTCGGCCAGTAGTTCCGGGAGTTCGGCGAGTTCGGTGGTCCAGTTCCACGTGTCGTCGGATCGGAGGTATTCCCAGCCGCGGCCGACCGGGGGCGCGAGCGTGCGCATGGTCTCGAACACCCCTGCCGACTGGTCCACGGTGGTGGCCTCGAGTTGCGGGTGCAGGCGAACCCGCTGCTGCACGATGAAGGAGCCGGCGAGGTCGGCGTAGAACGTCTGTTCTTTCACCTGCAGGCACTCTGCGGTGACATGGTCGACACCGTCGGTCGCGAGCAACCGGTGGGAGTACTCGCCGAGCAGCGAAATCTTCTCTGCGGTCGGCACTTCGAATGGGTCCACCTCGTACTCCGACACCCACTGGGCCTCGGCGTACACCGGCTCGTCGGCGAGTTCGACGTGTTCCCGGTTCAGTCCGCGCAACGCCCTGGCCACCGCGACCGCCTGCTCCGCCGTTGCCGCAGCGGTGGCCGGGGTGAGCTCGGCGTGCGAGGCGAACCCCCACGTGCCCTCCACCACCACACGGACCGCGAAGCCCACCTCGTTGGTGTCGACCGCCGCCTGAACCTTGCCGTCGCGCAGCCGAAGAGACTGGCTGGTCAATCGGTGAACCCGCAGATCGGCGTGGGAGGCGCCCGCCGCGCGCGCGGCGCCGAGTGCGGCGTCCGCCAGCACACGCAGAGGGAGGGCGAGGAATTCCGGATCAACCTGTCGTGGAGCCGTCACGGGGACCACCGTAGTCGGAAACTCAGCCGAACTGTTGCCAACCCAGCCGCAGCACCATGCCGATGACCACCACCAGCAGCGTGATTCGGACGAATCCGGCACCCTTGCTCAACGCCATGCGCGAACCGACGACCGCGCCCAGCACATTGCACACCGCCATGCCGAGGCCCAGCGCCCACAACACGTTTCCACTTGCCGCGAAGAACGCCAGCGCACCGAGGTTGGAACCGAGATTGATCACCTTCGCCATCGCGGCGCTGCGCACGAACTCGGTGCCGAGGAACGTCGCGAAGGTGATGATGAGGAAGGTTCCGGTGCCGGGGCCGAACAGCCCGTCGTAGAACCCGAGCAACCCGCCGGCCAGCAGTACGACGGCGACCATCTTCCGCTGCGTCGGCGGATCCTTCGCCAGGGTGATGCCGAGTTGCGGCCGTGCGGTCACGAACACGGCGACACCGACGAGAACCACCATGATCAGCGGGATGAAGACGTCCTTGTCGATGCGGGTCACCGTGGCCGCGCCGAGCGCGGACGTCGCCGCAGCAAGGAGACCTGCGGGGATCAGTAGCCGCCACGCCATCCGGACGCGCCGTGCGAAGGTCACGACGGCCGCGAAGGTGCCGGTCACCGCGGTCAGTTTGTTCGTGCCCAACGCGACCTGGGGCGTCAGGTGCGGGGCGACGAGGAACAGCGCCGGGATCAGGATCAACCCGCCGCCGCCGACCACGGCGTCGACCCAACCAGCGGCTGTCGCGGCGATCAGCAGCAGGCCCCAATCGCTGGCGGTCACCGCCGAGTCGCTGCCGCGGACGGAGTGGGCGAATTTCTGCGGACCAGCGATCGTCGGGGCACGGCTCACCATAGTAGGAGTGGGCACGGTCCCTCCCTGCGTTCGGGCGCTGCGACCGCATCGCTACTGGGGTTAGGCCTTGGGATGCAGTGCTGAAGGAGTTGAGCGACACGATGTTCCGGAGCCGCTAGAGGCGGCCGCCGAGGATGAGATTCCAGTAGATCCGCGGCAGCGCGTAGCGGTCGAACGCCCAGGCTGTGCGGCGCGGCTTCAGTGGGTCGATGAACGAGGGAAGGGACGAGGCCACCGAACCGGTGCGGTCGAACTCGCCGGCGATGAGTCGCCGCGAGCTGATCGTGATGGGCGCGACGGTGTATCCGTCGTAGTCGCTGAGGGCTCCTCCCTGCCTGGTAGCGAGCAGATTGTCCACCAGAATCGAAATCTGCTGTCGCAGAGCACCACCGGACGGGTCGGTGTCGACGGCGGCTCCGTCTCCCGCCGCCCAGACGTTCGGGTGCCCGCGATGCCGGAAGGTGTTCGGATCGATGTCGACGAGTCCGTGCGGATCGTCCCCGGTCAGGTTCGACGTCTCGAGCCAGCGCGGGCCCCGGAAAGGCGGCACCAGGTGGAGCATGTCGTACGACAGGTGCTCGGGGGTCCCGTCCGAGTCGGTCACGGTGATCGCGCGCTCGTCCGGTTTCAGCTCGGTGACCGTGGTGCCGTGCAGCACGCGAACGCCGAGGTCGCGGAGGTGGTTCAGGAGCCTGGCGTCGAGGTCCGGAACACCCAACAGCTGGGGGCGGTCGATGACCAGCGTGATGTCGACACCCGGCAGCCGTCCGGTGTGCTGCCAGTGCGCGGCGGCCAGGAACAGCGGTTTGACGGTGGTTCCGGTGCAGCTGACCGGTGGGCGCGGCACGGTGAACACCGCGTGCCCTCCGGCCGGCATCGCCTGCACCAGCTTCCACGTCTCCTCGGCGCGGTCCACATAGTTGCTCGCCACCGCGGAAGTGTGCAGTGCCGCGTCGATACCCGGCAGGGCATCGGTGTCCGGCACCAGGCCGGGCCCCAGCACCAGGTCGGTGTACCCGTAGGTCCGTCCGGACGCGCACCGCACGGTTTTCGCCGCCGCGTCGACGACCAGGGCCGTGTCCTGAAGCCAGGTGCACCGGTGCGGAGTCACCGATCGTTGGGTGCGTTCTGCGCTCCGGAGGGATGCCTGTCCGCCGCCGACGTAGGACAGCAACGGGCGGTAGGTGTGCACGCGCTGCGGCTCCACCACAGCGACGTCGGTGATGCCGCGGCGGATCAGCCGCCCTGCCGCACTGAGTCCGGCGTTGCCGCCGCCGATGATCAGCACATCGAAGGATTGGTCACTCTCGCCGCCGTTGGCATTCATTCTTCGGGCAGTACCCGGGACGGAAGGCCGGCAACCATCCAGGACATGAGGTCCCTGGCGGTGGCACGTGCTCACCTCGTGGGTCCGCACTACCTACGCTGTGGTCATGCGAAGGTTCAGCTTGTGGCTGCGAGGCAAGCCGACGGTCGCGGACTCCATGCTGGCGGCGATTCTGTTCACGCTCGAGGTGTTCGCGTTCGCGGCGTCCGACGACCGGCCGCCGTGGGTGCAGTTGTTCATGGGTTTTCTGGTGTGCGTGCCGATCGTGTGGCGCCGCCGCTATCCGCGTGCGGCTGCCGGCGCCATCCTGCTGGTCTCCATCACCGTCACCTTCGTCAGTTATTCGCTCGGTGACGTCGACGCCGAGCATCCCGCCCTCCTCGCACTCGCCGTCGCCCTCTACACCCTTGTTGCGTATGTCGACCGGCAGACGGCGGCCGTCTACGCGGTCGGGTTGGTCGTCGACTCCGCTCTCTCCATCTGGTTGCTCGACCAGCGGGTAATCGAAATCGGTCTGTATTCCGCGCTGATCTACGCGCTGTCCTGGATCACCGCGGAATTCCTGGGTGCCCGCCGGGCCTACGACGAGGAAGTGGCGGCGCGGCTGGCGGTCGCCGACTACGACCGCGACCGCCGTGCCGAGGACGCGGTGGCCGCGGAGCGCACGCGCATCGCCCGGGAATTGCACGATGTGGTGGCACATGCCGTGAGTGTGATGATCGTTCAGGCGGATGGTGCGTCGTATGCGATGACGAAAAATCCGGCGGTGGCGAAACAGGCGCTGACAAACATTGCGAGCACCGGGCGGGAGGCGCTTGCGGAATTGCGGCGCACGGTGTCGCTGCTGCGGACCGAACCCGCCGTCGATGACATGCCCCAGCACGGGACCGCTGGTCTCGCCCGGGTGGTCGACATGATGCGCAGCGCTGGTTTGCCGGTCGAACTCGAACTGACCGGGGAGCTGGACGACATCAGCCCTGCCGTCAGCCTGGGCATTCACCGGTTGGTGCAGGAGTCGTTGACCAATGTGTTGCGCCACGCGGGGGAGCGTCCCCGGGCCAAGGTCAGGGTTCGCCGCCGTGAAGTCGACGTGCTCGTCGAGATCACCGACAACGGCAACGCAACCGAAAAGTTCACACTCGGTTCGGGCAATGGATTACTCGGGATGCGGGAACGGGTGGCCGTGCTGCACGGCACCCTCGAGGCGGGTCGGCAGACCGACGGAAGCTGGCGGGTGACCGCGGAGTTACCGCTGCAGCTCGAGGACTGAACCCGGCGAATCAGTTAGCCCTTGACCTAAGTGTTCTGTCGGTGATACTTTGCCTTATGGCTCAGTATTCGGAGCAGTTGGACGGCATCTTCCAGGCACTCGCCGATCCCACCCGCAGGGCAGTGTTGACCCGACTCGGCGAAGGGCCGGCGAGTGTCGGCGAATTGGCGAAACCGTTCGACATGGCATTGCCGTCGTTCATGAAGCACATCCGTTTCCTCGAGGACAGTGGGTGGATCCAGACCCGTAAGCAAGGTCGCGTTCGCACCTGCGTGCTGGAGGAGGAGTCGATGATCACCGCTCAGACGTGGCTGGCGGAACAGCGCGCCCTGTGGGAGGGCCGCACCGACCGGCTCGCGCAGTTCGTCACTACTCGAGAAAAGGACAATCGGAATGAATCCGTCACTGATAGATGAGCTCGACCTGACGATATCGCGCGTCATCGAGGCGCCGAGGTCGGCTGTCTGGAATGCCTGGACCGACCCCGCCAGCTTCGAGCAATGGTGGGTGCCGGCTCCCGCCAAGTGTCGCGTCCTGGAGATGGACCTTCGCCCCGGCGGGGCGTTCACCACCCAGATCAGCGAGGACGGCGGTGAATTCGCGCCCCACATCAACGGATGCTTCCTCGCGGTCGACCATCTCGAGCGGATCGTCTTCACCAACTCCCTCGTCGGTGGATGGCGACCCGCAGAAAACCCGTTCATGAGCGCGATCATCACCCTCGCTGACCATCCGCAGGGCACCGAATACGTGGCCCATGTGATGCACAAGAACAATGCCGACCGGAACATGCACGAGGAAATGGGTTTCGCCGACGGGTGGGGCACCGTGATCGCGCAGCTGGCCGCACTGGTCGAGCGGTAGGGGAGCGCCCGGCGGGCGCATCGAACCGGCCGCCGTGGTGGAAGTGGCGCCGATGTCGATCAGTGCCCACACTGGAAGAGGTACCCCACCCGAGGACGTTGGGTGGGGCGAACCGTCAGGAGACCGCTATGGCCAACGAGAGACCGTTCGGATTCGATCCCGACGACCTCGACCGCGTGATTCGAGAAGCGAGTGAGGAGCTGCGCGGCTTCAAGGACAAGATTGTTCACTTCGTCGAGGCCGACGCCCAAATTCCCTGGACAGGCCTGTTCGCCGACATTGCCGCCAGAACGAAGCGTCCGGATCCCCGACCGGAAACGACCGGCGACACCGGCGACGGCGTGTGGGCAATCTACAGCGTCGACGACGGCGGCGTCGCCCGCGTCGAGGAGGTGTACGCCACCGAACTCGACGCCCTCCGTGCCCACAAGCACAACACCGATCCGCGGCGATCGGTGCGCTTCCTGCCCTACGGCGTCACCGTCAGCGTCCTCGATCAGCCGAAGGAGGATCAGCCGAAGGAACCGCCGACACCGGCAGCTGAGTAACCGGACGCGTCTTCGTGGAGGTCTCGGTGGCCGCCTGCTCCTGGTGCGGGCAGGCCCATCGATACCCGCTGCTGTTCCTTCCACTGCAGAATCGGCTGCGGCGCAACTGTATCGGCATGCACGATCCCGGACGCCGGAGTTCGTGTGGGTTCGCTCTCCCGTAGCCAGGTCGGATCTGATCGTCGCCGAAGGATTGTCGACGCCGATGTCGTTCGATGGCAACGCAATTCACCGTGCATCGGCTCGTATCGCTACCTTGGTGTCGGAATCGCGCAGACGCATGGACGCGCGGACGGAGGAGACCAGACTGGCCGTATGAACGCTGGTTGCCGACTGACCTATGGCGCTGTGGCCGGCGATGATGCCAGCGCCTGGAAACTAGATCTAGCTCGCTCGCAACGTCAGCCCGATTCCGTCGGCGTTGACCAGTCGCAGCGAGTCCGAATGGATGCTGTAACCGGTCTCGCCGGTCAACGCCGCGAGTACGGCACGTTCGACCTCCGACACGTCCGGGGGGCACGCCATCCGGGTGGTCGCCCAGGGCCCGAACGCGATCGAACTCCGTCGCACGTCTGCGGTCCCGGTCATCCGGTTGCAGCCGGTGAAACCGGACGCGGAACCGTCGCCAGCGATCAGCAACTGCGGTGCCGTTCGCTCCAGCGCCGCTGTCGTCGTAACCGCGTCCGGGCTGATCAGTGCGGTGACCGTCCACGTGGTCCCGACGACGGGCCGATCCGGCCGGACGACCTTCTCGTCCGTCAAAGTTACCGACCCCGTGGGCGTGGTAAGGGTGAGCGTGTCGCCGCCGAGGGTCCAGCTCGGCTGCGCGTCCAGTAGGGCCGCCACCCAAGCGTCTGCGCCGGCGGCATCTCCCGGACACGCCATCAGGGTCATCGCGAGCGGACCTGCCTCCACCTTCCCGCCGGACAGGTCGACGTCGGCGCTGCCTTGATTGCATCCGGCGTCGACGGAGAGGCGTCCGGGGTCGGTGAAGTCCAGCACGAGCGGACCACCGCCGGGAATGGGATCGCCCTCGACGGTGGTGGAGACGAAGGTGCGGCCCACCGGGTCCGGGACCGCGGTTGGCGCGTCTCCGCCGCAGGAAGTGAGCGAGGCGAACGTCAGGAGGCCGAGAACGATGGCGGTGGCGCGCATTCCTCGAGGTTAGACACATCGTCCGCATTTGGTAACAGCATGGGGTGACGCTCGTGCACGGAATCCCCACGGCCGCTGTGCACTCCTGCCGGACGGCCGATGCGCCCGACTGATGGGTTGGGGTATTCGCTGGTGTACGAGTGCGAGCGCGGGTCGGTAACGTACTTCTCGTGATCGGGTCGCCTATCACGTCCGGTGCCGGAAATCGTCGCGCCGCTCATCGGTGTGTGGTGACGGTGACACCACCATGAAGGCCGCGGCACCGTCGGGCCGGCAGCAAGGGGCGGCCGACTGCGTCATCGAAATGCGCGGATTGTCGAAGTGCTTCGGTGAGCTCGTCGCCGTCGACTCGCTCGACCTCGATGTCCATCGGGGCGAGGTCTTCGGTTATCTCGGCCCCAACGGGTCGGGGAAGAGCACGACGATCCGCATGCTGTTCGACTTCATCCGTCCGTCCGACGGAACCTACACCGTGCTCGGCGGCAGCGGCGCCGACCCGGCGATTCGTCGTCGGCTCGGCTACATCCCCGGCGAGCTCCGATTCGATCCCAAATACACGACGGCAGACCTGATCGCGTTCTACGGCCGGCTACGCGGGGGCGTCGACATGCCCTATGTTCATGAGCTCCTCGAACGTTTCGACCTCGATCCCATGCGGCCGATCGGACAGCTCTCCACGGGCAACCGCCGGAAGACCGCAATCGTGCAGGCCTTCATGCATCGGCCGGAACTGTTGATTCTTGACGAACCCACGGCCGGTCTCGACCCACTACTGCAACACGAATTCCACCAACTGATCGGTGACGTGAAAGGCGGCGGCACCACCGTGTTCCTGTCCTCACACGTCCTACCCGAGGTGGAAGCGCTCGCTGACCGCGTCGCAATCTTGAATAAGGGCGCGCTCGTCACCGTCGCCGCAATCGACGAACTCCAGCGCCAAGCGCGCCAGCACATCGACCTCTACCTTGCCTGTGAAGCAAATGCCGAGCCGTTCGAGAAACTCCCGGGAGTCCTGAGCGCCACGTCGTCCGGAGCGGTGATCGCGCTCGTCATCGAAGGCAATGTCGCCGACGTCCTGAAGCACGCCGCGACGCTGCCGGTACGGAGAATCGTCACGCACGAAACCGACCTCGAGGACGTGTTCCTCAACCTGTATCGGGATCAGCCGTGAGGATCTTCGGGCGATTCCTCGAGGACCGGCGCCGATCAACGGTGTGGTGGTCGGGTGGAGTGGCCGCCTACGTGGCGGTCAACAATGCGTTCTACCCGACGATCAAGAACACGGCCGGCATCGAGAACCTCGTCAAGAACCTTCCGGACACCTTCAAGACACTGATCGGCTCGAGCGACCAGATCCTCATCACTTCCCCGGCGGGGTACCTACAGGGACGTGTGTTCGGCCTCATCCTGCCCGTCCTGCTGTTGGTCTTCGCCGTGGGAGCCGGCGCATACGCGATCGGTGGGAGCGAGGAGGACGGCACCCTCGAACTACTCCTGTCCAACCCGGTGACCCGCGGACGTGTCCTGATCGAACGATTTTTCGCCGTCGTCGCGCTCTCGACCAGTCTCGGGATCATTACCGCTGCAAGCCTTCTCACGTTCTCCCCGCCGTTCGGTCTGCTCGAGGGTGTATCGATTCCCGGACTCGTCGCGGCGGTGTTCGCGGCGACTGCTTTCGGCCTCATGCATGGTGCGATCGCGTTTGCTGCCGGCGCCTGGACGGGTCATCGGTCGGTGGCGATCGCCACGGCCACGACCGTGGCCGTCGTGGGCAATCTTCTCAACGCCGTCGCGGCGGCGAGCGCGAGTTTGCACATCTTGCGCTTCGCTTCGCCCTGGCATTGGTACGGGGGCCGCAACATGCTTGCGCAGGGGATCGCGCTCGAGCCCTTCCTCGTTCCGATTGCCGTTTCCGTACTCTGCGCGGCAGTGGGTTGGTGGAGCTTTCGACGTCGAGATCTGCACTGACCACGGGGGTGATGCGAAACGAACATCATGGCCTAGGGGAACCAGGCGATAAGAGAGTCGGGTGCCGCCCACCGCCAGGCGCTTTGGCCTTTCCTACCCGGTTTCGAGAGTCACCTCGAAGGGTAATTGCGATGTATGGGTGCACCAGAAAGGGTCGACGGCCGGACCGCACCGGCCAGGCCTGACCGCGCAGGCACTCGCTCTCGCGGCACTACCACCGGCAGAGGCAGCCAGACGTCGGCGGCTCAGCCTGGCGCAGTGGCCCGTCCATCCAGGACAGCTCCTTCCGAAGCAGCATCGGGGCGGCTGCCACGAAGGCGCCCGCTTCCCCCCAGGCAACCGGCTGCCAAGACCGCGACCGTCTCCCGTGGCAGCGTCCCACGGAAGAAAATTTCGGCGTCACGCCCGACACGAACCGATGCCACCGCACCGTCCGCGGGCGCGCCCCGTCGGTCACATCCAGACAGCACCGCCTCCACCAAACGTGCGCGGGAACAGACCGGCATCGCGAAGCCGACGGCTCGGAAGCACCCCCGAAACACCGGGGCCCACGCACAAGCCCATTCCCGGTCCACCACGTCGGCCCATATCCGACCGCTCGACACGGCCTCGCGAGGGACGGAACACGGCCCGCTCTCCGATGCGGTCATCGAGTGGCTGAAGAACACAGTTCACAGGCTCCTGGACTCGGCGCGGGACCGCAGCGACACACTGACACAAAAGATTCAGCAGAGACTCCGAAAATTTATGGATGCTCTCGTCGACCCCGCCGCACATGGCAACGCGGGCCTCCTGGCCGGACTCGAAGCACTTCGCGCCGTCCTGACGGGTAAAAGTCCGGTGTGGGCGGCGACTAAGGCGCTGGTGTCCCGACTGAGCGGCAAGACCAAGATCATCATTGTTCTTCTTCTCATTCTCGGACTCCTGCTCGGGCCGGTGCTGCTCGTAGTCCTCCTCCTGGCTCTCGTTGTCGCGGCGGTGGTTGCGGCAGTGCGGGCCGCTGCCAAGTGACATCGCTGACCATCGATTGGGGAATGTTGCGGCCTTGCACGAGACGGTCATCGAGAAGAAGCCAAGGTCATGATCAAGGGTGTGCCCGAGTCCGCGGGTGAAAACACTCACCGGCGGACGAAAAACAAAGTGCGTCAACTTATTTCACACGTCAACTCGGTGCGACACGTGCTGTCCACCCGATGTGGACGCCGGACAGGACGCGGTCGGCGGGGGAGACGGACTCAACATCGCCGCCGAAACTGTCGTCAACGGAGTTCAGTGACGCTTGCGGCGGGGTGCGGGTTCGCGTTCGGTTTCCGATCCGCCGAGCACCTCACCGAGCGACTCTCCGACGGCCTCGAGCGCGCCCTTGGTCTTCGCCTTCGCACTGCCGCTGCCCTTCACATCGGAGACGAGGTCGGCCAGGCCTTCGGGTTCGCTGCCGATCTCGAGTCGGTTCACCGCCTCGGCGAAGCGCAGGTAGGTGTCGACGCTGGCGACCACGACGCGTGTATCGATGGTGAGCAATTCGATTCCGACCAGCGAGACTCGCACGTAGGCGTCGATGACCAGGCCCTTGTCGAGGATGGTGTCGACGACGTCGGCGAGGCTGCTCGAACTGGGGCCCCCTCCCGCTGTGGTCATCACTACGTCCTTCCCGGTCGCCTATCGGAGGTCTACTCAGCACCCCGTCTGCGGGGCCGCCGTCGCACCGGTCGATCCTCGGCCTGCTCGACCGGCTCGTCTCCCTCATCGCCATCGTCGCGGTCGTCCGGTGATGGGGCCGCCTTCGGCCGCTTCCTGCGCCCAAGAGCGCCCAGCGCGCCGAGCGCGTCGCCGGTGACGTTTCGCACCGTGCCCACGGTATCGCCGGTGACGTTTCCCACCGTGCCCACGGTATCGCCGGTGACGTTTCCCACCGTGCCCACGGTATCGCCGGTGACGTTTCCCACCGTGCCCACGGCGTCGCCGGTGACGCCTCCGGCCATGTCCACGGCGTCGCCGGTGACGTCTCCGGCCATGTCCGCGGTGTCCTCGACCAGCTCTTCGGCTGTCTCGAGGACCGCATCGTCTCCGGAGAGGAGCCGATTGTTCAAGGCGTCGATTCGGGCGGTCGTCGCGGTCATGGCCGCCACTTTCACGGCATCGAGAAGTTGGCCACGCACCGATTCACTGAGCTCGGCGAACTCGGGCGAGGACCGGAGTAATTTGGCGGCCCGGTCAACCATTTCCTGGGGTCCCCCGGCGAGGCGGCCGGCCCCCGCAGCCGCGAGCAGAATTCCCAGTTTCTTCCGGTGACCTCGGCCCAACCAATAGCCCACCAGCACCGCTGCTGCGACCTGCACACGGGTCATCATCGTCGACTCCCTTCACCCGGATCGCCCATCTTTGGTCGGGGCCGGGCGACTCCGAGGTGGCCGCCCGGCGTACCCGAAGTCAGCCCTGCCGCGGCGAACCACCCTCAACCCGGCTACCCGCAACGGACATCCTTCAAGCGGTCGAAAGGGGTGATTGAGTTCCCCCGGCATATCCGGGCGCGCACCGGCACAACCCCGACACGCCCACCAGAGACACCTCCAAGTGGGCGCGTTCTCACCGGGGTCAGCGGGCGAAGCGCTGATCGATCGGAGGCAGAACGGTGGGTCCGAAATTGTTCACGATCGGCATCATCGCCTTGAACCAGGTACGGGCCGGTTCGGTGCCACCGAACAGATTGCCGTCACCGCACGAGCGCAACGGGCTGGTGCAGATCTGGCCGGGGGTGGGCGAGTCCCCGAACACGTAGACGCTGCCGGCCAGGTTGTTGGTGTACCCGAGAAACGCCGACGACATGTGAGACTCGGTGGTTCCAGTCTTGCCGGACATCGGCAGCTTCCAGCCGGCGCCGGCAGCTGCCGCCGACGCTGTGCCCCCGGGCAGGTCGTCCTTGCTGAGCGCGTTGGACAGGGTGTCGGCCAGGCCGGGGTCGATGACCTGCTCGCACGCCTGTTGGGTGAGCGGGACCGGCCGCCCCTGCCGGTCGACGATGGAATCGATCGGGGTCGGTGGGCACCACTTGCCGTGCGAGGCCAATGTCGCGGCAACATTCGACAGCTCGAGCGGATTGATCCACATCGGGCCCAGGGTGAAGGATCCCAGGTTTTGATCCTTGACCATGTCGGCCAGGCTCTTGTCCCCGAACCCGGAGGTGCCCGGTTCGGTGTAGGAGCGCATGCCCAGGCGCACCGCCATGTCCACCGTCGCATCCACCCCGGTGGTCTGGATCAGCTTCACGAAGGCGGTGTTCGGGGACTGGGCGAGGGCGTCGGTGACCGACAGTGCCCGCGGATACGGGGCGGCGTTCTGCACGCAGTAGGTCGCTGCCGGGCATCCTGGGGCACCGCCGTCGCCCATCCCACGAGCATCGAATCGGCCGGGCACATCCAGGATCGTGTTCAGCCGCAACCCTTTCTCCATCGCGGCGGCGGTGGTGAAGACCTTGAACACCGACCCGGCACCGTGCCCGGACAGCGAATAGGGCAACTCCTGCACAGTCTCGGCCGCGGCCGCGTCCAGACCGTAGTTGCGGCTACCCGCCATCGCGAGGACCCGGTGCTGGTCCTGCCCGGGCTGCACGACGTTCATCACGCTCGCAACATCCGGAAGTTTCGCATCGGCGTAGGACGACACCGCCGACTTCACCGATCCCTGCACGGCCGGATCCAAGGTGGTGCGGATCAGGAAGCCGCCCTTGTCGAGCTGCTCCCGGGACAGGCCGGCGTTCTGGAGGTACTGCAACGCGTAATCGCAGAAGAATCCGCGGTCGCCGGCGGCGATGCACCCACGGGGCAGATTGTTCGGCTTCGGCAGCACCACGAGCGGGGTGTCCTTCAGGGCGCGGATCTCGTCAGCCCGATCCGGCACGTTCACGATCAGGGTGTCCAGCACGACATTGCGGCGTTCGATGACCCCGTCCGGGTTGGTGTAGGGGTTGAGCGCCGAACTGGACTGCACCATGCCCGCGAGCATCGCCGACTGCGCCAGGTTCAGGTCCTTGGCGTCGATGCCGAAGTACGTGCGGGCGGCGTCCTGCACCCCGAAGGAGCCGTTGCCGAACGGCACCAGGTTCAGATATCGGGTGAGAATTTCCTCCTTGGAGAGTTCCTGATCGAGGGTCAGGGCCATCCGAATCTCCCGGATCTTGCGGACCGGAGTGGTCTCGATTGCCGCGCGGCGTTCGGCGTCGGTCTGGGCGACGACGTGCAGCAGGTAGTTCTTCACGTATTGCTGATTGATGGTCGAGGCACCCTGCTCGATCTGGCCGCTCGAGGCGTTGGTGAAGAACGCACGCATCGTGCCCTGCCAATCCACGCCCTGATGCTGGCCGAACCGTTTGTCCTCGATGGAGAGGATCGCCAGTTTCATGTCGTTGGAGATCTGGTCGCTGGGCACTTCGAAGCGGCGCTGATCGTAGAGCCAGGCGATGGGGTTGCCGGCGATGTCGGTCATCGTGGTCACCGCAGGCACCACCCCGTCGGCCAGTTCCGCCGAGCTGTTTCCGACGCTGTCGGCTGCCCGGTTGGACAGGTAGCCGACGCTGGCGGCGGCCGGGAACAGGATGCCGGATAGCAGCACCCCTGCAGCCGCGGTGGCGCCGGCGAGTTTGGCAATAGTCTTCGAATCCAATACGGCACCTCATTCGGACGGTGCACCGGAACGCGAATCAACCGGTGCAGGAACGATTATCGGGCCAAGGGCAGAGTACGGGCGGGAATGACACACCTGCGGCGCCCTGACCGTGATCGTCACAAGAGTGGCGAGGCGTCAGTTCTCGCGGGGAGGGCGGCTGGTGACCTGTCACACCCGTAGCACGCAGGTGGTTCTGAGCACGGGCATCGGAGATACCGCCGCGGTCGAGGTCGGTGCTCGGGCACCGGCCGGCACGGACACCGGTCGTCCGAGGCGCTGCCCTGTGGTGCGGCGCCGCGCGAGCGCGCTGATCAGGACCGCCAGCGACGCGGACAATGCTGTCAGAGCCAGTTGCGGATGCGCCTCATCCGCCGGC
The DNA here is from genome assembly GCF_009859915.1 of Rhodococcus sp. WAY2. Lineage (NCBI taxonomy): Bacteria > Bacillati > Actinomycetota > Actinomycetes > Mycobacteriales > Nocardiaceae > Rhodococcus > Rhodococcus sp. WAY2. The sequence continues at coordinate 3,074,444 of NZ_CP046572.1, forward strand.
AGGTCTGTGTCCGTCGTTCCGGCTTCGAACGCGCCGGGCGCGAGGGTTTCGGTGACGACGAGCAGCGCCGAACGCCGCCGCGAGAATTGCCGATCACCACGCACAGGGCTCAAGGTAACACCGCGGGTTGGGCGGGGTGGGGCATCGGACACTCCCGAACGTGTTCGGCGTGCTCGCTGCCAGTGAGGCCTGCCGGGATGGGTCGCCGAAGACGGCGATGTCGAGGACGTCGGAGTTCGGTGGGGGAGCTATTCCATCCCGCCTATCACGTCCAGCACGTCGCGGAGCGCGGAGACGGAGTGCGCGGGGAGGAAGGCGTCGCAGAACGGCAGCGCGGCCGCCATCGATCCGGCGAGGGGCCGGAAGACGGGGTCACCGGCGCGGGGGTTGAGCCACACCAGTCGGTGGGCGCGGCGACGGACCCTGGTGAGGGCATGCGCCAGGCGCTTCGGGTCGTCGCTGTCCCAACCGTCGGACGCGATGATCACGACTGCCCCGCGCAGCGCGTTGCCGTGCGGGGACGCCAGCAGTTCGCTCACGCTGCCCGCGATGTGGGTGCCACCGAATCTGTCGACCACCTTGTCGTTCGCCTTACGGACCGCGGTCTCGGCGCTGCGGTGGGCGAGGACGGGGGTGAGCCGCGTCAGCGACGTGGAGAACGCGAACACCTCCGGCCTGCCCGCGGTCTGCCGTTGCACCGCCGCGCGCATGAGATGGAGATAGATCGCAGCGTACGGCTGCATCGACCGGCTCACGTCGCACAGCATCACGATGCGCCGCGGACGGCGCCGGGCACGGCTCCGCGCGAGAACCACCGGCTCCCAGCCCGTGGCTCTCGACAGGTTCATGGTGGCACGCAGGTCGATACGCCGGCCGCGGCGATGCACTTCGCGACGCCGGGTGCGACGGGACGGCCACGCGGCGGTGGCCTGTTCCAGCCAGGATCCGAGGAGTCGGAGGTCGCCGGCGTCGAATCGGGCGAAGGGCTCGTCGGCGCGGGCCACGAGCCTGCTGGGCAGGGTGTCCGGCACGGCGGTGAGCGCTTCGCGAAGGTCGTCCTCACGGTCGTCGCCGCCGGTCATCATCGGTCGTGTCATCCACGGCACGCCCTCGACGTCCTGCGCGTCACCGGGCCGGTCGCGATCGTCGCGGACACCGGCGAGGGCAGTCTCCCGTCCCGCAGCGGCTCGCCGCGCATGCGGGTCCACGGACAGCACGGCGTCCTCGAAGACCGCGGAGAACACCGCGTCGAACGGCGCGAGGTCGTCGACGCGGTTGACGAGCGTCAGACGCGCCGACCAGTACAGCCGCGACCGCGAACTTGGTGGCGACAGGTGCAGCGCCTGCACTAACACCGCGGGGCCACTCGCCGAGACGACCACACCACGGGAGCGCAATCGGGCGACGAGTGCCACCGCGAACGCCGCGAGGTCGACGCCCCGCAGGACGCCCGACGCGCTCATCGCCTGCGGCGGCCCACCACGAGCACGACCACGATTCCCGCGAGGACGGCGGCGAGAATCGGCGCGTACCGCTTCCACGCCCCCGCCCCGGACAGCGCGAGGAGGTCCAGCGGAGCCGGTTCCGCGGCAGGCGGGGCCACGGAAAGGTTCGTGGTGCCGGCCGCCTCGGGCTCGGCCGTGGGCTCCTCGCCGGCGCCTCCGGCGAGCTTCGCTTCCAGCGACTCCGCGAACTGACCCATGAGTTTCTCCGACACCTGCTGAATCATTCCGCTGCCGAACTGCGCAAGTTTGCCGACGATCTTCATGTCGGTGTCCACGGTGACGCGGGTGCCGGCACCGGTCTCGTGCAACTGCGCGATGATCGTCGCGGACGCGTTACCGGATCCGCGCGAGTCCCGACCGCGGGCGTCGATCACGGCGCGATGCTCCTGCGGGTCACGCTGCACGAACGTCGCCTTGCCCTTGAATTCACTCGTCACCGGGCCGACCTTGACCTTCACCTTCCCCAGGTAGTCGTCGCCTTCCCGCCCGGTCATCTGTGCCCCGGGCAGCAGCGGGGCAACCTCCTCGAGGTCGCTGAGTACCTCCCAGGCCTGCTCGATCGGTGCATTGACGGTGAACTCGTTGGCAATCTTCATGGCAGTTGCCTTTTCATCCGGTGGCCAGGACGTGCGCATAGTCGGTGAATGCGTCTTGAACTATTGTGCGGTCGTCTGGGGTCTTCGCGAGGGCACTCAAGCTTTGAATTGCGTCGTCGCTAACTAGATCCGCCACACCCAGGGCCGCGAGTGCGGACACCCAGTCGATCGTCTCGGCGATTCCGGGCGGCTTGTCGAGATCGAGTTCGCGGGCCCGGCCGACGAAGCGGGTGGCGTGCTCGATGAGGGGCGCCGTCGCCGCGGGGACCGTGCGGCGCACGATGGCGGCCGCCCGGGCCGGCTCCGGATAGTCGATCCAGTGGTAGAGGCACCGCCTGCGCAGCGCGTCGTGGAGGTCGCGACTCCGGTTGGATGTCAGCACGACGACGGGGTGCTGATCGGCCGTGAACGTTCCCAGTTCGGGTACGGTGACCGACGCCTCGCCCAGAAATTCGAGGAGGAGTGCCTCGAACTCGTCGTCGGCCCGGTCTATTTCGTCGATCAGCAGGACGGGCGGGGTCGGTCCCCGATATCTCACGCAATGGAGGATCGGACGCTCCAGCAGGAATTCCTCGGTGAACAGATCGTCCTCGGTCAGGCCGTCACCCCGCGATTCGGCCAGCCGGATGGTGAGCAACTGCCGCTGATAGTTCCAGTCGTAGAGGGCCTCGTTCGCGGTGAGGCCCTCGTAGCACTGCAAGCGGATCAGCGGGGCGCCGAGGACGGCCGCGAGAGCCTTCGCGGCGGTGGTCTTACCGACTCCTGGTTCGCCTTCGAGCAGGAGCGGACGGCTCAGCGCCGCCGCGAGATACAGAGCGGACGCGGTTCCGAAGTCGAGGAGGTAGTCCTCGGCATCGAAGCGCCGGATCACCTCCGCCACATCCGCGAACGGTGTCGTCATACCGCTTCCGTCCCCTGGGCGAACGAAGCCCGGCAACCCGGCCCGCAGAACCAGAAGTCGTCACCGCCGCGCCGCAGGTGGACAGTATCCGGCCGGATCGAGACGCGCATCCCGCACACCGGATCGACCGCTTCCGTCACCGCCGCCCGCGGAGGCGTATCGTCCTCGGGCGCACGTAGTCCCGCGGTGCGCAGTTCCTGCACCAGTTCCGCGGCGATCGACACCGCGATCTCCGCCGACGTCCTCGCCCCGATGTTCAGACCGACCGGGGTATGCACCCTTGCCCGCTCGGATTCGGTGAGACCCAGGGCGTCGAGGATGGCGCCGCCCCGGGTGCGGCTGGCGACGAGCCCGACGTATCCGACCCCGGCGTCGAGCGCCGCGCGGATGACGTCCGCCTCGGGTCCACCGTGACCGGCCAGCACCACGGCCGTCGTGCCCGTGAACTGTTCGAGACCGGCGTCGTCGTGCGCGACGGAGAACTCCAGCAATTCCGAAATGTGCGTTAACGCCTGCGCGATCGGTGTGGTGCCGTAAATCCGCACCACCGGCGGCGGCAGTTGCGGCTCCAGGAAGATCTCCATGGCGCCACCGGACAGGCACGGATTGACCACGACGGATGCGCCCGGCATCTCGGGGAACTGCACGGCCCCGTCAGGAAGGACCCGCAGCAGCACGCTCTCGTTGGTCTTCAACACACCCAGGGCGGCCGTGCGCACCGAGTTCTGCGCGCACTGACCGCCGACGAAACCCTCGATGGTCCCGTCCTGCAAGAGAATCGCCTCGTCACCGGTATGGCTGGACGTGGGTGGCTGCGCTCGCACCACGGTCGCATGGACGAACGGCCTGCGGTCGCGCACCAATTGCGCCGCACGCTCTTTCAGATCCATCGGGCCTCCTGCCGAGAGCCGGGCAATATTCAGATCGGTGGTGCCGCGCGGCCCTGCATGGCCTCCCACACCCGGGACGGGGTGAGCGGCATGTCGGCGTGCCGCACACCGAACGGGGCGAGCGCATCCACGACGGCGTTCACCACGGCCGGCGGCGACCCGACCGTCGCGGACTCGCCGATGCCCTTGGCGCCGATCGGGTGGTGGGGTGACGGGGTGACGGTGAAGCCGGTCTCCAGCTTCGGCACCTCCAGCGACGTGGGGATCAGGTAGTCCATCAGCGATCCGCCGAGGCAGTTGCCGTCCTCGTCGAATTCGATGATCTCCATCAACGCCATCCCGATGCCGTCGACGATACCGCCGTGCACCTGACCCTCGATGATCATCGGATTGATGCGGGTGCCGCAGTCGTCGACGGCGAGGAAACGCCGCACCTTCACCACCGCGGTGCCGGGATCGATGTCGACGACGCAGAAGTACGCGCCGTAGGGGTACGTCAGATTCTCCGGGTTGTAGCAGATCTGCGCGTCGAGTCCGCCCTCGATGCCCTCCGGCAGATCACCGGCGCCGTGTGCCCGCATCGCGATGTCCTGGATGGTCACCTTCGCCGACGGATCACCCTTCACATGGAATTCGCCTTTCTCCCATTCCAGATCCGCGACCGAGGCCTCGAGCATCCCGGACGCGATGATTTTCGCCTTGTCCCGTACCTTGCGGGCCACCAGCGCCGCGGCCGCGCCCGACACCGGCGTGGACCGGCTGCCGTACGTGCCGAGCCCGAACGGTGTGTTGTCGGTGTCGCCGTGCACCACGTCGATGTCGTCCGGTGGGATGCCGAGTTCCTCCGCGACGATTTGGGCGAACGTCGTCTCGTGCCCCTGCCCCTGCGTCTGCACCGACAACCGGAGAACGGCTTTCCCGGTGGGGTGGACGCGCAGTTCGCACCCGTCGGCCATGCCCAGGCCGAGAATGTCCATGTCCTTCCGCGGTCCGGCGCCGACGGCTTCGGTGAAAAACGCCATGCCGATACCCATCAGCTCACCGCGTTCGCGGCGTTCCTTCTGTTCCTCCCGCAACTGCTGGTAGCCGATCAGGTCCATGGCCTTGCGGAGGGTGGTCTCGTAGTCGCCGGAGTCGTACACCCAGCCGGTCTTGCTGGTGTAGGGGAACTGGTCGGGACGCAGCAGGTTCTTCAGCCGAAGCTCCGCCGGGTCCATCTTCAGGTCGAACGCCAGGCAGTCGACGAGCCGCTCGACCAGATACACGGCCTCGGTGATGCGGAACGAGCACGCGTACGCCACCCCGCCGGGCGCCTTGTTCGTGTAGACCGCCGTCATCGCGCAGTGCGCGGCCTCGATGTCGTAGCTGCCGGTGAAGACGCCGAAGAAACCCGCCGGATACTTCACCGGGGCCGCCGTCCCGTTGAACGCACCGTGGTCGGCCAGCACCTTCGTGCGGATCGCGAGCATCTTGCCCTCCTTGGTCGCAGCGATCTCGCCGACCATGATGTAGTCGCGGGCGAACCCGGTGCTCATCAGGTTCTCGCTGCGGTCCTCCATCCACTTCACCGGTTTGCCGGTCACCAGCGACGCGACGATGGCGCACACGTATCCCGGGTAGATCGGGACCTTGTTGCCGAAGCCGCCGCCGATGTCCGGGGACACCACCCGAATTTTGTGCTCCGGGATCCCCGAGACCAGGGCGTAGACCGTCCGGTGCGCGTGCGGGGCCTGCGACGTGGAGTACAGCGTCAACTTGCCGGACACCTTGTCGACGTCGGCGATCGCACCGCACGTCTCCATCGGCGCCGGATGCACCCTCGGGTAGACGATCTCCTGCTTGACCACCACGTCCGCCCTCGCGAACACGGCCTCGGTCGCGGCGGCGTCGCCTGTCTCCCAGTCGAAGCAGTGGTTGTCTGTTTTGCCGTCGAGATCGTCACGGATCACCGGTGCGTCGGGTGAGAGCGCCGTGCGGGCGTCGACGACAGGATCGAGCATGTCGTACTCGACGTCGATCAGCTCCAGCGCGTCCCGGGCCGAATAGCGGTCCTCAGCGATGACGAACGCGACCTCCTGACCTTGGAACCGCACCTTGTCGGTGGCGAGTACGGCCTGCACATCGTTGGACAGGGTCGGCATCCACGCGAGATTCTTCGCGGCGAGGTCGGCGCCCGTCACTACCGCGGTCACCTTCGGATGTTCCTGTGCCGCAGAGGTATCGATGCTCACTATCCGTGCGTGCGCGACCGGCGACCGCAGGATCGCCAGGTGCAGCATGCCGGGGAGGGTGATGTCGTCGACGTAATTCCCGAGCCCCCGGATGAAGCGGGGATCCTCCTTGCGGAGCATGCGGCCGTGGCCACAGGGTTTCTTGTCGTTGTCGATGATTTCGGCGTCGCCCGACGGCGGACGCGATTCGACGGTGGTCATCACTTACTTCCCGTGGTCGCGTGTTCTTCGACTGTCATCGGTGCGCCCTCGGCGCCCCGCGTCTTGTCCTCCTGGACCTCCGCGTCGAAGTCGCCGGCCGGTTCCGGCTCGGCGGCCTCGCCCGCCCGATGGTCCGCCGCCCACTGGATCGAGCGCACGATCGTGGTGTATCCGGTGCAGCGGCAGATCTGCCCGGAGATCGCTTCCCGGATGGTGGCCTCGTCGGGGCTCTCCTCCCGGTCGAGCAGTGCCCGCGCCGTCATCATCATGCCGGGGGTGCAGAACCCGCACTGCAGTCCGTGGCACTGCATGAAGCCCTGCTGGATGGGATCGAGTTCGCCGTCGTGTTCGAGACCCTCGACCGTGCGGACGTCGTGCCCGCTCGCCATCGCAGCGAGCATCGTGCACGACTTCACCGGATCGCCGTCCACGGTGACGACACACGTACCGCAGTTGCTGGTGTCGCAGCCCCAATGGGTCCCGGTCAGGCCGAGCTGGTCGCGGAGGAAATGGACCAGCAGCATGCGCGGTTCCACCTCGGCGCTCACTGCCTCGCCGTTGACGGTCATTTTCACCTGCATGGCTATGCCTCTTCTCCGGTCGGCTCGTGCTCCACGTCGCTGCGGAGCACCCGGTCGACCGCTGTGCGGAGTGTGCGGATCGTGAGTTCGGATGCGAGATGGCGCTTGTAGTCGACGGTGCCGCGGGCGTCTCCGACGGGCTCGCAGGCCTGTGCGGCCAACCGTCCGGCTTGGGCGAACGCCTCCTCTGAGGGTGGACGTCCGGTCAGGTAGTCGGCAATGTCCGAGAGCCCGGACGGATCCGGGTTCACGGCGGTCAGGCCGACGGCTGCCCGGGCTATCTCGCCGCCCTCCACCGTGACTGCGGCGCCGGCCGCGGCGATCGCCCAATCTCCGGTTCGCCGTGCAATCTTGGCGTACGCACTGGAACTGTGGCCGTGAACCGGTATCACGATCTCGATGAGCATTTCGTTGTGTGCGAGCGCCGTCTCGTACGGTCCGACGAGGAACTCGGACATCGGGATCTCGCGACGTCCGCCGGGCCCGCGCACCACGCACGTGGCCTCGAGTAGAGAGCAGATCGTGGTGAGATCTTCGGCCGGATCCGCCTGGCACAGCGATCCGCCGATGGTTCCGCGGTTGCGGACCACCGGGTCGGCGATCACCTTCTCCGCGTCGCGGAAGAGGGGGAACGCCGCCGCGAGTTCGTCCGATTCGAGTAGCCGGCGGTGCCGTGTCATCGCACCGATCCGCAGCCTCGACCGCTCGGTCGTGATGTAGCCGAGTTCGCCCTCGAGGTCGTTGATGTCGATGAGGTACTCGGGATTGGCGAGGCGAAGTTTCATCATGGGCAGCAGGCTGTGGCCGCCAGCGACGAGGCGGGCTTCGTCGCCCAGCCGGTCGAGCAGGGCGATGGCGTCCTCGACGCCGGTTGCACGCTCGTATTCGAAGGATCCTGGAACTTGCATTGTGACCTACCTCACAAACGTGGATCCTCTCAGCCTGCGCAAGAACCGGTGGTCCGTCAACCCCGGTCAACCGCCCTAGTCGACGCAGAAATCGACGGGTTCCTCGTGGTGGATCCGGCCGCTCGACTCCATTAGTGGGCGCCCCGTGCCACCCCACCGGCGGGCGATGATCTCGGCGGCGATGGACACCGCCGTCTCCTCGGGGGTCCGGGCGCCGATGTCCAGGCCGATGGGGCTCGACAGCCGGTCGAGCTCGGTGTCGGTCAGACCGGCCTCGCGGAGGCGTTCGCGCCGGTCCTGATCGGTTCGGCGTGATCCCATGGCGCCGATGTAGGCGACGTCGGGGATGCGCAGCGCCGTCTCGAGGAGGGGAACGTCGAACTTGGGGTCGTGGGTGAGCACACAGATCACGGTCCGGCCGTCGATGGCCTGCGCCTCGGCCTGCGCAGCGAGATACCGGTGCGGCCAGTCCACCACCACCTCGTCGGCCGTCGGGAACCGCGCGTGCGTCGCGAACACCGGACGGGCGTCGCAGACCGTCACCCGGTATCCCATGAAGGCGCCCTGCCGGGCCACCGCGGCGGCGAAGTCGATGGCCCCGAATACGAGCATGCGCGGCCGCGGCGCGTAACTGGCGACGAACACCTCCATGCCCTCGCCGCGGCGCTGACCGTCGGTGCCGTACGTCAGCACCGTGCTGCCGCCCGCCGCGAGGAGACCCCGCGCGTCGTCGGTCACCGCGGAATCGGCTCGGTCGGAGCCGAGTGAACCGCTCACGTTCTCCGGCCGGACGATCAGACGTCGCCCCACCCGCGCGGCATCGGGATGCGCGACAACGGTGGCCACGGCGACCGGCTGGTGATTGTCGATGTCATGGGCAATCTCACCGAACTCGGGAAAAGTGTTGCGCGACACCGGTTCGACGAAAATGTCGATGATTCCGCCACAGGTAAGACCCACCTCGAACGCGTTCTCGTCGCTGATCCCGTACCGCTGCAGCACCGGCGTGCCGGACGCCGTGACCTCGCATGCAAGTTCGTAGACCGCTCCCTCGACACACCCACCGGACACCGAACCGGACGCAGTCCCATCGGGTGCCACGACCATCGACGCCCCCGGCGGTCGCGGAGCGGAGCGGAATGTGCGGACCACGGTTCCGACACCCGCCGTCCCGCCCGCGGTCCACACCGCCATCAGGTCGGCCAGCACCTCGCGCATCAGCACCCTTCCCACTCGAGTCCGGACGTGTGATAGACGCTCAGGTACAGCCTATTCCGCCGAAGCGGATTTGGTCCGGGAGACCGGATCTCACCCTCGCGGCCTCAGGTGCCTGCTGGGTGTTGCGGCAGTCGGAATTCCGGGCCAAGACCACAGGGGCCGCCTTTGTGGATCCGCAGCGCGGGGCGGGGCGGTGCTAGGTTGGCGCTGTGCCGATCACCGTGCTACTCGTGGACGACCAGGAATTGATGCGTATGGGCCTCAATATGGTGCTCGACGCGCAGGACGACATCGTGGTGGTCGGCGAGGCCGGCGACGGGGCGGCCGCGGTGGCGGCGGTCCGTAAACTCGAACCCGATGTGGTGCTGATGGATGTGCGGATGCCGGTGGTGGACGGGGTCAGTGCGACGGCGCAGATACTCGAATCCGGGGTCGCCAGCCGCGTACTCGTCATGACGACGTTCGACCTAGACGAGCACGCGATGGGGGCGTTGCGGGCGGGGGCCAGTGGCTTCCTGCTCAAGGACACCCCCTCGGAGGACCTGGTGTCGGCCATCCGCAGTGTGGCGGCCGGAGACGCTGTGGTGTCGCCGAAGGTGACGCGGCGACTGCTGGCCCGCTTCCTCGACGACGGCCCGGCTCCGCGCCGCGACCCGGCGGTACTGGACGTGCTGACCGAGCGGGAACGGGAAGTGCTGCAGCTGGTCGCCACCGGATTGTCGAACACGGAGATCGCGGAAAGTCTGTTCCTGTCCGAGTCGACGGTGAAGTCGCACATCGGCCGGATACTCACCAAATTGAATGTGCGGGACCGCGTGCAGGCGGTGGTCCTGGCCTACGAGACGGGCCTGGTGCGGCCCGGCTCGTAAGTTCGTCCGCCGTGACGGTCAGGACGTGAACGTGCCGACGGTCGGGACCACCGTGCAGTTGACGTTGCCGGGATAGCTCACGGTGCCGAACATCGTGCCGAGCACCGTGCCCGCACCCGTGTCGACAATCTTCGACAGCAGCGGGGTGTTGATGATGGGCAGCCGGTCGTCGAGTTTCACGATCCCGCCCTGGAAGGTGTTCAGGTTGATCCAGGCAACGCTGAGATCGGACGACTGCGGTATCGCCACGTAGGCGGGAATTGCCTGGAACCGCAACTGGCCGGCGGTGATCGGGGGAAAGAGATTCGGTCCTGCCTGAGCGCTTGCCAGGGTGACGGTCGCCGGCTCGTCGGCGACACCGCATCCCAGGGTGGGGGACGGGTACATGAAGTCCTGCGGAGTGGTGAGCCCGAGTTCGAGCACATCCTTCGGGACGAAGACGCTGGCGCCAAGGAGTTGGTTCACCGCGTTGCTCGCCACCGGCGACATCTCGGCGGCCAGCGTCTGCAGCTCCCCGATACCCCGGGCCGCGTCGGGAAGGGGCTGGGCCGAGGCGGGTGCGGCCGACAGCATGCAGGCGACAGCGGCCGGTGCCAAGACCATCGTGGCACGGCGGAACAGGGTGGACCGGAACATAGCGGCTCCTTGTTGTGCGCGGGATCGGAAGATCCCCCATCCGAGAGAACTGCATCACGGCACAACTCTCAATGTCAACTTTAGGGTTAGATTGTGAGCGGTTCGAGATTTGTGCCGGGAGAAATCTGGCGTCCTCGAACGTTGAACGGACAGACGGCCAGAGTGTCGGTATCCGCCGTTCGAAAGGGGGCGTCATGTACGCCGCAGTGTTTCTGCTCTACGTGGTGGTGGAGATCGCCGCACTCATCTGGGTGGGCGGCACGATCGGCGTGCTCTGGACAGCCTGCCTCTTCCTCGGTGGGTCGCTCGTCGGGCTGATGCTGATGCGCTCGCAGTGGCGCCGGGTGATCCAGGGGCTGCGTGCAGCCGCAGGCGGCAAGGGGTCGCCGGGTGCGGCGGTAGCGGACGGCGCCCTCGTGGCGGTCGGTTCGGCGCTGATGGTGGTGCCCGGGCTCGTCACCTCACTTCTCGGGCTGCTTCTGCTGATCCCGCCCACCCGATGGCTGCTTCGGCCCGTCGTCGTGCTTGTTGCCGGCAAGCGCGCCGCCGTCGTCGCGGCCGGCGCCGAGGCCTTCGCGCGGGCCCCACGTCGAGGCAGCGGTGAAGTGATCGAAGGTGAGGTGGTGCACGACGTGTTCGACGGTGAGGTAGTCGGTCCGCAACCTCGAACCCCGACCCGTGATCCACGCCTTCTGCCCTAGCAGGCACACTAGGTGCCCGTGACTACCCAACTGCTGGTCGGCGGCCGAATCTACAGTTCCTTTGCACCAGACGCCACGTCGATGGCAGTGACCGACGGAACCGTCGTGTGGGTCGGCGACGACCGCGCAGCCCGCGCACTGCACCCGGACGCCGAAGTCGTGGACCTGGACGGCGCGTTCGTCACTCCGGCGTTCGTCGACACCCACGTCCACGTGACCGCCCTGGGGCTGAACATCGTGGGCCTCGACCTCGTCGGTGTCGGCTCGCTGCGCGAGTGCCTCGACCGGTTGCAGTCCTTTGCTCGCACCCACGACGACGCCGTCATCTGGGGGCATGGCTGGGACGACTCGAACTGGCCGGAGCGCGACGGCCCCACCACGGCGCAGCTGGACGAGGCCGCGCCGGGCCGCCCGGTGTACCTTTCGCGGATCGATGTTCACTCCGCGGTGTGCTCCACTGCGCTGCGGCAGCTGGTCCCCGATGTGAACGGAACCGCGGGCTACTCCCCGGACGGACCGCTGACCTTCGAGGCGCACCACGCCGCCCGCACGGTCGCCCGGTCCCTGCTGACGGAACGGCAGCGGGCAGTCGCCCGCGCCGCAGCGCTCGACGCCATTGCCGCCCGCGGAATCGTCGCGGTGCACGAGTGTGGCGGTCCGGACATCGCCGGACTGGACGACTTCCGCGAATTGTTGTCCACCTCCCACGCAGTGGAGGTGCGGGGCTACTGGGGGCAGGCAGTCTCCGGCGTCGAGGAGGCCCGGAAGCTCCTGCAGGACACGGGCGCTCACGCTCTCGGCGGCGACCTGTTCATCGATGGCTCCATCGGGTCGCACACCGCGTGGCTCCGCGAACCCTACGCCGATGCGCCCGGCACCACCGGGAAGAGCTACCTCACCGTCGACGAGATCGCGGCCCACCTCCGGGCCTGCACGATCGCCGGCATTCAGGCGGGCTTCCACGTGATCGGTGACGCCGCGGTCCGGGCCGCGGTCGATGCCCTCGAGCTGGTGGCCGACGAACTCGGCGGACCCGCCGTCGCCGCGGCCGGACACCGGCTCGAGCACGCCGAGATGATGAGCACCGAAGACGCGGCCCGCCTCGCGACGTGGGGTGTGATCGCCAGCGTGCAACCCGCGTTCGACGCCCTGTGGGGTGGGACGAACGGTCTCTACGCGCAGCGTCTCGGCCGGGACCGGGCCCTCACCTTGAACCCGTTCTCCGCGGCCGCGTCCGCCGGAGTGTCGCTGGCGCTGAGTTCCGACGCTCCCGTGACCCCGGTCGAACCGTGGGCGATGGTCCGTGCGGCAGTCCAGCACCGGACACCGGGGAGCGGCATCTCGCCGCGTGCCGCGTTCTCCGCTGCCACTCGTGGGGCCTGGCGGGCCGGCGGGGTCCGGGACGGGCTGGCGGGCACCCTGAACCCGGGTGCCCCGGCGTCGTATGCGGTGTGGGATGCCGGTGAGCTGGTGGTCAGCGCCCCCCAGGATTCCGTCCAGCGGTGGTCGACCGATCCGCGGTCCCGGGTGCCCGCCCTGCCGCGACTCGACGAAGACGCACCCACGCCGGTGCTGCTGCGTTCGGTGCACCGGGGGAGCGTCGTCCATGAGCGCTGACGAGGGAGCGTCGTCCACGAGTGCTGACGGCATTGCACCCCTTCGATTGATCGGCGCCCGTGGTCTGCTTGTGCGCTGCGTCGTCTCGGTGGCCGCCGGGTTTCTGATCTTCGCCGGGTTTCCTCCCCGGCCGCTGTGGTTCCTGGCACCGGTCGGTGTCGCACTGCTCGTCCTGGTTCTCACCGGCGCGGGCGGGCCGGCGCCGCGACTCCGCGCCGGCTTCGGCTACGGCTACCTGGCAGGTCTGGGCTTCCTGGTACCGCTGTTGCCGTGGATCGGCGTGTTCGTCGGCGCCCTGCCGTGGCTGGCGCTCGCGGCCGCCGAGGCGGTGTTCGTGGGCCTGTTCGGGGTGGTGGCCGTGCTCGTGTCCCGGTTGCGCTGGGCGCCCCTGTGGATCGCGGCCGGCTGGTCACTCACCGAATGGTTGCGTGCCAGCGTCCCGTTCGGCGGTTTCCCCTGGGGCCGGCTCGCTTTCGGGCAGTCGGAGGGATGGCTACTGCCGTTGGCGAGTCTCGGCGGCGCCCCGCTGCTCAGCTTCGGGGTGGCCTTGACGGGCGCCGGACTGGCCTCCGTCGCAGTGACGGTGTGGGCTCGGGCGCACGGCGCGGCGGACTGGAAGCGACCTCTTGCCGGCGGTCTGGCCGCGGCTCTCGCTGCCACGGTGCTGTCGGTGGCGTTGGCGCCGGCGCTCGCCGACATGGGGTCGGGGGACCGGACGATTACCGTCGCGGCAATCCAGGGGAGCGTGCCCAAACTGGGTCTCGACTTCAACGACCAACGCAAACGGGTCCTCGACAATCACGTGCGGCGCACCCTCCAACTGGCCGACGAGGTGGCCGCGGGGGCGGCGCCGCAACCCGATGTCGTCGTCTGGCCGGAGAATGCGTCCGATATCGACCCGCTGCGTAACGCGGACGCGGCCGCGGACATCTCCCGCGCGTCCGACGCGATCGGCGCGCCGATCCTGGTGGGTGCGGTGCTGGTCAACGGCGACCGCACGACGACCAATTCGGTGATCGTCTGGGACGGCGACGAGGGACCGGGCGAACGACACGACAAACGCATCATCCAACCGTTCGGCGAGTACCTGCCGTACCGCGATTTCTTCCGGCACTTCTCCTCCTACGCCGACCGGGCCGGCAATTTCGTACCCGGCGACGGCGACGGCGTCGTCCACGCGAACGGTGTTCCCGTCGGGGTCGCCACCTGCTACGAAGTGGCGTTCGATCGAGCCTTCGAGGGATCGGTGCGGGCCGGCGCGGAACTGCTCGCCGTCCCCACGAACAACGCCACCTTCGGCGATACCGAGATGACGTATCAGCAACTCGCCATGTCGAAGGTGCGGGCCGTCGAGCACGGACGGGCGGTGGTGGTCGCTGCCACCAGCGGTGTCAGTGCGATCATCGCGCCGGACGGCTCCACCGTGGAACAGACGTCACTGTTCGTGCCCGCCGCCCTGGTGTCGGAGGTGCCGCTGCGGACCCAGCTGACTCCGGCGAGTCGCCTCGGACCTCTGCCGGAGGTTTTGCTCTGCCTCGCCGCCGCCGCTGCGGTCGTGGCCGCTCTGGTGCCACGCCGGCGCGAAATTCGCACACCGGCTCGAGGCAGCACCGAGACGGCGCCGGCAATTGCCGGCAGGGAGCATCCTCACGGCATCGAAGACCGAATCCGGGCAGAGGGGGGCACCAAGCGCACCGACTCTGGTGATCATTCCGACATATGACGGGCGGGACAATCTCGGCCTGATCATGGGATGCCTGGACGCTGCCGCCCACAACGCACGTTCTCGCTGCTGGGTTGGGAGTTACGAAACGTGACACCCATGCGCAAACAGGTGGTCAGTCCACATTCTGAGACGCCCTGAAACGGTTTGAACCGTACGTCCGATAGGAACCTGAAGCGTACTCCCGGGTAAGGTTCGGTAAATTCCCAGGTTCGCAGGTCACTATGAGTTTCTTGGGTGGCCGGTGGGTGCCATGCCCACCGCCGGAGTGGGAAGAGGACGAACAACGTGGGCGAAGCCGTGCCGAGTGGTGATGTGACCGCCGTAGGTCGGATTCCGGACGGTGCATTCCCACTCTCCACCGCTCAGCGGGGGATGTGGTTCGCCCAGCAGCTCAATCCCGACGTTCCTGTCACCATCGCGCAGTGCGTGGAACTAACGGGTGTCCTGGACGTGGCGTTGCTGTCGAAGTCCTTGATCACCGCCGGCCGTGAACTCGGCTCCGCCTTCCTCCGCCTGGTCGAGGTCGACGGAGTTCCCTACCAGCTGGTCGATCCAACCCTGGACGCGTCGGTCAGCTTCGTCGACATGCAGCACGAGCCCGATCCGAGGGCGGCAGCCATGGAGTGGATGCGGCAGGAGTACACCACTCCGCTCGACGTGTGTCGCGATCGGCTCGTCACCTCGGCGGTCCTGTGCACCGGGCCGGATCGTCATTACTGGTACAGCCGTGTCCACCACGTCGCGCTCGACGGCATGGGATCGATGACGCTCATCGACCGGACCACACAGCTGTACACCGCAGCCGTCGAGGGGCGTGCCGCCGCACCGTCCAAGGCAGCCGCACTCACCGACGTCGCCCGGGTCGACGACGACTACCGGCTCTCGCCGCGCTACCGCGCCGACCAGGAGTACTGGTCCGAGCGGGTGTCCACTATCGGTGAACCACACAGCCTCGTCGACCGCTCCGCACCCGCGCAGGCACGAAGCCGGACAACTGGTGGGCAGATCCACGGGACCCTCATCGACCACCTCGAGGCCGCGACGAACCGTCACGACTCGTCGACGGCGTTCGAAATCGTCGCCGCGTTCGCCGCGTACCTTTCCCGGATGACGGGACGCGAAGAGGTCGTGGTCGGCCTGCCTGTCACCGCCCGTACCACCGCGCTGCTCCGCCGCTCCGGCGGCATGGTCTCCAATGTGGTTCCGTTGCGCCTGCACGTCCGGCCGGACATGACGAATGCGGCGCTGGTTGCGGCGGTCCGGCTGGAAGTCACCGCGGCACTCCGCCACCAGCGCTACCCGCATATCGACATGCGGCGGGACACGGCCACCGAATACCAGGGCTTCTACGGCCCCCTGATCAACGTCATGCTCTTCCACGACGAGATCACCCTCGGCAGCATTGTCGGCAGGCTCGAACTGCTGTCCACCGGTCCCATCACCGACCTCGCGGTCAACGTCTATCACGGAGTCGCCGGCACCAGCCTCAACCTGGACCTCGAGGCCAACCCCGACCTGTACTCCGAAGGCACCCTCCGTGCCCATCATGCTCGTTTCACCCGCTTCCTCGAGGCGTTCCTCACCTCCGACACCGACGAACCTCGACGGGTCGGCGATCTCGACCTCCTCGACGACGACGAGGGCCGCACCCTCGTTCCTGCTTCCGGCCGCGCCGGTTTCGCGCCCCTCACGCTGCCCGACCTCCTCGCGGGTGCCGTCCTCGGCAACCCGGACGGGGACGCACTCGTCGTACCCGGGCACGGGATCTCCGCCGACACCCTGAGTTACCGCGCCCTGGACGAAACGTCGAACCGGCTGGCGCGGTTACTGATCGACCTCCAGGTCGGCCCGGAGGTCATGGTGGCGTTGGCGTTGCCGCGGTCGCGGGAGTCGGTGTCGAGTGTGTGGGCGGTGGCGAAGGCGGGAGCGGCGTTCGTTCCGGTCGATCCGAGCTATCCGGCTGACCGCATCGCATTCATGCTGGAGGATTGCGGTGCGCCGATCGGTATCACCACCGCCGCGTTGCGGGATGGGTTGCCGGAGTGCATGCATTGGATCGTCCTGGACGACGACGAGTTTCGGGCGACCGCGGCGGCGTATCCGCCGGATGCGGTCACGGACGCCGATCGGACGCGGGCGTTGTCGGTCGATCATCCGGCGTATGTGATTTACACATCCGGGTCGACGGGCCGGCCTAAGGGTGTGGCGGTCACGCACCGGGGTGTGGTGAATCTGGCGGCGGACGAACGGGACCGTCTGGTGGTGTCGTCCGGTTCGCGGGTGCTGCATTTCGCGTCGCCGAGTTTCGATGCGTCGGTGTTCGAGCTGGTGATGGCGGTGTGTGCGGGTGCGACCCTCGTGGTGGCGCCGACCACGATCTACGGTGGCACCGAGTTGGCGGAACTGATCGCCGAACAGCAGGTGACGCATGCGTTTTGCACTCCGGCGGCATTGGCGTCGCTCGATCACCGCGGGCTGGAGCATCTGAAAACGGTAGTGGTGGCGGGTGATGTGTGCCCGCCGGAGTTGGTGGCGCGGTGGGCCCCGGGCCGGATCATGGTCAATGCGTACGGTCCGAGTGAGACGACGATCATGGCGTCCGCTACCGGACCGATGGTGCCCGGGCAGCCGGTCACCATCGGGTCACCGACCGTGGGTGTCGACCTCGTCGTCCTCGACCACCGGTTGCGTCCGGTCCCCGCCGGGGTGCGCGGCGAACTCTACGTCCTCGGCTCCAGCTTGGCGCGCGGGTATGTGCATCGGGCCGGATTGACGGCGGACCGGTTCGTGGCGAGCCCGTTCGGAACCGGCGGGCGGATGTACCGCACGGGTGACGTGGTCCGCTGGGTGTCCGCCCCGAATAGGCCTCCTACTCTCGAGTTCTTGGGCCGCAGCGATTTTCAGGTGAAGATCCGCGGGTTCCGGATCGAGTTGGGTGAGATCGACGCCGCGCTGGCTGCGCATCCGGTGGTGGAGTTCGCCCACACGGTCGGCTATGACGACGGGAGCGGAAGCAGTCGCCTGGTCTCGTACGTGCTGCCGGCGCCGGGAACCGACGTCGACACCCGGGTGTTGTCGGAATTCGTCGGGGAGCGTCTTCCCGGATACATGGTGCCCTCGTCGATCATGGTGATGGATACGCTCCCGCTGACCCCGGCGGGCAAACTCGACCGCAACGCCCTGCCCGCACCGGTTTTCGCCGCACGCTCGGCCGACATCGTGCGCCCGAGAACGGTCACCGAGGAGATTGTGCTCGGAGTCTTCCGCGACGTCCTCGGTCTCCCCGAACTGAGCATCGACACCAGCTTCTTCGAAGTCGGCGGAAACTCGCTGATGGCCACGCAGGTCGTGTCCCGAGTGAATGCCGCCTTCGGTGTGCGGATCGGGGTCCGGGATCTGTTCCAGTCGCCGTCGGTATCGGACCTGGCGGTCGCGGCGTCGAACGCCGACTCGCAGGCAGACTCGCGGCCGGTGCTGGAAGCGCGGGACCGCCCCGCCCGCATGCCCCTCTCCGTTGCGCAGCAACGGATGTGGTTCCTCAACCAATTCGACACGGCCTCGGCCGCCTACAACCTGCCGATCGCCCTGCAGCTCACCGGTGCGCTCGACCGGGATGCCCTGCGAGCGGCGCTCGGTGACATCCAGGAACGGCACGAGGCGCTGCGCACCGTCTTCCCCGACAACCCGGACGGCCCACACCAGCTGATCACCCCCGCCGTGAGCGTGCTGGCCGACACGGACCCGATCGACGTCGACGCCGAGTCGCTCACCGCCGCGGTGACGGCCCTCGGCGGTGCCGGATTCGACCTCACCACCGACACACCTCTGCGCGCCGGGCTGTTCCGGGAGGCGGCCGACCGGCACGTTCTCGTCCTCGTGGTTCATCACATCGCCGCCGACGGCTGGTCCATGACGCCGCTGGCCGCCGACGTGATGGCTGCGTACGCGGCGCGCGTCGCCGGTCACGCGCCAACCTGGGCGCCCCTCCCGGTGCAATACGCCGACTACACCCTCTGGCAGCGTGAACTACTGGGTTCGGAAGGCGACCCGGACAGCATGTCCGCGCGGCAAATCGCCTACTGGGAGTCCGCGCTCGCCGGAGCGCCCCAGATGCTCGAGCTGCCCACCGACAGGCCGCGGCCCGCCGAGATGTCGCATCGGGGCGGTCGTGTCGAGTTCACGATCCCGGCCGACGTCCACGGGCGACTCGTCGATCTCGCACAGAGCACCGGCACCACGCTGTTCATGGTCACCCACACAGCCCTCGTGGTGCTGTTCCATCGCCTCGGCGCCGGAACGGACATCGTCATCGGCACCCCGGTCGCCGGACGCGGCGAGGAGGCGCTCGACGCCCTGGTGGGCATGTTTGTCAACACCCTGGTGCTTCGCGCGACCGCCGAGCCGGGCGACACGTTCGAGGAGGTTCTCGACCGGGTCCGTGACGCCGACCTTGCCGCGTTCTCCCACGCCGACGTCCCGTTCGAGCGACTCGTGGAGGTGCTCAGCCCCGACCGGTCCGCCGCGCGTCATCCGCTGTTCCAGGTCATGCTCTCGTTCCAGAACACCGCGCCGACCTCCGTCGAGCTGCCAGGCCTCGAGGTCGCGGCGGCAGAAATCGATGTTCATGTCGCGAAATTCGACCTTCAGTTGACCGTCACCGAACGGTTCGGTGACGCAGGGGCTCCGGGTGGTCTCGCGGCCGGCTTCGATTACGCCACCGATCTGTTCGACGAGTCGACCGTTGCGTCGATGGCCGAGCGATTCGTGAACCTGTTGCGCTCGGTCGCGGCATCCTCTGCGACGGTGGTCGGTGATCTGTCCCTGCTCCACGCCGCGGAACGCGACCGTCTCCTCTGCACGTGGAACGACACCGAGCGCCGCGTGCCTGCGATGTGCCTGCCCGAGCTGTTCGACGCGCAGGTTGCCCGCACTCCGGATGCGGTGGCGGTGGTGTTCGGCGACCTCACGCTGTCGTATGCCCAACTCGATTGCCGCGCGAACAGTCTGGCGCGCTATCTGATCGACCGAGGGGTGGGGCCCGAATCGCGTGTCGGGTTGGCGATGCGGCGCTCACCGGACCTGCTGGTGGGCATGTACGCGATCGTCAAGGCCGGCGGTGCCTACGTGCCGGTCGATCCGGATCACCCGACGGACCGGATCGGGTATGTGCTCGACTCCGCACAGCCCGTCTGCGTGCTGACGACCTCGGCCGACCGCGGCGCACTTCCCGCGGGTTCGTCGTTCGTCGAGATCGATCGGATCGCGTTGGATTCCTGTTCCGGCGAACCTGTCACCGACACCGACCGACTGGCACCGCTCCGCCCCGACAACCCCGCGTACGTCATCTACACCTCGGGCTCCACCGGTCGGCCCAAGGGGGTGTCGGTGCCGCACCGCGGGATCGTCAACCAGCTCGTGTGGATGCAGGCGGAGTATGCGCTCACCGAACGGGACGTGTTCCTGCAGAAGACCGCAACTACTTTCGACGTATCACTGTGGGGTTACTTCTGGCCGCTGCACACGGGCGCGACGATGGTGCTGGCCACCCCGGACGGTCACCGCGACCCCGAGTACCTCGCCCGGGTCATCGACGAGCAGGGTGTCACGGTCACAGACTTCGTGCCCTCGATGCTCGACGCCTTCGTCGCGTCCGTGCCCGCCACCTCGTGCGCCACCCTGCGGCACGTCTTCGTGATCGGTGAGGCGCTGCCCCCGGAGACCGTCACGCGGTTCCGCGCGCTGTCCGATGCCGGACTGCACAACCTGTACGGGCCCACCGAGGCGGCAGTCTCGGTCACGTACTGGGACACCGCGACCACGGTGACCGGCACGGTACCGATCGGCGTGCCCGAGTGGAACACCCAGGTCTACGTGCTCGACTCGCGCCTGCACCCGGTTCCTCCCGGCGTTGCCGGTGAGCTCTACCTGGCGGGCGAGCAGCTCGCCCGGGGATACCTAGGCCGCGTCGATCTCACCTCGGACCGGTTCGTGGCAAATCCGTTCACCGCCGGACTGCGTATGTACCGCACCGGCGACCTCGTGCGATGGACGTCGGCAGGTGTCCTCGAATACATCGGGCGCACCGACTTCCAGGTCAAGTTCCGAGGACAGCGCATCGAGCTCGGCGAGATCGAATTCGTCCTCCGGGCACACCCGTCGGTCACCAGCGCTGCCGTGCTGGTCCATTCCGATCCCGGTACCGGCGATCACCTCGTCGCGTACGTCGTCCCCGAGCCGGGACACGACCTCGATACCACGGAACTTCGCGGGTGCACGGCTGCATCCCTGCCGGCGTACATGATTCCGGCAGCGCTGATGGTCGTCGACGAATTCCCACTCAATACGAGTGGAAAGCTCGATCGGAAGGCTCTCCCCGCGCCCGAATTCCGTGGCTCCGCCACGGAGTACGTGGCGCCGCGCACATCCGTCGAGGCCAACCTCGCGGAGATCTTCGCCGAGGTGCTCGGTCTCGACCGAATCGGCGTTTGGGACAACTTCTTCGACGTCGGCGGTAACTCGCTCGTCGCCACGCGGGTCACCTCGCGTATTCGGGCCGAGCTGGGTGCACCGCTCGCCCTGCGTGACCTGTTCGATGCCCCCACCGTCGGGGCGCTCGCGGAGCGGATCGAGGGAACAGTGCCGACGGCACCACGTGCCCCACTGGTCGCCGCCCCGCGTGCCGGACGGATTCCGCTGTCCCCGGCCCAACGTCGCATGTGGTTCCTCAACCAGTTCGATACCTCATCCGCGGCCTACAACATGCCCTTCGCCCTGCGGCTGTCCGGCAGTCTCGACGGCGACGCACTGCGTTCTGCGATCCGCGACGTCCTCGACCGACACGAGTCCCTGCGTACCCTGTATCCGGACTCGACGGACGGCCCGCATCAGGTGATCGTCGGCGCCGACGAGGTGTCCCTCGATCTCCACGCGCAGCCGATCACCGAGGCCGAGCTGCCGGCGCGACTCCTGGCGCTCGCCACCGAGGGCTTCGACGTCACGTCCGCGGTGCCGCTGCGCACGGCATTGCTGCGACTGTCCGTCGACGAACACGTGCTGGCCGTGGTGGTGCACCACATCTCCGCCGACGGATCGTCGATGGCCCCGCTCGCACGTGACATCCTGCTCGCCTACACGGCGCGTACGGCCGGGCGGGCACCGTCGTGGGCGCCGTTGGACGTGCAGTACGCGGACTACAGCTACTGGCAGGCCGAGTTTCTCGGCGACGAGACCGACGGTCGGTCGCGGGCCGCCGAGCAGATCCAATTCTGGTCCGCGGCGCTCGACGGCGTCCCCGACCTGCTGGAGTTGCCCGCTGATCGGCCCCGCCCGGCCGTCCCGACGAATTCGGGTGCGACGTTATCGTTCTCGGTCAATGCTGCCACAGCGAAAGCCGTCGCCGACCTCGCGGCCCGCTCCGGCGCCACGCCGTTCATGGTGTGGCACGCCGCGCTGTCAGTGCTGCTCGCACGGCTGTCGAACGCGGTGGACATCACCGTGGGCACGCCCGTCGCGGGCCGTGCCGAACCCTCCCTGCAGAACCTCGTCGGCATGTTCGTCAACACTCTCACCCTGCGCGCACGAGTATCCGGTGACCTGTCGTTCGCCGACGTGCTCGCACAGGTGCGGAACTTCGACCTCGCCGCGTTCGCGCACGCCGATCTGCCGTTCGAGCGTCTCGTGGAGGTACTCGAACCCGCCCGGTCCACAGCCCGTCACCCACTGTTCCAGGTGGGCCTGTCGTACGAGAACTTCGAACCGGGAGTGCTGGAACTACCGGGTCTCACGGTGGGCGCCGTCGAGATGAATCCGGAGATCGCGAAATTCGATCTGAACGTGACGCTCACCGAGATCCGAGACGAGCGCGGCACCGTGTCCGGTCTCACCGGTGCGTTCACGTATGCGGTCGACCTGTTCGACCGTGACACGGTGGAGTCGTTCGCGGACCGTTTCGCGCGAATCGTGGCGGCGGCGCTGGCCGATCCGGGCACGGCGGTGGGGGACCTGCCGGTACTGAATCAACGGGAACTGGTTCGCGTACTGCGCGAATGGAACGCCACGGACGTGGAGGTGACCGGGCGGCCCTACCTCGCCCGCTACGACGAGCAGGCGGCACGGACCCCTGATGCGGTGGCGGTGGTGTACCGCGACGTGTCCCTGACATATCGGGAATTCAACTTGCGGGTCAACCGATTGGCCCGCAAACTCATCGCCGAAGGCGCCGGAACCGAAACCACCGTGGCGGTCGCGGCCCGCCGGTCGATCGAATTTCTGATCGCCCTGCACGCCGTGTTGCGGAGCGGTGCGGCGTACGTGCCACTGGACGTCGACCTTCCGGCGGAGCGAGTGGCCCATGTCATCGAGGCAGCCCACCCGATCCTCGTTCTGACCGCAGTTCGAGGCGAGTTCGAGTCAGACTCCGGAGTCCGGGTTATCCGAATGGACAGTCTCGAACTCGACCGGTTCGACGATGCCCCGGTGACGGACCGCGACCGGCTGCGGCCTCTCGCGGCCGACAACCTCGCCTATGTCATTTTCACCTCGGGTTCGACCGGCCTACCCAAGGGAGTTGCCGTCTCGCACGCCGGTCTCGGAAGCCACTTCGAGTTCCTGATGTCTCTCGGCGCGCTGAATGAGACCGACCGGGTTGCCGTCAAAACACCACAGTCGTTCGACGCATCCCTCTGGGAATTGTTGTGGCCCCTGGCTGTAGGTGCACGCGTCGTGATCGCGGAACCGGACGGACACAAGGATCCCGACTACCTCGCGGAACTGATCGACACCGAGCAGATCACGGCGATACATTTCGTCCCGTCGATGCTCGCCGTCTTCACTGACGTGATCGTGCCGTCCCGGTTCTCGTCGCTGCGTACCGTGTTCGTCGGCGGCGAGGCACTGCCCGTCACTGTGGCGCGGCGGTTCGCCGCCGTCTCCGACGCTGCGATCCTCAACGCGTACGGTCCCGCCGAGGTCGCGCCCACCTCCACCACCTCGTGGGTGGACACCTCGAACTCGGGCATCGTCACCGTGGGCACACCGGTGTGGAACACCCGAGCCTATGTGTTGGACCAGCGGCTCCACCCCAGTCCTGCCGGAGTGACCGGTGAGTTGTACCTGGCCGGCACTCAGGTGTCTCGCGGATACGCGGGACGCCCCGACCTCACCGCCGAACGGTTCGTGGCCAACCCCTTCGACACACCGGGCGCTCGGATGTACCGAACCGGTGACCGCCTTCGCTGGACTGACCGGGGCGAACTGGAATACCTCGGCCGCAACGATTTCCAGGTGAAGCTGCGCGGACTGCGGATCGAGCTCGGTGAAATCGAGGCGGTACTCGAGGCGGCGGACTCGGTTGCCCAGGCCGTCGTGACCGTGTACGCCGGAGCGGCGAGCGAACAATTGGTGGCCTATCTCGTCGCACGTACGGGCGCCACGGTCGATCTAGAGGCGCTGACGGCGCATGCCGAGAGTCGGCTGCCCGAATACATGATTCCGGACGGGTTCGTCACCCTCGACGCCTTCCCGCTCAACGCGAGCGGCAAACTGGATCGAGCGGCATTGCCTGCCCCGGCCGTCGGTGACGTCGCAGTCGCTCGAATGGAGCCACGGACTCCGATGGAGGAAACACTCGCGGCCTTGTTCAGGGAGGCGCTCGGCGTCGACGACCTGGGGGTGAACGACTCGTTCTTCGCTCTCGGCGGCGACAGCATCGTGTCGATCCAGCTGGTTGCGCGAGCCAAGGCCGCGGGGATCGTATTCACCCCACGGGACGTGTTCGAGCGCAAGAGCATTGCCGCGCTCGCCGAAGTGGCTACCGTCGCGACGGCGGGTCGACTCACGCTCGCCGAACTGGCGGGTGGCGGCGTGGGGAACGTCGAGTTGACACCGGTTGTCCGATCACTGCTCGACCGGTCGGGTCCGGTGGGCCGGTATTCGCAGTCCGTGCTCCTCACGCTGCCGACCGGGATCGAGCGATCGGACATCGTGGCGACGGTGCAGGCGGTGCTCGACAGGCACGACGCGCTGCGGTCCCGGCTGGTCCGCGATGGTGCGGACGTACGTCACTCGGTGTTGCCCGCCGGTGCCGTCGACGCCGATCGACTGGTCACGGCGGTGCCGGTCAACCCCGACCTCGGCGACGCAGACTTCGATGTGCTGATCGATCGCGAACTCTCCGCCGCGGCCGACCGGTTCGACTTCGAGACCCCGGTGCTCACGCAGTTCGTCTGGTTGGATCGTGGTGCGACCGAGCCCGGGCGGCTCCTCGTGGTGGCTCATCACCTGGTCGTCGACGGTGTGTCCTGGCGAATCCTCGTGCCCGACCTCGTTGCGGCGGGAGGCGCCGTCGCAGCCGGTCACGCTCCGAACTTGCCGGAGGTCGGTACGTCGTTGCGGCGGTGGTCGCACGGGTTATCAGAGGCTGCCCGTCAGCCGTCCACCCTCGCGCAGTTCGACTACTGGCGAACCGTTGTCGACGCTCCGGACCCGCTCCTCGGCGACAGGGCTCTCGATCCGGTGCGGGACCGGACCTCGACCACGCAGGAGTTGCACGTCGAGCTGTCCACCGAGATCACGGGCACGCTGCTGGCCCGCGTGCCGGCGGCATTCCGGTGCTCGGTCGGCGATTCGCTGCTTGCCGGTTTCGCGGTGGCCCTCACCGAGTGGCGCCGTGCGCGCGGGGTGCCCGCCGCCTCTGCGTACATCACCCTCGAGGGCCACGGCCGCGAGGAGTCGGTCGTGCCGGGCGCCGATCTGTCTCGTACCGTGGGCTGGTTCACCAGCGTGTATCCGGTGCGGCTCGCCCTCGAAGGGGTGGACATCCAGGACGCACTTGTCGGCGGCGCGTCGGCCGGCGCCGCGATCAAGGCGGTGAAAGAGCAACTCCTGGCGGTCCCGGACCGGGGCGTCGGGTACGGACTGCTGCGATACCTCAATCCGACGACGGCCCCTGTTCTCGCGGGCTTCGACCCGCCCCAGGTGGTCTTCAACTACCTCGGAAAGACCGGGATGGGCGACCTGTCCCCGGAGATGCGTGAGATCGGCTGGGTGCCGGATCTTGCGTCGTCGCGCGTCTTCTCGGGTGAAACCGATCACGACATGAGCGCTTCCGCAGCAATCGAGATCAATGTCGGAGTAACGGATACCGACGCCGGACCGCGACTCGGAGCTTCCGTGCGGTTCGCCGGTGAACTGCTCGCAGCCGACAACGTTCGCGAACTCGTCGATCTGTGGCAGCAAGCGCTCATCTCACAGATCGAGCACGTCGTCGCCGGATCCGGTGGGGGACTGACCCCGTCGGACGTCGGCACGGTGGCACTCACCCAGTCCCAGATCGAGGTCTGGGAGCGGGCGTACCCGACCCTCGAGGATGTGTGGGCGCTGTCGCCGCTGCAGGCCGGTTTCCACTTCCACTCGCTGTTGGCCGCCGAGCACAGTGTCGATGTCTACCATTCTCAGCTGCGGATGACCCTGCTCGGCGACGTGTCGCCGGATCGGATGCGGGCTGCCGCCGCTGCGCTCCTGGACCGGTATTCCAACCTGCGGGTGGTGTTCGCACAGGACGGCGACGTCACGGCGCAGATCCCCCTCGGCGGGGTGGAGCTCCCACTGACCGTCGTCGACCTTTCGGGCCGTGAGAGTGATTCACGCAAAAGGGAACTCGAGTCGCTGGTCGCAGAGAACCGGACCGCGCCGTTCGACCTGTCCGAGGCGCCGTTGCTGCGTCTGCTGCTCGTGCGCACGGGAGCGGAGCGGTACGAGTTGGCGATGACCAACCACCACATCCTCCTCGACGGGTGGTCCATCCCGCTGATCGTCCAGGACCTGCTGGTGCTCTACGCGACCGCGGGCGATCAGTCCGCGCTTCCGGCGGTGCGGCCGTACCGGGAATACCTCGACTGGCTGGCCCGCCGAGACCCCTCCGCCTCGCGGGCCGCGTGGGCACACGCGTTGGACGGCCTCGACGAGCCGACTCTGCTCGCGCCTGCTCGCACCGGCGGCAGCGTGACCGCGGACCCGGACGAAGTTCCGATCCACTTCTCCAAGGCGGACACCGCCGCGATCCTAGCGTTCGCCCGCCAGCACGGCGTCACGCCCAACACGGTGATCCAGACTGCCTGGGCCCTGCTGCTCAGGCGACTCACCGGACGGGACGACGTCGTATTCGGCGCCACCGTCTCGGGACGCCCCCCGCACATCCCCGGGATCGAATCGATGGTCGGGCTCTTCATCAACACCGTCCCCGTCCGGGTACGAATCGACGCCGACGAGTCGGTGGCCGAATTGCTGGCACGGGTGCAGGGGCAGCAGGCCGATCTGCTCGATCACCACTATCTCGGCCTGACGGAAATCCAGGCCCAGGCGGGGGTTGGGGCGCTGTTCGACACGCTCACCGTCTTCGAGTCGTACCCCATGGATCAGGCGGCGCTGCAGGCGCAGACCGACATCGCAGGCATGCGCGTGGACTCGGTCGAGGTGCACAGTGTCACCCACTACCCACTGAGCCTGATGGCCCAGGTCGACGACACCCTGCGGCTCGGAGTGGCCTACCTGCCGGACACCTTCGAACGCGACGAAGCGAAGCTGATTGCGGCGCGGCTCGATTCGGTGATCCGTGCGTTGATCGCAGAGCCCTCTGCCGAGGTAGCCGAGATCACCGGATTCATCCCGGGCGAGTACACGCGGGTGATGCACGACTGGAACGCCACCGACCACTACGTGCCGGACTCGACGCTGCTGACGTCGTTCGAGGCGCAGGCGGCGCGTACACCCGATGCTGTGGCCGTCGCTTTCGACGGTGACGAGCTGACGTATGCAGCCCTCGATGCGCGCGCAAACCAGCTGGCCCGGCATCTGATCGCGCTGGGTGTGGCCCCCGAATCCCGAGTGGCCGTGGTAATGCGGCGGTCGCTGGAGCTGGTCGTCGGGATCTATGCCGTAGTCAAGGCCGGTGGTGCATACGTGCCGGTCGATCCCGATCATCCGGCGGAGCGAACGAGTTACGTGCTCGCGTCGGCGCAGCCGGTGTGCGTGCTGACCACCTCGGCCGACCGACCGTCCCTGCCGAACCGGATCCCCGTCTCGGCCCTCGACACTCTCGACCTCTCGGATGTCTCCACGGTGCCGTTGACCGACGCCGAGCGTATCGAACCGTTGCGGCCTGCACACCCTGCGTACGTCATCTACACCTCCGGCTCCACCGGCAAGCCGAAGGGGGTCGCGGTACCGCACTCGGCCATCGTGAATCAACTGCTCTGGATGCAGTCGGAGTACGCACTTACCGAGCGGGATGTGTGGTTGCAGAAGACCGCAACCACCTTCGACGTGTCGTTGTGGGGTTACTTCTGGCCCCTGCAGGTGGGTGCCACCATGGTGCTGGCCACTCCAGACGGGCATCGAGAGCCTGCCTATCTGACTCGGGTCATCGACGAGCATGCGGTGACGGTCACCGATTTCGTGCCGTCCATGCTCGACGTGTTCGTCGCTGCCGCCGCCGTGGGGTCGTGCCGATCCTTGCGGCATGTGTTCGTCATCGGCGAAGCGCTGCCCCCCGCAACCGTCCTGCGTTTCCAGGAACTCTCCGCGGCCGGACTGCACAACTTGTACGGGCCCACCGAGGCCGCGGTGTCGGTGACGTACTGGAAGACCGGTGAATCCGACACCACGAACGTGCCGATCGGTGTGCCGGAATGGAACACACAGGTCTACGTGCTCGATTCCCGGCTGCGCCCCGTTCCCGTCGGCGTTCCGGGCGAGCTCTACCTCGGCGGTGCTCAGCTCGCACGCGGATACCTCGGCCGCGTCGATCTCACATCCGATCGATTCGTCGCGAACCCGTTCGGACGCACGGGCGAGCGCGTGTACCGCACCGGCGACCTCGTGCGATGGACGGCGGCGGGAACGCTCGTCTACATCGGACGAACCGACTTCCAGGTGAAGTTCCGTGGTCAGCGCATCGAACTCGGCGAGATCGAGACAGTGCTCCGGTCGCATCCGGCGGTCACCGGTGCCGTCGTGTCGGTGTACTCCGACACCACCGTCGGCGATCATCTGGTCGCGTACGTCGTCGGTACACCCGGCGAGCTGGACGGTGCGGAGCTTCGCCGACAGGCTTCGGAATCCCTTCCGTCGTACATGGTGCCGTCCGCGATCACAGTCCTCGACGAGTTCCCGCTGAACACCAGCGGGAAACTCGATCGCAAAGAGTTGCCCGCTCCCGAATTCCACGGGAGTGCAACCGAGTACATCGCGCCGCGAAATGAGGCCGAGCGCACGGTCGCGACAGTGTTCGCTGACGTGCTCGGCTCGGGCCGCGTCGGCGCGCACGACAACTTCTTCCACCTCGGCGGCAACTCGCTCTCCGTCACACGAGTGGCGGCGCGGCTCGGTGAATTGTCGGGCACCGGACTCTCTGTGCGCGACGTGTTCACCGCGCCCACGGTCGCGGAGTTGGCTCTTCGTCTCGCCGAGCCCACGGCCGCAGGAGGCGCGCGCCCGGTGCTGGCCGCGACGCAGCGACCGGCCCGGATACCGCTGTCACCCGCGCAGCAGCGGATGTGGTTCATCAACCAGTTCGACCCGGACTCGCCCGCGTACAACCTTCCGCTCGCGGTCCGCATGTCCGGTGCTCTCGATGTCGCAGCGCTGGCGCAGGCACTCGACGACGTCGTCGGACGTCACGAGTCGCTCCGTACCGTCTTCCCCGACACGGAGGACGGACCCGCTCAGGTCGTCGTGTCCGCGGCGGATCTCTCGATGCCCCTCGAGGTGGTGGACGTACCGGAGGGCGAGCTCGATTCCCGGATGATCGCGTTCGCGTCGCGCGGGTTCGACGTGTCCAAGGACTTGCCGGTACGGGCAACGCTGTTCCGTACCGGTCCCGGCGAACACGTCCTGGCGATCACGCTGCATCACATCGCCGCCGACGGTTGGTCGTTCGGACCTCTCGGCGGGGATGTCATGACCGCGTACGCGGCCCGAGCAGAGTCCCGAAGTCCGGAATGGATTCCGCTCGCGGTCCAGTACGCCGACTACAGTCTGTGGCACAGGGCGGTTCTCGGCAGCGAGGACGAGCC
Organism: Rhodococcus sp. WAY2; assembly: GCF_009859915.1. Classification (NCBI taxonomy): domain Bacteria; kingdom Bacillati; phylum Actinomycetota; class Actinomycetes; order Mycobacteriales; family Nocardiaceae; genus Rhodococcus; species Rhodococcus sp. WAY2. The sequence goes on from NZ_CP046572.1 coordinate 3,104,095, forward strand.
GGAGTCCCTGGCCCGACGCCAACTCGATTACTGGACGCGGACGCTCGACGGTCTCCCGGATGAGCTGAAACTCCCCTTCGACCGTCCACGCCGGACCGAACAGTCCTACGCCGGGGGATCCGTGGGCTTCACCATCACCCCCGAGATCCACAGCGGCATCGACCAGTTGGCGCGCGAACACGGAGCCACGGTCTTCATGGTGGCGCACGCTGCCTTCGCGCTCCTGTTGGGCCGCTTGTCCGCGTCGGACGACATCGCCGTCGGATCGCCGATCGCCGGACGTGGCGAACGAGCTCTCGACAACTTGGTCGGAATGTTCGTCAATACGCTCGTGCTCCGCACGCGCATCGAGAGCGCCGAGACGTTCGCGGAGTTGCTGACGCGGGTACGCGACGGTGACATTGAGGCATTCGGCCACGCGGATCTCCCCTTCGAGCGTCTCGTCGACGTTCTCGACCCCGTGCGAACGTCCGCGCATCACCCGGTCATCCAGACTGCGCTGTCGATGCAGCCGACGGCAATTGACGACGTCGAGCTCCCCGGACTCCGGGTGCATGTCGAGGGCATCGACACCCGCGCCGCGAAATTCGACCTGCAGCTGACATTGGGTGAGAACATCGACCCTGCGGGCGTTCCGTCGGGTATGCGCGCCGAATTAACCTACGCCGCAGACTTGTTCGACGCCGTTACTGTGCGCCGGTACGCGGTGCAGCTCGTGAGAATCCTTGAAACAGTGGTTGCAGACCCGACCACGGTGGTCGGCGACGTGAATCTCCTCGACGACGCCGAGAGGGCCCGACTGGCACCGGTTCGCGGGCCTGCGAGTCGACCTACTCGACTGCTGCCCGAAGTTCTGGCGGCATCGGCGGCGGACTCGTCCGCGACTGCGCTCGTCTTCGGAGACCGTTCGACGACCTACGGAGAACTGGACCGGCGATCCAACCTCTGGGCGCGCGCACTGATCGAGGCCGGCGCCGGCCCCGAGACGTTCGTGGCCGTCGCGCTGGCCCGCTCGATCGAATCGGTGCTCGCCGTCTGGGCCGTTGCCAAGACAGGTGCCGCGTTCGTGCCGGTGGATCCGAACTACCCGGCCGAACGGATCGCACACATGCTCGGCGATTCGGGAGCCGCGCTCGGCCTCACGATGATCGAGTTCAGAGCCGGATTGCCCGACTCGACGCAGTGGCTCGTGATGGACGATCCCGACCACCTTGGGCTGGCGGAGTCCCAATCCTCGGCGGCGGTGACAGCGGCCGATCGTCTCGGGCGGACGCACGCCGACCAACTCGCCTACCTCATCTACACGTCCGGATCCACCGGACTGCCCAAGGGCGTCGCCGTCACACACTCGGGGCTCGCGAACCTCCTCACCGAGCTGGCCGACGAATACGAACTCACCGCCGGGGCCCGGACCCTGCACTTCGCATCACCCAGTTTCGACGCCTCCGTGTTCGAGTATCTGATGGCCTTCTGCAGGGGCGCGACGATGGTGGTCGTTCCCCACTCGGTGTACGGCGGTGCGGAGCTCGCCGAACTCCTGGGCGAGCAGAGAGTCACGCACGCGTTCATCACCCCGGCCGCGTTGGCGTCCGTCGACCCTGCGGGACTCGATGAACTCGCCGTCGTCGTCGTCGGCGGCGAGGCCTGGGGTACCGACCTCGCAGAGCGTTGGGTACCGGGGCGGGCCCTGTTCAATGGATATGGGCCGACCGAGTCCTCGATGATGGTGACGCAGAGTGGACCGCTGATACTCGGCGAGCGGATGACCATCGGCGGCCCCGTGCGCGGTGTCGAGGCTTTCGTTCTCGATGCGCGGCTGCACCCCGTACCGCCCGGTGTGCCGGGGGAGCTGTACGTGTCGGGACCAGCGCTTGCCCGCGGCTACCACCAGCGACTCGGCCTCACCGCGGAACGTTTCGTCGCGAACCCCCACGGTGCACCCGGTCGGCGGATGTACCGCACCGGCGACCTCGTCCGGTGGGTCGAGTCCCGTACCGGGACCTACATTCTCGAATACGTCGGGCGCAGCGACTTCCAGGTGAAGATTCGCGGATTCCGGGTGGAACTCGGTGAGATCGACTCCGTGTTCCGCGCGCATTCTGCGGTCGGATTCGCCGCGACCATCGCCCATGACACCGAACCCGGGGTCACAGCGCTGGTCACCTATGTGTGTGCTGCATCGGGGAACGAGGTCGACGTCGACGAACTGGCCGCATTCGTCGGCGAGGCGTTGCCGGCGCACATGGTCCCCGGTGCGATCATGGTTCTCGACTCGATCCCGCTGACACAGGCAGGCAAGCTCGACCGCCGCGCTCTCCCCGAGCCCGTGTTCGTCAGCCGTACCCGATTCACCGCACCCGAAACGGCGGACGAGCTCGCCGTCGCCGCTGCGTTCGCGGATGTGCTGGGCGAACGACGCATCGGTGTGGACGACAACTTCTTCGCGCTCGGTGGCAACTCGTTGTCCGCCACCCAGGTGGTTTCCAGGGTCGGTTCGGCGTTCGGCACCCGTGTCTCCGTTCGCACGCTGTTCGACAACCCCACTGTGCGTCAACTTGTGTCCGCAGTTGCCACGTCGGGCGCGGACGCGTCCGCGGGGCGCCCCGGCCTGACGCGGCGCGAGCGTCCCGGACGGATCCCGTTATCGCTGGCGCAACAGCGGATCTGGTTCCTCAACCAATACGATCCTTCGTCGTCTGCGTATAACATCCCGCTCGCACTGCGGATGTCGGGCCGGATCGACGTTCCGGCCTTGCGTGCAGCGCTCGTTGACGTAATTGAACGTCACGAGTCGTTGCGGACCGTGTATCCGGGTTCGGCGGACGGTGCGCATCAGGAGATCCTGCCTGCTGCCGTGGCAGAATTCGATCTCACACCGATCCGAACCAAGCCGGACCAGCTGATGCTCCGTATCGCCGAGTACGCATCCGCCGGTTTCGATGTGACCCGGGAGATCCCGTTCCGAATCCACCTGTTCCGGGAGAACCGTTCCGAACACGTGCTACTGCTCGTCGCACACCACATCGCTGCAGACGGATGGTCGTTCGGTCCGCTCGCCGCCGACGTGATGGCCGCATATGCATCCCGAGTGGAAGGGCTGGAGCCGTCCTGGGAGCCGCTGCCCGTCCAGTACGCCGACTACAGTGTGTGGCAGCGGGAACTGCTCGGTGCCGAGGATGATCCGGGCAGTCTGTCCGCTAAACAGATCGAGCGTTGGCGTGCGGCTCTGGACGGTGCGCCCGAGGCACTCGAACTGCCTACGGACCACCCTCGTCCCGCGGTGGCGTCGCATCGCGGCGAACGCGTGGACTTCGTGATCGATGCCGACATCCACCGTGGGCTCGTCGAGCGCGCCCAGAACAGCGGCACCACGCTGTTCATGGTCGTCCATGCTGCGTTTGCGACGCTCTTACACAGGCTCAGCGGCAGTACGGACATCGTGATCGGCACACCCGTGGCCGGCCGCGGCGACGAGGGACTCGATCCGCTCGTCGGAATGTTCGTGAACACCCTGGCCCTGCGCACACGCATTCATCCCGGCGGGAGTGTCGACGCTCTCCTGGCACAGGTGCGCGATGTCGATCTCACGGCCTTCCAGGACACCGAGGTTCCCTTCGACCGGCTCGTCGAGATCCTGCGTCCCACCCGGTCGTCCGATCGGCACCCGCTGTTCCAGGTGATGTTCGCCTTCCAGAACCTGCGACCGGTGACGCTGGAATTGCCGCAGTTGGTGGTGGAGGCCGTCGACTTCGATCCTCACATCGCGAAGTTCGATTTGGATTTGGCGCTCGCCGAAATTATGGACGACGCCGGACACCACAACGGGATCTCCGGGGCCTTCACGTTCGCATCGGAACTCTTCGAACGCGCCACTGTCGTGGGATTCGTGGACCGATTCTTGCGGATCCTGGAGGCGGTCGCTTCCGCTGACGAAATCGCCGTCGGCGATATCGCCATCCTGGGTGCGGCCGAGCAACAGTCCCTCGCGCCGGTGTGGGGCGGGCCGATTCTCGCGAGCGCCACCCTGCCCGAGCTGCTCGTCGCGGCCGCGGAACGGTATCCGGACTCGACTGCGCTCGTCTTCGACGGTGTCTCGATCGACTACAGTGAGCTGGATCGGCGATCGACCCAGCTGGCACGGGCACTTATCGGGATGGGCGTCGGCCCGGAAACCTACGTCGCAGTGGCCTTGCCGCGCTCTGTCGAATCGGTGCTATGCGTGTGGGCCGTTGCCAAGACCGGTGCGGCTTATGTTCCGATCGACCCCGCGCATCCGGTGGATCGGATCGCGCACATTCTGAGGGATTCGGGAGTCGTCGTCGGTGTCACTCGCGCCGAGTTCGCCGAACACCTTCCGGGTGTGACCGACTGGCTCGTACTCGACGACCCGGAGGTGATCCGCGAATTATCTTCGGCGAGCACGGAGCCGGTAAGGGACGCGGACCGCACATCGGCTCTGCACGTCGATCATCCCGCTTATCTCATCTACACGTCGGGTTCGACGGGTCTGCCCAAGGGCGTGGTGGTCTCCCACCGCGGTCTCGCGAATCTCGCCGGCTCGTATACCACCGCGGTGCGGGCAACCGAGGAGTCCCGGGTCGCGCACCTCGCGTCCCCGACGTTCGACTTGTCGGTCCTGGAACTGCTTCTGGCCCATACCTCCGGGGCCGCGCTGGTGGTCTGTCCGCCCGGTGTGTATGGCGGCGTCGAGCTACACGAGCTGTTGCAGTCCGAACGCGTCACGCACATGACCATCACCAATGCTGCTCTGGCGTCGGTCGAGCCGGAGGGACTGGACGATCTACGCTCGATCGTCGTGGGCGGCGACGCCTGCCCACCGGAGACGGTGGTGCGATGGGCCGACCGGGTCGAACTCGTCAACGGATACGGTCCCACCGAAGTGACGGTGGGCGCCACGTTCAGTTCGGTGCTCGGCCCGGGTAGAGACATCACCATCGGCGGTCCGCTGCCCGGGGTCGCCGCTGTGGTTCTCGATTCGAGGCTGCGGCCCGTGCCGGTCGGTGTCATCGGAGAGCTGTATCTGCTGGGGCCGGCTCTGGCACGCGGATACCACGATCGCGCCGCGCTCACGGCACACCGCTTCGTGGCCAGTCCGTTCGAGGCCGCCGGTGCCAGGATGTACCGCACCGGTGACATAGCGCGTTGGCGCGCAGTAGATTCCGGCATGACCGGCAGCATGACCGAAGGCACACTTCCCGGACATGCGATCGAATACCTCGGCCGCTCCGACCACCAGGTCAAGGTTCGTGGCCTACGTATCGAACTCGGCGAGATCGATGCCGCCCTCAACGCACATCCCGACGTCGACTTCGCCGCCACTTTGGGTTACGAGTCGCCATCGGAAACACGACTGGCATCGCACGTGCTCGTCGGTGCGGGCGCCGACCGTGACTCGGCAGCTCTGCTTGCGTTCCTGCGTCAGGCATTACCGGGGTACATGGTTCCGTCGGCGCTGGTGTTCCTGGACACCATCCCGCTGACCCCGAATGGCAAACTCGACCGGGGCGCCCTGCCCGTGCCCGACTTCGCCGCGGCCGCGAAGGAGATCGCGTACCGGGCGCCCCGGAACCCACTCGAGCGGTCGATCGCGGATGCGTTTGCCGAAGTGCTGGGCGGTACGGACATCGGTCTCGACACAAATTTCTTCGATGCAGGCGGTAACTCGCTCTCCGCGACGCGGGTGACGGCCCGGGTCGGTGCCCTGCTCGACATCCGGGTCACGGTGCGTGACGTCTTCGAAGCCCCGACCGTCCTCGCGCTGGCAGGTTCGCTGGCGCCGCGAATATCCGGGACCGGCGACGGCGGTTCGGCAGGACCGGCTCTGGTGCCGCAGCCGCGCCCCGACCGGATCCCGCTGTCACTCGCGCAGCAGCGGATGTGGTTCCTCAACCAATTCGACACCTCGTCGGCGACGTACAACCTGCCCGCGGCCGTCCGGCTGACCGGATCGCTCGACGGTGCGGCACTGAGGTCGGCAATCGTCGATCTGGTCAGTCGGCACGAATCGCTGCGGACCGTCTTCCCCGATACGCGCAGCGGTCCCCACCAGGTGATCCTCGAACCCGGAGAGGTCACCCTCGACGTCGCACCGGTCCGGGTGAGCGAAGCCGCACTGCACGCGGACCTCCAGGAGTTCCTCCTGGCCGGGTTCGACGTCTCCCAAGCCGTGCCACTGCGGGTGAAGGTGTACTCGCTCAACGACACCGAGCACGTCCTCGCCCTCGTCGTCCACCACATCTCGGCCGACGGCGCCTCGATGGACCCGCTGATCCGGGATGTGATGACGGCGTACGCGAGCCGCGCCGCCGGTTCGGAACCCCTGTGGGCACCCCTGCCCGTGCAGTATGCCGATTACGCGTTGTGGCAGCGACAAATGCTCGGCGATGATTCGGACCAGGGGAGCCTCGCCGCCGAACAGGTGCGCTACTGGACCCGTGCGCTGGACAATGTGCCCGACCAGCTTTTCCTGCCCCGGGACCGGGCCCGGCCGGCGGTTCCGTCGCATCGCGGTGCTGCCGTGCGTTTCTCGCTGTCCCCGGACACCCATCGCGCCCTGGCGGAGCTGGCCCGGGCTCACGGCGCGAGTCTGTTCATGGTGGCGCACGCCGCCCTCGCGGTACTCCTGAGCCGACTCAGCACCACCTACGACATACCGGTCGGCACCGCTGTCGCCGGGCGCGGTCGCCGGGAACTCGACGACATCATCGGCATGTTCGTCAACACTCTCGTTCTGCGCACCGAGCTCGACCCCGGGGCCTCGTTCGTGTCGCTGCTCGGGCAGGTACGCGACGTCGACCTGGAGGCGTTCGCGCACGCGGACTTGCCGTTCGAGCGCCTGGTCGAGGTACTGAGCCCCGTCCGCTCCACGTCCCATCACCCGCTGTTCCAGGTGGCGCTGGGCGTTCAGACCCCGTCCGTGGACCGGCTCGAGCTCGACGGCGTCACCGCCTCGCCGCTGTCGGTCGACGTGGACATCGCCAAGTTCGACCTGCACTTCACCCTCGTCGAACGGGTCGACGGCTCTGCGGAGCCCGCCGGCATCGACGGCGAACTAGTGTATGCCACAGACATTTTCGATGCCGGTACCGCGGCGGAATACACACTGCGGCTGCAGCGGATCTTCGAGTCCGTCGTTGCCGACCCGCAGCGCGCCGTCGGGGACATCCCCGTACTCGGAAACGACGAATACGAGGCGCTGACGCCGGTTCGGGGCGCCGACGCCCGCCCGGTGCAGATGCTCACCGAGATTCTCGCGGACGCGGTGGCCGCCGCTCCGGACGAACCGGCCGTCGTCTTCGACGGCCGAAGCATGTCCTACCGCGATCTGGACGAACGGTCGAACCAGCTGGCCCGACTTCTGGTCGATCGGGGTGTAGGACCCGAAACGCGGGTGGCGCTGGCACTGCCGCGCTCGTCCGAATCGGTGATGGCCGTCTGGGCGGTGGCGAAGTCCGGTGCCGCCTTCGTGCCGGTCGATCCCCGCTACCCCGAGGACCGGATTCGGCACATGGTGCAGGACTCGGGCGCAATGGTCGGCATCACCGTGTCCGCGGAACGCCCCCTCCTCCCGGATTCGATCCGGTGGCTGTTGCTCGACGACACGGCGCTCGAGCAGCGCTGCACCCACGAATCACGGCTGCCCCTCACCAACCGGGACCGCATGCGGCCGATCCTGCCCGACCAGGTGGCGTACGTGATCTACACCTCCGGGTCCACCGGGCGCCCCAAGGGGGTCGCGGTGACCCACCGTGGCCTGGTGAACCTGGTGACCGACGAACGCGAGCTTCTCGCGGTGACGTCCCGGTCCCGCGTCCTGCACTTCGCGTCCCCGAGCTTCGACGCCTCGGTGTTCGAGATGTTGATGGCGTTGAGCGCCGGCGCCGCCCTGGTGGTCGCGCCGCCGACCATCTACGGCGGCTCCGAACTCGCGGAGCTTCTCGCCGCGGAACACGTCACCCACGCGTTCTCCGCGCCCGCGGCCCTCGCCTCCGTCGACCATCACGGGCTCGACGACCTCGCCGTCGTGGTGGTGGCCGGCGACGTGTGCCCCCCGGAGTTGGTGGCCCGCTGGGCTCCCGGGCGTCGCATGGTCAACGCATACGGGCCGAGTGAGGCGACGATCATGTCGTCGATCACCGAACCGCTCCGGGCGGGCGAACCGGTCACGATCGGCGGGCCCAGTCGCGGCGTGCAGGCACTCGTGCTCGACGGGCGGCTGCGTCCGGTGCCGGTGGGCGTGCCCGGGGAGCTGTATGTCAGCGGGCCGAGCCTGGCCCGCGGCTATCTCGGCCGCCCCGGTCTCACCGCCGATCGGTTCGTGGCCGACCCCTTCGGCGAACCCGGGGCACTGATGTACCGCACCGGCGACCTCGTCCGGTGGCGCGAGGACCGGGTTCTCGACTTCGTCGGCCGTACCGACCACCAGGTGAAAATTCGGGGCTTCCGAATCGAACTCGGCGAGATCGACGCCGCGCTGACCGCGCACCCGCAGCTCGAGTACGCCACCACGATCGGTCACCAGCATCCCAACGGGGACACGTCCCTCGTCGCGTACGTGCTGCCGTTCAGCGGCGAGGACGTCGACCGGGTGGAGGTGGCGAAGTTCATCGGCGAAACCCTGCCTGGGTACATGATTCCGTCGTCGATCACGATCCTCGACGCCCTACCGCTCACCCCCGCCGGCAAATTGGACCGTGGCGCACTGCCCGAGCCGGTGTTCGCCGCCGCGGACCGTCCCTTCGAGGAGCCCCGCAACCCGCTCGAAGTAATCGTCGCGGGTGTCTTCGCGGAGGTCCTGGCGCTGCCGGAAGTGGGAATCCACGACGGGTTCTTCGACCTCGGCGGCAACTCCCTGCTGGCCACGCAGGTGGTGTCGCGGATCAACGCCGCTCTCGACGTGCACGTCGGCGTCCGCGAAATCTTCGAAGCGCCGACGGTCGCGGCGCTCGCGGCCCGTCTCACCGAGTCCGCCCGCCACGGTGTGCGCCGCCCGCCGCTCGTCGCCGGGCCCCGCCCCGAGCACATTCCGCTGTCACTCGCCCAGCAGCGAATGTGGTTCATCAACCAGTTCGACACGGCGTCGCCCGCCTACAACCTCCCGATCGCGCTGCGGTTGACGGGGGAGTTCGACCTACCCGCGATGCGCGCCGCTGTCGCCGATCTGGTGGGCCGGCACGAATCGCTGCGCACCCTCTACCCCGACTCCGACTCCGGTCCCCATCAGGTTGTCGTCGACACCGCGGGCGCGGTACCCGACCTGACCCCGATTTCCGAGCATCCCGACGACGTCCTCGAGCGGGTAATCGACTTCGTCACGACCGGATTCGACGTCACCGCGGAGGTGCCGCTGCGCGCCCGCATCTACCGCGTCGCCGCCGACGACCACGTCCTGGTCATGGTGGCTCATCACATCTCCGGGGACGGATGGTCGCTCGCACCGCTCGCGCGGGACGTCATGCTGGCCTACACCGCACGGGCCGAGGGGCACGTGCCCCAGTGGTCACCGTTGCCGGTGCAGTACGCCGACTACAGCCTGTGGCAACGGGAACTGCTCGGTGACGAGACCGATCCCGAATCTCTTGCCAGTGAACAGATTACGTACTGGAAGTCCGCGCTGGCGGGGATACCGGACCGGCTCTCGCTGCCGACCGACCGCCCCCGGCCCGCGGTGGCCTCGAACCGCGGCGCGCACGTCACGTTCACGATCGACGCCGACACCCACACCGCGCTACTCGCGGTGGCGCGCCGTCAGAACGCCTCACTGTTCATGGTCATGCACACCGCCCTCACGGTGCTGCTGGCGCGGCTGAGCAACGACACCGACATCGCGGTGGGCGCACCCGTCGCCGGGCGCGGTGACCAATTCCTCGACGAGCTGGTCGGGATGTTCGTCAACACGCTCGTCCTGCGCACCTCGGTCGAGCTGGGTGGTTCGTTCGCCGACAATCTCGCTGCCGCGCGAGCAACGGACCTCGGCGCGTTCGCGCACTCCGACATTCCGTTCGAACGGCTCGTCGAGGTGCTGAACCCCGCCCGCTCCCGGGCGCACCACCCGCTGTTCCAGGTGGCGTTCTCGTTCCAGAACCTCGCCCGGACCGCCCTCGAACTCCCCGGACTGCACGTCGAGGGCCTCGACGTACCCAGTGCCGTCTCCAACTTCGATCTGCATCTGACATTGTCGGAAAGCTACGACCACGATCGGAACCCGGACGTGATCGAGGCGCAGTTCACCTATGCCACCGACCTGTTCGACGAGTCGACGGTGCAGTCCTTCGCGGACCGGTTCCTGCGGATTCTGGGATCGGTCGCCGCGGATGCCGATGTCGTGGTCGGTGGTATCGACCTCCTCGACGGCGCGGAGAAGGTGCGAATCCTCGGTCAGTTCAACGACACCGCCGCTGAACTGCCGGCCGCCACACTGGTCGACCTGTTCTCCGCGCAGGTCGCGCGCACCCCGGACGCGGTCGCACTGTCCCTCGGCGGCGTCGACGTGACTTATGCGGAGTTCGACCGCCGCGTCGGCGAACTCGCCCGGCACCTCGCCGACCGTGGGGTGGGTCCGGAATCGGTGGTGGGGCTGGCGATGAACCGGTCCATCGAACTTCTGGTCGGGATGTACGCCATCCTGCGCGCCGGTGGTGCCTACCTGCCGATCGACCTCACCCACCCCGCGGACCGCCTCGCCTACGTTCTCGACGCCGCGGCCCCGGTCTGCGTCCTCACGACGTCCTCGGACGGTTTCGTCGTCGGCGGCGTGCCCACCATCGAGATCGATGGGTCCTTCCTCGACACGCCGATCCCGTTCGACGCGCCGACGCTCGCGGCGCCGCGACCCGAGAACACCGCCTACCTCATCTTCACCTCCGGCTCCACCGGCCGGCCCAAGGGTGTCGCGGTACCCCATGCCGCCATCGTGAACCAGCTGCTGTGGAAACAGCATCGGTACCCGCTGGACATCACCGACGCCGTGGTCCAGAAGACACCGGTCACCTTCGACCTCTCGGTGTGGGAACTGTTCTGGCCGCTCGTCTCGGGAGCGCGATTGGTGATCGCCCGGCCGGACGGCCACCGTGATCCGGCGTATCTGGCCGACCTCATGCGCGAACATCAGGTCACCGCAGCGCCGTTCGTTCCATCCTTGCTCGAGGCGTTTCTTGCGACACCGGGTGCGGCGCAGCAGCCTGCCCTGCGACGTGTGCTGTGCATCGGCGAGGCCCTGCCCCCCGACCTCGCTGCTCGCTCCCGCAGCGCGTTCGGTTCGGCAGTTGCATTGCACAACCTGTACGGGCCGACCGAGGCCGCGGTGTCGGTCACCTCCTGGCAGCACACCGTCGACGATCGCGACAGCGTTCCCATCGGCACCCCCGCCTGGAACACGCAGGCGTTCGTGCTGGATGGGCGTCTGCAGCCGGTTCCGCTCGGGGTAGCCGGCGAGCTGTATCTCGCCGGCGACCAGCTGGCCCGCGGGTATGTCGCCCGGCCCGATCTCACCGCGGAGCGTTTCGTCGCCAACCCGTTCGGCGCGGCCGGCTCCCGGTTGTACCGGACCGGTGACGTGGTTCGCTGGCGCCTGCGCGGCACCGAGGGCGTGCTCGACTACCTCGAGCGCTCCGACTTCCAGGTGAAGGTGCGCGGATTCCGGATCGAACTCGGCGAGATCGAGTCGGCGCTGAGCGGATGCCCCGGCGTGCAGCAGGCCGTCGTCGTCGCGCATCAAAACCCGACGACCGGGACGGCTCTGGTCGGATACGCGGTGCCCGAGGATGGCGCGACCCTCGTCGTCGCAGACGTGCTGGCGGACGCGGCCCGTCGAGTGCCGGGCTACATGGTGCCCGCAGCGCTCGTCGTCCTGGATGCCCTGCCCCTGACCACCAACGGAAAACTCGACCGTAAGGCGCTGCCAATACCGGAATTCGGGACCGCGCACGACGAGTACCGGGCCCCGGAAACGGATATGGAGGCCGCTGTCGCCGCGGCATTCGGGGACGTGCTCGGGGTCGAACTCGTCGGCGCCGACGCGAGCTTCTTCGAACTCGGCGGCAACTCGCTGGTCGCCACCCGGGTTGTGGCGTGGCTGTCCGAAACCCTGGGACGCCGCGTAGAAATCCGCACACTCTTCGAGGCGCCGACGGTGGCCGGCCTCGCTGCGCTGCTCGAGTCGACGGAGAACGCCAACGCCGACCGTCCGCGCCTCGCACCGGCCGAACGCCCCGCACGCATCCCGCTGTCGTCGGCGCAGCGCCGGATGTGGTTCCTCAACCGGCTCGACCCGGACTCGGCCGCCGACAACATTCCGGTGGCGGTGCGCCTGTCCGGGTCCCTCGATGTCGACGCGCTGCAACACGCGGTCACCGACGTCCTCGGCCGCCACGAGTCGCTGCGGACGGTGTATCCGGATTCCCCGGAGGGGCCGCACCAGATAATCCTGCCCGTCGACCGGGTCGGGGGTGAACTGTCCGTGGTCAGCGCCGAAGAAGCGGAGCTGGCCGGGCTGATCGCCGCAGTGGCCACGACCGGGTTCGACGTCACCACCGAGGTCCCGTTGCGAGTGCGGATCTTCCGGTTGTCCGACACCGAGCATGTGCTGGCGCTCGTCGTGCACCACATCTCCGGCGACGGCTGGTCGATGGCACCGATGGTGCGGGACGTGATGACGGCGTACGCGGCCCGCTCGGCGGGTGCCGCGCCGCAGTGGTCGCCGCTGCCGGTGCAGTACGCGGACTACGCGTTGTGGCAGCGGGATCTGCTCGGCGACGAATCGGATCCGACCTCGCTGGCGGCGCAGCAATTGGCGTTCTGGACCCGCACCCTCGCGGGTGCCCCCGACCAGCTGAACCTGCCCACCGACCGGCCACGTCCGGCGGTGTCGTCGTACCGGGGTCGAAGCATCGACTTCCTCGTTCCGGCCGCCTTGCACCACGGCCTCCACCGGACCGCGCGGGACGCGAACGCCACCCTGTTCATGGTGGTGCATTCGGCCCTCGCGGTGTTGCTGAGCCGGCTCGCCGGGACGAGCGACATCGCGATCGGCACCCCGGTCGCCGGCCGCGGCGAGCGCGCACTCGACGACCTGATCGGCATGTTCGTCAACACCCTGGTGTTGCGACAGCAGGTCGACGGCGCACGCACCTTCGCCGAGTTCGTGGCAGACGTACGCGACACCGACCTGGCCGCATTCGCCCACGCGGATGTCCCCTTCGAGCGGCTCGTCGAAGTGATCAATCCCGCGCGGTCCACTGGGCGGCACCCGCTGTTCCAGGTGATGCTCACCTTCCAGAACCTGGACCAGGCAACCCTCGAGCTGGGGGAGCTGGCGGTGAGCGGTGTCGACCTCGACGTGGACCTGGCCAAGTTCGATCTGCAGCTGACGCTGATGGAACGCTTTGACGCCGACGGCCGCGCGGACGGGATCACCGCCCGGCTCACCTACGCCTGCGATCTCTTCGAGGAATCGACCGTGCACGTCTTCGGTGAGCGCTTCCTGCAAGTGCTCGCCTCCGCCGTCGACGATCCGGGTGTTCCGGTCGGCGACATCGACGTCCTCGGCGCCGGTGAACGGAAGCAGATCGTCGGCATCAACGCGACGTCGCACGACGTCCTGGCAGGAACCCTGCCGTCGCTCTTCGGTGCGCAGGTCGCCGCCACCCCGGACCGCACCGCCCTGGTTTTCGACGGGGAGGAGTTGACGTACGCCGAGTTCGATGCGCGCGCGAACGCGCTTGCGCGCCGACTGATCGAGCAGGGTGTGGGCCCCGAATCGGTGGTCGCAGTGGCCATGCGCCGCTCCGTCGAACTGCTGGTGTCGGTCTACGCCGTCGGAAAGGCGGGCGGCGCCTACCTTCCCGTCGACCCCGATCACCCGGCCGAACGCACGGCCTCGGTCCTCGCGACAGCGGCACCGGTGTGTGTGCTCGTCGACGGTGAGACCGTGGACACCGCGGTGCCGGTCATCGACATCGCCGCCGAGGATTTCACCGGATACAGCCGGGTCGCCGTCACCGACCGCGAACGGCTGGCACCGCTGTCGTCGGCGAACACCGCGTACGTCATCTTCACGTCAGGATCGACCGGCCGGCCCAAAGGCGTCGCCGTCACCCACGGTGCGATCGTGAACCGGCTGCTCTGGATGCAGCACGAATACGGACTCACCGCCGAAGACGTCGTTCTGCAGAAGACTCCGACCACGTTCGACGTGTCGGTGTGGGAATTGTTCTGGCCGCTACAGGTGGGCGCCGGCCTGGTGGTCGCCGCACCCGACGGGCACCGCGATCCGCGGTATCTGTCCAGGCTCGTCCGGGAACATCGCGTGACGACGATTCACTTCGTGCCGTCGATGCTCTCCGTCTTCCTCGCCGAACCCTCTGCCGCGCAGTGTGAGTCGCTACGGTTGGTGTTCTGTTCGGGTGAGGCTCTCACTCCGGAGCAGGCGCAGCGGTTCCGGTCGGTCAGTCGGGCAGACCTGCACAATCTGTACGGCCCCACGGAGGCGGCGGTCGACGTAACCTACTGGAACACAAGTGCCGCCGACCTCTACGCGGTGCCCATCGGGCGTCCGGTGTGGAACACCCAGCTCCACGTCCTCGATGCGCGGTTGCATCCGGTGCCCAATGGTGTGGTGGGGGAGTTGTACCTGGCTGGAGACCAGCTGGCGCGCGGCTATCTCCGGCGGCCGGACCTGTCGGCGGACCGCTTCGTCGCCAACCCCTACACGCCGGGGGCACGCATGTACCGGACCGGTGACCTCGTGCGACGCCGGGGCGATGGAGCGTTGGAGTATTTGGGCCGCAGTGACTTCCAGGTGAAGCTGCGCGGCCAGCGCATCGAACTCGGCGAAATCGAAACAGCCCTCGAAGCGCATCCGGACGTCAGCCAGGCGGTGGTGGTCGTGCACCGCGACTCGCGCGGGGACGAGGCACTGATCGCGTACCTGGTGCGAGGGCACTCACCGAGTTCACCCGACGTGCGCGCCCACCTGTCCACGCGGCTCCCGTCGTACATGATCCCGGCGCACGTCGTCGAGCTCGGCGCCCTCCCGCTGTCGGCGAACGGCAAACTCGACCGCGCCGCGCTGCCCGTACCGGAGCTGTCCTCGGCTGCCGTCGAATACGCGGCGCCTCGCACCGCGGCCGAGAAAATGGTTGCCCGCGTCTTCGAGGAAGTGCTCGGCCTGGAACGGGTGGGCCGCACGGACAACTTCTTCGATCTGGGCGGCAACTCGCTGATCGCGACCCGTGTCGCCTCCGCACTCGCCGATGAACTGGCAAGCGACTTCCCGCTCCAGTGGATGTTCAGCGACCCCACGCCGCAGTCGCTGGGGGAGCGGATCGCGAAGTCGACGGCGGACGGCGTCCTCGACACCGGTGCGTCCCTCGACGTCCTGCTGCCGATCCGCACCCGCGGAGCGGCGGAACCGCTGTTCTGCGTCCACCCCTTCATCGGGCTCGCGTGGAGTTACGCCGGGTTGAGTGGGCACCTGACCCAGGATCGGCCGATCTACGGGCTGCAGTCCCCGGCACTCACCGAGGACGAGGCGCCGCTCGCGTCGATCACCGAGTTCGCCGCGCGGTATGTGCGCGAGATCCGCTCGATTCAGCCACACGGCCCCTATCACCTGCTCGGATGGTCCCTCGGTGGCGTGATCGCCCAGGAAATGGCCGTACAGCTGCAGGCATCCGGCGAGAAGGTCCGACTCCTCGGGATGCTCGACAGTTACGTCGGGCTCGATCGCAGTGCGAGCGCCGAGAACCCCGCTACCGTGGCGGACCTCCTGGGCGGCTTCGGTCTCGAACTGCCCACGACGGGCGGATTCGACGAGCTCGCGCCGGACGGCATATTCGACGCAGAGCGAGCCGCAGCGCTCCTCGGGGCGATTGGGGGACCGCTGGCGAGCCTCACCGCGCCGCAACTCGCCCGTATCTACGCAAACGCGCAGCGGGCGCCGGAGCTGATCGATCGGCACCAGTCGCGGATGTTCGACGGCGACCTCGTATTCTTCACCGCTGCCCTGGACGACGGATTCCACATCGATCCGGTGACGTGCTGGAAGCCTCACGTCGGCGGCGACATTTACGAGCACCCCGTCGACGCGACGCACTGGACGATGACCACGCCGGAGGCGCTCGCGGTGATCGGGCCGCACCTCGCGACACCCGGTCCGGTGCGTGATGCCATCAGCGGACCCGATGGCAACGACCCCGACGACAGCGAGGAACGGCAGCCGTCCGTCCGCTAGGTGGACCGAGAGCGTCGCCCAAGTTCGATGTCAGTCGTCTCGACTTCGTGTCAGCGGCCGTAGCAGTTTCTCGAACTCGTGTCGGCAAGAATGTCTGAACCTGCACATTGGTGCAGGAAAGAGCGCTTCTCTCCCGAAGGGCGCCACCGGCAAGGTCCTCGAGCACGAACTGCGCCGAGGCTGAATTCGCTCCGGCTCACCGCCGCTACGGCGGAGAAATGAGCCGGATCACCCCGTCGAGTATCTGCTCGATCTTGTCGGCGCCGAAGTTGTGGGGCTCGAGGGGGGCGATGATCGCCAACCCGTCACCCATCGCCCCGATTTGATCGACGAGAATCACCGCGGATACGTCATCGCGGATCGTGCCGCGCCGCTGGCCTTCCCGGACAACATCGGCGAAGCGCGCACGATAACTCGCGTATCGCCGAGCGATGGTCTCCCGCAATTTCGCGTCGAATTGCGTATTGGCCAGCAGTTGCGACATCACATGGGAGAATTCCGGCTCCCCGACCGACATTTCCAGCCATTGCTGCAGCAGTCCACGGATATCTGCCTCCGGTGCGACGGCATCGAGCAGTGTGTCGTACCGGTCGAAGCGGCTTTCCGCGAGCGCGTGGACGAGGTCGCTCTTATTGGCGAAATAGTAGGTCACCGCCCCCGTCGTATATCCAGCGCGTTCGGCGACTTTTCGAAGCGACGCTCTCGCGAACCCCTGTTCGGCGATGACGCTGGTTGCCGCTCTGAGCAGCTCCGCCCTCTTCTCCTCGCGATCGCCTACCGGGCGCCCGGGTCCTCGCATCGGTCGTGCCGTGTGATCGGCACCACCCGGGTCGTTCGTCTGCGTCAGCATGGTCCCCATCATCACATCGCCGCCGCCCCGGATCGACCCGCGGGCATCTGCACGGTGCCGAACAGCGTTCCACCGCGGTTTCGGTTCCTGGCGACAACGGGCCGCCGGGCCTTTCCAGACCGGGCGGCCCGCGTGTACGCGACTGTGGTCAGTCGGCAGGTCACAACTCGCGCGCCGAGACTTCTTCCAACGATTTGTTGGCCGTCTTCGGGCCGAACCCGAACACTATGATCGCGGACACGATATACACCGCGGCTGCGCTGATCATCAGGCCCGACCGGTCGAGACCCCATTCGTCTGCACTGTAGATGGCGGCGCCGAGCACGCCTGAGAGAACGCCACCCAGTCGGCCGAGACTGAAAATGACGCCGGTTCCCAGACCTCGGGCCTCGGTGGGCATTGTTTCGGGAATGTAGGCGTAATAGACGGAGAACACGACACCGGTGAGAATGCCCGCGGCACCGCCCGCGATGGCGACCACGACATCGCTGGTAGCGAGCCCGAGCGCCAGGATCGGGAACGCCGAAGCCGTCGACGACCAGAGAATCAGCGTTTTACGCTCCATCCGGTCGATCAGCAACACGGTGACTAGTGGAGTGAGCGCATACACGAGTGACCAGACGAACTGGAGTGTGTAGGCGTCGGTCTCGGAGTATTGCAGCGAGTCGACCAACACATAGACCGACCAGTTCTGATACATGTAGAGCCCGAGCGTGGCGCCGAACCAGCCGAAGCCGACGACGGCGACCAGCCGAAGCATTTTCTTGTTTCGCATCAGTTCGCGCAAGGTGTATTGGGTGCCGGTTTCGATGCGTACGATGGGCTCCGGCAGCGGTTTACCCGCTTGCCGCGCAATGCCTTCGAGGCCGGCGACCTGTTTGTGGGCGGCGTCGAGATTTCCTTGGCCGACCTGCCAGCGCACCGATTCCGGGAGCAACAGGCGGATGGCGGGGGCGATCAGCAAGCCGATTGCGCCGAATAGGAACAGGTAGCGCCACGTTCCTGGCGCGCTGTTGGGCAGCATGTACAGCGACAGGGCGCCGAGGATGGGCGCGGTGAGGGTGAAGGCGATCGTGGCGATCGCGATGAAGCGTCCCCGCGATTTCGACGGGAACATCTCGGCGATGTACACGAGCAAGACCGAGGTCGCCGCCTGCACACCTATGCCGGTGATGATCCGGGAGACCAGGAGCCAGGAGTATTCGGGTATTGCCGCCGACATCAGTGAGGCGAGGGAGTAGACCACTGTCGCCCACACCAACACCGGGCGGCGACCGAACCGGTCGGCCAGTCGCCCGCCGATGAGCGCGCCGACGAGCATGCCGACGAAGAAGGCGCTGCCGATGGTGCCGATCTGGCCGGTGGTGAGATTCGCGTCGGATTGCAGTGCCGGTGCGATGTAGATGAAAAGCCCGTTGTCGTAGTACTCGATCATCAAATTGATCGCGATGAGGGCAATCCACAGGAGGTGTGGTTTCAGTACCGGGAGCCGGTCCAGTCGGGCGACGATGTCGGGTCCGTGCAGGGGTGGGCTGACACGGTCGGTAGTGCTGGGCTGCTGTGTCAAGGTGTGCTCACTGATGTCGATCACACCGTCGCGGTGTGATGGGGATGGAGGCGTCGATACGCGGGGGACGCCTGCGAGCGGAACGGTCTCCCTCGCCGGGGCTCCGGCCCCCTGTTCGGGTGACGCACGCCACATTATCGACTCGCCATGATTAACGCAACAGTGGTTATGTAAACTCCGAGTTGCCGGCCGCGGAGTCGGCTCGTCATGAGCCTGTCGGCGGTCGGGCCCTGAGAAGTGAGCAGGTGAGGTGGGTGGGCACATCGCAGGTCATCGGAATCCCGTTGCGTTGGAACGACGTCGATGCGTATCGGCACGTCTCGCACGTGGCCCTGGTGGCAATCCTCGACGATGGTCGGGGCCGCTGGCTCGACAGCGTCGTCGGCTCCCTGGTTCCGGGGTGGGGGTATGTCGTCGCCCGGCTCGAGCTGGACTTCCGGGCCCCCGCCTCACTCGGCGAACGGGTGCTCTTCGGCTCGTTCGCGGTGGAGCACATCGGCTCGTCGAGCATCAGACTGCAGGAGCGACTGACGACCGATTCGGGCACGGTGGTGGTCGAAGCTGTCAGCGTGATCGTCGCCTGGGATCAGGACCAGGCGGTCGGCCGCCCACTGACCGGTGCGGAGAAGGCAGCACTCGCCGAGCAATCGGCGTCCCTCAGCCCCTGGCTCGGCTCGGCGCCGTAACACCGTAAACGTGTGGGTGTCGGATTCGGGCCAGGTCGAACTCGCGGGCACCGGAGCCGATACCAGCTGTGAGCCGTCGCTTCGGTCCCGGCCAATCGCCGTTCAGATTCGGCTGCGTAGATCGTGCGTGATGTCGGCCGTGGAGCCCTGGGCTGCAGTGTGTTTCCTTTTACAAAACAGATGTTGTGCAAATGCCGTCTACCCGTTAGCGTGGTCTGCGTCACCCCCTAGGAATTAGGAGACTCCCATGATCGACGAATCCGTCAAGAAGGCCTTCTGGGAAGACGGCGCCACCGTTGTCCGCAACTTCCTCAACCCGGAACAGCTCGCGGAGCTGTACGAGGTCTTCAAGTGGAATGTGGCCAACCCGGGCCCGTTCGTCTTCCGTCGCCTCGACGGCACGAGCCTGCAAACCCACATCGACAACGCCAACCCGGCCGCGAAGGAACGGCTCGACGAACTGGTGACCCGGCTTCCGTTCGGCGAGTTCTTCGCCGAGCTGTGGGACTCCGAGCACGTCTGGTACTACGCCGAAGAGGTGTTCGTGAAGGAGAACGGCGCGAGCGGCCGCGGCCCATTTCACCAGGACACCTCGAACCTGCCGTGGGCGGGCCCGGACTGGGGCAACGCCTGGATCTCGTTCCAGCATGTCCCCAAGAAGAACTCGCTGGAAATCGTGCGTGGCAGCTGGAAGGGCATCGAGTACGACGGTGCCAGCTTCGCCAACGCCGACGACCCCACCGAACCGCTGTACGGCGACGGATCGCTGCCGCGGCTGCCGTGGATAGACAAGGACCTGGAAAAGGACCCGAACTCCTGGGATCTCGTCTCGTTCGAAGTCAACCCCGGCGACGTGGTGTTCCTGCACCCCCGCTCGCTGCACGGCGGCGCTGCGGTCGATGCCGATTGCCCCGATCGCCACACCCTGGTGCTGCGATTCTTCGGTGACGATGCAACGTTCCGCGAACTGCCGCAGTCGAACCCGCGCTACACGCGCAACGGCGTGCTGTTCACCGACGAGATGGCAAAGCTGAACGCAGGCGACCCGTTCCGCTCGCCGGTCTTCCAGCAGCTCGTCTAATCCATCCCAGAACAGGAGATCCTTTCCCGATGTCGAAGCGTCAGAACTTCAATCCCGGACCGCGTGCCGAGCGTTACCACAATGACCTGCACTTCTCGACGGCCACCCGCGTCGGTGACCTGATCTGGGTGTCCGGTCAGGTCGGCATCGACCCGGCCACCTCGGCGCCCGCCGACGGCATCGAGGCCCAGGCCCGGTTCGCGTTCGACGGCGTCAAGCAGGCCCTCGAAGCGGCCGGGTCCTCGATGGACAACATCCTCGAACTGCTCACCTATCACACCGATATGGCCCGAGACGGTGAAATTTTCGGCCGGGTCAAGGACGAATACATCAAGGAACCGTACCCGTGCTGGACCGGCGTCGGAGTCACACACCTCGCCCGCCCGGAGCTGCTGTGTGAAGTCCGCGTCATCGCCTACGCCAACGACTGAGGAGCGGTAATGAATTCGACGCAGTCACGCCGGGTCGGACTTTACGGAACCGGACGCGCCGCCGCCCAGCTCGTCGGCGCCATCGAGGCGAGCCCGCACACGCTGACCACTGCCATCGTCTTCTTCGACGAGCATGCCGGCCAGGACATCGGCACACTCACCGGGGGTCGAGCCGCCGGGATCACGGCGACCACCGACCTCGAGGGCGCGATCCGCTCCGGCGACTTCGACGTCCTGACCTACGCCGGCCTGAAAGGTGAAGTGCTGCACCGGGCGATGGAACTGTGCGCCGACGCCGGTGTCGACCTCGTACACGCCTGCTTCGTCCATCCCCGGGTCAAGCTCGATCCCGAGATGTACTCGCGGTTACAGAAGCGCGCCGAGGAAACCGGTGCGCGCATCGTCGGCACCGGCATGCTGCCCGGATTCTGGCTCGACGTGCTGCCTGCACTGCTGAGCAGCGCGCTGCCCGCGCCGGTCTCGATCGTCGGCGAATCCCGCTCCGACATCACCGCGTGGGGCCGAGGCGTCCTCGCCGACGAGATGGGTCTCGGCACACTCGCAGACGGTCAACCCGGTCCTGTGGGCGGGGTGCTGCAAGAATCCGCGGAGATGATCGCCGATGTCCTCGGCCTCACCGGGTACGTGTCGAAGGTGTACGGCGGATTCGTCACGGCGGACGCAGCCACCGAGGTGGCGGGCATCCAGATCAGCCCGGGCACCAGGGTGGGTTTCGACGAGGCCGCGGTAGTGGTCCACGACGGTCGTGAACGCATCCGCATCGCCTGGAAGGGACTGCCCAAGGGGTCTTTCGAAGGCTACGAGCGCTCCTTGACGGTCACCGCGATCGGGGGCGACGACTCCGAGTGCACCCTGAGCATCACCCCGGCACTCGATCCCTATCCGGGTACCGCCGCACGCATCGTGCACGCCGTCGGCGCGCTCGGTGCGCTGCCGGGCGGCCAGCACACCCCGATAGGGCTCGGTATCTGAACCAACGAGGTAGGATTGAGATTTCCGCCGCGAGAACCACGACGACGACCACGGGGCCTTTCGGAGGACCGCCCGGGCCTTCACCGAAGCCGAGGTCGTGAAGGTCTTGGACGAGTGACTCGCCGCAGGCATCGTGCCGAGGGACTTCTATCGCAATGTAGGCGAGATGGGATTCCTCGGCATCGGGATCCCTGAAGAAGCTCCAAGCAGTACCCCAGACGGTCCCGCTCGACATGCGGTGTGTTATCCGCATTGGTTTGGTCCACCGGACCACCTTTGCGGGACAACAGCAGTCAAGCTTCCGATTGGGGACCGCTTCCGGAACACGCCGGTCGGGCTTCCGCTAGCGGAGTTCTCCGGCTCCACCGGCCAGCCGGAAGTTGACCCACCCAACGACGCCGAGTTGAGGACCGTGCCGCTCAGGGATCCCTCGGCATTGCGGACCCGTTCGGCGCACCACTCGAATGGTGCCCGAATGAGAACATCCTGGCCGGTGGTGAGCGACGTGAGGACCTCGATTCTCTCTCGAGACTAAATCATCGGCTCACATCAAACAGGCGGGCTGCGAACAGATCTCAGAGCGAGATGACAGCTTCGATTGCAGGCGCGGACACGTGAGCAGTAGCGGTACTCAACCAGAACCGGACGCGCCCGAGGCCCGACGCGACATAGGCCGCGTTACCCGAGGTTTGATATCGATCCGGGCGGCTGTCCATCGGATAGACCGTGCGACTGCCCGCCGCGCCCGTATCAAGGTTCTCCCAATGCACGGTCACCGGGATAAGGCACGAGGTCAGTTCGTGCGGTGCTCCTCGCAGCTCCGCGGGCACATAGAACTCCGGTGACAGCAGAATGTATGCCTCGGCACCTGGCCACCCGCTCGACAGACCCACCGTCATCGGGATCCGGGCAACACCGCATTGACTGACGTCCTCGGCCATAGCCCATGTATCACCGGCTTGCACCGGGACCGGAGCGGCGGAGGCCGACCCGCAACCGACCACAGCGGCTACAGAGACCGCGGCACACGCAAACACAATCCGCCCAATAGACTTCAACATCGCCCCCCATTTCGGCGAGGAAGGCCGTCCCACGGCCACTCGCATCTCCGTGAATCCATTCGAGTGGATATCACCATCTCCGGTTCGATCGTTACGCACTGGCGAGGGCTGACCAGAAGCCCACGTTCACAGTGATTGCAGAGAGTCGGCATACGCGGCAGGGGTCAACCAGCTGCTCCCGAGTCCGCGCCGGTGGACGCGCTGGTTCGCGGCGGCCTCGGCGCGGGTAGTGGGTACTCACCCGCAGGCAGGATCAGGCGGAGGTGATCGCCGAAATGTGGGGACAGGCTAGCGGGTTTACCTGAACGTGGGCAGATGAGTGCGGCTCTGGCCGCTTCCGTTGGCGGTTCGCATCGCGTCTAGCAACGATTTGACGTCGGCGGTGTGGCTCGCGGTGTCGAAGACGAACCAGACGCCGCGTGCGGGTACCGTGCCTGGGTTGTAGAACAGGTGTGGCCGGCTCGAGTCGAAGCAGAACGAGTCGCCGGGGCCCAGGTCATGTTCGTCGAAGTCGAGCCGGAGCCGCAGCGTGCCTTCGAGGATGTACGCGAACTCGGCTCCGTCGTGGCGCATCTGTTTGCCGTCGACCGAGCTGGAAGCGCCGACCTCGTAGGTGACGTAGAGCGGTTCGATCTCAGTGCGCCCTCCGGTTGCCAGCCGCTGCCAGGTGACCCCGTTTTCCATTTCGAGGACCGGATTGTCTGCGGCGCGCTGGATACCCGCCGCGGCGTCGCGGTTCTGCGGGAGCTCGATGTCGAGACCGCTGCGACCGGACACGATCTGGTCGAGGGAGACCTCGAGCACGGTCGCGAGACCGAAGAGTGTTTTCACCGACGGCTGGGTTTTTCCGTTCTCGACCTGGGACAGCAGGCTGGTGGAGATGCCGAGCTGATCTGCGACCTGGCGAAGTGACAGTTTCTTGTCCAGGCGGGCCCGCTTCAAGGCCACGCCGATTTCCTCTTCCACCACTGTGCCCCGTTCTGTGTGTCTGACGCTCGATATCCACTCTGGCTTAACTCCGGCAGTGGTGCAACACCGCAGTTCATCGCCCGATCTTGACATTCACACTACACGGATTGCATGATTGGAGTCACAAAATTAAGCCAGAATGAATTATTTGGTTGGTCAGTCTGGCATCGTCGCGATCCTGCGCTACGCCGCAGGATGCAATCCACCCAACCCCTCGGGAAGGAAGATTTGGTAGTGAGCAAAATCGAATTGATCGCTGGAACGTGGACGACCGCTGGTGACGCCGACGCCGGCAATGCGGAGAACGATCGCAGTCCGCACAGCTTCCAGGAGCGCATCGAGGTTGCCGCGAAGGCCGGATTCACCGGCGTGGGCATTGGGTACCTGGATCTTCTCGACGCCGAGCAGCAGTACGGGTTTCCCACTGTCAAGACCATGCTCGCCGACAACGGCATCGCTCACCTCGAGCTCGAGTTCCTGGAGAACTGGTTCCTCACCGACAAGCGCCGGACAGCCGCGGACGAGATTCGCGAAAACATGTTCCGGGCCGCCGAAGCTCTCGGCGCCCGTCACATCAAGGTCGGCGGCGACTTCAGTGGTGGTGAATTCGATGCGGATCACATGGCGGCCGAATTCGTGAAGCTCTGCACCGACGCTTCAAACGCGGGTACCACGGTGGTGTTCGAGCCGATGCCGTTCGTGAACGTCAAGACACCGCAGCAGGCACTCGAGTTCATCGCCAAGGCCGATCATCCCGCTGGCGGGTTGTTGATCGACATTTGGCACGTCGCCCGTGCCGGCGTCGACTTCGACACTCTCGCCGATATCCCGGCGCAGTACATCTTCGACGTCGAACTCGACGATGCGCCATTGACGTTCGAAGGTGACCTCATCGCCGACACCTTCAACGGCCGCCGGCTTCCCGGCGAGGGCGAACTCGACGTCCAAGGCTTCGTCGACGCCATCCGTAAGACCGGCTACGACGGAATCTACGGCGTGGAGATCTTGTCCGCCGCCTACCGCAAGCTCCCGATCAGCGAGGCCGTTCCCGCCGCCTATGAAGCGACGATGAAGTACCTGCGCTGACCTGGCCGGATACCGATTCGAACACGAAAGAAGAGGGCAACACAATGGCGCGGTTGGAACAGAAGGTAGCTGTCGTCTCCGGCGGAGCCCGCGGTATCGGCCGCGCCACGGCGGAACTGTTCGCCGAGGAAGGCGCGAGGGTGGTGGTCGGCGACCTGCGGGAGCCGGAGCCCTTCGGACACCCGAACATCACCTTCAAGCGCCTCGACGTCACCCAGCTCGACAGCTGGCAGGGACTCGTCGACTCGGTGATCGCCGCGCACGGGCGGATCGACATCCTGGTCAACAACGCCGGCCTCGTCGGCTCCTACGAGGCGATCGACAAGATCGACCTCAACGACTGGCACCACATCATCGCGGTCAACCAGACCGGGGTCTTCTACGGCATGCGCTCGGTCTTGCCGACCATGCAGGCCCAGCACGCCGGCGCGATCGTCAACGTCTCGTCGATCTGGGGCATCGTCGGCGCCGCCGGGGTCTCGGCCTACCAGGCCAGTAAGGCCGCGGTGCGGATGATGAGCAAGAACGCCGCCCTGTCGTACGTCGGCGACGGCATCCGGGTCAACTCCCTGCACCCAGGTCTGGCCAGCACCCCGATGATCGACGCTCAGGACGAGGCGATCACCGCCGAGGTGATCGCCGCCACCCCGATGAAGCGTGCCGCCAATCCTCGCGAAATCGCCTATGGCGCATTGTTCCTCGCCAGCGACGAGGCCAGTTACGTCACCGGCATCGAACTGCCGGTCGACGGCGGCTACACCGCACCGTGAAAGGAGTTGAACCGATGACCGATCGTGGACTGTTCACCGAAGGCCGCTCAGCCGAGGTGGTGATCGACAGCCTCGGAGCCGACACCGATCCCCGGCTGCGGCAGATCCTGACCTCCCTGATCCAGCACCTGCACGACTTCGTCAAGGACGTCCAGCTCACCGAGGAGGAGTGGGAGAAGGGCATCGAGTTCCTCACCCGCACCGGGCACACCTGCAACGACGTGCGTCAGGAATTCATCCTGCTCTCCGATGTTCTCGGGGTATCGATGCTGGTCGAGACGATCAACCACCGCGCCCTCGATCACGCCACCGAGCAGACCGTTCTGGGCCCGTTCCACATGGTCGACTCCCCGCCGCGCGAGCTCGGCGACACCATCGCCCTCGACGACGGTGGTGAGCCGTGCCTGGTGACCGGACAGGTCCGCAGCGCGGACGGCACCCCCTTGGCCGGGGCGAGTGTGGACGTCTGGCAGGCGAACGCCGAAGGCTTCTACGACGTCCAGCAACCCGGCATCCAGCCGAGGCTGAACTTGCGTGGGTTGTTCACAACCGACGACGAGGGCAAGTTCTGGTTCCGCTCGATCGTTCCGCGGTACTACCCCATACCCGACGACGGACCGGTGGGGGAGCTGCTGGCCATCACCGGGCGCCATCCCAACCGGCCGGCGCACGTGCATTTCATCGTCACCGCACCCGGCCACGAACCGGTCACCACCCATCTGTTCGTCGACGGCACCCCTTACATCGACTCCGATGTCGTGTTCGGGGTCAAGGAAAGCCTGATCCGGGAGTTCCCGGTGGTCGACGACCCGGACCGCGCCCGCGAGCTCGGATTCGACAATCCTTTCCGCACGGTCCACTTCGATGTGACCCTGCTCGAATCCGAGGTACGAGAGGCGGCCGGACTGTGACCCTCACCAGCTCCTTCCACTATCAGGCCCTGCCGATGCGGGTGAGCTTCGAGGTCGGCGCGGTGACCAAGATCGGGGAGGAACTCGACCGACTCGGGCTGAGGCGGGCGCTGGTCCTGTGCACTCCCGAGCAGAAGCACCTGGCCGATCTCGTCATGGATCATCTCGGTGACCGCGGTGCCGGCATCTTCGACCAGGCTCGCATGCACGTGCCGGTCGACACCGCGGACCGCGCCCGGGACCGGGCCCGCGAGCTCGGCGCGGACAGCTGCGTGGTGATCGGCGGTGGTTCCTCGATCGGCCTCGGCAAGGCGATCGCCCTCGAACACGGGCTACCGATCATCGCGATCCCCACCACCTACGCCGGATCGGAGATGACCCCGATCTGGGGTCTGACCCGCGACGGGCGCAAGCAGACTGGGCGCGACGCGAAGGTGCTGCCGCAGAGCGTCATCTACGACCCACAGCTGACCGCCACGCTGCCGGCGGAGATCTCGGCCGCCAGCGGTCTGAACGCGGTCGCGCATGCCGTCGAGGCGCTCTATGCCCCGGACGCCTCGCCGATCATCTCGCTGATGGCCGAAGAGGGAGTACGCGCCTTCGCCGAATCGCTGGCCGCGGTGGTCGCCGACGGCACCGATCTCGACGCCCGCTCGAAAGCCCTCTACGGGGCATGGCTGTGCGGCGCCTGCCTGGGGGCGACCACGATGTCGCTGCACCACAAGCTCTGCCACGTCCTCGGCGGATCCCTCGACCTGCCGCACGCCCAGACGCACGCGATCGTGCTGCCCTACGTGCTGGCCTACAACGAATCCCACGCCCCGGCAGCGCGGGCCGCCCTGCAGCGGGCCCTGGGCGCCGATGGTGACCCGTCTGCCGCGTTGTGGGACCTCGAGCAGCAACTGCAGATCCCGCACTCGCTCGAAGAACTGGGCGTGCGCGAAACCCAACTCCCTGCCGTCATCGACGAGGTCCTGTCCAACCCTTACTCGAACCCGACCCCGGTCACCGAGGACGGGCTGCGTCACCTCCTCGGCCAGGCTCTGCGCGGCGATCGGCCCACCCGCCGATGACCCGGTACGACACCCACCCTCACCCACCCTGAACAGCACAGGAGCCGACGTGACAGCTACCCACGACGCGACGACCACCATCCGGGATCTCGAAAACGCCCGGTACCGGGCGATCGTCGACCAGGACCTGGCCCGGTTCGCCGAGCTCAGCCACCCCGACCTGGCCTACTCGCACTCCTCCGGCGACACGGACAGCCTCGACTCCTACCTCGACAAGGTGCGGTCGGGCTACTACGTCTATCACGACATCGACCACCCGATCGAGTTCATCCGGATCGTCGACGACGTCGCGCTCGTCATCGGTGAGATGAACGCCAGCATCACCGCCGGCGGACGCGAGAAGAAGCTGCGTAACCGGTGCCTGGCCGTATGGAAGTACACCGATGATGCGGGCTGGCGATTCCTCGCCTACCAGCCCACCCCGGTGCCCACCGCGTAAACCCCCTCACCCGACTCCCCCGTGCACCGGTGTGCCGGCGGAGCTCACCCCACCCGAACACCAGATTGGATTCCCCATGTCCACCCTCGAGAACAAGATCGCCATCGTCACCGGAGCCAGCCGCGGACTCGGTGAGGGCATCGCCGTCGAACTCGCCCGGCGCGGGGCCACCATCGTCTGCGCCGACCTGCACAGCGCCGAGGACACCGCCGCCACGCTGCAGTCCGCAGGCAGCCCGAAGAGCAGCTCCGCCAAGGTCGACGTGTCCAGCGCGGCGTCGGTGGACGAGTTGGTCGGTTCCACTGTCGAGACGCACGGGCGCCTGGACATCATGGTCAACAACGCCGGCATTTACACCTACGGTGCAATCGCCGACGTCACCGACGAAGACTTCCGCCGCACCATGGACGTCAACATCGGCGGCGTCTTCAACGGATCCCGTGCGGCCGCCCGGGTGATGAAAGAGCAAAAGTCGGGGCGGATCATCAACACTGCCTCCCAGCTCGGCAAACTCGCCCGCCCCAACGAGGGCGTCTACTCCGCATCGAAGGCGGCCGTCATCTTGATGACGCAGGCCCTCGGGCTGGAACTGGCGCCTTTCAACATCACCGTCAACGCCATCTGTCCCGGCTGCATGTACACCGAGATGATGGAGAAGTCGTTCGCGGAAATCGCTCAGAGCGAGGGAATTACGCTCGAGCAGAAGCTGCAGGACTACCTCGACGCCAAAATACCCACGGGTCGTTTCGGCACTCTCGACGATATGGGCCGGATGGTCGCCTGGCTGGCCTCCGACGAGGCTTCGTTCACCACCGGTTCCGCTCTCAACCTCACCGGTGGCGAGCAGGTCTTCTTCTAGGTCTCCGGCCTCCTCGGCGCAGACACCGCGGTGGTAACCGATCGGCTTCGTCCGATCGGTTACCACCGCGTCTGTATTCAGCTGCAATGAACATTGTCCAATGCTACTCCATGATTCCCCGATATTGACAGTCACACTGAACTAGATGGTATGGTGGGCGTCACACTTTAAGTAGTGATGAAAAGTCGTTCGGGGCGTCCATCACCCCCGCGCCCTGCAGTACCGCGTTATTTCCCAGCCTGTATCAGGAGCCCCCGTGACCTCACAGATCCCCGCTTCGTCACCCGCTGCCATCGAGGCCACCGGGGTCAGCAAGCACTTCGGCGGTGTGCACGCGCTCGAGGACGTGAGCATCCGCATCGACTCCGGTACCTGTCACGCCATAGTCGGCGCGAATGGCGCCGGCAAATCCACACTGATGAAGGTGCTCGCCGGCCTCTACACCCCCAACGAGGGTCAGGTGCTGGTCTCCGGACAACTGCTGTCCGGGGGGACCGTAGCGTCCAAGGCCGCCGGCATCGCACTGGTCCATCAGGAACTGAGCCTGTGCCCGGACCTGACCGTCGCCGAGAACATCTGCGTCGGAACCACTCCCACCAAACACGGACTCGTCGACCGCAAAGCTATGCGCTCGATCGCCGCCGCACTGTGCGCGCGGCTGGGCGTGAACATCGACCCCGACACCCTCGTCGGTCAGCTGCCGGCGACCCTCCAGCAGTTCGTCGAGATCGCCAAGGCATTGCGCCTGGACCCGCAGATCCTCATCCTCGACGAGCCCACCGCCTCCCTGACACCCCAGGAGACCGACCAGCTGCTCGACCTGCTCGAGTCCCTGCGCGATCAGGGTGTGACCATCGTGTACATCTCGCACCGGCTGCGGGAGATCTTCAAACTGTGCAGCCGCGCTACCGTCCTCCGCGACGGCCGCCTGGTCGAGCACCTCGACCTCGCCGAGACCACCACCGACCGGCTGGTCGAGAGCATGGTCGGGCAGAAACTGCTCGACCAGGAACAACACGAGCGGGAAGAGAAGACGGACTCATTCGGTGAGGTGGTCCTGTCCGTCGACAACCTCTGGGCGCCTGGGGTGTTCGGCACCAGCCTCGAGGTCTGTGCCGGCGAGGTCCTCGGTCTCGGCGGACTGATGGGCTCAGGTCGCAGCGAACTGGTCCGGGCCATCCTCGGCCTCGAACCCCGCTCCCGCGGGTCGGTCACCCTCAGCTACGACGGCCACCGCCGCACCATCAGTTCCTACCGCTCCGCGGTCCGGTCCGGCGTCGCCTTCGTCCCGGAAGACCGCCGTACGGAAGGGGTACTGCTAGCCCGATCGGTGCGCGAGAACCTGGCGCTACCCTCGCTGACCGCGCTGAGCCGGTTCGGACAGATCCGTACCAAGGCACTGAAAAAGATGGCCACCGGCCTCGCCGGCGAGGTCAACCTGCGCCCCGCCAACACCTCCGCCACCGTGAAACTGCTCAGCGGCGGCAACCAGCAGAAGGTCGCCTTCGGCCGGTGGCTACCCACCAATCCACGACTGTTCGTCCTGGACGAGCCCACCGCCGGCGTCGACGTCGGAGCCAAAGCCGAAATTCACGAACTAGTCCGCTCTTTGACCGCGAAGGGCACCGCCGTCATCGTCGTCTCCTCCGACCTCGAGGAACTGCTCTCGTTGTCGGACCGGATCGCGGTCCTGCGCGACGGCACGATCACCGGCGAACTGTCCGCCACCGAGGCCGACCAACAGGCCATCGTCCGGCTCGGCACCCATCACGACACCACGCACCAACGCAAGGAAGCCGCACATGTCTGACACCCAGATCGCGCCGGCAGGGCGGGTCGCACCTTACGTGCCGCCCCTGCGGCGCACATTCGATGAGAACCCCACCGCAATCGTGGTCACCGGGGCGCTGATCGCACTACTGCTGTTCGCCGCGGTCGGACTCGACGGTTTCTGGTCCGCACAGAACCTCGGCACGCTGCTGCGTAACAGCACCTTCCTCGGATTCGTCGCACTGGCAATGACGTTCGTGGTCGTCTCAGGCCTGATCATCGACCTGTCGGTGGTGCCGCAGATCGCCCTCGCCGCTATCGTCGTGATCGCGGTGAGCCCGCACGGCATCGCCGTGGCCGCACCGGCCGCGATCCTGGCGTGCCTGTCCTTCGCGATCATCAACGGCATCGGCGCCGGACTGATGCGCGGCAACGGAGTCATCGTCACCCTGGCCACCGCCACCGCCGGCATGGGCGTGCTCAACTACATCACCGGCGGCGCCCAGTACTCCGGAAACACCACGCTGTTGTCGTGGATCGGCAACGCCTCCGTCGCCGGCATTCCGGTGGTTTTCCTGATTTTCGCCGTCGTGGCCGTGCTCGCCCACAACCTGCTCTCCGCCACCAGCTTCGGGTACTCGCTGCGGGCCACCGGCACCAACCGCGGTGCCGCCCGGATCGCCGGACTGAACACCACCCGCACCCTCACCCTCACCTTCGCCGTCTCCTCGCTCGGGGCGGCCGCGGCGGGCATGGCGCTGGCCGGCTACAGCTCGAGTGCAGTCTCGACGATGTCCGCCGGCTACGACTTCAACGCCCTCGCCGCCGTCGTCATCGGTGGCACCAGCCTCTTCGGCGGCCGCGGATCGATCCTGGGCACCGTCCTCGGTGTCGCGTTCGTCCAGGTACTGCTCAGTGTCCTGTCCCTGGCCGGGTTGCCGTTCCAATGGCAACAGTTCGTGCAGGGCTTCATCATCGTCGCGACCCTCGCGGCGGACGCCATCCTGCGCCGACGTGGAGGTCTCAAGTGAACGGCCACACTCTTCTGACCCAGTTCAAGAGCTGGACCGCATTCCGGGCGGTGATCCTGCTGGCCCTGGTCGTCGTGGTGCTGCTGGCAGTCCAGCCGACCGCACTCGGCTCCTACGGCATCGCCCTGTCCCGCATCGTCGACGTCTGGCTGGTGGCGATCGCGCTGGACCCGGTCCTCGTCCTCGGCGAGATCGACCTCAGCGTCGGATCGACCATGGCCGTCACCGCGGCCGTCGCCGCGCAGGCCTCCGGCAACCTCGCCGTCTCGATTCCCCTCGCGCTGATCACCGGTGCGGTGGTGGGACTGATCAACGGTCTCCTGGTCGTCAAGGTCGGCATCAACTCCTTCATCACCACCCTCGGCATGCTGATCACCCTGCAGGGTCTCGCCCTGGCGATCACCGACGGCGCCCCGGTGCCACTGCAGGACTCCACCCGGGCCCTGGAATTCAGCGTCCCGCTGATCGGGCAGATCACCCCGGACATCGTCATCGCCGTCGCCGCGACCGCCGCCCTGTGGTTCTTCATGACCAAGATGCGTACCGGCCGCGAGCTCTACATCATCGGCGGCAACGCCGAAGCCGCGGCGTCGGGCGGTATCTCCATCGACACCCGCAAGATTCTCGCCTTCACCATCTGCAGCTGCGTCGCCGGCCTCGCCGGTGTCGTCGACACCCTCAACCTGGTCGCCGCCTCACCCACCCTGGGATCGACGGTGATGCTGCTGGCGATCGCGGCCGCCGTCGTCGGGGGCGCCAGCCTGTCCGGTGGCCGCGCCAGCGTGATCGGCGCCGTCATCGGGGCGATCGCGCTCGGTGGCATCAGCATCGGCCTGCAGATGAGCGGGCTGGACTCGAGCGTCGAGGGCATCGCCATCGGCGCAATCCTGTTCGCCGCCGTCGTCTTGACGAAGGAGGGCGTGCGCGCCCTGCGGCTCCCATCGCTGCTCGGTCCCCTCACGGGCGCATCCTCAGACCCCACAGCCGTCGCAGCAGGAAAGGCACGATGATGGCGCACAAGAATTCTCTATTCCGGCGAGCTGCACTCGCGATCGCCGTCTGCGTAGCCGCCGTGCTGGCCGGCACCGCGTGCGGCGCTCCCGGCGCGGCCACCGACAACGGGGATTGGCCCACGATCGCCTTCCTCGTGCCGATGGACCGCAACCACGAGTACGGGCGCAACTACGTTTCGTCCCTGCGGAAGGCAGCCGAAGAACACCACGTCAACGCATTCGTGATGAACTCGAACTACGACGCTTCGGTGCAGGCGTCGCAGATGAAGATTGCGATCGCCAAGAAGGTCGACGGCATAGTCATCTGGCCCGCGCTCTACGGCGCCGAACAGCCGATGCTGATCCAGGCCCAGCGGGCCGGAATTCCGGTCAACATCAGCAACTCCCAGCCCCCCGAGAGCCTCGACGC
Organism: Rhodococcus sp. WAY2; assembly: GCF_009859915.1. Lineage (NCBI taxonomy): Bacteria > Bacillati > Actinomycetota > Actinomycetes > Mycobacteriales > Nocardiaceae > Rhodococcus > Rhodococcus sp. WAY2. The sequence goes on from NZ_CP046572.1 coordinate 3,137,346, forward strand.
CAGCCTGTACCACGCGTTCACCGGACCGAACGACCAACGTATCGGCGAACTCCAGGGCAAGGAACTCGCGAAGCTGCTCGGCGGCAAGGGAACCTACGTCTACATCGGCGGCACCCCCGGCAACGCGGCAGCGATCAACCGTCAGATCGGCCTCGAACGCGAGATGGCCAACCACCCCGACATGAAGCTCCTCGGCTCCCAGCCGGGCAACTTCGACAAGAACCAGGCCCAGACCGCAGCGAGCTCACTGATCAGCCGCTTCGGCAACCAGATCGACGCCCTCGTCACCCCGGACGACATCATGGCCTCCGGCGCCGCCCAAGCCCTCGACGCCGCAGGGATGGCCGGACAAGTCAAACTCCTCGGCCACAACTACGCGCCGGTCGCCCGGACCCTGCTCGAGAACGGATCCATGTCGACGACACTGTTCCAATCCCCGTGCTGGGACTCCACCCACGCCCTGACCACCATGATGGACGTCCTCGCCGGCAAAGACGTGCCGCCGGTCCTTTACATGCCGCTGCCGGTGGTCACCAAGGACAACCTCGACGAGTTCACCCCCAACGGCTGCCTGCCGGCGGGGTACTCCGAACTCGCCCGCAACTAACACCCACGCCCGAGAGGAATCACGATGGAAACCGGACTAGGGGACAAGGTCGTCGTCATCACCGGCGCCGGCTCCGGAATCGGAGCCGCATCCGCACGGGCTTTCGCCGCGGAAAACGCCCGCCTCGCCCTGCTCGATCGCGACCGGCACGGCCTCGACATCCTCGCCAAGGAACTCGAGCAGGTCACCGAGGTGCACTACGCCGTCGCCGATCTGAGCACCGAGGCCGGGGTGACCGGAGGTCTCGACGAGGTCCTTGCCCCTTACGACGGCCGCGTGGATGTGTTGTTCAACAACGTCGGCGCCGGCAGCCTGGGAACCATCGACAGCCTCACCGACACCGACTGGGTCTCCACCCTCGAACTGAACTTCCTCAGCCAGGTCCGCGCCGCTACCTACGTGCTGCCGACCATGCGGGCCGCCGGACACGGTGTCATCGTCAACAACGCCTCGGACCTGGGTCGTCAGCCGATCGCCGCCGGACCGGACTACGCCGCGTCGAAGGCGGCCATCCTGTCGTTCACCAGCTCGCTGGCCATCAGCGAGGGCCCGATCGTGCGAGTCAACGCGGTCGCACCCGGCCCCATCCTCTCGCCGATGTGGCTGATGGAGGGTGGCCTCGCCGACACCTTCGCCGCCGTCCACGGCGTGCACCGCGACGAATCCATCGACGTCGAGATGAAACATCGCGGACTTCCTTTGCAACGCATAGGAACTCCCGAGGAAGTGGCCAACGTGGTTGTCTTCCTCGCCTCCGACCTCGCCTCGTACGTCACCTCCTCGGTGTACGGCGTCGACGGCGGTTCCTTCCGCGCCATCACCTGACCGCCCGCCCCACCCGGAGCGGCTGTCGATCACTGACACGGTTCGGATCCATCGGAAGTGAGCCGAAGCGTTCGCTGAAGGGCAGCCTTGTGGTCGTGTGGTATAGCCCGACGAGACCGCACGGCCTGCGCCACAAGCAGATTCCGGTCGCGGCCGGCTTGACTGATGGTCAGGCGCGGCGCGAGGAACCACTTTTCGTATCCAATCTGGTTGCGCAGTCGGGGCGCCCAGGGCGGGAAGCCGCGGACTGAGCCCAGTACGCCTCGACAACCACCCGACCGGGTAGTTAGCGGGTATACCACGAAAGGGGAGCGTGCTATCCGGCTGGGGGAGTGATCCGTTGGTGGGGGGTGCTCGGACAGTGATGGATGCGTGTGGAGGCCGGATCCCTCCTGCGCGGTGGCGGGATAGGGCCTCGGGCTGAGGCCGGCTTCAGAGGCTGGCTACGCGGTGAGATCGATGATGATCTTGCCTGGCTGGCCGTTGGAGAACGAGTCCACGAAGGCGGCCGGCAGCTGTTCGAATCCGGGCAATACTGATTGCACGGCCTCCAACTGTCCGGAACTGATGAGTTCGCCGAGCGTGGCTTCAACCTCTGCTGCTCGGTCCATGTAGTCGAGCACGATGAATCCTTGTGTGAGGATTCGCTTGGTGAGAAGCTGTCCGAAATTGCTTGGTCCGGCGGGTCGCTCGGTCAAGTTGTAGCCGTCGATCAGGCCACACAACGCGATGTGTGCGTGGTTGTTGAGTCGGGTGATCGATGCGTCGAACATCGGGCCTCCGGAGTTTTCGAAGAGGCGGTCGATGCCGTCCGGTGTTGCCGCCTCGAGCTGGCCCTTCCAGTCAGGGGCCTTGCGATCGATGACGGCGGCGGCGCCGAGTCGGGCGACCATCGAGCACTTCTCGGCGCCTCCTGCGATGCCGACAACATGTGCGCCCGCCTGCTTCGCGAGCTGGACGGCCACGCTTCCGACTGCGCCCGAGGCGCCGGAGATCAAGACGGTGTGCCCTGGTTCCGGCCGCAGGATGTCGCATACTCCGGCCCACGCGGTCAGGCCCGTCATCCCGAGGATTCCGAGGTAGTGCTCCAAGGGAACGTCCTCCCGTGGTGTGATTCGGTCCCAGTCAGTACCGGGCGAGCTGATGATCTGGCGCCGTTGCCAGCCGACGAAGCCACGCACAATGTCGCCCACGGTGAAGTTGCTGTTGCGTGAGGCGGTCACGCGTGCCAGACCGAAAGCGCGCACTGGCTCTCCGATCGCGACTGGCGGAAGATAACTCGGTCGGTCGTCGAGCCAGCCCCTGATGGCCGGATCGATCGAGATGAAGAGGGTCTCGAGTACGACGTCGCCGGCCTCGAGTTCGGCCAGGACGACGTCCTCCACACGGAAGTCCTCCACGCTCACGTGCCCGTGGGGGCGCTGCGCCAGGACGATCTGTTGTGATGAATTCACGGTGTGCTTCTCCTTCGTCACCACCGACGGTAGAAGTCATGACAAGGCGAAACTTGGCCCGATGCGCACGGAATTCGACGAGCACGCACAGCGCGCATTTCAATGCCGGATGCGTGTGCGCCTGATGAAAGCAGATGCGCGCAAACAACCAAGACGTGACGTCCGTCACTTCGTAGGGTCGGTGAGAAGTGGGCTGCGTGCCGAGGAGCCCACCTGGAAGATCCGGAGTCAACGCAATGAATGACACACGCACCGACCGACCTCTCGAGATTGCGGTCACGATCGATGACTTCGTCCTGTGGGACGGCGTACCCATGCCGGACGAGACCACTCCCACCGACATCACGCGGTCTGTGGCGAAAACGCTGAACGACTACGGACTTGCGGGAACCTACGGCTTCTCTCATACCTACCGGCTCGAGAACGAGCCAGAGCAAATCGAGGCCTTCGAGGCGTGGGCCGAAGCGGGCCATCACCTGGGCAACCACACTCACCAGCACGCTCCACTGCGCTGGATGCCCGATGCGGCATTCCGATGCGATTTCGAGACGGCCGAGAAGTACATCGGTCATCTGATCGACGCCGCACCGTCGAAGTACTTCCGGTACCCCTGGACATGTCATCAGGATCGGAACGACGTCGAGGGGAAGTCGAGACGTACATCGCAGATCTCGGCTACCGCACTGCCCCGATCACGAGTTGGTTCAGTGATTTCGCGTTCATCATGCCGTACTTTCGCGCGATGACCCTTGGCGACAAGGACGTGCAGAAGCAGGTCCGCGACCTGCATGTGTCGACCGCAGTTGACATGCTCTACAAGCACGCGGACACCGCGCGTACCTTGTTCGGTGCCGACGCCCCTCTCATCTGGCTCGTACACGGCACCCCGATCTCTCGTGACACCCTCGCTCCGATCCTCGAGGCCTTCCTCGAGCGTGGCGTCGAATTTGTCACCCTCGATGAGGCGATGAAGCATCCGGTGAACTTCGGGAAGCCGCCGTGTAATGAGAGCTTCACCAACCAGCTTCAGAGGTTCGCGCTTGCTGCGCGCGTGCCGAAACCTGAACTCGACGTCGAGCGGCTGGCCGAGATCCTGAACCTTGCGCCCATTCCTGGTCTCGACACGATGGCGACCTACGAAGAGCGCATGTTCAAGCCGCTGGCGAAGCGGGTGGGAGCGAAGTACGACTGGGATTGGTCCTGAGTCGGCATTCCACATTCACAAACGTCATTATCTGAAAGCAGGATCATGCTCAACCTGGCCACCATGCTTGCCGACACTGCTCGACGCACTCCCAGCAGAACCGCTGTCATCGAAGGTGACCGCACCCTTACCTTCGGTGAGATCGATGCGGCTGCGAACAGTGTGGCCCATTTTCTTCTCTCACGGGGGTTGCGTCCAGGCGACCGCGTCGCCTTGACGATTGCGAATGTTGTCGAGTTTCCGATCGTCTACTTCGGCATCCTCAAGGCCGGTGGAGCCGTCGTGCCGCTCAACACGATGCTCAAGCGGGAGGAGGTTGCCTATCACCTCCGTGACTCGGGCGCGACGGCATACTTCTGTACCGTGCCGGGGCCCGACGACGAGGCGTGGCGCGGGTTCCAGGACGTCGAATCCTGCGAGTATCTGGTCACCCTTGGTTCCGCGTTGCCCGATGAGCCAGACGTGGGAACAACCCTGGCGAAAGTATTGGCCGAACACCCCGCGAAAGACGTCCTGCAGGTGACCGAGGCAACGGACACGGCGGTAGTCCTGTACACGAGCGGGACGACCGGCCAGCCGAAGGGCGCGGAGCTCACCCACGCCAACTTGGTCCTCAACGCCATAGGGCATAACCAACTGCTCGACGCCCGAGCCGACGACGTGCATCTGGTCACTCTTCCGCTCTTTCACTCGTTCGCGCAGACCGTACAGCTGAACGCCGGTTTCGCAATGGGTGCCACCCTGGTCCTGCTGCCACGATTCGACGCAGCTCAGGCTCTGGCATTGATGACACAGCACCGGGTAACGGTCTTCGCCGGTGTTCCGACGATGTACTGGGCGCTGCTCAACAAGGCCGCTGACGGAATAGACGTCGATCTGGCCGGTCTCCTGCGAATCGCGCTTTCGGGCGCAGCTGCCATGCCCGTCGATGTGCTGGAGCGGTTCAGGGATGTCTTCGGTGTCGGGATCCGGGAGGGCTACGGACTCTCCGAAACCAGTCCGACCGTCACGTTCAACCCGCTCGACCAACCGAACCGGTCGGGGTCGATCGGCACACCGATCTGGGGAGTAGAGGTCAAGCTCATCGACGATCAGTGGAACGAGGCTCCCGCCGGTGAGCCAGGAGAACTCGCGATACGTGGATACAACGTGATGAAGGGATACCTGGGGCAACCCGAGGCGACACAGGAGGTGATCCGAGACGGCTGGTTCCGCACGGGCGATATCGCAACGCGAGACGAGGACGGCTACTACTTCATCGTCGATCGCGCCAAGGACTTGATCGTGCGGGGAGGCTTCAACGTCTATCCGCGCGAACTCGAGGAAGTGATCATCGGCCACCCAGAGGTCAGCCTCGTGGCCGTCGTCGGAATCCCCGACGAGCGAATCGGTGAGGAAGTGAAAGCCTTCGTCATCCGCGAGCCCGGATCGGAGTTGAAGGAAGAAGATCTGATCGGCTGGTCACGGGAACGGTTGGCGGCTTACAAGTACCCGCGCCTGGTCGAGTTCAGGGAGACCTTACCGATGAACGCGACAGGAAAGCTCCTCAAGCGGGCTCTGCGATGATCAAGCCGTTGGCGTGGGCGCCAGCGCGCGCTAGCGTCGACTCTGGCACGAGTCGCAGTTTCTGCATACCGGTGTGAGTAGGTGTTGTGGCCTTGTATTCCGTCGATACGTTGCGTAGCAACGAGCATGACCAGCGCGAGCGCGGTGATTGGTGGCGCGATCAAGTCTCTTCGATCCACTGTCCGATGGCCTTCTCCCTCGCAGACAACTACCAGGGAACCCTTCAGCATCAACATTCGGACACGTACCAGCTAATTCGCTGGTGGGGTGAAGCGGAGGTCCTCTCCCGCACGGCATCCGACATCCGTCGACATCCACACGGCGCCTACGAACTGCTCATACCGGTCCAGGGTGAAGTAATCCTCGAGCAGGATCGTCGTGAAGCCACGATCACACCGGCGGTCATGGCCCTCACGTCGCTGGACACCGCGACCGTTCTGCGCCACGGTGATGGCTTCTCCTCTGTCGCATTCGTGATTCCACGTGACCGGATCGAGGCGCGGGTGCCGACATTGCCTCACCCCGGCACCGTCCTCGATGCAACATCGGGACTGGGACGCATCGTTGTCGACGTGGTCAGTAGTTTGCGCAGGGAGCGGCACCAGCTCACCGGCGGTCAATTCGACGCGATCGCCGACCGAATCGTCGATCTCGTGGCACTCGCCTACAACGCAGACACGGCCGGCCCCTCCGTCGACGTTCAGGACGAGTTGGTCACCGCCATCCGGCGCTTTGTCCGAGAGAATGCGCACGACCCGAACCTCACAGGCGCCGTGGTCGCGACGCGCCTGGGCTGGTCGCTCCGTCACGTGCAGGCCCAATTGCAGCGGATCGGGACAACACCGTCGGACCTCATCAGACAGGAGCGTCTGGCGTTGGCCCGGTTGCGTCTTCAGGACCGTGGCTGGAGCCACCAGAGCGTTTCTCAGGTCGCATACTCCTCAGGATTCGGCGACCTCAGCACCTTCAGTAATGCGTACCGGCGGGCCTTCGGTGAGCGCCCGTCCGACACACGTTCTGCAGCATCCGAACACGACTGAATCAGCAGACCCGTGGGTCGGCTCGAGCGTGAGGATCGGGCCCGCCCGCCGGGTCAGCTCATGGGTTTGCTGCGCGCGGTGCAAGCGGAGTGCGTTGCCCCCCAATAGATAACGTCAATGCGTTCCTAGCGTAGATAGCATGAATAGTGCCACGACGTACGAAGTGCGACCGGAATTCGACTCCCTCTTCTCTGTCGCCGGGACGACCGCCGTCGTAACCGGTGGCTCACGAGGGATCGGCTCCATGATCGCCCGCGGCCTGGCACTGGGCGGTGCCCACGTTGTCATCACCAGCCGAAAGGAGGAACAGTGTCGCGCGACGGCCGAAACTATCAATGCCGAGGCAGACGCTGCGGGAACGGCAGGACGCTGCACCCCCGTCGCCGGTGACCTGTCATCTGTAGACGGGGTGGCCGGTCTGGTCGACTGGCTCGGCGAGCACCTGCGAGCATCGACATCCTGGTGAACAATGCCGGGGCTACCTGGGGTGCGCCGCTTGAAGAATTTCCCCTCGTCGGTTGGACGAAGGTACTCAACACCAACCTTGTCGCTCCGTTCTACCTCATCACGCTTCCGCTTCCGCTTCTGCGCAATGCGGCACGGCCCGACCGGCCCGCTCGGGTCATCAACATCGGCAGCGTGGATGCCTTGGCTACGCCGAGCTGGGAGAACTACTCATACAGCGCGAGTAAAGCGGGGCTGCACATGCTCACCCGCCATTTGGCCAAGCAATTGGCGTCCGACGGCATCACCGTCAACGCGATTGCCCCTGGCCCGATCCTGACGGACATGCTCGGACACATCGCGGCGGATCCAGAGGTCGAGTCCGGGCTCCTCGGGCGCGTCCCGCTCGGCCGCTACGGAGAAACCGACGATCTGATCGGCACGGTCCGGTTCCTGGCCTCCCGTGCCGGCTCTTACCTCACCGGCAGCATCATTCCGCTCGACGGCGGGATCTCCGGCTGCGCCGGCTGAATGAGAACCACCATCTGCTCCTTCTTCCACAGCAATCACCGATTCGAGGAACACCCCCTGCCTGAAGCTGTCATCGGCGCCTCCGCCGGTTTACCGATCGGGAGAGCGATCAAGGGCTCATTGAAGGACATTCTGCCCGATGGTTTCACCGTCCAGATGATTGGAATCACTCCACTTACGCGCATCGTCAGCACCGGGGTCACCGGCTTGTAGCCCCGAGATCATGAAGATGTCGCCTTCCCCGGCGCGAAAGGCTTTGCCGGACGTGTACATCCGAAGCTTGCACCGAGACCTTCTCAGCGCCAACGTCAACGATGGGGCCATCGCAGAAGACGAAAACCGGGACAACCCCCGCGGGGGTGAGACCCCGAAACTATGTGCGTAGGCAGAGGACGGGGCATGGCCCTGACCCTCGACTCGCTCTCCTGACCCGAAGTCACACCGATCTAATCCCCGGAAGGAACCCCATTTCGTGAACGCATCACCTCATCCCGAACGCCGCCGCACCGCCATCGTCACCGGCGCCGCCGGGGGAATCGGCGCCGCCGTCGCACAGCGGCTCGCAGCAGACGGCCACGCTGTCGCCGTCCTCGACCTGGAGGAGGCCGCCGCCCAGAACGTGGTCGACACGATCACCCAGGCCGGAGGCACCGCACTCGCCGTCGGCGCAGACGTCTCCAACGCAACCGCCGTCGAAAAAGCAGTGGATAAGATCACTACGGAGCTCGGAGCACCGGTCGTTCTGGTCAACAACGCCGGCATCACCCGCGACAATCTTCTGTTCAAAATGTCGGCCACCGACTGGGATAGCGTCATGAACGTCCACCTACGTGGCTCGTTCCTGATGACGAGAGAGGTCCAGGGACACATGACTCAGGGTGGTTTCGGACGAATTATCAACCTCTCGAGCGTGTCGGCGCTCGGAAACCGCGGTCAAGCAAACTACGCCGCAGCCAAGGCCGGGCTGCAAGGTTTCACCAAGACCCTCGCCCTCGAACTCGGCAGATTCGGCGTTACCGCCAACGCCGTTGCTCCCGGTTTCATCGAGACCGAGATGACAGCCGCAACAGCAGCGCGAATGGGAATGAAATTCGACGAATTCAAGAAGAGGGCGGCCGCTGACATCCCCGTCGCCCGAGTTGGGATCCCCGACGACATCGCACACGCGATCTCATTCCTTGCGAGCGAGGGAGCCGGATTCGTCTCCGGGCAGGTTCTCTACGTCGCTGGAGGCCCTCAGGTATGAAGACACTCAAAGGGATCGACGGACTGCACGCCGTGGCGAACACCCGGATCGGCCACTCGTCATGGCACACCCTCACCCAGGAGAAAATCGACGCATTCGCTGACGCAACGGGTGACCGCCAGTGGATCCACGTCGACCCCTCACGGGCTGCTGACGGACCGTTCGGCGCCACCATCGCCCACGGACATCTGCTGACCTCGATGATCCCGATGCTGGTATGGGAGGTCTACGCCGTCGACGGCATGCGAATGGGCATCAACTACGGGTCGAACAAGGTGCGATTCCCAGCGCCCGCACCCGTCGGCTCACGAATTCGGGCTGCGGTTGACATAGCAAACGTTGAAACCGTTCCCTCGGGCGTCAAAGTTGTCACGGTCGTCGCGATCGAACCCGAGAATGCCGACAAGCCGGTTTGTATAGCTGAGATCGTCAGCATTTACGTCCCGAATTAACGTCGCAAAATTGCAACCTGTGCATCCCAGTGTCCCGACTCTTGCCCACGCGCGACGCTAGACAGACCGCCTTGTTCTATCGTCCCTCGGCGCTGTATTCGTCCGATCCGGAAGGACGTGTCATCATCCCCGGTGAAAACCGCACTCAGTAGTCGGTGAGGGGACCAGGAACGGGCGCACTTCGATCCGCGGCAGTGACGTATTGGGAAGTGTCTGTGTAATGCACTACCGCTCGGTGCGAATCCCAGGGCCTTGAACGGGATCACCCCTGACCTGGTTCGAATTCTCGCCTACCGCCGTGAGGCCGGCGGTGGAACGGGGCGACAACAGAGGTGGTGACGTGCGGTGAACATCAGGTTTTGTGAGCGCGTAGTTCCGGACTTCGTGTGCTGCGGTCCTGTTGCGCTACAGCCGAGCTTGCTCCGGACTACTCGCCGGTAGAAATTCTCGTGTGGGATCCGTGGTTTTTCTCGGGTACGCTCTCGTGATCCCGAGCCGGAAGGACCACACGTGAACGACTCATATCTCGTCATCGGCGAAACCACCGTGGCCCGACGGGTCTGTGCCTCCCTCCGCGAGAGGGACTTTCACGTACGCCATCTCGTTGCCCCGGACGACGACGAACTTCGCGTGGCGATGGCGGACGAGCCTTGCGGTATGGCCGTACTGGTGCGCGACGATGTCGTCGCGCTGCGTTACGCGCTGGCCGCGGCGCACATCTCGGCGTCGGTCCCGTTGGTGGTGACTATCTTCGACCGCACGGTCGCGGACCAGCTGTCCCAGCTGCTTCCGCAGTGCGAGGTGACGTCCCCGGCCGACCTCGCCGCACCGACGCTCGCCGGACCCTGTCTGGAATCCGAACTCGTCGCTGCCCGGCATGCGGGCGAGCACATGCTGACGGTCCGCATGATCGACGGCCACCCAGAGGGCGCGCACGTCGACCTGCCCCGGCGGAGCTGGTGGCGCACCGCGACGACCGGCGCGACCGGACTGTTGCGGTCGCACGACATCGGCACACGCATTCTGCTCGGTGGGCTCGCCGGACTTCTCGCGGTCCTGTTCGCTGACTGGCTGTGGCTGATGCTCGGTCAGCACGTGGCACCGCTCGACGCGTTCAACGAGGCGGTGCGCGTGGTGACCACCGTCGGCCCGGGAACCGATACCCACGGCAGCCCCGCTTACGCTGTGTTCTCCTCGGTGGCGATGCTGTTCACCGTCGTCTTCACGGCCATGTTCACCGCCGGGATCATCGAGCGCCTGCTCGGCCCCCGGCTGGTTGGCCTGGTGGGCAGCCGCGTCCTGCCCCGCTCCGGCCACGTCATCGTCGTGGGCCTCGGCCAGGTCGGGCTCCGGCTCTGTCGGGAACTCCAGGCTCTCGGTGTCGCGGTGGTGGGCGTCGAACGCGACCCTCACGCCAGGAACCTGCGGCTCGTGCGGTCGATGAACATTCCGACCGTCGTCGGGCACGGCGGCGACCGTGAACTCCTCGAGCGACTGGGCGTGCGCCGCGCGCTGGCCCTGGCCGCCGTCGGCTCCGACGACCTGGACAACATCGCCGTATCCGTGGCCGCGCAGGCACTGTCACCCGGACTGCGGCTGGTCCTGCGAGCCGGTGAGCAGGAGGCGATCGCCGAGACACGGTCGTTGCTGCGGCTCGGCATCATCCGCGACGTCACCAGCCTGAGCGCCACCTACGTGGTGGCCAAGCTGATCGGCCTGCAACCGCAGGGGGTCGTGGCCAACGGCAGCCACCTCTACCTGGAGGTGCCGACGGCGGAATCGCCCGAACCCATATTCACCGAGCTGCCCGTGTCACCGCGGATGAGTTGCCGGCACCTTGTCACTGCCTAACGACTAGCGCGTCCGCTCGAAGCCGCCGGTTCGCTCGAATCCATGATCTGAAATCTTCTGGCAGGGCTTGCAAGTCGGGAACGCGTCGTCGCGGCTGCCGTCGGTCGGTCGAGCGGCCCGGTTCGTGGCGCGTGAGATGAATGCTCCGCTGGCGTACCAGCGTGCCGCCCATTACCGACAGCTCGATTGGGCCCACCTGATGGTGACCGGGAAGGTGGGCAGTGAGGAGTCCGGAATTGTGGACCGAAACCGCGGTACGCGATTCCGGTCCACACCAGCGGTGCTACCGGACGAAGTCGCGGACCTGACCGTAGATCGTAGAGTTCTCGAGTATTCCGTTGTGGGTGAGGCATCCTGTCTGAGTGTTGGTCGCACCGGCAAGGGACACGCTGGAGTCGGGGTTGATCACCGTGTCGCAGGGCGACCACCACGTTCCGTAGGCGGGCGCACCGGGCGTCTCGTCTCCGGAATTGAGACTCGTCAGATACGCCGAGCCGATCCGCATTTCGGTGCAGGAAGCGGTTAAGCAGCCGTTCGAGGTGTCGGTGCCGTGGTTGGGGCCCGCAAGGGAGATCCAGTCGTCGATCTTGGTGGCGCCGTTGAGGTTCTTGGCGTAATACCGGGTGGATAGTCCGCCCATCGAGTGTGTGACGACATCCACCTTGGCGGCGCCGGTGATGCGGAGAATGTCGTCGACCTTCGCCTCTACCTGTGCGGCGGTGGTGACATTGGATTGATTGGAGTTGTACGACCAGTTGTAGAGCTCGGCGTCGGTCCATCCGTCTGCCTTGAATGCCGCGATCATGGTGTTCCACTGCGAAGAGCTGCCCTGCCATCCATGCACGAAGAGGATGGGATCGTGCCCGGTCGCGTGAGCGGGCGCCAAGGGTGCGATCAGCAACGACACCGCGGCCAGGCCGACGGCGGCGAACAGACGCGAGAGTAGAACACGAGGCATGTAGGTCTCCACTTGTAAGAAACTGATAAGGACTGGTGATGTTAACCACCGGTAACTTAGCCGCTGGCGTAGGAGCGGGGAGCGTTTTGGCCACACTCGTTCATGGGGTCCCGGCAGGGTGAATGTAACCCTGCGACAACAGATACCACCTTTCATACCAAGGACGACTTCCTCGCTCGAGGGCGCGAACATCTTGGCGACGGCGGGTTCCATCTCGCATTGAGCGGTCGAGACATCGCGGCTTTGCGACCAGTCCGGCCAGCAGCTCAGCTAGCTCGGCGTCGCTTGGTCCCATCCCATCGGACCGTTATGTGCGATGTGAGAAGTAGATGGATCGGAGCGTGGTGGCGGTCTGGGGGTCGCAGTCCGGCTTTGAGAGGGCATCGGCAAGAACCTCGAGGTATCGCGCCGCTGTCATGCCGTATCGGACGAAAATCTCTTCCGTGGGCACCTTTCCGTAGGGTGCCCATGCCTGTGCAAAACGTATGAGATCAACGCTTTCTTCTGGTAACTGACGGTGTCGCGCTCGACGCAGTTCCTCGGACATTCGAGCGCGGCGCTGGCGGCGGTAGGCGCTCAGCTGGTCGGTGAGGGAATCTGAGGACATGGACGTGTGGTTTCCGGTGAGAGTGTTGCTCGGTGCTCGCTCCGCTCAACTGCAGATTGTCGGTCGTGAGGCGTCCAACTTGTGCTGGCAGAGTGCAATGATGTGTTGCCGGTCCGATGGATCCAGGCGTGGGCACGGGGGCGTCAGAAGGAGTGTGAGGAGTCTCCGGTAGTACATCGTTGGCTGCAGTCCGAACTCCGGCAAGATGTACTCGTCGAAGTCGGGGAAATTGTCGTTGATGGCAACTATCGGTGCCCACCGTAGGGCGAATGCGACGAGTCGGTGATCGTCACTGGTGCTGTGTCCGGGCATAGAACCTGGGACGTGTGCTGGCCCATTCACTGCAGGTCCGACGAGAGAAATCCGCCTTCGAGGCTGTGACGGACGGCGGCGAGGTAGCCGGCGGCGTCGGCGCCGTCGACGATGCGATGGTCGTATGACAGTGAGAGGTACGCCATCGACCGGACGCTGATCTGGAGTGCGCCGCCCTCGCCGCGCGTGGGGACGACGCGTTCGACGACGGTTCCAATGCCGAGGATGGCCGACTGCGGCTGGTTGATGATCGGGGTATCGAACAGGGCTCCGCGGCTGCCGGTGTTGGTGATGGTGAACGTGCCGCCGGAGAGGTCGTCGGGCCGGATCGTCCCGTCCCGCACGCTGTCCGCGACGACGGCGATTGCATTCGCGAGTTCAGGAATTCGCAATGCTCCTGCGTCGCGGATGACGGGAACCATCAGTCCCTTGTCGCTGTCGACGGCCATGCCCAGGTGCACCGCCCCGTGGTAGGTCACCTCGGTGCAGTCGACGTTCAGGGACGAATTGATCACCGGATGCTCGGCGAGCGCTTCGACGGCGGCGGTGACGAAGAACGGCAGAAAAGACAGCTTCACCCCGGTGCGGCGCAGAAACGCATCTTTCTCCCGAAGACGCAGACGTGCGATGCCGGTGACGTCTACTTCGACGATCGTGGTCAATTGCGCTGATGTCTGCAGGGATTCGAGCATGCGCTTTGCGATGGTTCGCCGAATGCGGGGCAGCTTCTCCACCCGGTCTACTGCGGAAGGTGGTGAAGCTGGACGGGGAGCCGGGTTCGAGAGGGATGTGGGTGCAGGGCCCTCTGGAGCGGCAGCGGGCGCCAGCGTGTCCTGGGGATCGCTGCACTGTGGGCCGAGGATGGCCATTGCCGCCCCGACCTCGACGACAGTGTCTTCCGGGGCGACAATTTCGAGGAGGGTGCCGGCGGCAGGGGAGGGGACCTCGGTGTCGACTTTGTCGGTGGCCACCTCGAGCAGCGGCTCTCCCGCCTCGACTCGGTCCCCTCGGGCCTTGAGCCAGCGGGTGATCGTGGCTTCGGTGACGTTCTCACCGAGCGACGGCAACACCACGGTGGTGCCTGTCTGTGTCGTGGTCATTCGTCATGTCTCTCTGGGTCAGTCGGTGAGGTCGAGGGCGGCGCGGACGATGTTGTCGGTGTCGATGCCGTGGTAGCGGTAGACGTCGTCGAGGGAGCCGACCTGCCCGAACTTGCTGACGCCGAGCGCCGCGCCGGGGACGTTGTTGATCCCGGTCAGGAATGCGAGGGTGTGCGGGTGGCCGTCGAGGACGGTTACCATCGGTGCCGCCCGGTCGGCGGGGAACACTTGGTCCAGGATCCACGACGGGCCGTCGGCGAGTCCGCGGCGCGCCTGCACCGCCTCGAACAACAGTCCCGGACTGGTGACGCACACGACGTCGGCGGTGATGCCCTGATCGGCTAATCGGTCTGCGGCGGTGAGGGTTTCGGTGATGACGGCGCCCATCCCGACCAGGGTGACGGCCGGACTGCCGGTGTGGCAGAGGGTGTAGGCGCCGGCGACGACCTGACGGCGACGGCGTTCCCGGGCCGCCGGATCGGAGGGGACGGCGGCGAGAGTCTGATCGACGGGGCGGGTCGAGAGTCGCAGATACGACGAGGAGCCGTCGGGGCGGCCCAGGCGAGAGATGCTGTCGAGCAGGGTCCACTCCACGTCGATCGCGAAGGCTGGTTCGTAACTCACGCAGCCGGGTTGTACGAGTCCGATCGAGGGGGTCTTGATCGACTGATGGGCGCCACCCTCCGCGGCGAGGGTCACCCCAGAAGGGGTGCCGACCAGGATCGACTGCCCGCCCGCGTAGATCCCGTACGACCACGGCTCGAGCGCCCGCTCGACGAACGGGTCGTACATCACCCCGATCGGGAACAGCGGCTGACCCCACCGACTCCATGTGGCGCCGAGCTCACCCATCAACCCGACCAGGTTGGTTTCCGCGATCCCCAGTTCCATGTGCTGTCCGGTCGGCTTTTCCCGCCAGTGCATGATCGTCTCGGCGTCGTCGTCGAACCAATTGCGGCGTTCGTTCGGTGACCACACCCCCACCTTGTTCAACCACCCGGCCAGGTTCGTGGTCGAGGAGACGTCGGGGCTGACCGTCACCACCCGCTTCGCCGCCTCCGGTGCCTCCCGGGACAGATCGAGCAGCGCCCGGCCCAATGCGGCCTGTGTCGTCGAGATCCCGGACGGGGTGCGGCCGATGTCGGCCGGCGCCGCAGGCGGGGTTGCCAGCTTGGTGGGGTCACGCTGAAGCCATTCGGCGGAGGCGGTGCAGACGCGGCCGGCGGTGCTGTCCGGGGCGAACCGCGCCCACGGATTGTTCGGGTCCATCCCCAGCTCCGCGGCCAATTCTTCGTACTGTTCCACCGTGAGGAGCGAGGAGTGGTTCTGCGGATGCCCCTGCGTCGGCAGACCGCGGCCCTTGATCGTGTAGGCGATGATCACCGTCGGGCGGGTGTCGTCGATCTGCCCGTACGCCGCGCGCAGGGCGTCCAGGTCGTGACCGCCGAGATTGCGAATGGCACGCAGGACGGTGTCGTCGTCAAGACCGGCGATCAGGGCGGCGATCTCCATCGCGTTCGGGCCGCCGCCGGGCAGCCGGTCCCGCACCTGCTCGGCCGTACAGCGCAGCAGCCGCTGGTACTCGGGATTGGGCATGTCCAGGATTCGGGTGCGCAGCGCCGACCCACCGGGTCGGCTGAACAGTGATTCGAGCAGGGTCCCGAATTTCACGGTGAGCACCTGCCAGCCGGCGGCAGCAAACATCGCTTCGAGCCGGCCGGCGGCGATGTTGGGCACCACCCGGTCCAGGGACTGCCGGTTCAGGTCGACGATCCACACGATCTCCCCGAGTTCGGCGACGGAGGTGTCGAGGATCGCCTCCCACACCGCACCCTCATCCAACTCCGCGTCGCCGACTAGCGAATACTGCCTGCCCGTCCCGGCGCCGCCGAGATGGGTGTCGACGAAGCGGCGGGCGATGGCACCCCATATCGGCGCCGTCGCCCCGATCCCGACCGACCCGGTCGAATAGTCCACTGGATCAGGATCTTTCGACCTGCTCGGGTACGACTGCAGCCCACCGAACTCCCGCAACGTCGTCAGATACTTCTCGTCCAGCTCGCCGAGCAGGTAGTTGATGCCGTGCAGCACCGGGGAGGCGTGCGGCTTGACCGACACCCGATCACCGGGACGGAGCTGCTCGAACCAGAGCGAGGTCATAATGGTCACGATCGACGCACACGACGCCTGGTGACCACCGACCTTCAGCCCCGTGGGGTTGGGGCGAACCCGGTTGGCGTGGTGGATCATCGCGGTCGACAGCCACAACACGCGTTGCTCGATCTCCACGAGCGCCTCGGGGGTCGGGGAGGGAGCGGTGTTGATGCCGGTGTCGACTGTGTTCGTGCCCTGCATGAGATTGCGTCCTTGCCTATGAATTCGTGGGACCGACTGAACTGCGGCCAGCTCAGGTCGTGAGCGGTCGGTCGGTGATGTCAGCAGGCGGCTCTGGTGAGAGTCCGACGCCGCCAGTGGCGGTCGGTGAATCCGCCTGCTGAGGAGGAAGTCCCGTGTGCAGAACTCGCCTATAGTTCAGCATCGGCAGGTACTTTGTGCAACACCCATCGCAAGACTTCAGCATTGTGCGCACCGGTGCGCCTACAACCTCGCTGGGGGGTAGCACAATGCCCAATCGCGGCCACCATTTTCGGCGATCTCCGCGCCGCGGCGACGTGATCGCTGTGCTCTCCGATAGACGCCGGAAGTGTTCTGGCGCAGGTATTCTGCGAATCAGTCACACTGCAAACGCGGGTCGGACCGAGAAATAGCCTTTCGGCACCGGCCATGCCCCGGTGTGGTGGCGGGCGCCACCGCCAGTGCAACAGCTCGACAGTTCTCAGCCGTTGATCATGTTGTGCCGTGAACTCCACTCCGCGTCACGCAGTTCGTTCTTGCGAATCTTTCCTGTTGACGTTCTGGGAAGGTCGTCGACGAACTCGACCGATCTGGGTGCCTTGTATGACGCGATTCGCGACTTCACGTGTGCGATGACCTCAGCCTCGTCGATGTGCGCTCCATTGCCAGTCATCACGAACGCTTTCGGCCGTTCGCCCCACTTGTCGTCAGGTACCCCCACGACGGCGGCTTCGAGTATCGCCGGATGCGACAGAATTGCCTGCTCTACCTCGATCGTCGAAATATTCTCTCCCCCGGAGATCACCACGTCCTTCGCCCGGTCGAGAAGTTGCACGTATCCGTCGGGATGCATGACGCCCAGGTCACCTGAGTGGAACCAGCCACCCTCGGTTGCCTTCCGCGTCCCGTCCTCGTCGTCGTAATAGCCTTTCATCACGGTATTGCCGCGCATGACGATCTCGCCCATCTCTGTGCCGTCTGCGGCCACGTCGGTCAACTCGCCCGCCGGTGAAAGTCCGGGACGCACAACCCGCAGCCGCTCGGCAGTGATCATGCCGACACCCTGGCGCGCCATGAGTTTCGCGTGGTCCTCGACATCCACCTCGTCCCACTCGGGCTTGGGTTCACAGACCGAGTAGGGTCCGTAGGTTTCAGTGAGGCCGTAGATGTGCACTATCGATGCGCCCAGAGCGCGGATCCCGGCGATGATGGTGGGGCTGGGCGGTGCACCTCCACTGCTGATGGTTAACGGTGTCGTGAGGGGATGGGCCTGCTCAGCGTTGGCCAGGAGGGTCAGAACTGTCGGTGCTCCGTTGAGGTGGGTAATCTGGTGCTCGTCGATCAGCGACCACATGCTGTCGGCGCGCACCGCCCGGTAGCAGACGTGTGTCCCGAGCGCCGCGGTGACCGCCCAGGTCGTGCACCATCCGTTGCAATGGAACATCGGCAGAGTCCACAGATATTTGGTGGTCTTATCGAAGCCTGCATGTAAGATTCCGCCGAGCGAGTTGAGGTAGGCGCCGCGATGGGAGTACATGACTCCTTTAGGGCGGCCCGTGGTGCCGGATGTGTAGTTGATTGCCAGCGTACGGTTTTCGTCGTCAATCTCCCAGCGTAGATCATCGCCCTGGCCGCGTGTCAGCAGTGAGTCATAGCTGTGAAGTTCGTTAGATCCGGTGAAAAGACCTTCCACCGTCGGTAGTTCGATCCACTCGTCGACGGTGGAGAAATCGAGTCCGGCGTGGAGCAGCGGCTTCAGTAGCTCGATCTCACCGAAGAGCAGGTGCACACCAGAATGCCCGCAGATGTATTCGATCTCGGCCGCTGACAAGCGTGTGTTGATCGCAACGAGTACTCCGCGCGCGAGCGGGACGGCGTAATGGGCGATGAGCAGCTCGGCGGAGTTGGTGGCCAGATATGCGACGCGTTCGCCATCCGTGATACCGGAAGCCCGGAGCGCTTTCGCGAGGGCCTGTACTGAGGCACCGAATTCACGGTAGGTCCATCGACGCTCGCCGTCGATGATTGCGATTTTGTCGGGCATGACCTCGACTGCACGTTCGAGGAAGCGAATGGGTGTCAAAGGAACGTCGAGACCGGTCACAGATCCTCCAGTTGAGGCAGCGCTTCATCCGAAGCGCTGGGCGGGTCGGTTGCGAGATGGAGGTACCGACTACGTCGGTACCTCGAGGGGGGAAGTGGGGTTTCAACGGCGTCAAGTTCGCGCCCACGGTTTCGGTCCCCCTGCCCCGGTTGGGGGCAGTCAGAGCGAGGCGGCGGTCTTGTACGCCGGATTGCGGACAGTCGGCGTCAGGTCGAGCGCGCGGGCCGATGTCGGGTGCTGATCACCCGGCCATCCGGACACGATGACCGTGGTGAATCCAAGGTGGGTGAGGATGGAACTGATGGATCCCTGTGCGAGTTCGTGTCCCTGGACCGTGTACTGGTTGGCGGGCCGCGGGTTCGACCGCAAGTAGACGATGATCCCGCCTTCTGCGGCGATTCGGATACGACGGGTTTCGAACTCCCGTCGGCACCCGCAGTCGGGTGCGAGTGGATCGCGGTGCGAACATTCGAAGACGATGTACACCGTCGGAGCTGCCGCAGGCGTTGTCGAAGCTGCCGCAGGCGTTGTCGAACCGAGGAAGGCCGTGTGGTGGGCGCCGGTCAATTCGTCGTAGAAGTCGACTACGCGCAGGCACCTGTCAGGAACGTCCACAATCCGTGTGGCCGTCTGGCGAACCCGCCCAACGTGGCCGTCGCCGTGGTGTAGGCGGTAGTGCACCACATCCTGGACCTGCACCACTGGAACGCCGTGTACCTGGGCGAAAGCCGCGAGTTCCGTGCCCTGCAGCAGGGTTCCATCGTCACCCAGCAACGTGGCCGTCAGCGCTACCGGCGAAAGTCCGGCGATTTCACACAGGTCGACCGCCGCTTCCGCACTGTTTCGGCGCTCGAGCACTCCACGTGAAGCCGTTCTCAACGGCAGGACGTGTCCCGGCCGCGTCAGATCCACTGGGCGGGTCTGCGGGCTGGCGAGCACCCGAGCGGTCCGCGACCGGTCTGTCGCGCTGATACCGGTTCCGACGCCGGCAACGGCGTCGACCCCTACACCGAAGGCCGGAGTTGTCGTGCTGGAGCCGTTGCCCCTCACCATCGCGGGCAGTTCCAGCTCGTCTGCCCGGGTCGAACGCATCGCCGCACACAACAGCCCGGAGGTGTATCGAACTGCCCAGGCGGTCCACCGTGGGCTGGCTAGGGCGGCGGGAATCAGCACATCGGCGACCTCCTGATCGTCCGCTCCGCTGACGATCAGTGCCGGCCTTCCGGTGGTCAACGCGTTTGTCGCGGATTCGATTCTCTTTTTCACGTCACAGACGTCGGTCATCACTATCCCTCGCCGATCACGAGTGTGCGGAAACGGCTGTCATGAAAAACAAGGGGTTGTGCTGTCTCATTTACCGCGGTGCTGTTGACCTCCAGAAGTACAACATCGTGGTCCCCTGCGGGGATCGACGTCGAGATCCTGCAATCGAGCCATGCTGCGGCGTCGGCTAGGAATACTGCATTGGATTCGCCTGCGAACCAGGAGATCCCGGCGAACCGGTCGACGTTCTTGGCCGCGATCTGGCGACTCGCCGCTTCGTGCGTCGATGCCAGGACCGAAATACCTAGATGGCCGTCCTTCGACAGCGTCGGCCACGTCGTCGAAGTGTGCTGCACGCAGATCGATACCAACGCCGGGTCCATGGACACAGGTGTGAACGAGGTAGCCACGATTCCCACCGGTCGTCCCTCCTGGAGCGCGCATACTGCCGCGACGCCAGTCGGATATTGCCCGTACAGTCGGCGAAGCTTGGTTGTATCCCGTTGCGAGTCACCCGTCTTTACTGGATCGAAAGTGATCATGGCGTACCGCCTTGGCTGAGAAGTGAATTGGATTTATCGGCGTCGGAGGATCGCATTGGAGTCGCGCGCATGTCGTGCATGTCACGCACCCCTGGCGCGCGCATGCTGGACAACGAGGGAGGTGACGGCGTCGAGGCATACCGTCCCGATGGATGCAGAGGCGCCTGTAGGGTCCCCCAGGATTCCGTTGGGGGATATCGAATGAATGCCCTCCCGAAAGGCACGATCGAGGAGTCCCTTGTCAACCATGCCCGAGTATCCACGGGCAAAGCGTTCGACGCGAACCCTGTCGGGGTGAAGTGCGAGCATCACGGAGGTTTCTGCGACGTCAGCATGCCCACCGACGTTGCCGCCCAGGGAGGCCACGTCCTCGGCGGCCCGGCGCCAGGCGTCCAGAATCGCTTCACTGTCGGTGAAGACGATGACCGACAGTGGTGCCAGTTTGTCCGCCAGACGCAACTCGAAGTCGCGCATGACCGGGTAGTTGCCGATGTGGCCCGAGAACACGACAATCCGCTCGAAACCGGACGCAGCCAGGTGCGCGCTGTAATCTTCGCAGATCGCCTCGAGAGTCGATGCGCGGAGGGACAGTGTGCCGGGGAATCCGAGGTGATGCGGCGAGTACCCGACACGAACGGTCGGCAGGACGAGCGCACTTCCGAGGTCGTGCGCGACCCGCACTGCAAGAGCGTCGGCGTGGTCAGCGTCCATCGACAGCGGTAGATGCCGGCCGTGCTGTTCGACTGCACCGAGGGGCAGGATCGCGGTGCGCGCCCCACTTGCGATTGCGTCACCGATTTCGGCACTCGTCATGTATTCGATCCGAAGTTCGTTCATTGTGGCACCTACTTGCGATCCGGCCTGGCAAATCGGGCCTGGCGGGCAATCTCGTCCTGCTCGCCTGCGTCGTACATCTCGTCGACGAGATCGGTGAAGGAGGCGAGGATGTTAGAGCGTCGGATAGTGGCTTTGGCCGTCAGCTCTCCCGCTGCCGCTGACAGCGCCCGCGGCAGAACCCGGAACTTCTTCAATTGCAACGGGCGGGCGAGCTCGGAGTTGACCTCGTCGATCCATCGGGTCAGAGCAGCATCGCGGTCATCCCGAGTCATTGCCTGCGCCTCGTCGCTGACGCTGAGCAGTACGGTGAGGTACTTGCGGCCTTCGCCCACAACGATCGCCTCGTCGATGAGCGGACTCGCCTTGAGCCGTACCTCTATCGGCTGCGGGCTGACGCTCTTGCCGCCACTGGTCTTGAGGACATCCTTCATTCGCCCGATGATCTTCACCTCGCCATCGGAGCTCTGCTCGACAAGGTCGCCTGTGCGGTACCACCCCTCCTCCAGCGCCGAGGCCGTCGCCTCCGGATTGTTCCAGTAGCCATCGAAGAGACATGGGCTGCGCACCTGCAACTCGCCTTCGTGGGACACACGGACAACCCACCGGGGATCGGGCATGGCCTTTCCAATGGTTCCCGGCGCTGGAAAGGCGCGATCCCACTGGGCGATCACGGAGCCACACGTTTCCGTTGTACCGAAAAGCTCGCGAAGATCGAGACCCCACATATGCCAGAGCGCGGTCACGTCGGGGGCCATGCTTCCGGAGGCTGTCCAGCTCACCTCGATGCGATCCATGCCGACTTTCGCCCGCAGTAGCAGGAACACGTATTTCAGGCACACGCCGTAGAGGACTTCGAGGTACTTTGGCACCTGTTGCCCACGCCAGCGTAAATCGCTGACCCTGCGCGCGACCTTCATCGCAATCGCGTATCCGAAGCGGAAAGCTTTGCCGGACTCGGCAAGCGCCTGCAGTATTTCGCTGGCGAGCTTCTCGTGCATCCTCGGCGGCCAAAGGACAGCAGTTGGCCGCACCCCGCAGAGCGCTTCGACCCGTTGATCCATGGTGCAGTAGGTGACGACGAGCCTGGTCATTATCGGCGCGAAGACTCCGATCAGAGCCGGCGCAACATGTGAAAGTCCGAGGAATCCCACGAGGTCGTGCCGGGACCTGCCGATCTCGGGGTAGGACATTGCGAAACCAAGTACCGAGTACTGGAGTGTGCGGTGCGTGTGTCTCACGCCCTTCGGCGCTCCAGTGGATCCTGAGGTGTAAAACAGGGCGGCCAGCTGGTCGATGTCGCCCGCTTCGACAAGAAGCGAGAACAGTTCCGGCTCAGCCACAGCCCGAGCGCTCCCGATGGCGCATAAGGACTCCCAATGTACTGCTTTGACCGTTTCCGGCAGGTCTGCCGGCTCGGCGTCGAAACTGACAGTTGCACGTAAGTGCGGCAACTTGGGGGCGAGCGCAGCAACTTTCGCGATATCGGACGTGCCCTCGGCGAAGATCGCGGTCGCGCCGCTGCTCTCGAGCGCGTGCTCTACCTCAGGGGTCGAGCTTGTGGGGTATACCCCGACCGGAACGCCACCCACACTCAGGATCCCGAGTGCCGCCACAACCCACTCTCGGCGGGTAGAAGACATGATGGCCACCCGGTCGCCCCGCGCCACCCCGAGATCATGGAGGCCCAGTGCGGTCGCCCGCACTTCCTCTAGATACTCGCTCCAGCTGGTCGGGCGTGCAGCGCCCTCAACCCAGCTGCAGAATGCGACCGTGTCCGGTTCGCGCTCGGCGCGGTCGCACAACATCTGGGCGAAGGTGCGATCCACGGCCTCGAATCCCGAGACGCTGCGCAGTACCGGTATTCCATCCCTGCCGCCCTCACGCGAACTCATTGAAACAGTGTTCTCCATCTCCATGGTCACTGCAATTCCTCAGCTAAGTCGTTGATCTCGGTGCCCGTGTAGCGCTTGACTACCTGCCACTTCCCGTCGACTACCTGATAGATCCCGTAGTCGGGCACCGCAGTGTTCGTCGAGTTGTAATTGACGGGACCGCTGGCACCGTGATAGTCGATCGTTTCATCTTTGGCCAGGAGATCCAGGCCTTCGTCCAGGGAGAACACCGGCGTGCCGCCGGAATCAGTCACGTTGTGAAGGTTCTCGGCAATCGCCGTGCCGGTGGTCTCGCCGCCGGCCGCCATCGCCAAGAGTCCCGAAACGATCGCATCGTATGCCATGGCCGCCGTGGGCTGCTGAGCGATGGCCGCACCTTGCTCGACGCCATACTCCTCGACCAGAACATCGCGCATCCCCGCGACGGACGGCGAGTCTGCCGCGACCGCGGACTGACCGTACGCGCCTTCGAGGTATTGGGCCCCGACCTCGTCGAGTAGCACGGGGAAGGTCAACTCTGCGATAAATGCCCATTTGCCAGGTAACCCCGACCGCGCCCACTCGCGCACGATCGGCACAGCGGGCTCCACGGAGCCGGCGAGGAACACCATATCGGGCTGAGGCTCAAAGGCGCTGCGCACCTCCGGCAGATAGGAACTCTGTCCGCCGTTGAAAGCGACCTTCGCCACCACTTTGCCACCGAGCTTCGTGTAATAATCCTCCAACCAGCTCGACGTGCTTCGCGCTGAGTCGGAGTTTTCGTAGAGTATGGACAGGGTCTTGATGCCGTTGTCCCAGAGGTTTTTAGCGACCGCCAGGCCATCGAAAGTGTCCGGACCAATAGTGCGGAAGGTGTAGGGATTGGCCTGGTCGTCGTACTCGACGATGCCGGAGTACGGAGACGCGATCGCAACCTCGCTGCGTTCTGCCTGGCTGAGCGTCGCCATGAACGTCGATGACGTCGGACCCACGATGAATTGCGCGTCGTCTTTATTGATGAGCTTGGTGACGGCGCGGACTCCATCCTCGGCGTTGAACTTCTCGTCCTCGCTCACAACCTCGAGGGTCGTCCCATTGATGCCGCCACGCTTGTTGACATGGTTCACTACTGCTCGGGTGATCGAATCGACAGGTCCGCCGAAGACCGCCGCTTCGCCTGATAGCGGCGCGGCCACACCGATCACCGTGGTTCCGCCCGACGCCCCTCCACCGTCTCCGCAACCCGTGAGCACTGCCCCCGTCGCCATGACCACGCATGCGACCGATACCTTGCCTGCTGTTGTTCTGAGTACTTTCATCGCTCAAAATCTCCTGTGAACTGCTGCTTTGGGGGGTCGGACTTTCTCTGATAGAAGCGAGGAGAGTGAAGCCTGCTTCTCTTTCGCGACTGCGGTAGGCATGCGTGCTGCTCACGCCTGTGGGATTCGAGCGCCCAGGAACATCTCGGCGAAGCCCGGATCCGCTAGCAGTTGCGGCCCGCTTGCCTCGTGATGAATTTGGCCCGATTCCATGAGAAATACGCGTTCGCACAGCGGCAGGATCTGGCTGGGATGCTCCTCGATAATCCATAAGACGCCGGTCCCGCTGCGCTTGATGACGCAGATCTGCTCGATGAGCGAATCGACAATCTGGGGCGCTAGACCGGTGGTGGGTTCGTCGAGGATCAACAGCCGTGGTCGCATGAGCAGCGAAGAGGCGATTGCGAGCTGCTGGCGTTGTCCGCCGGACAGCGTTCCGGATCGCTGCTTTCGGCGCTCTGCGAGGATCGGAAACAGTTCGAAGACCTCGTCCACGCGATCATGAGGCAATCGCATCGCGCGGGTGACAACTTCCAGATTGTCCTCGACGGATAGTGCACCGAAAACGTTGCGCAGCTGAGGTGTATATCCGAGGCCACGGCGTGCGCGTTCACGGGCGGACATCCCATCGAGGGGCTCGCCACCAAGTCTGACGCTCCCGCCGCGTGCATCGACTACCCCGGCGATGGTCTGCACGAGGGTTGTCTTGCCGGCTCCATTAGGGCCAATGATGGCTGTAATCGATCCTTCCTCTGCGGCAAGAGAAACGCCCCGGATGATGTTGTTTCGACCGTAGCCGCTGGTGAGGTTTTCGACATTAAGCAGTGGCACGGCATACTCCCAGATAGGTTTCGATAACTAGGGGGTCGCGGATGACGTCCGCCGGTGGGCCGCTTGCAATGACATGGCCGTCGTGCATGACGTACAGCGCATCGGAGATTGCGTTCATGAAGGACATGTTGTGCTCGATGACGAGCACCGTGACACCCTCTACATCGCGCAGCTGACGCACTGTCGCAGATAAGCGGTCCTGATCGTCGGGGTTCAGGCCCGAGGACGGCTCGTCGAGCATCAACAGCGACGGCGGTTCCATGAGCAACCGGGCGATCTGCAGTAGGCGGCCTTGGCCGATCGACAGATCTCCCGCCCGGACGTTCGCCAATTCGACCAAACCCAGGCGATCAAGCAGAATCCATGCACGGTCGACCAGGCTGCGCTCACTCGCCGAGATCGCGCGCGGAGACGTGAAGAGGCGCGAGAGGCGCTCGCCTGGCACAGTGCGCACAGAGGTGAGCAAATTCTGCACGACCGACATGTCAGTGAAGTCAGCAGTGTTCTGGAACGTGCGCTTCAGGCCCATCCGCGCAAGTTGGTGCGTCGGAGCCCCTGTCACGACACGCCCGTCGAACACGACCGTCCCTGCATCAGGCTTCAGGAAACCGGAGACTGCATTGAACAGGGTGGTTTTGCCGGAGCCGTTTGGCCCAATGAGTCCTGTAACCTTGCCCCGGCTAACGGTCATATCGACACCGTCGAGCGCCCGGAGCTGACCGAAGCTCTTCACAACGCCCTTCACTTCGAGCAAGGGATTCGGTGCAGTCATCAGCGACCACCTGCCACAGAAGTCGCCAACACAGCAGGTGTTACGGAGGGGGAGCGTGGTGGCGGGTAGACGGACAGTCGCGGCCGGAAGAGGCCACCCGGCCAGAACAGGAGTATCACAATGAGGACCAAACCTTGCAGTGCGTCCTGAAGGCTGGCCAGCAGCTCCGGTGTAATAAAGTCCACTTGAATGTATGTGAGGCCCTCCCGCAGGCCCAACAGAACAACCGCACCAAGAACCGCGCCGACATTGCTGCCTGTCCCGCCGATAATCAGAGCAATGAAGACCGTGAAGGTGATATTCACGTTGAAGAAAGTCGGAGTAAGGATCGACAGATACCACACATACATCACCCCGGCCAGACCCATGAAGAACGCCGCAAAGACGAAAGCTTTGAGCTTGACCGCGTAGACGTTCACACCGAGCGAACGGGCCACCGCTTCGTTCTGGTTGATCGCGAGCAGACTTCGGCCGAACGCCGACCGAGTCACCCGCCGGAAGAGCAAGAAGCTGATTCCTAAAACAACCACAACGATCGCAGCGACGAACAACACCTGCGCTCGACCCGGGACGATATCGAGGCTGGGCACCGGCGCGTTCAGCAGCCCGCGCGCCCCATTGGCGATCGCCGGCTGGTTGATGAACAACTGGCGGATCACCTCGGCAAGCGCAAGCGAGACAACGGCGAGGTACTCCCCACCGACCTTCAGCAGGCCGCTTCCGACAACGAACGCGAGCAGAGCTGATACGAGACCACCAATGATTGCGCCCGCCCACCACGGCAAACCGAGCCCGAGAAGGTATGTGTACGATCCGGACGGTGCCGGCAGGACGGTGAGTGCGTAGGCATAGGCGCCGACACCGAAGAATGCCGCCACACCGAAATTCACCATCCCGCCAACGCCGAACTGAAGGTTCAGTGCCAGGGCTGCGACGGCGTAGATCCCCATTAGAGTGATCAGTCCGCCAAGAATCAGCAGAGTGCTCATGCGACACGCTCCTTCGGCCCGCTGAAAAGGCCCTCAGGCCGGATGAACACGATCAAGGCGATCACCGCGAACACAACCATCTGGGTGTATTCGGACGGAATGACAAGGGTCGCGAGACTTGACGTAAGACCGACGAGGACTGCCGCGAGCATCACGCCGTAGATACTGCCGAGACCGCCGATGATTGCGGCGGCGGAGATGATCAACACCTGATCCCAGCCGAGCTCAGGGTAAATGCGTGCGGTCAAGGCGATGAGCGTTCCCGCCAGCGCAGTCAGCGCACTCGCTACCGCCCAGGTGATGTATTGCAGATAAGTGGTGTTGACACCGCGAATCTGAGCCAGTGCCTGATTGTTGGCCATCGCGCGCAACGCCCGTCCGCTGTAGGACTTCGACAGCCAAAAGTGCAGTGCTATAACCACCAGAGCGGCAATGACAATTACAGCGACCTGATCGATGCCGGCCACCGCAATCCCACCGATACGGAAGGTCTCTTGAAGAGGGACGTCGAGTGTCTTTACGCCGTACCCCGTGAAGACCTCGATCATTGCGTGAATGAAGAACGCGAGACCGACAGATGCGATCATGGGAATATAGTGCGGACGCCCGCGCATCGGCCAGAAGATCAGCCGAGCTGATCCGACGCCCGCCACCGTCGTGACCGCGATCGCCGCGAGACACGAGACTATCCAGTGCAACCCGAGCAGCACGTTGAACCCGTACGCGCTGAACCCACTGAGCACGATCAGCTGGGGCAGAGCGATATTCAGGAAGCCCTCCACCCGGCGCACCAATTCGAAGCCCACGGTTGCGAGCAGCAGAACCGCACCGCTGACCAGGCCTGCAACAAGGACGGCTAACATGACTCCACCCTCATCCCTGACCTCCTCGAGTGCGACTGCCGTTCCAGCTATCTCGTAGTCCACGGGCGACGGGGTCATCGAAGTACTCGGCGGCAGACCCAAGTGTGCGATGCAGGGAGACCTCGTCGCGGGAGTCGTCGGAATCGTTGACACTGCGTTTCAATGCGCCGTAGAGCACGGGTGCCTTGGCCCCGGCCTCACGCGCCGATGCGACAGCCGCAGCGACAAGCTCTGCGGGGTCCGCGAGGACATCGACGAGACCGATCTCCAGTGCGGTTTCAGCATCGAATAGTTCCCCCG
Source organism: Rhodococcus sp. WAY2 (assembly GCF_009859915.1). Lineage (NCBI taxonomy): Bacteria > Bacillati > Actinomycetota > Actinomycetes > Mycobacteriales > Nocardiaceae > Rhodococcus > Rhodococcus sp. WAY2. The sequence continues at coordinate 3,165,589 of NZ_CP046572.1, forward strand.
ACAACAGCAGTCGCCTCGCGGTACGTGCTCCGAGTAGTCGGGCGGCACGCTGAATACCTTTATCGGCCGGTAGGAGGCCGTGATTGATCTCTGGGAATCCAAAACGCGCACCGTGGACGGCCAGCACGGTATCGGCGAACAGAGCAATCTCCATGCCACCGCCCACACAGTGACCGTTGATCGCGCTGATCACCGGTCGCGGGTACCTGTCCATTGCTACAAGTAGCGAGTGAAACTCCCGCATCCGTGCATCCAACTCTTGTTGGGGTGCTTGTTCGAGTTCTTTTATATCGCCTCCGGCGCAGAAGAATCGTTCTCCCTGGCCTGTGAGGACGACCGGGGGTGCTTCACGCATCTCGCTGAGGTCGGCAAACAGCGCCGCGAGATTTCGAATGGCTGATCGGTTCAGTGCGTTTGCCGGCGGCCGGTCCAAGGTGACGACAAGGACACCCGTATAGTCCGCGGCGGTGAACCCGGCGGTCTGTGTGGTCTCAGGCCCTCTCATGCTTCACCCGGCAACTTCTTGCGTCGCCGGGGAACCAACAACGAGGTGGTCATCTCGGCGGGCGGAGGGAAATCGGGCCGGTCGCCCTTCGCGGAAGGCTTGTCGGGCCTCGGCGTAGTCTGCGCCGGCGAAATTGAGGGTTTCCAACGCCGCCGACAATTCCTGCTGCGGAAGGGCGTTGGTCAGCCAACCAGAGTTCAGTGAACGCTTCGTCCAGCGGATTGCCTGCTGCGAGCCCTGGGCAAGGTCATCGGCGATCGCCAAGGCGCGTTCGAGTACGGCGCCTTTCGGTTCGGTGAGGCTCACCAAGCCGATCCGCTCGGCCTCCGCGCCGGTCAGGCTTGCTGACGTCAGCTGGTAGTACTTAGTTTTGGCCATGCCGACCAGCAGCGGCCAGATCAGGGAAGAATGGTCGCCGGCGACCACCCCGATGCGGGTATGGCCGTCCAGAAGCAAGGCGTCTTCAGCAGCTACGCTGATATCGGCGAGCAGTGCCATCGACAAACCCCAGCCCACCGCTGGTCCGTTGATCGCGGAGATGAGAGGCTTGTCCATGTTCAGGAGGGTCGTAATTCGCCGCCGCTCATCCTCCATGAGTTCGATCGCGTCATCCAGAGTAGGGTCTGGTTCGCGTACGTCCATGCCCGTGCAGAAACCGCGGCCGGCGCCGGTGATGACAGCCACACGCGTGTGGGGGTCTCGGTCGACGTCCTCCCAGATTTCGGACAGATGCTTGAACATCGGCAGCGTCAGGGAGTTGAGTCGCTCGGGACGATTGATGGTGATGAGGAGTACCCCATTCGGCTTGCGCTCGATCAAGATCTCCTTCGGGTATCGGCTGAAGACGTCATCCGTGGCCAATGTGCTCATCGTGCTTCTCCTACCTCGACACTGTTTCCGGTTGTTTCTTTCTGTGCACTTTCGAACGCTTCCACCTCGGCGTAGTGGGCCGGACGGGCGGCGCGAATATCGTCCAGAACCGCGGCAGGGGTGCGCACCATAGCGCGGGGGTTCTTGAACTTGGGGATTACGTACTTGCCGAAAAGTTCGATCGACTTCATCAATTCCCTGTGGGGGAGCCCGTCGATGCGCATAACGAGCGAGTCGGCGCCCAAGTCGGCGAATCGCTGTACCTGGGCGACACAGTCGTCGGGATCGCCCACGATGAAGCCGGAGGAGTCCTCGAACATGTAGCGCTCATCGTTGAAGTCCAGATGCTTGACGGCTCCCATGTACTGGTAGTCATCGGAGAGTTTCGAGAGGCGTTGGTACGCGTCGGTCGATAGCGCGACCGATTCAGTGAGGCTCCTCGCCCATGTGACGGCTTCGCCGCGTGTTTCTGCGCAATGCATACCGCCGCCGACTGCAACGAGCTTTTGTGCCTGCACTGGGTAGGTGTGCGTCGCGCCGTCGAGAGCGTCATCGTAGATACGCAGCATATTCTCGAGGAAGTCGAAGCCCAGGTAGAAGCCTCCGACGATCGCGCCGACGCCGAGCTCCGCCGCAGTTCGAACAGACTCGGGACTCCCGGTCGCCATGTGGATCGGAGGATAGGGAGTTTGAATTCCTCTGGGTACGAGGCTTCGTGGTGGGATCTTGTAGTGCTCGCCCACAAAGGAGAAGACGTCGTTGTGCAGCGCGCGTCGAATGACTTCGAGCCCCTCGATCTGCTGGGCCTTGTTTTCCGTCGGTGAAACCTCAAAGGCCCGCAGTGCAAGGGTGGTGTTGCCTCGGCCGACACCGAGTTCCACGCGGCCGTTGGACAGAATGTCTTCGGTGGCCAGCCTCTCGGCGACCCGAAGCGCGTGGTTGATGCGCGTGGGCAACAGGGTCACCAGGTGCACGAACCGAATGCGTGAGGTCAGCGCCATCAGGTACGGATAGAGGACCTCCGGCGCGGACGTCGTCGCCGTGCCAATCGCCACGTGCTGCTCAGAGGTGCCGAACGCATCGAAACCCACCTCTTCGGCGAGGAGGACCTCGTCGACGAGCTCCCGGTAACGGTGCTCATGGGTATGCCCTGGGGGCGTTTCCCCCTCGCTCATGAAGATGAATCGCATGGCCACAACCTTTCGTGTGTGAATGCGCATTAACGTGAATGAGCATTAACGTAGAACGAGAGTGTGAGCTTGTCAACACTCGGCGGGCATTTGGGCACCTTCACTCGCCACGGCTCGCAATATCCCTGGTCAGATGCAAAAGTGTGCGGTCGCGCACGGAGCGTGGGCCCGCAGCTAGCATCGACAGGTGTCCGATCGCTGTCCGATTGTGTTAATGCGTGTTACTATTGGTCGCATGGAGCTGATCAAGGTGGATGCGAGCGACGCTTGCAGGCGGTGTGCGACTCGGTATGTGCTGTTCTCAGATTTCTCGGGTTGCCCCGTTGCTGTCGTGAACCATGAAGGCTGATCAGATGCCGTCAGCCTCGCCAACGGTTCGCCGGTCACGCCGGGAGCTGCTGCTGGAGGTCGCTGCCGATCTGTTCCTGCACCAACCCTACGATTCGGTTACGGTCGAGATGATCTGCGCGAAGGCAGGAATCTCCGCTCCCGGGCTCTATCGTCACTTCCAGAACAAGCAGGCCCTCCTCATCGCAGTGGTGGAGAATCCGTTGGAATTTCTCCATCAGTCCGCCCGGGCGACGGTGGAGTCGGAACCCGATCCGCGTGCTGCGCTGGACGCCATGGTCGAATTCCACATCAGGTCGGTCCTGTCTGCGGCTCCGACAACACTGATTTTCCTCAAGAACGAGCACGCGTTTCCCGAAACGGATCGCCGGCGCATTCGACGAGCGATGAATATGTACGCCGAGGAGTGGATTTCGACAGTGTCGCTGCTGCGGCCAGAGCTGTCGGATCCGGAGGTACGCCTGCTTACGCAGGCGGTGTTCTCGATGTTGAATACCGTACCCACGCTCAACAAAGGTCTTGACCAGGAGTCGATCGTCAAGACAATGTCAACTGCGGCGGTCCAGGCATTGACCTCTCCTCGGGCCGAGTGAGGTCGGACCTGCCGGATTGATCAGGCGCCTACGGAACGTGGCGATAGCATCCGGTACTGGCCTGTAAATAGACCCCGTTCAATCGGATACCCTGGTTGAACGGGGTTTGATCGTCGACGATCGAGCGAAGGCGACATCCGCCTGTGTCGGTCGCACCAGTCTCGACCTCAAATATTTAAATACACTGTTGCACAGTCGAATACTGCAGCAGACTGCGCGATCCTCAATGCGGCACGTGGATCGGAACAGTGACGCCGGCCGGGGTCGCGCAATGACAGGATCCGCGCCCTTCCGTGCGGAAGCGCCTGGCCGGTCCTGCAATCCGAATTACAGGGAGGCTCAATTGAGCGAGCATGATGTGCGAATGATCGTCCTGTCGACCGACAACTTGGACGAATCGGTCCGGTTTTACTGCGAGACCCTGGGAATGCCGTTGAAATTCCGCGACGGGGACCACTTCGCGGCCCTGGATGGAGGGACTATCACCGTCGCGTTGGCGACTGCGGTGGACCATCCCATGCCCGGGCAAGTTGTCGTCGGCATAAGGACCGCCGACGTCGACAGTGCGGCGAAGGCCGTGGAAGCCAACGGCGGTGGCATTGTGGGAGGCCCGTTAGACCACGGACACGAACGCCGTGCAGTGGTCTACGACAATAACGGCAACGGCTTGGTCTTCTACAGCCCGCTTACCCGGTAGCACTGGACTGTCGGGGCCCGCGCATTGCACGTGGTCAGCCTTGTATTACCCGATGGGTGTGGGTGTAGAGGTTCATGTTCTGGCCGCGAAGAAACCCCACGAGTGTCAGTCCTGTTTCGTCTGCGAGGTCGACAGCGAGCGACGACGGCGCGGAGACAGCGGCAAGTATGGGTATGCCTGCCATTGCGGCTTTTTGGGCGAGTTCGAACGAGGCGCGACCGCTGACCATGAGGATGCTGCCCCGGCAGGGGATGCGGTGTTGAGCGATTGCCCAGCCGACGACCTTGTCTACGGCATTGTGCCCGCCGATGTCCTCGCGGAGGGCGAGTAACTGCCCGTACTGATCGAAAAGTGCGGCTGCATGTAAACCACCGGTGCTGTCGAATACTTTCTGCGACTGGCGTAGTCGGTCGGGCAGTGTCGCCAGAACATCGACATGCACCGTGGTGTTGTCCTCGGCCGGGGAATGGACCGTCGCGAGGCGAACGGCGTCGAGTGATGCTTTCCCGCAAACTCCACATGAGGAGGTTGTGTAGAAGTTGCGTTCGACACCGGGTTGGGGTGGGGGGATGCCAACGGTGAGGGTGATGTCGAGGACGTTGTAGGTGTTGAGGCCGTTGTCGTCCACTCCGTCGCAGTAGCGGGCCGAAGCGACGTCGTCAACGCTGTTGATGACTCCTTCGGTGAGGAGGAAGCCGTGCGCGAGTTCGACATCGTGGCCTGGGGTGCGCATGGTGACCGCGAGCGGGGAGCCTCCGACACGGATTTCGAGTGGTTCCTCGACGACGAGTGTGTCGGGCCGAGTTGTGGAGTTCGGTCCACGCACGCGCACGATGGGGCGACGGGTAGTGATGCGTCCCATCAGGGTCGGTGCTCGAGCCGAATCAGGATGGCTTTGCTGACGGGCGTGTTGGATTTGTCTGCGACGTGGTCGAGGGGAATGAGGGGATTGGTTTCGGGGTAGTAGGCGGCGGCGTTGCCGACAGGCGTGGGGTAGGCGACGAGTCGGAAGTTGTCGGCTCGTCGTTCTTCGACGTTCCCGCTCCGGTTCTTCCATTCGGAAATCAAGTCGACGTGGTCGCCGTCTCGGTATCCGAGTTTTTCGATGTCGCGGGTGTTGACGAACAGAACTCGCCGGCCGCCTTTGACGCCGCGGTAGCGGTCGTCGAGACCGTAGATGGTGGTGTTGTACTGGTCGTGACTTCGCATGGTCTGCAACATGAGTCGGCCAGGCGGGACAGGTAGCCACACGAGGTCGTTGACGGCAAAGTTCGCTTTACCGGTCTCCGTCTGGAACGTGCGTGAGTCTCGCGGCGGGTGGGGGAGTCCGAACCCCTCCTTCTGTCGGACCTTGGTATTGAAGCCGTCGAAGCCGGGCACGACGCGCGAGATCGCATCCCGGATGAGGTCGTAATCGGCGGTGAACGACGTCCACGGCACGGGATGGCCGGGGCCGAACAACGTCTCGGCGATGCCGCAGACGATGGCAACTTCGGAGCGCATGTGGATGCTCGACGGGGTAAGACTTCCGCGGGAACGGTGGACCATCGACATCGAATCCTCGACGGTCACGAACTGCTTACCAGTCGCCTGGACGTCTTTGTCGGTGCGTCCGAGCGACGGCAGAATGAGTGCGGTGCGGCCGTGAACGAGATGACTGCGGTTAAGTTTGGTGGACACCTGGACGGTGAGCGAACAGTTCCGGAGGGCGGCCTCTGTGACGTCGGTGTCCGGCGTGGCGGACACGAAGTTGCCACCCATTGCCATGAACACCGAGGCTCGCCGTTCGCGCATGGCGCGGATGGAGTCGACGGCGTCGAGCCCGTGTTCTCGTGGTGAGGTGATGCCGAATTCGGTGTCGAGGGCGGCGAGGAACGATTCTGGCATCTTCTCCCAGATGCCCATGGTGCGGTCGCCTTGGACGTTGGAGTGCCCGCGGACGGGGCATACCCCGGCTCCGGATTTACCGATCATGCCGCGCATCAGCAGCAGGTTCACGGCTTCTTCGATCGTGGCAACACCGTGTGTTTGCTGGGTCAGTCCCATCGCCCAGCAGATGATGGTGGCGTTCGACTCGATCAGGGCCTGCGCTGTGTCGTGGAGTTGTTCGATTGTCAGGCCGGTGGCGTCGACGACCGTGCCGAGATCGACTCTGCGGATGTGATCGAGCCAAGCGTCGAACCCCGCGGTGTGGCGGTCGATGAAGCGTCGGTCGAGGACGGTGCCTGGCGCGGCGTCCTCGGCTGCGACGAGCAGTTTGGCCAGCCCCTGGAAGAGGGCCATGTCGCCGCCGATGCGGATCTGCAGGAAGTCGTCGGAGATCGCGGCTCCGTCGCCGATGACACCATGAACCTTCTGTGGGTCTTTGAACCGCAGAAGTCCGGCTTCGGGAAGCGGGTTGATGGCGATAACCCGGGCGCCGTTGGATCTGGCTTTTTCGAGTGTGGAGAGCATGCGTGGATGGTTGGTGCCCGGGTTCTGGCCGGCGATGAGAATGAGGTCGGCGTTCTCGATATCCGGAACGGATACCGATCCTTTGCCGATGCCGATCGAGGCGGTCAGTGCGCTGCCGGACGATTCGTGACACATGTTCGAACAGTCGGGCATGTTGTTGGTGCCGAAGGAGCGAATCAGTAACTGGTAGAGGAACGCTGCTTCATTGGATGTTCGGCCGGAGGTGTAGAAGATCGCCTCATGTGGGCTACCCAGCGCGTTCAGTTCGTCTGCGATGATGCGGTTCGCGTCATCCCATTCGATTGGCTCGTAGTGTGTGGCGCCTGGGCGTAGCACCATGGGGTGGGTGAGGCGTCCCTGCTGTCCGAGCCAGTACTCGGTGCGGCCGAGGAGGTCGTCAATGGAGTGTGCGGCGAAGAAGGCTGGGCCGACGGTCCGCTTGGTGGCTTCTTCGGCGACGGCCTTGGCGCCGTTCTCGCAGAATTCGGCGTGCTTGCGGTGGCCGGGTGTTTCCGGCCACGCGCAGCCCGGACAGTCGAAGCCTTTGCGCTGATTGAGTTTGGCGAGAGTGGCAGCGGTGCGCGTCGCACCCATCTGTGACATGCCGCGTTGAAGTGATACGAGCACCGCCGGTACGCCTGCGGCGTACTGCTTGTTCTTCGTCACGACGATGCTGTGCTCGTCGTATTCGTAGTCGTCTCGACGCGCCATCAGCAGTGCAGCCTTCCCCAGGTTTACAGACAGTCGGTCGAGGATGCACCACGGATATGGGTGGTGTCCAAGATGCCCGTCCTACTGGTCGATAGGCGTTGCCGATGATGTCTGGTCGAGGACTGAAGCCGTCGCTTCGAGAGCCTGAACGAGAAGGGACGACGGGCCTTCTGCGCGGGTGATCAACCCGACCACTGGAGCTGTGCGACCTTCGATGAGTGGAGTGGACCGGAGGCCGGGTGGTTCACCGAATACTTTGAACCACACCTGAGGCACGACTGCAGCCCACTGCCCGGTCTTGACGTGGGCATAGAGGGAAGCGATGGAATCGGTTTCGACTTGTGCGGTGTGGACGGCTCCGTCGTCGGCGAAATAGTCGTCGAGGATGCGCCTGCCGCGCATGATCGACGGCAATGTGCACATCGGCAACGTCGACGCTTCGCTCCAGGAGATGTCGGCGCGGCGCGGGAGGGCCGGGTCGTCGGCGGTCAAGAGTGCGTATCGCTCACGATAGAGCGGGAAAGTGTGGTAGCGCAGGGCGATGTCGTCGTCGAGGTAAGTGATGCCGCCGTCGAGCTCGAAGCGATCGAGCCGAGCTGTGATCTCGCTCGAGGACAGGTCTTCGGCGAGACGCACCGTGATAAGGGGATGCCGCAGACACAATGGGCTCGACAGGTCGGCGACTGTCGCGGATGCGGTGGGAATGACCCCTATTCGGAGGGTGCCGGTGACGCCCGACCGTAGGCTGGCGGCCTCGTGTAGGAGTGAGTCCTGGTTGGCAAGAATTCTCTGAGCCCAACGTACGATCTGCTCGCCCTCCGCTGTGAGGCCTTCGAACTTGCGGCCTCGAACGATCAGCGGCAGATCGAGTTCGATCTCCAGTTTGCGGATCGCCTCCGACAAAGCCGGTTGAGAGACAGCACATGCATCCGCTGCGCGAGTGAAGTGCTTCTCACGCGAGAGAGCGACGAGGTACTCGAGCTGCCGGAACTGCACAGCATAATCTTCTCATCCCGTCTCGCTCCCGGAGGAGGCGGCGAAGTTCTGCGGCCCGACAGCTGAGTATCGGATGCGTCGCTTGGTGCCAAGGTCACCTCTCTCACATCGCTGGCCAGGGTCTAGGCCAGGTCCGTTTTGGCCGTTTCGTGGATCGTGGTGAGGCCTCCCCAGGCGACTGCAATGGGACCAGACGGTCGGTATCGACGATTCGATCAACACAATTGCCCCGACTCGGTGGCAGGTGGCGTTACCCTGAATTCAGATCATTGAGGGACAAAGAAATGCTGTGTCTTTGGGGTACCGCCGGATCGAGTGAATCGCCAGCTGCGCATGGCAAATGGTGATCCACTCGAGACTCAGCGTGACGTGGCGTCCGCCGTCGTTGCGGAGTTGACCACGGCAGGGTTTACGGAGGTCCACGAAATCGGACGTGGCGGCTTCGGTCTTGTCTACCGTTGTGGGCAACCCTCGCTGGACCGCACTGTCGCGGTGAAGGTCCTCACCGCCAATCTGGACGAAGACAACCGGGCACGGTTCTTTCGAGAGCAGCGGGCGATGGGCCGCCTTACGGGTCACCCGAACATCGCTAACGTGCTCCACATTGGAACCACAACCAGCGGTCGGCCCTACATCGTGATGCAATACCACTCGCACGGTTCGTTGGACACCCGAATCCGTCGGCATGGCCGACTCGAGTTGGACGAGGCTCTGCGATTCGGCGTGAAGTTGGCCGGCGCGCTCGAGACCGCGCACCGGCTCGGCATCCTCCATAGAGACGTCAAGCCGGGGAATATCCTGATCACCGATTACGACGAGCCCGCCCTGACCGACTTCGGCATCGCTCATTTTGCTGGGGGATTCGAGACCTCGACGGGCATTCTCACCGGATCCCCGGCTTTCACAGCCCCCGAGGTGCTCGAGGGAGAGGAGCCGCCCAGCGCGGCCTCAGACATCTACAGTCTCGGCGCGACCTTGTTCTCGGCCGTAACCGGGCACGCAGCTTTTGAACGTCACAGCGGCGAGCAAATAGTCGCACAGTTCATTCGCATCACTACCCAACCGGTACCAGATCTCCGCGAGCAGGGGATTCCGGATGATGTCAGCGCGGCCATCGAACACGCGATGTCAGTAAATCCTCGGGAGCGTCCCCTCAGCGCGGCGCAGTTCGGTGACGAACTACGCCGGAGTCAGCTCGCTCACGATTTCCCGGTCGAAGAGATGGACCTGCTCGCCGAACGAGGCGCGAAGCGCTCCGCACAAGACCAACCAAGAGCCCGTCGCCGCTCCACCGCCGGCCTCCTCCACAACGCGATCCCGCCGTCAACATGGGGAGCGGCGGGAGATCTTCCGGCGGACCTCACCAGCTTCGTAGGCCGCCGTCGCGAGCTGACCGACGCCAAGGCGAAGTTGTCTACTTCCCGCCTGGTCACCTTGACCGGGATCGGCGGGGTCGGCAAAACGCGCCTTGCGCTACGCGTTGCGACGGAGGCGCGGCGCGGGTTCAGCGGCGGTGTGAGGTTGGTCGAGCTAGGCGAACTGAACGAGCGGTCACTGCTCGTGGATGCGGTCGCTGCGGCCGTCGGAATACATCATCGCTCGGCACGACCGCTTGAACGCGTAATTGCGGAGTTCCTCGCCACACGCAACCTTCTGCTCGTTCTGGACAACTGCGAGCGTTTGGTGGATGCAGTCGCCACGCTCGCCGGGGAACTGCTTCGGACCTGTCCCGAGCTGCGGATTCTGGCCACGAGCCGGGAGGCCCTCGGTATCGAAGGGGAAGCGGTGCTGCGCGTACCGCCGCTGACGATTCCCGACGCGGACGATGAGTCGTCCCTGCGCGGGCTTTCCCAGTACGACGCCGTGACGCTGTTCTTGGAACGTGCCGCCGCTGCGGTGTCCGGGTTCGAGTTGACCGAGGAAAACCGGATCACGGTAGCGCATATCTGCCGGGCACTTGATGGTCTACCCCTGCCGATCGAGTTGGCGGCCGCGCGGTTGCGGGCGATGTCTGCCGACCAAATCGCCGAGCGACTGAATGACCGGTACAAACTGCTGACCCTGGGACGTCGCGGTGCGCCGAGGCGCCAACAGACGCTGTGGTTGTCGATGGACTGGAGTTACGACCTGTGCAGTTCCTCGGAACAGCAGCTGTGGGCACGCGTGTCGGTATTCGCCGGGAGCTTCGAATTGGACGCGGCGGAAGGCATTTGCGTGGGGGAGAAGGCTCCTGAGGATCTGCTCGACGTGCTCACAGCGTTGGTCGACAAGTCGATCCTGATCAGGGAGGCTCCGTGGGGAGTGGTGCGTTTCCGCCTTCTCGAGACGGTACGTGACTACGGCCGACACAAAGCAGAGCAGTCCGGCGACTACCAGACGTTACGCTCGCGGCACCGGGATTGGTACGAGAAGCTGGCACTGACAGCGGAAGCGGAGTGGGTCAGTTCGCAGCAGTTGAAATGGATCGCACGGCTCGGGCGCGAGGAGTCGAATCTGCGTGAGGCGATGACGCTGTGCCTATCCGAGGTAGGCGATACCGACCCCGAGGCCGGGCTGCGGATCGCAGCTGCGCTGTATCCCTTCTGGCTTACCCGCGGCAAGCTCACCGAGGGACGATACTGGCTCGACCGAGCCCTCGCCTGCCATCCCCGGCAGCCCACCGCGACACGAGTCAAAGCCCTGTACTACAGCAGCGTGCTGTCCGAACTTCAGGGCGACCTCCCCGCTGCGACTGCACTGGTCGAGGAGGGGCGATCCTTGGCTGAGCAGATCGACGACCCGATGACGCGTGCACTCGGCACCCAAGCAGAAGGGCTACTCGCGCTCAACAACAGCGACCTCCAGCGCGCGAGCGGACTTCTGGAAGAAGCCCGCACCATGTACGCGACACTGAACGATGACCATCGAAAGGTTGCAGTTGAGTATCTACTGGGTATGGCATATGGACTGCGTGGGGACATTCCGCGGGCGATGGCATGTCATGACAGGGTTATCGCGATGACGGATGATTTGGGCGAGTCGATATATCGCTCGTATTCGTTGTGGTCCATGGGTGTTGGGGTTTGGCAGCAGGGAGATTCGAAGCGTGCCGCTCGCTTGCTTGAAGACAGTTTGCGGCTCGGCCGACTGGCGGACGACCAAATTACCGTCACCGTGTGTCTGGAATCCCTGGCGTGGCTTTGTGACGAGCGCCATGCACAGCGTGCCGCGGTGCTGATGGGCGCCGCCGAGGAATTGGGGCACACCGTGGGCAGCTCGACGGTGATGTTCCCCCACCTCCTCGTCCACCATGAAGAGAACAAGCGCCGGATTCGCCATACACTCGGTGAGCGCGCCTTTCAAGCCGCCCATCGGGAAGGGCGCGCGCTCGGAACTCACGATGCCATTGTGTATGCCTTGAACGAACAGCCCAGGGACACGACGCGGCCCGCCGGTATCGCGACGAACCTGACCAAACGTGAATGGCAGGTCGCCGACCTGGTAGCAAAGGGTTTGACCAACAGGGCGATCGCAAAGAGTCTCGTCATCTCGGACCGTACCGCCCAGGGCCACGTAGAACACATCCTGAGCAAGCTCGGATTCACCTCACGAGCACAGATCGCGGCCTGGTTCGTTGACCAGACCCAAGGCGAACAACTCTGACTCGTGAGCTCCGCGTACCCGCTCAGATCGGTCAACGGCGCACCCGATAGCGCAGGTGAAGCACCCGATTGCCCTGAATCACCACGTCAGGATCCTCCAACAGGTGCTGCGCGTGGACCGATCCGAAGAAACGCTTGCCGGACCCGAACACCACGGGTGCGACGTCCATGCGCACCTCGTCGACCAAACCTGCGGCAAGCACCTGGCCACCGACGTCGCCAGCGGCGACCTCGACGATGCGGTCACCCGCGAGCTCCTGCGCCTTGGCCACGGCTGCGTCGATGCCGTCGACGAAGTGAAACGGCGCCTCGCGGTCCCAGCCCTCGGGCATCGGCCGGTGCGTCACAACGACCACGTGGTCGATTCCGCCCGGAGGCTTGCCGTCCCAGCCGTCCGTCATGTCGAAGACGTGGCGGCCGACGATTGTCGCCCCGATCTGGTCCCAGTACGGCCGGGTGTAGTCGTAGGACGTCTGCGACATCTTGATCTCGCCGCTCTCGTCCAACGGGACGTCACCGCTGGACAACCAATCGAACAGCGGTCCGGGCTGGTCGTTCTCGTCCGCGATGAAGCCGTCCACCGACACCGAGCTGTACATGACCACCTTGCCCATGGGGCACTCCTCTGCTTTGGGGTTTCCCAAATGTAGCGGGTCGTGAGCTGTCGCTCTTGTAAGAAATCAATCGCCTGGCAGCGGCCACGCGAATGAGTGTCGCGCCGGATCGGTACGGCGCGGCAGGAGGCGCGGAAGACCATTGAGGAGATCCACCGCAGCACCGCTCTCGAGATCGCGCTTGGATTACGAACGAGATTTTTTGGCTTATTAGAAGGGGTTCGGCTATTGATATGTGCGGCGCCGACGATCCGTGGGCCAGGGTCCACCCCGGAGCGGTCGGTCGCCGAGCGTGCGTTTCTCGTTGTCACGGAACCGCGGCTCGTAGTGATGGAAGAACACCTTGCCGACCAGGTCCCGTCGGCTGTGCACGCCGGTCTTGTCGAAAATGCTCTTCAAATGTTGCTGTACGGTCTGCGCCGACACGTGCAGCTCGGCGGAGATCTGCGAAGTCGACGCCCCTTGTAACACCATCGACGTGACCTCCTTCTCCCGCTCGGTCAGCCCGTACGCCGACATCAGCAGGGGATACAGACGACTCGGATGCGCCGGCTCGACGATCACCGCGATCCGCCGCCTGCCCGTCGACGTCAGGCATGCACCGTGCAGCACCAACCACGCACCCGACCGCGACAGCACCCGCGAGATGGCCACGTCGCCCAGCCGATCGCGGTCTTCTACACACCGCAACACACGACCGGCGAGCGTGATCACCGCGGCCGGCAACTCGCCCCGATCCCAATCCCCACCCGGCAGATCCACCATCCACCGGTCGACCCCGGGCGTCGCGGATTCGATGTTCCAGTTCTCGTCGAGAACGAGCAGACCCGGCGAATCGGCGTACTCCGGTTCCTCGGCCTGCCCGTACAGCAGTGCGCGGCGGGCACCACCCGCGAGGACCGGCGCGATCTCCTTCACGAACGACTTCTCGGTTTCGGAGAACATCGGCATTCCCTCGTCGCGATAGAGGCTCTCAACTGTTGAAGTCATGTCCAGTACTTTGCTAATCGTTTCTATTGTTGTCGGATCGTGCGCATCGGTGAGGCGGCGGCATACCTGAACTCGTCGGCGTTGGGGGTACCGTCGAGATCCTCCCGATCGACGACTCGCTGACCCCGAACCTATACGCCGAGAAGGAAACCAATCCTCCGACGCGGCCTTCCGCGGAAGCGTTGCACTGTCGGGTGTGGGGCTCGATCGGTCAGTAATCCTCGCCCGCCAGTGGAGGAAAAGGGGCTGCGTGAGGGTGCCACCGGCACCGTGTGCCGGGTCTACCAGGATCGTGGTTCAGGTCTGCGGGAGACCCGGGCGGGACTGAATCGGATGCTCGATGACGCAGCCGGGGGTCACCTCCGGGTGGTCCGAGTGGTGTGGCGGGATCGGTTGCCCCGGTTCTCCGGTGGCGTGGATCGAGCGGTACCTGTCGGTGGTCGGGGTTAAGGTCGAGGTCCCGCGTGAGCATGGGGACACGTCGCTGGTGAGGAGCTGATGGATGACTTCATGGCAGTGCTCGCGTCGTTTCCGGTCGTTTCTCCCCATTGCGGTCGAAGCAGAATCAACGTCGACTTCTTCGGTGATGTTGCGGCACGGTGGGAGATGGGCTAGCTGATGGCCGATACCGGATTGACTGCGCTGCGGCAGTTCTCGTTCACCACCCGCCCCTACCTGGCTGTCGATGACGCGACCGGTGCGCCGATCGGGCTCGACGACCTCGACGTTCGTGTCGGGTGGATGCTCGACCTGGTCTCGGGCGCCGAAGCGCAGCTGCTGTTCCGGCTGTGGCAACCGGCCACCTTCGATGTCCTGGCCGCTGGATGTGACGGCCAGGGCCGGAAACTCCCGATGCACGGTCATGTCGCTGCTGCGCGGCTCGGCTGGACCCCGCACTACCCGGACGGTGTCTACGTCCCGTCGCGTGTCACGCGGGTGGTGACCGCGCAGGCAGTAGGCACTTTGCGGGCTCTGGCATACCGAGACACCGCGATCACTGCACTGTCGGCCAGGTTCGACCCGGCCACCGGCCGCATCACCGCACCCACTACTGCTGCGGAGTGCGTCCCGCCCGGATTCGCCCGTGGCGTGGTGCGGCAGCTCACAGCGCGCGCACGCCGCACCGCCGGCGCGCGCCTGCGGATCACCGACGTGCAAGCACCACCCCGGACCTCGGCGATGGCACGGCTTTCCGCAGCGGATCGACAACTCGCACACATCACCGTCACAGACGCAGTCCTGACGTTGACGGTCAAACTCCCCACCACCGTCGCCCCGACAGGACGCGCGCAGTGGCGACGGGTTCGGGTGACCGCCGCGATCCCACCGCACCTGCACCGGCGGCCGATCAGCGAGTGGCATCTGCCGACCCTGGTCCTCGACCACCGGGGTCTGTTGTTGCGGTGCGCTGCCACCGAAGCAGTCCCAGCCGCTGATGTGACATCGGGAACGACGGCGGTAGGGGTGGACTGGTCCCCGTCCACACTCGGGGCCGCCGCCATCACCGCCGACGGCCCGAAGGGGCTGGTCTCTGACTACCGGGGCTGGACCTACGACGATCGGGGTCTCGGTATCAAACTGGCCCGCCTTCAGCAGGAAGGTCAACTGCTGCACCGGAAGGCGGCCCGGTTGACCCGACTGGCCACCACCGCCCCACCCGAGGTCCGTGCCCGGTTGGAGGCGAAGATCACCGTCCTCGACCTCCACCGCGAGGCGGTGGGCGTCAAGCGGGGGAAGATCAACCGGGAACTGGCGTTCCACTTCGGCCGTCAGGTCACCGACTACGCCGCCGCAGCGGGCGCGGAGATGATCGCGGTGGAAGATCTCACCACCCTCGAAACCCGGGGTCACGGCCGGGTGAACAACAATCGGGCCGCGCAGTCCGCCCGCCGCAAAGCCGTCGCAGCCCTCGCCCACACCGCCGCGGAGGTCGGTGTCACGGTGGTCTCGGTGCCTGCCCGAGGGTCGTCCGCATTGTGTCCGGGCTGCAACGAACCACTTGCCCGCCCCGCCGGCTATCACGACGCGTGGTGTGCCCGCTGCCAGGTCGGCGGCAACCGCGACCACATCGCCGGGGTGAACCTGGCCAAACGCGCGCTCCTCGGCAAGAACAACGTCACCCGCCGGCGTGGGCAGATGCCCGCGATCCTGGTCGCCGAACACACGCCGGTGCGTAAGTGCCGCGACAAGAACGGACCCACACCGCGTCGGCCGCGACACCGCCGGGTCCGCCGCAGCCAGCCCGCCGCACCTCAGCGGTTGGGGGTGACTCCGAAACAGCATGTTCCTGCACCACAAGCGTCGGTGTGGGACACGGTCAAACCCACACCACCGCACGGTGATGTGGGTAGCCGTGACACACGTCCATCTCCCACGCCCGCCACGCAAGTGGCAGATAGTATGAGATCTACGTAGACGCTCAGCGCTCCCCACGTGCGTGCGTAACCGTGCGATCAGCTCCTGGTCGCCGCCGAGCGTCCGGTTCCGGCGCCAGCGCGGACTTCCCGACAGATCACCGTGCGCCGCTTCATGCAACGTGGAAACCCCGTCGGCGGAACGCATTACGTCGGGGACGGACTGAACGTCGTCCTCGTAGTACTCGGCGGCCAGCCATTCCCCGGGAAACTCGTCCATGCCGAAGTGATAATGACTGGTCATCAGCAAGGACACGGGGTCGAGCGTGAACCAGCACGGCGTCCAGTAGTACGGGACGACCCCGGCGACGACGTCCGACGCTTCCCGCCACAGCGAGACCAGCCCGCGTGGGGCGGCGCACAATCGTGCGACCTTGTCTACCGCGCACTGCACGGAATCCACGCTCACGAGTCAATCGTACGAGCGCGGATCGGCAATCGGATATACCAGAATTGTGGAATGGTGCCCCCTCCGCGTCGGGCCTAGCGTCGGTGACATGTCCAAAACCGATACCACGAATGTGCGGCTGAGCCCGCCGCCGCCCCAATTGATGCGGCTGGTCAATCCGTTGGTCCGGCGGGTCCTCACGACCCGGTCACTGGGGCGGCGCATCTGGCGCCAAGGACTGATCGAGTTCACCGGCCGTCGTACCGGGCGTACCCTGCGGGTGCCGGTATGCCTGCACGACGTCGACGGTCAGACGCTCGTCTTCACCGAGCGTCCGTGGCGGCGCAACTTCGCCGGCGGTGCACCCGTGACGGTCACCCACCGGGGCCGTGTCCGCCGGGGGCGGGCCCTGCTACTCGAGGCCACCCCCGCCGAGGCAGGCGCCGCATTCCGGGCAGCTCTCGACGACGGGGCCACCCCGTTCGAACTCGGGCTGAAGGTTCCGCGAGGATACGAGCCGACCGAAGCCGAACTGGCGGCGATCGCCAGGTCACTGATCCGCGTCGACTACGATGACTGAGGAGAGTTCTTATGCGTATCAACAGAATCCGACGTGACATTACTGCTCTGAGCGACGAATTGGAAGTACCGGGGATCGGACACCTGCCGGTGAACGCGTACGTTCTGCACGCCGCCGAACCCGTCGTCGTCGACACCGGACTGAGTCTGCCCGGACGCGGGTTCATGGACGCCCTGGGATCGGTGCTCGACGCCGCGGACGTCGAGTGGATCTGGCTGACGCATCCGGACCGCGATCACACCGGCGCGCTGTTCGACCTGCTCGACGCGGCGCCGCGCGCCCGCCTGATCACGACCTTCGCGGGCGTAGGCATCATGTCGTGCGCACGGCCCGTGCCGATGGACCGGGTCTATCTGCTTAATCCGGGTCAATCCCTCGACGTCGGCGATCGGACGCTGACGGCGTTGCGGCCGCCGCTGTTCGACAATCCCAGCACCGTCGGCTTCTACGACGACCGCAGCGAGGCCTACTTCTCCTCGGATTGCTTCGGGGCGCCGATGGAGACCGCCGAACTCGCCACCGCCGATGACATCGGCTACTGCACGCCGACCACGGTGCGCGCTGCCCAGCACCTGTGGGCCACCGTCGACAGCCCCTGGGTTCACACGGTGGACCAGGACAAATTCCTGGCCACCGTGTCAACCCTGAGCGATCTCGAACCCCGGCGACTCCTCAGCACTCACCTGCCCCCGGCGGACGGGCGCACCGCGGAGTATCTCGACATGCTCGCCACCGCGCCACAGGCTGATGCCTTCGTCGGACCCGACCAGGCCGCACTCGAACAAATGTTGGCCGGATTCGAACCCGCTCGCTGAGAGTCCTCCGGGCTTGTTCGCGACCGACGCCGGCAAGCAGGAACAGGTGAAGCGGTTTCCACCACGATGTGCTCGGCCAGGTCGCGCACCGAAATCTGTGACGGTGTGGGCAGACGCCTGTCACCTCACGTTCAGATGGACGCCGGAACTCCGGTGCGCCCGACCCGCGCGACGGCCACATGAGCGGTCGAGCGTCCTTCGTGAAACTCTTCGAGCGTCGTTGTATTGCAGCAGAGGTAGAGGGTGTCGAGGTTCTCTCCGCCGAATGCGCACGCCACTGCCCACGTGTCGGTGACCTCGACCTTATCGGTGATCTGGCCGCCTTCGACGACCCGATAGAAGCCACTGTCGGCACCGAGGGTCAACGCGTTCCCGAACCAGAGGCCTCCGTCACTATCCAGGGCGATGCCATCGGGATGAAACGACTCGTCGAGCTGAGCCCATACTCGGTGGTTGGTCAGACCGCCATCTTCCGCCATGTCGAACGCGCTGATGCGGTGCGGGAAGGTTTCCGCGACCAGCAGGGTGCCATCGGGGGTACGTGCACAGCCGTTGGGGAAGATCAGATCTCCAGGAACCTGCGAGACGCTGCCGTCGGCACGGATGTGGACGAGGTGTGTCGGCTTCGGATCCTCTTCGCCGAGCGCGAATCCGAAATTGCCGGCATAGGCGTCGCCCGCCGGTGCAACGTACAGGTCGTTGCCGGTCCCTCCAGCCAGTGCGCTGAAGTCGGCATACTGCTCGAGCTTGCCGCCGGCGGTGATGCGATACACCGACCGCTCGTTCTGCGAGACGACAAGAGGTGTCCCGTCGGGAAGGAAACCGAGTCCGGACGGTCGTCCGGGCACTTTGGTTATCGGCGTTGCGGCGCCGTCCTCAGCGAAGGTGAGCACCTGTTCGCTGAAGAAGTCGCTGGCCCAGAGTTTTCCGTCATGCCAGCGAGGTGCCTCGAGAAACTGATGCCCGGTCGAGAATACTGTGGGTTGGTAGGTAGCCATCGCGTGAACTCCTAAGTCCGTGCGGGTTGAGGTACTGGGTGATTTTCACTCGGCTGTCAGGAATTGGGTCCCGTGCCAAGGATTCACACTTGGGCACGATTGTGGACTGGATCGGCTCCTTGTGGAGAGGGTGGTCGACGAAAGTTCGAAATCCTCTTCGGGAATCGTCGATTCCACTGGTCTAGATGGACGGCTCAAAGGTGAATGTCACGACAGGTATGAGCGTGTTTACCCTCGGTTCAGATCGGGGTGGTTGGTCAGGTGAGATCAGACAAGTTCGAATTGCTCCTGATATCCACCGGCAGCGGCCTTCTCGAGGATTTCGAGGTATACCGAAAGACCGCCGGGATACATGAGCATTTCGACGGTTTTGCCGGGTACGTTTGCGCCCATGTACCATGACTTGGCCAGCGGGAACAGGGTGGCCGAGGTGAGATCTGCGATATGCGCACCCCAATATTGCTGGGCTTCCGGCTTGGCCTCGATACGGGTATAGCCGTTGTTCCGCATGTGCTCGACGATTTGGATCAGATGTTCGCCTTCAAGTTCGGCGCATGTCGGACCATTGCAGAATGCGTTCGGGCTCTGGGGCCCGTAGACGTACAGAAGATTCGGGAAGCCTACTGTCGCCTTGCCCAGTGCTGTCCGGCTGCCGCCGCGGAACACCTCCTCGAAGGTCTCATTGCTGGTGCCGCGAATATCGATGGCAGTCAAACCTCCGGTGACCGAGTCGAAGCCGGTGGCCAGCACGATGACATCGACTTCGTGTCGGGTTCCGTCCGCGGTGACGATGGCGTCACTGGTGACCTCCCGGATCGGATTGGCAGAGGAATCGACGAGCTCGACATCGTCACGGCACAGGCTCTCGAAGTAGTTCTGCTCCAGGGAGACACGCTTGACGCCCCACGGATGGATCGGCTCGGTCGGTGCAAGCAGTTCCACCAGCTCCGGCCTGGTGATACGTTGACGTGTCTTGTCCCGCCAGAACGCGTACAGGATGTCGTTGTCGTCCTTGTCGAACAGGACATTCAGGAAGCCACCCAGCCAGGGCTGCAGTCCACCGTTGGTCCAGAGTTCCTCGAGTATTTCGTTGCGACGTTCCTCGCTCAGATCCTGGAGGTTCTCTTTGAGGAAGTCATAATCGAAACCGGCCCAGGTGTTCTTGCGGTTGGCGAATCGCTCCGGGTAGGTCTTCTTCATTTCGGCATTGTCCGCCTCAGTGAGCGCTCGCTGATTCATCGGAAGCGCGGTGTTGGGGGTGCGCTGGAACACTGTCAGATGATCTGCGACCTTCGAGGCCTCCTGGATTACCTGGATGCCGCTGGCTCCGGTGCCGATGACGGCGACCCGCTTGCCCGCAAGGTCGTAGCCCTCCAGTGGCCAGCGTGCTGTGTGGAAGTAGTCGCCCCCGAACTTCTCGAGGCCAGGGAGCTTGGGGAAGAGGGGCTTGGAGCCGGCACCGAGACACATGATCACGAACCGCGCCTGGGTGGTGAATTCCTCACCGGTGCGCTCGTTGCGGGAGACCAAGGTCCACTTATGGGTTTCTTCATCGAACCGGCCTGCCAGGACACGGGTCTCGTAGCGGACGTCTTTGCTCAGGTCGAGCTTCTCGTCGACGTATTCGAAGTAGCGAACCAGCTCGTCACGACCGGGGTACATCTCGCTCCAGTTCCAGTCGCGCCAGAGCTCTTCGCGCGAGAACTGGTAGACCGGCGCCCAGGTATCGACGCGTGCACCTGGATAGGAATTCCAATGCCAGACGCCGCCGAGTCCGGTGCCGGCCTCGTAGATCTTGACGTTGTAGCCGAGGGTGCGCAGCCGGTCGAGCTGGTAGACGCCGGAGAAGCCGCCGCCGATGACGAGGACGTCGAGTTCCTCGAGGAGTGTGGTGTTCACGGGAGTTTCCTTTCGGAAGGGGTACGAGGGAGATGGGGGAGTGCGATCAGACGGCCTTGTCGGAGGTCAGAGTGTCTCGGATTCGGTCACGCAGGACGAACTTTTGGATCTTGCCTGTCGCCGTCCGCGGTAGTTGTTCGACGACTTCGAGCCGCTCGGGCAGCTTCTGGGTAGCCATCCGATGTTCGCGCAGGAACGACGTGAGCTCGTCCAGGGCAGGTGGATGCGCCTGGTCGCTCGGTACCACATAGGCGCAGATGCGTTCGACCATGATCGGGTCGGGCATGCCGATCACCGCGATATCGGCAATACCGGGATATTCGAAGAGCAGGTCTTCGATCTCCTTGGCGGAAATGTTCTCCCCGCCCCGGACGATGATGTCCTTACGCCGGCCGGTGATCTGGATGTAACCGTCCTCGTCGATCACCGCCAGATCACCGGTCCGAAACCAGCCATCCGAGGTGAAGGCATCCGAATTGAGTGTCGAATCGAGGTATCCGGTGAACAGGTCAGGGCCGCGAACCTGCAGGTCGCCGACCGCGCCCGGGGGGACCGGAGTGTCGTGCTCATCGACAGTCCTCGCTTCTGCGGACCCGATGGGACGCCCGTCGGTGGCGGCGCGCTTGTCCAGCGGATCGCTCGCGTTTCCGCCGGACAGAGTCGGGAATTCGGTCGATCCATAGATGCGGGTCGCGGTGCAGCCCAGCTGCTCCTCGGCCTGCCGGATCAGTTCGGGAGGTACGTCGGCGCCACCGCAACCAAAAACCCGCAGGGTGATGTCGTACTCGGCGCGATCCGGGTGGTGTACCAGCCCGTGCAAGAAGGGTGTGGCACCGACGACGAACGTGCAGCGTCGGCGTTGCAGCAACTCCAGGCCGGCGCCGGGGTCCCAGATATCTTGGAACACGACATGGCTGCCGAGCATGAACGGCAACTGCAGTCCGTACAGAATGCCGGTGATGTGACCGACCGGTGAGGGCATGTACACGATGTCCTCGCCGGTCAGATCGAAGAGTTCGATGATGCTCCGGTTCTCGTAATCCAGGCTTTCGTGGGTGTGCAGAGCACCCTTCGGATCGGAGGTGGTTCCGGATGTGTACAGAAGCAATGCGATATCGATGCTGGCGTGCTCGACTGGATTGTCGAGTGGAGTTGCGCCCGAGAGGATTTGGTCGAACTCGTTGTCGGAACCGCGAACGGTGATCACATGCTCGAGGTCGGGGAGCGTGGGCGCCAGCTCGTCGAACATCCCGCGGTGGTCGAAGGTTCGGAACATGCCGGGCACAAACGCGATACGCGCTCGCGATTGCTTCAGAATGAACTGCACTTCGCGATGTCGATAGATCGGGATGATCGGGGTGGAGACCGCGCCGATCCGCAGCGCACCGTGATGTACGACGATCGCTTCGAGCCAGTTCGGCAACTGCCAGACCACCGAGTCGCCCGGCCGGATCCCACGCTCGAGTAGCACGCCGGCCAACCGACGGATCATGGCGTCGAGTTCGGCATAACTGACCTGACGATCGCCATCGACCACAGCCAGCCGATCAGGGTGATGGTGTGCACACTCGGCCAAAGCAGAATCGATCGTGCTGCGGCTCCACTCGCCGCTGGTGAGGTAGCGGTCGCGGCGCGCGGAATCGGTGTGAGTTGCGGTGATCATCGGTCGACTCCGTCGGTCAGGCGCCGCGAACCGATGAGTGCGTGGAGTTCGTGCTCGTCCCCATACCAGGTCCGCAGGGCGAGGACGCGGCGGTAGTACCAGTGTAGGTCGTATTCGGTGGTGAAGCCGATCCCGCCATGCAACTGCAAGGCGTCCTCGACCACCTGTCGTCCGGCGCCGGCGGCATAGGCCTTGGCCGTCCACGTTGCCATCTCGATGTCGAAATCAACGTCAGCAGAGGCAATATCGGAAACCGTTGCCTCGCAGAGCGCCTCCATCGAGATGGTCGCCTGCGCCATCGACGCCGCAATGTGTTTCACGGCTTGGAACGATCCGACGGGCTTGCCGAATTGCCGACGTTGCGCGACGTACTCGACGGTTTTCTCGAGCATACGGCGGGCGATACCACTGATTTCGCAGGCGGTGAGAAGCCGGAACCATGCCCGGATTTGTCGTAGGAGTGTGGCCGCTTCGATTCCGGTGGCGAGGATCTCGGCGTCGGCGACAGTTCGCGATGCGATCTCCAGGCGCACGTAATGCGATGTGGGATCAGAACTGCTGATCGGCGTGAGCGTCAGCGCCGGGTCACTGCCCGGTAGGAGCAGCAGCGCCGGTCCGTCCGGGCCGTCGACTGCCAGTACCAGCGAATCGGCCTCGGCGCCAAAGCGTACGAGTTCGATCGTTCCCTGGATCTGCCCCGATTCCATGTGCACGTAACCGATCGAGGAGGCCCAGTCGAGGGTGACGGCAGGGTCGGCGAAGGCGACGAGCGAACCTTCGGGAATGTCGAGGTACGCCGGCAGGATCAGTTGCTCGACCAGGGGGCCGGGTACGAGCCGATCACCGACCAAGGCGATCAGACCGGCGACCGCGGTCAGGTCGATGCCTAGACCACCGCGGTTTTCGGGGCGGGTCAGCTCGAACCAGCCGAGGTCGTCGAGTTCGGCGATCAGATCCGGGTCCCAGCCGCCGCCGCTGAGCAGGGCATGACGGTAGTCGGATGTGACACGGCGGTCGAAGAATTCGCGGATAGGGGTGACGAGGTCCACGTCAGGTGCGGTGAGACTCATCATCAGCTCCTGGGTAGGCCGAGCAGCCGCTCGGCAACGATGTTGCGTTGGATCTGGGATGTACCGCCGTAGATCGATGCGGCACGCGAGAAGTAGTGATCGTGAATCAACTGTGCGGCGTTCAGGCCGAGAGGTTGTGATTCGGTGTCGAGGCGGAACGGTCCGAGAAGATCGGCGAGGGCGCGACCGACCACCTGCTCTGCGTCGTTGAGGACGAGCTTGTCGATCGAGTCGAGGGGATGTGGTCCCTCTTCGTCGATCAGGCGTTGCACAGTTCGGCGGATCTGGGCGTCCAACACCCGTAGCGCCACGTGTGACTCTCCGATGGCGGTGCTGATCCGACGATTGGTCGCCGATTCCGGGGAGGTGCCTCGTAGTCCGTCGATCGTCTTCTCGACACCCCAGCCGATCTCCACCTGTCGGCGCATTGCATAGTTGCCTCGTTCCTGAGACAGGGTGTCGAGGGCAATTCGCCAGCCGTCGTTTTCTTTGCCGACCAGGTTGCCGACCGGGACTTCGACGTTGTCGAAGAAGACTTCGCAGAATTCGGCATCGCCTGTCATCTGGACGAGTGGACGGACGGTGATTCCGGGGGAACTCATGTCGACGATGAGGTAGGAGATGCCGGCGTGCTTGGGATCGGCGTCGGGGTCGGTGCGGCACAGCAGTGCGCACCAATTGGCCTGATTACCCCAACTGGTCCAGACCTTCTGTCCGTTGACGACGTACTTGTCCCCGTGGCGAAGAGCGCGGGTCCGCAGTGATGCGAGGTCGGAGCCGGCGGAAGGTTCGGAGAACCCCTGACACCAGATGTCTTCACCGGCGAGCAGCGGTGGCAGAAAACGGGAGCGCTGCTCGGGCGAACCGTACCGGTGGATCGAGGGGCCGACCACATCGAGGCCGATCAACCCGATCGGGGCGGGTGCATGAGCGCGCGCCAGCTCCTCGGAAAAGACTTGCTGGTGGCGCGCGGTGAGGCCACGTCCGCCGGCTTCCCGTGACCATCCCAGCCCCATCCAGCCGGCATCGAATAGTGTGCGCTGCCATCGACGAAGGACGTTGAACCGTTCTTCCAGCTCCAACGGCACGGTGGGGATCTCTGCTTCGGCGAGCCACCTCCGAGCCTGGCGCCGCAGATCGGCGATCTCGGTGATCTGCTCGACCGGCACAGGTGAAACAGCATTCATCTCATGC
This sequence comes from Rhodococcus sp. WAY2, assembly GCF_009859915.1. Lineage (NCBI taxonomy): Bacteria > Bacillati > Actinomycetota > Actinomycetes > Mycobacteriales > Nocardiaceae > Rhodococcus > Rhodococcus sp. WAY2. Next base: position 3,190,219 of record NZ_CP046572.1, read on the forward strand.
TCCCGTGTAGGCCGGTGCGCGATGCTCGAAGAATGCTGCTACGGCCTCTTTGGCGTCTGAGTAAGCGGACAACTCGCCGGAAAGACCCTGCTCGAACTCGTAGCCGCCCTTGAGGTCCTGGTATTCGATCGCATTGAGGCTGCGCTTGGCGAACCGCAACGTGACCGGGGAGTGCCGAACCATTTTGGCCGCCACGTCGTAGGCTACATCGAGTAGCTGATCGGGATCGACGACTTTCAAGACGCCGCCCTGCTGGGCGAGTTCCTCGGCAGACAGCGATTCGCCGGTGAGGTGCAGGTAGCGGACCAACTGCTGCGGTACCAGGCGTGAGGCATGTTTGGCGCCGCCCATCACACCGACGTTGACCTCGGGAAGCGTGAAGGTGGCGCCCTTGGCTGCGACGACCAGATCACACGACGCTGCGAGGGCCAGTCCGGTGCCCACGGCCACTCCGTGGACAGCCGCGATCACCGGCAACGGGCAATCGTAGATCGACCAGAACGCTTCACGGACCGCAAGCATGCGCTCACCGGCGTTTTCCGGCGTCATCGTCTGGAATTCGGTGAGATCGTTGCCGCCGCAGAAGTGCTTGCCGGCGCCGGTCAAGACGATCGCCCGAGCCTCGGGGAGGTACTCCTCCGTGTGGGTGAAGAACCACTTGATCTCTGCGTACATCTCCCGGGTGACCGCGTTGACCGGTGGGCGGGTAAGCCAGACCGTGCCTATCTTCTGATCGGTCTGGCATTGCAGAAATTGCAGATCCTTCATCAAAGTTCCTTTGTTCGAACGGGTGTAAGCAGAAGCTGTGACCGGCCGGGTGCGGATGGTCACCTCCATGAGGCGGCATGTCCCTGATCCCTAGTGGTTTGCTTCACAACCTGATGTGCTTCTACTCACATTAGTAGGCTCCTCTCCGTAGATATGTCAATAGCTCGTATCTGAAGATGTGGAACTGATCGGGTCCAGGAAGTCCAGAGGATGCATCATTGAACTTTCGTGCATTCGCGAACGTATGACCTGGTAGGGGCCCGTATACGCCGAGTAGGGAGGGCTGGCTCCCCGCGAGTGAACCGCGGCAGCGCGAGGTGTGCCTCGCTGCGTGTTAAGCCGAGAATGTCATGCGAACGTATCTTCTGTTGAATCGAGCAGGTAGCATCGAATCAAGGAAGTTTGTCCATGGCTCTTATCGTAAAATGAGCGTACAGTACGGACTGCGGCCGTAGTGGAGACCTCACCTACGCTCGGGCGCAGTGCGCCTGCGCCGCCCCGCGTGGGAAGGAGGCATTGCGTCCGATCGGCTCTCGAACGGCGGCAGTGCGGGATACTGCGGTGGACCGTCCGCCGCATCCCATAGGGGCGTCGAGGAGGAAAAGGGTGTCGTGACCGCATCGCAAATTGTGAAGGTGTCCACCGCCTCGCGCCGGCGACCCCGTGACCGGCGTGCGCAGATACTCCACAACGCCAGTGAATTGTTCACGAAATACGGGTTTCACGCCGTGCGGATGGAAGACATCGCTGAGGCAACCGACGTCACCGCACGGGCGATCTACCGGCACTTCGCCAACAAGCAGGATCTACTGTCGCAGGTGGTCCTCGAAGACCAGGACCGACTGCTCATGGCAGCCCAATCCGCCGAGAGCTCCGAATCCGGCGGCTGCAGCTTGGAGCAGTTGTTGACGTTGATGGTTGAGGCATCACTGGAGAGCCTTCGACTCGGCCCCCTATGGCAGCGAGAAGCACGGCACCTCACCGCCGATGACTTCGAGCGAGTGCGCAAGGGTACTCGTCGCGTCGGAGGCGCGGTGCGAAGGGCCATTGAAAAGGCCGATCCCTCCAAGAGCAGATTCGGTGCCGACGTACGCGCGTGGATGGCAGTGAGCATCATCACCAGCCCAGGGCACTACGACCGTTCGCTGTCACAGCGTCGCCTGTCCCCACTGCTGGTGTCTGCTGCGTTGGCAGCCATCAATACCCCCGAATGCGGTTCAGCGTCGCCCGATTCCGGCGATGCGCCAGCGGCGGAGGCTCCAGTCGCACATGAACGGCCAGGTACTTCACGTCGCGAACAGATCATCGCAGCAGCGGCGCGCGCGTTCCGGGAGCGCGGTTTCGGTGGAGTCAGCCTCGACGAGTTCGGCATCGCAGGCCCTGCCGTCTACAGGTACTTCGACAGCAAGGCAGACATCCTCTCCGCCTTGATCATTCGAGTACAGGAATGGATGGCCCTGGAAAGCTCCAGGGCGATGCATCACAGCGCCTCGGATGAACAGGTCATCGAAGGCCTCGTGAGAGGTTATGTGCGTATCGCAACCGAAGCAACGGATCTGCTCGCCGTTTCGGTTACCGAAGCCCTCAACCTCCCCGCCAGTGCTGCCGAGCGTAATCGGCGAGTCCGCCAGGACGACCTCGCCGAATGGGTCAAATGGCTACGAATCTCGCGTTCAGAAGTCACCGAGGCCGACGCACTCGCGCTGGTGAATGCGGTTCGCACGGCACTCAACGATCTTGTCCGTATTCCGCACCTCTCACGACACGCCGAGTTCCCCGAAGAGCTTGTTGCGTGCTCGCTGAATGCTCTTCTGAATACCCCGATGCCATCGGCACGATCGGGTCGGCGGCGTGATGAATAACCATGGTTGGCTAGAGAGCGGTGCCCGAGAGTCTGCACCAGGGCCCCGAAAACGACTCAGGCCGTTGGCGAGCTGAGTAGCGGCATACTGTGCCGACATGGATTGCGAGCCGAGTCGGTCGAAGGCGAACCACGGGCACCGACGTGGGCGAGTGCCGCTCCGAGGTCAGTGTGTCCAGCGGCTCGTCCGTGGTAAGGCCTTTGCCGCACACGTGCTCCGCGGCACCGAGTTCGAAGCCTCCCCGCGAAGACCGCCACTCGCCCCCACGCCAGTTGTTCGATCGGCCCGGAACCGGGCTTGTCGGGGACTGACAGCCCGTAACCGGCTAACCTGCGCAGATGAGGTTCTTGGTCGGCTGCTCCTACGTCAGTGTGTTGTGTGCCTTACTGATCGGAGTGTGGGTGCTTCCCCAGCTGTTGACGAAGGGATATATCGATGTAGGCGGTTCCCCGGCCTTCGAGCCGTTGTTCATCTATCCAGGGGTGGTCGGGTTTGTCGTCTGCATCATGGCCGCTGCGACTTCGTTGGTCCTGATTGGACGCCGCAGACTTACCTCGGTCGGTCAACGCCTGATCGCGGCTGGCCAGGTGTTCACAGTCACGTTGTTCGCCGCATGCATTGCGTCGTTGTGGCTGCCATCGGCGACTGGATGGGAACTACTCGCACTGCCCGGAGCATTGCTGATCGGTCAGACCGCGGTGGGGGCCGGCTTGGTGTTTTCGAGATCGCTGAGGGGCACCTGATGAACGGGATGCTGTGAGCGCTTGCTTGCCGCGACTGGGCACGCACTTCGTGGTGGATAATCGCCTCGGCGAGCCGCACGTCGACGGGTGCGGCGCAGCCGCAACACGCCCTTGCCCTCCGCAGATAGGGCGATCCCGCCGTGACCACCGCAACCGGGAGATCGTTGGACGTGCCATGACCTCACGGTATGAAGCGAGGGTGCTAGCGTCGGCTTCCTTACTCGGGAACCAGGAGCGCTCCGCCATGAAGTACACCGTCTCGATCGAGATCGCCCTGCCTCTGGAGACAGTGGTACAGCTGCTCGCCGACTCGGCACACCTGCCGAAGTGGCTGCGGGGTCTGGTGCTGCACGAGCCGCTGAGTGGGGTGCACGGGCAGGTCGGTACCAGATCGCGAGTCGTGATGCAGATGGGGAAGCACAAGTTCGAGGGCACCGAGACCATCACGCGTCGGGAACCGGCAGACCTGCGCGGGATCCCGAAAGGGAGCGTCGTTCACTTCGACCGCGAGATCGTCGGCGAGGGCATGTGGAGTGCCGTGCGCGACCGGCTGACCGAAGCGGGTCCGGAGATCACGCTCTGGGTGAGCGAGAGCGAATACCGGTTCGACGGCTTGCTGATGCGCCTGGTGGGGCTCCTGATGCCCGGCTCCTTCCGCAAGCAGTCGCTACAGCACATGCAGGACTTCAAGGCGTTCGCCGAGCAGGGAAAGGACGTCCGCGAAGCGAAGGACTGATCTACGAGCAGCTCTCCCGAAGAGTAGGAGCAGCCGGACGTGACCTCATGAGGCACCGCAAGGGGTCCGCTTTCGGAAACCGCTCGGAAGCTCGAGGTTCCGATTCGGGCGATCGGGCTGGGCGAGCGCGGTGGGGACGAGTTGCGGGTCGCCGCGGCCGAGCTGGTACTTTGTGTGCAGTGCTTACCATAAGTCGTCTGTGACCCAGACCCTTAGCGTTGATTGTGTGCCGCGCCTTCGTGCGGTGGTGATTCCGTGTGCCTCGAGAGGGAACCCGTTGGCGGGTTCCCTCCTCCTGTCCTGCATTGGAATCGCCACTTGGAGCTCACTTGATCATTTCATCGACAACCATGTCCATGCCGCGTCGGCGGCGCCCGTTCGTCCTCCGCCGTGCTGAGCTGGAGATTCTGCGATGACCGCCGGTCCTGCGCCTCAGCGCCGTCAGGATCTGCGCGCCGACTGCGGAAGCTGTTTCGCCTTGTGCTGCACTGCGTTCGGATTCTCGCGATCGGTCGATTTCGCCGAGGACAAGCCAGCCGGCACACCATGCCGGCACCTCGGTTCGGAGTTCTCCTGCACTGTCCACGCGGGACTCCGCTCACGGGGGTTCCGCGGCTGTACAGTTTTCGACTGTTTCGGCGCCGGCCAGGCCGTATCCCAGCGATTGTTCTCAGGGATCAGCTGGCGGGAGCGTCCGGATTTGCAGCAACGCATGTTTGCCGCCTTCAAGGTCATGAAGCAACTGCACGAGATGCTGTGGTACCTGCTCGAGGCGCAGGCGCGTACCTATGACCCGGACGCTGCACATGAAGCTCGCGAACTCGCCTCAGTCATCACCGCACTGACTCGTGGCGGACTGCCCGAGCTACTCACGGTCGATATGGATGCTCTGCATTCCGATGTCAGAGCAGTCCTCGTCGACACCAGTGAGGAAGTTCGAGCTTCCTACTTCGCCGAAAATGAACACCTGGACAAGGGCCTCGCTTCCGGGGCGGACCTTGTCGGCAAGAACCTGCGCGCACGCAGATTGTGCGGCGCGGACCTACGCGGAGCCTGCCTGATTGCCGCAGACCTGAGGGAAAGCGACCTCACCGCGGTTGATCTGCTCGGAGCGGATCTTCGTGATGCCAGGTTGGAGGGCGCCGATCTGTCGGCCGCGTTGTACGTCACCCAACCTCAAATCAACGCCGCCCGAGGTAGCGGCGAAACGCGTTTGCCTACCGGTATTTCTGCTCCCGCACACTGGCACAGTCAGTAGCCGGTCGGCCGACTACATCGTTCCGTCACAGACTATTCCGCCGGATAGAGGGATGTCGACCGTCGGCGTGCTTGCTACGGACACCGGGCACTTGACCGATCTGGCCGCCGGTGTGGCTCACGGCATGGCCATCCCTCTATCCGGCCTGTTCGACGCAACGAAGCTCGGCGGCCTTCGGCAAACCCTCGCGACGCGGTGTTCGACGAGCTTCCTGCACCGTGATGCACTCACACATCTGTCGACACGGATTCGGAGCACGCGGGGCGCACTGCAGAACCGTGATCGGTGCGAGCTACCGGTGGACGATCGTGGCACCGAGACGAAGACTGCCGGTGAGAAACTCGGCGACTCGGTCGGTATCGGTGGGCGTGCAGCTCACCAGTATCTTCACTTCTACGTCGCGTTTCATCGCGTCAACGGTGAGCGCGACTGCGGTGATGCCGGTGGTCGAGTCCGTACCACGGAAATTATCGCTGTCCATGTCCACTAGATGTGTCGCAGACGTGGGGCCCATCTGGATGCGCCGAGGGTGACGGTTACTTTGCTGAGTGGAAGTTCTTGCGCTGGTTGGCATTGAAGCGCGCTTTCTTCTGACGATTCCCGCACGTGTTCATGTCACACCATTTGCGGGTGCGACTTTGGCTAGTGTCGAAGAAGGCGGCTTGGCAGGTTGGCGATGCGCACAAGGCCAATTTTCCGTCTCGTTCGCCTGCGATGATGCTGATGGCGTCGGCGGCGATCACGCCTAGGGCATCTTCTACGCAGGAAGCCGAGATAAGTCGCCATCGCCGATTGCCTTCGGGCGTCAGGATAGCCGCGGCTCGGCCCTGAATGCTGCAGTCATTGATGACTTGGACAGCAGGCGCAGGGAGAGGGTCGTGGATTGCGGCCGCTGTTGCTGCGGCGTGAATTGATTCCCTCAATGTGCGAGCGAGTTCGAGCTGGGCGGGGGTGCAGGCGTCCACGGCGAGGCCGTTCGCGGCCAACCAGTCGATGAGGCGGTGCGGCGTGGGAATGCGCTCGACAGCGTTGCCATGACGCTCCGACAGAGTCCCGGTGAAGCTTGTCGCCAGCACATTACCGAGGCGAAAGTCAGGAAATCCAGCACGCATGGAACCACCTTAGCTGGTTGCGTGCTGACCTGAGGGCGTGCTAGAACCGTCTTAGCCGGTTCCACTGATCGGGAGGTCTCATGCCCCGTCCAACGAGCGACGTGCAAGCATTCGAAGCCCACGCAACTGACGCTGAACTCGACGATCTGCGCTCGCGATTAGCCGCGGCGCGGCTACCAGAGACTGAGACGGTCTACCGCGCTGCGCCCGACCCTCGCCGATGGGAACAGGGCGTACCTCTCGCCGACCTCGTCGATGTCGTGGATTACTGGCGCACCGGGTATAACTGGCGGTCGTTCGAAGCGCGCCTTAACGGGATCGGCCAGTTCCGCGCGAGCATTGATGATCTGGGGATCCACTTCCTGCACCGCCGATCTGCGCGCGCGGATGCCACGCCTTTGATCTTGACGCACGGCTGGCCAGGCAGCATTGCCGAGTTCATTGATGTTGTAGACGAGCTGGCAGATCCGAAGAATCCTGGCGCGCCGGCGTTCCACGTCGTGGTCCCGTCGTTACCAGGATTCGGTTACAGCGACAAACCGGCCACCACCGGGTGGGGAACCGAAAAGATCGCGGCCGCATGGGTGGAGCTGATGGGAAGGCTCGGCTACGGCAGGTTCGTAGCCCACGGGGGCGACTGGGGAGGTGTGATCACGACCGTCCTCGGCGGCAGGTTCCCCGCGCACGTTCTAGGCATCCACACGACGACCGCGCAGGCACCGCCCGGGTTGACAACGGACGGGCTGACGGCGGACGAGCGCACATGGACCGAGGAAACCCGCGATTTCTGGCGCCACCACGCGGCCTACGCGAAGCAGCAGGCGACCCGACCGCAGACCATCGGGTACTCGCTCGTCGACTCACCAGTCGGACTTCTTGCCTGGATCCTTGACAAATTCGCGGAGTGGACAGACACCGAAGACAGCCCGTTCGAGACGATTTCGAGAGACAGTGTTCTTGACGACGTCACCCTGTATTGGCTGACACGGACCGGCGCATCGTCGGCCCGCATTTACTACGAAAGCCACAACTCGCTCGACCCCGAACTTCGGGTCGACGTCCCGTCAGCAATCAGTATGTATCCCCGCGACATCGAGAAGTGTCCGCGCCCTTGGGCGCAGGAGCGGTACCGACAGATCGTCCGATGGAGGTCGCCCGAAACCGGGGGACATTTTCCGTCGCTGGAGGTTCCCGCGTATTTCGTCAAGGATCTACAAGAAGGCCTCGCGGCAGTGCTGGCCGCTAATCGGTGAGGCGGCCGGTTGCCGGTGTGTGATGTGCGGGTGAACGCCCGCCTCGTCCGGCGGGCGTTCACGTTGGTCAGTTCAGGGTGGCGGTGTCGATGACGAACCGGTATCGGACGTCTGAGGCGAGGACCCGCTCGTAAGCCTCGTTGATCTGGTCGGCGGGGATCACTTCGATGTCGGATCCGATGCCGTGCTCGGCGCAGAAGTCGAGCATCTCCTGGGTCAGGGCGATGCCGCCGATCATCGACCCGGCGAAGTTGCGACGGCCGCCGATCAGCGACATCACGTTCAGGCTGAGCGGCTCGGCGGGGGCACCGACATTGACCAGGGAACCGTCGACGGCGAGGAGTCCGAGGTAGGCGTTGAGGTCGATGGCGGCGCTGACCGTGTTGACGATGAGGTCGAACCGACCGGCGAGCTGCTCGAAGGTGCTGGGGTCGGAGGTGGCGTAGTACGCGTCGGCGCCGAGGCGGAGTCCGTCCTCCTGCTTCTTCAGCGACTGGGACAGCACGGTGACCTCGGCGCCGAGGGCGTGGGCGATTTTGACGGCCATGTGCCCGAGCCCGCCGAGGCCGACGATGGCAACTTTCTTGCCGGGACCGGCACCCCAGCGGCGCAGCGGGGCGTAGGTGGTGATTCCGGCGCACAGCAGGGGAGCCGCGGCAGCCGGGTCCAAGCTTTCCGGGACGGACAGGACATAGTCGGCATTAACGACGACGTGGGTGGAGTAACCGCCCTGGGTGGTGGTGCCGTCACGGTCTACGCCGGCGTAGGTGGGGACCATGCCGTCGGTGCAGTACTGCTCGTCGCCGCCCTGGCAGTTGATGCACCGGCCGCAGGAGTTGACCATGCAGCCGACGCCCACACGGTCACCGATTTTGTGGCGTGTGACGTCGGCGCCGACCTCGGCGACGGTGCCGACGATTTCGTGGCCGGGCACGACCGGGAAGGGTTGCGGACCCCAGTCGCCGTTGACGGTGTGGATGTCGGAGTGACAGATGCCGGCGTACTGAATCTCGATGAGGACGTCGTGGGAGCCGACGTCGCGGCGCTCGATGGTCGTGGGAACCAGCGGCTGGCCCGCGGCGGGAGCGGCGTACGCGTGGACGCGCATGGCAAATCTTCCTTCTTCTCTGGGGTCACTTCGGTAGTGAGTAGGGCAGGGTCGCGTGACCGGTGACGCATCCGTCTACGGGCGAGCACCGGGCGTGCGGGGTGTGGACTATCGCTTCTTGGTGTTCTTGAGGTCGTCAGCCAATGCACTCGCCTCGGCCGCGAGGAGCGTGGCACGGGCTTCGTCGCCCGCGTCGATCGCGCGCCAGTAGTCGATCTTCAGGTCGACGTAACGTTGGCGGAGTGCCATCTGCCGGGCCTCGACTGCAAGTTGCTGCCGGCGTTGGGTCAGCAATTCGATCTGCGCGGGTGCGGCCCCGGCCCCGAGTTGTGCGTTGGCGACGTACTCTTTCATGTCGCTGACCGACATCCCGGTTGCCGCCAGGCACGCGATTGCCAACAGCTGTCCCAAGTCGTTCTCGTCGTAGACCCTGTGTCTACTGCTCTCCCCACGGCTGATCGGCGCGATCACGCCGACCGACTCGTAGTAACGCAGCGTGCTGGCCGGAAGTCCGGTCAGTGCGGCCGCGTCCTTGATCGTGTAGTCGCGTGGGGTGGTTCGTGCACTCACGACATAAACGCTAAGAACTTCAAGTACTTGAAGTCAAAGGTTGAGTGGGTCACACCCGCGGACGTGGACGGACGATCGGCGCTTGCACACACTATGGGGCACCTTGCGGGTACAGCGCTGGCCGAGTGCGCCGTGATGCGGGTCGAGCGGGGAACGGACCCTGACCCACCGGCAGTCGGTCGGCGGCAAGGAGGCCCCGGTTACCCGCTCTCGCGCAGCAGCGCAACGTCGGACACCATCCGGATGTGATCGGCCATCGCACGGGAAGCGCCTGCGGAATCCTGGTCGCGAATCGCCGCCGCAATGCGCCGGTGCCCCTCGAGGGAGGCTCGTGGGCGTTCGGCCTGGGACAGGGATTCGATCCGAGTCTCCCGGATCAGTCCGGAAATTTCGCGCATCAGCTTGGCCAGTAATGACGAGTGTGCGGCGACGGTGATGGCCTCGTGGAACTGCTCGTCACCGAGATCGCCACGATCGCCGGCGGCGATCTCGGATTCCATCGTCGCGAGTGCGTCGTCGATCGCCGCCATCTCCGCGTCGGTTCGCCGCTCGGCGGCAAGCCCGGCGAGCTTGACCTCGAGTGCCTCGCGGGCCTCGATCACCTCGGGAAGGCGGTCGGCGTGTTCGCGTAGCGCCTTGACCGCTCGTTCCTCGATGGGCCGGCGGACGAGCACGGCGCCGTCTCCGTGCCGGACCGACACCACACCCTGCACCTCGAGGGCGACCAGCGCCTGGCTCAGGGAGGCGCGGCTCACGCCCAGCTGGGCTGCGAGTTCGCGCTCCGCCGGGAGTCGGTCACCCGGCGTCATCTCGTGGTCGGCGATATGGGCACAGAGCTGCTCGACGATTACCTCGTACAGCCGCGGTCGCGCTACCGGACGCAGTTGCTCAGCCACTGGGCCACCCACTCTCCATTCCACTGAACCTACTCCACGGTATCTCGGAAAGTCGTGTAACCACACCCACAGTTGCTGTTGACAGTGATCCGCGACACTGCTTTTATGAAGTGGCTAGGCCAATCTGCCACTGAGTCAATTCACCTTTCCGGTGGCGGCCGAGACCAGTTGCCACTGCCACAGAACCGGAGACGTTCATGTCGACCGAGTTGATTCCCATCCTTGCGCTCGCTGTCATGTTTCTGGCGGCGACCGTGCTGCCCGTGAACATGGGCGCACTCGGCTTCGTTGCCGCCTTCTTCGTCGGAACACTGTCGCTGCACATGAGCAGTGACGACATCATCGCCGGATTTCCCAGCAGCCTGTTCCTGACGCTGGTCGGCATCACCTACCTCTTCGCGATCGCCCAGAACAACGGGACCGTCGACCTGATGGTCCGCGGGGCGGTGCGGCTGGTTCGGGGTCGTGTCGCGTTGATTCCTTGGGTGATGTTCGGGATCACCGCGGTGCTCACCGCGATCGGTGCGCTCGGCCCCGCCGCCGTGGCGATCGTCGCGCCGATCGCTCTCGGCTTCGCCGCCCGCTACAAAATCAACGCGCTGCTCATGGGCATGATGGTCGTGCACGGAGCCCAGGCCGGCGGTTTCTCGCCGATCAGCATCTACGGCGTCACCGTTAACGACATCGCATCAAAGGCCGGATTGACCAGCAGTCCGCTCACTCTTTTTCTGGGAAGTCTCCTGTTCAACGCGGCGATCGGGGTGCTCCTCTTCGTGTTCCTCGGCGGCCGCGACCTGATAGGGCGCAGCGTGCACGACGACGGTCCCGAGGGCGCAGCGGGAACCGGCGGCGAGGGCTCGGGCGGGGGAGTGCCCTCGACCGGAGGCAACTCGGGTCCGGGAGGAGCCACCGCGACCAAGGTGCGCCCGACGCCGACTGTTACTGACTCACCGACACCCTCTCGTGTCACGTTCGATCAGGCCCTCACACTGGTCGGTCTCGCTGCACTCGCCGTGTTCTCGCTGATTCTCGACCTGGACGTCGGCTTCATCTCGATGACCGTCGCCGTCGTGTTGGCGCTCGCTTCGCCAAAGGCGCAGAAGGGCGCGATCGCGCAGATCAGCTGGTCGACGGTGCTGCTCATCGGCGGCGTCCTCACCTTCGTCGGAGTGCTGCAGGAAGCGGGCACCGTCGAGTACGTCGGAAACGCGGTCGCAAGCCTGGGCATGCCTCTCCTAGTCGCGCTGCTCCTCTGCTACATCGGTGCCATCGTCTCGGCCTTCGCGTCGTCCACGGCGATTCTGGGTGCGACCATTCCGCTAGCAGTTCCGTTCCTGCTCGCCGGTGAGGTCGGTGCGGTGGGAGTGATCGTCGCGCTCGCCATCTCCTCGACCATCGTGGACGTCAGCCCGTTCTCGACCAACGGTGCGCTGGTCCTCGCCAACGCGCAGAACGTCGATCGAGACCGGTTCTACAAGCAGATCCTGAAATACAGCGCCCTCGTCGTCGCGATCGGCCCACTCGCGGCGTGGGCGATTCTTGTGGTGCCCGGCTGGCTCTGACCGTAATCGGGTAGATCCGCTGCCTCTTCGCAGGCCACGGCGAATTTTCTCTCTTGACATCAGCCGGATCAGATGTTTCATTTAATTGGCTAGTCCACTAGCCCACTGAACCAACAGTCCAGCTCTCTCGGCTCTCGCCAGGAAGTAACGGTGGTTTCACATGTCCACGAAAACGATGGAGCGCACAGGTCCGCTGCAGGGAGTGGTCGTCGTCGATCTGACCCGCGCACTTGCGGGTCCGCACGCGGCGATGATGCTCGGCGACCTCGGCGCGGATGTCATCAAGGTCGAGACCCCGCGCGGCGGCGACGACACCCGCGGGTGGGGGCCGCCCTTCGTGGAGCCGGCCGACGCCGAACGGGAGTCGACGTACTTCCTGTCCGCGAACCGGAACAAGAAGTCGATCACTCTCGACCTGAAGACGGACGACGGCCGCGGGACTCTCGAGTCTCTCGTTCGGTGCGCCGACGTCCTGATGGAGAACTTCCGCACCGGTGTCCTCGACCGGTTGGGGTTCACGACCGAACGTCTCGCGGAGCTGAACCCGCGCCTGGTTGTCCTGTCGATCAGCGGTTTCGGTCACGACGGTCCCGAAGGCGGTCGTGCGGGGTACGACCAGATTGCCCAGGGCGAAGCGGGACTGATGTCGCTCACCGGACCCAATCCCGACGAGGTTCAGCGTGTCGGTGTTCCGATCGCGGACCTGCTCGCCGGCATGTACGGAGCGTTCGGTGTCGTCGCGGCCCTGCAGGAGCGTGAGCGCACGGGACGGGGTCGCGTCGTGCGAACGTCATTGCTGGCCAGTGTCGTCGGCGTGCACGCCTTCCAGGGCACGAAGTGGACCGTCGCGGGTGAAATCGGCGAGGCGCAGGGCAACCACCATCCCTCGATTTCGCCCTACGGGCTGTTTCGCACCGCCGACGGCGCCGTGCAGATCTCGGTGGGCAGTGAAGGACTGTGGCAGCGGTTCTGCGCGGGCTTCCACCTCGACCCGGACGCCCCCGGAGTGGCCACGAATGCCGAACGCGTCGAGAATCACAAGCAGGTCCTGGAATTGGTGGAGGATGCGTTCGGCGCGTCCACCAGCGACGAACTTCTCATCGAACTCGACCGCATGGGCGTACCTGCCGGACGGGTCCGGACGATCTCCGAGGTCTACGAATGGGAGCAGACCAAGTCGCAGGGACTGCTCGTCGACGTCGACCACCGCACCCTCGGAACCATCACATTGCCCGGCCCGCCACTGCGATTCTTCGAACCGGACGGCACCGAGGTCACCGAGACCCGGCACACCGCACCACCGGTTCTCGGCGCCGACACCGACAGCGTGCTGTCGTGGCTGAAGGAGTGCAGCTGATGGCACGCCTGACCGCTCGCGAACTGCTCGATCTCGTGGTCGACGACGGCACCTGGGAGTCGTGGGACACCCCTCCGATTCAGGTTTCGGGGGACTGCGAGTACGCCGACGAACTGCAGCGCGCACAGGAGAGAACCGGCCTCGACGAGGCTGTCCTGACCGGGGTAGGCACCATCCGCGGCCGTCGAACGGCGATCCTGGTCTGCGAGTTCGGTTTCCTCGGCGGCTCCATCGGCGTGGCCGCGGGGGAGCGGCTGGTCGCCGCGATCCGCCGCGCCACCCGCGAGCGTCTTCCGCTGCTCGCTCTGCCCACGTCGGGCGGCACGCGGATGCAGGAGGGGACGACCGCGTTCCTGCAGATGGTCAAGATCACGGCGGCAGTGGTCAAGCACAAGGAAGCGCATCTGCCGTATCTCGTGTACCTCCGGAGTCCCACGACCGGTGGAGTGTTCGCGTCCTGGGGTTCCCTGGGCCACGTCACCATTGCGGAACCGGGAGCGCTCGTCGGTTTCCTCGGACCCCGCGTGTACGAGGCGCTGTACGAGTCGCCGTTCCCGGCGGGCGTCCAGACCGCCGAGAACCTCCACGCGCACGGACTCATCGACGCGGTGCGGCCGCCGGACCAACTCGCCGAAATCGTCGACCGCGCACTGCGCATTATCACCTCCCGCCGCGGTGGCCGGCCGTCGCTCGCTGACGCCCCAGTCCACGGAACCCAGCCCGAACTGTCCGCGTGGGAGTCGGTGGTCGCCTCCCGCCGCGAGGACCGGCCCGGTGTGCGGGAGGTGATGTTCCACTCCGCGTCGGATGTCCTGCCGCTCAACGGGACCGGTCAGGGCGAGAACGATCCAGGTCTCATCCTTGCTCTCGTCCGGTTCGGTGACATGCCGTGCGTCCTGCTCGGGCAGGACCGCCGAGGTCAGACCACGCGGTCACCACTCGGCCCGGGCGCGCTGCGGGAGGCGCGCCGGGGAATGCGGCTGGCGGCGGAACTGAATCTACCGTTGGTGACCGTCATCGACACCGCGGGTGCGGCGTTGTCGAAGGAGGCGGAGGAAGGCGGCCTCGCCGGTGAGATCGCCCGCTGCATCGCCGACATGGTCTCACTCGACGTCCCGACCATCTCTCTGCTGCTCGGGCAGGGCACCGGCGGCGGCGCGCTTGCGTTGATCCCGGCCGACCGGGTGCTCGCGGCCCGACACGGCTGGCTGTCCCCCCTGCCACCCGAAGGGGCGAGCGCAATTCTGCACCACGACATCGCGCACGCCCCGGACATGGCCGCCCGACAGGGAATCCGATCGTCAGATCTCCTCGCGAATGGCATCGTGGACGAGATAATTCCCGAATATCCTGATGCCGCAGAAGAATCCACGGCATTCTGCACTCGTGTCGGTGCCGCACTCCACCGCGAGCTGTCGCTCCTCGACGCGGCAGACGCCACCCAACGACTCTCCGACCGTGCGGAGCGATTCGACCGGATCGGTCTGTTGCAGCCCGCACCTGCATGACCGCGGTGCCGGGGATCCCGATCGGATCCCCGGCACCGCGGTTTTCGGGGGAAGATGTGCGTCCGCATCGGACGAGAGGGAAAGAGACGAACTCTCTTCCACTTTCAATGTATAGCGCACCCGGGGTCTTGCGGCAAGGCCCGGGTTGTGCCGCACACTTACCGGCCTGAGCCGGAACCGGCGGAATTGGGGGACATGGAGTGCGTGTGTTGTTGTCGACGTATGGGTCGCGCGGTGATGTCGAACCGTTGGTGGGACTCGTAGTGCAGTTGCAGGACCTCGGCACGGAGGTGCGGGTGTGCGCGCCGCCGGACGAGGACTTCGCGCAGCGCCTGGCTGGTGTCGGCGTATCGATGGTGCCCGTCGGGCAGTCGGCACGTGCGCTGACGACCGCGGCACCGTCTTCGGCGGACCTGCCCCGGCGCGCGGCTGAGTTGATCGCCGCTCAGTTCGAGGCGGTTACTGCTGCTGCCGAGGGAAGTGACGGGTTGGTCGCGACCGGTGTGATGCCTGCGGCGGCTGGTGCGTTGTCGGTGGCCGAGAAATTGGGAATTCCGTCCGTGTCCGTGACCTTTCAGCAGCTCACCTTGCCATCACCGCATCGCCCGCCGCTGGCGTATCCGGGCCGGTCGTTCCCGCCGGATGTGACGGACAACCGGACACTGTGGGACCTGGACGCTCAGAGCATCGATGCGCTTTTCGGTGAGGCGCTCGACACCAACCGGGCGTCGATCGGCCTGCCCCAGGTACGCCACGTTCGCGACTACGTCTTCGGCGACCGGCCGTGGCTCGCGACGGACCCGATTCTGGACCCGTGGCGGCGGACGTCAGACCTCGACGTCGTCCAGACCGGCGCGTGGATCCCGCCCGACGACCGCCCACTTCCTGCCGACTTGGTGGCATTTCTGGACGCCGGCCCGCCGCCGGTGTATGTGGGCTTCGGCAGCATGCCCATGGGAGCGGCGAAGGACGCCGCCAGGGTGGCAATCGAGGCGATCCGCGCGCAGGGGCGCCGCGCACTCGTCGGTCGGGGCTGGGCGGACCTGGCGCTGATCGACGACCTCGACGACTGCTTCGCCGTCGGCGAGGTCAATCAGCAGGCACTGTTCACCCGGGTAGCCGCCGTCGTGCACCACGGCGGCGCTGGAACGACGACGACGGCCACGCGGGCAGGCGCGCCACAGGTGGTGGTACCGCAGGTGGTGGACCAGCCGTACTGGGCTGGACGAGTGGCCGCTATGGGTATCGGCGCAGCGCACGACGGTCCGGTTCCGACCTTCGAGTCGCTGTCGGCAGCACTCACGGCGGTGCTGACTCCTCAGACCAGAGCACGGGCGGCCGCCGTGGCGGGCACGATCCGCACGGACGGGGCAGCGGTCGCCGCGACACTGCTGCTCGACATGATTGACCGACCGACGGATCGGAGTCGATGACTGTGAACCCCTTGACTACTACGGCATTCGACCTTCCCGACCATCTCACGGCCAAGGCCGACCCGGCGCTGATCGCCGGGGACGAGCGGCACTTCGCCGCGATCGCAGAAAGCCTCGAACAGTCCATCGCCGACCTGTCCCGCCGCATCGATGCCGAACGCAAGGCGCCCCGCCGTCTGGGCCAGGAGGCGATGGAGAGGGACATGATGGTTCACGAGCTGAACGCTCAGCTGCGCGCCTTGCGCCGCTTCGGCTTGGACCTGTGCCTCGGACACATCGTCAGCGCCGACAACCCCGAGCCCGTGTATGTCGGACGCCTCGGCCTCATGGACAGCGCGGGCAATCAGCTGCTGGTCGACTGGCGTTCGCCCGCGGCCGAGCCGTTCTTCGGGGCCACCCACGCCAACCCGCTGGGCCTGACCCGCCGTCGCAGGTATCGCTGGACCCGCGGGCGGATCAGCGATTACTGGGACGAGGTGTTCACGCCGGACGGGTTCGAAGGGAACGCGGCGCTCGACGACCAGTCCGCGTTCATCGCCAGCCTCGGCAGCAACCGGACTGCCCGAATGCGAGACGTGCTCGGCACCATCCAGGCCGACCAGGACGCCATCATCCGCGCGGGATCGAGCGGGGCCCTCGTCGTCGACGGCGGCCCGGGTACAGGTAAGACCGTCGTCGCTCTGCACCGCGCCGCGTACCTGCTCTACTCCGACCCCCGACTCCGTCACGGGGTGCTGTTCGTCGGACCACACGAGCCCTACCTGGCCTACGTCGCCGACGTCCTGCCCAGCCTCGGCGAAGAGGGCGTCCAGCTGTGCACCCTGCGCGACCTCGTCACCGAGGGCGCCGCCGCCCGGGTCGAGCAGGATCCGGAGGTGGCGCGGCTGAAGTCGTCCGCGGATCTGGTGAAGGCGATCGGCGCGGCCGTCGAGTTCTACGAGGAGCCGCCCACCGAGGGCATGACGGTGGCGACCGACTGGACCGACCTCTGGTTGAGCGCCGACGACTGGGCCGAGGCATTCGCAGCGCCGGAACCCGGCACTCCGCACAACGAGGCGCGGGAGCAGATCTGGGAGCTGTTGCTCACGATCCTGATCGACAAGTACGACGGTGACGTCCCAGCCGCCCAACTCCGGAAGTCGTTGCAGCAGAACGACGAATTACGTGCAATCCTCGACAACGCATGGACCCTGGTCGAAGCCGCCGACCTCGTCGCAGACCTGTGGTCGGTGCCCGCCTACCTGCGCAAGTGCGCACCCTGGCTCAGCGACGACGAGATTCGGAAGTTGCAACGCGCGGACACCCAGAATTGGACGGTGTCCGACCTGCCACTGTTGGACGCGGCACGGCAGCGGCTCGGGGACCCGGAGGCGTCACGACGCCGACGTCGGTACGACGCCTCCGTCGCTGCCGAACGCGCGCGCATGAGTGACGTCGTCGACGACCTGATCGCGGCCGACGACTCGGAAATGCTCGTGATGTCGATGCTGCGGGGCCAGGATCTGCAGCAGTCCCTGGTCGACGAGACCGCTCTGCCGAGCTCCGACCCGGACTTGCTCGCCGGACCGTTCGCGCACATCGTGGTGGACGAGGCTCAGGAACTGACGGACGCGGAGTGGCAGATGTTGTTGCTGCGCTGCCCGTCCCGCAGCTTCACCATCGTCGGGGACCGGGCCCAGGCCCGGCACGGGTTCACCGAGTCGTGGCACGAACGGCTCGGGCGGATCGGGTTCGATCGGATCGACCTCGCCGCACTGAGCATCAACTACCGGACCCCGGAAGAGATCATGACGGTAGCCGAACCGGTCATCCGTACCTTCCTCCCGGACGCCAACGTGCCGACATCGATCCGCAGCAGCGGCAACCCCGTCGTACACGGGTCCACGTCGGATCTGGGCTCGATCCTCGACGCCTGGCTCGAATCGAACTCCGACGGGATCGCATGCGTCATAGGCGAGCCCGCGTTTCGATCGACGTCGCGTATCCGATCGCTGACACCGGAGCTGTCGAAGGGGCTCGAGTTCGACCTCGTCATTCTGGTCGACCCGGCGTCGTTCGGTGAGGGGATCGAAGGAGCCGTCGACCGCTACGTCGCCATGACGCGGGCAACCTGGCAACTTGTCATCCTCACGAGTTCCTGACGCCTGCCGACCACAGGCAGGGGAGCTGCCCTCTCGGACTACATCAGTTCGCCGCCAGTCGCCTGCAATTCCAGATAGTCGCGCACCAACAGGGGAGAGCAGGGTGTGGACACGTCAGCCCAGGGAGAGTGGTCGGGTAGTTGCAGTGGCAGCGTTTCCGGTATCGCTTCGCGACACCGGATGCCGGCCCGCAGTGGCGGCGTCAGAGAGTTCCACCACGTGTCGAGGGCGCATCTGCAGTGGGCGAGGTAGTCCGAGAGTGGTCCCTGCAGAAGCGCGATCTGCGGCACCGAATCAGCTTTACCACTGATGGCTGCGACGCACGAGTTTCCGCACACGGTCATCACCTGACCGATGAATTGCGGCGGCATTATGCCTTCCGGGTTTCGCAGCAGGGCGAGGCGCGCGCCGGCGGAAAGGGCTTCATACGCCGTTTCGGGGTCGATTGCCTCGTCACCCATGCCACGACGGTACTCGGATGTGGTCGTCTGCTACCAGGAACCGCGCTAGTTGGTTTTTCCGGTCCGGTGAAGGATCGCCGAGCGGCCGGCGATCCTTCACCGGGCTATTTGGTCTGCCGGTCAGCTCGTCATACTGGCGAACATGCCGGGTTCGTAGGACCCGGCCGGATTCCGCACGATCACGTTGATCCGGTTGGCGGCATTGATCAGGGCCACCAGGGACACCAGCGCGGCGATCTGGTCGTCGTCGTAGTACTTGCGCACCTGCGACCAGGTCCCGTCGGACACGCCGTGGTGGGCGTCGGCGAGCCGGGTGCCCTCTTCTGCGAGTGCCAGCGCGGCCCGCTCGGCCTCGGTGAACACGGTGGCCTCGCGCCAGGCGGCGACCAGATTGAGCCGGATCGGGGTCTCGCCGGCGGCCGCAGCATCCTTGGTGTGCATGTCGGTGCAAAAACCACAGCCGTTGATCTGGCTGGCCCGGATCTCGACCAGGTGCTGGGTGGCCTTCGGCAGCGGCGATTGGTCGATCACCAGGGCCGCGTTCGCGAACCGCTTGGCGAACTTCATGGCAATCTCATTGTCGAACAGGTCGAATCGGGCATCCATGACTTCGTCCTCACTCGTGGTGTCGTGCTGATCTGTACGAACATGAGATGCCGGCCACCCGACCGTTGTGACACATGTTTCGGATGTCACAAAACGGCGGCGTCCGGTGTCTGGTGTGTGACACAAAACGACAGAGAAGAGGAGCCACCCATGGCCGGCACGTCGCAGACCACGCCCGCAGATCGTGGCGGGAGCCAGGATGATCATTCGGATCCCGCTACCGACGCGTTCGTCGCCCACCGCAACCTGCTGTTCACCGTTGCCTACGAGATGCTCGGCTCGGCCACCGACGCGGAAGACGTCCTCCAGGAAACCTGGCTGCGCTGGGCAGGCGTCGATCTCGACGCCGTCCGCAATCAGCGTGCATACCTGGTCCGGATCACCACCCGCCAGGCCCTCCTCAGGCTGCGGACGCTCAGTCGGCGCAAGGAGTCGTACGTCGGCCAGTGGTTGCCCGAGCCGCTGCTGACCGCACCCGATGTGGCCGAGGACGTCGAGTTGGCCGACAGCGTGTCCATGGCGATGCTGCTGGTGCTCGAGACGCTCGCGCCGACCGAGCGGGCGGTGTTCGTGCTGCGTGAGGTGTTCGATCTCGAGTACGGCGAGATCGCGGAGGCCGTCGGCAAGAGCCCGGACGCTGTCCGCCAGATCGCGCACCGGGCGCGGGGACATGTCGCGGCGCGCCGACCGCGCGGCGTCGTGTCCCCGGCCGAATCCCGAGGCGCTCTCGAGGCGTTCCAGCGGGCACTCGAGACGGGTGATCTGCAGAGCCTGCTCGACCTGCTCGCACCCGACGTCGTCCTCTTGGGTGACGGCGGCGGGGTCAAGCAGGCTGTGCCGCGACCGATCGTGGGGGCCGACAAAGTGGGTCGCCTGCTGGCGGCCGGCCTGCCGCGGATCGACGGCCAGGTGTCGGTCGAGCCGGTGCAGATCAATGGCTGCCCAGCTCTGATCGTCCGGCTCGACGGTGAGATCGACGACGTCGTGGCCGTGCGGATGGACGACGGCATGATCACCGGGCTCTACGTCGTGCGCAATCCCGAGAAGCTCTCACGCGTCGAGCAGGAGAACCCGGTGAGCCGCTGAGGCGTCAAAGGGCCCGAGTACCTCTGATGAATCGATCGATACGCCGAACAGACTGAAAGGTTTGAACGAGGCGCCGACGGGAAATACCACACGCGGCGGCGCGTTGCAGGGGAAACGGGCTGGTGCACCCTCATCTATTGTCGGCGCGGCGCCAGGGCGATCCGGGGCGGCCCGTCCTGCTTGAAATTGAAACCAAACCCTTGACTCCGCCGTACCGAATAGTAGATTGAGAGCGGTCATGTGACCTACCTCTCGAGCTGAGAAGTCGGGTGGTCGGTCATACGTGGTGTTCTTCGACTGCGTGTTCGGGGCGTGACTCTCGGTTTGTGTGCCCGGAATGTAACGCGCCTGCGTTCCAGCAGATCGGAGTACGTGGATGAGTCCTGTCGCGACTGTCGCCACGCCAACGACCTATAGCAGCCAACCCATGCCCACCCTGGTACCAGCCACTGATCCCACATCGAGGACGGCGCAGACACAGCAAACGCCGCCCCAGTCGAGCCGGGACGGCGTTCGTATCGTGGAGCAGCCTGTGTCAGGCTCCGCGTCGCTTGGCCTTGAGCAGGTCGAGACGCTCCTTGAGCAGCTCTTCCAGTTCTTCCTTGGAGCGACGCTCGAGCAGCATGTCCCAGTGGGTACGCGGCGGCTTGACCTTCTTGGCCTCGGGTGCGGTGCCCTCGACCAGGGTGCCCTCCAGGCCGTTGCGGCAGAGCCACGTGCCCGGGATCTCGGCGTCGTCCGCGAACGGGATGTCGAACACCTCACCGTTGTCGCACCGGTACTTGGCCATCCGACGGGGTGCGAGGTCGTGGTCACGGTCGGTCTCGTAGCTCACCGCTCCGAGTCGACTCCCTCGAAGTACGCGATCTGCCATGGTTGTGTCCTCTCCTCGATCGTCTCCGCGCGAGCACGCCTGGACAGCAGCCAAGCGTTCACACTCATCTACAACGCCACGGCTTCCCGATTGGTTCCCGCACGCCGCGCAGATGCAACCTCGCCATCTTACCGGGCGGGCATCGAGGGGTCGCGCAGTAAGGTGGTGGACCATGACCGGCGCATCCCGCAGACCCGACTCGTGCGTGTGGTGCGGCCGGGAAGTCGCGGAGTCCGGGATGGGGCGACGCCGCCGGTATTGCCGCCAATCGTGCCGGCAGCGAGCGTACGAGCAGCGCACCCAGGTCAAGGGCACGAGTATTCCCGCGGATGCCGTGGTGCTCACCGCCGAGGAAGCCTCCGCCATGGTCGACCGGATCTTCCAGGTTCGTTGTGCGGCCGAGGACGTGGCGACAGCCGTTGCCGAAGGTGCGGCGGCCCATGAGCTGGAGTCGTTGTGCGCCGACCTCCTGCACCTTGCACGTGAGGCCGAACGCTTCCGCTGAGGCCCGGCCACGGGCAGCGGGAAGTGCTGCGCATCCTGCTCGACCGGCCCCATCCGGGTCGCCGTCGCAGATCGATGGCGATTCCGGCACGAACATCACGAATCGACGCACACCGGACCCACGCGTGAAGCACGATCAGTACAGCGTGGCGGACCGGCGACAGTCGGTTCGTCCCACGCGCTGGGTCTGCGCATCCACAGTTTTGATACCTGCTGGGGGAACGAGATGACGAGTTTGACTTCGCCGCAGCCGAACGAGCGCGCCGCCGAGGGGAACGTGCCCGATGGGGCGTTCCCACTGTCCTCGGTGCAGAGGAGCATGTGGTTCGCGCAACAGCTGAGCCCCACGGTTCCCAAGTTCATCGCCCAGTACGTCGAACTGCGGGGCCACATCGACCTGGACCTGCTGAGTGAGGCCGCCGTTCGCGCCGCCCACGAATTCCAGTCGCCGTTCCTGCGGTTGCTCGATGTCGACGGGGAGCCGTATCAGATGGTGGATCCCACCATCGACCCGTCGATCGGGTTCCGCGACTTCCGCGGTGAGGCCGACCCGATGGCCACTGCGAAGGCGTGGATGGATGAGGACTGCGCGACTCCGCTGCGCCTGACCCGCGATCGGCTCGTCGAGATGACGGTGCTGCAGATCGGCGAACAGCACTACTTGTGGTACACGAGGATTCACCACGTCGCGCTCGACGGCTACAGCGGCATGACCATTGCCAATCGTGTTGCGGCACTCTACACATCCCTCGTCGAGGGCACCGAGCCCGAACCGAATCGGGCGCTCGATCTGCGCGAACTCTACGACCTCGATCAGAAGTACCGCTCCTCCAGCAGGTTCGAGAACGACCGCAAGTACTGGGCCGAGCGAATCGTCGGCATCGAGCACGGCAGCACCCTGGCAACCCACGACGCACCGGCCGCGGCGCAGAGCCGGCTCGAGAGCGCCACGCTGTCCGAGGCGGCCCTCGAATTCCTCGACGTCTCGGATCAGCGGGTGGGTGCGACTTCGGCGGCCGTGATGGTCGCCGGGTTCGCCTGCTATCTGTCGCGGATGACGGGTCGACGGGACGTCCTGATCAACCTGCCGGTGTCGGCCCGCACCACGGCCCCCCTCCAGCGGTCCGGCGGGATGCTCGTCAACGTCGCGCCGCTGCGTATCACCGTTCGTCCCGAAGACACCGTGGCAGAACTCGTGCAGCGTGTGCAGTTGGAACTGATGGGTGCACTGCGCCATCAGCGGTGCAGCCTCGAGGACATCCGCCGCGACGCGGGATTGTCCGGGACCGCCGAGGGTTTGGCAGGCCCGATGGTCAACGTGATGCTGTTCCACCAGACGTTTACCCTGGGCTCGGTGGTGGGGGAGTATCACATCGTCACCTCGGGTCCGGTGGACGATTTGCTGGTCAACATCTATCAGGGCGGTGATGGGGAGACCCTCCTCGACTTCCGCGGCAACCCCAACCGGTACGGGCCCGAGGAACTGCGGGCGCATCATCGCAGGTTCGCCGAGTTGATCGAGGAGTTCATCACCGCTGATCCGCAGACTCGGACGGCTGCCATCCACGCCGAGAGTGCCCGGTTGGCGGCGCGGGTTCTGGAACGGCAGTCCCAGTTCGAGTTCTGGTCGCGCGAGTTGGCCGCGCTGCCCGAGGTGACCGCACTTCCGCTCGATCGGCCGCGACCGGCGGAGCGGGACGGTGCCGGCGAGGTGGTCGACTTCGCCGTCGATGCCGAGGTGCAGCGGCGGGTGCACGAACTAGCACGCGACGCCGGCACCGGACCCTTCGTCGCCGTGCATGCGGCGCTCGCGATACTTCTGGGACGACTCGGGGACACCGACGACGTCGTGATCGGGACGCCGATCGTCGGGCGGGATCCGATCGACTCCGACGACCCGGAAAGGGGCACGTTCTTCAACAAGGCCGTCCTCCGCTCGCAGGTGGACGGAGCGTCGTCCTTCTCCGATCACCTCGCGCGGATCCGGGACGCCGACCGCGCTGCCTTCGCGCATGCGGCGTTGCCGTTCGACGACCTGGTTGCCCGGCTCGTCACCGACCCGGACCCCTCACACGCACCGCTGTTCCAGGTGATGCTCGAGTTCACCGACGGCGGTCACCCGCACGACACAGCCGGGGACGCGCGCATCGATCCCATCGAGCGCGAACACCGGCCGCTGGGTCTCGATCTCGTCTTCTCACTTACCGAATCCGAATCGGGCGGCGGTCTCGACGGCCGGGTGCTGTACGCAACGGACGTGTGGGATCGCAGCAGTGCCGAGGCGCTGGCGGGGCGTTTCGTGCGCATCTTGCGGGCGGTGACGACCGATCCGGCGGCGCCGATCGGGGACGTCGCCCTGCTCGAGCCCGCCGAATACGCGGAGTTGAGTCCCGTTCGCGGGGACGCCCCCGTGGAGCCGCGAACCCTGCCTGCGTTGCTGCGGCACGCGGTGGAGACGGGAGGCGACGGTGCGGCGCTGGTCTTCGAAGGTCGCACCCTGACCTATCCCGAACTCGACGAGCAGTCCGACCGCCTCGCGCGGATGCTGATCCGCCGCGGTGCGGGGCCCGGCACGGTCGTGGCGCTGGCGATTGCGCGATCGATCGAATCGGTGCTGGCCACCTGGGCGGTCGCGAAGTCCGGCGCCGCCTTCGTGCCGGTCGATCCGCACTATCCGCCCGACCGCATCGAGCACATGCTGACCGATTCCGGCGCCCTCGTCGGACTCACCGTCACCGCACATCGCGACGCCCTACCGCAGACCGCACCGTGGCTGGTGATGGACGACCCCGAGTTCGGGCAGGCACTGGTCGACCGGTCGCCCGGCGCCGTCACCGACGCGGACCGTCTCCGGCCGCTGCGGTTGTCCGACCCGGCCTATCTCATCTACACCTCCGGTTCCACCGGCATCCCCAAGGGTGTCGTCGTCACCCATGTCGGGCTGGCCAACTTCGCTGCCGACCAACGCGCACGGTTCGGTGTCACGCCGGAGTCCCGCACCCTGCACTTCTCGTCGCCGAGTTTCGACGCCTCCATTCTCGAACTTCTCCTCGCGGTCGGTGGTGGGGCGACCATGGTGGTGGCCCCCTCCACGGTGTACGGCGGCAGCGAACTCGCGGACCTGCTCCGGCGGGAGCAGGTGACGCATGCCTTCGTCACCCCGGCGGCGCTGGCGTCGGTCGACCCCGACGGTCTCGACTCGATCCGGTGTGTCGTCACCGGCGGCGAGAGTTGTCCTCCCGCCCTGGTGGAGCAGTGGGCGCCGGGCCGGGTGATGTTCAACGCGTACGGGCCGACCGAGGCGACGGTGGTGGCCAGTGTCGCCGGACCGCTGGTCGTGGGGGAGCCTGTCACCATCGGCCGGCCGTCGCGCGGTGTCGACCTGCTGGTGCTCGACGCGCGCCTGCACCCCGTCCCCAAGGGGGTGCCGGGCGAGTTGTACATCACCGGTGACGGTGTGGCACGGGGGTACCACAACCGGCCGATCCCGACGGCCGAACGATTCGTCGCCGACCCGCACGGGGCCCCGGGACAGCGGATGTACCGCACCGGCGACCTGGCGCGGTGGAACCTGCGCGGCGAGCTGGAATACCTGGGCCGCACCGACTTCCAGGTGAAGATCCGCGGATTCCGCATCGAACTCGGTGAGATCGACGCCGTCGTACGCTCGCATCCCGCCGTCGCCTTCGCGACCACGGTCGGGCGCACCGCACCCTCCGGAGACACGGTGCTGGTGACGTATGTGCTGCCCGAGGTCGGCGCCGAACTCGTCATCGAGAACGTCCTCGAACACGCGGCGGCCGTGCTGCCGGCGCATATGGTCCCCGCACGCATCATGGTGCTCGCCGAGGTCCCGCTGACCCCGGCCGGCAAGCTCGACCGGAAGGCGTTGCCGGAACCGCACTTCGAGGCCACCTCCACGGTGTACCGGGCGCCGGGAACTCACACGGAGATGCGGGTCGCGGAGGTGTTCGCGGACCTGCTGGGCGTCGAACGTGTCGGCGTCGACGACAGCTTCTTCGACCTGGGTGGTGATTCACTGGTCGCCACCCGGGTGGTCTCCCGGGTCAACACGGCGCTCGGCACGGACATCGGGGTGCTGGACCTGTTCGAGGCGCCGAGCGTGGCGCTGCTCAGTGCCCGCATCGACGCCCTCGGGCCCCGCACGTCGGCACGCCCGCCGCTGGCGCCGCGCACCACCGCCGGCCCGGTGCCGGTGTCGCTGGCGCAGCAGCGGATGTGGTTCATCAACCAGCTCGACACCGCGTCCCCGGCCTACAACATTCCGGTGGCCATCCGGTTGCGCGGCACCCTCGACGTGGAGGCGTTGCGCGCCGCGGTGCGTGACGTCCTCGAACGGCACGAGTCGCTACGGACCGTCTTCCCCAATACCCCGAACGGGCCGTTGCAGGTGGTGCTGCCGGTCGCGGACGTCAGTCCGGACCTCGACGCGGTCGAGGTAGCTCCCGATGAGCTCGACATCCATCTGCTCGCGGAGGCGGCGACCGGGTTCGATGTGACCGTGCAGCCGCCGATCCGCGCCAGGCTGTACCGGACGGCGACCGAGGATCATGCGCTGGTCTTCGTGGTCCACCACATCGCGGCCGACGGACTGTCGATGACGCCGCTGACGCGGGACGTCATGGTGGCCTACCACGCCCGCGCCGCCGGTGAGGTTCCGCAGTGGGCGCCGCTCGAGGTGCAGTACGCCGATTTCTCCGTGTGGCAGCGGGAGCTGCTCGGTTCCGCCGACGGTCCCACCAGCGTGCTGTCCCGGCAGCTGTCGTTCTGGGCCCGCACCCTCGACGGCGCACCGGAGGTGCTGGACCTGCCCACCGACCGGCCGCGCCCGGCACGGCAGTCGATGGTTGGCGGCACAACGGATTTCACCATCCCGGCACGTCTGCACGCCGCGCTGCTCGACATCGCCGGCGCCCACGACGCCAGCCTGTTCATGGTGGTGCACACCGCCCTCGCGGTGCTGCTGTCCCGGTCGAGCGGATCGTCCGATGTATCCATCGGCTCCCCGGTGTCGGGGCGCGGCGAGCGGCAACTCGACGACGTCGTCGGCATGTTCGTCAACACCGTGGTTCTGCGCACCGAGATCGATCCGGAGAGCAGCTTCCCCGAAATCCTCACCCGCACCCGGGCCGCCGACCTCGCGGCCTTCAGTAACACCGACCTGCCGTACGAGCTGCTGGTCGACGAGCTGAAACCGGCACGCTCCGAAGCCCATTCGCCGCTGTTCCAGGTGATGCTGGTGCTCCAGGGCTTCGCGGACACCCGGCTCGAGCTTTCCGGGCTCGAGGTGGAAGTTCAGGGGCTCGAGACCGGTGCCGCCAAATTCGACCTGCAGGTGATCCTCACCGAGCACATCGAGAGTTCCGGCGCTCCCGGCCCGATCGACGCCCAATTCTCCTACGCCGCAGAGCTGTTCGAGCCATCCACGATGGACGCCCTCGCGGAACGGTTCGTCACGCTGCTCGACACCGTCACTACCCACGCCGAGGCGAAGGTCGGCGACATCGAGTTGAGCGGGCCCGACGAGAACCGCCGGATCCTGCAGGAGTGGAACGACACCACCACCGTCGTACCGTCCTCGGCCACCCTGGTCAGCCTCTTCGAGGCCCAGGTGCGGCGCACGCCGGACGCGGTGGCAGTGGTGTTCGGTGAAGACGAATTGCTGTACGCGGAGTTCGATGCCCGCGCCAACCGGCTCGCCCGCGAACTCCTCGCCCGCGGCGTCGGGCCGGAATCCCGGGTGGCCGTGTCGTTGCGGCGTTCGCTCGAGTTGATGATCGCCATCTATGCGGTCGAGAAGACGGGGGCCGCCTACGTTCCCCTCGATCCCGACCATCCGGCCTCGCGTATCGCCTACGTTCTCGACAATGCCGCCCCGACGTGTGTCCTCACCTCGTCCCGTGATCGCTCCGAAGGGCTGATGAGCGAAGCCGGGAACTCCGCGATCGAGATCGACACCCTCAACCTGGCGGCCCGGGCGAGCACACCCATCACCGACGCCGAGCGGGGCGGAGTCATCCATCCCGATTCGACGGCCTACGTGATCTACACCTCCGGTTCCACCGGTAGGCCCAAGGGTGTTGCGGTGAGCCACCGGGCCATCGCGAATCGGTTGCTGTGGATGCAGGACACCTATCACCTGGACCACACGGACGTGGTGCTGCAGAAGACACCCGTCACGTTCGACGTGTCGGTGTGGGAACTGTTCTGGCCGCTCGAGGTCGGGGCCCGGCTGGTGCTCGCGGCGCCGGACGGTCACCGCGACCCCACGTATCTGTCACACGTGATCGCCGACCATCAGGTCACGACCATGCACTTCGTGCCGTCGATGCTCGCCGTGTTCACCGCCGGCGCGGAGCCCGACCTGTGCGGTTCGCTGCGTCAGGTCTTCTGCAGCGGTGAGGCACTCCCGCCTGCCACGGCCGACGCCTTCCGGGACTTCGGATCGGCGGCGCTGCACAACCTGTACGGCCCGACGGAAGCCGCCGTCGACGTCACCTACTGGGAATGCACCGAGGCCGACCGGGTGTCGGTGCCGATCGGTGCCCCGGTGTGGAACACCCAGCTCTACGTCCTCGACGCCCGCCTGCATCCGGTGCCGGTCGGCGTCCACGGTGAGCTGTACCTGGCCGGTGTCCAATTGGCCCGCGGATATGTCGGGCGTCCCGACCTCACCTCCGACCGCTTCGTGGCCAACCCGTTCGGCGAGCCCGGACAGCGCATGTACCGCACCGGCGACATCGTCCGGTGGCGTGCCGACGGCAACGTCGAGTACATCGGCCGGCGCGACTTCCAGGTGAAGCTGCGCGGACAGCGGATCGAGCTCGGCGAGGTGGAGGCCGCGCTGCTGGCGCATCCGTCGGTGGCGCAGGCCGTGGTGACCGTGCATCGCAGCGAGGCGACGGGGGAGAGCCTGGTCGGTTATGTGATCCCGGTGGCCGGCGTGGAGATCGACACCGCCGACATTCGCGACACCGCGGCCGAGTCGCTGCCTGCGTACATGGTGCCCACCCGCATCATGGTGCTCGACCGATTCCCCCTCGGTGCCACCGGCAAGTTGGATCGCGGTGCGTTACCAGAGCCGGAATTCCTGAGTCCGTCAACCGAGTTCGTGACTCCGCGCAATCCGATCGAGGAGATCCTCGCCTCGATTTTCGCGGACCTGCTCGGAGCACCGCGGATCGGCGTGTACGACAGCTTCTTCGACCTCGGCGGCAACTCCCTGGTGGCCACACGGTTGGTGGCGCGGGTCAATGCGGCACTGGGCAGCCGCATCGGTGTCCGGGAAATCTTCGACGCCCCGAGCGTCGCGACCCTGGCCACGCGGATCGAGTCCGAGGCCGTCCACAACGCCGAGCGTCCACCGCTGGTCGCCGGCGATCGGCCGGAGCGGGTGCCGGTGTCACTGGCGCAGAAGCGCATGTGGTTCATCAACCAGTTCGACATCGATTCGCCCGCCTACAACATCGCGCTCGCGGTGCGACTGACCGGTGACCTCGACGACGACGCCATGCAGGACGCCGTCGCCGACGTCCTGGAACGGCACGAGTCGCTGCGCACCCGCTTCCCGATGGTCGACGGCGAGCCCGTCCAGGTCGTCCTCGACACCGAGGACGTAGTGCCGGATCTCACCCCGATCGGAACTTCGGAAGACGAACTGCCGCAACATATTGCGCGTCTGGCCGGCGCCGGATTCGATGTGACGGTCGCGGTGCCGGTGCGTGCGGCCCTGTTCTGCACCGCACCCGAGGACCACGTGCTGGCCATCGTCGTGCATCACATCAGCGCGGACGGCTTCTCGATGGCACCCCTCGCCCGGGACGTGATGACCGCGTACGCCGCCCGCACCGGTGGCCAGGCACCCGACTGGGCGCCACTGACCGTGCAGTACGCCGACTTCGCGCTCTGGCAGCACCGAGTGCTCGGCAGCGCCGACGATCCGGACAGTCTGCTGGCCGCCCAGCTCGACTACTGGACCCGAACCCTCGCCGGACTCCCGGAGTTGCTGGCGCTGCCCACGGACCACCCACGGCCGACCCAGCAGTCCTTCCGCGGTGGTGTCCACTCGTTCAGCATCGACCCCCAGGTGCACAGCCGGTTGATCACCACAGCGCGAGAACACAATTCGAGTGTCTTCATGGCAGTGCACGCGGCACTGGCCGTCCTGCTCGCCCGGCTCGGCGACACCGATGACGTCGCGGTGGGAACACCGATCGCCGGTCGCGGTGACGCTGCCCTCGACGACATGGTGGGCATGTTTGTCAACACCCTCGTGCTACGCACCCCGGTGAAGCCGGGTTGCTCCTTCTCCGAACTCCTGGCCAAGGTCCGCGATACCGACCTCAGCGCCTTCCATCACTCGGACCTCCCGTTCGAGCGGCTGGTGGACGCCATCTCGCCGGAACGCGCCACGTCGCATTCACCGCTGTTCCAGGTGGTACTCGAGTTCCGCAACAACGAGCGGCCACGTCTCGAGCTGCCCGGGCTGACCGTCACCGGGCTCGACCTCGCCACCGACATCTCGAATTTCGATCTCCAGCTGACCCTTACGGAGGAATTCGGGGTGTCGGGGGAGCCGGCCGGCATCTCGGCCGCCTTCACGTACGCGGCGAGTCTGTTCGACGCGTCGACGATCGCCGGTTTCGCCGATTACCTGCAACGGATATTCGACGCCGCCACGGCGGATCCGGAGCGCGCCGTCGGGGACATCGAGCTGATGGTGGCCTCCGAGCGCGCCGCGCTCACCCCGGTGATGGACGCACCCGACACCGAGCTGCGCACACTTCCCGAACTGCTCGCGGCGGCTGCAGCGACGGATCCGGAGGCGGCCGCACTGATCTACCAGGGTCGGGAGGTGTCCTACCGGGATCTCGATCAGCGATCGAACCGGCTGGCCCGGCTACTGATCGGGCGCGGCGTGGGCCCCGAATCGGTGGTGGCGCTGGCGATGGGCCGGTCCGTCGAATCGGTTCTGTCCCTGTGGGCTGTGGCAAAGACCGGCGCCGCGTTCGTGCCGGTGGACCCGGATTACCCGACCGACCGGATCGTGCACATGCTGACCGACTCCGGTGCACAGCTGGCCCTGACGGTGACCGAGTTCCGGTCGGATCTACCCGAATGCGTCGACTACCTGGTCGTGGACGCACCCGAGCTCGGTGACGACCTGGCCGAACAGTCGTCTGCCGCCGTCATCGATGCCGACCGCCCGCTGCCCGTCGCCTTGGAGAACACCGCGTATCTGATCTACACGTCAGGATCGACCGGCATGCCCAAGGGCGTCGCCGTCACCCACCGGGGCCTGGCGAATTTCGCGACGGACGAACGCACCCGATTCGGCATTACCGCGACCTCGCGCACCCTGCACTTCTCCTCTCCGAGCTTCGACGCCTCGATCCTCGAGCTGCTGCTCGCCGTCGGGTCCGGGGCGACGATGGTCATTGCACCCTCGACTGTTATCGGCGGCACCGAACTCGCCGATGTACTTCGTGAGGGCCGGGTCACCCACGCATTCATCACCCCTGCTGCGATGGCGTCGGTGGAACCCGTGGGTCTCGATCACCTCGAATGTGTCGTCACCGGTGGTGACGTGTGCCCGCCGGAGCTGGTGGCGCAGTGGGTCACCGCAGGCAGGCGGATGTTCAACGCTTACGGTCCCACCGAAGCGACCGTGGTGTCGAGCGTGACCGGTCCGATGGTGCCCGGCGAACCCGTGACCATCGGCAGGCCGCCGCTGGGTACGGGCGAAATGGTGCTCGATTCGCGCCTGCACCCAGTGCCGAACGGGGTGACCGGCGAGTTGTACGTCACCGGTTCGGGACTCGCGCGAGGCTACCGGAACCGGGCCGGCACGACGGCCGAGCGGTTCGTCGCCAACCCGTACGGCGGCCTCGGCGCCCGGATGTACCGGACCGGCGACCTGGCGCGGTGGAACCGCGACGGACAACTGGAGTATCTGGGCCGCAGCGACTTCCAGGTGAAGATCCGCGGCTTCCGCATCGAGCTCGGCGAAATCGAGACGGCCCTCGCCCGCTACCCGGGCGTGGCCCATTCGGTGGTGTCGGCGCACAAGGGCAGCACCGGGGTGAACCGGCTCGTCGGCTACGTCGTGCCGACCAACGGCGCCGAGCTCGAGCCGGAAGCCGTCCTCACCTTCGTCGGCAGCTTCCTTGCGCCCTACATGGTGCCGTCCGCGTTGATCGTTCTCGACGCGCTGCCGCTGACCCCAGCGGGCAAGCTGGATCGGCGGGCACTGCCTGAGCCAGACTTCGGCGCCCGCGTGTCGTCGGGGCGCGCACCGGTCTCGGAGATGGAATCGGTGCTGGCCGACCTGTTCGCCGAAGTCCTCGGACTCGAGTCGGTGGGCGTGGACGATTCGTTCTTCGCACTCGGCGGCGACAGCATCATGTCGATCCAATTGGTGGCCCGCGCCAAGTCGGCGGGTGTGGTGCTGACCCCGCGGGACGTGTTCGAGGCCAAGACGGTGGCCGGGCTGGCGGCGGTGGCGTCCTGGGTGGGCGACTCCGACGTGGTGGTGCTCGAAGAGCTGCCCGGTGGCGGCGTCGGTGCCATGCCGACCACCCCCATCACCGCGTGGCTCCTCGAGCGCGGTGGCGAGTTCAACCGCATGTCGCAGTCGATGTTGCTGACCGCGCCCCCGAATCTGCGTGCGATCGAACCGTTGATCGAGACGTTCCAGGCTGTCCTCGACCGGCACGACATGTTGCGGGCGCAGCTGATCGTCGGGACCGACGAGTCACATCTCGAGGCGTGCCCGGTCGGCTCGGTGGCCGCGCGCAACATTCTGCGTCGGGTGGCCGTGTCCGCCGCTCCCGGCACCTCCGAGTTCGCGGGCACCGTCATCGCGGAACTCGATGCGGCACTGGACCGTCTCGACCCGGCGTCGGGGTCGATGCTGCAGGTGGTCTGGTTGGATGCCGGTGACGCCGGCGGCCGGTTGCTCGTGGTCGCACACCACCTGGTGGTCGACGGGGTGTCGTGGCGGATTCTGGTGCCCGATCTCGCGACGGCGTGGGCGCAGGTCTCGGCGGGTCAGGAGCCGGTCCTCGAGCCGGTCGGCACGTCGATGCGGCGCTGGGCGCACGGACTGGTGGATCAGGCGGGTGAGCGGGCAGTCGAACTCGACCTCTGGCAGCGGATCCTCGACTGCGAGGACCCGCTGATCGGTAGCCGACCACTCGATCCGAACATCGACGTGAACGCCACCGTCGGCAGGATCACCGTCGAGCTGCCGGCCGAGGTCAGCGAGGCGATCCTCACGGCCGTGCCGGACGCGATCCACGGCAGCGTCAACGACGGGCTGCTCACCGCACTCGCGATGGCCGTCACACAGTGGCGCAGGTCGCGGCTCGTCACCGGCGCCCATGGGCGGCCCGTCGACGGGACGCTCGTCAGCCTCGAAGGCCACGGGCGAGAAGACCAGGTGGTCCCCGGTGCCGACCTCGGCCGCACCGTCGGCTGGTTCACGGCGATGTTCCCGGTGCGCCTGGACCTGTCGGGCATCGACCTCGAGGAGGCTTTCGGTGGTGGCCGGGCCGCCGGCTCGGCGATCAAGGCGATCAAGGAGCAACTGCTCGCCATCCCCGACCACGGCATGGGGTACGGCATGCTGCGGTACCTGAACCCCGACACCGCACCCGTGCTCGCGGATCGCTCGCTGCCTCAGATCAGCTTCAACTACCTGGGCCGGTTCGCCGCCGACCTCTCCGAGGCCGCGACCCGCGCCGGGTGGGCGCCGACCGGTGAAGTCGACATGGACCGCGCCCAGGACCTCGACACACCCGTCACCTCCGCCATCGACATCAACGCAGTCACCACCGAGGTCGAGGACCGTCCGCAGCTGCGAGCGACGTGGGCCTACGCGGCGGGTGTGCTCGACGTGACCGAGGTGCGGGAACTCGCGGAACTGTGGGTGCAGGCGCTGACCGCGCTCACCACCTACGCGTCCCGCCCCGACGCCGGCGGAATCACCCCGTCGGACCTGGACCTGGTGTCCCTCGACCAGGACACGATCGACCGCGTCGAGGCCCGCTTCCCGGCGCTGTCCGACATCTGGTCGCTGTCGCCGTTGCAGTCCGGTCTGCTGTTCCACGCACTCCTGGCCGAGGAGTCGATCGATTCGTACACCGTGCAGATGACCATCGAGCTTCGCGGTGCGGATTCGGCGCGGCTGCGGTTGGCGGGGCAGGCGCTGCTCGACCGGCACGCGAATCTGCGGGCATCGTTCGTCTACGACGAAGGCGGCACCCCGATCCAGGCGATTTCCCGGCAGGTGGAGCTGCCGTGGACGGAGATCGACCTGTCCGGCCTCGACGCCGACGCTCGTGCAGGCGAGATGGACCGCATCGCCGACGCCGACCGGCGACGTGGTTTCGACATGTCCACCCCGCCGCTCATCCGGTTCACGCTGATGCAGGTGGGCGGGGGCGAACAACATCTGATGGTCACCAACCACCACATCCTTCTCGACGGCTGGTCCATGCCGTTGCTGATCCGCGACCTGCTGACGCTGTACGCCACCGCGGGCGACACCGCCGCGCTGCCCCGGGTGAACCCCTACCGTGACTACCTCGCCTGGATGTCGCATCGCAGCACCGAGGAGTCGCTCGGAGTGTGGGCGCGCGCCCTTGCCGGTCTGGAAGGACCCACCCTGCTCGCACCGGCTGACGCGGCCGCCCAGAGCACCGACGAATCGAGTGAATTGATCGTCGAACTCGACGACGACGACACCGAACTCCTCAGCGCGCTCGCCCGGGAGCGGGGCATCACGCTGAGCACCCTGATTCGCACGGCATGGGGAATTGTGTTGGGCAGCATGACTGGTCGCACCGATGTCGTCTTCGGTGGCACCGTGTCGGGCCGGCCCCCGCAGATCCCCGGAATCGAGTCGATGATCGGCTTGTTCATCAACACGCTGCCGGTTCGCGTCGTGCTCGACCCGTCGGAGACGCTGGGGGAGTTGCTCGAGCGCATCCAGAGTGAGCAGGCGGCGCTGCTCGATCACCACTATCTGGGGCTCACCGACATTCAGGGCGTGGGCGGCGACGGCGCCGTTTTCGACACCCTGACGGTGTTCGAATCGTATCCGGTGGACCGGGCGGGCCTTACCGAGAACACCGACATCGCCGGCATGAACGTTCTCGACGTGCACGACCGCGCCAACGCCGCGCACTATCCGCTGGCGGTGATCGCCTCCGCGCACGAACGCCTGCAACTGAAACTCGAGTACGTTCCCACCTTGTTCGACGGTGACGCCGTCGCCCGCATCGGTGACCGAGTGGTCCGGGCCCTGATGGCACTCGCCGAGCGGCCGAATCTGCGGTTGGCACAGTTGCGGCTGCTCACCGCGGCCGAGGAGACCGCGCTGGTTCCCGTCCGGGGACTGCCGGGCCGTTCCGTGCGGACACTGCCCGCGATGTTCGCGGAGACCGCCGCGGCGGCCGGCGACGCCACCGCGGTCGTGGCCTCACACCGCCGGGTGACCTACCGGGAACTCGACGAACGGTCCAACCGCTTCGCGCGACTGCTCCTCCGCAGCGGTGTCGGACCGGAAGATTTCGTCGCCCTGGGTATTTCGCGCTCCCTCGAATCCATCGTCGCAGTGTGGGCGATCGCCAAGACGGGTGCAGCGTTCGTGCCGGTCGATCCGAGCTACCCGCGTGAGCGAGTCGAGCACATGCTCGGCGATTCGGGCTGCAGGTTCGGTGTGTGCGTGAGTGCGGACCGCGGCCGGTTGCCGGCCGCCACGACCACGTGGCTGACGCTCGACGACCCCGAAATGGTCACTGCCGCAGCCGAAATGTCGTCCGATCCGGTCACCGACGACGAGCGTGTCGTGCCACTGCGATTCGCCCACCCGGCGTACATGATCTACACCTCGGGTTCCACCGGCACCCCCAAGGGGGTCATCGTCAGCCACCGTGGCCTCGACAACTTCGCCGAAGAGCAGCGCGCCCGGTACGGGACCGACTCCGCCTCGAGGACGATGCACTTCTCGTCCCCGAGCTTCGACGCGTCGGTCCTCGACTATCTGATGACGTTCGCGGTCGGCGCGACCATGGTGATCGTGCCGACATCCGTCTACGGCGGTGACGAACTGACCGAATTGATCCGATCCGAGGGCATCACCCACGGATTCATCACCCCGGCGGCGCTGGCGTCGGTGGACCCGGAAGGCCTCGACGGCTTCCGTACCGTGGCGGTCGGTGGCGAGGCCGTCCCGCCGGAGCTGGTAACGCGTTGGGCGCCGGGCCGAAAGATGTTCAACGCCTACGGCCCCACCGAGTCCACCATCGTCGCCAACCTCAGTGATCCCCTGGAGGCCGGCGAGCCGGTGACGATCGGCGGACCGATCCGCGGCACCGCGGAAGTCATTCTCGACGCCTGGCTGCAGCCGGTCCCCGTCGGTGTCGCCGGGGAGCTGTACATCAGCGGTGAAGGACTTGCCCGCGGCTACCATGCGCGGGCGGGGCTCACCAGCGAACGGTTCATCGCGAATCCGTTCGGTGAGCCGGGCGAGCGCATGTACCGTACCGGTGACCTCGCGCGCTGGCGTCCGGATCGGACAGCGGAATACCTCGGCCGCAGCGACTTCCAGGTCAAGGTTCGTGGTTTCCGCATCGAACTCGGTGACATCGACAGTGCCCTCGCCGGGCATCCCTCGGTGGCGTTCGCCGTCACGCTCGGGCGCCCGGGGCCGACGGGCGACACCGCACTCGTGTCCTATGTGCTGCCCGAGGCCGACACAACCCTCGAGCCGCCGGAGCTGAAGCAGTGGGCGGCGGAACTGCTGCCCGCCCACATGGTGCCGTCGAGCATCATGATCCTCGACGAGATCCCGTTGACCCCGGTGGGCAAGCTCGATCGGGCGGCTTTGCCGGAACCACAGTTCCTGCCGACGACGGACGAGTTCCGCCCACCGTCGACGGTGCTCGAGCACACCATCGCCGACGTGATCACCACCGTCCTCGGGATCGAGCGGGTCGGCATCGATGACAACTTCTTCGACATCGGTGGTAACTCGCTCATCGCCACCCGCGTGGCCGCCCGGCTCACCGCCGAGTTGGACACCCAGATCGGAGTGCGCACCCTGTTCGAGGCGCCGACGATCCACGCTCTCGCCCGCATGATCGAATCGACCGCGTTCGCCCCCGCCGGGGACGGCGACCACGGCAGGGTTCCGCTCGAACCGAAGCAGCGACCGGAGCACGTGCCGGTGTCGCTCGCGCAGAAGCGCATGTGGTTCCTCAACCAGTTCGACACCTCGTCCGCCGCGTACAACATTCCGCTCGCGGTGCGGCTGACCGGACGGCTGGACGTGGAGTCTCTGCGCGCGGCCGTCACCGACGTCTTCGTCCGGCACGAATCGCTCCGCACCGTGTTCCCCTCCCACGATGGGGAACCGACGCAGGTGGTGCTCTCGCCCGGACAGTGGACACCGAATCTCGAGATTGCCGACGTGGCGGACAGCGAACTCCACGAGCACATCGCCGCGCTCGCGACCGCAGGGTTCGACGTGACCGCCGACGTGCCGATTCGTTCCGCACTGTTCGCTCTCGCGCCGGACGAGCACGTGCTCGTCATCGTGGTGCACCACATCTGTGCCGACGGCTTCTCACTCACTCCGCTCGCCAGGGACGTGATGGCGGCCTACGCGGCCCGCATCGCGGGTAGCGCACCGCAGTGGAGCCCCCTGTCGGTGCAGTACGCCGACTACACGCTGTGGCAGCTCGAACAACTCGGCAGCGAAAGTGATTCCGGGTCCCTCATCTCCCAGCAACTGCGGTACTGGACAGAGCAGCTCGCGGACCTGCCCGAGATCCTGCAGCTGCCCACAGACCGCGCCCGGCCGGTTCAGCAGTCGTTCCGCGGCGCCCAGGTCGACTTCACGATTCCGGCCGAGCTGCACCGCTCGCTGTCCGCGCTGGCGCGCAAACACAACTCGACCATGTTCATGGCCGTGCACGCAGCCCTGTCCGTGTTGTTGTCGGCGTTGTCGTCCACCGAGGACATCGCGGTGGGGACACCGATCGCCGGTCGCGGTGAGGCGGCACTCGACGAGATGGTCGGCATGTTCGTCAACACCCTCGTCCTTCGGGCCGCCGTCGACCCCGCCGGGGGCTTCGGCGAACTGATCGATCAGGTGCGGGCCACCGACCTCGCGGCATTCCACCATTCGGACGTGCCGTTCGAGCGGTTGGTCGACGTGCTGGCACCGGAACGGTCCACCGCGCATTCCCCGCTGTTCCAGGTGCTGCTCGAATTCCGCAACAACGAGACCCCACGACTCGAGCTTTCGGAATTGACCGCTACAGCAGTCGATTTCGATCTCGAGGTGGCAAAATTCGACCTGCAGCTCAGCGTCGAGGAACGCTTCGACGAGGAGGGGACCGCAGCCGGAATCACCGCGGCGTTCGTCTACGCCACCGACCTGTTCGACGCCGGAACCGTGCGCACCATCGCCGACCGGTTCCTGCGGGTCCTCGGTGCGGTGACCGCCGATCCGCACGCCCCCGTCGGTGACATCGAACTCACCGACGCCGCCGAACGGGCCGCGATGGCGACCGAGTGGAACACCGTCGGCGTCGATGCCGGTCACGACACACTGGCGGACCGCTTCGCGCAGACCGTCGCCCGGTTCCCTCAGGCCACCGCGGTCACCTCCGAGGACGTGGCGTACACGTACCGCGAGCTCGACGAACGCTCGAACCGGTTGGCGAGGCTGCTCATCTCGCGTGGAGTCGGCCCGGAAACCCTCGTCGCGGTAGCACTTCCACGCACCTGCGATCTGATCGTCGCGTTGCTCGCGGTGATCAAGTCGGGCGGTGGATATCTTCCGGTCGACATCACCTATCCAGCAGACCGGCTGGCGTTCGTCTTCGAGGACGCCGCACCGAACTGTGTGATCACCACCGTCGGCGACGCCTCGGCCCTTCCGGAATCCGGGACGCCCGTCATCCTCCTCGACGACATCGAGACCGACGCCGATCTCGGCCGGCTGTCACCGGCGACGATCACGGACGACGATCGGGTCACCTCCCTCGATGCGTCGTCGGTGGCCTACGTGATCTACACCTCCGGGTCGACGGGCCGCCCGAAGGGTGTGGTCGTCTCGCACCGCAACGTGCTCACCCTCTTCGCGAACACCCAGCCGCTGTACGAATTCGACGAGAACGACGTCTGGACGATGTTCCACTCGTATGCCTTCGACTTCTCCGTGTGGGAGTTGTGGGGACCGCTGCTCTACGGCGGACGACTGGTGGTCGTCGACTACTACACCGCCCGGTCACCGGAAATGTTCCACGAACTGCTCCGCAACGAGCAGGTGACGGTGCTCAACCAGACGCCGACCGCGTTCTACCAACTGGCCGAGACCGACCGGATCGTCTCGGAGATCGACGTGACCGCAGCGGCGCTGGCGTTGCGGTACGTGATTTTCGGCGGAGAGGCCCTCGACCTCGGTCAACTGGGACGCTGGTATGCCCGGCACGACGACTCCGCGCCGACCCTGGTCAACATGTACGGCATCACCGAGACCACGGTCCATGTCAGCTACCTGCGGCTCGACCGTGCGTTCGCCGAGTCCGCCTCGGCCAGTGTGATCGGACGCGCCATCGCCGGGCTGCGTGTGCACGTGCTCGACCGGCGCCTGCATCCCGTACCGCCGGGCACCATCGGCGAAATGTATGTGTCCGGCGAGCAGGTCACCCGGGGCTACCTCGGCCGTGCGGCGCTCAGCTCCACCCGGTTCGTCGCCGACCCGCTCGGGTCCGGCACACGGATGTACCGAACCGGCGACCTGGCGCGCTGGAACGCCGGCGGGCAACTCGAGTATTTGGGCCGCAGTGACTTCCAGGTCAAGATCCGCGGTTTCCGCATCGAACTCGGCGAGATCGAGTCGGCGTTGCTCCGCTACCGCGGGATCGCGCAGGCCGTCGTCCTGACCCGCGACGACGGCCACGGGGGCAACCGGCTGATCGGAT
Organism: Rhodococcus sp. WAY2; assembly: GCF_009859915.1. Classification (NCBI taxonomy): domain Bacteria; kingdom Bacillati; phylum Actinomycetota; class Actinomycetes; order Mycobacteriales; family Nocardiaceae; genus Rhodococcus; species Rhodococcus sp. WAY2. The sequence goes on from NZ_CP046572.1 coordinate 3,230,077, forward strand.
ATGTGGTGCCCGAGTCCGGGTCCACCGTGGAGGTGTCCTCGGCGCTGGAATTCCTCGGCACCCAGCTCACGTCCTACATGGTTCCCGCGACCCTCGTCGTCCTCGACGCCCTGCCGCTCACCGGCAACGGCAAGCTCGACCGCCGCGCGCTGCCCGAACCGGACTTCGGCGCCCGGGTGTCCGCGAGCCGGGCACCCACCACCGAAATGGAAACGGTGCTGGCCACGTTGTTCGCCGAGGTTCTCGGACTGGACTCGGTGGGTGTGGAGGATTCGTTCTTCGCACTCGGCGGTGACAGCATCATGTCGATCCAGTTGGTGGCCCGCGCCAAGGCTGCGGGTGTGGTGCTCACCCCGAGGGACGTGTTCGAGGCCAAGACGGTGGCCACCCTCGCCGAGGTGGCGTCCTGGGCCGGGGCTGCCGACGTGGTCGTCCTCGAGGAGTTGCCCGGTGGCGGTGTGGGCGACATGCCGATCACCCCCATCACGTCGTGGCTGCTCGAACGCGGCGGCGACTTCCGCCGCTACACCCAGACGGCGCTGCTCGCCCTGCCCCCGGCAACCGACCGCACGATGCTCGAGCGCACGATCCAGGTGGTCGTCGATCACCACGACATGCTGCGTGCCCAGCTGGCCGGGCCCGCACCACGGTGGCGTATCGAGGTGCGCGGGCCCGGGTCCGTCGACGTCCGCGAGTTCCTCCACCGCGTCGAGGTGCCCGCGGTGACCGGTTCCACCTTCGCCGAGATCGCCACCCGCGAACTCGACGAGGCCGCGGGACGACTGGACCCGGTGGCCGGTGTCATGTTGCAGCTGGTGTGGTTCGACGCCGGTGACGGCGGCGGGCGGTTGCTGGTGGTCGCTCATCACCTCGTGGTCGACGGGGTGTCGTGGCGGATCCTCGTCCCCGACCTGGCCACCGTGTGGGCGCAGCTCTCCGCGGGCCAGGAACCGGTCCTCGAGCCGGTCGGTACGTCGATGCGCCGGTGGTCCCACGGTCTCGCCGGCGCTGCCGTGGACCGCGCCGGGGAACTCGACCTGTGGCGCGAGGTGCTCAGCGGTGACGACCCGCTGATCGGGTCGCGGCCACTCGACCCGGACGTCGACGTGGCGGGCACCGTGGAGAAGCTGACCGTCGAAGTGCCCACCGACGTGACCGACGCACTTCTCACGAAGGTGCCCGAGGCGTATCACGGCGGAGTCAACGACGGACTGCTCGCGGGACTGGCGCTGGCACTGGCGCGGTGGCGTGCCCGGTCGGCGCGGCGCACCCACGGTGAAAGCTGTGCCCAGTCACTGGTCAATCTCGAAGGCCACGGTCGTGAAGACCAGGTGCTGCCGGGCGCGGACCTCGGCCGTACCGTCGGCTGGTTCACCGCGATGTTCCCGGTTCGCCTGGACCTGTCGGGCATCGACCTCGACGAGGCCTTCGACGGCGGCCGGGCCGCCGGCTCGGCGATCAAGGCGATCAAGGAGCAACTGCTCGCCATCCCCGACCACGGCATCGGCTACGGCATGCTGCGGTATCTGAACCCGGACACTGCAGAAGAACTGCGCGCGCTGCGCCAACCTCAGGTCACGTTCAACTACCTCGGACGGCTGGGCGGGGCAACGTCGACCGATACCCACGGACATCCGTGGGTCCCGGTCAGCGACACCAAGCTCGACGACGTTCCCGCCTCCGACATCCCGGTCGCCTCGGTGCTCGACATCAACGCCGTCACCGACGCCGCAGCCGACGGAAACCGGTTGCGCGCGACATGGGCGTTCCCGGCCGGTGTCCTGACCGAAGCAGAGGTACGCGAACTCGCCGAACTCTGGGTACAGGCACTCACCGCGTTGACTGTCCATGTGTCGCGGCCCGGTTCGGGCGGTGTGACGCCGTCCGATCTCGATCTCGTCAGCCTCGACCAGACCGCGATCGACCGGCTCGAGGACCGCTTCCCGGCACTCGCGGACATCTGGTCGCTGTCACCCCTGCAGTCGGGGCTGCTGTTCCACGCGCAGTTCTCCGACGCCGCCGTGGACCCCTACATGGTGCAGCTGACCCTCGAACTGCGCGGGCAGGTCGATGCCGACCGGATCCGCCGCGCCGGCCAGGCACTGCTCGATCGGCATCCCAACCTGCGGGCCGCGTTCGTCCACGACAGCGCGGGGGCCTCCGCCCAGATCATCCAGAACGGTGTCGTCCTGCCGTGGTCCGAGTTCGACCTCTCGGGTCTGGAACCGGCCGAGACCGAGCGGGAATACGACCGGATCCTGGAGCGAGACCGGGCGGTCAAGTTCGACATGTCGCAGGCACCGCTGCTGCGGCTCGCGCTGATCCGGCTGACGGGCCAGGACTACCGGCTGGTCCTGACCAATCACCACATCCTGCTCGACGGCTGGTCGACGCCACTGGTCATCCGTGACCTGCTCACCCTGTACGCCACCGACGCCGACGGCAGCCTGCTGCCCCGGGTGCACTCGTACCGCGACTACCTGTCGTGGATGCGACGCCACGACATCACCGAGTCACTCGCGGCGTGGCGCGCCGCTCTCGACGGAGTGGACGAACCGACGCTGCTCGCGCCGATGGACCGGGCCGAAGCGCATTCGGCGATGGCCGAGGAAACCGCCTTCACCCTGTCGGAGGAACAGACCACCCGCCTGCGTGAGCTGAGCCGTGAGCGCGGACTGACCCTCAACACGGTCGTGCAGACGGCGTGGGGCATCGTGCTCGGTGGACTGATCGGACGCACCGATGTGGTGTTCGGCGGAACCGTGTCGGGCCGGCCGCCGGAGATCCCCGGCATCGAATCGATGGTGGGTCTGTTCATCAACACCCTGCCGGTCCGGGTGGCGCTGAACCCCCGGGAACCGTTGGGAGAGCTGCTCACCCGTGTCCAGAGCGAGCAGGCGGCACTGCTCGATCACCATTACGTGGGGCTCACCGACATCCAGTCGGTGGCCGGGCTCGGGGCGGGCTTCGACACGCTGACCGTGTTCGAGTCGTATCCGGTGGACAAAGACGGGCTGACCGAGCACACCGATATCGCGGGCATGTTCGTCACCGGAATCGGGGGCAAGGACTCGGCGCACTATCCGCTTGCCGTGGTTGCGTCCGGTGACGAGCGACTGAACCTGAAATTCGAGTACTTGCCGGAGGTGTTCGAGGAGCGCGCGATCGACGAGATCGCGGATCGCCTGCAGCGAGTGCTCGCCGCGATCGCCGATCGGCCCGAGATCCCCCTGGCGCACATGCAGTTGCTCACCGAGTCCGAACTCGCCGAGTTCGCTCCGGTGCGGGGGCGCCCCGGTTTCTCGGTCCGGACCCTCCCGCAGATCTTCGAGGACGCTGCCGCGCTCGATCCGAACCGCACGGCGCTCACCTTCGAGGGCCGGAACGTGTCCTACCGCGAACTGAACGAGCGTTCGAATCAGTTGGCGCGGGTTCTGATCGCGCGCGGCGCGGGCCCGGAGGCGTTCGTGGCGCTGGGAATTCCCCGGTCCATCGAGTCCGTTCTCGCTGTCTGGGCGGTGGCCAAGACGGGCGCAGCCTTCGTCCCGGTCGACCCCAACTACCCGATCGACCGCATCGAGCACATGCTCACCGATTCCGGTGCCACCATCGGACTCACCACGACGGCCTACGAGAAGGACCTCCCCGACACGGTGCCGTGGCTGCTGCTCGACTCCCCGAAGTTCGAGAAGGCGTGCCAGGCGAAACCGGCTCTGCCCGTGGCGGATTCGGATCGGAAGTCGCCGATCAGCCTCGACAACGCTGCGTACATCGTGTACACGTCGGGTTCGACGGGTAAACCGAAGGGTGTCGTGGTCACGCACGAGGGACTCGACAACTTCGCCGAGGATCAGCGTCAGCGATTGGGGGCCACCCAGACATCGCGCACGCTGCACTTCTCCACTCCGAGCTTCGACGGGTCGATCTTCGAGTACCTGCAGGCCTTCGGCGTCGGCGCAACCATGGTGATCGCCCCACCGACCGTCTACGGCGGTGCCGAGCTGGCCGAACTGATCCGTGCCGAACACGTCACGCACGCCTTCGTGACCACGGCTGCTCTGGCCACGGTCGATCCCACGGATCTCGACGAGTTCCAGCACGTGACCGTCGGTGGGGAAGCATGCCCGCCGGAACTGGTGACGCGGTGGGCCCCCGGCCACAACCTGTTCAACGGGTACGGCCCCACGGAGACCACCGTGATGGCCAACATCAGCGACCCGTTGGCGGTGGGCGAGCCGATCACGATCGGCGGACCCATCCGCGGTGTCGAGGAGCTGGTCCTCGACGCCCGGCTCCAGCCCGTCGCGGTGGGTGTGCCCGGCGAGCTGTACATCACCGGCGCCGGCCTGGCGCGGGGCTACCACCAGCGGCCCGCGCTCAGTAGCCATCGCTTCCTCGCCAACCCGTACGGTGAGCCGGGGGAGCGGATGTACCGCACCGGCGACATCGTCCGCTGGCGTGCCGACCACTCGGTCGAGTACGTGGGGCGCAGCGACTTCCAGGTCAAGATCCGCGGCTTCCGCATCGAACTCGGCGAGATCGACGCCGAGGTCGCCACCTTCCCGGGCGTCAGTTTCTCGGCCACGCTCGGCGTGCCCGGGCCGTCCGGGGACACCGTTCTGGTCACCTACCTGCTGCCTCTGACGGAAGGCGGGGTCGACCCGGCCGCTTTGACGGCGCACCTGTCCACACGGCTTCCCGCGCACATGGTGCCGTCGAGCATCATGTTCCTCGACGAGATCCCGCTGACACCGGTGGGCAAACTGGATCGTTCGGCGCTCCCGGCGCCGGAGCTCAACGTCCACACCAAGGAGTTCCGCGCGCCGTCCACCGACCTCGAGCGGACGATCGCGGACATCTTCGCCGATGTCCTCGGACTCGAGCGGATTGGCGTCGACGACAACTTCTTCGACCTCGGTGGCAACTCCCTCGTCGCGACCCGCGTCACCGCCCGGCTCCGTGATGCGCTCGACACCGACATCGGAGTTCGGGCACTGTTCGAAGCGCCCGACGTGCGATCGCTCGCCGAGCGGATCGGCGAGGGTTCCGTTCCCGGCGGGGGTGCCCGCCCACCGCTCGCCCCGGCCGAGCGACCCGAGCTGATTCCGTTGTCCCTGGCGCAGAAGCGGATGTGGTTCCTCAACCAGTTCGATCCGTCGTCGCCCGCCTACAACATTCCGCTCGCGGTGCGGCTCACCGGACGGCTCGACGAGGAAGCGCTGCGGCTGGCCATGTCGGACGTGCTCGAGCGGCACGAGACGCTGCGCACGGTGTTCCCGACCGTCGGCAACGAACCGACCCAGCGGATACTTCCGGCGGAACTGGTCCGGCCGGAATTCACGACCGCCACGGTGACCGCGGAGGAGCTCCCGGCGCGCATGCGGGACCTGGTGTCCCGCGGATTCGACGTCAGCACCGACCTACCCGTGCGCGCCGCCCTCTTCCGGACCGAGCCCGACCATCACGTCCTCACGATCGTGGTTCATCACATCTGTGCGGACGGGTTCTCCCTCGCCCCGTTGGCGAGGGACGTCATGGTCGCGTACGGCGCGCGTCTCGACGGAGACGGTCCGCACTGGGCGCCGCTGCAGGTGCAGTACGCCGACTACACCCTGTGGCAGCACGCCGTGCTCGGGTCGGAGGACGACCCGGCGTCGCTGATCAACCGTCAGCTCCGCTTCTGGTCGCAGACTCTCGCCGGACTGCCGGACGTCATCCAGTTGCCGACCGACCGGCCACGCCCGATTCAGCAGAGTGTCGAAGGCGATCGGGTGGAGTTCGCAATCGACGCCGACCTGCACCGGCGGTTGACAGCGCTCGCCCGGGAGAACAACGTCACCATGTTCATGGCGGTCCATGCCGCCCTCGTGGTACTCCTGGCTCGCCTGGGCAGCACCGATGACGTCGTCATCGGGACACCGGTCGCCGGCCGCGGGGAAACCGCTCTCGACGACATGGTCGGCATGTTCGTCAACACGCTTGTCCTGCGGAGTCGCATCGATCCCGCGACGACGTTCACCGAGCTGGTCCGTCAGATCCGCGAAAGCGATCTCGCCGCGTTCGCGCACTCGGACCTGCCATTCGAACGGTTGGTGGAGGAGTTGAACCCGAGGAGGTCCACGTCCTACTCACCGCTGTTCCAGGTGGCTCTCGAGTTCCAGAACAATGAGCGCGCGTCGCTCGAGCTGCCGGACCTGCGGGTCGAGGGCGTGGATCTCGAGACGAGGGTGGTCAAGGAAGACCTCGAGGTCATCCTCGCCGAGCAGTTCGATTCGACCGGTGCACCCGCCGGGATCAGCGGTGGCCTCGACTTCGCGGTGTCGCTCTTCGATGAGGAAACCGCCCGCAGGATCGCCGACCGGTTCGTCCGCGTCCTCGCTGCCGCCACCGCCGACCCGGAGCAGTCCATCAGCACCCTGCCCATCCTCGACGAGGCGGAGCAGGAGGAGTTGGCACCCGCCCGCGGCAAGCCGGAGGTCCGACCCGAGCTGTGGCCCGACATCCTCGCCGCCGCGGCGGCCGTCGCCCCCGAGGCGACAGCCCTCACCTTCGAGGACCGTCACGTCAGCTACCGCGAACTCGACGAATGGTCCAACCGACTGGCCCGGGTCCTGAGGGCTCACGGTGTGGGCCCGGAAACGTTCGTCGCACTGGGCATGCCGCGCTCCATCGAAGAGGTGGTGTCGATCTGGTCGGTGGCCAAGTCCGGCGCGGCGTTCGTGCCCGTCGATCCGACGTATCCCCGTGATCGCATCGAATACATGCTCACCGACTGCCGGGCATCGGTCGGTATCACCGTTGCCGAGCGTCGGGACAATCTGCCGGAATCCGTCCCGTGGCTGGTGCTCGACGACGAGGAATTCGCGGAGCAGGTGGCAGTGGTGTCCTCCGAGCCGATCACCGACGCCGACCGGACGCGACCCCTCCACCTCGGGCATCCCGCGTACCTGATCTACACCTCGGGTTCGACGGGCAAGCCCAAGGGCGTCATCGTCACCCATCGGGGCATCGCCAACCTCACCGCGGAAGAGCACGAGCGTTTCCTGGTCACCCTCGACTCGACGGTGTCGCACCTGGCGTCGCCGAGCTTCGACGCCTCGGTGTTCGAGCTGATGATGGCGTTCGGCGCCTCGGCTCGGCTGCTGATCATCCCGCCGACCATCTTCGGCGGCGGCGAACTCGCGGAACTGCTGCGCAGGGAACAGGTGACTCACGCGTTCATCACTCCCACCGCGCTGTCCTCGATGGAGGATCGTGACCTCGACACGCTGCGGATGCTGGCCGTGGCCGGCGAGGCGTGCCCGCCCGAGCTGGTCGAGGTCTGGGGCCGCCACCGCCGCATGCACAACGGGTACGGTCCGACGGAAACGAGCATCCAGGCCAGTGTCAGCGCCCCGATGCGACCCGGTGGGGTGGTCAACATCGGTGCTCCCGCCATCGGCTTCGAGTACCTGGTACTGGACGAGCGGCTCCAACCCGTTCCGGCGGGCGTCCCCGGTGAGCTGTACATCGCCGGGCCCGGATTGGCGCGGGGGTACCACAAGCGCGCGGCCCTTACCTCGGAACGGTTCCTGGCCTGCCCGTTCGGCGAGCCCGGACGGCGCATGTACCGGACAGGTGACGTGGTGCGGTGGCGCGGGGATCACACTGTCGAGTACATCGGGCGCACCGACTTCCAGGTGAAGGTGCGGGGCTTCCGCATCGAACTCGGTGAGATCGACGCGATTCTCGCCCGTCATCCGGCGGTGGCCTTCGCGGCCACGATCGGGCACACCGGGCCGTCCGGAGACACCCTGCTCGCGGCCTACGTGCGTGCCGTCGACGGCCACGACCTCGATCCCGCGGAACTGCGCACCTACGCGGCCGAGCGACTGCCCGCCCATATGGTTCCCTCGGCCGTGGTGGTGCTCGATCAGGTGCCGATGACCCCGGTGGGCAAGCTCGACCGCAAGGCGTTGCCGGCGCCGGAGTTCGGCACTACCGCGGCCGCATTCCGCGCACCCGACACCGAAACCGAACGCGTCGTCGTGGAGGCGTTCGCGGAGGTACTCGGAGTCGATCGGGTCGGGACGGCGGACAGCTTCTTCGACCTCGGCGGCAACTCGATCGTCGCCACCCGCGTCATCACCGTTCTCCAGGAACGCCTCGGCCGGCGGATCCCGCTGCAGTCGATGTTCCTCGATCCGACACCGGCGGGACTGGCGCGCCGGATCGAGACGGACGGCGGCGGCGAGTCGGCCGTCGACGAGGCGCTGCGTGTGGTGATTCCGCTGCGACCGACGGGGGAGACACCGCCACTGTTCTGCATCCATCCCGGGATCGGGCTCTCGTGGGGTTACGCCGGGTTGCTGCAACACCTGTCGCAGGACCGTCCCGTCTACGGCCTGCAGTTGCCGAGCATCAGCGGCGGACCGACCTTCGACTCGATCGAGGAGCTCGCCCACCACTACGTGCTCGAAATGCGGAGCATCCAGAGTTCCGGGCCGTACCACCTGCTCGGGTGGTCCCTCGGCGGCATCATCGCGCAGGCCATCGCGGTGGAATTGCGGCGGGAGGGCGAATCCGTCGCCACCCTCGCCCTGATGGACAGTTACGTGGTCGGTGACGCCGACGCCACCCCGGACAGCCTCACCGTGTCCGAGTTGCTGCACGGTCTCGGGCTCGACCTCGAGTCCGAGGGCGAGGACGGAGAACTCACCTACGAGCGCGCCGTCGAACTGCTCGACGAGGCGTTCGGGCAGAAGACGGGGATCACCCCACAACACCTCGAGCGCATCAGCCTCGGATTCACGAACTCGTCGAGACTGATGAGCGGGTTCCGTCCGCAGCAGTTCGACGGGGATCTGCTGTTCTTCACGGCGGCGTCGTCACCTGCGGAGCACTCACCCGAGGAGTGGGCGCAGTGGGTGGGCGGACGAATCCGGGAAGTGAAGCTCGAGTGCGAGCACAACCAGATGATCGAGCCGGAGGTCCTTGCGGTCATCGGGCCGGTGCTCGAGGAGTATCTCGATCTGCCCTGAGCCGATGCGTGCCCGCGGCCCGGCTGTGACCGGTGGGCCCGGTCCGATTGCAGTGACGTAACGGACCGGCCCGGATACCGATAACACCGGGGAACTCGGTCACACTCGAACTCGATTCCAGGAGGCGATATGGGGCGCTCACCCAGCAAGGGCCTGTCAGCACGCGCCCTGTGCGCGGTCTTCACCGCGTGCGTCGCCGTGGCCGGCGCGGGAGGTGTGGCCGCCGCAGCACCGATCTACCCTGCCTCCGAGACGGATCCCTTCTACGTGCAGCCGTCGAATCTCGAGTCCGCCGCGGCCGGGCAGCCGATCGCCACCCGGCCCATGCCTCCGCTGCTCGCGTTCCCCGACACCGATGTCTGGCAGGTGAAGTACCGCACCACCAATTCGCAGGGCCGCCCGATCTCCTCGGTCAGCACCGTGCTGGTACCGCACACCCGGCCGGTGAACGGTCCGCTGCTGTCCTACCAGCACATCATCAACGCGCTCGGACCGCGGTGCGCGCCGTCACGCACCCTCTACACCAACGACCCGGACCTTCAGATCAAGGAGGCGCCGGCGCTGAATCTCGCACTGCAGCGGGGCTGGACGGTCGCCCTTCCCGACCACCTGGGACCCAACAGTGCCTACGGCGCGGCCAAGCTCGGCGGGTTCATCACCCTCGACGGTATTCGCGCCGTGCAGCGTGTTCCGGAACTGAACGTCGCGCAGAGCCCTGTCGCGCTGGCCGGCTACTCCGGGGGCGGCATGGCGTCGGCCTGGGCTGCGGTTCTCGCGCCGGAGTATGCCCCGGAGCTGAACATCGTCGGGGTCGCCGAGGGTGGTGTACCGATGAACATCGGGAAGATGGCCAACGGCCTGGGTATGCAGCCGCATCCCGCGTTCGGCCTGGCGATGGCGGCGGCGCTCGGCCTCGAACGGGAGTATCCGGACCGGCTGCCGATCAGTGAGCAGCTGAACGATCGTGGTCTGGCCATGCGCAGCGATATGGCGAATGCGTGCACCAACGGCATCCTCGCGGCGGGGGCCGGTCGCAGTGCGACCGAGGTGGCCAAGACCACAGACCTCATGAGCAGCCCGCAGGCGTGGGAAGTACTCGACGAGAACAGTGTCGAGCTGTATCCCGGTGTGCCGACCGCGCCGATCTTCGAATGGCACAGCCCGACCGACGTGCTTATCCCCGTCGATTCGATCGAGACGACAATCGCACGGTACTGCGCGGCCGGTGTTCGGGTGCAGTCGGAACTCTTCCCGAGTCCCGACCACCTGTCGACGGCGGTCCTGGGACTTCCCACCGCCCTGGATTACCTGGACGCGCGGTTCCGGGGCGATCCGGCACCGAGCAACTGCTGACCGACCAGCCCACTCCGGGCGGAGATATGCGCGATCGTCATCGGATTGTGTTCTGCCTGAACGGCGTCCGGACAGCGCGGAGTTTGAGCCCCGGAAACCACGGGTACCCAAAATTATGCATGCCAGCGCACTCAATGCCGTCGTGACGGGATCGGACTCGGGGATCGGCCGGGCCGTCGCACTGGCACTCGCGGACGATGGTTTCCACCTCGGGCTGGCATACGCCACGGAACGAGACCGCGCGGAGGCCACGGCCCGCGAGGTGAGGGCCAGGTCGGTGCGCGCGGTGGTGCGGAAGATGGACCTCGCCGAGCTACCCCACTCGGCCACCGCGGTCGACGAGTTCGCCCGGGAACTCGGCGGAATCGGTGTCCTCGTCAGCTGCCCGGGCAGCACAGCCGTCGAATGCATACAACGCGGTGTCCGGTACATGATCGCCGGCGGGCAAGGTGGCCGCATCGTGAACATCACCGCCTCGGCGTCGTCGCTCGGCGGACTGACCGGTCTCCTCGCCGCCGAGTTGTCGCGGTACTCCGTCACCGTCAATTCCGTCGTCGTCCCCGCCGCGGATCCCGCGTTCCCGTCCCCGGGCCGCGACGACCGGGAAGCCGCCACCGTCGCGTCGTACCTCACAGCGCCTGCCGCGATGTTCGTCACGGGCGCCCAGTACACGGTGGAAGGGCGCCGAGTCACCATTATCCCGCACAGCCTGACCGACCCCGGCCCTCGCCGTCCCGGTCCTCGGGGAAGCCACCGCATCCGCTCCTACGCCGGTCGCTGGGCACCGACCCGGTGGACCCGTTGACCCTCCGTTGTGCGAAAACTCGGTGCAGGACGAGCGTCGCTGTACCGTTGTTCCAGGGGGCGTGAAATGAGAGTGACGGCTTCATGCAGCCCGCAGCGAAGATCAAGGTGGGGAATCTGCCTCACGAGCTGACGAGTTTCGTCGGTCGGCGTCGAGAGATCGCAGAAGCGCGCGGCCTGCTGGCCACCTCACGCCTGGTCACACTCACCGGAATCGGAGGAGTCGGCAAGACCAGGCTGGCCCTGCGAGTTGCGCTCGATTCGAGTCGGGCATTCGAGGACGGCGTGTGGCTGGTCGAACTGGGCGAACTCGAGGAAGACGCCCTGGTAGTCGGTGCCGTGGTGGCAGCTCTGAAGCTGCGTGAGCAGCAATCCGAGGCACCCGAGGTGGTATTGCGGGAGTTCCTGGAGCCACGGTGCGTGCTGCTGGTCCTCGACAACTGCGAACATCTCGTGGACGCCGTCGCCGGCCTGACCGAGTTCTTGCTGCGAAGCTGCCCCGATTTGCGGATCCTCGCCACCAGCCGGGAACCACTCGGAATCCCGGGCGAGGCCACCGTCCGGGTGCCACCGCTCACCCTGCCCCACTCGGGTCATCCCGCATCGGTGAAGGCCCTCGCCCAGTACGAGTCGGTCGCACTGTTCGCCGAGCGCGCCGCCGCGGCCGTCCCCGGATTCCATCTCACCGAGGACAACCACGTTGCGGTCGTGCAGATCTGTCAGCAACTCGACGGTCTGCCATTGGCGATCGAACTGGCCGCAGTGCGACTCCGGGTGATGTCGGTCGAACAAATCCTTCAGCGGCTGACGGACCGCTATCAGCTGCTCACGACCGGATGCCGCGGCGCGCCCGCACGCCAGCAGACGCTCCTGTGGTGTATCGACTGGAGCCACGAACTGTGCACCCCGCAGGAACGGGAACTGTGGGGAAGGCTCGCCGTCTTCGCCGGGGGCTTCGAATTGGACGCGGTCGAGAAGATCTGTTCAGGATCATTGCGCCCCGCCGAGGTCGTCGACGTGGTCGCCTCGCTCATCGACAAGTCGATCCTGATCCGGGAAGAGGCCAGGGGCGCGGTGCGCTACCGACTTCTCGAGACTCTCCGCGAGTACGGCCGCGAGAAGTTGCAGGAGACCTCGGAGTTCGCGTCACTCCTGCGCCGGCACCGGAATTTCTACGAGCAATTGGCGGTGCAGGCGCGGTCCGAGTGGGTCAGCGCCCGGCAGGTCGGGTGGATTCAGCGCCTGGACGCCGAGCAACCGAACTTGCGAGCCGCCCTGCATTTCTGCCTGACGTCACCGAAGGAAGCGGCGGCGGGGCTCCGCATGGCCGCAGCCCTGTACCCGTTCTGGCGGTCGCGGGGACTGCTGAGGGAGGGCAGACGCTGGATCGACCAACTGCTGGCTGTCCGCGGCGCCGGTTCCGCGGAGGAACGGATCCGCGCCCTCTACGTCGCGGTCATGTTGTCCGAACTCGACAGCGACGTCGAGGCCTCGTCCGCGGCGATCGAGGAGGCTCATGCACTCGCCCAGGGGGTCGCCGACCCGATCTCACACGCACTGATTGCTCACGCCGAAGGTGGTCGCGCGATGTTCGGCGGACATCTCGACGCGGCCCGGGCAAATTACGAGGCCGCGTTGGCCGTGTTCCGCACCGACGACAATCTGCTGCACCTGATCTGGGGGCTTCTCGGACTCGCGCTGGCGACCGGTTCGACCGATCCGGATCGGTCCGCACAGTGTCAGCGCGAGATACTCGCCCTCACCGAAGCGCACGGCGAGTCGGTGTATCGCAGTTGGTCACTGTGGGCGGCAGGTATGTCGGCGTGGCAGCACCGCGACTTCGAGGGCGCGGAGGGTCTGCTGAAACAGGGTCTGCAACTGGCCGGGATGGTCGACGACCGCATCAGTGCTGCGGGATGCCTGGAAGTGCTGGGCTGGATCGCAGTGGGTAGGGGAGACAGCCACCACGCGGCCGAACTGATGGGGGCCGCGCACGCGCTGGCGCATGCGGTCGGCAATCCGAACACGGTCTATCCGAACCAGCGCATCCATCATCTCGACTGCGCCGAACAGGCGCGACGGGACATCGGTGACCGCGCGTTCGAGACCGCCTTCCATCAGGGAATGAACACCTGCCTCGAGGAGGCTGCAGCGGCTGTGCTGGGGACGAAGCAGCGCACGAATCCGAACACCGATCAATCGCACACCGCCCTGACGCGCCGCGAATGGCAGGTGGCCGAACTCGTCGCCGACGGGCTGACCAACAAGGCGATCGCCGCCACCCTGGTCATCTCGCAACGCACCGCCCAGGGACACGTCGAGCACATTCTGGCAAAACTCGGCTTCACCTCCCGCACCCAGATCGCGGCGTGGGTCGTGGAGCACGCGCAGGATCGGCACGTCTGACAACTGCACGGCCGGGACGGGGGGACGCGTCGCGGGGGGCGAAACAGGTATGTGCCCGGGTCGATCGGCCGCTGTACTTTCCGGCGGCACGGGTCAAGCTCATACGCGTCCCCCTTTCAGTCGGTACCACCCCCGAGGCCCCCAATGTCCCCTACACCGCGAACACACCGAAAGCCCGACTCCCACCGCGCTCGGCCCCCGATCCTTCGGCGGCCTCACCCGACCGACGGGTGCCGACTCCGAAGCGGGGGGAAACGGAGGTTGTTCGGCATGGTGGGTCGGGGGACACCGCACAGCAGGCCGTTACCTTTCGCGTCCGTGACGCCGACGGTAGGTCTCACCTTCGCCGGGCGGGTGACGGTATGAGCCCGGAACGACACAGCCGCGGGCATGCGCTCGCGAAGGCGTGCGCGCTGATGATCCAACGCTGCCGCAGCTGCACGACCCTGCTCGCACCGCTGATGGCCACGTGCTCGACGTGCCAGGGTTCCGATTTCGAACAGGTGCCCTCGTGTGGTGTCGGTTCGATCGTCTCGTCCAAATCGGTCGAACGTGAACGGCGCGGCCGGGATCGTGCCACCGCCCCCTGCACGATCGCGATCGTGGAACTCGACGAAGGCCCCTGGGTGTACACCTGGATCGACGGCGAGGTCCCTGCCTCTTCCTCCCAGCAACCCGTCCGTGTCGAGTTCCGGCCGGCGGCAGCGGCCGAGCAGCTACCCGTGTTCGCGATCCGGCACTCCAGCGAAGGCTGACCCATGCAGACGCGTCCTGCGGTCGAGCCCGGCGAGAAGTACGACGCCGAGTGGATCCGCTTCTGGCTCGGCCGGTGTGAGTGGCTCGAGCGGACCCATTCGCTGAGTTCGGACGGCCGCTGGATGGCGGTCTTCGCCATTCAGTGGGCCCCGTTCGGCGGTGCGGCCGCGGCGGACCTGATGGAACGTTTCGGCGTCGAGCGGGAGCGTTTCCTGGAACTCGTCCTCGCAGCACTGGCGCCGCGCAGCTCTGATCTGCAGCGGATTCGCGCGGTGAAAAGTCGTCTGCGGGCCTCCCTCGAGCACGCGTGGCGGCGAATCGAGTAGTCGCGCCGCGGTCAGTCGTGCAACAAATCGTCGAGGTGGATCGGTACCGCCCTGACCCGGATCCCGGTGGCGCTGCGCACCGCGTTCGCCACGGCAGCGGCGGCACCGACGATCCCGATCTCCCCGGCGCCTTTCGAGCCGATCGGATTGGCGTGCTCGTCGACATCTTCGAGGCAGACGGCGTCGAGGTAGCGGATGTCGGCGTGCGCGGCGATGTGGTAGCTCGCGAGGTCGTGGTTGACGATGTGGCCGAAACGGGGATCCCCGACGCTTTCCTCGTGCAGGGCCATCGACACTCCCATCGTCATGCCGCCGATGAGTTGGGAGCGGACCGTCCGCGCATTGACGACCCGTCCGATGGCGAACACACCGAGCATCCGATCCACCCGAATCTCACAGGTGTCGCGATGGACGTGCGCCTCCACGAAATGAGCGCCGAACGAATGGAGTGCGAACTTTTCGGCGTCGGGGTTACCCGGTGTCTCCGCACTCGCTTCCGCCCCCGGGTGCGGCGCCGTGCCGTGTGTGTCGCGGAACGCCCGGGCCGCGGCGATGACGGCACTGCCCCAGGAACTGATACCCGTGGAACCTCCGGCCACCGTGGCGGACGGTAGGTCGCTGTCGCCGATCTCCAGGTCGATCGCGTCGAGAGGACAGCCGAGGGCATCGGCCGCGATCTGGGTGAGGGCGGTCCACGTTCCGGTGCCGATGTCGACGGACCCGATCTGCACCCGGTACCTGTCGCCCTCGTAGCGAATGCGCGCAACCGACCCCGGTGACGTGTTCGCCGGGTAGGTCGCGGCCGCCACTCCGTACCCGACCGACCAGTCCGAGCCGGAGCGAGTCCCGGCTTTGGTGTCCCGGTCGGCCCAGCCGAAACGGTCGGCGCCTTCGCGGAGGCAATCGACGAGGCGCCGGCCCGACCACGGGTGACCGGACTCCGGGTCGGTGGCCGGTTCGTTTCTGATGCGCAGTTCGATCGGGTCGATTCCGCATACCTCGGCGAGTTCGTCCATCGCGACTTCGGCCGCGAACATTCCGGGGGTCTCGCCCGGGGCCCGCATCCAGGACGGTGCGGGCAGGTCGAGGGCGACGAGGCGATGGGAGGTGTACCGGGCGGGGGAGGAATACATCATCCGCGACGGCACCGCCGCCTGCTCGGCGAATTCCTTGATCCTGGCGGACTGGGTGAGCACCTCGTGGGAGACGGCGGTCAGGTGACCGTCGGTGTCCGCGCCGAGCCGGATGTGCTGCAGCGTCGGGGCTCGGTAGGCGGACAGCGCGAACATCTGCTGCCGGGTGACCGCGAACTTGACCGGCCGGCCGGGTACCTTCTGCGCCGCCAGCGCTACCAGAACGTTGTGCGCGTGAGGCAACCCCTTCGATCCGAAGCCGCCGCCGACGTGTGGTGCGATGACCCGGATGTCCTCCGGTTCGAGACCGAACACCGGTGCCAACGTCTTCCGGACCGAATGAACGCCCTGCGTCGAATCGTGCAGTGTCAGGACGGGGCCCGGTCCGCCCGGCCGCCACTGGGCGATCGTGGTGTGCGGCTCCATCGGATTGTTGTGCTCCATGGCCGTGGAGTACACCTGGTCGACCGTCCGTGGGGCGGCGGTCAACGCCGCCTCCACATCACCGCTTCGCGTGTCGGTGGGAAACCCGCCATTCACTGTTTCCGGGGCGTAGAAGTCGCTCCGGTCGGCGCGGAAGTCGGTGTCGTGGTCACGCACGTCGTACTCGACTCGGATCAGGTCGGCAGCCTGACGGGCAGCTTCGGGCGACTCCGCGACCACCGCGCCGAGGAACTGACCCCGGAAGTGGACCTCGGGGTCCTGCAGGATCGCGAGTTCACCGTCGGAGGTGTCCGAAAGCCGCGGCGCATCGAATACCGTCAGTATGGTGACCACCCCGTCCACGGCCTGCGCGTCCCCTGCATCCATGGCGGTGACCTTCCCGCGGGCGATGCTCGACAGGACGGGATGCAGATACGTCGGATTCGGCACTGCGTGCTCGAAGGCATACCGCGCCGCACCGGTCACCTTGTCGTGACCATCGAGGCGCTCGGTGGGCGTCCCGACGACCCTCGGTTCGAGCAACGCCATCAGCGTGCCTCCTCGGTGAGGGAACGGAGCGTCGCGGACAGGACGCGTCTGGTGAGGGTCACCTTGAACTCGTTTCCCGGCAGGGGGCTCACCGCGGACAGTTCGGCGTCGGCCGCCGCCGCGAAAGTCTGCTCCGTGGGTGCGGAACCCTTCAGCATTTCTTCGGCTCGCTCCGCGCGCCACGGTCGGTGCGCCACCCCGCCGAGTGCGATCCGCGCGGAACCGATGCGGTCGTTCTCGATCGTCAGTTCTGCGGCCACGGACACGAGCGCGAACGCGAACGACGCCCGGTCACGCACCTTGTGGTACGCCGACCGGCTTGCCGGCACCGGCGGTGGAAGCTCCACCGCGGTGACGAGTTCACCGTGCGTGAGCTCGGTGTCCCGGTCGGGGCTGTCCCCGGGGAGCCGATAGAACTCGGCCAGGGGAATGCGCCGGTCGCCGTCGACACTCCGCACGACCACCACTGCGTCCAGCGCGGTCATCGCGACGGCCATGTCGGACGGATGCACGGCCACGCAGTGCTCGGAGGCACCGAGGATGGCGGAGTAGCGGGCATACCCTCCGAGAGCAGAGCAGCCGGTACCCGGTGCCCGTTTGTTGCACGGTGTCGTCATGTCCTGGAAGTACACGCACCGAGTGCGCTGGAGAAGGTTGCCCGCGGTGGTGGCGAGATTGCGGAGCTGACCCGACGCGCCGGACAGCAGTGCCCTCGACAGCATCGGGTACCGGGAACGGACGAGTTCGTGCGCGGCCAGATCGCTGTTGCGGACGGTGGCACCGATCCGGAGCCCGCCGTCCGGGAGTTCGTCCACGTCGCCCAGGGGAAGCGCACTGACATCCACCAGTCGACCCGGCTGCGCCACACCGAGTTTCATATGATCCACGAGGTTGGTGCCGCCGGCCAGGAAGCGCGCGTCGGGGTCCGCGGTGACGGTGGCGACGGCCCCGTCGACGTCGGTGGCCCGCTCGTAGTCGAACGGGATCATGCCTCTGCCGCCTGACGAATCGCGGCCAGAATATTCGTGTACGCGCCGCAGCGGCACAGGTTCCCGCTCATCCGTTCACGGATCTCGTCGTCGGTCAGCTCGGGCGGCGCCGTCAGATCCTCGGTGACGTTGCTCGGGTGCTGCGCCCAGAACTCGTCGAGCATTCCGACGGCGGAGCAGACCTGACCGGGTGTGCAGTAGCCGCACTGCAGCCCGTCCTGCTCGACGAATGCCTGCTGCATCGCGTGCAGCTCGTCGCCGTCGGCCAGGCCGCTCGCCGTGGTGATGCGGGCACCGTCGTGAGCGACGGCGAAGGTCAGGCAGGTGGTGGCCCGCCGACCGTCCAGTAGCACGGTGCACGAACCGCATTGGCCGTGATCGCATCCCTTCTTGGGTGCCGTCACACCCAGATGCTCCCGCAGGGCGTCCAGCAACGTCGTCCGCGTGTCGACCTCGAGGGTGCGATGCTCGCCATCGACGTCGAGGGCGATCTTCGCGTGCCGTGCGCCCCGCGGACCGGAAGGGAGATTCATGTGTTGAGGCGTACCCATGAGCCCAGATTCCGAACCGCATCTGCCGCTAGCCCTGGTCGGGGAGGACTCCGGTCTCGAGGAAGATCACCCGCCTGCCGATTTCGACGGTGTGATCGCAGAACCTTTCGTAGAACCGGCCGAGGAGGGTGATGTCGACCGCAGCCTTGACACCGTGTGGCCAGTCCTCGGCCTGCGTGATCGCGAAGAGTCCGCGATGCAGGTCGTCCATCGTGTCGTCGGCGGTCAACAAACCCCTGGCGCGCTCGGGGTCGCGGTGCTGCAGGACCTGCTCGGTTTCCTCGGCCTGTGCCACCGCGACCGCACCCATCCGGGTGAACACCTCGAGCACCTCGTCCGGGACGACATGCTCCGGATGCCGTCGGCGGACGATCTTCGCGATGTGCACCGCGAGGCCACCCATCCGATGCAGGTCGGCGGAGATGTGGAGACCGCCCACCATGAATCGGAGGTCGTGAGCGACCGGTGCCTGCAACGCCAGCAGTGAGAACGCGCGCTGTTCCCAGCGGGACGCGGCTGCGTCGAGCTCGCCGCTCACGTCGATGACGTGCTCGGCGAGCCCCAGGTCCGCCTGCAGCAACGCACCACTGGCCTCCCGCATCGCCGTCACGGTGAGCCGGCACATAGCAGCCAGGTCACCGGCGAGACTGTCGATGTTCTCCGCGAATCGTGTGCGCATCGGGTCAGCCTAGGTGTGTTCTGTAGCAATTGCGTTGCACTAGCGGGGGTCCGCGTGCGCGAGCTTGCGGTATCCCCGCGCCCCTGCGCGGTCGACCGCAGCTCGGACCAGACCGAAAATCGTGCCCTGCACGGCGGCGGCGATGAATACCTCGCGATCGGTGCGGGAGAGATCCTTCGGGTCCGGCGCCTCCGGTTCACCCGCCACGCGCTTCCACACCTGGCCGAACACCGCCCCCGCCAGTATTCCGCCGCCGACACTCGCGGCGAGGGCCAGTGGTTTGTACATCACTTTCGATACGGCACTCATGTTCTCGTCCTTTGCGGCGTCGTCGCGGGTCGCGGTAGTCGGTGATCTGGTCTTCAGGGGCCGGGGCGATCGACCTCACCGCGCCATGCATCGGTCTCGGTGCCACGGGACTCGATGAACTCCTTGAACCGGGCCATGTCGCCTTTCACTCTCTTGCCCAGCACGCCCAGCTTGTCGGCCACGTTCTCGACGAACCCGTCGGGGTCGACGTCCATCTGCGCCGTCACGCGTGTCTTGTCGTCGTCCAGACGGTGAAAGGTGATCACCCCGGCGTGATGGGGGCCGTCATCGGACTTCCATGCCACCCGTTCGTCGGGGTGCTGCTCGGTGATGGTGGCATCGAATTCGCGTTTCACCCCGGCGATCGACACGACCCAATGGACGTGTGTCGGATCGATCTGACGGATTTCGTCGACACCCTCCATGAATCGAGGGAATTCTTCGAACTGCGTCCACTGGTTGTATGCCGTGGTCACTGGAACGGACACGTCCACGGCCTCGGTGATGGTGCTCATTTCGTCTCCTGTCGGTCGGTGTCGCGGTGAACGCGTACCCCGAGGGGGCCCGGGTCAATCCGGCGAGGAGGACCGGGCCCGCACGGACCGGCGGCTCGTGTTTCAGAATTCCCCGGGTGGGGCAATGCCCCCTATATGGCCAACGAATCAACTGGAGGGCCGCCGCGGATCGTCGTGGTGGGAAGCGGCTTCGCCGGATTCGAATGTGCGCGGCGACTTCGGCGCTCACTGCGCGGCACCGGCGCCCGCATCATCATGGTCTCGCCCAACGACTACATGCTCTACACCCCGTTGCTGCCCGAGGTGGCGGGCGGCATTCTGGACGCCCGGTTCGTCACCATCGCACTGTCGGACGCGCTCCCCGGCGTCGAACTCGTCCGGGGCGCTGTCGATTCCATCGACCTCGACAATCGCACCGTGCACGTCACCGATTGCGAGGCGGGTGCGGAGGTGCTGTCGTGGGACCGGCTGGTGTTCACGCCCGGCTCGGTGACGCGACTGTTCGACATCCCGGGCCTCCTCGACCACGGCCGGGGACTGAAAACGCCCGCGGAGGCGCTGTACTTCCGTGACCAGCTCCTCACCCAACTCGAAATGGCCAGCCGCGACACCGATCCGCGGGACGCGCGGGCGCGGCGGACATTCGTCGTGGTGGGCGCGTCCTACGCCGGGACGGAGTTGATTGCCCAACTGCGCGCTCTGGCCGACAGCGCGGCCGCCCGCCAGGGCCTCGACCCGACCGCGGTCCGGTTCGTGCTCCTGGACGCCGCCGACAAGGTGATGCCGGAAGTGGGGGAGAAGCTCGGTGCCCAGGTGCTCGACGTGCTGCGGTCGCGCGGTATCGAGGTGCGGCTCGAGACGACGCTGACCGAGCTCACCGAGAACAGCGTGACACTGAGCGACGGCACGGTGCTCCCCACCCGCACGGTCGCGTGGGTGACCGGAGTGACCGCGAATCCTCTCGTCGACTCGCTCGGCCTGCCCACCGAGAAGGGCAGGCTGAAGGTCGCCGCGGACCTGTCCGTCGAGGGACACCCCGGGGTCTTCGCCGGCGGGGACGCCGCGGCAGTCCCGGATCCGCGCCACCAGGGGTCGATCACACCACCGACGGCGCAACATGCGGTCCGTCAAGGGCGCACACTCGCCCGCAACGTCGCGGCCAGCCTCGGGGTCGGCGAAGCGAAACCCTATGCGCACCGCGATATGGGCCTGGTGGTCGATCTGGGTCCGGGCTTCGCAGTGGCCAACCCGCTTGGCATCCCGCTGTCGGGACTGCCCGCGAAGATGGTGACCAGGCTGTATCACCTCTTCGCCATGCCCTCGCCGGTCAACCGGTGGGCAGTCGGCCTCGCCTATCTCACCGACCTGCTGTTCCCTCGCCCGTTGGTGTCGATCGGCTTGGCCACCGAATCCCAGGCGCAGTTCGCGGTCAGCCAGGGCATCGGTGCGCGGAACTGACCGCGGCGCCGGGTACAGAAGGGTTGTCGAAGAGGAAGGAATGCGATGGCATCGCAGGTGCAGGACAATCCGCAGCGGAACCGTTATGAACTGATCGCGGACGGTGACGTTGCCGGGTTCATCGACTATTCGGCGGGCGACGGTGTGCTCACCCTGACCCACACAGAGGTGGGTGACGCGTTCGAGGGCAAGGGGTACGCGGGCCGGCTTGTGGAGGACACACTCGACGACGCCCGGAGCCGTGGGCTGGGAGTCCTTCCCGAATGCACATACGTGCAGCAGTGGATTCGCAAACATCCGGACTACCGGACTGTGGTGCCGGAAAACGATCGGGGCCGGTTCGACCTGGAACGGAGTGACGATGAGTGAGGACAAGAGAACCTTCGTGGCACGGCGCCTCGACGAGGTGATCCACGAGTGGGAGGCCGACGCCCCGCCCGGTTCGGGCACCGGTCAGGCGGACGGGCCGCTGGTGACGGCGCAGCGCCATCGCGCCGAAGTAGACACCGCGACCGACGAACGCGTCGACGAGATCGCCGCCTCGTACCCGGATATCGCCGCGGCCTGGTCCTCGCACCGGGACTGATCGCCGGCGCAGACGGGCGCCGCGGCACGTACCGGCGACGGCTGAGGTTACCGCTTGAAAAGACTTGCGAGCGCACTCGATTCGAGTCCGTCCGCAAGGGCTTGCGCGTCGTCGTACACTTCTTTCGCGCCGGCGTCGAGCAGTTCCCCGCGGGAGATGCCGCCACTGAGCAGACCGATGAACGGCACCCCGGCCTCGGTGGCCGCCTCGGCGTCCCATACTGCGTCCCCGACCATCACCGCGGTGTCGGGTGATGTGGACGATCGCTCCAGTGCGGTCTTCACCACTTCGGGATCCGGTTTCGCCTGTCCGACATCGCCCGAGGACGTGGTGTGCGCGATGCAGGAATCCACGTCCAGAACCGCACGAAGCACCGAGAGTTCGTCCTCGGGTGCGGAGGTCGCCAACACCACCTGCACGCCGCGACGGTGCAACTCGCGGATCAGCTCGCGGGCACCGGGGAGTGGCCGCATACTCGGCTGCAGATCCAGGTAGTACTGCTTGTGCAACTCCTTCGCCCGATCACCCACGTCGACGGCGGCGTCGCCCAGCAAGGTGTCGAGCAGCAACTGCGAGTCCAGGCCGATGGCGCGGTGTATCCGCCACGCGTCGATGTGATGCCCGACTTCGGCGAACGCGCGTTGCCACGCATCGACGTGGAGGTAATTCGAATCCACCAGCGTGCCGTCGACGTCGAACAACGCCGCCGTGGTGCCGGATCCTGACCCTGGATCTGCCACGATGAACCTCCTCGAAAATCCACACGTGTGGTCGAGCAAACCACACGGGTACGATCGCGGCCAGCCGTAGCCCGGGTGGTTTCGCGGGCGCCGGCGCCGGGTATGCGGCTGTCACCGATGCACCAGCGCGAGGGAGTGATCGTCATCAAGGCTCAATGGGATACAACAGCTTCGGTGTCTGCCGTCTGGTCCGTCCTCGCCAATGGGTGGTTGTATCCGTCCTGGGTGGTGGGTGCGTCTCGCATGCGCGCCGTCAACGCGGAGTGGCCCGCCGTGGGCAGTCAGCTGCACCATTCGGTGGGTGTCTGGCCGGTACTCATCAACGACTCGACGGAAGTCCTGGAAGTCGACGAGGAGCGAGAGCTTCGGCTGCTGGCGCGGGCCACGCCCGCGACGAAAGCCGTCGTGCACCTCCAGCTCGAGCCGAGAGGCTCCGGTTGCCACCTCGAGATGGACGAGAAGGTGGCGACGCCACCGCTGAAGTGGATCCCGCGGTCGGTGCAGGACGTGGCCGTCTATCCCCGCAACCGCGAATGTCTGCGCCGGCTCGCCTTTCTGGCCGAGCAGACGTCCACCCCCTGACAACCCGCCGCCGACTGCACGACACCCCCGGACTGCCCCGATGAGCCGCGGACAACGGTAGGGGCAGCGGAGAGGCCCACTCTCAACGCGGGACGAGTTCGAAGAATGTGCCGTCCTCGCCGGCGTCGGCATCGCGGTAGCGGAAGGCGAGTGCGAACCGGTCGAACGCGGAGAACCAGTCGTCCCACGAGATGCGTTCCAGGGCTTCCTCGGAAGCGCCGCCGGCGAAATCGAGCCGAAGTACGACGGTCTCCGGGGAGCCGGCGTTGCCGACTCTGGCCGGAGCTCCGTCGTGTCGGTCCACCCACCGCCGGATCTCGGTGTGGTCGGTGGTGGTTCGGGTGTCGGTCACGGCGTTCCGGTTCCGGCCGACATCACCGCGACACCAGTTTGAAGAAGGTGCTGTCCTCGCCGCTGGCCTTGTGCGCCTGGTACAGGAACGCCAGGGACGAGTCCTCGAACTTGTCGAACCAGATGTCCCAGTCGATGTGTTTGATGAGTTTCGGATGCCATCGCAGTCTCCTCTGATGTCAGGCAGTCGAATCTTGGCCCACGTCGAAGCGCTCCCGGTAGCGGTGCGCTGCTTCGTCGAGAACCGAATGGCTCAGTCGGGCGAGAGGGCCGGATATCCGTCAGCAGCGGTTCGTGATCCGGGCCCCGCCCGACGACTCGGCCTTTGAGTAACCAGGCGAAGCGGCCCTCCTGCTGAGACAGTTCGGCGTACTCGCGGATCCGTCTCGCAACCCAGTCCTCGACCGGCCGGTGCCACCACGGCTCGGGGGAGATGGTGGTCACCGACAAGCCGGGCAGGGTGAGTTCGGCCTCGTAATCCTTGCTGGGACCCTCCACCGCGTCGGCCCTGGGCCCCTTGGAGTGACGCAGGTAGACCTCGGAGTCGGAGGCGACGATGTCGGTCAGCGCTTCGAGGCTGTCGATCACCGGAAGATCTTCGTCGCCCACCGGGCGGCTGTGATGATCCGAAGAGCGGATCATCGGCTTCGCCGGTTCGGTATCCCCACTCGGCATGTGCGCGTCGATCATGTACTCACCAACGTTCAGCTCATTGCAGGGCCGGCGTCCGACGATCCGGTCATGTCCTTGAGGAACTCGTGGCAGCGGCGTGCGCGGTCGGAATCTTCCGCCATCACCTGCTCGAAGAACGACGCGATGTCGTCGCGGCCGGCGTTCTTGGCGTCCCGCACATATTGCCCGTAGTCGTGACCGGCCTTGAGCGAATGGTATTGGACGGATACCAGGTCGTAGCTGACGTCGTCGAATCCGGTTTCTCCGGTAGCCATGATGTTCTCCTTTGTTCTCGTTGAAGTCCCGCCGCCCGGTGTGGCGGCGGGCGATCGAGGGATAACTCGCGGGCTGGGTTACCGCGGGGGGACCGCGGTGGTGTGTCCGGTCGACCTCAGCCGGGGAAGCAGGAGGCCGAGCGCGATCATGCCGACACCCAGCGCGAAGTGCAGCCAGTTGTCCGCAGTGTTCACGGGGACGAAGTTGGCCGCGCTGTCCTGGTCGATGAGGAGTCCGTAAATCCACAGGACCAGGTAGATCGCGCCGCCGCCGACGAGGAAGGCCTTCGCCGTGTTGGCGGCGCGCGCCATGACAATGCCTGCGACGCCGAACAGGATGTGCACGATGTTGTGCAGAATCGACACCTCGAAGATGCCCAGCAGCATGGCGTGCGACTCGTGCCCGGCGACGGCCATCATGTCGTAGTCGGTGGTCACGCCCGGGATGAACCCGAGAATGCCCACCAAGAGGAATACCGCTCCGACCACCAGCGCCGCAATCTGTACGGGTGTGGCGGTCATCGAGCTTCGGGTTGAGGTCGGTCGTGTCATCGCCCTACTCCTTCGGGTGCGTTACCGGTAGTTCGCGGTCTACCCGCCGTGTACCTCGCCGCCATCACCTCAAACAGGGAATTAAGAATGTTTTTGTCGCGTCTTCCTCGCATGCCGGGAGGGGTGGCCGCCGCCGACCGCAATTCCTGCAGACCTGTGAGGATGGGGTTTACGCTGTAGTCCAAAAGTGTCGACCGTGGAGTTGGACATGACGGCAACTGGTGTGCGCCCGATCGAAGCCCGCAGGCCCTATCCGCCGCGTTATCGCCGCAAAGGGTCGTTCATCTACGACATGATCTCGACGACGGACCCGAAGACGCTGGGTTTGATGTACCTGGTCACCGCCTTCGGGTTCTTCCTCGCCGGCGGATTGATGGCGATGCTGATTCGCGCCGAGCTCGCGGTGCCCGGCCTGCAGTTCTTGTCGAACGAGCAGTACAACCAGCTGTTCACCATGCACGGCACGATCATGCTGCTGCTGTACGCCACCCCGATCGTCTTCGGCTTCGCCAATTACATCCTGCCGCTGCAGATCGGTGCCCCCGATGTGGCCTTTCCCCGGCTGAATGCCTTCTCGTACTGGGCCTTCCTCTTCGGCGGCCTCATCGCCTTCGCGGGGTTCATCACTCCCGGTGGCGCCGCGGACTTCGGCTGGACCGCGTATTCGCCGTTGACCTCCGCCATACACTCTCCCGGGCTCGGGGCGGACCTGTGGATCATGGGCCTCGCGCTGTCCGGGCTCGGCACCATCCTCGGTGGCGTCAACATGATCACCACGGTGATCTGCCTACGATGCCCCGGAATGACCATGTTCCGCATGCCGATCTTCACCTGGAACATCTTCATCACCAGCATCCTTGTGCTCCTTGCCTTCCCGATCCTCACCGCCGCACTCATGGGGCTGGCCGCAGACCGGCACCTCGGAGCCCACGTCTTCGACCCGGCCACCGGCGGCACGATCTTGTGGCAGCACCTGTTCTGGTTCTTCGGGCACCCCGAGGTGTATATCGTCGCGTTGCCGTTCTTCGGCATCGTGACCGAAATTTTTCCCGTGTTCAGCCGTAAGCCGATCTTCGGCTACAACGGCCTGGTCTTCGCAACCATGGCCATCGCGGCCCTGTCGATCGCGGTGTGGGCGCACCACATGTACGCCACCGGCGCGGTGCTGCTGCCGTTCTTCTCGTTCATGACCTTCCTTATCGCGGTGCCCACCGGGGTGAAGTTCTTCAACTGGATCGGCACCATGTGGAAGGGGCAGCTGACCTTCGAGTCGCCGATGCTCTTCGCCGTCGGCTTCATCATCACGTTCCTCTTCGGTGGTCTCACCGGCGTCATCCTCGCCAGCCCGCCGCTCGACTTCCACGTCACCGACAGCTACTTCGTGGTTGCTCATTTCCATTACGTGCTGTTCGGCACCATCGTGTTCGCCACCTACGCCGGCATCTACTTCTGGTTCCCGAAGATGACCGGGCGGATGATGGACGAGCGCCTCGGCAAGTGGCACTTCTGGACCACGTTCATCGGCTTCCACGGAACTTTCCTCGTGCAGCACTGGCTCGGGGCTGAAGGTATGCCGCGCCGGTACGCCGACTATCTGCCGCCGGACGGGTTCACCACGCTCAACATGATCTCCACGGTGTTTGCTTTCGTCCTGGGAATCTCCACGCTGCCGTTCCTGTGGAACGTCTTCAAGAGCTACCGGTACGGCGAGGTCGTCACCGTCGACGACCCGTGGGGTTACGGCAACTCGCTCGAGTGGGCCACCACCTGCCCGCCGCCGCGGCACAACTTCACCGAGATTCCGCGGGTGCGCTCCGAGCGTCCCGCGTTCGAGCTGCACTACCCGCACATGGTCGAGACGATGCGGGCCGAAGCGCACATCGGCCCGGGTGGCCACAAGCAGACGGCCGTCGACGTCGAAGACACCGCCCAGCGTTCGGAGGAGCCGGGAGGACCGGCAGGGGACCGGTGAGGCTCCCCGGTGTCGAGGGCGAGGGAGGGCGATCAGATGGTCACGGTCTCGCCGCGGTCGACGTAGACGACGCGCTCGGCCAGCGAACGTTTCTCCATCTCGACCCGAAAGTCTCCCAGGGCCGAGGCGAACACGGTGTAGTCGTCGAAGTGGACGGGCACTACCCGGGGAAGATCGAGTAGCTCGACCGTGTCTGCGCCCTGCTGCGCGTCCATCGTCACCGTGAGCCCGAACGGTAGCCGGCGTCCGGCTGGCAGACGGGTACCACCGAGGTGCAGCACGCCGCCGTCGACGGGAGGAAATCGCTTCGGAATCTCCTGCAGTTCCTGCACGAAGAGGGTGTCTCCGGAGACGTACAGGCGACGTTCGACCGAACCCGAACGCGGGCCGAACTCCAGCATCGTCCCCATCACGGGCGGCAGCAGACGATGCGTCCACCCGGGCGCGTGGCGGCCGGGGAGGGATGTCACCGTCACCTGCACGTCGTCCTTCGAGATGGTGGTCGATTGCCACGTCCGTAGCCCGGAGGCCCGAGAGAACCCGCGGCGCACCAGTCGCTTCGCGGCGTGGGGTGTGGTGAGGACCGGGAGGTCGTGGTCGAGGTCTTTCTGGGCGGTGCGGTCCCAATGGTCGCCGTGCATGTGGGACAGGACGATCACATCGAGGGGCGGTAACTCGTCGATCCGCAGGGCTGGGTCCTTCAGGCGCCGCGACACCAGGCCGTAACCGAGATAGGCGTGCTGGCCGCGGTGCAGAAAATTGGGGTCGGTGAGCACGGTGATCGGGCCATAGCCGAGGAGAACGGTTGCGTTCCCCACGAAGGTCAGCGAGACAGTCATCACTGATCGGTCGTCATGCGTGCCCGCGAGCATCTATCCAGTCGAGAGCCTTGCGTACGGAGTCCCAGGTGGGGATCTTCGTGTCGAGTCCGGTGGCCTGAATGGGACGCAGCACCGCCCGGTTGCCGGCAAGCGCCCAGGTCATGTGCCGCTGCCGCGCGGACTCGGCGAACGTCGAGAGCACCGACAGCGCTGAGGTTCCGACGAAGTCGACGCCGGTCATGTCGATGACGAGCGCGGCGTCGTCCTGCGCGAGGTCGGCCAGCGCCAACGCGAACGACGGTGCGGCAAGCACGTCGATGTCACCCGAGATTCGGCCGATCGTGGCGCCCCCGGGCGCGGCCGCTTCGACCGCGACACCGATTTCGTGGTCGTGCGCGAGACGCGATCCCCGGTCGCAGTGCGGTGCGGCCACGGCGCTGACGCTGCGTGAAGATTTCATGACCCTCCGATCGCATGCAATCTGTGGGCGTCCGTGCGCGTCTCTTCGTTCCGCGGCGCGGACACACCAAGTGCAAGCGTCGGTGGCCCGATGCCACGTACAGGGCGCACAACCTCCGTCCATTGCGCATCCTGTGGCGTCCGGACTGCGTGCGGCTGTGTTCTCAACCACGCGCGATCAACCCTACGTCCACGCACGGCGCGCTTTCAACCGATTGGCGGTTCCGATCGCTGGGTACGCTGCGCGAAGATCCACGCACCTGCGACCGAAATGTGGAGTGCAGATGGCCGAGATCGGCGAATTCGGGAAGCTTCGAGCGGCGCCGGGTTCACCTGTCGAATTACGGGTGACGGCCGAGTTCGATCAGCTTCCGGTGATCAGGGCGGTGGCCGAAACACTCGCTGCCCTCGCTGATTTCGGTGCCGACGAGGTAGCCGACATCAAGCTCGCGGTCGATGAGATCGCCTCCGAGCTGATCGGCGCCGTGGTCTCCGATGTGGATCTGACGTGTTCGTTCGTGACCTCGGATTCCGCGCTGGCCGTCACGGTGGCGGCCAGAATTCCGGCGGGCAACGTGCCGGACCGCGGGGCCTTCGGGTGGCGCGTCGTGGAGACGGTGACCGACGGCGTGACGGTCACCGAGAGTGAGCTCGATTCGGCGGCACCGGAACGGCAGGTGGCCGTCGAATTCGTCAAACATCGCGGACCGCAATGAGTGCCGGGCGGGGTGCTGTCCTCGTGTGGACGGTGCGCGGGCGGGTACTCGGCGAGGATACGCGCGGCTCGTGCTCGCGAAATGTCGAATCAGGACAGGGAGGATCGTCGCCATGACCGCTCAACCCCCGGATCCGGACCCGGCCGAGACCCCCGATCTCGAGCCGGGGGGTGGCGTCAGCCCCGGTTCGACCCCACCTGATGCGGCGCAGACCTCGGGGACGTCGTTCTCCGAGCCCCGGACCGGCAGACACTTTCCGCCTACGGGCATCGCGACAATGGTGGCAGTCGGTGCGATCGCCGCGGTGTTCCTGGCAATTGCCGTTCTGCTGATTCTCGACCTCGCCGGCGTGTTCGACTGAGTAGGAACGAGACCCGCGTCAGCTCGGGTCGTCGTCCTCGCCCTCGGCCTGATCCGGTTGATGTGTGCCGGACAGCAGATTCTCCGGGTCCGAATCCGGGTCTTCCGCCGGGTCGTAGGGCTTTTCGGACTCACTGCTCGTGCCTGGCGTTCCCGCGTCATTCGTCATGGCAACTACTCAGTCCTTTCCTTGTCACTCACGTACGGCGTCGCGGTGTCGATGGTCATGGTCGCTGCCCGATTCCGGTCGCGAATTCCCGGAGCCGACCACCTACCGTGTCCCCGTGCAGGGGTGGCGTGGGCAACCCGGCACCATCGCGCAACCCACCGAGAAATTCCTCGAGGGTTTCCCGGGGCGTGTAGCGCGGCTGCCACCCCAATTCCGTCCGAGCTCTGGTCGTGTCCATGATCGGCAACTGCAGAACGGTGTCGAGGAGTCCGGGGGAGGCGGGTACCGCGTGGGTGTGCCACGCCGCCCACAGAACACCGCGGACCGCGGGCCGCGGAAGGGGAATCTGACGGGCACCGAAAAGTTCGGCGAGGTAGGCGCCATCGACAGGCGGTTCCGCCGCAAGGTTGAAGGCACCGCGCACCGGCCTGAGTACCGCCTGGACGTACGCCGCAGCCGCATCGGTGGTGTGCAGAATCTGCGCACGCAGATCCTCGACGAGGGGAACGGCCGGGATGAGCCCGCCCCGGACCAGCCGGCCGGCCAGCAGGGGCCCGACGAACAAACGACGCTGCGCGGTGGCCGACTCCCGCTTGAAGATGAAGCCGGGACGCATCCGCACTACCCGCATGTCCGGGTTGTTCAGCTCGTACGCGTCCAGCCACCGCTCGAGATACGCCTTCTCACGCGGGTAGGCGGCGCCGGGCCAGCCGTGGGTGGGCCAGTCCTCGGTGACGCCGGTGTCGGAGGGCCCCGGCGAATACGCCGCGACCGAAGAGGCGTACACGAGGGCCGGAACCCGTTCCTCGGCCACGGCCTCGAACACGCGGATGGCACCGAGGACGTTGTTTTCGAATGTGACCTCCGGCTCATGGGTGGGCTGGAACAACCAGGAGAGGTGGATGACGGCGTCGGCGCCCCGCACGATCGGCCGGAAGTCGTCGACGCCGGCATCGGCGAATATCCACCGTGTCTTCGAGCAGGTCCAGTCGGTGTGCCTGCGCGCTACGCCGACGATCTCCTCGACCGACGGCTCCTCGCTCAACGCCTCGACGATGCTCGTTCCGACATTGCCGGTGGCACCGACGACGACGACCTTCAGCCGCTGCTGCTCGCTCATGGCAGCCGAATACCCACCGAACGCACTCGTAATCGGCAGGGTCACCGGGTCCCGTCGAACGGCGATCGGCGGCGCAGCACAGGACTGTCTCCGGCATCGCCGCCGATGACGCCGCGTACCGCCGCGTCGAGCGTGTCCTGCGCCGAATACCGGGGTTCCCACTGAAGTTCGCGGCGGGCCCTGGCCGAATCGAGCAGGGGAACCGAATAGGCCAGATCGATCCACCCGCGGTGGACAGGTTGCAGGTGGGCACGCCACGTCACGTCGACGAGAAGCGTGAGCAGCGAGCGCGGCACGTGCACGGGGCGGGCGTGAAGCGCCGCACCGAAGTTGTCCGTGCCCAGCGGGGGATCGACCGACAGATTGAACGCCCCGGTTGCCCGCTCGAACACCATTCGAGCCAGCGCGTCGGCAACATCGTCGGCGTGGACGGCCGGGATCGCCAGCGAGCGGTCCAACGGGACGAGCGGAAGAAACTTCAGAACGCCCGCGGGAATGCCCCGCGGCAGGGTGTAACGGCCGAGTTCACTGCCCGCTGCCTGCTGGCCGATGAATCCCGGCCGTACCCGGGTGACGGCCACCGAAGAGTTCTTTTCGAAGTCGTCGAGTCCCGCCTCGGCGGCGGCCTTGTCGACGCTGTACACCGAGCCCGGCACACCGCCGCGGGGTGCGGACTCGTCGACCGTCCGTCCGGGGGCCGGTGAGTACACCGCCCCGGACGACATATGGATCAGATGCGCGACACCGGCGGCCTCGGCTGCGGCCGCCACCGCCAGGGTGCCGTCCACGCCGACGCGTCGGAGGTAGTTCCGGTCGTGGGTGGGCTGGAACGCCCACACGAGGTGGATCACCGCGTCGGCGCCCTCGAAGATGGGCCGCAACAGGTCGATCGCATCGGGGTGCGCCACGTCGATCGCGTGCCACTGCAGCCCGTCGTACGGCGGGACCTGCGCGGGAGGTCGTCGTGCGAGCCCCACCAGCTCGAGGTCC
This sequence comes from Rhodococcus sp. WAY2, assembly GCF_009859915.1. Classification (NCBI taxonomy): domain Bacteria; kingdom Bacillati; phylum Actinomycetota; class Actinomycetes; order Mycobacteriales; family Nocardiaceae; genus Rhodococcus; species Rhodococcus sp. WAY2. The sequence continues at coordinate 3,261,713 of NZ_CP046572.1, forward strand.
TGGTCGAGGTGTTCGGATCCGCCTCGGAGCCGGTGGAGCAGGGAGGTGCCGACGTTACCGGTCGCCCCCGTGATGATCAGCCGCATCGCTGTGCCTCGCCGTCCCCGAGTCCGTTCGACACGAGCTGAAAGCCGGAATCTCTCAACACGGCGGGGTCCAGGAGGTTTCGCGTGTCGACGATCGCCTTGCGCTGGGCGAGTGTGCCGACGAGGTCCCAGTCGAGGGTTCGGAAGTCACTCCATTCGGTCAGAAGGACCAGCACCGCCGCGTCTTTCGCTACCAAGTAGGGGTCGTCGACCACTTGCACACCGGGGATCGTCGGGGAATCCGGCGACACTCCGGGATCGTAGGCGGTGAGCACTGCTCCTTCAGCGGACAGTGCGGCCGCGACGGTCAGCGCCGGGGAGTCGCGGACGTCGCAGGTGTCGGCTTTGAACGCCAGGCCCAGCAGCCCGATGCGTACCCCTTCGAGGGAGCCGCCTGCGTCGATCCCGGCGGCCTGCCGCGCTTTGGCGACCACCCGGTGCGCCTGCGCGGCATTCGTCTCGAGCGCCGCACGCAGCAAGGGAAACGACACGCCCCCGCGTTCCGAAGTCGCCAGCAAGGCGTGGGTGTCCTTGGGAAGGCACGATCCTCCCCAGCCGGGCCCGGGGTTCAGGAAGCTGGCCCCGATACGGTGGTCGGCGCCCATGGCCCGTCCGACGTCGCGGATGTCGGCGGCGAAGTGATCACACAGCTCGGCGAGGGTGTTCGCGTAGGACAACTTGAGTGCGAGGAACGCGTTACTCGCATACTTGGCGAGTTCGGCACTGGCCGGATCCATCCGCAGAACCGGCGCCTCGACGCCGGCATAGAGGTCGACGACGCGTTGCCCGGCGTCCGCGTCCGAGGCGCCGACGACGATGCGGTCGGGGTTCAGGAAGTCGTGTACCGCATGGCTTTCCCGCAGAAACTCCGGATTGCTCACCACGGTGATCCCATGGGGTTCGAGGCGTTCGCCGATGCGGATGGTGGTTCCCACCGGCACAGTCGATTTGGTCACCACGATACTGCCGGGTGCGAGCAGTGCCGCCAGTTCGGTAACCACGGCGTCGACGGAAGAGAGATCGGCGGCGCCGTCCTGACCCATGGGGGTGGGCACGCACACGAATACGGTGTCACACGACGCGAGTGCGGTCCGGTCGGTGGTGATGTGCAGGCGTTCCGATGCCACACCCTGCGTGACGAGCCGTTCGAGTTCCGGCTCGAGGAAGGGCAGCTCACCACTGCGCAGGGCCTCGACGCGGTGCGCGTCGATGTCCACCAGGGTGACTCGGTGTCCCAGATGGTAAAAGCCTGCCCCGCTGGTCAAGCCCACGTAGCCGGCGCCCACGACGCCGACGTGCCGGTCAGACATCCAGCCCTCCTTCCATCACGTGCTTCTCTGCACATACCTCGCCCACGGCGCCCAGCACGTCCTCGACGGTGATCGCCGCGAGCCCGGGGTCGAGACTGTTCCCGTGCGGGTCACCGCGCCGTCCGGACCACAGGCACGCGTGCTGCGGGCGGCGAGGCGGTCCCCAGTGTGCGGGTGAGACCGGGCCGAACAGGATCACCGACGGAGTGCGAAACGCGGTGGCCAGGTGCGCGATCCCGGTGTCGCCGCACAGGATCAGTCGCGCATCGGCGACCACTGCCGCGGTCCCGCGCAGCGATGTCTCGCCCGCCAGGACGGCGCCCGGCGGCAGTCCGGCGGAATCGGCGACCGCTTCCGCGAGTGGCCGCTCACCTGCACTGCCCGTGACGACGACGCGATGCCCCTGGTCGGCGAGGACGCGGGCCACCGTTCCGAATCGGTCCACCGGCCAGCGGCGGGCAGGGGATGCCGCCCCGGGATGTATGACGACCGCGCCAGGCGCGGCGGACGCCTCCGGTGGCGGGGTGAGATCGAGATCCTCTGCATTACAGGAGATTCCGAACCACTCGAGGAGGGAACACCACCGCTGCACCTCGTGCTGGTCCGCCGCCCATTCCGGCCCCGGGAGGTCCTGGTAATCGGCGTGCCGGTAGGTCAGGGTGCGGGGCGGATTCTGGCGCAGCAGATCCGCGATGCTCTCCGGGCCGCGCCCGTGGAGATTGACCGCCAGGTCGAGCTCTCCGCCGCGGAAGTCGAGGGCGCCGAGACCGGCGGTCGGGACGAGTTCGTCGACTGCGCCGATCAACTCCACGAGTGGCGCCAATCCCGTTGGGGCCGCGAGCGCAATCCGCCGGTCCGGACAGGACCGGCGGATCCCGCGCAGAGCGGGCACCGCGGTCAGGAGGTCACCGATACCGAGCGCGCGCAGGACGAGGACGGTCGGCGTCAGGGCCATGAGCTCTCGGTCGACGAGCACACGACCATCTCTCGAACCTCACATCCGGGGGGCTGGCTCAGGGCGAACAGCACCGTGTTCGCGACGTGCGCCGGATCGTTCAACTTGGCATCCGCCGGCGGCTTGTACTGCTCGTCGCGTCCGTCGAAGAAAGGAGTGGTCATTCCGCCGGGAATCAGCAGCGTGACGCCCACCTCGCCCGCGGTCTCGGCCGCGAGGGCCCGGGTGAAACCCACGACACCGAATTTGGCCGCGCAGTAGGCGGTGGCATCGCTGACCGCTTTGATTCCCAAGGTCGATGCGCAGGTCACCACCGTTCCGCGGGATTCCTTCAGGTGCGGCAGCGCCGCACGAACCACCGCCACCGTGCCCAGGAGATTGACGTGCACCACGCGCTCCCAGTCCTTGGTGGGGACGGTGTCGAGCCGGCCGCAACTGTCGATGCCGGCGGCCGTGAACACGCCGTCCAGCCGCCCGCCTGCCCTTTCGACCAGATCGTGCACGGCCTGTTCCGCCGCACCGGAGTCGGCGAGGTCGGCGATGATGTACTCGACGTCACCCTCCGGTGCCACCCGGTCGATTACGAGCGGCCTACCGCCGCGCTCCCGCACGGCGCGGACCGTCGCCGCGCCGAGACCGGACGCACCACCGGTGACGAGTACGGTACCGATCTGATCGTTGCTGGCTGTTGTCATCAGGGCTCCCTTCGAAAGTCGAGGGCCGTCACCGCGGCCCGGGGTAGTTGCGGCCGTCACGGGATTCGGCTCGAGTTGCCGCCCGGGCGGTCGCGAGCATCCGGGTCGTCGAGTAGCCGTCGACGACCCGCACGAACACCACGTCACCGCCGTGCCGCCGGACCACCTCCGCTTCCGGAATTTCCTTGTCTGCGTAGTCGTCGCCCTTCACCCACACATCCGGGCGCAGGCGTTCCAGAATTTCGGCGGGCGAGGACTCGTCGAAAATCACCACGGAGTCGACCGAACCGAGTTCGGACAACACCCGCGCGCGGTCCTCGGCGCGTACGAGGGGACGGTCGGCGCCCTTCATGCGGCGCACCGAGTCGTCCGAATTGAGGCAGACGATCAGCGCGTCACCGAGCATGCGGGCCTGTTGAAGCAGGCTCACGTGCCCGCGGTGCAGCAGGTCGAAACAGCCGCCGGTCGCCACCAGCCGTCCACCGTTCCGGCGTACGCGGTCGGCGAACTCGTACGGGTCGGTGTGAGCGTCGCCGCCGCCGAAGGAAGGCGCCTGCGTGGAGGAACACACCGAGACCGCGGAGGCCCCGCCGAGGCCGACGAAGCGGGCGGCCGATTCGACCGCCGCGGTCACCGCCTGCTCGACCGAAGACCCGTCCAGAAGTGCGGTGGCCGCCGCACTGGCGAAGCGATCTCCGGCACCGCACGTGTCGGGCCTGCTCGCCGCGGCGAGACGGGCCGATTCGGGGACGGCGATCATTCCGCTCGTGCCTGGTGACCGGGTGGCAAGTGCTGCCCCGGCGGCTCCGACCGTGACCGCCACCGCGTCGCTGTCCCACCGCACGGTCAGCCCGGCGGCCCGGTCGAGTGGTCCACGCGCGTTGGGTTCGGCTCGGGTGGCCTCCGCGTCGTTGGGTGTGATCAGCCGGGCGCCCGGCACCGGTGCCGGGCCGCGGGGATGGGGATCCCACACCACCGGAACGTGCGCGGCGCGTTCGGCGACGAGCGCCCGGATCTCGGGGTGGTTCGCCATTCCGCGTCCGTAATCCGACACGAGGATGGCACCCGCACCGGTGATCGCCGCTCGCACCTGCGCTCCCAACGGCTGGGTTGTCGCGATCCCGCCGCCGGAATCGAGGCGGACCAGGGACTGGCCTCCCGCGCGGACCCGGGTCTTGCAGACCGTGGTGCCGACGAGGGGCACCGCGACGACCTCGACACCGGAGCCGAGCAGATTCGTGAGCCGGTCGGCGTCGGCGTCGGTGCCGAGGGCGGTGACGAGCACGACCTGCCCGGTGGATCTCGCTGCGAGGAGTGCGGCGAGGCCGGCGCCGCCGGGCCGTTCCCACCGCCGCTCCACGTCGACGACGGGCACCGGTGCCTCCGGGCACAACCTGTCCGCGCTACCTTCGATGTCGACGTCGAGCAGGGTGTCACCGATCACCACGAGCGGCGTCACGAGGTGACTCCCAGTTCGGCGTCGAGGGCGGCGCACAGCACATGCACCAGCGCAAGATGCATCTCCTGCACCGTCGCCACCGTGGGCGCTTCCACCGCGATGGCGTCATCGCACAGTGCGGCAAGAGGATTCGGTGCCGGACCCGTCAGAGCCCAGGTGGTCACGCCGATGTCGTGGGCGGCCTTGGCTGCGGCCACCACGTTGGGACTGGTTCCGCTGGTGGACAGAAGCACGAGGACGTCGCCGCGGCGTCCGTGCGCCCGGACCTGCCGGGCGAACAGCTCTTCGACGCCGTAGTCGTTGAGAATGGCGGTGGCGGCCGAGGTTTCGGCGTGCAGGGCGATGGCCGACAACGGCCGGCGTTCGTCGCGGAAACGGCCGACCAGTTCACCCGTCAGATGCTGCGCCTCAGCGGCGCTGCCCCCGTTCCCGCATGCCAGTAGCCGCCCATCGGCCGCGAAGATCTCGGCGAGGCGGCGGCCCCAGCGGGCGATGGTCGGTGCGCACATTCGGTTACGTGCCAGCGCATCACTGAGTTCCGCGAAATGCTCGACCGTGAACGTCCGGTCGTCTTCCGCTCTGTGGTCGTCGATCACGGCGTACCTCCTGCGTCGGTGCGGACATCCGGGTGCGCGGTCAACTGCTCGATGGCCGCGAGAACCTCCTCGGTGGTGACAGTGTCGAGACAGGGATGACCGGGCACGGGGCACTCGCGCGCCCGCGTCCCGGCGCAGGGTGCGTTCGCGCGCCCCAGAAGCCGGTGCGGAACCCCGTAGGGTGCCCACCTGTCGGCGGGCACCACCGGTGCGAAGAGGGACACCACCGGCGTGCCCACGGCCGCGGCGAGGTGCGCCGGCCCGGTATTCGGGGCCACCAGCACCCGCGCGCCGGCGAGGATTGCGGCCATTGCGAACATGTCGGTCGCGCCGCCCAGATCGGTGGCCCAGTCCCCGGCGACGTCGCGGGTGAGATCCCGTTCCCCAGGTGTCCCGGTGACCAGCACGCGAAGACCCGCCGCCACCAGTCCGCGGACCAGGTCGCGGCTCCGATCCACGGACATCCGGCGGGCGGGCACCGCCGCCCCGGGATGGACGACGATGTACGGGGCGTCCCCGGTGACGGTGGATACGTCGGGCAGGGGTCGCCGAACCTCGAGCCGGCCGTGGTCACCGGCCGGCAGCGCGTACCCCGCGGCGGTGGCCAGCGACAGCGCGCGCTCGGCCTCGGGCGGGTCGCCGCCGACATGATGGCGTAGGTCGAGCAGTGCCCCGGGGTAGTCCTCGCTGATCGCCCCGATCCAGGGCACCGCGGCCATCCGGAGTACGAGGGCGAGGGGGAGCGGTGACTGGTGGAACGAGGTGAGGATCAGCGCGCGGTCGAGTTCGAGTGTCTCGACCTGTTTGATCAGTTGGTGCACCGATTCGGCGGTGACGGGGGAGTGCTCGAAGTCGACCCACGGCGCCTGCCACTCGATGATGTCGTCGACGCCGGGCAGCAGTTGCGCCGCCGCACGGCCGCGGGGGCCGACCAGCATGGTGAGGCGGGCGCTCGACTGCGCCACGGCCCGAACCGCCGGACCGGCGAGCAGGACGTCGCCGGCGCTGTCCAACCGGGCCACCAACGCGTTCCCCGTCATCGCCGATCTCCCATCGCCAGAGCGACCGCGGCCACGAGAGTCGGGGCCACCGCCGCCTTGCGGTGCGCGGCCGCCACCTCCTCGGGCAGTGTCCGCGTCGTCGGGACGAGGACCGCACGCGCACCGGCGGTCAGGGCGGCGTCGACGTCCGCTCCGGTGTCGCCGATCAGCACGCAGCGGCGTACATCCACCCCCAGTTCCTCCGCTGCCCGCCGGACCATCGTGGGATGCGGTTTGCGGCACTCGCAGCCGTCGGCGGCGTCGTGCGGGCACACCTGCCAGGTGTCGAACGGCCCGAGAACCTCCTCGACCCGCGAATTGACCGCGGCCAGCCGCTCCGGGGAGATCAGGCCCTTCGCGACGCCCGACTGGTTGCTGATCACCCCGATCGGAACCCCGTGTGCGCGCAACCGCCCGAGAAGTTCGACCGCACCGGGAACGGGCCGCACGAGGTCCGGGTCCGAAAGATAGGGCACGTCGACGATGATCGTGTCGTCTCGATCGAACAGGACGGCGGCCGGACGTTCCCGCTCGGCCCGGCGCACCTGAAACTCCCCGCGTAGCCGCCACCCGCACGCGACGGGGGGAATGAGGACGCTGGTGAGCGCCATTCGGAACACCTCGCGGGGAGTACGCGGTCCGGGAAGGATTCGGCGCACCGCGAAGTCGACGGTGCTGCCGGCCCACAGAGCACCGGCGACCACCGCCGCCCGCCGCTTGCCGACCAGGCCCAGCGCCAGGGCCAGACTTCCCGCCGCGGTCGCGAGGACGTGTCCCCGCATGCGTCCGGGACCCTCGCCGATCTCGTGCCGCCAGTGCGGGCCGAACTTGCGGCGCATCAGGGCGTTGTCCGCATTGCCGGCCTGCGCCCGCACACTCGTCAACATGGTCCCGCGTCCCGGCGGATGCGTGGTGACGCGGGCGCCGTCGACGATGCGGTACCCGGCGCGAATCACGCGCAGCGCCAGGTCGGCGTCTTCCCGGAAGGCGCGGGGAAACCGCTCGTCGAAGCCACCGACGGCCTGGAGCGCGGACCGGCGATACGCCATGTCGGCGGTGATCCATCGGGCACCGGCCAGGGCTGCGGTCCTGCGTTCGTCGTCATCGGGCGGGCGGGACGTCGGGAGCGGCACCACGATGCGTGCCTGCGACGCTCCCACCGGGTCGTCCGCCGCGGCCGCGGCGGCCTCCTTCAGGTCGGCGGCGAGGTCGTCGAACCAGGTGGGCGCCACCAACACGTCGTCGTCGAGGAACGCGATCCATCGGCTCGCCGCCGCCCGCCAACCGACGTTGCGGGCGGCCGCCGGACCGCGGCCTCCCGAGGTGAGGAGCCGCACGGACAGATCGCCGGTAGGCACCTGGAGTGGGCCGTGGTCGCCGGGACGGTCGTCGACCACCACGATCTCGTGCGGCCGCGGACCCGTGGCGGAGGCGAGCGCCCCGAGGAGACGTTCGAGACTCGGCCTGCCCACCGTCGGGATCACGACCGAGTAGGCGACTGCACTGTCTCCAGGTGCAGTGTCTCCAGGTGCGCTGTCTTCGACTGCGCTGGGTCCGCGCCGATCGTCCTCGCTCATGACCGGGTTCACCGACCGGTCACCGACGGCCGCGTCACCACGAAAGGCCCGATCGCCAGCAGGTCGACGGGGGCCGAACCGAAACACTCGAGCGCGTCGCGGGGGCTGTCGACCATCGGCCGGCCTGCGGTGTTGAGGCTGGTATTCACGACGACCGGCAGGCCCGTGAGCCTCTCGAACTCGGTCAGCATGCGCGCGACCAGTGGCTCGGCCCCCTCGTCCACGGTCTGGATGCGCGCGGTGCCGTCCACGTGGGTGACCGCCGGGATCCGGTCCCGCCACGCGGGGTGCACGTCGTGCACGAACAGCATGTAGGGGCTCGGTATCGGCCCGCGGCTGAAGATGTCGGCGGCGCGATCCGCCGCGACCATCGGCGCCACCGGGCGGAACTGTTCCCGGCCCTTGACGTCGTTGAGTCGTTCGAGGTTCTCGGCGCGGCCGGGGTGAGCCAGGAGGGAACGGTGCCCGAGGGCCCGGGGACCGAATTCGGCGCGTCCCTGAAACCAGGCGACGATCTTGTCGTCGGCCAGCGCCTCGGCCACGACGGCCGCGACATCGTCCGGTTCCGTGAACGGGACCTTCGCGGCGACGAGGGCTCCCCGGATCTCCTCGTCGGAGAATCCGCGGCCGAGGGCGGCGCCCGTCCACCCGGGCGGCGGTTCACTCGCCTCGGCGGCGATGGCGAGTGCGGCGCCGAGTGCGGTCCCGGAATCACCTGCGGCGGGCTGTATCCACACCTGTTCGAACGGACTGTCGGTGTGGATGCGGGTGTTGGCAACACAATTGAGGGCGATACCGCCGGCCAGGGTCAGTTGGGTGGCATTGGTGCGCCGGTGCAGCCACGAACACAACTCCAGCAGGACTTCTTCGAGGCGGGTCTGGATGGAGCACGCGAGATCGGCGTGTTCGGGGGCGAATTCGCCGTCTGGGGCGCGGCGGGGAGCAAGCGTGTCCCAGTCGATCGGCAGGGTCCGGAATCCGCCGTCGTCGGTGGTGACGACCCGTTCGCGAAGGTACTCGAGATGGCGGGGTTTGCCGTACGACGCGAGCGCCATCACTTTGTACTCGTCGCTCGAGCGCGCGAACCCGAGGTGCTCCGTCAGGTCCTCGTACATCAATCCGAGTGAGTGCGGAAGCTGCTGCGTGGCAAGGATATCCAACTTCCTGTCGCGGTACTCACCGGCAAGCATCGAGGTACTCTCACCGCGTCCGTCGAGGGTGAGGACGGCCCCGTCGCCGAAGGGGGCGACGAGCCCGGCGGACGCCGCGTGCGCGACATGGTGCCGCACGAACTGCACCTTGTCGGGGTCGAGGCCGGGTAATGCGGTGGCGAGAAAGCGCGGCGCGCGACGCGCATACGTGGTGCGCAGCTCTTCCCACCCGGGATCGAGGCCGTCGAGACTGTGGTCGACGAGTTCCGGGTCGTACGAGTAGCCGACGGCGTCGAGATCCTGCGGACGGAGCCCACCGACCTCGAGACACCACCTGGCAGCCTGCTCGGGTAATTCCCAGGTGGAGAAGGGTACCGGCCGCTTCCCGTGTTTCCGCCGGGAGAATCGTTCCTCCTCGGCGGCGGCCACGATCTGCCCGTCGACGACGAGCGCGGCCGCGGAATCGTGGAAGACGGCATTGATGCCCAGAATCCGCATAGCGCCTCTCTCGTTGTGCTCGATTCGGATGACCAACGTGGCACGGAACGGTGTCGCCCGATCTGGGTGGCGATTACCCTCGGAAAGGGACCATAAACACCTATAGGTGATTTACCCGTTCACGCCGCCGCGGAGCGCTCCGTGACCCATCGGACCGTGCGACGCAGCCCCTCGTCGGCGCCGACGCGCGGTGCCCAGCCGAGCGCGCTCCGGGCGCGGGCGATATCCGGACATCGCTGCTGGGGATCGTCCTGAGCTGCAGGTATGTGCACGATCGGCGATCTGCTGCCGGTGAGGTCGAGGATGCGTTCCGCCACGGACAGGACCGTCATCTCGTCCGGATTCCCGATGTTGACCGGACCCCGCTCCCTCGATTCGGCGAGCGCGCACAGGCCGGCGACGGTGTCGGTGACGAAACAGATCGACCGCGTCTGCCGTCCCGTACCCGCCACGGTGATCGGTTCGCCGCGCAAGGCTTGACCGAGGAAGGTGGGGATCATACGCCCGTCGGCGTCGCGCATCCTCGGCCCGTAGGTGTTGAAGATTCGCGCGATGGCGATATCGCAGAGCCTCGCACGGCCGTACGCCGCGCACAGCGCCTCCGCGTACCGCTTGGCCTCGTCGTACACACTGCGCGGACCCACCGGGTTGACATTTCCCCAATAGCTCTCGCGCTGAGGATGTTCCAGTGGGTCTCCGTACACCTCACTCGTCGAGGCGAGCAGGAACCGGGCCCCCTGCGCCACCGCCAGATCGAGTCCGTTCTTCGTACCGTGCGACCCGGCCAGCAGGGTTTGCACCGGCAGTCGTTGATAGTCGACCGGCGACGCCGGCGACGCGAGGTGAAAGACGACGTCGACCGAACCGACGTCGGGAAACGGTTCGCTCACGTCGTGGTCGACGTACTCGAACAGGGGGGAGTCGCGCAGTGCCTGCACGTTGGCCGGAGTGCCGGTCGACCCGTTGTCCATGCAGCACACCGCTGTACCCGACCGGACCAGTTCCTCACACAGGTGAGAACCGACAAAGCCGGCGCCACCGGTGACCAATGCGCGTTCGAATCGTGTCATGAGCGTGTGGCCCCGGGTTCCGGTTACCGCGCGACGACGGAACCGGCGCCCTGCTCGGACGGGTTGATGCGCTGATAGGCCCGCACCGTGTCCGAGGCAATCCGATCCCAGGAGTACCGGGAGCGGGCCCGGTCGTGACCGGAGGCACCGAAGGCGGCGCGCGCCGAGTCGTCGGCCAATAGGCGTCGCAGCGCCGCTGCCAGCGCATCGGGATCCCGTGGGGGCACCAGCCGACCCGTTCCGCCGTCGACCACCGTGTCGAGCATGCCGCCCACCGCGGCGGCCACGACGGGAACGCCGCAGGCCATGGCCTCGACGGGAACGATGCCGAACGGCTCGTACCACGGCGTGCACACCACGGCGTCGGCGGAGCGCAGCAGGGCGGGCATCCGTTCCCGGCTGATCTGGCCGGGCATCAGGACGCGATCCCGCACCCCGAGCTCGTCGGCGAGGTGGAGCAGCCGGGCGGCCTCGGGGTCCTCGGCGAGGCAGCCGTGCGCGGGACCGCCCGCGATCACCAGCTCCACGTCGGGCAGCTGCGGGAGAGCGGAGATGGCGATGTCGAACCCCTTCCTGGGCACCAGCCGCCCCACGGTGACGAGCCGGTGACGCGCCCGCGTCGGTTCCACCGGGCCGGTGGGGGTGAACAAGTCGAGGTCCACCCCGCACGGCACAACGGAAACACTCGAACGGCGAAGACCCATCCGCACCAGTTCGAACACCTCGTCCGAGCAGGTGGCCACGATGCGATCGGCGGCTTTCGCGAGATCGAGCTCGAGCCGAATCCTGTCGTGCGGGCTGGTGTCGGCATCACCCTGATAGCGACGTTTCACCACGCCCAGCGCATGAAACGTCTGCACCGTGGGCACGCCGAGGGGGCGGGCAGCGGACTGGGTGGCCAGTCCGGACATCCAGAAGTGGGCGTGGGCGACATCCGGTCGGTCCGCGGCCCATGCGCCGCGCAGGTACATCCCGAAATCGTCCATCCACGGCAGCAGGTCGTCCTTCGGGAGAACCCGGGGCGGACCCGCCGGCACGTGAACCACCCGATAACCGGCGGGAGTCGGGACCTCGTCGGGCAGCGTGGTCGAATCGCGACGGGTGTACACGGTCACTTCGTGTCCCATCCTGACCAGGCCGGCCGACAGTTCGGAGACATGCACGTTCTGTCCGCCGGCGTCAACGCCACCGAGAGCGGCAAGGGGACTGGCGTGTTCGGACACCATCGCGATTTTCATCATCCTCCGTCCCGGCTCGCGCCGTTTGTGTTGTGCGGGTGTTCTATTCGGAAGTCTTGGCCAAGAGTTCGTCCCACCGATCGAGGAAGGTGCCCAACCCGAAGTTCTGGAGGGCGAAGTCGCGCGCCGCCTTCCCGTACAACTCGGCCCGGTCCGGTTCGTGCACGAAATCGGCGACGGCGCGTGCGAGTACGGAGACATCGGCGGCGATGACTCCGGCCTCCGGCGGAACGGAAGTCGGCACCTCCGTCGATGCCACCGCCACCACAGGCATTCCGAGGTGCATCGCCTCGACGAGCGACAGCCCGAGCGAAGTCCAGCGCGCCGTGTGCACGAACACGCGTCGCCGGGCGACCTCACGGTGCAGTTCGGCGGTGAGCAGATCACCACATCCACGCACGCGACCTTCCGATCCGGGCGGTGTCCAGGTGTCCGTTCCGATTCCGAACACGTCTACCGGCGCCGCCGCCGCCGCCGCGAGGGTCGGCAGCAGATCGCTGCCGGTCACCCGCCACCGTCGCTGCGGTTCGTTGATCATCGTCACGGCCCTCGGTAGTTCACCGGTGTAGAGGTGTCCCGGGTCGACGATCCCGTGGGAGATCACGTGCGTGCGGGCAGAACCGTTGTCCCACATCAGGTTATTGAAATGAGTGACGTGGACGATCGGTATGTCGGACTGGCCGGCGAGTGGATGCGGGGTGGTGGCGGCACCGGCGGCGGGGGTGTTGTGTTCGAGATACAGTGCAGGAACGTCGCGTCCGGGCTGCCGCCCGAGCCATTCCTGCGCGAGTTCGAGTTCGTGTGGGCGCTGCAGGACCACGACGTCCACATTCGATCGGCGCAGCTCCTCGGGAGAGACCTCGCGGGCAGATTCCGGCCAGGGGCGACCGCAGCTGCCACGTCCCCAGTCCCCACCCTCCGGCAGGGTCGGGATCAGGTACCGGTGGCGGCCCTGAACGAACGCCGTGGTCCACGCACCGTGTACGTGCCACAGCACGATGTCGAGTTCGCGCTTCGGCATGCGTACAGAGTGTCCCGAAGAAGGAGAAGTAAACCGACCACCCCGGGAATGGGCGCCGCGAGGGGCGTCACGACGCACGACTGCAGGCCCCGTGACTCCTCGGCCCGGGGCCTGCAGTCGAACTGCTCGTCCTATTTACCCTGCTCGGCGCGCTGCCGGGCTTCTTCGGCCGCCGCCTCGCCGCGTGCCTTCTCGGCTGCTGCTTCCTTCTCCGCGACTTCGCGCTGAGCCTCGGCCTTGTCCTGCTGCGCCTGCCCTTCGCGAGTCATGCCGTCGTTGCCGGTCACAGCTCCCGCTGCTTCCTTCGCTTTGCCCTTGACGTCTTCGACGACACCCTTGACACCCTCGGCCGGACCTGACTTGTCGTCTGCCACTGAGATGCACCTCCTGGTCGGTGGACGCGCGCACGGACAATCCCCGCACACACGCTCCGACTACCCGGGCGCCGTAGCGGCCAAACGACAGCGATCCCTTCGGCGTGTGCTGCGTATTCGGCTCCCGCTGAGGGGGACACCGCGCGTCCGGGGCCCGCTCCGCTTCTTATTCTGAGGCCGAGAGTAGAACCGCCCAGCTCCTGTTAGGGGATTCACCGTGACAGATCCGGACATGCGCACGAACTCGGTGGCGGTCGTCACGGGTGCGGGGAGTGGGATCGGAGCAGGACTCGCCAGGACGGCAAGGCGGCGCGGTATGCAGCTGGTACTCGCTGACGTCGACGCCGCGGCCGTGCACGACCTTGCCGCGGAACTGGGCGGCGATACCATCGCCGTTCCCACCGACGTCGCGGATCCGGCGGCCGTGGACGCCCTCGCCGACGCCGCCTTCGAAACCTTCGGCCGAGTCGATCTGCTGTTCAACAATGCGGGCATCATGCGGGCCGGGTTCATCTGGCAACTCGCTGAATCCGACTGGGACACCGTGCTCGGCGTCAACGTGAGAGGCGTCGTCAACGGAATCCGAGCGTTCGTCCCCAGAATGATCGACCAGGACGGCACCAGTCGTGTGGTGAACACCGCCTCCGTCGGCGGATTCGCACCAGGACCGATGATGTCGCCGTACAGCGCGTCGAAGTTCGCGGTGGTTGCCCTGACCGAATGCCTGCAGATGGAACTGGCGATGGTCGAAGCCCCGGTGTCCGCAAGCGTCCTCGCACCAGGACCGGTGAACACCTCCGTGTTCGAGAATCCCTACGGCCGGGTGTCGCACCCCGCAGTCGAGCGGATGGTCACGCAGATGCGGGACCTGCTCACCACGCACGGCCTCGACACGGACACCTTCGCCGATCGGGTCTTCGACGGCATCGATCGCGGCGACTTCTGGCTCGCACCGCAGGGGGACCACCTCGACGAGATGGTCAGAGAACACACCGCCGGCATCCTCGAACGGCGAGAACCCCTGATACGGGGCTCTTTTCGCTGACTTCGCCCCGTCTCCAGCCGGGACAGTCACCGCCGCAACCAGGGGAGGGGAAATCCCCCGGTCAGCCGATAGGGGATACAGCCCGGATCAATGACCTTCCTGGTCGCTGAGCGATTCTCCGTCGAGGGCCTTGACTCGCTTGCGCTCGAGGAGCACGAGTGTGGCGCCGCCGATGAGGCACACCACACAGATGATGGCGCCGATCACGGCCCAGCCTTCGAAACCGTAACCTGCTCCGACCAGTGTCGCCCCGAGCGCAGCGATTCCGGCGGCGATCAGGAAATACCCCGGCCAGTTGCGACTGTCGGTGATCGCTTCCCCGGCGTGCCCGCGGATGGTCCGCGCGTCGTCCTGGGGACGCTCGTTCTCTGAGGGGCCCTTCCCGGCCCCGGTATCCGGCTGATACGTCACTGCTGCCGACCTCCTGTGCTCATGTGACCTCGTCTATACGGACGATCCGGTGACGCACCCGGCTCATTCGTCGGGGTCATCGGATCCCGCCGATTCCTCGGCCAATTCGGGCGCGTTCTCCCGGGTAGCCATGCCACCGTCCTTGCCCTGATCTGCAGGACCGGGCCGGCCACCCTTGGGTGTGTCCCGGTCGTCGTTCGTGTCCTTCTGCATCTGAAATACGCTCCTAGGGTGGAGATCTCAGTGGGCATTCCGCCGCCGCCGTACCACCAGCAGCACGAGGAGGAGGGAAGCGACGACGCCGACCGCTGCCACGCGTTGCGGTTGCTGCTTGAGCGTCTCGATGTCGTGGCGTGCGTGCGCCTTGGCCCGCGAGCCGATATCGATCTTCTTGTGCAGAGCATCGACGGTGGCGGCCAGTTCCGCCCGCTGTTGCTCGACCGGGGGGCTTGGCGTGGGGACCTCGCCGTTCGGCTGCTGTGCCTCGGTCATCGGAAGCCCTCCTTGACGGTGTCGACGTCCGCCCGGACGCTGCGGGTGGTCTGCTCCGGAACGGGAGGCAGCGCGTTCTTGGCGCGACGCCCGCCGACGGCTGCGGTGATCGACCCCGCGATGATCAGCACGGCGGCCACGATCAGGGCGGCGAGCCACGGTTCGAGGGCTGTGGAGAGCCCGAGCACTGCCGTGGCAACGAGCGTCGCCGAGCCGAACAGCAGCAGCAGAAGGCCCGCTCCCGACACGCCGACGCCGATACCGACCCGTGTGCCTTTCTCCTTGACCTCCGTCAGGGCGTGACTCACTTCGATGCGGACGAGTTGCGACACCTGCTCGGTGAGCCGCTCGACGAGCTGCACGGTCGACAGATCGTCGACGTTGTCCGAGCGGCCCGCCGGGGTGGAACCGGGCGACCCGGTCCGATGCGCGTCACTGCGATGGATGTCCGTCATGTCACTGCTCCTTTCGTACTCGAACGCCTACCCGGCTGCCGACAGCACGAAACGCCGAGGCCAGCGCGCGTCGGCGGTCTCACGTGTCCGAGGAGTCCTCGCCGCGGGCGCCTCGCCCCGATCGTCGCTGCATGTCGTCGATCAGTTTCGATGCGGTGACCTTGGTCAGGTCGTCGGGAACGGTCTCACCCAGCTCCTGAGCGAGAGTGTGCAGGTAGGACCGTTGTGGCCCGGTCATCGGTTCGTCTCCGGTGATCCAGTCGTCCGGATCCTTCTCGGGGGTCGGCGACGGTCCGGAGGATTGAGAGTCGGCCATGCCATTCCTGTCTGCTCGTTCGGTTCGGTTCGGGATTTTTGACCCGAGGACGTGGCATCCGAACGATTGCCCGCCGGCCGACATTCCGAAACGGCCGTATCTGCCGGAGGGGGAATTGGCGCCGCCCTCACTTGCGGTGTCGCCCCTGCAGTATGCGGGCGAACAACCACAGTCCGAGAAACAGGGCCACGGCCACGGCGGCGGCGACGACTCCGACGACGGGTGAGACGACGAAGCTGAAGATGAGCAGCACCACACCGATGAGCGCCATCGCCAGCGTGGTGATCCCGCAGATCGCCAGCCGGTGCGCCACGGCAACCAGGTCGTACAGGGCGTGCAGGCGGAACAGCATCCGGTGAATACCTACCGGGGCGACCAACAGCATGGTCGATGTCACCGAGAGGGCGACGGTGACGAGGTAGATGAGAACCTCGGCGTCCGTGAGCTCCCCGAACCTTTCCTGGAAGGGCAGCGTGAGAAGAAACCCGGTGAGCAGTTGGACCCCGGTCTGTACGACGCGTAGTTCCTGGAGCAGACCGTTCCAGTTCCGGTCCAGTCGTTGGGTCTCGGTCTCGTGGCGGGCGCGGAAATTCCAGTCCGCGTCATCGCGCTCCAGTCGGCCACTGTCCATCCGTCATCACTACTCTCTCGGCGTACCGAATTCGTTCATTCCGTGTGAATTCCGTACACCGCGTAAGCGGAGTGAATCACGGGTTGCGCAACATTGCGCACCCGAACGCCGCCAGGGGTGGTGCCGCGTTCGCGTCCCGCGTGGGCGTGGCCGTGCACGGCGAGGTCGACACCGAACTCGTCGATCGGTTCGCCGAGGAGATACGACCCGAGGAAGGGATAGATTTCGGGAGGCTCACCGTGCAAGGTGTCGGAGATCGGCGAGTAGTGGGTGAGGGCCACCCGGATGTCGGTCTCGAGGGTCGACAGGGCACGGCGTAGCTCCGCGGCGACCTCCACGGTATGACCGGCGAAGTCCTTCATCTGCCGCTCCCCGAAGGCGCTCGCGCATTTGCCCGCGAACCCGCCACCGAACCCCTTGATTCCCGCTACGCCGAGGGTCTGACCATCCACCGCCACGGTGGCAGTGGTTCCTTCGAGAACGGTGATGTCCCGGCTTTCGAGCAGTGCGGTGATCTCATCGGCGGCATCGCAGTGGTGATCGTGGTTCCCGAGAACCGCGATCACCGGAACGCCGAGATCCCGGAATTCGTCGGCGACCACCGAAGCCTCTTCGACGGTGCCGTGGCGGGTCAGGTCACCCGCGAGCAACAGCACATCGGCGTGTTCGTGGAGTTTGTCGAGTGCGGGACGAAGCAGACCGCGCGCATCCTCGGCGAGGTGCACGTCACCGACAGCTGCAATGCGCATCAGTCGAGTTCCTCTCGGCCTGCCGGTTCACGATTGTCCACGACCTGAACATCGTTGCGCACCGACATGGTAGGAAGGTGCTCGCGCACAACGACTTCCAGATCATCCCTGCGGTGGGCGCAGCTCACCTCTCCACTCAGATAGACCTGGTTCGCTCGCACCGAGATTCGCACGCCGAGTTCGGACGTGCGTGGGTCCTCCGCCAGCGCGCGCCGTAGATGCGCGACAAGGTACTGGGGCGGCTGCTCTTCCGGATTCATGCGCTCTCCTCCGTTGCCGGCGGCGACTGATGGCCACTGCCCGTGCCGTCGGAGATGTGAAGGTCACCGAGTAGTGCCAGAAAAGCTCGGGCGTAGGGTGATTCGCCGGCACTGAGCTCCACCTCCTGCCAATCGACCTGCTCGCGCAGATCTCGGGCGATACGCAGCAGCGGGACGAAGTCGCATCGGTGCGCGTCCAGCACGAGAAGTTTGTCGACCATGAGGTCGGTAGCACTGATCACCAGTGCCGCGGTGGGGCCGACCCGCATCCACGTCGCGCGTTCGAAGAGCTCGTCGGTGACGGGCTGGTAGTTGGGCCGGAAGACCAGATCGACCAGCACTTCACCGTCGTAGACCTTGACGAGCCAGTCCTCGGGCGGAACCACCCGGGTCATCCCGGCGGCTTCGAGGGCGCGCAGTGCGGACTCCGCGTCCTCCTCTTTCAGGAAGATGTCGACATCGTGATCGGACGGCGGTCCACCGCGCGCGTAGACGGCGCAGCCGCCGGCGACCGCGAACCTGATACCCGTGTCGTTCAGCGTGCTCACCACCTTGGTGAGCGTCTGGAGAAGTTCGGTCTCGTCCATGTCGAATCCGGTCGCTTTCTGCCCGGGCAGCCTCCGATGCGGAAGATCGGCGTGCGTGCTGTTCACACCTCCTGTCCGCTACGGGTGCCCCGACTCTCGCCGCGCGAAACGTGGCGGTGTGAGGGACCCCCGGCACGGGTATTACGGGACTTCCGAGATCCGGGTGCACGAGTGTCGGGGCAGGTGACGGTTAAGGGGAGTACATGCGGTTGCGGCACAGTGACCCGTGCGGGCCGGGGTTTCTCGTACGACGCACCCGACGGCGCGGCCGGAGTGTCGGACGAGGACCGAGCGCGGATCGACGCACTGGTCATCCCGCCCGCGTGGCGTAAGGCGTGGATCTGCCCGCGCCGCAACGGCCACATCCAGGCAGTCGGACTCGATGCTGCCGGTCGCCGCCAGTACATCTACCACGAGCAGTGGCGGCAGGAACGGGACGAGGAAAAGTTCGACCGGGTGCTGACCATGGCGTCACGTCTGCCGGAACTGCGGGAACGGGTCGATGCGGACCTGTGCCGCCGCGGCCGTGGGCGGGAACGGGTGGAGGCGGTTGCCTTGCGGCTGCTCGACCGCGGGGTCCTCCGGATCGGCAGCGAGGAGTACGCCGAAACCAACGGGTCCCGCGGGGTCGCCACCCTGCTGCGGAATCATGTGGCCGTGAAGGGCGGGGAGATTCGACTCGACTTTCCGGCCAAGAGCGGAGTGCAGCGCACCCTGACCATCGAGGACGGTCCGCTCGCGACGGCGATCCGGTCGTTGCTGCGCACCGGGGCGCCGTCGGATCGGCTGTTGGTCTACCGGAAGGGGGACCGCTGGACGGAGGTGCATGCCGACGACATAAACGCGCGCTTCAAGGAGGTGGCGGGGGAGAAGTACACCGCCAAGGACCTGCTCGGGAATACACCGCAGATCGCCCGCACGTCCTATGTCGACCCTCGGGTCATCACCGCCTACCAGTCGGGACGGACGATCGGTGGGGCGCTCGCGCGGGCACGCAAGACACGCACGGAGGATGCGGAGCGAGCGTTGGTCGAACGCGCCGTGATTCGTCTTCTCGCCCGATGACACCGCAGCACGCTCGGTGACACCGAAAAAAGGGGCCTGCCCATCCTCTCGGATGGGCAGGCCCCTTTACTTCGGTTGCGGTCAGCGGCGGGCGGCGGTGCGTCCGGTGACCAGCTTGACGAGGAACAGGAGAATCACGGCCCCGAGGAGGCAGGTGAAGAAGCTGAACCAGAGACCGCCCCCTTCGACGTCCACATTGAGCAGTTTGAGGAGGAAACCACCGAGCAGTCCGCCGATGATGCCGACGACGATGTTGAGGAGGATGCCCATCTGAGCATCGGTCTTCATGATCTTGCTGCCGATCCAGCCGGCGAGTCCGCCGATGATGATCCAGCCGATAATTCCCAGTCCTAGCACGGAAGTGTCCTTTCGGAAGCGAGCGAGCCCGGTTCGGCCGGGATCACTCGGTCAGGTGACGCTCGAATAGGTGACGCGTGGTCGGGTCGGACAGAAATGCCGACGATCAACGAGCCTGCGCCGCGGCCTGCTTCTCCGAGTGTGCGCCTTCGTTGGCGAGTGACCCACCCGAATTTTCGAGATGAGCGCGAACGAACCACTGGAACTTCTCGAGTTCGGCGGTCTGCCCGATCAGCAGGTCCTCGGTGATGGGGTCGATATCACCGAATTCTTCGATGGCCTTGCGATTGTCCTCGATGACGCCGGTGTAGACGAGATCGAGCGCGGCGAGGTGCGCCTGGGCGGTGTCGCGGCCGACCGAGTAGTCGTCCCACGTACGGTCCCGTCCGATGGCCGCGGGTGTGCCGTCCGGTGACTTGCCCAGGGCGGCGATACGCTCGGCGGCCGCATCCGCGTATCCGCGGACCAGTTCGACCTGCGGGTCGATCATCTCGTGGACGCCGATGAAGTTCGGCCCCACCACGTTCCAATGGATGTGCTTGAGCGTCAGGTGCAGATCGTTGTAGGCGCTGAGCCGTTTCTGCAGGGTGTCGGCGACTTGCGAACCCTGCTCCGCGGACAGGCCTGGCACGGTGAATTTCGACATTCTCGATCCTCTCGTTCGCTACTGCCGTGTACCGGCAACGGTGTCGGTTGCGCGGGGGACGTCGTTCAGGACGACGAGTCGGCGGTCTCGGTGGCGGTGTGCTCGAACATCCACTCGAGCCGGTTCTTCAACTCTTCCGTCGACAACGTCCAACTGCCGGCCCGGGTCGATCCGGCGGGCGTGGTCACCGCGTACCCCCAGGCCGCAGCCGCGAACCAAGTATGTGAACCCGCCCACCGCAACTACTGTGCTCCATCACGCCCGTCGTCCTTCCCGATTTCTGGAACCTCTCGTCGGAAGAACCGGGGTTCTTCCGTGTTCCCTTCAGATTCGAACGATACGACCGTACAACAAAATCTATATCTGTCAAAACAGATCTTGTGTGGGTGCGCATGCGAATGTCTTCTGATTGCGACGACAAGGTGGTGGCGGCCCAAAAGATTTCGATTCGGCAACCTCTGCGCGCAAATGGCGCCCATTCCGCGTTTCGAGACCCTATCTTCGGGGGAATCGACAGCGACACGGTCGTGTCCGGTGTTCGGAGGAGGCGCAATGCTCAACGTAACTCTGCTGGTGGGCCTGCTGGGATCGAGTCTGTGGGTGGCGGCCGCGCTCCAAGGCATGGCCGACCGGAGGTCGGTGCGATGAGCACCGGAGATACGCTGGCACGCTCGACGGATCGGGGCCTGCGCTCCGGGACCGTGCGATGGTTCAACGAGGATCAGGGGTTCGGATTCATCGCCCCCGACGACGGGTCCGAGGATGTGTTCGTGCACATCTCCGAAATCGCCGGAGACGGCCATCGCTGCCTCGCCGACGGGCAAACCGTGAGGTTCGAGGTGTGCCGGACGGCGACGGGGGACCAGGCGCGCAACGTGCGGGTCCGCTGAAGGGCCGGTTCGCGACAACGGGGTGCGGTCCGGGTTCGGGTTCACACCACCCGGGCGGGGTAACCGGCGGGGTGACGACACAGCCGAACTCGACCCTTCGGAGGCAACAGTGAGCGAACATGCCCCGCACACCATCGACTACCCCGGCCACACCGCCGAGATGGCCGACCAGCCGCAGGACGAGATGCGCGCCTACCGCGGCAGAGATCTGCTTGCGGGCAAGAAGGCCCTGATCACCGGGGGCGACTCGGGCATCGGCCGGGCAGTCGCCGTCGCCTTCGCGAAAGAGGGCGCCGACGTGGCCATCGCCTATCTCGAGGAGAGCGACGACGCCGGCCACACCGCTGAACTGGTCGCGGCCGAGGGCCGGAAGTGCCGCGTCTTCCCCGGTGACCTGGCTGACCCGCAGCACTGCCGTGACGTCGTCGAGCGCACGGTGTCCGAGTTGGGCGGACTCGACGTCGTCGTGAACAACGTGGCGTACCAAGAGCCCGTCGATGACTTCCTCGACCTGTCCGACGACCAATGGCGCCGCACGTTTTCCGTCAATATCGACAGCTTCTTCCACGTGACCAAGGCCGCTGTCCCACACCTGGCCCCCGGCTCGGCCATCATCAACACCGGTTCGGTGAACGGGCTGCGTGGCAACAAGTCGCTGATCGACTACTCCGCCACCAAGGGTGCGGTGAACGCACTGACGTACTCGTTGGCGCAGGCACTGCTCGAGCGGGGAATCCGTGTCAACTGTGTCGCCCCCGGCCCGGTCTGGACACCGCTGATTCCTGCCACCATGGACGAGGAGAAGGTGGCGGACTTCGGCAAACAGGCCCCCTACGGGCGGGCCGCGCAACCGGACGAGATCGCCCCCTCGTACGTGTTCTTCGCTGCGGGTCTGCTGTCGTCGTACTACAGCGGGGAGGTTCTCGCACCGCTCGGCGGCGAGACAATGCCCGGTTGAACGACCCCTGGCCCGGCGAGTCACCGGTGTGCCTCGCTGCACAGGCGTTGTCCCCGTTGCCGGAGCGGCGCACACTGAGATCGATGCCGGCTTGCGTGGCCGCAGGCGATGGAGGAGACGATCGTGGAGTTGCATACCGTGGCGATCGACAAGCCCGACGACATGAATGTGATCGTCGGGCAGGCCCATTTCATCAAGACGGTCGAGGATCTGCACGAAGCACTGGCTGGAGTAAGTCCGCACCTGCGGTTCGGGGTGGCGTTCTGCGAGGCGTCGGGTCCCCGCCTCGTGCGCTGTTCGGGCAACGACGACCGTCTCGTCGAGTTGGCCACGCGCAACGCGGTCGCGGTCGGTGCGGGCCACTCCTTCTTCGTGTTCGTGGAGGAGGGTTATCCGGTCAATGTGCTGAACACGCTGAAGCAGGTGCCCGAGGTGTGCGGCATCTTCTGCGCTACGGCCAATCGGGTCGAGATCATCGTGGCCGAGACGGAACTCGGAAGGGGCATCGCCGGAGTGATCGACGGGTTCACACCTGCCGGCGTCGAGACGAGTGCCGATGTCGCCGACCGTAAGGCCCTCCTCAGGACCATCGGGTACAAGCTCTGAGCGTCGAGTCACATCTCGTCGGTGCACCCAAAGCGTGAGGACGACACGCGCACAGTGACCACTGTTGTCGCCATGTCGGTGTGTATCGGCCTGGCCGACGAGGATCGCCGTCGACATCGTCGACTAGCGTTGGACTGCCTGTTCATCACACAGGTGGCGGGATGGTCGTGAGCGGTTCGTTACCGGCCGGACAATCGGCGGGTTCAGATAGTTAACGCGTCGTTTCTACTGTCGCTCGAAATGCCGAAGCATCCAGTTCGGCACCGTCCCACAAGGAGAGCCACGTTGTCCTACGTCAAGCCATCCGACTTGGTCACGGCGATGATCGATGCCGGTGCGTCCAAGGTGTTGATGTCCACACGCGACACCGTGATTCGCGCCTATATGGGAGGCGCGATACTCGCCCTCGGTGCGGTCTTCGCCGTCACGGTCGGCGTGCAGACCGGCCAGCCGCTCATCGGTGCGCTGCTCTTCCCCGTCGGTTTCTGCATGCTGTACCTCCTCGGCTACGACCTGCTCACCGGTGTCTTCGTGCTCGCCCCGATGGCCTGGCTCGACAAGCGGCCGGGGATAACCGGTGTCGGGGTGTTACGGAACTGGGGACTGGTGTTCCTCGGCAACTTCCTCGGCGCGTTCACTGTCGCCGTGATGATGGCGATCGTCTTCACCTATGGATTCGCAACCGAGCCCAACCAGATCGGCGAGGCCATCGGCCATCTCGGCGAATCGCGCACACTGGGTTACGCCGAGTACGGTGCCTCAGGCATGCTGACCCTGTTCATACGCGGCGTCCTGTGCAACTGGATGGTGTCGACGGGGGTTGCCGGGGCAATGATCGCCACCGACATCCCCGGCAAGGTCATCGCAATGTGGATGCCCATCATGCTGTTCTTCGCAATGGCATTCGAACATTCCGTCGTCAATATGTTCCTGTTCCCCTCGGGTCTGCTGCTCGGCGGCGACTTCACCCTCCTCGACTACCTGATCTGGAACGAAATCCCCACCGTGCTCGGCAACCTGGTCGGCGGATTGATCTTCACCGGCCTGGCCCTGTACCTAGCGCATCGGCGCACCGCACCCACACCCGTTGTCGCCCGCGACGCAGAGCTCGAGACCCTCTGAACACCGTGGGGCGCGGGTCTACGGCAATTTCTCGATGGTCACCCAACTGGGGTCTATGCCCGCTCGGAAACCCCTCCACGATGGGCGGTGGAGCCGCCGATTCGGGGAGAACTCGCGGTACTCGACGGTGCCGACGAGGAGCGGTTCGACCCAGCGGGCGTGACGGGCAAGCTCATCGGGGACCTGGCTGTCGAACGGACTGGTGGGGCGTTCGAATGGTCGGAGCAGCGCAAGCGTCCGCCGCCGGTCGGCT
The DNA here is from genome assembly GCF_009859915.1 of Rhodococcus sp. WAY2. Taxonomy (NCBI): domain Bacteria; kingdom Bacillati; phylum Actinomycetota; class Actinomycetes; order Mycobacteriales; family Nocardiaceae; genus Rhodococcus; species Rhodococcus sp. WAY2. Next base: position 3,285,626 of record NZ_CP046572.1, read on the forward strand.
CCACTGAAGCCGGAGCCGACCTCCCCGACGAACACCAAGCCGACCCCATCTCGGTGGGCACCGACGATCAGCGACCGCAGCCCACCGCGGCCGGTCGCCTCCCACCCGCCGACGATCACCTCTGCGCTGTTGAGGAGCGTGGTCTTCACCCAGTCCGGTGAGCGGCGTCCAGGGAGATACGGCGACGTCACCCTTTTCGCGACGATCCCGTCGAAACCGTGCTCGTCGGCCACCTCGAGCATTGCCTCGCCATCGACGTCGACCCAGTACGGGGCCACATGCACGACCTCGCCTTCGAGACCGGCGTCGGCCAGGAGCTGGCGGCGCTCGAGGTAGGGCCAGCGCAGGATCGGCGCCCCCCGGTGCGCCATCAGATCGAAGACGCAATATGCCAGGCCAGTCGCGGCAGCGACGATCTCGCCGTCGATTACCACGCCACGGCCTGCGTCTATGTCGGAGAGTCCGACGGCGATCTGCGAGTACTCGGCGGTGATGTCGGCACAGTTGCGGTTGAACAGATTCACGGAGTCTGCGGTGACGGTGGCGACGGCGCGGATGCCGTCGTACTTCATCTCCACCGCCCAGTCGTCCCCGCCCGGGGGAAGGCCGAGCGTCGCCAACATCGGTTTTACCGGGCGCAGAGGCAGTGCGGGCCGATGGATTGCCACCCTCCCGATTCTGCCCCCGTACTCAGCCGACGGCAGAGCCCGCGGTGCGCGAAAGCCGGGCGAAGAGATGGACGGGCACACCGCCGCATACCGAGCGGTGTGCCTTCTCGACCATCCGGCAGGTCACGCCATCTCGGGGACGTGCAGGTGGGCGATGGCGAGCTCGAACTCGCACGTGTCGAGCACCTCGGCGTTCGCCTCGCGGGCTGTTTCGTCGCGGATGCTGTCGACGCGTTCCCTGTTGCGTTCCATCGCTTCGGCGCTGTCGAATGTCAGCGACGACACCCCGCGACCTGCGGCATGATCGAGCATCAGGCTGGCGCTGCAGAATCCGTCGAGTTCCTCCATCTTGGGTAGTGCGGCCATTTTCCACATGTCGACGCCGCGGTCCATGTGGGCCGGCTCGGTCTTGATCCACGTGACGCGGCAGCAGGCCCCGCGCTCCGAATGGTGGTCGCGATGCATGACCGCGATGTCCCACCGCGACACCTCGGTGGTGCCGTGGAAAATTTCGGCGGCGGTGTCACGCAGATTCTGCACCGGTCCCTCGCTGGCGCGTAGAGATTCCTCGTCCCGCCACGAACTGGTTGCGATGCATCGGCCCGAATCACGATCGACGAGAAGGGACATACCGAGACAGCCCTCGATGTCCGCCAGTGCGGGCATCACGGTGTCCCGAAAGTGCTTGATCCCGGCGTCGATGTACGACGGGTGCGAATGAATTGTGGTTGAGCGTGCGAACACGATCGGCACCTTTCTCCTCGGGGCGGCGCCGACACGGCGTCGCCGGTCATTCCCCGTGTTTCACACTGCTCTTCCAATCCGCCGGAGGCAATGGGCGGCTCCGCCGCCTGTGCGCCTTTTTGGGCTCTACTGCTGTGATCGTGGGTGGAGTTCGGTGCGGGTGAGGGCGCACGCCGTTGTCCCAGTAGCGTTCTGGCTTGTCTAGGGTCAGTCGGCTACATATGTGGGGAACGGCGTGCGCGAAGCCAGGATATGGCGTCAGGTGTTGGGTGTCGAAAAGACGGTGATCGAGGGCGTCGATTTCGACGACACGGCCGGGGCGGTGATCGTCGCGGTCCGGCCGCAGGCCCGGGCCCGGTCCCGGTGCGGGGTGTGTGGTCGTCGGAGCCCCGGTTACGACGGTGGCACCGGTCGGCGGCGGTGGCGCGGCCCGGACTGCGGACTGGTCCGCACCTTCGTCGAGGCCGACGCACCGCGGGTGTGCTGCCGCGAACACGGAGTCACGGTGGCCGCGGTGCCCTGGGCCCGGCACCGGGCCGGGCACACCTACGCGTTCGACCAGACGGTGGCGTGGCTCGCCACCCATACCTCGAAGGCCGCGACGTGTGAGTTGATGCGCACCGCGTGGCGCACGGTCGGGACGATCGTGGACCGGGTGTGGGCCGACACCACACCCGCCCGGGACCCGCTGGCGGGGCTGCGGCGGATCGGGATCGACGAGATCTCGTACAAGAAGGGCCACAAGTATCTGACGGTCGTCGTCGACCACGACTCCGGCCGGCTGGTGTGGGCGGCCCCGGGCCGTGACGCGGCGACCCTGTCCGGGTTCTTCGACCTGCTCGGGCCCGAACGGTGCGCGAAGATCACCCACGTCACCTCGGACGCGGCCGGATGGATCGGGTCGGTGGTGACCCGGTTCTGCCCGGATGCGGTGCGCTGCGCGGATCCGTTCCATGTGGTCGCCTGGGCCACCGAGGCCCTCGACACGGTGCGGCGGGCGGCGTGGAACCGGGCACGGTCCACCGAGAACGCCTCCCGCGGCGGTGGGTGGAAACCGCGGCGTCGCCCGAAGGCCGGCCCGGCTCGGTCGGTCAAACGCAGCCGGTGGGCGTTGCTGAAGAACCCGGACGCCCTCACCGCGCAGCAGCAGGCGGTGCTGCGGTGGATCGAACTCCACGATCCGGTCCTGCACCGCGGCTACCGGCTCAAGGAGAGTTTGCGGTTGATCTTCCAGCTCCCGGTCGAGCAGGCCGCTGCCGAACTCGACCGCTGGATCGACTGGGCCCGGCGGTGCCGGATCCCGGCGTTCGTCGCGTTGCAGAAAAGCATCCTCGTCCACAGACCCGCGATCCTCGCCGCCATCGAGCACGGGCTCTCGAACGGTCGGATCGAATCGGTCAATACCAAGATTCGCCTCATCACCCGCCGCGGATTCGGGTTCCACACCCCCGAGGCCGTCATCGCACTCGCGATGCTCAGCCTCGGGGGCGCCCGCCCACAATTACCCGGCCGAATCCACCCACGAATGAGTCAGTAGAGCCCCTTTTTGGTTGTCCCAGCTACCAGAAAGGCGCACGGGCGCGGAGCGCCTCTGGTTCATTGGCCGGGGTCGGGTCGCGCCTGCAGCACCGGCGCGGCGGCTGCGAGCAGCGCGTTGCGGTCGCGGTTCAACGGGGGATAAATCCGTTGGGTGTTGATGGTGACTTTGGTGGCTTTGGCCTGCGCACCGTGCGCCACCACCTGGCGATCCCATCCCTCGGTGTACACCGCGCCCGCCGGTCCGAGGTCGAGAACAGTCGCGTACCAAGGTATCCGGAGCGGCATCATCGGCTCTCCGAGTAGATCACCGATCACGTTGTAGCCCGCGTAGCGGCCCATCGGACGCCCGTGCTGGCACGACATCACCGACAGGTGGTCGTCGTCCACCCATGCCGCGGCGACGTCCCCGGCGGCGAATACTCCGGGTGAGCCGAGAACTCGCAGATAGTCGTCGACCGGCAGGCGACCCAGCCGGTCGCGGTCCCCGGCGAGCTGGGCGGTCAGCGGATTTGCCCGCATGCCCGCGCACCAGACGACGGTGCCCGCGGCCAGCACCTCTCCGGACGAGAGCGTCACGCCGTGCTGGTCAACGGCGGCGACGCCGACGCCGGTCATCGTTTCGACCCCGTTCTCGGACAGCGCCGCTTCGATCACCGGTCGCGCCGACGCCCCCATGTCGGAACCGACGTAGGGGTTGTGGTCGATCAGCACCACGCGCGGGTCGAGGTTGCGTTCGGCACACAGTGTCGTGAGCATCCCGGGCAGTTCCGACGCCGTTTCGATGCCCGTGAGACCGGCGCCGACGACCACCACGGTCGCCGCGCTCACGTCCGCTTCGCCGTCGGACAGAGCGGCCAGATGGCGTTGCAGCTTCAGTGCGCCGTCGTAGGTGTCCACGTCGAAGCCGAATTCCCGCAAACCGGGAATATCGGGTTTCGCCACCCGACTGCCCAGTGCCATGACCAAGCGGTCATATTCCTGCGTGGCGCCCTGCTCTCCGCTATCCGCGACGGTGACGGTGCGCGCCGTGGTGTCGATCGCCGTCACCTCGGCGGTGATGTGCCCGACGTCAGCCGGGTCGAGCAGGTCGCTCAGCGGAATGCGGCACGCGCTCAGGTCTGCCTCGTAGTTGCGGACCCGGATGTCGTGAAATGGCAGCTTGCTGATCACCGTGACATCGACGGTGCCGGTCGCGTCGAGTTCCTCGAGTCGCCGCGCCGCCCCCAGCGCGGCCCATAAACCGGCGAATCCCGAACCGAGGACGAGGACGCGGCCTGAATCAGTCACACCGATATCGTGTCAGGGTCCTGGCCGGGGCGACCGTTGATTCGCATCACGCGTGATCATGGGTCCTGTCGGCCGTCGGCCACACGCCGTAGGCTCCGCAGCGTACGGGGCGGTCAGTGGGCCCGTTTCTCGGCGGCGTCGGCGATGTCGTCGAGGTCGCGCCGGATCGCCTTCGTGGTGGCCTTCAGGGCGAAGGAGCCGAAGATCTTCATCATGAATCGCGAGAACGCGCCGAGGTCGTTCGCTTCTGCGGAGAAGTGAAAGGTCAGGGTGGTGCCGTCACCGGCAGGGGACAGGGTGAACACGGTCGTATAGTTCGCCCCGTGGGAGGCAGCCTTCACCACGGTGCGCTTCTCCGGGTCGATCTCCGCTACCCACATCTCTTCGGTCGACGACTTGCCGAACAACACCCGGGTTTCCCGCCACCGCGTGCCGACTTCGTACTTCGTCGAGTCGAGCCGTTCGAGCTTCTCCACCCCGCTCAGCACCGACTCCGCGTTGTCCAGGTCGGTGAGGACTGCCCAGACCGCGCTTACGGGCGCATCGATCGTTCGACTCAACTGGATTTCCGAAGCTGACATGAGTGTTCCGTTTCTTCGAGCAATCGCCGAATGTTTCCCGGGCAACGGTAGGCGATCATTCGCCCTTCGGCTGCTACATGCTGGGCCCGAGGTGCCGGGCGAGGGTGCGGTAGCCGAGTTCGTGAAGGTGGTGATGTTCGGGCCACAGGGTGCGGGTCCAGGCCGGGTCGGTGTGAGCTGATGTGATCGCGGCTGTGGTGGAAGCGTGCAGGTCGAACTCGAGGTCATGGCAGAGTTCGGCGACGGCAACCGGGTCACGGGTGTCGGCGATCCGCCCGATCGTGTGGGCAACTTGTTCGTCCGCGTCGCGCAGGATCCGCCGATACGAACGCGGAAGCACGGTCCACAGCACGACAAGCGCCATCGCCACGCCGAGAAGGGTTTCGAGGAGCCGATCCCGGGTGACGACACCGAGGTCCATGTGCGTCCCCAGGCTCCCGACGACCAGGGCGAGCGGCGTGATGAACACCATCGCCACGCCGTAGTTGCGGACAAGGAAAGCTTCCGTCCCCGCCATCAGGAGAGCCACGACGAGAACCAGCGCGGCGGCCGTCAGGTCGAGTGTCGCCAGCACCGCCAACAGGCCGAGACCGAGCACGGTGCCGAAGAAGCGGTGAAGGCCGCGGTACGTTCCCAGTACGCGATCCGGGCCCTGGTGAAGGATCATCGCCGCGGTGATCACCGCCCAATCGGGCCGTCCGACATCGAGACTCAGCGCCAGGAGACCGGCGGCGGGGCACGCCACCAGCAGCCGAGCGACGATGGTCCAGGATCTGCCCCGCGGATGAGCCGCCCGCCCGAGTCGGTAACGAATCGACGGCCTGGGCAGCGGTACCTGTGGTCGCAGATCGTCGGTGTCCGAGGCGTGGTCTGCGTCGCGACCGTCCACCATGGACGCACACCGCAAATGAGCGGCATGCAGGGCGCGGGTCAGCGCGTGATCGCGACCGACGAGTGCGGCGTCGTGCAGACACTGCCACGCGGCGTGCAGCGCCCGCACCGCGTCCCGGCGTGAAGTCGGTGATGAACTGTCGGAGAGCGCGGCACCGACGGCGGCGACCGCTGCCGCGACCGCGGCCCGCTCGGGGGTGCGACGACGCACCAAGAACCCGGACATCGAGACGAGCAACGCCGATGCCGCTCCCGAAGCCGTCCAGGCCAGCACCTCCGTCGTAGACACACCGAGAGCGGGCAGCGACGACGCGATCTCCACGGTCAGCAGAGGAAGGAAGGCGCCGGGGGCTCCGAGTCGCAGGCCGTCGACGACGAAGGCGCAGACGGCGACGACGACGGTCATCGTGAGGATCAGCACCGTTGCCCACAGCGCGGAATTCCCCAGTGCGGAGTCCCCCGCGGCCGCCGCCGCTGCGTGGACCGGTGCGCCGACTGCGGCGCCCACACCCGCCAGGAACACCAGTGCAGCGGCCGCGATCGACACCACCCGCCACCGCACGCGGTACGCCCGGCCCTCGCCGTAGACGACGGCGAACGCGCCCAGCGTGGCCGTCGCTGCGACCGCAGAGTGTCCGAGCGCAATCCCGGCGAGGGCGGGCAACGCCGCCGCCACCCCGGCGCGCACCACACCCGGCCACCGCCGGCCCTGGCCGGCAACCCCGAGGAGTAACGACCGTGGCGGGGCCGGCGCAGGAATCTGCACATCGTGTTCCCGCGACGCGGTTCCCTGGTTCTGCGCTCCGACCGACACGACGACACAGAATACGAGCGACCGAGTGCGTCGAGGTAGTCGATGAGTTGTTTCTCTCACCCTCGGTAGGTGCGGTCGACACGCCAACCGGACGATGCGACCCTCCGACTACAACCGGGGGTCCACGGGCTCGGACTCGAGCGCAAGAACCGCGAACACCGGTTCGTGCACTCGCCACAGTGGGTCGCCTTCCGCCAGCCGGGTCAGCGCCTCGAGCCCGAGCGCCTGCTCGCGCAGGGCCATCGATCGTTTGCGGCCCAGAGACCGGTCGCGGAGCACGTCGAGATTGTCGGTGTAGTCGGGACCGTAGATGATCCGCAGGTACTCCTGCCCCCGCACCTTGATGCCCGGCTGAATCCTTCTGTGTGCCAGTTCCGCGGGTGCCTGGCCGACCGGCTTGACCACCATGCCCTCACCGCCGGCATCGGTCAGTCGTGACCACCAGGCGGTGGCGGCGTCCCGGGACGCATCCGAGGTGAGATCGACGAACACGTGTCGGGTGGCGGTGACGAGGGGATCGTCCAGCATCGCCAGCTTGGCGAGGTGCCAGGAGTGCGGTTCGGTGACCGCAGGCGCCCGGCCCTCGCAGGCGAGGATCTGGAACGGGGCCAGTCGCACGCCGTCCAGTCCGGTCACCGGCCAACAGTATCGGGCATATGCTATCCGAAACCGATCGGCGTTGACCGCACGGGTTCGGGTGCGGGCCAGCAGCTCCCCGACGTCCAGACCGCGGGCGGCGGCGCGCTCGAGTGCGGCGATCGCCTCCGGCAGCGCTGCACCAGCAGCAGCCCCGACCGATGCGTACTGGCTGCGGATCAGCTCTCCCGCCTTCGCCGACCAGGGCAGCAGTTCGCAATCGAGTACCAGCCACGATGACTCGAGGTCGTCCATCAGCGGCCCGCATGCGGCGCGTAGCCGGTCGACCAGTTCACTCATCGTGGCCGCATCGTCGAAGAACGGGCGCCCCGTGCGGGTGTAGACGATGCCCGAGCTGCCGTCGGTGACGCCGAACCGCTTCGCCGCGGTTGCGGCATCGCGGGCCAGCACGGCGATCGCCCGGGAACCCATGTGCTTCTCCTCGCACACGAGCTCGGTGACGCCGTCGGACGCGAACTCGGCGAGGGCCTGCGCCGGATGCTCCAGATAGCCGTCGAGGTTCGAGGTGGCCGGTGGGGCCATGGTCGGCGGAAGGTACACCAGCCAGCGCGGGTCGACGGCGAATCTGCTCATGATCTCGAGGGCAGCGGCGGTGTTCTCCTCGCGCACCTTGATGCGTCCCTTGGTGTACCGGACGTCGATGTGCCGCGTTCCGCGCACGTCGTCGATGGACAGCTGGCCCGGATCGCGCTGTGCCGGGGGATCCGACCTGGTCGAGCCGGTGGTGAGGGGGCGCACCGGTTCGAACCACACCCGCTCCGCCGGTACGGAAACTATTTCTCTGCTCGGGTAGCGCAGGGCGGTCAGCTTGCCGCCGAAGACGACGCCGGTGTCGAGGCAGAGGGTGTTGTTGCTCCACTCCGCCTCCGGCACCGGGGTGTGGCCGTAGACGACGACGGCGCGGCCGCGATAGTCCTGGGCCCACGGGTAGCGCACCGGCAGTCCGTACTCGTCGGTCTCGCCGGTGGTGTCCCCGTACAGGGCGAACGAGCGCACCCGGGCAGACGCGCGGCCGTGGTAGGCCTCCTTCAACCCGGCGTGCGCGACCACCAGATTGCCACCGTCGAGTTCGTAGTGACTGATGAGACCGTCGATGAAGGCGTGGGCGTCCCTGCGGAAGTCGTCGGGTTCCGCGGCGAGCTGGTCGAGCGACTGCTGCAGCCCGTGCGAGGTGGCGACCTTCCGGCCGTGCAGTGCCCGGGCAAGCTTCTGTTCGTGGTTGCCCGACACGCACAGGGCGGTTCCGGCCGCCACCATGCCCATCACCAGGCGCAGCACTCCCGGGGTGTCGGGTCCGCGGTCGACCAGGTCGCCGACGAACACCGCGGTTCGGCCCTCGGGGTGCGACGCGCCGCCGCCGTCGGGATCGAGCGTCCAGCCGAGCTTGCGCAGCAGCGTCTCAAGTTCGCTCCGGCAGCCGTGTACATCACCGATGATGTCGAACGGTCCGGTCAGCTCACGCTTGTCGGTCCATGCCTTCTCCAATGCCACTGTGGCCGCAGCGATGTCGTCCACTCCGGTGAGCACGTGCACACGCCGGAATCCTTCGCGGCCCATCTTCGGCAGCGATCGCCGAAGTTCCTTGTGCTGCCTTCGGATCACGTGCGCCCCGAAGTCGCGGTCCGATCGGGCCTGGTTGCGTGTGATTGCGACATCGTCGGGGACGTCGAGCACGATCGCGTCCACCAGGACGTCGTGAGACTTGGCCAGATCGATCAACGCCTTGCGTGATTCACGCTGCACGTTCGTGGCGTCGACGACGGTGAGCAGGCCCCGACGCAGCCGAGTTGCGGCAATGTAGAGCAGCACGTCGAAGGCATCGGACGTTGCCGCCTGGTCGTTCTGGTCGTCGGCGACCAGGCCGCGGCAGAAGTCGGACGACAGCACCTGAGTGGGCGCGAAATGGTGGGCAGCGAACGTCGATTTTCCGCTTCCCGAGACTCCCACGAGCACGACCAGCGACAGCGCCGGCACCGAGATATCAGACATCGGCGCCGCCCACCCGGGTGAAGACCGCCATCTGAGTGGGGGAACCGACCGCGGGGTCGTCGTCACCCACCGGGCGGAAGTCGACGGCGTAACCGAATTCTTCACCGACATGGTCTGCCCAAGAACCGAATTCGGCGCGGGACCACTCGAAGCGATGGTCGGGGTGGCGCATACCCCGAAGGTCGGCGTAACGCACGTTGTACTCGGAGTTCGGGGTCGTCACGATCACATGCCCGGGCCGTGCCGTGCCGAACACCACCTGCTCGAGTGCGGGCAGCCGCGGCGGGTCGATGTGCTCGACAACCTCCATCAGCACTGCCGCGTCGTAGCCGGCGAACCTTCTGTCGGTGTAGGTGAGCGCCGCCTGGAACAGCTGCAGACGTGCGCGGCGCCGCTCCGGCATCCGATCCAACCGCAACCGGCGTCCCGCGATCGTCAACGCTCTCGTCGACACGTCCACACCGGCGATCTCGGTATAGCCGGGGTCGTCCAGCAGCGCGGAAACGAGTTGACCGGACCCGCATCCGAGGTCGATGACCGTGCGAGCGTCCAGCTCGTCGAGCACTCGAAGGACCGCCTCACGCCGAAGCAAGTTCAGCGGCGGCGGGACCGAGGTGTCCGGCGCGGTCACCGTGTCGTTGTCGGGCTCTTCGTCGACCGGCGGTTCCAGCTGCTCCTCCACATCGTCGCCGAGTTCGGCGAGTCGCTCGAAGGCGGCGCGAGTCAGTGCGGACTGGTGCCGCAGATAGCGGCGGGTGATCAGCGTCCTTTCGGGGTGCTCGGTGAGCCAGGATCCGCCGGCCCGGATCAGTTTGTCGACCTCGTCGGAGGCGACCCAATAGTGTTTCGCGTCATCGAGCACGGGAAGCAGCACGTAGAGGTGATTGAGTGCGTCGGCGAGCCGGACGTCACCCCGCATGGTGAGTCGGACGTAATGGGAGTTTCCCCATTCGGGAAATGCGACGTCCAGCGGCACGGCGCGGGCCACGACCGTCCATCCCAGCGGGGTGAAAAGTCGCTCGGCCAGCTCCGGTCCACCGCGACACGGCAATGCGGGCAACGAAATCTCGAGCGGTATCCGGGTGGCAGCGAGCTCGGGTTTCATCGTGCACCGGCCGGCGCGGGCGGTGCGGAATACCTCCGCCAACGCCACCGACAACAGCGAGGAGACAGCGTAGGGCCGATCGTTGACGTACTGGCCGAGCGCATAGTCGGGTGCAGACCTGCCTGACATGCGGGCGAGCCGTACCGAGTCGACATCTAGCAACAGCGCTGCCGTGCAGCGATCCGCGGTCGCCTCGGGATAGAACACGCGAGCGACACCGCAGGATTGGGGGAACTCCTGGACCCGATCAGGGTGCTTGTGCAGCAGGTAGCCGAGATCGGTGGCCGGTCGTACTGTCGTGGAGATCGTCAGAATCACCAGGCACAGTCTGCCGCAGACGAGGCGTTCGCCGCAGCAACATATTCGGCAGGCCTTGATTCCGTACTTCGCGGCGGGAGTACACGGTGGCCCGTGATTTACGGCCAGAACCCCTCAGGCCGAGGAAGGTTTGTGCCTAGAATCAGGAAGCAGCGAGTCCTGCTCGACCCTGCGCACGAAGGGATCGACCTCATGAGTTCGTCGACTCGCAGCCGGGTGCGTCGAAGCGCGGTTGCCGCGCTCAGCATCGTTCTTGTTTTCGGCGCCGTGTCCTGTGGCTCGGAAGAACGCGGCGGACAGCAGACAACAGAGCACGGTGCGGATGCACCGCACGCGGACGATCCCGACGCCGACAGAATCGTCGACGTAGTTCGCAACAAGCTGGCGGAACTCGATCTCAGCGGTGCCGTCTTCGGTGTGTGGCGCGGTGACGAGGAAATTGTCAGCGGAGCAGTGGGGGAGTCGCCGCTCGGCGTTCCCGCGACGCGTGACATGCAATTGCGAGTCGGCCAGCCGATGGAACCAATGCTGTCTACCGTTCTGTTACAGCTGGGCGAAGCCGGAACGCTGAGCCTGGACGAGCCGATCGCCAAGTGGGTACCCGACTTTCCGCGCGCCGACAAGATCACCCCACGGATGCTCGCCAACAGCACGACGGGCATTTCGGACTACGTCACCAACCCCGAATTCCTGAAGACCTTCTACGCAAATCCGATCAAAGGCTTCACGTCTCAGGAGATCTTCGACCTCGCCAATTCCCGCCCACCGCTGTTCGAACCGGGGACCAGTTTTGCGTACGCGCACAGCGATCTGTGCCTGCTGGGAGTGGTTCTCGAGCAGGCGACGGGAAAGCCGCTCGGTGATCTGCTGGAGGAACGCATCTTTCAGCCACTCGGGATGAATCAGAGCAGCGTGATGTTGACACCCGAGATCAGTGAGCCGATTCTGCACGGCTATACCAACGAACGTGGCGTCTTCGAGGACTCCACGTTCTGGAATCCGACCGCGTTCCTCAACAGCGGCAACATGAACTCGACGGTGGCCGAAGTCGCGCGGTGGGTACGGGCGCTCGGCAACGGCGAACTCCTGTCCGACACGGCGTTCACGGAGATGATGGCGGACAAGACCGCCGGGCTGGGCCCGCTGACTGCGGACAGGTACTTCGCCTTCGGAACCGTTCACCTGGGCAGTTGGCTGCTCATGAACCCGGCTTTCGGGGGCTACAACGGCATCGCACTCTACGACACGGAGTCGAAGACCACGATCGTCGTCTACGCCACGCTCGGACCGACGGCCAACGCAAACGCCAATAACACCGTGCCGATCGGCAACGACCTCGGCGCACTCCTCCTCCCGGACAACCCGCCCAAGGTGCCCTGACCGACCCGGCACCTCGAGCTGGTCACTGCCTAGGTAACTTTGAGGCTCAGGCCCCTGTGTAGAAGGGTGACCCCATGGCGGATGACTCCAGCGAGATCGAACTCAGCCGCGCTGAACTTCGCGGGATCGCCGGCTATGCAGTGGCGTGCGCGCGACCTGCATTGGCGGTTTTCGAACGTGAACGCCCGCACGATCAGCGCCCACGAGCCGCGATCGACGGTGCAGGGGCGTTCGCGGAGGGAGCCGAGCGGACCACAACTCTCCGCGACAGCGCGTGGGCAGCACACCGAGCTGCTCAGGAGGCCCGCGATGCAGGACAGCCCGCAGCGAGCGACGCTGCCCGCGCGGCCGGCCACGCGGCCGGTGCGGCGTTCCTCCATCCACTCGCCAAAGCCACGCAGGTAAAGCACATCCTCGGCTCCGCCGCTCATGCCGCACGAGCGTTCGAACTCTCCGCCGGCGACGATCCCGTCGTCGGAGCCGAATACATCGCGCGGACGCAGAGACTTGCGAATCACGTGGTGGTAGACGTCCTGCGCCGCTACCCGGTGGCCCCGGGTGGGGGAGGACGGGTCGGGGAACTGATCCGTCAGTTGGACGCGTGCCTCCGTTGTTCCCCCACGATTGCGGACCCCACGGACACACCGGCGTAGTCGGCGGACTCGAGCCTGGACGCCACCCCAGACCTCGTCCATTTCGCACCATCTGTAACAAACTCTGTTCCGATTCCGAAAGTGGAAGGGGGCGGACGACGTCTTCATTCTCGCGGTAACAAAGGAAATGGAGTGCTCATGAGTAACAAGCTGGGACGCCGCGTAGGCGCGGCCGCACTCACTGCGCTCGGGGTGGGAACTGCAGTGGTGGCCGGGGGAGGCGCGGTCGCAAGTGCTCAGCCCGCGCCACCGACATCGACAACGATGACGTGTTCGAGCGCGAATCCACTTATGTGGGCACCGCCATTCACGTGGACCGTCAACGCCGCCTCCGGGGAGTCGCTTCGACCGGGTGGAACCGCGCTGGAGCCGTCGATTCTGCTCAGCGGCGGCAACGAATTGCCCGCGCCGCCCGGTGGTCTGATCCCCAGCATCGGAGTCAACTGGTACGGCACGAGGGTGTCGGTCGACTGGCACAACACAACGACAGGTGCGACCGGTCACAGCGTCAGCGATGAGGCGGCCTGGCAGCAGAAGCCTGGAATACCGATCAACCGCACCTGGGCGGGGACCGGAACGGTGTCGTTCACCGTCACCGTCCAGACCGGCGCCGGATGGTGGTTCGTCAATCCTCAGAACGCCGTCTGTCGGGGAACCATCTCGGTCGTGCCCGGTAGGTGACCCGGACCCATCCCGTCTGATCGGTAGTCGCTAGACGCGGACCTGGCTTGCGTCCGATCCACCCGCCCGATCACGGTCGGGACCGCTGTTCACGAATGTGTCTGGAGCACCATGTTTCTTCCCGAGTTCCGTCGGTCGATCGCGATCAGTGGACTGGTGCTGGCCGGGATGTTCGCCACCAGCAGCCCTGCTGCGGCGGATCAGACGCAAGACCGATGGGTGTACATCCCGGACACGGTGACCGCCGCGGACGGAGTCGCCTGCGGCGGCCGAATCGGGGGAGTCACCGTCGCGACGGACAGGCTGCCCGGGCTGGTCTACGTTCGGCTGAACGCGACGTTCGTCGGGATGTCGACGACGCCTGGTGTGCTGTGCTCGGTATCCGCAACGCTGCACTGGCGAAACGTGGATACCGGAGCAGTCGGAACGTGGTCCGCCGAGGTCAGTGGAGGGCTGATCGATTTCCCGGCGGAACCGTGGGCACACCTCGAGACCGGATCCGGTCGCGTCGAGGTCACGCTGACCACCGATCGTCCGCATATTCCCAGCGCCACCGACATCAACGTGTACTGAGCGGGTTCCGGAGACCCTTGCGCGAGGGGACGTCTGCACAGCGTGCGCGAGTGTCGTGGTCGGGGTCCGCACGGCGGTAAATGTGATGCTCACGCGCGTTGGTTGTTGTTACCGTCGGAACATGCACATTCGCTACCACGTCACCTCGGTCCTGAACCGTGCATCCATTTCGCGACACGGCCTGGACTGGAGCCGAATGGGCGCTGCCCCCGGTATTGCGGGAAGCCGTCGTCCGGAGCAGGAGGGCTGCTTTCTCGCGGCCGACGAGTTCGAATGCGACTGGTTCGTGCGGATGAACAACACGGGCGGAGCCGTGGACGTGTGGGAGGTCCGAAGCATCGACGCTGACGACCTGATCCAATCTCCGGAGGGCTACTACTACTTTCCCGGCGTCATCGCAGCCTCCGATCTGCGGTTGGTGCAACAGGATCTGCCGCCGGTTCACCACCATGCCTGACTCTTCACTGGGGGCGAATCGGATTGCAGCCGACGCTGACATAGGTGACGATCCCCTCTTGGAGTCCGCAGGTCGTGAAGGCGCCCGTCGCACCTCCGACCTCCCACCACGGGGCGCCGACCCCGCCGATGCACGATCCGGTCGACGGTATCCCGGTCGGTGTCCACATGCCCTCGCGGCGATATCCCTGGATCCACGGAATGTGCGAAACACCGCCGGGTCCGGGAATCGCCCGTGGCGTCAGCCCGAAGCACTCGACGGTTCCGATGTGGACCGCGGTCATCCCGGCGGGCACCCCGTGCGCCGTGCAATGAGACGCGCCGGAAGTGGGTGTGGTGGTGGTGTGACAGTCCGCCGACGGTTCGGCGTGGGCGGGTGCTGCGCCCCCCGCGACCACCGCGGCGGCGAGAGCGGACGATGCGGCCGCTCCGGCGAGGACTCTGCGGATCCTGTGGGTCATCGGATACTCCTCTGGGTCCAGCGGAACCCTCCTGATGGTGGGGTCCGTATGTGGTTGTGTCGGTTCGGCACCGGATTCTGTTAGCCGTGGGTGACGGCAACCTCTCCGTCGAGATACCGTGCCAGTGCTGTCCGTTACGGTGTCCCGGTGCCCATGATCGACCCCCGTCAGAGCCTTGCCCGTCGTCCACGGCGAGTCCTCGTCGCAGGAACCTCCGGCGCCGGCAAGACGACACTTGCCGCGCGCATCGCCACGCAGCTCGGTATCGAACATGTCGAGATCGACGCCCTGTATCACGGATCGAACTGGATACCGCGCGATCAATTCCTCACCGATGTGGAGGAATTCAGCTCGCAGCCGCAGTGGGTCACCGAATGGCAGTACGGCACTGTACGCGACCTACTCGCCGACCGTGCTGATCTGCTCGTCTGGCTCGACTTGCCCCGCGCCACCGTGATGCGCCAGGTCACCGCCCGCACCATTCGGCGGCGACTACGCCGCGAGGTGCTCTGGAACGGCAACATCGAGCCGCCCCTGCACCGATTCCTTCTCGACCGAGATCACATCGTGCGCTGGGCCTGGACCACCCACCACAAGAGCGAACTCAGAATCTCCGCACTTGCACAGCGACGACCCGATCTCCCCATCGTCCGGATCCGCAGCCGCGCCGATGTCGAACACTGGCTCGCAGGACCGCTTGTCGGCACTTTGGCGAACAACTCCGACAGGAAGTGATCGCTGTAGCCGGCGCCCGTTCGAAACTTGTTTCATTGGAAGATGTTTCGTGCTCGGCGCCAGACCTGCGTCGGGGGCTCGACATCAACTGCCGGCCGGCAGGCGATACACCCGCCGGGCGGTGTCGCCGAAGAACAGCGCTTGCTCTGTCGCCGACACGTCGCCGAGGGCCGCCTGGACGGTGGATACCATCGTTCGGCTGTCCCACAGCAGGTGGTCGATCGGGTAATGAGAGGCGAACATGCATCGCCGGGCACCGAAGATGCTCAGCGCCGTCCGTACCCATTTTCGGATCGCATCGAGAGATGTTCCGAATATGAGGGCAATTCCCTGCAACTTCAGGACGACGTTCGGAAACTGACTCACCGCCGTGAGGCGTTCTTCCCACCGGGAAAAGCCCTCGGCGGTGAGCTCGACCGGCCAACCGGCCGCCTCCAACACGAAGGTGGTGTCCGGAAAGGCAGCAATGAGTTCGTGTGTCGCGGGTAGCTGCTCGTCATAAACAAGAAGATCCCAGACCAGCCCCGCATCGGCGACCTGCTCGAAGCCGCGCAGCCAAGCCGGGTCCGACAGGTAAGTGCCGGATCCGCCCAGCCGCTTGACAGGGTCGGCCGCCCAGTACAGCGGCTGGCGCACCGCCCGGACCACGGGCAGATCCCGATACCGCGCGAGGGCATCGGCTACCTTAGGTGAATCGAGCCGCACGGCCGCGATGAAGGCGGATGGAATGCCGAAGCGGTCGGCGCAGTGCTGAACCCACACAGCTTCCGCGACACCGTCTGCTGCCCCGAATTCACATGCGACCGAGGCCGTGATGGGCGTCCCGGCAACCTCTGCGCGATAGTCGCGCGGCAGATACGGGCGCGCAGCGTCATAGTAGTTCGGCAGCAAAGCGGTCAGCGCGGGCGGGCGACTGTCGATCCATGGGTACTCGAGGTCGGGAAGGTTGATGAAATGGTGATGAGCATCGACAATGTCCACCTCAGACAGCGTATTTCACTTCGGCGGGTGGGTGAGCGATTTCGTCCTGGAGGTTCGGCACGGTGCACCCCATCGACGATGATCGTGGGCATGGAAAACACGAGCGCGCAACGAATTGATACCGTCCGAGCGTCCTACTCGGTCCGATCCCGGGAATACGTGGATCTCTTCGGCTCCATGGCCTCGACACACCCGTCCGATCGGGCTCTGGTGAGTGCCTGGGCCACCACTCTCACCGGTCCGGTGCTCGACGCTGGATGTGGTCCCGGACAGTGGACGGACTTCCTGGCCGAGTGCGGACTGGAGGTGAGGGGGATCGACCTGGTGCCCGAGTTCGTGAATCGAGCTCGCACGCAGTATCCGCACCTCGTGTTCGACGTCGGCGGCTTCGAGGCGCTGGACGCCGCAACAGGATCACTGGGTGGTGTGTTGTCCTGGTACTCGCTCATCCACCACGATCCGCACGAGATCCGGACTCCGCTCGCGGAGTTCGCGCGCGTCCTTCAGCCGGGTGGGGGGTTGTTGGTGGGCTTCGCCGAAGGAGCGACCGTGGGGACCTTCGACCATGCCGTCACCACGGCCCACCGATGGCCGGTTGCCGAACTCAGCCAGGTGTTGCTCGAGGCCGGCTTCGAGGTGCTCGAGGCACATACACGCACAGGGAGTGGCCACAGGCCGCATGGGGCAATCACCGCGCGCAGGCGAAGCGCCCGGTGATGGACGTCCCCGGCCCGCCCGCGGTCACGTCACATCCTCAGCCCTTCGGCGGCGTGTCCCTCGCAATGGACAGGGACCTCCGTATTGTCGAGTGTGGCGGTCGACGCGGATCGCTGTCGGTGCATGATGAGGAGTCGACGATGTTGCTGCGCATTCCCGGGGTGTATCCGCCGCAGGAAGATACCTGGCTTCTCGCCGACGTTCTCGACCGTCACGGGCTCGCGCCGGGGAGAAGCGTTCTCGACTTGTGTACCGGCACGGGCGTACTGGCACTGCGCGCGGCGCAGGCCGGTGCCCACTCCGTGACGGCGGTCGACGTCTCGCGCCGGGCACTGGTCACCGCATGGACCAACGCGCGGCTGCGCGGCCACCACATTCGGGTGCTGCGTAGCGACCTCGTTGCAGGGGTGCGCGGCGAACGCTTCGACCTCGTGGTGTCCAACCCGCCGTATGTGCCGGCGGCCGACGACGAGCTGCCCGACACCGGGATCGCCCGGGCCTGGGATGCGGGCAAGGACGGGCGGGCACTTCTCGACCGGATCTGCGTCGAGGCACCCGAAGTTCTCGGCGAGTGCGGAACACTGCTGCTCGCTCAGTCCGCATTGAGCGGGGTGGAAAAGACCCAGACGATGCTCGAGGAGCAGGGCCTGTCCGTCGACGTGGTGGCCCGCACCGAGATCCCGTTCGGCCCGGTCCTCGCCGCGCGGCGGGCCCTGTTCGAATCCAGGGGCCTCATCGCGCCCGGGCAGCGCACCGAGGAACTGGTGGTCATCCGGGCCGTGCGGTAGCCGCGCACGACGTCGGCGTCGGCCGTTCAGTCTCCCGGAAGGTACGGCTCGGCTTTCAAGGCACGCGCCAGGTGCGCCGCATTGCGCGCCAAGGTCGCGGTGGTCGACGCCACCGCCTCCGGCACCTCGTCGAGGTCGTTGTAGTCACCGGGTGTCATTGCCTCACCGTTCCAGTACGTGCAGCCCTGTGCGGGAATGGTGAAACCACAGTCGTTGAGGGCCTGGAACAGGTCGGCGACAATCGCGTGGGCCCCGTCCTCGTTGCCGACGACGGCCGCGATCGCGACTTTGTCGAACAGGATGGGACGCTGCCGCTCATCGGTCTCGGACAGTTCTGCGTCCAGCCGCTCGAGCGCCCGTTTTGCCACGCTCGACATCTGGCCGAGCCACGTCGGTGTCGACACGAGAAGGATGTCGGATTCGAGGATGCGTGTGCGGACATCCGGCCACTGATCGCCGTTTCCCATGTCGGTGCCGACTCCGGGGCGGATGTCGAGATCGACCAGTCGCACGGTGTCCCCGGTCACCCCGTGCTTGCCCAGCTCGGCGAGGACCTGCTCGGCCATCAGTTGACTACTCGAGGGTGCCGGAGAGGGTTTCAGCGAACAGGTGAGGGCGAGTGCGGTAAGAGGAGTCATGACAGCGAAGTACCCGGGCCCCCGCCGGGGTACGCACCTCCCGGTCGCCCGAATTCCTACCGGTCGGTTCCGCTGCCCGCGTGCTCGCTGGGGCTGTCGGTCGGTTGAGTAGTGCACTCCCTGGGTACGCTGCCGGAAGTCGAAGATACCGACGACAGACGTGGAGTGCAGATGGCCGAGGTCGACGAGGTTACGCAGATGAAAACGAGATCGGGTGTGCCCGTGGTGCTTCGTGTAGCGGCGGAGTTCGAACAGTTGCCCGTGGTGCGTGCGGTTGCAGAGACCCTCGCCGTCCTCGGTGACTTCACCCTCGACGACGTGGCCGATGTCAAACTCGCGGTCGACGAGGTGTGCTCGGAACTGATCGCGGCAGCGCAGCCGAGTTCGGAGTTGACCTGCTCCTTCGCGGTAGCGGAGAACGCTCTGCACGTCACCATCGGTGGGTTCCTCACCCGGGCCGGTGTGCCCAACCGGGAGAGCTTCGGCTGGCACGTCCTGGAAACGTTGATGGATACGGTGTCGGTGACCGAGGGCCCCCGTGACGACGCGATCGGTGTGCGAGGCGTCACCGTCGACCTCGTCAAACACCGGGGCACCCTCTAGTGTCGCCCGTGTCGGAACGCAGCGAGCGGCGCCGTCCCGGCAGAGATGACTACAAGGACGTGGCGCCGACCCTTGCGCGCCTCGGGGCGCTCGAGAGTACGTCCGCCGAGGCATCGGTGCTGCGCGACGATGTCATCACCCGGTGCCTGCCGCTGGCCGAGCACATCGCCCGCCGGTTCGGTGGCCGCGGTGAGGCGCACGAGGATCTGTTGCAGGTCGCGCGCCTCGGATTGGTGAAAGCGGTCGACCGTTTCGATCCGGACCGCGGCTACGACTTCGTCTCCTACGCCGTGCCCACGATCATGGGGGAGGTGCGGCGCTACTTCCGCGATGTCGGATGGTCGATGCGTGTGCCCCGGCGAATGCAGGAGATGCATGCACTGATCACCAAAGCGGTCGACGAACTGTCCCAGGATCTGGGTCGTTCCCCGTCCGCCAGCGAAATCGCGGCGGAACTGGACCTCGACGTCCGCGAGGTGTCGGAGGGGCTGCTCGCGAAGAACGCGTATCAAACCTTGTCGATGGATGCGACCATGGGCGACGATCCCGATGACCTTCCGCTCGCCGAGACACTCGGCGAGGAGGACCCCGAGTTGGCGAATGTGGAAAGTCATGCGGCGGTGCGGCCGGCCCTCGAGAAGCTACCTCCACTCGAGCGCCGTGTGCTGATGTTGCGGTTCTTCGGCTCGATGACACAGACCGAAATCGCGCAGCGGGTCGGCGTCTCCCAGATGCAGGTGTCCCGGATCCTCGCCCGGACTCTCGCCGGGCTGCGGGAGCAGCTGGGAGACGGCTGAGCAGTGGCCGTTCACCCGCCGAGCGACGCCACCGTCGACTCGAGCTCGGCGGCATGGAATTCGAGGTCACTGTCGCCGTAGTCCCTGTCTTTCGGAAGCCGATCGCGCAGGTCGTCCCGGGTGACGATGACGAACGGCTGCGCCTCGTCCTCGAGGTCCGCGGAGCCGACCACCCGAGGAGTCCCGTCGACGAGAATCAAAGTCGCGTCGGGCAGTGACGAGTCGAGCAGTTCGCGTAAGAGTTTCACCGTCACGTGGGTGTTCATCAGTCGCCTTCCCTCGGTTGGACAATCGATCCCGTCTCCTGCGTACCCAGAGGCTCGGGGGACGAATCTCCCGTTTCCCGGGAAGTGGTTGCGGGAACGCTGCAACGTATGGGTAAGAACATTTTTATTCTCGGCCTTACCGACCTGCAACGCGAAGAACTCGGCACCGTCCGTGACGCGGAGAGTTACCGATTCCACGGCTTGCTCGACTACCACACCCTGGTCGCCCCGGACGAGTACGTGTTCGAGGATCTCCTCACCAGGTGCCGCGAGAAACTCGACGCGTTTCCCGGAACCGTCGACGCGATCATCGCCCACTGGGACTTTCCCACCAGCGTTCTGGCACCCATCCTGGCCGCCGAGCGAGGCATTCCCGCGCCGCCCCTGCGCAGTGTGCTCGCCTGCGAGCACAAGTACTGGAGCCGGCTCGCCCAGCAAGAATCCGTGCCGGACGCGGTGCCCCGGTTCGCCTCCTTCGACCCGTTCGACGACCATGCCCTCGATTCCATCGGGCTCGAGTTCCCGTTCTGGGTGAAGCCGGTGAAGTCGCATTCCTCCCAACTCGGGTTCGAGATCGGTGATGCGGCCGCCTTCCATGAGGCAATCGCAGAGATACGCGAGAGGATCGGCCTGGTGGGGCATGCGTTCGATGAAGCGCTCCGGCGCGTCGACCTCCCCGAGGCGGTGCGGGGAGTGTCGGGCACGACGTGTCTCGCCGAGCAGGTGATCACCGGAATCCAGGCCGCCCCCGAGGGCACGATGTTCAACGGCGAGTTCTCGGTGCACGGGGTCTTCGACATGCACAAGGACGCCACGGGGCACAGTTTCGACCGGCTGGACTATCCGGCGAGCACGGTGCCGCCCGAGGTGCAGCAACGGATGATCGACATCACCGAGCGGTACCTGCGGCACGTCGGATTCGACAACGGCTGCTTCACCTCCGAATTCATGTGGGACGAGAAGGAGGACAAACTCTGGCTGATCGAGGTGAACACCCGCATCTCGCAGTCGCACAGTGACCTGTTCGCCAAGGTGGACGGCATGTCGAACCACGAGGTGGCGATCGACATCGCGCTCGGCACACCACCGCGCCTGCAGCGGCGGCACGGCACATTCGGCGTGGCCGCGAAATGCATCATCCCGCACTACGAGGACGGCATCGTGACGAGGGTGCCGAGCAATGAGGACATTGCCCGCGTGCAGAAGGCGGTGCCCGAGACGAAAGTCCTCATCGATGTCCGGCCCGGCGACCGCCTCGCCGACCTGCCGAACCAGGACGCCTACCGCTATGTGCTCGGGACCATGTACATCGGCGCCGACGACATCGCCCAGTTGGAAAAGCACGTCGACCGCGCGCTGGCGGAACTGCCATTCGAGTTCGAGCCGGTCCCGAACCAGCACTGAGAGGACGGTCCTTTTCATGCAGACGGTCACCGCGTTCCCCCGCGAGGTCCGCGCCATCGAGAACACCTTCATCACCATGCCGGACGGAGCCCGGCTCGCCGCCCGGATGTGGTTGCCGGTCGGTGCGGACACTGATCCGGTCCCGGCGGTGCTCGAATACCTGCCGTACCGCAAACGTGATTCCACCCGTGGGCGGGACGCCCTGAACCACCCCTATATCGCCGGCCACGGTTACGCCTGCGTGCGCGTCGACATGCGCGGCAGCGGCGACTCCGACGGCGTCCTGCAGGACGAGTACCTTCCCGCCGAGCACGACGACGCCTGCGAGGTGATCGCATGGCTGGCCCGGCAGCCGTGGTGCGACGGGAACGTGGGGATGATGGGCATCTCCTGGGGCGGTTTCAACAGCCTGCAGGTCGCCTCCCGGCGCCCACCCGCCCTCAAGGCGATCATCAGCGCCTCGGCCACCGAGGACCTCTACGTCGACAACATGCATTACATGGGCGGGTGCCTGCTCTCGGACAACCTGTCCGAGGCCACCGTGATGTTCGCCTTCAACAGCCTGCCACCGGATCCGGCGATCGTCGGAGACAGCTGGCGGGAAATGTGGTTGGAACGGCTCCGGGGCAGTGGATTGTGGATCGAGAACTGGCTCGAGCATCAGCATCGGGACGACTACTGGAAACGTGCCTCCGTCAACGAGGACTACAGCGCTGTGCGCTGCCCGGTTCTGGCGGTCGGGGGATGGGCGGACGGATACACCAACGCGATCTTCCGCCTGATGGAGCATCTCGACGTCCCGCGCAAGGGCCTGATCGGGCCGTGGGGCCACAAATACCCGCACCTCGGTGTGCCCGGTCCGGCGATCGACTTCCTCGCCGAGGTGGTCCGCTGGTGGGATCACTGGCTCAAGGGAATCGACAACGGTGTCATGGACGAACCGATGGTGCGGGCATGGATGCAGAACAGCGTGGAACCGAATCCTTCCTACGCGCAGCGGCCGGGCCGGTGGGTCGCCGAACCGTCCTGGCCGTCGCCCCACGTCGAGCAGCGCCGGTACACCTTCGGCCGGCACATCCTCACCGAAACCGGTGCGGCCGCCCAGGAGGGCGACGAACCCCGCCCGCTCTTCCTCCAATCGCCGATGAGCGTGGGCATGTTCGCCGGCAAGTGGGCGTCCTACGCGGCCACCCCCGATCTGCCGTCGGATCAGCGTGAAGAGGACGGCGGCGCACTGGTTTTCGAAACCGAATCGCTCGACGAGCCGCTCGAAATTCTCGGGCTACCGGAAGTCGAACTCGAGGTGTCGTCCGATACCCCCGTCGCCATGCTCGCCGCCCGCCTGTCCGATGTGGCCCCGAACGGCGAGGCCACCCGCGTCACCTACGGTGTCCTCAACCTCACGCACCGGGACGGCAGCGAACATCCCGCCCCCCTCACGCCGGGACGGAACTACCGGATCCGGTTGCCGCTCAACGGCGCAGCCCAGGTTTTCCCGGCCGGGCATCGCGTGCGGCTGTCACTGTCCACCTCGTATTTTCCGTTGGCATGGCCCCCACCCGAACCGGTGACCTTGACGGTTTCCACGGGCGGAACCCTCGTCCTGCCCGTCCGCCCGCCCCGCGACGAGGACGACGCCCGGTTGCGCGACCTCGGTGAACCCTGGGCCGCCGAAAAGCTGGCGGTGACCCGGCTTCGCCAGGGGGAGCACCACTGGCGCACCATTCGCGACCTCGAGAGCGGCACCTCCACGCTCGAGATCGTCGACGACCAGGGCTCGTTCCGCATCGACGAGATCGGGACCGTCGTCAGCAGGGCGACGCGGGAGTGGTTCAGTTTCCGCGGCAACGATGTCAATTCGGCGCGCGGCGAAACGCAGACCGTGCGCCGATACGAGCGGGACGACTGGCGGACCGAGGTCCGCACCCGCACGGTCCTGACGTCGACGGCCACGGATTTCGTGATCACCGCGGACCTGGACGCGTTCGAACTCGATGCCGCGCAAGGGGACCGACGGGTCTATTCGCAGAACTGGCACCGACGGATACCGCGTCAGCTGGTGTGACGGGGGGCCGGTTTCGCAGACCGGATGCCGGGCACACGAGAACTGTCGTACACGTGGATTGGAGAAGACTGTGCACGCCGAACGTTTCCACCCCCTGATCTCCGCGGAGGGACCCTTCGCCTCGGTCTACTTCGAGGACTCGCACGACACCGAGGACGCCGCCAAGCAGCTCGAGCTGAGATGGCGCGGCCTGCGCGAGCAACTTCGCGGTGACGGGGCGCCCGACCCGGTGCTCGACACCCTCGAGGAGGCCGTCCTCACCGCCTCCCCGGCGGTGGGTCGCAGCGGCCGCGGACTGGTCGCCGACGCCACCCGGGTCTACCTCGACGAACACCTGCTCCGGCCGCCTGCCGCCACGGTCTCTCGGTATTCCGAGTTGCCGTACCTCGTGCCGATCGTCGAGCACGGAGCCACCGGATCGCCCTACCTCGTCGTCGCCGTCGATCAGGAGGGTGCCGATCTGTCGGTGTACGACCCCCAGGGGCGAGCCGTGTGGTCGGAGACGGTGTCCGGCGCCGACGAGCCGGCACAGGCGGCCGCCGGGGCCGACACCCGCCGTTCCGGGGATCCGCAGCCGCCGGAAGAGGAAGCCGCGCGGCGGACCCTGTCCACCGTGGCCGATCGGTTGACCGTTCTCGCCGACAAACATCACACGGAGCCGATCTTCGTGATCGGGGAGGTGCAATCGCGCACCCAGTTGTTGGCCACCCTGCCCGAACGCTCCCGAGCGGCGGCGGTGGCCCTGGAATCGGGTTCTCGGTCCGCCGGCGCGGGCACGGTGGACGTGCACCGTGCCATCGACCAGGAACTGGCGCGCCGCCGACTGGCGGTGATCGACGACGCCGCCGACCGGGTGCGGGCCGAGAGCGGCCGAGCGTCGGGCCTTGCCGCCGAGGGACTCGATGCGGTGACGGCGGCGCTGCGCGCCGGACAGGTCGAGACGCTCCTCATCGGCGATCTCGAGAACCGCACCGTGCTGGTCGGGGACACCCCGACCTGGGTGGCTACCAACGCCGACCAGCTGTCCGAAATGGGCTCGACCGTGGAAGTCACGCGGCGGGCGGACGAAGCGCTGCCCTTCGCCGCCGTCGCTACCGGTGCAACCCTGATCCGGACCGACGAGCGGCTGACGCCCGCGGACGGTTGCGCGGCCCTGCTCCGCTACACGTGAGGGTGTTCCGCCGCCATCGCACGTGGAGGTCGGACGCCGATCGCGGCACCGTCCTGATCCAGGCGGTCAAAGCGGCCACGGCCGCCGTCCTGGCATGGGTGCTGGCAGCCGTGGTGTTCGCGCTGCCTCAGCCGTTCCTGGCGCCGTACGCGGCGGTGTTCATGATCGAGGCGACGGTGTCCCGCTCGCTGCGGGTGGCGGCCGAACAGCTCGCCGCCGTGTCCCTCGGGGTGGTGCTGGCCGCCGCCGTGGGAGCACTCGTCGACTCGATCACCGTCGGGGTCGGGATCGCGGTTCTGGTGGGCCTGCTCCTCGGGCGCTGGCGCCGACTGGGTTCGAGCGGCATCTGGGTGGCCGTGACGGCACTGCTCATGGTGACGTACGGCGCCGCCGAGGACCCGGATGTGCTCGGCTTCCGCATCGTGGAGATCGCCCTCGGCGCGGCAACCGGGGTCGCGGTGAACGCCCTGTTCCTGCCGCCGCTGTATGTGAAGCGGTCGCAGCGCGCGGTGACCGGGGTGGGGGTGACCGCCGCGAATCTGCTGGCCGAGGTGCCGGAGGAGCTGAAGGGCGGGGCCAGCGGCCGGGCAGCTGAGTGGAACGAGCGGTCGGCGCAGGTCCGCTCGCAACTCGACGAGGCGCTCGAGGCGGTGGCCTGGACCGAGGAGAGCGCCCGCGGCAACCTCCGGTCGGCCGCCTCCCCGGCGCTCGCCGCCAAGGAGCGGTGGGGCAGCGCCGTGGTCGCCCTGTCCGAGGCGTGGCCCCAATGTGC
Organism: Rhodococcus sp. WAY2; assembly: GCF_009859915.1. Lineage (NCBI taxonomy): Bacteria > Bacillati > Actinomycetota > Actinomycetes > Mycobacteriales > Nocardiaceae > Rhodococcus > Rhodococcus sp. WAY2. Next base: position 3,311,360 of record NZ_CP046572.1, read on the forward strand.
CGAGATTCTGCGCGCCGCAGAACTGACCATCGACCCGCACCCGCCGTTCGACCCTCTGCCGCCGCCGATCGGTACGGCGGCGGCCGAGTTCGTGCAGGCCCTCGCCGAGGTGATCCGGACGTCCTTCGGTGTCGACGCCGAACAGTGCGACCGGGCCGCCGCCGTGCGCACCGCTCGGCAACGCTTGCGCCGTTTCGAGGAAGTGGTCGCCCGGCACGACAGTCAGACCACGGGTTCCTCGATGAGCGCCGGAAGCCTCCTGCGGCCGTGCGGACCGGCGTTGAACTCGCTCGCCGGCGGGGACGACCAGCGGGTTCGCTGACCGGTGTGGGCGGCGTCCCGGCTGCGGGTATCGGTGGGCAGGAGGACATCCGCGGTCGAGTAAAGTCATCTCGACGGTAGAGACAGCTGCTGCGTTCGTTCAGTGGGTGTCCGTTCGGTTACACCCGGAATTTGAGGTGTATCCGAGAATGGTCGAGACTGCTGGTGAGTTTCCCGGGTCGATGCCTCCTACCCTCGACGGTGCCACGGTAGCGGCCCAATTAGGTTCCCTGGCAGTCGCACTCGACGAGTTCAACAGGAACTGCGGATCCGAGGTGGAGATGGACGTTCTCCTCCGGCGGGTGTGCGAGCAGGTGGTCGACGCGATCCCCGACGCCGACCTGGCGGGGATTTCTCTCGTGCGGGACGGCGAGGTGGTGACCGTCGCCTCGACCGGCGACGCGGTGCGCGCCGTCGACCCCCGGCACCTGGTACAGCACCGACCGTCCGCTCCGGCGGACGGTGCCCCCACCGCGGCGGCGAGGAAGGTTCTGCGGTTGCGGCTCGTCGACGCGGCCGTGCAGGCACCCACCCTGGCCGAGGAGCTCGCGCAGGCCGGGATGCGCAGTGTCCTGTCGGCAGCCCTCACGGTCGAAGAGAGCGTCGCCGGCACCCTCGACCTCTACGGGCGCGAAGACCACGGTTTCAGCGACTTCGACGCCGTCGTCCTACTCGTGTACACCACGGCGATCGAGGGGCTCCTCAGGAGCGCGAACAGCGTGACACAGGCCAGGAACGAGATATCGGGCCTGACCAAGGCGATGGAAACCCGTGCCGTCATCGAGCAGGCCAAAGGCATCGTGATGGCCCTACAAGGTGTGTCCGCCGATCAGGCCTTCGAGATCCTCGTCGTGCAGTCCCAGCAGGAGCATCTCAAGCTGGCCGAGGTGGCGCGTCGCATCGTCGAATCGGTGACCACTCCCACCGAGTGAGATCACCGCGGCACCCACCGCAACTTCGCCGCGTCGTAGTCGATCAAGCCGAGGGCCTCGAACGCCTCGAGCCATCCCCGCATCGGCCACCATCCCCACCTGCGGTGGAACAGGTGAGCATTGGCGAGGATGTCGCCCAGGTGCTCGACGGGCGGATCGGACACCGGATGGTGCTGGTGGAACGCGTCTGCGCCGCCGACCCACCGCAGACCGATGCCGGCCTCGGCCGCGGAACACGCGAAGTCGGTGTCCTCACCTCCGTATCCGCGGTATTCGGTGCAGAAACCGCCGATGCGGTGCCAGGTCTCGTGGCTCACGGCGAACGACAGAGACCAGAAGAGGGTGAAGTCGGTCCCGGTCAGGACGGTCCCGTCCTCGGGGGCGGGACGGGCGGGATGCGGATTCCGCAGCTCGGCGAGGCGGTCCAGGTCGTAGCCACCCGGCCCGGGCGGCGGGAGGTAGGTGACCGGCCCGCACAGCAGGGTGGAGTGGTTGCGCGGATGGTCGGCGGCCACCCGATATCGCCGCAGCAGCGCCGGGCCGGCGAGGCAGTCGACGTCGAGGAAGACGATCAGGTCGGCGCCGGCCGCCAGGGCAGCATCGGCGCCGAGATTGCGGGCAGCCGCCAGGGGGAGGGGACCGCCGTCGTGTTCGCACCACACACTGCGGGCGCCGCCGACCTCGGACACCACCTCGGTGGTTCTGCGGTCGCCGATCGCGACCACCACGTGATCGCCCACCCGCTCCGTCATCTGCCCGACGGAACGCAGATGCTGCCGGAGGTGGTGTTCGCGCCGGGCGGCGATCGTCACGACCGCCGTCTTCATCGCAGTCCCCCCGCCCGCTTGGCCACACTGTCGATGACCGCGGCGGCGCGGGCCGCCGCACCGGACGTCTGCCAGCGGACCCATCGCTCGCCGCCCAGTGCGAGCGCACGGTCGACGAGCTGCGGCCACTGCGACGTCTCCGGCCATCGGGGTATCGACACGGCGAGTCCCGCGTTCCCGAGGGCGCGTGCCGTCTCCACCTGCTCGTCGAACGGTCGTGGCTGACCGATGATGATCGCCGGACGACGCGCCGCGGCGATGTCGGCCACCGCGTTCTGCCCGGCATGCGAGACGACCACGTCGCAGCCGCACAGGTGCGGCCACGGGTCCTCGGCCCACGGCGCCCCCGGAATGCCGAGCGCCTGCCACCGGTAGTTGCGGTGCTCGTGTGCGCAATGCCGGATGTCGTCCATCGTCAGGGACGTTCCGCCCGCCCCGCTGAGTACGAGGATGCGGGTCTGCACGGACCGGTCGGGTGCGGTGACGGCGCGTCCCTCGAACCGGCTGATCCCGCCCACGAAGGTCGTCTTGTGGGCGAACTCGCGCAACCACCGGGGGTCGTACAGGTTTTGCGGCCATGCGGCGATGATGTGGTCGGCCAGTTGGTAACCGAGATGGTGCGGTGCGTCGGTGCGCTCGCCGGGCATGGCGATCAGCACGACCGGGACACCGAGCAACCGTACGAGCGCTGCCACCTCTACCGATACGTCCACCACCACCAGATCGGGGCGGGTCGCGTCGATCCAGGACACGATCCGGGCCATCCGTGTCCGCAGCCCGGTGTCGTGTGTGGGCGCCCAGTGCAGCGCGCCGTCGGCGGTGGGGTTGACGGGATCACTGCCGCGGTCGTCACGGGCCAGCGCGATGCTGTCGGCGAAACGTCCCGCGGGCGGTGGCGGCGCCGACGACAGCGTGGTGACCGGCGACTGCAACTGCGCGGAGATATTCGATGCCCGCATCCGGTGACCATGACCGTGATGGTGAATGTAGTAACCGATCACGGTGCGGCCTTCCCCTGCGCCCGGGGGCGGGTGTGGCCCCGCGCCAGTCGGTGGTACAGGCCGACGTACGTGTCGACCATCCTGCGCTCGGAGCACCGTTCCCTGGCGTGGGCGCGCGCCGCCGCACGCGAGCGCCCGACGACGTCCGGGATCGCCCGGGCCAGGGCCTGGACGTCGCCCGCGGCGACGAGACTGCCGCAGTCCGGGGTGAGTACCTCGGGGATCCCACCGCGGGCGAACGCCGCCACAGGCGTTCCACACGCCAACGATTCTGCGACCACCAGCCCATACGGTTCGTCCCACAGGGGAGTCACCAGTGTCGCCGCCGCCCCGCCGATCGCCGCCGCCAGCTCGGGCTGTGCCAGATGCCCGAGATAGGTGACCTCCGATCCCAGCCGAGGCCGGATCATCCGGTCGAAGTACTCGGCATCACTGATCGGACCCGCGAGCACGATCGGGAAACCGGCGCGCCGGGCGGCGTCCACCGCGACATGGGCGCCCTTCTCCGGCACCAGCCGGCCGAACCAGATGAGGTGCGGCCCACCGCGACCTTCGGGCCAGCTGTCCAGATCGACCCCGTTCGGCACCACCTCGATGTCATCGACGGCGTGCTGCCACGCCGCCGCAGTGTGTCTGCTCACGGCCGCGAAATGTGCCCCGGCGCCCGGACGCACTGCGAGCGCCGATTCCAGCCACGGAGTGGGCGGGGTGTGCAGCGTCGACAACACGGGTGCCGGAACGGCAGATGCCATGGCGACCGGCAGATAGTGCAAGCTGTGGTTGTGGACCACGTCGAACGACTCGGCGAGTGGGCCGGACAGGTCGAGCATCAGCTGCAGATAGGCGTGATGCTCCTGCATGAACCACATCGACGGCATCGAAACATCCTGCCGCGCAGCATGACTGACATCCAACGTCCGCACCTGCAGGTGAGCGCAGCCCAGCGTGCGGTCCGAACCCGGGCCCGCGAACAGGGTGACGTGATGACCGTCGCCGCTCAGGGTACGGGCGAGATACCAGACGTGCGATTCCAGACCCCCGGGGAACGGCTGGCGGATAGGGTAGCGACTCGATGCGATGAGGGCGATCCGTAGCGGGTCGGCCGTCACGGCAACACCCGCCAGGAGAGCGCCCGCTCGTAGAGTTCGTAATGAGCCCGTGCCAGGTTTCGCCGCTCCTGTTCGCGTTCACCCCAGGTGGCCCGCAGGTTCGACTGCTCGTAGAGGCCCTCGATGCAACGCTCGAGCGACGAGCCGTCGTAGGCGTTTTCATCGAAATCGTAGCTACCGCAGCGTTTTTGCTGGGCATAGAACCCGCAGGACGGCGCGGCCACCGCGGTGCCCAGGTCGTAGCAGGCCTCGAGCCAGCCGGAGTGGGTACCGAACCGGTACGGCAGCACGGACACCGACAGGGACGACAGATAGTCCCACAACTCTTCGTCGGAGAAGTAGGGGTGTACTCGCAGGTCGACGCAGTCCGACTCGGCGTAGCTCAGCAGCCGGGCTCCGGCGTCGGGGGCGTACCAATGGTTGGCCGGATCGAAAATTTCGTCGTGGACGTCGATCTGCAGGCGCGCCCCGTCCAGCGCCGATACGGTTCGGGTGAGGGTGTCGAGCACCGGGAACGGATCCATGTTCGCTCGAAGACTCTTCACGTGGACACCGACGACGAAGGCTCCCGAAGCGGGCCGAGCGCGTTCGATGAGGGGCCGCTCCACGACGTGCGGATGCGGAAGGACGGTGGCTGTGCGGGCCCAATTCGACTCGATCACCGCGGCCGCACCGGGAGTGAGGGTGACCAGCTCGGTGGCGGCGGGTACCAGCACGTCCAGAGCTTCGAGGTGCGGTTCGGGGTCAGGATGATGTGGGTTACGCAGGTCGTGGACCGTGTACACCAATGGTTTCCGCCGCGACGACAGCTCGTGCACGATGTCCTTCATCAATGCCGGTTCGATGGCGTCGAAACCGAAATGAATGTGGAAGACATCGAAACTTCGGTGATTTCTGCTGATCCATTTCGGGTCGAGCATCAACGGCGGCCACCACCCGCCGGGAACTTTCCGTCCGTCTGCAGGCACCGGATCCGGGAGTCGAACAACGGTGTCGTTGCCTCCCGGATCGGTCAGATGGCGAACGTACACATGAGACGCCGGTACGGAGGCGACCCGAATCACTCATTACTCCTTCGTCCGTGGGCGAGCGGTGCATCATGGTTCGGCGCCCTGTCGGCGCGCGCCGGATCACGGTGGCGTCAGCGCGCCCAGGAACGACTCGGCCCATCGATGCACATCGTGCTCGACAACCTGCTCGTGCAATTTCGTCATACGACGCCGCCCCTGCTCGGGGTCCTGTTCGAGGGCTTCGAGGATCGTGTTTTTCACACCGTCCAGATCGTGGGGGTTGACCAGATAGGCGCCGCGCAGTTCGGCGGCGGCTCCGGCGAACTCGCTGAGCACCAGCGCACCACCCAGATCGGTGCGGCACGCTACGTACTCCTTTGCCACCAGGTTCATCCCGTCCCGCATCGGCGTCACCAGCATGACGTCCGCGGCAAGGTAGAGCGCGATCAACTCTCGGCGGTCCACCGGCTGGTAGAGGTAATGCACCACAGGCTTGCCGATCTGACCGTGATCGCCGTTGATGTGGCTGACCTGCTCCTCGATGGAGCTGCGCATCTTCATGTAGTGCTCGACGCGTTCGCGGCTCGGGGTCGCCAGTTGCACCATCACGGTGTCGGATGGATCGAGACGACCCTCGTCCAGGAGTTCACCGAGCGCTGCGAGGCGCAGGTCGATTCCCTTGGTGTAGTCGAGGCGGTCGACCCCGAGCAGCACCTTCCGCGGGTTTCCCAGTTCGCGCCGGATCTCCGCTGCCCGCGCGACGACGGCAGGATCGGTCGCATCGTCGATGAGTTGCCGGGCGTCGACGGAGATGGGGAAGGCCCCCACCCGGACGACCCGATCGTCCAGCCGCACTTCACCGAGCCCGCTGCGAAGTCCGCCGCCCGCCGCGGTGGTGTCGAGCCCGAGCAGGCGCTCGGCGAGGAAAAGGAAGTTGTTGGCGCCGCCGGGGAGGTGGAATCCGATGAGATCTGCCCCGAGCAGTCCTTGCACGATCTCCTTGCGCCAGGGCAACTGCATGAACAATTCCACGGGCGGGAAGGGGATGTGCAGGAAGAAGCCGATGGTCAGATCGGGACGCATTTCGCGCAGCAGCCGCGGAACGAGCTGCAACTGGTAGTCCTGCACCCACACGGTCGCACCCTCGGCCGCCGTGCGCGCGGTCTCCTCGGCGAAATGACGGTTGACGTCCACATAGGTCTGCCACCAGCCACGATCGAACACCGGCGCGACCAGCACGTCATGGTAGAGCGGCCAGAGGGTGGCGTTGGAGAAACCCTCGTAGTAGCGGGTCACCTCGTGCGAACTGAGCTCGACCGGATACAGATGAAGTTTCCCCGACACGATCGGTTCGACCTTGGTGTCGGGGACACCCGGCCAGCCCACCCATGAGCCGCTCTCCCGATCGAGAATCGGTTCGAGGGCCGTCACGAGTCCCCCCGGGCTCCGCTTCCACCGGGTGGTCCCGTCGTCGAGTGTCTCGAGATCTACCGGGAGCCGGTTCGCCACGACGACGAAGTCGGATGTGCCCTGCGGCGTTTCATCGTTCACGCCGAAATCCCGTGGGTAGGGAGCCCCTCTGCGACAAGCCTGCATGCGTCGTCGAGGGAGGTGGAATACGGCACCACCGTGTCCAGCTTCATGGCGGTCAGAGGCCGGCGGACCGCGGTGTTTCCGGTGACCGCCCAGGGCAGGCCCAGCCTGCGGGCGCGGCCGGCGATGATCTCCAGCACCGAAAGTGCTGATGCGCAGAAGAACTGAACGTGGGTCAAGTCCAGAACGAACGGCAGGCGTTCGTTGATCGCCTCGTCCAGGTGAATACCGAAGAGAGGAACGGTGGTGACGTCGATGTCACCGGAGATACGGACGACCAGGACGCCGCCGGCACCGGGGGTGCACTCGACGGTGAGCTTGCCGTGCTCGGGCTCGGCGGCCCAACTGAAAAGCATGGTGTTTTCTGCAGAATCGTGGTGTCCCGAATGTGCACTGAGAACAGATTTCATGTCGGACTCCTCACGGTCGTAGCGACGAGGGAGACAGGCACGGGAACGGTGTGCGAACCCAGCCCGTCCTTTGCGGCTGGGGGCTCAACCGTGCAGGACACTGACGTTACCCCATCCTGTCAATTCCGGCCTCACCTCCTTCCCGGTGTGCACGCTGCCCGCGACGGCGGCGGGGTGCATAGGTTCCGGGAAGCCGGGTAAACGGGGGCTATGGAGCTCATTGCACTGGTGATACTGGTGGCTGTCGTACTGTTCGTCGTCGCACGTCAGCGTGCGAAGAAGCGGAACCAGGGCTGATTTCTCACGATGCCGCCGACCACGCCGCCATGGGGCAGACGACGATGACCGAGCGCGCATCCGACCTGCGCGCGAGATTGCAGGCGACGGCGCGGGACACATTCGGCTGGGACACCCTGCGCCCCACACAGCTCGAGGCGATGCAGGCGTTGATGACCGGCCGCGACGCGCTCGTCGTCATGGCCACCGGGGCGGGTAAATCGGCGATCTACCAGGTCCCCGCCGTCCTGCTCACAGGGACGACTCTGGTCATCTCCCCACTGATCGCGTTGCAGGAGGATCAGATCGCCGGCATCGACTCGGCGGGCGCACCCCGAGCGGTGGCGATCAACTCCACACGGTCCGCACGCGACCTCGAGGCCACCTGGCGTGCCGTCGAGAAGCAGGAGGCCGAGTACGTGTTCGTCGCCCCCGAACAACTGGCGAACAGCGACGTGATCTCCCGATTCGAGGCAGCGAACGTCTCCCTCATCGTGGTGGACGAGGCGCATTGCGTCGCCGCCTGGGGCCACGATTTCCGTCCCGACTACCTACGCATCGCCGATACCGTGCGAAGGCTCGGTCACCCACCCGTCCTCGCGCTGACCGCCACGGCGCCGCCCCCGGTCCGGCAGGAAATCATCGACCGGTTGGCGCTCGATGATCCCGCGGTGGTCGCAACGGGCTTCGACCGCCCCAACATCACCCTCGAGGTGGACCGCTACGTGAGCAGAGCGGACAAGGAACGCGCCGTACTCGACCGGGTACCGGACCTTCCGCAACCGGGATTGCTGTACACGGCGACCCGCAAGGACGCCGAATTCTATGCCGAAGAGCTGTCCGACCGCGGGCTGCGGACCGCCGCCTACCACGCCGGAATGAAAAAATCCGAGCGGGAAAACGTACACGAACAATTTCTCGACGGCCGCTTCGACGTCGTGGCTGCGACCTCCGCCTTCGGAATGGGTATCGACAAACCCGACGTGCGCTTCGTCGTCCACGCCTCCGTTCCCGACTCCCTCGACAACTACTATCAGCAGCTCGGACGGGCGGGCCGCGACGGGGAGAGCGCGTTGGCGCTGCTGTTCTACCGGCCCGAGGAGCTGTCACTCGGCAGGTTCTTTGCGTCTCACCGAGCGGACGGGAATTTTCTCGCCCAGGTGTTCGAACTGCTCCGCAGCGGTGGCCGCATGAAGATCAAGGACCTCCGCGCGGCACTCGACGCCGGGAGCCGCAAGGTGACGGCAGCGATCAACCTGCTCGAACAAGTCGACGCCGTCGCCGGAGAAGGAAGAGGCTTCACTGCCCGCGACCTGAGCACCGACGAGGCCCTGAGCCGGGCAACCGACCGTGCCGCCGCGGAGGAACGCCTGGCACGGTCGCGTGTCGAGATGCTGCGCGAGTACGCCGACAGCCGCAACTGCCGTCGTAGCTTCCTGCTCGGCTACTTCGGCGAGGCCTTCGACCCGCCCTGCGGCAACTGTGACCGATGCTGCGCGGCCGAGTCCACCGCACACCCGGAGCCCACCGGCGAGGCCGCCGCCTCCGACCAGGACGCACCCTGGCCAGTCGACACCGCGGTCGAGCATTCCGAATGGGGCCCGGGAACCGTCATGAGCGCCGCACCCGACCGGATCACCGTCCTGTTCGACGACCACGGCTACCGGACCCTCTCCGTCGCCGCCGTCGAAGAGTCCGGTGTGCTGCGGTCACGCTGAGCGGCGCACCGACCTCCTCTCCCTCGGCCGGCTGTTTGCGGTGCGCGGCCCCTCGGGTACCACTGCGGGGTGACCTCGAAGACGACCGTCGTGATAGTGACGCACAACCGGGCGACGAGCCTCTCGCGCACCCTCCTCGAATTGTCGAAACTTCGGCCCATACCCCCGATCGTCGTCGTCGACAACGCGTCCACCGACGACACCGCGAACGTCGTCGATGCGGCGCGCAGCGTCATTCCTGCCCTGACCACGATCACACGAACCCGCAATGAGGGCGCCGCCGCTCGCAACTACGGTGTGTGTGCCGCGGCGACGCCCTACATCGCGTTCTGCGACGACGATTCCTGGTGGGACCCTGACGCACTGCCCCTCGCGGAGAAGGTGCTGGACGAGCATCCCGCCGTCGCGCTGCTCGCCGCCCGCACCCTCGTCGGCCCCCAGGCCCGCAACGACCCGCTCAACGACCTCTTGGCCTGCAGTCCGCTCGGAACACGGCCCGGTGCCCCCGGCCCCTCGGTGCTGGGTTTCCTCGCCTGCGCGTCGGTGGTGCGACGATCCGCATTCGAAAACGTGGGGGGCTTCTCGCACGTGCTCGAGTTCGTGGGGGAGGAGGCGCTACTCGCACTCGACCTCGCCGCGCAGGGGTGGGAACTGTGCTACATGGAGGACCTCGTCGCCTACCACCATCCCTCCCCGGTTCGCGCGAACGCGAGCCGCCGACGCAACCGCGAGATCCGCAACGACACCCTGACCGTCGTGATGCGGCGACCGGTGCCGACCGTCGCGAGTGCCCTCATCTCCCTCATATTCGCGGCGGTCCGGACACCGTCCGCGGCGCCGGCGTTGTTCGACACGATCCGCAAGCTTCCCGCCGCGGTCGCACACCGGCGGGTTGTGCCCACTCACCTCGAACGCCGTCTCGAAGAACTCGAGAGGAGCCGGCCGTGAGCGTCGCCGAACCGCAGAAGCCGTCGCCGGTCACGGTGGTGGTCATGACCTACAACCGGTGCGCCGAGCTGCGCAAAACCCTCGCCCACATGACCACCCTGCCCGACCGTGCACCGATCATCGTGGCGGACAACGGCTCCGGTGACGGCACCACCGACATGGTGCGGCGCGAATTCCCGCAGGTCCGGCTCCTCGCGTTGGGGGACAACCTCGGCGCCGTCGCCCGGAACCGGGCCGTCGAGCTGGTGACGAGCCCGTATGTGGCGTTCTGCGACGACGACACCCGCTGGCAACCAGGTGCCCTGACCGTCGGCGCCGCGGTCCTCGACGCGCATCCGACGATCGGATCCGTGACCGGCAAGTGCTTGGTGGCACCCGACCTCGTCGAGGACCCGATCACTCCCGAGTTCCGGGACTCACCGGTACCCGGGCCGTCGTGGCTGCCGGGTCCGGCTGTCCTCGGCGTGATGGCCGGCCTCACGATGTTCCGGGTGGAGGCATTCCGTCAGGTCGGAGGCTTCTGCGAGAAGATGTGGCTGGGCGGCGAGGAGGAACTCCTCGCCCTCGATCTCGCCGCCGCCGGCTGGTGGACGATGTGGAACGAGGAAATGGTGATCCACCACGAGCCCTCGGTGAGCCGGGACGCCACCCGCCGCCGGCAACTCGGTATCCGCAACACACTGTGGACCCTCTGGTTGCGGCGTCCGGTGCGAAGCGCGGCGCGCCGCTCGCTGGTGATCCTGCGTAGCGCCCCGAAAGACCGCGCTACCGCGGCTGCCCTGCTCGAGGCCCTCAGGTCGACCCCGTGGGTTCTGCGTCACCGGCGCGTGGTGCCCGACACCGTGGAAGCCGGACTGGTGCTCCTCGAGGAACCGCAGTCCCGGTCGAAGGCGCGCCGATACATCGGCTGACCGAGCCTTGTCCGCGTCAGTCGGAGTCGCCATCACCGGCGGCGACGGTCTCAACCACCTCGTGCGCCACGGTGACCAGCTTGAGGTTCCTGCGCTGCGAGTTCGTCACCAGCATCCGGAACGCCTCGTCGGCCGAGATCCGCTCCGCCGCCATGAGGATCCCCTTCGCCTGCTCGATGACACCGCGCGTGACCATGGCCTTCTTCAACCCGGCCACCTCGTCGTGGGCTGCCGCCGCCTCACGCGTCATCCTGGCCACCACCTCGGCGAGACTGGTGAAAATCCTCAGCATCGCCACATCGAGATCGCCGAATCCATGGCTGCCGAAACTGTACAAATTCAGTGCACCGGCGTGCGCCTCACCCAGCCGCAACGGCACCGACAGGTAGCTGGCAGCACCGATGTCGTGCACGTCGGCCGCGAACGCCGGCCACCGTTCGACAACCTCGTCGACCCGCACCTTGACGATCTGCCCCGTGGTGGCCGCCTCCAGGCAGGGGCCCTCACCGTTGCGGTATTGGTTCAGGTCGATGTCCACTGCGCGCCGATCGGTGCACGCCGCGGTCTCGGCATGCCCATCCTCGTCCACCAGGGTCACACCGGCCATGTCCGCTTCGACAATCGTCGACACCACACAGTCGCACAGTTCCTGCAAGAAACCCTGCAGCTGCGCGGGGGTGGCCAGACGGCGCTGCAGGTTGTCCAGCGCTCTCGCAACTGCGTCGACACGTGCGGTGGTGTCGACGTCGGCACGGGGGTGCCGCAGAGTGTCGTCGGCACCGAGATCCTCGGGCAATGGCACTACTCTCCCTATTTCAGGCGAGCGAGTACCCATGCACCCGCCGCCACTTCAGCGGTATGGCAGGTGTCTCTACCGAACAAACATCCGAATAATACCGCCTCGCCGCGCCTCCTCCGATTCGAGACCGCAGTCGCAGCATCCGGAATGTCGTCACCGCTGGTGACGCGGTGGGAGGACCTCCTGGGCCTTCATCTTCGCCCCCTGTACGACGAGGTGCCATGCGTTCGCGTCACCCGCGAGTACCGCCTCCGCCGTCGACTTCATCTGCTCATAGGTGGCGTGCGGGGGAATCGGTGGAACCTCGGGGTCACAGCGAACATCGAGGACCACCGGCACGGAGGCGGACAGAGCGCGATCCCAGGCGGCGCCGAGCTCGTCGGGCGAGCCGACGGCCACGGCCTCGAGTCCGATGGTCCGTGCCAGGTCGGCGTACGACACGTCCGGGAGAGTCTGCGATTCCTCGAACTTCGGTGCGCCGCCCATCGCGCGTAACTCCCAGGTGACCTGATTGAGGTCGTTGTTGTGGAAGATGCACACGATCAGGCGGGGGTCGGTCCACTCCCGGTGGTAGCGGGCGATGGTCAGGAGTTCGGCGAGCCCGTTCATCTGCATCGCCCCGTCACCGACGAGCGCGACAACCGGACGGCCGGGATGCGCGAACTTGGCGCCGATAGCGTAGGGGACACCCGCACCCATGGTGGCCAGCGTGCCGGACAACGATCCGCGCATGCCTTCCCGCAACCGCACGCACCGCGCATACCAGTTGGTGGACGACCCCGAATCGGCGGTGAGAATGGCACCTTCCGGCAAGCGCTCCGACAACTCCCACGCCACCCGCATCGGATTGACCGGCTGCGCCGACACCATGCACTGGCGCTCGACGGTGTCCCACCACCGCCGAACACCCCGTTCGATCTCCTCCCGCCACGACCGGTCGACCTTGTGTTCGAGCAACGGGATCAGCGCCGCCAGAGCAGCTTTCGCGTCGGCAACGATATTGACCTCCGTGGGGTACCGCATCCCTATCCGGGTGCCGTCGATGTCGATCTGCACGGCCCGCGCCCGGTCGAATGCGGGCAGGAACTGTGAGTAGGGAAAATTCGACCCGACGATCAGCAGCGTGTCGCAGTCCCGCATCAGCTCGTAGCTGGGCCGGGTGCCGAGCAAGCCGATCGCGCCGGTGACGAACGGCAGATCATCGGGAAGCACATCCTTCCCGAGCAGCGCCTTCGCCACGCCCGCACCGGTCCGGTCCGCCACCTCACACACTTCGGCAGCGGCGCCGCGTGCGCCCTGTCCGACGAGAATCGCCACCTTCGTCCCCGCATTGAGAATGCGAGCGGCACTGTCGATCTCTTCGGCCGCAGGCTCCACCCAGGATCCGCTCACGCCAGGCGGACTGGACGGCACCTGCTTGAACTCGTGCGCCGGGGGAGTGTATTCCTCCTCCTGCACATCAGCGGGGATGATGACCGCCGTCGGCGCCCGCCGTGCCAGAGCGGTGCGGAACGCCCGGTCGAGAGCGTTGGGAATCTGAGCGGCCACATTGACCTCGACGAGATAGTCGGCGGCCACATCCTTGTACAGCGACTGCAGGTCGACCTCCTGCTGATAGCTGCCGCCCATCGCGCTGCGCGATGTCTGGCCGACGATGGCCACGACCGGAACATGATCCAACTTGGCGTCGTACAAGCCATTGAGCAGATGGACCGCACCCGGCCCGGACGTCGCCATGCACACACCGACCCGGTCGATGAACTTGGCGTAACCCGTCGCCTCGAACGCAGACATCTCTTCGTGCCGCGCCTGTACGAAACGAGGGTCGTTGCCGGAGCGACCGAACGCCGCGACCAACCCGTTGATGCCGTCCCCGGGATAACCGAAGACGTACTCGACGCCCCATTCCCGTAAGCGGGACAACACCTCGTCGGCAACCGTGCGAGACATACCGTTCTCCTTCGTCGCGGGCACTCGTCGAAATACCCAGCACTGCGAGACCGAATCCATCCGTTCCGCTTCTCATCGACGTCGACGAAAAGCGAAGGCTGATCGGGTCGTTTAACGCCTACAGTTTCCGAGCCGAGGCGTTCGACCCACTCGACCAACGGCTGATGACGCTACTGACAGCAGCCGCGGCCACCGCAATCAGCAACGGGTGGCGGTGGCAGAATGCCCGGGACCACATCGAACAGATGAAGCTCGCCCTGACCTCCCGCGCCGAGATCGATCAAGCCAAAGGCGTGCTCATGGCCCTGCACGGAATAGACAGCGACGAGGCATTCCGCCGGCTGGCGCACATCTCGCGACACACCAACACGAAGCTGCACGACGTGGCCCGCGACCTCCTGCGGTCCTGCACGGGCAACCTCTGACACCGCGGTTCGCGCGCACCACGGACGGTCGTCGACCGGCATCCACGCGGGGCTGGCGTAGCGCCGCAACAGAGAGGACCGTGGAGTCATGAGCAAGGAATCCGACCTGACGCGTGTGCTCGCCGCAGCGGGTCGCATCCGCGAGGCAGTGCGATTGCGCGCCGTCCGGGGGGAGAGCGTCGGCATCCTGCAGGCGTGGGGCGGATGCACGACGGCACAGGCCGGCCGCGCCTTCGATCAGAATTCGAGCGCAGACGGATGTTCGGTGGAGGCAGCGCGGCTGCGGGAGCTGGTGGATTCGGCGGCCAACGGCCGAAACGATCCCGACTGGGATTGACTGCCGCCGTCAGCTTTGTCGGACGAGCAGTTCTGCCGGCCGGACTGAGCCCTCGGTGATCCGGCGGGCAACATCTCGCAACGCGACGCCGTTTCCCTGTGCGTAGTCCTCGAGCGCGGCGCGTGCCGCCGCCGGGGCAATGCCCAGCGTGCCCGCGACCAACCCGGTGGCATGACCGACATGCACCCGATCGTTGAGCAACGACATGGTCCGCTCCGCCAGGCGCCCCGTACGCGGTTCACCACGCTCCTGAGTGAGGCCGAGAACCGCCAGCCGGGCCAGAATCACGGACAGCCCGCGGTCGTGGGCTGAAATGGCCTCCGTCTGCGTGTACAGCAAATTCAGTCCGCCTACCGTGCGCCCGTCGAGGCGCATCGGTACGGCGAGCACCGACCGGTACCCCGCCTCGAGTACGGCGGAGGTGAAGTCCGGCCACCGACCGGTGAACTCACGCAGATCGCTCGCCTCCACCATCTCCGAGGTTCGGATGCAGTCGATG
Organism: Rhodococcus sp. WAY2; assembly: GCF_009859915.1. NCBI lineage: Bacteria > Bacillati > Actinomycetota > Actinomycetes > Mycobacteriales > Nocardiaceae > Rhodococcus > Rhodococcus sp. WAY2. Next base: position 3,326,426 of record NZ_CP046572.1, read on the forward strand.
CACGGGCCCTGGTCGATCTGAGTCTGCAGCAACTCGACCAGCCTGGCGCGCTCGTCGGACGCGGCGACCACGGCGACGCCGCCCCGCGGATCGACGACCATGATTCCGGCGGCATCGGCATCGAGCACGTTCACGCAGGTGCCGGCGATCTGATACAGCGTTGAACCGCTGTCAGAGGAATCGTCGACGAGTTGCGCTGTGATCGCGGAAAGCGCGTCGACCAGATGAGAAGTCGCGTCCGGCACATCTTCGAGCATACGGTGTCACCTCCTCATGGTGCGGAATCGTCAGTCGTTGAGGTCGTCGACACTCCTCAGTCGTTGAGGTCGTCGACACTCCTCAGTCGTTGAGGTCGTCGACACTCCTCAATCGTTGAGGTCATCGACACCGATGCGTTGCTCCAGCACGTCGCGCGCGACGTCCAGGACGGACCGGTTCTTCATGAACGCGTGCCCGCGCAATCGCACGAACGCATCGGCCAGGCTGATGTGCAACCGGGCCGCAAGGATCCCTGTGGCCACGTTGACATCCTGATACGAACCGTCCCGGCTCCAGAGTTCACCCGCCGCAGCATCCCGTTCGGTGTGTTCGAGCAGCGCCACGGTAATCAAGTCGGCCAGCACGGCCGCATCACCGAGAGTGCGCGGCGTAAGCCCACCCACCCGGCGGCGGTAGAGGTCGAGGGTGCCGAGCATGATGCCGCCGATTTGTAACGGAAACGCGAACACCGCGGCCGCCCCGACCGCCCGCGCAGCCTCCGAGAAGCCCGGCCAACGATCCTCGTCGACACTGAGGTCGCTGACGAGTACGGGGGAACCCGAGGCGAAGGCGAGCACGCCCGGACCCTCACCCAAGGTGTACTGCTGATCGTCGAGGGTCCCCGCCCATTCGTCGCTCGCCCCGAGCATGTCCTGGGCCGAGGCGGTCGCGCGGATGGTGAGCGCCGCCGAGTCGATTCCACCAAGCAGTTCGACCGCCGCGCAGCACACAATCTCGGCCCAAGCGCCCTTCCCGCGCACCTCGGACGCCGCGGCGACCGCACGCCACAACGACCGCCGTCGCTGCTCGTCCACGACCTACCCCTCACCGCCGTCGATTGCCTGTGGTGTCCAGCCTACGAGTTCCACCGTCGTACGGGTGTCACCCCAGCAACATGACACGTCGCGTGAACGGGTTTGGCCCGCGCAGTCCGGGGCATAGCTACAACAGTGGGTCCGTCGAGGACACACGCTTCGCAGCGCTGTCGAGGAGGAATCATGGGTACCGAACCAGGCGAGCAGCTCCAAGAGGAGCCGCAAGCCGAACGGGGTCCCGTCGGCTCACGCGACTCGGGTCCGGACGAAGCCGGGGCGGGTCCGTCGGACCGGGAGCCGGGAACTTTGGATCAGGAGGAAGTGGCCACGACGGGTGAAGGCCCCGATCCCGGTCGGGAACACGTCGCCGGGCCGGCCGGCGGCTCCACTCCACCGGGAGACGCCCAGCCCGCAACACCGCCCTACGACGGCCGCACCACCAGCACGGCCGAGGGCCGTCCGGAGCACGACGAGCACGTCGACGCGAACCGGCTCCAGGACAAGGATCCCGACGACACCGCCCGCGGAGCGGTAGCGTCACCGTCGGAGGAGAAGCCGGCGGCCGACACCGAGCAGGCGGAGTCGAGCGACGAGGGCGTCGGACCTGCACACGAAACTGGTGTCGGTAAGGGCGAAGACAAGAAGTGAACCGGGCCGCCGCCTCTACGGACGGCGGAGTTTCTTCTTGTGGGAGCTGTCACAAAAGGGCGCAATGCCGGTTCTTCCACACCGGCACAGCGCCACCGTGGCCCGGTTCGACGGTAACGGGTTACCGTCGGTATCGAACAATTGCGCCGAACCGCGGACGAGAAGTGGCCCATCCGGGCACACCGTGATGGTCACGTCGGATCCGTCGGTTCCCGTTGTGAAATTGGAGTCCATATGACCACCTTGCACTCTCGGTCGTTGTCGGAGACAGTGGCCCCTTCCGGATCCGCGATGCCGTTTCCTGCATCGCGCGGCCCCGTGAGTGAGCTCTTGTTCTCCATTCTGCGCGGAGACGTCGAGGACAGCGAATCGTTGGTGACGGCGGCGCGTTCCCTCGCAGAGACTTCCGCGGACACGACGGTCGACGGGCGTCCCGCCATCCTCTACGACGAGGACGCCCAGATCTGTCTCACCGCCCTCTACGAACTGCATCTGCAGGGCATTGCGGGCGTCGGAGACGACTGGGAGTGGAACACCGATCTGCTCGCGGCGCGGGAAGCTCTGGAGGTTCCGTTCGAGGCGGCCATCCGGATCGTCGCGAACCCGCCGACCGATACAACAAATGTGGTGGCGGAACTGTGGAGAATGACCGCACCCACCGCCGGACCCGGTCTGTCCACCTTCATGGCACGCGACGCCGACCGCCAGCACTTCCGCGAACTGCTCGTCCACCGCTCACTGAACCAGCTCCGCGAAGCCGACGTGCACACGCTCGGCATCCCGCGACTCGCCGGCGCACCGAAGGCGGCGTTGGTCGAAGTGCAATCGGACGAATACGGCGGTGGCCGCCCCGAACGCATGCACTCCGCGCTGTTCGCTACCACCATGCGGGAACTCGGGCTCTCCGACCGCTACGCCCACTACATCGACGCCGTTCCGGCGATCACCCTGGCGTCCCTGAACGCGCTCTCGCTCTTCGGTCTTCACCGCCGCCGTCTGGGTGCATTGGTCGGGCACCTCTGCGCGGTCGAAACCACCTCGGCGTTGCCGAGTAAGAAATACAGCGCCGGACTGACCCGGCTCGGCTTCGGCAAGGCCGCCACGCTGTTCTTCGACGAGCACGTCGAAGCCGACTCCGTGCACGAGCAGATTGTCTGCCGCGACCTCGCGGGCGGTCTGGTGTCCGCGCGCCCGTCGACCGGCGACGACATCCTGCTGGGCGCCGCGGCGTGCCTCGCGTTCGACGACCTCGTCGGTGACCACGTGACCCGATGCTGGGAACAGGGCATCAGCTCACTGCGGCAGGCGATCGAGTAGACGCCGAACCGCGCCTCAGGTTCCGGATGCCGCGACCGCGCTCTCGAGGTCACTGAGCGACGTCTCGAGATGCGTGATGATGCGCTGCAGGTGGGGGACCGCGTGACGGTCGCCGACCACGCCGACATCGAGTTGCCCCGCCCGACTGGTGACCGTGATGCTCAGCGCCTGACCGCCGAGGATCGTCGGCACCGGATACACGGCGTCCAGGCGGGCGCCGTTCCAGTACCGCGGCCTCGACGGGCCCGGCATGTACGAAATCATGACGTTGAACGGCGGGGGAGTGTCGTCGACGAACCTCCGCACCGGTTCGAGCAGTATCGGACTGATCGCGAGCGCGCTCATCAGCTGGAACTGGTTGTGGCTGAGCGCACCGAACACCCTGTGCGTGTGTTCCATGGCGTCCGTGATGCGCGCCAGACGCGCTGCCGGACTGCGTTCATCGGTGGCCAGGCCCACGACCATCGCACCCACACCATGATCCCGCCCGCGCGGTCCGATCGCAGGACCGCCGAGGTCGAGTGGCACCGGCAGCATCGCCGTCAACGGCGCATCCGGTAGGGCGTAATTCTCGAGCAGATAGCTGCGGAGCGCGCCCGAACACATCGCGAGAACGACCGTGTCGATGGTGGTGCGGGCGGCCGATGCGACGGCCAGCAGGCGACGAATCGGCCACGAACGCGCCGCCACCTTCCGGGCCCGGCCCACCGGCACGTTCAGCATGGTGGGGGGCGACTGCAGGGGGAGGGTCAGATGCTGTTCACGGAGGCCGTCCAAGGTGGCCTTCGCGGCCGCCGGGACCACACCCACCAGGCTGGTCGCCGCCCGCCAGCCCGCACGGACGGCCGCCACCGGGAAGGGTGAGGTGCGCTGTGACATCGCCGCGACACCGGGTGTCCACGGCGCCGGGCAGTTCGTGTCGTCGGGCTCACTCGACAAGGCATGATGGAGCAACCGCAAACCCGCCGGACCGTCCATCAGCGACAGGTGAATCTTCGAGTACACGGCGGTCCGCCCGTCGGCAAGTCCTTCGATCACATGCATCTCCCACATCGGATGCTGCGGATCGAGCGGTATGCCGTGCATTTGGGACACCAGAGACAGCAAATCGTCCATCCGTCCGGCGCCCGGCACCGCGCTGTGCCGCACGTGATACCCCAGATCCAACCGATCGTCGACCGACCACCACGGATAACCGACTCCTCGAAGCGGGCGAACCGCCCGCTTACGGAACAGCTGGGACGACTCCTCCTGGGAAGTCAACGCCTCGAACATCGTCCGAGCGTGGTCCGCACCGGCCTCGGCCGGCGGATCGAACAGTTCGAGCGCCCCCACGTGCAGCGGATGGGACGGTGTCTCGAACAGCACGAACAGCGCCTCCATGGGGCTCATCACCAACATCCGCACCCCCGTTCGGGCGACCACGAGCCGCACTGGCACGTCGACGTGTCCATCGATGGGATCCTGCTGATCCGGACCGGACGGCAGAGCCCCACACCACGGCAGTAAGCAGACCACGAAAAGGCTGTCGCCATGCCCATTTCGGTGCCGCCGATTCGAAATTCCGTCACCACCGCACACCGCATACGGCCCGGAACATGCCCGGCAACGGCCACGAATGTGGCGATGATTCGACTGCTACCGCCTCGGGTATGCGGTCAGCACGTCGCAGTCATACCCGGGTACGACTTCGGCCAGGTCTTGTCGGTTGAGCCCTACAGCCGACGAGGCCGTGCTTCGGCACGACACCGGTCTTCCGGGTCGGCGGACGCGGCGATCAGGGACGCTTCACCACCCGGTCGCGGCGCCCGCGCCAGGCAGTCTCCGTACCGATCCGCGAACAACGATCGTGTTCTATCGACGAAAGGCTCTCTGCGGTACCACGGTTCGGATCGGAGTCGTCCATCTGCGTCGGCGTCGACCGGAAGTATCCGTCGATCAACTCGAGGGCGCGGTCCGAACACAGCGCGGGCGGTGGGGTCCGCCCGATCCCGAGTCCCTCGATGACGACGATGCTGCCGCGCCCGACCCCCTCCGCACCGAGCGACCACCCGAAGCGCCGGTTCCACACCAGAACCGCATTGCGCCCCGGCAGGTAGCGCAACCGCAACGGCAGGACCAGAACGACATCGACGCCCTCGGAGTCCCACCAATCGATCGAATCGGCATGAACGCACCGGGCGACCGCGTTGATGTAATCCCGAACAGTTCGCCCGTCGGCAACACCTGTTCCAGTTTTCATCGTTCACCGCCTCAGCTGTAGAAACACGACATACCCTGGCCGGTTGCGGTTGAAACTTCACGCACAGCCCGTCTATTCGACGGGTGCTCGCCGCCGCCGTTGGGTAGCCTCGCGGCATGCCTTACTTGGAGCGGTCCGAAGACGTGTTCGTTCTCTACCTGGGCGAGCGGGGAAGTCGCGACAGCGAAAATGCCTTCCACCCGGACTGGCTCGAGCAGGTCGCGGATCTGCTGGACGAGGTCGAAAGCACGGACGGTCCCGGCGCGCTCGTCACCACCGCCGTCGGCAAGTTCTATTCCACCGGCCTCGACACCACGTGGGTCGTGCAGAACACGGACAAGCTGAACTCCTACATCGACCGCGTGCAGGAACTGTTCGCCCGGATCCTGACGTTCCCGCTGCCCACCGTCGCAGCCCTACCCGGACACACTTTCGGTGGCGGCGCCATCCTGGCCACCGCCCACGATCACCGGATTATGCGCGAAGACCGCGGCTACTTCTGCCTGCCCGGGATCAGCATCGGCGCCAGCTACGCGCCCGGCAGCATTGCCCTCCTCGCGGCGCGATTGCCTGCGCCTGCGGCGCACACCGCCCTCGTCACCGGTCACCGCTACGGCGGTGCCGAAGCGCACGCCGCGGGCCTCGTCGACAACGTCGCCGCCGAGGACGTCGTCCTCCCCAGAGCAATCGAACATGCCCGCGGGCTGGCCGCCACCCGCGGCCGCACCCTGCGCGAGATCAAAACCACCCTCTACTCCGACGTCGTCGCATCCCTGCGCACCCCTGTGCAGAATCTCCAGGCTCAGGAGGCACTCAGCGCAGACTGACGCCCGTGGATGTGCCGGATCGGCGGGTGCGTGTCCACTCGTCGAGGAGGAACCCGAGCCCCATCCCGAGCATCCATACGTCCTTACTGACCGCTAACCCGTTCTCGTTCGGCCAGATACTTCCCGGGTTACGCAGTCCTGGTGTCCGCGCATACATCGCGACCAGACCACTGGAAAAGGCGGTGAGTGCCGCGCCGGCCAGCGCGGTCGGCACGAGCGGCACCAACAGTGCGGCACCGGTGCCGATCTCCGCCACCGACAGCATCTTCAGAAATCGTGCCGGCGGCACTCCGTTCAGAAAGGGAAAGGCGCCCGCGGCCATGCCATGGATACCCGCGGCCGTCTGCTCGTCGCCGGGCCACTTCTGAAGTCCCGAATGCAGGATGAAACCTCCGGTCGCTATCCGTCCGGGCAGCTGTCCGAGTGTGGGAAGTCGCATTGGTTATCTCCTGCCGAGTACGAGGAAACGCCGGAATGGCTCCCTTCAGCCTCCCATCCGGCCGCCCGGCCGGGGAAGCCTCGGCCGGACCCTCGAGCGGGTGCAGGGTGTGCGGAGACGAAGTCGTCGATGATGCTGACAACCTCACCAGGCGCCTCCAGATGCGGATAGTGGCCGACACCATCGAGGACGGCGAGCCGACTGCCCGGCATTGCCTCGTGCGCCGCATAGGCGTGAGCGACGGGAATGATTCGGTCCGAGTCGCCCCAGATCAACTGGGTGGGCCGGTCGGCGTTCAAATAGAGGCGGCTCAGCGCACTGACGGCCTGACCCCGGTAGTCGACGACGGCGCGCAAAGTACGCAGAAATGCCTGCCGCGTATCCGGATCAGAGAGCGATGCGTAGGACTGCCACATCTCGTCACCCCGCACCGACCGCAGACCCGCCGCCCCCAGCCACGAGCGCACTGTGTTCCCCGCCTCACGCACGACCCCCGGCGCGATCAGAGGCAGGAGAAACTCGGCTCCCGGCGCAGCCAGCAACCGGAGCGTCCAATTGACATCGCGTCCCAGCCCACCGCTACCGATGAGCACCAACCGATTACACAGTTCCGGATGCTGGTAGGAAAATTGCATCGCCACTCCGCCGCCCAACGACTGCCCGACGACCGTCACCCGTGGGATGCCGAGTTCGTCGAGGAGATCGCGCAACCACGCGGCGAATGCGCCGAGGGAGTAGTCACCGCGCGGTTTGGCGGACCTGCCGTGGCCCGGCAGGTCCGGCGCCAGAACCTGATACCGGCGCGAGAGCTGGGGGATAACCGCACGCCAGGTGTCGGAGCTGCCGGCCATGCCGTGTATCAGCAGGAGCGTCTCACCCTCACCGGAGAGGTGATAAGCAGCTTCGTCCCCGTGCAGTTCAGTGCGTTGGAGGCGAGACATCAACGCAACCTTCCCTTCGAATGGCGCCGAAGGTCGTATGGTACCCAACCTCGCCGAAGCCGCAAGGTCTCCGCGCTGGCCTATCCGCGTGATGGAATGCAGGTCAGGGCAGGTCGAGGCGTGCCTGCTCCGGCGCAGCGGCGTTGTCGACGACACAGAAGAGGTTGCCCTCGGTGTCGGCGAGGACCACGAAATCGGAGTCGTCGGGGTAGCGGTCCCAAGGCACCCGTCGTGCGCCGAGCCCGACGAGTCGTTCGATCTCGGCCGCCTGGTCGTCGCTGTCCCTGGCATAGAGGTCGAGGTGCATTCGCGGTTCGGGCTCGGCATCGTGGTCGCTCTGCTGGATCGACAGCAGTGGCCGCCCGTCGGGCAGATACAGGTTGGTGAAGCCGTTGCCGCCGAACGGATCGCCGGCGGTCAGCCCGAGTGCCCCGGCCCAGAACGCGGTTGCCCGGCGGATGTCGCGTGCCCCGATGACAGTGGTCCCGAAAATCAGCATGCGCAAAATCTATGTCGATCGTCCCCGTCCTGTGGCCACGTTCGCCCGAAGAGCACCGCTCAGTCGGCGACGTCGCGGTGTGCCAGGACCTTCCCGATCCGCAGGCGTACCAGCAGTTCGCCTGCGACGCCATTGCGTTCGCCGAACTCCTCGGCTCGGTCGACTCCCATGTACCGGCCACCGAGCCGCGCCGCCCACCGGCGCAGCTCGGCAGGATCCTCGGACACCTCGGCTGTGCCGGTGATCACAACGTACGCGAACGGTGGACGGTCGTCGTCGACACACAGCGCGGCACGCCCGTCTCGGAGGAGGTTGCGTCCTTTGACGGTGGTCTTGCCGGTCGTGAACACGGGGTCGTCACCGTCCAGGACGAACCAGATGGGGGCCACGTGGGGGCTGCCGTCGGCGCGGACGGTCGACAATTTGCCCGTGCGTGTTCCCGCCGAGACGAAGATGCGCCATTCCTCGTCCGACATCCGTTCAGCCATTCCGTCATTCTCACACCTGAACCATCCCGGCAGCGGTACAACGCGACGACGCGCGTGCGAGCGCGAATGCTAGGCCATGGGTTGACCACAGTGGACGCCGTACCACTGGCCGCCATTACGTCACAGTGACGAAATGCGGTCAGGTGGCTGGAAGTTCGGGCGCACGGGGCAGCGGGGTCTCAGGCTCGCACGGGCACGTATGCGGCCGACTCGTCGCAACCCGTCCACATATCGGGACGCTCGCTGGGGCTGCATATTATCCAACGGCATGAATCATCCGGACGTTCCGGCGAGCGCCGGTTCGGATGTCTCGCGAGTGCGCTCCAGCGCAGGTGTGCAAGTCCGGCCAGACAAACGGGAGGCCGACCGACAGCCGGCCGTGAGAGAAAGCGTCCACAGGTATACCTGCAGACCACTTCGGGCGACGTGAGTGGTAAAACTCCAGGTGGAAAATTTGCCGATAATCGACATTATGTCAACTAGCGCGCGGACGGGGCACCCCCGGCGTCCGTTGTCGCGCTCCCCGTCGGCAACCCTTCCGGCTCACTGCGGGTTCACCGACGAATGATGATGGGCGATCAGCCACTTACCCTCTTCGTACCGATACACCCACGTCACCCTGGCTGCCGCATCTTGGCCATTGGCATTGATGACCCAGCGACCCACGTCGTACGCGAGATTGCAATCCGAGTATTTGACGCTTTCCTCCATGCGGATCTTGGGATCGGCTTTGATCAGGTTGGCGAAATACTCCGTTATCTCCCCCGGAGCATCTGCGATGGGCACCGACAGTGTCGGCAGCAGCACCGCGTCCGACCGGTACAACTCAGCCACCTTGCGCTGCCTGCAGATGCAGAACTCCCACAATGGAATGCTTCAAGCCTGAGTCGCGGCGACCGACTGCCGTCAACACATGCTGACGGTGGCGCGACGGCCTTGGTTCTGAACGGGTCGACCTCGTTCTATCGCGATGTCGCAGTGGGGTTCGGAACAGCCGGTTTCCGATGACGTCTCCGGTACCAGGCGTGGGCGGATTGTTTGCTCATCCCGAGAACACGTCCGATGTCGGACCAACTGGCTCCCTCAGCCAATGCGCGCCTGACGACGTCGAATCGCGCGTTGTGCAGTTCATTTTCGAGGTGGATGCTGATCGCCAGGGCGTCGAGATGACTGGGCGCCGGCGATCGCAGCTGAGCCCGTTCTGCGAGTTCCCTCCGCCGGGCAGCAGTTTCCTCGTCGCCCCGTTCGGCCGCCGCCACGGCTGCTTCGCTCATGTTCTGCACACTGTCGTAGTGAACCCACAGCGCTGAGAGCCCCTCGACTCCCCTGACGCCCTGCTGTTCGCCGCTTTCCACGCCGTCAGCTTAAGCTGACGGCGTCGTCGGCGGTGCAATCGACCAGGCGGCTCGTGGCGAGAGACGGCGCATGCGATACCAGGGTGGCCGACCAGCACCCTGCGGTGCCTATTTCCTGTGTCGGGGATGGCGCAAGCTTCTAGTAGCGGCACACAGGCCGCCAACAATCAAGGAGCAGCATGATCCGAACGACGACAGCCCGCGCCACCGTTGCCGCCCTCGCCGCGCTCGCGATCTCACTGACCGGCGCCGCCGGATTCGCCTCCGCCAAGCCTGCCTCGCCCGGATCCGGGCCCAGCACCGTCTCCCCCAGCCAGAACGTCGAAATCCCCGGCCAGTGGGTGTGTTTCCCGGATGGCGTCTGCATCTGGGTTACTTCGAAGTAGGGTGACGGTGCCCGCCAGTGCGCCTCTCGGCAAGTGGTCGCTCGCAGCGACAATATTGATGTGGTACCCGGGGCATTGGGTCGAACACCGTCGGACTCTTCAACCCCGCCGGTCCCCCGCATATTCCCGCACTCCTGCACACGCGAAGGTGTGAGGCCGGCCACAGCTCGGTCAACCTCGCCGAGCGGAGCGCTGCTACTCACCGAGTCGGCACAGTCCTGCGCGAAGGTGGCCACCGCAGGATTACAGCAACTCGGTGAGCCATGAGGATGCATGATCGAGGGGTGTTATTTCATCTCTGCGCCACGTGCGGCGTCGAACAGGACCCCACAACGCCCCTTCCCGACGAATGCGCAATCTGTGCGGACGAACGCCAGTACATCCCGCTGGGTGGTCAGGAGTGGACGACCGCCGAGGACCTCACCCGTTCCGGTCACCGCATTGTCGAGCGCGAACTCGAACCCGGGCTGCGCGGACTGTCGGTGGAACCGAAGGTCGCGATCGGCCAGCAGTCACTGGTGCTGAGCACCCCGGCCGGATCGCTGCTGTGGGATCCGATCGGCCATATCGACCCGTCCGCGGTCGAGGCCGTGGCCGCCCACGGGCCCGTACTCGCGGTCGCGGCGAGTCATCCGCACATGTTCGGCGTCCAATCCCAGTGGTCGGAGGCACTCGGAAATGTTCCGATCCTCGTGGCCGACGCAGATCGTGCATGGCTGGCGCGCGCCGACGGCCCGATCGAGTTCTGGTCCGGCACCCACGAGGTCGCGCCGGGGCTGACGTTGCATCAGATCGGTGGGCACTTCCCGGGTAGTGCCGTGGCGCATTGGCGCGACGGCGCGGACGGGAAGGGTGTTCTACTTACCGGGGACGGTGTCTTCCCCAATCCGGACCGCCGCACGGTGTCGTTTCTACGCTCGTATCCCAACCGACTGCCACTCTCGGCCGCCGTGGTCAGGAGGATCGCCGACCAGCTGTCCCAGCTCGAATTCGACCGCATCATCGGCAATTTCGACAATTCCATCGACACCGATGGTCGGGCGGCGCTCGAGTACTCGGCCACCCGCCACTGTGCCTGGGTGAATGGCGAGTTCGACGACCTGACGTGACCGCCACTCATGACGTCGGAGGTAATGGCCGCGACCACCCCGCCACCCTAGGCTGGCCTGCATGACGACCCTGGACGATCGGCATACTTCGCACGTCGGCATCCACTTGCGAACCTGGCGGGAACGCCGCCGGTTGAGTCAGCTGGAGCTGGCGAATCGGGCAGAGGTCTCGGCGCGGCACGTCAGCTTCATGGAGACCGGGCGATCCAAGCCGACGCGGGTGATGCTGCTGCGGCTGAGTGAGCATCTGGACATTCCCCTGCGCGAGCGGAACGAACTGCTGCTCGCGGGCGGATTCGCTCCGGAGTTCCCCGAGCACCGCCTGTCGGATGTGTCGATGGCGTCGATTGCGGACGCGATCGAGAAGATTCTCACCGCGCATTCGCCGTATCCGGCGGTGGTCGTGGACCGGCACTGGAACATGGTCGACGCCAATGACGCGGCGGCGATCTTGACGGACGGCTGTGCGCCGTCGTTGCTGGAACCGCCGGTCAACGTGCTGCGCCTCAGTCTCCATCCGGGCGGGATGGCGCCGCGCATCGTGGATCTGGCCCAGTGGCGCGGGCATCTTCTGCATCGGCTCGCACACCAGATCGCGGTGACCGGCGACGACCGGCTCCGGGACCTGCTCGACGAGTTGAGGGGCTACCCCGGCGGTATATCGGAAGCCAATGACCCAGCCGGTTCCCTCGTCGTACCGCTCCGTATACGCCACCGCGGCGCCGAGCTGACCTTCCTCAGCACAACGACGATGTTCGGCACCCCACTCGACGTGACCGTGGCGGAACTCGCCATCGAATCGTTCTTTCCCGCTGACGCCACGACAGCGGCTACCCTGCGCAGTAGCGTGAGCAGCGACTGAGGAGGTGCGTCCGATGGACTGGGCAGCAATAGGTGTGGGATTCGGTTACGTGGTGGTCGTGCTGACCATTCTCGTGGTGGTCGTGGGCGTCATCGCACTGTTCGTCTACTCGATCAAGTCGGATTACATCGTGCCGACCGACGAGAAATCGCGGCCGACGCGGCGGATCGAGCGAGCGCGGTAGTTGCGTCAACCGCACAGGCGGGTGGTTCCCTCGGCGAGGGAACCACCCGCCTGTCGCTGTTCGCGGGCACCGGCCGGTTCTCTGGATCGATTCCGTCCGAAGCAAGCCTTACTGAGACGCCCGTGGGCAAGACGACTACCGTTACACACGTCGCCTAGATTCGAGGAGCACGGAATGAGTATCCAGTCGGTTGAGTCACGCCGCCATCGCGTCGTGGTCATTGGATCCGGCTTCGGTGGTCTGTTCGGCACGCAGGCCCTCAAGAAGGCCGACGTCGACATCACCATGATTGCGCGCACCACTCACCACCTGTTCCAGCCCTTGCTGTACCAGGTGGCCACCGGCATTCTTTCCGTCGGCGACATCGCGCCCGCCACCCGGCTCGTGCTGCGTAAGCAGAAGAACGCTCGGGTGTTGCTCGGCGATGTCGAGTCGATCGACTTGGAAACGAAGACCATCACGTCCCGCTTCCTGGACCGGACCACCATCACTCCGTACGACAGCCTGATCGTGGCGGCGGGGGCAGGCCAGTCCTACTTCGGTAACGACCATTTCTCCGAGTTCGCGCCCGGAATGAAAACGATCGATGACGCGCTCGAGTTGCGTGGTCGCATCCTGGGCGCCTTCGAGCAGGCGGAGCTGTCCCACGATCCGGAAGAACGCGCCCGGCTGCTGACGTTCGTGGTGGTGGGTGCGGGTCCGACGGGTGTCGAGTTGGCGGGGCAGATCGCCGAATTGTCGCGCCGCACTCTGTCCGGCGCTTTCCGGAACATCGACCCGCGCGAGGCCCGAGTGATTCTCCTCGACGGCGCCGGGGACGTGCTGCCGGTGTATGGCGGCAAGTTGAGCCGCAAGGCAGCCGAGCAGCTCGAGAGGCTCGGCATCGAGATTCAGCTGGGCGCGATGGTCACGGACGTCGACGTCGACGGACTCGTGGTGAAGGACAAGGATGGAACCCAGCGGCGCATCGAGTCGCAGTGCAAGGTGTGGTCGGCCGGTGTGCAGGCAAGCCCGCTGGGTAAGCAGATCGCCGACCAGTCCGAGGCCGAGGTCGACCGGGCGGGCCGGTTGCTCGTGAACCCCGACCTGTCGGTGCCGGGTCACCCCGAGGTCTTCGTCATCGGCGACATGATGTCGCTGGACAAGCTGCCGGGGCTGGCACAGGTCGCCATGCAGGGCGGTAAGTACGCGGCCAAGCAGATCATCGCCGGCTTACACGGTCACAAGCCCGAGGATCGCCCGCCGTTCAAGTATTTCGACAAGGGCAGCATGGCCACGATCTCCCGGTTCAGCGCCGTCGCGAAGGTGGGCAAGCTCGAGATCAGCGGCTTCATCGGCTGGGTGGCCTGGCTGGCGATCCACCTGATGTACCTGGTCGGCTTCCGCAGCCGGTTGTCCACTCTGCTGTCGTGGACGGTGACGTTCCTCGGTCGTGGACGCGCACAGATGGCGTCCACCGAACAATGGGTGTTCGCCCGCAATGCCATGGAACAGCTGGAACGCCACGAGCGCGAGAAGCAGGCTTCGATCGAACCGTCGACCGCTACAGGGCAGCGCAAGGCCGCGGGCTAGTTCCCGACCACAGCGAACACAGGCGGAGGGCACCCGGCTACTGGGTGCCCTCCGCCCGTTCGTGTCACTGAATGGTCCGCTGGTTCATCCACGGTGATGGTCTGGCCGAGCCGCCAGCTTGGGATGTCGTTCTGACCTCGGGCAGGATCGCCTCGAGCGCCGGGTAGCCGGTGATCCCGCGCGGAAGTGTCGACCCACTCCGCTGTACCGGATTAGACTCGCGGGTTGGAAGGTCATTTCTTCGGCATCCCACAGCACCCGGAGAGCGCCAGTATCGGGCTGGCGGACTAGTAGGCGCGCATGAACGACGCGAGAGTACTGGCACATCGGTACCGCTTGGACGCGGTGCTCGGCATCGGTGGAATGGGTCGCGTGTACCGCGCGTGGGACTCTGTTCTGGACCGTCCGGTGGCGGTCAAAGTGCTACGAACCGAACTTCTCGAAGAGGATCCCACGGGGAATTGCCTGGAGCGATTTCGTCGGGAAGCGCGAATTGTTGCCAGCTTCGACCACCCAGCGATCGTCCATGTGTACGACCTGGGTGAGGATATGCTCGGCGGCGAGCGAGCGCATTTCCTCGTCATGCAACTCGTTTCGGGGACGACCTTGCAGCAGCGTCATCGCACGGATGGCCCGCTTGCGCTGCCTCTCCTCGTCCACGTCATGGGTGACGTGCTGAGTGCGCTGCAGCACGCTCACGAACGCGGAGTTGTTCACCGAGATGTGAAGCCGGCGAACGTTATGCTCACTGATTCCGGAGCGGTGAAGGTGATGGACTTCGGGATTGCGCACCTGAGGGGTTGCAGTAACCTGCTGACGGGAACCGGCAACATTATCGGCACCGTCGCCTATCTGGCACCTGAGCAGGCTCGCGACAGCCGACTCGTCGATGCGCGCTCCGACGTGTACTCCGTCGGATGTATGTTGTATCACCTCCTCACCGACCGGCTGCCCTTCCCTGGTGATAACCCGTGGCAGATCCTCGCCTCGCAGCTGGAGCGTCGTTACGTTCCGGCTTCTGAGGTGAGACCGATGCTCGGCACCGTCTTCGACGACGTGCTGAAGCGGGCCCTTGCCCTCGAGCCAGACCATCGCTACTCCAGCGCCGCCGAAATGTGTGTGGAGCTGCTCGCCCTGAAACCCAGCCTCTCGGCCGAACCGGGCCAGTTCGCGTCCGACCGCACCTCGGCCACCGCATCCGCATCCGTGACGATGTTGTCGGGACCGGACGACACCGAAACGCAGGTTGCGAACCTGCCCAGCGAATTCCACTCCAGAGCGCCGGCTTCGGGACCCGTAGGTTTGCAGACCGGATCGTCGCCGGAAGTGCGCCATCCGTCCTTCGACAGTCTGGGGCCGCCACCGCTCACACCGGCATCTCCGCCGACGGATCAACCGTTGGTCGGCAGAACCGGGCCGAGCCGCCGGGAAGTCCTGGCCGGTTTGGGTGCAGGGGCAGTGCTTGTGGCCGGTGGGGCCGCGATCTGGTTGTTCACGTCCTCCTCGGACGGGAAGTCCTCTTCTCCCACGCTTTCCGGTCGACCCGGAGCGGTGCTGTGGACTGCTTCGGCTGGCACCGTGATCATCTTCTCGGCGCCGACCCTGGGTGCCGGCCTCGTCTACATAGGCGGCTACGACAACAACGTGTACGCGTTGGACGCAGCGACCGGGGTGGAGCGCTGGACAGCTGCCACCGGGGACCGGGTCAGGCCGTCGCCGGTCTTCGCCGACGGACTGGTCTATGTCGCGAGCTGGGACGGGAACGTCTACGCACTCGAGGCGAAGACGGGAGAAGAGCGCTGGAAGACCGCACCCGGCAACCCGGGCGACACGTTCCCGGTTTCACCGGTGGTGTCCGACGGGACGGTGTACTTCGGTGCTACCGACTGGTACGTCTACGGGCTCGACTCGGCCACCGGTGCGATGCGCTGGAAGACCCGCACCAACGGTGCCGCCGCCGCGGCCCCAGCGGTCGCAGATAATGTGGTGTACCTCGGAACCGAGGGGTACGTGTACGCGCTGGATGCCCACACCGGCACGGCGCACTGGGCAAGCCAAGTGGGGGGCCAGGTCTGGTCGTCGCCGGCCGTTGGGGACGGACGCGTCTACCTCGGCAACGAGGACTTCGCGGTGTATGCGCTCGACGCCGGCTCCGGCGAAGTCCGCTGGAGGACCCTTACCGGCGGCGAGGTTTATTCGTCGCCGGCGGCAGCGGGGGGCCTGGTTTACGTCGGCAGCTACGACAAGAACGTGTATGCGCTCGACGCCGGCTCCGGCGAAGTCCGCTGGAAGACCCTTACCGGCGGTCAGGTTCATTCGTCACCGGCCGTGGCAGACGGCGTGGTGTACGTCGCCAGCTGGGACGGCTACCTCTATGCCCTTGGCGCGCAGGACGGCGCGGTACGGTGGAAAACTCCTATGGGCGGGCAGGTCTGGTCCTCGCCGACCGTCTCCGACAATCTGGTCTACCTCGGCAATGACAACGGGAAGGTATACGCCGTCGAGAGATGACCGCGGTTACCTCGGTACGTACTCCTCATGCCAAACGATCTCGCGGGTGGCGTAACTGACGTTGCCGAGCAGCGGCAGGTAACGTTCGTACCGCGTGCGATCGGCGAAGACCGCTGCGGGATTCGCGTTGTCCGCTATGTAAGTGTCTACGCTGCCTGGCGAATCGAGCACGATCGGTTTTGCCACGATAACCCGCGGGATCTGCTTGCCCTCGATCCAGTCGGCGGCGAATTGTCCCAGACCGTATCCCATCAGGTGCCACGGGAACGCAATGCTGGCGCGGTAGGGTCCGTCGTTCTTGACGAGTGCCAGCGCCTCCTTATCGCCGTCGACACCGGAGAAGTACATGTCGTCGGCAAGCTTGCCGGACTGATCCAATGCCCTGTAGGCGCCCACCACCAGGGTGTCACCACCGAGGATGATCCTGATGTCGGGCTGCTCCGCGATGACGGTGCTCATGATCGCGGCACCATTGGCGGTCGAGATGTCGGGCGCATCCACATCGCTGACCACACTCAAGCCACTGCCTGCGCTCCGCAGGCCATCCAGTACGCCGGCGTGCCTCAGCTGCAGCTGCGGTGAGGCGGAATCCAGGTTGAAGTAGTGCACTTTCGCGTTCCCTTGGAGGCGCGCGGTCGCGAAATCCGCTGCTGCCTTACCCTGCGTGAAACCGATGTCGTACTGGTTGGCGGCGACCTGGAGCGTGCTCGGCTGAGTGATGATGCCTTGCACGCAGACGCCTTGCCGCAAGGCGGCATCGAGGATGGGCCGTTGAATTACCGCGTTGAGCGGTTGGAATGCCAGTGCGCCGACGCCACGCGCAAGGAACGTTTCGAGCTGGCGGAGATTTTTCGTCGGGTCGTCGCCAGAGAAGGCGGTGAGGTATTGCAATCCCCGTTCCCCCGACGCGGCTTCCACCCCGGCGCCGAGGGCGAGGAAGAATTCTGCGGCCGCGGTGCTGGCCCAAGCGGCGCGCCGGGGTAGTCCAGTGGGCGGTCCGCTTGGCAACGAGGGATCGAATTGGCCGAGTTCCTCCGGCGGCGCAGGCGATGTTGGGCGGCCGGTCTCCGAATTGCCGTTCTTCGACGCACACGCCGCCGAGAGCGCGGCGCCGGCCATGCCAGACCCCGCCAGCGCCCCTAGTCTGAGCAGGTCACGGCGGCTCAGTCCGGGCAGGTGCCGCTTCGCGAACGGCATGGCTCGACGATAGCAAGCGAATCAGTTCGTGGCGATCGAGATGGCGTTGCCCGGTTGACGGATGCGCGAGTTGTCGGCGGACCCCACCCGCACCGAGCCGACTAGTCGAGCTCGGTCACTTGCCCAGCGAGGCTGTGTCCGTGATGTTCGCCAATCGGACCTGACCCTTCGAGACCAGCCGATCGCTCTCGTCGGTGATCCGGACCTCCCACAATTGCTGGGTGCGGCCGCGGTGAATCGGGCTGGCCTCGGCGGTCAGCGTGCCGTCGCGTGTGGCGCGGAGAAAGTCAGTGTTGTTGTTGACCCCCACCACGTGTCCCCGACCGCCCAACCACATCATTCCGGCCGTGCTTGCCACCGATTCGACGACCGCGCAGTACACGCCGCCGTGCTGAATTCCGGCGGGCTGTTGCAGGTCCGGGGTGACCGTCCACTGGGCGCACACGCGATCCGGACCGAGTTCGGTGTACTCGAGACCGATCACACCATCGAATCCCTTGCCCAATCGCTGAAGCATCGCGTCGGTGCCGATCTGACCGTCGCCGTTCGTGGCCTGCCGTTCGGGGGAACCCACCATCACACACTCCATTGGATCACTGGGCGCTGTCGCAGCGCATTCGTTTCTCCTGCCTACACGACGTCGGTGTGGGAGCGGGAAGCAGGTGGGCCGAAAACAGATCGGCGGGCCCCACACCCTTCGGTGTGAGGCCCGCCATGAGTGGACCGGGAGTCGCTGCAGCCCTCAGGACTCCGGTACGGTCCGGCAGTTCGGCTCGAAATGTTCGTGCTTGCCGACGTGGCCCCTTGACTATAGGCAAGGCTGCCCTAATTTCGCAACCGCTTCAGTGGATCCGTGTCAGCCGGGTCTTCCACCGGACCGGCGCACCGGCGGCCACGAAGGCGTCCAATATGCCCTGACCGCGGCGCTGAGCGGCCGACTCCCCCTCGCCTGCGAGGATCGGCACGTATGTCGAGGCGCCGAGTACTGCTTCCCCGACCAGACCCCAGAAGCGGGAGGCGTCGATCGGCGTGCACCGCGCGATCGCGTCGAAAATCGCGTGTAGCGATGTGAGGCACCGGTGAACGGTCCAGACCAGGAGTGCTCGTTCGCACGGCACTGTCACCGTGCCCCGCGTGCCGGCCCACGGATCGTCGGGTAGAACCCGCATCGTGTCGTCGGCGAGCCCCGCCCAATCGATGCCGCCGTCGCTGTCCATGTGAATCCACAGATTCTCGAGGCCCGGGTCCCAGGCGCGCCCTTCGAGGACGACGAGCGCGGTGACTCGCCCGACCACGGCGTGGATGAGCGAGGTGGCGACCTGCATCGCGGCGACGTCGGGGTCCGGAACGTCTTCGAGGGAGCGGGCCCACATACGCGGAACGCGGTCACCGTCCAGATCGTCTGCGAGCGACCACCACCGCCGTTTTCCCTCGTCGGCCATCGATGCGACGGCATACATGCGCGGATAGTCGGGATTCAGTGAGCGAAGGCGCGCGCAGGACGCGTCCAGAGCGGTCGCGGGGGCAGACAGGGTAGAAGTCACCGTGCACTCCAATCGGTCGGGGTGGAACCCTTCTCAACATAGGTGAGCCTAACCAAATTACAAGAGTTGCTTTCCTGTGATGTAGAGCACCCACTGCAGCGCGCCGGAAGTGGACATACCGCCCGGAGGAACATCAGAGATAGGGTTCCGTAACCTAAGTAGTTGAATCGGTGCAGATTCGGTTCCGGTGCACACACGTCAGGAGCTTTTCCCGCAGTGACGACGACGCGACAGTTCGGCAGCGACTTCCCGCACCTGCCGACCGACGAGGAGTACGGGAAGCGCGACATTCCGCGCGGTCCGGCTCCCCTGCCCCTGCGGGCACTCGCAGGATTCCTGGATGCGGTCGTGGTAGCCATTCCCCTGGTTCTCGGCTGGTACCTCGTCGATGCGCTCAGTGACAGCAACGGCGGCGGTCAGGCAGACCGGGTCGTCTTCGGTGGTGCAACCGTCGCAATTGCCGTCGGACTAGCGGTCTGGAACAAAGGGTTTCGGGAGGGCAACACCGGGCAGAGCTCGGGCAAGGGGTGGGTCGGTCTCGTGACCCGGGATGCGACGAGCCTCGGCGCGATCGGCCCGAAGCGCTCGTTGCGGCGCCTGGTTCAGCGGTCCGGTACCGAGGTGGTCCGCGACCGTACAGCGGACGACGAGGGATTCGTGGCCCGCGAGAAGGACGGGTCCGTCGCCGCGATCCGCCGCCGCCGGCTGATCGGACTGGGCGTCCTCGTGGTCTTGCTCGGGCTCGTGCTGCTCGCCAGCATCGCGGTCGGGGCGCGCCCCCTCTCGTTCACGGAGATCTTTTCCGCGCTGTTCGACGCGGACGGGTCCCAGGCAGACATCATCGTCCGTACGTTGCGTGGCCCCCGCACGATCCTCGGCCTCGTCGTCGGAATGGCACTGGGGGTTGCGGGTGCGCTGATCCAGGGTCACACCCGTAATCCCCTCGCGGACGCGGGCCTTCTCGGCCTCAACGCGGGCGCCGCGTTCCTGGTCGTCCTCTCGATGTACCTGTTCGGATTCAGCGCCCCGAGTGAGTACCTCTGGTTCGCCTTCGCCGGATCGTTCCTCGCGAGCGTGGTGGTGTTCGGCCTGTCATCGATCGGCAACGGAGCCGCCAGCCCGTTGAGCCTCGCCCTGGCCGGGGCCGCGGTCGCCTTCTTCCTGCAGGCGATGACCAACGCGATCATCATCGTCGACCAGGCCAGCCTCGACTCCTACCGGTTCTGGGTGGTCGGTTCCGTGGCCGGACGCGGATTCGATGTGCTCTGGCAGGTGCTGCCGTTCCTCGTGATCGGTCTGCTGCTGGCCCTCGCCAGCACCCCGGGCCTCAATGTGTTGAGCCTCGGCGAAGACGTGGCCCGCTCCCTCGGCACCAACATCGGTGCGAGCCGCGCCCTCGGCATCGTGGCGATCACCCTGCTGACCGGGGCGGCGACCGCCGCCTGCGGTCCGATCGCCTTCATCGGGCTCGTCGTTCCGCACGTGGCACGCGCGATCACCGGCCCCGACTACCGCTGGCTGGTGCCCTACGCGGGACTCCTCGGCGGCGTGATGCTGGTGACCGCGGACGTCATCGGACGTGTTGTCGTGCGCCCCGGCGAACTTCAGGTCGGGATCGTCCTGGCTGTCTTCGGAGCCCCATTCTTCATTGCGTTGGTGCGGCGCAGAAAGCTGGCAAGCCTGTGACCGTCGACGACCAGACCCGCCCCGATCCGGTCGCGCCGGCGAAGTCCCGGGTCCCGGCACGACCGCCTTTCCGGCTCGGTCCGCTTTCCCTCGTCCTGCGTCCCCTCGGCATCGCGGTGAACGTTGCGCTCCTCGCGACGCTGTTCCTCGTGCTGTGCCTGAACATCGGCCGCGGTGACTACCCGCTGTCCATTCCCGAGGTCACCACGGTCCTCTTCGGCGGCGGCACCAAGGCGCAGAGCTTCATCGTCATGGATTTACGACTGCCGCGGTCGCTGACCGGGGTGTTCATCGGCATGGCCCTCGGACTCGCCGGCGCGCTGACCCAGTCGATCGCCCGCAACGCGCTGGCCAGCCCCGACATTCTCGGGATCACCTCGGGTGCGAGTGCGGCCGCGGTCGCCCTCATCGTCCTCGGCGGAGGCGGCAGCTTCGTCGGGCTCCTCGCCACCCTCGGAATCCCTCTGGCCGCGTTGTGCGGTGCACTCCTGACCGCGCTGACCATCTATCTCCTCGCGTGGCGCGGCGGGGTCGAGGGCTACCGGCTGATCCTCATCGGAATCGGCATCAACGCCATGCTCATCGCCGTCACCGGGTGGCTTCTCATCTCCGCGGACATCAACGACGCCTCCCGCGCCCAGGTGTGGCTCAACGGGTCACTGAACGGTGCGTCGTGGAGTCAGGTGTGGCCGGTGATGGTCGCGGTCGTCCTCGTCGGCGGTTATGCGATCGGATCCTCGTTCACGATGGGTGCGCTGCGCCTCGGCGACGACAATGCCGTGTCGCTGGGCGTGCGACTGCAGTGGTCGCAGGCCCGGTTACTGCTCATGGCGGTGGCCCTCGCCGGAATCGCGACAGCGGCGGCAGGCCCGGTCGGGTTCGTCGCACTCGCCGCCCCGCAGGTGGCGCTGCGGTTGGTGCGGTCGGCCGGGCCACCCCTCATCGCGTCCGCGTTGACGGGTGCGGTGCTCGTGGTCGGCAGCGATGTGATCGCGCGGACGATCCTGCCGGTCGAGTTGCCGGTCGGTATCGTCACCTCGGCCCTCGGTGGGCCGTTCCTGCTCTACCTGTTGGTTCGCAACAATCGGAAGGTTTCGGCATGACCGTGCAGACCGACTCTCGGCTGAGTGCCGAGGACCTGAGCCTGGGATACGGCGACCGCATCATCGTCGAGAACCTGAATCTCGAGGTGAAGACCGGGGTGATCACCACCGTGATCGGCCCCAACGGGTGCGGAAAGTCCACCTTGCTGCGGGCGCTCGGCCGGCTCCTGAAACCTCGGTCCGGTTCGGTGGTCCTCGACGGCAAGGCGATCGGTTCGCTCCGCACCAAGGATGTCGCCCGCATCCTCGGGATGCTCCCCCAGGCGCCGATTGCGCCGGAGGGGCTCACCGTCGCCGACCTCGTGGCCCGCGGACGGCATCCGCATCAGTCGTGGATTCGGCAGTGGTCGTCCGACGACGAAGGCGAGGTCGCGGAGGCGCTTGCGTTGACCGGAGTCTCCGAACTGGCCGACCGCCCCGTCGACCAGCTGTCCGGTGGGCAACGCCAACGCGCCTGGATCTCCATGGCGTTGGCGCAGGGCACCGACATTCTGCTGCTCGACGAGCCCACCACCTACCTGGATCTGGCGCATTCGATCGAGGTGCTCGACTTGGTGGACCGGATGCACGAGGAGATGGGCCGCACCGTCGTAATGGTGCTGCACGACCTCAACCTGGCGATCCGATACAGCGACCAGCTGATCGTGATGCGTGACGGCAAGGTCGTCGCCGCCGGCGCACCGAAGGACATCATCTCTGCCGAACTCCTCCTCGAGGTGTTCGGGCTCGAAGCGGCGGTGATCGGCGACCCCGTGTCCGACCGTCCGCTGGTGGTGCCGATCGGCACCCGCCACGTGTACGGCGCGGTGGGCGGCCCGGAGCGGGCCTAAGTCACCGCCCGGGTCGGCGACCACCGATCATCGTGCGCACCAACCGCACACCCTGCCCCAGAGACACGGTGGGCAGGTACGCCCGTCCGACGGCGTTTCCGATGCTCGGCAAGGCGGCCGGGTCCGCGAAGGTCATGTGCATCGCCACGTAGCGGGGCTGGAACTTCGACTTGAATGCCAGGAGCGATCGGAACCCGTACACCGGTTCGAGGGTGCGCCCGAGGAGATCGAGCACGCTGTCCATGACGGTAGACAGACTCGACGATTCGGCCTGTTCCGCGGCGTCCGCGTCGCGGTCGGGTTGTTCGACCTTCGCGAGTGGAGCGCCGGACAGGCTGAGGAATTCGGCTCTCTCCACTTCGAGTTTCAGCGCGGCAGACGCGATGAGGAACTCCATTGCCGGCCGGAATCCCTCGGAGCGGCGGCGCATGAAGTCGAGGGTCCAGCCCACCACCTTCCCCTCCCGGTACACCGGCAGCCACGAGGTGACCCCGTGCACGGTGCGGTCGCAGTCGACGGCGATCAGGCAGCGCACCTCGGGGTCGTCGACCTCGTCGAGGCCGCCGAGGGTGAATCCCATTTCGGGCATCCCCTTGTCGGCCACCCATTCTTCGGATATCGCCGTGATTTGATCGGTGATCGACAACGGGGCGCTGGGGAAGCTGACCCATTCGGCGGTGATGCCCGACTTTTTCGCCTTGTTCAGGGCGGTGCGGATGTCCTGGAAGCGTTTGCCCGTGAAGGCGATGGTGCCGAGGTCGAGCACCGTCTCCTCCGCGACTTGGATGCCACTCCAGCCGAGGTCGTCGGTGACGGCGCGCACGGCGGAGGTCACCGAGTAGAAGCAGGGAATCCACCCGTTGGCGGAGGCGAATTCGGCGAACCCGGTGACGGTGTCCCGTAGCCGTTCCGGGGGGCCGACCGGATCCCCCGTGGTCAATGCGACCCCGGCGATGACGCGGTACGCGACGTAGCTGGTGTCGTCGGGGGCGAACCAGTAGTTGTTTCCCCGCCACGTCGTCATCCAGGACAACGGACTGCCACTCCCCGACTTCAGCAGGGCCCGCGCGCGGGCGGCGGCGTCCGAGTCCGTACCGAGCGCCGGTCGCAGGAAGGTGGCCGCCACCAGTCCGCATGCGGTCAGCCAGAACACCACCCCGGTCCATTCGTACAGCAGGGTCGCGGGAACGTTGACCGGTAGCAGGCGTGGGTCGAGCCACTGCAGATAGACGGGTGGGATCAGGCGCTCCGGGAAATTGGCGAGCAGGGTGGTGGCGGAGGGCCGATGATCGAAACCGTTCCGGGCCCACAGGCCGCCGACGACGTAGAGGACGGCGAGCCCGACCGTCACCGCCGCCAGCGTGACAGCGAGGCGGCGGTAGGTTCCGGCGGGGGCGGTGACGTCGAAGAATCGCCGGGTGGCGAGGAGGACGATCAGGATCACCAACGGGGTCAGGAACGGCACCAGCGTTCGATACAGGTTGGGGTCCGCCAGCCCGTAGAACAGCGATTCCTCCTCGAACGAGCCGATGAACCGGACGGCGAAGTTGAGCAGGGACAGCACCAGCAGGACCACCTGCGCGACCACCGCCCCGACCCAGGCGAAGCGTCGGCCGCGCCGCAGTCCGTCGCTGAGGGTGAGCAAAAACAGCGACGGCATGAGACTGAGCAGTGTCGGCCCGACCCCGGACAGTCGCAGTTCCAGTAACCCGCGGCGGCATTCGGGGTCGGCGGCGTTCACCTCGCAGAGGTCGCGAACCTCGGTGGCGGTGTACGGAATTCCCCGGAACAGATCTCGCAGCACGGCCAGGGGTCCGACCGCTTCCGCCGAGAGCGCTGCGATCATCGGTCCGACGGCGCTGGCGGCCACCACGATGGCAACGAGCACCCGGCCCTCTCGCTGGGTGCCGGCGATCCGCTCGCCCCGCGCCGAGCGGCCGACGATCCAGGGTCCGGCGACCAGGCCCACGACAGCGGCGGCGAGCCGGACCACGTCCTGCAGGGATCCGCTGAACAGGGCCAACGTGATGGTGAAGGCGAGCACGCCGACCCGGATTCGACGGCGCCACAGGGTGCCCATGTCGGAACTCGCCACCATGGCCGCACCGATGATCCAGGTGCTCGGCCCGACCGCCATACCTACATGGAGCCGGAAACCCCAGTCCGCGTCCACAACCTTCGCGACGGCGGCGACCGCCAGCGCGAGCAGCCCACCGACCACCTGTGTCACCACTGCCGCCAGGGCGAACCGCGCCGAACCCATCCGGCGCTCCAACGGCGCCGCGGCCAGGAAGACGAGAACGGTGGTGGTCAGATAGGCAAGGATGTCGTCGCCCCACAGCCCCGCCGACAGCAGGGTCCAGACCCATCCGTGCTCGAACGCCCGGATGCCGAGGGCCACGTGCTGCGACAACGCGTGGGAGGGTCCGCCGATCACACTTGAGGTCGCGAACGCCACCAGCCAGATCGCAACCAGGAGGGCGATGCTGACCGGTGCGCCGGCCACGCCGAAGCGCACCCATTCCGCTACCCGACCCGGTGCCCCGCTGACCTTCGCCGCCGCACTGTCCCCAGTGACTGCATTGCCGTCGATACTCATCCGCCAGGTCCCCACTCTCCCGCGATGTCGAGAACGAAAGCCCGCCCGGCGACACAGCCGCCGAAGTCGACGGCCGGTGGCCGTCCACCGACCGTAAACCACCTGTTCGCGCTATGACCATTACCACACGACTTCGCGCGGTTTTACTACTACTAGTAGTACGCATCCGCGTCGTTGTATCCGTAGAATCGGACCATGGCTGGACTCGGCGAACTCGAACGCGCAGTGATGGATCACCTGTGGTCCACTTCGGAACCGCAGACGGTGCGGCAGGTGCACGAAGCTCTGGCAGAGCGTCGCGAACTCGCCTACACCACCGTCATGACCGTGCTGCAGCGACTGGCGAAGAAACACCTCGTCATCCAGCAGCGCGATGATCGCGCCCACCGGTACCTGCCCGTGCATCAGCGCGAAGAACTGGTCGCCAGCCTCATGGTCGACGCCCTGCAGCAGGCCGACAAGTCCGGCAGCCGGGCCGCAGCCCTCGTGCACTTCGTCGGCCAGGTCGGTGCGGACGAGGCGGACGCTCTCCGGGAGGCACTGGCTGCGCTCGAAGCCAAGGAACGGTCCGGCGACGGCAACGAGACGGGAACCGTTCGCGCCGTCTGACGTTCGTCATGCATGATGAGTGGGACATGGACGCCACCACCGCGCTGGTATTCGGCATACTCGCCCTTCTTCTCGCAGGACCGGTTCCTGCGTTGCTCAGCCGTGCCCGGTTGCCGCACCGGGCTCCGCGGGCAGCGCTCGTGCTGTGGCAGGCGATCGCCCTCGCCGCCGTCCTGTCCGCCTTCAGTTCCGGCCTCGCGATAGCCAGCCAGCTCCTCGTGCCCGGTCCGGACGGACGGCCCACCACCGCGCCGGTGGAAGAGATCGACGCGCTCGGCCTTCCCCTCTGGCTGCTGTACGTGGTGGTGTTCGCCCTCACCCTGCTGGTCGGCGCCAAGCTGATGTTCGCGGTTGTTCAGGTGGGGTTCCGCACCCGGCGCCGACGTGCCCGGCACCGCATGCTCGTCGATCTGCTGGACCGATGTGACTCGACGTCCCCGCTGGCCCGTACGCCCGACCTGAGAATCCTCGACGTCACCGAACCCATCGCGTACTGCCTGCCCGGCCTGCGTCAGCGGGTCGTGTTGAGCCAGGGCACGTTCGCCAATCTCGACGACGCCGAGATCACCGCGATCCTCACCCACGAACGTTCGCATCTGCGCGCCCGCCACGACCTGGTCCTCGAAGCGTTCACCGCGGTCAACGCCGCGTTTCCCACCGTGGTCCGCAGCAAGTCCGCCCTCGGCTCCGTGCAGTTGCTCGTCGAGATGCTCGCCGATGATTCGGCGGTGCGTGCCACCGGGCCGACAGCCCTCGCTCGTGCGCTCGTCGCCTGCTCCGGCTCCACGGCGCCGAAGGGCGCGATGGCTGCGGGCGGTCCGAGCACGTTGCTGAGGGTGCAGCGACTCGCCTCCTCCGAATCGGCCGTGCCGGTCGCCATCGCCGCCTACACGGCGTCGGTGGCCATCCTGGTGGTTCCGACGGTCGCGGTGGCAGTTCCCTGGCTCACCGAACTGAGCCGCCTGTTCTCGGCGGCGTAGTCACTCACGTCACAACTCCGCCGGTTCGGTATCCGGGCGCCCGTCCCGTACACTGGTTCACGGTCGCCACTGCGGCCCATCAACACTGAAACGGCACACAGCCCAATTCCCCGCACTTCCGCGAATGGATTGACCAGGTGACATGTGCCCTGGCTCGTCCCTTTGTGCGTGCTGCATGACAGCCCCGCTCCGCGACGCGCCCTAATGCCCGGAGAGGTATCCCGCGTGACCAACGCTGTGCAAATGACCGCTGTCCCAGTGACTGCTGTCCCCATGACGTCTGCAGAAGACGTCAGCTCTGTTTCCGAGGAGAACACCACCGAGACGGTGACGTTCGCCGAGATCGGCCTTCCCGAATCCCTGGTGCAGGCTCTCCTCCGGAATTCCATCGCCACCCCGTCGCCCATTCAGGCCCTGGCCGTTCCGGACGCGCTGGCAGGCAAGAACGTTCTCGGCCGTGCACAGACCGGATCGGGTAAGACGCTGGCCTTCGGCCTGCCCATGCTCACCCGTCTCGCCCGCCACGAAGACCGGCCGGCGCCCAAGCGTCCCCGCGCCCTGGTTCTCGTTCCCACCCGCGAACTCGCCTTTCAGGTCGTGGATTCCCTCAACTCGTACGCGGGTGCGCTCGGTCTGACCGTGCGCCCGGCGGTCGGCGGCACCCCGTTCACCAAGCAGGTCGACCAGCTGCGCCGTGGCGTCGACATCCTCGTCGCCACCCCCGGGCGCCTCGGTGATCACATGCGTCAGGGCACCTGCGTCCTCGACTCCATCGAGATCACCGCGCTCGACGAGGCCGACCAGATGGCGGACATGGGCTTCCTGCCCGAGGTGCGTTCCATCCTCGGTGAGACCCCGGCCGACGGTCAGCGGCTGCTGTTCTCGGCCACCCTCGACCGTGAGGTGCAGTCGCTGGTCCGGCAGTTCCTGCCCGACCACGTGCAGCACTCCACCGAGGACGGGCGCGCCAGCGTCGACACGATGGCGCACTACGTCCTCCTCGTGGACCGCGGTCAGAAAGACAATGTTCTGGCGGAAATCGGTGCGCGCGAAGGCCGCACCATCATGTTCGCCCGCACCAAGCTCGGCTGCGAGGGCATCACCGACCGGTTGCGTGCGGTCGGGATCGCCGCGGAGTCGCTGCACGGCGGCAAGGCGCAGAACCAGCGGACCCGCGTCCTCGAGCGTTTCAAGAACGGCCGCACCCCTGTGCTCGTCGCGACGGACGTTGCGGCGCGCGGTATCCACGTCGACGGTATCGACCTGGTTGTCCACGTCGATCCGCCTGCCGATCACAAGGATTACCTGCACCGTGCCGGGCGCACGGCCCGCGCCGGTGAGAAGGGCACGGTCGTCGCGATCGTGCTTCCGAATCAGAAGCGCACCTTCCGGAAGCTGACGGGGATGGCCGGGGTCGACGCCACGGCAGTGCCCGTCGCGCCCGGATCCGAGGTCCTCACCACCATCACCGGCGCGAAGGTCCCTACCGGGCAACCGGTGAAGGATCCCGCCTTCCGCAGTGACCGTGGTGGCGACCGCCGCTTCGGCGACCGCGGACCCCGCCGTGAAAGTGGGTTCGGCGGCCGAGACGGTGGCTACCGCGGAAACCGCAGCTCCTCCGAGGGACGCGGTGACCGCCCCTCCGGCGGCCGCAGCTTCGGTGACCGCCCGTCCGGTGGCCGCAGCTTCGACGACCGTGGACCCCGCCGGGACCAGTCGGACACCCGCTCCGGTGGTTACCGGGGCGACCGCCCCCAGCGCGACGGCGACAACCGTGGTGGCGACAACCGGAGCAGCGGCTACCGCGGTGACCGGGACAACCGCACGTTCGGCGACCGGGCCCCGCGCAGGGACTTCGGGGACAGCGCGCCGCGCCGCGAGTACGGCGGCAGCAGCAGTGGCGCACCGCGCCGCGACTACGGCGACCGCGGTGAGAGCCATCGCGGCACCGGTGAGCGGAGCTTCGACCGCAGCGCACCCCGCCGCGACTTCGCGGACCGCGACAACCGTGGTGGCGGATTCCGCCGGGACGATCGCCGTCCCGCGGCCTCACCGGACCGGCGTCCCGCCGCAACCGGTGGTGGTTTCCGTAGCCGCACCGACCGCCGCTCGTACGACGGTTTCGACGGACCCCGTCGCGAACAGCGCAGCTGAGCGGTGCGTGCAGGACACAACTGAACATCGACTTCGTTGACACGAGGCCGGCCCGCGCGAATGCGCGGGCCGGCCTTCGTATGTGTGTCTGGGACGGCTCATTCGTCATACGCCGATTTCACAACCGCCGAGCGAGAGGGAATGCTGTATTCATGACTATCACCAACGAGGGCGCCCGCGCCCAGATCGGCGTGACGGGACTGGCCGTCATGGGCTCGAACATCGCCCGCAACCTCGCCCGGCACGGGCACACCGTGGCTCTGCACAACCGCAGCATCGCCAAGACCGATGCGCTCATCGCGGAGCACGGCGGCGACGGCGACTTCGTCCGCACCGAAACGGTCGAGGAATTCGTGGCAGCGCTGCAGAAGCCGCGCCGCGTGCTGATCATGGTCAAGGCCGGCGACCCCACCGACGCGGTCATCGAGGAGCTCGCTGCGGCGATGGAGCCGGGTGACATCATCATCGACGGTGGCAACGCCCTGTACACGGACACCATTCGGCGGGAGGCGTCGCTGCGCGAGCGCGGCCTGCATTTCGTCGGCGCCGGCATCTCCGGCGGTGAAGAGGGGGCGCTGAACGGCCCGTCGATCATGCCGGGCGGCCCCAAGGAGTCGTACGAGGCTCTGGGACCGCTGCTCGAATCGATTGCCGCGCAGGTCGACGGGACCCCGTGCTGCACCCACATCGGCCCCGACGGCTCCGGGCACTTCGTGAAGATGGTCCACAACGGCATCGAGTACGCCGACATGCAGCTGATCGGTGAGGCGTACAACCTTTTCCGTGACGCACTCGGGTACGACGCCGACAAGATCGCCGAGGTGTTCACCGAGTGGAACTCCGGCGATCTCGAAAGCTATCTGGTGGAGATCACCGCCGAGGTGTTGAAGCAGAAGGACGCGAAGACGGGCAAGGCCCTCGTCGACGTGATCGTCGACGCCGCCGAGCAGAAGGGCACCGGCCGCTGGACCGTCAAGTCCGCTCTCGACCTCGGTGTGCCCGTCACCGGGATCGCCGAGGCCGTGTTCGCGCGCGCCTTGTCCGGCTCCCGGGAGCAGCGCAAGGCCGCTGTCGGTCTGGCGTCCGGTCAGCTCGCCGACAAGCCCGCCGATGCCGCTCAGTTCACCGAGGACATCCGCCAGGCGCTGTACGCGTCGAAGGTGGTGGCTTACGCGCAGGGCTTCGACCAGATCGCTGCGGGCAGCGCCGAATACGACTGGGACCTGCACCCCGCCGATCTGGCCACCATCTGGCGCGGCGGCTGCATCATCCGGGCACGTTTCCTCAACCGCATCAAGGACGCGTACGACGAGAACCCGGCGCTGCCCAGCCTGATCCTCGCGCCTTATTTCCGGGACGCCATCGAGACCGCCATCGACAGCTGGCGTCGGGTGGTGTCCACCGCGACCCTGCTCGGTATCCCGGTCCCGGCGTTCGCCTCGTCGCTGTCCTACTACGACGCCCTGCGCGCGGAGCGGTTGCCCGCGGCGCTGACTCAGGGGCAGCGTGACTTCTTCGGCGCCCACACCTACGAGCGGACCGACGCCGAAGGTAAGTTCCACACGCTGTGGAGCGGTGACCGCAGCGAAGTGCAGGCCTGACATTCCTCCGCCTCGGCCGTGACGCAGTGCGCTGACGTCGCGGTCGAGGCGTCGGGCGTGCCTTCTCGCAGGCGGTAGCCTTCTGGGCATGCCCGAACACGAGAACACCTCCGCACCGGTGGGTGAGACGTTCCTCGGGCTCGGTGTGCCCGCGGTCATGACCCATGCCCTCGACCGCAGCGGCATTCGCGCGCCGTTCCCCATCCAGGCTGCCACCATTCCCGACGCCCTCGCCGGCAAGGATGTGCTGGGCCGCGCCCCCACCGGGTCCGGCAAAACGCTCGCGTTCGGGTTGCCCATGCTGGTGCGCCTCGCGGGTGCGGCCAGTCGCCGCGGATTTCCCCGCGGGATCGTCCTCGTTCCCACCCGGGAACTGGCATTGCAGATCGAACGGGCGCTCGACGAACCGGCACTGTCGATGGGACTGCGGGTGGCAACGGTGGTCGGCGGCATCCCGATCAAGCGCCAGGTGGAGGTGTTGTCGCGGGGAGTCGATCTTCTGGTCGCGACACCCGGGCGCCTCGCCGACCATCTCGGTCAGGGTTCGGTCTCCCTCGACGACGTTGCCGTGGTGACGGTCGACGAGGCCGACCACATGGCCGAGATGGGTTTCCTCCCCCAGGTCGTGCGGATCCTGGACGAAACACCTCCGGGAGGGCAGCGACTTCTGTTCTCCGCCACCCTCGACGGTGAGGTGGACAGCCTCGTCCGGCGCTATCTGCGCGACCCGGTCACCCATTCGACGGCGCCCGCCTCGGCCGCGGTGACGACGATGGTCCATCACCTTCTCTACGTCGACCGGGACGACAAATATTCGGTGGTCGCACATATCGGTGCGCGGTCGGGGCGCACTCTGATGTTCGTGCGCACCAAGCACGGGGTGGACCGGGTGGCGAAGGAATTGCATGCCGCCGGCATCTCGGCGGGCGCCTTGCACGGCGGCAAGACCCAGAACCACCGCACCCACACCCTCGCATCGTTCGCGGACGGAACGACCCCGGTGCTGGTGGCCACGGATGTCGCGGCCCGCGGCATCCACGTCGACGACATCTCCCTGGTGGTCCACGTCGACCCGCCCGCCGAACCGAAGGCCTACCTGCACCGCGCCGGGCGGACCGCGCGGGCCGGTGAGGCCGGGGTGGTGGTCACCCTCGTGACGGAGGACGAACGCGCCGCCGTCGAGCAGATGACGCGCACGGCGGGGATCGACGTGGCGGGGGTGCAGGTGCGCCCCGGCGACCGGCTGTTGACCGAACTCACCGGCGCCCGCCGCCCCAGCGGTAAACCGGTGCCCGCACCGGACACTCGGGCACCCGCCCAGGACACCCCGAAGAAGGGTCGCCGGGCCGCCGATACCGGCGATCGCCCGTCCCGGCGCGGCCGCGTCGGTGAGGTGCCGGCCCGAGCCGGAAGTCGGCGTGGGCGCAATCCCGGACATGGCTCAACTCCGCACGGACACCGCAGTCGCGGAGCACACTGAGAGGCATGTCCCTGCCGCTCGCGTCGGTCCTGTGCGCATTGGTCGCGGCCCTGCTCTTCGCGTGTGCCTCGGTCGCGCAGCAGAGCGCCGCGTCCGCGGTCCCCGAGGATGCGGGCCTGATGACGTCGCTGGTGCGCAGCCCCCGGTGGTGGGCCGGTGTCGCCGGTGACGGTGGCGGCTACATCATGCAGGCCGTCGCCTTGGCGCTCGGGTCGGTGCTCGTCGTGCAACCTCTCCTCGTCACCGCCCTGCTGTTCGCGCTCCCCCTGTCGGCGAAATTCTCGGGCTACCGGCTCAACCGGACCACCTGGGTTCTGGCCGTCGCCCTGGCCGCCGCTCTCGCACTGTTTCTCGTCGTCGGTAATCCCACCGAGGGAAACATCGACGCCCCGTTCCGGGAATGGGTCATTCCCCTGGCGATCGTCGTGTCGGTGGTGGCCGTCGCCGCGGTCGCCGGGATGACGAAGATCGACCCGGGGTGGCGGGCCCTCCTCCTCGGCGCCGCCAGCGGCATCCTCTACGGTGTCGCGGTCGCGTTCACCAAGTATGTGGTGGAACTCGTTCCCCGCGGACTGTGGACGGTCCTGAGCAGCTGGCAGACGTGGTCACTGGTCGCCGCCGGACTCGTAGGGGTGTACCTGCAGCAACGCGCGTTCCAGGTGGGCCCGCTGTCGGCGTCCCTGCCGGCGCTGACCATCGCCGAACCCCTCGCGGCCGTCTTCCTCGGCATGACGGTCCTCGACGAACGCCTGCGCGTCGACGGGCCCGGACTGATCGTGGTCGGGTGCGCGGTCGCGGTGATGCTGATCGCCACCATCGGGCTGTCCCGGTCGCAGGCGCAGCGCACGGCAGGCACCGCCGCAACTTCCCCGGTATCGTCGTGAGACGTGCAGTTTCTCGACGGGCAACGCCCTCCCTATGACCTGACGTACGACGACGTGTTCCTGGTGCCCAGCCGCACCGAGGTCACCTCCCGGTTCGACGTCGACCTGTCCACCTCGGACGGCACCGGGACCACCATTCCGATCGTCGTGGCCAACATGACCGCCGTCTCCGGCCGCCGCATGGCCGAAACGGTGGCGCGCCGGGGCGGTCTCGTCGTACTTCCGCAGGACCTTCCGATCCCGGCGGTCGCGGAAACCGTGTCGTTCGTGAAGAGCCGGCATCTGGTGGCGGACACCCCCGTCACCCTCGGTCCGGATGCCGCCGTGTCCGACGCCCTCGCGCTGCTTCCCAAACGGGCCCACGGCGCGGTCGTCGTCGTCGACACCAACCGGCCCGTCGGCGTGGTCACCGAGGCAGCCTGCTCGGACGTCGACCGATTCGCCCGACTGCGGTCCGTGGCGCTCACCGACTTCGTCACGGCCCCGGTCACCGCCACCCCGCGCGAGGTGTTCGAACTGCTCGAGGGCCGGCACGATTCGCTCGCCGTGATCGTCAACCCCGACGGCACCCTGGCCGGGGTCCTCACCCGCACCGGCACGATCCGGGCCGGCATCTACCAGCCCGCGGTCGACGAGGCCGGGCAGCTGCGCATCGCCGCCGCCGTCGGCGTCAACGGAGACGTCGCCGCGAAGGCCCGCGCGCTCGTCGACGCCGGCGCCGACCTCCTCGTCGTCGACACGGCGCACGGTCACCAGCAGAAAATGATCGACGCACTCGGCGCCCTGAAGAAGGCCGACCTCGGTGTGCCGCTCGTGGCGGGCAACGTCGTCTCCGCGGCCGGAACCCGTGATCTGATCGACGCGGGCGCGGACATCGTCAAGGTCGGTGTCGGACCGGGCGCCATGTGCACCACCCGGATGATGACCGGGGTGGGCCGCCCCCAGTTCTCGGCCGTCGCGGAATGCGCCGCCCAGGCCCGGGCGCTGGGTGCACACGTCTGGGCGGACGGAGGCGTCCGCCACCCCCGTGACGTGGCGCTTGCGCTCGCCGCGGGCGCGTCGAACGTCATGATCGGATCCTGGTTCGCCGGCACCTACGAGTCCCCCGGCGACCTGCACGTCGACCAGGCCGGCAACGCGTACAAGGAAAGCTTCGGGATGGCGTCCAAGCGTGCGGTCGCCGCGCGCACCGCCACCGACACCGCCTTCGACCGTGCCCGGAAAGGACTGTTCGAGGAGGGTATCTCCAGTTCCCGGATGCGGTTGGACCCGGAACGCCCCGGAGTCGAGGACCTGATCGACCACATCTGCTCCGGGGTGCGCAGCACCTGCACCTACGCCGGCGCCCGCACCCTCGAGGAACTGCACGCCCAGGCGGTGCTCGGGGTGCAGTCGGCGGCCGGATTCGCCGAGGGCCGCCCCCTTCCGGCCGGTTGGTGACCGCAGCGCCGTGAGGTGCCGGTGGATGTCCTGTTCCACGGAACCGGACATCCACCGGTATCATGGGTCGCTGAACCACACCAGTTCTCGGTGCCGGACTTCTCCGGACGCCGAGGCCGAACGGAAGGACTCCGGTGCCCGCGGCACCCACACACGCAGCAAGCGCTCCACCTGTCATTGCCTCAGCAGAATCAGATTCTGATTCCGCCGGTTCGGAGGGCTCCTCTAGCGAGCCGGGCGACAAACCCGGCGGCCTCCCCTCGCTTCCCTGGTGGCGATGACAGATGGACATCGCACTCAGCATTCTCGCTCTGCTCGGCTTCCTCGCCTTGACCGCAGGCACCGCACTGTTCGTCGCAGCGGAATTCTCCCTCACCGCACTCGAACGCAGCACCGTCGATTCGCAGGCCCGCGACGGTGACCGGCGTTCGAAGCAGGTCCAGCACGCCCACCGCACGCTGTCGTTCCAGTTGTCGGGCGCGCAGCTCGGCATCACGATCACCACACTCGTCACCGGCTACCTGTCGGAACCGGTCCTGGCCCGGTTCATCACCCCGGTGCTGTCCGCGGTCGGGTTCAGCGAATCCGCCGCCGCGGCAACGTCGTTGGTGATCGCCCTGGTCCTCGCCACCTCGTTCTCCATGGTGTTCGGGGAACTGGTCCCCAAGAACCTGGCCATCGCCCATCCCCTGCCCACGGCACGTGCGACGGCAGGCATGCAAGCGGCGTTTTCCCTGATCTTCAAGTGGGCGATCAACGGGCTCAACGGAACGGCCAACTGGCTGGTCCGGCGCCTCGGCATCGAGCCTGCAGAGGAATTGCGGTCGGCGCGGTCACCGCAGGAACTCGGTTCCCTGGTCCGCACCTCCGCCCAGCGCGGCGCCATCGACAAGGGAACAGCGTTGCTGGTCAACCGCTCCCTGCGATTCGGTGAACGCACCGCCGAGGAATTGATGACACCGCGGGTGAAAATCGAGTCGCTGGCCACCACCGACACGGTGGCCGATCTGATCGACACCGCCGCCCGCACCGGGTTCTCCCGATTCCCCGTCGTCGACGGCGACCTCGACGACTCCGTCGGGATCGTGCACATCAAGCATGCGTTCGCGGTGCCTGCCGGGCGTCGCCGCACCACCCGCCTCAACACCCTCGCGCAGAAGGTCCCGGTGGTGCCGTCGAGCCTCGACGGTGACGCCCTCATGGAGCGGATCCGTTCCGACGGAATGCAGGTGGCGCTGGTGGTCGACGAGTACGGCGGCACCGCGGGCATGGTCACCATGGAGGACCTGATCGAGGAAATCGTCGGTGACGTCCGCGACGAGCACGACGAACCGGAGATCGACGTCCAGCGCATCGGTGACGGCTGGTCGTGCTCCGGTCTGCTGCGTATCGACGAGGTGTCCGAGACCACCGGCTACACGGCACCGGAGGGCGAGTACGAAACCCTCGGCGGCCTGGTCCTCACCCATCTGGGCCGGATTCCGGTAGACGGCGACAAGGTGGAACTGCCCGTACCCGACACGGCGCTGTACCCCGATGGCCGGTGGATCGCGACGGTGACCCACATGGACGGACGGCGTATCGACCGGGTGCTGCTCACACCGGTTCCCGTGGAGACGGACGAGGAGGAGGCCGACGATGAGTGATCTTTTCGGAATGCTGCTCACCTTCGTGCTGCTCGCCGGCAACGCGTTTTTCGTCGGCGCCGAATTCGCCCTCATTTCCGCCCGCCGTGACCGCCTCGAGGCGCTCGAAGCGCAAGGAAAGAAACGTGCCCGGACGGTGATCCTGGCCGGCGAGAACCTGTCGCTGATGCTGGCGGCCGCCCAGCTCGGCATCACGATCTGCTCCATCCTGCTCGGCAAGGTCGCCGAACCGGCGATCGCGCACCTGCTCGAAGTGCCGCTCCATGCCGTCGGCCT
Source organism: Rhodococcus sp. WAY2 (assembly GCF_009859915.1). NCBI lineage: Bacteria > Bacillati > Actinomycetota > Actinomycetes > Mycobacteriales > Nocardiaceae > Rhodococcus > Rhodococcus sp. WAY2. Next base: position 3,362,908 of record NZ_CP046572.1, read on the forward strand.
GCCCGACGGATTGCTGCATCCGGTGGCGTTCACCGTCGCCCTGGCACTCGTCGTGGTGCTGCACATCCTGCTCGGGGAGATGGTGCCGAAGAACATCGCTCTCGCGGGACCTGAACGGTCCGCGATGCTGCTGGTGCCCGTGCATTTGATGTTCATCACTTTGGCCCGGCCGCTGATTTCCTTCTACAACCTGTGCGCCAACGCCACGCTGAGGTTGATGCGCGTCGAACCCAAGGACGAACTCGACGTCACCGTCTCGGCCGTGGAGTTGTCGGAAATGATCGGCGAGTCCCGCTCGGAGGGACTGATCGACGCGGAGGAGCACCGTCGGCTCACCCAGGCGCTCGAGACGACCGACCGCACGGTCAGCGAGGTGATGATTCCTCTCGACAAGGTCCGCACGGTGCCGCTGTCGGCGGGCGGCACCCGCCTCGGCGCCATCGAGGAAGCGGTGATCGAAACCGGGTACTCCCGCTACCCGGTCCGCGCCGACGACGGTTCCTTGTTCGGGTATTTGCACCTCAAGGACGTTCTCGACGACATCCTCGACGAGGACGCCGGCCCGGACACCGTGATCCCCCGCTCCGATATTCGTCCGCTGCCGCGCATGGCGACCACCACACCGCTCGCCGAGGCACTCGCGGGTCTGCGCCGGGCCAGTTCCCACCTCGGTGCGGCCGCGGACCCGTCGGGCCGGATCGTCGGGATCGTCGCACTCGAAGACCTCGTCGAGGAGTACGTGGGCACCGTGCGTGACGGCACCCACCGGGTGAACGGGATGAACCCGGGGCAGCGGACGAGTTGACCGTGCGGCCCCCCGACAACACGGTCACCGGAGGCCCGCTCGCGGTGCTGGCGTCCGGTGACTGGACGGCTCGACGGACCCGCCACCGCGATCGGGTGGCACGAATCGTCGAGCCGTATCAGGAACGCAAGGCGGCCGGAATCAGCCATCCGGTGCACGACTTCCTCTTCACTTACTACAGCTTGCGCCCCAACCAGTTGCGTCGATGGCACCCGGGTTACGGGACGGCGCTCACCGGTCCCGGGTCCGACGACTACCTCCGCTACACCGGTTACCGGTCGCAAGCCGTCGACGGAGACCCTGTTGTCACCGTCGACCCCGCGGTGCTCGAGCATCGCCGAAGCACCGTCGAATTCGTGGCCGGTCTTCTCGAGGCCACGGAAGCCCGCACTCCACGCCTGAACTGCTTCGGCCTGCACGAATGGGCGATGGTCTATCGGGGCGGCGCCGAGGCGATCCGCCACCAGAGGGTGCCGCTGCGCCTCGGGTTCGACGGCACCGACGCGGTGGTCGAATCGATGCCTTTGCGCTGCACCCACTACGACGCGTTCCGGTTCTTCACTCCTGCGGCGGTGACCCGCAACGAGTCCGCACTCGACCGGGACGGCCAGATCCGCCGCGAGCAACCCGGCTGCCTGCATGCGGGCATGGATCTGTACAAGTGGGCGTACAAACTTGGGCCGCTCGTCGACTCGGACCTGGTGATGGACTGTTTCGAGCATGCACTCGCCGCACGCGAACTCGACATGCAGGCCAGCCCGTACGACTTGTCCGAGTACGGATACGCCCCCGTGCCCATCGAGACTCCCACCGGGCGTGCAGAATACGTACGACGGCAGCAGCACCTCGCGCAACGGGCCGCCCCGCTGCGCGCCGGCCTGCTCGAGCGGTGCCGTCAACTGCTGTCGTAGAGTTCGCCGTTCGAGGCTGGGGGGTTCGGTGACCGGGTTTCGACGGCTGCTGGGCGAGTACGAGCGCAATGTCGGTGTGCCGCCCGGCTCCCACCGCATCGAGTGCCCCGACCCGGGCGCCTTCCTCGCCGCTCGGCTTCCCGTCTTCGACCTGGCGGCGGGGTCGCTCGCGGCCGTCGCTACCGCCGTCGACAGATACCGGGTGTCCTGCGGGTGGGGTCCGCGGTCGTGGCGGCTCGACCCCGAGCGGATCGCAGCAGCATTCTCCAGCGACCGGCTGTTGCGGGTGGCGGGGGAACCGGTGTCCGGGTTCGCTGAGCTGTCCGGCTTCTTTGCTGTCTCCGACGGTTGGGTGCGTACCCACGCCAACTATCCGCACCACCGTCGCCGGCTTCTCGGGGCGATCGACCTCGCCGAGGATGCCGGCCGGGAGGCGGTGGCCGGCCGGCTCCGCGAATTCACCGCGGCCGAGGTCGAGGAACGGGCGTTCGCCGCGCAGGCCGTGGCGTCGGCCGTCCGCACGCAGGAAGAGTGGGCGGCCACCCCGCAGGGCGCGGCCGCGGCAGCGGGAGACCTGGTCCCCACCGTCGTACATCCCGCTCATTCGCCGGGGGCGCTGCGGTCCGGGCAGGCCTCCGCGACGACACCCTTGAGCGGGATCACGGTTCTCGATCTGACCCGGGTGATCGCCGGCCCCGTCGCCACCCGCACGCTGGCGCTCCTGGGCGCCGAGGTCCTGCGCATCGACCCGCCGTTTCTCCCCGAAATTGCCGTGCAGCATCTCGATACCGGGCAGGGTAAACGGTCGACGCTGCTCGATGTGACGTCGGTGGCGGGCCGCAGGCGGTGGGAGGAGCTTCTTGCCGACGCGAATGTGGTCGTCACCGGCTACCGTCCGGGCGCCCTCGACACCCTGCTCGATCGCGCACCCGCACAGGTGGTGCGGGGCAGGGTGAGTGCGTGGGGCCGCACCGGCCCCCGGGCGGGTCGGCGGGGCTTCGACAGCATCGTCCAGGCCGCATCAGGTATCTTGCTCGTCGAGGGTGGGCACGCCCCCGGCGCGCTGCCCGCGCAGGCTCTCGATCACGCCAGCGGATACCTGCTCGCCGCCGGCATCGTCGACGCGCTGACCCGCACCGATCCGACGGCTGCGGCCGGACCGTCGACGTCTCCCTCGCGCGCACTGGTGCGTGGTTGCTGAGTGCACCCGGCCGGTCCGCCGACCCGCCGGCCGCCGCCGTTCCCGGACCGAACTGCGTAGTGTCCCAAGGAACTTCGGTTACCCGCCGCCCGGCACTGGCCGAGTACGACGACTACCCTTTCCCTGCCCGCCCGTGGGGCGAGGATCCAGCGGTGTGGGCAGCAACCACCTGACCGGTCCCGTGGAGACAGACCACGGTCCACGCGCACGGTCCTCGCCGTGCACTATGGACGCGTGAAGACACATCACTACTCCCTGGCTGTCACCTGGACGGGCAACCACCGCCCCACCGTCCGCGTCGCCGGATGAGCGCCCCCGCGCAGCGCCTGATCGTCGACGTCGACACCGGCATCGACGATTCGCTGGCCCTGCTGTATCTGCTGGCCAGCCCGGAAGCGGAGATCCTCGGGATCGCCAGCACCGCCGGGAACGTGCCCGTCGAGCAGGTCGCAGCCAACAATCTGAACTGGCTCGGGCTGTGCCGTGCACCCGACATCGAAGTGGCCCTCGGTGCGCGGGTGCCGCTCGACTGCCCGTTGCGGACCACCGAGGACACGCACGGGCCGCAGGGCATCGGGTACGCCGTCCTCCCCGACTCCGGCCGGTCCCTGTCGGAGCGGGACGCGACCACGATGTGGGTCGAACTCGTCCGCGAGCATCCCCGTGAGGTCACCGGACTCGTCACCGGACCGCTGACCAATCTGGCGCTGGCGATCCGCGCGGAACCCGAACTTCCCCGACTGCTGCACCGACTGGTGGTGATGGGCGGCGCCTACAACCATCCTGGCAACACCACCCCCACCACCGAATGGAACGTCTCCGTCGACCCCGAGGCCGCGAAGGAGGTGTTCGACGCGTTCTCCGGGCTCCCGGAGGGCCGGCGTCCCATCCTCTGCGGGCTCGACATCACCGAGACCATCGAAATGACACCGGACCATGTTCGCCGTCTCGCCGAAGCGGCGGGAAGTGTTCCCGCCGAAGTGATCTCACCGGAGGATGCACCGCACATTCGGTCACGCACCAGCAACCCGGTGATCCGTCACCTGTCGGACGCCATCCGGTTCTACATGGATTTTCACCGCAGCCACAACCAGGGCTTCATCGCACACATGCACGACCCGTTCGCTGCGGCGGTGGCGTTGAACCCGGATCTCGCCCGGACACGTCCGGCCACCGTCGACGTCGAACTCCAAGGAACGCTCACCAGGGGCACCACCGTCGCCGACTGGGTCGGCCACTGGAACCGGGAACCCAACGCCGACATCGCGGTGAGCACCGACCCCGCCACGTTCTTCGACGACCTCGTCGACCGGGTCGGCCGCTACGCGAAATCGGTCGGCTGACACCGACGGCCGCGTCTTCCCGACTCGCGACATCTCTGCCGCCAGAAAAGGGGGTGCGCGCCGGCCCGCGGGCGCGCAGACTGGTAACAGGAGGTCATCATGCGCTTACTCAATGGCCTGCTCGGCGTGGTGACGGGGATTCTCACGGCCCTGCTCGGCACAGTACTGGGAATCCTCGCGGCCGTAGTGTGGCTCGTCGGTGGGGTGCTCTGTGTGACGGTCATTCTGTTGCCGCTCGGAATCCCCGTTCTGAAGCTCGGCCGTCGACTGTTCACTCTTGCCGGGCAGCTGATGCATCTTCCCTGAGCGACCGCCGCCGCGACGCGGTGATTCTGCGACCGATGACGCCGTGACGAGGCGCGAAAAGGTACGCCAGGGCGAACGCTGCACCCTGGGACAGCACGACCATGCCGCCGCTGGCAGTGTCGAGGTGATAGCTCAGGTACAGCCCTGTGACGGCGCAGACCGCCGAGATCGCGGGTGCGATGATCAGCATGCGGTGAAAGCTGTCGGTGAGCAGGTAGGCCGTGGATCCGGGGATGATGAGCATGGCCACCACCAGAATCACACCCACCGCTTGCAGGGCCACCACAGCGGTGAGCGCGAGTAATCCCAGGAGCGCGGCCCCCAGCAGCCGGGGATTGAGACCGATGGCGTGGGCGTGGGTGCGGTCGAAGGCGTAGAGCGTGAAGTCGCGGCGTTTGACGATCAGAGCGATGAAGACGACGGCCCCGAGGATCGCGATCTGGATGAGATCGGAGCGGCTGACGCCCAGCAGGTTGCCGAAGATGATGTGGTTGAGGTCGGTTTGGCTCGGAGTCACCGAAACCAGGACCAGGCCGAGGGCGAACAAGGTGGAGAACACGATTCCGATCGCGGCGTCTTCCTTGACACGACTGGTGTCGCGGACCACCCCAATCAGTGCCACGGCAAGGAATCCGAAGATCACTGCGCCGAGGGCGAAGGGGGCGCCGACGATGTAGGCGAGGACGACGCCGGGCAGGACGGCGTGCGAGACGGCATCGCCCATCAGCGACCAACCGATCAGCACCAGCCAGCACGACAACACCGCGCACACCACCGACGCGATCAGAGTGGTGATCAGTGCGCGGACCATGAAGTCGTAACGCAGCGGGTCGACGAAGAAGTCGATCACGTTCATGGGGTGTCAGGTCCTTGTCATCACGTCGAGGCCGAAGGCCGACGCCAGGTTCGCCGGTTGCAGAACGAGCGTCGGGTCGCCGTGCGCGAGCACCGTGCGCATCAGCAGGATCGCCTCGTCCGCCAGCGCCGGCAGCGCGTGTAGGTCATGGGTGGAGACGAGGATGGCCGCACCTGCACCGGCGAGTTCCCGCAGCAACGTGGTGATGGTGGCTTCGGAGCGTTTGTCGACCCCGGCGAACGGTTCGTCCAACAGCAGGATCGTTGCCTCTTGGGCGATTCCCCGGGCCACGAAAGTACGTTTCTTCTGGCCGCCGGACAATTGCCCGATCTGCCGGTCCGCCAAGTCGGTGAGTTCCACGCGTTCGAGGGCGTGGTCGACGGCCGAACGATCAGCTTTCCCGGGCCGCCGGGTCAGGCCCATGCGACCGTAGCGGCCGGTCATCACCACATCTCGCACGGACAGTGGAAAGGCCCAGTCCACCTCCTCGCTCTGCGGAACATAACCCAGGACACCGGTTTTGCGCGCGGTGGCCGGGGCCTGGCCGTTGATGCGGACCGTGCCGGTATCGGGTTTGACCGTTCCCATGATCGTTTTGAACAGTGTGGATTTGCCGGAGCCGTTCATCCCGACCAGCCCGCACACCCGTCCTGCCTGCAGGGAGAGGGAGACCCGGTCGAGGGCAAGAACGTCACCGTAGTGGACGGTGACGTCCTGCACCTCGACGGCCGGCTGGGGAGTCACGGCCGTTGTCCGTTCAAAGCGGACGTGAGGGTTTCGGCGTCGTGCCGGATCAAATCAAGGTAGGTCGGCACGGGTCCGTCCTGCTCCGACAGCGAATCGACGTAGAGGGTTCCGCCGAAAGCGGCGTCGGTGGCTTCCACCACGCGTTGCATAGGCGCATCCGACACCGTCGACTCACAGAACACCGCGGGTACCCGGTTCTGCTTGACGAACTCGATCGTCGACGCGATCTGCTGGGGGGTGGCCTGCTGTTCGGCATTGACCGGCCAGATGTACTTCTCTGTCAACCCCGCATCGCGCGCAAGATACGAAAACGCTCCTTCGCACGTGACCAGCGCCCGTTCATTGACCGGCAACGCGCTCAACTCGGCAACCAATTCGTCCTGCACCTGCTGCAGTCGGGCCTTGTAGGCATCACCGTTGGTGCGATAGTCGCTCGCGTGTTCGGGATCGAGGTCGCTGAACGCGGTGACCATGTTGTCGACGTAGATCTGCACATTCAGGGGTGACATCCACGCGTGCGGATTCGGTTTGCCCGCGTAGGCATCTTCGCCGATGCCGATCGGCTCGACCCCGTCGCTGGCGACCACATGCTCGACCTCCAGCCCCTCGACGAATTGGGCGAACCAGGCCTCCAGATTCATCCCGTTGTCGAGGATCAGGTCGGCCTCGGCCGCCTTCCTGATATCGCCCGGTGTCGGCTCGTAACCGTGAATTTCCGTACCGGCTTTGGTGAGCGACTCCACCGTCAGGTGCTCCCCCCCGACGTTCTCCGCGATGTCGGCGAGAACAGTGAAGGTGGTCAGCACCACCGGTTTGCCGTCGGCGGGCCCGGCCGCACCCTCGGCGCACCCGGACAGCATCAGCGTCGCGGCGAGAGCTGTCAGTATCGCCGCGACCGTGGTTGCCCGTCGCCGCCTGCCCACCCCGAGGTCCGTTGTTTTCACAGTCGAATCATAATGTTCGGTCTTCCGAAACTACAAGTGTGGGTCATCCCGCCGCGGTAGGTACGCGGCTGAGCGCCGATCGTCACTGCGCCGAGCCGCGCACCGTGAGCGGTCCCGAGATGTTGCACCTGACGTAGCGTGAGGTTCTACGGTGGCCTGCATGACCGCGAACGACCCGGAAACATCAGCTCTCACGCAGAAACACATCATTGCGGTGGCTCTCGAACTGCCTGGGGTCACGGTGGTGACGGCCAGTGAAGAGGGCGGCGCTCCGCCGAGTTCCTGGGGAGACACCTTCTTCTCATACAACCCTGATGGCGACCCGCCGGCGGAGCAGCGTTTCCCGTTCGCCACCATCGTGACGAACGACGTCGAGGGGTGGGACACCTCCTCGAACATGAACCGGCAGGGCGTATTTCGTCTCAATGTCTCGGTCGGCCGGGACCACTTCCGCGAACTACTCGGCTTCTCACCGGCCGAACATGCGCCGCGCAGCAGCGGCATCGATTACAGTGCACTGGACCGACTGCTCCCTCACCCGAACTACGCAGCCCAATCGTGGATATCGATCCTGAACCCGGGAGCGGCGACGGCGCACTCCGTGCCGGGTCTACTTGCCCTCGCGCACGGACGAGCGAGGGCCCGACACTTCCGGCGAAGCGCACGATGAACGCCGTCTTCCCTCCGAGTTCGCGCACGCCCCGCTGCGACGATGCATGATCGCGAGATGGACGGGTACACAGTCGGACAACTGGCGGCGCTGTCGGGCATTTCCGTCCGTACCCTCCATCATTACGACAGCATCGGCCTCCTGAAGCCGCACGGGCGCAGCGCGGCCAACCACCGCGTGTACTCCCCCGACGACGTGCAGCGTTTGCGGCTCATACTCTTCTATCGAGAGCTGGAGTTCGGGCTCGACGAGATCGCCGACATCCTGGCCGAGCCCCACGCCCGCGTCGACGATCACCTCCGCCGACAGCACCGCCTCCTGCGGCAGCGTCAGGCACGCACGGACGAATTGCTCGACGCCATCGAGAAGGAAATGCGCGCTCGCCACATGGGGGTGGCACTGTCCCCGGAAGAGCAGCTCGCCATTTTCAGCACCGACAGTTTCGGTGAACGACTACGCGAGGCCGAGCAGCGGTGGGCCGAGTCGAATCAGAACCAGGACCTACCGCGGCGAACCGCCGCCTATACCAAGGACGACTGGGTGGCGATCAAGGCAGACGCCGATGCCAACATCCAGGAATTCGTCGACGCGATAGCCGCGGGTGAGCCGGCCACCGGCGCAGTCGCGATGCAGGCGGCCGAAAACCACCGTGCCCACATCGCACGGTGGTTCTTCGACTGCACCCACCGACAGCACCGGGACGTGGCTGCTCTCTACCTCGCCGACCCGGCGGCGGCCGCGCACTGGAACGAGATGGCACCCGGGTTCGCGCAATACGTTCACGACGCGATAGTGGCGAACGCCGACCGCGCCGGCTGACGACCCGACGACCACAGGACTTCTCGGTTGCTCAGGAACCGTTGACCAGTAGGTCGAGGATCCACACCAACCACGGAATCCCACCTTCGATCGGCAACTCCCACATCGTCGACACCCCCTGCTCGCATCCACTGTCCGGACGTCGCCATTGTGCACGACTGCGCGACATGTGCCCGCCAAAGCGCTCACAACCCGACTCGAACCGGCGTGTCGACGCACGGGAGGAGTTCGGCGGTCAGCCGGAGGAAGCGCCGAACCACTGGGGCAACTGACTGAGCAGCTCCTGCTGATCATCACCTACCCATGCCACGTGGCCGTCCGGCCGCAGCAGCACGGCGGGCACGTCGAGTTCCTCGCTGACATCGACGACGTGGTCGACCCGGTCGGCCCAGCCGGCCACCGAGAGCCGGCCCGTCTGGTCGAGCAGGAGTCCGCGGCCACCATGCATGAGCGCGTAGAGGCGCCCCCGCTTCAGCTGAATGTCCCGCAACCGCCGGCCGAGCAGTGGGTGCCCCTCCCCGAAGTCGTAGCGAACCCCGATCGCGGTGACCTTCTCGGTCAGGTACCGGTTCACGTCGTCGATGTCCATCAGTTCCGACAGCAACCGGCGCACGGCCCGCGGACCCGGCTCGGTGGACATCAGTTCCGACTGCACGCGGGTGTTGTTCAGCACGTCGGCGGCTACCGGGTGCCGTTCGCTGTGGTAGCTGTCCAGCAGCCCCTGCGGGGCCCAGCCGCCCACCTCGGCGGCCAGCTTCCAGCCCAGATTGAACGCGTCCTGGACGCCGAGGTTGAGGCCCTGCCCGCCCAGCGGTGGGTGGACGTGCGCCGCGTCGCCGGCCAGCAGTACCCGGCCGACCCGATAGCGTTCGGCCAGCCGGGTGGCATCACCGAAGCGGGACAGCCACCGCGGTGAATGCACGCCGAAGTCGGTGCCGGCGAACACGCGGAGCTGTTGCTTGAATTCCTCGAGGGTCGGCGGGACCGACCGGTCTTCGGCCACCCCCTCGGCGGGCACGACGACGCGGTACACCCCGTCCCCGGTGGGACCGGCGCCGAAATTCTTGTGGGTCTTGCGGACCTCGCTGATCACGGCGTCCAGTGTCTCGGGCGGAGCGGTCACCTCCATTTCGCCCAGCAGCGACTCGACCCTCGTAGGTTCGCCGGGGAAGCCGACCCCGAGCAGCTTGCGCACCGTGCTGCGGCCGCCGTCGCAGCCGACGAGGTAGCGCGAGCGCAGCTGCGTGCCGTCGGCCAGCTCGATGGTCGCCCCGTGGTCGTCCTGGCTCAACCTGACCAGTTCGCTGCCGCGGCGGATCGGGGTGCCGAGTTCCGTGGCGTGCTCGGTCAGCAGGCGTTCGGTGACGGGCTGCGGAATGCCCAGGACATACGGATGTGCGGTGTCGAGCCGGTCGGGTTGCGGCTTGGTGATGCCGGCGAAAAAGCCGCTGAGCGGATACTGCTTGCCGTGCGCGAGAAACCGTTCCAGCAGACCGCGCTGATCCATCACCTCGATGCTGCGCACGTGCAGGCCGAGCGACCGAACATGCCTGGTCGGCTCCTCGTCCTTCTCCAGCACGAGCGCGTGTACGCCCTGCAGCCGCAACTCGCAGGCCAGCATCAACCCGGTCGGTCCGCCCCCGGCAATGATGACGTCGAACATGACACTCCCCCATTTCGCCACAGTGGTTTTCGAAGCCGGCCGCTCCGCTCGTGCACACGAGAGCGCACTTCGCAATTTCCGCAGGTTGCGGCTTCGACCGGAGATTCTGCAGCACTACCCGGGTCTTGCCGCAAGGCCCCTTGTGCGTTATATGTTGGAAGTGGCAAGGAGTGAACGACTCCTTGCCGTTCTCAGGTGTACAGCCGGTGCGGATGCCGGACGTCGAGTCAGGTCATACGTCGGCGAGAAGCATGGTCACGAAACTGCGGGTGCTCGCCGTCTGGGGTCGACCGGCGACCTGGACGAGCGAAATGGTGCGTTCGACCGTCGGCTGGAGCGGTATGTGGACGAGACCGGCGAACGAGATCATGGGAAGCACGAGTTCGGGTACCGCAGTGACACCGAGCCCGGCCGCCGCCAATCCCGCTACCGCGCCGATGTTCTGCGCCTGCATGACAGGTCCGAGTTCGATGCGTGCGTCCTCGACGGCCCGGCGGACGGGCGCCGCGATGCTGCTCTCGGGTCCGAACGCGATGAACGGCTGTCCGGCGAGATCCGACCACCGGAGTACTTGCCGATCGGCGAACGGATGTGTCGGCGCGACGGCGCAATAGAAGGAGTCGCTCGTCAGAACGTCCTGTTGCAGGCCGGGCAGAATTCCCGAGGTGGTGACCAGGGCGAGGTCGACCGTGCCCGAGTACACGGCGTCGAGAACCTCCTGACGTAGTCCGTCCCGGATCTGGAGGCGCACGTCGGGGTGCTGCTCGCGGAAGCTCACCACGTACGGAGGAAGGAACGTGGCCGCGAGCGAGGGCAGGCATGCCACCGTCACGATTCCGCGGTCACCGGTGACGAATCGTTCGATCTGCGTGAGCCCGTCGTCGAAGTCGTGGAGCATCCGCCGGGCGTGTTCGATGATCTCGTGCCCGTGCGTGGTCAGCTCGACACGGCGCGTGGTGCGTTCGAACAGTGTGATGTCGAGCCTGCGCTCGGCCTCGGCGACCGAGCGGCTCAGCGAGGACTGAGACACGTCGAGTGCGGAGGCCGCCGCGGTGAAGCTCGCGTAGTCGGCGATGGCGACGATGCTCCTCAGGTGAGAAATCCCGAGATTGATGCTCATGCGCATCAGTATGGCCGGTATTCAGGGCCTATTCATGATTTCCACTCATCAATAGATCAGGTATTGATATTTGACGCGCAAATGTGAGGGGCGCGACACTGAGACTCCATTTCGAAGGAGGTCACATGGTTGCCGCGCTCGGGTTCGCCACGATCGCTTGTTTCCTGGCGCTGGCGTTCAGCCGTCGGGTCTCGGTGCTGGTCGCCCTGATCCTTGTTCCCGTCGCGTTCGCGATCGTGGGCGGATGGGCGCCCGACCTCGGGGAGATGGTGGGCGACGGTCTGCTGAAGGTCGCGCCCGTCGCCATCATGATCGCCTTCGCGGTCCTGTATTTCAGTCTGATGGTCGACGTGGGACTGTTCGACCCGGCGATCCGCCGGATCGTCCGCTGGGCGGGTGGCAATCCCACCAAGATCGCCGTCGGAACCGCGGTGCTGACCCTGCTCGTCGCGCTCGACGGCGACGGAACCTCGACCTTCCTGATCACCATCTCGGCGTTGCTGCCCATCTACCAGAAACTCGGCATGCGCCCGGTCGTCCTGACCGGCATCGTCTGCCTGGCTGCGGGACTGATGAACATGATTCCGTGGGGCGGCCCGACCGTCCGTGCGATGGCCGCACTCGACCTGACCAGCGCCGACATTTTCACGCCGGTCCTGCCCGCGATGGGCGCCGGGATTCTGTGGGTCCTGTTCGCCGCCTACATGATCGGCCGCACGGAACGTAAACGGCTCGGTGTCACCGAACTGGCGTTTCCCGGTGGCGGTGGTCCCGGCACGCCGCATATCGCCGATGCGCCGGTGCGTACCGGTCGCCAACGGGCGGTGATGGCGTTCAATACCGTGCTCACCCTCGTGCTGATCGTGATCCTGCTGTTCCAGCTCGTGCCGCTGGAGGTGGCATTCGCCATCGCATTCGCACTCGCGCTCGCCGTCAACCGCCCGAAGTGGGACGACCAGCAGGCCCTGTTCGCCAAGCACGGCGGCAACGTCACCATGGTGGTGGCGATGATCCTCGCGGCAGGCGTGCTCACCGGAATCCTCAACGGGACCGGGATGATCACCGCGATGGCGCAGACCTTCGTCTCCTGGATTCCGCAGTCCGCCGGTTCCCTGATCCCCGTCATCACCGCCGTCACGTCGATGCCGCTCAGCTTGGTCTTCACCCCGGACGCCTACTACTTCGGTGTCGTGCCGGTGCTCGCGGAAACCACCGCCTCATTTGGAGGCGACCCCGCGGAGATCGGCCGCGCCGCCATCCTCGGCCAGATGACCACCGGATTCCCGCTTAGCCCGTTGACCGCCGCGACGTTCATCCTGATCGGACTGAGCAAGGTGGACCTCGGCAAGCACCAGCGGTTCATCTTCGGCTGGGCCTTCGGGACCACGATCGTGATGACCGTTGTAGCGCTACTCACCGGCGCCATCTCGCTGTAATCGTCCGCGCCGCCACACACCACACGTCGAACAAGCAAAAGGATTTTGAGACCGTGACACCATCGAGCACCCGCGGCAGCGCCTCGCGGAGCGTGCGACTCGGCGCCGGATCCGGGTTCTCCGGGGATCGCATCGACCCCGCCGAGAAACTCGCCCGGCAGGCCGATCTCGACTACCTGATCTTCGAATGCCTCGGCGAACGCACCGTCGCCGCCGGAAACGCCCGCCGACTCGAGAACCCGGACGACGGATACGATCCGCTCCTCGCCGCACGCATGCGCGCGGTTCTCCCGCACACGCTCGCGTCCGGAACCACGGTGATCACCAATGCCGGTGCCGCGAACCCTCTCGCCGCGGCCGAATTGGTCTCCGGCATCGCGTCCCGGTCCACCGACCGGCAGGTGCGCGTTGCTGCCATCACGGGCGACGCGGTGCTCGAGCAAGTGCTGCGCCACGACCCCGTCGTGTGGGAAACCGGGAAACGCCTGTCGGAGCACGACGAGGAACTCGTCTCCGCGAACGCGTACATCGGCGCGGAGGCCGTGATCCCCGCGCTCGAACTGGACGCCGACGTCGTCGTCACCGGGCGTCTGGCCGACCCCTCCCTCTACGTCGCCCCACTCGCCCACCACTTCGGATGGGACCTGGCCGACCACGACACCATCGGCGCCGCAACCGCGATCGGGCATCTGCTCGAATGCGCCGGACAACTCACGGGCGGATACTACGCGGACCCCGTCACCAAACCGGTGAAGGGAATGGCCGATCTCGGCTTCCCGTTTGCCGACGTCCTCGCCGACGGATCGGCCACATTCGGCAAACTCGACGGATCCGGCGGGATACTCACCGAACGAACCTGCGCCGAGCAACTCCTGTACGAGGTGGGAGATCCCACGTCGTACCTCACCCCGGACGTCACCGCGGACTTCGGCAACGTGTCGTTCACCAGCGTCGGACCCGACCGGGTCGCCATCACCGGTGCAACGGGGCGCCCCCGCCCACAGCAGCTGAAGGTCACCCTCGGATTCCGTGGCGGCTGGCTCGGTGAGGGGCAGATCAGTTACGCGGGACCACGCGCCTACCCCCGTGCCCAGCTCGCCGCGGACATCGTCACCGAACGTCTCGTCGAGGTACACGGTTTCGCCGAGGGCGCCGTCTCCGTCGAATACATCGGCGCCGGTGCCGCTTTCCGCGGACTCGACACCGACACCGCTGCCCACGAAGTGCGCGTGCGGGTCACTGCCCGCGCACGCACCCGGGAGGAAGCCGACCTCGTCGGCTGGGAGGTGGAAAGCCTGTACACCAACGGACCGGCCGGCGGAGGCGGCGCCCGGCGCTCGTCGACCGAGGTGCTCGCGATCCGCTCGTGCACCCTCCCTCGCGACCTCGTGTCCACCCGGGTGCATCTCACGGAGGTTTCGACATGACCACACCCGCAGCTGTTCAGAAGATCGACACCCTCGCAGACGTCCGCGCCGGCGACAAGGGAGACACGCTCATCCTCGCCGTGCTGGCCAGGGACCGGGCCGCCTACCTGCTTCTCACGCAGAGACTGACCGAGGACGTCGTCGCCGCCCACTACGGTGAGCTGGTCACCGGACCGGCCCGGCGCACCTGCCAGCCGAACCTCATGGCGATGGTGTTCGAGTTGCCCGGCGTCCTCGGCGGCGGGGTCACAGGCTCACCCGCACTCGACGGACACGGCAAGACGCTGGGCTACCACCTGCTGAGCCTCGAAATCTGACCGGCTACGCGGGATTTCGGTCCCGCGACGCCGACAGGGTGGCGGCGAGCGTCCGCCGATCGAGTTTGCCGCGCGGGGTGCGCGGCAAACTGTCGACCGCGAGTACCTGAACCGGCATGCTCGGGCTGGGCAGCGTGGCGCGCAGATGCCGCCAGATCTCGCTGGAACTCGGCCCGCGGCCGTCGACCACGATCGCGGCGGCCGGTGCCTCGCCCATCCGGCTGTCCGGTACACCGACGCACGCAGCCTCCGTGATCCCGGGAAGCGCGGTCAACGCCGCCTCGATGGCCGCGGGTTCCACATTGAGTCCCGCCCGGATCACCGTGTCGCTGTCGCGGCCGAACAACTGCAGGCTGTTGCCTGTCACGCGGCCGCGGTCCCCTACCGTCATCCACCCGTCGGCGGGGCCGTTCACCACGCCGTCCTCGGTGAGGTAGCCGTCGAACAGCATGTCGCTGCGCACGTGAACGAGGCCCGCGCGCATCTCTGCGTCGACGCCGTCGAACAGTTCGCCTGCCGCATGCTCGTCGGCGGCGCCGAGACCCCGGTCGAACGATACGAAGCTCAGTTCGGAGGCGCCGTAGAAGTGCACGAGCGATGCGTTGGGCAGCACCTCCTGCAATGCCTCACGCCCGGTGCGCGGCCACCGGGCCGCCGAGGACAGCACCTCGCGGACGCTGCCGACCGGACCGATCCCCGACCGCACCACATCCCACGCGATGGTGGGTACCGAGTACAGATGTGTCGCCGCGTCGCGCAGCGAGTGCGTGACCGGGCGCAGATCCACCGTCGCCCCGCGGGTGAGGCCGTGCAGCGCGCCGTACAGGAAATGGGTGTGGTCGAGGACTCCGGGCACCGCCACACGATCCCCGCGACCGATGTCGAAGGTCGCGTCCGAGCGGTCGAGGGTGGTGGCCCACGATCGCTGGTTGCGCACGAACAGTTTCGGCTCACCGGTGGTGCCGGACGTGATGCCGACCAGCAGTTCGGTGTCGGGACGCGCCCGGTCCGCGGCGCCGTCGGATTCGAGGCTCTCCGCCGTCTCGACGGTCCCGTCGAATCCCAGTCTCCGCAACCTGGCGTGCTGCTGCGACGCGGCCACCACGGCACCGGGTTTCGCGAGCTCGAGCACCCGCGTCAACTGCGCGGGCAGGAGGTGGCGGTGCAGCAGCACGACGCTGACTCCCGCGTGCATCGCCGCCGTCACCGCGACCAGCGACCCCACATCCGACGTCGGCAGCACCGCCACCCGGTTCATGCCGTCGAGCCCGGCGGCGGTGCGCGTGACCCGCGACCAGAACCGGCCGTAGTCGACGATCTCGCGTGCGGACACGACCGCTGTCGTCTCCGGGTTCTCGGCGGCCCGTCGAGCGACACGCTCGGCGAGCAGTTCAGTCATCGTCCACTCCCCGTGCGACGAGGGCGTCGCCCATCGCATCCGCGGTCCGGAGTGCACGCACCAGAACCGGTGTGGCCAGCGCCGTCATCGACCATTGCAACCCGCGTGCCTTCCGCGCCTGCGCCACCTCCTGCACGATCCCCGTCAGCAGCGGGATACACCGGATTGCCAACGCGAGCAGAAGCCCGATCCGGTCCGGGTCGACCCCGAACCTCCGCAACGGCCCGAGTGCGCGCGACACCGTGTCGAGCATGTCGGTGACCCGGGTGGTGAGCGTGACCAACGCGGCGAGCGCCACCGAGATCAACAGCACCCCGCACACGACGACCGCCCGCGCGGGCGACGTGATCAGCACCTGAAAGATGGCGATGATCACCAACATCCACACCACCGGACGCAACTGCGCCACGGCGACCCGCCACGGAATGGAGGCCACCGCGAACAGCAGGCCCACCACCAGGACGACGACACCGACCTCGAGCGGGGTGCGCACGAACACGGTGGCCGCGACGATCGACGCGATCAACAGCAGCAGTTTCAGCCCTGCGGGCATCTTGTGCAGGAGTGAGTCGCCCGGGCGGTACAGGCCGATCATTCGACCAACTGCCGGTACGCGGGAACGGCGTCGTCCGGACTGCCGTCGAACGCGACGAGACCGTCGTCGATGACGATGACGCGTTCGAAGCTCTCCAGCAACGCCAGTTGGTGGGTCACGACGATCACCTGCTGGTCCATCGAATCGAGTGCTTCGGCGACGACGCGGGCGTTCCGCAGATCCAGCAGTGTGGTCGGCTCGTCGGCGATGACCACCTCGGGCCTGCGGATGAGGACGGCACCGATGGCGAGCAGCTGCTTCTGGCCCCCGGACAGCAGGTGCGCGGGGTGATCGGCGTGCTGGTCGAGCCGGAACCGCACCAGGATCTCCTCGACGCGACCGGCGATCTCCTGTTTGCTCAGACCGGAGCGGCGCAGCGAGAACGCCAGGTCCTCGGACACCGTGGGCATGACGATCTGAGTGTCGGGGTCGGTGAACACGAACCCGACCTTGCGTCGCACCTGCGCGCCCTTTCTGGCGGCGTCGACACCGTCGACCGTGACGGTGCCGGAGGTGGGCTTCAGCAATCCGTTGATCATCCGCGCCAGCGTCGACTTGCCGGAACCGTTGGAACCGATGATGCCGACCCGGCGCTCGGAGAAACGCAGGTCGACGCCGCGCAGCACCGGACGGTCCCCGAAGGCGTGGGTCACCGAATCGAAGACGATCTCACTCACGACACACGCTCCACGAGCATCGCGATGCCCTGTCCGCCGCCGATGGCGCAGGCCGCGAGCCCGAGCGTGGGTCCGCCCTCGCGCAACATCTGACTTGCCAAGCGCACCAACAAGATCGCACCCGACGCGCCCCACGGATGTCCCATGGCGATGGCGCCGCCCTGAGGGCAGATCACCGACTCGTCCAGGCCGAGTTCGTCCGACACCGCCAGCACCACCGACGCGAAGGCTTCGGTGATCTCGACGACGCCCAGATCCGCCACGTCGTATCCGGTTCTGTTCAGAAGTTTGCGGATCGCGGGAACCGGTCCGAGTCCGGGCAGCGCCGGGTCCGATCCCGCGACGGCGGATCCGAGGATTCGCAGCGCAGGCAGTCCGGCGGCCAGCGACTCCGTCGTCACCGCCAGCACGGCGGCGCCGTCCGAGATGCCGCAGGAGTTGCCCGCCGTGGCCGTTCCGCCGGCACCGAAACTGGGGCGCAGCCGCGCGAGCCTGGTCTCGGTCATGCCTGCGCGAATGCGCTGGTCCCGCACGATGTCACCGATCGGGACGATTTCCGACGAGAAGTCGGCGGCGGCCGCGAGCGTGTGCGACCGCGCCGCGTACGCGTCCTGCCGTTCACGGCTGATGCCGCGCACCCGCGCGAGATCGTCGGCGGCCGCTCCCATGTCGGGGTCGGGAAAGCCTTGCGGCGCAAAGGGAGCGCGGGTGTACCGCACCGGATCGGCGCCCACCACCGGCGGCCAGAACCGCCACGGCGCCGTGCTTGCCGATTCGACTCCTCCCGCCAGGATCAGCTCGTCGGCGCCGCTGCGCACACGGAGCGCTGCCTGCATCACCGCGTCGAGGCCGGAACCGCACTGCCGGTCGACGGTAACTCCGGGAACTTCCACACCCATCCCCGCCTGCAGCGCCGCGACCCGCGCCGGGTCACCGCCCGGTCCGAGGCAGTTGCCGAGGACGACATCGTCGGCCTCGGCATCGATGCCCGACTCCCGTAGCGACGTCAGAACCTCGCGCAGCACTGGGGCCGCCAGATCAGTGGTGGTCAGATCGGCGAACCCGTGCCCGGCATTGCCGATCGGCGTCCGACGCGGCGCCACCAGAACAGGGTCAGAGCTCATGCCAGCCAGTCTCTCACTCGGCCTCGGGCGACCTTGCCACTGGCGGTCCGCGGCATCGACTCGATCGGCACCCAGCGGCGGGGCAGCGCTTCCTTCGTCAGCGTGCGGCGCGCGCGGGAACGGATCTCCCCGATCTCCGCAGTGCCGTCGAGTTCTACCACGGCGGTGACGGTCTCGCCGAGCACCGAATGCGGCGATCCAACGACGGCGGCCGCGGCGACACCGTCGAGCGTCTCGAGGATGCGCTCGACATCCTCGGCGACCACCGTGGTGCCGCCGACGTTGATCGCGGATTCGCCCCGGCCGCGCACCGTCAGCTCACCGTTGTCGCCGAGTTCGGCCAGGTCACCGACGCCGAACCACTCCGGGACTCCGATCACGCAGTACGGCGACCGGACGTAGAGCAGACCGTCGCGGATGTCGGCGTCGACGCCGTCGAGCAGCCGGAGCGGTTCGGGCACCCGGCGCGCCGCAACGAGGGACAGTTCCGCGGCGCCGTAGTACTCGACGATGTCGATGCCGTCCGCCACCGCGCGGGCGCCGTCGTCCAGGGCGGTGCCGGCGACGATCGCCGTGCGGAGTTTGGGCGCCTTCCCGACCACGTCCCGCAGGACGGCGGGAACGGCGTGCACCACCGTCGCCCGGGATGGGTCGTCGGTGACGCACGCACCTCGCCAGAGTGCGTGCACTGCGCCGAACAGGTGCATCGTGGCGTGCAACGGGCCGGTGATCAGCACATAGTCGGTCGCGTCGATGCCGGTGATCGCCGTGAATGCCGGAAAGCTGTCGAACCAGGATGCCGCGGTGCGCGCGAGCGGACGCGGCCTGCCGGTGGAGCCGGACGTCGCGACCAGCAGAAAAGCGGACAGTGGAATCACCGAGCGGTCCGGACGCGCCTCGGGGTCCTCGACGATGACTGCCGTCCCCTGCCGCGCCGCCGCGCACACGCAGATCAGCGCATCCGGGACCGGCAGCGTCGACGCGTCGTACGCAGGCGTACCCGGGCCGTGCTCGAGGATCCATCGGTCGATGGCACGGTCGAGTTCGGCGTAGGTGTAGGTGCGGTCTTCGAAGTCGAGAGCTGGCTGATCGCCGGAGCCGCCGAGCTCGAAACTCACGTACGGATGAGGCCGGGGTACGCGCGATGCACGCTCTTGGCGACCACGGTCGCGACGACGACCTTGAGCAGGTCACCGGGGATGAACGCGAAGTTGGTGGTGATCGCGGCGCCGACACCCAGATCGGTGCGGAGCAGAAGTCCGACGGTGCCGAAGACGTAGATGACGACGATCCCACCGAGGGCGTTGATCAGAAGGCCGAGCGCGATCGGATACTTCGGGAGGATCCGGGCGGTGAGGAGGCCGATGACCAGCGTCGCGGGAATCCAGCCGACGAGGTATCCGGCGCTGGGGCCCGCGAGTGCGGTCAGTCCGGTGCGGCCACCGGACAGCAGGGGCAGACCGATCAGGGTCAGTGCGATGAAGACCGCGACCGCGGCTGTGCCCTTGCGCGCACCGAGCACCGCGCCGGCGAGGATGACACCGAGTGTCTGCAGTGTGATCGGCACTCCGCTGAAGCCGACCGTGATGGCGCCGGGCAGTCCCAGTGCCGCGATCAGCGCGGCGAACACCGCGATCTGCGCCATGTCGCGCGCTGAAATACCCAGCCTCGACACCCGAGCACTTCCGACATCCGTCATGACGACTCCTCCACCTGAACTTGAACGACGTTCAAGGTAGCAGGTCGACGCGGGCAACGATGCGGCCGGCTCCCCCGACCCGGATGCGGCGTCGCCCGGCGCATGCGTCGTCCACCGTCATCACAGACATGCGGGGCTGCCGGCTACCGCTTGGCGTAATCGGCGACGCCGGTCCAGTCGATGAACACGCAGGGCTCATCGCCGAGAATCCACGCGTCGTGACCTGGCGGGCAGACCATGAGATCACCGGGACCGAACTCCATGTCCTCGCCGTCGTCCATGACGATCTTCATGCGACCCGAGATGACGTAACCCATGTGAGCCGCTTGACAGCTGTCTGTCTTTGCTATCGGTTTGACGTGCTTGGACCACTGCCAGCCGGGCTGGAAGGTGGCCCTACCCACAGCGCCGGAAGGGACGTTGACGAGTTCGAGTTTGCCCTTGTCATCCTCGAAGGGGCGGGTTTCCTCTGGTGAATCGAGACTCTTACGGATGAGACCGGACATCATTGTCCTCCCACGTCGTTGTGGCGGCACCCGCGATGCGGCGGACCTTCGCCCTGGCAAACGCAGGGAACCATAGGTGAAGCGGATTCCTGGCACTTTCAATTCTGAGCGGCGATCCGGGTTCACCGCAATATCGAGCGACCGCGTCCGCTCGGATCAGCCCTCTCGCCTCCGCCTTCTCGCATACGCCGAGTGGGCGTCAGGGGGTCGACGGTACCGAGGTCTCGGTATCCGGTTCGCTCTCGTCGGTGGGAGTGGGTTCCGGTGTTTCCGGTGCTGCGGTCGGGTCGGGTTCGGGCTGTTGCGTGGTCGGATCGGGGGTGACCGGCGGCTCTGGATGCGACGCCGGCTTCGGGCCGAACGATGATGTTGACCCGGCGGTGCCGCCGTGGTGCTGGTCGTGCTGTCGGAGTCATCTTGGTGGGCATCTGCAGGGGCAGCAAGGGCGGCGGGCACTACCGCGACCGGTGCGCGGACGATGACCGGGACGACCGCCGCGAATCCATGTTCCGGCAGCACGGGTTCCTCCACTGCGGCAGGAGGGGTTGATGCGTCGCGGGTCATGCGCCGGGGCGCCACGTGCGGTCGTGCGCTCGGGTGCGGCGCAACGCGGCCGGGCCACCGAGCGCCTCTTCAGCTAAGACGGTGGTCAGCCATTCCACCGTGGCCTGGTGTGCGGTGATCAGCCGGAACGCGAGATTTTCGATGTCTTTCCTGCCGGCGGCGGTGGCGAGGGCTTTGATGTAGCGGGTGCGGTCGAGGAGTTGGTGTTCGAGGGCCAGGTCACCGAGTAGCGCTTCGTCGAACGGTTGGGCCTGCTCGACCACCGTCTTCACCGCGGCGGCGGCACGTCCCAGGAACGGCCCGATCAGCTCGGGGATTCCGCCGAGGTCGCGGATCGCGGCGTCGATGGCCTCGGCCCGGCCGCGGGCGTTGTCGGCGTTCTCGAGCAGTTCCCGCCGGACTGCTTCGATTCTGGCCTGGGCGACCCGGGTCTCGGCGACCTGGATCTCGGTGTTGGTCAGGTCCAGGATGGTGCGCAGCCGCGCCAGCAGTGTGCTGGTGTCGGTTGTGCTCATACGTGTTCACCTTCGACGTGGACGATATCGGTCGGCGCAGGGTGCACCGCCCGTGACTACCCCGCCCTACCCTCCGGCAACCCGTCGCGCGTGTCGGATCGTTCGGCGCTGGTGCGGGTCAAGCCCGGAAACACGAGTGCGAAGCTACCGGCGCCTGTGACCGGTAGCCGTGGGTGCGACGGTAGCGGTGGGTGCGGGTGCTGGTCCGCTGTCGTGGGGCACGAGTGGTCCCCCGTGTACCGATGGGCCATCGCCCTCGGCGACGGACGCCTGGCCTTCGCCGACCCCGAGGACCTCACCCTCGATCCCGGCACACCGGCACACCGTAATCCGGGCCGCGTGCGACGTGCCGCTGACCAGCTGGCCACAGGCTATGCATCACTCTGGAGGGGAACGCCCGTCTTCGCATCGAGCGAGGGTGTCAACCAGACGGTGTCACTTCACGGTTTCTATCCCGATGAAGAAGAACGGCGTCTTGGTGGTCGCGTCTGGGCGGTTGTTACTGCGTGCCGCGGTAGGCCTCGGTGTGGCGAAAGCGGGTTCTGTGGGTGGTCGAGAGTCCTAACCCACGATCAGCAGCATCCCGACGGCCGCGACCACGAGAACAGAGCCAGTGATACAGACCGCAAACGCCCGTACCGCGACTCGGTGCCAGTCCCGAACACGGTCAACCACCTCGATGGTCAGCAGCGGGGGCTTCGAGTCTGAGGCCGCAACCTCGACCCCGTCCGGTCCGTGCCTGCGTCGAGAGATCGCATCCGCGGTGACCGCCGCAGCAAGAGACACAGCGACCACGAACAGCGTGGCCTCGAGGACCGCGATCACCCAAAACATGTTCATACCGAACTCGACCTTCCTCGTATTCGGGCACCCGTCACAGTCGGCGATTTCGCAGCCCCATCGGTCGGCCCACCATTCTTGCGGTTTGTTCCGTTTACCTGAGATATCGCTCGAGCAATGGAGTACCAGTATCCATCGACGGGAGGGTCTGAGGCCGACGGTCGACGACTTTGGGTTGCTTCGTTAAATTGATCAGTTGTCCAAATTCATTCCGCTCTTGTCCCCATTGATTTGGGCGTTTGTTCAGTACGCGGCTATTCCAATTCTCGGGCTACGCGCGCAGTGTCTGGTGGACACGAGTTTCGGCGCCCCGGAGACTCCGGGGCGCCGAAACGCTCGGGCACCTTCTATATCCCTGGTCAGCCCACGCCGATGTCGATCCCGAGCGCGATGCTGAGGAACTTGAGGAACGCGTCGATAGCCACACTGAAGTCGATTCCTGCAGAACCCATATCGGGTCACCTCTTTCCGTTGAACGTTGTTCTCTGTGGATCCCCAACCTATTGCGTCTATCGCCATCAACAGTCCCGGACGTTTCACCTTTCGGCGAATACATTCGAAGTAACTTTCTTGAACACTCGCCCAAATTTACTGGACGTCCGACTGGGTGAAGGCGCGGAAATACGCGGTTCCAGAAACAGCAAATATGTGTTTAATCTCGTGTTTACAGGGAAATTCGAGAATGTCATGCGAGCGGTGGGAGGCCCCGAAATGAAAACACTCGGGGTCGTTACTCGCTCGCCCCGGAGTCGGGGATGTGCGAGACGAGGTGGGCACGATGAGGAAGATGGCAGTGCGGACGGCTGTGGCGTCGGCCGTGATCGCTCCGGTGATGGCATTCGGGGTGGGTACCGCTACGGCGGTACCGACCCTAGGTGCGGGAGTCGCCGGTGAAGTGACGGTGGTGGTGCCGGCCGGGGAGAGCTGGACCTGTTTCGGGTTCGACTCTGCCTTCAATTTCAAGACCGGTGCGTTCGGGGCGGGACCCGGAAAGCTCAGCGGTTTCGCGAAAGGCAATGCCACCGTGTTCTGCTTCGGTAATGCGGCGCCGTTCTTCTTCACTGGGAGCGTGATGGTCAAGTAACCCAGATCGCACTGCACCGTACGTTGATGGCCGGCGGTTGGTGATTCCGGCCGTCAACGGGATCGGTCCGGGGCAACACCGACGAAGCAGTCTGCTCGATATCTCCCCCTTGCGCGTGCCCCTCGTCGAGGTGTCGTGCCCACGAGGTTCCTCGAGTAGGGTGCAGATACTGGTCATCATCACCCCGCCCAGTTGATGTCACGACGGTGCGAGGTCGCACAGGAGGCCGTCATGATCGAGGTTGAGGACAGCATCGTTATCGCGCGTCCGATCGGCGAAGTGTTCACCTTTGTAGCGGACCAGACCAACGCACCCCGATGGCAAGAGGGACTGTCGGAGGTCCGCCGAGTTACAGAAGGACCGCCGGGGGTGGGTACCAAGCATGTTGTTGTCCGCAAATTCATGGGGCGGAAGCTCGAGCTGACGAACGAGTACGTCCACTATGAACCGAACACGAAGATCACCTTCACTGGGGCTTCGGGACCGAGTCGTTTCGAGGCGGAGTATCGGGTCCAGGCAACTGCCGAGGGAACCCGATTGACGTGTCACATGCAGATGGAGCAGAAAGGCCTCTTCAAACTCGGTGACCCGCTGGTCGCGGCCAGCCTCCGCCGAGAATTCGCCGCGAACCTCCACAAGCTCAGGGTCCTTCTCGAAACCACGGCAGATTAGCGCGCGAATGCCCGGACCCGCACGACAGACGCGATGATGCCCGCTCAGCGTTTGGCAAAAACGAATCACGAAGGAAGAGAGGGGCGTACGGCAGGATTGCTCAGCTCGGCTCGTCAGCTGAGCGGTGGTGAACGACGACAGCCGAAAGCGCCCGTGTCCGGCCCGGGTGTCGAGGACATCGACCAAAGGCTGTCGCGGTCACGCTCAGTTGATCAACGAGCTGACTGAGCCGGTGGTCTTACCTGCGGCGACGTTCCGTAGAACCCGTAAATGGTCTGGTATGTGGTACCGAGCAGCTTGTTTGATGCGTCATACACCTTGCAGGATTCTTCCCGGTTGTTGCCGACCTTCTTAGCAGCGTGAACGCCGAGCACCGCCCCACTGGCATATGCCCCGGGATGGGCGACGCATGTTTCCTGGAATGTTGCTGCCTGGGCGGCGGGCGCGGTCACGGCCATCGAGCCGACTGTCGCGGCGGTGGCGATCAGGGCGCTCGCCGCGACTCGACGCCAACGTGAGGAGGAGGTGTTGGCGGCGGTACGGACGGTGATGTTGGGGATCATGTGGTGGCTCCGTAGGTTCGGCGGCCATGTGGTCGCTGCAGCAAGCATGCGGCACACTCGGTAGCTGCGACAGGTACCCGAGGGTGACCGTCGCGCACCCTACGAAAGGCCTAGGAATGTCACCGCTGCGCCTGCTCGACTGTGGGCATTCACGCGAGCTCACGTAGGCGGGAGGCCGCCCAGTGATGGATCGGCGACATCGGCGCCGGCCCAGAACTCCTACTGCCGTGCGGCCGGATCTATGGGACCAGGGAGTCGGCCGACACCTGACGGACCCGATCATGGGCCGATTCGAGGCGTGGAATACCCGTCATGTCGACCTCTTCACATGAGGGCGCATCGTTCGACGAGTTGTATGCCGTTGTGCCAGTTAGTGTTTGCTCGTCACCGTCTCGGGATGTCTTTCCGGGTGTGCCGTTGTCCGCGGGCGGCGGAAAGGCGGCGGCGAGTTGGTCTGCGTCATATAGGCGGCGTCGGCGACCACGAAGGATTTCCCACAGTTTGTCGACGAAGCGTGATGTCGACATGCCGAAGTGGTGGAATGTCTCGTCGGCGGGGGCTCCACCGTATGGCGCCCAGATTCGGGCGAAGCGGAGGATCTCTTCAACCTCCCGATCGAGCGGTGGTGGTGACGCTGAGCTGATCGGCCATCGACGATGGCTGCGCGTGCTGCGATTATGGCGATTGTCGGCCACTGTGTCGTGTGGCTGGTTGGGTGATGGGTGTGGTCGGGGGTGTGGGTTCACTGCGGTTCCTTCCTGGTCCGGTTTCGGGCTGTCTCTGCCCGACACGTTCTTCGGTGGTGTAGCCGCGTCACCGCCCTATCGGTGTGTGCGCAGCCAGACGGCGGTGTCCGGTGGCAGATAGCCGACATCGGTCAGGTCGGCGGAGGCGAGCAGGACGGTGGTGTCCGGATCGATTGCAAGCGGTTGTCGAGACAGGTTCACGACGCATCGAAACGACGGCCCGCGGTCGAAGGCGAGGACATCGGTGGGCATCGGTCGCCAGGCGAAGCAGTCGCCGCGTAGGGCGGGCAGTGTGCGTCGGAAGTGAAGTGCGGTGCGGTAGAGGGTGAGCATCGAGTCGGGGTCGTTGGATTCGGCGGCCACGGTCTTCGATTTCCAGATGTCGGGCTGCGGAAGCCACGGTTGGGTCCCGCTGTTGCAAAATCCGAAGGGTGGGAGGTCACCGTCCCACGGCAGCGGGACCCGGCATCCGTCGCGGCCGCGGATGGTGTGCCCGGAGCGTTCCCAGGTGGGGTCCTGCAGCAGCCCTTCGGGGAGATCGGTTACTTCCTCGAGGCCGAGTTCTTCGCCCTGGTAGAGGTAGGCGCCGCCGGGCAGGGAGAGCATGAGAAGTGCTGCGGCGCGGGCGCGTCGGGTGCCGAGAACGAGGTCGGAGTCGGTGCCGGCGATCAGGGTCATGGGCAAGGTGCTGGTGTCGGCGCGTCCGAATCGGGTGAGGTGGCGGGTCTCGTCGTGGCTCGACAGCACCCAGGTGGCGGGCGCGCCGACCTCGCGGAGCGCGTTGCGGCTGCGGTCGATGGCCTCGCGCAGCGCTGCCGGGTTCCAGCCCGCTCGGGGAAAGTCGAAGTTGAAGGCGGTGTGCAGTTCGTCCGGGCGCACGTAGCGGGCGAGGCGCTCGGGGCTGCGGACGATCGCTTCGGCGACGAACATGCGGTCGGGCCCGTATGTGTCGGCGATGATGCGGAATTCGCGCAGGATGCTGTGAAGTTCGTCGACGTCCCAGTGTGGGTTGTCGACCCATGTGCTGGATTCGAATCGGGCTCCGGGCGGGTGGCCCGCGTCCGGGAGTCCGGGGACCTTGGCCATGGCCGATACGGCGTCGATGCGCATGCCGTCGACGCCGCGGTCGAACCAGAACCGCAGGATGTCGGTGAATTCGGAGCGAACCTCAGGATTGGTCCAGTCGAGGTCGGGTTGTTGGGGTGCGAACAGGTGTAGATACCACTGGCCAGGTTGTCCGTTGGGTCTGGTGGTGCGGGTCCATGCCGGTCCGCCGAAGGCGCTGATCCAGTCGTTCGGAGGAAGTTCGCCCTCGTTGCCGCGCCCGTCGCGGAAGAAGTACCGGGCGCGCTCTCGGGAATAGGGAGCGGTGTGCAGGGCGTCCTGGAACCAGGGGTGCATGTCGGACGTGTGGTTGGCGGGAAGGTCGATGATGACGCGGAGTCCGGCGGCGTGGGCGGCGGCTACCAGGGTGTCGGCATCGTCGAGGGTGCCGAAGAGCGGGTCGATGTCGCGGAAGTCGGCGATGTCGTAGCCGCCGTCCGCCATCGGTGATCGGTACCAGGGGGTGATCCATACGGCGTCGACGCCGAGGTCGACGAGATAGGGCAAGCGGTTCTGGAGGCCTTTGATGTCTCCAATCCCGTCTCCGTTGGCGTCGGCGAAGCTGCGCAGGTACACCTGGTAGATGACGGCGTCGTGCCACCACTGACGTGCTGTGGGCATGATTTCCCCTGAAGGTGTTTGTGGGAGTGGGCGTTCGAAATCCGGAGGTGGTCAGCCCTTCACGGCGCCGGCGATCATCGCCTTGACGAAGTGGCGCTGAAACAGCAGGAACACCACGACAGTTGGTGCCATGATCAGTAGCGATCCAGCGTTGAGGAGGACGACGTCGGTGGAGTATTGGCCGACGAAATTCTGCAGTGCGCCCGCCATGGTGCGTTTGCTGGGGTCGTCGATGAGGACGATGGCCTGGAGGAAGGTGTTCCAGGTCCACAGGAACAGCAGTAGGCACAGTGAGGCCAGCGCCGGGACGGCGAGCGGAATTTGGATGTGCCGGAAGGCCTGCCAGGGGCCCGCCCCGTCGAGGTCTGCGGCCTCGGTGAGCTCTTTCGGCATCGACAGGAAATGGGCACGCATCCAGAAGACGGCGAACGGCATGAACGTGCCGATCAGCACCAGGATGAGTCCGAGTCGGGTATTGAGCAGGTTCATCTCGCGCAGCTGGTAGTAGAGGGGAACGATCGTTGCTTCCTTCGGGAGGGTCAACCCGAGCAGCAGGAGCAGAAAGACGACGCTGCCGCCGGGGATCTTCAGCTGGCCGAGCGCGTAACCGGCCATGGCAGCGAACAGAGCTGCGACCGGGACCACGCCGGCGACGAGGATGATGCTCGAGACCAGAAGGGGGGTCACCTCGGCGACGCGCCAGGCGTCGAGGAAGTTGTGCCATTGCGGGTTCGCCGGCCACGACAGCCCGAGTGGGACGGTGCCCTGGGGCTGCAGTGCCGCCGTCAGCATGCTGAGCAACGGCAGGATCGAGAAGATCATGGTGCCGAACAGCAGGACGAGTCCGGGTATGCGTTCACGAACGGAGGTTTTCATGATCATTTCTCTCTGAAGAATCGCTGGATCGGCAGGATCACCAGCAGAATCAGCCCGGTAAGGACGACGGCGAGTGCACTGGCGAGTCCGACCCGGGATTCGGTGAAACCGAGTTGGTAGACGAGGACACCGGGAACGGTGGTCGCGTAGCCGGGTCCGCCCTGGGTGGACATGAACACGATGTCGAAGCTGGCGAGAGCGGCGATGATGGTGACGGTGACGCAGACGCCGATTTCGGCGCGGAGGGCGGGAACAGTGACGTATCGGAAGGTGCTGAAGAAGCCGGCGCCGTCGATCCGGGCGGCTTCGTAGATCGAGATGTCGATTTTACCGATGCCCGCCATCAGCAGGATGGTGCAGAAGCCGAGTCCCAGCCAGGTGCCGATGATCCCGACGGCGGGCAGTGCCCAGTCGAAGTCGCCGAGCCAGGAGCGGGTGAGTCCGCCCAGACCGACGGCGGAGAGCAGTTGGTTCACGGTGCCGTTGCTCGAGAACATCCACACCCAGGCAACGGCCGCGGCCGCGCCGGGGATGATCTGCGGCAGGAAAAGCATGGTGCGGGTGAGGGTTCCGAGGCCGCGGATGCGGATTTCCTGGAGCAGAGCGGCGACGAGAAGGCCGCCGATCACCGGAAGGACTGTGAAGAATGCGATGAGGAAGAACGCGTGCCCGATCGAGGACAGCAATTGCGGGTCGGTGAGTACCCGGCGATAGTTGCCCAGCCCTACCCAGCTGCCGACAGATATCCCATCCCAGTTGTAGAGGGAGTACCAGATCGTGGTCAGCAGCGGACGGAGCACGAAGACGGTGTACACCGCCGCGGCGGGCAGGACGAACAGCCATCCGGTCAGTGCCCGTTTGGCGTGGGAGTCCCGCCTTGCCCGGGTTGCTGCACGGTGCGGGAACGCCCTGGCAGGGGCTGCCTGGGGGGTATGTGCTGTGGAGGTCATCTCAGGAGGTCCTGCTCGTAGGCGGATTGGACGGCGGCCATCATCTCGTCGGGCGTCGTTCGTCCGGCGACGAGCATCTGGACCTGCGGTAACCAGGTGCCAGACATGCCGTTGGTCGCGTTCTGGACGAACTGCACCTGACCGCCGGAGGCGACCAACCTGCTGAAGGCCACCTGGATCTCGGAACCCAGCGAGCCGGGTGCGGTGGCCGGGACGTCGCCGGTGCCGGACGGGGCGAAGCCGGCGTCGACCGCGACCTGCCGGCCGGCGTCGGAGCGGAGGAAGTTCAGGAAGGCCGCTGCGGCATTCTTGTCGTCCGACCCCGCGGGAATCGCGAAGTTCGACACCGGGTCGGACATGGCAAGGACGGGTGCCCCGGCAGGCGCGGGTGGGAGGGTGAAGCCAACGTTCTCGCCCATCTTCGTCTGCAGGGTCGCGGCATCCCAGTTCCCGGAGACGTAGAACAGTGCTTCGCCGGCGGCGAAGCGTCCCGCGGCGGTGGTGGCGTCGGTGCCGTTGGTGTCGCTGGGGAAGTAGCCCTTCGCCGCCCAATCGGCCACGACCGCAGCCGCGTCGACCCCGGCGGGGGTGTCGAGGGTGGCGCCGGGAGCGTTGAAGACCCAGTCGTTGACCGTGTCCTGACCGAGGGCGCTGTTCAGCATCATCTGCACCAGGAATGTGACCTGCGCGCTCTTGTTGCCGGCCATGACAGGGATCAGTCCGGCAGTCTTCGCCGACGCCAGAGCCTGCTCGAATTGCTCGACGGTGATCGGCGGTGAGGTCATTCCGATGCGGGTCGCGAGGTCCTTGTTGTAGTAGAGCCCCGTCAGAGTGAACCCGCTGGCCATCGTGTACTGCGGGCCGGTGCCGCGCACACCGTTCGCGCCGACGCGGTACATGGCCATCTGCTCCTCCGGTAGCTCGTTCCAGCCGTAGGCGTCGGCCCACGGATCGAGTTCGGTGAGCTGGTGGTTGGCCACCGCGGCGGGCAGCGCGATGATCCGCGCGATGTCCGGCGGATTCTCCGACGCGAGCACCCGCGGGGCGTTGACGGCCTGAACCTCGTCTGGGTCGTAGCGCGCCGTGATGGTCACGTTCGGATGGCGTTCGGTGAACGCCGCGATCATCGCCTCATCGATCTTTTTCAAGCCTGCCCCGTCGTACAAGGTCAACTCGATCGGGTCGGTGCCGAGATCGATATTCACCGGTATCGGGTCGGTCGGTGCGGTCACGGTGTTGCCGCTGCCCGGCGGCGCGCACGCCACCACAGTCGGCAGTATCGCAGCGCCCGCGAGGGCGACGAACCTGCGCGCCCACCGGGGCCGGGTCGAGTGGTGTGAGTCCATAACTCCTCCGCATTGAGACGCGCATCACATTTCGGAAGCGCTTCCGCAGCATATGTCGGAAGCGCTTCCGAAATCAAGGTCGTTCGCGCTACCATCAGCCTTGTGTCCGAACGACCTGCACCTTTGAGCCTCAGTGACGTCGCCCGCGAAGCCGGGGTCTCGCTGACCACAGCCTCACGCGCCCTCAACGACTCCTATGGCGTCTCCGCGGCCACGAAGGCGAAAGTTCTCGCCACCGCCCGCCGCCTCGACTACGTCATCTCCCCGGACGCGGTGCGCCTGGCCGGTGGCCCGACGCGGCGGGTGGCGTTGGTCGTTCCCCATATCGAGCGCTGGTTTTTCGGCGAGATGGTCAATGGAATCGAGAGTGTGCTCGCATCAGCAAACTTCGACCTGCTGCTGTACCAGGTCGGCGGACCCGAGGATCGCCAGGACTTCTTCACCCGGTTGCCCGCTCGGCGGAAGGTCGACGCAGTAGTGGTGGTCGCGTTTCCAGTCGACCAACGCGAACGCGAACGGCTCGCACTGATGGGCGTCGGTATCGTCGCCGCCGGCGGCCAGAACGCCGACTACCCCTACGTCTGCATCGACGACAACCACGCCGGGCGGCTCGCCGTCGACCACCTCCTGGAGTTGGGCCACCGGCGGATCGCCATGATCGCCGCCCATGATCCCGATCAGCCTGGGTGGCCGGCACGTTCGGGTCGATCGGACGCGTATGTCGACGCACTGACCGCCGCGGGCATCGCTGTGGACCACGCGCTCGTCCGCGACGTCGACTGGGGCGGCATCAACGCCGCAGAGGCGATGGCCGACATCCTCGAGGCCGCCCCGGAAGATCCCCCGACCGCCGTGTTCGCGCACAGCGACGAACTCGCCCTCGGAGCGATCCGAACACTGCGCCGCCGAGGCCTGCGGATTCCCGAGGACGTCTCAGTCGTCGGAATCGACGACCATCCGCTCGCCGCACTCACCGACCTCACCACCGTGCACCAATCCGTCCGCGAACAGGGCGAGATCGCCGCCCGACTCGTCCTCGACACCCTCGCCCCCACCCCAGGCGGAGACGCCCCCACCGCCGTCACCGCACCGACCACACTCGTCGTCCGCGGCAGCACCGGACCCGCACCGGATCACGCTCGGTCACTCGCGGCTTCTTCCGACGACCCACACCCCGAACGTTCCGGTCGCCGCCCCGCGGTTCCCGCGCACCCCAAGGAGACATGATGCGACTCGCCCTTCCCGATCACTGGGTCTGGGACAGTTGGATGACCGACGACGGCACCGATTACCACCTGTTCTTTCTCCGCGCCTCACGCGCCCTCCAGGACCGCGAACGCCGCCACTACCGCGCGACCATCGGTCACGCGACGTCTCCGGACGGCGAGGCATGGACCCTCACCGCCGACGCGCTGGTGCCCTCGGATGCCCCGGCCTTCGATGACCTTGCCACCTGGACCGGCTCCGTCGTCCGCGGCGCGGACGGGCACTGGAGCATGTTCTACACCGGGGTGAGCCGGGCCGAGAACGGCCTCAAACAACGCATCGGCCGGGCGACCTCCACCGACCTGCTGAGCTGGACCAAGGACCCCGACCTCGTCCTCGAGGCCGACAGCCGCTGGTACGAACTCCTCGGCGAGGGCACCTGGCCGGACGAAGCGTGGCGCGATCCGTATGTCTTCGAACATGCCGGTCAGTGGCACATGCTGATCACCGCCCGGGCCGGTGTCGGCGATCCCGAGGGCCGCGCCGTCGTGGGCCACGCGACCAGCGACGACCTGAGCCACTGGCGCATCGAACCCCCACTCTCGACTCCAGCCGGGTTCGGCGAGATGGAAGTCCTGCAGGCGCACACCGTCAACGGGAAGCCGATCCTGCTGTTTTCCTGCGCACCCAAGAACACCAGCCTTCACGCGGGGCACGATGCGGGGACCTGGATCGCCGAGGGACAGTCCCTGCTCGGACCGTGGACAGTCACCGACGCGACGAATGTCGATACCGCGGACCTGTACGCGGTGCAGATGCGGCGGACACGAAACGGCAGCTGGATGACCTGGGGATTCGACAACGCCGACGGGCCGCAATTCGGCACCATCACGTCCTCGCGCTACTCGCCGCACACCGACACAGAAAGCCCGACACCGGCGACCTGACACCACCCATACCCCACGCGCTACAGGCGCACCAACCCACCTCACTCACTCGGATCGTCCGGCACGTTCCTGCCGGTGGAGGGATTCATTTCTCATGGCAACAATCACCTATGACCGCGCGACCAGACTCTTCCCCGGGTCCGACGTCCCCGCGGTCGACCAACTCGACCTGCATATCGAGGACGGCGAGTTCCTTGTTCTCGTCGGCCCGTCCGGCTGCGGCAAGTCCACGTCGCTGCGGATGCTCGCAGGCCTGGAGGAGGTCGACGGCGGCCGGATCCTGATCGGCGGCCGCGACGTCACGAATTCCGAACCCAAGGACCGCGACATCGCGATGGTCTTCCAGAACTACGCGCTCTACCCGCACATGAGCGTCGCCGAGAACATGGGTTTCGCCCTCAAACTCGCCGGCACAGACAAGTCCGAAATCCGCAGGCGGGTCGGGGAAGCCGCCGACATGCTCGACCTCCGCGACTATCTGGACCGCAAACCCAAGGCGCTGTCGGGTGGGCAGCGGCAGCGAGTTGCCATGGGGCGAGCCATCGTTCGCCAGCCACAGGTATTCCTCATGGACGAGCCGTTGTCCAACCTCGACGCCAAGCTGCGCGTACAGACCCGCACCCAGATCGCACAGTTGCAGCGGCGTCTCGGCACCACCACCGTCTACGTCACCCACGACCAGGTCGAGGCGATGACGATGGGTGACCGGGTCGCCGTGCTCAAGGGCGGCATCCTGCAGCAGTGCGCGAGCCCCCGCGAGTTGTACCGGCGCCCGGTGAACGTGTTCGTCGCCGGATTTATGGGCTCTCCCTCGATGAACCTGTTCACGTTACCCGTTACCGATGGGGGAATCAGCTTCGGCGATCAGCTCATTCAGGTGCCCAGGAACACGCTGGCGGCCGCAGGCCGGGAGGTGGTCCTCGGGATCCGACCCGAGCACATCGAACTCGCCGACTCCGGGCACGAAATCGAGATCGACGTAGTTGAAGAACTCGGCTCGGAAGCCTTCATCTTCGGACGCACTCGGGTGGGCCGACGGCACGAACCAATTGTGGCCCGAGTCGACTGGCGCAACCCCCCGGAGAAAGGCCAGGTCGTGCACGCCCGCATCGACGCCTCCCACGCCCACGTCTTCGCTACCACCCCCGACGGTGCACGGCTATCGCAATAACAGACGCCGCAACTGAGGGCTTCATGCCTCCT
Source organism: Rhodococcus sp. WAY2 (assembly GCF_009859915.1). NCBI lineage: Bacteria > Bacillati > Actinomycetota > Actinomycetes > Mycobacteriales > Nocardiaceae > Rhodococcus > Rhodococcus sp. WAY2. The sequence continues at coordinate 3,396,710 of NZ_CP046572.1, forward strand.
CGTCACACACGCCATCGACTACCTGAGCGGCACCGCGGGCGGCCAAGTATCCGACTCCCGCAGTGACCTTCGCTGACCAGTCGATCTCCCCGGCGGGCGGCCCCTGCCGCCCGCCGGGGCATCAGACCGAGGTGGAGTCTCACGACGCCGACTTCCCGAACTCGATAGGGATCGTCAACGACCGTTGGGTGGGACGGCGACGGGCCCAGGCCAGCAGGTGAAGGACGGTCTTTGCCAGACTGTCTTCATGAATGCTGTCTGGCCGATGGTGCATGCGGAGCGTGCAGCGCTGATCGATGACCTCACCGCCCTCACCGACGACCAATGGGCCCTGCCCTCGCTGTGCGGCGACTGGACCGTGCACGACGTCGCCGCACACCTCATCAACAACGCGAAGACCACCCGACTCGGCATCGTGCGCAACATGGTCCGAGCGCGTTTCGACTTCGATCGCCAGAACGCCCAGGGCGTCGAACGTGAACGCGGCGCCACACCCCAGCAGACGCTCGCCCGACTTCAGCAGGTAGCCAACTACACGTCGACGCCGCCGGCACCGCTGGACAGCAGACTGGTGGAAGAGGTCGTCCATGGCGAAGACATCCGACGGCCGCTGGGCATCAACCGCACGTATCCGTCGGAGGCGGTCGTCAGGTCGTTGCAGTACCAGGCGCGGACCCCGGTGTCCCTGGGCGGTGCGAAACAACTCATTGCCCCCGTCCGATTGCGGGCCATCGACGCAGACGTGTCGATCGGTGATGGCCCAGAAGTCTGTGGCCCGGCACTCTCCCTGCTGTTGGCGATATCGGGGCGCAAGTCGGCGCTGGGTGACTTGGACGGACCCGGAGTACCTGCGCTGGAGTGATCACGCCCGTGGCGTCCCCAGTACAAATCCGCTTGCGGAACAACCCGTCCGCGCGCGCAAAGTCGGCCTGGTTGCCCCACTGATGGTTCCGGACCAATTCCTTTCTCAGTCAGAGCGTTTCGGCTGAATGACGGCTGCGGGTGCTCGTGGGCATTATCGTTGCTCGCGTGGGCAAGCTGATCTATTCGTTCCTGGCGTCGCTCGACGGCTACATCGCCGACCTGGCCGGCGCCTTCGATTGGGCCGTCCCCGACGAAGAAGTACTCGACTTCATCAATGTCGCCGAGCGGGAGGTAGGGACCTACCTCTACGGCCGCACTATGTACGAGATGATGACCGGCTGGGAGAATGATCCGGCAGTGGCCGCCCAGTCACCCATGAGCGCAGAGTTCGCCCAGATCTGGCAGGCGGCCGAGAAAGTCGTCTTCTCGCGTAGTCTCGATTCGGTTTCCACGACACGCACGCGGATCGAGCGCACCTTCGACCCGGGCTTGGTCCGGGACCTCAAGGCCAGTACGGCGCAGGACCTCAACGTGTCCGGCGCCACCCTTGCTGCCTCCGCATGGAAGGCACAGCTGATCGACGAGTGCCACCTGTACCTTGCGCCCATGCTGGTCGGGGGCGGTAAACGGATGTTCCCGGACGACATCCGACATTCGCTGGAACTGCTCGACGAACGCCGATTCGGCAACGGCATGGTCTTCCTCCGCTATGCCGTACAGACCTGAGTCAGCGCTGAGGGTTCCATGCCATGTGGTGACAAATTATGTCGAAGCCGTTGCGCAAGTACGATTTGTGAGCCGTATGCCGGGTGTGCCCGGCGTCCAGGTGCAGTTGGGGGCAGCCACGAAGGCCGGTTCGTAAAAGGAAAGGCGCTCCCCCGCCCACGCTCATCCGAGAATCGACCACCCCTTGCACATACAACCGATCGGTTGTATATTTCGGGTGTGTCAGAAACAGACGAGGACCAGGCCGATGCCCTGTTCCACGCGCTATCCGACCGAACGAGGCGCGACATCATGCGTCGCGTACTGGCCGGCGAGCATTCCGTCTCGGCACTCGCAGCGAAGTACGACATGAGCTTCGCTGCGGTACAAAAGCATGTAGCCGTCCTCGAGAAGTCCGGTTTACTCGTGAAACGACGCAGTGGCCGTGAACAACTCGCCAGGGGCGATGTCGAAGCAGTGCGCGCGGTGTCGTCCATGCTCGCCGAGCTGGAACAAGTCTGGCGTGGGCGGATCGCACGCATCGACGAACTGATCGCAACGCAACCTCAACGGAAGGAATGAACGATGCCTGTCACCAATGTCAGCCACGACATCGATGCACTGACCCTGACCATCACCGCCGAGTTCGCGGCGCCTCGGGAGCGAATCTGGCAAATCTATGCCGATCCTCGCCAGCTCGAGAAGATTTGGGGTCCGCCGACGTACCCGGCAACGGTGGTCGACCATGAGTTCACCCCGGGCGGTCGGGTCACCTATTACATGACCGGCCCCGAGGGCGACAAGCATGCGGGCTACTGGAACATCATCTCCATCGATGAGCCGACCGGCTTCAGCTTCACCGACGGATTCGCCGATGCGGATTTCACCCCGATCGAATCGATGCCAGTGTCCACCAACGAGTTCTCCTTCCGTGAGGAGCACGGCAGCACCATCGCCACCTACGTGAGCACCTACGCAACTGCCGAAGGTCTCCAGCAGGTGCTCGACATGGGCGTGGTCGAGGGTGCTTCGCAGGCGATCGGCCAGATCGACGACCTCATCAAAAGTTGAGCTGCCTGGTCACCACAGTGGCCGATCTCGTCGCCTCGCCCTTCGCGTGCGAGGCGACGAGCCGGCACGACGAGTTGCATCGTTCAGGTCGCACGAACCTCAGATGCGGCGCATCACCGATACCACCTTGCCCAGGACGACTGCGTCGTCACCGTCAATCGCGGCATAGGCGGGATTGCGGGGCTCGAGGAGGACGTGGCCGTCGCGGCGCCGGAGCACCTTGACCGTGGCCTCGCCATCAATCATCGCGGCGACGATCTCGCCGGAGTGGGCTTCGTCCTGGCGGCGCACCACGACGACATCGCCATCGCAGATTGCGGCGTCGACCATCGATTCGCCCCGTACCCGCAACCCGAAGACGGTGCCTGAGCCGACGAGCTCGCGAGGGAGTGTCAGTGTCTCGTCGGCGTGCTCTTCCGCGAGGATCGGTGCGCCGGCGGCGATGTCGCCGACCACCGGTACCGTCACATTGTTGTCGGACGAGCGACCCTGCTTCGCCTCGGTGAGGAACGGGCGTACGTCCAATTGCCGAGCCATGGCCGAACCGCGGCGAAGAAAGCCCCTCTCCTCGAGACTTTTCAGATGCTTGGACACCGACGACGTCGACCGAAGGCCCACCGCATCCCCGATCTGCCGGGTGCTCGGCGGGCATCCATGTGCAGCCACCCAGTCCCGGATCGTTGCCAGGATCCGCTGCTGGCGGGGTGGCAGGGTGGAGGCGTCAAGGCCGCCGAACATGTCGAGATCGTCGTAATCGGTCACCGGAGAATGGTAGGGGGTGGCCACTGATCGTCGCGAAGGCCACTACTTCTCTCCCCGATCGCTCCGGCCGCATTTCCACGCCGGACAGCGGCTAACGTGAACCAATGAGCCGTGCCGCCGGACCGCCCATTCGCGCGCAGAGTGACGTCAAGTTGAACAAGCCTCCCGGACCGATCCATCTGGCCGTGACCGCTGCCTCACTGCTGATTCTGGTGTGTATCTACTGCGACTGGTGGCCCTCTCGCTACGGCAGCTCGAGTTGGGCCGATCCGATGTTGTTCGGTGCAGCGGCGCTGCTGATCCTCGCCGTCCAAGCGCTGGTGTGGGCAGTGAAGACCTTGTATGTCATCGGCCAAGACCGGCGGTGGTCATGGTGGATCGCGGCTGCGCCGGCGGTCCTACTCGTCGCTGTCGCCACGGTGATGCTGGCGCCACGGCCGTCATTCGACGACATCCGCGCAGAGTTCGAGCGGGTGGCGCTCGAGTTGCTGGCAGATCCGGAGCCGCTCCACAGCCACCTCGAGATCGGCCGGTTCGATATCCGCACCGCCATGTCAGGCGACGATGGCGTGGTCTACTTCATCGAGGACGGCGGACTCGGACTGACGGTGAGCAGCGGGTGGGCCTACAGCCCGCACGGTGTGCCCGCCGGGTTCGATGATTTCACTGCGACTCACCTAGGCGGGCCGTGGTACGAATTCATTTCAGTGTGGCGAACTTGACCGCCCATCCTGTCCCATCGTCTTCCGGGCCTCGCGACGAAGATTCGCCGGGATGACCACTTCCCGACGTCTCCGGCAGGTAGCGTCCGAACGACGGTCACCGTGGCACCTGCCCGGCTTCGACAGCATCGGTGGCACACCACGACACCGGAGCGGTCACACTGGTCGCATGAGCATCACACGGTGTGTCGATGTGTCGGCTGCGCGCTGGCTCGAACAACGAGACGAGGAGTGGTCGCGGTTGGCGGCTCGGGGGCCGGTCGCCTTCGACAAGTACGCGCGCTTGCGGTTCATCCCGGACCCCAGCAATCCGGGCCAGAGGGAAGGCGATGCCCAACGCGATCCGGAGGGGCGGTCCGACAACGAGCAACTCGGCGTCGTGCTGGCCGACCTCGCCCCCTACACCGGCACACCTGACGACTGCTATTTCTGTATCTGGGACGGGTGGCCGAATTTCGCAGCCGACGATGCGTTTCCCAAGATCTCGATTCCGAACCGCGACTACTTCCTGTTCCACGGAACCGTTGGCGACTGCGCCGACTGGGATGCCCAGCTCGAGACACTGTTGCAGGACATCGGCGCACCCACGCCCGCGTTCGTGTGGCCTGCCGATTTCGCATGGTGCGTGACCTGCGACATCGATCCTCACTTCGCGTCGATCGGTGCCGGCTCGGATGCCATCGATCGGCTCCTGGTCGACCCGCGGGTCGACGTCGTCGTCGATGATCCCGACCGGGAGCCCCCGTACTACTCCTGAATGGACCGCGGACCCTTTCAAGCATGCAGGGTGGGCCGGTAGATGAGCTCTTGGATGTTGCCGTCGAGCGTCCGGCTCTCGATCAGCTCGAGGTCGAAGTCGGCCGCACCCTGAAAGATCGGGTCCAGCCCGGTCTGACCGGTAATGACGGGGAAGATCGTCACCTGGACGCGGTCGACCAAACCGGCGGCCATCAGCGCTCGGTTCATCGAGAGACTGCCGTGTGAGCGCAACGGCACCTCGGACTCCTCCTTGAGCAGGGCGACGACGTCGACGGCGTCACCGCTCACGAGGGTCGCGTCTGGCCAGTCGAGCCGTCCTTCCAGGGTGGTCGATACCACCGTTGCCGGCAGACTCCTCATCCGGGTGACCCAGGGATCACGAACCTCGGACTCCTCCGTGCTCGAAGCCAACATCTGCGCGAACGCGCGGTAAGTGTTGGCGCCGAATACCATCCGCTGCTCGGTGCCGTACAAGGCGAGGCGGTGGTCGAGCAGTTCGGGGCCTTGCTTGCCCCAGTAACCGGTCCAGTTGCCGCTGGCGGCGCCGAAGCCGTCGAGGCTGGAAAAGACGTCGAAGGTGTAGGTGGCGGTCATGATGCTCTCCTCGGGTGCGGTCGATCGGGTATGTGGATACAGACTGGAACTTTCGGCGAAACTCATCACGCTCTGTCCCGCGGGAAGTCCGAGCTTCGACGTTATTCCGTCCAGCCGACCGATGAATTCCGGTTCGTGTTGCAGTCTGCATTGATGAAGGTTCCTTCCGCACCTGCGGGACGCTCGAGACTGGTGACAAGGAGCGTGCACACCGTGGACCGAGAGAACGTCTGCGCCACCGTGGCCGTTGCCGCACCCGCCACCAGGTTGTTCGCGCTGCTGGCCGACCCGAGGACCCATGCTGCGATCGACGGCACCGGGTGGGTGCAGGACGCTGCCGACCAGGCGCCGCTCACCGAGGTGGGACAGATCTTTCGGATGGACATGTATCACCCCCACCACCCGAACGGTGACTACAGAGTGGCCAACCAGGTCCAGGTGCTCGACCCGCCACGGGCCATTGCCTGGCGGACCGGGCAGGAGAAGGAAGACGGTCAGCTGGAGTTCGGCGGCTGGGTCTGGCGTTACGACCTGGTGCCGCTCGGTCCGTCCGAGACCGAGGTCACGCTCACCTACGATTGGTCGGCGGTGCCGCAGTTCATCCGGGAGTACCTTCAATTCCCGCCGTTCGGTCCCGATCATCTCACCAACTCACTCCATCACCTGGCAGAGCTTGCGGCACCTAGGGGTTGCGGTAGTCCTGGCCGAGAATTGGGCGGATATGCCTGGGAGACGTTCGGAATACCGCGCGGTGCAGGTCGCGTCGTCAATCGTCCGTCGGACGAGGCGGAGCGCGGAAGCATGCTGTGCAATGCAGCGGAGCTGAGCGGTTCCATTGCCATTCGGGATATCGGCGTAGAAGGTAACTCGACTGTTCCAGCTGCTGGACCCTAGCGAGCACCCGACACCGCCCCGTAGAAGTTGATGGCAAAGGTGGACGAGGAGTCCCTCGGGGAGTTCGGCGTCTGCCAACGCAATCGGCACGACGTGCCGATCAGGGCAGGCGCGGGGCCGGTGGTGAACATCCCCTACGGCGGGCCGCGTCGCTCATCATGCCTGCTCCTCGAGAAACTGCTGCAGAGGCTGAAAATTCGGGCCGCTGCTCGACGGAGTCCTCATTTGCTGGTGAATCCCGCATCAACGGGGAGCGTCACACCGGTGATGTATCGTCCGGACTCACCCGTAAGATAGAGCACTGCCTCGGTGATGTCGGAGACGTCGACCATCGCGACGGGCATCGGATTCGACATGGTCGTACCCCGCTGAGGGTCGGCAGCCACCCACTCCATCATCTCAGCGTGCTCGACCATCGCAGTGTGCACACCCGTTGGGTGAACGGTGTTGACTCTGATCGAGTGGGGAGCCAGCCAAGCCGAGAAGGATCGCATCAAGCCGACGACACCGTGCTTGCTTGCCGTGTAGGCGCTTGCTGCACCGGACCCGTCGCCCCCGCGTCCGATCAGGCCCTGGGCGGAGCTGGTAATGACGATCGCTCCCCCGTCGCCTCGGGTGATCATCATCGGCGCGACGATGCTGATCGTGTTCCAGACCCCCACCAGATTCGTTTCAATCGTGTCGAGGAATACTTGCTGAGGATCCGGCTCGGTTGCACGCTGAGGGGAGATCCCGGCGTTTGCGAGAACGACGGTAGGCACGCCGAGTCGCGCCACACCCTCGGTGAGTGCTTTCTCCAGCGCAGCCCGATCGCGGACGTCCGCAACGGTCGCGTAGATTTTTCCGCCAAGGGCTTCCACCAGATTCACGGTCTCACGGAGATCGTCCTCGGACGCCATTTCGTACGGTACAGAGGCTATTTGTCCGCAGATGTCGACCGCAATGATCGACGCGCCTTCGGCCGCGAGGCGCACCGCGTGGTTGCGTCCTTGGCCGCGGGCAGCTCCGGTGATGAATGCAACGTGACCTTCGAAACGTCCAGTTCTCATGATTCCTCTACTCGTGGGGGACCAGGATCCGACACTGACAACCGGCAAACCAAGGCAGGTTGCTTTCTTCGAATCCGTAACGTCTGGGTCGCTCTCAGCACTACCCCGGTTGAATCAGACAGGTACCAAGCAACCGCTTGGTGAATTCACACTACGAGGCTGCGGGCAGAAGTCAAGATCTTGTTTGATCCGCCCCGTCACCGCACGTATCACAAGCGACCCGAAAGGAATCCCATTGTAGGCGGCAGTGTCCAGACTTCGTCGACCATGCCTAGCCGGCTCCGCTGTAGAGGACGCGCAAGCGCAGGCCGTCGCTCAGTTGCGGGCCCAGGAAATCCGCACCTGGTCAGATCTGGTCCTACAGGCGGTCTGACCACCGATTCGCCCGGCATCAGCGGGTGCGTCCTCGCTTAATCTGTCGATGATCGCCGCACCGGTGCGTGCCGGTGTCGACCCGTGAAGCACCCAGCAAACTTGGAAATCCGGGGACGGTGGTGCCGGGGACTGTCCGGTAATTGGTGGGTTGAGTCTGGCCGGGACACGCCGAGTTTTGCTTGGCGGGAAGCGGAATCATGAGGCGTCAGAAGCTTGATCTTCAGTCAGCTACCGGCCTGCAGTGGGCAACTTGATTGCCAGCGCAACCCGGAATGTCAATGCTACGCTGCAAACAAGCAAGCGTTTGGTCAGAAGGGTGGATCGTGCAGACTATTTTGATAACAGGGGCAAGCAGTGGGTTCGGGGCACATGTCGCCGCCAAGCTGGCGGCGCGTGGGTGGCGGGTGATCGCGTCGATGCGCGACACGACGAAAACGAAACAACTTGACGAGCTAATGGGAGGCGCCGGCACGAACACAGCACTCCTCGAGATTATTCGCCTGGATGTCGCCTGCGACGAGTCCCGCGCCTCGGCCGTGGACTACGTACGCGACTCGACTCCAGATGGCTTGACGGCCGTTCTCCATTGCGCGGGCTACACAACCGCAGGCTTCTTCGAACACCTCGCTCCGCAGACGATTCGAGATTTGTTGGAAGCCAACTTCATCGGTGCAGTCGACCTTACACAGAGACTCCTTCCAACGATGCGCTCACAGGGGCACGGAACCATCGCCGTTATCTCCTCGAACGCTGTTAACGTTGCCCATCCGATGTACTCCATCTATGCCGCAGCAAAGTGGGCGCTCGAGGGCTGGGCTGAAGCCATCGACATTGAACTGGCACCGTTCGGCCTCGACGTGAAGATTCTGCAGCCGGGCAATCACGACACCCCATTCGGGAGCAATGTACAGCCAGTGCTGCCGCATGACAGCCCATACGCGCCGTTAGCAGCGAAGGCCCTGCCAAGGATGACCAAACTCGGACATAGAGCTCGACCGACGGAGAAGGCTGCGGTTGAAATCTGCGACGCATTGGAATCGGATTCGCATCAACTGAGAATTCGACTCGGCAACGACGACAAAGTCATGGCAGCACTATCGCGTTGGGCGCCATACACGGTCAGGCGCCGTATCGTCGAGCGAATTACTGGAATCGATAGGATGACGCTATCTCCTGCCCGATGATTCTTTGGGGAGGCACCCTTTCCCAGGCGCCGGTTGAGCACCGTCTGTTCGCCGCGGCGCGCGCAGGCTTCCACGCGATATCGGTAGCACCGATGGATTTCGGGCCTCCGGACCGTATTCTGCAGCGGGCGGACTCCGTTGCGGAGTTAGCGAACAGACTCAACATATCTGTTGCCTGCATTGATCCGGTGACGTCGTGGCTACCGCTCCCCTTACAGGCGGGATCAATCCCCACAGCGAACCCGGCGCAACGGCGTTACGGGGATCTCTTCGGCCGGTATTCGGTGAGCGAATGCCTCAGACTGGCGGAAAGGCTGGGTTCGACAACAATCTCCGCCATCGAACCGTACGGAGTCGATTTCGGCCATCAACTTGTCGTCGACTCGTTTGCCGCACTGTGCGAGAGTGCCGCTGACCGTGGCCTTACCATCCAGCTAGAGCCGATGCCATTCAGTTCGATCTTCGACCTCGCAACGGCGCACCGCATAGTCGCCGACTCCTCTGCAAAGAACGCAGGGATAGTGTTCGACACCTGGCACTTCGACCGTAGTGAAGGTACTCGAGACCAGCTGCGAGCGCTGCCCCGGGGAATCGTCACATCGATACAGCTCAATGACGGTCGCAGGTCCGAAGCCGAGGACTTGTGGGAGGAGGCGTCGACGCAACGCCTGCTACCCGGTGAGGGGTCGTTTGGTATCGCAGAGTCGATCGATGCCCTGGCCGGAAAGCTCGCTGATGCGCCTTTGATCGGTCCAGAAGTAATCTCTGCCGATCACTCCCTCTCGCCGGTCGACTACGTGGCACAGATCGCCTATACTGCATGCCTTCCGTACGCACAGCGAGCGGGACTCGATATCGGTCCGGTCTAAAATGCCCCGAGCCCGCGCCGCGGCAGGTTCTGTTTCTCGTTGAATGGGAGTCCGAAGAGGCGTTCAACAGCTTCCGAGGCGATCCCGCCTTGGCCGATTTTCATCCGCTGAGAGAGAGCTCGACGGCATCTTATATCTGGCAGACGTTCGATGGCCTCGACATGAACGACCCCAACCTTCCGCTCGACGATGTTCTGAAGGTCCTCGAGCCTCGAGTCTTCCAGTAGCGTGTGCGGGTTGAACATGCCAGGTGGGTAGATCGTCAAACGGTCGGGGTCGTCTTCCACGTTACCGAGCACCCGGGCGCCGAGTGTGACACCAAGCCCTGATCGGAGTGGTAGAGGCCGGCGCCCGGTGTGCCGTGATCAGGTAGGGCGCTTATGCAGTGTCGGCTTTTTCGACCGCGTCACGAGTGAGATCAGTGAGTTTTCCGAAATTCTCGGCATTAGCCGGGTAGCCGGCCGAGGTCACGCCGATGACGTACTCGCCTGCGAGGGCGCCGTATCCGATGTGCGTTTCTTCACCCTGCGTGACGGTGCCGGCGAACGCCTTCTCCCCCACACCGGATGGTGTCGATAGCGCTACGAAACCCTGAACAACTTCGCTTTTGTCGATCGCTTGCTCGAATGCGGTCGATGCCGAGTCGGGGCTGGAATACTGATCGACCGACACGGTGACCCGCCTGCCGTCAGCGCCTTCGTAGATCACCATTCTCGTCGCCTCGGGGACACCGGCGGCACTGGCGTTCGCACTTGTCGTGGCCTGTCTATCTATCTCCGGGAAATACTTCTGAACGACTTCCAACCCGACCAGGACCTCCTGAGGCACGAGGTTCGTGGTGGAGGTCGTCGCGTCCTGCTGCGATTCCCCACCAGGCTCCGTGCGTTGTTGTCCACACCCGCCCGCCGTCAACGCTCCGATCACAACGATCGAGAGAATGGCGAGAGACGCGCGACGGCCGATGCGGCGCGGCCGGTATTTCTCCGTTGGTTGCGCCACGCCGGGAATAAGCATGACACCAAGTATCACCGCTCCCCCGTCCTCGGACCGCGATTCGTTGGACGAACGCTCAAATTCGGTGCCAATGCGATTGCGGTCGGAAGGTCTCTTTGGAAACCTCGAAGAACAGGTGTCGACCGAACAACGTGGAAGGTGACCTCCGATTCATGACGCTGTCGAATGCCTGTGAGCTGTATCGAGGCACAGGCTTCATCGGTCAGCCGGCGGCCGCTGTCACCAGCCTGGCCTTCGTGGTTGCCGGCGTCGCGGTGATCGCGCGCCGTCGGAACGGTGCGCCGACCGTGATCTACGGCCTGCTCGTCGTCGCTGTGGGTGCCGGGTCACTTGTGCAGCACGGACCCAACCCGTCGTGGCAGGCCTACGCACACGACCTGCCGATCGCGACTCTGCTCGCCTACGTCGCCGCCGAGGCCGCGTCCGACCGGTTCGGCCGTCGGGCGTCGCCCGGGTGGTGGCTCGTTGTTCCGCTCGCGATGGTTCCCACCGTGGCTGCCGGATCGACCGTATCCACGATCGTGCAGGCAATGCTCGCCGCGCTGGCTATAGGACTGAGCATGGAACGCGCGCGCGTCCATCCGCAGTTGAGGCGGGCGACGGTCGCCGCAGCAGTACTTCTGGCGTCCGGCGCTCTGCTCGGCGCCATCGGTGACCGGACGTCGATCTGTCGGCCGAGCAGTGTCGTTCAGGGACACGCGCTATGGCACGTTCTGGCCGCCGCCGGATTATGGCGACTCGCGTCCACGATCGGTGCATCCGCCGAAAAGGCGCCGAGGCGCCGGGCGCCGGATTCGCCGCCGACCAGTTCCGACGGCACGTTTCGTCGACCGCCGACGTGACGGGCGTCGCCCCGCGAGTGAGAGAAAGGCGCGGTGGATCAGGACTTGACGAAGACGGCGTTGATCACGACACGGGTGGCGAGGCGCGAGCCCTTCTTCGTGTAGGTCATGCCCCAGTTGCTGCGGTCGAGGTCTATTTCGGCGCTGACCGTGGCGGTGTCGTCGGTGGCGACAACCTCTGCGGGCACGGTGAGCGGTCGAGTCTGCCCGTGAACGGTCAGGGCGCCGTCGAGATGTACGTGTCCCGGATCGGCGGGTCGCGCTTCTGCCGCGGTGAAGACAATGGTGGGGTACTTCTGGACATCGAAGAAGTCAGCGGAGCGCAGGTGCTCGTCGCGTTTACCGTTCTTGGTATTCAGCGAGGTGGCGTCGACGACCAGCCTTCCGGTGATACCTCCGTCGTCACCGACCGTTGCGGTGCCCTCGACCGCGTGGAAGCTGCCGGTGACCCCGAAGATCCACAATCCCTTCGTGTGGAAGGTGATCGAGGTCCGGGAAGGGTCCAAAGTCCAGGACCCGGCGAGCGTAGACAGTCGCGGGACGGACTCCATGGGCGATGTCATGTGTACCTCCGGTAGGTGATGATCGGTAGCCAGACACGGTTTCGAGAGAGCGCGGGGGACTCCATCCCCAACGGACACCCTCTGGCAAGCATGGTAGTTGCGGGGCCGGCTGTCTCGTGGAAGTTCTGGAGGTAGCCGCAACCGAGTGCCGACTGAGACCATTACGTGTGTCCTACGAGAGGAGACGAACGATGACAGCGTCCGATCCACAGGTCACCACCCGTGAGCAATGGCTCATCGCGCGGCGTGAGCTACTCGCACAGGAGAAGGAGCTGACCCGACACCGCGACCGGGTCAACGCCGCCCGACGCGCGCTACCCATGGTCGCGATCACCAAGAAATATGTATTCGACGGTCCCCACGGCAAAGTTGAACTCGAGGACTTGTTCGACGGCCGCAGTCAACTCCTCATCTACCACTTCATGTTCGAACCCGACGCCGACGAGGGTTGCCCGTCCTGTTCGTTCACGATGGACAATGTGGGCGACCTCCGCCACCTGTACGCCCGGGACACCTCGTTCGCGGCCGTGTCACGCGCACCGCTGCTCGAGCTCGAGCGCTACCGGCAGCGGATGGGTTGGGCCCTCCCCTGGTACTCCTCGCACGGCAGCGACTTCAACTACGACTTCCACGTCACCCTCGACGCGGCGGTCGCACCGGTGGAATACAACTACAAGGATCAGGCCGAGCTGGAGCGGATGAACCCCGCCTGGAAGGGCTGGTCCGGCGAAGAGCACGGTGTCAGCGCCTTCCTCCGCCACGGTGAGCGAATCTTCCACACCTATTCCGGCTACGCGCGCTCGACCGAAACGCTCCTCGGTACCTACCAGTGGCTCGACCTCACCGCCCGCGGCCGGCAGGAGGACTGGGAACAACAACCCCGCCGCGGCGACGACCCCGCCATGAGTTGGCTGCGCCGCCACGACGAATACGACGCAGACGTGATCGCAGGAGCGAAGAGCCCGGAGTGACCTGCCCGGTCATTCCTCGGAGGCGTCGGAACCGTCGAAGGCGTCGAGGATCTGGGCCGCGGCCAACGCCGCTGTCAGGGAACCGTCACGCACCTGTTGCTCGACCTGCCCGCGAATGTCCTTGACCCGCGGGTTGGATGCCAGTCGACGCAGCAGCTGATCGTGGACCATGGTCCACGTCCAGTCGACCTGCTGGCGACGACGGTTCTCCTCGAACCGTCCGGCCTCGGTGAGCACCTCACGGTGATGCTGGACGGTGTTCCAGAACTCCTCGAGCCCGACACCTTCGAGACCGCTCATCGTGATGACGGGCGGCTTCCAGATGGCGTCGTGGGGGTAGATCAGCCGCAGTGCACCCGCCAATTCGCGGGCAGCTCCCTTCGCTTCGCGTTCGTGCTTGCCGTCGGCCTTGTTGACGGCGACGAGGTCGGCGAGCTCGAGTACACCCTTCTTGATGCCCTGCAACTGGTCACCGGTCCGGGCGAGCGTGAGGAAACAGAAGCAGTCGACCATGTTCGCCACCGTCACCTCGGACTGCCCGACCCCGACCGTCTCGACCAGGATGACGTCGAATCCGGCTGCCTCGAGGAGCACGATGGTTTCCCGGGTCGCCTTCGCGACACCGCCGAGGGTGCCCGAGGTCGGCGACGGCCGGATGTAGGCGTCCTTCTCCACGGTCAGCCGCGCCATGCGTGTCTTGTCGCCGAGGATCGACCCGCCGGTGCGCGTCGACGACGGATCCACCGCGAGGACCGCCACCCGATGACCCTTCCCGATCAGGTACATCCCCAGTGCGTCGATGAACGTCGACTTGCCGACGCCGGGCACACCGGTGATACCCACCCGGTGCGCGTTGCCCGACTCCGGAAGCAGTTCGAGGAGCAGACGCTGCGCCGCCTCCCGGTGGTCGGTGCGTGTCGATTCGACCAGGGTGATGGCCTTCGCCAGGCCGGCGCGCTGATTGGCGCGCACGGCCTGGGCGAGGGCATCGATGTCGACTGGAGGGCGCCCCATGCTATTCCGGGGTGCCCGTCAGGTCGTGCCCGAGCTGGGCGGCGAGCTTCTCGAGCAGACCGGTGGCCGCCTCGGCGATCACCGTGCCGGGTGGGAAGATCGCGGCGGCGCCCGCCTGGTAGAGCTCGTCGAAGTCGCCGGGCGGAATGACACCGCCGACCACGATCATGATGTCGGGACGCCCCACCGCCGCGAGCGCATCCCGCAGTGCAGGCACCAAGGTGAGGTGACCTGCAGCCAACGACGACACACCGACCACGTGGACGTCGTTGTCGGCCGCCTGGTTCGCGACCTCTTCCGGGGTCTGGAACAGCGGTCCGACGTCCACGTCGAAGCCGATGTCGGCGAAGGCGGTGGCGATCACCTTCTGTCCGCGGTCGTGCCCGTCCTGGCCCATCTTCGCGATGAGGACACGCGGGCGGCGGCCTTCCTCCTCGGCGAACTTCTCGACGAGTTCCGTTGCGTTACTGATGTTGTCCACCTTCCCGGCCTCGTCCCGGTACACCCCGCTGATGGTGCGGATCTCGGCCTGGTGACGTCCGAACACCGTCTCGAGTGCGTCGGAGATCTCGCCGACGGTGGCGTGCGCACGGGCAGCGTCGATGGCGAGTGCGAGCAGGTTGTTCTCCATGCCGCCCTCCGACGAGGCGGCGGCGCGGGTGAGCTCGGCGAGTGCCGCCTGCACCGCGACGGGGTCGCGTTCCTCACGCAGGCGTGCGAGCTTCTCGAGCTGTTCCTTGCGGACCCGCGAATTCTCGACCTTGAGGACCTCGATCTTCTGATCCTCTTCGGCCCGGTACTTGTTGACACCGATGACCGGCTGACGACCGGAATCGATGCGCGCCTGAGTGCGGGCGGCGGCCTCTTCGATGCGCAGCTTCGGGATGCCCTCGCTGATGGCCTGCGCCATGCCGCCGGCCTCCTCGACCTCGGCGATGTGCGCCCGGGCGCGGTTCGCCAGCTCGTGAGTGAGCCACTCGACGTAATGGGAGCCGCCCCACGGGTCGATCGGGCGGACCGTCCCCGATTCCTGCTGCAGCAACAACTGGGTGTTGCGGGCGATGCGGGCGGAGAAGTCCGTCGGCAGCGCCAGCGCCTCGTCGAGGGCGTTGGTGTGCAGAGACTGGGTGTGCCCCTGCGTGGCGGCCATGGCCTCGACGCAGGTGCGGGCCACATTGTTGTAGACGTCCTGGGCGGTGAGCGACCAGCCCGAGGTCTGCGAATGTGTGCGCAGCGACAGCGATTTCGCCGACTTCGGCTCGAACTGGGCAACCAGTTCACTCCACAGGAGACGACCGGCCCGCAGCTTTGCGACCTCCATGAAGAAGTTCATGCCGATGGCCCAGAAGAACGACAACCGCGGCGCGAACTTGTCGATCTCCATGCCGGCGTCGAGGCCGGCGCGGAGGTACTCGACACCGTCGGCGAGCGTGTACGCCAACTCCAGATCGGCTGTGGCACCGGCTTCCTGGATGTGGTACCCGGAAATGGAGATGGAGTTGAACCGCGGCATCTTCGTGCTGGTGTACGCGAAGATGTCCGAGATGATGCGCATCGACGGCTTCGGCGGATAGATGTAGGTGTTGCGGACCATGAACTCTTTCAGAATGTCGTTCTGAATGGTTCCGGCCAGCTGTTCCGGAGCGACACCCTGCTCCTCCGCCGCCACCACATACAGGGCCAGGATCGGCAGAACGGCACCGTTCATGGTCATCGACACACTGACGCTGTCGAGGGGAATGTGGTCGAACAGCTGCCGCATGTCGAGGATCGAGTCGATGGCCACACCGGCCATGCCCACGTCACCGGCGACGCGCGGGTGGTCGGAGTCGTAGCCGCGGTGGGTGGCCAGGTCGAACGCCACCGACAGACCCTTCTGCCCCGCCGCAAGGTTGCGGCGGTAGAAGGCGTTGGACTCGGCGGCCGTCGAGAATCCGGCGTACTGACGGATGGTCCACGGCTGGTTGACGTACATGGTGGGGTACGGCCCACGCACGAACGGCGCGGCACCGGGGAAGCTGCCCACCGGGTAACCCTCGGACTCGGCCGCGTCGCGGTCGGCCTTGGTGTAGACCGGTTTGACGTCGATTCCCTCGGGGGTGGACCACACCACCTGTTCCGGGGTGTAGTGGTTCGCCGCCGCGGCGGCGGCGATCAATGCGTCCGTCTGTTCCGCGGTCGGTGCGGCCGGCTGCGGAAACTGAGGATCCTCCAGCGGCACGTCGGCGAAGCTGCCGATCGTGTGCTTGACCTCGCGAGTAGTCACTTCTTGCTCCCTGTGTCGCCCGAGGTGTTCCCCGCGCTCTCGATGATGTCGAGCAGATCGGACAGGACCGAGACTGCATCGATGCGTGCTGTGACGAATCCGTCGGGGCGGGCAGCCCCGTCCACGTCGGCAACGACCTTCTCCGGACCCGCCAGGAGAACGGTGCCCACACCCGCAGCGCGCAGTTCCTCGACTGCGGCCGCGGCGTCGGCGGTGTACCGCTTGTCGGTACCGCAGATCACCGCGATACCGGCCCCGGACTGTGCCGCTGCGGCCGCGATGCTGCCGTCACCGACCGCGAGGGGTCCGGGATTGACGGCAGCGATGCCACCCGATGCCAGCAGGTTCGTGCTGAAGGTGGTGCGCACGTTGTGTTCGGCGACCGGTCCGAGCGGAGCCAGGAACGCGGTGGGCCGGACCCCGTGAACCGCCAGATAGGTGTCGGAGCGGTCGCGGAGCCTTTCGAAGGCAGCGGCGTACCGGGCCACCCGTCCGGCGTCAGCGGCACCGGGAGGCAGTGGCGCCTCTTCCAGATTCGGATACTCGTTGACCCCGGTGACCGCGGTCTTGCGGTGCGCGATGTCCGATTCGCGTTGCGCCCGCGTCGAGTTGATCCGCTCGGTGATCTGTCCGGCGCCCAGGCCCGCGAGATACCCGCCGGCCGACTCGATCTGCTGGAAGAATTCCCACGCCTTCTCCGCGATCCGCTGCGTGAGATCCTCGACGTACCACGATCCGGCGGCGGGATCGAGTACGCGGCCGAGGTGCGATTCCTCGAGCAGCAACAACTGGGTGTTGCGGGCGATCCGATCGGCGAAGGTCTGCGAGACCCCCAGCGCCCCCGCGGGCAGCGCGGCATCGAACGGCAACACCGTCACCGCGTCGGCACCGCCCACCCCGGCGCCGAACGCGGCGAGGGTCGTGCGGAGCATGTTCACCCACGGATCACGCTGCGACATCATCGCGGCGGACGTGACCGCATGCTGCGGCGCGCCGCCGAAGTCGGAGGCACCGCACACCTGGGCGATCCGGGCCCACACCAACCGGGCGGCGCGGAACTTGGCGATGGTCTGGAACTGGTCGTCGGTCGCCGCGAACCGGAAATCAATCTGGCCGAACGCTTTTCCGATCGGCAGCCCACTCGCGGTGAGCGCCCGCAGGTACTCGAGCCCGGCGGCGACGGACGCACCGAGCTCCTCCGAGTCGGAGGCACCCGCGTCGTGGAAGACGGTGCCGTCCACGGTGATCGCGCGCACCTGTTCCGGTCGGGTCGACGCCTCGGTGGCCAGTGCCACCGCGTCACCGAGATCGATATCCGTCACACCGGCGAAGGCGCTCGTCAGCGGCGCCGCACCGAGGTGGACGCGCACCGTGGTGCGATCGGTGACGCCGTCACCGGCCGACGCACGCGCGTCGAGCAGTGCGAACAATGCGCGGGCCGCGGCTGTCACCTCGGTTCCGGCGTCGAGGGTGAGCGGGGCGAGGTCGAGCAGCACGCCGTCGAGCGCCGTCTCCAGCGACCTGACGGGCAGCGTGTTCTCACCGACGGTGAGCCAGACCGCGCTGACCCCGTTCTCCAAGGCGTCGAGGATGGACCGGTTGACGTCCGCCGGATCGGCGCCCGCACCGAACCGGGCGCTGACGAGCCAGCCGGAGTTGACGTCCCGAGTGGCGTCGACGCCCCGAACGTAAGGGAACGCGCCGGGAAGCGGCTGCTCGGGACGCTCGTCCCGGGGGCTGTAGAGCGGCGCGACGGTGACACCGTCGTAGGTGGTGGTCTCGAGGAGCTTCTCGGGTTCCGGACCGAGGTCTGCCGCGTCGACTCGCCGCGATTTCGCGAGGACTCCCGCCACGGAGCGCTGCCAGTCGGTATATGCCCGCGCAGCTTCCTCGGTTTCTGAAGCTAATGACACGGTGTCCGCTTCCTCTCCCTGCATGGCCCTGATGAGCGATCGATCAATATGTTGTGTTGGTGTGATGCTAGCCGCAGACTCCGCTCTCCTATCGTGAGGATCACCACATGATGGATAACCTCAGGTCATGAGCATGACGCCGGAACCGTTCGGCGCCCGGGGCGCCGTGACTCAGCGGTTCTTCGGGCTGACCGTGCCCGTCAGGGGAAATCATTTTCCGCGGCGAACTACTCCATCGTAGGAGGATGGCCGCCGCCGCGCTGGCCCGAATTCTCGGCCCGCGGGCCGGGGTCGCGCCTGGGCGGCCGCGGTGTCCGGATGAGACGGTCTCCGCTACGACCGTGCTCTCGACGGTTTTCCTCGCACGACTCTTCGCGGTCCGGCCGGGTAGCCTGGTGCCCTGTGAAGAGACGCCTGGGGAACCGCAGGGTCGTCGGCGTCGCCGCACTGGCAATCGTGCTGGTGGTCGTCGCGGTGGTGGCACCCCATCCGTCCGTTCTGCAGATCCGGGAATGGGCGCAGTCGGTGGGCCCGGCCTTTCCGCTGGTCTTCTTCGTCGCGCATGCGCTGGTGACGATATTCCCGTTCCCCCGCACCGTGTTCACCTTGAGTGCCGGGTTGCTGTTCGGGGCCTGGCTCGGCATCGCGATCACCGTCGCGGCCGCAACGGTCAGCGCGGTGCTGGCTCTATATCTGGTGCGCGCCATCGGCCGGGACGTCGTGTGGCAACGCATCTCCAGCCCGACGATCCGGCGGGTGGACGAGCGGATCGCCCGACGGGGGTGGCTCGCCGTCGGCTCTCTCCGGCTGATCGCATTCGTCCCGTTCTCCGTGGTCAACTACTGCAGCGGCGTCTCCTCCATCCGGCTGCTCCCCTACGTGCTCGCCACGGTCGTGGGCATCCTCCCCGGAACGGTGGGGATCGTGGTTCTCGGGGACGCCCTGAGCGGTGAGACGAATCCAGCCCTCCTCCTGCTGTCCGGTGTGTGCGTCGTCGTCGGCATTCTCGGGTTGATCGTCGATTCTCGGCGGCCCGTCGATCGATCCGACGCCGAGGAGTTGCCGCTGACCGAGGGTGTGTCTATCCCTCGTCCTTGAACACAGGATGTCAAGTTCTGAGTCTTGACAGGAAAGTTTCCAGGTTCTAGCCTTGACGAATGTTCGTCCTCACCGTCGATCAGCGCGGAAGTCGCCGTGACATCGACCGTGTCGGCGACCTGATCGCCGAACTCGGCGATCACCGCCTCGTCCGCCCGTTTCAGCGCACGGCCGGCGACGAGATGCAGGCGGTCGTGGCAGATCCCGCGACCGTGGTGGCTCTCGCCCTCGACCTCGTCGGTCGCGAACACTGGAGCATCGGCATCGGTGCCGGAGCCGTGGA
Organism: Rhodococcus sp. WAY2; assembly: GCF_009859915.1. NCBI lineage: Bacteria > Bacillati > Actinomycetota > Actinomycetes > Mycobacteriales > Nocardiaceae > Rhodococcus > Rhodococcus sp. WAY2. The sequence goes on from NZ_CP046572.1 coordinate 3,416,522, forward strand.
AGAACCGCTCCCCGACGAGACGCGGGCCGGCCGAGGACCGGCGTTCGAACTCGCCCGCGTCGCCGTCGAGCGTGCGAAAAGTGCCCCGGGCCGGGTTGCGGTGGAGGGTTCCGACACCGACTTGTCCGCGGACGCCGACACCGCTCTCACCCTCGTCGCCGTTCTCCTCACCCGCCGTACAGACGAAGGCCGCGAAGCCGTCGCGCAGATGCGGCGCGGGCTCACCCAGACGGAGGCGGCCAAAAGCCTGGGCATCAGCAAGCAGGCCGTCTCGCAACGCCTCGCCACCGCGGGGTGGCAGGTCGAGACGGCAGGCCGCCGACTGGCCGAACGACTCCTACAGAAGGCGGATTCATGACGGCGGTCGCGCTCCTCGCCCTCGGCGTCGCGGCGCTGGCACCGTTGGTGCTTGCCACGCAGCGTGTTCCCCGCTGGGTGTCCCAGTGGGCGGCCCCACTCGTCGGGCTCGCCGCCCTCGCTACGGCCGCGGTCGCCGGCTCCGCCACCACACCGGTGAAGGGATTCGCACTGGGTGCGACGCTCGTGCTGTGTGCGGCGGCGGCCACCACCGGTGGGGCGCCGATGGTGCTCGCCGCCTTCCGGATCGCCCGGCGCCAGCCCGATTCCGGTGCCGACCCCCGCCCCGAGGCGGGCCCGTTGCGAGGCGGCCGGGTGATCGGACTGCTCGAGCGTGCCGCCGTCGCCGCTGCGATCCTCGCCGGGTGGCCGGAGGGTATCGCCGTGGTCCTGGCTGTCAAGAGCTTGGCCCGCTACCCCGAACTGCGCGAACCACACGCCTCCGAGCAGTTCATCATCGGCACGTTCACCAGCGTGCTCTGGGCCATCGCCGTGTGCGGCGTCGGCCGGGCGCTCATCACCTAGCCCCGGTCCTCATCGAAAAATCCTGCGGCACAGAAAGATAAACCTCCCCGAGGCACTCCAATACCCGGTGACACTGCCCATCCCACGGTGATGCGCGACCAACCGGAGGTGGGGGTGATTCCACCCCTGGGGTTGATGGAATCCCCCGGCGATGCGGACGAGAGTAGGAATCGTCCACTTCGAGGGAGAAGATCAAGTGCATTCCGACTTCGTGTCACACGTTCGAGCCCAGGCCGCCACCTACGGTGAGGAACGCTCCTACACCTACCATCGCGAGGTCGGCCGCGAACTCGTCGAAGAGGTTCTCACCTACCGCCAGTTGGACCAGGATGCGCGGGCGATCGCGTCGTGGTTGTCGACGCGGCCCGAGGCCCACCGCCCGGTGATGCTGCTGTACGTCGACGGCATCGACTTCCTTCGCGCATTCCTCGGCTGCCTGTACGCCGGTGTCGTCGCAGTACCGGCCCCCGTGCCGCACGACGCCCGCAGCATGGCGCGGGTGGCCACGATGTTCGAGGACGCCGACGTCGGTCTGGTGCTCACCACGTCCGCGATCGAAGAACTGCTGACGGCGTGGATCGGCAACTCCGGACTCACCGGCACGGTCACCGTCGCGTCGACCGACGCCGCCGAACTCGGCGACCCCGACGAGTGGCAGATGCCCGAACTGGACGGCGACACCCTCGCCTTGCTCCAGTACACCTCGGGATCCACCAGCGAGCCCAAGGGCGTGATGGTGACTCACGGGAACCTCCTGCACAACGCCGCGGCCATGGTCGAGGCCATGTCTGCGGCCATCAGGGACGGCGAGGCAGGCAGCGTTGTGGGCTGGCTTCCACACTTCCACGACATGGGGCTGATCGGCATGCTGCTGCTCCCCCTCTACGCCGGCAGCAACCTTGCGTTCATGTCGCCGATGACCTTCCTCAAGCGCCCGGTGCGCTGGTTGCAGTTGATCGATCGCTACCGCGCCGACATCACCGTCGGCCCGAACTTCGCGTACGACCTTCTCGCCCGACGGATCCCCGACGACCAGTTGACCGGCCTGGACCTCTCCTCGGTGCGGGTCGCTCTCAATGGGGCAGAACCGATCCGCCCCCGTACCCTCGAGGCCGTCCTCGACCGGCTCCGGCCCTACGGGTTCCGGGCGGACGCGTTCTTCCCGGCTTACGGAATGGCCGAGGTGACGTTGCTCGCCACCGCCGGAGCCGTGGGCAGCCCGCCGGTGTACCTCGACGTCGACCCGGCCGCACTCGAGCGCAACGAGCTCACTCCGATGGCCGGTGGCACCCGACTGGTGAGCAGCGGCCGCGCATTCGGTGTGGACATTCGCGTCGTCGATCCGGACACCACCGACGAGCTGCCCGAGGGCCGGGTCGGGGAACTGTGGATCCGCGGGGGCAGCGTCACCGCCGGCTATTGGAATCGGCCCGAGGACACCGAGGAGAAGTTCCACGCCACCACCCTGGGCGGGGACGGGCCATTCCTGCGCACAGGTGACCTCGGCGCTTCCGTCGGCGGTGAAATCTTTGTCACGGGCCGGCTCAAGGACCTGCTGATCGTCAACGGACGCAACCTGTACCCCCAGGACATCGAGGAGGCGGTGCGCGACCTGCATCCAGCCCTCACCGGATCGGCCGGAGTGGTGTTCTCCATGGACACCGGACGCCACGAGCGCCTACTGGTGATCCACGAGGTCAAGACCGGGTTGCTCGATCACGGTCACGGAGAGAACGACACCGTGACGATCTCGGACCTCGCCCGAAAGATCAAACTCTCCGTCGCCCGGGCCTTCGACGTGCCGGCGCCGAGCGTCGTCCTGGTCGACCGGCACGGGGTGCACCGCACCACCAGCGGAAAGGTTCAACGCCGATCGATGCGCGCGTCGTTCCTCGAGAACCGGGTGGATGCGGTGCTGCACGAAGAAATCGATCCGGCGGTCCAGGGCCTCCGCAGCCGAACCGCCACACCTGCACACGCCTGACCTCCACCCCCACCCCCGCCGACAAGGAAACGTCCCCATGCCTGCTTTCGTGAACCCCACCCGCGACCTCACCCCGGCTATCGACTGGCTCACCCGAAGGGTGGCATTCTATACAGAGCAGCCGGTGCACAATGTCGACCCCGACATCCCGCTCGCCGAGCTGGGAATCGAATCGGTGTCTGCGGTGAGCCTGTGCGGCGAGATCGAAGACCAGTGGGAACTCGAACTGGACCCCACTGTGGTATTCGACTACCCCACCATCGCCGAGATGGCTGCCTTCATCGCCACCGAAGTCGAGGACCGGTACGAGAGGGCCGCATGACCGACATCGCCATCGTCGGCCTCGACTGCCGATTCCCGCAGGCAACGGACGCCGACGCGCTCTGGAGGCTGCTGATGGCCGGCGGCGACGGAATCGTCGACGTCCCCGAAGACCGGTGGCATGCGAACGACTTCTACAACGAAGCGGGTGGACCGGGCGCGATCAACAACCGTAGCGGCGGATTCCTCAGCGACGCAGACGCTTTCGATCACGAGTTCTTCGGCATCGCCCCCCGCGAGGCCCAGGCGATGGACCCGCAGCAACGCCTGCTCCTGCAGACGGCGTGGCGTGCCCTCGAGGACGCCACCCTGGATCCGCGGGGCCAAGCCGGTTCGAACACCGGCGTATTCGTCGGCGTGATGGCCAACGAGTGGAATCTGCAGATGAGCGACCTCTCGCGGATCACGCCGCAACTCGGAAGTGGCAACGGCTACTTCATGACCGCCAATCGAATCTCGTATCAACTGGACCTCGAGGGCCCGAGTATCGCCGTCGACACCGCGTGTTCGTCGTCCCTGGTCGCCGTCCACCTGGCCTGCGCGGCGCTACGAGCCGGCGAGTGCGACCAAGCGCTCGCCGGCGGCGTCAACATCGCCCTCACCCCCGCCCTGAACGTCTTCTACACCCAGGCCGGGCTGTCGGCACCGGACGGACGGTGCAAACCGTTCAGCGCCAAGGCGAACGGGATCGGCCGGGGCGAAGGTGCCGCCGTGCTCGTGCTGCGCCGGCTCGCGGACGCGCAGGCCGAGGGGTTGCCGATCTACGCGGTGATCAAGGCGAGCGCGGTCAACAACGACGGCCGCAGCAACGGAATCACCGCACCCAACCGGTGGGCCCAACAGCAGGTCATCGGCGAAACCTATCGGCGCGGCGGGGTGACGCCGGACCGCGTCGCGTTCGTCGAAGCGCACGGCACCGGAACCGTGCTCGGCGACATGATCGAGATCAAGGCACTCGGTCACCTCCACGGCGTTCCCCGCCCGCAGCCGTGCGCGATCGGATCGATCAAGGGCAACCTCGGTCATACGGAGGGTGCGGCCGGGGTGGCCGGGGTGATCAAAGCAGCGCTGGCCCTGCACCACCGTGTGGTACCGCCCACCCGCTGCGCGGAGGACGAGAACCCTCGACTTCGACTGGCCGACAACGGGCTTCGTCTCGCAAAGGAGCCGATGAGCCTGCCCGACGGCGACGTCTACGGTGCGGTCAGCAGTTTCGGGCTCGGCGGCACCAACGCCCACCTGCTCCTGGCCGCCGCGCCCGCCGACGAGGCCGTCCCGGTGGGCGTCGGCGGCGGCGGCGTACTTACCCTGGCGTCGAACAACAGGGAGGGCCTGCGACGCAACGCCGCCGTCCTCGCCGACCATCTCGCCACCCGCCCCGCTACCGAACTGGCCAGGGTGTGCTGGACCTCCAACCGGGTGAAAGCCTCCGGACGCCACCGCCTTGCGGTGCCTGTACAGGACCGCGACGACACAGTGGCCGCCCTGCGCAACCTTGCGACCGACCCCAGCCTGCTCGAGGTGTCGTCCGGAACCGCACGGCCGGTGAGCACCGGCTGGCTCTTCACCGGTCAGGGCGCACAGTACCCGGGAATGTCGCGTCAGCTGCACGAGCAGTCGGCGCCGTACCGACTCGCATTGGCGGACGTGGACGAGCAGATGGCATCACATCTGGGCCGATCGGTCCGCGCGCTGCTGCTCGACGCCGGCGGCGACGACATCCGTCGAACCGAGTTCGCGCAGCCCGCTCTCTTCGCCGTGGAGTACGCGCTGGCGCGAGTGCTCACCGAGATCGGCATCGAGCCCGCGTGGCTGGTCGGCCACAGCGTCGGCGAATACGCGGCCGCGGCGCTGGCCGGGGTATTCGACCTGGACGACGCGTGCCGCCTCATCACCGCCCGGGGGCGGCTCATGCAGCAGTTGCCGGAGGGTGGTGCGATGCTGGCCGTGCGCGCCGCCCGGGAGGAGGTCGCCGATCTCCTCGCCGGTGAACCGTCGGTCGCGTTGGCAGCGGTGAACGGGCCACGGGACCTTGTGTTGTCCGGGTCGGCGGGCGCACTCGAGGCGATTCGAAAGTCTCTGGCCGGGAGGGGTTTCGCGGTCCGGCCTCTCGCCGTCTCCCACGCGTTCCACTCGCCGCTGATGAGGCCCGTGTCGGACGCCTTCGCCGAGGTCGCGGCCGGCTGCACCTACCGGCCATCGACCATCCCGATCTTCTCCACAATGCACGGACGGCTACTCGACGTGGACGAACCGATGGATGCCGCCTATTGGACCGACCACATCGAGGCGACCGTGCAGTTCGCGGACGCGGCGGCCGCCGCGGTGGCGTCCGAACCGACGCATCTGATCGAGGTGGGACCCGCACGGGTCCTGGCGCCGATTCTCACCCGTGCTCATCCCGAACTCGCCGCGAAGTACCTCCTACCGTGCCCCGGCCCGGCGGCCACCGGTCACGAGCTCACCGACACCGTCGCTGCCCTGTACCGGGACGGTGTCGACCCGAACTGGGATGCGCTCTACGAACCGGGCGCGCGTGTGCGCCGACGACTGCCCGGTTACTCCTTCGCAACCACCGCCCGCTTCTGGACGTCGGTTTCCGCCACTGTCGGGGCGACCCCAGTGACCGAGGCGGCCGATACTCAACCGCCCACCACGCCGACCGCCGACGCACCGAAAGCGGAGGACCCCACCATGGAGCACCTGATTGCACTGTTCCGGGAGCAGGCCGCCGTCCTCGCCGCCGTCGCTCATAACGGCGCCGACATCTCGACGCCCGCACCGATGACGCCCCACGCCGACACCGCCACCCGGGAACGCGTTTCCGGAGAGATTGCCGAGGGAATCCGCGGCGAGGCGGCGCGTGTCAGCGGGTTTCCGGCCGGGTCGTTGCGGACCGCACACACCATCGTCGGCGACCTCGGATTCGACTCGATCATGGTCGCCGACCTCTTCAGCGGGCTGAGACGAACCTTCCCGGAACTCGTCATCGACCCGGAGTGGTTCTCGCCGTCGAAGACCCTCGGCGACCTGATCGACCACGTGAGCACGCGATTGCAACCCGCAACGTCGCCGGCCGCTGCCCCGACCCCCGAACCTGCGGTGGCATCGGCGGGCCCCGCAACCGCCCCCCGCATGGTCCGGCCCGAGTACCGCATCGCCGACTTCCCTGAGGTCAAGGCACTTTCCGAGCGCCTGACCATGACCGAAGGGTTCGGCGTCACCAACCCCTACTTCCTGATCAACGACGGGGTCACCCGCGACACCTCGATCATCGGCGGGAACGAAGTTCTCAACTTTTCGAGCTACAACTACCTCGGCATGTCCGGCCATCCCGCCGTGGTCGCCGCCGTACAGGACGCCGTCGCCCGCTACGGCAGCTCGTGCTCGGCCAGCCGGCTGCTCTCCGGTGACAAGCCGGTCCACCGCGAGCTCGAGACCGAACTCGCCGCACTACTCGGCACCGAGGACGCCATCGTCCTGGTCAGTGGGCACGCCACCAACGTGACCGTGATCGGGCACCTCGTCGGTCAAGGTGACCTCGTCATTCACGACAGCCTGGCGCACGACAGCATCCTGCAGGGCTGCACACTGTCCGGCGCCACACGCCGCCCGTTCCCCCACAACGACCACGACGCGCTCGACGCCCTGCTCACCGCGATCCGTCCGCAGTACCGGCGGGTCCTCATCCTCATCGAGGGCGTGTACAGCCAGGACGGCGATATCCCCGACCTTCCGGCCATGATCGCGGTGAAGAAGAAGCATCAGGCGCTGATGATGATCGACGAGGCGCACAGCATCGGGGTGCTCGGGGCAACCGGCGGCGGTGTCGGCGAACATTTCGGCGTCGACCGCGGTGATGTCGAGTTGTGGTCCGGCACCATGTCGAAAGCCTTGGCCGGCTGCGGCGGATACGTCGCCGGGAGTTCCGAGCTGATCCAGTTCCTCAAGTACACCACCCCCGGCTTCGTCTACAGCGTCGGCATGACACCTATGAACGCCGCGGCGTCGCTGGCAGCGATTCGTCAGATGCGCGCCCAGCCGGAGGTGCTCGACCTTCTGCGACACAATGCGCAGCTGTTCCTCTCGCTGGCCACCGAGGCCGGCATCGATACCGGTGACACGCGGGACACGCCTGTCATTCCCTGCATCGTCGGTGACTCGCTGAAAACACTGAAGTTGTCGAACAGGCTGCTGGAGCGCGGAATCAACGTGAACCCCATTCTCTATCCCGCCGTGCCCGAGGATTTGGCGCGGCTGAGATTCTTCGTCACCTCATGCCACTCCGAGGACCAGATCCGCTACACGGTGAAGACCCTGGCCGAAGAACTCGCTGCACTCCGGGACGGCGACTAGTGCCATGCGCAGCCGCTATCTCGACCGGCCCGGGGCCGACGCGGCACTACGCCTGTTCTGCTTCCATCACGCCGGTGGCGGGTCGTCGATGTACCGCCCCTGGCATCGTGCACTCCATCCCTACGCCTCGGTGTGGCCCGTGCAGCTGCCCGGGCGGGAGGACCGCGCCGGGGAAACTCGATTCGTCGACCTCGAGTCACTCCTCACCGACCTGGAGTCCGAACTCGACGACGCCCTGACGGTTCCGCATCTCTTCTTCGGACACAGCCTGGGCGCGCTCGTGGCCTATCGGCTGGCCTGCCGGCGTCGATCCCGGCATCGTCTTGTGCCCCGGGCCCTGCTGCTGTCGGGGTACGGGGCGCCGCACCTTCCCGCACCGTTCCCGCCGGTCGACAGCCTGGACGACACCACCTTGATCCAGTTCCTCCGCGATGTGGGTGGTGTGCCGCCCGAGTTCCTGGACTGGCCCGATTGGGTGCGGCACTGGCTTCCGGTGGTGCGCGACGATCTGCGCGTCTGTTGCAACTACGTCGACCCCGGTGACCCACCGCTCGCATGCCCGATGCATCTCTTCGGGGCGGACGCCGATCCGCTCGTCAACGAACACGACCTGCACGCATGGAACCGTCACACCACACAGCCGTGCGAGGTACAGATTCTCGCGGGCGACCACTTCTACCTCACGCAGTCCCCCGAACAGCTGTTCCGTCTGCTGCGGCCGTTACTGCGGCGCTACGCCCCGGTGACCGGCCGTGACGAAGCGGTAGCGTCGTGCTGAGGCGCCTCGCCACCCTCATCGTGTCCTTCCCGCGCCGCGTCCTGGCTGTCGCGGTGGCCCTCCTCGTACTGTCCGCAATTTTCGGGGCGGGGGTGTCCGAGCACCTGAAAGTGGGCGGTTTCGACGACCCGGGCTCCGAGTCTGCGCAAGCGGAGCGATTCCTCGAGGCGGAGTTCGGCACCGCGAGTCCGAATCTGGTGCTCCAGGTCACGGCGCGCAGCGGCGACGTGAACACCCCGGACGTCACCGCAGCGGCACAACAACTGCGGCGGTCGATCACAGCGGAACCGGACATCACCGAAGTGGCCTCCTACTGGGTGGCGAATTCCCCCGAGCTCCGCAGCAACGACGGACGCTCGGCCCTGTTGCTGCTGCACGTCGGAGGCAACCCGGAGCACGCGGCGCGGCGCACCCACACGCTCGTCGAGGCACTACCCTCCGACGACCCCTCGGTCGAGGTGGTGGCCGGCGGCAAACTGGGCCTCGCCGACGCCATCGAGCAGCAGGTCGCCGACGATCTCCTCCTGGCCGAATCGATCGCCGTTCCGGCAACACTCGTCCTCCTCGTGGTGGCGTTCGGCAGCGTGGTGGCCGCGCTCCTGCCGTTGACCCTGGGTGTCATCTCGATTCTCGTGACGATGGTGGTGCTCTTCGGCCTCGCCCAGATCACCGATGTCTCGGTGTACGCGCTCACCGTGGCCACCGCGTTCGGGCTGGGCCTGGCGATCGACTTCGGATTGCTCCTGGTCTCTCGGTTTCGTGAAGAACGAGCCGCCGGCAGCGATCCGCAGAAATCGGTCGTCGACACGGTGACGACGGCCGGGCGCACCATCGTGTTCAGCGCCGCGACAGTCATGGTCGCGATGACCGGAATGCTGGTGTTCCCCACCTACTTCCTGCGATCAGTCGGTCTGGCCGCGATGGCGGTGGTCGCCGTCGCGGCGTTGGGCGCCGTCGTGGTGTTACCCGCGCTGCTGGCTGTGCTCGGAACCCGGGTAGACCGGCTGACGGTGCTCCGACGAAAGAAGACACCGGCGTCCGACTCGCTGTTCTGGCGGCGAACCGCGGCTGCCGTCACCCGTAGACCGGTGCGAACAGCGCTTCCCGTCGTCGCACTCCTGCTGGTGCTGGGAATCCCGTTCCTCCACGCGCAGTATGCGACACCGGACGAGCGCGCCCTGCCCAGCGGGTCGGCGGCCCGCCAGGTCACCGTCGACATCCGAGAGAACTATTCCGCCGGCGGCGCCGACGCCGTGACGGTGACAACCCTTCAGGACGGAACGTCCCTCGAGCCACTCGCCCGGGAGATCTCCACCATGACCGACGTCGCCCGGGTAGACGGCGTATTCGGCCGCTACGAGGAGGGGAATCTCGTCCTCGGCCCGGGACCTGAGAGCGCTCGGTTCGCGGCGGGAGAGGCCGGTTTCCTGCTCGTGCAGCCCTCGGTCGGCGCACAGTCGGACGCCGCCCAGGACCTGGTCCGCGCGATCAGAGAGCTGCCCGCGGTAACCGGAGACCACCTTGCGGTAGGCGGACCCACCGCCACGCTCATCGACAGCCGCACCGCCATCATGGACCGGCTACCCCTGGCCATCGGTCTGATGGCGGTCGCGACTTTCGTGCTGTTGTTCTTGTTCACCGGAAGCGTCATCCTGCCGCTGAAGGCGTTGGTGCTCAACGTGTTCACCCTGTCGGCCGTCGTGGGTGCGATGGTGTGGGTGTTCCAGGACGGCCACCTCGCCTGGCTCACCGGCGCGACACCCGCCCCATTGAACATCGGCATGGTGGTGCTGTTGTGCTGCATCGCCTTCGCGCTGTCCGTGGACTATGAAATCTTCCTACTCAGCCGCATCAAGGAAGCCCACGACACCGGCGCGAATACCACCGAGGCGACCATCGAGGGACTCGGCCGCGTCGGTCGCATCGTCACCAGCGCGGCCGCACTGCTCACCGTGACGCTGCTGTCGTTCTCCACCGGTCTGACCTTCATGCAGATGTTCGGGATCGGCACCGCGCTCGCCATCATCGTGGATGCCACACTGATCCGCGGTGTCCTGGTACCGGCGTTCATGCAGATCGCCGGCGACCTGAACTGGTGGGCGCCGCGCCCGCTGCGGTGGGTGCATGCCCGCATCGGGCTGAGCGACACCCCGGGGTCCGGTCCGCCCGAGGTCACCGATCCTGCGGCGGCACCGGCGGCGGAAGCTGTCCCGGCGCCGCACTCGACCCGAGCGAATGTTCCTCGGCCCCACCAATCTTCGTGAGCGGACCGTCGACGGGCTGACGCGCCTCCACCTCTGCGGCGCGCACCGCCTGGGCAATGGCCGGGTCGGACTTGGTTTCGAACCACTCGGCGACCTCGTCGGAGTCGTCCTCCGGCTTCGGTAGATCCTCGTCCGCCGTGGACGGCTCGTACCGGAACACGCCGTCCTGGCCCTGAGCTCCGAGGGTCTTCGCGAATCCCTTGAGCGCGTCGCCGAAGTCGCTGGGCACCAACCACACCTTGTTCGCGTCGCCCTGCGCCATCTGCGGCAGCGTCTGCAGATACTGGTACGCCAGCAGCTCGGGGGTTGGTTTGCCCGCCTTGATCGCGGCGAACACCTTCTCGATGGCCTTCGCCTGACCCTGCGCCTGAAGGTATTTGGCCGCCCGTTCACCCTGGGCGCGCAAGATCCGGGACTGCCGCTCCCCCTCGGCGGTGAGGATCGACGCCTGCTTGGCGCCCTCCGCGGCGAGGATGCGGGACTGCTTGTCGCCCTCGGCGGTCTTGATGGCCGACTCGCGGTGTCCCTCGGCGGTCAGAATGGTGGCCCGCTTCTCGCGGTCAGCCTTCATCTGCTTTTCCATCGACTCCTGAATCGAGGGTGGCGGATCGATACTCTTGAGCTCGACTCGGGCCACCCGAAGCCCCCATCGGCCGGTGGCCTCGTCGAGCACACCCCGTAGCTGCCCGTTGATCGAGTCCCGCGACGTCAGCGTCTCTTCCAGAGTCATGCCACCGACGACGTTGCGGAGCGTGGTGGTGGTCAACTGCTCGACACCGACGATGTAGTTGCTGATCTCGTACACCGCGGCCTGCGGGTTGGTGACCTGGAAGTACACCACCGTGTCGATGGACAGGGTCAGGTTGTCCTGGGTGATCACCGGCTGCGGCGGGAACGACACCACGCGCTCGCGCAGATCCACCTTGGCCCGGATGCGGTCCGCGAACGGGATGAGGAACGTCAGCTGTCCCGACACCGTCCTCGAATACCGGCCGAGCCGCTCGATCACTGCGGCCTCGGCCTGCGGCACCAGTGCCACCGATTTGGCCACCACCAGGGCGACGAACAATACGAGCACGACCAACACGATGAGTGCTGCCATCTACGGTCCCCTCCACACGACGGCGGTAGCGCCGTCTATTTGCATCACCGTCACGGTCGTTCCCGGTGGATATACCTCGGTGCTGTCGAGCGGCCGCGCAGTCCACACGTCACCGCCGAGCTTGATCTGTCCCGCGTGCTCCGCGACTTCCTCGAGAACCAGCGCCTGTTTTCCGGTGAGCGCCTCGATCCCCATCGGCGTCGACGGCGGGGTCGCGAACTTACGCAACAACACCGGCCGCACTCCGAGGATCAGCACGAGAGACAGAACGCCGAACAACACCGCATCGACCCACACCGGGAAGTCGGTGACTGCGGTGACCCCCGCCGTGGCGAGAGCACCCCCGGCCAGCATGAGGAGGAAGAAGTCCCCCGTCAATGCTTCCGCTGCAGCGAGCAGGACACCCGCTACCAGCCAAATCAATGCAGCCACAACACCATCTAACCAGAACCCGGGTGTGAGGCGGTGACGAAGTCGACCAGCTGTTCGACCGCCCCGATCAGCGGGGCTTCGAGGTCACGGAAACTGTCGACCGCCGAATAGACCCGACGCCAGCCGTCGCGCGGCGTGCCCCAGCCCAGCTCGCGGCACACCCCGGTCTTCCAGTCCTCACCGCGCGGGATCTTCGGCCATGCCTCGATCCCGACCGCGCTGGGGCGCACCGCCTCCCACACGTCGATGAAGGGATGCCCCGTCACGAGCACATTCGGGCCGAGTCCCTTCGTCAGCTGTGTTTCCTTCGACCCGGTCACCAGATGGTCGACCAGAACGCCGACACGCCGGCCGGGCCCGGGCCGGAACTCTGCCAGCCGTTCCGCGAGATTGTCCAAGCCCTCGAGATGCTCGACGACGACACCCTCGACGCGCAGGTCGTGGCCCCACACCCGCTCGACGAGTGCCGCGTCGTGGACGCCCTCCACCCAGATCCGGCTGGCCAGCGCGGTGCGGGCCCGCAGCCCTTCGACTTTGGTCGATCCCGATGCGGACCTCGTTCGCGCGGGCCCGGCCGGTTTCGCCGCGGGCCGCACCAACGTGACCGGCTTCCCGTCGATCAGGAAGGCGGCTTCGCGCATCGCGAACAACCGGGTACGCCGCGCTCCGTCCTCCAGCCGGACGAAGTCACCGTCGTAGGTTCGCTCGAACCCCACCACCGCCCCGCAGAACCCGGTGCCCGCGTCCTCGACCACCAGATCGCGTTCGGCGGCCACCGTGGGCGTCACCGGCTTCCTGGTCCGCGGGTGTCCGGAAAAGATGTCGCCGTATCTGTCGCCTCCGCTCACGGGCGCTGACGCTATGCCAGAGGTGCCGTTACACACACCCCGCCACGCCGACATATGCTCGTTTATCGTGACTTCACCCAGCGCCACTCTCACCGTGTGGGCCAGTGCCTGGCTCGCCGGGAACAGTGCACCCGACGACGTCATCGACGCTCTGCATGCGTGGGCGCCGATGCATCTGGTCTGCGCGGGTGACCATGTGACGGCCGGCCGCACCGGCCTGCCCTGGCCCGACCCGCAGGACCGGGGTGCCGCGGCGTTGTTGCAGACGATCCGCCGCGCCGTCTCCGAGCCGGACACCGAGATCCGGCTCGTTCTACCCGGCCCGGGCGACGTGCGCGGCATTCCCGCGGGAACCACCTTCGCGGCCGCAGCGGTCAGTGCCGGCGAAGGCATCCTCATCGGGCCCCAGGGCCGTCCCGGGACGGGTCTGGTACCCCACGTGGAAGGACCCGACGTGCTGCGCTGGACCGTCTCCTGCCTCGAACAGCTCCCCGTCGACGCTCATCACACCGGTCTCGGCGAGGCCGAGTTCACCATGCGGGAAACGGTGCGCGACGCCGCGGCAGCGCTCGAAACCCTGCACATGCTCGATTCCGGCTTCGGCGCCGACCCGCGTGCCCTCATCGCGGATGCGTTGGCCGAGTCGGCGCTGCACCGGTACCCGGCCACCATCCCGGCCCGCGCCCTCCGAATCCTGGACTCCGCGGATCAGGTGGCCGCCATCCTCACCGTCGCCGAGCAGATGGCGCCGGCCCGGACCGTCACCGCATCGGCCGCAGCCTCCCTCGAGGACCTGCTTCGCCCACTGCGTTCCGCCGTGCGTTCGGCCCGAACCGCCGCAATCAATGCGTGTGCGCGGGACGCCCGGCCGGCCTGACCATGGCCTTGCAGCAGTCGGCAGCACAGGACCTGCCGTCGGAAGTGGAACCGAGGAGCGGTTCGGTACCGAGACGCCGGGCCTGTCTACCGTCGAGGTGCTCGCCCATCAGCTCCAGCACGAGTTCAGCGAAACGAGGATCCGTACCCGGAGTGGCCGCGCGCACGAAGTCGATACCCACGTCGGCCGCCCTTTCGCGGGCCTCGGTGTCGAGGTCCCACACGACCTCGAGATGGTCCGAGACGAAACCCACGGGGCAATTGATGACCGAACGCACTTCCTGGGCGGCCAGAGCCTCGAGGTGATCACAAATATCCGGCTCGAGCCACGGCACCTGGGGTGGGCCGGACCGGGACTGCCACACCAGGTCGAAGTCGCCGAAGCCGGCGGCGTGCGCGATCAGGCGCGCCGCCTCGGCCACCTGCCTGCTGTACAGATTGCCGCCCTCATCGGGAGGGCCGGCGTTGGCATCCGCGGCGGCAGGTACCGAATGCGCCGTGAAGACCAGACGGGCGCCGGCGCGGGTTTCGGCCGGAAGCTGCGTGGTCGCCTCCCGCACTGCATCGGCGAACGCGTCGATCAGGAGGGGATGGTCATAGTACTGGCGCAGTTTCACCAAGTGAGGTGCCGCGTCCCCGAAGGCGGCGCGCGCCCGCGCGATGTCCTCGTGATACTGACGGCAACCCGAATACCCGCCCCACGCGGACGTGGGAAACACCAATGCCGACCGGACACCGTCCGCAGCCATCTGCGCCACCGTGTCCTCGACCATCGGATGCCAGTTGCGGTTCCCGAAATAGACGGGCAGATCGACACCGGCTTCGGACAGCGCCGCCTCGACCCGGGCGATGATGTCGCGATTGAGCGCGTTGATCGGCGACACACCGCCGAAGTGAAGGTAGTGCTCGGCCACCGCGTCTAGCCGCTCCGGTGGCACTCCCCTTCCCCGGGTCACATTCTCGAGAAAGGGGCGCACGTCCTCAGGCTTCTCGGGACCGCCGAACGACAACACGAGAAGGGCATCGAACTGTGTTTCCCGTTTCTGGACCATGGTGCCAATCCTGCGCGCTGCCGTCGGTGACCCTTACTGCGGGTCCTGTTATCCGGCCATCGCGTGGGCGCCGCCGTCGACGTAGATGATCGACGCCGTGGTGCCGGGCAGCCAGTCGGACAGGACGGTGCACACGGTCTTCGCGACCGGCTCCGGATCGTCGACGTTCCAGCCGATCGGCGCCCGCTCGGACCAGGCGGTGTTCAGCTTGTTCATCTCTTCGGCCGGTCCGGTGGCGGTGCCGGCGATCGCCTTGGCGGCGAGCGTCTTGATCGGTCCTGCGGCGACCAGGTTGGAGCGAATCCCGCGCTCGCCCACCTCCTTGGCCACATAGCGGTTGACCGACTCGAGCGTCGCCTTCGCCACACCCATCCAGTTGTAGAACGGCACGGCGCGCGCCGGGTCGAAATCCATGCCGACGATCGAAGCGCCGTCGTTCAGCACAGGAAGCAGCGCCTTCGCCACCGACGCGTACGAGTAGGCGGACACCTCGAATGCGACCCCGACGTCCGACCATGGTGCATCGAAGAACGGGCTGCCCAGGCAGGACCGCGGCGCAAAGGCGATGGAGTGCACCACACCGTCGATGCCCTCCGGGGCGAGTTCGCGAACCCGGTCGGCGAGCGACTCGAGGTGAGCGGGGTCCTGCACGTTCAGTTCGACGGCCGGCGGCACCGGCTGCGGCAGGCGTTGCGCGATGCGGTCGATCAACCGGAGACGGTCGAACCCGGTGATGATCACCTTCGCGCCCTGCTCCTGCGCCACCTTCGCCACGTGAAAGGCGATGGACGCGTCGGTGATGATGCCGGTGACGAGAATGGTCTTACCTTCGAGCAATCCGCCCATGAGGTGTCCTCCTGTAGGAAAAGTCCGGGAAGTGAAGTGGGTGGGTCAGTGACCCATGCCCAGGCCGCCGTCGACGGGGATGACCGCGCCGGACACGTAGGCCGAATCGTCGGACGCCAGGAAGCTGACCACCGCGGCCACGTCCTCCGGCTGGCCGACGCGCTGCAGCGGGATGGCCTGCACGGCCATGTCCCGGTACTTGTCCTCCATCGCTGCCGTCATGTCGGTGTCGATGAACCCCGGGGCGACCACATTTGCGGTGATCGATCGAGAACCCAACTCGCGGGTGAGGGACCGCGCGATGCCGACCACACCGGCCTTGGAGGCCGCATAGTTCACCTGGCCGGGTCCGCCCGCGAGACCGACGACGGAACCCAGGAACACGAAACGGCCCCAACGCGCCCGCAGCATCGACCGGGTAGCCCGCTTGGCGACCCGGAAGGCCCCGGTGAGGTTGGCGTCCACGACGCTCGTGAACTGCTCCTCCGACATCCGCATGATGAGGGTGTCGTCCGTGATCCCCGCGTTCGCGACCAGTACCTCTACCGGACCCTGATGCTCCTCCACTTCCTTGAAGGCGCGATCGATCGACTCGGCGTCGGTGACGTCGCACTGGACGGCGAAGAGCCCGTCGGGCGCACCCGAACCGCGGTGCGTGACGGCGACCTTGTGGCCGTCCGCCGCGAGACGCTGCGCGACGGCGAGACCGATCCCGCGGTTACCGCCGGTGACCAGCACCGAGCGAGGAGAGGACACCGTCCTTACCGACGAGTCAGTAGATTCTGGGTTAGACATGGGGAACAACCTATCTGTTCGAAATCGCTGGAAGAAAACGCCGGTCCGAATCGAACGTCAGGGCAGGCGTTGACGCAGAACAAGTGCAAGGATCAGCCCGGCGGTCGCCGACAGGACCCCGAGCACCAGCCAGGGCCGGCTGGCATCGCCGCGGGTGGTCTCGAATCCGATCTGTTCCTCGAGGGTGTCGTAGACGTCACGCAACTCCTCGAGGCTGGACGCGGTGAAGAAACTTCCCCCGGACAGGGAAGCGATCTCCCGCAGAGATGGGTCGTCGACCGGCACCGGAATCCGCTCGTCCTCGATCTCGACCTTGCCGTAGCTGGTCCCGAAGGAGATGGTCGAAATCGGCACGTCCTTCTCCTTGGCCTGACGCGCCGCAGTGAATCCACCGCGGGGATCGTCCGGATTCTCGGGCACCGTCTGCTTACCGTCCGACAGCAGCACGATGCGGGCCGGCGGGGCCTGATCGCTGCCGCCGAGCACCGCTGCCAACGTCTCGATCGACTGCAGCGACGTGAAGATCGCCTCCCCCGTCGCGGTGCGCTCACTCAACTGCAGATTGTCGATGGCAACCTTTGTCGCTTCCCGATTGGTCGTCGGCGAGACGAGCACCGACGCCGTACCCGCGAAGGCGACGAGACCCAGGTTGATGCCCGGGGTCAGGCCGTCGGCGAACGACTTCGCCGCATCCTGGGCGGCGGCCAACCGGGTCGGTTCCACATCGGTTGCCTTCATCGAGAGCGAGACGTCGATGACGAGAATCACGGTGGCCCGGTTACGCGGAACCCGTTTGTCCTCGGTGGGTCCGGCGAGCGCGACGCTGAAGAACACCAGCGCCAGCACCATCAGCAACGCCGGAACGTGGCGAATGCGGCCCGGTCTGGACGGCGCCACCTTCTCGAGCAACGCGAAGTTCGTGAACCGCAGGGTGTGCTTGTGCCGTTGCCGCTGCACCCACACGTACCCGGCCACCAACGCAGCCACGACGAGGAGGAAAAGCAGCCACCAGGGCGAGGTGAATTGAGAAAGGCTCACCGGCGAGCCCTCTGCGTCGTCGCGGTTCCGAAACTGTGCTTACGCGCCGAGACGAACCGGACGACGTCCGCGATCCAGTCCCGGTCCGTCCGCAGACTGAGCACCGGTGCGCCGCAACGTCGCAACGATTGCTGCACCTGCAGGCGATGTTCTTCCGCGGCCCGCGCGAAATCGGCGCGCAGCTGCGGTGTGATCGAGAATTCGCGGGTCCGTCCGGACTCCGGATCGTGCAGCACCACATCCCCTATGTCGGGTAGTTCCAGATCTCGCGGATCGAGCACCTCCACGCCGAGGACGTCATGGCGACCCGAGATTGCCCGCAGTGACCGTTCCCAGTCGATCGGCCCCAGAAAGTCGCTGATGACGACGGCGAGGCCCCGGCGCCGCTGAGGCCGGCGCAGCGACTCCACCGCGCTCTGCAAGTCGCCCCGGACACCGTCCGGGGCGTGCGGGGTGGTCGCGATCTGCCGCAACATGGCCTGGGCGTGAATGCGGCCACCGCGTGCAGGGATGCGGGTGGTCTGTGCACCGGTGGCCACGATGGCACCGACCCGGTTGCCCCCACCACTGGTCAAGTGGGTGACAGCCGCAGCAGCGGCCACGGCGAGGTCCCGTTTCTCGCACCCGGCCGTGCCGAAGTCGAGGCTCGAGGACAGGTCGATCACCATCCACGTCTCGAGTTCGCGGTCGGCCACCGACTGGCGAACATGCGGATGCGTGGTCCGTGCGGTGACCGACCAGTCCATCTGGCGGACGTCGTCGCCGGGCTGGTATTCGCGGGCATCACCCGGCTCGGAGCCCGGCCCGGGAATCAGACCGAGATGATCCCCGTGCAGTACCCCGTCGAGGCGTCGACGAACGGTGAGCTCCAAGGTTCGCAGCGCGGCGGACAGTTTCGGGTCGCGCAGCTCGCCGGAACGAAAGGACGGCGGTGGGCCGGCGCTCTGCGCGCCGGCAGTACGCGCACTCACCGTGGCTGGCTCATTGCCGTCGGTCCGGGCACCGACGCAACCGGACCGGGTCCGGGATGCCCGGCCGGAGCGACCTGCGCGGTGGGCTGAGCGGCGATCTGCGGGAGCCCCACGGTCTGCAGAACCCGTGAGATGACGTCGTCCGGGGACACCTCGTCAGCCAGGGCGTCGTAGGACAGAACGAGGCGGTGACGCAGCACGTCCGGAATGACCTCCAGAACGTCCTGCGGCACGACGTAGTCACGCCCCCGCAGAAGTGCCAGTGCGCGCGCCGACGAGATGATGCCGAGAGTGGCACGGGGCGAAGCTCCGTACGCGATCCAGCCGTCGACATCGGCGAGGCCGAACTGTGCCGGGGTACGGGTGGCCGCGATTACCCGGACGACGTAGTCGACGAGCGCATGATGCACGAACACACCACTGGCCACCTTCTGCAGACGGACCAATTCCTCGGGATCGAGTACCTGTTGCGGCTCCGGCGCCGCGACACCCATGCGGTAGACGATTTCGCGCTCCTCCTCCACCGAGGGGTAGTCGACGAGAATCTTGAACAGGAACCGGTCGCGCTGCGCCTCCGGCAGCGGATAGACACCCTCGTTCTCGATCGGGTTCTGGGTGGCCATCACCAGGAAGGGGTCCGGCATGTGGTACCGCTTGCCACCGATCGAGACGTGCCGCTCCGCCATGACCTCGAGAAGGGCCGATTGCACCTTCGCAGGCGCCCGGTTGATCTCGTCGGCGAGTACGAAATTGGCGACGACCGGACCGAGTTCGGTGTCGAATTCCTCCCGGCCCTGCCGGTAGATGCGCGTACCGATGAGGTCGGTGGGCACGAGGTCGGGCGTGAACTGGACGCGCGAGAAGGAACCGCCGACCACCTTCGCGAACGTCTCGACGGCGAGCGTCTTCGCGACGCCCGGCACACCTTCGAGGAGCACATGCCCCTTGGCGAGCAGACCGACGAGGATTCGCTCCACCAGCCGGTCCTGACCCACGATCACCCGCTTGACCTCGTAAATCGCGCGTTCCAACGTCTGAACGTCCGCGGCGAGGCTGGGCGCGACGGCGTTTGCCGCAGTCTTCGGGGCGGCGTTCTGCACGGATGCACTCGCCGCGCCGGGAGCGGTCTGGGGGCCCGACCCATTGGCCGTGCCACCATTCTTCACTCCGTCCGGCGACGCTTTCGCGAGCGTCTCCTTCCGGGCTGCGCCCTCCGATACCGCATCATCACGTGAGGTCACCAAGAATCCACCGCTTTCACCTAGATCGTTCCGCCCGTTCACGTACTTGCTCAACTATTCCAGGTGCAAGCAACCCCCGCCGCAACCAAGCACGATCCGCACTGCGAACTACTTCGTCGACACCATGGCTTACGAGACCATACGCACAGCGTAGGGGGTCATGCCATCCCACCGCACGGGCGAAATTCGGACGGTGGATCCGGACTGCGGAGCCTCGAGCATCTCGTTGTCACCGAGGTACAGGGCTACGTGCTGACTGGCGTTGGGGCCGTAGAAGATCATGTCCCCGCGCTGCATCTCCTCCGAGGGCACTTGTTCACCGGCCGTGTACTGATACCCCGTGTAGTGCGGCAAAGAAATTCCGATGCCGGCGAAGGCGTAGATCATCAGACCCGAGCAGTCGAAACCCACCTTGTTGAAATCGCCGTAACTGTCGGCGACACCCCCGTCGCGAATGCCTTTCGTCGGCCCGTTCTCGTCACCGCCGCCCCACGCGTACTCGACACCGATCTGGGAAAGCCCCCGGTCGATCACCGTCTCGATCGCGGCGCTGCCGGTAAGGCCGGAGCCACTGTTCGACGACTCGCTGTCGGACTCGTCAGTCGTGGTCTCTTCGTCGTACTCGCCGGTCGACGTCTCGTCGTCGGCGGAGTAGTCCTCGCCTTCCTCGGTCGAGTCCTCCTCGATGGCGGTATGCGCCCGCTGACCGGCGGCGAGGGCCGCTGCGCGTTCGCGCGCCGCTTCGTTAGCCGCCACCCGGGCGGCGGCCTGCGCGGCCGCCTCACGGGCCGCCGCGGCGACAGCTGCCCTCTGAGCTTCCTCGGCCCGCCGCTGCTCGTCCCACGCCGCGTAGGCCTCACGCTGGCCTTGCAGTCCCGTGACGTTGCCGCGAGCCGCTTCCAGCTGGGCCTGCGCGGATGCTCGTTCGCTTTCGATCTGCGCCTTCTTGGCTGCCTGATCTTGCAAGGCCGCCCGGGCGATGGCGATGGCCTGCTCGGCGAGTGACTTCTTCGTCTCGGCCTGCTTGGCTGCGACATCCGCCTGCTGCTTCGCCTCGCGGGCCGAGGAGTCCCTGTTCGCCTGCTCCGTCCGCGCCCTCTGCAGTCCTTCGAGTACGGCGTTCTGGCTCGCCGCCAGAAGCTTCAACACCTGTGCACGGTCCAGGACGTCGCCGGGCCCCTTCGCCCCGAGATAGGTCGAGATCGACGAGACGTTGGTGCCCTGGGTGTAGCTCGACCGGGCGTACTTGTCGAAGTCCTTCTGGGCGAGCTCGATCTGCGCGCCCGCGTCGCGCAGTGCCTGCTGTGACGCCCCGACGACCCGCGCCGCAAGGTCGGCGGCACCACGCGCGTTCTGCAAATCCACGAGAGCGCGATTGACGTCTTCCCGTTTGATCGCCACCTCGTTGTCGAGCTGGGCGAGTTGCTGGTCGGCAGAAGCCACCCGGTTGATGAGATCGCTCACCTGCCCGACGCCCGCGGCTACTCGAGCGCCGGCCTGGGCGAGGTCGGAATCGGACGGATTGGGCGGCGGAGGAGGAACAGCGGCCGCCAAGCCCGGAGTGCTTCCCACCAGCGCCGCGACGATGCCCAGCCCGATGAGGAGGCGTACAGCTCGATGTCGCCTGCGGGAGAAGCCACGGTGCCCCAGTCCACCTCGTGCTTGTCGCTTCACAACTCTCTCCCTCGGTTCTGCACCGAACACGCAACCGCGCTCCACGCGAAGTGGCGCGCCGCGCCGTGCTCGTTGGGGGGAAGGAGATCCGGCAAGCCACATCGTTTCCGTGACTCGGACGACACCGATCGACACGAAAATTGCCGTCACCAATGACGTCAATGCACCGCCTGCGACACTTCTTCCCCAAGAGCGCCAAATGCACCGTACGACACTTGCGGACTCTATGGAAACTTTAGTCACAAATAACACATGGGTAATTTGACCAGCGGAAATGTGGAAAGAACGCGATCGGGGGCTGCTGTCGGCCATCGGTGCAGGCAGAGACGATCGGCGCCGAAGCGGATCGAATGCACCGCCGCGAACAGGTGAATCTATGCGTCGGTCACGGTTTCGGATGCTCTACAGGTGCGGACGTCGACGCGGCGGCGCCACTTCGGTCCCGCGGCGCCGAGTCCGGCGAGGCGCGCCGGCGTGATTTCGCGTAGAACGTCGCTGCCGCGGCGACAGCGACAACGGCCACGATCAGTGCCGTCATCAGCGCCCACGGCGGTCCGGGCGCGACGATCTCGTCCACGAATTGATCGGCCGCCACCACCGAGTCGCTGGTATAGGTGCGGTCCTGGCCTGATTCGAGCAAGACCCGGCTGATCGAGTCGCTGTACGTTCCGACCCAGCTAGGACTCAGAACGAGAACGGTGCCGCCTTCTTCCTGACCGACCTCGGTTGCGAGGTCGCGTAGTTGCGAGACGCGTTCCGGATCCTCGTCCAGAACCACGATGCTCAGCTCGATGCCGTGATCGGCGGCACGATCGACGACAGCGACGAGGTCGCTCACTTCGTCGGCCGGCGCCGAGACACCGTCATCGGACACATCGGTGACCACGTCCGCCACATCGAGGTCTTCCGGAAGATCCGCTGACAACGGCAGAGCCGTCGGAGCGGGAAATGCGGCACTGGAGGGAAGCACGGTGGCGACTGGGGCAGACATCTCTCATCCGGGTTTGCTGTAGGAACGTGGAGCCTCGCGTGAACACTACGTGAGGACAGGGCGATGTTTCGTTCCATCCGGCTGCACGGCTCGGCGGTGTCTGCTGAGATCGGGAGGTGACGGGAGTTTTCCCGCCCCGAATTCTCACAGGACAAGCGTACTGTTAGACTATCGGAGGTACCGCGGTATCAGCCGAGTCCGTTCATCGCTAGCACCACAGCGCGCCCGGATCAGCCTGCCCGCAGTGCCTCCAGCCGTCGACACAGCCCCGTCGGCGGCGACCCTCATAGACGAGTGGAGCTGACGTGAGCACGAGTATTGATTCGTTCGGCGCCAAAGGCACCCTCGAGGTCGGTGAGAACTCCTACGAGATCTTCCGCCTCTCGGCCGTGCCCGGTACCGAAAAACTTCCCTATGCACTGAAGGTTCTCGCCGAGAACCTGCTTCGTACCGAAGACGGCGCGAACATCACCGCCGACCACATCCGCGCCATCGCGAGCTGGGACCCGTCGGCTGAGCCGAACGTCGAGATCCAGTTCACGCCTGCCCGCGTGATCATGCAGGACTTCACCGGCGTTCCCTGCATCGTGGACCTCGCCACCATGCGCGAAGCGGTCACCGCACTCGGCGGCGACCCCGACAAGGTGAACCCCCTTGCGCCCGCCGAGATGGTCATCGACCACTCGGTCATCATCGACGTCGCAGGCCGCGCCGACGCCTTCGAGCGCAACGTCGACATCGAATACCAGCGCAATGGTGAGCGCTACCAGTTCCTGCGCTGGGGTCAGGGCGCATTCGACGACTTCAAGGTCGTCCCCCCGGGAACGGGCATCGTCCACCAGGTCAACATCGAGCACCTGGCACGCACCGTCATGGTCCGGAACGGCCAGGCGTACCCCGACACCTGCGTCGGCACCGACTCGCACACCACCATGGTCAACGGCCTGGGCGTGCTGGGCTGGGGCGTCGGCGGCATCGAGGCCGAGGCGGCCATGCTGGGCCAGCCCGTGTCGATGCTGATCCCGCGCGTCGTCGGCTTCAAGCTGACCGGTGAGATCAAGCCGGGCGTCACCGCCACCGACGTGGTTCTCACGGTCACCGACATGCTGCGCAAGCACGGCGTCGTCGGCAAGTTCGTCGAGTTCTACGGCAAGGGTGTGGCCGAGGTTCCCCTCGCCAACCGCGCAACTCTGGGCAACATGAGCCCGGAGTTCGGTTCCACCGCCGCGATCTTCCCGATCGACGCCGAGACCGTCAGCTACCTCCGTCTCACCGGCCGCACCGACGAGCAGCTCGCGCTCGTCGAGGCTTACGCCAAGGAACAGGGCCTGTGGCACGACGCCGACCGTGAGCCCGAGTACTCCGAGTACCTCGAACTCGACCTCGGTGACGTCGTCCCGTCCATCGCCGGCCCGAAGCGCCCGCAGGACCGGATCCTGTTGTCGGAGTCGAAGACTGCGTTCCGCAAGGACATCCACAACTACGTGGAAGAGAACTACCCCACGGGCCACTCGCAGCTCGACGAGGCCGTCGAGGAGTCGTTCCCCGCGAGCGACCCCGCCGCCCTGTCGTTTGCCGACGACGGTGCCGTCGACGTGCAATCCGCAGCCAACGGGTCCCAGGGACGTCCGAGCAAGCCGATCAAGGTCGTCTCCGAGGAGAAGGGCGAATTCGTCCTCGACCACGGTGCCGTCGTGATCGCCTCGATCACCTCGTGCACCAACACCTCCAACCCGTCGGTCATGCTCGGTGCGGCACTGCTCGCCCGCAACGCCGTCGAGAAGGGGCTGTCCGCCAAGCCTTGGGTCAAGACGTCCATGGCCCCCGGTTCGCAGGTCGTCACCGACTACTACAACAAGTCGGGCCTGTGGCCGTACCTCGAGAAGCTCGGCTTCTTCCTGGTCGGCTACGGCTGCGCCACCTGCATCGGTAACTCCGGACCGCTCGACGAGCAGATCTCGCAGGCCATCCAGGACAACGACCTGACGGCGACAGCCGTGCTGTCCGGTAACCGCAACTTCGAGGGACGCATCTCCCCCGACGTGAAGATGAACTACCTCGCGTCTCCCCCGCTGGTCATCGCCTACGCGCTGGCAGGCACCATGGACTTCGACTTCGAGCACGACGCCCTCGGTCAGGACACCGACGGCAACGACGTGTTCCTGAAGGACATCTGGCCCTCCCCGCAGGAGATCCAGGAGACGATCAACTCCTCGATCAGCCAGGAGATGTACGTCAAGGGTTACGCCGACGTCTTCAAGGGCGACGAGCGCTGGCGTGGTCTGCCTACCCCCGAAGGCAAGACCTTCGAGTGGGCAGAGGATTCCACCTACGTGCGGAAGCCACCGTACTTCGACGGAATGCCGAAGGAGCCGACCCCGGTCAGCGACATCAAGGGCGCCCGCGTCCTTGCGCTCCTGGGCGACTCGGTCACCACGGACCACATCTCCCCTGCCGGCAACATCAAGGCGGGAACGCCGGCGTCGCAGTACCTCGACGCGAACGGCATCGACCGTAAGGACTACAACTCCTACGGCTCGCGTCGCGGCAACCACGAGGTCATGATCCGCGGAACGTTCGCGAACATCCGTCTGCGCAACCAGCTCCTCGACGACGTCTCCGGTGGCTACACCCGCGACTTCACCCAAGACGGTGGACCGCAGGCCTTCATCTACGACGCGTCGCAGAACTACCAGGCCGCGGGTATCCCACTCGTCGTCCTGGGCGGCAAGGAGTACGGCTCCGGATCGTCACGTGACTGGGCGGCCAAGGGCACCAGCCTCCTCGGCGTCAAGGCCGTCATCACCGAGTCGTTCGAGCGCATCCACCGCTCCAACCTCATCGGCATGGGCGTCGTTCCGCTGCAGTTCCCGGCCGGCGAGTCCGCCGCTTCGCTGAAGCTGAACGGCACCGAGGTCTTCGACATCGAAGGCGTCGAGAAGCTCAACGAGGGTGTCACGCCGAAGACCGTCAAGGTCACGGCAACCCGTGAGAACGGCGAAAAGGTCGTCTTCGACGCTGTCGTTCGTATCGACACCCCCGGTGAGGCCGACTACTACCGCAACGGCGGCATCCTGCAGTACGTGCTCCGCAACATGATCAAGAGCTGAGGCGCACTAGGCGCTCCGCGCCTGTGAGCACTTTCGGCCCAGACCGGCACAAAGCGCTCACGACCACCGATAGTCGACCGTCTTGCCGACGGAGTGGTCGTGAGCGCTTTGCGCACGACGTGAGTAACCTCGCCCACGGCCGAAGGTGCTCACAGGCACCCAAACGAAGGAAGGGTGCCTGTGCCCAAGGTCAGTGAAGACCATCTCGCGGCACGGCGCAGTCAGATTCTGGACGGCGCCCGCCGATGCTTTGCGGAATACGGTTACGACGGTGCCACGGTCCGCAGGCTCGAAGAAGTGACCGGCCTGTCGCGCGGAGCGATCTTCCACCACTTCAAGGACAAGGACGGATTGTTCCTCGCGCTCGCACACGAGGACGCAACGAGGATGGCCGACGTCGTCGCGCAAGAGGGCCTCGTTCAGGTCATGCGCGACATGCTCGCTCAACCCGACCAGTTCGACTGGCTCGGCACCCGGCTCGAGATCGCCCGCCGCCTGCGCAACGACGCCGATTTCCGCCGAAGTTGGTCACAGCGCTCAGCTGAACTGACCGAGGCGACGATGGCGCGCCTCGCACGGCAGAAGTCGGCCGGACGTCTGCGTGACGACGTGCCCACCGACGTCCTGATCGGATATCTGGATCTCGTTCTCGACGGACTGGTCGCACGAATCGCGTCGGGACAGGCAGGCGACAATCTCTCCGCCGTCCTCGACCTCGTCGAGGAATCGGTCCGGCGCCGGGACTGAACCCCAGGAGCCCTCAGGTCGGGCGGCGGTGCGCTCCACCCCTCCCCCGAAGCTCTACATGCGACTCGGCGAGCATGTTCCGTACAAACCCGTACGAACGTCCCATCTCCCGGGCGAGCGAGCGAATACTCGCACCGGCCTGGTACCGATCCTTCAACTCCGCCTGCAGATCGGCGCGGGGCGACCCCGTGATGCGAGCACTCTTGGCGAAAACACCGATGTCAGCCATGAATTCCTCCAGTCGACGAGCGACGGTGGTGGCTTCCACGGTAGAACGTCGCCGCGACGGGATCAACGCACGTCAGGCGAGCTGGATCAGTTCCAGATACTCCTGAGACCAGTGGTCTTCGGTGCCATCCGGTAGCAGGATGACCCGTTCCGGGTCGAGCGCCTCCGCCGCACCCGGGTCGTGTGTCACCAGCACCACAGCGCCCGTGTAGCTGCGCAGGGCATCCAAAACCTGCTCGCGCGACACCGGATCGAGGTTGTTGGTGGGCTCGTCGAGCAGCAGCACATTCGCCGACGACGACACCAGACCCGCCAACGCGAGACGGGTCTTCTCACCACCGGACAACGTGCCTGCGGGCTGCTCGAGCTGCGGACCGGTGAACATGAACGCCCCGAGCAGCGAACGCAGCTCCTGCTCCCCCGTGTCGGGCGCCGCGTGGCGGATGTTCTCCCACACCGAGGCATTGTCGTCGAGTGTGTCGTGCTCCTGCGCGAAATACCCGATCTTCAACCCGTGCCCGGGGACGAGCCCGCCGGCGTCCGGTGTCTCGACGCCACCCAGAATGCGCAGCAACGTGGTCTTACCGGCACCATTCAGGCCCAGGACCACCACGCGGGAGCCCCGGTCGATCGCGAGATCCACTCCGGTGAAAATCTCGAGGGAACCGTAGACCTTGGTCAGGTTCTCCGCCATCAACGGCGTCTTCCCGCAGGCAGCGGGTTCGGGGAACCGAATGCGAGCAACCTTGTCGGAAACCCGTTCGGCATCGAGCTCTGACATCATCTTGTCGGCGCGCTTCGCCATGTTCTGGGCAGCAACGGCCTTCGTGGCCTTCGCGCCCAGCTTCGCGGCCTGAGCGCGCAGGGCACCGGCCTTCTTCTCGGCATTGGCCCGCTCACGACGCCGACGCTGCTCGTCCGTGGCCCGCGCGTCGAGATACTTCTTCCAGGTCATGTTGTAGACGTCTGCCTCACCGCGCACGGCGTCGAGGAACCACACCCGGTTGACGACGTCGTTGAGCAGTTCGACATCGTGGCTGATCACGATCAGTCCACCCTCGTGGCTCTGCAGGAACCCGCGCAGCCACGTGATGGAATCGGCGTCGAGGTGGTTGGTCGGCTCGTCGAGCAGAAGCGTCGTGTCCGACCGTCCGCCGCTGCCATCCGAGGCCGCGAACAGAATCCGGGCCAACTCGACACGGCGGCGTTGCCCGCCCGACAGGGTGTGCAGCTGCTGGCCGAGGATGCGGTCGGCGAGACCGAGACTGTTGCAGATACGCGCTGCTTCACTCTCCGCTTCGTATCCGCCCAGCGCGGAGAACCGTTCCTCGAGATTCCCATACTTGCGCACGGCCTTATCCCGTTCGGCGTCGTCGACCACTTCGGCCATCAGAATCTGCTGCTTCTCCATGTCACGCAGCAACGCATCGAGGCCCCGCGCCGACAGAACGCGATCTTTCGCGAGAACGTCGAGATCGCCCTCCTTGGGATCCTGCGGGAGGTAACCGAGGTCGCCGGTCCGGACGACGGAACCGGCGTAGGGTTCGCCCTCCCCGGCGAGGATGCGAAGCGTCGTCGTCTTACCGGCACCGTTACGGCCGACCAGACCGATCCGGTCGCCGGGCTGCACCCGCAAGGCCGGCCCGGGCGCAGACAGCAACGTCCGCACTCCGGCTCGAACTTCCAGGTCGGTAGCGGTGATCAACAAGACTCCTAGGAAAAGCTCACATTTCGATGAGAAATACGCGCACAGAACGCACGAACCCCCGATTTTACCTCGAGCTTCTACCCAGCTAGAACACGCGTACCAGTGATTCCGCTAACGTTCGCCCATGGCTACGGACACAGGAGTGAACTCCTCGGCGGATCTACACGGACTCACCGCCCTCGTGACGGGCGCGAGCCGGGGAATCGGCAAGGCGATCGCGGCAGAGCTGCTCGGCCGCGGCGCCGACGTCGTGATCACCGCCCGCAAACCGGAACCGCTGGAGGACGCAGCTCGGGAACTGCGGGCCCTGGGTCACACCGGCAGGGTCGCTACCTACCCGGGCAACGCCGGCGACGCCGCAGCGCGGACCGCAGCCGTTGCGCTTGCAGTCGAACAATTCGGCTCACTCGACATACTCGTCAACAACACCGGCATCAATCCCGTGTTCGGCTCGCTCATGGACGCCGACCTCGACGCCGTCCGCAAGATCTTCGACATCAACGTGGTAGCCGCGCTCGGCTACGTGCAGGAAGCACACCGCGCCTGGATGGGCCGGCACGGCGGCGCCATCGTCAATCTCGCCAGCGTCGCGGGCATTCGTTCCACCGGCGTAATCGCTGCGTATGGCGCGTCCAAGGCTGCGCTCATCCGGCTCACCGAAGAACTCGCGTGGCAACTCGGGCCCGGTATCCGCGTCAACGCCGTGGCGCCGGGAATCGTCAAAACGCAGTTCGCCGCCGCGCTCGTCGCCGCCGGCGAACAGCAGGTGTCCGCCGGCTATCCGATGAAGCGGCTCGGCACACCCGAAGACGTCGCGGCCCTCGTAGCATTTCTCGTCTCACCTGCCGCAGCCTGGATCACCGGTGAAACCGTCCGCGTCGACGGCGGTCTCCTCGCTACCGGCTCGATGTAGCCCATCAGATCGGTGCCGGTACATCTCCCCCACGACGTCAGCATTCCGTAGGTGCGCACGGCGTAGGCCGATCGCAGTCCCCACATCTCCGAGTGCAGATCGACTCCGCCCGCGCGGACAGACCTGGTCGGCTGTCTTGTGCTGATGCTGGCGGTAGTACGTCGAGTCAGAAACTGGGTTCTGAGGGTGATGACGATGTTGCAGGAATAACGGACCATGGACTAAATTCTGGATATTCCAGTGTTCCGTCCCGTTCCGAGTCGTATCGTGGATCCCACGGAGTTACCTCCGCGGGAATGCCTTCTTGCGCTCGCCGTGCCGACGCCCGGGAAGCGCAAAGGGCCGGCTATCACGGCGGCGCGACTACTGCACTGCCGACTCCCCTACCCCGCCGGCAATGCAGCGCGTGGGGCGTTCGGCCTCCCCCATTTCAGGTTCGGCACCGGCAATGGCCTTTCGGACCGGTGATGTACGTGGGGTGCAGTGATGCTGGAGGGGTGCCACTACTGCCCCGCGTCTATGCCGCACATCTGCCCGAATTCGGATAATTGTGCGTTTCCGTCCTGGTCGGACTCGGAAGCACGTCTACCTCCATGTTCGTGAAAAGCTGGTCATCGTGGCAGCAGCATCGCATCCGCCGAACTGGGACGTCGCGATCGTCGGGCTCGGCCCTGCCGGCCGCGCACTCGCCCACCGGGCCGCACTCCGTGGCCTCGCCGTGGTGGCGATCGACCCCCACCCCCGCCGTAGTTGGACCGCGACCTACGGCGCATGGGAGGACGAACTCCCCCACTGGTTGCCGGAAGCGGCGATCGCTACCCGGACCAGGCTTCCGACGGCATGGACTACGCGTCGGCAGTCGATATGTCGCACCTACTGTGTCTTGAATACACCGATGCTGCAGTCAATGCTGTCAGACGGAACAGCGACCGTAATCGCAGGTAGAGCCGTCGACCTCTCCCCCACTGCCGTGTTCCTCGGTGACGGGACGACCGTGACAGCGCGCGTGGTGGTGGACGCGCGGGGCACCGGGGACAGCCCCGACCTGGCCCAGCAGACCGCGTACGGCGTTGTAGTCGACACCGGCACGGCCGCCGGCGCTCTGGACGGCGAGCACGCCCTGTTCATGGACTGGCGCACCGACAACGGCACCTCGCCGTCAGATCCGCCGTCCTTTCTCTACGCAGTGCCGCTGTCCGCCGATCGGTTCCTTCTCGAGGAAACATGTCTCGTCGGCCGTCCGGCTCTACCGGTGTCGGAGCTCGCGACAAGGCTCCACCGGCGGCTGCGACACCGCGGAGTTTCCGTTCCGTCACGCTCCGACGTGGAACGCGTCCGGTTCGCGGTCGAACCGCCCCACGACGCCAGCCGTACGGCGGGATCGGGGCAGGTGCGTTTCGGCGCCCGCGCAGGCTTGATGCATCCGGGCACCGGTTACAGCGTTGCCGCGTCGCTCAGTTGCGCGGACGCCCTGACCCGCGACCTCGTGGACGGCACCTCGGGCCGGCTCTGGCCCTGGAGGGCACGAACAGTGGCGTCGCTGCGGTCGATCGGGCTACGCGCACTCCTCCAGCTCAACCCGGAATCGGTACCGGAATTCTTCGAGCATTTTTTCGATCTTCCCGCGCATGTGCAGGCGGCCTATCTGTCCGACCGTGCACATCCGGCCGCGACGTTGTCGGCCATGCGACGCATGTTCCTCGCTTCGTCCGCGGATATTCGCGGTGCAATGCTGCGCTCGGCGCTTCACCGGGAAGTTCGATGAAGTGTCGCGCGAAGTCTGAAAGGGGACCATTATGGAACGCATGCGGTCGATATGGAAGGGCTCGATAGCGTTCGGTCTCGTCAACGTGCCGGTCAAGGTGTATTCGGCAACCGAGGATCACGACATCAAGTTTCACCAGGTCCATGCCAAGGACGGCGGGCGGATCAAATACAACCGGGTGTGCACTGAATGCGGCAATGTCGTTCAGTACGCCGATATCGACAAGGCCTACGATTCAGACGACGGTGTCCGAGTAGTCCTCACGGACGACGATTTCGGGAAGCTTCCTGCCGCCGAGAAACACGAAATTCCGGTTTTGCAATTCGTGCCCACCGACCAGATAGATCCCATTCTGTTCGAGAAGAGCTACTATCTCGAACCGGATTCCAGCTCACCGAAGGCGTACGTGCTGCTGGCGACCGCGCTCTCCGAAAGCGACCGTACGGCGCTCGTGCACTTCACGCTGCGTCAACGCACTCGTCTGGCGGCGATGCGCTCCCGGGACGGCGTCCTGGTCATTCAGACGCTGCTGTGGCCCGACGAAGTACGTGAAGCGTCCTTTCCGTCGCTCGACAACGTCGACAAGCCGAAGGCGAAAGAACTGGCGATGGCGGAAACGCTGGTCGACAGCATGGCCGAGGATTTCGATCCCACCGAGTTCACCGACGACTACCAGGTTCAGCTACGGGAACTGCTGGACGAGATGATCAGCTCGGGTGGCAAGAAAGTCATTCCCGTCGCGGAAACCGAGAAGGCCGGTGAAGACGCCGAGGTGGTCGACCTGGTAGCAGCGCTACAACGCAGTGTCGACGCCGCCGGCAAGAAAGCGGCTCCCGCGAAGAAGAAGCCTGCCAAGAAAGCCCCTGCGAAGACCGCCGCCAAGAAGACCGCGTCGAAGTCCACTGCCTCGGAACGCAAGCGCGCTTGAACGGGCACACACATGCAGGGCCCGGCGAGATCTTCTCGCCGGGCCCTGCATGTGTGTGGCGGTACCGTCAGACGGTGAAGCCGAGAGCGCGTAGTTGCTCGCGCCCGTCCTCCGTGATCTTGTCCGGACCCCACGGCGGCAGCCACACCCAGTTGATCCGCAAGTCGTTGCACAAGCCGCTGCGCACGAGTGCGCCACGCGCCTGATCCTCGATGACGTCGGTCAGCGGGCACGCCGCCGAGGTGAGGGTCATGTCGAGAATGACCACGTCCTCGTCTTCGGTGATGCCGTAGACGAGTCCCAGATCGACGACGTTGATGCCGAGCTCCGGATCGACGACGTCGCGCATCGCCTCCTCGAGTTCCTCGAGCCGCTCAGGGGCGGGAACCACCCCTGCGGTGGAGGTTTTCTCGGCCTGGTCGGCAGTCGGCTGCTCCGTTCCGGCAGCGACATCCGTTTCCGGGGTCTGCGTCTCGCTCATGATGCCTGTCCTCCGATTCGAGCTGGTTCGCCGTCTTCTGTCGCGACCGAATCCTGGTCGGCCACAATCTGAACAACGGCGTCCTTGAATGCCATCCATCCCAGCAGCGCGCATTTGACGCGGGCCGGGTACTTCGAGACGCCGACGAAGGCGATGCCGTCACCGAGGACGTCCTCGTCTCCCTCGACGGTACCGCGACTGCCGACCATCTCGCTGAACGCCGCGACCGTCTGCAACGCCCGGTCCACCGGCATTCCCACGACCTGATCGGTGAGAACGGAAGTGGATGCCTGGCTGATGGAACAACCCTGGCCGTCGTAGGACACGTCGGCGACCGTGCCGTCGTCGGTCACGTGCACCCGCAGAGTCACTTCGTCGCCGCACGTGGGGTTTACGTGGTGCACCTCCGCACCGAACGGCTCCCGCAGGCCGCGACCGTGTGGATGCTTGTAATGGTCCAGGATCACTTCCTGGTACATCTGTTCCATTCTCACGCGGGCGCCTCCCCGAAGAAGTCCTGCGCTCGACGGATCGCAGTAGCCAGCGCCGCGACCTCGTCGAGTGTGTTGTACAGGGCGAACGACGCACGGGCGGTGGCCGCGACTCCGAACCTCCGGTGCAGTGGCCACGCGCAATGGTGTCCGACGCGGATGGCCACGCCCTCGTCGTCGAGAATCTGACCGAGGTCGTGTGCGTGGATCCCGTCGACCACGAATGAGACGGCGCCACCCCGGTCCGCTGACGAGGTCGGACCGATGATCCGTACTCCGTCGATGGCTCCGAGAGCCTCGAGCGTGGCTTCGACGAGCGTGTGCTCGTGCGCCGCGACGGCGTCCATCCCGATGTCCTCGAGGTAGCGCACCGCTGCGCCGAGACCGACTACCTGCGACGTCATGGGCACGCCCGCCTCGAACCGCTGCGGCGGTGGCGCGTATGTCGTGCGCTCCATGGTGACGGTCTCGATCATCGATCCGCCGGTGATGAACGGCGGCATCGCGTTGAGCAACTCGCGCCTGCCGTAGAGAACGCCCACCCCGGAAGGCCCGAGCATCTTGTGACCGGAGAACGCCGCGTAGTCGACACCGAGCCCATGAAAGTCGACAGCCATGTGCGGCACAGACTGACATGCGTCCAGCACGACGAGAGCGCCGACGGCGCGGGCACGCCGGACCAGCTCCTCGACCGGCGCGACTGCTCCCGTGACATTCGACTGGTGCGTGAACGCGATGACCTTGACGGCCTCGGTCAACTCGAGGGAGTCCAGATCGATCCGGCCGTCGTCGGTGACTCCGTACCAGCGCAGCGTCGCGCCCGTGCGCCGGGCAAGTTCCTGCCAGGGCACAAGGTTCGCGTGGTGTTCGAGTTCGGTGATCACGATCTCGTCGCCCGGTCCGACGTGCCGATCGAAACGGTCGTCACCGAGCACGTGCGTGACGAGGTTCAGCGACTCCGTCGCGTTCTTGGTGAACACCAATTCGTCGCTGTCTGCACCGACGAACGCCGCGATGGCCGCACGCGCGTTCTCGTAGGCATCGGTGGCCTCCTCCGCGAGTTGGTGCGCGCCGCGGTGCACCGCCGCATTACAGGTCGTCAGAAACTCCCTCTCGGCGTCGAGCACCTGAGTCGGGCGCTGCGATGTCGCGCCCGAATCGAGGTACACCAGCGGTTTTCCGTCGCGCACCGTTCGAGCCAGGATCGGGAAATCCTCCCGGATCCTGGTGACGTCGAACACGCTCACCGAGGTGGTCATCAGCGTTTATGCTCCTTGCGTTGCGGCAGCCTGGGTGAAGCGCTCGTAGCCGTTGGCCTCGAGCTCGTCTGCCAGTTCCGGCCCGCCCGACTCGACGACACGTCCGCCGACGAACACGTGCACGTACTCGGGCTTGATGTACCGCAGAATGCGGGTGTAGTGCGTGATGAGCAGGATTCCGCCGTGGTCGCGCTCCTTGTAGCGGTTGACTCCCTCGGAGACGACGCGCAGTGCATCCACGTCGAGGCCGGAGTCGGTCTCGTCGAGAATCGCGATCTTCGGCTTCAGGAGACCGAGCTGCAGAATCTCGTGGCGCTTCTTCTCGCCACCCGAGAACCCTTCGTTGACGCTGCGCTCCCCGAAGGACGGGTCGATGTCGAGCTCGGTGAGAGCCTCCTTGACTTCCTTCACCCAGTGGCGCAGCTTCGGCGCCTCGCCGCGCACGGCGGTGGCCGCGGTGCGAAGGAAGTTGGACATCGACACTCCGGGAACCTCGACCGGGTACTGCATGGCGAGGAACAGGCCGGCGCGGGCACGCTCGTCGACGGTCATCTCGAGGACGTTCTCACCGTTGAGGGTGATCGACCCGGAGGTCACCTGGTACTTGGGGTGCCCCGCGATGGCGTAGGACAGCGTCGACTTGCCGGAGCCGTTGGGCCCCATGATCGCGTGGGTCTCGCCGGAGCGCACCGTCAGGTTGACGCCCTTGAGGATGTTGATGGGTTCCGCGTTCTCGTCGGTGTTCGCAACGTCGACGTGGAGGTCCTTGATTTCCAGGACGGAGATTTCGGGGGAAGCGTCAGGGGTAGACATGGGAATCCTTCGAAGAAATGGGCAGTAGTGGTCGAGCCGCGTCAGACGCCGACAGCGGCGAGTTCGGCCTCGACGGCGGCTTCGAGACGCTCGCGGATCTCGGCGACGGCGATCTTGTTGATGATTTCGTGGAAGAACCCACGCACGACGAGTCGCCTCGCCTGGTCTTCCGGGATACCCCGGGCGCGGAGGTAGAACAGCTGCTCGTCGTCGAATCGACCGGTGGCACTCGCGTGCCCGGCACCGACGATCTCGCCGGTCTCGATCTCGAGGTTCGGGACCGAGTCGGCTCGCGCTCCGTCGGTGAGGACGAGGTTGCGGTTCAGCTCGAACGTGTCCGTACCCTCGGCAGCTGCCCGGATCAGCACGTCGCCGATCCACACGGTGTGCGCGTCGGGCTTGCCCGAGTTCGGGTCGCCCTGCAGCGCACCCTTGTACACCACATTCGACTTGCAGTGGGGCTGTGAATGATCCACCAGCAGGCGCTGCTCGAAGTGCTGTCCGGCATCGGCGAAGTACAGGCCGAGCAGTTCGGCGTCGCCACCGGGACCGTCGTACTTGACGGTTGCGGACAGTCGCACCAGGTCTCCACCGAGGCTGACCGCGTTGTGCCGCAGCACCGCATCGCGCCCGAGGCGCGCGTGGTGCGCTGCCACGTGGACGGCGTCGTCGGCCCAGTCCTGCACGGCGACAACGGTGAGGCGGGCGCTGTCGCCGAGAATGAACTCCACATTCTCGGCGAAGGTTCCGCTGCCCCGTTGGTCGAGCACGACAGTGGCCTTGGCGAACGCCTCGAGCCGGATCTGCAGGTGACCAAACGCCACGTTGCCTTCACCGGGACCCGTGACCGTGATGTTGATCGTCTCGGGAACCTCGACCTCACGGCCGACGGTCACGACGGTGGCCGACTCGAATCCCGAGTACGCCTGCGCGGCGACACGGTCGGCGGGCACGCCTGCCTTGCCGAGCCGGGAATCGTCTCGGCCGACGGTCTCGACCTGCACCGTGTCCGGACCCGCGACATCAACCGTGACGGCACCGTTCGCTACGGCCGTTCCGTCGTGCAACCCGCGCAGGCGACGCAGCGGAGTGAATCGCCAGACCTCGTCGCGACCCCCCGGAACTTCGAAGGCTTTGACGTCGAAGGAGGTGAAAACCTCACCCTTGTTGACGATCGGCGAGCCGGTCGCGGTTCGCTCTATCCGCGGATTCTCTCCCGCGACAGCGCCTTCGACGCCAAGCTTCTCAACACCGGTTTCTGGCGTGGTCACTAACCCACCGCCCCTTCCATCTGCAGTTCGATCAGGCGGTTCAGTTCCAGGGCGTACTCCATCGGGAGCTCCTTGGCGATCGGCTCGACGAAGCCGCGCACCACGGTTGCCATGGCCTCGTCCTCGGTCAGCCCGCGGCTCATGAGGTAGAACAGTTGGTCGTCGCTCACCTTGGAGACGGTCGCCTCGTGGCCCATCGTCACGTCGTCCTCGCGGATGTCGACGTAGGGGTAGGTGTCGCTACGGCTGATCTGATCGACCAGCAGCGCGTCACACTTGACGGTCGACTTGGACCCGTACGCTCCCTTGTTGACCTGAACGAGTCCGCGGTAGGACGCACGTCCACCGCCGCGAGCCACCGATTTGCTGATGATGGTGGACGACGTGTGCGGCGCGAGGTGGAGCATCTTCGCACCGGTGTCCTGGTGCTGTCCCTCTCCCGCGAACGCCACGGAGAGAACCTCACCACGAGCGTGCTCGCCCATCATCCACACGGCCGGGTACTTCATCGTGACCTTGGAGCCGATGTTGCCGTCGACCCATTCCATGGATCCGCCGGCCTCCACCTTGGTGCGCTTGGTCACCAAGTTGTAGACGTTGTTCGACCAGTTCTGGATGGTCGTGTAGCGGCAGTGGCCGCCCTTCTTCACGATGATCTCGACCACGGCGGAGTGCAGAGAATCCGACTTGTAGATGGGCGCAGTGCAACCCTCGACATAGTGCACCGACGCACCTTCGTCGACGATGATCAGTGTTCGCTCGAACTGGCCCATGTTCTCCGTGTTGATACGGAAATACGCCTGAAGCGGGATGTCCACGTGCACGCCCGGCGGCACATAGATGAACGATCCACCCGACCAGACGGCCGTGTTCAGGGCGGAGAACTTGTTGTCACCGGCGGGAATGACCGTGCCGAAGTACTCACGGAAGAGCTCGGGGTGCTGCTTCAATCCGGTGTCGGTGTCGAGGAAGATGACACCCTGCGACTCGAGGTCTTCACGGATCGAGTGGTACACCACCTCGGACTCGTACTGTGCTGCGACACCCGCCACGAGGCGCTGCTTCTCAGCCTCGGGGATCCCCAGCTTGTCGTACGTGTTCTTGATGTCCTCGGGCAGGTCTTCCCAGCTCTCGGCCTGCTTCTCGCTCGAGCGCACGAAGTACTTGATGTTGTCGAAGTGGATGCCCTCGAGGTTGGAACCCCAGTTCGGCATCGGCTTCTTGTCGAAGGTCTTCAGCGCGCGCAGGCGGACGTCCAGCATCCAGTCGGGCTCGCTCTTCTTCGCGGAGATGTCGCGCACGACGTCCTCGGACAGACCGCGCTTGGCGCTGGCACCTGCCGCGTCCGAATCGGACCAGCCGTACCCGTAATGCCCGAGCGAGGCGATGGTCTCTTCCTGCGTGAGCGGTTCGGCATTTGCCGACGCAGCGGATGTCACCTGGTCTGATGTGACGGTCATGCGAGCTCCTTCCGGAGTCTTGTTACGTGACCGGCGAGGGCTGGTCGCCGGGGATCGGTGGCTATGGGGTGTATCGGCGGCACTATTTCGGCCCCGCCGGCGGTACGAGTGGAACGTGCGTCGTGCAGGCGCAATCACCGTTCGCGATGGTGGCGAGCCGCTGAACGTGCGTGCCCAGTAATTGCGCGAACGCTTCCTGCTCGGCGTCGCACAATTCGGGGAACTCCTCGGCGACATGCGAGACCGGGCAGTGGTGCTGGCAGATCTGGACACCGTTTCCGACCGGGCGCGTGGACGCCGCGAATCCGGCGCTCGTGAACGCATCCGCAATGGCATCCGCGGTCTGTTCGAGATCCTCGGGAGTCTGAGCGGAGGCGGGCTCGACCTCACCGACGATTGCCTGGACGCGGCGCCGGGCGAAGTCGGTGATCGCAGCATCTCCACCAACTTCGCGCAGTTGACGCATCGCTGCACCGGCAAGATCGTCATAGGCGTGGCCGAGCCGCCCGCGACCCTTGGCGGTGATCTGGAAGTATTTGGCGGGGCGTCCGCGACCACGATGGCGTGCCGCACCTGCGGACGCTTCCCGGGCCTCGCCCGACTCCAGCAGCGCGTCGAGGTGGCGACGGACACCCGCAGCACTGAGACCGAGCCGAGTGCCGATCTCCGACGCCGTAATGGGCCCATCCTCGAGCAAGAGTTTCACCACGGCCGCCCTGGTGTGACCTTCGTGGCCGGCGGCGACGGGAGATGCGGTGCCGGCCGGCAACGCAGAGGAACGCGCCTGAACAGCGCTTTCCTTGCTCGCTCGAGTGGTCGCATCCGTTTTCACAACACCAGTGTGACGGAATTCCGATCGCAGGTCTACTAAGGGTGCCCTGCCTTACACCTGTGATTATGTACCCGTTCCCGGCGGGAATATTGGCCGGACGAACTGTGTTCGAACCACCGCTACGCTTCCTGTGTGCCGCAGATCCCCGAGAACCCGGACTCGTCCCGCGTCCAGCCGATCCGCGCGGCTCGCGTCGCTCTCCGACACTCCACCGCATTCGGACGCCGGGCACTGGGAATCGACGGCCGGTCGCCGCGCCCGTCCGTCGCGGCCGTTCTCCACGGTGACGAGGTGGAAACCGCCGGACTCAACGCGCAGGAGACCGCACAGCTGCGCGGAATCCGCAGATTCGGCGCCACCGGGGCCGTGTTGATGGCGGTGGGTGCGCTCGGCGCCGGCGCCCAACCGGTGTTGCAGAACCCAGTGCAAGGGCTGCGATTCATCGGCCTTCCGGCGAGAATCCCGAGTGTCGCACTGACACTGACCATGACCGGAACCGTGATGATCGTCCTCGCGTGGCTGCTGCTGGGGCGATTCGCGATCGGCAACCTGCAGTCGGGTCCGGTCCGGCGGTTGAACCGCTCGCAACTCGATCGCACCCTGCTCTTGTGGGTGATTCCACTGTCCGTGGCGCCCCCGATGTTCAGCAAGGACGTCTACTCCTACCTCGCGCAGAGTGAGATTGCGTCACGGGGGCTCGATCCGTATGCCATCGGTCCGGCGGGCGCACTCGGCGTCGACCACGTCCTCACCCGGACCGTTCCCACCATCTGGCGCGACACCCCCGCACCGTACGGTCCCCTGTTCCTCTGGATGGGCCGGGGAATCAGTGCTCTGACCGATGACAACATCGTCGCCGGCATCTTCCTGCACCGGCTGCTCGCACTGGCCGGCGTAGCGATGATCGTGTGGGCACTGCCGCGGCTGGCGCGGCGCTGCGGCGTCGCCGAGGTGAGCGCGTTGTGGCTGGGCGCGGCCAATCCACTCCTGCTGTTCCACCTCGTCGCCGGCATCCACAACGAGGCCTTGATGCTCGGCTTGATGCTCGCCGGCATCGAACTCGCGCTGCGGTCCATCGAACACGCCGGACCGATTCGTGGCCGATCGCTACTACTGCTGCTGTCGGGAGCGGCGCTCATCGCCCTGTCGTCGACGATCAAGATCCCGTCCCTGCTGGCACTGGGCTTCGTCGGGATGGCGTTGGCGCGGCGCTGGGGTGCGAACCTGCGAGCGGTACTCACCGCGGCAGCCCTGCTCGGCGGCGTCGCACTCGTCGTCACACTCGCCATCAGCACATCCAGCGGGCTCGGGATCGGGTGGGTCCACACGCTCGGGACGGCGAATGCGGTTCGCAGCTGGATGTCGATCCCCACCCTTCTCGGCCTGGGCACCGGACTCGCCGGGGTCCTCCTCGGCCTCGGCGACCACACGACCGCGGTGTTGAGTCTCACTCGGCCGATCGCGTCGGTAGTGGCCGCGTTCATCACGCTCCGCATGCTGGTGGCCGTCCTCATGGGGCGCATTCACCCGGTCGGCGCACTCGGTGTGTCGCTCGGGGCGGTGGTATTGCTGTTCCCGGTGGTCCAGCCCTGGTATCTCCTGTGGGCAGTCCTCCCGCTCGCGGCGTGGGCGACGGCACCGGCCTTCCGGGTGCCTGCCATTGCGTTCTCCTCGGTGGTCAGCGTCATCCTGATGCCCAACGGCGGCGAGTACCAGCCGTTCGTCATCGTCCAGGCGGCCATCGCGACCGTGTTCACGGCGGGAACTTTGATCGTCATCACGCGCAACCGGCTGCCCTGGCGTGTCGGGCCGGAACCTGTCCGCGCCGTCGCTGACACACTCCGACAGCCCGCCGCAGGCGCGGACGCCGAAAGCCGGGGCACCGGCCGGGTCACACCAGGCCAAGGCTTACGCTGATTCCCCGTGACCTCGCGAACGCCCGGATCGGCGCAACCCGCTGTACGCCTGGAAGGCGTGGTGAAGACCTTCGACGGCGTGCGGGCAGTGAACAACCTCGATCTGCTCGTCGAACAGGCGCAGGTCGTTGCGTTGCTGGGTCCGAACGGGGCAGGCAAGACCACTACGGTCGAGATGTGTGAGGGCTTCGTCCGGCCTGACAGTGGACGCGTCCAGGTACTCGGCCTCGACCCGATCGCCGACGCGGGGAAGGTTCGCGCACGGATCGGCGTGATGCTGCAAGGTGGCGGCGCCTACCCGGGGTCGCGGGCCGGGGAGATGCTCGACCTCGTCGCCGCTTACTCCGCGGATCCGCTCGACCCCGACTGGCTGTTGCGCAGCCTGGGTCTCGAGGATTCCCGTCGTACCCCGTACCGCCGGTTGTCGGGTGGGCAGCAGCAACGGTTGTCGTTGGCGTGTGCCCTGGTCGGTCGCCCCGAACTGGTATTCCTCGACGAACCGACCGCCGGGCTCGACGCCCAGGCGAGGCTGATGGTGTGGGAACTCATCGACGCCCTGCGCCGCGATGGAGTCGGTGTGCTGTTGACGACGCACGTCATGGACGAAGCCGAAGAACTCGCGGATCAACTCGTCATCATCGACCACGGGTCGGTCGTGGCGGCCGGCACGCCCAGCGAGGTGACGAGCCGCGGCGCCGAGGGTCAGCTCCGCCTTACCGCGCCGGCCGGCCTCGATCTCGCCCGGCTCACACTTCCGGACACGTTCCGTGTCTTCGAGTCCACACCCGGGACCTACCTTGTGGAGGGTCCGATCGATCCGGCGGTGGTGGCCGCGGTCGCCTCCTGGTGCGCTGATCTCGGCGCATTGATCCATGACATCCGGGTCGACCAGCGCAGTCTCGAAGACGTGTTCCTCGAACTGACCGGCCGGGAACTGAGGGGATGACCATGAACGCCAGCGACCGTCTGACGGACAACCGATTCGCGCCGGGCACTTTTTCCCCCGATCCGCGTCCCAGCGCGGCCGCAGTCATGCTTCGAGCACAAACCGCTCTCGAACTGAAACTTCTGCTGCGCAACGGCGAACAGCTTCTGCTGACGATGTTCATTCCGATCACCCTGCTGGTCGGTCTGTGTCTACTTCCTATCGGTGACCTCGGAGCGACCCGGGTCGACAAGGTGGTCCCGGCTGTGATGATGGTGGCCGTCATGTCCACCGCCTTCACAGGCCAGGCAATCGCCGTCGGCTTCGACCGCCGCTACGGCGCCCTCAAGCGGTTGGGCGCCACTCCCCTTCCGACCTGGGGAATCATCGCGGGAAAAAGCGCCGCGGTCGTCCTCGTCGTGGCACTGCAGTCGGTTCTGCTGGGTGCGATCGGCGCCGCCCTCGGATGGCGGCCGAGCGTGTGGGGTCTGGCACTCGGGGCGGTGGTCATCGCGCTGGGCACGGTGACCTTCGCCGCCATGGGGCTACTCCTGGGCGGAACGCTGCGGGCCGAGATCGTTCTGGCGTTGGCGAATATTCTGTGGTTCATCATGGTCGGCGTGGGAAGCGTCGTCTTCGTCACCGGTGAGCTCTCCGTGTTCCTTCACACAGGCGCCAGGCTGATCCCGTCCGGCGCTCTGGCCCTGGCGTTGGACGCCGCGCTCAGGGGAGCGATCGACGGAGTCAGCGTCATCGTTCTCCTGGTATGGGGCGTCGCCGCCGGGGTTCTCGCGGCGAGGACGTTTCGGTTCACATGAGGATGTTCGCGCGCCGAATCTCAGGTCGGGCCCGTTCCGCTGCGACAGTTCTCGTGGTGCTGGGTGCGCTGCTGGCCTGTGTCGCTCCGCCCGCCGGTTCCGCACCTCACTGGGGGCCGCCGGCCCCACCGAATCCGTATCTGGGCCCAGCAGGCACCTCGACCATGCATGGTGACGCCGGTTCCACCGACGTCACCCCGCTTCCAGGCCCCGGCACCGGTCGGCATTCGCTCTCCGCGTATCCGCTGGTATCGGCCTGCCCGACCTTGCTCCAGGGGTCCGATCGGCTCGTCGTCGCACTCTGCACCGCAGTGGCCGGGCAGGTTCCCACGGTTCACCTCATCGACCCGGTGGCCCCGGCTGCACCATTCGGTCGCTCGCTCGCTCGATTCGAACTCGCGAAAGGAAGTCTCCTCGGCGGCGTCTACGCGTATCTCGACAACGACAATCGCCTGGTCGTGGTCGACGGTAACCGGCAACTCCTACGACTCGGCCACTCGAGGGACGCCGGCGGCGCCTGGCGGCTGACCGTTGATTCCCGGGTCGACCTGTCCGGCAGCGTCCCCCCGGGCGACAACGTGACCGGCCTGACGCCCGACTGGAACGGCAACGTGTGGTTCGCCACCGGAGGCGGAGTGGTCGGTGCGGTGGACCGCGCAGGCATCGCCCATGCTCGCGCCCTTCCCGCCGGCGAGGAGGTACAGAACAGCATCTCCAGCTCACCCGCCGGAACCGCCGTGGCCAGCACACACGCGCTGTACCAATGGTCCTTCCGGGACGGTGACCTTCACCTCGACTGGCGGCGCGACTACGACCGAGGCGGCTCCCGCAACCCGGGTCAGCTGAGCTGGGGTACCGGTTCCACTCCCACCTACTTCGGGCCGTCCACCGGCAGCGATTTCGTCGCGATCGTGGACAACGCCCAGCCCCGCGCGCAGCTGCGCGTGTTCCACACCGAGTCCGGCGACGAGGTGTGCACCCTGCCCGTGCTGGCCGATCCCGGCGGAAGCGAGAACTCTCCTGTCGGTGTCGGCAACTCGGTGTACGTGGCCGGAACCTACGGTTACCCGTATCCGGTGGTTCCCGACGGTGTCGGTCCGGCCGAACCCGCGAGTGCACCCTTCACCGGGGGTATGGCCCGAATCGACATCGATCCCATCGGTTGTCACGAGGTATGGAGCAACGACGTCCGCAGCGCTGCGGTCCCCCGCCTCTCGACCGGCGACGGTCACCTGTACACGGTGATCCGTGAAGGTCCTGCGGTCACCACACCGCTGGACGGCTTCTCCTTCGCCGTGATCGATCCCGCCGACGGGTCGCTCGAGCACACCAGTCCACTGCCGGGCACAGCCGTCAACGACACCCTCCAGATGTCCGGTCTCGTCACCGACACCGGCGACTTCTGGCAGGGCACCGTGACCGGCATACTGCGGATACGCGCGGAGTAGTTCGCCGTCACCGAGATGCCGCGCGAAAGCGGACGCGAGATGAATCGAGTTCTCGACCCCCCAGCCCAACGACAGCGTGTAGTTGATCGCCCTCTACCATCGACATCGTGCTATCTCGCGGGTTTCTGAGCCTGGTCGACCGACTCCCACTTCCGTCGCTCGCCGTGCAGCGTGTCATCGCCTTCGCGGTGATCCTCACGCAGGGTGGAATCGCCGTCACCGGCGCCGTAGTACGGGTGACGGCCTCAGGCCTCGGTTGCCCCACCTGGCCGCAGTGCTTTCCGGGAAGTTTCGTCCCGGTCGGGCACGGTGAGGTCGCGGTGCTCCATCAGGCCGTCGAATTCGGCAACCGGATGC
This sequence comes from Rhodococcus sp. WAY2, assembly GCF_009859915.1. NCBI lineage: Bacteria > Bacillati > Actinomycetota > Actinomycetes > Mycobacteriales > Nocardiaceae > Rhodococcus > Rhodococcus sp. WAY2. Next base: position 3,460,443 of record NZ_CP046572.1, read on the forward strand.
TCACCTTCGTCGTCGTGGTCGCCGCCGCACTGATCGTCCTGGCAGTGACTCGCGCACGCCGCCGCAAGGAAGTGCTTGTGTACGCCTGGCTCATGCCGCTCGGCACGGTGGTGCAAGCCGTCATCGGCGGCGTGACCGTCTTGACCGGCCTGCTCTGGTGGACGGTCGCAGTGCATCTCCTCGCCTCCATGGCGATGGTCTGGGTGGCCACCGTGATGTATGCCAAAATCTCCGAACCCGACGACGGCCACGTCATCGCCGTGATTCCCGCGCCGCTGAGGTGGCTCACGGCACTGTCCGGTGTCGCGCTGGCCGGAGTGCTGGTCGCCGGAACCCTCGTCACCGGGGCCGGCCCGCACGCTGGCGACAAGAGCCTGGATCGCGTCGTTCCCCGCCTCGAGGTCGAGATCGTCACCCTCGTACACCTGCACTCGCAGTTGCTGGTCGGCTACCTGGCCCTGCTGGTCGGCCTGTGCTTCGGCCTCTATGCCGTGGGGGCCGACCGCACGGTGAAGGTCCGACTACAGGTCCTGCTCGCCCTCGTGGTGGCGCAGGCACTGATCGGAGTCGTGCAGTTCTTTACAGACGTTCCCGCCGCCCTCGTCGCCTTCCATGTGGCCGGGGCTGGGCTGTGCACCGCAGCCACGGCCGCGGTGTGGGCTGCGGGACGCACCAGGGAGCACGTTCCGCAGCCCGCGACTGCAAGCGTCTAACGCTCGTTACGCGCCTTGGGGAATCGCGTCTGCCGCGCAACCCAGCCGGCCATCTTCTGGAAGTGTCCCTTCCGGGGAGTCACGATGCTGGTGAGGGACCGGTCCCATTCGCCGATCGTCACGTTGTCGACAGCGGCGACCACTGCGTTGGCGGTCGCCAGATCGTTCACCAACTGATCGCCGAGGATGCCATCGGCTCCGACGAGCGTGATCCGGACACTGGCGAGACCGACCGGCTGGATCACGGCGCTGGCGGATCCACCGTGCTCGCTGACGAACTTCTTGATTGCATCGACCGTGTGGGACGGCAGTGAAGGCGCCGCGCCGGCAGACGCCTCTTCGGCGTGGGTATCGGTACTCATGCCCTGAGAATACTGGGCGGTAGCCGCCACCTGCCCGTCAGGTTCCGGGCGGGTCGCACGTGTAGAACAGAAACCATGCGCGCAATACAGGTTTCACGTCTCGGTGGTCCCGACGTCCTCGAACCGGCCGACGTCCCCGAACCCCGGATCGGGCCCACGGATCTCCTCGTTCGCACCGAGGCGATCGGCATCAACTACATCGACACCTACTTCCGGTCCGGCCTCTACCCGCGCACGCTTCCCTACATTCCCGGTGACGAAGGCTCCGGTGTGGTGGAGTCGGTGGGCACCGAGGTGACGGACTTCGAGCCCGGAGACAGAGTGGCCTGGTGCACCGCTCCCGGCAGTTACGCCGAAAAGGTGCGGGTACCGGCCGCAGCAGCGATCGCCGTCCCCGACGTCGTGCCGGCATCGCAGGCTGCGTCCGCGTTGTTGCAGGGCATGACGGCGCACTACCTGGCGTACTCCACTTACCCCATCCGCGAAGGGGACATTGTGCTGGTGCATGCCGGAGCGGGTGGTGTGGGCCTGCTGCTGACCCAGATCGCGACCCGTCTCGGGGCGCGCGTCATCACGACGGTGTCCTCGGATACGAAGGAAGAGCTTTCCCGGAGCGCGGGCGCGCAGGAAGTACTGCGATACGACGAGGACATCGCCGCCCGGGTGCGGGAGCTGACCGGCGGTGAGGGCGTCGCGGCCGCCTACGACGGCGTCGGCGCCTCGACATTCGAGGCGAGCCTGGCTTCGGTTCGCATCCGGGGCACGCTCGCACTGTTCGGTGCCGCGAGCGGTCCGGTGCCGCCGTTCGACCCGCAACGGCTCAATCCGGCAGGCTCGCTGTTCCTGACCCGCCCGACACTGGCACACCACATCCGCGACCGCGAGGAATTGGTGTGGCGAGCGGGCGACGTCTTCGAGGGTGTGGCGGACGGCGCGCTGACAGTGCGGGTCGGTGCCGAATACCCGCTCGAGCGAGCGGCAGATGCACACCGCGATCTGGAGGGACGGGCGACGACGGGGTCGATCGTGCTTCGGCCCTGACCGGACGGATCAGGTGAACAAGCTGCTGACGGTCGGCAGCCCGAGAACGGAATCGACAGCCAGACCGACGAAGACGACGGCCAGGTAGTTGTTGGACTGCAGGAAGAGCCGGAGCGGCTTTACGGCCGCTCCGCCTCGCACGCTGCGATACAGCTGGTGCGCCATCAGAAGGAACCAGGCGCCGGCGACGAGGGTGACGGCCGCGTAGACGACCCCCGCTGCGGGTACCAGCGCAAGGGACGTAACGACCATTGCCCAGCTGTACAGCAGGATTTGTTTGGTGACGTGCTCCTCGGTCGCGATGACCGGGAGCATGGGCACGCCCGCCGCCTTGTAATCCTCCTTGTAGCGCATCGCGAGCGCCCAGGTGTGCGGCGGGGTCCAGAAGAAGATGACGAGGAACAGGACGAGTGGTTCCCAGTCGAGCGAGCCGGTGACGGCCGACCAGCCGACCATGACGGGCATGCAGCCGGCCGCGCCGCCCCACACGACGTTCTGCCAGGTCCGACGCTTGAGCACCATCGTGTAGATCAGCACGTAGAACGCGATGGTGAGAACGACCAGGCACCCGGAGAGGAGATTGGCCCGCCACCACAACCACAGGAACGACGCGACACCGAGGGTCATGCCGAACACGAAGGCGTGCGACGTGGGCACAGCTTCGCGCGCCAGCGGGCGGCGGGCCGTGCGTTTCATGACCTTGTCGATGTCGGCGTCGACGACGCAGTTGAGTGCATTCGCGCTCGCCGCGCCCATCCAGCCGCCGAACAGTGTGCTCAGGATGAGCAGGATGTCGACGTTGCCGCGGTCCGCGAGGAGGATCGCGGGAATGGTGGCCACGAGGAGGAGCTCGATGACCCGCGGTTTGGTGAGCGCGATATAGGCCAGGACCTTGCCCGTGGCGCGGCCGATCACCGTGCGAGTGTTGGTCACGCGGGGGGCGGCGCTGGGGCTACCGAAGCCGTGTCCGCTCGGCTGATGCCCTGTCCGCACGTTCTCTCCTCGCACCACGCGTAATTCCACATCTGATAGCCGGTGTCTGCCCGCACGCCGCCCAAGGACAGCCGGGGTCTACTACAACCGATGGTAGACCGCCCCAATACACGAACCGAATCGACCCGGATAGGACTGCACACTAGGCTGGGGTGGCACAAGAGGCTCACGCATCCTCAGGCTCCACGTTCACCCATGTCAGGAGACTTCTGCCCGTGTCGATCACAGACGACATCCACGTCCTCACGCAACCGGTTCACCCAGCAGACTGGACCGAACTGGACACCAAGGCCGTCGACACCATCCGCGTACTCGCCGCGGACGCGGTGCAGAAGGTGGGTAACGGCCACCCAGGCACGGCCATGAGCCTCGCACCCCTCGCTTACACGCTCTTCCAGCGCGTCATGCGCCACGACCCCACCGACGCCGACTGGATCGGCCGCGATCGTTTCGTCCTCTCCTGTGGGCATTCGAGCCTGACGCTCTACATCCAGCTCTACCTCGCCGGCTACGGCCTCGAACTCGACGACCTGAAGCAGCTGCGCACGTGGGGCTCGAAGACCCCGGGACACCCCGAGCACGGTCACACCCGCGGCGTGGAGATCACCACCGGTCCACTCGGTCAGGGTCTGGCCTCTGCCGTCGGCATGGCGATGGCGGCTCGCCGCGAACGTGGCCTGTTCGACCCGGAGCCCGCACCCGGTGAGAGCCCGTTCGATCACCACATCTACGTCATCGCCTCCGACGGTGACATCGAAGAAGGTGTGACCTCCGAGGCGTCGTCGATCGCCGGCGTTCAGCAGCTGGGCAACCTCACCCTGATCTACGACGACAACAAGATCTCCATCGAGGACGACACCGCGATCGCCTTGTCCGAGGACACCGCCGCCCGCTACGAGGCGTACGGCTGGCACGTCCAGGTCGTCGAGGGCGGCGAGAACGTCGTCGCGATCGAGGAAGCGCTCCAGAAGGCTCGCGACGTCCTCGACCGCCCGTCACTGATCCTGCTGCGGACCATCATCGGATACCCGGCGCCCACCAAGATGAACACGGGTGCCGCCCACGGTGCGGCGCTCGGCGCCGATGAGGTTGCCGCAGTGAAGACGGCACTCGGCTTCGACCCCGACAAGACGTTCGAGGTCACCGATGCGGTCATCGCGCACACCCGCAAGGTCGTCGAGCGCGGCGCCCAGGCGCACAAGGAATGGCAGGCCGGCTTCGACGAGTGGGCTGTGCGCGCCCCCGAGGGCAAGAAGCTCCTCGACCGCCTCACCGGTCGCGACCTGCCCGCCGGCTGGGCCGACGTACTTCCGACCTGGGAGCCGGACCCCAAGGGTGTCGCCACCCGCAAGGCGTCCGCAGCGGTCCTGAACGCTGTCGGACCGGTGCTCCCGGAACTCTGGGGCGGTTCCGCCGACCTCGCCGAAAGCAACAACACCACCATCAAGGGCTCCGACTCGTTCGGCCCCGCCTCCATCTCCACGTCGATGTGGAACGCCGACCCCTACGGCCGGACCCTGCACTTCGGTGTCCGCGAGCACGCCATGGGGTCGATTCTCAACGGCATCGCCCTGCACGGGCCCACCCGCCCCTATGGCGGCACCTTCCTGGTGTTCAGCGACTACATGCGTCCCGCCGTGCGGCTTGCGGCGATCATGAAGACCCCGGTCACCTACGTCTGGACTCACGACTCCATCGGTCTCGGCGAAGACGGCCCGACCCACCAGCCGATCGAGCACCTCGCCGCGCTGCGCGCCATCCCGGGCCTGAATGTGGTGCGCCCCGGTGATGCCAACGAAACCGCCCACGCCTGGCGGGCCGTCCTCGAGAAGGGTGCCGACGAGGCAACCCGCGCGCCCTCCGGCCTGGCCTTGACTCGCCAGGATCTGCCCGTCCTCGAAGGAACCAGCTACGAGGGAGTGTCCCGTGGTGGCTACGTCCTCGCCGATGCCTCCTCCGGTGTTCCCGAGGTCATCCTGATCGGCACCGGTTCCGAACTCCAGATCGCCGTGGCCGCCCGCGAGACCCTCGAGGCCGAGGGCATTCCCACGCGGGTGGTGTCGATGCCGTGCGTCGAGTGGTTCGACGCACAGGACGAGGCCTACCGGGACGGTGTGCTGCCTCCGACCGTCAAGGCCCGCGTCGCAGTCGAGGCCGGCATCGCGATGCCGTGGTACCGCTTCGTCGGCTCGGATGGCGAAATCGTCTCGATCGAGCACTTCGGCGCCTCTGCCGACTACAAGACCTTGTTCCGCGAGTTCGGTTTCACCGACGAAGCCGTCACCGCGGCCGCACAGCGCTCGCTCTCCCGAGTGAAGGGATAAAAAAACGTCATGACTCAGAATCCGAATCTTCAGAAGCTCTCCGAGGCCGGGGTCTCCGTGTGGCTGGACGACCTCTCGCGTGACCGCATCGAGTCCGGCAACCTGGCCGAACTCGTCGCCACCAAGAGTGTCGTCGGCGTCACCACCAACCCGTCCATCTTCCAGGCCGCGCTGAGCAAGGGCCACGTCTACGACGCGCAGGTCAACGAGCTGGCCGAGCGCGGCGCCGACGTCGAAGCCACCATCCGCACGGTCACCACCGACGACGTGCGCGCCGCCTGCGACATCCTCGCCCCGCAGTACGAAGCGAGCCACGGAGTCGACGGCCGGGTCTCCATCGAGGTGGATCCGCGGCTGGCACACGACGCCGACAAGACCGTCGCGCAAGCGGTGGAGCTGTGGAAGATCGTCGACCGGCCCAACGTGTTCATCAAGATCCCGGCCACCGAGGCCGGGATCCCCGCCATCGCGAAGGTCATCGGCGAAGGCATCAGCGTCAACGTCACCCTGATCTTCTCGGTCGAGCGGTACGAACTCGTCATGGGCGCCTACCTCGACGGGCTCGAGGCTGCCAAGGCAGCAGGACACGACCTTTCCCGCATTCACTCGGTCGCGTCGTTCTTCGTCTCCCGCGTCGACACCGAGATCGACAAGCGACTCGAGGCGATCGGTACGCCGGAGGCACTCGAACTCCGCGGCAAGGCGGCGCTCGCCAACGCACGACTGGCGTACGCGGCCTACCAGCAGGTGTTCGAGGTCCAGCCGCGGTTCCAGGGGCTCCTGGGCGACGGCGCGCGGCCCCAGCGTCCGCTGTGGGCGTCGACGGGTGTCAAGAACCCCGACTACTCCGACACCCTGTACGTCACCGAGCTGGTGGCACCGAACACGGTGAACACCATGCCCGAGAAGACGCTCGACGCCGTCGCCGACCACGGTGACATCACCGGTGACACGGTGTCCGGCACCGGAGCCCCGTCGCAGGAGGTCTTCGACAAGATCGCCGCCGTCGGCGTCGACTTGACCGACGTCTTCCTCGTCCTCGAGAACGAGGGTGTCGACAAGTTCGAGGTGTCGTGGAACGAGCTGCTCGAGGCCACGGCGGAGCAGCTCCGTACAGCAGGGCAGAAGAGCTGATTCGTGAGGGTGCCCGCAGCGTCAGACGATTGGGTCAATCCGCTCCGCGACGGTAGGGACAAGCGCCTACCGCGCATCGCCGGGCCGTGTGCGCTGGTGATCTTCGGTGTCACCGGCGACCTCGCACGGCGCAAGCTGATGCCGGCCGTCTACGACTTGGCCAATCGTGGTCTCCTCCCCCCCGGCTTCGCCCTCGTCGGGTTCGCCCGGAGGGACTGGGACGACCAGGATTTCGGCAAGGTCGTGCACGACGCGGTCCGCGAGCATTCGCGCACCCCGTTCCGGGAAGATGTGTGGGATCGGCTGTCGGAGGGCCTGCGGTTCGTGCAAGGCTCCTTCGACGACCCGGCATCGTTCTCGCAGCTTGCGTCCACCCTCGACACGCTCGACCGCGAACGTGGGTCCGGCGGCAATCACGGGTTCTACCTCGCGATTCCGCCGGCCGCGTTCCCGGTGGTTCTCAAACAGTTGTCGGAAGCCGGGCTCGCCCAGTCCGACGACGGCCAGTGGAAACGAGTGGTCATCGAGAAGCCGTTCGGCCACGATCTCGACAGCGCTCGCGAGCTCAACGCGGTCGTGAACCAGGTCTTCCCCGAGGACACCGTCTTCCGGATCGATCACTACCTGGGCAAGGAAACCGTTCAGAACATCCTGGCACTGCGATTCGCCAACCAATTGTTCGATCCGATCTGGAACGCCCACTATGTGGACCACGTCCAGATCACGATGGCCGAGGACATCGGTCTCGGTGGACGGGCCGGCTACTACGACGGAATCGGGGCGGCGCGCGACGTCATCCAGAACCATCTCCTTCAACTCCTCGCCTTCACCGCGATGGAGGAGCCGATCAGTTTCGAACCGTCCGAACTGCAGGCGGAGAAAATCAAGGTTCTCTCAGCAACCCGGCTCGCGGAGCCGCTCGACGAAACCACCGCCCGCGGCCAGTACGCCGGCGGCTGGCAGGGCGGGCTTCCGGTGGTCGGTCTGCTGGAGGAGGAGGGCTTCGCTACCGACTCCACTACCGAAACCTTCGCCGCGATCACGCTCGAGGTCGATACCCGGCGGTGGGCGGGAGTGCCCTTCTATCTGCGAACCGGAAAGCGACTGGGCAGGCGGGTCACCGAGATCGCCGTCGTGTTCAAGCGTGCACCGCACCTCCCGTTCGACCAGACGATGACGGAGGAACTCGGCCAGAATGCTCTCGTCATCCGGGTGCAGCCGGATGAGGGTGTGACCATGAGATTCGGGTCCAAGGTTCCCGGGTCGAGCATGGAAGTCCGGGACGTCAACATGGACTTCAGCTACGGACAGGCCTTCACCGAGTCGTCTCCGGAAGCGTACGAACGTCTCATTCTGGACATGTTGCTCGGTGAGCCGTCGCTCTTCCCCGTCAATGCGGAGGTCGAGCTGTCGTGGGAGATCCTCGATCCGGTACTCGCGCACTGGGCCGCGGAAGGCAAACCGGAACCCTACGAGGCCGGAACGTGGGGCCCACACTCGGCGGACGAGATGATGCGCCGCACCGGCCGCGAATGGAGAAGGCCGTAGATGATCATCGACATTCCCTCGACTACCACCGGCCAGGTCAACAAGAAGCTGGTCGAGCTGCGTAAGACCGGCGGTGCTGTCACGCTCGGCCGCGTGCTCACCCTCGTGGTGTGCACGCGCGACAGCGACAACTCCGAGGACATCATCGATGCCGCCAACGAGGCGAGCCGGGAACATCCCTGCCGTGTGATCGTCGTGGCCCGCGGTGAGCGGGAAGCGGCGCCGCGGTTGGACGCGCAGATCCGTGTCGGTGGCGACGCCGGCGCATCCGAGGTCGTCGTGCTCCGACTCTTCGGCGAATTGGCCGATCACGAAAGCAGCGTGGTGGTCCCCTTCCTCCTGCCGGACACACCTGTGGTCGTCTGGTGGCCCGAGATCGCTCCGGCCGTTCCTGCACAGGACCCCGTGGGCAGGCTTGCGATCCGCCGCATCACCGACGCCACAGGCCGCGACGATCCGACGGCGGAAATCAAGGGCCGGCTCACGTCGTACACGTCCGGTGACTCAGATCTCGCGTGGAGTCGCATCACGTACTGGCGCGCGCTGCTCGCGTCCGCGGTCGATCAGCCGCCGCACTCGGCGATCACCTCCGCGGTGGTGTCGGGTCTGGTGGACGAACCCGCTGTCGATCTGATCGCCGGGTGGCTGGCGAGCCGGGTCGACATGCCGGTGAGTCGCAGGACCGGACGGCTGTTCGTGGAATTGAGCTTTGCCGACGGCGGATCGCTGACCATCAGTCGTCCGCAAACGGGAACGACCGCAACACTGTCGCGGACCGGGAAACCGGACGCGCTGGTGGCCCTGGGCCGACGGGAAACGCGTGACTGCCTGGCGGAGGAACTGCGCCGACTCGATGCCGACGAGGTCTACGAAGCCGCATTGTCCGGCCTGACGAAGGTGACGTATGAGTGACATTCACGTAGAGGTCCATCCCGACACGGACACGCTGGTGGCTGCGGCCGCCCGGCGTTTCGTCGACACGGTCGTCGCCGCCCAGAAATCTCGTGGGTCGGCGTCGGTGGTTCTGACCGGTGGCGGTACCGGGATCGGGATGCTCGAGGAGGTGCGGAAGAATCCCGGTGACATCGACTGGCGTGAACTCGACATCTATTGGGGAGACGAACGATTTCTGCCCACCGGTGATCCGGAACGCAACGACGTGCAGGCGCGGGCCGCGCTCCTCGACCACGTCGATGTCGACCCTGACCGGGTCCACACGATGCCCGTGTCCGACGGTATCTACACCGACGACCCGGAGGCAGCTGCGGTCGCCTACGCGCAGGTATTGGGCGCGCACGCCGACGGCAAGCAGGTTCCGGTGTTCGATGTCCATCTCCTCGGCATGGGCGGCGAGGGTCACGTCAACTCCCTCTTCCCCGACACCGACGCGGTACGTGAAGAACACCGATTCGTCGTTGCGGTGACCGACTCCCCCAAGCCGCCGCCCGTCCGCATCACCCTTACCCTTCCCGCTGTGCGACACGCCGACGAAGTCTGGCTGGTCGTCTCCGGGGAAGCCAAAGCCGAGGCCGTGGCCGCCGCCGTCGCGGGCGCACCCCCGGTGGAGATACCGGCCTCCGGCGCGCGGGGACTGACCGCCACACGTTGGCTGCTCGATTCTTCGGCCGCATCCCGACTGCCGAGCTGATCCATTCACAGGTGGGGGTCCTCGTCGTCCTCGGCAGGCAACGTCGCCGAGGGACGAGGGCCCTTCTCCGCCTCGATCCGCGTCACGTGGCATGCGGTACTGATCCGGCCGCCGCGGTGCGCGCTCGACCGGCCCGTCCCCCTCTGTCCGAAGCCCCCTCGCCAGTGCTGAGGTTTCCCCGCGCAGCGCCCCATCCTGTAACCCCATTCCACCTCGAGAGGGTCACGGTCTGTCCCGTTTCGACCCCTTTCCCCGTTTGACGCAGTGGGCCGACAATCGGTTCCCCCGGACCGAAAGTCGCGTGGCGGCGTCGGTGCAGGACAGCTAACCGCTGTTCCGGAGCGCGGTGGCCAGCCCGTTCATCGTGAGCTGGATACCGCGGCGGGTCTGGTCGCTGTCGTCGCCGGCACGGTATCGGCGCAACAACTCCACCTGGAGGTGGTTCAGTGGTTCGAGGTACGGAAAGCGATTGTGCACCGACCGTTCGAGCCCCGGGTTGTCGGCGAACAACGTGTCGTTTCGGGTGATCGTCTTGTACATCCGGATGGTGCGTTCGTGCTCCTCGGTGATCATCCCGAACACCCGTTGTCGCAGCCCCTCGTCGGGAACCAACTCCGAATAGCGTGCCGCCAGACCCATGTCGGATTTGGACATCACCATCGCCAGGTTGGACAGGACCGTGCGGAAGAAGGGCCACGTGTCATAGAGCCGTGACAGGGTGGCAACCTTCTCGGGGTCGCCGGCGGTCCACTGCTCGAACGCGGAGCCGGTGCCGTACCACCCTGGCAGCATCACCCGCGACTGGCTCCAGGACAGCACCCAGGGGATCGCGCGCAGGTCGGCGATCGACGTCGTCTGCTTCCGGGACGCGGGCCGGCTGCCGATGTTGAGTGCCCCGATCTCCGCGACGGGCGTCGACATCTCGAAGTACTGAACGAATCCTGGTGTGTCATGGACGAGTTCGCTGTACGCACGGCGCGCGAGTGCGGCGAGTTCGTCGAGGACGCGATAGGCGGGTTCGGCGGCGGCGCCGAGTCCCTCCACGTCGAGCAGGGTGGCCTCGAGGGTTGCCGCGAGAAGGGTTTCGAGGTTGCGTTGCGCGAGGCGGGGTTCCGCGTACTTGGCGGCGATCACCTCGCCCTGCTCGGTGATGCGCAGCGAGCCTGCGACGGCTCCCGGCGGTTGCGCGAGGATCGCCTCGTAGCTGGGTCCGCCGCCACGCCCGACGGTGCCACCGCGACCGTGGAAGAGGCGCAATCGTATTCCCGTTTTCCGGGCCGCCTCCACCAGGTCGAGCTCGGCCCGGTACAGCGCCCAGTTCGCAGCGAGATACCCGCCGTCCTTGTTGGAGTCGGAGTATCCAAGCATCACTTCCTGCGAGTCGCCCCGGGACGCCACGAGGGCCCGGTAGAGCGGAATCGCGAGGGTCGCCTCGAGCGTGGATGCGCCGTGCTGAAGGTCCTCGATCGTCTCGAAGAGCGGCACGATCCCCACCGGACACGACGGGTTCTCCCCCGGCCCGGGATCGAACAGCCCCACTTCCTTGAGCAGGATCGCCGCCTCGAGCATGTCGCTGACCGAGGTACACATACTGATGATGTAGTTGGGCACCGCTCCGGACCCGAGCGTCCGCACCGCCTCGGCCCCGGCTTCGAGGATGGCGAGCTCCTTGGTGGTCAGTTCGCTGAACTCCGCCTTCGCTGCCGTCAGCGGGCGCCTCGTCGAGAGCTCCGCGGTGAGCAAGTCGACCCGTTCGTCCTCGGACAGCGACGTGTAGTCGGGATGCACCCCCGCCCAGGCGAGCAGCTCGGCGACCACCGTTTCGTGCACCTCCGAGTTCTGGCGCATGTCGAGGCCCGAGAGATGGAACCCGAACACGTCCACCGATTCGCGGAGTCGGGCGAGGCCGTCGTCGGCGATCGTGCCGTCGCCGCCGCGGCGCAGGGACTCGTCGACCACATCGAGTTCATGGAGCATTTCCGGCGGTGAGTCGTAGGGCGCGAGCCCGAGGTCGAGGGCGTACGCGGGCATCTCCCCGAGGATACGGAGCGCGGTGGCGGTCAGGCGGCCGCGGATCCCGCGGACCGCACGCCGGTACGGCTCGTCGGCACGAAACGGTGAGTCGTCCTGCGAGGCCGCCGCCAGAAGATCGAGGTCGGGAGTGACCGTTACCAGGCGGGCAGACATCGACAGTTCCCGTTCGAGCGTCGCCAGTTCGCACAGATGATGCTCGACGGCGGTTGCGGCGGCGCGGCTCGTCGCCTGCCTTACGACGTCCGCGGTGACGTTGGGATTGCCGTCCCGGTCGCCACCGATCCACGACCCCGGCCGGAGAATGGGTTCCCGCCCGAGATCGGTGTCGGGCCACCGGGCTTGGAGGGCGTTGCGGAGTTCGGCATTGATCGCGGGCACGACCTCGAAGAGCGCGGCGTCGTAGTAACGCAGCCCGACTTCGATCTCGTCCTGAATACGCAAGCGAGACAGCCGGATCAATGCGGTCTGCCACAGGGTAAGGATTTGGCGCCGAAGCCGCACATCGACGTCGGCGATCTCCGACTCGGTGAGCGCGGTCCGCTCCCGGAACCGCATCAACTCAGTGATCCGCGTCTGGGTGTCGAACACCGTCCGTCGACGCGTTTCGGTGGGGTGGGCAGTGATCACCGGTGAGACGAGCGCCCCACGTAGGGCTGTCGCGACCACTTCTCGGTCGAGGTCGGCGGCATCGAGCTTCGCGAACGTGGCCGCGAGAGTGCTGTCGGGAGCTGGTTCGCCCGCTGCCACGTGCACGGCCCGGCGGCGTTCCCGGTGTATGTCCTCGGCGAGATTTGCCAGAAGAGCGAAATGGCTGAAGGCGCGGATGACGGGGATGGTGTCCCCGGTGGCGACGTTCGTGAACATGTCGGCCAGTTCGGCGCGGTCGATTTCCGAACGCCGAACACGGAACGATTCGACCCGGGCCTTCTCCACGAGATCGAAGATGTCGTCGCCGGCCTGTTCGCGGACGATCTGACCGAGAATGCCGCCGAGCAGCCGAATGTCTTCGCGGAGTGGTTCGGTGGCTTCACGGGGGGTTTCGGTCATGCACCCAGTATCAACTGCCACTGCGGGGTCCGCACGATGAAGCTGCGGGGTCCGCACGATGAAGCTGCGGGGTCCGCACGATGAAGCTGCGGGGTCCGCACGATGAAGCTGCGGGGTCCGCATGATGGAACGGCTGGGTCCGCGTGGGGAAGGTTGATCAGCCGAACTTGATCTCCAGGCCGATGCCGATGATCGAGATCAACCAGATCAGACCGGTGAAGACGGTGAGGCGGTCGAGGTTCTTCTCGACCACGGTGGAACCGGACAGGCTCGACTGGACGCCGCCGCCGAAGAGGCTGGACAACCCGCCGCCCTTACCGCGGTGCAGGAGCACCAACAGAATCAGCAGCAAGCTGGTGGCAACCAGCAAGATATCCAGGAACAGTTCCATGTCTGTCTACGTCCACCCATCGAGTAGCAACAACTACGACCTCGTACACCCTACAGGCGCTTCGCGCTCGTGCGCCTTTCTGGTAGCCGTGGCTACCAGAAAGGCGCACGAGCGCCGGAGGCGCCTCAGGGCAGGGGGCCGCCGGCAGCGATCGCCGACAGCGTCGCGAACTCGTCGGCCTTGAGTGAAGCGCCGCCCACGAGGGCGCCGTCCACGTCGGACTGCCCGACGATCTCGCCGACGTTCTTGGCGTTGACGCTTCCGCCGTAGAGCACACGGACCGTGGAGGCCACCGCAGGGGTGGCCAGTTCGCCGAGGGCGGCACGGACCGCAGCACACACTTCCTGCGCGTCCGACGCACTGGCGACCCGGCCGGTGCCGATGGCCCACACCGGCTCGTATGCTATGACGACCTTGGCGACGTCTTCGGCGGACAGCCCGGCGAGCGAACCCCGCAACTGTTCGACGTTGTACGCCACGTGCTCGCCGGCCTCACGAATGTTGAGACCCTCACCGATGCAGACGATCGGGGTGAGTCCGTTCTTCAGTGCTGCCTTGGTCTTGGCCAGCACGGTGTCGTTGTCCTCACCGTGCAGGGTCCGACGCTCGGAGTGTCCGACGACGACGAACGTGCACCCCAGCTTGGCCAGCATGGAACCGCTGATCTCGCCGGTGAAGGCACCCGAGTCGTGCGCCGACACGTCCTGCGCCCCGTAGGTGAGCAGGAGCTTGTCACCCTCGACGAGGGTTTGGACACTGCGGATGTCGGTGAACGGTGGGAGCACCGTCACGTCGACCTTGTCGAAATACTTGTCCGGCAGCGAGAAGGCAATCTTCTGAACCAGCGCGATCGCCTCGAAATGGTTCAGATTCATCTTCCAGTTGCCGGCGATCAGCGGCTTGCGCGCCATCAGCCCTCCAGAACCGAGATGCCGGGCAGTTCCTTGCCCTCGAGGTATTCGAGGGAGGCTCCACCACCAGTCGAGATATGCGAGAAGCCGTCCTCGGGGAGATCCAGCTGACGCACCGCGGCCGCGGAGTCGCCGCCACCGACGACGCTGAAGGCGCCCTTGCCGGTGGCCTCGATGATGGCCTCGGCAACACCCTTGGTGCCCGCCGAGAACTTCTCGAACTCGAACACACCCATCGGGCCGTTCCAGAATACCGTCTTCGCGCTGGTGAGGATCGCCGCGAATCGGCGCACCGACTGCGGTCCGATGTCGAGGCCCATCCAGCCGTCCGGGATCTCGAGTACCGACACGGTCTTGGACTCGGCATCCGCCGAGAAGGAGTCCGCGATCACCACGTCCTGCGGGATGTGAATGACGTCGGCGTACCGGTCGAGTAGCCCCTTGCAGGTCTCGATCATCGACTCCTCGCACAGCGAGTTGCCGACCGAGACGCCTTGCGCGGCCAGGAACGTGTAGAACATGCCGCCACCGATGACGAGGGTGTCGACCTTGGGCGCCAGTGCCTCGATCACCGCGAGCTTGTCCGACACCTTCGACCCGCCGAGCACCACCGCGTAGGGCCGTTCGGCGTCCTGGGTCAGCTTGCCGAGAACCTCGACCTCGGCGGCGACGAGTGTGCCCGCGTAATGCGGAAGCAACTTGGCCACGTCGTAGACGGACGCCTGCGCGCGATGGACGACACCGAAGCCGTCGGAGACGAAAGCACCGTCGTCTCCGACGAGCTCGACGAGCGCCTCGGCGAGTTTGGTGCGCTCCGCCTCGTCCTTGCTCGTCTCGCGCGCGTCGAAGCGGATGTTCTCGAGCAGGAGCACGTCGCCGTCGGTGAGACCCTCGGAGCGGGCCAGAGCGTCCTGGCCGACGACGTCCCCGGCGAGCTGGACGTTGCGGCCGAGTACCTCCGCCAGCTTCACTGCCACGGGTGCGAGCGAGAACTTGGGATCGGGTGTGCCGTCGGGACGGCCCAGGTGGGCGGTGACGATGACCTTGGCCCCGGCTTCCGCCAACGCCTTCAACGTGGGGGCGGACGCGATGATGCGGCCGGGATCGGTGATCTTGTCACCGTCGAGCGGAACGTTGAGGTCGGAGCGCACCAGCACGGTGCGCCCCTCCACCCCAGCGTTCAGCAGATCCTGGAGAGTCTGAACTGCCACTGTTATTTGACCTTTGCTCAGAGAGACTTGGCGACGAGACCGATGAGGTCGGCCAGGCGGTTGGAGTAGCCCCACTCGTTGTCGTACCAGGACACGACCTTCGCCTGATCCTCGATGACCTTGGTGAGTCCCGAATCGAAGATGGAGGAGTGCGGATCGGTGACGATGTCGGAGGACACGATCGGCGCGTCGGTGTACTTGAGGATGCCCTTGAGCGGTCCCTCGGCCGCAGCCTTCATCGCGGCGTTGATGTCCTCGACGCTCGCCGACTTCTTCAGGTTTGCGGTGAGGTCGGTGACCGAACCCGTGGGGATCGGCACGCGCAGCGCGTAGCCGTCCAGCTTGCCGAGGAGCTGCGGAAGCACGAGGCCGATCGCCTTGGCCGCACCGGTACCGGTGGGAACCACGTTGAGAGCGGCGGCGCGGGCCCGACGCAGGTCGCTGTGCGGGCCGTCCTGCAGGTTCTGGTCCTGGGTGTAGGCGTGAACCGTGGTCATGAGCCCCTTGACGATGCCGAACTCGTCGTCGAGCACCTTGGCGATGGGCCCGAGGCAGTTGGTGGTGCACGAGGCGTTGGAGATGATGTTCTGGCTGCCGTCGTACTTGTCGTCGTTGACGCCCATCACGATGGTGATGTCCTCGCCCTTTGCCGGGGCGGAGATGATGACCTTCTTGGCGCCCGCGTCGAGGTGACCCTTCGCCTTCGCGGCGTCGGTGAAGATACCGGTGGACTCGACGACGACGTCGACGCCCAGGTCACCCCACGGAAGTGCCGCGGGGCCTTCCTTGATCGCGAGAGCCTTGATCTTCTGGCTTCCGACCACGATCGTGTCTTCGCCCTCGAGCGAGACGTCGTGCGGAAGACGACCCAGGATGGAGTCGTACTTCAGGAGATGCGCGAGCGTTGCGTTGTCCGTGAGGTCGTTGACCGCCACAATCTCGATGTCGGTGGTTCCGAGCGCCTTCTGCGCATCCACCGCCCTGAAGAAGTTACGCCCGATACGGCCGAAACCGTTTACGCCTACCCGGACAGTCACAATCTGCTCCTTTGCGCATGATTCTGGTGTACAGCTCTGCTGCCCCGCACCACTCGAATCCACGTGTGCATGGCCGGGCGCGAGGGTCCATCGGTCGATGTGTTTCTTACCCTAGTGCTCAGGATCGCCCGGCGCGCACTCCACCCACGCCCAGCACAGTCCCGCACTCGGGCATGCGGGCCGGACAGCTACGCGTCGTCGAGAAGGTCTGCGGTGACGGCCGACTCGGTGTCGGGGATCCCGGTTTCCTTGGCTTTGCGGTCCGCCATGGACAAAAGACGCCGAATCCGCCCTGCGACAGCGTCCTTCGTCATCGGCGGGTCGGCGAGCTGGCCGAGCTCTTCCAGCGACGCCTGACGGTGCTCGACGCGCAGATGCCCGGCCGCCGCCAGGTGGTCCGGCACCTCGTCGCCCAAAATCTGGAGTGCCCGCTCGACGCGGGCTGCGGCTGCCACTGCCGCACGGGCGGAGCGCCGCAGGTTCGCGTCGTCGAAGTTGGCCAGCCGGTTGGCGGTGGCCCGAACCTCACGGCGCATCCGGCGTTCTTCCCACACGAGGCGGGTGTCCTGCGCCCCCATCCGCGTGAGCAGAGCCCCGATGGCCTCGCCGTCGCGAATGACGACACGGTCGGTGCCGCGGACTTCTCGTGCTTTCGCCGAGATCCCGAGCCGGCGAGCAGCGCCGACGAGCGCGAGCGCGGCCTCCGGACCGGGGCAGCTGACTTCGAGTGCCGAGGATCGTCCCGGTTCGGTGAGCGAGCCGTGCGCGAGGAACGCACCTCGCCACGCCGCCTCCGCATCGGCGACACTGCCGCCGACGACCTGGGCCGGCAGACCGCGCACCGGACGTCCCCGCAGGTCGAGGAGCCCGGTTTGACGGGCGAGGGCCTCACCCTCCTTCGCGACACGCACGATGTAACGCGACGACTTTCGGAGTCCTCCGGCGCTGAGGACATGGACGTCGGCGCTGTAGGTGAACAGGTCGAAAATTTCCCGGCGCAGTCGCCGAGCCGTGGAGCCGAGGTCGACTTCGGCCTCCACCACCACACGGCCACCGACGATGTGCAATCCCCCGGCGAACCGCAGCAGCGACGAAACCTCGGCCTTCCGGCAACTCACATGAGTGACGACGAGACGACTGAGTTCGTCTTTGACCTCTGCTGTCATTGCCACGAAGCGCTCTCCCTTTCCTCTGGTGTCTCGGCCACAACGCTCCCCCGAGACCCCGGGTCGGGGCCGCTCCAGAGCTGTTCGAGAACGGACGCAAGTTTGCCTGCATGGTGCGTGTGGGTGCCGTGTTCCGACACGTCGGCGTAGACGACGCGGGCCCGGAACTGCTCCGCGGCGCGGTCGAGATGCTCGCGTTCCCGGCCCGGGGGGACGGACGCGGAATCGACGACCACGAAGTCGACGGTGAGCCCCGGTGCGTGCCGGGACAGCACGTGTAAGTGCCGTTCCGTGGAGAAACCTGCGGTCTCACCGGGCTCCGGTGCGAGGTTGAGCACCAGCACCTTCCGGGCGACGGTCGCGATCAGGGTGTCGAGAAGTTCGGGTACCAGGACGTGCGGGATGACACTGGAAAACCACGATCCCGGACCGAGGACCACCATGTCGGCGGCCTCGATCGCTCGCACCGCGTCGGGACATGCCGGTGGGTTCGCGGGCAGCAACCGAACGCGCCGCACCTTGCCCGGGGTGGTCGCGACCGCGACCTGCCCGCGGATGCAGCGGCTGACTCGCGGGTCGGCCTCGAGGCCTTGCACGTCGGCTTCGATATCGAGTGCGATCGGCGACATCGGCAGCACCCGGCCGTCGATGCGGAGCAACCGGGCGAGTTCGTCCAAAGCGGCAACGGGGTCGCCGAGGACTTCGGTCAGGCCGGCCAGCATGAGATTTCCCACCGAATGCCCGGCCAGAGCGCCGATACCCCCGAACCGGTGCTGGATGGTATCCGTCCAGTCCTGCACGTCCGGGTCGTCCGCAGCGAGCGCCGCCAGCGCCATCCGAAGATCTCCGGGCGGGATGACGCCCAGTTCCGCGCGCAGGCGACCCGACGAACCCCCGTCGTCCGCGACGGTGACGACGGCAGTGACGTTCCGGCTGAGCCGGCGCGCCGCACTCAGCGTGGCGAAAAGCCCATGACCTCCACCGAGCGCGACCACTGCGGGGTAGGCGTGCTCCGCCGTCATTCGCGCCCCAGATCACGGTGAACGACACGCACGCCGAGACCGGAGTCGTTTCCGAGCCGGCCTGCCAAGGCCTCGGACATCGCGACACTGCGATGCTTACCGCCGGTGCAACCCACCGCGATGGTCATGTAACGCTTCCCCTCCCGACGATATCCCGCGATCGTCAGATCCAGCAGATGGTGATAGGTGGTCAGATAGTCGTCCGCGCCGTCCTGCGACAACACGTAGTCCCGCACGTCCGGGCTCTGTCCCGTGTGCGGGCGCAGTTCGGGGATCCAGTGCGGATTGGGAAGGAACCGGACGTCGCAGACCAGGTCCGCGTCCATCGGAAGACCGTACTTGAAACCGAACGACTGGACCGTCACCTGCATCGTGCGGTGCTCGGCGTCCCCAAAGGCGTCTTCGATCTTCTGCCTCAGCTGGTGCGCGGCGAGGGACGAGGTGTCGATCACCAGATCCGCGGCGGCCTTGACCTTGGCGAGTTGGTCGCGCTCGGCGGCGATGCCCTCGGACAGGGTGCCCTGGGCGCCGCCCCCGGACAGCGGATGACTTCGCCGCACCTGCTCGAAGCGGCGCACCAACACCTCGTCGGACGCATCGAGGTACAGCACCCGGGTGTGCACCGGCTTGCACTCCAGCTCGGTGAGAACCCAGCCGAGGTCTCCGGTGAACAGCCTGCTGCGCACGTCGATGACCACCGCGAGGCGTTCGAGTCGCGAATCGGATTCCAGACTCAGATCCACCATGCGGGAGATCAGTTCCGGTGGCAGATTGTCGGCGACATACCAACCGAGGTCTTCGAGAACCTTCGCGGCGGTTTGCAGTCCCGCCCCCGAAAGCCCGGTGACGAGAAGGAAGTCCATCGGCCGAACCGTGGGTGGACGGTCGCTCTGCGCGTGCTGATCGTTCACTCGACACCTGTCCGTTGCGAAGCGTGTAGCCCTACTGTGTCGCGCTGTGCCGGCGGCTCCTGCTCTGCGGCCGGGTCCTGCTGTGCTGCCAAGTCGTGCCGGATGTCTGCGCCGTTCTCTTCTGTGCTGCCGGTTCCATTGCGATCGGCTTCATCATCCCCCACTCCCGCCACCGCCGCAGACGGTTCCCCGGCCCCGAGGGCGCTGAGGACGGCCTTCGCCGTGGTCGTGCCGATCCCGGGCACCGCCGTGATCTCCTCGACAGTGGCCTGCTTGAGGCGGGCGACGGAGCCGAAATGGGTGACCAGCGCCTTGCGGCGGGTATCGCCGAGACCGCGTACGGAGTCGAGCGCCGATGCCGTCATCCGCCGCGAGCGCTTGCTGCGGTGGAAGGTGATGGCGAACCGGTGCGCTTCGTCCCGCACCCGCTGCAGGAGGTACAGGGACTCACTGGTGCGGGGCAGGATCACCGGATCCTCCTCCCCCGGTACCCAGACCTCTTCGAGTCGCTTGGCGAGCCCTATCACCGCGACATCGGTGATCCCGAGTTCCTCGAGAACGGCGGATGCGGCCGCCACCTGCGGCGCACCCCCGTCCACCACGAAAAGGTTGGGCGGATACGCAAAGCGTCGCGGACGCCCGGTCTGAGGGTCGATCGCCGCCTCGGGTGCGAGATCGCCGCCTTCGGAGCCTTCACCCGCCGCCTCGGCCTCCGCCCTCAGCACACCGACGTCGCGGTTGTGCCGCAGGAAACGCCTGCGGGTGACCTCGGCGATACTCGCGACGTCGTCGGAGCGGCCGTCGCCGGCGGCCTCCTTGATCGCGTAGTGGCGGTAGTCGGACTTGCGGGGCAAGCCGTCCTCGAAGACGACGAGTGATGCCACGACGTCCGTGCCCTGCACGTGGCTGATGTCGACACACTCGATGCGCAGGGGGGCGGAATCCAGATCGAGAGCCTCTTGGATGCCCTGCAGTGCAGCCGACCGGGACGTGAAGTCACCAGCGCGTCGCAGCTTGTGTTGCGCCAGCGCCTCCTGCGCATTGCGCTGCACCGTCTCGGCGAGGGCCTTCTTGTCGCCGCGTTGCGGCACTCGCACGCGGACTCCTGATCCGCGTAACCCGCTCAGCCACTCCTGCACCTGCTCGGTGTCGTGTGGCAGTACCGGAACGAGCACCTCTCGCGGGACGCCGTTGCTTTCGCTCTCGCCGTCGGCGCCGCCCGCCAACGCTGCCTGCTCGCCGTAGAACTGAGTGAGGAACTGCTCGACGAGAAGCGGTAGGTCCGAACCCGCCTCGGAATCGACCGTTGCCCAGTCGATGACGTCTCCGGCTTTCTCGACCACCCAGCCGCGCTGCCCGCGGACCCGGCCACCGCGCACGTGGAACACCTGGACCGCCGCTTCGAGTTCGTCGGTCGCGAAGGCGACGAGGTCGGCATCGGTGCCGTCGCCGAGCACCACCGCCTGCTTCTCGAGTGCCCGCCGTAGCGCGCCGACGTCGTCACGCAGCCGCGCCGCCAACTCGAAGTCCAGCTCTTCCGACGCCTTCTGCATGCGTGCCTCGAGCTCGCGGACCAGCTTGTCGGTGCGGCCGGACAGGAAGTCGCAGAAGTCCTCCACGATCTGCCGGTGTTCCGCCGCCGACACGCGCCCCACACAGGGCGCCGAGCACTTGTCGATATAGCCGAGCAGACAGGGCCTGCCGATCTGGTTGTGCCGCTTGAACACTCCGGCCGAACATGTCCGGGCCGGGAACACGCGCAGCAGCAGATCCAGGGTCTCGCGGATAGCCCAGGCGTGGGAGTAGGGACCGAAATACCGCACCCCCTTACGACGCGGACCGCGGTAGACGAACAACCGCGGGAACTCCTCGTTCAACGTGACCGCGAGCACCGGGTAGGTCTTGTCGTCACGGTACCGGACGTTGAACCGCGGATCGAACTCCTTGATCCAGTTGTATTCGAGCTGGAGTGCCTCCACCTCGGTGCTCACCACGGTCCACTCGACGCTGCCCGCAGTGGTGACCATCTGACGGGTACGCGGATGCAGCGTCGTGACGTCGGCGAAATAGGAGTTCAACCGCGAACGAAGACTCTTCGCCTTCCCCACGTAGATGACCCGGCCGTGCGGATCGCGGAACTTGTATACCCCCGGCGCCACCGGAATCGTTCCGGTCGCGGGGCGATATGTCGAAGGATCGGGCACCCCTCCACGTTAGTCGGCGCCACCGACCAACCCCGCATCCGCGACGGCCGGAACAGGCCGGCCCGTCAGGACGGTGCGTACTCCGACACGAGGTCACGGAAGCGGTGCACGGCGTCCACCGCGTAGTCGCGGTCGTTCGACTGGATCGCCATCACGGGAACGTATTCGTCGTCGGGGAGTTCTATCCGCGCCCATGCGGCGCCGTCGGGAAACGAGAGTCCCTCGTACAGGTCCCAGTCGACGATCCGTTCGCCCAGGACGTTGCGGACAGCGATGCCGCGGGGGCCGACGCGCAACCGCGGACGTGTGAGCAGAAGCACCGCCCCGGCCAGCAGACACCCGATGCCGACGAAGGCCACCTGATCCGCGAGCCGGAAGTAGACGCCCGTCGAATCACCGCGCAGGAGAATGGCGAACGTCACGTGTAGGACGACCATGAGAATCGCCACGCCGATCGCGTACCGACTCGACTTGCGTGGTCGCGAGACGAACTGCCACTCGGTTTCCGAGGAGGTCATGCGAGCGCATCTTCCGTTCGTTTCCGGCGCAGGCGCGCCAGGGTGACCGCGGTGTCGAGCGCCGCAGCGCACGCCTGCCCGCCCTTGTCCTCCACCGCACCGGGCAGGCCGCTGCGGTCGATCGCCTGCTGTTCGGTATCGGTGGTGAGAACACCGTTGCCGACGGGAGTGCTCTCGTCGAGGGACACCCTCGTCAGGCCGGCGGTCACCGCGTCGCAGACGTATTCGAAGTGCGGGGTTCCTCCGCGGATCACGACACCGAGGGCGACCACGGCGTCATGAGTGCGGGCCAGTTGCTGGGCCACCACCGGCAGTTCGATCGCACCGGCCACGCGCACGAGGGTGACTTTCTTCACCTTCGCGTCCGCGGCGACCCGCTGGGCACCGGCGATCAGCGCCTCCGAGATCTCCGCGTGCCAACTTCCCGCCACGATCGCCAGCTCGAGGTCCTGAGCCTCACCGAGTTGCAGGTCGGGCAGACCTTCACCACTCACAGCAGCTCTCCCGCTTCGAAGTCGTCGAGCCCGATCAGGTCGTGCCCCATCCGGTCGCGCTTGGTGCGCAAGTACGTCAGGTTCTCGGCGTTCGCGCGCAGCGGCATCGAGACACGCTCGGTGATCTGGAGGCCATAACCGTCGAGACCGACCCGCTTGGCCGGATTGTTGGTGAGCAGCCGCATCGACGAGATGCCGAGATCGACCAGGATCTGCGCACCGATCCCATAGTCGCGGGCATCTGCCGGCAGACCCAGCTCGAGATTGGCGTCGACGGTGTCCGACCCGGCGTCCTGCAACTGGTAGGCCTGCAACTTGTGCATCAGTCCGATGCCGCGACCTTCGTGCCCCCGCATGTAGAGCACCACGCCGCGACCTTCCTGCGCCACCATGTCCAGCGCGGCGTCGAGCTGGGGACCGCAGTCGCAGCGCAGTGACCCGAACACGTCACCGGTGAGGCACTCCGAGTGCACCCGCACCAGGACGTCGCTGCCGTCACCGTCGGGACCCGGCAGGTCGCCGCGGACGAGCGCGACGTGCTCGACGTCGTCGTAGATGCTCCGGTATCCGACGGCGGTGAACTCGCCGTGCCGGGTGGGGATCCGTGCGGCCGCGACGCGTTCGACGTGCTTTTCGTGCTTGCGACGCCAGGCGATGAGATCGGCGATGGAGATCAGCGCGAGATTGTGGTCGTCGGCGAAGACCCGCAACTCGTCGGTCTGGGCCATGTGGCCCTCGTCCTTCTGGCTGACGATCTCGCAGATCACGCCCGCCGGCCGGAGGTCGGCCATCCGGGCCAGGTCGACGGCGGCCTCGGTGTGGCCGGGGCGGCGCAGCACCCCGCCCTCCTTGGCGCGCAGCGGCACGACGTGGCCGGGACGGGTGAAGTCCTGGGCTCCGCTGGACGGGTCGGCGAGCAACCGCATGGTGGCGGCGCGGTCGGATGCGGAGATCCCGGTTCCGATGCCCTCACGGGCGTCGACGGTCACCGTGTACGCCGTGCCGTGCTTGTCCTGATTGGTGGCGTACATCGGGGGCAGACCCAGCCGATCGCAGTCCGCACCGTCGAGGGGCACACACAGGTAGCCGGAGGTGTATCGAACCATGAAGGCAACCAACTCGGGGGTGGCCTTCTCCGCCGCGAAGATGAGGTCTCCCTCGTTCTCCCGGTCTTCGTCGTCGACGACGACGACAGCCTTGCCTGCGGCGATATCCGCAACGGCGCGCTCGATACTGTCGAACCTGGTCACGTGCTCGGTCTCCAAAGTCTTGACTTACGCATCTTCGAATACAGCAATCGCATCCGTCGGATGCTTCTCAACAGTACGACTCAGCGGCCGGCGGCTTGCAGGCGCTCCACATACTTGGCGATCACGTCGACCTCCAGATTGACGGGTGTGCCGACCGGCGCCGCTCCGAGTGTGGTCAGGTTCAGCGTGGTGGGGATCAGCGAGATTTCGAAATACTCGTCGCCGCGCTCCCCGCCGAGCGCCGACACGGTCAGCGATACCCCGTCGACCGTGATCGATCCCTTCTCCACTACATACTTCGAGATCGCGTCGGGCAGAGCGATCCGCACCACTTCCCAGTTGTCGGACGGGTTCCGGCTGATGATGTGACCGGTGCCGTCGACGTGCCCCTGAACGAGGTGACCGCCGAGCCTGCTGTTCAGTGCTGCCGCCCGCTCGAGGTTGACCCGGCTCCCGACATCGATCTTCTGCAGACTCGACCGGTTCAAGGTCTCCTGCATGACGTCGGCCGTGAACGACCCGTCGGCGAGCACTTCGACGACGGTGAGGCACACACCGTTCACGGCAATCGAGTCTCCGTGCGACGCATCGGAAGTGACCACCGGACCGCGGACGGTAAACCGTGCGGCGTCGGCCAGCTCTTCCTTGGCGACGACCTCACCCAATTCTTCGACGATTCCGGTGAACACGGTGGCTACTCCTCGTTTTCAGGGCTGACAGTGATATTCAGGGCTTGCTGGACAGGGCGGGGTGCTCCGACAGTGCCGGAATCAAACTCAACAACAAATCGGGGCCGATTGTTTCGACGGACTCGTGGTGGAACCGCAGTGCGCCGTCGATCGTGGACACCCCCGCCTCCGACACCGCGGGCCTGCCGGCACCGAGTACCAGCGGAGCGAGGTAGGCCTGGATCCGGTCGACCCGGCCTGCGGCAAGGAAAGCACCCGCCAACCGGGGCCCACCTTCGAGCAGAACGTCGGTGTACTCGGCGAGGGCGGCGACGACGTCGTTCACATCGTGGGTGCGGAGCAGCAGCGTGGGGGCCGAGTCGTCGAGAACCCGAGCGCGCGGTGGAAGCTCGGTCCGGCCCACCACCACCCGCAGCGGTTGGTGGGCCGCGAGAGACCCGTCGGGCAGCCGGGCCGTCAACCGTGGGTCGTCGGCGAGCACGGTCCCCGTGCCGACCACGATCGCGTCGAGCTTCGCGCGGTCGGCGTGGACCCGCGCCCGGGCGTCGGGACCGGTGATCCACTTGCTGGTTCCATCAGCTGCGGCACTACGGCCATCGAGGGACGCCGCGTATTTCCAGGTGATGTGCGGCCGGCCGGTGCGTTGCCGGTGCAGCCAGGCCCGGAGCGGCCCGCGCTCGACTTCCTGGGCGCGCAGTCCGGAGGCGACGGCGACGCCGGCGGCCGCGAGAGTTTCGGCGCCACCGGCCGCCTCGGGGTTGGGATCAGCCACCGCATAGTGGACGGCCACGACCCCGGCCTCGATCAGCGCGGTGGAGCAGGGCCCCGTGCGGCCGTGGTGGTTACACGGTTCCAGAGTGACCACGACCGTGCCTCCGCGCGCCGCGTCACCCGCCTCCCGCAACGCCACGACCTCGGCGTGGGGACCGCCCGGGGGCTGGGTCATTCCCACCCCGGCGATACGCCCGCCGGCGTCGAGCACGACAGCACCGACCGCGGGATTGGGGCTGGTGAAACCACGGGCCGACTCCGCGGCGCCGATGGCGATCAGCATCGCGGCGTCGAGGTCTGCGGCGGAATTCTCGTGGGGCACGTTCACGGCGCGGCTGGGCCGTTACCGCGAGATGCTCAGGTGCGGAGAGGCTTTGGCCGCACTGGCTCGGAGCGCCTGCACCGCTTCGGCGGGATCGGAGGCGCCGTACACGGCGGACCCGGCGACGAAGCAGTCGACTCCCGCCTCGGCGGCGGCCTCGACGGTGTCGGCGTTGATGCCGCCGTCGATCTCCACGATCAGCGTCAGCTCACCCGAGTCGACCAGACGGCGTACTGCCTTCGCCTTGGACAACACCTCCGGAATGAAGGACTGTCCGCCGAATCCGGGCTCCACGCTCATGACGAGAAGTGTGTCGAAATCCTTCAGGATTTCCAGGTAGGGCTCGATCGGCGTTCCCGGCTTCACACTGAGTCCTGCTTTAGCGCCGGCCGCCCGAATGTCGCGGGCCACCGACCGCGGGTCGTCGGTGGCTTCGGCGTGGAAGGTCACGTTGTGTGCGCCGGCTTCGGCGTAGGGCGGTGCCCAGCGTCCCGGGTCGTCGATCATGAGGTGGCAGTCGAGCGGAATGTCCGTCGCCGCGAGCAGGCTCTTCACCACGGGAAGACCGAGCGTGAGGTTCGGGACGAAATGCGCGTCCATCACGTCGACATGAAGCCAGTCGGCACCGGCGACCGCGGTCGCCTCCTCGGCGAGACGAGCGAAATCTGCAGACAGGATGGACGGTGCGATCATCGGGGTTGCCACGCGCCGGAGTTTAGTCGCACGCGGAAATGTCGCGGACCACGCGGTCGGACCACGCGAGAAACGTCGTCGCCCGCCGTCACGATTCCGCCATACTGGGGCCATGGCGACCTGGGCGGACGTGGTGGACATCGGGAGGTCATTGCCCGCAGTGGAGGAAAGCACGTCCTACCGGACCCCGGCGCTGAAAGTGGCCGGCAAGCTGATCGCGAGACACCGCACGGAGTCGGACGGCGGGCTCATGGTGGTGTGCGGTCTCGACGAGAAGGCCGCTCTCCTCGAGGAGGGAAACGCTTTCTACACCACCCCCCACTACGACGGGTACGGCGCGATTCT
The DNA here is from genome assembly GCF_009859915.1 of Rhodococcus sp. WAY2. Taxonomy (NCBI): domain Bacteria; kingdom Bacillati; phylum Actinomycetota; class Actinomycetes; order Mycobacteriales; family Nocardiaceae; genus Rhodococcus; species Rhodococcus sp. WAY2. Next base: position 3,487,222 of record NZ_CP046572.1, read on the forward strand.
GGTCCGTCTCGACGAGGTCGGCCTCGACCAACTCACGGAGCTTCTGCAGGATGCTTGGCGGATCAAGGCCTCTGCTCGGCTCCGCAAGCAGGTCGACCGTCCCTGATCGCCGAGTCCGGGGGGGATCGTAGGGCGTGGTGCGACGCCGGCGCGAAACCCGGTACGCAGACTCAGACCCCCAGCTTGAGACCCGCTCCCGCGTCGACGCGGAGCTGCTGTCCGGTGACGAACCGCGACTCGTCGGACGAGAGGTATACCACCGCGTGGGAAATATCCTCGGGCTCCACCCACGGCGTCGGCATCGCCTGCATGAAGGGGAACGTCACCTTCGCGTCTTCGGCCGTCGGGTTCTCGAGGTCGGGCCGGAACGTGCGGAACATCGGCGGGCTCTGGAGCATGTCCGTGTTGCAGTTGGTGGGATGGATGGCGTTGACGCGAATGGACTTCGGGCCCAGGGTGAGCGCCAGCGAATGCGTGTAGGTCTGCAGCATCTTCTTGGCCAGACCGTATCCGTCTCCGCCCGGCCCCTGGAGTGCCTGCTGACCGTTGAGGCCGGTCTGGGGGACGAGGCCGGCGACCGAACCGGTGGCGATGATCGACGCGCCACCGCCGAGATGCGGCAGAGCGACGTGGATGGTGTTGACCACACCCACGAAGTCGACGTCGAATGCGTCCACGAATCCTTCGACCGGCACATCGTTGCCGAGTGGGGCGATACCCGCGTTGGCGACCACCACGTCGAGCCGCCCGAGTCTGGCGACGGCGGCGTCGAGTTCCCGTTTCAGCGCCGCGCGATCACGCACGTCGACCTTCGCCGTGACCACGCGACGTCCCGCCTTCTCGACGAGCTTCCCGGTCTCTTCCAGATCGGCCGGCGTCGCGAGGGGATACCCGTTCGATGCAATGTCCTCGCAGAGGTCGAAAGCGATGATGTCGGCGCCCTCGTCGGCGAGGTGGACGGCATGACTGCGCCCCTGCCCCCGTGCTGCGCCGGTGATCAGAACTACTTTCCCCGCTACCCGATTCATCGTGAGTCCTCCACTCGCTTGTGACAGACGACCTTCGTCGCGAGAAAAGTAGAACACGTTTTAGCACAAATGGGAACAGGTTCTAGTTATCTGAACGAGCGTCCGATCACGGTCACTCCATCGGCTTCCGCAGCGCAGCGAGAAACATCGCGTCGGTGCCGTGACGGTGCGGCCACAGTTGCACACTCGTACCGTCACCGAGTCCCGGAACGCCCGGGACCAGTGCCCTCGTGTCGAGCGCTGTCACGCCATAGCGACGTACCGCATCCGCCACCACCGCCACTGTCTCCGACAGGTGCGGAGAACACGTCGAATACACGACGACACCACCCGGGCGCACCAACCCCAGCGCCGAGGCGAGCAGTTCCCGCTGCAATTTCGCCAGACCGGCCACATCGGACGGCTGCCGACGCCAGCGTGCCTCGGGGCGGCGCCGCAGGGCACCGAGACCGGTGCACGGCGCGTCGACCAGGATTCGGTCGTAACCACCGGCAAGCCCGGGATCGCGCCCGTCCGCGACATGCACGTCGACCGGGAGTTCCCGCGTCGTCTTACGAATGAGGTCGGCGCGGTGCGCCACCGGCTCCACCGCATCGAGTCGCCCGCCCTCGATACCTGCGAGTGCGCCGAGAAGCGCGGCTTTACCACCAGGTCCGGCACAGAGATCGAGCCAGCGCCCGCCGTCCGATCCCTCGAGTGGGGCCAGGGCGAGTGCCCGGGCCACCAGCTGACTGCCCTCGTCCTGCACACCGGCCAGACCCTCGCGCACAGCGTCGAGCTGGCCCGGGTCGCCACCGTCGAGATACACCGCATACGGCGAGTACCGGCCGACCTCTCCCCCGGTGACCAGAGCCAATTCTTCCGCCGAAATCTCACCCGGACGCGCGACGAGGTGAACGGCCGGACGGGAATCGTCGGCGATCAGGGCATCCTCGAGTTCGCCGGCGTCGGGCCCCAGCGCATCCGCGAACACCTGCGCGATCCAGGCCGGGTGCGCATGCTCGAAGGCCAGCCGCCCGATCGGGTCGGACGGCGCCAACCGCTCCACCCACTCCGCTTCCGACCGCTCCGACACCCTGCGCAACACGGCGTTGACGAACCCGGCCTTGCCCGGACCCGCCTCTGCGCGTACGAGGTCGACGGAGGTGGCGACGGCGGCGTGCGGGGCCACCCGCGTACGGAGAAGCTGGTAGGCGCCCAGCTGGAGCACATCCAGCAGAGGGCCGTCGACCTCCTCGATCGGGCGGCCCGCACAGTCCGCGATGACCGCGTCCAGCAGTCCCCGCGCTCGCGCCGCACCGTAGGCCAATTCCGTGGCCAGCGCGGCGTCCCGGCCGTCGAGTCGCCGTTCCCGCAGCAGTCCGGGGAGGACCAGGTTCGCGTAGGCGTCCCGTTCACGCACTGCCCGCAACACGTCACGCGCAGCGAGCCGAGGCTGATCCAGACCCGCTTGGGCGGCATCGGGCCGACGCGCCTGGCGCGGCCGATTGTTGCTCGCGCCTGTTCCTGCCCTCTTGCCGCGTGCGGGTCTTCTCGAGTCGCTCACTGTGCCCGTACCTTCGCGTCGAGTCGTGCGCCCCGCGCCCAGTCGAGAGCGGACATCTGTTTTTTTCCTTGAGGTTGGATCCGGTCCAGCCGGACTGCCACCGTGGAGGTTCCGACGAGGAATTCGCTCTTGGTCACGGAGATTTCTCCGGGCTCGAGCCTGTCGTCGGTGAGGGTGAGCGGGCCGACCTTGACGCGAACGTCCCCGATCGTCGTCCATGCTCCCGGTGCAGGTGTCACCGAGCGGACATGCCGATCGATCACCACAGCTGTTCTGTCCCAACGGATTCGAGCTTCCTCCACGGTCACCTTGGGTGCATACGAGACGCCGTCCCCCGGCTGCGGAACCGCGGTGATCGTGCCGTCTGCCAGTCCGTCGAGAACGGATTCGAGGAGAACCGCCCCGCTGTCGGCCAATCGGCCGAGAAGGTCACCTGCGGTATCGGTAGCGCGGATTCGCTCGGTCACGACCCCGTATACCGGGCCCGTGTCCATTCCAGCCTCGAGCCGGAAGGCGCTGGCGCCCGTCATGTCGTCGCCGGAAGCGATTGCCGCCTGCACCGGCGCCGCACCCCGCCAGGCGGGCAGCAGCGAGAAGTGCAGGTTGACCCAGCCGACGGCCGGAATGTCCAGCACCTTCTGCGGAAGCAACGCACCGTAGGCGACGACGGGAGCACACTCGGGTGCCAGGTCGGTCAGTCGTGCGAGGAACTCCGGATCGGAGGGTCGCTCGGGCGTGAGCACCTCGATACCGTGCGCGTCCGCAAGGGCACCGATCGGCGATCGGACTACCTTCCGCCCTCGCCCGGCCACCGCGTCCGGCCGCGTGATCACGGCGACCACCTCGTGACGGGCGGAACGGATGAGTCGCTCGAGAGACGGCACAGCGGGTTCGGGTGTACCGGCGAAGACTAGGCGCACGTCGGCGACCCACACAGCTGACGACGGACCGCGGTGCGGGCCGAAACGATACTCACGAAAAAAGCTCCCCTTGGGTCGACGGTGTGACGACCAGTCTAGGGAGTCGTGCGCCTCACGATGACACTGCGATGCGCAACCACGACAAACCGGCGGGCTCCAGGAAAATGTCGCGGCACGATGTCGAAATCGCGAGCGCAGCTCCGTCCCAGGGTTGAAATACGGCCACAATGGGCCCTACACCACACCGAGGAGAAGACGATGGCCAAGTACCTGCTGCTCAAGCACTACCGAGGCGCACCGGCACCGGTCAACGACGTACCGATGGATCAGTGGACGCCAGAGGAGGTTTCGGCCCACATGCAGTACATGGAGAACTTTGCCGCTCGGATCGAAAGCACCGGCGAATACGTCGACAGTCAGGCACTGTCACCGGAAGGCACGTTCGTCCGGTACGACGGCGAGGGGCGTCCGCCGGTGACCGACGGCCCGTTCGCGGAGACCAAGGACCTGATCGCGGGCTGGATGGTGATCGACGTCGAGACCCGCGAGCGGGCGCTCGAACTCGCCGGTGAATTGTCTGCAGCTCCGGGCGCGGGCGGGAAGCCGATCCACGAGTGGCTCGAGGTGCGCCCGTTCCTGACCGAGCCGCCCACAATCACGGAGTGACCGAGGTGGACGAGGTCGTGCTGCGGACCCTCACCCCCACGGTGATCGGGATCCTCGTCCGCCGCGGAGCCGACTTCGCGGCGGCCGAGGACGCCGTGCAGGACGCTCTGGTGGAAGCGGTGCGCGTGTGGCGGGCCGATCCGCCGCGAGATCCCCAGGGCTGGCTGATCACCGTCGCCTGGCGCAAGTTCCTCGACGCCACCCGCACCGATACCTCCCGGCGCCGACGCGAGGCGCTCGTCGAGGTGGAGCCCGTACCGGGCCCGGCACCGTCGGTCGACGACACACTCCAGCTGTACTTCCTGTGCGCGCATCCTTCCCTGGCACCGGCGTCGGCCGTCGCGCTCACGTTGCGCGCGGTCGGCGGCCTGACCACGCGTCAGATCGCGCAGGCTTACCTCGTACCCGAGGCGACGATGGCCCAGCGGATCACGCGGGCCAAGCGGACCATCTCGAAAGTCCGGTTCGACCAGCCCGGTGACGTCGCCACGGTGCTGCGTGTGCTCTACCTCGTCTTCAACGAGGGTTACTCCGGCGATGTCGACCTCGCCGCGGAGGCGATCCGGCTCACCCGCCAACTGGCGGCCGAGGTCAGGCATGAGGAGGTGGCGGGCCTGCTCGCGCTGATGCTGCTCCACCACGCCCGACGCCTGGCACGGACCGCCGCCGACGGTAGCCTCGTGCCTCTCGCCGATCAGGACCGCAGTCTGTGGGACACCCGCCTGATCGCCGAGGGCATCGACGTGCTGCAGGCAGCCCTCGCCCGCGACCGATTGGGCGAGTTTCAGGCCCAGGCCGCCATCGCCGCGCTCCACGCCGATGCCCGGACCGCCGAGGAGACCGACTGGGTGCAGATCGTCGAGTGGTACGACGAACTGGTGCGCCTCACCGACAGCCCGGTAGCGCGCCTCAATCGGGCTGTCGCAGTCGGCGAGGCCGACGGTCCGCGGGCCGGCCTGGCTGCCCTCACGGAGATCGATCCCGCCCTGCCCCGGTACGCCGCCGTCGCGGCATACCTCCACGAGCGGGACGGTGACACCGTGACCGCTGCACGGCTCTACGCCGACGCTGCCCGATCGGCGTCCAGCCTCGCCGAACGCGACCACCTCACGCGACAGGCGGCACGCCTCAACGCGCAAAAGCGCCGGTGATCCCCGGCGACAGGCCCCACTCGCGTCTGGGATTTCAGAAGTTACTGTCGACGACTACCTGGGGAATGTCCGCGCCGATCGGAACGAACTCGCATCGCGCAATCGGAATGGCGTTGGGGTCCAGAGCCGTTCGGATGAGATCCAACGCGAACGGATCGTACGGTGCCCGGAAATGCCCCGACCCGTCCTGCGGACACAGGTCCTGGATGACGAGGTTCACCGCCCCGTCGCCGTGCAGCGCCATGTTGGAATACGGCTGGATCATTTCGTCGTAGCGCGAACTGACGGTGGTGTAGGAGACACCGGGAACAGTGTCGCCGCCGGCATTCAGTTCGGTCATGAACGGTGACCCCTGCATCTGCTGACCGACCGCCACAGAGGTGAGCTCGGTGACCACGTCCGGCCCACCGGGGAGCGCCTGGAACATCGGGGCGAGCCCGAACATCACACCGCCGTAACTGGGGGAAGCGAGCCCTACCCACTGGTCGACGAAGCGCGCACCACCGAGCTTGTTCACGTAGTACCGGCTGACATTCGCTCCTTGCGAGTATCCGACCACGTCGACTTTTTCCGCACCCGTCGACTCGCGGACCTGGGCGACGAATCGGCCGAATTCTCCGGCGCTGTCGACGATGTCTTCGGTGCCGTACGTGTCGGCGCCGGGTTTGCCGCCGTAATTGAGGGCGAAGACGCAGTATCCGTCCGCCGCGAGCAAGGGGGACAACGCCGCCCAGTCGGTGTAGGCGCTGGCGTCGGTGCCATGCGCGAGAACGACGGGCTCGGGATGCTCGGGCGCGGGCGTACAGGAGAAGTCGTTCGATCCGGCGGGAGCGCTGCCCGGATGCGCTTTCGCGTACGCGGCGGCCGCGCTGCGCGCGCTCTGCGGGACCCCGACACCCGCGGGCACTTCGAGTCTCGACGCCGGAACGTCTTCGGCCTGGGCTGTGGTCGGCCCGGCGGAAGACAGCAAGGCAACACAAGCAGCGACCGTGACAACACCTCGAAGGTTCATGATCTCTCCCCGACACCGCGGTTATTCCCTGTGAACTTTCCCAGAGTGTGCCCGTGGTGTCGCGACGAGAGTGGGACCCTACGCGCGGTGTGTCGCTAGGAGTCGGCGCTCTTCGTGTCGCCGGAGTCCTGTTCGTCCTCCGCGAGAAGCCGGTACAACGCACGCCGGGTTTCGGTGAGAATTTCTCCGGCGCGCCGGATCTGGTCCTCATTCCCTACAGCGGCGACCTGCCCTGCCGCGCCCATGAGCTGCCCGATCAGGCCGCGGAGGTCTTCCGCCGGCCGGCCGACACTCTCGCGGACGTCGTCCCAGGGGGTGCCGAGCTCAGCGGTGTTCGCCTCGACGAACGTCTTCCCTTCCTCGGTCAGTCGAGCGGTCTTGCGTCCCGCGACCTTCTCGATGAGAACGAGCCCCTCGTCCTCGAGCTGAGACAGCGCGGGGTAGATCGATCCGGGGCTGGGCTTCCACACCCCACCACTGCGGTCGACGATCTGCTGGATGAGCTCGTACCCGTGCATCGGTTCCTCCGCGAGCAGCAGGAGGATCGCCGAGCGGACATCACCGCGTCGCCCCCTGCCACCGCGGCCCCGGCCTCGGCCGAACGCCATACCCGGACCGAATCCGGGATCTCCGTCCGGACCGAACGGCCCGCGACGGTGCCCGTGACGGTGCGGGCCCTCCGGGCGGCCCGTCCGCTGGTGCGCGAATCGGTCCCTGTGGGAACCGCGGTGTCCGAATCGAAAGTTCTGCATGTCAGCCTCCTCAGGCTTATCGATGATGCATCAACGATATATCGTCAAAACGCTCGCGCAACCATCGGGGATGAGTTCATTGGGCATCAGCCGATGTGGATGGGGTCGATCTGGACTCGCACCGGATGCGATTCCCGCCGGGCACTGCGGACCGCTTGAGCGGCAGACAGCGCCTCCGCCAACGGTTTTCCCTCACCACGGGGTACGCGCACCAGCATCCGCTCGATATCGGCCGGCTCCGGCGATTCACCGGCGACAGGCAATCGGGCCCCCGCCGGCAGTTCCACAGGGCCCAACAATTCCGCGTTATCGGGGAGTTCGGCCAGGTCCAGGAGCTCCGAGACAGCCTTTGCGCTGCCGTCGACGGCCGCCAGATGAATCGCCGGCGGAAACCCGACTTCTGCCCGTTCTTCGTACTGCGCGCGGGCGTGACCGACCGGATCCCAGCGGACCAGTGCTTGCACCGTCGGAATACCCGAATCGGCTACGACGACAACCTGGCCACCGTCACCGAACGGCTTCACGAGGGCCGAAGCCGTCATCCAGCGCCGCAGGGTCTCCTCAGCCGCTCGCAGATCCGGACGTCCGAGCAACGCCCAGCCGTCCAGGAGCAGTGCGGCGCCGTATCCGCCGGTCATCACCGGTTCGGCGCCGACGGTGGAGACCACCAGCGCCGGCCCCTGCTCGACGACGTCGATGACATCGCTTCCCCCGGACATCCGGACCGGTACACCGGGAAACGCTCGCCCGAGTTCCTCCGCCGTCCGGCCCGCTCCTACCACCACGGCCCGCAGCGCTCGGGCGCCGCAGGCGTGACAGCGGTGCGCGGCGTCCGCGACTCCGCACCATCGGCATGCCGGTGTGCCCGCCCCGTCCGGACCGGCGGCCGACGGAAGCGCCAAGGGCCCGTTGCACCGTCTGCAGCGGGCAGGAGCGCGGCATTTGCCGCACGCGAGACTCGGGACATACCCCCGGCGGGGCACCTGGACCAGCACTCCCCTGCCTGCACCGAGCGCCTCGCGTGCCGCGGCGAAGGCAATGGCAGGCAGGCGGGCAGCGCGGGCTCCCGGGTCTCTGGCGAGCGCGTGATCGCTGTCAGCGAGGGCGGTGATCTTGGGGGCGCGGGCCCGGACCACGTCGCGGGACGCGACCAGGTCGTGTGCCCATCCGGAGTCGACGAGGGCCTGCCCCTCGGCGGTGCGGGCATGCCCCGCCACCACCATTGCGCTTCCGCCGGCGTACGCCCGTAGGAGCGCCACCTCGCGAGCGTGGGGGTAGGGCGCCCGCGGCTCGGAGTGACTGTCGTCGCCGTCGTCCCAGATGACGATCAGACCTGTCCGAGGCGTCGGCGCGAACACGGAACTTCGGGTGCCCACGACTACTTTGGCGGTCCCGCGCAGGGCGGCAAGCCAACGCCGGTACCGCAGCGCGGGGCCGAGACCCGCGGCGAGACCAACGACCCGGCTACTGCCCAGCAGGGACTCCACGGCCGCAACCACCCGATCCAGATCGCGCTGATCGGGCACCACGATGACCGTGCTGGTGTCGGCACCGGCGGCGATTGCCGACAGTTCGGCCAGTCGTGCCGGCCAATCTTCGCCGGGCAGCGCCTGCCAGACGGCCCGCGGACTCCGCTGCTCCGCAAGGGCGGTCAGGAACGCCTCACCGTGAACGTACTGGGCCCACGCTTCTCGGTCGACGGCGTGTTCCGGTGTCGGTGCGGATTCCGGCGCGGCCTCGGCTTCTGCCCGGGCATGCCGGGGCGGGATGGCCAGGCGCAGCACATCCGCTCGGGTACCCGCGTACCGAGCGGCAACGAGTTCCACGAGCCGGGTGATCTCCGGAGTGAGTACTCGCTCCGGGGAGATCACCCGTTCGAGCCAGCCGAAGCGTCCCTGGTGATCGCTGGTCGCCGTCCGGGAAACCACGAAACCGTCCACGAGACGCCCCGCAAATCGGATGCGCACGCGCACACCCGGCTGTGCCTGCTCGTCGAGCTCGCGAGGAACGAGGTAGTCGAACTCACGGTCGAGGTGCGGGAGCGGCAGCATCGGCAGCACCCGCGCCACCGGATCGACCTCCGCCGCAAGCTTGGCTGACGTCACAGCCTGCCCTCCACCGGGAGGGCGCCCGCAGCAGGGCGGCTACCGATCAGAGACCTGCAGCTGCGCGCAGCTTCTCCGCCCGGTCGACGCTCTCCCAGGGAAGATCGATGTCGGTACGGCCGAAGTGCCCGTACGCGGCGGTCTGTGCGTAGATAGGGCGCAGCAGGTCGAGGTCGCGGATGATGGCGCCCGGACGCAGGTCGAAGGTTTCGGTGATCGCCTGTTGAATCCGCACCGGATCGGTCTTCTCGGTTCCGAACGTCTCCACGAACAGCCCGACGGGCGCAGCCTTGCCGATCGCGTACGCCACCTGAACCTCGATGCGATCCGCGAGACCTGCCGCGACCGCATTCTTGGCGACCCAGCGCATGGCGTAGGCGGCCGACCGGTCCACCTTCGACGGGTCCTTGCCGGAGAACGCGCCACCACCGTGACGGGCCATTCCGCCATAGGTGTCGACGATGATCTTCCGCCCGGTCAGCCCGGCATCACCCATCGGGCCACCGAGGACGAACTTGCCCGTCGGATTGACGAGAAGTCGAATGTTCGACGTGTCGAGCTCCGGCATCCGGAGGTCGGCGAGCACCGATCCGAGAACCTTCTCCCGCAGATCCGGTGTGAGGAGGTTGTCGAGATCGATGTCGGCAGCGTGCTGCGTAGAGATGACAACGGTGTCGAGGCGGACGGGCTTGTCCCCGTCGTACTCGATGGTGACCTGCGTCTTTCCGTCCGGCCGCAGGTACGGCAGGACGCCGGACTTACGGACCTCGGTGAGGCGACGTGAGAGCCGATGAGCCAGCGCGATCGGCAGCGGCATCAGTTCCGGGGTGTCCGTGGTGGCGAACCCGAACATCAGTCCCTGGTCGCCGGCCCCCTGCCGGTCGATGTCGTCGTCGGTCAGGCCACCGGTCCGGGCTTCGTGTGAATGGTCGACGCCCTGCGCGATCTCCGGGGACTGCGCACCGATCGCCACGTTGACGCCGCAGGAGTTGCCGTCGAAACCCTTCGCCGAGGAGTCGTACCCGATCTCGAGCACGGTGTCGCGCACGATCTTGGGGATGTCGGCGTAGGCGGTGGTGGTCACCTCGCCGGCGACGTGGACCTGTCCTGTGGTAACCAGGGTCTCGACTGCGACCCGGGCGCGTGGGTCGTCCGTGAGGAGGGCGTCGAGGATGGAGTCGCTGATCGCATCACAAATCTTGTCCGGGTGCCCCTCGGTCACAGACTCACTGGTGAATAGCCGACTACCGGACTGGCTCACAGAATTCCCTCTCGACAGTTGTCTTCTGGACAGCGCTTGGAAACAGCTTAGCTATGTACCATCGCGAACGACCCTAGCGGCACCCCGGTGTGAGTGACACCTTTACGCTCACCGAAACAACCGAGGATCCATCCTCAACGGGCCCGGAACAGTTGCTCGACGGCATCGAGCACCCGGCTCGCCATCAGTGCCTTCGAGCCGTGCTCGAGGGCGGACTCCGAACCGTCCGCGCCGAGTAGCCATCCGTCGTTGTGGTCGACCTCGAAGGCTTTGCCCTCCCCTACGGCGTTGACGACCAGGAGGTCGCATCCCTTCCGGGCGAGCTTCGCACGCGCATAGGTGAGGACGTCTCCGTCCGCGTCACCGGTCTCGGCGGCGAAACCGACGATCACGGTGGCCGACGGAATCTCGCCTTCGGCCCGGGACTGCACCAGACCGGCCAGGATGTCCTCGTTCTTGGTCAGTGCGATGGAGTCGGGTTCTCCGGCGCCCTTCTTGATCTTGCTGGCCACCGTGGTGGACGGCCGGAAGTCGGCGACCGCGGCCGCCATCACGACCGCATCGAACTCGGGTGCGTGTTTGGCGACGGCAGCACGCATGTCCTCGGCCGTGCGCACGTGAACGACGTCGACGGCGGCCGGATCAGCGAGGCCTGCGGTGTATCCGGACACCAGCGTGACGTCGGCGCCGCGCTGCACCGCGAGGCGGGCGATGGCATAGCCCTGCTTCCCGGAGCTGCGATTGCCGAGGAAACGGACCGGATCGAGCGGTTCCCGGGTGCCACCGGCCGAGACGAGGATCCGACGCCCTTCGAGATCGCGCGGCAACGCGTCGGGCCGCTCGAGGAGCAGCGAGGCGAGTCCGACGATCTCGTCCGGTTCGGGCAATCGGCCGGCGCCGGTGTCCTTGCCTGTCAGGCGACCGGATGCCGGCTCGATCACCGTGGCCCCACGCAGGCGAAGGGTTGCCACATTGGACACCGTGGCGGGATGCTCCCACATCTCGGTGTGCATCGCGGGCGCGAACACCACCGGACATCGTGCGGTGAGCAACGTCGCGGTGAGCAGGTCGTCGGCCCGCCCGGCGACGGCACGGGCCATCAGATCCGCGGTGGCAGGCGCGATGACCACGAGGTCCGCTTCCTGCCCCAGGCGGACGTGCGGCACCTGCGGAACGTCGGCGAATACTCCGGTGTGCACCGGATTGCCGGACAGCGCCTCGAACGTCGCCCGGCCCACGAACTCGAGGGCGGACTCCGTCGGGATGACGCGCACGTGGTGGCCGCTCTCGGTGAACGCGCGGATGATCGCGCAGCTCTTGTACGCCGCGATACCGCCGCCGACACCGACGACGATTCGCTTACGTGCGACTGCGGAGGGGGCTGTTTCGGAGAGACCCGTCGCGAGCCCGGGGCTCGCCGCCTTGTCGGGCACGGCAGTTCCTCCGCTCACTCGCCTTCGGTGTGCTCGAGCAGATCGGAGTGGATCTCACGCAGCGCGATGGACAAGGGCTTTTCCTGCAGGCCCGGCTCCACCAGGGGGCCGACGTACTCGAGGATGCCGTCACCGAGCTGGTTGTAGTAATCGTTGATCTGACGGGCACGCTTGGCCGAGTAGATGACCAGCGCGTACTTCGACGAGGTGCGTGCGAGCAGCTCGTCGATCGGAGGATTCGTGATTCCGAGCGGTGTGTCATAGGCAGGCAGGGCGCCATGGCTGGGGGTTGCGGACGCGACTGCGGGGGTGCTGCTCACTCGGTATCTCCTGAAATAGTTCTGGCTAGTGGATGTGAGAACTAGTGGTCTACCCGGACTGTTCCCGGGGTCCAACCAACAAGGATACCAACTCGTCGCACGATCGGCTGACATCCTCGTTGACGATGACCTCGTCGAACTCGTCCTGAGCCTCGAGCTCGACCTTCGCGGTGGCGAGACGACGCTCCACCACTTCCGGCGATTCGGTGCCCCGGCCGGTCAAGCGCTCGACCAGTGCTTCCCAACTGGGCGGGGCCATGAAGACCAGAAGCGCCTCCGGCATCGCAGCCCGCACTGCCCGGGCGCCGGCGAGATCGACCTCGACCAGCACCGGTTTTCCCTGCTCGATGGCGCGGCGGACCGGTTCGGCGGGGGTCCCCGACAGCTGGAGGCCACCGTGGATCTCCGCCCACTCGAGCAGCTCGCCCGACTCGATCATCCGCTGGAATTCGTCGCGAGAGGTGAAGCGGTAATCCTTGCCGTCCACCTCGCCCGGGCGTGGGTCCCGTGTCGTCGCGGACACGCTGAAGACGAGCTCCGGCAGCCGTTCCCGCAACAATCGCACCACGCTGGACTTACCGACAGCCGAGGGGCCGGCCAGGACAACCAGCCGACCCCTCCGCACTGCGGTCTTTCTTTCTGACACTCGAGCGTCAGCTACCACTGTCGTGCTCAGGCCTCGAAGTCGAACCTGGCGAGCAGGGCCTTACGCTGCCGATCGCCGAGGCCACGCAGGCGACGGGTCGGAGCGATCTCCAGCTCGGTCATGATCTCCTGCGCCTTGACCTTGCCCACCTTGGGCAGTGCCTCGAGCAACGCCGACACCTTCATCTTGCCCAAGATCTCGTCGTCCTCGGCGTCCTTGAGAACCTGCTTGAGGTCGGTGCCGCCACGCTTCAGGCGCTCCTTGAGCTCAGCCCTGGCTTTACGGGCAGCAGCTGCCTTCTCCAAAGCAGCAGCGCGCTGCTCATCAGTCAACTGGGGAAGGGCCACGGTTCCTCCGTCTCGTCGTTGGCAAATAGTCCAAACCACTGGATAACCAGCAGCGATAGCGACCGTACTCACGCCCGGCGCCGATTGCGAACCCACCCCCCGAGGTCAAAGCCGGATTCCGGTGGGCTATGAGAGTGCGGACTCGACCTCGTCACGAACCTTCACAGCGGCCGCACGCAGGGCCGTCACCGACGGACCCTCACGGAGAATACCGCGAGAACTGTTCGGCAGCAGCAACTTCCGGGAATCGGGAAAAATGTCCGCAAGGTCACGTGCTGTGGCACCCTGGGCACCTAGTCCCGGCGCCAGAATTGGTCCAGAAAAGTTCGACAAATTCAGACCGTGTCCGCGTGTCGCACCGACGACCAGCCCGACCAGGTCGGATTCCGCCGCATTGTGCTCGGCCGCCGCATTCACCACGGACTGCGCCACCGACACGCCCCCGGCAACGTCAGCGCCCTGCAACTCCCTGCCCTCGGGATTCGAGGTGCGAGCAAGCACGAACAGCCCGCGGCCCTGCTCCGCCGCCAGCGAGAGGGCCGGTTCGAGCGCACCGAACCCCAGATAGGGCGAGACCGTCACCGCATCGGAGGACAGCGCCGAGTCCGGGCCGAGCCACGACTGCGCGTAGGCGGACATGGTCGACCCGATGTCACCGCGTTTGGCATCCGCGACGACGAGCGTCCCGGCCTCCCGGAGGACACAGATGGTGCGTTCGAGCACCGCGTACCCGGCCGAGCCGTACGCTTCGAAGAACGCCACCTGGGGCTTCACGACGGCCACCTCACCGACGAAGGCCTCCACGCAGATCTCGGCGAAGGCCTCGAGCCCCTCCGCATCGACGGGAAGGTCCCACGCCTCGAGCAACCCCGGGTGCGGATCGATGCCGACGCACAAGCGGCCGCGGTGCTCGACCGCTGCCCTCAGCCGAGCACCCCACGCCTGGTCGTGGTGCCGGTCCGTCACGAGGTGAGCGAACCGGTGTCGGAACCCTCGAACGGGGCCGGTGAGCGCAGCCGGGCATGCAACGCCTGCAGCGACTGAACGCCGATGTCGCCGCGGATCGCGGCCTCGATGCCCTGGACCGCAGCGGACGCGCCCTGCACGGTGGTGACGCAGGGGATGTTCACGCCGACGGCCGCGCTGCGGATCTCGTACCCGTCCACCCGGGGACCGGAGTTGCCGTACGGGGTGTTGATCACCATGTCGACCTCACCGTCACGGATCTGGTCGACGATGGTGCGGGCGCCCTCCTCGAGGGGCTCGCCGGAGTGCTTGTGCACGTCCTCGCAGACGATGCCGTTGCGGCGAAGGACCGCCGCGGTGCCCTCTGTTGCGAGGATCCGGAAACCCAGGTCGGCCAGCCGTTTGACCGGGAAGATCAGCGACCGCTTGTCCTTGTTCGCGACCGACACGAACACCGACCCGGAGATGGGGAGTGACCCGTACGCAGCTGTCTGACTCTTGGCGAACGCGGTGCCGAAGTCGGCGTCGATACCCATGACCTCGCCCGTCGACTTCATCTCGGGACTCAGCAGTGTGTCCACCCCGGTGCCGTCGGCGCGCCGGAACCGGTTGAACGGGAGAACGGCCTCCTTGACGGCGACGGGTGCGTCCGCCGGGGTGAAACCACCGTCACCGGTGGCCGGAAGGAGTCCGGTTTTCCGCAACTCCGCGATGGTCTCGCCGAGCATGACGCGGGCGCAGGCCTTGGCCAGTTGTACGGCCGTGGCCTTCGACACGAACGGCACGGTCCGGCTGGCACGGGGGTTGGCTTCGAGGACGTACAGGATGTCGTCCTTGAGGGCGTACTGCACGTTGAGCAGACCCTTGACGCCGATACCCTTCGCGAGCGCCTCCGTCGAACGGCGGACGTTCTCGAGATCGGCGCGCCCGAGGGTGATCGGGGGCAGTGCGCACGCCGAGTCGCCGGAGTGAATGCCGGCTTCCTCGATGTGTTCCATCACTCCCCCGATGTACACCTCGTTCCCGTCGCAGAGCGCGTCGACGTCGATCTCGATGGCGTCTTCCAGGAACCGGTCGACCAGTACGGGCCGGTCGTCGGAGATTTCAGTGGCGCGGGAGATGTAGCTCTCGAGGGAGGCCTCGTCGTAGACGATCTCCATGCCTCGGCCACCGAGCACGTACGACGGTCGCACGAGCACCGGGTATCCGATGCCGGCGGCGATGTCGCGGGCACCGGCGAACGTGGTCGCCGTTCCGAACTTGGGCGCGGGCAATCCCGCCTCTACCAATACCTTGCCGAACTCGCCACGGTCCTCGGCGAGGTCGATGGCCTCGGGGCTGGTCCCGACGATGGGCACTCCTGCGGCTTTCAGCCGTTTCGCCAGACCCAGCGGTGTCTGTCCGCCGAGCTGCACGATCACGCCGGCGACGGTGCCGGACAGCGACTCCGCCCGGTACACCTCGAGCACGTCCTCGAACGTGAGCGGCTCGAAGTACAGCCGGTCGGCGGTGTCGTAGTCAGTGGAGACGGTCTCCGGGTTGCAATTGACCATCACCGTCTCGTAACCGGCCTCGGACAACGTCAGGGCCGCGTGGACACAGGAATAGTCGAACTCGATGCCCTGACCGATGCGGTTGGGGCCCGAACCGAGGATGAGGACCTTCGGACGCTCCGTCTGCGGAGCCACCTCCGACTCGGCCTCCGGATCGAGCTCGTAGGTGGAGTAGTGGTACGGCGTCTTCGCCTCGAATTCGGCTGCACAGGTATCCACGGTCTTGTAGACGGGGTGGATGTTCCACTGCTCGCGCAGGGCCCGAACGGAATCTTCGTCACCCAGCTCGGGCCGAAGCGCCGCAACCTGCCGGTCGGAGAACCCGTGGTGCTTGGCGCGCCGCAGCACGCGCTCGTCCACCTCCTCGACCTCGCGCAGCTCGCTACCGAGCTCGTGGATCTGCAACATCTGGTCGAGGAACCAGGGATCGATTCCCGTGGCGTCGAACAGCTGCTCGAGGGTGGCACCCAGACTCATGGCCTTCTCGATGCCGTACAGCCTGCCCTCGTGCGGCACGGCGAGCTCGGCGAGCAGCGTGTCCAGGTTCTCGGTGGCCACCTGCGGCCCGGTCCAGAATCCGGTCTGCTTCGTCTCCAGCGAGCGCATGACCTTCCCGAGCGCCTCGGTGAAGTTGCGGCCGATCGACATGGCCTCACCGACCGACTTCATCGTGGTCGTGAGAGTCGCGTCGGCACCGGGGAACTTCTCGAACGCGAAGCGGGGAGCCTTCACCACCACGTAGTCGAGCGTGGGTTCGAAGCACGCCGGAGTTTCCTTGGTGATGTCGTTGACGATCTCGTCGAGGGTGTAGCCGATGGCGAGCTTCGCCGCGATCTTCGCGATCGGGAAGCCCGTCGCCTTGGACGCCAGCGCACTCGACCGCGACACCCGCGGATTCATCTCGATGACGACGAGGCGGCCGTCGGCCGGGTCCATCGCGAACTGAATGTTGCAACCACCGGTGTCGACGCCGACCTCACGCAGGATGTCGATCGACAGGTCGCGCATCGCCTGGTACTCGCGGTCGGTGAGAGTCATCGCGGGAGCGACGGTCACCGAGTCACCGGTGTGCACGCCGACGGGATCGACGTTCTCGATGGAGCAGACGATGACCACGTTGTCGCGGCCGTCGCGCATCAGCTCGAGTTCGTATTCCTTCCACCCGAGGATCGATTCCTCGATGAGCACGTTGGCGGTGGGCGACGCAGCCAGTCCGCCACCGGCGATGCGGGCGAGGTCCTCGTCGTCGTACGCCATGCCGGACCCCAAGCCACCCATGGTGAACGACGGCCGGACCACCACGGGGAAGCCGAGTTCGGCCACCGTGTCGCGGACCTCGTCCATCGTGTAGCAGACCCGGGACCGAGCCGACTCGCCACCGACCTTGGCGACGATGTCCTTGAATTTCTGGCGGTCCTCGCCGCGCTGGATCGCTTCGAAGTCGGCGCCGATCAGTTCGACGTCGTACTTCTTGAGAATCCCCTGCTCATGCAGGGCCACTGCGGTGTTGAGCGCGGTCTGACCACCGAGGGTCGCGAGAACGGCGTCGATGGGATGACCGTTCGCGGCCTCGAGTGCGATGACCTTCTCGACGAACTCCGCCGTGATCGGCTCCACGTAGGTGGAGTCGGCGAACTCGGGGTCCGTCATGATGGTGGCCGGGTTCGAGTTGACGAGGCTGACCCGCAGGCCCTCTTCGCGCAGCACCCGGCACGCCTGCGTACCGGAATAGTCGAACTCGCAGGCCTGGCCGATGACGATCGGGCCGGAGCCGATCACCAGGATGTGGGAGAGATCTGAACGGCGTGGCATTACTTCTTGACTCCCTCGAGCAGGCTGGTGAATCGGTCGAACAGGTAAGCAGCATCGTGCGGGCCGGCGGCGGCCTCAGGGTGATACTGCACCGAGAAGGCCGAGCCGTCGAGCAGACGGACTCCTTCGACGGCGCCGTCGTTGGCGCAGGTGTGGCTGATCACCGCCCTGCCGAAGGGCGTGTCGAATTCCTGCCCGGCCTCGCCTTCAAGCGCGAACCCGTGATTCTGTGCGGTGATCGCGATGCGTCCGGTTTCGTGTTCGATCACCGGGACATTGATTCCGCGGTGACCGAATTTCATCTTGTAGGTGCCGAGGCCCAGCGCGCGGCCCAGGATCTGATTGCCGAAGCAGATACCGAACAGGGGCAGACCCTGCCCGATTACTTCCTTCGTGAGATGTACGGCGCCGTCAGCGGTGGCCGGGTCGCCCGGACCGTTCGAGAGGAACACGCCGTCGGCCTTCAGGTCGAGGATCTGCTCGAGCGTCGCATCGGACGGCAGAACGTGTACGCGGATACCCCGCTCGGCGAACATGCGCGGGGTGTTGGTCTTGATACCCAAGTCGATTGCGGCGACCGTGAAGCGGGCCTCTCCCCCGGTCGGCTCGACGACATACCCGCTGGTGGTGCTCACCTCACCCGCGAGATCGGCGCCGAGCATCGATGGCTGGCTCTTCACGCGCTCCAGCAACACCTCCGGCTCGGCGAGCGCATCTCCGGAGAACACTCCGGCCCGCATCGACCCCCGGGTGCGCAGGTGGCGCACGAGGGCGCGGGTGTCGATGCCGGCGATCCCCACGACACCCTGCTTCACCAGTTCGTCCTGTAGCGACCCGGTCGCGCGCCAGCTCGAGGTGCGGCGCGCAGGATCGCGGACCACGTAACCGGCGACCCAGATCTTCGCTTCCGCACTGCTGCCGGTGGGACCGACGGACTCGTCGTCTTCGTCGTTCCAGCCGGTGTTGCCGATCTGGGGCGCCGTGGCCACCACGATCTGGCGGTGATAGCTGGGGTCGGTCAGTGTCTCCTGGTAGCCGGTCATGCCGGTGCTGAAGACGGCCTCGCCCAGTGTCTGCCCGACGGCACCGAACGTGGTGCCGCGAAAGATCCGGCCGTCCTCGAGGACCAGTACTGCCGAGTCGGTGTCATAGCCGCTCATGCGTTCTCTCCGTTCTGCTCGACCTCGCCAGAGCTCGCCGCATTCGCTGAATCTTCACTGTCTGTGGTGCCGCCCGACTCGCCCGAGTTGACCCAGGCGGGGTAGACGGACTTGTCGTCGCTGCGGAATCCGGTGTCGATCTCGGTGCCGGACGGCAGTGCCCATCGGATCACCAGGAGTCCGTCCTTGCTCATGACCTTGCCGGCGAGGCCACGCTCCGTGCGCACCGCACGAATCGCGTCCTGCGGGATCCAGATCGCCGAGGCGCCGTCCCTTTCGAGCAGGATGCCGGAGTGGTACCGCGAGATTTCACCGGTGGCCCGGAACCCGAGGTCCCCGACCGCAATTCGGTCCTGCCAGCTGGGTGCAAGCGTGCTGCCGACGTAGAGTCCGGTGGCCGGCGCGATCGTCTGCGCACCGAGGTGGGCGGGAACGGACGGCAGCTGACCGATGCGGTCGGCCTGCCGACGGGCCCGGCCACGCCACCCGACGTACATGAGGTAGATCGCCAGCGCCCAGAAGGCGGCCAGCCCGACGATCCAGAGGATTCTCTCCATCACTGTCCTCCGCCGCTGCGTACGGGAGTGCGGACGTCACTGTTCCGCGCGGTGATCCGGCCCCGGAGGATTGTGGTGGTGACCCGCGCCGGCAGCGTCATCGACTCGTACGGCGTGTTGGACGCCACGCTGGCGAGTGCGGGCCCGTGCACAGTCCATTCGGCATCCGGATCGACCAGCACCAGGTTGGCCGGTTCACCGACGGCGATGGGCCGCCCCTGGTCGTCGAGTCCGACGATCTCTGCGGGACGTTCGCTCATCACGCGGGCCACCCCACGCCAGTCGAGCAGGCCCGGCCGGACCATGGTCATCGCGACGATCGACAGCGCCGTCTCCAGACCCAGCATGCCGGGACGGGCCGCGGCGAATTCGCAGCACTTGTCCTGCTCGGCGTGCGGGGCGTGATCGGTGGCGACGCAGTCGATGACCCCCTCGGCGAGACCGGCGCGCAACGCCGCGACATCACTGGCTTCGCGCAGCGGCGGGTTCACCTTGTTGACGGCGTCGTACGTTTCGAGGCGTGAGTCGTCGAGGAGCAAATGATGCGGCGTCACCTCGGCGGTGATCGAAATGCCCTGCCCTCGCGCCCATTTCACCAACTCGACCGTTCCGGCGGTGGAGGCGTGGCAAATGTGGACACGGGCGCCGGCATCGCGGGCGAGCAGCGCATCACGGGCGACGATCGATTCCTCGGCTGCACGAGGCCAGCCGGCCAGGCCCAGCCGGGCCGCGGTCGGGCCTTCGTGGGCGACGGCACCGACGGTCAGCCGGGGTTCTTCCGCGTGCTGGGCGATGAGCACACCGAGTGAGCTCGAGTACTCGAGGGCGCGGCGCATGAGCAGTGGGTCGTAGACGCAATGACCGTCGTCCGAGAACATCCGGACCCGGCCGGACCCTGCGGCCATCGTCGCCATCTCGGCGAGTTGCTTCCCCTCGAGCCCGACGGTGACGGCCCCGACCGGATGCACGTCGACGAGCCCGACTTCCTGCCCCCGGCGCCACACGTGGTCGGTGACGACCACCGAGTCGGCGACGGGGCTGGTGTTGGCCATGGCGAACACTGCCGTGTACCCACCGAGCGCAGCCGCAGCCGAACCGGAATCGATGGTTTCGGTGTCCTCGCGGCCCGGCTCACGCAAATGTGTGTGCAAATCGACGAATCCGGGCAGCAGAATCTGGCCGGCCGCATCGATGACCTCGGCTTCTGCAGCAGCGGACTTCGCGGCGTCCGCGCCGAGGGCAGCGACGAGTCCGTCGTCGAGCAGCACATCCGTGGGTTCGCCCTCGCCGTACAACAACGCGTTCTTGATGAGCACTGTCTCTCCTGTTCCTGTCGAGTTGCTCATCCGGCAACTTCCTCGGCACCGACCAGCAGTCGGAACAGCACGGCCATACGCATGTGCACTCCGTTGGTGACCTGTTGCAGCACAGCGGCTCTCGGGGAGTCCGCGACTGCGGAGGCGATTTCCATACCGCGCAGCATCGGGCCCGGGTGCAGCACGACGGCATGCTCCGGGAGCAGAGCGAGGCGCTTCTCGGACAGTCCGTAATTGATCGAGTACTCACGCTGGGACGGGAAGAATCCTCCGTTCATCCGTTCCGCCTGCACGCGCAGCATCAGGACCGCATCGAGCCCGGGGAGTTCGGCGTCGAACGAGTGGGCAACCGTGACCGGCCAGGACGAGGCCCCGACCGGAAGCAGCGTGGGCGGTGCCACGAGAACGACCTCGGCACCGAGCATCGACAGCAGCAGCGCGTTGGACCTGGCCACCCGGCTGTGCAGGATGTCACCCACGATGGCGATGCGCTTGCCCTCGATGTCCCCGAGGCGCTGCCGCAGAGTCAGTGCATCGAGCAGCGCCTGAGTGGGATGCTCATGGGTGCCGTCCCCCGCGTTGATGATCGCCGGTCCGCCGTCGTCCTGGCCGGCCGTCCACGAGGCGATCTGGTGAGCGGCGCCCGAAGCCGGATGGCGCACGATCAGCGCGTCGGCGCCCGCGGCACGCAACGTCATCGCCGTATCACGCAGCGATTCGCCCTTCGAGACCGACGAGCTCGAGGCGCTGACATTGATCACATCCGCGCTCATCCACTTGCCCGCGACCTCGAAGGACACCCGGGTCCGTGTCGAGTTCTCGAAGAACACGGTCATGACGGTCCGGCCGCGCAGGGTAGGCAGCTTGTGAACCTCGCGCCCGAGGAGGGCCTGTTCGAAGCGCTCCGCCTCGTCGAGAAGCTCGACCGCCGATCCTCGGGTCAGGTCCGCAATCGACAACAGGTGCTTCACTTAGCTCTTTCCCCCGGAGATCATGACCGCGTCACGGCCGTCGTGTTCGCCCAGGAGAACCTTGACGTCCTCGGTGCGGGCGGTCGGCACGTTCTTCCCCACGTAGTCGGCGCGCAACGGCAGCTCCCGATGGCCGCGGTCGACGAGGACCGCGAGCTGAACAGCGCGTGGCCGTCCCAGGTCACGCAGGGCGTCGAGAGCCGATCGGACGGTGCGACCTGAAAACAGCACGTCGTCGACCAGCACCACCAGCGCGTTGTCGACACCGCCCTCGGGGACGGAGGTCCGCTCGAGGGGGCGGTGCGGCTTGGTGCGCAGGTCGTCGCGGTAGAGGGTGATGTCGAGTGAACCGACCGGCGGACGCACACCCGAAAATTCTTCGATCTTCGCAGCAAGACGCGCCGCGAGGGTCGTGCCGCGGGTGGGTATCCCGATGAGGACGACGCGAGGCGCTTCACCGTCGGCGGCGTCGATCGCGGTCTTCTCGATAATCTGATGCGCGATACGCGCAATCGTGCGGCCTACATCCGCTGCGGACAACAACTCACGCGCGGGCTCGACTACCGGTGACGACTTCGGTGTTGCTTCTGCCGGTTCCTCGGCAGGGCGGGACCCTTCGGGCACGCGCATACAACGACCTCCTTCTCCGCCTCACTGGACGGATCGTTAAAGGATGCCTGACGCGGCCAGCTTAGCAGCGCGCCGAGTTGCGCCAGGCCGGGGCCCCGGCCTCCGGTTCCCGCCCGCCGCTCGGCCTGAGGGACGCCGCGGGACCGGAGTGAGGCAGATCAACCTACGAACGCGGATCGTCCGGCTCGTCGTTTCCTGGTTCGGCACGCCGGGAGGTGGCCGCGGCAGCCGACCGCACCTGCGGGGCAACCAGCACCACCTGGCCGAGGACGCCGTTGACGAATCCCGGCGAGTCGTCGGTGGAAAGCTGTTTGGCCAGCTCCACCGCTTCGTCGACCGCCACGACCGGCGGGACATCGGTGGCATGGAACAGCTCCCACACGGCGATCCGCAGAATCGCCCGGTCCACCGCCGGCAGCCGCTCGAGCGTCCAGTCCTGCAGGTGCGAGGAGATCACCGCATCGATCCGGTCGAGGTTTTCGGCCACGCCGGTGACCACGGTGACGGTGTACGGAGCGACGGGCGCAACGGACTCGTCCTTGCCGGACATGTCCGCCCGCTCGGTCGCGAGATCGACCGGGTCGAGGTCGCGCGCTTCCGCTTCGAAGAGGAAGTCGACGGCGCGCTTACGGGCCTTGTGCCGTGCGCCGAGCTTCTTATGGGTACCGGACACTCAGGAATTCACACGCCCGAGGTAGTTGCCGTCGCGGGAGTCGACCTTCAACTTGTCGCCGGTGTTGATGAACAGCGGCACCTGGATTTCGGCACCGGTCTCGAGAGTCGCGGGCTTGGTGCCACCGGTGGAGCGGTCGCCCTGCAGACCCGGATCGGTGTGCTTGACCTCGAGCTCCACCGTGACGGGCAGCTCGACGAACAGCGGGACGTCCTCGTGCACGGCAACCTGGACCGCCATGTTTTCGAGCATGAAGCGTGCACCGTCGCCGACCGTCGCCTCGTTGATCGAGATCTGGTCGTAGGTGTCACCGTCCATGAAGATGTAGTCGCTGCCGTCGTGGTAGAGGTACGTCATGTCGCGTCGGTCGACGGTGGCAGTCTCGACCTTGACGCCGGCGTTGAAGGTCTTGTCGACGACCTTGCCCGACAGCACGTTCTTCAGCTTGGTTCGCACGAATGCGGGGCCCTTGCCCGGCTTGACGTGCTGGAACTCGATAATCGTCCACAGCTGGCCCTCGATCTGCAGGACCAGGCCGTTCTTGAAATCACTAGTGGAAGCCACTTGCTTCGCGTCTCCTCGATAAGGTCGAAACCGTCTACACGACAGTCAGGTCTTTGGTGGTGAGGGTGAGTAGCTCCGGACCCTGCTCCCGGACCACGAGCGTGTCCTCGATCCGCACGCCTCCGCGCCCGGAGAAATACACGCCCGGCTCGACGGTCACCGCCGCACCGTCCAGAAGTGTACCGGTGCCCAGCTTGCCGATTCCGGGTGCTTCGTGGATTTGCAGGCCGACGCCGTGCCCGAGCCCGTGCAGGAACAGCTCTCCGTAACCCGCTTCCTCGATCACGCCGCGGGCTGCCGCGTCGACGGCGGTGACCTCGGCGCCCGGTCGCAGGGCGGCACATCCGGCCGCCTGCGAGCGGGCGACCAGGGCGTACACCTCCCGTTGCCACTCGGCTGCCTGTTCGAGGATGTACGTGCGCGTCATATCCGAGTGGTAGCCGCCGACCTCGGCCCCGAAATCCAGTTTTACGAAGTCGCCGCGCTGCAGCACCGCCGAAGTGGGACGGTGGTGGGGAATTGCGGAATGGGCACCCGCCGCGACGATCGTCTCGAACGAAATACCGTCGGCACCGTGATCGAGCATCAAAGCCTCGAGCTCGCGCCCCACCTCTTTCTCGGTGCGTCCCGGCCGGAGTCCGCCACGCTCGAGAAGGTCGGCGAGCGCGGCGTCGGCGGCAGTGCACGCAGCCCGGAGCAACGCTACTTCGTAGTCGTCCTTCACCATGCGTAGCTCCTCCACCAGCCCGGGAACCGGTTCCAGGCGCGTATCCGGTGCGAGCAGCGACCACGCGGCGAACTCGTCCACCGTGACGACATGACTTTCGAAGGCGAGCGACGACGCCGTCCGGCGGGCGACCGACTCGACGAGGTGGGCGGCGCTGGCGCGGGCGATTTCGGCCCGGAGGTCGGGTACCTGTTCGGCCACCTGGGTGAGGTAGCGCCCGTCCGTGCAGATCACCGTGCGTTCCTCGGCGCCGTCGGCGTCCGCCGCGTCGACGAGCACTGCGGCATTGGACCCGGTGAAGCCGGTGAGGTACCGCACGTTCACCAGGTCCGTCACGAGAAGTGCGTCGAGATCGCGGGCGGCGAGCGCCGCGCGCAGTGCCGCGCGCCGCGAACCATGATCAGCAGGCATGTCAGCAAACGTACCGGCATTGCCACCCGCCCCGCTGACGAGGGACACGACCCGCGCGACGGCGCCGCGATCGACCACCATCGGCGGTGAGAACAGGTTGCAGACAGCGCGTCTGTGGGTTAGACCACACGCCGGAAAACCTTCTCGTTACGCTGTGCCCATGAATGCGTGGGTGGTACGCGGCCTCGGGATGGCCCTGATACATATTTTGGTTCGTGTGTTGCTCGGTGCGGCAATCACACAGTGGCCCCTCCAAGGTTCGATCCTGAGGTGGGTGGCTCTGCTGGTCGTGGTGTTGGTGGCGTTGATCTGGGCGGGTATCGACGGCATCCGGGACCGGCATCGCAACCCGGACCCCGACCAGGGTGCCGACCTCACCATGCTGTGGCTGAAGGCAGCGTTGCTCGGCGGCATCGTTGCGGGGGTCGGCAGCTGGCTGGCCGATCTGTTGCCCTCCCTCAACGTCACGCAGAACTCGTTCTTCTTCGAAATCACCTCCGGTGCCGCCTTCACTGTCCTGCTCATCTTCGTTCCGGCCATGCTGGCCGTCTACCTGGGCCGTTTCTTTGCCGGGCGTGACGCCAAGAAGGCATCGCAGGGGCGTGGCGGCGACCGAGATGCCCGGCGGGGTGCCGGATCGGCGGCAGGCGCAGCAGCGGGAGGTACGGCAGCCGCTGCTGTCGCCGACGACAACGGCTATGGACAGCACTATCCGGACGGAACGTACGACCAGAGCGGTTACGCCGATCCCGATGCCGACACTGCGGTTTTCGAACCGGTACACAACTACCGCCAGGACACCTCGGACCTCGATGCCGGGGAGGAGCAGGACACCACCTGGCAGGAACCCGTCGACCTCGGCAAGCGCAACCCCGAAGAGCCGAAACGCGGCGAGTAGACCGCACTGGTCGGTCTGGTCCGAAGACACCGCCGCGGCGGAGGTGAGCAGGGTGCTCGCCTCCGCCGCGGCGTGTCTCGGCGTCAGAGAAGTGTGGTGTTCCTGGGTCAGAGAAGGACTGCGCCGCCGGCGGTCTCCTCGCGGGCGACGGCCGAGTACGCCGCGACGAGCAAGGATGGGTCCGGGCCCTCCAGACGTCCGGGCTTTGCCAGTCCGTCGAGAACCACGAACCGCAGCACGCCGGCGCGATTCTTCTTGTCGGTCTGCATTCCCTCGACCAGCTGACCGAACGCGTCCGCGTCGTACGTCGTGGGGAGCCCGACCAGTTCGAGGATCCGGCGGTGCCGATCGGCGGTCTCGTCGTCGAGCCGGCCGGCCAGACGGCCGAGCTCGGCCGCGAACACCAGTCCGACCGACACCGCGGCGCCGTGACGCCAGCGGTAGCGCTCGCGCCGCTCGATCGCATGACCCAGCGTGTGCCCGTAGTTGAGAATTTCCCGCAGATCGGATTCGCGGAGATCGGCCGCCACAACCTTGGCCTTCACCTCCACCGAACGCTTGATCAGTTCCGGCAGCACGGACCCGGTCGGGTCGAGCGCCGCCTCGGGATCACTCTCGATGAGGTCGAGGATCACGGGGTCGGCGATGAATCCGGTCTTGATGACCTCCGCCATCCCGGCGACGATCTCGTTGCGGGGCACGGTTTCCAGTGTCACGAGGTCGATGAGCACGGCCGACGGCTCGTGGAACGAACCGACAAGGTTCTTGCCCGCCTCGGTGTTGATTCCTGTCTTTCCGCCGACCGCGGCGTCGACCATGGCGAGCAAGGTCGTCGGCACATGGACCACCCGCACTCCGCGCATCCAGGTGGCTGCGACGAATCCGGCGAGGTCGGTGGCCGCGCCGCCGCCCAGGGAAACGACGGCGTCACTGCGGGTGAGTCCGATCCGGCCGAGCACCTCCCAGCAAAAGCCGGCCACGGCCAGGTCTTTGCCGTCCTCGGCGTCCGGAATTTCGATCCGGTGAGCGTCGATGCCCTTTTCGGCGAGTGCCGCCCGCACTGCCTCCGCCGTTTCAGCCAGCGGCGGCTGATGGAAGATCGCCACCGTCCTGGTTCCGGCGAGCTCGTCCAACAGCTCACCGAGCAGACCACGCCCGATGATCACCGGGTAGGGGTGTGCCGTCTGCACCTGTACACGTACCGGTTCGGTCACCGTCTGCTCCGCTCCGTCTCGTCCGATGTTCTCGGATCACCTGTTTCGCCGGGGTCGCACCTCATCCGGCAAGCTTCGCGACCAACTGCTGCACCACCCGCGCAGGGCTACGTCCGTCCGTCCGTATCCGAATGGACGCCACCTCGCGGTACAACGGCCGACGTCTGCGCATCAACTCGGCGTACTTTTCGCGGGGGTCGCCACCGGCGAGCAGGGGACGTGCAGTGCTCGTTCCTGTCCGTTTCAGGCCCTCACCCACGCTGATCTCCAGATAGATCACCGTGTGGCCCTTCAGGAGTGCCCGAGTGCGCTCGGACAGTATCGAGCCGCCTCCGAGCGAGACGATACCCTCGGAACTCTCGATCGCCTTGCGGACGATCTCCTCCTCGAGGGCACGGAATGCGGGCTCGCCGTCTTCGACGAAGATCTCCGCGATGGTGCGCCCCGCTTCCTCCTCGACCGCCGCATCGGTGTCGAAGAGCGGCAGGTCGAGGGCCTGCGCAAGACGTCGGCCGATGGTCGACTTACCCGCTCCCGGGGGGCCGACGAGCACAGCTTTCGGTGCCACGGCCCGTCACCGCCTCGTTTCGACGGCGGACGCGGCGGTCATCGCGCGAGCCGCGCAGCGACACCGGAGGCGTAACGCTCGAAGTTTGCGGCCGTCTCGGCAATGGAGTCGCCGCCGAACTTCTCGAGTGCAGCCTGGGCCACAACCAGTGCGACCATGGCCTCCGCCACGACACCTGCGGCGGGCACGGCGCACACGTCGGAGCGCTGATGAATCGCGACGGCTTCTTCACCCGTCGACATGTCGACGGTGGAAAGGGCGCGGGGAACGGTCGAGATCGGCTTCATCGCGGCGCGCACACGCAGTGCCTCACCGTTGGTCATGCCGCCTTCGAGCCCGCCGGCGCGATTGGTGGATCGCAGAATGCCATCGGGACCCGGGCGCATCTCGTCGTGTGCCTGGCTGCCGCGGCGGCGGGCGGTCTCGAAACCGTCGCCGACCTCGACACCCTTGATCGCCTGAATGCCCATGAGCGCCGATGCGAGGCGGGCGTCGAGACGATCCGCGCCACTGATGAACGAGCCGAGACCCACGGGGAGCCCGTGCACGACCACCTCGACGACCCCGCCGAGGGTGTCGCCGTCGCGCTTGGCCGCCTCGATCTCGGCGATCATCGATTCCTCGGCTGCCTTGTCGAATGCGCGCACCGGGCTGGCATCGATCGCCGCGATGTCGAACGCCGTCGGCTCCACACCGACGTACGGATCGGACGCACCGATGGAAATGACGTGTGAGAGCACCTCGACGCCGAATACCTGGCGGAGGAAGTTGCGGGCGAAGGTCGCAGCCGCGACGCGCGCCGCGGTTTCACGCGCACTCGCCCGTTCGAGAACGGGACGGGCGTCGTCGAAACCGTACTTGAGCATGCCGGAGTAATCGGCGTGCCCGGGTCGCGGTCGAGTGAGGGGTGCGTTCCGCGCCTGATCGGCGAGCAGGTCGGGATCCACCGGATCGGCAGACATGATGGTTTCCCACTTGGGCCACTCGGTGTTGCCCACCTCGACCGCGATGGGCCCGCCGAGCGTCCGTCCGTGGCGCACACCTCCGACGATGGTGACCTTGTCGGCCTCGAACTTCATGCGTGCGCCGCGCCCGTAACCGAGACGCCGTCGCGCGAGTTGAGTCGAGATGTCCTGGGACGTCACTTCGACGCCCGCAACCATTCCCTCGAGCATCGCAACGAGGGCGGGACCATGGGATTCTCCGGCAGTTATCCAGCGCAGCACGACCAATATCCTTCCACGTCGCCGCGACCGGCAGTGACGGTGGTCCTCCCAACCCGGCGCGGACCGAAGACGGCGCTCACGGAAGGTGCGTGGCCAGCAGCGCGAGGATGGTCGCAGCGCACATGGCCGGCCCGTGGGGAACACTCGTCGGAGAAGCCGCGTCCGACCCCCGGCGCGAAGGGCGCGACCGTGCCCTGACCAGTGCGACGCACCCCGCAGCGGCCGTGAACGCCGGTGCCAGGAAGGCGGCCCACACCCACGCTCCTCCCCCGCCCAGTGCGGCCAGCGCGCCCACACCCAGGGCGAGCTTGACATCGCCCGCCCCCAGCGATCCGGGCGCGCAGAGATACAGAAGGAGATACGCCGCCGCGAGAAGTACGCCCCCGATCACTGCGGCCGGCGCCTGACCGGAAATACCAGCAAGGACGACGACCACCGCGAATCCGGGCAGAGTCAGGATGTTCGGCAATCTGCGCGCACACCAGTCCGTGGCGGCGAGGCTGACGCACCACCATCCCAGCAGGACGGCGACAGGAACCAACGCGGGTTCCGGTTCCCGGCCCGAGGATCCGCACCACACCGCGACCGCCACGCCCGCAGCGCACGAACTTTCACACCATCCGGGTCGCACGGCCGCGTCGCCGACGAACCTCTTCGCCGTACGCCGCGCGCACCAGCCTGCGCCTGCGCCGGCGAGTACGCCGACCGAGATAAGCAACCACATGTACACAGCGTGACCGGCGCACGGGAAGCCTCGTCGACGACGACCTGCAGAAATCCCCTGGCCTGTGGAGAAACCGGGGCCTGTGGACAACTAGCCCAATGCGGCCGCCATGGCCTCTCTCGGCGCAGGCCGGCCGGTAAACTGCTCCACTTGCCCGAAGGCCTGGTGGAGGAGCATCGACAACCCGCCGACGACCGTTCCACCGGCAGCTTCTACTGCTGCGGCCAACGGTGTCGGCCAGGGGTCGTAGATCGCGTCCAGCACGAACGGCGCCTGTCCGAGGACATCCGCACAGTCGATGATTGCGGCGGACGGCACGGTGCTGACAAGGGCGGCCGCTCCGGCGCACCGCGCGGCAAGTTCGCGGCTGTCGAAGCCGAGGAGTCGAACCTCGAGACCGATCGCCTCGGCACATGCCAGCGCGCCCGCGGCCCGACCCTCGTTCCGGGCCACCACGGTGACGCTCTTCACACCCATGTCGGCGAGTGCCACCAGCGCCGGCCTCGCCGTCCCGCCCGCGCCCACGACCACGGCGTCGGCTCCGGCAATCGTGCCGATCCCGCCCGCGGTCAAAGCACCCCGGACGCCATCCACATCGGTGCAGTCCGCACGCCATCCGCCCTCGATGCGAACCAGCGTGTTGGCGGAGCCGATCGTCACCGCGCGCTCGGTCCGCTCGGTGGCGAAGTCGAGCGCCGCAATCTTGCCCGGCATCGTGACCGACAGGCCCACCCATTCCGGGCCGAGACCGGACACGAGACCCGGAAGACGTTCCCCGTCACACTCGATGCGCTCGTAGGTCCAGTCGGTCAGTCCCAGCGCCCGATACGCCGCGAGATGCAGCTGCGGAGACCGGGAGTGGGCGATCGGGCTTCCCAGGACAGCAGCCTTGCGTGCCGACCTCACGTCACCGTCCACTGTCGAGGATCCCGTTGTTCAGCGCCTGGTCGATGTTGGACAAGTGCTCCTCATAACTCTTGGTGAACAGCGTCGTTCCCTTCGCGTCCACGGTCACGAAGTAGATCCAGTCCCCCGGCTCCGGGGATTCGACGGCCTGCAGGGCAGCGATACTCGGCGACGAGATCGGGGTGGCCGGCAAGCCGGGGCTGGCGTAGGTATTCCACGGGGTGACCGTCGCCCGATCCGCATCGGTGGTGGCCAATTCCGTCGTGTCGAGCGCGTAGTTGACCGTCGAGTCGAACTGCAGCGCCTGGTTGACTGCCAGCCGGTTCAAGATGACGCGCGCCACCTTCGCGAAGTCTTCGGGCATCGCCTCCCGCTCCACCAGCGACGCGGCGATGAGCATCCGGTAGGGGGAAAGGCCCACCACGTTTCCCGCGGTGAGGATGCCCGTCTCCTCGTAGCTCGCCGCGCTCTCGGTCACGAGCTTCCGTAGGATCTCGGCAGCACCGGCCGTCGGGTCGAAATCCCAGCTGCCGGCGGCGATGAGACCCTCGAGCTGCCGGTCCCGGTCGGGTACGCCGGCAACGGCATCTCTGGCCCAGTCCGGTACGCCGAGTGCGCCGATGTCGCCCGCACCGGCGTTGTTCAGTTCGTCGTAACTGATGCACCGTTCCTGCCCGGCCTCGCCCAGGCAGCTTGCCTCCGAGATGAGGGTGTAGATCCCCTTCTTCACTGCACCCGTCTGCACGTCGGTGGTGTCGTGGAGCTGACGGCCCTCCGAAATGATCATCTGGCCCACACGCGACGCCGGATCGACGAGTTCTCGGACGGCGTCCACGGCAGGGATCTGTGTCGAGAGACTGTAGAAACCGGGCTGCACCGAATTCATCGCAGTGTTCTGGACCGCGGCGTTGAAGAAGGCCGATCCGCTGGCCACCACGTCTCGCTCGGCCAGCGTGGTCGCGATCTCCTCCGCGGTGTCCCCCGCATGGACCTGGACCACAACTTCGGGTCCGCCCGGACCTGCGTAGTCGGCCGGGGCGTCCGGGCCACCGAAAAAGAGCTTGCCGCCGACGAAGACCATTCCCGCCAAGACGACCAGTACGACTGCGGCCGCCAGCACTCCGAGGATCTTGCCCCTGCGTGCCCGGCCGCGGGACTTCTGCTCGCGTCGCGCGTGCACGCGCGACGGCGGGGCGGGACGCTCGACAGGAATGGCGGCGATGACCTGTGTTTCGGCCTCGTCGAACGCGCCGTCGGCTCTCTCGTACGGTGCGTCATGTCGCCCCTCGACGGAGACATGGTCATCGACCGGCAGGCTGTCGTACTCGCGTTCGTGAACTTCGCGCTCGTCATACGCCACCTCGTCATACGCCGCCTCGCCATACGCCTCCTGGTCATACGCGGACCGGTCGTACGTGTGCTCGTGGGCGGGCTCGTCGAGGGGGTCCTCACGGTAGCGATGCACGGACTCGTGGTGCGCAGGTTCCGAGTGGGCCGCATCCTGGCGCGCGAGGTAGTCGGGAGCGGGCGGGTGGTGGCCGTACACACGATCATCGAGCGCGGAATCGTCGTAGCCGGTGCGGTGGTAACCGAGTTCGGCTGCTTCCGCATGGTCCGGAAAATCAGAGCGCTCGGGAATGGACTCGTACTCGTACTCGTACTCGTACTCGACCGGTTCGTCTTCGTCGAGATAGCGGTGTCGCCGCGGTTCACGGGGAGGATAGTCGAAACCAGGCTGTTCCCCTGCCGGCCGCCGATGATTGCTCACTGGCCCGCCTCCGGTTGCTGCCTGTCCCCGACTGAATCCCCTGCATTCACCGACCTGCTCCGCTCGTCCAACCACCCCTGCAAGATCG
This sequence comes from Rhodococcus sp. WAY2, assembly GCF_009859915.1. NCBI lineage: Bacteria > Bacillati > Actinomycetota > Actinomycetes > Mycobacteriales > Nocardiaceae > Rhodococcus > Rhodococcus sp. WAY2. The sequence goes on from NZ_CP046572.1 coordinate 3,519,141, forward strand.
CCACCGCCGCGGCCTGGTCGATCACCGTACGCTGGCTTCTCGCACTGACACCGCTCTCGCGAAGCGCCCGCGTGGCGGTGACGGTGGTCAGACGCTCGTCCGCCATCCGCACCGGGATCGGATCCACCGCCCTTCGCAATCGCTTCGCGAACACAGTAGCGATCGAGGCGGCCTTGCCTCGTTCGCCCCGCAAGGTCTGCGGCAGACCGACGATAACCTCCACGGCCTCGTATTCCTCGACTATGTCGGCAATGCGCCGGATATCCGGCGCGTCGGGGCCGCGTTCCTTCGACCGGGGAACCGTTTCGACCGGGGTGGCGAGAACCCCGTCGGGGTCGCTCGAGGCGACCCCGATCCGGACGCTCCCCACGTCGATACCGATGCGCCGACCGCGCCCAGGGTCGTCGACGCCCGGTCGATCCGGACCGCCCTGTTCCGCGCGATGCACCGCTACTGGTTCCCTACCTTGTCCGCCACGGCCCCTCGGACCGCATCGAGGGCCGCCGCGATGCCGGTGGTGTCCGAGCCGGACCCCTGGGCCATGTCCGCCTTGCCGCCGCCGCGACCCCCGATCAGGGGGCCGAACTCCTTCACGAGGTCACCGGCCGCGACCCCGAGTTCCTGCGCCGCCTTGTTGACGGCGACAACGAACGGAACCTTGCCGTCGGCATCACCAAACAGGGCGACCACAGCCGGCTGCGTGCCGAACCGTCCGCGAATGTCGGTGACGAGACTCCGGAGGTCGTTGCCACCGACACCGGCGGGAGCCGAGTCCGCCACCAGCAGCACCGGTCCCACGCGCTGAGCCTTGTCGAGGTATGTGCCTGCGGAGGCCAGAACTGCTTGTGCCCGAGCCTGTTCGAGCTCCTTCTCTGCAACGCGAAGCCGTTCGACCAAGGCCTCGACACGGGCAGGCACCTCTGCGGAGGGCACCTTCAGCGAGGACGACAGTCCGGCGAGCAGCGCCCGTTCCTTGGCCAGGTAACGGTACGAGTCCAGCCCGACATAGGCCTCCACACGCCGCACACCCGAGCCGACGGACTGCTCACCGAGGAGAGTCACGTTGCCGATCTGCGCTGAGGTTCCCACGTGTGTTCCGCCACACAGCTCCATGGAGAACGGTCCACCGATCTCCACGACACGTACCTCGTCGCCGTAGTTCTCGCCGAACAAGGCCATGGCGCCCATCGCCTTTGCCTTGTCGAGGTCGGTGACGAACGTGTTGACCGCGTAGTCGGCGGCCACGGCCTCGTTCGCCACGACCTCGATGTCCTGCTTCTGCGACTCGGTGAGCGCACCCTGCCACGAGAAGTCGAACCGCAGATATCCGGGCTTGTTCAACGAACCGGCCTGAACGGCGTTGGGCCCCAGGACCTGTCGGAGGGCGGCGTGGACCATGTGCGTACCGGAGTGACCCTGGGTGGCACCCTTACGCCACCCGGCATCGACCTGCGCCAGAACGACGTCGCCTTCGGTGATCTCGCCTTCTTGAACGGTGACCTTGTGAACCCACAGCTTTTTCGCGATTTTCTGGACGTCGTTGACCTTCACGCGCAGTCCCGGCCCGGTCAACGCGCCCAGGTCTGCGATCTGGCCGCCCGCTTCCGCGTACAGCGGGCTGCGGTCGAGAATGACCTCGACGTCCTGGCCGGTGGCGGCGACGGGAACGCGCTGCCCGTTGGAGATCAGGGCAAGGACACGAGCCTCGGACACCAGTTCGTGGAAACCGGTGAACTCGGTGGGACCGCGGTCGAGAAGTTCCTTGTAAACGGTCAGGTCGGCGTGCGCGTGCTTGCGTGCCTGGGCGTCGTCCTTGGCACGCTGACGCTGCTCCGCCATCAGCGTGCGGAATCCGTCTTCGTCGACCGACAATCCGGCCTCGGCCGCCATCTCGAGGGTGAGGTCGATGGGGAAGCCGTAGGTGTCGTGCAGCGCGAAGGCTTGATCGCCGCCGATGACCGACTTCCCGGAGGCCTTCACGGACTCGGCGGCACCCTCGAACAACTTGGACCCCGAGGTGAGGGTCTTGAGGAACGCCGTCTCCTCACCGACCGCGACCGTCTCGATGCGGCCGAAGTCGCTGTCGAGAACCGGGTACGAGGGGGCCATCGTGTCGCGTACGACGGTGATGAAGTCACGCATGCTCGGCTTGTCGGCACCGAGCAGCTTCGCCGAACGCACGATGCGCCGCAGCAGTCGGCGCAGCACGTACCCGCGTCCGTCGTTGCCCGGATTCACACCGTCCGCGATGAGCATGGCCGCCGTACGCGCGTGATCGGCGATCACCCGGAACCGGACGTCGTCGTCGTGATTGACGCCGTACCTGCGGCCCGACAACTCCTCGGCCTTCGCGATCACCGGGCGGACGAGGTCGGTTTCATACACGTTGTCGACGCCCTGCAGCAGGAACGCGACGCGCTCGACTCCCATGCCGGTGTCGATGTTCTGCTTCGGCAGCGGGCCGAGGATCTCAAAATTGTCCTTGCTGATGCCGAGTCCGCGCTCGTTCTGCATGAACACGAGATTCCAGATCTCGATGTAGCGGTCTTCGTCGGCCTCCGGGCCGCCTTCCTTGCCGAACTCGGGGCCGCGGTCGTAGTAGATCTCCGAGCAGGGCCCGCACGGCCCGGGGATGCCCATGGACCAGTAGTTGTCGGCCATGCCCCGGCGCTGGATCCGCGCCTCCGGAACGCCGACCTCGTCACGCCAGATGTCGCGGGCCTCGTCGTCGTCGAGGTAGACGGTGACCCAGATCCGCTCGGGATCGAATCCGTAGCCGCCGTCGTCGACGCTGCCGGTCAGCAACGCCCAGGCATGCTTGATTGCTTCCCGCTTGAAGTAGTCACCGAAGGAGAAGTTTCCGGCCATCTGGAAGAACGTGTTGTGCCGGGTCGTGATGCCCACGTTTTCGATGTCGAGGGTGCGCACACATTTCTGCACACTGGTCGCCGTCGAGTACGGCGGGGTCTGCTGGCCCAGGAAGAACGGCACGAACTGGACCATTCCCGCGTTGACGAACAGCAGGTTCGGATCGTCGAGAATCAGCGAGGCGCTGGCTACCTCGGTGTGGCCTGCCTTGACGAAATGGTCGAGGAAGCGCCGGCGAATCTCGTGGGTCTGCACGTCAGTGATCCTTATTGTCTGTCTCGAGGGCAACTGCGGGGTGGCTGTCCTGCCGGGCACACGGGAGCCCGGCAGTTCGGCAACAATCAGCTTAACCGGCCACCCGGACGGGTCTTGCCACGGACGATGGCACGCAACTTGTCGACCCGGGCCGCAATGTCGCGCTCACCACCGTGCGTGGTGGGCTGGTAGTAGTCGACGCCGACCAGTTCGTCCGGCGGATATTGCTGTGGCAGCACGCCGTCCGGATGGTCGTGGGGATAGCGATATCCGACGGCGTTGCCGAGTTTCGCCGCACCCGCGTAGTGCCCGTCGCGCAGATGCGGGGGCACCAGGCCTGCGTTGCCCGCGGCGACGTCGGCCATCGCCGCTCCGAGCGCGGCGATCACCGCCCCCGACTTCGGTGCGGTGGCGAGGTGGATGGTTGCCTGGGCGAGCGCAAGGCGGGCCTCGGGCATGCCGATCAGCTGCACGGCCTGGGCGGCCGCGGTGGCGGTCTGCAGTGCGGTCGGATCGGCCATCCCGATGTCTTCACTCGCGTGGACCACCAGTCGACGCGCGATGAAGCGCGGGTCTTCCCCCGCGGTCAGCATCCGCGCGAGATAATGCAGTGCGGCATCGACGTCGGAGCCACGGATCGATTTGATGAAGGCACTGATGACGTCGTAGTGCTGGTCACCGTCACGGTCGTAGCGGACCGCCGCCTTGTCGACGCTGGCCTCTACCGTGGCGAGGTCGAGCAGAATTGGCCGATCCGCATCGCCCGCCTGGTCGAGGGCGGCCCCTGCGGCCGCCTCGAGCGCCGTCAGCGCTCGACGCGCATCGCCCGCCGCCAATCGGACCAGATGATCCAAGGCATCGCCCGCGATTTCGATCTCACCGCCGAAGCCACGCTCGTCGGTGCGCGCCCGCTCGAGGAGTTCCTCGATGTCGCCGGGCGTCAACGACTGCAGTTGCAGCACCAACGACCGGGACAGCAGCGGTGACACGACCGAGAAGGACGGGTTTTCGGTGGTCGCGGCAACGAGGAGCACGATCCGGTTCTCCACAGCAGCGAGCAGGGCGTCCTGCTGGGTTTTCGAGAACCGGTGTACCTCGTCGATGAACAACACCGTCTGTTCCCCCGCGAGGAGGCGCCGCCGCGCGAGTTCGATGACGCCGCGCACTTCCTTCACACCCGCGGACAGCGCGGACAACGCCTCGAATCGGCGGCCCGTCGCCCCCGAGATGAGTGAGGCCAAGGTTGTCTTCCCGGTACCAGGAGGGCCGTACAGCAGCACCGACGCTGCTCCGGAACCCTCGACCAGACGCCGTAGCGGCGCCCCGGGCCCCAGGAGGTGCTGCTGTCCGACCACCTCGCCGAGAGTGCGCGGGCGCATCCGCACCGCGAGTGGTGCGTGAGGGTTGACAGCCACGTGTCCGGGACCGGATTTCGGCGCGGGTTCCACCTCGGGCCGCACGGTCTCGAACAGTCCGGCCGACTCGTCCTCGCCCAACTCCGAACCGAAAAGATCGCTCACAAGTTCGACGCTACTCGGAAGGCGTCGCGGAAACCCACTCCGGTCTGCCGGTCGGCGTCACCCGACAGACAAACCTCGAAGCTTGTCGGCCACGAGGCGGGCGTGGTGGGCGACCACCGTGTTCCCGGCGTGGTCGGCGCTCCGGGCCAACCTGTCCCAGCGCTGCGTCAGGGCTTCGGACCGCGGAACCGACAGGTGATGCTCGCGCACGGCGGCGATGCGACTGTGATTCTCCGGAAGGAACAGATATGTGCTGACCCACACCCAGATGAGCTGCGCTTCGACCATGCGGGTGGCCAGCACGTTGTCGTCGGCGAGCGCGGGCCACATCCCCACGACCTCGGCGCGCCAGGCCTCGATCATGGCCTGCGTCCGCTCGTCGGACAGTTCCACGGTGCAGAGGCATCCCGGGAAGGACACCAGTGCATACGCGATGTCGAGCATCGCGTCGCGGAAGCCACCCCACTCGTAGTCGAGGAAACGAACACCCTCGTCGTTGACCATGATGTTGTCCGGGCACAGGTCCGAGGGGCTGAACGCCCGGAATCGGCCACTGTCGAACAGCTTCGCGGCGCGCGCCACCTGCGCCGTCATGTCCGCGGACACGTCGACCCCCAGGATCCGGGACAGAAGGCGGGGCACCTCCGGAACCGCGCGGTGAACCTGCTCGGCGACGGTGTCGTCGCAGTGCGCCACCTCGGCGCGGCGAAGAAGGGCGGTGAAGTCCTCTTCCCGTCCCACCGTGGCCGCGTGCATCCGACCCAGCGCCTGTGCCATGGCCATCAGCGTGTTGGTGACCGTATCGGCGTCGGAATGCTCGAGCAGGGCACTGATCGGCGAGGCATCACCGAGGTCGCTGAGAACGAGGAGTCGCGCCTCGAGGTCGGAGGCGAGCAGTTCGGCACCCGGCCTGCTGTCGGTCGCCAGTGCAGTGGCGAACTGATACGACACGGCTTCACGGAGGAACGCGCTGCTGCTGTCACCCGACAGGTCGTCGGGATCGACCGTCCGTGAGCCGGACACACCGACGTCCTCACGCAGTTGCTTGATCACCAACGTCCGCGGAAGGGAAAACGGATTCTCGGCCACGCGGACGCGGAGCACGATGGTACGACCACTACCGCCGAGGTCGACGGGGTCTACCAGTGTCACGGGTGCCCCGGTACGACGCGTGAGCAGCTTCTCGGCTGCGGCAACTACCTCGGAAACGGGGTCGGCCAGTATTGCAGTCATCGCGGTCCAACTTACCTGCTAGTGACACGGATCATCGAGTCCTCCGCCGGAAGCCTCGGTGAATTTCAGCATTTCGGCTGATCGGGCGCGAGCGGATGGAGGGGTGCCACGTCAACCGACACCGCAATGGTGCTGTTTCGTGCCTCTGTGTATATGACTCCGCGCAGCGGCGGCACATCCGCGTAGTCCCGGCCCCACGCCACCACGGTGTAGCGCTCGTCGACGAGTTGATCATTGGTCGGGTCGAAAGCCAGCCAGCGGTCGCCGGGCATCCACACGGCGGCCCACGCGTGGGTGGCGTCGACCCCGATCAGTCTTTCCTGGCCGGGCGGCGGCTGCGTTTCCAGATATCCCGACACGTACCGGGCGGCGAGCCCGTGTGAGCGCAGGCAGGCGATCGCGAGCCGAGCGAAATCCTGGCACACCCCGGACCTCTTCTCGAGCACCTCGGTGACCCGGGTGGACACGGACGTCGACCCCGATCTGTACTGGAAGTCGCGGTGGATGCGGCTCGTGAGGTCGAGGACGGCGTCGAGGAGCGGACGTTCCGGCGGAAAGCTCACGGCCGCGTAGTCGCGCACGCCGTCACTGATCTCGGCCGGCTGCACGTCCAGCACGAAGTCCTGGGCCAGCGCCCCGTCCGTCCCCACCGGTCGGGACAGCTCCCACCGCGAGTTCGCGGGTGCACTGACGAGCCGGTGTGGTTCCGGCCCGTACACCTCTACTTCGGACTCGGCGGTGACGATCAGCTCCTCGTGCGCTGCGCTCACCTGGAAGTAGAAGTCGCGATTGCCGTATACGTCTACACCCACCGACCGATCGGCGGGCGCGGGCGAAATGTCGACGGCCGATCGGACACAGCGCTGATCCTCGGTGTCACGCGGAAGCAGGTAGCAGCGGCCGTAGGACGAGGACACCGGTCCTGAATAGGTGTAGGTAGTGCGGTGGGTGATCCGGTATCGCCGGAGTGCGGGGCGCTCGCTGGTCGAATCAGCTGGGGTCGAGGGGTCGATCATGCGGGAACTTCGCCCCCGACCGTCCACGAGGCCGTGGTACCCCACAGCGGTTGCATACCGCCGGGCAACGACAACGGCCCCTTCGACATGACTTCGGACAACCGGCCGAGAAGTCCGTCGATCTCGGTGGTCAGTTCGCCCACTTCGGTGCGTACTCCGGTGTCGTCGATGCGCTCGAGCCGGGCAGGGTCGACCCGGCGAACCGTGTTGAGCATGTCCTCGGCGAGCCGCTCCGCCGGCGAGGATCCGGAGGCGTCGGGTAGGGCCGCCAGGTCGGTCCGCAGCGCCTCGAGCTGGAAGACGAGCGAGCGGGGGTTGCCGATGTCGAACAGCAGCAACTCGGCCACCGCGGCAGGGCGGATACTTCGATTCCGCCGGCGGTACACGACCGAACTCTCGGTGGCGATCAGAAGTGATTCGATCAACGCTCGTTCGGTCGCGGGATCCCGCTTCCGCCCCATGGTGGACGCCACCAGGGTGGTGAGGGTCGAGGCCCGTTCGATCCGCTTGCCGATGTCCATGATGTGCCAGCCGGTGTCGCGGACCAACGATTCCGCTGAGACACCGGACAGCGCTAGCATGCCGCCGAGCACTGCGGATTGCGCCTCGAAAAGCCGGGAGCCATCGTCGATCGACTCGTCGGAGACCTCACCGAGAGCGCGTTCCACCGTGCTCAGCACGGCCCAGATGTCGTTCGACAACTGGCCGCGTACCGCCCGCGCGGCCTGCTCCACGTCCCGAACGGCTCGAGCGAGTGATCCGTCGCGGTCGGGATCGACGGTGAGAGACCGTAGTTCCGCCCGCACTTGCTGGAGATCCGGGGTGTGAACGGGGCCCGCAGTTCCGTCGGGAACGTTCGCCGACCGTGTCGGCGCGCCCCCTCCCCCCGGTGCATTTCCCTGCTCCGCGACGGTGAGGACGGCGTCGAGCAGAATGGGAAGACACCCGGCACCCGGCAGCCACGGGCGGAGCCGATAGTCGCGGTACTTCTCCCCCACGGCGATCATCAGCCGTGCCGAACCCTCGGCCCGCTCCGCGCATCGCCCTATCGAGAAGAGTTCGGACAGCGCGCGGGGCGAGGCCAGCAGATCGGACGAGGTTGCTGCGTAGGTGGGCAGCGACTCGACGTCACGGGCGGCGCCCTCACCGGTATCTGCCGGGCCGAGCCGCGGCGCGAAGCGCACCCAGACGTCCTTGGCTCCCGCATGCCGGCGATACCCGCCCGCGGCACCCGGAATCAGGGTCGTTCCCAGGCCGCCGGACATGGGTACGAAGCCCACCCGTTGAGCTACGGAGAACAACCGGACGCCGACGGGCGAGAGGTTGACCTCTCCCCCGGCGCCGGCCGACGGCGCATACGACGAGTCGGGGATGATCTGCCCCACCCAGTTGCCGGGATCCGCGCGTACCTGTTCGAGAAACTCCGTGCGCCGGGCGTCATCGAGTGCGGAGGGGACGACGGGCGGCCCGCCGCGGACGGCGCGGAGCACCATCGATGAAACGTTGGCCAGGATGTGCGTGAGTTCGGAACGGTCACCTCCCCAGAACGTCGGCACGGACGGCAACAACAGATCCTCGTCGAGCAGTCGCCGCGAGAGTACCGGCAGCAGGCGGGTGAGTGCCGGATTCTCCAGGACTCCGCTGCCGAGGGTGTTCACAACGGTTACTGCTCCCCGACGCAGCACCTCGACGAGGCCGACGACGCCGGACCGGGAGCCGGGGCGCAGATCGAGGGGGTCGGCGAGTTCGGCGTCGACCCGCCGGATGATGACGTCGACCTGTTCCAACCGGCCCAGTGACCGCATCCAGATGCGGCCGTCACGGACCACCAGGTCGGCGCTTTCCACGAGCGGGAACCCGAGGACGGTCGCCAGGTAGGCCTGGTCGAACGCGGCACCCGACCTGGTGTGCGGACTGAGCACGACCACCAGCGGGTCTTCCGAACCGACGGGCGCCGCGTCGATTGCCGCGAGTCGCATCGACTGGGCGAACGAGGACAACGGCCGGGGGCCCACGGTCTCGTAGATGCCCGGAACCGCCCGGGCGATCACTCGGCGGTTCGCCATCGCGTAGCCGGCCCCGCCCGGAGACTGGGTGTGGTCGCGAACAGCGTGGAAATTGCCGTCCGTGCCGCGGCCGACGTCGAGAGCGTGGAAGAACAACTGGTGCCGACCCGGGATCGACATGCCGTGCGCAGGCCGAAGATATCCGGGATGACCGAACACGAGGCGGGCGGGCACGGCACCACTCCGCAGCAGCGTCATCGGCCCGTACAGGTCGGCGAGGACGGCATCGAGAAGCCGGGAACGCTGGAGGAGTCCCGCTTCGAGGTGCTCCCATTCGTCGGCCGCGACGAGAAGCGGTATCGCGTCGATCTCCCACCGAGACGGTCCGGTGGCGAGATCCGATCCGTCGAGGGGGTTGTAGGTGATGCCGTGGTTGTCCACGAGGAGCCGGATGCGGGACTGCAGCCGGCGCACGGAGCCGCTGTCCGCGCCGAGGAGGCCGTCACCCAACTCGGACCACGGCGCACGGACCTTCCCGTCGGCGTCGAACAGTTCGTCGTATTCCGGGCCGCGGTGCGGCGCCGCGGTCACCGAAGTCTCCGGACTTGCTGGACGCGTTCTTTCCGTGCCTCGGCGAGCAGGCGATCGGCGCCGTTGCCGGCTCGCAACCGCAGCGCGAGGACCAGCACCCCGGCCACCACGATTCCGACCATGTTGATGCCCAGTTGAAGTGCGGACAGTGCGGCGATGCGCCACTCGCCGACCGTTACGGCGACGACGGCGAAACCCGCCGCCGGCACGGTGGTGACCGAGATGAAGACACCGACGAGTGCCGCGGACTTCGCGGACACGAGCGCGAGCATCCCGGCTGCCCCCGCGAGGACGGCGACCACCAGCGACAGGGGTCCGACCTTGTAGATGTAGTCGACCTGATCCTGGGCGTCGAGGCTGTCGAGAGCCATCCACCCGATCCGTTCCATCACCAGCGTGGCAACCAAGGTGGCAGCCATGGCGAAGGGAAAGCCGAGGAGCAGCGCGAACAAGGAGCGTCGTGCGAGACCGAGTTTGCGCCGTGCCAGAGCCACGGCGAGTGCTGCCAACGGACCGAACTCCGGTCCCACCACCATGGCACCGACGATCGTGATCGGTGAGTCGGTCACAACTCCTACCGACGCGAGCAGACACGCGATCGTCAAGAAGGCGAGGAACGTTCCGTTGAGGGTCGACTCCTCGCGGGTGCGGCTGACAAGTTCCTCCCACACGACGCTGTCGGCCGGATCGCCGGGAGCCGCCTTCTCCGCCTTCCGTGCGGCCGTGGACAGGACCGTCTCGACCGGTCCCAAGGTGATCGCGCCCATGCGCTGGATGTCCAGCGCTTCGAGCGCGTCGATCACCTCGTTGGCCGCCTCGCGGGCCACATCTGCTTGGACCACGTCACCGGCCGGGTCGATCGCCGCACCGCGCAGCACCACCACGTGGGTGGCCCCGGGCTCCGCGGCGAGCACACCGAGAACGTCGTCGGTGTGCTCGGCGGGGCAGATCACCCGTAGATGCAGCATGACGTCCCCCTGCTGTCCGCGTCCGTCCCCGTCGATCGATCTACGTGCCGGCGACCGCGTCCTTCGCCACCGGGGCTGCGCCGGCCTGTGCGCCGGCGCCGCCCTTCGGCTCCGGCTTGGCGTCCACACCCGACTCCTTGCGCTGCTGCGCGGTGATCGGGGCGGGAGCCTCCGTCAGGGGATCGACGCCGCCGCCCGACTTCGGGAATGCGATCACCTCACGGATCGAGTCGACTCCGGCGAGCAGGGCCGTGATGCGGTCCCAGCCGAACGCGATGCCACCGTGCGGCGGTGCACCGAACGCGAACGCGTCGAGGAGGAAGCCGAACTTTTCCTCGGCCTCCTCGTGCGAGATTCCCATCACCTTGAACACTCGTTCCTGAATGTCCTTGCGGTGAATACGGATACTGCCGCCGCCGATCTCGTTTCCGTTGCAGACGATGTCGTATGCGTACGCGAGTGCCGAACCGGGGTCGGTGTCGAACGTGTCGATCGATTCGGGCTTCGGCGAGGTGAAGGCGTGGTGTACCGCCGTCCACGCGCTGTAGCCGAGTGCGACGTCGCCGCTGGCGGTCGCGTCGGCGGTCGGCTCGAACAGCGGCGCGTCCACAACCCATACGAAGGCCCAGGCGTCGGGATCGATCAGGTTCTGCTTGCGGGCGATCTCTCCCCGCGCCGCGCCGAGCAGCGCACGCATCGGCTTGGTGGCTCCCGCTGCGAAGAAGATGCAGTCTCCGGGCTTCGCTCCGACGTGGTCGCAGAGCCCGGCGCGTTCGGTGTCGGTGAGGTTCTTCGCGACCGGACCGGTGAGGGCGCCGTCCTCGCCGACGAGCACGTACGCGAGCCCCTTGGCGCCGCGCTGCTTCGCCCACTCCTGCCATCCGTCGAGCTGACGCCGGGGCTGGGCGGCACCACCGGGCATGACCACGGCGCCCACGTACTCCGCCTGGAACACCCGGAAGGTGGTGTCCTTGAAGAACTCCATGCATTCGACGAGCTCGATGCCGAAACGCAGGTCCGGCTTGTCCGAACCGAACCGCCGCATCGCCTCGGCGTACGTCATCCGTGCGATCGGGGTCTTGATCTCGTGGCCGACGAGCTTCCACAGTGCGGTCAGAACTTCCTCGGCGAGCAGGATCACGTCGTCCTGGTTGACGAAGCTCATCTCGATGTCGAGCTGGGTGAACTCCGGCTGGCGGTCCGCGCGGAAGTCCTCGTCGCGGTAACACCGCGCGATCTGGTAGTACCGCTCGATGCCACCGACCATCAGCAGCTGCTTGAACAGCTGCGGGCTCTGCGGCAGGGCGTAGAAGCTACCCGGCTGCAGTCGGGCGGGGACGAGGAAGTCGCGTGCACCTTCCGGCGTCGACCGCGTCAGCGTGGGCGTCTCGACCTCGACGAACTCGTGGTGCGCGAGAACGGAGCGGGCAGCGGCATTGACCTTCGAGCGCAGCCGGATGGCGTGGCCCGGGCCCTCCCGGCGCAGGTCGAGGTAGCGGTACTTCAGGCGCGCTTCTTCTCCGGCCTGGTCGTCGAGCTGGAACGGTAGCGGCGCGCTCTCGTTGAGAACCTCGAGGTCGGTCACGTTGACCTCGATGGCCCCGGTGGGAATCTCGAAGTTCTGGTTGCCCTCGGGCCGGACCTCGACGATGCCGGTGACCTTCACGCAGTATTCCGCACGCAGTCGATGCGCCTGGTTGGCAGCAGCTCCCTCACGGAACACCACCTGCGACACGCCCGAGGCATCACGCAGGTCGATGAAGATCACCCCGCCGTGATCACGACGCCTGGCGACCCAACCGGTGAGGGTAACGGTCTGCTGGGCGTGCTCGGCTCGCAATGAACCGGCGAGATGTGTGCGCAGCACGGGATTCCTTTCGAAACGTGGGGCAAGCTACTTCGTTGGCTGCGATCCTACGGAGACACTGTGCGTGAGCGGAAACTCATACCCGCTTCACGTGCAATGCTCGAGCTACCTGTACCGCGACACTCGGAGAGAAAGCGACGACACATGACCTTCAACGAGGGCGCCCGCATGGACTCCGGCCGGGTCTCGGTCGGGGGTGGCGGCGGAGGAGGTGGCCTCGGCGGCAAGTTCGCGATGGGCGGCGGAGCCGGGGGCCTGATCGTGCTTGTTCTCGCTCTGCTGCTCGGCGGCGACCCCGGATCCCTGCTCGGTGGACTGAGCGGTGCCACCGACCCGTCCGCCCAGAGTCCCGGTGCCAGCCTCGAAGGCTGTGAGACGGGTGCGGACGCCAACCGCGACGTGGACTGCCGGGTGGTGTTCACGGTCGGCAGTCTCGACTCCGTGTGGGGGCAGGAACTCGGTGCACAAACCGGAACCGACTACATCCCGCCCGAGGTGGTGCTGTTCTCCGGCGCGGTGAACACCGGGTGCGGAAACGCCACCAGCGAGGTCGGCCCGTTCTACTGCCCGGCAGACTCGACGGCGTACTTCGACACCAGCTTCTTCCAGCTCCTCGTCGATCGCTTCGGGTCGAGTGCCGGACCCCTCGCTCAGGAATACGTCGTGGCGCACGAGGTGGGACACCATATTCAGAATCAGCTGGGCGACATCGGCCGGGCGCAGACCGATCCGCGCGGAGCCGACTCGGCCGCGGTCCGCACCGAACTGCAGGCCGATTGCTACGCCGGCGTGTGGGCCCACTACGCCGACACACTTCCCGGGCCCGACGGGGGACCGCCGTTCCTGAACACCCTCACCGACACCGACATCCAGGACGCGCTGTCCGCGGCCTCGTCGGTGGGTGACGACCGGATCCAGCAGTCCGCGGGCGGCCGGGTCAATCCCGAAGGTTGGACGCACGGCTCCTCCGAGCAACGACAGAAATGGTTCGTCACCGGGTACCGGACAGGCCAGGTCGATGCCTGCGACACCTACTCCGCCCGCGAACTGAACAGCCCACCCGCCCTGCGCTGAGCCGCCTGGCGGCTCGCGTTCCGCGCAGGGCAACCTGGGCTCGCTACGCGAAAGGAGACGCCGTGTCATTCACGGACCAAGAGATCGCCTACCTCCGCTCACAACCCGTCGCACGGTTCTCCACTGTCTGCCCCGACGGGCAGCCCGACGTGGTTCCGCTTGCCTTCGAGTTCGACGGGACATACTTCTGGATCGGCGGTTCCGGGCCGGCCGTGACCCAGACGCGCAAGTTCCGCAACCTCCGAGCGGGCAACGTCAAGGTCGCCTTGGTGGTCGACGACCTCGAGTCGATCGAACCGTTCATCGCCCGATGCATTCGGGTTTACGGTATCGCGGAACAGCCGATCGAGCGGGTGGGCATCGTCGGCCCGGGCATGTATGCCCGCATCACGCCGACGATCTCATGGAGCTGGAACATGGGCGGTGAACCCGTCGGGACCGAATGGTATGAACCGAGACGCACGGTTCACCTGCCGCCCGACGAGGACCCCGAGGGAATTGCGATCAGAACAGAGTGAGAGTCGGTCCGGTACTGCCGGCTCGTACGAGTTCGCGGCGCTCGGCCTCTTCCCGACCTGCCGCTCCGGCGTCACGATGTTGCGCACGACCGGCCAGACCGTGACGCTCGACGAGCGGGTCGACGCGCGCCTTCAGCCACGACTTGTACTCGGCCGGCACGTAGGCGGATCGACCGTACAACTGCCGGTACTGCCGAATCAGTGCGGGATGTTCGGTGGAGAGCCAGTTCATGAACCAGCCCTTGGTACTCCCCCGCAGGTGCATCGGCAGCACGGTGACTTTCGACGCTCCTGCCTGCGCGATGGCCTCGAGTAAACCGTCGAGGTGCCGTGCCGAGTCCGTCAGGAACGGGATGACCGGAGCGACCATCACATTGCACGTCATGCCCGCATCCGTGATTGCCCGGATCAGATCGAGGCGCGCCCTGGGCGACGGAGTGCCGGGTTCGATCGACTTCTGAAGGTCGACGTCATGGATGGCCAGCGACACGCCGATACTCACCGCGACCTGCTGTGCAGCCAGTGTCAGGAGCGGAAGGTCGCGCCGCAGAAGCGTTCCCTTCGTCAGGATCGAGAAGGGTGTGGCCGATTCGGTCAGTGCCCGGATGATTCCCGGCATGAGTCGGTACCTGCCCTCGGCCCGCTGATACGGGTCGGTGTTGGTGCCCAACGCCACGTGCTCCTGCTTCCACGACTTACGGCTCAGTTCCTTCCGAAGCACCGCCGCGACATTCGTCTTCACCACGATCTGACTGTCGAAATCCCGGCCGGCATCGAGGTCGAGGTACTCGTGGGTGGGCCGGGCAAAGCAGTAACGGCACGAATGCGAACACCCCCGAAAAGCGTTGACCGTGTAGCGGAACGGGAGCTGGGACTCCTCGGGCGTCTTGTTGAGCGCACTCTTGCAGAGCACTTCGTGAAAGGTGATGCCCTCGAACTCGGGCGTCTGCACGCTGCGCACCAGACCTGCTCGCTCGAGCCCGGGCAACGCGCCGTCGTCCGCATCGAGCGCCTGCCCATCCCACCTCATGAGTACATGCGAACATGTGTTCTAACGGGTGTCAAGTGCAACCGGCGCGACAAGGGCGAAGCCGGCGTCGGGTAGCGCGTGAAGATGTTCCACTCGGGGTACTCGCGGGAGCGTCGACCGCCGACCACACCCCTTGCGAGGTAACCATGTCCACCGACGCGATTGTCCTCCTGCGCAACGACCACAAGGCAATCCGAAAACTCTTCCGCGAGTTCCGTAGCGCCGGCCCCGACGCCGAAGCGGAGAAGGGCCGGATCGTCGACCAGATCATCGAGGCACTGACCGTGCACACCTACCTCGAGAACGAGTGCATGTACCCGGAGGTACGCAAACTCGCCCCCGACCTCGAGGACGACATCTTGGAGTCGTTCGAGGAGCACCACGTCGCCGACGTTCTCGTAACGGAGCTGGCGGCCATGAAGCCCGACAACGAACGATTCGACGCGAAGGCCACCGTCCTCATCGAGAATGTCGAGCACCACATCGAGGAAGAGGAGCAGGAGTGGTTCCCGAAGGTGCGGGAAGAGCTGGGGCGTAAGCAACTTCAGGAAATGGGTGCGCGACTGCTGGAATTGAAGGAAAAGGCACCCCATTCGCCTGCACAACCGTCGGCGTTGAAGAAGACGGTGGACGCCGTCATCAAGTGATGCGCACGGTGGACCTGAAGTGATGGGTAGACCTCCGGCGACTCCACGAGCGTCCTCTCGCGGTGACCCGCTGGACGTCTGCCGGGTAGCGCGCGGACAGCACCTTCCTGTAGAACTGATCCGGATGCCGATTTGTGACGTAAACCACACCTGAACGTTACCGAACAAACCGGCTACCGGAAACCGAAGTCACCCCGCCCGGAGACACCGCAGTGGCAGTGCGGATCCGCCGTTCGGGAAGGAAGGACACCCCGCATGCTGCTGCCGATGTCGCCGACCGATTCACTGTTCCTGCTCGGCGAGTCGCGGGAGCATCCGATGCATGTGGGCGGCCTGGCGGTGTTCACACCCCCGGACGGCGCCGACGCCGCAGACATGCGGGCGATGTTCGACACGGCCACGGCCTCCACCGAAGTCGCTCCGCTGTTCCGCAAACGCGCCCGACGGTCGATGACCACCCTGGGACAGTGGGGCTGGGTCACCGACACGGAGTTGGACCTGAACCATCACGTGCACCGCCACGCCCTTCCCCGCCCGGGCGGCATGCCCGAACTGCTGGCGTTGTCGTCTCGGTTGCATGCGGGTCTGCTCGACCGCAACCGCCCACTGTGGGAGATGCACCTGATCGAGGGCCTCGCCGACGGGCGCTACGCGGTCTACACGAAAATCCACCACGCGCTTGCCGACGGCGCCTCCGCCATGAATCTGCTGCGCCGCAGCATGAGTGAAGATCCCGACCGACGAGGAATGCCGACCCCCTGGCAGCCGATGCCCACCGCGAGCGGTCGTGTCACACCGCCACCGGGAACGGCGGCGCCACACCTGCCCGGAGTTGCAGAGGTGCTGGGCCTGTCGAGACTGGCGTTGCACGGCGCCCGAGAAGTCGCAGGTCTGGCGCCGGCGCTGGCAGGCACCATGGACCGGGCCCTGCACGCCCGGGGCGGGCCGCTCTCGATGCGCGCACCGCACACCGTGCTCAACGTTCCGATCGGCGGGGCGCGCCAGTTCGGCGCCCGATCGTGGCCGCTCGAACGGATCAGGTTGCTGGCCAAGCACGCCGACGCCACCGTCAACGACATCGTCCTGGCGATGTCCGCCGGAGCCCTGCGCACCTACCTCGACGACCTGGGCGCCCTGCCGGACGAACCGCTCATCGCGATGGTCCCGGTTTCCCTACGCGCCGATGACGGCGAATCCCACCAGGGTGGCAATCGGGTGGGAGTCCTGATGTGCAACCTCGCCACCCACCTTCCCGAACACGGAGCGAGACTCGCCACGATTCGGACCTGCATGAGCGAAGGGAAGCAGGCACTGCGCGCGATGAGCCCGGCCCAGGCGTTGGCGATGAGCGCCCTCGGAGCAGCCCCCCTGGGCCTCGAGATGCTGGCCGGCCGGCGGGGACCACTGCGACCTCCGTTCAACCTCGTCATTTCCAACGTCGCCGGGCCCGCCAGCCCGCTGTATTGGAACGGCGCCCGCCTCGATTCCCTGTACCCTCTGTCGATCCCGGTGACCGGACAGGCACTGAACATCACTGTCACCAGTAGCGACGACCATCTCGTATTCGGATTGACCGGATGCCGCTCCGCCGTCCCGAATCTGCGCCCGATGCTCGATCATCTCGACACCGAACTCGACGCCCTCGAGCAGGCCGTCGGCCTGTAGCCGCCTCGACGGCGGTCGCACGCCTTCACGAAGTTCTCGATCACCGACGCGCGGTGTGGCTCGCGGTTTCGAGTTCGGTCAGGGAGGTGTCGAGGTAGCCGATGATCCGGTGCAAGTGGGGAACCGCGGTGCGATCGCCTACGACACCGACGTGTAACTCCCCGGATCGGCTGGTGAGGGTGATGCTCAACGCCTGTCCGCGAGCGAGGGCCGGTACCGGGTAGACCGCGTCGAGGCGAGCTCCGTTCCAGAATCGTGGGCGGGTCGGACCCGGTGTGTAGGAGATGGTCACGTTGAAAGGCGGCGGGATCTCCTCGAGCACCCGCCGGACCGGTTCCAGCATGATCGGACTCAACGTCAGCGCGCTCACCAACTGAAACTGTGAGCGACCGAGGGCGGCGACGACCCTGCTGGTATGGACGACGGAGTCGGCAATCCGCGCCAATCGCGCGAGGGGATCGGCTTCGTCGGTGGCCAGCGACACCACCATTGCCCCGACTCCACGGCCCGCGGCCCCGATGGTAGGGCCCTCACCGAAGTCGAGTGGGACCGGCAGCATTGCGGTCAACGGCGCCTCGGGGAGGGCGTACTGCTCGAGCAGATACTCGCGGAGGGCGCCCGCGCACATCGCCAACACCACCACCTCCAGCGGTGCGCTGGTGCAGGTGGCGAGCCGCCGCAGCGGCTTCAGTGGCCAGGACCGGGTCGCTACCTTGCGGGCGCGACCAGTCGGTGCGTTGAAGATCGTCGGCGGTGACTGCAGCGGCAACGTCAGACGTTCTTCGGTCAGCCCGCGGTAGCCCGTCCGCATCAAGGTGGGGAGAATGGCCGCGCACTGCCATGTCAGTTCCACACCGGACCGCAGTGTCACCCGCGGGTCGAGGGAGAGACGCCGCGCTGGGGCCGCGACCGACGGACTCCACGGCGCCGGGCAGTCCCGGATGCCCGGGTCGATCGAGAGCGTGCGGTGCAGTAGCCGTAGCCCGGAGGCGCCGTCGGTCAAAGACAGATGGAACTTCGTGTACACCGCGGTGCGCCCGTCGGTCAGTCCTTCGATGACGTGCATTTCCCACATCGGGTGCTGCGGATCGAGCGGCATCGAGTGCATCTGGGACACCAGCGAAAGTAGGTCGGTCATGGTTCCTCCGCCAGGAACTGCGGTGTGCCGCACGTGATAGTCGAGATCGACCTCCTCGTCGACGCGCCACCACGGATACCCGTGCATCAAGCGGACCGGGCGTTTGCGGAAAAGTTCCGAGATCTCGGCGTGAGCGCGGAGACTCCCGACCATATCGGCGGCGTGCGCGCCGGGCACGGTGCCGCTGGGTGGTTCGAAGAGCGTCAGGGTGGCCACGTGCATCGGGTGTGAAGGGGACTCGAACAACACGAACATCGCCTCGGTCATCCCCATCGGCGCCAGTCCGCCGAACGCAGTTCGCACACCGCACCTCCCGGCTCTGTGGTCCCAGCACAGCACACTCCGGCTCGCGAAGACTGCGTTTCCCGCAGAGACGAAGCACTGCGACCGGTCGGATGGCACCAGCGATCCTCGGCGCCGGCCACGGGCAAGTACGCATATCGGTTGCCGCGGGCCGATGAATAATCCCTTTTCTATCCGACCGAATAGACCATGCGCCGACGCATTCGATCGAGCGTCCAGTAAATAAAATGGGCAATTGTCCAAAAGTATCTGGGCATTCGTTCAATACGAAACCAGAAATTCTTTCCCGCCCGGTGAAACGTTGCGGAAAGTCTGGTCGATATTCGAGTTAAGCGTGGATCAACTGATCCCGTGGAATACAACAAAGGTGAGGAGTGACTTCAGATGGGTTCTGCAGGTATCGACTTCAGTGTCGCCTTCGACGCTTTCTTGAAGTGGTTGAGCGTCACATTCGGCGGCGGCATCGGCATCGGCTGACAGCGCCGGGCATATCCGAAGAACGACAGCAGCTCGACTCACCACACCAGTGGTAGCCGAGCCGCTGCCATGGTCGGCCCGACCCGCTGGTCCGCCACTCTCGTGATCGCCGGCCCTCTCGAGCACCGGCCCTTTCGCGCGAATTGGGCATTGCGGTGCATGGGCACACGCGCGTATATTGAGAAGTGCGGATCGAGATAGTAATCGGCAACGGTGAAAGACTCGTGAAGCAGAGATCCGGCCGAGAATGTGAGAGCATTCCCGGCCGAACCCCTGTCTGGGGTATTCCTGCCAGCGCGTCTGGCGACAGTTGTCGCCGCAACCTCCGAATACGCCGAGCGCACAGACGCCGCGCACGCCGCTTCCCTCGAGGAGAATCGGGTCGAGATGGCGTCCCTCCGGCCGAAGGGGTCAGGCGGCCGGAGGGACTGGCTGTCGCGGGTTCGCCGTCCGAGGTCGCGCGGCAGCACAGACATCGGATACCCGCATTCGCCTCAGTTACTCCTCGGGCCCAGACGCCGCGTTCCTCTCACGCTCTGCTGGTGTTCAGTGAGGACTCGGGCCGTCATCTGGGGTCGCGTGAATTCACCAGTTCGTGGTGCGCCACCACGCCGGCGGTGGCATATTCCTGACCATGCCGAAGTACAAGGTGACTCTTCGTGACGGAAGCTCGAGCGACAGAACCTTCGAATCAGACTTTCAGGCGATCAACGAGACCCATAGGCCGACCGAATCCGTGGCAAGCATCGTCCGGATCGACCGTTACGACGACGATGGGGATCCCCGCGGCGTGTGGTCGGCGGCGCCCACTCGCCAGACACGACGCGATTGACGCTCGGCCCTGGAAGGAGCTGATAACCGCCTCCTTTCTTTCGTCGGCGGGAGTTGGACAACCGACTTCAACAGACACTTATTTCTACCAAGGGTCGTGCGATTCGCGGTTGCCGAGTTTTCGGAAATGGGAAACGCTCACCAACGGGCAACCGCATCGCGCACAATGGCTACCGGACGAAGCACGATGGGTTGCCAGAGGTCGTTACCGCAACCGCGAACAGCCTTTTCCCACTACGGAATAGCTTCTGAGCCAGAGGAGCAGACCCAATGCCCGTTCCACAGCACAAATTGCTGCAATCCGTCCAGGATCGCACCATCGAGCTGCGGAGGTGGTTGGACGCCGACCACAACAGCGCGGCCCTCACGGCATATCTGCGCGATGAACCGGTCGACGACCGGTGGCTTGCCACCTATCTCCGGCTCCAACACGACCTCCTCCGAGCGGTCGGCCACGCGCACGAGCCGGAGGCGTCCCGGAAGAGGGCCGACCAGCATCGACACCGACGCAGTGGTGCCGCCACATCCTCACCACGCCGAGGGCGATGAGCGAGAGGACGAGCGGATCAGTGCCTGATACCGTCTCGACCGCTGTACCAACACTTTCCGGACGGCACGTCGGTCAAGCGTCGATCGTCGACTCCCGAGCACTTGGCCGCTCGTCCAACAGACCCGTCGGCGTCGTGTGAGTGTCGCCCGAGTGCAGAAGCCGGATTCGACCGTGAGTCACCGCGATATCCGCCCGCGAGTCGATGGCCCTGAGTAGCATCTAGATCATCTCGCTCGAATCCCTTTCGGAGGCCGACGTGCGTGGACTGGGTATCGATCTCGGAACTGCCAATACTGTCGTCGGCACACCGGAAGAGGGTGTCGTCCTGAACGAGCCGTCCTTCATGCTCGTTCGCACCAAGGAACCACACCGCGCCCTCGCCATCGGCCACGATGCTCGCAGCCTCGTCGGCCGCACTCCCATCGGCATCACGCAGGTGCGTCCGATGCACAACGGCGTGATCGTCGACTTGGAAACCGCCCGCACCTTCGTCAGTGCCGTCATCAAACGGGCATCCCCACACAGGCCGTACGGCGTGCGACCGAAGGGTGTCATCGCGGTCCCCGCGGGCGCCACACCCCTCGAACGCCGTGCTCTGCTGGAGGTCGGGCACGAGGCTGGCCTACGGAAGGTCGGTTTGATACCGGAACCTGTCGCGGGAGCACTCGGCTGCGGTATCAACCCGCTCGAGCCGCGCGCCCACCTCGTTGTGGATATCGGCGGTGGCACTTCGGAAGTCACGGCGATTTGTTTCGGTGGCATTCTCTCGCATCGCAGTTGCCGGCTGGCCGGGGACGAACTCACGCACGCGCTCTACCAATACCTACGGGCCGAGCACAACATCATCGTCGGTGAACTCACGGCCGAACGAGCGAAGGTGGGCGCGCCCGACACCGAGGACGGACAGTCACTCGTCGTGGAAGGCCGTGACGCCGTGACCGGCCGCGCACGTCTGGTCACGCTCGAAACCGAGGAAGTAGTCGATGCCCTACGCCCGACTATGTCGGGGATCGTTCAGACGCTGACCGAATGCCTGGAGGACCTTCCTGCCCAGGCGATCGGCGACGTGATGGCGGAAGGTGTGCTCGCCATCGGCGGTGGGTCGATGCTGCGTGGTGTGTCGGAGATGCTGGAGCAGGCCTTCGGATTCCCGGTGAAGACGGCCGAGCGGCCGCTCACCTGCGTCGCCGAAGGCGCTACGGCGTGCTTGGAGCACCCCGAGGTCGTGGCCGCGTACAGCAATTGATCACCGAATCGGCAGCACGCCGGGCGGCCGTGGGAAGTAGTGCTCGAGGATTTTCTTGACGACGGGCCCGGAGGTCGCGGACCCGAAACCACCGCCACGAACCAGCACCGACACCACGATCTGGGGAGCGTCGAAGGGTGCGACCGCGGAAAACCAGGCGTTGAGACCTTCGCCGGGCGCCGACGGATCCTCGGCCGTGCCCGTCTTTGCACCCGCCGGCACCGGCAGTTCCGCAAGCTGTCCGGCCGTGCCGGCCGCCGCGGATGCCCGCATCCCGGCCCGCACCGGGTCGAGTCTGTCCGCGAAGGGCAATCGCACAGGTTCCGCTGTCGGGATAGGGACGACGTCCGGCCCGTACCCTGCTGCGAGCTGGGGGGTGACCATCGCACCCGTCGCAATCCCCGACGTCCAGCGCGCCACCTGTATCGGGGTGGCATTGACGGTGCCTTGGCCGATTCCCATCAGAAGCGTAGATCCGGGATACCAAGTGGCGCCGATACTTCCGACATTGGCCGGGGTTCCGAGGAAGCCCTCGGCCTCACCGGGAAGGTCGATCCCCGATCGCCGGCCGACACCGAGTTGGTCGGCCACTGCGGCGATGTTCTCGGGACCGAGGAGTTCGCCGAGCTTGTAGAAGTAGACGTTGTCCGACCACTGGATGGCCTGGAGCAGATTGTGGGGGCCCATCGGTTGCCAGTTCCGAAAGGTATGGCCGCCGTACGTATAGGCGGCACCGGTTTCGATCACGGTCTCCGGCGCCAGGACCGGGTGCTGCGTATTCGCTGCGGCGACGACGATTTTGAATGTCGAACCGGGCGGCACCGCGGTCTGGGTCACGTTGTTCAGCAACGGGCTCGGGCCCGGGGTCTGGGCCTGAGCCGCCAGGGCAACGAGGTCGGCCGGGGGGCCGTAGACGTTGTTGTCGAATCCGGGAACGCTGGCCATCGCCAGCACTGCCCCGTTGCGCGCATCCATCACGATGGCAGCGCCGAGGTCGCCCCTGCTCTTACGCATCGCCTCGGTGAGTGCATCCGTAGCAAGGTTCTGCACGCCGACGTCGAGGTGCAACCGCAGGTCATGCCCTCGTACAGGGTCTACTCGCTCCCCGGTGGCGACGGGATGCCCGGAGGGATCCACGTAGACGCACTGCTTGCCGTCGCTGCCGCGCAGCAGGGCATCGTACTGCTTCTCGAGTCCCGCCTTGCCGACCCGCGATCCGAGGGCAAGGTGCGGCCAGCGTTCCATGTCGTGCTCGTCGGCCACCCCGACGTGTCCGAGGACGGAGGCGAGCACCGCGCCGTACGGATAGTGCCGGCGACCGGAAGGCACCACGAGAACCCCGGGCAGACGAGCGTCCACAACGCGCCGAGCGACTTCGGGGGCGACGGTCCCCACGACGACGTCCTGTTCGCCCTCGCCACGTTCCCGCACGACACTCGTCACCTCCTCGGGCGAGATACCGAGCAGTGAGGCGAGGCGGCGGCGGGAACCGGCGTCGTTCTCGTCGAACATCCGGGCGACCACCGCTACGGCATACTCCGCGACGTTCACTGCGAGGGGAACACCATTGCGATCGACGACGAGACCGCGCTCGGCCGGCAGGCGGATACAGCGCATCATCTGCTGGTCGCTCATCGCACGTAGGTCCGCGCCTCGGTCGTGCTGCAGCTGCCAGGTGAACAAGGACATCGCGACGAGCAGCGCAGTGACGGTCACTGCGCCGACGGACAGCCCTCTCGGCCGGCGGCGGCGTCGCGGCTCCGGCGCCCAGAGCGGTCGTGCTACACCGTCTCTACGCACGGCGAGCACCAGTCCGACGGCCACGAAGCCGACGATCGCCGCAGTGCCTCCGTAGCTGAACAGCGGAATCGGCATGCCGTTGTGCGGCAGCAAGGAGAGACTCGCACCGATCGACACGAGTGCGTGGATCCCGAACAGTCCACCGACGCCCGCTGCGACGAGTGCTGCTTCCCTCGTCCGTGCCGTTCTGGCTGCGAGTGCAGCCCGCCACACGATGACCGAACTCGCCACCACGACAGCGATTCCGGCGATCAAGCCCCATCCGTACACCAGGCTCGCGAACGCCAGGTCGTGTTCCGATTCGGGAAGGTATTCGGCACGCACCTCGAAGAGCGGGTCACGCGAAAGGCCCCACAACCCGCCGCTACCGATCGCGATGTTCGCCTGCATTTCGGCCCACCCCGCCCCGCTCGGGTCGGCATTGCTCGACAGGAACACATGGACGCGTTCGAGCTGATACGGCCGGAGAAAGAGCACGGCGAGTGGCAACGAGGCGATGCCCAGCATGAACAACGGCAACAACGGCAACAACGGAACCCGCGCCAGGACGAGCATGAATCCCGCGGTCACCACGAGGACGACGGCAGTCGACAGGTCGGGCTGCAGTGCGACCAGCGCCACGGGGATTCCCACGACCGCCAGCGTCGCAACGAATCGGCCGAGTGTGAACCCCGCAGCAAGCAACCCCGCCGACACCAGAACCACAGCCAGCTTGGCCAGTTCGGACGGTTGAATGGTGAATATGCCGAAGTCGAGCCAGCGCTGGGCGCCTTTGGTCGCGACCCCGGCAAGTGGGACGGCGGCCAGCATCGCGGTGGTGACAGTGAATATCGCCCAGCCGAATGCTCGCAGGTCACCCATCCGCAGGCGGGAGACGACGCGCATCAATCCGAGTCCGGCGGCAGCGAAGAGGGCATGGCGCACGGCGTGCGAGGTCATTCCCGTCGACGTCAGGTTGAGCAGTCCGAGCACCACGAGGACGACCGCTGCCGTGACGATCCAGGGATCCGATTCCCGCTTGTCTTCCTGCATGTCTCACCGCTCCCCGATGCTCAGCAGGATGCGTTCTCGGCAGGCATCAGCACCGGCTCCGAGGCGGCTGTCGCGGGGAAACTCGTGACCGCAGCGACGGCGAGGGCAGTGCTGGGGGGCAGATCTGTCCGGCCGATGCCGTATACCTGTTGCGCGCCGGGTGGGACGTGCAGCGACACCTCGTTGCCCGTCCGCACCTCGCCCGAGCATCGGTCGTACACATTCAGCTTCCAGACCACGGTGCCTTCATTCGGGGCCGAGTCGAGATGAACGTCGACCCTGATGTCGCACGCACGGCCCGACGTGCATTCGCCGTTGGCGAGTGTGGCGGTAACCAACGTGATGATCCCCGCACTTGCGGGCACCCCGACCTCCACCGATATCGGTTCCGCACGCTGTCCCCCCGGTGCCGGTGAACCCGGATCGCCGGTGGGTTCGGGTGGCGGCGGCGATACCGGGGCGATCTGATTCTGGTCCGACGGATTCACCGGATTCAGAACGGCATCCCAGCCGCGACGCAATTCCGACCACACCCGCGGTGCCGTCCACAGCGCTCCGGCGAGCACCACGATCGCGATGAGACCCAGCGCACCACGGCGACGCGAGAGCCGTCTTTTTCTGCGGTGCCACGGACTTCGAACCGGTGGAAACCAGTCGCCGGTGGCAAGTGATGCCCCGGCAACCCCCGGCCGGCGGCCGCGAGGGGTCCGTTCCTCCCCCGCCTCACGGCCGTCCGATAGTTGGCGCCCCAGCGTGGCGGAGACCAGCGCGCCGAGTTGTCGCCGCGTCCTCTCTTCGGCGGCCGGGTCGATGTCAGGTGCGATTGCACGACGAACTCGTTGCATCACATCGTCGAGATCTCTTGCTTCTGTGATTGATTCGTGTATCCGGTCAACCAGTGCGGACCCGCGGCAGTTCGCCGCGATGCTTCCCAACAGGTCGGCCATCGCATCGCTGATCTCGCGCCAGGACGCCGCACGCCCGGTGAACTCGATCGTGAGCTCTCCTTCTTCGAACACTGTGACGGCATCGTCTCGGAACAGGATCGGTAGGCGGCCTCGGCTGCGCGCCAGCTCGAGCTGGTCGAGCGCATCGGTGATGAGCCACGACGCCTGCGCCGGGGTCAACGCCGCAATCCCGAGCAGCCTTCGGAGTGAGACGCCGGTACCACGTGCGTCCTCATTTTGTCGTTCAGGAGGTACGGACCCGACCACGACGGGCTCGCCTCTCCCCGCGAGGAGCCCTGACACCACTTCGATCATCGCGCACCCCGAAACGCTATGCCTCCCGCACGGGTTGGAACAGAACCGGGCGGGCGGCGGACCTTGAGCTGGGCTTACTCGCTGTCGAACTCCCATATGCCTGTGAGAGTCAATTTAACTCTCATCCGCGCTCCCGGAACACCGATCCGCACTCCCGGCACATCCCGTTACTCATCCGAGATACACGGCGACAAGCACCTCGGCCCATCGCCTGGCCGTACTGCCATACGTGAACCGATCGCGGGTCAGCTTTGCCTCTCCTTCAAGAGATTCCGAATCTGTGCGAGATCCCGGACGATGAGAAGCCGAAGGCGTGAACTGACGCCTGATACGAAAGCGCCTCTGATACCGAAGGTCTGGACGAGCGACCAAGTCGAAAGTGACCTCCTCCGCTCGATGCCGCATTGCGCTTCAGTGTGGTTTCGCGGAAACACCCGGTTCGGCACCCACGGTCATTGGCGGGTTACCCCTGCTGCCTTCTCTCGATATCACTCGGCACCGGTGCATCCGTGGGAACATCTCAACTGGTCGAGACGAGACCGAGGGCGATCAGAGGAGGGGTGCGTCGTATGGAGTTGATTCCGCCCGGACGCGCGGTGGCGCTGGTAACGATTGCCGTCGCCTCCGTGCTGTTGCTTGCGGGATCAGGGAGTCGCGACGTGGACTCGTCGTCACCGAGCGCGTCGGCGGTGGTGGCGAGCGGGGCGGCCCCAGAGGTCGGCACCTCGGGCGAACCGCCCGGCAGCCGTGGAGCGCGACACGAGCGGTGTCGACCGGGAGCAGTATGCCGGCGGGGACCCGAGTGGCGCCTACGGCTTCGTCACCCCGTCAGGAAAATGGCTCTGCGCGATCACCCCGGCGAACGGGATGGTCGCCTGCGCGTCTCACACGCCGGGGACGCCTCCAGGAGTTCCCGGCCCGTTACAAATCCCCGTCCAGGCCCCCGCGCCCTCCGCCGAGGCAAACATCGTCGCCATCGAAGCCGCGAAGGGACCGAGTTTCCAGACCGCGAACCAGCCACTCTTTCCGGGTAACCCCAACGTCCTCCCCTACGGGTCGACCTTGTCTGCCGACGGCTTCACCTGCAATGTGCAGTTCTCGGGCGTCTCGTGCAGAGAGGACGCAACGAATCAGGGATTCACCATCTCGACCGGCGGCTACAAGTTCGAGTTCACCCCGATACCGGGCACCCCCGACGCCGGCCCACCGGAGCTCACGCCTACCGAGTCAACCGCACCTCCTCTTCCCCAGCTGGAAGGCGGATCGAATCAGTGTGGCCGCGTCGTCTACCCGCCGACAGGCGAACCCGCAACGGTCGTCATCGTAAAGGGAACGATCCGCTGCGACGCTGCTCACGCCATGCTCAACAAGTACTTCACCGCCCCCGACGCAACGGACGCGGTGTACGACGTCGACGGATGGAAATGCCGAACAAAGGGAGACCCACACTCCGCGGCGACTGGATACAGCATCACGTGCACGGATTCCGGCGGGAACATCGTGGTTGCACAGCCCTAGAACCGACTTTCCGCAGGTCGAAGGGGTAGACGAGGCGGAGGGCACGACACGGACTCCGCTGCCTGCGGCCCCCCGGGAAGGTACCGGGAGACGAAAAATAGGTATACCCACGGGCCATCCGGCCGATGTGGCGTAGCCGCACCCGGTGGCAGTCTGTGACTTGTCACACACACGCGTAACCCGGCGGCTTCCGGAACCGCGTCGATTGCAGGAGAGGTCCCGCACCATGAAGGCAGAACCGCTTACCTGCGGTGACTATGTCACCGCGACGTTCGCTCGCGACTTCGTCGCGGAGGGATTCGACTATGACACCGTCGAGCGAATCCATTCCGGCGACCTCGACGAATGGATGTTCGCACTCGCCCAATCGGGGCTGTTCACCAACCGCGTGGTCGCGCACGCCCGGCAGGCGTGGCAGGACGATCCGCGATCCCTTCTCGACAGCCTCTTGGCCGACGCGGACGAGATGACCGTCAAGCGGTACGACGTCGTCTGGCAAGCCCTGACCCGGACCGCCCAGTTCGGCACTTCCGGGGTCGCCGCCGAATACGCGTGATCGACTTCCTGCCCACCGAACAGTCCACATCGCCCACTGAACAGACCACAGCGAAGAACGAGAACCATGACCGTCAACACCTACCCCACCGCCGAGACGATCCGATTGGGCGTACGCGGTCACGAATGCCGTTACTGCGGCCAAACCGTCAGCGCGGACGGCAACCGCTTCCGGCATACCGCGACGGGGCAGTACCGGTGCGAACCGGCAAAGCGGGCGTCGTACGAGAAGTCGCTGTCCGACAGTCTTATTCGAAGCTGAATTCGACCTCCGGACCGGCCGGCATCACAATTCCTCTGACACCGATCGACCCTTCGCTGCGATGAGTACCACCGAGACGACTACCGTGACCACCACCAGGTAGGCGGCCCACATCAGGAGGAAGGGTTGCAGCCATCCCTTGTCGGTCGTCTGCCCCCGTTCTCCCACGCAGTACAGGGTGAAATTGGTGGACCGACCGTCCCCGGTGGAATAGGTATCCGACACGACGACCGCGTCGTGTCCGGGCTGTTCGCAGAACACAGGCGCAAGGTAGACGGCTTGTCCCGGCCAGATCAGCGAAGAGATCAGGGTGAGGAAGCTGACGCTCACCGTAATGCCGATTCCCCACAACAGGAGCGGCTTGGCCGCAAAGCGCTTCCGAGGTCGGGGATCTACACCCGGTTCCACCGGCTCGGTCATAGCGGATGCACCCCGACCACCGCTCCGTCGGCATCGAACACGACCACCGACCGCGACCGCGGCGACTCGACCATCGCTGTCGGCGAAATTCCGCCGGCCCTGGTCACCGAGATGCCGACTACCTGACCGCCCTCGAGACCGCTGCGGGACAGGGCTTCGTCTACCAGATGCTCGACTCGACCCAATGCCGGAACGTCGTCGAGGGTGAAGGCGCGGGCATCCAGGTCTTCCAGCGCAGAGACCACCACTGGACTGGGCTCACTTACATTCTCACCATCGAAGGTGTACTGGTCGAGCTGATCGGGATTCGCCGGATCGCGGACGGTGACAGCCAACTGCTCGACCGGCGCGATGTCCAGATTTGTCAACTGCACTTCTGCGACGCCGTAGCGAACCGCGAGCGCTGCTAAACCGTCGCCGACGAGGGCCGAGGTCATACCCCCGCCCCGGGATCGCATATCCGCGTCGAATTCAGCACGGTCGACAGCTCCGATACATGCCGTGGCACCGAAGACCACAGCCACCCCCATCGATGACCACACCGACACACGCAACACTGGCGAACGCAGCAGCGGCCGGGTCTTCATTGCACGAGACTATCCACGTCACGGACTTCTCAGGTGGTCCGGCGCGCGGTCAGGTGTCGGATGTTCTTTCCACCGAGATCCTCATAGTGGCTCTGCATCGAGTCGATCAGCACTGCGAACACGCGGTGGGCAGCAGCCAGGTCGGCATCGGGGACGTCCCGTAGGGCACGCGCCGTGCGCTGTCCGAGTGGGGCGAAGAACTCGCGGGCTACTTCCAGCCCGTGGTCGTCGTAACGCAGGATGACTTTCCGGCGGTCCGAAGGGTCTGCCTCCCGCCGAATATGCCCTGACGTCAGCATGCGCTCCACCAGATAGGTCACCGCCGCCGACGACAGCCCGAGCAGGCTCCCCAGTTCCCCGGCGGTCAGCGGCGTGCCATTGGTGTCGGCGACCATGACGTGCATCAGCGCCTGGAAGTCGTTGGGGCTGAGATCGTGCAGCGCACCGAAAGTGCGTCCGATCTGCTCCGACGCCACGGTCATCGCGCGGACATCTGCCGAAATGTCTGCTTCCAGTCTCGCTCTCGCGTCGGGACGAGCACTGTCCGGCATGTCGTCTGTCATCTCTAGGCCCTCTCAGCGGTCGGCCGACAGCCTATCCCCTCCGATCCTCTCAGTTGCTTAACTATTCAGTTTCTGAAATATTTTGAGGGTGAACACCGATGGGCATGCACCGACAGAACACCGTTCTCTCGCTATCTGGGATCGACTCGCCTCCGCCGTGACCGGACAGCGGTCGTGGGCAGTGGCCCTCACCGTCCTTGTCTTGGCCGGCGCTTTCATGGCGTTCGTCGGTGGCAACGACTCCGCGGGACAGTCACCGACCTCCCTGCCCGCGTCTGCGGAATCGGCCGAGGTGGACGGCCTCCTCGCCGACTTTCCCGAATCGGGGGTGACACCGGCGATTCTCGTCGGCAGTCGTGCCGACGGCGGCGTGTTGACCGACGCGGACCTCGCGGCATTCGACGCGGCCCGGAACCGGATGCTCGGTGTCGACCGCACCCTCGAACCGAGCCCAGGACCGGCACTCATCCCGTCACCGGACGGCAGAGCGGTGATCGGACAGGTTCCCGCCGATTCGGAACTCTCAGGTTTCGCGTTGAACGATCGCGTCGCCGAACTGCGGGCGGCGGCCACCGACTCGCTACCTCCGGGGCTTCTGGCGCAGGTGACAGGAGGTCCGGCATTCGGCGCTGATATCGCCGACTCGTTCTCGGGCGCAAATGTCACGTTGCTCGCGGTCACTGCGCTTGTCGTCGCGGTCCTGCTGATCGTCACCTACCGCTCACCGATCCTCTGGCTCGTGCCACTCGCCGTGGTCGGCTTCGCCGATCGGGTTGCGTCGACCGTCGGTACTGCCGTGGCCGAACTGACCGGGCTGACCTTCGACGGGTCGACGTCCGGCATCACGAGCGTGCTGGTCTTCGGTGCCGGAACGAACTACGCGCTACTCCTCATCTCCCGCTACCGGGAGGAACTCCGCGCGGAGCCGGACCACCGGGTCGCCTTGCGCCACGCCGTGCGCCGGGCCGGACCGGCGATCGTCGCGTCCAATGTCACTGTGGTACTTGCCCTACTGACCCTGCTGTTGGCGACCATTCCCAGTACCCGCAGCCTGGGTGTGCTCGCGGCCGCCGGCCTCCTGGTAGCGCTCACCTTCGTGCTGCTGGTCCTCCCGCCCGCTCTCGCACTCAGCGGAAAGCGACTGTTCTGGCCGTTCGTGCCCCGTGTGGGCGACCCGGACAGCACCACGCACGGCGCCTGGTTCCGGGTTGCCTCCGCGGTAGCACGACACCCGCGACGCACCGCAATTGCGTCGATTATGGCGCTCGGGGTCTGTGCGGCGGGGTTGATCGGCACCCACGTCGGGCTGTCCCAAACCGAACAGTTCCGGGTCGCAGCGGAATCGATCGACGGCCTGGACACTCTCGCTGCTCATTTTCCGTCCGGACTCTCCGACCCCACCACCGTGGTCGCCCGCACGCAAGCGACCGACGCCGTGCAGCGGGTTCTCGCCGATACCGAAGGGGTGGTCTCGGTGAGCGAGGCCGGCCGGTCGAACACCGGTCTGACGCGATGGGCCGTCGTACTCGACGCACCACCTGCAACGGAGGAGGCCTTCGCAACCATCGACACCATCAGGGCAGCCTTGACCGACATCGACGGTGCGGATGCGCTCGTCGGTGGCAGCGACGCCCAGGCGCTGGACAAGCGGGACGCCGCCCTCCGGGACCAAGTAATCGTCATTCCGGCGATCCTTCTCGTGGTCCTGGCCGTGCTCGTAGTGCTCCTGCGGGCCGTGGTCGCACCGCTGGTCCTCGTCGGGACGACGGTACTCAGCGCGGTCGCGGCGCTCGGGCTGGGCAGCTGGGTGAGCACGCGCATCTTCGGGTTCCCTGCGCTCGACGACACCGTTCCCCTGTTCGCGTTCCTGTTCCTCGTGGCACTCGGCGTCGACTACAGCATCTTCCTCGTCACCCGGGCCCGGGAGGAAACACCGGGGCGCGGCACGCGGGCCGCGATCGTGCGGGCTGTTGCCGCGACCGGCGGCGTCATCACCAGTGCCGGAATAGTACTCGCCGCCGTGTTCGCCGTCCTCGGTGTGCTGCCCCTGATCACACTGACCCAGCTGGGCATCGTCGTCGGCCTCGGCATCCTCCTCGACACGTTCGTGGTGCGAACACTCGTCATCCCGGCGCTGTTCACGCTCGTCGGGGACGCGGTGTGGTGGCCGAACTGCCAGGCCACCTCGACGCTCGACTCACCCGGCGAAGCAAGGAGCGCGGTTCCGTCAGAAATCTGAGCGTTCGCAGACCGGTCAGGAATCGAGAAGCGTCTCATCTCGGGCCGCATTAACGTCACTCACATGAACATCACCATTCACTCGGCCTTCCTTCCGCACACCGACCACGAGGCCTCGCTGGCCTTCTACCGCGACATCCTCGGGTTCGAAGTCCGCAAGGACGTGGGTTACAACGGGATGCACTGGATCACCGTGGGACATCCGGACCAGCCCGGCACCTCCCTCGTTCTGCACCCACCGGCGGCCGATCCCGGGATCACCGACGAGGAGCGCCGCACCATCACCGAGATGATGGCCAAGGGGACCTACGCCATCCTCACATTGGCCACCCCCGACCTGGACGCAACCTTCGCCCAGCTCGCGGCAAGCGACACCGAGATCGTCCAGGAACCGATCGACCAGCCGTACGGCATCCGTGACTGCGCCGTCCGCGATCCCGCAGGAAACCTCATCCGCATCAACGAGATCAAGGAGGAGCGCTGACATGATCACCATCAATAGTCTCACCCTCGACACTCCCGAGCCCACCGCTGCGAAGGCCTTCCACACCGCACTCGGCGTCGATGCCCACATCACTGCCCGGGACGCGGAGGCACCGACCACCGGATTCCGCGGTTTCACTCTCTCACTCGTCGTGTCCCAACCGAACATCGTCGACGCCTACATCGAGGCCGCCCTCGACAACGGCGGCGCCACGGTCACACCGGCCAAGAAGAGCCTCTGGGGGTACGGCGGCGTCGTACAGGGCCCCGACGGCGCCCTGTGGAAAGTCGCGACGTCGTCGAAGAAGAACAAGGGACCGGCCACCCGGCACTTCGAGGACCTCGTGCTGCTCCTCGGAGTCGGAGATGTCAAAGCCGGCAAGCAGTTCTACCTCGACCACGGTCTGGAAGTGACGAGAAGCTTCGGACGCAAGTACGTCGAGTTCGCCACCGGCCCGAAGGTCAAGCTCGCGCTCTACGGGCGCCACGCCCTCGCGAAGGACGCGGGCGTCTCCCCCGACGGCACCGGCGCCCATCGAATCGTCATCCGCAGCGACGCCGGCACCTTCACCGATCCGGACGGTTTCTCCTGGGAAACCGACTGAGTCGACACGCTTTCGAGGGCAGGACCCGCCGCAGCTGCACATCACCACCGCTGGCGGGCCTGTGAAAGAAGATGATCCCTCCGACGCGTCCGGTGCGGGGAGTCAACGCCCCCGCACCACTTCGAGCGCCGCGGCCTCGATCGTGTCTTCGGACAGCAGGACCTCGAGTGCGGCGTCGCCGAGGGGGATGAAGCTGTTCTCGCTCGCAACCCGGGCGAGGCGGCCGGTGAAGCGATGGTCCACCAATGCCATGACGACGCCCTCCCCCACACCACCCGCCGCCCGGGTTTCGTCGACGACGAGGACTCGGCCGGTGGCGTTCGCCTCGCGGACGATGTCTGGCACCGGCGGCGGCGCGAGCCACCGCATGTCCACCACCCGGGTCGAGATATCGGCTCGTTCGAGGCGACGCGCCACTCGCAGGCTCATGTGCACCCCGTTACCGAAGGTGACGATGGTCAGGTCCGTTCCCTTGCCATAGGTGCGCGCCCGCCCGATCTGTACGGAATTCTCGGCGCCCTTCAGTGGATCCGGGTAGGGGGCGAGCCACTGCTCGTCGCCGTCCTCGTGCAAATCCCTGGTGTGGTACAGGGCAATCGGTTCCAAGTACACGCACACCGCTCCGGCGGTGTGGGCGGCCGCAACACAGGTGCGCATCATGGCCGCGGCGTCGTCGGGCCTGGCCGGGGAGGCGATGATTATGCCGGGGAGGTCACGCAATGCTGCGACGGCATTGTCGTTGTGGAAGTGCCCCCCGAATCCCTTCTGGTACCCGTAACCGGCGATCCGCACCACCATGGGGTTGCGGTATTGACGATCGGAGAAGAATTGCAGGGTCGCGCCTTCACCGCGGATCTGGTCGGCGGCGTTGTGCAGGTACGCGAGGTACTGGATCTCCGGGATCGGCAGCAGCCCGGAGACTCCCGCGCCGAGTGCGAGCCCGAGAATCGCCTGTTCGTCGAGGAGGGTGTCGAAGACGCGGGCAACCCCGACTTTCTTTATCAGCCCGCGCGTGACCCCGTAGACGCCACCCTTCCGGGCGACGTCCTCGCCGAAGATCAGCGACTCCGGGTACTCGATGAGCACGTCGAGCAGGGCACGGTTGATCGACGAGGCCAGGGTCAGTGGGCCCTCTTCTTCGGGTAGCGGGCCGCCGAAGATGTGGGCGCGGCGCGCGGCTTGGGTTCGTTGGGGTTCGGCCGCCATCGCTTCGTCGAGGCCCTCCCTCAGTGGTCGCATCACCGCGGCGGGACTATCGAGTTGGGGTAGCTCGCTCACGTGCCGTGCGAGTCCGATGACTTCTGCGCGCTTCTTCTCGTAGAGCGCAAGCACCTCGTTCGGGCTGAGATGCCCGCGCTCGATCAGCAGTTGTGCAGTGCACAGCACCGGATCTCGGTCGAAGTCTGCGGTGATCTCGCCGGTGGTGCGGTAGGCGGCTTCGACGTCGGATCCGGCGTGGCCCATCAGTCTCACCGTGCGCAGATGCAGGAACGCCGGGCGCCTGTTCCTGCGGACCCAGTCGGCGGCACGCTGCGCGGTGGCGTAGGCCATCGGCAGATCCGATCCATCGACGGCGAAGTACTCGAGCCCTTCACGGTTTCCGAAGTTGGCGCCGATCCACCCTGCCGGGGTCTTGGTGCTGATCCCGATGCTATTGTCTTCGCAGACGAACAGCAGCGGAATGGGAAGGCCCTGAAACGCCGAGTAGACAGCGGTGTTGATGGCGCCGATCGCGGTCGAGTGGTTGGCCGAGGCATCGCCGAAACTGCACACTACGATCGCATCGTCGGGCCAGGGTGAGGGGACGTGTAGCTTGGCGGCGCGCGCGAGGGAGAAGGCAACGCCGACCGCCCGCGGCAGATGAGATGCGATCGTCGAGGTCTGGGGGATGATATTGAGGTCGTGGCGACCGAACACCTTGTGCCGGCCACCCGACATCGGTTCCTCGGCGGCGGCGACGACGCCGAGGAGCACATCGCGCAGCGGGTCGCTGCCCTGCACTTGCCGGGCGCGTTCCAGGAAGAACGCACCGGAGCGGTAGTGCAGCAACGCCGGATCGGTCAGACGGAGGGCGCGGGCCACGACGGCGTTTCCCTCGTGCCCGGATGAGCCGATCGTGTAGAAGCCCTTACCTTTCGAGCGTAACCAGCGCGCCGCGAGATCGAGATGACGGCTGCCCAATTGCGAATCGAACAAGTCCAGAATGTCCTGCACGGAAAGGCTCGACTGTGCCTCCACGGCTCCGTCGCGATCACGTTCCCCCATCGGTACCGCGCCGGCCATCTCGTTGATGGTGGTGGTGAAGTAGTCATCGATCTGTTCGGCCATGTATCCGGCTCCTGATAGGGCAGGTCATCCTCGTCCACGGGGCGGTCTGACGGGACGCGTGTCCCTTCACCAGGGTATGCATGTCACGGGCGCCTTCATGCGTCATTGTCGATGATCCGCGCATGCACCACTCACTACGCGCCGTGCCTCGCTCCAGATCCGGCCTTGTCCGCCGCGGACAAAACCTGGCGAGAACTCGAGCCTCGCGGAATATTTCGGAGCACCGCCCCCGCGCATAGTGTCGTGAATCACACGGCAACGAAGGGGATCGAAACAGTGTCCGACATCGGCTATTTCACCTGGGACCTCGCGACCGCACACGGCGACGCGCCGTGCCTGCGCGACGACCACAGCGACCTCACGTACCGGCAGTTCGCCGATCGGGTGGATGCGTTCGCGGCGCAACTGAGCGAACGAGGGGTCCGTGAGGGTGACGTCGTCGCAGTGATGCTGCCGAACCGGGTGGAGCTGCTCGTCGTCCTCATGGCGGCGTGGCGGCTGGGTGCGGCCGCGACACCGGTCAACCCCACCTTCACAACCGCCGAAGCGGAGTACCAGATCACCGACGCCGACGCCGCGCTGGTCGTGAACGAGGGACCGGACGCTCCGAGCGCCGGTCGTCCGTCTATTGCGGTCGACGAGATGCACGCATCCCTGCCTGCGGGGCCGGCCCTGGACTTCCGCCCGACGGGGAGCGACGTCGCGCTACTGATCTACACGTCGGGGTCGACGGGACGACCCAAGGGCGTCATGCTCACGCACGACAACCTGCAGTTCATGAGTTCTTCACTTGCCGAGCATCTTTCGCTCACCGCCGAGGACCACTGCCTGCTCATCCTGCCGCTGTTCCACGTCAACGCGATCTGTGTCAGCTTCCTCGCTCCGATGCTGGCCGGAGGGCAACTGAGTGTCACCGGCCGGTTCTCCCCGGCCCGGTTCTTCGACGACGTGGCCCGGCTGCGGCCGACATACTTCTCCGCAGTCCCGACAATCTACGCACTGCTCGTCTCCCAACCCGATGAGGTTGTCACCGACACGTCGTCGTTGCGGTTCGGAGTCTGCGGAGCCGCGCCGATCTCCAAGGAATTGCTCGAACGCGCTGAACAGCGCTTCGGCCTGGTGATCGTCGAGGGGTACGGGCTCACCGAGGGTACCTGCGCGTCGGCGTGCAACCCACCCGGCGGCGTCCGCAAACTCGGCACCGTCGGGCCCGCACTGCCCGGGCAGACCCTTGCGATCATGGATGAGTCCGGCGTCCTGCTGCCACCGGGAACTGTCGGCGAGATCGTCATCCGCGGCGCCAACGTGATGCACGGCTACCTGAGGCGTCCCGAGGAGACGCACCGGACCGTTGTCGACGGCTGGCTCCACACGGGCGACGTCGGTCGACTCGACGAGGACGGCTACCTCACCCTCGTCGACCGGATCAAGGACATGATCATCCGGGGCGGCGAGAACATCTACCCCAAGGAGATCGAGAACGCACTCGCCACCCACGACAGCGTCCTCGAGGCAGCCGTGGTCGGCGCACCTCACGAAGTGTATGGCGAGGTACCCGTCGCCTACGTGGTCCCCTATCCCGACAGCCCCGTGACCGACGGACAGCTCACCGACCACCTCCGTGAGCGGCTCACGAAAGTCAAACTGCCCGTGGCTATACATGTCGTCGACGCCTTGCCCCGCAACCCCGTCGGCAAGATCGACAAACCCGGACTGCGCAGCCGGCACCGGCTGTCCACCACTGCTCGCGGCTGAGCAACCCGCTCTCACCGCCACCACAGCACCCGTCGCAACTCGGGCCACACCCGAGGCGATGACCCCTACCCCCGCCCGCCCTATCCAGGAGACTTCCGATGGGATTCACAACCGGGAACTTTCCCGAAGTAGACCCCGCAACATTTCTCGACCGTCCCTTCTTCGACCGCATTCGCGCCATGTCGACGCACTGGGTCGACTACGGCTTCGGCACCCCGAAGATGGTGCACACCATCTACATTCTGAAACTGCTGGTCCTCTACATCGGCGCCGGACTGTCCATCGCGACATTCACCTCCGGCTACAACGTGCTCGACATCGGCGCGTGGTGGAACGCGCCGATCGTGTACCAGAAGCTCATCCTGTGGACGCTGCTGATCGAGACCATCGGCCTGGGCGGTTCCTGGGGGCCACTCGCCGGCCACTTCAAGCCGATGATGGGCGGCGCTCTGTTCTGGCTGCGGCCGGGCACCATCCGCCTACCACCCTGGCCGGGGAAGGTGCCACTGACAGCCGGCGACTCCCGCACCGTCTTCGACGTTGTCGTCTACGTCGCGATTTTGGTCGACATCGTCCTCGCACTCGGGCTCGCCGGTGTCCACACACCGTCCATCGACGCGGCGCTGCCCGGCAATCACGGCGTGGTGAACCCCACGCTCTTGTTGCCTCTGATCGCGCTGCTCGTCGTGATCGGGTTGCGTGACAAGGTCATCTTCATCGCCGCCCGCGGCGAGCAGTATTTCCCGGCCGTCGTCTTCTTCGGTGTTCTTCCGTTCGTCGACATGATCGTCGCGCTCAAGCTGCTCATCGTGTCGGTATGGGTCGGCGCCGGCATGTCGAAGCTGGGCCACCACTTCTCGATGGTGGTGCCCCCGATGCTGTCCAACACTCCCTGGTTGCCGTCGAAGACGATCAAGCGCGCCCATTACCGCAGCTTCCCGAACGACCTGCGGCCGTCCATCGTCGCCGGCGGTGTCGCCCACGTCCTGGGCACCGTCGTCGAGGTAGTGACGCCACTGGTGTTGCTGTTCACCACCAATGGAACCGTTACCCTGCTCGCTGTTGCACTGATGGTCGCATTCCACCTGTTCATCCTGTCGACGTTCCCGCTCGCAGTGCCCCTCGAATGGAACCTGCTGTTCGCTTACGCGGCAGTCTTCCTGTTCCTCGGATTCCCCAACGCCGCCGGTTACGGGCTGGGCGACTTCTCCTCACCGCTACTGCTCGCCGCGATCATCGCCGCGCTGGTGTTCTTCCCGATCCTCGGCAATCTGCGCCCCGACCTCGTCTCGTTCCTGCCCTCGATGCGGCAGTACGCCGGCAACTGGGCCTCGGCCACCTGGGCATTCGCGCCGGGCGCGGAAGACAAGCTCGACCAGTTCATCAAGCGCCCCAGCCAGAACACCCGGACTCAGCTACTCGCGACGTACCCGCCCGAGGTCGCCGACGTCGTGATGCACCAACTGCTGGGCTGGCGGTCGATGCACAGCCAGGGCCGCGCTCTGCTGTCGCTGATGAGTCGCCATCTCGGCGACGACATCGACACCTACTCGCTGCGCGAGGCCGAGTTCAGCTGTAACTCGCTGGTGGCCTTCAACTTCGGTGACGGGCACCTCCACAACGAGCACCTCATCGCGGCCATTCAGCGGCGCTGCAACTTCGCGCCCGGCGAGTTCCTGATCGCGTGGATCGAATCGCAGCCCATCCACAAGGGCGTCCAAGAGTACAAGGTGATCGACGCCGCCCTCGGCGTCATCGAACGCGGAACCTACAAGGTGTCCGACGCCATTGCCGAGCAACCGTGGCTGCCGAACGGTCCCATCCCGTTCGACGTACAGTGGACGTTGGACATCGACACCGACCGGGCAATCACCGATCCCGGAACCGTGACGGAACCGAGAGTGCGCAGCAGGCACGCTGATTCGCCGTATCGAGATGACGCAGGCACAGGAGTGCGGCAGTGAGCACAGCGGTCGTGGTCGGCAGCGGGCCCAACGGGCTCGCTGCCGCGGTCCACCTCGCCCGGCACGGCGTCGAGGTCCAGGTCCTCGAGGCGGCCGACACCATCGGCGGCGGTACCCGTTCGAGCGAACTCACCCTTCCGGGGCTTCTGCACGACGAGTGCTCCGCGTTCCACCCCATGGGAGCGGGGTCGCCGTACTTGCAGACGCTCGACCTCGAACGCTACGGCCTCAGCTGGAAGTGGACCGACGTCGACTGCGCGCATCCGCTCGACAGCGGGGAAGCAGGACTTCTGCACCGCTCCGTCGACGAAACAGCCGCCGGCCTCGGGGCCGACGGGCCGCGCTGGCAGCGGATGTTCGGGAACCTTGCCGACGGGTTCGACGATCTCGCCGCCGACCTCATGCGTCCGCTCGTGAACATTCCACGTCATCCGCTGAAGCTGGCGAGCTTCGGGCCCCGGGCGCTGCTACCGGCGACCACGACCGCCCGGTGGTGGCGCACCGAGAAGGGCCGAGCACTGTTCGGGGGTGTGGCCGCGCACGCGTACTACCGGCTCGACCGTCCAGCGACGTCCGCAGTCGGCCTGATGATCATCGCCGCAGGCCACCGCTACGGATGGCCGGTGGCCGAAGGTGGATCGCAGTCGATCACCAGCGCTCTGGCGGCCGTGCTCACCGACTGGGGCGGGAAGATTGCCACAGGTGTCCGGGTCGACAGTATCGCCGACATTCCTCCCGCGGACGTCGTCCTGCTCGACCTGTCACCGTCCGCCGCACTGAGCATCTTCGGCGAGCAGATTCCACAGAGAGTCGCGCGTGCGTATCGCCGGTTCCGGCACGGACCGGCGGCATTCAAGGTCGACTACGCCGTCGAGGGCGGGGTGCCCTGGCGCGACCCCGACTGCGGCCGCGCCGGAACCGTGCATCTCGGTGGCACATTCGCGGAAATCGCGGCCGCCGAAAAGGATGTCTCATCCGGCAGGATGCCACAGCGGCCGTTCGTCCTCGTGGGGCAGCAGTATCTCGCCGACGCCGGCCGATCGAAAGGGAATCTGCACCCGCTGTATGCGTACGCACATGTGCCGCACGGGTACACGGGCGATGCGACGTCGGCGATCACCGCGCAGATCGAACGGTTCGCCCCCGGCTTCCGTGAC
Organism: Rhodococcus sp. WAY2; assembly: GCF_009859915.1. NCBI lineage: Bacteria > Bacillati > Actinomycetota > Actinomycetes > Mycobacteriales > Nocardiaceae > Rhodococcus > Rhodococcus sp. WAY2. The sequence goes on from NZ_CP046572.1 coordinate 3,559,473, forward strand.
CGCGTCGTCGCGACAGTAAGCAGTGGGCCCGCACAACTTGCCCAGTCGAACGCCAACTATGTCGGCGGCGACATCATCGGCGGCGCCAACACCGAGACCCAGGTGGTACTCCGGCCGCGCATCGCCCTCGACCCCTACAGCACCGGCGTACCGGGAACCTACTTGTGCTCGGCGTCAACGCCGCCGGGCGCCGGCGCCCATGGAATGAGCGGATACAACGCCGCCCAATCCGCACTGCGTTACCTGCGCAGACACGGCGACGATGTGTTGTAGCCGCAGGTACTGCGCTTGAACAGGAAGGACAAGGCGGTCGAGCAGTTCGGAAGAAGCGATCACCGTGGTGCGGCGTTCCTGGAGCGACGCGGGTCGGTCGCAGTCATCACTCTCAATAGACCCGACTTGCGTAACGTCGTCGACGCGGCGGTCTCAGCCGGGGTCGCCGCGGCGATGGAGACCCTGGCTCGTTCTCCCGATCTTCGAGTCGGCATCATCACAGGCGCGGGAGACACCTTCTGTGCCGGCGCGGATGTTGCGGCATTGTCCGCCGGGCACAGTATCGACGCACCCGGACACCCGGAATGGGGCTTTGCCGGCTTCGTTCGCCACGAGATCGACAAGCCTGTGATTGCAGCCGTGAACGGTTCGGCCTCGGGCAGAGGCCTCGATCTCGTCCTGGCGTGTAACGCTGCCATCGTCAGTTCCCACGCCACCCTCGGGCCCCGAGAAGTGCGGCGAGTCGAGGACTGCAATTTCCGCTCCGGTGCACTTGGCGGCAGACTCCGGTTCGAGCCGGTTTCCCTCAGAGACACGCTCCACCCGGAGACCGCCCTGCGCTGCGGAATTATCGACCGGATCGTTCATCCGCACGAAGTATTGCCGGAGGCCATGCGGTTGGCGCGTGCACTGGCAACGACACGTCCGCGCCCGGACGGGATCGGCGCCGCAGTTCTGCGTCGTCGCGCCGACAAGGATAATCGCAGGCCGCAGCGATCCTGCGGTGCCCATGCGCACGGCCAACGACACTCACGAGGAGGAACCGACACACCATGCTGAATCGTCTCTACACCGCGCTTCTCACGGCAGCCGGACTGTCCTGCGACGGCTATATCACCCTCGACGAGGCTGTGAGCAGTTCCGGACACCCACCGCGGACAGGCACGGACTCGCCGACCGGGCCGCAACCGGAGGTCGTCAATACGGCCTCGAACTGAAGCGGGACCCGCCGCCCATGGCATCACTGCCCACCCTTCGCCTGATCCGGCGTCAGGACAGCCGGTCCCAACCATTGGCACACGAGCAAGGCGAGTTCGACAGACAGGCGGTCCCGAGTGAAATCCTCCCCCCGTTCCTCCGCAGCCCGCTTCACCCGATACTTCACTGAGTTGTAGTGCAAGTCGAGAACTTTCGCGGCCGCAACATTGCTGAGATTGTTCGCGAGGTAGACCTGGACGGTCTCGCGCAGGCGCGCCGCGTTCTCGTTGTCCGCCGCCAGGCCGCGCAAGACGCTTTGTACCCAAGTCCGGGTAGCCGCGGGGTCCTCGGTGAGCATCGCGACGGTCGACACTCCTGGTTCATCGTATGCGATTGCGACGGGGGCATTTTTTCCCGCAGCGATGGCAAGCGCTCGTGCGCGTTGGGCGCGCGCGTGGGACTGCCTGAATCCTTCGGGGCCGGAAGTTATTCCACCGACAGCCACAACTAGTCCCGAATGACGGTCGTGTAGGAATTCGCGCAGCTCACTGTAATCTCGCCGGGGAGCCGAGCGGGTACCGAGGGGAACCCATACCCATCCGGTGACGCGGTCCGCCGCCACGAACAGTGGATCGGTCACTGCCCCCATGAACCCGGAGAAGTCGTGTGCAGCCGATTCGATCTTGGCCAGCATGTCTCCTGCACCGGCATCGGGGGCCCACATGATCGCTGCCAGGTGATTCTGATTCAGGACGTAGTTGAGGGCAGCGCTGGCCCCTGCATCCGGATGTTCGTTGCCCGCCAATATTTCCTGAACTCGGACGGCACGCACGCTACTCTGGTGGGCCAACCACCGTTCCCGTTCACGCTCGTAGACTGCGACCACCTGCTGCGACACCCTGTCGATGTACACCGACATCACGGTGATGATGCGCTCGAGCACTGGAACGCCCAGTTCCGGCTCAACCGCTTCCCCACCCAACTCGTCGAAGACCAATTTGAGGAGATTGGTCTGCCCGAGTCGATATGCGCGTACGAGCGCATTGACCGGAACCCCCTGTTGAGCAAGGCGTCTCGCGTACTCCATCGCCGCGGCCGGCGCCTCCAGATTTTCCGGCGCAATGTTGTGCTGCAACGTGTGAAAGATGGTGTCGAGGTTTCCTTCGACACTCGCCCCGAGTAGTTCGAGCAACTGCCGATCGGCACGCAAGTCGGGTATCTCCGTGTACAGCACGTCGGTGATGTCTGCCGTCAGCGACACCAACCGCCGGTTGAGCGAGCTTGCGATTCTTGCGACCAACAGCGCGGTGCGCTCGTCGTGTGAAGCCATGCGAAGACAATAGAGCAGTTACCTCCCACGCATGACGAATCGCCTCGAAAGTCATAATCAGCGCTTCCACCTGCACCTTTCTGGCCAACCGGCGGTTGCGGCCCTCACCCGTCCGACACGAGCTTGTCCGATGAGAACAAACAACGCCTCATTCTTGATTCTTCGCGGACGTGGTCACCATCACAAGACTTCCCTATCGTGAAGGGGGCTCGGCCGCAGCGCCAACGATGAAGGGATCACGATGAACGACAAGAGCTTCCGTGGGAGAACCGCCGTCATGTCCGGAGGAAGTCGCGGCATCGGACTTGCTATCGCCCGGGCAATCGCGAGCCGCGGCGGAAACATCGTCCTGCTCGCCAAGACCGATACCCCTGACCCCCGACTACCCGGAACGATTCACAGCGCCGTCGCGGAACTGGCCGAGTTGGGCGGACACGCTGTCCCGGTGGTGGGCGACGTCCGCAACGCCGACGATATCGCCCGAGTCGTGGAGTCTGCCCGCGACAACTTCGGCGGCATCGACATCGTCGTCAACAATGCGAGCGTGCTGGACATCTCGAAGACCGAGGCACTGCCCCTGAAGCGGTTCGATTTGATGCAACAAGTCAACGTGCGCGGCACTTTCGTGCTGACCCAGGCGTGTCTTCCGTACCTGCGGAAATCTTCGAACCCACACGTACTGACGCTCTCACCGCCGCTCAACATGTCGAAATACTGGCTGGGCGCCCACCCGGGCTACATGTTGGCCAAGTATGGGATGACGCTGGCCGCGTTGGGTATCGCGGCTGAACACGCGGATGTGCCCTTCTCCAGCAACTGCCTGTGGCCGCAGACAATGATCGCGACAGCAGCGGTCGGGAACCTACTCGGCGGATCCGACAGCCTGCGACACTCACGCTCCCCCGAAATCATGGCCGATGCTGCAATCGAACTACTCGGCCGTCCCGCGGGCACCGACAACGGTCGCACAGTCCTCGACGTCGAAGTGCTCACCGAAGCCGGTGTCACCGACTTCACGACGTATGGCGGAAACGCTCCCCTGACCATCGACATCTTCGTCGACGAACCCAAGACCTCCGACAGCTCGGGAGCGTTCGACCGCACCGGCCAGGCCGTCCCGCGGACCAGTAGTTTCGCGTGACATCGGTGCCCGGATCACCGCGACCCTGCTGAACAACCTGCAGTCCAGCGACTAGCAGTTCGATGTCGAAACCATGTGCGTCGGCGGTGGCCAGGGCATGGCCATGGTCCTCGAACTGCTGTAGGCGGCTGCGCCGCCCGTGAGTGGTTAACGAGTGCAGAGACTCGTTAACCACTCACGGGCGCGGAGCTCCCGCTCACCGTGCTGACCGTTCGTGCGCTGATCGGCGCAGTCAGGGCGACGAGGTGGGTCAGCGATCGGGTTTCTGTTCGTGGACCCAGGCAGCAAGTTGCGTGCGCGAGGTGAAGCCGAGTTTGACGAGGGCGTGCTCTACGTGACCTTCAACGGTGCGTTGTGAAATTACGAGCCGGTCAGCGATAGCCCTGTTGCTCAGTCCTTCGGCGACCAATTCGGCTACTTGTTGCTCGCGCCGGGTCAGGGCGGAGTTTGCGCCACTTGCCGCGGGCGCTTCGGTCCGCGGGCGTTCACCCAAGGCATAGGCTACCGCCTCGTCCGCGCTCAGCGCTGCGCCCCTTTGAATCGAGGACTCGAATGCCTTGTCGCCGAGCGATGTCCGAGCGTTCTGCCAAGACTTCTCGTGCAACGTGGCCAAACTTGTCAGATCAGGAGCGCGACCGCCGATAGCCTTGAACAATTCGTCTGCAGCGCCCAGCAGCACCGCGGACCGCTCCGGTCTCTCTTCCCTGTTCAACTCATCTGGGGAGATCGCGACACGGTCATCCCCGTCGGCCACGTCCACGCCGCGCACGCGGCAATGCCGGGCTCGCGGCTGGAGATCTTCCCGGGCGCCGGTCACTTCCCCTTCCGGGACGACCCCATGCGCTTTGTCCACACCGTCGAGAGGTTCCTGTCCGATACGCGCCCATCGCCGTTCGACGAGGCCAGGTGGCGGCAACGGCTCACCATCGGAACCGTCGAATCAGCTCTCACCCCCGACGTCTCGACGCGTGCCCCCGTGCTCGACGCGGTGGGATCCGCCGAACGCAGCGCCACCTGATACGGACTCAGATGACCGACGCCGGGCACAAGACCCACCCGGTACCTGGTGTAGGTACCACGCCGCGGCAGTCACCGGTCTGCAGCACCGTGTTCGAAAGATTCACCACCTACCGACCGGGAATCAACCACGGCTATGTCACCGCCTCGCACACTCTCGATCCGGGCGGCCTGACCCCGTCCCCCCACGAGGCTGCCGGGGGCCGGCGATGAACGCGGTGGGGCGGGCGGGGCTCGAACCCGCGACCAATGGATTATGAGTCCACGGCTCTAACCGACTGAGCTACCGCCCCATCACCGCACTACCCCGCCATCGCGGGTGTGGCGATGCTACGGGGACCTGCCACACCGAGCTCGCCCCGGGCAGGTCCGGCACCTCCTCCGCCGCCGCGACCGGCGCCAGAAGAATGCTCGCGCCCTACCCGACACCCACTGCCGCGACCGTCCACCTCATATGTCGATGTGCCCGCATCCAGCCGTCCCCTGCTCTCCATCGGCGGCCCGAAATATTCGTGCCGACAACACTACCCGAGCACCCTGAACCGAGTCTGCTCCGGTCACAGTGTGGAATATGTTGAGCGCAAACGCTATTAGGTCGATCGTCCAGTCTCGCTGGGTCGCATGACATCCGGCCACCACTCGAACAGTGCGACCGCCAGCGCAGCCGAGGGGCTCATCCTGCGAATTCGATCAATACCGCCCAGAAATGTAACGCAAGCCACAGCCGGGGTTGCGGAGATGCCTTACCCTGCTGAGAAACACGCCACCTAGGGCTTCCCCCACGAATCGACAACACAGAGTGAATCGAAACCCGCGCCCACTCCAGTTGCCGCGACGTCGATGAACGCCAAATTAGGACTGTGCGCTCGAAAGGGTACGGGCCACGCGCGCGGTCCTTCGAACCGTCACGCCCGCCGAGCACACAGCGGTTTTCGGCCTTGGGTCGACCTGACACCTGTCCCTTGGCAACGGCCAAGACCGCAAGTCCCGTTCGTCGATCCTTCGGGTGCGGCGACCACTGCTCGATCTCCGCCAAGGCGAGGGTGTCGTGTTAGTCGTAGTCGGCGAGCAGTGTGACGAAGTCCCGCTCCCGGCCCTCGCGGGGCGGGTCACCGGTGGGACCTCCGATGCCCGGGCGCCGAGCACCCGCGGACATCCTTGTGCCTGAGTTCCCATGTTCCTGAGGTGCAGTCGGCGGCCGCCGCCCTGAACGCCGTCGCCCGTGCGGCTCACCCCTGGGGCAGTCCTTGTCGACGAAATCCGAAATCCGGGCGGCGGGTCATCTTCTACGAGGCCGGAAAGCCTTGCAGAATAGGGGCACACTGAACATCATGCGACGAACCTCCACATCGGGTACGCATGTGCAGTGCGTCGTTCAATCCCATTCAGGACGGTTCACGAACAGCCGTCCGGCCGATGATCTCGTTACGCGAAGGGCAGGTGAATGGCCACCCAGAAGCGGGCGGAAGTCACTCGTCGCGCATTGCTCCATGCCGCGGCCGAGGTGTTCACCCGCTGCGGCTACGCAGATACGAAGCTGAGCGAGGTCCTCACCCAGGCCCTGGCCACCAAGGGGGCGCTGTACTTTCACTACGCCTCCAAGGAAGAACTCGCCCGCGCCGTCATCGAGGAAGGCACGAGGCGGTTCACCGTCGTGTGCACCCGTATCTGGCCTCCCCTACGCCGGCATTTGAGGCCATGATCGGCATCTCGTTCGTCACGGTCGACGCCGCCCTCAACGACGCGGTGATGGGGGCAACACTCCGCCTCATCACCGAAATGGGCGACTACCGAAGGTCGGAGACGGACACCTTCACCACCTGGATATCCACCTACCAACTCCTGGCCCGCCGAGCAATCGACGAGGGTGACCTGCGCGAGAACACCGATCCGGACGCAGTCGGTCAGCTCCTGGTGGAACTCTTCGCCGGAGCACGCCTCCTGGCCGCCGACAACCCTGTCGCCCTGCCCACGCGTACCGCGATGGCGTGGGACCTGCTCCTCCCGGTGCTGGTGACCGCCCCGAAGGTCGACTACTTCCGACAATTCGTCACCCGGAGGCTGCCCACGGTGGGTCTGCCGTGAAGGGTTGCCATGTCAGGAAGCTCCGTCTGTAGTCGGTCGGACCGCCACCGAACGCAGCCACGGACACCGCCGACCGGAGTTCTCACGCGGGGTCCGCACCACCGACGCGGGGTCGGCGGCCGCGTTCGCGCCGAACCCGACTTCCTCACCACCACGGTCACCCGGATATTTCTGTGGCACAACACCGTCTATCAACCCAGCGCCGACGAGAACAGGCGCAGGCGGCCCACACGGGCGTGCACCCCTCCGCCGCGGGGCCTGCTGCGATACACCAAATGGATTGGATGCGCCCTGACCAACCCGGTGACCGACCGCAGCGGCGTGACGTGTTCCCCAAGGTGACCGACGACATGGAGTGGATCTTTCCCGCCCGCCGTCGTGGACTCCGACGCCATCCCTATACCCATCCCCCAGCGCTGTCGCTCATCTCCTGCGCACCCGAATCGACCTGCACCCATCTCGGTGCGGGACACCGAGAAGATTCTCGCCGACCGCGGACAGCCCAACCTGCGGCAGGGCACCGACCACAAATCCTCTCCCCCAGCCTGCGTGCTGCCCTGCGACTGGGAAACCTGTGACACCGGTGGCTCACTCGCAGTCAGACCAGCCCCAATGCGGCGGGCCGCACCGTCGACGCCGTCCCGCCCCCAGGGCTGTCGGTTCTGCATTTCCGCCGATCGATCCTGGAACCCGCACGATGTCAATGACATTCATCCAGGATTCCGGGCGTTGACCACGACGGCGCACTCCGGCCGGCACGTGGCCAACCGCTCGCTGTGATCCTGCACGACTTCCTCAATCACCCCACCCAGTACGTCGAGGCGAATTGCGTCGCCGCGGTTTGTGACGACTCCTCCTCGGCAGCTTGGCAGCACAGTCGACTTCGATGTCTATTCGGTGCGCGTTAGTCCACGTCCTATCTTCCGTGTCTGTCTCGGCCTCGGCCTCCGGACCGATGTCGTGTCACACACCGACGGTGCTGCTGTGGGCACGGTCGAGAAGGTCGGGTTGACCGCGGGAATGTGGAGCGCTGCCGATCCGTTCGTGCGGGCCCTTGACCGCGCATGATCGGCAACATCGTGCCCGAGCTTGCCATGACGCTCCGTCTTCGGTGGGACAAGCCTGGTCGAGATCCCGCTACTCCGGGCCGTCCTGAAGCGTTCGGGCAGGACGCCTTCGAATCAGCAGTGCCCGCACGATCACCACACTCACCGCCGATGCCCACCAGGCGACCGCAGCGATCAACACCGCCTGCGCTGCGGTCAGGAACACCGCCTGTCCTGTGATCGGGAAAACACGCTCCAACCAGGGCATATGGATATGTGACGCGTGTTGCGCAACGGTCACGGTGTTGTTTCGGGGTGCTGTCGTCGGCGCAGTTGGCGGGGTGAGCAAAGTGTAAGCGCCCCGACACCACCGGCCATCGAGCGGACATATTCCGCCCCTATGGTTCTGCGAATCTTCAATCTCAGGAGTTAAGCCGTGGTAACCATATCTCCGTCACATTCGAACTCATCGCCTCCCCCGGTATCGATCGGGCATCGGATCGACAGATGGGACCCCGAGGACGAGGCCGCCTGGGAGGCGGGCGGGAAGAACATTGCCCGCCGAAACCTCCTCGGCTCCATCCTCGCCGAGCACATCGGATTTTCGGTGTGGTCGGTGTGGTCGGTGATGGTGCTGTTCATGCCCACGGCCGTCTACCACATCGATGCAGCCGGAAAGTTCTTCCTCGTCGCCGTACCCACCCTGGTCGGAGCAGTTCTACGCCTGCCCTACACCTTCGCCACCGCCACCTTCGGTGGCCGCAACTGGACCATCATCAGCGCACTGGCCTTGGCGGTGCCGATGACCCTGACCCTGTACTTCATCTCACGGCCCGAAACGTCCTACACCACGTTCATGATCGTCGCCGCGTTCGCCGGACTCGGCGGCGGGAACTTCGCGTCCTCGATGACCAACATCAACGCGTTCTATCCGCAACGACTCAAAGGCTGGGCCCTGGGTTTGAACGCGGGGGGCGGGAACATCGGCGTTCCGGCCATCCAGTTGATCGGCCTGCTGGTGATCGCCACCTGGGGCAACCGCAGCCCCCAGATCGTCTGCGCGGTGTATCTGGTGCTCATCGGCATCGCCGCCGTGATCGCCGCCCTCTACATGGACAACCTCACCAACCAGAAAACCGACGCACGATCACTGCTCGACGTGCTCAAGTTCCGCGACTCCTGGATCATCTCGTTCCTCTACATCGGAACATTCGGATCGTTCATCGGATTCAGCTTCGCCTTCGGCCAGATCCTGCAACTCAACTTCCTCGCCGGACTCGCCAACGGCGCTCCGGCGACCCCCGCCATGCAAGCCACCGCCGCCCTGCACGCCGCCCAGATCGCCTTCATCGGACCACTTCTCGGGTCGCTGTCCCGCCCACTCGGCGGACGCCTCGCAGACAAGATCGGCGGCGGCCGGATCACCCTCTACAGCTTCGTCGCGATGATGGCAGCCGCCGGTGTTCTCGTCGTAGCCGGCACCGTCGACGACGCCAACGCCGAGGCCGCGAACACCGCGATCATGACCGCCTACGTCGTCGGTTTCATCCTGCTGTTCGTCATCTCCGGAATCGGCAACGGATCCGTCTACAAAATGATCCCGGCGGTCTTCGCCGCGAAAGCCGCAGCGCTGCACCCCCACGACGCACCCACCGCCGCCGTCTGGTCGCGCACCATGTCCGGCGCACTGATCGGCATCGCCGGCGCCGTCGGCGCCCTCGGCGGAGTCGCCATCAACCTCGTCCTGCGCGCCTCGTACCTCGGGGTAGACAAGTCGGCCACCACAGCATTCTGGGTGTTCGCCGCGTTCTACATCATCTGCGCCGTGATCACCTGGACCATGTACCTCCGGCGACCGACCGTCTCGACACCCACCCCGGCCGACGCCCTCACACCCATTCACTGACCGACAGCCGGGCACGCTGATCCACCCGCGGAACACGTTCCACAGACCACCATCCCCGCCTTTTCGCTGCCGCACAGCGCAGTGGGCAGTCCTCACCCCCAAAAGACAGCGATTGCGCACGGTCAGCCCGCGTCGACCGACGCCGCCGTCATCCGCCACCTTATGTCCAGCACAGCAGGGACCGTTCGGTCCCAGCCCACCACCGAGAAAGACATCCCAGCATGAGAATGTCCACACTGATGGCGGTCGCCGCCATGACCATCGCGTCGATGGGAATCGTCGCCGGCACCGCCCACGCGGAGCCCGCACCCGCCACCGCTCCCACCGTCGGGTGGCACCTCACCCGCAACGGTGACCAGGTCATCGTCGACACCACGGCCGGGTCACTGAGCAACGAGAACAACCACCTGGTCGTCCGCGACGCCTCTGGTGCGACAGTGGAGTCGGTGCCACTGTCGCTCGCCGTCGACGGCTTCGCGCACCCCGTCGCCGCACAGATCAACGGCCGCACCGCAACCCTGACCACCGATACCAGCCCGGCCGCCGCAACCCCGGTCGGCCTGCCCCTGAAGCAGGTCGACCTGCCCGCCGCCACCGCCGGAGTCAAGGACAACATCACCCTTACCGCGGCCGTCGGCGGCTTCCTCGGCGCGGCAACCGGTCTGGTCGGCGGCTGCCTCCTCGGCGCAGTGGCCGGGGCCGTGATCTCCGCACCGGCAGCACTGCTGTTCGGCGCGGGCCCCTTGGCAGGATGCATCGGCGGCGCACTACTGGTCGGCGCGGGCGCCTCCCTCGCCGGCACCGCGATCGGCGGCCTCGGCGCCATGGCCGCCAACGCGAATCCGTTCATCACACTGCTGAACGCACCCCCGGCCCCGAAGAAGTAACGCCACTCCGACCCGCACCATGCGCGGACGCCCATCGTGGGCGGGCCGCCTTGTGAGTAAGGCCGGCACCGATCGCTGGGTACGTGGAACGTGACGTCCGTCGGGGCACGGCACGTCCCACGGGTTCCCCGAAGCCGCGGAAACCCCCGATTCACTTCGACGCACTGGATGAAGGCGGCTCGGTCTTTCCGGCCGAGGCCAGGACCGCCGATAAGAACGGCTCATCGATCGTCGGCCACTCGCTGGGCCACTGGTTGTGCAGCAGCCGTTCTCGAAGCGAAGCCACCAGTCGTGTCAGTGTCGCCCCCTCGTCGCAGAGGAGTCGGATCAAGCCGAGGTGCGCGCATTTCGCCGCGAGGGGTACCAATGCCGCCGCAGCGTCTTCCTCGCTGTACACCGCGCGCCGTGCAGTCACCTCGAGCAGGCCCGCACGCAGCGCGACGCGAGGACACTGGTGCGAATTGCACCCTGGTTGCCAGTGCGGAGGCCCGCTCGAGTGTCTCGATCGCACTGTGCGGGGTCGTCTAGGTGAGCAGTGTGCGGATCGCGGTGTCTTCGTCGAGGTCGGCGGTCATTTCGAGGAAGCCGTTGACCGCGGAGGATGCGGATGCCGCCGCGGCAGGTTCCCTCTGGGCGGGCGGGCGGGCGGTGGGCCGCAGACCCCACCGTGTGCGTTCGTTCTCGATGCGGGCAGTCAGCCGTGGCAGTGACAGTGTCGCGGCGATCTCGGCGCCTTCGTCCAGACGTCGGCTCGCCGCCTCGAGGCTCTTCCCGAAACCCGCGGGCGCATGAATCAGCACCAACCGCCGCCGACCCGGGGCGGTCGCAACCCTGACACAGAGTCTTCGTCACCCCGGCGCTGGCGAACGCCAGTCGGGGCGTAGCCCACGGTCGCGGTCGGCTCGGGTCGGATCGGATCGGCGCAGAGCGTGCGTCCTCCTCGCCAGCCGTGAGCGCCATCTCGTCGACGGCGAACCCGTGCGCCCGTTCGATCTCGCGGAGTTGGTTGCCGAACTCCGCCGCGGTGCTCGGACGCCGTCCGGATCCCGCGCCATCGCACCCTCCACCACCGCACGGACGTCGCTGGGCAAATCCGCTGCCGGCAATCTCGGCGCCGACTCGGAGGCGATACGCAGGAACTGGGCGATGATCTGCTCACCGGAACGCCACTCGAAAGCAGCATGCCCAGTAATGAGCCAAAACAGGGTGGAACCGAGTCCATAGACGTCGGACGCAACAGTCGGCGGCTCACCCGAGAGAACCTCGGGCGCGGTGAAGGCGGGAGACCCGGTGATGGTGCCGGTGTCCGTCTCGAATCCGCCCGCAATACGCGCAATACCGAAGTCCGACAGCTGAGGCTCCTCGTAGTCGGTCAGCAGGACATTGCCCGGTTTCACGTCCCGGTGCAAGATGCCCGCCCGGTGCACAGCCCTACCAAACAACGTATTTAAAGCACGAAGAACTGAGTTCACCGAGGCTCCGACGGATCACCGGGCCACCGACTACGACGCAGCCCCACCCTGTCCGGCGAAGAACTCACCGTCCGCGCCCTCCCGAAGCAGGCCGACGAATTCGCCTGCACCAGTTGCTTCCTCGCCCACCCCGCAGTCGCCTCGCCGACGGTGCGCAGCTGATCTGCCGGGACTGCGCCTGAGAATGTCGGAGCATCAGAGGACCCGGACACCTCCAGACTGAGCGGCATCCGCCACTGTCACTGCATCGCACACACTTGCCCCGCCGGAGCGGCAGCCGGCCATCGCCCCTCGCCCGGCGACGCGGTGGGGCGGGCGGGGCTCGAACCCGCGACCATTGGATTCCGAGTCCACGGCTCTCACCGACTGAGCTGAAGCCCCATCACCGCACTACCCACCAATCACGGGACATGGCGATGCTCATGGCCACCCTGCAGGCCAGTCACCGCCCGTGCCGGGCGGCAGTCTTCATGCGCGGCCGAAGAGCTGCCGCACACCACCGTCCTCCTCGACCGCATACAGCGCCATCCCCCTACAGCGCCATCCCCAAAAGGTCCAGAATCCGTTGCGGTGCCCGCACCGCAACGTCCACCGATCGTGGCTCGTCCCGGACGACCAACGCAAACGACACCGACTGATCCGCCTCGCTCGGCATCCGCCGCACCAGCTGCCCGGTGGCGGTATCGACGTCCAACCCCGGCACGGTGGATGTGCCATTGACCTCGGCGTAGAGCAGGTGGCCGTCCTTTTCGGCAATGATGTCGACGACATCCGAATCGGTCACCACCGTCCACCCGTGAGATGACAACCACCTCGCGAAGTCCCGGGCCACGCGAGCCTCATCACCTCTCATACCGGACACGGTAAGCCAGAAGCCCCAGTTCCGAACAACACCACAGCGCGAATTACGTCCGGTGCGGCTTTGCCACGACTGAGGCATACCCCGACAGATCATGCAGTGAGATCGAAGTACCCCCTCCGGGACCTCACCCACATCATTCATGTAATCGACTGGCTGCTAGCGCAATTCGTATGCACGATGTGTGACGCCAACCAGAACCGGCCACGAAGCGGCTGCCGTCGATCACTGCCCCCGGTGTCGGCCGGGTGTCCGCACAGCCGAATCCTGGTCCGGGTTCGGGTTCGGGTCCGGGGCGGAGCGGTGGAAGCCCGGATCGATGGTCAGGTCTTCGGTGTCGGCAAAAACCAGCCGCCCGTCGTCGAGCGCGACCGCCCACCGATGCACCGGCGCCCACTGGTGCCCACCGCCGCCCGGGATCGGTCACCGCCGCATAATCCTCGACCACCTCACCGGTGAGATCGGCTCCGGCGCTCCCGCGGACCAGCACCCGGACACCGACCGTCAACTCCGGGCCATCGACCGGCCGGCTGCCGCTGTTTCGGGCCATGCTGCTGCACCTCTTCGCTCGGCGACACTCCCGAGATCGAGCATAAGCACCGACCGGCCCGGTACGCGAGGCGACCTGCGCGAACACCATCCGCGATCGAACCGCCCCGGAGCAGTCGACTGCCAACGCGCGGACCACGCGAGCATTCCTGGGTGCGGGTGCCGATGTGCATCGCGTAGGCGCCCGGACGTGGGCACTGGCTGCCTGCGAGACGCTGTCGAGTTCGGCGAGCTCGTCGACCGTGACCGCGAGGGCGCGGGCGCGGGCCGCTGTGCGGGACGTGAGGCCGACGCGATCGACCCCGTGACGCCCTGCGGGCGAGCAGCCACGCGGCGAGATGCACCTCGCGCTGGCGGCTCCCCTTTGTCTTTCCCACTCGACGACACACATAATTCGCATCGCGAGTTTCGAGTGCGATTCAGAATGTGATTGGGCCAGGTCAGGCGCCCGGGTCGACGGCCGGGGTGCCGGTGATCTTGGGGTCCAGCGCGGGAATCCGTGACATGGCGTATTCGGCCAGGGCGGTAATGGTCAGGGCTGGGTTGACGCCGGGATTGGCCGGCATCGCCGAACCGTCGCAGACAAGCATGTTGTGGTAACCGAAGACGTGCAGATCCTTGTCGATGACGCCGCTGGCTGGTTCCGCGCCGATGACGGCACCGCCGAGCATGTGTGCGGTAGAGGGGATGTTGCCCAGCGCTTCGAGCACGTTGCTTTGCGCGATGCCTCCGGTGCGTTCGGCAAGCCAGCGGGCGGCTTGATTGCCCTTGTCGATGTAGGTGGGGCTGGGGGTGTCGGCGTTCTGTTTGGTGGAGAGCCGGTAACCGCCACCCCACCGGCGCTTGCGGGCGCGGAACGTGATTGCGTTGTCCCGGGACTGCATCACCAGCAGCATCACCATGCGCCGGCTCCAGCCCACCGGCTTGAGCGTCTTGAGCCATTGCAGCGGGTGTCGCGCGATCGCGCCGAGCCACTTCAGGGGTCGTGTGACCCGGGTTCCGTCGCCGACTAGCACGGTGTAGAGCAGGCTCAGCATGTCGGCGTTGGGGCCGTAGGTGAGCATTTCGATGTTGGTGTCGGCGTCGACGTGCACGCTGCTGCTGGCGGTGACGTCGCGCCAGCTCCCGCGGTCCTCGGGCAGCAGCACGGTCAGGACGGATTCGCTGTTGGTTCGCACCAACTCGCCGAGGTGGTCGCTGATCCGGGGCAGTGAGCCGCCGTGTTTGCAGTTGGCCAGAAGTTCGTTGGTGCCGAGCGTCCCGCCGGCGAAGATCACCCCTCGTGCGGTGTGAGTGTGAGTCCGTCGGTCGCGACCGAACTTGGGGCCGGGGTGCTCGGTGGTCACACGATAGCCGTCGGCGCCGTCCGGGCTGCCGAGCGGAGTTACGTCGAGGACCTGATGTTCGGGCAGGATCTGCACGCCGTTTCGTTCGGCGAACCACAGATAGTTTCTCGTCAGCGAGTTCACCGCGCCCACGCGGCAGCCCACCATGCAGGCGCCGCAGCGGGTGCATCCGGTGCGGTCGGGGCCCTCGCCGCCGAAGTAGGGATCGGACACGGTCTTGCCCGGCTCTCCGAAGAACACTCCGGTCGGTGCGCGGGTCACAGTGTCTTCGGTGCCGAAGTGGCGTCCCATTTCTCGGATCCATTGCTGGTGAATTGAATCAAAGGGGACCGGGGCCGCGCCGAGCATTCGCTCGGCAGTGGCGTAGTGCGGTCGCAGTAGCTTCTCCCAGTCGCCGAGCGCGCTCCATTGGACGCCGTGGAAGAATTCCTTCTTGGCCCGGTATAGCACTCCGCCGTAAACGAGGCTGCCGCCCCCGACGCCACTCTGGGAGGGGAAGAAGACGTGGCGAAAGATCGACGTGCGCATGATTCCCAACTTTCCGAGCCGGGGCGCCCAGGTGTATTTGTTGGAATCCCAGGCCGACGTGGGCAGGTCCTCGGGGTCATAGCGGCGGCCACGTTCGAGCACTCCTACGCGAAAGCCCTTCTCGGACAGTCGCAACGCGGAGACGCTGCCCCCGAACCCCGATCCGATCACCAACCAGTCGTAATCGAAATCCGTGCTCATCATGGTAGGTCACCAGCCTCGTTCATCGTCACGGCCACCTTGCCTTCGGCGCGCCCGCTCTCGACGTAGGCCAGCGCGTCCAACGTCGCGACGAATGGGAGGACCCGCTCGATGATGGGACGAAGCGCAACCACGTCAGCGGGGCAAATCCTCCAGTCGCCCCACTGATCCGGGATCGCCAGCACACGGTCAGAGAATTGCGCTTTGGTTGACCTCAGGTCGTCGGAGACCGCGGGCCCGTGGGGATCGTGCTCGGCGCGGCGATCCGGCAACGAGGAAAGCTTCATGAGGGTCCTGCCTGTTCAGGGGCGGGGATGGCGAACAGATTCAGGGTCGCGCACACCGTGTGATAGATGCCGACGAGGAAGGCGATGTCGATCAAACCGTGCACGCCGAACGCTTCTTCGGCCTGGCGGTAGAGCGTGTCGTCGACACGGTGACTGGCTGACAGCTGCTGGGTGAGCCGCTGCGCGATAGTCTCCTGCTCGCTGAGCTCAGAGGGTTGTTCGCCGGCGGCGATCATCCGGACAGCGGCGTCGGACAACCCGGCGCTGCGGGCCACGGCAACGTGGGCGTACAGCTCGTAATCTGCCTGCCAGACGGCGCCCACGGCGAGGATGACCACTTCGCGGACCCGCTCGCTCAACGACGTGTGCGCCCGTTCGGTGACGTGCAAGTCCAACAGCGACGTGGTGACAGCGGGATTGAGCAAAGCGGGATTGAACGGCCCGATGAGCCGTCCGTTCTTCGCGGTGGTCTGAAATCCGGCATCATGGGCCCACGGCACGATTCGGGCGAACATGCGGTCGAAGAGCGCTCGTTGCTCGGCGGTGAGTGTTGCGGGGTCGGCCAGCGGCAACCGTCCGCCGAGTTCGTCGGCGCGCTCGGGGTTCACGACCTTGCTCCTGCCGGGAGCAGGTGGCGGGTCAGGAACTCGATCTGATCGCTCACCAGCTGCTCGAACGGCTCGCCGAGGTAGAACTCGAAGTGGCCGGCGTCGTAGTGCTTGATCTCTCCACGGGGCGCGGTGCGCGCGTATCGCTCGGTTTGCTCGGGCGGCGTGACTGTGTCGGTGTCACTGATGCAGAACAAGATTGGGTAGGCGATTGTCTTGACCGATCGCCCGGGCCGGTACGCCATGATCGTCGGCGCCACCCGGGCGGCAACCTCGTTGCGGAAGGTCGTGCCGGGCGGCAGCAGCGCCTGGTAGCCGGGCAAGGCATCTGGGGCGTTCATCAAGGCCAGCGACCCGGGGAGACCAGCCAGGGGGATCATTGCCGGTTCCCGCCGAGTGATCATCGACAGGCAGTCCCTGGCCACCAACGGCAACACCTTCAATGAAGCCAACGGGCCCAGCGCGACCGTGGAGGCCAGCCCATCGGTGAAAGGGCATTGGGCGACCGCCGCCTTCAATTCAGGGTGACGCGAGGCAACCGTGATGGAATGCCCACCACCAAAGGAGCTGCCCCAGACCGCTACTTTCGTCCCGTCGATGTCGCGGCGTCCCTTCACGAAGTCAATGGCGGCATCCCAGTCGGCTAGCTGACGTCTAATGGACAGCAATTGGCGGGGTTTGCCGCTGCTATCGCCGAAGTGCCGATAGGTGAAGGCCAGCGCGGCGATGCCAGCCTGCGCGAAACGCTCAGCGAAGGCGTCCAGGCGCATCTCGCGGGTGGCCCCGAGGCCATGTCCGAGGATTACCACCGGCGGCGAGGGCACCCCCGTGGGCAAGTAGAGCCACGCGGCGCAACTGTCCTTGCCTGAGGCGAAAGAGACGTCGTGACGGGTGAAGGACTCTGCAGGAACCATTCCTCGTCACCGCCGACTAGGTCGAACCGCGCCGGGAACTCTTCCTGATGCCAGCGCGTCGGCATAGGTGTCCGGGCTGTAGAGAGGTAGCTGACCGGTTGACTCGATATCCGCGAGGTACTGCAGCATCAGTTCCTGACCCTCCTCGGATTGATCGGTGCCAAGGAACTCGGTGCGCTCGACGTGTAAGCCTTCCGAGAGCGACATGGAACCGCCGAAGTAGACCGAGCGTTTGATCGCCTCGACGGCCTTCTTGGTCCGCCTGCCGAAGTACTCGCCCAGTTCGACCGCCCGCGTCACGACGTCCTCGGGCGCCACAACTTCGTCCACCGCACCGTTGGCCAGTGCCTGCGCAGGCGTGAATGGCTTGCCTTCCAGGATGGCGACCAGCGACTTGTGCGTACCGATCAGGCGGGTCAACCGTTGGCTGCCGCCACCGCCGGGCATGATTCCGAGGAGCACTTCCGGCTGGCCGATAAAGAAGTCACCGTCGGACATGATCCGCAGATCGCAGGCCCACGCGAACTCCGCGCCCAGACCTAGAGCCGAACCGTTCAGTGCGGCGACGAAGATGACACCGCTGGCGTTCATCCGTAGGAATGTGTCATGCAGCCGATCGAGCTGGGCGACTCCCTTGAGTGGGGTTCTCTCCAGCACGGGCCCGGGAACGTGGGCCCGATCCACACCGCGGGCCAGGCGCAGGGCAGCCGAGGCGCCGCGTCGGCTCAACTCGGGCACGGCAGCACCCTCGGCCTGCAGCCACCGCACGTCGGCGTGGCTGACGAACCTGCCCTCCCTTGCACCGGTGAACACGACGGCGTGCACGCCGGGGTCGCTGTCGACACGGTCCACCAGTGCGTCGAGTTGGTCGGCGATCTGCACGCCGAACAAGCTGTGCGGTCCGCCGTCAACCTTGACGACAAGAACCGTTCCACGGTTCTCGATCACGAGCTGGCCCGGTTCCTGATGTGTCATCGTCAACCCTCTCAATAAATCTCGAATAATGCGTATCTGCAAGTATAACGAAGTTACACGGCCTCGACAAGGTGCTGTACCGATCTACACGCCAGCCCCAGTGGCAGGAACCGACGTGGCGGAGATGCACGGGGAGGGGACGTGGATGGTGTGTCGGAACGGCTCATTCACGTCACCATCCAACTGCTGGCCGAACAGGACCCGTCGGCGATCAAAGCACGTGCAGTGACCGCGGCGGCCGGGCTCTCGACGATGGTGGTCTACAGCCACTTGGGCGGCGTTCCCCATTTACCCTCGCCGTCATCAACCACGGACTCTAGGCCCTCTCGGCAGAGTTGGCGATGGTGCCGGCAACAAATGATCCAGTCGCAGATCTGGCGTGCGGTAGTTGACAAGTGGTCGGCGCCGAGATCGGCGAGTCGGGCGAGTTTGTCGTCATGTGACGAGGTGGCGATGACCCTGGCACTGGAAGCTTGGCGAACGGCAGTGCGAAGATCGACACGCCGCCAATTCCCTCTTCGCGCAAGCCACCGGCGGTGCTTGTCGTATTCGTAGCATTGTCGGCGCAAAGCTTTTCGGGTTTGCGGCGACGCAGACCACGTCGGGACTTCACCGCCGGGATCGCACTGACCGCCGGTTGCAGCAGGGTGCTGTCGTGGGTGTTCCGCCGCGGACAGGTTGGGTTCAGGCAACTTCGGCACGGGCTGAAGTGCGGGCGCCGAGAAAGGCGGAGCGGAGAAGACTTTCGACCGGTTCTATTGACACCGATGGAACTTCATCGATTCGGCCGACACTGATCATGTGGCCAGTCGGAGGAGTTCCTCCCTCGCGCTCGCCGCCAAGCATCGAGAGCGAATCTCAACACGTGGTGCCTTGCCGTCACAGGGAAGCGCCCAGCGAGCGACGCGTCGCATACACAGTTCAATGCGTCTTTGTCTGCGCCGGTGGCGATCTCGGATCAAATGGAGGTTGGCCCGGTCACCGCCCGGTTCAGCCCACGTGAGATGCACCGAGCCGCAGCCCACGCACTGCAAGCGCGGCGTGGTCTGGTTGCCATTCAACACCTTTTGGTCTTTGGACGGCGGAGTTCGAAGATGCGCTATGCGGCCGTCGGCCGCATTCATCAAGGAGGTCTATCGGCGTGCGGTCATCCCGACGCTGGCCGAGGGAGGCACTCCCTGTCAGCAGGTGTTCGACGTCTCCCGAGCTTCGCGTTGCGCTTGGATCGTGATGATCAGATCGGTGAATGCGGCATTGACGGAATCCACGCTAATCCGGGCCGGGCGGCCGACCTGGTGTGCCGCGGGGAGCGCATGGGCTCGATGCTCGGTCTTTGATTGGATCTCACTGCGGGTCTGGTGACCGAGCCTGGGGTATACCTCACCGGCCCATACTCCAGTTGGATTTGTCGCGAGTGCGACCTCGTTTCGGCACGTGTCGATCACTGAGCACACTCGACAGTACGAAATCGCCGCACGGTGGCGGATGGAGCGCTGTGCCGGGGTCTCGACGCTCGTGTTCGCTGCGTCTGCGGTGTCGTCCCACAATTGCGGATTCCGGCGGCACAGTGCCCGGCTCCAGTCCGGTTCGATCACCAAGATTCTCCTGTCGGTGTCATCGTTGGGAGGGGTCAACAATCAGCTGGGGTGAGGGTGGCGTTCATCGGGTGCTCGACTCCTGCGGGGTGACGTAAGCCGGGGGTTGTCACCGTCAACGTCGCCGGGCAGGTAGTAAGCCTTGGGCATCGCCGACTGGTTGGCACCGCAACCCGCTGTCGGTGACATCGCCGTCGGTTGTTCGAGTATCTCGACCAGACCAGGCAGGAGTTTTCTGCCTCCGCCTCCGCTAGTCGCGGGCGTGGGCAGTTCGAAGATCGCGGACGCCGGGCCCAAGTTTCAACGTGCGCTCATGTCCGGTAATGATGTCGACACGCATCGACGAATTTTCTTTCCGTCACGGTTCGTTCAGAGTGATCGCTGAAAGACGGTGGGCTCGACTGCGCGGAGTGGCCCGTCACTGGTGGACTGTCATGGAATGCCCGGTTCACACACCTCGAGTTGTCGGGTCTGGGCCCTCGCGTAGTCCGCGCAGGGCCGAAGGTTCGTCGACGTGATGAATGCCTGCTTCGGACGCGCCGATTCCGAGGGTGTCGATCCCGAAGGCCGCGACAGGACCGTGCACGCCGGGCTCGAGAACGGCATCCGGTGCTGCGGCGTGGATGGCACCCCAGGCCAGGAGAGATGCCGTCATCTCATATGGATCGGGGCCGGCGAGGGCCGTCGTGGCCAGTGCCCGACCGGAGTCGTCGCGGGCGACGGCGATCACCAGCGAGCGGCCATCACTATTCGGTTCACGGTGCGATCCCGGGAGCCGCTCGGATAGCCAGGTCAGCGTGGTCCGCCCTGAACGCGTCCGCAGCAGGGGCGCCTGGAGTGCGGCGACCGCCTGTACCGGACGAGTCCATCGCCCGAACCAACCCATGCATACATCGACGCTCTCCAATTGAGGGAAGGCTTCCGGAAGTCCAAGATGCTCCGAGCCTGCGATGGTCATAGCAGCACGGTTCATACCGGCGTAGCGGAAGGTGCGGACACGTTTGCCGACGCGCTCATCGATCAGGCGGGCGGGAGCCCCGGCGTGCGGGCGGCGGTGGGCGAAGGCATCATCGGCCGCTGCACTGACCAGTGTCTGCCGTGTGCCCCCTGTTGTCAGAGTGAAGGCGTCGCGCAGGGTGCTCCGGTAGCGCAGCTCATCACCATGTCCAGAACGGGTGAGGAAGTAGCCGATCTCGATCTGGGTGGCCCGCTCCCCCGCGCGCGTTAGCGCGAGCGCACCGGCGAAGTTGCCCGGCACATAGTCGTAGCCGAACGCCGGCACGATGGTTGCTCCGCGGGCTGCCGCGACGGAGTCCGACTCGAAAACACGCCGGACGAAGGTGCCCTCACCGGTGGAGTCGAGGTAGTGAGCCCCCGCTTGCGCCGCCGCGGTCACCGTCGCCAGACCGAGCCGCATGAACGGCCCCACCGTGGAAATCACCACATCGCTGGGTTCCAGGAGCCGCGCGAGGTCGGCCGACGAGGTGATATCTACCTGGGCCACGGGAATATTCGCCGTGAAACGGTCGGTCAGAGCTACCATTTTGGTACGGTTTCGGCCAACCAAGGTCGGCGTCTCACCGCGGGCGAGTAGTTCTCGGAGCACTCGTTGCCCGGTATATCCCGTCGCACCCAGCAATACGATTCTGCGTCTTTCCACGGTTTCGTCTTTCCTTCACTTACCTGGTGCCTGCGGACGCCAGTCTCACCGAAAGGTGTCGATGGAACGTCTGTCGTGGCTGTGTTTGTCCGTCGGTGAACGTGCTGGGGGTCGAGCCGGTCCACCGCTTGAATGCTCGGCGGAAGGCCCGAGGGTCGGAGAAGCCCAGATCGAGGGCCAGCACCGTGATCGGTTCACCTCGGCGCAGTGCCTCAACAGCTCGTTTGGTGAGGTGATCATCCCGCAGCTGACGTAGTGATGTCCCGTCCCGACGCAACAACCGCCGCAGGTGCGACTGGCTGACGAACAAAGTTCTGGCGATGTCGGCGGCCGAGGCGGTACCGACTTCGTAGGCGTCGAGCACACGAAGTACTCGATCCCGGATCTGCGGGGCCGCGGTCGTCGCGGCGGGTCCCTTCTCCAACGTGGCGCTCCCTCCGCACCTTCTACCGTGCACCTGCTGCCGCATCAGAAGGTGATCTTCCCGAGTTCCATCAGCTCGCTGCGGTCGACGAGATGTGGGTGTGCACGGCAGCCCGATCAAGGAAGGAAGCCTCGGTCCTCGGCCTTGCATGACGTATAAGATTTTGATGACCGTCGGAGGCTGACCCTCTCCAGCTCTCCATGGGTTGGCAACCCTACCTTGGTGATCAATCCCTTTGCGCGTCGGTGTTCAACGTAATCCTTGTCTGCGTAGCCTGATTCGAAGGTATGGACCTGATCGGCGATCGGACGTTTTGGCGTCGAGATGCTTGGGCGGCTAAATGACGAACGTGCCCCTCGGGAGCCTAATTGGACCAGGCACTTCTGCCCCTCTTGTAGGTTCGTCATCTCAACCAGCACTTGCCACGCGGTGACGCCGACCTGAGGCCGCGAGGCCGCCTCTCCCATGTTGGATGCTCCTGGCTTGATCGGCAAGTCCGCTTCCTCCGTGGAGACGAATCCCGCGAACGTGCCGAACCGATCTTGCCGGGGCCGCGCGCGACTTCGCCGCCGGGCTGGTGTGATCGCCCCGTGGGTTCGACTCGAACGACAACACCGGCCAGGCCGTTGCCCAGGCCGATCGGTAAACGGCACGGCGAGATGGATTGAAACATCCCCTCTCTGATTTCAAGTTCCGGGGATCCAGACTCGCGAAAAGGCGGGAAGAGAGGAGTCATCATTTCGCAACTGCGGGCTGTATCCCGAATGCCCGCACACCGTCAGTGTTCCCGTACCGGATGAGAAGGACTGCTTGAACATGTTGCCTATCTCTTGTCCTCGTGCGGCCAACAGTGACTGCCGCTAGATGCGCGCCGGGCTGAGCTCGTCATTTTCGGTGGTGTGCGGCAACTCGGGAACGAGTTGGTCGTTGTGACCCAAGGCGGCAACTTCGGTCTCGAGCGCGGGAACTGTTGCGGCGGAGAACCGCCTCGTCCACGGCCAGACCAGCGGTGAGTTCAACAGTGCCTTCGCCCAGTTGGCGACGACGACGGCCCGCGGCACATAGACGCGACTGCGCCGGTAGGCGAGTCCGTCCACGATCGCCGAGGCCGCCCGCTCGACACTGGTCGTGACGTTCCCCGGATACGGCAGGCGGTCGCGCATCTGTTGGAAGGCCGGAATGTCGACCTCGACGCCTCGCACCAGGTCGGTGTCGATCCACGACGGATGAACCAGGCCGACGGTGATCCCGAGATGGGCCACTTCGCCGCGGTAGGCCAGCGCGAGCGCCTCCACCCCGGCCTTGCTCGCACCGTAGGAGGCAAGACCGCCTATCGAGGTGAAGGACAGTGCGGAGGCCACGATCAGCACGTGACCTCCGCTGCGTTGCAGATGGGGTGTCGCATGCTTGAGTGTGCGGAATACGCCGTTCAGGTTGATATCGACGACTCGCTCGAAGGACGCGTCGTCCGCGTGTCGCACTGTGCCGTAGGCGGCCACGCCGGCGTTGGCGACGACCATGTCCACACCGTTCATGACCTTGGCGCACTCGTCGATCGCGGACTGCAGCGCCGCGCTGTCGCGCACGTCCGCCTCGCACCAGTGCGCCGATGCACCGAGTTCCTCAGCGAGGGCGCGCAGCCTGTCGGGTTCGAGTCCGATCAGGGCGAGGCGGGCCCCCTGGGCCGCGGCGAGGCGTGCCACCTGCTCGCCGATGCCGCGCGCGGCCCCGGTGACGATCACTTTGCGGCCCACCAAATCACGTTTCATGCCCTGACTGTAACTTCGTTATAGTTCGAATGCAATACCTCTATTTCCCCCGAACTTCACTGGGTTCGACGGCTCCAACCTCGACGCCTCCCTTCGTCGCCGGACAGCCGACGCTGACGCGGTGCCTATCCCACCGGGCGGCATCGATGCTCACAGCGAGACTGATCCCCCATCGGCAAATGAGGCGCCAACACGTCGACAACTCAACCGCGGGAAGGCGTAGCGTTGCACAAACACCGGTAGTCGGGATGGCACGCATGCCGCCTTTCACATGGACCGCTCGCGATTACTGAGCCCACTGACTCCGGATCAGCTCGCGCGCAAAGCGACACCGCCTCATCGACACCGCCTCATCGACACCGCTGGATCCGCTCCCCGACGGGTGTGTCCGAACCCGAACAATGACCACCTACCCCGGGCACTGCGGTCTCAACTCGCCGCCCGACGAACTGTCCACCATAGGCCGGACCGAGCCGTACATGCGTAGGGCACGCTCGTGTGAGGCCTGGGCGAGTTCGCGGGTGTCGCCCAGGCCGACTACAAGATTCACACCCATCGGCAACATAACCTGCAGCACCGCGTCGTCGAACTCGGCGAAATGCTCGCCCAGCTCGAGGGTGATGTAGCCGTGCACGAAGCTCCACAGCTGCGCAGCGACAACCTCGGGGTCTTGCGACCCGACCCGGCCGGACCCCACCAGACGAGCGCACGCGTCGGTGACGTGAGCGTAGGCGCCCCGGAAGGCCGGAGAATGTCCGCTCAATCGCACGTGCGACTCCAGCGGCCGGTAGGTAGAGCGGGTGGACAGTCCGAACATCAGGTCGTATAGATGGGGGTTCGCGCGCGCCAGGCGCCGACACGTCAATGCCAGTGCGAACAGATCCACGACGGGATCCTCAGTCTCCGGCACCCGGGAAAAGGCGGTGCCGAGTTCCGTGAACCCATGATCGGCGACGGCGTGGATGAGCTCCGGGATACCACCGAAGTGGCTGTAGACCACCATGGTCGACAGACCGGCCGAGGACGCCACTGTTCGCGCCTTGATCGCGGACGGGCCCTGCTCGGCCAGCAGAGCGACAGTGGCCCGTACGAGCCGCTCCGGCACGCTCCCGGGTGTCGAACCCGCGCCTTTGTCTCCCACATCTCCACCTGACTCCACAGCCGTCTTGATACTGAGACGGATGACCCGCCGGGTGACGCTTGCCACCCGTCAATAACCTAGTTACGATCTTCTCAATAACGATGTTACCGGACGCCCGGGCACTTGCTCATTCGGCACACCTCCTTCACTTCCTCCGAACTCCACGGAAGCAGAATCGCATGACACACAAAACCAAGGGACATCTCGAGGTCGAGGACCGCGGAGAGGTGATGAGCGTGCGGGTCGACGGCCGCCCGCACAGCCTGTTCGGCATCGATATCGCCAACCAGCTCGAGCGGTCGGTGTATTTCGGCGGCTCGATGTCGCTGGCGGAGGGATTGCATGTCGAGCGCACCGAGTTCCTCGGCACCGATCAGTCCGACGACGGCCAGCAGTTGATGCTCGACTACCTCGAGAGCACCGATTCCACCGGTGAGCTGCCCCTCTACAACCCGGACATCTACAAGCAGGCGCTCGAATCCGGGCGCGTGCCCGGGACCCGCTCGACGAACGGACAGTGAGACCAGCCATGGCCACCAAGAAGCCCTACACCCGTCACGACGTCCTCTTCTCCTCCGGTGACAGTTCCTGCGCGGCATGGCTGTATCTGCCCACCGGCGTCACGTCGCCGCCCGTCGTCATCCTCGGGCACGGCCTCGGAGCCACCCGCGACATGCGCCTGGACGCCTTCGCCGAGCGTTTCGCCAAGGCAGGCATC
Source organism: Rhodococcus sp. WAY2 (assembly GCF_009859915.1). Lineage (NCBI taxonomy): Bacteria > Bacillati > Actinomycetota > Actinomycetes > Mycobacteriales > Nocardiaceae > Rhodococcus > Rhodococcus sp. WAY2. Next base: position 3,585,122 of record NZ_CP046572.1, read on the forward strand.
GCCGCCTTCGCGTTCACCTACCGGCACTTCGGTGACAGCGGCGGCCATCCCCGTCAGCTGCTGTCGATCAAGAAGCAGCTTGCCGACTGGGATTCCGCCATTGCGTGGGTCAAGGCTCGTGACGGTCTCGACAGCACACGCATTGCCGTGTGGGGCAGTTCCTTCGGCGGTGGACACGCCATCACCGTCGCGTCACGGCATCCGGAACTGCGAGCCGCCGTCGCCCAATGCCCGTTCACCGACGGGCTGGCCTCCGCGCTCGCCCTCGGCCCGGCCGCCTCGGTGAAAGCCTCGCCTCTGATCGCCCGGGATCTGGCGGCCAAGGTTCGCCGCCGCGAGCCGGTCATGATTCCGCTCGCCGGCGCACCCGGTTCACTGGCCCTGATGAATGCCCCGGATGCACTTCCCGGCTACCGGGCTATCGTGCCGACCGGGGCGACGTTCCGAAACGAGGTAGCGGCCCGAGTGATTCCCCGCCTGGTCACCTACCGGCCGGGGCGCGCAGCACAGAACATCGACTTCCCGATCCTGTTCTGCATCAGCAACACCGACACCGTCACCCCACCCGCTCAGACCCTCCGATACGCGCGTACCGCACCGCACGGACAGATCAAGACCTACGACGCCGGACACTTCGACTTCTACCTCGGCGAACCCTTCGAAGACCTGGTCCGCGATCAAACCGAGTTCCTCACCCGCCATCTCGATGCAGCGCCCGCCACACCCGCACCGGGCCGGGCCGCATCACACCGAAGGTGAACACGACAACCATGACGTTCGCATCGCTGCCCGACCGCCGCGCCGATCTCGACCCGCACGGACCCGCGGTCTCCGACGCCAGGAGCGCACTCACCAATGCGCAGTTGCTCGACCGAGTACGCGCGGCCACCCGCCACCTCCATCAGCTGAAAATCGGGCAGGGAGACGTCGTTGCCGTGAAGCTGACCAACCGTACAGAGTTCGTGGTGCTGCTGTTCGCGACCTGGCGACTCGGCGCCACCGTCACCCCGATCAACCCGGCCCTGACCGACGTCGAGGTGGCTCGGCAGCTCGGCGACTCCGGCGCACGCTTGCTCGTCGTCGAGGACGCCCCGACTCCGGCGGGTGATGTCGTCACTCTGCGCGTCGCTGATCTGTACGACGCGCCCGTGGCGGCGGACCCCGCACCTCCCGCAGATACGTCGGCCCCCGCCCTCCTGATCTACACCAGCGGCACCACCGGAGTGCCGAAGGGGGTGATGCTCGACCACACCAATATCGACGCCATGGCCGAGATGGGCGCGCAGGCACTGCAGCTGGGCGAGGCAGACCGATGCCTGCTGATCCTGCCGCTGTTCCACGTCAACGGCATCGTCGTCAGTGTCCTCACCCCGCTGCTCGTCGGTGCCAGCGTCGTCATCGCCGGCCGATTCGATCCCCGGACCTTCTTCGATCTCGTCGAATCAGAACGCCCGACCTTCTTCAGCGCGGTGCCGACGATCTACAGCATCCTGGCGGCCCTCCCCGACGACGTCCGGCCCGACACGTCCTCACTGCGTTTCGGCATCTGCGGCGCCGCACCCGCCTCAGCGGAGTTACTGACCAGATTCGAGGACCGGTACGGATTTCCCCTCCTCGAGGGCTACGGGCTGTCCGAAGGAACCTGCGCGTCGACCCTCAACCCTGTTGCGGGGCCCCGGCGCGCCGGAACGGTCGGGATTGCCTTCCCAGGTCAAGAAATTCGCATCGTCGACCCGAACGGCACCGACATGGGTGTGGGTGTGGACGGAGAGGTCGTCGTGCGCGGCCCCAATGTTATGCGCGGCTACCTCGGCCGCCCGGACGACACCGCCCGGGTCCTCGTCGACGGATGGCTGCACACCGGCGATATCGGCCACCTCGATGCGGAAGGCTATCTGACACTGGTCGGGCGATCGAAAGACATGATCATCCGCGGCGGCGAGAACATCTACCCCAAGGAAATCGAGGACGTTCTCGCCGGCGACCCGTCCGTGCTCGAGGCCGCCGTGATCGGCGTACCCGACCACATTTGGGGCGAGGTCGTCGTCGCCTACGTGCAACCAGCACCCGAATCGACCGTCGATCTGGCTGCGCTGCACGCGCTGTGCACGCAGAAACTCAGCCGCTACAAGCGGCCGACGTCGATCGTCGTCGTCGAAGCCATCGCCAAGAACGCGGTCGGCAAGATCGACAAGAACGCACTGCGGGCCGCACATGCCCCCGCGACGTCGTAAGAATCAATCCCTGCGAAAGGTACTGCTTCATGGCCTCCCTGCACGATCCATTGCCGTTGCCCTGCGGTCAGATACTTCCGAACCGAATCATGAAGTCTGCGCTAAGTGAAGCGCTTGGTGATCGGCGGAATTCTCCTGACCACCGCCTCGAACAGCTTTACGCCACCTGGAGCCGAGGCGGCTACGGGCTGCTCGTCACCGGCAACGTCATGGTCGACCGCACCCAGCTCGGTGAGCCGGGCAATATCGTCATCGAGGACGAGCGTGATCTCGACGCGCTGACCCGTTGGGCGAAGACGACCAAAGATGCCGGTGTCCCGATCTGGGTTCAACTCAATCATCCCGGACGCCAGGCAAACCCGCTCGCCCTCGGAAACACTCCCGTCGCTCCGAGTCCGGTGCCGCTCGATATTCCCGGCGCGTCTACCCCGCGGGAGCTGACCTCCGGTGAAATCGAGGGCATCATCGAACGTTTCGCTGCTGCCGCGCTCGTCTGTGAGACAGCAGGTTTCGACGGCATCCAGATTCACGGCGCACACGGCTACCTCGTCGCCCAGTTCCTCTCACCGCTGGTGAACCGGCGGGATGACGAGTGGGGTGGTGACCCGCAGCGGCGGATGCGCTTCGTCCTCGCGGTCGTGCGTCGCATTCGCGCGCGGGTGTCACCGGGCTTCGCGGTCGGCATCAAACTCAACTCGGCCGACTTCCAACGCGGCGGATTCACCGAGGACGAGTCCCGCGCGGTGGTCGCGGCGCTGGCCCAGGAAGGCCTCGACCTGATCGAGGTCAGCGGAGGAAGCTACGAGTCTCCCGCCATGATGGGTAGTGCCGCGGCCAGTACCCGCGCTCGTGGGGCGTACTTTCTCGACTACGCACGCACTGTCCGCGCGCTGGCAGGAGATGTTCCGCTGGCGGTGACCGGCGGTTTCCGCTCCCGCACCGCCATGGAGGGGGCAATTGGGGCCGGCGAGTGCGATGTCGTCGGAATCGGACGGCCCACCGCGACGACCACCGATGCTGCCGACGTCATACTCGCCGGGCGCGCCGACGCCCTCACCACTCATCAGTCGCGATCCGGAATGCGGAGTGTCCTGGGTAGAGTGGTCGACGTCAAAGCCCTGGACGGGCTCCTCGACCTCGGCTGGCACACCGACCAGCTGCACCGCATCAGCGCCGGTCTCGAACCCGATCTGAATCGGGGACTGCTCGCCACCACGGTCGCACTGTTGCGTCGCAACGGCCGGACATCCTTTCGCCCCAAGCGCGGCGGCTAGGCCGGCCGAGGTGAACCGGTGGGCCGGCGACCTGGGGGCGGTGCTCACGGGGAGTTCGGCTCGGCGTGCTCCAGGAGCCGGCCCGCGCTGGCGATTCCAGACGCCAGTATCTCCGCCGACAGCTGTTCATCGGTTACGGCGCGGGCGAGCTGCATCGTCCCGACAAGTACGGCAATGAGGCCAATGGCTGTGCTTCTGGCGGAAGCTGATTCGTTGGCGCCGGCGTGGCTCGCCACCAGCTCGATAATTCCCGCGATTCCTTCGGTGTATGCACTGCGGATCTCGGTGCTCGAGCGCCCGATCTCATCCAGTAGGGCGGCCGACGGACAACCCTGATCTGGATGATCGCGATGGTCGCACGACAGGTACTCCTCGACGAATGTTTGGAGCGAACCGTCGTCGGAGAGCAGCGAACGCAGCGCTTCCTCCTGCGCTGTCAACTGATCCGTGACGGTAACGGCGACGAGCTGGTCTTTGGAACCGAAATGCGCGTAGAAAGCGCCATTGGTCAGACCTGCGTCCGACATGAGCGCACTCACGCCGGAACCATCGATACCGCTGCGCTTGAGTCGCCGACCCGCAGTGTCGAGTATCCGACGACGCGTCTGAGCCTTGTGCGCTTCGTCGTACCGCGCCATTTCTGCACCACCTTGCTTCGTAGGTCACCACGACGTCTTCCTTGCCAGCCGCGAGTCTACGGGATAGCCTGACGATCGTAATATTATGGTCGTACGCTAATCGGCTCGACGGTCCGTCGCAAGCGATCAATGTTCGAGCCTGAAGGAGTAGTGGAAATGTCTCTTCACAACGCACAAGAGAGCGACGCAATTGCTTGGGCAAAGGCGTCGACGAAAGTCATCGACGTCAACGGTGTGCCGTTCGCATACCGCGAACTGGGGCCCCGGGGCGGAGTGCCGGTGGTGTTCCTCCATCATTTCACCGCGGTCATGGATGACTGGGACCCCCGGGTGTTGGACGGCATCGCTCAGCACCACCATGTGATCGCGTTCGACAACCGCGGGGTGGGTGCCAGCGGCTCACGAGTACCCGCCGACCTCACGCAGATGGGCGTCGACGCAATCGCGTTCATCCGCGCTCTCGGCCACGACACCGTCGACTTGTTCGGTTTCTCGCTCGGAGGTGCGGTGGCTCAAGTCATCGCGCTGCGAGAACCTCGGCTCGTGCGACGAATGGTGCTCGCCGGTACCGGGCCGCGTGGGGGCAGTGGTATCGACAAGATGGCTCGAATCGTCACCAGTGCGTATCTGAAGGCAGCGCTCACGCGCAAGGACCCACGGCACTTCCTCTTCTTTCCCCGCACCTCTGAAGGCAAAGGTGCAGCGAACGACTACTTTGCACGTTTGGGCGAGCGAACCGACGGCCGCGACAAGCCGATTTCCATCCAAGCCAGGTTTGCGCAAATCGCGGCGATCGTACGAGGCGGAAAGGCGACTCCGGATGACCTGTCGGTGGTCACCCATCCCACCTTCGTCGCAAATGGCGACCACGACCTGATGGTCGCGAGCGAGCACTCGGAGGACCTGGCGCGGCGACTGCCGAATTCGCAGTTGACGATCTACCCCAACTCCGGACACGGCGGGGTCTTCCAGTACCACCAGCGATTCGTTCCTGAAGTGCTTGAATTCCTTGCCGAGCCCTGAGCTGGGTACGTTTCCTTGCTTACTCGTACCCGTTTGTGTACCGTCTAAGTGACCGCAATCACAGGATCCACACCCGGTGCTTACGCACACTCCAGGCGCGTTCCCGAGCGCCGGGTGTGCATCGAGTTGGTGTTCGAATGAAGGTAGGAAACCCGAAATGAGTCAGATCAGCATCGATCTCAACGTGGAGGTGCCGATGCGCGACGGCACGATTCTCAGGGCTGATGTCTATCGGCCGACGGCGCCAGGTTCGTATCCGGTGCTGATCCAGCGCACCCCGTACGACCGGACGGGATCGTTGAACGTTCTGATCTTCGACACCCTGGCCGCGGTGAAGCGGGGTTACATCGTCGTGCAGCAGGACACCCGCGGCAGATTCGACTCCGACGGAGAGTGGCTCCCCTGGGCCTGCGAGCAGAAGGACGGGTACGACACCGTCGTCTGGGCGAGTGGACTTCCCGGCAGCAACGGCAAGGTCGGCATGTTCGGTGGAAGCTATACCGGTCAGACGCAATGGGCCGCAGCTCTCGCTGCACCGCCAGGCCTGGCGGCGATAGCCCCGCAGATCACCTGGAGTGACCCAGCCGATGGTCTCATGTTTCGTGGCGGTGCAATCGAACTCGGTCTCAACGCGTGGTGGACGCTCGCCCAGTCCTTGGCGCAGTTGCCTAAGGTCGTCGAAGATCCCGACGAGTTGCTGGGTGCGATGGCAACCACGATTGCAGATTACGACTCATTGGCCACCAAGAGCTACTGGGAGCTCCCGGCGGCGCCGCTTCCGGCCCTGACCCGGGCCGGCCTGCCCGACATCGGTGTTCAACGCGGTCTGCAGAACCCCGACACCACCGAGGAATGCCGGGTCGCCGGCCACCACGACCAGGTCACGGTGCCGAGCCTGAACATCGGCGGCTGGTACGACGTCTTCCAGCAGGGAACGCTCGACAACTACATCGCGATGCGCGCACGCGGGGTGCCGACCCGTCTCGTGGTGGGCCCATGGCCGCATGTCAATGCCTTCACCTTCGGCCAGATCGGCGACATCAACTTCGGGCTGCTGTCGGAGGTCGCCCCCGGAGCCAAGACTATGACGGACTATCAGCTCGATTGGTTCGAGAACTACCTTCGTGACGGGTCGGACACCAACGATTCGGGTGCACCGGTGCAACTGTTCGTCATGGGAATCAACCAATGGCGCGACGAGGAAGAATGGCCGCTCCAGCGTGCGGTCGCCACACGTTTGTACCTTCACGGAGACGGCAGCCTGTCCTTCGACCAGCCCATCGATGAGCAATCACACAGCGACTTCACCTATGACCCCGCCGATCCGGTGCCGACGTGCGGCGGCAACCTCGTCATGTCTACCCAGTTCCCGGCCGGACCGAAAGACCAGGCAACCGTCGAAAGTCGTTCCGATGTGTTGGTGTTCTCGACTCCGGTGCTGACAGAAGACCTCGAAATCACCGGCAAGGTCACGGCCGAACTCTTCGCCGCCACCGACGGACCGACGACCGACTGGGTAGTCAGACTCTGTGATGTCGACGAAAACGGCATCTCCTACAACATCGTCGACGGAATCACCCGCGTGACGACCGAGCCCGAGAGCATCGACAAGGCCGATATCGATCTATGGTCGACCAGCATCGTGATCAAGGCCGGCCATCGTCTCCGAGTGCACGTCACCTCCAGTAATTTCCCCCGCTGGGACCGTAACCCCAACACCGACACCGAAGTTGACGACGCCAGCAAATTCCGCGTCGCACGCCAGAGCATTCACCACAACGCAGTCCACCCCTCGCACCTCGTACTCCCGGTCATCCCCCACTAACAAAACCCTCACCACGAACGATGACGGCCGGGCCGGCACGCGTTCACCTGTCACAAGGAAGCACGTGCCTTCCCGGCCGTCTGTCCGGGACTACTCATCGAAGTCTCGAAATCTATGGTCCTTGGTGTCGACTTGGGCGATCCAGCGTCGTAGTCACTCACGTCGGTTGCTTCTCCAACTCGTCGAGGTACTGGTTCAATCCGGTGGACGTGGCGGCGTCGGCGTGCTCGGGAAGATGTGTGCGGAGACGTCGTGCCAACCTGCTCACCGCGGGTCCGGCGTCCAGCACCGGTCGTACCAGGCCGAGTCGAGCACACTGCTCGGCGAGCGGCAACAGTTCCGTCAATGCCTCATCTTCCTGTCCCATGGTGGCCAACACTTCCACCTGCAACAGCGCGGCATTGAGGAATGCCCGCGGGCGAACCCGTCGATCGATCGACTCGATGAGGGCGTGTGCCCTTTCGTAGACGGGCGCGAGGTCCTGATCGTGGGCGGTCAGTGCTGACCGAATCGCCGAATCCTCATCCAGTTCGAAAGTCACGACGGCAATTCCGTTGTTCCGGTCGGGCATTTGTCGGCTCTCGAGGTCGATAACCGGGGCCCCGGAAGCCGCGTGTCCAATCCCGGCTCGAACTCGTTCGTTGGCAATGCGCGCTGCCAAACGGGGCAAGCCCAGTTGCTGCGCCAGCCGGTCACCCTCGTCGAGACGCGCCTTCGCCGCATCCTTTTGTCCGAGCAGGAGTTTCAGTCGGGCACCCGTGCCGTAGGTGGCAACCATGAAGTCGACGGTGCCACCCTCGGCACCCAAGGTGTGGCTACGGTCGAGGAGTTGATCCGCCTCGGCGAGGTGCCCCTGTTCGTACAGCAGATCGCCGAGTAGGGCAGCGGTGAGCCGGGTGCCGTAGCCGATACCCTCTTCGGCCTCCGAGGCCAGTGTCATAGCGTGCCGGAAACTGGCCTCAGCCGCCGGCAGATCGAGTTGTTCGCGTGCCGCGATCCCGGCCATGCAATATCCGTACAACACGCTGAAGGGCCCGGCGGACCGTTGGTGGAAGGGAAGGGCCCATTTCTGCCATCGGCGGGCTTCGTCGAAATCGAATTGGTAGATAGCGCGGAAGGACGCTACGTCAGCGGCTCCGCACAATACCCATGGCCGCAGTGTGTCCGCCCGGGCCATACACTTCTCGACGGTCTCATCGAGTCCGTCGATCTTGTCGTCGAACGCGGCGACAGCAGCCCGGATGGATGTCACTTCGACGCGCATATCTACGACAGTGTCGTCGCCATCGTCGCCGCTGGCCAGTGCGGTCTCCGCGACGGACAGATTGTGTTCGGCGTCGCGCGGATGATGCAGCAACGCGTGCGCCCACGCGACAGCGATGTGTAAGCGGGGCCGGTTGGTAGTTCCCTTCGCCGGCAGTTTCGCGGCGAGGCCCAGCAGCGTCCCCATCTGTGACTGCTCGAGCAAATCCATCGCGGCATCCTCGACGAGCGTGACGGCGTCGTCTTCTTCACCTGCGAGGAGGTAGTGATCGACTGCCTGGCTGAGAAGGTGTCGGTCCGCGAACCACCGACCTGCTCGACGATGAAGCTCGACAATCCGGTCGGGATCGTCACGCTCGAGGCGGTGTTGCAGGAACTCGGCGAACAGATGGTGGTAGCGGAACCATCGCCCTTCCTCGTCGAGCCGTCGCAGGAACAGATCACGGGACTCGATCTCCTCGAGCGTCGCCTGCCCTCCCCGGCTGTCGGTGAGCGCGCGTGCCAAGCTGCCGCAGATTTTCTCGGTGATCGAGGTCGCGAGGAGGAAATCGAGGGTGCCTCGATCGAGATTACCGAGGACGTTCTCGGCCAAATACTCGCCTATTGCCCGATTCCCTCCGGACAGGTGGTCGATCAGCCTCCGTGGGTCCGGGTGATCACGCAAGGCCAGTGAGACCAGCTGCAGTGCCGCTGCCCATCCGTCCGTCGACTGTTCGAGCTCGACGATGTCAGGTGCGTCCAGGTGGAGGCCGGAGCGGTCCACCAACAACTGGGTCGACTCCCGGACGTCGAAACGCAAAGCGGAGGAATCGATTTCGACGAGTTCGTTGCGCACACTCATTCTACTGAGCGGCAGACCCAGCCGGGTGCGGCTGGTGACGATCAAATGTAGATGGTGGCAACCGTGCTCGAGCAGGAATGCCAGCGCCGACCGTGTGTCCTCATTGCTGACGCGGTGCCAATCGTCGATGACCACTGCGACGTGCTGGTCGGCCGAATGAAGCTTGTCGATCAACGAGGTGAGAACATACCGTTCACGGTCCGCGCCGTAGACTTCGAGTTCACGAACCAGCTCTCGCCCGAAAGCTGGTTCCGCCACCGCAATGGACTCGATCAGGTGGGTGAGGAACCAGATGAGCGTGTTGTCGTCGTTGTCGATCGTCAGCCACGCAGTAGCCACCCCTTCCTCCCGCAGGGCCGCGAGCCGTTGAGCGGCGAGCGTGCTCTTACCGAACCCGACGGGTCCGTGAATGAGCACTAGACGCCGACGCCCGCTCCGGCGGAGGCGCTCGAGCAGTTGCGTGCGCGCCACCGCCGCACCCGGTGTGACCGGTGGACGATACTTGGTGGACGCACTCGGTGGCGGAGGACGATCCAGCCGGGTCCCGCTGCCCCGTCGGTATCGAAGGTATTCGGACACGCCGACCTCTACCTCATCCGAGGGTAGGAAGGGACGGTCTTCCTCGTCGACGATCGGAAGCGGGATGTCCCCTAGAACAAGACCGATGTATTCGCCCGCCCGTCGCAGCGCGGCGCCCAGGTCTGCAGCAGTGGTGGGGCGGTCGGCGGGGTCTCGGGCCATTGCCGACTCGACCACGTCGCACACCGCATCGGGGATTCCCGCCTCTCGCAGATCGGGCAGCGGCTCCGTGCCGATGCGCATCAGCTGGGCGAAGACCTGCTCGCCGCGGCGACGGGCATACGCCGGCCGGCCCGCCAGTGCCGTGAACAGTGTCGCCCCGAGGCCATAGATATCCGTGACCACCGACGCGTCGGCTCCGCTGAGCAGTTCCGGGGCGGTATAGGCGGGCGACCCTGCCACCAGACCCCGGGTGGTTTCCTCGCCGCCCGTGATGCGGGCAATGCCGAAGTCGGTCAGCTGCGGCTCGCCGTACTCGGTCAACAGGATGTTTCCCGGTTTGATGTCGCGATGCAGCACTCCCGCGCGGTGCGCGGTTTCCAGAGCACCAGCGAGTTTGACACCGACCGCCAGCACCTCTGCGGCCGTCAACGCGCCGTGCTTGGTGATCCAGGAGTCGAGGGAATCACGGCGGTGAAACGGCATCACAATGTAGGGGCGACCGGTGTAGGTGATTCCCGCTTGCAGCACATGGACGATGTTCGGGTGTCCGGACAGCCGCCCCATCGCCTGTTGCTCGCGCAGGAAACGGGCCCGATCCATGTGGTCCGGGTCGGGGCTCAGGACTTTGACGGCGACCACGCGGTCGAGCGTCGGTTGCCGGCACCGGTACACGATGCCGAAGCCGCCGCGGCCGACGATGCACGCGTCCTCGAAACCTTCAGCCGCCAACTCCGCGACGAGGTCTACGTCGACCTGTCGTTGCGTGCTCTCGGTGTCGTCGTCCGCCATGGCAAGCCTCAGCGCACTTTGCCCGGTCCGCCGATTCTCCACGCCCGGGCCCACCAACACCTGCCCATGAGGGCCTCCTCGCACTGCGCCTACCCCATTCTAGATACCGGCAACCACCTAGTCGCCGAAAAGTGTTTGCCGGCGTCAGGGTGGGAAGTATCGGGCGGACACCGGTCCAGAGACCGGTCGGCACTAGGGCTGGTTCGTCAACGTGCGGACGCTCATGATGCGGTGGGGGTGGGTGTAGATGTTCATGGTGGTGCGCGGATGATCCGATGAGGGTCAGGCCGGTGCCGTGGGGGCGTGTCGACCGCGTTGTGCCGGCCGACGTCATCCTTCACCGTCAGCAGGTCTCCGGTGACGGTGAGCAACCCGGCCGCGTGCAACCCGCCGGTGGTGTCGAAGTTGCATTCGATGCCGGTGTCGGGCAGGAAGATTCCCGAGGCGAGGCGAGGTCGACGTCGAGGACGTTGTAGGTGCTGATCCCGTGCTCGTCGACACTACTGCAGTACCGGATCGCCGCGGTATCCGCCTGTCGCCGATGATGCACTCGGTGATCAGAAAGCCTGCGCGAGTGTCACATCCGAACCCGCGAGGTGACCAGTTGCCATCCCCTGCGGTGGTGATGAATGAGCCCCTACAGATCTGTGATGTTGTCCAGTCGGCGCGTTGAGACGGCGTCGAGGACGGGTGGGTCGTTCCTGCCATTGACTCGAACACGCGTTCGATCTAGAATTGGAACATGGGGATCGGGGAGGATATCCAGGGGGCGTTGTCGGACGAGATTTTGGCGACTGCGGTCGGTGATGCGTGGCGTCTGGCCGAGGCCGAGTTGCTCGCATCGGTGGTTGCTGTGTCGGAGGAGATTCAGCGACTCGAGGCGTTGCGGGTCAGGCTGGTCGGTGCCGTCGACCACCGCTGCACGGTCGATGTGCTGGGCTTTCCGAACACCAAGATGTGGCTGGCCTCCAAGACGTTGCTCGAGGTGGATGCGGCGGGACGAATCCTGATGTTGGGACGCGGTTTACGTTCCCAACCGGAAATCGCGGACGCCTACTTCGGCACCACTATCTCGGCGGAGCACGCCGCACTGATCATGAAATTCTGCGAGCGGCCACCTCGAGGCATGCCACTCGAAGCGATGGACGACTGCCGAAACGCGTTGCTGTTCGCGGCGAGCGGTCCTACCGCCAACACCGACGCCGTGCGTGCCGTCATCGCTCGACTCGAACGCGCCTTCGAATCCGACGACCCGCCGCCCGCCGAAGACACCGAACTCAACGAATTCCACGCCTCCAGAACACTCAACGGACGCGTCGCCGTCAAAGGCGACCTCGACGCCGTCACCGGTGAAATGCTGCTCTCCGCGCTCTCCGGACTCTCCCAGCCGCGACCCGCGCAGGACGGAACCACAGACACCCGCACCCCCGGACAGCGCAGGGCCGACGGGTTCACCGAACTGCTGCGCCGGTACCTCAACGCCGCAATCGCCGGCGAAGAAGGCGGAGAACGACCCCACGTCTCCCTCCACATCAACATCAAAGACCTCGCCGAGCACGCCAACCACGCCAACCACGCCAATGCAGAAGATCAGCGCGGCGCCTGCGCGAGGGACGCGTCGCTGTTCGCGGTCGACGGGGTCGCGTGGACCGAGTGGATGGGACCGCTGAGCCTGCGAGCGGCTCGGCTCCTCAGCTGCGACTCGATCTACACACCGATCGTCCTCGACGACCACGGCGCGCCACTCGACCTCGGCACCACCACCCGGACAGTGACCAAACGACAACGAAAAGCGCTGGTCGCGCGAGATCGGGGATGCGCATTCCCGGGATGCGGTGCGCCACCCTCATGGTGCGAGGGCCACCACATCGTCCACTGGTCCAAGGGTGGACGATCCGACATGGATAACCTGGTGCTGCTCTGCGGGTTCCATCACCGACTGCTCCACCACAGTGACTGGGAAATCGAAATGGGAGCAGACCGACACCCCGTCTTCATTCCGCCCCGGCAAGTCGACTCCGAACGCACACCCATACCCGCGCACAACCAGGCCCGACCCCGAGCGGCCTGACCCCGGCGCGCGACACACATCTGCCGACTCCGCAACAGGACCACTCCTGTTGCAGAGCCGGCATGCCGTCGTGCCAAGTGCCAAGTGCCAAGTGCCAAGCGCCAAGCGACCAGCGCCAAGACCAGACGGCATCCGATCGCAGCCCTCACCATCCCCGCCGAGCCTGTTGCTATCAACCAGTTCTCGGCGTCGGTCTACCTCCGATGTCCCGGTCAGGACCGCCCCAGTCGTCGTGGGTCGAGGTCGAGCCGCCGCAGCAACTGGGCGTTGAGCGCGACGACGACGGTGGACACGGACATCAGGATCGCGGCCACTGCCGGTGAGATTGCGACACCGGCGAAGGCGAGCACACCCGCGGCCAGTGGGACGGCGATGATGTTGTATCCGGTTGCCCACACCAGGTTCTGCCACATCTTGCGATAGCTGGCGCGGGAGAGGTCGATGATCGACAGCACCGCTCGGGGGTCATCGGCAGCCAGGACGACACCGGCAGATTCGATGGCGACATCCGTTCCCGCGCCGATGGCGACACCCACATCGGCCCGGGCGAGCGCCGGTGCGTCGTTGACACCGTCCCCGACCATCGCCACCCGATGTCCCCGCTGTTGCAGTGCAGCGACTTCGGCGTCCTTGTTCTCGGGCAGTACGTCGGCGAGGGTTTCGTCGATGCCGAGGTCGGCCGCCACGGCGTCCGCCACCTGCCGGGCGTCGCCGGTGATCATCGCGACCTTCACGCCGCGGGCGTGGAGTGCGTCGACGGCCTGCCGCGACTCCGGGCGGACGGCGTCCTCGAGCGCGAGCGCACCCAGAACCGACCCGTCGCGGACCACGTGGAGTACGGAGGCGCCGCGATCGATCCATCCCGCGGTAGTGCGTGTAATCGATTCCGGGGCAACGATGTCGAGTCCGGCGAGCATGGCTGGTCCACCCACCGCGACCGAATGGTCGTCGACGACCGCGCGCACTCCCCGGCCGGGGTCCGAACGAAAATGTGATGCGGCGGCATACATGTTCGCGGGTACCCGGGCGGCGGCTTCGGTGACGATGGCGCGGGCCACGGGATGCTCGCTGTCTGCCTCGACCGCTGCTGCCAGAGCGAGCAGTTCGTTCTCCGTGGTGCCGGCGTCGGCGACGACTCCGGTGACCGCATGCCTGGCCTGCGTCAGCGTGCCGGTCTTGTCGAACAGCACGACGTCCACATTTCGCATGCGCTCGAGTGCGAGACGGTCTTTCACCAGCACACCGGCCTTCGCGGCGCGTTCGGTGGAAATGGCGATGACGAGGGGGATGGCCAGACCAAGGGCATGCGGGCAGGCGATCACCAGAACGGTTACCGAGCGCACGACCGCTTCGTCCACGTTTCCGAGAAGCGACCACACCAGAAAGGTGAAAACGCCGGCGAGCGAGGCGAAGTAGAAGAGGAACGCCGCGGCACGATCCGCGAGGGCCTGGGCGCGGGACGACGAGGCCTGGGCGTCGGCGACGAGACGCTGAATTCCGGCGAGTGCGGTGTCTGCCCCCACGGCGTCGACGTGGACACGGAGGGCGCTGTCAGTGGCGACGGTTCCGGCCACGACCCTGTCGCCGGTGGTGCGGAGGACAGGGGCGGATTCGCCGGTGATCATCGACTCGTCGACCTCTGCCTGCCCGTCCGCCACGGTGCCGTCGGCGGGGACACGGGCGCCTGCGCGCACCAGAACCAGGTCACCCGCTGACAATTCGGAGACGGGCACTTCGGTGATTCCGTCATCGGTCACCTTGTCGGCGGTGTCCGGAAGGAGCGCCGCGAGCGCGTCGAGTGCGCCGGACGCCGAGCCGAGGGCCCGCATCTCCAGCCAATGGCCGAGCAGCATGATGACGATGAGAAGCGCCAGTTCCCACCAGAAGTCGAGGTTGAACCCACCCAGTCCCAGTGTCGTCACCCAGGACGCCAGAAACGCCACCGTGATGGCCATGCTGATCAACAGCATCATGCCGGGCCGGCGCGACTTCAGCTCGGCCCAGCCGCCGGTGAGAAATGGGGCGCCGCCGTAGACGAAAATGGCGGTGCCGAGGACAGGGGGAATCCAGGACGCTCCCGGGAAGTCGGGAACGATGTAGCCGAGGAGGTCGGCGAACATGTGGCTGAACGCCACCACCGGCACCGACAGCAGAAGGCTGACCCAGAACTTCTCCCGGAACATTTCGCCGTGAGCCCCGTGTCCGGCGTGCCGGCCACCGTGTTCCTGGTGCCCGGCGTGCCCGACGTGCGCTTCTTGTTGATGTTGGTGAGACATGGCTGTTCCCTTGGAAGCTGTGCTCGTTTCGGTGGGTCAGGAACGCACCAGGCGCGCGATGGCGTCGGTGGCTTCCGAGAGTTGATCATCAAGCGGTCGCATCAGTCGTTCGCGCCGTGACGTGGCTGCGCCCGCCCGCAGCCGCCGTGCTACCGACCGCTTGATCTTCGCTTCGGCCTCCGGCCCGCCTGCGACGGCGGCGTCGACGACGCAGTGGCTGATGTGGTCGTCGAGCAGACCGAGCGCCACGGCTTGCAGCGCCTTGGTCATCGCGGAAACCTGGGTGAGGATGTCGATGCAGTATTTCTCGTCCTCGACCATCCGCTGAAGACCGCGCGCCTGACCCTCGATCCGGCGTAACCGCTTGAGGTACTCCTCCTTTCCGCTGATGTAGCCGTGTCCGGCATGCGCGTCGTGCGGGGTATCTGCGGAAGCCATGGTCATCGCTCTTTCGGGTCGGAGGTGAGTGGTTGGAATCGGCGCAGTCGTAAGCTGTTGCTGACCACGAACACCGAGGAGAACGCCATCGCGGCGCCGGCCAGCATCGGGTTGAGCAGACCAGCGGCGGCCAATGGCAGTGCGGCCACGTTGTAGGCGAAGGCCCAGAAGAGATTGCCCTTGATGGTGCTCAATGTTCTGCGGGACAGGCGAATCGCGTCGGCGGCCGCCCGTAGATCCCCGCGCACGAGGGTGAGGTCGCTGGCCTCGATCGCGACATCGGTTCCGGTGCCCATGGCCAGCCCAAGGTCGGCCTGGGTGAGGGCGGCGGCGTCGTTGACGCCGTCACCGACCATCGCGACCACTTTCCCTTCGGCCTGCAGTCGTTTCACCACATCGAGCTTGTCTTGGGGAAGGACTTCCGCGATCACCTCGTCGATGCCGACCTGGGCGGCAATGGCCTGTGCTGCCGATTCGTTGTCGCCGGTCAGCATGATCGGGGTCAGACCAAGTCGGCGGAACTGTGATACTGCCTCGCGTGAGGTCGGTTTCACGGAGTCGGCGACTACCAGTACACCGCGGGCCTCACCGTCCCAGCCGATCCCGACCGCGGTGCGGCCCTTCGCTTCCGCCGCGTCCACCACCTCGCGGAGCGCGGCGGGAAGGTGCAGTGACCAATCACGGAGCAACGTCGGTCGTCCGATGACCACCGCATGTCCGTCGATGACACCCTGAACGCCGAGTCCCTCGATGTTGGCGAACTGCTCGACCTCCGGCAACGTGCCGAGTCGGTCCCGCGCGGCGCGTGCGACGGCGCGGGCGATGGGATGCTCGGAGGCATCTTCCAAGGCGCCCGCGTACCGCAGGACGGTGCTCTCGTCCGTGCTTCCGTCGGTCACTACGTCGTGCAGCGACATCGTGCCGGTGGTGACGGTGCCGGTCTTGTCGAGCACGACGGTGTCGACGCGGCGGGTGGATTCCAGCACCTCCGGGCCCTTGATGAGTATTCCCAGCTGTGCGCCGCGCCCGGTGCCCACCATCAGGGCGGTCGGAGTCGCGAGGCCGAGGGCGCACGGGCACGCGATGATCAGGACGGCGACCGCGGCTGTGAAGGCTGCAGCGACGGAGCCGCCGGTACCGATCCAGAATCCCAGCGTCGCCACCGACAGCGCGATCACGATCGGCACGAAGATTCCGGAGATCCGGTCTGCCAGCCGCTGCACCTGCGCTTTGCCGGTCTGGGCGTCCTCGACCATTTCCGCCATCTGGGCCAGTTGGGTGTCGGAGCCGATCCGGCTGGCCTCGACCACGATTCGGCCCCCGACGTTCACGGTGGCCCCCGCGACCTCGGAGTCGGGCTCCACTTCCACGGGCACCGACTCCCCGGTCAGCATCGACGCGTCGACGGCGGAAGATCCCTCGATGACGACGCCGTCGGTGGCGATCTTCTCACCGGGACGAACCACGAAGCGGTCGCCCACGGCCAGCTTGTCGACGCTGATCAATTGTTCGACTCCGTCGCGCAGCACCGATACTTCCTTGGCGCCCATCTCCAGCAGTGCCCGCAGCGCTGCGCCTGCCCGGCGTTTGGCGCGGGCCTCGAAGTAGCGGCCGGCGAGGATGAAGGTGGTGACACCGGCGGCGGCTTCGAGATAGATGTTGCCGCTACCGTCGATGCGCGCGATCGTCAGCTCGAAGGGGTGTGTCATGCCCGGCATTCCGGCCGTTCCCCAGAACAATGCGTACAAGGACCAGCCGAACGCGGCGAGCGTGCCCATCGACACCAGGGTGTCCATGGTCGCGGTGCCGTGCCGGAGATTGGTCCAGGCGGCTTGGTGGAAGGGCCACGCACCCCAGACCACGACCGGTGCGGCGAGCGTGAGGGAGAGCCACTGCCAGTTGGTGAATTGCAGTGCCGGGACCATCGCCATCGCAATGACCGGAACGGTCAACGCGGCCGAAACCAGGAGTCGCTGTCGCAGGCTCGCGGCGGGATCCTCCTCCTCCATGACGGGTCGCCCGGTCTCGGGCAGGCGCGCCGTGTACCCGGCCTGTTCCACGGTGCTCACCAGGTCGTCGGGGGACACGTCGGCCGAGTAGTGCACCCGCGCCTTCTCGGTGGCGTAGATGACGGTGGCGGTCACCCCGTCGAGCTTGTTGAGCTTGCGCTCGATGCGGTTGGCGCACGACGCACACGTCATTCCGCCGATCGACAACTCGACCTGGGAGCCCACAGGCGCAGGAACGTCGGTGGTGCGGGTCATCATTCCTCCTCGGAATGTGCGGAGACCGTGAACTCGGCGGTGTGGACCGCCCCGGCATGCTGGAAGTCGAGGAACAAGCGGTACTCGCCGGAGCTGGGTGCGGTGACCGCGAAGTCGATACCGGGCCCCGCGGGGGTCGCACCGTCCCCGGGATGTCCCTCTGGGTGCACGTGTAGATAGCCGAGGTCAGCGGTGCGAAGCGCGACCAGGTGGCCATAGGCGCCGAGGTAGGGCTGCAGGTCGGTGACCGGCGATCCGTCACGACCGACCGCGAGGGTCAGGGTGGAGGTCTGTCCTAGTTCGAGGGTGCCGTTGAGGGTGACGGTGTAGCCGTCGACGGTGGTTGTCGTCTCCGTCGGAGGCAGGGACTGCGGGTCGTAGCTGCCGGCGACCCGCAGGTCGGTACCGAGGGTCAGCGCGTCCCCGCCCGCAGGCATGAAGTCGGCGAACACCCGGTAGTCACCCGCCCGGGCCAGATCGAGTGAGACGCTCCACGTGCCCGACTGGTCGAGGGTCGGGTGAACGTGCTGGTAACCGGTCAGATCGCGGCGCACGGCAATGAGGTGCAGCTGCTTCTCATGCTGGTCGGCGTATCGCGTCACGGGAGTTCCCGTGTGGTCGAGGACGCAGAACTGCACGGGGACGTCGGTGCCGGTGGTGGCGATCGGCGACGACAGTTCCAGGGTGTAGCCGTCCTGCGTTGGTTGCAGTCCCTTCGGTGTCGCGTCAGCGGCTTCCGGGTGTCCTCCGGTGTCGTGGCCTTCGGCGTCGTCGGCGGCCGAACCGTGTCCGGGGTCGTCGGCGGCGTGCGCTGCGGGTTCGTCGATGTCCGGTCCGACCAACGCTCCCACTCCCGTCGCGGCAGCGAAGACGGCGACGAGACCGAGGGTGAAACCGGCGAACTTACCGGTGGCGTTCATGATGGTTGCTCCTGCGGAAAGGTGGGCGGCGACTCAGCCGGCCACGGAATATCCGGCCTCTTCTACGGCGTCGGCGACAGCGCGCGGATCGAGATCGGTGGTGCTGCCGATGACGACCTTGCCGGTGGCGAGGTCGACGTCTACGGAGGTGACTCCGGGAATGGCGCCGATTTCTTCGCTCACCGATGCGACGCAATGGTTGCAGGTCATGCCGGTGACGATCACGGTCGAAGTGCTCACGGTTGTGCCTTTCTCTCTGGGCTCTCGATGTCCGACTCTGGTAGCTACCATACCCCCCTACGGTATTTACGCAAGGTCCCGTGTCGCCGGGTTCGGCGTTTTCCGTCACACGTCGGTCGCGGAAGGTATTGAGTTGTTCTCACCTGAGTCTCGCGCCACCGGGAAAGGAAGCCGGCGATGTCACTCGTCACGTTGCGAACCCAACTGCTGCGCCGCAAACCGCTCGAGGAGATCGAGGAGGACACGCCTGCCGACGAGCGACTCGCCAAATCGCTCGGGTTGTGGCAGCTCACCGCGATCGGGGTGGGCGGCATCATCGGTGCCGGGGTGTTCTCCCTCGCCGGATCCGTCGCGCACTCGGTGACCGGGCCGGCCGTGTTGATCTCCTTCCTGATCGCGGGAATCGCCAGCGCCGCCGCCGCGCTCTGTTACGCCGAATTCGCGGGCATGATCCCCAAGGCCGGTTCCGCCTACACCTACGGTTACGTCGCCCTCGGTGAAATAGTCGGCTGGTTCATCGGCTGGGATCTGCTCCTCGAGTACGTGGCGGTCGCCGCGGTTGTCGCGATCGGCGTGTCCGGGTACTTCCGGTTCCTACTCGAGCAGATCGGCATTTCCCTGCCCGACTGGATGATGGGTGCACTCGGCACCGGTGAGGGTCACGTCTTCGACGTCTTCGCCGCGTTGTTCTGTCTCGGCACGGCCTGGGTGCTCTCCCGTGGCATCAAGAGTGTCGGGCGATTCGAGACGGTCGCGGTCGCGATCAAGGTGGCGCTCGTCGTGCTGATCATCGTGCTCGGCGTGTTCCACATCGACAGCGCCAACTACACCCCCTACTTCCCGTTCGGCACCGCCGCGGTGATGACCGGAGCGGCGACCGTGTTCTTCGCCGTCTTCGGCTACGACGCGATGAGCACCGCCGCCGAGGAGTCGAAGGAAGCGAAGAAGCACCTGCCCAAGGCGATCCTGTACTCGCTCGGCATCGCCATGGCCCTGTACGTGCTCGCGACCCTGGTGCTCACCGGAATGCAGAAGTACACCGAGATCAGCCCTGACAGCGGCTTCTCCACCGCATTCGAGTCCGTCGGGATGCCCGGAGTCGCGAACATCATCGCCGTCGGCGCCATCGTCGGCATCATCACCGTGGTGCTCACCTTTATGCTCGGCGTGACCCGGGTGTGGTTCGCGATGAGCCGGGACGGCCTGCTGCCCGAATGGTTCGCCAAGACCCATCCGGTGCGGAAGGTGCCCACTCGGGTCACCTGGATCGTGGGCGTCGGCTCCGCACTGATGGCCGGCTTCCTGCCCATCAACACGGTGGCCGAGCTGACCAACATCGGCATCCTGTCGGCCTTCATCGTCATCTGCATCGCCGTGGCCGTCCTACGGCATACCCGCCCCGAGGTGCCCCGCTCCTTCCGGTTGCCGTTCATGCCGGTGGTGCCCATCGTCGGTGTGGTCTTCTCCGGGTGGCTCATCCTCTCCCTCCCCTGGGAGACCTGGCTGCGATTCGGAATCTGGCTGATTTTGGGCCTCCTCGTGTACTTCTTCTACTCCCGGACGCACTCGAAACTCGAGTCCAGCGAACCGGTGTCGCCGGCTTCATAGCCCGACGGCGCGCAATCCGACGGAACCCGCAGCACAATGGTGCGATGGCGGACCCCGGATTCACCCCGACACAGCTCGCAGCGCGTGCTGCGTATCTGCTTCGCGGCAACGACCTGGGCACGATGACCAGCGCGGCGCCACGCCTGTACCCACACATGTGGAGCTGGGACGCGGCGTTCGTTGCTGTCGGACTGGCGCCGCTGAGCGTCGAACGAGCCGTCGTCGAACTCGACACCCTGCTGTCGGCGCAATGGAAGAACGGGATGATTCCGCACATCGTGTTCGCGAACGGGGTGGACGGCTACTTTCCCGGGCCGGCCAGGTGGGAGACCGCGACGCTCGCGGCGCACGCCCCCAACGGGCCGCAGACGTCCGGCATCACGCAACCCCCGGTCCATGCCATCGCCGTCCAGCGCATCCTCGACCATTCACGCCGGCACGGGCGCACCACCCGCGCCGTGGCCGAGGAATTCCTCGACCGTCGCTGGCCCGACCTCGTCCGCTGGCACCGCTGGCTCGCGCACGCGCGGGACCTCGACGGCAACGGCCGGATCGCCCTGTTCCACGGCTGGGAGTCGGGCATGGACAACTCGCCGCGCTGGGACCTTTCGTACGCCAACGTGGTGACCGGGACGATGCCGAAGTACTTGCGGGAGGATCTGACCGTCGTTGCGGACACGTCGCAGCGTCCGTCCAACGGCGAATACGACCGCTACCTGTGGCTGCTCGAGGAAATGAAGAGCGTCCGCTACGACGACGAAGAACTGGCCACCGCCATGAGTTTCGCCGTCGAGGACGTGTTCGTCAGCGCGGTCTTCTCGATGGCGTGCGAAGTCCTCGCCACCATCGGTGAGGAGCACTCGATGCCGAATTCCGACGTGCGGGAGCTGCACGGCTGGGCCGGACGCTTCCGCCAGGGCGTGCTCACCACCACCGACGAACGATCCGGGGCCGCACGGGACTTCGACCTGCGGAGCGGAAAGTGGATTTCCACCGAAACCCTCGCCATGTTCTCGCCGCTGCTGTGCGGCGGTTTGAGCCGGGACGCCGAGCGAGCCCTGTTGCGCACCTTCGAGGGTCCGAAATTCTGCGGACACCCCGATCTCCGGTATGCGGTGCCGCCGTCGACATCCCCGGTGTCGCGCGACTTCCGGTCCCGTGAATATTGGCGCGGTCCGGTGTGGCCGGTGATGACCTGGCTGTTCTCTTGGGCTTTCGCACGGCGCGGGTGGGCGGAACGCTCGCACATGCTTCGATCCGAAGGCTTGCGACAGGCCAGCGACGGCAGCTTCGCCGAGTACTACGAACCGTTCACGGGCGAACCCCTGGGCAGCATGCAGCAGTCGTGGACCGCCGCCGCGGTGCTGGACTGGTTGGGCTGACCCAGCTGTGAGTACTTATTAACACTCCGCGGTTTGTTGAGTCTGGGGACATGTGAGACAGATGATGTCCACCCAGATGTGAGACACGCTGCTGTCGATTGAGGTATGAGGCACCTGACTGGTCGTGGACTTGGTTCATGACCGGAACGGAAGCCGTCATGGAACTGCTACACGCCCTGCTGGTGGTCTCGCAGACCACCGGCGCCGACATGTTCGACGGGAACTTCGCCCGCTGGTGCACCGACCACGGGATCTCCCGCGCCACCGCCTACCGGCACAAGAAACGGATCGAGGAGGACGGCCGGTGGACCGCCCGGTCCCGCCGGCCCACCTCCTGCCCACACGCCACCGCGTGGGAGGTGGAGGCCGAGATCGTGCGGCTTCGCCTCAACCTGCCCCATCACGAGCGCGGCGCCGACACCATCGCCTACCACCTGAACGCGGTCGCCGAGAAACAACACTGGTCCGAGCAGGGCTGGACCATCCCGTCCCGGGCCACGATCAACAAGATCCTCTCCCGCTACCACCTGGTCGTCCCCGAGCCGAAGAAACGCCCGAAATCGTCCTACCGCCGGTTCTGCTACCGCAAACCCCGCGACTGCTATCAGATCGACGCCACCGAAGTTCGGTTGGCGACCGGAGCCAAGGCCACCGTCTTCGAGGTCCTCGACGACTGCACCCGCACCCTGGTCGCCACCCGGGTCGCGGACGCCGAGACCGCCGCCGGGGCGATCGCGGCGATCACCGCCGCGTTCACCGACTTCGGGGTTCCGGCACTGGTACTCGCCGACAACGGCAGCGCGTTCACCTCCCGCCGCACCAAGGGCGGCACCTCGGGCTTCACCCGGGTCGTGAAGCGGGCCGGGGCGCGGCTGATCCACTCCACCCCATACCACCCACAGACCTGCGGGAAGGTCGAACGCCACCACCGCACCTTCAAGCAATGGTTGGCCACTCACCCCACCCAACCGACCACTCTGATCGAACTGCAGCAGCTCTGCGACACCTACCAGCGGTTCTACAACACCGACCGCCCGCACAGTGCGGTCAAGATGCCGCCACTGCAGGCCTGGCAGAACGCGCCACTCCTCGGTGGGCCACAAGCACTTCCGATCCAACACGACGCCACCGTGCACGCCCTGATCGTCTCCTCCGCCGGCACCGTGTGCATCGACTCCCACACCCGACTGAGCGTCGGCCGGCGCAGAGCCGGGCAGACCATCACCCTGCTCCACGACGACGACCACGTCACCGCCTACACCGCCGACGGCAACGTGATCGGACACCTACACCTCGACCACACCAAGCGCTACCAAGGACAACTCCAACCCGCCTAAAATCTGTCTCGCATCTACGTAGACACCCGTGTCTCATATCAACGTAGACAGCACAAACACTCCGCGGTTAACAAGTACTCACAGGCGCGAAGCGCTAACCTCGGGCGCATGGATATCGGGGAGAACGTCCGAAAGCTGTCCAAAATCGCACCAATTCTCGTCGCGGGGGCTGTTGCGGCGGCGGTGCCGGGGATTGCCGCCGCCGAACCCGTCAGGGGGCCCGACGTCGCTTCCTGGCAACATCTGGGCGGTTCGCCGATCGACTGGTTCGCCGTCCGCAACGCCGGCCACGACTTCGCAATGGTGAAGGCCACCGAGAGTTTGAATTACGTCAATCCGTTCTTCGTGCAGGACTGTCTGGCCATGCGGGTGGCAGGGGTGTCCCGCGGCGCTTATCACTACGCCGATCCCACTCAGTCACCGGAAGCGCAGGCCGCCTTCTATTCGACGGTGGTGCTGGGCATCAACGGCCCCGGCGACATGCCACCGGTTCTGGACATCGAGCATTCCGGTGGGTTACCGCCCGCCGCGTTGATCGATTGGACGCACCGCTACCTGAACACGGTGCGGGCGCTCACCGGACGCCAGCCGATCATCTACACGTATCCCAACTTCTGGCGCACGGCGATGGCCGACACCCACGAATTCGCCGGGTATCCCCTGTGGATCGCCGATTACAACGGGCAGAACGCCCCCGGACCGCTTCCGGGTGGCTGGAACACGTGGAGCTTCTGGCAGTACACCAGCACCGGCCGCATCCCTGGTGTCAACGGCAACGTCGACCTCAACGTCTACAGCGGAGCGCAGGGCGATTTCGCCCGGTACTCCAACAGCGCGTCGCCGTTCGGCAGTTAGGCACACCTGTCGGTTGACCCCGGGCGCCTCGGCGAGCCGCCCGGGGCCAACTTCCGGGGTCAGGCGCCGATCCTGCCGCCCGACTTCCACACGGCGACGACAGCGGGCCGCGGCTGCGAAGCTCCACCGTCGGGCCAGTGTGAGGCGGGGTTGTCGGCGCTGGCGTCGTCGGATTCACCCGGGTGCTGTACACACACGACCACCCGATCCTCGTCGACGATCGGCCCGCACGTCTCGGCGCCCTTCGGCACCGACAGGAACTGTTTGGTTTCGCCGCGGTTCGCGCCGTCGAGGGTGACGCTGAACAGTCCGTCGTTCGATTTCAGCGCGTTGCCGTCGGTGGAGATCCACAGATTGCCGTGGGTGTCGAACGCCAGGTTGTCGGGGCAGGAGATGGGGCTGACGTTCTCCTTGTCGAACCCCCCGAAGTAGGTGTCGGCTTCTTTCGGGTCACCGCAGACGAGCAGCAGATTCCAGGTGAACGACGTGCCGACGTGGTCGTCGGTGAGCTCGAGAACCTGGCCGTTCTTGTTGTTGTTGCGGGGATTCGCCTCGTCGGCGGCGGCAGCGCCGTCGACGCCTCGCTTGGTGTTGTTGGTCAGCGCCACATACACCTTGCCGGTCTTCGGGTTCGGCTCGAAGTCCTCGGGGCGATCCATCTTGGTGGCGCCGACCTTGTCGCCGGCCTCGCGGGTGAAAACCGCGACCTCCTCAGCGCTCATGCCGTCGACGAGGGACTCGCTCCTGCCGTCTTCGCCGGTGCGAAGCAACGGAATCCACTCGCCGGTGCCGTCGAAGGAACCGCTCGACGGCAGCGTGCCGGAGCCGTCGATCTCATCTGGGGAATTGCCGGTGAACTTGGCGACGTACAGTGTGCCGGCGTCGAGCAATGTCATGTTGTGGCGCACGGCCGCCTGGCTGTTGCCGTCCATCATCTTTCGGCTGGAAACGAACTTGTACATGTAGTCGAAACGCTCGTCGTCCCCGCTGTAGGCGACCACGGTGCCGTCGTCGGTGACGTGGATGGTCGCGGCCTCGTGCTTGAACCGGCCGAGTGCGGTGTGCTTGACCGGCGCGGACGCGGCATCCCACGGGTTCACCTCGACGACGTACCCGAAGCGGTTCACCTCGTTCGGGTCCTGCGTCAGGTCGAAACGGCGGTCGAAACGCTCCCACTTACGTTCGGAGGCAGCACCTTCCAGTCCGTAACGCTTCAAGCGCGCGGCGACGACCGGGTCGGTGACCAGTTCGGCGTTCGCGAAGTACTGGTTGAAGTTCTCCTCACCCGACAGCACCGTGCCCCATGGCGTGAGGCCGCCGGAGCAGTTGTTGAGGGTGCCGAGGACCTTGGTGCCGGTCGGATCGGCAGACGTCTTCAGGAAGTCGCTGCCGGCCGCGGGCCCCGTGACGACGAACTCGGTGGTCGCGGTGATGCGCCGGTTGTAGGGTCCGAATCCGGGAGTGAGCTTGCCGGAGCCGCTCTCCCCCTTCACCTGCAGCACGGACAGTCCATGGGCGGCGAGTGCGATCTGGAATTGTTCGGGAGACGGATTGTCGGCGTCGTACCCCTTGAACATGAACGGTTCGCTGCTGTACTCGTGATTGACCACCAACAGGAACGTGTCGGGCTGGCCGTCGACGGGGAGGAGTCCGGCGAAGTCGTTGTTGTATCCGAACTGTTGCGCCTGCGCGGCCGCGGTCTGATTGTCGAAGTCGAATGCGGGTGCGCCGGCGAGGACCGGGTCACCCCAGCCGATCACGACCGCCTGCTCGTATCCGTCGGGGACGACGACGGCGTCCTCGGTGTTCGGGGCCACGGCCGTGAAGTTAGTGCCGTTCGGCGCGGCATTGTCCGAGCCCCCTGTGCTCGAACTACTGCCGCTGTCCGAGTCGGTCGAACATGCTGCGAGCGCACTGCCCGCACCCACGGCGAGCACCGCCATCCCGGCACCGCGCAGGACGCCCCTCCGGGAGAGTGCCGCGCGGGCGATGTCGCGGAAGTACTCACCCTGCGAATCGTTGGGCACGTCGTGGGAGCAGGCGTTACCGCACTTGTACTGGCAGGTGACGGCGGCGCGCGACGACACGCCGTCGTGGGTGACGAACAGTGCGAGGGGTTTCAGGCTCACCGTGGCTCCCGATTAGAAGTGGAATAACTTCGGCACCGTAGAAGTCGTAAGCAAGGGAAAGGGAACACCTGCGTGAACGGGCGACGAACGAGGCGACCCTAAGTCGTTGCTTCTACGTCTGGCGGACGGCCTGTCGGCCGTGCACCATGGAGAGATGGACCCGGTGGAGGCGCTGCGGGAAATAGCGTTCTGGCTCGAGCGCTCACGTGCCGAGACCTACCGGATTGCCGCTTTCCGGCGGGCCGCGGACGTGGTCGCGAATCTGTCGGCCCGGGAGCGAGCCGCCCAGCAGAGCGACAACTGGAAGTCGCTACCCGACGTCGGGGCCGAAGCCGCCGCGATCATCCGGGAGTGCGCGGAGTCGGTGCCGCCCTATCTCACCTACCTGCGGAGTTCCGCCGAGCCGATCGGCCTCGGCGGCATGGAATTACTCGACGCCCTCCGCGGCGACCTGCACACGCATTCGGACTGGTCGGACGGCCGGTGCCCGATCAAGGAAATGATGCGCCGGGCGGCCACCCTGGGGCACGAGTACTGCGCGCTGACCGATCACTCGGCGCGACTGACGGCCGCCAACGGACTGACGTCGGAGCGCCTGCTCGCCCAGTTGAGCGTGATCGCCGAATTGAATGCGGAGCTCGCGCCGTTCCGCGTCCTCACCGGCATCGAGGTCGACATCCTCGACGACGGGTCCCTCGACCAGGACGACGATCTGCTCGCGGACCTCGATGTCGTCGTCGCCAGCGTGCACTCCCACCTCGACAGCGACCGCGCCACGATGACGAAGCGGATGGTGCAGGCGGTCAAATCTCCACACGTCGATGTTCTGGGGCATTGCACCGGACGACTCGTCGCGGGAAACAGGGGCACGCGGCCCGAATCAAAATTCGATGCGGAGAAGGTATTCGACGCGTGCCGCGAGCACCACACAGCGGTGGAGATCAACGCCCGGCCCGAGCGGCGGGATCCGCCCGGCCGCCTGATCGATCTCGCGCTCGCGAGCGGCTGCCTGTTCTCCGTCGACACCGACGCCCACTGCGCCGGTCAGCTCGCGTGGCAGGGCTACGCCTGTGAACGCGCCGCCGAACGCGGCGTCGAGCCGGCGAACGTGATCAACACTCTGCCCGTGACCGAGCTGCTGGCGTGGACCGGCTCATCCCACCGGCACTGACTCGTGGCCTGCTCATCGCGCTCACGGTCGCCGCGTTGCTGATTGCTGCCATGTGGGCGTTGCAGCGAAAGCTGATTTATTTCCCCGACGCCTCCCCGGTGCCATCGGCCCTACAGCTGTTCACCCGCGCCGAGGACGTCACCCTGACGACGTCGGACGGCCTCGAGCTGGGCGCCTGGTACGTGCCCTCGGTCGGTGCGAGCCGGGAGGTGACCGTGCTCGTCGCCAACGGGAATGCGGGTAACAGGGCGGATCGGGCGTTGCTGGCGTCCGACCTGGCGGACGCCGGTTTCGCCACCCTGCTCTTCGACTACCGCGGGTACGGCGGCAACCCGGGTGAGCCCAGCGAGAAAGGACTGGCACTCGACGTCCGTGCGGCCTACCGGCACCTGGTCGACGAGCGCCGGGTGCCCCGCGAACGGTTGCTCTACTTCGGTGAAAGCCTGGGCACCGGTGTGGTCACCGAACTCGCCACCGAGCATCCGCCGGCGGGGATGCTGCTGCGATCACCGTTCGCCGACCTGGCCTCGCTCGGGGCACGGCACTACCCGTTCCTGCCGGTCCGGTTGCTGCTGCGCGACCGATTCCCGGTCGCGGAGTCGGTGGCCCGAGTCGACGTACCCACCACCGTCGTCTACGGGACGGCCGACACCATCGTGCCTCCCGACCACAGCGAACGCGTCGCCGACGCCGCCCGCGGACCGGTCGAGCGGGTGGCACTGCCGGGGGTGGGGCACAACGACGCCGTGATGTTCGGCGGTGCCACCATCGTCGACGCCACCGTGGCCCTTGCCGAGAGGGCGCTCCGCGCCCCGTGAGCCTTTTTGGTAGCCCCGGCAACCAGAAAGGCGCACAGGCGTTAGCGCACGATCACGACGTCCAGGGTGCGGGGGCCGTGGACGCCTTCGACGCGGTTGAGCTCGATGTCGCTGGTGGCGCTGGGGCCGCTGATGAACGTGAGCGGCCTGGTCGGGTCGAGGGCGTGGAAGGCCTGCGGCACGGTGTCGACGATCTGGTCGGCACGGATGACGCAGATGTGGTGATCGGGGACCAGGGTCAGTGCCCGTCTGCCCTGACCGACGCCGCCGTCGAGAACAATTGTCCCGGTGGCCGCGATACCCAGAGTGCACCCGGTGACGACGACGTCGATCGCGTCGAGTTCGAGCGTCGACAATTCCGCGGGTGCACCGTCGACGACGACGCCACGTCGTGGTCGCCACGACTCCGGCAGATCCGCTGGGACGACGGCGCGCGCTCCTTCTGCGATCAGCCCGGTGACGATCTCGGCGACCATGGTCTCGTCGGCGCGATGGACCTGGGCGCGGTAGTCGTCGACGGTGTGGGCGAACTTCTCGACGTCTCCCGGACCGGACATCGGCTTCCGGTGATAGTCGCGGGACACAGGCTCGGGAGTGGGTGCATCACCGATCGCCGATCGAATCCTGGCCAGTATCACGTTGCGGGCGTCCATCATTCAGTGTCCTCGTGGGTGCGGGCCCACCACTGCCGGAAGGTTTCCTTCGGTGGGGAGGGCAGGTCTCGGCTCGACGTCCACTTCGATCCCGGGTACGGCAGCGACGTGATGCGTCCCTTTTTCCCGCCGAGCATTCGGCCGATCTTGGACGCCGTCTCGGCGGCGGCGAACCGCTTCTCCGATCCCATCACGAACCCGGCGGCCTTCATCGCGAGGTCCTGCCCGCCGGGGAGGCCGTGCCGTTCCGCATCGACTTGCTCGGCCCGCAGATGTACCAGGATGCTCGGGATGTCGATGCGTACGGGGCAGGCGTCGAAGCACGCACCGCACAGTGTCGACGCATAGGGCAGTGAGGCATTGGGGTCGTCGTGGCCGGTGGTGCCGGTGAGTTGCGGGCTGAGGATCGCGCCGATCGGCCCGGGATAGACGGAGCCGTACGCGTGTCCGCCTGCCCGCTCGTAGACGGGGCACACGTTCAGGCAGGCGCTGCACCGAATGCAGTGCAGGGCTGAGCGTCCCACGTCGTCGGCGAGAACGTTGGTGCGACCGTTGTCGAGCAGGACGACGTGGAAGTTCTGCGGTCCGTCACCGGGATGAACGCCGGTCCACATGGAGGTGTAGGGATTCATGCGTTCGGCCGTCGACGAGCGGGGAAGCAGTTGCATGAAGACTTCGAGGTCGGTGAACGTCGGGACCAGTTTCTCGATGCCCATCAGCGTGATCAGGGTGTCGGGGAGGGTGAGGCACATCCGTCCGTTGCCCTCCGATTCCACCACCGCGAGGGTCCCGGTTTCGGCGACCCCGAAGTTCGCGCCACTGATCGCCACCTTGGCGGAGAGGAACTTTCGCCGAAGGTGTGCCCGGGCGGCCATTGCCAGCGCCCGCGGATCGTCGGTGATGCCGGCATCGATGTCCGGCATCGACTTCAAGAAGATCTCGCGGATTTCGGCGCGATTGCGGTGGATGGCGGGGACCAGGATGTGGCTCGGCTTGTCGTGTCCGAGTTGCACGATCAGCTCGGCGAGGTCCGTCTCGATCGCCGCGATCCCGTTCTCCTCGAGGTACTCGTTCAGGCCCGTCTCCTGGGTGGCCATCGACTTGACCTTCACGACCTCGTCGGATCCGGTGGCCCGGACGAGGTCGGTGATGATCCGATTGGCCTCTTCCGAGTCGCGCGCCCAGTGGACGGTTCCGCCACGGGCGGTGACGTTTTCCTCGAATTGCACCAACAGTTCCGGCAGCCGGGACATCACCTGCGCCTTCAGTGCACTGCCCGCTCGGCGCAGCTCCTCCCAGTCGTCGACCTCGGCGACCGCGGCGATGCGCTTGTTTCGGATGGTGGTGGTTGCCGCCCCCAGGTTGGCACGCAGTTGGGTATCGGCGAGTGACTTCCGCGCTGCGTCGGGGAATGATTCTGTGCCCCGGATGTTTCCGGTGCCCGCATGGAAGGTGGGCGAGCCGAGGAACGTGGTCATGCGTTACTCCCGATCTTCTCGGTGCTAGCCAGGATCTCGGCGAGGTGGACGGTGCGCACTCCACTGCGTAGCCGGGACAGTCCGCCGCCGATGTGCATCAGGCAGGACGAGTCGCCGGCGCTGCACACCTCGGCGCCGGTACGGAGCACGTTGCCCATCTTGTCGGCGAGCATGGCCGTCGAGGTGTCGGAATTCTTCAGGGCGAAGGTTCCGCCGAAACCGCAACAGGAATCGGCGGCGGGAAGTTCGATCAGCGTCATTCCGCGAACCGCGCGGAGCAGTTGCAGGGGTTTGTCGCCCACCCGCAACATCCGGAGCGAGTGGCAGGTGGGGTGGTAGGTGACGCGATGCGGGTAGTAGGCGCCGACGTCGGTGACACCCAGGACGTCGACCAGCAGCTCCGACAGCTCGTATGTCCGGGCAGCGAGATCCTCGGCACGCGAGGCGAGGGACTCGTCCCCGTACCGGCGGGCGACCATCGCGTGCTGGTGCCGGACCGATCCGACGCAGGATCCGGACGGCGCGACCGCCACATCCCAGGATTCGCTCTCGAACGCCTCGACGTGATGGCGGACCAGCGGAAGCGCCTCGGCCTGGTAACCGGTGTTGACGTGCATCTGCCCGCAGCACGTCTGCTTCGGCGGAAACACCACCTGGTGGCCGAGACGTTCGAGCAGCCGGACGGTGGCGGTGGCGCAGTCGGGAAACAGGGCATCCGCCAGGCACGTAGCGAACAAGGCGATCTTCATCGGTCCTCCAACCGGGTGGGCTGTGGTCTGACCACAGTAGCGCACTGTGGTCAGACCACACCAGGTAAACTCCGACTGTGCGTACACACGAGGTGGTCCTGCAGCGGATCGAGCGGGATCTGTCGGACGGAAAACTCGTGGTCGGCGGCCGATTGCCCGCCGAACGTGCGCTCGCCGAAGAGCTCGGGGTCGGCCGCTCCTCCGTCCGGGAGGCCATGCGAGTGCTCGAGGCGATGGGCATCGTCCGGACGGCGGTGGGTTCGGGTCCGGACTCGGGGGCAATCGTGGCGGCAGATCCCGCCGCGTCCATCGGAGTGGCCCTGCGACTGCACATGGCGACGCACACCCTGCCGATCCGCGACGTCGTCCAGACACGCATCCTGCTGGAGTCGTGGGCGGTGCAGGAGGCCGCCGAACGGGCAGGCGAACTCGACCTCCAGGGGCTCGATGCACTACTCGACGCCATGGACGACGAAACCCTGACGCCGGAGGCCTTCCACCGGCTCGACGCCGATCTGCACGTCGCGATGGCCGCGCTCGCAGGCAACGTCCTCGTCGAGGCCATGATGGTCTCGCTCCGCGAATCGATTTCCGGCTACGTCATGCAGGCCGTCCCGCAGCTCGACGACTGGAACGAGGTCGCGCAGAACCTGCGCTGCGAGCACCGCGCCATCGTCACCGCCCTACGCCGCGGGCACGGCACCAAGGCGTCCACCCTCGTCCGCGAACACATCGAGGGGTTCTACGGGCTGATTCGATAGGCGGCTCCGCCGCCCGTGCGCCTTTCGGGTTGTCCCAGCTACCAGAAAGGCGCACGAGCCGCGCAGCGGCCTACAGCACCTGGGACAGGAACTGCTGCAGTCTCTCGGTCTGGGGTTTGTCGAAAAGCTGCTCCGGCGTACCGGTTTCGACCACAGCACCGTGATCCATGAACAGCACCGTGTCCGACACCTCACGGGCGAAGCCCATCTCGTGGGTGACCACGACCATGGTCATGCCGCCCTTGGCGAGGTCG
The DNA here is from genome assembly GCF_009859915.1 of Rhodococcus sp. WAY2. Lineage (NCBI taxonomy): Bacteria > Bacillati > Actinomycetota > Actinomycetes > Mycobacteriales > Nocardiaceae > Rhodococcus > Rhodococcus sp. WAY2. The sequence goes on from NZ_CP046572.1 coordinate 3,617,154, forward strand.
GCCATCAACGCGAGAACCCCCTTCACCAGTTCGGGGTCGAGCGCGGAGGTGGCCTCGTCGAAGAACATCACCTCGGGTTTCATGGCCAGCGCCCGGGCGATCGCGACCCGCTGTTGCTGACCGCCCGACAGGTTGCCCGGCCGCGAATCGGCCTTGTGCGCCAGCCCCACGAGCTCGAGCTGTTCGAGCGCCAGCGTCCGCGCCTCCTCCTTGGACAAGCCTTTGAGCTTGCGTGGGCCGAGTGCGATGTTGTCGACGACGGTCTTGTGCGGGAACAGGTTGAACTGCTGGAACACCATGCCGATCTGCTGCCGCAACGTGTCCGGGTTGTCTTTCAGCACCGACTTGCCGTCGATCAAAATATCGCCCTGATCGGGTTCGTGTAGGCGGTTGAGCACTCGGAGCAGGGTGGACTTTCCGGAACCGGACGGGCCGATCACGGTGACGGTGTCCCCGGCGTCGACGTGGATGTCGACGCCGCGGAGCACCTTGTTGGTGCCGAATGCGAGGTGCAGGTTGGTGCCAGTGAGAGAGACGGCCATCGCCTTATCCCCTTTCCACGACGATGGACTGCTCCACCGGATCGAGCGTGCCGGACGTGTCGGCGCGGCCGGTGCGCAGACGGTGGTCGATGTAGTTGACGAGGTGCGTCAGCGGAATCGTCATGGCGAGATAGAACAGGCCGGCTGCGACGAGGGGTGACAGGTTTCCGGTTTGCGCGTTGAGATCGCGCCCCACTGCGAACAATTCGCGCTGCGTGACGAGCAGGCCGAGGAAGTAGATGAGCGACGAGTCCTTGATGAGGGAGATGAACTGGTTCATCAGTGCGGGCAGCACCCGTCGCACACCTTGGGGGATCACCACCAGCGTCATCGACTTGCGGTAACTGAAACCCAGGGCCCTGGCGGCCTCTAGCTGCCCCGGTTCGACGCTCTGGATTCCGGACCGGAAGATCTCACCGATGTAGGCGGACGCCAGCAGCGACAGTGCGGCGGCCCCCAGCCAGTACGGGTTGTTTCCGGTGAGGCCTCTCACCACCGGTCCCACACCGAGCCCGACGATGAGGATGATCACCACGGCGGGAAGGCCACGGAACACGTCGGTATAGACCCGCGCCGGCCACCGCAGCCACCGCGTGCGGGAAATCCCGGCCATCGCGAGCAGCATGCCCAGCACGGTGCCGACGATGCCGGACGCCAACGCGAGAATCAGGGTATTCGGCAGGCCGGTTTTCAGTAGATCGGGGAATGCCCGCGCGTACAGGTCCCAGTCGAAGAACGTGTCCTTCAGCTGTGCCAGTGTCGACTTCGGTTCGTTCACCGGGGTCTCGGCGTCGGTGTCGATGTTCTCGGCGGCGAGCGCCGCGAAGTCGGGCAGGTCTGGCATCGGCGCCGCCTTGCTGCCGGGCTTCCATCCTTCGGGCAGTTCGCGAGGCACCCAGTCCGAATACAGGTCCACCCACGTGCCGTCCTCGATGGTCGCGTCGAGACCGGAATTCAGCGCGTCGATCAGAGGCTGGTTCTCCTTCGCGACAGCCCACCCGACGAAATTGTTGACACTGAACGTGTTCTGCGCGATCGACGTCGGATCCCCCGGCGCGATGGCGCCTTCCGCCTGTTGCGACGGCGCCACCCATGCGTCGATCTGCCCCGACTTCAGGTTCGCGTACGCCGTGGCGTAGTCGGGAAACTTCACCGGGTCGAGCTTCAGTGTGTTGACGACGTAGTCGTCCTGCACGGTGCCCTGCACGACACCGATGCGGGTGGACGAGTTCAGGTCGTCGAAGCCCTTGATGGGTCCGCCGTTGGGGACGACAAGGGAGAAATACCCGAAGTCGTAGCCGTTGGTGAAGCCGACGGTATTACGCCGCTCGTCCGTCGTCGTGATCGAGGACGATCCGACGTCGAACCGTCGCCCCGACACCTGCGCGAGGAGTCCGGCGAATTCGGTGCCGACGAAGTCGACGCGCAGACCGAGCTTCGCGGCGACGGCCTTCAGAAGTTCGTTGTCGTATCCAGTGAACTGGTTCTCGGCGTTGACACAGATGCTCGGGGGTGCGTCCGACAGCGTGCCCACGGTCAGAACGCCGGGGGTGATGAGGTTCAGCTTCGACGTATCGATCTGGTTCAGCGGGGTGACATCGGGCGTCGTGTAGCGGTCTTCCGCGCCGGCGCCCGCCGATGCGTCGAGGTTGGTGGGCGCAGCGGTCGCGGCGCCGACACCCGGTGGTGCACACAGATCCTGTGGCGCCGCCCCCGAAGAACTGCTGTCGCTCGAACACGACGACAGGGTCAGCGCTATCAGGGTGGTCAGCAACAATGCCACCACCACACGGATCTTCGCTCCCACGGAAGAAAACATGGTGAGCAGCGTAACCCCGGCGGTGGCTGACGAGCGGGGTCGGAAGACGCGTGAGCGACGCCCGTCACTCCTCTCGTTTGGCAGACATACAAGAGAAAGCGGCTTCGCCGCCCGTGCGCCTTTTTGGGCTCTACTGCTGTGATCGTGGGTGGAGTTCGGTGCGGGTGAGGGCGCACGCCGTTGTCCCAGTAGCGTTCTGGCTTGTCTAGGGTCAGTCGGCTACATATGTGGGGAACGGCGTGCGCGAAGCCAGGATATGGCGTCAGGTGTTGGGTGTCGAAAAGACGGTGATCGAGGGCGTCGATTTCGACGACACGGCCGGGGCGGTGATCGTCGCGGTCCGGCCGCAGGCCCGGGCCCGGTCCCGGTGCGGGGTGTGTGGTCGTCGGAGCCCCGGTTACGACGGTGGCACCGGTCGGCGGCGGTGGCGCGGCCCGGACTGCGGCCTGGTCCGCACCTTCGTCGAGGCCGACGCACCGCGGGTGTGCTGCCGCGAACACGGAGTCACGGTGGCCGCGGTGCCCTGGGCCCGGCACCGGGCCGGGCACACCTACGCGTTCGACCAGACGGTGGCGTGGCTCGCCACCCATACCTCGAAGGCCGCGACGTGTGAGTTGATGCGCACCGCGTGGCGCACGGTCGGGACGATCGTGGACCGGGTGTGGGCCGACACCACACCCGCCCGGGACCCGCTGGCGGGGCTGCGGCGGATCGGGATCGACGAGATCTCGTACAAGAAGGGCCACAAGTATCTGACGGTCGTCGTCGACCACGACTCCGGCCGGCTGGTGTGGGCGGCCCCGGGCCGTGACGCGGCGACCCTGTCCGGGTTCTTCGACCTGCTCGGGCCCGAACGGTGCGCGAAGATCACCCACGTCACCTCGGACGCGGCCGGATGGATCGGGTCGGTGGTGACCCGGTTCTGCCCGGATGCGGTGCGCTGCGCGGATCCGTTCCATGTGGTCGCCTGGGCCACCGAGGCCCTCGACACGGTGCGGCGGGCGGCGTGGAACCGGGCACGGTCCACCGAGAACGCCTCCCGCGGCGGTGGGTGGAAACCGCGGCGTCGCCCGAAGGCCGGCCCGGCTCGGTCGGTCAAACGCAGCCGGTGGGCGTTGCTGAAGAACCCGGACGCCCTCACCGCGCAGCAGCAGGCGGTGCTGCGGTGGATCGAACTCCACGATCCGGTCCTGCACCGCGGCTACCGGCTCAAGGAGAGTTTGCGGTTGATCTTCCAGCTCCCGGTCGAGCAGGCCGCTGCCGAACTCGACCGCTGGATCGACTGGGCCCGGCGGTGCCGGATCCCGGCGTTCGTCGCGTTGCAGAAAAGCATCCTCGTCCACAGACCCGCGATCCTCGCCGCCATCGAGCACGGGCTCTCGAACGGTCGGATCGAATCGGTCAATACCAAGATTCGCCTCATCACCCGCCGCGGATTCGGGTTCCACACCCCCGAGGCCGTCATCGCACTCGCGATGCTCAGCCTCGGGGGCGCCCGCCCACAATTACCCGGCCGAATCCACCCACGAATGAGTCAGTAGAGCCCCTTTTTGGTAGCTGGGACAACCAGAAAGGCGCACGGGCCGCAGGCCTTGACAGGAATGAGCCCGACAGTCAATATATGCAAACGCTTAGAAAATAAGCATACGCTTAGAATCGAGTCGGTAGGAGTTCCTCATGCCCGAGGCTGTCATCGTTTCCATCGCCCGTTCGCCGATCGGTCGCGCCATGAAGGGATCGCTCAAGAGCATGCGCCCGGACGACCTGGCCGCGCAGATGGTGCAGGCGGCGCTCGACAAGGTGCCCGCCCTCGATCCCACCGACATCAACGACCTGATCCTGGGTTGCGGGCTGCCCGGCGGTGAGCAGGGCTTCAACATGGGCCGCAACGTCGCCGTGCAGTTGGGCTACGACTTCATTCCGGGCACCACCATCACCCGCTACTGTTCCTCCTCTTTGCAGACCACCCGCATGGCGTTGCACGCGATCAAGGCCGGTGAGGGTGATGTGTTCATCTCCGCCGGTGTCGAGACGGTGTCCCGGTTCACCGCGGGCAGCTCCGACTCGCTGCCCGACACCCAGAACCCGCTCTACGCCGACGCCCAGGCCCGCACCGAGAAGCTCGCCCAGGGCGGCCAGCAGTGGGTCGACCCCCGCGAGGAGGGCCTGGTCCCGGACACCTACATCGCGATGGGCCAGACCGCGGAGAACGTCGCCCAGATCACCGGCATCACCCGCGAGGAACAGGACCGGTGGGCGGTGCGCTCGCAGAACCGGGCCGAGGCCGCCATCAACAGTGGTTTCTTCGAGCGCGAGATCACCCCGGTGACGCTGCCCGACGGCACCGTGGTGTCGAAGGACGACGGCCCCCGCGCCGGCACCACCTACGAGGCGGTCAGCCAGCTCAGGCCGGTGTTCCGGCCGGACGGCACCGTGACCGCCGGTAACGCGTGCCCGCTCAACGACGGCGCCGCCGCCCTGGTGATCATGTCCGACACCAAGGCCAAGGAGCTGGGGCTGACCCCGCTGGCCCGGATCGTGTCCACCGGGGTGTCCGGGCTTTCGCCGGAGATCATGGGGTTGGGCCCGATCGAGGCCACCAAGCGGGCCCTGGCCATCGCCGGGATGGGTATCTCCGACATCGACCTGTTCGAGATCAACGAGGCGTTCGCGGTGCAGGTCCTCGGGTCGGCGCGGAAACTCGGCATCGACGAGGACAAGCTGAACGTCTCCGGCGGTGCGATCGCTCTCGGTCACCCGTTCGGCATGACCGGTGCCCGGATCACCGCGACCCTGCTGAACAACCTGCAGTCCAGCGACAAGCAGTTCGGTGTCGAAACCATGTGCGTCGGCGGCGGTATGGGCATGGCCATGGTCCTCGAACGGCTGTAGGCGGCTGCGCCGCCCGTGCGCCTTTTTGGTCGCTCCAGCTACCAGAAAGGCGCACAAGCGCGGAGCGCCTATGCGAGGCCAGACAGCGGCGGCGGGGTGTTCTCGTCCCGCCACGCGATGGCTTCCTTCAGCTCGGTGAGGTCGAAGTCGGGTCCGCTGGTGCCGACGGTGAACAGTGTGACCCCGGCGTCGACGTAGGCGGCGGCTTCGTCCGAGCCCGGCCAGGACGTGGAGTGCGCAATGGTGTCGGGGTTGCGACCGTGGTCGGCGCAGCGGTCGGCGAGGATGCCCGACTTCCGCGCGTGGGTTTCGATGTCGCTGAAGCTGTGCCAGATGTCGCCGTACTGTGCGACGAGGGGCAGTGTCTTCTTCTCGCCGCCGCCCCCGATGAGGATGGGGATGTGCCGCGTGGGTGCGGGTTCGAGCTTGTCGAACCGGGCGGTGATTCGTGGCAAGTACTCGGCCAGCAGGTCCAGCCGCGACCCCTTGGTGCCGAAGTCGTACCCGTATTCGTCGTAGTCGCGCTCGAACCATCCGGAACCGATCCCGAGGATCAGCCGTCCCCCGCTGATGTGGTCGACGGTGCGGGCCATGTCGGCGAGCAGGTCCGGGTTGCGGTAGCCGGCGCAGGTGACGAGGGCGCCGATTTCCACTCGTTCCGTCTGTTCGGCGAATGCTCCGAGCATCGTCCAGCATTCGAAGTGGGCACCGGCCGGGTCGCCGTACAGCGGGTAGAAGTGGTCCCAGTTGAAGACGATGTCGACGCCGGCGTCTTCGGCCCGCAGAACGGCGTCGCGAATCAGTCCGTAGTCGGGCGCGTGTTGCGGCTGAATCTGGACACCGATTCGAACTGAACGGGTCATACGTGGCTCCTCGAATGAGTGCGGCGGCCCTGTGTCGAGGGCCCGTGCGTGCAGGTCGTTTACGAATCCATCTTGCTCGCCTCGACGGGGTACGGCCACCGAGTCCGTGTGAACCGGTCACCTCCCGGGTACTTGACGGCAGGCCAGACCGTTGACGACCGAGATGAGGTTCGACCCCATGAGCGCTGTGTCCGCCTTCGTATTCGCACCGTCGCCCTTGCTGACGGTGACGATCGAAGCCGCCCCGGACGAGAGCACCGAACTGCACGTGCACGCCGGTGGGCAGGGGGTATGGATTGCCAGGATGGCGGCGACGCTCGGCCTGGACGTCACGTTGTGCGGGGTATTCGGCGGCGAGACGGGCGGCATCCTCCAGTCTCTCATCGAGCGTGAAGGTATAAAGGTCCGCGCGATTTCCACGGCCGGTGAGAACGGGTCCTATGTGCACGACCGCCGTGGGGGTGACCGGAAGCCGCTGGCCGAGGTTCGCCCACGAGTCCTGTCTCGGCACGAGGTCGACGACTTGTTCGGCGGGTCGCTGGCCGAGGGAATCACAGCGGATGTCGCGGTGCTCGGCGGCCCACACGAGAACAACGTGGTGCCGCCCGAGATCTACACCCGGTTGGTGGGAGATCTTCGGGCATTGAAGGTTCCGGTGGTCGCCGACCTGTCCGGCCCCACCATGACGGCGGCCCTCGAGGGTGGCCTGACCGTACTGAAGGTGAGCCATGAAGATCTCATCGAGGACGGGCGCGCACAGTCGGAGAAGCCGGAAGATCTCGCCGAAGCGATGCGTGCCCTTGCGGCGGAAGGAGCCGACCACGTCGTCGTCTCACGGGCAGGAGATCCGGCGATGGCCCTCGTCGACGGCGACATCTGGGAGGTGCTGATTCCGCCCATGAATATCGTCGACCACCGGGGCGCCGGAGACTCGATGACCGCCGGTATCGCCGCAGCCCTGGCCCGCGGCAAATCGATGAACGACGCATTGCAGTTCGGCGCCGCAGCCGGCGCTGTGAACGTGACGCGCCGTGGTCTCGCGACGGGACAACCGGACCTGATCGCGAAGATGGTGGAGAATATTCGGGTGCGGCGGATGACCGAGCCGGAGGGGCAGAAGCAGTGAGGGCTCTGGTCACCAATGACGACGGCGTGGACAGTCACGGTATTTTCCTGCTCGCCCGGTTGGCGTTCGCCGCCGGACTCGACGTGGTGGTCGCGGCACCGCACGAGGAGCGCAGTGGAGCGAGCGCGTCGCTGACAGCGTTGGAAAGCAACGGCCGGCTCCGGATGTCGAGGCGGGAGTTCCCGGACCTTCCCGGGGTGGCGGTCCACGCGGTAGAAGCGTCCCCCGCGCTGATCAGTTTCGTGGCGACGAGCGGTGCGTTCGGGCCGCCGCCGGACATCGTGCTGTCGGGAATCAATCACGGCCCCAACACGGGTCACGCGATTCTGCATTCGGGGACCGTCGGGGCGGCGCTGACGGGCGCCACGCACGGCACGCTGGCGTTGGCGGTGTCATTGGCCACGTCGAACCCCAGGCATTGGGACACCGCCGAAGTCGTGTGCCGGCAGGCGTTGGACTGGATCGTCGAGAACGGCACCCCGGGCACGGTGCTGAACGTGAACGCACCGGACATTCCGCTCGACGAGTTGAAGGGGCTGCGCCCGGCCCCGCTCGCGGCATTCGGCGCCGTCCAGGCGAACGTCGGTGAAGCGGACGACGGGTTCGTGACCGTCACGTTCGCCGAAATTCACGCCGACGACAACGAGAATTCCGAGGAGACCGATGCCGGTGTCCTCGTTCGTGGTTGGGCGAGCGCCACCGCGCTCAGGGCACCCTTCGAGGCAGTCGACGTGGACATCAGCACGTTGAACTGGACACGCTGACCGGGCGTTCGGCTGTGCTGGTCGCTTGTCGTCACGGGCGTCATCAACTCAGCCGCACACCACCCGCCAGCAGCATGGCCCTCAGGACGAACGCTGCTTCCGGGCCGATGATTTCGCCCACCAAGGTGAGGTAGCGGTCGACGTACTCCGGTCCGTGTGCTGCGCTGCTCGGATCGTCGGGGTCGGATGGGTCCAGGTGATGTGCGATCTCGTGCAGAACCACCAGTTCCCGGAATGCCCAGGCTTTGCCGCTGCGGTACTCGGGGACTGCCATGGTGGCGCAGTCGCTTTCGTAGTGCGCGGCGTTGTTGCCCGCCCTCGCACGCACATGGATCGGCGTGGCGGCTCGCGCCCACGTATCCCGCACCCAGTTGAGAGCGAGCACCCGGTTCACGTAGTCCTGTACCGACTCGATGGACGCGAATTTCCGTTCCACTGGCAGCGTTACCTGCGACCCCAGAACGTCGATGACGCGCAGCCCACGCTCGTCGGCCCGATCGAACATCGTGCGCACCAACGCTTCCGCCTCGTAGACGGCGGCACGCTGGGTGTCGCGGGTGCGCCTCACGACGGAATCTGTTTTCGTGCGGTCGACAGCTCGGGTGAATTACTCAACCGCGCCGTCCGTGCGGCCCGGTCCCCGGCCCGGCGAGCACCCGAGGCATGGCCCGCCGACGCGCGCGCTCCACGCCACGTCCCGCGTGCCTGTGAGTTCTCGGAGTAGTAATCCTTCAACTCGAGCTGCTTGTCGCGGAGTACCAGCGCCGTCTCGGCCGACGACTCCGGAACAGACGTCGCCTCGTGCTCGGCATCCTTCTTCGCGTCGGCGAGGCGCTGCCCGATGCGTGCTGCATAGGCGAGTTGGAAGTTGAGCCGGGCGGTCACACCCGCAACCGGTCGTCGCACCGTGGTCCGGACCCGACGCCGTCCGCGCTGCTCGACCTGGGTGCGCATCGTCGTCTCGTTCCGGTACTCGCCCGATTTGATGTAGGCGTCGGACGCCCTCACCATCTGGATCAGCAGGCTCGTGTACAGGGCCTCGCACACGTCGATGTCGCAGGCGAATCCGTAGGCGTAGATCACGGCCGACGTCTGTGCGATGTCGCATTGGACGTCGTTGGCGGCGGCGATCACCAGAAACAGCTGCGCGTAGGTGCGCAGTCCCTTCTTGCCCGGTTGCCCGATGGTGATCAGGCGTTGCGTAGGGGTAGCCCGCTTCTCCTTGCCCGCAGCGTGTGACCGGGCCACGGCCAGGTCGATGGAGGCGGCGGTCGCGAGCCGCTGCGCCGCGGCCATGAACGCTTCACCCTCGTGCGGGTTGTCGGTCGATTCCGCCTGCCGGAGCAGCCCACCGATGCGGGTCAGCATCTTGTCGGAACTCACCAGGGCAGGCTACGCCCGTGCGCCTTTTTGGTAACTCTGGCTACCAAAAAGGGGCTCTACTGACTCATTCGTGGGTGGATTCGGCCGGGTAATTGTGGGCGGGCGCCCCCGAGGCTGAGCATCGCGAGTGCGATGACGGCCTCGGGGGTGTGGAACCCGAATCCGCGGCGGGTGATGAGGCGAATCTTGGTATTGACCGATTCGATCCGACCGTTCGAGAGCCCGTGCTCGATGGCGGCGAGGATCGCGGGTCTGTGGACGAGGATGCTTTTCTGCAACGCGACGAACGCCGGGATCCGGCACCGCCGGGCCCAGTCGATCCAGCGGTCGAGTTCGGCAGCGGCCTGCTCGACCGGGAGCTGGAAGATCAACCGCAAACTCTCCTTGAGCCGGTAGCCGCGGTGCAGGACCGGATCGTGGAGTTCGATCCACCGCAGCACCGCCTGCTGCTGCGCGGTGAGGGCGTCCGGGTTCTTCAGCAACGCCCACCGGCTGCGTTTGACCGACCGAGCCGGGCCGGCCTTCGGGCGACGCCGCGGTTTCCACCCACCGCCGCGGGAGGCGTTCTCGGTGGACCGTGCCCGGTTCCACGCCGCCCGCCGCACCGTGTCGAGGGCCTCGGTGGCCCAGGCGACCACATGGAACGGATCCGCGCAGCGCACCGCATCCGGGCAGAACCGGGTCACCACCGACCCGATCCATCCGGCCGCGTCCGAGGTGACGTGGGTGATCTTCGCGCACCGTTCGGGCCCGAGCAGGTCGAAGAACCCGGACAGGGTCGCCGCGTCACGGCCCGGGGCCGCCCACACCAGCCGGCCGGAGTCGTGGTCGACGACGACCGTCAGATACTTGTGGCCCTTCTTGTACGAGATCTCGTCGATCCCGATCCGCCGCAGCCCCGCCAGCGGGTCCCGGGCGGGTGTGGTGTCGGCCCACACCCGGTCCACGATCGTCCCGACCGTGCGCCACGCGGTGCGCATCAACTCACACGTCGCGGCCTTCGAGGTATGGGTGGCGAGCCACGCCACCGTCTGGTCGAACGCGTAGGTGTGCCCGGCCCGGTGCCGGGCCCAGGGCACCGCGGCCACCGTGACTCCGTGTTCGCGGCAGCACACCCGCGGTGCGTCGGCCTCGACGAAGGTGCGGACCAGGCCGCAGTCCGGGCCGCGCCACCGCCGCCGACCGGTGCCACCGTCGTAACCGGGGCTCCGACGACCACACACCCCGCACCGGGACCGGGCCCGGGCCTGCGGCCGGACCGCGACGATCACCGCCCCGGCCGTGTCGTCGAAATCGACGCCCTCGATCACCGTCTTTTCGACACCCAACACCTGACGCCATATCCTGGCTTCGCGCACGCCGTTCCCCACATATGTAGCCGACTGACCCTAGACAAGCCAGAACGCTACTGGGACAACGGCGTGCGCCCTCACCCGCACCGAACTCCACCCACGATCACAGCAGTAGAGCCCAAAAAGGCGCACGGGCGCGGAGCGCCTCGGGACCCGGAAAGGTACATTCGCACGCACGTGCGCGCGCTGCGCCGGGTAAGAAGGGACTTCGACGTTCATGGCCACAGTGACCTATGACGGTGCCACCTGTTTGTTCCCCGGCTCGGACAAGCCGGCCGTCGATCAGCTCGATCTGAAGATCGAGGACGGTGAGTTCCTCGTGCTGGTCGGACCCTCCGGCTGCGGCAAGTCCACATCACTGCGCATGCTCGCGGGACTCGAAGACGTGCACAGTGGGCGAATCCTCATCGGCGACCGGGACGTCACCGGCCAGGAGCCGAAGCAGCGGGATATTGCGATGGTGTTCCAGAACTACGCCCTCTATCCGCACATGTCGGTGGCCGAGAACATGGGCTTCGCGTTGAAGCTCGCCGGGAAACCGAAGGCCGACATCCGGCAGCGCGTCGAGGAGACGGCCAAGCTGCTCGACCTCGAGCCGTACCTCGACCGCAAGCCCAAGGCGCTGTCCGGTGGTCAGCGTCAGCGGGTCGCGATGGGCCGTGCGATCGTCCGGCAACCTCAGGTGTTCCTGATGGACGAGCCGCTGTCGAACCTCGACGCCAAGCTCCGCGTGCAGACGCGAACGCAGATCGCGCAGCTGCAGCGCCGCCTCGAGACCACGATGGTGTACGTGACCCATGACCAGGTCGAGGCGATGACGATGGGCGATCGGGTCGCCGTGCTCAAGGACGGGGTGCTGCAGCAGTGCGCCTCCCCGCGCGACCTCTACAGCAAGCCGGCCAACGTGTTCGTCGCCGGCTTCATGGGTTCGCCGTCGATGAATCTGTTCACCTTGCCGATCACTCCGGACGGGGTCGTACTCGGCGACGCGACGATTCCCCTGCCGCGCCAACTGCGCTCGGAATCGTCCGAAACCCAGGTGGTGGTGGGCATCCGTCCCGAACACCTCGAGCTGTCCACCACGGGCATCCCGATGGAGGTCGCGGTGGTCGAGGAGCTCGGATCCGACGCCTACATCTACGGTCGCAGCACCGTCAACGGCGAGACACACCAGCTGGTGGCACGCGCCGATTGGCGGAACCCCCCGCGCAAGGGCGACCTGGTGAAACTGCACGTCGATCCCGCCGCGGTGCACCTGTTCTCGGCGTCCGAGGGATACCGGCTGAGCTAGCCGCGGAGTCCGCGCCGCCGTTCCTGAACGATTCAGGTCGGGGGTAATGCGGCACTTCGGCCGTGTTCCGTGCCACAGTATGTTCCGACACCGCACCGGTGCCGCCGGGTTTCGTGCGCAATGTGCCGGAATCCCGGTGCCGGTGGCGGGTTCATCCACATCTACCTACGGGGAGACTCCATGGTTCAGATTTCGAGAGCGGTCCGGCGCGCCGCGGTGCTTGCCACTGCTGCGTCGCTGGTCACGCTCACCGCGTGCTCGAGCGACAGCGGCAGCGACTCCACGTCGGAGAACCTCGACGGCCGCGGACCCATCACGTACGTCGAGGGCAAGGACACCACCGAGACCGGGGTCGTCCGCCAGATCATCGACGCGTGGAACGCCGAGCACCCGGACGAGCAGGTGACGTTCAAGGAGCAGTCGAACGACGCCGATCAGGCGCACGACGACCTCGTCCAGCACCTGCAGGCCAAGCAGTCCGACTACGACGTCGTGGCACTCGACGTGCCCTGGACCGCGGAGTTCGCGGCCAAGGGCTGGCTGCAGCCGCTGACCGGTGAGTTCGCGGTCGACAACACCGGAATCCTCCCCGCCACCGTGGAAAGTGCCACCTACAACGGCACCCAGTACGCGGCACCCAAGAACACCAACGGTGGTCTGCTGTACTACCGCAGCGACCTGCTCCCCGCCGCCCCGAAGACGTGGACGGAACTCGCCGCCGCGTGCGAGGTGGCCAAGACCAACAACATCGACTGCTACGCCGGTCAGTTCGCGCCCTACGAGGGCCTGACGGTGAACACCGCCGAGGTCATCAACGCGTTCGGTGGTTCGTTCGTCGGTGAGGACGGCAAGACCCCCACCGTCGACAGCCCGGAGTCCCGCGCGGGTCTGCAGGTTCTCGTGGACAACTTCAAGAACGGTGACATCCCGGCTCAGGACACCACGTTCAAGGAGCCCGAAAGCCAGAAGGCGTTCGAGGACGGCAAGGCGCTGTTCCTGCGCAACTGGCCGTACGTGTACGCCAACGCCGAGAAGGACTCGTCCGCGGTGAAGGGCAAGTTCGCGGTCGCCCCGCTGCCCGGCAAGGACGGCATCGGCACCTCGACGCTCGGTGGCTACAACGCCGCCATCAGCGCGTTCTCGGAGAACAAGGCAACCGCTCGCGACTTCCTGACCTTCCTGCAGGGCGAGCAGGCGCAGCGCATCATGGCGATGGACTCGCTTCCCCCGGTCCGCGCCGCGCTGTACGACGACCCGGAGATCGTGGCGAAGTACCCCTTCATGCCCACGTTGAAGGTGTCGATCGAAAACGCTGTTCCCCGCCCGGTCACCCCGTTCTACCCGGCTGTGTCGAAGGCCGTGCAGGACAACGCCTACGCCGCCATCAAGGGTGAGAAGTCCGTCGACCAGGCGATCACGGACATGCAGTCCGGTATCCAGTCCGCGGGCTCGTAGCAACACCGGCTCGTAGAACACAGGAGTGAAGATGGCCGTTCCGACTGGGACCACCAGTGGGGCGCCGGCCCGTACCGCGGCCGGGGATTCCGATCCCGGCCGCGGTTCGCGTGCGGAGAGTGAGAACGGGCGACGCTTTGGGCTGAGCGGTCGCCGCGCGTGGCTGTTCGTCCTTCCGACGCTGGCGGTCCTGGCGGTCGTCATCGGGTACCCGGTGATCCGGGCCGTGGTGATGTCGTTCCAGAAGGATGCCGGCCTCGACCCGTCGACGGGCATGTTCGTCGAGGGCGGTTGGGCAGGTTTCACCAACTACACGCACTGGATCCTGCAGCAGTGCACCTCTCCGGGAGGCGCGGTCGTGGCGTGCCCCCCGGGCACACTCGGGTCCCAGTTCTGGTCGGCGGTCGGTAACACCGCCTTCTTCACAGTCGTCACTGTCGGCATCGAGGTCGCGATCGGCCTGTGGATGGCGATCATCATGGGCAAGACATTCAAGGGTCGCGCACTGCTGCGCGCCGCCGTCCTGATCCCGTGGGCCATCCCGACCGCGGTCACCGCCAAGCTGTGGTACTTCATCTTCGCCTACGACGGCATCGCCAACCGGTTACTCGGCACCCAGATCCTGTGGACGTCGGACGAATGGCCTGCCCGCTTCGCCGTGATCATCTCCGACGTCTGGAAAACCACACCGTTCATGGCACTGCTGATCCTCGCCGGTCTGCAAATGATTCCTCAGGACGTCTACGAGGCAGCCCGCGTCGACGGCGCCTCGGCGTGGCAGCGGTTCCGCCGGATCACACTCCCTCTGGTCAAGCCCGCTCTGATGGTGGCGATCCTGTTCCGCACCATGGACGCCCTGCGCATGTACGACCTGCCCGCCATCCTGACGGGCGGCAACCCTGCAACCACCACCGTGTCGATACTCGTGGTCGACCAGGTGCGGCAAGGGTTCAACAGTGCTTCGGCGCTCTCGACCATCACATTCCTGATGATCTTCGCGGTCGCATTCGTCCTCGTGAAGTTTCTCGGTGCCAATGCCGTCGAAACTCAGGAAGCACAGCGAAAGGGGCCGAAGCCGTGACGCATCGCGCACCGGAACCCGACGTCCCCGACACCTCGGCGCGGCGCAAGCGTCCCCAGCGATTCGCTTTCAAGAACACCCGCATCTACGTCGGCGTCGCGATCATCCTGGTCTGGGGTCTCGCCCCGTTCTACTGGATGATGGTGACGGCGTTCCGCGACCCCGACTACACCTTCGACACCACACCGTGGCCGACGCACCTGACCCTCGAGAACTTCCAGAACGCGTTGTCGACGAGCAGCGGCAACAACTTCACGCGGGCCCTGATCAACAGCATGATCGTCGGCGGCGTCACCACCGCGGTGGCTCTGGCCGTCGGCATCTTCACCGCCTACGCCCTGGCTCGTATCGAATTCCGATTCAAGTACGTGGTGGTCGGCATCGTGCTCGGCGCGTCGATGTTCCCCGTCGTCGCACTGGTCACGCCCCTGTTCCAGTTCTTCACGAACATCGGCTGGATCGGCACCTACCAGGCGATGATCGTCCCCAACATCTCGTTCGTCCTCCCGCTCACCATCTACACCCTGACGTCGTTCTTCAAGGAACTCCCGTGGGAGCTCGAGGAGGCGGCCCGGATCGACGGCGCCAACCGGGGCCAGGCGTTCCGGCTGGTGATGTTGCCGCTGGCCGCGCCCGCGCTGTTCACCACCGCCATTCTGGCGTTCATCGCCACCGTCAACGAGTATCTCCTCGCCAGCCAGCTGTCGAGTGATGCCACCGAACCGGTCACCGTCGCGATCGCCCGGTTCTCCGGCAACGACCCGCATGTCGTGCCGTACGCGGCGATCATGGCAGCGGGCACCATCGTCACCATTCCGCTGGTGATCATGGTGTTGCTGTTCCAACGCCGCATCGTGTCGGGGCTGACGGCGGGCGGCGTGAAGAGCTAGCGGTCGAGCGGAGCGAGGGGAATCTGTCGGGCATGCATCCAGTGGCGAAGCGGCAGCGACTCGAGGTTCTCATCGGAATCCTCGGGTTCTTCACGGTGATGGCGTTCATCGCCGCGGTCGTGGAGGTGGTGAACGGTGATCCCGGTGTCACACCGGCGCTGGTGTTGCTGGGTTGTCTGCTGTTGTCGGGGCTGGCAGTGGTGGCGCGCGCCCGCGTCCGCTGAAACAGGACAAGTGGTCGGATTATTTGCTGATCGGTAGCGCGGTGCGCGTCACACTCGGGGCAATCACATAACATACGTACGGGGTGGGTGCGATGATCCTCCGTGACCGGATACCTGACCGGGAGTGTGTAAGTGAGTTCTGGCAACGACGCGACGGGCGATGGCACCGCCGAGTCCGGTGGCACGCCTGTCGGTGACGACGGCGTAGCAGCGACAAGCACGCCGCGAGCGGGGAAGAAGAAGTCCCGCCGCTGGCGCACGGTCCGCCGCGTCGGTCTGGGCGTGATTGCGCTCGTGCTGGTCATTCCGCTCGTGATGTTCCTGGTGAGTTACGTCCAGGCCGAGGTCCCGCGCCCGTCGGACATGAAGACCAATCAGGTGGCGACGGTGCTCGCCGCGGACGGCGCCACCGAGTTGGCCAAGGTGATTCCACCGGAGGGGAACCGCACCGAAATCGCGCTCGGGGAGATACCGCAGCACGTCCGGGACGCTGTGCTGTCTGCGGAGGACCGGAACTTCTACTCCAACCCCGGCTTCTCGATCACGGGATTCGTGCGAGCCGCCCGCGACAACGTCCTCGGCAAGGAAAGCGCAGGCGGCGGGTCGACGATCACCCAGCAGTACGTCAAGAACGTGCTGGTCGGCGCCGACCGAAACGTGTATCGGAAGATGCGCGAACTCGTCATCTCCACCAAGATGGCCCGCGAGTGGTCGAAGGACGAGATCCTCGCGGCGTACCTCAACACCATCTACTTCGGCCGCGGTGCCTATGGCATCGAGGCGGCGTCGCGGGCGTACTTCGACAAGCCGGTCGGTGAGCTGTCGGTGGCCGAAGGCGCCGTGCTGGCCTCGGTGATCCAGAGCCCGTCGTACCTCGACCCCGAAGCGAACGTCGACCAGTTGCAGGCCCGGTGGAACTACGTGCTCGACGGCATGGTCGAGATGGGTGTCCTCACCTCCCAGGAGCGCAGCGAGATCGAGTTCCCGGCCGCGGCGCCGGCCAATCGGCCCACCGACGCCAACTCCGCGCCCGGCCCGGAGGGTCTGATCCGGAACCAGGTGCTCCGGGAACTGTCGGACGCCGGGATCTCCGAGCAGACTCTGAACACCGAGGGTCTACAGATCACCACGACGATCGACCCGAAAGCGCAGCAGGCCGCGATCGACTCCGTGCACGAAACCCTTGAAGGGGAGGATCCCGGTCTGCGCACCGCGGTGGTGTCCATCGATCCGCGCACCGGCGGTGTCCGTGCCTACTACGGCGGTGAGGACGGTGCCGGATTCGATTACGCGCAGGCTCCGCTGCAGACGGGCTCGTCGTTCAAGGTGTTCGGCTTGGCCGCCGCGCTCGAGCAGGGCATTCCGCTCTCTGCCCGCTTCAGCAGCGCCCCGCTGACCGTCGGCAATGTGCAGATCGGCAACGTCGAGGGTGAATCCTGCGGCACGTGCACCATCGCCGAGGCCACCAAACGGTCACTGAACACCAGTTTCTACCGGCTCATGATGTCCTTGGACAACGGTCCGCAAGCCATTGCCGACGCCGCCCACAAGGCGGGGATTCCCGAGTTCATCCCCGGGGTGCAGGGCAAAACCTTGAGTGAGAATGGCGGCGAACCGGAGGGCGGCATCGTTCTCGGTCAGTACTTGTCTCGTCCGATCGATATGGCGTCGGCGTATGCGACGCTCGCCGCCTCCGGCATCTACCACCCGCCGTACTTCGTCCAGCGCGTGGTGACCGCGGATGGAGTTGTCCTGTTCGATCGGGCGCCGAGCCCCGGGGAGCGTCGACTCGAGGCCGCGGTCGCCGACAACATCAGCCAGGCCTTGATGCCGGTGGCTGCCTATTCCCGTGGTCACGCACTCGCGGGAGGACGTCCGTCGGCGGCGAAGACGGGCACCGCGCAGCTGGGCGATACCGGTGAGAACAAGGACGCCTGGATGGTCGGTTACACGCCGTCGTTGTCGACGGCGGTGTGGATCGGTAAGGCCGACGCCACCGCGATCAACAACAGCTGGGGTGGGCTGATCTACGGGTCCAGCCTGCCGTCCGACATCTGGAAGGGAACGATGGACGGTGCCCTCGAGGACACCGACTGGGAAGAATTCCCCTGGCCGGACCCCATCGGCGGGCAGGCGGGTGTTCCCTCGTGGAGCGGCGTTTCGAGTAGCGGCAGCGGGTCCGGAAGTGGCAACGGGTCCGGAAGTGGCAACGGCCAGACCGCCAGTCCGGCGCCGGCGCCCGTAGAGGCGCCGCCGCCGGCACCGCTACCGCCGATCCAGCCCCCGCCGCAGCTCCAGCTACCGGCGCCCACGCAGATCGAAATTCTTCCGGGCGTGATCATTCCGCTGCCGGGCTAGGGTCGGGCGAACTTTCAGCCCAGGCTGCGGTACCCACCGCCCGGTGGTGCACGATGCGGGAGCACCACGACCCGCAGCGCTGCTCGTAGGCTGTCGGACGTCTTGGCCCAGGACTGGGCTTCGCTCTCACACATGTCCGCTTCTTCGGAGTCGTTCTCGCGGGCGAGTTCCGCGTTGTGGCGCCACTCGACTTCCTGATCGGAGCAGAGGCGCAGGAATTCGAGGATCGTGTCTCGATCGCGACCGCAGATTTCGGCGACATCGTCGGCGTCCAACCCGCTGTCGGAGTCCAGATGAATCAGCGTCATCAGCGCCGCGGGCAATTCGTGGCTGCCGTGCTCGTCGGTGCCGGTCGGACTCGTGGCGGTGGTGTTGAGGGTGCCGCCCAGTCGTTCGGCGAATGCCTCGTCGGCGGTATCGACGAGGTGCTCGAAAGTGCGGAACACCGACAGCAGATGTTCGGCCGCGAAAGGTGAACCGTCGATTCGCATGACGGCGACCACGTTGTCGACTATCAGCAGGAATTTGATGTCGGACCACTGACGGTTGAGATCGGCCAGCGCTTCCGCGGCGCGGGTCCGGTCACTGACCGAATGGACCACGCGGGCAAACACCTCGACCCGGGCGTCGTCGTCGAGCACCCTGACGTAGGTGGGCATGTCACCGACCCAGACGAGAATGTCTCCGTCCCCGTCCTTCTCCGGTGCCTGCCCGAGCATCGATTCGACGGCCGTGTCGACGAGTTCCCGTAGACCTGATCCGTTGCGCTGCCGAGCCGGTGTCTCGTCGGGAACGTCGAGCGGCGGGACATCGTGTCGACCCCGGGTGATCGCGTGCAGGAACGACGGATGCATCAGGTCCCAGACCTCCCGGAACACGGCGATGGTCATCGTCGCCAGCAGTGCGGCCTCGGTGCGGTGCCCGTCGAGATAGAACGAAGCGGAGCCGTTACCCTCGTCGACGTCCGCCACCGCGTCCGGGCGGTTCCACCCGAGTTCGATCAGCCGATCGTGATCTTCCTCGGAAAGTTGACGCGCCGGATGCAGGAAAAGGTTGGACGGCACCTCGCACCGCACCGTGTCACCGGCCCAGGCGAAGAATCGCACGCACGCGGCCGTCTCGGTGAGGCCGTCGTCGGTGCTGTCGTAACGCGACACCAGCACCAACTCGTCGTCGTTCTGCATCGCGCGCACATACCGGGTCAGACGGTCTTGGAACTGCGTCCATGCGTCGTCGATCTCCCGATCGAAAATGTTCTCGGACATCACGCCTCCCTCGATGAATCCTGGGTGTCACCGTAGAGGGCGGGTACGACAAGTATTCGAACACAAAGGCGAATGCCCCTTACGGCGCGATGAAAAGCGTCGAAAGGGGCATTCGCCTCGGGAACGGTCCTACGCGTCGATGATGAACGCCTCGAGCTCGGTGCGAGCCTTGTCGTCCGCCATCTGAACCGGCGGGGACTTCATCAGGTACGCGGAAGCCGGGTAGACGGGTCCACCGATGCCGCGGTCCTTGGCGATCTTGGCGGCGCGGACGGCGTCGATGATGATGCCGGCCGAGTTGGGGGAGTCCCAGACCTCGAGCTTGTACTCCAGGTTCAGGGGCACGTCGCCGAACGCACGACCCTCGAGGCGCACGTACGCCCACTTGCGGTCGTCGAGCCAGCCGACGTGGTCCGACGGGCCGATGTGCACGTTGCCGGGACCGAGGTCGCGGGTCAGGTTCGACGTCACAGCCTGCGTCTTGGAGATCTTCTTGGATTCGAGGCGCTCCCGCTCGAGCATGTTCTTGAAGTCCATGTTGCCGCCGACGTTGAGCTGCATGGTGCGGTCGAGCTGCACGCCGCGGTCCTCGAACAGCTTCGCCATGACGCGGTGGGTGATGGTGGCACCGACCTGCGACTTGATGTCGTCACCGACGATCGGGACGCCGGCGTCCTTGAACTTCGCAGCCCACTCGGGGTCGGATGCGATGAACACGGGCAGGGCGTTGACGAACGCGACACCCGCGTCGATGGCGCACTGGGCGTAGAACTTGTCGGCATCCTCGGAACCCACGGGCAGGTACGACACCAGCACGTCCACCTCGGCGTCCTTCAACGCCTTGACGACGTCGACGGGCTCGGCCTCGGAGATCTCGATGGTCTCGGCGTAGTACTTGCCGATGCCGTCGAGGGTGGGGCCGCGCAGCACCGGCACGTCGGCCGGCGGAACGTCCGCGATCTTGATGGTGTTGTTCTCGCTGGCGAAGATGGCCTCGGAGAGGTCGAATCCGACCTTCTTGGCGTCGACATCGAAAGCGGCGACGAACTGGACGTCGCGAACGTGGTACTTGCCGAACTTGACGTGCATGAGGCCGGGAACGGTCGCCGTCTCGTCGGCGTCCTTGTAGTACTGCACGCCCTGAACCAAGGACGAGGCACAGTTCCCCACGCCCACAATGGCCACGCGCACCGCGGTGCTGTTCTCACCCATGGTCGGGTTCTCCTTCTTTATTAGGTGTTGCTGTCGATTGCTCGGCGGCGATCAGCTCGTTGAGCCAGCGCACTTCGCGCTCACTGGATTCGAGACCGAGCTGGTGAAGCTGACGGGTGTAGCGGTCTATCGACCCGCTGGCCCGTCCCACGGCTTCGCGGAGCCCCTCCCGGCGCTCCTCGACCTGGCGTCGTCTGCCTTCGAGAATGCGCATCCGCGCCTCTGCGGGTGTGCGGCTGAAGAAGGCGAGATGAACACCGAAACCGTCATCGGTGTAGTTCTGCGGACCCGTGTCGGCGACCAGTTCCTTGAACCGCTCCCTGCCGACCGGCGTGAGCTGATAGACGCGGCGGGCACGACGCTTGACGGTGCCCGGGGCACCTGCGTCCTCGGCGATCAGACCGTCCGCCTGCATGCGTCGCAGAGTGGGATAGAGGGAACCGTAGGAGAACGCGCGAAACGCACCCAACAGTCCCGTCAACCGCTTCCGCAGCTCGTATCCGTGCATGGGTGACTCGTGGAGCAGCCCGAGAATTGCCAATTCGAGCACTTGTCCACCCCCTGAGTCGCCAGACCTAACCGTGTGATGCGATGCCGAACTATATCGCACCGATATATACGACGATACGCGTGGGCGATACATGGGACAAGTCGTCACAGATTGTTTTGTGGGTGGCTTCTGCGGCCGGTTCGCGGGTCAGCCGCGCCGTTTCCAACCTCTGTAGGAACTACGCCTAGTCACCGAACGGGTAGACGGCGATGATCTCACCGTCGAAGGTGACGTTGAAGTATCCGGCGTTGCCGGCTTTGTTGTTCGCGTACACGGAGATGATCGGCGGCCCTTGTTCCTCGCCGGGCTCGAAGCCGAAGGACAGGTGATCCACGGTTCCGTTGGGCACTCGGACGCTTTCCGGTGCGCCTTTCAGCAGGCCCGCGAGGGCCGGAAGGTCCACGGCGGCGAGGTCGAACGACCGCTCGTCGGCGTCCCGGGTGGAGACGCTTCCCCAGCTGTCGAATTCTCCGTCGTAGTGGTAGGGGTCGGCCTGGGACGGGTTTCCGGTTGCCTGCCGGTCGAGAACGGCATGTTCGGGGAAGAGATCGACCTCATCTGCGATGGTGTCACCGAACTCTGCGCGGTACTCGTCGATGAAGTAGTGAACCCCGCTGCCGGTGGTCAGGGTGGGAAGCGACTTCGACGGTCCGGCGTCATCCCCGACCGACCCCGCGATTGCGCCGACTACCGCAGCGCTCGCGACGATCGCACCGGCGGCGATCCACCGTCGCCGGGACCTGCGCTGTTTCGGGCGGACGACGGGAGCATTGGCCAGTCGGCTGGGAATTTGCAGGTCACCGACGAGCCGGTCGAGTTCGTCGAAGGTCTTCGCGCTCATCGCCCGGGCTGTGCGGTAGCTGTGTTCCTCAGCCGAGATCTGACCGTCGGCCTGAGCCGCGTCGAGGACTCCGCATGCGTCGGCCCGATCGGAGTCGCGGGCCCGTAGCCCGGCGAGACTTGTCTTGTTCATCGTGTCCTATCCACTGAACGGCGAGACGCGGAGGACCGAACCCGCCGGCGTGACCACGATCATGCCGCTCTCGTCGAAGTCGTTGCTCGCGTAGATCCGCACGATGGGCGTGCCGCCGTCGGTGTCGACTCCGAGGTAGTCGACCTTTGCGTCCGGAACATTGATAGCCGTGGGCGCCGCCGCCACGACGTCCGCCAGGGCATCCACATTCAGGCCCGCGAGGTCGATGATCGGGGTGTCGACCTTCCGAGTGGTCGCCGGACGTGACGTCGAGAACCCGCCTCGGTAGTCGTACGAGACCAGCCGATTCGGCTCCAGCGGTTGTGCGCGCTCGAAGTTGGCGTGTTGTGGATACAGGTTCAACTCGTCGACGACCGTGTCACCGAACTTGGCGCGGTACTGATCGATGAAGAGGGTCATCCCTTCCCGCGTGGTGAGGTCCGGCGTCGGTATCACCAACGGCGCCACTGCACCGAGATCAATCGAGGCCGGTTGCGCGGCGGGTGCGGGGGCCTGCACGTCGTCGCTGTCGGTGAGGGCGAAGGCCCCGACAGCGGCAATGACGGCGGCGGCCGCGACTGCTGCGGTGAACAGGTGGCGGCGGGTTTCGCGGGGAGGCCTGGCGTCGGGCGGTGCATCCGCGGGACGCTGCAGGTCGCCGACGAGGGTTTCGAGTTCGTCGAGTGGGCGCGCTCCGGCGGCGAGTTCCGACATGGCCCGGTGCTCGTCCTGACTGAGCTGTCCGTCCCCGAAGGCGCCGTCGAGTATCGCCGCGGTGTTGGCGCGGTCGACGTCACGCGCGCGCGTGTTCGCTGGGTATCGGCTGGCCACGCAGAGATCTTAGTGTGCGGACCGCTATTGCGCTGGGACGATCTGCAGAACTTCGCCGCCGAGGCCGGCCTTGACGTACCCGCCCCCGAGGTTGTCGGCGCCGTTGACGTAGATGTTCATGGTCGGGCCCTTGCCACCGTCGGCAATGAGGACGTGGCCGATGCTGCCTTCGGGGGCGCCGACGAGCCGAGGAGCATCGCCGAGCAGCGCCCCAAGCGCAGCGACGTCGACCTGCCGCAGATCGACGTCGGCCGTGCCAGGCAACCGCCCGCTGCGCGGTCCCCACGGGGTGAAGCCGCCGCGGAAGGAGTAGGTGTCGGCCTCACCGGGTGCCTCCGCCACCGTTCTCTTTGCGAGGGCATAGCCCGGGTACAGCGCCATCTGATGAGCCGTGAGGTCGCCGAACGTGCGCTGATAGGCGTCGAACACCGCAGCGATACCGTCCGGTGTCAGCGGCTCAACCACCCCGGTGATCGGCGAGTCGGCGACCGCCACCGGCGGCTCTTGGACGGGAAAACCGACGGGCCGCTCGACCTGGACGGGGACAGAACCGCCGGCCGGCTCGGGGTCGTCGTGCTGCGTCAGTGCGACTGCAACAATTCCCGCTCCCACCGCCGCCGCAATACCCACGGCGATCCGCAGAACTGTTCTAGGGGGTCGGGCCGAGCGAACGGGTACTTCATCGGTGAGGCTGGCGGGCAATTGCAGGTCGCTGATCAGGAGGTTCAGTTCTGCCAGCGTCTTCGCCGACATGGCCTGCGAGGTGCGGTCGTGGTACTCGCCGGCGTCGAGCTGTCCGTCGGCGTAAGCGGCGTCGAGCTGGCTGCACGCATTGACGCGGTCGAGGTCGCGTGCGCGGGTGCGCGAGGACGGTCCGGAGGCCACATCGGCATCGTAGTGGGGGAACGGCGTTTGACCAGCGTCACTCGACCGACCCCTTTCCTCCTGACGCCACGCACGTACTCTGGTCTCCGTGCGGATACAGCGGCAGGTGGTGGACTACGCGCTTCAGCGCAAGTCTCTGCTGGCCGAGGTCTACTCGGGCAGGACAGGCGTCACGGAGGTCTGTGATGCCAGCCCATACCTGCTTCGAGCCGCGAAATTCCACGGCAAGGGCAGTGACGTCGTGTGCCCTATCTGCCGGAAAGAGCAGTTGACCCTGGTTTCCTGGGTCTTCGGCGACAAGCTGGGCCCGGTGTCGGGTTCGGCTCGGACGGCCGAGGAGCTGGTGCGTCTCGCAGCCACTCAGGAGGAGTTTTCGGTTCACGTGGTCGAGGTGTGCAGAACCTGTAGCTGGAACCATCTGGTTCAGTCTTATGTTCTCGGTAATGTGCCCGCACCGAAGAGGCCGAGGCGATCGTCGCCGAGGCCTCGGCCGCCGAGTCGGCGGACCGCGAGCGAATAGAACGCCCGAACACGGACGAGGGCCGAAGGCTGCCCACTGACGTGACGCCGGACTGAAACAGGTCCACAACCACTGGAGATTTGTACGTGAGTTCCCCCCGCAGCAACGCCCCGGGTGATCGACCGAACGGACCGAGACGACCGAGTGGCCCCCCGCCACAGGGGCGCCCCGGAGGTCCACCACCCCGCGGCGGACAGCCTGCAGGTGGGCCGCCACCGCGCCGTATGCCTCCCCCGCCGCAGGGCGGCGGCCGTCCTCCCGGACCGCCGCCGCGTCGTATGCCTCCTCCGCCGCAGGGTGGGGGCCGTCCTCCGGGGCCGCCGCCGCGTCGTCCCGGTCCCCCGCCGGGCCGTCCCGGTCCCCCGCCGGGCCGTCCGGTTGCCGGTCCTCGCAGTGCGCCACCCCCTGGTGGGCGTCCTCCGGGGCCGCCGCCGACGGGCGGTCGCCGGCCGGGAGGCAACGCGGGTGGACCGCCGCGGAAGCCGCCGGCGAAGAACAAGTCGAGGTGGAGGATTGTGCGCCGCGCCGCCTACACATGTGTCGCGCTGGGCCTGATCATTCCGATCCTGCTGTTCATGGCCGCCTACGTTGTGCAGGAAGTTCCGCGTCCCGGCGACTTGAAGACCAACCAGGTGGCCACTATCTACGCCGCGGACGGCACGTCGGTGCTGAGCAAGGTCGTGCCGCCGGAGGGTAACCGCACCGAGGTCAGTCTCGACCAGATCCCGAAGCACACCCGGGACGCGGTGCTGGCAGCCGAGGACCGCGACTTCTACTCGAACCCCGGCTTCTCGGTCGGCGGTTTCGCCCGCGCCGCCCGCGACAATGTCCTGGGTAAGGACAGCGCAGGTGGTGGCTCGACCATCACCCAGCAGTACGTGAAGAAGACGATGGTGGGTTCCGAACGGTCGCTGACGCGAAAGATGAAGGAACTGGTCATCTCGTCGAAGATGGCCCGCGAATGGTCCAAGGACGACATCCTGGCCGCCTACCTGAACACCATCTACTTCGGCCGTGGTGCCTACGGCATCGCGGCGGCGTCGAAGGCGTACTTCAACAAGCCCGTCGACCAGCTCACCGTCGAGGAGAGCGCGGTTCTGGCGTCGTCGATCCAGTTGCCGTCGCTGCTCGATCCGGAGACGAATCCCGAGGGTGCGCAGTCGCGGTGGAACTACGTCCTCGACGGCATGGTCACCGCAGGCACGCTCGAGCAGTCGGCTCGCGCAGGCATGCAGTATCCGCCCTATGTGCCCCTCGCCCAGGTCGACAACGGTAACCAGGACACCGGTCCGGAAGGCCTGATCAAAAACCAGGTCCTGCGGGAGCTGGGTGACGCCGGAATCAGCGAGCAGCTGCTCAACACCGAGGGACTGCAGATCACGACGACGATCGACCCGGTCGCGCAGGCCGCCGCGGTGGACTCGGTGCGTTCCAACCTGGAGGGTGAACCGGAGAACCTGCGGACCGGTGTGGTGTCCGTGGACCCGAAGTCCGGCGCGGTACGGGCCTACTACGGAGGCGAGGACGGCGGCGGCTACGACTTCGCCAACGCCGGACTGCAGACCGGTTCGTCGTTCAAGGTGTTCGGCCTCGCCGCGGCCCTCGACCAGGGCATCCCGCTGTCGCAGATGTACGACAGCTCGGAGCTCACAGTCAACGGCATCACGATCAGCAACGTCGAGGGCGAGGGTTGCGGCACCTGCACCATCGCCGAGGCCCTCAAGCGGTCGCTGAACACGAGCTTCTACCGTCAGCAACTCGAAATCGACGGCGGGCCGCAGGCGATCGCCGAGATGGCCCACCGGGCGGGTATCCCGGAGGAGATCCCCGGTGTCGGGCCGACGCTGACCGAGCCCGACGGCAGCGGTCCCAACAACGGCATCGTGCTGGGTCAGTACCAGTCGCGCGTGCTCGACATGGCGTCCTCCTATGCCACGTTGGCGGCGTCGGGTGTCTATCGCGCCCCGCACTTCGTGCAGAAGGTGGTCAGCGCGGACGGCACCGTGTTGCTCGACCGCGGTGTCGATCCGGGCGAGGAGCGCATCGACAAGGACGTCGCCGACAACGTGACGGCCGCGATGGAGCCGATCGCCGGTTATTCGCGCGGCCACAACCTGGCCGGTGGACGGCCGTCCGCGGCCAAGACGGGTACCGCGCAGCTCGGGGACACCGGGCAGAACAAGGACGCTTGGATGGTGGGGTACACCCCGTCGCTGTCCACAGCGGTCTGGGTGGGCACCACCGATGGTCAGGCTCTCGAGAACAGCAACGGTGCCATGATCTACGGCTCCGGCCTGCCGTCCGACATCTGGAAGGACACGATGGATGGAGCCCTCGAAGGCACCCCCGTCGAGAAGTTCCCGAAGCCGGGTCCCATCGGAGGCCAGTCGGGTCTGCCGGCGTACTCCGCCCCGGCGCCTCCCAAGACGTCTGCACCGCCGACGAGTACCTTCCAGCTGCCGCCGCAGCTCGTGCCGCCTGTGGTGGTGACGCCGTCTCCGGTCGAAATCCTGCCCGGCATCACCATTCCGGTTCCGGGTCTGGCGCCGAGACCGACCACCCCGGCACCGGTGGTGCCGGCCGAACCGGAGATCACCACACCACCGAACGCGGGCAACGGTCAGCGGCAGATTCCGACGGGTTAGCGGCGACCGGTAGCCTCGCCTAGTGGCCGAAAACCCGAACGCGCACGTCGTCCGAGACGCGGGCGAGGCGGAATTCGTCTCGCCCGCACCAGTGGCGGAGGATCAGCGTTCGGCGGACTGGCGGGATGTTCCCGGCCGCACCGACCCGCTGGTGTCGGAGCTGTCCGGGGTGATCGGTGGCCCGGTGGGTCGGCACGCGGTGGTGGGGCGCAATCGGTTCTTCACGCCGATGCGGGCGATCCTGTTGTTGGCGGTCGTTTTTCTCGCGCTAGGCTGGTTCGCCAAGGCGCCCTGTATCCAGCAGGCTCCGGTGGGCGCGAACGGTGCGCTGGGTCTCGACTGGAGCGGTAGCCGGCAATATGTCGCGATGTGTTACTCCGACACCGTGCCGCTGTATGGGGCCGAACGGCTGAACGAGGGCGCCTTCCCCTACAAGAAGTGGTGGGAGGAAGACGCCGGCAACGGCCAGATGCAGCGCCGCTACATGGAGTACCCGGTGGTGTCGGGTCTGTATCAGTACGGCGCCATGGCGGTGGCCAAGGCGTGGGACGCCGTCCACTGGCTACCGGGCGCCCTGCAGGTCGCCATCTATTTCAATGTGGTGGCGCTCGGGCTGGCCGCGGCGTGGCTCGTCACCGTCTGGGCCAGTGCGCTTCTGGCCGGTCGCCGTGTCTGGGACGCCGCGCTGGTGGCCGGTTCACCGCTCGTGATCGTCCATGCGTTCACCAATTTCGACCCGCTGGCAACAGCTTTCGCTACCGGTGGCCTGCTTGCGTGGTCGCGGAAACGTCCCGTGCTCGCCGGTGTCCTGCTCGGCCTCGGCGGCGCGGCCAAACTGTATCCGCTGCTGCTCCTCGGACCACTGCTGGTGTTGTGCGTGCGCACCGGCAAGACGCGGTACTGGTCGATGACCGCGTTGACCGCGATAAGCACGTGGCTCGCCGTCAATCTGCCTATCGCCCTGCTCTTCCCGCGCGGGTGGGCCGAATTCTTCAGACTCAATTCCGAACGCGGCGCCGACCCCGACTCGCTGTACAACGTCGTCACTTCGTTTACTGGGTGGACCGGTTTCGACGGCGTTCTCCCGGTAGGGCAGGCACCCACCATCCTCAACGCGGTGTCGTTCGTGCTGTTCGCTCTGGTCTGTGTGGGCGTGGGTTATGTCGCGCTCACCGCCCCGCAGCGTCCCCGGCTGACCCAGCTGTGCTTTCTGCTGGTCGCCGGTTTCCTTCTCACCAACAAGGTGTGGAGTCCGCAGTATTCGCTGTGGCTCGTCCCGTTGGCTGTGCTCGCCCTGCCGCACCGTCGAATTCTTCTCGCGTGGATGACCGTCGACGCCCTGGTGTGGGTGCCCCGCATGATGTACTACCTCGGCGTCTCCAACAAAGGTCTTCCCGAGCAATGGTTCACCTCCGCGGTGGTGGTTCGTGATGTCGCGGTGGTTGCACTGTGCGTTCTGATCATCCGTCAGATCTACCGGCCCGACGAGGACCTCGTGCGGTACGGGTTCATCGACGACCCCTCGGGTGGGGTACTCGATCAGGCACCGGACGCACAGCCGCGCTGGTTGCCGGTCTGGTTGCGGCCGCGAGCGTCGAAAAATGCACCAGCCCAGGAAACCTGGACGACGAGCGGCTAGGGGTTCGCGAGCACGTACGCGGCGCCGACGAGGAACACGGCGATAGAGACGCCGAGCGAAATGGCTCTGATCGACCACTGGCGGGCGTCGGCGGCGGCCCGCACCGAACGGTCGTACTCCCCCTGCTCCCACAGTCGGTGGACGGAGAGCGCGCGGAGTAGAGCGACGATGCCGAACGGAACGAAGGCGACCACCGCCAGGATTGCAAGTGGCAGACTGCTTGCGGGCGGCGGCGCCAGCGGGCCGTCGAAGTCTGCCGAGGTGTCCTGATGCTGCGCCGTCATGCATGCCTCCCCGTGGTTAAGCCCACCACCGTGGGCGCCGTCGTGGAGTATAGACCCGCCGAGATGTCTGGACGTACACCACCTTTCGAGCAGATGGTGGTTACGTTCCGGCTATCCGCCGGCCTGCCCGATGCGTGGGTGTGCACGGGCCGCGACCCAGGCCGCGACCTGGGTGCGCGAGCTGACGGCAAGCTTGTCGAGGATGTGTTCGACGTGGCCGTCGACGGTACGCCGTGAGATCACCAGTGCGTCGGCTATCTGACGATTGCTGAGCCCTTCGGCGAGGAGTTCGGCGATCTGCTGCTCCCGACGGGTCAGCGGTGAGGCTTCCGCGGGTGGCGTCGGCGCTGCGTCCGGCCTGGTACCGAGGGCCAGGTCGACGGCCTGATCGATGGTCAGCCCGACCGCGGGTGCCGCGAGCCGGGCGAACTCGTCCGCTCCGATTGTGCGAGCTGCCTTGTGCTCCGAAGTCAGTGAGTCCTCGGTGATGTGCGGACCGAACGCCACGACGGACGTGCCGAGCCGGCGCCACACCCCCTTTGCCGCACCGCTGAGTGTGGCTGCTGCGCCGGCATCCCCGCTGGACGCCGCCACCCACGACAGCAGCTCGATGGACAGGGCTGTGCAGATTTTGTCCTTGAAGTCGTGCTGAATGCGCAATGCCTGCTCGGCCGCCTCGACGGCGTCATCGTGGCGGCCGAGGTGGAAGTACGCGACGCTCGACACCCACAGGGCGTAGGCCTTGTTCCACTTCTCACCGTGTGCGTCCGCTACCGCGATCACCTCACCGCACGTCCGGAGGGCACTGTCGAGCTGACCGTCGTAGGTTTGAGCCATGCCCAGTTCGAACGATGCGGTCAGCACGGACGCGAGATCGCCCACCGAGCGGTGAACGGCGATGGCGTCATGGAACAGGCGGATGGCATCTGCGGGTTTGCCGGAGAACACGGCATGAATGCCGCGCCAGTGGTCGGCGTGTGCCCGCAGCCGATCGTCGCCCAGTGCGGTCGCGAGATCGGTGCACTCGTCGAGGTGTGCGAGGGCAGCGTCATGATCACCCTGGATGAGGGCGGTCCAGGCGGTCACCCAGAGCACATCCCCCCGCTCGCGGGTGGGCGCGGTGAGGTGCTGGAGGATCCGTTCGAGTCGGGTCCGGCCGTCCGACAGGTAGCCGCCCGCGATCCAGTGGTAGCGCAGCGCGACGGCCAGCCGCGCCGCGGCGGCCCGCAGCGAAGCGTCCCGAAGCGACCAGTCGAGTGCCGCGACGAAATTGGGGTGATCGATGCGGAGTCCGGCGAGTATCTCGGATTGTCCTGGCCCACACCAGTGGATCGACGAACGGTCGGCTCGCGTCGAGTAGTGCTCGAGATGGCGGTGAAATAAATTCTCGCTGTCGCCACTCTTTTCGAGAAGTTCATGACCGTATTCACGCACGGTCATCAACTGCGAGTAGCGCAGCTGCTCGGTCGTACGGTCGACGGCGACAAGGCATTTGCCGATGAGCCGGTCGAGGACGTCGATGACCGGGGTGTCCGACAGATCTCCGAATCCGCAGATTGCCTCCGCGGCATCGAGATCGAAACTACCCGAGAAGACGGAGAGCCGCGCCCACAGCAACCGCTCGGTGTCGGAACAGAGTTCGAAACTCCAGTCGATGAGGGCGCGCAGCGTTTGCTGCCGGGGCATCGCCCCCCGGTCGCCGCCGGTGAGGAGTGCGAACCTCTTGTCGAGGCGTTCGACGAGCTGGGACGGCGACAGCGACCGCAACCGCGCCGCGGCGAGTTCGATCGCGAGCGGGATGCCGTCGAGCCGGTTGCACAGCTGGGCGACGGCACGGGCGTTGATGTCGGTGAGTTGGAAGTCGGCGACCACGCTTTGCGCGCGTTCCACGAGTAGCGACACCGACTCGAAGTGCGCGATGTCGGCGGCCCGGCAGTCTTCGATCTCCCCTGGGGTGCTCAGGGGCGGAAGCATATAGACGTACTCACCGGCGATGGAGAGTGGTTCGCGGCTCGTCGTGACGATTCGTACCTCCGGCGCCGCCGCGAGGACTGTGCTCACCAATTCGGCTGCAGCGGACAGCAGGTGTTCGCAGTTGTCGAGAACGATCAGCATGTGCCGCGACTGCACGTGATCGATCACCTTGTCCATGACCGCTCGGCTCGACTGGTCGGTCACTCCGAGGGCGACGGCCGCGGCGGACGGCACGGCCTCGGGCTGCCGCACGGAAGCGAGATCGATCCACCGCACGGAGTCGCGGAAGGCGCGGGCGGACCGCACGGCAAGCTCCTCGGCCAACCGTGTCTTACCGACGCCGCCGACACCCAGGAGCGATACGAGCCGAGATTGCTGTAGGCGTGCGCGGGCTTCCTCGATCTCGCGTCGTCGACCGATGAAGCTGGTCATCGATCTCTTCAGTTCTCTGCTGCGGGTCAGTGGATGCCTCCCATCCCGGAGTGACCAGGTGTGGGACGAACCTACCCCGCGGTGATGTGACGGCCAACACAGGTAACGAAGGGGGTGTTTTACCCCGTGTGGGGGTGATGTGACGTGGGCCATTGTCGTTGCATACCCCGGTTACCCGCTCGAGTCCCGCCGGGACCGCACGTCTACGAGGAGCCCATCACCATGTCACAGCCCATTTCTTCTCCCGATGTCGACGTCGTTGTCGTGGGTGCCGGGTTCGCCGGCCTCTACGCGCTCCACAAGCTGCGCGACACGATGCAGCTGTCGACCCGCGTCTTCGAGGCCGGCTCCGACGTCGGCGGCACCTGGTTCTGGAATCGGTACCCGGGTGCGCGCTGCGACATCGAGAGCATCCACTACTCCTACTCGTTCGACGAGGACCTCCAGCAGGAGTGGCAGTGGAGTGAGAAATTCGCCGGCCAGCCGGAGATTCTCCGCTACCTCGAGCATGTCGCGGACCGCTTCGATCTACGCAAGGACATCACCTTCGGCACGCGGGTGGTCGGTGTCCACTGGGACGACGAGAACTCGCTGTGGACCGTGCACACCGACACCGGCGAGATAGTGCGGAGCCGCTACTTCATTTCCGGGGCCGGCAACCTGTCCGTGCCGAAGACGCCGGAGTTCGGCGGCATCGACAGCTTCCGCGGGGAGGTGCTGATGACCGGTAACTGGCCGCACGAGGGCGCTGACTTCACCGGCAAGCGGGTCGCGGTGATCGGTACCGGAGCCAGTGGCATCCAGGCGATCCCGTTCATTGCTCAGGAGGCAGCCGAACTGACGGTCTTCCAGCGCACACCCAACTTTGCGACACCTCTCGGCAACGGCCCGAGCGACTCGGACGAAGTCGCCGAGATCAAACGCAACTACGGCAAGGTGCGGAACGCGGCCCGCAACCACTTCCTCGGCGTGCCCTTCGATCAGGTCCAGCCGTCGGCGCTCGCCGTCGACGCGGAAGAACGGCGCCGCACATTCGACGCTCGCTGGAACGCCGGCGGTTTCCGGCTGTTCATCGACTCCTATCAGGACATCCTGTTCGACAAGAAGGCCAACGACACGATCGCCGATTACATTCGCGACCGGATCCGCGAGCGCGTCCAGGACTCCGATAAGGCCGCCAAGCTGGCACCGACCGGATACTCGTACGGCACCAAACGCCCTCCCCTGGAGACCAACTACTACGAGGCGTTCAACCGGGACACCGTGAACATCGTCGACGTGAAGACCACGCCGATCGACGAGATCACCGCTACCGGTGTGCGGGTGGGTGACCGCGTCTACGAGGTGGACACGATCGTTCTGGCGACCGGATTCGACGCGATGACCGGTCCCCTCATGGCCATGGACATCCGCGGTCGGGGTGGCCTGCCGTTGGCCCAGAAGTGGGAGCACGGCCCCACGACCTATCTCGGCATCATGGTCCACGAGTTCCCGAACCTGTTCCTCATCACCGGCCCGCAGTCGCCGTCGGTGCTCTACAACATGCCGCTCGCCATCGAGGACCACGTCGACTTCGCTACCGATGCGATCGATTACCTCAAGCAGCGTGGGCTCGATGTCATCGAGCCCACCGGAGAAGCCGAAAAGTCCTGGGGCGCACTGACCAATGACATCGCCAATCAGACCCTGCTGCCGGAGACGAACTCGTGGTACATGGGTGCGAATATTCCCGGTAAGCCGAGGGCGTGCATGGTCTACCTCGGCGGAGCTCCTGCTTATCGCGCCACCTGCGCGGAGGTCGTCGCCGACGGCTATGCGGGTTTCACTCTCACCCGCATCGATTCACCCGTCACCGTTTCCTGAACCGAACCACCGATCCCGAACACCATCACACAGAGGAGAGTCGCATGGCACTCGACGCCAACGCAGCAGAACTGATCGCCGGACTACGAGCACAAGGTATGAAGCCATTTGCGGAGATGTCCGTGGAGGAGGCCCGCGCAGTCGTGTCGACTTTCACGGGACTGCAGGCGCCACCCGAACCGGTCGACCGCGTCGAAGACGCGCACTACGACAGCGCCGGAACAACACTGCCGCTGCGGGTTTACGTCCCCACCGGGCCGTCGCCACACCCCGTCGTTCTCTACTTCCACGGCGGTGGGTTCGTCGCCGGTGACCTCGATGTCATCGACGAACCGGCGCGCGCCGTCGCGAACGGCACCGGCGCGATCGTGGTAGCCGCCACCTACCGCCGCGCACCGGAGCATCGCTTCCCCGCCGCTGCCGACGACGCATCTGCGGCACTGCGCTGGGTGTCCGACAATGTGGAAGGCTACGGCGGTGACCCCGGCAACGTCATCGTGATGGGTGACAGCGCGGGCGGGAACCTGGCCGCAGTCACCGCGCTGCGGGCCCGTGACGAAGACGGCCCCCGGGTGCGAGGCCAGGTTCTCGTCTACCCCGTGATCGATCCGCACGCGACACTGCCCTCACGTGAGGAGTTTGCCGAGGGCTACGTCATTTCCGCCGGTGACCTCGACTGGTTCTGGAGTCACTACCTGTCGTCGCCGGACGACGCCGGCAATCCGTACGCCGTGCCCAGTCGTGCCGCCAGTCTGTCTGGGCTGCCACCGGCGCTCGTGCTCACCACTGAGAACGAGGTGGCCCGTGACGAGGCCGAAGAATACGCCGGTCTCCTGCGGAACGCGGGCGTCGACACCGAGGTCATCCGGTTCGACGGACTTGTCCACGGAGCCTTCTGGATGTCCGGTGCTGTTCCGCGTAGTAGCGAAATGCGGTCGGCAGTAATCGAATTCGTCAGGAAGATCTCGTCCGCCGCGCCCGTGGTGTGATCACCGCAGCGTCAGCCCTCGACTCTCGCCTGGAGTCGGGGGCACACGCGTGGCCAGTCGTCGTCGGTCATGGAGAACAGTGCCGTGTTGCGCCAGGAACCGTCACGCCGTCTTCGATGTTTACGCAGTATGCCTTCGAACTCGGCGCCCAACTTCGCGATGGCACCGCGGGAGTGGGCGTTGCGTTCGTCGGTGTGCCATTCCACGCGCACCGCGCCGAGGTCCTCGAAGGCGCGGCGAAGCAAGAGCAGCTTCGAGTCCGCGTTGATCAGCGTTCCCTGCGCGGATCGCGACAGCCAGGTGTGCCCGATCGCGAGACAACGGTTCCGCGGATCGATCAGGTAGTAGGAGGTGGACCCGACGAGGATGCCGGTGGCCAGGTCGATCTGTGCGTAGGCGAGTCGCGTCGGGTCTTCGTTCGCGGTTCGGACGAATGTCGCTGCATCCTTCCGGTCGGAGATGTCCACCGAGGTCCAGTGAAAGATTCGCGGGTCGTCGACGGCCGTGAGCAGCGCGTCGACGTGGTCGTCGCACAGTGGCTCGAGACGGACGTGGGTTCCGGTCAGGGTGGGCCGGGCAAACCAGGACTCGCTCATCTGGCGGGCTCCGGTGACTTGGTGAGGGCGAGTTCGGCGTCGTCGTCCGGGTGCGTGGTCGGCGAGGTCCGTCGGAGGGGCGCCCGGAGGAACACGAAGAACAGCACCACCAGTAACCCGGCCCGTCCCCACACGCCGAATTGCACCAGCCACTCGAAGGTGTGCGGGTCCTCCCCCGCGGCCAGCGCACCGAAGTACTTGAAAACGCCGATACCCATCGCCAGGTCGGCCACCAGATAGGCCGCCACCAGTCCCCACGGCACCCGCAGCAGCACGAAGAACGGGATGAGCCACAGTGTGTACTGCGGGGAATGCACCTTGTGCAGCAACAGGAATCCACACAGCATGGCGGCGCTGACCGCGATCCACGGGAAGGTGCCGTTCCGCAGGAACCGCAGCCAGCCCAGACGCAGGGCGAGCGCGAAGGCAGCGCAGACGAGAAGCGGCGACAGGAGACCGACCGTCTGGTCGTAGGCAGGCACGGGGGTGTCGAGGCCGATCGTGCCGAAGTGTGGCCGCAGACCCCAATACCAGATGGAGTTGGTGGTCATGTCGGCCTGACGGTTCTCCTGGAAGGTGAACGACGCCCGCCAGCCGCTGTAGGAGATGAGGGCGAACGGCAGATTGACGGCGACCACCGTGCCGATCGCGGCGGCCGCGACCGTGAAGGCGCCCCGGACGTCGTACCGGCGGTCCGCCGTGCGGTTCTGGGTGAGGACATACGCAATGAGGGGAAGGACGAACGCGCCGGGGTACAGCTTCAGGCAGAACCCCACGGCAAGGAGGACCGCGGCGACCACCGCGCGGGAGCGGAGGGGGAAACGCTCGATGCTCATCACGAAGATGGCGGCCACCGATGTGGCCACAACCGGAAGTTCCCAGTTGTGGAATGCGTAGAGCGTGAGCGGCGGGGTGGCCGACCACAGCAGTGCCCACCAACCACCGAGACGACCCAGCATCCAGGCGGTGAGCAGACCGAACGGTGCGAGGATCAGGGCCGAATGCAGAAGGAAATCGGCGTCGGTGTGCGAACCGATTCCGCCCAGCCACATGAGGATCCCGCTGAGAACCGGATACTCCACGGTGCCGCCGGTCAGCATGCCGTCGGCATTGATTCCCCCGCTGACATACGGGAAGACGTGCAGGTTGATGTCGCGCCCGACCCACAGGAACTGGATGTCGGAGTAGCAGACCTGGGTGTCCTTGATGCGGTCGAAGATCAGGCTGCGGCCCGCGGCGTCGAACGGCGCCCCCGTGCACCGGGCTTTGTTCAGGTATCCGGCGAGCATGGACAGGCCACACAACCCGACGACGACCGCCGTGATCGACGTTCCCTGCCGAGCTCCGATGTGCATGAATCCACACTAGGGCGCGCCGGGCCCCCTGTGCGACGACAAACCGGGTCACTCCTTCAGCGGATCGTGGCCCCAGTTCATCAGCGAGTAGCGCCAGTGGGTGTCCCGGACGTCACCGGACGGTCTCTGCGCGAGGTGCCGGTGCACGTATCCGACGACCTTGCGCATGTGCTCGTAGTCGGGCTGCTCGAGGTCGGCCCTCTTCGTCCGGGTCACCTCGACGATCCGCCGGCCGCTGGCGTGCCCGGTCGACTCGCCGCCGCCCGATTTCTGGCCGACGGATTTCGCCTCCTCCGTCTCGAGCCACTTCTCGAGTTCGCCCGGGGTCATGTTGACGGCGTCGCGGAATTCCTTCCACGTTTCCTCGTCGTCCGCCATCGTCAGTCGTCCTTCCGGTCGAGTGCATCCGGCTTGTGGACGGCGTCCTTCCCTCTCTTGTCGCTGCGCACCCGGTACTGCGGGTCGTCCTCGGAGGCGCGCACCGTCCGTCCGGCGGCTTCGGTATCCTCCGTGATCTTCTCCTCGACCTTGCCGGACGTGGTGGTGCCGTGCGTTTTCCACTCGACCTCGTCGCCCTTGTCGAACTTCTTGTCCGATGTCATGCGTGCCTCCCGTTGTCGACGTTCCCGCCTGATACCCCGTCGCGACCGCTGCCACACCTGCGCTCTGATTTCGCTGGTCAGGGGCTCGTCATGTAGCCTGCAAAGGTTGCTGACGCAACGACCCTCCTGCCACGGACAGCCCGTGGCCGTTTCACTAGTCCATAGGAGGTGATGAGGTCTTATGCGTCATTACGAATTGATGGTCATCCTTGACCCCAGCCTGGACGAGCGCACTGTCGCTCCTTCGCTGGATACGTTCCTCAATGTTGTTCGCCAGGACGGCGGCAAAATCGACAAGGTCGATGTCTGGGGTAAGCGTCGTCTCGCCTACGAGATCCTGAAGCACAGCGAAGGCATCTACGCGGTGATCGATATCAGCGCTACTCCCGCCACCGTTGCGGAGCTCGACCGTCAGCTGGGTCTGAACGAGTCGGTGCTGCGTACGAAGGTTCTGCGCCACAACAAGTGATTTCTGTCGGCCACCAGCCCTAGGCTCGTGACCAACCGAACTCCACATTCTGCAGGAGGAACCATATGGCAGGCGACACCGTCATCACCGTCATCGGAAACTTGACGGCTGATCCGGAGCTTCGATTCACCCCCGCGGGTGCCGCGGTCGCGAACTTCACCGTTGCGTCCACGCCCCGCACCTTCGACCGTCAGACCAATGAATGGAAAGACGGCGAAGCGCTGTTTCTGCGTTGCAACATCTGGCGCGAAGCAGCCGAGAACGTGGCGGAGAGCTTGACCCGCGGCTCGCGAGTAATCGTGAGTGGCCGGCTCAAGCAGCGCTCCTACGAAACTCGTGAAGGTGAAAAGCGCACTGTCGTCGAGCTCGAGGTCGACGAGATCGGCCCCTCGCTGAAGTACGCCACGGCCAAGGTCAACAAGGCCAACCGTGGTGGCGGCGGCGGTGGTGGCTTCGGTTCCTCCGGCGGTTCAGGCGGCGGACGTCCGCAATCCAACACTGGCGGAGACGATCCGTGGGGTAGTGCGCCGCAGGCGTCCGGCTCCTTCGGAGGCTCTGGCGGTGGGAGCGACGAGCCCCCGTTCTGATCCGTACCTGATCGGAACATCCAGAAAAGAGCGAACAAATGCCGAAGCCGCCCTTGCGCGACAAGGTAATGAAGAAGAAGGTCTGCGCTTTCTGCAAAGAAAAGAACACGCAGATCAACTACAAGGACACGACGCTTCTGCGTAAGTACGTCAGCGACCGCGGCAAGATCCGCGCGCGCCGTGTCACCGGCAACTGCGTCCAGCACCAGCGCGACGTTGCCATTGCCGTCAAGAACTCACGTGAGGTGGCGTTGCTGCCTTACGCCACCGTGGCTCGCTAAGGAAAGGGAGGGAAGACATGAAGCTCATCCTCACCGCTGACGTGGACAACCTCGGTGCGCCTGGCGACACCGTCGAGGTCAAGGACGGCTACGGCCGTAACTACCTGCTGCCCCGCGGCCTGGCGATCGTTGCCAGCCGTGGCGCCGAGAAGCAGGTCGAGGGCATCCGTCGTGCTCAGGAAGCTCGCGCTGTGCGTGGCCTCGACCATGCCAAGGAGCTCAAGGCTGCCATCGAAGGTCTCGAGAACGTGTCGCTGACGGTCAAGACCGCCGGTGACTCGGGCAAGCTGTTCGGCTCGGTCACCGCGGCTGATGTCGCCGGTGCCATCAAGGCCGCAGGCGGACCCGTCGTCGACAAGCGCAGCCTCGAGCTGCCGAAGGCTCACATCAAGGCGACCGGCAAGCATGCCATCGTCGTGAACCTGCACCCCGACGTGGTTGCCAAGTTCCACCTGAACGTCGTCGCCGCCTAGTCGACTCGTTCGCTGCACGGGCCCCCGCGCGCTTAGGCGTGTGGGGGCCCGCGTCTGTCCATGCGGATTTCTCGGACATCTTGGGTCGTGAAACTGCGCGGGGCCATGCATTCCACGGTGTGTCTGGAAGTTAGCCGCGCATTCTGCGTCGAGTGACCTGGATCATACGCGTGCGCGGTGGAGACGAACTCAACACGCCCGACTCGTCGACGCGAGAGACACGCCGAACGGGTTTTCATCCACAGTGGGGAAAGCGTGAAAAACGGCACTGATCTGTGGGTATGGGAATGTGGTGGGTACTTATCCTCAGGTTATCCCCATGGGGTTAACAAACGTACCCAGCGGTTTCCACATTTTGTCCCCAGCTGTGTACACAGGCTGGTTTGTACACGGCTTGGCTAATCCCTAACGTCGTCCCGGCGTGTCTCACGATTCCGGAGCCGGCTCTCGCGAAGAGCCTGCGAAGGTTGTCGGTAGGGCCGAGTACAAAAGGTTCGTGCACCACGGGGACTGCAGTTTCCGAGCGGCGCAACAGTGATGGGGAAGGTCGGTCGAGTGGCTGTAGTAGACGATCGGGGCCGTTCCGAATACCCGGGGCCGCCCGACGCGGAACCCGGTGAAGAGTTCGGTCGCCAGCCACCTCAGGACATGGCGGCGGAGCAGTCGGTCCTCGGCGGCATGCTACTCAGCAAGGACGCCATCGCCGACGTGCTCGAGGTGCTTCGTCCCGGCGACTTCTACCGTCCCGCCCATCAGTCCGTGTACGACGCGATCCTCGACCTCTACAGCCGCGGTGAGCCCGCCGACCCCGTGACGGTGTCGGCGGAACTGGACCGTCGTGGTGAGCTCCGCCGGGTGGGTGGTGCTTCCTACCTGGTGACATTGACCCAGACCGTGCCCACGGCTGCTAACGCCGGTTACTACGCCGAGATCGTCGCCGAGAAAGCCATCCTGCGGCGCCTCGTCGATGCCGGCACCCGCATCGTCCAGTACGGCTACACCGGCGCCGACGGGCAGGACGTCGCCGAGGTCGTCGACCGCGCACAGGCCGAGATCTTCGAGGTCACCGAACGCCGCACCACCGAGGACTTCGTCCCCCTCGAGGAACTCCTGCAGCCCACGATGGACGAGATCGACTCCATCGCCAGCCGCGGCGGCATCTCCCTGGGCGTGCCCACCGGCTTCGTCGAACTCGACGAAATCACCAACGGCCTACACCCAGGACAGATGATCATCGTCGCAGCGCGGCCCGGTGTGGGTAAGGCGCTGGCGCTCGACACTCCCCTGCCTACCCCCACCGGCTGGACCACCATGGGCGACGTCCGAGTGGGCGATCACCTCATCGACGCCGACGGCAAGCCCACCCGGGTCGTCGCCGCCACCGAGGTCATGAACGACCGCCCCTGCTACGAGGTGGAGTTCTCCGACGGAACCGTCCTCGTCGCCGACGAGCAGCATCAGTGGCTGACGGACATCGACGGGCATAGCGCTGTCCGGACCACCGGTGAGATCGCCGACTCGATCGGCGCCCGTCATCACGTGGCAAATACTGGCGCGTTGCAGTTCGCTTCGTCGAATGTGCCTGTCGGCCCGTACGCATTGGGGGCCTC
The DNA here is from genome assembly GCF_009859915.1 of Rhodococcus sp. WAY2. Lineage (NCBI taxonomy): Bacteria > Bacillati > Actinomycetota > Actinomycetes > Mycobacteriales > Nocardiaceae > Rhodococcus > Rhodococcus sp. WAY2. Next base: position 3,657,229 of record NZ_CP046572.1, read on the forward strand.
GCTGACGGTCGGCGCCACCGTTGATCCCGAGCTGCGCGTCGGTGTGGCCGATCTCGTCGTTCAGGCCGAGAACAAGAGGATCCCGGCGGAACTGCTCCGCGGCTCCGAGTCCGAACGCCGCGAATTGCTGGCCGGGATGCTCGACACCGCCGCGTCCGTCGCGGCAGACGGCGAAATTCGTCTCGATACCCGCGACCCATCGCTGTCGGACGATGTCGCCGAACTCGTCGTCGGTCTGGGATACGACTGCCACCGCGCGGAAAGTGGCGTCGCCTTCTACGCTGACGATGACGTGTTCCAGGTGCACCGGAAGGCCCTCCGCCACAAGCAATTCCGTGGTGATGTGCACCGATCGCGGCGCATCGTCGATGTGCGCAAGGTCGACAGCGTTCCCGTGCGCTGCGTCGAGGTAGACAACGCCGATCATCTGTACCTCGCCGGTCGTTCGATGATTCCCACGCACAACTCCACGCTCGGCATGGACTTCCTGCGTTCGTGCTCGGTCAAGCACGGCATGGCCAGCGTTATGTTCTCGCTCGAGATGAGCAAGACCGAGATCGTCATGCGTCTGCTGTCGGCGGAGGCGAAGATCAAGCTCGGTGACATGCGTTCCGGCAAGATGACGGACGACGACTGGACGAAGCTCGCCCGGCGCATGAGCGAGATCAGTGAGGCGCCGCTTTTCATCGACGACTCGCCCAACCTCACCATGATGGAGATCCGCGCAAAAGCCCGGCGGCTCAAGCAGAAGCACGACATCAAGCTCATCGTCATCGACTACCTGCAGCTAATGAGTTCCGGCAAGAAGGTCGAATCCCGTCAGCAGGAAGTCTCCGAATTCTCCCGTAGCCTGAAGCTTCTGGCGAAGGAACTCGAGGTTCCGGTGGTGGCGATCTGCCAGCTCAACCGTGGCCCCGAACAGCGCCAGGACAAGCGTCCTCAGGTGGCCGACCTTCGTGAATCCGGCTCCCTCGAGCAGGACGCCGACATGGTGATCCTGCTCTACCGTCCCGACGCCACCGAACGCGACGACCCCCGCGGCGGCGAAGCCGACCTGATCCTCGGCAAACACCGTAACGGCCCCACCGCCACCATCACCGTGGCGCACCAGCTCCACCTGTCCAAGTTCGTGGACATGGCGCGGGGGTAGTTTTGCGATAGTGCCAGCAGCTTGCCTGCTTGCTGCCGCGCCCCTCTCTCGTCCTGTACTCGGCCTTTTGCCTGGCCGGATGCTCGTCCCGCCGGACGCTTCGGCGACCGGCTTGTCGGCCCGAAGAAACGCTTCCTTATGATGAGGCGTCGGGCGCGCCGGTGTCCGCGAGTCACGAAACCGGCTCCGGTGATCCAGGTCACTGCTGGTGGAAGGGTGTGCGCTCGCCGGCATCCGATCCAAGGACACATGAGCCGGGAAGGCAGACAAGCGCAGTGAGCACAGTGGAACTGGCCCAGTGGAACTCCGAGGAAGCTCTCGCGGAGGCGATGATCCCGATCATCGGCGGCCTGCACCGCAGACGCTCGGTGACGATCTTGCTTCACAGCCGCTCCCTGGTGAACAAGTCGGTCATCAGTATTCTGCGGACCCATCGTTTCGCCCGGCAGATCAGCGGCGACGAACTGTCCGTCGAGGAGACGTTCCCCTTCCTCGAAGCGCTGACTCACCTCGACCTTCGGCCCTCGAAGGTCGATCTCGGACTGCTGGTGATGGCCTATCGCGCCAACGGTGACGGAGCAACGGTCCCGGAGTTCGTTGCACGGAGCCTCGCCGACCTGGTCGGCGGCGCCCACACGAGTCCCGCGCAGCCGCAGGACGTGGTCCTGTACGGATTCGGGCGTATCGGTCGCCTCGTCGCTCGACTGCTCATCGAGAAGGCCGGTTCGGGCAACGGGCTGAACCTGCGTGCCGTGGTGGTCCGCAAGGGTGGCAGCGACGATCTGATCAAGCGCGCATCGTTGCTGCGCCGTGACTCCGTCCACGGGCAGTTCAACGGCACGATCAAGGTCGACACCGACAAAAACACGTTGATCGCCAACGGCAACGTCATCAAGTTCATTTACAGCAACGACCCGGAGAGCCTCGACTACACCGAGCATGGCATCGACAACGCCATCCTGATCGACAACACCGGAATCTGGCGCGACCGCGACGGCCTGTCGAAGCACCTCCGCCCCGGTGTCGCGAAGGTGGTGCTCACCGCTCCCGGCAAGGGAGACGTCCCGAACATCGTGCATGGCGTCAATCACCGCGACCTCGACCCGAACGAGCAGATCGTGTCGTGCGCGTCCTGCACCACCAATGCCATCGTCCCGCCGCTGAAGACCATGGACGACGAATTCGGTGTGTCCCGAGGACACGTCGAGACCGTGCACTCGTTCACCAACGACCAGAACCTCCTGGACAACTACCACAAGGCCGACCGTCGTGGTCGTTCGGCGCCGTTCAACCTCGTGCTCACGGAGACCGGAGCCGCGTCGGCGGTCGCCAAGGCGCTCCCCGAGCTGAAGGCGAAGATCACCGGCAACTCGATCCGCGTTCCCACTCCGGACGTGTCCGTCGCGATCCTCCACCTTCAGCTGGGTCGTGAGACCACCCGGGAGGAGGTGCTCGCGCATCTCAGCCAAGAGTCGCTCACCGGAGCGCTGAGCCGGAACCTCGACTACACCGCTGCAACCGATGCCGTGTCCAGCGACTTCATCGGTTCGCGCGCCGCGTGCATCGTCGACGCGAACGCGACGATCGTCGACGGCGACACTGCCATCCTCTACGTCTGGTATGACAACGAGTTCGGATACTCGTGCCAGGTGGTGCGCACTGTCCAGTACCTGTCCGGTGTGGAGTACCCCATCTACCCCGCGGTCGACGCCGCTGATGCGGTGTCCGTGGTCTGACCGGCGGCACCGTAGGTTCGCGGCGCCCGGGCTGAGCAGTGGCTGCTCTCCCGGGCGTTGCGACGGTTCGTGCGTAGGGTTCGTAGTGCTGTGCGTAGCCCGATGCGCGTAGCCGGAGTCGCCGCGACCGGCACATGCACGGCGCGGAATTTCACTTCGGAGGCCGTCTCGGGGGCGTCGTCGGCGGTCGCACGCAGAAACCGGTCGGACAGTGCGAGTTTGTGGATGGTGCGCAGCGTCAGCAGATACTGCCGACCGAGGGATCAGTGGTGTACGACAGGTCGTATTTCTTGCACAATGCGTGCACCTTGGTGGAGATTTCTGCGTAGCGGTTACTGGGCAGGTCGGGGAACAAATGATGCTCGATCTGGTAGCACAAGTTGCCGCTGAGAAACGCCATCACCGGGCCGGCACGGAAGTTGGCCGCGCCGAGCATCTGCCGCAGATACCACTCCGGCCGTGTCTCGTTCTCGAGTTCCGTGACGGTGAACTTTTCGGCGCCGTCCGGGAAGTGCCCGCAGAAGATCACTACGTACGCCCACACGTTCCGCAGCAGTTTCGCGGTCAGGTTCGCTGTGAGCGTTCGTCGCCATCGGCGTAAGGGCGGGAAAGAGTAAGTTGCGGCCGAAGGGCCGATCAACTCGGCTTCGAGGCTGCGGTCGTGGCTGGCTCTGCCAAACACCTTCTTCACCGAACCCTTCGTGGCCTCGGCAGAATGAGAATGCTACTTACCGATGCTCATGACCGGTGTCTCTTTTCTGGTGTTTCGCCTGGCTCGGACATGTCGGGCACAGCGATCGCGGTGCCATCCCCTGCTTAAGGAGTGACGCCGTGGTTGGTGGCGACTCTATCCGAGCGGTGGCCGAACGGGTGACGCCAGTCACGTCGCCCGTCTCGCTGGACACGGGGAGTTGGACTGTGCGCGGTCGTGTCGACTGTCGCCGGGTCCGCGGCGGCCACGTCGCGCTGCTCGGCTAGGCGGTCCCGGTCCTGATAGGCATCGGCTGTTTCGCGGCGAGAATCCTTCAGGTCGTGGCGGGCGAGGCGGCCGCGACGGGAAGTCCGCCGAGCGCCGGCTAGAAGCAGGCTCAGTCCGAGCAGGCCGACCGCGCCGACGACGATGCCGTAGAGAAACAGGGTTCCGGTGGACCCGGTGACGTGGTAACCGAACACCGCGAAATCGTCGGTCAGGGCGTGCGCGTCGCCGCTGTTGATCAACACGCCCGCGAGCCCGATTATCACGGCGGCGAGCAGAATGACGAGTCCGAAGATAATGATCATGGCGGCCTCCCGGGCCTACGTTGTAGTACCTAGTCAACGCTGAAGCACGCGGGTTGTCAACGGTGTAGACCTACGCGTTAGGCCTACAGTAGAGGGGAACGAGAGGAATCTGTGATGGCGAAGGTGCCCGCTCGTCGCACGGCCGACCCCGAGGCCGACGATTCTGGAAGTGGTTTGCTGACCAGGGAGCTGATTCTTTCGTGCGCGCTGGCTATTATCGACCGCGACGGCATCGAGGGACTCACGATGCGACGCCTCGGCAAGGCTCTCGGCCGGGATCCGATGATCTTGTACCGGCATGCGCCGAACAAGTCCGCTCTCCTCGATGGCATCGTTGAGATTGTTCTCGAGCAACTCGTCGTCGATACCGCGGACGGTGACTGGGTGACTCAGCTACGCGCCGTCGCCCGGAGCTTCCGCCGCCTCGCGCTCGATCATCCCCACGTCGTCCCGTTACTGGTCACGCGGCCTCTGGCGACGCCCCTCGGGCTGCGGCCCCTGGGAACTCTGCGTCCACTCGAAGACGTCCTCACGCTGCTTACCCGCGCCGGCCTCAACGGTGCCGACGCCCTGCACGTCTACCGGGCCTTGTTCGGCTTCCTTCACGGTCACGTCCTCAACGAACTACAGGAACTCGTCGAACGGCCCGAGGAAACCGACGATCTGCTTCGCCTGGGACTGCATCGGTTACCGATCGGCGAGTTCCCGCTCCTGCGCGGTCTCGCGCCGGTTCTGGCCTCCTACGACGGCGCCGCCGAGTTCGAACGTGGTCTCGACATCCTTTTCTCCGGCCTGACCGCAACGTTGACCTCGACAGTTCAACCTTCCGTGTGAGCTAAGGCTGAAAGCGTCTGAATACTGGTCGATCGACTCCAAAATATCTGTAGCGGCGACTGTAGACATTGGGGCGTCGCCGTTGTAATGTTCCTGTCGTTGCAAGGAGAGAGTTCACGGGGTGCGGGAGAGAATGAACTGCCCGCAGAGCAGTACCGCAAGAAACGGCCGTGACGGGGCAAGCGTTATGTAGGTGTGTGAGGCCCCGGCACCTCCGGCCTGCAGTCGAGCAGCACGATGAGCCCGACTGCGGAAAGTGCAGTGAATAAGGAAGTGAAAACCGCTCCGGCCCCCGGTGCCTCACGGCGCCGGGGGCCCTGTCCGTCCGAAAGGTGTTATCCCATTCCGGAAGATTCCCCCGACCGCGGCCCGGCAGGGGACAAGCTCGACGACGAGGACTACCCGGCCTACAGCATGGGCCGCGCCGCCGAGATCCTTGGCGTGACGCAAGCCTTCCTCCGCAGCCTCGACGCCGCGAAATTGCTCGCCCCTGGACGCTCGGAGGGCGGCCATTGCCGCTACTCCCGATACCAGCTCCGCCTCGCCGCCCGAGCTCGCGAACTAATCGACCAGGGCACCGCACTCGAGTCCGCGTGCCGCATCATCATCCTCGAGGACCAACTCGCCGAGGCCCGCCGCATTAACACCGAACTCCAGCACAGCCACCGCCCGTCGATGGGCGGACCCGGCCGCGCATCCGGCTGAAACACTTACCGAGCGTTGCCGAACGCCTGACACGATGCGGCCAGGCCGGCTCTTGGCTGAACCGACGAGGCCTGGACACGACCGGTACTCCGGGATACCGGGCACGTCTGAAAAGTTAGTACCCCAGCGGGCGGCGCCCGACACTGCCCAGGCGGGACCGATCGAGTTGAGGTCGATGGACCAATCATGGGCTCGATCCCGAGGGTGAACCGGGATTTCTAGGTCCACGACGTAAGAAGCACAGTGACGGCGCAGACAGCGACAAGACCGGGCTGTGGGGGTCCTGGGTCTCGGGGGGTTGCTGGGTCTCGCCGGGCTCGAGCGTCGAAACGAGCCGACCGCGCGCACCGGCGTCGCGACCGACCCGACCCGCCGCCCCTGAAAACCATGATGTTCCCCGGCCGCGTGGCGGGGCACCGCTCTAGACGCAATCTCTCGCGACGAATCTCAATAACCTGGCGGAACCAAGGCTCCGCATAGGGAACGTTACCTGTGCGGAAAGCGTTCGGGGAGAATAGTTTCGGGCTGGTCGCTCGCGTCCGCTTATCGGTGCGTCGGTCAGTCCAACGGCGTTGGCAGAGGGCGGTCAGCAGTAGGTGGTCGAACCGGGCGCGAAACGACTCGGGGAAAGTCGTCTCGCTGAGGGCGGCGACGAAGCGTTCGGCGCGGGACCCATGAGGCGCTCGACCTCACGTCGAGTGAGGGTCTGACATTGCTCGTCCACACGGAGGAGCCGGACAATGCGACGCAGGACTCGCTCGACCTCCTCGCGAGTTGGGCAGCGACCCTCACTCCGAGAACAGCTCGACCGGACCCAGCGCGCGCATGACGTGTTGTCGTGACTGCCAGTGGCGGATAGCGCCGTGCTTCTGAGGCGGGTGTTCATGGCCGCTTGGCACAGTTGATCAGGAGTGGATTGCTAGGTCGACGCCTTCGACACCGGTGTCCGTGGCGGACTCGAACCCGAGCAGATCACCCGACAGACCTCCGCACTCAAACAATCGGAAGGCTGATCGCCGGTGACATGAACATCGACCACCACGGCAGGCACGACGGTATCTATTCAGCCCTACATTCAGTTTCCGGCCGGAGAGTGTGCACGATGGACCGCGTGGATCAGAGCCTGTGCGGCAAGTTCAGCGCTTCGATTCGGTGCGGCTGGTCGGGGGCATCAGCTCGGACCGTCTCTGGACTGCTCCGCGATCCATGCGGCGATCTGGGCTCTGGACGTGAAGCCGAGTTTGGTGAGGATATGTTCTACGTGTCCCTGGGCGGTGCGTTGTGCGATGACGAGCCGTGCGGCGATCGCTTTGTTGGTGAGGCCCTGCGCAACCAGGTCGGCGACTTGGCGTTCGCGGCGGGTGAGGCTCGTAGCGGCACCAGCGGCTTGTGGAGCCGGGGCGGGTGTTGGTTCGTCAAGGGCGTAGGCGACGGCGTCCTCGAAGCTCATGTTCCGACCATGGCGGAAGGCCGCCTCGAATGCGCGTTTCCCGAGCCCGCTCCGCGTGTGGCGCTCGCACTTTTCCTGGTGTGTCCTCAGATCGGGAACGAGGACGGTGGCTGTTCCCATGACTTGCCGTAGCGCCTCGGTGGCACCCAATAGTACTGCTGCGCGTTGGAATTGGTGCTTGTCTGCTGCGATCCATGCCAGCGCCTGCAGGCACCAGGCGGTGCCGACCGGGTCATCCGTCAGGCGTGTCAGCTGCAAGCCTTCGTCGAGCAGTCTCATCGCCCGTCCGGAGTCGCCCTGCTGCCAGACCATCAGCGCGAGGATCCAGACCGAACGTGCCCGGTATTCGGATTCCCCGTGGGCTTCGGTTATTGCGAGCACCTCTTCCTGGCAGGAAGCCGCCCGCGCCGTGTTTCCGAACAGCCCGCAGGCCAATCCGAGGCCTTGGAGGGTCCCGATCTGTCGATGGAGATCGCCTTCGGCGCGAAAGCGTTCGAGTGCGCGCTCGAACTGCTCGATTGCTCCCGGAAGGTCACCCTTGAACAGGGCGAGCCGCCCGGCGCTGTGCGCGAGGAGCGCGTCCGTGTGGGCGTTCCCAAGTTGTTCGGTGTCTTCACGTTCCTGCTCGGTCAGTGTGTACGCGGCCGGAAGGTCTCCCTGCACCCCGGCCAGCAAGCTGTCTGCGTAGAGCGCCATGACTCGTTCGGCGGTCGGCCGCGGGGACGCGAGCGACAAAGCACGGTCGAGCCAGCGCCTCCCCTCGGAGAGCAAGCCACGCGACCACCACAGTGGATAAAGTGCGGTGGCGATTCGTAGACCCGCTTCCGCGTGGCCTCCGTTGGATTCGGTGAGACTGAACTGCAGGGCTTCTCGCAGATTGGGCAGCTCGCGGGTGAGGCGGTCGATCCACCCCAGCTGCCGGGAGCTGATCCAATCAGCCTCCGCCCGCACCGCCAGCTGCTCGTACCAGTCCCGGTGCCGGCGTCGCAGCGCTGGGTACTCGCCGGTGTGCTGCAGCTTCTCGAGGCCGTAATCACGCAGGGTCTCGAGCATCCGGTACCGCACCACCGCACCCGGCTCTTCCCGGATCAGAATCGACTTGTCTACCAAGGACGCAACCACGTCCAACAGTTCGTCCGGTGAGTGGTCTCCGGCGCACACACCCTCGGCCGCGTCGAGTTCGAAACCTGCGGCGAACACCGACAGTCGGCCCCACAGTTGCTGCTCGGCCGCTGTACACAGCTCATGGCTCCAGTCGATGCACAGCCGCAGGGTCTGTTGCCGTGTCGGCGTGCCTCGGTTACCCACGGTCAGCATCCGGTACCGGTCGGTCAACCGCTGTGCGATTTGATCCGCGGTCATCGCCCGCAGCCGCACCGCCGCCAGCTCTATCGGCAACGGCAGACCTTCCAGTCGCGCACAAATCTGAGCCACTGCGCCCTGATTGTCCTCGGTGAGTTCGAACTCGGGCGTCGCGGCGGCGGCTCGTTCGAGGAACAGGGTCACTGCTTCGTACTGGGGAAGTCCCTTCAGCGACGGCAGGTCCGGGTCCGGCACCGTCATCGGCGGTACCCGCATCGCCGCCTCCCCACGGATGCCCAGCTGCTCGCGGCTGGTGGCCAGGATCCGTAACTCGGGGCAGGTCCGCAGCAGTGCTTCCGCGAGCTCGGCCGCCGCCTCGATCAGGTGCTCGCAGTTGTCGAGCACCAACAGCAGGCGTCGCTCGGCGAGATGCTCCACCAGCACGTCCTGCACCGCTCGCGCGGACTGGTCCCGCAATCTCAAGGAGGCGGCGACAACCTCCGCCAGCAACGATGCATCCCGTAACTGACCGAGCTCGACCAGCCAAACACCGTCGTCGAACACCCGCCGCGCGTCGGTGGCGACCCGCAACGCCAGCCGGGTTTTGCCCACACCGCCGATCCCGGTCAATGTCACCAGGCGCGAGACGGACAGCAGGCGCCTCGCCTCGGACAGCTCGCGGCGTCGGCCGATGAAACTGGTCAGCTCCGAGGGCAGGTTCCCTGCCGTGCTCCGCCCAGTGTGCGGCGCCCGGTCCACATCTTCGGGTGTTGCGGGGTGAGGTGGGACCGGGGCCGAGTCGGAGGGCGCGGGGTTTTCGCGAAGATGGTCCCGCAGTCCGTGATTCGTGCCGGTCCTGGTATGCACCGCCATTTCGTCGACTGCACAGTTGTTGCGGCGTTGAACCTGCCGAAGTTCGTCACCGAACTCGGCGGCGGTGCTGGGGCGATCATCCGGATTTGCGGACATGGCCCGCTCGAGGAGGGCGCACAGATCATCGGGGATCCCCTCCTCGCGAAGGTTCGGGACGGGCTGAGTGGTGATCCGCAGGAACTGGGCAACCAATGCCTCGCCACTGCGGCGTTCGAATGCGGCGTGACCGGTGACTGCGCAGAACAATGTCGCGCCGAGGCCATAAATGTCGGATTTGGGGGTCGGAGGCCGGCCCGTCAGTACTTCGGGGGCGGTGAACGCCGGTGAGCCGGTGACGATGCCCGTGGCGGTCTCGAATCCACCTGAGATATGGGCGATGCCGAAATCGGCCAACTGGGGCTCGTTGTATTCGGTGAGCAGGATGTTGCCCGGCTTCACGTCGCGATGCAAGATTCCGAAGTGATGGGCGGTCTCCAGTGCACCGGCCATTTTCACGCCCAGTCGAAGCGCATCGCGCCACGACAGTGGACCCTCGCGGCGGATCAGGGCCTGCAACGAAGACTGTGGGTTGTACGGCATCACGATGAAGGGCCGACCGCTGTCGGTCATGCCGACGTGAAGCACGTTGACGATGTGCGGGTGCCCCGTTAGTCGGCCCATCGCTCGCTGTTCGCGGAAGAACCGATCGAGATTATCGGAGTCGAGTTCGGAGGTGAGAACCTTGACCGCGACTGTGCGGTCCAGGGAATCTTGCCGGCAGCGATACACGGCACCGAAGCCGCCGCGGCCGATCTCGTCGGCATACTCGAATCCGGCCGCGCGTAGCTCGTCCGCCACCGGCTGGGCGACATCACGCTGGGTCTCCAACGGATCAAATTCGGCCATCGGCGACTTCGCTGTCACGTGGAGGCATTCGAACGATCGAGAACGTCCCGGCCGATCGACTGCACAGAGGATCGAGGGATCGATCGGACCGGCACAACCCTCGAAGACCCATGGAGTATCCACCTCATGATGCTCTGTGATCAGGATACCGTTGGCCGTGGTTACGCCTAGTCCTCGAGCGGCGGTCATGTCGAACAGACCACCCAGGGACGGTTTCCATGTAGCGCCGGGCCGCGTCGGGTGAAAATGGCGGCCTCGTCGTTTGCCGAATGGACGACGAGGCCGCCCGCCCCCCGAGCGGGAGCCAGAGCGCACGGGGAACGCCTGCTGCCGTCGGGTGGCAGCTGGTTCAACGGGCACCTAGCCCGACTGGTGATGCCTCCTACCCGCGCCGGGCGGCGGACAGGCGTGCTCCGGCAATGCTGTCGGCTGCCTGTCCGGGGGTGATCGATTCCGCTCTCGACCTGTCGAGGATGGCGATGACGGTGTCATAGATCTGTTCGACGCGATCGCGTATCCGGTCGGTGTTCGCGCCTTCGCGTTCGCCGGCCACCTGGATGAGGCCTCCGGCGTTGGCGACGTAGTCCGGGACCCACAGTACGTCCCGGTCATGGAGTTGCCGGGCTACCCCGGGTGTCCACAGTTGGTTGTTGGCAGCTCCGCAAACGATGGATGCGGTCAGCCTTGGCACGGTATCGGTAGTGAGGGTTCCGCCCATCGCACACGGCGCATAGACGTCGATCCGCTCACCAAGGATGTCCTCGGTGACGGTGATGTCGGGAAAACGTTCGGCGACACGGGTGAGGGAGGCGTCATGCACGTCGGCGGCGACGACGCGTGCTCCGTCTGCGAGAAGGAGGGCGATCAACTCGGAGCCGACCTTGCCCACACCCTCGACACCCACGGTTCGACCCGACAACACTGGTTTGCCCCAGGTGGTCGCGGCGGCCGCGCGGAGCGCCTGGTAGACACCGAGGGCCGTCATGGGACCGCTGTTGCCGGAACCCCCGGCCGCAGCGGAGCGTCCGACGACGTGATCGGTCGCCTCACCGATCACATCGAGGTCGTCGGTGTTGGTGCCGACATCGCCGGCGGAGATGTACCGCCCACCGAGGGTGTCGATGAACCGGCCGTACGCACGCAGCAGGTCGGGCGTCTTCACCTGCTCCGGATCGCCGATGATTACTGCCTTGCCGCCGCCCAGCGCCACACCCGCGATCGCCGCCTTGTACGTCATCCCTCTCGACAGACGCAGGACGTCGGTCAGTGCGCTGCTCTGATCGGGATACGGGTAGAAGCGGGTGCCGCCCAGCGCGGGACCGAGCACTGTCGAATGTATGCCGATGATCGCACGCAGTCCGGTGGCGGCGTCTTCGCAGAAGACGACTTGTTCGTGGGGAAGCCCGGGTATCGCATCTGTACGGCCGAAAACGTTGTTGTAGTCGGAAGTCGCCACGTCGCCCGGGGCGTCGGTGGTCAGTGTCATGTGGTGTTCCTTCTCGTAATGATGTGTAGGGAGGGCGTGGTCAGCCGTGCGTATGCAGAGGTTGTCCGGCGAGTGCCAGATGTGCTTCACCGAGTGCTTCCGCCTGGGTGGGGTGGGCGTGCACGAGTTGGGCGACCTCCTGGGGGTGGGCACCCCAGGCGACGATCAGTTGGGCTTCGCTGATCAGCTCGCTCACCCGTGCGCCGACCATGTGCACGCCGACAACCGGACCGCCGGCGGATCCAGCGCCGGCGCGGATGACCTTGATGCCGCCGCTGGCGCCGAGTATCTGGCTCTTTCCGTTTCCGGCGAGGTCGTAGACGATCGTCGAGACCTCTCGGTACTTCTCGCGCGCGGCGGCCTCGGTGAGCCCGACGGAAGCAATCTCGGGGTTGGTGTAGGTGACCCGCGGAATGGTCGATTCGTCGCCTCGGGTGGGGTCTAGCCCCGCGATGTGTTCTGCGACGAACAGTCCTTGCTGAAAGCCGCGGTGAGCGAGCTGAAGACCCGGGACGATGTCGCCGACGGCGTAGACGCCGTCATGGTTGGTGCGCAGGTGCTCGTCGACGGCGACGAAGCCCCGATCGAGTTCCACCCCGGCTTCAGCGAGACCGCTGTCGGCCGTTCGGGGACCGCGTCCGACCGCCACCATGAGAAGGTCGGTTTCGATCTTCTCGCCCGAGTCGAGTGTGATCGACACGGTCTCGCCGATTTCGGTGGCCTCGACGAACTTCGTCGACGTCATCGTCGTGATGCCACGCTTCCGGAATACCCGAGTCAGCTGTTTCGAAGTCCACTCGTCTTCGGCGGCGACCAACCGCGGGAGCGCTTCGATGATCGTCACCTGCGACCCGAATGACGACCACACGCTCGCGAACTCGACGCCGATGACACCGCCGCCCAGAATTGCCACCCGCTCTGGAACTTCCTTGCGGGTGAGGGCTTGGTCGCTGGTGACGATACGGCCACCGATGTCGAGGCCGGGAAGCGTGTGTGCGTACGATCCGGTCGCGACGACTACCGATCTGCCGGTGATCATTTCGCCGTCCACGTCGACGGTCCGGTTGCCTACGTAGCGCCCGTGACCGGCGACGACCTCGATGCCGTGGTGTGTGACGAGTCCTTGCAGACCCTTGTACAGCTTGGTGACGACGCTGTCCTTGTACTGGTGCACCTGGTCGGTGTCGATCCCGTCGAAAGTGCCACGCACCCCGTACCGATGGCCGTCGCGCACGGTGTCCGCGACTTCGGCCGAGTGCACCAGCGCCTTGGTGGGTATGCATCCGCGGTGCAGGCAGGTTCCACCGATTTTGTCCTTCTCCACGAGGGTGACGGACAGGCCGAGTTGGGCGGCTCGGAACGCGCAGGCATAACCGCCCGACCCACCTCCGAGGACGACGAGGTCCGGGGTCCGAATCATTGCTGATCTCCTCTCTGCGTTGGTGTTCCGTCGAACGTGCTCATCCGAGCGCGACAAACTCGAGTGGATCAGACAGGATGCGGCCGATGTCGGCGAGGAACTTCGACCCTTGCTCTCCGTCGACCAATCGGTGGTCGAAGGACAGACTCAATGTGGTCACTGATCGCAGTGCGATGTCGCCTTCGAATTCCCAGGGAGTTTTGCGAATGGCTCCGAAGCACAGGATCGCCGCTTCGCCGGGGTTGAGAATCGGTGTACCTGCGTCGACGCCGAACACTCCGACATTGGTGATCGTGATGGTGCCCCCGCTCAGGTCTGCGGGTCCGGTCTTGCCTTCCTTGGCGGTGAGAGTGAGGTCGACCAACGCATCGGCAAGCTCGCGCAGACTCAACTGGTGTGCGTGCTTGATGTTGGGGACCATGAGGCCTCGTGGCGTGGCGGCCGCGATGCCGAGGTTGACATAGTGTTTCGTCACGATCTCCTGGGCTTCGTCGTCCCAGTGCGAGTTCAGGCTGGGGTTTCCCCGGAGGGCGATGAGCAGTGCCTTGGCGATCAGCGCCAGAGGGGTCAGCCGCACGCCGGTGAATTGTCGGTGGGCACGCAGGTTGTCGAGGAGTTCGAGCATGGGGGTGACATCTACAGTCACGAACTCGGTAACGTGCGGAGCAGTGAACGCGCTGGTGACCATCGCGGCTGCGGTGTGCTTGCGGACGCCCTTGATCGCGACTCGGGTTTCGTCGCCGGTGGCGCTCCCTGCGACCACTGGCGCGGACGAGACCGATTCCGGTGAGGTCTCTGTTGCCTGGCGCGCCGCTAAATAGTCGGTGATGTCGTCACGGGTGACATCACCGTGTGGACCGGTGGCGGTGACCTCAGCGATGTCGACACCGTGCTGGTTCGCGTAGAACCGCACCGGTGGCTTGGCGAGCGGACGTCCTCGAACTCCGTGTCCACCAACCACTTCACGTCGTCGCTCACCGGCAGCTGCGGGGCGCGAATGCCGTCGGCTACGGCCGTCCCCGGCCACACCGTAACCGACCAGGACCGGTATGCGCTCCGGCGTGCCCGTCTTCGCGGCAGCGGAGATTTGCTTTGTGGGGACTGCCGGGGCGGCGGCGCTGTCTTCGCCGGTGTCGATATCGATGATTGGGGTGCCGACGTCGATGGTCGCTCCCTCCGCGGCGTGTAAGGCGGTTACCGTCCCGGCGTACGGGGAGGGAAGCTCTACAGAGGCCTTGGCCGTTTCCACCTCTGCGATGATCTGATTGAGCTCGACGGTGTCCCCGACGGCCACGAACCAGGAGACCAGTTCCGCGTCGGTCAGTCCCTCCCCGAGATCGGGAAGCGGGAAACTCTTCACTTCAGGCATGGTGTGTTCCGTTCTGGCGCGTCACGCGGCAATCGATCTGTCTACGGCGTCGAGGATCCGGTCGACATCGGGCAGATAGAACTCCTCGAGTTTCGCCGGTGGATAAGGGAGAGTGAACCCGCCGACCCGCAGGACCGGGGACTCGAGGTGGTAGAAGCAACGTTCCGTCACTCGCGCTGCGATCTCGGCTCCGACTCCGAGGAACACCGGTGCTTCGTGGGTGACGATCAGCCGTCCGGTCTTCCGCACCGAGGCCTCGATCGTGTCCATGTCGAGTGGCGAGAGCGAACGCAGGTCGATGACCTCCAGCGATGTGCCCTCTTCCGCCGCTACCGTTGCGGCCTGCACGGCCGTCGTCACCAGCGGGCCGTACGCAAGCAGGGTGGCATCGTTGCCGCTTACGACAGTCCGAGCTTTGTGCAGCGGGAAGGTGTTCGCGCCGGCGTCGAGGTCGACCGCGCCCTTCTCCCAATACCGTCGCTTGGGTTCGAAGAACAGCACCGGGTCATCGCAGGCAATGGCCTGGCGGATCATGAGATGTGCGTCGGCGGCGTTGCCGCAGGTGACCACTCGCAGACCGGCAGTCTGGGCGAAGTAGCCCTCCGGTGACTCCGAGTGATGCTCGATGGCTCCGATACCACCGCCGTAGGGGACACGGATGGTGATCGGGACCTTGACGTTTCCACCGGTCCGATAATGCAGCTTGGCAACCTGGGAAACGATCTGATCGAATGCCGGGTAGATGAATCCGTCGAACTGGATTTCACAGACGGGGCGGAAGCCGCGCATTGCCAGTCCTATTGCGGTGCCGAGGATCCCCGATTCGGCAAGCGGTGTGTCGATCACCCGATGTGTGCCGAAGTCTTTCTGAAGACCTTCGGTGATGCGAAAAACGCCGCCGAGCTGTCCGATGTCCTCTCCCATGAGAAGAACCTTCGGATCGTCCTCCATGGCGCGCCGTAAACCGGCGTTGAGTGCCTTGCCCAGGGGAAGTGTGGTGGTCGTGGTGGTCATCGCGTGGGTCCTTCGAAGCTGGCGAGGTAGGTTTCGAACTGGCGGCGCTCGTCGTCGACGAGAGGATGTGGATCGGCGTACACGTGATCGAACAGGGACATGGGGGTGGGCTCGACGGTCTCGAGGCATCCGCGGCGCAATTCGGCTGCGGTGGCGTCGGCTCGTTCCTGTACGCGTGTGAGGTAAGTGTCGTCGAGCGCACCTTCTCGCTCGAGCAACTTCTCGAGCCGATCCAGTGGATCTTTCAGTTTCCACTCGTCGTCGAGTGCCGAATTCCGGTAGCGGGTGGGGTCGTCCGAGGTGGTGTGCGGACCCATACGGTAGGTGACCGCTTCGATCAACGTGGGGCCGTTGCCCTCTCGCGCATTGGTGAGGGCGGCCCGGGTGACGGCCAGAACGGCGAGGACGTCGTTGCCGTCGACGCGGACGGACGGAATCCCGAACCCGCGACCTCGTTCGGCGATGGTCACCTTGGTCTGCAGCGACACCGGTTCGGAAATCGCCCATTGGTTGTTCTGGCAGAAGAAGACGACGGGAGCTTGGAAACTGGCCGCGAAACCGAATGCCTCGGAGATGTCGCCCTGACTGGTTGCACCGTCACCGAAGTACGTGATCGTCGCTGCTGCGGCACCTTCGAGCTGAGTTCCCATCGCGTACCCGGTGGCGTGCAGGGCCTGGCTCCCGACGATGATCGCCGGAGTCGTCATCCGGTATTGCAGCGGATTCCATCCCGAATGCGTTGAACCGCGCCAGAATCGGAGCATGTGTGTCGGATCCACTCCGCGGCAGTACGCGACCCCGTGTTCCCGGTAACTCGCGAAGACGAAGTCGTCCTCGGCGAGCGCCCGACCCGACCCGACCTGTGCTGCTTCCTGGCCGAGAAGCGGTGCCCACAAACCGAGTTCACCTTGGCGCTGCAGCGCTGTCGCCTCGGCATCGATGCGTCGCACAACCACGAGATCTTCATACAGATCCTGCAGTCGTAGGGTGTCGATGTCCGCGATCAGCGGCGCGAGCTCCTGGTCGTCGACGCGTATCCCCTCCTCGGTGACAAGTTGCACGGGTGCGATGGTGTGGTCGATCACGGGATACCTCCGGAGTGCGGCGATGCCGCATAGGCATGTTGTCGGTACAGCGAAGCATTGCTCGGCATCATGCGCAAGACTTGGACTGGAAATTGAGCAATATGCCCACTTTTGGCGTGGATGGGCACGTCAAGGTGCGCGCTGTGCCGTCCTTCTCGGTCACGGCATCATTCACGGTGTGCTGAACGCGGATTTCGCGTCGCGGAAACAACGCGAAGGCCAATTCCGGCCCCAGGCAGGCTCAGCGGCGGCCGATGCGGACGTGTCCGATCACCGTGACCGCGACTGTGAGAGTCGCGGCGATGGCCATTGCGACGCCGAGGTGACTGTGCCGCAGGGCGATTGCGCCAACTACTGCGCCGATGAGGATTGCGAGGATGGCACCGATCCGGCGATTCCACAGTGCCGATCGTCCACCGGACATCCAGGACTCGCTGGCGAGTGAGGTCAGTGTTGAGGTCACCACGACGGTCGTCATGTCTTTGACCCCGACCTTACGGGCGACTGCGGCCTGTGCCCCCATCGTGGCGGCGGTCACGGCCGCGATGACGAGTTGACCAGCGGTGTTGGCGGCAGTGTCGATCATGAAGATGGCAATCGTGCAGCCCACCAGCGCAGCAGATCCCGCCACCAGGCACAAGCTCACTCGACTCGTCCAGCCGGACGGCTGGGTGCGCAACGCCAAGCCCGTGACGAAAGCCGCTGCAGTGAAGGCGACGAGCGCCATCGCGGGGCCGAGTACGGGCAACTCGTCCGCACCGGCCAGACCCATCCCGAGGATGACGATGTTACCGGTCATGTTGCCGACGAAGACCCGGTCCAGCCCGAGGTAGCCGACGGAGTCGACGACGCCGGTGACGAAGGTCAGGACGAGCATGAGAGGCAGGGTCATCGATTCCGGGGACGACTTCACGGGCGCAGTCGATTCCGACGCGGATGTACCTACAGACATGGCGGAACTCCTCGATGGAAAGAAGCTGGAAGGCGGAGGCTGATCGAGGCATGGTCGGTCAGGACGCGGCGAGTTGTTTGAACGAGCTCGCGTGAAAGACCAGCGGATCATCTGCTGTCTCCGCGAGGGTGAAGTCGTGCACGGCGAACAAGGCGATGGCGTGGTCGCCGGCATCGATCTCGGCGTGCAGGGAGCAGTCGAGCATGGAGATTCCGTCGTCGATGTGTAATGCCCCCCGCATCGTGGTCGACCACCGAACACCCGCGAAGCGATCGCCCTCGCGCAGTGAAAGCTGTCGGCAGGTCGAGGCCTGGGACCGAGCCAGGATCGTGATCCCGATTCGAGGCGCCGTGCGAAGGACCTGCCAGGTACGGGAGGTGTTCTGGACGGCAACCGACACCAGTGCGGGATCGAGTGAAACGGAGGTGAACGAGCTCGCGGCCATGCCGACCGGTGTCCCTTGGACGTAAGCACCGACCGCTGCGACACCGGTCGGGAATGATCCATACAGCGCCCGCAGGCCCGCGTGATCGAGTATGGGTTTGGTAGTCACGTGCATTCTCCTGACGGTGAGCGACTGCGCGTCTTTCAGCCGCAGCGCTCGATGAGATACAGGCGCGCCACGCGCGCCAGTTCGGTGGCATAGGTGCCGGAATCGGGTCGACCGGCATAGGTGGGTTCGTCGGCCGTGACACTGCCGGCTGTCGTGACGCGCATCAGCAGGCTCTGCATGATGACCTCGTAGACGATATCGACGGCCGCATCAAGGTCATCCCCGGACACTTCGCTGCACCGCCGAACCGCCTCCAGCAGCATCTGTTTCATCCGGGTATGGAAATCGAACCCACGCCGCCGCATAGCGCTGTCATCGGCGCTGTGGACGAAGATGAAGGCAAACAGCCGGCTTCGCGCGAAGTATTCGGTAGACAAGACCCCGGTGAAGGTGTCGAGAACCTCGGTGAGGTGGTGTGGTTCTGAAGCCAGACGCTCTTCGACCACGGCCTCCAAGTCGCTCATCACCTCTTCCTTGACCTGCCGAAGAAGGGCCTCGCGATTCGGGAAGCGTCGATAGACACCGCCGATCGACACTCCCGATTCATCCGAGACCGACGACATGGTGAATTCGGAGAATCCCTCACTGGTCAGCAGGGCAACCGCCGCTGCAAGGATCTGCTGTTCCGAGCGCATGCTGCGCTTCTGCTTGGGCGCGGTACGTTCGGGCGTAGGTATCGAGGTCATCCGCTCATTCTCCCGCCTCGGTGCCGGTCCACACACGTTCGAGGAATCGAACGACGTCCGAGACCAGCGGATCGTGTGCGAACACAGCGTCACCGTGGTCCGCGCCGGGAACTACCACCATCTCCGAACGTCCACCGGAGTCGGAGACGGCCTCGTGGAGCCGCCGGCTCTGTCCGATCCCGACCCGCCGATCATCGTCGCCGTGCATGATCAACAGCGGCGGAAGCCGCGCCCCTTGCCGGACGAGACCAGGTATCGAGGATGCTGCGTCACTGCATCGGTGCTCATCACCGAGAAAACGGCGGATCACCTCGTCGAAATCGTCGACGCTGACGGCCGGGTCCGCATGAGCATCGGCGCGCAATGCAGCGAGGTCGGTGACACCGTAGTGGTCGACCACCGCGGAGAGCTGCGCCGACTCGTCGAGGTGCTCGCCCATGGGGCGACCCACCGGGCTCGGACCATCGAGCGCGGCCATCAACATCAGGTATGCACCTGCAGAACTACCCCATCCGGCTACTTTGCCGGCGTCGAGGTTGAATTGGTGGCTGTGCGCGCGAACCCAGCGAACTGCGGCGCGGATATCTTCGATCGGCTCGGGGAACTGCGCCTCCCCTGACAGTCGGTACTCGACGGACGCCACAGCGATGCCCTGCCCGGGAAGCGAGTGCCAAGGACCCATCTCTTTGATACCGGCGAGGAAGCTGCCCGCGTGGGCGTAAACCACGACGGGGGCCACCTCGGTTCCCGTGGGCACGTGCAGATCGAGGCGCAGCGGTCGCCAGCCGGCATCCGAGGCGAAGGGCAGGTCGAGGTAGCTCACTGCCCCCGGCAGCACATCACACGGGCGAGGTTCGACCAGCGCAGGCGGAGCGAACTGACGGTAGTCCACGGGCGGTACCAAATCCGTGATGTGCTGCGCAGTCGATGGTGCTGATTGTGCACTCATACGATCCTCCTGGTGTGGTCCTCGTCGAGCAGGTTCGGGCTCGTACCCGAGCCGAGAGGCGTTCGGGCAGATCAGTTAGATGCGGATGTAATCGGGAATCGCCGGCAATGCGCCGGCAAGATCGAACGCACCGATGAACGCGTTTTTCGCATCGATCGAGTCGTGACTGCCGAAAGTGCGTGCATTGCGCCAAAATCGATCGAGACGGTACGTGTTCGACGTACTGCGTGCGCCTGTTAGATCGTGGATGCGGGAGGAAACCTCGAGACCGGCGCGCGTGCTCGCGACCTTGGCGCGGAATCCGCGAATCGCCATCTCGGCGGGCTCGGCATCCCGGGCCGGGGACTCTAGCTGCTCTGCGACGGTGACCATCAGTGCACGCGACGCGGCGAGCTCGCTCGACATCTCACCGAGTTGCCGGTGCATCAGCGGATCATTGGTAGCCGTGCCGAACTTCGGCATACTCGGGCGGTTGAGCTTCTGCAGGTACGCGATCGCTGCGTCGTAGGCGCCCTCCCCGATGCCTTGCAGTAGTCCGGCGTGCAAAAGCATTGCAGCGCAGAAGAAGTAGGGATCTGCAACGTGGGCCGGGAAGTGCCACCCGTCGGGCACGAAAACCTCGCGATAGTCGATGGTCTGGCTGTATGTGCCGCGCTGGCCCATGTTGTCCCAGTCGTGATGCAACGTAAGTGCGGGATTGTCGAGCCGGATCAGCGCGTGGTGGCGGGTGCTCGATTCGAGCTGCTCGTCGTCTCCGAGAAGTGCGAAGCTCACGCTGGTGATGTCCTGGCCTCCGCCGCCACTATTGGTGTTGAAGGTCTTCGTGCCGTCGACGACGATGCCGCCGGGAACCCTGCGCCCGACGACGCGTCCATTTCCACCCGTTTCCGCGTTCGAGGCCACAAATCGACGCCCGCTGCGGAGTACCTCGTCGGCCAGCTGCTCGCGCGTCTCGGACGGTAATTCCTGTGATTGAAAGACTTCGCGAGCGACCAAAGCGCCGCTGAGCCAACACTGGCCGGTCGAACCGTCGCCGGCTGAGATCTCCGTGAGTGTCTCGATCGTGTGGCGCCAGCCCCCGAACGACGGCCCCTCCCACAGTCCGCCGAGATCGGCCGGGACGTTCAAGGCTTGCAAACCTGCCTCGCCGAGCAGGCGCATGTTGTGGGTGGGATCGGACCCTTCGGCGTCGATCGTCGGACCCGCGTCGGCGAGGAACGGACGCAGTTCCTTGGCTCGTCGGACGACCTCATCGCGATCGGTGGGCAGTGCACCGGCAATGGAGGGTGCAGAAACGGTCATCGTGAACTCCTGTGGTTGGTGTCCTCGTCGTCCGGCTGTGCGAGAAAGCGCGGTGCCGATTCGAGGTGTGACAGCTACCATAGTGGAATGAGTATTCGCATTCCACTATTTGGTGTGAGAAATTTGTTCGCAAGGCGGCGCTCCGGTGGGAAAGCAACCGTTTCTGCAGCTACAGCCCACCGCATCGGATCTGCGTTACGGGCGCTCGCCGCGGGTGTGCCCGTCGTTCTCATCTGCACCGACCGGGCCGATGCCGTGGAAGCGGAGCTCGTCTGCGCCGGCGTGTCGGTATCGACAACCACGATGGACTTCCTCGTCCGGCACAGCTCGGGTTTCGTGACGATCGCTCTGCCGTCGGCGGAGTGCGATCGCTTGGGACTCCCCCCGATGCACTACTCCACGACCGGCGTCGAGTACGCGGTATCGGTGGATGCCATCGACGGCGTCGGCACGGGCATCTCGGCCCATGACAGGGCAGTGACGTCGCGAGCACTCGCGAACCCGGCTGCCCAGCCGGAGGAGTTCACTCGTCCGGGTCACACCGTGCCGATCCGCGCCGCGATCGGTGGTGTACTGGAACGACCGCGCCGCGCCGAGGCGGCGCTCGACCTCACCCGTGAAGCCGGCCAGATACCGGCGGCGGTCATGGCCACTCTCGTCAGCACTGTCGACGAGCGGCGCATGGCCGATTTCGTTGAAGCAGTCGATTTCGCCGACCGCCACCACCTGACCTGGTTGACGGTGTCCGAAGTTCATCAGTGGCGGACCACGGGGTCGGGTCCCACGGGACATGCGGCTGCTTAATTCCCCGGCGAAGGAGCGGGGAATCCGTGATCTCGACTGTGCTCGTCGAACTCGGCAAGATAGGGCAACGACGGCGGCCGGACCGTCGAGTGGGCGATGACACCCTGGCGGTGCCAGTGTTCTTTCCGGATCGCAATGCTGGTGCGCGCCTGAGTCTCGAAGTTGATCAAGCCCGCTGCCCGGCCGATCACACCCTGCGCAGCGCCCACCTCGCCCGCCGCCAACAGGTCGACCGCGTCGACGAGGACCTCCGGCACCGAAACTCCCGCCGCGACGGTGTCGGCACCGGCCAGCACATCGTCGACCAGACCGAGGCCCCCGAAACCCGCCATGAGATGGACCTCCGTGACCTCCCTCAACCGGCGGATACGCCAGAATGTCGGGGGGCACTCGCACTTGATTCCGTACAGGAAATCCAGTCCCGTCACCGCCTGCTGGAGGTGATCGATCGCGATCGTGACCCCGGTCGCAGCGGGAAGATCCTGTAGGAGCACGGGCAAGTTCGTGATCGAATGCGTGGTGGCAAGAGCGCGGCGCAGCTCCACGGGGTCCGGCGACAGGACCGGAACCATCACGGCGTGCAGGCGGCCACCGAATTCATCGGTAAGTACGGCGAGTTCCTTCGCGGCGTCGGCGGGGTTCCGATTCATGATCGCAGCGATGACGGGTGCGGGTCCGGCGCTGTCCAGGATGACCCCCAACGCCTGCGACTTCTCCGCCGGCGAGAGGGAGTCGGGTTCGGCGATGACCCCTAGCGCGATGATCCCCGAGCAGCCTCGTGTCAGCGACTCTTCGGTAAGGGCGCGCAGCGATCGCTCGCAAATCCGTTCGGCATTCGCATCGAAAGGGGTGGCCATCATGGCCCACACAGGAATCCTCGACATGTTTTCAACCTTCCGTGAGTAACGCGTGACGACTGGGCTCAGATCACCCGTGATCCGATTAGAGTGACAAGGGATCCAATAAGGATCTGGGCGAGAGGAGGGATAGGCATGGCAGATCAGGTCGTCGGCGGCACCGAGGAAGGCGCGGCGACTTCGCCTCTGGTTCAGCAGCTCGTCGAGACCATCCAGGACCGCATCAGTCGCGGTACCTACAACTTCGGGACGTGGATCAGGCAGGAACCACTCGCCCAGGAGCTGGGGGTCAGCCGGATGCCCATTCGTGAGGCCCTTGCGCAGCTACAGGCCCTGGGGGTGGTGGAAATCGTCCCGAACCGTGGTGCTCGGCCGAAGCTCCCCTCGATGCGTGAGCTGCTCGAAGTGTTCGAGGTGCGGGCGGTACTGGAGGGGCACGCAGCCCACGAGGCCGCCCGCCAGATCACCTATGTACAACTACGTGAGCTGTTCGATGCGGTCGAATCCTTCCGCGGGGTGGTTGAGCAGGCGCTCGCGGGCGACGCCGATCCGGAAAAACTGCGGGCCGGCTGGGTTCACGCCAACAATGCCTTCCACGACACCGTCCTTGCCGCCTGTGGGAACGATCAACTGCGCGCGACCGTCGCCTCGCTCCACCACCGCATTCCTCGAAATCTGACGTGGACGGCGCTGGATGCCGATCCACGGCTTCTCGACGAGAACGCGGCCGCGCATGCGGCGATAGCCGAGGCGATCGACCGACGTGACGGAAACCTCGCCCGGGATCTGATGGTCGAGCACTCCCGCCGGGCCCGAGAGTTGATCATCAAGCGGTCGCATCAGTCGTTCGCGCCGTGACGTGGCTGCGCCCGCCCGCAGCCGCCGTGCTACCGACCGGCGGCGTAACCATGGGCACCGCGCGCGTTGGCCGCGGCACCCAGCACGCCCGTCGTGGGGTCCCTGGTCACCGTGCTGAGCCTGCCGAGGGTCCAATCTCCCGCGAGGGTGATCAGGTGCCCACGCTCTCGGAGCTCGGTGATGACGTTTTCACCCAGGCGGTCCTCCACGACCGCTCCGCCAGGGGTCCATCGGCGCGGCCAGAAGGAGCTCGGCATCGAGGTCGTGTGGAGTGTGGGAGCGTCTATTGCCTGTTGTGGCGTGTACCCGCCGACCAGTGTGCGCAGCAGGTAGGACAGCTGCCACTGATCCTGCTGATCGCCGCCCGGGGTGCCGAGGGCGGCGACGACCTCCGTCCCACGGAGGAGCATCGTCGGTGTCAACGTGGTCCGCGGACGGTGACCCGGCCGCAGTGCGGACGGACTCGCCGGGTCGAGCCACGTCATCTGGAGCCGGGTACCCAATGCGAATCCGAGTTCGGGGATCGTCGGTGAGGACTGGAGCCACCCACCAGAGGGTGTGGCAGACACCGCGTTTCCCCAACGATCGATGATGTCGAGGTGGCACGTGTCACCTCGGGTTTCACCGGTCACTGACACGGTGGGCTCACCGGACGAGCCCCCGCGCGGAGCGCCGGTATCTTCGACGAGTGGCGGAAAGAACGGATCGAGGCCGCAGGCTCCGGGGCGGAACTCGTGGGACGCCGTCTCGCTGATCTCCTTCCTGCGGACAGACGCGTACTCGGGCGAGAGGAGAAGTTCCAGCTGTTCTGACGACAGATTCTCGCCGTAGTACGCGTCCCGGTCTGCCATCGCGAGTTTGAGCGATTCCAAAACGTGGTGAGCACCGAGTGCGGTGGAAGGATCGATCTGTTCGTCGGGGAAGCCGTCGAGAATGGCGAGTGCCTGCAGGAGCGCCGGTCCCTGCCCCCACGACGAACCTTTCAGGACGGTGTGTCCTCGGAACTCGAAGGCGACCGGGGCTTCGTAGTGGGCACTGAACCCCGCCATATCGTCAGCCGTCACGACTCCGGCATGGTCCGATTCGGACGAATGCCGGTGCGGTTGGCGGGCGAACGACTCGATCGCCTCGGCGATGAATCCGCTCTTCCAGATTGCGCGAGCAGACTCGATACGCGCGTCCCGAGTCGGTGCGTGCCGGCTTTCCGAAACGAGCCGGCCGAGCGTGTTCGCGAACGCCGGGTTGCGGAACATCACATCGCCGGCCGGTGGCGCACCGTCAGGCATCCACAATGCCGCCGAGGTGGGCCAATGTTGGGTGAACATCTCTGCCACCGTGCCGATCACGGCACCGACGCGCTCGGATAGGGGATGTCCGTTGCCGGCGTAGTCGATCGCATACGCGAGCACATCCGCGAGTTCCCACGTGCCGTAGTCGCGTAGCAGTAACAGCCATGCGTCCACCGCCCCGGGCACCGCGGCGGCCAACGCCCCCGCGGCCGGAACCATGCCCAGTCCCTCGGCGCGGAAGTGGTCGATCGTCGCGCCGGCAGGTGCGGGGCCCTGCCCGACCAGGATGGACGGATCCCCCGAGGCAGGTGCCACAATGGCCACCAAATCTCCACCCGGCCCGTTCAGGTGCGGCTCGACTACGTGCAGCACGAATGCGGCCGCCGTCGAGGCATCGAAGGCGTTGCCCCCGCGTTCGAGGACCGACTGCGCAGTCTGAGTTGCCAGCCAGTGCGTGGAAGCGCACATACCGAACGTGCCCCGCAGATCGGGACGGGTGCGGAAGTCGGACGGGGGAACGAAACTCATTGAGCCTCCCTGAGCGGATGCATGCCGGTCGCCGCAGACGAACTGGCCAAATAGGATCCAGTAGCCAGCGATGTGGATGCAGTCTAGGGCTTCAGCGTGCAGGATGGCTACTGCGACCGCTTTCGGCGGCCATTTGGGCGTCCGCTCTGCGCCCAGCCGAGGGGGTTCGAAGTACGGCGATACTTAGCCGAAACATCGATCTGACGTGCACGTAGCCGGATGAACCAGCCATTGACTCCAGGCGACCTCGGTGGCATGCTTTCGACCCACGAGATCCAAAAAGTTCATTTTGAATCCAATCAGCGGACTTCAAGGAATACTCGATCTGACCGATGGCCCATGATCGTTGCGCGCCGCATGTGCAGAAGGTTCGGCACGACGCCACCAAGATTCACAGGAGAGTCCATGTCCGAGAACCCCAATCCGATCCCCCCGACTCCCGGCGACACCCTCATCTTCGAGAACGACCGGGTTCGGGTGTGGACAATGACCCTTCCCCCCGGGGGGATGTTCGACTTTCATCAGCATCATCATGATCACGTCGTGATCTGGCCGGACGCCGGCCAGGTGCAGGGGCAGGAACTCGGGGACGAGGAGTGGGGAATCGTGCAGAACGCGGAGCCCGGCTTCGTGCTGTACAAGACGGTCGGAAGCACCAAACCCCTCAATCCACACCGGATTCGGAATCTACGCAACGAGACCGTCACCCACTACGTGATCGAACTGCTCGAAACCTCCCCGAGTCGGGAGGAGCTGCCGTGGACGTACAACGACCACGGTGAGTTCATCTTCCCGGGCCGCACTGAACACTGAATCAGCCATCACAGACTCAGCCACCAAGCGTCGCTCGCGACTCATTCCCGAGCCTCGGCAGCTCGGCGCAATCACGCTCGCGCCTCTGCCGCGTTCGGTACGCCCGGTCTGCGAGTCCGTCACGACGTAGACGCGTCCCTATCGTAGGAGACAACATTGACCGTCCAACAAGAACACGCAGCGGGAGAGTCTGCAGCCGGCCATCTCAAACCGAACACCATTGGTATTCCCGGAATGGTCTTCATGGTCGTGGCTGCCGCCGCACCGCTCACGGCCATGGCCTCGAACCTGTCGCTGGGCCTTGCCTTCGGTGTCGGTGGTGGAATGGTCGGGCTCCTCCTGCTCGTCGGCGCACTCCTGGCAATCTTCACCGCTGGATACGTCGTGCTCAGTCGGCGGGTCTTCAACGCCGGTGCCTACTACGCCTTCATCGGATTCGGGCTCGGCAAAGCTACCGGCGCTGGAGCCGCCTTCGTCGCCGCCATTGCGTACAACCTCGCAGCCGGTGGAATGATTGCGGCGACAGGATATTTCACGGACATCGCTGTCAGCACCTATGCGGGCATCCACCTACCATGGTATGTCTATGGCGCTGTCGCTCTGATCGTCACCGCCGCCCTCGGCTACATCGGCGTCGGGATCGCGAAGACAGTCACGACGGTCATCTCGATAGCACAATTCGCCATTATCATCTGGCTGGGTATAGCCATCATGATCCAGCGTCCCGGTGGCTTCTCCATGGACGTCTTCAGCCCCGACCGGATGTTCGACGGCAACATTGCTCTGTCGCTGGTGTTTTGCATCCTGTCATTCTCCGGTTTCGAGGCTACCGCCATCTACGGTGAAGAGGCCAAAGCGGCGCGGCGGAGTATCCAGGTCGCGACCTACAGCGCGCTGGTTCTCCTGGTCTTGGTGTTCATGGGATCGACATGGTCGATAGTCGCGGCATTCGACGACGTCCAAGCTGTTGCTGCGGAAGATCCGGGCAGCCTCATCTTCCGAACCGCTGACATCTATCTCGGTAGCTGGGCCGGCGGCGCGTTGAGCATCATCGTCGCCTTCAGTTTCTTAGCGTCCGGAGTTGCGTTCCACAACATGGCCTCTCGCTATATGTTCGCGCTGGGCAGGTCGCGCCTGCTCCCGTCACGGTTCGCCACGGTCCACCGTCGCTACGGAACGCCCTACATCAGCGGCGCGGTGCAGATAGCGATCTCGATAATTGTTCTGGCGCCGTTCGTGATCGCCCAGTCGGATCCGATCATCAATCTATTCCCGGCGGTCTCCGGAATCACGTCGCTGTCGTTGACCGCATTGATGATCGGCTGCTGCATCAGTGTCGTGGTCGCGTCATTCAAGGGTCTGGTGAACGAGGGTATCTGGTCTTCGCGGCTTGCCCCTACCTTGGCCGGAATCGGGCTGACAAGTATTTGCACGATTATCATCGCCCACTATCAGGAAGTCACTGGAAGTGACTCGCTCGTCGTGGCACTGATGCCACTGCTACCTGTGATCGGCGCAATCTACGGAGCTGTGATCTACCGGCGCGGCCGGGGTCGGGACCTGGAACAACACTTGACCGAGTGATCGAGTGCGCCAGACGGAAAAGGGGGACCTCCGCGGTCCCCCTTTTTCGTCGTTCGGATCTGCGCCACTATCAGTGTGCGCGCCGGGCAGGTGACGGCGGCCCGTTGGAAGCAGCGTGGTGGCAGTGGTCGTCAGTTCATGGACCGACTGCACAATCAACAGGGCGGCCCCGAGCCGAGCCCGAGCCTCACCCGGACACGAAACCCGGCGCCGCCTTCGCCGACGAATCGCGGATCAGTGAGAACCTGAGTAAATGGAGTTGCTCATTGCTTCCAATCCGGACCCGGATTCTAAGCTGCCCTATCTGCTCCGGCTGCCCATCGACGGCGGCCTCGTGCTGCGCACCGCAGGAACTTGGCCCCGCACCAAAGCGCTGTACTGCCATCCCGTTCCGGTCAGCGAGTGGCCCGAACACCCCGAGGTTGTCGAACGCGTACGACTGCGGTCGTGCGCCCGGCGCGGCGCCGCCATCGACCTCATCCTCGACCGTGGAAGGGAGAACCGGTCCCAGATCGTCTTCACCACCGCCCGCGGCCGTGACATGGTGTTCTGGCAGTCCCCGCGCACCCGTAAACAAGCCAGACCAAAGGTCAGCACGCCCACCGCCCGCGCCGCCGGGATCGCCGACCTGCACATCGTCGTCGACTCGCACGAGCGATACCCGTATCGGTTCGCCGACCAGCAGGTCACCACGGTCAAACGCGCCCTACCGTGTGGAGATTACGGACTGCTGCGCGAGGACACCTTGATCGCCTCGGTCGAACGCAAATCACTCCCCGACCTGGTATCGAGCCTTACCAGCGGAAAACTGCGCTATGCCCTCGCCGAACTCGCTGCGCTACCCCGCGCCGCCGTCGTGGTGGAGGACCGCTACTCGGCTATCTACGCCCTCGACCGGGTCCGGCCCGCCATCGTCGCGGACGGGCTCGCCGAACTCCAGATTCGCTGGCCGAACGTGCCGCTCGTCTTCTGCGAAACCCGCGCCCTCGCCGAACAATGGACCTACCGGTACCTTGCGGCCGCCCACATCTGGGCCGATGTCGACACCGCAGCACCCGCCCCGGGCGCACCGGCGGACAACGACACTGCCGCCGAGGCGTCCGCGCCGTCCACCTCCGAGGTCCGCGCGTGGGCCCGCGGCCAGGGCCTCCCCGTGCCCGACCGCGGCCGATTACGCCCCGAGGTCTGGGAGGCCTACGCCGCCGCACACGCCGAGCAATGACACCAATTTCGGCTGTGCACGATGAACGGACGCGTCGGCAACCGCGCGTATGCTCGACTGACGGGTCCGCTGAGTGGACCGTGCCTGTCGGAGGATGTACATGAACGCGTCGTTGCTGGAGAAGGTGCGACTGCTACTCGACAGCTTCGATACGGAGTCCGGAGCGCTGTCGTTGACCGAGCTCTCGCGGCGGAGCGGGGTGGCGAAGGCGACCGTGTACCGCCTTGCCGGGGAGATGGTCGAGATCGGGTTCCTGGAGCGGGTGGGAACCGACTACCGGCTGGGACTGCGCCTCTTCGAACTCGGCCAGCTGGTCCCGACACAACGCATCATCCGGGATGCCGCGGTTCCGTTCATGCAGGACCTGCACACTCTCACCCTCGAGACGGTGCATTTGGCGATCCGGGACGGCCTCGACGTCATGTTCGTGGAGAAAATTTCGGGTCACCGCAGCGCCCCGCTCCCGTCGCGGGTCGCGGGCCGATTGCCGATCGAGGCCACGGCGACAGGCAAGGCGATCCTCGCGTACTCGCCGTCGAGCATGTTCGACGAGGTCGTCGCGCGTGGATTCGCTGCCCTGACCACTCGGACCGTTTCCTCTGCTCTCCGCCTTCGCCGGCAACTCGATCGGGTCCGGCAAGAAGGGTTCGCATTGGAGGTCGAGGAGGTCGGACTCGGTCTGACCAGTATCGCGGCACCCGTCTTCGCCGGCTCGATGGTGGTCGGTGCAGTCAGCGTGACCACCACGACGTCGCGGATGAACGTCGCGCGGACGGCGAAGCCGTTGACGGCCGCGGGTGCGAATATCAGTCGCGCCCTCCATGGCGTCGCGCGATCGGCCTGACACCGAACCCGAGCGCGAGAACGGCCAGGACAGCACAGCCGGTCATCGCGACGGCCACGGCCAGCGCGGTGTTTCCCAGGACGCCGACGACCGGAGCCACCACGGCCGCTGTGCCGAACTGCGCGAACCCGACGACTGCCGCCGCCGTGCCGGCCGCCTCGCCGTGCCGGGTCAACGCCAGAGCCGGCGCATTCGGCATCACGAAACCTGTCGCACACAGCAAGATCAGCACCGGTACCGCGAATCCCGCAAATCCCGCATCGCCATGGAGAGCCACCGCGATGAACACGACTCCCACGGTGACGCTGACGGCGAGCGCGACGATGCAGATGCGGGCGGGGGACCAGCGGTCCAGCAGCCGAACGTTGACCTGCGCCGCCCCGATCAGGACGACCCCGCCGGCCGCGAATGCCACTCCGTACACGGTCGGATCCAGTTCGAACTCCCTCTGCATGACGAATGAGGATCCGGCGATATACGCCCACAGGACCGCACGGCTCAGTCCACACACGAGGACGAGCGTCGTGAAGCGGCGATCGCGGACAAGCCGGGTGTAGGTCCGGAGTGCAGGGGCAAGTCCCCGTCGGCTCCGGTGCTCGGGCGGAAGCGTTTCGGGCAGTGCGACGGCACCGATCAGCATCAGCAGAGCCGCGAGCACGGCCAGCACGAGAAACACACCGTGCCACGACATGGTGGTCATGAGGAGTCCGCCGATGCTCGGCGCCAGGATCGGGGCCACACCCATGACCAGCATCAGATGGGAGAACATGACAGCGGCGGCACGACCTGAGAAGAGGTCCCGGACGACGGCGGTCGCGATGACCACAGTCGCCGCGGCACCCACCCCTTGGACTGTCCGGAACGCACCCAGCACCGTGATGGTCGGCGCGAAATAGCACGCCACGGACGCGACGACATGGACTGCCGTCCCCAGCAGGAGTGGACGCCGCCGACCGTAGCGGTCGGAAACCGGGCCGATTATCAGCTGTCCGAAAGCGAGACCGATCAGTGTTGCGGTGAGTGTCAGCTGCACCGTCGACTCCGAGGTCTCGAAGTCGACGGCGATGGCCGGTAGTGCCGGTAAATACATATCCACCGTGAAGGGGCCCAGTGCGGTGAGCACACCGAGGACGAGGACGAGCCGGATGCGTGTCATACCCGCGGGTGGTGCGGGGTGTAGCTCCGAGCAGGTGCTGCTCGTCGTCACGGGTGTCGCTGTTCGAGGAACCCCGTCACGAGGGAGTAATAGTCGTGCGGACGTTCCTCCTGCAGGTGGTGAGACGCGCGGTCCATCACGTAGAGGTGGCCGTGCTTGATCATTCGGGCCAGCATCAGCGGATAGTCCGGGGTCAGGAAGGCGTCGTGCATTCCCCACGCGAACAGAACCGGCGCCTCGATCATTCCGAGTTCGGTTGTCAGATCCTGCCAGTCCCCACGCGGATTGTCCGACGCCGCGGCCAGCGCCATCTCGTCGGGATCGAGACTTTGCCGGTACCGCATCTCGAGGGTCTCGTCGGGCAGCTGGTCTCCGTCGAACCATTCGAGGCGAGTGATCAGTTGCCGCATCTTCTCCCGGGTGGGACCGTCGCCGCCGTAGTACACGTCGCGGGCGTTGCGGCCACGACGGCCGTCCTCCGGCAAGGGGGCGAGCGGTCCGTAGAAGACCGGCATGCTTCCAGTGATCACCAGTGCACGTACCCGATCCGGGTACTTCGCCGCGAGATTCAGTGCGATCGTCCCGCCCCAAGAATTACAGACGAAATCCGCTCGGGCGATGCCGAGTTCGTCGAGGAGGGCGACCACCTTGGCGGCGTGGAAGTCCCACATCGGTCCGATGATGGTGCACTTGTCGGACTTGCCGTATTGGAGGATGTCGACGAGCACGGCTCGACGATCGTCGGCGAAGAGTGGTGCGACGGGACCGAAATCGGACCACGCGGTGCAGCCGGGGCCCCCACCGTGCAGAAAGATCGTGGGAAACCCCTCGCCCATGTCGTGATAATGGAATTTCACACCTGAGGCGGTGGCGTAGAGACTGTTCGGTGGATGTGCCATGAACACACCTGACCCGATCGGTGGCGGCGACGGAAGTATCTCGGTCCGCTGGACGGTCCGGGACCGTGGTGACGCCGCGACCCCCGGATCTAGTGTCCGCCCATGCGAACTGGACTCGATTCAGCCTTCGAACACGCCCACCGGATGATCGGTACCACCACGCGCCGCAACCTCGGGACGCTGAGAGCAGCAGAGTCCGTGGCATTCGCACGGGCGTCGGCGGAGCGCGATCCCCGATTTCTCGACCCCGGACGAGACGACTTCCAGGTCCACCCGATGTACCTGCCCAGTATTCTGCGAGGACCGGACGGCGCCGACAGCGAGGAGTATCGGCCCGACGGCATGTTCGCCGATGAGGTGCCCGGCACGGCGGGGCTGGACGTGCGCCTGCTGGCGGGAGGACAGAACATCGAGTTCTGTTCGGCTCCTCCGCTCGGCGAGCCCATCGAGGTCACCCGCACCGTGTGCGGTGTCGACCGGAAGGGCAGTGACGGCCGCGAGTTCCTACTGATCACCGTGTCCAAGACCTACCGCGTCACGGAATCGGTCACGTTGGCAATTGTCACGGAACGGTTCATCGTCCGATGACGCCCATTGGCCGATGGAAGGTCGGAGACGCTATCGAACAGGTTGCGCTGCAGTCTGATCCGATCCGAGTCTTACGTTTTGGTGCTGCCACGCACAACGCGCACCGCATCCACTACGACACCGACTATGCCCATGTCGAGGGCCTCCCCGAACCGGTGGTGATGGCCCAGTTGCAGGGGGTGCTGTTCTTCCGGGCGGCCTCCCATGTGGCCGGGGAGGGCGGTGCGGTGACGTCCGTGATGTGGCGCAACCGAGCACCCGCCCCCGTGGGGTGTGTCCTCACGGTCAGCGGAACTGTCACCCGTATCGAGGGTGACCGGATCGAGGTAGCCCTCGTCGAACACGCCGACGACGGGTCCTTGTGCGCGGAGGGTAGCGCGGTGATCACGACGACACTGCCATCTCGGCGACAGTGAACCCGGTCTGCTGAGCGAACCGGATTTGTTGAGGTACAGGGCAGTCGATCGGAAGATTCACTGCATCACTTGATCTCATCTCGAGAGGACTTCACATGACTGGTGTCGAGGCGCCGGAGAACCCGCAGGTTCTCCCGGAGAGGCCGCGCGCGGCCGGTCGGCAGGACTGGACCGCCTGGCCTCGATACAACGAGGCAGGCAGTGGTTACCGCGGATACTGGTATCCGGTGACGTGGGCGAACCACGTAACTGGTGATCCGACGAGCCACACGATCTGCGGCGAGAAACTCGCGCTCATCCGTGACGCAGGCAAAGTCTATGCACTGCACGACCGCTGCCCCCATCGTGGCGTCCCGCTGTCGGAGGGTGATCAGCAGTTCCCGGGAACCGTCAGCTGTCCCTACCATGGGTGGACGTTCCGACTCGCCGACGGCAAACTGGCCGCCGTCATCACCGACGGTCCGGACTCGAAGATCTGCGGCAAACTGTCCGTGCAGACCTACTCGGTGGAAGAACGCTTGGGCCTCGTCTGGGTGTATATCCCGATCGCCCACGAGCCCGTGCCGCCGATCGACGAACAGTTGCCCCGTGAACTCGTCGAGAACGAAGGCGTCGTCGGTGGCCGGATCCAACCCCGCGGCGGCAATTGGCGATTCGCGTGCGAGAACGGATTCGACGAAGGGCATGCGAAGTACTTGCACCGCACCGCATTGTGGCGGTTGTTCAAGCCGATGCCGACGTGGAATATCACGAGCATCGTCCCGGAGGGCAGGTGGATCTACCGGGTCCAAGAGGAAGTCTACTGGGAGGCCGACTTCCCCGGCGTCGGGAAGTGGACCAACAAGCGCTGGTGGAAGAAGAAGCCCGACGAGAGCCAGATCTCGCAGATCGGAAACGTCGGCGCCGGCCTGAAGGTGAATCCGGTGATCGCAGCCCAGAACTTCCCTGGCTTCGCATCGTTGTCGATGCCCGGTGTGCTGCGGATCGCCTATCCCAACTTCATCCACTACGAGTTCTATGTCCCTGTCGACGAGGATCATCACCAGTACGTCGGGCTTATGGTCAACTTCGAGACCGGGGTGAAGAGTCTCGGCTTCTACGCCAAATACCTCGGTGCGGTGCGGTGGTTGTTCCACGGCCAGTTCTCGGGACAGGACGAGTGGATGGTCAGCGTCACCGACGCTCCGCCGGAGAAGCTGTACCGACCCGACGTCTCGCTCACCACCTGGCGTAATCTCGCCGAAGAGGAGTACGGCGAAAAGATCTCGGCTGCAGCTGCGTTCGCGCCGCCAACACCTGATCGACCGGTTCGTGAGCGCCGCGCCTCCGCGGCGCGGAAGATTGCGCGGCCGGCTACATCCACCGAGTCGGCCAACGGGTCGAGCGCACCCGCCGCGGCCGACGCCGACTAGAGGAGAATTCGATGGTCAAGACTCTGACCGGCGTCACTTTCGGCGTCCTGCTCGCCACCGGCGTGCCGAGGGCATGGCGTTTTCTCGCCGCGCGCAGCAACACCCAGGTACACCGGATCAACTCGTGACGGCCGCGACCGCCACCCCGCTCGCCGGCCTCGACGTGCGGCGCCGCACCTGGACCGAACAGGCGTGGGCGACGGTCGACCGTGAGCGATTGCGGGAGCTGATCACCGGTCTGGTGGACATCGCCAGTCCGACCGGCGACGAAGCGCCACTCGCTCGGCACATCACGGAGACTTTCGCAGCCGGGGGTATCGAAGCGCACACGATGGATCTCGACGACCGCCAGGCCAACTCGTGGGCACGGCTGCGCGGTGACGGGTCGGGGCCGGACCTCATGCTGTACGCCCCGATCGACACCGTCACCAGTGGCAACAGCGAGGAAGACCTGCCCTGGGCGGCGGAGACGCTCCGCCCCGACATGACGGCGCGGGCCGACAGCCAGGGCGACTACGTCATCGGTCTCGGTGCGTCGAATCCCAAGGGGCACGCCGCCTGCGTCATGGCGGCGATCGAAGCAGTGCACGCGGCGGGAATACCGCTGACGGGTAACTTGATCGCGGCTTTCGGCGCCGGCGGGATGCCGACGAATCCTCGACCGGGCGTGGGAAACCCACGTCGCAATACCGGCCAGGGAGTGGGCTGTTCGTTCCTCCTCGAACAGGGAGTCTGGACAGATTTCGCGCTCATCGCCAAGCCAGGGTGGACGGTGTCCTGGGAGGAGGTGGGCCTGGCCTGGTTCGAAATCACGGTGCACGGCACCCACACCTACGTCGGATCCCGGCACCGATTGCCGTACCGCAACCCCGTCGCGCTGGCGGGTGCGGTGGCAGGACGCCTGGAACAATGGTTCCCGCAATACTCGCAGGCGCACCAGGATGGGCTGGTGCTGCCCCAGGGCATGGTCGCGAACATTCGGGGCGGGTGGGAGCGGACCGCCTCGTTCACCCCGGCTCAGGTGCGGATGATGGTGGATCTGCGTCTGAGCCCACGGACCACACCTACCGCCGCCAGACGCGAGTTGGTCGAGGCCGTGCGGCAGATTGCCGCCGAACTGGACGCCCGCATCGACGTCGAGCAGATCCTGTCGATCCCGGGCGAGACGTCGGACGAGCGGATGTGGCTCTGCCGCAGCGCCGTAGCGGCCTGGGAGGCGGTCGAGGGTCAACCGCACCGAGTGGTCCGCGACGGCAGTGGCGCCACGGACGCGAACATTCTGCGCAATCGTGGCATCCCGACCGTCCGCGTCGGCATGCCCAAGGTCGTGGACGCACCGTTCGAGATGGACTTCGCCATGGGCATGAACACCGTCGACCTTGCCGAGGCCGAGAAGCTGACCCGGTACCTGATCCGGGTCGCCGTCGACACGGTCACCCGCACACTCGAGGAAGTAGGAGCCGGCTGATGGCCGAGATCGTCTTGGGGGTGGGTGCTTCGCACAGCACCCTCATGAACACCCATTGGGAGGAAACGACACACAAAGCCGAGGCGGAACGCTTCCGGTCGGCGCTGTTCGCGGCGCGGGAACGGATTGCCGCGGCGCGGCCCGATGTAGTGATTCTCCTGGGGTCGAATCACTTCAGAGGATTCTGGCTCGACCTCATCCCGCCCTTTACACTCGGCGTGGGCGAATGCATCGCGAGCGGCGAGTCGGGTACCCCGAAGGGTCAACAGCGTGTCGACGTGGACCTGGCCGGGCACCTCGCCGCCCAAGTAGTGGAGAGCGGCCGATTCGATCTCGCGTACTCCGCTCGCCTGCAGATCGACCACGGTCAGTCGCATGCCATCCAGTACCTGCTGGCAGACATCGACGTGCCGATCGTGCCTTTGGTCGTCAACGTCTTCGCGCCACCGCTGCCGACCTTCGGGCGCTGTGAGGCTCTCGCACACGCGCTTCGCGAGGCGATCACCTCGTATCCGTACGACAAACGGGTGGTCGTGATCGCGTCCGGTGGTCTGTCGCACCGGCTGCCGTGGCCGGACTGGCGTGACCCGCACGGTGAGAACGACGACTTCATGGTGCAGGCCTGGCTCGACGGTCGCGAGAACTGGTCGGACTACGACGTGCGCCGGCGGGAGATCATCCGTGCGGCCGAGGCGGCCATCTCACCGGAGTTCGACGACCGGATACTCGATCTCTTCGAGACCGGCAAGGCGGCCGAACTCGCGGAATTCTCGACCGACGAGGTCGACACCGAGGCAGGTAACGGTGCGCAAGAACTCCGCACCTGGCTCATGATGGCCGCGATGGTGAACTATGTTCCCGCGGAACGCCTCGCCTATGAGCCGATGCCGGAATGGCTCACGGGGATGGGCGTCGTCGTCCTCGATCCGACCACACGGGCGCTCGCGCCGTAATTTCCTCAACTCTCTACTCCCGACAAAGGACACAGACATGACAATTTGGAATGAACTCGCCGGACTCGACTTCGCGGTGAAGACGGTCGATGCAGCCGGAATTCCCACCCGGTCGCTACAGGCCGGCACAGGCGAGGAGGCGGTGATCTTCCTCCACGGCACCAGCGGCCACCTCGAGGCCTTCGCGCGTAACATCGCCGCACACGCTCCGTACTACGAATGCCACGCGATCGACATGCTGGGCCACGGCTACACGGGCAAACCGGACTACCCGTACGAAATTCCGCGCTATGTAGAACATCTCGTGAACTATCTCGACGCGGTCGGGTTGGACAAGGTGCACCTCGTAGGAGAATCGCTGGGCGGCTGGGTCGCCGCGTACCTCGCCAGTGAACAGCCCGAGCGAGTGCTGTCGCTGCAATTGCTCGCCGCCGGAGGCACCGTCGCAAACCCCGACGTGATGCAGCGCATTCGCACCTCGACCACCAAGGCCGTCCAGAGCGATGACATCGAACTGACCCGGGCCCGGCTGCACCTACTGATGCACGATCCGGTCGACGCTACCGAGGAACTGGTGGAGGCCCGGCACCGGATCTACCATCAGCCTGACTTCGTCGCGAACATTCACAATCTGCTGTCGCTGCAGGACATGGACACGCGCCAGCGAAATCTGCTCCGGCCCGATCGGCTCGCGCGCATCCAGGCACCGACACTGGTCGTATGGGGCCACGACAACCCGTTCGGTGACGTGCCCGAGGCCGAGAAGATGGCCGCGGACATCGCCGGTGCGCAGCTGCAGCTGTATCCGGAATGCGGTCACTGGCCCCAGCACGAGCAGGCGGCACTGTACAACCCCCTGAGCCTGGAGTTCCTGGCGAAGGCATCGGCGCGCGCGAAGAGCGTCGTCTGACCGGAGCCGACAGCATCACCGCGAAGCCGGCCGCGTCCTCGGGCGTGGCCGGCTTCATGCATTCGAAGGGCCGGGTGGCTTGTGGTCATCGCGGCGGCGGCCCTAACCGGAGCGCCGATTTGTTTCCTTTGCGTTTCGAACAAGTCGCTCCTACCAGCCGCTATGTTCCCCGCAGGTAAGTTTTGCGGCCCGGTCCGCACGGTGGACCCGGTTGATTCACCCCGCACCGAGGTGCCATTAGGTTTCTCACCACAACGCCACGATGAGGCCTGGATCACAAGAGGAGATGTACGAGCATGGCTTGGAGATCGATACTCGGCAGGGTGACACTTGCCTCAGCGGCGGTGATCCTCACAGTCACGACCGGGGCGTGCAGCCGTCCCGCCACGCAGTCCGTCGCCGACGCCGCCGGCGGCCCACTCCGGATAGCCGTGGGTATCGACGCGTCGTACGCGCCCTTCTTCGTCGCCGACGAGGAGGGCATGTTCGCCGATGCCGGCCTCGACATCGAGCTGGTGCAGTTCGGCCGAGGTGGCGAAGCCGTCGACGCGCTGGCTTCCGGCCAGGTCCAGCTGGCCGGCAGTTCGGACACCACGACGATCGCGCAGCTACGCCAGAATCCTTCCCTGCGGGCGATGTACTCGTACGAGGTGTCGGGCGACTACCTCAAGGTGGTGTTGCGCAACGGGGTCGACACGGCCGCCGACATCCGCAAGATGGGCATCGTCCCGGGGCTGAGCCAAATCTCGACCGACAAGTACCTCGCTTCCAACGGAATTCCCGCAGACTCGGTCGAGATGGTCTCCGCCACTCCCACAGACATGCCGGCGCTCCTGGATCGGGGCGACATCGACGGATACGTCCTCTGGGAACCGTGGCCGGCCACCGCACTCGCACAGGGCAGCGGGCACGTCGCAGCCGTCACCGGAGACTTCGACTGGTTCTACCACCACTGGGCGATCACGACCGAGCCCTGGCTCGACAAGAACGAAACCACCGCCCGTGCGATTGCCCAGGTGCTCGTCGACGCCACCGCGCGGGTGGAGTCCGATCCCCGAACTGCCGCCGCCGCGACGAGGAAAGCCGTCAACGTCGCCGATGACCAGACGATCACCGCGGTCGACGAAATCGACTTCGGCGTCGAGAACCTGACCGACAAGAGCATCGAGTCCGCACAGTCGATCGTCGACTTCTACAGGAAGATCGGCGTTCTCTCCGAGCAGCCGGATCTGGCCTCGGCCATGCTGCTCGATTGGTACCAGGAGGAGAAGAAATGACCGCAACCACAGACAGGACAGTTACGGGTGTGCCCGTCGAGGTCCGCGATCTGGGCATCAGTTTCGGAGCTGCCGAGATCGTGTCGGGAATCGACCTCGAGGTGCGACCGGGTGAGTTCGTGTGCCTGCTCGGCCCGTCGGGGTGCGGCAAGTCGACACTGCTCTCCGCGATGGCCGGCTTCATCGAGCCCGGCGCCGGCGAGATCACGTGCGATGGCGACGAGGTGAACGGCAGCAACCCACACGCCGGCATGGTCTTTCAGAGTTCCGAGGCACTGTTCGAGTGGATGACCGTGACCCAGAACGTCGCGTACGGGCCCAGGATGCACGGCGCCGGCAAGGCCGAACAGGCGCGCATCGCCGCCGAGTACCTCGCGATGGTCGGTCTCCCACATGCGGGGAAGAAGTTCCCGGCACAACTGTCGGGCGGTATGCGGCAACGCGTTCAGATCGCGCGAGTTCTGGCCAACCAACCGTCGCTGGTGTTGATGGACGAACCCTTCGGCGCGCTCGACGCGCAAACGCGGCAGGTCCTGCAGGTCGAGCTCGACAGAATCTGGCGGCACACCGGGTGCACCGTCGTGTTCGTCACTCATGACATCGACGAGGCCTTGACGCTCGCCGACCGTGTCGTGGTGATGTCGGCCGGACCCAAGGCGCGAATCAAGAGCATCTACGAGGTGCACGCACAGCGTCCGCGGGACAGGGCGCATCCCGACGTGATCGACATGTACGAGAAATTGCGTGACGACATCCGCGCCGAGGTCGTGGCGTCACTCCGCAACCAAGGCATCGAGGAGGACCAGCTATGACCACAGTGGTACAGAACACCGTCCACACCCGCGGCGAACGAGTGCAACCGGCCCGAAAGAGACGGTCGAGCGCAGGTGGGGCCGCCGTGCGCACGGCGGCGCTGTGGGTCGCGTCCGCGGTCATCGGTCTGGGGGTGTGGTCGTTTCTTGCCTGGTGGTACGGACCGACGACCATCGCCTCTCCTGTTCAAGTGGTCACAGCAGCGAGGGAACTGGCGGAAAGCGGTGTCCTCTGGACCTCGATCTGGGCGTCTGCTCAGCGCATTCTTGTCGGGTGGAGTCTCGGCGTCGTGATCGGCGCACCCGTCGGCATTCTCATGGGCCGCGTCAACCTCGTGCGTCAACTGCTCGATCCGTATATCGAATTCTTCCGGTTCATTCCCCCGATTGCGTTCGTGACGTTGGCCGTGGTGTGGTTCGGGATCGGTGAGACGTCCAAGATCGTGCTGATTTTCTACACGTCGGTGTTCATCGTCACCGTGAGCACGATTGCCGCGACCGTCGCGATCAGCGAGAACAAGCTGCAGGCCGCCGCCAACCTGGGGGCAGGCAAACTGCAGATCATGAAGACGGTTGTGTTGCCGTCGTCGGTACCGGGCATCGTCACCGGCGCCCGCCTCGCGATGGGCAACAGCTTCCTGACCATCGTCTCAGCCGAGATCGTGGCAGCCGATCACGGCATCGGTTCGATGATCTGGCAGGCCCGGAACTACGGGCGCATCGACTGGACTTTCGTGGGCATCATCGTGCTCGGAATCATGGGCTTTCTGTTCGATCGTGTCCTGAGACTGTTGTCGGGCCGATACCTGACCCGGTACGGGGTCAAGTAGTAGTCCTTCGCCGGCCCGGGTGCACATAAGCACTGGGTGACAACAGAATTCGAGTACAGGCGGGTCCGCCGGCATGGTGTCGGTCGACCCGCCTTTCCATGTTCATGGGCAGGGCCGAACACAGTCTGCTGACCGGACCGGTTTCATTTATCCGGTGGCGCAACATGATTAGCGTTGCCGGCATGAACGCTTCGCTCAACGCGTCGACCGGCACGGACCTCGACGTCGACATTCTCATTATCGGTGCCGGCCCCGCCGGTCTCTACGGTGCGTACTACGCCGGCTTCCGCGGACTCCGCGTCGCCGTTCTCGACGCTCTGTCCGAGCCCGGTGGCCAGGTGAGCGCGATGTACCCGGAGAAGGCGATCCTCGACATCGCGGGCTTTCCATCCGTCAAAGGGCGAGATCTCGTGAATGGATTGCTCGCGCAGGCCGCGCCGTTCGACCCGGCATATCTGCTCGGCGAGCAGGCCCGGTCACTGGAACACACCGAGGACGGACGTGTCGTGATCGGGACGAGCAAAGGTCGCACCGTCACCGCCGGTGCGGTCGTGATCACCGGCGGGATCGGGACATTCACGCCGCGCCCTCTGGTGAAGGGACAGGAATTCGTCGATCGCGGTCTCAGCTACTTCGTGCCCGACCTGTCCGCGCACACCGGTAAGGACGTGGTGATCGTGGGCGGCGGCGACAGCGCCTTCGACTGGGCGGTCCATCTCGAGCCGATCGCGTCGTCGGTGACCTTGGTGCATCGTCGCGACAAGTTCCGTGCACACGCGGCGACGGTGACGAAGGTCCGCGAGAGCACCGTGCGCATGCTGGTCAATGCGGACATCGCCGCAGTCCGCGGCAACGGCTGGGTCGCAGAGGTGGACGTCGCGCACAAACTCGACGAGACCACCACGACACTGCCGGCGCAATCCGTCATCGCCGCTCTCGGATTCACCGCCGACCTCGGGCCGATGACGGAGTGGGGACTCGAAATCGATTCGCGTCACATCGTCGTCAATACCCGAATGGAGACGATCGTGCCGCGCGTGTATGCGGCCGGTGACATCACCGACTACCCGGGGAAGGTCCGGCTCATTGCCGTCGGATTCGGCGAGGCCGCGACCGCGGTCAACAACGCCGCGGCCGTCCTCGATCCGGATGCAGAGATCTTCCCGGGTCATTCCACCGAAAAGGAGAGCTGACAATGGCATTCGTCATAGGCGAGGCGTGCATCGACTACATGGACCGCTCCTGCATGGAGGAGTGCCCGGTCGATTGCATCTACGAGGGTGAGCGCAAGCTCTACATCAATCCGAACGAGTGCATCGACTGCGGCGCCTGCGAACTCGCCTGCCCGGTCGAGGCGATCACGGTCGATCGGAAGGCAGACCCCGACTTCAAGGAGGACGGGAAGCGTTTCTTCCTCGAGGTTCTGCCGACCCGGGCGGAACCGGTCGGCAATCCGGGCGGCGCCGCGAAGATCGACGTGATCGGCGTGGACACACCCATGGTCGCGGCTTACTGATGGCGATACGGTTCGGCTACGCCGACACGTCGTTCGGGCAATTGCACTATGCGGAATCGGGCAGTGGGCGGCCGCTCCTCCTGCTGCATCAGACTCCGCGGTCCTGGGACGAGTTCCGTGAGTTGATCCCGCTCCTGGACGACGAGTTTCGCGTTCTCGCTCTGGACATGGTGGGGTTCGGAGCGAGTGCGTCCCTCGCTGCGCCGCAGACGATCGAGTCGTTCGCCGACGCCGCCTGGGAATTTCTCGACGCCGTGAACGCCGGACCGGTGGCGGTCCTCGGTCATCACACCGGCGCCGCGGTCGCGATGGAGATGGCTGCCGGCCGCCCCGGTGAGGTCGATGCTGTGGTGTTGTCCTCCTGCCCGTGGACGGAGGGGAGTGACCGTAACGACGAATCGGGTTCGGGAGGCGTGGACCGCGCCGTCCGTGAACCCGACGGCAGCCACCTGCAGACCCTCTGGAATTTGAGACGACCGTATTACCCGGCCCCGGTGACGAATTTGCTCGACCGCTTCCTGCGCGACGCCCTTGCGTACGGTGTCGATCCGGCCGAGGGACACCGCGCCTGCGCTCGCTACCTCATGGCGGACCGCATCGGAGCGGTCAGGGCACCGGTGCTCTTGCTCGCCGCCGGCGCAGACCCGTTCTCGATGCCCCACGTACCAATGTTGAGGAAGGGCCTTACCGGGGCACGGGTTGTGCGTGAAGAGGTGATCGAGGACGGGACCGTTGCGTTGATCGAGCGTGAGGCACCGCGGGTGGCCGCAGCGGTCCGGTCCTTTCTGAACTCACCGGACGTTCGGGCCGTACCCGAAGATCTGAGACGGGTCCGGTGACCGGACCCAATCCCGTGCGTCTCGCCGACGTCCGGCCCTAGCGTGGCTGTGAACGGGACGAATGCCCCGCCGATCGCCAGGAGGCAGCAGTGACTACAGAGGCGCAGCATTCGGTCGGCCTCGGCCACGTCGTACCGATCCCGTCGGCACACCGTGCTGTGGGACAGGACATGTCGTCCGTTCTCGGCAAGGCGCGGCTCATTCTCGACGCGTTCGGGAGTGAGCACAGCGACCTCTCGCTCACCGAGCTCGCACGTCGAAGTGGTGTCGCGAAGGCGTCCGTGCACCGGCTGGCCGGTGAACTCGTCGAATGGGGGCTCCTCGAGCGGGCGGGCACGAAGTACCGCTTGGGCCTGCGGCTGTTCGAACTCGGACAGCTCGTCCCCCGGCAGCGCATCCTGCGTGACGCCGCCCTGCCGTACATGGAAGACCTGCTGCTGGCAACGCAGGAGACGGTGCATTTCGCGGTACGGGACGGAATCGACGTGCTCTACATCGAGAAGATCGTCGGACACCGCGGATTGCAACAGCAGTCGCGGGTGGCGGGCCGATTGCCGCTGTACTGCACCGCGACCGGAAAGATGATCCTGGCGTTTTCACCG
The DNA here is from genome assembly GCF_009859915.1 of Rhodococcus sp. WAY2. Lineage (NCBI taxonomy): Bacteria > Bacillati > Actinomycetota > Actinomycetes > Mycobacteriales > Nocardiaceae > Rhodococcus > Rhodococcus sp. WAY2. The sequence continues at coordinate 3,700,738 of NZ_CP046572.1, forward strand.
CAGTCGGTGTTCGACGAGGTGATCGAGCAGGGATTCACAGCCCTCACCACCCGCACCACGATGTCGGTCGCGGTCCTGCGCCAGCAACTCGACCGCATGCGCAACGAGAAACTTGCAGTCGAAGTCGAAGAGACCCGCATCGGTTACATGAGTGTTGCGGTGCCGGTGTTCAGCGGACCCCGAACCCTCGCCGGTGCCCTGTCGGTAACAGGTCCGACGGCGCGGCTCAACGTCAGCCGGGTCACCGGTGCACTACGAACCGCGGGCATTGGAATTTCCCGAGCACTGCACGCGATGCGCTGCGGATATTCGGCGACCGACATCTCCGGCGGCGAGCCGTGCACGCCCGCGATGTGCTCGTTCAACGGGTGCGGCCGCTAACCGGTAGTTCGAGGCGGTTGCCGGGTCACCGGGACGGGACGGCGTCGGCATCCCAGGTGTTGCTGCCGACCCCACGCGCACGAAGTACTTCCTTACGGACCTTGCCGGTCTCCGTCAACGGAAGCTCACCGACGAAATCGATGAATCGCGGCAGAGCAAAGTACGCCAGCTGGTGTGCCGCATGGTGGCGTAAGTCGAGGGGGCTCGACTGTATTCCGTACCGGAGGACCACAGCAGCCATCACCTCGTCCTCGGCGAGTTCCGAGGGCACGGGGAATACCGCGACCTGCTCTACCGCCGGATGCCGGGACAGCGCCTCCTCGACCTCGGCCGAGGAGATGTTCTCGCCGCGCCGACGAATCACGTCGCGCGCCCGATCGACGAACCGATACCAACCGTCGGATTCCCGGACCACCCGGTCACCGGTGTAGAACCAGTCGCCCACCCCGCGCGCATGCTCGGAGAGGTATCCAGTGGCAAATCCTCCGGGAAGGTCTGTGCGGACGACCAGTTCGCCGGCGACACCGTCCACGACGGTGGCACCTGCGTCGTCGACGACCTTCGCGTCGTAGCCCTCGCGCACGATTCCGAGATAGCCGGGACGGCGGTCGCCGGGGACAGTTCCGAGGACGAGATTCGTTTCGGTGGTGCCGTAGCCGTCGACGAGTTCGACGCCGAAACGCTCACGAAAGGGGGCCCACAGGCGGGCCGGCGTCGCCGGTGCCAGGGCACGGGTGGCTCGGTGCTTCTTGTCTTCCAGGCCGGGTTCCCTGCCGGTGAGCATCGCGACCATCGCACCGAGCAGGTAGATCACCGTGGCGTCGCTGTCGGCCACCTGCTGCCAGTACCGACGCACCGAGAAATGCTCGCCGAGCACGAATGTTCCTCCCGCAACCAGCGCCTGGAACAGTGTGTTGAGCGCATTCGTGTGGAACAGGGGAAGGCCGTTGTACAGGACATCGTCGGGCCCGAGCCCCAGGGACGCTCCCACTCCCGCTCCCCACCAGAGTGATTGAGCATGAGGGCAGCGCACACCTTTCGGCGGACCGGTCGTCCCGGACGTAAACAACACCACCGCCGTGTCGAGTGCGGTCACCGCGGGGTCGGCCGCTCGCCCGGGAATTCGGCGGTCATCCGGCCCGGGAACGGACGACGTGCCGAGTACCCACTTTTCACCGGTGAACCGAGTCTGGTCGAGCCGGGGCAGGAAGGCCGGGTCGATCAACAGGTGGCGCGCCCCGGACTGCTCGAGCACGCTGTCGAGGGCGGCGCCACGCAATGCTGTATTCAGTGGAACCGTGACCGCTCCGAGCCAACTACACCCGAGCAGCAGGTCGATCAATTCGATGCGGTTGGCACATATCGCGGCCACCGCGTCACCCCGGCATATTCCGCGCCGCGAGAGCTCCTCGGCAGTCATTGCGGCACGCTGCACGAGTTCACGATAGGACACCTCCATGTCCCCGGCCCGGACGGCGAGATGATCACCCCGCTCGGTGGCACGCTGGGCGAGCAGAGACGGAATCGTCATCGCCGCCGGCAGGGGCAGAGAATCGGATTCGGGCGTCACGGGTGTCACCTTCCTTCGGCGAACATGCGATGGAGGCCGGTCACGGGATGACTACCGCGCGGCCGGCGACCTTCCCTTCCCGCATCATCTGCAGTGCGAACGCGATGTCGTTGAGCGGAAACTCCTGAACCGCCATTCCGATCTCGCCCTCGACGAGACGCCGGATGAGGTCGGGTGCGAGTTCTGCCTGTCGTGCACTCTTGCGAATCATGTTGACCGGCAGCAGTTGAACATCTCTGAGCAGCCAGTTCGGCAGATCGATCGGAAGTTCGGTCCCCAGCGTGTACCCGATCAGTGCGGCCCGCCCGCCCGGTACGATCCGCTCGAGCAGGTAGGGCAGCGAGTCGCCGCCGAGGGTATCGACGAGCACGTCCGCCACTGGATCAGGTCCAAGGGCGTCGGCCAGTTCAGATCCGCGGCCGACGACCGGTCGAACACCGTTGGGCACGAGCGGTACCTGATCCGCTCGCGGCACCACACCGATCACGTCGGCGCCCGCGAGAAGCGCGAATTGTGCCGCCATGGACCCGACCGCGCCGGCGGCTCCGGACACGACGACCCGCTCACCGGCGGTGACGCGGGCGACGTCGTGGACCGCGACGAAACCGGTTGTGCTCGGGAGGAAGAACGTGGCCGCGATCGCCGGTTCGAGGGCGGAATTAAACGGCGTGAAGACCTTGTCGGCGGCCACGACATACTCGGCCCAGCAGCCGGGTTTGAAGAGGCCGACTCCGCCTCCCCGCACCAGCACCCGGGTACCGGCGTCGAAGATATCCGATTCGATCACCGTGCCGGCCCCGTCGGTACCTCCGACGTGTGGCAGCGCCGGCTTGATGTCGAAGTTCCCGCTGCCGACGGTGAGATCGAGGTGCCCCAGTGCCGCCGCGTCGATCCGGACGAGGGTCTGTCCGGATTCTCGGGTCGGCACCTCGACGTCGTCGATGATCGGGTCGTGGCCGAATGTGTGAAAGCGGGCTGCGCGCATGGTCTGTCCTTCGGGAGTGATGTCGAGTGGAAAGCCGGATCGAAGTGACCGGCTCAGGTGAGAACCGAGTCGGCTCGCAGCCGCGACACGGCCTCCGCGGAGTAGCCGGTGACCTCGCGGAGTACGGCATCGGTGTCCGCGCCCAGCACCGGCGCCGGTCGCCGGATCGTGACGGCTTTCCCGACCCGGATCGGAGCGCCCTGGTGGAGAAAGGTTCCCGCACGGGGATGGGCGGCGGGCACGTAGTAGCCGCGGGCACGCAGGTGAGCATCGGCTTCGACGAGATCCCGTCCGTTCTGTACGGTCCCGGCGGGAACACCCGCGTGCTGGAGCTGCTCGGTGACGAGATCGGCCGGTAGCGGCAACGTCCAGGCTGTGATCGCCGCCGCGATGTCGGCCTCGTGCGCCCGTCGCCCACCGGGTGTGCGGAAACGCTCGTCCGTCGCCCATTCCGGGCGGCCGATTACCGCGCACAAGCGAGTCCAGTCCGCGTCGTCACGAACGGTGATCGCGCACCAGCGGTCGGGTCCGAGGCAGCGGAAGACGCCGTGGGGAGACATGTCGGGATGGGCGTTGCCGAGCGGAACCGGGCGTTGTCCGGCGCCCGTCGCCTGCACCACACTGGTGCCCATGTGTGATGCCATCGCCTCGAGCTGGGAGAGATCGATGTGCTGACCGCGACCGGTGCGTTCTCGGTGCTCGAGGGCGGCGAGAACGGCTGCGGCGCCGTGTAATCCTGCGACTATGTCGCCATGACCGTAGATCACTCCGACGACGTCATCGGAGCTCCATCCTGTGAGAGCGGTCAGTCCAGTGGCGGCGGAGACGATGTCCGCGTAGGTGACCCAGTCGCGTCGCGGTCCGGTGTGGCCGGTCCCCGACATGGACACGTACACGATGTCCGGGCGTAGGGAGCGCAGCCGTTCGTACCCGAAGCCCATCTTCTCCATCACCGAGGAACTGAAGTTTTCGACCACCACGTCGGACTGCGCGACGAGGTCGGCGAGCACGGCCAGCCCTGCCTCGGAACGAGTGTCCAGGGTGATGCTGCGCTTGTTCCTGTTGACGTCGTTGAAGTACCCGCTGGTGTTCGGGTCGTCGTGTGGCCCGCGGGACAGGTGCATGAACGGCGCGAACCGGGTGGGGTCCGGTCGGCCCGAAGACTCGACCTTGATGACGTCGGCGCCGTGGTCCGCCAGGATCTGAGTGCAGTAGGGACCGGCGAGAACCCAGGTGAGGTCCAGGACCCGGACGCCCGACAGGGGGAGCAGGTCCGGTTCTGACTCGGCCGCGGTCGGTTCGCGACGTTCCGGTTCCGACTCGTCGAGGAGGAACTGGTGCGCACCGATCGGCGGAACCGGCAGAGCCTGGGTCCTCGCTCCTTCCAGGAAGGGGAAGGAGAAGCCCAGATCCCGCACGGTGGTCCCTGCCTCGTCGACGTCGACGAAGAAGTCGCGTTCTCGGAGTTGGGGATTCGACAACAGTTCGTCCGGCCGGACGACGGCAGACCACGGCAGCTTGCGTTGCTGCGCCGCCTGCGCGAAGTCCTCCTTCGGCCACTTGTCCAGGAAACGCTGCAGCACGGCGAAGATGTGGTCCTGGTGCGCTTTACGCTCGATGGGGTCAGCCCATTTCGGTTCGTCCAGATCCTCCTGGGCGCCCTCCTCGACCAACCAGGAGACAAGTGCATCCCACATCCGGGGACTTCCGCCGAGCCCTCCACCGACGTAGCCGTCGGCGGCCCGGAACAGGCCGTGCGGCACCAGCGGGTGCACCCGGCCGGGGCGGTCGGGGACGCGATCCTCATGGAGATAGGCGAGGGCGCCGGCCTCCAGCCCGGCCGCCACGCATTCCTGTGCGGAGACGTCGATCTGGGGGACCGGTCCTCGACGCCGCGTCCGGAGACCGAGCAACACCGCGATCGCGGCGTTCACTCCTGCGAGTTGTTCAGCCTGGCCCTGAGGAAGAGACAGCGGGGGCCCATCGGGTTCACCCACCTGGGCGAGCATCCCGCCGAGGGCCGCGAGCGTCAGGTCGGTGGCGCACCACTGCCGTCGCGGACCTTCGAGGCCGAAGGGTGTGACTCGGACGTGCACCGGGCCCGGTGCCGGCTCGATCGGCTCCTCGCCGACGGCGCTGCCATCGAGATAGACGTCCGATCCGGCCACCAGTCGCGCCAGTTCCGCACGGCCCGCGGTTGTTTCGAGGTCGATAGCAACGGACTTCTTCCCGGCGTGCCAGTGTGAAAATGCGTGTCCGTCGAGTTCCCGTCGCGTCGGATCGCCCTCCGGCGGTTCGACCAGAATGACCTCGTATCCCAATCCGACCAGGATGCGGCCGGCGAATCGGCTCAGCGGGCTGGACAACTCCATTACGCGAATTGCGCTTTCCACCAGAAGAACTCCGTTTCTTTGTTCCCAGCGGGCGGCCGCCCGTTCACTGAAACCGAACCTACGTCGCGGTCCCGTACCAGTGAATCGATCTGTTCTGCTGACCGAACCGGACGGGCGTTTCGTCGCCGAGCGTCAGGCCGGGGGCTGGTTCAGGTGGTCTGTGACCCACCCGCGGAGCAGAACGCTCGAGGTGTCGACTTCTCCGGTGATCTTGCCCTGGCCCTGGAAGAAGGTGACCAGTTGATGTGCTCGGGCCACGTCGTCGTCCGTGAAGTCGCGCGCTCCGAAATCGATCTGGGAGACGGTACGACGGGCAGCGGCGGGATCCATCTGGATCGAGTCGGAGATCGCCCTCGCAGCCCGGTCGGGGTCCGAATCGGCGATCGCAGCTGCCTCGGCGATCACGTCGAACACCCGGGCCGCGATGTCCTCGTTCGCCGACAACCACGAATCGGACGCCAAGATCCACTGTGAATACTTGGCACCGAAGTCACCGGTCGTCGCGGCGACACGACCACCGTTCGCCACGGCCTGCTCCACCCACGGATCGAACGAGAGGAACCCGTCGATGTCACCGCGGGTCAGCAGCGCCGGCTGCTCGGGTGGACTGGTGTTCACCAGCTTGACCGAGGCCGGATCTCGACCGAGGCTCCGCAGATACAAGTCGGTGAAGTAGAGACCGATACCGGGGAACACACCCATCGTTTCGATGTCCTCGGGCGCCACACCCTCGCGGAGGACCACCTGGAAATAGCGGTCGGAATCCTCGAACACACCGAGCGCGCGCAGCGACGGATTCGCGGCCATCACGGTCAGCGCGGTGGAGTCGGCGTTGCCGGACAACTCCGAGGTCCCTGCCACGACGTTCTGCGCGCCGGCAGCGCCGCCTTCGGTTTGCATCACCTGAACGTCCAGTCCGGCGTCGTCGAACATGCCCTCGGCATCGGCGAGGAAAATCGGCGCGTACGACGGGTCGACGCCCACGGAGATGCGGATGAGCCCGCTCCCCTGCGCTGCTTCGGTCGCGGGCCGCGTACAGGACGTCGAGGCGACGGTGAGAGCGGCCAGTGCCGCGACGGCGAGAAACGTTCGCCGTCCGATCGAATGTGTCATGAGCATCCTTCGGGTGAGGTGGCGAGCAAGGTCAGCGGCCAGTGAAATGCGGCGGCCTCTTGTCGAGGAAGGCCTGTAGACCCTCGGCGGCGTCGGCCGTGCGGATGAGGTCGAGGACGCCTGCAAACTCCGCGTCCAATGCTTGATCGAGTGGAAGTGTTCGCCCCGCTTCGACTACCCGCTTGAGGAGGCCGATTGCGGCCGTCGGTCTTGCCGCCCAGTCTGCAGCGAGACGGTCTATCCGCTGGTCGAACTCGTCGTCGGCTACCACCTCGTCCACCAAACCGATTTGCCGGGCCTCCTCTGCGGACAGGCGCCGGCCCTCCATCATGAGGAGCTTTGCTCGATGCGCGCCGAGCAAGCGGGGCAAGCGCTGACTGCCGCCCGCCCCGGGAAACAGTCCGAGGCCGATTTCCGGGAACCCGATCGACGCCGACGCCGCCATCACCCGCACGTCACAGGCCAGGGACAACTCCGCTCCGCCGCCGAGTGCGTGCCCGTTGAGGGCTGCCAACACCGGTTTCGGAGCGGTCTCGAGAACCTGTTGCACTTCGATCCAGGGCCGCATCGCGTGCTGCGTCTCCTCCGACAGTTCACGCATCACTCGGATGTCGGCGCCGGCCACGAAGAAGCGTCCCGTTCCGCGCAGCACGATGCACCGCACGTCGGGGTCCGCCGCCAACGGCTTCAGGGTGTCGAGCAACTCCGCGATCAAAGCAGGATCGAACGCGTTGGCCGGCGGTCGCTCGATGCGCACGACCGCCACGGCGTCGGCCACATCGGCATGTACCGACGTTGCGAGCGGAGGGAAGGAAGGCGTCATCTGTACTCCAGGGTCGGTCGGCTGGGACTGAGGATTCGAGTATCAGTACGCGCACGCCTCGGCACACCTCCAGCGGTTCGGTAGGCGAACCCGCGGTAGAAAACAGTGACCGCGCATGCGAAGCAGTCCGTTCCGACGGGATTTGTTTGAGTGGAGGGCAACGCGGCCATCATGACCGGATGGTTGACTCGGTAGGCGAACGAGCTCGTCGACCGACTGGGACCGGGGCGCCGGCGCCGCGCCCTGAAGTCGTTAATCAGCGGGTCGCACAACCAGTTACCGGGTTGGTCGAGATCCGCCACCGTCCGAAACCTGCGACGCGGATCCCCAGCGCCGTTCAGTTAGGCGATTTGTGCGGTCCTGAGGAGCGTCGCGGGATCAGGGTGGGCAGAGCACGCCGGATCGGATCGCTGCTCGCTGCGGGAGAGAACAACAGATCGAGGGCAGTGGCGGCGATCTGGTCGAATGGGGTGCGCACCGAAGTCAGGGGAACCGGCAGTCGCTGTGCGAGTGGGATGTCGTTGTAACCGACCAGGGCCAGATCCTCACCGACAGACAGCGACCGTTGGTGCGCTGCGGCCATGACTCCGAGGGCGAGGTTGTCGTTCGCGGCGAAGACGGCTGTCGGACGAGTCGAGGAGGCGAAGAGCCGACGTCCGGCTTCCTCGCCGCTCTCGATTCCGAATCCGGACTCGATGATCCAGTCCGGATCGAGGGTGATCCCTGCTTCGCGAACGGCTTTCATCGCGCCGGCGAGGCGCCCGGTGGCGGTCGAGGTGAACAGCGGGCCGGACAGGACCGCGATGTCGGTGTGTCCCAAGTCGATCAGATGTCGGGTGGCGAGGTAGCCACCGGCCTCGTCGTCGCCGATCGAGGAAGGGCTGACGCCGTCGGTGCGCAACACCAGCGCGTGCGGCACGCCTTGCTCTCTCAGGTGCCGTGGAAGGGGGTCTTCGCGGCGGCTGGAGGCGATGATCAGGCCGTCGACATTGCGACCGAGGAGAGTCTGCGCCGCCTGTTGCTCGTCGGCGGGGTCGTCCCCGGTGGTCGCTACGACGGTGAAGTAACCGAGCCGATGTGCAGCCCTCCCGATCGCCTCGAACATCAGCGCCATGACCGTGTCGCTGAGCCGCGGCACCAGCACCCCGATGGTGGCGGTGTGGCCGCGCCGGAGGCTGGAGGCGAAGGTGTTGCGCCGGTAGCCGAGTTGATCGGCGACCGCGCGGACGCGTTCGGCCGTCGCCGATCGTGACGGCGGCACCCGGTCGTCGAGCACGCGGCTCACCGTGGAGGTGCTTACCCCCGCGGCCTCCGCGACCTCACGGAGAGTCACTACCCGGTTCTTGCCGTGTGCGTTCGCTTCCACAATCTTCCTGTCTACCGCCCCGGCGCCGCCGCGACCCACGGTGACGTCCCGTTCACATCGCCACGGTCACGTGACGCTTGACACAATCGCCGATTCTACTGCACGATGAAATCGTTCACGGGAACGTTCCCGGGAACGTTTGCAAAACGTCGATCGGAAAGAGAATCATGAGCACACTCGACCTTCGCGGACTCACCCCGGCGCCGGTAACACCCTTCACTCGTGACGGCGACGTCGACTACGACGCCATCGCGCGCCTCGGCTCGTGGCTCGGCAGCGTCGACGGCGTCAAGGGCCTGGTCGTGCTCGGCCACGCCGGTGAGGGAACCTTCCTCACCCAGGACGAGCAGGTTCGCGTCATCGCCGCTTTCAAGGACTCCGTGGACGGCCGGCTGCCCATCATCGCCGGCATCACCGGCGAAGGGACCGCCGTCTCCGTGGAAGAAGCGCGCCGTGCGGTCGACGCCGGTGCCTCCGCCGGCCTGGTCTACCCCTCCCATGGGTGGTTGCGGTTCGGCTACCAGGAGGGTGCACCGCAGGATCGCTACAAGTCGATCTATGAAGGGTCGGGCTTGCCGTTGATCCTGTTCCAGTACCCGGACGTCACCAAGGCCACGTACAACCTGGACACCCAGCTCGAGATCGCCGCTCAGCCGGGCGTGTTCGCCACCAAGAACGGGGTGCGGAACATGCGCCGGTGGGACCGTGAGATCCCGGTCCTGCGCCGCGAGAACCCCGACCTGCAGATTCTGAGCTGCCACGACGAGTACCTGCTGCACACGGTGTTCGACGTCGACGGCCTGCTGGTCGGCTATGGCGGCCTCGCTCCCGAGCCGCTGGTCGAGCTGATCGCAGCCGGGAAGGCCAAGGATTACCCCGCGGCCCGGGCCATCCACGACCGCCTGCTGCCGGTGACGGCCAATGTCTATCACCGCGGCTCGCACATGGAGGGCACCGTCGCGCTCAAGGAAGGTCTGGTGGCCCGCGGCATCCTCGAGCACGCCACCGTCCGGCCGCCGCTGCTTCCCTTGGCCGAGGGTGCCGGTGCCGAGATCGCCGCGGCCCTGCAATCGGCCGGCTTGTCCTCGGTCACCGTTCCCGCCTGACCCAGCCACCCGTCGGACCAGTTCCCGGGCCTTTCCCGGAATCTGCCGTGCGCGTTCCCGCCGGCCCGGCCCGGATGTTCCGGGCCGGGCAGCGCCCCCAGTAGCCCCGGCCCACCGCGGCCGTAGGTCGCCGTAGCTTCCCTTCGAGCCGGCGGCGCCGGCCACACGTCAGCGCCGCACACCGCATCGGCGGTTCGAACACCAGAAAGTAGGCTCACATGAGTCAGCAATCTCGTATGTCAGTCGAATCGGCCGGAGGCGATGCTGTGGTCGCGGACACTCCTCGACCACCCGCCGGCTCACCCCGGGCGCAACGCACCTGGGTCCGCACCCTGGCGATGGCGGGGCCCGCGTTCATCGCCGGCGCGTGGCAGTTCGGTCCCGGCAACCTCGCCAGCGCCGTCCAGGCCGGCAGCGAATACAGCTATTCCCTGATCTGGGTCATCGCCCTCTCGACCGTTTTCATGCTCGTCTACGCGGACATGAGCGTCCGACTCGGTATCCGCACGCCGGTGTCCATGATCAGCTCGGTGAAAGACGTGCTGGGTCGCCGTGTCGGCATCGCCGCCGGAGTCGGCGTCTTCATCATCACCCTGTGTTTCTCGGTCGGTAACGCCGTCGGTTCCGGTCTGGGTCTGTCCATGGTCTTCGGTGGTTCCCCGCTCATCTGGTCCGCGGTCTGTACCACCTTCGTCGGTCTGATCTTGTTGTTCCGCAACGTGTACCGCACCGTCGAACGCGTCCTGCTGGTGATAGTCGCGCTGCTGGCGGCCACCTTCGTCATCAGCGCCGTCATCGCCCAGCCCAACTGGTTCCAGGCCGTGAACGGGCTCGTCCCCTCCATCCCGCCCGGCGGACAACTCCTCGTCGTCGCACTGGTCGGCACCAACTTCTCGCTCAACGCCGCCTTCTTCACCTCGTACGGCACACACGAACGAAAGCGCACCGCGGCCGAATACCGGCAGACCACCATCGCCGACACCGTTCCGGGCATCGTGGCACCGGGCATCATGACTTCGCTCGTCATCATCGTCGCGGCCGCCGTCCTTGGACGGGCAGACACCGAAGCAACCACTCTCGCCGGCCTGGCAAAGATTTTCGAACCACTCGCCGGCCCCGTCGGATCGACGATCTTCGCCCTCGGCCTATCCGGGGCCGCGTTCTCCGCGATGGTTGCCAACGCCACCGCCGGCGGCACCATGCTCTCGGACGCGCTCGACAAAGGACCCTCGCCCAGCACTCTGACGGCCAAACGCACCAGCGCCGTGATCCTCGGCTTCGGTCTCGTCATCACGATCCTGTTCACGAAGTCGCCGGTCCAGCTCATCATCGTGGCTCAGGCGCTGACTGTCCTGATCGCACCGTTCCTCGGGTTCCTGCTCTTCGTGATGAGTAACAACTCCCAGCTGATGGGCAACCTCCGCAACACCTGGTGGAAGAACGTCATCGGGGCGCTCGGTTTCGTCTCGATCCTGTCCCTGTCCGGCCTGCTGATCTACGAACTGCTCAGCTGAAACAGGCGAGACGACGGGTCGGCACACCACACGGTGCGCCGACCCGCCTCTGGTGAAGTAGTCAGTTGCCGGCGAGGGTGCGGCTGATCACCAATCGTTGGATCTGGTTGGTGCCCTCGAAGATCTGGGTGATCTTCGCTTCCCGCATGTACCGCTCGACGCGGAAGTCGCGGGTGTAGCCGTAGCCGCCGAGGACCTGGACGGCGTCGGTGGTGACCTTCATGGCCGCGTCGGTGGCGACGAGTTTGGCCACCGACGCGTTGCGGGAGTACGGCAGGCCGGCATCACGGCGGCGTGCTGCGTCGATGTACGTGGCGCGCGCCGAGTCGACTGCGGCGGCCATGTCGGCGAGCAGGAACCCCAGCCCCTGGTGGTCGATGATCTTCTTGCCGAATGCCGACCGTTCCTTGGCATAGCTCACGGCTTCGTCGAGCGCGGCCTGGGCGAGACCGACAGCGACGGCGGCGATACCGAGGCGCCCGGAATCGAGTGCACTGAAGGCGATCTGCAGACCCTGTCCCTCCGCGCCGATCCGCCGTTCGACCGGGACGAAGGCGTCGTCGTAGTGGGCCGACGTCGTGGGTACCGCGTGCAGGCCCATCTTCTCCTCGGGCTTGCCGAAGGAGAGCCCCTCGGTGCCCTTCGGCACCAGGAAGCAGGAAATGCCCTTCGACCCCTCGCCGGTGCGGGCGAAAAGATTGTAGAAATCGGCAATGCCGCCGTGGGTGATCCACGCCTTCGCGCCGTTCACCACATATCCGCCATCGGTCGCGGCGGCCTTGCACGCCAGCGCGGCAGCATCCGATCCGGCTTGCGGCTCCGACAGGCTGTACGCGCCGATGGTGTTACCGCCCAGCATGTCGGGAAGCCACTGCTGCTTCTGCTCGTCGGTGCCGAAGGCCATCAGTGGATGGCAGGCGAGGCTGTGGACGCTGACCGCCACCGCCACCGCCGCCCACCGGGCGGCAATTTCCTCGAGAACCTGTAGGTACACTTCGTAGGGCTGTCCGCCGCCGCCCCACTCCTCCGGATACGGCAGGCTCAGCAGTCCGGCCTCACCGAGGGTGGCGAAGACCCCTTCGGGATACGTTTCGGACTTTTCGTGCTCGTCGACGATCGGCGCCAGGACCTTGTCGGCGACATCGCGCGTGAGCTGGATCAGGTCACGAGCTTCGTCGGTGGGCAGCAAACGATCGACGGCCACGAAATTTCTCCTCGAGAAGACGACAGAAACAGTACTGAGCTACGGCTCACAGTACTGATGGCAAAGTAGTACTGCAAGGGTCGCGCCAGTACTATCCGGTGTATGGAGCAGATCACCCGACCGGGATTCGCGACGCGACGGCGCACCCAGCTCTTCGACGCGCTGGTCGACCTCTTCCTGGCCGAGGGGTTCGCCCATCTGACTCTCGACGAGATCGCCGCGCGGCTGCGGTGCTCCAAATCCACCCTCTACACCCTCGCCGACAGCAAGGAGCAGCTCGTCCGGGAGGCCACAGTGCACTTCTTCCGCCGCGCCACCGAAGACGTCGAGTCGCACATCGCAGAAATTTCCGGGGCCCGTGAGCGGATCAGCGCCTACCTGTCCGCGGTCGGTACCGCACTTACGGCCGCATCCGACCAGTTCATGGCCGACCTCGACGCCTTCCCGCCGGCCCGCGAGGTCTACGAGCAGAACACTCAGATCGCGGCCGGGCGCGTCAAGGCTTTGATCGACGACGGTGTGGCCGGCGGAGACTTCCGCGACGTCCATGCCGCCTTCGCCGCCGATCTCGTGACCACCATGATGGTGCGCATTCAGCAACGCGGGGTCCGCGACAGCACCGGCCTCGACGACGCCCACGCCTACCGCGAACTCGCCGCCATCCTCACCGCAGGAATCAGTGCCTAAACAGTTCGTCGCATCCTGGAATGATCGGGAACGGTGCACAGGGTCAAACTACCTGCACCCCAGTGTCATTCGTGTGGACCCCGGACCTACCGGCCGCGAGGACCCGTAGGGGGTTGCCCGCCACCCGGACCACCGGCCGGCGGGGCTGCGGGAGCGGACTCGGTGTTCGCCGACTTCTCCGCGACACCGATCGTGATGGAAATCGTCACTCCGCCGGCGGGTTCACCCGTCACGGTCGCCAACTCGGCGTCCCAACCGTCACCGAAGACGTTGTCCGATTGCAGAGACACGTCCGACAAGTTGCTCACGCTCTTCGCGTATCCGGTGTCGTAGGCGAAGACTTTCTCGCACGCGTCCTGCGGTATCGCGATCTGCGAGGTCAACCGCGGATCCTCTCCCGCCACCGCGGCTTCCAGGGAGTCGAACACTTCGAAATGGATATGTGGCCAGCGCCCCGAGTAGCAGGCCGGGAAGATGGACGTGAACGACACGGCTCCGGCAGAGTCGGCCACCTGGACGCCGCGCAGATAGTTCTGCCCGGTGATGTCCTGGCCATAGAGGGAGTACTCTCCGTCCCGGTCACAATGCCATAGATAGACGGCCATGCTCGTCCCGGCCGCGCAGTCGTTCGACAAATCCTGCAGTGATAATTCGATGGTCGTCGGGACGCCCTCCGCGGTGCCCGAGTACGACCCGAAGCTGCTGCGGATGTCCTGACGCACCACGCCCGACTCGATCAGAACGTTAGGCCCGTTGGAACCGTCACCCGGGTAAGGCCCGGCTGTTTCCTGCGGCGCCGCTGCCACACAGGTGCCGTCGGTGGCGACGGTCGACGACGCTGCCTCTTCGCTCGACGCGGACGTCGTAGTGATGGTCGATCCGGAGGACGAACACGCGCCGAGTGCAGACGCGCCCGCCGCTCCGAGCACGAACAAGGCGCGGCGGCGCGAGAGCATCGTCCTCAGGTCGTGGGTGAGTCCGCGGTCGTGTTCGTGCGCGTCCGCGGAGTGATGGCGTGCGTTGTCGGTCATGAGCCCTCCATAGCTGCTTCCGTGTGAGGTCCATGCAAACAGCGGCACGTGCAGACAACCTCGAGACGAGCTGTGCGAATGCTGTATGTCGGTTCACTCGGCCTCGGCGGAACGGTGCGGGTGGCATTGATCTGAGCAAAGACCGCTCAAATATTGCTGAGATCAGTAATTACCTGATCGAATGCACCGGTGCGTCCGGGTGAGATGACCTTGTGGAATATCGTCAGCACGCCCTCGTCGAGGGCGTCTGTTACCGCCAGGGTCTTTCGGGTGACGATGTTGCTTCGGGACCACCGGCCACGTGCCATATGTGCCAACGCGATTCCGTCACGCAGTGCTGTCGCTCTTCGGCTCGAAGAATGAGTGAAGAGATACGTTCTGCCCGCGATCACCACGTCACATCGTTTGTTTTTTCGGCGCATCGCCTGTGGTTTCTGGTCGGTTACGGTTCCGATCGTCCCGTCGGCGAGGCGAAGCGTGGCGGGATGACCTTTGCGCAAGACGAGCGTGTCCCGGTCGTCACGATCGGCCACCGGGGAATCCCCGCCTCGCCGCCTCGGACCACCATTGATTCCAGCGTCGGGGGTCGGAAACAGTTCGCCCCACAAGATTCCGGACGGGTTCAAGATCGCTACTGCCAGACCGTCGTCCGAACTCTTGACGAACCACCCGGTTTTTGTCGGACTGTTCCAGTTCATGCGGACGATTATCGTTCACCACGATCCGCGTAGTGCCGCCGGTTGCGCCAGTCGACACGCGCCACCAGAGTTTCGGCCGTGGACTATCAGTCCCGTCCGTGCCACGGTGGAAGAGCAACGATTTCTCTCAGAAAGCGCAGCGCCATGGAAAATACAGCCGAATCCGGTCCCGCCTCCTCGGAGTGCCCCGACTGCCACGCCCTCACCGCCGACCTCGAGGCACACAAACACTGGCACTCCCGGCTCGTCCACGACATCGCCACCGCCGTCGACAAAGACATCGACAGGCGAACACACACTTCGTAACCCGAGGTAACCGTTCTCGGCGACACCGAACGGATCTCATGAGGGGATTGAGCATTCCACCCAATCCGGCTCATGGCGGGTGCTAACTTAGCCTTGCCTTGTTCCGCTGCGGTGCCCTGAGGAGGACCTTATGGAACGGATGCCTCGCACGTTCATGACCCTTGCTGCCGTCGGCGCAGTGACGCTCGCTTCTGCCTGCGGTGACAGCGGCACCGGCTCGGCCGATGCGACTGCTGGTCCGAGCGCCTCAGCCGCAGCGGAGGCCGTGCCGGCCGGCGTGGCAGAGCAGTACGAGACCCTCGAGGAAGAGATCGCCGCCGAGGGTGGTGAGACGGATTCCGGGGCGTGGCGGGTGGCGTACATCGTCGAGCCGGCCGAGCCGTGGTACGAGGCGGACGGTCCCGGTCAGCGTTTCCGTGAGCCGGCGCCCGGAGAAACGCACCACATCGAGATCATCCCGTTCGAGGCGGCCACCGGCCGGATCGTGCCGAATGTGCCGATCACGCTCGAGGTGGTGGCCGCCGACGGTCGAGTGGTGGAGACGAAGCCGCTGAATTTCTATTACAGCACCTTCTACCACTATGCCAACAACTTCTCGGTCCCGGATCCGGGGCGCTACACCCTGCGGGCAGCGCTCGGTGTCCCGACGTTCTTCCGGCACGCCGAAGCCGGAGAGGTCCCACCGATGGCGGAGGGTGTGACCGTCGAGTTCCCCGATGTAGAACTGGCACAAGAGAACTGAGCACTGTCAATGCACTCGCTCGACTCGTCGTACGAACTGGGTGATCAGCTGAGCTGGCACTGGCAGCAGCAGTTGCGAAGCAGGCTGGCGGGGCTGAGTGACGACGAATACTTCTGGGAGCCGGTACCCGACTGCTGGAGTGTGCGCCCGCGCGGTACTTCGCACGCGCCCGTGCAGGCCGGCAGCGGAGCCTTCACGATCGAATTCGCCTTTCCTGCACCTGATCCGCCGCCGGTCACCACCATCGCGTGGCGTCTCGGCCACATCATCGTCGGCGTCTTCGGAGCTCGGGTCGGCAGTCATTTCGGGGGTCGTCCGGTCGACTACCAGAGCTTCGACTACGCCGGTACGGCTGCGGAGGCGCTCGACCAACTCGACGAGATGTACGACTTGTGGGTGCGAGGAGTCGCGAGCCTGACAGATGATGCCCTTGCCCGTCCCTGCGGTCCCAGTGAGGGGCCGTTCGCGGATCGTTCGATGGCGGCCCTCGTGTTGCACGTGAACCGGGAAGTCATCCATCACGGCGCGGAGATCGCCTTGCTCCGCGATCTGTACCTGCGTAAGGCAGCAGTCACTTCCGACGCGGAGGCGGAAGTCGAGCCGTGATGGGGTGTTCGTCGGCTGCTAGCGTGGAAGGTCGCGACGTGCTGAGGGGGATGCTGTGCCGAGTCCTACTGTGGTCGAGGTCGAACAGAATGTGTTCTGTGTGACCGGTACCGACGTCAATTGGGTCCTGTTGCGAGAGGGCACGGACCTGACGCTGATCGACGCGGGTTACCCCGCCGACGTTCCTGCCGTGGAAGAATCCATTCGTTCCATCGGTCGCCGGCCGGAGGATGTTCGCGCAATCCTCCTGACACACGCGCACATCGATCACATCGGAGCGATCAACCACTTCCGCGACAAGTACGAAACGCCCGTGTACATGTCCGCGGTGGAGACATCACACGCCAAGCGGGAGTACCTCGAACAGGCGGGTGAGATGGACGTCGTCAAGAACATCTGGCGGCCGGGAATGTTGCGGTGGTCCCTGCGCATCGCCCGGGCGGGCGCGACACGTCACGTCACCGTGCCCCATGCCGCCGAGTTCCCCGCCGCGGGTGCTCTCGACCTTCCCGGCACCCCTCTCCCGGTGGCAACCACCGGCCACACGTCCGGGCACACGTCGTACTACCTACCGTCCGTCGGCGCGGTGGCGACCGGGGACAGCCTCGTGACGGGGCACCCCACTTCCCGCACAGTGGGTCCGCAGTTGCTGCTCCCGATGTTCCATCACTCCCAGGAGGAGGCCCTTGCGTCGCTCGACGCCCTGGCCACCCTCGACGCGGATCTGCTCATTCCGGGACACGGCCGAACACAGCGCACCCCGATCCGCGACGCCGTCGCTACGGTTCGCGAGCGAGCCGCCGGCAAGAACGGGTCCGCCCGCACCTGAACGAATTTCCATCCGGGTCAGGCGATGAACCGTCCGAGCCGGCCGGCCTGTTCCTGCAGCGTCGGGACGTGCCTCAGCATCAGGTGGTGGTGATCGACGTGCCCGGACAGCGCGATGCTCGCTATGAGCGCGCCCGTATCGGATCGGATGGGGACGGCGATGCAGGCCGACGCGTCCCGGAGTTCGGCGAGTTGGGTGGCGAAGCCCTGGCTCCGGATCAGGTCCAGATTCGCGAGCAGCTCGCTCCTCGCGACGATCGTACGGGCCGTCAGCGACCGTGGCTCCCAACGGGGAATCACGGATTCGAGTTCCGACTTCTCCGCGAGGAGGAGCTTGCCGACCGCGCACGCGTAAAGGTGCTGGTTGAGAAACGACTCGTCCTCCGGCGGCGGGTATTCGGGGTCGGCGTCGGCCGTGCGGACGGCGACGTTGGTGTAGAAGAACAGGTGGACCCCGAAGCGCACCGACAGTCGCAGTTCGGCGAGAGCCTCACGCGCCGCCGCACATACGGTGGGCACGACGGCCGCGTCGACGAGGATCCCGACCTTCTGTCCGAGCGCGAACCCGGACAGGTCGGGGAGCCGCACCACATAACCTTCGCCCACGAGGATGTTGAGCAGTCGGTACGTCGTCGCCGACGGCATCGACAGGCGGGCGGCGATGTCTTTCGCTGTGACACCCGAGCCGGCCCGGGCCACCTCCTCGAGCACCCGCAGTGCGCTGGTGACGGCCTTCGGCTGACGCCCCGACAGGGCTCTGTCGTCGGCACTCATCGGCGGACCTCCCACGGTCGGTACCGCCCCAGCAGGTCTTCGGCCACGGCCTCGTCGTACACACCCATCCGTTCTTCGATTCCGGGGGACCGACGCGCGCGGATCGCGAAGACCGCGGCGCCGACAAGCATCAGAAACAGGTAGACGGCGGTCGCCGCGCCCGCGACATATGTCCGCGAGAACGCCGCCCACCCGACCGGTGCGACCATCGCGGTCGCCGTCAGCACGCCGACGATCACGGGAAGTCGAGTCAGTTCGCCGATCCGCCGGAGGAACGCCGGCGTCGCGACACACAGCAGGACGTACGCGAGGACGTAGCCGTGGGCGGACACGGCGAGGAGTCCGATCAGGACGTCGCGGCTCGAACCGCTGACGAACAGGTAGAAGACGGGCACCGCGACGACGACCGGCATCGTGGCCGTCAACGCCACATGCGGAGTATGGAACCGATGGTGCGTCCGGCCGAACACGTTCGGAACCACCCCTTCGCGGCCCATCGCGAACAGGGTGCGCGACAGCGCCGTCGTCGAACCGAGGACGCACGCGAACCACGAGGCGCTGATACCGAGTTCCATGACGATCGACAGCGTCGACGAACCTGCGCCCGACGTGTCGGGCAACGTGAGGACGATCGGCAGCGAGTCGACTCCCTGCCGCACCGGCTCCGGCAACTGCAGGGCGGCCGCGAACACGTACAAAATACCCAGGGCGATCGGGGTCCACCGGATGGCGCGGGGAACGGCGACGAACGGGTTGCGGGCTTCCCGCGCCACCGTGCCCGCGCTTTCGAATCCGACGAACGACGTGATCGCGAGCAGTAAGGCGAACCCGACCGCGGAACCTGATTTCGCGCCGCCCGCGGATGGGGTCGCGCCCTCGCGGACCGATTGCACGAACGCGACCACCAACGCGGCGGAGGCGGCCACGATCGCGAAGACCTCGATGGCGAGCATGATCCGCGCCGACAATTGCACGCCCCGGACCATGAGGAGAAGGGCGAGTAGTCCGACGATCGCCGCGAGGACCGCGATGAGGGGTGACCCCGCCGGAAGCCCGACTCGGCCGAGTAGCGCGGCGAGGTAACTCGCGGCACCGAGCGTGCTCGCCATGGCCGCGGCCGCGTAACCGACGAGCAGCGACCAGCGTCTACGTAGATCTCATACTATCTGCCACTTGCGTGGCGGGCGTGGGAGATGGACGTGTGTCACGGCTACCCACATCACCGTGCGGTGGTGTGGGTTTGACCGTGTCCCACACCGACGCTTGTGGTGCAGGAACATGCTGTTTCGGAGTCACCCCCAACCGCTGAGGTGCGGCGGGCTGGCTGCGGCGGACCCGGCGGTGTCGCGGCCGACGCGGTGTGGGTCCGTTCTTGTCGCGGCACTTACGCACCGGCGTGTGTTCGGCGACCAGGATCGCGGGCATCTGCCCACGCCGGCGGGTGACGTTGTTCTTGCCGAGGAGCGCGCGTTTGGCCAGGTTCACCCCGGCGATGTGGTCGCGGTTGCCGCCGACCTGGCAGCGGGCACACCACGCGTCGTGATAGCCGGCGGGGCGGGCAAGTGGTTCGTTGCAGCCCGGACACAATGCGGACGACCCTCGGGCAGGCACCGAGACCACCGTGACACCGACCTCCGCGGCGGTGTGGGCGAGGGCTGCGACGGCTTTGCGGCGGGCGGACTGCGCGGCCCGATTGTTGTTCACCCGGCCGTGACCCCGGGTTTCGAGGGTGGTGAGATCTTCCACCGCGATCATCTCCGCGCCCGCTGCGGCGGCGTAGTCGGTGACCTGACGGCCGAAGTGGAACGCCAGTTCCCGGTTGATCTTCCCCCGCTTGACGCCCACCGCCTCGCGGTGGAGGTCGAGGACGGTGATCTTCGCCTCCAACCGGGCACGGACCTCGGGTGGGGCGGTGGTGGCCAGTCGGGTCAACCGGGCCGCCTTCCGGTGCAGCAGTTGACCTTCCTGCTGAAGGCGGGCCAGTTTGATACCGAGACCCCGATCGTCGTAGGTCCAGCCCCGGTAGTCAGAGACCAGCCCCTTCGGGCCGTCGGCGGTGATGGCGGCGGCCCCGAGTGTGGACGGGGACCAGTCCACCCCTACCGCCGTCGTTCCCGATGTCACATCAGCGGCTGGGACTGCTTCGGTGGCAGCGCACCGCAACAACAGACCCCGGTGGTCGAGGACCAGGGTCGGCAGATGCCACTCGCTGATCGGCCGCCGGTGCAGGTGCGGTGGGATCGCGGCGGTCACCCGAACCCGTCGCCACTGCGCGCGTCCCGCCGGGGTCGGGCTGGTGGGCAGCTTCACCGTCAACACCAGCTCGTGGTCTGTTGCGGCTATCTGTGCGAGTTGCCGATCGGCGGCCGAGAGTCGGGCCATCGCGCTCGTCTGTGGTGGTCCCTGGACGTCGGTGATTCGCAACCGCGCCGACTGCGCCCCGTCGGTGCGGCGAGAGCGTGCAATCAGCTGGCGTCGCACGCCGCGGGCGAAACCCAATGGCACATAGTCGCCCGGTTCGGTCGGCGGCGCGAGAGTGCCGGTGGCCGGGTCGAACCGCTCGGACAGTGCCGCGATCGCCGCATCCCGATAGGCGAGGGTCCGCAGGGTGGCCAGCACCTGCGCCGTCACCACTCGCGTGACCCGGGAGGGCACGTAGATTCCGTCCGGGTAGTGCGGGTTCCAGCCGAGGCGGGCGGCGGCGACGTGACCCTGGGCGGGCAGCCTGCGACCCGCACGGTCCCGTCCGGCGGTGAGCACGTCGAACGTGACCGGCTGCCACAGCCGTGCCGTCAACTCGGTGCCGGCCGCCGTAATGAGGTCGAGCAGCCACCGCATCCGGGTGTCGACGTCGTCGAGTCCAATCTGCTCGCCGGTCGCGTCGTCGACCGCCACATGGGCGCGGGTGGTGAACGCGAACTGCCGCTGCGCAGTCGATTCCGGCCCGGTCATGCCGGCCGACCCGGCGCCAGGCACAACCCGAACAAACCCGGGCCGATCGGTCTTCCGAGATGAGCTGCCATCTCCGAGAAGCTCATCGATCACCCCCCTTTCCCCGCCCTCTGCCACGCCACCTCTCGTAGGGCCTCGACTGTAACGCCGACCTCCGACAAGAACCGCTCGATCCGCGCCACCGGTGAACCGAGCCAATCGATTCCGCAACACCACACCACATCACACCAGGTGTCGGCCCTCGGGCCGCGTCGTCGAGCATCCGGCCGCGCCCCGCCCGCTGCTCCCTCGAGACACGAACCGCGATCCTTGCAGATCCGATACATCGCACCAATATTGCTCTTCCGCAACATCTTGCTGATCGGCTGGCGACGCCTGCCACCCTGCCGAAACCGGCACCCCAATAGCGCCTTCGTCCTCTAGGGAGTCGCTCCCGCGCAACATGATGCAGTCCTGCATAGATCGGCACCCCGGTCCGCTCGGCTATAGAGTTGGGGACCCGAACCCCGCGCGCCGAGAAGGCAACCGACCCTCCATCGGCGTCCTTGCTCACCTCAACGACCGGCAGCCCACGAGTTCCGGAGACGCCAATCAGAGATGACAGACAGTGCCAGAAACTGATAGCGAGTGTTAGATACATTGGCAACAGATGAGAGCCTCCGCCGAAACCGGGCACCGCCCCGAGTCCCTTCACGATGTAGCTGTAGAAACCACTGACGGCCACCATCCGGGTGGCGAACTGTCCGATGCAGTAGCCGACCGCCGTCATCAGAATCGCCGCCGCGACGAACACCGCAATGGTCGCCCACCGCGTCGGGTATGACGAGAGCAGGCAGCGTGACCATCACGGCCGACGGTGCGACCGCGGAAACGGACTGCCCGAGCACCTGGACGAAACTCAGACGCGCCCGCTCGAGACCGGCGACCGGTGATCTACTTCTAATTCTCGGTGTACCGGACACCACGCACCTGCTCTCCACACTTTCCGGCCGGCCCCACGCGAGCGTTCAACCCGGGGCTGCATGAGTTGCACGCTAGCGCAGGAGACGAGCGCGATGCGCCGATCGGAATTAATTTTCGATCACCTCGAATGAGAATGGCCGGAGATATTCGTTCCCGACTCCCGTGCCCACGTTGGCGCATACCGCGGATCAGCTGCGCCGACCCGAAAAGCCGGAATGAGAATCGGCGGTGTCGTGGCCGGAAAAGTCGAATGAGGATGCCGCAGTCGCTGATTCCAATCCCGATTCAGTAGTGACCGGAGACACTTTCGAAGTTATCGTGGGTTCAGGCCGCAGCGCGACGAAGTAATAAACTTCCGCCAAAAGCGTTCTGCAGAGGCCGGATTCATCCCAGATTGATTCACTCCATCGAAGAGGGCCTGATGACCGCAGTCGTGCACCGGCGACCTCGTCCAGATCTTCCTGATCACGCGCCTGTTCGCGGCCCTGCTGTCCCTCCGCAACGGGCCGATCGGCATGTGTCGAAACCCCACACAGAGGTTGTGCGACATAGTTTTTCTGACACGAGTTTCCGACGCCTTTTCAGGCAATTTTCGCAGTTCGTAGACGTGTGTGAAATAAACCAATGGTTCTCGACAAACGATCTTGGTGACGGCAGTAGCGCACCTCTGACGGTTCAGACGATTCTTCGTTCGGAGTTGCGCGGCGCGGCTTCGATAGGTCGACGCTGCCACGCCGCCCAGTCGGTCGTGGTTTCGGCGGCGGCGTCGAGAAGGAGCGGGAGATATTTCTCGGTGAGGGTCTCGACGGATGTTTCGGCGCGACCATCGGGCGTCACCACTGATGGTGTTGCTTACGGTTGGCATGCTCCTCGGATGCCTCCACTGCGCCCGACACTTGTGGATGAGAGATAACTCCCGCGACTGGGGATGGGTCGCGATCATGAGCGTCGGAATGATCGCGCTGCATACAGTGGACTTCGGTCCGTCCGTGAGCGGCCACCACGGCCACATGACCCGTGCCGCGAACCCGACGGCGGTCGGGCATGCACTGTCCCTGCCCGTGGCAGCAGCTCTTCTCACCGCAGCACTCGAAGCGGTCATTGCTCTGTCCATGGTCTTCTATCGCACGCGGAACACAGACCCGTTGGCACCGAACCGGGACTGATCTTCCTCAGATCGCGGGCCGGTGCATTCTCCACACCTCGAGTCCGTCGTCGAGGACGACATGGTCGGCGACAGCGAAGTTGTGACGTTCGTACAGCGGCAGGTTCCGGTGTGTCGAGGTATCGAGCCAACATGCCGCGTTGCGTCGGTCGAGTTCGGCCAGTCCGACTTTCAGAAGGTCACCGCCCAGTCCTCGACCTCGCGCTGCACGGGATACTCCGGCGGTCGCCAAGCACCAGGCGTTGCCCGGAACGTCCATCGCGGACAAACGCTGTTCCGCTTGGGCGGCGTGCTCGAAACGATCCCCATGGAGTTCGACGATCTTCGCTACGAGCGATTCTTCCGGGTCGGGCAGGTCCGGCGGGATGAACGCTACGACCCCGTTGTGCTCTTCGTCGATGTACGCGAGACCGTGTGGCAGCGCCATGTGCCCGAGATACAGGCGCTGAAGCTCGGTCACACGCTGCTGGTGTGAGTCCGCGGCGACGCACCAGTTGGTCCATGGGTAGTCGGCGAAGGCGTCACCGAGGACGGTCGCGGCACGGTCGACGTCCGTCGTCATCATCCGGCGAATGGAGGTTGGCATGACCGCACTACATCACGTCCGCTCAAACCGAAGCCAGTGATTATCGGCCCACGAAGCCGCAGTCGATCGCTCACTATTGACAGATTGCTGTCATTATGACAGCATTCTGTCATGACTGAAACAGTGCACGTCGCCGTATACGACACCTTCGCCGACTGGGAGGTAGGCCACGCGATCGCCCACATCAACAAGCCCACCTGGCACAAGCAGCCCGGTCGCTACGCCGTCAGTACGGTCGGGTCCACCCCGGATCCGGTCACCACGATGGGCGGCATGCGCGTAGTCCCGGACACCGCGCTGGACAAGATTCGGCCGCAGGACAGTGCGATGTTGATTCTCGCGGGCAACGACATCTGGCCCACCGAGCAGTTCGCGCCCTTCGCCGAGAAAGCGCGCGAATTCCTCGCCGCCGGGGTTCCGGTGGCGGCGATCTGCGGTGCAACAGGGGGCCTCGCGCTCGCCGGGTTGCTCGACGATCGTGAGCACACCAGCAACGCCGCCGAGTTCCTCGAGGGAGTCGGATACGCCGGTGGAAGTCTCTACCGTGATGAGCCGGCCGTCACGGATCGCGATCTCATCACCGCCAGTGCCACTGCGCCGGTAGAGTTCGCACGCGAAATCCTCGCACGGCTGGATGTATTCGAGCCCAGCGTTCTCGCGTCCTGGTTCAAGCTCTACGGCCACCGCGATCCGGCCGGATTCTATGAACTCATGGCCGTATGAGTGAGCGGCCCGAACAGGAACTGCTCAGCGGGGCAGCCCTCGCAACGTTCCGGCTCAACGGTCAGTTTCTCGCTGTGGCCGAGGAATTGGCACGTCCGGCGGGGCTCACGGCCGCGTGGTGGCAGGTTCTCGGCGCCGTACTGAACCAGCCGCTGACGGTTGCCGGCGTCGCACGGGAAATGGGCATCACGCGCCAGAGCGTGCAGAGGATCGCCGACCTGCTCGTCGATCGTGGACTCGCCGAGTATCAGCCGAATCCCGCTCATCGACGAGCCAAGCTCATTACTCCCACGCCGGCGGGACGTGCAGCGGTGACCGGCATCGACCCCGCGCACGCTGCCTTCGCCGCTCGCCTGGCCGAGGCCATGGGACCCGACAAGTTACGTGATGCGCTCGCAGCGATGCGCCGGCTTTCGGCCGTTCTCGACGATCTTGCCGACCAGGAAGGTCCGTAGTTGTTCGATCTCACGGCCTGCGTGCGGGAAGGATGTGGGGGTTCAGGATCCCGGCGGGGTCCAGCGCTGCCCGTATCGACCGCATGATGTCGAGGTCGACCGCACTTCGTCCGAGTGTCATCCAGGGGGCCTTGGCCCGCCCGACACCGTGTTCGGCGCTGATGCTCCCGTTGTGGTCGGTGACGAGATGAAAAACGAAGTCGGACAGAGTGTCCCGCTGTTCCGGCGCGGCGTCGAGAAGATTGACGTGGATGTTGCCGTCGGCCACGTGCCCGAAACAGATCGCCCGCACTCCGGGGAAGCGTCGATCGAGGCCGGTGGTCAGCTCGTTCAGGAAGGCCTCGATGTCGCGCAGCGGCGTCGAAATGTCCAACTTCACGGGTGGCGTGGACGAAGCGGCGCCCACCGACTCGGTGTGGCTCTCCCTGTATTGCCACAGCCTGTGCGCCGGTCCTTCCTCCACGACGGCGTCGAGCACGACTTCATGGCTGTCGTCGAGAACCTCGAGGAGTGTGGTCTCCGCATCCTCGCGACCGGACACCTCCACCAGGACACAGAACGGTGCGTCGGCCGAAAGTGGCCGCCGGAGTTGCTGATGTTCGCAGACCAGGTCGATACCCGACCTCGTCATCAGCTCCGCGGCGTCGAGCGTCAGCCCGGCGCGCTCGAGGTGATCCACCACCATCAGTGCGTCACCCACCGAACCGACTGCGACGAAAGCGACCCGAGTTGCGCTCGGGGGTAGTACGAGTCGCATCAGGACGCGAGTAATCACGGCGAGTGTGCCCTCGGAGCCGGCGAGAAGGCCTGGCAGGCCGTACCCCACGTTGTCTTTCGTCAGCTCTTTCCAACGGGTCAGAACGCGCCCGTCGGACAGCACCGCCTCGATGCCGAGCAGCTGAGACCTGGTGTCGCCGTTCTTGATGACCCGGATGCCCCCGGCATTGGTGGCGACGATCCCGCCGAGGGTTGCCGATTCGCGGGAGGCAAGGTCCACACCGAGCTCCACTCCGTGTTCGCGGGCCGCGTCGCGGGCGCGGGCAATGGTCACACCCGCTCCCGCGGCAATGGTGCGGCCGATCGGGTCGACGTGTTCGATGACGGAAAGCCGGGTAGTGCTGAGCACCACCTCCCCGTCCATCGGGATCGACCCACCGACCAGACCGGTGTTGCCGCCCTGGGGAACCACGGCGACGCCGGCGCGGGAGCAGAGGGCGAGAACCGCCGAAACCTGCCCGGTGTCGGCGGGCCGGACCACGGCGGTGGTGTTCCCCTGCCAGTGCCCGGTCCAGTCGGTGACATATCCGGCAACCACGCCGGGATCGGTGAGCACGTGGGACGCACCGACGATGTCGGCGAGCTCGTCGAGGAACGACTGCATCGAAACGGTCATGATTGCCTCCTCTCGACGAGATGTCGCAGTCCATCATCGGCGATGTGAAGGGGGTTCGGGAATCAGCGTTCGAAGGTGAGCACCCAGCGTCCACGCGAGCCGCCCGCATCGAGGGCCGCCAACGCCTCATTCGCCTTCTCGAGCGGATAAGTTCCGGCGATCCGTACCGCGAGCGGGGCGCTCTCGCTTCCCGTACGTGCGACAGAGCTGAGCAGTTTCTCGAGCCTGGCTCCGTCGTGGTGGACCATCACGGCCTGAACGCCGACGCCGCGCACGGCCCCGGGCTTTGCCGGCGGCACGACGCCCACATAGGTTCCGCCGTCGACCACCGCGGAAACCGCCGCGTCTCCGAGTACCGCGGTATCGAACACGGCGTCGAACCGGGTCGGCGGAATTTCGCCGAGAACCTGTACCGCACCCGCGGACCGCAGAAAGTCGGTGTCGGTGGGGCGGCCGAGTGCGCTGACCGTCCATCCCCTCTCGACCGCGAGCGGGACGGCGAATCCGCCCACTCCACCGGCCGCGCCGGTCACCAGCAGCGTTCTGCTCGCGGGGTCACCGAGGAGATCGAGTGCCTGATCTGCGGTCAACAGGTTGAGGGGCAGCGTTGCCGCCCCGGCGAAATTCAGGCCATCCGGAATGCGGGCCACCGCAGTGGCCGGAACGACGACATAGTCCGCGAAGGCGCGGAGCGGCGCATCCAACCGGTCGTGCAGGGCGACGACCCTCGTGCCGACGGCGGGTCCCACCACGCCATCACCCAGCGCGTCCACGATCCCGGCCGCATCCCAGCCCAGGCCCGCGCCGTCGGGCTGATCTATCCATCCGAGCCGGTGATAGATGCCTTGCCTGGTCTGAGAGTCCACCGGATTGACCGCCGCCGCGCGGAGTTCGATTCGGACTTCCCCGGGTCCCGCCTCCGGCACTGCCACCTCGATGGTCTTCACGTCCTCGGCCCCGGTTGTCACGATTGCTCGCATGGTGCTCCCCTTCGGTAGTCGCTGTTGCCGGTTCAGAATCGCCTGACTACTCTCCGTTGGGAAGTAGGCACCTGAAAGTGCGCAACGAAGCAAAAGGGGCGCCCGATGGCGACGACAACCGCAGGACAAGCGCGACATGCGGCAAAGCGAGAGTATGACGTGTATCTGGCGAACTGCCCGAGTCGTCAGCTCCTCGACCGCATCAGCGACAAGTGGGTGTCGCTCATCCTCGTCGCGCTGGGTGAGGGTTCGCGAAGGTACTCCGAACTGGCGCGCGAACTCGCCGGGGTCAGTCAGAAGATGCTGACCCAGACGCTTCGAGCGCTCGAACGGGACGGTCTCGTCGCACGCGAAGTGACTGCGGCGGTGCCCGTCCGCGTCGACTACGAGCTCACCGAACTCGGTAGGTCGCTACTGCCGATCCTCAGAGCGGTCAAACAGTGGGCGGAACACAACATGGACGACGTGACCACGGCTCGCGAGAGGTACGACGGCCGCGCGCAGTAGTCGCGACCTACTGCTGCGACGGGGGAATAAGACGGCTCACTCGGTGACGCGGCCTACCGTCCGATCCGGGAGCACACCCGCCGCCACGAGTTCGTCGTAGATGCGCTGCTGCTCGGCGTCGAGACCCGAATACAGCAGGTCGTAGGCGCGTTCCTCTTCCGCGAGGACGGCGACAGGGTCCCAGTCGTCCCCGATCGCCTCGAGCACTGCGGTACGCCGTCGTGCTTCGTCGAGCGTGAGATCGAGCGCGAATGACAGTTCGGAATGGCCGCTCATCGGATCACCTTCGTTTTCGCAGTCGATATCGAAGGGCACAGGGTTACTCGAGCAGGTCCAAGATCACAATGACCTGGATCACGATCGGGACGATCGCCCACTCGGTGACGTCGAGCGCGGACATGCTGCAGGCCGACGCGGCGTGGCTGTCGGGTACCCTGCCGCATCGTTGGCAATATGACGGGTGCCACACGAATCCGGGGCTGGCTTCGGGAGAGGACCGATGGTCGAGTGAATATCGTCGAGACTCCGGAACGGCGGCGCGGAGCCGGTCGTCATCGCCCCGATCGTGGAGCGCCGGAGCGTCCAGACAATCGGCGAGCACCCGGCACCGGGTTCCGCACCGACATCGAAGGCTTGCGGGCCGTCGCAGTGCTGGCAGTCCTGTTGTTCCACGCGGGCGTTCCCGGCCTCGACGGCGGATTCGTGGGCGTCGACGTGTTCTTCGTCGTCTCCGGCTTCCTCATCACCGGGCTGCTGTGGCGGGACGTGACCGCCACCGGAAATGTGCGGCTCGCCCGGTTCTACGCGGCGCGGGCCAGGCGGCTGCTGCCCGCCGGTGTCACCGTGCTGGTGGTCACCGCGGTCGGTGCGGCCATGCTCCTGCCACCGCTGCAGGCCCGGGCTGTTCTGGGTGACGGGATAGCCAGCGCGCTCTACGTCGGCAACTACCGGCTCGCCCTTCAGGGCACCGACTACCTGTCCGCCGATACACCTCCGTCGCCGTTTCAGCATTATTGGTCACTCGGCGTGGAAGAACAGTTCTACCTGCTGTGGCCTGCGCTGATCATCGGCACGGTCTGGCTGGTCCGGCGCGCGCGAAGGCGTGCCGACGGCGATGCTGCACCCTCCGTGTGGCCGTTTCTGTTCGGTCTCGCACTCGTGACGGCCGTGTCGTTCGCGATTTCGATGGCCTGGACGAGCACGCTGCCACCGTGGGCGTACTTCTCCCTGCCCTCGCGAGCGTGGGAATTGGCCGCCGGCGGACTGGTCGCGTTGTCCGTCCCGTTGTGGCGCCGTTTGCCGGCGCTTCCCGCTGCCGTCGCCGGGTGGGCGGGACTGGTCCTGATTCTTCTGGGCTGTTTCGCGCTGGACGAGACGACGCCCTACCCCGGGACCGCCGCACTGCTGCCCGTGCTCGGCACGGTGCTGGTGATCGGCGCCGGCTGCGCCGAACCCCGACTGGGCGCAGGCCGCGGCCTCTCGCTTGCCCCGATGCGGGCGATAGGACGGGTGTCGTACTCCTGGTACCTCTGGCACTGGCCCGTGCTGCTGCTCTTGCCGCCCCTGCTCGGCCATTCCCTGAGCCTCTTCGACCGGCTCGCGGCGGTCGCGCTGTCGGGCGGCCTCGCAGTCCTCACGCTGCGACTCATCGAGAACCCCGCACGGTTCGCTGCTCCACTGCGTCGGTCGGACACGCGCAGCCTGGCTCTCGGCGGCGCCGTCACCGTGCTCGCCGTCTGTGCGGCGCTCGTACTGCTGGTATTGCGACCTATTCCGGTGGGTCAGGGTGCTGCGGCGGAGGCGCTCACGGTCACCGCGCCGGAGGTCACTGCGGTCCCCACCGTCGACCCGCACGACGCGGCGGTGCAGCAAGTGACCGCACAGGTGGCGGCCGCGGTCGCGCACTCGGCCGAGTTGCGCGCCGTCCCGTCCAATCTGACCCCGCCGCTCGCCGACGCCCCGGCCGACAAGCCGGCGGTTTTCAACAACGGC
Source organism: Rhodococcus sp. WAY2 (assembly GCF_009859915.1). Lineage (NCBI taxonomy): Bacteria > Bacillati > Actinomycetota > Actinomycetes > Mycobacteriales > Nocardiaceae > Rhodococcus > Rhodococcus sp. WAY2. The sequence continues at coordinate 3,730,581 of NZ_CP046572.1, forward strand.
TGCGTGCGCTCCTGGCTCGAGGTCGGCCTGGAGGACTGCGTGTCGGGTGATCCTGCCTCGACCACCACGGTGGCCCTCGTCGGTGACTCGCATGCCGCGATGTGGCACCCGGCGTTCGAGCCGGTCGCCGAGCAGCGGCACTGGCGGCTCACGACGATGGGCAAGGTCACCTGTCCCTTGATGGAGCTGCCCATCACCAGTCCTTATCTCGGCCGGGCGTACTCCGAGTGCGAGCAGTGGCGCGGCGAGGTGACCGCCCGGTTACAGGCCGAGCGTCCGCAGTTGATTGTGGTGAGCATGTCCCGGCGGTACGGCGGCGACTTCGGATTCACCACCTACGACCAGGCCTGGATCGATGGCGTGACCCGCATGGTGGCGCAATTGCGGTCCACCGGCGCGGCCGTTCTCGTTCTCGGGCCCATCCCCGATCCGCGCTCCACTGTGCCGACCTGCCTGTCCGGCCATCTCGACGACGCCACGGCCTGCTCGCCGCCGCACGGTGCCGCGGTGAACTCCGCCGGTATCGCGGCCGAGGCGGCGGCGACCGCGGCCGGCGGGGGTCAGTACGCCGACCTCACCTCACTCTTCTGCACCCCCGACCGCTGTCCGGTGATCGTCGGCAACGACCTGGTGTACCGCGACGACAACCATCTGACGCTCGGGCACGCCCAGAACCTTGCTCCCGTCGTCGGTGCCCTCGCCGACCGCGCTCTCGCCCGGCGCTGAGCGGTAGTTTCCTACTGCACCGGCGACGGTGGGACGGTCGTGGTGGTCGGGATCGTCGTCGTTTCCGGTTCGGCCACCTCTACCGTCGTCGGGACCTCTTGCTGGGTGGGCGGGGTGCCGGTGGCTGCCACCGCGGCGGACGGTGACGGCTCCTCCGAGAACGCGGCCGACGTGTCGGGCGCGACCACTGCCGCCGTGGGTGCCAGGGGAGCGGCGGTGGGGACGGTCGACGATGTCGTCGTCGGCACGGTGGACGAATCAGTCGAAGACAGAAGCTCTTTCGTCGCGGTGGATGTCATCGAGGTAGTCGACGCGGTGTCGCTGGGGTCCGCTGTCGAGGCGGACGATGCGACGAGAGCGGTCGCGGACGCGGCGGTGGTGGCCGGCTGTCCCTTCTCTGCTTCCCGGGCCAGATGAGTCAGCCAGGCGGCGGCGTATTGCGAAGAGGTCAACGGCTTTCCGCCCGCGGGGTCGGCGTCGCGCCAATAGTCGAAGTGATGACCTGTTCCCGGACCGAGGGTCTGCTGATAGGGATCGCTCATCACTACGGCGACGGTGTTCTCGTTGTCCGCGATGAATCCGATGATCTCGTTGCGAACCTTGGCAGGCAGGTAGACCAGATCGATTGACTGGTTCGGCGAGAGCGGTCCGGCGGGTGTATTCGACTGTGCCACTGGGGTACCGGGCTTGTAGGCGGGGTCCGACACCTTGATGAGAACGTCGAGGAACGTCTCGTCCGACTGCATCCAGTTCTCCTGCGACTGGATGTCGGCAAACGCGGCGAGGGCGATCTGTCCGAGGACCGTCGCCATGTCCTGTGCTGTCGCGATGGTCAGCCCTTCGCGTTCGAGCGCATCGACGTTCAGTTGTCTGCCCACGTTGACGGCGAGCTGCAGCAGGGCGATGTTGTCCGGCGCGGAGCAGGTCAGATCTCCTTCCGAACAGAAGGACGCCACTTTGCCGTCCAGTGCGCCGAATCCGCCGGATGTGCCCGGGAGGGCGCCCCGCCCCGGAGCGCTGTTGCCGCCGGATTGGTAGGCGAGATCGAATCCGTCGGGATTGCGGAATTCGTTCTCGGCGCCGGGGAAGGGGCCCCCGCCGACTTCACGTCCGGCATCCGCCAGGATCACCACGCCGACCACGGATGCCGGGTCGACGATGTCGTAGCCGTCCTCGCCGACTTCCTGGTTGCCGACTTCCATCGCGACCCGGCGCGCCACATCGGCGCCCTCGCTGTAGCCGACGATGGCGAACTTCGTGTCCGGGCAGGAGGCGGCGATCGTGCGCATCACGGTTTCGGTGTTGTCGACACCGACATTCACCGCGTCCTCATACGACGACATGTTCGCCGGATAGTCGATGTAGACGGCGGCGTAGGAACCCTCGCCGACGGCCTGACCGGGTGCGTTGACCACCGGATCGACCCAGTCGCTGCTGTACTCGCTGGACAGAGCCGCCGGGAGAGGCGTGCCGTCGGGCGCCACCAGCATCTGGTGCGTGCCCGCGTGCGGCGCGTCGTTGCGCCCGGCCACTGCGATGCTCACCATGTCGTAACAGGCGGTCGAGGCTGCAGCAGTCAGGGCCGTGGCCGTCGTCGTCGGCGCCCCGGGGTTCGACCAGGGGGCGGCAAGCAGCGCGGCAAGTCCCAGCACGCCAGGCGCCAGCAGCCCCGACGCCATCCGGCGTCGGTGTGCCGCACGTGTCGTTACGCCATGTTTCATGGTCAACCTCATTCGGTCCGGCCCCGACCAATGACAATGCGTTACCAGGCACGTCGGAATCCGACACCGATGCGTTACACAGCCGACGTCCGGGCTAGCAGGGCGCAGGCACCCGGTGTCGAGTTGTAAGCGGACCGGCGAGACGGCCCGTCGAGTGAGCGTCGATCATCCGCTGCTCGCCTCGTTGAGCGAAACGTAGTGACGGGGACACGGCGGCACCCGCGTCGAGGAGAGCGCGAAGCGCCGGTTGTTCGGCGGCCAAGTGGAACCACTCGTCCTCCAGCGGAGTGCCGTCCTCGAGAGCCTGATCGAGTTTCGCGGCGAGGTGATTGCTCCATCGATGCTGCAATGCAAGGAGGAGATTGTCCGCACGCCCGAAAAGCCGTAGCGCGTCTGGACTTCCGCTGGCCTCCAGGGCTGCGTGCACGTCGAACTGTGCTACCGACAGCACATCCTCCAGCACCGCCCGCCGTTCGTGGAAATTCCTCCAGGACATTTCGCCACCTCCGTCGAATCTTGTGATGCGGGAAACGCTACGGGGATGTGGAGGCGATTTCGCCGTGCCAGGGTCGCGATTACTTCTCCTACTACGGGCGGAGAAACGGCTCCGCTCTCGGAACGATGTTCCGGGGAACCTCACCCGGCTACGCTGGTGAGGTGCAGGTCATGGAGTACTTCCGCCGCCGCATGACGATGAGTGAGTACGACTACCCGCCCGGTGTCCCGATCTTCGGGCATGTCGCCATCGTTGCCGTGGCCGGTGTCGCCGTCGCGCAGCGAGATGCGTTTGTGCCCCCCGGATGGGCGTTGCCGGTCGCGCTGGTGGCCGCGGGAACATCGTTGGCAGGAGATCTGGTGAGACCTGGATCCATGATTCCGCGGCCTCTCCTGGCGGTCGTGGTCACCGCAGCGACGGCACTGCTGTTGGTGCAACAAGTGATCGGTCAGTTCGACGTGGCCCCGTTCATTCTCGTGTTCATGGTCGGCGAAGTCGCGGCGACGGCGAAGCTGGCCGTCAGCCTTGCCACCGCGGCGGGTGCCGTCGCGGTGCTGTCCGGATTCGCCGTCGCCGACCGGCTGGGTGACGTGCCCTGGTACATCGCCGGTGTCGCGGTGGGGTGGATCATCGGACATCTGCTGCAGACCCAGCTCCGCCTCCTTCACCAGGAGCGCGCATCCCATGTCATCCAGACCGAGCAGGCCGCCACTCGCGAACGCCAACGCATCGCCCGGGAAATACACGACGTGGTGGCCCACTCGTTGAGTATCACCATGCTCCATCTCACCGGGGCCCGCCGCGCCCTCGAAGAGGATCGCGACGTCGACGACGCGGTGGAGGCCCTCGCCGACGCCGAGCGCCTGGGCCGTCAGGCAATGGCAGACATCCGGCGCACGGTCGGGCTGCTCGAGGTGAAACCGGCCGGAACCCGGCCCGAACCCGCCATCGGTGACATCCCGAATCTGATCGACGACTTCCGCCGCGCAGGACTCGAAGTTTCTCTCGAGATGCGAGGGGACCCGGGCGCGGTGAGCAGCGCGACCGGTCTCGGTCTCTATCGGATATCGCAGGAGTCCCTGGCCAACATCATCAAACATGCGCCGGGCGCCGGCGCCGAGGTGACACTTTCGATCGCGCCGGAGTCGATCACGCTGGTGGTGCGCAATCCGACCGCTGCTCCCGCAGCGTTACCCATGGACTCGAGTGGTTCGGGGGTGCGTGGAATGCGCGAGCGCGCCGAACTCCTCGGTGGCACGTTGCAGGCCGGCCCGGATGATCAGGGGTGGTCGGTGCGCGCCGAGATTCCCCTCCCCACCGACTCCTGCCCGCTGTCGCTCCGGTGTCGTACCCCGGAGCAGTCGTGACCGCCCCCGAGATCAAGGTGTTGCTCGTCGACGACCAAGAATTGGTGCGCTCGGGGCTCCGGCGGATCCTGCGACGCAAGGACGGTTTCGTCATCGTTGCCGAATGCGCCGACGGCTCGGAAGTGCCCGACGCCGTGGCTCGCCACGCACCCGACGTCGTGCTGATGGACCTACGCATGAAGGGCGTAGACGGGATTACGGCCACCCGTGAGCTCCAGGCCGGTGATCGACCCCCGCCGGTATTGGTTCTCACCACCTTCGACGACGACGAACTGCTGTCCGGCTCACTGCGCGCAGGCGCCGCCGGTTTCCTTCTCAAAGATTCACCCGCCGAGGAATTGATTCGTGCCGTACGAACGGTCGCGGAGGGAGGATCCTGCCTCGATCCGGCGGTGACCGGCCGGGTGCTGACCACCTATCGCACCGCCGCCCAGCCGCCCAACGGCGCGGGTCGCAGCGTCGACGAGCTGACGGCGCGGGAACTCGATGTGCTCGCGCTCATCGGCCGGGGATACAGCAACAGTGAGATCGGCCGCGCGCTGGGCATCTCGGGAGTAACCGTGAAGAGCCACATCGGGCACATCTTCGTCAAACTCGATCTTCGTGACCGCGCCGCTGCCATCGTCTACGCATTTGACCACGGCATCGTCACGCCCGGCCACGCAACTTGACCGATGTCCAGTTGTGCCGGTCGAGGGCGCTCGGCTCTGTTGGGCGCGATCACAAGTGGCATTCGTCTTTTTGATGATGTACAACTAACGCCATGACCGAATGTGATCCAGCGCACACTTAACCGTGACCGCGGAAAACGTCTACTTCCACGTCATTGCAGTCGACCCGATCCGGAAAGGACCCCGGCGTGCACACCACCCACAACACCCCGCTTCCTGACGAGTCGACGACCTCACTGGTGCGCTCGGGCGCTTCGATAGCGCTCGGGGCGGCGGCAGCAGCAGCGGCACCCGCCGTGGTAGTGACCGGGTCCGCGCTTCTGGCTGGTGTCGCAGCAGTCGCGACGCTTGCCTGCGTCGCCGCCGCATCGGTAATGATCTGACCTTTCTTCCACCATCAACATCGCATCGACAGGACACCTACATTCGTGAGCCTTCCCGTTTCAGGATCAACGACCCATGCACGCTCATCCCGCCGGGCGGGGTCGATCAGTACCGAGGAAATCAAGATGCGTATCGAGGCGATGTTCGCCGGTGAACGCTCCGAGCCCCGACCACTCCGGGGTGATCACACCGCACCGGAGAGGATGGCGGTATGACCAACGTGGCACTGCTACTGGGCCTGTTGGCTAGCGCAATCGGCGGCCGCACGGTACTCCAGCGCATCCTCACCAAGCCCAGCTCGCGCCGGGCACCCGGTGCACTGTTCTACCCGAACGGGTGACGTCGACCGCCGCGTTGTAAGCGTCCAACGGGGGCTGGAGCATCGTGCAATCCCCGCGGACGAGGAGTTGCATCGTCACTGTTCGTGCGCGGTGTCACGCTGGCGTTGGCGGAGCTGGGGTTGATTGCTGGCGGTTGCGCACTCGTCGAGGACCGCGAAGATATCGCGTGGTATCGAGGAGGCTGTCATGCCCGACGTTTTGATCCGCAACTTTCCCGCCGAGGATCTGGCGCTGCTCGACCAGCACGCTGCCCGTCTCGGGATCTCGCGAACTGAATTCCTGCGCCGTCAGCTGCAGCAGGAGGCGCGTCGCACCGCCACCTCGGTGTCGACCGCCGACCTGATGCGGTTCTCGCAGGACTTCCCCGACCTGAACGACGACGAGGTCATGCGCGGCGCCTGGTCATGAGTGGCTCCACGTGGCTCATCGACAAGTCTGCGATGGTGCGCCTGGGCACCAGCCCGGACGCCGAACAGTGGGCCAAGCTGTAGCTGGAGATCCCCGTGCGCGACAGTCAGACCACTTGGTATCCCAATTCCACTGCCGCGCTGTCGATACGGCGTTGAGTCCAACGTGGGACAGTGGCAGTGAGAGCGCTGGGTTGGTGGGGAAGGCGTCCGCGGCGCGCTCGAACAGCGCCACGCACAGCTCACCGGCGAATCTGCCGCGGTACGCGATCCCGTCGAGGTTCGGGTAGGCGCGGTGGATCGTCCTGGCCCACGCCTGGGATTGGGAGTGCGGGCCGGAGTCGAGAGAGTGATTGCATCCGAGCCGGGTCGGCCAGGTGCCGCCGGAGAACCCTCCGAGATCGAGCAGGGTGAGTGGGCGGTCGAGGGTCAGTGCTGAGAGATACGGGGTGCCATGGAATCGGTCGATCACTCGGGTTTCCTGGAAGACCTCGGCGAGGGCGCCGCGCGGGCTACTGGCTCCGTACCAGATTCCGTACTTGGGGTGGTCGGCTCGCGGCCGTGGGTGATGGTCGAAGCGCAGCAGTGGCCCGTGTGTGCGGAAACCGTGCCACGGCAACACGTGCGTGCCGTGGGTGGGGTGGAGACGCCAGAGACGGCGGGTGGTGGCCGCGATGGTGACCAGTTCGTCGTCGCGTATCCCCTGATCGCGCATGTCCGCGATCGAGGGTGGGGTGGTCGTGGCCACTAGCCGAGGCTCGTCGCGCGTTCGACGACCTCGAGGACGTTAGGCAGGTCGTGCTCTGCCGCGGCGGAGGTGAGGAACTCGACGACCGATGCGGGGTGACCGTCGACGGTGAGGTCAACGCGGGGCAGGGTCAGCACCGCGTTGACGGTGAGGGGGTGCAGATCGGCGGGGAGTTGGGGCAGGATCTGGTCTAGGTACGGCACCATCCCGGTGTCGGTAAATTGCACCTTCGGGTATAGGCGTCCTCGTCGATCGACGTCGTCGAGGGCCCAGAGTTTGTGTTCGATCGAGGTGAGTTGGCGGACCCGGGGCGCCTTCACCTTCAGCAGGTCGGCGACCTCGGCGGCGGTGAGCGCGGTGCGACGGAGGTCGCTCATGGTCTGTGCCCGTCCCAGTGCGACGGAGAAGCTGGCTCGTTCGCCGTCGTCGGTGAAGCCGGCTTCGTCGAGTAGGTCGGCGTCGTGACGCGAGAGCGCGCCTTGCGGTTGCAGGGCACCCAGGGACGCGAGGTAGCCAAGTGCCGTGGCGACCGTTGCTCTGTCGATCGGGTGTCCGATGGTGCGGGTCAAGGCGTCCTCGAACGACAGCGCGCCAGCGGCGTACTGCTCTGCGGCAACGCGGGCCTGACGATCGTCTGCGACAGCCACACATAATCCCCTAACGCTCACTAACAGTGTAATTCAGTGTTGATTCTTGGCTACGGGAGGCCCGGAACTGACATGGCCCGTTGCGATCCACCACGATCGGGACACCGGGACCAGGCAAGACCCGGACGGAGAACCGGCACGGAGCATCAGCGGTGGCGAAGACGCTGTCGTGGCATCTGTACCCATCCGGGACGGTGATCCCGCTGTTCGTCGCACCCGCGCTCGCAGTCGAGTCCCGCGCGAGGTCCTCGGACACCGTAAGAGACGCGCATTCGCGCGGCCTGGCCCGGCGACCGGCTGAGTGGCCGAGGTTTGCTCACCTCTGCCCGACCGCGGCACCACCAATGGTCGCCGATCAGCGTCGGCAGAAACAGGTCGCGTCGCTGTGGTCGGTGCCATCACGGCCCGAGCCGTGGCGGCAACGGTGGGATTCAGTGCCGTTGTGTCGGTGCACCACCGTGGTGCGATGAGCCGTTTGCGCAAGATTGCTGACAAAAATCAAGCAGTATGCGCAGCATGGTTGAGTCGCCTGGTGGCATACTCCGCTACATGACGAGACTCGATCGGACCGACGCCCGCCTGCTCCTTGCGCTCTGCGACGTCCCGCGCGCGACCGGCGTGCAGTTGGCGTCTTTGTTGGGCATGGCGCGTAATACTGTGCAGGCGCGGATGTCCCGCTGGGACGAGCAGAAGGTACTGGCGCCGGTCGACCGGTGCGTGGCGCCCCGGGATCTCGGCTATCCCTTGCAGGCCTTCGTCACTGCGGTGGTCGATCAGCATCGTCTCGAGGAGGTCATCGACCACCTCAGAGACATAGCCGAGGTCACCGAGGTCGTCGGCATCTCCGGGGCTGCGGATCTCCACATCGGCGTAGTCGCCGTCGATGCCGATGATCTGTACCGGGTAGCTGGGCTCATTCTGGCCGTCCCTGGGATCGAACGTACGACGGTGTCGGTCGCGATGCGCGACGCCATTCCCTACCGAACCCGTCCGCTGCTCGAACGTATCGCCGGGGAGGCTGGGTAAGCGCCGACGAGGCGATCCTCACCGGCCTGGAATCGGCGGGTGCGAAGCCGCTTTCAAGGAATGGCCTCCCCGAATCGTGCCATTGACGTGAGCTCCGACCGCCCGTGTCCCGGCTCACAACACGACGGTAAGCTCGGTGTCGTGAGTGCAACCAGTTCGACGCCTGAACGGCTCCTGGCTGTCGGTTCGGGTGTGAATCTCTCCCGGCACGCACAAGTGTTGAGCGAGGTGCACGACGCGGTACTGTCCGGGCAGAAGCCGCCCATGCCTCCGCGTGAGGTCGTCGCCCGGTCGTGGTCGCGACTTCAGGCCGAGGGTGTCAGCCCCGCCCGGTGTGAAGATGTCGTATTCGCGGACTGCTCCGAACTCGAATCTCGCCGTACCCGAACTGCCCTCCGTTCGGTTCTTCCGGAGCTCCGCAGCACGTTGACCGAGGTGGCCGACGATGCGAAGTTCATCGTGGTGATCGCGGACACCGATGGGGTGGTGCTGTGGCGAGACGGTTCCCGCGCCGTGCGCAAGGCCGCTGATGCGCTCGGCTTCATGGAGGGTGCACGCTGGTCCGAGGACTTGGTCGGTACCAATTCCGTCGGCACCGCACTGGTCGAAGGGGCTCCGGTGCAATTATTTTCGGCCGAGCACTATGCGCGGTCGCACTCCGGTTGGTCGTGTACCGGGTCGCCGGTCCACGATCCGCGGACGGGTGAGGTGCTCGGCGTGGTCGATATCAGCGGGTCGGCGATGTCGGTTCATCCGGCCACCATGGCGCTCGTGCGGACTGCGGTGCGCTTGGCCGAGTCGACGTTGTGGCGGGAGCACACCGTCCAACTCGACAAGCTCCGTGCGCAAGCGGCGCCGGTGCTCGCCGCTGCCGGTGGACCCGCACTCGTCGTGGACCGGCACGGCTGGGTTGTGGAAGCCGGCGGAATCGCTGTACCTGAACGGTTGGCGCCTCCGTGCGCCGAAAAGCCGCTACTCGTGCCGGGTCTGGGATGGTGCGTGCCGGAGCCGCTCGGGGCGGGGTGGTTGGTACGTCGCCGAGAGGATCGGGCAGACATCGACCTCGAGCTCGACCTCGGTGCGTCGCCCCGCGCGACGGTGCGCGGAGATGTGAACTGGACCCGGGCCTTGTCGCCGAGACACGCTCAGATTCTGCGTGTCCTCGCGGACGCAGGGCCCGGCGGTACTGACGCCGCCGCGATGAGCGAGGCGCTGTTCGGCGACCGTGACCACGTCGTCGCCGTCCGCGCCGAGATCTCTCGTATCCGAAAAAGTCTGGGCCCGATATTGATTGCTCAGCCGTACCGGTTCGCAGATAATGTTCAGGTTCGGATGTTCGGCTGAGCTGTGGTGCGCACGGCCTGAATACGTGTGTCGACGAAGCTGCGTAGGTCCGCGCGGAGTTGGGGGTCGAGGTGCCAGCCGGCGGGACCGTCGAGAATTTCTCCGAGCCTGGCGATGTAGCCGGCGGGTGTCATCCCGAATTCGACGAGGAGATCACCGGTGTTCCCACCCCCGTAAGGTAGCCAGCGGCGGGCGAACTCGAGGATCCGCGAGTCTTCGATGATGGAACGGTTACTCATGGGCGAGGCTCCTGACGGGGGTGTGGTTGGCTGCGAGATGAAGGAGTCGGTCCGCAATTTCGCGGCGGTGGTGGGCCATCGCCTGCGCGTAGAGTCGGCTGGCCCGGTAGGAGGAGCGGACCAGTGGTCCGGCCATGACGCCGGCGAAGCCGATTTCTTCGGCGGTGGTGGAGTGCGCCACGAATTCCTCGGGCTTGACCCACCGCTCGACGGGGTGATGCCGCGGCGAGGGACGCAGGTATTGGGTGATGGTGATGATGTCGCAGCCGGCGTCGTGCAGGTCGTGCAACGCCTGGGTGACCTCGTCGGGGGTTTCGCCCGTTCCCAGGATCAGGTTCGACTTGGTGACGAGTCCGTCTTCGCGGGCGGCGGTGATCACGTCGAGGCTGCGCTGGTAGCGGAACGCGGGACGGATGCGCTTGAAGATGCGGGGGACGGTTTCGACGTTGTGGGCGAGGACCTCGGGGCGGGTGGCGAACACCTCGGCGAGTTGCTCGGGGTTGGCGTTGAAATCCGGGATCAGCAGTTCGACGCCGGTGCCGGGGTTGAGCTGGTGGATCAGCCGCACGGTTTCGGCGTAGAGCCAGGCGCCGCCGTCGGGGAGGTCGTCGCGGGCGACACCGGTGATGGTCGAGTAGCGCAGGCCCATGGCCTGGACGGACTCGGCGACGCGGCGGGGTTCGTCGCGGTCGAGGTCGTCGGGTTTGCCGGTGTCGATCTGGCAGAAGTCGCAGCGGCGGGTGCATTGCTGCCCGCCGATGAGGAAGGTGGCCTCGCGGTCTTCCCAGCATTCGTAGATGTTGGGGCAGCCGGCTTCTTCGCAGACGGTGTGCAGGCCCTCGCGTTTGACGAGGCTTTTGAGCTCGGAGTATTCCGGGCCCATCTTCGCTCTCGTCTTGATCCAGTTCGGCTTGCGTTCGATCGGGGTCTCCGCATTTCGGATTTCCAGTCGAAGGAGTTTGCGGCCGGGCGGGGCCTGCGCGGCGTCGGTCGGAGTTCGTGGTGTGTCAGTCACGTGTCGATTCCTGGGTGGTGGTTCCCGCCGAACCGCGGGGCAACCGCGGTTCGGCGGGGGTTGCTACATGTTGATCGGGCGACCCAGCGCAGCCAGTACCGATTCGTGCATGGCCTCGGACAGCGTCGGGTGCGCGAAGATCACTTCCGCGAGGTCGTCACCGGTGGCCTCCAGCGATCGGGCGATGCCGAAGCCCTGGATCTGTTCGGTGACATCAGGACCGACCATGTGCGCGCCGATGAGCTCGCCGCTGTCGGCGTCGAAGATCGTCTTGACGAACCCGTCGGCCTCGCCGATGGCGAGCGCCTTGCCGGACGCCTGCAGATCGAACTGCCCGATTTGCAAACGACGACCGGTGCCGCGCGCCTGGTCCTCGGTGAGCCCGAGGCTGGCCACCTGCGGCCGCGCGTACGTGCAGCCCGGCACGTAGTCCTTGTCCAACGGGATCACGTGCTCGGCACCCGCCAGCTTGTCGACACACAGCACACCTTCGTGGCTGGCCTTGTGCGCCAGACACGGACCGCCCGCGACATCACCGATCGCGTAGACCCCGAAAGCGGTGGTGCGGCACCACTGGTCGGTGGTGACGAAGCTCCGGTCCACCTCCACTCCGATGTCCTCCAGCCCGAGGTCCTCGACGTTCCCCTGGATTCCGGCGGCGACGAGAACCCGGTCGACGGTAACTTCTTCCACCGTGCCGTCTGGCGACGTCACAGTTACCGCGACCGAATTCGTTCCGACCGTCAGGTCGGACACCGCGGCGCCGGTGCGGATCGTGATACCTCGCTTCTCGAACTGCCGTCGCACGTGTGCGGCGACGGCGGCGTCCTCGACGGGCATGATCTGCGGTGCCACTTCGACAATGGTCACCTCGCTGCCGAGGTCCCGGTAGAGGCTCGCGAACTCGACACCGATGGCACCGGATCCGATGACCAGCAACGACTTCGGGAGTTCCGCCGGGACGAGGGCATCGAAGTAGGTCCAGACCCGTTCGCCGTCAGGGGTCACTCCGGGAATCGACCGCGGGCGCGCACCGGTCGCCAGGATGATGTGATCGGCCCGGTACTCGGTGGCCGGCACCGACTCGTCCTTCCCGGAACTGACGCCGACGACGCCCTTGTCGATCAGCTTGGCGGTGCCGGTGATGACGTCGACGCCGTTCTTCTTCATCAGGTAGCCGATGCCATCGGACAACCGGCCTGATACCCCACGGCTGAACTCGACGAGCTGCGTGATGTCGAATTCGATTCCGCTAGCGGTGAATCCGAGCGGCTGCAGGTTCGCCAGGGTGTGTGCGACGTCGGCGCCGTGAAGCAGGGCCTTGGTGGGAATGCACCCCCAGTTGAGGCAGATGCCGCCGAGTCGGTCCCGTTCGATCACCGCGGTGCGGAGTCCGTGTTGAGCGGCGCGGATGGCGGCGACGTAGCCGCCGGGACCGCTACCGATTACCAGGACGTCGTATTTGTCAGTCATCGTTGCTCCCTAGACCAGCATCAATGCCGGCGACTCGACAAAGCGCTGCAGCTCCTGCAGGAACGTCGCGCCGAGAGCGCCGTCGATCACCCGGTGGTCGCAGGACAGGGTGACGGTGAGCATTGTGCGGGTCACTATCTGACCGTCGACGACGACCGGGCGCTGCTGTCCGGCACCGACCGCGAGAATGGCGCCCTGCGGAGGGTTGATGATCGCGTCGAATTCGCGCACACCGAACATCCCGAGGTTGGAGACGGTGAACGTTCCGCCCTGGAACTCGTCGGGGCTCAGCTTCCCGGCCTTGGCCTTCGTCACCAAAGAGTGCACTTCTCCGGAGATTTCCGCGAGTGTCTTGCTCTCTGCGCCCCGGACGATCGGCGTGATCAGGCCCGACGGGAGGGCGACGGCCACCGAGATATCCGCGCTCGCGTACCGCAGCACCGACTGCGCCGCTTCGTCGAACTGCACGTTGACATCGGGCACCTTGCGCAGCGCCGCCGCGCACGCTTTGACGACGAAGTCGTTGACCGACAACTTGACCGCGGGAACGGTCGCGTTGATCTGTGTGCGCAGTGCAAGGAGGTTGTCGATCTGCAGGTCGGCGGTGAGCCGGAAGTGCGGGGCGTTGCGCTTCGACTCCTGCAGTCGCCGACCGATCGCCTTGCGCATCGCGGTGAACGGAATCGTCTCGTATCCGGGTGCAACCTGCGCGGTGTCCTCGCCGGCGAGGGGTGTGATTACCGGGTCCGGCAGCAACCGGAACTTCCGCTCGGCTTCCCGGATGTCCGCTTCACAGACCCGGCCGCGGGATCCGGTTGCCCGGCAATCATGCAGATTGATGCCGAGGGTTCTCGCCAGGCGCCGAGCCACCGGTGTGGCGTCGATCGTGCTGTCGTCCTGGGTGGAGCGGCCGGGCACACCCGAACGCGCCGGAGTGGGTGCTTGCGCGACGGTGCCGCCCGCCGCACGGATCGCGTCCTGAACGTCCTGGACGGAGATCCGGCCTTCTCGACCACTACCTGCGACGAGTCCCAGGTTTATCGTCAGCTCGTCTGCCAACCTGTGCGCGTGCGGGGTGGCGAACACGTCATCCTCGGTCCGACCCCGCAGCGACTGCGGAACGGTCGTCGTCCCGCCTGCAGTTGCTCCGGTGTTCGTGCCGGCAGCCGGCGCAGATTCCTGTGCCGCGGGTGCGGACGGGGTGCGCTTGACATCCGGCTCGGCAGGTGTGGGCTGCCCGCCCGGGGACCGCTCGGACTCGGTGGGCACCGGTACCTGATCTGCCCCGATACTGGTCAGGACTTTCTCGATCTCCGCATCGGACACGGCGGCCTCTGCCGATACCGCCAGCACCGCACCGACCGGCAACGTCTCACCCGGCTTGGCGACCACCCGCCTCAGCACGCCGTCGAACGGCGCCTCCAATTCGTTGGTGATCTTGCTGGTCTCGATCTCGCAGAGCAGGTCGCCCTTCGCGAAGGAGGTTCCCTCCTCGATCAGCCACTCCGTCACGGTGCCCTCGTCCATGGACAGGCCCCATTTGGGAACTTCGATCAGTTTGATGTCACTCATGTCAGGCACTCACGACCTTGCGGATGGCTGCCTCGATACGGGCGGCGTTCGGCAGCCACGCCTGCTCGAGCACCGGAGAGAACGGCACCGGCGTGTGCGGCGGGGTGACCAACTCGATGGGGGCCTTCAACGAGCCGAACGCCTGCGTGGCGATCAGGGCGGCGACGTCGTGCCCGAATCCGCATCGTGCCGCGGATTCGTCGACGATGACCACCCGGCCGGTTGAAGCGACCGATTCGAGGATGCCCTCCTCGTCCAGCGGTGAGACGGTGCGGGGGTCGACGACCTCGACGGAGATGCCTTCGGTGGCGAGTTTGTCGGCGGCGGCATTGGCGGCATTGACCATGGCCGAGAGCGCGACGACCGTGACGTCCGTGCCTTCACGGGTGTAGTTGGCGACGCCGAACGGGATCGTGTACGGGGCGTCCGGCACCTCACTCTTGAGGTCGTACAGGGTCTTGTGTTCGCAGAACACGACCGGGTCGTCGTCGCGGATCGACTGGATGAGAAGACCTTTCGCGTCGTACGCGTTGGACGGTGCGACGACTTTCAGACCGGGGACGGCGGCGAACACGTTGTACGGGGACTGCGAGTGCTGGGCGGCTGCGGAGAATCCGGCACCGATCATGCCGCGCACCACCATTGGGGTGCGTGCCTTGCCGCCGAACATGTACCGGAATTTGGCGGCCTGGTTGTAGAGGGCGTCGTAGCAGACTCCGAAGAAGTCCATGAACATCAATTCCGCGACCGGACGAAGTCCGGTGAGCGCGGCACCCGCGGCCATACCGATGATCGCGGACTCGGTGATCGGGGTGTCGATGACACGCTCGGAACCGAATTCCGTCCACAACCCTTTCGTCACACCGAGCACACCACCGAACGCTTCGACCTTCCCGGATTCGAGTTCCGGGTTGGTACCCGCCTGGCCACCGCGCAGATCCTCACCGATCTGCACTACAGTCGCGTCGCGCTCCATCTCCTGGGCGAGTGCGGCCTTGATTGCTTCGCGATACGTCGTTTTCGACGTGGTCATCTCTGTTCTCACTCTCAGTACGACACGTAGACGTCGGTCAGAAGGTTTTCCACCGGGGGATAGCTCGCGGCGCGCGCTTTCGCGACGGCGTCGTCGACCCGCGCTCGGGCATCGGCCTCGATCGCGTCGAGTTCCTTCGCGGAGACCTTCTTGCTGTCGTCGTGGTTGCGGAAATTGAGCAGCGGGTCCTTGGTCTGCCGGATCTCGGCCACCTGGTCCGCCGTGCGGTAGAGCTGCGCATCGCCCTCGAAGTGACCGTGCCAACGGTGCGCGACGGCCTCGATGGTGGATGGTCCCCCACCACTGCGAGCTCGCTCGACGGCCTCCCGCGTCGCCTCGTACACGGCGAAGAAGTCGGTGCCGTCGACCGTGGCCGCCGGCATGCCGAATGAAGACGCCCGGTCCGCGATGCTCGGGGCGCCCACGGCGTAGTCGCGTCCGGTGGCCTCGCCGAATCCGTTGTTCTCGATCACGAACACGATCGGGAGGTCGAGAACCACGGCCATGTTCATGGCCTCGAACACGGTGCCCTGATTGGACCCGCCGTCTCCGGTGAATGACGCTGCGACGCCACCATTGCCGAGGGTCTTGGCGCTCAGCGCGGCTCCGATCGCAAGAGACGGGGCACCGCCGACGATGGCGTTCGCTCCGAGCATGCCCACCGACAGGTCGGCGATGTGCATCGACCCGCCCTTGCCGTGACAGAGCCCGTCGTCCTTGCCGAAAATCTCCGCCATCATTCCGTGGAGGTCACAGCCCTTGGCGATGCAGTGACCGTGCCCGCGGTGGGTCGACCCGATGTAATCGGTGTCCTCGAGGTTCTCGCATACACCGACGGCAATGGCTTCCTGCCCCGAGTACAGGTGGATGAACCCCGGGATGTCGCCCGTGGCGTTCTCTTCGTGCAAACGGTCTTCAAACGCCCGGATCTCGGCCATCTTCCGATACGCGCTCAATAGTGCACTTTTGGTCAGCGCCATTGCTCTCCTCTGTTTCTGCGTTGGGGCCGCTGTTGCTGGGCCCGCCTCCGATTACGACGACGCTGCAACTTCGTTGTCGCCCGCGACCTCGTGTAACCCGGGTCATGAATGTAGGGCGATATGACGCACGTAATAAAGGTTGCAGCGGATTGCAATCAGGACGCCGCCCAGCCGAAGGAGGCGCCGGGCGGATTCGCACAGAGGCCGCCCAGGAGATCAGAACGAGACGGCGGCAGAACGCAGTGACTCCGCGGAAAGGAGCCGTCGACCCCTTACGTCGAGGTGACGCGGAAGCGGAGCCCGAAGTTGTTCAGGGTCGGGGGCAGTGGCTGCCCCGGCGTCAATGCGGGGGTGGAGGTGAGCTGGAAGTCGGCGGCCTCCAGCATCAACGCCAGCACGGTGCTCGTCACGAACAACACGAGGTTGCGGCCCGGGCATTCGGCGGGGCCGGCGCTGAAAGGCACCAGTTCGGGGCGTGACTGCGCAGTCCCGTCGAGCCAGACCTCCGGCGCGAAGCCGTTGGCGAACGGAAACGTTCGGTCATCACGGTGGAAGGCGGGGGCGAGGATCATGAAGGCGGTTCCAGCCGGAATGGTGAACTCGCCGTCGCCGGAACCCCACGTGGTGTCGCGGGTGGAGTCCCGCAGAATGGTTGGCGTCGTCGGCCACAACCGCACCGACTCGAGCACGCACGCGCGAAGATACGGGTACTGCTGGGGCACTGTCGTATCCCAGGCGGCAACCTCCTCGCGGGCGAGCCGACGCTGCTCCGGGTGTGTGGACAGCAGTGCCAGAGCGCGACTGGCGGCGATGCCCGCCGCATCGAAAGCGAAGAGCCAGTGCGGTATCTGGCCGACCGGGTCGATGGCCCCTCCGGCCGGTAGGGCGGCCAGGGAACTGACCACGGATCCAGGCTCGGCCTTGTCGACGTAGGAGTACAGGCTTTCGATGAACCGGTCACGGAGCTTGCGTGGCGGTGGAAGGAAATACGACCAATTGCCGTTGGCCCGAAGCTTGTGTAGCTGATCGGTGACTGCGTGGTCGTCGCGAGCCGACTTTCCGAGGACGATCTGGCGGACCATCCGCCACCAGGTGCGGGTGAACTCGTCGTTGTCGAGTGTTCCCTTCGACTGCGCGGACGCCAGCAGGGCGGCAATCTCGTGCCGGATCACCTCGACCATCGGATCGGCCAGGTGATGCATCGCGTGTGAGGTGTCGAGAGCCTCCTCGTTGATGCGCCTTCGTTGCTGTCGAACGTGTCCCTCCGAGATCAGCACGCCGTGCGGTTGGAAGGGCGACAGTGCACCCTTCTTCTCCCGGTTGGCGGGGTTGAACGGTTCGGGTGTGCCGTCGAGGACTCGACCCGCATCGTCGCCGGTCAACACTACTGCCAGCCGCCGCTTCGGAAGCTGTAGTTGCAGCGGTCCCGGCCCATAGCGCTCCCGCAGCCGGCGCACGAAGGGCACGGTCGGCGCATCGGCACCGAGTCGCTCCAGGACGGCCATCATCGAGGGACGCCGCGCGATGACACCGGCAGCGATCGGGGTGAAGCCGAGTACTGCCGCGATGCGAAGTGCCTCGAGTCCCGAAACCGTCGGACCAACCCCGGAGGTGGCGGTCTCGGAGGCACGGTGCTCAACGTCTCGCGCGGTGTTGGTCGCCATGGAGGTCGTGGTACCCGCAGCCGTCATGGGTAAACAGAAGGGGTCCTCGCTCAGGGTCCGTCCGGGCAGGAACTGGCCACCGCGCCGAGTCACACCCCGGGGCAGAGGAACTGACGTGCGCGGTTCCAGAAGGGGAACACCTGGGGGCTGCCGGCCTCCGGATGGTCACGTCGAGCGAGTTCGACGAACTCGAGGATCGTCTTTCCCGAGGTCTCCGAGAGTCGGCAGGCTTGGAGGCTCAGCTTCGCCGACGCCGCGAACCCGATGTCCCGCGCGTAGGGCCCGAGGTCGCTGGTATCGACGAAACTGTCGAGCCGTTCTCCCCACTGGTTGTACGAATACTGCAGGTCGAAGTCGCAGCCCGGCGGAAAGAGTTCACGGCAGGTCATCGGTCTGCCGTCGATCATGAACGCCTTGTCCTCCATCGGCCGCGCGGCGGTGTCCTGCGGCGTCCGGGACGTGAAATAGAACAGGGCAACCGCCACTGCGCACAGTGCAAGCACCAACAGCAATGTCGACGCGAAACGCCTCATGGCCGTACCGTCCGTTCGATCGTCGTAGTTCGAGATCGTGTATCCATCCTGACGGATGTGACGCGGCGCCGGTAGCGGTGCTCGACGCCGGTGCGGGTGCTCTGCTGGGCGGCTCCGGGTGGCGCGCTCCACCACCTCGTCCGTGCCGGATCATCGGCGAAAGCAACGCGATCCGGCCGTAGCCGGCCGGTAGCATCGGGTCCGTGACCGACGCGACCGCCCGTCCCAGCCGCCCCACCTCGCTGCGCGTCCTCGTCTACAGCGACGACGCGAACACACGTCGGCAGGTCGTGTCGGCTCTGGGTAAGCGTCCGCATCCCGATCTGCCGGATATCGAGTACGTGGAAGTGGCGACCGGACCGGTGGTGATCCAGCACTTGGATGCGGGCGAAATCGATTTGGCCATCCTGGACGGTGAGGCATCCCCGGCAGGCGGAATGGGGATCGCCAAGCAGTTGAAAGACGAGATCGACCCGTGCCCGCCCGTGCTCGTGCTGACCGGGCGAGCTGACGACGCGTGGCTGGCCAACTGGTCGCGGGCCGAGGCTGCGGTTCCTCACCCGATCGACCCGATCAGGCTCGGCGAGGCGGTCGTCGCGCTGCTCCGCACGCGTATCTCGTCTTAGGGTCGGCTCTCCGAACCTCGCTTCTCGGGGACGGGTGCCATCAGTGCGTGAAATCCGCTTGACCTGCATCTTTGCTTTGTAACCTGCCCTGCGTGAGCTGTCCTGTGACCGATGCGGCTCGAGGGAATTACACCCGCGTAAATCTCTGGGGAACTGCGGGCGCTGAAACCGAGACAAGATCGCCGAAACCGGTAGTCTGTGTCTCAACTCACATATCTACGCGCTGAGGGATTCTCGGCTCGAGGAGATGGGGTATCGCGGCCAGGCTTCGCAGGGAGGTGCTCAGCGCATGAACGTCTACGTGCCGATTCTCGTGCTCGGAGCAATTGCTGTCGCATTCGCGGTCGTATCGGTGATCTTGGCGTCGGTTGTCGGTCCGAAGCGCTACAACCGGGCCAAGCTCGACGCCTACGAATGCGGAATCGACCCCACCCCGCAACCGGTGGGTGGCGGCCGTTTTCCCGTGAAGTACTACCTGACCGCCATGTTGTTCATCATTTTCGATATCGAGATCGTGTTCCTTTATCCGTGGGCGATCCATTTCGATGCCCTCGGCTTCTTCGGTCTCGTTGCTATGGCTCTCTTCATTTTCAGCGCTGCGGTGGCCTATGTGTACGAGTGGCGGCGGGGCGGTCTCAGTTGGGATTAGGTGTCTTTTCGATCGCTCGCAGCGCTCGCATCTGACGGGCCGCGAAGCGGATGAATAGCGAAACCGGAAGTAGGAAGAGTCGGATATGGGTATCGAGGAGAAGGTGCCGAGCGGCTTTCTGCTGAGCACGGTGGAAGGTCTGGCCGGTTACGTACGGAAGGGCTCCCTGTGGCCCGCGACTTTCGGCCTCGCGTGCTGCGCGATCGAGATGATGGCCACCAGTGCCGGCCGGTTCGATATCGCCCGTTTCGGGATGGAAGCATTCCGGGCGTCTCCGCGGCAGGCCGACCTGATGATCGTCGCCGGTCGGGTCAGCCAAAAGATGGCGCCGGTGCTGCGCCAGATCTACGACCAGATGGCGGAGCCGAAGTGGGTGCTGGCAATGGGTGTCTGCGCCTCCTCGGGGGGCATGTTCAACAACTACGCCATCGTCCAGGGAGTCGACCACGTGGTGCCGGTGGACATTTATCTGCCGGGCTGCCCTCCGCGGCCGGAGATGTTGCTGCACGCCATCTTGAAGTTGCACGAGAAGATCCAGGAAATGCCGCTGGGCGTGAACCGTGAAGAGGCGGTACGTGCGGCGGAGGAGGCCGCCCTGGCCGTCACTCCGACGATCGAGATGAAGGGCCTACTCCGATGACCGCAGAAAGCGAACCGAGCCGTGTGGCGGTGTTGTGCTCGGCCCGCGGAGCCGCGGCTGGGGTGTTGTGCGCGGCCCGCGGAGCCTGGACTGAGGAGCGAGGGAGCGAAGCGAGTGAGTGACGAGGGAAGGGTCCGCGATACAGGCCGAGCACCCGCGAGCGGAGCGAGCCATGTAGCTGGGGTGTTGTGCGCGGCCCGCGGAGCCTGGACTGAGGAGCGAGGGAGCGAAGCGAGTGAGTGACGAGGGAAGGGTCCGCGATACAGGCCGAGCACCCGCGAGCGGAGCGAGCCATGTAGCTGGGGTGTTGTGCGCGGCCCGCGGAGCCTGGACTGAGGAGCGAGGGAGCGAAGCGAGTGAGTGACGAGGGAAGGGTCCGCGATACAGGCCGAGCACCCGCGAGCGAAGCGAGCCATGTTCCAGCGAGGGAGCGTAGCGAGTGAGTGACGAGGGAAGGGTTCGCGATACAGGCCGAGCACCCGCGAGCGAAGCGAGCAGTGTTTCTGAAGTGATCAGCGTTCGCCGGGGGATGTTCGGTGTGCGGGGCAGTGGGGATACGTCGGGGTATGGGCGGTTGGTGAGTCCGGTGGCGTTGCCGGGCAGTTCTCCTCGCCCGTTTGGTGGGTATTTCGATGAGGTGGCGGATGCCCTTGGGGCGGCGTTGGTGGAGCGGGGTGTGGGGGAGGCGATCGAGCGGGTTGTCGTTTTCCGGGATGAGTTGACGTTCCATGTTCGCCGGGAGTTTTTGCCGGAGGTGGCGCGGGCGTTGCGGGATGATCCGTCGTTGCGTTTCGAGTTGTGTTTGGGGGTCAGTGGGGTGCATTACCCGCAGGAGGTGGGCCGGGAGCTGCATGCGGTGTATCCGTTGATGTCGATTACGCATAATCGCCGGGTTCGTGTGGAGGTGGCGATGCCGGATGCGGATCCGCATGTGCCGTCGTTGTATGGGGTGTATCCGACGAATGATTGGCATGAGCGGGAGGCGTTCGACTTTTTCGGCATTGTGTTCGATGGTCATCCGTCGTTGACTCGGATCGAGATGCCTGATGACTGGTCGGGTCATCCGCAGCGGAAGGACTATCCGCTGGGCGGTATTCCTGTGGAGTTCAAGGGTGCGGAGATAGCGCCGCCCGATGAGCGGAGGGGGTACAACTGATGGGCGAGGGTGGGGCGCGGACGGAGCGACCGGATGTGATGGTCACTGTCGCCGGGCAGGATTGGGACGAGATCCTCGCGGCGGCGAGGGTGCCTGCGGAGGGTACCGCGCAGGGGACGGGCGAGGAGCGGATCGTCGTCAACATGGGACCTCAGCATCCCTCTACGCATGGTGTTTTGAGGCTCATCCTGGAGATCGAGGGTGAGACGGTCACCGAGGCGCGCTGTGGAATCGGCTACTTGCACACGGGGATCGAGAAGAACCTGGAGTACCGCAATTGGACTCAGGGTGTCACGTTCGTGACGCGGATGGATTATTTGTCTCCGTTTTTCAATGAGGCGGCGTACTGCCTGGGTGTGGAGAAGTTGCTGGGGGTCACCGACGAGATCCCGGAGCGGGCCACGGTTGTCCGGGTGATGCTGATGGAGCTCAACCGCATTTCGTCGCATTTGGTGGCGTTGGCGACGGGTGGCATGGAATTGGGTGCCGTCACCGCGATGTTGTTCGGTTTCCGTGAGCGTGAGCTGATCCTCGATGTTTTCGAGACCATCACTGGTCTTCGGATGAATCATGCTTTCATCCGGCCGGGTGGGTTGGCTCAGGATCTTCCGGCCGGTGCTGTCGAGAAGGTTCGTGAGTTGCTGACGGTGCTGCCGTCACGGATTCGGGATATGGAGAACCTGCTCAACGAGAACCGGATCTGGAAGGCCCGCACCGAGGGCATCGGCTATTTGGATCTCACGGGTTGTATGGCGCTGGGGATCACCGGTCCGATGCTTCGTGCCACCGGTTTGCCGCACGACCTGCGGAAGTCGGAACCTTACTGTGGGTACGAGAACTATGAGTTCGACGTCTGTACCCATACCGGTTGTGATGCTTACGGCCGGTATCTGATTCGGGTGGACGAGATGAAGGAGTCGCTCAAGATCGTCGAGCAGTGCCTCGACCGGCTACGCCCCGGCCCCATCATGATCGAGGACAGGAAGATCGCCTGGCCGGCGGATCTGGCGTTGGATCGTGACGGATTGGGAAACTCCACCAAGCACGTGCGCAAGATCATGGACACCTCGATGGAGGGGTTGATCCACCATTTCAAGTTGGTGACCGAGGGTTTCCGGGTGCCGCCCGGCCAGGTCTATGTGGCGGTGGAATCGCCGCGAGGAGAACTGGGCGTGCACATGGTCAGCGACGGCGGCACCCGCCCGTATCGGGTGCACTACCGCGACCCCTCGTTCACCAACCTGCAGGCGGTGGCCGCCATGTGTGAGGGCGGCATGGTGTCGGACGTGATCGCCGCGGTCGCCAGCATCGACCCCGTCATGGGCGGAGTGGACCGATGAGCTCCCTGCCGAGAAGTCAGAGTCCGGCGCCCGCGACCGCAGCAAGCAAGAGCACACCGGTGTTCGTCGAGTTCGGACCACGGCCCGAGGAGAACAACCAACTCGTGTGGCCGGGTGCGCGGGAGAGTTATCCGCCGGAGGTGCGGGCCAGGCTGGACGGAGAGGCCGCGGAGATCATCAGCCGCTACCCGAAGCCCGGGGCGGGGCCAGGAGAGCGACCGCAGAACACTGCGCGGTCCGCGTTGCTGCCCCTGCTGCACCTGGTGCAGGCCGAGGACGGGTACATCAGTCCGGCGGGTGTGGACTTCTGCGCCGATCAGCTCGGTCTCACCGGGGCCGAGGTGGCGGCGGTGGCCACCTTCTATTCGATGTACCGGCGCTCTCCGACCGGTGACTACTTCGTCGGGGTCTGTACCAACACGTTGTGCGCGATCATGGGCGGTGACGCGATCCTTGCGGCGCTCGAGGATCACCTCGGTGTGCGACCGGGTGAGACGACGCCGGACGGCAAGGTCACGGTGGAGCACATCGAATGCAACGCGGCCTGCGATTTCGCTCCTGTCGTGATGGTCAACTGGGAATTTTTCGACAACCAGACCCCGGAGTCGGCCCGCACGCTGGTGGATTCCCTGCGGTCCGGTGAGAAGGTGACACCCAGCCGGGGAGCGCCGCTGTGCACGTTCCGCGAGACGGCTCGCGTGCTCGCCGGATTCCCCGACGAGCGACCAGGAACGTTGGAAGCCGGCGGCGGCGCCGGTCCTGCCACCCTGGCGGGGTTGCACGTCGCCCGAGAACTCGACATGGATGCGCCTTCCCCGCCGGCCGGGCCGTCGGGGTCGGGGCCGCACGCCGAGATCGGCAAGCCGTTGGCGACCGAGTCGACGAAGGACAAGCCGGCTCCCGCACCGTCCGAGCCGACGCCGCCGCACCAATCCACCTCCGGAACCGACCCGACACGCAAGGGAGACTGAGGTGCCGCTGACTCCTGTCCTCAGCCGGTACTGGGACGATCCCCAGTCCTGGACTCTCGACACCTACCACCGCCACGACGGGTACGAGGCGCTGCGCAAAGCGCTGAAGATGCAGCCGGACGAGGTCATCGACACGATCAAGGACTCGGGACTGCGGGGGCGTGGTGGTGCCGGATTCCCGACCGGGGTGAAGTGGGGTTTTATTCCGCAGGACGACGCCAAACCGCACTATCTGGTGGTCAATGCGGATGAGTCCGAGCCCGGCACCTGCAAGGACATTCCGTTGATGCTGGCCACCCCACACGCACTCGTCGAGGGCGTCATCATCGCCGCGTACGCCATTCGCGCCGGTCACGCCTTCATCTATCTGCGCGGTGAAGTGGTGCCTGTGCTGCGTCGCCTGCAGGCCGCGGTTTCCGAGGCGTACGCCGCCGGGTACCTGGGCCGCAACATTCTCGGCAGCGGGTACGACCTCGACCTCGTCGTCCATGCGGGCGCCGGCGCGTACATCTGCGGTGAGGAAACTGCTCAACTCGATTCCCTGGAAGGCCGTCGCGGACAGCCCCGTTTGCGCCCCCCATTCCCGGCGGTGGCCGGGTTGTACGCCTGCCCGACGGTCGTCAACAACGTCGAATCGATCGCGAGCGTGCCGCCGATTCTGCAGAACGGGGTCGAGTGGTTCCGTTCGATGGGCACCGAAAAGTCACCCGGTTTCACTCTCTATTCGCTGTCCGGACACGTCAGCCGGCCCGGGCAGTACGAGGCGCCGCTCGGCATCACGTTGCGGGAGCTCTTGGAATATGCGGGGGGAATACGCGCCGGGCATCAGCTGAAATTCTGGACCCCGGGTGGTTCGTCGACCCCGATGTTCACCGACGAGCACCTCGACGTTCCGCTCGACTACGAAGGTGTGGGTGCTGCAGGATCGATGCTCGGCACCAAGGCTTTACAGCTGTTCGACGAAACCACCTGTGTGGTGCGCGCGGTGCTGCGCTGGACCGAATTCTATGCCCACGAATCATGCGGCAAATGCACGCCCTGCCGGGAAGGTACGTACTGGCTGGTGCAGATTTTGCAGCGACTCGAAAGCGGGGGAGGTTCCGAGACCGACCTCGAGAAGTTGCTCGACATTTCCGACAACATCCTCGGAAAGTCGTTCTGTGCCCTCGGTGACGGAGCGGCAAGCCCGATCATGTCTTCCCTGAAGTACTTCCGGGACGAGTATCTCGCGCACTTCGAACAGGGCGGCTGCCCATTCGACCCGCACCAGTCAACTCTCATGGCAGGAGTTCCCGCGTGACAGCCCAGGTGCCTGCGAGCGCAGCGAGCAAAGACGCACCCCCAGTGCCCACGAACGAGGTGAGCCTTGTCATCGACGGCGTCGATCTCAGCGTTCCCAAGGGCACGTTGGTCATTCGTGCCGCCGAGCTGGCCGGTATCCAGATTCCGCGTTTCTGTGATCACCCGCTGCTCGATCCGGTGGGCGCCTGCCGACAGTGTCTGGTCGACGTGGAAGGGCAGCGGAAGCCGTTGGCCTCCTGCACGACCACCGTCACCGACGGCATGGTGGTTCGCACTCAGCTCACCTCGGCTGCCGCCGACAAGGCGCAGAAGGGTGTGATGGAGTTGTTGCTGATCAACCATCCGCTCGACTGCCCGGTCTGCGACAAGGGCGGCGAGTGTCCTCTGCAGAATCAGGCCATGTCGAACGGGCGTACGGAGTCTCGTTTCGAAGAAGTCAAACGCACCTTCCCCAAGCCGATTCCGCTGTCCTCGCAGGTGTTGCTGGACCGGGAGCGGTGCGTGCTCTGCGCCCGGTGCACGCGTTTCTCCCAACAGGTTGCCGGCGATCCGTTCATCGAACTTCAGGAGCGGGGTGCGCTGCAGCAGGTCGGCATCTATGCCAAGGAACCGTTCGAGTCGTATTTTTCCGGCAACACCGTACAGATTTGTCCGGTCGGTGCGCTGACAGGTGCCGCCTACCGGTTCCGGGCGCGTCCGTTCGACCTCGTCTCCAGCCCGAGTGTCTGCGAGCACTGCTCGAGCGGTTGCGCGCAGCGCACCGACCATCGCCGCGGCAAAGTGCTACGACGGTTGGCCGGTGACGATCCGCAGGTCAACGAGGAATGGAACTGTGACAAGGGGCGGTGGGCCTTCACCTACGCCACCGAGAGCGACCGTCTCACTACCCCATTGGTTCGCGATGACACGGGTGCTCTAGTGCCGGCTTCGTGGCCGGAAGCCCTTTCGGTCGCGGCCCGGGGGTTGGCGGCCGCGCGCGGAAATGCGGGGGTTCTCGTCGGCGGGCGGGCCACGGTAGAAGACGCGTACGCCTACGCCAAATTCGCCCGGGTTGCGCTCGATTCCAATGACATCGACTTCAGGATCCGTGCGCATTCGGCAGAAGAGGCCGAGTTCCTGGCGGCACGGGTCGCGGGCCGCGGACTGGAAGTGACCTACGACGATCTGGAGAAGGCACCGGCCGTCCTGCTCGTCGCGTTCGAGCCCGAAGAGGAGTCGCCCATCATCTTCTTGCGGCTCCGCAAGGCCGTAAACAGGAGCGGGCACAGCGTGTACTCGATGGCGCCCTTCACCACCCGCAGTCTGACGAAGATGTCGGGCCGGTTGCTGCGTGCGGTGCCGGGAGAGGAGGCGGCGTTGCTCGACGCGCTCGTCTCCCATCCGGAGACGAGACTCGACGAACAGGGCGCGGCACTCGCGGAGGCGTTGCGCCAACCCGGTGCGGTCATCCTGGTCGGTGAGCGCCTGGCGACCGTTCCCGGTGGGCTTTCCGCCGCCGCGCGCCTCGCCGACGCCACGGGAGCTCGCCTGGCATGGGTGCCGCGGCGGGCCGGTGAACGGGGTGCGGTCGACGCAGGTGTCCTGCCCACACTCCTGCCCGGGGGTCGGCCTCTCGACGATCCGGAGTCCCGTCGACAGGTGGCGGAGATGTGGAACGTGCACGAACTGCCGTCGACTCCCGGTCGTGGAACAGCAGAAATTCTGGCCGCGGCGGCAGCCGGCACGCTCGGTGCACTGGTGATTGCCGGGGTAGAGGTCAGCGATCTGCCCGATCCGCAGACCGCCCTGTCGGCGGTCGAGGCGGCGGACTTCGTCGTCAGTCTGGAATTGCGCAGCAGCCAGGTGACCGAACGGGCGGACGTGGTCTTCCCCGTGGCACCAGTGGTGGAGAAACCGGGCACCTTCCTCGACTGGGAGGGCAGGCCGCGCGTGTTCGAGGCGGCCCTGCGTGGGACAGGGGCCATGCCCGACCAACGGGTCCTCGATGCCCTTGCTTCCGAGATGAACATCCGGCTCGGACTGCCGGATGCTGCGGCGGCACGCGCGGAGCTGGGGCGGCTCGACCGCTGGGACGGGGAGCGACCGGCCGGGCCCGCGTATTCTCCGGGGGCGACGCCCCAGGCCGGACCCGGTGAAGCGGTTCTGGCGACTTGGCGGATGCTCCTCGATTCCGGACGTCTGCAGGACGGGGAACCCCATCTGGCCGGGACCGCTCGAACACCGGTTGTCCGGTTGTCGGCCGCGTCGGCCGCCGAAATCGGTGCCGCCGAGGGTTCCTCGGTAACCGTGAGCACCGACCGGGGATCGGTCACCCTGCCGCTGGTTGTCACCGATCTGCCCGATCGAGTGGTGTGGCTTCCCCTCAACTCGCCAGGATCCGCAGTCTTCCGGCAACTCGCAGAGCCGATGGGAAGCGTCGTCCGCGTCGCGAACGCCGTCGGTGCCGAGGCGACGCGGTCGTCGCCGACGAATGCGCCCGAGGAGGTCTCGTGACCGTTCTGTCGCTCGACTATCCCGACCCGACGTTGTTCGGCCACGACCCGTGGTGGCTGACCCTCGGGAAGGCCCTCGCCGTCTTCGTGTTCCTCATCCTGACTCCGCTGATCGCGATCCTCGCCGAGCGCAAGGTCATGGCCCGGATGCAGATGCGGATCGGCCCCAATCGGGTGGGACCCGGGGGCATGCTGCAGAGCCTCGCCGACGGGGTCAAGCTGGCGCTGAAGGAGGGCATCACCCCGAAAGGCGTCGACAAGCCTGTTTATCTGCTTGCGCCGATCATCGCCGCGGTGCCCGCGTTCATGGCCTTCGCCGTCATCCCGTTCGGCCCGGAAGTCTCGATCCTCGGCCACCGCACGGCACTTCAGCTGACGGACCTCCCCGTGGCGGTCCTCTACGTCCTGGCAGTCACCTCGGTCGGCGTCTACGGGATCGTCTTGGCCGGGTGGGCGTCGGGCTCCACGTACCCACTGCTCGGTGGGCTGCGCTCGACCGCCCAGGTGATCTCGTACGAGATCGCGATGGCGCTGTCGTTCGCCGCCGTGTTCCTGCATGCGGGCACGATGTCCACGTCGGGGATCGTGGCGGCGCAAGACCGCATCTGGTACGTATTTCTCTTGCTCCCTTCGTTTCTCATCTATATCACCTCGATGGTGGGGGAGACGAACCGCGCCCCGTTCGACCTGCCCGAGGCCGAGGGCGAACTCGTCGGCGGATTCCACACCGAGTACTCCTCGCTGAAATTCGCCATGTTCATGCTCGCCGAATACGTGAACATGGTGACGGTGTCAGCGCTCGCCACCACCTTGTTCCTCGGTGGCTGGCATGCGCCGTGGCCCTTCAACATGTGGGACGGCGCCAATTCGGGCTGGCTGCCCGTGCTGTGGTTCACCCTGAAGGTCTGGGGATTCCTGTTCGTGTTCATCTGGTTGCGGGGCACGCTTCCGCGACTGCGCTACGACCAATTCATGAACATGGGCTGGAAGATACTGATACCGGTGTCGCTGGTGTGGATCATGATCGTCGCGACGGTGCGGGCCTTCCGCAACGAAGGGTACGGGTTCTGGCCGGTCGCTCTCGTCGCCGCCGGCGTGATCCTCGGGCTCGTCGTGCTCGCCATGTTGTGGAATCGGCTACGACGCAGGCAAACCCGTGTACCCGACCACGAGGCGACCCGCCGAGCCGGAGAAGACGTTCCTGCGGCCAGCACGTTCGACCCCATGGCCGGAGGTTTTCCGGTGCCGCCGTTGCCCGGCCAGCGCTCACCGGTGCCCCCACGCACCCCCGTCACCGTGGGTCGTTCCGCAGGCTCCGCTCGAATGAACAGGGAGGACAGCGATGTCTAAGTTCCTCGACCCCATTGCCGGTTTCGGAGTGACGTTCTCGACGATGTTCAAGAAACCGAATACCGAGTACTACCCGGAGGAGAAGACCCCGACCGCTCCCCGCTACCACGGCCGGCACCAGCTCAACCGTCACCCGGACGGGTTGGAGAAGTGCATCGGGTGCGAACTGTGCGCCTGGGCGTGCCCCGCCGACGCCATCTATGTGGAGGGTGCCGACAACACGGCGTCGGAGCGTTATTCGCCGGGTGAGCGGTACGGCCGGGTGTATCAGATCAACTACCTGCGCTGCATCGGTTGTGGGCTCTGCATCGAAGCGTGCCCCACACGGGCGCTGACGATGACAAATGAATACGAGATGGCCGACGACAACCGGGCCGATCTCATCTATGACAAGGACCGGCTACTCGCGCCTCTCGAGCCGGACATGACGGCACCGCCGCACCCGATGGCTCCCGGCATCACCGCGGAGGACTACTACCGCGGCACCGTGACGGCGGCGGCGTCCGCAGACACGCCTGCCGCGGAAGCCGAAGACGACGAACGGCAGGTCGAGGTGAGCGAGACGATCAGGAAAGAAGAGGCGCGGTGGTGACTACCCTGTCTTCCGCCATCCTGGCCGCGGAGCCCCTCACCCGGACGTCGACGGGGGAGGCCGTCCAATTCTGGATCCTCGGCGCGGTGGTGGTCATCGGTGCTGTGGGAATGGTCATTGCGCCGAAGGCGGTGTACTCGGCCATCTTTCTCGCTATGACGATGATCATCCTGGCCATCTTCTACATCGCCCAGGGCGCATTGTTCCTCGGTGTCGTGCAGGTCGTGGTCTACACCGGCGCCGTCATGATGCTGTTCCTGTTCGTGCTCATGCTGGTGGGCGTCGACTCGTCCGACTCGCTGGTCGAAACGATACGAGGCCAGCGGACCGCCGCGATAGCAGCGGCAATCGGGTTCGGACTCCTCCTGATCGGCGGCCTCGGCAATGCGTCGACGCAGTGGGCGCGCTCGGCCGAAGGGCCCGGCTTCACCGATCTGGAGCAGGCCAACGCCGACGGGAATGTCGAGGGCCTCGCCGAGCTGATCTTCCTGCAATACGTATGGGCCTTCGAACTGACCGGGGCATTGCTGATCACCGCAACCATCGGCGCCATGGTGCTGGCACATCGCGAGCGGTTCGACACCCGTAAGGGGCAGCGCGAGTTGTCGCAGGACCGCTTCCGTCGATGGGCGGAACGGACCGTCGGTGACACCCCCGACGCCCACGTCACCCCACTGCCGAGTCCTGGTGTCTATGCACGGCACAACGCCGTCGACATGCCGGCCCTGCTGCCGGACGGTTCGTATTCACGGCTGTCGGTCAGCCGGGTGCTTCACCAGCGCGGACGTCACCCCATCGGAGCCGTACCCGATGAGAACAACGGCGAGGGGATCCCACCGGCACAGTCCACCGCGTTCGGTGAGGAGGGCACACGATGAACCCGGAAAACTACCTGTATCTGTCCGCCCTGCTGTTCACAATCGGCGCGGCGGGGGTGCTTCTCCGTCGCAACGCCATCGTCGTGTTCATGTGCATCGAGTTGATGCTCAACGCCACCAACCTGGCCTTCGTCACCTTCTCCCGGATGCACGGCAACCTCGACGGGCAAGTCTTCGCGTTCTTCACCATGGTCGTCGCAGCGGCCGAAGTGGTGGTCGGACTGGCGATCATCATGACCATCTTCCGCTCGCGCCGATCGGCCTCGGTCGACGACGCCAACCTGCTGAGGTACTGACATGAGTGGGGGGATTGCGTCGCTGGTCTGGCTGCTGCCCGCACTACCGCTCTTCGGTGCTGTCGTCTTGCTCTTGACAGGCCGCCGCAGCAACAAGTGGGGACACCTGCTCGGGTGCGGGACCGCGCTGGCCGCCTTTGTGCTGGGGCTTGCGCTCTTCGTCGACATGCTGGGCGCGGACGAAGCCGATCGTGCGGTACACCAAAGCCTGTTCAGCTGGGTTCCGGTGGCCGGCCTGCAAGTCGACTTCGGACTCCAACTCGACCAGCTGTCCATCTGCTTCGTGCTGCTGATCACCGGCGTCGGCTCGCTGATCCATATCTATTCCATCGGCTACATGGCCCACGGCCCCGACCCCGCCGGCCGCACCACCGGCC
Source organism: Rhodococcus sp. WAY2 (assembly GCF_009859915.1). Lineage (NCBI taxonomy): Bacteria > Bacillati > Actinomycetota > Actinomycetes > Mycobacteriales > Nocardiaceae > Rhodococcus > Rhodococcus sp. WAY2. The sequence goes on from NZ_CP046572.1 coordinate 3,761,637, forward strand.
CCGCGCCTGACCACCTCGGGCACTCCGCAGGCTCCGCGCCTGGTCGGCGCCTGTTCTTCGCCTACCTCAATTTGTTCCTCGCCGCGATGCTCCTGCTGGTGCTCGCCGACAATTACCTCGGCCTGTATGTGGGCTGGGAGGGCGTCGGTCTCGCGTCCTATCTGCTCATCGGCTTCTGGCAGTACAAGCCGACGGCAGCGACCGCCGCGAAGAAGGCTTTCGTGGTCAACCGGGTGGGCGACATGGGGTTGGCCGTCGCAATGATGATCATGTTCGCGACCTTCGGCACGATCTCCTTCGCCGGGGTCTTCGGCGGCGCAGAGGCTGCGGGTCAGAACATCACCACAGCAATCGGATTGACGCTTCTCCTCGCCGCCTGCGGCAAGTCGGCGCAGCTGCCGCTGCAATCGTGGCTCGGCGACGCCATGGAGGGACCCACCCCCGTGTCGGCCCTCATCCACGCTGCCACCATGGTCACCGCCGGTGTCTACCTCATCGTCCGGTCCGGGCCGATCTTCGACCTGGCACCCACCGCTCAAATGGCCGTCGTCACCGTCGGAGCCGCCACCCTGCTGTTCGGGGCGATCATCGGATGCGCCAAGGACGACATCAAGAAGGCGCTGGCCGCCTCCACCATGAGTCAAATCGGATACATGGTGCTTGCCGCCGGACTCGGTCCGGCCGGATACGCATTCGCGATCATGCTGCTGCTGGCCCACGGCTTCTTCAAGGCCGGACTGTTCCTCGGAGCCGGATCGGTGATGCACGCCATGAACGACGAGACCGATATGCGCCGCTACGGCGGACTCCGCAGCGTCATGCCGATCACCTTCGCAACGTTCGGTCTCGGATATCTGGCGATCATCGGAATTCCGCCTTTCGCCGGGTTTTTCGCCAAGGACCCGATCATCGAGGTGGCCTTCGCTGCCGGGGGCGTCAAGGGCGTGATCCTCGGGACCGCAGCACTGCTCGGCGCCGGAATCACTGCCTTCTACATGACCCGAGTCATGCTCCTGACGTTCTTCGGGGATCGGCGTTGGGCGGCCGACGCACATCCGCACGAGTCGCCCCGGGTCATGACGATTCCGATGATCGTCCTCGCGGTCGGTTCGGTCGGTTCCGGTGCGGCACTGGCCATCGGGTCATCGTTGGTGAACTGGCTGGAGCCCGTCGTCGGCGCTCACCACGAAGAAGCAGCGATCCCGGTGTGGATGATGACCGTCCTCATCCTGGTGGTCGTACTCGCCGGTGTTGCCGCGGCCTATCGGCAATATGCCGCAAAGGAAGTGCCCGACACCGCGCCGGTAGCGGTCTCCCCGCTGACCGTCGCAGCACGCAACGACCTCTACGGTGACACGGTCAACGAGGCGATGGTGATGCGCCCCGGCCAGCACCTGACCCGGCTACTGCTGTACTTCGACAACAAGGGCGTCGACGGGGTGGTCAACGGCTTCGCCACCGCAGTGAGTGGGGGGTCGGGGTTGATCAGGCGCCTGCAGACCGGTTTCGTCCGGTCGTACGCACTGTCCATGTTCACAGGTGCGGCACTCGTGGTCGCCACGATGATGCTGGTGAGGCTGTGGTGAACAACTTTCCCTGGCTGACGGTCCTGTGGCTGCTGCCGATGGTCGGCGCCGGTGTGGTTCTGGCAGTGCCTGCGCCCAGACGGCACCTCGCCAAGTCGATTGCCCTGGGTGCTTCGGTGGCCGTTCTCGTTCTCGCGTGCGGGCTCGCGGCCGGATTCGATGCGGGCGGCGAGCAGTATCAGTTCGTCGAGTCCCATTCGTGGATACCGGCATTCGGTACCGGATACACCCTGGGCCTGGACGGCATCGCGCTTGTGTTGGTGCTGTTGACCGCGGTGCTGGTACCGCTGCTGCTCCTGGCGGGCTGGAACGATGGCCACGACGCCCCCGACTACACGCAGCGGCGGGTGGCCCATACGTATGTGGCGCTGATCCTGATGGTCGAGGCGATGGTGCTGGTGTCGTTCACCGCCCTCGACATCCTGCTCTTCTACGTGTTCTTCGAAGCGATGCTCATCCCGATGTACTTCCTCATCGGGGGCTTCGGCGGGGCACGCCGCTCGTATGCCGCGGTGAAGTTCCTGTTGTACAACCTGTTCGGTGGCCTGATCATGCTCGCCGCAGTGATCGGCCTGTATGTCGTGACCGCCGACGGGGGCACCGGAACTTTCGACTTCAGAGAGGTCGTGGCAGCCGCATCCGCGGGGGAACTCGGTGCCGACCCCGCCGTGCTCAATGCCTTGTTCCTCGGGTTCATGTTCGCCTTCGCCGTCAAGGCGCCGCTGTGGCCGTTCCACTCCTGGCTCCCCGACGCGGCTGTGGAGGCGACCCCGGCGAGCGCGGTGCTGATGATGGCCGTCGTCGACAAGGTGGGTACCTTCGCGATGCTGCGGTACTGCCTCCAACTGTTCCCCGAGGCGTCCGCGACGTTCGCGCCACTGATCGCCACGCTGGCGGTCATCGGCATCCTCTACGGTGCGGTGCTCGCCATCGGTCAGACCGACATGATGCGGCTGATCGCGTACACGTCGATCTCGCATTTCGGGTTCATCATCCTCGGCATCTTCGCCATGACCAGTCAGGGCCAGGCCGGCTCGACGCTGTACATGGTCAACCACGGAATCTCGACTGCCGCCTTGTTCCTCATCGCCGGATTCCTGATCTCCCGCCGCGGCACGCGCCTCATCGACGCCTACGGCGGCGTGCAGAAGGTGGCACCCGTTCTGGCAGGCACCTTCCTCGTCGCCGGCCTCGCGACGCTGTCCCTGCCCGGGCTGGCACCCTTCGTCAGTGAATTTCTCGTCCTCGTCGGCACGTACCCGCGCTACCAGGTTGCCGCTGTATTCGCGGCCGGTGCACTCGTCCTCTCCGCCGTCTACGTGCTGTGGCTGTACCAGCGGATGATGACCGGGCCGATCACCGAGGACAACGAGAAGGTTCGGGACCTCGTGCCCCGTGAACTTGCTGTGGTCGCACCCCTCATCGCTCTCCTGATCATCCTCGGTGTGTATCCCAAGCCCGCCCTGGACGTGATCACCCCCGCCGTCGGTCAGATCCTCACGACGATCGACCGGCAGGACCCGGCGCCCACTGTTCCCACCGACCCCCGCAGCGGCTCCGTAGCCGAGCAGGCACCGGACGGAGGTACTCACCCATGAGTGCTCGTACATATTGGGTCGGGCGTTCCGACACCTTTCTCGCCCAGAGTCCGGCGCTGCCCACCCCGGACATCGAGTACGGCCAGCTTTCCCCGATGCTCATCGTGTTCGGCGTCGCCGTGGCCGCCGTGCTCGTCGAAGCCTTCCTGCCGCGCCGAGCCCGGTACACGAGTCATCTCGTTCTCAGCCTCGGTGGTCTCGCGGCGGCGTTCGTCGCTGTCGTCCTGCTCGCGGGAACACGTAGCTCCGCGGTCATGGGCGCCGTGATCATCGACGGACCCACCCTGTTTCTGCAAGGAACCATTCTGCTGGTCTCGATTCCGGCAATCCTGCTGATTGCCGAGCGAGGTCTCGACCGGATGCGGATGTCGGCCGGTGTGGCGGTGAGTGCCGGCCGGTCTACTGCCGACGACGACGTGGTGGCGGATGCCTTCGCCCCTCAAGCGGCGGCCCTTCCCGGGAGTGCAGCCGAACGGGAGGCCGAGGAGGCTGGCGCCGCCCAGACCGAGGTCTTCCCCCTCACGCTGCTCGCGATAGGCGGGATGCTGCTCTTTCCGGCCGCGGGCGACCTTCTCACCATGTTCGTCGCCCTGGAGGTGCTGTCGCTGCCGCTGTACCTGCTGTGCGGACTGGCCCGCCGCCGTCGCCTGCTGTCCCAGGAGGCTGCGCTCAAGTACTTCCTCCTCGGCGCCTTCTCCTCGGCGTTCTTTCTCTACGGAGTGGCACTGCTCTACGGCTACGCCGGGACCGTCCGACTGGCGGGAATCGCCGATGCCGTCGCCGACCGTTCCGGTAACGAGGGGCTGGCCCTGATCGGCACCGGACTGCTCGCCGTCGGCTTGTTGTTCAAAGTCGGTGCGGTGCCGTTTCATTCGTGGATACCGGACGTTTACCAGGGTGCTCCTACCTCGATCACCGCGTTCATGGCGGCTGCTACCAAGGTTGCGGCCTTCGGCGCGATGCTCCGCATCTTCTACGTCGCACTCCCAGATCTCCGCGACGACTGGCGGCCCATGCTGTGGGTGGTCGCGATCCTCACCATGGTCGTCGGTGCCGTCCTGGCGGTGACTCAGACCGACGTGAAACGCATGCTCGCGTACTCGTCGATTACGCACGCCGGCTTCATCCTCACGGGTCTCATCGCCGCCAATGACGCCGGGTTGTCGTCGACGATGTTCTACCTCCTCGCCTACGGTTTCAGCACCCTGGGCGCCTTCGCGGTGGTCACCCTCGTCCGGGACGCCGACGGAGAGGTCACAGAGATGTCGCGTTGGGCGGGACTGGGTAGACGTTCACCCCTCATCGGGGTGGTGTTCGCGATGTTCCTGCTCGCTTTCGCCGGTATCCCCTTAACCAGTGGGTTCGTCGGCAAGTTCGCGGTCTTTCAGGCCGCGATCGAGGGCGACGCCACCCCGCTGGTCCTCGTCGGCGTCGTGAGCAGCGCCATCGCGGCGTTCTTCTACGTGCGCGTCATCGTGCTGATGTTCTTCTCGGAGCCAGGGGACGACGCGCCCAGCGTGGTGATCCCCAGCGTGCTGACCACCGCCGCCGTCACCGTCTCCGTCGTGGTCACCATCGTGCTGGGCATCCTGCCGCAGACGGCACTCGATATCGCAGAGCAGGCGGCAGTGTTCGTGCGCTGAGCCGGGCCACCGATCCGCCTCGGGAACGTCGGGCGAGTCGCGCTCAGAAAATGGTCCCGAGATTGCCCTGCAGCAGGGCCGACACTACATACAGCACAATGACCAGCGGATAGTACAAGTTCACGGCTGTCACCTCCATGGGAGCCCGGTCGTTCGTGGTCGTGCGACGACCACCGGATGAGTACCCACTTGCCGCCCGGCATACGAGTGCACTGCATCACGATTCGGTACCCCGCCCCGCACCGGGAGGGAGGCGTCTCGAGGCCTCGCCGTAACGTGCGAAGGCCGCACCCGAAACGATCGGATGCGGCCTTGCGTTACGTCTGGATCCTTAGACGGGATGCACGTTCTGGGCTTGCGGGCCCTTCTGTCCCTGGCCGACCTCGAACTCCACACGCTGGTTCTCGTCGAGCGACTTGTAGCCGCTGCCCGAGATCTCCGAGTAGTGAACGAAAAGGTCGGCGCTGCCGTCATCCGGTGCGATGAACCCGAATCCCTTTTCGCTGTTGAACCACTTCACAACACCCTGCGCCATACCGTTAACTCCCTGCAACTGTCCGCCGAACGCTCATATCGAGGTCCGGTCGTACCACCCATACTGCCATCCCCCGGCGCGGAACGAGTGCATTTGCGGACGTTCGACTTCCCGGCGGGGAAAAAATCCACGGTTGCGCACCCCCCGCATCACTGCTTCTGCGTGATGTTCACCATCCAGGAGATGCCGAACCGGTCTACGCAGGCGCCGAACTCGTCGCCCCACATCTGCTTCTCCAGGGGGACGGATACCGTGCCGTTCTCCGACAGCTTTGTCCAATAGCCGCGCAGTTCGTCGGCGTCGTCGCCGGAAAGACTCACCGCGATGTTGTCACCGGGATTGTGCGGCATCCCGGGAGGGGTGTCGGCGCCCATCAGCACGAATCCGTTGTCGGCTTCGAGCAGCGAGTGCATGATCTTGTCGCTGCTTTCGGCGTCGGGCGCACCGAATTCTCCGAAGGTGTTGATCGACAGCGAACCGCCGAACACCTCCTTGTAGAATTCCATCGCCTCTCGTGCGTTGCCGCCGAAGCTGATGTACGGGTTGAGACGTGAGGCCATGGCGAAGCTCCTTCTTTGTGCAGAAATTGTTTCTCGTGGCGATCCGACACACCGACGGTACAGCGAAGAGCAGTCACTCGACCCCGGATCCGTGCAGCACCGGATCAGGGCTATACCGGATCAGGGCAGCACTGGGTCGGTTTCGGTGGACACCGTCGCGAACGCTCCCCACAGCACCGGTGAGTCGACGATGGTCCGCTCTTCTCGCCACGCCGCCGACCGCTCCCGCTGCCAGTCGCAGAGCGCGCTCACCGCGTCCGGTTGCTCGTGCGCGGAATCGACGGAACACATGGCCGACTGCAGGGGGCGCTCTCGCGGATCTGCGCCGGCCAGGCGTTCGAAGGCGAGGTCGGTGGGCAGAGCCCATCGAGTGGCGGTGACCAGTTCGGCACCGCCGCTGATCATCGCCGAGACCAGCCCCAGCGCCTCACCGAAGCGGAGGTCACCACCGCTCTCGCAGGCGATCAGGGCGACCCTGCTCGGGATGGGCCATAACTCGGGTCCCGCCACGGGATCGTCGGTCAGGGTGTGCGTTCCCAGCAGTAGATCCTTCGCCGACAGCGGGCGGTGTGCCCGCGTCGCCTCCGCGAACCCGATGGTCTCCGCCCGGCACGCCAGATGCAGTTCGGCGTGCTCACTCTGACCGGACTCGGGCGCCGCTGCGGTCACATGGCCGACGTAGATCAGGCGGCTGGCACCGCGCCGGAGCGCGTCGCCCAGCCAATCCCGGTCTACGTCCTCTCGGGCGGAACAGGTCGGCGGGGCCGGTCACGTTCGGCAGGAGTCTGTTCTGCTCGGCGTAGGCGCCGACCTGACGGGACAGGGGAGCGTCACCGGACATCCGGCCCAGCACCGAGCCGAGCACGGAATCCGCGCGATAGCCCGGCACCCGTGGATCGAGGACGGCGACGACGGGCAGCTCGCTCGTGTCGAGCCAAGAGCGCGGGACGCGCCCGGGGGCGTGGACGATACTCAGTGGTGCGAGCAGGCTGACGTCGGCGATATCGATCAGGCGGAGGTGGGCGTCCGGCGCGATCAGTTCCCACGGAACCTGCGCGACGCGAGGTGACGGCTGGATCCGGATGTGAGGCCGTACCCCGCGGGTGTACAACTCGTACAGTTGTGCGGCGAGACCGAACGGGAGAAAAGTCCGCGAAAGCTGCTGCGCCAGTTCATGCTCCGCGTCGTACGTGGCGAGTGCGCCGGCCGTCAGAACGTGTTCGAGTCTCTCCGGATCAGCGGCATCGGGCAACGCGGGTGTCAGTGCGGCGAGAGTCGCGTCCAATTGTGTCGCGGTGACGACCGACACTCCACCGGATAGCTGTCGCTCGACCACCGCCACGACGTATACAGGTCTCCCGCATCGGCCATCCGGACGAAGACGGTGGGACGCCCCGACGTCACCACGCCGGAACCGATCGGCTGTCGCGAATCGGCCGCCCGTACCGCTTCTCGGCCTCCGCGATGTACGGCTCGAGCGCAACACGGCCACCGACTGACATCGTGAGGTGCGGTGGCAGCGAAACAGGGAGGCCGGCACCCGCGGCGACCCCGGCCAGCGCGGCACCGAGGTGCAGTGCAGTCGACACGTCGGGAGTGCGGTCGGGAAGGTCGGGCATCACGAGTGGCAACGTCGGCGCCGCGCTGCCGGTGGAGCGGCCGATATCGAGTGCTGTTCCCGCGCAGTGTGCCTCGATGAGATCACCGACGAGGAGGGCGTCACCGCAACCGTAGGAGAGGCGGAAGGCCAACGCCATGGCCGGGTCCGCGACGTGCCGGTTCCACTGCTCGCGCTGAAACCCGTTGGGAAGGGAGTAACGGACGGCGTCGATGGTGAGGGCCGCGGGCACCGCGAGGTCGACGGCTCGTTTGTGCAGCGCCCCGTCGGGGTCGACGTTCAGCGCCGCTTCCAACAGCGTCGCGTGCCAGACGTCGACCTGTGCGCAGTGCAATCCCAGGTCCAGTTCGGCATACGTTTCGACAGCGGAAGCCAACAGGGCCTCACCCTCGTCTCGCCGGCCGGCGCTGAAAGCCAGTGTCGCCAGGCGAGTGTTGACGTCCGCGACATCGAGTACGGCCCCGGACTCCGCGAAGTATTCGACGCTGCGCCGGTAGAGCGCGCTCGCACGTTCTTTCTGGTCGCGTCCCTCCGCCACAAACGCCAGCACCTTCAGCCCGATCCCCACCCGATGTCCGGCACCGGCCTGTTCGAAGTACCTCTGGCTTTCCAGCAGCAGTGGCTCGGCATCCTCGTGACGCCCCGACCGGGCACGCATGATCCCCAGATTCTGCTGCGTTTCGGCGAAGGCGTTGCTGTCACCGGCCTCATCGAAGGCGGCCAGCGCCTGGCCGGCGAAGTCGTCGGCGAGGTCGAAGCGGCCGGTCTCGAAATGGACGGCCGCCAGGTTCATCAACGGGTGACCAGCGAGAGTCGGCGCGGAACGTACTGCGGCTTCCAGTGACTCATGGGCCAGATCGGCAGCGTAGGCCCATTGCTGACGGTGGATGGCAACGGCCGTCAACGACAACAGGCACGGGACGCGGAGGTCCTCGAGGTCGTCGGCGCCGTCCGTGAGCAGGGAGCGCGCCTGCTCGAGTGCCGTCTGCGCACCGTCGAGGTCGCCCACGTGCTGGAGGGCCTGGGACAGATTGATCAACGCGGCGGGCCGAATCCTGCGGGCGTCGGCCGGCATGGCCGCGAGGGCCTCGTGATAGCGGTCGACGGCCGCGGCGTGGTCACCCAACTCGTCTGACATGCTCGCGGCGTTGATCATTGCGCTGATACGTAGATCGCCGGTGGCGCTGCGCGCAACCTGCTCGAAGGTCGCCAGCGCTGCCGTGAGATCACCGCGACCGTAGGCGGCGCCGCCTGCCGCGAGCAGCTCACGGGCTTCGTCCGGTGACAAGGGATCCGTCATGTCAGAAATCCGCTTCCGAGGCGGCGGCGTCGATCTCGGCGAGCAGGGGCACGTCGCTGTCGTCGTCCGAATACGGTGCAGCGGCGCGCTGGAGTCGCTGTCGCGCGAGGTCGCGGATTCGATCGCGGACGTGGCGCCCGCCGAGTTCTTGGTGGAGGTTTCCGCCGAAGCCAGGCAGGTAGACGTTCACGGTGACCCCTTGTTCCGATCCCGGTGGGGCGTCGGTGTCACCGACCCAGGTGTCGCCGATCAGGTGTAGTTCGACGTCGGCGGTGCGGAAAGTATCGGCGCCGGCCACGGTCGCGCGTGGCCGTAGGTGTGCGGGCACGGCCCCGGCCAGATTCGGCGCTCCCACCACTGCCACGCGCACGGTGGTGTTGCCGGCGACCCGCTGCACCTCCCAGGACACTGCCCGTTCGGATGCGTCGACCAGGCCGGGAGGGCAATGGCGCCAATCGGTTCCGCCGGTTCCGCGCGCCAGCACGAGGGTGCCGGCCCGGACCGCCGTCGCAGTGCCGGCCGCGAGTGCGTAATCCTCCGCGCGCGCCGCGTTTCCTGCCGGCCGCGGTGGCACGGCCATGAGGACTGCGTCGGCGCCGGCGACCACCGACTCGCAGTCGTCGACAAGTCCGGCGATGTCGCGGTCCAGCAGGGCGTCGTCGAGGGCTGGTATGGCATCGATCGTCGAGGCCGGCCACCAGCGTGCGGCCCACAGCGCGAAGGCGAGTCGCCGAACATTCGCGGCCAGGCGCGGGCGTGCCGGCCTGTATTCGACCTCGTGCACAGACCCATCGGGCTCGGCCGGCGCCAGGGCGACTGCGGGCTCGGCCAGCGCCAGGGCGACCGCCTCGCCGTACAGCGCCCACACCCAGTCCTGCGCGGAGGTGACGTCGTCGATCACGGCGGTGGGCGAGCCGGGCTCGGTGAGCACACTCCAGCTGAGATGACCACCGGCTACCTCCAGGACGGCGACGTCGATACCCGGGTCGTCGTCCAGAACGCTGGGGCCGTCGCCAGGAGTGATCACCCAGAGGCCTCCGGCTACCGCCCGCACCGTCACCGAGTCGGGCATCAGCTTGCCCGAGATCGGGACGAATCGGTGGAGTCGGCGAGCGGCAGCACGCTCAGTGCCTGCTTGACCCGCATCCGGTGGTCGAGGATGACCGATCGGGCGACGCCGTCGAGGAGGTCCCACACCTCGTCGAGTGCGTGCACCGACGACTCTCGGGCGTCGCGGCCGTGCAAGCGCACCCACAGGCGCCGCAGGTACGGCTGCCACGGCTTCCGGAGTTCGGCGGCGATGGCGGCAAGCGGATTGGTGTCGGGCAGAGACCGGTCGTCGGTGCTCAGCGCGAGCCGGCGAGCCTGCAGTACATACGCTTCGCGCTGCCAGCGGCTGTTGATCACCCGGCTCGAGGCCGTGTCGGCCGCAGGATCACGATCACCGGCCGCGATCGGCCGTAAGTCGACGGCCAGTGTGGCCCCCGCGGTCGCAACCACCCGCAGCGACTCGTCGAGCAGTGCCCACGGCGAGCAACTCCGCGCGATCTCGGTCGTGACCAACTCGGCGACGGGCGGAAGTTCGGCTCGCTCACTCGAGGCGCGCAGCACGGTGAAAACACGTTCGTGGACGGTGCGGTCGAAGGGAAGCCCCAGTGCCGCGGTGGATGCAGACATTCCCAGGACGGGTGCCACAGGCACCGGATGTGTGGTCAATCCCAGCTCGTGAGCCGGGTAGGCAGGGGCGGGTGTCCACAGCGCAATTCCGAAGTGGGTTCCAGCGGAACGGGAGACCAACCCGTCGAACACGCACTGGCCGGAGTCGTCCGATTCATCGAGCCGTGCGCCTGGGCAGGCGTCGAGAAGTGCCTCGATCTTCGAGGTGTCGTCCTCGAGCGCGACGCGCGAGAGCGGTCGTCGGCCCCAGGCGAGATCGATGAGTGCCGTGAGTTGCCGGGCCTGCGACGGGTCGGTGATGTGGGCTTTCAACGCCTGAGTGGTGCGTCCGGCCGAGTATTCGTGCACGTCGCGCAGGGTGTCTGCCGCGATCGACTCGCCGCGGTCAGGGTCCGGTGGGCCGGCCGTGGTGGCCAGCTCGAAACAGCGCTGAAAGTACAGGTCCTGCGGGTTGCCCTCGGTGATCCGTAGTGTCCGGCGGACCCGCTTGAGCAGCGTGAACCATGCTGCCGTGGCACGCAGCAGATCAGCGGAGGCGTGCAGGCGTGTGGCCAGAAGCTCCGCGCCGTCGGAGGAGACGACCGGACCGGCGCACGCCGGGTTCTGCACCGGGCGAATCACCAGCGGATCGAGGATCAGTTTGACTGTGCGGCTGAGCGGCCCGCCGTCCGGGCCGCTGAGCGGTTCGACGCCGTCCAGTTCCCGCCACACCTCGTCCAGGACCATGGCGCGGGGTCGCCGAGTAGCCGTCGCCCCCCTCGCTCCCGTCCGCATTCGAGCAGGCTACCGCAGGTGCGCCCCGCGGAGGTCGGCAGAAATCTGGGATCGGTAGGGCGCGGGCAATCCATACCTTTTAGCCATCGGCCCCACACCGCGGGCCGAAGAGATCGGAGACGGGCGCCGAGCGCCCCTCACGACATGTGAAGGACGGATCATGAACAAGATCATTCGGACTCAGCCGAAGCGCGCATACACCGCAGGCATCGTCGCGATTGCGGCTGCAGCCCTGCTGCTCTCGGGTTGCAGTGACAGCGAAGGGTCCAATGACAGCTCCGACGCCCCCACAGTCGCCTCGGAGACGTCGAACGCCGCGAGTTCGGCCGGGGCGTCCGCGGCCGTCATCGACGGGAAGGCGTTGGACGCCACGTTCGACGCCACCTGCGCCAAGCAGGGTGACACCCTGGCGCTGGCTCTCGCCGACACCGGCAATGCCACGTACGGGGACCTGGCCGTGAGCGCGACCATCACCGGCACGGACACCGTGCAGGCCGTCGGAATCGCCGGCAGCAAGGGCGGGTCCAACGGGCTGCCCTACGCCCTCGGATTCGGTCAGGGAATGCCCGGCGGCACCGCGACGGTCGTGAAGGACGGTGACGTGTACAAGGTGACGGGGGAAGGCGTCGGCGCTCCCGACATGAGCAATCCGACCGCGCCGACCACGGCGAAGTTCGACCTCACCTTCGCGTGCTCCACCATCGTCGGCGGCTGAGCCGCACACCACTAACACCTCGGCGCGCGCGAGTTTCGGACAGATTCTGCTTTGATTCGCGCGCGCCGGGGCACTGCCCTCACCACCCACACGTATCGAAAGGGAACATCATGAACAAGATCCTGCGCATCACAGCTCTCACGTTCTTCGTCGGGTCCGTCGGCTACTACCTCTGGTACGGCCTCGGTAACCAGGGGGCAACGGACTACGGGATCGAAGGTCTCGCGTGGGTCGGGCCGCAGATGATCTGGCCGATCCTCGCGACGACCCTCCTCATCATGGTTTTCGCCTTCACCGGCGACAGCGTGATGGCGGCACTGACCGGGACGAACAGCGCAGCGTTCCGCAATGGGTCGGTCGGGATCGGTACCGTGCGCGCAGTACGGCAGACCGGGATGACCCTCAACGATCAGCCGGAGGTCCGAATCGATCTCGGTATCGAGGACGCCGACGGCAAGACATTCGAGTCTCACGCGAAAATGATTGTGCCGCTTACTGAACTGGCGCTGCTCCGGCCCGGTGTCGTGTTACCCGTGCGGTACGTGCCGGGGCGCACGGACAAGGTCGAGATCGACCGCTCAGGCGACACCGCCGCGGTCACCGAAGCGTGGAATCACACCATGATCCGGCAGGGCGTCACCTCTGTGGACAAGCTCGACATCGCCGCGCGGGGAATCGCGGCCCAGGCGGTGGTGCAGTCGCTCAGCGTTCCGGGGGAAATTCGCAACGGGCATCCCAAGGTGCACCTCGGCCTGGTAGTCAGTCGACCCGACGGATCGACGTTCACCACCCGCGTCGAGAAGTTCCTGCCCTCACGCAGCGTCGCGCACGTGCAGGTGGGACGGGTACTCGACGTCCACTACCTCCCCGCGAACGAGCAGGAGGTCGTGCTCGCGCTGCCGGTGAATGCGTGACAGGAATGCGTGACAGGACAGAATAGGCGTGCCATGTCGTCTGTTTGTACACTACCCACACCCTTGACTACGTTTTACCTATAATAGGTACGCTATGACGTAGATTGTCTATGTTTGATCCCTGGAGGGGAGGCCTGGTGATCTGGCCAGAGCACCACACCGAGACCCGGGACTGGAGCCCGCGTCATCGGCAGGGTTCGCGCGCGGACCGCACCCTGGAGACCGTCGACGTCTCGATCCCGCCGATGATCGGCTCGCTCGATTGCGATCTGGTGGGTGTTGTCGCCCGCGCACACGAGGAGGCCGTCATCGCTGTCGCCCGACTCGAAGCGGGCTTCGGCGAGCACCTGGCGCCCCTGTCAGACTTCCTGCTCCGGAGCGAGTCGGTCGCGTCATCGAAGATCGAGCACATCGACGCGGGCTGGCGGGCATTCGGCAAGGCGCTGGCCGGTGGCAAGGCCAGCGAGGAGGCCAAGTCGCAGCTCGCCGCCGTCAAGGCCCTGGTTGCAATGGTCGACGCTGCCGGCGACGGCCCGATCACCGCTGATACCCTGCTCGGTGCGCATCGATTGCTGATGGCGCCGGACTACTACACCGCCCGCGACTCCGGCCAACTCCGCGACGTGCAGAACTGGATCGGTGGTAGTGACTACACCCCGATCGACGCACTGTTCATACCCCCGCCACCGGACCTGGTAGACGAGCTGATGACGGACCTGCTCATGTTCGCAAGCCGCACAGACCTGCCGATCATCGCGCAGGCTGCCATCGCGCACGCCCAGTTCGAATCCATCCACCCGTTCACCGACGGCAACGGACGCATCGGCCGCGCCTTGATCAGCGCGATTTTGCGCCGCCGCGGCCTGACCCACCGGGTCACCGTCCCGTTGGCGTCTGTGATGCTCGCCGACACCCGCCGCTACTTCGACCACCTGACCCGCTACCGAGCGGGGGATGCCGACGGGTTCGTCGAGTACGTCGCCCGCGCCGCGATCGTCTCCAGCGAAGCTGCGCAGGACTCGGCCCGCGCACTGGCCGAACTTCCGGTCTACTGGCGGGACATCGCCCGGCCGCGCAGCAACTCCGCCGACGAGAAGATCATCGACGCCCTGCTCGGCACCCCGATTTTCAGCGCCGACACAGCTCAGCAGATCACCGGCACCACCGACGCCAGCACATACCGCGCGCTCGCCCGGCTCACCGCTGCAGGAGTCCTCGAGGTGCTGTCCGAAAGTAAGCGCAACCAGATTTGGTGTGCTACTAGCGTGCTCGCCGAACTCGACGCCCTGACTACCTCGATCGGTAAGCGCACCATCGAGCACCTGTAACCGCTCCGAGTTGGGCGAGCTAGGTGTCGATGTCGACCTCGATGGCACCGAAGATCTCGAGGGTTTCTCGCTGTGCGCGGCTGAGAGTCAGCGCGGCCGGGCATAAAAGGCCAATGTGACCTCATCCACACGGGCGTGGTGGACGGCCGCCGACACCGGTCCCTCGCTCCCGGGGCCTCGCCCGGTCCCGGCCTCACGGCCAAAGTGATGTTCGGCGCGAAGAACACGTCGGCTGATCGTGTCCGGACCTGCTCAGCTTTCGCGTTCGAAGGTGATCAGCAGTCCCTCCACGCTGCCAGGGCCGATTCTGCCCTTGACATCGGACGAGGTTATCGCTTTGAGACGCCATCCTTGCTGGGCGTACTGGTTGAGCAGGTCTTCGAGTTTGCCGCCGGACATTTTGCCGCCGATCATTTTCTCGCGGACCTCGACGACCTTGTATGTGTACGTCATTGTTGTCGCTTCCGTTCGTTTCACTGTGTTCTCGGGGAAAGTTGCGGATGTCCACCAGAACGGGTGAACGTCGAGATGAGGTGCTTCCTGGGTCGTTACCCGTTCTCCGCTCGTTTTGTCCCCGTTGCCCGCGATTTTCGGCCGAGTTACCGAGCGGGAGTGCCGGTACTGCGAAGGTTCGCGTTTTCGATATTTGGTTCCGGATTCCACGTCGAGACAGCCCAGATGACGACGACGTCGAGGGCGATGATCAGCAGTGACCAACCCGGGTAATAGGGCAGCCAGAGGAAGTTCGCCACGATCGAGATGGCGGCGATGATGATGGCCGACACTCGGGCCCACCCGGCGCCCGTGAAGAGGGCGAGGCCGACGATCGAGACGAGGACGCCGAGGATGATATGGATCCAGCCCCAGGTGGTGAGGTCGAATTTGTAGACGTAATTGATGCCGCCGACGAATACTTCGTTTTCGGCGACCGCCGCGATGCCTTGGAAGAACTGGATGATGCCGACGGTGACCATGATGACGGCGGCCCCATCGACGTGCCGGCCGCGAAAGCCTCTTTACCGGAGGGATACTCGGAACTCGCTGGATTCACTCCCGAGCTACGATCGGACATGGCTGACCCTTCCCGAGCTTCGGTTTTACCGGTACCACAATTATCTGCCGCCGTGTGGTGTGTTCGCGGCGAAATTAGGATTGCGGTTCGAATGAACCCGGGATGTTGTCGTGGCTGGGTGGGGATTGCCCGGGCCGGCGAAGTCGGCGTCGGCACCAAACCATGCTTAACAGCCAGACCGTCCACACCCCGATACGGATGCGATTCCGCCGCAACGTCGTCGACGGCTTGAAACCCCCTTATCCACTGGAGACACTCGACGAACTTCACCCGGGCACTCGCAGGAGGTACATGCCGCAAGTCTTGCCGCATCACTGTCACGGCGTTTGACTTGAGATTCAAGCTTGTGCCGGCTCGCCCGACGGTGTTCTGGGAGGTTGACGTATGCGCGGCTTGAGAATATCGGGTCCGGGTCATCGACGCGGAGCAACCCGCCTACGGCCAGCCAGCGGCAGAAACCGTCGACACCGGACCGTCGGTCCTGGCCAGCTACGGCCTCTACGTGAACACCAGCGGATTGCTGGAGAGTCCGGCCAACGCGATGCGCCGACGAGGCAAGTGAATTCTTTGATCGCCCCCGGCGGTTACGTGGGCACATGGTTGAGGAGCAACGGTGCGACACACACCCTGATAGCGCTCTATCGGTCGGCATACACGGTGCAAGCGATCTACGGCTTCGCGTCGCAACAGATGTCGGGCGCAGCTCAATTGGTGACCAACACCAAGGGGGTGTGCGTTCGGAAGTTGGCATGTCGATGGCACCGCCGCTCTGGATAGTGAACTTCGCCCTGCTCTACATACTGAATCCGTCCCTGGCCGCCGCGATGCCTACCCACTGGTCGCCCATTCCGCCGGCAGTTGCCGACGCCGTACGGGCGAGCCCCACCGGCCAGGTTCCTTTCAGGGACTATGCGTCCTACTTCCCATGATCCGATCGAGGAGTCCGGTGAAGTCTGCTCCGATGGCATGAGCGGCGACGAGGTGCGGGCGACGTTCAGTTGCGTGTCGGCGATCCGTTCCACGCACGGACGAGATCGTCGCAGAGGGAGGCCTTGAGAATCCTCAGGCGTGCGAGGTCCGACGGCCTCGGGGTCATCGCGGCTTGGAGTAGAACGAGGAACCGGTTTCGTTGTACGCCGAATTTGATGAACAGCTCCTCGGCGTCGGCACCGCCGTAGGGAGCCCACTCGATCGCGAAAGCAACGAGGGCCCGATCCGAGGAGCTGATGGATTGCACGCTGGCGAGAAGATCACAGGCCCGCAGAGCCTGCCGTGACCAGTCGAGCTGGGGAGAGTCTGCGGGAATCCCGGTCTGTGTGCGCCGCCGACGGACTGCTCGGTTTCCGGTTCGGTTGCGCTCCGGTTGAGCTAGACAGGGAATGTTGATGTGTGCAGCGGTGGGAAGGAAGGTTGCCGTGGCGGTCGTAGGCGGTGGGGCGGTGTTTTCGAGCATGGATGCCTCTAGCTGGTAGTGAGCAGGTTGGGTTCTTCCATAGTCGTGTTCAGACACGTATTCGGAATCGGTCATCCGGCGGGGTGGGGTGCCTGTTTTTGTCTTCACGTGCGGCTCGGTACGCGGGTACGGGCCGCCCGGCAATGCGTTGAATTCGGTTTTTCGTCCTTTACGGCTCGCTAGCGAACACGGCCGGGCTCCGATGACATTCGCCGGGGCGGGCGTGCGATCCACTGCACGGAACCGCACCGCGACGGGCGAGCTGATGGCCAGTCCGCGAGCCGATCGGCCGGCGGACGCTGGTCGGTCTGGCAATTTTGTATGCGCAATGGGTCGCGTGCCCGGCATTTGAATCCCGTAGGTGCTAATGCAAATGAACGTGAAGCAGCCATCGAAGTGTGCTCGTGGACAAATTCGGGAATCAGGTTGTCAGCGTGCGCTATTCGAATATGTGAAGTTCATCGCGCGGTTAGTGTGGAGCTCGAACGGTGTCGTGTTTGGTCTGCCCAGATGGGCGATGTCGTAAACGTCACAAGGTACGTTTGGGTGAGCTTCCTGATCACGGGGAGACACCTGCGGTTATTGTGTGCGTTTGACGATTGCCCGGCGAAGAAAGAGAGCACGATGGCGGTATCACCGAGGAGCTCCGAAGAATCGGCGAAGAACAGGACGAAGGCGATTCGTGAGTGGGCGATCGGGGAGGGTCTCGAAGTTTCCTCTCGTGGCCGTATTTCGGCCGAGATCGAGCGAGCCTTTCATGACGCTGCGGCAAAGAAGGTTCGGATAGAAGCGGAGCCGGCGAAGAAGGCTGTTTCGAAGGAGTCTGTTTCGAAGAAGGCACCGGTGAAGCGAGTGACGGCGAGCAAGGCGCCGGCGAAGAAGACGGCGGATGTGGAGAAGGTAGTCGCGGAGACGACGCCAGCGAAGAAGATGACCAAGGAGATTCGTGAGTGGGCGATCGGGCAGGGTCTCGATGTGTCCTCTCGTGGCCGTATTTCGGCCGAGATCGAGCGAGCCTTCCATGACGCTGCGGCGAAGAAGGTTCAGGTAAAAGCGGCGCGGGTGAAAAAGTCAGCGGCGAAGACGACGCCCGTGAAAACGACGGTCGCGAAGACGACGGCGAGCAAGGCGCCGGCGAAGAAGACGGCGGATGTGGAGAAGGTAGTCGCGGAGACGACGCCAGCGAAGAACATGACGAAGGAGATTCGTGAGTGGGCGATCGGGGAGGGTCTCGATGTGTCCTCTCGTGGCCGGATTTCGGCCGAGATCGAGCGAGCCTTCCATGACGCTGCGGCGAAGAAGGTTCAGGTAAAAGCGGCGCGGGTGAATAAGGCAGCTGCGAAGAAGGCGGCCGCGAAGAAGACGGCTGCGGGAACGACGGGCGTGAAGACGGCCCCGGCAAAGGCTCCGGCGAAGAAGACGGCGGCGAAAGCGGCCGCTGCTAAAACGACGGCGACGGAGACGACGCCAGCGAAGAAGATGACCAAGGAGATTCGTGAGTGGGCGATCGGGGAGGGTCTCGATGTGTCCTCTCGTGGCCGGATTTCGGCCGAGATCGAGCGAGCCTTTCATGACGCTGCGGCGAAGAAGGTTCAGGTAAAAGCGGCGACCGCGAAGAAGTCAGCCGCGAGGAAGGCTCCCGCAAAAACAACGGCCGAGAAAACGACGGTAGCGAAAACCACGGCCACGAAAACGGCGGCCACGGAGAAGGTAGCTCCCGCGAAAAAGATGACCAAGGAGATTCGTGAGTGGGCGATCGGGCAGGGTCTTGAAGTGTCCTCCCGTGGCCGGATTTCGGCCGAGATCGAGCGAGCCTTCCATGACGCTGCGGCGAAGAAGGTTCAGGTAAAAGCGGCGACCGCAAAGAAGCCAGCCGCGAGGAAGGCTCCCTCGAGGACGACGGCCGCCAAGACCAAGGGTCCGCGAACGACGGCTGTGAAGAAGTCTCCCGCGAAGACGAGGCCCACCAAGATGACGGTCGCGAAGACGACGGCTACGGGGAAGGCGGCTCCGGCGAAGAACATGATCAAGGCGATTCGTGAGTGGGCGATCGGGGAGGGCAGGAACGTGTCTTCCCGTGGCCGGATTTCGGCGGAGATCAAGCAAGCCTTCCATGACGCTCAGGCGCAGGTGCCAGTCGCGGTCGGCTGAAACGGGTGGTGTCCCGCCATTGAGCGGACTTATCGGCGCCTGTTGGTGGGCTCGAGGTGGGCACCGCTCGACTGACGGGTAATTGTTGTGCGCCGTCGCGGGTGACACGTCGTCGGTCCGGTTCGTCGTAGTGGGTAATCCACGATGCGTCGAGCGGACCGCGGCGTGGCACCGGCGCGGCCTGTGGCAAGGGAACGCGGCACAGGGTGATCGGCGACGTAGGAGATATGCCCGTCCCGTGTCACATCTCTGCCCGCCCGGGTACGCGAACGGTCATAGTGGACAGGGAAAACGTATACGCGACGAGGGGAGCATTGTGGATCACAGTGCGCTGTTGACCGACGCTTTCGACCGTATCCAGGAGACCGTGCACGAGGCGCTGTCCGAATTACCGTCCGACGCACTGACCTATCGGGTGGACGAGGACGCGAACACCATCGCCTGGTTGGTCTGGCATCTCACCCGGGTGCAGGACGACCATGTTGCCGGGGTCGCGGGCACCGAGCAGGTGTGGACGTCGGGCGGCTGGTGTGAACGATTCGACCTGCCTTTCCCGGTGGCCGCGATCGGGTACGGGCAGTCGTCCGCCGAGGTGGCGAGGGTGACGACCGCAGCCGGACTTCTGCTCGGATACCACGATGCGGTCCACGACCGAACCGTCGACTACGTCCAGTCGATCGGTACGGACGACCTCGATCGCATCGTCGACGAGAACTGGGATCCGCCGGTCACTCTCGGCGTGCGGCTGATCAGCGTGATCTCCGACGATCTGCAGCACGCCGGGCAGGCCGCGTACATCCGCGGACTCTACGAACGGCGCTGACCGGGCCCACGCTTCGGTTCGTTGTCGGTGAGCCACTGTTCTACTCGGCGCCGTGAGCGCCGGCTCACCCGCTGCCGAACCGCCGGGCTCAGTCTCGCCGCACCGTGCAACGCACCGTTTCCGACGAGAGCCAGCGGTACATACCAGGCCAGTGTGGCCGGCAGTCCCAGCTCTCGCATCCCGGCCTTGCCGGAGAACAGGCGCTGGATGCTCAGGAGGCGCTGCCGGTTGATTCTGCGTCGCAACGATTGCGCACGGTCGTAGGAGAAGTTGCCCCAGGATTTCTGTAGTGCGTCTGCCAGAATTCGCGAGTTGTCGTCCGGCCCGGGCGCGAACATCCCGATCTGGCACATGTTCCGCCGCCCGGTGTTCTCGTCGTCGACCAGCCAGTGGTCGTCGATGCCCATCAGCCATCCGATGTACCGCCACAGGTGCATGACGTCGCGGCCCTCGTCTGCGGAGACCCACACGCCGAGCGACCGCAGGCCGATGAGGAAGGTCGTCGAGAAGAGCGCGAGGGTGCCGGCCTGATCCGACTGATTGATCGGCATGCCCCATTCGGCGACATCCCAGTCCTCGTCCCGCAGCAAACTGTGGTTGACGAACGCATGCATCAACCGGACGTGCACCGACAGCTGCCAGCCCTGCCGGTCGCGGTTCATCCCGCCGGGGAGGACGCACTCGTACCACCACCGGACCGTCTCGGTGACACGCGCACCCGCTCGATCGCCGACGAGCCTGCCTGTGGACACGAGCTGTCGGGTGGTCGCCGAGCTCCGGTACCCGTTCATCAAGGAGCCCGTGGCGAGAAGATCGAGCCCTGTCATGCCGCTACGGAGGCAGACGGCGGCTCCTCGTTCGAGTCGTGCGTCGTCCACCCAGGCGGGCCGGTGATCCACCGAGTCGAAGAAGGCGGCGAGTGGTGGCGCGGGGTGCTCGACGTCGGTGATTCCGCGGGACAAGGCTGTGGTGAACTGCGCCATCGTCACCGTCTTGTCGACGAGGATGGCCTGCGCGAGCGCGGCACCGAGTTCGTCCTGACTTGCCACCGCCCGGGCGTGGTGGTCCTTCTCGACGGGTGTCGGTGTCGTATCTCCGTGGGTGAGCAGTGACAGTGCCCGCATCGACCGACGACCCCACTCGACATCACGGGCGAATCGGCGGGGCGGGACGAACTCGGACACGGTTTCCCGGGTCTGGATTTCTGTCATGTCGATGAACTCGATTCGGGCGCGTAGGTACTTCCGACCAGCTCTGACGGCTGCTGAGTTACAGTGCACACCACCAATTCGGACGGGTACAAGTCGCATTGAGGCGCAGAAGGGACCGGTCGAGGCAATGGGCACTGGCCAGCGGAAAGGTCCTACCCAGCAGCGTTCACACGCGACGGTGGCACGCATCTTGTCGGCCACTGGTCAGGTTTTGGAAGCCAAGGGTTACGCCGGGTGCAGCACCGGCGCCATCGCGGAGGCGGCCGGTATCTCGAAGGGTTCGGTATACCAGTACTTCGCCAACAAGGACGAGATCATCGAGGTTCTCCTCGACGGAATTCTCGACGAGACGACGCGCACCTTCGGGGAGCACCTCGACCGATCCGTCGGGCAGGGCACCTTCCTGCGAGATCCCGCTCTCCAGGAGCAACTCCTTGCCGTGCTGGACCGCTATCGCGGGATACTCGCGCCTTTGCTCAACGACGCTCCGCACCTCGGATTGACGCACCGCTCGGCACGCCTCGAGGAGCGCTGCCGGGACCTGCTGCGCACGTACGTGACGCTCAATCCGTCGGCGATTGCTCCCGGCGTGGATCTCGAATCGCTGCTGCTGGTTCTCACGGTCAGCTACCGAGCGGTGAGCGTCGAGTACCTGCGCCGAGACCTCCGGGAGCGCCGCAACGAGCTGGCGGCGGTGTTGTACGACATGACGATGGGCGGCCTGGCAGGCGGAAAACTCGGCGGGCTGTAACACAAAGGGGCCCTCGAGAGAAATACCAGTTGAGCCCCGTGGCGCTGTCGGACCCCGACCCGGCAGCGCCAGGGGCTTTCTCCTTGCCCTCCCAGCCGCAGCAGCACGTCGAACGACTACCGACGCCGTCCGGCAGGTGCGCCGGGCACCTCTATCCGCACGACTCGCTCCAGCGCCCGCAGATCGCTCTCGATCCGGCGGAACAGCTGGTACACGCCGATGAACGCGAAGATTCCGCCCAAGCACAATGCGCGAACCGTCGCATTGACGGCGTCGCTGGGATCGCCGCCGACGAAACTGAGTCCGGCGACTCCGATCAACGGCACCGCCGCCGCGACCGCGACGTAGCGCGGCATGCTGCGGGCGAGGCTTCGGATGCCGCGGCAGTCGGAGCTGCGCAATTCGCCGTGCGACAGCAGGATCGGTGACAAGCATCGGACGGCGTAGAACGTGAGGATGAAGAACGGGTACGCCACCGCCACTGCGCCGCACACCGCAAGTGAGGCCAGAAGTTGCGTGTACGCGCGGAGCGGTATGCCGCCGGCGGTGATCTGCAGAGCGATCGGGTAGGCGACCCCGGCCACCAGCCACAACGCGAAGCTGACCACGACGGCGCGATGGCCGAGGGTCAGCGTGGCGGCGCGGGCTTTGCCGAGAATGCCGGAACTGTAGGTGCGGCCCTGGCTGAGACCCCGCGGCACCGTGATCGACAGCCGACACCAGTAGAGGATGAGAACCGCGCCGAGGGGAAAGGCGACACCGCCGATGATCAGGTGGACCTGCTCTAGATTCTCCTGTGCCTCCGCGGGAAGCTCGGAAATGATCAGGACCTTGTTGTAGTAGTAGTTGTACCCCGCCGCCAGCAGGTTCGGGATTCCGATCGCCGCGAGCAGGATGGCCGGGGCAAAGCGCCACATCGTCGCGCGCCGGCTTCCCGGCGTCGGGTCGACGAGGTCGCGTGCGTGCGGGTCGAGGCACAGCGCGAATTGGCGGGCGAGCTTGCGTCCACTCGACCACCGATCCTCCCGGTCGGGTGCCAGTGACTTCACCAGGACGCGCCGCAGCGCCGCCGGACAACCGTCGGGCAACGGGTTCTGTTCGAGGTCCACACCGCGGCGTCGCGATTCGAGGAGCACGTGCGGTGGCGGCGGCGCCTCTCCCGCCTCGCCGTCGGAGAACGGCCTGCTTCCGGTCAGCAGTTCCCACAACAGGACGCCCAGTGCGTAGATGTCGCTTCGGGTGTCGAGGTCACCGGCTGTTCGTGCCGCACCGGGGTCGCAGGCCTCGAGCTGTTCGGGTGACATGTACGCCACCGAACCGCCGACGAATCCTGCAGCGCCGGGCGTTGCCACATTGTCGCTGGAACTTACGTTGAAGTCGGCCAGTTTGGGCACGCCCTCGACACCGAGCAGGACATTCGCCGGTTTGATGTCGCGGTGCAGCACTCCGTGTTTGCACGCGTATTCGAGGGCGTCGGCGAGGCGTAATCCGATCCAGGCGACGGTCTCAGGCCAGGACAGGGCGGCGATCTCGCTGCGCACGCTGGAATCTTCGGGCCGCATCTCTCCTTTCTCGTCGAGGACACGGTCGATCGAATCGAGGAGAAGTTGCCCTGAGCGTTCGTCGGGCGGCGTGGCGCGCACCAACCGGACGACGTCCAGCAAGGTGCCGCCCGGGACGTACTCCATGAAGAGCAACCGGAGTTGGCGCTCCTCCAAGAGTCGCTGATCGAAAACGCGCACGATGTACGGATGGTCGAGTTGGGCCATCGTCTGCGGCTCGGTGCCGACGTTGCGCGAAATCTTGAGTGCTACCCACCGTTGCATCGAGTGTTGCCGGGCGAGAAACACCCGCGCGAATGCTCCCCGGCCCAGCTCCCGGACGAGTTCGAAATCCTCGAGCCGGGCTCCGACATCGAATGCGTCGCCCACCGTCGGCTCCGACGCGCGCGGCTGCCGATGCGAATCCAGTGTGAGTAGGCCCTCGAAGCGGTTCGCCTGAGTGGGGTACGCCTTCAGATAGTCGTCGGCCTCCACCTTGTCGCCGCTGTCGCGTCGGACCCGGAATTCCTCATAGAGGAGATCCGCCGGCAGTGGTTCGGCCAGGAGTTCGGGAAATTCGAGGCAATAGTCGGCGAGCCGTTTCGGCTGCCCCGAACGCAGCCAGCGGTATTCGAGATCCACCTTGATCAGTTCGACCAGTGCTGCCCGTCGAATGGCTGCCGCATCGGGAAGGTATTCGCTGAGGGCAGCAGGGGAACCGGACGACTCCCAGTCGGCGACCAGTTGTTCGACGCCACTGTCCACGACGAATCCGCTGTCCGACGCAGTGACGGGCGAAGACGCGACGGCCGTGTCCGGTCCCAGTTCGGTGGGTGGGCCGGTCGCGACCGTCACGTCACTCGGCGGGCGATCGTTCATGGTGTTCGATTCGGGACACGGGGCGGGGAGCCACGGCAACGTGACTACTCTCAGGATATTCCGGTCGAGTCCGGCCGGTGGCGAAAGCCGGTCACGCGCTCCGTAACGGCAGGTGCGGGGGATCCTCGAGCACCGGATCGACGGGCTCGGACGGCACCGTGGCCAGGGCGGGGGGTCGCGTTCTGCGCGCGAACACGGCCGACGCGACAAGGACCGGCACGTAGACGACGAGGTAGATGTTCTGCAATACCGGGGCCACGGGCCACGAGGGCGGGTACAGGAACAGGCCGATCACGATGAAGTCCGTGCTCCACCAGTACGGCCACGCCGCGGTCGCGGCGAACAATCCCGCCGCGGCGCACCACCAGAGTCGGCTCACGGTCAGCGCGCGGTGCACCAACCAGACGAGCAGGGGAATCAACCACACCCAGTGATGACTCCAGGAGTACGGCGACACCACGGCCATGGTGAGGCCGCTGAGGGCGACCGCGAGGAGGTGCTCGCCGCGCTCGTACAACCGCACCGATACCAGAATGCTGACAACGGTGACGGTCGCGGCCAGGACGAACCACAGCCACAGCGGCGCCTGTCCGTCGGTCAGCCGGGCCAGGGTGCCACGCAGAGACTGGTTCGACGGATGTCTGTTGTCGGCGATGCGGGTCGAGTCGAAGAACGTGCTGGTCCAGTACTGCCGCGAGTCACCGGGGATCACCGCCCAGGCCACACCCACCGTCGCGAGGAAGGCCGATATGGCGACGGCAGCCGTACGCCACTGGCGCAAGGCCAGGAACACCAGCACGAAATACGCAGGAGTCAGCTTGATTCCGGCGCTGATCCCCGTCCCCACTCCCCGCAGTCGGCTGGAATTCGGCCGGGAGAAGTCCCACAGCACCAGCAGCATCAGCACCAGATTGATCTGGCCGTAGAACAGGGTTGTCCGTACCGGCTCGAGGAAAGTGCACGTGATGGTCGCCAGGGCCGTGACGAGCAGCAGGTAGGGGGTGATCCGGTAGCCGAGGATCCGGCAGCACAGCACGATGCACGCGGCGAGCACGAACAGATTCAGTGCCATCCACAGATCGTCGACGTAGGCGCCGGGGATCCGCTCGAGCGGGACGAAGGCGAGTGCCGAGAACGGGGTGTAGGTGTACAGCAATCCGAGTACGACGGGGCCACCGTAGAGCGGCAGGTCGTGCTGCACCCGCCACCCACCGTCCCGGTACACGTGGAGGTCGGCGCCACCGGCGAACAACCCGATGTCCGGGGTCCACGGATCGATGGGGCCGAGCACCAAGGCGGCCGCCACCGTCGCGCTCACCACCAACCCGATCACGAGCGTCAGGCTGCGAGGTAAAGGAACACGGTCGCCTGCCGCCGACCCGGCCATGCCCGTCCCCCTCTCGTCTCCCCCCGAGGTACACGCTAACCGGCGGGGGCCGGCGGCTTCGGTAGTGCGGGCGGGGCAACCGGATTCGTTATCCATCCGTATCGGCTCCGAGACGCCGTGACCCGAGCTGCGCGCAGGCCGGGGGTTGACGGCACCCCCAGCGAGTGAAACACTGAACTAGATGGTTCAGCATTCAGCTCTCGACACTTCGTTCGCCGCACTGGCCGACCCCACGCGACGCGGAATTCTGCAGAGGCTCCGCCGGGGCGCCAGCACGATCAGCGATTTGGCAGAGCACTTCGAGATGACCCTTACCGGCATCAAGAAGCACGTGCACCTGCTCGAGGTTGCGGGAATGGTCGTGACGGAAAAACGCGGGCGGGTGCGGTATTGCATGCTCGGCGCGAATCCCCTCGAGCGTGAGGTGGCCTGGATACGGGACTACCAAACGTCTCTCCAGGGCCGACTGGACCGTCTGGATGAATTCCTCACAAGAACGGAAGGCACCTCATGAGCACCTCCACTCCTCCCACGGCCGCGACGCTCACCACCCCGGCGGATCGCGAGATCCGCGTCGAACGCATTTTCAATGCCCCGTGCGAACGGGTGTGGGCAGCTTTCACCACCCCCGCCCTGCTGGCGCAGTGGTGGGGCCGCGGAAATCGGCTCGACATCGAGCGCTGGGAATTCGAGCGCGGTGGCCACTGGCGTTTCGTCGAACACTCCGAGGGAGACACCCATGGATTCGAGGGCCGGTTCCGCGAAATCACTCCCATGGAGCGCCTCGTGTACACCTTCGAATGGGACGGTATGCCCGGGCACGTCACGGTCGACCACAACACCTACACCGATCTGGGCGACGGTCGCACCAAACTGACGGTCGTCAGCCAGTTCCACACGCCCGAAGAGCGCGACGGCATGCTGCAATCCGGCATGGAAGGCGGCATGAACGAGAGCTACGCCGCCCTCGATGCGGTTCTGGCGCAGACGAC
Organism: Rhodococcus sp. WAY2; assembly: GCF_009859915.1. Lineage (NCBI taxonomy): Bacteria > Bacillati > Actinomycetota > Actinomycetes > Mycobacteriales > Nocardiaceae > Rhodococcus > Rhodococcus sp. WAY2. The sequence continues at coordinate 3,788,145 of NZ_CP046572.1, forward strand.
GTGGTGATCTCACCGGTCGCGTGACCGGCCGCGGTCCTCCTCCGGTCGCTTGACCGGCCGCGGTCCTCCTCCGATCGAAGGCCGACCTCTCAGTGGGCGTGCTCGATGGTCGACCGAGTGTCGCCGCTCGTCCTCCGCTGTCGACGTGCGAGGACCCAGCAAGCCAGGGTGATTGCGCAGGTGAAGGTAAGGGTCGCGATGAGCTGGTTCCGCGCTGCGTCGTCGAACAGGGCCAGAACCGCCACGGCGGCGAGCAGGGCGAGAGCGACATAGGACAGATACGGGAAACCCCACATCTTCAGCGGCAGATCGTTGCGGCCTTCTTTCTCGGCGCGGCGGCGTAACACGATCTGCGACACCGTGACGAATGTCCACAACACCAGAATCGTCGACCCGACTGCGTTGAGCAGCAGGGGAAGTACCCGCTCGGGTGCGAGGTAGTTGAGAACCACCGTCAAAAAGCCGAAGGCCACGGACGCGAGCACCGCGAGGCGGGGTACGCCGTTGCTCGATACCCGCCCGAAGATCTTGGCCGCGGCGCCGCGCTCGGACAGCGAGTAGATCATCCGTGAACCACTGAACAGCATGGCGTTGAGCGAGGACAGCAGGGCGATCACCACGACGACGGTCATCACCGCGCCGGCCCCGGGCACGTGCGCGGCGTTCAGCACCGCGACGAAGGGGCCCGAGGAGAGTTCCTCGGCAGTCCACGGCAGCACCGTCACCATGATGAGAACGGAACCGATGTAGAACACCAGGATTCGCCACACGATGGAGCGCACCGCCCGGCTCACGTTGCGGCGCGGCTCGGACGTCTCTGCGGCCGCGATGGCCATTACTTCGGTTCCGCCGAACGCGAACACCACGATGAGTAGTCCGGCCGCGATGCCGGTGACCCCGTTGGGGGCGAATCCACCGTGACCCGTCAGGTTGGCCAGCGCGGGAGCGTCGAAGCTCGGAATCCAACCGAAGATCATCGCGGAGCCGATGCCCAGGAACCCGACAATCGCCGCGATTTTCAGTGCAGCGAACCAGAATTCGAACTCACCGAATCGGGAGACACCCGCCAGGTTCACGGCGGTCAGCACACTCATGTAGAAGAGCGCCGCCGCCCACTGCGGCACCGCCGGTATCGACGCCGCGGTGATGGCTGCCGCAGCGGTTGCCTCGGCGGCCACCACGATGACCACCTGCACCCAGTAGAGCCAGCCGATCGTGCGCCCCGCGATCGGCCCCATCGCCTTCTCGGCGTGGACCGAGAAGGCGCCGCTGTCGGGGTCGGCTGCCACCATTTCGCCCATCATGCGCATCACCAACACGACGAGAAAGCCGGCGATCAGGAAGGACACGAGCACTGCCGGACCCGCGACGGCGATCCCTGCGCCGGAACCGACGAACAACCCGGCCCCGATCGCGCCGCCCAAGCTCATCATCACCAGCTGTCGTGGCTTCATCGCCTGCTGAAGTCCGCGGGTGACAATGTCTTTCGTGGGTGCAGGCGGCGCCTGCACCACTGTGTCGTGAACTGTGTTCATGGGGTCTCCCGGGATGTCAGACGAGCTGATCGAGAGCGATCTCGAAGGCGGTACCGGCAATCCCGGTCGGCTGCTGTGATCGCGCGTGGCACCGCTCGAGCGCCGTCGCCACGGTGGTGGACACATCACCGAAGATGGCGTCGTCGGACACCTCGATGTCGCCCTCCATCAGCAAAGCGAACGCTCGGGCCATGCCGCAGTTGGCGATGAAGTCGGGCACCACCGCCAGACTCTTGTCGGCGTACTCGTAGGTGGGGCCGTAGAAGATCTCGTCGTCGGCGAAGGGCACGTTGGCCCCGCTCGCCACGACTTCGAGGCCGCCGTCGATCAACCGGTCCACCTGGTCGCGTGTCACCAGGCGGGACGCCGCGCAAGGCAGGAACACCTCCGCGCCGACGCTCCAGATCGTCTCGTTGATGTCCGCGAACGGCACAGCGTCGGGAGCGTTCAGCTCGTTGCCCGACCTGGTGAGGAACAGATCGCGGATCTGTTCGAAGTCAAAGCCGTCGGTGTTCGACACCCCGCCGTTGCGGTCGATGATTCCGACGATGCGGGCGCCGGACTGGGCCAGGTAGTAGGCGGCGGTGGCCCCGACGTTGCCCCAGCCCTGCATGATCACCCGCTTGCCGGTGAGTTCACCGCCGTAGACGCGGTAGTAGTGGCGTACCGATTCCGCGACGCCCCAGCCGGTGATCAGGTCGGACACCGTGTACTTGGCCTGCGGGTCGGGGGTGAAGCGCGGATCCTCGACCACCTTCGCGACACCGAGCCGGAGTTGCCCCACCCGCTGCACCCGTTCCCGGTCGCTGGCCGCGAAGTGTCCGTTGACGACGCCTTCCTGCGGGTGCCAGAGCCCGTAGCTCTCGGTGATCGGGACGACCTCAGCCATCTCGTCCACGTTCAGGTCGCCGCCGGTGCCGTAGTACGCCTTCAGCAGTGGGGTGACGGCCCTGAACCAGCGTCGCAACACCTCGTCCTTGCGGGGGTCCGTCGGATCGAAGTCGATGCCCGACTTGGCGCCGCCGATGGCGGGCCCGGAGACGGTGAACTTCACTTCCATGGTCTTGGCCAGGGACTCCACTTCCCGGCGGTCCAGGCCGCGCCGCATCCGGGTTCCACCGCCGGCAGCGCCCCCACGCAGGGAGTTGATCACGGTCCATCCGCGGGCGGACGTCTCGGTGTCGTGCCACTCGAACACGATCTCGGGGGCCTTTTCTTCGAATCGGGTGAGCAGGTTCTTCATGGCTTCTTTCGGGAGTCGGACGGCCGGGCAGCAGTGCGATCGAGCCGTTCCCTCGATCAGCACCCGCTGTTACGGCGATCACTGTGGCGGGCGCCACTCCCATGCCGCAAGCAGCCCTGCAGCACGTAGCCAGGATGAACATCACCACGACAGGTTTTCGGTGTTTTTCTAGGCAACGTGCCCAGCAAACTCAGCGATCGACGTGCTGATCGGTGGCCCGGTACGCGGGAGCCTTCGCCGAACCGCGACGGTCGAGGGTGCGCAACAACGGCATCGACCGATACGGAACGATCACGGAGAGCACCATCACGCTCGTGGACCGCGCGACGACGCTCGATTTGTTCAGATCGATCAATGTCTGCTGCAAACCGAGATGTGATTGGGCCGCGACCCGGCAAAGGATGTCGCCCGAACCGGTGGTCGCGAAAGCTTCGAGCACACCGGGAATCGACTCGAGCTCCGACGTCACCGAGTCGAGTGCGCCCTGCGCCGTCTCCAGGGTGACGAATGCCTGCACGTCGAAACCGGCAGCCGAAATGTCGATATGCGGCTCGTAACCGGCGATGATGCCCGACTCCTCGAGCTTGCGTACCCGCGCCTGAACGGTGGCTCGGGCCACCTTGATTCGACGCGACAACTCCAGCACTCCCGCCTTCGGGTCGGCGTGCATGGCGTCGAGCAGCGCGAAATCGAGCTCGTCCAGCTGCACGGCATCCTTCATGCGAACACCACCTCCGAGGTCGATCAGCTAGTCCGACTGTATAACAAATCGCGTGATTTGCTCCTCGAAAGTGACACTGCGGCTAGGAACTCCTGGCTCGGTTGCCTACGACGGCGGAGTGAGTTTTCGTGGTGACGCAGGCGACAGTCCCGGCTCACCGGCCAACGAAAGAGGAAGACTCCGATGACGATCGAACAGACACTGACCGACAAGGAACGTTTGGCGGATCTCGATCTCGATCAGCTCAGGCAGTTGGTGGGTCTGGTGGAGTACGACTCGGCTGCGGATCCGTTTCCGGTCAGCGGTTGGGATGCGGTCGTGTGGGTGGTGGGCAATGCCACCCAGAGCGCGCATTATTTTCAGTCGGCGTTCGGGATGACTCTGGTCGCCTACTCCGGGCCGACCACCGGTAACCGCGATCACCACAGTTTCGTTCTCGAATCCGGGGCGGTCCGGTTCGTGATCAAGGGTGCCGTGGACCCGGACAGCTCGTTGATCGAGCATCATCGCGTCCACGGCGACGGTGTCGTCGACATCGCGCTGGCGGTGCCCGATGTCGACAAGTGCATTGCGCATGCCCGGGCGCAGGGTGCGACCGTTCTGGACGAGCCCCATGACGTCACCGACGAGCACGGCACCGTTCGACTGGCGGCGATCGCCACCTATGGCGATACCCGGCACACCCTCGTCGACCGCAGCCGCTACACCGGCCCCTACCTGCCCGGCTACGTCGAACGCACCTCCACGCACCGCAAACGGGACGGCGCCCCGAAGCGGTTGTTCCAGGCCCTCGATCATGTGGTGGGCAACGTCGAATTGGGCAAGATGGACGAGTGGGTCGGGTTCTACAACCGGGTGATGGGCTTTACGAACATGGCGGAGTTCGTGGGCGAGGACATTGCCACCGATTACTCCGCGCTGATGAGCAAGGTCGTCTCGAACGGCAATCATCGGGTGAAGTTTCCGCTCAACGAGCCGGCGATCGCGAAGAAGCGCTCCCAGATCGATGAGTACCTCGATTTCTACCGTGGTCCCGGTGCCCAGCATCTGGCGTTGGCCACCAACGACATTCTCACCGCCGTCGATCAGCTGACTGCCGAGGGTGTCGAGTTCCTGGCCACCCCGGATTCGTATTACGAGGATCCGGAACTGCGGGCCCGGATCGGGAACGTGCGTGCCCCGATCGAGGAGTTGCAGAAGCGCGGCATCCTCGTCGACCGCGACGAGGACGGGTATCTGCTGCAGATCTTCACCAAACCACTCGTCGACCGTCCTACCGTGTTCTTCGAACTCATCGAACGCCACGGTTCCCTCGGTTTCGGTATCGGTAACTTCAAGGCCCTCTTCGAAGCCATCGAGCGAGAACAAGCCGCACGCGGCAACTTCTGACACGAGTGATCGGCCGCGGCTGGCGGCCGACGCACGGGAGTTAAATTCACGGGTATCGAGTCCGTTCAACTATCCGTTCCCCTTCGCTAGCGTTGCAGATCACGCAGATCACTGAGCGCGGCGAAGGGAGAACGATGGTGCGAACCCACTCCGATGCCCGGCGGGGCGCCGGCCGCTCCGGCGCCAGCGCGGGCACGGTGCTGCGCACCATCCTCGATCACGGACCGATCGCCCGCAGCACGATCGCACGGGTCACCGGGCTCTCGCCCGCGACGGTCACCACCGCCAGTGCACAGCTCGTCGAACGCGGACTGCTGCGGGAACTGCCGGAAATCTCGGGTCCCACGGGTCTGGGACGTCCACACGTGCCGGTGGATCTCGACACCACCCGCTTCGTCGTCTACGGCATTCACCTGGCGATGACCCACGTCACCACCGCGTTGCTCGATCTGCGCGGGCAGGTGCTTGCGCGATCCCGTGATCCGCACTTCGGGCTCGGACCGGCCGAGATTCTGCGTAACGCCGTGACGACCCTCGAGGCACTGGCCGCCCGATACGGTGACGTGTCCGTCCCGATCGGGGTCGGTTTCGCGGCCGGCGGCTGGATCGACTCGGAATCCGGTGTGGTGCGTGAGCATCCGATTCCGGGCTGGAACGGGTACCCGGTCCGCGCGGATCTCGAGCATCGCACCGGTCTGGACGTCCGGATGGATTCGCACGCGCGCGCCCTCATCGACGCGGAGGTGCTGTTCGGGGAGCCGAGATCGCGGGACAGTGTGGTGCAGCTCTTCGTCGGCAACGTCATCGACGCCGCGTTCGCGACCGGAGGCGTGGTCCACCACGGCCCTCGCGCGGCGGCAGGCGCGGTTGCGCACGTGCCTGTCGAGAACAGTCTCGAGGAGTGCACCTGCGGACGTACCGGATGCGTGCAGGCCACCCTGTCGGATCGGGTGCTGGTGCGCAGGGCGATGCAACTCGGCATCATCGAGCGGCCGATCTTCGGCGACCTTCTCGACGCGGGACGACGTCGGCAGCCGGCGGCCCTGGCTCTGTTCGAGGAACGGGCGCACGGCGTGGGGGTGGTGGCGGCGCGTCTGCTCGACCTGTTCAATCCGGAGGTTCTGATCGTCTGCGACCAAGGCGTGAGCCGGATTCCGGATTCTCTCGACACGGTTCGGCGAGCAGTCGGGGAGTCGTCGGTGACGTGTGACGACCCCTCACGGTCCGTGTTGTCCACCAGTTTTCCGGGGAGGGCACTGCCGGTATCCGCCGGTTCCGTGATCCTCGCGGAGTTATTCCGGGCGCCTCTCACCAGCTTCGTGCGGCCGCTGGCCGGCATATCGTGATGTGTATCACAAGTCCGGAGTTAATTCGGTGGGAAGCAATGTTGACGTCGATTGCACTGGATCGCAAGGATATTGGTGTGAACATCACCATGGCGGACAGTGTGCGTACATCCTCGTGTCGCTCCGAGTCCTGTTGTCGCCGCACGCGACCGGGCCGCATCTGACGTCTCTGCGCTGACTGAGGCGGACGCCCTAAACACCGTTCCATTCTTCCTTTCTCGCTCCATTGTGGCACTCGACCGACCGCGTCCGGTGTGCCCGACCGGAGATCACTTCCTTCGAAGGATCATTCATGTCCAGTTCACTCGTGTCGTCCGCCGGGTATCGGCGCCTCACACGCGCTGCCTTTGCCGGCGTCGTGGCGCTCGGGCTCGCGTCCTGCTCCTCCGGTTCCTCCGGCGGGCTGTCACTCGATGACGTTGTGCCCGACCAGGTTCCGGACGGAACGTCGCTCAGCGTGTCGATCAAGACCACCCGACTTCAGCTCGAGGCGACCGATCAACTCGCGGAACTCCCATTCACCGTGTCGGATTGGCCGGACGTCAGTGCCGGTCCCGACGTGATCCAGGCCTTCCGGGGTAATGCGGTCGATCTGGCCACCAACGCCGCGATCCCGCCGATCCAGGCGCACGCCACCGGGTTGGACGCGAAGATCGTCGCGGTCCGGGAGAAGGAACAGCCGCAATACCGGCTGGCCACCGCTCCCGGCTCGGACATCACGGAACTGCCGGACCTGCGGGGCAAGAAGATCGCGTTCTCGCCCGGGCAGGCCCAGGGTGTGGTGATCCTGCGAACGCTGAAAGCACAGGGCCTGACGACGGACGACGTCCAACTCGTCGAGCTCCCCAGCCCGCAGTTCCTCACCGCGTTGCAGTCGAAGCAGGTGGACATCGCGCCGCTGTCGGAGCCGACGGTCACGAAGTACCTGAACCAGTACGGGCCGGACGGAGCCAAGGCGCTGGCCACCGACGCCGTGGACGCGCTCACCGTGCTCTGGGCACCCGTGGAGGTCCTCCAGGACCCAGCCAAAGCGGCGGCGATCAAGGCGTTCATTCCGTTCTGGGCCCGCGGGGAGGTCTGGGCGTGGGAGAACCAGGACGCCTGGATCCAGAAGTACTACGTGGAGAGCGAACAGGTATCGGTCGAGGACGGCAAGCGCATCGTCGCCTCCGTCGGGCAGCGCCCGGTCTACCCGGCCAACTGGGACGCGGCCGTCGAATGGACGCAGGACACCGTCCAATTGCTATCCGAAGCAGGCTACTTCAACGAGTTCGATGCCAACGAGCTGTTCGACCGCCGATTCGAGACGATCGCCGCCGACGCCGTTCCGGCCGAGTACCGGGGCGGTGTGCAGCGATGACCAGTACTCTCATTGCGCCCGCGCCGGCACGTACTGTCGCCCCCGTTGTCGACAGGCCCAGCGCCACCGACCGGCAGATCCGCCGACTCGGACTGCGTAAAGCCTTCCCGTTCTCCCGGCTTGCCGGTGTCCTGCTCCTCCTAGCGGTCTGGGCGGTGGGGAGCCTGACGGGCGTCATCGACGCACGAAAGCTGTCCGCGCCGTGGACCGTCGTCACGACGGCGGTCGACCTGATCTCCACGGGCATCCTGCAGGAGCACGTCCTTGCGTCGTTGAGTCGTGCAGCCATCGGCTTCGCATTCGGTGTGGTGATCGGGACGGCGCTGGCCGTCGTCGCCGGTCTGACGCGTTCCGGTGACGCTCTGATCGACGGACCGATCCAACTCAAACGCGCCATCCCGACGCTCGGCCTGATCCCGCTGCTGATCCTCTGGCTCGGCATCGGGGAGACGTTCAAGATCGTGATCATCGCGCTCGGTGTCGTCGTCCACATGTACATCCAGACCCACAACTCGCTGACGTCGATCGACAACCGCTACGTCGAACTTGCCGAAGTCCTCGGGCTGTCCCGGGCCACGTTCATCCGCAAGGTCGTCCTGCCGGGTGCGATGCCGGGATTCTTTTTGGGACTGCGCCTCTCGGTGACCGGTGCCTGGCTCACCCTCATCGTCGTCGAGGGAATCAACGCGGTGACCGGCTTGGGAAAGATGATGTACAACGCGCAGAACTACGGACAGTCCGACGTGATTCTCGTGGGACTCGCGGTCTACGGCATCTTCGGTCTCCTGTCCGACTCCGTCCTCCGCTACGTCGAAAGGCGGTCGCTGTCATGGCGCAAGACGCTGGCCGGCTAGAACCCGTCGCTGTCCGGGTGCGGTCCCTCGTCCGCGGATTCGGCGACAAGACCGTCCTCGACCGCCTGGACCTCGACATTCCCGATGGCCAGTTCGTGGCCTTGCTCGGCAAGAGCGGGTCCGGCAAGAGCACGCTGCTCCGCGCGCTCGCCGGCCTCGACTACGACGTCGAGGGCCGCGGTGGAACACTCACCGTGCCCGAGGAGGTGTCGGTGGCGTTCCAGGACTCGCGGCTGCTGCCCTGGCTGAGGGTGCTGGACAACGTGACGCTGGGACTGGGCCGCACCGGCACGAGCAAGGGCGCGTCGGCGCTCGCGGAGGTCGGGCTCGCGGGCCGGGAGAAGGCGTGGCCCAGCGAATTGTCCGGCGGTGAACAGCAGCGGGTGGCGCTGGCCCGAGCGCTGGTCCGCGAGCCCCAACTGTTCCTGGCCGACGAGCCCTTCGGGGCCCTCGACGCGCTGACCCGGATCAAGATGCATGCCCTTCTGCAGGAGTTGATTCGTCGCCACCGCCCGACCGTCCTGCTCGTCACCCACGACGTCGACGAAGCGATCGCGCTCGCCGACCGGGTGCTCGTTCTCGACCGCGGGCAGATCGTCGTCGACGAGATCATCGACATCCCGAAGCCGAGAGCGCTCGGCGACAGCAAGTTCCACGAGTTTCGCACCACGCTGCTCGGCGCCCTCGGCGTCGAGGTAGCGGCACAGTAAGGGAGTTACACCATGAGTTCGTCACCACAGCGCCGGCTGCATCTCAACGCATTCCTGATGGCGATCGGACACCATGAGGCGGCCTGGCGCCTGCCCGAGAGCGATCCGAACGCCAATCTCGATATCAACCACTACATCTCGTTGGCGCAAACCGCCGAACGCGGAAAGTTCGACTCGGTGTTCCTCGCCGACAGCCCGGTGCTGTTCAGCAATCCGGAACGCAGACCGAGCGGCAAGCTGGAGCCGACGATCATCCTCACGGCGATCTCCGCGGCCACCGAGAAGATCGGCCTGATCGCGACCGCGTCGACCAGTTACAACGAGCCGTACAACCTGGCGCGACGGTTCGCGTCCCTGGACTTCGTCAGCGGTGGACGCGCAGGCTGGAACATCGTCACCACGGCCGGCGCCGATGCGGCCCAGAACTTCGGTCTCGACGACACCCCCGCACACCGCAGCCGGTACGAGCGGGCAGCGGAGTTCGTGGAGGTGTCCACCAAACTGTGGGACAGCTGGGAGGACGATGCCATCGTCGCGGACAAGGAGGTCGCGATCCATGCCGACTCCGCCAAGGTGCACGTCATCGAACACGAGGGCCGGTTCTTCAAGGTGCGGGGACCGCTCAACGTGCCACGGTCGCCGCAGGGATACCCGCTGCTCGTGCAGGCGGGGTCGTCCGAGGACGGAAAGGATTTCGCCGCCCGGTACTCGGAGGCCATCTTCACCGCCCAGCCCACCCTGGACGAGGGGAAGGCGTTCTACGCGGACGTCAAGGACCGGGTCGCGAAAGTGGGCCGGGATCCCGAGCAGGTGCTGATCCTGCCCGGCATCGTGCCGGTGATCGGGGACACCGAAGAGGAGGCCCGCGCACTCGAGGCCGAACTGGAGCGGTTGATCTCGCCGGAGTACGCCCGCAAGCAGCTGGCGCAGCGGTTCAATCTCGAACCGGAGCAGCTCCCGCTCGACGAGGAACTGCCGGAGGACTTGCCGTCCGAGGACGAGATCGAGGGTGCAAAGAGCCGGTACACGCTGATCGTGGACCTCGCCCGCCGCGAAAAGCTCACCGTCCGGCAGCTGATCGGGCGACTCGGTGGTGGTCGCGGTCACCGCACATTTGCGGGCACCCCGCTCCAGGTGGCCGACACAATCGAGTACTGGTTCCGGAACGGCGCCGCCGACGGTTTCAACATCATGCCCGCGGTTCTTCCGTCCGGGTTGGAGAAGTTCGTCGACTCCGTGGTCCCGATTCTGCAGGAACGCGGACTCTTCCGCACCGACTACACCGAGACCACACTGCGCGGCCACTACGGTTTGCCGCGGCCCACCAATCAGTTTGCGGTCGAGAAGGATTCCGCGCTGGTGTCTGCGCAGTGACGACGGGAGCTTCCGGAGAGAACGCGGGCTGGCTGCGGTACCTGTTCGGGTACTGTCTGCGCCAGCGCCGCAATCTCGTTCTCGCGTACGGGGCGGCGGCGGTGGCGGCCGCGGCCACCGCCACCATTCCGCTGGCCGTCCGGCACGTGATCGACAACGCCGCGGTCGACACGAATCATGCACTGGCACCCTGGATCGCGGTGCTCATCGCCCTCGCATCGATCCGTTTCGCCGCCGCCTACACGCGACGGTACCGCTCCGGGCAGCTGTCCCTCGGAGTGCAGTATGACCTGCGCGGCGACGCCTTCCGGTCCCTGCTGCGGCTGGACGGCGTCAAGCAGGACGGGCTGCAGACCGGGCAGGTGGTCAGCCGATCGATCTCGGACATCACGCTGATCCAGATGCTCCTGCAGTTACTGCCGCACATGGCGGGGAACCTGCTGATGTTCACGATCTCCCTGGCCGTGATGGCCGTACTGTCGCCGATCCTCACCCTGGTCGCCCTCGCCGTCCTGCCTGCGCTGTGGTTCATCTCGATGCGCAGCCGCGTCGACCTGTTCCCCGCCAACTGGCATGCCCAGGAACAGGCAGCGATCGTGGCCGGGGGAGTGGAGGCCGCCGTCACGGGGGTGCGCGTCGTCAAGGGATTCGGCCAGGAAGGCCGCGAACTCGAAGACCTCGAGAAGCGGGCGGGCGACCTGTTCCGTTCCCGGCTGCGTGTCGCGCGGCTGACCAGCCGGTACAACCCTGCACTGCAGGCGGTCCCGATGCTCGGGCAGGCGTTGGTTCTGGCACTCGGAGGATGGCTGGCGCTGCACGGCACGTTGTCGCTCGGCACGTTCGTCGCCTTCACCACGTACCTGGCGTCGTTCGCCTCACCGGTGCGTCAGCTCGCCACGCTGCTGACCGTGAGCCAACAGGGCCGGGCAAGCGTCGAGCGCGTCCGCGAAGTGATCGACAACGCCCCCGCCGTCACGACCCCACCCGACGCCGTGGACTTGCCGCGCGGTCCGCTCGAGGTGGTGTTCGACGACGTGGCCTTCGGATACGACCCGTCGAACCGCCTCCTCGACGGACTGTCGCTGCGGATCGCACCCGGGGAGACGGTGGCGGTGGTCGGTGCCGCCGGATCGGGGAAATCGACTCTGGCCATGCTCGTTCCGCGGTTGTATGACGCCGACGCGGGTGCGGTCACCGTCGGGGGAATCGACACCCGCCGGCTGTCGCTCGAGTCGCTGCGCTCTGCGCTCGGAGTCGTCTTCGAAGACAGCTACCTGATGTCCGAGACCATCCGCGCCAACGTGTCCTACGGCCGGCCGGATGCCGACGAGGCACTGGTGCGTGAGGCGCTCCGAATGGTGCAGGCGGAGAAATTCGTCGACGCACTGCCGGACGGCCTCGACACCGTCGTGGGGGAGCAGGGGGTGACGCTGTCGGGTGGGCAGCGGCAGCGGATCGCCCTCGCCCGGGCGTTGGTGACCGATCCGCGGATCCTGGTGCTCGACGACGCGACATCGGCGGTCGACGCCCGTGTCGAGGCCGCCATCCACCACGAACTGTGCGTCGCGACCAGCGAACGGACCTCGCTGATCATTGCTCATCGCCGGTCGACGCTCGCGTTGGCCGACCGCATCGCGGTCCTGGCGGACGGGCGCATCGTCGATGTGGGCACGAGCGCCGAACTCGACGAGCGGTGTCCGCTGTTCCGCGCCCTGCTGTCGAGCGCGAACGACGTGGCCGCGCCGGACCCGTCACCCGAGCCGCCGGACGTCGACGGTGTCACTGCCGAACTGTGGCGCCGGGAGGACGGAGACGAGGCATCCGGGGTGTTCGACGCCAGAGCCGCAGCGGCATTCGCGACCGCAGCCGCGGGCGCCAGCGGACCGTCGCGCGGGGGCGCGTCGGGCGGAATCCTCTCAGCGGCGCCGCCCAGCCCCGAAGTCATGGCTCGGCTCGACGACCTGCCGCCACTCACGGGAAACCCGGACGTCGCCGCGGACGAGGCCCGGGCCGCCGACCCGGCGTTCGGACTCGGCCCACTGCTGCGTCCACTCATCCTGCCGCTGGTCGCGGGTCTGGCGCTCGTCGGGTTCGACGCCGTCGCGCAGATCGCGGTTCCGGTCCTCGTCCGTACCGGGGTGGATCGGGGAGTGCTGCAGGGCGCCCGCGACCTGCTGCTGCTCGCGGCGGCCGCGACCATTCTGGTGGTGCTGCTGGACTGGGCCGTCAACATCGCCCAGGCGCGGGTGACCGGGCGGACGGGCGAACGGCTGCTGTACACGTTGCGGGTCAAAACGTTCGCGCAGCTGCAACGGCTCGGGTTGCAGTACTACGAGCGAGAACTTGCCGGCCGGATCATGACACGTATGACCACCGATGTCGACAGCCTGTCCAACTTCCTGCAGACGGGTCTGGCTACGGCGGTGGTGAGCGGGCTGACAATTTCCGGTGTGCTGGTGGCACTCCTGGTGATCGACGCGGAACTGGCCCTCGTGCTGGTCCTCGTGGTGCCCGTCCTCGTCGCGGCCACGGTGGTGTTCCGCCGAAAGTCCGTGCCCGCTTACGCGGAGGCCCGCGATCGCGTCGGGATCGTCAACGCGTACCTGCAGGAGAATGTGACGAATATTCGCGTCACCCAGGCTTTTCGGCGCGAGGACTACAACGCGGTTCAGTTTGCCCGGCGGGCCTGGGACTTCCGGGAGTCGCGGCTACGGGCCCAGCGGTACATGGCCCTGTACTTTCCGTTCGTCGAGTTCCTGTCCGTGGTGGCGACCGGACTGGTGCTCGCGGCGGGGACGGCGCGGATCCACGGCGGAACCCTCACCGTCGGCACCCTGATCGCCTTCGTGCTTTACGTCGAACTGTTCTTCGCCCCGGTGCAACAGCTTTCGCAGGTGTTCGACGGCTACCAGCAGGCGGTGATCGGACTCGGTCGACTGCGGGGTCTGATGCGGACACCGACCACCACGCCGCAGGCGGGCGATCCGATCATCCTCGACCACCTCCAGGGCGGCATCGTGTTCGACGACGTCCACTTTGCGTACGAATCCGGCAAGGGGGAGGCGCTGCGAGGGGTGACGCTTCGCATCGAACCGGGCGAGACGGTCGCCCTCGTCGGCCAGACCGGCGCGGGCAAGTCGACGGTGCTGAAGTTGCTCGCCCGGTTCTACGACCCCACCGACGGCGCGGTGCGGGTCGACGGCATCGACACCCGGGCACTCGACCTCGCGTCGTTCCGGCAGCGACTCGGAGTCGTACCGCAAGAGCCGCACCTGTTCGGCGCGACCGTCCGCGACGCGATTGCCTACGGGCGCCCGGACGCGACCGACGCCGAGGTCGAGGCCGCCGGCCGGGCGGTCGGGGCCCACGAGATGGTGTCCGGGCTCGCCCTCGGCTACCTGCAGCCGATCGGGGAGCACGGGCGCAACCTGTCGGCCGGGCAACGCCAGCTGCTGGCCCTCGCCCGCGCCGAATTGGTGGACCCCGACATTCTGCTGCTCGACGAGGCGACGGCGTCGCTGGACCTGGCCACCGAAGACCGCGTCCGGCTGGCGACCGAGAAGCTGTCCCGGCGGCGCACCACCGTCGTCGTGGCGCACCGATTGAGCACTGCCGCGCGGGCCGACCGGGTGGTGGTCCTCGACGGCGGACGGGTCGCGGAAGTCGGAACCCACGACGAACTACTCGACCGGGGCGGCGTCTACCGGGAACTCTGGGACGCCTATACGGCTTCAACGCCCGTGATGCTCGCGTAAGGAGTGAACCTGGGTGAAGTGCGTGGTCCTACTGTGACCCGCGGAGGGCGGTAACGCAGCGAAATCCGATGTGGCTCATTCCGGTGTCGATCATGTGCGGTCGCCGTGCCGCGGGCCGATACCGTCGGCAGTAGCTGTCAGCACACAGGAACGATCCACCCTTGATGACTCTCCGTGGCACCCGGAATTGGGGCTGGTGTGGGTCGAAGCTCTCCGAGATGCCGGGCCCACGCGGATTGCGTGGCGCACAGCACGACTGTGTCGTGTCGCTGTGGTGATCCGAGTACCAGTCGTCGGTCCATTCCCAGACGTTTCCCGCCATGTCGTACAGACCGTATTCATTGGGCGGAAAGCTGCCGACGGCCGTCGTGGTGCCGTACCCGGGGTCCGCCTGCCATGGGAACTGCCCGTGCCAGTAGTTCGCCAAGGGCGTCTCGGCTTCGGGAGTGTCGCCCCACGTGAACTCCGCTTGATCCCGCCCGCCGCGCGCCGCGGCCTCCCATTGGGCCTCGGTGGGGAGGGACCGTCCTGCCCACTGTGCGTACGCTGCCGCGTCCTCGTGGGCGACGTGGACGACGGGATGCTGTTCGCGGTCGGTGACCGTCGAACCCGGTCCGGTGGGGTGTTGCCAGGACGCGCCGATGGTCCACGTCCACCACTGGCTGAGGTGACGAAGGTCGACCGGGCCCCGAGTGGAAGTGAAGACCATCGATCCGGGCTGCAGGTTCTCCGTGGGAGCCCCCGGGAAGTCGGCGGGGTCGAGGGGACGCTCCGCGACCGTGACGTATCCGGTGTCGCGGACGAACCGGGCGAACTGTTCATTGGTGACCTGATGGATCTCGATGGCGAAGGCATCGACCGCGACACGATGCGCCGGGCCTTCCTCCGGATAGTGTCGATCCGAGCCCATCGTGAAGGTGTGAGCCGGGATGTTCCGGACGTCGGGGACAGTCTGGGCTTCCAACGGAGCCTTCCCTTCTGCCTGATCAGGTATCGACCGGCGCGAAGATACTCGTCCAATCGTTCTTCATGCTTACCACGGTCCAGTCCTTTTCTCGTGCCTGTTCGAGTGCCTGCTCGGCGCCGGCCACATAGTCGAATTCGCGGTCGGCGTCGTCGTGCAGGATCAGCACGCGCAGGGACGGGCGATCGGGTTGCCCGGAGAAAGCCAGCATCGGCAGGTCGCCGTTGGAGTTGCCGACCGACAAAATCGGACGCCGCCCGATCCGGCTCCATATCCGGATCGGTTTCTCCGGTCCGTCGTCGAAGAAATCCATCGCGGCCTTGTAGAGCAGCTCGGTCGTGTCCGCGCCCTCACGGTACGAGAGGCCGAGGGCGCTGCCGATGATGCGTTCCGGCGGAATCCCATAGAGCCGTCCGGCGACCGGGCGCATGAAGTCCCGGTCGCCGCCGGACGCGATGTAGACGGTGAAGCCGTTCGCCTCGAGATAGCGCAGCAATTCGATCATCGGCACATATCCGGAGTCCAAGTATGGTCGGCCGAGCGTCGGATGGTCCGCGCCGTTGAAGAAGGCCCGGACCCGCGCGTCGTAGTTCTCGACGCTGACCGAATCGAATGCCTGAGTGACTGCGCCCATCAACAGTTTCAGGTCGCGGTCGTCGCCGTGATAGTGCTTGACCATTGCCGCCCCTAGCCACTGAAGGTCGTGCTCGAAGGCCGCCTTCCATGGTTGCGTCTGCTGCAGTTCGGTGTCACTCGCGGCCATCTCGGCCAGGCGCCTGATGGTGAAGTCGAGCTGGATGGGCATCGGTTTCTCGCACCACAGTGTGCCGTCGTTGTCGAACACGGCTACCCGGTCGGCAGGCTCGACGAAGTCCGGTCCGCCTGTTTCCGTGACCTGCCCGACGAAGTCTTCGATCGCGGACCGCGTCGCCCCGTCCGCCCAGGCGCCGCCCAGCCCGGCCCCCACGTCCATGAGTCCTTCGTCAGGAAGGTGTGCAGCTTCGCCACCTGCGTCGGTCATCGGTCACTCCTCGCATCATCGGGCGCGCACGCACTTGCCGTGTCGGCCAACGCCCGGACGTAGGTCGGAAAACGCAGTCCTGACGATGCTCGTGGTACCGCACAACCACATCACCCGTACGGGGTGAGAATCCATGTCCGCGAACACACCAGGTGCCCGCGTTCGGGCAGCGTGACGCCGGTGACGGGTTACGGTGGCACAACATCTTTCAGGCGGTCGAAAGGATCATGATGCGCCTGCTTCTCATACCGGACAGTCAGCGGCGAGAGTTGAACGAACTCGACGATCGACTGAACCTCGACGACGGTGACCGGGCAGCGAAGCGATCCGGCTTCTGGATCATGCTTACCCTCTCCGGGATCATCGCCGTCGCCGGCGTGGTGGGGGATTCGACCGCGACGGTGATCGGCGCGATGATCGTCGCCCCGTTGTCGACGCCGATTCTGGGTATCGGTCTCGGCATCGCTACCGGCCGGGGACGGTTGGTAAGTCGCAGCGCCTTCTATGTGCTGTGTGGGCTCGCCCTGGTCGTGGCGCTCGGGTTCGTCTTCGCGCAGGTGCTGCCCAACCCTGCCAATGTGCTCACGAACTCCCAGGTGGTCGGCAGGACCTCGCCGAATCTGACCGATCTCGCGGCGGCCCTTGCCACCGGCCTGGCGGGAGCGATCGCCGTCACCCGCCGCGATGTCGGCGACGTCCTGCCCGGTGTTGCAATCGCGATTTCGCTCGTGCCCCCACTCGGTGTCGTGGGAGTGTGCCTCGGCTCCGGTGCACCCTCGCTGGCCGTTGGAGCACTGGTGTTGTTTGCATCCAACGTGATCGCCATGGTGATCACCTCCACCGTGGTGTTCGTGATCGCCGGCTATGCGCGCGCATCCGGTATCCCCACGCCATCACGTCGATACAGGGTCTACATCGTCCTGGCATCGGCGTTGATCATCGTCGCGGTCCCCATGGTCGTGAATACCCTGTCCTCCTTGTGGGCCGACCAAATCCACGACGCCGCCGAGCAGTGGCTGACCGACGTCCCGGGCACCGAGATAGGAGCCGTCACTTGGCAAGCCGACACGGCCGTCATCGAGGTGCTCGGACCGCCGCAGCTGCCACCGGTCGCCGACCTCGAACGGTCGGTGCACGCCCTGATGCCCTGGAACCCGCAAATCGTGATCATCCACGCCGTCGGCGCACGCACTCAGACACCCGGATAGTGAGGCTCTCGAGAATGCCCACAATGCTCAGCCCGGCATCGAATGGTCAGGGCAACCATTTTCTCCGTAATTCACCGGCCGGGGGCGTGCTTCTCACCCGGTGTGGGTGATGTGGCGCTGAGGTGCCGCGAGAAACGTCATGTCTGCGAGTTCCCGGACCCGGCCGGCCACGGTCGGTGAAGAACGTACATCCGCCCGATGATGCGAGGAGAGACAAATGGCCGACGCGAAACCCAACATCCTCGTTATCTGGGGCGACGACATCGGTATCACCAATCTGAGCTGCTACAGCGACGGGCTGATGGGATACCGGACACCGAATATCGACCGTCTCGCCGACGAGGGCATGAGGTTCACCGACTCCTACGGCGAGCAGAGTTGCACGGCCGGTCGCGCGTCGTTCATCACCGGTCAGAGCGTGTATCGCACCGGCATGAGCAAGGTTGGGATCCCGGGAGTCGACGTGGGATTGTCTCCCGAGGACCCCACCATCGCAGAACTGCTCAAACCGCTCGGATACGCCACCGGGCAGTTCGGGAAGAACCATCTCGGCGACCTGAACAAGTATCTGCCGACCGCGCACGGGTTCGATGAGTTCTTCGGCAACCTTTACCACCTCAACGCCGAAGAGGAACCCGAGCTCCCCGACTATCCCAGTGCACAGGACTATCCCAAACTGCACGAGGTGATGATGCCGCGCGGGGTCCTCCATTGCTGGGCCACCGAGGAGGACGCCGGTGAGGTCGATCCGCGGTATGGGCCGCTCGGAAAGCAACGCATCGAGGACACCGGGCCGCTGAGCAAGAAGCGGATGGAGACCATCGACGACGAGACGGTCTCGGCGGCAATCGACTTCATCACGCGGCAGAAGGAAGCAGACACCCCGTTCTTCGTGTGGATGAACACCACACACATGCACCTGCGTACCCACACGAAACCAGAGAGCATCGGACAGGCCGGGTATTGGCAGTCGCCGTACCACGACACCATGATCGATCACGACAAGCACGTCGGCCAACTGCTCGACGCGGTCGACGAGCTGGGTCTCACCGAGAACACCATCGTCATCTACAGCACCGACAACGGACCCCACGCGAACACCTGGCCGGACGGCGCGACCACCCCTTTCCGCAGTGAGAAGGACACCAACTGGGAGGGTGCGTTCCGCGTCCCCGAAGTGATCCGCTGGCCGGGCAAGATACCCGCCGGCGTGGTGTCCAACGAGATCGTGCAGCACCACGACTGGCTTCCCACCTTCCTTGCCGCCGCGGGGGCACCCGAGGTCGTGGAGCACCTGAAAGCCGGCTATGACGTCGGAGAGAAGACGTTCAAGGTGCACATCGACGGCTACAACCTGCTCCCGTACCTGACCGGAGAGGTCGACACGTCCCCGCGCCGGGGAATGGTCTATTTCTCCGACGATTGCGACGTGCTGGGCATCCGCTTCGACAACTGGAAGATCGTGTTCATGGAGCAGCGGGCGCAGGGCACCCTCGGTTTGTGGGCGGAGCCGTTCACCCAACTGCGGCTGCCGAAACTGTTCAACTTGCGTACCGACCCGTTCGAGCGGGCCGACATCACGTCGAACACCTACTGGGACTGGTTCCTCGACCACGATTACATCGCCATCTACGGAACGTTCATCACGACTCAGTTCCTCGAAACCTTCAAAGAATTTCCTCCGCGACAGGAGCCGGCGAGCTTCACCATCGATCACGCCGTGGCGAAGCTGCACGCCTTCCTGGCGAAGGACTGACCGACATGCGGGCCAAGCCGCGCAGGGTGGCTGGGCTCGAGGGTTCCGGCGAACACTAATTCCCATGGCCGAGACGCAGGGCAAGGCCGGGTTCCACCAACTGAGGACCCCGCGTGCTGCTGCGGTCGCCGGGGTCGTCTTCGGCGTCCTATTCGGAATCAGCATCGTCTTGCTACGTACGGCGTTGCCGGCTGCCGCGTCGCCCTGGGTGCACCGGCAAGTGCAGATCACGATCGCGCTCGTGCTGGCACCCTTCGCCGGTATCGCCTTCCTGTGGTTTATCGGTGTCGTCCGGGACAGGTTCGGCGAACTCGAGGACCGATTCTTCGCCACCGTCTTTCTGGGCAGTGGACTGTTGTTCCTCGCGACGATGTTCGTGTCGATGGCACTGGCGGGCGGACCACTCGCCCTCTCCTGCGACTCGAAAGCTCCCCCAGCCGAAGTTCTCTACTTCGGGCGTGAAGTGATGTTGCACGTCAACAACGTGTACGGGGTTCGCATGGCGGCGGTGTTCATGATCTCGTTGGGAACGATCTGGTTGCGCACGGGCCTGATGCCGCGGTGGTTGGCCATCATCACCTACCTCCTCGCCCTGAGTCTGTTGGTGGTGGTCAGTTTCAGTCCGTGGGTGACGTTGGTGTTCCCGGCATGGGTGGTGGTGATCAGTGCCTACATTCTCACCGTGGATCGGGCTCGCCCGAGCCGGCCGAATTGACCTCTCACGGTCGGCCGCCGGGATGGCCCGAGTCGGGCACGCACTCGTCGACGCGATACCCGTATCGGACGGCATAGCTTCGGTACCGTGTCGGAATGAGCACACGCGATGTTCCGGCACAGATAGGCGACCTTCCTCCGATCGGGCGTCCGGCGAACAGCGCCCTGCTCGAGGCGGGCATCACCACCCTGGCTCAGGTGGCCGCTCGCAGTCGTCGTGAACTGCTCGCCATGCATGGCGTGGGCCCCAAAGCTGTTCGAATCCTTGAAGGCGCTCTCGAGGAAAGAGGACTCGCCTTCGTCGAGTGAGCACCGGCGGTGGGTGGAATCCCCGACCGACCGACTGCTGACCGGAAGCGGCTCTATTCCTTCGCTTCCGCTGCGCCGAGCGCCGTCAGCAGGAATCGCTCGGCGGCATCGGTGTCGGCGCCGAGGCGGCGGAGCGGACCCGGATTGTCCGTTTCGTCGGCCATCAACGCGAGCAGCATGTGTTCCGTTCCGATGTAGTTGTGGCCCAATCGCAGCGCCTCGCGGGTGGACAATTCGAGCACCTTCTTCGCGCCCGCCGCATAGGGGATCAGAGCGGGGGATTCGGTGTCGGCCGGCCCGGCAGCTAGGTCTGCCTCCGCGGCTTCCCGGATTGCCTGAGGTGTGAAGCCCTGGTCGGCGAGTGCCCGCATCGCGAGGCTGTCGGGCGCGCACAGCATGCCGAGCAGGAGATGCGCCGACTGAATCTCGGACAGGCGCTGCGCCCGAGCTTC
The DNA here is from genome assembly GCF_009859915.1 of Rhodococcus sp. WAY2. Classification (NCBI taxonomy): domain Bacteria; kingdom Bacillati; phylum Actinomycetota; class Actinomycetes; order Mycobacteriales; family Nocardiaceae; genus Rhodococcus; species Rhodococcus sp. WAY2. Next base: position 3,808,856 of record NZ_CP046572.1, read on the forward strand.
CTCCTGCGATTGGACCACCGCCTGCCGGGCCTTCTCGGTGAAACGCGCGAACATGTTGGCACTGCCCTTGGGTGTGAACCGCTGCTGGGCGGCTTGCTTCGTGACGCCGATACAGCCGCCGATCTCCGTCCACGACGCACCGCTACGCCGCGCTTGATCGACGAAGTGGCCGATCAGGTGGTCGGATATTTCGTTGAGGTGCTCGGCGGTCAAGACCGCAGCCGTCAACTGTTCGAGGGGTTGATCGGGGTATCCGGAGCGGATTCCGTCGATGAGGTCGTCGAGTCGTATTTTCGTCATGCGTCAACGGTAGATTGACGCATGACGTCCGTCAAGGCTGGGTTGACGATGCGCACTTTTCTCCAGCCGATGCCGCGCCGCGCGAATACGATGACAGGAAGAACGTCGAGCCGTGACGGGAGACTGACCATGCGTCACCACGATGAGGGCCGCGACCACGACGAGGCCGACCTCGAAATTCGACCCCAAGAGGATCATGCCGCCGGCCCCACCGCCGTCGCAGTGTCGATGAAACGTTCGCTCGAACATATGGGCATGAGGCGGACGGCCGAGACTCTGCTGCGCCTCAATCAGGCCGAGGGATTCGACTGCATGAGCTGCGCGTGGCCGGACCCCGACCCGGGGCATCGGCACAAAGCCGAATTCTGTGAGAACGGCGCGAAGGCGGTTGCGGAGGAAGCGACCCGGTCCCGCGCCACTCCCGAATTCTTCGCCCGGCACAGTATCGCCGACCTCGACAGTCACAGCGAACACTGGCTGGGGCAGCAGGGGCGGATCACCCACCCCATGGTGAAGCGGCCCGGGGCGACGCATTACGAACCGATCGACTGGGACGACGCGTTTGCCCTGATCGGCGGCCAGTTGAAGGCACTCGACAGCCCGGACGAGGCCATTTTCTATACGTCCGGTCGGGCGTCCAACGAGGCGGCGTTCGCGTACCAGCTCTTCGTTCGCGCATTCGGTACGAACAATCTGCCCGACTGTTCCAACATGTGCCACGAATCCACCAGCATCGCCCTTCAGGAGTCGATCGGAATCGGCAAGGCGAGTGTGGTGATGGAGGACGTGTACGACGCGAAACTTATTGTGCTGCAGGGCCAGAATCCGGGCACGAATCATCCGAGGATGCTGTCGGCGCTGGAGAAGGCCAAGCAGAACGGTGCGAAGATCCTGTCGATCAATCCGCTCCGCGAGGCCGGTCTGGTCAACTTCAAGAATCCGCAGACCCCACGCGGCATGGTGGGATCGGGTACCGACCTGTCCGACATGCACCTGCCGATCGCACTGAACGGGGATCTCGCCCTGCTTCAGGCATTCGGTTCGCTGCTCGTCGAATGGGATGCGCTCGATCACGCCTTCATCGACCAGTACACGATCGGCTTCGAGTTGTGGAAAGAGCATGTCGCCGCAGTCGACTGGGACGTCGTCACCGAGACGACGGGGCTGTCCCGGGAGCAGATCACCGACGCCGCCACGTTGCTTCGGGACTCCGACGCCACCGTGTTCTGCTGGGCGATGGGACTCACCCAGCATCGTAACTCCGTGGCCATCATCAAGGAGATCACGAATCTCGCACTGGCCCAGGGCAATATCGGAAAGCGTGGTGCAGGGTTGTTTCCGGTTCGCGGGCACTCCAACGTGCAGGGTGACCGGACGATGGGTATCTGGGAGCGTCCGCCCGGGCATTTTCTCGATGCCCTGCAGAAGGAGTTCCGTTTCGATCCGCCGCGCGCGAACGGGTACGACACCGTCGACTCGATCCGTGCCATGCGCGACGGCAAGGCGCACTTCTTCCTCGGACTGGGCGGCAACTTCGTTCAGGCCGCCCCGGACACCGAGGTGACCGCTGCGGCGCTCCGCAAGACGCGCATGACCGTGCACATCTCCACGAAGATCAATCGTTCGCACCTGGTGTGCGGGGAGACGGCGCTCATTCTGCCGACGAAGGGACGCACTGAGAAGGATGTTCAGGCGTCCGGTCCGCAATTCGTTTCGGTCGAGGATTCGACGTGCTCGGTTCACGCGTCGCGGGGTCCGCTGGACCCGGCCAGTCCACACCTGGAGTCGGAAGTGGGCATCGTGACGCGCATTGCCGAAGCCACCATCGGTGACCGCTACGGAATCGACTGGAAGAGAATGCGAGAGGATTACGCGAACATCCGGCTGCACATCTCCCGCGTCGTGCCCGGATGCGAGGGGTACGAGGTGAACGTCCGACGTCCGGGCGGTTTCATCCTTCCGCACCCACCGCGTGACTCCCGAACCTTCGAAACGCGTTCGGGTCGTGCAGAGTTCGCGGTATCCCCGATCGAGGTCGTGCAGGTGCCGCCGGGGCATGTGATCTTGCAGACCCTGCGAAGCCACGACCAGTTCAACACCACGATCTACGGGTACAGCGACCGCTATCGGGGCATCGAGGGTGGCCGCCGCGTCATCTTCATGCACCGCGACGACATCGCGGCGCTCGGATTCGATGACGGCGACATGGTCGATCTCTTCACGCGCTGGGACGCTGACGAGCGGGTCCGGTGCGCGCAGAACTTCCGCATCGTCGACTACGACACCCCGCGCGGCTCCGCCGCCGCCTACTATCCGGAGTCCAATCCGCTGGTGCCGCTGGACTCGACGGCGCTGGGCAGCAATTGCCCGACCTCGAAGTCTGTCGTCATCTCGCTCGCGCGAGCGAAGGGGCGGCACGGCAATCAGGCCGGCGACCAAGACGAGGTGGGCGCGGACTGGACACACAAGACCGACCCGGAGCCGCACCACCTGTCCTGAGTTCGTCCGCAGTTCGCCACTGTGTCCCCTTACCGTGCTCTGTTCGATGGGTGTCACCCCTGCTCGCCCGCGCAACATCCCGGCTGATCGGGACGCCGGTCCCTTCCCTACGGGACATCGGGCCCGGCACAGTGAAGCGACTTCGACGAGCGAAAGGCGAGCCGTGGTGACCATCGATGACAAGAGCGCAACCCGGCCGTCGACGCTCCTCGACGCGCTACCCGAGCGGTACCGGACGGTGCTGCGCCTGCGGCTCGCTCATCAGTTGCCGGTCGAGCAGGTGGCCCGGCTTCTCGGTACCTCGACCGAGACTGTGCTGCTCACTCAGCACGCCGCGATGAACCTTCTCCGGCGAGAACTCGCGGACGGACGTCGCAATAAGGTCGAACACTGGATGCAGTGAGTCAGGGTGCCCGCATCGAATGCTCAATGCACTACGGGGCCGTAACTCACACCGCATCCGACAACGTGTATCCCGTGTCAGCGCAGGTGTTTCGGCTGCTGTGGGCAAGGAGTGTCGGAACCGAGTGCTCGTCGGTCTCGGATTTCAGTCTGAAACCGACGCCGCGCACCGTATCGATGACGTCCGGTGCCCCGTGAGATTCGAATTTGCGGCGTAGTAGATAGACACACGTGTTGAGGACGTTCGACTTGGAACCCGCCGGCAGACCCCACACTTCCTGCAACAGTTGTCCCCGGCGGACTACGCGGCCGGCATTGCCCGCGAGAGCGACGAGCACGTCGAGTTCTGTTCTACTCAGCGCGATGCGGGCACGGCCGACGTTGAGCACTGCATTGTCGGTGTCCACGGAGATGCCGGACGAGTTAGACGAATTCGACGACGAGCGAGACGGCCCCAGTCGTCGGAGGAGAGCACGAAGCCTCGCGACAACCTCGTCGACGTTGGCGGGAACACACATCACGTCGTCTGCGCCCGCCTCGAAGTAGGAACACCGCGTTTCCTCGTTCGCGAACTCGTCGACGACGAGGATGCCCGTTCTCGCTCCGAAAACACGCAAGACTCGGATGGTGTCCAGTGCCTCGAGGTTTCGTGAACGGGCGTCGACGATCACCACGTCGGCACGCCGCACGACCTCCGCTCCGTCGAGCGTGGCGGAACCGGGCTGCACGCGCATTCCCGCCGAGCGTAGGTACCCGACGAGCAATGATTCGGCGCTCGGAAGGAGGACAACCGTTCCCGGAACGGCACCGTGATCGGCAAAGGAGTACATCGGTGGTCCCCTCCCTCCTGCGGCTTCGCCCCCGTGAGTACTTCTCAACCACGGGTTGTTAATAAGCACTCACGGTCAGTGATCGGGAGAATCGACGGGAGTGTTACTGCAGGACGAGGTGAGATCAACCCACCGCATCACCGTCCGCGCCTGTGCCAGTGCAGTGATCGGGTTTCTGATCGGCGCGGACAGCCATCGTCCGGTGAGGAAGAGGAAACAAGCGACGAGAGCGTGGAGCATCGGGTGGGCAACTCTCTGTAGGTGGTCGAGAACGGGAAATCGGGCGCCCCGCACGGTGTGATGCGGGGCGCCCGACACGGGGGCGGATCAGACACGGGGTCGGATCAACTGAGGTGGTGCACTTCCTGCAATCCGTAGACCGGCGTGGGGATCTTCTCGTACCGTGCCTTGATCTGGAGGGCGAGATACAGGGAGTAATGCCGCGACTGATGCAGATTGCCGCCGTGGAACCACAGAGCTTCCTGCTGCGTCGGCTTCCACATGTTACGCTGCTCGCCCTCCCACGGGCCGGGGTCCTTGGTGGTGTCGGAGCCGAGGCCCCAGCACTTGCCGACCTTGTCGGCCACTTCCTGGCCCATGAGGTCCGCGGCCCACCCGTTCATGGAACCGTAGCCGGTGGCGTAGACGACCAGGTCGGCCGGCAGTTCCGTTCCGTCGCGCAGGACTACGGCGGTTTCGGTGAGTCGATCGACCTGTCCGGAGACGAGGTGGATGCTGCCGTCTGCGACGAGTTCGGAGGCGCCGACGTCGATGTAGTAGCCGGACCCGCGGCGCAGGTACTTCATGAACAGGCCGGAGCCGTCGTCACCGAAATCGAGCTTGAATCCGGCCTTTTCGAGCCGGTCGTAGAACTCCTTGTCTCGTTCGGCGATCTTCTGATAGATCGGGATCTGGAACTCGTGCATGATCTTGTACGGCAACGACGCGAACGTCAGATCGGCCTTCTCCGTGGTCATGCCCGCCGCGAGGGCCCGCTCCGAGTAGAGGTCGCCGAGGCCGAGATCCATAAGAGATTCCGATTTTACGATGTGCGTGGACGAACGCTGCAGCATCGTGACGTCGGCGCCGTTCTCGTAGAGCGCCTTGCAGATGTCGTGGGCCGAGTTGTTGGAGCCCACGACGACGACGCGCTTGCCCGCGTAGGCGTCCGGACCCGGGTGCTGACTCGAGTGGTGCTGCTCGCCCTTGAAGATGTCCTGGCCCGGGAACGTCGGGACGCTGGGTTTGCCCGACATGCCGGTGGCCAGCACCAGCTGTTTCGGGTGCAGCACGACCTCCTCACCGGCACGGTCGAGGACGACGGTCCATTCCTTGGTCTCCTCGTCGAACGTGGCGGAGGTGCAGGTGGTGGACGCCCAGTACGGGATCTCCATCACCTTCGTGTACATCTCGAGCCAGTCGCCGATCTTGTCCTTCGGGGCGAACACCGGCCAGTTGTCGGGGAACGGCATGTAGGGCAGGTGGTCGTACCAGACGGGGTCGTGCAGGCACAGCGACTTGTACCGGTTACGCCACTGGTCGCCGGGACGCTCGTTCTTGTCCACCACGATGGCAGGCACACCGAGCTGACGCATGCGGGCACCGAGCGCGATGCCGCCCTGGCCGCCGCCGATGATCAGTACGTAGGGCTGCTGCGTGTAGCCGAGTTCCTTCTCCTCGAGCTCGCGTCTTTCGGCCCAGCTCAGGGTGTCTCCGCCGGCGCCGTGGACCGCGCCCTTCACACGCTTCGTTCCGCGGGGCTCCTCGTGTCCCTTCAGCTCTTGCATGGTGGTGAGCAACGTCCACGCCTCGTCGCCCTTGAGCCGCAGGTGGCCCTTTCCGCGGCTCGTGGCGGTCTCGAACGTGATCCATGCGGAGGTGACACCGTCGGCCTCTACCGGGGTTTCGCTGGTGCGGAAGTTCGTCGGCTCGGTGTCGTCGAGTCGCGCCTGCAGCATTGCGGCGACGCCGTCGCGTCCCTCGACCGTCTTGAGATTCCAGGTGAATGCCACCAGATCCCGCCAGAAGCTGTCGACCGCGAACATGCCCGCAGCGCGTTCGATGTCCCGCGCAGCGAGAGCCGCTTCGAAATCAGCCAACCACAGGTCGACCCGTTCCTGAGGCGTCGAGAATGTCTGGACCGCGGGCGGCTGGACAGTCTGTGTCATGGACCTCTCCTTTTCTCTGTTGTGACTCACAGCACACTCCGTTCGTGGCGGGGGCAACAGCGTTGCAGCGTGTTGCAATCACGACCCGGCCGCGGAGGGCGCCCACCGCCGCAGACCGAAGGACTGGAACCCGACGACGTACAGCAGGGTCCACAGCACCAGCCAGTCGAGGAACCCGAGTGCGTTGCCATGCAGGTCACCGGCGACCACGGGCTCGTGGAGAACGTGCTCGGCGGCGAACCGGTAGTAGACGAGGAAGGTGACAACGGCGAGTCCGAAGGTGAGCGCCGCCCGCAGCAGTAAATTTCTGCCGTCTCCGAAACGGGTGGGCCGGTTGCCGAACGCGTTGGCCCAGAAAATCATCCAGAATGCCCAGCACACTCCGAGCTGGGCCGGGAACTGATGGATGGCATCGCCCAGTTCGGCGGTGGCCACGCTGCCGACGAGAATCTCGACCAGCGGAACCATCACGAAGTAGATCGCAGTTCCGAGGACGACGTTCCCGACCGTCGAGGCAAGGGCCACCGCTCGCGGATTGCGCTCACCGCCGAAGATGCGCCACGGCCAGTTGTCCAGCGTCTGCCCCGTCAGGATCACGGAGACGACGATCGAATAGAACCATCCGAGGACTGTGTCGATGGACATCAGCGGGTCCGTCGCCGACAGCGAGACGGAGGGCAATCCGAGAACCAGATACAGCGCCAGCGTCGGGACGGCGATGAAGGCGATCTCGCACAGGCCGACCAGTGGTTGACGCAGTCCCAGTGTGGTCCACGGCCAGTGTTTCCAATTCAGGACGGCCATCACCCACGTCCCGAAGCCGAAGAGCACGAACAGGGCCCCGGCGAAGTACCCCAGTCCGTCGGCGCGGTCCGCGGCGAAGTCGGGGAACAGCCGGCCGAGTCCGTTCGCGAGGAGCCACGTGACCGCCACCGCGAACACTGCCGTCGTGCCGAGGATTGCGATCCCTCGCGCCGGTTGGCCCAGTCGGTCGAAGCCTGCGAACTCGCAGTCGAAGCCGATGAAGACAATGAACAGGATCGCCCAGAACAGTGCCGCATTGAATGGAAGCGGGTAGAAGTTCCACGGACTGATCTGCGGATCTGCGAGCAGATACCAGGTAGCGACTGCTACAGCCGTGACAACGGCGAGGTTGGCCAGGCCGAACACCGCCCAGGACGGGGATCTTTTCGGTGGCGCGCTTGTCGAGGACGGGCTCAGGGTTGCCGTCATGTCGTGCTCCTTCGTCGGAAAATGCGTGCAATGTCGCGGCAACTATGAGCTGGATCACACAGGCCGCGGCAGGGTTGCGGGCAGTAGCCGCTGCAACGCGCTGCAACCCTTCCGGTTTGTGGGCCAGGTCACATACAACTCAGTGCATACCGGCAGGGTGCCGGAACGACGGGAGTGAACGATGCGCGCAGCTGTGTACTACGGCCCGAACAAGGTGGAGATCGCCGACGTGCCCGAACCTCAGGCCGGGCCGGGGCAGGTAAAGGTGAAGGTCGGCTTCAACGGCATCTGCGGAACCGACCTGCACGAGTACTACGCCGGGCCGATCTTCATCCCCACCGAGCCGCACGCCTTGACCGGACAGCAGATGCCGCTGGTCCTCGGTCACGAGTTCTCGGGCACGGTCACGGAGGTCGGCAAGGGCGTCACCGGCACGTCGGTGGGCGACCGGGTCGCGATCGAACCGATCTACCGTTGCGGGCACTGCGCCCCGTGTGCGGCCGGGAACTACAACATCTGCCAGCAGATCGGATTCCACGGTCTGATGTCGGACGGCGGCATGGCCGAGTACACGGTGGTGCCGGCCGACATGGTCCACCCGCTGCCGGACAATGTGTCGCTGGAGCTCGGTGCCCTCGTCGAACCGATGTCCGTTGCCTATCACGCAGCGACCCGGGGCGACGTCCGTCCGGGTGACACCGCGATGGTTTTCGGCGCCGGACCCATCGGAATCGGTCTGTGGTTCGCGTTGCGCGGCAAGGGGCTCGACGACGTCCTCGTCGTCGAACCGTCACCGACCCGCCGCGCCGCGATCGAGGCGCTGGGCGCGAAGACCCTCGATCCCACCGCAGTGGACATTCCCGATTATGTCCGCGACGCCACCGAGGGCCGCGGAGCCGACGCCGCCTACGACGCCGCGGGTGTGCAGCCGTCCGTCGAAACCGCACTTGCCTGCGTGGGCGCCCGTAAGCCCATGGTCAGTGTCGCAATTTACGAAAAGCCGCTCGAGACACCACTGTTGAATCTGGTGATGAACGAGTCGCGCATCCAGGGTTCGCTGTGTTACACGTCGGCCGACTACGAGGCGGTCATCGCCCTGATGGCGGAAGGCAAGTACGACACCACGGGATGGGTCAGCGCCATCGCCCTCGACAGCGTGGTCGAAGATGGCTTCGAAGCCCTACACGCCGGCACCAAGATGAAGGTGCTCGTGGACCCGTCGCGGTGACCTCCACACGACGCGGTGCTTCAAGACGCCGGACCGCCGAACCGGCGGTGGGTGCGGGAGAAGATCCGGCGGGGTATGCGCGGATTCTCGCGGCCGTGTACGAGGCCACGATGTCCGGAGACAAATCCCCTGCACGACCCCGGGAGGTGGTGGACGATTCGTGGCGGCGGCTGAGGGAGCTGGGCATCGACCCCGAGTCGGCGCCGCCTACCCCGCGGATCACGCCGTCGAGACTGGACACGCGCCGCCGCGAGTCCGGGCTCGTCGACGTGCTCGACCACCTCGTTCACGGGTTGGACGCGGTGGTCGACGGCGGCGACAATATTCTCGTCGTCACCGATCACCACGGGGTTGTGTTGTGGCGCAGAGGATCGTCGTCGGCGCTCGGTCGGGCCGATCGGCTCGGCTTCGTCGAGGGCGCAACCTGGGCGGAGGAGAGCGTCGGCACCAACGGGATCGGCACCGCGCTCGCCTCACGCAGACCCGTACAGATCTTCTCGGCCGAGCATTACGTGCGCAGTCATCACGCGTGGACCTGCGCCGGAGCGCCGATTCGCGATCCCCGAACGGGCCGTGTCCTCGGTGTCGTCGACGTCAGCGGTCCCGTGGGCACCGTGCACCCGGCCACACTCGCACTCGTCGACGCGGTCGCGCGCCTCGCCGAATCGCATCTGCGAGAGACACACCGGGAGCACCTCGACCGGCTGCGGGCTGTCGCGGCGCCGATGCTGTCGCGAATGTCCGGTCCCGCCTTGGCAGTCGACAGTGACGGATGGACGGCCGCGATCGCGTCGTCGCCGTTCCGTCCGCGACTGCTGTTGCCCGATGACATGACCCCGGGGCGTGCGTGGATGCCTGACCTCGGCTCGTGTGACGTCGAACCGCTTCCCGGTGGGTGGTTGGTGCGCCCGGTCGGAAACTCGGACCGCGAGGCAACGCCGCGGACGCTCGTGCGGCTCGACCTCACTCGACCGCAACACCCGATCGCGCACGTGCACAGCGTCTTCGGATCCTGGGCGCACGAGCCGACACCGCGACATGCGGAGATCCTCTTTCTCCTCACCCGGAGTCGCGACGGCCGCACGGCCGCGCAGTTGGCCGACGACCTGTTCGGCGACAGCGGTCGTGCGATGACGGTACGAGCCGAGATGTCGCGTTTGCGTCGCCACTTTCCCGGAATTGTTCTGGGACAGCCCTATCGGTTCGACGAGGCCGCGACGCTGGACGTGCGCCTACCCGAGGACCGTACTCGGCTGCTTCCGCATTCGGTGTCGCCGGCAGTAGTGGCAGCCCGCACCTCCCTGTGAGTACTTATTAACCGCCGCTGGTTAATAAGTACTCACAGGGGTGGTGGTCTAGCGGTACACCAGCCCGCCGTCGATCAGGCCCGCCTGCCCGGTCATGTAGTCGGAATCAGGTCCCGCCAGATAGGAGACGTAGGCCGCGACGTCCTCAGGAGTCTGGGCACGGCCGAGAGCGATACCGCCGACGAACTTCTCGAACGTCGCACCCTTCGGTGTGCCGGTGAGGGCCGCGAACCGCTCGTCGATGGTGACCCACATGTCGGTACCGACGACACCGGGACAGTACGCGTTGACGGTGATGCCGTCGGCCGCATACTCCTTGGCCGCCGCCTGTGTCAGCCCGCGGACCGCGAACTTCGTCGCCGAGTAGACGCCGAGCATCGCGAAGCCCTCATGACCGGCGATCGACGATGCGTTGATGATCTTGCCGCCGTGCCCCCGCGCCCGAAACTTGGCTGCCGCGACTTGAATACCCCACACCACGCCCTCGACGTTGACCGCCAGAATTCGCGACACTTCCTCGGGCTGCACGTCTGCGAGGGGATTCACCTGCGCGATTCCCGCATTGTTGACGATGATGTCGAAGCCGTCCAACTCGTGCTCGGCCTGATCGACAGCGGACTGGACTTGGCTTCGGTCGGTCACATCGGCAACTACGGAGATTGCCTTCGACCCCACGGCGCGAATCTCATCGGCCACCGCGTGCAGACGGTCGCCGTTGACATCGACGAGTGCGATGTCGGCGCCGTCCGCTGCTAAACGCAACGCGATTGCCCGCCCGATGCCTTGCCCTGCTCCCGTGATCAGAGCGACTTTGCCTTCGATGCTCATCCCTGAGCTCCTCTCGATAGTGATCGTCCTCACAGAGAAGGCAAGCACTGTCGATTGCGGGCACTCAAGGGTTGCACGCCGTAGCGGGCGAAGAATGGCGACGAGTCAGCTGTCTCGCCGAACGGAGAGGACGCGTGCCGGTCGGTTCTCGCGGTAGGCGTCGCCTCGGAGGACGAGTGGAGCGGGGGCGATGTCCGATGCGCTGTGCAGACGTGTACTGCCGTCGGCCGACCGATCGGCTGCAGCGGGGGTGATGTCACCTCGGACGGCCCGCGCCATGGTGGTGGCCTCGCCGATGGCGAACGCGATGGGAATGGCAACGACAACGGATGCGACGGCAGCGGCTGCGTCGAAGGCGAGGCGCGTTACTTCGAGTGCACCGTTGATTGTGTCGCGCATGCCCATGAAAGCTTCCTTCGCTATCGATCGTGGTGAAGCACACGACCTCGCCGGGAATTGCATTGCGCCGTGCAGGTTACGATTGATCTTGCACTACTTGCGAGTACCAAACCGTGCAGTTTTCTTTCCACCCACGCGGTACATCATCAGTGGAGGCCGAACGACATGGAACACTCGCCCGACACCGTGAAGCCCCCGTGGTACCTGCCCTGGGTCAACATGGTGATCATCGGTCTGCATCACCTGGGGATCGCTATGCCGATGCCGACGCTCACCGTTTCCGGGCGAAAGAGCGGTAAGCCGCGGTCGACGCCGGTGTCACCGTACGAGGTAGACGGCTCGAGGTACGTGGTCGCCGGATATGCCCGATCGGATTGGGCAAGAAATGCGGAGGCGGCAGGCCGGGGAACGTTGACCCGTGGCCGTCACAGCGAGCAGGTGCGGCTCGTGGCCCTGCCGGTGTCGGAGCGGGGACCGATCCTGCGCGAGTTCCCGGTCAAGATGCCACATGGCGTCTCGATGTTCCTGAAGGCCGGAACGGTCGAGAATGCGTCGCCGGAAGCGTTCGAAGCCGCCGCGCCCCGGTGTGCCGTCTTCCGGATTGAGCCACTCGGCTAGAAGAGCCGCCGGAACCGTGTGCCGAGGACGTACGCTTCGGCAGTGTCCAAAGCTGTACACGCGGCTCGGCGGCTGGTCCTCGGCCGTGCGTTGCGCAGCGAACGCCTCGGCGAGCAGTCGCTGTCCAAGCGGCTGGCGCTGCCGATCTTCGCGTCCGATCCACTGTCGTCCGTGGCGTATGCGACCCAGGAAATTCTGCTGATCCTGTCGCTCGGTGGGCTTGCGTACCTTTACCTCACGCCGTACCTGGGTGCAGCGGTGGTGGTGCTCCTCGCGGTGGTTGTGCTCTCCTACCGGCAGGTTGTCTTCGCCTACCCCAGCGGCGGTGGATCCTACGAGGTCGCCAACCGCAACCTGGGACCGTCGGCCGGCCTTACCGTGGCCAGCGCCCTGCTCGTCGACTATGTGATGACGGTGGCGGTGTCGGTGGCAGCGGGGGTCGACAACCTCATCTCCGCTGCCCCGTCCCTGAACGAGCATCGAGTGGCGTTGGCGGCGGGCTTCGTGGTCCTGCTGACCGCGATCAATCTGCGCGGGGTCCGCGAGTCGGGCAAGGCGTTCGCTGTACCAACCTACGGTTTCATCGCCGGCGTCGTCGTGCTCATCGTCACCGGGCTGATCCGGGCGGCGTTCGGAAATCCGCCCGTCGCGGAGAGCGCCGCCTACACGATCACTGCCGAACACTCGGGACTCACCGGCCTCGCACTGATCTTCTTCGCCCTGCGCGCCTTCTCCTCCGGCTGTACGGCGTTGACGGGGGTCGAGGCGATCTCCAACGGGGTGCCTGCCTTCCGCAAGCCCAAGAGCGCCAACGCCGCGAAAACTCTCGTCGCAATGGGAGCCACCGCGATCGTGATGTTCTCCGGCGTCACCGCACTGGCCATCATCAGCAAGGTCCGAATCGCGGAGAACACCTGCGACCTCATCGGGTTCGCCGGAGATTGTGCGACCGATCCGCAGCGGACAGTGATTGCTCAGATCGCCGCCGCGGTGTTCGGCGGAAGCACCAATGTGGGGTTCTTCTATATTCAGGCAGCCACCGTGCTCATCCTCATCCTGGCTGCGAACACTGCCTACAACGGGTTTCCGCTGCTTGCCTCGATACTGGCCCGCGACCGCTACCTGCCCCGCCAGCTCAATACTCGTGGCGACCGGCTCGCGTTCAGCAACGGCATCATCCTGCTGGCGCTCGCGGCCGGCACCCTGATCGTCATCTTCGACGCCTCGGTTACCCACCTGATCCAGCTGTACATCCTCGGGGTGTTCACTTCCTTCACCCTCAGTCAGGCCGGGATGGTCCGGCACTGGAACCGCCTCCTGCGCACCACACCGGATCGCGCCGAGCGGCACAGGATCCACCTGCGACGTGCCGTCAACGGAATCGGCTGTGTGCTCACAGGGCTGGTGCTGATCATCGTCACCGTCACGAAGTTCACCCAGGGCGCTTACCTGGTAGTCATCGCGATGCCGATCCTTTTCGCTCTGATGAAGGGCATCCGCCGGCATTACGATCGTGTGTCGGCCGCGCTCGTCCTCGAGGAGGACAGTTTCGATCTGCCGTCCGAGGTGCATGCCATTGTCTTGATCTCGCAACTACACAAACCTGCTGCTCGCGCCCTCGCCTACGCCCGCGCAACTCAGCCTTCGATCATCGAGGCTGTGACCGTGCAGAGCGAGGACACGCCCCGCCTACAGAAGGAATGGTCCAAGCACGACCTTCCGGTGCCGCTCAAGGTGCTGGCTTCCCCTTACCGCGAAGTCACCCGCCCGATCATCAACTACATCAAGACGATACGTCGCGACAGCCCGCGGAAGGTGATCACCATTTACATTCCCGAATACGTCGTCGGGCACTGGTGGGAAAACCTTCTGCACAATCAGAGCGCACTACGCCTCAAGGGCAGACTGCTGTACACGCCCGGTGTGATGGTGACCAGCATCCCCTGGTTGCTGGACTCCGCCCAACGCATCCGCGACCCGGCACCGCTCCCCGCGCCTGGCGACATCCGCCGCGGCGCTCTTCCCGGGAAGTCATCACCGCCCGACACCCGGAAGTGAGCGATCTTTCTGCCGGTCAGCGTGTTCACCGAAACAGGAGTGGGGTACTCAGGGAAAGTCCTATTCGGATCGATCAGCGACATGAGGATTGTCGCGAAACTTGGTGAATGTCATGAACATCGTTCACAACACCGTTCGGGTGGTTGCCGGAGCCGGTGATGCCGCGACGGCCACTCTCGGTGCGATCGGTGGCGCCGCGATCGGTAGCGTCGTCGGCACTGTCAAAGGGGCCGGGGAGGGGGCAGTCGAGGGCGCTCGTCGCGGCAGCCATTCCACTCCAGCAGCCGTCATGACGATGGGGGCTGTCGCGCTGACCGGCGTGGTGGAGTGGCCTCTCGTTGCGGCGGCCGGCGGTACCGCCCTGTTACTGCACCAACTGAAGCCCGGCCAAGGAACAACTGAGGCGCCGGCGGAGCCCGACACTGCAGGTACCACGACTTCGGAGAGCCCGAAAACGGCGACGGAGGCGCCGGCGGCCGGCGGCGCTGCACCAACTGCCACGTCGAAGCGTCAGCGCAGCGCACTGCCCGCCAGCCACTGATCCCAGGGCACGCTCCAGTCACCGTTCTGCCATTGCTCCAGGGGAGCGCCGCCGGTGTTGCGAACCTCGACGATGTCGCCGGGGCGGGAGAAGTCGTAGAACCAGCGGGCGTTCTCGGGGCTGAGGTTCAGGCATCCGTGCGAGACGTTGGTGTTGCCCTGAGCCCAGATGGTGTCCGCGAGTTCGTGGAGGTAGATGCCGTCGGTGCTGATGCGGGTTGCGAAGTTGATCGACTCCTTGTACCCGAGGCGGGAGTTCACCGGGAGCCCATAGGTGGAGGAATCCATCACCACCGGGTTGGCCTTGTCGATCACGGTGTAGATGCCCGGCTGGGTCCAGAACGTCAGGGTCTGGCCGCCGACGACTTCACTTCCGCCCATGCCCATCGACGTCGGCATGGTGCGGACCACCTCGCCGTTGTCGGTGACAGTGATCTGCTTGGTGGTGTCGTCGGCCACGGAAATGTGGGCGTCTCCGATGGTGAAGGAGGTGGTCGCGTCCTCCTGACCGAACAGACCCTCACCGAGAGGTTTTCCGTAGACATTCGCGCGGACGGTGACCTTGGTGCCGGGTTCGTAATAGTTCTGCGGGCGCCAGTGCACATTCTGATCGTCGGCCCAATACCAGGAGCCCGACACCGGCGGCGTCGTTTCGACGCTCAGTGCCCGTTCGGCGGCTGCGCGGTCGGTGATCGGCTCGTCGAAATGGGTGACGATCACGATGCCGACGCCGAAGGTGCCGCCGTCGGTGAGGAGGTTGCCCCCGGTCGTCAGGAACGAGGGTTTGGTCTGATTGCCGGGCCGCACGGTAGTGAAAGTGCTCGTTCGATCGCTACGGGCGCCGTCATCGCCGACTGCGGTGATCACCAGGGTGTAGGTCTTTCCGTAGCCGAGGGGTACGCCCGGCTTCCACGACACGCGGTCGGGGGTGAAGATGCCGTCGATGACCCGGCCCTCGTCGTTGGTCATCGTGACCGACTCGAGAGTGCCGCCCGTGGTGTCGACCGACACCGGATCGAGCGGTTTGACCGCGGCCACCCCGTCGGCCGGGACCACGGTGATCTGCGGCCCTGCCGACGGTTGCGCGCTGGTGGGCGCGGACGGTGCGGAGGTGGAGCCGCAGGCGGTGAGGAACGCGGTGCACAGCACCAGAGTCAGAAGTGCGGCCAGACAGTGGGAACGGTGATTGCGCATGACGGCGGCCCCCTCGATCCGTGTGGGTTGTGCGGACTAAACCTATCTCGCCGCTCTGCCGTGCGTGGTGCAGTTTCCTCCGCCGGATTCTTCTCGGTGCACACTGGTGACATGGCGCGTGTGCACACCGGTGAGTCGGTTCTGGCCCGGGCGGTGCGGATCGTGGAGTCGTTCCACTCGGATGATTCCCTGCTGACGGTGTCGGAGATAGCTCGCAGATCGGGCTTGCACCTGTCCACCACCTCGCGGTTGATCGACGAGCTGGTCGGGTGCGGCTGGCTCGAGCGGGAGAATCGCCGTGTGCGGATCGGGGTGCGGCTGTGGGAGGTGGCATCCCGGGCATCGCCGACTCTCGGACTGAGGGAGGCGGCGATGCCTTTCATGGAAGACCTTCACTCGGTGGTCGGACAACACACACAGCTGGGAGTGCTCGAGGGCGACGAAGTGCTCTTCATTGAGCGACTCAGTGCGCCCGGTGCCGTGGTCAACTACACCCGCATCGCCGGTCGCATGCCCCTGCATGCGTCGTCGTCGGGCCTGGTTCTGCTCGCGCACGGGCCGGCCGAACTACAGGAGCGGATTCTGCGCGAGCCGTTGAAGGTCTTCACCGACAGGACGATCCGCACCGAGCGCCAGTTGCGAACCGCACTGGCCGATGTGCGCAAGCATGGCTACATCCTGTGTGCGGGTCACATCTACCCCAACACAACTGGGGTCGCGGTTCCTATCCGAGACCCGTCCGGTCGGGTTCTTGCCGCGCTGTCGGTCGTCGTGCCCAACGAGATGGCCTACGCGCAGATCCCGGCCCTCAAGGCGGCGGCACGGGGAATCTCGCGGGTGATGGCAGACACCGTTCACGCACCGTAGTGACCCGGCTTACAGATTTACTTTCAACTATTGAAAGTGGTGTGGTGCCGATATCCGGCTGTCGATGATCCTCGACGGACAGCCAGATCGAGGAGTGCCAGATGCCGGAAAATGTGATCGCCCCCAGCGCCGCGGTGGACGCGACCCTGCAAGTCGTCGCGAAGGAGGACGTAGCGCAAGACGTTATCGCGCTGACGCTGCGGCACCCGGCGGGCCGACGGTTGCCGGACTGGGCACCGGGCGCCCACATCGATGTCATGCTGCCCTCGGGTGCGACCCGCCAGTACTCGTTGTGCGGCGACCGATGGGACGCCTACACCTATCGGGTGGGGGTACTGCGCGAGCAGGACGGACGAGGAGGGTCTGCCTTCATCCACGATCGGCTCGCAGTGGGTGATCTCGTCGGTACCGGCGGTCCCCGCAACAACTTCCGGCTGGTTCCCGCGCCGAGGTACCTGTTCATCGCCGGCGGAATCGGTATCACCCCGCTCATCCCGATGATCCGCCAGGCGGACCTTCTGGGGATCGACTGGCAGCTGCTCTACGGTGGACGTACCCGTGGGTCGATGGCGTTCCTCGCGGAACTCGAGTCCTACGGTGAGCGGGTCGTCGTCGCACCCCACGACGAGGTAGGTCGTCTCGACCTTCCGTCCTGGATCGGCGCGCTGTCCGGCACCGATGCGAAAGTCTACGTCTGCGGGCCGTCGTCTCTCCTCGTAGCCACCGAATCACTCTGCGCCGGTTGGCTTGCCGGGAAGTTGCGCACGGAACGGTTCGTGCCCGAGCAACGTGGCGCACCGGTTCGGGACGAAGCCTTCGAGGTGGAACTGGCCCGTTCCGGCTCGGTGGTCACGGTGACACCGGGTGCCAGTGTGCTCGATGCCGTGCAGGCAACCGGCGTCAACGTTCTGTCCTCCTGCCGCGAGGGCACCTGCGGAACCTGTGAGACCACCGTCCTCGCGGGCGAACCCGATCATCGCGATTCCATCCTCGACGACGAAGAGCGGTCCGCCGCCGACTGCATGTTCATCTGCGTGTCCCGGTCCTGCTCCGACCGTCTCGTGCTCGACCTCTGACTACCAGCGAAGGACTTTTACCGTGACGATGTTCGCCCCTGCCCCCACCCTCCCCGTCAGCGACGCCGACCCGTTCGCACTGGGTGTCCTGGAAGATCCGTTGCCGTTTCAAGCGCAGCTGCGTGATGCCGGCCCCGTCGTCTACCTGAGTCGGTACGACGTGTTCGCGATGGGGCGCTACGAACAGGTCCACACCGCACTGACCGACTGGCAGTCGTTCCAGTCTGCCGCCGGTGTCGGGTTGACCAACTTCCGGTACGAGCAGCCGTGGCGGCCACCGAGCCTTCTGCTCGAAGCGGATCCCCCGCACCACGACGCACCACGGGCCGTGTTGAGCAAGATTCTCGGACCCCGCGCACTGCAGAAACTGCGCGCAGCCTGGTTCGCCGACGCGGAAGTGCTCGTCGACCGGCTACTCGAGTCCACAGAGTTCGATGCGGTCACCGATCTGGCCGCTGCGTTCCCGCTCCGAGTCTTTCCCGACGCGGTGGGACTTCCCGAGGAGGGCCGCGAGAACTTGCTGCCCTACGGGGACCACGCGTTCAATGCGTTCGGTCCCGTCAACAGTTTGGTGGAGCGGGGTGCACCCCGAGTGGCCGAACTGTCGGCCTGGGTCGCTGACCGATGCCGCCGCGAGGTACTCGGCGACGACGGGTTCGGAGCGCAGATCTGGGCGGCTGCCGATCGCGGTGACATCACGTACGAGCAGGCACCGCTCGTGGTTCGCTCCCTCTTGACGGCGGGCGTCGACACCACGGTCAACGGGCTCGCCGCGGTCCTCTACGCGTTCGCGCGTCACCCCGACCAGTGGGCGCTGCTGCGGCAGAACGCCGCTCTGGCGCGCACCGCTTTCGACGAGGCGGTGCGGTGGGAGTCGCCGGTCCAGACGTTCTTCCGCACCGCCACCGGCGACATCGACATTGCGGGGACCGTCGTCCCGGACGGCAAGAAGATCCTGATGTTCCTCGGTGCCGCAAACCGGGACCCTCGCCGATGGGACAACCCGGACGCCTTCGATCTCACCCGAAACCCCTCCGGGCACGTCGGGTTCGGAATGGGCATCCATCAATGTGTCGGTCAGCACGTGGCAAGGCTCGAATCCGAGGCGCTGTTGACAGCGCTGGCGTCCCGGGTGGAGTCGATCGACATCGTGGGCCCGGTTCGGCGCCACCTCAACAACACGTTGCGTTCCTGGAAGTCCTTGCCGGTACGCGTCACGACCGTGCAGCGCTGAGCTGCCGAGAAAAGGGAGAGATCAGATGACGTTCGACTTGCGTGAGCGTATCGACGGGAGTCCGATGACGCGGTACCAGTGGGGAGCGGTCGCGATCTGCGTGTTACTCAACGTCCTCGACGGCTTCGATGTGCTGGTAATGGCATTCACAGCGCAGTCGGTGTCGAAGGAATGGGCACTGTCAGGTTCTGTCCTCGGCCTCCTGCTCAGTGCCGGGTTGTTCGGTATGGCGGCGGGATCGCTGTTCCTCGCGCCCTGGGCGGACACCATCGGCAGGCGGGCGATGATCCTGCTGTGCCTGGTGCTGGCGTCCACTGGCATGTTGCTGTCCGCGATCAGTCAGAGCGCGATGCAACTCGGGCTGCTGCGCGCACTGACCGGCATCGGCATCGGCGGAATCTTGGCCAGCAGCAACGTGATCGCGAGTGAGTACGCCTCGACGCGGTGGCGCGGTCTGGCGGTGAGCCTCAACTCGACCGGTTACGCCATCGGTGCCACCCTCGGTGGCATCATCGCGGTGGTCCTGCAGACGTCCTACGGATGGCGGTCGGTGTTCCTGTTCGGTGGATTGTGTACTGCTGCCATCATTCCCGTCGTCTACCTGCGGTTGCCCGAATCGATCGACTTCCTCCTCGAACGCCGCCCGGCCAGGGCCCTCGAGCGCATCAACGCCTTCGCCGCGAAGGTCGGTCAGGACAGTCTGACCGTGTTGCCGGCTCCCAGGGTCAAGGACGCCGCCGAGGGCGGATCGAAGATGCGGGCGTTGCTCGCACCGCAGCAGCGTCGCAACACCCTGCTGGTGTGGTCGGCGTTCTTCATGGCGATGTTCGGGTTCTACTTCGTCACCAGTTGGACCCCCAAGCTCCTGGTCGAGGCCGGTATGTCGGCGAATCAGGGCGTGACCGGCGGCGTGCTCCTCAACCTCGGGGGCATCTTCGGCGCCACTCTGCTCGGGGCGTTGTCGGCCCGGTTCGCACTGAAGCGGGTACTGATCGGCTACATGCTCGTCGCGGGTGTGCTGCTCACCGTGTTCGTGCCGACCACTGCGACCATCGTGCTCGCCTTCGCCCTCGGTGCTCTCATCGGCGTGTTCGTCAACGGGTGTATCGCCGGCCTGTACGCCATCACACCCTCGGTGTACGCCCCCGCGGTCCGGGCCACGGGCGTCGGGTGGGGTATCGGTATCGGCCGGATCGGAGCGATCGCGTCACCCATCGTTGCGGGGGCCCTGCTCGATCTGCACTGGTCCCCGGCTCAGCTCTACGTACTCGTCGCCGTGTCCTTCGGTCTCGCCGCGTTGGCGGTCTCGCGCCTGCGCGTGGAGCGCGCCGAGGTACACACCACCGCCACCACGGAGGTATCGCTGACCACACACTGAGTCAGCGGCGCGGGAGCGGAGTGCCCAACGCACATTTTCATGGAGTTCCGGTCGCGGGCCGAGCACGCAGTGGGTATCTTGAGATCAGCCGGACGGTGGCGTCGTCTCCGAGGGGTCGACGTCATCGCTCCAGTGAAGGTTCGTGAGCTAAGCAGCCAGCTCGACGTTGGTGCATTCTGCACTGATCACGAGAGGTGGGTCGCGCAGTGGACAAGCTGACCCCGTTCTACGCCGATGTGCAATCCCATTACGACCTCTCCGACGAGTTCTTCGCTCTGTTCCTCGATCCCACTCGTACCTACAGCTGTGCGTATTTCGAACGTGATGAGATGAGTCTCGAAGAGGCGCAGATCGCCAAAGTCGACCTCGCGTTGGGTAAATGTGATCTGCGACCGGGTATGACGCTGCTGGACGTGGGGTGTGGCTGGGGGTCCACTATGCTGCGGGCGATCGACCGGTACCAGGTGAACGTCATCGGGTTGACGTTGAGCCGTAACCAGTTCGAGCACGTGAACGAGGAATTCTCGCGGCTGCCCCTCGGTGATCTCGCGGCGGAGGTGCGCCTCGAGGGCTGGGAAGATTTCGACGAGCCGGTAGACCGGATCGTCAGTATCGGTGCTTTCGAACACTTTCGGCGTGAACGCTACGACACCTTCTTCCAGCGATGCCGGAAGATACTGCCCGAAGATGGTCGAATGTTGCTGCACACCATCACTCAGATCAACCGCCACCGCATCCGAGAGCTGGGCTTGCCTATCAATCGGGAGGTTCTACTCTTCGGACAGTTCATTCAGCACGAGATCTTCCCGGGGGGTCAACTGCCGGAACCGGAATGGGTGGTGGCAGGTGCGGAGAAGGCCGGATTTCGGGTGGAGCGGATACAGCCGCTGCAGCAGCATTACGCGCGGACGCTCGATTCGTGGGCCACCGCCCTGGCCGAGCACCGCGAGGAGGCGATCAGGGCCGCCTCGCAGCAGACCTATGACACCTACATGAAGTACCTGAGCGGTTGCGCGAATTACTTCCGCGACGGCTACATCGACGTCATGCAGTTCAGCCTCGCCTTATGACAGCCGAATTGACTGTGAGCGACCAGGTTGCGGCACTGGTCGGGCACACCTATCGAATGCCGGGTTACTACGAGGTCGGGCGCGAGAAGATCCGCGAGTTCGCCGGTGCAGTGCACGACGATCACCCGGCGCACCACCTCGAGGAGGGTGCCGCGGAACTCGGCTATCGAACGTTGATCGCGCCGATCACGTTCACGTCGATTCTGGGTTCCATTGTCCAGCAGCATCTTTTCACCGAATTCGTGACGGTATACGATTTGAGTCAGGTTCTGCACACCGACCAGCGCATCGTGGTACACAGACCTGTTCGGGTGGGAGACCAGCTTTACTGCGAGTCGACTCTCGAGTCGTTCCGGGAGTCGCACGGACAAGATGTCCTGGTGTTTCGTAACGAGATCACCGATGGTGACGGCTGCGCCGTGCAGACATCCTGGACGACGATGACCGCCCGTAGCGGTGGTGTGATCGACGAGGCACTCGCCGACGTCGTCGCCGATGTCACTCGCCGCCGTGCGCCGCGAAGGCACTGACGTCGGCCCCGACCCAATCGTCCGGGGAATGATCAACCCGGACCATAGCGGCCGACGAGTTCACCGCCGATCCGTGCGAGTTCGGATTGCACCGATGATGGGTCCAGAACCTCGACCATGACACCCCACCCGGCGAGGTTGCGGGCGATATCCAGCGGGGTGGGTGCGGCGAGGCGAACGCGGACGCGGCCGTCGTCGAGCTCGGCGTCGGTGTGGCAGTGGCGGCCGAAGTGGTCGCGGAGTATGGGCACGAACCGCGCTTCGATGAGAACGGTGGCCCACGTGCGTGACCGCTTCTCCTCCATCTGCCCGACGATCCGCTCCCACGCGGTGGCGAGGGCAAAGTCGTCGGGCCGCTCGGCCGGGTGGTCGGTGGGCTCGCTGGCAACGATGCGGTCGACGCGGAAGGTGCGCTGCCCCTTGTCGGTTCCGGCGAGCAGGTACCAGGTGTCATCTTTGTCGACCAGCCCCCACGGGTCGACGAGCCGCTCGGATTGCTGTCGGGCGCTGTTGTTGTACGTCAGTCGTACCTTGCGTCGGCGGATCACGGCATCCTGCAGAAGGTTGACCTTCTCGGGTCGGCGGCGGTCCCGCTCACCCCACCGGGTCGGGTCGATCATCGTGGCGCTGGCAGCGGCCTCAGCATCGGCCCGGAAGGTCTGCGGAAGGGCTCGCACGAGTTTGCGCATCGCCGCTTTCGCCTCGTCCGAGACAGCCGCGGCCGGACCCACCAGCAGAAACAGGGCCTGCGCCTCAGTTGCCGACAGGCCGCTGAGATCGGTGCGCGCGCCGCCGACGAGTGACCAACCACCTCCGCGGCCGGGTTGCGGATAGACCGGGATGCCCGCCACCGACAGGGCCTCGAGGTCGCGGCGTGCAGTGGCGACGGACACTTCGAGTTCCTCGGCGAGCTCGGCGGCGGTCACGCGGCCACGCGACTGCATGAGTAGAAGGGTGGCGACGAGGCGGTCTGCGCGCATAGTTGAAGTCTCCTCCAGAAAGTGCTCACTTGGTGAGCACTTTGGGGCGGAAGATGGTTCTTGTCACTCACCGATGGAAGGAACCACACATGTTGCGAGGACTCACCACTGTCAACTTCTTCGCGGACGACCTCTCGGCTGCACGGGACTGGTACACCGAACTGCTCGGCATCGAGCCGTACTTCGTGCGCGAGATGCAGGGAGCGCCCGCGTATATCGAATTCCGGATCGGCGACTACCAGCACGAGTTGGGCATCATCGACCGTCGATTCGCGGCGGAGAGCCGGACAGGTGAGGCAGGGGCGGGAATCACCTACTGGGCGGTGGACGACGTCGAGGCCGCCTTCGAACGGTTGCTGTCCCTGGGCGCCGCCGTGCATGCCAAGCCGGTCGAGCACGGACCCGGATTCGTCACCGCTTCCGTCGTCGACCCGTTCGGCAACGTCCTCGGCGTGATGTACAACCAGCACTACCTCGACGTCCTCGGATCCCGGACAGGAGCCTGAGGTGAGCACCGTGTCCGCGAGTACGTCCGCCGAATGGCGGGACTGGCTCGCACAGAACTGTCGGTCCGAGAAGGAAGTGTGGCTCGTCCTTCACCACAAGGACAGTGGCACCGCGAGCGTGCGCTACGCGGAGGCGATCGAGCAGGCGCTGTGCTTCGGCTGGATCGACGGTGTGCACCGCAAGAACGATGCGCACAGTTCGCGGCTGCGATTCACTCCGCGCACCGAGCGGAGTTTCTGGAGCCGGGTGAATCGTGAGCGTGCGGCGAGAATGATCGAGCTCGGTCTGATGACCGAGCAGGGTCAGGCGATGATCGACCTGGCCATGGCCAAGGGAACGTGGCAGGTGCTGCCGGACGGCGAGAGTGTCCCGGACGACCTGCGCACGTTGCTCGATCGAAATAATGACGCACGCAACAACTTCGAAGCCTTTCCGCCGTCGTCGCGGCGGCTGATCCTGGAGTGGATCGCGAAGGCGAAGAGGCCGGACACCCGGCAGCGTCGAATCGAGCGAACGGTCACGCTCGCCGAGGTGAACGTCCGCGCCAACCATCCGGGAACACGGTGATCGTGCCGCTCGGCGAGGATCGGCGGAATCCCTGGAGCTGACTGGTGTCCGAGCGCAGCATGCTTCTTACCTGCGCCTTCCGCCGCCTGCCAGGGCAAGATGAGGACCATGAGCATTGCGAGGCGGTTGGACGCCCTTCAGCGTCGTCACCCGGCGCTGGGATTCCCGATCGCCGTGCTGTACAAGTTCCTCGACGATCAGGGCGTGTATCTCGCCGCATTGATCGCGTACTACGGCTTCATCTCGCTTTTCCCGTTGTTGCTCCTGCTGTCCACGGTTCTCGGTTTCGTTCTCGCCGGCAATCCGGGCCTGCAGCAGGACATCATCGACTCGGCGCTGCGCCAGTTCCCGGCGATCGGGACCGATCTCGCCACCCAGGACCGGATCGGTGGGGGGTGGGCCGGTCTGGTGATCGGTGTGGTCGGTGCCCTGTACGGAGGTCTCGGCGTCGCGTTGGCGTGCCAGAACGCGATGAACACCGCGTGGTCGGTGCCGCGCCATCAACGGCCCGACCCGATCCGCGCCCGCGGTCAGGGTTTGCTGCTCCTCGGCACGATCGGTCTGGCTGTCCTCGGCACCGCCGCGATCTCCGGCATCGGTGCCGCCGCACATCTCGACGGACCCCTCAGCGTGCTTCTGATCGTCGCCACGCTGATCCTGAATTCCGGGATCTTCATTCTCGCCTTCCGGCTCACCACCGCACGGCCGTTGTCCAACGCAGAAGTCGTTCCCGGGGCGGTGGCCGCGGCCGTGCTGTGGCAGATGCTGCAAACGTTCGGTGCCTTCTATGTCAGCAGCGTGGTACGCACCGCCTCGGTCACGAACGGTGTATTCGCCATCGTTCTGGGACTGTTGGCGTTTCTGTTCCTCGCCGGGGTCACGGTCGTGCTGTGCGTCGAGATCAATGTGGTGAGGGTGGACAATCTGCATCCGCGCGCCCTGCTCGCGCCGTTCACCGACAAGGTCGATCTCATCGAAGGGGACAAGCGCACCTTCAGCGACCAGGCGCAGGCGCAACGTGCCGTCGCCCACGAAGACATCCAGGTCACGTTCGACGACAGGCGCGCCGACCGCAGCTGACGAGGTGAGAAGTAGAACAATGACAGGTGACGGAAATCCCTTCATAGACCGCCGCCCCACCAGCCACGAACGGCTGACGGGGATGCCCTGGGATGCGTCGTACCACGACGGCCCTGCGCCGTGGGATATCGGCCGGGCGCAGCCGGCAATAGTGCGCCTCGCATCCATTGGCGGATTCACCGGAGCGGTGCTCGATGTGGGCTGTGGGAGCGGCGAGAACGCACTGCACCTCGCATCGCTCGGGTTGTCGGTTCTGGGGGTGGACGTGGCCGAGACGGCCCTGGTGCTCGCCCGAGAAAAAGCCGACGATCGCGGACTCGCGGTCGACTTCGCTGTGGCGGACGCGTTCGAGCTGGAACGTGTGGGGCGCATGTTCGAGACGGTGCTCGACTGCGGACTGTTTCACACCTTCGACGACGATGAGCGGCGCGGATACGTGGCGAGTCTGGCGTCGGTGACCGAGCATCAGGGAACACTGTATGTGTTGTGCTTCAGCGATGATGGTCCGGAAACCGGCCCGCACCCCGTCAGTCGCGACGAGCTGAGAGCGGCCTTCGACTCCGGGACCGGATGGAATATCGACACCATCGAGCCGGACCGGATACTGACTAGATTCCACGACGACGACGACGACGGCGCACCGGCGTGGCTGGCGACAATCACGCGGATCTGAACGGCCGGACCGGCCGGTTCTGGTGATCGCTTCGTCCGCGAGCGACCGCGGCTGCGTGAGACGATGGACGAGTCGACATCCGGACGCCGGACGACGCTGACGGAGGCCTTGGCTATGGACGACGCGGCGGACACCGGGAGCCCGCGGGTGGTGGTCGAGACCGAGCACGCCCGCGTGAGCTACGACGCGGGGAAAACCGTTCGCATCGGCCGTGACCCACAGATGGAAGTTACGGTGATCGATCCGGCGGTGTCGCGGGAGCATGCGCGCCTGAGCTGGGACGACGGCTGGCAACTCGTCGACGCGGGCAGCAAGAACGGGTTCTTCGTCGACGGTAAGCGCAGGGATAGGCTCCGCGTCTCCGATCCCGTCACCGTCCGCCTCGGCAATGCGTCCGACGGACCCGTGGTGCGCATCTTCGTCGAGGATCCGGAGGCGACGCAGCAGGCGGTCGGCCCGCGATGGAACGAGTCGACGGTCGAAGTCGGGGCCCCGCGTGACGACGCGGTCCCGACCCGTCCTCAGGATCAATTGGTACCCGCCGGATCCGTCACGGTGGGTCGAGCGCCGGACAGTGACCTGGTCGTCCGCGACGTACTCGCCTCACGCAGGCACGCTGTCCTCCATACCCGGAAATCCGGACTGGAGATCGAGGACCTCGGGAGCGTCAACGGAACGTTCGTCGGCGGTGCCCGGGTAACCCGCGCCCGGCTGAACGACGGTGACGTCGTCACGATCGGCAACACCGATTTCAGCGTGGAGGGCGATCGGCTCGTTCCGCGGCGAACGACGGCACCGGCCGTGAGCGGACTGCACGTGCACGGCGTGGGACTCACCATCGAGGGCGGGCGTCGACTGCTCGAAGAAGTGGATCTCATTGCAGGGCGGGGCACGCTCACCGCGGTGATCGGCCCGTCGGGTGCGGGCAAGACCACGATGGCCACCATTCTCTCCGGCTCACTGACCCCGACCGAAGGTGTGGTCGACTTCGAGGGCCGAAGCGTCCACGCCAACTATCAAGTCCTGCGGTCCCGCATCGGGTTGGTCCCGCAGGACGACGTCGTGCACCGGCAATTGACGATTCGGCAGGCGCTGGGTTACGCCGCCGAGCTGCGGCTGCCACCGGACACGACGCGGGCGGACCGCGAGGACGTGATCGCGTCGGTTCTGGCCGAGCTGCAACTCACCGAGCACGCGGACACGCGGGTCGATCACCTGTCGGGCGGTCAGCGTAAACGCGCATCTGTGGCGCTGGAGTTGCTCACCGGGCCGTCCCTCCTCATTCTCGACGAACCGACCTCGGGCCTCGACCCGGCGCTCGACCGGCAGATCATGGGTACGTTGCGCCGCCTCGCCGACTCGGGCCGCGTCGTCGTCATCGTCACGCATTCGCTCTCGTACCTCGAGATGTGCGATCAGGTTCTCCTCCTCGCACCGGGCGGGAAGACCGCCTACGTGGGTCCGCCGGACGAGGTCGGGTCGATGCTGGGCAGCTCCGACTGGGCCGATGTCTTCGCCCGGGTCGCGGCCGAGCCCGACAAGGTGTTCGCCGAGTATCGCGCCCGTCGCACCTCGGTCGACGTGGGTCCACCACCGCCGCCCGGACCGTTGGGGAGCCCCGCGCACACCTCGAGGTGGAGACAGTGGAGCACCGTGTCGCGAAGGCAGATCCGGCTGATTCGCGCCGACAGGGGATATCTGATCTTCCTGTCCTTTCTGCCCTTCGTCCTCGGCGGGTTGTCCGTGCTCGTGCCCGGCGACACCGGATTCGGTCCGGCGCCACCCGAGTCGAGCGAGTTGAACCAAATCCTGGTCGTTCTGATTCTCGGCGCGACTTTCATGGGTTGCTCGCTGACCATCCGCGACCTCGTCGGTGAGCGCTTGATCTACCACCGCGAACGCGCCGCCGGACTGCTCCCATCCGCATACCTGACGGCGAAGATCGTGGTGTTCTGCGCCGCGGGGGTCGTGCAGTCGGTGGTGATGGTGACGGTGGTGTTCGTCGGCAAAGGGCTGCCCGGTTCGGGGACGGTCATCCCCTCGGGCGCCCTCGAACTGATCGTGGACATCGCCGTCACTACCTGCGCCTGCGTGGTGCTCGGTATGGCGTTGTCGTCGGTGGCGCGCTCGAACGAGCAGGTGATGCCCATGCTCGTCATCGCGATCATGGTGCAGCTGGTGATGTGCGGCGGCATGATCACCATCACCGGCCGCGCCGTGCTCGACCAGTTGTCGTGGCTGTTCCCGTCCCGCTGGGGCTTCGCCGCCGCCGCCTCGACGGCGGATCTGCGCACCAACTCCCCTGGCACGGAGGACGACCCGCTCTGGCAACACGTTCCGTCGTGGTGGCTGTTCAGCATCGGCATGCTGGTGCTCATCGGTGTCGTCCTCGCAGTCGTCGCCTACAGCAGGCTTCGCCTCCGCCGCCCGCGTCGCCGATCGACGACCGCTTCATCTTGACGAACGGCGTGGCTGGCACTGTTCCGTATCTAATCCCTCCCGCGGAGCCGAGCGAGTTCGGTCGGTCGTTTCACAGCGCGGGCGGGGGTACGCGAATGGCACGGAAGAATGTGAGGAGGAACTGTGACAGATCGACCCGACGAACCCAACCTCGACGACGTGATCGATCCCACCGAGCAAGCTCCACGGGATCGACGTGAACACGGCAAGTCCCCAGACCGCCTCAATGATGACTATCTGGAGCACCGCACCGAGCAAGAAAGGATTGCCGCTGGAATCGATGACTACGATCCGGATCAGGTACCACCTGCCGCCGAATGAGCGATCGAACTGCCCGCGGCAATGAACGCCCGGCCCATTCGGGAAGCGCGTATTTTCGGAATCCATGGTTGCGCTGTATCCAGCTGTCGAACCCTACGACTCCGGGTTCCTGGAGGTCTCCGACGGTCAGGTCCTGTATTGGGAGACGGTCGGTAATCCTGCGGGAACTCCGGTGGTCTATCTGCACGGCGGCCCCGGCTCTGGTTGCACACTCGGAATGCGCCGGTTCTTCGACCACAATGCGTTTCGGGCGGTGCTGTTCGACCAACGGGGATGCGGCCGTAGCCGGCCACTGGCGGATGATCCGGGCGTCGACCTCTCGACGAACACGACGGCGCACCTGATCGAAGACATCGAACGACTGCGGGAATACCTCCGAATCGACAGATGGGTCGTGTCGGGTGCCTCGTGGGGCGTCACGCTCGCGTTGGCCTACGCGCAGCGTCATCCCGATCGTGTGATCGGCATGGCGTTGGGTGCAATCACCACGGGCACCCGCGAAGAGGTCGAGTGGATCACCCGCGACATGCGAAGGGTGTTCCCGCGCGAGTGGGAACGGTTCGTCGAACCTGTGCCGGACGGCAAACGCGGGGGCAACCTTGCTGCCGCATACGCACGCCTGCTCGCTCATCCCGACCCAGCCGTTCGTGAGAACGCCGCACTGCGGTGGTGCGAGTGGGAGGACACCCACGTTTCCCTGGCACCGGGGTGGACACCGAACCCCCGATACCACGACCCTGCGTTCCGTATGGTGTTCGCACGCTTGGTCACTCACTACTGGGGTCGAGATCATTTCCTCGCAGACAACCAGCTACGCGAGGGAATGGACCGGTTGACGGGCATCCCCGCGGTACTCGTCCACGGCCGACACGACGTATCCGGTCCGCTGGACACGGCGTGGGAGCTCTCTCGCCTCTGGAAGAGCAGTCGACTCGTCGTCGTCGACGATGCCGGCCACGGTGGTGGCAGCTTCACCGACCAACTCAGCGCTGCCATCGACTCTTTTGGTTGACGTGGTTGAACCCTTGGGGAACCAGCGTGGTTGACAAGGTTGACGGGAGGGTGGGCGGTGACGTCGCTGGTGGAGCAGGAGAAGCGGCTGATGGAGGAGCTGTCGCAGCGGGTGCACCGTACGTTCGCTGCGGCCGCTGCGGCTGGGGTGTCTACTGATGTGTTCGCGGATGTGCAGGCGATCGCAGATGCGATGTCGGCTGCGCTCCCTATTCACCATGTCTATGACCAGCTCGTCGGTCCGTTCTACGATACCGCCGGTCTGACTCGGTGGTGGAATGTCAGTCGTCAGGCGGTGAGCAAGAAGGTCGCGACCGGGGCGGTGATCGCCTGCCAACTAGAGGAGGGCCAATGGGTGTACCCGGTGTGGCAGTTCACCAGCAGCGGCACTGTCGACCCGGCGCTGGTGCAGGTGTGGCGTGCTCTGCGTGCTGGGGCGGACCCGTGGACATGTGCGCTGTGGCTGCGGGCACCGCAGGACGCGTTCGGTGGTAAGACCGCGGTGGATTGGTTGACCGAGGGTGGCCGGGTCGACCCGGTGCTGGCGGCGGCTCGCGCGGATGTGCAGCGGTGGGCGGTGTGAGGGAGGACGTTGCTCTGCGGGTGCCCGGAAAGCGCACGCTGACGGGGTTTCCCGGGTGGCGGTTGACCGGGAGGCGGCAAGTCAAGCGTGGTCACCGGGTCTCGAATGGACCGTGGTGGTTTTCTTCTTCGGGTGGCGGACGATTCGATCTGTCCGCACCGCGGGGTACGTGTTATGTCGCCTTCGATGAGACGACGGCGATCCACGAAACGGTGGGGGAGGCGTTGGCCTCGCTCGGGGTGATCGCCCACGACTTCGCGGCCGAGCGGGTGCTGTCGACTTTGCGGGTACCGGGTGCCCATGACCTCGCGGACACCTGCGACGGCGCGGCTGCCGCGTTCGGGCTCACGCGGGAGTTGTGTTCGATGACACCGTATGACATCCCACGGGCGTGGGCGGTGGCGTTTGATGTCGAGTTCGACGGCATCCGATATCAGACGCGATTCACGACCGGCCCGGCGGCGAATGCGGCCGCAGTATTCGGTCCGGCCGGGGAAGCGCCCTGGCCCTTGGACCCCCGGCCAGACTCTTTCGTGGCGGCGGCGACACGTTGCGGTATTGCGGTACAGCCGCTTCCGCGGTCGGTTCGGGTCCTCTATCCGCTGACCTGACGATTCGGGGAACCGGCGTTCCGGGTTCCCGCCTCTTCAGCTCGACGCACGAATGTCGCAGTAGCCCAGAAACGCTGGGCTACTGCGACATTCAGCGCGCTCTCGCTATGAGCGAGACGGGTGGTGTCAGGCCTGGAGGCCGGCTTCGATCTCGAGGCTGATGGTGATCTTGTCGCCGACGACGGCTCCGCCGCCTTCGAGGGGCATGTCGATGCTGATGCCGAAGTCTTTGCGGTTGAGGACGGTGGTGGCTTCGAAGCCGGCGACCGGGCCGTTGCCCATGCCGGGGTTGACGCCGTTGAATTCGAGCGCGAGCTCGACGGGGCGGGTGACGCCGCGGAGGGTGAAGTTGCCGTCGACCACGTAGTCGTCGCCCTTGGTGCGGATGCCGGTGGAGGTGAAGGCGGCGGTGGGGAACTGCTCTGCGTCGAAGAAGTCGGCCGACTTGATGTGGGCGTCGCGGTCGGCGTTCTTGGTGTCGATCGAGGCAACCTGGATCTCGGCGGTGACGGAGGCGGTGCCGTCCTCGGCGACGGTGATGGCGCCGGTGAAGTCGTTGAACGTGCCGCGGACCTTGCTGACCATCAGGTGGCGAACGGAGAAGCCGACGGTGGAGTGGACGGGGTCGATGGCCCAGGTTCCTGCGGTGAGGCCGGGCAGCGTGGTGATGGCGGTGGTCATGGTGAACTCCTCGAGAGTGGTCTACCGGGGCGGTGAAAAATCTGAAGTAGTTGAACTTGCAACTACAACAATAGGGGGATGTCGTTGCGATGTCAACTAAAACGTAAAACTACCGGGTCGACGAGCGAATGAACGCGAGGATTTCGGACGTCACCGGGTCGGTGATGTCCTCGAAGTCGTCGTGCTTCTTCAGATAGGCGGCCACCAATGGGCAGACCGCGACGATACGCAATCCCGAGCGGCGCACATCGTCGAGTGCATGGCGGACCAGGATGGAGCTGAGGCCGTGGCCGGAGAATGCGTCGTCGATTTCTGTATGGAAGAAGATGCGGCGACCGTCCTGGTCGCGGTATGCGGTGAACCCCACCCGTTGTCCCGAGACGCCGAGCTCGTAGCGGTGCCGATCGGGCACGTGCGTAACCGTGGTGTCGAGTGCGGGAGAGGTGTTGTCGGAGTGCGTCATTGATCGTCCTTCTTGCTCGGTGACACTGCGGGTGGGTGGGAATTCGGGAGTTCGGGTGGATGGAATCTGCCGTTCAGGTGTTCTCGAGCATGTGGGTGCGCATCTCGCTGTAGTCGTGGCCGAGGATCGCGACGTCCCGCGGGCTGAGCAGGTCGAACATGTTCCGGCGAACCTCGGCCACGTGTCCGGGGCTTGCGGCGGCGAGCTTGTCGGCGCCGGCATCCGTCAACTCCGCCATCATTCCGCGTTTGTCGTGCTTGCACTCCACGCGGCGTACCCAGCCGGCGTCGACGAGCCTGCTGATTGCCCGCGTCACCCCGCTGCGAGTCGTGGTGACGGCCTCTGCCAGTTCGCTCATCCGCAGTCGCCGCTCGGGGGCTTCCGAGAGGACGACGAGCAGTTCGAAATCTGTGAACGAGATGCCCGCATCACGGGTGAGTTGCCGATCGAGCGCTTGCAGGAGCAGGCGAGTGGCGTCGAGATAGGCACGCCACGTCTGTTGTTCCTGCGCGCTGAGCCACCGAGTTGTCTTCACATATCAACAATACCCCGAGTAGTTGACAGCGCAACTACTTGAGGTATTCTCAAAGTAGTTGAAGACGCAATCACCCCCTCGGCCGAAAGCTGACCGGCGTCCTCGTCGCCACCTCGCGAAAGGAAACACGGCTATGAACACCACACCCGAGCAGAAGAGCTCCGAGGGGTTCGCGGCGCAGCGCGACCGAATCCGTGCCGAGCACCTGAAGCCGGCATCGTCGCGGCCCGCGTCGTCGGCCCGCGGTCTCCATCACACCGCGTTGATCAGCGGGGACGTCGAGCGCACGGTGCGGTTCTATCAGGATGTGCTGGAGTTTCCGCTCACCGAGCTGATCGAGAATCGGGACTACCCCGGGTCGTCGCACTTCTTCTTCGACATCGGAAACGGCAACCTGCTGGCGTTCTTCGACTTCCCCGGACTCGACATCGGCCCCTATCAGGAGGTTCTCGGCGGCCTGCATCATGTCGCGATCAGCGTCGAACCCGAACGGTGGGAACACCTGCGCCGCAAGCTGACCGACGCCGGAGTCGAGCTGATCGAGCACAGCGAGGTCTCGCTGTACTTCCGCGACCCCGACGGTGCCCGCCTCGAACTCATCGCCGACCCGCTCGGGGAAATGTACGGGTCACACGTTCTCTGATCGAGAGCGCCACAACCACCACTCCGACATCTCGAAAGGTGCTCCGATCATGACCACTGCCGTAACTCGTCCCCCATTGGATGTCCGCCGGGCCGACGACCGCTTCAAGACCCATGCCGGCTGGCTCGATTCCAAGCATTCCTTCTCGTTCAGCCGCCACTACGACCCCGCCAATACCCACCACGGGGTGCTGATGGTCAACAACGACGACATCGTCGTTCCCGGGATGGGCTTCGACACCCACCCACACCAGGACATGGAAATCGTCACCTGGGTGCTGCAGGGCTCGCTGGTACATCAGGATTCGATGGGGCATTCCGGGGTCATCTACCCGGGCCTGGCTCAGCGGATGAGCGCGGGTACCGGCATCTTGCACTCCGAGAAGAACGACTCCTGGCGTCTGGACGGTGTCACCGGTGCCCATGCCGACCAGCACAGTGACCCGGTGCACTTCATCCAGATGTGGGTCGTTCCCGACGAAGCCGGTATCACGCCCGGTTACGAACAACTCGAGATCGACCACGAATTGCTGGCCGGGGGACTGGTGCCGGTCGCGTCGGGCATGCCCGCGTACGCCGACCACTCGGCGATTCGGATCAAGAACAAGTACGCCGCAATGCACGTTGCGCGCATGCAACCCGGTCAGGCGCCGATCGCCCTGCCCGACGCGCCGTTCCTCCACGTGTTCGTGGCGCGCGGTGAAGCATGGATGGAGGGCGTCGGGGTGCTCGGCGAGGGCGACGCCGTTCGGGTCAGCGGCGGCGGAGGTCAGCAACTGACTACCGAAACCGGTGCCGAGGTCATCGTGTGGGAGATGCACGCCGAGATCGCCGGGTAGGTCGGTCGGGGTTCCGGGGCGTCCGACACCCGTCGGGCGTTCCCTCGCCAACTTCCTCCAGCTGTTGGGTGACCTGCGCCACATTCGGACTCATGCTGGGTGCATGACATCATTTCCCACGCTCGACCCCGAACTCGCGGCCGCGGTCACCATGCTCCCGAATCTCGATTTCTCCGACCTGCCCTCAGCACGGGCAACCTTCGACTCTCTGGTCGGCTCCCTGTTGGCTGATCTGTCGTTCGACGGAGTCCGTGTTCAGGAGTTGTCGGTGCCAGGTCTCGGCGACGACCCGGACGTCGGTGTCCGGTTCTTCACGCCGGAGAACGCGGAGGGACCGCTGCCGGTTCTTCTGTGGATCCACGGGGGCGGGTTCGCGATCGGCACGGCGGCCTCCAGCGACCCCTTCTGCGTCGAGGTGGTGCGGGAACTCGGGTGCGCCGTCGCAAGCGTCGAATACCGGTTAGCTCCGGAAACGCCTTTTCCGGGTCCGCTCGACGACTGCTACGCGGCCTTGACTCACCTCCACGCCCACGCGGACGACTGGGGAATCGATCCCTCCCGCATCGCGGTCGGTGGTCAGAGCGCGGGTGGTGGGCTCGCCGCCGGAACCGTCCTGAGGGCGCGCGACGAGGGCGTCGTCCCGGTCGCATTCCAACTCCTCGACATTCCCGAGCTCGACGACCGGCTGACCACCGCCTCGATGACGACGTTCGTGGACACTCCGTTGTGGCACCGCCCCAATGCGATCCTGTCGTGGCAGTACTACCTCGGGACGTCCTACACGGGACCGGAAGATCCGAATGTGTCGATCTACGCGGCACCGGCCCGCGCAACCGATCTTCGTGGCCTGCCCCCGACCTATCTCTGCACCATGGAATTGGACCCGCTGCGTGACGAGGGGATCGACTACGCCCTCGGCCTGCTCCGCGCCGGTATCAGCGTGGAGCTGCATTCGTTTCCCGGCACCTTCCACGGGTCCGGATTGCTGGCGACGGCGGAGGTAAGCAAACGCGCGATAGCGGAGGCGCTCGACGCGCTGCGTAGACGCTTGCGTGTGGTGTCACCAGCCTCGTAGCGTTGCTGGATGCAGGGACTGATGTACCGGCTCGCCGAGCTCGATGCGGACTCGGCGGGCCTGGTACGAGTGATCGACTATTTCGACGCGCTGGTCCGCCACGGCGCGGACACCGCCTCGATGCTCCGGGCGAGTGCCGCGCTGGCCGATTGCGTCGTCGGCATCGACATCTCGGGGTGGTCCGGCAGTTCCGAGCCGCGCCGCTGTGATCCTCGCGGGCGGTGGTCTCCGCAGCCCCGGCTGGCGCCCAGTGCATCGAAGGACGTCGTGGTCGACGATGTGGTGGTCGGGTCTGTCTGGATAGAGAGGTCGGGTGCGAGTCTGCCGCTCGACGACATGCTCGTCGACCGGATGGCTCTGACCGCGGCGATCATCCTGCAACCGCGCCGTGTGCTCACCGACGCCGAGCACACACGCAATCTTCTCTTTCCGATGGACGAGCTGGTGGCACTTACCTCGTGCGCTGCACTGCGGATCGAACCGTCGACTCCCGTCCGTGTGCTCGTGTACACGGCCGGTGGGGGCGCGCGCCTACCGCTGCCCGGTGAGCTCGCACCCGGCCGCTCCACCGAGATCGAGGTGGACGGCGACTCGCTGATGCTGGTTGCGG
The DNA here is from genome assembly GCF_009859915.1 of Rhodococcus sp. WAY2. Classification (NCBI taxonomy): domain Bacteria; kingdom Bacillati; phylum Actinomycetota; class Actinomycetes; order Mycobacteriales; family Nocardiaceae; genus Rhodococcus; species Rhodococcus sp. WAY2. The sequence goes on from NZ_CP046572.1 coordinate 3,844,253, forward strand.
AGTCGTTCGTGCCGACACCGGAATTCGCCGACCTGGCCCGTTCCCGATCCGTACAGGTGGGTCTCTCACTGGCGGCCCCGGCGTCGGACGCGAACGCACTCGTCGGTACAGCGAAATTCGCCCGTAGTCAGGCCTCGGAACCCGAACCGATCGGAAACGCGGACGACCTCGGCGCCCTCAACCTACTGGTGGCGGGGCAGACCTTCGCACACGCCGCGATTCCCGATCTCGTTCGCGCTGCCGAACTGCGCGACTCCGAACAGGGGTCGGAGTTGCTGGCGACACTGCGGGTGTATCTACGGTCGGGAACGCTGCGCGCCGCGGCGGAGAGCATGCACCTACACCACAGCAGCGTTGCGCACCGGCTGACCAAGCTGTCCCGGCACTTGGGTTTCGCTGTCGACGCGATCGAGAATCGGGCTCGTGCGACGGCATTGATGATGGTGATCGACAACCGGTGACGGGGTGCGCCCCGACCCGCCGCTAATCACCGCAATCACCCAGATAGCACGTTCCCGTTAATCCGTAGCGACCACCTGCGTGGCGGGATGGGTCGAACCTGGGCCATGATTCTGGGACGGAATGGATGGGTCCGGGAAACCGGCGGTGGACGAAAGGTCCATGGATTGTGACTGCCTCGGGTGAAGCTTCCTGGTCTGCGGAACGGTTGTTCGCAGGGCCCGGTGAAACGCGGGAACGGCTTCGCCGCCACAACTGGGCGGCCACGTCGCTGGGACCGGTCGAGGCCTGGTCTGTCGAGCTGAGGGCTGCGGTGCGCACGGTATTGCCGTCGGCCGTGCCGATGCTGCTGTGGTGGGGCCCCGACCTGGTGCAGATCTTCAACGACGCCTACACGCCGGTACTGGGTGAGAAGTATCCGGCCGCGGTCGGCGAGCCGGGTGCGCAGTGCTGGGCGGAGGTGTGGGACGAGTTGGGACCGCTCGCCGAGCAGGCACTCGCGGGCGGTGAAGCGACGTACATGGAGAACCAGCAGTTGTTCCTGCGACGTCACGGCTACTTGGAGGAGACGTATTGGACGTTCTCCTACAGCCCGGTGCACGACGAAGGCGGGAACGTGGCGGGTGTCTTCGTCGCGACGACGGATGTGACGACGCGTGTGCTCGGAGAACGCCGATTGGAGACGCTCCGTCGGCTGGGCATGGTCTCGACCGCCGACGGAGACGACCCGATCGCGGATTCGTGCCAGGCGGTCATGGAGGTACTGGCCGACAGCAGCGACGATGTGCCGGTGGCAGTGATGTATCTGCGGGAGGACATCGCTGGAGCAGCTGGAAACGGAGCGTCGCACGATCTGGTCCTGGTCGGTGCCGTGGGAACGGACCGGGGCACGGAGCTCGCACCGCTGCGCATCGCTGCGAGCGAGGGCATTCACCCGGCCGACGCGCGGGTGTATCCGCTGGTGGTGACGGGCGACTCCGAGCCTGTGGGGTTGTTGGTTCTCGGCATCAGCGCGTGCCGCGCATTCGACGACGCCTATCGCAGCTTCTTCGAATTGGTGGCCGCGAAGGTGTCGACGTTGACGTCGGACGCTCTGGCCTTCGAGTTCGAACGAGACCGCGCCGCAGCCCTCGCTGAACTCGACACCGCGAAGACGCGATTCTTCCAGAACATCAGCCACGAGTTCCGCACACCGCTGACGCTGCTCCTCGGGCCGCTGCAAACATTGGGCGAAGAGAACGGTGTGGTGTCGATCGAAGAACGGCGCGATGCGATCGCCGTCGCCTATCGGGCGGCGCAGCGGCTTCAGCGACTTGTCGACGGCTTGCTGGACATCTCCACCGCCGCCGGCGGCACACTCGAGCAGAAACCGGAACCGACCGACATCGGCAGGTTGACCGCCGACTGTGTGAGCATGTTCGCCTCCGCAGCCGAGGACGCGGGGCTTCTCCTCCGAACCGACATCGACGAAGGTGTGGGACTGGTCGACGTCGACCAGGAAATGTGGGTGAAGGTCGTCCTCAACCTGGTGTCGAACGCCCTCAAGTACAACACCGACGGCGGCTCTGTCGACGTGTCACTTCGGCAGGAAAACCACCATCTGTTCTTGCGCGTGGCCGATACCGGCGTCGGAATTCCGGCCGACGAGCAGGACCGGGTGTTCGAGCGGTTCCATCGGGTCGAGGGGGCAGCGCCCAACAGCGGCGGCGGTGTGGGCATCGGACTTTCCCTCGTCGCGGACCTCGTCGAGGCGCTCGGCGGATCCGTCGCCCTCGACAGCACGCCGGGACGGGGAAGCACCTTCACGGTCCGTGTGCCACGCGTCGCGGCGCGGGCAGAGGCGACTGTTTCCACCAACCCGGCACGAGTGGACGCCACTGCGTACCTCAGCGAGATACTGCAGCGGGAGCCGGTCTCGCCCTCCCCGGTGCCTGCGGCAGCGGACGACGATGCGCCGCGGTACCGCATTCTGCTGCTCGAAGACCACAGCGATCTCCGGGCCTACCTGGCCCGACTGCTCGAGGGGCAAGGCTGGGACGTCGACGCCGTGCCGGACGCGGATACCGCTTGGCGTCGCCTGGCGGATCGGCGACCGCATCTGGTTCTCAGCGATGTGATGATGCCCGGACGCGACGGAATCACCTTCTTGAAGGAACTCCGTGCGGACGAGTCGACGGCGCGGCTCCCTGTCGTTCTCCTCACTGCTCGTGCGGGCACCGAGTCGGCAGTCGACGGTTTGAGTCAGGGCGCCGACGACTACATCGTCAAACCCTTTCAACCCGCCGAACTGGTGGCGCGAATCCGGGTCCACCTGGAATTGTCGTGGTTCCGGGAGACTCTCATCGCGGACGGTGAACGCGAGACCGATCAGCTGCGCACCGCACTGGACACTCGCACCACACTGAGTCAAGCGGTAGGGCTGACGATGGCGGCGTTCCAGTGCGACGCGGACACGGCGTTCGACAAGTTGGTCACGTATTCGCAGCACCGCAACGTGAAACTGCGGGAAATCGCGTCGGACATCGTCGACAACTTCACGGCCGAGTCCGCCGGCCGCGCCGCGAACTAGCCTTCCGCCACCTGTTGGGCGGTGGCGTACGCGAGTTGCAGGAAGTCCGCGCCGGCCAGAGCCGCCATCGCATCGGCCACCATGCGTGTCGCCCGGGGGGCGAAGACGTGCCCGATGGTGAAACCGGTGATCACCCAGACATCGAAGCAGAACGGGCAGGTCAGCAGTTCGCCGATGCTGTGCTTGACACCGTCGGAGGCCTGCGGCTTCTCCATCACCTCGCCGGGCCCCCCATCCCCGGCGTGCTGGGTGAACGGTGCGCGGAGCGGCGTCGTGACGGCGTCCTTGGTCACCGTGCGGGAAAGTTTGTGCGCCGCAAACGCGGTGATGACGAGTTCTCGCACGGTCATGGCACGCGGGAGTTGCCGGTTGGTGAGAGCGCCGAGCACCGTGACCACGGCGACGACGAAGGTGTATGCGGCCATCGTCGCCGCGTAGCCGTTCAGTGAGCGCTCGCTTGTGGTCGAACTCCGTTCGCGCTCCGGCGCCTGTGCCACGTTCATCCACTTTCCCCTTGTTCGCTGTGCCGAGTGCGTTGTCAATCCACGATCGGAAAGAGCGAGTCGCCGTCCTCGGGAGTGCCGTCGACCTGACCTTTGTCGACCCGTGAATCTTCGACGATCACGCCGTCGACGACCTCCGCGGACTTTCTGCCCTCGCCCGAAATCTCGACGTCGTCGTCGAGGACTCGGTCGACGTCCTCCTCGGTCAGGGAGTCGTCCGGTGCGGCGGCCACGGGAATGTCCGGCGGAACCTCGACCTCGACGTCGGGCTCTTCCTCGGACAATTTCTCGTCGAGAGTCTCGCCTTCACGCTCTTCGCGCGGTGTCATGCCGAACTTGTCGGCCTCGCTCCAGTGCTCCGGCGGGTCCACGACGTCGTCGCCGTCGTTGTTCCGCACGTCGTCGGGGTCGAGGCTTTCGGCTGGGTTGAGGGTGTCACCAGGACCATCTTCGATACTCATAGTTGTTGCGTGCCCGATCGAGTAGTCACCGAAACATTGGCTGTCACGGCCGGAAAACGGCCCGAACACACCCTTCCTGCTTGCTCTTGAACACCTGGTATCCGCGCACTGCCTCCTCTAGGGACATGTCGTGGGTGATCAGATATGAGGGATCGAGGTCGCCCTGCTGGACGTAGTCGAACATCCGCGGCATGTACCGCTGACCGTGTTGCTGTGCCGTCCGGATCGTCAGACTCTTGTTGGTCACCACACCCATCGGGAACTTGTCCGTCAGTCCGTAGATGCCGAGGACAGACACGATCCCGCCCTTACGGCAGGCGAGGATCGCTTCGCGCAACGGGGTGGACCGGTCGGATTCGAGCCTCAACAGTTGTTTGGCGCGGTCGTAAAGTTGCTGCAGTCCGGTGCCGTGCCCTTCCATGCCGACAGCGTCGATGCACGCGTCCGGGCCCCGCCCGCCGGTGGTTTCGCGTAGCGACTCCTGCACGCTGTCGACGGACGTGTAGTCGATGGTTTCCGCACCGAACTCCCGACGTGCCAACGCAAGTCGCTCAGGATAACGATCGATGACGATGACCCGTTCCGCGCCGAGGAGACGGGCAGTGTGTGCGGCCATCAGTCCGACGCCCCCGCTGCCCCACACCGCGATCGTGTCGCCGGGCGAGATGTCGCAGAAATCCGCGCCCATGAGGCCGGTGGGGACGGCGTCGGAGAGGAACAGGGCTTGCTCGTCGGTGATGCCGTCGGGGATGGTGAAACAGTTGACGTCGCCGAACGGCACGCGGATGTACTGGGCGTGAGAGCCCTGATATCCGCCGAACGGGTGGGTGTTCCCGTAAATGCCGCCCGTGGGATAGCCGAAGACCGCTTGCTGCAGTTCGGCATTCGGATTCGTCGTGTCGCAGACCGAATACAAGTCGTGCTCGCAGTACCAGCACGAGTTGCATCCGATGAACGACGGAACGACCACGCGGTCGCCCACCCTGGTGTCGGTCACTTCGCGGCCCACGTCCACCACTTCGCCCATGAACTCGTGACCGAACACGTCACCTTCCCGCATACCCGGCAGGTATCCGTCGATGAAATGAAGGTCGGAACCGCAGGTCGTGGTCAGCCGTACCTGCACGATGACGTCGTGTGGATTGACGAGTTCGGGGTCGTCGACGGTCTCGACTTTCAGATCGTTGACGCCGTTCCAGCACAGTGCACGCATGGGTTCTCCTCGTTCAACGAGCGGCCTGACGCGCGCTCGGGTTATGCATGAGAGTGGGCAGTTCGCCGGTCTGCAAGAGCGCGCGGGCTCGGTAAAGAACCTTGAATGTCGCTGCGCCGGTGAGAATGTCGGGCACCGGCGTCTTCGCCCGGATCGTCACCTCTGTACCGAGATCGTGCGGTGCGTCGCGAAACGTGAGCTCGACCTCTGGTGGATCGTCGGTGGAGTCCTGGGCAGTGGAGTCCTCACCCGTCTCGCCGACGAACCGCAGCCTGCCGTCGTCTTCCACCAGCGTGGTATTCCACTTCGTGGGCTCGTCGGCGCCGGGATTCAGCGTCCACTCGTAGTTATTGGGTTCGGTCGACCGAACCTCGGCCACATCGCCGAGCACATCGGACAATCTCCCGGGGTCACGCCAGAACTGTTCGACTTCCGAGCGGGACCTGCTGATCGTCAACGTCTGACTGTTCCCGCTGCCGGCGGTGGAGTCGACCACCTTGCCGACCAGGTCGACCAGCTGCTCTCTCGCTTTGTCGATGTAGTGCACGGATCCTCCCTTCGTCTGTTCCGCGTTACCCGGTTCCTGCGGGCGGAAACAGCCGGAAAGGGCCGATTCACGCCCTGTCGGTGGTACGAGCCTGGCGGATCGGGTACACGCAGTCCATGACAGACCAGCAGACCCCGAATCCCCCCGACCATGCGAGGCCGAAGCAGGCGACGGACGAAGAGGTCGCCGCGGCCGGCAAATTGTCCGAGGCCCTCGAGACGGTGGAACGTGCCCGCGGACGTTTGTACGACTTCCATCAGCTGATCGGTCACGCCGACCTGATGCTGGACGAGGCGGTCCAGAAGCTGCGTGAGGCAGGTCGTGACGACATCGCCGAGCAGGTGGAAAAGGAGCTGGTGGGCCGCAACGTCCTGCACGGGCGATGGACGTTCCAGATCGTCGAAGACTTCGACGACCATTACTGGTCCACCTTCCGGGACTGTGAGGCCACCGTGCGCGGCCAGCTGTGCGGCGGCCGTCGGCACGTGTTCGAGTCCGAAATGAAGGAGTCCCGTCGAACGCATGGGCAACCCAGGCACGAGGCGCGGCCGTAGCCGCGAAACCCAGTTCCGCCGCCGTTTCCGGGAGGGGATTCCCGGGTAGGAGAAGACGATGGTCGATGAAAAGCAAGCCGAACCGGATCCCGACGACCCCCGCAAACCGGACTCGCCCGCGGATCTGACGAAACCGTCGTGGGGGTACGTTCTGCGGAAGACAGCGCACGAGTTCGGCCGCGATCAATGCACCGATCTTGCGGCCGCGTTGACGTACTACGCCGTCCTGTCGCTGTTCCCTGCCCTGCTCGCGCTGGTATCGCTTCTCGGCGTTTTCGGACAGGGACAGCGCACCACAGATTCGGTGTTGCAGATCGTCGACGACCTCGGACCCTCCTCCGCCGTGGACACCCTGCGGGACCCGATCGCCCAGCTCGTCCAAACACCCACTGCCGGTGTGGCATTGATCTTCGGTCTCCTCGGCGCCGTATGGTCGGCGTCGGGTTACATCGGCGCGTTCGGCCGCGCCATGAACCGCATGTACGAGGTCGACGAAGGGCGTCCGGTGTGGAAGTTGCGACCGTTGATGCTGTTGGTCACTCTGATCGGACTCCTGCTCGTGGCGGTGGCGGCCGTCATGCTGGCGCTGAGTGGGCCGGTTGCCCGTTCGGTCGGTGACGCCATCGGATTCGGCGACACTGCCCTGACCGTGTGGAACATTGCCCGGTGGCCGTTCGTGCTGGGAGTGGTCGTCGTCGCGGTCGCGATCCTGTACTACGTGACACCCAATGTGAAGCAGCCGAAATTCCGCTGGATCAGTGCGGGCGCATTTCTTGCGATCGTGACGTGGATCGTGGCGTCGGTTCTCTTCGGTCTCTACGTCTCCAATTTCGGCAGTTACAACAAAACGTACGGTTCTCTCGCCGGGGTCATCGTGTTTCTGCTGTGGTTGTGGATCACCAACTTGGCGTTGCTGTTCGGAGCCGAGCTCGATTCCGAACTCGAGCGAGGCCGGGAACTGCAAGCCGGACTGCCGGCGGAAGACGAACTGCAGCTTCCGCCGCGCGACACCCGCGTGTCCGACAAGAATGCGGAGAAGTACCAGAAGTACATCGAGCAGGGACGAGCACTTCGCGAGAGCGACGGGAACACTGCTGAACCCGACGCGGTACCCGAAGAACAACAGCGTTAATCACATCAGGAGTATTCGCGCCGACGGATTTTCTCACCCGATCGCGCCCGGAACGCTGACCCGAGCAGTGCCGAATAGTTACGGTGGTCGTCATGGCGGAACGCGGTGCTCGTCCCAAAGTTCCCGTAGTGCGCAGATTCATGCTGCGCGCGGTGCGGCACCTGTTCAGCCCTCTCCGCCCGGACGACTATCTGGAGCTCATCAATCCGCTGTGGACCACCCGTGAATTGCGGGGGCGGGTGGAGCGGGTCGAGCCTGCCAGCGCCGACTCCGCCACCGTCGTGATCCGTCCCCAATACGAGTGGTTCGGGCACGAGGCCGGCCAGTATGTGCGCCTCGGCGTCGTCCTCGATGGGGTCTACTACTGGCGCGCCTACTCGCTGACCTCGGACCCCGACCCGGATGACGGGCTGATCAGCGTCACGCCGAAGCTGGTGGAAAGCGGCACGGTGTCGCCGTATCTCGTCCGCGACATCCGCCCCGGAGACATCGTGCGTCTCGGTGAGGTGGAAGGCACTTTTACCCTTCCGGACCCCTTGCCCGACAAGTTGCTGTTCATCAGCGCCGGCAGCGGTATTACACCGATCATCAGCATGCTCCGCAGCCTCGACCACAAGAATGCGGTCGACGACGTGGTCGTCGCGCACTCGGCCCGCAGCGAGGAGCAGGTCATGTTCGATTCGACGCTCCGCGATCTCGACCGCCGCCACGACGGGTTCCGGCTGGTGCTCCGCCTCACCGGCAAGGACGGCCGGCTGACACCGGACGCGCTCGCCGAACTCTGTCCCGACTGGCGTGAACGCGAGGTGTTCGCGTCCGGTCCGGGCGAGATGCTCGATCAGCTGGTGGAGTATTGGAACGACCACGGCGATCCGCAGCGCCTGCACATGGAACGCTTTCAGCCCGTGATCGGTGGCGATGACGCCGGCGGTGAGGGAGGCGAAGTCCACTTCTCGGACAGCGACGTGAAAACCGAGGTCGACGGGGGTACACCGATCCTCGTTGCCGGGGAGAACGCCGGCTTGACGCTCCCGTTCGGATGCCGCATCGGGATCTGTCACACGTGCGTCGGGACACTGAAATCGGGCAGGCTCCGTGACCTGCGAACCGGGGACGTCGTCGACGACGCCGTCGGACAGGCGGTCCGCACCTGCGTTCACACCGCAGAAGGTGACATCGAAATCGAGCTGTGAAATAGGGGAAGGACCTGCTGGTGAGTATCGACATCGAGAGCCCGCTCGCACATCTGAGTGACGACACCATCGAGGCGCTCGGACGCGAGTTCGACGCCATCCACGACGAGATCTACGCCGATCTCGGTGAACGCGACCGCAGATACATCAAGTCCGTCATCGCCGCGCAACGTCAACTGGCGGTCGCCGGCCGCGTTCTGTTGCTCGGTTCGGTCAGCAAACCTGCCTGGCTAGCCGGAACCGCGTGCCTGGGAATGGCGAAGATTCTCGAGAACATGGAAATCGGCCACAACGTGATGCACGGCCAGTGGGACTGGATGAACGACCCCTATATCCATTCGTCCACGTGGGACTGGGACACGGCGTCGACCGCGAAGGCGTGGAAGCATTCGCACAACTACATTCACCACACGTACACCAATATCCGGGGGAAGGACAAAGACCTCGGATACGAGATCATGCGGATCGACCCGAACCAGCGGTGGCACCCCGTCTATCTCGCCCAGCCCTTTTACAACGTCGTGCTGATGGCGTTCTTCGAGTGGGGTGTCGCGCTCCACGACATGGACCTCGAGGCGGTCCGCTCCGGTGAGAAGCCGTTGAAGGACGTGTGGCAGGGCCTCAAAGGGATCGGCGGAAAGGCTCGCGCCCAGGTCGTGAAGGACTATGTCGGCTGGCCCTTGATCAGCGCAGGCGCCTTCGGGCTCGCACAACTCGCCGCCCGCGGGCGACTCGGTCAGCCGGCATCGTCGAAAGCGGGCCGACTGCTGCGCGGCAAGCGGGCTCGCGGCCGGTGGTCGTCGGTCGCGGACGTATTCGACCGCATGTTGCCCGGGATGGAGCGGACGTTTCTCGCCACCGCGCTGGCCGACTTCACCGCCAACATCATCCGTAACGTGTGGGCGCACGGAATCATTTTCTGCGGTCATTTCCCGGATCAGACGTACACCTTCAGTGAGAAGGATGTGGAGGACGAAAGCCGGGGCGGCTGGTATGTGCGTCAACTGGTGGGCGCCGCCAACATCGACGGCAGCCCGCTGTTCCACATCATCAGCGGCAACCTCGGGTATCAGGTCGAACACCACCTCTACCCGGATATGCCGAGCACCCGCTATTCCGAGGTGGCACCGAAGGTGAAGGACATCTGCGAACGGTACCAATTGCCGTACAACTCGGGACCGTTGATGCAGCAGTGGGGAATGGTGCACCGGACGATCCTGCGGTTGGCATTCCCGGGCGGGAAGCCGCGTCCGAAGCCAGGACCGTACCGCGGGGAGAAGGGCACCGACGCCGGCAAACGAAGCGAGGCGGCGGCGTTCCGTAGCCGCGTACCCGCCGACAACCCTGCCGCCGGGCCCGAACACGACTCCGGCGGAGTGGAAGTGACGCCGCCACCGCGAGATTGACGGGATGCCACAATGGACCGTCGCCCCGGGTGTTGTGCGCACCCGGGGCGGCGGCGGTGTCAGGATATGGTGCGCTTCAGGGCTTTCCGCGCGCGGGGGTCTGTTCCGCGACACCGTGGCGCAGCGGAGTGTTGTCGGACGGTGAGTGGGACGGATCCACGGGAGAACCGCCTGCCGCCCCGGCAACCGGCGGCGCGTTGGTCGGGTCACCGCCGGAGGGCTCGGCCCCCGATTCCAACTGACTGATGCGAGCGGTCAGAATTTCGACGGCTCGCGGTCGGTGGGCGGTGGACCGTTCGTGCTCGAGAATCTGTTTCACCTGGTCGAGGTCGAGGGAACGAATCCGGTGTTCTATCGACCCCAGCGTGAGTTGGTCGTAGTCGGGCAGCGGAAGTGCATCGTCGCTTGTACTCATGTCGAATGCCTACCCAGTGTAATCGGTTGCAAACAGGGTGACCGGTGGCAAACAGGGTCAGGTGCGGGTGGAGGGATCTTCGCCGCTACGCAACGGCGGCAGGTGCTCGATGGCACCGGCGACCGTCGCGAGCGCATGGCTCGTTCGACGACACCCCGCTGCCAGCGGGGACGGTGCCCGGCGGGACACGTGATCCAGACGATCCCGTGAACGATCGAGCCCGGTGAGAGGCAGAGCGGCGAGAGCATTTCCGGGCAAGCGTCGGGCGACCGTCGGGTGCGGCCGCGTGGGAGCGGTGTAGCGAATCACCTGCCACATCCATCCGGCCCGGCGCAGCGACCTAGGGTCGAGTGCCTCCTGGAGCTTCGGCAGGAGTACGTCCTCCTCATCCCGCACGTCCTGATGAAGGAGTGCGGTGATTTCGGTGAACAGTTGCTGATGTTCCGGAGTGTCCGGGTCCAAGGTCTCGAGCTTGGTGAACAACTCGTTGATCTCCTGATGCTCCTGCTCGATCTGCAGGGTCAGCTCCTCCCCGTCCGGAATTGTGCGGCGCACCAGCGGCCACAACACGGCTTCCTCCGCGAACGCGTGCGGAAAGACGAGACGGCACAAAGACGTCAGCTCGTCTTGACGACGGCTGCCACCGCACTTGTCGATGCGCTGGAGCAGCACATCGAGTTCCTGATGGTCTCGTCGTTGGAGGGTCAGGACGCTGTGGGGACCACCGAGTTGGGCTTCACTCTGGTCGGCAAGTGACCGCGGCATCGTTGTTCTCCTTTTCGAGTGTTCGGCAGTGTGCCGAACGCCTACCCCCACGCCGGGAACACAAAACTGCTCCCGCTTGCTCCTCCTGTTTTTCGTCCGCAGACGTCGGGGAACGCGAGAGAAATGGCCAGACGTACGGAACCTGCGGTGGCCGCGTCGAGTCGATGGACCGACGACGACGGCATCCGCTACCCGAGTGGCGACACACATGCGTGGACGCCCGGCACCAACCAGACCCTGTGCGGTGTGCAACTGTCGCGCGCCCGTCTCGCCCGTTTCCCGCATGTGCCATGGAGTGAAGCGCTGTGGCTGGCAGAAACCGGTGAGCACGGCGTCGCCGCGTGCAGACGGTGTACCGCGGCAACACGGAACGAAAGACAGCGTTGGACCCGAACGAATCCACGTCCATGACCGTGGGCGAAGAGCGCTCCGAAAGTTCTGCAATTTATCAGTCCGCCCGGTTTGGAAATGGTGAACCGAGGTAAGCGGCGAAGGCAAACACATCGACGATCGGGAGTTGCCATATGTTTCGTCATACCGACTATCTGCAGTTCGACGTCGCTCCGGAGAAGCCGGACCCGGTGTACGCCCGTAAACTACAAGAGCTTCTCGGTGGTGCCTACGGTGAAATGACCGTCACCATGCAGTATTTGATGCAGGGCTGGAACTGTCGAATGCCCGGCAAGTACAAGGATCTGATCATGGATATCGCGACCGAGGAGATCGGTCACGTCGAAATGATCGCCACGATGGTCGCGAGACTTCTCGAGGGCGCACCGGCCACCGAATCGTCCAAGGCGGCGGGAGCGGATCCCGTCGTGGCGGCGATCCTCGGCGGTATGGACCCCCAGCAGGCGATCATCTCCGGGGGCGGCGCGGTTCTGGCCGACAGCAACGGGGTGCCGTGGAACGGCCGGTATATCGTCGCGAGCGGCAACCTGCTCGCGGACTTCTACGCCAACGTCACCGCAGAGGCGCAAGGACGCCTGCAGACGGCCCGGTTGTACAACATGACCGACGATCCGGGCGTGAAGAATATGTTGAAGTTCAACCTTGCCCGGGATACCTACCATCAGAACATGTGGTTGTCGGCCATCGAGGAGTTGAAGGCGGACGGACTCGAGGGCAGTATCGCACCGAACGCGTTGTTCGACGAAGAATACACCGAGCACGCAGAAACGTTGTGGCACTTGTCCGATGGCACGATGTCCGATCAGGGGCGATGGGCGTCGGGTCCGGCACCCGACGGAGTTCACGAGAATCGGTTCATCGCGGACCCGCAGCCGCTGGGCGGCAAGGGCGGAGCACCCGCTCCGGATCCGAAGCTCTATGCGACATACGACGGGAGCCTGGGTGAACCGGCCTCGAGCGCACTGGGCACGGAAAAGGGTCTCGTCGGCAAGGTCAAGGAAGCGCTCGACCCGGACAAACCGTGACCGCTATTCGTCGGTAGCGCCCCGACCTCGGCGACTGCCCCGATATGCCCCGATCCGCGCTGCGGCAAGCCACTCGGGCCGCAGCGCGATCGAGGGTGGGCAGTTCACTACCGGATCGAAAGACGGCTGTTCGTCATCCGCGAGGTCACGCACGTCGCTCAGTACGACACGTCCTGACGGCGTCGGTGAATTGGTGAAAGAAGCCAGCTGTAAGGAGAACACGAGCGGCGCGATCGCGAGAGCATCGGCGAGTGCGTTGATAGACGTCGTCGGTGGGTGCTCACCGACCGGTTCGGCCACCACCCAGGTGGGCGGTCCGCCCGTCGAGGAGAGCGGCATGAGACTGCTGTACCGGGCGGTGTTCCATCCCGTGGCAGGAAGCGGCAGCATGCGGGTCAGCGACGAGGTGCCCGAGCTCGCCAACAGTAGATCCCACGGCGTGGGGCCCTCGTCCAGATCGATCCGCAGCGCCAGACCCAGCACGTCGGGGATCATGGACGGAGTACCGATTCCACCGGACATCCGCGCGGTCACCGGCAATGAGATTCGCGTACGCCCCGGCCACCACGACGAGTTGAACTCGACTGAGCCGCCGATAACCAGCCCCTTGGGGTGGAACACCCGTGCATGGCGGACGGACGCGGCAATGCGGAACGGGCCCACGAATGCGCTGCGTACGGTGTCGAGTGCTCGTCCGGAATCGACCATGGTGCCTTCTCCTCGGTGAGGTGTGCGGAAACCTGCGTCAGATGAGTCTTGTTCCATCGTCGGTGACCCGTGTTCCCCGCACAACTCCGACTGCACCCTGATCTGCCGGTGTGAGGATGCGGTGTGAGATGCCGGCACCCGGGTAATCGGCACCGTGATCGCCGACTGTTTCTCCCAGTGAGGGGTGAGAACTATGACCATGGCACGCCCACTGGCTCTCGTCACCGGAGCGTCGCGGGGGATCGGGCTCGAACTGACCAGATTGTTCGTCAAGGACGGTTACGATCTCGTCGTCGTGGCGGACTCCGATGCCCTGGACTCCGCCGTCGCCGAACTGAGGTCGACGGGTGCCGGCGTGATTCCCGTGCGCACCGATCTGCGCACCGAACAGGGTGTGGCGTCGGTGTGGGAGGCGATCACCACAGACGGCCGTCCGCTCGCTGCCGCTGCACTCAATGCCGGTGTGGGACATGGCGGTGCGTTCGTCGACACCGACCTCGCCGACACGTTCGCCATCATCGACCTCAATGTGAGGTCGACCGTGCACCTGACCAAACTCGTGCTCGACGACATGGTCTCCCGTGGGGCGGGGCGGATATTGATCACCTCGTCCGTGGCCTCCACCATGCCCGGGCCGTATCAAGCCGTCTACAACGCTTCCAAGTCGTTTGTGCAGTCGTTCGCGGAAGGGCTTCAAGGGGAACTGAAAGACAGCCCGGTCACCGTCACGTCGCTGATGCCCGGGCCCACGGACACCCACTTCTTCAGCCGCGCCGAGCTCGACGACACCAAGCTCGGTCAAGGTCCCAAGGATGATCCCGCCGACGTTGCCAAGCAGGGCTACGAGGCCATGATGAAGGGTGAGCGAAAAGTAGTGGCCGGGTCGATCATGTCCAAGGCGATGGCGGCGGTGAACACGGTGACCCCGGACGCGGTCAAGGCGGCAGCGCATCGTCTACTCGCCAAACCAGGATCCGGCCGGTGACCTGACACGTTCAGTCCACGGTAGCTATCACACTCAGAAGCGCGTCAAGTTGTTCGCGGCGGGCACTGCTCGCGCTGGTCGGGATGTGTCACCGTCCCCACTGCGGGTACCCGCAACTATGAATCTTCCCCATTTCACCCCCGCAGGCGCGAAGAAGCTCTGCGCGCGTTGTGCAGCCGTGGCATTCCTCCTCGGCGGTGGAGTGGCCGCCCAAGCCGGTTCGGTGAACGCCGCTCCCTCACCGGATGGGTTCGACACCGTCCCCGACCGTACCTCGTTGTCCTTCGCGCACTCACCCAGCGGAACGCGGGTGGGTACCGCCAACTCCGCGGAGGCCCGACCCGGCCTGTCGACCGTCAAACTGTATGTGGCCGACTACATGCTCCGGCACGGAGACGGTTCTGCCGAGGACCGTGAGCTCGGTCAGCGCATGATTCGGGACAGCGACGACGGCGCCGCCTCCCAGGCGTACGCCAAGTATCCGCACTCCATCGACGCCGTTGCCAGCGAGTACGGTCTCACTGCAACGCGAGGCGCCGCCTTCTGGGGCAACTCGAGCACCAGCACGGCCGACACCGTCACCTTCCTGGAGGCGAAGAAGGCCACCGACCCGTCGAGTCCCATTCTCGGCTGGATGGCCACCGCCGCCCCCGTCGCGGCGGACGGAACGACCCAGGACTGGGGAACGAGCACGCTTCCCTCCGTCGTCGGCACCAAATGGGGCTGGTCCGACTACGGACCGGACATCGTCGCATCGGCCTCGTTCGGTCCCGACTTCTCGGTGGCCGCCAACACCTATGGGAGCAAGGAGCAGCACACATCGGACGTCCAGGGCGCGTTCGGTCCGGAGCTGACGCCTGCGCCGGACCAGGTGTCGGTGCGCGAGCTGATCGAGCGTCTCGACACCACCGACAATCCCGTCGTCAGTCAGCTGGCCACGGCCATCCCACCCGAATGGACGCTACCGGCCGACATCCTTCCCGCCCCCTAACTGCTCCTGCGTCAGTGTCCTGTCGTGAGCGAACGGGGCGGTCGTGATCCCCGGAAGGTCATCGCGTCGTCGACGATCTTGCCGTGGCGAAAGGTGACGAGGTCGCGGAAGTAGTTCATGCGCAGCCGCCACGGGGCTTTCGAGCCCTGCTTCGGGAACGACTCCACCGAGCGGAGTACGTACCCCGCGGCGAAGTCGAGGAATGGTTCTTCGTCGACCGATGCGTCACGTTCGGGCACGCAGTTCGTGTACCCCTTCTCGTCCATGTGCTCGAGGAGACGGCACACGTACTCGCACACGAGGTCGGCCTTCAGGGTCCACGATGCGTTGGTGTACCCGATGACGAACGCGAAGTTGGGTACGCCGCTGAGCATCATGCCCTTGTAGGCCATCGTGTCCGCGAGATCGACGTCGCGGCCGTCGACGGCGAGTGTCATTCCGCCGAAGGCAAGCAGATTCAGCCCGGTGGCGGTCACCACGATGTCGGCCTTCAGTTCCTCGCCCGACTGCAGGGCGATGCCGTTCGTCGTGAAGCTGTCGATGTGATCGGTGACGATCGACACCTGACCGTGACGGATGGCGCGGAACAGGTCTCCGTTGGGTACGAGGCATAAACGTTGATCCCATGGGTTGTATCGCGGCGTGAAGTGGGTGTCGATGTCGTAACCGTGAGGAAGCCACTTCGTCTGCAGTTGCCGGATGCGGCCCTTCATGAACTCCGGATAACGCTGGCACAGTTGGTAGATCGCGACCGCGACCGACGCGTTCTTCAGCCGCGTCAGGGCGTAGGCGACGCGCGCGGGAAGGTGCTTGCGGAAGCGGTTGGCCAGCGCATCCTCGGCCGGCATGGAGAGGATGTACGTGGGCGAGCGCTGCAGCATGGTGACGTGCTCGGCCTCGGCCGCCATCGACGGCGCGAGAGTCACCGCGGTCGCGCCGCTACCGATGACGACGACACGCTTGCCGGCGTAGTCGAGATCGTCGGGCCACTGCTGGGGATGCACTACCTGGCCGTCGAATCGTTCCAGCCCCGGGAAATCCGGGGTGTAGCCCTCGTCGTACCGGTAGTAGCCGCTGCAGGAGAAGAGGAAATCCGCTGTCAGCGTCATCTTCTCGCCGGAGTCGGTGCGTTCGGCCTCGACCGTCCACATCGAAGATGCGCTCGACCATTCGGCCCGGACAACCCGATGTCCGAACCGGATGTGACGATCGATGCCGGCCTCGGCGGCCGTTGTGCGCACGTACTCGAGGATGGAGGAGCCGTCGGCGATGGACTTGTCGTTCTCCCAGGGCCGGAACCGGTAGCCGAGGGTGTACATGTCGGAGTCGGAACGGATTCCGGGGTACCGGAACAGGTCCCAGGTGCCACCGATCGCGTCGCGGCCCTCGAGGATCGCGTACGTGCGGCGAGGGAACTTGTCCTGCAGGTGGTACGCGGCACCGATCCCGGAGAGGCCGGCGCCGATCACGATCACATCGAGATGCTCGACTGCGGGCTCAGTCTCGGATAGGCCGGCGGCGGTGTCGGTGGATGTCATGACGGGTCGACCGCCACGTCGTCGAGCGCAACGTTGCGCGCGGAGGTGGACCGGCCGAGTGCGGCCACCTCTTCGTCCATCAACGGAAGAATCCGCGGGATGTGGGGCAGGACCGCGCGATCGCCGATCCTGGAGGTGACCACCGCTTTGAACCAGCCCACCGGCCCGACCCAGCGGGGTACGTACACGCGGCGCTTGCGGCGAGACAGGGCATGAACGAAGGCGTCGACGCACGCCTGCACCGACGTCGTCTTCCCGAGGGGGCCGGGCAGAACGGCGAGGAGCTGATTGAACGCCGACAGATCCGCCTTCGCGTCCTGCACGAGTGGTGTGTCGATCCACGACATGTGCGCCGATCCGACCGCGACACCGAGGTGAGCGAGCTCGAGGTGGAGGGCGCTGGCGAAATGCTCGACCCCAGCCTTGCTAGCGCAGTACGCGGCGAGGCCGGGTGCGGCGGTGAATGCGGCGAGCGAGGAGACGACGAGTATGTAGCCCTTGCGTTCGATGACGGACGGGAGCGCGGCCCGGACCGTGTGGAAGGCGCCGAGAATGTTGATGTCGAGAACGCGCTTGAAGGTGGCCGGGTCTACCTGCGACACCGAGCCGTAGCTGGCGATTCCGGCGTTCGCGAGCACCAGGTCGATGCCACCGAACTTCGCGACCCCGGCGTCGACGGCTCTCTGCATCGCGGGCAGATCACACACGTCGGCGACGGCGGCGAGGGCAACGTCGTCACCGAGTTCGGTGACCAGAGCCTGCAGGGGCGCAGCATCCAGGTCGATCAAGACGAGCTTGGCGCCCTTCGCGGCGAGCGCGCGGGCGGTGTCTGCCCCGATGCCCCGTGCGGCGCCCGTGATGAGCGCGACCTTGTTCCTGAGCGTGGGCATGGTGATCTCCTGGCGTAGTAATCTGGCACCGCTTGGTGTCAGTTTGTATCTGGAACCGGTCGGTGTCAATATTGGGTCGTGAGTTCGCCCAGGCTCGAGGAACCCGGTCGCACCTACCGCGGTGCGGGACCCCAGCAACGTCAGGAAGAGCGCCGACTGCGCTTGATCGACGCTGCGGTCGAGGTGTTCGGCACTACCGGATACCGCTCGGCGACGGTCGGGAAGATCTGCGCGGTCGCCGGGCTCACCAAGCGCTACTTCTACGAATCCTTCACCGACAGCGAGGCGCTGTTGCTCGCGGCGTATGGCACGGTGACCGATCGGTTGCGGGAGGATGTGCTCGCCGGAGCCGGCCGTGACCCCGCCGACCTCGACACCCGAGTGCGAGGCGCCCTCACCGCATTCTTCGAGTCCGTCGCCGAGGATCCCCGAATTTCGCGGATCGCGTTCCAGGAGGTGCTGGGTGTCGGGCCGGAAGTGGACCGCGCCTATCGCCGGGTCACCCTCGAGTTCGTCGACGCCGTTCTCTTCGTCATCAATCCGGTGATCGATCGGGCGCCGGATCCGCATCTGCACACCCTCGCCACCGGGCTGGTCGGTGCCGTCCTGATGATCGCGCAGCAGTGGGTGTTGTCGGAGAAACCTCAGCCCATCGAGGCGGTCATCGCGGACGCGCACACGATCCTCTCATCCGTCCTGGGCCGCCTGACCGACTGATCGAAGCGGGACAGTTCCGCCATTCGACCGCGCCGCATCACATATATGTTGTTCGATATCTCTATGCGCCTGCCCGACCACCGGCCCTCGCGTCGGAGACCAGCGATTCGCGCCTTGCTCACTGCACTTCTCGGGGTGGCAGCCCTGGCGGTCCCGGGCCAGGGCGTCGCGCACGCCGCTGGATACGACGGTCTGATCGATCTCGCGCCGTCCAACGCCGACGCCGAGGCGATCGGCGGTCTCGACCCACGGCTGCCCACCGACCCGGCCGTCCTCGGCACCGCACTGTCCTCGGCCAGGGCCGACGGTATTGACCCGGTGCGGTATTCGGCACTGCTGCACCAGTACTGGCTGGCCCGAGGAGCGGAAGCGTCCGGCATCGATCTGGCGACGTGGGATCCGAATGCCGGACTGATCGCCAATGCGGCCGTCGTCGATCGCGTCTACGAGAACTACGGCCGCTATCAACGCGAGCGCGGCGAACTCTACTGGTCGGGCATGGCGGGCATGGCCGGCGGTTCTTTCGCCGCCGGTTTCTGGGACCTCGACATGGGCAGGACCGTGCTCGACGTCGACGCCATCCACGCCCTCGGCAACGCAGTCGCATCGTCGATCCGCGGTTTGCCCGCCGAGGCGCTGTCGTTGCTACCGTCCGATGTGAGGACGTTGGCAACCGTCGGGCCGTCGATCACCGCCGAGGACGTCGACTGGTATCAGAAGCGACTGCTGATGATGCAGAAGCACATCTACTTCGACATGGTGCCGATGCACGAGGCGTATCTGAACGGTGGACGTGCAGCAGTCGAGGAGTTCGCGGCGGCACGCTTGCTCGACGACAACGCCAGGATCGCGTGGGAAGGTGTCTTCTCGGGCACGAACTCCGGATACGCCGATGCCTTGTTCCGGATGGCGTCGCGCGAGCAGAACCAGATCATCGCCGACCAGTGGGACATCACCTCCGCGGCCCGCGACGGAGTGGGAAGGGCGCTGACCTACGCCACCACGGTGGCCGCCCAACCGTCGGTCCCCGGTTCGAGGTCGCCGGGAAAGGCGGCACCGCTGTCGGTGACCGGGTACATCGACGGACGGCAACTGCGACTGCGGGCACCCCTGCCCGGCTTCAACTGGGCCGACCGAAAACCACGCTGGGAGTACATCGTCAGCGACATCGCTCCGTCCTACCAGCGGCTGGTGGAGACACGTCCCGGAGAGATGCACGCGATTCTCGCGATGCCGTTCCGGGACTTCGTCGACACCCAACGCGTCGCCCGGCGTATCCCCGACCTTGTGCGTGATCTCAGCACCGGCTGGGAGTTGGTGGAGGCGCAGTAGTTCTTCCGCTCAGCCGGCGACGACGCCGCGTTCGTGCAGCGCGGCGATGTCGGATTCCGGCGTGCCGAGCCAGTCCCTCAGGACCTGTGCGGTGTCTTCTCCCACCGCGGATGCCGGTGCGACGGTGGCGTGGTGGCCGTCGAACGACGCGGGATGCCCGGATGCGAGGTAGGTGCCGATGCGCGGCTGATCGAGGGGAGTGAACATCGGGTTCTTCTCGAGTTCCCCGGACTTCACCACTTCCTCGAAGGTACGGTAGCGCTCGGCGAGCACGGACGTCTTCGAGAGTGCCTCGGCCACTTCGGTTGCGGTGTGTTCGCGGAACCAGCGGGCGAACAGGGCTGTGAGGACGTCGCGGTGGGTGAAGCGATCGGTTTCGCGTGCGAAGTCCACGTCGAGTGCGGTGGCGAGTGCCTCCACCGCGGCCGTGGTTCCGGTGACGGCGACAAGGTCACGGAAGTGACGTGGGGTGAGGGCGACGATCATGAACCGTTCGCCGTCGCTGGTGGTGAAATCCGTTCCGTAGGTGCCGTAGACGGAGTTTCCGGTCGCCGGCCTGCCGGTGCCGTTGATCTGGACCTCGGTGAGATAGCCGAGCGTGCCTGCGGTGGCGAGGGCGACGTCCTCGAGCGGCAGGCGGATGTGGGTGCCCTCACCGGTGGCGTCGCGGTGCCGGACGGCGGCGGCAACGGCCAGCGCGGCGTACAGCCCACACACCACGTCCCACGCGGGCAGGACGTGGTTGACGACACCGGCATGATCGGTGGGACCGGTGATGGACGGGAAACCGAGTCCCGCATTGACGGTGTAGTCGACGGCGGGGGAACCGTCGGTGCCACCGAGAACTTCGAGGGTAATGACGTCGGAGCGCAGGGCGCTGAGCGCGTCGTGGGCGAGCCAGTCACGGCCACCGGCGTTGGTGACGAGGATTCCGCCACCCGCACCGGGGGCCGTGACCAGTTGCTGCACCAGTTCCTGCCCCTCGGGGCTGCGCATGTCGACGGCCACGGACCGCTTACCGCGGTTGAGACCGGTCCAGTAGATGCTCTCGCCGTCACTCGTGACCGGCCAGCGCTTGTAGCAGGCGGAGCCGCCGACGGGGTCGACCCGGATCACCTCGGCCCCCAGCTGAGACAGCGTCAGCCCGCACAGGGGGGACGCGATGAAGCTGGAGACCTCGACGATCCGAAGTCCGGCAAGGGGAGTGTGGGCAGTCACGAGAGAAGCTCCTTGATGGTGGAGATCAGGCCATGAGGGCGGTGAAACGCCAGTCGAGGACGGGAACGTCGGAGGCGGCGGCGTTGTGCGCGAACACCAGCGACCGAAGGTGGAGTAGTCCACCCCCAGTGGTGAGGGCGTCGGCACTCTCGACGCGGAGTTCACTGGTGAGGGTGTCGCCCTCATGGACGGGCCCGGTGTGATCGCACGACTTCCAGCCGAGGACGGTGACGAGATTGGGCAGGGCGCGAGTGGCCTGCCCGAGGGCGATTCCGATCGTGTGGCCGCCGTAGACGAGCCGGCCGTCGTCGCCGACGCGCTCGTCGTGGTGTGTGGCCGCGATGTTGAGAGTCAGGCGTGCGAGTTCTGGTGCGCTGGACACCACATCACCGCTGCTGCGGAACACCGCACCGGCGAGGGCGGGAGTGAAATGTTCGCCGGGCACCTTCTCGCGGTACACGCCGAGATCCCATCCCTCCGGTGCGTTGAAGGGCTGCTCCGATTGCGGTCCGACGACCGAAAGGTCGTCCGCCTTCCGGACGCGATTCTCATCGGGGCTTTCGGAGAGGGGAAGCATCGCGCAGCGGTAGAAGTCGAGGACCGTCCGGCCGTCCTGATCGGTCGACGTCATCCGCAGGGCGGCGAGGCCCGTGGGCTTCCGCCCGGGTTTCGCGGAGTTCTCGCGCAATCCCACTACTTCCGTGCGGGTATGGAGGGTGTCACCGAGGTGCGGGAAGTGGTGGAACCGCAAGCCGCGGTAGAAGAGGTTGGCCTTCACGTGATGGGTGGCCACCGTCGACTGTCCGATCGCAAGGTCACACACGAGTCCCGGGTTGGCCACCCCCTCGGACGCTCCGGTGACCGCCCGCGACAGGTGAGTATCGAGTGGCAGCCGCATCCGGTCGCCGAGGATCGCCTGGTGGGTGGCCGAGAGGCCACTGGTCAGAGTGACGGCAGGAGCCGAATCGAAAACCTGACCGATCTCGAGTTCGTCGAAGTACGGTCCACCGACGTACGTCTGCGTGATCATCATTGTCCACCTACCTGTGCGAGAACCCGTCGTGCCGCAACTGCGACGGCTTCGTCGAGCATCTGACCGTCGAGTTGCGCGGCGCCGTTCCCGGCCGCCTCCGCGTCGGCGAGTGCGTCGATCACTCGTCGCGCATTGTCGACGTCGGCGTTCGAGGGAGTGAACGCCGCAGCGGCAGAGGAGATCTGGTTCGGGTGGATCACCCACTTGCCGTCGAATCCGAGGGCGCTCGTCCACGACGCCGAGTGCCGGAATGCGTCGTCGTCGGCGATGCCGAGGAAGGGGCCGTCGATCGCCTGGATACCTGCGGCGCGAGCGGCCACGAGGACCGCCTCCTGAATGGCGAGCCAGTGCTCGGGGAGGGCTGCGCGGGAACGTCCCAGTGCGGCACCCAGATCGGCGTAGCCGATGATGACCGCATCGAGGTGATCGGCCCGTGAGATCGCATCGATGTTCTGTACCCCGCGTGGTGTTTCCACCAGCGCCTGAAGTCGGACGGTCCCGACGGCGTCCGCGGCGTCCTGCAGATCCTTGTGTGTCTCGGTCTTGGGAACGACGATGCTCGCCAACGAGGGGCCGAGCTCGGCACATGCGGCGAGGTCGTCCGCTGCCCACGGTGTGGTGAGCGCGTTGATGCGGACGGAGACTGCCCGGGAGCCGTCCGATTCGCGCACGAGGCGAGAGACGAGATCGCGGGCCGCAGCCTTCTTCGCCGGTGCGACGGCGTCCTCGAGATCGAGGACCACCTCGTCGGCGTTCGACTTCAAAGCCTTCAGTGCTTTGCGTTCGTCGGATCCGGGGGCCACCAGGACGGCGCGCCTGCGGGTGAGGTTCTGCACGATGCTTCATTCCTCGTTTCGGGATTGCCGGGTTTCGAGATAGCCGGGAACGGCCGATATGTACGGCCAGAACTTCAGGACCGCACACGATGCTGGCAGGGCCTAACCGGCTATGTCAAGACGGATTCTTGACTTGCGACGAACAAAGCGCAACTATGGCCGTACAAATGTCGAGCACGCGAGGTGAGGGTTCATGGGCAAGCTGAACGAGGAAGAGACGTACCTGGTCGAGACGGTGCGGGCTTTCATCGACCGCGACGTCAAGCCGACGGTGCAGGAGGTGGAGCACGCCAACGAGTACCCCGAGAAGTGGATCGAGCAGATGAAGCAGATCGGGATCTACGGGTTGGCGGTGCCGGAGGAGTACGGCGGATCGCCGGTGTCGATGCCGTGTTATGCCCAGGTGACGCAGGAGTTGGCCCGCGGGTGGATGAGCCTGGCCGGGGCGATGGGTGGGCATACCGTCGTCGCGAAGTTGCTGTCGTTGTACGGCACCGAGGAGCAGAAGCAGCAGTATCTGCCGAAGCTGGCGACGGGTGAGATCCGGGCCACGATGGCGTTGACCGAGCCCGGTGGGGGATCGGATCTGCAGGCCATGTCTACCAATGCCAAGACCGACGGCGACGATCTGGTGATCAGCGGTTCGAAGACGTGGATTTCCAACGCCCGCCGCTCGGGATTGATCGCTTTGCTGTGCAAGACCGATCCGAGTGCGAATCCGAAGCACCGGGGTATTTCGATCGTGTTGGTCGAGCACGGTCCGGGACTTACGGTGTCGCGGGATCTGCCGAAGCTGGGCTACAAGGGGGTCGAGACGTGTGAGCTGTCGTTCGACGGTTATCGCATTCCGGCCACGGCGATCCTCGGCGGCACCCCGGGCAAGGGGTTCGGGCAGATGATGAAGGGTCTCGAGACCGGTCGCATCCAGGTGGCCTGCCGGGCGCTGGGAGTGGCGACGGCGGCGCTCGAGGATTCCCTCGCCTACGCCCAGCAGCGGGAGAGCTTCGGCCAGCCGATCTGGAAGCACCAGTCGATCGGCAACTATCTGGCCGACATGGCGACCAAGTTGACGGCGGCGCGGCAGCTGACCTGGCATGCGGCCGAGCAGTACGACAGCGGCGAGCGGTGCGACATGGAGGCGGGTATGGCGAAGCTGTACGCGTCGGAGGTGGCGATGGAGATCGCGCTGTCGGCGGTCCGTATTCACGGTGGGTACGGCTACTCCACCGAGTACGACGTCGAGCGGTACTTCCGGGATGCACCTCTGATGATCGTCGGCGAGGGCACCAATGAGATTCAGCGCAACGTCATCGTCTCGCAACTCGTGGCCCGAGGCGGTCTGTAGTCCCACAACCTGCACGTAGGATCGGTGCGCGATGAACGGTAGGGAACGAGAGAGCGAGCCGGCGTACCAGCTGGTGTCCAGACAGCTGCGCGAGCACATTGCTGCGGGCAAATACCGCGACGGCGTGAAACTTCCCACCGAATTCGAGCTCGCGGAGCAACACGGGGTGAGTCGTCAAACGGTCCGGCGGGCGTTCCAGGATCTGGTGGCCGAGGGCATTGTCTACCGGGTGCCCGGGCGTGGCACCTTCGCGGCCGAGTCCGATGGCCGCTACCTGCGTCAGCTCGGATCCATCGAAGACCTGATGAATCTGTCCACGGACACCACCATGGAGGTGGTCTCGCCGCTGCGCCGCCGGGTCGACATCGAGGCGGCGAGCAGGCTCCGGCTCGATACCGACCTCGTCCACACGGTCGTGTTCCGGCGACGTCACGACGACACACCCTTCGTGCTGACCACCGTCTACCTTCCCGACGAGATCGCACGGCTCGTCGTCGATGCCCCCGAGATGGCCGAGGGCGCCGTCAGCGCGTACACGATCATCGGGTTGCTGGAACCGCACCTGCGAAGTCCCATCGTCGAGGCAGCGCAGTCGATCACCGTGGCGCCGGCCACCGAGTTCGTTGCCCGGGAGCTGGGGTGCGACGTCGAGCACCCGATGTTGCGAGTAGACCGCCTGTACACCGACGCCGAAGGCCGGATCGTCGAACTCGCGGTCAGCTACTTCCTACCCGAGCACTACACCTACCGAGTCACGCTCCGCCGCGGCGGACGCTGAACCACAACCACTCTGAACTGTGAACCGACGAGGAGAAGTACCGACATGCGCGTGTTCAACGGAATCGACGAGGTCGAAGCTGCCGTAGGGGAGTCCCTCGGCTTCAGCGAATGGCTGGAGGTCACGCAGGACCGCGTGAACCTTTTCGCCGACGCCACCGAAGATCACCAGTGGATCCACGTCGACCCGGAGCGTGCCGCGGACGGCCCGTTCGGCGCGGCGATCGCGCACGGCTATCTCACGCTCTCACTGCTGCCGAAGCTCGGCGCGGAAATCATGCGTGTCGACGGCGTGAAGATGGTGATCAACTACGGGCTCAACAAGGTTCGCTTCCCGGAACCGGTCCGGGTGGGGGCGTCGATCCGCGCCGGCGGCGAAATCGTCTCCTGCGAACGCACGGCCAAGGGTGCCCAGGTGGTCGTGAAGAACACCATCGAGATCAAAGGATCCGACAAGCCGGCGTGCGTAGCGGAGACGGTGCGCGTGCTCGTGTCCTGAATTCTCAGTAGGCGCCCGGGGCGGTACCCGTGCCGAGGGACCCGAACTGCTCGACCACATCCCACAGCGGGTCGTCGGGCCCCACGTCGTAAGTGCACTCGGTGGGCCTCGGATCGGGGACGAACGCCCAGAGCAGTGCCCCGGCTGCGCCCGCATCGCGTTGGCCGGTAAGTTTCGTGGTGATGTGTGCGGCACGGTCGCCGAGGTCACCGCACGAGCCGGCGAGTTCGCCGATCTCGCCCATGAGGAGCGGCTTCCCCAGCGCCTCCGCCTGTTCGAGTCGTCGACCCAGACCGTTCCACTGATCGCCCGGCAGCGGGACGGCGTCGGCGCCGTAGTCGTGATACTGGACGACGTTGACATACGGCGACGCCCCGACGAACTGGTATTCATCGCCTTGGGTGCCGCATTGCCCGCCGCCGGTGAATCCGGCCGTGATCAGGGTCCGCGGGTCGCGCGCGCGGAGCTCGGCGCCGGCGTCGTCGAAGAAGTCCCGCAATACCTGTGCGGCGTCTGGGCCACACGACCGAGTCCACCACGAACAGGCCGCGTCCGTGCATGTGCTCGTCTCCGGTTCGCCCACCAATTCCCAGGCGGCGAGTGAGGACGAGTCCTTGTACCGGTCGACGGCGGTGTGCATCCAGTCTTGGAAGCTCATCAACGTGCGGGGAGCCCCCGGTGTCATGGTCTGCCACCCGTCGACATACCACTGCCGGCCTTTGAACACGTCGTCTTCACACGCGCCGTCCTGCGGTGCGAGGACGGGAATCACCATCTGGTCGTGTGCCTCGGCGGCAGCGAAGACGGCGTCGATCGGTCCGAAGTCGAGCTGCCCGGTGAACCGGTTGATCGCCAGTGCCTGGAAGAGGTTGAACCGGGTCAGCGAGTGCGCCGGAAGTGACGAGAAGTAGGACCCGAGATCGACCATGGCCCCACAACCCCAGTTCACCGACCAGTTGGTGGCCAACTGATAGGCGTTGAAACCCGTCGGCCACCAGGGTTGACCGTCGAGGGCGAATCCCTCGGAAGACGCCGTGACCCGCGACCCCGGCGCGGGGTCGGCAGCCCCGACGGCACTGGTTCCGAAGGCCAAGAGAGCGGCGGCGGCCAGCACGGCACCGGCTTTGGTGATGCGCGAATCGGCCATGGACAGATACTAGAGACCGAATGGTCCGAATGGAGTGGGGCGGGGACGGGCATCGATGCGCGGTGGTGCCAGGCGACCGTCCAGTCCCTGTGACCTGCGCAACTGCCGGGCGCTCTTCCTGCCTCCGAACGGGGACTACGCCTCGATCTCCTCCCTATCGACCCGATAGTGTGCAGGGCGGGGGCCAGCGCCGACCATCACCGAGAACTCTCAGAGGTTTACATTGTCGAGTCCCGAAACCGACGCCGAGCTTGCAGGCCGCGTCCAGCGGCTGCTGCAGTTCCTGCGCGAAATCGTCAGGGCTCGCACCAAGCCTGTACTGCGTGTCGACCAGCACGAACAGGTGGAATGGCTGTACCTCGAAGGCAGGGTGCTCCGACCCTCGGCAGATGCAGCGCAGGCTGACATCGTCCTCCGAGTGCCCGTCGCTGCCGTGGAGGATCCACCGGCACTGCCGCCCGTTCTGCACGGCTGGGTGGATGCGGCTGCCCGATCCGACAGCTCGCGGCCACAACTGACCTTGAATGCATCGGACGCCTATGCGGAAGACTCCGACGCGGAATACGACGTCCGCCGGGCGTACGAGGTCCGGCAAGCCTTCGACGCGTACCTGCCGCGGTGGAAGGCCTGGGCGGCGACGGATCGCGAACAGCGCCCACACGCCGAGCTGTACCAGTCATTGCAGTCGATGCTGCAGGAGCTCAATGCCCGGCCCGAGTCGATCGAACTTGTCCTCGCCTCCGGTCTGCTCACCGTTCCCGGTGTGGGTCCGGATGCCGGTATCCGCACCCATCTCGTCACGCAGCCCGCGGGGATTTCCCGCGACGTTCGGACAGGTGACCTCCTCGTGCGGTTGACGCCGAGCACAGCGCCTCGGCTCGAAGATTCCCAGCTGCTGACCGGGCTCGGCCTCTACGACAGCTCGCAATCGATGCGACTGCAACAGCAGTTACAGGAGGGCGCGACCTCCCCGCTCAGCCCCGAGATCGGGCAGTTCCTCCGGGAGTGGGCGCCGCTGACGGTCACCACCGCTATCGATGTCCGTGACGCTGTCGAGCCCCCGGACGAGACGGGGACGGCCACCCTCGCCCCCGCACCCGCGCTGGTGCTCCGTAAGCGCAGCGCATTCGCGCTCGTCGAGTACTACGAGAAGATGATCGCCCATCTCGAACGCGACGGTGCCACGGTCCCGCTCGGGCTTGCCCAGCTGGTCGACGCGATCGAGCCGGCGGACCGAGTGACGTGGCTGCAGCGCACGGGTGCTGCCGCGCCCGCCACGCTCGCCGACGACCCTCTGTTCCCCCTCCCCGCCAACGCCGAGCAGTCGCAGATCATCGAGCGCCTCGGTGGAGACAGTGGGGTAGTGGTCGAGGGGCCGCCCGGGACCGGAAAAACCCACACCATCGCGAATCTTGTCTCGGCCCTCCTCGCCCGGGGACAGCGGGTGCTGGTCACCAGCGAGAAGGCTCAGGCTCTGCGTGTGCTCCGCGACAAGCTGCCGCCCGAGATGCAGGAACTGTGCGTCTCGATCACCGACCTCTCGCGCGGTGGATCCGACGAGCTCAACCGCAGTGTCGCGACGATCGCCGAGCGGAAGTCGTCGTTCAACCCGGACAGTGAGGGCAAGCGGATCGCCGATCTGCGGGCCCAGCGGGCGGAGGCAATGCAGAAACGTGCGGTCGTACTCGACCGCGTGACGGCATTGCGCGAGTCCGAGACGTACCTCCACGATCCCGTGGCCGAGGGTTACGAAGGTACGGCCGCCACGATCGTCCGCAAGGTCATGGCACTTCAGGCCGACTTCCAATGGCTCCCCGGACCCCTGCTGAGCGAGGAACCGCCGCTGACGGGCGCCGAGCTCGACACCTTGCGCGCACTGTGTGTGACGGCAACACCGGAACGTGCCCTGCGCTCGCGGCAAAGTCTGCCGCCACTCGACGCACTTCTGCCCAACCGCGCAGAACTCGAACGGCTCTGTGCACGGGCGTCGACCACCGTTCCCATCGACACCCCGCAGTCGGCGCATCTACTGGACGTCCTCGGCGGTGTCGACACCGATACTGCGCACACGGTCCGCCGGCACTGCAAGGAACTGCAGGCCCGGGCTCACGACGTCCTCGAACTCGACGGCAGATTCCACGAACTGGCCGACACGGTTCTCGCTGGTCGGGCCACGCATTTGTGGGGCCGATTGGATGCGCTGCCTGCCATCGTGGAAGCGGCCGCCGCCGCCGACCGCTACATCGGCGCGCACGACGTCCAGTGTTCCGTCATGAGCAGGCCTGCACTCCACGCGGTCGGGGCGCTGGCTGTCGCCATGGAATCCGGTGCCGTGGAATGGAAGTCACGCTTTCGGCGCAGCGACGAGCAGAAGGCCGTCGAGGAGCTCGGCATCGAAGCGACCGTCGACGGACTACCCGCCACCACGGCCGCTGCCGTCCGGCTCGTGACGGAACACCTACGCGCGCACGACGCCGCCCAGACCGCGGCGACACTGTTGGGCGATCTCGGCATTCCGGTGGAGATGAACGGTTCCCGCGCCGTTCAGGTCGACAGCCTCAACCTGATGGTCGGCAGGATCGCGCGGGTGCGTGCCTTGCTCGTGGCGCGGGATGCGCTTGCCCGTGAGCTGTTCGCGCTGTCGCCCACTGCCCCCCGCATGCGCACACTTCGCGACGCCACCGCGGTCGCCGGTGCGGCCGAGGCCATCACCACCCGTACCGACGTCGACAGTGCGCGTGCAGAACTCGACGCCATCGTCTCGGCGGTGTCTGCCGAGATCGACTCGGGTCCCTCCCCCGAGGGCACCGCTCTGGTTTCCGCACTCGATCGCGCCGACAACGCGGCACTGTCCGCTGCCCTCTCGGAATACGCCAGGGCGCGCGCCGAGCAGCACGATCAGTTGCTTTTCGACGAGTTGTCCGACCGCCTCGCCCCCGTGGCCCCGGCTTTCTACGAGCTGGTGCGCCGGACAGCGACGCTTCCCGAATGGGACGAGATGAGCTGGCAGCTGTCGGAGGCCTGGGCGTGGCGTCGTGCGCGTCAGTGGGTCACCGAACAGCACCGCGCCGGGCGCGAGCAGGAACTCGAAGCCGAACTGAACGGCCTCGACGCCGATCTGGCACATCTGACCGCTCGGCTGGCGGCCGCCGCCGCGTGGCGGGACTGCCTCGAGAATCTCACCGCCGACCAGGTCCGGGCGCTGCAAACGTACCGCGAACACATCTCCAACATCGGTGCCGGAGGCGGAAAGTATGCCGAAAAGTACCGCAGTGCAGCCAGATCCGCGATGGGAGAGGCGCAGGGAGCCGTGCCCGCCTGGGTGATGCCGCTGCAGCAGGTCCTCGCGTCCATACCGCCGGTCCCGGGCAGCTTCGACGTCGTCATCGTCGACGAAGCGAGTCAGGCCGACATCACCAACCTCTTCCTGCTGTGGCTGGCACCGCGGGTGATCGTGGTAGGCGACGACAAGCAGTGCGCGCCCGCCGATATCCCCACCAACGGGACGCTCGACGACGTCTTCACCAGATTGGACGCCTACCTTCCGGATCTCCCGGAATACGTGCAAGCGACGCTGACACCCCGGTCGAGCCTGTTCTCCATCCTGCGTACCAGTTTCGGCCAGGTGGTCAGGCTGCGCGAGCATTTCCGGTCGATGCCCGAAATCATCAACTGGTCGAGTACCCAGTTCTACGGTGAGTTGCCGCTGGTGCCGGTGCGGCAGTTCGGTGCAGACCGGCTACCGCCGCTGCGGCACACCTATGTTCCCGATGCCACGGTGTCGGGGAAGGATGCCACGCTCGCCAACCACGTCGAGGCGAAGGCACTCGTCGATCAGCTCATCGAATGCCTCGTCGATCCCCGCTACGACGGAAAGACGTTCGGAATCGTGGTACTGCAAGGACAGTCGCAGGTCGACGCGATCCGCGGCGAATTGGTGCGGCGCATCGGAATCGAGCAGTGGGAGCAACGGCGACTGCGGGTGGGAACACCGCCCGACTTCCAGGGCGATGAACGCAGCGTCGTATTCCTGTCCATGGTGGTGACGCCGGAGCAGCACTTCGTGCCGCTGACGGCCAATCAGTACAAGCGTCGATTCAACGTCGCGGCGTCGCGGGCGCAGGACCAGTTGTGGCTGTTCCACTCGGTGACCGTCGACGAACTGAAGCGGGCCGACCTCCGTAACTCCCTGCTGAGCTACGTCATGTCGACGTCGCCGGCGCCGGCCGAGCCGATGCCCCGAGGGGTGAGCCGAGACGTCCGGACGCCACCGTTCGACAACCTCCTCGAGCAGCGAGTGTTCCACGACATCGCCGAGCGCGGCTATCACGTCAATCCTCAAGTCGAGGTGAACAATCGGCGCATCGACCTCGTGGTGACCGGCGGGACGATGAGGCTGGCCGTCGAATGTGATGCGGACGCCTTCTCCACCACGCCGGCACAGCGCATCGCCGACCTCGAACGCGAGCAGGAACTCAAGCGGTGCGGCTGGACCTTCTGGCGTGTGCGCGAATCCGAGTACTACCTCGACCCGAAGGCGGCGATGGCCGGCCTCTGGGACACCCTGGACAACCTGGGTATCGCCCCCCACGCCGTCGACCACGCCACCGCAATCGAGATGGCGGCCGCCGAGCGGGCGTCCGGAGACGGCGCTCCTCCCGAGCGCGGCAAGCACGCGGCGCCGGCTCTGGCCGACTGACGGGCGGCGCGGTCAGGCAGTCCCGCGCCACTCCTCGAGCTGTTCGATCGCCGTGTGTGCCACCGCGATCGCCTCGTCCCGGTTGATGCGCGAGAGCAGGAACGCGCTGACGGACAACGACGTCAGCAGCCGCGTGCGGTGCTCGACGACGGCGGCAGGCGCGTCCGGATCGAGGGCACGTAGCGCGTGGGTCAGCGCTGCGGACAGTTCACTGCGGTAGGCATCCACGACCATCCGCTGAGTCTCGTCGTGGGCGGCGAACCCGGCAGCGCTGTTGAGGAGTAGGCACCCACGACCCGGGCAGTCCTCGGGGAGCGTGGCCAAAGTCTCGGCGAGAGAGCGGTAGTAGCGCAGGCCCGCGTCGGGCCGGGTGGGCTCGGCGGTGAGGATTTTCAGACGGGGGCGGACGACACGGTCGAGGTAGTCCTGCACCGCGGCGTCGAACAGGCCCCGCTTGCTGCTGAAGGCGTTGTACAGGCTCGAGCGGTTGAGTCCGGTGGCGCGTTCGAGGTCGGGCACCGATGTGGCTTCATAACCCTTGTCCCAGAACACGTCACGTGCGAGGCCGATCACCTCGGCGGTGTCGAAGTCCTGTGTCCGTGGCATGACGATCCTCACTCGCTGTTGTGAAACGCTCATTTCAGTATATATTGAAATGGTCAGTTCACAATCAGGAGGAGCTTGCATGGTTACCGCAGGTCTGGTTCTCGCCGCTCTCGCCAGTGCATTACACGTGTACATCTTCGTGCTCGAGTCGGTGCTGTGGACCGCGCCGCGTACCCGTGCGACCTTCGGCACCACCGCCGACGAGGCCGCCGCCACCAAGGAGCTGGCCTTCAACCAGGGCTTCTACAATCTCTTCCTCGCCATCGTGACCGCAGTCGGCATCGTTGCGGTCGCTGTCGACGCGACTGCGGTGGGTGCTGCCCTCGTCTTCGCAGGTGCCGGATCGATGGTCCTCGCCGCCGCTGTCCTGCTGATTTCTTCACCGGACAAGGCGCGCGCCGCTCTCACCCAGGGCACGCTTCCGTTGCTCGCGGTCCTTCTCCTCGCGCTCGGACTGGCGCTCTAGACATCTTTCGTCAAAGCACTGAAAGGAACTACTCGTGGTATCGAGCACGCAGATTCAACTGATCAACCGGCCGGCGGGCTGGCCCACCCAGGACGACTTCCGGACTGTCACCGTGGAGTTGCCCGACCTCGCGGGTGATCAGGTTCGTGTGGTCAACGAGTTCACCTCCGTCGACCCATACATGCGCGGCCGCATGAACGACGTCAAGTCCTACATTCCGCCGTTCGTGCTGGGGGAGACCATGACCGGTGGCGCAGTCGGGCGCGTCGTCGAGTCGACCGCCGACAGCCACCCCGTCGGCTCCGTCGTGATGCACGACCTGGGATGGCGCGACGTGGCGCAGGGCGATGCCTCCGCATTCCGTGTGGTGGAGGAGATTCCGGGGGTTCCGGTGTCCGCATACCTCGGCATTCTGGGGTTGACGGGCCTCACCGCCTATGTGGGCCTCCTGCACATCGCGCACCTGAAGCCCGGTGACTCCGTGTTCATTTCCGGTGCCGCCGGTGCCGTCGGAACTGCCGCCGGGCAGATCGCCCGCCTCGAAGGCGCCTCCCGGGTCCTCGGATCTGCGGGCTCCGCCGAGAAGGTCGCGCTACTCACCGACCGCTACGGCTACGACATCGCGCTCGACTACAAGGCCGCACCCATCCGCAAGCAGCTGCTCGAAGTCGCGGGTGACGGAATCGACGTCTACTTCGACAACGTCGGCGGCGATCACCTCGAGGCGGCACTCGCCGCCATGCGCAACGGGGGACGAGCCGCGCTGTGCGGCGCGATCGCCGGCTACAACGCCACCGAGCGCGTGCCGGGACCGGACAACATGATGAACATCATCAGCCGCGGTCTCACGTTGCAGGGATTCACGCTGGGCAACTACACCCACGTGTTCCCCGAGTTCGCCGCCAAGATGGGACCGTGGCTCGCGTCCGGTGACGTGGTGCACGACGAGACGGTGGTCGAGGGCATCGAGAATTCGGTGGACGCATTCCTCCAGCTCATGCGTGGTGGAAACGTCGGGAAGATGCTGGTCAAGGTGTAGGCGGCTCCGCCGCCCGTGCGCCTTTTTGGGCTCTACTGACTCATTCGTGGGTGGATTCGGCCGGGTAATTGTGGGCGGGCGCCCCCGAGGCTGAGCATCGCGAGTGCGATGACGGCCTCGGGGGTGTGGAACCCGAATCCGCGGCGGGTGATGAGGCGAATCTTGGTATTGACCGATTCGATCCGACCGTTCGAGAGCCCGTGCTCGATGGCGGCGAGGATCGCGGGTCTGTGGACGAGGATGCTTTTCTGCAACGCGACGAACGCCGGGATCCGGCACCGCCGGGCCCAGTCGATCCAGCGGTCGAGTTCGGCAGCGGCCTGCTCGACCGGGAGCTGGAAGATCAACCGCAAACTCTCCTTGAGCCGGTAGCCGCGGTGCAGGACCGGATCGTGGAGTTCGATCCACCGCAGCACCGCCTGCTGCTGCGCGGTGAGGGCGTCCGGGTTCTTCAGCAACGCCCACCGGCTGCGTTTGACCGACCGAGCCGGGCCGGCCTTCGGGCGACGCCGCGGTTTCCACCCACCGCCGCGGGAGGCGTTCTCGGTGGACCGTGCCCGGTTCCACGCCGCCCGCCGCACCGTGTCGAGGGCCTCGGTGGCCCAGGCGACCACATGGAACGGATCCGCGCAGCGCACCGCATCCGGGCAGAACCGGGTCACCACCGACCCGATCCATCCGGCCGCGTCCGAGGTGACGTGGGTGATCTTCGCGCACCGTTCGGGCCCGAGCAGGTCGAAGAACCCGGACAGGGTCGCCGCGTCACGGCCCGGGGCCGCCCACACCAGCCGGCCGGAGTCGTGGTCGACGACGACCGTCAGATACTTGTGGCCCTTCTTGTACGAGATCTCGTCGATCCCGATCCGCCGCAGCCCCGCCAGCGGGTCCCGGGCGGGTGTGGTGTCGGCCCACACCCGGTCCACGATCGTCCCGACCGTGCGCCACGCGGTGCGCATCAACTCACACGTCGCGGCCTTCGAGGTATGGGTGGCGAGCCACGCCACCGTCTGGTCGAACGCGTAGGTGTGCCCGGCCCGGTGCCGGGCCCAGGGCACCGCGGCCACCGTGACTCCGTGTTCGCGGCAGCACACCCGCGGTGCGTCGGCCTCGACGAAGGTGCGGACCAGGCCGCAGTCCGGGCCGCGCCACCGCCGCCGACCGGTGCCACCGTCGTAACCGGGGCTCCGACGACCACACACCCCGCACCGGGACCGGGCCCGGGCCTGCGGCCGGACCGCGACGATCACCGCCCCGGCCGTGTCGTCGAAATCGACGCCCTCGATCACCGTCTTTTCGACACCCAACACCTGACGCCATATCCTGGCTTCGCGCACGCCGTTCCCCACATATGTAGCCGACTGACCCTAGACAAGCCAGAACGCTACTGGGACAACGGCGTGCGCCCTCACCCGCACCGAACTCCACCCACGATCACAGCAGTAGAGCCCCTTTTTGGTTGCTACAGCTACCAGAAAGGCGCACAGGCGCGGAGCGCCTATAGCGTTCGCGGACGGCGGGGGCAGGGTCGGCCTCGTAACGCTGGGTGGAGGTCTGATTCCACTTGGGTGGTTGCGTGGTGCCGGCGAGTGTCCACGCAGCCTGACGGCACGCGCCGACGGCGACGTACTCGCCGGGTTGCGGCACCAGGACGGGCGCACCGAAGATGGCCGGGGCGATCTCACGGAGTGCACGCGAGCGTGCGCCGCCACCGACGAGCAGGATCCGGCGCACGGCGACACCCTGCGCGACCAGGTGGTCGATTCCGTCGGCCAACCCGCACAGCAACCCTTCGACGGCCGCCCGCGCGAGGTGGGCGGGCGTCGAATTGTTCAGCTGCAGGCCCTCTATCGACCCGGTGGCGTCCGGTCGGTTCGGTGTGCGTTCGCCTTCGAAGTACGGCACCATCACCAGGCCGCCGCTGCCGGACGGTGCCGACAGCGCAAGCCGCGACAGCTCTTCGTGATCGACGCCGAGTAGTGCTGCGGTGGCGTCGAGTACCCGCGCCGCGTTGAGTGTGCAGACGAGCGGCAGATGGCGTCCGGTCGCGTCGGCGAACCCTGCGACGAAACCGCCGGGGTCGTTGGCCGGTATGTCCGACACCGCGGACACCACCCCCGATGTGCCCACCGAGACGATGACGTCACCCTCCTGTGCGTCCAGAGCGAGTGCGGCAGCGGCGTTGTCACCTGTTCCGGGGCCGAGTACCGCGCCCGACCGCGTCTCGCCGATCCGCTCGGACGGTGCTGCCACTCGGGGCACCTGCACGGAGCGGCCACGGAGGGCCAGCGACAACAGGTCGGGTCGATACTCGTTGGCCGCGGCCGAGAAGTATCCGGTGCCGCTCGCGTCACCGCGGTCGGTGGCCAGGGCATCGAGATCGCGGGCACCGGTGAGCTGCCAGCCGATCCAGTCGTGCGGCAGGCACACCGCGGCCGTCCGGTCTGCCAGTGTCGGTTCGGAATCCGCGAGCCATCGCAGCTTGCTGACGGTGATGGCCGCGAGCGGGACGACACCCACGGCGCCCGCCCAGGCGTCGGGACCGCCGAGGTCCTCCACCAACTGTGTAGCAGCCTCCGCCGACCGGGTGTCGTTCCACAGCAGCGCCGGGCGTACCACCGACCCGCTGTCGTCGAGGCACACCATGCCGTGTTGCTGGGCTCCCACCGACACCGCCGCGACGTCGTCGAGACCACCGGCCGCGGTGATCGCGGTGTCCAGGGCCCGCGCCCATTCCTGCGGGTGTACTTCGGTCCCGTCGGGATGTGGCGCTGTGCCCTTGCGGACGAGTTCTCCGGTGTCGGCGTCGCAGACGAGCACTTTGCACGACTGGGTCGACGAGTCGATTCCTGCGACGAGGGTCATTGCAGAATCCTGGCCTCTCGGTCGAGCGTCTCGCGGTCGGGAAGGTCTGCGCCGGCCTTGGCGACGGTGAGGGCGGACATGAGGACGGCGTTGGCCAGTACGGTGCGTAGCCGTGCGGGATCGAGTGAGCGCAGGGCGCCAGGGTGTTTCGCGCCGAGTAAGCCCTGGGACCAGAAGCCGTCGAGCAGTCCGGCCATGAAGGCGTCACCGGCGCCGACGGTGTCGATCACCTGAACCTCGCGCGCGGCCATCTCGACGACACCCGCCGCGCACACCGCGAAAGCGCCCTCGGAGCCTTTCGTCACGGCGACCACTGCGGGTCCGAGCGCCAACCAGTCGCGGGCGATGTCGACGGGGTCCCGGGTCGGGTCGAACCAGGCGAGGTCCTCGTCGCTGGCCTTGACGATGTCGGACATCGACACGAGGTGCTCGATTCGTTCCCGGGCCCGTACCTCGTCGGTAATCAGTGCGGTCCGGACGTTCGGGTCGAAACTGATGGTCGCCGAGGAGCGGAGGCGGTAGAGGATATCGGCCACCACGGCACATCCGGGTTCCATCACAGCGGCAATGGATCCGGTGTGAACCAGCTCCGGAGTCGAGGCCCAGGCGGGAGCGGGCAGCGCCCATTCGAGGTCGAACTCGTAGGTGGCCGCACCTGTCGGGTCGAGTGTCGCCCGGGCGGTGGCCGTGGACTCTGCGGACATGCTTCCCGACGCCACGCGGACGCCCGACGCCGCGAGGTGATCGAGGATCATTCGTCCCCGTGCGTCCTCCCCGATGCGGGTGACGAACTCGACCGGTCTGCCGAGGCGGGCGAGTCCGACCGCCACGTTGAGGGGGCTGCCCCCGGCGTACTCGGTGGTGGTGCCGTCGGCAGCGGTGACGATGTCGATGAGGGCTTCCCCGACGACCATGCTCATGACTGCACCTTCTCGAGCAGGGATTCGAGTGTTTTTCGCGCACCGACCCGGTGTAGCGAATCGAGTGCCCACAGATAGGCGGT
This sequence comes from Rhodococcus sp. WAY2, assembly GCF_009859915.1. NCBI lineage: Bacteria > Bacillati > Actinomycetota > Actinomycetes > Mycobacteriales > Nocardiaceae > Rhodococcus > Rhodococcus sp. WAY2. The sequence continues at coordinate 3,881,597 of NZ_CP046572.1, forward strand.
GACGAACCGTGGATAGTCGGCCAGATCGCCGAAGACCGATTGGTTCTCGATGAAGGCCGTGGGGTTCTCGTGCTGGCTGCGTGCGATCGGCACGAGGGAGTCCTTCAACTGGTCGACGACGTCGATGGGTTCGCCGTCCTCGTCCACTCCCTCGGCGTACCGGGCCCAGCTCGCGACGACCGCGGCAGACAGTCGAATGTGCCGGTCGGCTATCAAATTCTCGCGGATCACCGGCAGCAGCCACTTCGGGATGCGGTCCGAGGACTCGGCGCACAGGCGGGCGACGGTGTCGCGGATCTCCGGGTTCGAGAAGCGCTCGATGAGCGTGCGCTTGTACTCGTCGAGGTCGACCCCGGGAACCGGCGCCAGGGTAGGCGTGGCCTCGTCGTCCATGTAGGACAACAGATATTCGGCGAACAGCGGATCCTGCGCGACCTCGTGCACGAGGCGATACCCGGAGAGGTACCCGAAATAGCAGAGGGCCTGATGACTCGCATTGAGCAGGCGGAGTTTCATCAGTTCGTAGGGTGCCACATCGTCCACCAACTGCACGCCGACCTGCTCGAACGGCGGCCGGCCCAGAACGAACGCGTCTTCGAGAACCCAGGAGGTGAACGGTTCGGCGGCGACGGGCCACTGGTCGTCGACGCCGAATCGAGTCGAGAGTGCCTGCGTTACTTCCGCGGTGGTCACCGGGGTGATCCGGTCGACCATGGAGTTGGGGAAGGAGGTCTCGGTGCGCATCCACGCCGCGAGTTCCGGAGCTTTCATCTCGGCGTAGGCGAGGAACATCTTGCGCGCCACGGTGCCGTTTCCCTCGATGTTGTCGCACGACATGATGGTCGGCGACGCCAGTCCGCGGGCCCGTCGACGGGCCAGTGCTTCCACGATGAGCCCGAATGTGCTTGTCGGCGCGGCACCGTCGCGGAGATCGTGGACGATGTCGGGGTTCTCGCGGTCGAACTCGCCGGTGTCGTGGGTGAAGTTGTAGCCGCCCTCCGTGATCGTGAGCGAGACGATCCGGGTGGATTCGGCGGCGATCTTTTCGATCACCGCTTCCGGGTCGCCCGGCGCGAAGAGGTAGTCGACGATGGAGCCGATGACGCTCACGTCCCAGGTCCCGTCGGCATGTTTCAGGGCCAGGGTATAGAGCCCGTCCTGTGCCTCGAGTACGTTCTTCATGCGCCGATCGCCGGGCAGAACCCCGACTCCGCAGATGCCCCACTCGCTGGCCTGCCCGAGGCGTAGCAGCTTGTCGACGTACATCGCCTGGTGTGCACGGTGAAAGCCGCCGACCCCGAAATGCACTATCCCGACGGAGATGTCGTTTCGGTCGTAGGTGGGTACTTCGACTGCATCGCTGAGCCGCTCCAGCGTCTGCGCGTTCAGTTGCATCGCTCTCTCCTCATTCCTGGACGCGTACGACGGCCTTGAGGCTGCCCGGCATCCGGTCTGCATTCAATGCTTGTTCGGCCTCGGCCAACGGGTACTTTCCGGTGACCATCGAATCGAGGTCGACCCGGCCGGACCGGGCGAGTGCGATCGCGGCGGGCCAGGTGTTGGCGTACCGGAAGACGCCGGTGAGTATCAGTTCCCGGTTCTGGATCGTCTGCACCGGAAGTGTCATCTCGCTCGAACCCATGCCCACCAGGACGACGGTGCCCGCCGGCCGGACCGCGCCGATTCCGGCCAGCACGGCGCTCGGCGCTCCGGACGCGTCGACGAAGGCATCCACCTGGAGGGCCGACACGTCCTGCTCGCGCGGGTCGAGCACGGTGGTGGCGCCGAATTTGGCGGCCACGGCCCGCCTTTGTGCGTCGAGATCGGAGACGATCACCTCTGTGGCGCCGAAGGCCAGTGCCGTTTGCGCCGTGGCGATTCCGATCGGGCCGGCGCCCACGATGAGCACCCGCGACCCCGCGGTCAGCCCGGCTTTCCGGGCCGTGGCGATGGCCACCGACAGCGGCTCGCACAGTGCTGCCGCGTCGTCGGACATCTCGTCGGGGACGGCGTGCGCGAAGGCGGCGCCGATCGTCACGTACTCGGCCAGCGCCCCGTCGATCGGCGGGGTCGCATAGAACTGCATGTGCGGGCAGAGGTTGTAGAGGCCTCGGCGGGTCTCGTCGCTAGCGGGATCGGGGCGCTGGGGTTCGATCGACACCCGCTGCCCGATCCGGTCTGTCGCGACGCCCTCGCCGACACCGACGATGGTGCCCGACGCCTCGTGGCCGAGAACGATGGGCTGCTCGACGACGAACTCCCCGATGCGTCCCTCGCGGTAGTAGTGCGCATCGGATCCGCAGACGCCGACCGAGGAGACCTGCACCAGCACGTCGCCGGGACCGGGAGTGGGTACCGCGCGCTCGCTGATCTCGATGCGACCGGGTTCGACGAGCACGCTGGCACGCATCGTGCTGGGGATACTCGAGGGAAGTGTTGTGTGGGTCACACCTCGATGCTAACGTACTGAGCAGAAGAACGCATAGTGATCATTTGCTCACGGGCTTCTCGGGCATCCGAAGTACCGCTCCGCGGCCCCGAGATCATGGCGAGGAGAACCAGTGACATCCCCCGACGCGACGGCACCGACGCCGTCTCTCACCGCAGTCCCGTCACCGTCCACCACCGAAGATCTGCGACTCGCGTTACGAGCGGCAACGCTCTACTACCTCGACGGGCTGACACAGGCCGAGGTCGCGACACGGCTCGGCGTTTCCCGGCCCACCGCGGGCCGCTTGGTTGCCCGCGCCAAGGCGCAGGGCTTGGTCCGCATCGAGGTGCAGGTTCCGGCGCATCTCAGTGACGCCCTGCGCTCCGACGAGGAACGTGCTCTCGAAGAACGGTTCAACCTGGTCGAAGCGGTAGTGGTTGCCGACTCGGTGGACGCCGCCGGCCCGATCGACCAACACGGCAGCTTTGCCGGGGTAGGACGTGCTGCTGCGTCGTTGCTCGTGCGGCGGATCCGCGACACCGACACGCTCGGTTTCACCTGGGGCCCGGAAACGGTGGCCGTGGCGCAGGGTCTGCCCTCCGGTGCGGCGGTGTGCGCCACCGTTGCGCAGCTCGACGGTTCGGTGAGTGCCATCAACTATCAGACCGGCACCGAGTACGTCCTCGGTAGGTGTGCTGAACAATTGCAGGCGAACACTATTCGGCTTCCCGTTCCGCTGTACGCGGATAGGTCCACGGTGGTATCCATGCGGGAAGACTCGGTGATCTCCAAGGCGCTCGAGGTCGGTCGCACGGCTCAGATGATGATGTTCGGCACCGGCGCGGTCTCCACGTCGACCACGTTGTTCGAGGGAAGCTTCCTCGACACCGACATGCTCTCCGTACTTACCGACCTCGGCGCGGTCGGCGAGGTGGGTGGCCGTTTCTTCCGGCTCGACGGCACGGACGTGGATGGGCCGCTGAACGAGCGGGCCATGTCTGTTCCACTCGACGACATCCGGGCCTGCGAGGGATCGATCCTCGTCACGGGTGGGGCCGCGAAACATCATGCGGCACTGGGTGCCCTCAACGGCGGACTGGCCAAGATGCTGGTCTGCGACATCGAATGCGCGCGTTGGCTGCTCGATCAGTAGCACCACGCAAGAGAGGTGAAAATCGGTGAAGAAACACAGGAAACCGGCCACGATGCTGGTGGCGGGCGCGGGAGCGCTCTGCCTCACGCTCAGTGGTTGCGCGGGCGCCGGATCGCTGGGCGCGTCGGAACAGACCATCACCATTGCGATGGTCTCCAACTCGCAGATGCAAGATGCCCAGAAGCTCGCGTCGCAGTTCGAGGAGGAGAACCCCGACATCGACCTGAAGTTCGTGACGCTGTCGGAGAATCAGGCGCGCGCAAAGATTACCGCATCCACGGCAACCGGTGGCGGCGAGTTCGACGTCGTGATGATCAGCAATTACGAGACTCCGCAATGGGCCAAGTACGGCTGGTTGAAGAATCTGTCGGAGTACGCCCAGGCGACCGAGGGGTACGACGAGTCCGACTTCATCCCCACCCTGCGCGAGTCGCTGTCCTACGAGGGGAACATGTACTCGGTGCCGTTCTACGGCGAGTCCTCGTTCCTGATGTACCGCAAGGACCTGTTCGAGCAGGCCGGCATCACCCTGTCGGAGAAGCCGACGTGGACCGAGGTCGCCGCAGCCGCACGGCAACTCGACTCCGAGGACATGGCCGGCATCTGCCTCCGTGGCAAGCCGGGCTGGGGTGAATTGCTCGCACCGCTCGACACCGTCATCAACACGTTCGGTGGCCGCTGGTTCGACGAGGACTGGAATGCGCAGCTCACCAGTCCGGAGGTGGAACGCGCCGTGCAGTTCTACGTCGACCTGGTGCGCGAGTACGGCGAGCCCGGTGCCGCGACGAGCGGTTTCGGTGAGTGCGCCACACAGCTGGCTCAGGGGCAGGTGGCGATGTGGTACGACTCGACGTCCGCGGTGTCCACCCTGGAGGATCCGTCGTCGAGCGCCGTCGTCGGCAAGATCGGGTACGCACCCGCACCGATCGAGGTGAAAGACAACTCCGGCTGGCTGTACAGCTGGTCACTCGGAATACCCGAGAGCAGCGACAACCCCGATGCGGCGTGGAAGTTCATCTCGTGGATGACCGACAAGGAATACATACGTACGGTCGGCGAAGATCTGGGCTGGGAGCGGGTGCCCCCGGGCAGCCGGCTGTCGACCTATGAGATTCCCGAGTACAAGCAGGCCTCGGCGGCCTACGGTCCGCTGACGCTCGAGGCGATCGAAAACGCGACACCGGAGGCGCCCACCGTGCAACCGGTTCCGTACACGGGGGTGCAGTTCCTGGCGATCCCGGAGTTCCAGGATCTCGGAACCCGCGTCAGCCAGCAGATCAGCGCGGCCATCGCGGGCCAGCAGACCGTGCCCGAGGCGCTCGCCCAGGCACAGCAGTACGCCGAGGTCGTCGGCGCGACATATCGGGAGGAACAGTGACCACCATCGCGGAGAAACCGGCCGCGGACACCACCGCCGACCGGGTGCGAGAACTGCGGGAGGCCAAGGACGACAGCGTCTCCCGCGCCGAAGGATGGCGTCGCCGAGGGCCGTTGCTGCCCGCCCTGATCTTCATGATCGTGGTGACCCAGATCCCGTTCCTGTTCACGCTGTACTACTCGACGCAATCCTGGAACCTGGTCCGTCCGGGGTCCCAGGCCTTCGTCGGACTGCAGAATTACGTGGACGTGTTCAAGGACAGCCAGTTCCGTGAAGTTGCGGTCAACACCGTCATTCTGATCGTCGGAACCGTGCTGATCTCTGTGGTGCTCGGACTGCTGCTCGCGCTGCTGCTCGACCGCGCCTTCCTCGGCCGGGGCATCGTCCGTACCCTCCTGATCACCCCGTTCCTGGTGACGCCTGTTGCCGGTGCGCTGCTGTGGAAGACCACGATGTTCGACCCGGTGTTCGGCATCGTCAACTTCGTCCTCTCCCCGTTCGGGGTGGGACAGGTCGACTGGGTCAGCAGATTCCCGCTCCCCGCGGTCATGGTGAACCTGATCTGGCAGTGGACGCCCTTCATGATGCTGCTGATCCTGGCCGGTCTGCAGTCCATGCCGCGCGACATTCTCGAGGCGGCGCGGGTGGACGGCGCCAAGCCGTTCGCGATGTTCCGCGAACTGACCCTCCCGCATCTGCGCCGGTTCATCGAACTGGGTGCGGTGCTGGGTGCGATCTACCTGATCAACACGTTCGACGCCATCTACATGATGACCCAGGGCGGGCCCGGCACGGCCAGTGCCAACCTGCCTTTCTACATCTATCAGCGCGCGTTCCTCGGATTCGACATCGGGCAGGCCGCCGCGATGGGCGTCATCGTCGTGATCGCGACCATCGTCGTCGCGACTCTGGCGTTGCGCCTGATCTTCAAGAGCTTTACCGGTAACGAGGAGGCAGCGTAATGAGTACCGACACTGCGGCGGCGCCGGTGGAATCCACTCCCGCCGTCCCGGCGACGAAGCGGGCGCGCAAGCACCGCAAGTTCAGCCCGTGGAGCGTGGTGGCGTGGATCGTGGCCCTCGGCTTCTTCTTCCCGGTGGCCTGGATGGTGCTCACCGCGTTCAAGCAGGAGGGTGACGCCTACACGACCCCGCCGAAGCTGTTCTTCACGCCCACCCTGGACCAGTTCACGGCAGTGCTCGAGAGCGGAATTGGTATCGCACTGCTCAATTCGGCATTCGCGACCGCCATGTCGACGATCCTCGTGCTGGTACTGGGTGTGCCGGCGGCGTTCGCGCTGTCGCTGCGGCCGGTACGTAAGACGAAGGACGCCCTGTTCTTCTTCATCAGCACGAAAATGTTGCCGATCGTGGCCGCAATCATCCCGCTGTACGTGATCGTCAACGACATCGGCCTGCTCGACAACATCTGGGCGCTGGTCATCCTGTACACGGCGATGAACCTGCCCATCGCGGTGTGGATGATGCGCTCGTTCTTCCTCGAGGTCCCGGGCGAACTGCTCGAGGCGGCGAGCATGGACGGTGCGAGCCTGTGGACGTCGGTGCGTGAGGTAATTCTTCCGCTCGTGTCTCCCGGCATCGCGGCCACCGCGTTGATCTGTGTGATCTTCTCGTGGAACGAGTTCTTCTTCGCGGTCAACCTCACCGCCGTTCAGGCGCAGACCATTCCGGTGTTCCTCGTCGGATTCATCACCGGTGAGGGACTGTACTGGGCCCGGCTGTCGGCAGCGGCGACGCTGGCGGCGCTCCCGGTCATCCTGGCCGGCTGGGTGGCGCAGAACAAGCTGGTGCGCGGCCTGTCCTTCGGCGCGATCAAATGATCACCCCGGCAATCACTTCCCCCGACTTCGGTACTCACAAGAGGAGCAATCATGGCTGACATCGCGTACAAGGGCGCATCCTGCATCTACGAGAACGCCGACACGCTGGCGGTCGATTCGCTCGACCTCGAGATCGAAGACGGCGAGTTCATCGTCCTCGTCGGACCGTCCGGTTCCGGCAAGAGCACGGCACTGCGCATGCTCGCCGGCCTCGAGGACATCGACGAGGGCACCATCACCATCAACGGCAAGGACATGGTAGGTGTGCCGTCGAAGGACCGCGACATCGCGATGGTGTTCCAGAACTACGCTCTCTACCCGAACAAGACGGTGGGCGAGAACATGGGATTCGCGCTAAAGATGCGCGGGGTCGGACTCGAGGAACGCAAGCGGAAGGTGGCCGAGGCGGCCAAGGTTCTCGACCTCACCGAATACCTCGATCGTAAACCGGGCAAGCTGTCCGGCGGCCAGCGGCAGCGCGTCGCGATGGGACGCGCGATCGTGCGTGAACCACAGGTGTTCTGCATGGACGAACCACTGTCCAACCTCGACGCCAAATTGCGCGTCCAGACGCGTACCCAGATAGCGGCATTGCAGCGCAGGCTCGGCACCACCACCGTCTACGTCACCCACGACCAGGTCGAGGCCATGACGATGGGTGACCGGGTTGCCGTCCTGAAGAACGGGAAACTGCAGCAGTTCTCGGCGCCGACCGAGCTCTACGACCGGCCGAACAACGCCTTCGTCGCCGGCTTCATCGGGTCACCGGCCATGAACCTCATGACCATGCCCATCGTCAGCGACGGGGTGCGCCTCGGAAACTCGACGCTTGCTCTCGAACGCGACCAGCTCTCGACGCTGCACTCCGCCGGGCTGGACACCGTCACGGTCGGTGTCCGTCCCGAGCAGTTGGAACTCTCGACCGGAGAGGGCGGCATCGAGGTGATCGTCGACCTGGTCGAGGAACTGGGGAGTGAATCGTACGTTCACACCCACATCGCCGGCGACGGTACGCACCTGACCGCCCGTTCACTGACCCGCACCCCCGCGCGGCTGGCCGACACGGTGTCCCTGCGCAAACGCGACGGAGCGGTGCACCTGTTCCACCCGGAAACGGGGGAGCGGATCGGCGACTAGAGCGTGGGCTGGCTCGACGCCGGATTTCGGTTATGACGAACCCGCCCTATTGGGCCGTCATGTCGAGGGCGATGTCGGTGATCATGTCTTCCTGTCCGCCGACGAGTCCGCGTTTGCCGACTTCGAGGAGGATGGTGCGCACATCGACGCCGTACTGCTTCGCGGCGGTTTCGGCGTGGCGGAGGAAGGACGAGTAGACGCCGGCGTAGCCGAGGGTGAGGGTTTCTCGGTCCACGCGCACGGGCCGGTCCTGGAGGGGGCGAACCAGGTCGTCGGCGGCGTCTTGGAGGGCGAACAGGTCGCAGTTGTGACTCCACTTCTGGAGGTTGGCCACGGCGATGAATGCCTCGAGTGGACAGTTTCCGGCGCCTGCGCCGTGCCCGGCGAGGGATGCGTCGACGCGGGTGGCGCCTTCTTCGACGGCGACGACGCTGTTGGCCACGGACAGCGAGAGGTTCTCGTGGGCGTGGATACCGATCTGGGTGCCGGGGTCGAGGATGTTCCGGTAGGCGCGGACCCGTTCACGGACACCGTCCATGGTTAGCCTGCCTCCGGAGTCGGTGACGTAAACGCACTGCGCTCCATATGATTCCATCAGCTTCGCCTGCTTGGCGAGGTCGTCGGCGGAGTTCATGTGACTCATCATCAAGAATCCGGAGACATCCATGCCGAGCTCGCGGGCCTTGGCGATGTGCTGGGCAGACACATCTGCCTCGGTGCAGTGCGTGGCGATGCGGATGGAGCGCACCCCGAGCTGGTAGGCGTGTTCGAGTTCGGCGATGGTGCCGATGCCGGGCAGCAGCAGCGTGGTCAGGGTGGCGTGGGTCAGGTTGTCGGCGGCGGCCTCGATCCATTCCCAGTCGGTGTTCGAGCCGGGCCCGTAGTTGAGGGAGCCGCCGGCGAGACCGTCGCCGTGGGCGACCTCGATCGCGTCGACACCGGCGGCGTCGAGGGCGGCGACGATGCGGCCGACGTCGTCGGGGGTGATGCGGTGCCGGACGGCGTGCATGCCGTCGCGGAGTGTGACGTCCTGGATGTAGAGCTGGGGGGTGGTCACGAGTGGGCCTCCGCGGGAATGGTGTTCTGAATGCGTCGGGCGATGGACTCGGCGGTGCGCAGGGCCGCGGAGGTCATGATGTCGAGGTTGCCGGCGTAGGCGGGCAGGTAGTGGGCGGCGCCCTCGACCTCGAGGAAGATCGACACCTTGGTGGTGACCGGACCGCCGCCGTCGCGCAGCAGGGTATGCACGGGTTCGCCGTCGGGGATCGGGGTGAACTGGACGTCCTGCTTGAGCCGGTAGCCGGGGACGTACTCGGCGACCCGGGCGGCCATCTCCGCGACAGACGCGCGGATCGCGTCGTGATCGGCGTCGCCGATCAGGGCGAAGACGGTGTCGCGCATCAGCAGGGGCGGTTCGGCGGGGTTGAGGATGATGACGGCCTTGCCGCGGGCGGCGCCTCCGACCTGTTCGATGGCGTGGGAGGTGGTTTCGGTGAATTCGTCGATGTTCGCGCGGGTGCCGGGGCCGGCGGATTTGGAGGCTATTGACGCGACGATCTCGGCGTAGGCGACGCGGGTGACCGCGGAGATGGCGGCGACCATGGGGATGGTGGCCTGTCCGCCGCAGGTGACCATGTTGACGTTGTCGACGCCGGAGTCGAGGTGCTCTTCCAGGTTGACCGGGGGAACGACGAACGGGCCGATCGCGGCGGGGGTGAGGTCGACGAGCTTCTTCCCGTAGGGGGCGAGGGCGGCGGCGTTGGCCTGATGGGCCTTGGCGGAGGTGGCGTCGAAAACGATGGCGATGTCGGCGAAGTTGTCGAGGGCGATCAGGCCGTCGACGCCGTCGGCGGTGGTGGGCACCTTCAGTCGGGTGGCGCGGGCGAGTCCGTCGGAAGCCGGGTCGATGCCGACCATGGCGCCCATTTCGAGGGTGTCGGAGTTGCGGATCACCTTGATCATCAGGTCGGTGCCGATATTGCCGGATCCGATGATCGCGACCTTGATCTTGGGGGTGTCGGTCATGAGTGGTCCTTCGAGAATGTGGCGGTCACGGTGCCGAGGCTGGTCAGTTCGGCGCGGATGGTGGTACCCGGCGGGGTGGGGACCATGGGGCCGAGGGCCCCGGAGAGGATGACCTGTCCGGCGCGCAGGGGCTGGCCGTAGTCGCGGGCGGTGCGGGCGAGCCAGGCGAGGGCTTCGAGGGGGTCCCCGAGGCAGGCGGCGCCGGTGCCCTCGGACACCAGTTCCTCCCCGGAGAACAGGCGCATGGACACCTCGCGGGGCTCGAATTCGTCGAGTGTGAGCCATTTCTCGCCGAGGACGTAGAGTCCGGAGGAGCCGTTGTCGGCGACGGTGTCGGTGATGGTGATGTCCCAGTCGGCGATGCGGGAGTCGACGATCTCCAACGCTGCTGCGGCGCGGGCGACGGTGGCCCGGACCTGGGTGATGTCGAGGTCGCCGTCGACGAGGTCGGCGCCGAGTTCGAAGGCGACCTCGGCCTCGGCTTTCGGTTGCAGCAACCGGCTACTCGGTACCTCGGGTAGGCCGGTGACGTCCATGTCGGCGAACAGCACACCGAAATCGGGTTGATTCACCCCGAGTTGTTGTTGCACGGCCGGGGAGGTGAGGCCGATCTTCCGGCCGGTGACGGTGCCGCCGGCGGCTACCCGGTCGTCGGTCAACCGCTGCTGGACCGCGTAGGCGGCGTCGATATCGGTGACCCCGAGTAGGTCCCGCACGGGTGCGCACGGTCGGGCGGTTGCGGCCGCAAGGCGGGCGGCTGCGTCCAGGATCGGCGAACTTCGTTGAGTGGTGGGCGTACTAGCTGACATCAGTGTCCTCCGATTGCTTTCGCTCGTGGGGATGCGGACGGCGCGTGTGGCTTGTACTGTGCCGGGCCGGATGGTGATACTCAACGAATGAGTCCCGAAGAACGGAACACTTCGTCGCCCGGTGGCGAGCCGACGTCGGTGGTCCGGCGGATGTCGGATCTGTTCGCCGCATTCGGCCCCACTGACACCGCGCTGGGTGTGAACGAACTGACCCGGCGGACCGGGATACCGAAGGCGACGGTGTCGCGGCTGGTGAAGGAGATGGAGGGCGTCGGGTTCCTCGAACGTCGGGGTGCCAAGGTGGGGCTCGGTCTGCGGCTGTTCGAGCTGGGCGAACGGGCCTCACGTCGCCGGTCGGTCCGCGAGGTGGCGCTGCCGTTCCTCGCTGATCTGCGGGAGGCGACGCGGCAGACCGTGCATCTGGCGATCCTCGACGGCACCGAGGTGGTCTACGTCGAGATACTGCCGGGACGGGACGCACCGTGGCTGCCGTCCGGCGTGGGTAGCCGTCTACCCGCGCACGCCACGGGGGTGGGCAAGGCGCTGCTTTCGGGATCACCGCCGCAGGTGCTCGCCGAGGTGCTCGCGGCCGGTCTGGTCCGGGTGGGTCCACGCACCATCACCGCGCCCGGCCCGCTTGTGCGGCAGTTGCGCCGCATAGCCTCGAGCGGCATCGCCTACGAGCACGAGGAGTCGGCACCGGGCGTGGCCTGTGTCGCGAGCATCATCCGCATTGACGACGGACCGCCGGTGGCCGCCGTTTCCGCGTCCGGATGGATCGGCAAGGTCGATATCCGGCGCGTCGGTCCCGCTGTGCATACCACCGCCCTGAGCATCACCCGTGCGCTCACCGACGCCAGGGATCGGGAATAGGGCGGCTGATGCCGAGTCCGTCTGTCAATCCTGTGCCGCGGGATGGCCGCCGTCGATGACTGCGGTTGATGCATCCGGCAGGTGCACCCCGCTCGTAGCACTTCCAGAGCCTCGCAGCAGTTTCAAAGCTCAGAGCGGATAGTGCGCCAGCACTCCACGCGGGTCGTGGGTTTGTCGTAACGTACGGAGCCGCCGGAGGTTTCCTCCGTATGCCGCGCTGATCTCGACGCCGGTCTCGGGGAAACCCGGCCGCACTTCCACGCTGTAGACGCCGATCGTGTGCGGTGCGAGGGCGTCGAGCGCACCCCCCGCCCACGCCATGCAGGCGGCGCCGTCGTAGGGGTCGGACCAGATCGCGTTGAGGGGGACGTTCCATTCGCCGGTACGGCCCCAGAACGCGGTGTCGGTGTCGTCCACGTCGGCGAGGGCCCCGCCGCTGTGTTGGAAGTCGATACGGCACTGACGGGTCGGAGCACCGTGGATCTGAGCGGCCAGCGCCTCGGCGATGTCGGAATCGAGGGTCGGACCGGTGAAAACCGCTTTGCCGAAGAATGATCCGCGCGGCTCGCCCGGTACCGGCAGACGGATCGGTTCGGGTTCCTCTCCGCCGCGACCGGGCGGGGTGAACTCGGGTAAACCATCGAGGTATCGACCGGACATCTCGGAGCGGTAGAGCACGTTCTTCGACGCCGCGGCCACGCCGGACGCCGAGGTGCGGGCGCGGGCGATGGTGGTCTCGTCCCGGCTCGCGCAGGCGGTGTAGACGAACAAGACCGGCTCGTCGGGTGACTCGTCGCTGTAACCGAGGACGGCACCCATGGTCGTGTCGCGCGGAAGCTCCCGTGCCACACGGAAATAGGTGGCGAGGGCGTCGAGTCCGAGCATCATCCGGTCGACCCACATTGGGCCGGCCCGGTGGGTGCGCAACACCGCTGAGGTGACGACGCCGAAGCAGGGCGCACATCCCCGCACCGCCCACCACAGATCGGCCTCGTCGCCGGTACTGGCCTCGGACAGGTGAAGAATTTCACCGCAGGGGAGAACGAGTTCGACCTCGACGAGATGATCGAGCGTCAGGCCCAGGCTGCGGGTGAGATAGCCGAAGCCACCGCGAGTGGCGAGCCCGAAGCCGGCGTGCCGGACGATGCCGACCGGCACCACGCGGTGGGCGGGCGCGAGGGCGTCGAGCATCGTTCCCATGGTGGCGCCGCCCGCGACCACGACGCGATCACCGCCGAGGCGGGCGGTATGAAGGTGTGCGGAGAGGTCGAGCATGACGGCCCCGTCGGCCACGCAGTTGGAACTGAGGCCGCCGCCCCGCACGGTGATCGCACCACCCGTTCGGTGCGCGATGGCCATGACCGTCGCGACCTCCGCAGCGGAAACCGGCTGCACCACACAGGCTGGATGCCGTCTCGCGGCGTCGGGAAAGAAGACTTTTCCGAGCGCATTTCGGTAGGAGGGCGAATCCGGGAGATGTACCCGATCGGGCACAATCGCTTTCAGCTGCTGGACACATTCCGCGGACGGTGACCTCACGAGCGCCTCCTCGTCGGTTGCGTTGCCCGCCTGTCGCTGCGTCCGCGGGACCCTCATTCGTCCTCAGTCTCGCAGATGCGGGGCGGTCAAGTAGTGCTCGAGGACTGGCCCGACCCACCGCGCCAACTGCTCGTGCGTCATCTCGGCCAGCGGCGGTACGCGAAGAATGTAGCGCGCGAACGCAAGTCCGAGGATCTGCGATCCCACCAGGGCCGCGCGTTCCGCCGCCCGATCCACCGCGACCGCCGCGAGTGCCGGGGCCACCTGCCGGGCGAACACTTGGAGCATCGCCTCGGCGGCCCGAGCGCTGGTGGACGCCGCCCGTAGCAGTGGGAGAAAGGCGCCGTCGTTCTCCCACACGGCGAAGAATCGCGGCATCAGCACGGTGGCGAGCGAGTCGACCGGAACGTCGTGGAGGTCGGGAAGGTGGAGTTCGAACTCGGCCGCCTCCGCGAACAGCGATTCCTTGTTGGTGAAATAGCGAATCACGAGGGCGGGATCGACGCCGACATCCGATGCGACAGCCCGCATCGTCGTGCGGTCGTAGCCTTCGGCGCCGAACCGGGCGCGGGCGGCATCGAGGATCGCGGCGCGGGTGGCGACAGCGGAGCGGGTACGTCGTTCGGGCATTCCGCAAGTGTAGTCAACACTTGTTGACTTGGCGATCGAAGGCGCCTACCGTAGAAGTCAACAGGCGTTGACTCGGAGCCTTGATCGGAGGACCGTCATGAAAAACACCGACGTCGTGGTGATCGGCGCAGGACCCACCGGCTGCATGCTTGCCGGGGAATTGGCTGCCGCAGGTAGATCGGTCATCGTTCTGGACAAGCGGGACGCACCCTCACCGCTCAGTCGGGCGTTCGGTGTTCATGCCCGCACCCTGGAGTTGCTGGACGCACGTGGACTCGCCGATGAGCTGGTCGCCTCGGGCGCGCCGTCTCCGGGGTTGAAGCTGTGGCGAGGTGCGGAATTGAATCTCGCCGGCCTTTCGTCACGATTCCCGTTCGTGCTGATCACCCCGCAGCGAAATGTCGATTCCCTCCTCGAGCGGCACGCTCGTGAACAGGGCGCCGAGATCATCCGCGGCATCACCGTGACCGGGGTGCAGCAGGACGGCGACGGTGTCACAGTGCGCGGGCGGGACACGTCGGGAGAGGAACACGCGTTTCGCGCGGCGTACGCGGTGGGGGCCGACGGCGCACACAGTGCGGTGCGCCACATGATCGGTCAGCCGTTTCCCGGAAAAGCGGTGCTCCGTTCGATCATGCTCGCCGACGTCGAACTCCGGAATCCGCCCGACAGCATCGTGACCGTCAACGCGGTGCGCGACGGATTCGCCTTCCTCGCACCATACGGCGACAACCTCTTCCGCGTGATCGCCTGGAACCGGCGGCATCAGGTAGACGACAGTGCTCCGGTGGAACGGGCCGAATTGCGCGACGTCATCGAGAGCGCCATGGGTACGGACTACGGCCTCGGCGCGGTGCGATGGCAGTCACGGTTCCACAGCGACGAACGGCAGGTCCCGCAGTACCGGACGGGGCGGGTGTTCCTTGCCGGCGACGCCGCGCACGTGCACTCGCCTGCCGGTGGGCAGGGGATGAACACCGGCATCCAGGACGCCGCCAACCTCGGATGGAAGCTCGCGGCGGTGCTCGGCGGGGCGGACTTCTCCGTGCTCGACACCTACCACGCCGAACGGCATCCGGTAGGAAGGATGGTTCTCCGGACCAGCGGCACCACGATGCGAATGATGACGCTACGGCCGTGGGTGCTGCGGAAGCTCCGGAACGTGGTGGTCGCGACTCTTCTGCGATTTCCGCCGACCGGTGGTGCTGTCGCCAAGACGTTTTCGGGTATCGGGATCCGGTACGGGCACCGAACCGGCGACAGCGTACTGGTGGGCAGGCGGGCCGAGGACATTCCGACTGTCGCCGGCAGGTTGCACGAGGTACTGCGCTCCGGCGGTTTCGTCCTGATAACCGAGCGGGACGTGGTTGTGCCTTCCGGGGTTCACGCCGTGACCCGGCTCGGCGACGGACCCGCGTTGCTCGTGCGGCCCGACGGGTACATCGCGTGGGCGGGCGACAGGGCGTTCGACGGGTGGCGAGTGGCCCTGAAGCGGTGGACCGGGCGCATGCCGGTAACAGCCTGAATTATCCAGGTTTGCTGTCTAACTGTCCCATATCCCTTCGATTGATCGAGACAAAGCTCACCTGGTCGGAAGTTCATTAGACAGCTAGACTGGCTAATGACAACGAGGGTAGGGAGGCAGCAATGGACGAGCGAGTAGATCAGCTCCGCGAAGACATAGTGCTGTTCACGAGGCGCATTCGCACCAAAAGGGCAGGCCACCTGCTTACGCCCACGCAACTCCAGGCGCTCGCCCACCTCGACCGAGAAGGACCGATGAGCGCCAAGACGCTCGCCCACCTCGAGCAGGTGACGCCCCAGTCCATCGCCCGCACGGTCACCATGCTCGAAGATGCGGGCATGGTTTCGCGGACGGTGGACCCACAGGACGCGCGCGCCAGTCTCATCGCCATCACCGAGTCCGGGCATCGGATGCTGGCCGCCGACCGGGCCCAACGCAGTGAATGGTTGTCGGGGGCGTTGGCCGACACCTGCACGGACGCCGAACGTGACTTACTCTTCATCGCCGGCCGCCTGCTGAGGCGGCTCGCCGACGTTCCGGATCGGGGGCGTCTTGCCGACGTTACGGATCGGGGCCGTCTTCCCGACTCTGCCGGGTCGGGTTCGCGTGAGGAGTCACTGATGACTCCGTGACGGTCACCGACACCACTCCGACACAGGACGCCCGCCCGGTACCGTTCCGGGTCAGCGGCTCGGTCGCAACCGGCAGTATTCTCCAGCCCCTGAACTCGTCGATGATCGCCATCGCGATCGTCGGTATCGCCGCACAGTTCGGCCCCTCATCCGGAATTGCCTGGGTGATCTCCGCCCTCTACATCGCGACCGCTGTGACTGCCCCGATGGCGGGCAAGCTCGGTTCGCTGCTCGGCGCTCGGCGGGTGTATCTGGGCGGTCTGGCGCTGGTGGCGTTGGGGTCGATCGCGGGGTTGCTGGCGCCGTCGGTCGGCTGGCTGATCTTCTCACGAATACTGGTCGGAATTGGAACTGCTACACAGTATCCCAATGCCATGACGATGATCCGGGGTTACGCGGAGAAGTACAACGCGCAGCCGCGTACCGCGATCACGACACTCGCCATCTGTAGTCAGGCGGTCGTCGCCCTGGGACCGACGCTGGGTGGTCTGCTCGTCGGGGCCTTCGGGTGGCAGGCGATCATGTGGATCAATCTCCCGATCATCGCCTTCAGTGCCCTGGCCGTTGTGCGGTTCGCCGACGTCGGATTCGTCGGCGGTTCGTCGGTCGGTCACCGGCAGTTGCTGCACTCACTCGACCTCGCCGGGGTGCTGTTGTTCCTGGTACTGGTGTCTTCGACGATGCTGTTCCTGCTGTCGTCGACGTCGCAACCGCGATGGTGGCTGCTGCCGGTGTGGGCGCTCGCTCTCGCCGCATTCGTCCAGTGGGAAAGGCGGGCGACGGAACCGTTCATCGACGTCCGGGCGCTCACCCGTAACCGCGCACTCGGCGCGACCCTTGCGCGCACTCTGCTGACCTATACAGCGTTCTACTGTGTTTTCTTCGGGGTGCCACAGTGGCTGCAATATTCACGCGGCATGAGTGCCACCGAGGCGGGCCTGACAATGCTGCCCGTCGCAGTGGTCGGCATCGGCTCGACGATGCTCGCGTCGAGAATCTACCGGCGGCACGGCGCCCGGCGGACACTCGCCGTCGGCACCTGTGCGCTGCTGCTGGGTGGCCTGCTCCTCGCCTCGGTCGAGAGAAGCACCGCACCGATCGTGGTGCTGCTGCTCGTCGCCGCCGTACTCGGAATACCGAATGGCTTCAACAACATCGGCAACCAGAATCTGATCAGCTCGGTGACGTCGGTCGAAGAGGTGGGCACGGCGATCGGGATGTACCGCACCGTCCAATACATCGGTGCGAATCTGTCGGCCGTGGTGCTCCAGGCCACCGCCGGACACATCATCGGTGACGACGGACTGCACCGCACCGGCTGGTTCATCGCGGCTGCGGGAGTCGTGCTGCTCGTCGGCGTCCTCACGTCCCGAAACATGCGCGACAGCCGGTCTTCGCAAGTGTCCGCGGTGTAGCTACGGGAAATAGTTGGGTCGGAGCGACGGTTGCGTCGAGGGTGAAGCTGTCGATCCTGGACCGATCCCGCACGCGTGCCGGCGTGCCCGATGCCGCTGCGCTGACGGGGACGATCGACAGGGCGGTCCACGCCGAGCAGCTCGGATTCCACCGGTTCTGGGTGGCGGAGCATCACGGGGTCCCGGGGATCGCGAGTGGGTCCCCGCCGGTACTCCTCGCCGCAATCGGAGCCCGCACCGACCGCATTCGGCTGGGATCGGGTGGCGTGATGCTGCCCAATCATCAGCCGCTCGTGGTGGCGGAACAATTCCTGATGCTCGAAGCCCTGTACCCGCGGCGGATCGATCTGGGAGTGGGGCGGTCACTGGGATTCACCAGACCTGTCCGTGACGCTCTGCGCCGCGACCGCACTGCACCCGATACGTTCGCGGACGACCTCGACGAGCTGCGGCGGTATCTGGAGGGGGCGGCGCCGGTCACCGCACGACCCCGGGTGGAGGCGGCACCCCCGATGTTCGTGCTCGCCACCCGGCGGGGGCTCGACTTCGCCGCGCGCGCCGGACTGCCCGTAGTGGTAGGCGGACCGATACTGGGCGCTACCGAGGGCAGGATTCAAGAGCTCGATCGCTACCGCGACGAATTCGTACCCTCACCGGGGAACCGAGAGCCCTACGTGGTGATCTCGCTCGAAGTGATGATCGCGGACAGCACCGATGCGGCGCGCGAACTCCTGCTGCCGGAGGCGTGGGCGCTGGCGTCGTCGGGCCGGACGGGCGAGTTTCCGGCGCTCGAATCGGTCTCGGTCCTGCGCGATCGGCCGTGGACACAGCGGATGCGTGAGCAGATCGACGCGTCGATCGAGTCGTCGATCCACGGAACGGCGGACGAGGTGCGGGAGCAGCTCGACTCCCTGTTCGCCCGCACCGGCGCGGATGAGCTTCTCGCGTCCACATCGACGTTCGACCGCGAGGCGCTGTTCGGCGCCGACCGATCGCTGTCGCTTCTGTACCGTGAGTGAACCGTCACCATTCTCGAGGTCAGGAGATCAACTGATGAAGGACTTCACCGCCTGGATCGCTCGCGAGAACGAGGGCACGATCGAACTCGCCCCCGACACGGTCGACGAGTCATTTCTCCCGCCGGGTGAGGTCACCATTCAGGTCGAGTACTCCAGCGTGAACTTCAAGGATGCTCTTGCGCTCACCCCGAAAGGCGGAGTGGTACGCGCATACCCGATCGTGCCCGGCATCGACCTCGCCGGCACCGTCGTCGAGTCGGAGTCGTCGGAGTTCGCGGTCGGCGACAAGGTAGTCGCGCACGGGTACGACATCGGGACCGCCCGCCACGGCGGGTACGCGCAGTTCGCCCGGGTCCCGGCCGACTGGGTGGTGCGTCTGGACGGCATGTCGACCCGGACCGCGGCAGCGATCGGAACTGCCGGTTTCACGGCCGCGATGAGCGTCGAGGCGTTGCTGTCCCGCGGACTCGAACCGGGCGACGGTCCGGTGCTGGTCACTGGCGCGAGCGGCGGTGTGGGCACGGTTGCCGTCGATCTTCTCGCCGCTGCCGGCTTCGAGGTGGTGGCATCGAGCGGGAAACCCGAGAAGGCCGAGCTGCTGACCGGCCTGGGTGCGAGCAAGGTGATCGGACGGCTACCCGAACCCGACACCAAGCCTCGTCCGCTCGGCAAGGCGCAGTGGGCGGCCGCGGTCGATTGCGTCGGCGGTGCCACCCTCGCACACGTGCTCAGCACCATCGAGTACGGCGGCTCGGTGGCGGCCAGCGGACTCACCGGCGGCTCCGGCCTCGACACCACGGTGCTGCCGTTCATCCTCCGCGGGGTCAGCCTGCTCGGTATCGATTCGGTGCAGTACCCGATCGCGCAGCGCCGTCGCCTGTGGAAACGTCTCGCCACCGATCTGGCGCCGACGCACCTCGACGTAATCACCCACGACGTCCCGATCGCCGAGGTGGTGTCGGTGATCGACCAGGTGCGCGCCGGGTCGTACTCGGGCCGTGCCGTCGTGGGCGTCGCCCCGTGAGTACTTATTAACATTGGGGGGGCTGTTGCGAAATTGAGGGTCGGGGTGCCCGCGTGTCTACATGCTGTGACCTGCGGTTTCCTGGATAATGTGTTGGTGGCCAAGGGATATCGACCGGTAGATCGTGATCAGCAGTTCCTGTTGCCGCCGGACATGCGGGAGTGGTTACCGGCCACCCATCCGGTGTGGACGGTGATCGAGATCGTCGGCACCCATCTCGATACCCGGGCGTTCCATCACGGCCGCCGCACCGGCGGTGCGGGGCGGGCCGGCTACGACCCGGACATGCTGGTGACCTTGCTGATCTGGGCGTGGTCGCGGGGAGTGTGCTCGTCCCGGCAGATCGAGCGGGCCTGCTCGGAGGTGGTGTCCTACCGGGTGATCTGCGCCGGAGACGCCCCCGATCACGCGACGATCTCGCGGTTCCGCAAGGACAACCACACCGCCTGCGAGGAGTTGTTCACGCAGGTCCTGATCCTGGCCGCGCGGATGGGACTGGGCCGACTCGAAACGATCGCGTTGGACGGGGTGAAGATCGCCTCGAACGCCTCGAAGGACGCCAACCGCACCGAGGACGGGCTCCGCCGAGCGGCCGAGGCGGAGGCCGCGCGGATCGCCGCGGCGGCGGCGGCCGCGCACGCGGCGTGCGACGACGCCGAGGACGACCTCTACGGCAACGACGGTCCGGGACCGGGGCAGGTGCCGGCGGAGTTGGCCGATCCGGCGACCCGCTCAGCGCGGATCGCGGAGGCGTTGGCCCAGCTCGAGACGGAAAAGCAGGACCAGGATGCCGACCGGGACCGTAAGGCCCACGATTATCTGAGCAGGCTCGATGCGGGTCAGACGGTGATGGGGCGGGTGCCGGTGGGGGCCGAGGTCGCCGCCGCCGAGCGGCGGCTGGCGCAGGCGGTCGCCGCGCAGCAGGGTGTGCTCGACCGGTTCCGGGATGCTCCCGCCGCCGGTCGGGGCCGGTTCGTGCCGAAACCGGTCGACGAGCATCATCTGGTGCGGCGGCGGCGCACCGAACTCGAAACCGCCCTGTGTAAACACCGCGAGCGCATCGCCGCCGCCGGGCAGCGGCGCCGCAACATCACCGACCCGGACTCGCGGTTGCAGCCGCTGCGCGGCGGCGGGTGGCTACAGGGATACAACTGTCAGGCGTTCACCAGCGAGGACGGGGTGATCCTGGCCACCGGGGTCGGGACCAGCCCCGCGGACTATGACTACTTCCCTGACCTGGTCGACAAGGTCGGCAAGGCCGCGCAACTGATCGACGCCACCCGTCGCGGCCGAACACTTCCCACCGACCCGCCCCCTACCGGCCCGGACCCCGCCGACCCGACACCGGAGGAGTTGATCGGGGTGATGCTCTTCGACGCCGGGTACTGCTCGCGGAGCAACCTGACCTCGCCCGGCCCGGACCGGTTGATCGCGACCGGCAAGAGCCGGGACCTCGAGGCCGCCGCGGCCGACGATCCGATTGCTGGATCCGCACCACCGCACCCGCACCCGGATCCAATCCGGGCGATGGCCGATCGGCTACGCACCGAGGACGGCATCGCCACCTACCGCAAGCGCTCACCGATCGCCGAAACCGTGTTCGGACACGCCAAACACAACCTCGGCTTCCGCCGGTTCACCAGCCGCGGCCTCGACCGGGCCCGCAGCGAATGGGCGTTCCACGCCGCCGTCCACAATCTCGGCAAGATCCTCACCCACCTCACCGGCGGAACCACCCTCCCGGCCACCACCTGACCGAGAGCCGCAAAGGTGCGGGATCCCCCACCGCGGCACCCCCTCACCCGCCAGCGCGGTCACACATTTCGCAACAGCCCCTGGGCGGTTAACAAGTACTCACGGGCGGCGGAGGCGCACGATCCAGGCACGGGACTGGGCGGGGTCGATCACATCGTCGAGTTCGAAGATCGTGGCCGCGTTCAGTGCCTTGCCCTGCTGGTACGCCGCCTCGACCAGCTGAGCGAACGCCGCGTCGCGCTGGGCCGGATCGTCGATCGCGTCGAGTTCCTTCCGGAATCCGAGTCGGACGGCACCTTCCAATCCCATAGCGCCGATTTCGCCGGTCGGCCAGGCGACCGTGAACTGTGAGGCGTGGAACGATCCGCCCGCCATGGCCATCGCTCCGAGGCCGTAGCCCTTGCGCAGGATGATCGTGCCGTAAGGCACGGTCATCCGCGCGCCCGCGATGAACAGTGCGCCGAACCGGCGTACGGTTGCCTCCTTCTCCGAATCCGGTCCCACCATGAATCCCGGTGTGTCGCAGAGAGAAACCACCGGAAGACCGAACGACTCGCACAGTCGCAGGAAGTCGGCCATCTTGTCGGCCGCGACGGCGTCGATGGCGCCGCCCAGGTGATGACTACTGTTGGCGACCACTCCGTAGGGGTGTCCTTCGACCCGCATCAGTGCCGTCACGATGCCGACCCCGTAGTCGGGTCGCAGTTCGAGTACCGAGTCGACGTCCGCGATCGCGTCGACGGCAGTGCGAACGTCATAGGCGCGCAACCGGTTCTCGGGAACGACGTGCCGGGCAATCCGTTCGTCCGGGGCGGACCACTGTGCAAGGGGGCCCTGGAAATACGACAGATACCGTTTGGCCAGCTCCACCGCGTGAGCCTCGTCCCGGGCAAGGAGGTCGATCACCCCGTTGCGTCGTTGCACCTCGACGGGTCCGATGTCCTCCGGCCGGTACACACCCAGCCCGCCGCCCTCCACCATGGCGGGTCCACCCATGCCGATATTTGCGTCGGGGGTGGCGATGAGGACGTCGCAGACCCCGGCCAGCGCGGCATTGCCCGCGAAGCACCGGCCCGACACTATCGAGATCAGCGGCACCTTCCCGTTCAGGGCCGCGAGCGACCGGAACGTGTCGAGGTCGAGCCCGGCCGCGGTACCGGCGTCGGTATCGCCTGGCCGGCCACCGCCGCCCTCGGCGAACAGAACCAACGGAATCTGTTTGCGGGCAGCTAATCCGATCACCCGGTCGGTCTTCGCATGGTTGCGCATCCCCTGCGTTCCGGCGAGGACGGTGTAGTCGTACGACAGCACCACCGCCTCCGACGCTGCCGCGCTGAACACGTCACCGTTGATGGTCGCGAGTCCCGCGACCAGGCCGTCTGCCGGAGTGTTGTCGATCAGGTCCTGTTCGGAGCGACGGCTGCGCTGCGCCGCGAGGACGAGGGGACCGTATTCGACGAAACTGCCGGGGTCGACGAGGTCCTCGATGTTCGCCCGGGCGCTGCGGCGACCGAGCTTCGCCCGCTTGGCCATGGCGGCGGGACGGGCGGCGTCGAGGGTTACCTCGTGCCGGTGCCGGATCTCGGCCAGATCCTCACGTGCAGGGTCCAGGTCGACGGCAATGTCTGCCATCTCGGCTGAATCGGCACCGGTGCGGCGGATGACGACGAGTGGATCCCCGGTAGCCACCGTTTGTCCCGAACAGACCAGCAGTCGTTCCACCACCGCGGCCGCGGGACTGGCGATCGCGTGTTGCATCTTCATCGCCTCGAGCACCACCAACGCGGCCCCCGAGTCGACGTTGCGGTCTTCGTCGACCACTTCGACGATGGTTCCGGCCATCTCCGCCCGCAACACTTCTTCGCCGGCCCGCAATTCGACGGCGGCGGACGGAAGGTGCGGCTGCTGGGCCTGCGCGTCCTCGACCAGTCTGCTCATTCGCTCGCCGAGATAATCGGTGCCTACGACCCCGCTGCCGAAATCCGGATCGGTGAGGACGGCACGCAGGAACGCGATGTTGGTGGGGACGCCTTCGATCTCGAACTCGGCGAGCGCCGCCTCCGCTTTCCGAACGGCAGCAGAGAACGCGGGTCCGCGGGAGAGGACGATCACCTTGGCGAGGAGGGAGTCGTAACGCGGACTCGGGGAGAGTCCCGGCCGCCCATAGGTGTCGACCCGAACACCGGGTCCAGTCGGCGGGGAGAACACAGTGAGGGTGCCGGCGGCGGGAACGGCCTGCCCGTCGGAACGCATCGTCTCCATGTTGACCCTCGCCTGCACGGCGATACCCCGGGATACGGCAGGCTCACCGGAAGTGTCGAGCCCGGTGGCGGTAATTCCGTGGGGGAGGAGCAACGACTCGAAGTCGGTGCCGGCGCCGATCGCGAGTTGTGTCGCCACCAGGTCGACACCGGTCACTTCTTCGGTCACGGTGTGTTCCACCTGGATTCGCGGGTTCACTTCCAGGAAGTAGAACCCGTCGGCAGAGACGAGGAACTCGACGGTGGCAAGTCCGCGGTACCCCACACTGGCGCACAAGCGGGCGGCCGCCTCGTGTAGCTCGGTGCGCAACGTCGGGTCGAGGCCCTGTGCCGGCGCGATCTCTATCAACTTCTGATGTCGACGCTGGACGCTGCAGTCACGATCGCCGAGTGCCAGCGCGCGCACGCCCTCGGACGACGGCGCCGCCACCACCTGAACCTCGATGTGCCGCGCGCCCGTCAGCAGTGCTTCCGCGAATACGGCGGGATTGCCGAAGCCGAGCTGGGCTTCGGACGCACAGAGCCGGTAGGCGTCGTCGACGTGGTCGGCGCTGTGCACAGCGCGTATTCCGCGGCCACCGCCACCGGCAAGTGCCTTGATCATGATGCCCTGTGGCCGGCTCGCGAAGAAGGCGCGGACGCCGTCGAGATCGGTGGCGCCGTTGGTTGCCGGCAACACCGGCACCTTCGCTGCGACGGCTGCATCCCGGGCCGCCGACTTGTTCCCGAAGACGTCGAGCAGGTCTGGGCTCGGGCCCACGAAGTTCACGCCGACCTGTGCGCACTTGCGGGCGAATTCTGCGTTCTCGCTCAGAAACCCGTACCCCGGATGAATCACGGTGGCACCGAATTTCTCCGCAACTGCGAGAAGTGCCGCGTGGTCGAGGTAGGCGGCCGGGCCCGAACCGCTCAGCGCCGCCGCCTCGGTCGCGGCCCGCACGTGAGGACAGTCCGCATCGTCCTCTGCGTAGACGGCCACCGTCTCGACCGACATCTCGGCGGCGGAGCGGATGATGCGCAGCGCGATCTCGCCACGGTTGGCGACCAGCAGTGTCACTTGTACTCCTCGGCAAGGGTGAACAGGTCGGCCTTACGGACCTTTCCTGTCGCCGTCATGGGCAGAGTGTCGAGGACTTCGACGGTGGGCACCTTGTAGCCGGCCATGTTCTGGGCTGCCCACTCTCGCAGTTCGTCACTCGACACGTTGTGATCAGGCAGTAGTTGGACGAAAGCGAAAGGAACCTGACCTCTCGCCGAGTCGGGTTTGGGCACCACGGCAGCGCACTGAATGGCGGGGTGCAGCAGGAGAAGTGCCTCTACCTCCGAGGGAAACACGCTCATACCGTTGGTCTTGATCATTTCCTTGTTGCGGGCCAGATAGTGCAGAGCACCCCTGTCGTCGAGTTTGCCGATGTCACCGGTCCACAACCATCCGCCGCGCAGTGCCTCAGCCGTGGCCTCGGGCTTCCCGTAGTAACCGGTCAGCAGCGATGGGCTGCGCACGATGATCTCACCAGATTCGCCCATCGGAACCGGTACGCCTGCCTCATCGACGACGAGTATGTCCGTGCCGGGTACGGGGAGCCCGCAGAACACCGGTTCACTGAGAAGGTCGAAGTCGCCGGTGTGGAAGCCGAGAGTGATGGTGTCGGCGGTGTGGGTTTCGGTCATCCCGTAACTGGCTTCTCGCAACACCTGTCCGGTGGCGTCGCGCCACCGGGCACGAATCGCCGGATCGAGTTTCAACACGAACGACACCGCCATGGCGTTGTCGAGTGTCGATAGATCGCGGTCGGCGAATCCGGAAAGATCCATCAATTCCACATAATTGTCGACCGTCCCGACCATCGAGGTCACTCGGCATCGTTCGATCAGCGTCACCGCGGCCTCGGGATCCCAACGGGTGAGGAGGACGACAGTGCCGCCGTTGAGCAGCGGGTACAGAATTCCGAAATCTTCTCCCGCAATCCAGAAGATGGGAAGGAAACCTAGAACGACCGGTGGTGTCTCACCGACTCGTCGTCCGCCTGCCACGGTCGCGGTAGCCGCGGTGTAGACCATGTGCCACTGAGTGTGCTCACAGCCCTTGGGCATTCCGGTGGTGCCCCCGGTGTAGTTCAACACCGCGAGGGCGTCGGGGTCGGTCGCAACCGGTTCCGCGCGGGGCGAGTCCATAATCTCGGCCCAATCGGTGGTCGCGGGGTCGGCGACAGGAAATGGGGGAGCAACGCTCGGGCCGGGCGGCAGCAGGTCGGACAGCGATGTTACCGCAACGTGGCGCAAGGGAGTGTCGCGCCGGACCGACTCGACCATGGGCGCGAAAGTGTCTTGGGTCAGCAGAATCTCGACCCCGGCGTCGTTGAGTTCGTAGATCAGTTCGTGTTCGCGGAAGAGTGGGTTGATCGGCACATGAACTCCACCGATTTTGAGTATGCCGAGCATTGCGATGTGAAACTGCGGGCAGTTCGCGAGGTGCACGCCGACGCGGTCACCGGCCGTGGCCCCTTGTTCGAGCAGCCATCCAGCGAATCGATCGGACAGGTCGTCGAACTCCGCATACGTGATTCGGCGTCCGTAGAAATCGATTGCGACGGTGTCCGGACGCCGTGTCGCCCAATGGCGTAGGTAGCCGACGACCGTTCGATCCTCGATCGGATAATCGACGGTTTTCGGTACCTGCGGTGGCCAGGCGGCATCCTGGATTGCGCGAAGGTCGGCGAGGGCGGCTTCCAGCACCGGATGGGCACTCGAAGGTGGAGGTGGCATACCGAACTCCCGATTCTGTGCGGATGTTTCCCGGCTCAGATGAAGCCGATGAGTCTTTCGGAGATGGCGGTCACGTCGGAGGTGTAGCGACGCCGCTCCCGGGGCGTGGCGTCGACGAGCCGGGCGGCACCGGCAAGTTGGGCGTCGGCCAGTGTCTGCGCGATCCGGGCCGGTGACGCGCACGGGACTACGTCGCAGCTCTCGTTGATCCGCTCGATGAAGCGGGTGTACCGACGAATCAGCCGCGTCTGGACGGCAGACCATGTTCGGCCGACCTCCGGATCGAGACGCGCGCGGTGCTCGATCAGCTCGAGGACACGCCCGTTGGCGTACACCGCCTCGACGAAGGCCTTGGTTGTGGTGCGCAGGACTTCACGCAGATCCTCGCTGGCGGGGCCTTCCACGTGCTGAGACTCGAGGAACTCCTCACACACCTCGTCGGCCACCGCATGGAACATTTCGTCCCTCGACGAGAAGTACGCGTAGAACGTCGCCCGGGAGACATCGGCGCGACTGGTAATCACCTCGACGGTGGTGCGGTCGTAGCCGAGTTCAGCGAAGCACGCGCCCGCCGCGCGGATGAGCTCCCGCCGCCGCGGTCCGTCGTTGTTCTTCCGCGCAGTGCGAGCCCGCTCCTGCGCCTGGCTTGTGGTCACGATCACAGTATCGATTGATGTTGACGTCAATGTCAATATCGCGCGCCGTAGTCAGCGAAACTACCGGGAGGGTTGGGGTCAGAGTGGTTGGAGGAGGAAAATCCGGAACTCGCGTCCGCCCGACCGCGCGTGTTCCATGAGGTAACCCGGCCAGTACTCGGTGACGAACGTCCACAGCTGCTCGCGTTCCTCGCCCGTCACCATCCGGACGCTCATCCGGCGCTCGTGCGACCCCGCCCTTACGCGGGCTTCCTGGGCGTCCCGCAGATTCGCCGACCACATCGGATGCTCGGGCCGTCCCCAGTTCGAACCGGTGACGATGTACCCGTCGCCGTTCGGGATGCACAGAAGCGCGGTGGTCCGAGGGGTGCCGCTCTTGCGTCCCGGAACCGTGACCTGCACCGACTCCAATCCGGCGATGCCCATGAGGCTCACCCGGTTACCCGTCCACGAGCGCAGATGCGATTCGAGCCAGATGATGACCGGCGCCAGCCGCATGACCCACTCCTGTGTCCCGAGCCAACGGGCGAGCGCTACCAGAGGGTTGCGGCGCCGAGGGGGCTGCGCGGAGGACGAGGAACCGGCATTCATGTCCGCCATCATCCCCCAGCGGCAGGGTGCGCGCGCCGCCGCCGATGAGTTTTCTGCTGCGCTCGGGTCTACCTTTCAGATTCGACGGAAGAACCATGGCGCCCACGCCTTGACCTCGACAAAGGTTGAGGTTGCAAGATCATGTCAGCAAGGTCAGTCAGCATCTCACCGAAGGAGAACGAACATGTCGAGCACTGAAACCACGGCCACCGCAACGAGCGCCGCCACGAAGTTCAATCCGCTCACCCTCGAACTGAGCCGTCCCGCCGCCGTGCTCTGGACCGCCGTGATCGCACTCGTCCCCAACCTGGTGCTGTGGTTGCTCGCACTTCCCGCAGGTGCGTCGTTCGAGATGACGGATGCGGGGAAGACCACCAGTGCAGCACCCGGCGGCGTCGTCGTCATGACGGTCGTTCCCCTTCTCATCGGAATGACACTCGCCGCGCTCATCTCCGTGAAATTGCCGGCTATCATCCGTCCCGCAGAGGTGATCGGGGTCGTTCTCGCGCTCGCGACGATCATCCTGACCATCCAGGCCGATTTCGACGCCGCCAGCACCATCTCACTCTCACTGATGCACGTCGTGGTCGCGGCCGCGATCGTCGTGGGGTTGGAAGCGATGCGTCGGCGGATCGTGCGCACCGCCAACGTCTAGTCCGGTGATACGTGGCCCGACCTCGGTCGATCAGGCGCCGCCGGGTTCCGGCGGCGCCTAGTCGAAGAGTGTGGGTGCGTCTCCCGCCGATTCGCCGTCGGCGGGAGCTGCGGTCCGTTCACCGTCACCGGCCTTCACCTCGCCGGCCGGGCTGGTTGCCTTGTGCACCACCGACAGCGCCGTCGTTCTGACCGACAGGCGGTGGCCGTCGGGATGCTGCAGTGACGCGAGACCCTTACTGATTTCCACCACCAGCCACGGTCCTGCGTGACCGGATGCCTGCACCAGATCACCCACCTGTATCTGTACGGCTACCACCGCTTCCTCCCAAGGTCTACTGCACCGACCGTGTCAGCGTAGCGATATCGGCGGGCGCAGGCCGGGTGACTGATCGGGGCCCGACCGCGCCCCCGCCGGATATACCGTGGTGTATGCGCCTCTCCCGTCGGCAGTTGCTGCGAGTAGGTATGGCCGGATCGGCTGCGGTGCTGGTGGGCACGTCAGCGGTGAGCAGCGAGCGGTTACCTGCGCCGCGGTGGCGAGGCGATGACCCCTTCGGACTCGGCGTGGCATCGGGAGATCCGACAGAGGACGGTGTCGTCCTGTGGACACGCTTGGCACCCGATCCCCTTGCCCCGGGTGGTCGCGGTGGCATGGGTTGGGATCCGGTGACCGTCGAATACGAGGTCGCGCACGACGAGAACTTCCGGCACCCGGTGACGCGCGGGACGGCTGTTGCGACGCGTGAACTCGCCCATAGCGTGCATCCGGAGATCCACGGCTTGGAGCCCTCCCGCTGGTACTTCTACCGATTCCGTGCCGGCTCGGCGATCTCCCCGGTCGGCCGGACCCGCACGGCCCCGGCTTCGGGACAGCCCACCGCGCGGATGCGGTTCGCGTTCGCCTCGTGTCAGTCGTGGAGTTCCGGCTTCTACACCGCATACGAGCACATGAGCGACGAAGACCTCGATGTGGTGGTCCACCTGGGCGACTACATCTACGAACGCGGGTGGAGGCGCGGCCGCGAGGGCATGTCGATGGGAGTCGACCGCGATGAAGCCGTCGATCTGCCCGGCTACCGGCTGCGCTACGCACAGTACAAAGCCGAGCAGCCATTGCGCGACGCACATGCTGCGTTCCCCTGGATCGTGACCATGGACGATCACGAGGTCGACAACAACTGGGCCGCGGAGTCGCCGGGACTGGGTATAGACATCTATCGAATCTCCGCACTGTTCCGTCGGCGTCGGGCCGCCGCCTTCCAGGCGTTCTACGAGCACCAGCCGCTGCGGCTCGCTCAGCGACCCTCCGGGCCGGGGATGCGGCTACACCGCCGCTACCGCTTCGGCGATCTCGCGCAGATCACCATGCTCGATACCCGGCAATACCGGGACCGGCAGGCGTGCGGAGGCAACGTGACCGCGAATTGCACCGACCGGCTCGACACCGACCGCACAATACTGGGTGCGCAGCAACGGGACTGGCTGCTCGACGGATTCACCGGGTCACCGGCGCGTTGGCAGATCATCGGTAACCAGGTGGCGATGGGTGAAACCGACAACGACCCCGGCTCGGACGCGGTGCTCTCCACCGACTCGTGGGACGGCTACGTCGCCGATCGCAACGCCGTTCTCGGCGGCGCAGCGGATCGCGGAGTACGCAATCTCGTAGTGATCACCGGCGATCGTCACCAGAACATCGTGGCCGACCTGCGCCGGGACTATGCCGACCCGGAATCACCTGTCGTCGCGTCGGAATTCTCGGGCACGTCGATCACCTCAGGTGGCGACGGCGCCGACATGAATGACACGGGGCGCCGCCTGCTGGCGGCCAATCTCGACATGAAATTCTTCAACGCTCAGCGGGGATATGTGCGCGTCGAGCTGGACCATCAGTTGTGGCGCAACGACTTCCGCGTCGTGCCCTACATCCGTCGTCCGGGCGCGCCTGTCCATACCCGCGCGAGCTTCGTGGTCCAGGACCAGATACCCAATGTCGCCGAGTTGTGACGCCGTATCTCGGCGCTCGACTGGTGCGCAGGCTTCAGGTCACCGCAGGGTTGAAGGAGCCGAACGCCAGGTCGGCCGATGGCCATTGACCGGTGGCTGTCACCTCGGCGAAGGCCAGGTCGAAGGCGTCCACGAGCCAACTGGACTCGGCGGTGACGATGAGTTGGTCGGGGGCCTCGGCCGAGTCGCTCTCCTTGAAGAGAGCAACCCGCCAGAGGGCGGCCGCATCGGGGTGATCAGCGAGGACGCCCTCGGCGTTGACGGCGAGGAGATAGTGCTGGTATTCGAAATCGATGCGAATGGCGTAGCCGCAACCGATATTGACGATGCTGGCGGGACGATGGGTGGCCGCAGCGAGCATCATGAGCTCATCTGCGTAGCGATTGGTGAAAGCATGGGCGAGGGGCACGGGCGTCTCGTCTCTGTGAAAGATCGTGAAGCGACTGCCTCACGACCGGCCACACAAGTCTGCGCTCTGCTACACAGCTGGTGTCTCGGCTTGAAGTTCCTAACAATACGGTATCGATGCGGCCGGCGTGCACCCGTCGGGCTTGCTTTTACGGTGATATCCACGTTCCCGGAAGCAAGTGTCGCCTCGGTCGAGGCACGTGACCTGCAGTTTGTTCGACCGTGTGCCGTTTCCCGAACTGATCCAGTTTCTTTTGGTTCTCGATGCGTCGAATGACGGCCCTCACTCGGAGCGGCTGGTCGAGGGTAGGTATGGGTTGGGTCCCAGCTCGATGGTCGTGGTGGTGGGCGGAAGGCCGATCTCTTCCCACCCGGCGGTCAGGGTGAGGGCACCCGAAACCTGGCAGGTCCCCACCCAGTAGTGCGGCAGCGTCCGATATTCGGTCGGAGGACGCGCGCGGATCGATCTGGTCACCGGGTGGTACGGATCTGCTTCCCCTTCGATGTCGCCGACAGTGACGAACACGGACAGATAAGACCAGTGTCCGGAGTAGTCCTCGGGGTCGGTCAGCGAGCGCGTCTCGTGATGGGCGAGTTCGGCGCATCTCCCCGTGGCCGTCAGGACGAGGCGCAATTGCATCCCACTCGGATAGGCGGTGATGTCGTTCAATTGCAGCGTCAGGCCTTGATGGGCGGCGAGGACTGTCGGACCATGCACCTGGGTCCCGCCGGTGGCGGGTGGCGGCTGCGCCGGCCACCGGTGTCTGCGCATAGAACCGATAGTGCCATCGCCGCCGCACCCAGGCCACTGTCTCTTTTTCGATCAGAGTGAAGGGCTTCGGAACGTGAGAAGCCGCCGGCACCTGTGGGTGTCAGCGGCTTCGCATTCCCGTCGGGCACGCTACGCACTGTAGGTCTGATCCGGCGGAAGGTGACGGTGCCCGCCAGTGCGCCTCTCGGCAAGTGGTCGCTCGCAGCGACATATTTAATGTGGTACCCGGGGCATTGGGTCGGACACCGTCGACAGTCTCAACGAGGGCGGTAACCCGGATATTCCCGGGGGAGTGCCCTATTTTCCGCGTTCGACGATTTGCTCCGCGACGGCGTGGAGGCGGGTGTTCGTCTCCTGTGAGAGGTGCGTGAGCATCTCGAAGGCGCGGATGGCGTCGACGTCGAACCGTTCCATGATCATGCCCTTGGCCTGGCCGATGACGTCCCGGGAGACCAGCGCGGACTGCAGTTGTTCCTTGGTACGCGCGGCCATCAGGGCCAACGCGGCGTGGGCCGCGAGAACCTCGGCCATCGACTCTTCCTGGAGACCGAAGGCGTGGGGTTCGAAGGCGAACAGGTTGAGCGCACCCATCTTGCCCTCGGAGGTGTAGAGCTGGAAGGAGATGGAACTGTAGATGCCCACGTCGACGGCGGCAGCGGCGAATCTCGGCCACCGATCGTCCGAGCGGAAGTCGTCACAGCGGACCACCAGGTTCGCCACAGCCGCCGCGACGCAGGGGCCCTCACCGAGTTCCTCTTGAACGTGGTCCAGCTTGGGCAGGAGGTCCGAGGTCGGGGCAACCGACTCGAACTTTTTCCCGCCCCCGGAGACCATCAAGATGCCCGCACACGCTTCCGTCGGCATCAAGTCGACAGCAGCGGCAGTCACGGTGGACAGACTGTCTTCGATCGACCGCGGGGTGGAGAAACTGCGTGCGAGGTCAGCCATGGTGCGGACGATGTCACCGCTCCCCGAACCGTTCATCACAGCCTCCTCTGTCCGTCGACGCCGTCACGAGACGGACGTGCAACCGTCTCCCTTCGTCCACCCTAGGCGGCCGTGCGCTCCGACGTCGGGGCACCGGGGATTGCTGCCGGTGTCTGTGGTCAGTTCGGGCCCAGCGGTCGTGCGAACAGCACCCGCAGCGCGGTGCGTCCGACGGTGAGTAACCCCTGGAGTGGGGACAACGCAGAGGACGCGATCGACCACACGGTTGTGGTCCCGGACGGTGGGAGTGGCGTGCCGGCGAATCGGTCCGCCAGCCACTCGAGCATGGCGGGCGCGGAGATCACCATCAGTGACAGGTGCTCACTCAATCGGTCCCGCACGTAGGTGACGTGGGCGCCGCCCTCGACATACCGCTCGACCTGCCCGTCGACGTCCTCGATGTGGATGATTTGGTCGTGGACCGGGTGCACCACCAGTAACGGGCACTCGGGAATGCGTCCGCCGAGCCGGATGTCGTCGAACACCTCCAGCACCTCGGGTGTGGCCAGGATGTCGGCGAGGGGGATGTCGGTGTAGTCGTCGAAGTCGTCACGGGCGAAACGTGCGACAGCTTCCACCGTCGACATCGTCTCGATCTTGTCGAGTCGCCGAATTCCTTCGTCGTCGGCATGGTCGCGGATCACTCGTCCGAGGCCGGGATAGAGGTGGCGCAGTCCGGCGACGACGAGCGCGGGGAGGCCGGCGTGGAGGGTGCCGTTGAGCCGGATGTAGGTTTCGCCCGGGTCACCGACCGGGGCGCCGAGCGCTGCACCGACGATGTCGATTTCGGGTGCGTATTCCGGGGCCATTTCGGCTACCCAGGACGAGGCCATGCCGCCACCGGAATATCCCCACACGCCGACTCTGGTCGCGGCGTCGAGTCCCAGGGGCGGAAAGCTGAGCGCCGCACGGATCCCGTCGAGGACCCGGTAGCCGGGTTCGCGGGGTGCGCCGAAGTAACCGCCCATGCCCTCGTGGTCGGCCAGCGTCACGGCCCAGCCCCGCTCGAGCGCATTGGCGATGATCAGCATCTCGAGGGGCGGGAGGCTGCCGGGCGAGAACGCACCCCGCTGCAGTGCATACGACGGGAAGCACTTGTCGGCGATGGCGTCGATCGCACACTGATACGCCAGTAGCGGCCGCTCCTCGTCCGGGTCGGCGCCGAACGGCAGCAGCACGGTGGTGACCGCCACCTCGGGAGCCTGGTGCAGGTCGCAGCTGCGGTACAGCAGCTGCCAGGCCGACACTTTCTGTGGGATGACGCCGAGGAGGGCCAGTTCGACTTCGCGACTGCGGAGCACGGCACCCGGCGCCGCGGCGGCGAAACCGGCGGGTGGGACGTAGAAGGGGTCGTCACCCGGCAAGATCGGCCGGCTTCGCCCGATCGGTTCCGGAAGAATCGGTCCCGACAGCGGCCCCTCGGTAATTTCGGCGTTCACACTCATTGTGCGACCTTTCCAGGACAGAACCCCGCGGAGACGGAAGCTCGGTCGGTTATCCGGTACGACGAGTGACAGACTCTCACAGCGCCGACGGGCGCTCGCACGCGGTGACCCCGGTCACTGGGTGCGGGAGTCCTGTCCGTCCTGGGTCGCACCTTCCTCGAACCGACTTCTCATCCCGAATCGGCGACGATGTCCGTCTCCGAGGCCGGAGTCAGCTGTCCTTGGGAGCGAGCCGGGCAGCGAGGAGTCCTTTTCCGAGTTCGCCACCTTTGAGGCTCACGGCCTTCGCTCGCTGAAAGAAGTCGATGAGCTCGGTATCTCCGGCGCGTTCGGCGTCCCGGATGTAGCCGTCCAGGCGCAGAGCGTTACTCAGCGACGCTTCGACGAACCAGATCAAGTTGTAGTCCTTGTCTTTCGTTCCCGTCACCGCACCGGTTTCCTGATCGCTCATCTGTAACTCCTCCTCGATCGCCAGGCCCCCTGTTCTCCCAATACGTACCCCACCCCGGCTGCCGGCTACGGCGGAACGGAAGAAGAAGCTCGTGGGTGTGGCCGAACGTTCGCAGCGCCGTCACACGTCCGTGACATGCTGGTGTGGTGGCGAAGCAGAGTGCGGGGTTGCTTCCGTACCGCATCCGGGACGGTGTGCTCGAGGTGTTGATCTGCCATCCGGGTGGTCCGTTGTGGGCGCGTCGGGACGCAGGAGCGTGGTCGATCGTGAAGGGGGAGTATGCCGTCGACGAAGACCCGTGGGCTGCGGCGCAGCGGGAATTTCGGGAGGAGGTCGGTCTCGATCCGCCGCAGGGTGCGGTAGTTCCTCTTGCTCCGGTCCGGCAACGGGCGGGAAAGGTGGTCAGCGCGTTCGCTGTGCGAGGCGACCTCGACGTCACCGACGCCGTGAGCAACGAATTCGAGATGGAGTGGCCTCCGAGGTCGGGCCGGCAGAAATCGTTCCCCGAGATCGACCGGGTCGAGTGGTGTTCCGTCGCAGTGGCGCGGACCAGACTGATCGCCGCGCAGGTGGCTTTCCTGGACGAGCTGGAAAGCGCTGTGGAGGGCGCCGGGCGGTAGCAGGCTGCACCTCGTTGCGGAATAGATGCGGACGGCCGGTGTTGTGGAGGGGGAGAAACGACCCGGGGTGTACTCGCGCCCCGATGAAGGGAACGGACAATGTCGAACGTCACCGAGACCGCCGTCCTGGCCGGAGGCTGCTTCTGGGGTGTGCAGGAACTCGTGCGTAAGCAGCCGGGCGTGATCTCCACACGCGTGGGATACACCGGTGGGGACGTACCGAACGCGACGTACCGAAACCACGGCTCGCACGCGGAAGCGATCGAGATCGTGTTCGATCCGTCGAAGACGTCGTACCGCGACCTTCTCGAGTTCTTCTTCCAGATCCACGACCCGTCGACGAAGAACCGGCAGGGTAACGACATCGGAGCCAGCTACCGCTCGGCCATCTTCTATACGAGCGACGAGCAGCGACGCGTCGCCGAGGACACGATCGCCGACGTGGATGCCTCCGGACTCTGGCCCGGCAAGGTGGTCACCGAGGTGACCGCGGCAAGCGACTTCTGGGAGGCGGAGCCCGAACATCAGGACTACCTGCAGCGGTTGCCGGATGGATACACCTGCCACTTCGTGCGGCCGGGGTGGAAGCTTCCGCGTCGCGACGCCGAGGTCGGCTGAGCGCGGGCACACTGCAAGGTGTGACCACCGGTATGCAGGAACCTGTCAGGACGCGTCTGTGGCGGCAGGGCCGGCTCGCCGCCACGGATTTTCCTCTCGCTGAGGTCTCGGATTACCTCGAGGAGGACGGTGCCCTCGTCTGGCTGGACCTCTGCGACCCCGACCACGCGCAACTGTGCGAGCTCGCCGAGGAGCTCACGCTCGATCAGCACGCAGTCGAAGACGTTCTCGCGCATGCCGAGCGGACGAAGGCGACGAGGTACGCGCACCACACCTTCCTCACTGTGTACGCCACCCGGCTGACGGTGGACGCGCCGCCGGACAGTCTGGGGTCGCGTCTGCGTACCAGCAGGGTGTCGGTGTTCGTCCTTCCCCGTGGGATCGTCACGGTGCGGCGTGCGGACGCCGGCTCGGCGGGATTCGACATGGAGGAGGTGCTGCGGCGCTGGGACGACAATTCCGACCTGCTGCAGCACGGAACGGCCGCCCTGCTCCACGGTCTGCTCGACGTCATCGTCGATGGACAGTTCGACGCCATCCAGTCGCTCGACGACACCATCGAGGACCTCGAAGAGGGACTGTTCGACGACCGCGCACAGACTCGCGTCATCCAGCGGCACACGTACCGCGCGCGGAAGGAACTGGTGGAACTACGGCGCGTGGTGCTGCCGATGCGCGAAGTGGTCACCGCGGTGATGCGGCACCGTGAGGAGCACGGCAACAGCGTTGCCTTGGACGGCTGGTATGCCGACCTCTACGATCACGTCATCCGTGCCACCGAATGGACGGAATCTTTGCGGGACATGGTGACTACCGTGTTCGAAACCAATCTGTCCCTGCAGGACGCTCGACTGAACACGGTGATGAAGAAGCTCACCGGGTGGGCGGCGATCATCGCGGTACCGACTGCGGTCACCGGCTGGTATGGGCAGAACGTTCCCTACCCTGGGTTCGGTCACAACGGCGGAGTCGTGTCGAGCGCGGTCGTGATCGTGGGCGCCGCCGCCCTGCTCTATGTGGTGTTCAAACGCCGCGGCTGGTTGTGACGCGGCGCACACGGTGCTCGCGAGCTGGTCAACGGCAATCGAGTGATTGACATCACAGCGGACCGGGACCACACTGACATTCGACTTGAATCCGAAGTCAAGATCAGAATGTAGCCGTCCGTGAAAGGAATCCGCGTGACCAAAATCGGTGGTGTGTGCGACAGCCGCTTCTCGGCGTTGCAGGAAGCGTTGAAAGACAACCTCGACTCCGGTGAGGACCTCGGCGCATCCATCGTCGTCACCCTCGACGGTGCCCCGGTGGTCGATATCTGGGGCGGATGGTCCGACGCCACGCACACCACAGATTGGGGTCGAGACACGATCACCAACGTGTGGTCGTGCACCAAGACTGTGACCGCGCTGGCCGCGCTCGTGCTCGTCGATCGAGGGCTGCTCGACGTGTACGCGCCTGTCGCCCGGTACTGGCCGGAATTTGCCGCGAACGGCAAGGGCGACGTCGAGGTCCGGCACCTGCTCTCGCACACCTCCGGCGTCTCCGGCTGGGACAAGCCGTTCACGGTCGAGGATATGTTCGACCTCGCGGAGTCGACCAAACAGCTTGCAGCCCAGGCTCCGTGGTGGAAGCCGGGCACCATGTCCGGGTATCACGCCCTCAACTACGGTCATCTGATCGGTGAGGTGATCCGCCGGGTCGACGGACGCACCCTCGGGCGGTTCGTCGCCGAGGAGATCGCCGGACCGCTCGGTGCCGACTTCCACATCGGGTTGAATCCCTCGGAGTTCGGACGCGTGTCGAATGTCGTTCCACCGCCGCCGCTGCCGATTGATTTGGCTTCACTCGACCCCGAGAGTGTCATCGTCAAGACGTTCACCGGGCCGGGCCCCGACGCCTCCGCGGCATGGACCCCGGAGTGGCGACAGGCCGAGAACGGTGCGGCGGGCGGGCACGGTAACGCGCGATCCCTTGCCCGCATCCAATCGGTGGTGGCGTGCGGTGGCGAGATCGACGGTGTCCGTCTGCTCTCGCCCGACACCATCGCGCTTATCTTCGAAGAGCAGTCGAACGGCGTGGATCTTGCTCTGGGACAGCCCATCCGGTTCGGAATCGGCTACGGACTGCCGACGCCGGTGTCAATTCCCTTCGTGCCCGAGGGGCGGATCTGCTTCTGGGGTGGCTGGGGTGGATCCCAGGTCGTCATCGACACCGAGCGGCGAATGACGGTGACCTACGTGATGAACAAGATGGGTCCGGGGCTCCTCGGCTCAGACCGGAGTGCCCAATACGTGTCTGCCGCTTTCGCGGCGGTGGGCTGAGCGCGGATACCAACACGAGCGGCCGACAGGCTGCGACCTGGCCGGGCTGGCAATCCGACCAGGTCGGCCTGTCCCTTTGATCAGTCCCCCCTCGGTGCTGCGGTCCGTAGTGTTCCGGGAAGAGGTGCATATATAGCGATGCATCGATCCGCCACACTGATCGACCGAAGGAACGAGTCCCATGCCGCAGCAGGTACGAGGTGTCATCGCCCGCTCGAAGGGTGCCCCCGTTGAGATCGCGACCATCACCATTCCCGACCCCGGACCCGGAGAAGTAGTCGTCGACATCGCGGCGTGCGGGGTCTGCCACACCGACCTCACCTACCGTGAGGGCGGGATCAACGACGAGTTCCCGTTCCTGTTGGGTCACGAGGCCGCAGGCATCGTGGAAAGCGTCGGCGAGGGCGTCGATTCTGTCGAGGTCGGCGACTTCGTGGTCCTGAACTGGCGTGCTGTGTGCGGTCAGTGTCGCGCGTGTAAGCGTGGCCGTCCGCAGTACTGCTTCGACACGTTCAACGCGACGCAGAAGATGACTCTCGAGGACGGCACCGAACTCACGCCTGCGCTGGGTATCGGGGCGTTCGCCGACAAGACTCTGGTGCACGCCGGTCAGTGCACCAAGGTGGACCCGTCGGCTGACCCTGCTGTCGTCGGCCTGCTCGGCTGCGGTGTGATGGCCGGTCTGGGTGCCGCGGTGAACACCGGCAACGTCAGCCGCGGCGATTCGGTGGCCGTCATCGGCTGCGGCGGCGTCGGTGATGCGGCCATCATGGGGGCCCGGCTTGCCGGTGCGTCGAAGATCATCGCGATCGATCGGGACGACAAGAAGCTCGAGTGGGCGAAGGAGCTCGGTGCCACCCACACGATCAACGGTTCGAACGTGGATGCGGTGGAGGCCGTGCAGGAGCTCACCGGCGGTTTCGGTGCCGACGTGGTGATCGACGCGGTCGGCCGACCCGAGACCTGGAAGCAGGCCTTCTACGCCCGCGACCTCGCAGGCACCGTCGTCCTGGTCGGTGTGCCGACCCCGGATATGAAGCTCGAGATGCCGCTGATCGACTTCTTCTCGCGCGGTGGTTCGTTGAAGTCGTCGTGGTACGGCGACTGCCTGCCCGAGCGTGACTTCCCGATGCTTGTCGATCTGTACCAGCAGGGCCGGCTTCCCCTCGAGAAGTTCGTCAGCGAGCGCATCAAGATCGACGAGGTCGAACAGGCCTTCCACACCATGCATGCCGGTGAGGTGCTCCGTTCGGTGGTGGTCCTGTGAGTGGGAAGCTGCGGATCGAGCGGGTCGTCACCGAGGGCACTTTCGCTCTCGACGGCGGAGAGTGGAACGTCGACAACAACATCTGGCTGATCGGTGACGACACCGACGTGGTGATCGTCGACGCTGCCCATCAGGCGCAGCCCATCATCGACGCGGTCGACGGCCGGCACGTGAATGCCGTGATCTGCACGCACGGTCACAACGACCACGTCACCGTCGCACCGGAGCTCGCGGAGCGCTTGCACGCTCCGGTGCTGTTGCACCCGGGTGACGACATCCTCTGGAAGATGACGCACCCCGACGCGAAGTACTGGCGGCTCGAGGACGAACAACGTATTGCCATCGCCGGCACCGACATTCAGGTGATCCATACTCCGGGGCACTCGCCGGGTTCGTCGTGCCTATACCTGCCCGAGGTGGGTGCTCTGTTCTCCGGCGACACCCTGTTCTCCGGTGGCCCCGGGGCGACGGGACGGTCGTACTCGGATTTCCCGACGATTATCGGATCGATCCGCGATCGGCTGTTCGCCCTCCCCGAGGAGACGACGGTGCACACCGGGCACGGAGACGGAACGACGATCGGCACCGAGTCCCCGCACCTCGCCGAGTGGATTGCACGAGGGAACTGAGTTCATGACCGACACCACCGACAGGTACACCTTCGACGAGGATGATGTCGTCGTCACGCACGAGAAGTCCTATGCGGCGGGTGTTCCTGCGGTGTTGGTGTCGTTGCGCCGCGGGTTGGAGCAGATGGGTCCGGTGCGCACGGCCCGCACGTTGTTCAAGCTGAATCAGCGGGACGGTTTCGACTGCCCGGGGTGTGCGTGGCCGGAAACACCGGGGCACCGCAAACACGCCGAGTTCTGTGAGAACGGGGCGAAGGCGGTGGCGGAGGAGGCGACCACCCGGAAGATAGGGCCGCCCTTCTTCGCCGAGCATTCGGTGGCGGAGCTGCTCGGCAAGACCGAGTTCTGGTTGGGGCAGCAGGGCCGGCTGACGCATCCGATGGTGCTGCTGCCCGGGGGAACGCATTACGAGCCGATCGGCTGGGACGCCGCGTTCGCGATGATCGCCGGGGAACTCCGCGCGCTGGGATCGCCGGACGAGGCGGTGTTCTACACGTCCGGGCGCACCAGTAATGAGGCGGCGTTCGTGTACCAGTTGATGATTCGTGCGTTCGGCACGAACAACCTGCCGGACTGTTCGAACATGTGCCACGAATCCTCCGGGTCGGCTCTGGTGGAGACGATCGGGATCGGGAAGGGGTCGGTGACCGTTCCGGATATCGAGAACGCCGACCTGATCCTGATCGCCGGCCAGAACCCGGGCACCAACCACCCCCGCATGCTCTCCACCCTGGAAAAAGCCAAAGGCAATGGGGCGAAAGTGATCGCGATCAACCCGTTGCCGGAGGCGGGACTGCTGCGGTTCAAGGACCCCCAGAAGGTGCACGGGGTGGTCGGGAACGGGGTGCAGATCGCGGACGAGTTTCTGCAGATCCGGATCGGCGGCGACCAGGCCCTGTTCCAAGGGTTGGGCCGGCTCTTGCTCGAGGAAGAGGACCGCAACCCGGGGACGGTGATCGACCGCGACTTCATCGACCGCCACACCGCAGGATTCGACGACTACGCCGCCGCCATCCGGCGGGTCGATCTGGACACCGTGGTCCAAGCTACTGGCCTGACCCTCGAACAGATCCAGCAGACGGCCGACGCGCTGATCGCCTCGAAGAAGACGATCATCTGCTGGGCGATGGGGTTGACCCAGCACACCCACGGGGTCGCGACCATTCAGGACGCGGTGAATCTGCTGCTGTTGCAGGGGATGATCGGCAAACCCGGGGCCGGGGTGTGCCCGGTCCGCGGGCACTCCAACGTCCAGGGCGATCGGACGATGGGGATTTGGGAGAAGATGCCCGAACCCTTCCTGACCGCGTTGGACACCGAGTTCGGGATCCGGTCACCGCGCCGACATGGGTGGGATGCGGTCGACTCGATTCGGGCGATGCGGGACGGGAAGGCGTCGGTGTTCGTCGGGATGGGCGGCAACTTCGTCTCCGCCACCCCGGACACCGACACCACCGAGGCCGCCCTGCGTAACTGTGCGTTGACGGTGCAGGTGTCGACGAAACTGAACCGTTCCCACCTGGTGACCGGGCGAACCGGGCTGATTCTGCCCTCGTTGGGCCGTACCGACAAGGATGTGCAGTCCGGGCGCAAGCAGCAGGTGTCGGTGGAGGACTCGATGTCGGTGGTGCATCTGTCCCGCGGCAGTCTGCCCCCGGCCAGTGAGCATCTACGTAGTGAGGTCGCGATCGTGTGCGGGATCGCCCAGGCCTTGTTCGGTCCCGATCACCCGGTGCCCTGGCAGGAGTTCGCCGCCGACTACGACCGGATCCGCGACTGTATTGCCCGGGTGGTTCCCGGGTTCGCGGACTTCAACCGGAAGGTGCGTGCGCCCGACGGGTTCGCCCTGCCGCATCCACCGCGGGATGAGCGCCGATTCGACACCAGCACGGGGAAGGCGAACTTCACCGTCAACGTACTGTCCTGGTTGCCGGTGCCGGCGGGGAAGCTGATCCTGCAGACGATGCGGTCGCACGATCAGTACAACACCACCATCTACGGTCTCGACGACCGTTACCGCGGCGTCAAGGGCGGCCGGCGGGTGTTGTTCATCAACACCGACGACCTTGCCGTACTGGGCTTCACCGACGGGGATCGGGTGGACCTGGTGTCGGAGTGGACCACCCCGGACGGCACCGTGGAGGAGCGGCGGGCCGACGATTTTCGGCTGGTGCCGTATCCGACGCCGGTGGGGAATGCGGCCGCCTACTATCCGGAGACGAATCCGCTGATTCCGCTCGATCACGTGGCGGCGGTGTCGAATACTCCGGTGTCGAAGGCCGTGCTGATCCGGCTCGAGAGGCGGCCCTGATGGGGCGGGTGACGCTCCGGACCCCGGTCACCCGGATCACCGACACCCGGCAGTCGACCCGCCCGGACACGGTGGTGGTCGAGGAGCCGCTCGAGATTCGGGTGAACGGGACCCCGCTGGCGGTGACGATGCGGACCCCGGGTTCGGATGTGGAACTGGCGCAGGGGTTCCTGCTGACCGAGGGGATCATCGCC
The DNA here is from genome assembly GCF_009859915.1 of Rhodococcus sp. WAY2. Taxonomy (NCBI): domain Bacteria; kingdom Bacillati; phylum Actinomycetota; class Actinomycetes; order Mycobacteriales; family Nocardiaceae; genus Rhodococcus; species Rhodococcus sp. WAY2. Next base: position 3,923,743 of record NZ_CP046572.1, read on the forward strand.
GACCGGGCGGATATTGCGTCGATCCGGTACTGCAACAGTGTCGACGAGCACGGGGTGAATACCTACAACGTTCTCGACGTCGACCTCGCCCCGGGGATCTTTCTGCCCGACACCGGGATCGAACGGAACTTCTACACCACCTCCTCCTGCGGGGTGTGTGGGAAGGCGTCCCTCGACGCGATCCGGCAACGCACGAAGCATTCCCCGGCCACCGACCCGGTGCGGGTGCCGTCCGCGACGATCGCGGAGCTGCCGGACCGGCTGCGGGCGGCGCAGAAGGTGTTCGACAGCACCGGTGGGTTGCACGCGGCCGGGTTGTTCACCGCCACCGGGGACCTGCTGACGGTCAAGGAGGACGTCGGCCGGCACAACGCGGTCGACAAGCTGATCGGCTGGGCCACCGAACAGGGCCGCATCCCGCTGCGGGGAAGCATCCTGCTGGTGTCGGGGCGGGCGTCGTTCGAACTCGCCCAGAAAGCGGTGATGGCCGGGATCCCCGTCCTCGCCGCTGTGTCCGCCCCCTCCTCGCTGGCGATCGACCTCGCCCACGACACCGGACTGACCCTCATCGGATTCCTCCGCGGCACCACCATGAACATTTACACCCACCCCGACCGCATCACCTGAGGCTGTCGGCGCGGATCCCTGCCTCGAGCGCGATCGCCCCTGCTTCTCCGCGCGACCCCACCCCGAGCTTCTTCAACACCCCGGCAACGTGGAACTTGACGGTGCTCTCGCTGATGCCGAGGCTGTCGGCGATCGCCTTGTTCCGCTTGCCCGTGGCGAGATGGCCCAGCACCTCGAGTTCGCGGGGGTTGAGGTCGCCGAGCTGTTGTTCGTCGGGCCTCACCGCCGGAGGATCGAGCGGAATGGCGACGGCGACGCGGGAGCCCCACCCCTCGACGGACTCGACGGCGATCCGCCCACCGAGGGTGTGGACGCGGCCCGACAGTTGCCGAACGAGTGCGTCGGTGTCCAGGCCGCCGGCGCCGTCGTCGCGGACTTCGACCAGAAGATTGGATCCGTCGCAGTCCCAGGCGATGCGAATCCGTTCGAGCGTCGCCTGTGCGGCGAAGGCGAGAACAGCGCTGCGCACCACTGCGCGTGCGGCATGCGCGACTTCACCGGGAAGGGCCCGTCCGTCCGCGGGCGGATCGACGTAATCGACGACGAGTGGCCGGTGCTGCAGAAGGGGCCGGAGTTCACCCTGTAGTCGGGCGAATGCGGTGGTGACGGCTTCCTCCGTGAGGAGACGGTCGGACTCACCGGCCGAGCGCAGCGCCACGAGGGCCGTGGACGCGGTCTCGCTCGCCGTGATGCGCGACCGATGATCGTCGAGATCCTTGGACCGGAGGGTGGCGAGGATCGACTCGAGGGTGGCGGCATGCAGATCCGTTAATTCGACGATGGTCCTGGCCCTCTCGCTCGACGCTGCCCGCGACTCCGCCAGATAGGCCGGACTGGCCTGCGCTACCTGCAGTCGAATGGACACGGCTACGACACCGAATGCGGCCCCGACGAGGTCGACGTCGCGGATGCGCTGACGGGTTTTCGGTACGACGAGCAGCAAGGTGCCGGTGGCGTCCAGCAGTGCCCAGACCTTCCGCTTCGAGCCGGCGATCACGGCGTGATCGTCGAAGACCTCGTCCACGGCCAGCTGCGTGCGCAGTGCATCGAGTTCGGTGATGGTGACCCGCTCGACGATCGACGGATCTCCGCTGACCTTCCGGGGACGTCCGGTGCATTCACGGGTGAAGATCACGAGTGCGGTGTGTGGCCAGATGTCGGCGAGAAATTTCGAGAACCGGACGGCGATGTCGGGGAGCGAGCCGTCGATGACGTCGCGCATCGAGCCGAGGAGATCCGCAGGTGACACCGAGGTCGAGCTGGAGAGAACCACCTTACGAGGGTATCGCGCGGTGCTGGTCAGGCCCGAGCCTCGGCCCGGGCGGCATCGATGACGTCGGACCGCTCGAGACCCAGAATTTCCAGGGCGCGGGCCGCCGTGCCGTGTTCGACTCCCGCTACCGCGCGGACGATGTCCGCCCCGGTGAACGGTCGACGCCCCGCCTTCGCCACCGCTGTCGCCTCGCGGAAGGCCTCGCGCGCCGGTGCCGACAGATGCAGGGGGCCGGAACGGGGCCGGCGCAGTGCCGTGTCGACGGAGGTAGTGTCACCGATGCCTGCTGCAGCGAGTGCGTCACGGTGCACCCGGGTAATGGCCTCGCGCAGAGCGTCCCGGCTGGATCCCAGACGCTCGAACACTCGACGAGCAGTGCCGTCCGGCAACGAAAACGACGCCAATAAGAGATGTTCCGCACCGGGCTCCCGGTCACCGAGCCGGTCGGCTTCGGCTTCGGTCTCGGCGAACAGCCGTTTCATCGACCGCATGTCGCGCCATCCGCGGGTCAGCATCATCGTGTGCCTCTCCTCTTTGCGTTGCCTGTTTCTCTGCGTCCGGGGCCCAGTGGGATCTGCGGTCAGGCGAGGTTGATCGTCGCGAAGATTGTGGTCGGTCGAGGCGAACCGCCGGGCGGCTCCACACTGAACCCGAGGGCCGTCGACTCGTCGATGCCCGTGACGACGGCCGTCGTGGACGGAGACACGGCGCCAGCGTCCATGATCCCCGCCGACACCGGTTCGTGGGAGGGACCGAGGAGCCACATCTGGTACACCGAGCCCGGAGCAGGCGGAGTGACATCATTCATCACCAGGACGCCCGCGTCGACGTCCTTGGAGAAGACGACCGTGGCCGAACCACCACCGGCAATGGGCGCTACCGCCGTGCGGACGTCGTCGGCCGCCAGAATCTGGGCGGGAACGGGCTCGGTGGAATCATCGCGGAACTGCTGCACCACGGTCACACCGCCGACCGCGAGAACGACCACCGCGGCCGCCGCTGTCAGCGCGGCGATCAGCCGGTTGCGGCGTCGACTGCGCGCGCCGTCGAGCGACACCGGGGTGGTCGCGGCGGGCAGCGACCCGAGGATGCGGCCGATCAGGTGGGCGGGCGGTTCCACTGCGGTAGAGGCGGACTGTGCAGCCATCGTTTCCCGGACACCTCGTACCGCGTCGGCGAACTCGACGCGAACCTGGGGCGTAGCGTCCCGCACCGCGGCGTCGATCTGGCGCCGTTGCACGTCGTCGACCGCGTCGAGGGCGTATACCGGGGCGAGATCGAGCAGAGGGTTGGTGGACTCATCCATCGACCTGCACCCCCAAACACTGCCCGAGCCTTCTCAATCCGTCTCGGATTCGCGATTTCACGGTGGGTAGGGCCACGGACAACCGCTCTGCCACCTCGCGGTAGGTGAGTCCGCCGTAATAGGCCAGGACAACGGTCTCCTGCTGGATTTCGGTGAGAGTGCCCAGGCAGTCGATGACGTCATTCTTGTCGCCACGGCGGGCAACCTCTTCGGACACGGCGTCGAACGGGCCGTAGTAGCTCGCCGCGCCGTAGGTCGATTCCCGGTCGGTGCCCGACTGCTCGGAGCGCACCCGATCGACCGCACGGCGGTGCGCCAAGGTGATCAGCCACGACAGCGGTGAGCCCTGGCGGGGGTCGAAGCTTGCTGCGGACTTCCAGACCTGCAGGTACACCTCTTGGGTGGTTTCCTCGCTGTAGCCGGGGTCGCGGAGAACGCGCAACACCATGCCGTACACGCGCGCGCTCGTGCGTTCGTAGAAGAGGGTGAACGCTTCGGTTTCGCCCGCGGCAATCTGCGCGAGCAAAGCCGTCAGCGTCACGTTCTCCGTGGCCCTGTCGACGCCGGTCATCGGCCTTGTCCGTTCATCGAACTTCAGCCTAATCGCAGCCTGCGGCCGGTGCGACCAGGTCGGGGACATCGACCTCTCCAGCAATCGGGTTGCCGCGTCGAACGCCCGGACGTCGGTGGCCGAATCGTTCATCGGATTGCCGCCGACGGTGGGCACGCGGATGAGCGCTTGCGCACGTGCCTCGTCGTTGTGGCGAAACCGAATTCCATATCAGTGATTCGAAGCTGAAGTGGCCGTGGATTGCCGGATCGACTCGGGCTCAGAGGAATACATCGTTCGGGCCTGTCCTCTGCCCCTTCCTTCAACGCGCAAAACCCGGCGGCACCGAGATTCGGTACCACCGGGATCTGTGTGTGATGGGTGAGCCGGGAATTACTGCGGCATCAGGACGGAGTCGATCAGGTACACCGTCGCGTTGGCGGTCTGCACGCCACCGCAGATCACGCCGGCGTCATTGACCTTCAGGTCGTCACCCGAACCGGTGACGGTGACGGAACCGCCCTCGACGGTGGCGTGCTCGCCATCGATGTCGTTCGGTGCGATCTGCCCGGGCACCACGTGGTAGGTGAGCACCTTGGTGAGCAGAGCAGAATCGGTCTTCAGCGTTTCGATGGTGGCGGGATCAACTTTGGCGAATGCGGCATCCACAGGCGCGAAGACGGTGAACTGTCCACTGTTGAGGGTGTCCACCAGGTTGACCTGCGGATTGAGTTGTCCCGAGACCGCCGCGGTGAGCGTGGTGAGCATGGGATTGTTCGAAGCGGCGGTGGCCACCGGATCCTGCGCCATTCCGTTGACCGACCCTGCGCCCTCGGGCACGGTCTTGGCGTACTCGGCGCAACCGGGGCCCACCAGGTTGGCGGCCGGGTCGGCCATCGCGGAAGAAGTAGTGGCTCCGGAGCCGGAGTTCGACTCGGAAGTCATGGTGTCTGCGGCGCCGGCAGTGCTCGACGAGTCACTGTCGTCCGAGGAGCATGCTGCACCCAGCAACACCAAGGACGTGCTCGCTGCGACTGCCAGTACCCGTGTGGTGATGTTCATGGAAATTGCCTCTCTCCGATGTGGGTGCGGTTGCGCACCATCGACAGCCATTCGGAGCGGTTCGCGAAGCGGATGGGTCCGCTTTTTATTTCGGTATCCAACCCATCCGGTGGCGAGGCGGCGTCGAATTCCTTCCGCAAGGGTGCCGCGCAGCCCTCTCTTCGGGGTGTGCGTGTCACCGTGAACTCGATCACCGGAAGAGGGCTCGACATGGGCGTTTCGACAATGCGTGGATGTGCCGTCGGACTTGCGACCGCCGCCGCCGCTGTGTTGCTTGCAGCGGGTCCGGCGCAGGCAGAACCGATGGGGCAGGCGGAGTTCCCTGGGGCGCTGGCCCCTGTCGCCGGCCTCGACGTGGAGCGGTATGCCGGTACCTGGTACCAACTGGCCGCGGTACCGCAACCGTTCAACCTCGATTGCGCGCGCGACACGAGAGCCACCTACGGAGTGCGCGATTCCGCGAATGTGAGTGTGTCCAACTCCTGCACGACGTGGGCGGGAGGAACGAGCGGCATCGAAGGGAACGCGCGCGTCAACGATCCCGTCACCAACGCACAGTTGCACGTGAGTTTCCCCTCGGTACCGTTTCAGAGCGGACCCGAGGGTCCCACCAACTATGTGGTGACCTACATCGCCGACGACTATTCGTGGGCACTGGTCGGCGATCCGGCGCGCACGTCGGGTTTCGTCCTGTCGCGGACTCCTGCGGTCGACGATTCCGGCTGGACGCAGATCCGCCAGGTGGTGGAATCGCGGGGTTACAATTCCTGCCTGCTGCTGACGTCGCCGACCACCGGAGGTCGAGACAACATTCAACCCCTCTGCACCGTGTGACCCAGGCGGGCGGCGGCGCCGGTGATGTTCTCCATCATTCCCCGGAAGATGATTCCGTGGAACGGAAGGATGGAGTACCAATACAGCCGGCCCGCCAGTCCTTTCGGGAAAAAGATGGCGCGCTGCTCCAACCGCGACGAGTCCTGATCGACGGGGCGGACACGCCATTCGAGCCAAGCTCCGCCGGGAGCCCGCATCTCCGCGCGCAGCCGCAGCAGCGAACCGCGCTCGATATGCTCGACACGCCAGAAATCCAGTGGATCACCGGTATTGAGCTGCTTCGGATTTCTACGACCGCGAGTGAGCCCGACACCACCGGCGATCCGATCGAGCCAGCCACGCACGGACCAGGCCAGCGGAAACGAGTACCATCCGTTTTCCCCGCCGATACTTTCGACGACGATCCACAGGGTGTGCGCATCGGCAGCGCACTCCTTGCTGCGCTCGTCGGTGTAGACAACCTCACCGGCCCAGTCGGGGTCGGAGGGGAGCGGATCGGACGGGGCACCCACGGGGGACGCACTTGCCCAGGTGGTCTCGACCTCACCGTTGTCGATGCGCCGCAACGCCAATCGAACGGCGTCACGGTACGACGTCAGCCCTGCTGCCGGTGGTGGAACCACGTCGTCGATGTCGTGCTCGCCGACGACGGCATCGTTGTGCAGTGATTCGATCAGTGCCCGGCCCAGCGAACGCGGTATGGGGGTGACCAGTCCTATCCACAAACCGGCGAGTTTCGGTGTGAGCACGGGCAGGACGAGAATTCTGCGTTGCCGCAGTCCGGCGATCTCCGCATAGATTTGCATCATCTCGCCGTACCGGATCACGTCGGGGCCGCCGATGTCGTAGGCGCGGCTGCGCGGTAACGGGGCCTCCGCTGCCGCGACGAGGTAGTGCAGGACGTCGCGGACGGCGATGGGCTGGATCTTGTTGTTCACCCACCGCGGCGTCGTCATCACGGGGAGTCTGTTGGTGAGGTGACGGATCATTTCGAAAGAGGCCGAACCGGATCCGATGACGACCCCGGCCTGCAGAACCATTGTGGGCACGCCGGACTCGGTGAGGATCTTCCCGACTTCCGTCCGAGAACGGAGGTGCGGAGACAGGTCCGCGGATTCGGGGTGGAGCCCGCCCAGATAGACGATGCGTCCTACCCCGGCGGTGTGGGCGGCTCGAGCGACGTTCTCCGCGCTGACACGTTCGGCCTCCTCGAACTCGTCCGGGCCGCCCATGGAATGGACGAGGTAGTAGACGACGTCCACGTCCGCGAAAGCGGCAGAAAGGGATTCGGGATCGCTCAGGTCGCCGCGAGCAATGTCGACGTCCGACGCCCAAGGGACATCGGTCAGCTTCTCGGGGGAACGTGCCAACACCCGCACGTGATACCCGGCTTCCAGCAGTCGGGGTGCGAGGCGTCCACCGATGTATCCCGTAGCACCCGTGACCAGTACGCGTAACTGTGCCATTCCCATACGCTACCCGTCATGGGTGCCGCCTCGCTCGATCAACGCTAGGGTCGAGTGATGGGCATCGTGCATTCGAGCGTGATCCGATCCGCGCGGGACGAGCTGTTCGCGTGGCATACGAGACCCGGGGCCTTCACTCGGCTGTCGCCGCCGTGGCAGCCGCTGTCGCTCGACGAGGAAGCGGATTCCCTGAAGGCGGGGCGGGCGGTGCTGCGCTTGCCGGGCGGCCTGCGGTGGACAGCCCGACACGACCCAGCGGGGTACGACCCGCCGCGGCAGTTCGTCGACTATTCGGCGGCGCTCCCGATGCGGCTGCTGGTGCCGTGGCGGCACACGCACACATTCGAGGTCGTATCCGAAGACGAGACCCGGATGACCGACCGCGTCGACACCGCCGTCCCGGGCCGCTTCCTGACCTCGACGTTCCTCTACCGGCATCGCCAGGTCGCCGACGACATGGCCCGCCACCAGTGGGCATCGACCCTGGCGCCGGGTTCCCGCACGATCGCGGTGACCGGTAGTTCGGGCTTGGTGGGTTCGGCTCTCACCGCGTTTCTCGCCACGGGAGGGCACCGGGTCGTCCGCTTGGTGCGCCGCACGCCGCAGACCCCGGACGAGCGGCGTTGGAACCCGGCCGCTCCAGCCACCGATCTCCTTGCGGGTGTCGACGCGGTGATCCACCTCGCCGGCGCGTCCATTGCGGGCCGCTTCACCGACAGCCACCGCCGTGCCGTTCGGGACAGCCGCATCGAACCCACTCGGCGACTGGCTGAGCTGATCGCTTCCACTCCCGACGGACCCAATGTCTTCGTCACTGCGTCGGCGATCGGCTACTACGGTCCGGACCGCGGCGACGAGCTCCTGCACGAAGACGACGAGCGTGGTGACGGCTTCCTCGCCGACACGGTGGCAGAGTGGGAAGGTGCGACCGCTTCCGCCTCCGATGCGGGCGCGCGGGTGGTGGCCGTGCGGACCGGTATCGTCCAATCGCCGAAAGGTGGTGTCCTGCGGCTACAGAGGCCACTCTTCGAGGTGGGACTCGGTGGCCGGCTCGGTGCAGGTACGCAATGGTTGTCGTGGATCGACCTCGACGACCTGGTGGACATCTACCATCGGGCCGTCGTCGACCCGCGCTTGACTGGTCCGGTGAATGCCGTCGCGCCGAATCCCGTGCGCAACGAGGAGTACACGGCGGTACTTGCGTCGGTGCTGCACCGGCCGGCGTTCCTAGCGGTGCCCGACTTCGGACCCAAACTACTCCTGGGTGAGCAAGGGGCCCGAGAACTGGCCCTCGCGAATCAGCGAGTTGTCCCGGGACGGCTTCTCTCGCGCGAGCACCGGTTCCGGCGCCCCGATCTCGAAAGTGCCCTGCGGCATCAGCTCGGGCGATTCACGACAGGGGAGTAGCACCCCGTTCCTTGTCGTACGCGGCGACGACGCGTTTGGGGGCGGTGAGGCGCCACGCCTCCTCGACCAGCTCCGCCAGTTCGGTCGACGTCACCGCCTCCAGAACCACGTCGATCCACCCCCAGCGCCCGAAGAACGGCGCCACGAGAAACACCTCGGGATCTTCCTGGACAAGGGCGGTCTGGGTTTCGAGGGTGGCTTTCAGACACACCGTGGGCGCGCCGTACCCGACCAGACCGAACATCTTGTTGCGCACCCGGAAGGTCGGCTGGTCACCCCAGTTGGCGACCACCACCTCGTGTGCCTCTGGCAGAGCCAGCATCATCGTGCGCACCTCGTGCTCGGTCGGCATCACAGCTCCCACACTTCCTCGTGTTGTCGGGTTCCGTTATATCCGGCCGCACCGACATGGCTCGGGTGTTGGGAGCACGGCAGCTGGGAGTTCGTAGAGTGACGGTGGTGACGATCGAGGCACCGGAACAGGAGTGAACCGATGACCGAAGCAGAACCGGCCGGTGGTGGTCGAAGTCCCGCAGTCGAGGCGGGGTTGGCAGTGCGCCGCGAGGTGATGGGCGCCGATTTCGTCGAGCGGGCACTCACCCGCACTGCCGGTACCGACAGTGAAGCTCTGCAGGAATTCGTCAGCGAACACGTCTGGGGTGCTGTATGGAACCGGCCCGGGTTGGATCGGCGCAGCCGTAGCCTGCTCAACCTCGGGATGCTGATTGCACTGCGGGCGCACGGTGAGCTGAAAGGGCATGTGCGCGGAGCTCTTCGAAACGGTCTGACCCGCACGGAGATCGTGGAGGCGGTCATTCACGCCAGCGCCTACTGCGGTGCCCCTGCCGGATTGTCGGCGATGGCTGTGGTGCAGGAAGCCCTCGACGAGGAACTCGGTCCGCTCGCGGGCACAACCGACGCGTCGTGACGGTATCGGATTCGGACCCACCCCCTGCGGGTCCGAATCCGATACGCCTTCACTGCGTCAGCCGGTGACGCCGGTGATCTCGTTCGGCGTCTGCGGAAGATCGGCCGAACCGGACACGGTCCAGGACTCGAGGTCGACCGCGTGGATCCTGTTCTTCGCCGGATCGGTCACGTAGGCCGTGCCATCCTGCACGAACAGGGCGGGCCGGGGCGACTGCCACTGCTCCGGCTCGGTCCAGGGGTCGATCAGCGGCACCGTACGGGTCACCGTCTTGGACGCGGGATCGATCACGTGCAGTGCACCGTCGGTACCCAGGACGAGCGCTTCACCGTGGACACCACGGCCGAGGGAACGGAACGTGTAGCTGGTGCCGAGATCGACGAGCGTCAGCTGTCCGGTGGTGGTGTCGGTCAGGCTGACCCGCTGAGGACGCTCGAGCTCGGCGTCCGGGTCGGTCTTGTAGTCGCCCAGGATGATCGGGGAATTCTCGTCCCCGGCCTGGTTGCCGATGCGTCCGTACGGATCGGGACTGGTCACCTTGGTGATGACGCCGTCACGGTAGATCAGCAGGCCGTTCTGGCAACCGACAACCACGGTTTCGTCCGCCGCCACGGCTTCGCCGTGTACACCGGGGCACTCCTCGTTGCGCGCGATCTCCTTGCGGTCGCGGTCGAGTACGACGATGCCGGTCCGCTCGTCTTCGTTGCCCACCGTGGTGAGCATGCTGCCGTCCGACAGTTCCACCGCCACACCATGGTGCGCTTCCGGTGTCGTGTAGTCGGTGGTCTCGGGCAGACCATCGGCGAGCTTTGCCGGGTCGAAGACGCGCACCAGGCCGGTGCCGTCGTCGAACAGCACCGTTTTGCCGTCGTGCCGGACCACGTGCCCAGGCGTCGTCGCGTCGAACGAGATGTCCGTGACCGCCGGATCACTGACGAAATGGCTGTCGCCGTCTGTCCAGGTTCCGGTGTCGAGCGCGGTGAAACTGCTGCCCGTGCTGATCAGTACGTGCCGGCCGTCACCCGCCGGGTTGAGGCGGTTGAACCCGTCCATCTCGGCGGTTCCGACGACATCGAGTGTCTTCGCGTCGAGCACGAGAACACCTCCGTCGTAGCTCAACGCGAGTCGGGGCGTCGCCGAATCGGTGCGCGTTGCGTTGTCGGTGGCAGCGTCTGCCGAGTCGGAAGAGCAGGAAGTCAAGAGCGCAGCCGAGAGTCCTAGAGCAACAACGGCCGCGGGCAGGGGAGATTTACGCAAAAGGGTCACCCATGAGAAGTACTCCTTATCGCAAATGATTGTCAAAGCCATGAATGTGCATGTGGCGATGTGTCACGACGCCAGGCTCCGGCTGATCGTGAGGGAATTGGAGTCCATCATCTGTATGTAGGTCCCGGCGTCCGACCCCGCGTCCCCGAGTGACTCGGTGAACAGGGAAACGACGGCGACGGGCAACCTCGCCTCCGAAGCCAGCACTTCGGCGAGCCGATTCGGTTGTGACGAATCCACAAAGATTGCCGGCGCCTTCGCGGAAGTGATGGTGGCGGCGAGTTGCGACAGGTCGGAAGCGCTGGGTGACGCCAGCGTGGTCCCACTCGGAATGACCGCGCCGACCACCTCGAAATCGAATCGCTCTGCGAGATAGCCGAATACATGATGGTTGGTGACCAGTGTGCGGCGCTCTTCCGGAATGCCTGCGAACCGAGACGTCATCCGCTCGGTCAGCTCCTCGAGTTGACCCGAGTAGTCATCGGATCGATCTCGAATCACCTGTGCGTCCACACCGGTCACGTGCTCGATGACCGCGTCGCGAACAAGGGCGACAGCTTCGCGCATGCGGTCCGGATCGGTCCAGATATGTGGGTCCAGTAAGCCCGAGGACTGCCCGGTGCCGTATGCGATGGGCCGCACACGCTCACCGACCTCGAGAATCGGGATCGACTCGGCCCGGGCAGCTTCGACGGTGCTTCCCAGTCCCTCTTCGAGTCCGAGTCCGTTGGATACGACGAGATCGGCGCTCTCCACCCGTGCGGCTTCCGGCGCCGAGATCTCGAACGAGTGCGGGTCGGCATTCCTCGGCATCAGCACCATGACGTCGGCCTGATCCCCGACGACGTTCTCCACCACGTCACCCAGAATGTTCGTCGTCACCACCACCAACGGGCCATCGGAGGCGGAGGAGGTACACGCGGTGACGGCCGAGGCGGTGAGCGCGAGCAGAAGACCGAGCGGCACCAGGCGCCGCAAGCTCGCGGTCATGAACCCACGACGCTGACCGAGGAGGCGGAAATTCCGACATCGAGCCTGCGTGCTATTCGTGCGTTGTCTCGATAGTCGATCTCTATCACGGCTTTCGCTTCCGGGTCGGTGACGTAGGCGCGATTGCCGCCGACGGTGATCGCTGCGGACTCGTGCAGCTTGTCGCCGGTCAAGGCCGGGGCGGATGCCGTCTCCGCCCCGGACGCTGCGTCGAACACCCGGAAGGTGCCGTCGGCGAGGACGGTGAAGAGCGAGCGCCCGTCGCCGGACAGGTGCACGTCGAGCGCCGCGGCCGGCGTCCGAACGTGGTTCCAGTGGCGGGTCAGTGGATCGAGCAGCAGCACACCGTCATTGGCGGTAGGTGATCCCGCTGTCGCGGCCAGGAGGGGCGTTCCGTCGGTCCCCCGAAACGCGGTGGGGCGGTTGCTCGGTCCGATGCCTTCCGGGTACGGAATCTTCTCCGCCGTCCACTGTCCGTCGGTGACGCGTGCGAGGAAGACTCCGTCGTCACACGCCGCGAGCGCGTAGGAGTCGAAGACGGCGTGTCCGTTCGCCGCCGGGCACGCGACATCGAATGCCGTCTCCACCCGGCCGTCCGCGTTGCGGAGCTCGAACGAAGCCGGTGCGAAAGCCCCTGCGCCGGTGCCCGATCGGGATACGAGGTAGCGATCGGCGACGGGTATCACCATTCCGGTGTGCGCAGATGCGGACGGCACGACCTCGCCGACCTCGGCGCTGTCCTTGCGCAGCTGCGCGAAGTCGATCACGTCGGCGCGGCCGTCGGCATCGAAAAATGTGGCGACCTTGTCGTCACCGATCACGACGGCTCCCGGCTGTTCGCCGGTCAGCTTGCCGATCTCCATGGGCGCCTTGGTGTAGGAGTGGTTGTGGTCGCCGTGGTCGATGGTCCATGATCCGGCGTCGACCACATGCACGGTGCCGCCCGATGCATCGACTGCGAACGCGTAGCGGTCCTTGACTGTGGTGAGGACCGTCGGATGGTCGAATTGGAAGGAATGGACCTTATCGGCGGTCGTGAGATCGAGGACGTCGACACGGCCGGACAGCCCGTCTGCGACGACCAGTCGTGGCTCGGGTCCCTCTACCTCGGTGGCTCCTGCTTCGGCCGCGAGGTCGCTGCCCGGCCTGCTCTGGCCGGTGGGCGCGGTCTCGCCCGTCGCGTCCGAGCCGCACCCGGTCGATATCAGCGCGGCGATCGACGTGGCGATCGCTGCGCGCACCAGTGTCGTGTTCTGCACTATGCACTCCATCTATTACTAATGATAATCATTGCCGATAGGCTAGCCAATCGGCACAGGCGCGGACGAACTCGGTGCACGAAGGCGCATCACTGCAGTTCGAATGAGTACGGCGACGAAGAATTGCAGCACGGCCAGTCCGGCAATGGTGGAGCCCGCGGCGGTGTCGGCGTTCCATGACACGATCAGTCCGAGGGCTGTGGCCGACCACCCGAGCAACACGGCCAGGCTCATGGTTGCGACAAGCGAGCGGCCGAAGAGTGCCGCGGTGGCGGACGGCGCAACCAGGAGTCCGAAGACGAGCAATGTTCCGACGATGCGGAACGACGCTACGACGGCGAGGACCACCAGGGCGAGCAGCGCCAGGTGCGCCAACCGCGGGCGCAGTCCCAGTGTGTGTGCTTTGCGTTCGTCGAAGACCAGAGCAACGAACGGCCGATAGGCGACCACGGAGATCAGGGCTGCGACGACAACGGCTGCGGTGAGCCAGATCAGATCGTTCCACGTTGCCGACAGCACATCCCCGAACAGGAATGCCGTGAGATCGACCGCGAACGATCCTGCCCGCGAGACGATGACCACACCGAGTGCGAGCATTCCGACGAACAGCAGACCGATGCCCGTGTCCTCGGACAGCCGGGAATTCTTCGACACCCACGAAACGCCGAGAATCATCACCACCGCGCTCGCGGCTGCGCCGAGGACGAGGTTGGCGCTCGCGAGGTACGCGACCGCCACGCCGGGCAACATCCCGTGGGAGATGGCCTCACTCATGAACGCCATTCCGCGTACCACCACCCAGGTGCCCACCAACCCGCACAGAACGGAGACCAGCATTCCGGCGAACAACGCCCGGCGAACGAAAGACACCATGAACGGATCGAGTAGCCACTGCATGGTGCTAACCTAAGCGATAATGATTGTCGTAAGCGAACTCACCGTGCGATACGGGACCGCCATGGCGCTGAGCCGTGTCAGCGCATCGTTCACCGAGCGGACGGTGACCGCGCTCATGGGGCACAACGGGTCCGGCAAGTCGACGCTGCTCCACGCACTGGCCGGCATCCTGCGCCCCACGTCCGGAAGCATCGACGGACTCCGCGGGCGGCGCGTCGCCTACGTGCCACAACGCACGGCGGTCGGGGACAACCTGCCCCTCACGGTGCGCGAGCTCGTCGGCATGGGCGCGTGGCAGCGCCGCGGACTGTTTCGCCGCCTCACCCCCGACGACCGCCAAGCTGTGGAGGCCGCGTTGACGAGGCTCGGCATCACGGATATCGCTGCGCGGCAAGTAGGTACGCTGTCGGGCGGTCAACGGCAACGCGCGTTGCTCGCTCAGGCGCTCGTGCAACGCGGTGACCTACTGCTCCTCGACGAGCCGACCACCGGACTCGATGCGCAGGCCCGCGCCGTGATCAACGACGTGATCGACGAAGAAGCCGCACGAGGTGCCATCGTCGTCGTGGCCACCCACGAACTGCTCGATGCCGAGCGCGCCGGTCGCACGCTGACGTTGACGGCCGGGTCTCTTCAGGTGCCGACGGACGCCACTGTGTCCGGGAAGTTCTCTGTGTCTGCTTAGTTTTCTGTGTCGGCCTAGCTCTTTGTGTCCGCCTAGCTCTCTCGTGGCAGTTCGACGAGTACGAGCCGGTTGCCGTCGGGATCTCGGAAATAGAACATGGGCGGTACGTAGTCGCCGAGGCGCATGACCTCCGCGTCCACATCGACACCGTGCGCCGCGAGAGTCGCATGATCGGCGTCGGCGTCCGCAGTGGACAGCCGAATGCCGGTCTCGACGCCGGCCGGTGCGCCCTCACGTTCCGGAACCAGGGCAATGGACGTGACTGATCCCGGGGGTGCCACCTCGACCCAGCGCTGTCCCTCGCCGAACTCGGCATCCATGCGGCGTTCGAAACCGAGTGTGCTGACGTAGAATTCGAGGGCCCTGTCCTGATCGGTGACAGGCACGGCCACCGTATGCACCCCGGTGATGTGTGTCTTGCGCTGTGCGGTCACGGTGTCATCCCCTTCTCGTCACCCCTTCTCACCCGAGCTCACGGCTGTGCGAACGCCTTTTCGAGTGCGGCGATGTCCAACTTGCGCATCTGGAGCATCGCCTGAACTGCGCGCTGGGCCGCGGCGGTGTCGGGGTCGCTCATCAGCTCGTACAGGCGTTCGGGGACCACCTGCCAGGAGACTCCGAAGCGGTCCTTCACCCACCCGCACTGGCTTTCCTCGCCACCGTCTGACGTGAAAGCCGCCCAGTATCGGTCTACCTTCGTCCTGATCCTTACACCGCACTTCGAACGAGATGGCTTCGCTGAACGTGAATTGCGGGCCGCCGTTGAGTGCGGTGAACGGCTGCCCGTTGATGTCGAAGGACACCGTCATCACCTTGCCCTCGGGGCCGGGTGTTCCGGGCGCGTAGTAGGTCACGTCGGTGATTCGTGAGTCCGGGAAGAGGGAGGTGTAGAACTTTGCTGCCTCTTCACCGCGGTCGTCGAACCAGAGGCAAGGGGTGATGGGTTTCATGGCGTGGTCCTCTCGGGTGTTCTCGATCAATCCTCACCGATATGGACCACGCACATGCCCGAAACTCATCGCCCGGCGGCCACGAATCTCAGCGGACCGTCCGAGTCGTAGCCACAGCAATCGCACCGAGCAGCCCCACCAGGGCAAACGCATAGAAGCCCCACGGGACGGCGTAACCGGCTCCGAGCATCACCCCACCGAGGATGGGCCCGCAGATCGCGCCGACGCGGCCCACGCCTGCAGACCAGCCCAGCGCGGTCGCACGGATCTGCGGCGGATGGTTTGCCGACGTGAATGCGTAGACCAGCACCTGCGCACTGAACACGAAGCACCCGGCGAGAAACACCAGCACGTAAATCCCGAAGGACACCTTGACACTGAGCAACGCCAGGAACACCGCGGCGCCGGCGAACCAGATGATCGCCGCAGGACGCGGGCCGATCCTGTTCGCCACGCCGCCCGCGATCAGAAGTCCGACCACCGCGCCGGCATTGAGGATGAGCAGGAAGGTGAGCGAGGCCCCGAGGTTGTATCCGGCTTCGCGCATGATGGTCGGCAACCAGGTGTTGAGTCCGTAGACAAGCAGAAGTCCCATGAAGGACGTGACCCAGATAGCGATGCTGTTGCGCAGGAAGGGAGGTGAGAACAGGGCGCGCACCGGATTGGTGGCGGACGCGACGGGTGCGTCAGCGGCCGGCGCGGGTTCGAGTTCCAGTCCGTAGTGCTTCGCGATGGCCTCGGCCTCGGACCGCTTGCCCTGCGCGAGGAGGTACGACGGCGATTCGGGGAGGTAACGCAACATCAGGGGAATCAGCACGATCGCGGGCAGCGCACCTGCAACGAACATCGACCGCCAGCCGAACGGCTCGATCAGCACGATGGCCAGCGCGGCCGTCGCGACCGCACCCACGTGATACCCGGTCATCAGCAGGGTCGATGCCGAACCGCCGCCTTGCTTCTTCGAGAATTCGTTGACAAGAGCCAGCGCCGTCGGGAGTGCGCCACCGAGGCCCACGCCGGCGAGGAACCGGAACAGTCCGAAGAAGAACGGGTTGGGCGCTACCGCGCACAGCAGCGTCAAGAGCGAGAAGGCCGCGACCGCGTACAGCAGCGCGCGCCTGCGGCCGATCACGTCGGTGAGTGTGCCGATGACGAGCGCCCCGATCGTCATGCCTACCAGGCCGAACGTCGAGATGAACGTGATCGTGCCTGTAGACAGACTCCAGTCGGCGTCGTTCCGCAGCGAGGGGATCACGGCGCCGAGCACCACGAGATCGAACCCGTCGAGTAACACCGCCACCCAGCAGAGGGGTGCGACCCAGAGGGCAGTGGAGGAGCGCATCGCGCTCCTTTCGGAAGTGGTCATCAGATCCTCGGCTTCAGCAGTGTTCGTTAGTTGAACACAAGTTCATATTGCGCACCGATTGTGGGGTGAGTCATATATCCGTGTCAAACGGCGTCGGTGCGCCGCACCACACGCGGAATACTGGCGGCATGGCCGGAGCCGACGAACGCAGCATGTTGGGCCGGGCATTTCTCGTTCTCGGTGCGTTCACGTCGGAACGGCCGCGTCTGTCCCAGTCGGAGTTGAGCAGGCGTACCGGTCTACCCCTGCCCACCGTGCATCGGCTGTGCCGGCAGTTGGTGGAACACGGCGCGCTCGAGCGGGCCGACGACGGAACCTACGAAATCGGGGTCCAGCTGTGGGAATTGGGGGCTCTCGCGCCGCGCGCCCACGGACTGCGGCAGGTGGCGCTGCCGTATCTCGAGGACCTCTACGAGGCCACCCGCGAAAACGTCCAGCTGGTGGTCCGGGAGGGACTCGAAGCGCTGTACATCGAGCGACTGTCCGCGCGGGGTGCCGTGACCGTGGTCGGGCGTGCCGGGGGACGGCTGCCGCTGCACGCGTCGAGTGGTGGTCTGGTTCTGCTGGCGTTCGGCGGCGGCGAGCTGCTCGACGCCGTGCTCGCAGCCGGCCTCGAGCGCTTCACCCCGGCGACCATCACCACCGAACACCGGCTTCGGAGCACCCTCGACGACATTCGCCGAACCGGATGGGTCACCTGCCGTGAACATCTCAATGTCGGGACACTGGCCGTGGCAGCGCCGGTGTCGCGGTCGACGGGCGAGGTCGTGGCCGCCGTGTCGGTCGTGGTGCCTGCGGAGAAGGATCCGGCACCGCTGATTCCCGCCGTGCGGGCGGCGGCACGGGGCATTTCCCGCGGCGTCGCCTAGTCGTCTTTCACTCAGTGAAAGTGGGGGTGTCGGGAGTGCGGTTCGGGCGCAACAGTGACTGGTGTCACGAACTACGCGAGGAGTCTGCGCATGAACACACAGGTCGGGATCGTCGGCGGAGGCCCCGCAGGACTGATGCTGTCCCACCTTCTGCACCTGCAGGGCATCGAGTCGGTGGTACTCGAAACCCGCACCCGCGAGGAGGTCGAGGGCACGATCCGCGCCGGTGTGCTCGAGCAGAACACGGTGGATCTGATGGTCGACTCCGGGCTCGGCGACCGCATCAAGCGTGAGGGGCGCACCCATCAGGGCATCGAACTGCGGTTCGGCGGCAAGGGGCGCCGCATCGCGTTCGACGAACTCACCGGCGGCCGCGCAGTCACGGTGTACCCGCAGCACGAGGTGCTGAAGGACCTCATCGCCCGCAGGCTCGCGGACGGCGGTGACCTCCGCTTCGGCGTATCGGACGTGCACGTGCACGACCACACGTCCGAATCCCCCAAGATCATCTATCGCGATGCCGACGGCAACGAACAGACCCTCACGTGCGCCCTCGTCGGCGGATGCGACGGGTCGCGGACCAGCACCCGCGCCCTGATCCCTGCGGCCACCGTGCGGACGGACCACTTCCGTCAGTACCCGTTCGCCTGGTTCGGCATCCTCGCCGAGGCTCCGCCGTCGTCGGAAGAGCTGATCTACGCCAACCACCCGCGCGGCTTCGCGCTGATCAGCACCCGCACCCCGCAGGTGCAGCGGCACTACCTGCAGGTCGACCCCGACGATTCGGTGGACAACTGGTCCGACGACCGTATCTGGTCCGAACTGCACGCCCGCGTCGACGGCGAGGGCGCAGAAATCAAGGACGGCAAGATCTTTCAGAAATCGATCCTGCAGTTCCGCAGCTTCGTGTGCGAGCCCATGCAGCACGGCAACCTCTTCCTGGCCGGAGACGCCGCCCACACCGTGCCGCCCACCGGCGCGAAGGGCATGAACCTCGCCATCGCCGACGTCTACTTCCTGTCCAAGGCGATGTCCGAGTACTTCACCACCCGCAGTCGGGCCGGGCTCGACGGCTACACCGACACGGTGATGCCGCGCGTCTGGCGCACCCAGCACTTCTCCTGGTGGATGTCCTCGATGCTGCACCGGCTCCCCGACGACACCGGATTCGGCCACAAGCGGCAGATCGCCGAACTCGACATGGTCACCCGATCCGTCGCCGGACGCACCCTCATCGCCGAGAACTATGTGGGTACCCCGCTCGAGCTGTGAGTACTTATTAACCGCGGGCGGTTAATAAGTACTCACAGGCGGCGGAGCCGATCCACGTGAATCCTCGTGCTGCTGAGGCAAAGTGTGCGCTCAGGAAGCTGTGATATGTCGAGACTCGGGACGGCGGCGAGCAATGTGGTTCGTGTTCCTCGCGCGGATGAAAGGTACGGTGGAAGCAAGCGCCGGCAGCGGAAGGACCTCGACATGGCTGCACCGACTCCAGACAGTGAGCGGCTGCGAGCGGTCCTGACTGACCATCGCGAAGAGGTGCGGCGAGTCCTCGCGAAATACGGTGCATTCGACGTCAAGTTGTTCGGGTCCGTGGCGCGAGGTGACGCAGGTGCTGACAGCGACATCGACTTGATGGTGAGTATCGATGCCCCGGACTACGAGCAGGTCGTTTCGATGTTGGGGCTGGCAGACGAGCTGACTCATTTACTTGGTACCAAGGTGGACGTCCTTGCGCGTGGAGTCGCAAAGGGCGCGGTTTCCGATACTGCGCGGGCCGACACGGTCGACGTGTGAGCAGGTCAGATCGCGATCGACGTCAGGACATCCTCGGAGCCATCGACGCAGTGATGCGATACTACCCGAATCTGTTGGGCGACGACCGCGACATGGCGCACGACGCCATCGTGCGCCAGCTCGAGATCGTTGGGGAGGCCGCCAATCGACGCGATCCAGAAACGAAGATGAAGGCGCCGGAAATCGACTGGTACAAGATCGCCGGATTTCGGAACATCGCGATCCACGAGTACTTCCGCGTAAATCAGTCGATTGTCGAAGGCATCGTCAGCAACTACTTACCACCGCTGCGCGAGGCAGTCGAGCGAATTGTCGACAATCGAAACTGACGAAACTCCGTCGACTCCTCGAACCCGCTGCCACATCCGGTCGTCCGGTTGCTCGTGGACACGATGGGGTGCTTTGGCTCGTCGCCAACTGCAGCCTTATCCCGCATCGGCGGACATCGGGCAGCGGGTGAATCGAACATCCGGACTGGCTCGAGTTCATTCTCGGCGTGCTCGGCTACCGCTGGTGAAGTACTTCTGCCGGGAAACGACTGCCCTCACAAACTAGAACCTGTTACCTTCGCCGAAGGGGAACGACAACAGGAGCCGCCATGATCCTCGATCGGTTCAGAGTGGACGGCCGGGTCGCCGTCGTCACGGGCGCGGGCCGCGGCATCGGCGCGGCCACCGCGGTGGGGCTTGCGGAGGCGGGCGCTCACGTCGTCATCTCCGCCCGCCATGCCGATCAGCTGCAGAAGGTGGCGGCGCAGGTCGAGGAGGCCGGGCGACGCGCATTGGTCGTGCCCGCCGATCTCATGGATCTGCACGCCGTCGCCGCGCTCGCGGACGCCGCGCAGGAAGAGTTCGGAAGGCTCGACATCGTCGTCAACAACGTCGGCGGCACCATCCCCAACGCCCTCCTCGACACCGACTCGGACTATCTCGAGGAGGCATTCCATTTCAATGTGAGCACCGCACATGCGCTGGTGCGGGCGGCGGTACCGCATATGCTCGCGCACGACGGCGGGTCGGTGGTGAACATTTCGTCGGTGATGGGCAGGCTGTCCGGCCGCGGCTATCTGGCCTACGGAACCGCGAAAGCCGCACTGGCGCACTACACCCGGCTGGCTGCGCGCGATCTGAGCCCGAACATCCGCGTCAATGCGATCGCCGTGGGGTCGGTGTTGACGTCCGCACTCGAATTCGTCGCCTCCGACGAGGCAGTGAAAGCGTCGATGGAAAGTGTCACCCCGCTCGGCCGGATCGGCGACCCCGAAGACATCGCGGCGGCCGTGCTCTACCTGTCCTCGAAGGCGGGTTCGTACATCACCGGCAAGGTACTCGAGGTCGACGGAGGCCTCGACCAGCCGAACCTCGACCTCGGCCTTCCTGATCTGAAACTCGGAGAGAAGCCATGAGCTACCGCGTCGTCGAATGGTCCACCGGCACAGTCGGGCGACATGCCATCGCAGGGATCGATGCCCGCGACGACCTCGAACTGGTCGGCGTCTGGGTGTCGAATCCGGACAAGGTCGGGAAGGACGCCGGTGAACTGGCCGGCCTAGACCGTGAACTCGGGGTGAGGGCCACCGACGACAAGGCGGCCCTGCTCGCGTTGAAACCGGATTGCATCGTGCATACCGCGATGACGGACGACCGCATCTTCGAGGCCGTCGAGGAGCTGATCTCCTTTCTCGAAGCGGGCGTCAACGTCGTGTCCTCGGGTCCGGTGCTGCTGCAATATCCGATCGGCGTCGTCCCGGCCGAACTCGTCGACCGCATCCGCCGTGCCGGCGAGCAGGGTGGCGCCAGTCTGCACGTCAACGGCATCGATCCAGGGTTCGCCAATGACGTTCTGCCGCTAGCCATGACAAGTTTGTCGCAGCGCATCGACGAGGTCCGCTGTTACGAGATCGCCGACTATTCCACGTACTACCAGCCCGTGGTGATGCGGGACATCTTCGGATTCGGGAAACCTCTCGACGAGACGCCGATGCTGTTTCAGCCCGGAGTGCTGTCGCTGGCGTGGGGAAGCGTCGTCCGCCAGATCGCGGCAGGCCTCGACATCACACTCGACGAGCCGCTTGTGGAGAAGGTCGCACGGATTCCGGCAGACCACGACCTCGACGTCGTGTCCTGTCACATCCCCGCGGGCACGACGGCTGCCGTGCGGTTCGAGGTCATCGGCACCGTCGACGGCGTACCGCGCGTGGCACTCGAGCACATCACCCGGACGCATCCGGACCAAATGCCCGAGTGGCCGAAGCCGAACCGCGGTGACGGCTGCTATCGCATCGACATCACGGGTGAGCCGATGATGTCCGTCGAGTTCAACCACAACGGCGAAAACGGTGACCACAACGTGTCGGGCATGATCGTCACCGCGATGCGACTGGTGAACTCGGTGCATGCCGTCGTCGAGGCCGAACCCGGACTCGTCACCGCACTGGATCTGCCGCTCGTCACCGGTCGCGGGTTGTGCGCTCCGCGCCCCGTGAGTACTTATTAACATCGGGCGGTTAAGAAGTACTCACAGGGGCGAAGCCCTCACGGGCGGAGCCGTCAGTGCGCCTCGGCGAGCTCCGCTCCGATGCCGGTCTCGGCCCGCACCAGCATTTCGGCGAACTTCTCGTCTCGGTCGGACTTGATGCCGTTCCGCCGTTCCGCGAGGAGCGAGCCGATCACTGCTGCAGCCAAACCCAGAGGCATCGTGATGATGACGGGCAATTGGATGGTGAGTGGTGCCGGTCCGCTACCCAACCAGAGCGCCTCTGTGAACATCAGGCTGATCACGGTCGACGCCAGCCCCACCGAGATTCCCCACACGGCTCCTGTGCTGTTGAACCGTCGCCAGTTGAGACTGAGGAGCAGGCTGGGCAGGTGAGCGCTTCCCGCCACCATGAACGCCATTCCCATGAAGTAGGTGATATTCGTGCTGTCGCCAATTGCCATGGTCAGCCCGATGGCGATGATGCTGAACGCAACCGCGGCGTACCGCGCGATCTTTGCTTCGCGGATGTCCGTGGATTCCGTGTCGGCGGCTTTCGTGCGGGTGACGGTGGGCCAGACATCGTGCGCGAAAGTGCCCGCCGCCGAGATCACCACACCGGCGACCACGGCGACGATGCTGGCGAATGCCACGGCCGCCACCATGGCCAAGGCGATCGATCCGCCTACGGTGCCGACGCCACCGCCGAGTTCGGTGACCAGGGTGGGTGCCGCAAGGTTGCCGCCGGCACCGACGCGATCTGCTCCGTCGGGTCCGAGGAGTGCAGCGGTGCCGAATCCCATCACGATGACGATCAGGTAGAAGGCGCTGCACAGCGCGACAGTCCAGCCGAGAGACTTCCGTGCCGTCGCGGCCTCCGGGACCGTGAAGAAGCGAATGAGGATGTGCGCCATGCCCGCGGTGCCGAGGGCGAAGGCCAGTGAGTAGGAGATGAGATTGATTGCGCCGGTCTGTCCGAAGATGAGTCCGGGCGTCAGGATCGCGTCTCCTGCGGCGGCGTTGTCGGTGGCGTCGGACAAGACGGACGGGAGACTGAACCCGAACTTCGCCAGAATTCCCAAGCAGACGATGATGGCCAGGACGGACAAGATGGACGACTTGATCACCTGAACCCAGGTGGTGGCAAGCATGCCGCCGACAAACACATAAATGCCCATCAAACTTCCGGCGACGACGACGGACAGCCCGAAGGGAATGCCCGACACCGACTCGAGCAGGACGCCCGCCGCGACGAGCTGGGCCAGCAGCACGAATGTGCCGGTGACGATCGTGCTGAGCGCGACCACCACCCGGACCTGCCGGGCACCTGTCCGGAACACGAGAACGTCAGCAAGAGTGTACTT
Source organism: Rhodococcus sp. WAY2 (assembly GCF_009859915.1). Lineage (NCBI taxonomy): Bacteria > Bacillati > Actinomycetota > Actinomycetes > Mycobacteriales > Nocardiaceae > Rhodococcus > Rhodococcus sp. WAY2. The sequence continues at coordinate 3,947,114 of NZ_CP046572.1, forward strand.
TCCGACGTTGCGCATCTTCTCGGCGAGGAGGAACAGCACCGGCAGGAAGGAGACGACAGAGGTACACAAAATCACCGCCCCGTCGACGCCCTTGTAGAAGATCAGTCCGGTGGTACCCAGGAAGCTACCCGCGGAGATGAACTCGCCAGCAATCGCGAAACCGTTCTGCCAGCCGGTGATCGAGCGACCGGCCGCAAAGAAGCCGGTGGCGCTGCGACTGCGCCGGGACGCGGCAAAGGTGACCCAGAGGGTCAGGGAGATGACCGCAGAGCAAATGGCAATGGCAAGGTAATCGGCTTCGCCCGTCATGCGGCACGCTCCTGTTGGCGTAGTTCGATGGCCAGTACGGCCGCGTCGGCGGCCGGCTGAATGTAGGTCCGGGATAACCGGAAGTAGGCGTACACCAGAAGCCAGGTGCCGGCGAACTGGGAGAACACCACCCACAGTGAGAGTGGTATGTCCAATAGTGCAGTCCCGCCGAGGACTTCGGGGAAGAAGGCGAACCCGACGAGGAAGCTGGTGAACAATCCGACCGCGACGGCACCGAGGCTTGCCGTCACGGTGCGGCGGCGTCGTCGGAGTTCGACGAACTCCGGCAACGCGAGGATCGGTGACCAGATCGCGGCGCCGGATTCGGTGAGGGAGGCGTCGGTGGTCATGCGTGCACCGCCGCACGGCGCGCGGAGTCGAGCGCGAACTGATTCTCGTCCCAGCCGTCGGTCAGCGGCCCGAAGTAGTGGAAGCGGACCTGCTTGCGACGGTACAGCCAGCGGTCGCCGACACGGACCACCTCGTCGGTGTATCGGCCCGCCGCGATCGACGATGTGCCACCCGACACGCACGGTTGCCACAGAAACGAGCGCACGGTCGCGCGGTCACCGTCGAGGTCGATCTCGAGGTTGGTGATGAAGTGCCAGAACGCCGTGAGGCCACCGGCGGCGAGCCCGGAGAAAAACTCCTTCATCTCGGCCTTACCGCGGGGGTTCGACAAGCCGTCGAACTCTCCGTCGTCGGTGAACAAGTCCATCAGAGCGTCCCAGTCGCCGTCGTCGAGCAGACGGCAGTACTGCGCGTCGAGTGTCCGGATGGACTCGAGGTCTTCCAGTCGGCGGATTCGTTCTTCGAGGGTGCTCAAGGCGGCGTACCTCCACGGTGCAGAGCGGGTGAGAAGACACGGTCATTAACGGCCGTTCATGTGATGGGGACCATAATCGAGGGTGGGAGGGTAGTCAAGACGACGGTTGTTGCCCATCCGTCCTGGTCGCTCTACCCTCCGAGGGATGAACACTCGGTCAATCGTCGCCGCTCAGCCGACCGTTCGGCAGCGCATTCTGGACACTGCGCTCGACGAGTTCTACTTCTCGGGGTTTCACGCGGCGACGATGCGGAACATCGCGAAAAATGCCGGTTGTAGTGCGGCGAACGTGTACAACCACTTCGAGAACAAGGCCGAGCTGCTCGTCGACATTCTGCGTTCCGCCAGTGACGAGCAGTTCACCGCTACCCGGAACGCCCTGCGGAAAGCGGGCCCTGCGCCGGCGGACCGGTGGCGTGCTGCCGTGGTGGCGCACTCGCTGTACACCGCGCGACACCAGCGCGCCTGCCTGGTCGCCAACACGGAATTGCGGTACCTCGAAGAAGTCGATCGCAAGCGGGTGGTGGGGTCCCGGGACGCGCAGGAACATCTCTTCGTCACCATTGCGGAAGAGGGTGTGACCAGCGGAGACTTCGCTGTTCCCCACGTTCACCAGGCTGTCACCGCGGTCTTGACCATGTGTGCCGGCATCGCTCTCTGGTACCGGGCCGAGGGCCCTCTTTCGGCGCAAGCGGTTGCCGATTCGTATGGCGTCTATGCGCTCAACCTCGTGGGATACCGCGCACCCTGAGTCGGCACTGACCGAGATCACCGTTGACGCCGGCGGCGCACGCGTGCTGTACTGGGTGAACAAGCGTTAATGTGATTCGGGAGTGGAACCTGAGTTCCCCCGTCTCGCGCCCCGAATCTCGAATGGATGAGGAGTGTCCATGACTCACCGGCCGTCACAGCCGCGAACCGATTCGCCGCGATATCTCACCGAGGACCGACTGGCGATCCGTGACCTGGCACGCGACTTCGCGATGAGCCAGGTGCTGCCCGTCGCCAACGAACTCGATCCGGTCCAGGGGACCATCCCCGACACCCTCAAGAAGGCCATGGCGGACGTCGGGTTCTTCGGCATCATGATCCCCGAGGAGCACGGTGGTCTCGGTCTCGGTGTATTCGAGTACTGCCTTGTGGCCGAGGAACTCTCCCGTGCGTGGATGAGCGTGTCGGGACTTCTGGCGCGTGGTAACGGGATGGGGGGCGGCTTCACGCCCGAGCAGGAAGCCGATCTGCTGCCCAAGGTGGCGCGCGGTGAGTACCTGGGTGCTTACGCGTTGTCCGAGGCGGAGGCCGGTTCCGACGTCGCCAACATCTCATGCCGCGCGGTCCGGGACGGCGACGACTGGGTGGTGAGCGGCACCAAGATGTGGTGCACCTACGCCGACGAGGCCGACTACCTCGTTCTCTTCACCCGGACGGACCCGCAGAAGGATCCGGCCAAGCCGCATCGCGGCATCAGCGCCTTCCTCATCGAGAAGGAGCGCGGCGAGTTCCCGCAGGGCATCAGCGGTACCAAGATTCGCAAGATCGGCTATTTCGGCTGGAACACGTGGGAGTTGTCGTTCGACAACTACCGGGTGCCGGCCAGCGCGATGCTGGGTGAGGAAGGCAAGGGGTTCTACCTGGCAGTGAGTGGTCTGGAGGTGGGTCGTGCGCACACTGCTGCGCGGGCCATCGGCCTCGCCCGGGCCGCGCTCGAGGACTCGATCGCCTACCTCCACACCCGTCGTCAATTCGGTCACGAACTGGCAGATTTTCAGCATCTGCGCTTCAAGGTCGCGACGATGGCGGCCGACATCGAAGCTGCCCGCCAGCTCATGTACTCGGTGGCCACCGATATCGACACCGGACGCAGGTGCTCTCTCGAAGCGTCGATGTGCAAACTCGTCGCGACCGAGATGGCCGAACGCGTCACCAGTGAGGCCGTGCAGATCCATGGGGGCGCGGGTTACACCACCGACTTCCAAGTGGAAAGACATTGGCGCGACGCCCGATTGACGAAGATCTTCGAAGGTACCAGTGAGATTCAAATGCGGATCATCTCGGACGAGTTACTGGGGAGAGTGTCGGAATGAGTGTCCTCACGCAACAGCAGCGCCTGGCTGTCGGCGATCGGGCCGTCAGCGCCGAGCGCCGGGTGTCCGACGTCATTGCCGCGTCGGGCGCTACCTTCCCCGGATCGGGTGCGTCACTCACGGGAGTCGTGGTCGCCGGAGTGCTCGACGCATCGAACCTGGACAGCGCAGCCCGAACGGGTCTGCAATGGAACACCGTGTCGGCGGTAGAGGCCGACGACGTCGTTCGGGCCGAGTCGGTGATTACCCGCGTTCAGCGGTCCGAGGACACGGTGGAGGTCGACCGGCATCTGCGGTTGATCGACGAGGACGGAAACGTTCGGGAGCAAGGGATCGAAACCTGGCGGCTGCCTGAGGGGTTCGCCGTTGGAACCGATCCGGCCACGGATTTTTGCACCGTCGCGTGGGCGGAGCTTCTCCGCGAACCACTTGCCGACGACCGGAACTTCACCTCGTCGTTGGCCACCTGGGACGGGACGATAGGCCTGTGTTGCCTCGACGGTTCGGGGCACAGCCGGGAGGTGCATCTGAGGATCTACCGTGGACGCATCATCGACATCAGTCGGCGTGTTCCCGGGGGTGCGACGTTCACGCTTCGTGCGCCGGCGTCGACGTGGGTGGACTTGGTGTTCGGTGAACATCACGACTTCATGCGGCGTGCAATCCGAGGTGAATTCTCCTCAGCGGGAGACGGTTACGAATACCTGCGTCTCACCAAACCACTCGACATCCTCGTCACCCACGCCCGGGCCGCCGCGAATGACCGACGACGCGCGCAGAACGACACTTCGCCACGAACCGGGGGAAGGGAGGCCCGCTCATGATCGAGGCCCGCTACCTGAACATCGATGGCGCTCTCGGGTCCGTCGAGATCGTCACACCCGACACGTCCACCGACGGCACACCCACGGTGCTGTGCCTGCACACGGCGGGACAGAGCGGGGTGCAATGGCGGCACGTGGCATCGGCACTGTCGAGGCGGGGTTATCGGGTGATCGTGCCCGACCTTCCCGGTCACGGCCGCTCCGAGCCTGCGGTCGGCGGACCCGTCACCGATCTCGTCGTCTATGGGAACTGGCTGTGGAAAGTGCTCGACCTGCTCGGAGTCGAGCGGCCTTATGTCATAGGCTGCTCGATCGGCGGGAAGCTGACTCTCGAGTTGGCGACGCGCCCCGAGCGCCCACTGGCCGGCGCGATCGCGATGGCAGCCGAGGCGGGGCCCGGACGGGTCAACGTCGGCGGACTGCGGCGCGAACTAGAGGATGTCGCCGGTCCGAGTCGCGGTGACCGCACCTACCTCGGCACCTTGGCCTCGGTGGGACACTCCGTGCCCGCGGAGGCAGCCCAGCTGATCGCCACGATGCACAAGCGTGAAGACCCGGAGATTTCGTCGTCGGATCTCATCGCCTGGGGAATGCATGACGTCCGAAACCGTCTGGCCCACACCACGTGCCCGCTCCACGTCGTCGCCGGAGAGCAGGACCCCTGGATCCAGACCGGTGCGGTCGAGAAGGTGGCAGCGCTGATCAATTCGGCGCGACCGGGCTACGCGCGCTACACGATGCTCGACGGAATCGGCCACTACCCCATGGAGGAGGTCGACGACTTCGCGTCGTTGGCGGACCAGTGGCTGACCGAGCTACGTTCGGCGGAGGTGCTCTCGTGACGGCACACGACACGGCCACCCGCCATGACACGCTCGCTTCGCTGCTCGACGAACTGGTGACGGCCGACCCGGATGCCGTCATGACGATCGACGTCGTGGGTGACAGGCGGGTACCCATAAGCCGCGCGGAGTTCGCTGCACGCGCCTCCGGTGTGGCGTCGGAACTGCGACAGGCCGGTATTCGGCGTGGCCAGTGTGTGGCTGTGCTGCTGCCGAACTGGTCGGATGCGGTGCTCTGGCAATGGGCGGCGTCGGCGGTCGGGGCACACGTCATCGGCGTGAACACCCGCTACAACACCCAGGAGATCGCCCACATTCTCACCTCGGCCAGGCCGGCGGTAGTCGCGGTGGCCGCCCGGTTCCACGGACTCGATCTGTTCGGACGCCTACGGGATGCGCAGCAGTCCCTCGACATCCCGGCTCCGGTGATCGCCGTCGTGCGAGGGCCGGAAGAGGGCGCGTCCGAGCTCGAGCGCGCCGCGTTCGACCTCGGCAGTGGCGCCTGGAACGTGGGTCGCGGGATCGACGGTTCTGTGCGGGTTCCGCAGACGCCCGACATGGCGACCACGACCGTGACCGGCGCCCACGCGGACGCCGACGACCCTCTTGCAGTGGCATTTACGACTTCGGGATCCACCGGGGTACCTAAACTGGCCGCACATCGGGAAAGTGCAATCGTTCGCCACGCACGCGCGGACGCCCGCCTTCTCGGCATCGAGCCCGGTGATGTGGCCCTGTGTGTGCTACCGGTATCCGGCGTCTTCGGCTTCAGCACCGCGATGGCCACGCTCGCGGGCGGTGGTGCGCTGCTGATGGAACCGGTGTTCGACGCCTCCGCGACCTTGCGGCGTATGCAGTCTGAGAAGGTCACGCACGTCGTGGGCGGCGACGACCTCTTCACCCGCCTGTTCGACACCTGGCACGGCGGGGAACGCGCCGACCTGTCCTCGCTGAAGAGGATCGGCATCGCCGATTTCCTCGGCCGATCTCATGATGTGGCAGCGTGGGTGCGCGACGAATTCGGTGCCGTCACCACCGGTGTCTTCGGGTCGTCCGAGGTGTTCGCCCTGATGCTGCTCTGGACGGATGACGACCCGGAGTCGTTGCGGTGGAACGGTGGTGGACGCCCGGTGTCACCGGAGATCGGGGTTCGGATAGCCGACCCTCTGGACGACTCGGTACTGCCGGTCGGTCAGCAGGGTGAACTTCAGGTCCGCGGACCGAACGTCGTCGACGCGTATCTCGGTAATCCGGATGCAGCGGCGCGAGCATTCACGGCGGACGGGTGGTTTCGCAGCGGCGATCTTGCCGTCGCAACCGGCGACGGGGGCTATACGTACGTCTGCCGGATGGGTGACGTACTGCGATTGCGCGGATTCCTGGTGGATCCGGCGGAGATCGAGCACCGGTTGGCCGAACACGAGTCCGTGCACCTGGCGAAGGTCGTCGGAATCACCGGCGCCGGCGGATACACCCAGGCAATCGCCTTCGTCGTCCCCACCGAGGGGACAGAAACCGGCGCTGCCGAGCTCAAGAATTGGTGCGCAGAGTCGTTGGCGGCGTTCAAGGTTCCGAGCGCCGTGCACATCATCGAACGAATGCCCACCACGGTGGGTGGAAACGGAACCAAGATCCGAGCGGTCGAGCTGCGCGAATGGGCGCAGCAGTGGACCGATCACGAAAGGGATTTCCGCAGTGCCTGAAAACTCGAATGCCCAGGCGAACGATGTCGTCGTCTGTGAGCCCCTGCGTACCCCGGTCGGACGTTATGGTGGGCAGTTCAAGGACGTTCCGGCGGCGGACCTCGGTGCCCGCGTGGTGTCCGAGCTACTGGCCCGCACGAAGATCGAACCGGACGGTGTCGACGACGTCATCTTCGGGCAGTGCTACCCCAACGGCGAAGCACCCGCCATCGGCAGGGTGGTGGCCCTGGACGCCGGCCTGCCGGTGACCGTTCCCGGACAGCAACTCGATCGCCGTTGCGGGTCAGGCCTGCAGGCAGTGCTCGATGCAGCGATGCGTGTGCAGACGGGGGTGGCGGAGTTGGTCATCGCCGGCGGCGTGGAGTCGATGAGTCGTGCCGAATACTACACCGAGTCGATGCGCTGGGGAGCGGGCGGTGCGCCGGCAGCACTCCACGACCGTCTGGCTCGCGGGCGGGTGACCGCGGGCGGCCGGAACTACCCGGTTCCCGGCGGCATGCTCGAGACGGCAGAGAACCTGCGTCGCAAGTACGACATCAGCCGCAGCGAGCAGGACGAACTTGCGGTGAAATCCCATCAGAGGGCTGTCGCAGCGATCGAGTCGGGGAAGTTCGCTGAGGAGATCGTTCCTGTGGAGGTCCCCCTCCGCAAGGGCGACCCGCAGCGTGTCGATCGGGACGAGCACCCCCGGGCGGACACGACGGTCGAGTCACTCGCCCGGTTGCGCCCGATCATGGGTCACAGCGACCCGCATGCGACCGTGACCGCAGGCAATGCAAGTGGGCAGAACGACGGCGCCGCAGCCTGTCTCGTCACCACGCGTGCCCATGCGGAGCGTCTCGGCCTTCGGCCACTCGCACGACTGGTCACCTGGGCGGTGGCCGGGGTCGAGCCGTCCGAAATGGGTATCGGACCGGTGCCGTCCACCGAGCGGGCACTGAAGCGTGCGGGGCTGACGCTGGCAGACATCGACCTGATCGAATTGAACGAGGCATTTGCGGCACAGGCGCTGGCCGTCACGCGGGAATGGGAGTTCGGAACACAGGATTTCGACCGCACCAATGTCAACGGGTCGGGCATCTCGCTCGGTCATCCCGTCGGTGCGACGGGAGTGCGAATCCTCGCCACCCTGTTGCGCGAGATGGACCGTCGCGGCGCCCGCTACGGACTCGAAACGATGTGCATCGGCGGCGGGCAGGGTTTGACGGCCATCTTCGAGCGGGTGTAGCCACTCAGCTGTCGATAGTCCGAATCCAGTCGGTGAGCGCCCGCACAACCTGTGCGGGCACTTCCGGCAGTAGTGCGTGACTGGCGTTCGGGATGACGGACACGGTGACCACTTCGCCCAACTGGTCCCGCAGTTCGTTCGCCGTCTCGCGGGGTCGAAACGGGTCCAGAGCTGCCTGAAGGTCGAGGATCGGCTGATGCGCCACGGCCCACCACTTGTCTTTGGGTGTAGCGGCCGAGGCTGCGAGCTGCCGCTTCGACACGTCCGGGTACCAGCCGGTGAGCCACTCGGCGGGGTCGTTGCCGGGTGCGAAGAACCCGGTCTGCAGATGGCGGAGCCGCTCGGATTCGGGCAGGGACGAGTCGGCGCACTGCACCGCCAGCGTGGTCAACTCGGCAGGGTAGTGCCGCGCCCCACCGGCCGCGACCACGACGCCGCGCACCAGCTCGGGCCGGTCGGCGGCCAGCATCCGGGCGACGTAATGCCCGAAGGCATGGCCGACCACCACTGCCGCGCCGTTGTCCTGTGCCTCGATCACTGCCGCCACGTCGGCGGCGAGGTCATGCAAGGTGATGTTGTCGAGCGGCCCTTCGCTCCGGCCGATTCCGCGGGGCTGCGGGCGGGAGACGCGGTACCCGTTCCGCGCCAAACCCTCTGCGACGTCGTCATAGTCGTACGATTCGCGGCCCAGTGAGGGCAGCAGAATTACCGACGGACCGTCACCCTCGACGACGACCTCGATCACCGCGTCGCTCGTGTGCACGAACTCGGTCGTTCTGCCTGTCATCATGCTTCCTGTCCTGTACAGCAATGCCCCGGGTGAGGCGATGCGAATCGTCTCACCCGGGGAAATGGTGGGTGGGTATCAGTCCGTGGCGGGATCGAGCGCGAAGTCGTAGTCGACCACCTTACGTCCCGCATCGTCGATCACTGGATCGAGCAGCAGTTCGGGTTTGGTCGCGGTGGCGACATCGTCGTCGACCCAGTCCCCACCGGCAAAGTACAGCTGCGTGATGATCGGCTGCTTGCCGGGAGAGGTCACCCGTAGGTGGAGGTGCGCCGGACGCCACGGGTGCCACCCGGCAGCCTCGATGAACTGGCCGGTGGGTCCGTCGGTCGGGATCTGGTACGGCGCAGGCTGGATCGTCGTGATCTCGTATCTTCCCTCCGAGTCGGTCACGATGGTTCCGCGCAGATTCCACTCGGGGAGGTGCGGGGCGAACTGGGAGTAATAGCCTTCGTCGTCGGCATGCCACAACTCGATGGTTGCCCCGCTGAGTCCTGCGCCGTCCAGGTCGGTCACCTGACCCCGGAGGACCAGCGCCGGGTGCGCCCGATCTTCGTCACGCATCGGAAGCGTGCACCGGGCCGGGAGCTGTGGGGCTCCGGGAACGTAGTACGGACCCTCGATGCTTCCTTTGGTGCCCTTGAAGTTCCGCGAGTTCACCTCTTCGATGTCGTGCTCGACGAACACGTCGAGAAGTAGCGGCCACTCACCGCCCTCGCCCACATCGATGAGCCACTGCTTGAGGACGCGGTACTCCGAATAGGTGACGGCATGCTTCTTGATCAGCGCGCTCAATCCGGCGAGCGCCTCGGTAGCGATGGCGGACAGACGCTCCGGCGAGGTATCGGCCGTGAATCTGGCGCCCTTGAATTTGTCCGTCGCGGCGTTGCCGGAGCCGACCGCGGTGGGGCTTTCGGTGGTGGTCATTTTCACTCCTGGTCTGAGGGGCTAGCTGCGGCCGAAGTAGGACACGTCGTCGTTGCCGATCAGGTCCGGCACTGTCCAGCCGTCGAGGTCGTACTCGGCCAGGCACTGCTCGGCCAGACCCTTCATGGAGCTGACGGTTCCCCGGTTCTCCGCGAACATGAGCAGTTCCGCCTTGACGCCCTCGTGGTTGCCGGCATAGTTGCGTTCGTACAGTTCGTGGCGGCCACCGAACTCGCTGCCGATCGAATCCCACAGCGCCTTCATGATTTTCACGCGGTCGACCGCGGTCATGCCCTCCGACCCGCGGACGTACTTGTCGAGGTACGGCCGCACGTCGGGACTCTTGAAGTCGGCGGCCGACGACGGCAGGTAGATGAGCCCGGATGCCACATCCTGCTCGATGATCTCCTTGATGCGGGGGTAACCCTGCTGCATGAACATGCGGTAGGTGAGCCCGTACTCGAGCTTGGGGATGACCGTGTCGCCCACCCACGGCTCCGGGTCGCGGACCATCGATTCGGTGAGGGACCAGAACAGGTTGCGCCAGCCGATCACTTCACCCACGCGGGTCTGCACGCCTCTGAAGCCGCCCGCTCCGGTGGCGTCGAGCGCCTTCATCAGAAGTCCGGCGATGAAGTCGAGCTTCACGGCGAGTCGCGTGCACCCCTGCAGGGTGAAGCGGGGCAGGAAGCCCGACTGCGGGAAGAAAGCGTTGATCTTCTCCACGTCGCCGTACATGAAAACGTTCTCCCACGGCACGAGGACCTTGTCGAAGACGAAGATCGTGTCGTTCTCGTCCATCCGGCTCGACAGGGGGTAGTCGAACGGACTTCCCATCACCGCCGCCTGTTGCGTGTAGGACGTGCGGCAAATCAGCTTCACGCCCGGGGCGTCCATCGGCACCGTGCAGATGAGCGCGAATTCCTTCTTCTTGATCGGCAGGCCGTAGTGGGCGATGAAGTTGTAGTTGGTGATAGCCGAACCTGTGGCCACGACCTTGGCGCCGGAGACGACGATGCCCGCGTCGGTTTCCTTCTCCACCTTCATGAACACGTCACCGACCTCGTCCGGCGGCAGCTGCCGGTCGACCGGCGGGTTGATGATCGCGTGGTTCCAATACAGGACCTTCTCCTGCGACTCCTTGTACCAGCGTTCGGCGTTGTCCTGGAACGGTGAGTACAGCTCCTTGTTCGCGTGCAGGGTTCCGAGGAAGGAGGCCTTGTAGTCGGGGGACCGGCCCATCCAGCCGTACGTCATCCGTGCCCACGTGGCGATCGCGTCGCGGTCCTTCAGCAGGTCGTCCGAAGTCTTCGACGCCCGGAAGAACGGCATGGTGACGCCGCCGTTTCCGGTGTCGGTGGGTGTCGTCAACGTGTCGACGTGCTCGCCGGTATGCATCGCGTCGTAAAGTCGCGCAGTCATGCGGATCGGGTTGCGGAACGCGGGGTGAGTGGTCACGTCCTTGACGCGATCCCCGTGCAACCAGATCTCTCGGTCATCACGCAACGATTCGATGTATTCGTCGCCGGTCATCGGCCGCGACGCGAAGTTCTTCGTGCGGTTGGCCTCGCTGTCGGCAGCCACGTTGACCTTGGTGCGGTCGACGGCGGTCTCGGGGGCGGATTCGGTGGTGGTCATGGTGTTCCCTTCGATCAGAATTACGAGGCAGCCTGGGCGAGTTGCAGATGGAGTGGAGTGAACGAGGCGGCGGCGTCGAACCATCCGCTGTGGGGGTCGTCGAGGCAGCCGTTCCACGCCGTGGTACCCGAAGTGGCTCCCAGGTCGTGAAAAGTGCTGCGGTAGAACAGCAGCGGGTCTTTGGTCGAGTCGACGGACGCGTCGACGATCTCGCCGATGAAGATGATGTGGTCACCGCCGTCATAGGAGGCCCAGGGCGAGCAGATCAGCGTTGCTGCGTTGCCCGACAGTGCGGGAGCAATACCCGAGGAGTCCCACACCGGTTCCGTCCGTTGCGGCTTCCCGGCGAAGTGCATGGCCGTGTCGAGTTGATCGGCGGCGAGGATGTTCACCGCGAACGGTGCGTCGGTCAAGTAGCCGCACGCCTTCGACTTCCGGGTCAGCGTCACCTGGCACAGCCGAGGCTCGATCGAGATGGCGGTGAAGGCCGTGACAGTGGCTCCGTGCGGAGTGCCGTCTGCGTTGGTGCACGTGATCACGGTGACGCCGCTGGCGAACTGGCCGAAGATGTTACGCAGAGTGCGTTGATCCATTTCGAGACCGCCTTTCTGCACGATTCGTGCGAACGCCCCTGCATTTCCAGGGCATGCACACAACATATGACGGCCGTCACAGCCCGTCGATCCGCATTGCGAAGGCCCGATCCGGATCGCGAAAGAGAGTTGCCGGGGTCGGCGCCCACGCCCTTGTAGTGACGGACGTCACAGGCGATGCTAAGGTCGGAAATTGCCCGTGCGCGGCCGTAGCGCGAGGTGAGAGGTCTGGAAGCAGGCATGCGAGAACAGCTTGTAGGTTCGGGTTTCACGGACTGGGACGAAGTCCACGAAGTGGTGGCCGACGCGTACTTCCCTCACGACCTGCGGCCGCTGTCCCGGGACGACGCGGCAAGGTCATCGCTCGAGTCCACCGAACTCGGCCCCTCCCGGCTCGCACGAATCGGGTTCGGCGCGGCCGTGTCGATCGAATCCGACCACCCGGGCGCATACGGCATCAACATCCCGCTGGCCGGCCACATCGTGTCCGTCACCGGTGCCAGGGAAGTGACCTCGACGCCAGGATTCGCGACCATCTGCCCACCGGACACCCGCACCGTGATCACCGACTGGAGTAGCTCCTGCGAGATCATCGGTTTCAAGGTGGAGCGCGACTATTTGCAGCGGGAGATGGATCGCGTACTCGCAAGGCCGGGCCGGCAGTTGCCGCGGCAACTCGATCTGCGGTCCGGCGCGGGCGCCGAATGGCTGGGATTCGTCCGATCCGTCGCCGACCAGGCGTTGCACAACAGCATCCTCCTGCAGAGCGAGCAGGTGTCGCGGCAGCTCTGCGGTGCACTCACCACCGCGCTGGTGCTTGCTGCGATGCCGGATGACGACGCCGGCGCATCGGGTATCCGACCGCGCATAGTCAAACGGGTGGTCGACGCGATCCAACAAGACCCCGCCCGCCCCTGGACCGCGGGCGAGATGGCCGAACTCGTCGACGTCAGCGTCCGCCGCATGCAGCAGGGATTCCGCGAATACGTGGGCATGACGCCGATGGAATATCTCAGCGACGTCCGGCTCGAGCGCGTCCACGCAGATCTTTGTGCAAGCAGCTCTCCTGCAACGGTTTCCGACATCGCTTCGCGCTGGGGCGTCATGCACACCGGCAGATTCGCGGCCGCCTACCGGCGCAAGTACGGGGTGACGCCGTCCGACACCCTGCGGGGTGGGGAGTCCTGAGGGTTACGTGGTTCAGCCTGCTCATCGTGATTGATTGGCGGAACGTGTCGGACCCCTGGGGTAGTGTTGCACTCATCAGTTCGACTGGGGGGTCGGTGATTAGCACAGTGTTCGATAGCTCAGTGTTGAATAGTCCGGTGGCAGAGCAGCTGTCAACGTTGTCCGCGTCTATCGACGTGCTCCTCGAAAGCGATTTGACGGCACTGCGCGACTCCGACGTGCTCGAGGCCATGCGGCGATTGGAGCGGTCGCTGCGCCGCGCCGACGCGGTGTCGCATCGGTTGGTCGTCGAGAGTGTCGAACGCTCGATACCGGCCGAGCTCGGATACAACTCGCCGAACAAGTTACTCGTCGATGTTCTCCGTGTGTCTGCGGTGGACGCATCCGCCCGCGTCACGGCAGCGCGGAACCTCGGCGTGTGGCATACATTGTCCGGTGATTCAATCGACCCAGCACTGCCGGAAACCGCTGCAGCGCAACGTGAGGGGGACATCGGTCCCGGACATGCGCGCGCAGTGGCCAAGGTGATGCGGAAGATCCCGCACGCTGTCGGCAACGACGGCGTCTCCCACGCCGAATCGATCCTGGCCCAGCTGGCGCGAACCGGGACACCCGAGGACGTCGAGCAGGCCGGGCACCGGATCCTCGCGTACCTCAACCCAGACGGAAACCTCGGTGACGACCGTGACCGCAAGCGCAGACGCGGCATCTCGCTCGCGCGGCAGGATTCCGAACTGATGTCGAGAATTTCCGGTGAACTCGATCCCACGGCGCGGGCGTTGCTCGACCCGATCCTCGCCAAATGGGCCCGTCCCGGAATGAACAACCCCGACGATCCGGAATCACCGACGGGTGACAGCGAAGACCCCACACTCGATCGCACAGCACTCGCAGCGGCGGCGGCGCGCGACACCCGCTCCGCGGCCCAACGTAACCATGACGCGTTCAGTGCCATATTCCGGGCACTGCTCGAAACGGGGGTACTCGGCAGACATCGTGGCCTGCCCGTCACCGCGATCATCACGATGACGCTGGATCAACTCGAAAAGGCCGCAGGCGGTCTCGCGACGACAGCGAGCGGTGGCCTCCTACCCCTCGAGGACGCATTGAAGCTCGCCGAGCATGCTCATCCAGTTCTCGTACTGTTCGACCATTCCGGTCGTCCTCTGCGCCTCGGCAGACGTCGCCGGCTCGCCAATGCCGATCAGCGGCTTGCACTGATCGCTGCCGACGGTGGATGCACCCGCCCGGGATGCGCCGCGCCGGCCAGTCTGTGCGCGGTCCACCACGTCACCGACTGGCAGAAAGGCGGCGGGACCGACATCGACAACCTCACCCTCGCATGCGATGCGTGCCACGCACAGGTCAACGATGGCTCAGCCGGCTGGAACACCACGACAACCCGGCCTGATTCAGAATTCCCGGGCAGGACTGAATGGATCCCACCACCGCAGATCGATCCCACACGAGCTCCGCGAATCAATCACCGGCACCACCCCGGTGAGTTGATCGAGCATGCGCGAGGCCGGAGTCTTCACCGAACGGAGCGAGGTGCAGGATGATGCAGCAGAAATTATCCGCAGTCCACCATGAGGTGCCGAGGACCGCGCAGCACCGGGTTGGGTCGGTACGGCGGCGGGTCCTCCACGAGGCGCGGGTTCGGGAGTCGGCGGATCAGTTCATTGAGCGCCATCTGACCTTCGAGCCGGGCGAGTGGTGCGCCGAAACAGCTGTGTATGCCGCTGCCCAAGCCGAGGTGCTGGTTGTCGGCGCGGTCGGGAACGAACCGATCGGGGTCGGTGAACCGCTTCGGATCCCGGTTGGCGGAGGCCAAAGCCAGGACGATCGGTGAACCCTTCGGCACGGTCACGCCACCGACCTCGATGTCGACGATAGGGGTTCGCTGGGGAACCAAATGGACGGGCGGTTCGAACCGCAGCAACTCCTCGACCGCCAGAGGCATCAGCTCCGGGTGGCGCTTCAGGCGGTCCAGCTCGCCCGGATTGCGGAGCAGGGTGAGCATGCCATTGGTGATGAGATTGACGGTCGTCTCATGGCCCGCGATGAACAACATGATCGAATTGGTGACCAGCTCGAGGGTGTCGAGACCGCCCTCATGGTGATCGGCCGCCAACCCGGACAACATGTCGTCACCCGGATTCTTTCGGCGTTCCTCGATCAGCCCGGCCATGAACATGCCCATTTCCATCTGTGCCTGCTGAGCTGCCTTCATCTTCGCGTCGCTGTCCGAATCGCGGGTCGGTTCGATGGAGGCCACCAGCGCATCCGCCCACACGTGAAAACGCGGTTCCTCCTCGCGGGGAACACCCAGCAGTCGGCAGATCACGGACACCGGGAAGGGGTACGCGAAGTCGTCGACGAGATCGATGCGGTCCTTTCCCTCGAGGTTGTCGACAAGGGTGGTCACGAGGTCCGCGAGTTCTCCGCGCATGGAGTCGACTCTGCCGGGCATGTGTGGCGGTCCGAACTGCCGCGTCGTCAATCGCCGAAGCCGGTCGTGCTCGGGCGGGTCCAAACGGATGAATGCGGGCCCACCGTTGTCGGCCCGATCGGCCCCGGGCATTCCTGCACGGCGGTTGTGCAAGTCGGAACTGATTCGCGGATCGTGCAGCAACGCGGCGACGTGGTAATACCGTCCGACGAGGTAGGAACCGTTGTCCTGCAGTGCCGCCGGTGTCTCACGAAGTTCCTCGTACAAGGGATACGGGTTCGCTCGATTCGACTGGTCGGTGATGCGTTCGAGCAACTGCGCACGCGACATGGCGAGTCTCCCTGTTACTTCGGTTACTTCGGTGCCGAGACGAACTCGACGTGGCGCTCGGTGGGCAGGTGTCCGGTCACAGACACGGTCGGGCCGTGGCTCAGAATGGCGGGGTCGGGCAGCTCCGACGACCGCACCTCCCAGGGATCGGTCCGGTCCATCACGGCGAAGTCGGGCGGAAAGGCAGCCGCCGATTCGATAAGGTCACGGTAGAAGTCCAGCCACCTGCCGTGGTTGAACGCGACTGCCGCGGTGAGGCGTCCACGGAAACCGTAGGCTGCTACGAATCGACGTTCCTCAACCGAACCCTGGGTGACGACCACCTGATCGGAATAGGTGGGGATACCAACCGATTTGATGTTGACCCCGAACTGACTGGACCAGAATGCAGGAATGTCGAGATGAGGGCGGCGGTGCAACCCCTCGTGGATCATGTTGTGGGCAGCCACTTCCGCTTGCCCGATGGCATTGCCCCAATGCTCGAGCGCGATCAGTTGGTAGTCGTAGAGCGGATGTGGTTGCCGGGCAATGTCACCGGCCACGAATACGTTGTCGGTGACGAGCCCGTTGAGGTCGAACGCGCGGCAGCCGGCGTCGCAGGCCACGCCCCGTGGTCCCGCGGCGAGACCGGACCCGGCCAGCCATTCGGTGTTCCGGATGCTGCCCTGAGCGACGACGGCCACATCGACGTCGAGGGCTGTTCCGTCCGAGAGGTGTGCCCGGCGCAGTCGGCCCTGCCCGTCACCTTCCAATCGCGCAACGGTGATGCCGCAGCGTAGGTCGACACCGTGGTCGCGCTGCATGTCAGCCGCGACCGCCGCGACAACCCCGCCGAGGGCGCCCACCAGGGGTGCCGGTCCGCGTTCGGTGACCGTGACCGACAACCCGCGCTCGCGGCACACCGATGCAATCTCCGAACCGGTGAATCCGGCACCGATGACCAGCACATGACCGGGACCTGCAGACAGCCGTTCGTCGAGGCGCCGCGAGTCGTCCAGGGTGCGAACCGTGAAGACACCGTCGAGGTCGCTTTCCTCCGGTTTCGGCCAGGGGCGTGCCCGCACTCCGGTCGTGAGCAGAACCTTGTCGAAGGGGACGCTGTCGCCGTCGCCGAGCACGACCCGGTTGTCCTCGAGGTCCAGCGCGGTTGCCGGGACACCGAGTAGCCACTTGGCGTCGAGGTCGGTTCGGGCGGGCAGCGTCGCATGTTCGGGCGGCATGATCCCGAGCAACACCGCTTTCGACAGTGGCGGCCGATCGTACGGTTCGTAGGGTTCGTCACCGATCATGGTCAGTGGGCCGTCGAACCCCAGTCGTCGTAGCTCGTCGGCTGCGCGCAAGCCGGCGAGCGATGCACCGACGATAACGACCCGCATGTCACTGCCCATGCGACTGCGGCCGAATGTCGGTGGTGATGGCCTGCACCGGGCAGGCGGCCGCGGCCTGCGCGACCCGCTCGCGTTCGCCGTCGTCCGGTCCGGCGTCGTAGAGAAGGGACTCCTCGCCGTGCAGTGTGAAGACACGCGGTGCGAGAAATACGCACTGTGCGTATCCCTGACACCGATTGAGGTCGACGACGAGTTTCACGTCCATCACCCAATCCTGAACAGTTCCGTTGCCGAGGCGTCCACAGGGACAGCGCGGCGCACGGCCGCCCCGTTCGAAACCGGCGAAAAAGCCGCCGGTTGTCAGTATCCCGGAGCGGACGGTCTGTACGGTTCGGATCCGCTGTTCTGGAGTTGTTCAGAACTGCCGTACCCATCCTCCCGCACGCGTGCGGGGAATACCGCCGAGTAGAACCCCGCGGTAAGAACGGCGGTTACAAGTAGTTTCAGAGCGGACGGATGTCACTGTCCGGAAACAACTTTGGCTGTTGCGGGGAAATGGGCGACGAATCGGCACCGATCGTGATGTGATGTGCCCACACATGATCGGAAAACGCCGAGCAGCGACAACTCAGGGGCGAAAGATTGACAATTGAAGCTCACCGCGACACCCGCGAAACGCGCCACCTTTCCGCGTTGGATGCAGCGATAGACATCCTGACCGACGCGCGAGGGGACTCGTACAGCCCGGACCAAGCATTCGACGAACTGCTCGACACCTCGATGCGACATCAGGTGGATATCGGAGACCTGGCGGAAGCACTTGCCGATCTTGCGGAGGGCGTAGATCCGCCCGACGGTCATCGCCGAGCACGCGAGGTGGCAGGCCGGGCGTGGGCCTCGATCCTCCACTGACCTCGATCCTCCACTGATTTCGATCAAGCGCTGAACGGGACTACGGCACGCGCGTCAGCCCGAGCACTCGATGCAGGTGCGGACGGCGGGAAGTGCGTCGAGCCGGACGTCGGCGATCGACCTCCCACACCGGATGCACGTGCCGTAGGTTCCGGCATCGACTCGCGCCAGCGCGGCCGTCAGCTCCTCCACGTCCCGGCGTGCGTCGGCGAGCAGGGCCGAGACCTGGGCCCGTTCGAACGCGATGGTCGACCCTTCCGGATCGTGCTCGTCGTCGTCCGTGGTGAATTCCGATCCTTCGACGATGGCGGTGAAGCGCCTGCTCAGCGACGCGAGCCGGCGCTCCGCATCGGCCTGTTCGGCCAAGATCCGGGCGCGGTAGTCGGGAGCAGACGAGTCGAGCGTCACGGCGTCGTCCTCCGATGGTCGATGGAAGTGCTGGTGTCGACGGTATAACCCCTTCTACGGTGAGTCGGTGAAGAGACCCCTCATACGTATGTCACGGGCGGCCGCGAGTGTGACCGTAGCCTCCCTGACGATGGTCGGCACGTGCCTCGCCGCCCCTTCCGCGTTCGCAGACGATGCCGCCGGGGCACCCGGTGATGTCGTGGAAGTGGCTCCGCTCCCATCCGCTCTATGGATTCCCGGTGCCGCCGACGCGCAGCGCATCACCTACTGGTCGATCGGCCCGGACGGCGATCCTGCACTCAGCACCGGGGCGATGTACGTGCCCCCCGGCGAGGCGCCCGACGGTGGCTGGCCGGTGGTCGCGTGGGCGCACGGCACTTCGGGTCTGGCCGATCACTGCGCTCCCTCTCTCGTCGGGCCGGGCCTGCCCGAGCGGGATTATCCGTATCTCGGGCGCTGGCTCGAGCAGGGATATGCCATCGTCTCCACCGACTATGTCGGGCTGGGCACGCCGGGAGTGATGCCCTATCTCGACGGCAAGGTAGAGGCGCACAGCGTCGTCGACTCCGTGAAGGCTGCGCGCGCCGTCGACGAATCACTGTCGAACAAGTGGGTGGTGGTCGGCCAGTCTCAGGGCGGCGGCGCCGCTGTCATCACCGGGCGCTATGCGACGGAGTACGGCGGGAAGTCGCTCGACTACCGCGGCGCCGTCGGTACCGGCGTTCCCGCGAACATCGAGTTGGCATTGCTGCCGCTCGGTCCCGGAGTTCCCCCGACCGCCATTCCGGCAGGGCTCACGTCGTATCTGTTCTACATCCTGGCCGGCCTGCGCTCGGCTCATCCCGAGATCGGCCTCGACGCCTACCTCACCCCACTCGGTGCGCAGTATGTCGACGCCGCCGAGCAGTTGTGCGTCCACGAGATGCACGAGGCCGCCGAGGGGGTGATCGTCGGTGACCTCTTCAGCAAGCCACTGAATGAGATCCCGAACTTCTACCCGTTGTTGGTGGACTACATGGGTGTGCCCACGAGTGGTTACGACCGCCCGCTGTTCATCGGGCAAGGACTCACGGACATCGACGTTCCTGCTCCTTCGGCGTTCTCCCTGGTGGCGGCACTCACCGCGAACGGTGAGCCGGTGACGTTCAAGACCTATCCCACCGATCACAGCGGCACGTTGATCGAGTCGCAGGCGGACACCATCCCGTTCGTGAGAGACCTCTTCGCCGGGTAGCGGCATGTGTGCAGATCTCGGACACTTGCGTCCCCGGACGTGCGGCACTATGGCGTGGGTCACAGACTGTCAGTACGTTCAGGAGGGGTCGCGCGTCGTGTGCACGGCCCCGGACAGGCCAAGGAGGCGAGGGTGGAATTCGGCGGCTCGACCGGGTCTGCGGCAATGCGGCCCGAAATCGCATTGTCGTGGAAGCGGTCGGCGCTCAGCGGCCTCGAACCGAGTTCGACACCGGACGCCGACCCCTGCAGCGACCTTGACGGATCCAGCCGGTTACTGCAGGCCGCGCGGCCCATCCTCGCCGAAATGGATTCCCAGATCCAGGGCACCGGCTTTTGCGTTCTCCTCGCTGACCGCGACTGCCGCATAGTGGCCAGGCTCTTCGACGGGGCCAAGGTCGAACGGATGATCGACGCCGCCGGCGCTGTGCTGGGCACACGATTCGGTGAGGACTGTGTCGGAACGACAGCGCTGGGCACGCCGCTCGAGATCCGCCGTGGCGTCGTCATTCACCGCGACGAGCACTACCTCGAACGGTTCAAGGACTTCAGTTGTTACGGCCACCCCATCGTCCATCCAGCGACTCGCCGGGTGGAAGGCATCCTCGACATGACGGGGGTCGCCGCCCGGGCGAACCCGCTCTTCGCCCCGTTCCTCGCGCGCGCGGCGAGTGACATCGAACGACGCCTGCTCGAGGGGTCTCGGGTGTCACAACAGCGCCTGGTCGACGCGTTCCAGCGCATCTCGCCCCAGAATCAGCTCGCGGTCACCGCGATCGGCGAGGACATCCATCTCAGTAATCGGGTCGCGCTGGACCTTCTCCAGGTGGCCGACCATGCGACGCTCCGGAGCATGGTCGCAGATCTGCGTCCCGATCAGTCGAAGACGGCTCGTATTCGACTGTCGTCCGGCGAAGCAGCACTGGTGCAGGCCGACTACGTCGAGGGCACGGAGGGCGGGGCGGTGTTCGTCGTCCGCCCGGAACATCGGACCAGCACGCCGATTCGCCGCGGGAGGTTGGCGTCCAGTTCGGTGCTGCAGCGCAGTAGGTCGGAACTCGCACGGCTGCGGGACACCAGGGAACCGGTGGTCATCAGCGGTGAGCCGGGCACCGGCAGAACCACCGCGATTCGCGACCTCGCCGGTGACAAGTCGCTCGTATGTATGGACGCTGCGGGCATCGCGCTCGACGGCACGCAGCGATGGCTCGACAGGCTCGTGACGCTGGCATCCGGTTCGGTGGACGTTCTCGGGATCGAAGAGGTGCAGCTGCTTCCCGAGTCGATGCAACCGCTTCTCGCGAAGATGCTCGAATCGGAAGCAGGGCCGCGCATCGTCCTGACGAGTACACCTCTGGACAGTGTCCCACCGAGCGTTGCCGGGTTGATCGGTCGGTGTTCCGGACAGGTAGTGCTCCCGCCGTTGCGGCAACGCAGCCGCGAGTTCGCGGACATCGCGCAGGCGATTCTCGACTCGCTGGAACCCGGATTGCGCCTCACGGCAAGCACGATCGAAGCGCTCGTGGCCCGCGAGTGGCCCGGGAATCTCGCCGAGCTGTCCGTCATCCTGCGGACTGCGGCGCGGCGACGCACCAGCGCGAACATCGCTGTCTCCGATCTGCCGGAGTCGTATCGGACGCCGCAGCGAGTGACCCGTCTCGCCGGACGTGAGCGCGCGGAGCGGCAGGCCATCATCGACGCGCTGCAGGAATGCGGGGGCAACAAAGTGCACGCCGCGAACGCGCTCGGTATCAGCCGCAGCACGCTGTACACCCGTATGCGCGCGCTCGATATCACTGTCTGACAGCGCTTCGCGCATACCGTCGTCGTACGGCGAAGTGTCCGGAGTCAGGACAGTTAGTGACATTGCCGTCCGTGCACTATGGGCTACGTCACATTCACGACTTCGGAGGTTTTGATGACAGCGACGATCGAGCCGAGCCAGGCAGAACTCTTGCCGGCAGTACGGAACTTCCTGTCCGGTACCAAAAAGTTTCTGGTCGGCGGGCAGTGGGTGGAATCGGCGACCGGTGAGACTTTCGAGACCATCGACCCGGCGGACGGTCAGGTCCTGACCACGGTAGCCCGCGGCGGAGCCGAGGACATCGATCGCGCAGTTCGTGCCGCCCGCAAAGCATTCGACGAAGGTCCCTGGCCGACCATGAAGCCGAACGAGCGGGAACGTCTCATCTGGCGGGTCGGTGACATCCTCTCCGAACGCGCCGACGAGTTCGGCCAACTCGAGTCGCTCGACAACGGCAAGTCGGCGGGCATCGCTTCCGCCGTCGACGTCGCCTGGTCCGCGGACATCTTCCGGTACTTCGCCGGCTGGGCCACCAAGATCGAGGGCAGCACGGTCAACGTGAGCATGCCTTTCGTCCCGGGCGGGCAGTTCCACGCCTACACCCTGCGTGAGCCCGTCGGTGTCTGCGGCCTCATCGTGCCCTGGAACTTCCCGCTGCTGATGGCCGCGTTCAAGCTGGCGCCCGCACTGGCGGCCGGCAACACGGTAATCCTCAAACCCGCCGAGCAGACACCACTGACCGCCCTGCTGCTCGGTGAAGTGTTCGAGGAGGCAGGCTTCCCGCCCGGTGTGGTCAACATCGTCACCGGGTACGGCGACGCCGGCGCGGCACTATCCGCCCACGACGACGTCGACAAGATCGCGTTCACCGGCTCCACGGAGGTGGGCAAGAAGATCGTCGACGCCGCCAAGGGCAACCTCAAGAAGGTGTCCCTCGAACTCGGGGGCAAGAGCGCCAACGTCGTGTTCGCGGACGCCGACTTCGACGCCGCCGTGACCGGTTCACTCAACGCCTGGCTGTTCAACCACGGCCAGTGCTGCGTCGCAGGCACCCGGATGTTCGTCGAGGACAGCATCTTCGACGACTTCACCGCTGCGGTGGCCGAGGCGGCGTCGCAGGTCAAGATCGGCCCCGGTCTCGATCCCACCACTCAGCTCGGACCGCTGGTGTCGCAGGAACAGTTCGACAAGGTGACCGGTTACCTGGCTGCGGGACTCGCCGACGGCGCACGCGCCCTCACCGGCGGAAAGCGCTGGGGCGAGAGCGGGTTCTACGTCGAACCGACCGTATTCGTCGACGTGAAACCCGAATTCAGCATCGTCGAGGAAGAGATTTTCGGCCCGGTCGTAGCCGCTCTGCCGTTCAACGCGCAGGAAGGTGTGGCCAAGGCCGCCAACAGCAGCATCTATGGCCTCGCCGCCGGCATCTGGACCAAGGACCTGTCCAAGGCGCACCTCACGGCCCGTCAGTTGAAGGCCGGTTCGGTATGGATCAACCAGTACAACGGATTCGACACGGCAATGCCGTTCGGCGGGTATAAGCAGTCGGGCTGGGGTCGTGAGCTCGGTGCCACCGCCATCGACCTCTACACCCAGACCAAAGCCGTCAACATCGCACTCTGATCGTCACTCGTCGAGGAGAAGACATGAAGACAAAAGCAGCCGTCCTACTCGGACCGGGCAAGCCCTTCGAGATCATGGAACTCGAGCTGGACGGTCCGGGGCCGGGCGAGGTTCTCATCAAGTACACCGCCGCCGGTCTGTGCCATTCGGACCTGCACCTGACCGACGGTGACCTGCCGCCGCGCTACCCGATCGTCGGTGGGCACGAAGGCTCCGGCATTATCGAAGAAGTCGGGCCCGGGGTCACGAAGGTCAAGCCCGGCGACCACGTCGTCTGCAGCTTCATCCCGAACTGCGGAACGTGTCGCTACTGCGCCACCGGGCGTCAGAGCCTCTGCGACATGGGCGCGACCATCCTCGAAGGGTCGATGCCGGACGGATCGTTCCGATTCCATTCCGGCAAGGACGATTTCGGTGCCATGTGCATGCTCGGCACCTTCGCGGAGCGCGCCACCATCTCGCAGCACTCGGTGGTGAAGATCGACGAGTGGCTGCCGCTCGAGACCGCGGTCCTCGTGGGCTGCGGCGTCCCGTCGGGCTGGGGAACTGCGGTGTACGCGGGTGGCGTCCGGGCCGGCGACACCGTCGTCATCTACGGCATCGGCGGGCTCGGCATCAACGCCGTGCAGGGAGCGGTCAGTGCGGGAGCCAAATACGTCGTGGTCGTCGACCCGGTGCCCTTCAAGCGTGAGACGGCGCTGAAGTTCGGCGCCACACATGCATTCGCCGATGCCGCTGAGGCCGCCGCAAAGGTGAACGAGTTGACGTGGGGGCAGGGCGCGGATCAGGCACTGATTCTTGTCGGAACCGTCGACGAAGAGGTAGTGCAGAACGCGACCGCCGTCATCGGCAAGGGCGGCACCGTCGTCATCACCGGTCTCGCGGATCCCACCAAGTTGACGGTGCACGTGTCCGGCACCGACCTGACGCTGAACCAGAAAACGATCAAGGGAACCCTTTTCGGCTCCGCGAACCCGCAGTACGACATCGTCCGGCTGCTGCGCCTCTACGACGCCGGACAGCTGAAGCTCGACGAGCTGATCACCACCAAGTACACCCTCGAGCAGGTCAACGAGGGGTACCAGGACCTGCGGGACGGCAAGAACATCCGCGGCGTGATCGTGCACCAGTAGGCGGCTTCGCCGCTCGTGCGCCTTTCTGGTTGTGCTAGCTACCAGAAAGGCGCACGGGCGCGGAGCGCCACACGTCGGCGAGGAGGTCATACGACTTCAGCCAGGACTCGGTGTCCTCGGCCATCGAGGCGACGATCAGCTCGTCGGCCTGTGCGTGCTCGGCGAACTCGTCGAGGTACGCCTTGACCTCGGTCGGCGTTCCGACGGCGGAGTAGCGCACCATCTGGGTGATCTGCTGACCTGCGGGTGAGGTCATGATCAGGTCGACTTCCTCGGGCGTGAACTTCTGCCCGCGGCCGACCATCTGCACCACACGACGCCGCAGTGAGGACTCGAACTGCCGATGGGCCTCCTCGCTGGTGTCTGCGGCGATGGCATTGACGCCGGCGATGACGTACGGCTCCGCCAGCTGTTCGGACGGCTCGAAGCGCTCCCGGTACAGAGTCACGGCGTCGACCAGGGAGTCGGGGGAGAAGTGGGACGCGTTGGCGTAGGGGAGTCCGAGCTTGGCGGCGAGCTGAGCACCGAACAGCGAGGAACCGAGAATGTAGAGGGGGACGTTGGTGCCCTTGCCCGGGATCGCGTCGACCCCGGGAACCCGGGACTTGCCTGCCAGGTAGGCCTGGAGCTCGAGAACGTCCTGCGGGAATCGGTCGGCCGACGCCGGGTCGCGGCGCAGCGCGTACATCGTCTTCTGATCGCTACCGGGGGCGCGTCCGAGTCCGAGGTCGATGCGACCGGGGTGCAGGGTCTCGAGGGTGCCGAACTGTTCGGCGATGGTCAGCGGGGCGTGGTTGGGCAGCATGATGCCGCCCGCACCCAAACGAATGGTGCTGGTGTGTGCGGCGACGTGGGCGATGAGCACGCTCGTCGCGGATGACCCGATCGATGCCATGTTGTGGTGTTCGGCGTACCAGATGCGGCGGTAGCCGCGCGTCTCCGCGAGCTGGGC
This sequence comes from Rhodococcus sp. WAY2, assembly GCF_009859915.1. Classification (NCBI taxonomy): domain Bacteria; kingdom Bacillati; phylum Actinomycetota; class Actinomycetes; order Mycobacteriales; family Nocardiaceae; genus Rhodococcus; species Rhodococcus sp. WAY2. The sequence continues at coordinate 3,972,238 of NZ_CP046572.1, forward strand.
CAGCGCCACGCTCGCCTCGAAGCTGTTCCGCGCCGAGTCGCCCTCGCGGATATGGGCCAGATCCAGAATCGACAGCGCAGCACTCACGGACTTCGTCACCTTTCGTCACCGAACAGGCGCGAGACGTTAGCCTCGCGCACTACCTCCGAAGTCCAACCGCGGAGGCAGTGCGCGTATTCCTGGGTCAGCCGCCGACCAGAGGGCGGAGTGTGCGGCCGGTCAGCTCCACGATGCCGGGCTCGTGCCCGTTCACCACGAGGTTGAGGACGATGCCGTCGATGCCCTTGTCGAGAACGCGGGTCTGGATCTGCTCGGCCACCTCGTCCGGTGATCCGCAGAACTGCCGCTGGGTGGCCGCGGCTCGCTCTTCGTCGGAGGCGGTGGAGAGGTCGACGCCCTGCGTGAGCAGGAATTCGTGCTGGAGCTGTCGGGCGCGGTCACCGCTCTCGTCGATGATGACGAAAGCCAGGTAGCTGGTCTCGAGGGTGGAACGGTCGCGCCCGACCTCCTCGCAGCGTGCGTCCAGGGCCTCGAGCTTCCGCGGGATCTCCGCCGCGTTGCAGATGATGTTCAGGTGGTGTGCGTACTGGGCGGCCAGCCGGAACGTTTTCTTCTCGCCGGAACCGCCGAGGAGGATCGGCAGGTCGTTGCGGATCCGGGGTTCGTTGATGGCGTCTTCGACGTGGTACCACTTGCCGTCGAAGGTGGGACGCTCTCCCTGCAGCATCGGCGCAATGATCTGCAGTGCCTCGTCGAGGCGCTCGAAGCGGTCGGTGAACGTTCCGAATTCGTACCCGAACTGGCGGTGTTCGAGTTCGAACCAGCCGGCCCCGATACCGAGGACGGCGCGGCCGCCGCTGACGACGTCCAGTGTGGACACCGTCTTCGCGAGCATGGGTGGGTTGCGGTACGTGTTGCCGGTGACGAGCGCGGACAACTGAATGGTCTCGGTGGCCGTGGCGAGAGCGCCGAGGGCGGTGTAGGCCTCGAGCATCGGCTCGTCGGGCTTGCCTATCCCGGGCAACTGGTAGAAGTGGTCCATCACGAACGCGGTGTCGAAGCCGGCTGACTCGGCCTCGCGCGCCTGCGCGATGACCGTCGGGAAGAGATCCGCGACGGAGTCGGAGTAACTGAAGTTCGGCATTTGGTAACCAAGGCGAATAGTCACGCGCTCGACGCTACCCGGATCGCGGCGAAGGCACCCCTTTTATTTCGAGGTGGTACTTGTGCACCCTGGGGTGACTGGTGAGGGGTGCGGCAGGCGCGCACACTTGTGGCAATGACCACCGCCCTGCCCTTGACCGCCGCGCAGCGGTCCATCTGGTTCGCGCAGCAGCTCACGCCGGAGATCCCGTACGTCATCGCCCACTACGCCGAGCTGCACGGGCCTGTCGACCTGGCTGTTCTCGGTGACTGCACCCGTCGCGCGCATCTCGAATTCGGTTGGGGAGCAATCCGTCTCCTGGATGTCGACGGGCAGCCACATCAGGTGGTCGACCCGACTGTGGTCGATCGGGTGCCCACTACCGACTTGAGTGACGAGAACGACCCCGTCGAAGCGGCCCACCGGTGGATGCACCACGACCGAAGCGCGCGCACGGACATGTACGACGGGTCGCTCCTCGCGTCACATATTCTGCAACTGGGAGACGAGCACTACTACTGGTACTCGCGAGCGCACCACATCGCGTCGGACGGGTACGCCGCGATGATGCTGATGAGCCGCACCGCCGAGCTGTACGTCGCCGCTGTCGCGGGCAGGGAACCGCCGGACTGCCGCGCCGTGGGACCGGATCGCGTCATCCAGGAGGACGCCGCCTACCGCACCTCCACCCGGTTCGTCCGGGACCGCGACTACTGGCGGGAGCAGGGCAGCGATCTCCCTACGGTCGTCGGATTGAGCGGACGCGCCGCGCGTTCCTGCCCGACCGCCCGGACTGCGACCGGACACGCGGCTCGAAGCGTGAGTTCGCGCAATTCCACGGCGGTGACGGTCGCCGCCTTCGCCTCGTACCTCGCCAGGATGACCGGCAACGACGACGTGGTGCTCTCCCTGCCGGTATCGGCGAGAACGACGGCCCGTCTGCGGACTTCAGGAGGATGCGTCTCCAACGTCATTCCGTTGCGACTCAGGGGTATCGGCTCGGGCACGGTTCGGAATGCGGTGGCAATGACCGAGGCTGCAGTGACGGCGGCCCTGCGCCACCAGCGCTACCGCCGCGAGGACATCGGCCGCGACCTCGCCTCGGGCGGAGTGGAACTCATGCATTTCGGCCCGGTGATCAACCTCATGATGTTCAAGAAGATCACGCTGGGCGCCGTGCAGGCAACGGTTCGGGTCCTCACCACCGGTCCGGTCGCCGACCTCGCCGTCAACATCTATCCGGGATCGTCGGAGCGTGCCGCCCGAATCGACTTCGAGGGGAACTCGTCCCTGTACGGTCAGGCGGAACTGGCCGGGCACCACAACCGATTCCTCGCCTTCCTCGACCGGTTCACCGCCTCGATCGAGTCGGAATGCCTGATCTCCGATCTCGATGTCTTCCTTGCCGGTGAACACGAGAAATTAGCCCCCGCGCAGGGGCTTCCGGATGTCGTCCCGATGACACTGGACCGTCTCCTCGCGGGGTCCGTCGCCGATGATCCCGAGGCTGTCGCGATACGCGACCGGGGGCGTGAGCTGTCCTACGGTGACCTGGACCGCGTCGCCGACCGGCTCGCTCGGGAGCTGATCGGCAGGGGTATCGGTCCCGAGAGCTTCGTCGCAGTCTCCGTCCCCCGGTCCCTCGAATCGGTGCTGGCGTTGTGGGCGGTCGCGAAGGCCGGCGCGGCCTATGTTCCGATCGACCCGGCACATCCGAGCGCCCGTGTCGCCTATTGCCTGGCCGACTGCGGCGCGACGCTCGGGTTGACCGTTCGTTCGGAGCTCGATCGTCTACCCGACACGGTTGATTGGCTGACTATCGATATCGATAACCCCGAAGAGTATTGTCCGAGAACATTGTCCGGGACGACCAGCAATGTGGAACGAGTGAGTCCCCTGCGTCTGGACCACCCCGCCTATCTGATCTACACATCCGGGTCGACCGGGGCGCCGAAGGGCGTCGTCGTCACGCACCGCGGTCTCGCCAATCTGGCGCAGGAGATTCGGGACAAGTATGCGGTGTCCACTCGTTCTCGTGTTCTGCATTTCGCCTCACCGAGTTTCGACACCGCGCTCGTCGAAGTGCTCGCGGCGTGTATCGGAGGCGCAACGCTCGTCGTGACCCCTCCCGGCCACTTCGGCGGCGACGAGCTGTCGCGATTGCTGCGCGAGGAACACGTCACCCACCTGTTGACGACGCCCTCCGCCCTGGCGGCGATCGACTCCGCCGCGAAAAACGAGCTGGAGTTGGTGCTGGTCGGAGGCGAAGTGCTGTCCCCGGAGTTGGTGCGACGCTGGGCTGGTGGCCGAGAGATGCGCAACGCGTACGGTCCGACGGAGACGACATGCAGTGTCACTCTGACGGAGCCGATGTCGCCGGACGGAAGAGTGACGATCGGCGGTCTCATGCGCGGTGTGGACGCGGTAGTTCTCGATCATCGCCTGCGTCCGCTGCCGCCGGGTGCGGCCGGTGAGCTCTACCTCACCACGGCAGGCCTCGCCCGGGGATACCATCGGCGGTGCGACCTGACCGCCGCACGATTCGTCGCCGATCCGTTCGGCGACAGCGGATCCCGCATGTTTCGCACCGGCGATGTGGTGCGCTGGACGGTGTCGGGGACTCTCGAGTTTCTCGACAGGGCCGACGACCAGATCAAGATCCGTGGGTTCCGGGTCGAGCTGGGTGAAATCAACGCCACGTTGAACACTTATCCGGGCGTCACCTATGCCACGACGATGGTGCACAGGAACTCGGTTGGCGATCCGAACCTCGTGTCCTATGTCATGGTCGAGGGAAACGCGCCGATCGATCGGGAAGCGTTGAAAACGCACGCGGCGCGATTCCTGCCGGACTACATGATTCCGAAATCGTTCATGCTCGTGCATTCGATTCCGTTGACACCGACGGGAAAGCTCGACCGGTCGGCGCTACCCGTTCCGGAGTTCGGCTCGGATTCGGTGCCTCATCGCGACCCGGAGACACTCGCCGAGCACTGCGTCGCCCGGGTTTTCTCCCGAGTACTAGGGGTGGATTCGGTGGGCGCCGACGATTCCTTCTTCGACCTGAGCGGCGACTCGTTGTCGGCCATCCGAGTGGTCGGGACGCTCAACGCCGAGCTGGGCACAACGCTGGGTGTGCGAGAACTGTTCGATGCACCGACGGTCGCAGCACTCGCACTGTCGATTACGGACGCTTGTGAACACCCGTCGCGAACTCAGGCGCTGGGGGCACCGAGATTGGGCGCCGCAGGATTCCAAGGCGGCCAGGGGATGCCCGAGCTCGTGCCGCTGTCTCCCTCTCAACAATTCATCGACCGCACGCTCGTGGATCCCGCTCTCCACAACATCCCCTTCACGGTACGAGTGCGTGGGCCGTTCGATGCCGAAGCATTGCAGTCGGCGATGGCAGACGTCCTCCACCGGCATCGCTCGCTGAGAACCGTGTATCCGGACTCGCCGGCGGGTCCGTACCAGCGCGTGCTCGACGTGGTCGACGCCGTGCCCGACCTGTCGCCGGTGCCCGCCGACGACACGGATGCGGAGGACCAGACATCGGACCTGCTGACGGCGGGATTCGACGTGCGCCGCGACCCTCCGCTCCGCGCCCGGCTCTTCCGTCTGGGCGACCACGACCACCTCTTGTCCTGCGTCCTCCATCACATCTGCGCGGACGGATGGTCCCTGGCTCCCTTGGCGCGCGACCTCGCCGACTCCTACCGTTCCCGGGCGATGGGCGGTGAACCCCAGTGGGAGCCTCCGGCCGTGCACTATGCGGACTACACCATGTGGCGTCGAACGATGCTCGGGGACGAGAACGACCCCGGCAGTGTCGCGTCGAAGCAGATCGGCCACTGGACGAAGGAACTGTCGGGCCTTCGCGGAGAACTCGCGCTGCCCACCGACCGCCCCCGGCCGTACCGGTGGACCTATCGAGCGGGGCGACTTCCGTTCACCCTCGACGAGCATGCGCATCGGGGGCTGCTCGCCACCGCGCACGAACACCACGCCAGCCTCTTCACGGCGCTCAGGTCGGCCGTGGCGGTACTGCTCGCCCGGCTCAGCGGCGATCCCGACATCGCGATCGGAACCCCGATCGCGGGCCGGGGAGATCCGGTGCTCGACGACGTGGTGGGAATGTTCGTCAACACACTGGTTCTGCGAACCCGGGTCGACCCGAGCATGACACTGTCCGACATCGTCGATCGATCCCGCGACGTGGAGCTCCGTGCCCTGGCGAATGCGGATGTGCAATTCGAACGGCTCGTCGAGGTACTCGACCCACCTCGGTCGGGGTCGCTGCACCCGCTCTTCCAGGTGGCGCTGTCGCTGAACAACTTCGCTCCGGCGGCCTTCGACGTCTCCGGGCTCGACTTCGAGGTGACTCCGCGGCCACTCGACATCGCCAAGTGCGATCTGCACTTCCACTTCACCGAGCGACACGACGCCGACGGAAAGCCCACCGGGATCGACGCCGAACTCGTGTATTCCGCCGACCTCTACGACGCCTCCACCGCACAGGATTTCGTCGACACGCTGCATACCATCGTCGACCCGATTGGTAGGTGACCTCACGGAATCGGCGTGATAGAGATACCTCATGAGCGGCATCCGGAGAATTGGTCGGGGAGTAGCGCTCGCGGCGGTCGTCCTCGCGCTGGCCGCCTGCTCCGGCCAGGAAGGAACGGCGGTCAGTGAGCCGTCGACAACGACGGTAGCCCCGGCTTCGGACACGGCAGGCGCCGAGGCGACGACGCCCGCGAGCCTGCCGTACACGGAGACCGAGCTGCGGGTCGACGGTTCCACCGGCCGCGTCACCTACGACGTCGTCATCCCACAGATCGAGGGCGGGGATCCGGCGGTCACCGCCGAGTTCAACGAATCGATGCGGGCCGCACTCCAGGACCAGATCGACGGTTCGGGCACCGACGCCTTCACGCTCAGCAGCCAGGAGCACCAAGTCGCGCACATCGGTGAGCACGTGATCAGCGGGTTGCTGGTGACGTCGTGGAACGCCGATCCACCCGGTGCGCATCCCACCCCGATCGTCGCGACGGTGGTCGTAAACGCCGACACGGCCGCGCCGATCACGCTCGCCGATCTCTTCCCAGATCTGGATGCCGGTCTACGGAGGTTGTCCGAGCAGTGCGCAACCCTGCTGCCGGCCACGGCTGCCGGCCCTGAGTTCGACCGCACCGGCATCGAGCCCGTCGAAAAGAACTTCGCAAACTGGCTCGCGACCCCCGCCGGGATGGAAATTCACTTCGACGACTATCAGGTGGGGCCGCACGCCGTCGGGCTGGTAACCGTCACCGTCCCCTGGGACGTTCTCGGTGACGTGGTCGATCCGCAGCTGGCCGACGTGGTGTCGAGTTAGTCCGCGCGCCGTCCATCCGTGGTAGAACAGGTATCAGTTTTGGTACCCGGAGGGTGATCATGGACCTGGAAGCTGTCGCCGCGATCAGCAGACTCAAGTACGCCTACCTGCGCGCCCTCGACACCAAGCACTGGGACGAATTCGCCGACACCCTGCTTCCCGACGCGACCGCGAGTTACGGCGAACATCTGACATTCGACTCACGCGACGCGGTGGTCGAGTTCATGAGAACCAGCCTCGGCCCGCAGACCATCACCGAGCATCACTGTGGCCACCCGGAGATCGACGTCGACGGTGACACCGCTACCGGCCGGTGGTACCTCTCCGACCTCGTGCTGATCCCCGAACACGACATGGCGTTGCGCGGAGCTGCCTTCTATTCCGACCGCTATGCTCGCGGGCCGGACGGGCGGTGGCGCATCGCGCACACCGGCTACGAGCGGACCTTCGAGGCGGTGATGTCTCTCGCCGACATCCCCAGCTTCCGGTTGACGGCGCATCCCTGATGGGCGCGCTGGACGGCAAGGTGGCACTGATCACCGGAGCAGGGCAGGGCGTCGGGGCCGGTATGGCGCGTGCACTGGCCAAGGAGGGCGCGCGGATCGCGGTGGTAGGGCGCACGGAGTCGAAACTCGTCGAAACGTGCGCTGCCATCGCCGACTTCGGTGGTGTCGCCGAGCCTTTCGTGTGTGACATCAGCAAGCGGGAGCAACTGGGGCCGATGGTCGCACGTGTGGTCGAGGTGTTCGGCGGCATCGACATCCTGATCAACAACGCCAACGCTAGTGCGCTCGGCCCGTTGCTGGAGGTCACTCCCAAGCTGCTGGACCGGGCCATGGCGGTGGGTCCCGTGGCGACTCTGTTCCTCATGCAGCTGTGCCATCCCCACTTGAAAGCACGCGGCGGCGGCTCGATCGTCAATCTCGTGAGTTCCTCGGCGGTGCGCTGGGACACCAGCGGTTACGGGCTGTACGCGGCCACGAAGGAGGCCATGCGCTCGCTCACCCGCACCGCCGCCAGTGAGTGGGGCGCCGACGGAATCCGGGTCAATGCCATTGCGCCGCATGCCCTCTCTCCCGGACTGCAGTGGTGGACAGAGAACAATCCGGAGGAGGCGGCCGAGTTCGTCCGGTCGATACCGCTGGGCCGGATCGGAGACTGTGAGCAGGACATCGGACGCGCCGTCGTCTTCCTCGTCGGACCCGACGCCGGCTACCTGACCGGTGCCACCATCCCGCTCGACGGCGGCCAGGCACGCTGGAGCTGAGCGTCGAGCCGGTTGCCCGGCGAGCACGCTGTCAGGGCAACCGGTGGAACGCCTCGTCCAGTCCGCGAAGTCCGCTGGTGTCGATGAGGAACTCCGATTCGAGGCATTTCCGGAGCTCGTCGGCGCTCGTCAGTTCGAGTCGGACGGACTCACCACCGAGCGGGTGGACGGTGAACCGGGTTCCGTTGAGTGCATACCGGCGCCCTTCCGCGACCCGGGCAGCGAGGAGTCCGGTGACGAAATGGGAACCGGGCCAGGTGGACAGGTACCAGTTCGGCGCCTCGTAGTCGACGGGGTGCTGCGGGGTGAGGTCGAAGCGGTAGATGGGACGCCACTCGTCCCCCACGAGGGCCTCCAAGAGGTAGTCGCCGCGCAGGTCGAGCAGCCGGAACGGCTCGAGCGGAGTGTCCTGCACCGTGTTCGTTTCGAGGCGCAACGTGGTGTCGAGGGTCATGCCACCGAACCCGACGTCGATGATGCGCCGGTCACCTTCGACATCGACCAGTAGCAGCATGTGCGAGCGCGGGTTGATCACGTCGGTCGACGTCGACCCCCACAGCACCCGTGCGGCCAACGCCGTGACTTCGAAGCCCAGCTCGAGGAGGACGGCGCGCAACAAGAGGTTCTGCTCGAAGCAGTAACCTCCTCGGCGCGATTCCACCAGTTTGCGTTGCAGCGACTCGAGGTCCAGCCGATTCGGTGTGCCGAGGAACGGATCGAGGTTCTCGAACGGAATCGACCGGGCATGGTGGGCGGCAATGGCATTCAGTGTTGCCGTCGTCGCGGATCGGTCCCCGTGGTATCCGATCCGTTCGAAGTACCGCTCGAGGTCGAGATCGCCTGCAGTTCCCATGATGCTCAGTGTAAGCACGCCCGAGTGGGTGATCAGGCGCCGTTCGCGTCCGGTGAGCGGCATCGTGCGCGCGAGCGTACTTTCGCACTTGTATGGGTGGAGACCGGCGCGCGGCGGAAGGACTCTCATGAAACGGGGATGTGTTGCGGTTGCCGCGTTGCTGGTGGGCTTTGCCGCCACCGGTTGCCAGACCGATTCGAGCACGGGGGAGTCGGCGGCGACATCGGCGGCGCAACCACCCGTAGCCGCTCCCACCGTGATCGCGACCGAGTTGGAGGTGCCCTGGGGAATCGCGCTGTTACCCGACGGCGCCGCGGTGATCGCCGAGCGGGACAGCGGCACCATCCGTCGCCTGCAACCGAACGGTGACGTGACCGAGGTCGGGGAGGTGCCGGAGGTGGCAGCGCGGGGGGAGTCGGGACTGCTCGGGATCGCCGTGTCGCCCACCTACACGTCGGACCAGACAATTTTCGCCTACCTCACCACCGACGAGGACAACCGCGTGGTCGCCGTGCGATACGACGGCCGCGGCCTCGGCGAGCCCGTCCCGATCCTCACAGGAATTCCGGCCGGGTCGATCCACGACGGGGGCCGAATCGCCTTCGGACCCGACGGCAAGCTCTACGTCACCACCGGCGAAGCCGGCGATCGGCCGCTCGCCCAGGATCCCTCCTCGCTCGGCGGCAAGATCCTGCGGATCAATCCGGACGGAACGATTCCGCCCGACAACCCGCTGTCCGGATCACCGGTCTGGTCGCTGGGACACCGGAACGTGCAGGGCATCACCTGGGACGACGCAGGCAGGTTGTGGGCCACCGAGTTCGGCGCGAACACGTGGGACGAAGTGAACCTGATCCGGCCTGGCGCCAACTACGGATGGCCCGACGTCGAAGGGCAGGCGGACGAGGCCGAATTCGTGGACCCGGTGGTGCAGTGGCCTACGGACGAGGCGTCACCGTCCGGCGTCGCCTACCTCGACGGGTCGCTGTGGGTGGCGGCATTGCGGGGCGAACGGTTGTGGCGGATACCCGTCGGCGGGGACGGCTCGCTCGGTGAACCGCAGTCGCTGTTCGCAGAGGAGTACGGGCGGCTGCGCACCGTCGTCGCCACACCGGACGGGGCGCTGTGGTTCAGCACGAGCAACCGCGACGGTCGGGGGTCGCCGGCAGAGAGCGACGACCGCATCCTCGCGGTGCGGCCGTCGGCCTGAAGTGCGGCGGGGCGTCAGTCGGTCCAGGGCGCGACGGGTGGCTTCACCCACATGATCTTCTCGTCCGCGTGTGCGGGCGATGCCGACGGATGATCCGGGTGGCGCTCGGCCCACGCCGACTTCTGGTCGAGCAGTTCGGCCACGGTGAGCCAGGTTTCCATGGTGCTCGGTGGGTTGGATCCGGCTGCCCGGGCCAGTTTCCGCAGTGTGCCGTCGGTGAGGTCGAGCAGTTCCTTCCCGCTGATAGCGCGATCCCAGACGTATCTGGCGAGCCCCACGGCCTTCTCGCGACGTTTGCGCGCCGCGCCTTCGGTGTGGGCGAAGTCGACTTCCTGAGGTTCCATCGCCTCCCTCTCTCGTGCGCGCCACTACGGTAGGTCACCGCGTAGTCGTGCCGGTATCGTGGGATGACGATTGTCGCAGCAGACGCGCGCAGTCGATGCGAACGGTAGGGAAGTCGGTATATGGGCAGGCAGCGCGGCGGCCGAACTGCGCACGCACCCGAAGGTGGGCCCGTTGCCGGGGTCTATCCGATCGACACGGGAACCTGCGAACTCGCCGAGGACAACGTCAATCCCCACGGCTGGGTCCTCAAAGTGAACGGCGTCGAAAGTTCACACATCGACCTCACGGATCCCGAACACCTCGATTTCGAGTACATGCGGTGGATGGCCGACCTGATCGGATCCCGCTGGCAGCGCGCGGACCGGGTGCGGGCACTACATCTCGGCGGCGGCGCCTGCTCACTTGCCCGTTATCTGTCGGCTGTGTATCCGGACGCCCGGCAGGTAGTGGTCGAACTGGACGGCAAGCTGGCCGAACTGGTGCGTCGATGGTTCGATCTGCCGCGGGCACCGCTGCTCCGACTCCGCGTCGGTGAAGCCAGGGCTGTCACCGAAACCCTCACCGAGTCGAGCCGCGACCTGATCATTCGTGACGTGTTCGCCGGCAACACGACGCCTCCGTCACTCACCACCGTCGAATTCACCGGCCAGGTTCGCAGGGTCCTGGCACCGGGCGGGATCTACGTCGTCAACTGCGGTGACACCCGCGACCTCGTGAAGGCGCGGCGGGAAGCGGCCACCATCGGCAGCGTGTTCCCGCACACCGCCGTGATCGCGGACCCGGCCATGCTGAAGGGCCGTCGCTACGGCAACATCGTGATCGCCGGAAGTGATGTGCCCCTCGGCGACGACCCCGCACTGGTTCGGCGACTACTGGGTGGCGGTGTGCCCGCACACCTCTGGGACGACGCGCAGGTCCGGTCGTTCGCCGGTTCGGCGCGTGTCCTGCTCGATGCGGAAGGATCACCGGGCGAGTCCGGGTGAGACTGCGCTGCGGATGGCGCAACGGGAACATCACCGACCGCACCGTGGTTGGGTGTCGGTATGAGCCTGGAAGTGAACGACGCGCAGCGTCCCCTGCTCGACCTCGTCGCGACACACTCGCACGCCGTCCTCACGACGATCAAAAGGGATGGCCGACCGCAGTTATCCAACGTTCTCTACACCTGGGACCCCGACACGAACACCGCCCGGATCTCGGTGACCGCGGACCGGGCGAAGACACGCAACGCCGCGCGGGACCCCCGGGTGTCGCTGCACGTGAGCGCGCCCGACTTCTGGAGTTACGCGGTCGTCGAAGGTGACGCCGAGCTGAGTGCCGTCGCCGGCGACCCCCACGACGCGGCCACCGACGAACTCGTCGAGGTATTCCGCAATGCAGCAGGTCGGGAACACGACGACTGGGAAGACTTTCGTCGTGCGATGGTGTCCGAGCGACGGCAGGTACTCCGGGTGCGCGCGACACACCTGTACGGCATGGCCCAGCTGCCGTGAGCATTCGGCCCGGAACGTAGCTGTGGCAGGCCGCCGCCCCCGGTGGGACCATGGGGTGCATGCGCAGGAGGCGGTGGCCGGCGGCCGCGCCGCCCGCCACGGGAGGGGTCGTCGTATACGGCCCCGTCGAACTCGCGACTACCCGTGATCTGACGCTCCGGCTGGCAGAGGTGGTCGCCCACCCGGCGGGTCTCGAGCTGCGCATCGAGCTCACCGCGACCGGACGCACGGCTGACAGGGCGCGTCACGAAACCCGCCCCCTCGACGATCCCGACGACCCGTCCGCCCGCTGGTCGTATCTCGCGGTGCACGTGCGGGTGGACGACGTGGTCGGTGAGGCCGACCCGAGCCACCTGCAGTCCACGTCGAGGGTGGCCACGAGCGAGGCGTCCGAGTATCACACCGAGCCCCGCTACTGGGTCGGCGCCTACCCGGAGTCGGGGGTGATCACCCTGACCGTGGGGTGGCCGGAAATCGGGCTGCATGCCCGGACCGACGTCATCCGGCTGGGCCCCAACCCCGCCGGCTGAGCGGGGCGAATGTACCTTTCGGCTTTGCTACCGCGTCGAAAGGTACATTCGCCTCGACGTCAGCGAGGCTGCTCGGCCAGCTTGGCGGCGATCACACCGTTGAGCCGCTGCAGACCGCTCGGGGTGATGCCGTGGATCTGGCCCTCGATGCTGCGCACGACATGCGTGTCGCTCAGGACCTTCTCGCTGGACTGAATCAACACCGTTCCGGCGCCCGTGAAGTCGAACTGGCGTTCCTCCCCCGAGTTGATGCCCATCATGTGGGCGCCGGCGGCGAGGAAGTTGCTGATCCACCCCTGGTCGTAGTGGTGGCTCGGCGACGGGCAGTCCGCCCACCCGACGAGTGCTTCGGGGTCGATCCGCAGTGGCGGCTCGGCGAACATCACCGGGCCGTTGGAGGAGGCAAGGAACTTGCCGGTTCCGATGAGGGTCAGGAACCCCGGGACAATCGACTGGTTCAGCGACAAACCCGGTTCGAAGGCAAGGAGATTGGACGCCCGGATGGTGAGGTTGCCGTCGTCGAGGTCATACGAGTTGATGTCGTAGCCGCGGTCACCGATGATCAGCTTCCCGAAGCCTTCGGCTACCGCATACTCACCCATGTAGAGCGGCGCCGAGAACTGGTTGGCCACCATGTGCAGTGCGGCGCCGTGCAATCCGTGGGTCAGTGCCTGGAACTGCATCTGCCCGTAGTAGGCGATCATCGCACCCTTGCGGATGAACCAGGGTGCAGTGAGGTCGATGCAGTAGGCGTAACTGTTGTCCGGAATGTTGTCGCTGGCGCCCAGGGTCGTCGGATTCAGCACGGTGCTCACAGTTTCTCCTCCGAAGCCTGAACGTAGACGATTCCTTGTCCGGTGCACTGCAATTGCATCGCTTCTCCGGCGCCGCGGCCCACGGCATCCCGCCAGCCGACCGCGGACTTCAGTTCTACCTGAACGTTTCCGTACGTACCGACGAACGCGTCGGGGTCGACGAGGATGGGGTTGGGTCCGCCCACCGGGATCTCCAGGAAACCGCCGTGCGCCAACAGCACCGCCGATCCGTACCCGGACAGCTGCGTGGTGAACATGCCTGTCCCGGACAACGCACCCGCAGCGGCGCCGCGGAGGGCACCGAGCATTCCGCGACCACCGCCACCGCCCTGACTCATCACCGAGACCACCGAGCTCTGCAGTCCGGCGTTGTGGGCCAGCAGTCGGGACGCCTCGACGCACAGAGTTCCACCCTGCGACATGTCGACCACGTGCACCTCGAGACCGGCGTGACCGTAGTGCACCTCGCCCTGTCCCTGCGCGAGCATCGTGCGCTCGTGTTCGCCCTGCATCATGCGTCCGGCCATGCGGGTGAACCCGCCCATCCCGGCCATGGACTGCGAACCGGGAACCTGGTGCGGTGAGAACTGGACCTGACCGGTGTAGAACAGCATCGACCCGGTGCGCGCGACGACTCCGCCCGCTGCCCCGACATCGACCTTGACGACCTTCGAATTGACCTGTGTGAACACCATGCTGATCACCGTTCCGCCGGCTGGATGGACACGACGCCGTGGCCGTCCCACTTGAGGGAGAAGGCTTCACCGTTGCCCTGGCCGACGGCGGTCCGCCACGACACATCGGTGACGAAGGACTGGGTCAACTGCCCGCGGGCCGAGACGAAGGCGTCGGGGTCGACCACGAGTGGATACTGCGGCGACACCTCGAGGTGGATGAGCGGGCCACCGGCCGAGAGGAGGGCCACCTGCCCCTGCCCCGACACCGTCGTGGTGAACAGGCCCTGGCCGCCGACACCGCCGCGGAGACCGGTGAAGGTGACGTTGGTGTTCAGGTTGCCGCTGAGTGCGAGGAGTTGCTGCGACTCCACCTGCAGCGTTTCACCCGCGAGGTCGATGACGGTGACGTGCTGGCCGCCCACCGCCAGGTAGACGACACCGTTGCCGGAGCATTCCATCAAGGACAGCGACTCGCCGGTGGCGCGCCTCTTCATCCCCGCCAGTACACCGTCGCCGCCACCGAAACCGGCCGATTTGAAGCTGACATTGCCTTCGTAGGCAATCATCGATCCCTGTATTGCCCGGATGGTGGTTCCGGCCAGTTGGGCTTCGACCACCTTCTTCGACTTTTCGAGCAGCCGCGCCATAGGTGCCCTTTCCAGTGCCGAGCGGCAGTGCTCGTGACCGGGTCACGACCACTGCCGCAGGATGCGAGTACAGGCAGAACCTAGCTGATGGAGAGCGGTTTCGGCTCGTCCACGTCATTGTCCGAGCTCCCGCCGGCTGCTGCCGCCTTGCGGTTGCGCAAGATGCTGGAGATGAACGCGGCTCCGATGAGGGCGACGCCGACGAGTCCGGTGACGTTCTCGTTGACGTGGTAGCCGATCGAGACGAGCAGGATCACGGCCAGGGCGCCGATGGCCCAGTGCGCCCCGTGTTCGAGGTACACGTAGTCGGACAGGGTGCCCTTGCGAACGAGGAACACGGTGATCGAGCGGACGAACATCGCACCGACGAAGCCGAGGCCGAGGGCGATGATGATCGGGTCGGAGGTGATCGCGAAGGCACCGATCACGCCGTCGAAGGAGAACGACGCATCCAGGACCTCGAGGTAGAGGAACAGGAAGAAGCCGGCCTTGCCGGTGGCCTTGGCCAGTTCGGTCGGGCCGCCACTGGAGCCCTCGACGACCTCGCCGTTCTCATCCTCTTCCGGGGTGTTGAACAGTTCGCCGAGGCCGTTGACGGCGATGTAGGTGATCATGCCGAGGACTCCGGCGACCATCACGGTCGAGACGGTGTCTTCGGGTGCGATGTACGAGGCGGTCAGCAGAAGCAGGCCACCGGCGACGATCACCGCGAGCTGGTCGAGCTTGCCTGCTCGGGCGAGCGGCTTCTCCAGCCAGGACAGCCAGGTGATCTCGCGCTCTTCGAGGATGAATCCGAGGAAGAGCATCAGCAGGAACATGCCGCCGAACGCCGCGATCTGCGGGTGGGCGTCGGTGAGCAGGGTTTCGTAGCTGGGGCTGCCGTCGGGGAAGTACGCGGCGTCGTCGGCGGGCGGGTTGAGTGCGAGGTCGAGGGCGGCGACCGGGCCGAGGCCGGATGCGAGCCACACGATGACCAGCGGGAAGACCAGGCGCATGCCGAACACGGCGATGACGATGCCGACGGTGAGGAAGATTTTCTGCCAGAACTCGCTCATCCGCCGCAGCACGGTGGCGTTGATGACGGCGTTGTCGAACGACAGGGAGATCTCGAGGATCGAGAGGATGACGACGAGGAGGACGGCTTGGGGGCCTCCGTAGAGCGCCGCGATGATGATGGACACCACCGTGACAGCGAAGGACAGACCGAATATTCGCAGAACCACTGAGCGTGGCCTTTCTTGTTGGGCAATGCCGGGTGGCTACTGCTGGAGTACGAACGCCGAGGAGGGTTCCACGTCAGCGACGCGAAACCCTACCCGGCTGATGTAGCGAAACTACGTCAGACGTTGACGCCGTAGTCGCGGGCGATACCGGCGAGCCCGGACGCGTAGCCCTGGCCGATAGCGCGGAACTTCCACTCTGCGCCGTTCCGGTACAGCTCCCCGAAGACCATCGCCGTCTCGGTGGACGCATCCTCGGACAGGTCGTAACGGGCGAGCTCGTTGCCGTTTGCCTGGTCGACGACGCGGATGTACGCGTTGCGAACCTGACCGAACGACTGCGAGCGGGTCTCGGCGTCGTAGATCGAGACGGGGAAGATGATGCTCTCGATGTTCGCGGGGACCGCCGCCAGGTTGACGTTGATCACCTCGTCGTCGCCTTCGCCGGCGCCGGTGGTGTTGTCACCGACGTGCTCGATGGAACCGTCCGGCGAGCGCAGGTTGTTGAAGAAGATGAAGTGCTGGTCGGAGACAACCTTCTTGTCGGCACCCGCACCGATGGCGCTGGCGTCGAGGTCGAAGTCGGTACCGGTGGTCGAACGAGCGTCCCATCCGAGTCCGACAGCCACCGCGGTCAGGTTCGGCGCCTCCTTCGTGAGTGAAACGTTGCCGCCCTTGGTCAAGCTGACGCCCATTCAGGGGTCCTTTCGAGAGGAGGTGTTCGACCTCGACGGCTGTCGAAGTCTCGAGATCGTCGTGCACCACCACGATAATGAATTTGTCCGACTTGTCCCATCCGATACCTGTCCACAGGTTTGTCCACAGGCGATTCCGGTCAGCTCGGGCCGACTGCGCCGACCAGTACGATTTCAGGTGTGACGAGCGGATGGTCGGGACGCTTCCGAGGAAGAGCCCGGAGCGACGAGTCGACCCGTCGCGCCCACGACACCATGGTCGCAGCGTTTCTCGACATGGACAACCGCCAGAGCATCGCCGCCGCGGCGGTCGACGCCTCGAAACAGCTCACCCCGGAACGCGGAGTCCAGCGGCTGTGGGAGCCGGTTCGGGACGGGTGCTATCAGGCGGCGTCCGCGTATCTCGCGGCGGAGGATCAATTCGACGGCGTCCAGTCGCCGGCGGCAACCGCCGCCTTCGAGCGGGTCACAGCGCAATTAGTGGCCGCGACACAGGCGCTGGACGAGTTCTACCGCGCGCATCGCAGTCATCTCGAGGAATCCACGGCGATGCTGGCCGCCGTTCCACAGGTGGCGCAGCAGGCCCTGCAGACCGCCGAGGCCGCTCGCGACGGGCTGCGGCGACACCAGGCGTACGGCGACTATCCGTCGGTGCGGGCATCCGCTGCGGCGCTCGACGACGCCGTCGCGGCCTTGCAGGCAGCCCGGGGGGCCAACCCGGTGCGCGAAGCCGCGGGCCGGGTACGGGACGCTGCGGCGGCCCTCGACAGTGCGCTGGCGGCGGCGCCGTCCAAGGAGCGGGACGCCTCACACGCGGTGTCGTCCGTGACCACCCGGATCGCCGCCGTACAGACCCGCGCCGAGCGGCTCGCGCCCGCCTACTCCGCACTACTGCGAGAGTTCAACGCGAGAAGTTCGGCGGATCTCGTCCGCAACGAGCAGGACAGTCGCCTGCAGATCGAACAGGCCGAGGCCGATCTGCAGAAGGCGCGTGAGGCCCTGACCGCGGGCAACCCGGAAGGCGCGCTCGAGTTGACGAGCGCGGCGCGGACTCATCTGGCGGATGCCGAGGCGAAGGTGGACGGTGTCACCGACCGGTTGCGACTACTGCGGCATGTCCGCGAGAATCCGCGTGCGAAAGAGAACGAGATCAGATTTCGCCTGCGCGATGCCCAGATGTTGGCTGTCAATCGCGGGCTCGTGCGGGAATGGGGGTCGGTCCTCGACGCCCAGCTCGAGCGGATCGACCGGATCGCAGGGACACTGACGGGCAGGCACCCCGACTACTGGGCGTACATCACCCAGCTCGATGCGGTGTCGGCGTTCATTGCCGAGGTGGTTCAGAAGATGAGAGGACATACAGCGCAGCGATGACATGGGGGGACGATGAGTATTAGCGAACAGACCGCGGCAGGCGCCGTGACACCGGGTACCACGATGCCGCGGGTACGGCACTTTCACCACCTCGACTCACAGACCCACGAACGGTTGTTCCTGCACGCTCCGCAGTCGCTGGAACCGGACGAGGACAGGGTGGTGCTGGCCGTCGCCCTCGGTGCAACGTTGTACGTGCCGGCCACGCGGTCCGACCTGGCGGACATCGTGCTTCGCCGGTCCGCGGAGGGCGTGTGCTCGATGGTGCTCGACCTCGAGGACGCCGTTGCCGACGATCAAGTGGAGTTCGCGCTGCTCAATGCCGTCGACGCGCTCGACAGGCTGGCCGCTTCGGGTGGTGCCCGGCTGCAGCTGTTCGTGCGGGTGCGGGCGGCCGCGGATCTTCGGCGCATCGCCGAGCTGCTGACCACGGGCGCGGAGGTCCTCACCGGCTTCGTGATACCGAAGTTCGGGAGCGTCACCGGCCGCGAATTCCTCGACGAGCTGGCCGCCGCGTCCGATCGTCTCGGCAAGCACCTGTACGCGATGCCCGTGCTCGAATCGCCGGAACTGGTACACCGTGAGACCCGTGACCACGAACTCGCGCGTATCGGCGAGTTGCTGGCCGAGCGCCGCGATCAGATCCTCGCGGTGCGGGTCGGGGCCACCGACATGTGCGGCACCTTCGGGATCAGACGTGACCGCGACCTGACGATCTACGACGTCCGGGTGGTGGCCGACGCGATCGCCGCCATCGTCAACTACCTCGGGCGCAGCGATCACACCGGGCACGTCATCACCGGACCGGTGTGGGAGTACTTCGCCGATCACGAGCGGATGTTCCGGCCCACGCTGCGCGCCACTCCGTTCGAGGAACACGACGAGGTGCGGTTCCGTCAGCAATTGGTGAGCCGTGATCTCGACGGTCTGCTCCGCGAAATCGCCCTCGACCGGGCCAACGGTATCCAGGGCAAAACGGTCATCCATCCCACCCACGTGGCCGCCGTACATGCCCTGTCCGCGGTCACACACGAGGAGTACCACGACGCTCTCGACATTCTCGGCGCCGACGGCGTCGGCGGGGTGCGCGCCTCGGGATACCGCAACAAGATGAACGAGATGCGCCCTCATCGCAATTGGGCCGAGAAGACGCTCGTCCGAGCCAAAGTGTTCGGCGTGACAAACGAGGGGATCACATTCGTGGATCTGTTGACTGCTCTGGCCGTCCGATGACGTCATCGACCTCGCTACGCGAGCTACCCTGGGCCACCGAGCATCTCGGGCTGACGCTCACCCACGTCGATTCGGCGGTCGGGCTCACCGTTCCCGAGCTGATCGAGCCGGGGCTGCGCCGCAACCCGCGCCGTGCGCACCTGCTCGTCTCGACGGTCCTCGGCAAGCACCTGCCCACCGAACCCGGGGTCGTGATCTCCGCGGGCAACACCCTCGGTGACCTGGTTGCCGAGGTGCTCGGTTCGGACGCCGACCCGGTGGTGCTCGGGTTCGCCGAGACCGCGACCGGCCTCGGGCACTGTGTCGCCGCCCGGCTGCACGCCCGGTGCTACCTGCACTCGACTCGTCGTGACGTCCCGCAGGTGGTGACGTTCGCCGGGTTCGAGGAAGGGCACTCCCACGCCACCAGCCACCAGCTGCAACCGACCAGCGCCGAATTGTTCGCCAACGACCTGCCACTCGTCCTCGTCGACGACGAGATTTCCACGGGGGCCACCGCCGTCGACGCGATACGTGCACTGCACCGGCACAACCCGCGCAGCCGGTACGTGGTGGCGTCGCTCGTCGACATGCGTACCTCGGAGCATCGCGACGCCATGGACGTCGCCGCGGCGGAGTTGGATGTCCGGATCGACAGTGTCAGCTTGGCGCAGGGCCGCACCGAGCTCCCGGACGGGCTGGTGGAGTCCGTCACCGCTCTTCCCGACCCGGTGCTCAACGGAGTCGCCGAACGGGCGGGAACGGTCGAGCGCATCGACCTGGACTGGCCCACAACGGTTCCCGACGGAGGGCGTCACGGATTCCTGCGCGAAGACGTTGCCGCCTTCGATCACGCTGTCGGATCCGTGGCTGCCGCACTCGGTGATCGTCTCGATTCTCGGCGCCCCGTGATCGTCGTCGGGCACGAGGAGTTGATGTATCTGCCGCTGAGGGTTGCGGAAGCGCTCTCGGCATCCGGCCATCGCGTGCGATACCAGACGACGACGCGGTCGCCGGCGTACGTGCTGAACGAGGCCGGATATCCACTGCGCCGTGGATTCCGCTTCACCGCACCCGAATCCGGTGAGGAACAGCCCAGATTCCTGTACAACGCCCAGTGGCCGGACGAAGATGCCGTGGTGGTCGTGATGGTCGACGCGCCGGCCGATACCGACCGGCTCACTTCCGAAGGCGGCCTGCTCGACGTGCTCACCGCATCGGGCACCGACGTGGTGCTCGCCGTGGTGTCGGGAGCCGACCCCGCCCGGCTACGGGCCGCACGAGAAGGTGTGTCGTCGTGACGGGCCCGACCGGACCCGGCCCGTTGACCGGACCCGCATTCGGGTCGTACGCCGCCGAAGAGGTGGCGTGGCTCCTCAAAGACCTCTCCCACGTGAACCTCGAGGCGGACGTGGCCGAGCGGGAACGGCGCATCCAGGCGGGTGACGCCCACTACGCCGAAACCCTGCCGATCGAGTATCAGCCGGATGCCGAATACCGCGAGCTGTTCGAGAAGGTCCTGCAGGACAGTGCCATCCGGCTTGCAAGGGCGGTGGGGACCGTGACCGAACTGGTCCTGGCCGAACGAGGCCGGGACATCACCCTCGTATCGCTGGCGCGCGCCGGGACCCCGGTGGGCGTGTTGATGCGGCGGTGGGCGCGCGAGGTTGCCGGAGTGACGCTGCCCCACTACGCCGTCTCGATCGTCCGGGACCGCGGTATCGATGCGACCGCCCTCGACTATATTGCGGCGCATCATGATTCCCGCAACGTGGTGTTCGTGGACGGCTGGACGGGTAAGGGCGCCATCGCGCGCGAGCTGTCGCAGGCGCTCACCGAGTACCGCGACGCCGGGGGCGCCGTTTTCGACGACGACCTCGCCGTCCTCGCCGACCCCGGGCATTGCGTACGCACGTTCGGCACCCGCGACGATTTCCTCATCGCCTCCGCCTGCCTCAACTCGACGGTCTCCGGACTGGTGTCGCGCACGGTCCTCAACGACACCCTGATCGGGCCGGGCGACTTCCACGGCGCCAAGTTCTACGCCCACCTCGCGGGTGAGGACGTGTCCAATCATCTCCTCGACGCTGTCTCCGCCGCTTTCGCCGATGTGCGCGAACACGTTCCCGGTGACGTGGAGAAGCTGCTCCGCGGGGACAGGACACCGACCTGGGACGGCTGGAAGTCCGTCGAGGCAATCCGCGAGCAGTACGGAATTTCCACCGTCAACTTCGTCAAACCGGGAGTCGGCGAGACCACCCGGGTGCTGCTGCGACGGGTGCCGTGGCGTGTACTCGTTCGCGACCTCGACGCGCCTGAGCACGCGCACATTCGACTGCTCGCCGCGGCGCGCTCGGTTCCGGTGGAGGAAGTGCCGGATCTGGCGTATTCGTGCATGGGCCTCATCAAGGATGTGACATGAGCAGGCAGGACACGAAAAGTTCGGGCAGGACGGCGCTGATCGCCACCGACCTCGACCGGACCATGATTTATTCGCGTACCGCGATGGAGCTCGGTACGGCCGAGTCCGACGTGACGTCCACGCCGGACGCCGAGGACGTGTTGTGCGTCGAAGTGTACGACGGAAAACCGTTGTCGTACGTCACCTCCGCCGCCGAGGCCATGCTGAGGAAGCTCACCGCTTCGGCGGTGGTGGTCCCCACGACGACGAGAACCATCGTGCAGTTCCAGCGGATCGAGTTGCCCGGCGCGCCGTGGCGGTATGCCATCACCACGAACGGCGGGAACATCCTGGTCGACGGGGTACCCGACGAGCAGTGGCGCACCGGTGTCGAGACCGCGCTCGCAGCCGGCGGCGCCTCACTCGAGGAGGTCGGGGCCGAACTGGGTCGCCGGATCGACGACAGCTGGGTCCGCACTTTCCGCGTCGCCGACGAGTTGTTTTCCTACCTGGTGGTGGATCCCGAAGCGATGCCGTCGGGATTCGTCGAGGAGTGGGACGAATGGTGTGTGGCGCGGGGATGGGGGGCGTCGCAGCAGGGTCGCAAGATCTACACGATGCCGAACGCGGTCTGTAAGAGCCTCGCGGTCGCAGAGGTTCGTTCGCGGCTGATCGACGACGGGGTGCTTCCGCCGGATGCACCCGTTCTCGCAGCCGGTGACGGTGCGCTCGACGCCAACATGCTCAGCGCCGCCGACGCCGCGATCCGCCCACGCCACGGAGAACTCGAATTGGCGAACTGGCAGCATCCGACGCTGTCGATCACCGAGAGCAGCGGTATCGCCGCTGGTGAGGAGATTCTCCGCTGGATGTCGGCGCGCGTCGCCCACGGTGCGGCGACGACGTCTGTCGCCTCTCTTTTGTAGGTTGGTAGGCAAACCGGTCGAACGGGACGAACCCGACGCTCCCCACAGTGAAGGAATCACGCAGTGTCCACTCCGCTTTCCAAGGGTCAGAACGGCCCACTGAGCGTCAACGAGGTCGTCGTCTCTCTCGAACTGACGGCCGCCGCAGATCTGTCCGCACTTCTCGTGACCGAATCGGGGAAGGTGCGCTCCGACGCCGACTTCGTCTTCTTCAACCAGCCGAGCGGTCCGGGCGTCCAGCTGGTTCCGGGACCTGCCGGTCAGGCGGCCTCGCTGAAGGTGGCGCTCGGGTCGGTGCCCGCCGACATCGAGCAGGTGCGTGCGGTGATCACCCTCGACGACACGAACAGTAACTTCGGCCGATTCGCACCGCCGACCGCTCGGGTGGCTGATGGGTCAGGTAACCCGTTGTACGAGTACAAGATCGAGGGCCTGAACTCCGAGTCGATCGTGATCGCCCTCGAACTGTATCGGCGTCAGGGTGCCTGGAAGGTGCGGGCCGTGGGCCAGGGATACGCCGGCGGATTCGCGGCACTCGTCACCGACCACGGCGTGTCCGTCGACGACGCGCCCGCACCTGCACCCACACCGCCTCCGGCCGCACCGACACCGCCTCCGGCGCAGGCAGCTCCCACTCCGCCTCCGGCGCAGGCAGCTCCCACTCCGCCCCCGGCTGCGCCGGCCGCCCCGGCCGAGGTCAGTCTCACCAAGTCGCGGCCGGTCAGCCTCACCAAGGGGCAGAAGGTCACTCTCCGCAAGGAGGGGGGCGTCGCGCTCACGTACATCCAGATGGGCCTCGGCTGGGACCCGGTCGAGAAGCGTGGAATGTTCGGCAGCCGTTCCGCAGACGTCGATCTCGACGCGTCGGCAGTGCTGTTCGCCGACAACAACCTCGTCGACGTTGCCTACTACGGACAGTTGGCCTCCAAGGACGGTTCGATCCGGCACCAGGGTGACAACCTCACCGGGGAGGGCGCCGGCGACGACGAGGTGATCATGGTGGATCTCACCCGCATCCCGCCGCACGTGTCCAGCATCGTCTTCATCGTGACCTCCTACCGGGGGCACACCTTCGAACAGGTGAAGAACGCTTTCTGCCGGTTGGTCGACAGCACCTCGCAGGCGGAGCTCGCCCGGTTCACCCTGCAGGGCGGCATGCCGTTCACCGGGATGGTGATGGCCAAGGTGTACCGCGTCGGCGGCGAATGGAAACTCCAGGCGATCGGTGAGGGCATTCAGGCCAAGCACGCCGGTGAAGCGGCTCCGCAACTCACCCGCTTCCTCGGCATCTAGGGCAGGGCGGTGACGATTCACCTCGCGGCCGGCCAGAACACGGTGCTGCCTTCGCATTCGGTGCGTTTCCAGGCGGTGAATGCGAGTCCGATCGACGTGTCGGTGCTCGTGGTCGACGGGAACCTGCGCGCGCTCTCGTCCGATCACTTCGTGTTCTACAACGCTCGATGCGCGGCCGGCGTGACTCTCGACGACGGCAACGTGATTCGGCTGGATCTCGGCGGGGTGGACGGCACCGCTTCGGCGGTGCTCTGTGTGGTGAGTGTGGACCCGACGGCCGACGAGGGAACACCTCTCCCTCGTAGCGGTTTGTCGGCCACACTCTCCGACGAGCAGGGCGCTCCGCTGGTCGCTTTCGAGGTGCCGCTCGTCGGCAGCGAGACGGCGGCGATCTGCCTCGAGCTCTATCGCCGCGGCGACGAGTGGAAGGTGCGGGCCGTCGGGCAGGGCTACGACGGCGGCCTGGCGGAGCTGCTCACCCGGCACGGGGTCGAGGTGGACGAGCCGAAGCCGACAGTCCCTGCCCCTGCGCCTGCCGGGCCTGCCGCCGTGCCCCTCGACCCAGCCCACTCGTTCGAGCGGGCGTGGATGATCTTCGAGGATGCAGCTCGCTCTGCCGCCTCCTTCCGGGCATCCCGCGACTATGCCCAGGCCCGGCTGGACGATGAGCTGTCGGCGTCGGTGGCCGACCAGTCCACGAGAAACAGCCCCGCCGCGGCGGGATTGCAGGCCCGAGCCCAGGAGCGTCACGACGCGCTCCTCGCCGAGGCCCAGTCGAAATTCGCGGGTGAGACAACGCAGCTGGCCGAGGAACTCCGCGTCATCGACCCGCTGCTGCCGCGCTCGCTGGCCACCTTCGAATCGACCTCGTGGTCGGCTCGGGACGCGAGCAGGGCGATGACCGACGGTCTGCGGCTCGGCGAATTGTCCGCACCCGATCTCGGCGACCTGCGGGTGCCGTTCTGTGTGCACTATCCGCTGGCTCGCCCGCTGTGGATCGTCGGGGACTCGGCGGAGGCCGCGCCGGTCGTCGCCGCACTGGCGGTACGCATGCTGGTGGCATCCGCCGCGGCAACGCCCACACTCGAAGTCGTGGACCTCAGCGGTTCGTTGCGCGCTCTCACCGAGCCTCTCACCGCGCTGCTGGCTGCCCCGGTGGTGACTACCGCCGCCGACATCTCGGCACGGCTCGCCCCACTCTCGGACAGCGTCGACCTTGCAGAAATGGCCGCCCGCAACGGAATCGCGGATACAAGGCCGTCCCCGCGGCTGGTAATCCTCAACGATTTCCCGCACGGCTACGGAGCCGAGGATGCTGCGCGCATCGTCCATCTGGCCGACCACGGTCCTGCAGTGGGAACGTCCCTGATCATCGTCGGCGACGACAGTGCGGCGGAGACGGACCCCGGTGTCGCGGTGCTCGAGCGAATCGCGCAACAGGTTCCGTCGTCGGGGGTTCTCACCGTGTCCGACCCGTGGACGGGCAACCAGTGGATCCTCACGCCCGACCGGCTTCCCGCCGATCCGCTCCAGCGTGCATCGGTGCTCGAGTCGCTCACCGGGCGGTAACCCTTACTCGTCCGGTAGCTCGATCCCGAGTTCCCGCGACTTCGCGGCGACCGCGTCGGGAAACACGTTGCGGAACAAGAACAGGTCTTGCCCGAGAACCCACCCGGGCGCGAGTTCCGTCGCGTAGCGCTCGAAGTAGCCCAGCTGCTTGCCGAACAGCACCAACTCCTCGGGGCTCGCGACACCCCACTTCTTGCCGATCCCGACCAACGCCATGATCAGTTCGCTGAGGCGCAGTTCGCCGAGGTCACGCCCGAGGAGGGGCGCGAGGGCGGCCGCTACCTGCAGGCCGACCTCCTCGTCGGTCGCAGGGTTGTCCGTCACATATCCCAGGCTCCGGATACCGCGGGCCATCCGGGAGAAGTCGCCGTCGATCAGCGTCGCATAGAACATGTCGCGGAGAATCTGACGCCACGACTCCGGGAGCTCCCCGACGATGCCGAAGTCGAGCATCGCGATACGGCCGTCGTCGAGCACCCACAAATTGCCTGCGTGCACGTCGCCGTGGAAGGGCCCGTGGACGATGACCGATTCGAGCCAGACCTTCACGCCCCGACGGATCAGCATCCGGGTGTCCATGTGTGCGAGGTCGGGGAAACGGTCGAGGGGCAGTCCGTACATGCGTTCCATGCAGATCACGTGGGGACCGCAGTAGTCCCAGTACACCTCAGGGGTAGTGACCCCTTTGTTGTCCCCGAACGCCCCGATGTTGGTACGGAATCGGGCCTGGCGATCGGCCTCGACTGCGCTGTTGAGCTCCGTCATCGTGGCAGCGTGCAGGTCGCGGATGATGGCTGTGGCGTTGGCGATGCGGAAGAACTCGAAGAGCCGCTCGAGGATTCGCGCTCCCCAGTACGCGGTGCGCAGATCCACCACCATGCGGCGGAAGATGTCGGGGCGCTGAACCTTGATGACCGCTTCCCGGCCGTCGTGCAGAACGCAGGCGTGGACCTGCGCAACGGAGGCGGCGGCGAGGGGGATGTCCTCGAACGCGGCGAACAGTGCGTCCACCGGATGCCCCAGGTCTTGCTCGATGACCCTGCGTGCTTCGGCAGCGGGTACCGGTGGGACGTCGTCGAGACATCGCAGGCACGCGTTGGCCAGCGGGGCGGGGAACACCCCGGACGACGACGCCATCAATTGCCCGACCTTCACGAAGGTAGGTCCGAGCACCTCGAACCCGTCGACCAACCCTTCCGACGCCGCGTCCGCGAGGGTGCGGCCGCGGCGACCGAAGGGCCAGCTGGCGACGGAGAACAGCACGTAGGCCACGACGACGACGCCGATGACCACCGCTCGCCACAGTTCCGCGCCGCGAAACCGGTCGAGGGTGACGGCGTCGACGGTCAAGGCTGCTTCGGGCGGTCCCGAGGCGTAGGGGCCGACTGGACGTGCCGTTGGCTCTTGCACAGTTCCTACCTTGCGTTCAGTCCTGGCTGCCGTTCAGTGGGGACCCTACCCCGACCGATGAGCCGGACTTCTGCCGGTATGCGGGACGTGCTGTCACACTATTTCGTTAGCACAAGTCAGATCCCCAGCGCGGTCGCGAGTTCGCGAAGCGAGGGAACCGGATCGTCCCCGGCCGGCAGCACCTGAATAGCGACGTGGTCGGCACCGGCATCGAGGTGTTCGCGCAGGCGTCCGGCGATGTATTCCGTCTCCCCGTGAGCCACCAGGGCGTCGATCAGGTCGTCACTGCCGCCGTCGGCGATTTGCTCCTGGGTGTACCCGAGCCGTTCGAGGTTGCTCACGTAGTTGCGCAGGTGCAGGTAGGGGTTGTCGACGGCGGCGCGTCCGATGGGGCGGGCCCGCGCGGTATCGGTGTCGAGAACGACCTTCTGCTCGGGCGCGAGTATCGGACCTGTGCCGAGGAGTTCGCGGGCCTCGCGGGTGTGTTGAGGAGTGGTCAGATACGGGTGGGCGCCGGCGCTGCGTGCCGCCGACAGCTCCAGCACCTTCGGGCCGAGTGCGGCCAGAACCCGGCGATCGGCCGGCACTCCGGCTTCGTCGAGGACGTCCAGGTAGCTCACCAGAGAGGAGTACGGCTTGCTGTAGTTCAGTCCCGGCTGTTCGGGATGGCCGACGCCGATCCCCAGGAGGAAACGCCCGGCATGACGCTTTTCGAGGCGGTGGAACGATTCCGCGACCTCTTCGGCGGGCGCAGTCCAGATGTTGGTGATGCCGGTGGCCACGGTGATCGTGGACGTGGCGTCGAGCAGGCGCTCCGCCACCTCGAGGTCGGCCGGCGGAGACCCGCCGATCCAGATGGCGCCGTAGCCTGCCTTCTCGATTGCAGCGCCCACCTCGGGCTGTAAACCGCCCGCGTGTCGCCATACGCCGAACTGTCCGAGCTGCGGGGTATTCGCTGTGGTCTCTGTCATGTGGCGTGCAACCTCCCCTGTTCGTCATTCATTCCGGCGACTCGTACTCGGCAGACCGTCAGCTTCCCGGTGCGCGATAGTCGGCCTCACGCCGTACGGCGTCGTCGATCTGTTCGGGCGTCAACAGCATGACCGACTCCGACCGTGCGGCACCGGATGCGGCGGTACGGATGCCGAGAGCGGCGGCCGCGACTTCGTCGGGTACGTCGCCGATGACGAACAGATCTTGTCCGCCGAGCGCGAAGTAGCAGGATTCTACTGTCCCGCCGATGCTTTCGACCATCCGTGTGATCGCCTCGCGTCGGGCGGTGCCACCCTCGGTGAGGAGGCCTTGCGCGCCTTCGGATGAGTACGTGACCTGCCAGAGGTATTTCGGCATGGGGCCTCCTCGGTTGTGGTCCGTCCCATGCTTCTCCCCGGGAGCGATCGCGCGCAAGGGGCAACGCCGTTAGTGTCGTGATATGGCGCAGGCCCGAATAGGTATCTCCGGTTGGACGTATCCGGGCTGGCGTGGTGATTTCTATCCGGAGGGACTGGCTCACCGGAAGGAATTGTCCTATGCGGCGGGGCGTTTGACGTCCATCGAGATCAACGGGTCGTTCTATTCGTTGCAACGACCCACCAGCTACGCGAAGTGGCGGAGCGAGACACCGGAGAACTTCGTGTTCGCGGTCAAGGGTGGCCGCTACATCACCCACATGAAGCGGCTGGTGAATGCGGAGAGCGCAATGGTTAACTTCTTTGCCTCGGGTGTGCTCGCGCTCGGACCCAAGCTCGGGCCGTTCTTGTGGCAGCTCCCGCCGACACTCGCCTTCGACGAGTCGAGCCTGGCCGCCTTCTTCGACCAGCTTCCGCGTACTACCGCGGAGGCGGCGGCGCTCGCGGCTCACCACGACGAGAAGCTGTCCGGCGATCGAGTTCTGCTCGAGACCGATGCCGACCGCCCGCTACGCCACGCGCTCGAGGTTCGCCACCACAGCTTCGACACGGCGGAGGCGACCGAACTGCTCCGTGCCCACGACATCGCCTTCGTGGTGGCCGACACTGCGGGCCGATATCCGTTGGTGGAGGCGACCACCAGCACCTTCGTCTACATCCGGTTGCATGGCGACAAGGAGCTTTACGCAAGCGGTTACGACGACGAGGCGCTGGACGGGTGGGCACGCAAGATCGAGCGGTGGATGGAGCAGGGGCTCGATGTCTTCGTGTACTTCGACAACGACATGAAAGGGTATGCACCGTTCGATGCGCTCCGGCTGATCGACCGCGTGCGGGGGAATGGAGGTGTCGGGCCGCCGTGAGAGGGTGATGGCGCACTTCTCCCGGAGAAAGAGGATCACCCGATGTGGCCTACACACTGGCCGACGGTCGCCCGCGACATTGCCGAAGCGGTCGACACCGCACTCGCCGCTGCTCGCTCGTCGGACGCGGCAGCGCTGACCGAAGCAGCGGCGAAGCTGGACGGGGCACCGCCGGAACAGGTTCGGGTAGTGCTGGCAGCCGTCGTCCGGGAACTGCTCGAGACACTCCACCCCGACGGCCTGACCGGCGAAGATGTGCAAGACGTGCTCGGCCGCTGCGCTCGCGCGGCCGTGCTCTGGTTCCCCGCCGTCCCGGTCGACGCCTTCGTCAGCGTGCTCACGGGCGCACTCGGGGTGACCGAGGTGGAGGAGAACCCGCGATCACCGGAACGCGTGTTCGAGGCGGCGGTTCTGGTGATCGCCGACCTGTCAGCCACGGCCGCAGTGCCCCCTACCGACTACCTGCGGCGGGCGCTCGACGAGATCGCCCGCGCCGAAACCGTCGAAATGCCCTGATCAGCTAGGGGTGGACTCCGGACTCGACGTTGGTGGCGATGCGGCGGAGCAGCCCGGCCAGAACTGAGCGTTCGTCCTCGTCCAGACCGTCGAGCAGCCGCCTGTCGCGCTCGATTCGTCGCGGCAACTCGGCGTCGACGAGCGCGCGCCCGGCGTCGGTCAGGTGAATCAGGACCACCCGCCCATCGCGCTCGAATGGCAGGCGTTCGACGAGGCCGAGCCTGCCGAGGCGGTCGACGTGTTTGGTGGTGGATGCGCCGCTGAGCATGGTCACAGCTGTTACTTCACTGGCCCGCAACGGCCGCCCGCTCCGGGCCAGCACACACAGCACGTCGAATTCGGGGCGGGAGACGCCGTGTTCGTCGAGCGAATGGTCCAACTGCTGCAAAGCGCGCGACCCGATGCGGGTGATCCGTCCGATCACCTCGATCGGCGAGGTATCGACCTCGGGATAGGTTTCGGCCCACTCGCGTCGGACGCGGTCGGTGAAGTCCTCGTCCGGCCGGGAAGTGCTGCTCATGACAGCCATGGTAGCGACCGACCTCACACTAGTTCACAACTATTTTGCTAGTGAAATATACGCTATTCTCGAGCAATGCAGGTTCTCCCTCGATACGTGCCCGACAGCAGTCGACTCGCGCACTGCCGCACTGCGCTGAAGCATTCGGTGGCACCCACCACCTGGCGTCGAGCGCTCGAGGTCCACCCGGTCGACGCCACCATCGCGCCGGCGATACGCGTGGGTGCGGCTACGGCACTGGTGCTGGTGCTGGGCGGACTGCTCGGGCACGGAAACCTGGCGGGACTTGGTGCGCTCGGTGCGCTGACGGCGGCGTTCGGGCGGTACGAGCCGTATCCGCAGCTCGCCCGCAAGGCCGGTTTCGTGGGGATCGCCTTGGTTGTCTACGTCGCTGCCGGCGCACTGCTCGGTGCGGCCGGCTGGGCGGTGTGGTGGCAGATCGCCCTGATGTCGGTGGCCGCGGGTGCCGCTGCCTGGCTGCTGACCGCCTTCCGGATCGCCGGCCCCGGTCCCGTCATCCTGATCTTCGCCGCCACCGCTGCAGTCGGGTATGCCAGGAATCTCTCCGACGTGGGACCGGCTGTGGCCGCTGTCGCAGGCGGAGTGGTCGTCGGGTGGCTCGCCGTCATGACGCCCTATTTCTTCCTTCCGCTCGGACCTGCGCGGCTCGCGGTGGCGAGGGCCCTCGCGGCGGTGTCGGAACTGGGTCGGAAGTGCGACGGTGCAACTCTGACCTCTGCCCGCCGGGCCGTCGATCGTGCGTGGGAGGTGCTGACACACACCGGCAGACGCCAGGACGCGCACGTCCGTCAACTCGCCGCCCTGCTCGCCGACGCGGAAACGGTGGTCGAGCGGTGGACGTCGGATCGAGACTGCGCCACCCTGCACGCCCTCGCCGAATACGAGGGCGAACTTCGCAAGGTGAAGCGCCGCAGTGTTCTTCCCGGGATCGAGGGCCCCGATCGCGAACTGCCGGCGCCCGGACGTTTCCTTCCGGACGGCACGCGCCGGCTGCGGTCACGGGACGCGGCGGTCAGTGCTGCCCGCATTGCGGTGGCAGCGCTCCTCGCCGGATGCTTCTGCCTCACTGTGGGGTTGGAGCATCCGTTGTGGGCATCGATGGGTGCGATGGCGGCCATGCAGGGCATGACTTTCAGTCAGACGGTGCAGCGCGGGATCCAGCGTTTGACCGGAAATCTGGCCGGCGCAGTCCTCGCGGCAGCATTGATCGCCGCGGCTCTGGGGTACTGGCAGACGGTGGTCGTGATCGTCGTACTGCAGACGGCGACCGAACTCGTCGTCATAAAGAATTACGGCTTCGCGTCCGTCGTGATCACCCCGATGGCATTGCTGCTCACCGGTCTGGGGTCGGCAGTCACCCCCGGTATCGCGGTCAGTCGGGTGATCGACACCCTGGTCGGGGTGGTGATCGGCGTGATCGTGTCGGCCGTGGCCATCAGTCGCACGGACGACCACCACGTGTCCCGGCCGAGTGCGTAGAACTGCGAAATACCCTTCAAGTACGCGCCGATCGGGTGTGGAATGTCTGTATGGACACAGAACAACTTCTACCGACGGATCGTCGAAGGATTGCGCGGACAGCCGTGGAGTCGCTCGGTACGCAACGCAGTGATCACGCCATCGTCCGGGTGACCTGCCCGGCCAGTCACCGCGTTGCCACCGTGTACCGAACGGACGAGGGCCCTGTGGTCGTCGCCGGGGGTGGTCCCGGGGGCCACGGATCACGCGATCGGGCGGGCACCGGACATCATGGCGATCGACCCGGCACCGACTACATCGACATGCTCGACGCCTCCAGATTCGAGGACGATCAGATTCCGGCTCGGTGCGCGTGCGGTTCCCGCACACTTTCTCGGACGGAACTTCGGCAGGCGGTCCAGTCTCACACGCACGCCGTCTCGGTTCCCTGAGGGGCCGAGCCGGGGCAGTAGAAACATCCGCGGGTCGGCGAGTCGGCCTGTGGTTGGATACCCGCATGGGGAAACGACGGTGGGTCCGCCGCATGCTCGGGGTGGGAGCGGTGGCGGGGATCCTCGCCGGAATCGTCGTGGCCGCATCGACGGTCTGGGTGTCGCGTCAGGCCACCGGGCACATCTATGACCTCGAGGATGCTCCGGCAGCTCCCGTGGTAATCGTCCTCGGTGCGCAGGTGCGTGACGGCAAGCCGATGGCGTACCTGTCCGGCCGGCTCGACGTCGCCGTCCAGCTCGTGAGGGACGGCCGCGCGCGTGCGGTCCTCGTGTCGGGTGACGCGGGCGGGAGGTCCGGCGACGAGGTCGCGGCGATGACGGAGTACCTGGTGGAGAAGGGCATCGACCGAGATGTGATCGTCGGTGACCCCTATGGGCTCGATACCTACGACACCTGTGCGCGGGCCATACGTACGTATGGTGTGACGAAGGCTCTGATTGTCACCCAGGAATTCCACGTGCCGCGGGCCGTCGCGCTGTGCCGCGACGCGGGCATCGACGCCGACGGCGTCAACGCGGGCTGCGACTGCAGTGTGTTCGCGAGGGCCAGGAACACCATCCGAGAACCACTGTCCAGGCCCAAAGCCGTGCTCGACCTGTTGTCCGGCCGGGACCCCGCGGTGGTGTCCGCTCGGGACGATGCACTCGCGAAGGCACTCGCACGCCAGGACTGACTTCCGGCGTGAGTCACATGCCGCCTCGGTATCCTTCTCACAGTCGACGATCGGAGGCTGAGCATGGTGTCCGATTCCGGTGCCAGACCGGATCCCAGTTCCCAGGACATCCGGAAATGGCGTCGCTATCTCGCCGACGAGCGCGCGGAGGCGGCGGTCTACCGGGACCTGGCAAAGCGTCGAACGGGTGAGGAACGCGCGATCCTCCTTGCACTCGCCGATGCCGAGGGTCGTCACGAAGCGCACTGGCGGACGCTCCTCGGGGAGCACGTCGGCAAGCCTGTGCGCGGTGACCTCCGGACTCGAATCCTGGGTGTCCTCGCGAGAAGATTCGGCTCGGTGTTCGTGCTCGCCCTCGCACAGCGCGCGGAGACGCGATCGCCCTATCCGACGGACGTCGACGCGACCGATGCCATGGGCGCCGACGAACGCATCCACGAAGAAGTGGTACGCGCACTGGCTGCGCGAGGACGGAATCGGCTCTCCGGCACCTTCCGTGCCGCCGTGTTCGGTGCCAACGACGGTCTGGTCAGCAATCTGGCGCTCGTGCTCGGCATCAGCGGAAGCGGCGTCTCCAATTCGATCGTTCTTTTGACCGGTCTTGCGGGTCTGCTCGCCGGCGCACTCTCG
Source organism: Rhodococcus sp. WAY2 (assembly GCF_009859915.1). Taxonomy (NCBI): domain Bacteria; kingdom Bacillati; phylum Actinomycetota; class Actinomycetes; order Mycobacteriales; family Nocardiaceae; genus Rhodococcus; species Rhodococcus sp. WAY2. The sequence goes on from NZ_CP046572.1 coordinate 4,005,296, forward strand.
ATGGGAGCAGGCGAGTACGTGTCGGTCCGATCGCAGCGCGAGCTGCTCGAGGCCTCCACGCCGGGGCGTGCCGCCCGTGAGGCGGTGGCTCTCCTCGACGTCGATGCCAACGAGCTGGCCCTCGTCTACCGGGCGCGCGGAATGTCAGTGGAGGAGGCCGAGAACCGCGCGAACGAGGTGCTGCAGACCACGCATCACCCTGAACCTGCCACCGAGAGCGTCGACCAGCACGAGGCCGTCGGCACCGGCATCGGTGCTGCCGCGGCGAGTTTCAGCTTCTTCGCCTCAGGTGCCATCATTCCGGTACTGCCGTACCTGTTCGGGCTGGAGGGCACCGCAGCGCTCCTCGTCGCTGCTGCGCTCGTCGGCGTGGCGCTGCTCGGAACTGGTGTGGTGGTCGGGCTGCTCTCGGGTGGCCCACCCGTCAAGCGGGCTCTACGCCAACTGGCAATCGGTTACGGCGCCGCGGCCGCGACCTACGTGCTGGGGATGCTGTTAGGGACGGGCAGCTGAGACTCGCCGGGACCTTGCGCGGGGACATTCGGGTCCGTCAGGACCGCGCGTACAGCGTCCGGAAGCTTCTCGCGACGACTGCGCGGCGGCTTCTTCCCCGACTGCAGATAACGCTGCACGAAACTGTGCGGAAGGTCGATGACGGCGAGCACGACGAGGTCCGACTCTCTTCGGCCTGCACGCCCGAACACGTTTCGGGTCAGTGCCGCCATGAGTGCGGCCGTGTCTCTGTCGGTGGCCTGGACCTCCGCTCGCAGCGCCGGGTCGAGATCGAGGTGCAGCACGTCCTCCCGGCGCAGGCGATCGAGTAGGAGTGTGTCCTGCGGCGTCTCGACGCAGTGGTCGTAGAACGCGAGCGCGAGCCGCACGGCCATCTCGACCGGATCACCGGCGGCGTCGCTTCCGTCGGGCCGCACCTGCTGGGTGCGCTGTACCGCCCGTAGCCACACGCGTACCAGCAACTCGTCGACGGACGCGAAGCGGTGATAGATCGAACCGGTCGGTGCACCGGCCCGGGCAGCGATCGCCGTGATGGTCGCCGCTCGGGGGCCGCGCTCGAGTATCACCTCGCGGGCGGCGTCGAGGAGGTCATCAGTGGAGAACGTCGTCCGGGCCATGTGCGCATTCTCTCAGATCGGCCGCTGGACATCTCCAGTTCTAGAATATAGTTTCTAGAAATGACTTTCTCATCGACAACTGGTCCGGCACTGAACCGGGTGGGCGACGTTCTCGTCCTGCATCTCGGCTCGGACGAGAACCGGATGAATCCCGACTGGCTCGACGCCGTCGAATCGCAGCTCGATGTCGTCGCGGCCGAGAGCGGGCCGATCGCACTCGTCACGACGGCATCCGGCAAGTTCTGGAGCAACGGGCTCGACCTGGAATGGCTGATGGCCAACGCGGATGCGATCCCCGGCTTCAGTGCACGCGTGGAGGCATTGTTCGCCCGGGTGCTGGGGCTCGGGGTACCCACGGTCGCGGCGATTCAGGGCCACGCTTTCGGTGCGGGCGCGATGTTCGCCCTCGCACACGATCAGCGCGTGATGCGTGCCGACCGCGGCTACTTCTGTTTCCCCGAGGTCGATATCCAGATCCCGTTCTCCGTCGGCATGACCGACCTCATTCGCGCAAAACTGCCCGTCCCCACCGCGAATGCGGCCATGACCACGGGCCGCCGATACAGCGGCGCCGACGCGGCGACCGCCGGCATCGTCGACCGGGTCGCCCAGGAAGACGACGTAGCCCCCGCGGCTATGGAACGGGCGACAACACTGGCGCCGAAGGCCGGCCCCACCTTGCGAACGATCAAGGAGCGCCTCTACCGCACGGCCCTGGAAGGGCTGACCCAACCGGAGGCGTCAGGTCACCAGTGAACGGATAACGACGTCCTGTAGCGACAGTCGACGCCGCGGAATGTTACCCCCGGGTATGGCGTGTGGGAATCGGTGGACGTAACCCGGCGATGCTAAGTTGCCCTCGCCAGGTGTGGCCGAGACGGACCTGCGCGCGGAAAGAGTGGACAGCGGAGGGGTTCGGGGATGTCGAAGAGATGGGTCGCGTCGTTCGCGGCGGTGGCTATCGGTTCGGGCGTGATCGTCTACTCGAATCAGAGCTCGGCCGGCGCCGAACCCGAAACGGTGTCCAACGGGGTGCCGGGTAGTGGTTCGTGCGCCAGCGATAGCACCAACGAAACCGCTTCGCTCATACCGGAAAAGCTCGAAATTCCGATCCCGTACCCGAAGATCACCACCGTTCCGTACCCGGCGCCCACCACAGAACCTACGCGTATTGCTTCACCGCCGCTGCCCGCGGACCCGTGCATGGATCCCTGCCCCGACCTCACCGACGACACCGAGCTCGATCCGGGAAACCTGTCGAGCGTGTTGAACATTCCGGATGTCAGCGTGAAATTCACGCCCTTCCACCTCGGCATTCCCGTCCCCGGCGCAGACGTGGCCTTACCGCCTCCGCCGCCGCTGGTGCATCCCGCGACCGAGGAAGCACCCCGCAGCCCCGCTCCGGCAACCCCGAAGATCGGGGACGTGACCCGGGTGGCCAAGGTGACCGGGGCCGGCTCCGTCAGCCGGACCGACAAGCGCTACCAGGTCAACGGCACCGACCTGGGCATCATGTGGGAGAGTGCGCCCGACCAGGTCGCGGTCGCCTTCGGTGACACCGTCGGCAAGGGCTTCATGCCGCCCGGTGGCCAGGGCGGCGACTGGCGCAGCAATGTCCTCGGCTTCAGTTCCGACCGCAACCTCGCAGACGGTATGAGCCTCGACAGCATGGTGCAGGACAGCCGTTGTCACGCGGCGGAACTGCTGGACAGCCGGAAACTCGACAACGTCGAGATCACGACCATTCCGACGTCGGGATTCGCGGTCGGCAACAGGCAGTACATGAGTTACATGTCGATTCGGACGTGGAACAGCATTCCCGCAACGTGGTGGACGAACTATGGCGGCATCGCCTACTCGGACGACGGCGGGTCCACGTGGACCAAGGACCCCTACGCCAAGTGGGACAACATTTTCGGCGTCACCAAATTCCAGGTGGCCTCGATGGTTCCGGTCGGCGACTTCGTCTACATGTTCGGCACCCCCAATACCCGGCTTGGTTCGATCGGCCTCGCGCGGGTTCCCGCCGATCAGGTGCTCAACAAGTCGGCCTACCAGTACTGGCAGCACGGAAACTGGACCCCGGTCGGTGGTTTCAACGAGGCCACCCCCATTGTGAACGCGCCGGCCGGCGAACTGTCCGTGCGGTACGAGGAGGCCACCGGCAAGTGGCAGATGTCCTACCTCGACACCTCCAAGGCGGCCATCGTTCTCCGGGAGTCCGATTCGCCGCAGGGTGAATGGTCGGACGGTGCCCCGATGGTCAGCGCCATGGAATATCCGGAGCTGTACGGCGGTTTCATCCACCCGTGGTCGAGCGGTGAGGATTTGTACTTCACCCTGTCGACGTGGTCCGACTACAACGTGTTCCTCATGAGGGCGAAGCTGGGCGGCTAGCGCCCGTGAGTGGCTGACGAGTCCTAAGACTCCTTAACCACTCACGAGCCCGGAGGGCCTACAGCAGCCCGTGCCGGGGCGGAATGGTCCCCGACAGCGTCCACCGGCCGATGTGCTGGATCTTCCAGCGTGTCGGGTCGTGCAGGGTGTGGGTACGCGCGTCGCGCCAGAAACGGGAGAGATTGCCCGACTCCGACGCACTGCGCGTGCCACCGAGCTCGAACAGCACGGACGAGGCCTCGAGTGACGCTCTTGCCGACGCCACCTTGGCAGCGGCCGCGTCGATCGAGGCGACGGCGGCCGTCGACTCGGTCAGGTCTCTGCGTGCGGCATCGATGCTTCGGGCCCCCTCTCGCAGCAGAGCGGTGGCCGCCCGCACCCCGAGCGACGCTTCACCGGCCAATTGGATGAGCAGGGGGTCGTCGACGGCGTCGCCGACACCGGCTTCGAAGTACGGCCGCGCCCGACGTGCCGACCGTACCGCCTCGTTCAGCGCGGCGGACGCGATGCCGGCGTCGATGGCTGCGTGCAGAATCTGCGCCTGGGCACCGTACGTGGTGGGTGCGTCGAAGATTGGGGAGAACGGCACGACGTGGGTCGCGGGCACCCGCACGGATTCGAGGGTGACCGTGCCGCTCGCGGTGGTTCTCTGACCCATGCCGTCCCAGTCGTCGACGATCGAGAGTCCCGGTGCGGTCCTCGGGACGTAGGCAACAGCTTTGGCCGGTTTTCCGGTTGCTGTGGTGGCCCCGGTAAGTGTGGCCCGTACTGCGATCCAGTCGGAGAAGAGGGCGCCGGTGCTGTAGAACTTCGTTCCGTCGACGACAAAGTCGGCGCCCTCCTCGACCAGAGTGGTGGCGTCGACGTCGATGGTCGTCGTCCCGCGCTCGCTTTGCGCATTGGCGAACTGCGCACCGGCGAGAACTTCGCTGTAGAAGAACTTGCGCTGATCGGAAGTCCCTTGAAGCCGCAACACCTCGAGGAACGTGTAGTGGCTGTGCGGGATCTGCGCAATACTCGGATCGGATTCTGCCAGAAGGCGAAACACCTCCGTAAGCGTCTCCGTTCGCGCGTCGATTCCACCGTGCTCGCGCGGGACACTCAGCGCGAGAAGGCCGGACTGTGCCAGTGCCCGAATCTGGTCGTGCGGCAGTGTCCGTTCCGCGTCACGGGCCGAGGCGTCGACGGCGAATTGTGCGGCGAGATCGGCGGCGACGGCCAGGGCCTGCGCCTCGTCGGTGATCCGGTGAGCGTTCTGGACGGCGGTCATGATCCTCCGAGTGGTCGTGACGTGCCGAGTCCGGCTACCGGATGTAGGTAGCCGGACTCGGCGATCAGTGAAACGTAGATGTGCGAGATCCTAGGTGTACCAGGTAGGTTCGGGAATCTCGCCGGTCAGGACGTAGCCGCCCACCTCGCGGCGCTTGTACGCCACGGGATCGTGCAAGGTATGCGTTCGGACGTTACGCCAGAAGATGTCCAGCCCGACACTGTTGGAGGTGGCGCGCGCACCCGTCAACTCGAAGACTCTCGTTCCGATTTCGAGGGCAACGTCGGCAGCCCGTAGTTTCGCTGCGGCAATCCGCACGGCGAGATCGCCGCGGGCCTGCTCGGTGAGGTTTTCCCGTGCGTCGTGCAGGACCGCGTCGGACTCGCGATTGACCTGATCGACGAAGGCCTCCGCCGCCCACAGCTTCGCCTGCAGGTCGCCATAGCCTTCACGCAGGTACCACTCGTCTGTGGAGAGTTCCTTGTTGTCGCCCCCGTACGGCCATGGGCGGGTGCGTGTTCGGGTGTACTCGGCGGCGGTGTCGAGGGCGCCGCGGGCGATTCCGACGTAGAAGTTGGCGAACACGATCTCGAGTGCCGGAAAGTTCAGCGTGTTGTAGACGAGGGGCTGGAACTCCTTGTCCACGAACCCTGCTGCGCCGGCCCAGTCCACCTCGACGTCATTGATTTCCACCGAACCGGAATCGGTGAGACGCTGACCGAGGTTGTCCCAGTCACCGCGGAAGACGATACCGTCCTGAGCGGTCGGAACGATGGCGAACACATGGGTGGTGGTGCCCTCGATGATGCCCTCGAGCACGGTGAGGTCGGTGGCACGTCCTCCGGTGGAGAACGATTTCACGCCGTTGTACACCAGGGTCTCGCCACGGTCGACGATGGTGAGGTCGGTGTCCCGCGGGTTGACCGCACCGCCGAAGAGGAAGTTATTGCTGGTGTACAGCTCCTCGACCGCGCCGATCTGCGGTTCGGTGCCGACGAGCCGCACGGCCCACGCCCACAGGTAGTGGTATCCGAGGAGCTGCCCGATCGAACCGTCGCCGCGGGCGATCACCCGGACCACCTGATACGCCGTCTCCCAGCGCTGTCCGCCGCCACCGAACTCGGTGGGGCCCAGGAGGGTGACCAGTCCGCTGTCCTTGAGGAGCTGGACCTCCGCGTAGGGGGCGGCTCCGACGCGGTCGCGTTCGACGGCGTCGCGGGCGAGGATGTCGCTCACCTTCTGTGCGCGGGCAATCCACTCGGCGCTCGTGGTCGGGGTCTCTGCCCAGACTGTCTCTCCCGTGGTTACTGTCATGACTGGTCTCCTGTGTCGTTCCGTGCGGTTCCGATGGCCCAGACGTAGATGGGTTCGGTTCCGTTGATTTCGTAGTCGCCGACGACCTTCGCCTTGAACACCACCGGGTTGTGGCTCGCCACGGTGCGCGCATTTCTCCAGAACCTGTCGAGGTCCCAGCCGCGGTCGACACCCGAGGCGCCGAGTGCGTCGAAAATCTTCGCCGTGGCCGGGACGACGAGGGACGTCGAGGCGACCTGTCCTTGCGCGGAGGCAATTTCGGCGGCGATGTTGGCCGCCTTCTCCTCGTCGGGGTCGCTGCCGAACGCGGCCTCGTAGGCCCATTGCGCCGGCTCCGCGGCATGAATCGCGATGGCCTCGGCTGCGTGCGCGGCAGCGGACACCTCACCCACCACCTGCTGGATCTGGGCGTCCTGAGCGTAGGTGGGTGCGTTGCCATGACTGAACGTGCGGGTGCGGGCGGCGACGCGTGCGGCAATGGCGTCCGTCGCAGCCCGGGCAATCCCGGCCAGAGTCGCCAGGTGGAACAACTGGTAGAAGGCGGTCTGATACCTGAAGCGCGTGGAGAAGTCGAAGATGTTCTCCGGCCGGACCACTGCGTTCTCGTAGGTCGACGTGCCCGAACCGGTGGTCTGTTGCCCGAAACCGTTCCAGTCGTCGCTGTGGGTCACGCCCGGTTGGCGTGCGTCGACGGCGGCGATGACGAAAGCGCCGGTGTCGGTGCGCTGCGAATACAGATCGATCCAGTCGGCGAAGATGGACCCCGTGCTGTAGTACTTGGCGCCGTTCGCGAGGAAGTGATCACCGTCGGGTGAGGGCGATACCTTGGTGTTGGCTTCCCCGAGGGCGACGTCCCCTATCTCCGTCCACGCGTTTCCCACGAGTTGGCCGTCGACGAAACGCTGCAGCCACAGGTCGCGGTCCACGCCTTCGGCCGCCACCAGACGGTCCTCGACGAATGCGAAATGGCCTCGCAAGGCCTGCGTGACATTGGAATCTGCAGCGGAGAGTTCGACGAGAAGGCGGAACAGCTGCGGAATGCTCGCGCCGAAACCGCCGTGCGACGTGGGGACCCGGACTGCGCCGAAACCAGCTCTCTTCAGGGCGTCGATCTGTTCGTAGGGAAGAACATGGTCGCGCTCGCGCTGCACCACCCCCTCGGCGATGTCGGAGAAGATGGGGCGGAATGTATTGGCGAGCGTGTTGTAGTCCGTCTCGCTTGCGATCGGGGAAGCAGCTCTTCGCTCCTGTACGGCTGTCATGTCAGCGAAGCTCACACGCCTCCGCAGGAAGGAGGAAGGGTTGCACGCGTCATGATCGGAAGGGTGGGCGCCACCGCGGTGAACAGGTTCGATCCTGGGTATGTCAACGGAACACATCGCCGATCAGATCAAGTTCGCCTACTGGGTGCCCAACGTCAGTGGCGGACTGGTCACGTCCGACATCGAACAGCGCACGAGCTGGGACTACGAATACAACAAGAAGCTCGCCCAGACGGCGGAGAACAACGGTTTCGAGTACGCACTCAGCCAGGTGCGCTACGAGGCGAGCTACGGCGCGGAGTTCCAGCACGAATCGACCAGTTTCAGTCTCGCGCTGTTGCTGGCCACCGAGCGGCTGAAGGTGATCGCGGCGGTGCACCCCGGGTTGTGGCAGCCCGCCGTACTCGCGAAGCTGGGAGCCACAGCAGATCACCTGTCGAACGGCAGGTTCGCGGTGAACGTGGTGAGCGGCTGGTTCAAAGACGAGTTCACCCACCTCGGAGAGCCCTGGCTCGAACACGACGAGCGCTACCGGCGCAGCGCCGAGTTCCTGCAAGTGCTGCGCAAGATCTGGACCGAAGACGACGTCGATTTCCGCGGGGACTTCTACCGCATCCACGACTTCACGCTGAAGCCGAAACCGTTGAACACGCCGGAACGGCCCAACCCGGAACTGTTCCAAGGCGGAAACTCTTCCGCGGCCCGGGCGAACGGAGGACGCTACGCGGATTGGTACTTCTCCAACGGCAAGGATTACGACGGTGTCACCGAGCAGATCGTGGACCTCCGCCGGCACGCGCGTGAGGCGAACCGCGAAGTGAAGTTCGGCCTCAATGGATTCATCATTGCCCGCGACACCGAAAAGGAAGCCCGCGACACCCTCCGGGAAATCATCGACAAGGCCAACAAGCCGGCCGTCGAAGGGTTCAAGTCGGCCGTCCAGCAAGCGGGTGCGTCCACCGCCGACAAATCGGGTATGTGGGCGGATTCGACATTCGAAGATTTGGTGCAGTACAACGACGGGTTTCGTACCCAGCTGATCAGCACACCCGAACAAGTCGCCGAGCGCATCGTCGAATACCGTCGCCGCGGCGTCGATCTCATTCTGGGCGGCTTCCTCCACTTCCAGGAGGAGATCGAATACTTCGGCGCCAAGATCCTGCCTCTCGTCCGCGAACTCGAGGCGGCCGAGTCGGGAAATCGGACCCTCGCCGGAGTGTAGGCGCTTCGCGCCCGTGCGCCTTTCTGGTAGCAGTAACAACCAGAAAGGCGCACGAGCGGCGGAGCCGCCTACCGGGCGAGGGCCCGGCCGGCGGCGCGCCCGGAGAAGATGCAGCCACCGAGGAAGGTGCCCTCGAGGGCGCTGTAACCGTGCACGCCGCCGCCGCCGAATCCGGCGACCTCACCCGCGGCGTAGAGGCCCTCGAACGGCGTGCCGTCGGGCTTGATGACCTGTGAGTCGAGATTGGTTTCGAGACCACCCAGTGTTTTGCGGGTGAGGAGGTGCAGCCGGACAGCGATCAGCGGGCCGTTCTCGGGGGCGAGTATCTCGTGTGGGGCGGCGACGCGAGTGATCTTGTCGGCGAGAAGGTTTCGTGCATTGTGGATAGCCATCACCTGGAAGTCTTTGCTGTAGCTGTTCTTCACCTCGCGGTCTCGGGCCACGATTTCGTGTTCGAGGTCCTCGTACTTGATCAGGGGCTGGTCGGTGAGCGCGTTCATGCCGTCGACGAGGTCGCGAAGGTTGTCGCGGACCACGAAATCGACCCCGTGCTGTTTGAATGCTTCGACCGGTCCGGGCGCACCCTTTCTCAGGCGCGCGGCGAGGAGCTTGAAATCCCGTCCGGTGATGTCGGGGTTCTGTTCGGAGCCCGACAGCGCGAACTCCTTCTCGATGATCTTCTGGTCGAGCACGAACCACGTATGGTGGTGGCCGCTGTTCATGATGTATTCCAGTGTTCCCATGGTGTCGAACCCCGGGAAGTTGGGGCTGGGCAGCCGTTTCCCGTTGGCGTCGAACCACATGGACGACGGGCCGGGAATGATCCGGATCCCGTGATTGGGCCAGATGGGGTCCCAGTTCTGGATGCCCTCGGTGTAGTGCCACATGCGGTCGCGGTTGACGATGTTGCCGCCCGCGTTCTCGGTGATCTCCAGCATTCTGCCGTCGACGTGCGCCGGGACCCCGGCGAGCATGTTCTCGGGCGCCTTGCCCAGCCGGGCAGGCCAGTTCTTCGCGACCAGTTCAGGGTTTCCGCCGATGCCGCCGGAGGTGACGACCACCGCCTGCGCCGAGAATTCGAAGTCCCCGACCGCCGTTCTCGAGCTCTTCACCCCGCGCGGCTCGGTGGACGGTTCGAGGACGGTGCCGCGCACCCCGGTGGCGGCGCCGTTGGTGACGACGATCTCGTCGACCTGATGCCGATGCTTGAATGTGACCAGCCCCCGCTGTGAGGCGGCGATGACACGGGTGAGGAAGATTTCGACGACACCCGGTCCGGTGCCCCAGGTGATGTGGAAGCGGGGCACCGAGTTGCCCTGCCCGAGTGCAGATCCCCGACCGCGCTCGGCCCATCCGACATTGGGCATCAGACGCAGGCCGAGGTCGTGCAGGTATTGGCGCTTCTCGCCGGCGGCGAACTCGACGTACGCCTGCGCCCACAGGCGGGGCCACTGGTCCTCTCGTTCGCGGTCGAAGGCGGCGGTGCCCATCCAGTCCTGGATCGCGAGCTCGTACGAGTCCTTGATACCGAGACGCCGCTGCTCGGGCGTGTCGACGAGAAACAACCCGCCGAGTGACCAGAAGGCCTGCCCGCCGAGGTTCGAGGAACTCTCCTGCTCGACCACCAGGACTTTGCGGCCCGCCTTCACCAGTTCATAGGTGGCGACGAGACCGGCCAAGCCGGCGCCGACGACGATGACATCAGCCTGTTCGGTCACGAAGACTCCTCTTGTCGGGCGGTGCGTGGTGGGGTGGTGTCGGGCCGGCTGTATGCCGTGACGACGTGGGTGAACAGGTCGACGCGCAGTTCCCGGGCGGACGCGCTGGCGTCCTCGATCAGGCACTGGACGCTGGTGCCGTCGTGTACGGCGACCAAGGCGCGGCCCAATGTTTGTGGGTCGCCGACAATGGTGCGGCCGAGTCGGCCTAGGGCACTCTCGAGGATCGGCACTATCGTGTCGAGGATCGCTTGTTCGCGCGCCGCGAGGGCCTTCTTCAAGGCGGGATTACGTAGCGCATGCGCGGTGAATTCGGCGTTGATCCGGTACCACTGGTCGTCGACGGGAACGACGTCGAGTATGAGGGCGGTACCGGCACGCACCTTCTCCGACGGCGGAAGATCGGTCAGGTCGATGTCCGACGACTCGGCTGCCAGTCGAATGTGCTCGAGCATGGCGGTGGATCGCTGCTCCCACATGGCGAAGAACATCTCGTCGAGGGAGGCGAAGTTGGAGTAGAAGGCTCCGCGCGTGTATCCGCCGCGCTCACAGATCTGCTCGACCGTCGATCGCCCGAAACCGTTCTCCGAGAACACCTCGCCGGCTGCGTCGAGCAGGCGCCGCCGAGTTTGGCCTCGCCGTTTCGTCACCCTTCTCGGCGCGTCGGTGGCATGGTGAGGGGTGGGCGCCGAAGATGTCGGCATGTTCCCTCCTCTGCGCCGGGGTCGGTGGACTCACTCGATACACTAACGTATCGAATACGCTGGTGTATCGAAGTCGGTGTACCGAGTGAGTGCCGACGGATGCCCGGGTCAGAGGTAGAGATCTTGCTTACGGATCGCAGATGTGGCAACGACGCTGACGATCGAGGTGGCGACGAGGTAGCCGCAGGCGAGCCACGGGGCGCCGCCGCCGACTGCGATGAGGGCGGTGAGGATCATCGGCGTCACACCGGAGGCGTAGATCCCGGAGAATTGATACACCACCGACAGTCCGGTGTAGCGGATCTCGGTGGGATAGAGACTTGCATAGAGAGTGCCCTGCGCTCCGTAGAACAGAGCGTGGATGATCCCGAATACCAGCACCAGCGCGACGGTGAACCAGAGCATGTTTCCCGTGCCGAACAGGCCGAAAGTCGGGAACACCGCCAGGCCGTACGCGGTAATACCGATGATGTAGATCCTTGCGGCCCCGTAGCGGTCCACCAAGAGCCCGGAGAACGGAAGCAGGGCCGCCATGACGACTGCCGCGATCGTGACGGCCAGCAGGACGGGCACTTTCGCGAAGTCCAGACTCTTCGTCGCGTAGGTGATTGCGAAAACGCCCCAAGTGTTGAACGCGGCCCCTTCACCCCAGCGCGAGAGTAATCCGAGCACAGTGTTGCGGCGGACGCGGCCGCGAAACACGTCCTTCAGCGGAGCGGAGGAACGCGTCTGCAGTTCGTGCACTTCCCGGAAGGCCGGGGTCTCCTCGACCTTCAGTCGCACGACGAAGCCGATGACGACGAGGATCAGGCTGAGCAAGAACGCGATTCGCCATCCGTACGACAGGAATTGGGCGTCGTCGAAGATCACCTGCAGGGCCGCGAAGACTCCGGTCCCCAGTGCGAGACCCAGGGCGAGGCCGATCTGCGGGATGCTCCCGAACAGCCCGCGTCGCCGCGCGGGGCTGTGCTCGACGGCGAGAAGCACGGCGCCCGCCCATTCGCCACCCAGGGCGAACCCCTGCAGAATCCGGAGCAGGAGCAACAGCACGGGGGCGAGAACACCGACCTGCTCGGCGGTCGGCAGCACGCCCATCAGGGCGGTCGCGATGCCCATGATGAACATGGTCAGCGCGAGCGTCTTCTTGCGCCCGATGCGGTCGCCGATATGGCCGAACACGACTCCACCGATCGGGCGGACCACGAAACCGACTGCGAACGTCGCGAAAGCCAACATGGTGCCGACGAAGGACGTCTGGTCGGGGAAGAAGAGTTGGTTGAAGACCAGGCTGGCGGCCGTTGCGTAGAGGAAGAAGTCGTACCACTCCACTGTCGTGCCCAGGAGGCTGGCTGCCACGACGGTGCGTAACCGCGTGCGCCGCTCGAGGTCGGACTCGGTCGACGGCGAGGAGGCGGGTTGGGAGAGCGTGGTCATGGGCCGGTGACGTTATCGGTGTCCGCCGCCGGCCTTCACCCTCCGAATCACGGTGAATGAAACCCTCCCGCCGGGGCCGCGCGGTTGATGAACTGGGCAGCGCTGCCCATCTTCGTCGACAAGGATCCCGCGTGTCTCTGCATTTCCACTGGTTCCTGCCCACCTACGGTGACTCCCGCAACTTGATGGCAGGCGGCCACGGAAGCTCGATGGCGGGGGACCGTCCCGCAACGCTGAAATACCTCAACCAGATCGGCGCAGCCGCGGAGGCGAGCGGTTTCGAATCGGTTCTCACTCCCACCGGCGCCTGGTGCGAGGACGCGTGGCTCACGACGGCGATGATGGTGGAGACCACTGAAACATTGAAGTTTCTGGTCGCATTGCGGCCAGGCTTGCTCAGCCCGACGCTCGCCGCTCAAATGGCGTCGACGTTCCAATGGCAGTCGGAGGGACGTCTGCTGCTCAATGTGGTGACCGGTGGAGAAGACCACGAGCAGCGGACGTATGGCGATTACCTCGACAAGAACCAGCGATACGCACGGTGCGGAGAGTTTCTCGACGTCATCCGGCGTCTGTGGTCGGGCAACGGTCCGGTCGACTACGCCGGCGAGTACATCCGGGTCGAGAACGCTTCGCTGCAGCGGATTCCCGATCCCGTGCCACCGATCTTCTTCGGCGGGTCGTCACCTGCGGCCGGTACCGTCGCGTCCCAGTTCGCCGACACCTACCTCACCTGGGGTGAGCCGCCCAGTGCTGTCGCCGGGAAGATCGCGTGGATCCGGGACCTCGCCGAGGTGCAGGGTCGCACGCTCGACTACGGCATCAGACTGCACGTGATCAGCCGCGACACTTCCGAGGAGGCCTGGGCCGAAGCCGACCGGCTGTTGGCAGCGCTCGATCCGGCCACGGTCGAACAGGCGCAACAGAGCCTCGCCCGCTCGGGCTCGGAGGGACAGCGACGCATGCGTGAGCTTCACGGCGGAGGCAGCGCGTATTCACAGGCGAGTGACGCGCGGAGTCTCGAGGTGGCGCCCAACCTGTGGACAGGTGTCGGACTGGTGCGGGGTGGCGCCGGCACCGCGCTGGTCGGCTCGCACGAGGAGGTCGCCGACCGCATCGCCGAATACGCGGCACTCGGACTCGACCATTTCGTGCTGTCCGGTTATCCCCACCTCGAGGAGTCGTACCGCTTCGGTGAGGGTGTGCGGCCTATTCTCGAGCGCCGCGGGCTCGTCCAGCCACGCAGCCACCGCCCGGGCGACCTGTCGGGCTCGACGGCGTTCCTGTCCTCTCGTCGGTAGGTCCTGCCAGACTGGGAGCATGACGGCGGCTGCTCGAGTTCCCGAGGAGCTTTTCCCGCACCTGCGCCGCGCCCGCGACCTCGTCGACCGCAATTACGACGCTCGGCTTCGTCGAGGGCACCGACGTCACGATGGGTGACGGGTTCCGCTGGGTGACGATCATGCACCCGGACCACCCCGAGCTCGAGGTCACCCTCATGAAGCCGGGACCGCCGCTCGACGCCGACATGGCAGAGGCGATCCGGCGCGCACTGGCGAGTGGGACGAGGGCGGCTTCGGATTGACCACCACCGACTGCCGCAAGACCTACGACGAGCTGCGCGCGAAGGGGGTCGAATTCACTCAGCCTCCGGCCGAACGCCCCTACGGGGTCGAGGCGGTGATGCGCGACAATTCGGGGCAGAGCAGTCAGCTCGCCCCAGGACGATCAGCAGCGCGACCGGTGACGGCGGACGGCGTCCCGGTTGGCGCAGCGAGGCGAGCAGTAGCGTTGCCGCCCGTTCCGTGAGGTGTCGGCATAGATCACTGTGCATTCCTCCACCGCGCACCGGCCGAGGCGGCTCATCCCTCGGCCGACGAGATGCAATGCGGTTCCGACGGCAATGAGTGCCTCGAGCACTCCGGCGAGGGAATGCTGGTCGTCGCGATAGTGCAGATGCCAGCCGTCGCCGGCGTGGTTGGTCAGACGTGGGTAGGCGGACGCCTTTGCGAGGAGGAGATTGACCTGCTCTGCGCGGTCCTGCTCGTGTGCGGCGTCCACGATGACCACCCACCGGTCGAGCACGGCGAGTACGTCGCCGAGGTCGTCCTCGGAGACCGGGAAATCGACCACGACTCCGGCCTCGATGCATCGGGCTACCAGTTCGTCGATGGTCCGGGGTCGGCGATTCGCCAGATCAGCGGCGAGTTCCACCGCATACTCGCCGTAAGGGTTGAGATGCACAATGCCATTACATCACGCTGGAGCCATGAGTGAACGGCACGAGCACGCCTGGCAGGAAGTATCGCGGCATCGGACGAGTACAGGGGTGGTGTCCTACACGGGCTGCAGTTGCGGACGTTGGCGATTAGTCCTGGTAGAGACTGCGATAGCGGCATCTACGCAGATCTACGTCTGATCGCAGAAAGGCATAGATTCGTCTACGGAACGGTGACCTCCCCGACGAGGGGCTGGCATTTTCGGCGCGGGACGCACATAATCACCACGTGAGCCAAGTTACTGTTACTTCGAGTTCACTCATCTTCGCGCAGTCTGGCGGAGAGGGTGGCGGCGCAGCGTTCGACCAGATGATTGCGATCACGGTGGCGACGGCGGTCATCACGATCGGCCTGCTGTGGATCGCGTACCTGCACCGTGCGCGGAAGATCACGTGGCTACAGTCGATTGCCGACGCCGCGGGTCGCACGCTGGACCGCCCCGCGTGGGTGGCGCTCCCGCTGTTCACCTTCGTGGGCACCATTCTCACGGCGTTCTTCGGCTTCATCTGGGACGTGAGTCTGCATATCGGACGCGGGCGTGACGACGGCCCGCTGGCGAACCCGGCGCACTACTTCATCCTCGTGGGTCTCTTCCTGCTGTTCATCACCGGCATGCTGGCGATGATCCTGCCCCGCGACGAGAATCCAGGTCCGGCCGCGCTGAAGATCACCCGCACCTGGTACGTCCCGGTCGGCGGGGTACTGGTCGCCGGGGCAGGCTTGTACGCCCTCATCGGTTTTCCGCTCGACGACGTCTGGCACCGCATCTTCGGTCAAGACGTCACGCTGTGGGGCCCCACTCACCTCATGCTGATCGGCGGAGCGGGACTGTCCCTGATCGGCGTTCTCCTCCTCGACTTCGAGGGTCGCGCCGCCAAGACGGGGGAGACGGTCGCCGACAGCCGGCTCATCTGGTTCCTCCGGTGCGGCACCTTCGGTGGTCTGATCATCGGCTTGTCCGTCTTCCAGATCGAGTACGACTTCGGTGTCGAACAGTTCCGGTTGGTCCTGCAGCCGATGATGATCGCCGGTGCTGCCGCATTCGCCCTGGTCGCTGCGCGCATCGTCCTCGGTCCTTTCGCGGCACTCGTCGCAGTCGCCGTCGCCGGAGTGGTGCGCGCCGCCACCGCGTTGATGGTGGGCCCGGTACTGGGAGCCCCGACCAACGTGTTCGAACTGTGCCTCGGCGCAGCCGTGGTCATCGAATTGCTGGCCCTCACCCCGCTGATCAAGAATCGGGTGGCGTTCGGCGCCGTGGGCGGATTCCTCGTCGCCACGGTCGGACTCTGGCTCGAATCGTTGTGGATCGACGCCATGTACCTCTACCCCTGGCCCACCAGTATGTGGCCGGAGGCACTGGCGATGGCCGTGCCCGTCGGTATCGCGGCGGGAGCCTGTGGTGCGCTGCTCGGCCGGGTGTTGCGGTCCGAGGGTTTGCCGCGTCCCGCGCTCAGCCGGACCATCGTGGTCGCCACCGTTCTGGTGATCGGCGGTGCGACCGCCAACGGCCTGATCGCCACCGTCCCGGAGAACGCCACAGCCACAGTGGTCCTCACCGACGCGGCACCCAATGGCGGCCGAATGGTCAATGCCGAGGTCACCATCGATCCGCCCGATCTGGCGAGCGACGATCCGGCCTGGGTGTCCATCCTGTCCTGGCAGGGCGGGCCCGACCTCGACAACGGTTTCACCGTGGACAACCTCGAACGCACCGGGCCGGGAACCTACCGGACCAACGAGCCCGTGCCGGTGCACGGAACGTGGAAGACTTTGCTGCGCGTGCAGGACGGGCGCACCATGACGGCGGTGCCGATCTTCCTGCCGAGCGACCCGGGGATCGGTGCCGAGGAACTGCCCGCGGAGTCGTCGTTCACCCGTGAGTTCGTCCCGGAAATCACCATCTTGCAGCGGGAGCGCAACTTCGATCATCCCAGCTGGTTGTTCGCCGCCGCCTCCCTGGTCGTGTTGGCCTGCACGCTCGCACTCGTCACCGCCCTGGCCTGGGGCGCCGGACGGATCGGCAAGTACACCCGGGGACAGGCGACCGCCGACACCCGCGAGGACGTGAACGTGACATGAGTCCGGCGAGCGACCCGAATGTCGTGTATCTCGCGGACCACTCGGTGTTGTTGGCGATTCCCGCCTTCGTTCCGGCATTCCTCGTCGTCGGTCTGGTCGTCTATCTGGCGGTCCGGGACCGTAAAGCCGAGGCAGCCGAGAATGCCGAGAACACGGAGAATGTCGAGAACACCGGCGACGAATCAACGAAGCGGAAAGAGGAGGACGTCTAGGTGATCAGGCGGTTGACCGCCGTGGTGGCGGTGTCCGCGGGTGTTCTCGTCGGAGCTTCCGGGTGCGGTACCGAAACCGAAGCCCCAGGCACCGGTACGCCGGCCAGTGAGACCTCGGCAGAGACCACACCGGACGCGGCCGAGGACAGTGTCGTGATCGACGTCCGGATCAGCCAAGGCACGGTGACTCCCACCAACGAGCGCATCGACGTCGCGGTAGGACAGACCGTGACCGTGCGCGTCGACAGCGACGCCGACGACGAACTGCACGTACATGCGGTGCCGGAGCACTCGTTCGAAATCCACCCGGGGACGGGCCAGCAGACCCAGTTCTCGGTAGAGGTTCCGGGCCAGGTCGCCTTGGAACTGCACGAGAGCGGCAAGACGGTGGCCACCCTGCTCGTGCGTCCATGACCGCTGTGCTCGCACACGGGCTCGGTGGGTCCACCGATCTTCCGATTCCCTTCACCTTTGCGCTGATCGGCGCGAGCTGGGCGCTGACCGTGTCGTTCGTCGTTCTGGCCTTCGCGTGGAAGACCCCGAAACTCGATCCCGACCGCCCCGGCCGCGCCCTCCCCGACTGGGTCACGCGGTTCGCGGACTCGCCCATCACCCGGAACGTTCTGGCGGGTGTAGCGCTCGTCCTCACCGCGTGGGTGGCTCTGGCCGCGTTCTTCGGCCCGTCGACGTCCGCGGATAATGCGTTGCCCGGTGTGTTCTACGTGCTCCTGTGGGTGGGCCTGGTCGCGGTGTCGCTGGCGTTCGACCCGATCTGGCGGGTGCTGTCCCCGGTGCGGACAGTGCATCGAATGGTGTGCGCCGCGCTCGGACGCTCACCCGGAGAACGGAACCGGCGGTACGGCGACTCCTGGGGATATCGTCCGGCGGTGGTGGGTCTGTTCGCTTTCGTGTGGCTCGAACTCGCCTATTCGGATCCGGGTTCCGTTGCCGCCGTGCGCACCTGGTGTGTGGCCTACCTCGTCGTGACGTTGGCCGGCGCTGTTTTCGCAGGGGAGCGCTGGTGCGAGCGAGGTGATCCGTTCGAGGTCTACAGCACCCTCGCATCCCGGTTGTCGCCGCTGAGCCGCAACCGCGGTGACGGCCGGATCGCCTTACGTAATCCGCTCGACCATCTGGGGTCGATGCCCGTGCGCGCCGGGTCGGTGGCGTTGATGGCGACCCTGCTGGGGTCGACGGCGTTCGACAGCTTCTCCGCCTTTCCATGGTGGCAGCGAACCCTCGACGCAGCCGGCGGACCAGTAGCCGAGACGCTGGCGCGCACCGCCGGACTGCTCGTCTTCATCGGCTTCGTCGGAGTGTCGTTCTGGGCGGCCACCAGGGCGACGGGCGGCCTACGTCCCCAACAGCGCGCCGCCCTACCCGGATTGCTCTCGCACTCGCTGATCCCGATCATCATCGGCTACGTGTTCGCCCATTACCTGACGTACCTGGTGGAGAAGGGTCAGGCGACGGTGATCCTGCTGGCCGACCCGCTGGGCCGCGGATGGAATCTGCTCGGGCTGGGCAACGCCGAGGTGGCGTACATACTGTCCGAGCACCCGTCCGCGACCGCGTCGATCAAGGTGCTCTGTGTGCTGATCGGGCACGTCCTGGGCGTTGTTGCGGCACACGACGCATCGGTGCGGATCCTGCCGCGGGGGCATCAGCTCACCGGACAGCTGGCACTGCTGCTCACTATGGTCACGTACACCTTCGGCGGGCTGTACCTGCTGTTCGGCGGCTGAAGCGCACGCTCGGCGTGGAGAGTGTCAGCGTTGGAGAACCACGGCGGCCTCGGCGGTGAGCGATGAGAACGTGAACGTCTCTTCCAGGTACAGCGTCACGTCGGTCGCGGTGTGGCTGTCGTAGCCGATGGACAGGTCGGCGCCGAGGGTCAGCTGGTTGTCACCGCCACGGGTGGAGAGCACGTACCCGCCGCGGATCGCCGGGGCCCAGATGATGTCGCCGGTGACCAGGGCGTCGAGGTGGTGGAACACCGGGTGCCCGGCGTCGCGGGTCTCGCTGACTGCCGTGTATGTGTCGGCGTCGAGCACCACCGAGTACGGTCCCTCGACACCGGCGAGACGCAACGCCGACAATGCCGAGGCCACGGCGTCGGGAACGAGCAGCGGATCTTCGGGCAAACTCAGGACGGGATTGTCGCTGGACGCGCCGATGCCGCGAATCCCGGCCTGCTCGAACCCGTCGAAGATCGACTGGTCCTCAGCGAACGCGAGGGCCTTCGCGGCGTCCTTGACGGGCTGCCAGTCGGAGTCGAGAGAGCCCCTGGCCACGTCGTCGACCTCCGCGCGACTGAGCGTGAACGGGAAACGCATTTCGACGAGGGGATGAACCTGGCGCAGCTGTGCCCGAATTCGGCTGTCGGAGGTACTGATCGGGGTGACCCGCCCGATGTTGTGGGCAGAGTAGGAGTAACCGAACGGTCCCGCGACGTCGACGACCCGTCGCCCGGCGACATGGCGCTTGAACGTACGGGCCGCCTCCTCGCTGATCTGCTGCCACGCTGCCTCCGTCACCGGGGCGAGGTTGCGGTGCAGATTGCTCGAATCACTCATTGCGATACTCCTTTGAGACCACCGATGTTCAAGGACAGGTCGTACGGGTCCGGCTGTTCGGCTTCGCCGGTGGCATTCGATGGCGCCTCGGCGCTCTCCGGCTCATCGGCGAGGGACTCGAGGACGTCCCGGCTCGGAACGAAGAACAGCGTGCCGGTGACGGCCGTGGAAAAATCGAGGATGCGGTCGTAATTTCCGGGCGGTTCGCCGAGGAACATGCGGCGCAGCATCAGTTCGGTGACGCCCGGATCCCTGGCGTAACCGATGAAGTAGGTGCCGAACTCACCGGCCGCCAGGCTGCCGAACGGCATGTTGTCGCGGAGAATCTGGTGTTCGACACCGTCATCGTCGACGATCGTGTTGAGGGCGACATGGGAGTTGCCGGGCTGTGCGTCCTCGTCCAGCTCGACATTCTCGAGCTTGGTACGCCCGATGACGCGTTCCTGCTCGGTGACGCTGAGCGACGTCCAGGCGCTCATGTCGTGCAGATACTTCTGCACGATCACGTAGCTGCCACCACGGAAATCCGGATCCTCGTCTCCGATGAGGGCGGCCTCGTCGGCGTCGGCGTCCGTGGGGTTTTCGGTGCCGTCGACGAATCCGAGGAGATCGCGGGCGTCGAAATACCGGAAGCCGGACACCTCGTCGACAACGGTGGCAGCGGACCCGAGCGCGGCGACGAGCAAGCGGCCCAGCTCGAAACAGAGGTCGGCGCGGGCAGCCTTGATGTGGAACAGAACGTCACCGGGAGTGGACGGGGCGCTGTGGACGGGTCCGGACAGGGGGAGGAAGCGGTGCAGCAGAGCCGGTTTGGCCGCTGGGCTCACCCGGTCCCAGAACTCGGACCCGATGCCCACCACACACGACAACGATCCCGACAGTTCCCGGAAACCCACGGCCTTGAGAAGACTTTCGAGGTCGGCGACGACGTCGCGGACCGTCAGCGCGTCCTCTCGCGACCCACCCGCCACCACGACGAGGAAGAGCGATGCCGCACTCGGTGGTGTGAGAACGGCTTGCGCAGCCAATCTCGGCACTGGACCCGGCATCACGGCCTCCGATCATCTCGACAACGACGCTGCACCGACCGACGGGTCCCATTCAACACCCTCGGCTGAATCCGTCGACTCGGGACCGCAGCCACGCGGAACCACAGTGCTTACCGGAACACGATGTCGGTGGGTTCCTCTACCGTCGGGATATGCCACTCTCTGCGCACGAGCGCGAACAGTTCCTGGCCGAGCCGCACATCGCGGCGCTGTCGGTGTCCGCGGGCGAGCACCGCGGACCCCTGGCAGTCCCGATCTGGTACCAGTACCACCCCGGTGGCGAAGTGTGGGTGCTCACCGGCCCCGGGTCGGAGAAGGCGCGCCTCATCGAGGCGGCCGGGCGATTCACGATGATGGTCGAACGAGTGGAACCCACCGTCCGATACGTCTCCGTCGAGGGCGCGGTGACGCGAACCGTCCCGGGAACGGACGACATGATGCGGGAGATGGCTCAGCGTTATCTCGCGCCGGAGAAGGTCGACGCCTACCTCCACTTCGCCAAGGCTCAACTCGGCGAGCAGGTTGCGATCTACCTCCGGCCCGAGCACTGGCGATCGGCAGACATGGGATCGAGCTGACTCGCTCCGGTGCCCGGGTGGAAGGCCTCAGACCTGCACGGTGTCGAGGAGGGCTTCGGCAACGGCTTCGTCGCCGAAGAGTTGGAGGCTGTCGAGCGGCCGCCGCCGCCACACTGCGAGGAGTAGTTGTTGCGCGGAGCCGCGCAACGCGACGTCGGCTTTCGTGTGTTCGGTCGTGACGGACATGCCGTCGTCGGTGAAGGCCAGCAGCCACTCGGCGTCACCGGTGTCGGTGCCGTGCATGTGTACGGTGCGGCCGAGCAGGCTTTCGGGCACCTGTCCCGCGCCGAGGAATCGTGAGGCCATGGCCTGAATCCACTCGTCGACGCCGTCGGCCGCTGCGGTGGGGTCTGCGGGTTCGGGCAGTGGCCCACCGGCCGTGTGGACGGCATCGGCGGCGTCGAAACGATGGACCGTCGCCTCGTGGGCCTGTCGGCGAACCCACCACCGCGCGGTTGCCGGTCCGACGAAGGTGGGTGCGGGCTCATCGAGATCTCGCTGCTCGAACTCGGCCATCATCGCCTCGTGAGCCGAGCGGTAGGCGTCGAGACACTCCGGTCCCCGTGGCATCTGCCGCGCCGGTCGAGCCTGGTCGAGGGCGGCTCCGGGGCCTGCCTGCATCACGGCGGTCACCCATAGGTGGACTTTGCCGGTGTGCCGGACCACGTGTTCGAGCGTCCAGCCCGGGCACGACGGTACCGGCGCGGCAAGGGCGTCGGCCGGCATCGACGCGATGCGCTGCCCTTCGGTGCGCAGGACATCGAGAAGGAGGGGCGTGCCGGGGTTCGTCATCCGCTCACGGTAATGCCCCGAGCCGTTTGGCAACGCGAAAGCACGGCCGCGCTAGAACACCGCCGGTTGTTTGGAGATGTAGTTCCGCTCCGACGCCTGAGAAACGTACGGCCGAACGTGTAGCGTAAGATTTACGCTGTAAAGTAAATGGTGGCCCTTGTCGGCACCCGGTCCCAGGGAGGGCGAAACACATGACGACTGCCATCGACGTAGGACTGTTGATCCTGAGAGTCACCGTCGGGGTGACGCTCGCCGCCCACGGCTACGCGAAGATCTTCCGTGGGGGTCGCCTGGCAGGAACTGCCCGCTGGTTCGATTCGATCGGGATGCGGCCGGGGCGGTTGCACGCACCGTTGGCGGCATTCACCGAAATCGGCGCCGGCGTACTGTTCGCCCTCGGGTTGCTCACCCCGTTGGCGGCCGCGGCGATGATCGCGCTGATGGTGGTTGCTGCCTGGACGGTGCATCGCGACAGCGGCTTCTTCATCGTCGGTAACGGGTGGGAATACAATTTCGTGTTGGCCTGCGTGGCGCTCAGTGTCGCTGTCACCGGTTCCGGCAGGCTTTCGGTGGATCATCTGATCGGCCTCGGCTCCGGGGTCGATCAGTGGTGGGGTCTGGTCATCGCCCTGGTCATCGGCCTGGGTGCGGGTGTCGGACAGGTCGCCGTGTTCTTCCGCCCTCCCGTGCCAGCGGAGGAGCGCTGAATTCCAGTTTCAGCTGTTCCGCGGGGCACGGCTCGTCCGGCGATGACACTAGCGTGCTCCGGTGTCGCGCGACCTCACACCATCTCACCTCCCGGACGCCGGTGCATGGCGGATCCGGGTCGCGTACGCCGTTCGGGCGGGCAGTCCAAATGCCTTTCCGGTGACGCCCTGTCGTTGACGTCTCGAAGGAGTCGGTATGTCGGTGAATCGCCACCCCTCTGAATCCGGAACGCTCGTGAAGGATCGAGTGTTCGACCAACCGCGTGCCGAAAGGGCGGTACGAGAACTGCTCCTGGCCGTAGGTGAAGATCCCGACCGCCCCGGGTTGATCGACACTCCCGCCCGTGTTGCCCGCTCCTATCGGGAAATGTTCGCCGGTCTTTACACCGATCCGGACGATGTTCTGAGCACCACCTTCGACGAAAGCCACCGCGAGTTGGTTCTCGTTCGGGATATTCCGATCTACTCCATGTGTGAGCATCATCTGGTCTCGTTCCACGGCCTGGCGCACGTCGGATACATCCCGGGTAGCTCCGGCCGGATCACCGGCCTCTCCAAGATCGCCCGGGTCGTCGACCTCTACGCGAAGCGACCGCAGGTGCAGGAGCGTCTCACCAGCCAGATCGCCGACGCCGTGATGCGCAAACTCAGCCCTCAGGGTGCGATCGTGGTGGTCGAGGCCGAGCACTTGTGTATGGCGATGCGCGGAATCCGCAAGCCGGGAGCGGTGACGACGACCTCGGCGGTCCGGGGGCTTCTGCAGTCCAGTGCCGCCTCGCGGTCCGAGGCGCTGAGCCTGATCCTACGCAAGTGACCGCGGTGGTATGAGTACAGTTTCGCGCGCCGGCGCAGCGGGGGAGCGGTCGAGTCGATGGCATCCGCCGGCCTCTCGAGAAGTGCAGCGGCGGCCCTCTCTCCTCGCACGTCCATCTCGGAGAAAGGCCCGTGCTGGGTCAGGCAGGCTGGTCGTCCTCGCCCTGGCATCGTGCGGCATTGCGGTCTCGCTGATGCAAACCATCGTGATGCCACTGCTGCCGGAGTTCCCGCGGCTGCTGCACACCACACCCGGCGGGGCCGTGTGGCTGGTGACGATCAACCTCATCGCCGGCGCCGTCTGTGCACCGGTTCTCGGTCGGCTCGGAGACATGTACGGCAAGCGGCGGCTGTTGCTGATCGCGCTGGCGGTGATGGCGACGGGTAGTGCCCTCGGCGCGCTTTTCAACACCTTCGCCGCAGTGTTGATCGCCCGTGCCCTGCAGGGTGCGGCGGTCGGAGCCGTACCACTCGGCATCAGCATCATGCGTGATGAACTCCCACCGAGGCGGGTGGCCGGTGGGATCGCGTTGATGAGTTCCACGCTGGGCGCAGGCGGGGCAATCGGGCTGCCCTTGACCGGTGTCGTCGCCGAACATCTGAGCTGGCATTGGCTTTTCGGTGGTGCCGCGGTGATCGGAGTGCTCGGAATGGGCGCGATCTGGACGGTGGTGCCCGAATCACCGGTCCGTTCCGGCGGCAAGTTCGACCTGCTCGGCGCCCTCGGGTTGACCGCGGCATTGGTGTGCCTGCTGCTCGCCATCACCCAGGGCAACGGATGGGGCTGGGGGAGCAGACCGGTACTCGGACTGTTCGCCGGGGCGGCAGCGCTGTTCCTGGTGTGGGGTAGTTACGAACTACGGCTCACCTCGGCAACGCGTGCGGCCGGAGTTCGGCAGCCGTTGGTGGACCTGCGCGTGTCCGCACGCCGTCCGATACTTCTGACCAACATCGCCTCGATCCTCGTCGGGTTCGCCATGTTCACGTCCTTCATGGTGAGTGCCCAGATCTTCCAGGCCCCCCTCGAGACCGGTTACGGGTACGGGATGTCGTTGACCCTCAGCGGTCTCGCGCTGCTCCCCGCCGGTCTGATGATGGTCGCGTTCTCCCCGGTGACCGCCTACCTGTCCCACCGTTGTGGTCCCCGAAGGACCTTCCTGATCGGCACCACGATCCTCATGGCCACCAATCTCGTCCGCGCCGTCACCCCACCTCATCTCGTCGTCGTGATTGTGGCGGCAACGGTGACCTCGGTCGGTGCTGCGTTCGCCTACGGCGCGATTCCTGCGATGATCATGCGCGCGGTCCCCACCACGGAAACTGCCGCGGCAAATAGCCTCAATACCTTGGCTCGGTCCCTCGGTACGTCGACGTGCAGCGCGGTCGTCGCAGCTTTGACGACCGCATCGGTGATGCACATTGCGGGAGTTGAGTACCCCACGGCCGCCGCCTACGCGGCCGTCTTCGGGATCGCCGCGGCCGCCGGGTTGCTCGCCGTCGGCATCGGCATGTTCATCCCCCGGGACGGTGACCTCCTCGTCGAGGGACCACCCGCCGCCGATGTGTGGGACTCGGCCGGAAAGTAGACATGCGCGGAGGCCCACACCGATCTCCGTCAGGGATATCCTCGAGAGGGCGCCATCGAAAGGTGAGTCCACGGGTGAATGGGCGCTGGACGTACCGTCGGGTCCAGTGTCTTATGACGTGAGCGACGGAGTGAGTAGACCGTCCGATGGGTGCAGGTGATCCGCTCGACACTCAGCGGTATCCGCCGTCGCCCGCCGCGGAGCTGGCGCGCATCGGCTTCGACGATGCCGAGGAGATCGGTCGCGGCGGTTTCGGCGTCGTCTACCGGTGCATCCAGGCGGACCTGGACCGCACGGTCGCGGTGAAGGTTCTCACCGTCGAGCTCGACGAGGAGAACCGGGCGAGGTTCTTCCGGGAGCAACAGGCGATGGGCCGGCTGACCGGTCACCCGAACATCGTGGGCATTTTGCAGGTCGGCGCCACCGACCGCGGTCGTCCCTACATCGTGATGCCGTATCACCCGCAGGATTCCCTCGAAGTGCGGATCCGTCGCCGCGGTCCGCTAACTTTGGGGGAGGCACTGCGGCTCGGGGTGAAGATGGCGGGTGCGATCGAGACGGCGCACCGACTCGGCATCCTCCATCGCGACGTCAAACCAGCGAACATCCTGCTCACCGACTACGGCGAACCCGAGTTGGCGGATTTCGGTATCGCGCACATCACCGGTGGATTCGAGACCGCCACCGGTGCGGTCACCGGGTCGCCTGCGTATACCGCGCCGGAGGTCCTCGGTGGTGATCCGCCGAGCCGGGCCGCCGACGTCTACGGCCTGGGCGCGACCCTGTTCAGTGCGCTGACCGGTCATGCCGCGTACGAGCGTCACAGCGGGGAGCAGGTGATAGCCCAGTTCCTGCGGATTACCACTCAGGAGGCGCCCGATCTGCGAGAACACGGGATCCCCGACGATGTGTCCGACACGATTGCCTGGGCGATGTTCCGGACTCCTGGTCAGCGTCCCGCCAGTGCCGCCGAGTTCGGGGAGGAACTGCGCACCCTACAACGGCAACACGGTCTGCCGGTTGACGAGATGGCCCTGCGCGAGGAGTCCGATGCTCAGGGAAACGGACGGCATGTGTCTACGCTCAGCGGGCAAGGGCCACCTTCTTCCGTGCTGGGGGCGACGGGACATTTGCCCCTGGAACTGAGCAGTTTCATCGGCCGCCGACACGAGCTGACCGAGACGAAGAACCTGCTCACCGGGTCCCGGCTCGTCACCTTGACTGGGATCGGGGGTGTAGGCAAGACGCGGCTCGCACTTCGGGTCGCGGCAGCGGTGCAACGCGACTACGCCGACGGTGTGCGCCTGGTCGAGTTGGGGGAACTGCGCGACGAGTCGGCGCTGGTCGACGCCGTCGCCGGAGCAGTGGGATTGCGGGACCACTCGACGAGGCCGCTGCGGGAGGTGCTGATCGAGTTCCTCACCCCGCGAGAACCTCTGCTGGTCCTCGACAACTGCGAACACCTGGTGGACGCCGTGGCGGAGCTGTCCAGTCTGCTGCTGCAGACCTGCCCTGGTGTGCGGATTCTCGCCACCAGCCGCGAACCTCTCGGTATCGGCGGGGAGGCGGTGTTCCGGGTCCCCCCACTGTCGGTCCCTGATCCGGAGCGGCAACCCTCGCTGCGAGGGTTGCCCAGATACGATGCGGTGACGCTGTTTACCGAGCGCGCCGCTGCCGCCGTCCCCGGATTCATGCTCACCGAGGACAATGCGGCGCCGGTGGCCGGAATCTGCCACCGCCTCGACGGGCTTCCGCTGCCGATCGAACTGGCCGCGGCTCGGTTGCGGGCGATGTCGCCCGCACAGATCCTGCAGCGGCTGACCGACCGCTACGCCCTGCTCACCCGCGGCAGCCGAGGCGCGCCGACGCGGCAGCAAACCCTACGATGGTGTATCGACTGGAGCTTCGAGTTGTGCAGCCCCGGTGAACAACTGGTCTGGCGGCGGGTAGCGGTGTTCGCGGGTAGCTTCGAACTCGACGCCGGCGAGCATGTGTGCGGCGAGGGCCTCGACCGGGACGAGCTCCTCGATACCCTGACCTCCCTGGTAGACAAGTCCATCCTCATCCGGGAAGAAACCGGGTCGGTGGTGCGGTTCCGGATGCTCGAGACCCTCCGGGCATACGGCTACGACAAACTCGTGCAGACCGGCGAGAGCAACGCATTGCGTCGCCGGCACCGGGACTGGTACGAGGCATTGGCGCTTGAATCGGAAGCCGAATGGATCAGCGCCCGCCAACTCGACTGGATCGCCCGCCTGCAGCGGGAGCAACCGAACCTGCGAGAGGCCCTCGAATTCAGCCTCGACGACAATCCCGCCGCCGGTCTGCGTACCGCTGCCGCGCTGTTTCTGTTCTGGGGAACTGAGGGCTTCTACAGCGAGGGGCGGCGCTGGCTGGGGGATCTGCTCGTCCGCCAGAGCGGCCCACCGACGCTCGAGTGGGCAAAGGGACTCTACTGCGCCAGCGTGACGGCGATCATGCAGCGCGACCTTCAGACTGGAGCGAAATTTGTCGAGGAAGGACACGCGCTCGCCGCGCACACGGATGACCCGATGATACGGGCGTTAGGTCTCTTCGCCGAAGGAACGTTGGCACTCATCAGTGGCGATCCTGACCGCGCGTGCACTCTGC
The DNA here is from genome assembly GCF_009859915.1 of Rhodococcus sp. WAY2. Classification (NCBI taxonomy): domain Bacteria; kingdom Bacillati; phylum Actinomycetota; class Actinomycetes; order Mycobacteriales; family Nocardiaceae; genus Rhodococcus; species Rhodococcus sp. WAY2. Next base: position 4,033,049 of record NZ_CP046572.1, read on the forward strand.
TCGAAACTGCCCTGCCCACATTCAGTGAACACCCGGAGCGCACCCTCGAAGTCAGCCTGCTGTACTCGTTAGGGCTTGCCCGTGGAATGCGCGGTTTGACGGAGCAGGCGATCGAGACCCACGAACGAGCTCTTGCGATCACGGAAGCCCACGGTGAGTTGTTGTTTCGATCCCTCTCACTGTGGGCCCTAGGCATCGCCGTGTGGCGGCAGGGCGACACCGATCGCGCAGTGCGGCTGCTGAGGCAATCATTGGAGCTGACCCGGCGCATCCACAGTCCACGCGTCGCCGTGTCTTCCCTCGAAGCGCTCGCTTGGATCACCTGCGAACAACGTGACGCAACTCGGGCCGCAGTTCTGATGGGGGCCGCAGACGGGTTGGCGCAGTCGATGGGAAGTGCTGTGGTCATACATTCCAACCTACTTCTCTACCAGCAGGAATCTAGGCGGAATGCCCGGCGCAAACTGGGTGATAAAGCATTCTCAGCGGCGCACCACAAGGGTGAACAGCTCGGCTTCGACGCGGCAATCGCCTACGCCCTCCACGAGCAACCGCCCAGTAACCCGGCCCCCACCTCCGAGGCGTCGACGCGGCTGACCAAGCGGGAACGCCAAGTCGCTGATCTGATCGCCGAAGGCCTGACCAACCAGGCCATCGGCGACCGCCTGGTGATCTCCCCCCGCACCGCGCAAGGGCATGTAGAGCACATCCTGGCCAAACTGGGTTTCACCTCCCGGACACAAGTGGCAGCCTGGGTCGTGGAGCGGACGCACGATTAGCGCCGGGTAGTACGCCGTAGCTACCACAGTCCGAGGGAATTTCGGCGCCCTTGGGCGCCCGGACTCGTCCTTCGCCCGTCGATGGCAGGGAATCAACGCGAAGCCTTTACAAGACCGGTCAGATCCATTAAATTACAGTGTAAAGTAATACGCTATCCGCTCTGAGTCTCCCGCGCCCGTTCATGCGCCGCCCGCGTTCGCTGTGCGAAGGGCGGGTGTTTCACAGGACAAGGGCAGACACAACTACCTCAGGAGGTACGTAATGCCGACCAAGATATGGGCAAACTCCGCCGATTCGCATTTCCTCGAGCCTGAGGATCTTTGGCGGGATAATCTCCCGGCGCGGCTTGCCGACCTGGTTCCTCGAACTGTCAAGGATGCCGATGGTCAGTGGGAGACCGTGCACATCGATGGCATGTCGTTCCGGCGCAAGCTCCCGACGATGAAGGCTCAGGAGTTCATCGAATCGTCGATGCGCGCTCCAGGTGCTCGTGACGTGGACAAGCGGATGGCCGACCTCGATCAAGAGGGCATTTGGGCAGAACTCGTGTTCCCTTCACTCGGCATGTGGAGTTCATCGTTCAGGACCCCGGAGGTGCTGCGTGAAGCTCTGCGAGTGAGTAACGACTGGGCGTGGGAAACAATCGAGAAGCCTCACGATCGGCTGGTTGCAACTGCGCAGGTGTCGACGTTGGACGTGGGCGACGCGGTAGCTGAACTCGAGCGTGTTGCTGAGATGGGTTACCGCGCAGTCTTCTTGCCGGTCACCCCGCACCCGATGCAAAAGGACTACCACCACGAGGATTGGGAACCGTTCTGGGCTGCCGCAGAGCGGGCGCGTATCGTGATCGCGTTTCATATCGGTACTGACCCGGTCGATCTTTCGACCGGAAACACGAACGGCGAGATCAAATACCGTGGTCCGGGCGGGTTCATCCTCAACTTCACCGAAACTTCTTTCGGCGGGCAGCGGGCCGCGATGAAGATGGTCGCCAGTGGAGCGCTCGATCGTCACCCAGACCTGAAGGTTTTGGTTGCCGAGGGCGGTGCCACGTGGGTGCCGTTCATCGCAGACAGGATGGAGGAGGGCTATCGTCAACATGACTCCGCCATCCGGCACAAGCTGAAGCGCTCGGCGCGCGAAATCCTTTACTCGCAGGTTTATGCGTCTTTCCAGCATGACGCAACCGCAGTAATGGCCGCCACCCATATGGGTTACACCAATGTGTTGTGGGGTAGTGACTATCCGCATATGGAAGGCACCTACGGCCACACGCAAGAAACGCTTCACGGACTCTTCCGCGATGCCGACCCGGTGGTCAGAGAGAGGATCACGGTCGGGGCGTTCAACGAGCTGTTTCCCGGACTGCCGGCAGTTCCCGCGGCATGACAGGCGAGGCTGATATGTCCGAGAACGTCATGTACGACTCTCCGCTCGAGATGATGCAGGATGCGATCGCCGACGGCAGTTGCGACGTGCAGTCGGTCGTGCCGCTCACCGAGGGAGGGTTTCGGTGTGCGTGCTCGTGCGAGCGGTGGCAAACAGTCGCACCGACTCGCGACGAAGGGCTTCGGCTCGCCAGGTTGCACGCCAACTGAGAGTCGCGCAGATAATCCGTGCGGCCGACCGGATCGGATTCGTCGGTCCTGCTCGGTGGCGCGAGATTCAGCTCGTCGTCGAGTCGCGAAATATGACTGTCTGCGCGGACGTTGGGCCAAGCTGTAACCATACCCCGTCGAGCACGTCGGGCCCACGAAACGTTTGCCTCGTCACCACCGCTCGTTGCCGCATCGTCGCCGACGAGCGGTGGCGCGGCATCACTTTTGATGAGCAAAAACTGAATCTCGCGCAATCTTTGACCCTATTGCGGCGCTTCACTATCGGGTGTGGAGGAGGCACGTGCGAAGTACGTCGAGGTCTTCGCGATAGCCCGGTTCGCTTGCTGACGTTGGCGGTGTAGACACTCGTCACCGCTGAGGACTCTTCTGCTATGTGGATGGTGAGCGTTTCGACCAGAATCGCGGTCGGGACTTCGTGGCGAGCGTGAACCGCGCGGTGTCAGGTCGGGAGTGGCCGTTCAACTCGCGTTAGTGCCGCCTCAGCAGTGTGACAAATTGGGTTCGGCGTTTTTCGATATAGTCCGCACAGTCTGCATGGCGAGCAGCGGGTGGCCCACCGGCACCGCTCCTGACACGGCCCGCCCAGTCTGGGAGGCCGTCCTGGTTGACGCACACCCCTTTCGCTATATAGTGAACTGATTAAGCTGAAACCCGGCCGTCGATCGGCCGGCTGAGGACGGGAAAATTATGAGGGATGCAGTTGTAGTTGCGCTGGCGCGGACGCCGATTGGAAAGCGTGGGGGAGGATTGTCGGCCCTTCATGCGGTTGACACGACTGCACAGGTGTTGAACGCGCTCGTCGAACGGGCGGGAATCGACCCCTCCATCATCGAAGACGTGCACTGGGGCAATGTAATCAGCGTGGGCCAGCAGTCCGGGAACGTCGCACGAATGGGTGTGCTGGCCGCAGGCTGGCCCGAGAGCGTCCCCGGGTTCACAGTCGATCGTCAATGCGGCTCCTCACAGCAGGCCATCTCCACCGCCGCGGCAACAGTGATTGCCGGTCATGCCGACGTCGTCGTCGCGGGTGGAGTCGAGATGATGTCGAGTGTTCCGATGGGCGCGGCCACTGTGGAGGGAACAGGTGAAATGGGTGGGCCGGCGGTGCGTCGATACGCCGACGCACTTTCGGCTCCCGGATTCGGCGGACGGTTTAACCAGGGTGCCGGAGCCGAGCTGATCGCTCGCGAGTGGGGGTTGTCCCGCTCACAGCTCGACGAGTACTCCGTGCGTTCACACGAACGGGCCGCACAGGCGCAGGACAGTGGATACTTCGACGACGAGATCGTGCCTGTGAGGGTTCAAGACAATATTGTCAGCGCTGATGAAGGTATTCGACGCGGGTCGACGGTCGAGAAACTGGCGACCCTCAAGGCTCCATTTTTGGACGGGGGAGTGATCACCGCCGGTAACGCGTCACAGATCTCCGACGGTTCGGCGGCACTGCTGATCACCACTTCGGAAAAGGCTATGCAACTGGGGATCCGGCCTTTGGCACGGATCCACACTGCCGTCGTCACGGGTGACGATCCGGTCAAGATGCTGACCGGTCCGATCCCCGCGACACGACTTGTGTTGAAGCGTGCGGGATTGTCTATCGAGGATATCGATGCTTTCGAAGTCAATGAAGCTTTCGCGTCGGTTCCACTGGCGTGGCAGGCAGAGACTGGGGTGCCGGACAGTGCGCTGAACCCACTTGGAGGCGCTATCGCACTCGGGCATCCGCTCGGGGGATCAGGCGCTCGCCTGGCCGCAACGCTGATCAACCATCTCGCGCACACCGGTGGCCGATTCGGACTCCAGACCATGTGTGAGGGTGGTGGAACCGCGAACGCCACCATTTACGAGAACCTCCGATAGCAGGCGGTGCGGCGACCGCCGCAACCCGCCCGGAGACAGCTCAGTGCACACAATGCGGGCAGGACTGATGTCGCATTCCGAGTCCGCCAAGGTGTGGTGATGAGCGACCGAGTCGGGGACCGGATAGACCACAGCAGCCGGACGCACGGCATCCCGTGCGTCCGGGGCAGGTATCCCGGTTGTCGCCGCACTCACCGGCAGGTGAGCCTTGGCTCCTGCGCCGCCCTCGCATCGGTGCTCGTCAGCGCACTCGAGCACATCTAGCTGCTTCTTGCTTCACTGGCCAGTTGTAGCCCCGAGATTATCCGATTGTTTCCGGTCTCCAAGAGGCTCCCTCGGTTATGGCCTACTTTCCGTATCTCCACGCTGCACTTGAATCGGTGCGGCGTCTCAGCGTCGAAAGGGGCCTTGTGTCCACGACCGGCCGGAACAATGTCGAACAGCCGCCAGCATCGGTGGACCAGAGCGATCCATCCTCACCGTTCTATGCGCCAACTTCGCCTGGCGGAATGAGCCTGTGCCACGGGTGCCGTCGGTTGAATCGCTGCAGGCTCGGGATCGAGAGCGAACAACTCAACGAGACCGGTGCCGTGATCAGCCGTGTGGTGTGTCCCCCGACCGAAGAAGGAGGTCCGAAGGTCGCGCATGGCGGGTGGACGGCTGCGGTCATGGACGAACTGGCTGGGCACACGCTGACGATGAACGCAGAATTTGCAGTCACGGGGACGCTGACTGTCAGGTTCGTTCGTCCGGTGCCAATTGGTTGGCAGCTGATTGGTCGGGCGTGGATCACCGAACGCGAGGGCAGAAGGGTGTTCATCAAGGCGACCCTGGAGCTCGAGAGTTCAGAGACGATCGTGGCGGAGGCCGACGCCATCATGATCAAACGTCCAGCCACCCACTTCGAGTCGCATTACAAGTGGTTGGAAGGCCAACGGCGTATAGATTAATAGTTTAGCTGATGATACTGTTTAGACATGACGACGTTCGTAGCGCCGGCCGACTTGTTCAGGGTCGACGGTGACCGTGTGTATTTAATCGCTTCGAGGTCCGCCACGTCGGATCACCTGGTCTTTCCTGCTGAGCCCGATCAGGAAGTCGTAGAGCTGGCACCGGAAGGCCTGCTCTACACGTGGACAAGCCAGGAGTTTCCGCCTCCGTCTCCCCCGGCGCTGCCCGACGGAGAATTTCGACCATTCGGTGTGGGTTATGTGAAGTTCCCGGAGGGGCTCCTCGTCGAGGGCAGGCTGACGACGTGCAATCCCGACGAGTTGACGATCGACGGCCGTATGCGCGTTGTCGTCGTGCCTTTTGCTGGCGGTGACACCTTTGCTTTCGCTCCGGTGACGGACAGCGCAGAAGGAGAACAGTGATGGCGGCGGTATCAATCATCGGGGTGGGGATGCACCCCTTCGGGCGGTTCCCGGGTAAGTCCGCTCTCGACATGGGCGCGGAGGCCCTGCATTCGGCGCTCCGTGATGCCGGGATCTCCTGGTCTGACGTGCAGATGGGATTTGCGGGCAGTCTGGAGGTTTCCAATCCAGACTCGATCGTCGGGAAGATGGGACTCACTGGGATCCCCGTCTACGGCGTATTCAACGGCTGCGCGACGGCCAACACCTCACTCTCGATGGCAGCCAAAGCAATCGAACACGGTGAGGCCGATATCGCGGTCGCCGTCGGATTCGACAAGCATCCGAAGGGTGCCTTCTCCGCGGATCCCTCCGTGCTCGGGCTGCCGGACTGGTATGCGCAGACCGGGCTCTTCCTCACCACGCACTTTTTCGGGATGAAGATCAATCGTTACATGAGCGATTACGGCATCTCTCCGCGGACCCTCGCTCGGGTCGCCGCCAAGAACATGCGTAACGGTGAACACAACGAGATGGCATGGCGCCGGAAACCGATGTCCGAAGAGGAGATTCTGTCGGCGCGGTACCTGAATTACCCACTCACACAGTATATGTACTGCGCCCCGGACGAGGGTGCAGCCGCTATCGTGCTGTGCAGATCCGATCTGGCGCGCAAGTACGCCTCGACGCCGATTACACTGAGTGCGTCGGTTCTCAGGAGTCGGCGAGAGGGAGCGTTCGAGATGCAGAGCACCTCGCTTCCGCTGACCGGAGCGCCGAGCCCCACTGTCGATGCCTCGCGTGCAGCATTCGAGATCGCCGGAGTGGAACCGAGTGATGTCGGGGTCGCGCAACTGCAAGACACGGACGCCGGCTCCGAGATCATGCATCTGGCGGAGAACGGATTCTGCGCCGACGGCGACCAGGAGAAGCTCATCGCTGAGGGACACACCGAGATCACCGGCGTACTGCCGGTCAACACCGATGGCGGGCTGATCGCGAACGGTGAACCGATTGGTGCCTCGGGCCTCCGTCAGATCCGCGAAGTCGTCTTGCAGATGCGTGGCCAGGCCGGCACCCGTCAGATCGAGGAGGTTCCCTCGGTGGGGTACACCCACCTGTACGGTTCGCCAGGAACCGGCGCGGTCAGCATCCTGGTCCGATGAGGGCATCGCCGGTTCCGCTCTGGCGGAACCGGGACGTCGCTGGCTTGCACAGAGATCAAGTCGTGTCGGCACCCCACGAGACGCTGGTGGGATTCGAAGTGCCGATCAAGTTTCGAAGAGTCAACGGGTGACACGTCCCTCGGGGTGCCCTCGCCGCACACGCGAACGGTTCCCAGACGGAGTCGCCGACACGCGGTGCATACGCACGTGAGCACACGTCGACGAGAGCCGAAAGGGTATTCATGGGATTCACGGTGACCGCAGAACAACAGGCACTGCGCGAAGTCATGCAGGCGTTCACGACCAAGCACTCGTCCGAGGCGCAGGTGCGAGAACTGATGGGCACGACGGAGTCTTTCGACCCGGTTGCATGGTCGGCTCTGTCCGAACAGATTGGTGCTCCGGCACTGGTGATACCCGAGAAGTTCGGTGGTGCCGGATTTGGATTCGGCGAATTGGGTATCGTGCTGGAGGAGAGCGGGCGGTCCCTGCTGGCCGCGCCGCTGCTCTCGTCGAGCGTGCTGGCGACGTACACACTCCTGCTGTCGGAGGATGACGTGCTGTGCGCCGAGCTGCTGCCCGGGTTGGCAGAAGGTGCGCGACTGGGCACCCTGGCCGCCGGCGATGACGACTTGGTGATCGCCCCGAACGGACGGACCACCGCTCGACACAGCGACGACGGGTGGCGCGTGACCGGCGCGAAGGCGTACGTACTCGATGCGATGTGTGCGGACTTCGTGATCGTAGCGGCCAATACCGAATCCGGACATTCACTCTTTGTCGTCGATCTTCCACAGACGGAGGTCGACATCACTCCACTGACGGTAATGGACCAGACGAGGAGCTTCGCACGGGTGGAGCTCGGCGAGGCGCTCGCGCGTCCGTTAGGGCGCGCTGGTGCCGCGGGAGAGATCCTGGAGCGGGTTGCCGACGTCGCCTCGGTCGCGCTGGCGTGCGAGCAGGTAGGTGCGGCCGCGGAGGTATTGGAGCGAACAGTCGAGTACCTGAAGGTGCGGAACCAGTTCGGGCGCCCGATCGGCTCCTTCCAAGCACTCAAGCATCGGTGCGCGGACATGCTCGTCGAACTCGAGTCGGCGAGATCCGCAGCCACCTACGCAAGTACGGCCGTCGAGGAGAACTCTCCCGACCTTCCTCAGGCAGCGGCCATTGCGAAGACCTACTGTTCGGAGGCCTTCTACCACATCGCCGCCGAGAGTATTCAGATGCACGGCGGCATCGGGTTCACCTGGGAACATCACGCCCACCTCTACTTCAAGCGAGCGAAGGCCTCGGAGTTGCTCTTCGGGTCTCCAGCACACCATCGTGCACGACTGGAAAAACTGATCGGCCTTGTTCCGCACACGACCGCGAAAGGATAGTTCACATGCGCACATTCACCTCGATTGACGACATCTGCGCCGCAGTAGGCGACGAACTCGGCATCAGCGAGTGGATCCAGATCACCCAGGACCGCGTCGACCGATTTGCCGATGCGACCGGTGACCACCAGTGGATTCATGTCGACGTCGAACGCGCGACAGCGGAGAGCCCGTTCGGCGGCCCGATCGCACACGGCTATCTGACGCTGTCGCTGGTACCGATGCTCGGGTGGCAGATCTTCGAGATCAAAGGTTCGAAGATGGGCATCAATTACGGTTCGAACAAGGTGCGGTTCATCAACCCTGTGACAGTCGGCTCGCGCTTGTGCCTTCGTGCGAAGCTGCTATCGGCAGAAGCATTGCAGGATGGATCACTCCAGATGATCGTCGGTCAGACGATGGAGATCGAGGGGCAGGACAAGCCTGCACTCGTAGCAGAAACTGTGAGCAGGGTCGCTTTCTGAACGGCGAATGGCTAAGGACTCGAAGGGAAGACCGGTGGCGAAGCACACGGTAATCGTGTCGGGAGGCAGCGGGGGACTGGGTGTCGCTGTCGTCAGGAAACTCATCGACACCGGATGGCATGTTGTTGTGCCATGGATCGCTGAGGCGGAACTCGAACGGTTGCCGCAGTCGGAACTAATTACTCTGTGCAGGGCAGACCTGTTCGTTGAAGAGCAGGTCCGGGCCGTCATCGTTGCAGCGCAACGTAACTCAGAGGCACCGTTGAAGGCCGTCGTGAACCTGGTCGGAGGGTTTGCCATGGGCGACTTAATTGCTGATACGTCGATCGATGATTTCGACCGCATGATGCAGCTGAATCTTCGGCCACTCTACCTGCTCACGCAAGCCGCACTTCCGTCGCTGATCGAAGCGGGCGGTGGCTCGATCGTGGGAGTCTCGGCGCGTTCTGCCTTCACTCCGTTCGCGGGAGCCGCCGGCTATATCACGGCCAAAGCGGCCGTGTGGGCGTTCGTGAACGCGCTTTCTGTGGAGTATCGCGACTCCGGAGTCAGAGCCAATGTCATCGTGCCGTCGGTGATCGACACCCCCGGTAACCGTGCATCGCAACCAGAGGCCTCACGTCATGGATGGGTGTCACCCGAGCGGGTTGCCGAGACGATCGAATTCCTGGTATCCGACGCAGCGAGTTCGGTGAACGGTGCTCGAGTGCCGGTCTCCGGATAAAGCTCGGCAAAAATATGGTGGACGGCCGATGTGGCCACTCGCCGATACGTTCCGATGTCAGTCGCAAGATGTTGCCCAATTCATCGAGACCAACAATCTGGCGCTCATTCGTCTGATGCGTGAGACGAGGGACTTGCTGAGACCCGGTGGCCGCTTCATCACGATGGCGATCAGTTTCGGTCGTCTACGTCGTGAAGCGGCAATTGGGCACCCGCGTCTCGAGGTTTTCGCTGACGCGTTCGGACTCCTCCGGGGCCCGAGCCCCCTCCGTGCGTAGAGGGAAAGTGATGGCAGCCAATGGATGTGTTGGATACCGACTGGAGTCGAACTGCCGCGGAGCCATATTGGCCGAGCAAGGAATCCGCGATGCCTGCATGCGTTACTGGGCTGGAGTGGACCAGCGCAAGCCTCTCACTCGTCTCATAGGCTGGCGAGTCAGTCGACTACCCTCGGCCACGCAGGAACCGCCTCAGCCATCAGCTTTACGGTCGCTGCTGCAGGTTCACCGTCGATCGATGGCCGAAACCGGGGTGGGTCTACGGGAAGTGCCCCGTTCGATGCGAAGGCATGTCAAGTAGTTGAGGCTTGCCGGTCGAACAGTCGAACGGCACAGAAGGCCACCGTCTCCATCGCGCCGCTGGCTCCCGCTACAAAACATCTCGGAAGAGCCACTTGGATGTGCCTGTGCTCGACATCGTCGCCTGCAGCCCCACTGAGTCTCACGACACAGGGCGAATGAGGCCCTCCTGAAGTACCGAGGCCACGTGGACCCCGTCCGCGGTGTAGAACGCGCCCCGGCACAACCCCAGCCCGCCGTAGGCCGTGGGCGACACCTGGTCGTAGAGGAGCCACTCGTCGACCCTGAATGGCCGATGAAACCACACGCAGTGATCCAGGGAGGCGATCATCACGCCTGGATGAGTGGGAGGAAGGCCGTGAGGGAGGAGCGATGTAGAAAGGAATGTCAAGTCTGCGATGCAGGCCAGTAGGGCATTGTGTGTGTTCTGTCTGGAGGTAGGGAGTGGCTCGACCGCCCGCATCCATACCTGAGAGTGTGCAGTAAGACCGGTAGTGCTCGCCGGGGCGCTCGCTGGTCCCGTGGGCACGATCCGGATGTCGAGTTGCTCCCACTCGCGGTAGAACTGGGGCCACTCGTCGGGTCGATCATGGGCCAGTTCGGCTGCGCTGTGCAGGTCGTCCGGCGGCGTGGTGCTCGGGACCGGAAGCTGGTGGTCGAATCCGTCCACTTCCTCGCGATGATAGGACATGCGTGCCGAGAACAGTCGAACATCGCCCTGGTACGCGTCGACATTCCGGCTCGCGAATGAACCGCCGTCTCGTACGCGTTCGACGGCGAATCGGATCGGCCGGTCCGCGCTACCCGGACGCAGGAACTGGCACTGGACCGAGTGTGCCGGCCAGGGTTCGGACAGAGTCTGTGATGCGGCCTCCATCGCCATACCGGCTACCTGGCCACCGAACACTCGGGGAAGCCGGTAACGGGTCGGTTGGCCTTCGAAGACCGTAGGCGCGATCTGTTCGATTTCGATCAGCTCCAGCAGATCACGGTGCTTCACGGACATGAGTGCTCCTCGGGGCGTGTTGATCCACGGCGGCGGTTACGGGTGGGTTGGCGTCGGATCGCGGCCTGGGATTGCCGAGGCGTCAGTAGCCGAGTTTGCGGCCGACCAGATCGAGCATGATCTCGTTCGTGCCACCGTAGATCCTCTGGACACGCGCGTCGCGCCACAACCTGGCGATTTCGTACTCGTTCATGTAGCCGTAGCCACCATGCAGTTGGAGGCAGCGGTCGACGATCTTCCACTGGGTCTCGGTCGTCCACCACTTCGCACCGGCGGCCTCCTCGGCCGTCAACTCGCCCGAGTTCACTCGCATGATGCACTCGTCGACATAGATCTGCATAACATCGATCTCGATCTTCATCTGTGCGAGCGCGTGACGATTGATCTGGAACTTGCCGATCTCTTGGCCGAAGGCCTTGCGTTCGTGTGCGTATTCGCTGGCGAGAGCGACGGCACGGCGTGCCTGCGCGACGGCGTGGATTCCGATCGCCAGTCGTTCGGCCGGCAGGTTACGCATCAGGTGGTAGAAGCCCCGGTTCTCTTCGCCGAGGAGGTTCTCCACCGGAACTCGCACATTGTCGAAGAATAGTTCGGCGGTGTCCGCGGCCTTCTGGCCGATCTTGTCGAGATTGCGGCCGCGGGTGAAGCCCTCCATGCCGGTTTCCAGGACGATCAGACTGATGCCCTGGTGGGGCTTCTCGGCATTGGGATCGGTGCGGCAGACGACGACGACGAGGTCGGCCAGCATTCCGTTCGAGATGAACGTCTTCGCGCCGTTGACGACGAAATGGTCACCTTCGCGTCGGGCGGACGTCTTGACGTTCGCCAGATCCGATCCGGCGCCTGGTTCCGACATCGCGATCGCCGTGATGTACTCACCGGACATGTACTTGGGCAGCCAGCGCTGCTTCTGCTCATCCGTTGTCAAATCGCGGAAGTATCCGGCGAGAATGTCGTTCTGCACACCAAGGCCGATTCCGACAGAGCCGGTCGCGTGGTACTCCTCGTTGAGGATCGCGTTGAAGCGAAAATCGTCGATGTCGGAACCCCCGAACTTCTCCGGCATGTCCCACCCAATGAGGCCCAGCTTCCCGGCCTCGAGCCAGGCGTCGCGATCGGCGTAGCCACGTTCCTCCCATTCCACGGAGTGGGGTGCGCAATGGGTCTCGAAGAACGCTCGTGCGGTTGCCCGAAACTCGTCGTGTTCGGGTTCGAAAATTTTACGTTGCATCGGTTATCCCTCCGTCTGGAACTGGAACGGTGACCGCTGTGCGGTCTCGGTAATCAGCTGAATTGAGTTTCTGTTAACAGTTGTGGAAACGTCCTGCAGGGAGTCAGTGGGAAACCGCGAACTCCCACACCGACCCGTCTGAGCGCATGGCGCGACGTCCGAGGTCGGTCGACCACTCGGTCGGTGTCCCGAAATCACGGTTCCAGGACAGGGCACGAGTGGTGAAGTGCCGCAACTGGTGGTCGAGGGTGAATCCGATGGCACCGAACGCTTGGTGCACGTTGCGGCCGACTCCCACCGCGGCTCGCCCGGCCTGAATCTTTGCCACGGCTGTGGCAATCGAGGTCGTATCGGACACGAACCCGTCCTCAGCGGCGACGGTGACGGCGTGTGCGGTCGCGGCCTTCGCTGTCGTCAACAGGCCGACGGAGCGAGCGATCAGATCCTGCACCGCCTGGAACCTGCCGATCGGCCGACCGAACTGATGCCGTTCCGAGACATGAGTGATCGCGAGATCGAGGGAGCGCTCCAGCGCACCGCAGATTTGGATCGATCGAGCCCATGCTCCCCGTGTCCGCAGCTGCATGCGAAGGTCGGACGACACCGAGGTGACATCGAGGTCCCGGCCGGCGAAACGGACGACGGCGCAGTTCTCGCCGGCTAGGTCGCCGACGGGCGTGATCGTCGCACGATCCAGCGGAAGGTACCCGATGAAGTCCTTCCCGACGATCAGGATGTCCGCGGCCACCGCTGCCCACGGAACTGCAGGCAAGCGGATGTCGTCGGCGGAGATTTGCGAACGTGCCAGATCGACGCAGACGGCGGTGCTCGGAGATCCCGATGGGGTTTCGCCGAGCTCGGTGAGTAGCCAGGCGCCCAGCAGATCGGTTTCGGCGAGGGGGGCAGGAAGTGCATGGAATCCGCCGCGATCGAGCAGGATGGATGCTTCCATGAGTCCGGCGCCGCTACCGCCCGAAGACTCGGGTGTGGTCAACAGTGTCAGACCTGCCTCGCCGAGAAGGTCCCATGCGTCGACCGAAAATGGGAGGGACACAGTCGGACTGTGGAGGTGGGGCTCGACGATCGATGCGAACATGTCGTCGGCCAGTTCGCGCAACGCGTTGATTTCGTCCGCGGTGGGTACGTGCAAGGTCGATGTCATCGAAGTCCCAATCCTCGGGCGATGACCCCGCGGAGAATCTCGCTGGTGCCACCGCGAAGTGTAAAACCGGGGGAGTGCAGCAGAGCTTCGGCAAGCAGCCGGGAGATCTCGTCGTCCGACTCCAGATCAGGACGGACCTCGGGAATCAGCTCGGCGCACTCGCTCACGAGGCGTTGTTCGTAGGACGTGCCGATCTCCTTGACCACGGCCGCGCTCAGATCGGCCGACTCGTTACCGGATAGCGCACGCGCGACGGAACCGGAGAGGTGGCGCAACGTCATCAGGTCGGCGACGAGGCCGCCGAGTGTCGTCATCGCACCGCTGTTCTCGGGGTCCAGTCGGGTCGCGACACTGTCGAGTAGCGGTTGCGGTGAGAGGAACCGCTCCGGCCCACTCCGTTCGAAACCGAGTTCCGACCCGACCTGGCCCCAGCCCGAACCTATGGCGCCCACGACCATGTCATCTGGTACGAAGACGCGGTCGAGGACGACCTCGTTGAAGTGGTGCTGTCCGGTCAGTAATTTGATTGGTCTGATCTCGATGCCCGGTGAGTCGAGGGGGACGAGGAATTGGCTCAGGCCGTCGTGGCGGTGGGTCGGATCGAGTTCCGACGTACGAGCGAGGACGAAGAAGGCTTCGCTGTGGTGAGCTCCGGAAGTCCAGACCTTGGTCCCGGTGACGTGCCATCCGCCGTCAGCGCGAACGCCCCGGGTGCGAACTGCGGCCAGGTCGGAACCAGCCTCAGGTTCGCTCATTCCGATCGCGAAGTGGCAAGTGCCGTTGGCGATTCGGGTCAGATAACGCTCACGTTGGACGGTGTTCCCGTGCCGGACCAGTGCCGGGGCGACCTGCCGGTCAGCGACCCAGTGGGCGGCGACGGGGGCACCGTGGGCAAGGAGTTCCTCGGTGACGACAAAACGTTCCAGGTGGGTACGTCCCGGACCCCCGAAGTCGGTAGGGATTGTCATACCGACCCAACCCTGACGGGCGAGACGTTGGCTGAATCCGGGATCCCACGAGGAGATCCAGGAGTCCACACGGGACTCCCACCGGTATTGCTCGCGATCCGCGGCGAGGAATTCCCTGACCGCTCTGCGGAGGTCAATTGTCTCCGCAGGGAGCGGGACAACATCCGGGACTAATCCAATCATGGTCGGAACCACCTCTTGCTCGATAGGTGTTGCGCGGCGCCGTGGATTCGGGAGGGACCACGGCGCCGCGCTCGATCAGCCGACGGTCAGGCGCCGGTGAACAGTCCTATTCCGTTGTCGCGCAGGAACAGTTTTCGTCGTTCTTCTCCGAGCCCTTCGGCCTTCTGGAAGAAGTCGGCCGGTTCGCGCAGACCCTCGGCGTGTGGCCAGTCCGAACCCATGACCAAGCAGTCCACCGTGCCGAGCTTGTCGGCCATGGTGACCGTGTCGTCCTCCGGGTACGGGACTACGCGGATGTGGTTCTTGAAGATCGTGCTCGGCCGCTCGGACAGCTGGCCTCCGAGCCAGCGGCCGTTCCGTGCCATGCCGCGACTCTTGTCCATGTGCCGGATGAAGTGCGGAACCCACTCGGCTCCGAACTCGCTGACAAGGACCCTGATATTCGGGAAGCGGCCGAACAGGTTGTCGAAGATCAGGGCCGATAGGGTGTCGGTGATTGGCCGCTCGCCGTAGGTGTTCTGCCACTGCCATGCGGAGAACTGGAAGGGCGGAACCAACTTCCAACCCCAGTCTGCGGCGACATTGGCCTGATAGTAGAACTCCGAGATGTGGTACGAGACGACAATCTTCGCCTCGTTGACGCGGGCCCAGAACGGGTCGAAGTAGGGATCACCGGGGGATCGGCCGTAAGCGGGGCCGGCAGGGAGCATGATGAACCGCGCGCCCGCGTTCAGAACTCGGTCCAACTCGGCACAGGCCCGATCAAGGTCGCGCAACGACAGCAACGCAGGAGCGTGGATTGTGTCCTTGTAGCAAAAGCCCCAGTCCTCATCGATCCAACGGTTGAACGACTCGAGGTTGTCGTAGAGAACCTCCGCGTCGTCAAGGTAGGCCTCCGCGAGCAGTCCCCAGCCGCCCGGGTACATCACGGTCTTCTCGATCTGCTGCTCGGCGAGCTGGATGAGACGCTTGTCCCGGTCGCGGTACTCCGGCTGGATGGGCTCGTAGAACCGCTCGGCGTCGGTAGCGTTACCTGAAGCCCGTTGTTTGAGCATCTCGACCAGAGATCCCGGTACGTAGGCCTGTTCGAGGTCTGCTTCGAGGGCGGTGACGATGCGGTCGTTCGCAAGCAGGACCTTACGGTCGAACCCGGGTGCTTCGATCGGCCGTACCGCCGTGTGCAGCTTGTTCTTCGGCATGAAGCGTGTGAATGCGTCCGGTGCCTCGTAGGAGTGCTGGTCGAAGTCTGTCAGTAGGTAGGGGAGCTTTCCCACAGAGTTCTGGATCAGCGCCATTGCTCACCTCCGGGTGTGTCGTCTCGGCAGGACGATGTTTGGTGGAGATCTCCACCGTTGATTTGGTGGAAGAGTTCCACCGTAGATTTGGTGGAAAAGTTCCACCGATGTGAGACAGAGTATCAGTCTGAGAACTTGTCGCGCAATGGCTATACCGGTATATAATTAAGCTTATCAGCGAGGGTGTTCTGCCGGAACGCCATGACCGGTGGACGTACTTTTGGAGGTATGCACATGGAACCTAACCGAGTCGGAAGCGACTCCGTTCTTCGCCACGCGTGCAGGGATTTTCGCCCAGTGGAAGGCGGCCGAAGGCTGGCGGTGCCGCGTGCCGGCGTCCTGCCGGGCCGGCCTGCGAACGAGATTATGGCGTTCGCTCGGATGTGGTTGCCCTACGGTGGGGCTCCCGCCGACGAGATCTTCGAGCAATTCGGCATGTCGACGCGCCGCTTCCGTGAAGCGCTCTGGGCAAGTGTCCGTGCTACCGGTGCGAATTTGAGCGACCAGATAGCCCTCGCCGCCGTCTATCCGCGCGTATAGGCGCGGATCAGACCTCGCGCGTCGGGCTCACCGGCCCTCTAGGCCGCACAGACGAAGTGCGTCAGCGAACTGATCCCCGAGAATCCGTTCGATGGTGGTGTCCTCCGGGCTGGCCTGCCACGCCCAAAGGGCGGCCGCGAGGCAGGCCACGGCGAGGTTGGCGAGAAGAATATCCGTTGTGGCGGGAGACTGCTCATCGCGTTCCCGCGCGAGCTGCCGGGCGATGCCACGTTCCCACCGCAGTCGCATTCGCATGCTGCGTGCCTCGAGTTCGCGGGTGGTCATGACCAGACGTGTCAGGCGCTGTCCCTCCGAAGAATCGTCGTCGAGCAGACCGCGACCGAAGCGGGCCACCGGTGATGCCAGGGCGGCGAGGTTCTGGCGCGGGTCTTCCCGTTCGGCGATGTGTGCCACCATCTCGGCGACCGCGTCGGTCTCGTTGGTGAACAGCACTTCCTCCTTGGACCCGTAGTAGCGAAAGAAGGTCGCGCGTGACACCCCTGCCAGTTCCGTGATCTCGTCGACACCAGTGGCGTCGTAGCCTTGCTTCTCGAAGAGCTCCAAAGCGGCATTCTCGATGTCGCGGCGCGTCCGGGTTCGGTTCCGTTCGCGAAGCGACGTCATGATGTCTACTCTCCTGTTCGGGTGCTGTGCCATGCACGATGGGATAGAGCGACGATAGCAACGTCGAGCTGTCGAGGATGTGGTCGTCGGGTGGCTAGCTGCTACCGCTGCGAAGAAGCGCCCGTTGCAGCTTGCCTGCCGAGGTGCGGGGGAGCCGGTCGACGAAGACGACCTTGCGAGGGAGTTTGTAGCTTGCTAAGCGATCCGCGAGGTCGGCCAGCAAATCGTCCGGCGAGACCGGCTCGGAAGCGACCACGAATGCGACAACCTGTTCGCCGCGCCGTTCGTCGGGGCGCCCGATAACTGCGGCGTCCGTCACTGCGGGATGGCGGAGGAGCTCGATCTCGACCTCGGCCGGCGCTACCTGGAATCCCGACACCTTGATCATGTCCTTCCGGCGGTCGACAATCCACAGACGGCCATCGGGATCGATCCGGCCCACGTCCCCTGTGCGGAGCCACCCACCGGGGAGAAACGTCTCGTCGGCGGCATCCGCGGGTTGCGTCGTGTAGCCGCTCGCCACACACGGGCTGCGCACCTCGATTTCATTGTCCACACCGAGCCGGATCTCGGTGCCTGCGGTTGGGAATCCAGGTGAGTCCAGGCGCCACAGGGCAGGCGAATCGACCGGGTTGAACGCAGTCGCAAATGCTTCGGTCATGCCATACGAGCAGAGAAATCCGATTCCAGTTCGGGACGTGATCACCGACGCAAGGTGCTCCGGAACGGCGCTTCCTCCCCACATGAAGAACCGAAGACCGGGAAAGTCTCGCCGGCTCAGGGTGGGGAGTTCCGCCAAGCGGTTGGCCACACTTCCGGCAAGAGGCCACACTGTAACGGCGTCCTCCCTGAGTTGTCGGATGCACTGGTCGAAGTCGAACCGCTCGAACAGGGTGACCTTCGCCCCCGCGGATACTGCGGCGCCCATCATGGACGTACCGAAGATATGGCACAGCGGCAGGGAGATCTGGAGTCGATCCTTTTCCGTCAGGTGCAGGTGCCGTACGAGCTGGCCGATGCCGCCCGCCAGGCTTGCGTGGGTGTGCACCACACCTTTAGGGAGGCCAGTCGTGCCAGAGGAGAATGGGATGCACAGTTCACGGCGCGAATGCCCCGAGCCGGGATCGTGGTCCGTCGAGATCACCGGAATCTCGGTGCCGCACGGACTCGTGCGGATCTCCTCGGCGCGAATGCAGACAGGAAAACCGCCTGCCATCCGCTCGTGCCGTGCCGCGACGATCGCTGCTTGCGCGCCGACCGGCGCAAGCGTACGCCGGAGCTCCACGTCGGTCCAGTAGGGGTTCGGTGTCACGAACGCCGCGCCGATCCGGGCGAGTGCGAACTGCGCGAAGACATACTCAGGGCTGTTCTCCAACAGAAGCACGGTACGCATTCCGGCACGTATACCGGCGTCGAAAAGTAGAAGTTCAGTTCGATGGACGGCGCGGTCGAACTCACGGAATGTCCATCGCTCTCCTTCGAATTCGAGAGCGACCCGCTCAGGCCACCGTTCGGCGGCTCGTGCCGGAAGCGATGCATAGTGGGTGAATCGTTTGATCATGCGCGGTGTGGATTCGCGGTCTGCAGCGGTCCGGCAGCTTTCCAGTCCTCGATGTCAGGGCCCGGTTTCGCCGCCGGAAACTTGTCCTCGTGCAGCGCCGTCCAGTGTGCATGACCCAGCTGGTGCAGACCGAAACTGTGGCGGAGCGACTCCTGAAATCCCATCGCATCCACTGCGCCATTGACCGAGTCCTTGATCAGGAGGCGGGCCATCGCCGGCCGGCGGGCGATGCGACTCGCGAACTCGACGGTACGCTCGCCGAGTTCCTCCCCGGGGAACACCTTGGACACCATGCCGATCCGGTGCGCCTCCTCCGCATCGATGGCATCTCCGGTCAGGAGGAGCTCCTTCGCCCTGCGCGGCCCGAACTCGAACGGGTGCGCCATGTACTCCACCCCGGGCATCCCCAGCCGAACCGCCACGACATCGGCGAACAACGTGTCCTCCGCCGCCACAATGAGGTCGCATGCCCACATCAGCATGAGCCCGGCCGAAATCACCTTGCCGTGGACCTGCGCGATGGTGATCTTCCGCAACTCCCGCCACCGCCGGGTGCACTCGAAGTAGTAGTGCCACTCTTGCCTCATACGGCGCTCGACGTGAGACTCCGCCGTACCACCGTCGATGCGGAACGTCGGATGCTGGCGGGGCCCGGGCAACTCCTCGAGTGCCGCGATCTCGGAGCCCATATCGTGACCGGACGAGAATCCGGCTCCGCTGCCGGACAGAATGATCACATCGATCGAATCGTCCTGCTCGGCTCGCCGGAACGCATCGTCAAGCTCGGTCAGCAGACCTCGGTTCTGTGCGTTCCTCGTCTCGGGACGATCGAGGACGATGCGAGCGATGTTGCCCGCACCCACCCTCTCGTACCGGATGAATGTGTAGGTCATCTCGAGTCCTTCATTCTGTTTCTGACATCACAATTGCAGCGGGCGCCGTTGGATACTCGGTTAGGGGACGCGTACCGGTGGTCGTCAACTCACACCGCGCAGCTCGTGTGGTGGCGAGCGATGCAGCCGGAGTCGACTATCCCAGGGTTCCATCAGACGACGCCCAATTTGTGCAGACGGGCCACATCTTCCGGACCCTTGCCGAGGACTCCGGTCAGAATTTCGTCGGTGTGCTCACCGAGATTCGGCGGCCGACGGTACTCCGCGATCGGCGTCTGCGAGAGCCGAATCGGGTTCCGGAGCAAGTCGAGCTCGTCGTCCTCGTCGCGCTGGAGCATCCCACGGTGGACAACCTGAGGATTCGCGAACACCTCGGGGATCGAGTTCACCGGACTGCATGGAACGCCCGCCTCCTCCAACCGTTTCACCCAATGCGCGGACGGGTGCTGCCGGAAGATCGCTGACAGCTCGTCGAGAACGAGATCGCGATTCTCGATGCGGGCCGAGACGGTCGCGAACCGCGGATCGTCGACGAGTTCGTCCCGTCCGAGAGCCCGTGCGAGTGCCGCGAATTGAGGTGCTGTGCTCGCGACGACGAAGATGTCCTCACCATCCGCGCACTCGAAGGCCTGGGACGGGATGCCGCCGAAGCCACCGTTGCCGCGGCGAGGGGCGGGAACCCCGGAGACGAGGTAGTTCTGCACGTAGTGCGAGAGGGAGGCCAGCCCGCAGTCGAGCAGCGATATGTCGATGTACTGACCGGCACCGTCCGAGACATCGCGATGCCGAAGAGCAGCCAGGATGGCGGAGGTCGTGTAGAGGCCGGTGATGACGTCGACCATCGAGACACCGACCTTCATCGGGCCCGCTCCGGGCTCGCCGTCAGGATGGCCGGACACGCTCATCATGCCGCACATTGCCTGGAAGACCCCGTCGTATCCGGCCCGCGATGCATAAGGGCCGTCCTGACCGAAGCCCGTCACGGAGCAATAGATCAGGCCGGGATTGACCTTACGCAGTTCGTCGTAGCCGAGCCCGTACTTCGACAGCACCCCGGTTCGAAAGTTTTCGATAAGTACGTCGGACTCGGCGGCGATCGCGCGAATCAGATCGGCACCCTCCGTCCGTGAGTGATCGACCGTGATGGATCTCTTGTTCCGGTTGGTGCTCAAGTAGAAGCCGGACGTGCGATCCTCGGGATCGCCCAGGAACGGGGGGCCGTACTGTCGGGCGTCGTCACCGGAGCCTGGGCGCTCCACCTTGATGATGTCGGCGCCGAGATCGCCGAGGAGCTGCGTGGCGAACGGAGCGGCCAGGATGCGACTGAGATCCAGAATGCGTATCCCGCTCAGCGCGCCTGCGACTGGATTGGCAGAGCTGGTCATCGGCGGGGCTCCTTCGGAAGATTCAGCACACGCTCACTAATGATGTTTTTTTGGATTTCACTGGCGCCCGCATAGATCGTTTCTGCGCGACTTCGGATGAATGCGCGACGCATCGCCGTCGCCTCGTCGATGGTCACTTCCTGGGTGTTCGGATCACCGTCCGTTCGCCAGTCCGTTCCGAGCAGAGCCTCCGGACCGAGCACGTCCATTGCTACGTCGGTGAACTTCTGGTGCCATTTCGACCAGTAGTACTTGCCGATCGATGCCTCCGGGCCGAACTTGCCCTCGCGCAGCGCGGTGGTCAATGTCCGCAGATTGTTGTATGCCATGATCTGCAGGCCGATATACGAGTCGACAATCCGGCTCCGCAGCGCCGGATCGTCGAGTGCACCGCGATGCCGTGCGAGCGTCTCCAGATGCTTCATCTCGCGGACGAACGAGAACTGGTAGTTGAGTACCGACGTGGCCCGCTCGTGTCCGAGGGTGGTCATCGCGGCGCTCCAACCGACACCCACCGGACCGAGGACGTTGTCCTGAGAGGTGCGGGCATCGTCGAAGAAGACCTCGTTGAAGCCGCTGTCCCCGAGCATTGTTCGAATGGGCCGAACGGTGACGCCTGGTTGGTCCATTGGAATGAGCAGATAGGACAGACCGGCGTGCTTAGAGGAGTGAGGGTCCGTCCGCACGATTGCAAACATCCAGTTCGCGTGGTGGGCGAAGGTGGTCCAGATCTTCTGACCGTTGATCACCCACTCCGTTCCGTCGAGCTGCGCCCGAGTTCCCACATTGGCGAGGTCGGAGCCTGCACCGGGCTCGGAGTACCCCTGGCACCAGACCACCTCGCCGCGGGACATGGGTAGCAGGAGTCGCTTCTTCTGTTCCTCGGTGCCGTAGCTCAAGGCCGTCGGCGCCATCAATGTCTCTCCGTGAAAGGCGGCACGTGGGGGGGCTCCGGAACGCGCATACTCCATCGCGAAGATGATTTCCTGGGTCATGGTGGCGCCGCGGCCACCATATTCGGGCGGCCACGAGAGGCCGAGCCAGTTGCCGCGGCCGAGTTCGTGCTCCCAGGCGCGACGCAACTCCCAGTTGTCATCATCGTCGGGGCCGCCACGGTCGGCCTGGCCGGCGAACTCCCCGGTCAGGTGGTCGGCGAACCAGGTCCGCACCTCCTCTCGGAAGTCGCGGTCGGCGTCGGAAAGGGTGAGCCCGCCGAAACTGTCTACTGAGGCATCCATGGCCGTATAGTACAATTAGTTATCGAATTAGACGAGATGCGTGGGTGGATAGGTCGGAAAACCTGAAGGCCCGGACCCAAGCGGAGTGGTGTGGAGGAGTGATCGATGCAGGAAATTTACTGGACGTTCGACGAGGGCGTCGGCACGATCACGCTTAACCGGCCGGATGCCCGTAACGCTTTCACTTTCGCGATGATTCGCGAGTGGGAGCGTCTGATCCGTCATGCAGGCGACGATGACGACGTCCGTGTCGTCGTCCTGACCGGGGCAGGCGACAAGGCGTTCTGCTCGGGTGTGGATCTGGGACAGATCTCCAATGCCGATTCCGGACTGACTCCGATCGAGCGAAAAGCACAGTTACACGACGAGATACATAGAGTGGCCCGGGCAATGGCAACTCTCGACAAACCGGTGATCGCCGCGATCAACGGCGTGGCGGTCGGAGCAGGCCTCGACATGGCCCTCATGTGTGACATGCGGATCATGTCGTCGACCGCATCACTGTCCGAGGGATATATCCGTGTCGGGCTGACGCCCGGCGACGGTGGAGCCTATTATCTGCCGAGAATCGTCGGCACGTCCAAGGCGCTGGAGATGCTGCTGACCGGCGACTTCGTCTCGGCGGACGAGGCCCTTCGTATCGGATTGGCCAACCGAGTAGCGCCTGCGGAAGACTTCGCAGATGAGACCCGTGCGTTCGCGCAGTCCATCGCACGGCACGCGCCGCTGACGAGCCGGATGATCAAGCGGATCACTTACCAATCGGCCGGCGCAGATCTGAATACCGCACTCGATCTTGCGTCCTCACACTTCGCCGTCATTGCGGCGACCGAGGACTCGGCCGAGGCGTTATCGGCGATGAAGGAGAAGCGGGCACCGGTCTATCGAGGCCGGTAGCCCTCTGATGAGACCGCCGCAAAGTCGGTCAGGCCAAAGGGGATCGTGCGGCGATGTGCCGACCCCGACGATAGCGAGGAGATGGACATGACAGATCAAACGGCGGGGTCCGCGGAGCCGGAAGTGTTCGATGCCTGGATCAACCTGCCTTACCAGCCGGGAGAGGTCACGCCCGACCCCTCCGTTGTGGCGAGGTTCAAACGGGGAAACAGCGCCTACGAGGGCGGTGAGACGATCGCCGATGTAGTAGCCGAGATGGACCGACTAGGTATCGCGTCCGGCGTGCTGACCAAGGTGCCACGCGACATCACGCCCCCGTTCGTGCACGGCACGAAGTCCGGCGAGCAGGTGCTGCGTGAGACGTGTACGCGGCTGGCCGAGATTCAGCGTGACTACCCGGGCCGCTTCGTCACCTCGGTCGGCATCGACCCACGACTAGGTTACGATGCTGCACGCCATGTTCGTATCGCAGTGCGGGAGTATGGGATCAAGTGCATCCGTATCATTCCGATGTTCACCGGCATCGCCATCGACGACAAGCTGGCCTACCCGGCCTACACCGCCGCCTGCGACGAGGGTGCGGTCGTCTCGATCAATGTCGGCGTACCGGGGCCGATGAAGCCCGCGAAGCTTCAGCGCACGATTCTGATCGATGAGGTCGCCCTCACCTTCCCGGACCTGAAGCTCGTGATGAGCCATTTGGGTGACCCGTGGATCAGCGAGACGATCGCCATGCTGATCAAGCACCCCAACGTTTTCGCCATGACGGCGGGATGGGCTCCGAAGTACGTCCCCGAGGAAATTCTCACCTTTGCGCAACGCCGCAATCCGCGCAAGCTCATGTGGGCCTCGGACTATCCGATCCTGCCGATCGAACGCACGATCGAGGAGGGCCGCGCCCTGCCTCTTGCCGGTGCCGCCCGGGACGGCTACCTCGGTGCCAACGCAGTCGAGGTATTCGGGAAGCCGAGTTGATCATTTTACCGCCCGTCTAGGATCAGGATTCCACGACATGGACAACGATTTCGCCCCGAACGTCGCCGACTTCCGCGAGGAGGTTCGAACGTGGTTCTCCGAGCATCTGGTCGGAGACTTTGCCGCGCACCGCGGTATCGGCAGTCCCACCGACGACACCGCGTGGGATCTCAGGGTCGAATGGGAGCGCGAACTCTCCCGAGACGGCTGGCTGGGTCTGACGTGGCCCACTCGCTACGGCGGTAGAGGGCTCGGCCTCGCCGAGGAGATTGTATTCGAGTACGAGTACGCGCGTGCTGCTGCACCGGCGAGGGTCAGCACCCAGGCGCTCGATCTGCTCGGTCCGACCCTGATCGCCTGTGGCACCGAAGAGCAACGCCAACGCTTCCTGCCGAAGATCCTCGCGGTCGAGGAGATGTGGGGGCAGGGGTGGAGCGAACCCGGTGCGGGTTCGGATCTGGCCGACGTGCGCACGCGCGCCACTCTGGATGCCGAGAATGTATGGCACGTCAACGGCCAGAAGATCTGGACCACCTTTGGGCATAACGCGGACTGGCTCTACGTGCTCTGTCGTACCGATCCGGATCTGTCGTTGCGCCACCGGGGATTGTCGCTGCTCCTGATCGACGTCGCCCAGGACGGAGTCGAGATCCGGCCGATCGAGAACATCGTCCGGTCGACCGAGTTCAGCGAGTGCTTCTTCAACGATGCACAGACTCCGCTCGATCTCACCGTGGGTGAGGTCAACGGTGGATGGCCGGTCGTGATTACGACCCTCGGGTTCGAGCGAGGGAGCGCCCTGATGCCGATACAGCTCGGTATGGAGCGGGAGTACGACGCCATGCTCGACCTGGCCCGACGCGGTGGTGCGATTGACGATCCCGCGATCCGTCGACGCCTCGTGGACGTGTATATCGGCGTCAAGCTCATGCGCGCGACGAACCTGCGGGTGGTCGCGGACCTCCTCGACGACGAAGCCCCGCAGCCGGGCGCAGCGACGGCCGCCGCTTCCGTTACGACGAAACTCTTCGCCTCGACGCACCATCAGCGCATGGGCGAGCTCGCCATGGACATCGTGGGAGCGGAATCATTGTTCGAGGGAACCGAGCCTGCCGCAGGAATGCGAAAGCTGTTCCTGTCGTCACGCGCGGAGACCATCTACGGTGGCACCGCCGAGATCCAGCGCAATATTGCCTCCGAGCGCCTGCTGGGACTTCCGCGCTGATCGTCCCCTACCACCCGGACGGCGATCGAACTCTGATGGCTGTGGCGACTGCGATAAGCCGATCCGGACCGCCTCTTCGATCCGAACCGCAAACTCTGCGCTACACAGCGCGATTGAAAGGACTGACCATGGATGTCGACGAGTCGCTGCTCCTGGTGTCGGAGCCCGCAACGGGTGTTGCAATGATCACCCTCAATCGTCCCGAGAGTCTCAATGCCCTCACTTGGCCACTGATCGACGAGCTACGCAGGGTCCTGTCGGAGGTGCACCGGCAGCACGATGTGCGCGTAGTTGTCCTTACCGGTGCCGGTCGCGCGTTCTGTGCTGGCTCCGATGTGGGGGGTGCCCGAGGGCGCAGTGACGTGGATATCCCGACCCGTTTCGAGGCACAGCGCCGCACGTCCGGTCTGGCGCTGGCCGTGCGTCAGCTTCGGCAGCCGGTAATCGCGGCGATCAACGGTCCGGCCGTCGGCGCGGGCCTCGGACTCGCACTTGCTACCGATGTGCGGATCGCCGGCGAGTCGGGTTCGTTCCGTGATGGTGCGATCCGAATGGGGCTGAGCGCGTGCGAGGGCGGGATCAGCTGGAGTCTCCCGCGTCTGGTGGGGACGTCCAACGCGCTCGAGTTGATGCTGACCAATCGGTTGGTTTCGGCGGGGGAGGCGGAGCGGCGCGGGATCGTCTCGGCTGTCCACCCCGACGACGAGTTGCTTCCTGCAGCCATTGACATGGCCGCGCAGATCGCGGGTTTCTCACCGTTCGGGCTCGAAGCGACGAAGGAAGCATTCTGGGCGAACCAGAATTGTGGCTTCGGCGAGGCGGTTGACCGGGAGAACCGTACTCAGATACTCGCGGTGAATACCGCGGATTCACGGGAAGCGATGTCGGCCTTCCTCGAGCACCGAAAGCCGGTGTTCGAGGGCCGGTGACGGTTCGGACCGGGGCGGCAGTTGGCCGGTGTACACGATCTCGGAGCCCGGACACCCGCGATCGGCGAGCGAGTGAGGTGTGAGTAATCGTGACTGAATTATGCAGGCTACCCGAGCTGGGCGAGAGCGCCCGTCCCGGTTGGTCGTATCTACCTCATGGTGCGGTCGACCACAACCCGACCGGCACAGCCAGGACCGTCGACGACTGGTTCTCCGATGTCGCGAGGCGGCATCCGGCTCGGGTTGCGATCTCCTGGCTCGACGGGACGACGGTGTGCAAGTTGACCTGGGGTGAGCTCTTCGCTCGGGCCACCTCGGTGGGTGCGGCTCTCCGCGATCGTCCCCTCCGGCATCGGAGGGTGGGGTTGTTGGGGCGTGAGCGGGTTTCGTGGATGGTGGCGATGTATGGTGCCGCTCGCGCCGGATGCGCGGTCGTGCCCATGCCGTCCGGTGAGACGGCGGAGGGTCTCGCTGCCCGTGGTGCGCAAGTCGGCATTGATCTGCTCGTTACGGTCGGGGAGGTACCCATCGCCGACTCCACGCTGCTGGTACCGGAAGTGGTGAGCGTGGGCGAACTCGAAAATGTCGGAGTCGGTTTCCGAGATCATTCGGATGGCGCGCACGCTGATGACCCATTCCTTTTGCAGTTCACATCGGGTACGACCGGACAACCCAAGGTGGCCGTGCTATCCCATCGAGCCGTGCTGGGGTCGGCTCGGCACTATGCGGCCGCTGCCGGCGCCACCGACGGAGCCGTTCTACTCAATCCGCTGCCCCTCGAGCATGTCGGCGGCGTCGTCGGAGGGGTGATGAGCGCGCTGATGACTGCGGGAACCTATGTCGCAGTGGAACGGATCGACCCCCGCTCGACGGTCGAAGCCATCCGGAGACTCCGGCCTGGCATTGTCGGGATCGTGCCGACAATGGTCATCGACATCCTGTCCTTGGACGGTGTCGTGGCGGACGACTTTGCCTCGGTCGCGGCCGTTGTTGGCGGTGCGACCAGTGTCGATCCGGTGCTCATCGATTCGCTCGAGGAGCGACTGGATACCAGGTTCCTCGTGGCGTACGGCCAGAGCGAGGCTCCGTGCATGACGATGAGTTCGCCCGATGATCCGCCCTACGAACGAACTCGTACGCTCGGTCGGCCGCTACCGGAACGGGATTACTGCGTAAGCGCGGATGGACGTCTCGTCGAGGAGGGAACGGTCGGTGAGTTGTGTGTTCGTGGGCCGCTCATCATGTCGGGCTATCTCGACTCCAGTGGGCAAACGGTCTCGGTGTGCGACGAGCATGGATGGATGCGCACCGGGGATCTGTGCTCGATGAGCCAGGGGGTTGTCACCTTCCACTCACGCATTCGAGAGGTCGTGATCCGGGGTGGCGAGAACCTTTATCCCGCGGAGATCGAGTCCGTGATCGCCCGCATGGCGGGTGTGGAGGAGGTGGTGGTGTTCGGCATGCCAGATCCGAGGCTCGGGGAGCAGCCGGTCGCAGCGGTGCGACTCGTGCCGGGATCGACGATCACCGACACCGACCTCGCGGAGTACGTGAGCGCGTGTTTACCCCGGCAGAAGCAGCCGACGCGGTGGTTCCTCGTCGAGGACTTTCCCCGTACCTCCACCGGCAAGGTGCGCAGGCTTGCCCTTGCCGGGCAGCTCGGACGACGGGATGGGCAACCGGTAGTCCGGGGCCAAGATTAGTGCAATAATTAATCTGTATTCCCGAGCGGAGGCATGGTCGACCAGATCGTGCCGGCTTGGCGGTGGGATGCCGCGAGCGTCTCGCTCCGAGACACAGTCTGTGCCGCATCGCCGGACACCGGTGCGATGCGGAAGAGTCGAATTCAATCAACAAGCGAGGAGTGCAGATGTCGTCGTTGTCCGGGCGCGTAGCCCTGGTCACGGGTGCCGCGGGGGCTGGGATAGGCAAGGCGATCGCCACCAGGCTGGCAGCGGAAGGTGCGACGGTCGTCGTCACGGATTCGCACGAGCGTCGGCTGGCGGAGGCAGTGACCGACATCCGCCATGCGACCGGAGGTACCGCCGTCGGGCACGTGCTCGACGTCGGTGACCGCGAGCAGATCGTGGCCGTGACCGACGCCGTTCGCGCGGAGTTGGGACCGATCTCGATCCTGGTGAACAACGCGGCGGTGAACGTGATCGGGTCGATCTTCGATTACGAGCCGGCCTCGTGGGACCAGGTGCTCGCGGTCAATCTAACTGGTCCGTGGATGCTTTCCCGGCAGGCCATGAACCACATGCGTGATGCTGGAGCGCCTGGAGTGATCCTTAACGTGTCGACCTACGCTCCGGATGTCGGTGGTGAAGGGATCGAGACGCCCTATGCGGTCAGCAAGGGCGGCCTCAGCGTGTTGACCCGTTGCTGCGCCCATGAGGGAGGGCCCCACGGGATCCGGGTCAACACCCTGTCGATGGGCATGGTGACCGGGACCCGCTTCACCGACACGCTGCATCCGGAGATGCAGGAGGGCGAGCGGGTCAAGACGGCCCTGGGACGGCTGCCGCGCGTCGAGGACATCGTCGAGGCCGCGGCGTTCCTGGTGTCGGACCGCTCCGCATCCATCACCGGCGAGATCGTGAACATTTCTGCGGGATCGCACATGCGGTACTGACTCGATTTCATAGACGAGAAACTCAACTGGAGGAGACCAATGGCAGAGGCAGTGATCGTCGCCGCCGCGCGCACACCGATCGGGCGCGCGTACAAGGGCGCCTTACGTGACATGCGCCCCGACGACCTGGCTGCGACAGCGGTGCGGGCCGCTGCGACGCAGCTCCCTGCGCTTGACCCGAGTGAGATCAAGGACCTCATGCTCGGGTGCGGCGCGCCGGGAGGTGAACAGGGCTTCAATATGGGACGGGTGGTTGCCACGCTGCTGGGGTGGGACACCGTCCCCGGAACGACCATCACCAGGTACTGCGCGTCCAGCGTGCAGACGACGCGGATGGCAATGCACGCAATCCGTGCGGGCGAGGGCGACGTCTTCGTCGCAGCGGGCGTCGAGGCAATCAGCAGGGGACGGCGTGGCCACGCGGACACCCCACCCGTCGACGAGAATGCAGATCCCCGGGATCGCTCCGCGAATCCGTGGACGAATCCACTCTTCTCGTCTGCCCAAGCACTGACCCGCGAGCGCACGCAGGGTGATGCCCCCGTTTGGCAGGATCCCCGGACGTCCGGTGGTCTGCCGGATGTGTACATCGCAATGGGACAGACCGCGGAGAATGTCGCTCAGGCGTACAACGTTTCGCGGCAGGAACAGGACGAGTTCGCGCTGCGTTCCCAGACGCTCTATCAGCAGGCCGCCGAGGCCGGCTTCTGGAAACGGGAAATCACTCCGATCACGCTGCCTGATGGCCAGGTGCTGGATCGTGACGAAAGTCCCCGTGCCGGAACCACGCTCGAAAAGCTGGCGGCATTGTCTCCGGCATTCCGGCCGGACGGAACCGTCACCGCAGGCAACGCGTGCCCACTCAATGACGGCGCTGCGGCGCTGATCATCATGTCCGATCGGAAGGCTGCAGAGCTGGGAATCACCCCTCTGGCACGTATCGTTTCGACAGGGGTGTCCGCCCTGTCGCCCGAGATCATGGGACTCGGGCCGATCGCCGCCACCCGCAACGCACTCGCGAACGCCGGGATGTCGGTCGGGGACATCGACCTCTTCGAGATCAACGAGGCGTTCGCTGCTCAGGTGATCCCCTCCTACAAGGAACTGGGGATCCCGCTCGACCGGCTGAACGTCAATGGCGGCGGCATCGCTGCAGGTCACCCCTTCGGAATGACCGGTGCTCGCATCGCGACAACGTTGATGAACTCCATGCGGTGGCATGACAAGCAGTTCGGGCTCGAGACGATGTGTGTGGGCGGCGGTCAGGGTATGGCAATGATCTTGGAGCGCCTGAGCTGAGGACCCGCTGCGTCCGCCAGTAGCTCGCCCCGTCGAGGCATCGGTGACCGATGCGCCCTTGTCATCCCTGCAGAGCAGGGGGCGGGACTGTTCTCTCTTCTATGGCCCTAGGTGGGCGATGGCCCCGGCCGACCTGTGGGTTGATATGATTGAATGATTGCACGATTGACCGCCGAATGGAGGGCATATGTCGGTTGGTACAGAGTCGTCGTTGGTGCGGGTTCCGAAGGCCGGTGAACTGGTAGCGGCCAAGTTGAGGCGACAGATCGTGACCGGCGAGCTGAAGCCCGGGGACCCGCTCCCCGGTGAGTCCGCGCTCATGGAGCGGTACGGTGTGTCCCGGCCGACCATGCGTGAGGCATTTCGCATCCTCGAGTCGGAATCCATCATCGTCGTGCTGCGAGGCGCCCACGGAGGCGCGCGGGTTCTGGCGCCTGACGAGTCGGTTGCGGCGCGTCACATGGGCTTGCTCTTGCAGTACCAGGGAGTGGCACTGGCCGATGTCTATCGCGCTCGCACAGAGGTCGAGATTGCCGCTCTGCGCGCGTGGGGAGGCAACGAGCCGGACCTGAAGAGGCTGACCGAGCTCGTTGAGGAGGGGCGTAGTTTGCTCGGGGATCCGGTCGGGTTCGCGAAACTCGACACTCGGATCCATCAGGCGATCGTGGACCTGGCTGGGTCTCAGACAATGTCCATCATGATGGGGATGCTCCTGCACATCATGGATGCGCACAACCGTCTATACATTGTCACTCACGGCCCCGAGCATGAGCTCGTCGTCGACCAGTTGGCGTACCGGTCCTACCGGCGGCTGTTGAAACTGTTGAGAGAGGGCGACGTCGACAGCGCAGTAGCCCACTGGCTTCGCCACCTTCGCAAGGTGGCCAACGTCATGCTCGACGATTCCGGGACGACACTCGTCGAAGTACTGTCGTAGAACCACCCTGCGATTCGCAAAGGGCGCGTGATGTCATCACGCGCCCTTTTTCTTTGTCCGATAACGACATCCGGAACCGCAACCGTCGCGGCCTGCCTAAGGTCGCGAACGGTTGGCTCCAGCTCGAGATTAAGGTATAAATAACTAACTGATTAAGCTCTTGGTTGTATGGGCCGCAGATCTTCGGCCGAATGCGGTTGGAAGGTCGCCGCCTCCCTGGACCCCCGGTTGACCGAGGGCGAGCTCAGTCAATTCCAGATTCGGAAGAACCCACGAGTTCGGTATACACAAGGAGAAGTTGTATGGGTCTGCATGATAATCGTGTCGTCGTCGTGACAGGTGCGGGCCGCGGCATCGGCCGTGAGCATGCCCTCGAGTTCGCCCGCCAGGGGGCCAAGGTGGTCGTCAACGACCTAGGGTCGGTGGACGAGACCGTCGCCGAGATCCGGGACGCCGGGGGCGAGGCAATCGGAAACAACGACGATGTCTCCGACTGGGACGGTGCCGGCCGCCTCATCCAGTCCGCACTGGACGCCTTCGGCGATCTGCACGTTCTGGTCAACAACGCCGGAATTCTGCGTGACAAGATGTTTGTGAACATGGATGTCGACATGTGGGATGACGTCATGCGGGTCCACCTTCGGGGAACGTTCTGCCCGACCCGGCATGCCGTGAACTACTGGCGGGCCAAGCACAAGGAGGGCGACCCCGTGCAGAATCCCAGCATCGTCAACACGTCCTCACCCTCAGGTCTGTACGGCAATGTCGGCCAGTCCAACTATGGAACGGCGAAGGCGGCGATCGCCGGGCTCACGGTGATCCTTGCGGATGAACTCGCGCGGCTGGGAGTTACGGTCAATGCGATTGCCCCCAGCGCACTCACACAGATGACTGCCGGACTCGACGCCTACGTCGCGCATCTGGAGCAGATCAAAGAGAAGACGGGCTTCGACTACGGTTCACCGGCAAACATCGCTCCGCCGGTGGTGTGGCTGTCCTCGCCGGAGGCTGCGTCCATCACCGGCCGCGTCTTCAACGTCAAGGGCGGCAAGATCGGTGTGGCGGAGACCTGGGTTGCGGGGCCGGAAGAAGAGCGGTTCGAAAAATGGGATTCGGCCCAGCTCGGCGAGGTCATTCCCCGCCTGGTGGCCTCGGCTCGCCCCAATTCCGACGGTTCCGGCAACCCGCGTGTGGGCGGCTGACAGTGCCGACCCACGGGATCAGCATCGAGCGGGACGGGGCGGTCGCGGTCGTGTGGCTCGATCGCCCCGACCGTGGCAACGGGTTCACCTCCGCGATGCAGGTCGAGTTGCATGATCAGCTCGCTACACTCGACTGCGAAGATGACGTTCGAGCGATCGTCGTCACCGGCCGAGGGCGGTTCTTCTCCACCGGCGCTGACATGGACCCCGAGGGCACGAACTTCGCTTTCGATGAGGACCGGACCCGGCGAGCACGCCTCATGATGCGCCATCGACCACGCCCATGGAAGATGCGCACCCCGATTATTGCCGCGATGAACGGATCAGCGGTCGGTCTCGGTCTGACCTTCCCTCTGCAGTGGGATATCCGGGTCGTCAACGAGGAGGCCAAGTACGGGTTCGTATTTACCCGGCGCGGTCTTATACCGGAACAGAATTCGCTGTGGCTCCTGCCGAAACTGGTTGGTCTTGCGACTGCAACGGAGCTTCTCCTCACCGGTCGGCTCTTCAGTGGTGCCGAAGCCCGACAGATGGGAATCGCCACCCACGCGGTACCTGCTGACCAAGTGCTTGACACCGCCATGGGACTGGCCTCTGAGATCGCCCGCTGTACTAGTCCCGCTGCGGTCGGCGTGACGAAGCAGTTGCTCTACTCGCTTCTCTCAGAAGCCGACCGAGAGGTGGCCTTCCACCAGGAATGGGAGATCTTTCGCGATCTGGGGAGTCAGCCCGACTCGGCGGAAGGAGTGGCCTCGTTCATCGAGAAACGTGATCCGAACTTCACCTCCGGAAAGCATTACGAGATCGCTGGCGTCGGCTCCAGGGCCTGGGAGCGCCCCAAGATCTGACCGCCAGTGCCCGGTACCCATATATCTCATGCCTGACAGATAAAGTGCCCGGCTCCGCGGATGCGGAGCCGGGCACTTCTCGCTGTGTCCCCCGACGATATCGACTGGGAAACGCCCTGGAGTCAGAGCTCGAGAACGAGCCGGGGACAGGCGGCACGCGAGACACAGATGTACATTCGGTCGTTAGCTGCCTGCTCCTCCGCGCTGAGAATCGAATCGCGATGCTCCACTTCGCCGGCCAGGACCGTAGTCTCGCAGGTTCCGCAGGTTCCGTCCTGGCACGAAGAGTACACATCGACGTCGGCGTCCTGTAAAACCTGGAGAACCGAGCGGTCCGGGGGAACGACGAGAACCGTTCCGCTATCGGACAGTTCGACTTCAAACGAGCCCGTGGAGGTCTCCTGGTCGAACTCCTTGGGCTCGAAGCGCTCCATGTGCACCGATCCGACCGGCCAGCCAGCAGTGCGCTCCTCGATCGCCTGCAGCAGGCCGCTGGGTCCGCAGGTGTAGACCAGTGTCTCTGCGCGATGCCCGTCCAGCACAGTGGCTAGGTCGATAAGTCCGACCTCGTCCTCCGGATAAAGCCGGACTCGATCGCCGGACAGCGTGGTGATCTCGTCCAAGAAACCCATCGACTGCCGCGAGCGACCGCCGTAATGCAGTTCCCATTCCGCACCGGAGGCCTCGGCGGCGGAGATCATGGGAAGCAACGGCGTAATACCGATACCGCCGGCGATGAACACGTAACGGGGGGAGGGGAGCATATGGAAGTGGTTCCGCGGCCCCTTGACCTCAATCGCGGCCCCGACGCCGACCTCGTCCACTATGTAGGACGAGCCACCCCTGCTGGCCGGATCCCGCAGGATTCCGACACGATAAGTGCCGTTGTCGGAGGGAGTGCCACACAGGGAGTACTGGCGTGTCATGCCATTCGGGAGACAGAGGTCGATGTGGGCGCCCGGATCCCAGGGGGGCAGAGGGGCTGATGTGGAATTCTCGAGTTCCAGCACCACCACGCCCTCGGCGACCGCGTCACGTCGGCGAACTCGAAGGTGAAGATGGGCCTCGTCTCGGCCGGATACTGCCATGGTGGCTCCTTGGACTGTTGCGGTATTTGGAAGTGTGCGCGACACCCGCGCGGCTCAACGTCATTGACATCGAAGGATTACAGTCGGCTTTTCATCGACGTGAAAATCCAGATTGACCCGGCACTGTGGTGGACGTCAACACCAGATTGTCGGCAGTGCGTCGCTGCTACCTCTGCCGGCGACTCCGACGCGAGATCGATTTCGCGACCGTCGATGACCCGTCGGGTTCAGATCCGCTCGGCTGCCGGGTCTATGGTCGATCTGATGACGCCGCCGGACAGCTAGTGGGTACACCGCCGGAGCACTGTCGACTACGCCCTGTGCTTCGGCCTGCCTATCACCAGTACGTTCTTCGGCACGGTTATCGCTTCTCCTTTGCGGGCCAGCGGAACTCCGTCACCGCGCCTGGTGAAGTGTCGATGATCTCAGGGTGTCAGACCGAGACGGGTGAATCGGTGGCGACCAGGTCGAATAGACGGGACCGGATCAGCGACTCGGCGTCACCGACTATTCCGTTCACCAGGTCCGCGACCGTGGGTATGTCGTGGACCAGGCCCTGTGCCATTCCCGCAGTCCAGATGCCGTAATCCAGGTCTCCGGTGACGTACACCTCCCGTCCCCGCTTGCCCGCCACAAGATCACGAACATGATCGAACGTCGCTCCGCCGCGCAGCATCTCGACCACGCGTTCGCTGACGGCATTGCGAGCCACCCTCGAGGTGTTCTTCAGCTCGCGGAAGATGAGATCGGTCTGACGGATATCGGCCTCGAGAATGCGGTTCTTTACGTTCGGGTGTATCTCGGCTTCGGCGGTGCACATGAATCGCGTGCCCATGTTGATGCCGTCCGCGCCCAGTGCCAAGGCGGCGACGAGACCACGTCCGTCCGCGAATCCGCCGGAGGCGATGATCGGAATCTCCAGTTCGTCCGCGGCTGCTGGGATCAACACCAGGCCGGGGATGTCGTCCTCGCCTGCGTGTCCCGCGCATTCGAAACCGTCGATACTGACGGCATCGACGCCGAGTTTCTGAGCGGAGACCGCATGGCGCACGGTGGTGCACTTGTGCACCACCGTGACTCCGGCTGCCTTGAAGTCGTCGAGGTGTTCCACCGGGTTGGAGCCGGCGGTCTCGACGATCTTGATCCCGGACTCGATGATCGCGCGCCGGTACTCGGCGTACGGTGGCGGCGAGATGGACGGCAAGATCGTCAGGTTTACGCCGAACGGTTCGGAGGTGAGAGACCGGCATCTCTCGATCTCCTCGCGCAGCGCTGCCGGTGTGGGTTGAGTCAGCGCGGACAGGAACCCCAGTGCGCCGGAGTTCGCCACGGCGGCCACCAGCGGAGCGGTTGCTACCCACTGCATTCCGCCCTGTACCACTGGGTGACGGGTACCGACGAGATCGGTCAGGCTGGTTCTGATCATAGGAGCTCCAGTTCGATTCGAGAGTGCATCGTGACAGTCACGACTTCGTCTGTCCTTCTACGAAGATGCGATGCTCAGCGGAAGCCATGCTGTATCGCTCGGTCATCAGAGAGTGGCCGACGGGTCCGGTCAAACTCGATTCCAGGTACATATTGAGGGCACGCTTCGTGTCTTGGAGCGCACCCGGCGGCTGCGCGGCCAGACGGTGCGCGATCGTGGTGGCCTCGGTGAGAACGTCGTCACGTGGTACGACCCGATTGGCGATGCCCATCGACTTCGCCTCCTCGGCGCCGATACGCCCTCCCAAGAGCAGCATCTCCTTTGCCCGGAGCAGGCCGACATGCAGCGGCCAGGCCACCCCGCCGTCTCCACAGACCAACCCGACGGCGATGTGCGGATCGGCGATGAAAGCGGATTCCGACATCACCACGAAGTCGCTGAAGGCGAGGAAGCTCGCGCCCAGGCCGACGGCCGGACCGTTGACGGCAGCGACAATTGGAAGCGGGAAGTGGACTAGTTCGACGAGAAGACGGCGGGCTTCATCGACATTGCGCCAGCGACCTACCGGATCCAGCGATAGTTGCATCATCTCGTAGTCCCCGCCGGCGCTGAACGCCTTGCCGGCTCCGGTCACGACCACAGCTCGCGCCTCGCTGTCGTCGGCGAGCTGTCGCCACAGCGAGAGAAATGCGTGGTGCATCGTGACGCTGGTGGCGTTGCGACTCTCGGGCCGATTGAGTGTGACGATTCGCACGGGCCCGTCGGACTCGATGAGGATCTCGGGTTCCTCGGTCATGAGATCAGGCGCCTTCCGAATCGAGGTGTGGAGCGTCCCATCGGACCGGGAGGGTCTGACGGCCCCAAAGGTGGAACTGAGGGATCCGCTCGGACTCCCCGTCGAGCCGAAGATGGGGCAGACGGGTACGGAGAAGCTCGAGAGCCCGGTTCCCTTCGGCGCGGGCCAGCGGCGCACCGAGACAGAAGTGTGCACCCCCACCGAAGGCCAGATGCCGACGAAGAAACTTCATGGGGCGGTCGAGGCGGAACTCGTCCGGATCCTCCCACTGTTGCGGATCCCGATTCGCAGATCCGAACAGCAGCATGACCTTCGACTTCTCGGGGATCGGGCAGCCGGAGACAGTCACGTCGTCGGCGGTGGTACGAAACAGTCCCAGGACGGGCGGATCCATCCGGAGACTCTCTTCGATTGCCGGTTGAATCAGTTTGCCGTCCTCAACGATCCGATCCCACAGCGACGGCGTCGAGAGTAGGCGATATGTGACGTTCGTGAGCATCGAGGTGGTCGTGTCGTTACCCCCGGTGAGGGCGGTGGCCAGCACGTAATCAATCTCGGAAGGCGTCAGGGTACGGTCGCCGTACTTCTTGACGAGCATGAAGCTCAGCAGGTCGTTCGGAAGGACGGTTCCGAGATGTGTCTCGTCGGGCACCTCGATCGAGGCGCCTCGAAGCAGTTCCCGCCGGCGCTCCAGGTGTGGCTCGAAGTACGCGTGAAGTCGGCGGGCCGCGGGGGCTACACCGTTCTGTTCCGGAATGCAGAAGGCCCCGAGGAACTCGTCGGTCATTTCCTTGATCTCGAGTGCGTCCTCGGGGGGGACGCCGATGAGCTGCGCGATGATCCTGATCGGGAGCAACACCGCGAACTCGGATGCGAAGTCACCCTGTACCCGGTCGTCGGCTGTCATCTCGTCGATGAGATCGTTGATCGTCGAGTCGATGAGATCGGCGTAGACGACACCGGCATTGGCCGGCAACCAGGTTCGGAACAGCGCGCGGAAGTCACGACTGTCCTCGGCGTCCTGATTGAATCCGATGGCGCGGTGGAACTGGGGGCTGCTCCCGTACCGGGCAGACCATCGCGCGGCCTCGGCGTCGTTCAGGGCGGCAAAGATGTCCGAGAACCGGGTGAGGCTGTAAAACTCGGGCGAGAACTCGGCAGTGTGGCGAACGGGACACTCTTCTCGCGCCTTGCCGAACGCGGCGAACGGATCGTCCGCGAACTCCGCCGACATCGGATTGAAATCTTCGTCCACCATCGGACCTGTGAAGTCGTGATTACTCATGTGGCTGTCTTCCATGCTCGGCCCCTCTTTTTGTGCTCCTGAAGTGCTGCTGCTTCCAGCCGTAGACCTTCTGCCGGCGATACCCGGACGATGTCGACGCACAGTTGTTTGACCGTCGACGCCAAGTCGGGGTCCATCGCGGCGATCCGGCTCGCCAACGCGACTGCGTGCTGGCGGAGGTGCTCTGCCGGAACTACTTCGGTCACCAACCCGAGCCGCAGAGCGACGTCCGCCGGCAGCGGATCATTTGCAAGGATCATTCTTCTGGACCAGCTCTGCCCGACGGCCCGGGGCAGGTGAACGGTCAGCCCGCTTCCGCTCATCGCACCGATCTTCAGGTGTGTATCGCGGAACACTGCGTCAGGAGTTGCGATCAGCATGTCGCATGCGAGGGCGAGCTCCAGTCCACCGGTGACCGCAGGACCGTTGATTGCGCCCACCAACGGCTTCGGAAATGAGTGCGCGCGCCGGATGGCGTCGCCGACAACTCCGCGGGGCGCATCCGGTTTGCTGAATTCGGCGAGGTCGAGGCCGGCGCAGAAGCCCTTGCCTGCGCCGATCAAGACGACGGAGTGGACGGCGTTCTCCGTTGCAGCTCTGTCCATCTCGGCGACCAGCCGACGCGCGAGCGTGCTGGTGAGTGCGTTGCGTGCATCGGGTCGATTGAGGGTCCAGACTTCGACGCCGCCGGGCTGTCCCTGGACAAGTAGCTCGCTCATCAGTACGAATCCCAGAGAACGGAGTACCCACCGTCGACATTAACCGTCTGCCCGTTGATGTAGCCGCCTGCTTCGGAAGCCAGGAGCAGGGCGAGACCTGCGAATTCGCGCGCCTCACCTACTCGTCCCGCGGGGCAGCGATCCAGATACCGGCGCAGCCGACCCTCGTCGGACAACACCGCCTCAGCCTGCCGCGTCTCGAACAGCGCTGGCGCGATTGCATTCGCGCGAATCCCGTGTTTTCCGTACTCGCACGCAAGATTGCGGGCCATCTGGGCCAAGGCTGCCTTGGTAATGCCGTAGGGGCCGTTGTCCGAACTTCCGAGGGTCGATCCGATGACGGACGACGTGAAGATGATCCTGCCCCACCCCTGATCCACCATATGTGGCAGCACCTCGCGACAGAACCAGTGGGCCGACATGATGCTGCTGTCGATGAACTTGGTCAGAGTGCGATCCTCGAGGTCGGTCGTTTCGCCGACCCAGATGTTCATTCCGGCGTGCAACAGCAGCGCATCGATCTGGCCCACCTCTGCACGTGTCCGGGCCATCAGGTCGGTGACCGAGTCACGGTGGCCGATGTTGGCCACGATCGGGTGGGCGCGGTCGGCGCCGACCGCCTCGTTGACCTGGGCGGCCGCAGCGCCGGTACTTTCGGTGTCACGCCCGACGATGACTACGTCGGCACCATGCCGGGCGAGTTCGTGAGCCGCGGCGAAACCCATGCCGCGAGTGGATCCGGTGACGAGGGCGACGCGCCCTGTCATGGAGAAGATGTCTGAGTCGGTAGAGGCGATTGCCATCGCGGCGACGTCCTGTTCGTAGGGAGTTTTGCGTCGGGGTCGGGTTATGGTCGACAAGAGCTCGGTGGACACCGGTCAACGTGGGGTGAAGCGCTGCGCGCCGTCGAGGCGAACGACCTCCCCGTTGAGGTAGTGGTTGGTCAGCATGCCGAGCGCGAGATCCGCGAACTCCGATGTTCTACCAAGCCGTTTCGGAAAGGGAACGTTGGAGCGGAATTTCTGCAGTGCCTGCTCGCCGACGGTTTCCATCATCGCTGTCTGCATGGTGCCAGGGGCGATCGTGTTGAGTCGAATACCGAAGGTACCGAGGTCGCGGGCACCGGCCAGCGTCAGTCCGATGACGCCGGCCTTCGCCGCCGCATAGGCGCTCTGGCCGATCTGACCCTCGTACCCAGCGATCGACGCCGTTTGAACTATGGCACCGCGCTCGCCGTCGTCGTCCGGATCATTGGTGGCCATGTGCGCGCTGACCAGTCGCAGAACGTTGTAGGTTCCGGTGAGATACAGGTCCAGCGTCCTGGTGAATCCGTCGAGAGAGGCAGGGGAACCGTCCCGCTGGACGATGCGCTCGGCAACGCCCCATCCGCCGTGGGCAAGGACAGCGGAACGCAGGTGGCCGAGACGGGATGCGGCCTCGATCGCCGCCGAGACGCTGTCGGAATCGGTGACGTCGGTGCGTGCGTACACCACGGAACCGGCCAGCTCGTCGGCCAATTCACGGGACCGATCGTCGGCGAGGTCGGCGATGACTACTGCTGCGCCGTGCTCGTGCAGTCGACGGACGACCGCCTCGCCCAGGCCCCCGGCGCCACCGGTGACGATGGCAGCGGTGCCGGACAGATTCATCGAGGTCATGGTTTCCTCCCTTCGTCTCGATTCGACCGGGTGCGGATCGCGGTCGAGCCGCGACGCCCTCAATAAGACAAACTATCTACCGGATTAACTTCGGTCAAGGCAAGCGGTAGAGACCGTCCGGAACCCGGGCATCGTCCACGACGAGGTCACGCACCGGGCGTGGGAGGCGCACGGTGCGTGACAGGGTCGGGCGCGGAAGGGGCGGACGTGTGGGTGACCGACGGCGACGCGGTTCCGATGTCGATGTCTTCCGGTGACTACCGGAACTTCGACCGGCCCCCGTCGGCGAACAGCGTGCGTCCCGTCATGTAGTCCGAGTACGGACTGCTGAGGAACACGACGATACGGCCGATGTCGTCGACGGGGTGCCCCATGCGCTTGATCGGACGCTCTAGCATCTTGTCGAGCTGCTCGTCGGTGAGACCGGCCTTGACGCGTTCCCACGCGGGTGACGAACCCGTCGGGACGATGACGTTCACGGTGATGCCGTACCGCCCCCACTCTGTTGCGACCGCCTTCGTCAGGCCACGAACCGCTTCCTTCGCAGCCGCATAGGTGGCCATGGTAGCGCCACCCTCGGTGCCGGCGTTCGAGCCGAAATTGACGACCTTCCCGCCCCTTTCGCGGAGGTGCGGGAAACATGCCTGCATGCAGTTGAAGGTTCCGAGAACCGAGGACCGATAGGCATCGAGGAGGTCGTCGGAGGTGGCGTCTTCGAAGGGCACGAACCGGAGGGTCATCGCGTTGTTGACGAGTATGTCGAGCCTGCCGAACTCGGACACAGTGGTGGCCACGGCGGCGTCGACCGCAGTGCGGTCCCGGACATCGCAGGCGACGGCCAGGGCGGAGCGGCCGGCCGCAGTGAGGTCGTCGGCCACCTTCCGTGCGTTAGCGGGCGAGATGTCGGCGATCACTACGGCTGCGCCGTCCGCGGCCAGTGCGTGAGCGGTTCCTTCACCCAAGCCCTGCCCCGCACCCGTGATCAAGGCGACCTTGTTATCCAGTAAACCCATTGTGATTCCCCTAGATTCATCGTTGTGACGTGGTCACGGATGCCTGAGCCACAGGGCGGTGCGTATCGGTGCGTATCGGTACGTCGAGGTTCCGATATCCCAGATGCGTCAACTACCGCTGCATTCGGTCGGGCGTTTCCGGCATTGGCAAGGTCAAAGTCGCTCTTGTATGCCATGGCCCAGTCGGCGAAGGCAGCTGCGGCGATCCGGCCGATGTCCCCGGCAGCAATCAGGAGGTCGCGGGCAGTCCGAAGCCGGGCACCAGCCTGCGGTGCGTGTCCTGCAGTCCGGCGATGTAGGCGTCGGGATCGGTCGCCCGGAGGGCATACTCCTCCATTACGGGCGGGTAGGTGGTCGAGAGGAAGCGGTCACTCTCGATGAGATCGATCAGCATCGTCGCGGCGGCCTCCGATGTCACCGCGGTGCGGACGGACTCCCGCACGTATTCGTTGTCGTCCGCATGAGCAATGAGCATCGGGGTGAGCATGCCCTTCGGGCAGAAGCAACTGGTGATCACCCCTCGCGGACCGTAGGTCATGGCCATCCACTCGGCGAGGGCGAGTTCGGCGTGCTTGGAGGCTGCGTAGGCGGCCGACATGGGGTTGGTTGTCAGCGCGTTGGCCGAGGCGACCATGGCGAAGTGTCCCTCGCCGCGCTCGATCCAGGCGGGAAGCAGGGCGCGGGTGGCGTACACGACTCCCATGACGTGCACATCCCACATCCGCTGCCAGATGCCGTCATCGCTGAAGGGGGTGGTCTGCGCGCCGATCCCGGCGTTGTGCACCCAGATGTCGACGCCACCGAGTTGATCGACGGCGGCGCGGATCTGTGCCTCATCGGTGACGTCGGCGGTGATCGGGATCCCGCCGACCTCGGCAGCGATTTTCTCCGCTGCCTCGGCGTTGAGATCGATCACCCCGATGCGCGCGGCGCCTCGTTCACGGGCGATGCGGCAGGCCTGCGCGCCCAGTCCTGCTCCGCCGCCGGTGATCGCGACTATGCGACCGGACAA
Organism: Rhodococcus sp. WAY2; assembly: GCF_009859915.1. Taxonomy (NCBI): domain Bacteria; kingdom Bacillati; phylum Actinomycetota; class Actinomycetes; order Mycobacteriales; family Nocardiaceae; genus Rhodococcus; species Rhodococcus sp. WAY2. The sequence continues at coordinate 4,075,000 of NZ_CP046572.1, forward strand.
CTTCATTTCGATTCCTTCACTGGTGGGGACGTCTGGACTGATTCCGTGGTCCGAGGCTCACTGCGACCACTGTGGGTGCCGAAACAATGGTGGGCGCCCCGGAAAGCCCGGGTACCCACCACATGATCAGCGCGCGGCGCCCTGCGCTTCGAAGGCCGCACGCTCGGGCGCATCGGGGCCCGCGTCGGTTCCGGCGGTCTGCAGGTGCGGAGTCGACGCACTGCCGAGTTCCCCGTCCGGGTAGAACTGCATGGCCCACTTGCGGATTGCACGGAAGCCCTTACCCTCGGCCGTGGCCAGCGCCGGCGGGTCGGAGTACTTCTGGTGCTTCCAGATGACGATATCTGCCTCGAACTGGTTGTTGGCGTAGCGCTGCCGTCGCTCGAGCGATGCCGGTTGGTGCGGAGAATCGTCGCCAGGGATTCGGTCCAGCCACACCGATGACCGGATGTCCGAGGTCTCGTCGTCGACCGGCGTCACAGTGACAATCACCCGCTGGTTGTCCGGGCCCTCGAACGCGGCCATGCCGATACCGAGACCGATGTTGATCACGTGGCCGAAGCCGTGGACGGCCCCGTTCGGTGTGAGCACCGTCTTGTCCTTTGTTGCGCCGAAGACCATCTCGAAGTCCACGTAGGCGATTGGTCCTTCGAATTCCTGGCGGAGGGATACCGGAAGATTGGCGGCACGATGCACGAACTTGAAGTGCGCGAGGTCGACGCTGTTTTCCATCACGTACTGCGGGTGAAGCTCGAGCCCGGAGTACGACAAGGTGCCCTCCGGGTAGGTGCGGTAGAAGTCCTTGGCGGTGCGGCCGTCCGAGTAGGCCTCGAACACATCCAGCACGTCGAAGAATGGTTCGCGCCCCTCGAGGTCATGCCAGATGTAGACGCTTTCATTCTTCTCGACCACCGGCCAGGTGCGCATTCGACGCGTCGGGTTCGGACGATCCTGGTAGGGGATGCATACGTTGCGTCCCTGCCCGTTCCACTCCCATCCGTGGAATGGGCAGATTATCCGGTCTTCCTCGATCCGGCCCCCATGACCGAGGTGGGCGCCCAGATGCTCGCAGTAGGCGTCCATGACTGTGAGGTTTCCGGAGGTCGACCGCCAGGCGACCATCTCCTGACCGAAGTACTTCATTCGATGGACTTGGCCGGGTTCGATCTCGGCGGACCAGGCAACCTGGAACCAACCGGTGGGTTTCATCGACAATGCGGGCTTGACCATGTATACGTTCCCTTCGAACTAGTGCGAAATAGGCCGCTGTCGGCCGGTGGAGTCAACGACTCTGGATGGGGGCTTATCGCGTCGGGCTCCAGTCCGGTGCCTCGACGAGCCTGTCCCAGGCGTTCTCGGGCAGACCCTTTTCCCGGAGCTTGTACTTTTGCACCTTGCTGGTCGGTGTCATCGGGAACTTCTCGACCTGGTGGACGTAGCGTGGGACGAAGAAGTAGGGAGCATGTTCGTCGATGTAGCGGCACAACGCGAGCGGGTCGATCGTCGTCCCGGGCTCGGGGAGCACGTAGAGCAGCAGCTCGTACTCGTGCAGCTGGGATGCGTACTCGATGTCGGTGGGTCGGACACCCACCGCGGCGGTGTCCACGACACCGGGGAAGGCTCGAGCAATGTGCTCGACCTCGAAGGACGACAGGTTCCGGCCCTTGAACCGCAGCGAGTCCTTCTTGCGGTCGACGAAGAACATCTCGCCGTCTGCGTCCTTTCGCCCCAGGTCGCCGGTGTGGTACCAGAGATTGCGGAAGGCCTCGGCGGTCTTGTCGGGTGCGTGGAAGTAACCGTTGAAGATGGTGAAAGGCTGGCGAGGCCGGATGCAGAACTCGCCGACCTCGTCGACACCGACCTCCCGATCGTATTTATCCAAAAGCGCCGTTTCCACCAGATCATCCGGCTTCGGGACGCCGCAGGCTCCTGCCTTCAGGCCCCAGTCGTCCCGGTACATGACCGCGCCCAAAACCTCGCTCTGCCCGTATCCGGAGAACACGGTCTCGATGCCCCAGCGCTTCTTTGCCACCTCGATCAAATCCGGCACCGGCGGATTCATCACTAGACTGCGCAGGGTGTTATCGCGTTCCGCCGCAGTCGGCTTCTGCTGGGACAGGAACACGTGCATCGTCCCGAGCATCATGGTGTGGTGCGCGTCGTAGAACCTGATGCGGTTCCAATAGTCGCGCACCGAGAAGCGCTTGTCGATGCCCGCCTTCGCTCCGGTGACCAGGGCCGCGTAGACGTTCATCGACCAGCCGCTGGAGTTGTACATCGGTACGCAACCGTAGAAATTCTCACCTTCGCGCACGCCACCACGAATGTCGTTGTGGTGCAGGGCATGGGAGATCCAGGCGTTGTGCGGCTGCTCGACGCCCTTGGAGCGGCCGGTGGTCCCGGAGGTCCACATGATCGAGTTGGTGTCACCGTAGTACCAGTCCGGGGTGGTCGTGATCCCGGCATGCTCAGCGAAATCGACCAGCCGGTGCACGGTGACACCCGGGAGCCGGGTGTCGAGATCGGTCGGAAGATCGCCATTCACGACCAGATGATCGAAATTCGTCTCGGCCAGGCTCGTGATCGTGGGCAGTAGGTGGGCGTCGACGACCAGAACGCGGGATCGGATGTCCTGCAACAGCTCCTGCAGCCATTCGCCGCGGTACTCGGTGCTGACCGGCGACCACATCGCGCCGGCCTGGTTGGCCCCGAAGGCGGTGATCGCCATCTCGGGCGAGTTGTCCATGAACATGGCGACCGTGTCACCCCGGCCGACCCCGAGCTCGGACAGCGCTCCTGCGTTGCGCCGGGATCGTTCCCACACCTCGCCGTAACTGTGAGTGCCGTGTTCTCCGGCCAGGAAGATCTGGTCCGGTACGGCCTCCGCTTGTCGGCGCAGGACGGTGGTAACTACCCGCTCGTCTGGGTCGGTGAGGTTGACAAGGTGCATGGGGGCGAGCCTCTCGCAGGGAAGGATCTTGAAGGGAGGAGGTTAGGAACTTGGCTCAGCCGATCGGGAGCTGATGCTGCCGCGTAATCCGAGGCCGAGGAGGGCGATGGTTACCCACGCGGCCAGCAGGACCCAGCCGATGATGCCGGCGCCGTACGCGTGGAGCGCGGCCGCAACGGTGAAGGGGAAGACGATGCTCCACAGTCGGCCGGAGGAGTATGCCATGCCAGCACCGGTCGAGCGTAGTGCCGAGGGGTACTCGTCCATCATTGCAGCATTCAACACTGGCGAGAACCAGGCGATCAACACGAAGTGGACGAAGGCCATCACCGCGATGACTCCAGCCGCCGGCACGATGCCAAAGAGCAGGCCAACGATGCCCGCGACCACTGCGACGCCGAAGAACTGGGCCTTACGAGGCAGCCGGTCGGCGAACGCGAAGGCGAGGAGCATGCCCACCGGGGCACCGACGATGGCGACCATGGTGATGGTGAGTAGCGTCTCGCTGTCGAATCCCCGCATTTGCAGGATGGTCGCCAGCCAAACCGAGAACACCTGGGTAACAGTCGAATACACGATCCATATCGCCATGAGGATGATAGTCGGCCGGAGCAACTTCCCACGGAAGGCTGCGCGCCAGCCACTGCCCTGAACCGATTCCTCCTCCGCGGCGACCTCGGCCATACTGTGCTTGACCACCGCTGGGGGGAGAGCCGTGCCGACGGCCTGCTCGACGCCGCGCTCGAGCCGTTGAAGCTCTCGTTCGGCATCCTCGGGACGGCCTCGGGAGAGCAACCACAGCGGCGACTCGGGGAGGCGGAACAGCAGGCCGAGGGCGAGCAGGCCAAGGCCACCGATGGCGAACAGCCAACGCCAGGCGTGGGGGTCCAGCGGAATGATGGTCCGGCCCAGGATCGCCACCGTGGCGCCGCCGATACCGCCGAAGAAGGCGGTCAGGGCGACACGTGAGCCGCGGCGGTGGACGGGCGAGACCTCGACGAGGTAGGTCATAGCCACGACGAAGATGATGCCCATACCGATCGCGGTCACCAGGCGGAGGACGCCGAAGGCTATCAGGCCGCTGGCGAAGACGTGGGCGAGCGAGCCCAGAGACGCCAAGACGAGGCCCACTCTCAGGATGGGCAACCGTCCGTGCCGGTCGGCCACTCGGCCACCGATCAGCGCGCCGATCAGCATGCCGGTGAAGGTCACGGAGACCAGGGTCGCGATGTTGTTGAGGGAGAAGCCTTCCCCGGCCCGCATCGCTGGGGCCACGATTCCGAAGGCCGACTGGTCGTAGAGGTCGAAGAAGTAGGCGGCCGCGGTGGCGACCATGATGCGCAGCGCAATGCCCTTGGCGGGGAGTCGGGACAGGCGTGCGGCAATTGCGGCGGCATCCAGCGAGGCCGGAACGGTCTCGCTGGTGGGGGTACTCGACATTGATCGCTCCAGTGGGTGAGGTAACCGAAGAGTGGAGGGGTTGCCGAAAAGGGCGCACGTTCTCTTGACAAATCGCGCGTCCTCGAGCGGTGTCTGCATCGACTTGAGGTGGCGGAGGCCGGGTGGATTCGGTCGAATCCACGAACCGGATCTCTAGTCACATCACTCCAAGCGATGGGATCTACGCTACTGACTTGACAGCTATGTCGCAAGTGCAACATTGTTGTCACCATGAATGGATACCAACCACTGGCAGGCATCAAGGTCCTCGATCTGGGGATTCTCATTCCTGCGGCATTGACCTCCGGAAAGCTCGCTGCTCTCGGCGCCGATGTGGTGAAGGTTGAGCAGCCGCCCGCCGGCGACCGCATCCGCAAGATCCCCCCATTCGCTCCCGACGGCGGCAGCCCCCAGCACATGAGCCAGAACTGGGGTAAGCGGTCGATCGCGCTGGACGTCCGGGACAAGGCCGACCGGGAGACCCTCATCGCCCTGGTGCGTGCGGCGGATGTCGTCGTCGAGAATCAGCTCGCGGGTTTCTGGCTGGAGGCGGGCGTCGACTTCGCCGAGCTCCGGAAGGAGCGACCGGAGTTGGTGATCTGCTCGATCACCGGTTTCGGGCAGACCGGCCCCTGGGCGGGCCTGCCTGCACACGGCCTCAATGTCGACGCCCTCGCTGACGGGATCAACCTCGTCTGGGAGGACGGCAGGCCGCACCGCGGCTGGGCCTTTACCTCTTGGGGCAACGAGCTTGGTGCACTCTCGGCGGTGGCCGGCACGTGTGCGGCGATCGCGTCCGTCCGGGCCGGTGGCGAGGGTGCCTGGGTCGACGTATCCTGCTGGGATGCCCTGGTCGAAACCCATCGCACCGAGATCGCGATGACGCACCGCACCGGCAAGGCATTCTCCTATCGGGACACTCCGCGGCAGGCGCTCTACACCACCTACCTGTCTTCGGACGGAGTGCCGATCCTCATCGGCGCGCTCGAGCATAAGTTCTGGAAGCGTTTCTGTGCGGGCATCGGTCGGGAGGACCTGGTGTCCCACCACGAGGGCGGCGAACTCGAATACGGCGACGCGGATGCGGCCCTCGAAGCAGAGCTCGAAACCGTGTTCGCAAAGGAAGACGCGGCGACCTGGATGGAGCGCTTCCGAACCTGGGACGTGCCGGGCGGGCCAGTGCTCGATGTCCAGGGCTTCATGGCAAGTGATCACTTCGCCGCCCGCGAGATCATGTCGGGGTCGGAGGGTGAGTGGCCCACCGTGGCCACCGCGATCCGATGGCACCACACCGGAACGCGCGCCGGCGACAGCCTGACCCCCCCGCCGGACTTCAATGTGCACGCGGATGGGATTCGCCGTGACTGGCTCGGCTGAGCCCGCCGAGCCCCGAGACCTCGGCCGTTCGTCAGCGCGCACGGAGCTGATGAGGGCCGAGGTCAGGCGCGTCGCGGCGGAGGTGTTCGCCACCCGCGGGTCCGACGCGACCGGGCTGCAGGACGTCGCGGACAGGATGGGGATCAGCAGATCCGCCCTGTACCGCTACTTTCCGAGTCGGGACGCCTTGGTGAGTGAGATTGTCGCCGAGCACGCCGAGCGGGCGGCGAAGATCATGGCCGAGACCATTCCTGACAGCTCGCCCGAGGTGCGGCTGCACGACCTGGTCCGGAGCCTCGCCTCCTTCGCGATTGAACACCCACAGACGACGCGGATGGTCGACACCATCTGGCCGGTGCTTCCAGAGGCTGCCCAGACGATCGTGCGGGACTTCAACCGGTCGTTCTTCGCCTCCCTGCGCGGAGTCATCGTGGTCGGAATCGAGACCGGGGTTTTCCGGGACGTCGATCCCGGTGTAGCGGCGCAGACGATGGCCTCGGTGACACGTTCGCTGGCGATCTGGTTCGATGCCGGAGGCCGACTCAGCGCGGAGCAAGTCGCCGAACAAATCGCTTCGATCGCGGTGGCCGGGTTGCTCGCCCCGTCGGCGGCGACGTCGGCGGTTCTGGATTCGGCACAACGGGCAGCGACGGCAGTCCGATCCGAACTGGACCGACTCGAGCGAATTCTCGGGCAGGCGAGGCCCGTCGACGACGCGTAAGGATGTGCGAGCGGTCGGCACGAGAATCATCGTTCTTGCACCGACCGCTCGTTCGTGGATCCGGCAAGTAGTTGTTCCGCGAAGGACAGCACGCGCAAATGGTACGAGCGCGCACCGAATCCCAGGGACAGATTGTGTCCCGAGCCCGGAACCGTGAACAGCTCCGATCCGGGACGCCGTAGGATCTCTGCGGCCCGCGTGAAAACCTCTGTGGCGGATGCCATGGTGGATTCGAGTTCGGCCACCGCGAACTGCACCGGAACATGCGCTTCCGAGAGTAGCTCCGCCAGCAATTCGGGCGCGTTCGCCGCATCCGCCATCTCGCCGGACGGCACCCGGGAGACGACCTCGTGGAGATGCTCGCGCAGCTGAGACGGGTAACTTCCCTCCGGTCCGAGCCAGTCATCCGGGTCGCGCGGGGCGCCCGGTGGCCGCCGGATGGTCGTTCCGCTGGCGTCGACGGTGGCATGCATGGCGCGCTGCTCCGCGGTGTACACCAGTGGTGCGCCGCCGACGGCGACGCCGAGCAGTCGGATGTCTCCGGGTCCCCGCTCGATGTGACGGGCGAGTTGAAGTGCGGTGATGGCTCCCAGTGAGTGGCCGACGAGAATCACGGGGGCGCCGGCGGCGAGCCGAGCTGCCACTGCTCGCAGCAGCCCGGCCTGCGCAGCGAGGTCCAGTCGGCGTTCCTGGAGGCCGGTCGATGCCCCGTACCCGGGGCGATCCAGCGAGACCGCGCGCCAACCGGTGGCGGCGGCGAGCGCGAGGAGGGAAGATTCCGGGCACACCGGGGAGTGGAAGTACGCCGCACCGGATCCACCGCCGTGCAGGGCGACGAGCAGCCCGCGAGGTGACACCGCCGGCTCGGCGGTGATTCCGGAGAGCGTGCCGTACGCCGTGTCGATTCGAATCGGTCGTGGCGGGCCGCCGACGCCACCCGAGGAGGCGAGGCCAATGTCACGGGCGCCCATGTCATGGTCGGTGAAGAACGACACGCGAATTACCATACCATGGTGGACTAAATTGCAATAGTAGATGAAAGTTATTCGCAGTCATGTGATTCCATGAGGTGGCGCACGGCGTGCCGGACCGGCTGGTCGGGTGTCCGCCCTCGCCGGAAGGGGTGTTGGGATGCGTTTGCACACCGACGACGTCGCGGTCCTGACCGGCGCAGCCAGCGGCACCCACCGTCGCGCGGTTAGGTTCGGTCCTGGATCCGGCCGCGGTCGCCGAGATGGTTCTCGCAGGCATAGAGGCGGACCTGCTGCGCATCGTGACCGATCGTGACGGTGCGTCTCTGGTTCGTCGCCGCCTCACCTCGATCGCGGCGGACTTGCCGGACTGACTCGGAAATGCGGAGACGCTGGGGTCCATGGACATCCACTCACCGATTCTCCTGTGCCTGAACGATACTCGGCTGCCTCTACTTCTAGGAAATACCAGACCATGCTGGTATGCTTTGTGTGAGTCCGGATGAGTGCGGAGAATCGCTAGGAGATGGCCATGAGCGGGACAGCAAAGTCCCTGCGGTTGCGGGTCGCAGATGTCGTGCACGAGACGCCGGATGCGGTGTCGATCCTGTTCGAGGAGGGTGGTCAGGCCCTCGACTATCGCCCGGGTCAGTTCCTGGTGTTGCGAGTGCCCAGCGAGCGGACGGGCTCGGTTGCCAGGTGCTATTCGCTCGCCAGTTCGCCCCACCGTGACGAGCCTGCCCGGGTGATCGTCAAGCGCACGCCCGCCGGCTATGCGTCGAACTGGTTGTGCGACAACATAACAAGCGGAGACGAGCTGGACGTACTTCTCCCGTCTGGTGTATTCACTCCGAATTCGCTGGATGCGAACCTGCTATTGTTCGCGGCGGGCAGCGGAATCACACCGATCCTGTCGATCGCGAAGTCCGTACTCAGCGTGGGCGGCGGCGCCGTCGATCTCTTCTATGCGAACAGGGACGAGTTGTCGATCATCGCGGCCAATGAGTTGCGATCGCTCGAGGCCGAGTTTCCCGAGCGCCTCATGGTGCACCACTGGCTGGAATCCGTTCAAGGGTTGCCTCGATCACACACGCTGGCCCGAATCGCACAGTCGTTCCCAGACCGGGAGGCGTACACCTGTGGCCCGGGCCCCTTCATGGAGGCAGTTCGTGCGGCCTGGACTGCGGCGGGGCGCGACCGGGCCTCTCTACACCTCGAGGTGTTCATCTCCCTCAGCGGAGACCCATTCGAGGAATCTGTGACCGTCGGGGAGATCGATGGTGGCGAGATGGTGCCACTCGAAGTGAGCGTCGACGGCGAGACCCACGACCTGCAGTGGCCAAAAGGCGTCACGTTGGTCGACTTCCTGCTTGCACGCGGCATCGAGGTCCCCTACCTCTGCCGCGACGGCGAGTGCGGAACCTGTCTGGCTACCTGTTCGTCGGGGCAGGTGACGATGGCGGGTAACAATCTGCTGGAGCCGGAAGACGTCGCGAACGGTGATGTGCTGGCCTGTCAGTTGGTGTGCGCCGGGGATGAACCCGTCAAGGTTGTATTCTGACGCGGCGCTGGAGGGACTCGACTCGGAGGTGCGATGACAGGCGAAGTGGGGGCACGGGAGGCCGTCGTGCACCCCCGTGTGGGACGGCCGCGTGACTCGTCGCTGGAGGAGCGACTGCTGCGGGCGGCTCGCGAGGAGTTGACGGACCGAGGTGTCGCCGGCTTCAGCATGCGTAGCGTGGCGAAACGGGCCGGCGTCGCGCGATCGAGTCTGCTGCTGCGCTGGACCGAGGCGGAGGCGCTGATCGTCGACGCGATCGACGCGATCGTCCTGCCGGAGATTCCAGAATTGCCCGGCACTCTCCGGGGGGACCTGCTGGTGCTGCTGGGCGCTATCGCCGATCAGATGGGGACCGAGACGATGGACCTCCAGATGCGGGTGATGGCTGATGCGAGCTCGAACCCCGAATTGCTGGCTCGTTTCCAGGAGCGGTTGCTGCACCCCACTGCGCGGCGGTTCGCGGAGGTCCTTCAGGCGGCGGTCGACCGTGGTGAACTCGCGGCCGACGTCGATCGGGCACTCTTGGCGGACAGCCTGGTCGGGATTGTGTACATACGGACAATGGCCTCGCCGAAGCGCAGGCCGCCGGGTCCGCATGCGCGACGAACTCTGATCGACCGGATGCTTCGGATGGTCCAGCGCTGAGCCGGATTACGCGCCGGGCGAGTTAGGCGTCCAGCGGTCAGATCCGCCCGAGGCGGGGCAATCACGCGCGGGGCGCGCTCAATCGGTCAAACCGAGCAGATCGATGGCGGCAGCCACGATCGTGCTGGGGTCATCCTCGCCGGTGGAGCGCGCCCAGCAATTCCACCCAGTTGCGGCCGCGGCGGACACGGCCGCGGCCAGAACGGTTGGCTGCAGGTCTGAGGCAGCGACATCCATTCGTCGGGCCAGCTCAGCGACCACCGAGGTGTCGGTGATCGTCTCGCCCAGGTCCTTGGCCCAGATGGCGGTCGTGGTCGCTAGGAGCCGTTCGAGTGCGTGGACCTTGGGCCGTTCGCTCTCGGGAACGTGCGAGCTCTCGAGGTAGGCGCCGCGCAGGGCAACGAGTGGGGATTCGTCGCTCGGCCGCGCCTCGAACAACCGCAGAAACCTCGCTGAGAGCGAGTGGCGATATCGACGTAGTACTGCCTCTTTGGACGGGAAGTATCGAAAGAACGTCCGCTCTGACATCCCAGCGGCGGCGGCCACCTCTTCGACGGACACCGCGTCGTAACCGCGGTCGAGGAAGAGGTGCAAGGCGATCCGGGCCAGATCATCCTGTACCCACTGTCGGCGGAGCGCGCGCAAGTTCTGCGGCATCGACTGATCGGCATGCGAGCCGTCGGGTCGAAAGCCGGCGGCGGACTGCAGATCGGACGTCAGGTCATCGCGCTGCATTGTCCTCGTCACTTCCCTTCGCGGTTGCTGGGCGGCAAGTCGCAAGTCTGTCATTGATCGTCGGCGGGGAGGACCGGCGAATCACTTGACTCGATGTCATACACACAATAATGTCAGCCTCTGTCAACTTGTGTCAGTCACTGTCATCGGCTGGCAGTCACTGTCAAATAGAACCTTTCTGGAGGTCCGGTGTCGGCTTCGAGTGGAACCACTGAGGACGCGGTCGTGATGGATGATCCCCAACTCGACCTGGCGGCCCTATCCGCCTGGGCGGGCGATGCGCTGGGCGTTGCGTCCGAGCCCATCAGCGCGACTCGGATCGGCGCGGCGACCGGCATCGCCAATGCGCTGTACGAACTGCGGCGCGGCAACGATGTCTTCGTTCTCCGTCGTCCGCCCGCGGTGCTGAATGACAAGAGCGCGGGCGACACGGTCCGGGAGTGGCGAATCCTCCAGGCTCTGGAGGGCACGCCAGTTCCGCACCCCACGCCGCGGCTGCTCTGCGAGGACGCCAAAGTCATAGGTGCCCCGTTCATGATCATGGACAAAGTCGACGGCTTCACGCCGGGATACGAGCTGGCCGAGCCGTTCCATTCGGATCCGAGCTTGCGGCGTGGTCTCGCCGAGGCATATGTCGACGGTCTGGTCGAACTGGCCGCGGTCGACTGGCGGGAGCGAGGCCTGGAGGGACTGGGCAAGCCGGAAGGATTCTTGGAACGGCAGGTGTCGCGCTGGCTCGCGCAGCTGGATCGGTACCGCACGCGAGACCTGCCCGAACTGGACTTCGTCACGGACTGGCTCGAGTGCAATCGGCCGACCATGAGTCCCGCCGCGATTTTGCACGGCGACTACAGCCCTTTCAATGTGATGGTCGCGCCCGAACCGCCGGCCCGACTGGCGGCGATCATCGACTGGGACACGGGCACCATCGGCGATCCACTGCTCGACATCGGTCATCTTCTGGCTCGCTGGACAAACCCCGGCGAGGAGCCGGTCCTCACTTTGCAGGCCGGCGGTGTCGATCACTATCCCACTCGCGCCGAGCTGGCAGCCCGTTACGCGGAGCGCTCCGGCCGGGATCTGTCGGCTCTGCCGTACTACCAGTGCCTGGCGCTGTTCAAGCTCGCGGTCATCCTCGAGGGTCGCGTCGCCCGGGCGGTGGCGAACGGGGTTCCCGACAAGGACAACACCATGGCGCCGCTCGTGGAGCGCCTCATGGTTGCCGCGGCGGAGTTCGCCCGCGAAGAAAGGATCTGAGATGAATGAGTTGGCGGGGAAGGTTGCGATTGTCACCGGCGGCAGCCGGGGGATCGGCCGTGCGATCGTCGAGGGGTTCGCCGCCGCAGGCGCGGATGTCGTGATCGCCAGTCGAAAGTTCGACGCATGTGCAATCGCGGCTGAGCAGATCGCCGAAAAATTCGGAGTCCGCGCACTTCCGGTCGCTTACCAAGCCGCGAATTGGGAGGAATCCGACCACCTCGCCGAGACGATCGACCGCGAGTTCGGTCGGTGTGACGTGCTCGTCAACAACGCGGGCATGACCCCGCGCTATCCGGATCTTCTGTCCATCGACGAGTCCTACTACGACAAGGTCGCCGGGGTGAACCTCAAGGGTCCGTTCCGGCTGTCGGTTCTGCTGGCCGAGCAGATGAAGGCAGGCGGCGGTGGCTCGATCATCAATATCAGCACTATTGGAACGCTCCGGCCCGGAACCGACGAGCTGGTCTATGCCTGTGCGAAGGCCGGACTAAACGCGCTGACCGTCGGTCTCTCGGGTGCATACGGGCCCACAGTCCGAGTTAATGCCCTGCTCCCGGGGCCGGTTGCCACCGACATTTCGGCCGGGTGGAGCGATGAGCTTCGCGCCCGCGCGGTCGACGGGATGCCGCTGGCTCGGATGGGCACCCCGGAGGACTTCGTAGGACCGGCCCTCTGGCTGGCCACACCGGCATCGGCCTTCGTTACCGGCACCCTGATTCGGGTCGACGGCGGCCTTTACCGACAGAACCCCTGACAAGGAGTAGTGCAAGTATGTGGAATTTCAGCACGGAACCTGAGTTCGAAGAGCAGTTGGAGTGGATGCGGCGTTTCGTGGTTGAGGAGGTCGCCCCTCTCGACCTGCTGTGGCCGCACGATCACCATCGGACGCCTCCGAAGTGGCTCAAAGATGTCATCGACCCGCTCAAGGACGAGGTCCGCAAGCGTGGGCTGTGGGCCTGTCACCTGGGCCCGGAGCTGGGCGGCCAGGGTTTTGGGCAGGTGAAGCTCAGCCTGATGAACGAGATCCTCGCCCCGTACCAGTGGGCACCGACCATTTTCGGGGTGCAGGGGCCGGACACCGGCAATGCTGAAGTCATCGCGCACTACGGCACCCAGGAGCAGAAGGACCAATACCTACAGCCGCTCCTCGATGGCGAGCTGTTCTCCGCCTTCTCGATGACCGAGCCGCAGGGTGGTTCGGATCCCACAGGCTTCCGCTGCCGGGCAGAGCGAGACGGCGACGGCTGGGTAATCAACGGCGAGAAGTTCTTCACCTCGAACTCCGAGGAAGCCGCCTTCCTCGTGCTGCTGGCCGTGACGGATCCCGAGGCATCGACCTACAAGCGCATGTCGATGTTCCTCGTCCCGCGGGATACCCCGGGAATCGAGACGGTTCGCCGCACGCAGTTCATGGGTGAAGCCCAAGACGCGATGGATCACGCACTCGTTCGCTACACGAACGTCCGGGTTCCCGCTGAGGGCCTGCTCGGTGACCCCGGCCAGGGCTTCGAGATTGCACAGACCCGTCTCTCGGGTGGTCGCATCCACCACGCCATGCGTGGTGTCGGCCAGGCACGCTACGCCTTCGACATGGGCTGCGAGCGAGTGCTGAGCCGAATCAGCCGTGGCTCCCAACTGGGGGACTTCCAACTGGTGCAGCAGGCGATCATGGAAAGCTACGCCCAGATCGAACAGTTCCGGCTGTTCGTCCTTCGGACCGCATGGATGATCGACCAGGGGCATGGCTACAGCAAGGACATCCGACGCGACATCGCCGTCGCAAAGGTGCTGTCTGCCCGTGTGGTGCGCGATGTAGTCGAGCGGGCGATGCACCTGCACGGCGCGCTGGGAGTCTCCAACGAAATGCCATTCGGTGAGTTGTGGGCTCTGGCGGCTGCGTACGGAATTTGGGACGGCCCCACCGAGGTGCACACGATTACAGCGGCTCGCCTGATTCTTCGGGACCATGAGCCGGCGCCGGGCGACTACCCGACCGAGTGGTTGCCTGCGCGGGTCGAGGCTGCGCGTGCCAAGCACGCCACGGCACTCGCGGCGCAGGCTGCCACCGAGGCCGAGGTACACGCGTAAGGGTCTTGAAAGAGCAATTCGCGCATTCCGACACCGGACCCAGCCGGGGTAAGTGTTGTCGGGCCACCGCCTGAAAGCCTGTTGGCCCGACAGCATTGGAGTGTTTTCAGTTATGGGGTCCTCCGATGTCAGTATTGATGCGCGCAGACAATGTCGTGCGTGTCCCGATGTACGTGGGTTCGGCAGATGACGATTTGCGAGTAGCGTCGGATGCCAGGCGCTGAACTAAGTGGCGGTCCATTGTCGAGAAGGCCTGCGGGAAACTCTCCGCATCAACGAGTGCGAGCCGGACTCGAGGATCCTAGCCGTGGTTGCGGAGCATCTAGTGCGTCGTGGGATGAGAACCTTGACTGCCACGGTGAAAACGACAGGCGTCCCCCAGGCATAGTCCTCGCTGGGATAAGACCTCCACGAGTTAGCAGACTTCTTCAGTCACGATCAGAGGGGTGAAATCCCGTGAACTCTCGTGAGTATCGCCAATTGCGTCAGAGGCGTCGAGCCGCTTTGCTCGCGGCCAACCGCACACGCAATCACCGTGACATCGAAGCGGAGCGCCTCATCGAGTTCGCCATCAAGTGGGCGCCGTACGGGGGGGCGACCGAGGAGGAAATCCTTGTGCAGTTCGGAATGACGCGGTGTCGATTTATTGAGCGATTGTGGCAGGTTGTCCCTGAGTCGAACTGCGTCGACGACGAAATGAGCTGTTTGGCGAGCGCGTACCCTACCGACAAGCAGAGTTCCTCCTTCGTTCCCCCAGCAGTCGGCGATCTCTTTCATGGGCAACAAAATAGCTGACGATCCGACAGGTCCCGCGAACTTGCGAGTGGCACCAGAGGAAGAAGAATCAGGTAGAAAGACGTGTGGCACAGCCGTATCGACACTGACATTCTCGATTCTGCGCTCCTCTGGGATCCGCTTGGCGGGCCAGCCCCGGAAGGCAATGCAATGGCATTCTCCATAGAGATGAGCGAGTCGAAGCAGAGACTCCGAGGTGCTGCGAGGCTCCCGTTAGCCCACCTTCGAAAATGGACCGCCTCTCCGCCGCACATCTATAGGCCGTCGGCGCATGCAGTGCGCGCGCAAGATTCCGCAACGTCACCACACGAGGTGACCGGCTTGTCGGTGACAACTCGACCGTTGAATGCCTTACCCCACGCCGCACTAAGAGCACAGCGAGCTCCGGCACTCCTTGCTGCAGTGGCTGGCAGGGGTGCCGGCCCGCTTCGAGTCCAGGCTGCCACGGATCCCCGCACCCATATCGAGGAAGGAGCGGAATCTTGATGGACACCGACGTCCTGACCCGTTTCGACGGCAACCGGGCAGCGATCATCGTCGAACCGGACTTGCACGTGGTGACGTTCGCCGAGCTGGAGGCACGGTCGAACCAGATTGCGCACTACCTCCGCGAAGCAGGTCTACGTCCGGGCGATCGCATTGGCATCATGTCCGAGAACTCGGCTGAGTACCTCGAGATCGCGTGGGGAGCCCAGCGTGCGGGGCTCTACTACGTCGGGATCAACACCCATCTAACCGCCCCAGAGGTGTCCTACTTGGTCGGCGACAGCGGTGTGCACGTGCTTTTTGTGTCTGCTCGCTTCGTGGACCTGGCTGAGAATGTCCTCACCGCCCCAAACCTGCAGCCACGCCGGATCGTTATCGGTGACCGCTGCGAGGACTGGGAGTGCTATGCGGACATACTGACTAGCTACCCGACGACAACGATCGATGACGAGTGCGAGGGTGACTTCCTTCTGTACTCCTCGGGCACGACCGGACAACCCAAGGGGATCAAACGCCCGCTACCAGGCGGACCGATGGGCACCTATTCCGATCTGCCCGGCCGGTGGCTGCGGGAAACGCTCGGATTCAATCCTGGCGACGTCTACCTTTCTCCTGCGCCGCTCTATCACGCTGCGCCGCTGGCGTGGTCGATGTCGACCCATCGCAGCGGCGGCACGGCAGTAATTTTGCGCAACTTCGATCCAGAGCTCTCGCTCCGGACCTTGGAGAAACACCAGGTGACCCATAGCCAATGGGTGCCGACCATGTTTGTCCGCATGCTCAAACTGCCCGAAAAGGTGCGCACAGGTTATGACCTCTCCAGCCTGCGCCATGTGATCCACGGAGCAGCGCCGTGCCCGGTCGAGGTGAAACACCGAATGATCGAGTGGCTCGGCCCGATCCTCTACGAGTTCTACTCCAGCACGGAGGGCATGGGTGCAACCGCGATCACTTCTGAACAGTGGCTGCTCAAGCCCGGGTCTGTCGGGCTTCCGGTGATGGGAACGCCCTACATCAAGGACGAGGACGGCAATACGCTCCCAGCGGGTGAAGTCGGCACGATCTGGTTCACTGGTTGTGAGCAGTTCGAGTACCACGGAGACCCGTTGAAGACTGCAGCCAGTCGCGACTCGAGTGGTGGTGTCACGGTAGGCGACCTCGGATATTTGGATGAGGATGGTTATCTGTTTCTCAGCGATCGTCGCCCGCATCTGATCATCTCCGGTGGTGTGAACATCTATCCACAAGAGATCGAGGACGCACTCGTGCTGCATCCGCGGATTCTCGATGTCGGCGTCATCGGACTTCCCGACCAGGAGATGGGTGAACGTTTGGTCGCGGTCGTTCAACCGGTCTCGAAGGACGATGTCGAGGGGTTAGCCGAGGATCTCCGTGCCTACGTCAGGGAACGGTTGGCCGGGTTCAAGGTCCCCCGCGAGTTTCGGATCGTCGACGAACTGCCGCGGACACCAACTGGGAAGCTACGCAAGCATGAGTTGAGGGACCAAGTAATCGCCCCTGAACTCGCTGGCGGCACCGTACTGACCCAGTGGCCCAGGACCTTCGACGGAATCCGAGTAGACGTCACCGACCGTGTCGCCACACTGACACTGGACCGCGAAAAGCACCGCAACGCCTGGACCATTCCCATGGTCCGAGCTTTCAGTGATGCCCTCCGCCGCTGTGCTCACGACGATGAAATTCGAGTCGTGGTTCTCACCGGGGCTGGCGACTCGTTCTCCGTAGGCGCTGACCTTGCGGCGGGACTAGAACCCTCTTCTGACACGGCGACGAACCCGTCAGATGTACTCCAGAACCTTTTCACACCACGTGATCTCGACAAGCCAGTCATTGCAGCGATCAACGGCGATGCGATCGGAATGGGAGTCACGCTCAGCCTCCTGTGCGACATTCGCATCGTCGCCATCGATGCGCGCCTGGCAATCCCGATGACCCGCCTCGGGGTCATTCCGGAACTGGGCTCCCACTGGACTCTTCCACGGATCGCGGGCCTGGCAGTCGCCTCAGATCTACTCCTGACGGGTAGACGCTTTTCCGGCGCGGAGGCCGAACGCCTGGGAGTATGCAGTCACGCGGTACCCAGGGGCGAGGTGCTCGAGAGGGCTCTGGAAACGGCCAAGGACATAGCGAACCACACAGCACCTCGTGCTGTCGGGCTCGCCAAGCGACTCATGCTCGATAGTCTGGAGACCTCGTATGGGCCGTCGTTCGCGCGAGAGTCCGACCTGTTTGTCGCCCTCGCGCGCGAGCCAGATGCGACGGAAGGGGTGAACGCGTTCCTCGAGAAGCGTGCGCCGCGCTGGACTGGGAGCGTCAACCGCCCGTTGCCGCAGGTGGGCCTCTCGGACTTCTCGGAGTAGTTCGAGAAACCCGGTTTGGACACCATCTGGCGCGACGCGAGAGCGCGGCGCCGCGTAGGCCACCCGTAGTGGTCCTGCATCAAGGGCGAGGTCGTGGCGAACGTGGTGATGAACCGTCTCGGGTTTCTTGCCGCTCTTATATCGGTGATAGCTCCGGTTCTGGAGCCGACAGATGAGCGTAGTACGCCGCCTAGAACTCATCCGGAGGGGTATATCCGAGCCGACAGTGCCCGACGACTGCGTGTGAACCAGTGAACCCACTCCATCGCGGTGTACTCGACGTCCTCCAGACATTTGTAGGGACCCGGATGGAACGGGTTGTCCGCCGGGAATGGGCGCGGACGTGTTACACCGCGCCCATTCCCGGCGGGACCACCCACCAGCACGACATCGAGCGAGGTCGAACCGTCGGCTGCAACGGCCTCAAACGGTCATCGACCTGTCCATCTGCGCGGACGCCTGGCTGTCCTCAAACTTAATGACGCTGCCGAAGCCCTACCGGGCGTCCTCGACCGCGCCCACTAGGACAACCTGTCGATGAGCGCGACCCTGGAGGAGTCGCTCTCGAACCTGCCGCTGATCGGCCCAACGGGGGTCGGCAAGATGCACCTGGCGGTCGGGCTGGCGCGGGCCGCGGTGCACGCCAGCCGCCGCACCTACATCCCCCACGGCGGCCAACCTCGCCGCCCGCTACCACCGGGCGCGGCGGCATCCGCGCTGTTTCAGGTGGTTACTTGGGCGGTATGTGAAGACATCGATCATCATGACGACAAACCGCAGTGGCATGTGGGCACTTTTTCACCGAGCATGTCTGAGCACTTTGTCGAGCGTCGTCATCGCCACCGCCGAGTCGGAGCGTAGACACGATTTCCGTAGAAGAACCACACACTCGAGGCGTCTTCAACCGGCCCACGACATCGAACAATCCACCGCGCCGGTGGGCGGAGAACCCGACGTGGGCACCGCCGCGCCCACTCACGGTTCCGGAGTCGAGGTCAGGACAGCTGAACCAGGGTTCCGCCTTCCTTGGTCGCGGTGACCGTAGCGCGGACCCCTGTAGGCACATCCACCAGGCCGGTCCTCCGCTGCGTCGTAGCGGAGACGATCAGTTCTCCGTCCCGGGAGCAAAACTCCCACTCGTTCCCGTTGACCTGCAAGTCATCGTTGTCGGGCAACCCGAGCCCCACAGCAGGACCCAGCAGTGCGAATGGCAAAGACTGAACTCCCGCGGCTGACAGCTGCCGATTGGCCTCGGGCCTAGCCCATATCAGCCGGGTGTCGGAGAACACCCTCTGAAGGTCGGGCCTACTGTCCGTGATCGCAGCCAGGGTCTCTGGCCACAGTCCGAACACGACCGTGATGGGAAGTCTGTCGAGGATCGCAAGGAAACGGCGGGAGTCCCAACTATGCTGCTCCGCTGGAACGTACGTCGCGCCGATCTCGCGAAAGGCGCGGATGAACGGGCTGGTCCACGGAAGTTCGTGGTTGGGCGTTGTGCACAGGATGTAGTCATCCGAGGTGACGCCCGCGCGCCTCAGAAGTCGCAGAGCCCACTGGAAGTCTCGCTCAGAGTCATCCCAGCCCAACTCGTATTCGTATGGCTCGCCGCCGAAATCAGTAACGACTATGCCGTAAATGGGGGCTGCGGGGACTTTGCGGATCGCCTCAACCATTGAACGCCGACTCACTGCTTCACCACTCTCGGGAACTTGGCCACACTTGAACTGAACTTAAGAATCTCGTCGACAGTCATCAAAGTGACGTCCACTCCAACCCGGAGCTTCTGCTCGAGGAGAGAAATAACCCGCGCACCCAGGTCGTCAATATCAGCGGTTCGCTCCGGTGCATAACCGACGCGCAGCTCGAGTCGATCCATCTTCGATGCATACTGCACGATCTGGAACATCCCGTCGCTGGTTTCGCTCAGGGTTTCGATGGCTGCCCAGATGTCGCTGACAACGACGGCTCGTCCGTCAATTATAGTCTGGTCGCCCATTCGCCCGATTACCCACATCCGAGCATGGTGGCGGCCGAGCGACGATTCCATCTTGGTTCTGCGGACGAGATCACCTGACCGAAATCTGATGTATGGCGCGACTCGATTGTCGAAATCAGTCGTCACCAGTTCACCAATTTCGTCGTCCCCGACCTCATGGTGAGTCACAGGGTCGATCACCTCAGGAAGAATCGTGTCCTCCCAGAGGTAGAACCCGTCCTGATCCGTGCCTTCCCACGCCAGACCACAATCGCCGGCGCTCGTGAACGTGGCGATCTGCACACCCCAGTCCTCAGTGATCTTTCGCCGGAGTACTGCGCCGAGTGGCTGACCGGAGAAGGACACGTACTTGAGCGACGACAGCATCTCCCGCAGGTCGTAGCGATCCTCGAGAGCTTCGAACTCGAGAATCAGAGGCATCGGCAGCAGCATGTACGCCACGTTGTGGCGCTTGATCACGTTCAGGACCCGTTCACCGTTCCCGATCCATGTGTCCACAAAGATCGGAACCAGACCCATGGCGTTGTAGAGCGTGTCCCAGTAGTTCTTGAATGTCCCCGCCGGGACGATAATGCGATCGCCGGGTCGCAATCCCCACTCCCACTGGTCACGAAGGCACGCAGCCGGGATGGGTGGAATCTCGTCCCAGATCTCCGCCACCGGCTCAGCCTCGCCCGTCGTACCCGAAGTTGTGATGACAGAAGTAAGTTCAGAAGGATTGACGCACAGGAGCCCGCCGAACGGATCACCAGTGCGTGCGCGAAACGCGCGAATGTCGTCTTTCGTCATCAGGGGCACCTTCTCGACGAAGTCGCGAACGGATTTTATGTCGTCCGGTGTGATGCCACTAGCCCCCCAAAACTCGCGGTAGAAGGCTGAACGATCCCAGGCATACTGGACCAACTCCAGAATCTGCTGTTCCTGGTTCGATTCAATCGCAGCACGAGACGCCAGCTCTACCGCTGGCTCCAGCAGTGCGTCGCTTCCATGCCGCCGAACGCTCACCCTGCCTTCGATGAGTGGGCTACGTTGTGCTGTCAAGATCAACTCCGTCCGTGGGTGCTTAAAGGTCGCGCGCTTCGTCCAACGCACGCGGAGCGGCAACCCCAAACGTAGCGTAGTGTGACGCAAGCAACGATTCAATAAGCTTAAGTATCTATCGGATAACGGGTTCGGGCGACCCCCTCGAACGTTGTTCGGAGTGCTGGAAAACCGGTCCCATCGGGTCTTGTAGCCCCCAATGGGACCTCGTGCAGCACCCGAGATCGACTGTTGGGCGGTCAGTTTCTTAAACTGATCACTGAGAGTCAGTTACCACGCCGCTGCGAAACGGGCCGCCGGTCCGTGGTGAAACCTATCGGGACTCCGAACATCTACGGTGATCAGAATCTGTTTAATTCTCCTTGTCTCCCCGCCCAGGAGTATGATCGCGCGCCCATATCTGCGGATGGTATGGGAAATTGCGTTGAGCGGGGAGCGGGCCAGGTCCCACTTACCCATGTCATGCTTGTGCCGACGGCAAGCACGAACGCGAAGCGAAGGGAGTCGGCGACCAGGAAGCGCCTCCTGCCCGGTACTTTCGACAGGCCGGGCCCGGTGTGCACTCAGCGGATGGGCGTGGGGCCGGACGTGCACGGGCTTTCGGTCGCGACATGGGTCCTCGGCGGCTTCATGGTGAGGCGTTCGAGGTCAGGGTGACCACATCTAACCAGCTGTACGACCGCCGTCGATCAAATAGCACTGCCCGATGATGTGGGTCGATTCGTCCGACGCGAGAAAGAGGGCCAGCGAGGCGACTTCCTCCGGCCGACCCAGTCGCTTCTCCGGTGAACGGGATTGAAGCTCTTCCATAAGCTCGTCTGAGATGCCGTCGAGTATGGGTGTCTGGATGGTCCCAGGGGCGATCGCGTTCACGCGGATTCCCTTGTCTGCGTACTCGTACCCGGCTTGCCTCGTCATCATCACCACACCGCCCTTCGAGATGACGTATCCGGAGGACCCTGGGGTGGCTCGAAATCCGGCGGTCGATGCGGTGTTTACGACCGTTCCACCGCCGCTATCGAGCATGAGGCGGATTCCCGCCTGAAGCACCATGAAAGCACCGCGGACGTTTACAGCGTGCGCTCTATCGAATGCTTCGATCGGGTATTCGTGAAGCGGCACTCCGCTCAAGCCGCCGATGCCGGCGTTGTTCGCCAAGATGTCGAGGCCCCCGAATCGCTTTCGGGCCTCCTCTTCCAGGCGTTGAACCTGTTCGTGGTCGCTTACATCGCACAAGATGGGACTGATCGCGTTCGACTGCGATGCAGTTTCTTTGACACCATCGCTAATGTCAGCCGCGAGAACCTCAGCGCCTTCTGCCGCGAATCGCAACGCGATGGCGCGTCCGATACCAGAACCGGCACCAGTAACGATCGCAGACTTTCCTGCGAGTCGACCTCCCATGTCGAGCTCCCTTCATTTTCAGGATGGCGTCAGGATTGATAGATGTGGACGCCTAACGGCGAGGACCTGCCGAAGCGGTTCGGCAGGTCTGTCGACTGAAGTTGCCGGAGCAGGATTAGTCGACTTCACGGATCAGCGAGTCGCGTCTGCCCCTGTTCGCCTTCGAGCCTTTTCTACTGCTTCGGTAGATTCTCGCGAACTGGGATACGCGCTCTGTGCCGCCGTGTCAGTTACTTCGGGCCAATGTTCAAGAATCGACTCGGGTGTCTGGTCGCGGTCGTAATAACCTACGTTTGTGAAAGGAGTGACCATGCCAACCCGACCCGACCCTACGTCGAAATTGGCGCCCGTCGTGGGGCACTGCTCACTGCACAGCAGGGCAACGAGAGGGGACACTAGGCTGGTGGGTGACTCCATTCGCATCTTTTCCGCCCATTCTTCACTCACGTAAGACTCGGCCATTGGCGTAAACGCGGTTGGGCAAATGGAATTAACCATGATTCCGAAGGGCTTGCCGTCGAGTGCAGCCGAACGCATCATGCCGAATATCCCGCCTTTAGTGGCCGAATAACTGATGGAGTTATTCCCGCCCAGCAGACCGTGGCCTGAAGTGGTCATTACGATTCGCCCATACTCCCGGGCGGCCATGATCGGCCACACCGCTCGGGTCACGTAGAATGTGCCGTCCAGTCCGACTTTGCGCACCAACTCGTACTCGTCGATTTCTACATCCAGAAAGCTGGAATACCGACCAATAGCGGCATTATTGACAAGGATGTCGACGCCTCCGCATTGCTCTTCGGTGAAATCGACCAAGCCTTTGGCTCCCGTTGGTGTCGAGATATCGTGGTCGCTAGCGATAGATAATCCGCCGGCGCTTCGAATGGCGTCTGCAGCTTCGCCGGAGTTCGTCACGTCGTTGACGACCACTATCGCACCACGTGCGGCCAGTATTTCCGCATAGGATCGTCCCAACCCTCGGCCGGCGCCGGTAACGATCGCAACGCGGCCGCTGAAATTGATGTTTCGCAACGGTCTCTCCCTAAGAGGCTCTGCATGTGGGTCAAGATAGAATCGCCCGGGAGTGGACCACTCGACCCGATGGCGTGTAATAGCGGAATGTTGTAGCTTCCCCGCGGTTTACAGACTTCCGAGGAGATCACTGGTGTGAAGAAAGCCAATCTCGGAAGCTTGTGTCGATATCGATCCCGTATGCGGCAGCGTGTTCAGGTCGCGCTGGGTAGCCGACAGCGTCGAGCCAAATTTGCATGCCGGACCAGTACCTGTGGCCCAACCGCTCCTCGATTTCCTCTGGAGACGCCGAACACGCCTTGGTTCGAACCCCTGTTACATCGCCGTAGGTGTCGGCAATCTCCGCAAAGCTCAGTGCGGTGGAGGAAAGCTCGATTTCCGCCTTTGCAAAGCGGGCGGGGTCGGCGACAACAGCGGCAGCTGCTTTGCCGAAGTCGTCACCCGAGACCATCGCCAGGGTCGTGCCGGTATCACAGGCTAGGACGATCTCGCCACGGCTCAGGAAGGGAAACATGTGAGCCACTTTGGGCGCCACGAAGTTTTCCATGAAGAATGCTGGCTTCAGTATGGTCCAGACTGGGAACCCGGCGCTGCGTACGGCGTCCTCGACGGCCTCTTTACTGTCCCAGTAGGCATCTGTCCCACCAGAATTTGCTTCCGGATGAGACTTTCGCCAGCCCGTTCCGGAAACTGAACTGTGTACAAAGTGCGCGACATTCGAGTCTCTCGCAGCCGTAATCAGGTTGTTCGCTTGATCTCGCTCGGAGGTTGGGTTGGCTGGACTCGGGGCGAGCTGGACTGAAAAGACGGAGTCGTGTCCCGCACATGCTGCCCGAAGCGAGGAGCTGTCCTCGAGGTCGCCCTTAATCAGACGTATTCCGGACTTCTCGAGCTCCACGGCAGCCTCGGAACCAGGTTCGCGGACAAGAGCTGACACGGAAGCGCCCTCGCGGCTGAGATTACGAGCAACGGACCCGCCCTGCATCCCGGTTGCGCCGGTCACAAGGACCGACCGATTCTTAAGGTCACTAAGATCTACTGTCACAATGACTCCTTCATGATTTGGCTGTGCCGCAATCTTGGCGTCTCCGGAACCTGCCTCCTGAGTGAGCCATGATTTCCTGACTCGGCGCCGTCTTCCCTAACAGTAGTTCGTCACGCCGGTCAAATGAGCCCTCCTTGGGCAGATGTTTCCTCCGTGGTGACGGCCGCGGGTATAGCGTGAACCTAGATACTTTACAGCGTAACGTAAAGGGTTCATTCTGTGAAGGTACCGTCCGAGACCCCTCCTGGAGAGCTGATGACGCACACGACTGCCACCGCGGTGATGACATCTGAACAGCGCGCCGACTACCTCGATCGACTCGATGTCGAGACATTGTCGGCGCTGATGCGCTCCACGTGGACCTTGGACGATCGCGCTCTGCGGCGACAGCTCAGCAAGATCCTGGTCGGTCTCGCTGCGGTCCGCGAACTACGCACTGGAATCGTCGACGGCCCGGTTCCCGTGATCGAAGCCGCAGAGTGCGGTGTACTGGCGACCGCTGGCGAGTTCATCGCCGAGGTCCTCGGTCCTCGCCTGCTTGCAGATGCCGGGAACCCGTTTCGTGGTCCGTTCTTGCCGCTGGTGTCGGCGACGGGTGGACTGGTCTATCAGGCAGAGCAGGCGCTGAATGCGATCTCTGTTGAAGTCACAGGTCATGTGATCGAGCGCAACGAGTCTCTGTCGACTATCCTGCCCGAAACTGCGTGGTCTGAGAATTCCTCGTCTGCAAGGGGGCTCGCGCAGGTCGCATACTCAGCCGGCTTCACACTGTCGTCGACCGACTACTTCGCTTCGGCAGGGCTTGCCGCCCAGGCGTACTCCTTGGTGTCCGCATCCAACGGCGATTATGCCGATCTCGGAAAGGCAACTCTGGCTGTGGCTGAGGAGTCCGGGTCGTGGGACCCAGCGCTCGTTCGCGCCCGAGCGTCTTCAGGTGGCGATTCCTGGAGGGTCTCCGGTGAGAAATGGTTTGTCCCCAGTGCCCTGGGGTCAGACACGATCCTCACGATCGCACGCACGGTTGATGGCCCGTCCTTGTACCTCGTCGAATCCTCAGCCCAGGGAGTGAGCATCAATTCGCTCACCACACTTGATGCTGATCGGCCTTTGGCTCGGGTCGGATTCGACGATACGCCCGCGGTGATGATCGGCAGGGAAGGTGCTGTCGGACAGGTCATGAACAGTATCGTGGACCGGGCGACAACCGCCCTGGCTGCCGAGCAGGTGGGCCTGGTGGATCGTGGCCTGAAGACGTTGTCGCAGTTGCCTCCGTCGTGTGGTGACAGCGAAGCATGGCGCCGGTACACCCGCGAGATTGCGGCGATGGAGGTTCTGCGATGGAGTGCAACTGCTCTGTTGCTCCGAGCGATTAAGCTCCAGGGAGACAACAGGAGCGGTCAGAGCTCAGTTGCTTCCGCGATGGCGCACATCGGGTGTTCTTCGGCGGCTCGTCGTGTGTTCCGCCGGCTTCATACGGCCGGCTCCAGCGAGTTCGACCCAGCGGTCGCCCAAGCAATCGGCCTGCGCGTTCAGACGACAGACCTGCTTCTCGGGGGCCCGACAGCGGCGCACGAGAGGCTCCTTGAACGCCTCGGAATCTAATGCGTGTGGTGATGGCGGCACAGGCCTGTACTCGTCGTCCCCCGGGTGCGGGCGGGACGGTGAGTACACTATCGCTGTGAATTCGAACGAGCGTTCATCTTCCTCGCGCGCTACGAAGGACGCGGTTCGGCGCGGCAAAGGACGGCCGCCGTCGTTGACCGAGGATCAGATCGTCGATGCAGCCCTGACGATCATTCGAGCGGACGGGCTCGATGCGCTCTCGATGCGGCGCCTGTCTCGTGAGCTCGGACGCTCCCAGATGGCTGCTTACTCTCATGTTACCGACAAGCAGGAGCTTCTTGACCTCGTCGCTCGGCGAACCCTCGAGGAGGTTCGCATCCCCACTGCGGACGATGGGCCGTGGGACACTCGGCTCCGGCTGCTGATCGAGAGGAGCGATGCGCAGCTGCGCCGACATCCTGGGATCGCCAGCCTTCTACTCCAGCGCATGTTGTACTCCGATTGGAGGTTGGTCGACGCGCTGATGGCGATCCTGCTGGAGGCGGGGTTGGAAAAGAGGCAGGTCGTTCTGACGTACGCGATGATCCACACTTATCTGTTCGGGCGTTACCAGGTGGCGTTGGACGTCGTGCCTCAACCCGAAGACCAGGTGGGGGTACCGTCTGCGTTGGCGCAGATCATGCCGTACCTCGATGAGTTGCGGGGCGCCGACTACTTCAGTTTTGGTATCGATACTTTGATTGAGGGAATCCGAGCCCGCGCTGGTAAGCCCAGCTGAATGCGGAGACCGACCGCGCAGGAGGATCCTCTCAAACGCCTCGCACATCCGATGCGAGGCGGCAATCGAGTGAATGCCACCAGCACCTGATGGGCCGGCATGTGTGAACCGAGGCCTTCCTGATCCCAGGAATCGCGATGACCTCGACGCAGGGGGACGAAGCCAAGCGCGATGTCCTAAAAGGTTTGCCGTGCCCACCGTGCCCCTTGCCGGATACGGTACTCGGCCGCGGCTGGTGGGAGGTACTGCTGCGGTCATGCCGGGCTCCCGGCAGCTTGATCGACATCGGCTGTGGGCTACCGGTGGGTCCGGCCCGCGGGGTAACTCATCTTGGGTCTCCGGCTGTGTGAGCTGCGAAAACTCGCTTTCTACTTTACACTGTAAGGTGACGTGGTGCACACTTACATCAGTTAAAGTATCTATCTATATGGGTTCGACCGGTTTGGAACGCCGGGTGGGCCAGTTGGTGAAGGTCAGTTATCACCTTCGCCGAGATCTGGAGGAACACTGATGCCGCTACAAGACGTCGCCGTGGTGGGGATCTATGCCACTGAGCAGTCTCGGGCACTTCCGCACCGCACGTCGCTGGAACTTGCACAAGAAGCTGTCTTCGGTGCGATCGCGGACGCGGGCCTGAAGCCATCAGACGTCGACGGAGTCGCCGCGGAATGGCCGGGTGCGGGGGGTCGTCCGGGGGAGGGCTCTTTGTGGGCTCGCGCCCTCGGTGGCTCCGTTCGGTGGATCGCCGATTCGCTGCTCGACACGTCCGGCGTGCGGGGTGTCCTCAAGGCGGCCGCAGCGATCAACGCCGGCCTGTGTGACGTCGCGGTGGTCGGCGGAGGCATGGCGGGGATGTTCGGGCCGGGCGCAACCGTCAGCGCAGGAGTCGAGCCGGGGGAGTTCACCGACGTCTGGGGGGCCTATGTCGTCCCTCTCTTCGCCCTGGTTGCGGCCGAGCACATGCATCGTTTCGGAACCACGTCCGAGCAGCTCGCTAGTGTGTCCGCGACAATCCGGAACAATGGTCACACGAACCCGGAGGCGATCATGTTCGGACGGGGACCGTACACCGTTGACGATGTTCTGGCCTCGCCCATGGTGGCTTCGCCCTTGCACCGGCTCGACGTGTGCCTCTCCGGCGAAGGAGGTGCCGCAGTCGTGCTGACATCGATGGCACGTGCACGGGATCTTCCACACATACCGGTGTCTGTACTTGGTGGGTCCATGGAAGCCATCGGGGGACCGTATTTCACGCCTCCCTCCTACGGTGCGGTAGGCAGGCTGGGCGCCGCCGCCGCCGAGCGTGCCTTCGCCATCGCCGACCGGAGCCGTGATGACGTCGACGTCCTGAGTCTCTACGACCCGAATTCGTTTGAGATCATTCGGCAGCTCGAGGTGCTGGGGTACTGCCCTGAGGGTGAGGGAGGCCGCTACGTGACCTCCGAGTCGATCGGAATCGTCGGACCTCGTCCGGTAAATCCCGACGGAGGATGCCTCTCGTATGCTTGGAATGGCACTCAACAGATGACACTGAAAGTGATCGAGTGTGTGCGGCAGATCAGGGGTACCGCGGTGCATCAAGTTCAGGGCGTCGAGACCGCACTGGCAGCGAACGCTGGTTCGGCTGCCGGTCACTACGAGCTCGCACTCCTCGGAAAGGGACCGCGTTGAGAAGCCTTGCTGCAGTGCCTTCCGCTTGGTCGTCCGAGTTCTGGGAAGCCGCGCGGGACCACCGCTTCGTGACACCACGATGCAACCGGACCGGTCGGTACTTCTTCCCACCCGAACGATGTGTACCCGGAACGGACTCGACGGACTGGTCCTACGTCGAATGCCGTGGTGTTGGGACGATTACCACATTCACTGTGGTGCACAGACCTCTTTCCGCCGACCTCGAAACGCCATATGTCCTTGGCGTCGTCACAGGCGACGAAGGCTGGACGTACCTCACCAATATTGTCGGGTGCCCACCAGAAGCCATCAGTATTGGCACGCGGGTGCGAGTTGTCTTCCACGACGTCGAGGGCGCGTCGCTTCCGATGTTTACGCCCGTCGAGCTCATAGGAGCGTGACATGGTCTATCAACCGACGATCTCCGATATCTGCCGGGAGAACAGTCACAGTTATCCCGCGACCGCGGCTGTTGTCGACGGGGCCACCAGATTCACCTGGCAGCAGTTCGATCTCCGGGTCGATCGTGTGGCACACGTGCTGGCGCAGTCGGGTGTCTCGCACGGCGACCGCATTCTCTGGTTGGCGCAGGGGTCGTTCCGTTTCCTCGAGTTGTTGACCGCCGCCGGGCGGTTGGGAGCAATGATCTGCCCCGTGAACTGGCGTCAGCCGGCTGAAGAGATGGCGTTCGTCATCAACGATCTCGAGCCGTCAGTTGTCTTTTGGCAAGAGGAAGAGATCGGCGATGCAGTACAGGCCGCCCGGCAGACTGCGCAGTTCGACGCGATCTGGATTCAACACGACGGCGCCGGGCCGGACGACTATGAGGCGAGAGTCGCTGCAGCGCTGTCAATTCAACCTCCGAATGCAGATGTCAGCCCCGACGATGCACTGCTGGTGATCTACACCGCCGCAACCACTGAGCGCCCGCGCGGTTCGATGCTGAGCCATCGCAACCTCATCTCCATGGCACTGCTGACCGGTGAGGTTACGGGCGCCGCTCACGATTCGATATTCCTGAACTCGGGTCCGCTGTTCCATACCGCCAACTTCCAACTCGAATCTCTGCCGGTATACGTGCGGGGCGGGACCAACGTCTACACACCCCGTGTCGATGCCGCCAACGTCCTGCAAATCATCGCCGATGAGAAAGTGACCTCCGCCTTCCTCATGCCGCCCACCATTGCGGAGATCAAGCAACTCAACATGGAGGCCCGACTCGACATCTCCACGCTGAGAGCGGGTGCGTTCGGATCGATGTGGGGTGACGACCTGCCTGCCGATACATCACGATGGGGACAGCGCCCGGGCGGCTACGGACAGACAGAGCTGACCGGCTTGGCCCTCCTGAAAGCAATCGGACCGGATTGCATCGGCAATGCGGGTAGACCGTTCCCGGGGACACAAGTGAAAATTGTGGACCCTGCAGGGGCGGTGGTACCGGACGGCGAGATGGGGGAGATCGCGATTCGTGGGGACACCGTCCACAGCGGGTACTGGAACCGCTCGGAGACGAATGCTGCGCGGTTCCTCGACGGTGGATGGTGGCGAACGACAGATGCCGGCCGGCGGGAATCCGACGGATCCGTGTCATTTCTGGGCACGATGGTCCGGGTAATCAAGTCCGCGGCCGAGAACATCTACCCACCGGAGGTCGAGGGTTGTCTGAAGACCCATCCCGCCGTGAAGACAGCCGCAATCATCGGCGTGCCCGACCCTGTTTTCATTCAGTCCGTCAAGGCGATCGTTGTTTTGGAGAGCGGTGAGACGGTAACTGAAGGCGAGCTGCGGGAGTACTGCAGGACACGCATAGCCTCCTACAAGAAACCCAAGTTTGTAGAGTTTGTCGACTCGATCCCGACGGTCGGCGGCGCCATCGACTACGACTCGCTCGATGCCACCTTTGGAGGCGGCGGTTACCCGGGTGAGTCCGACATTACGAAGGCCAAGGTCTGATCTCCGGCTCACCTGTTGATCGGTTGGTCATCCCTGAACCGCCAGTGTGGAGGCGCTCGTGAGTTGGATCCACCTTTCGGATAGTTGTCAGCGTTTTTGAAGTTCTAATGTGAGATTCACATCGCAGGACCGCATGCGCGTGGCGAAGATTCTTTTCACCTCCGTTGCGGATCGTCTCAGGCGACTGCTGATGTCCAGAACAGGAGCGAACGAATGAAGCACTCAGACGGAGAGCCGGTGCACTCATCAGAGCGTACCCGGGTTCACGAGAACATCGCCGCACGTCTTGAAAATCTACCGGCCCGCGGTAGATCGAGGATGGTGGTTGTGGTCGCTGCCCTAGCCGTATTCTTTGATATTGGTGACGGTGCCTCGCTTGGGCTCGTCGCTCCGACGTTGCGGGATGCTATTGGGCTGACCACTACCATGTTCGCTCTCACGATGTCCGCAACCTTTATCGGGTCCTTCCTCGGTGCTTCGATCGGTGGCTATTTGTCGGACAGATATGGTCGAATTCGATTCTTCCGTTTGGCATTGGCTATCACGACGCTCTTCACTCTGGCGCAATCGGTCATCCAGACGCCGGTTGAACTGGTCATTCTTCGCTTCCTGGCGGGAATCGGAATCGGATCACTATTCGTTGTCGCGTTGATCTATCTCGTTGAGATGAGCCCACCGTCTCGAAGGACTGCGCGCACAGCGATTGTGGCAGGCATTGGTGTAGGAGGCTCGGCCGTTTTCGCAACGTTGGCTCGACTCATCATTCCAGTCGGGCCTGAGGGCTGGCGTCTCGTGTTTTGTATCAGCGCCTTGGCGATCCTCTTGTACATTCCGTTGCGACTGCTCCCCGAATCTCCGCTGTGGTTGGTTACGCGGGGGCGCCTGGACGATGCGAAAGCGGCAATGACCTCGCTGGAACGAAACTCGGGTGTTTCCTCAACGCAATCGCCGGCAATCGCTACCTGTGAAGAGGTTTTCACCTCGGACACTCCAGGTTCGACTGCCACGGAATCGGTGAATGCAGAACCTGATACCGTAGATATAGCTGGTGGGGAGAGCAATGATCAGAACCTGTGTATCCCGGGAGGGCGCACCTTCCCGGAAGATGATCTTCGACGAAACAGGATTCTGATCAAGACCAGCGCGCCAACGCTGGCGGGAAGGTACGCCCGTGCTCACGGTAGTGGACAGCAGCGACGACTCCAACGAGACCCACGATGCAGCGCGTGTGGGCGGGTCGTTGCTCGACGAGATCGTCCGTGACGGCGCCCGGCAGATGCTCGCCGCAGCCCTGCAGGCGGAGGTCGCCGACTACATCGCTCGGCATGCCGGTGAGATCGACGACAACGGTCACCGACTGGTGGTTCGCAATGGCTACCACGCCGAGCGCGAGGTGGTCACCGCCGCTGGCGCGGTGGCGGTGAAGGCGCCGCGGGTCAACGACAAGCGCGTCGACCCCGACACCGGTGAACGTGAGCGGTTCTCCTCGGCGATCCTGCCGGCATGGGCCCGCAAGTCATCGCAGGTGTCCGAGGTGCTGCCGCTGCTGTACTTGCACGGGCTGTCCACCAGCGACTTCGGGCCCGCCCTGGAACAGTTCCTCGGCTCCGGCGCCGGTTTGTCGGCCAGCTCGATCACCCGCCTCACGACTCAGTGGCAGGACGAGGCGAACGCCTTCGCCCGGCGGGATCTCTCGCAGGCGGACTACGTGTATCTGTGGGTGGACGGCATCCACGTGAAAGTACGGCTCGACCAGGAGAAACTCTGTCTGCTGGTGATGATCGGGGTCCGCGCCGACGGGCGCAAGGAACTCGTCGCCCTCGCCGACGGGTACCGGGAATCGACCGAATCCTGGGCGGACCTGCTGCGGGACTGCCGGCGGCGCGGGATGCGGGCCCCGGTGCTCGCGGTCGGTGACGGTGCCTTGGGGTTCTGGCGGGCGCTGCGGGATGTGTTCCCGGAAACGCGGGAGCAGCGGTGCTGGTTCCACAAGCAGGCGAATGTTCTTGCTGCGCTGCCGAAGTCCGCGCATCCTGGTGCGTTGGCGGCGATGAAGGAGATCTACCTCGCCGAGGACATCGACAAGGCGCAGGTGGCGATCAAGGCATTCGAGATCGATTACGGCGCGAAGTACCCGAAGGCGGTCGCGAAGATTACCGACGACGCCGATGTGCTGGTCGAGTTCTTCCGGTATCCGGCCGAGCACTGGGTACATCTACGCACGACAAATCCCATCGAATCTACTTTTGCGACAGTGCGTTTGCGGACCAAGGTGACCAAGGGGCCGGGGTCGCGGGCGGCCGGGATGGCGATGGCCTACAAGCTGATCGAGGCCGCCCAAGCCCGCTGGCGGGCCGTCAACGCCCCACATCTGGTGGCGTTGGTGCGGGCAGGTGCGCTGTTCCACAAGGGCAAGCTCCTCGAACGGCCTGTCGAGCTCACCCCGGAACCGTCACCGGACAGCCCGGAGACCGAAGTCGCCTGATGACCCCCGATCCACAGGATTTGACGATTCCTCTGGTGGGGAACCGGTTCGACTGACACGCGGACCCCTACTCGTCTCCCTTGTTCTGGTGTCGGTGATGTTGATGCTCTATTCGACCGCGGGGCAGTCGTTCTCCATGTGGCTTCCCACGATTCTTGATGCTCGGGGATTCGACTCCTCATTAGCGCTCACGGTCACCGCCGCGTCGTTGTACGGAGCGCCACTGGGATGCGCAATTGTGTACCTGTCCAGTCGTTTTGTTTCGCGGTGGACGATGATGTTTGCAATGGCTGCGCTGGCCTGCATCAGTATCGTAGTCTTCTTTGCATCAGATGCGACGTCTGTCGTAATCGCTTCTGCATTCGTTGTTATGGCGGTGAGTGGTGGCTACTCGCCACTGACCAACGTGACAGCCGGCGAGGAGTTTCCGACCTCTGTGCGAGCGAGTGGAATGGGCTTCGCCCACTCGACGACCCGAGTATCAAATGCCGTCGCTCCTTTCTGGCTTGCTATGGTGCTCAATTCGGGCCTGTTTGTGCTTGGGTCGTTCCTTGTCGGCCTGTGGGTCGGAATTCTGGCCGTGGTGTCCATGCTGCGGGCTCGCCACATCGCAGCGCAACGACGCGCGTCGAGACAGCAAGATGTCGATGCGTTTTCAACCGTTGCTGGGGGCGACAAGCCGCTCAACTAGGGCAGCACCATATTTTCTGGACGCAACTTTTGCTGACCGAATCGGTGACGGTCACCATCTTGAGGTTGCTGGTCATATCCCGGCCTCGCCGGCGGATACTTACGCACCGGCGCGAGGAATGGAGCCCGAGGCTTGGAAGATGGCCCAATCAAGGATGAACCAACCGATATAGAATCACACTGGAAGGATTTACTGAACATGACGACTCCTACCCGCGCGTTCGCCGAACGATACGTGGAGTTCACCAATGCCGGCCAATACAACCGGCTTGCATCCTTGTTCGCAGAAGATGCAGTCTTTCTCGCTCCGAAGGGGCGCGAGCTGCGAGGACGGGAACAAATTAGCTCGTTTTACGAAAATTTCCTGCCCTCCATCAAGTCCAGACTCCGACTCGCCAGCTTCGTCGAGCAGGGCGACATGTGCGTCTACGAGTTGGATGCGCAGATCAACGACGAGACCGAGTACTTTTTAAGTGCCATCGACCACGCGACGCTCGACGGCGACGGTTTGGTCAAACGTTTCGTCGTGTACACGCGGGAGACTGGTCGATAGCCGGCGCCTTCGACGGAGTGGTCGGGCGGGCTGTGTCCCGTGCGCGGTCTGCGAACCGGCTTTGCGATGAATCGTGGCGGTTGGTGAGCGCGGACTGTTGTAAGGGCGTCTTGGTCGACGACGAGACAGCGCTTCCGAAGAACAAAATGCGCTCGGCGGTGCCCGACAATATTCGGTACGGCGAATTGCGAACATCCCGGACGGAGGCTACACCTACGCCTCCGTCCGGTCGGGCGTTTATCGACCGTGATTCGTATCTGCGCGAGCCCTGGCCTGAGGACCGCAGCGATGCCGTGCCGCCGGAAAGCTGGTGACTTCGCCTGCCTGACGATCCTGCGGGGTCCTCCAGGGAAATCACCAACGGTGTACGCGACCTGAATCACCCTTCATGCAAGCAAGAAGCAGAGTTCCCCAGCATGGGCTGCAGACCAACGGTTAGTGCCCAGATCAAACTGCACGCGCTCGAGTGGCGCCTGCACGCCGCTGATCAAGGAGTACGAATGAGTGAAAGTCCACCAGCGCCCACCTTCCCGGCGCCAACTCCCGCCCCATCACCGATGCGAATCGGGCTGGTCGCGGAAACCGTCAAGGCCGAGACGCGGGTCGCTCTCACTCCGGAGGCGGTGCGCAAGATCGTAAGCCTCGGTTATACGGTGACCGTGGAGTCCGGGGCGGGGGAGCGAGCTGGATTCGACGACACCGCCTACCTCGACGCTGGTGCCGAGATCTCGGCAAGTCCTGTGTGGGACGCGGACGTCGTGGTGATGATCAACGCCCCGCAGCCCGACGAGATCACCGCACTGCGTGCCGGCAGTGTCCTGATCGCGATGCTCGCCCCGGCGCTCGATCCTGAACGCCTGGCTGCGCTGGCCGAGCGGGGAGTCACCGCACTGGCGATGGACGCGGTACCGCGCATCTCGCGGGCGCAGTCGATGGACGTGCTCAGCTCGATGGCGAACATCGCCGGCTACCGCGCCGTGGTCGAGGCAGCACACGCCTTCGGCCGATTCTTCACCGGTCAGGTCACCGCGGCGGGCAAGGTCCCGCCCGCGAAGGTGCTCGTTGCCGGTGCCGGCGTGGCCGGGCTGGCCGCGATCGCGACCGCGAACAGCCTCGGCGCTGTGGTGCGAGCCACCGACCCGCGGCCCGAGGTCGCCGACCAGGTCAAGTCGCTGGGCGGCGAATATCTGGCTGTCGAGGTCGCTCAGGAGAAGAGCGCCGACGGCTACGCGAAGGCGACGTCGCACGAATACGACAGACGCGCATCGGAAATCTACTCTGAGCAGGCCGCAGACGTCGACATCGTGGTCACAACCGCCCTGATCCCGGGCCGTCCGGCCCCGAGGCTACTCGACGCCCAGCAAGTCGCGTCCATGAGACCCGGCAGCGTGATCGTCGACATGGCGGCCGCGCAGGGCGGCAACGTGGCGGGCACGGTCGCCGGTGAAATCGTCGTGACCGACAACGGGGTCACGATCATCGGCTACACCGACTTACCCGGCCGACTTCCCACGCAGGCCTCGCAGTTGTACGGCACGAACGTGGTCAACCTCCTGAAGCTGCTCACCCCGGGCAAGGACGGGCACATCGTGCTCGACTTCGAGGACGTGGTGCAGCGCGGACTGACCGTCACCCACCAGGGTGAGACCCTCTGGCCGCCGCCGCCGGTATCGGTGAGCGCCGCCCCGGCCGCGGCGCCGCACGCCGTCGACACCCAAGCCGAGCTGAAGAAGGCCCCGTCACCGTGGGCGCGGGCGTCGGTGGGGATTTTAGGGGCGCTGGTCTTGTTCCTGACCACCGCATTTGCGCCCCCCGAACTGGCCGGGCACCTGACGGTGTTCGTGCTGACAGTGGTGATCGGCTTCTATGTGATAGGCAACGTCCATCACGCCCTGCACACCCCTCTGATGTCGGTCACCAACGCCATCTCCGGAATCATCGTGGTCGCTGCGATCCTGCAGATCGGCACCGGCGGCGCGAATGCCGGCGGGGAACTGGTCACCGGGCTGGCCGCGTTTGCGGTGTTGCTGGCCGCCATCAACATCGTCGGTGGCTTCGCGGTGACCCGCCGCATGCTGTCGATGTTCTCGAGGAGCTGAGAATAGGTATGAGCGTTTCGACGTGGACTGCGGCGGCCTATCTGATCGCCGCCCTGCTATTCGTGGTCAGTCTCGCGGGACTGTCCAAGCACGAGACCTCCCGCTCGGGTGTGGTGTTTGGTGTGGTCGGCATGACGATCGCGCTGGTCGCCAGCGTGCTCACCGCACTCGACTCGGCGTCCGGTCTCGGGATCGCCCTGCTCCTGATCGCATTGGTGGTCGGCAGCGGAATCGGGCTCTGGCGGGCCCGGGTCGTCGAGATGACCGGCATGCCGGAGCTGATCGCGCTGATGCACAGCTTCGTCGGCCTTGCCGCGGTGTTAGTGGGCTGGAACGGCTTCCTCGAAGTCGAGAGCGGTCACACGGAGCTGGTCGGGTCCCTGCTGGGGATCCACCACGCCGAAGTGGTGATCGGGGTGTTCATCGGCGCCGTGACATTTACCGGCTCGATCGTCGCCTACCTGAAGTTGTCGGCACGGATCCCGTCGATGCCGCTGCAGCTGCCGGGGAAGAATCTGCTCAACCTCGGTGCGCTGGCCGGGTTCGTCGTGCTCACGGTGATCTTCGTGAATGGCCCTACCCTGTGGCTGCTCGCCGCGGTGACGATCCTGGCGATGCTCCTGGGAATCCACCTGGTCGCATCGATCGGCGGCGGCGACATGCCCGTGGTCGTGTCGATGCTCAACAGCTACTCCGGCTGGGCCGCAGCGGCATCCGGTTTCCTGTTGGCCAACGACCTGCTGATCATCACCGGCGCACTCGTCGGGTCCTCGGGCGCGTACCTGTCCTACGTGATGTGCAAGGCGATGAACCGGTCGTTCCTCTCGGTCATCGCCGGCGGCTTCGGAGCACCCACCTCCTCCGGCGGGGCGAGTGTCACCGGTGAGCACCGGGAGATCAACGCCGACGGGGTCGCCGAGTTGCTGGCGGGCGCCAAATCGGTTGTCATCACTCCCGGCTACGGCATGGCCGTCGCGCAGGCTCAGTACCCGGTCGCGGAGCTGACTCGTCGCCTGCGTGAGCAGGGCGTCGAGGTCCGGTTCGGAGTACACCCGGTGGCGGGGCGGCTGCCCGGACACATGAACGTGCTGCTCGCCGAGGCGCAAGTGCCCTACGACATCGTCTTGGAGATGGACGAAGTCAATGACGATCTCGCCGACACGGACGTCGTCCTTGTCATTGGGGCCAACGACACGGTGAATCCGGCCGCCGCCGAAGACCCTGCCAGCCCCATTGCTGGAATGCCGGTGCTGCGGGTCTGGGAGTCCGCCGACGTCGTGGTGTTCAAGCGATCCATGGCCACCGGATACGCGGGCGTGCAGAACCCCCTATTCTTCCGGGACAACACCCAGATGCTGTTCGGTGACGCCAAAGAGCGTGTGCAGGACATCCTCGCCGCCCTGAAGACCCACGCGAAGGTCTGAACAACCTCGGGATTTCTTCGAAACCTCGCTGCGGCAGTAAATGTCGAGTGAGGGTCTCGACCAGGTGGTCGGTGCTGTGCCAGAGTTGGGGCCGTGCACCGACCACCTCGTCGTCGAGGGACCGTCCTACCGTCTACGCACCCGATCCGGCCGTGTCCCGATTGACAGCAGAAGGCCAGGTCGATGCTCGATGACACATTCGGGTGGTCCCATGTTCGTGGCAACGAGGTGGTCCCATCACCCTGGCAAGCGACACGATCGCGGGCCGTGAGTGATCGTGCTGGTCGCTTGCCCGCGTCCATCAGGGCACGACCTGAGACCGCGTCTGGCACCTGTTTGCGGATGCGGTTGGCGTTGCGGAGTTCTTCTGCTGCCGTGATCAGGTGGGACGCCGCGTATACGGTGATCATCACCGGGCGGGCGCGCATGCGCGCCTGAGCGTGCAGATCGACGAATTGGGTGTACGGCCAACCCTGATGTCCGCGGATTAGCCACCGCAGGAGAGATATTCGGCTGGAGTAGCTCGCTCGTCTGACGTCGAGCGTAGTCCCCCGAGCCGTTGAACGTCGGTGTCCAGGTCCACGATCACGAAGACATAGGTGTTGCCCGCCGCACCACGGGTATGCGCCCAGCGGATTCCGCGACCTACTTCACACCCGGATTCGTTCATTGCAGCACTGCGGCAACGTCACCCGCGGAATCGATGCACTTTCAAGCCACAAGAGCCCGCATAGTTTCGAGTTTCGAAGAGTGCATCGACTAATCGTCGCCAGCGGATCCCCCGTTCATCGGGCACCTCCACTTCCCGGGAATGCGGTGAGGAATAACTCACACTTTACAGCGTAAGGTGATGTAGTGCACACTACGCTCTAACGAGGCCGTGTTCGGGAAAGCTACCGATGCCTGCCTCGGAACCCATTACGCTTCTACACTTCCAGGCTGGAGTCCAGCATGCTCAACCATTTTCTCCATGGCGAAACGGCCGAGCGGAGACCGCAATGGCCGCGCTGATACTGAGGAGGCTCGGGGCCGTAATCCCCGTGATGTTGTTGGTGTCGTTCGTCGTCTTCATGCTGTCGACGCTTATTCCCGGTGACGCGGCCGCTGTGTTGGCCGGCGGCGAGAACGCTACGCCGGAGCGCATCGCCCAAGTTCGTGCTGAGTTGGGTTTGGACCAACCCTTGCCGGTTCAATACTGGGACTGGCTGCGTCACGCGATTGTCCTGGACTTCGGTGACTCGCTGGTCGACCGGCGTCCCGTGACCGGAACGATCCAGGATCGGTTCCCGGTGACGCTGACGCTTGCGCTCGCCGCGATCGCTTTTGGTGTGGTTGTCGGCGGTGTGGCCGGATTTGTGGCAGGCAAGCGGCCAGGCAGTGCACGCGACCGGTTCGCAACGGTCGGCTCCAGCATCGGTATGGCGGTGCCCAATTTCTGGCTAGGAATGCTTCTCATCTCGGGGTTGTCCTTGCAGCTCGGCTGGTTCCCACCGGGGGGTCTCCCGATGTTCAGTGAAGACCCCGTCGGCTGGGCCCGGTCACTGGTGCTGCCGGCCATCGCGCTCGGGCTGCTCCCTGCGGCGATCATCATGCGGCAATTGCGGGCATCGCTGGTTGACGTCATGGGATCGCACTACGTCCGCACTGCCTGGGGCAAGGGTGGGGGAGTCGCCCGCGTCGTCGGCAAGCATGCTTTGAAAAACGCGGCGATGCCGACAGTTACGGTGCTGGGGCTGACCTTGGGATCGCTTATCGGAGGCTCCGTGTTGGTCGAGCAGATTTTCAGTATTCCCGGTCTCGGCACCCGACTGCTGCAGGCCGTCCTCGACTCCGACTTGCCAATGATTCAGGGCATCGTGGTCTTCTTTGCCCTCATCCAGGTGCTGCTCATGCTCCTGGTCGATATCGCCTACAGTTTCCTCAACCCGAAGGTGCGTGCCTCTTGATGGGTCAGACACGTGAAGTCGTCGACGTTACGGACGCCATTGCAGCACCGCCGGCCGAACGTGGCAGCCGCGGTTCGTCGGGGCCACTCGCGAAGGCCATGCGACGATTCAGGAAGAACAACGCGGCGATGCTTGGCCTTGCCTGGCTGATCGTGATCGTTGCCTGTTCCATATTCGCCCCCCTCATCGCCCCCCACGATCCAGCGACCCAAGACTCCGTTCCATTCCTGGGTCCGTCATCGGACCATCTCTTGGGCACCGACGAACTCGGGCGCGATGTCTTCAGCCGACTGGTGTACGCATCGCAGGTTGCCCTGCAGGCAGCGTTCACGATCGTGGGTCTGGCTCTAATCATCGCGCTCGCTCTGGGTTTGACGGCTGGATACGTGGGCAAGAAATTCGACTACAGCGTCATGCGCGCGATGGACGCGCTCTCCAGCTTCCCTCCGCTGGTCTTCGCGATCGCCATCGCCGCAATGCTCGGCGCGAGTCTGGGAAGCACGACAATCGCCATCGCGGTCATCTTCGTCCCCGGACTCACCCGCCTAATTCGTGCCCAGACGCTTGCGGTCAAGGAGGAGACGTTCGTCGAAGCCTCACGTGCGATCGGAACCCGCACCCACACCATCCTGATGCGCAGAATTCTGCCGAACCTGGCGTCACCCTTGATCGTCCAGGTCACCGTGCTCCTCGGCGCCGCGCTACTGGCCGAAGCATCGCTGAGCTTCGTCGGGCTGG
This sequence comes from Rhodococcus sp. WAY2, assembly GCF_009859915.1. Lineage (NCBI taxonomy): Bacteria > Bacillati > Actinomycetota > Actinomycetes > Mycobacteriales > Nocardiaceae > Rhodococcus > Rhodococcus sp. WAY2. The sequence continues at coordinate 4,114,831 of NZ_CP046572.1, forward strand.
GTGTGCAGCCACCCGATCCCAGCTGGGGTCAGATGCTGCGACGCGCATACGATGCGATCTTCGCCCACCCGTGGCAGATGCTGGCGCCCGGAATTGCGATCGCCCTGACAGTCCTCGCCTGGAACGTCATCGGAGATGGGCTGCGCGACTCCCTGGGCCACCAACCAGTGAAGGCGCCTCGCGCCATCCGACGGAAGGCGGGGCTGGGGGTCACGTCCGTCAAGGAGAACCGGATAGCCACCAAGCAGCCGTCGTCGAGTGCGGTGCTCTCCGTCCGTGATCTCGAGATCCGCTTCGCTACGGAATCGGGAGCGGTCACCGTGGTTGACGGCGTGAGCTTCGATATCGAGCCGGGCGAGATCGTGGGGCTGGTCGGCGAGAGTGGATGCGGCAAGTCCATGACATCGCTCGGCATCATGCGGCTGGTTCCCACGCCGCCGGGATGGATCGAGCGCGGATCGGTGATTTTCGACGGCCGCGACCTCACTTCGATGTCGGCCAAGGAATTACGGGCGGTCCGCGGCAAGGACATCTCGATGATTTTCCAGGACCCGATGTCGAGCCTCAACCCCGCATTCACCATCGGCAATCAACTGACTGAAACCGTGCGACTCCACACCGACCTGACCGCGAGTGCGGCCAAGACCCGCTCAGTTGAATTGCTCGACATGGTCGGCATCTCCGATCCGCATGTGCGCCTTGACCAGTACCCTCACCAGCTCTCTGGCGGCATGCGGCAGCGAGTGATGATCGCCCAAGCTCTAGCGTGCGAACCGCGATTGTTGATCGCAGACGAACCAACCACAGCCCTGGACGTGACCATCCAGGCAGAAGTGCTCGATCTGTTGCGCTCGCTGCAACGAGAGCTTGGCATGTCGATGATCCTCGTGACCCATGACCTCGGGGTCGTGGCGGACATCTGTGATCGGGTGGTGGTGATGTACGCCGGTCAAGTCGTGGAGCAGGCACCGGTTGACGAGCTCTTTCGGCAGCCCAGGCACGTGTACACCCAAGCACTGATGAAGGCGATGCCCCAGCTGGCCGGGCGTGGGGAAAGGCTCACCGCGATCCCCGGAACGGTGCCGCTGCCCTCCGCGTTCCCGGAGGGGTGCCGATTCGCGCCGCGCTGTCCGCACAGCCGTGTCGAGTGCGACCGACCCATGCAGTTGACGCAACCGGAACCTGCGCACCAAGTCCGCTGTATCCGCTCCGACGAGCTGCTGGAGGTCGTCTCCTCATGAATGACAACGTCCTCGAACTTCACGATGTGCGAAAAACCTTCACCGTCGACAAGAACCTTATGGGGCGAGGTACCCGGCACGTGACGGCCGTTGCCGGCGTCAGCTTGTCGCTCAGGCCAGGGCGAACGCTGGGGCTGGTAGGAGAGTCCGGTTCGGGAAAATCCACCCTTGGTCGGTTGGCCCTGCGGCTGGATGCGCCCACGAATGGCCACGTCATGTTTGACGGGAAGGAGATCACTTCCCTACGCGGTGCGGCGCTACGTGCATTGCGGCGTCAGATGCAAGTTGTCTTCCAGGATCCCTACTCGTCCTTTGATCCCATGGCCACCGTGGGGTCCAGCGTCGCAGAGCCGTTGCGGACCCACCAATTACTCCCCCGGTCCGCTCATCAAGATCGAGTCGCTGAACTACTGGCCACCGTCGGCCTGCAACCGTCTCATGGGCAGCGCTATCCACAGGAGCTCTCGGGTGGACAGTTGCAGAGGGTGGCGATCGCGCGTGCTTTGGCCTGTGGGCCCAAGCTGCTGGTGCTCGACGAGCCGGTCAGCGCACTCGACGTTTCCACGCAGGCGGACGTCATCAATCTACTCACCGATCTTCAACGCGACCGACATGTCGCGTATCTCTTCATCGCACACGACCTGGCCGTTGTGCGACACGTCAGTCACGAGATCGCAGTCATGTACCTGGGACAAGTGGTGGAATACGGGGCCGCAGAGGAGGTTTACACCCGTCCTCGTCATCCATACACGCAGGCACTGCTCTCCGCGATCCCGGTAGCCGATCCCGTGGTGCAGCGGGCTCGGGAGCGGATCGAGCTGAAAGGCGAGATTCCCTCGCCTGCGAACCCGCCTCAGGGCTGCCGATTCCATACCCGTTGTGCTCATGTCATGGAAATTTGTCGGACAGTCGAGCCGGAGGAGTATGTCGGGCCCGTCGGTGTGATGGCACGCTGCCATCTGCACACACATGGCCCTCAACTCGCTGGGCGATCTGTCACCGACCTCCCCATGCCGCAGTCGGAATCCAGCTCCGGGCGGGCATAGGAATACGGGTGTTCACTCGCAGGTCAGAGGGTCACGTGCCGAGTCATCACTCACATGACCACCGCCCCAGGAATGCGAAATCAGCTGACATCCAAGAATATTGATCAAACACTCGAGCGGCCTGGTCATCGGAAATCCGCCACTCCGGCGCCGCAGATTGAACCCACCGTTACCTGTTGCCAGCATCGCAGTTCCCAACCAGGGCTCCGGGCCGATAAATCAATGTGACATATCACGGCTTCGGACCCCAGCTTTCGCCGCTATGAATTTTTCTCTTACCAGGAGGCCAGCAAGGATGAGACGTCATATCACCGCCCTAGGGATCGGGCTGCTCTTAAGTTTCGCCATGTTGTTGTCCGCGTGCGGATCCGGCGGCAACGCAAGCTCCAGCGGGGAGTACGATCCCGACGGAGTGTTCGTCCGGGGTGTCGACCTGACATTTCAGGGAGGCATCAGCTTCGATCCAGCCACCATCGGGCCCGGTTGGTACGGATACGTTTATCCGGTGACGAACTCGTGGCTGAAGATTGACGAAAACGGCGAGTACGTCATGGATCTTGCAGAGGAAGTTACTGTCGCCAACCCTACGACGGTCAGCGTGACCATGCGCCCCGACCTGAAATTCAGTAACGGTGAGACGCTGGACGCGCAGGCCGCCATAAACAGCATCAAGCGCACCATCGAGGCTCAGCCCCCGGGGTTGCGCTTGTCGGAACTCAAACTTGTCAACTCGATGACAATAGACTCGCCTACCAAGTTCACCATTCAGCTGACCGAGCCGAGAATGGCATTGTTCTACCCACTGTTGGCGGACGCCGAGACCGCCCCAGTGTCGCCGAAAACCATCAGCGCGCCAGGCAATCACAACGGGGACATCATCACTGCGGGTCCATTCAAGCTGGAATCGTTCGAGCCGGGTGCCAGAGTGCGAATGGTCAAGAACGACTTGTACTGGAATGCGGACAACGTTAAGTTGGCGGGCATCGAATATCGGCACATCGGCGACGGGGCAGCCGGGATGAACGGGCTGCGCGGCGGTACCATCGATTTCGTCGCCGGTCTCAACCTGGTCTCGGAATCTGATGCGTCCGCGTTGGGTGGAGCCTTACAGGGCTATTCCAACCGCCTCCCGGGTACGGACTCTGCATTGTTCTGCATGCGAGAGGGCGAGCCGCTCGGCGACCTCAGGGTGCGTCAGGCCCTCAACTACGGTACGGACCGTGACAGGGTCAACGAGCTGTACACGGGCGGAAAGAGCGAGGCGGCTGTGGGTCTCGTGCCGAGTGGTCACCGGTTGTTCGCGGAGGAACTCGCAAACGCCTACCCCTACGACGTTCAGAAAGCCAAGGACCTTCTGTCGGACGCCGGCTATGCCAACGGCCTGAATCTCAAGGCCGTCGTTATGCCGAACGAGTCCAAGCACTTCGAGATTCTGCAGGCCCAATGGAAGGAGATCGGCGTTGACCTTCAGCTCACCGCCGCAACTGACCTCAATGAGCAGTGGTATCAAGCAAAGGGAGCGAACGGAGAGGTGGCGGGAGTGCCCATGCTCCGGGGGATCCCGGGAACGTTCTTCCGCTTGTTGACCAGTAACGCCGTCTCCAACGCTTGCTCGTACCCGGTGCCCGCGCTGGACACGTGTGCCGAGGCTCTGGCCGCGCTGGACCCGGCGAGTGACGAGTTCGTTGCCAAGGCGGTGGAGTGCCAGGAGGTTGCATTCAAGGATTCTGCGCTCACCGTGAACACGATCTTCATCCTGGATAACGGTGGCTACAACAAGAGCCGGATCGGTGACTTGCCTATGCAGAGTGATCCGCTCGGGCAAATGCAGCCCGACGTGACGAAGTTGTACATGACGAGGTAGTGAGACGCACATAGTGCAGGTGGCCCGCGTCAGCATTGGCGCGGGCCACGCTACGGCAGTCGCCGAGGTGCTATGAGCAGAACAGCGTGACCGCGTTACGCTTACCGAACAACGTCACGGGCGAGAGCACCTTGGAAGTCGCCGGAGTGTGTGTTGCAGTTGGGCACGACTTGCGCAGCCTCGTCGATCGAATCCATCGGCAGGCCATCACTGCCCCGGCCAGTGGCTGCTCCGCGATGAATGATCCACTCACAAGGTGTACGGGGCAGTCGACGACTGGATCTGTTCGAGGAATTCGGGTGGGACGGCAGGCCACTCCGGCTGCCAGTCACCGGCCAGTTGATCTGCCCGCAGATCCGCGGAGAGGGCGACGACGAGCGGTCCACCGTCGGGGAGAATGCGGCGAAGGCCCCGGACGGCGCAAATGGACGCCACGGAAGCGAGTACTTTCTTGGCCTCGTCTTCGCGGCCCGCCGCGGCAAGGCACGCCACCAGCAGTCGATCGGCAAGGAGCAGCGCCCGTCGGCGTCCGCTGCCCTCCAGCCTGGAGGTCCACTCGTGCGCCCACGTGCACGCCAACTCGATGTTTTCGTCGGAACGAGTGGCGAGAAGGAGACGAATGGCGGTGGCTTCTTCGACTTGCGCCGTGATCGAGTCCAGCCCGTGCACCGGTCGGCGCCGCTCTGCATAGGTGATCGGTGTGGCTGCTCCGAGTGCGGGATGGGCGGAGATCCCCAATCTTCGGCGTTCGTTCTCCACGCGGGCCTTCAGGCGCGGAAGTCGATGCGCAGTGGCGATTTCGTAGCCTTCGTGCAACCGCCGGGCGGCTTCGTCGCGGTCGTTCCGGAGTGCCTTGATATGGGCCCCCGTGACGTACCGGGCGATCTTGAAGTCCACGCCGCCGCTTTCCGCGCCGAGGCGGTACCCGTCGTCGAGTAACTGCTCCGCCTCGTCGAGTTCGCCCCGCTCGTAGAGGAGCTCACCGAGAAGGGAACCCGCGAGCCGGCCCGAGGGCGCGTGCACTCCGCCGGCTTTCCGCGCGCCACCCCTTGCCTTGCGGAAGCGCTTCTCGGCCTCGTCGACGTCGAGTTCTTCCTGTGCGCAGATGCCGACGTAGCATTCACCGTGAACCATGTTGTGTGGTCCCTTGTTCCGCTGGTAATAGGGTTGGGCGCGTTCCTGCAGCCGTCGCGCTTCGGCGAAGTCGAATCGATACACTGCGGCGAAGGTGGCGACGTTGGAAGCGGCCGACACCACCCAGGGGTGCAATGATTCCGGCTGGGCGAGGCTCTCGACGACGAGTTCGTCGATGTCGTCGATCCGGTCGGCGCGCAGTTCACCGACCCCGCGAACCGCACCGATCTCGGCGCGGAGATCCGCGATGTCCCCCGGGTCGAGTGCGCTGTGTTCGAGGGCACGCTCGGCCAGTTCGAGTGCCCGCCGCGCCGGTTCCATGCGGCTCAACATCATGTCTGCCCAGGCAACGGTGATCTGCAGTCGGGCGCTGCGCTGCACCAACCGCGGCGGGAGCTTGCCGACCAGGGAGAGCAGCGTCGCGGTCTGCGAATGCTCGAAGAGCGACAACCCGTCGGCCTCCACCAACTCGACGGCCCGTTGTTCGTCACCGGCTGCCAGAGCATGATCGACAGCCTCCCGGAGCAGTCCGTGGTTGCAGAACCAATTCGACGCTGCCCGATGAAGTTCCCGAAGGCGTTCCGGCTGATCGCGTTCGAGTCTCCTGCGGAGAAATTCGGCGAAAAGGGTGTGGTAGCGAAACCACGTCCGCTCGTCGTCGATGTGACGGAGGAACAGATCCCGGTCCTCCGCCTCCTCGAGCATGGCCTGCCCCCGCGCCGTGTCTGCGAGGGTGCAGGCGAGGCGTCCACAGATGCGGTCGGTGATCGACGTGGCGAGCAGAAAGTCGAGCATCGCCGGTTCGAGGGTGTCGAGGACGTTCTCGGCGAGAAATTCGCCGATCGCGTGATGCCGTCCCGACAGCCCGGCGATGAGTTCCCCGGGATCGGATCGGCCCCGCAACGACAACGAGGCCAGCTGCAGCGCCGCCACCCAGCCGTCGGTGGAATCTCGGAGTTCGGTGACGTCGTCGTTCTCGAGGGGCAGGCCACCGAGGTCGACGAGGAACTCTCGCGCCTCACCGTTGTCGAAACGGAGTTCGGCATAATCGATTTCGACCAGTTCGTCCTTGACTCTCATCCGGCTCATCGGCAGGCCCGCCCGGGTTCGGCTCGCGACGATCACCTGCAGGTGGTGACACCCGTTGTCGAGGAGGAACTCCAGGGCGGCGATCGTCGCCGGATCGGACACCCGTTGCCAGTCGTCGATGATCAGCGCGACGCGCTCACCGCTCGAGTGGATCTGATTGACGAGGGAGGTGAGTACGTACCGTTCGGCCTCGTTGTCGTGCTCCTCGAGAACCTGACCGAGTTCCTCGGCCAAACTCGGCCGCACGTGCCGGATCGCCTCGATGAGGTGCGCGACGAACCAGACCACGTTGTCGTCGTCGTTGTCGACGGTCAGCCATGCGACGGCCACACCGTCCGCGGTCAGGACATCACGCCACTGCACAGCCAGGGTGCTCTTCCCGAAACCGGTCGGGCCGTGGATGACTGTGAGTAGCCGGCGACGGCCGGCCCGCAACAGGTCGATGAGGCGTGCACGCTCCACCAGTCGCCGGGTGGGCACCGGCGGCCGGAACCGGGTAGCCGGCGTCGGCGGAGGCGTCGAGGTGTCCCGTCGCCTGCCGGTGGTGGAACGAGGGGTGTCACCGGTGCCGGTGCCGGACGGTGCGGCATCGGCGGGATGGACGACGACGATGCCTTTGTCGACGGGCATCGCCATCTCGTCGACGGTCAGCCCGTGACGGCGTTCGATGTCGCGGAGTTCGTCTCCGAACGCGGCGGCGGAGGCCGGACGCTCCTCCGGGTTACCGGACATCGCCCGTTGAATCACGTCGCTCACGTCGTCGGGAAAGCCTTCCTGGCGCAGATCGGGCACGGGCTGGGTGGTGATCCGCAGGAACTGGGCGATCACTTCCTCGCCGTGGTGCCGCTCGAACGCGGCATGACCGGTGATGGCGCTGAACAGCGTGGCGCCCAGGCTGTACACGTCGGACGCCGCGGTCGGTGCCCGTCCCGACAGCACTTCGGGCGAGGTGAACGCCGGTGATCCCGTGACTGTGCCGGCCGACGTCTCGAAAGCCCCGGACATCCGTGCGATGCCAAAGTCGGTGAGCTGCGGCTCGCCGTATTCGGTGAGGAGGATGTTGCCGGGCTTCACGTCGCGGTGGAGTATCCCCACCCTGTGGGCGGTCTCCAGGGCGCCGGCGAGTTTGACGCCGATTCGGAGCGCCTCGCTCCACGGCACGGGACCCCTTCTGCGGATCTGCATGTCGAGCGAGTCGTGGGGATGAAATTGCATCACGATGAAGGGTTTGCCGCTGTCCGTAGCGCCGACCTGCATGATGTTGACGATGTGCGGGTGTCCGCTCAATCTGCCCATCGCGCGTTGTTCCCGCAAGAATCGTTCGAGGTTCTCCGCGTCGAGTTCCGCGGTGAGCACCTTCACGGCGACGGTCCGGTCGAGCTGGGGTTGCACGCAGCGGTAGACCACACCGAACCCGCCGCGGCCGATTTCTACGGCATCCTCGAGCCCGACAGCGGAGAGTTCGGCTGCGAGCGTGGGGGCAGCGCCACGCTGAGTCGCGAGCGGATCAAATTCGGCCATCGTCTGCCTCGACCTGACGTTGTGGCGTCAGCAACCGCGCGGGCATGCAACCACCTCTTTGCTCGTCGTCGAGCATATCGTGGCGCGCAGGGCCGTGCCGCCGCCACAGCGTGCACATGCCCGCGAACCGTGGACAATCGAACGATGCCACACGTGCGGAGAATAGTGGACCTTTCCCACACGATCGGTCCCGGAATGCCGGTGTATCCCGGTGATCCGGTGCCGATGCTGACGCCGCACCGCACGATCGAACGCGATGGCTACAACGTCATGGGTGTCCGCTTCGGATCGCAATCCGGCACCCATGTAGATGCGCCCGCCCACATGGATGCGACCGGCGCCACCGTCGACGCCCTCCCGCCGGAGCTGTTCGTCGGCCGCGGAGTGTTGTTCGACGTCCGCGATCTCGGTGCGCGCGAACGTATTACCGTTGATGCGATCCGGGCCGCTGCCGAACGCGTACGGCCCGGCGACATCGCCCTGTTTCATACCGGATGGTCGCGTTATTACGGCAGCGACGCCTATTACACGCACCCATACCTCGATCCCGATGCCTGCGAACTACTGCTCGATCGGGGGGTGCGGACATTCTGCGTCGACGCACCGAGTGTCGACGAGACGCCCTCCGCCGGACAGGCCGGCAACGGATATCCGGTGCACCACCTGATCGCCGCTGCCGGGGGAGTGATCGGCGAGAACCTGTGCCGCCTCGACCTCATCGACTTCCCCGACCCCTTCGTCAGCCTGTTGCCGATCACCATCGAGGGCTCGGACGGCGCCCCCACCCGTGCGGTGGCGCTCGACCTCGGATACTGATGTCGACGGCGGGCCAGAACGACGTGCACGCGCGGTGAGTGTCAGCCGCCGGCGACCGACTGCAGAATCTGTATTTCCTGTCCGGGCGCCACTTCGGTGCTAACGCCGCCCAGTAGGCGAACGTCCTCGCCGTCCACGTAGACGTTGACGTACCTGCGCAGGGCGCCGGTCTCGTCACGAATGCGCCTGCCGAGCACCGGGTACCTCTCGGCGAGAACGTCGAGAACGGCGGCCACTGTCGCCACGGAGTCGAGAGCCACGTCGACGGTGCGTTCACCGCCCACGATCGAGGCGAGGGCGCGCGGAACCCGAACGGACACCGCCCCGGTCACGGCGCGGCCACCACCACCGCCGCGCGCACACAGAGGACGTCGGGAAGGTGTCCGACCACCTCGGTGAACGTGGCGCCCTCGTCGGCGCTCGCATACACGGCACCGCCGCGCGTACCGAAATACACTCCCGCGGGGTCGGCGGTATCGACGGACGCGGCGTCACGCAGCACCACGTTGTACTCGCGTTCGGGTAAGCCGCGGTCGAGCCGGGTCCAGGTGTTGCCGGCATCCTCGCTGCGGTACACGGCGAGGCGGCCGTCCGGTGGGATCCGTTCGGCGTCCGCCTCGATCGGCACCACCCACACCATGCCCTCGCGAGACGGGTGGGTGAGCATGACGAAACCGAAGTCCGACGGCAACCCGTCGGCAATCGACTTCCACGTGTCGCCGTTGTCGTCGGATCGGTACACGCCGTGATGGTTCTGCGCGTACAGCCGATTCTCGGTCACCGCGTCACGGGCGATCTTGTGGACGCATTGCCCGAACTCCGGATTCGGATCCGGCAGGAAGCCCGCCGAGATGCCCGCATTGCGCGGCTGCCAGGTGCGGCCGCCGTCGGTGGTGCGGTAGACGCCGCCCGTGCTCATGGCGACGTGCACCGTGTCCGGGTCGCGGGGATGCGGAACCACGGAATGAGCTGCAGCGCCGCCGAACCCGGCACCCCACTGCGACCGGTGCGGGTGGTCCCACAGTGCGCGCTCGAGTTCGAAGTGCTCGCCGTTGTCCAGGGATCGCCACACCGAAATCGGTTCACAGCCCGCCCATACGACACCGGGCCGGTCTTCGCTGTCCGGTTGGAGTTGCCAGATCCGCTCGAGCGCGGCGTCGTCGGTGTCACCGAATCGGATCGCCCCGTGGTCAGGTTCGACCCATGTGGCGCCCAGATCGTCGGAATGGGCGACGGTCGGTCCCCAGTGCTCCGACCGGACCCCCACGAGAATGCGGGTGCGGCCCGCGCGGGTGTCGATGCCGATGCTGGGGATTTCGTGCATCAAGAAGTGTGGGCCCGAAAACGACCACGTGGTGCGGTTTCGGCTGGTGGCCAGCCAGAGGCCCTTCTTGGTTCCGATCGCGAGCAAAACTGTGTCGGCTGCGCTCATCGTTACATCGGACCACTCGGTCCGGCGAATGGCAATGGTGCGATCACACCTCGGCGGTCAGGTCAGCTGGAGAGGGAATGTGACGCGTGGATCCGGGACCGCAGGTGGGCGAGCGCGCGGTGCTGGGCGACGCGAATGGCCCCGGGCGTGGTGTCGAGTACGCGAGCCGTCTGTTCGGCGGACATCCCGACCACGATGCGCATGAACACGATCTGCTGGTGCCGGACCGGGAGCGTCTGCACCAGTTCGTCCATCTCCCCCCGAAGTTCGGTGCGCAGCACGTGGTGCTCGGGCCCCTCGTCGATATCCACCGTGTGATGCGCGGTGGCCGAGCGTGCGGTGGGCACCGACAGGCGATTGGCGCGCCGACGGGCATCGGACACCTTGTGTGCGGCGATACCGAAGATGAACGACAACAGGGATTTACCTTCGTCGCGGTAGGTGCGCAGTGCGCTCATCAATGCGAGGGAGACGTCTTGGGTGACGTCGTCGGCCGAGGCGTGCGGGTGTTTCACCGATTCGAGTCGGGACGTGCAGTAGCGATGCACCACCGGGTGGGCGATGCGGAGAATCTCTTCCACAGCCTCCTCGTCCCCGACGGCGGCGAGGGGTGCGAGGCGCTCGAGCTGCGCTCTGACGTCCGTCTCGATCATGGTGTTCTCCCGTTCCGTGTGACTGCTTCCAGCCTCGGCGGAACGGGCGCCCGTCGATAGGCACCGAAGGGTGACGAACACCCACCCCTCGTGCGCGTCGTGGACTTCATAGTGGGATCTAGGACACGCGCTAGATGTCCGCAGATTCGGCTATCGAGGTTGTTACCTTCGAGGCCATGGACCCCGTCCGTAATCCCTACGCCCCCGGTGCAGGCCAGCGTCCACCGGAGCTCGCGGGCCGAAGCAGACAGCTCGACGCGTTCGACGTGGTGCTCGAGCGGATCGCCCGCGGCCGTCCGGAACGCAGCGTGGTGCTCACCGGCCTCCGCGGAGTCGGGAAGACGGTGCTGCTCAATCATCTGCGGTCGGCGGCCATCTCCCGCAGCTGGGGAACCGGCAAGATCGAGGCCCGACCCGACCAGGACGTGCGCCGACCGCTGTCGTCGGCGCTGCACATGGCAGTGCGCGAGATCGCGGGGGCACACCGCAACCCCGATCGGGTCGAGGAGTTCCTGGGCGTTCTGAAGTCGTTTGCGTTGCGGGCGACGGCGGACAAGGGCATGCGGGAGAGATGGCAACCCGGGATCGACGCCCCGGCCGTGAAGGGTCGGGCGGATTCGGGAGACATCGAGATCGATCTGGTGGAGTTGTTGCTCGACGCCTCCTCGCTGGCGCGAGATGTGGGCGTCGGGATCGCGCTGTTCATCGACGAGATGCAGGACCTCGGTGCCGCGGACGTCTCCGCGATCTGCGGCGCGTGCCACGAACTCAGCCAGGACGCGGCGCCGCTCATCGTGGTCGGTGCCGGTCTCCCGCACCTGCCTGCGGTGTTGTCGGCATCGAAGAGTTACTCGGAGCGGCTCTTCAGTTACCACCGCATCGACCGGCTGGACCGGGCGTCGGCGGATCGCGCGCTCATCGCGCCCGCGGAGCGGGAAGATGTGAAGTTCGCCGACGAAGCCTTGGATGCCTTGTACGCGGCCGCCGACGGTTATCCCTATTTCGTGCAGGCGTACGGGAAGGCCACCTGGGATGTGGCTGCGGCCAGTCCGATCACCGAGGAAGACGTGCGGGTGGCGGCACCGACCGCGGAAGAGGAACTCGCCGTGGGGTTCTTCGGTTCCCGCTACGAGCGCGCGACCCCCGCCGAACGCGAGTACATGCGGGCGATGGCGGATCTCGCGGGCGACGACGGCCCCGTCGCGACAGCAGCGATCGCCGCCGAACTCGGTCGTAAGCCGGCCTCGTTGTCACCCGCCCGGGACGGCCTGATCAAGAAGGGCTTGATCTATTCGGCCGAGCGTGGATCCATCGGGTTCACCGTCCCGCATTTCGGCCGGTATCTGCGCGGCCAGAGCGACTGAGAGATCGGTAGCGCAATCTATCGCTTTCTAGGCTCATCGCTAGATAGTCGAATACGACGCTAGCGGGAGTCGTGGAGTTCAGCCCTGATCGATGTAGTGCTCGAGCTGGTCGCGTTCGCTCTGCAGCTCGCCGATCCGGCTCTTCACCACGTCACCGATGCTGACGATGCCGACGAGCTGCCCCTCCACCACCACGGGCAGATGCCGGATCCGGCGCTCGGTCATGGTCTCGGCGAGGCTGTCCACACTGTCGGTGGGCAGGCAGGTGAACACCGAGGTGCTCATGATGTCCGCGACCCGTGCCTTCAGCACGTCGGGTCCACGCTCGTGAATCTTGCGCACGACGTCGCGCTCGGTCACGATGCCGACCAGCGAGCCCTTCTCCAGCACCACCAGCGCGCCGACATTGTGCTGGGCGAGCTCGTCGACGACGCTGCTCACCGACGTATCGGCGTCGACCGTCGCTACCGCCGTACCCTTGCTCCGCAATACATCCGCGATCCGCATCTGGACACCCCGATCCATCCGCACTCGTACCCGCCGGGTCGATCGCGGGTAACTATCGAGCCTAGGCCAGCGCTACGGCAGCTCTCCGCATGTTTACCTACTCGTGACCGTAGGCTTGCGAACGATCCTGCTCCTCGGGCAACGCCGCTCCTCCGTACACTCGGCGCCGATGACTCAGGTGAGCGGGGCCGCCGCATACGACGCGGCGGGTGTAGACGGTATTCGATCGCTGTGGGAGCGCGTGAGCGCGATCAGCCCCACCCCGGCGACATGGATCGTCCAAGTGGTAGCAGTGGTCGCGGTGGTGCTCGTTCTCGAGCCCCACGCCTGGCGCATCACGCGCAACGTGGTGACGATCATCCACGAGGGTGCGCACCTCGTGGTCGCGCTGCTTTTCGGTAGACGACTGAAAGGTGTCCGGCTGCACTCGGATACGTCCGGGGTCGCGATCTCGTCGGGCAAGCCCACGGGACTCGGTGTCGTTCTCATGACCTTTGCGGGGTATGTGGGTCCCGCGGTCCTCGGCCTCGGCGCAGCCTGGGTGCTCGGGACCCGCCATGCCGTCGCGGTGCTCTGGATCGGCGTGGTGGCACTCGCCGCCATGCTGATCCTGGTTCGGAACCTCTACGGGCTGTTCTCCCTCACCGTCGTCGGAGCCCTGCTGTTCGGATTGGTCTGGCTCGGCACGGAGCAGCAGCAAGTGGCGGCTGCCTACCTGATCACCTTCTTCATGCTGGTGGCGTCACCGCGGCCGGTCATCGAACTACAGCGGAGTCGGGCACGGCGGGCCGCCCCCGACTCCGACGCCGATCAGCTGGCGCGGCTCACCCGTGTTCCCGGCATCGTCTGGGTGGGTCTCTTCCTGCTGGTCAACATCGGATGTCTCCTGCTCGGGGGCTGGTGGATCCTCCGTCCGGTCGGGGCGTGATCGCCGGCCCCGCTCGTTACGCGACCTCGTGCTCGCTGCCCGCCGCGACCTTGCGCAGGCCGCGGTAGGCACCTTCCGCCGTCTGTCGCCCCGCCACCACGGCTTCCACCTCAGCGGCGATAGGCATGTCCACGCCGTGGTCACGGGCGAGTTCCATGACGGTCGGTGCGGTCTTGACACCCTCCGCGACCTGACCGAGTTGGGCGACGGCCTCCTCCACGGTCAGCCCGCGGGCCAGCGCTTCGCCCACCCGGCGGTTACGGGAACTGGGGCTCATGCACGTCGCGATCAGGTCACCGACACCGGTGAGGCCGGCGAAGGTTCGTGGGTTGGCGCCCATCGCCTCGCCGAGCCTCGTCATCTCGGCCAGCCCTCGGGCGAGCACCATGGCCCGCGTGTTGTCGCCGACGTCGAGTCCGTCGGCCATGCCCGACGCGATGGCCACGATGTTCTTGAGCACGCCACCGAGCTCGCACCCGAGCACGTCGGTGTTGCGGTAGACGCGGAAGACGGGGGACGCGAACAGTGGCTGCAGGGCGGTGGCTACTCGAACGTCCTGGGTGGCCACGACGGAAGCCGCGGCAAGTCCGTCGACGATCTCCCGAGCGATGTTCGGCCCCGCGAGGAGCCCGACGGGATGGCCGGGGAGGCATTCCGCGATCACCTCGGTGGGACGCAGCCGGGTGCCGGGCTCGAGTCCCTTGGCCAGCGACAGCACCGGTACCCACGCGCGCACCTCGTTGGCGATCTGCGAGAGGGTGCCGCGGACGGCATGTGAGGGCACCCCGACGACGAGGACGTCTGCCTCCTGCGCTGCCTCGACGAGGTCGGCGGTCGCGCGCATCGAGTCGGGGAGGACGCGGTCACCGAGGTACCGGGAGTTCCTGTGGACGGTGTTGATCTCGTCGGCGGTGTCCGAGCTCCGCGCCCACAAGAGGGTCGGTGTGTTCCGCGCCGCCAGTCCGGCCACCGTGGTTCCCCACGAGCCCGCTCCGAGAACGACGACGCGAACCGGCCGGGCCATTATCGATCACTCCTGTATCGATCACTCCTGGGGCGAATAGGGTTCATACCGTCAAGCGTGGCACCGGAAGCCGGCGACCACACCGAAATCGCCAACGGAGCCCCCGGACCGCGACGTACGGTGGCTTCATGAAGTGGTCGAACGCCCTCGGGATCCCGGCCGCCGCGCTGGCCGCCGTGGCCTCGTATGACCTGCTCCAGCGGCGGCACGCTCTGCTGCGCAATTTTCCCGTCCTGGGCCACGGCAGATATCTGCTGGAGTCGCTCGGGCCGGAGCTTCGGCAGTACATCACGACCAATAACGACGAGGAGCGTCCTTTCACCCGCGATCAGCGTCGCTGGGTGTACGCGTCGTCGAAGAAGGAAACCAACACGTTCGGCTTCGGCACGGACAACGACATCGAGTTCACCGACGGCTACACCATCATCAAGCACCGCACGTTCTCCGACATCGCCCCGTCGGCCGTCCCCGGGGGTGGTGACACACTTCAGCTCCCGTCGGCCAAGGTTCTGGGGGCGGCACGCGGCCGGGCCAAGGCCTTTCGTCCGCACTCACTCGTCAACATCTCGGCCATGAGTTTCGGCTCGCTGTCGTCGGCGGCGATCACCGCCTTGAATCGCGGTGCCACGGCGGCGGACTGCCTGCAGAACACCGGTGAGGGTGGGCTGTCGCGGTACCACCGGAACGGTGCGGATCTGGTGTTCCAGATCGGTACCGCCTACTTCGGGTGCCGGGACGAGGACGGCCGGTTCGATCTCGATCGACTGGTATCCCTCGTCGACTCCGCCCCCGTACGGGCCATCGAGATCAAACTCAGCCAGGGTGCGAAGCCCGGGCTCGGTGGCCTGTTACCGGGTGCGAAGGTCACGGCCGAGATCGCCGAGATCCGCGGCGTCCGGGAAGGCAGCGACTGTGTCAGTCCTTCACGGCACACCGCGTTCCACGACGTCGACAGCATGCTCGACTGGGTGGAACTCGTCGCGGCCGAGACGGGACTGCCGGTGGGCATCAAGTCGGCCGTCGGAGACTCCCGGTTCTGGGAATCGCTGATCGAGGAGATGACCCACTCCGACCGGGGCGTCGACTTCGTGACGATCGACGGCGGCGAGGGTGGCACGGGTGCGGCACCGCTGGTGTTTTCCGACGCGGTCTCGTTGCCGTTCCGCAGTGGATTCGCCCGGGTGTACTCGATGTTCGCCGAGGCGGGACTCACCGACGGCGTCACGTTCATCGGCTCCGGGAAACTCGGTTTGCCCGACAACGCAGTGGTGGCCATGGCTCTGGGTTGCGACATGATCAACGTTGCCCGCGAGCCGATGCTCGCGATCGGCTGCATCCAGGCCCAGAAATGTCACACCGATCGATGCCCCACGGGAGTGGCCACCCAGAGCAGCTGGCTGGAACACGGCCTCGACGCCCAGGCGAAGTCGGTGCGGGCCGACAACTACATCCGGTCGCTGCGGCGGGACGTGTTCAAGGTGGCCGAGGCGTGCGGAGTCGCTCATCCCGGACTGATCACGGCTTCGGATGTTGAAGTCGCGGACGGCAACCGCCGCGCGACTACTCTCGCCGAGCTCTACGGTTACCGGGACGGGTGGGGACTTCCGGGACTCGCCGATCGCGACGAGATCACCCGGCTGATGGCCGAATACGCGGCCGGCCCGGTCGGGGAGACCGGCTCACCCGACGCGCAGACGAAGCCCGGAACAACCGGGGCAGACGGTCACCGCTGATACACGTCGGGGATGCCGTCGCCGTCGTCGTCCCGGCTCTCCGCAAGCGCGATGGTGCGGTAAGCGCCGTTGCGCATTCGAAGGACCGCCGCGGCCAGGACCGCGGCGGTCAACGATCCGGTCAGTACGCCGACCTTGACGTGATCACCCCGCAGGGAGTCCATGCCGAAAGCGAGGTCGCCGACGAGGAGAGAGACGGTGAACCCGATGCCGCCGAGCAGGGCGACTCCGAGGACGTCGAGCCAGGCGAGGCCGGAGTCGAGGGTCGCCCGGGTGAACCGCGACATGAGGTACGTGGTGCCGAATATTCCGACCGCCTTGCCGATCACCAGGCCGGCGACGATACCGAGCGCGACCGGGTCGCGTAGTGAGGTGCTCAGTCCGGAGAATCCGCCGATGGTGACCCCTGCGGCGAAGAAGGCGAACAGCGGCACTGCGAATCCCGCCGAGATGGGCCGAATCCGATGCTCGAAGTGCTCGGCCAGACCGGGTCCGGCCTCGGGACCGCCGGCCTTCTCACTGCGCATCACGGGAACGGCGAAGCCGAGGAGGACGCCTGCCACGGTCGCGTGAATCCCCGACTCGTGCACGAGGATCCACGTGGCCGCGGCGAGGGGCAGCAGGATCCACCAGGAGCGGACGCGTCGTTGCACGGCAACGGTGAACAGTGCCAGCGGGATCAGCGCGAGAAGCAATGGGCCGAACGCGAGCTCATCGGTGTAGAAGACGGCGATCACGGTGACGGCCAGCAGGTCGTCCACGACTGCGAGGGTGAGGAGGAAGGTGCGCAGGGCCGCCGGAAGGTGAGTGCTCACGATGGCGAGGACGGCCACCGCGAACGCGATGTCGGTGGCCGTCGGAATCGCCCAGCCGGCGAGCGCCCCCTCACCGGTGCGGGCGTTGATCAGAACGAAGACCAGCGCGGGGACGGCCATGCCACCGACGGCGGCGGCGATGGGAAGAGCGGCGCGGCGAGGATCACGCAGGTCTCCGGCCACGAACTCCCGCTTGAGTTCGAGGCCCACGACGAAGAAGAAGATCGCGAGCAGCCCGTCGGCGGCCCACGTCCCGAGCGAGAGGTTCAGGTGCAGGGAGGCCGGCCCCACGGTGGTGTCGCGCAGCGCCGTGTACCCGTCGGACCACGGCGAGTTCGCCCAGACCAGAGCGATGACCGAGCCGATCAGGAGCAGCGCTCCGCCGACCGTTTCCTTGCGCAGGATGTCGGAGATCCGCGCGGTCTCCGCCCACGATCCGCGGGAAAACAGCGTCGATCGGGTCTGGGATTCGCTCACGGCACACTCCTGGAAATCGGGTCGACAATATACTTGCCGACCAGACTTCCCGGCGCACCGTTGACTACCCTACCGTCCCGGGGTGGTCACCGTCTGCGCGCGGTCACCAGGAGGTACTCCCATTCCATGGCGGTCCCGTCGAAGTGGCGTCGCGCGAGGTCGGCGAGTTCACCGTCCAGTGCGGCCACCCGTTCCGGGTCACCGGCGATGTTGCGGTACACGGCGATCGTGGGGCCGTACCGCTCCTTGAAATAGTCGCGGAACTCCTCGGGCGTCGGAAACTTCTCGACGTGCAACGTCTGCCGCGTCGCCGTCAGATCGGTCACCCTGTCCCCGAACAGTTCGCGGACGTGTTCCTCGCGACCCCAGAGCGGTGGGGGTTGCGCGCCGGGTGGGGGAGCGGGAGCATACGGTTTCATCGTCGCGAACATCTGACCGATGAAACCCTCCGGCGTCCAGCTGAGTAGTCCGATCCTTCCACCCGGACGACAGACACGGACGATCTCGTCGGCGCTCTGCTGGTGGTGCGGCGCGAACATGACGCCCACACAGGACATGACGACGTCGAACTCCTCGTCGTCGAAGGGCAGTGCCTCGGCGTCCGCTTGCTGCCATTCGACAGCAGCCCCCGCCGCGGCAGCCTCACGGCGTCCCACGTCGAACAGCTCCGGGGTGAGGTCACTCGCGACGACGTGTCCCCCTGCGAGCGCGGCAGGAATAGCGGCATTGCCCGACCCCGCTGCGACATCCAGAACGTGGTCGCCCGACCGCACCTCGCACGCTGCCACCAGTGCCGGTCCGAGGTCCGGGATCACCTCGCCGGCCAGCGAGGGGTAGTCGCCGAGCGCCCACATGGCGCGGTGCCGGGTTTTCAATTCGCGGTCGGCCTCGACTGCGTCGATCGTGTCCTTCATCTCGAAGACCTCCTGTGGTCGGATGGGCGCCTGGTTGTCAGGACGCTCAGGTGCCAGCCTTCGCGCAACGGGTGCCCGGGAAAAGGCACCCTGGGGTGGTTTCCGAACCCCCGACCTCAGCCGTCGTTGCGGAACTGCGCGGCGAGTTCGCTGCGGGAGCGCACGCCGAGCTTCGCGTAGACCCGTGTCAGGTGGTACTGCACCGTCTTGACCGACAGGAACAGTTCTCCCGCTGCCTCCTTGTTGCTGGCACCACCTGCGACGAGTTCCGTCACCGCCTGTTCCTGAGGCGTCAGGTCCGCGAGTGAGACACGACTGCGCTCGAGGTTGAGTCCGCCCGCCTTGATCTCGCGGTCACACCGCAACACGTACGACGTTGCACCGAGGGCCGAGTATCCCTCCCGCGCGGCCTGGATTACCGCATCGGCCTCACGGCGTTTACCGGCCCGTCGCAGGGTCTGGCCGTACGCGAAGTTGACCCGGGCGCGGTCGTAGGGCAGCGGCAGCGTGTCGAGATGCTGCAGTGCTTGCTCGAAGACGGCTCGGGCGGCGTCGATATCCCCGCGGGCGCCGAGTATGCGTCCGCGGGCATAGCCGAGCCGCGCCTGGGCGGAACGGTGCTGTCGCGCTGCGGCCCGTTCCTCGTGGGGGATGAGGAAGGTGTCGGCGTCGTCCACCCTCCCGACCATGACGAGCGCATTCGCGTAGACGTCCGGCCAGTGCCAGAATCCGGGTTCGTCGACGCCCTCCCGCGGCTGGAGCCGGGTGAGGGGTTCGAGTGCGCGAATCACCGTGGGGTAGTCGGCTTCCACTTCGGCGCACTGGGCGCGTGCCAGCGAGGCCGGTAAGAACATGATCGGGTAGTCGTGGAGGCTCGCGGCCGCCCGCCGGAGGTGGTGCTGTGCGGCATCGCGATTGCCACGCAGCGCCTGCGTCTGGGCTCCCGTCCAGTGCACGAGTGGCCGCAGTAGGTCCAGCCCGACATCCTCCAGCTGACGCGCGGCACGTTCGACGGTGGCCACGGCCCCACTCCAGTCACCGAGGGCGAACTGGGTGCGAGCCAACCAGGCCTGCGCCCACAGCGAAATACGGGCAGAGCCCATCCGAAATGCCGTCGGTACGGCACTTTCGAGTTCCTGCCGCGCCGCCTCCGGTTCGTCCAACGCCAGGTCGAGCCAGCCCCGGGCCATCTCGAAGCGTTGCGACTGGGCGCCCAGTGCGACTGTGGCCGACAGGTGGTCGTACGCGGCCCGCGCCTCGGCTGTCTTGCCCGTCGCTGCCAGTCCGAGGCCCATGATCGCCGCGGATTCGACGGCCGAAGGATCGCTCGGGTCGACGAGGGATACTGCCCGCGAACCCCACTGGACGAGGTCGGGCCCGTGCCACCGGGCCAGGGAGTCGAGGACCCGGCGCTGACAGATCAGTGCGGCAGTCGCCGGATCCGTTGCGGGGTCGCAGGCCGACCACGACTGCGTGAGCAGCAGGTCGGCCTCCGCGGGGCGGCCCCGCTGGATGGCCAGATAGCCGAGGACGGCGTCACGGAGCGGGCTTGCGGGGAAGCTTTCGATTTCGGGTGCGAACGCGATCGCCTGCGGCAGATTTCCGGTCCCGACCAGGGCGTCGACGGCGCGGATCAGGCGTTGCTCTCGAATGCGTCGGTCTGCGCTGAGGCGGCTCGACTTGATCAGGGCGTCCGCGACGGCGGACCAGGCCCCGACCGTGGCCCGGTGGACGGCGTGGCGGTCGAGTTCATCGGCGAGTTCGGGGTGGGGAAACGGTGACGCGGCAGCCAGATGGTCGAGGCGCTGACTGTCGTCGTCGACGATGCGTGCTGCGTGCTCGTGCAGGTCGCGCAGTCGGATCGGGCCGAGGTCGCGGTAGACGGCGGCCCGGGTGAGTGCCGAGGGGAACACGAGCACGGTGACGCCGCGATGCTCGCCCATCGTCAGCAGTCCCGCTCGGTGCGCCTCGTCGAGTGCTTCGACGGGATTCGCGATGTCCGCAAGTTCGGCGGCATCGGCGAAACGCGGATCACCGACGAGGACGGAGGCCGATTCGACCAGGGCGCGCGCGGGCGCCGAGCACGCCGTGAGCCGCGAGCGCACCGATGCGGTGACGGCCCGGGGGACGGGCAGCACGGGTTGCCAGTGGGACCAGGCGTCCGGCTCCACTTCGTGGAGGAGTTGCGTGACGTGCCGGGGATTTCCGGCCGTGTGCTGCCTGAGCTGGTGCGCGACGGGCGCTGGAAGGTCCACGTGCGCAATGTGGTTCGCGAGTGTGCGAATGTCGGACGCATCGAGGGGCGGGACGCACAGCCGGTGACGGTGATGTCGGTCGAGGAGCTCGATCACGTCGGGCGAGACGTCGGCGGCCGGTTCCGACGTCGTAATCAGCACCAGCATGGCAGGGCGGTCGAGAAGAGGAGTCGCCGACGTGACGGCCTGCAACGATTCGAGGTCGGCCCAGTGTGCGTCGTCGAGTACGACCACGACCTTCTCCCCGGGAAGTGCGGTCACCGCGGCGGCGAGCTCGTGGGCGACGTCCAGAGGATGTCGTGCGGTCACTGCGGACCCCAGCAACTGCTCGACCACGCCGAACGGGTGCCCCGTCGCCCAGGGCGTAGACACTGCGGCAAGCGTCGGCACCTCGGAGTGCGCTGCAAGGAACGCCTCGACGAGGGTGGTCTTGCCGATGCCGGCGGCCCCTTCGACCACCACGACGGCCGGCAGGTCGGGAGTTGCCCCGCGCAGGAAAGCCTCGAGACTTGCGAGCTCACGCGAACGGCCGACGAGTTCGCTGTTGGCTGGGTCACTCACAAGGCTCACCGTATCGCGACGCGATTTCGGGCGGGTGCCTGGCAGAACGGCGGAACGCTTGTAACGTGAGGTGAGAAGCAGCTGATCGACACGGACGCAGCAGTCGAGAGATCCGGTGCACTTATGACGACGGACGCGAACTCCACCAAGCTGGAGCGGGTGGTCATCCGCTTTGCCGGCGATTCGGGTGACGGCATGCAGCTGACCGGGGACCGGTTCACCTCGGAGGCGGCGGCATTCGGCAACGATCTCGCCACGCAACCGAACTTCCCCGCCGAGATTCGTGCGCCGCAGGGCACGTTGCCCGGGGTGTCGTCGTTCCAGATCCAGATCGCCGACTACGACATTCTCACCGCGGGTGATCGCCCCGATGTGCTGGTGGCAATGAACCCGGCCGCGTTGAAGGCGAACCTGCCCGACCTGCCGCGCGGCGGGATGATCATCGTCGACATGGACGGGTTCACCAAGCGGAACCTGTCGAAGGTCGGGTACGCGGCCAATCCGCTCGAGGACGATTCCCTCGCGGACTACACGGTGCACCCGGTCCCGATGACGACGCTGACGGTGGGCGCGGTACAACCTGCGGGCCTGAGCCGAAAAGACGGTGAGCGGGCCAAGAACATGTTCGCGCTCGGATTGCTCTCGTGGATGTACAACCGGCCCACACGCAGTATCGAGCAGTTCCTGCGCACCAAGTTCGCGGCGAAACCCCAGGTTGCGGAGGGTAACCTCCTCGCCTTCACGGCGGGGTGGAATTACGGAGAGACGACGGAAACCTTCGCCACCACCTACGAAATCTCGGCCGCGACCCTGCCGCGGGGCACCTACCGTCAGGTGACCGGCAACACCGCGCTGGCCTACGGAGTGGTGACGGCGGCGCAGTTGGCCTCGCGCGAGGTGTTCCTGGGTACGTATCCGATCACTCCGGCGTCGGACATCCTGCACGAGCTGAGTAAGCATCGAAACCTGGGTGTCACCACCTTCCAGGCGGAGGACGAGATCGCCGGTATCGGGGCGGCCCTCGGGGCGTCGATCGGCGGGGCGCTGGGGGTGACGAGCACGTCCGGGCCGGGCCTGGCGCTGAAGAGTGAGGCGATCGGGCTGGCGGTGATGACGGAGGTGCCGTTGCTGGTGATCGATGTGCAGCGCGGTGGGCCGTCCACCGGACTGCCGACCAAGACGGAACAGTCGGATCTGCTGCAGGCAATGTACGGGCGCAACGGTGAATCGCCCGTCGCGGTGCTGGCGCCGCGGTCACCCGCCGACTGCTTCGACACCGCCGTCGAGGCCGCGCGGATAGCCCTCACCTATCGCACTCCGGTGCTTCTGCTCTCCGACGGTGCCATCGCGAACGGCAGTGAACCGTGGGCTGTTCCGAATGTGGCGGACATGGACCCGATCGACGTGGACTACGAGAAGGCGCCTCCGTCGGAAGGGGTGTTCGCGCCCTACGCGCGCGACCCGGAGACGCTGGCCCGCGCCATGGCGGTGCCGGGCACCACCGGGCTCGAGCACCGGATCGGTGGGCTCGAGAAAGCCGACGGCAGCGGTGACATCTCCTACGATCCCGCCAACCACGACCTCATGGTCCGGCTGCGGCAGGCGAAGATCGACGGCATCACCGTCCCGGATGTGGTGGTCGACGATCCGTCCGGTCAGTCGGAGTTGCTGTTGATCGGGTGGGGCAGTTCGTACGGTCCCATCGCTGAGGCGTGCCGCCGGGCCCGGCGGGAGGGGAAGAAGGTGGCCCGGGTACACCTGCGACACCTCAACCCCCTGCCGTCGAATCTCGGTGCGGTGCTCCGCAGTTATCCCACAGTGGTGGCACCCGAAATGAACCTGGGCCAGCTGGCGATGATTCTGCGGTCGAGGTACCTCGTCGACGTGCAGTCGGTCACCAAGGTGCAGGGTCTCGCATTCCTCAGCGACGAAATACACAGGGTGATCGACGCGGCGCTGGCGGGAACGTTGCGCGAGCAGGAGCTGGCCAAGACCTCCGACGCGCTCGCTTCGGCCACCTATCGGACGAACCGCCCCCGGCAGGAGGAACCGGCGTGACCCAGATGATCAATCGCATCGGGAGGACTCTCGGGATCAGCGCGACCGCGGACGTCCCACACACCGATGTAGCGCAGAAAGCCAAGGACTTCACCACGGACCAGGAGGTGCGGTGGTGTCCGGGCTGTGGTGACTACGTCATCCTGGCCACGATCCGCAGTTTCCTGCCGGAGCTCGGCCTGAAGCGCGAGAACATGATGTTCGTCTCCGGCATCGGATGTTCGAGCCGGTTCCCCTACTACCTCGACACGTACGGCGTGCACTCGATCCACGGCCGTGCCCCGGCCATCGCGACCGGGCTGGCGGTTACGCGTCCGGACCTGTCGGTGTGGGTGGTCACCGGTGACGGTGATGCCCTCTCCATCGGTGGCAACCACCTGATCCACGCGTTGCGGCGCAACGTCAATCTGACGATCTTGTTGTTCAACAACCGGATCTATGGCCTCACCAAGGGCCAGTACTCACCGACGTCGGAGGTCGGAAAGGTCACCAAGTCCACCCCGCTGGGGTCGGTGGACCACCCGTTCAACACGTTGTCCCTGGCGCTCGGTGCCGAGGCGACGTTCGCGGCACGCGCCCTGGACTCCGACCGCAAGGGCCTCACCGAGGTGCTGCGCGCGGCCGCGGCGCACCGGGGCACGTCGTTCGTGGAAATCTTTCAGGACTGCCCGATTTTCAACGACGGCTCGTTCGACGTGCTCCGCAAGGAGGGTGCGGAGCAGCGGCTGATTCCGTTGACCCACGGAGAACCGATCGTTTTCGGTAACGTCGGCGAATACTGCGTCGTGCGTGCCGGTTTCGGCCTGAAGGTGGTCGAGACCGCCGACGTCGACCGTGGCGAGATCGTCGTGCACGACGCCCACACCGATGATCCCGATTACGCGTACGCCCTCTCGCGGCTGTCCGACCAGGACCTCACCCACACGGTGACCGGCGTATTCCGCAGCGTTGTGCGCGACACCTACGACGATGCGGTGCGCAGGCAGAACGACCTCGCCCGCGAGAGGGATCCCGTAGACGAGGGCTCGCTCCAGCGGCTTCTGACCGGTCACGACACCTGGACCGTTTAGGCGGTGACGGGCGCAACCTCGGCGCGGAGGGCGACTCGTGCGCGCGGTACGAAGAACGTGACGAAGGCGCCGAGTACGGCAATGCCCGCGAACACGGAGAATGCGACCTGGCTGCTGATCCCTGCACTGATGAGCGCGCCGCCGATGAGGGGTCCGAAGATTCCGCCCAGCCGGCCGAATCCGGCGCACCATGCCACTCCCGCAGCGCGGGCGGAGGTCGAATAGTAGTTGGACACGAAACCGTAGATCAGCACCTGAGTTCCGATCGTGCCCACTCCGGCGACCGCGACCGAGGCGAGCAGCACCGGGAGTGGGAATCCCAGGGTGAGCACCACCAGCGCGACCGCAGCGAGGAAGAACGTGGTGGCCACGACGCGCTGGGGGCCGATACCGTCGGCGATCTTGGAGGCGATCAGACCGCCGATGATGGCGCCGCCGTTGAGGACCAGCAGGAAGGACAGTGACCCCTTGGCGTTGAAGCCCGCGTCTCCCATGATTTTCGGCAACCAGGTGTTGAGTCCGTAGGTGAGGAGGAGACCGGAGAAGCTCATCACACCGAGAAGTCCTGTCGCCCAGGCATACCGTCGGGTCATGAGGGCTGCGAATCCGACCTTCTCGACCGATGCGTGTTCGAGGGCGATCTCCTCTGGGTCGGGCATGGGGATACCCGTGTGTTCGGAGATGCGGCGGGCCTTGTCCTCGTGCCCGCGTGCGACGAGCCACTTCGGGGACTCCGGCAGCTTCATGAGGGCCAGTGGCAGCAGCGTGACGAGCGGGAGTGCGCCGATCCAGAACAGGCCGCGCCAGCCGATCGCGTCGCGGAGCACTATGGCCAGCAGAGATGCGAGTACACCGCCGGCGGGTACTCCGCTGTAGGCGATGGCGTTGTACAGATTGCGTTTTCCGGGAGGCGCGAATTCGGCGACCATCGCGCCCACGGTGGCGACGAGTCCGCCGACACCGATCCCGGTGAAGAATCGGAGCAGTCCGAAGGTGGTGATGCTCGTGGCAAGCGCCGCGAGCCCCATACCCACGGAGAACCACACGATATTGATCAGCATCATCCGGCGGCGGCCGAGATAGTCGCCGATGGCGCCCGACGCCAGCGCGCCGACCATCACACCGACGAGGGCGTAGGAACCGAGCGCGCCCGCCTGGGCCGGCGAGATCGCCCCGAGTTGTGTGGGGTCGTCGAGCAACATCGGGAGGATGGTGCCGTAGACGACGAGGTCGTAGCCGTCGAAGACGATGGCGATGGTCGCGAGTGTGACGATCCAGGTGACAGCCCTGCGATGTCGGAGGCTTGCCCAGCTGTCGGTCGTGGACGGGTTCATGACGATCTCCGCTCGGGAAGTGTGACGGCGAGCCGGATTGCCCGCCGATGAGGCGGTGGAGATATGTGGGGCTGCTAGCCGAGGTCGCCACCGGCGACGGGCAGTACCGAGCCGGTGATGTAGGAGGCCTCGTCGGAGGCGAGGAAAAGGATCGCAGCGGCCTGTTCGTCGAGGGTGCCGTACCGCTTCATCAGCGACGAAGAGACGGTCTGGTCGACGATGTGCTGGTACCACGCCTTCTCTTGCTCGGATTCGGTACCGGGACCGCGTGGGACGCGGCGCGCCGGTGCCTCAGTTCCTCCGGGAGCGGTGGCCACCACGCGGATTCCGTACTGTGCCACCTCGAGCGCGAGCGACGCGGTGAGAGCGTTGACCCCGCCTTTCGCGGCTGCATAGGGCACCCGATTGACTCCGCGGGTTGCAACCGACGACACGTTGACGATCGTGCCGCTATGCTGCGCGATGAGATGCGGCAGTGCGGCGCGGCACGTCCACAGCGTCGGGAACAGCGACCGCTGCACCTCCGCGGCGATCTGTTCCGGCGTGTAGTGCTCGTACGGTTTGGTCCAGATCGTTCCGCCGACGTTGTTGATCAGCACGTCGATCCGGCCGTGCTGGGCGCGGGCATCATCGATCGCGCCCTGCGCGTCGGTGAACTGTTCGAGGTCCGCGGTGATGCTGTGTGCCTCGGCCCCTTTCTCCCGCAGTTCCTTGGCGACGTCGTGGACGAGTTCGGCGCGGTCGACGAGGACGACGGACGCGCCCTCGTCGGCGAGCCGGGTTGCGACGGCAAGCCCAATTCCCTGTGCGGCGCCGGTGACAGTGACGGCCCTGCCGTCGAACCGATTCGCGTAGAACGCCGGCCTCATGCGACTGTGCTGTTCTCGAGTGCCATGGGGGCGTCGAACTGCGCACCCGACTCGGACAGCGGCTGGTGCTCCTCGCCGATCTCGTGCTCGGGCACAGCGGATTCGGGCGTGTCGGCCGGTCGCGGTGCGGGCGTCTCGGATCCGTGGGGGGTCGCCGCGTTGTTGAACTTCTCGAAGTAGAAGTTCGCCGGCGTGATCCCCTCGGACTTCAGGTGGTCGCGGACGGCTTCGACCATGGGCGGCGGCCCGCACAGGTACACGTCGACGTCACCGTCGTTCAGATGCGCCGGTTCGAACAGCCCGGTGACGTATCCCTTGTTCGGCGCGCTGCTCGCCGGATCGGACACGCAGTAGTCGAATGTGAACTGCGGCAGCGACTTCGTGTATGCCTCGAGCTTGTCCAGCTCCACCAGGTCCGCGTCGGACGAGACTCCGTAGACCAGGTGCACGGGGTGATCGGCGGCGTCGGTGCGCATCTTGTCGAGGATCGACAACAGCGGGGCGAGCCCGGTGCCGCCGGCGAGTAACAGGGCGCGGCGCTTCTGCTCGCGGAGGAAGAAGCTTCCCATCGGGCCGGTGAACTCGAGTGTGTCGCCGACCTGTGCGCGGTCGCGCAGGTATTCCGACATCAGGCCGCCGTCGGTGATCTTGACCAGAAACGACAGTTCCTCGGACGTGGGCCCGGCGCTGAACGAGTACGAGCGGGTCGCCTCGGTCCCGGGCACGGTGATGTTGACGTACTGCCCTGGGAGGAACACCAGATCTTCGCGGTTTGCGATCTCGATCGTGAACCCGATGGTGGTGTCGGAGAACCTGCGGATCTCCGTAATCGTCGACGAAAACGTGCCTGCGGCGGTCTTGGCGACGTCGGAGGTCGTCGGGATCTGCAGCACCAGATCGCTTTCCGGCATCATCTGGCACGGAAGGCAGTAGCCCTGCTCCGCCTCGTCGTCGGTGAGTGCTTCCTCGATGTAGTCGCCGCCGTCGTACGTGCCGGATTCGCAGAGCGACTTGCAGGTGCCGCACGCCCCGTCTCGACAGTCGAGGGGGATGTTGATGCGCGCGCGGTAGGACGCGTCGGCGACCGTCTCGTCGCCGTCACACTTGATGAAGCGGGTGATCCCGTCCTCGAAACTCAGTGCAACTTGGAAAGTCATGAAAAACAGCTCGATTCGCGAAGAATGGGGAAGAAGATCAGATGTGATAGATGTCGACCACGTGGTGGATGTAATCGTTCTTGAGCACGACCTTCTTCTTCAGGATCAGTGGCTGCTCACCGGAGAAGTCGATGGTGTAGAACGAATTTCCGAAGTACGTGTCGACCGTGTTGTAGCGGAAATAGAGCGTGAACCAGTTGAACCGGACGTCCACGACCTCGCCGCGGCGCTCGGTCACCTCGACGTTCGAAATGTTGTGACCGGTACGCGGTTCCGGCAGGCTCGTCACGCTCGACCTGTCCGTCTTGATGCGGAACACCCGATCCTCGATGCCGCCGCGGTTGGCGTAGTAGATCAGGGAGATTTCGGTCATCGGGTCGGTGGTCAGTTCACCGTCGTCGGCCCATGCAGGCATCCAGAACTCGGAGTCGGGGTGATAACACTCGATCCACTTCTCGAATTCGCGGTCGTCGAGGTAGCGGGCCTCACGGTAGAGGAACTGCTCGATATCGTTTTGGGTGACCGTGTTTTCGGCTACTGCAGTCATGTAACTTTTCTCCCTCAGCGGTTGTTCGCAGCAGCGGCAGCGTCGGCGTTGAGTGCCTTGGTGAGCGCCTGCACCCAGTACCCGTGCTGGATCGGGTAAAGGCCCTCGTCCTCGGTCTTCACACCACTGGAGATGGGATTGATGCCGATCCTCTTCGCACCCTCGTCGGGGCCCTGGAGTTGGTGGGTGACACCGCGGCTGAGGTCGTTGAACGGTGCGGCGGCGGCCTGGTACGTCTTCTGGCAGGAGCGGAACTCCTCGAGATCGTCCGGGGTGGCCATGCCGGTGGCGTTGAAAAAGTCTTCGTACTGGCGGATGCGGGCGGCACGTGCCACCCGGCTCTCACCCTTGGGCGCGATGCAGTAGATGGTGACCTCGGTCTTGTCGACGGAGATCGGACGGAAATGCCGGATCTGCGAACCGAACTGGTCCATCAGGTACACATTCGGGTACAGGCACAGGTTGCGGGACACCCCGATCATCCAGTCGGCGCGGTCCTCCCCGTACTCGGCGACGAGTTCGTCACGACGCTCGTTGAGGGGACGGTTGGCGGGGTCGGCCCACTTGGTCCACAGCAGCAGGTGCCCGTTGTCGAACGAGTAGTACCCGCCCTGCTGCTTCGACCACTTGCCGGCGTCCATCGCCTTGGTGGCGTTGGTGGATTCGCCCGACTCACGACGCGAGGTGGTCGCGGCGTAATTCCAGTGGGTGGCGGACACGTGATAACCGTCGGCGCCGTTCTCGGTCTGCAGCTTCCAGTTACCGTCATAGGTGTAGGTGGACGCACCGCGCAGCACCTCGAGGCCCTCGGGTGACTGGTCGACGATCATGTCGATGATCTTCGTGGTGTCACCGAGGTGTTCTTCGAGCGGCGGGACATCGGGGTTCAGGCTGCCGAACAGGAATCCGCGGTAGTTCTCGAACCGCGCGACCTTGGTGAGGTCGTGGGAACCGTCCTTGTTGAACTGTTCCGGGTAGCCGGCCTCGCGCGGGTCCTTGACCTTGAGGAGCTTGCCGGAGTTGTTGAACGTCCAGCCGTGGAACGGGCAGGTGAACGTGGTCCGGTTGTCCGTCTTCCGCCGGCAGAGCATGGCGCCGCGGTGGCTGCACGCGTTCACCAGGGCGTTGAGTTCGCCCTCCTTGTTCCGGGAGATGACGATCGGCTGACGGCCCATGTACGTGGTGAAGTAGTCGCCGACGTTCGGGATCTGGCTCTCGTGGGCCAAATAGATCCAGTTGCCCTCGAAGATGTGCTTCATCTCGAGTTCGAACAGGTCCTCGTCGGTGAAGACGCTGCGTCGCACCTGGTAGCGTCCGGTTTCCGCGTCCTCGATCAGTGCGTCGGCCAGCTTGGCGCGCACGTCGTCGGACGGCGCTGTGTACAGGGTTTCAGTCATGGGATCCTCCAAGATCTCCGGGGGCTTGCGCCCTGCGAGGGCGCCCGGGTCCGGCAATGGATTCCACTCTTGCAGCCTGTGCGCTGCATCACACTAGGCATTTGCCGAGTACTGCCTAGGACATGTTCGCGATGCGCACACCGGGGCCGGCGACCCCGGTGTGCGCAACGATCAGACGGCCGGGGTGAACTTCTCGCGGAAGATCCGCCGCGGAGCCATACGCCGGCGCTTGAACGCCTTGACGCCGGCGTCGACCATCGCGGGTGGCCCGCACAGGTAACCGGAATAGCCGCGACAGCTGTCGAAATCGTCGACGAATGCATCGGTGACGTAGCCGGTCCGCCCGGGCCACGTCTGGTCACTCAGGCATGGACGGTAGCGGAAGCCGGGGTGCGCGCGTTCCCACTCCTGGAACAGGTCCACGTCGTAGAGGTCGGCTTCTTCGCGCACGCCGTGATACAGATGAACCGTGCGGTCGGGTGTAGACCTAAGAGCCTGGGCTGCAATCGATTTGAGCGGCGCGAGCCCAGTTCCGCCGCCGAGCAGGATTATCGGCCCGTCGTCGTCGGTGTCGAGGCAGAAGTCGCCGAGCGGACCCACCATGTCGACGCGATCGCCCACACTCAACGGTCCGAAGATCCAGTTGTCGGTGGCCAGCCCGCCGGGTTGGCGGCGAATGTGGAATTCGAGCACTTTCGATTCACTGGGGGAGTTCGCCATCGAGTACTGGCGCCCCTGATCCGAGCCCGGCACCCGTAACTCCACATACTGCCCCGCCGAGAACTCGAGCGGACTGTCGAGAGTGACGAGTAAGCGCCGGGTGTCGCGGGCGACGTCCTCGATTCCGCTGACCGTGCCCACCAGATCCCGCAGGGCATGAACGGTCGTCGCGGGTGCCGAGTCCAGCCGCTCCACCACCGTGTCACCGCGGGGAGCGGCCTGGCAGGCCAGCGCGAACCCGGCGTCACGCTCGGCCGCACTCAGTGTGCTGTCGGGCGATCTCCGATGATCCACCGAACCCGACACGACCCGCAGTTTGCAAGTCCCGCAGGTGCCCTGGTTGCATGAGTTGGGCATCCAGACGCCGCCGCGGAGAAGCGCGTCGAGGATGGCCTGATCGGGACCGCACTGGACTGTGTCGGTGCCGACGGACACGGTGTGTGTCTCGGTGCGGGTCATGGTCATACCTCCCAGGTCGTGTGCAGTGCTGTCGGGCCGCGGAAACCCCAGCCCCAGAATTCGACGTCGGCGCCGGTGTCCCGTTCGAGGTTGGGGATCGCCTCGAAGAGCTCCTCCAGCCCGATGCGGCACACGTGATTGGCGAAGTAGATACCGGCGCAGGCGTGCTGTCCGGCGCCGAACGCCAGATGGGGCAGCGGTGGGCGGGTCATGTCGTACTCCGTCGGAGCGTCGTAGACCTCGGCGTCGTGGTTGGCGGAGCCGTAGGACATCAGGACGACCGAACCCTCGGGCAGGAAGACGTCGCCGACCGTGACGTCCTTCGTGCTGATGCGGGCCGTCGCCGACCAGATCGGGGAAGTCCAGCGCATCCCCTCGGAGATGGCGCGCGGGATCAACGCGGGTTCGTCGATCACCGCCTCGAGCTGCTCCGGACGGCTGAACAGGCCGACGAGGGTCGACGCCATGGCGTGCCCGGGCTCCTGCATCGCGCCGAGCAGGAAGACGAAGAGTGTGGGATAGATGTAGTCCCGCTCCCGTACCTGTCCCTCGGGCATGCCGTCGTGCAGCCAGTGGGAGATGGCGCTGTCATCGGGATTGACGATCCAGTTGTCGATCAGGGGGTCCACGATGGCCCGGATCTCGGCCTTCGCCTCGTCGCCCTGGACGAAGCCCTCCGGATTGGTGAACTCACCGTTCTCGTCCACGCCGGCATTCGTGAAGGAGTTCGACAGCCGGTGGAACCAGTCGCGTAGCGTGTCCGAGCTGACGTCGTTCAGACCGAGCAGGTCGCCCAATGCCCGCACGCTCACCGGCTCGCAGTACTGCGACACCAGGTCGGCCTTGCCGTCGTTCTCGAACTGCTCCACGTAACGCCGGGCAATGGGGCGAACGAGTGAATCGACCCAGCGGTCCACCTCCGACGGCTGCAGAGCGGGGTCGACCATCGAGCGGAGGTCGCGGTGGATATCGCCGTTGACCCCGATCACCGCGGGGTGGCCGAACGTGCGGCCGCCGGCCTTGGTGATGATCCCCTCGAAGTCGGGGCTGGTGGCGATGGCTCGGCACAGCTCCGCAGTGGTCGCCACGTAGGAGCCGAGAACCGGGAGGTATGCCAGTGGAGCCTCGGCGCGCAACCGCTCGTACACGGGGTAAGGGTTGCGTTCGAGTTCCGTCATGGTGATCTCGTCGATCCAGGAAAGGGTCGCAGTCATGTGATTCTCCTTGTTCGGTAACAACTTTCGCTGCAACGGCGGGTGAAGGAGAATGTAGGGGCCGGCTCTCGGGCGCGTCTAGCCGATTCGCGCGACGGCTGGACGATGTGCGCGACTAGTTGTGATTGGTATCTCAGTTATCCTCGACTCAGCGGGACGGCACAGCTTCAATGGAGGTCGAAACGACGTGTGGACGAGGCAGGTGTAGGCGATGGCATCGACGATTACCGAGACTCATGACTGGGACGCGGCGTCGAGGGCGGTGGCCGGTGCGTACTTCCCGCACACGTTGACGGACCTGTCTCCGGACGGCTCCCTGAAACTGTCGATGCGCACCGTCGATTTCGGGCCGGTCACCCTCGGCAGACTGGGCTGGGGTGCGGACGTATCGATCGCCTGCGACTACCCGGGCGCGTACGAGGTCAACATCCCGCTCTCCGGCTCCCTGGAGTCGCGCTCCCCGGTGGGCGACGTGGTGTCGCGGCCCGGCCAGGCGACGGTGTTCCGGGCGAACGAACCCACCCTGATCAGCCGGTGGAGCGGTGATTGCTCGGTGCTCGGCGTCAAGTTCGACAGCGAATACCTCGAACGGGAAGCGGATCGCATACTCGGCACCGACGTGCGCCCGAAGTTGCTGCTGCCCTCCCAGATCGACCTCACCGACGCCTCGGGCAACAGCTGGTTCCGACTGTTGAGGTCGCTGACCGCGCAACTGCGCGAACCGTCCGACCTGCTCGCCAATCCGGTAGTGGGACCGCAGCTCGCCGGCGCCATCACCGCAGCCTTCGTCCTGGCAGTCACACCGGATCAGGACGTGCGCAGGACGGCGCCGCGTCCCCGCATCGTCAAGCGCGTACTCGACGGGCTGAACGACGACCCGGCCCGCGCGTGGACGGCGGCAGACATGGCCGAGCTGGCGGGCACCAGCGTTCGCCGGCTGCAGGAAGGGTTTCGCGAGTACGTCGGGCGCAGCCCGTCCGAATGCCTCCTCGACATCCGCTTGACTCGCGCCGATGCCGATCTGAGGGCGCGGGAGCCAGGTGTCACGGTTTCCGACATCGCTGCCCGGTGGGGGTTTACCCACGCCGGCCGGTTTTCCGCTGCATATCGTCGCAGGTACGGCAAATCCCCGTCAGAGCTCGTGCGCTTCTGACGGGGATTGCGCGTGTGTAGTTACTTGTTGCCGAAGTACGAGACGTCGTCGTTGCCGATGAGGTCCGGCACCGTCCAGCCGTCGAGGTCGTACTCGGCCAGGCACTGCTCGGCCAGACCCTTCATGGAGGCGACGTCACCACGGTTCTCGGCGGCGAAAAGCAGCTCCGCCTTGACGTTCTCGTGGTTGCCGGAGTAATTCCGCTCGTAGAGTTCGTGGCGGCCACCGAACTCGGTTCCGATCGAATCCCACAGCGCCTTCATGATTTTTACGCGGTCGACCGCGGTCATGCCGTCCGAGCCGCGAACGTATTTGTCGAGGTACGGACGGACGTCGGGACTCTTGAAGTCGGCGGCCGATGACGGCAGGTAGATCAGCCCGGATGCCACATCTTGTTCGATGATCTCTTTGATGCGGGGGTAGCCCTGGATCATGAACATGCGGTAGGTGAGGCCGTATTCGAGCTTGGGGATGACGGTGTCGCCGATCCAGGGCTCCGGGTTGCGTGCCATCGATTCAGTGAGGGACCAGAACAGGTTGCGCCAGCCGATCACTTCACCGACGCGGGTCTGCACGCCTCGGAAGCCGCCCGCTCCGGTGGCGTCGAGTGCCTTCATCAACATGCCGGCGATGAAGTCGAGCTTGACGGCGAGGCGGGTACAGCCCTGAAAAGTGAAGCGGGGCAGGAAGCCCGACTGCGGGAAGAAGCCGTTGATCTTGTCGACGTCGCCGTACATGAAAACGTTTTCCCACGGCACGAGGACCTTGTCGAAGATGAAGATGGTGTCGTTCTCATCCATCCGGCTCGACAGCGGGTAGTCGAACGGGGTGCCCATCACCGCGGCGTTCTGGGTGAACGAGGACCGGCAGATCAGCTTCACGCCCGGTGCGTCCATCGGCACCGTGCAGATGAGCGCGAATTCCTTCTTCTTGATCGGCAGACCGTAGTGGGCGATGAAGTTGTAGTTGGTGATCGCCGAGCCCGTGGCCACGACCTTGGCGCCGGAGACGACGATGCCCGCGTCGGTTTCCTTCTCCACCTTCATGAACACGTCGCCGACCTCGTCCGGCGGCAGCTGCCGGTCCACGGGAGGATTGATGATCGCGTGGTTCCAGTAGAGAACCTTTTCCTGCGACTCCTTGTACCAGCGCTCGGCGTTGTCCTGGAACGGCGAGTACAGCTCCTTGTTCGCGTGGAGGGTTCCGAGGAAGGACGCCTTGTAGTCCGGGCTGCGACCCATCCAGCCGTACGTCATCCGCGCCCAGGTGGCGATGGCGTCGCGCTCCTTCAGGAGGTCGTCGGACGAGGTCGGCGCCTTGAAAAACGGCATGGTGACGCCGCCGTTGCCGGTGTCGGTGGGGGTGGTGACCTTGTCGACGTGCTCACCGGTGTGCATCGAGTCGTACAGACGGGCAGTCATGCGAATGGGGTTCCGGAACGCCGGGTGGGTGGTCACGTCCTCGACACGCTCGCCGTGTAACCAGATCTCGCGATCGTCACGCAACGATTCGATGTACTCGTCGCCGGTCATCGGCCGCGACGCGAAGTTCTTCGTGCGATTCACCTCGCTGTCGGCGGCGACGTTGACCTTGGTGCGGTCGACGGCGGTGTCGGGGGCGGATTCGGTGGTGGTCATCGAGATGGCCTTTCTTCAGGAAATCGGTATCAGGAGACGGTGTGGAGATGGAACGGAGTGAACGAGGTGGTGGCGTCGAACCAGCCACTGTGCGGGTCGTCCATGGAACCGTTCCAGGCGGCCGAAGCCGACGGGGCGCCGAGGTCGTGGAATGTGCTGCGGTAGAACAGCAACGGATCCTTCCCGGTGGTCTGCGCGTCGACGATCTCGCCGATGAAGATGAGATGGTCGCCGCCGTCGTACTCGGCCCACGGCACGCACGACAGCGTGGCGGCCGAGCCGCAGAGGACGGGGGCGGTGGGGCCGTCCGTCCACGTCGGCTGCGGCTCCTGCGGCCGGCCGGCGAAATGCAGTGCTGTGTCGACCTGGTCGGCGGCCAGGATGTTCACCGCGAAGGGCGCGTTGCTGAGGTAGCGGCACGCCTTCGACTTACGGGTCAGCGTCACCTGGCACAGCCGTGGCTCGAGGGAGACGGCGGTGAAGGCGGTGACGGTGGCCCCGTGCGGTTCGCCGTCGGAGTTGCTGCACGTGATGACAGTGACTCCGCTGGCGAACTGTCCGAAAATGTTCCGGAGTTCGCGCTGTTCCATGATCGGAAGCCTCCCTTCGTGTCGGGGCGCTGTTGCGGTGAACACGAAGGTACGACCAGGTCCACCGCGCGTCGATCCGCTGTGCGAGGTGCCGATCCACTTTGCGCAGTGACTCGGATCACGGCGGAAATTGCAATCGATGGTGTCCGCGGTCACACTTGTGCCATGTCGACCACGTCCAGGTTCGTCCGTTCCGATGATTGGGACGAGGCGTCGCACGTGGTGTCGGACGTCTACTTCCCGCACCGCCTGACTCCGCTGAGCAGAGAGACCGCCAGCAATACGGTCGCGGAAGCCGTGGAGCTGGGCCCGGTGAAAATCACCCGCATCGGATGGGGAGCCGACGTGTCGATCCAGTCGGATCACCCGGGTGCGTACGCGGTGAACGTGCCGTTGTCGGGACACCTGGAGTCGGTGACCGGGAAAACCGAGGTGTCGTCGGCGCCCGGGTCGGGGACCATCTGTCCACCCGACACCACGACGCTCATCACCGACTGGAGTAAGGACTGCTCGATCATCGGGGTGCGGGTCGACCGCGACTACCTACACAGGGAGATGGCGCGGATTCTGGCGCGGCCCGGACTGCGCCTGCCCCCGAAATTCGATCTGACCAGCGAGAACGGTGCCAGTTGGTTGGCGTTGGTGCGGTCACTCCTCGATCAGATGTTGCGTTCGGACGGTGTCTACGCCAACCCCCTCGTCGCCGAGCAGCTGTCGGGGGCGGTCACCACGGCACTGGTCCTGGCAGCGATACCGGACGACGAGACGGCCGGTGCCGGTACCCGGCCGCGCATCGTCAAGCGCGTCATCGACGAGATCCACGCCGACCCCGCGCGGGCGTGGACGGCGGCCGAGATGGCCGAGATCGCGGGCGTCGGGGTTCGGCGCCTTCAGGAGGGATTCCAGGAGTACGTCGGCGTGAGCCCCCGCGACTACCTGCTCGACGTGCGGCTCGAGCGCGTCCACGCCGACCTGCTCCGCGCCGACACCTCGGCCACGGTGTCCGATGTCGCGATGCGGTGGGGGTTCACCCACACCGGCCGGTTCGCGGCGGCGTTCCGGAAGAAGTACGGGGCGGCGCCGTCGGACGTGCTGCGCGGCTGACGTCGTCTGGTCAGTCGCTGTTCGGCCTGGCTACGACAGGGCACCGATCCGGGCGCGGGCCCGCAGCGCGATGAGTTCCCGGGCGTGTGCCTCGAGCCCGCGATCCTCGTCGGACTGCGGAATCCATTGCCGCACTGCGGTTGCGGCGCCCTCCTCGTCGATCGCGGCGACCACGGTGAGGCAGTGGGTGGTCAGATTCATCTCGCCCGTGCGCGGATCGCCCGATCGCACGTGCACCGAAATATGCATGGTCTGCGCGCCGGTATGGAGCAGTCGGGCATCGACCTCGACGACGTGACCGATCTGGATCGGCCGGTAGAACCGGACCCCACCGGCGTACACCGAGACGCACGGACCGCCGCTCCAGGCGGTACCGCAGAGGTAGGCGGCCTCGTCGATCCAGCGCATCACCGTGCCACCGTGGGTTTTGCCACCCCAGTTGACGTCGGTGGGGGCTGCGAGGAATCGCATGACCGACACGGGTGCCGTGCCCTTGTCCGTGTATTCCTGTCTGCTCATCGCCTCTTCGATGTCGGCGCGGAGCCCGACCCGCATGATCGCCTCGTCGGCTTCGGCGTGGTCCTCGGCGGTGACAGGCAGCCACGGCGGGACGTTTTTCGGCTTACCGGAATCATCGACGGCCACGAAAATCACCAGACAGTTACTGGCCTCGGTGAACTCACCGGTACGCGGGTCTGCGGAAGACACCGTGCACTGGATGTGCATGCTCGATCGGCCCGTGTGCACCAGCCTTGCCTCGACTTCCACCAGGTGACCGGACTCGATCGATCGGGTGAAGCGGATGTTTCCCACGTAGGCGGTGACGCAGTAGCCGCCACTCCAGCCGACCGCGCACGCGTAGGCAGCCTTGTCGATCCACTCGAGGATGCGTCCGCCCTGGATCGATCCGCCCAGGGTTGCCACCTCTGTGGGGGCCGCGAGGAAGCGGAGTGTGATGCTGCGGGGAGGGGTGTTCATCGATGTAATCCTCGGGGATGCGAAGTGGCCGGCACAAAGCGCGAACCGGGGCGGCGAAACGTCGTTGTCCGCCGATGGCGGAGCAATTATCCCACGGATGCCCTGGACCCACCCGTCCCGATGTGAACGGGCCGCGGGTTGACGAACCGTGTGACTACAAGCACACTCGGTAATGACCGCACAGCGTTCTCACAGTACGCACAGCGTACGAGAGTGATCGGATCTGATAATGACCTCGACGTCGACCACGTCCGCACCGCACGTGGATCGGGCAAGCCTCGACCATGTCGACCGGGAGTTCTACCTCCCCGCCCAGCGAGTGCTGCCCTGGAAGGCAAACCTTGCGGCACTCCCCGGTGAACCCGGAACTCCGCTGCGCATCACGGGAGTGGTGCGGTCGCGCGACGGCGAAACGTTGTCGGGTGCAGA
The DNA here is from genome assembly GCF_009859915.1 of Rhodococcus sp. WAY2. Taxonomy (NCBI): domain Bacteria; kingdom Bacillati; phylum Actinomycetota; class Actinomycetes; order Mycobacteriales; family Nocardiaceae; genus Rhodococcus; species Rhodococcus sp. WAY2. The sequence continues at coordinate 4,152,921 of NZ_CP046572.1, forward strand.
GCTCGAGGTGTGGCACGCGGACGCCGACGGCTGCTATTCCGGGTACTCCGTCGAGATTCTGCGCAACAATCTGCGCGGCATCGTCGTCACCTGCGCCGGGGGTCGCTTCGACATCTCCACCATCAAGCCCGCGCCGTGCGAATTCTCCAGTGTCCCAATCGGTAACGAGGTGGGTCACATCAACGTGATCGTGCATGCGCGCGGTTACCGCTCGCTCGGGACGCGGGTGGTGCCGCCGCCCGGCGCAACGCAGGAGATGTCCTGCGAATTCGTGCTCGACCCGCTGTAGCCGGACCGCAGCTGTCAGCCCGCGAACCCCATGTCGGAGCTGAGGGCGGCTGCGGCGGCGAGGACGCACGGCACGGCCTGTTCCCGGAATTGCGCGGGCGTATTGCGTGCAGTGGAGGTGGAGCAGGCCACCACGCCCACGACGGAGCCCGCCGCGTCCCGGACCGGGGCGGCCAGCGAGATGAGTCCCTTTTCGAGCTCCTCGGACGTCAACGCGAATCCCTGCTCACGAACCTTGGTGAGTTCACGTTCGAACTCTGCGGCGCTGCCGATGGTGTCGGGTCCGAGTTTGGCGAAGGTCGACTCGCTGACCACGCGTTCGACGACGTCGGCGGGCGCCCACGCGAGCAGTGCGCGACCCATCGACGTGGCGTACGCGGGGACCCGGGTGCCCACCGACACGTTGATGCTCATGATCCGGCGGACGGGAACGCGCGCTGCGTAGACCACGTCGGCCCCGTCGAGTACGCCCAGCGAGGCCGACTCCTGCGTCTTCTCCGACACCTCGAGCAGTCGGGGCATCGCCGCCTCGATGAGGGCGTGCGACTCCGAGTAGTGCTGGCCGATGCTGAGCACGCGGGGGGTGAGCGACCACCGGCCCCCCGAGCCGGCGACGTAACCGAGCTTCTGCAGGGTGAGCAGGATCCGACGGACCGCGGGACGCGAGAGCCCCGCTTCGGTGGCGAGTTCGGCCAGTGTCGGGTTGGGGCGCTGCGCATCGAAGGCCAGAAGCACCGCGAAGCCACGCTCGATGCTCTGGATGTAGTCGCGATCGTTCTCGGGCATTGCGGCCTCCACCAGCGGTCTCGTCAGGGTGCACGGAAGTCGGGGTTGACATTTCAATGTGACTGCGCGCACAGTAGGTATGTACGCACAGCGTGATAGTAGTACGCACAGCGTACATACGCAAGACCTCGGCGCGTGAACACCCACCGTGTCGCCCACAACTCGATATCAGCCTTATCCGCTTCCCTCCAAGCCCAAGGAGAAACAGATGACCACCACCGAGAGCCCCACCGCCGCCGGATCCGGCTCCGCAGCCACCGACAAGTTCAAGTCCGAACGCGTCAGCGCCGACACCTCACCGGAGCGCCTCGCGGCGATCGCCAAGGACGCCCTCGGCGCGCTCAACGACGTGATCCTGAAGCACGGCGTCACCTACCCCGAGTACCGCGTGTTCAAGCAGTGGCTCATCGACGTCGGTGAGGGCGGGGAGTGGCCGCTGTTTCTCGACGTGTTCATCGAGCACTCCGTCGAAGAGGTTCTCGCCCGCACCCGCAAGGGAACCAAGGGCAGCATCGAGGGCCCGTACTACATTGCCGGTGCGCCGGAACTGCCCTCCACCTGCACCTTGCCCATGCGCGAGGAAGACAGGAAGATCACCCCGCTGGTCTTCTCCGGCCAGGTCACCGACCTCGAGGGGAACGGGCTCGCCGGCGCGAAGGTCGAGCTGTGGCACGCCGACAACGACGGCTACTACTCGCAGTTCGCCCCGCACCTGCCCGAGTGGAACCTGCGCGGCACGATCATCGCCGACGAGGAGGGCCGCTACGAGATCACCACGATCCAGCCGGCGCCCTACAAGATTCCGACCGACGGCCCGACCGGTCAGTTCATCGAGGCGCAGAACGGTCACCCGTGGCGTCCCGCGCACCTGCATCTCATCGTGTCGGCTCCCGGTAAGGAGTCGGTGACCACGCAGCTGTATTTCAAGGGCGGCGAGTGGATCGACAGCGACGTCGCGTCCGCCACCAAGCCCGAGCTCATCCTCGACCCGAAGACCGGTGACGACGGCAAGAACTACGTCACCTACAACTTCGTGCTCGACCCCGCGTGAGCTGTTCCACCCGTAGAGAGAGTGATTCGATGACCGACCTGTCTATCGTTTCCGTCGAAACGACGATCCTCGATGTGCCGCTGGTGCGTCCCCACAAGTTCGCCACCACGTCGATGACGGCGCAGCCGCTGCTGCTCGTCGCCGTCACCACCGCGGGCGGCGTGACCGGCTACGGCGAGGGTGTCGTCCCGGGCGGCCCGTGGTGGGGCGGCGAATCGGTGGAGACGATGCAGGCGATCGTCGAGCGTTACCTCGTCCCGGTCCTGCTGGGGCGGGGTGTCGACGAGATCACCGGCATCATGTCGGACATCGAAAGGGTGGTCGCGAACGCGCGTTTCGCGAAGGCCGCCGTCGACGTCGCACTGCACGACGCCTGGGCGCGGAGCCTCGGTGTGCCGGTGCATACGCTGCTCGGCGGAGCCTTCCGGGACAGCGTCGAGGTCACCTGGGCTCTCGGCGCCGCTCCCGCCGAGGAGATCGTCGAGGAGGCCCTCGGCATGGTCGAGTCGAAACGGCACTTCAGTTTCAAACTCAAGATGGGCGCCCTCGACCCGGAGGTCGACACTGCCCGGGTCGTCCGGATCGCCCAGGCACTGCAGGGCAAGGCCGGCGTCCGTATCGACGTCAATGCCCGCTGGGACCGGCTCACCGCGCTGAAGTACGTGCCCCTCCTCGTCGAAGGCGGCGTCGAACTGATCGAGCAGCCCACCCCCGGTGAACAGCTCGAGGTCCTCGCCGAACTCAACCGGCTCGTCCCCGTCCCCGTGATGGCGGACGAAAGCGTCCAGACGCCGCACGATGCTCTCGAGGTCGCGCGGCGCGGCGCGGCCGACGTCATCGCCGTGAAAACCACCAAATGCGGTGGGCTCAGGCGCAGTCGGGAGGTGGTGGCCATCGCCAAGGCGGCCGGCATCGCCTGCCACGGAGCCACGTCCATCGAGGGGCCGATCGGCACAGCGGCGTCCATTCACTTCGCCTGCTCGGAACCCGGCATCAACTTCGGTTCCGAACTGTTCGGACCCCTGCTGTTCAGCGAAGAACTGCTGCAGCAACCACTGCGGTACGGCGACGGCAAGGTGCATCTGCCCGAAGGTCCCGGGCTCGGAGTCGAGCTCAACATGGATGCCGTCAAGACTTGGACCAGGAACTGAGGAGAACACCACCCGATGGCACTCTTTCACGTCCGGATGGACGTCAACATTCCCCGCGACCTCGACCCGGACGTCCGGGACGAGACCATCGCCAAGGAGAAGGCCTACTCTCAGGAGCTGCAGCGCTCCGGTAAGTGGCCGGAAATCTGGCGAATCGTCGGAAAATACAGCAACATCAGCATCTTCGACGTCGACTCGGCCGACGAACTCCACGAAATACTGTGGAATCTGCCGCTGTTCCCCTACATGAACATCGAGATCACCGCGCTCACCCGGCACGGTTCCGACGTCAAGTAGGCGGCTCCGCCGCCCGTGCGCCCTTTTGGTAGCTGGGGCAACCAGAAAGGCGCACGAGGCGCGGAGCGCCCTATTTCTGCTGCGCGAGGAGCCGGTCTACGGCCCGGACGCTGAGGACGTGGTCGAGCGCCATGGTGGCGCTACCGACCACCCCGGACAGCTCCCCGTGCGTCCAGGGCAGAATCTGTAGCTGCTGTGTGGCCACGGCAATAGCGTTGCCGTACAGGGTTTCCCGAAGTCCGGCGACAAAGGTGTCGTAGGCCTGTGCCATGTCGCCGCCGACGATGACGACCTCCGGGTTGAGGAGATTGACCACGCCGGACAACACTTCGCCGATCTGACGCCCGCTCTCCCGAATCATCCGCCGCGCTTCCGCGTCGCCCGCGAGCGCCAGCGTGATCACGTCGCGGATGTGGGTGACGTTGCGCCCCTGTCCCTGAAGGTTGCGGACCAAGGCCCACCCGCCCGCAACGGCCTCGACACATCCCACGTCACCGCAGCGGCACACCACACCTTGTGCCGCTGCGGTTTTCGTATGCCCGATTTCACCGGCAGCGCCGAGAGCGCCCCGCTGAAGGGCTCCTCCGGACACGATCCCGGCGCCGAGGCCGGTGGATGCCTTGATCAGGAGCATGTCGGCGAAGTCCCGGCGCTCTCCACGCCGCTCCGCCAGAACCATCACGTTGGCGTCGTTGTCGACGAAGACGGGCGCATCGGTCACCTCGGCGAGAAATGGTTGCAACGGCACCCCGTCCCACCCCGACATCATCGGTGAGTTGAGGCTGCACCCGCGCTCGATGTCGACGGTGCCGGGCAGGCTGATCCCGACTCCCACGGTGCGGCGGGCCGTCTCACCCAGGCTCTCGCGTAGCGCGATCAGGCGTTGCGCAATGACCGGCATCAATTCCGCTGGGCTCGTGCCGATTTCCTGCTCGACGTCCTCGACGACGAGGACGTCCCCGGCCAGGTCGCAGATCGCGAGCTGGGTGCGACTCCGGCCGATCGCGGCGGACAGCACCACCCCTGCCTGAACGTGGAAGGAGAGCTTGACCGGTGGCCGGCCGCCGGTCGAGACGCCTTCTTCTCGTTCCACGACGAGTCCGGACGCCTGCAGTGTCGAGACGCGGGCCGCCACCGCCGTGCGGGACAGGCCGGTGAGATTCCCGATCTCGGTTCGGGTGGTTGCTTGGCCGTCGCGGATGAGCGCGAAGACGTCGCCGCCCGTCGCCGGGGAAGTGGTCGATCGTGGCGTCGTCCGCATACGGCCATTCAACCAACCCGGACGCTCGACTGACAACGTAAGCAAAGCGCCTTTGTTCTCAAAAATACTTAAGTTTGTATTGATTGAGCGCCGAAGTTGCCCTACTCTCGTCTGTGACGGCCCACACATTGGCTTTCAGAGGGAGAATGACATGCCACCTGCGAACACGGTCTTTCCAGCCAAGACGGTGGATCCCTGCGACTTCGTCGTCTTCGGCGGAACAGGCGACCTCGCCGTCCGAAAGCTGCTTCCGGCGCTCTACCTGCGCGATCGCGACGGACAGCTTCCACCGGAGACCCGGGTGATCGGCGCCTCGCGAGCGGGCCTCGATACCGAGGGCTACCGGGACAAGGTCCGGGGGGAACTCGCGCGTTTCGTCCCGAATGATCAACTGGATGCGCAGACGTGTGACCGATTTCTCCGTCGGCTCGAGTACGTGAGCGTCGACCTCGCCGATCCCGACACCTGGACGGGCATCACCGAATGTCTCGCGGGCCGGGAGGAGCTCATCCGAGTCTTCTATCTAGCCTGCGCACCGGGACTGTTCGGGCCGATCTGCGAGAACCTGCAGTTGCACGGCCTTGCGAGTGCGCAGTCCCGGGCGGTACTCGAGAAGCCGATCGGACACGACCTCGCCTCGGCACGCGCCGTCAACGACGCGGTCGGCGCCGTATTCGACGAATCGCAGATCTTCCGCATCGATCACTACCTCGGCAAGGAGAGTGTGCAGAACCTCCTGGTCACTCGCTTCGCCAATACGTTTCTCGAGCCGTTGTGGAATTCCACGTCCGTGGACCACGTGCAGATCAATGTCGCGGAATCGCTGGGTGTCGGGAGTCGTGGGGGGTACTACGAGTCGGCGGGAGCGCTGCGCGACATGCTGCAGAACCACCTGCTGCAGCTGCTGTGCCTCGTCGCGATGGAACCCCCCACCTACGTCGATCGTGAGACTGTGCGCGACGAAAAGCTGAAGGTGCTGCAAGCGCTGAAGCCCATGAGTCCGGACGACGTCGAACGGTGCACCGTCGCAGGACAGTACGGTCCCGGACTGGCTGAGGGTGTGGCCGTTCCCGGTTACCGAGACGAGGTCGAGAACCCCCACAGTCGCACCGAGACGTTCATTGCCGTGAAGGCCGAGATCCAGAACTGGCGGTGGGCGGGTGTGCCGTTCTACCTGCGCACCGGTAAGCGGATGGACCGCAGATGCTCGGAGATCGTGGTGCAGTTCAAGCCCGTCCCGCACCCGATGTTTCCCGGCAGTGAAGGCCACAGCGAACCCAACCGTCTCGTGATCCAGCTCCAGCCCCACGAGGGTATGCGATTGCACATGACGGCCAAGGAACCCGGCCCCGGTGGTATCCGCCTGCGGCCGGTGTCGTTGGACCTCAACTACATCGAGACGTTCAAGCGGCCGTCGCCGGATGCCTACGAGAGGTTGCTGATGGACGTGGTTCGGGGCAACCCGACCCTGTTCATGCGCCGCGACGAGGTGGAGGCGGCATGGGAATGGGTGGAACAGATCCTTGTCGGCTGGGACCGCTCCGAACGGCTCCCGCGCCGGTATCCGGCGGGTACCAACGGACCCACCGACGCCACCACTCTCATCGAGCGCGACGGACGCACCTGGCACGAAGGAGTTCCCGCATGACCGAAACACCCACACCGACTGCCGACGTGCACCCCGTCCTCGCCGCCGTCACCGAGCGGATCATCGAACGCAGCAGGCCCGAGCGCACTACTTACCTGAACCGGATCCGGCAGGCGGGCGACCACGGACCGGCCCGCGGCAAACTGGCCTGCGCGAACCTCGCGCACGGCTTCGCCGCGTCCGGCCCGGCCGACAAGAAGGCGCTGCGCAGCTTCGTCAAGCCCAACATCGCGATCGTCTCGTCGTACAACGACATGCTGTCGGCGCATCAGCCGTTCGAGCATTTCCCGCGACAGCTGAAGGCCGCGGTCATGGAGGCCGGTGGCATCGCCCAGTTCGCCGGTGGTGTTCCCGCGATGTGCGACGGCATCACCCAGGGCCGCGACGGCATGCAGTTGTCGTTGTTCAGCCGTGACGTGATCGCGATGGCGACGGCGATCGGACTGTCACACGACATGTTCGACGGCGCGCTGATGCTGGGCGTGTGCGACAAGATCGTGCCGGGAATGCTCATCGGCGCATTGGGTTTCGGGCACCTACCGACGATTTTCGTTCCGGCCGGACCGATGACGTCCGGTCTGCCGAACAACGAGAAGTCCCGCGTTCGCCAGCTCTACGCGGAGGGCAAGGCCGAACGTGAGGAACTGCTCGACGCGGAGGCGGCGAGCTACCACGGCGCAGGCACCTGCACGTTCTTCGGCACGGCCAATTCCAACCAGCTCCTCATGGAGGTCATGGGCCTGCACTTGCCCGGATCGAGCTTCGTGAACCCCGGTACCCCGCTGCGTGATGCACTGACGTCCGAAGCGGGGAAGCGCGTCACCGGGCTCACCGCACTCGGCGACGATTACACGCCGGTCGGCGAGGTCGTGGACGAGCGTGCCGTGGTCAACGGCTGCGTCGCGTTGCTCGCGACCGGCGGATCGACCAACCACACCATGCACCTCGTCGCGATCGCCCGGGCCGCGGGAATCACGCTGACCTGGGACGATCTGGCGGAGCTGTCCGCGGTGGTGCCGTTGCTCGCCCGCATCTACCCCAACGGCTCGGCGGACGTGAACCACTTCCACGCCGCCGGCGGCCTCGGCTACGTGGTCTCTTCCATGCTGGATGCGGGCCTGCTGCACGAGAACGTCAAGACCGTTGCCGGTCCCGGACTCCGGCGCTACACGGAAGAGCCGAAGCTGTCCGGTGACGGCGTCGAATGGCAGCCGGGTACGCGAATCAGCCTCGACACCAGCGTGTTGCGCGGACCGGAAGACCCGTTCGACGTCAACGGTGGGCTCAAGATGCTCACCGGGAATCTGGGTTCGTGCGTGATGAAGACGTCGGCCGTCCACCCGGACCACCGCGTCGTGACCGCGCCGGCCAGGGTGTTCGACGACCAGCTCGACTTCCTCGCCGCGTTCGAAGCGGGCACGCTGACAGGCGATTTTGTGGCTGTGCTCCGGTACCAGGGCCCACGCGCCAACGGCATGCCCGAATTGCACAAGCTCACACCGGTACTCGGTGTTCTGCAGGACCAGGGCCGGAGGGTCGCATTAGTCACCGACGGCCGGATGTCCGGCGCCTCGGGAAAGGTGCCGGCAGCTATTCACCTCACCCCGGAGGCGGCCGCAGACGGACCGCTCGCGCGTGTGCGTGACGGCGACCTCCTCACCGTCGATGCCGTGACCGGAACTGTGAACGTGCATCTCGACGACGAAGAACTGGCCGCCCGCCCGGCGACCGGTCGTGCGCTCGGTGTCGACGAATGGGTCGGCACGGGGCGTGAACTCTTCGCCGGACTCCGCGCCGCCGTCGGACCGGCCACCCAGGGCGCCAGCGTCTTTCATCCCCAACCCGCTTAAGGAGCAATTCCAGTGACTGCCAATCCTTCTCTCCTCGACCGTGTCCCGGTCATCCCTGTCGTCGTGATCGACGACGTTGCACATGCCGTCCCGGTGGCGCGCGCGCTGGTGGCCGGCGGCATCCCCATGATCGAACTGACCCTGCGCACATCCTGCGCACTCGACGCCATCAAGGCGATCGCGACCGAGGTGCCGGACATCTGCGTGGGTGCAGGCACCATTGTGGAACCGGACCAGGCGGCGCGTGCAGCAGAAGCCGGTGCCCAGTTCCTGGTGTCGCCGGGTAGCACCGAGTCGCTGCTGAAGGCGATGACCGACACCGGTCTGCCGCACCTCCCCGGTGCCGCGACCGTGTCCGAGGTGTTGTTCCTCCTCGAACACGGCTACCGGGAGCTCAAGTTCTTCCCGGCCGAGGCGTCCGGGGGTGCCAAGTTCCTCGGCTCGATCCATTCGCCCGTTCCCGCGGCCAGGTTCTGCCCCACCGGCGGGGTGTCGACCTCGAATGTGCGGGACTACCTGGCACTGCCCAACGTCGGGTGCGTCGGCGGATCCTGGCTCACGCCCTCCGACGCCGTGAAGCAGAAGGACTGGGACCGGATCAGCGCGCTGGCCAGTGAGGCGGCAGCACTCGCTCGTTAGGCCGAGAACGCGCGCGGTACGGTGAGGTCGTGCGAGACAAGGAAAACGGTGATCCAGGACGGCCGGGCTCGCAGTCTTCGCTGAAGTCCGCCAATCAGCATCGAGTGGTGCGCGCCCTGCAGATGTCGGGCGAGCTGACCCAGGCAGAGATCGCCCGGCGCACCGGTTTAGCTCCCGCCACCGTCTCCAACATGGTCAAGGAACTGACCGCGGCCGGGATGGTCACCGTGCCTGACGGCGACCATCCCGGCCAGCGCGGTCGGGCGGTGCGACTGACGCGAAAGATGGGGCTTGCGGTCGGGATCGACTTCGGGCACCGCCACCTCACCGTCGCAGTCGCCGACATGGCACACGATGTCCTGGCCGAGGAAAGAGTCGAACTCGCAGCCGGACATCGCGCCGAAGAAGGCGTGGTGCTGGCGGGCAGCCTTCTCGACGCTGCCCTCGACCGTCTCGGCTGCGACCGCGCGTCCGTCCTGGCCGTCGGGATGGGCCTGCCCGCGCCGCTCGAGGCCGATACCGGTGAGGTCGGTGGCCCGTCGATCCTCCCGGGTTGGGTGGGTGTCGACGCCGCCGCCATCGCGTCCGATCATCTCGGTATCGCCGTCCACGTCGACAACGATGCCAACCTCGGTGTATTGGCCGAGCACATGTGGGGCGCAGGCCGGGGAACCACCGATCTCGCATACATCAAACTGTCCGACGGTGTGGGCGCCGGCCTTGTCCTCGACGGCCGGCTCTACCGTGGAAGAGGCGGCACCGCAGGCGAAATCGGCCACGTCACTCTCGACGAGTTCGGTCAGGTATGCCGTTGCGGCAACCGAGGATGCCTCGAGACGCTCGTTGCCTCCCACGTCGTCATCGCCCTCCTCGAGCCGAGCCGCGGCACCGGCCTGAGTATCGCCGACGTCGTCGCCATGGCCGAGAACGGTGATGCCGCATGCGTCAGGGTGCTCGCCGACACCGGCAGGCATGTCGGCGTCGCAGCCGCGAGCCTCTGCAACCTCCTCAACCCTGAGCGTCTCGTCATCGGCGGGGAACTCGCCCTGGCGGGCGATTTGCTGCTCGGTCCCCTCCGTGAGGTCCTGGCGCGTTACGCCGTGCCCAGCGCAGTGCGATCGCTCGAGGTGCGTGTCGCCGAGTTGGGCTCCCGGGCCCAGGTGCTCGGTGCCGTCGCGCTGGGCTTGCGTTCTGCACTACCTGCCTGACTCGATGTATTCATTCCCGAACATCAGGCTAGGTATTTTCGGTTTCCTATGTTCATAGGTTGACGATTCGCGGCTTTCTTGCCTACTGTGGTCCACGCCACATTTACTGCGTGCGCCTTCGCCGCGCGGCGGGTCTCGGCCTCGCATACCCCCTTCCTCCCGAGGAGTCCCATGACCGAAAACGTTCTGTCACCCGGCGCAAACGTGCAGCCCGGCGACACAGGGGAGGGCGCAGCTGTGCCCTTCCGGATCGCGGCTGTCGCTGCCCTGGGCGGCCTCTTGTTCGGATACGACAGCGCGGTGATCAACGGCGCGGTCTCGGCGATCGAAGGCAAGTTTCAGGTCGAGTCGGCCTTGCTCGGCTTCGCCATCGCTTCGGCCCTGCTGGGCGCGGCCGCGGGCGCCATGGTGGCCGGCCGCATCGCCGACCGGTACGGACGGCTCGTCACGATGCAAGCTGCCGCGGTGATGTTCCTGCTCAGCGCGCTGGGGACGGGGTTCGCCCCTGATGTCGAAGTCCTCGTGGTGTTCCGCATCGTGGGCGGCCTAGGCGTCGGCTTGGCCTCGGTGATCGCCCCCGCATACATCGCGGAAATCTCTCCGGCCCGGGTGCGGGGACGTCTGGGTTCACTGCAGCAGCTCGCGATCGTCACCGGCATATTCGTCTCGCTCCTCGTCGACTACGCACTGGCCGCGCTCGCCGGCGGGTCCCAGGAGGAATTGTGGTTCGGACTCGAAGCCTGGCGATGGATGTTCCTCGCCATGTGCGTTCCGGCGCTCGCGTATGGACTGCTGTCGCTGACCATCCCCGAATCGCCCCGCTACCTGATCGCCCAGGGTCGTCTCGGTGAGGCCCGCGGCGTTCTCGCAGTGCTTCTCGGGGAGAAGGGTCTCGACCTCAAAGTCGAGAGCATTCGTGCCACTCTTGCTCGCGAGAACGAACCCTCCATCAAGGACCTGAAGGGGCCGGCGTTCGGTCTCCTGCCGATCGTGTGGATAGGCATCGGTCTGTCGGTCTTTCAACAGTTCGTCGGCATCAACGTGATCTTCTACTACTCGAGCGTGCTGTGGCAGGCGGTCGGTTTCGACGAGGGCAGTTCGCTGCAGATCACCGTCATCACCTCGGTGGTCAACATCGCGACCACTCTCATCGCGATCGCATACATCGACCGGGTGGGCCGTCGACCGCTCCTGATCATCGGCTCGGCCGGCATGGCCGTGACACTCGCGACCATGGCCGTCATCTTCGGCACCGCTTCCACCACCGTCGTGAACGGGGTGACAACTCCCCAGCTCACGGGTCTGCAGGGGCCGATCGCGCTGATCGCCGCCAACCTCTTCGTGGTGGCCTTCGGAATGTCGTGGGGACCCGTGGTCTGGGTTTTGCTCGGAGAGGCCTTTCCCAACCGCATCCGGGCGGCGGCCCTGTCCCTGGCCGCCGGTGCACAATGGGCGGCGAACTGGCTGATCACCGTGAGCTTCCCGTCGATGAAGGACTTCTCGCTCGGCATCTCCTACGGCTTCTACGCCGTGTGCGCGGTGCTGTCGCTCGTCTTCGTCCTCCGTTGGGTCAAAGAGACCAAGGGCGTGGAACTCGAAGCCATGCAATCGGATCCGGTGGTGTAGAGACTCAGCGTAGATACTCAGCGCTCGGCGTCGTCCTTCAGTTCTTCGATCGCGGTGGCGGATTCGGTGACGATCGCCCGCATGGCCGCCTCCGCGGCAGCCGCATCGCCCCTCTGAACGGACGAAGCGACGACGCCGTGGAGCGCAATGGCCTCGTCTTCGGCGACGTGCGGCATGAGCGAATGCCGGGTCCTGCCCTCGAGAACCTCCACCACGATCTGCGACATCGCCCTCAGTAAGGGATTGCCCGAGGCGGCCAGCAACGTCCGGTGAAAGTCGGAGTCGTGGCCGAGATAGGCGTCGGTGTCCGCAGCCCGGGCGGTGGACGCCATGCCGATCACTGCCGCTGTGAGCGCGCCACACTGTTCCGGTGTGGCGCGCTCTGCTGCGAGACGGGCCGCGAGAGGCTCGATACCCGACCGCAACTCGCTCAGACTGGACAGCTGCTCGAAGCGCTGTGGCCCGGCCAGCTTCCATCGAATGACGCTGGGGTCGAGGGAGTTCCAGTGGTCCTCGCCGAGGACGGTGATGCCTACTCTGCGCCGCACCGCGAGAAGTCCCAATGATTCGAGTACGCGTACCACTTCCCGGACCACGGTGCGGGAGACGGAGTACTGCGTCACCACGTCGTCGGCCGAGATGCGGGTGCCGGGCGCGACGACACCCGCCACGATGTCGCTTCCCAACCGGTCGAGCACCGTCTCGTGCAATTGCCGGTACTCGACGGCGTCTGAGTTGGTCATTCGCCGATGCTCCCATGGTCGCCCGCACTGAACACACATTGACGCCCATCTTGCCCTTCTAAGTACTACGTAATAGCTACGCATCTTGTAATCGTAGGATTTATGAGGCAAAGTGACGGGCATCACGAACATGGGTCGAGTCCACCACCGATAACCCGGGAGCAACAGATGGGTACCGCTTCACTACTCGCCGCCGCGGACAGCGCCGGTCATGACGCGCGCTTGATCACGGCCGCCGTCGTCGGCGTCGCCGCCATCATCGCGATGATCACCTGGCTCAAGCTGCATCCCTTTCTCGCGTTGGCGATCGGTGCCGTCGGTGTCGGAATCGCTGCCGGGCTCGGAGCCACGGATTCGGTGACCGCTTTCGTGGAGGGCTTCGGCGCGACGATGGGAAGCGTCGGCATCCTCATCGGGTTCGGCGCGATGTTCGGAAAGTTGCTTGCCGACTCCGGTGGCGCAGATCGGGTGGTCGACACGCTCGTCGGACGTTCCGGGCCACGCACACTGCCCTGGATGATGGCTCTGGTCGGTGCGGTCATCGGATTACCGATGTTCTTCGAGATCGGCCTCGTGCTGCTGATGCCGGTGATCATCCTGGTAGCTCGACGGTCGGGCCTGTCGTTGATGCGCATCGCCATCCCCACCCTTGCCGGTTTGTCGGCCATGCACGGCCTTGTCCCACCGCACCCCGGACCACTCGTCGCGGTGTCGGCTCTCAACGCCAATCTGGGGCTCACTCTCGCGCTCGGTGTGGTCGTGGCCATTCCCACCGTGATCGTGGCCGGCCCGCTGTTCAGCAAGCTGGCGGCGCGCTGGGTGGACGTGCCGGTACCCGAGCTGTACGTCACGACCGAGGACCTCGAGGGTGCCGAGGCAGCCGCAGAGCGTCAGCGCCCCGGTTTCGCGGCGACCCTCGCCGCCATCCTGCTGCCCGTCGTTCTGATGCTGGGTAAGGCCATCGCCGACGTCATCGCCCCCGATTCGGAGACCGCTGCCAAGAACCTGCTCGACTTCCTCGGAACCCCGGTCGTCGCCCTCGGTCTGGCCGTGCTCGCCGGGATGGTGCTACTCGGCCGCGGTGGCGGTATGGACCGCAAGGCCATTGCGTCGTCGCTCGAGAGTTCGCTGCCCCCCATCGCGGGAATCCTTCTCATCGTCGGAGCGGGCGGCGGATTCAAGCAGGTTCTCATCGACACGGGTATCGCCGATGTGATCGCCGAGGCCATCAAGGGCAGCGCCCTTCCGGTGCTGTTCCTCGCCTGGCTGGTCGCGGTGTTGATCCGCGTCGCCACGGGCTCGGCCACCGTTGCGACCGTCACCGCATCAGGGATTCTCGCCCCGGTCGCTGCCGAACTGACGTCCACACACGTGTCGTTGATGGTTCTCGCCATCGGCTCCGGTTCACTCTTCCTTTCCCACGTCAACGACGCCGGCTTCTGGCTCGTCAAGGAGTATCTGGGAGTCACGGTGGTCCAGAACCTGAAGACATGGACGGTGATGGAGTGCATCATTTCCGTGACCGGCCTGGCCGGTGTCCTCGCGCTGAGCGCGTTCATCTGAGGGACAGACCAATGACGCGTAACGACAAGACAATTCCGGTACTGGTACTGATGGGTGTGTCCGGGTCGGGGAAGTCGACGGTGGCCGGAATCATCGCCGGCGCCATGGGATGGGACCTGCAGGAGGGTGACGCCCTGCATCCACCGGCGAACGTCGCGAAGATGGCGTCCGGGCAGCCGTTGACCGACGAGGACCGGTGGCCGTGGCTCGACCTGATCGCGGCCTGGATCAAGGACCACACCGACAAGGGTCTCCCGGGAATCATTACGTGCTCGGCCCTCAAGCGCAGCTATCGTGACGTGCTGCGCGGCGATCGGGTCGTGTTCGTCCATCTCGCCGGATCGAGAGAACAGATCGGGCAGCGACTGACCACCCGGCTCGACCATTTCATGCCGGCTTCGCTCCTCGACACGCAAATTTCGACGCTCGAGCCGATCGAACCGGACGAGAACGCCATCGTCGTCGACGTGGGCGGTTCGCCCACCGAGGTGGCCGCCGACATCATTACGCAGCTAGAGCGCCGATTGGCGAGCTGAACTTCGCCCTGCAACTTCCTGGCCGTCATCGCTACGCCGGGTTGATCACCCGGCGAAGCAACGGTGAGACGGTGACCAGGAGGCCGGCCAGCGCGACCCCGGTGACAAGTACCAGACCCGAATGGAACTGGTGGAAGCCGGTACCGCTGATGCTGGACGCGGCATGCGAACCGGCGGTGACCAGCGCAGTCGTGAGTGCGAGAACGAGTGCGGCACCCACCTGTGCAGAGGTCTGCACCAGTCCCGACGCCAGGCCCTGCTCGGAGTCGTCGACGCCCGACGTGGCCTGGGCCATGATCGACGTGAATCCGAAAGCGAACCCCACCCCCAGCAGAATCACACTGGGCAGGATGGCGAAAACGTAGTTCGGATCGTCACTACCGGCGAAGAGGAACCACAGGTAGCCCAGGCTCAGGGACGTCAGCGCGGCGATGATCATGCGTGCCGTGCCGAAAGCATCGATGAGCCGTCCGACGAACGGTGATCCGAAGGCCACGATCACGCCGGCGGGGAGCAGGCCCAGGGCCATCTCCAAGGGCGACCAGCCCAATACCGACTGCAGGAAAATTGTCATCATGAACTGGAAGCTCAGATAGGAGCCGAACAGCGCGACGATGCTGAGGTTGGCCCGAACGATCGTTCCTACCCGCAGGATGCTCAGTCGCACAAGTGGATGTGCCACCCGCTGCTCCGCCACGAAGAACGATGCGAGAAGTGCTGCGGCCAGCGCGAAGGACCCCAGAGTGAGCGGTTCCGACCATCCGCGCGCCGGCGCCGACACGACGGTGTACACGGCGAGCAGCATCCCGGACACCAGTGTCGCTGCTCCGACCATGTCGTGCCCGCCCGTGTCGGCTGCTCGGTCGCGCGGAATCAGGATGGTGCCGGCAACCAGTGCGAGAACTGCGAACGGCACGGGCATGAGGAAGGTCCAACGCCAGCCGGCGCTGGTCAGGAGGCCACCCAGGATCAGCCCGGACGAGTAGCCGCTTGCTCCGAACACCGAGAAGATCGACAACGCCCGGTTGCGCGCCGGGCCCTCCTTGAACGTCGTCGTGAGGATCGACATCGCGGTCGGCGCGGTGAACGCCGCGGCCAGTCCCTTGACGAAGCGGCTGGCGATGAGCAGCGTGCCGTTGTCGACGAGACCGCCGACCAGGGACGCGACGGCGAACACGGTGAGGGCGGTCAGGAACACCCGACGCCGCCCGAGCAGGTCGGCGGTGCGGCCACCGAGTAACAGCAGTCCGCCGAATCCCAGGACGTAACCGTTGATGATCCATTGCAGCGAGGTGGTCGACAGTCCTAGTTCGGTGCCGATGGAGGGCAGCGCGACCCCCACCATCGACACGTCCAGACCGTCGAGAAACATTACGAGGCACAGCACGGCGAGGATGCCCCAGAGGCGGGGAGTCCAGGTCTGCTCGGTCGGCGGGGTGGTCTCGAGGATAGTCACAGAAGGAAATGTAGATGCACATGCAATCAATGCGCAAGCACTAATTTCGTCTGCATTTAATGCCTTTGCATCTAATTCGTTCGCGCGCTAGGATGCGGACATGGGATCGAATGCAGACCTGCGCGACACGTGGAGGCTGCTTGCAAGCAGGTACAACGACATAGCCTGCGAGTTGGACCGTGAGATGCAACACGCTCACAGCTTGAGCATGAGTGATTTCGAGACGCTCGACCGCCTCATGGACGCCACCTGCGACCGGCCTCGCATGCAGGACCTGGCCGCAGAGATGTACCTCAGCCCCAGCGCGTTGTCCCGCAGCGTGGCCCGACTCGAGAAAGCCGGCCTCGTCGCCCGTTCCTTGTGTGAAGCAGATCGGAGGGGCGTGTTCGTGGACGTCACCGAACACGGGCGGCAGGTGCACGCCGACGCGAAGAAGATTCAGTTGGCCGTTCTCAACGAAAAGCTCTCGGACGCAACCTGACCGTCAGGTCAGTGAGGTCGGAGTGCGGTAGTCGTCGGAGGGGAATTCGCCGTCCACCACGGCGGTGACAACCGTGTTCTCGAGGGTGATGGCCCCGCCGTGGTTGTCGAGAAACGCTGTGTCGGCGGCGTCGCGACCCGTCGCGATCCGCATCAAAGATTCGCGCGGGGCGAGTTGCGTTGGGTCGACCACCCGCCACTGCTCGTCGACGAACGCCTCGACCACGGCGTGAAAATCCATCGGATCGCACCCCGGTGCGTACACCGCCACGAGGCGGGCAGGAATGGTGACGGCGCGCAGAAGCGCCACGGTGAGGTGGGCGAAGTCACGGCATACCCCAGCGCCGGAAAGCATGGTGTCTACCGCGCTGTCGGTGGATCTGCTCGATCCACCTTGGTACAGCAACCGTGACCCGACCCAGTTCGTGATGTCCTGCACGAGTTCGGCCTTCGGCTTGGATAGATCGAACTCGCCGCCGGTGAATCCGAAGAACTTGTCCGCCTCGGCATATCGACTGGGCCGCAGGTACTTCGAGATGTCGTAATCGGTGACCGGCGGCGGATCGCCCTTGCCCGCAACCGAAGCCGAGTACTCGACGTGCAGTGATCCCGGCGCTACCTCGAGCAGGTGCACGCGAGTACCGTGCTCTGCCAAGATCTCCCGTGCATCGATACGGTCGCCGTCGAGAGTGAACGTCAGCGACTCCGACAATTCGGAGGCCGGATTCCGCGCCACCGCAATCTTGAACTCGAGACTGGTGGCGTCGGTGACCTCGATGTCGAGAGTGGCGGAGACGTGACGTTTCATCAGCCCATCCTGGCATCCCCCGAACAGGTGTGCAGTGCACCCCTGCCGCGGACGCGCGTGATCAGCTCTGAACGCGGGGACGCAACCAGTTCAGCAGGTCGTCGAGAACCTCTTCGTTCTCAGGTTCGTTGTACACCTCGTGGTAGAGGTTTTCGTAGATCTCGACCGTCAGATCCGGAGAACCGGCGTACTCGGCAATCAGTTCGGTACCACGGACGCTGGCGAGTCCGTCCTCCTTGCCGTGCTGGAGGAGGAGCGGGATGGTCAACGACGGCAGCCGCTCGGGCAGCTTCTCCGCGGTGACGATCATGCCGCGGGCGATGCCGGCAGGGACCTTCCCGTGGTGCACCAGCGGATCATCCTCGTAGGCCGATACGACAGCCGGATTGCGGGAAATGAGTTTCGCGTCGAGTGACTCCACCGGCAGCCCGGGGAGGAAACGGCCCACGAGCTTGCCGATCTCGACGACCACCCGCGGCGTCCCGCTGGTGATGTCGACGGCGGGCCCCGACAACATCAAGGCCTTCAAGTCCTGCTGATGATCGAGCGCGTAGGACAGGGCGATGGCACCCCCCATGCTGTGGCCCAGGAGGAAACGATCGGTGCCGGGCCAGTCGGTGGATGCAATACCGAACAACTGGTGCAGGTCGTCGGTGAACTCGGTCCAATCTCGCAGATGAACTCGCTTGCCCCCCGATCGTCCGTGGCCACGATGATCGGGAGTGTAGATCGCGAGGTCGAGTTCGCCGAGCCGTTCGATCACGTGGTCGTAGCGACGGGCATGCTCGCCGAATCCGTGGCAGAGGACCAGCACGCCGCGGGGGCGACGGTCCGGGAGCCACACGTCGTAGGCGATGCGGACTCCACCGACACCGGCGAAGGATGATTCTCGATGGTGCATGACGCCCCTTCGTTGTCCCAGTTCGACGACTCAGATCATCGCACGGTAAGGGGGCTCGGCAAGGCGTGAATCACGGGACGCGCGGGATCATTTCTCGAAGGGTTTCCCTTTCGGGCCCTTCGACAAGAGGTCGATGACACTGGTCGAGGTGCGCCGTCGCAGCCAACCACGCGGGCCGTCCGCACTCAGCGCGGCGTGGGCGGCATTCAACCCGCAGACGCCATGGACGCCACCGCCCGGGTGAGCCGAGGAACTGCCCAGGTAGAGACCGCTGATCGGCGTCTCTGCGCGGGCATTGCCCGGTCCTGGCCGAAACACCAGCTGCTGGTGGAGCTGCGCAGTCCCGCCGTTCACGGCGCCCCCGACGAGGTTGGCATTGGACGCCTCCAAATCGGAGGGTCGCTGGACGACGCGCCCGACGACGATGTCCTTGAACCCGGGCGCGTGCGCCTCGAGCACGTCGTCCACCCGCTGTGCCAGCAGTTCGGCGGACGCGTCGTCGCTGACGCCGCGCGGAAGATGCGTGTATGCCCACGCACTTTCGGTGCCCTCTGGTGATCTCGTCGGATCCGAGGTGGTCATCTGACCGAACAGCAGGAACGGAGTCTCGGGGACGGTTCCGGTGGTCAGATCGGCCATCCAATGCACGAGTCCGTCGTCGCCGGCCCCGAGATGGACGGTGCCCGCCCCGGCAAGGCTGGCGGAACGCCATGGGATCTTGTGCGACAGCGCATAATTCACCTTGACAACCGGTGTGTCCCATTCGAAGTGCCGGAGATCGTCGCGCAGCCGGGACGAGACGGCGGCGTCCGGGAGCAGCGATCCGTAGAGGGCCGGTGCCGAAACGTCGGCGACCACGGCCCGGCGCGCGAGGAAGTGTGCACCCGACGCCGTTCGCACGCCGACGGCGCGCCCTGCACGCACGTCGATGGCGGTGACGGCGTCGTTGTAGTGATACTGCGCCCCGGCGCGTTCTCCTCGCCGCACCATGGCGGCTGCCAGCTCACCCGCCCCACCCATCGGCACGGGGTAGCCGTGGTCCTGGGCGAGCATCGTCAGGATGTAGCCCATGACGCCGCTGCCGGCGGAGTCGGGCGGAACGTCGGCGTGCATCGCGTTGCCGAGCAGCAGCACGCGGGCAGCCTCGCTGCGGAACAGCTCGTGAGCCATCCGCCGGGCAGGAAGCAGGAGGAACCGAGCCAGCCGCAGAGTGTCCGCAGTGCCCAGTTGCCGCAGCAGGCGACCCGGGCCGCGCACGGGCGGGAACGGGCTGAACAAGGTGTTGATCAACGGGTCCTTGATGTCGTGCCATTGCTCGATGAGCTGCATCCACGCATCACCGTCGCCGGGCTGCCTGCGTTCGAGATCCGCGGCGGTGTCCGCGGGATCCGGATGAATGACGGGCGCATCCTCGTCGTCCGCTGATCGGGCGTGCCCGAGGGCTTTGGGTGCGTAACTCCACCGCAGCCCGTGCGCTTCGAGGTCGAGCCCGCGGATCGCAGGGGAGACCGCGGACAGCGGATAGAAGGCGCTGAACAGGTCGGAACAGTATCCGGGCACGAGCTCCGCGGATCGCACGGCGCCACCAGCGGTGGGCTGTGCCTCGACAACTGCGACATCCCACCCTGCGTCCGCCAGAGTCGCGGCAGCGACGAGGCCGTTGGGGCCGGATCCGATGACCACTGCGTCGACGTTGTTCACTCTCTCAGCCTGACAGAAAAACCGGAAGGCCGCAGCCTGCCCGTCGAATAGCTATGGCTGGTCGGTGTTTTCGCGGCCCCCCGTCACGAAGGAGCCGCCGGCGCGAACTGGACGGGCAGGTGTTTCAGGCCGTTGATGAAGTTGGATCGCAGTCGCTGGGCGGGCTCGGTCTGCTCCATGTCGGGCATACGACGCAGAATTTCCGCGAGCATCACCTTCATCTCGGCCCGTGCGAGGTTGGCGCCCAGACAGAAATGGTGACCGCCGCCGCCGAAGGCAACGTGGTGGTTGGGGGAGCGGTCGATGTCGAACGTATAGGGGTCATCGAATACCGCTTCGTCGCGATTGCCGGACATGTGCCAGATCACCACTCGATCACCCTCTGCAATCTCCACACCACCGAGCACGGTGTCGGTGGTCGCGGTGCGCCGGAACTGCATGACCGGGGTGGCCCAGCGCAGACCCTCCTCGATGAGGGAGTCGAGCTTGGCTGGATCGTCGAGTACCTTCCGGCGCTGGTCGGGGTGTTCCATCAGGGCCAACTGCGTGTGCGAGATTGCGTTGCGGGTGGTCTCGTTGCCGGCGACCGCGAGCAGCATGAAGAACATGTTGAAATCGAGTTCGCTGAGTTTCTCACCGTGGACGTCGGCCTTGATCAACGCGGTCGCGATGTCGTCGCGCGGATGCTGCTGACGGTCCTCGAACATCGACTGGCTGTACGCGAACATCTGAGCGGCGGCATCGCGCTCCTGACCTGCCTCGCCATGGAACTCCGGGTCGCTCGAACCGATCATCTGGTTGGTCAGATCGAAGATGAGCTTACGATCCTCCTGCGGTACACCCAGGAAGTCGGCAATCGCCTGCAAAGGAAGTTCTGACGCCACATCGACGACGAAGTCGCATTCGCCCCGTTCGATCACCGCATCGACGATCGTGGTGGCCCGGCGCGCGAGGATGTCGTGGAGTTCACCGATCCGCCGCGGTGTGAAGCCCTTGCTGACGATTTTGCGCAATGCCGTGTGGTCGGGCGGATCCATGTTCAGCATCATCAACTGCTGGCCGGCCAGATCCGCGGGGTCGAGGTCGTCGAGGTAGGTGGCGCCTCGCCAGGACGAGTAGGTGGTGGCATCCCGGTTCACTGCCACGATGTCTGCGTGGCGGGTGACGCACCAGAACGGTTGACCTCTGTGGTCGTAATGCCGATAGATCGGTGCATCTCGTCGAAGCGCGGCGAACATCTCGTGCGGCACGCCGTTCACATACGTGTCCGGGTCGTAAAGATCCACGTCTTCGAGCTGCACGGTACCTCCTGAGCCTCCCCATCGAGAATACGTTCTAGTTCGGGAGGATGGGGCGGCATGAGCGCACGCATGCAAAAACGGCCCCGGAGATCGAAATCTCCGGGGCCGTTCTCTGTGGTAGCGGGGACAGGATTTGAACCTGCGACCTCTGGGTTATGAGCCCAGCGAGCTACCGAGCTGCTCCACCCCGCGTTGCATTTCCTACTGTACACGCTCTCCGGACCACTCTTGACCACCCTCGGGGAGGGGTGGATCACAGCAGCCGGAACTGCACCATTTCGATGGCGTTCTCGATGGCCTCGGACACCACCCTGGTCCGTTCGTCGGCGCCGGCAGCGGCGAGAATTTCGAGGCGATCGGCGTCGCCCATCGGGATGTAGGTGGCCAGCTCGTAGAGCCGCGCACCTAGGTCACCTCGGAAACCGCTGACCACGGGAACCTCGGGTGGGACGTTGTCGGTGGCGATCGCCAGCCGTCGCAACAGGCCGTACAGGAACTCGAGTCGCTCGACGAGGGCCGGAAATTCGTAGTCGGCGGTCTGTGTGCCGGTGTTCTCGTCTGGCCACAGATCGACCTCGGCGATCGGATAGGGATTGTCGGGCAGCCACTTCGACACCTTGATGCGATCTTCGGTTCGGCAGAACAGCTCGTAACGCCCGTCGCCGACAGTGGCATGGGATTCGATGCGGGCGATGGTCCCGACATCATGGCGGACGTCACCACCACCCACCTCGTGGCCGCGGGCGATCAGAACGACACCGAAGCGGGGGCCGTCAGGTGAAGCGAGGCAGTCGCGAACCAATTCCTGGTACCGCGGTTCGAAGACGTGCAACGGCAGCTGCTGGCCGGGCAGCATCGCCGATCCCAGCGGGAACATGGGGAGCAGTGGCATCAGGGGATTCGCAATCGGGGGACGGGCGTCGCCGGCAGCGGGTCGACGCGATCGATCTCATCGGTGAGGTGTTCGGACCACGTCAGCAGTCCGGAGATGTCGAGGCCGTGCGGTGCCTCGACCTCGTAATGCCGGATACGGTCGTGACCTTGGCGCAGAAGTGAGCGGGCGCCGGTCTTGTTGCCGCGCATCAGATGCGTCAATCCGACGGCGAGCTGAGCGAGTCCTTGCCACAGTTCCCGCTCGTCCTCGGGCGCGATTTTCCACGTGCCTTCCAGAACTTCATGGGCGTGGAAGGGCATACCGTGGTCCAGGAGGCGTTGCGCTTCGGTGATCGACTCGTCGGGTGGTAACCGCAAGTCATCGGGGATGCGGGGCACACCCTCGGCGTCGTGCGGCAGCGGGCGGCCGAGTTCGTCGCGGGGGCGCGCATTGACGGGTTTGCCTGTTCCGTCCCTGTCCCGATCGGCCATGCGACCAGAGTAACGCTCAGCGCCGTCTCGGCGAAGGTGCGGCCAGGGCAGTGCCCAGACGTTTCCCAAGCTCCTCGCGGACTGTGTGAACGGTCGCCGATCGCAGATGGACGCAGTGATCCTGGTGGTAGAGGTATCGTCCGTCGGCTTCCACATCGATCCACGTCAGTTCACCGAGCACCGGTTCGTCGAGCTCCCGACGCTGTCCGCGGATGCAGATGTATCCGATGCCCGTCCGTGGTCGAGTGACCAGTCGCCTCAGTAACGCGCCGTCCGAAGCCTGAGCATTCTGGAGCACCGAGGAACGGTGGCCACCGGTATCGAGGTCGTCGGGGTGTGCCGTCAGCGAGGGGGTTCGTCCGGGTGTGCAGTCGGGAAGATCGAGCAGCAACCGGGTAGTGAGCCAGTCGAGGTTTGCGCTGTCCGTGGCGGTGTTCAAGTCGAGTCGTATGTCTCCCCGCCCGGGGGCACCACGCAACTGTTCGGCGACGACCGCAACCCGGCCGCGGATGCTGCCCCTCCGCCGCACCCCAGAGTCGGCTTCGGCGGAGGGGGCGACGACGGTAACCGACATGTCGGGGTTCCGTAGGGCGGCTATCGCGGCGTCGAGTTCCGGCTCGCGGAGGGCGAGCCGCCACTCTTCCAGTTCGCGCTGTTGGCGGGCGTACCCGTCCGCGGTCGCAGCGGCCGAACGATACAACAACGGGTACGGCATTCTGTCGAGATTTGTTGCCTCCCAGAGAGACATGAACTGCGCCGAGGACAGCTGCCAGTTCATGCGCCGATGACCGGTGGGGCTACGGGATCGAGTTTGCCGATCAATTCGTTGCCGTTGTCGACGTTGATCAGGTAGCTGGGGGTTTGGTGTTCGGTGTCACCATCACCGTTGCCGCCGACCCGTCCGGGTGCACCCATCATGCCCGGACCCATGCCCATTCCGGGTCGGCTCATGCTCGGCTTCACCGGTGTCGCGGCAGCTGCGGCGGCCGCAGCTCCAGCTCCTGCTGCTGCCCCGCCTGGTGGTATCGGGTTACCCGATACCACGGCGCTTCCCTGTGATTCGCTGTCCCGCTTGTCATTGCGCTTGCGAGTGCTCGATCCGCCAGCGCCACTGCCACCACTACCCGGGCCGGAGCTGCCCGACCGCGAGCCTCCACCGTGGCCGCCGACACCGCCGGAATTTGCGGAACCACCCACACCCGAACCGGCCGCCCCGGCGTTCGGGCTATTCGCGGCGGTAGTCGGGACCGCAGTACCTGCTGCTGATCCGGATCCAGTACCTCCGCCCTGTCCGGCACCCTCGGCACTCGCGGCAGACGTAGCCGCCGGGTCATTGGCGTTAGGTTGTCCGTCCGTCGCGGCATCACCGTTCGCGGGGGAGTCGCCGGTGCCGGACGTGAACCCTCCGTCGCCATTCAGCACTGATCGGTCAGTCGCACCCGGAGAACCCGCGCCGTCCACGCCGAGGATTCGCGCACCGTCAGCAGCTGCGCCTGATGGGGAGTGCGGCGCAGGAAGCACCGGCACGTTGGTGCCTACGTCCTGATAGTTGGGGACGTAAATGTTCTGCAGCTTACGTACAGCTTCTTCGCGCGCGGCTTCCCGTGCTTCTTCCTGGGTAGCCGCCGCAGTTGGTGTCAAGGGAAGAAGGCTGAGAGGTTGGTCGGACGTCGGTGCCGGGATCGAGTTTTTCACGTCCTGCGCGGCGCTGCTCAGAATGTCGAGTTTCACCCCTATTGCCTGCACGCCCGCGGTGAGTTTGTCGCTCGCGCCCGCGAGGGTCTCAGTCGCGGCGAGGGCGGCGTCGGCGGCTGCGCCCTCCCACTTCTCGGCAATCGTGCTTTTGAGAAGCGCGAAGCCGAACCCGATAGGCAGAGAGCCGACGATGGCGTGGCAAGCCTGCGCGAGATCGCCAATGACGCTCGGATCTATCTCCCGCGTCTTCGCGTACATCTCCGCGTGCTGCCAACCCTCGAAGCTCTCCATCATGGTGATGTACGGGGGATCGATCTCCTCCGACCCGAGCTGATCCGCTGAATGCTGCAGCTTGGTGCGGTGCTCCGCCCCTGGACCCGACGGCAAGAGAGCATCGAAAAGGGAAGCGAGTGGATCCTGCGGCGCCATCGGTCAGTCCCCCTTCGGGATGAACGGCTCAAAGACCCGGGCGGTGTCCTCGAGGCCGGCGCACCACCCGGATTCGGGTGTCGCACCAGGGCGATCTGAGAAGATGCTCCGCGTGAAACCTAGTACGCCGTATGAGGTCTCGATGCTCAACTCGCAATAATCGGTCACCGTACTGTCGAAGATTAGTAGCGCACGTCGGCCATTGATATCGATGGGTGCAGCGTGGCCGCGCTTCTTCTCTTCTTCATCGGCGAAGGTGATGTTGCCCGAGAGAACGTTCATGCCATAGTAGAAGCCCTCAGGCTTGCGAAAGCTGTCGTAGCTACAGCCCAAGAAGGTATACGAGTCAGGTGTGAAGTCGGCGTTCTTCTTACTTTTAGGGTCGTACCCGGCTGCGGTCAACGTCGCATCGGATAGATCTAGGCAGGGATCAAAGACGACTTGAGGTCTGTCGGACTGATCCACATGCCGGGGTACCCGCATCGTTGAAGTGGGCATATCGACCGGATCGGAATCGCCGCTCGCGGATTCGGTGCCACATCCCCCCAGCAGGACAGTGAGTGCCGCGGCTCCGCAGAGTGCCTTGCGTATCATTGGTCGGCTCCAGTTCGAATGCTTGCGAGCGCGAGACTGATCGCGCTATCCGTGTCGGCGAACGCTTCACCCCCCGCTGTGAATGTGTCACGCATCGTGAGGATGACATCGCGAAACTCCCTCAGGCGCTCACGCACCGAACCTGAGCCATCTCCACCGTTGAACTTCTCGTCGTAGCGAGCCTGGAGCTGTTGAGCGGAGTCGAATCCTCCGAAGCCCGAAACAAACCTCAACTGGTCGGCGTTCTTGATCGCCTGGTCCACCTGCGCGACCATTGCGTTGCAAATACCCACACATCTTTCGATCGCGTCATCTTCCAGACGCAGTGTGTTGCTCATTCCCCATCCCCCTGCTCGACTGGACCCCCACGGTCGCGTGCGGTGATGCTACCGCACGCGTGTGTTGGGGTCGGATTGCAAATCTTGATGATGTTCAGGCCGCGTGAAGGTAGTGGATGATGAGGCGCTCGACCGGTGAGGTGACCTCGGTTCCGCGGATTCGTAGGGGCCTGGGCAGCGGGGGTGCGGTTGACCGGTATCGGTGTCCGGTGGGCGTGCGCAGTTCGATTTCGTGTGCCTTGCCGGGTTGCTGGTGCGCACTGGCGTTCCACCCGACCCCCTGTTCGGCGTAGTTGCACGCAGCACAAAGCCCGGCACCGTTGTGTGCGGTGGTGGGGCCTCCGGTATGCCGGGACTGGATGTGGTCGTGGTGTCGTATCGGCGCGTCACACCATGGCGTCCGGCATGTTTTGTCGCGTAGATCGATCAGCCTGGCCAGACCCGTCGGGAAGCACCGTGCCTGCGACTCCGTGGCGGTCAGGGCACCCGACTGCGGGTTGGCGTACACCCGTCGCAACAACGCTCCCGACTCGGACTCGGCGCTGGCGGCGTCCGAAACCCATTGCCTGGCAAGCGCTGCGGGAACAGGACCGTACCCCTGCACGTGAGCGGGTTCGCATCCGCCGCCGAGAAGGGCTTGGTCGGAGATCACCAGGTTCACTGTGATGACAGGCCGTTCGGCAGCGGTGGTGTTGCCGGTGACGCGGGAGACCAGGAGGTCCGCCATGATCTGCGACCTGGTTCGTGCATCGCCTGCGGCCAGGATCGCGTCGGCATCGCGGGCGAGGGTGGCATGTACGGCTACTCCCTGCGCCACTGGAAGGAGGGCGCTGACGTAGGCCATGGTGTCGGGTGCCGGTCGTGAGGTGACCCGCCGATCGGACACGGCCTTCCGTGCTCGACGAACTACCGCCTCCGCATCGATCCGCGCGGCGGCGGCCCGGACCTTGGCGCACACGGCTTGGTCGCCGAGTCCGTCGAGCGTCGAGGAATCGGCACAGAGCAGGAAGTCGAGGGCAGTGCGATCTTCCCGGGTGAGACAGGCGGTTTCGCGGACGAGGATGGTGGCCCGACACTCACTGAGGATCCCTTGCTCGAGCAGCCTGAGCGTGCGAGGCATCTCGTGGACCAGCGCGGTGGCCATTCCGAGATGGCGCCCACCGCGAAAGGGGGAGTCGCGCCGCGCCAACGCCACCTGGTTGGCGATGCCCCGCCCTTGCTGATTCCTGGGCACTCCCTGATCGGCGCGGGATGCGCGGATGGAGGCATCGAGGTCGGCCGTCACTCGGGCCTGTGCCCCGGCGCATGCGGCCTTCAGTTCTTCCAACGTGCGGAGTAGGTCGATTCGCGCAACATCATCGATATCGCTGCCCAGTTCCGGCAACTCGGCCAGAAATGTAGACACTGATGCTGAATCCACCGAAAGCCCCCACCGTCGAATCCCCCGAATCGAACCTATGTTCGATCTTACTCGGCGGGCGAGGCAAGGGCAAGAGTCAGTTAGCTCCCACCATGCGCATGGCAAGGTCTGCGTAGAGGTCGGCTACTACATGGGGTTCGGTATAGGCGCCGGCCGGAAACCATCGGCAGATATCAACGCACAGGGACATGAGCGCGAGAGTGACGCCTTCGCCGTCCGGAACGGTGAACTCGCCGGTGGCGGCGCCGGCATCGACGACGGCCCGGACGACGCGGGTGATGTCGCGCCGAAGTTTGACGACGTCGCGATAGTGCTCGGGGGTGAGGGCGTTGAGTTCGTACTGGACGACACGTGCCTGGGCGTGATGGGTGGCCTGCCAACTGGCGAAGGCTCCGATCAGCGCCTTCAGTCGGGTCGACGGCGACTCGTCCGGTAGATCGGCGCCGGTCACGACGTCGAGGGCTGCGGTGTGTCCCTCGTAGCTGATGGCGAAGAGCAATTCTTCCTTGGACCGGTAATGCGGGTACATGGCTGCCGGGCTCATGTCGAGCCGGGCCGCGATCTCGCGGGTAGTGGTTCCGCCGTACCCATTGGCGGCAAAGGCGTCGACAGCAGCAGCGCGGATGCGCGCGGCAGCCTTGGAGGGGCTGATCACCTGACTCGGTGATTCGCTCATGACTCTCTCCATCCTCGGCTCTGCGGCGGTTGACAATACCGTGTCGCAGTATCACTATAAGCAAGCGCTTAGAAAATAAGCAGACGCTTACATGCCCGAAGCGTCACACAGCGAGAGTTCGAACCCAGAAGGATTGGTCATGCGACGCACCCTGTACGGCCCCGATCACGAGGCGTTCCGCGAGTCCGCCCGCGAGTTCGTGAACCGCAACATCTTGCCGGTGGCAGACAAGCTCATCGAGCAGCGCTTCATCGACCGCGAAATCTGGCTCGAGGCCGGCCGTAACGGCCTCCTGGGACTCGAAGTACCCGACGCCTACGGCGGAAGCGAAGCCGGCGACTACCGGTTCAACGCTGTTCTCGCCGAGGAGCTCTCACGTGCGAGTGCTGCTGTGTCGTCGAGCTTCGGGATTCACGCCGACGTCGTCGCGCCCTACCTTGTTCAGCTCACCACGGAGGAGCAGAAGCAGCGCTGGCTGCCGAAGTTCTGCACCGGCGAGCTGCTCACCGCAATCGGGATGACCGAGCCGTCCGGCGGTTCCGACCTTGCTGCGCTGAAGACCACCGCGGTCAAGGACGGCGACGACTGGATCATCAACGGCTCCAAGACCTTCATCACCAACGGCTTTAACGCCGACCTGGTGATCGTCGCGGCACGCACGAGCCCGGAGAAGAAGTCCAAGGGGATCACCCTGTTCGCGGTCGAGACCGGGATGGCGGGCTTCGAGCGCGGCCGCAAGCTCGACAAGGTCGGCCAGCACGAGGCCGACACTGCGGAACTGTTCTTCGAGAACGTCCGGGTGCCGTCCACCAACATCATCGGCGAGATCGACCGCGGCTTCATCCACATGATGGAGATGCTTCCGCAGGAACGCGTCGGTGCCGCCATCTCGAACATTGCGCACGCAGCGCCGATCCTCGAGGAGACGATCCAGTACGCCAAGGAGCGCAAGGCGTTCGGTCAGTCCATCGGATCGTTGCAGTGGAACAAGTTCCTTCTTGCAGATCTGGTGACGCGCGTCGAGGTGACCCAGGCTTTCGTCGACAACTGTGTCGCCGCCCATGCCGCCGGTGAGCTGACTGCTGTGGACGCGGCCAAGGCGAAGTGGTGGACTGCACAGGTGCAGAACGAGGTCCTCGACCACTGTGTCCAGCTCCATGGGGGATACGGCTTCATGACGGAATACCGCGCCGCCCGCGCGTGGATGGATGCGCGTGTCACCAAGATCTGGGCCGGTTCCAACGAGATCATGAAGGAACTGATCGGCCGCGACCTCGGCCTCTGAGCCCGTACCCCGTAGCCCTACGACAAAGGAGTCGCTTCGTATGTCCGTTCTCGACAAGTTCAGCTTGACCGACCGGGTGGTCGTCGTGACCGGTGCGTCTTCGGGTCTCGGGGTGGCGTTCGCGCAGGCTGCGGCGGAGGCGGGCGCCGATGTGGTGCTCGCCGCCCGGCGCACGGACCGTCTCGAGAAGACCGCAGAGCTGGTACGGGCCGCGGGGAGGACGCCGCTCAGTGTGGCGACGGACATCGCGGACCCGGCGCAAGCGCAGAACATGATCGACAAGGCCATGGAGCAGTTCGGTCGAGTCGACGTGCTCATCAACAACGCAGGCGTCGGTACCGCCGTGCCTGCGACGAGGGAAACCCCCGAGCAGTTCCGGCAGGTCGTCGACATCAACCTGAACGGCTCCTATTGGGCGGCTCAGGCGGCCGGCAAGGTGATGAAGCCGGGCAGTGCCATCGTCAACATTGCGAGCGTGCTCGGGTTGACCACCGCGGGACTACCCCAGGCCGCGTACGCCGCGAGCAAGGCCGGGGTGATCGGTTTGACCCGCGACCTCGCGCAGCAGTGGGGTACCCGCAAGGGCATCCGCGTCAACGCGATCGCCCCCGGATTTTTCGAGACGGAGATGACAGACCAGTACCAGGACGGGTACCTCGAATCGATGCGGCCGCGGCTGGTGCTCGGCCGACTCGGTGACCCGCAGGAGCTGGCTGCGACCGTGGTCTGGCTGGCTTCGGACGCTGCCGCTTACGTCACGGGACAGACGATCGCGGTGGACGGCGGCATCACAATCACCTGACCGTCGGATTGGGCGGCGTCGGTGCGCTGGCGTATAAGTAGGAAATGACCACGCGCACCGCCCACGAAGACTGGGACGATCAACCCGCCCCGTCGATGGCGGCCACCGCTCTGCTGCGGGAGCCGCCCGCCACCCCTCGGGGGGCACGTACTCGTGCGGCTCTGGTGGCGGCAGCGCGCACGGTGTTCGAGCGGTCCGGGTACCTCGACGCCCGACTCACCGACATCACCAAGGAAGCCCAGTGCTCGACGGGGTCGTTCTACACCTACTTCGACAACAAGGAGCAGGTGTTCGCCGCTGTCCTGGAGGCGGCGCAGGAAGACATGATGCATCCCGGGATGAAGCGGGTGCAGGACACCGATGATCCGTACGCGGTGCTCGAGGCCAGTAATCGCGCATACCTCGAGGCCTATCGTCGCAATGCCAAGCTCATGGGACTCCTCGAGCAGGTAGCTCACATCGACCCGGCATTCGCGGATCTGCGCCGGCAGCGTGCCGATGCCTTCATTGCCCGCAACGCCCGGGGCATCGCCGAACTGCAGGCGCGCGGAATCGCCGACACGAAGCTGGACCCGATGCTGGCGTCGCGGGCGCTGTCCGGGATGGTCAGCCGCCTGGCCTACAGCGCCTTCGTGGCGAACGAGCACGGCTCGGGAGGCACCCCCATCGAATTCGACGACGTCGTCTTCACCACTACCCGAATCTGGGCGAACGGCCTGCGGTTCCCCGATCGGGACTGAACCGGTGGCTCGGTGACGGCAACACCAGGTTCGCAAATCTGAATCCGACACCGGATTCAGGTATGTTCTGTGGAAGACTGGGGCTCATCAGCCTGTCCCCCGAGGGAGGAATCTCGTGCAGATCGCGCAGAAAGTTGCCATCGTCACCGGAGGTGGAGGCGGAATCGGTGGTGCTCTGGCGGAGCGGCTGGCCGCGGAAGGCGCCCGCGTGGTCGTATCCGACCTCGACGCCGCGTCGGCGCAGTCCGTCGTCGACCGGATCACCGCCACCAGTCCGGGTGCCGCTATCGCGGTGGGAGCCGACGCCTCGGACACGACGCAGATCGCATCGCTCATCTCGGCAGCGGAAAGCGAATTCGGTCCCGTCGACCTCTACTTCGCCAATGCAGGTGTGGCGGCAGGCAGCGACCTCGAATTCGACGACGCAGTGTGGGACCTCGCCCTGGACGTCAACGTTCGCGCGCACATTCGGGCCGCGCGTCTGCTGGTACCGGGCTGGGTCGAGCGCGGCGAAGGATACTTCGTCAGTACGGCGTCGGCGGCCGGACTCCTGACGCAGATCGGCTCGGCGCCCTATTCGGTGAGCAAACATGCGGCCGTGGGCTTCGCCGAGTGGCTGTCCGTCACCTACGGCGATCAAGGTGTGCGCGTCAGTTGCCTGTGCCCGATGGGTGTCAACACCAAGCTGTTGACGGACGACGCTGCGTTGTCGGCCACGGCTGCACGCGCTGTCACCACTGCCGGAGCGGTACTCGAACCGGCCGACGTGGCCGAATGTGCTCTCGCGGCAATCGAAGCGGAGCAGTTCCTGATCCTTCCGCACCCCGAGGTGCTGGAGATGTATCGACACAAGGGCGCCGACTACGACCGATGGATCCGGGGAATGCGCCGCTATCAGGCCGCACTACTCGGCCAGTCTTCCTGACCCACCTCCACGAGGAGTTCGCATGTCTGTGTTCGACGTATCCGACCGCGCGAAGAAGTACCAGACCGATCTACTGGAGTTCATGGACTCGCACGTGTATCCCGCCGAGAGGGTGTACGACGCGCAGATGCGGGACGCGGGTGATCCGCATTTTCAGCCGCCGATCCTCGAGGCGTTGAAGGCGGAGGCGCGTAGCCGGGGTTTGTGGAATCTGTTTCATCCGCATCCGGAGTGGGGTCCGGGCCTGACGAACCTCGAGTATGCGCCGTTGGCGGAGATCATGGGCCGCAGCCACCTCGCGTCCGAGGCCTGTAACTGCAACGCACCCGACACCGGGAACATGGAAGTGCTCACGCTGTTCGGCACCGACGAGCACAAGGAGAAGTACCTGAAGCCGTTGCTGGACGGGACGATGGCGTCCGCGTTCGCGATGACGGAGCCCGCGGTGGCGAGTTCGGATGCGACGAACATCGAGATGTCGATGGTCCGCGACGGCGACGACTACGTGCTCAACGGTCGGAAGTGGTTCGCGTCCAATGCCTTGCATCGCAACTGCAAGGTAATGATCGTGATGGGGAAGACCGATCCGTCGGCGGCGCCGCACCGGCAGCAGTCGATGATGGTGGTGCCGATCGATGCGCCCGGTGTCACGGTGATGCGGGGCCTGCCGGTGTTCGGATATCAGGACCGGGAGGGGCATGCGGAAATCGACTTCGCCGACGTGCGGGTTCCGGCCAAGGACGTGCTCAAGGGTGAGGGAGAGGGTTTCGCGATCGCCCAGGCCCGGCTGGGCCCGGGACGCATTCACCACTGCATGCGGGCGATCGGGATGGCCGAGCGGGCGCTCGAGCTGATGTGCCGGCGGGCGTCGTCGCGGGTGACGTTCGGGAAACCGGTCAGCGAGAACGCCAATATTCAGGACTGGATCGCCGAGGCCCGGATCGAGATCGAGATGGTGCGCCTGTTGACACTGAAGGCGGCCTACCTGATGGACACCGTCGGGAACAAGGAAGCGCGCACGGAGATCGCGGCAATCAAGGTCGCGGCGCCCAACATTGCGCTGAAAATTATCGATCGGTCGATCCAGGTGCACGGCGGCGCAGGTGTCACCGATGACTTCCCGTTGGCGATGATGTACGCCCATATGCGGACGCTGCGCCTCGCGGACGGTCCGGACGAAGTGCACAAACTTTCCATCGCAAGACGAGAACTGCGTAAATACCGTTCGACAACCGACGACAACCACCATGGAGGAAACAAGTGAGCCAGGACCGTAGAACCGCCATCGTCACCGGATCGGCCCGCGGTATCGGTGCCGCCGTCGCACAGCGGCTGGCGAGCGACGGACATGCAGTCGCCGTCCTCGACCTCGACGAGTCCGCCTGTGCCGGGACGGTCGACGCGATCACGTCGGCCGGCGGCGAGGCCCTCGCCGT
Organism: Rhodococcus sp. WAY2; assembly: GCF_009859915.1. NCBI lineage: Bacteria > Bacillati > Actinomycetota > Actinomycetes > Mycobacteriales > Nocardiaceae > Rhodococcus > Rhodococcus sp. WAY2. The sequence continues at coordinate 4,185,920 of NZ_CP046572.1, forward strand.
GGGTGCCAATGTGGCGGACGAGGCCTCGGTCACGGCGGCTGTCGAGCGCGTAGCATCCGAACTGGGCGCACCGACGATCCTGATCAACAACGCCGGGATCACCCGCGACAACCTGCTGTTCAAGATGTCGGTCGACGACTGGGACGCCGTGATGAACGTGCATCTGCGTGGCGCCTTCCTGATGTCACGTGCCGTCCAGAAATACATGGTGGACGCCAAGTTCGGCCGCATCGTCAACCTGTCCAGCACGTCGGCGCTCGGCAACCGCGGCCAGGCCAACTACTCGGCCGCCAAGGCAGGCATGCAGGGCTTCACCAAGACGCTGGCATTCGAGCTCGGCAAATTCGGCGTCACCGCGAACGCGATTGCACCCGGATTCATCGAGACGGAGATGACCGCCGCCACGGCCGAGCGCGTCGGTATGAGCTTCGAGGATTTCAAAGCCGCCGCGGCGTCACAGATTCCTGTCGCTCGTGTCGGTCAGCCCGCTGACATCGCCCACACCGCGTCGTTCTTCGCGAGTGAAGGCGCCGGATTCGTCTCGGGGCAGGTCGTCTACGTCGCCGGCGGACCGAAGGACTGATCGATGAAGGCATGGCGTGTGCACGAAGTAGGACAACCCAGGGAGGTCCTCACTTTCGAGGACGTCGCCGACCTGGAGCCGAAGTCCGGGGAGCTGCTGGTCAAGGTTCTTGCAGCTCCCGCCAACTTCCCGGACGTGCTGTTGTGCCGCGGCGAGTACCAGATCAAGCCGCCGCTGCCTTTCACTCCCGGGGTGGAATTGTGCGGCGAGGTGGTGGCGCTCGGTGAGGGTGTCACCGAGTTCGCGGTCGGTGACCGGGTGATCGGCATGCCCAGCCTGCCGAACGGCGGTTTCGCGGAACTCGCCGTGATGTCGGTGGCCACGGCCTTCCCGGCACCGGCCACATTGGACGACGCGGAGGCGTCGGCGTTGTCGATCGGGTATCAGACGGGATGGTTCGCGCTCCACCGCAGGACACAGCTGCGGGCGGGCGAGACACTTCTCGTGCAGGCGGCAGCCGGTGGAGTGGGTAGCGCGGCCGTGCAGTTGGGCAAGGCGGCCGGCGCAAAGGTGATCGGTGTGGTGGGCGGCCCTCAGAAGGCCGAGTACACCCGGGCTCTCGGCGCCGACCTGGTTGTGGACCGGCACAGTGAGGACTTCGTCGCCGCGGTGAAGGACTTCACCGGGGGACGGGGCGCGGACGTCGTGTTCGATCCGGTGGGTGGTGACTCGTACGCGAAGTCCACGAAGTGCATCGCGTTCGAGGGGCGAATCGTCGTGATCGGTTTCGCCAGTGGCACTATTCCCTCGCCCGGCCTCAATCACGCGCTGATCAAGAATTACTCGATCATCGGACTGCATTGGGGTCTCTACAACGCCTACGATCCCGCGGCGATCAGGGAATGCCACGCTGAGCTGACACGGTTGGCCGATGCCGGTGACATCAAGCCGATGATCAGTGAACGCCTCGGACTCAGCGAGGTAGCGGACGGACTCGCCCGACTCGGCGAGGGAACGACGGTCGGCAGGCTCGCTTTCCTGCCGGGCCGCTAGCTGCCGTCGGCGTCGCGTTTCTCGTACAGCTCCTCGAGGTTGTGCCGCAAGGTCGCCTCGGTGTTCTTCACGGCCGTCTCGACGAACGGTTCGACGATGAGACCGAGGGCCTTGCCGGCCAAACCTCCGGGGAGCTTGTACGCGAAGTCGACGCCGAGTTCGGTCTTGTCCGGGCCGAGCGCCACGAAGGTCCATGTAGACGAGTTGGCCGCGCCGTCGAGCGATGCCAACGTGATCACCCGATCCTTTTCCCAGGCGGTGACCTCGAGGCGGGACCGCAGGGTGGTCGGGCCGATGTGGATCGACGCATCGAACGTCGAGCCCAATCCCTGATCGAATCCGCCGATGGGACGGAAGTCCGACACGCCGAACATCCAGTCGGGGACCGTCCTGTAGTCGTCGATGTACGTGAACGCCACGTCGATGGGGACGGCGGCTACCGCGGAATGACGGACGTGGATCATCGGGTGGTCCCTGGCTCTCTGTCGGAAATGACTGTCGATCTGGGCGACCTCGCTCGACTCTAGTGAACTCCCGGTACCGAAGCAGGGCGTCGCCGGGTCCCCCCTTCCTTCCGCGCCGTCGATGCGCGGCTGATTTTGCTGCACGACGAGAACGGTTCGGGCAGACTCCGAAGTAGGTGTGATCCAGGCCATATTTCCTTCCTGAGGAGTCGGCGTGAAGACGAAAGCAGCGGTCATCAAAGGCATCGGGCAGCCCTGGGAGATCGAGGAGATCGAACTCGGCGATCCGGTTTCGGGGGAGGTGCAGATCCGTCTGGCGGCATCAGGGTTGTGCCACTCGGATGAGCACCTGCGAACCGGGGCCACGCCCCTGCCCTTCTTTCCGGTCCTGGGCGGCCACGAGGGCGCAGGCGTGGTGACCAAGGTGGGCCCGGGAGTGTCGAATCTTGCCGAAGGGGACCACGTGGTCCTCGCCTTCGTCCCGGCGTGCGGACGGTGCCGTTCCTGTGCGAAGGGTATGCAGAACATCTGCGACGAAGGGGCCGGTCTCCTCACCGGGCAGGCGATCGCCGACAAGACGTTCCGGGTCACCCTGGGCGGTGAGCCTGTTCTGCAGATGTGTCTACTCGGCACCTTCTCCCCCTACGTGACGGTGAGCGAGGCGTCGGTCATCAAGATTGACAACGACATCCCTCTCGACAAGGCGGCGCTCCTCGGTTGCGGCGTCTCGACCGGATGGGGCTCGGCCACGCAGATCGGTGGAACGCGGGTCGGTGACACCGTCGTGGTGATCGGCGTCGGCGGGGTCGGCATCAATTCGGTGCAGGGCGCGGCCAGTGCCGGCGCGCGTTTCGTCGTCGCCATCGATCCGGTGGAGTTCAAGCGGCAGAAGGCGAAGGAATTCGGTGCCACCCATGTGTTCGCGTCGCTCGAGGAGGCGGCTCCGACGATCGGCGAGATCACCTGGGGGCGGATGGCCGAGGTCACGATCATCACGGTCGGTGAGATCGAAGGCGACATGATTCAGCCGGCGATGAGCATCACCGGCAAGGGCGGCCAGGTGGTGGTGACGGGTATGGGTAGCGCGGCAGACACGCAGGTCACCCTCAGCCTCTTCGAGCTCACCTTGCTGCAGAAGCGGTTGCAGGGCGCCATCTTCGGCGGCGTCGGCCCGAGGTCGCAGATCCCCGCTCTCCTCGACCTCTATCGCAACGGAACGCTGAAGCTCGACGAGCTGGTGACCCGGACATATCGCCTCGAGCAGGTCAACGACGGATACCAGGACATGCTCGACGGGAAGAACCTGCGTGGGCTGATCGTGTACTCGGACGACGACTACTGAGGGGACGCTCTACCGTATGTCCCATGACGGTTAACGGCACGGAGGCCGGTAGTTCGTGGCGCGAATACACGGACCAGGGGTTGTCCAAGGTTCTGGCGGCCGCCCTGGCTGCGTTCGTCGAGAAAGGGTACGACGGCGCCTCGATTCGTGAGATCGCGGCCCGTGCCGGACTGTCCGTACCCGGCCTTTACCATCACTACCCCTCGAAGCAGGCACTGCTCGTGGGGTTGACCAACGCGGTGATGCGTGACCTGCTCGACCGCAGTCGCGCGGCCGTCGCCGAGGCGGGGTCGACTCCTGGCGAGCGATTCGACGCGGTGATCGAATCCCTGCTGCGTTTTCACATGTATCGGCGTGAACAGTCCTTCGTTGCCTCTCGGGAGACGCGGAGCATGGAGCCGGACAGCAGGCAGGCTTACATAGCCCTGCGGGACGAGCAGCAGCAGCTGGTCGACGACATCGTGCGCGACGGCGTCGCAGCCGGCCTGTTCCGAACACCCTTCCCGGAGGATGCGAGCCGCGCTGTCGTGACGATGTGTGTCTCGGTCGCCACGTGGTACCGCGAGGACGGGCCGTTGTCGCCCGATGAAATCGTCGAGCGGTATCTGGTGATTGCTCGTAGCACGGTAGGGGCCGTCGACTGACGTCTTGACCAGGTCGTGTTCCTGTGGGATTGTCGACTCTGATGCGACCGAGCGAGTGATCGGTCGGTCCCGGTGTTCGTATTGACTGGAGGTAGTGGTGGCGATCGATCTGACCTATGCGCCGGAGGTGACGGCGCTGGTCGAGAAGACCAGGGCGTTCACCCGTGAGGTGGTGCTGCCTGTCGAGGACGAACACGGCGGCGACATCACCGCGGCAGGTGGCGACACCCTGCGAGTCGAGCTGCAGAAGGCCGCCAAGGAGGCCGGTGTCTTCGCCCCGCACGCTCCCGTCGAATACGGCGGACACGGGTTGAACATGACGGACCGCGCCCCGGTCTTCGAGGAAGCCGGCTACTCGCTGTTCGGCCCGATCGCGTTGAACATCGGCGCGCCCGACGAGGGCAACGTCCACATGCTCGCGCACATCGCCAGCGCGGAGCAGAAGGAGCAGTTCCTCGCTCCCCTCGCCCACGGTGACGTGCGGTCGGCTTTCGCCATGACCGAGCCCTCCCCGGGCGCTGGGTCCGATCCGTCGGCTTTGACCACGAGGGCTGAGAAGGTGCCCGGTGGGTGGAAGATCAACGGGCACAAGTACTTCATCACCGGCGCCGACGGTGCCGGATTCTTCATCATTTTCGCGCGCACGTCGGGGCAGCCCGGCGACCGCGGTGGCGCCACGATGTTCCTCACTCCAGCCGACGTGCCCGGTCTGAAAGTGGGCCGGCACATCGACACGCTCGACAAGTCCATGATCGGAGGCCACTGCGAGGTGTTCTTCGACGATCTGTTCATACCCGACAGCGGTGTGCTCGGGGAGGTGGACCAGGGATTCGCGTACGCGCAGGTGCGGCTCGGCCCGGCCCGGATGACGCACGTCATGCGCTGGCTCGGTGCGGCGCGGCGCGGTCACGATGTCGCGGTGGCCCACGTTGCTCGGCGTGAAGGGTTCGGCGGAAAGCTGGGCGATTTGGGCATGGTCCAGAAGATGGTCGCGGACAACGAGATCGACATTGCCGCTACTCGGGCGTTGCTGACACAGGCGTGCTGGGAACTCGATCAGGGCGGGCACGCGAGCAACGCCACGTCCATCGCCAAGACCTATGCCGCAGAGGCGATCTTCCGGATCGTCGACCGCTCGATCCAGATGTGTGGTGGTCTCGGTGTGTCCGGCGATCTGCCTCTCGCACGGCTCTCCCGTGAGGTGCGTCCCTTCCGGGTGTACGACGGCCCGTCCGAGGTGCATCGCTGGGCGATCGCCAAGCGCGTCATCGGTGCCGCGAAGAAAGCGGCGCGCGAGGCGGGGGCATGACCGAGCATCGCGGGCTCGACCTCGTTGCCCTGGAGAAGTTCCTGACGGAGTCGCAGGTTCCGCTCGACGGCGAACTGCGGGCCGAACTGATCTCCGGCGGAAAGTCCAACCTCACCTACACAGTTTTCGACGACTCCTCGCGGTGGGTGCTGCGAAGGCCGCCCACCGCGGGGCTCACACCGTCCGCGCACGACGTGGCCCGCGAGTATCGGGTCACGTCGGCGCTGCAGGGCACGAGCGTTCCCGTCGCAGCCACGGTGGCGCTGTGTGAGGACAACAGCGTGATGGGAGCCCCTTTCACCGTTGTCGAACATGTCACGGGACAGGTAATCCGCACCCAGTCGGAGTTCGATGCGCTGTCCGACAACGAAATCGACTCCTGTGTGGACGAACTGGTCCGGGTGATCGGTGAACTGCACAACGTGGACTATCAGGCCGTCGGCCTGGGAGAGTTCGGGCGCCCGGACGGATACGTCACCCGGCAGGTGAAGCTGTGGGCGGGCCAGTGGGCCAGGGTCAAGACGGAGGATTCGGCCGACGTCGATCGTCTGCACGCCGCTCTCGCGGAATCCGTGCCCGACGGGTCGGAGTCGTCGATCGTGCACGGCGACTACCGAATCGACAACACCATCCTGTCGGCCGCAGACGTGACCAAGGTTGCGGCGGTAGTGGACTGGGAACTGTCGACTCTCGGCGACCCTCTCACCGATGTGGCGCTGATGTGCGTCTATCGCGCACCCGCCTTCGACCTCGTGCTCGGTGAAGCAGCGGCGTGGACGAGTCCGCGGATGCCGTCCGCTGACGATCTGGCCCAGCGGTACACCGCGGCGTCCGGACGTGAACTGAAGAATTGGAATTTTTACCTGGCGTTGGCCAATTTCAAACTGGCCGTCATTGCCCAGGGCATCCACCACCGGTACCGCGCGGGTGCCACTGCAGCCGAGGGATTCGACAAGGCAGGTGAGGCGGTGCCCGCGCTCGTCGACGCCGGACTACGCGCACTGAAGGGGAGGTCCGCATGAGCAGGTCTGCACTGATCACGGGAGCGTCGCGCGGAATCGGTCGCGGTATCGCCACCCGCCTCGCCGAAGCGGGTTACGGGCTGACCCTCAGTGCTCGTGACGTCGAGCGTCTCGAGGTCGTGGCAGCCGAGCTGCGCGCGGCCGGCGCGAAAGAGGTGGTCGTCGTGGCCGGCGACCTCGCCGATGAAGCCTCCGCCGGTCGCGTGGTAACCGCGCATGCCGACACCTTCGGTTCACTGAATGCGTTGGTGCTCAACGCGGGTGTGGGGACGGCCGGGCCGATCGGCGAGTTTCCGATGCGCCGCTTCGCCAAGAGCGTCGATGTGAATCTGCGGGCCCCGTTCAGCTTGCTGCAACAGGCGCTGCCGATGCTCCGGACCGCGGCGACCGAGAATCCGGCGAAAGGCGCCAAAGTCATCGCCCTGGCCTCGATCACCGGCGTCTACGCCGAAGCGGGACTGGCCGTCTACGGGGCCACCAAAGCCGCCCTGATGTCACTGGTCGAGACACTGAACGTGGAGGAGTCGGGCAACGGAGTGTCCGCTACCGCCCTGGCTCCCGCGTTCGTCGACACCGACATGTCCGCGTGGACCCACGACAAGATTCCGCCGGAGTCGATGATCGAGGTAAACGACATCGTCGAACTGGTCGACGCGCTGCTGCGACTGTCGTCCCGCGCGGTGGTGCCCAAGATCGTCGTCGGGCGCGCGGGAACGGACGGGTACCGGGCCTGAGCGGGCGTCAGACCTCGTCGTCCTCTTTCGATTCGCCGCGCTTACGGAAGAACTTGAAGCCGGGAACGCCCTGGATCGCCTGACGCACACCCTGCACTTCCTCGAGGAGCAGGTGAATCTCCGGGGACACCGTGTCGAGGCTCGCCAGAATGGGCAGCAACCCCTCCATGCGCAGTGTCAGCTCGGGCAGATGATTCACCAACCCGATCGCCGCGTGAATCTCGTCCTCCGACAGGTCGTCGACGAACCGTGCCGCCATCGGCGCCGCCTTGGTTGCGAGCGGCTCGTACAGGCCGATCAGGGTCTGGGCCGAAGTGGACACCTCCGTGCTCGAGGTGACCACGGTCGCGGCTCGGTCGGCTACCTCGTTCGCCTTGGCGACGGCCATTTCGGCGCGTTCGCTGATCGCCTCGATCCGGGTGATGAGCACCTCCACTCGGTCGAGCAGCGCGGCGACCCGATCGGGGAGTGAGGCAGCGAAACCAGCAGTGTCCATCGACCAGCGGGCCATACCCGTGGCGGTGCGCACGAGGTCGTCGGGGCTGGGGAATGCGAGAGCCATTCCCACATCCTGCCTGATGCCCTCGCGGGGCCGTCTCACGACGGTCCCGCGAGAATGGGACATCGGGGTGATCTCACGTTTCGGCGTTCCCAGGCGTCTACCTGTCAGAGGTCAGCACACCTGGAAGGATTGTTCCCGTGAATGCCGAACGAGCAGCACACACCGTCATCGATTCCCCGATCGGTCCCCTCACGCTGGTCAGCGTGGACGGGATTCTCAGCGGCATCTACATGGCCGAACATCGGCATCAGCCCGATGTCGCGACTTTCGGTGAACGCGGCGGCGGCGGTTTCGAAGCCGCCGCGACACAACTCACCGAGTACTTCGACGGTGGACGCACCGAGTTCACGCTGCCCCTCGCCGCCCGCGGCACACCGTTTCAACAGCGGGTATGGGACACGCTGCGGACCATCCCGTACGGGCAGACGTGGACGTACCGCGAATTGGCGGAGGCGCTCGGCAGTCCCACGGCGATCCGGGCGGTGGCCGCGGCGAACGGCAAGAATCCGATCAGCATCATCGTTCCGTGCCACCGGGTCGTCGGAACCGACGGCAGCCTCACGGGGTATGCGGGAGGGCTCGACCGCAAGCGTTTCCTGCTGACCCGCGAAGCGGAACGGGCGGGAATCCGGCTGAGCCGATGGGCCTGATTCCGTTCGAGCAGATCGTGGCCGAGCACGGCCCCACGGTGTTGCGGGTCTGCCGGGCGGTGGTCGGTCCGATAGACGCCGAGGACGCCTGGTCGGACACGTTTCTCGCCGCCATGCGCGCGTATCCCGATCTGCGGCCTGGAAGTAACGTCGAGGCCTGGCTCGTGACCATCGCGCACCGCAAGGCGATCGATCACATTCGGGCCCGGGAACGCCGGGCAGTTCCCACGAATCACGTTCCCGAGCAGACCACCGACCGCGGGCTGCCCGGAAGCGGCGACCCCGAATTGTGGGAGGCGGTGGGCGCCTTGCCCATGAAACAACGCGCAGCCGTGGCCTACCGCTACTTGGCAGGATTGCCCTACGCCGACATCGCGGTGATTCTCGGCAACTCGCCGGACGCTGCCAGACGCGCCGCGGCCGACGGTATTGCGGCACTGCGTAGGTCCCGCTCGATCTCGATTCGGGGAGACAGAGTGAGTGGAGAAAGAGGATGAACACCATTCCGGACATCATCGACGCGTTGTCGGTATCGGATTCCGATGTCGAACGACGACTCCGCACCAAGCTCACCGCCGCCGCCGACGACGCCGGACTCCTCGACGTCGCGTACCGGACCGTGGACAGTCCTGTCGGTTCGCTGCTGCTGGCCGCGACCGACCGGGGCCTGGTGCGTGTCGCCTTTGCCGGCGAGGGCCACGATGCCGTGTTGCAGACACTCGCCGAGCGCATCAGTCCCCGGATACTCCGCGCGCCGGCCCGGCTGGACGCGGTGGCCCGCGAACTCGAGGAGTACTTCCGGGGGGAACGCATGTCGTTCGACGTCCCGCTCGACTTCCGCCTGGCCAAGGGCTTCCGGCGGGAGGTGCTCACCCACCTACCCGAGATCCACTACGGCCAGACGTGGAGCTATGCCACCGTCGCGGCCGCTGCGGGCAGTCCCCGCGCCGTGCGGGCCGTCGGAACCGCCTGCGCGACAAACCCTCTGCCGGTGGTGGTGCCCTGCCACCGAGTGGTGCGCAGCGACGGCAGCCTCGGCCAGTACGTGGGCGGGACCGCAGCGAAGTCCCTGCTACTGACGTTGGAAGCCGCAGCGTGAGGGTTCTCCTGCCCTACCGCGACCCCTTCACCCACGCTCCGCTGTGGAGTGCATTGCGAGCCCACACCATCGCCGGTCTCGAGCGGCACGATCCCGACACCGGCGCCCACACACGCGTGGTGAACGCCGCGCACGGACCCGCCCTGGTGACCGTTGTCGTCCGCCCCGAGAAACGGCATGTCGAGACCCACATCGTCCCGGCGCATCCCACCGATGTCGGGGAGTTGACCGCTATCGTTCGCCGCTGGCTCGATCTGGACGCAGACCCGCTCGCGATCGACGCCGCACTCGGCCGGCACCCGGAACTCGCTTCGCTGGTGACCTTGCGGCCGGGACTCCGCCGGCTGGGCAGCGTCGACGGCTTCGAGACCGCAGTCCTCACCGTGCTGGGCCAGCAGGTATCGCTCGCCGCGGCGCGGACGTTCGGTGCCCGGTTGGTCGCTGCCTACGGGCCGCCGGTGCACGGCGAGTTCCGTGCGTTTCCCGCACCCGAGGTACTGGCCGATCGATCGCCGGAGGAGTTGCGTTCGGCGATCGGTCTGACCGGCGCCCGGGCACGCACTGTGCATGCGCTTGCGCACGCCGCCGCGGACGGGTTGCAGCTCGATGCCGACACCGAACCGGCGAAGTTCCGGGCCGGTGTACTCGCGCTGCCCGGAATCGGACCGTGGACGGCGGACTATCTGACGGTGCGAGTGCTCGGCGACCCGGACGCGTTTCCTGCCGACGACCTCGTTCTCAGGCGGGCACTCGGGGTGGGTAAGGGCAGCGAAGCTGCCGCTCTCGCCGAGGCGTGGCGGCCGTGGCGTGCGTATGCCCTCTTCCACCTCTGGACCGCAGAGGCGTTCTAGCCCTTCGCTTTCGGGAACCTAGTCCTTTGCCTTTGCCAAATCGGACGGCCACCAGATCTTCTTGCCGATGTCGTGCGAGAGGGCGGGAACGAGGATGCTGCGCACGATGATCGTGTCGAGGAGCACGCCGAAGGCCACCGCGAAACCGACCTCGGCGAGGAACACCAGAGGTAGCACACCCAGCACCGCGAACGTTGCTGCGAGGACGACACCGGCCGACGTGATCACGCCACCGGTGACCGCCAGTCCGCGCAACACGCCCGACCGTGTGCCGTGCTCTTGGGTTTCCTCGCGCACACGGGTCATCAGGAAAATGTTGTAGTCGATGCCCAGTGCCACGAGGAATACGAACGCGAACAGCGGGAACGCCGGATCGGCGTTGGCGAAGTGGAAGACGTGTGTGAAGAAGAACCCGCATACGCCCAGAGTCGCGGCGAAGGACAACACCACCGTGGCGATGAGGATGACCGGTGCCAGCAGTGCGCGCAGGAGCACGGCCAGCACCAGGAAGATGACGACGAGCACGATGGGGATGATCAGGTTCCGGTCGTGCACGGACGCCGTCTGCACGTCGAGGGTGGTTGCGGTGCCTCCACCGACCAAGCCGTCGGCGCCGGGAACGGCGTGCACCGTCTCACGTAGTCGCTCCACGGTCGCCAGGGCTTCCGGGGAATCGTACGAGTCGGCGAGAGTCGCGTTGACCACCATGCGACCGTCGATCGGCGCTGCGGTGAGGAAGTCGGGCGGGCAGCCCGTCTGTCCTGCTGCGGCCGACGCCACCGCCTCGGGGTTCGCCTTGACCAGTGCGGACAGCTTCGCCACGTCGACCTGTGGACACACTGCGCCGGGCTCCTTCGATACCCCGTCGACAGCACTGACCGCGTCGATGACTGCCTGCGTCTGGGCGGCGTTGGTGAGGATGACGGCCGGAGCGCCGGCGCCCGGATCGAACTTGGAGTCGTAGAGTTCCTGCCCGACGACGGCGTCCGGGCGGTTGGTGAAGCTTTCCGAGGACGTCAGCCCCTCCGTCTTCAAACTGCCGATGCCCACCAGGAACAGTGCGGCCAACAGCACTGTCGTACCGATCCAGAACGGCCGGTCCTTGCTGCCGACCTGGGCGGCGATCTTGCCCCACAGACCGTGCGTGGTGAGATCCGCTGCCTCGTCCACCCGAGGTTTGCGTGGCCAGAACACCCATCGGCCGGCGGTGGCCAGAGCCACCGGCAGGAAGCTCATCATCACCAAATACGTGCAGGCGATGCCGATGGCCGCCACGGGACCGAGACTCTTGTTGGAATTGAGCTCCGAAAATGTCAGGCACAGCAGGCCCAGGATGACGGTGACCGCGGACGCCGTGATGGCGGGAGCCGACTCCCTCCAGGCCTTGGCCATCGCGTCGAACCGGCTGGGATAGAGATGGAGCTCCTCTCGATACCGAGAGATCAGGAGCAGGGCATAGTCGGTGCCCGCACCGATGACCAGGACGAAGAGAATGCCCTGGCTCTGACCGGTGAGCGTGAGCACCTCCGCCTTCGCGAGGAAGTAGATCACCATCGACGCCAGGCCCAGGGCGAGTAGCGCCGAGAAGAGCGGGAAGAACCACAGCACCGGGGACCGATACACCACCAGCAGGATCAGGACGACGACGAGCAGGGCGGCACCGAGTAGGGCGCCGTCGAGCCCGGCGAACGCGTCGATGAAGGCAACGAGGAGACCACCTGGCCCCGCGGGAAGCACCTCGAGCCCGACGGCCGCGTTCTCGGCTGCGGTGAGCACATCCTGTTCCGTGGTGGCGAGCACGTCACCGGCGACGGCAGTGCCGTTCTCCTTTGCGACGAGGGGAACGAAAATCGACGCGGTGGTGCCGTCCTCGGAGTACTGGGGTTGCGACATCCCCTCCGCATCGACGCCCTCGACGGCGGCAATGTCCTCGCGGGCCTGCGCGATGGCAGCCTTGTCCTGATCGGTGAGTGCCGAGTCGCGGTGAAACAGTACGAAGCCGGGAATCGTCTCCACTGTGAGGAACTTCGACGACTCGTTGGTGACGACGGTCGACTCTGCGGTACTCGACAGGTAGGCGGCGTTGTCGTTCTTCTGGACCTCGGTCAGCTTTCCCTGGAACGACCCACCGAATCCCCCCGCGAAGAAGGCGATGATCGCGATGGCCACGATGGTGAACGCGGGCCAGCGGAATTTGCGCGGCGCCTCACCGCTTGTGCTCGCGCCCGTCGAATCCAACTTGGTCATGGGTTCTCCTTCGCCGCCCCCACCAGCAATGGGTCCCAGTACACCACGCGTAGCCCGTCGGCGACACCGGAAATTGGTGTGGTCAGGGCTCGATAGAACTCTCGCCGTAGCAGTCCCGCACCGCCACGTCCATGGGAAACCGCACCCGCGTGTCACCGAAGAGAAGGCGGGTGGCCACGTCGACGGCTCCGAGAACGTGCCGGGTAGCCGTCTCCGGGTTCCGGGTGTGCACCATCACCTCGTCGTGCTGGAAGAAGACGAGCTCGCTGTCGAAATCGTCGGCGAGCCGGCGTCGCAGATCGGCCAGCACACAGAGCGCCCATTCGGCGGCGGTGGCCTGCACGACGAAATTGCGCGTGAACCGCCCACGCGAACGGGCGTCACCGTGTGACCAGAAATCGGGTGCGGGCGGTGGGCAGGCCCGGCCGAGCCACGAATGCACCACCTCACCCCGTTCGCCTGCCCGGGCTGCCTTTTCCACGTACTCGACCGCGACAGGGAAACGCGTGCGCAGCAGGGTGAGTAGCGAACGGGCTTCACCCGCCGTGGCACCGTACAGAACGCCGAGGATCGCCACCTTGGCCTTGGCGCGGTCACCGTCGAACGTCTCTGCGGCTACCGGCGCGTACAGGTCGTCCGCGCCCGCCGCCGCCACCATGCGCGGGTCACCCGACATGGCCGCCAGAATGCGGGGCTCGAGCTGACCGGCGTCGGCGATGACGAAGGTGTGACCCGGGTCGGCGATCACGCTCGACCGGAGCGGCTTCGGAATTTGCAGCGCCCCGCCACCACGACTTGCCCAGCGGCCGGACACCACACCACCGGGCACGTAGACCGGCCGGAAGCGGTTGTCGCGGACCCAGCTGTCGAGCCACTGCCAGCCGTTGGTGCTGAACAACTTCGACAGGTCGCGGTGATGCAGGAGAAGGGGCACGGCGGGATGGTCGATCTCGCGCAGCAGATGCTTGCGCGTCGACACCAGTTCGATGCCCTCGCGGCGGAAGGCGTCGATTACCTCCACATGGGACGCCGGGTTGATGCTGCGGCCGAACGCCGCACCGATCTCGGCGGACACTGTCTGGATGCGTTGGGGAAGGTCGTACCCCACCGGGCGCGGTCCCAGTGCGGCTTCGAGGAACGCCTCGTGGGCGGGAGTCGAGAAGGGTAATCCGTCGAAACCCATTTCCGCGGCGGCGAGCGCGCCTGCCGACTCCGCCGCCACCAGCAGATCCAGCCGGGAATCGGTGCCGATCGTTTTCCGTTGTGCAGCGAAATTGGCGACCACCTGTTCAGGATCGGCGACCGGTGTGGTGTCGAACAGGCCGAGACGATCGTCGGTCAGCGGTTCCTCGGCGGGCGGCGCCGGAACCCCGTCGCGCATGCTCAGGATCGCGTGGGTGAGGGCGAGGTCGTGACAACGCCCCACCCGTATTCCGGCCCGCAGCAACGAGGGGTAGACGGCCGCGGTGCCGGCCCAGATCCAGCGGGGATGATCGGCGGCTTCGATGTCGCGCACAACAGCCGCGGCGTCGGAGTGATGTCGTGGCGATTCGAGCGGAACCCCGGCCGGATCGGTGCGGATCGTCGTCGCACCACCATCGGCGTCCGGAACCATCACCACTCTCACGGGCCCAGTCTGCTCCCCACCTCCGACAGGGCCGGGACGTCCCCGTCGGCAGCGAGGAAACCCGCAGGTAGGGCAGTACACTGAGGCAAGATGCTTCTCGCCGGAAGGAGGCGCATCCGATGGCAACCATCGAGGAGTTCGAGCGGTCGGTCACCGACAAGGTGATCGCCGGACTCCACTCCACATTCGCCGACTACAAGGCTCGGGGAGTCAGAGTGTCCGAACTCGGCGATCCCGATCAGTTCGTCGAAAGGATCCTGGCGGCCGCGCCGGCCCTGCATCCCTGGTACGAACAGTTCGGAACGTACTGGTCGAGTTCCTCCGCCTGATCTACGCTCCGGCCACGTCCACCGGTTCGGGTGCGTTCGGTGCCTTGTGTCGGCGATGCAGGCCCTTACGGTCGTAGAACCGGGTGACGACGGCCCCGAAGATCAGGCCGATGAGCAGACCTCCGGCGGTCATCCACACTGCATGGATGAGTCCTGCGTCGCCCTTCGCACCGAAGAACAAGATGGCGCGCACCCCGATGTAGATCTGGTGCATCGGCTCGAATTCGCCGAGCCAGGTGTACAAGCGTGGTGCAGCCTCGAGCGGGATGGTTCCTCCCGAGGAGGGCAGCGCGAGGACGACGAAGATCATCAGATTGATGAGCAGCCCGAGATTGCCGAACGCGGCCATCACCGACATGGCCGTGATACCCACAGCGGCGATGGCGAAAGCGCCGTACTCCCACAGGGCCAGCGGGTCCGTGATCGGCAGTCCCAGGGCCGAGCTGATCCACAAGTACAGCCCGGAAACGATTCCCGCGAGCAGTGTCATGAGGGCCCACTTGACCAGCAAGGTATTGAAACGCGAAATAGGCACCGCCTCGTTGTGCAGGTACAGCGGCCCGACCTCCGTAGGGGTGAATCCCAGCATGCCGTCGACGAGAGTGCTCGCGATGGTGGCGCCGGTGAATCCCGCAAGAACGAGGAGCAGGGCGTAGTAGAACGCCGCCAGACCGTATCCGGTGCCTTCGGGCAGCGGGTTGTGAGCGACGGTCCGGACGTCGATGGGGTCGGTGAGGACGAGCCGGCTGGCCCCCGACAGCTGGGCATCGGGTGTGGTGGCCGCGAGTTGCTGCGTCACCTGGGCGGTGAGTTGCTCGCCCATCGTCTGATTGGCCTTGTCCATCGCCATCTGACCGATGTTCGACACCAGATTGGCGCTGATCGTTCCTGCGCGCGGATTGGTGTAGATGGTGATGACAGGCCGCTCCACGTCACCGGGAATCACACTCGCCTGAGCCAGGATGAACGTGCGTTTCGTGAAGTCGCTCGGAATGACGATGGCACCGTAGAGGTCACCGTTGTCGAGTTTCGACTGCGCCTCGGCGATTCCGATCTGCCGGAGTTCCACCTTCTCGGGGTCGACACCCTCGATCAGCCCTGCCTCGATCTGGTCGCCGAGGTTCTGCTGCTGGGGCGGAGTCGAGCCGGGTAACGTGTCACCCTCGTCCTGGTTGACCAGCGCGATCGGGAAGTGGTCGAGATTCTTGGTGGGGTCGAGCATGCCGCCCATGTACAGCGCGGCCAACAGCGAAATGACGATCGACACCAGCAGCAGTGGTGCGATCCAGAAGCGTGGTGTCCGAAGCACGCTCGTCTTGCCGGACCCGCTCGTCTCGTGTGCCATTGCCCCTCGCGTCCTCCCGTGTCGACACCGGTCGACCCGCACACCCGACCAGCCGGGTCAAGCCTAGGCGGTCGTCCGGGAAATGCCGGGTCGACTCGAGGACTCGGCCGGGTCCCGGTCGTTGTCGGCGGCCGCCTTGTACGCCGATTCGGACATGCCGCGGTGCCAGTACCCGATGAGCAGCACCTGGGACCGATCGAGCCCGACCTCGGTGCGCAGGTATCGGCGGAGTTCGCGGACCGTCGCGGATTCGGCACCCACCCACGCGAACATCGCGGACCGGTCCGCGGGCAGGACAGTGGCACGGACGGAGTCGGCGAGGCGACTGGTACCGCCGCGGCGGTACAGCCATTCCACCTCGACACCGGCCGGATGACGTAGATCCTGGCGCTCGTGTTCGTCGGCGACGTCGATCAGCACCCGTCCCGACGCATCGGCGGGCAGGTCCTCGAGGATGGTCGCGATGGCGGGAAGTGCCGACTCGTCACCCGCCAGCAGGTACCACTGCGCGGGACGGATCGATTTACCGCCGCCGCCGAGCACACCCAGCCGATCACCGGGCGCGGCGCTCCGGAGCCACTCTGCAGCGACACCGTCGTCGCCGTGGTCGACGAAATGCACGTCCAGTTCGGCATTCTCCCGGCTGAGCCGTCGCACCGTGTACGTGCGTACCAGTTGCCGTCCCTCGGGCTCCGGCCACTGGTAGCGGCCGTCCACGTCGGGATCAGGAAGTAGCAGTCCGTGCACGGGATGCGGAAAGCACAACTTGATGTTGGGTACACACGATCCCGCGGCGTAGTCGAGTACCTCCGTCCCGGCGAACCGGACACACGTCATCCGTGGGGTGACCGGGCGAATGTCGGCGACCCGCAGAACAAGTGGGAGGCGGGGCGCGCTCATCGGGCCGCAGTGACGTCGAACCAGGCGTCGAGGGTCGGTTCGCCGACGAGGTCCACCAGATCGACGGAGGCGCCGGCCATCCGCCACCGCTCCACCAGCGCCATGACGCGCACCGAGTCCATGCCCTCGTCGAGGAGGTTCGCCGAATCGTCCAGTTCGGTCACCGGAACGCCGAGCACGTCGGCGACGTCCTCGCGAATCCGGTTCCGGCTGAGTGCGGTCTTCGGGGCAGAGCTCACTGGTTTCCCTCCGGTTCGTCGCTCGGAACTCGACTCGTTGAGCGTCTTCGGCGACATGGGGTAGGTTGCTGGGTTAGTGAAGCCTAAGCATAGTTCGTCGCTTCCGCGAGCGGGAACGGCGAACTGCTGCAACCGAGTGTGAATGGATGACGATGGCTGGATTCTCGAGGTACGCAATCGACTTGACACCGTTACGGACGAGTCGCGAATTCCGGTACATCTTCGTTGCCCGTACCATTTCGATCTTCGGCCTGGGACTGCTGCTCGTGGCGGTGCCGCTGCAGGTGTACGACATGACCGGTTCCACACTCTCGGTCGGCGCGGCCAGCATCGTCGTCGGATCGTCGGTGTTCATCGGAACGTTGTTCGGTGGAGTGATCGCGGACAGGTACGACCGACGACCCGTGATCGCCCTCGCGCGAGCCAGTGCGGGTATCGCCTTCGCGATCCTGGCGGTCAACGCGTTTCTGCCGACGCCGCAGCTGTGGGTGATCTACCTGTGTGGCGTGATCGAGGGACTGGCAGGCGGGATCTCGTCGACGGCTCTGATGGCCGTGATCCCGTCGCTGCTGCCGAAGGACAAGATGGCGGCCGCTGGGGCACTGATGACGGTCATGGCCGACCTCGGCACCGTCGCGTCGCCGGCGATCGGCGGCGTGATCATCGCGACCACGTCGGTGGGCACGAATTACGTGCTCGCCGCTGTCTCCTCGGCGATCACCGCCTACTGCATCGCTCGGTTGCCCTCGCTGCCACCACCTGTCAAGAACACCGAGGGTCCCCTGCGTTCGATCGCCAGCGGGTTCACCTACGCCGCCAAGGATTCCGTGGTGGGCGGCACTCTGCTCGTGGGCTTCTGCGCGATGATGCTGACGGGTTGGAACGTTCTGCTGCCCGCCTATGCGAGCGAGGTGCTCCACACCGGCCCCGCCGCAACCGGATTCCTCTACAGCGCCCCCGCCGTGGGCGCTCTCACCGGATCGCTCACCAGCGGCTGGACCGGGACGGCCCGTCGAGGCGGACTCGTGGTATTTCTGGCCGCGATGATCGCAGCGGGAGGCCTGGTGGGAGTCGGCGCCGTGCCGATGTTCGCCGTCACGTTCCTCGGCCTGGCGGCACACGGATTCGGGCGGGTAGTCGGTGACATCCTGCGATACGCCGTGATTCAGACCGAGACGCCGGAGGAATACCGGGGCCGCGTCGCCGGTGTGTGGGGTGCGCAGATCTCCACCGGTTCGGCAGCCGGAGCACTTGTCGCCGGTGCCGTCGGTGCCGCAGTCGGGCCGCGGGAAGCATTCCTGCTCTACGGAGCCGGTGGCATCGCCGTGCTCGCCGTCCTGGCACTCGTCCTGAAGGGACTGCGCACCTACAGCAGTGCCGCCGCCGAGGACGTCTCGGCGGCGGCACAGTGACTCTGGGAAGAAACTAGCTGGTCGAGACGTTGTTCGCGGCCTGCGAGAGCTGCGGAACCAGCTTCTCGAGCAGCCACGGCATGCTCAGGACATTCGGTGAGCTCGACGCGAACACCAGCGGCGGGTCGGTCAGGCCGAGGTAGGAGTTGGTGCGCACCGACTTCAGACCGGCGAACAGCGGGTTCGACTGCACCTCGTTCTGCAACTCCGGCGACAGATACCACGCGAGCAGTACATCCGGGTTGTACGTGGGCAGCAGTTCGAGGCTGACCGGAGCCGCGAACTTGGTCTGGTCGCTCTTCTCCCGAAGCTGTTGCGCGAGTGGGTCGACGGTGAATCCGAGGCTGGCGAGCATCTTCAGCCGCGGATCGGTGTCGAAATAGAAGTTGTACGAGCCCGGCTCGGTGCCGCTGCCGAACGCCACGGTCTTGCCGGCGAACTCGGGATGCTGCGACTTCTGCTCGGCCAGCGTCTCCTGCGTCTTCGTGACCAGTTCCTCGGCCTGCGCGGACCGTCCGAGAGCCTTTCCGACGGTGGTGATCTGGTCTTCCCAGCTGGTCGCCCAGCGCCGTTCCGGATATGCCACCGTGGGCGCGATGGCCGACAGCTTGTCGAACTGCTCCTGGTTCAGTCCCGAGTGCACGGCGAGGATGACATCAGGATCGAGCGATGCAATCTGCTCGTACGGCATCTCCTTGCTCGACGCCGTCAGCAGTGTGGGCTCGGCGTTCGGGTCGAGTTCCTCGAGGCGTGCGCGCGACCACGGCAGGAGGCCGTCGTCGGTTCCGGTATCGGACTTCATGTTCTGGACGGCGACGGGAACGACGCCGAGCGAGAGTGCGGCATCTTCGCTGCCCCAGCCGAGCGTGATCACACGCTGGGGGGCTTCCGCGATCTCGGCGGTGCCCAGTGCCGACGAAATCGACACCGGGAAGGCCGACGCATCGGCCTGTCCGGTGGCGGATGCCGTCGAGTCGGTCGAGTCGGATGTCGACTCGCTGCAGGCACCGGCCAGCAGAGCGGTTGCCGCGAGCATCACGATCCCGGCTCTGCGCCAATATCTTCCGGACGTTGTCATCGATCTCCCTGTTCTCTTACTTGATGGGTCTGTGGGGTGTGTGAGCCGAACGCGGCCAGTGCTTCGTTCACCACCGTGCCGACCTCCCCGATCCAGCGGGGTTGGGTCATGTCCTTGTGCTCACAGTCGAGGTCGTGATTGACGATCGTGCCGTTCACGAAGGGCTCCCAGAGTCGGTGCGTGGCCGCAGTGGCGGGATTGCGTGCCGCCGTGAAGAAGAGCAGGTCGGAATTGACGACGATCTGCGAGGGCTCGGACTCGAGGCGCACGGCGTTGGCGAAGTTGTCGATCATCGCAGCGGGGGTGTGCTCGTTGATGCCGGCGAGGGCGCTGCCCTCGCCGCGGAGGATGTCGATCACCTGCTGCCTCGTCAGTCCCTCCGCGAGAAGCGGTTCCGGGTCGTACCCGACCATGTACAGCAGTGCGGCCAGCGCGTCCTGCTCCGTCGGCATGGACGCCCAGGCGTCGGACGGGAAGGAGTCGAGCATCACCAGCATGCCCAGCTCGTCACCCTGCTCCTGGAGCGCGCCCGCGATGGCGTGTGCCACCACGCCGCCGAGCGACCAGCCGAGGAGGTGGTACGGCCCGGTCGGTTGCACCGCGCGCATGTGCTCGAGGTACTCGGCGGCCATGTCCTGAAGGGTCTCGGGTGGGCGGGACGAGGTCGACAGGTTCGACGCCTGCACCCCGTACAGCGGGTAGTCGGGGTCGATGTGCCGCAGCAGTCCCGAATACCCCCAGCTGATCCCGCCTGCAGGGTGGAAGCAGAACACGGGCGGCCGGGAGCCCTCGGTGCGGAACGGCAGCAGGACGGCGAGCGCGTCGGCGTCGGAATCGTCGTCGAGGCGGCCGGCGAGTTGCGCGACGGTCGGCGCGGCGAACAATGACGCCACCGTCGCGGTCACGGACAGCCGTTTCGAGATCTCACTCATCAGCCCCGCGGCCATCAGCGAGTGGCCGCCGAGGTCGAAGAAGCTGTCGTCGATACCGACTCGCTCGAGACCGAGTGCCTCGGCGAACAACTGGCACAGCACTTCCTCGCGTGCCGTGCGGGGACCACGCTCGGACACCTGCAACGACAGGTGCGGGATGGGCAGCGACGACTGGTCGAGCTTGCCGTTCGGGAGGGTCGGGAACTCCTCGACCGCAATGAATGCCGCGGGAATCATGTAGTCGGGCAGGCGGCTGGCGGCACGGCGGTGCAGTTGGTCGGGGTCGATGCGGCCGCCGGGAACCGACGTGGCATACGCGACCAGACGTTGATCTCCGGGCCGGTCCTCACGCACCACGACAACGACGTGCTCGACGTCCGGGTCGCCGGCGAGCACGGACTCGATCTCGTTGAGTTCGATGCGGAACCCCCGCACCTTGACCTGCGTGTCGGCGCGGCCGGTGAAGTAGATCTGCCCGTCCCGGCCCCACCACACCACGTCCGATGTCCGGTACATGCGGGTGCCGGGGTCACCGAACGGGTCGGCGACGAATCGTTCGGCGGTCTTGGTGCTCTGGTGACGATAACCCTGGGTGACGCTGGCTCCGGCAAGATACAGCTCACCGGAGACCCCGGGTGGCACCGGCCGCAATCCCGAATCCAATACGTACGCATGCTTACCCGGATCGATGACGCCGATCGGCACCGGGCCCTCGTGTCCCGGCCGCACCAGGGCCAGCGTGGAATTGACCGTGCACTCGGTGGGACCGTAGGCGTTGAACAACCGCCGGCCGGGCGCATACCGCTCGATCAGCTGGGCAGGGAGTTTCTCGGCACCGAGCATGAGATCGACTCCGTCGGGGATCGAATGCTCGGGCGGGAACGCGGCCGCGAAAGATGGCGGGACACCCACGAAGTTCACGCGGTGGTCGCGGATGACGCGCGCGAGCGGTTCACCCGGAACCCGGTCTGCGTCCGTGGCGACCACCAGCGTTCCGCCCGACAGCAGTCCCCACATGATCTGCCAGAACGCGAGATCGAAACTGATCGAGGAGAAGTGCAGTGCCCGGGTAGTGGAGTCCATCCCGATCACGTCCGACTGCAACGACAACAGGTCCGCGATACCGCGATGCGGAACCACGACGCCCTTCGGCACACCCGTCGAACCGGACGTGTAGATCAGATACGCCGCGTCGTCGAGTCGCAGTGGCCGGGTGCGATCACGGTCCGTGACAGGTACGGCGGGGTGCGCGGACAGAAGCGTCCGAACCTCGGGGTCATCCAGGTCGATCAGCGGAATGCTGCTGCCCAGCGGGCTGCGATCCGGTACCCCGACGGACGAGGTGACGACGGCGACCGGGGAGCCGTCGGCGAGCATGTGCGCGATCCTGTCCGCCGGATACGTGGGGTCGATCGGTAGGTAGGCGGCACCGCTCTTCAGCACGGCGAGAACGGCGACGATCAACTCGGCTGATCGGTCGAGCGCGAGGGCGACCACGTCTCCCGGTCC
Organism: Rhodococcus sp. WAY2; assembly: GCF_009859915.1. Taxonomy (NCBI): domain Bacteria; kingdom Bacillati; phylum Actinomycetota; class Actinomycetes; order Mycobacteriales; family Nocardiaceae; genus Rhodococcus; species Rhodococcus sp. WAY2. The sequence continues at coordinate 4,207,791 of NZ_CP046572.1, forward strand.
CGCACCCCGCGCAATCAACAGCCGCGCAAGCATATTCGCGCGCGTATCGAGCTCGCCGTACGAAAGGGACGTCGCCGGCCGGACACCGCGTCCCACGGCGAGAGCCTCGGCGTGCGGCGTGCGGGCCACCTGCGCGGAGAAGTACTCGTCGAACGTGCGGGCCTCGATGCTGTGGCCCCGGTGTGACCACGTGCCGAGCACCTGCGCACGCTCGACGTCGGTGAGGATGTCGAGTCTGGTGATGGATTCGTCAGAACGGGCCACGAGTCGCTCAATCACCACGGCGAGGCGATCGGCCAGTGAATCGACGGTGACGTCGTCGAACAGTTCGGTGGAGTACTCGATGGTCACGTCGACCCCGCCCCGACCGGCGTGTTCCTGGAAGCGAAGTGCCAGGTCGAATTTCGCGGACGTGGCGTCGAGCATCCGCACCGACGATTCCGCGCCGTCGAACCGCTGCGGTGAACCGTCGTCCTTCCAGTGCGACAGCATCACCTGGAAGAGCGGATGGCGGGCGCTGGACCGCGGCGGGTTGACCAGTTCGACGATACGGTTGAAGGGGACGTCGGAGTGGTCGACCGCCTCGAGGTCGACCCTCCGCACGCGGTCGAGCAGCTCGTCGAATGTGGGAGCCCCCGACACATCGGTGCGAAGGACGACGGTGTTGACGAAGCAGCCCACCATGCCGTCGAGGTCGGGGTGGCTGCGGCCGGCGACGGGGACACCCAGCGCGATGTCTTCACCGGCACCGAGTCGCTCCAGCAGCACCGCGACTGCGGCGTGGACGATCATGAAGAAACTGGCGCGCCGCTCCGTCGCGAGCGCTTCGATCGCGGCGTGCAGCGACGGCGGCAAGGTGCGGTGCACGCTGGCACCGCGATGGGTCGGCAGCGCTGGGCGCGGCCGGTCCGTGCGCCAACCGAGCTCCAGCGGCAGCCCTGCCAGTTGCTTCTCCCAGTAGTCGAGCCGGCCGCCGGAGGCACGTTCACGCTGCCAGACCGCGACATCCGGATACTGCAGGGGGAGAGGTTCGAACACCGGCGGGCGGCCGGCGCGGCGGGCGTTGTAGGCGAAGGCCAGGTCGCCGAGCAGTTTCGACTGCGACCACTCGTCCCCGATGATGTGATGGATCAACAGGACGAGGGTGTGCTGCGGTTCGTACAGGACGGCGCGCAGCGGTGGTTGCTCGGCCAGTCCGAGGCCCACCGTGGTGATTGCCGAGATGTGGGCTTCGATGTTGCCGATGTTGCCGACCCGTTCGAGGCGGACCTTCGATTGCTCGGCGGGCAGCACCACCTGCTGCGGAACGGAGTCGACGAGGGGGAAGACCGTGCGCAGCGACTGATGCCTGGTGACGACGTCCGTGAGTGCAAGGGCGAGAGCGTCCGAGTCCGGCGCGACGTCGAAGTCCACCGCCAGGCCGAGGAGATACGTTCCGCCGCCCGCGGCGCTGTCGAGGAACCAGAGCCGTTCCTGCGCGGGAGACAACGGCACAGCCGTGCCCTCGGGAATGTTCCGCGCGAAGGGGCCGGACGCGGTGCCCGTTCTCCCGGTCTCGTCGACGCGCGCGGCCACTCCGGCCACGGTGGGATTGTCGAAGATCGTCGCAACTCGCAGCGCGACACCGAGTTCCGCACCGATCGACGACACCAGGGCGGCCGCCAGCAGGGAGTTGCCGCCCAGCGCGAAGAAGTCGTCGTGAATGCCGATCTGCTCGGCCCCGAGCGCAGCGATGAACAGGGGAAGGATGCGGTGTTCGGTGTCCGTGCGGGGACCTTCAGCGGATGCCCCACGCCAACGCGGGACGGGCAGTGCCGCCTTGTCGACTTTGCCGTGGGACGTCAGCGGCAACCGCTCGAGAAGCGTCAGCGTGGACGGTGTCATGTACCCGGGGAGCGTGCGTATCAGGTGCCCCCGCACCGCGTCCTCGATGTCGTCCGGATCGGTCCCGGGTTCGGGCACGACATACCCGACGATCCTGTCGTCCCCGGCCTTCGGTGCATAGACGGTGGCGACGGCGGCACGCACCCCGGACACCGCGGTCATCGCGGCCGCGATCTCGCCGAGTTCGACGCGGTACCCACGCAATTGGATCTGGTCGTCGATCCGGCCGCGGTAGTCGAGGGAACCGGTGGCGTCGTAGCGCGCGAGATCGCCTGTGCGGTACATCCGTTGCCCGCCCGGCACGAACGGGTCGGCGACGAACCTGCTCGCGGTCAGCCCGCGACGGCCGAGATACCCCGGCGACACACCGGGCCCCGACACATAGATTTCTCCGGTGATGCCCGACGGTACCGGACGCAGCCCCGGTCCGAGGACGTAGGTGCGCAGATCACCGAGGGGAACCCCGATGTCGACGGAATCGGGAGTGGTGACCCGAGCTGCCGTGACATGCACCGTGGTCTCGGTGATGCCGTACATGTTGATCAGTTCGGTGTCACCAGGTGAGCCCGCGGCGAACCAGGAACGCAGAACGGCGGGATCGAGTTCCTCCCCGCCGAAGACGACGTAGCGCAGGCGAAGTCGCTCCCGCGCACCCTCGGCGTCGAGTGCATCGACCAGATGGCCGAAGGCCGACGGTGTCTGGTTCAGCACGGTGACACCCTCGTCGACCAGCAGCGCCGCGAGGTCCGCGGGCGAGGTGACGACATCCTCCGGGACGGTGACGAGACGCCCGCCGTAGAGCAGGGCTCCCCACATCTCCCACACGGAGAAGTCGAAGGCATACGAGTGCAGCAGTGGCCAGCAGTCGTCGGCGGTGAAGGTGAACCACTCACGGGACGCCGCGAACAGGCGCATCACGTTGCGGTGCGGGATGGGAACTCCCTTGGGCACACCGGTGGAGCCGGACGTGTAGATGATGTACGCGATGTCGTCGGCGCGAACCGTGCTGTCCGGGTAGGTCGAGTGTTCGGTCTCGGTGACGTGGTGGTAGATGCGGGGTAGGTGGCCCAACAGTTCGGTGGAGCCGATGGCCAGAGTCGGTTCGGCGTCTTCGAGGATGAAGCGGACGCGTTCTGCCGGTGACGAGGGATCGATGGGGAGATAGGTCGCACCGCACCGCAGGACAGCGAGGATCGCGACGATCAGGTCGGTGCCCCTCGGCAGGCTGACGGCCACCACGGTGCCGCGGCCGGCGCCTGCGTCCTGAAGTCGACGCGCGAGAATCCCGCTGCGGCAAGCGAGTTCCCGGTACGTCAGCTCGTTCACCGCCCGACGATCCGCGTGACGGCCCGCCTGCGCAAGGAAGGTGGAGACGATCGTTTCGGCATCGGCATCGGCATCGGCCTGCTTACTCCGGTGCAGTCCGGCCGACGACTGCCACAGCGCCCACTCGTCGGCGGCGCAGAGGTCTACGGTCGCTACCGGCCCGGGCGCGGACGAGATTCGCTCGAGGTACTGCGCGAACCGGTGCAGGTGGACCCGCATCTCGTCTGCGCTGTATACCAGCGGATTTCCGGCCCATTCGAGGGTGAGGTGGTCGCCTGCGCCGGTCACCGAGATCACCACGTCATCCACCGGGCCGGTGGCCACCTGATGGATCACACCGTCCGACGGGCCGAAACGTAGAGCCGCGTCGAAGGGTTTGACGTTGACCACCGGCCCGCCGCCTGCACTCCGATGGGTGCTCCGGACCCGCTGGAACGGGCGCGCTTTCGTCAGCTCGGCCGTCGTCCTGGCGATCACGTCGGCGAAGGTGGGGTGCCCGCCGAGTGAGAGACGGAGCGGCACGACGTTCGTCGCGGTGACCGGCGACGCGAGTTCCACGCCTGTGCGTGCGAGCACCGGGACCCGGAGAGTCACCTCGTCGGCGCCGGTGTGGGCGGCGAGGTAGCCGGCGGCCGCAGCGTAGACCGCGTCCGCCCACGTGGCGCCGTGTGCGGAGGCGGAGTCGCGCAAACCGGTCGACACGTCCGGCCCGAGTGTGAGTGCGACGCGGTGCGGATCCGCAGTCGGGCGGCGGGTGCTGTCGGAGAAGGTGACGGAAGTGCTCGCTCGCGGCTGCGGTTCGGGTAGGGCGGAGTCGAGTTGCCGGGCCTGCTCGACGTGATCCCGCAGTGTGGGAAAACGGGCGGGCCGTGGATCGGTGCCCTGGTGGAAAGCGGTGTAGAGGGCGGCGACCCGGCGCGTGAGAAGCGAATAGCCGTACGCGTCGAGAAGAACGTGTGGGGCCCGCAGATACCAGAGGGCACCGGTGTCCACGCGGATGACGGCAGTGCGCACCAGCGGACCGGCCGAGAGGAGGTCGAGCGGTCGGCGGACATCCGCCCGCATCCACTCGAGGGCGGCGTCTCGGCTCAGCTCCAAGGTCTCGACCTCGGGACTGCGATCGTGCAGCTGCAGTACGTCGACGGGTTCGGCATCGGGCTCGGCGTCGAACCGAACCGACAGCACCTCGGCCTCGTCGATCACCGTGCGTACGGCCCTCGTCAGCGCCCCGATGTCCACGGTTCCGTCGATGTCGACGTACTCGGCTGTGGTGTAGGCCGATCCGGTCTCGTCGAGCTGATGCCCGGCCCACAACTCACATTGAGCAGCGGTCAGGCGCAGTGCTGTAGTGCCCTCCGCGGTTTCCGCGGCGGACGGCGACGATATCGAGAGGGACATCTGACGGTGCTCCTGGTATTTGTCGGCGTGGGTTTCCGGATTGCGACCTCTGCGGTGGTCAGCCGACTTCGAGGGGGGCGAGCGCGGATACCAGGGCGTCGGTGGTGAGCACCGAGCCGCATCGCTTAGACGCGTATGTCAATGCCATCAGATGTTCTTCACGACTGAAATCCGCGGTCGCGTCGGAAACGAGGAAGGGTTGGACGTCCGACATGAAAGCCTCGGCCGCGCTGAGCATGCACCCCATGTGCGTGTAGACGCCGGTGACGATCAGCTGATCACGACCGTGGTGGCCCAGCAGCTGCCGGAGGTCGGTGCGCTGAAATGCCGAATACCGCCACTTCGTCACCTGGATGTCGCCGGCGCGTGGTGCCAGCGGTTCGATCACCTCGGTGTCGCGGCCCGACGAAAGCCCGGGTCCCCAGAAATCGGCGAGAATGCCACGTCGTGAGGGGTGTTGGTCGCCCGGTTGCATCGTGTAGACGACAGGAATCCCTGCAAGCGAGCATGCTTCGCGGATCCGGATCATGTTGGCGAGCGCGGTCGACATCGGCTCCGAGTGCACGTCGTAGGCGTCGATGAAGTAGTTCTGCATGTCGTGGATGAGCAGTGCGGACCGTCGAGGGTCGAGACGCCAGGAGACTTTCGATTCGGGTACTTCGGAAACATCCGGAATCGGGTACGTCGCGATCGGCGGGATGGCCATGTATTCCCTCACTGTCGGTCGAGCCTTGGAAGAACCCCTCGGACATTCGGTTAGGCTAACCTTTGCTACATCGCTTGTGCAATCGGTACGTCCTGCGCTCGGGGAAGACCGGAGGAGGCGTCGCACAGTAAGGTGACACACCGGTGGGGGCCGGTCACGGGCCTCACGTGCCGGAGCCGCCGAGCCAGGAGAGACCGTTGACCAAGCTGCTGTTGTTGCTGCTGATCGTTGTCGTGATCGTCGGCATCGTGCTGATTCTGCGGAGCCGGACAGGCAAGAAGTCTGCGCCCCCAGCCCGCGTCGATCCGCTCGCCGACTACCCCGAGGTATACGACCCGTACAAGATCGGTGTCGGCGACATCATCACGTACGCAGGCATCGACCACGTGGTGCGCGGCACGATCACCCTCGACGAAGAGGGATACATCTGGCACGAACACCTGCTCGACGGCTCGACCGGGCAACGGTGGCTGACCGTCGAGAACGACGAGGGCAACCTCGAGATGACGCTGTGGATGCGGCGTGAAGGCACCGGACTCGAGCCGAACGGTGACGTCATCCTCGACGACCGGGTGCACCGGCAGATCGAGCGTGGTACCGCCTCGTTCACCGCGGAAGGCACTACCGGAACGGCGCCCAGCGGCATCGTCGACTACGCGGACTACGAGACCGCCGACAAGACCGGACTGCTGTCGTTCGAGCGCTGGGCCCGGACGCAGTCGTGGGAGGTATCCACGGGCCGCGCCGTCACCCGCAGTGAGCTGACCGTCATCCATTCGGGTCCACCGCAATGACGTTGCACATCCTGGACGTCGAGTCACGGGATGTGACGGCCCGCGCACTCGGTCTCGTCGTGAACGCCGAAATCCCGGTTCCACTGGCACAACTCACCGTCGTGAACGGCGACGACTCCGTCGTCCTCGGTGTGCTCGGTGCGTCACACGCGGTCAAAGCCTCTCTCGGCGGGCACCACATCACCGAGCAGGTGTCGTGTGATGCGGTGCGGGTCGGCGGGCAGCCGCTGCCCGTGTCCGAGAGGGCGAGTGGATACCACTTCACGTCCGACACCCGGACGGTCGACCGCGTCCACCTCGAAGAAACTGCCGACTGGCTGCGCCGTCAGGCCACCGAGGCGGACGGATGGATCTGCGGATCGTTCCCCGGCGACCCCACCGCGTTGACGGCCCTGACCGCACAGTCGGGGCACGCGGGCGGGTGGGCCTGGCAGACGTGGCACCTGTATCCGGGCGAGAAGGACGGGGTAATCGTGGAGACGCGAAGCAGGTGGCAGCCATGACACGCAACGCCAGGCGAGCGCTGATCGCCCCGCTCCTACTCGTGATGCTGGTGCTCACCGCCTGCGGCGGCAACATCCGCGACTTCATCGGAGACACGTACGCGCTCCAGAACACCTCCGGCGACGCCAGGACGTACACATCCAAGGATCCCATCGGAACCACGGTGTCGAAAATTGTCAGCGAAGAAGCGCCGGCCGCCCGCAAAGCCGACGGTGGCAGCGAGTACCTGCGCTACGACGACGACATCGTCACCGTCAGCGGGGCTCCGGGCGGCGGCAGCCTCATCCGCGTCGAAGACATCGACGGCCGATACCGAAGCGGTGGATTCGCCTACCTGGGGCCGGGATTCAACCCCGGCTCACCGGCCGGTGGCGCGGGCGGCAGTGGCGGATCCGGCGATGCCAAATGACCATCGACTTACAACTCGGGAGTAGTGCGTGAACATCACCTATACGGCCGCAGCCACCGAAATCGGCACCGTCGACGCCGGGCTCCTCGTAGTCGGCATGCTCGGGACCCTGGCGTACTTCGTGGTCGGGATCGCCGTCCTCGGGGTCGGCTTCCTGGTTCTCGACCTGGCCACGCCCGGCAACCTCCGGCACCAGGTGTACATCGACAAGAACCCGAATGCGGCCATCCTGCTCGCGTCCAACCACCTTGCTCTCACCGTCATCGTCGTCGCGGCCATCCTCACGAGCGACGACGGGTTCGCCCAGGGGCTCGCCGATTCCGCGGTCTACGGTCTGTTCGGGGTGCTTCTGCAGGTGATCGCGCTGCGTCTCATGAACCGCCTACTGCCGGGGCAGCTCGTCGAACTGGTCGGCAACCCGAAGATGTGTGGTGCCGCGTGGGCGGTCGGAACGTCGCTCTTCGCCATCGGGCTCGTCAACGCCGCCGCGCTCACCTGAACCGATGACCACGGTGGCGGCACAGTCCGAGGCGAAGCGGGCGCTCGACGGACGTTCCCGCGTCCTCCTGCTCGCGGCGGTCGCCGCCTGCGCCGCCTGCGGATTGATCTACGAACTGGCACTGCTCACCCTCTCGATCAGCCTCACCGGCGGCGGCATCACCCAGACCTCCCTGATCGTTGCCGGATTCGTGGCGGCCCTGGGTGTGGGCGCTCTCGCGGCCAAACCACTGCTCTCCCACGCCGCCGTGTCGTTCGTCGCCGTAGAGATCGTGCTGGGCCTCGCCGGAGGATTCAGCGCAGTCACGCTGTATGTAACGTTCACGTTCTTCGGTTCCAGCGCAGTGGTTCTCGTCCTCGCCACAGCGCTCATCGGTGTCCTGGTGGGCGCCGAAGTACCCCTGCTGATGACCCTGCTGCAGTCGGGGCGGAGCGACAACGACGCCGAAACGACGGGCAAGGTGCTGGCCGACCTGAACGCCGCCGACTACGCGGGCGCACTCGTCGGGGGATTGCTGTGGCCGTTCGTCCTACTTCCGATCGCCGGCATGATCCGCGGCGCCGCCATCACCGGGATCATCAATCTCGTGGCGGCTGCGGTCGTGGCGCTGATCCTGTTGAGGTGGCAGCTGAGCGTGCGCACCCGACTGCTCGCGGTGGTCGCGCTGCTCGTGGCCGCCGCAAGTATCGCCGTGTTGCTGGTGCGCGCCGACAATATCGAAACCACATCACGGCAACGGCTGTACACCGACCCGGTGGTGGCTGCCGAACGGTCGCAATACCAGGAAATCGTCATCACCGAACGCGGCGGGGACGTGCGTCTGTTCCTCGACGGCGACCTCCAATTCTCGAGCGCCGACGAGCACCGCTACACCGAATCCCTCGTCTACCCGGCGATGGCCCGAAACCCGGAGAGGGTGCTGATCCTCGGCGGGGGTGACGGTCTCGCCGCCCGGGAGGTACTGCGGCTGAACGGTGTGCGAGAGATCGTGCAAGTAGAACTCGACCCCGCCGTGATCGAACTCGCCACCACCCGCCTCGCCGACCTCAACAAGGGTGCACTGCAGGATCCCCGCGTGCACGTGGTGATCGACGACGCCTTCCGGTGGCTGCGGGATCCACCCGTCACCGGTTTCGACGCCGTCATCGTCGATCTTCCGGATCCCGACACCCCGGCACTCGGACGCCTGTACTCCACCGAGTTCTACGGGCTCGCGGCCCGGGCGCTCGAACCCGGCGGCCTGATGGTCGTGCAAGCGGGAAGCCCCTATTCGACACCGGACGCGTTCTGGCGGACCACGTCCACGGTCGCGTCGGCGGGCCTGAGTGTCACGCCGTACCACGTACTGGTGCCCAGCTTCGGCGACTGGGGGTTCGTCCTCGCCTCCCCGGAGTCCGAGGCGCCGTCGCTACGCCTCCCGTCGGACGCGCCCGAACTGCGATTCCTCGACGGCCCCACTCTCGCGGCGTCCGCGGTCTTCTCCCGTGACCGCCCACCGCGCGAACTCGAGCCCTCCACGCTTGACAGGCCGCTCATCGTCGACGACATGCGTAGGGGCTACCAGCGCTGAGCGCTGCGGCTCCGCCGCCTGTGAGTACTTCTTAACCACCGAGTGTTTGTTGAGTCTGGGGACATGTGAGACAGATGATGTCCACCCAGATGTGAGACACGCTGCTGTCGATTGAGGTATGAGGCACCTGACTGGTCGTGGACTTGGTTCATGACCGGAACGGAAGCCGTCATGGAACTGCTACACGCCCTGCTGGTGGTCTCGCAGACCACCGGCGCCGACATGTTCGACGGGAACTTCGCCCGCTGGTGCACCGACCACGGGATCTCCCGCGCCACCGCCTACCGGCACAAGAAACGGATCGAGGAGGACGGCCGGTGGACCGCCCGGTCCCGCCGGCCCACCTCCTGCCCACACGCCACCGCGTGGGAGGTGGAGGCCGAGATCGTGCGGCTTCGCCTCAACCTGCCCCATCACGAGCGCGGCGCCGACACCATCGCCTACCACCTGAACGCGGTCGCCGAGAAACAACACTGGTCCGAGCAGGGCTGGACCATCCCGTCCCGGGCCACGATCAACAAGATCCTCTCCCGCTACCACCTGGTCGTCCCCGAGCCGAAGAAACGCCCGAAATCGTCCTACCGCCGGTTCTGCTACCGCAAACCCCGCGACTGCTATCAGATCGACGCCACCGAAGTTCGGTTGGCGACCGGAGCCAAGGCCACCGTCTTCGAGGTCCTCGACGACTGCACCCGCACCCTGGTCGCCACCCGGGTCGCGGACGCCGAGACCGCCGCCGGGGCGATCGCGGCGATCACCGCCGCGTTCACCGACTTCGGGGTTCCGGCACTGGTACTCGCCGACAACGGCAGCGCGTTCACCTCCCGCCGCACCAAGGGCGGCACCTCGGGCTTCACCCGGGTCGTGAAGCGGGCCGGGGCGCGGCTGATCCACTCCACCCCATACCACCCACAGACCTGCGGGAAGGTCGAACGCCACCACCGCACCTTCAAGCAATGGTTGGCCACTCACCCCACCCAACCGACCACTCTGATCGAACTGCAGCAGCTCTGCGACACCTACCAGCGGTTCTACAACACCGACCGCCCGCACAGTGCGGTCAAGATGCCGCCACTGCAGGCCTGGCAGAACGCGCCACTCCTCGGTGGGCCACAAGCACTTCCGATCCAACACGACGCCACCGTGCACGCCCTGATCGTCTCCTCCGCCGGCACCGTGTGCATCGACTCCCACACCCGACTGAGCGTCGGCCGGCGCAGAGCCGGGCAGACCATCACCCTGCTCCACGACGACGACCACGTCACCGCCTACACCGCCGACGGCAACGTGATCGGACACCTACACCTCGACCACACCAAGCGCTACCAAGGACAACTCCAACCCGCCTAAAATCTGTCTCGCATCTACGTAGACACCCGTGTCTCATATCAACGTAGACAGCACAAACCACCGAGTGTTAATAAGTACTCACGGGCGCAGTTGGTTAATAGATATACTAAATGCGACGGTGGCAGGCAGTCGGCTCGCCACCCGGTCGCGATAGGGTTCCCTCATGACCGATGACGCTGCGCCGGTGCCTGTCGAGGTGCCTGAGCGCCTCGACTTCTGGTCGTTCATCGAGCTGGCCAATCGGCGTCTGAGCACCGAGTACGGTTCGACGCACCAACTGGCGACGCAGGTTTTGCTCACGCTGAACCGAGCGTCCAATGTGGTGACCTACGACCTCGAGTCGTCGATCCACCGTCCGCGAGGGCTGTCGTGGTCGTCGTTCCGGCTGATGTTCGTCACCTGGCTGGCCGGGCCGATCGATGCGAAGAGTGCGGCCGAGCTCACCGGCATGAGTCGGGCTGCGGTCTCCAATCTCACGAAGTCCCTGGTCGGCGCCGGTCTAATGGAACGAACGCCCGATGAGCGGGACGGCCGATCGGTGCAGCTGTCGCTCACCGAGCGCGGTCGCCGGGAGATCGGGGAGATTTATCGTGAGCAGAACGAGCGCGAACATGCGTGGGCGAGCGTGCTCACCGAACCTGAGCAGCGCATCCTCGTCATGCTGCTCGACAAGTTGATCACCAACCGTAGCCAGTTCGACGTTCGCGGACGCAACTAGATCCTTCTGGCGTCGTTATCGGCCTGTGCTTGCCATCACGCCCTCAAACTAGTTAATGTGTTTACTAAGCGACGACACATCGAGGAGGCCGGTCATGGCGTTCTATCGGCAGGCGGGCAACATCCCGCCGAAGCGGCACACGCAGCACCGTGACGAGGACGGTCAGCTCTACTTCGAGGAGTTGATGGGCGAGGAGGGCTTCTCCTCCGATTCGTCGCTGCTGTATCACCGGCACATTCCCTCGGCGATCGTCGACGCCACGGTGTGGGAGCTGCCGGATCAGGCCACGACGCCCAACCATCCGCTCTCGCCGAGGCATCTGAAGCTTCACGACCTCTTCCCGGAGTCGGTATGGGCGGGAACCGACGTCGTAACCGGACGTCGGTTGATCCTCGGCAACGGTGACGTGCGCATCTCGTATGTCGTCGCCGGCAAGGAATCGCCGCTCTACCGCAACACTCTCGGCGACGAGATGGTATACGTCGAATCCGGCGCGGCCACAGTGGAAACCGTTTTCGGTGCGCTCGAGGCGAAGCAGGGCGACTACGTCCTGATCCCGATGTCGACCACCCATCGGTGGATTCCGACCGGTCCGGACCCGTTGCGCGCCTACGCAATCGAGGCCAACAGTCACATCGTCCCGCCGAAGCGGTACCTGTCTCGGTTCGGGCAGCTACTCGAGCACGCACCATATTGTGAACGCGACCTCCACGGTCCGGGGGAGACGTTGCAGGCCGAGGGCACCGACGTCGAGGTGCTCGTCAAGCACCGCACCTCGCACGGCATCGTCGGCACCCGGATGGTGTACGCCAACCATCCGTTCGACGTGATCGGGTGGGACGGTTGCCTCTACCCATATACCTTCAACATCTCCGACTACGAGCCCATCACCGGGCGCGTGCACCAGCCGCCGCCGGCGCATCAGGCGTTCGAGGGCAACAACTTCGTCATCTGTAACTTCGTGCCCCGCAAGGTCGACTACCACCCGTTGTCGATTCCGGTGCCGTATTACCACTCCAACGTGGACTCCGACGAAGTCATGTTCTACTGCGGCGGCGACTACGAGGCCCGCAAGGGTTCCGGCATCGGACAGGGTTCCATCTCCGTCCATCCCGGCGGGCATGCCCACGGTCCGCAACCCGGTGCCTACGAACGCAGCATCGGGGCCGAGTTCTTCGACGAACTCGCGGTCATGGTCGACGCCTTCCGGCCCCTCGAACTCGGCGAAGGAGCGCTGGCGTGCGAGGACTTGGGCTACGCCTGGACCTGGGCGGGACGGGGGCCGGCGCAGTGACCGGCATTCCCGCGCTCTTCACTGGTCTGTGCGACGACGCCGCCCTGTTTCCCCCCGGCAATGCGCCCTTGCCCGATGCCATCCCCGCGCACACACGTCACCGGACATCACCGTACGCAGACCTGGTCGGCCCGTTCGTCTTTCCGGCCTCTCGGGTGAACGAACTCACCCCGGCCGAGCTCGACGTGAGTCTTACTCTGCCGGGCGGCCCTGCCACTCTCGAGGCCGCACTCACGCGCATTGCCGCGGTGGAGGGCGTCACGCCGGTTTCCCTCGAAATCGCGGTTCCGGCGGAGCAGTCGGTCGCGGACTTCATGACCGCGTTGCAGGTTCTCGAGACCTTGACGGCTGGACTCGATGTGTTCGTCGAGATTCCACGCGACGAGAGGCGTCCTGATGTGCTGGCCGCACTCGTGGGTACGTCGGTCTCGGCCAAGTTCCGTACCGGCGGTGTCGTTGCGAAGGCCTACCCGGACGAAGGTGAACTCGCCGCCGCCATCCACACCGTGGTTGCGACCGGGGTCCCTTTCAAAGCGACGGCCGGACTGCACCATGCCGTGCGAAACACGGATCCGGACACTGGGTTCGAACAGCACGGCTTCCTCAATGTGCTGCTCGCCACCCGGCACGCCCTCGGTGGTGGCACCGTCACCCAACTCGCCGCGACACTCGCCGAACGCGACGGCGCACTTCTCGCGCAGGAGCTCGGTGACCTCTCCGACGACGTGGTCGACGCCGTGCGCTCCGCGTTCCGTTCCTTCGGAACCTGCAGCGTCCTCGAGCCGCTCGAAGACCTCGTCGGGCTGCAGCTCGTTCCGTCATCCGTCCTCTCCACAGAACAGGGAACCTCCGCATGACCACGCTCGACATCCCCGACGATTCGCTTTTCGGGATCGACAACCTGCCATACGGCGTGTTCTCGACCGCCGGCTCGGTCCCACGGGTCGGAGTGCGGGTGGGGGATTCCGTCGTGGATCTCGCCGTCGTACTCGGCGACGACGTCTTCGCGCAGCCGACCCTCAATGCCTTCATGGCGCAGGGCAGGGACCGGTGGGTGGAGGTCCGACGGCAGATCACCGAACTCGTGCAGGGAGACGTCGACGCGGCTGCCGTGTTCGCGGTCGACGAGGTCACCATGCATCTGCCGGTAAATGTTGCGGACTACGTCGACTTTTACGCGTCCGAAAACCATGCCACCAACCTCGGACGGCTGTTCCGGCCCGACTCCGAGCCGCTGATGCCCAACTGGAAGCACCTGCCGGTCGGCTACCACGGACGGTCGAGCACCGTCGTCGTGTCGGGCACCGACGTCATCCGGCCGTGTGGGCAACGCAAGGCCCCGGCTCAGGACACCCCCGACTTCGGTCCGTCCCTCCGCCTCGATATCGAGGCGGAGATGGGCTTCCTCGTCGGCGTCCCGACGAAGCTGGGGGAGACCATCACCCCGGATCAGTTCGCGGACTACGTGTTCGGCGCCGTGGTGGTCAACGACTGGTCGGCCCGCGACATCCAGGCGTGGGAGTACGTGCCACTCGGCCCGTTTCTCGGCAAGAGCTTCGCGACCTCCATCTCGCCGTGGGTGGTGCCGCTGCTCGCCCTCGAGGCCGCTCGCATCGACACCCCGAGCCAGGATCCCGAGCCGCTACCGTACCTGCGCGGCGAGGAGAAGTGGGGCCTCGACATCGATCTGACCGTCGAGTGGAACGGGCACGTCGTGTCGCGGCCGCCGTACGCGCAGATGTACTGGTCGCCTGCGCAGATGCTCGCACACACCACCGTCAACGGTGCCGTCGCCAGTACCGGTGACCTGTTCGCGTCGGGCACCATCTCGGGTCCCGAGAAGAATCAGCGCGGTGCCTTCATCGAACTCACCTGGGGTGGCAAGGAACCGGTCCAGGTCGGCGACGAGACCCGTACCTTCCTCGAGGACGGCGACGAGATCGTCATCTCCGCCACCGCACCGGGCCCGAACGGCAGTCGCATCGGCTTCGGTGACGTCCGCGGTCGTATTCTGCCGGCAACACCACCTGTGAGTACTTGTTAACCGCGGGCGGTTTGTGCTGTCTACGTTGATATGAGACACGGGTGTCTACGTAGATGCGAGACAGATTTTAGGCGGGTTGGAGTTGTCCTTGGTAGCGCTTGGTGTGGTCGAGGTGTAGGTGTCCGATCACGTTGCCGTCGGCGGTGTAGGCGGTGACGTGGTCGTCGTCGTGGAGCAGGGTGATGGTCTGCCCGGCTCTGCGCCGGCCGACGCTCAGTCGGGTGTGGGAGTCGATGCACACGGTGCCGGCGGAGGAGACGATCAGGGCGTGCACGGTGGCGTCGTGTTGGATCGGAAGTGCTTGTGGCCCACCGAGGAGTGGCGCGTTCTGCCAGGCCTGCAGTGGCGGCATCTTGACCGCACTGTGCGGGCGGTCGGTGTTGTAGAACCGCTGGTAGGTGTCGCAGAGCTGCTGCAGTTCGATCAGAGTGGTCGGTTGGGTGGGGTGAGTGGCCAACCATTGCTTGAAGGTGCGGTGGTGGCGTTCGACCTTCCCGCAGGTCTGTGGGTGGTATGGGGTGGAGTGGATCAGCCGCGCCCCGGCCCGCTTCACGACCCGGGTGAAGCCCGAGGTGCCGCCCTTGGTGCGGCGGGAGGTGAACGCGCTGCCGTTGTCGGCGAGTACCAGTGCCGGAACCCCGAAGTCGGTGAACGCGGCGGTGATCGCCGCGATCGCCCCGGCGGCGGTCTCGGCGTCCGCGACCCGGGTGGCGACCAGGGTGCGGGTGCAGTCGTCGAGGACCTCGAAGACGGTGGCCTTGGCTCCGGTCGCCAACCGAACTTCGGTGGCGTCGATCTGATAGCAGTCGCGGGGTTTGCGGTAGCAGAACCGGCGGTAGGACGATTTCGGGCGTTTCTTCGGCTCGGGGACGACCAGGTGGTAGCGGGAGAGGATCTTGTTGATCGTGGCCCGGGACGGGATGGTCCAGCCCTGCTCGGACCAGTGTTGTTTCTCGGCGACCGCGTTCAGGTGGTAGGCGATGGTGTCGGCGCCGCGCTCGTGATGGGGCAGGTTGAGGCGAAGCCGCACGATCTCGGCCTCCACCTCCCACGCGGTGGCGTGTGGGCAGGAGGTGGGCCGGCGGGACCGGGCGGTCCACCGGCCGTCCTCCTCGATCCGTTTCTTGTGCCGGTAGGCGGTGGCGCGGGAGATCCCGTGGTCGGTGCACCAGCGGGCGAAGTTCCCGTCGAACATGTCGGCGCCGGTGGTCTGCGAGACCACCAGCAGGGCGTGTAGCAGTTCCATGACGGCTTCCGTTCCGGTCATGAACCAAGTCCACGACCAGTCAGGTGCCTCATACCTCAATCGACAGCAGCGTGTCTCACATCTGGGTGGACATCATCTGTCTCACATGTCCCCAGACTCAACAAACCGCGGACGGTTAACAAGTACGCACAGGTGGTAGGCAGTAGGCATGACCCAGAACTTCGTGGACACCACCGTCGAGCCGGACACCGGCGTCGCGTTCCTCACCCTGAATCGGCCCGAACAACGCAACCCGCTGTCGTCCGAGGCGATGCGGGAGGTCACCGCAGCGCTTCGGAAACTGGGCGGCGACGACACCACCCGTGTCGTCGTCATCAGGGCTGAAGGACCGGTCTTCTCCGCGGGACACGACCTGAAGGAGATGATCGGTCGCACCCTCGAGGACGAGCAGGCAATCTTCGACACCTGCGTGGAGATGATGCAGACGGTTCAGGACATCCCGCAGCCGGTCATCGCGTCGGTACAGGGCGCTGCTGTCGCGGCGGGCTGCCAGCTGGCCGCCTCGTGCGACCTCGTGGTGGCGTCGTCGGACGCCGTGTTCGGGACTCCGGGTGTGAAGATCGGACTGTTCTGCTCGACTCCGATGGTGGCGCTCAGCCGCGCGATCGGGCGGAAGCGGGCGCTGCAGATGCTCCTCACCGGCGACACGATCGACGCGGCGACGGCCGCGGACTGGGGGCTGGTCAACATAGTTGTCCCCGCCGCGAAGCTCGCGGACGAGACCACTACCCTCGCCCGGAAGATCACAAAGGCAAGTCCACTCACGGTGAAAATCGGCAAGCAGGCCTTCTATCGGCAGATCGAATTGCCGCAGAACCAGGCGTACAAGGCCATGGCCGACACGATGGCGGCCAACGCCGTCACGTGTGACGCGCAGGAAGGCATGCAGGCGTTCGTGGAGAAGCGAGCACCGCAGTGGCAGGGGAAGTAGGTGTCGGCATGGTGAAACCTCTGCCGTCATAGTTGGACGTCCTATAACCTTCGGGCATGAGTCTGGATCCGCGTACCGATACCGTCGACGGAGTGCTCCGGCGCTCGGCCGCCAAGTTCCCCGACCGCACGGCTCTGCTCTTCGAGGAGCGCACGTGGACGTACCGCGAACTCGACGACGCGGTGAGCCGGGCCGCCGCGTACCTGCGGTCCCTCGGGCTTCGGACGGGGGAACGCGTCGCCGCGTACGGCACCAATTCGGATGCCTACGTCATCGGGTTCCTCGCCTGTGCGCGTGCCGGTCTGGTGCACGTACCCGTCAACTACGCACTGAAGGGTGACGAGCTGACCTACCTGGTGTCGCAGTCCGGCAGCACTGCGGCACTGGTGGACCCGGCGCTGGCAGGAACACTCGACTCCGTCCGCGATGGGCTCGACCTGCGCCACGTCGTACCCCTGCGCGACGCCGAGGGTTCCCTGCTGTCCCACAGCAGTTCCGGTGACGTACCCGTCCTCGCGGAGCCGGTCGCCTCTACCGACCTGGCCCAATTGCTGTACACGTCGGGCACGACATCGAAGCCCAAGGGCGCCATGATGACTCATGGTGGTCTCGTGTGCGAGTACGTGTCTTCCGTGATCGCGCTCGCGCTGAACGACCGCGACAATCCGTTGATCTGCATGCCGCTCTATCACTCGGCGGGCATGCACGTCTTCATGTTGCCCTACCTGTCGGTGGGAGCTTCGGTGAATCTCATGCAGGCTCCGGACATCCCGGAGATTCTGCGGCGAATCGAGGCCGATCGCATCGGATCGCTGTTTCTCGCCCCGACGGTGTGGGTGCCGCTCGCCGGACATCCGGATCTGGAGACACGCGACCTGTCCTCGCTGAAGAAGGCACAGTACGGCGCGTCGATCATGCCGGTGACGGTGCTGAACCGGCTGCGTGAACGCTACCCTGACCTCGGTTTCTACAACTGTTTCGGCCAGTCCGAGATCGGTCCGCTGGCCACGGTGCTGCAACCGGAGGAGCACGAGGATCGGCCGTCGTCGTGCGGCAAGGCGGTGTTCTTCGTCGAGACGCGGGTGGTGGATCCGGACGGCAACGACGTCCCGGACGGCACCCCCGGTGAGGTCCTCTACCGTTCACCCCAGCTGTGCCTGGGGTATTGGGACAACCCGGATGCCACCGCGGAGGCGTTCCGCGACGGCTGGTTTCACTCGGGTGACCTGGTCACGCGCGACGCGGACGGTTATATCACCGTGGTAGACCGTATCAAGGACGTCATCAACACGGGCGGCATTCTCGTGGCCTCGCGGGAGGTCGAAGACGCCGTCTATACGCATCCGGACGTGGCCGAGGTGGCCGTCATCGGGACGCCGGACGACAAATGGATCGAGGCGATCACCGCGGTGGTGGTGCTGCGGGAGAACGCGGCCGGAGTGACACCCGACGGGCTCATCGCGCACGTCAAGGAGCGCATCGCGCCGTTCAAGGTGCCGAAGCAGGTGGTCTTCGTCGACGAACTGCCCCGCAATCAAAGCGGCAAGTTGCTCAAAAGGGAACTGCGAGCGACGCTCTGATCACCGCCTGGTCGACGCCCTCTCGACGAGTTCGACGGGAAGTTGCACCGACTCCACGTCGTGACCAGCGATCAGTGACAGCAGGTGACGCACGCCTGTGGCCCCGATGAGACGGGCCGGTGACCGCACCGTCGTCAGCGGCACCGGTAGCTGGGCGACCACCGGGATGTCGTTGTAGCCGACCAGTGCGAGGTCGTCAGGTATGCGCAGACCGAGGTCGCGGGCGACACCCAGAACACCGATGGCGATGGTGTCGCTGACGGTGAAGATCGCATCCGGACGCGCGTCGCGGTCGAGCAGGATGCCGGCGGCTTCGACGCCACCCGACACGTCGAAGTCCGAGCGGACGAGGCGGTCCGCGGGCAGTGTGATCCCGTCTTCGGCCAGCGCGTCGCGGAACCCGGCCACCCGGCCGCGGGAGGTGCTGGCGTGTTCGGGCCCCGCGATGACGGCGACGTCGGTGAAACCCCGATCGAGGAGGTGCCGGCCGGCGAGGTATCCGCCCCGGTGGTCGTCACCGGACACGAACGGCAGTCCGACGTCGGCATGCCGGTTGAGTTGGAGCATCGGCAGCGCACCCACCGACAGTGATTCGACGAACTCCTGTCCGGGGCTGTGCAGGCTGCTGAGCAGCAGCCCGTCCACCTGCCTGCTGACGAGGAACTCGATGGCTTTGCGCTGGGCATCGAGATCGTCCGGCGGGCTGGACAACAGGACCGAATATCCTGCGGCCGTGGCGGTCTCCTCGATGCCCTGGAACATGGTCGCGACCACGCCGTCGGTGAGCCGCGGCATGACGACACCGAGGGTGGTGGTCTTGCGCGTCCGCAGGCTGGCCGCCCACAGATTTGGTTGGTAGCCGAGTTCGACCGCCACCTCGCGGACTCGCAGAGCGGCCTCCGACCAGCCGTCCGCGGGTTCGGGCTGCCGGAGCACGCGGGACGCCGTCGACACGTGGACACCGGCGCGTTCCGCGATCTCTCGCAGGGTCGGCGGACGCCCGGAGGTGCGTGTCGGGCGGTCCGGCAGGTTCACAGGCAATCCTCGCGCTCGGGGGTGGGAGTACGGCCTGCCACGTGGTTGACGGCGACCGGGAACGCGCCCTAGTCTACGTGACGAAATCGTTCGTGCAATCGTTCTCGCGAACGTTTGCGCACCAGCCCCACCGGCCCCGTGGAGGAACCATGTCCGACCCGCAGTCCCTGTCACAGCTCTTCGCTCTCGACTCCCTCCTCGACACCGAGGAGATCGCGATCCGCGACACCGTGCGCCGCTTCGCCGACGAGCGCATCCGCCCGCACATCGGGGAGTGGTTCGAGGTCGGGGCGCTGCCGGTGCGCGAGCTGGCGGAAGGCCTCGGTGAACTCGGCGTGCTGGGTATGCACCTCGAGGGGTACGGCTGCGCCGGTATGAGCGCCACCGCCTACGGTCTGGCCTGCCTCGAACTCGAGGCCGTCGACTCCGGAATCCGGAGTCTGGTATCGGTGCAGGGCTCATTGGCGATGTACGCGATTCACCACTACGGCAGCGAGGACCAGAAGCAGGAGTGGCTGCCCCGCATGGCCGCCGGCCAGGCCATCGGCTGCTTCGGCCTCACCGAGCCCGACTTCGGCTCCAACCCCGCAGGGATGCGCACCAATGCCAAGCGGGACGGTGAGGACTGGATTCTCAATGGCACGAAGATGTGGATCACCAACGGGTCCGTCGCGGACGTCGCGGTCGTGTGGGCGCGCACCGACGACGGCATTCGCGGATTCGTCGTGCCCACCGATACCCCCGGCTTCTCGGCGCCGGAGATCAAGCACAAGATGTCGCTGCGGGCGTCCGTCACCTCGGAACTCGTGCTCGAGGACGTCCGGCTGCCCGCTTCCGCAATGCTGCCGGAGGCCAAGGGGCTGTCCGGTCCGCTCGGCTGCCTCAACGAGGCCCGATTCGGCATCATCTTCGGTGCGATGGGTGCCGCCCGCGACTGCCTCGAGACCGCCATCTCCTACGCCCAGGACCGTCAGGTGTTCGACAAGTCGTTGGCCGGCTATCAGATCACTCAGGTGAAGATCGCGGACATGGCGCTCGAGGTCGGCAAGGGTCACCTGCTCGCTTACCATCTCGGACGTCTCAAGGACCGCGGCGAGGTCCGGCCCGAACAGGTGAGCACCGGCAAGCTGAACAACGTTCGCGAGGCCATCGCCATCGCCCGCGAATGCCGCACCATCCTCGGCGCCAATGGAATCACGTTGGAGTACCCCGTCATCCGGCATGCCAACAACCTCGAGTCCGTACTCACCTACGAGGGCACGTCCGAGGTGCACCAACTCACCATCGGCAAGGCGTTGACGGGCGAGGCCGCGTTCAGGTGAGCGGGTCGCTCGAGTCGGGTCGGCGTGCTTCGCTCGACGGTCTGCTGATCGCCGATTTCGGCCGGGTGCTGGCCGGACCGTATGCCACGATGCTCCTCGCCGATCTCGGCGCCGAGGTGGTGAAGGTCGAGCGTGCGGGTGTCGGGGACGACACCCGGCAGTGGGGGCCGCCGTGGGTGGGTGAGGAGTCGACCTACTTTCAATCGGTGAACCGCAACAAGCAGTCCGTCGCGTGGGACTTGCGTAATCCCACCGACCTTCAGCAGGCGCGGGAACTCGTCGCCCGGGCGGATGTCGTGGTGGAGAACTTCCTGCCCGGCACCATGGACCGGCTCGGTCTCGGCTACGACACGGTGCGGGATTCCAATCCCGACGTCGTCTACTGCTCGGTGACGGGGTTCGGTGGGCACAACAACCTGCCCGGCTACGACCTGCTCATCCAGGCCGTCGGCGGGTTGATGAGCATCACCGGTCCGGAACCCGGCGTCCCGACCAAGGTCGGGGTGGCCGTCGTCGACGTCATCACCGGGCTGCACGCCGCGGTCGGGATCCTGGCTGCGTTGCGTCACCGTGACCGGAGCGGCGAGGGACAGCGGGTCGAGGTGAACCTGCTGTCGTCGTTGCTGTCCGCCCTCGTGAACCAGACGTCCGGGTATGTGGGCGCGGGTGTCGTTCCGCAGGCCATGGGCAACCGGCATCCCAGCATCGCACCGTACGAGGTCTTCGACACCGGCGACCGCCCGCTCGTGTTGGCGGTGGGCAATAATCGCCAATTCGCCTCTTTGGTAGAGGTTCTCGAAGTTCCGCACCTCGCCGGCGACGAGCGGTACGCCACCAACATGCAACGGGTGGCGCACCGCGAACAATTGGTCCGGGACCTCACCACGGCGCTGGCATCGGATTCCGCGGACGTATGGTTCGAGAAGCTGACCGCGCAGGGTGTCCCGTGCGGGCCGCTCAACGACATCGCCGATGCCGTCGCGCTGGCCGAGCGGCTCGGGCTGAATCCGGTGGTCGAGATTGACGATCCACGCCGGGACACACCGGTACGACAGGTGGCGAACCCGATCCGGCTCAGTGCCACCCCGGCGAGGTACCGCAGCGCGCCGCCGCTCCTGGGCGAGGACACCCCAGCTGTGAGTACTTCTTAACCGCCCGCGGTTAAGAAGTACTCACAGGGGGACTTTCCTAAGAGAGTGTTAGGAACCCCCGCGGACCCTTCCGAATGTCTGTGACCTGCCCCACTGTGGTGGGAACGGAGAGATTCAGGACATCGGAAGGAGTCCGCGTGAGCACCACACAGACTGGTGAGCGCCGAGTGATCGGCAACGTCTTGAAAGGTTCGGTCGGCAATCTGATCGAGTGGTACGACTGGTACGTCTACGCGGCGTTCAGTGTGTACTTCGCGAAGGAGTTCTTCCCCGAGGGCGACACCACTGCCCAGTTGCTCTCGACAGCAGCGGTTTTCGCGGTCGGGTTCCTCATGCGGCCGATCGGCGGCTGGGTCATGGGGCGGTACGCCGACCGGCACGGCCGCCGCTCGGCGCTCACCTTGTCGGTGACCGTGATGGCGGCGGGCTCGCTCGTCATCGCGCTCACGCCGTCGTACGACAGCGTTGGACTGGTGGCTCCGGTGCTCCTCGTGCTCGCCCGCATGCTCCAGGGACTGTCGGTCGGCGGTGAATACGCCACCAGCGCCACCTACCTCGCCGAGGTCGCCTCACCGGGTCGGCGGGGGTTCTACTCGAGCTTCCAGTACGTCACCCTCGTCGCCGGACAGCTGTTTGCGCTGGGTGTGCAGATTATCCTGCAACTGCTGTTGCCTGCCGAGGCCATGCAGTCGTGGGGCTGGCGAATTCCGTTCATCATCGGTGCGGCAGGTGCCGTCGCGGTGATGTGGCTGCGTCGCACGATGGACGAGTCCGAGGCTTTCACCGACGAGGTGGAGTCGAAGCGTGACACAGACACCCCGGACGACGGGCCGAAGGAAGGTTCGCTCCGGATGCTGCTGCAGTACCCACGCGAGTGCCTGCTGGTGTGTGCCCTCACACTCGGTGGCTGTGTGGCGTTCTACACCTACACCACGTACATGCAGAAGTTCATGATCAACACCTCCGGCATCTCCAAGGACACGGTCGCCTGGATCAACTTCGCGGCTCTGTTGGTCTTCATCGTGTTGCAGCCGCTCGGCGGAGCCCTGTCCGACCGCATCGGCCGCCGCAAGCTGCTCATCTTCTTCGGTGTCGGTGGAACCCTGCTGACGGTCCCGCTCATGACCGTGCTGGGAAAGACGTCGAATCCGCTGGTTGCCTTCGGGCTGATGATGCTGGGACTTACCGTCGTCACCGGATACACGTCGGTCAACGCGATCGTGAAGACCGAGCTCTTCCCGACCAAGGTCCGCGCGCTCGGAGTCGGACTGCCATACGCCCTCACGCTGGCGATCTTCGGTGGCACGGTCGAGACCGTCGCCCTCGCCCTGAAACGGGCCGGTCACGAATCGCTCTTCTTCTACTATGTGACCGGATGCATCGCGATCTCGCTCGTCGTCTACGTCTTCATGCGGGAGACGTCGGAAGGTTCGCCGCTCGACCGGGCGAGCAGCCGGGCCGACAGCCCGGACGACGATGTCGAGCTGGTCGACTCGCGGAGCTGATCGAAGGGAACGGACAGTGCAGATCGCGGTGGTCGAGGACGACGACGGAGTCGGCGACGCACTCGTGGAGGCGCTGGCGAACCACGGCCACGACACGGTGCGCATGCGACGCGGCTCCGATCTCCTCCTCGGCCATCGCGGTATGGACGCGGTGATTCTCGATCTCGGTCTCCCCGATGCGGACGGCCTGCAGGTGCTTCGGCAACTGCGGGCCGTCAGCGACGTTCCGGTCGTCATCCTCACCGCCCGCGACGACGAGCGTTCGGTGGTCCGCGGGTTGCGCGGCGGGGCGGATGACTACCTCGTCAAGCCGGCGCGGCTCGCGGAGTTGCTGGCCAGGCTCGACGTGGTGACCCAGCGCCGCCGAGCCGCCGAACGGCCGGCGTCGCAGCAGATCACCGAAGGCGACGTCGTGGTCGACCTGGCGGCACGCGAAGTGGAGGTCGCAGGCGAACCGATCGCGCTGACGACCAAGGAGTTCGAGCTTCTCGAGGTCCTCGTCACCCGGCCCGGCGCCGCCGTGAGCCGCCAGCAGCTGATGGACGCCGTGTGGGGCGATGCCTATGTGGCGATCTCACGCACCCTGGACGTGCACATGACCGGACTGCGAGCGAAACTTGCTCGGCCCGGCCTCATTTCGACTATCCGCGGGTACGGCTACCGCTGGGGTACCTGACGTGCGGCGACGGGTGCTCGCCGTCCTGCTGGTGTTCGCGGCCCTCGCGGTGGTGGCGTTCGCGGTCCCCCTCGCTCTGGCCACCGGTGCCGGGAGAACGCAGGCACTCCGGTTGAGCCGGGAGGCGGATGCGACACACTTCGCCAGCCTCGCCGGACAGACGCAGGCCCCCGGCAGCACTGCGTTGTTGCGGGAGGAGGTGGCGCGCTACCACGAGTTGTACGGCGAGGGCGTTCTCATCGTGGACGCTCGGGGCGGTGTCCGCGCCGGAGCGGGACTGTCGCCGGCCGACCCGGGCGTGGGCGAGGCCATCACGGCCGGACTCCGAAATCAGAAGAAGGGCATCGGCGGTTCGCTGACACCGTGGTCGGCGGACCGTGTCCTCTCGGCCGTCCCTGTAGGCACCGGAGCGCAGGTCGACGGCGCCGTCGTCCTCGAGGTGTCCACCCGAACGGCGCGCGAGTCGATCCGGACGTCGTGGCTGGTGATCACCGCCGGGGCGCTCGCGGCGCTGGTGGCGGTGACCGCAGTGGCCATCGCGCTGTCCCGGTGGACCGTTCGTCCACTCGGCGCACTGACGGCCCGCGTCGGTGCACTCGAGGACGCTGTCCCGTCGCCGAAGCCGTGGACCCGTCGCACTGCCGGCAACTCCGCGGACCGCTACACCGGACCGCCGGAGGTGCAGGAACTCGCGCGGGCCTTCGACACCATGGCGGGCGCCGTTCAGGCTTCCGCCCACGCGCAGCGCCGACTCATCGCCGATACCGCGCATCAACTTCGCAACCCTCTGGCGGCATTACATATTCGGTTGGACTCCCTCGCCCCGTACATCCTCGAGGCGGGGGCGGAAACCTATCGCCGGACGAGTATGGAAGTGGACCGTCTCGGCGGAATCCTCGACGGACTGCTGGCATTGGCAGTCGCCGAGTCGCCCGCCGAGACCTCGCACGGCGGCTGTGACGTCGGCGCAGTGGTCGCCGACCGGCTCGACGCATGGGCGGAGGCGCTGGCGGAGTCCGGGATGGTCGCGACATCGGACGGCCCCGACGAGCCCTTGTTCGCCGACTTCCGGTCCAGTCAGCTCGCTCAGATCCTCGACGTGCTGCTCAGCAACGCGCACACCTACGCGGGTACCGGGTCGACAGTGCGAATCGACACCCGGAAGACGGAGTCCGGCATCCGTATCCGGGTGAGTGATGACGGCGTCGGGGTGTCCGAAGACGAGGTCGACAAGTTGTCCTCGCGCTTCTTTCGTGGGTCCGGATCCGGCCGGCCGGGCACGGGTCTGGGGTTGTCCATCGCCACCGCTCTCGCTGACAACGGTGGTGGTTCCCTCACGGTGGCGGCCGCACAGCTGCACGGTCTCGAGGTAACCGTGACGCTGCCGGAGTCGCCCGACGGTACCGGGGAGGCGTTGTGATCTCCCGGCGCGAACTGTTCCGCGCTCTCGCGGCCACCGCAGTGGCCGCGGTGGCTGGGTCGGGCGCCGCCTGTTCCGGTGGCACCCGTGAACAGCTGCGACTAGCCGCCGGTGAGGAAGGCGGATTCTTCTGGGAGTTCGCGCAGCTGACCGCTGCTGCCGCGGAGCGCGCCGACCTGGGCGTGACGATCGTCCCGTTGCGAACTGCCGGGTCCATCGACAACCTCGCGGCGCTGGCGTCCGGGGAAGCAGAGCTCGCCCTGAGCCTCGCCGACGCCGCGGTGACGGCCATGGATACTGCCGCGGTGACGGCCGTGGATACTGCCGCGGTGTCGGCCATAGATGCCGCCGCCGACTTCACCGCCATCGGCAAGGTGTACGAAAACTACATGCAATTGGCGGTGCGCGCCGATTCCGAGATCGAGGACACGTCCCAACTTGCCGGAGCACGAATAAGTTTGGGAGCGCGAGGATCCGGCGCAGAACTGACCGCGGAACGAATTCTCGAGGTGTTGGGCCTCGGCCGCCCCGGCGACGTCATACGCCTGCACCTGTCGATGACGGATGCAGGCCACGCTCTGCGCGAAGGCAGCGTCGACGCCGTCCTGTGGGCTGGCGGAGTGCCCACACCATCGTTTGCGAACCTGGGTATCGCGCTGCGACTCCTCGATCTGTCCGCTGAACTCGAGTTGCTGCGACAGCGGTTCGGCCCCCGCTACGAGTCCGTGCTCATTCCGCCGGGTACGTACGGAAGTCAGACACCGGTCGCGACAATCGGTTTGGCCAACCTTCTCCTCGCCGGCCCCACGGTGACCGACAACGCTGCCGGTGCACTCGTGAAAGTGCTGATCGACCATGCCGCAGAACTGGTGCCGGAACAGGCGACGGGCAGCCAGTTCCTCGATCGGCAGTCGTTGATCGTCACCGCCGGAGTGCCGTTGCACCCCGGCGCGGCTGCGGCATACCGGCGGCACCACGGCTGAGGCGCTTCGCGCTCGTGCGCCCTTTTGGTAGTGGGAGCAACCAGAAAGGCGCACGGGCGCCGAAGGCGCCTCGCTACAACCCCAGATCCTTCGCGATGATCGTCTTCATGACTTCGCTGGTGCCGCCGTAGATGCGGGACACCCGGGTGTCGGCGTACAGGCGCGCGATGGGGTACTCGAGGACGTAACCGTATCCACCGTGCAGCTGCAGGCACTTGTCGATCACCCGGCCCGCGGCCTCGGTGCAGAAAAGTTTGACCTTCGCCGCGTCGGGCACGGACAGTTCACCGGCGTCGTGGAGTTCGAGTGCGCGGTCGGCCATCAGCTGGATTGCTTCGACCTCGGTGGCGCATTCGGCGAGCACGAACTTGGTGTTCTGGAATGCTGCCACCGGCTTTCCGAAGACGTTGCGTTCCTTCACGTAGGCGAGGGCGTGTTGCAACGCGGCCGCGGCGGTGGCCGACGCGCCGAGCGCGATGGTCAGCCGCTCCTGTGCCAGGTTGTGGGTGAGGTAGCTGAATCCGGCACCCTCCTCACCGAGCCGATCCTCGACCGGAACCTTGACGTCCGTGAACGACAACTCGGCGGTATCGGACGCCTTGAGGCCGATCTTCTCGATTTTCCGGCCCACCGCGAAACCCTCGGCGGCGGTGTCGACGACGAGAATGGACAGCCCCGCCCGGCGGTTCTCTTGCGTGCTGGGAGCGGTGCGGCACACCACGAGGATGCGGTCGGCGAGCGCGCCGCCGGTGATGAACGTCTTGGCGCCGTTCAACACGTAGTGGCTGCCGTCCTCGGACAGCTTCGCCGAAGTCGCGATGTTGGCGAGGTCGGAACCGGTACCGGGTTCGGTCATCGCGATGGCGAACATGATGTCGCCGGATGCGAATCCCGGGAGCCAGCGCTGCTTCTGCTCATCGTTCGCGTATTCGACCAGGTACGGCAGGATCAGATTGGTGTGTACCGAGAAGCTGCCGAACGTGACACCGGCCGCCGCCGTCTCCTCACCGACCACCGCGGAGAACTTGAAACTTTTCTCGCCGCCCCCGCCGTACTCCTCCGGCACCTGGATGCCCAGGACGCCGAGCTCGCCGAGCCGACGATAGAAATCACGTGGGGGATGTCCCTGTACCTCCCAATCATGGTGGACGGGAGCCACTTCCTTGGCGATGAAGTCGCGGATCGTCTTCCGGAACGCCTCGTGATCTTCGTTGAACACCGTACGCTGCACGGATCTCTCCTTCGATTTACAGTGCGTAACTACGCAGTACGCCCTTGCTGATGATCGTCTTCTGAATCTCGCTGGTGCCTTCGCCGATGAGCAGGAACGGTGCCTCACGCATGAGCCGCTCGATCTCGTACTCCTTCGAGTAACCGTAACCGCCGTGGATGCGGAAGCTGGCCTGGGTGATCTCCGAGCAGTACTCGCTGGTGAGGTACTTGGCCATCCCGGCGGCCACGTCGTTGCGTTCGCCGGAGTCCTTTAGTCGTGCCGCGTTGACCATCATCAGATGTGCCGCTTCGACCTTCGTCGCCATCTCGGCGAGGCTGAACGCGATCGCCTGATGCTGCGCGATCGGCTTACCGAACGTACTGCGCTGCTGCGCATATCGGGCCGCCAGCTCGAACGCGCGGATCGCCACACCGCACGCGCGCGCGGACACGTTGACCCGTCCGACCTCGATCCCGTCCATCATCTGGAAGAAGCCTCGACCCGGCGTGCCACCGAGGATGTCATCGGCCGCGGCGGTGTAGTTGTCGAACAGGAGCTCGGTGGTGTCGATGCCCTTGTACCCCATTTTTTCGATCTTCCCGGGGATGGTGATGCCCGGGACCACCTCGCCGAATCCGGCGGGCTTCTCGATGAGGAATGCGGTCAGATTGTCGTGCTTCTTGGCGGCACCTTCCTCGGTGCGAACCAGGGCGGCGACGAGGGTGGAGCTGCCACCGTTGGTCAGCCACATCTTCTGGCCGTTGATGACGTAGTTTCCGTCGGCGGCGCGCTTGGCCTTGGTGCGGATGGCGGCGACATCGGAGCCGAGTTCCGGCTCGGACATCGAGAAGGCCCCGCGAACCTCACCCGTAGCCATCCGGGGCAGGTAGTGCTCCTTCTGGGCATCGGTGCCGTGCTGACGCAGCATGTAGGCGACGATGAAGTGAGTGTTGATCACCCCGGAGACGCTCATCCAGCCCCGCGCGAGTTCCTCGACGCACAGGGCATAGGTGAGGAGGGATTCGCCGAGGCCGCCGTACTCCTCCGGGATCATCAGCCCGAACAGGCCCATGTCGCGCATCTTGTCGACGATGGCCTGCGGGTAGGTGTCGGAATGCTCGAGTTCCTGTGCGACGGGGATGACGTCGCGATCGACGAAGGTTCGCACGGTGTCGATGATCTCGGTCTGGAACTCGGTGAGGCCGAGAGTCTGGGCGAGGCGGCTCATGGGGGTCCTTCGAATACGAGTTGTACCGAGCAGGGGAGTGCGGAACCGGGGCGCGGACGAGCGCCTCGGGAGCCGCGAGGTCGAATTTCAGCTTGCCCGACTTCCCGTGGAGCGGCTAGAGGCCTTCGGCTATCGGTCGGATAGCGCACTCCAATGCTTCTTGCATCTGCCTGTGACCTGCGGGGGCCCTGACCCATAGGTAGTGGCAGCCGGTGCGTTCGCCGAGTGCGTATTGATCGGGTGGGCCCGCATCCGTTGAATGGGCTTGACGCTGTGACCTGCACCACCCATTCTTCGAAGGGATCACCAGGTGACCCACTCCACCGCCACCCTCGACGCACCCGTCGACATCGGCTCCGAGTCCCGCCGCCGTGCGTGGGGCTTGACCGCCCTCCTCGTGTTGCTCTACGTCGTCAACTATGCCGACAAGGCCGTACTCGGCATCATCGCTCAACCCCTCGCCCAGGAGCTGGGACTGAGCTCCTCCCAGATCGGTCTGGTCGGGAGCTTGTTCTTCCTGACCTTCACGGTCGGCGGATTCTTCGCAGGCGTGCTCAACCGATGGATGTCCCTGCGGTGGGCGCTCGTGCTACTCGCGCTGGCCTGGTCGGTGGCCATGCTGCCGCTCGTCGTCGCCGCAAGCTTCGTGGTTCTACTCGGCAGCCGGCTACTCCTCGGCCTCGCCGAGGGCCCGAGCTCGGCGCTGCTGCACACCGGGGCGTACTCCTGGCACGCGCCCGCAAAACGCGGACTGCCCAGCGCGCTGCTGGCCGGCGCGGCATCCATCGCGAAGATCGCCGTTGCTCCGGCACTCGCATTCGTCACCGTCACCTTCGGCTGGCGCTACGCCCTGATCGCGCTGTCGGTGATCGGAGTCGTGTGGTGTGCCGTCTGGCTGACCGCGTGGTCCGAGGGTCCCTACATTCGCAGCGGCAAGAGCGCGACCACCGCTCCTGACGGTGACGCCGGTGAGCCCGCCGTACCGTGGAGTCGTATCTTCCGGACACGCACGTTCATCAGCGGCGCCCTCCTCGTCATGAGCGTGTACGCACTGGTCGCAGTGGTGCTCACCTGGCTGCCCTCGTACTTCGAGGTAGGCCTCGGCTACAGCCGCCTGCAGGCGGGGTCGATGTTCGCCTTCCCGAGCATCGCGGGACTGATCCTGATGCTCCTCACCTCCGTGATCGGCGACCGCCTCCTGGTGCGCGGCTCGACGTCCCGGATCGTGCGGATCATCGTGCCGGCCGTCGGGGTGCTCATCTGCGGCGCGATCCTGCTTGCCCTGCCGTCCATCGACACCCCCGCCCTCGCGGTGCTCGTGGTGTCGGTCGGGTACGGTTTCGCCGCCTCGGTGTTCCCGCTGCTCAACTCCGCGATCTCCGAAATCTGCCCGCCGCGTCAGACGGCCGGCACGCTCGGGGTATTCCTCGCGATCATGGCGGTCGGCGGCCTCGTCGCCCCGTATGCGACCGGCCTGATCGTCGACGCCGCCAGTTCGCCCGCCGCGGGCTACGCGACCGCGTTCCAAGCGCTCGGTCTGGTCGCCGCGGTGTGTGCCGTCCTCGCCTTGATCCTGGCCAACCCGGAACGCGACAAGAAATTGGTTCGAGGCGACAGTGTGAGGAGCACACGATGAATGACGCAGTAATTATCGACGCAGTCCGCACACCGATCGGCCGGCGCGGAGGGTCCCTTTCGGATATTCATCCGGCCGATGTGTCGGCCCACGTGCTCGAAGCACTCGTTGCCCGTACCGGTCTCTCCCCGGACGAGGTCGGCGACGTCATCTGGGGTTGCGTCAGCCAGGCAGGCGAGCAGGCGGGCAACATCGCCCGGACCGCGGTGCTCGCCGCCGGCTGGCCCGAGAAGGTGCCCGGCACCACGCTCACCCGGGCGTGTGGATCGAGCCAGCAGGCGGTGAGCTTCGCCGCCGCGACCGTGATCGCCGGCCACGAGGACATCGTCGTCGCCGGCGGTGTCGAATCGATGAGCCGCGTTCCGATGGGCAGTGCCAGCAAGAACGGCGAGCACTTCCCCGCAACCGTTCTCGACCGGTACGGCGTCGACGGCTTCAGCCAGGGCACCGGTGCAGAAATGGTGGCAGCGAAATGGGGATTGACTCGTCGGGTGCTCGACGAATACGCCCTTCGCTCTCACGAACTCGCGGCGCGTGCCGCCGACCGCGGCGCCTTCGACGGGCAACTCGCACCGATACCCGGCGTGCTCGAGGGAGATGAGGGAATCCGCCGCGGTGGTTCGCTCGAGTCCCTCGCGAAGCTGAAGACCGTGTTCAAGGACGACGGCGTGATCCACGCGGGCAACTCTTCGCAGATCTCCGACGGCGCGGGGGCGTTGTTGATCACCACGAGCGACAAGGCTGCGCAGCTGGGACTGCGTCCGATGGCCCGGATACACACCAGCGCGGTGGTCGGTGACGACCCCGTCATCATGCTCACCGGTCCGATCGCAGCCACGGACAAAGCCCTCTCGCGGGCAGGACTGACCATCGAGGACATCGGCGCGTTCGAGGTCAACGAGGCCTTCGCTCCGGTTCCGCTGGCCTGGCAGGCGGAGACCGGTGCCGCCATGGACCGGCTGAACCCGGTCGGCGGCGCCATCGCCGTCGGCCACCCGCTCGGTGGATCGGGGGCGATCCTGATGACCCGACTGGTGCATCACATGCGCGACAACGGCATCCGATACGGCCTCCAGACCATGTGTGAGGCAGGCGGACTCGCCAACGCCACCATTCTCGAACTTCTCTGAACCACCACTTTTCTGAAGGGACCCACAGGCAATGGAACTCAAAGGCATCTCCACCGCGGTGACCGGCGGCGCGTCGGGACTCGGACTCGCCACCGCCCGTCGACTGGTGGACGCCGGGGCTCAGGTGACGCTCATCGACCTTCCCCACTCCGAGGGTGCGGCGGCGGCGAAAGAACTCGGCAGCGCAGCGCAGTTCGCGGCGGCCGACATCACCGACCCCGAACAGTTCGCGGCGGCCCTCGATGTCGCCGACGAACGAGGCGGACTGCGCGGCATCGTGCACTGCGCCGGCGCGGGACGACGAATGCGGATCCTGGACAACGACGGCAAGGCCGGTTCACTCGAGGATTTCGAGTTCGTGATTCGCCTCAACCTCGTCGGCTCCTTCAACGCTCTGCGGTTGGGAGCGGAACGAATCGCCCGCCACGACGAGATCGACGGCGAACGCGGCGCGATCGTGCTGACCGCCTCCGTGGCGGCATTCGAAGGTCAGATCGGCCAGATCAACTACACGGCGTCGAAGGCCGGCATCGTCGGAATGACCGTCACGGCGGCGCGGGATCTGGCCAGCCGAAACATCCGGGTGTGCACCATCGCCCCGGGAATCATGGACACCCCACTCCTGGCGCGACTGCGCGAAGACGTGCGGACGTCACTCGAGAAATCCGTACCCAGCCCGTCGCGGCTGGGCAAGCCAGGTGAGTTCGGGCAACTCGCCTGCTCCATCCTCGAGAACGGCTACCTCAACGGTGAGACCATCCGCCTCGACGGTGCCATCCGCATGGCACCCCGCTGACCAGTGAGGACCCACGTGAACAAGCCGGTACTGCACTACCCGGATCTGACCATGGCGGCCTTTCCGCCCAGCATGGCGGCCCTGTACGGAGACCGGGCCGCGGTGGTCGACGGCGACACGGTGTGTACCTACCGTGAGCTCGACCAGCGGTCGGGTGCATTCGCGTCCGCGCTGCGGGACGCGGGTGTGACCGAACGTGACGTGGTGCTCCTGCACCTCGGCAACTGCATCGAGTTCGTGGTCGCGTACTACGGCGCCCTGCGAGCCGGCGCAACCGTCACCCTGGTCAACCCGCTGCAACCCGTGCCGGGACTCCGCACACAGATTGTGGACACGGGTGCGGTCGCGGCCGTGACCCAGCCCGGGCAACTGGACAACCTCACCGCGGCTGCCGACGGCACCACCGTCCGCACGATCGTGGTGGCGGGACTGCCCGCCGGGCGAGGTCGCGGACAGTTCGGATTCGACGAGTTCGTCCGCGGGTACGCGGCCGCACCGTTCCCTTCGAAGGTGACCGGAGACGACGTGGCCCACCTCGCCTACACGGGCGGCACCACCGGCCTGTCGAAAGGTGTTCGGGTACTGCACCGCAACGTCCTCGCCAACGTGATCCAGATGGTCGCCTGGCGAGCGGGACACGCGGTGCTCGCAACCGCTGACGGTGGGATCGAGTTGCGACCCCTCGAGGAACTGGGGGATCGCGGTGTCGAACCCGGCGTCGGGGCGACGGTCGTCGTGTCGCCGCTGTTCCATGCCCACGCCCTGATCAACATGTCGTTCCTGCTGCTCTGCGGGGCGACTCAGGTGTTCGCCGGCCGGTTCGAACCCGGCAGGATGCTGGAACTGATCGAGAAGCACCGTGCCACCTACATCACGGGAAGCCCGGCAATGTGGCATGCGGTCGCCACTCATCCCGACGCGGCGACCCGGAACACCGATTCGGTGCGTGTAGTCTCCTCCGGTGCGGCCCCGATCGACCACGTCACACTCGAGGCGCTCGGCCGCGCGTTCCCCTCGGCGACAGTGGTCGAAGGGTACGGGTTGACCGAAGGCACCTGTCTCGTCGCGTCCGCGCCGCTGACCGGAGCCGACGCATACAAGCTCGGGAGTGTGGGTCTGCCGGTGTTCGACACCGAAGTGCAGATCCGTGCAGCCGACGATTCCGGGGCCGTACTCGACGCCCACACCCGCGGCAAGCTGTGGGTCCGCGGCCCGCAGGTCACCGACGGTTACCTGAATCAGCCCGAGATCACCGCTCAGCAATACGTCGACGGCTGGCTCGATACCGGTGACATCGCGTACGTCGACGAGGACAGTTACCTGTTCATCTGCGACCGCACCAAGGACATGCTGATCTACAAGGGCTACAACGTGTATCCGCGTGAGCTCGAGGAGATTTTGGTCTCGCACCCGGACGTCTCCTCCGCTGCCGTCGTCGGCAGAGAGGCCGGCAGCGTCGGTCAGGAGCCGGTGGCGTTCGTCGTCCCGATGCCGGGGGCGACGGTCGATCCGGATGCCGTGTCGGCGTTCGTAGCCGAGCGGGTGCTGCCGTACAAGAAGGTGCGTGACGTGGTGGTGGTCGAACAGTTGCCGACGTCGGCGGCGGGAAAGATCCTCAAAACGACTCTGCGGAAGATGCTCGAGGTCGCAGCCACCTAGAGGACCACGAAGCAACCGGCCCCCACCCGCTCTCGGCGGTGGGGGCCGGTTGTTTCCTTCAGCGTTGCGCGCGCTTGACCAGGCCTCGCCCGATGATGAGCCGCTGGATCTCGCTGGTGCCCTCGTAGAGGCGCAGGAGACGGACGTCACGGTAGATGCGTTCGACGGGGACGTCCCGCATGTACCCGGTGCCACCGTGGATCTGCACCGCCAGGTCGGCGACCTTACCCACCATTTCCGTGCAGAAAAGCTTGGCGACCGACGGCGCGATGCGCCGGTCCTCACCGGACACCCACGCCCGGGCGGCGTCCCGGACGAGTGCCCGCCCCGCCATCACGCCGGTCTGCTGATCGGCGATCATGGCCTGCACCAGCTGAAAGTCGCCGATCGCGCTGCCGCCCTGAGTAGCGGTGGCGGCGTACGCCACCGACTCGTCGAGTGCGCGCTGGGCCGCACCCACCGACAGCGCGGCGATGTGCACCCGGCCGCGCGCCAGCGACGTCATCGCGGCACGGTAGCCGACGTCCTCGCTTCCCCCGACGAGAGCGGAATCAGGCACGCGCACATCGGTGAAATGCACGTCCGCGGTCCAGGCGCCTTCCTGGCCCATCTTGCGGTCCTTCGCGCCTACCTGCACTCCGTCGGCGTCGGCGGGGACGAGGAACACGGCGATGCCGGTGCCGTCCGCGTCTGCGGGGCGGGTGCGGGCGAACACGACGAACAGGTCGGCGAGTGGCGCATTGGTGATGAACCGCTTCTCGCCGTTGATTATCCAGCCGTCGCCGGTCCGCGTCGCCTTGGTGCGCAGTCCCGCGGGGTCCGAGCCCGCGCCCGGTTCGGTGAGCGCGAACGACGCCACCACCTCGCCCGACGCGATGCGCTCGAGCCACGTCTCTTTCTGCTCGTCCGTGCCGAACGCCACCAGCACCTGCCCGGCGATGCCGTTGTTGGTACCGAACATGGAGCGCAGGGACAGCGACGTGTAACCGAACTCCATCGCCAGTTCCACATCCTGCGTCAGGTCCAAGCCGAGTCCGCCCCACTCCTGCGGGATCGCGTACCCGAACAGCCCCATCGCTTTGGCGGCCTCGCGGATGTCCTCGGGGATCGCGTCGGCATCCATGATCTCCTGCTCGCGGGGAACCACAGCGGAGCGAACGAAACTGCGCGTCTGGGCGAGGATGTCCTGAAAATCGTCGTCGCCGACCTGAGATGTGGTCATGGAATCACCGGCCTGCAAAGTTGTCATGAAGTCACTGTCGGATGGTAGTCGCCGCATGTCCAATACGAATCGGACCACGCCGCCATAGGAGATCCCGATGATTCCGACCCGTTCAGGAGGGTTCTGCGCCGATATATTCGGCTGGTGCCGGAACCCCCGAGTGGCGGGAGGGCACTCGTCATGTCGAAAGGACTTCCATGGAACTGCTCGCCAACCGCACCGCCGTCGTCACCGGAGGCACCCAGGGTATCGGCTTCGAAATTGCCCGGACCTTCGTCGAGGCCGGCGCCCGCGTGGTGATCGGTGACCTCGACCTCGACGCCGCCACGGCAGCGGCCGACAAGCTCGGTGGCGCGGACGTCGCCCACGCCGTCCGGTGCAACGTGGTGCACGCCGAGCAGGTCGACGAGATGCTGGGCGCAGCCGTCCAACGCTTCGGCTCGCTCGACGTGATGGTCAACAACGCCGGGATCACCCGCGACGCGACCATGCGCACCATGACCGAAAACGACTTCGACCTGGTCATCGACGTGCACCTGAAGGGCACCTGGAACGGGACGCGCAAGGCGGCCGCCATCATGCGGGAGGCCAAGCGCGGCGCCATCGTCAACATCTCCTCACTGTCCGGCAAGGTCGGCATGGTGGGGCAGACGAACTACTCGGCGGCCAAGGCGGGCATCGTCGGGCTCAGCAAAGCTGCGGCCAAGGAGCTGGCCCATCACGGTGTCCGGGTCAATGCGATCGCGCCGGGACTCATCCGGTCGGCCATGACCGAGGCCATGCCGCAGAAGGCGTGGGACCAGAAGATGAGCGAAATTCCGATGGGGCGTGCGGGCGAGGCCGGCGAGGTGGCGAACGTTGCCCTGTTCCTCGCCTCCGACCTTTCGTCGTACATGACCGGCACGGTCCTCGAAGTCACCGGTGGACGCTTCATGTGACGCGCACCGAACCCTCCCGACATTTCCCCGAAAGGCCATCATGCGTGAAGTCGTCATCTGCGAACCCGTCCGCACTCCCATCGGACGGTACGGCGGCATGTTCCAGTCCCTCACCGCCGTCGATCTCGGTGTCGCTGCTTTGAAAGGACTGCTCGAACGCACAGGGGTCGAGCCGTCCGACATCGAGGACGTCGTCCTCGGCCACTGCAACGCGAACAGTGAGGCGCCTGCCATCGGCCGTGTGGTAGCCCTGGATGCGGGGCTGCCGATCACCGTGCCCGGCATGCACATCGACCGCAGGTGCGGATCCGGTCTGCAGGCCGTCATCCAGGCGGCTATGCAAGTGGCGGCCGGTGACAACGACCTCGTGGTAGCCGGGGGCACCGAGTCGATGAGCAACGCCTCCTTCTATTCCACCGATATGCGGTGGGGCGGAGCACGATCCGGTGTGCAGATGCACGACAGCCTCGTGCGCGCCCGGTCCACCGCGGGCGGCCGCTTCTACCCGGTACCCGGGGGAATGATCGAGACGGCGGAAAACCTCCGGCGCGAATACGGGATTTCACGCACCGAGCAGGATGAGCTCGCGGTGTCTTCGCACACCAGAGCCGTCACGGCGCAGAAGAACGGCATCCTCGCCGAAGAGATTGTGCCGGTGACCGTGCGCAGCCGGGCCGGTGAGCAGGTGATCGACACCGACGAGCATCCTCGTCCCGACATCTCACTCACTCGAATCGCTGGCTGCCCTGAAACCGATTCTGGGCAAGACCGATCCGGAATCCACTGTGACCGCCGGCAACGCCAGCGGGCAGAATGACGCTGCAGCAATGTGTCTCGTCACCACGACGCAGACCGCGGAACGGCTCGGTCTGCGTCCGCTCGTGCGCATGGTGTCCTGGGGCGCGGCCGGTGTCGCACCGAAAATCATGGGTATCGGTCCGGTCCCGGCCACCGAGGTCGCGCTGCGCAAGGCCGGGCTCACCCTCTCCGACATCGACCTGATCGAACTCAACGAGGCGTTCGCGGCGCAAGCGCTGGCCGTGATGCGCGAATGGGATTTCCGCGCAGCGGATCTGGATCGCACCAATGTCCACGGTTCCGGAATCTCCCTCGGTCATCCTGTCGGTGCGACGGGGGTACGGATGCTGGCGAGCCTGGCCCGGGAGCTCGATCGCCGTGACGCGCGGTACGGGCTCGAGACGATGTGCATCGGTGGTGGGCAGGGCCTGGCCGCAGTGTTCGAACGAGTGGCGTAGAAGGCTAATTGCCCTGCGGGCCTGTGGCACGCGCGCGGATGAGTTCGACGAACGCGCGTCCCACGGGCGACAGCGTTTCCGGATCGAAGGCGATCCCGAATCTGCGAGCGAATCTCGGTTCCACTTCGCGCACGATCGCGCGGTCGCGGGCCGACTCCGCGATCGACCTCTCCACCAGGGTGCCGCCGATTCCCGCCAGTACCAAGGGAAGCCGCGCCTCCCGGTGATCGGACAACACGGCCAGGGGCGGCCGTGCCCCTGCGTGACGAATCGCTTCTTCGATTTCGTCGGCGAGGGAGTGACCGCGGGGCACGAACACCATGGGCACCTTGGGAAGTGCGGACAGCGGGACCGGTCCGTCCGGGACCTCGGTGTCGGCGGGATACACGAGCCAGTACTCCTGCTCACCCAGCTCCACCACGTCTAGGCCGTCTTCGTCGAGGGGCAGATGTGCGACGACGAACTCGCAGTGCCCGTCCTCGATCAGGGAGGCGGCCTGTGCTTCGGATTTCAGCTCACCGAACCGCACCGCCACTTTCGGGTAGGCCCGCCGGAATTCGGCGACCAGGTCGACGAGCGGGCCGAGGACCAGGGCGGGAAACGCCATCACGTCGAGGCGGCCGGCGAGTTCTCCGTCGGCGGTGGCCAGCAGATCCTCGACGGCGGTGACGTCGCGCAGGATCTGGCGGCTCGGGCCCACCATGCTTCGTCCGGCGGCACTGAGAACCATGCCCCGGCCGATGCGATGGAACAGTTGCACGCCCAGTTCCCGCTCGAGACCCCGCAACGCCTGGGAGATGGTCGGCTGGGCGACGCCCAGCGATGCGGCGGCACCGCCTATGCCCTCGTGCTCGACGACGGCGAGGAAGTACTCGACCTGACGTAACTCCATGTGCTCAGCCCCTTGTCGACGTGTCGTATGCGCTCGCGACGAACGCTGCGGCCGCCGGCGAACTCGGTCCGGAGCGCTGCACCAGGCCGACGGGGCGGGTCAACCGCGGTGACAACGACCGGATCGTCACACCGCGCAGTTCCTGTTCGGCGACGACACGGGGAAGGACGGTCGCGCCCGCCCCGCGCTGGACCAGGTCCCAGGTGGCGCTCGGATGCGAGCAGTCGACGACGACGTTGTCCGTGTTCTCCCCGAGAAGTTCGAAGATCAGCGCCGCGTCACTCTTGTCACCCAGGTCCTGAATCAACGGGACCTGGCGCAGGGCAGAGCGGGGTACGGGGTCGGGAAGGGCGGCTGCCAGCTGGTCGGGCACGGCAAGTACCAGCTCCTGCTCGCCGATCGGGACCGACAGCAGAGCACTGTGATCCACGGACAGGTCGATCACCCCGAGCTCCGCCTCACCGCGTCGCAACGCCCCGAGGACGCCGGTAGGGCCGTCGCTGTCGATGATGCGGACCGTGATCCGCGGATACTGCCGGCGGAATCGGCGGACCAGTCCGACGATCGGGTCGATCGAGAACGCCGAGTACGTGACCACGTCGACCCGGCCGGATTCGAGTTCACGGACCGCGGCCACCTTCGCCTTCGCCCGTTCGACATCGGTGAGAATGCGCCGCGCCGCCACGTCCAGTGTCCGGCCCGCCTCGGTCAGCTCGAGCCGTCGGCCCGTGCGATCGAACAGGGTTACCCCGAGGCGACGTTCGAGAGTGCGAATGGCCTGCGACAGCGACGGCTGAGAGATGTACAGGGACTGCGCCGCCCTGGTGATTCCGCCGTGATCGACTACCGCGACGAAATAGGTGACGAGATGCAGGTCCACCCGGTCATCGTACGGAAGCCGTGGTCGCGCCCGGCACCACCCATTCGCCGGTGAACGCGGGAGGACGTTTCAGGGCGAACGCCCGGAAGGCGTCCGGTGCATCGGTCGCGAAGTTGACGGCTTGTGCTCGCGCCTCGTTCTCCAGCGCCTCGCGCAGCGACGAGGACGACCCCTGTTCGAGGAGCCGGGCCGACTGCGTCACCGCGACGGGCGGGCCGGCGGCGAGCCGGCGTGCGAGGTCCTGCGTCACCGTCCTCAGCTCGGAAGGTTCGGCGAGCACCGATACCAGTCCGAGAGCGTGGGCCTCGGCGGCATCGACCATCTCGGCGAGCATGACCAGGCGCTTGGCCTGGTGTAGCCCCACGAGCCGGGGAAGCACCCACGACCCGCCGAAGTCGACCGACAGTCCCCGTTTCGCGAAGATCTGACTGAACTTCGCCGTCGTGGAGGCCACCACGAGGTCGCAGAGCAGGGCGAGATTCCACCCTGCACCCACGGCGTAACCCTCCACCTGGGCGATCACCGGCTTCGGAAACTCGGCAAGGGTCGCGGCGACAGAATTGATCGTCCGCATCCGGTCGAGTGGATGCTGTCCGGTCCGTCGTTCGACGTCGGCGCCCGTGCAGAAGTTGCCGCCCGCACCGGTGACGATGACCGCACGGATGTCACGCTCCGCTTCGAGCACACGCAGAGCGCTTCCGAACTCGACGAACGCGTCCAGGGTCAGCGCGTTCATGCGGGCGGGCCGATTCAGGGTCACGGTGGCCACAGCGCCGTCGCGGGTCACCGATACCGTGTCTCCGCTCATCGGCCGGACCACACGGGTGAGCGCTTCTCGGCGAACGCCCGCGCACCTTCCTGCGCATCCTCGGATGCGAACACCGGGTCGAGGTACTGCCGCTGCGCGGCAAACGCGTCGGGGTCGGTGTATCGCGCAGCCATCGCGACTACCTGCTTGGTGGCCCGGACCGCGAGGGGACCGTTGGCGGCGACGCGCGCGGCCAGCGCGCGTGCCGTGGAAAGTGCCTCGCCGGGTTCGGTGAGGTGGTTGACGAGGCCGTGCGCGTGGGCCGTTTCCGCTGTGAGCGGGTCGCCGGTGATCGCCATCTCCATGGCGATCGGGTAGGGCAGCACCTTGGGTAGCCGCAGCAAACCGCCTGCGGCTGCAGCCAATCCGCGCTTCACCTCGGGAATTCCGAACTTGGAGTCCCTCGCCGCGACGATGATGTCGGCCGACAACGCCAGCTCACACCCGCCGGCCAGAGCCCAACCCTCCACGGCGGCGATCAGTGGCTTCGTCGGTGGGGCCTCGGTGAGCCCGCCGAAGCCCCGCCCGGGCAATGACGGGCGTTCGCCGCGGGAGAAGGCCTTGAGATCCATTCCGGCGCAGAATGTCCCGCCGGCGCCGGTGAGAATGGCGATGGTGAGGTCGGGGCGCGCTTCGAACTCGTCGACGGCGGCGGCGAGGGCCTTGGCGACCTCGAGGTCGACGGCGTTCTTCGCTTCCGGGCGGTTGAGGGTGATGACGGCGACGCCGTCGGCGAAATCGGTGAGAACCACGTTCATGGGTGTCCTTCTACGGTGTCGGGGTGATGGGAAGTGTCCAGCGTTCCGGATGGCCGCCGAGCGAGCGGATGTGTCCGCGGTCGGCGAGTACCAGCAGGTGGGCATGCGTTTCGCGAACCGCGAGACGCAGGAGACGGTCGGACATGGAATCGAACGGGCGCGACCACGACACGTTCGTCGAGATCTCCCACGCCGTCGACTCGGGGCGGTCGCGGAGGGCGGCGACGATTTCCGTGAACCGCTCCTCGTGGTGACTCATCAGCTGCTGCGCCCGGTCGGCGATGCCGCGGAAGCGGTACTCGTGGGCGGGGAGCACCAGTCCGTCCGGCATGGTGGTGGTGGCGTGCAGCGAGAGCAGGTAACGGTGCAACGGGTTGTCCAGCTCGCCGGGGATTGTGGAGATGTTGGGGCTGATGCGGGGCAGCATGTGGTCGCCGCTGAACAGCAGTCCGTGGCGTTCGTCCACGAAGGTCAGATGGCCCGGAGTGTGGCCCGGTGTCCAGACCGCCCGCAGATCCCAGCCGGGCAGGTTCAGCGGAGCCCCGTCGTCGAGCACCACGTCGATGTACTCGCCGGGGCCGAATCGGACCAGATCGACACGGGCGGCGGCGCGGACCCCGGCAGGTGCACCGAGCCGGTCGA
Organism: Rhodococcus sp. WAY2; assembly: GCF_009859915.1. Taxonomy (NCBI): domain Bacteria; kingdom Bacillati; phylum Actinomycetota; class Actinomycetes; order Mycobacteriales; family Nocardiaceae; genus Rhodococcus; species Rhodococcus sp. WAY2. The sequence goes on from NZ_CP046572.1 coordinate 4,249,215, forward strand.
GCTGTATTTCCCACGTCCGTTCGTCGGCGGTCTCGTCGTCCGGGGTGCGGTGGCCGAGCAGTGTGGCGTCCGCAGCGTGCATCGCGAGGGCGGCGCCGCTCACCTCCCGCAGCCGCGGTGCGAGACCGAAGTGATCGGGGTGCAGATGGGTGACGGCGGCATACCGGACGTCGGTGACGTGGTGCCCCGTCTGTGCGATACCGTCGCAGAGAGCCAGCCATGACTCCTCGGAGTCCCAGCCGACGTCGATCAGCGCGAGTCCGTCGGGGAGTGCCAGTGCGTAGATCAGCACGTAGCGCAACGGGTTTCGGGGCATCGGCACCGGAATTGACCACAAACCCGGGCGCACGCTCTCGACCGGTGGCAGCACCCCGCGGGCCCAGGCCTCGCGCTGAACGGTGCCGACCTCTTCGGTGACGATCACGACGGCACCCCCTCCGCCGCACTGAGGTTTTCGCGTAACGCGCGCTTGAGGACCTTGCCGCCGGCGTTGCGGGGAAGCGAGGTCACGAATCGAATGTGCCGCGGTTTCTTGTACGACGCGAGCCGCCCGGCGCTGAAGGCGAGAAGTTCGGCGACGGTCGGGTCCGCCCCCTCGGCCACCCGGATCACGGCGGTGACGGCTTCACCCCACGTCCGGTCGGGCACACCGATCACGGCGACCTCCGCCACCGCGGGATGCTCGGCCAGCACCGACTCGACCTCGATCGGATACACGTTCTCACCCCCGGTGATGATCATGTCTTTCACCCGGTCGGTGACGAACAGATATCCGTCGGCGTCGAGATGCCCGATGTCGCCGGTACGCAAGAAACCGTCGGAAGTGAAGAGTCGCGCTGTCTCGTCCGGTCGGTGCCAATACCCGGCGACGTTGTTGCGGGAACGGCACACGATTTCGCCGGCCACCCCGGCAGGGAGATCGGCGCCGGTGGCGATGTCCCGGATGGCCAGCTCGACACCCGGCATCGGCGTGCCGGCGGAACGCAGCAGGTAGGCGCGATCACCGGCCGGATCGTGGTCCTCGGCGGTGAGTGCCGTGACCGATCCCGTCGTCTCCGTCATCCCGTACCGCTGCACGAAGGCGCAGCCGAACCGGTCGAGGGCGCGGCGCAACAGGGTGGGAGTGATCGGCGCTGAACCGTACGCGATCAGTTGGAGACTGGACAGGTCGCGCTCGCCGAGGCCCGGCAGGTCCAGCAGCATCTGGATCGCCGAGGGAACCAGGAACGCATGGGTGATGCGGTGTCGTTCGACGAGTTCGGCGACGTGGCCCGCGTCGAAGGCGCCGAGGAGAACCACGTGCACTCCCGCGGAGAGGCTGGTGCTCAGCCACCCGGCCCCGGCGATGTGGAACAACGGCAGGGCGTCGAGGGCCACCGAGTCTGTGCGCCACCGGTAGATCCGCAGCGCCTCGGGCTCGTTGTGGAGATTACGGTGCGTCGCGACCACACCTTTCGGTGCGCCGGTGGTGCCCGACGTATACAGCTGAAGCAACTCCGCGTCCGGATCGTCGCCCAGCCCCGGGTCGGTGTCGCTGCCCGCAGCGACGAGCCGATCCCACCTCCACACCCCCGACAGCGTTCCCTCCGACACGTCGTCGACGAGTACGACGACCAGACCGGGGAGCGCTTCGCGTACTGCTTCGGCCGTCTTCGCGAACTCGGCCTCGACGATCAGCACCTCGAGCGCCGCGTCGACGGCGATCGCCGCAGCCTCGGCGGCGGGCAGGCGCCAATTCAGCGGCACGAACACGAGCCCGGACTTGGCGGCTGCGACGAAGCACTCCGCACCCTCGAGCCGCATCCGCAGCAACGCCCCGACACGTGCACCGGTACCGGATGCCAACGACGACAGCGCTGCCGCGATCCGAGTCGTCCGCCGGTCGAACTCCGCGTACGTGAGGGTGGTGTTTCCCCACGTCACCGCCGGCGCGTCGGGGCGTTCAGTGGCATGATGCCGGACGCGCTGGGGAAGATGCAGCCCACTCACAAATGCTCTCCTCGAAGACTGGGGACCCGACGCCCGGTACCACGTCCCGCCAGTCGACCACCCCGCCGAGCCGGTGACAAAGACGCGTGACCGCACGGACACTTAGCGATCGCCTATGGATGCGGAAAGTCCGAGCCGGTGTGAGGCTTGACACATAGCAACGCTGACATCTAACGTAATTTGTATCACTGTTAAACACAGTGCGCGTTCCCACCGATCCGGTTTTCAGGCGATAGGGGCTCACGTTGGTCACCTGAGTAACGTGTCCGGTCGACGCGCTGGGGCGGAACCGGGTCGAGGCAGTCCGCCTCGACCCGGATAGCTCGTCTGTGTAATCACCTTGGACACAACGGTTTCCACTGATCCAGACCTGCCACCGCCGAAGAAAAGTGATTGACGTCTCACAGCCTAACGGTATAAGGTTTACGCGGCATCGGGGATGCAGCCCGCACTCGATCCTCTCGACCGGCGACAGCCCGCCGTCGAGGGTCGGAACAGTCTCGTCTCCCGACGTCGCCGGACGATGTGCCTCACTGCGAGTCTCCGGCATCCTGACGAACCATCACAGAGGAGTTCACATGAAGCTTCAGGACAAAGTCGCCGTCATCACCGGAGGAGGATCCGGCCTCGGACGCCAGGGAGCGCAGCTGTTCGCCTCGGAAGGAGCGAAGGTTGCGGTCGTCGACATCGACGGCGATCGGGCCGAGCAGACGGCGAAATTGGTTGAGCAGCAGGGCGGAACCGCGATCGCCATCACCGCGGATGTGAGCGACGAGGCCGCGGTCTATCGCAGTGTCGAGACGACTGTCGATCGCTTCGGCAAGCTCGACATCATGTGGGCCAACGCCGGAGTGATCTCCCGTGGGGGTGTCCCGTCGGTGGCGGGGGGTGAGCACGTCGAGTTCCAGGACCTCACGGATGCCGACTGGCAGCATGTTCTCGGAGTCAACCTCAGTGGCGTCGTGTACTCCTGCAAGGCGGCGGTGCCGGCGATGCGAGCCAATGGCGGAGGCACGATCCTGGCAACGTCGTCGGCCGCTTCGTTCGCCGCATATCACAGTATTGCCATGTATTCGGCGACGAAAGCCGGTGTGAACGGCTTGGTTCGCGGGCTCAGTCTTGATCTCGGACGCTACGGAATTCGTGTCAATGCCCTCGCCCCCACACACGGGATGTCTCCGAACTTCCTCATGGGCCCGGGGGCTCCGGTGATCGGTCAGTCCTACGAAGAGACCGCAGGGCCGTGGGATTCCGGTGTCTCGCCGATTCCTCTCAAGCTCCAGCGTCCGCCCTCACTCGTCGACAACGCGAAGGTCGCACTCTTCCTCGTCTCGGACGACTCCGCCTACATTTCGGGTCTGACGCTGCCCGCGACTGACGGCGGAACCCTGTCCCGGGTGGCAATGATGTTCGAAGAGGACGCCCCGAATCCGACTCTCTCCGATGCCTGATGGAGCGTCCGACCATGACCATTCATGCGCAGAAAAGTGCGCCGTCGTTGAAAGTCGACCGATCCGCCTGTGCGGGCCACGGCCTCTGCTACGGAGCGGCGCCCGACATAGTCGACAGTGACGACCAGGGTTATCCCGTCGTCGTTGCCGAACCGGTTCCACAGGAGCTACGAGACCAACTGGGCGCCCTCGTCGAGATGTGCCCCGAACGCGCGCTGAGCGTCGAATTCCCGATTTCGAAAGGCTGAGAAGCAGTGACCACAACCCATTTACCCGAACAGCTCATCGTGGACTTCGATGTCTACGACCAGTCCTTGGCCATGCCCGAGGATGTGTTCCAGGAACGCGCCGCCGCGCTGAGGGCACTCGGCCCGGTCGTGTACTCGAATGCGCACGGTGGGCACTGGATCGTGACACGCTACGAGGAAATCCATCAGATCCTGCGTGATCCCGAAACCTTCTCGAGCTACCCGAACAACCTGGTGAACGCGGGCCAGGGAAAGTTCATTCCGATCGAGCTCGACCCGCCGGAGCACACGTACTACCGGCAGGCACTGCAACCGCTGTTCAGTCCCAAGCGGATGAAAGAACTCGAGCCACGGATCCGAGACGTCATCAATGAGCTCATCGACGACTTCGCGGCACGCGGGGAGGCCGAGTTCATCTCGGAGTTCGCCCATGAATTACCGACTCGGGTTTTCCTCGCCCTCATGGGCTGGCCGCTCGGGGACGCCGAGATGTTCACCAAGACGACAGACGTTGCTCTGCAGGGCATTCCCGGTGGAACGGAAGCTGAATCCGCGAAGGCCCGCGAGGATGCGGCCAACCAGATCTTCGGTTACTTCGGTGCCATCGTGGCCGGCGTGCGTTCGGGTGAGATCACCTCGGACAGCCTGACCGCACAGATCATCAACACCCCGATCGAGATGGAGGACGGGGTACGGCTGCTCACCGACGAAGAGCTGTACCGCATGTTCTTCCTCCTACTCATCGCGGGTCTGCACACTGTCCAGGGGTCACTCGCCTGGGGCATCATCCACCTGGCGAACAATCCGGGCCAGCGCCAGGAAATCGTGGACGATCCCGACACGATCCCGGGCGCGGTCGAAGAGATCCTGAGAATCGAAGCGGCGGTCATCGCCGGCAGGCGGGCAACTCGCGACGTCGAGATCGGCGGAGTCACGATCGCGGAGGGGGACCAGCTCATCGTGCTGCTCTGCTCGGCGAACCGTGACGGCGACGAGTTCGAGAATCCGGACGAGCTGAGGATCGACCGCTCACCGAACCGGCACCTGTCCTTCGGTGCCGGGCCGCACCGGTGCATCGGGTCGCACCTGGCACGAATCGAGCTCAAGCTGGCCATGGAGGAGATCCATAGGAGGCTGCCCGACTACCGCCTCGTTCCGGAGGACCCGCCGATCCTGCATGCGACCCAGGTTCGCGGTTGCATCCGGCTCCCGATCACCTTCACCCCTTCTTCCTGAGGCGACAGAGACAGTTGTCCGTGGTCACGAGGGCCTACGGACAACTGTCCACTCCTTTGGTGTAATGAACAGGCGCAGTCGGAACCGGCCATGGAACATCTGACGTGTATTGTCATTTGTATCGCGGCTGCTCGGGGTGGCCGGTCGGAAATGACGGTGTCTGGAGCGAGGATGGCAAGAAGGAAGAGCGCCGGGGTGCTGAGTCAGGACGCCGATGTCGCACGATCTCAGATACTCGTAGCCGCCCAGACGATGATTCTTCGTTTCGGGATCTCGAAGACCACGATGGAAGACATCGCCAAGGAGGCGGGGGTATCCCGCCCGACCGTCTACCGGTATTTCCAGGACCGCGAGACACTCACCACCGAGTTGATCAGGTGGCGTTCGCGTCAGACACTCGAGCGTGGCCGGAAATTCCTGATGGAGTGTGCGACGTTCGAAGATCGGCTGATCGAAGGCCTCATCTACCTGGTCTACGACGGCATCAACGATCCGATTGTGCGCATTCTCGTCAGCCCGGAGCACGTCGGCGGTGACTCGTGGCTCGAGACCATCCCGCTCGCCACAAGTCTGACCACGGAACTGTGGGGCCCGATCTTCGACCAGGCCAAAGAGAGCGGCGAGATGAGAGCGGAGATCGACACGGATGAGGCATGCTCATGGATCACTCTCGTGCAGCTGATGTTGGCGCCGAGGCTCGACAATTCGGATCCGAGCGATCCGTCCCACCGGCAGATGATGCGGAGATTCGTCCTCCCCGCCTTCCTGCCGTAATCCCCGGTTCCCGAACCTGGCTTAGGTCCGTCTGTTCCGAAGTTGAAGCCGTGTCCCCGAAGGGGGCACGGCTTCGCTGTTCGTGCGGAGACCGTTTCACCTCATAAATCTAATGCCCATAGCCGCGCTCCGCAAAGAAATGCTAGCCGGCGGAAGCTCGAGTGAGTGAAATCGCCTATTCAAGTGCGTATTTCACTATTCGCGTTCTCGCTCTTGCCTCGACGGTCAGTAGGCGTATAACGTATGACGCGGAACGTAATTTGTATCACAGCGTGAAGTTGTGAACCCGGCGCGACCGACCGCTGTGCGATGAAAAATGCTGTCCGCGAGATTATTTGATCAAGTCTTCGCCGATACGCCGCGCGATTCTGGCGTGTGCGAGGCAGGCCGCATGGTCTGGCCGGAAGCAGCAAGTGCTCTGCAATATCCGATCCGGCGTTGAGGCCTGAATACACGGAGGTAATGGTGGGTGTCGAGGTAGCCGTTGAGGGACTGACCAAGTCGTTCGGCTCGCAGAGGATCTGGCAGGACGTCACGTTGACCCTTCCGGCAGGTGAGGTCAGTGCGCTGCTGGGCCCGTCCGGTACGGGTAAGTCGGTGTTTCTCAAGTCGTTGATCGGTCTGCTCCGCCCGGAGCAGGGTTCGATCGTGATCGACGGCACCAACATTCTCGAGTGCTCGTCCAAGGAGCTCTACGAGATCCGGAAGCTGTTCGGTGTGCTGTTCCAGGACGGCGCTCTGTTCGGTTCGATGAACCTGTTCGACAACGTGGCGTTCCCGCTGCGGGAGCACACCAAGAAGTCCGAATCCGACATCCGCAAGATCGTGATGGAGAAGATGGAACTCGTCGGTCTCCTCGGGGCCGAGGAGAAGCTGCCCGGTGAGATTTCCGGTGGTATGCGCAAGCGTGCGGGCCTGGCCCGCGCCCTGGTGCTCGATCCGCAGATCATTCTGGTGGACGAGCCGGACTCGGGTCTGGATCCGGTGCGTACCACCTATATTTCGCAGACGTTGATCGACATCAACGCCGAGATCGACGCGACCATTCTGATCGTCTCGCACAACATCAACCTCGCGCGGACGGTGCCGGACAACATCGGCATGCTGTTCCGTCGGCATCTGGTGATGTTCGGTCCGCGGGAGGTGCTGCTCACCAGTGAGGAGCCGGTGGTCAAGCAGTTCCTTAACGGCACGATGATCGGTCCGATCGGGATGTCGGAGGAGAAGGACGAGGCGCAGATGGCGCAGGAGCAGGCGATGGTCGACGCCGGTCACCATGCCGGTGGTGTCGACGACGTCGAGGGCATCGTCCCGCAGATGAAGGCGACGCCGGGGATGCCGTTCCGGCAGGCCGTGGCCCGCCGGCAGGAACGCGTCCGGCACATCATGCACATGCTGCCCGAGAACGCCCAGATTGCCATCCAGGAAAGTCTCGAAGCCTTCGGCCTCGACGAAGGGTATCTGACCGACGTCGACCAATTTACCTATGGAACAGCGATATACGAGAGAGGAGTTGCACAGTGACGGGCGTAATTGCGCCGATTTTCGTGGACCCAGCGCCGAAAAATCCCCCTGCATCAGAGAAGCGACGGCGACCGCGTGTGTCGATCCAAGCGGTGGCGACATACCTGAAGGGAACACCGATTCGAAGTCTCGCCACGCTGGGCCGGTCGGCCGAACTCGCCGCGAACATTCTGAGACACACCGTATCCGACACGATCGCGCTGCGCTTGCCCCTCGAGGAGGTGACCACTCAGATGTGGAAGCTCCTCAAGGTCACCGCACTTCCCGCGCTGCTGATGGCGGTGCCGATCGGTGCCGAGGTATCGGTCCAAGTCGGTGGAATCATGAACCAGGTCGGTGCCAATTCGCTGGCAGGCGCCGCAAGTGGACTGGGCGTCGTGGGGCAGGGCGCGCCGATGGCGGCGGGACTCCTGATGAGCGGCGCCGCGGCATCGGCTATCGCCTCCGATCTCGGTGCACGCGCGATCCGCGAAGAAATCGAAGCGATCCGGGTCATGGGAATCGACCCGGTCCAGCGGTTGGTCGTTCCGCGGTTCATCGCGATGATCGCCATCGCACCGATGCTGTGCATCGTGATCGTCGCGGCGGGTGTGGCCGCCGGGCTGGTGATCTCGGCGAATGTCAACGATGTGGTGCCCGGCAGTTTCTGGCAGTCGTTCGGTTCCTTCGCGACACCGACCGATCTGGCCTTCTCCGTGCTCAAGTCGGTGATCTTCGCAGCGCTCGTGGTGTTGATCGCAAGCCTCAGAGGTCTCGAAGCGAAGGGCGGTCCGAAAGGAGTCGCCAACGCGGTCAATGCCTCGGTGGTACTCAGTGTCTTCTGCATCTTCATGACGAATCTCGTGATCAGTCAGCTGCAGATGATGTTCTTCCCGGCTCGGTTGGCGTGACGTGAACACACATTCCACGCATCGCGCAGGTTCCGCCGGTGGGGTTCTACTGCAACCGATTCGCTCGCTGGGTCGCGCCGCCACCTCGGGAATCGAGGAGGTCGGGCAGGTCACGGTTTTCGTCGTCAAGACCGTCGCACTGTTGCCCAAAACAGTGAGGCATTATCGCAAGCAGACCATGACCACCATGAACAACATGGCGTGGGGGAATGGGTCGCTCGTCGTCGACGGTGGCGTGGTCAGCCTCATGTTCTTTCTGGGGTTGGCTGTCGGGGCCGTGGTGGCGATTCAGGCGTTCATGGCCTTCGATCTGCTGGGTTTCGGTGCATTGACGGGCATCATCGGTTCGTTCGGAAATGTCAGGGTCATCGCCCCGATCATCACGGGAATCGGATTCGCCGCTCAGGCCGGCTGCCGAATGACTGCGGAGATCGGCTCCATGCGCATCTCCGAGGAGATCGACGCCACCGAATCGATGGGTTTGCAGGCTATTCCGTTCGTGGTTGGGACACGGTTGATTGGGAGCATGCTCATCGTGATTCCCGGCTATTTGATGGCACTGGTGGTCAGTTTCATCACTGGAGGGCTGATTATCAAGACTTTTCATCGACAGCCGTCGGGTACCTACGATCACTACTTCAGTCAGTTTCTCAGTGTCCCCGACCTCGTGGCTTCGCTGCTCAAAGCCGTCGTCACCATGATCCACTGCTACTACGGCTACTTCGCCGGTGGCGGGCCCGCAGGTGTGGGTGCGGCGTCCGGACGGGCGATTCGAGCAAGTCTCGTCGCGATCGTCGTCCTGAACTTTTTGATGACTGTCGCTATCTGGGGTCTGAGTCCCGAGCTGGTGTTCAAAGGATGAGAAAATGAATAGAGCGAGGAGTCAGGACTTCCTGAGGGGGGTGCCCGGACGCCAGGCCCGAGTGCTGCACGCGGCGGGGCTGGGGGTCGTCGCGACGACCTGCGCAGTGATCATCGCTGCCGTCTGGGTGCACCCGGGCAGCGAAGAGCCGGATGGGTTGCCGATCAGCATCGACGTCCCCTACGTAGGACCGGGTGTCGACTCCGGTACGAAGGTGATCCTGCGCGGCGGCGAGGTCGGCGTCGTCACCGGCCTCGAACGCACGGGCGCCGATTCCGTTCGCATGGATCTTCGGCTCGACCCGGATCAGATCGGCGGTCTGACCGATGCATTCGACGTCGACTTCCGGCCGCAGAACTACTTCGGTTCCACAGCCGTCAATCTGGTCGCAATGCCCGGCGGATCCGGCCTGGAGGCGCATCGCGAGCTGGATCGCACGCCCACAGGGGATTACACGATGTCGACCATGATCGAGAAGGGTTCATTGACCGTCGACGGCACGCTCACAGAGTCGATAATCGCCGGCATGGACGAGGTTGTCCGGTATACCGACGGTCTGACACCCATGTTCGATGCCGGGCTGCTACTTGCCGACCGCATCGCGCACACTCAGCGGGCGCTGCCCAGCGACCTGCTCGGGTATTTCAACGACATCCTCGAGGTGTTTCCGGCGTTCAATCGTCAGGCGATCGATTCGCTCACCCATATCTACAACAGCACCTACAATCGACGCCCCGACGGCTCGATCGGGGTGGACGACCCGTTCATGGACGAAACCGACGCCGGTCTGACCCTCGCAGCCGGACAGCTCTTCGGGCAGGCGGGACAGCTGCTGAAATCTCACGGTGACGAACTGACACCTGTCACCGGAGTGGTCGCAGAACTCGCCGGCGTGATACCGCACCTTCACGGCGGTGGGATGCGTCCCGAGCGGCTGCGCGAGGCGCTCGGACGCCTGGACTCGGTGTTCGAGGACAGCGGCGACGGACAGCGACTCAACCTGCGAATCGTCCTGGACGACCTGCCGGGACTGGCGGCGCCGTTGGCGTACCCCGATGCCGCGGCGCTGTCCGGGGGCGGAGCCGGCCGATGAGTAGCCGAACCAGATACATGGTCACCGTCGTCAAGCTCGCCGTCGCAGCCGTGGTGTCCGTCCTGCTGTTCATCATCGTCATCAGTGCGATGAAGAGCCCTGTGGCAGGCGAGACACGCAGCTATACAGCTCAATTCACCGATGTCTCCGGACTGGGTGCACACGGGGACATCCGGACCAAGGGAGTGAGAATCGGCAAGGTGGAATCGGTCGAGCTGATCCGGGAGGGCGGGCGCAGTCTCGCGGAAGTGAACTTCACGATGGAGGAGCAGTATCGACTCACCTCCGACACGATCCTTGCGGTGAAGTATCAAAACCTGACGGGTGTTCGCTACATCGACGCCCAATTTCCCGACAATCCAGGAGAAGTAGTCGATCGACTGCCTGCCGACAAGACGCGGCCTTCGTACGACATCACCGAGTTGTTCAACGGACTGCAACCGGTGCTGTCCACCATGAGCACAGACGACATCAACAGGTTCACGGAAAACGCGATCTCCCTACTACAAGGAGACGGGAATGGATTGTCGCCGATGCTCGAGGACGCGCAGAAGCTCGCCGAACTCGCCCACGACCGTGAGCAGGTCATCTCGACCCTCACTGGCAACCTCGCACGAATTTCCGACAGCATGGGAGGCCGCTCGCCCGAAGTCATCGAGTTCCTGCGTTCGGTGAGTTTCCCCATTGCGAAGGCGATGACGGTCATCGAAGAGTTTCCGAAAACGGCCGCATTCGGCCCGGAGTTCCTGACACCGATCAAGCGGTTGATCGATGCCCTCGGTCTGCAACCGGGACTGGACGTCGAGAAATTGCTCTCCGACGCATTTGCGTCGGTACCGGACACAGCGGAAGCGTTGCGACTCCTGCCGGTCACCTTCGCCGGACTGCAGGTGCCGCAGGCCGCCGTGGCCGGCCCGGACGGCCTCCGGTGTACGAACGGAGTGGCCCAGCTTCCCACCGAGGTCGAGGTCCTGCTCAGGGGAAGCGAGGTCGTCGTATGCAACCCATGAGGTCACGCCATCCCCGACGCCTGGGCCGGGCGATGAACGCTGCGCGGTCGCTGATCGGCCGGGAGGTCGCATTCGGCGCAAGCGTCGTCCTACTGGTTGTGGTTGCGCTCACCACAACCGCCGTACTTTATGCCCATCCCGCAGGGCAACAATCCTTCTCCTTCCGCACTGACGACGCCTCCTCGATCGACCTGGGCCAGGACGTCCGAGTAGCCGGCATCGGCGTCGGAACTGTCACGGACGTATCGATCGAACCGGAGTCCGTACTGGTGACAGCGGAGATCGACGACGAGGTGCCGGTCGGCTCCGACTCCCGAGTCGAGGTGCGCATGCTCACCCCGGTCGGCGGGTACGCGATCACCCTCGTCCCTCTCGGTGATCGACCGCTCGGTGACGCCGCGCTACCCGTCGAGCAAGTCAGCGTTCCGTATTCGATCGGCGATGTGCTCCAGGCCGCGCCGCACACGACCGACAACATTGTGGGTGGCACCGTCGATGCGAACCTCGACGAGGTCGCTCGGGCCCTGCAGGAGAACCCGACATCTCTCGCCTCGATGATCTCGGGACTGACCAGTATTGCGCGCGTGATGGATCACCAACGTGCACAGGTCCGCACGATTGCTGACCTTGCCGCGGAGTATCTCCAAAGCTTCGAGGCCGATCGGGACATGGTGTTCGAATTGATACGCCAGATTGACGTGGTCCTGTCGACGTACAACACCACGCACGCCGGTTTCAACGAGGCATACCGCCTGCTCGGCAACGTTCTGATGACGATTCAGCCCTTCGAGGCGTTCTATCTCGACCACAAGACGGAGGTACTCGCAGCGGTGAACCATGCGAAGGCTGTGATCGACGAGTTCCGGACATCGATGAACCCCGCCCTCGACAATCTTCAGTCGTTGCGCGCTCAGCTCGCCGAATGGCTGACACCCGAAGGACTCGCCGCGATCAAGGGCGGCACACTTCTGGCGTCGGACTTCTGTGTGCCCGTTCCCGGACGGACGTGCTGAGATGACCGACAACTTCGGATCGAGGGTCAAGACGCTGGCTGTAATCTGTGCGGCCGCCGTTGTCGGCGGCGTCGGTGTGGCAGTGGCGACGACGGGAGAACCGGCAGACCGGACGACTTTCTGTGCGTTCATGCCGGACGCAGTCGGCCTCTACGCCGGCAACCCTGTCACCCAGATGGGGTACGAGGTCGGCCGTGTCGAAAGTATCGAACCGCAGGGTGACCACGTGCAGGTCACCTTTTCGCTCGCGAGCGGCCGGTCCTATCCGCACGATGTCAGAGCGGTCACCCGCTCGAAGTCGTTGCTGGCTGATCGGAGCCTCGAATTGGTCGGCAACTACGCATCCGGCCCGATGCTCGAGCCGGAACAATGCATTTCGCTCGAGCACAGCCACACCCCGAAGAGCATCTCCGAAATCGCGGGCTCGGCTGCTGATTTCATCGATGCGATCGCACCGGACGACGGGCAGGAGAGCATTCGGGCGACAGTGCTCGGTCTCGACGAAGCGCTCCGCGGACAGGGGGAGAACGCCGCAGACATGATGAGGCATGCGGCCGCGGCCGCGGCCGATCCGGACAAACTCATCGCCGACATCGGCTCGTCGATCGCGAACATGGCTCCACTGACGGATGAAGCGCTACGTCGGTGGAGTTCGATTCGATCGATCGTGGAGCAGATGCCCGCAGTCGTGGCCGCGGGTATCGATCTGTGGCCCGGAGTCATCGAGGTCTGCGAGGGAATAGGTTGGCTGGTAGCAACTTTGGACGATATCCAGCGAAACTACGGGGCTGACATCTGGCCGTTCGTGCACGGGCCGGCGACCGACGCCCTGAAGCTGGCCGCGACGCGATCGAACGATATCGCAGGCCTGATCTCGACGATACCGTCGGTCATCCCGTTCCTCGCACAGCAGACAACGCGCGACGGCGCGCTCACCATTGGCTATCAGCCACCGACCGTGGCACTGACGACCGCCGGAACCGAGGTGCCGATCACTCGGCTACTCGACCAAGTCCTGGCAGGAAGGAACTGAGATGAACCGGTCGAGAAGAGCGCGTCAGCTTCTGGGCGTGGTATCCGTGAGTGCGGTGGTGCTGACAATGCCGGCATGTTCCCTGGGACCGGACGATCTGCCGTCGGTCCGCGGCGGCGTAGGGGAAACCTACGATCTGTCGCTCGAGTTCACCAGCGTGATGAATCTGCCTGCCGGCGCCGACGTCGTGATGGACGGACTTCGGGTCGGGGAGGTTCGTTCCCTCCAGGTATCCGAATCAACTGTGACCGTGTCGGCGGGAATCAGCAGCGGCACACGCATTCCCGCCGATGCGAGGGCGATCGTCCGACAAGACACTTTGCTGGGTGACACGTACATCGCCGTCACCGATGACGGCGAGAAGAACTCGACCGGATATCTGCCCGCCGGCGGCACGATCCCCGTCGAGCGCACCATCTCGCCACCACAATTGGAGGACACCATCGCCGTGCTGGCGAACTTCGTCAACGGCGGCAGTATCCAGCGGATCGAGGACGTGATGGCCCGGGTGAACTCCGTGGTGCCGCCGCTCCCGGCCGTCCGCGACGTGGCGTCCGTGGCGGCGCTGGACATGGACGACCTCGCTACGCGGACGCAGGAGATCGATCGGATGTTGACGGGGCTGAACGAGACAGCACTGTCCTTCGACGACCGCACCGACGCCCTATCCGCCATCTTCGACAGTTCCAGCGTGCACTACTGGCGGCGACTCGCGATCTCGGTCGTGTCCCACATCGGCCAGATCCTGCCGTCGGTCGGCAGCGTCTACGAAGGCGGACTGTGGATGGTTCCCATGCTGAACTCCCTGGCCGACACGGGAGACGTGGCTCGGGGAGTCTGGGACGAGGCGCCGGACACGACCGTCGTGTTGTCGCGCTTTCTGCGTAACAGACTGGTGCCGTTCGCCCAGAAACCGTCCGTTGAGATCGAAGGTATCGAATCTGCCGGGGGAGACCAGATCGTGGCCGACGCGGAGAACCTGCTGCGCATGCTGGGAGCGGTGAAATGACTGTCAAGACGCCGTTGTCGATACTCGGCATGGTGGTGATCGCCGTGCTGTCGTTCCTCTACATGGACCGGGCGGGTTTGCATGTAGGCCGGTTCGAGGAGGTGCGCACTGCCACGCTGGACGTGCCGGACACCAACGGACTCGTGGTCGGCTCACGTGTCTTGCTGCGGGGGGTGGCGATCGGGCACATCAGCGACATGACGGCCTCTGCGGATCACATCGAGGTCTCATGGAGTTACGAGAGTGATCGGTCGATCCCCGCCGACAGCGAGTTCCGCGTCGACAATCTGTCGGCACTGGGCGAACCGTATCTCGCCGTGCTGCCCTCTTCCGACGCGGGACCGTATCTCGGGGAAGGAGACACCGTCCCGGCGTCGCAGGTGGTGGTGCCGACGACGTTCAAGGAGCTCTCGGAGCGCCTGACCAGACTGCTCGAACAGGTGGAGCCCGCGCGGGTACAGGCGATCTTCGACACGATCGACGTGGCATTGCCCGACGACTTCGCGGTCCTGAACAATCTGACGCGTGCCGGCGAGTTGCTCGCAGCGACGCTCACCCAGCAGTCCGACAATCTCACGACGCTGTTCGACACGCTGCAACCGTTGCTGATGGAGAGCACTACCGTCCCGGAGGGTTTGCGGGGTGCGACACCGATCGTCGCCGAATTCGGAAGCGGGTTCCACGACGTGCTCGGCGGAATCCGGTTCGCCACCGAGAAGGGCCCGCTGCGCGACGGGATCGCCTATGGAGCAAGTCCTTTCATCGGGGAGTTGCAAACCTTCCTCGACCGCACCGCCCCGGATCTTCAGGTGATCGGAGTGAATCTTCTCCCCTCGGTCCAGGCAGGAGCGGCCGCGATGCGGACCGTCGACGTGGGGCGGCTACTCGACAATGTGATGGCGTCCACCACTTCCGGGGATGCTCTGACAGTCCATCTCAGCCCTTCCGGACCGTAAACACGGCCGGACACGAGACGCAACCGATCGTTCACCCTGGCGATCGGGCAGCCCAGCGAAAGGCGAACGATGCAGAAAACCATCGAACTCACAAAATCCGATACCACTGCCCCCGAGAGCGACCATTCCCGCCGTGAGCGTTCGGCGGACGTGCGTACCGGACCCCGGAACGTCCCCCTACGCTCCGTGGTCATCGGGGGACTGATCACGATTCTCGTAGTCGCACTCGCGCTGCTCGGGTGGCAACTTCGGAACACGACGAACGAGCTGGGACAACTCCACGATGCTGCGGCGAACCAGCAGGAGGCAGAACGGATCGCCCTCGACTACGCCACCGGGGCCGCCGAAATGGATTTCCGCGACCTGCCCGCATGGCGAACACGGCTGACGGCAGGTACCGCCCCGGAACTGTCGAATCGCCTCTCGCAGGCGGCGACCTCGATGGAGCAGATCATTGCTCCGCTCCAATGGACGTCGAGCGCACAACCTATCTCGGCGAAGGCCGAACCGGGACCGGACGGAACCTATTCGGTGGATTGCTTCGTCAGCGTCCTGACGAAGAACAGCCAGGCGCCCGACGGGATCCAGTCGACGGCAACCTACAAGATGACCCTCGACAGGGAAAACGAGTGGAAGATCACCGAAATCAGTGGAATCGGCACGGCTCTCGACGGTGACGAGGCGCCACGGTAGGCCGACATCGGGGCCCACTGCCGGCGGCGGCGTAGATCGCGTACTCAGTCGCCGGCAGGCAGAAGCGAGGGGATCAGGAAGGTGCGGATCTTCTCTCGGAATCGTTCCAGTGAGCCGGTGCCGCCGTTGAGTTGGCTGATACACATGATTTCGAGTTCCGAGATCCATTCGCAGAGCAGTGTCAGGTCGATGTCGGCGCGGATATCGCCGGCCTCCTGCGCTTCACGCAGTATCGGCTCCCACAGTTCACTCGTCAGTTCGACGGCCTTCCCCGACGTGGTCAGCAGTGAGTTCGCCAGGGTCATCTCGGACGGGGAGACGAGAAGGTGAACCATGGGGTCGCGCAGACCGCTCTCCACGTTCTGGCAGATGCCCTCGACGAGTCGCTCCTCGATCGTGGGCCACTTGGCGATGAAGGCGCGCGCGGGCGTCATGTTCATACGGGCACGCCGTGCGACCGATTCGATGATCAGACTTTCTCGGTCCGAGAAGTACCGGTAGACGGTTGCGCGGGACATGTCCGCCGCTCGCGCGACGTCCTCCATGGTCGTCTTCGTGATTCCGAAGCGTTCGAAGCACGACTCCGCCGCGGTGAGGATTGTCGTGCGGACGTCGGTCGCGGGGTCGTTTCCAGTCCTTGCAGCCACCAGGAAACAGTACCGCCACAATTCTGCGTGAGACGCTAGACAATGAATGTCTCATGTGCCACTCTCGGTGTATGGAGCGAGAAGACAAGATCACACTCACCGAGCGGCTGATCGCACATGTCGACAACAACAGCACCGACTACGCGGACGACCTGCTTCGAGTGCCGTTCTCGGTGTTCACCGACCCGGAACTCGCCGAACGCGAACGCAAGGTGGTCCGGCGACTGCCGCACATCGTCGCCCACGTCGACGAGCTGAAGAAGGCGGGCGACTTCGTCACCACCGAGCTGATCGGCACACCGCTACTGGTGGTGAAGCAGACGGACGGCAGCGTCAAGGCCTTCTCCAACGTCTGCCGACACCGTGGTTCGAAGGTGGAGTTCGACGAATCGGGTTGTAAGCGCATCTTCAGCTGCCCGTATCACAACTGGGCGTACGGCCGCGGCGGAGATCTGCGGGGAATGCCGCACGCCGAAGGCTTCGACGGCATGGACCGCTCGCAGTACGGGCTCGTCGAGTTCCCCTGCGAGGTGCGACACGGCCTGGTCTGGGTGGTTCCGACAGTCGGCGCCGATCTCGACATCGCAGGAATCCTCGGCGCCAAGCACGACGCGGAGGTGACGGCGACCGGAATGGCCGAGTCGTTCCAGGTGCGGAAGGAGACCTGGAAACTCGACATGAACTGGAAGATCGCCGTCGACGGGGTCCAGGACTCGTACCACCTCTGCCAGTTGCACACCAAGACCGTGTGCAATTACCTCGAGGGCAACATCACGGCATACGACCTTGTCGACCGCTCGTGGCGAATCGTCGTGGCCCGCAAGTCGATCACCGAGGTTCGGGGTGCAGATCCGGACTCCTTCGACGTCCGCGACTACTCATTGGCGAACTACACGATCTACCCCGGCACGATGCTCGTGACGGAGCCCAATCACTTCGAGATCTGGACGATCGTGCCCGACACCGAAGATCCCAACGTGTCGTACTGCACCATTCGGCTCCTCTCGCCGAAGGAGCCCGAGACCCCGCGCGAGAAGCGGATCCTCGACAAGAACTGGGAACTCCTCATGGAGACACTGCACGCCGAGGATTGGTTCGTCACGAAGACGATCACGGCGAACGCGGCGCACGGCCAGGTCGACGAGCTGATCTACGGACGGAACGAGCTGCCCGGTCAGGTTTTCCACAAGATGATCACCCGGGATGCCGAGGAGGTCGCTCGCGAGGAGGCGGCGGTCGGCGGTGTGAGATGACGCCGGGCGACCTGCGTCGTTCGTCGCCGGCTCCCGGCGTACTGCAGCTCGACCTCGCTCGGCCGGACGTGCACAACGCGATCTCGCTCGGGCTGCAGCGCGAACTCGATGCCGCGCTCACGGACGCGGCGGCCGATCAGGCCGTTCGGGTCGTGGTGCTGGCGGGAGAGGGTCCGGCGGCGTTCTCCGCCGGATACGACTTGAAGGAACTACGGGCGATGACTCCCGACGCCGGCACTCTGAGCATGCTCGAACGGGACGAGCTGTTGTGGAGGTACTTCACGTTTCCCAAACCCACCATCGCCGCTGTCCACGGAATGGCCTACGGCGCGGGGACCCTGCTGGCGGTGTGTTCGGATCTGCGGGTGGGTGGCCCCGACACCCGCATCACCGTCACCGCGGCGAAGTACGGCGGCGCCAATCTGACCTGGGTACTCGACACGCTGATCGGCGCGGGACAAACCCGCGATCTGCTGATGACCGCACGAGCAGTGTCCGGCGCGGAGGCCCTCCGAATGGGGCTCGTCTCCCGGTACGCGGCCGATGGCGACGTCCTCGGTACCGCGCTCGAGGCGGCCCAACAGATTGCGGCGCAGCCCCCGGAATCGATGCGCGAAATCAAAGCGCTGCTGCTCGAGGGGCCCGGGCAGGGTCTGCGGAGCCGATACGACCGGGAGAACACGGTGTCGCGCACGACGCTGCGACCGCGTCCGGTCGAGGAGATGTTCAGCCCGTACTTCGAAAGTCGGGTCCGATGACCCGCAGGTCGCCACTCCTCTCCACGGAAAGCGAGGTCCGGATGGACGCCACCGTCGGGGCGCGCGACGACATCTGGAGTCCGAGCTGGGACGACCCGTTCGAACCGACCACCGACAGTGACGACGAATTCGCCGAGTTGACCGAGGCCCTGCGCGCCGTGCAGGAGGCTGTCACCCGCAGCCGCCCGAACCCGGAAACTGCGGGTCGCGCTGCGCGGACGCTGCGTGACCTCGCGGCGCGGCTCGCGGAGTTCGAGGTCGATGAGGACGAGCAGATCTCCGGCCGACGCTGGGATCTTCCCGGGCGAGGTCACACGCTCTCGCCACCCCTCCACGTCGATGAGGTGACCGAGACGCGAGCGCGTGGGCACGTCACCGTCGGTAGATTCCATTCCGGGCGATATGCGATGAACGGTGGCGTGACGCCGCTGATCTTCGACGAGATTCTCGCGCGCCTCGCCAACAGTTCCGGCAGACCGTGGGCGCGGACGGCATACCTGCGCGTCGACTACCGCGCTCCCGCCCCGCTCGGCGTCGAATTGCGGGTGGAGGCCGAATTCGCCGGCCAGGATGGCCGCAAGCGCTTCATGCGCGGTGCGATGTATCACGGAGACGTCCTCGTAGCCGAAGTCGAGGGACTCTGGATCGAGCTGAAACCTGATCAGACACACAATGTCTCGCTGACCGCCGGTCGGGGAGTGGAGGAGAGTTCATGAGTGGTTACTCGCTGTTGGACGGAGTTCGGATTCTCGAGGTCGCGCAGCTGGCGCCGGCATCGCTCGGCGGGCACCTCGCCGATCTGGGTGCCGACGTGATCAAAATCGAGTCCGGCCCACTCGGGGATCCCGTGCGCGTCGGTGGCAGCCGTGCCGTCGGAGGCGAGGACGGTCCGGCGTTCATGCACCTGCGCTGGAATCGCGGAAAGCGAAGCGTCGCGCTCGATCTGCGCACCCCCGAGGGAAAGCAGGCCTTCCTCGACCTTGCGCGTTCGTGCGACGCGGTGATCGAGGGCATGCGAGGCGGATATCTCGACTGGCTCGGTATCGGCTATGAGCAACTGCGACAGGTGAATCCGAAGATCGTGCTGTGCACGGTGTCGGGCATGGGCACCGATGGCCCGTACCGCGGTCTCGGCACGGGTGGCCCGGTGTTCGACGCGTACGCCGGGCTCCGCGAGGTTTCCACTCCCGCGCAGCCGCCGACCGAGGGCATGGCGGGATCGACCGCGCCTCCGATCGCGATGTACGCGCTCGGCGCATACGGGGCGATGGGACTGCTCGCCGCATTGCACAAGGCCGGCGCCACCGGCGAGGGATGCCATGTCGAGGTGGCGGGCATCGATGTCGCCGCCGCGTGGATGCCGGACCTCGTGGATGCGGCGTTGAACGAGGACCGCTCGATTCCCCGTCCGACCTGGCTGCCGGACGGGCGACTGCCCGACTGGCCACGGCTCGAGGCCTACCGCACCAGCGACGGCGAGGCGATCCTGTTCGGGTCGCACGTGGACAAGTTCTGGCACAACTTCCTCGTCGCGGTCGGGCGCGAGGACCTGATCGGCGTCGATCTCACCAGCACGGACGACGGCGCCCCGGCTCGCGCGGATCTGGTGTGGCGGGCGCTGACGGAAATATTCGCGCAGCGCACCCGCGCCGAGTGGGTGCAGCTGTTCCTGGACCACGGCATCGCAGGTGGCCCGGTCAACAGCGTCGCCGACATGCTCGCGGACCCGCACTTCCGGGCGCGGGAGAACACCTACCGGGTCGACTACCCGGGGGTTGGTGAGCTCGAGTTCATTGCCAGCCCGGTGCGCGTCGCAGGGGAGAAATTCGCCCCCGCCCTGCCGCCGGTCGTGGGCGCGGATACCACGGAGGTGCTGCGGGCGGTCGCGCGGTACGACGACCGGCGCATCGCGGCGGCGACCGACCCGGCGCGAGCGCCCCGGTAGAAGACTTTCGCCGGTTGCTTCCGGCGCATATCCCGGCGAACGACGCCCACGCGAAATATGTTGTGTGGGTGCAGTTTGCGTGACAAACACAGGATCGATGCCGAGCCGCGGGAACTCCCAAATCGGACATTGCGCACCATGCCTACAACTGTTAGGTTTACGACACGCAGTGAGGGTGATCACACCCATCGACGCCGCGGCCGGGACGACCGGCTGACGACAACGAGGAGCACAGATGAATCTCGCGGACCTGACCCGGTTCTGGGGAAAAACGCGTTCGCAGCAGCAGGCGATCGTGTTCGGGGACACGTCGCAGACCTGGGCGGAGGTCGACGCGATCACCGATGCGCTTGCTCGCGGACTGGCGGCCCGCGGCGTCCGCAAGGGTGATCGTATCGCCGTGATGATGCTCAACCGCCCCGAACTCGCGCATGTCATCCTCGCGACGCTGAAGCTCGGCGCCATCAGCGTCCCGCTCAACTTCCGGCTCACCGCCAAGGAGCTGGCGCCGATGGTGGTCGACTCCGCGCCGCGCGTGGTGATCGTCGAGGACGACTTCGCGTCGCTCCTCGAGGTTGCCGCCGAGGAAGCGGAGTTCGAGACCTACGCGATCGGGGGCACCGGCCACCAGCCGTACGAGCGGCTGATCGACCCCGGGGCCGCGCCCGTCGTCGCCATCGACGCCGACGACCCCGGATTCATCTGCTACACGTCGGGGACCACCGGTGTGCAGAAGGGCGCCCTGATCACCCACCGCAATGCGATGACGCCCGGCATCTCGCAGTCGATCACCTTCGGCTTCTCGTCCCGGGACCGGGTGCTGTGCTCGGCCCCGCTGGTGTACACCGGCTCGATCCTGTCGATCTTCATGCAGCTCGTCGTCGTGCCCGGCGCGACGATGGTCCTGCTCCGCGAGTACGACCCCGAGATCGCCCTCGACACCTTCGAGCGGGAGCAGATCACGGCCACCACCACCGTCCCGGTGATCTGGGAACGGATGACGATGCTGCCCGACTTCGGCACCCGCACGCTCGCGAAGTTCACCTTCGCCGGCACGGGCGGAGCGCCGGTCAGCCTGGACCTCCTCGACTTCTACCGCTCGCACGGCATCCCACTCACCCAGTGCTACGGCCTGACCGAGGCGTCCGGCATGGTGTCGACCCTTGCCTACGAGGACGCCGTGTCGCGCCCGGGTTTCGCCGGGCTGCCGCTGGTCGGCACCCACGTCCGGATAGGCGATCCGGGAGTCGACACCCCGGCCGGGGAGGTCGGCGAGATCCTGGTCCGCGGCGAGCACGTTCTGCGGGAGTACTGGAACAAGCCCGAGGCCACCGAGGCGACCCTCGAGGACGGGTGGCTGCGCACCGGCGACCTCGGCATGCAGGATGAGGGCGGATTCCTGAAGATCGTCGATCGCAGCAAGGACATGCTGATTTCCGGGGGCCTGAACGTCTATCCCGCAGAGATCGAGAAGGCACTGCACGGCATCGAGGGACTGGTCGACCTCGCGGTCATCGGCGTCAAGGACGACCGCTGGGGCGAAGTGCCGATGGTGGTGTTCCACAGTGAGCGTGCCGCCGAGGAGATCGTCGCCGACATCGCCGAGGTCGCCGGCGAGAACCTGGCGAAGTTCAAGCGTCCCAAGCACGCCGTCGCGCTGGGCGAACCCCTCCCGCGCACCTTCTCCGGCAAACTCGCCAAGCCGTCTCTGCGCCAACGCTTTCCCGAGGTGCCCGTCGACGCACTCGCCGTCGACGGCACCATCACACCGGTCTGAGGCGTGTCCGCTCAGCTCGAGGCTTCATCCCCCGCGGTTCCCCCTTCCGAGAGGAATTCACGTCGTGGCCCCAACTCGTGAAATAAACATTTCCCAACTCATCGACACCGCACCGGTGTCAGCCCTCCAGAAACGCGCCATCGGGTTGTGCCTGGCGCTCGCGATCCTCGACGGCATGGACGCCCAGCTGATCGGCTTCGCGATTCCCGCACTGTCCGAGGACTGGGGACTGTCCAAGGCCTCGTTCGGACTGCTCCTGGCCCTCAGCAGCGGCGCGATGGTCGTCGGCAGCCTGCTGTTCGGTCCCGTCGCCGACCGGTGGGGCCGGCGCCGGGTAATCCTGCTGTGCACGGTGCTGTTCGCGGTGTTCACGCTCGCGTCCGCATTTGCGCCGTCCATGGGTGTGCTGATCGTGCTGCGTATCCTCGCCGGAATCGGGCTCGGTGGCGTCACCCCGAACCTGATCGCCCTGACCAGTGAATACAGCCCCGCCCGCAGCCGCTCCACCCTGGTCACCATCGTCGTCGCGGGCATGTCACTCGGCGGCTTCCTCGGCGGACTCGCCGCCGCACAACTGATCCCGGCATACGGCTGGCAGTCGATCTTCGTGGCCGGCGGCGTTCTCCCGCTGATCGTGGCGGCACTGGCGTGGGCCGGACTCCCGGAGTCGGGCAAGTTCCTCGCAGCCCGCGGCGACCACGCCGGCGCCGCGAAGATCCTCTCGGCGATCGCCCCGCAGGCGGGCGTCACCGGATCGGTGACGTTCACCGTGGATACCGCCGTGGCCACCAAATCGCCCATCCGGGAACTCTTCGCCGGAGGCCGGGCGCTCGACACGGTGCTGCTGTGGGTCGTGTTCGTCATCAACTTCCTGGTGATCTACTTCCTGTTCGGATGGATGCCGTCGTTGTTCAGCCAGGCCGGGCAGAGCCCGTCCAACGCGATCCTCGCCGCGGCGCTGTTCAACCTCGGCGGCATGGCCGGAGCGCTGTCCATCGGGTGGATCACCGACCGGGTCGGCACCGCGTGGGCTCGATCCCGGGGGTCGGACGCCGCCTACGCGGTGGTGATGGCCGGCTACACGCTCGGCGCCCTGTTCATCGGTGCCGTCGCGATGTTCCTGGCGAACTCCACGCTGTTGCTGATCACCATCTGCATCGTGGGATTCGGCATATCCGGCAGCTCGGCGGGCATCATCGCGATTGCCGCCTCGATCTACCCGGTAGCGGCACGCTCGACCGGCATCGGCTGGGCCATGGGAATCGGGCGCATCGGGTCCATTGCCGGGCCCACCCTGGGCGCCGCCCTGATCGCGGCCGGAATGGATGCCCGCACGATCTTCCTGCTGATGATCGTGCCGACCGCCGGCGCCGTCCTCACCCTCGGTGCACTGTTCGTGCGGGAACGACTGCGCGGCCGCGGCGTCCCCGGGGCTGGCGAAGCGAGGGCTGTGGAATCGAGCGCTGCCGACTCGAGGGCCGTGGAGTCGTCGGCCGGCACGGTCGAGGCGCACTGACCCATGCGATCCGTCACGTCGAGGGCTACCTCGTTCTGCAGGCTGTGCGCCTCCTCGTGCGGGGTTCTGCTCGACATCGAAGACGGGCGGATCACACGGGTGCTCGGCGATGCCCACCATCCGATCTCCGGTGGATACACCTGCCCGAAAGGGCGTCGCGGCGGTGACCTCGTGCACGGGCCGGACCGGTTGACCACCTCGATGTGGCGCAGCGCCACCGGCACCCATGAACCGGTGCCGGTGGCGCAGGCGACCGCCGATATCGCGGGCCGGCTGCGCGCCATCGTGGATCGGCACGGACCGGATGCGGTAGCGCTGTTCATGGGGACGCAGCAGAACTTCGCCGCACTCACCCCGCCGATGGCCCGCGCCTGGTTCCGGGGCACCGGCTCACACAAGCTGTTCTCGACGATGACCATCGACCAGTCCGCGAAATGGGTTGTCGCGGAACGTATGGGCACATACCTCGGCGGCCGGCAACGCTTCGAGGATGCAGACGTATGGTTGCTGGCAGGCACCAACCCCGTCGTCTCCGGCAACGGTGGCGACGGGGACGGCGCGGTGGTGCAGAACCCCTCGGTCACCCTGCGGGCGGCGCGGGAGCGGGGCGTGAAGCTGATCGTCGTCGACCCGCGGTGCACCGAGACCGCCGCCCTGGCCGACATCCACCTGGCGCCCCGGCCGGGGACGGACGCGGTGCTCTTCGCCGGCCTGCTCCACGTCGTCCTCACCGAACACCTCCACGACACCGACTTCTGCCGCCGGTACACCGCCGACCTGACCGCGCTCCTCGATGCCGTGTCCGACGTGACTCCCACTGTCGTGCAGGGCGTCTGTGGTGTTCCCGCCGATCGGATCCGCGAAGCGGCACGCGTGTTCGCGGGCGGGAGCCGGGGGATGGCGACCAGCGGCACCGGGGTGTGCATGGGCCCGCACTCGAACCTCGCGGAGCACCTCGTCGCCGCTCTGAACGTGGTGTGCGGCAGGTACCTGCGCGAGGGAGAGCAGGCAGACGACCGCGCCGTCCTGACCCGGCACCAGCCGGCGCGCGCGGAGGTCGCTCCGCCCACCCGGGCGTACGAGCACGGATTTCGCAGCCGAATCGGTGGGGTGCGGGCGATTCGCGGCGAGCTGCCGTCCGGCATCCTCGCGGACGAGATCCTCGAACCCGGCCCCGACCGGGTTCGGGCGCTGATCGTCTCCGGTGGTAATCCCGCGGCGGCGCTGCCCGACCGCGGGAAAGCGTTACGCGCATTGCGATCACTGGATCTGCTGGTGTGCGTAGACCCCCGGATGTCGGACACCGCGCGGCTCGCCGACTACGTCATCGCCCCGACCACCATGTACGAGCGCGCCGACCACACCGTGATCATGGAGCCGTTCTTTCCACGCCCGTTCGCGCAATACACTCCCGCGATCGTGACCGCGCCGCCCGGCGTGGTCGACGACTGGCGGTTCTTCCTCGACCTTGCCGCCGCCTCCGGGCAGTCGGTCAAGTTCGCCGGCCGTATCCTCGACCCCGCCGCGCCGCCGACCTCCGAACAGTTGCTGGCGATGATGACCGAGCGCGGACGCGTACCGTTCGCCGACCTGGTCGCCGCTCCGCACGGATATCTCGCCGGGCGCAGCGGTGCCGTCGTGGGTCCGGCCAGCGAGGACGGTGCGGGACACCGCCTGACACTGATGCCCGAGGACGTGCGCGGCGAACTGCACGCAGCACTCACGGACAAGGCCGTCACGTCGCAGTTCCCGTTCCTTCTGACGGTGCGACGGATCCGCGAGGCCGTCAACTCCACCGGCACCCGAATCCCGGGGCTCGTTCCCGGCGGCGCCAATCCCGCGAGCCTGCACCCCGCCGACCTCGCCGACCTGGGTATCGGCGACGGGCAGGCGGTGACTGTGCGGTCGGCGTCCGGACGCCTGCGTGCGACCGCACGGGCAGATGCCACCCTGGCCCGGGGCAGCGTGTCGATGACGCACTGTTTCGGCAGCGTCGACCCGCGCGAGGACGTCGGAGTGAACGTGAACGCGCTGACCGGAACCGGTGAGGGTGTCCAGTCGATCAACGCGATGCCCACCATGACCGCGGTTCCCGTCGCGGTCGAGCCCACCGCAATCGAACAGGACGCGTGATGACCACCGCAGAACCGATCGTCGGGCACCGAATCTGCCCACTGTGCGAGTCGACCTGCGGGCTACTCGTCGAGCTCGACGGCCGCACCATCGTGCGGGTCGCACCGAACCCCGACGACGTACTGAGCAGTGGGCACAGCTGCGCGAAAGGCCTCGGCCTCGGCCGCATCGAGAACGACCCCGACCGGATCCGGACACCGCTGTTGCGCACCGCGGACGGTGGATTCCGCGACGCCACCTGGGACGAAGCATTCGGCGAGATCGACCGGCGGCTACCGGAGTTCGTCACCGGCGACCCGGGCAGCTGCGCGATCTACCACGGCAATCCGGCTGCCCACCACCTGGATTCGACGTTCTACCTCGGTGAGTTGATCGGCGCGGTCGGCACCCGGAACATCTACTCGCCTGCGAGCGTCGACACCTGGCCGAAGAACCTCGCGCACATGCTGCTGTACGGCACCGGCCTCGGCATGAGCCTGCCCGACCTCGACCGCACCGACTACCTGCTGATCCTCGGCTCGAACCCGATGGTGTCCAACGGCAGCACCGTCACCGCACCCGGCATCCACCACCGCCTGCAGGCGCTGCGCGAGCGGGGCGGCACCCTCGTCGTGGTGGACCCGGTGCGGACCCGCACCGCCGAGGTCGCGGATCTGCACGTGCCGATCCGGCCGGGTACCGACGCCCTGTTTTTGCTCGGGGTGCTGTCCGTGATCGCGTCCGAGGGACTGTCCAGGCCCGAGCGGGTGCCGGACGTGGTGGACGGTCTCGACGCCGCCCTCGCGATGGCGGCGGAATTCGAGCCCGATGCCGTCGCCGCGGCGTGCGGGATCGACGCCGATGTGATCCGTTCGGTGGCTCGTGGGTTCGCGGGTGCTCCTGCAGCGGTGGCGCATTCGCGGATCGGCACCTGCATGCAGGAGTTCGGCACCCTCGCGAACTGGCTCGTAGAGGTACTCACCATCGTCACCGGCAATTTGGACCGGCCCGGAGGGGCGATGTTCGCCTTGCCGCCCGCGGGTGGGCAGAACACCTGGCCGGTGACCAGGCCGCCGAAGCTGATGTTCGACCGGTGGCGTTCGCGGGTGCGGGGACTGCCGGAGGCGATGGGGGAATTGCCCGCGGTGTGTTTTGCGGAGGAGATCCTCACTCCCGGACCGGGTCGCACCCGGGCGCTGATCACCCTCGCCGGGAACCCGGCCCGCTCTCTGCCCAACAGCGGGGCGATCGAGGAGGCGCTCGGCGCCCTCGAATTCATGGTGTCGGTGGACTGCTACCTCAACGAGACCACCCGCCATGCCGACGTGATCCTGCCCCCGCCCCCGGTGACGACCCGGGGCCACCACGACGTCACGCTCGCGCACTTCCAGATCCGCAACGTCGCGCGGTACACCCCACCCCTGCTGGACCTCGCCGACGGCGAGATGGCGGAGTGGCAGATCCTGCTGCGGCTGGCAGCGATCGCCAAGGGAACCCCGCACCGTCCGGTCGGTGAGATCGACGACGAGGTGGCCGCCCTCGCGGCCCGGCGCGCCGCGAAACTCGTCGGCTGCGAAACGGGACGGGCGATGGACGCCGTGAACGGCCGCCGCGGCCCGCAGCGACTGCTGGACCTGCGTCTGCGCAGCGGACCCTACGGCGACCGGTTCGGGCTCGACCCGGACGGGCTGACTCTCGCACTGCTGGAGGACAGTCCGGACGGCATCGACTACGGGCCGCTGGCGCCGCGTGTCCCGGAGGTGCTGCGCACCCCGGACGGGCGGATCGACCTGATGCCGGACATGATCGTCTCCGACCTGCCGCGGATGCGCGCGAGCGTCACGAGGGCAGCCCCGGATCTGCTGCTGATCAACCGGCGCCAGCGTCGCGGCATGAACTCGTGGCTGCACAATGCCCTGCCCCAACCGGATGCCGGCCAGTGCGCCCTGCTGGTCAGCCCATCCGACGCGGCCGAGCGGGGTCTGGTGAACGGCGACCAGGTGTCGGTCACGTCCAAGGTCGCCACCGTGACGGCCGAACTGCGGATCGACGACACGCTGCGTCCCGGTGTGGCGAGCATGCCGCACGGGTGGGGCCACGACGGACCGGGCCTGCGGACGACCCGGTCGGCCTCGGTGCCCGGCAGCAACTACAACGCCCTGGTGGACGACACCACCGACCTCGAGGCGCTCACGGCGTCCCCGATCTTCAACGGCGTCCCGGTCACGGTGACGCGCACGAGCGAGGAGCATCCCTGATGGCGTACGTGGTCACCCAGAACTGCTGCAACGACGCGACCTGTGTCGCGGTCTGCCCGGTCGACTGCATCCACCCGACCCCCGCGGAGCGGGACTACCAGCGCACCGAGATGCTGTACATCGACCCGGGCGCCTGCATCGACTGCGGCGCCTGCTCCGACGTGTGCCCCGTGGACGCGATCGTCCCCGGCGACGCACCTGCCCCCGACATCGACCGGTACCGGGAGATCAACGCCGAGTACTTCCAGCGCAATCCACGCAGCATTGCGCCGGGCGCGCACGTGCAGCCGCTTCCGCTCGCCCTCGCGACCGCCGGCGTCGCGGACCCCCCGCCGCTGCGGGTGGCGATCGTCGGATCCGGACCGTCCGCGTTCTACGCCGCCGAGGAGCTGCTGGCCCGTCGCGACATCGCCGCCGAGGTCACCATGTTCGAACGACTGCCCGTGGCCGGTGGACTCGTGCGGTTCGGCGTCGCGCCCGACCACTGGCACACGAAGACGGTGGACCGGGTGTTCGATCGCACCGCGCGTCGTGACGGCTTCACGTTCCATCTCGGCGTCGAGGTCGGGCGGGACGTGTCGATCGACGAAGTGCTCGCCCATCACCATGCGGTGATCCACGCGTCCGGCGCGGCGGGCGACCGGCGCCTCGGCATCCCCGGCGAGGACCTGCCGGGCAGCCATGCCGCCCGGGAGTTCGTCGCCTGGTACAACGGTCACCCCGATCACGCCGACCGCGTCTTCGACCTCACCGCATCCCGCGCCGTCGTGGTCGGCAACGGCAACGTCGCGTTCGACGTCGCCCGCATCCTCGTCTCCGACGTGGAGGCCCTGCGCCGCACCGATATCGCCGATCACGCCCTGACCGCACTGGCCGACAGCCGCATCGAGGAGGTGGTGGTGCTCGGCCGACGGGGACCCGAGTACGCGGCCTGCACCACTCCGGAACTGCTCGCGCTCGGCTCCCTGCCGGGGATCGACGTCCTCGTCGACGGCCCGGTTACGGCAGGTCCGGATGCGCCGACCAAGCTGCGGATCCTGGCCGACTACTCCCGGCGGGAGCCGACTCCGGGGAACAAGCGCATCGTGCTCCGCTTCGGCGCCACCCCGAAGGAGGTGACGGGTGACGGGCGTACCGCGGGACTGATCGTGACCGGCACCGACGCAGGCACCGAGGACCGGATCGAGTGTGGTCTGGTCCTGCGGGCGGTCGGGTACCGCGGACTGCCGATCGCCGGCCTCCCGTTCGACGAGGCCGCCGGAACCGTCGCCAACGTGTCGGGCCGGGTGACCGTCCCGGACACGGGGCAGGCCGTGGCCGGCCACTACGTGGCGGGCTGGATCAAGCGCGGCGCGACCGGGGTGATCGGCACCAATCGCTACTGCGCGGCGGAGACCGTCGAGGCCCTCCTCGCCGATCACCGCGCGGGACTCCTCCCCGCCCCGACCGGGACCTCCGCAAACCTGGCGGCGCTGGTGCGCGAACGCCGACGCGACGCGCTCGGCGGTGCGGACTGGCGCGCGATCGACCGCTTCGAGCGCGAGCGCGGCCGCGAGGCAGGCAGGCCCCGCATCAAGATCGTCGACGCCGGGCAGGCGGCTGTCGTCGCGGGTGCGGCCGTCCGATGACCCCGAAGGACACGACCCAGGTGCACACATTCTGCCGCATCTGCGAACCGGGATGCGGCCTGCTCGCCGACGTCCGGGACGACGAGGTGGTCCGGTTGCAACCGGACCGGGATCATCCCGTGCATCAAGGGTTCTCCTGCCACAAGGGCGTGCACTACCTGCAGGTCCACTCCGATCCGGACCGGCTCGACCGGCCGCTGAAGAGGACCAATCCGCGGAGCGAAGAACGCGGCGACTTCGAACCCGTCGACTGGGATGTCGCGGCGCGCGAGATCGCCGGCAGGCTCCAGGAAATACGGCAGAAGTACGGCCGCAACGCCCTCGCCGTCTATCAGGGCAACCCGTCGGCGTTCAACGGCGCCTATTACGCGAACGCCGCCACGCTCGCCCGCGGCTTCGACACCCGGATGCGCTTCAGTGCGGGAACGCAGGACACATCGGCCAAATATGCGGCGAGTGAGGCGATCTACGGCGCGTCGATGGCACATCCGATCCCCGACCTGCTGCACACGGACTACTTCCTGTGCCTCGGCAGCAACCCGCAGGTCTCGCACATGACGCTGATCCACATCTCGGATCCGATGGCCAAGATCCGCGCCGTGAACAAGCGCGGCGGAACCGTGCTGTTCGTCAATCCGCGCCGCATCGAGTCGTCGTCACCGGAGACCGGTGAGGTACTGCTGATCAAGCCGGACACCGACTTCTACTTCCTCGCCGGAATTCTGCACGAGATCGTCTTCCGGATCGGGTACGACCGGGACGAGGTGGAACGTCACGCGCGACGCGTCGACGAACTGCTCGACTTCGTCCGGCAGTATCCCGTCGACCGGATCGCCGCGGTCACCGGTATCGACGCCGACACGATCCGGCAGGTCGCCCACGACTTCTGCGCGGCGCCGAGCGCGAGCATCTACATGGCGACCGGCGTGAACCAGGGCCGACAGGGCACCCTGGCCTACTGGATGCTCACCATGGTGAGCCTGTTCTCCGGCAACCTCGGCAGGCGCGGCGGCAACATCTACTCCCGGGGTGTCGCCGATGTCGTGCAGGGCTCGAAGCGCAAGCGGGAGAATCCGTTCTACGACGGTCCCTTCGGTGAGATGCGCACCGTCAGCGGTGACCTGCCCGCCGCGCTCCTCCCGGAGTTCATCGAGAACCCCGACGACCCGATCCGCGCACTGATCGTGGTGTCGGGCAACCCGCTGCTGTCGGTCGGCGGTGACGGCCGCCTGCGCCGGGCGTTCGAGCAGTTGGATTTGATCGTCACCGTCGATTTGTATCGGACGGTCACCGGCGAGATGGCGGACTATGTTCTGCCCGCGACGGACTGGCTGGAACGGGAGGACATCAATTTCCTCAACACGATGGGCGTCGCGATGGAGCCCTATGTGCAGTACACGCCCGCCGTCGTGCCGGCGAAGGGGGAGCGCCGCGACGACTGGTGGATTCTGTCCCGCATCCAACAGGAGATGGGCGTCCCGACTCTGCTGGACGACCCGGACCCGAATCCGTTCGCCGCGGTCGACGCGATGATGCGAGACTCGGGTCTGAGTATCGACCTTCTCGCGACGATGCCCTGCCAGACCGCGGTGCTGCCGGAGGCCGATCCCGCGCACGTGTTCAGCATCGCGGTCCAGCACGAAGACGGACTGATCGACTGCTGCCCCGCACTGTTCCAGCGCTCGTACGAGACCGCCGAACGCATTCTCGAGGAGCTGGCTGCGGAACCCGCCGACCAACTCAAGCTGATCACCCGGCGCACCCACTACATGGTCAACAGCTGGCTGCACAACCTTCCCGTTTTCAAACAGGGTGTCCACCAGAGCAATCCGCTGTGGATGAGCCCGGACGACGCGCGGTGCCGCGGCCTGGTAGAGGGCGACGACGTCACTGTGCGCAACCGTCACGGTGAAATCGAGGCGGTTCTGGTCTGCGACGACACCCTCCGGCCGGGCGTCGTGGCGATGACGCACGGCTGGGGGCAGGGCACGGCCCGAGGACTGGACGTGGCGAGGCGCAACCCCGGTGTGAACGTCAACCGGCTCGCGCCCACCGGCACCGACGGTTACGACCCGCTCAGCAACCAGTCACAGCTCACCGGCATCAACGTCGAGGTGATCCGGAGCATGGGGTTCTCCGACGCCCGACGTCGGTGACTGACAGTGGGAGATCGGCGGAGACGCTTAGATGAGTGTTGCGTTGTATTGTGCGAGATGGGATCTGACCAGTTCCAGCCCGGCACGGTCATCGAGCTTGATCGGGTCCCGGGACACGGCCATCAGCTCATGCAGCTCCACACCGGCATTGGGTTTGATGGTCATGACGACGGAGAACCTGTCCTCGTCGTTGCGTGCCCGGTATTTGATACCGAGTACCCCTGCGGTTCCGTGCAGGATGGATGCTGCCCAGTGCCGGGTGGTCCGGTAGTCGACGGGGTCGCATTTCGTCAGCCAGGTGTCCTGACCGATCGCCGCCAGATGTGAGCCGTGCACCAGTGCGACCGGGACGTCGTCGGTGACGGTGACCTCGGACAGGACTCGACCCGCCAGCTTGGCCTTGCGCAGGATCCTCGGAACGTGATCATCCAGCGGCAGGGACCGGCAGTAGGTCTCCGCGATGCAGGTGGAGATGTCTTCCCCGAAGTAGCTGTAGTGGTACGACCCGTCGGAGGAGTCGAAGCGTCCGCCTCCCGCTCCGGCGGGGGTCGGATTCAGGGTCAGGGCGTCTCGGTCGGGGTCGGCGGAGTGGATGCGCCAGAGCTTGGTTCCGGCGGTGAGCGACCCGACGTGCCCGGTCACCGAGGCCGGTGGTGGGCGGTTAGGCAATGTCGTCGGCGATCTCGGCGCGCAGCAACGCGCGCACGGCGTCGTAGGCTCCCTCGCCGAGCAGTTGGGCCGGGGACTCGCGGTCTTCGGTCGACGGGTTGGGTGAGAGCCACCACGATGCGACCCCCCATGGATCGTCCCGGGCGCCGAGAGCCACGTTGCCCTCCCGTACTACCTGATTGGCCTCCTCTGGCAGGGAAAACTGAAACTCCGGGTACCGGAACTTCCCGGCCCGCTTGAGTCCGATGACTTCGCCTTTGGTGCTGAGTTTGCGCAGTGCATCGCTGGGGTTGGCCCAGTTCTTGTCGTACTTGTCGGCGACTTCTTTGGCGGAGAGGTGCGGGAACGACAGGATGCGTTCGACGGCGTCGCTGAGCACCGTCTTCTCGTCGAGGATGTCGTCCGATTCGATGAGCTCGAGGATCGGGTCGTCCCGATCGATCCGTCCGGCCAGCATGATGTGGGTGACCCTGTCGGCGACCAGTCGCATGCTCGGCCTCTTGTACAGCTCGGCGCGCATCCGGGCGATGAACTCGTGGTCGCTCACGCCGCTGCGCTGCTGTTGCGGATCTGCCTCGTAGCTCGAGGCCGCGGTCTTGCGCGCCATGTCCCCTCCTCGGTCCCGGGCAGATACTTCTGATCACCGCTTCTATATAGAA
This sequence comes from Rhodococcus sp. WAY2, assembly GCF_009859915.1. NCBI lineage: Bacteria > Bacillati > Actinomycetota > Actinomycetes > Mycobacteriales > Nocardiaceae > Rhodococcus > Rhodococcus sp. WAY2. The sequence goes on from NZ_CP046572.1 coordinate 4,282,374, forward strand.
GTCTACCGTAGACTTGCGCGCGATGGCAGGGCCGGCAGGTCCCGATGTCATCGCCCGCCGGTGCCGGAATCTCTTTACCGGGGCGAAAAGGGTGCGGCCGAGAATCGTCAGCCGCACCCTTTCCTTCTGCCCGGATTCGATCAGGCCTTCATCAGATCGCGATGGATGATTTCCTTCATGATCTCGTTGGTACCGCCGTAGATCCGCTGGATTCGGGCGTCGATGTACGCCTTCGCGACAGGGTATTCCATCATGTAGCCGTAGCCGCCGTGGAATTGGACGCCGGCATCGATCACCCGGCCTTGCAGTTCGGTAGCCCAGAGCTTGGCCTTCGCGGCGTCGACGGCGGTGAGGGTGCCGGCGTTGTGTTCACGCACGCACCGGTCGATATACGCACGTGACACCTCGACGGCCGTCTGAAGTTCGGCGAGCGTGAAGCCCATGCCTTGGAAATCGCCGATACGCTTGCCGAAGGCGGTGCGTTCCTTGACGTAGTCGAGTGTCCAGTCGAGAACTGCCTCGGCCGAGACCTGCGCGGCGATGCCGATGCCGAGTCGTTCGAGGGGAAGGCTCTGCATCAGATACGCGAAGCCGGAGCCCACCTCACCGAGCAGATTCTCCTTCGGGATGCGTACGTCCTCGAAGATCAACTCGGCCGTGTCCTGCGCGTGCAGGCCGAGTTTGTCCAGTTTGCGGCCTCGGCTGAATCCCGGCGTTCCGTCCTCGACGACGAAGAGGCTGAAGCCGCGGGAGCCGGCAGAGGGATCTGTCTTCGCGAAGACGATCACGATGTCGGCGAGGATGCCGCTGGTGATGAAGGTCTTGGACCCGTTGATCACCCAGGTGTCGCCGTCGGCGACGGCGGTGGTCTGGATGGCGCGCAGGTCGCTGCCGGCGGCAGGCTCACTCATGGCGATCGCACCGATGGTCTCGCCGGTGACGAATCCCGGCAACCACCGTCGGCGCTGTTCTTCGTCGGCGTGACGGAGAAGGTAGTTCAGGACGATGTCGTCGTTCGTGGAGAACCCGGACTGCAGGGCCGATGCGCCGACTCGGGCGATTTCCTGCTGGATCACGAACCGGAAGCGGTAGTCGAGTTCACCGGGCCCGCCGTACGCCTCGGGGACGGGTAGTCCGAGCAGGCCCTGACGACCCGCTGCCAGCCAGGTCTCACGATCGATCAGGCGATCCGCATCCCATTTCTCGAGTTGGGGAACCACGTGCTTGTCGACGAATCCACGGACGGATTCGCGGAACAACTCGTGGTCCCGGTCGAAGAGATCGCTCTGCATGTTTTCCTCCTGATGCGGGACGCCCGTCAGGCGACCTGCACATCGTATGTTTGTCAGTTCGTCGCCAGTAGTTTCTGGGTCTCACGCCGGAACACCTGGTTGGCAACCTCGTTCTGGCCCAGCACCATCCGTCCCGCGTTGGCGCTCCTCATACCGTGCTGGGAGTCCCGCAGGAGCGGGAAGTCCTCGGCGTGAAGAACTGCGAGCAGAATCTCCCAGTTCTTGTTCCACAGGCGAGTCCACTTCTCCTCGGTCATCTCGGTATCCGCCACCGGAGGCACGATCAGGCGCATCTCCATGCGGCAGCGCTGCGGATCGGTGGGGTGCGGCCGGAAGGTGAGGAGCTGGAAGTGATCCGGCTGCCGCAGCAGGGTGCTGTTGGGAAGCAGGAAATGGGTTTCCGTGATGTCCTTGGCCAGGCTCCGGTCGCCGGGGTCTTCCTCGATCCACCGATCGATCGACTTGCGCGGGGCGATGAAGCGGCAGTGCCTGCCGAAGTCCTCGAACGCCATCACGTTGGTGTGGATGTGCTTGGCGGCAGTGTTGGGGTGGGCGTACTGGATGTGGTAGCCGTCGAGGAAGGCGTCCTGCATGATCTTCCAGTTGACCGGCTCGTCGAATCCCTCGGACTGGACGGCGATCTTGGAATCGAGGTCGTACCCGGACAGAATTGCATCCATCTCGTCCCCGAGCCAGCCGGCCACGTCGATCTCGGCGTTCGCCTCGTCGACGACCCAGATGAAACCGTGGCGCTCCTCGGTCGGCAATTCGACGAGGCCCATGCTCGTGGTGTCGGTTTCCCCGAAGGTGTTGTCACGGGTGATCGTCCGCAGGGTGCCGTCCGTGTCGTACGACCACCGGTGGTACGGGCAGGAGAACAGGCGGCAGCGGCCCTTCTCCTCCTTCTCGAGGAGGGCGCCCCGATGCCGGCACAGGTTGACGAACGTCTTGACGCCACCGTCGCGCTGGCGGACGACAATGATGTTGTTCCGCGGCATCTGCAGGGTGAAGAAGTCGCCGGAGCGGGGGATCTCTGAGCCGTGCGCGACGATCGAGGGAACCCGCCCGAAGATGAGGTCACGCTCTCGCTTGGCTATGGCCGGATCGGTGAATTCCTCTGGCTGAAACCAGGTGATGTGGTCGAACTCGTCCGTCGTGTCGTTGCGCAGGTGATCCAGGGCCCGGCGAATGCGTTGCTCGCGGGGTGCTCCGACCTCGGTCATTGCATCTCCTCCAGTCTCGTGGGCGCGCCCGGCTACCGTGTGGTCACCGGCTTGCGAACGTGTGCGCTGCGGATCAACGCCTCTAAATCTAACTGACGTAGTTTTACCTGTAAACCCCGGCGCCGAGGTTGCGGCAGGAATCGGGTCTTGCGCCGAGAATCTACTGAGATTAGATTATTGCCCACTGCGGTCGATGTGATCGGATTCACTCGGCGACGTGATGCCGGCGACGATCGGGCTGCCGGTTGCTATCGAACGGGAGGTACCTGCCGATGCACACTGACACGTCGGTCAGGACCGTACGAGCACGGATCGGGTCTGCGGTGGCGAGTGAGAAGTCCGAGACCCTGGCGGGCACCACGATCGGCGTCGTCGGCGCCGGGATGATGGGCGCGGCCATCGCCTACACCTGCGCGCGGGCAGGAGCCGACGTCGTGCTGTGGGCGCGAACTCTGGAGAATGCGCGCCGAGGCAAGTCGTACGCCGACCGGCGGGAAGCTCATGCGCGAAAAGCGGGAACCTCGAACAGGCGGATGTCGCAGGCCTTGCTCGGGCGCATCACGCCCACCGAGTGCATCAGAGATCTGTCGGCGTCCGCGCTGGTGATCGAGGCGGTCGCAGAGAACGTCGCCGTCAAACAACAGGTGCTGCAGATGGTGGAGGCAGTCACCGAGGCTCCTACGGTGATTGCGTCGACGACGTCGACCCTGCCGATCGCCATGCTCTCCGCGAAGCTACAACGTCCGCAGTACTTCCTCGGGATGCACTTCTTCTCGCCTGTCGACCGGATGTCGTTGGTGGAGACGATCGTCGGATCGCGTACCTCGCAGGCCACCGTCGCGGCATCATTGGCGTACGCGCGGATGCTCGGGAAGGTACCGATCGTGGTGGGCGATAGTCGGGGGTTCTTCACCAGTCGTGTGATGGAGCGCTATCTCGACGAGGCATTGGTCGCGGTCGGGGAGGGAATCGATCCGGGCCTTGTCGAGCGCGCAGCGAACGCCGCCGGATATCCGGTGCCGCCGCTCCACTTGCTCGACGAGATCACGTTGACGCTCAACCGCGCGGTGCAGCGCGAGAACCGTGTCGCTGTCGAGGCGGCCGGCGGGACGTGGCGGGGGAGCGAAGCAGACAGCGCCCGCGACCGGATGATCGACGAATGCGGTCGCGGGGGCAGGTCGGACGGTCAGGGCTTCTACGAGTACGACTCGGATGGTAAGCGCTTGGGATTGTGGCCCGCCTTTCGTGAGATGTTCGGGCCTGCACGGCATATTCCCCTGAACGATATGCGCGACCGGTTGTTGTTCGTCGAGGTCCTCGAGGCGCTGCGCTGTCTCGGCGAAGGCGTCGTCGGATCCGAGTCCGACGCCGACACGGGATCTGTTCTCGGCATCGGGTTCCCCGCGCACACGGGTGGGGTTCTGTCGTTCAGGCGTTCCTATTCGGGTGGCGAGAACGGGTTCACCGCTCGTGCCCGCGAGCTTGCAGGCCGTTACGGCGACCGCTTCCTCCCACCGGAGCAAAGTTCGGAACCATACGATCAACCGGAGTGCCCATGACCTACGTAGTTACCCAAGCCTGCTGCAACGACGCGACGTGTGTCGCGGTGTGTCCGGTGAACTGCATTCATCCGACTCCCGACGAAGCGCAGTACCAGCGCACCGAGATGCTCTACATCGATCCGGCTGCCTGCATCGACTGTGGGGCCTGCGCCGACGTGTGTCCGGTCGACGCGATCGTTCCCGACAGCGACCTCACCCCGGAAGCCGAGATCTACAAGGATCTCAATGCCGCGTACTTCCTGGGTAACCCGACCGTGTCCGGCCCGAGCGAAGTGCCGGCCGAACCTGTCGTCGCGGCGCCCCGGCCGGGTCCGCTGAAGGTGGCGATTGTCGGGTCCGGTCCCTCCGCCTTCTATGCAGCCGAAGAGTTGCTGACTCGGCGCGACGTCGACGTCGACGTCTCCATGTTCGAGCGGCTCCCGGTGGCCGGTGGGCTCGTCCGGTTCGGGGTGGCTCCGGATCACCAGACCACGAAGGCCGTGGAGCGGGTCTTCTCCCGCACTGCCGGCCGCAACGGTTTCCGTGCCTTCCTCGGCGTGGAGATCGGTCGGGATATCAGTGTCGACGAGCTGCTCGATCATCACCACGCGGTGATCTACGCGAGTGGTGCGTCCGACGACCGCAAGCTCGGCATTCCGGGCGAAGATTTGCCGGGGAGTTTTGCTGCGCGCGAATTCGTCGCCTGGTACAACGGACATCCGGACTCCGCTGGTCGCACCTTCGATCTGTCGGGGCGTCGTGCTGTGGTGATCGGCAACGGCAATGTGGCGTTGGACGTAGCACGGATTTTGGCGTGCGATCCCGACCGGCTCGTCCCGGGTGATATTGCCGAACATGCGCTGGACGCACTTCGGCACAGCACCATCGAAGAAATCGTGGTTCTCGGACGACGAGGGCCGGAGCACGCAGCGTTCACGACACCCGAGCTCATCGCGCTGGGAGCGTTGCAGGAAGTCGAGGTGAGCGTTCACGGCGGATTCGACGCTTCCGCCGATGCCTCGATCAAGTTGCGGACGCTGGCCGACTACGCACGCCGCTCTCCTCGACCGGGTCGGCGGAAGATCACCCTGAGGTTCCACGGGACGCCCGTCGAGATTCTCGGTGACTGTCACGTCGAAGGTCTACGGATCGCGTCCACCCGGATGGACGGAAGCGAAGAGGATCTCGAGGCCTCTTTGGTCCTGCGTTCGGTCGGCTACCGCGGCGCTCCCGTGCCGGGGTTGCCGTTCGACTCCCAACGCGGCACGGTCCCCAACGTTGCAGGCCGCGTGGTCGATCCGGTGGACGAGCGTCCGGTGCCGGGGGTATATGTCGCCGGGTGGATCAAGCGGGGTCCGACCGGGGTGATCGGCACCAATCGATACTGTGCCGCCGAGACCGTCGACGCGCTCGTAGCCGACCATCAACGTGCGCTTCTTCCGCAGCCGAGCCGACCAGGCGACGAGTTGGCGGAGGCCGTGCAGTCGCGGTGTCCGGAGTCGTTCGGTTTCGACGGCTGGAAGCGGATCGACCGGTACGAACGTGTCGAAGGGCGACGCCGGGGACGGGCCCGGCAGAAGCTGGTGGAGGTCGGTGCGATGCTCGCGGTGGCCCGTGGGGCAGAGACCAGCCAGTACTTGCCACAGTAAACAACGACCTTTAGATTTAACATGCGGATGTGACGTACGGCTCTCTCCGGGAGGCCGAAGACACAGCACGGTCTGCCGTGCTCGCCGCCGAGCACCCCCGCGATCGATGACAACTCTTGGAGGCTTACATGAGCGGCACTGTTGTAGACGCTTTGACCTACTGGTCCCGGTCGAAGCCGGATCTGACCGCGATCGACTTCGACGGCGACGCCGTCACCTACGCAGAGCTGGCCGCATGGGCCGACGGCGTCGCCCACGATCTCGCCTCGCGGGGTGTCGTGGCCGGTGATCGGGTGAGCTTCCTCGGTGCCAACAGCCTCGAGTGGGCGGTGGCCTCGCTCGGTGCCATGAAGGTCGGCGCCATCGCGGTCGGTTTCAACCAGCGCATGCTCGCCGGCGAGCTCACCACCCTCGTCGAAGACTGTGAACCCACCGTCGTCTACTGCGAGGAGGCGCTGCGACCGCGCCTCGAAGAAGTCCAGCAGACACGCAACACTTTCTCGATCGCCGTGTTCGAGAAGGATGTGCGTCCGCTGCGCGGCAGCGATCATGCGAAATACCGGACCCCCGTCGTCGATCTCGGCACTCCCACCGCCATCGTGTTCACCAGCGGCACCACCGGCAAGCCGAAGGGCGTGATCTTCACCCACGCCACCGTCGCCGGCGAAATGCACGAATGGCATTTGATGGAACCGATTCAGCCGAACAACCTGCGCCCGGTGCTGGTGCTGCCCCTGTTCACCGCTGCCGGCATCATCTGGGGTATCTCGCGCGTCGTCCTTCACGGCGGAACCCTGTTCCTGCAGCCAGGTTTCGACCCGGCGAAGGCGCTGCGCATCCTGGCCGAGGACAAGGCCAACACCCTGACGGGCCCGCCGATCCTCTTCGAGCAAATCGCGAAAGCGCCCGGATTCACCGACGCGGATCTGAGCCACATGGTCACAGCACACGTCGGTGGCGCACGCGTACCCGTCGACCTGCTGCACAAATGGCAAGCCCAAGGTGTGTCACTGCGACAGATCTACGGTCAGACCGAGATCGGCGGATCAGCGACCGCGATGCCGCGCGAAGAGGCGGCCGAGCATCCCGACAAGTGCGGCTGGGGTGGCATCTTCACCAAGATTCGCGTTGTCGATGCCGAAGGAAATGACCTTCCCCCCAACGAAACCGGGCAGATTCTGTTGCGCGGCCCGGGCATGATGCCGGGATACTGGCGCAACGAGGACGCGACCCGATCGGCTCTGATCGACGGCTGGCTCCAGACCGGTGACCTCGGCAAGCTCGACGAGAACGGCTACCTCACGTTCGTCGACCGCCTCAAGGACATGATCATCTCCGGTGGCCTGAACATTTCACCCGCCGAGATCGAAGCCGTCATCAATCAGATCCCCGGGGTCGAGGAGGTCGCGGTGATCAGCGTTCCCGACGCCAAATTCGGAGAGACCCCGGCCGCGCTGGTCCGAACCACCACCGAGATGAAGGAATCCGAAGTCGTCGGATTCTGCAACGAGCGGCTCGCCGACTACAAGGTGCCCCGGTACATCGTCTTCATGGACGAACCCCTGCCCCGGATGCCCAGCGGGAAGATCGCCAAGCGCCAGCTACGCGACGCCTTCGCGGATGTGCCCGACAACTACGACAAGGTTCGGTGATCGAGCCGTGGACTTCCCCAAGGTCGCTGTGGTCACCGGTGGTGGCCGCGGAATCGGCGCGGCCATCTCGAGCCGACTTGCCGCCGACGGATTCGCTGTCGCGGTGAATTACTCGCGGAGTGCGCGCGATGCCGAGGAAGTGGTCGCAAAGATAGTCGCGGACGGTGGACGTGCTGTGGCGATCCGAGCCGACATTTCACAGGCCGCCGAGGCCGAGCGGCTCATCGCCGACACCACCGTCCACTTGGGCGCTCCCACCGTGGTGGTCAACAACGCGGGCATGAACAAGGCCGGGGCGGCCCGGAAGCAGAGCCCGGAAGATTTCGACGAAGTGATCGCAGTCAACCTCAATGGTGCGTTCTACTGCACCCACTTCGCGCTACCCGCGATGTACGAAGCCGGTTGGGGCCGAGTCATCTTCGTCAACAGCCCGTCTGGAGGGAGGCGCCCGTCCCCCGGGATGAGCGCCTACTCCGCGGCCAAGGCCGGGCTGGTGGGAATGGCCAAGTCGATGGCACTCGAGGTTGCCCGTCGCGGGGTCACGGTCAACTGCGTGATGCCGGGCTTCGTCGCTACCGACATCGTGGCGTCGGGGGGCGAGGCGGGGGTCGAAGCCCTGACCAAGCACTGGCCCTCCATTCCGCCCGAATCGATCGCCTCCACCATCTCGTTCCTGGTGAGCGACAACGCCGCCGACGTCTCCGGTGAGGAGATCGGTGTGTGGCGAGGTGGCCCCGTCGGGGTGTGACCGTCCAATACAGCTGAGACCGCCCACCGGCAGAGCCAGTCCGGTGAGGCGGTTTCTTGCTGTCTGGCCATTCCCTCCCGGAATGCGAAACGGGCTCCGATCCGGTGGATCGGAGCCCGTGTCTCGGGTGGTGCTGTTGCTAAGCAGTGACCGGCGTTCTGTCGTCGTCCCGCTTCACCCCGGCCGACGAGCGGGAACGGGACAGGACGGTTGCCCCGAAGCCGAGCAGCGAGACCACACAGATCAGGAGGCTGAGCCACACCGTGGTGTCGTCGAATGCCAAGGCGACCGCGATGACCGGAACGAACGCCGCGCCGAGAGCGTTGCCGGCCTCTCGGCCGAGACCGAGGCCGCTGTAGGCGTGCTGCGTGTGGAACAGCTCGATGACGTAGGCGCCCATCGGACCGAAGATGGCGGCGACCCCGATGCCGTTGCCTGCCGCCATGACCACCCAGTACAGCAGCGGGGGTGTTCCGACGCCCGACAGCAGCGAGATACCGACCCAGGCGAACACGGCGCTGTACAGGAATCCGAACATGATCACCGGTGCTCGGCCGACCCGGTCCGACAGGGAACCGAACATCGGGATCAGAATGGCATTCGCGAGCTGCGCAGCGATCAGGCCGATCAGGACCTCGGTTCCGCCGAAGCCCAGCTGATTCTTGCCGAAGGTGCCCATGAACACGATGTAGAAGTAGCCGATGCCGGTCTGACCGATGGTCATCACGAGCACGGTCAGAAGTGCGCGCGGCTGCTGCCGGATCACATCGAAGATCGGCGTTTTCGAAACCGTGTCGCTTTCCTCGATCGCCCGGAATGCGGGTGTTTCGGGCAGGCTGCGGCGTAACCACAGGCCGTAGGCGAGGATGACGACGCTGCACAGGAACGGAATACGCCAGCCCCAGGCGAGGAAACTTTCCTGGGACATCAGGGATGAGACCGTCAGCAGAGACAGCGTGCCGAGCACGCCGCCGAGCGCCGCACCCATGCCGGGCAAGGAGCCCATCAATCCCTTCTTCTTCGCGGGTGAGAACTCGACGGCGACCAGAGCTGCGCCGCCGTACTCACCGCTGGCGCCGATGCCCTGCAGGATTCTGAGGAACACCAGCAGAGCCGGTGCGAGCCAGCCGATCTGGGCGTAACTCGGCAGCAGGCCGACGAGCAGCGTAGCGACACCCATCAGGACGAGGGTGAAGACGAGTATTCGTTTTCGGCCGATGCGGTCGCCGAGGCTGCCGAGGATCACCCCGCCCACCGGACGGACCAAGAATCCGACCGCGAAGGTAGCGACCGCCTGCAGCGTCCCCAATAGGGGGCTCGAGCCGGTAAAGAACACGGAGGCGAAGACCACCGACGCGGCCGAGGCGTAGAGGCTGAAGTCGTAATATTCGAGCAGGGTACCGACGAAGGCGGCGCGACTTGCGCGTCGTGAGTCCGCGCGGGAGGGTCCGGAGTCTGCATCCACGGAGATTTCCGCAGCTGTGGTCGTACGTTCGGTCATGCGAAACCTCGCGTTGTGAGTGCTGGGCGAAGTGCCCGAATCATGTAGTGACGCAGACCACATTAACCTACTCTCTTTAGAATTGTCTATCGGAGCAACGCCGACGCAGCCTTCGCCTCTTCCCGGTAGTTGGACGGCCACTTCTTGCCCAGTGTCAACCCACCGTCGACCCCGAGGGACTGTCCGGTGACGAACGTGGAGTCGTCGGAGGCGAGGTAGGCGGCGGCGTGCGCGAGGTCTTCCGGCTCACCGGCGCGGGGAATGGGCTGGAAGTTGGTCAGGCTGAGCCGCACGGCATCGACGCTGCGGTCGAGCGCGTCGTCCTCGAGGCCGGCGCCGTGGCCGACTATGCGGGTGGCGACACCTCCGGGGATCAGTGCGTTGACTCGGATCCGGTATTCGGCCAGCTCCACTGCGGCGGTCCGGGTCAGTTGCAGCACTGCGGCTTTCGCGGCGCTGTACGGGTGCGGTCCGAATCCGGTACGGACGCCTGCCACGCTCGATACATTGACGATGCTGCCCGACCCCTGATCGCGCATCACGCGCGCGGCATGCTTGGTCCCGAGGAACGCACTGCGAGCGAGCATCGCGAACCCGTTCTCCCACTCGTCGAGCGACGTGTCCTCGAGGAAGGTCCACGCGCCCACCCGGCCGGCGTTGTTGACCATGCAGTCGAGCCGGCCGAACCGATCGACGGCCAGTGCGACCGCGGCCTCGACGTCGGCCTCGTTGCGTACATCGGTGTGCAGGTAGGCGCCACGGTCGCCGAGACCGGCGGCGACGGCCTGGCCCCGCGGGTCGTCGATGTCGGCCACGACGACGCGGGCTCCGCGTTCGGCGAACGTGCGGGCGGTGGCTGCGCCGATTCCGCTCGCGGCTCCTGTCACCACGGCGACCTTGCCGTCGAGGTTCGTCATCGTGGACTCCTTCGGTTGTGTTCCGGGCTCGGTTCCTTGAGCTTTTAATCTAAAACCATTAGTCTGCGTCTGTCGAGTACCTCGTCCCTGGGAGAGCACTATGTCCGACGCGAAACTGATTCTGATCGAGCGGCCGCGGCCGGGCATTCTGCTGATCCGGCTCAATCGCCCGGACGAGCTCAATGCCATGAACGTCGACCTCATCGAGGAGTTGCACGAGGTGCTCGCCGAGGTGCGCGATGATTCGCTCACCCGCGCGATCGTGCTCACCGGTGAAGGCCGTGCCTTCTGTGCAGGTCTCGACCTTCGCGGATACGGCACACCGCCGGGCGCAACCGAGGGTGAGGGCCGGGCCCAACTCGGACTGCGGGTGCAGAAGCACATCGCCGGCCTCGTCGACGCATTCCGCAGCACCCGCGCGCCGATCATCGCGGCCGTCAACGGCGCGGCAGCCGGCGGCGGCATGTCGCTGGCCCTCATGGCGGACATTCGCATCATGTCCGAGACGGCGGTACTGCACGCCGCGTTCATCCGCCGCGGCCTGTCGAATTGCGACATCGGAATGAGCTGGCTCCTGCCCCGCATGATCGGCTTCTCCCGGGCGGCGCAGATCATGCTCACCGGCCGGTCCATCGACGCCGCCGAGGCCGAACGCATCGGTCTCGCCTCGTCCGTCGAACCCGCAGACGCGGTGCTCGAGGTGGCACTGGACACCGCCGAGGCCATCGCGCAGAACAGTCCGTTCGGGGTCTGGATGACCAAGGAAGTCATGTGGTCGAACCTGGAGGTTCCCAGCATGCGCGCCGCCATCGACCTCGAAAACCGCACCCAGATCCTCAGCTCGCTGACGCGCGATCACAGAGAGGCCGTCGTTTCGTTCCTCGAAAAGCGCCCGCCCGAGTTCCAGAACCACTGACCACATTCCGACCGATTCGACGGCACACAGAGAAGCAGTGAGTAAAAGTATGAGAGTGGGAATCGCCGCAGGGTATTGGGGATCGGGCCCGCCCCGCAATGTCGAAAGAATGCTCGCCGAGGCCGAGGCCCTCGGCGTCGACAGTTTCTGGACCGCCGAGACCTACGGCTCCGACGCACTGACACCGCTCGCGTGGTGGGGAGCGCAGACCTCGACGATCAAGCTCGGTACTTCGGTGTGCCAGATGTCGGCGCGCACTCCGACGGCGCTGGCAATGGCCGCGCTGACTCTCGATCATCTCAGCGGTGGCCGCGTGATCATCGGCATCGGTGCATCCGGACCGCAGGTCGTCGAGGGCTGGTACGGGCAGCCCTACCCGCGGCCCCTCGAACGCACCCGCGAGTACATCGAGATCATGCGGCAGGTGTGGGCGCGCGAGAAGCCGGTGACCTACTCCGGGCGGCATTACCAGCTTCCCGTCGAGGGCGGTTCCGGCTTGGGTAAGCCACTGAAGTCGATCGTTCATCCCCTGCGGGGCGATATCCCGGTCTACATGGGCGCCGAGGGCCCGAAGAACGTGGCGTTGGCCGCCGAAATCGCTGATGGCTGGACGCCGCTGTGGTTCTCGCCCAAGAGCGACGAGTTCTACCGCAAGGCACTGGCCGAAGGCTTCGCACGGGACGGAGCACGCCGCACCGCCGAGGACTTCGAGATCGCGAACGTGTGCTGGCTCGTCGAGAACGACGACGTGGAAAAGGCCGCCTCCCGGCTCAAGCCGACGGTCGCGTTGTATGCCGGCGGCATGGGCGCCAAGGGCGCCAATTTCCACAACGACGTGTTCGCGCGCATGGGTTGGGGCGAGGTCTGCGCCGAAATCCAGGAGCTGTACCTGGGCGGTCGGCCCGACCTTGCGGCCCAGGCCGTTCCCACCGCGATGGTCGAAGATGTCGCGTTGATCGGTCCCGCGGACAAGATCATCGAAGAGATCGAAAACAAGTGGAAGAACACGTGTCTGACCACTCTCATTCTCGGTGGGTGGCCCAAGCCGGAGAACCGTGAGCGCATCCTCGCGGCGGTGCAGTCGTGACCCTGCAGTCGAGAACGACCCTGGACCCGAGAACCCCGGTCCTGGTCGGTACCGGCCAGACCAGCGAACGCCAGGGCGGCGTGGAGCCCGTCGATCTGATGGTGCGCGCGGCGCGGGCAGCAGCTGCCGACGCGGGATCGACGCGCCTGCTCGAACTCGTCGATTCGGTCCGGGTGGTCGGGCTGCTGTCCTGGCGTTACCGGGATCCGGGCGCGCTCGTGGGTGCGCGGATCGGCGCGACCGTGCGACACACCGGTTACTCCGGTAACGGCGGAAGCACGCCGCAGGTGCTCGTCAACGAGGCTGCCGAGGACATCGCCGCCGGGCGATCCGATGTCGTGCTCATCGGCGGCGCCGAATCGTGGCGGACCCGCACCAAGTTGCGGGCACAGAAGCTGCGCCCCGACTGGACGGTGCAGGACGAGTCGGTACCCGCCGCTGACATCCTGGTCACGGACGTGCCGATGGCGGCAGAGAGTGAACGCCGCATCGGTCTGGATCGGCCCTCGTATGTCTATCCGCTGTTCGAACAGGCGCTGCGGGTATCGGCGGGACGTTCACTCGAGGAGCATCGGGAGGTCGTCGGCGGGTTGTGGTCGCGGTTCAGCAAGGTCGCGGCGACGAATCCGAACGCGTGGGTGCAGCGTGAATACACCGCTGCGGAGATCTCGACGCCGTCGCCCGACAACCGGATGATCTCCACGCCCTATACCAAGCTGCTCAATTCGAACAACATGGTTGATCAGAGCGCGGTGCTGCTGATGTGCTCGGTCGAGACCGCGACCCGACTTGGTATCCCGCAGGAGAAGTGGGTGTTTCCGCAGTCCGGCACCGAATCACACGATACGTACGCGATCGCCGAACGCGAGGCGCTCGACGGCTCCCCGGCAATACGCATCGCCGGGGCGCGGGCCCTCGATCTCGCCGGTATCGGACTGGACGAGGTTGCATACGTCGACGTGTACTCGTGTTTCCCGTCGGCGGTGCAGGTCGCGGCGAAGGAGCTGGGGCTCGCGCTCGATGATCCCGGCCGGCCGCTGACGGTGACCGGTGGCCTGACGTTCGGCGGTGGGCCGTGGAACAACTATGTCAGCCACTCGATTGCGACGATGGCGACGCGGTTGCGCGAATCTCCGGGATCGTACGGTTTGGTGACCGCCAACAGTGGTTACCTCACCAAGCACGCCATGGGCGTGTACCGGACCGAACCTCCCGTCGGCGGGTTCAAGCGTCTGGACGTGCAGGCCGAGGTCGATGCGCAGCGCACGACGAGAGCGCTGTTGTCCTACACGGGCAGGGCGTCGGCGGAATCGTGGACTGTGGTGTACGGCCGCGACGGCTCCCCGGAGCGCGGTTTCCTCGCGGCCCGCACCGCGACGGGGGAGCGGACCCTTGCGGTCAGCACGGACGCCGAGGATCTCGTCACCCTCGCCGAGGTCGATATTGCCGGTCAGCAGGTTTCGATCTCCGAAGAGGGGCACTTCCGCTTCGCATAATCTTGACGCCCTTTTACCTAATGCCATAAGGTTAATGCACTGACGGACACGGCATGCACGTGTCACGAAATCGAGGAGTTTCCAGATGTCTGTCGAAGACTTTCGCGCACTGTACGAACAGCATGTCGGCCACGTTGTCGCCGGAAACGTGAAGGCCGCTCTCGCCGACATGGTGCGAGAGAACATTCCGCAGGTCTTCGACGGAGTCGACACCCCCCGGGAGGCCGCGCAAGGCTTCGAGATCAAGGATGTGCGCGCCGAGGGCGACCGAATGGTCGGCGAAACCGTCTATGACATGGGTGACCGGTCGATCGGGCTGCGCTCGATCTGGGAACGGCACGACGGACGCTGGCTCGCCGCGGCACTCGAGAACTTCCCCACCGGAACGGAGGCACACGCATGACCGCAACAGAGCCCGTCGCGGAACCGTGGGGCCCCACACCCGACGGACTCGATCGACCGTACTGGGACGGCCTGCGCGTCGATGAGCTGCGCCTTCAGCGCTGCAACGAATGCAGCACCTGGATCTGGGGTCCGCAGGCCATCTGCGGTCACTGCCACAGCTTCGACCTCGGATGGGAAACCGTCGAACCGTCCGGCACCGTCTACAGCTGGAACCGCAGCTGGTACCCCTACATGGACGAATACGCCGACCGGCTGCCGTACGTGACGGTGCTGGTGGAACTGCCACACGCCGACGGCCGACGGGTGCTGGGCATACTCGCCGACGACATCGAAACGAATCCCGAGATCGGCGACCGGGTCGTCGGAGTCTTCGAACACTCCGAGGGCGCCCCCTGGCCGTTGCTGCGCTGGCGTCGCGCCGCGACCGCAGAAGGAGAAAAAGGATGAGCGCCAACATCATGCGCGGCGCGGCTGCAGTCGTCGGCGTCGCCGAACAGCATTACAAGCGCGGCGAAGCCCCGCACAGCGAGAAGCGCATGACCCTCGAGGTCATTCTTCGAGCGTGTGCCGACGCGGGTATCAGCCCTCGCGAGATCGACGGTTTCGTCTCCTACGCGGGTGGCGTCAACGACGGTGCCATCATCGGCGGCGCATTGCTGATCGACGAACTGCGTTGGTCGAACATGATGTGGGGCGGTGGCGGCGGCAGCGTCGCAGCTGCCATCACGAATGCGGCCACCGCGATCGCCACCGGCCAGGCAGACTGTGTCGTCGTGTATCGCGCGATGTCGCAGGCGGATACGGGCCGGCTCGGATACGCGAAGTACCACTACGGCAGTCACTTTCTCGCCCACGGCATCGGCTCGCCCGCACAGATTTGCGCGATGCGCACCCAACGGATGCTCGAGCACGGCGGAGTGCCGCGCACGGCGATGCGTTCTCTCGTCCTCGCGTCGTATCAGCACGCGCAGAAGAACCCCACCGCGCAGGGCTACGGACGACCCCTCGACGAGGAGGCCTACGAAAACTCACGGTTGATCGCCGAGCCCTTCCACCTGTTCGACTGCTCCCGGGAAAGCGATGGCGCGGTCGCGCTGGTGCTCGTCTCGGCCGAGCGAGCCAAGACCCTGCGACCGGACCCGGCGTATCTCCTCGCGGGCGCGCAAGGTGCACCGGGCGGATACTCGGAATTGATCGACAACGATCTCGGCGAGCAGTACATGAGCGCCGGATTCGGCCCGGCCAACAACGGCAAGCCCGGCGTCGCCGAAAAGCTGTGGTCCGCAGCCGGTCTCGGGCCGGACGACGTGGACGTGGTCCAGGTGTACGAAAAC
Organism: Rhodococcus sp. WAY2; assembly: GCF_009859915.1. Lineage (NCBI taxonomy): Bacteria > Bacillati > Actinomycetota > Actinomycetes > Mycobacteriales > Nocardiaceae > Rhodococcus > Rhodococcus sp. WAY2. Next base: position 4,298,135 of record NZ_CP046572.1, read on the forward strand.
TTCAGTGGCCCCGCCGTGGCGGCGCTGATCGATCACGGTCTGTGCCCGCCGGGCGAGGCTGCCGGCACATTCATGACCATCGAGAACCTCACCGCGCCGAACGGCAAGCTGCCCGTCAACACCAGCGGCGGCAACCTCGCCGATTCGTTCATCAACGGCCTGAACCTGGCGGTCGAGGCGGTCAGGCAGATTCGCGGCACCTCGACCAACCCGGTGGACGGCGCGAAGACGTCGCTGTTCATCGGCGGCCCGATGGCACCGCTGGTGAGTTCGGTGCTGTTCGGCCACGAAGAGACCCTGTGACCGCCCCTTTCCGAAAGGCATGACATGAACGACCGTGACACGACACGCGGTGACAACGCCACGGACAGGAATGAGCTGTTCATCGGTGGCCGATGGGTGGCACCGAAGTCCGGAGGCACCGTCGATGTCATCGAGGCAGCCACCGAGAAGGTACTGGGCACCTCCGCGATGGCGTCCGAAGCCGACATCGATGCGGCCGTCGCGGCCGCGCGCACCGCACTGAGTGGTCAGTGGAGTGCGCTGACCAACGTCGAGCGGGCCGATCTGCTCGACAAGTTCGCTGCCGCCCTCAAGTCACGCGGGCGGGACACCTCCCGGCTGGTGAGCCGGGAGAACGGTATGCCGATCGCCCTTTCGGGCGGTGTCAACGGTTTCGGCCCGGCAGCCATGATCTCGTACTACGCAGCTCTGATTCGCGATGCGGCCAACGAGGATGTGCGGCCGAGCGCCTTCGGTGGCCGCACCGTCGTGCGTCGCGAGCCGGTGGGTGTGGTCGCGGCCATCACGCCGTGGAACTACCCGCAACCGCTTGCGGCGATGAAGCTGGCTCCCGCACTGGCGGCGGGGTGCACGGTGGTGCTCAAGCCCGCCCCCGAGACGGCGCTCGACGCGTTCGTGTTCGCCGAGGCCGCGGTCGAGGCCGGTCTACCCGACGGCGTGGTCAACGTTGTGCCGGCCGGCCGCGATGCCGGCGCCTATCTGGTTTCCCATCCGGGAGTCGACAAGGTGGCGTTCACCGGATCCACCGCGGCAGGTCGCGCCATCGGTGAAGTGTGTGGCCGGTTGCTGCGTCCGGTCACCCTCGAGCTCGGCGGCAAGTCCGCGGCGATCGTCACCGAGCGCGCCGATCTCGACGTGTTCGTCAAGAATTTGCTCGAAGTGTCGCTGGTGAACAACGGTCAGACCTGCCACGCGAGCACCCGGATCCTCGCCCCCCGCTCGCGGTATGACGAGGTCGTCGACGCCGTTACCGAGACCGTGCGGGCACTGACCGTCGGCGATCCGCTCGACAAGGCCACCGAGATCGGTCCGCTCGTCTCGGCCGCGCAGCGTGACCGCGTGCTCGGCTACATCGAGGCCGGCCGTGCCGCCGGCTATCGCATCACCACCGGCGGCGGCACACCCGCCGCGCAGCCGCAGGGGTGGTTCGTCGAGCCGACCGTGTTTGCCGGCGTCGACAATTCCGCCCGCATCGCGCAGGAAGAGATCTTCGGCCCGGTGCTGACCATCAGCGCGTACGACGGTGAAGACGCGGCCGTCGCCATCGCCAACGACTCCGAATACGGCCTCGGTGGCACGGTCTGGACCACGGACGAGCAGCACGGTCTCGATCTGGCGGCTCGAATCCACAGCGGCACGGTGGGAGTGAACTACTACGCCCTCGACCTCGACGCGCCGTTCGGTGGCGTCAAGTCGTCCGGGCTGGGCCGCGAGCTCGGCCCGGAGGGACTGGCACCGTACTTCACCTCGAAGTCGGTGTACTTCGGAACTCGCTGACGACAGCGTATTCCGCGACGAGCAACCACTTTGGAGCGCATGATGGCACTACCTCTGCAGGGTGTCCGGGTATTGGAGCTGACGGACGGATTCGGGGACACGGCGGGGCGGTTTCTCGCCGACCTCGGCGCCGAGGTCGTCCGCGTCGAACTTCCGGGAGGATCGGCCTCGCGCACGGCCCAGCCGATACGGGACGGTGTGAGCATCCCGTTCGCGCTGCGCAACGCCAACAAGCGCGGCATCGTGCTCGACCTCGACACGGACGACGACCGGGAACGGCTGCGCTTGCTGGCACAGCGCTCGGACATTCTCCTGGAGTCGTTCCCGCCGGGCTTTCTGGCCACCCGTGGGGTGGGAGCTGCAGACCTGTGCCGCGTCAATCCCGCGCTCGTGGCCGTGTCGATCACCGGTTTCGGTCAGAACGGTCCGTATCGCGACTGGGCGGCGACCGAGCAGGTCCTTTATGCACTGAGCGGTGTGCTCTCGCGCTCCGGTGAGCCGGGGGAGGCCCCGCTGCTGCCGCCGAACGGGCTGATCGACGAATCGGTGGGTGTGCATACGGCGTGGTCCGCACTGCTCGCCTATTACGACCGGTTGCATACCGGCCACGGGCAGCTGGTCGACATCTCCGCGTTCGAGGTCATCGTGCACGGTTTCGATCCCGGTTTCGGTGTGCAGGGCTCCGCTGCCGCGGGTCGATCCGAGGACTTCCCGCGGGGCCGACCTGATGCGGCAAACTTCTACCCGGTGTATCGGTGCGGCGACGGGCAGGTGCGAATCTGCCTGCTCGCGAAGCGTCAGTGGCAAGCGATGTACGAATGGTTGGGTCGGCCGGAAGAATTCGCGGATCCGAAATACGACACCATTCCCGCCCGATTCGCCGCATCCGTGCGGCTCAATCCGCTCATCGAGCAGCTGTTCAGCACGTACACCCGCGACGACCTCGTCGCGGAAGGTGCTGCGCGCGGAATTCCGATCGGCGGCCTCAACACCGTGGCCGAGGTATTGACCACCGAGCACTTCGCTGCGTCCGGTACATTCGTCGACGCCGAAATCGCTTCCGGCCTCACTGCTCGGGTCCCGTCCGGATACGCGAAGATCAACGGCGAACGCGCCGGCTTGCGCTCCCGTGCACCGCAGCTCGGGGAACACAACGATCTGGTTCTCCGCTCGGCCGGGGCCGACACCCCCGTTCCGATTCCCGCATCGCAGCGCGAGCCGGGTGCACGACCGTTCGAGGGACTTCGGGTCCTCGATATGGGTGTCGTGGTGTTCGGTGCGGAGCTCGGGCGCCAGTTCGCGGACAACGGTGCCGACGTCATCAAGATCGAGAACTCTCAGTTCCCCGACGGGCTGCGCCAATCCAAGCGCGGCGCTGCGCTGGCGGCATCCGTCGCCTGGGGCCATCGCAATCGCCGCAGCCTCGGGCTCAACCTGCGCAGCCCCGAGGGTATCCGCATCTTCAAGCGGCTGGCTGGGGAAGCGGACATCGTGCTCGCCAATTTCAAGCCCGGCACCCTTGCGTCGATGGGTCTGTCGTACGACGAGCTCGCCGCGATCAATCCGCGCATCATCGTGTCGGAGAGCAGCGCCTTCGGCGGTGTCGGCCCGTGGAACAAGCGACTGGGCTACGGTCCGTTGGTTCGGGCAGCCTGCGGCGTCTCGGCGCTCTGGCGATACTCCGATACTTCCGACGGATTGTGTGACGGCTCGACGGTCTACCCCGACCATATCGCCGGACAGGTCACCGCCACCACCATCCTCGCCACGTTGATTCACCGGCTGCAGACTGGACGCGGTGCCACCATCGAAGTCGCCCAAGCCGACACCGCGATCGTCCAACTCGGCAACCAACTCGTCGCCGAACACCTCGCACCGGGCTCGATCAGCGCCCCGGGCAATTCCGATCCGTACTCGGCGCCCTCCGGGGTGTACGCGTGTGCGGGCGACGACGAGTGGTGTGTTGTCACCGTCCGCGACGACGCCGACTGGGTCGCGCTGTGCGGGGTGCTCCGACGCCCCGACCTCGTCGACGATCCGCGTTTCGCCACCGCCGAGCTCAGAATTGCGCACCGGGCCGAGGCCGACGAGGTGCTGGCACAGTGGCTGCTGCTGCGCACGCCGACCGAAGCGATGGATACGTTGCAGGCCGCCGGGATACCGACCGGCGCGATGATCCGGCTCCCGGACCTGTTGACCAATCCGCACCTGACCGCGCGCGGTGCCTACACCGAGCTCGAACACGAGCTGCTTCCGGCGCCGCTTCCGACGGCCAAGCAGGTGGCGCACTTCGCGGCCTTGCCGGACTGGCCGCTGCGACAGGCACCCGTGGCAGGTGCGCAGACATGGGAAATCTGCGAGGAAGTGCTCGGTCTGAGCACAGTCGAGATCGATTCGCTCGTGCACGACGGTGTGCTGCAACCGCCCGCGGATGATCCGGCGCTGTCACCGGTCTCCTCCACGGTGTGACACAGCAGAGAAGGTCCCCGGATATTTTCTCCGGGGACCTTCTACTGTTCGGACTGCGTTCCCGCGACCGGGTTGACGGAGATCAGTGCGTCGACGGCGTGAACGTGATCGGTAGCTTCTCGCATCCGCGGACCTGGGACGAATGGAAGACCGCGGGGTTGCCCGGAACCAGCGCGTAGTCGGGAATTCTCCTGTGGATCTCCTCCATCGCAAGTCGCAGCTCGAGCCGCGCGAGATGGGAGCCGAGGCAGCGATGCGGACCGGCGCCGAAGCCGATGTGCCGGTTGGGGTGCCGTTCGATCTGTAACTCCTCAGGGCTGTCGAACTCGTCGTCGTCGCGGTTGGCGGACGTCATGACGACCAACAGTTGATCGCCGGCCTTGATGGAGACACCACCGATCTCGGCATCCCGGGTCGCGCGACGCCCGCTGCTCGTGGCGGTCTCGATCCGCAGGATCTCCTCCACAGCCGACGGAATCAGCGTCGGGTCGTCGATGATCGCCTCGCGCTGCTCGGGGTTGTGCGACAGGTGGATCAGTCCCCAGGCGAGAGCACCCTGGACGGTGTGCAGTCCCGCGACGAGCAGCAGGAAGAACATCCGGCTCAGTTCCTCGTCGGTGAGTGGCCGAGGTGTTCCGTCGACGTCGAGCGGGGTGTTGATGATCTGCGCGGTAAGGCTCTCGGAACTGTCGTCACCGGATCGAACTCGTGCGACGACCTTCCCGAAGTACTCGTAAATCTCTCCGGCGGCCTTCGCGCGCGCCTCGGCCGATTCCGCCTCGCTCGCCCCGGGGATCCCCTGAAGGGTGATGTCGGTCCACTCCGTGAATTGTGGCGCGTCACTCAGCGGCCATCCCATGAGCGCAAGGAAAATCCGAGTCGGCAGCTCGTGTGCGAACTCCGAGATGAACTCGCATTCGCCCTTGTCGGCGAATTGGTCGATCAACTCGGTGATGATTTTCCGGATCTCCGGCTCGAGCGCCTTCATCTGCTTGGGACTGAACAGCGGCTGCAATGCCTGCCGGTAGTAGCTGTGTTCGGGCGGATCGAGCTCGAGCGGAAGGAACTTGCCCTGCGCGGCATTGAGCAGATTGTTCGGAAAGCTCGAGAATGTCTCCGGATCCTGGAGTACTTGAAGCGCTTCTTTGTACCGCGTGACCACCCAATGCCCCCCGTGATGCGGGGAGTAGAGGACCGGCCCTTGCTTGCGCAGCGCGGCGACGCGCTCCTGGAACACGTCGGCGGGCACGGCCAGGGACGGGTCGTACACATCGAAGTCGGTGATCAGATGTTCGGGGATATCGAGCTGTGTCGTCGTCATTGGCGATCCTTCGCGAGGGAGTGGTCCCGGGATCACCTCGGCGGGGAGGTGATCTTCCGGGCGTCAGGCGAGTTCGCGCTGTGGCGAGCGCGAAGGCCGACGTGAGAAGGGCGATTGCCCTGAGTTGAAGGTAGATCAGCTCTTTCCCACCGGTCAAGGGTGAATGGGCGCCAGATCCAATTTGGTAGGGAATCGCTGCCGCGTAGCAGGTTCCGCTTGACCGCTTAACCGATAGGGTTTAGATTGAGCGATGTGACGCACGGCACTATGGTGCTGCTGGCGAGTCGCGTACCAACGCGGCCCTCTGTGCACCTTGTGAGCTTGTAAGTGCGAGCAGATCGTCTGTGTAACAACAAGTGTGGTGGTCCGAGCCGATTGCTTTCGTGCCTCGTAGCCGGACGGCTCGCGCCATCATCACCATTCTGCGGCGCATCACGCCACGACCGACAGGAGATCTGACATGGAACCGAAAACTGGGAATAACGGGTCGGCCGTGAACATTGCGCCGGCCTCGAGGAAGGCACCCCTGCGCTGCGGAGTGTTCCTTCCGCCGTATCACAATCCGCGGCGGAACCCCACGATGGCGATCGAACAGGACCTCCGCCATGTCGAGGACCTCGATCGGCTCGGATTCCATCAGGTGTGGTTCGGGGAGCATCACAGTGGTGGGTACGAGGTCGGGCCCTCGCCCGAGTTGATGATTTCGGCAGCCGCGCAGCGTACGTCGCGCATCGAGCTGTGCAGTGGCGTCATATCCCTTCCTTACCACCATCCGTTGATGGTGGCCGATCGCATCACCTTTCTGGACCACATGACCCGTGGCCGCATACGTATCGGAGTCGGGCCGGGCGCGCTCGTGGCCGATTCGCAGATGATGGGCATGGACTACAACCTGTTGCGACCGCGGATGGAAGAATCGCTCGACGCCATCCTGGAATTGCTCAATACGTCGGGACCCGTCGACCGGAAGACGGAATGGTTCTCTCTCGAGGACGCGCGAGTCCAACTCGGCCCCTATTCTTATCCGGGGGTACCGATTACTGTGGCGGCCGCGATGTCGCCGTCCGGCCCGAAGCTGGCCGGCAAGTACGGGCTCGGTCTGCTGTCTATCGGTGGTACGAGCGCCAAGTCGGTCGAGTTGCTCGCCCAGACCTGGGATATCACCACCCATGAGGCGAATGTGTACGGGCAGAGCGTCGATCGGAACGATTGGGCGATCGTCGGCAACATCCATATCGCCGACACTTTCGAGCAGGCCGTCGAAGATACGCGGTACGGGCTGCGCGACTTCATGGACTACCGCCACGTCGTCACCCCGATGAAGATGATCGAACCGGGCGAGGAAGTCGCGCACGAGGAACTGGTCCGGCGTGTCAACGAGTCCGGATACGGCTGCATCGGCGATGCGAACGATGCCATCGACTACATCCAGAAGATCATCGACCGCACTGGTGGATTCGGCACCTTCCTCGCGACAGCACACGACTGGGCAGACATCGAGGCAACCTCGCGCATGTACCGCATCCTCATGCGCGACGTCATGCCCCGATTCACGGGCACCTGCGAACCGCTGCTGAACTCCTACCACTGGACGCAGGCACGCAAGGAAGGCTTCAGCGAGCGCTTCGCGACCGGCATCAGCCAGGCGACACAAGACTACGAACGCGCGAAGAGCGCAGGGTAGTACGTCCGGCAATTCCTACATCACTACCCACTTCGAATCAGGAGAATCGATGACCTCTCTCGACGGACTCGACGGAAAAGTTGCAGTCATCACCGGCGGCGCACGAGGACAGGGCCGCTCACATGCGCTCACTCTTGCCGCTGCGGGGGCAAAGATCGTGGTCTGCGACATCGCGGCACCGATCGGCGAGGTGCAGTACGCACTCGCGACACGGGATGATCTCGAGGAGACGATCCAGCTGGTCAAGGAAGCCGGTGGCGAGATTGCCGGCATGCAGGCGGATGTCCGGAGCAGTGCAGATATGAGGGCTGTCGCGGATCTGGCCGTCTCTCAGTTCGGACGTATCGACATCCTGCTGGCAAACGCTGGCATCCACGATCACGCAGAGTCGACGATCGAGATCGAAGACGACGCGTGGCAGACGATGCTCGACGTCAACCTCACCGGCGCGTGGAAGGCGTGCAAGGCTGTCGTCCCCGTGATGATCGAGGGTGGCCGCGGCGGATCGATCGTGATCACCTCGTCGGTCGACGGGCTGGGTGCTTCCCCGTCGTGGGGGCACTACGGCGCCGCGAAGCATGGCCTGCAGGGGCTGAAGGACACCCTCGCATTCGAGCTCGCCGACCACAACATCCGTGTCAACACGGTGAACCCGACAGGAGTCAATTCGCCTATGGCGGCCGGCCTGTCGAAAGTGCTGCCGCACGTGGTGCGGAAGTGGAAGCACAACGACCGCACGAATCTGCTGGACGTGATGATGCTCGAACCGCAGGACATCTCCGACGCCGTGTTGTGGCTCGTTTCCGACGCCGCGAAGTACGTGACCGGAATCGACCTGCCGATCGATGCGGGATACCTGACCAAGCACTGATCGTCGGGTTCCCCACGACGCCCGCCTGCAGCAGAAGGAAGCGAAATGCCGATTCACGAGAGTGGAGCGATCCGATGACGCCCGGTGCCGGTACAGCACGCGAGTTTCCGGCAACGGCTCTGGCCGGTCCGTACGCAGACGGCCTCGACATGCCGTACTGGGAGGGCCTGCGGGCGGGTGAGCTGAGGCTGCAAAGGTGCGGCGAGTGCGACCTGTGGATCTGGGGACCGCGGTGGATGTGCGGCCGGTGTCAGGCGTTCGACCCGAAATGGACTGCAGTGGAACCGGTCGGACGAATCTTCTCGTGGTCGCGGACGTGGCACCCCTTCATCCCGGAGCTGGCCGACGAGTTGCCGTTCGTCACGGTTCTGGTCGAACTACCGCATGCCGGGGGACGACGAGTACTCGGTCTGCTCGCCGAGAATGGTGACGGTGACATTGCCATCGGTGATGGGGTTGCGGGGATCATCCAGCAGCCCGCCGATGCACCATGGCCGGTGCTTCGTTGGCGCCTGGCGAGCACTACCACCGAGACCGAACGGGGAACCGGGCGATGACCGATACCTTTCTCCGTGGTGCCGCAGCCGTTGTGGGTGCCAGTGAATTCCATTACAAGCGAGGAGAATCGCCGGACAGCGAACTCCGGATGACTTTGCGAGCCATCGTCGAGGCTGCGGCTGACGCCGGTGTGTCACCACGCGACATCGACGGATTCGTCTCGTACGGGGGCGGCGACAACGACGGGACGGTCGTGGGTGCGTCGCTCATGTCACCCCGGATCCGATGGTCCACCATGATCTGGGGTGGTGGCGGAGGTGGTGCTGCCGCGGCGATCACCAACGCGGCAGTCGCCATCGCTGCAGGACAAGCGCGGTGCGTCGTGGTGTATCGCGCCATGGCACAGCAGGATTCCGGCCGACTCGGATACGCCAAGCATCACTTCGACGGCCATATGCTCCCGCACGGGGTCGGATCGCCGGCGCAAGCCTGCGCGCTGCGCACCCGACGGATGCTCGAACACGACGGTGTTCCGGAATCTGCGATGAGATCCCTGGTTCTCGCCGACTACTTCCACGCGCAGCGCAACCCGTACGCCGCCGCGTACGGCCGCCCGCTCGCCGAAGCCGAATACGAAGCATCGCGGATGATCGTCGAGCCCTACCGGCTGTACGACTGCTCACGGGAGAACGACGGGGCTGTGGCGCTCGTCCTGGTCGCCGCCGATCGCGCCGAGAAACTTTCACCCAGTCCAGCCTACGTGCTGGCCGGCAGTCAGGGTGCGGTCGGCGGATACGCTGTCGACAGCGAGAACGATCTCGACTACACCTCGGCCGGATTCTCCGGAGCCGCCGGAGTTGCCGAAACCTTGTGGGCAGACGCCGACCTCGGTCCCGACCAGGTCGACGTCGTCCAGGTATACGAGAACTTCAGCGGCTCGGGTGTGGCTGCACTGATCGATCACGGTCTGTGCCCACCCGGTGCCGAGGCCGGCAAGGTCATGACCTTCGAGAATCTGACCGCCCCGCACGGGCTGCTCCCGGTGAATACCAGTGGTGGAAACCTCGCGGATTCGTTCGTCAACGGAATGGGTCTGGCAGTCGAGGCCGTGCGCCAGGTGCGTGGAACCTCCACCAACCAGGTTCCCGATGCGCAGGTCTCGCTCTTCATCGGCGGGCCCATGGCCGCATTGTCGAGCTCGGTCCTTCTCTGCACGCGCGATGTGCTGTGAGCTGAAAGGAAGCATGACATGAGCACCGATACCGACACCGACACCGAAGGCGTCTCGATCGCCGAACGAATCGTCGGGGCCTGGGAACTGGTCGAGTACTCGACGACCTCCGACAGCGGGAAAGTCGACTACCCTCTCGGTCCCGAGGCCCGCGGATTGATCATCTACTCGGCGGACGGGTTCATGTCGGCGCAAGTCATGCGCCCTGGCCGAACCCTGTACCGCTCGCGCAACGTCCACAGTGGCGAGATCAGCGAACGGAGCGAGGCTGCCGGGGGATACCTTGCGTATTCGGGGCCCTACCACGTCGACGAGGATCACTCCGCCGTATGGCACGAGATGGCGGTATCGCTGTACCCGAACTGGCTCGGTGAGAACCAGAAGCGGCATGTGCGCTTCGACGGTGACCGAATGACCCTGTCCTCGGATCCATTGGTGTTCCGCACCACGACCCTGTCACCGGCACTGGTGTGGCGACGACCCGCACCCCGTACGGGACGGACCACGTCGTGAACGGGGTACAGCTCACCGTGGCCGTGGACCTGTCGACGCCAGACGCGCCGGTCGACAGCACCATCGTGGTGCGGCGCCCGGATGACCCCCGCACAGTGCGAATTACAGCCCCGAACCTTCGAGAGGCGCAGAAGAAGTGCGCCTACATTCGGGCCGCGGGCGACACATCCGGTGGCCGGGTCGACGTACTGCTCGACGTCGTCGTCCATATCGCGCCGGACGCTCGCACCGCGCGGTTCGAAGCCGGCACAGGACAGAGGCGCCCGTCCACAACTGGCATGACGGAAGGCGACACCGTCGTCTACGTCGGAACGCCGAGCGGCCTGGCAAGTCTGATCCTCGACATCCGCGCGGCGGACATTGCCGACGGTGTCACTGTCGTTCCTGCTGTCACGGAGAGGAACACACGCGATGCATGTGTGCAATTACTGCTGCATGAAGTGCTGCCTATCCTCGATGCCCGCAGCCCTATCTTCCACCACACCACAATGAACGGCGGAGGAACCCATGCGGATCGTGGTTGACGAGACTTCCGGTAAGTCACAGTTCCGGCTCGAAGACGCCGACGAGTTCGGCTCCCTCCATATCGAACCGGCCGACCCGAAGTGCAGAATCTGGGCAGACCGACTCTCGCCCCTCGGCCGACCATCCGGCGCACAGCAGGTCTTCGTCAAACCAGACACGATCCGCGCCCTTGCGGGGGAGCAGGCATTGGACCCATCGTGGTTGGCGCGATTCGAAGCAATGATCGAGTTCGCTGATCGGCGTGGATGGCTCAGTCCTGCAGGCGAGATCAGGGTGCACATCGCACTGAGAGTATGAGAGGACCACACGTGTCGACACAATCGGGCAGCAGCACACAATCGGCAGTGAACACGCGGGCGCTTCGCGACGTTCTGGGACATTTCTGTTCCGGCGTGACGGTGGTGACGGCGATGGTGGGTGACGAACCGGCTGGGTTCACCTGCCAGTCGTTTTCGGCGTTGTCGCTGGATCCACCTCAGGTCTTACTGTGCCCGAGTCGGCGTTCGACGAGTTGGCCGGCGATCCGTACTGCCGAGACATTCTGTATCAACGTTCTTTCCTCGGGTCAACGCGATCTCAGCGACCGCTTCGCGAAATCGGGCGGACCCAAATTCGCCGGAGTGCAGTGGCGACCGGCCGAGCGCGGCGCGCCGATTCTCGAGGGGGTGGCTGCGTGGTTCGAGGTGGCGCTCACTGCAGAGCACGACGGTGGAGATCACCTCATCGCCGTTGGCGGCTTGCTCGATTTCGGGTCCGATCCGGTGACGGAGCCACTGGTTTTCCATCGGAGCCGATACGGCGGGGTCGTGGAGCTGAGTCTCGGGTCGATCGAAAGTGGGACATGATGGGGAGACCGGCAAAGCCTCTGATCAGCCGGAGTGCGACCATCGCGGCAAGCATCGAGATCATAGACACCGAAGGCATGGATGCGTTCAGTCTGCCGCGCGTGGCCAAACAGCTGAACGTAAGTACCTCCTCGTTGTACCACCACTTCGCTGATCGTCGTGAGCTCATGACCGAGGTGGCGAAGGAACTGATGACCGGGGCGACGGTGCCCGAGTATTCGTCGGGTACGGACTGGGTGGAGTGGTTCGTCGAACTCAGCCTCAATTACCGCGACGCGATCCTCCGTCATCCCAATGCCGCCCTCGTGTTGGTGCAATTCCTTCCCCGGGATGTCCTGACCCGAACGTATGAACGGTGTGCGCGAATCCTCGAGGACGGGGGCGTTCCGGCGCGACTCCATGTAGTGATATTGGACGGTCTGGAGAAACTCGCTCTCGCAACCACTCTGAGCGATCTGATGCGCGATCCGGTCGGCAGCACAGAGGTCTTCCCGAAGGTCGATGAGCGTAGACACCCGACCCTCGCCCGCGCGCTCGAGGCCAACCAGTGGTCGTCGCGCGAGCTTTTCGTGGTCACTATCCGCGGATTCCTTGCCGGGGTGCTGGGTCTAGCCACGACGCCGGTAAGTGACGAAAGCCTGCGAGATCTGCTCGGATCGTGAGTGTGGAGTCGCTGCACCGTAGTGCTTTTCGGTGTGCGTGCGATTCAAGGCGCCGGTAAATTCCATCAACTCAATTCTACGGAGAGAACCATCGTGAGCCTGGAACTATATGTGGATGGCAAGTGGATTGCCTCCACGAGCACGGAGCGAATCGACGTCGTCAACCCGACCACCGAAGAGCCCATCGGGAGCGTCCCTGCCGGAGCCACCGAAGATGTCGATATGGCGGTCGCTGCCGCACGACGGGCCTTGGGCAAATGGTCGCAGACAGCCCCGCACACGCGGGCCGAATTCGTGTCGCGTCTGGCCGACGAACTGGAGCGGCGACAGGACGACATCACCGACACCGTCGTCGCCGAGGTCGGCACGCCACGCAGGGTCGCTCGGTGGGCCCAGGTCGGACTGGGCATCGTCGATCTGCGGGAGGCAGTGACCGCGGCGAAGGACTTCCCGTGGGAAGAACCGCTCCGCAACTCCCTTATCGTGCGTGAGCCGGTCGGCGTGATCGGATGTATCACGCCCTGGAACTACCCGTTGCACCAGATCACCGCCAAGATCGGCGCTGCGCTCGTGGCCGGGTGCACGGTGGTCGTCAAGGCCAGTGAGGTAGCTCCGTTCACTGCCCACGCTCTGGCAGAGGCGGTCGAAGCGGTCGGGATCCCGGCCGGAGTTTTCAATATGGTGCACGGGTACGGTCCGATTGTGGGTGAGACCATCGCCGTTCACCCGGATATCGACATGATCAGCTTCACCGGATCGAACTCGGTCGGTAAGCGAGTGCTGGAACTGGCCGCCGGGACCGTGAAGCGGGTGTCGGTCGAGCTGGGTGGCAAGAGCGCCGCGGTACTGCTCGATGACCTCGATGTCGAGGAGTTCGCGAAGGCCGTGCCGCACACCGTGCGTGCCTGCTACATGAACGGCGGGCAGTCCTGCAACGCGCAGACTCGCATGCTCGTACCGCGCTCGCGCCTGTCCGAGGCAGAAAAGCTCGCCGCCAAGGCAGTGGCGGCATATGCCCCGGGCGATCCCACGAGCGGCGACACGAAGCTTGGACCCATGGTGACCGCAGCTCAGCGCGAGCGGGTGCTCGGCTACATTCGTGCCGGCGTCAAGGAGGGCGCGAAGCTCGTCGCCGGCTCGGTCGACGCACCTGCCCGTACCGGATTCTTCGTCCAACCCACAGTGTTTTCCGAGGTGGACCCGGACAGCACGATCGCCCAGGAGGAAATTTTCGGTCCGGTGCTGTCGATCATCGCGTACGACACGACCGAGGAAGCGATCGACATCGCGAACGGAACGATCTTCGGTATTGCCGGCGCTGTGTGGTCCGCCGACCCCGAGCGCGCGAAGTCGGTGGCGCGCAGACTGCGTGCGACGCAGATCGAGGTCAACGGTGGAAAGTTCAATGGCGCCGCACCGTTCGGCGGATTCAAGCAATCCGGCCACGGGCGTGAGGGCGGGGCATTCGGCCTCGAAGAGTTTGTCGAAATCAAGAGTCTGCAGCTTTAGCGACGGTCTTGTGGGCCCGCAGCGGTCCCCGAAGGAGTGAGCACGATGGTCTACACCGATCTGCCGTACGACGAGGAGACGAAAGCGGGTTTTGCCCGGGCGATGTTCGATCACCTCGACAACGGCACCACCGATATGGCACCGGAAATCCTCGAGGTCGATCCGCGCGTCTACACCGATCCGGAGCTGGCGGCGCGGGAGCGCAGAGAACTGTTCGGGTATGTGCCGATCATCGCGGCACACAGTACCGAACTGCCCGGAAACAACGACTTCGCGACCGTCCAACTGCCGAACAACGAAGTTGTTCTCGTTCGGCAGGCGGACGGGAGAGTGCGTGGCTTCGTGAACACCTGCCGGCATCGAGGAGCGCAGCTCGTTCCCGAGGAGAAGGGTTCGAAGCGCATCTTTTCGTGCCGCTACCACGGGTGGGCGTATGGCAGCGATGGCAGGCTGCGGTCGATCGCGGACGAGCCCACGTTCGGGACGGTCGATCGTAGTTGCATGAGTTTGCTGGAGGTTCCGGTCGAGGAACGGCACGGCTTCGTCTGGGTCATCGACTCCGCCGCGGGTGATCGCAAGATCGACATCGCGGAGTGGCTCGGCCGCGAGTTCGACGAGTCCCTCGCCGCCATGGAAATGGACAAGTACCACTGCCATATCGCCCAGAACTTCGATGTGGACATCAACTGGAAGGTGCTGATGGACGCCTTCCTCGACGGCTACCACATCACCTCGACCCACGCCGGAACCGTTGCCCCGTACTTCTACAACAACGCGCAGGCGTGGGAGCCGATGGGAAGGCACGGACGAATGGTCACCGCTCGCAAGAGCATCGACTCGGTGCGCGATGTGGCACCCGAGGATGCCCCCATCGATCGGCATATCACCGTTGCTCACTTTCTGATGCCCAATATGTCGGTGCTCCGTCAACCGGATCATCTGGAGGTGCTCAACTTCGTCCCCGCCCCGGGCACAGCCGTCGGGACTCGGATGCAGATGCGTTTGCTCACTCGGGAGCCGGTGGTCACGGACGAGCAGAAGGCGCGGTGGGACAAGAACTGGAAAATCCTCATGGCCGTGCTACGCGACGAGGACCTCGTGGTCAACGAGGGCCTGCAGAAGTCCGTGGCGAATACAGATGTCGGACCCCTCTATTTCGGACGCAACGAGATTGCCAACCAGCACTTCCACCAATGGATGGGGCGCGCGTTCGCAGATCCGCGCAAGTGGGGCTGAGCTCCTTCGCACCCATGGTGTGAATACCGCGCCATCCGTGCAGTCACCGAAACCGAACCCCGATACACACGACCCGAAGGAACCCAACATGTCGCAGATTTCTGTCCCGGGGAAGGAAAGGGCCGTCTCGGGTGCCCGATCCGTGGTCCTCACCTGCTTGGCCATTACCATCCTCGACGGTGTCGACCTCATCATGTTCGGCGCGGTCCTGCCGACGTTGCTCGAACTGGAACAGTGGGGGATCACCACTGCATCGGCGGGGTTGATCGGCAGCCTGTCCCTGTTCGGCATGATGGCCGGAGCTATGCTGGCCGGCTACATCACGGATCGCATCGGGCGACGACCCGTGGTACTTGCATGCATCGTCAGCTTCAGCCTGTTCACCGGGTTGTGCGCCATTGCGCCGAACTTGGAATCGTTCGGCCTGTTCAGGCTGCTGGCAGGGCTCGGCTTCGGCGGAGCACTCCCCACTCTGATCGCGCTCACCCAGGAATACGTCAAGGTCGACCGGCGACAGTTCTACAACGGTGTTATTCAAACCGGTTTTCCCATCGGCGGGTGCGTCGTCGCGATTGCCGCGATTTTCATGATTCCTGCCTTCGGCTGGGAATCGATGTTCGCAGTGGGCGGCCTTCTGGGGGTCGTGTTGTTTGTCATCGCGTACCGAAACCTGCCCGAGTCGATTGCCTTCCTCGCAAGCAAGGGTCGGCACGACGAGGCCCGCGAACTGGCACAGCGCTATTCCATCGATGCCGGCGCCGAATCCGGCATGGCACTCGAGAGGTCGAAAAGTGGGAGTACCGGCTCCCCCTCGGGGCTGCGGCTCCTGTTCGCCCCCGGCTACAGGATCGCGACGATCATGTTCCCGCTCATCACCTTCTTCGGTCTTCTCGTCTCATACGGCATGAACACCTGGATTCCTCAGATGCTGAGGTCCTCCGGCTATGACCTCGGGTCTGCATTGACATTCCTGCTCGCATTCAACATCGGCAGCGGGTTCGGCATGGTGGTCATCACCGGTCTTGCGGATCGGCTGGGATCGCGTCCCGTCATTTCCGTGAGCTTCGTCTTCGGGGCGCTCGCAGTGTCCGCCCTGACTCTGCAGCCGGCACAGGCGCTCGTGTTCGGACTGGTTCTGCTGATCGGCTTCTGTGCCTCGTCGACGACGGGCGTATACGGATTCGTCGGAGTCTTCTACCCGGCGGCCGCCCGTGGCACGGCGCTCGGGCTGGCAGTGGGTCTCGGCCGGCTCGGCGGTGTCTGCGGTCCCATACTCACCGGAATGATCATGAGCTCTGCACTCGGAGCCGACTGGGCCTTCTACGCCTTTGCGTTCGCCGGAGTGGCTGCCGCAGTGCTGGTGTCGTTGGTTCCGCGGAAGAACAAGACCGTGTCCGAGACGGACGTGTCTGTAGAGAAGGCCACGGAGCCTGCCTGATCACGACTGTTTCCGATGTGATCGAGCCGACGCGGTGGCTTGTACAACCTACGTGCATTAGATAATCTTGTGTGACGTCGAACATGTTCGGGGGACTATCGAACTTCTCGGTCGCCGACGTGCTGTGAGCGTCCGACCGCACGAGAGGCACAGAAAGGCTGACCGGCATGAGAATGAAGACAAGACTGAGCTGTCCGTGTGGCGCCGCGATCACCGGCAGTGACGAAGACGACCTGGTGGTGAAAACCCAGGAGCATTTGAGCGAGTCGCATCCGGGCATGGAGTACTCACGCGACGAAATTCTGTTCATCGCGTACTAGCACCGCTGTATCTGTGACACACGGCTATCCGGTCCCATCTCTGTTGTCCCGCTGTCCGATGACAGCTTCCATTCATCCGAACACATTCCCGAACACAGGAGACTTCATGAAACTCGAAGGTAAGGTCGCGCTGATCACCGGTGCCGGTTCCGGCCTGGGACGCGAGGCGTCGCAGCTGTTCGCCGCGGAGGGCGCGAAGGTCGCCGTGGTCGATATCGATCCGGAGCGCGCCAAGGGCACGGTCGAGCTGGTCGAAAAGCAAGGCGGTTCGGCGATCGCGGTCACCGCCGATGTGCGAGTCGAGCAGCAGGTGATCGAGGCGGTGGCGGCCACCGTGGCCGCATTCGGCAAGCTCGACATTGCGTGGGCCAATGCGGGCATCATCTCGCGTGGTGGCGTGCCGTCCGTCGCCGGTGGCGAGCAGGTCGAGTTCCAGGATCTGACGGACGCGGATTGGCAGGACGTCATCGGCGTCAACCTGTCTGGCGTGTTCTACACCGCGAAGGCTGCGGTGCCGGCGCTGCGGGCCAACGGCGGTGGTGTCATCCTGGCGACGTCGTCGGCGGCGTCGTTCGTCGCGTACCACAGCATCGCGGCGTATTCCGCGACGAAAGCCGGTGTGAACGGTATGGTTCGGGCCCTGAGCCTGGATCTCGGCAAGTATGGAATCCGCGTCAACGCGATCGCGCCGACACACGGAATGTCGCCGAACTTCCTCGCCCCGGCGGGTACGCCGGTCGTCGGCCAGTCCTATGAGGAAGTGGCGGGTCCGTGGGAGCCGAGCGTGTCGCCGATTCCGCTCAAGCTCAACCGTCCGCCGTCACTGAAGGACAATGCTCGAGCAGCACTGTTCCTGGTCTCGGACGAGTCCGCGTACATCTCGGGTGTCACATTGCCGACGACCGATGGCGGCACGTTGTCTCGCGTGGCCATGATGTTCCCCGAAGACGGGAACAACCCTCCGCCGATGGTCACCGGCGAAGAGTAACGATCATGACTGCCCACGACACGAAAAAGGAATACGGTACGCGCCGCCTCGTCGTGGATCGGTCGGTGTGCGCGGGACACGGTTTGTGTTACAGCCGTTCCCCCGAGGTCGTCGACTGTGACGATTCCGGGTATCCGGTGATCCTTCAGGACGCACTCGCGCTCGACGAGCACATCGCAGCGGCCGAGGAGGCCGTCGCGGTGTGCCCCGAACGGGCGTTGACACTCGAATAGTACTGTCGGAACGCGTGCCATCCGAACGGCGCGTCGATCGCTCACGAACCACGTGGACGCTCGACGCGCCGTTCGGCTTTCGCAGGGTGTTCTCGACCTCTCCCAGGCGAAGGCCGGCGACTGAGGAGATTCACCGCAGGTGCGTCTGACGCTCCCGTTCACTTCGGAACTCTGAGTCGAGATGAGGAAGGGGACCCGATCGTGATCGGGTCCCCTTCGTGATGTGAGCGGAAACCGGCGTCCGTAGTTCCGCGAGTGTGAAGGCCAGGTATCAGCTCTCGTTGACGAGTTTCTGAATTGCGCGGCGGAAGACCTGGTTGGCGACTTCGTTGCGGCCGAGGAGCATGTTGCCGGCGTTTGCGCTGTCCATGGCAACCTGTGAATCTCGCAAGATCGGGAAGTCCTCGTTGTGGAGCACTGCTACCAGGATCTCGACGTTCTTGTCCCAGATCCGGTTCCAGCGCTCCTCCGTCATGCCGCTCTCTTCGAGCGTAGGCGCGACCAGACGAATCTCCATGTGGCAGCGCTGCGGATCACTGCGGTGAGGGCGGAAGGTGAGCAGCTGGAAATGGTCGGGTTGCTTGAGCAACGTACTGTTGGGCCCCACCAGGTGGCTTTCCGTGATGTGCTCGGCGAGACTGCGATCGCCGGGGTCCTCCTCGATCCATCGGTCGATGGTCTTGCGGAGATTGAGGAATCGGCAATGATTTCCGAAGTCCTCGAAGGCCATGATATTGGTGTGGATGTGCTTTGCGGCGGTGTTGGGGTGCGCGTACTGGATGTGGTACCCATCGAGGAACGCGTCCTGCATCAACTTCCAGTTGATGGGCTCGTCGAAGCGTTGAACCCGAGTGGTCACCATCTTGTCCATGCCGTAGGACCCCATGATCGAGTCCATCTCGGGGCCGAGCCAGTCGGCGACATCGATGGTTGCGTCGGCGTCGTCGACCACCCAGACGAAGCCGTGCCGCTCTTCGGTGGGTAGTTGGACGAGGTTGCGTTCGGAGCGGTCGGCGTCCCCGAACGTGTTGTCGCGGGTGATGGTGCGAAGGCTGCCGTCGGTATCGTAGGACCAGCGGTGGTACGGGCAGGAGAACAGGCGGCAGCGACCCTTTTCCTCCTTCTCGACCATGGCCCCGCGATGACGGCACTGGTTCACGAGGGTTTTGACGCTGCCATCGCGCTGGCGGACGATGATGACGTTGTTCCGCGGTAACTGCAGGGTGACGAAATCTCCTGCGCGGGGGATCTCGGAGCCGTGGATGATGATCGACGGAACCCGGCCGAATACACGCTCACGTTCGATCTTGGCGATGTCCGGATCGGTGAACTCGACGGGTTCGAACCACGTGACGTGCTCGAACTCGTCGGTGGTGTCGTTGCGCAGATGGTCGAGCGCGCGACGGATGCGTTCCTCGCGGGGGATTCCGACCTCTGTCATGGCTGCCCTCCAGGCTGTGGTGCGATGGCGAATCGATGATCCTAAATCTAACTTATGTAGATTTAGCTGTAAACCCCGGGTTGGGTCCTCGGGTAGGTTTCGACCATTGCGATCCAATACCGATTGGCATTAGATTTATGGGAACGAACCGGCAGATGAGGAGCGAACGAATGATCTCGTATCAGTGGTGTTCGGAACTGGATTCCGGCGATCGGGACGAGGTGCTGGCACTTGTCGCGGCGGCCGCCGACTACGACGACGAGGCGGGCTTCTCCTCGATCAATCCCGGCGATGTGACCTCGACGAGCCGTGACGGTGTGCGGGTCTACCACCTGCCGATCACGGCGCGCAGAGATCTGAGTGCTCGCGACGATGCTCCGCTCGTGGTGGTGGCGTATCTGCATCTGCAGGTCGACGACGGGGGGCTGGGTACCGCGCAGTTCGTGGTTCACCCGGACTATCGGTCGCGAGGTATCGCAACGATGCTCGTCGAGGAGGTCGGTCTGGACACGACCGTGGACGGTGGTTGGGCAGGCACTGGCGCTGTGGCCCTGCGCTGCTGGGCGTACGGCACTCACCCCGCGTCCGAGCGTCTCACGCGCCGGTTCGGCGTTGCGCCGGTCAGCAGGTTGTGGACGCTGTTCCGTCACCTGTCGGGGCCGTTCGCGAGCCCGCTCGACGATGTGTCGGTGCCCGACGGCATCACGCTCGCCGAAGCTCGCCCACTCGAAGATCCGACGGCGTCGAAGTCGATCGAGGAAGTGCTGGATGCGGCCGCGCTGGTGCCGGCGCAGCGTGAGCGCCTCGCCGACGACATTCGTCTCGGGGCCGGCAGCGTGGTCGTTGCAACAGATTCTTCGGGCGCACCTCTCGGATTCGTCTGGTTCGACTCGACGGTGTCCACGCACCTCGAACTCGACGCCGCGTCGGTCCGGGCGCTCGTGCTCACCGAGGCCGCGAGGCGGGAGGGCTTGGGCACCACGCTGCTTGTGGTGGCGCTCGGGGCGCTGCGCGACGCGGGAGCGCAGATCGCCCTGATTCGTATCGACCCTGACGATGCAGGCGCGGTGCGTATGTGCCGGCTGTTGTCGTTCGAGCAGGAGGAAGAGCACTCGTGTTACCAGGTCGGGGAGTGGGCCGAAGTGCCCAGCTTTTGATGGTTGCCGGTGATACGAAAAACGATTCTTGTTCGGTGTTGACCTAAAGGTTGTAGGCAACTACGGTCTGTGTTGTGGCTCACAGATGGTGTGCCGACTTCTTTTCGATCATCCGATCACCCCGCACGTTGCCTCTGTGCACCACTAGGCGGAACCGACACTCGGAGAGGACTATCCATGGGACGGCTCGATGGCAAGGTCGCATTCATCACCGGCGCGGCGCGCGGTCAGGGCAGGTCGCATGCCGTCCGGCTCGCTGAGGAAGGTGCGTCCATCATCGCGATGGACATTTGCGACCAGATTCCGACCGTGTTCTACCCGATGGCGACCTCTGACGATCTCGCAGAAACGGAACGCCTGGTCAAGGAGGCCGGAGGCGCCATCGTTGCGTTCGTTGGCGACGTCCGGAACCTCGAAGACGTCAAAGCTGCGTACGACGCGGGTATCACACAGTTCGGCAAGGTCGACATCGTGCTGCCGAACGCCGGCATCATGCCCGTCATCGGACCGGGTAAGCAGCGGCAGGCCTGGCACGACGCGATCGACACCATGCTCACCGGTGTGTGGCACGTGCTCGACGTGACCGTGCCGAATCTCGTCGAGCGGGGTGAGGGTGGCTCGATCATCATCACCAGTTCGGCCGCCGGCCTGACAAGTATCGGCCTCAATACCCTGCCGGGCCAAGCCGGGTACAGCGCGGCCAAGCACGGTGTCGTCGGCCTCATGCGGCTGTATGCGAAACAACTCGCTCCCCACAGCATTCGGGTCAATACCGTGCATCCCACAGGTGTGAACACTCCGATGGTCGCGAACGCCGAATACGGGGAGTTCGTCAATTCCCACCCAGAGGTCGCCGCCGACGAGTCGTACAAGAACCCGATGCCCGTCGAGCTGATCGAGGCCGTCGACATCAGCAACGCGATCGTGTACCTCGCTTCCGACGAGGCCCGCTACGTCACCGGTGTCACATTCCCCGTCGATGCCGGCTACAACATCCGTTGAAAGCGAAGGAGCTTCACTGATGACCACCACCGAAACCGCAACCGATACGACGATCCCGTCGATCGCCGATCGCGAACAAGTCTTCATCGGCGGCCGTTGGGTCGATTCGACCGGTGACGATTGGGTCGATGTCGTCGACTCGTTCACCGAAGAGACCGTTGCACGCGTTCGCACCGCCACCGTCGAAGATGTCACCAAGGCGGTTGCCGCTGCGCGTGAGTCGTTCGACAGGGGTGAATGGGCGTCGCGCACCATGGCCGAGCGCGCCGACGTTCTCGATGCCATCGCCGACCGTCTCGAGCAGCGCGTGGACGAACTGACGCCGATCGGTGTGATCGAGGTCGGGGTACCGGTCAGCGTCAGCCGCCCGACCCAGCAGATGACCGGCGGCCTGTTCCGGGCCGTTGCCGCGGTAGCCCGCGAGTTCGAGGTCAGCGAAGAGCGATCCCGGGCCGACGGCGGCATCTCACGCATCGTCAAGGAACCGACGGGCGTGGTCGCCGCAATCATCCCCTGGAACGGGCCGATCGGCACGATCGCGTTCAAGCTCGCGCCGGCGCTCGCCGCGGGCTGCTCGGTCGTTCTCAAGACCGCACCCGAGGCACCGATCTCGCCGTCGATTTTCGCGGACATCATTGCCGAGCTGGTCGCGGAAGGTCGCATCCCCGAGGGCGTAGTGAGTGTGCTGTGTGCCGACCGCGAGGTGTCGGAGTCCCTCGTGACCAACCCGGACGTCGACCACGTCACGTTCACCGGCAGCACTGCCGCGGGCCGGCGCATCATGTCCCTGGCAGGCGAACGCATTGCACGCGTGTCGCTCGAGCTCGGTGGCAAGTCCGCGGCGATCATCCTCGACGACGCAGACATCAATCACGTGCTGCAGACCCTGCCCATGGGTGGCTGCATGCAGTCCGGTCAGGCCTGCATCGCGCTGACCCGCGTGCTCGTCTCACGCAAGCGTCACGACGAGGTGGTCGAGGCACTGAAGGCCGCGTACGGATCGCTGCCGATGGGCAACCCGTGGGAGCCGACCAACTTCCTCGGCCCGCTCGCCTCCAAGCGTCAGCAGGACCGCGTGCTCGGCTACATCGACATCGCGAAGGAAGACGGCGCGAAGGTGGTGCTCGGTGGTGGCCGCCCCGAAGGCCTCGACACGGGCTTCTTCGTCGCAGCCACCCTGATCGACGATGTGCAGCCGGATTCACGGATTGCGCAGGAAGAGGTCTTCGGTCCGGTCATCTCGGTGATCACCTTCGAGGACGAGAAAGACGCAATCGCGATCGCCAACAACTCGGTGTACGGCCTTTCGGGCGCCGTCTATACCGAGGATCTCGACCACGGTTTCGAGGTCGCGCGGCGCATCCGTACCGGCACCATCAGTGTCAATACCGCGACGATGGACTTCACCCTGCCATTCGGTGGTTACAAGCAGTCGGGCGTCGGACGTGAGGGTGGCATCGAAGGTCTCGAAGAGTTCTTCGAGATCAAGACCGTCCACCTGCCTGCTCCTGCCCAGTAGGTCTGCAGAACTCAGTAGGTCTGCAAACGCGGTGCCCCACGGATCCGATCCGTGGGGCACCGGTGCGTCGAGGGCGGTTCGCGCGGGGAAAGGGCGGACTCGGTCAGCTGGCCGATACCTTGACGTTGTCGGAGGGCGCGGCGTCCGCAATCGCGATGTTCTCGTTGCGCACCACGCCGTGCAGGAAGCTGCGAATCATTTCCTCGAACAACTGCCGGGAGGTCATCTCGTTTGCGGCGAGCGCCTTGGACAGCAGAGGCTGCGACTCCGGGTCGACGTTGGGGAAGATCGTGGACTTGGTGCTCGGCTTGCGCATCGCCTCGGTGAGCACCGCACCGAGCGTCAGGCGCTCCATGCCGTCGAGAATCTGGACGTGCAGGTGCGCGGGCACTCCGGACTCCTCGAGGAACCGGGCGGTGTCCTCGTAGGTGCCGATCAGCAGGTCACGGGGCAGATATTGCAGCAGGATCGGCGCGGCGTTGCGGTGTTTGAGGATCGACCGGCGAAGGTTCATGCTCAGCGTCACGAAGAATTCGGGCCAGTCCGGGCCGGGCTTGCGTCGCGGTAGGTTTCCGGCGCCGGCGATCTGTCGTGCGACCGCGGCGAGGATCTCCGACTTGTCGGAGAAGTGATGATAGAGCGAGGGCGCACGCACTCCGATGTGTTTCGCCAGACGTGGCAGGCTGAACGCATCGAGTCCCTCGGAGTCGATGATCTCGATGGACGCTGCCACGGCGGCTGCGCGACTGATCAGAGGTTTCGACGGTCGGGCCATGTCTCGCTTTCGGTTCGAGCAGTACGCCGGGCCTGGTCGGCGCGGCAGATGGTCAGAATGGTATATGTTCCAGTCGCTCAGGTGGTCATGCGGTGAGAACCGCCTCGTCGAGGAACCCCACCAAGCCTCGACTCAAGACGTCGTTGTCGTCGCCGCCCACCATGTGCCCCGCGCCGCCCACGTCGATATAGCGGGACCCAGGAATCAGCTCCAGGAGTTCGCGCGCTCCTTCCGGACTGACCACATCGGACTGGGCGCCACGGATCAGTAACGTCGGGATCCTGATCGCCCGCGCTGCGGCGCGAGCACGACTCTCGCGTTCGGCCGCCGCGGCCGCCGAATTCGTCCTGTCCGACAGCATCCGCGGATCCCAATGCCAGTACCAACGACCCTCGTGTTCACGCAGGTTCTTGCGCAAACCCTCCACCCGCGGCGCTCGACTGCGGTGCGGGTTGTATTCGATCACTGCTCCCAACGCGTCGTCGAGGCTGTCGAAGCCGGACAACCCAGCTTGCATGAAGTCGGTGATCTTGGCGAGACCCTCAGGTTCGGCCTTCGGGGTGATATCTACCAGGACCAGCGCCCGGGCAAAACCTGGTTCGTCGCCCGATGCCACGAGTGAGGCCATGCCGCCCATGGACGCACCGACGAGCACCGGGGGTTCACCGAGGTCGCTGACGACTGTGCGGATGTCGCGGGCGTGCGCGTCGGGGCTGTAGTCGCCGTCGGGGGACCACTGGCTGTCGCCGTGGCCACGTGCGTCGATGCAATACGCGCGCCATCCCTGCTGGGCCAGGCGTATTCCGGTGCGCTGCCACGAGTGCCTGGTCTGCCCGCCGCCATGGAGCAGCAGGACGGTGCCTTTCGGTTCCGACTGGGGTTCCCACAGGTCGGCGACCAGGGAAACGCCGTCGCCGCGGAGGGTGGTCACCGTGGTGGAGTACGTCATGGTTGCATGGTCCTTCGTCGTCGGAATCAGTGTCCGGAGGTGCCGCCGTCGACGGCGAGTGTCGAGCCGGTGATGTAGCCGGAGGCGCGACTGGCGAGGAACACCACGGCTCCGTCTATCTCGCGCTGCGTCGCGGTGCGGCCGAGAGAGCTGCCGCGCAGGAATTCCTCGAGCGTATCCGACGACATTTCGGAAATCAGGTCGGTCTCCACGAATCCCGGCGCGATCGCATTGACGCGGATGCCCTTTCGCTTCGACCACTGATGCGACAGGTCGCGGGTCAGGCCGATCATTCCCGCTTTACTGGCCGCGTACGCGGCCTGCGGGAGTGCCGATTTGATGAGGCCGAGCATGCTCGCGACATTGACGATGGTCGAGCCCGGGCCCATCACGCGTCCACACGCTTGCGCTACCCAATAGCTGCCCATCAGGTTCACGTCGAGGACTGCGCGGAAGTCCTCGGGGCGCTCGCGTGTCGCGGGCGCGGAGCTGGTGACCCCGGCGTTGTTGATCAGGATGTCGAGGCGGCCGAACTCGGCTACAGCGGCCTGGGCGAGCGCGTCGCACTGCTCGGGGATGGTGACGTCGGTGGGGACGACCAGGCAGCGGCGACCGATGGCCTCTACTGTCACCGCGACGGCGTCGAGGTTCTCACGCCGGCGTGCGGCTATCACCACGTCGGCGCCGGCCTCGGCGAGAGCGCGGGCGAATCCGGCACCCAGGCCGCTGCCGGCACCGGTCACGACAGCGACGGACCCGTCGAGTCTGAACAGGTCGAGGACCGTCTCACTCTGGTCCGGCGATGAGTGTGGGGTCATGGCGATCTCCTGTGCGCGTCGTGAGTACCAATGGTCGGGCTTGCGCCCCGTAAACCTAACTGCTTAAGATTATAGGGCACGCGAAGTCTATGGGAACGAGAGCGCCGATGACCCGAAGCACCAACACCGAACAACGCAAAATGCGAGTGATCGGCAAAGACGTGCTTGCTCACGGTGTCATGGCAGTTCGACTCGCGGATCCCGACGGCGGCGCTGTCCCGACCTGGGAGCCCGGAGCGCATATCGACGTCATTATCGACAGGTCGACGGTGCGGCAATACTCCCTGTGTGGCGACGCATCCGACACCACCTCCTTGGCGATCGCGGTGCTCCGCGAAGAGGACGGCCGCGGTGGATCGCGCTGGGTGCACGACTCGCTGCAAGTCGGAGACCTGGTCGCGATCGCAGGCCCGCGCAACAATTTCACCCTCGAACCTGCGCAGTCCTACCTCTTCGTCGCCGGCGGTATCGGCATTACGCCCCTGTTGCCGATGCTCCGTTCGGCCGAAGCCGCGGGCGCCGACTGGCGCCTGCTGTACGGCGGCCGAGCACGCACCAGCATGGCTTTTGCCGACGAGCTGGTCGCTCGGTACCCCGGCCGAATCGAGCTGCGACCCCAGGACGAATACGGAATCCTCGACCTTCCGGCTGCTCTCGACGCAGTCCCCGACGGCACCGCGGTGTACTGCTGCGGACCGGAGCCGCTCCTGCAGGCGATCGAGAACGAATGCCTCGCGCATCCGAACCTGAGGCTGTACGTCGAGCGGTTCGCTGCCAAGAAGCGGCCGGCCGATGCGGTCGACGGATCGTTCGAGGTCGAACTGCACCGCGCGGGCAGCACCATCACCGTCGACGCGAACGAAAGCGTGCTCGACGCGGTACTCCGGTCCGGTGTCGACGCCCCCTTCTCATGCCGTGAGGGTACGTGCGGGACGTGCGAAACCCCCGTCCTGGACGGAGTTCCCGAGCATCGGGACTCGATCCTCACCGAAGACGAACAGGCTGAGAACGACTGCATGATGATCTGTGTGTCACGAAGCTGCACAGCCAAACTCGTGCTCGATCTCTGACCGGCACCGCAGCGAGGAGATGCCGTGACCCAGGCGCCCGATACGGCCCATCTCGCCGCCCAAAAGACGGCACGTGGATCGGCGGTGCTGGTCCCGGCGCTCTGCTTCATCGTGATGATCACGTCGATGATGCAGACCGCCGTGGTACCGCTCCTGCCGGCCATCGCGGTGCAGCTCGACGTGGGCACGGATGCTGTCGGTTGGACAGTGACAGCGAATCTCCTCGCAGCCGCGGTATGTACACCACTGTTGGGTCACCTCGCTGATCGACATGGTCCGCGGAAGGTGATGCTGGCCGTGCTGGGCACCGTACTGATCGGCTCGGTGTTGTGTGTCGCGTGGACGGGGTTGCCGGCACTCGTCGCCGGTCGAGTTCTGCAGGGCGTGTCGTACGCGTTGTTCCCCGTCGGTGTCGCGGTAGTGCGGTGCGCGCTGGGGCCGCACCGTGTCCCGATGGCGCTCGGAGTGATGTCCGGTGCGTTGAGTGTCGGCGGCGGTGCGGGAATGATCGCGGCCGGAGTGCTGTACACCGAAGGGGCCGACTATCGACGTGTCTTCTGGATGCTGTTGATACTCACGGTGATAGCAATGGTCGTCGGGTGGTGCGTTATCCCGCATACCCCGGGGTCGGGAGCGCGCGACGGGTTCGACTTCTGGGGTGTGGTCGGGCTCGCGATCGGCCTGCCGGGACTGCTGTTGGCGCTGGCGCAAGGTGGGACGTGGGGATGGCTGTCGGTGCGGACACTCGGTTGCGCCGTCACCGGCGCGCTGGTGCTTGCCGCCTGGTATCGGCACGAACGGAGGACCACTGCACCGCTGGTTGCTCCTGCGCTTCTGACGGCACGGTTGGTGGCTCCGGCGCATGTCGCGGCCTTCCTGGTGGGTGTCGCGATGTTCGTGCAGTTCCTGGCCGTCGCGACGTTCGTGCAGATCTCCCGAGAGGAAGCGGGATACGGCTTCGATGCGTCGGTGCTCGAGACCAGTCTCGTGTACCTGCTGCCCGGACAGATTGCCGGCACGGCTGCGGCGGCCGTCAGTGGACTCGTAACCCGACGGTTCCCCGCCCACCGGGTGCTGACCGCGGCATGCGCCGTCGGGGTGTGCGGATTCGTGATGCTGATCCTTGCTCACGACTACACCTGGCAATTGATCACGGCGGTTGCGGTGATCAATGTCTTCGTCATAGTCGCCTACGGTGCGTTGCCGTCGATGCTCATCGGCGGCGTTCCTCCGGGGAACACGGGGGCGGTGAACGGCATCAACGCGATCGCCCGGACATTCGGCAGCTCACTGGCCAGTGCCTTGGTTGCGGTGTTGCTCGCGACGATCGTGATCCCGGGCACCTCGACGCCCACAGAACAGGCGTACGTCGTGGTGTTCGCGGTCGGGGGAGTGGCCGCGTTCGCGGCGGGACTCGTTGCTGTCACAGCGCGCCGTTTTGCAAAATACAAGACTTGATTGACGTCTCAAATTGGACCATATAGCGTGGGTCGCACGGCGCACGAGCCAGGTTCTCCCGGCCCGAGCCGCGCTGAAAACATCTGTCGGCAAGAGCGATTCGGCCCACGCCCTGTGTCAGGCACCCCACGTGCCCGGTAGGCCCCGGTATAACGACATCGCACCTGCGCGACTCACGAAAGGTAAGGACGAATGGCTGCCACCGTCGGCTCGGCATTGCATTGGTGGGCGAAGACCAAGGGAGAGCAGGACGCGCTCGTCGTGGCGGGTGAATCTCTCACATACCGCGAACTGCAGGACTGGTCCAGTCGTATCGCCCGGAAGATCGTGGACCTCGAAATCCAACCGGGTCAACGAGTCGGCGTGCTGGGCCCGAATTCGCTGACGTGGCCGGTGATTGCACTGGGCGTCCTCAAGGCCAGCGGTGTACTGATACCGCTCAACCCACGGTTCAAGCCGGCGGAGCTCCGCAAGGTTGTCGACGACGCCGGCGCCGTCCTGGTCGTCACGCCGAGCGAGTTCGCGCCGACGGTCGACGCGGCGCGTGAACTGGGTTCCGCCTTCGACACGCTCTCGTTCGACGAGCTCGCGCCGCTACGCGCGGGAGGACAGGACGACTTCCGTATCGATCTCGAGCCCGACGAACCGACCGCCCTCCTCTTCACGAGTGGCTCCACCGGGATGTCCAAGGGCGTGATTTGCACGAACCGGACGCTGCTCAATATCGTCTTCGAGGCGTCACTCACCGAAGAAGGTTTCCGGCCCGGGTCCACGTCGCTGCTGGTGTTGCCGTTGGTGTTCACCCCCGGCCTGGTATGGGGGCTGGTCATGACAACGGTGCTCGGTGGAAAGCTGATCATCGAGAAGGAGTTCGATCCGGGCCGCGCGGCAAAGCTTCTCGGTGAACACGATGTCCAGGCCATCTTCGGTGTGCCGTTGATCTTCGAGGCGATCTCGCGTTCACCCGAGTTCGCGGACGCCGACCTGTCATCGCTGCGCACCGCGATCGTCGGCGGCGCCGCGGTCGCTCCGGCACTGTTGCAGCGCTGGGCGGGCAAGGGCGTCGCACTGCGACAGATCTACGGCATGACCGAGGCCGGCGGTGTCGCCACCGCCACCCTCGTCGCCGAAGCCTTCGACCACCCCGACACGTGCGGATCCGGCTCGATCTTCACCGAAGTGAAGGTGGTCCGTCCGGACGGCACCGATGCCGCTCCCGGTGAAGAGGGCGAAATACTCCTGCGCGGTCCGGGCGTCACCCCCGGCTACTGGAACGACGCCGAGTCGACGGCGGCAGCCTTGCAGAACAACTGGCTGCACAGCGGCGACCTCGGCACCCTCGACGACGAAGGGCGTGTCAAATTCGTCGACCGGCTCAAAGACCTCATCATCACCGGCGGCATCAATATCTCGCCGGTCGAGATCGAACGGGTCATCTCCGAGATCCCCGGTGTCGAGGAAGTCGCTGTCATCGCAGCCGCTGACGAGCGCTTCGGCGAAACCCCGGCGGCGATCGTCACGGTGAAGGATGGCGTCGATGCAGCGGCAATCATCGAACACTGCGACCGGCTCGTGGCCGACTACAAGGTTCCGCGCTACGTGGTGATCCGGGACGAGCCGCTGCCGCGGCTCCCCAGCGGCAAGCTCTCGAAGACGGCGATCCGGGCCGAATACCGGGACGTGGCAGAACGATTCGACAAGGTCCGCTGAGCCGAAACCGGCGGAGAAACCAGGAAGGAGTCATCGTGACGGAGACGGGTACCGACGATGCAGTGATACTCGAGCGGCACGGGGAGATCGCGGTTGTGCGATTGAACCGTCCCGATCAGCTCAATGCGTTCACCGACGCGATGTGCTATCGGCTCATCGACATCTTCGACGAGACCGACGCCGACGACGAGGTCCGTGCGGTGGTCATCACCGGAACGGGACGAGCCTTCTGTGCGGGAGCGGATCTCGCAGCCGGCGGCGACACCTTCGTGCTGGGTGACGACCCGCAGACCGGAGGCGCCCCGGCCGACACGGGCGGGCAGGTCTCGCTGAGAATCTACCGTTCCCTCAAGCCCGTCATCGCCGCGATCAACGGACCGGCCGCGGGTGTCGGCGTCACCATGACCCTGCCGGCCGACATTCGCATCGCGTCGGAAACCGCGAAGTTCGGGTTCGTGTTCACCCGTCGGGGACTGGTCCCCGAGGCCTGCTCGACCTGGTTCCTTCCGCGGGCCGTCGGCATCTCGACGGCCGTCGAGTGGGCGGTGGGCGGCAAGATGGTCTCGGCAGTCGAGGCGCTCGAACGAGGACTCGTCCGGGAGCTCGTCCCCGCCGATCAGGTGCTCGATCGGGCACTCGACATCGCGCGCGAATTCGTCTCCGGCACCTCACCGGTGTCGGTAGCTCTCACCCGACAGCTGATGTGGCGGATGCTCGGTGCGTCCGACCCTGAGGTAGCGCACCGGGCCGAGTCGATCGGCATCTACGTCCGCGGCACCTCGGACGACGTGCGTGAAGGTGTCGACGCGTTCCTCCAAAAGCGCGAGCCGAAGTTCCCGAACCGGATCACGGACGGATTGCCGAACCTGTTCGAATAGTGCGTCGACAGCCGAGGGTCAGCGGTCGAACACGCTGACCGGTCGTTGCCGCAGCTTTCTCATCAGTTCGGCGATCGAGTCACTCGACCGCAATTGGGCGAGCAGTTCGTGCTCGATCCGGTCGGCCTCCACGCAGATCGTCACCACGTCGAACAGCCGGTCGGCCGGGATGACGGCGACCCCGTCATCGTCGGCGACGATGATGTCGCCCGGGTGGACCAGACGCCCGGCCAGCCGGACAGGTTCGCCGATCGACTCGGTGGCGTAGCGGAACCGGGCGGCCTGCGGAGCCCGGGCCATCGACCACACCGGCAGGCCGCTGTCGATGATGGACACCGAATCACGCACCGCGCCACCGACAACGCACCCTGCGAGTCCGGCCAGCAGCGCCCACTGCGCCGACAAGGCGCCCACGACAGCGGTATCGGCGGGGGCGGGGCAGTCGAACACCGCCACATCACCGGGCCGGGCGGTGCTGTAGAGGTCCCGGTCGCCGAGCCGGGCACCGAGACCGTCCGCCCTGTTGTCGACGACCTCGCCGGTCAGCCGCCGGTACCGCAACGTCACGGCGGACCCGCAGATCCGCTGCCCCCGGCGCAGCGGTGCGAGGATGCCGGCACCGATCGCCGCTCCGACACCCAGCTGGTCGAGGGCGTCGGAGACCGCGCAGGAGGCATCGGAAACCTGCAACAGGGAAGCCAACAACGCGGTACGGTCGCGGTGGGTGGCCGTGGCCGGCACCTGCCGTGCGGTGGTCGGCGAGACCGGGGAGGATTGCTGGGACATCGAGTTCTCCGTTCGTCGAAGTAGGGCGGTCGGTGTAGAACCCGCCCCTGATGGGCTAGTGGTAGTTGACTGGGATCGTGCGTTGGGCAATCGGTCCGGTTCGGTTCGGCCTGAGTGTCGTATCGGGCACAATGGGGCGATGCAGTTGACCACTCCCTTGGACAAGTTGGATCTCGATCTGTTGAAGCTGATCGTCGAGGAACCCAAGGCCGGGGTGCGCGAGTACGCCCGCCGCCTGAACGTCGCGCGCGGCACCGTGCAGTCGCGGCTCGACAAGTTCTCCCGAGAGGGGGTGATCACCAGCTACCGCCCGCAGATGCAACCGACCGCGCTCGGATATTCCATCCTGGCGTTCGTTCATCTGGACATCGCGCAGTCGATGATGGATGCCACCTGCCGGCATCTGGCCACCATCCCCGAGGTGCTCGAGGTCAATTCCGTTGCTGGCAAGGGAGATTTGCTGTGCCGCGTGGTGGCGAAGGACCACGAGGATTTCGAGCGGGTGCTGCAGGAGATGATCGCCATCGATGGGGTGCTGCGGACCCAGTCGGAACTGGTGCTCAGCCGCCGCATCGCCCCGCGGATCGTGCCGCTGCTGGAGAAGAAGCGGGCCGAGACACCCTGAGGGTCTCGGCCCGTTCAACGCTGTGGTCAACGAATCCCCGTGGTCAGCGCAACAGTGTGGTCGCCGGCAGCGCGGGGCGCCGCTGATGTTCGAAGCCGGTGATGGTGGCGGCGTGGGTAAGGGTCAGGTCGATGTGGTCGAGTCCTTCGAGCAATCGCCAGCGGGTGTTGTCGTCGAGTTCGAAGGAGGCGGTGATCGTGCCTGCGCGGACCTGCCGTTCGACCAGGTCGATGGTGACCTCGCTACCGGGATCGGCCTCGAGACCCGCCCAGAGTCGTTCGATGGTTTCGGTCGGCAACGTCACCGTGAGCAGGCCGTTGGTGAGGGCGTTGCCGCGGAAGATGTCCCCGAAGCGGGGTGCGATCACCGCCCGGAATCCGTAGTTCTGCAACGCCCATACCGCGTATTCGCGGGAGGAGCCGGTGCCGAAGTCCCGGCCGGCGATCAGGATGGTCGATCCGGCGTAGGCGGGGTCGTTGAGGACGAAGTCGGGTTCTTCGCGCCAGTCGTGAAAGAGTTTGTCGGAGAATCCTGTTCGGGAGCTGTGGGTGAGGAAGCGGACGGGGATGATCTGGTCGGTGTCGACATCGGTGCGCCGCAGTGGTGCGGCCACGCCGGTGTGCACGGTGAACGATTGCACGGTGGTCCTCGATTCGCAGACGATCGTTGGTGAGAGTCAGTTCAGGTCGGCCGGTGAGGCCAGGTGGCCGGCGACCGCGGTCGCGGCAGCAACAGCCGGTGAGACGATGTGGGTGCGCGAGCCCTTGCCCTGGCGGCCCTCGAAGTTGCGGTTGTTCGTCGACGCCGCCCGTTGACCGGGCGTGAGCCGGTCCTCGTTCAACGCCGCGCACATCGAACACCCGGCGAACCGCAGTCCCGCGCCGGCGGCCTCGAACACCTCGTTCAGGCCTTCGTCGATCGCTTGCTGACGCACCTTCATCGACCCGGGCACGATCATCAACTCGACGCCGGGGGCGACTTTCCTCCCGTCGAGGACGCGGGCGACTTCCCGTAGGTCCTCGATGCGGCTGTTGGTGCACGATCCGATGAACACGACGTCGACCGGCAGCCCGCGGACGGGGCGTCCGGGGGTGATGTCCATGTAGGCCTGGGCGCGCTCGACCGCGGCGCGCTCCACCGGGTCCGGGAATTGGTTCGGATGCGGTACCGGATCACCGAGTGGACCAGCCTGCGCGGGCGTGGTGCCCCACGACACGAACGGGGTCAGGGTGGAGGCGTCGATGACGACTTCCTTGTCGAAGACGGCGTCGTCGTCGCTGAAAAGCGTGCGCCAGTACGCTACTTCAGCATCCCACGCATCCCCGGTCGGGGCGGCCGGGCGGCCACGCAGATACTCGAAGGTCTTCTCGTCCGGGGCGATCATCCCCGCCCGCGAACCGGCCTCGACGGACATGTTGCACACCGTCATCCGGCCCTCCATCGACAGCACTTCGATGGCCTGACCGCGATACTCGATGATGTGCCCCTGCCCGCCCGCAGTGCCGACCCGGGCGATGATCGCCAGGATCAGATCCTTCGCCGACACCCCCACGGGTAGGGACCCGTTCACGGTCACGGCCATGTTCTTCAACCGTCCCATCGGCAAAGTTTGGGTGGCCAGCACGTGCTCGACCTGACTGGTGCCGATCCCGAACGCCAGGGCACCGAACGCACCCTGGGTGGCGGTGTGCGAATCACAGCACACAATTGTCGAACCCGGATGGGACAGGCCGAGTTCGGGTCCGATGACGTGCACGATGCCCTGATGCTCCTCACCGAGGCGGAACAACTCGATCCCGAACTCGGCACAGTTCTTCCGCATCAACGACACCTGCTCCCGGGCCGCCGGATCGACGATCTCCTTGTCCACCGCCACGGTCGGGGTGTTGTGGTCCTCGGTGCCCAGTGTCAGATCAGGGCGCCGCACCGTACGACCGCTCGCCCGGAGACCGTCGAAGGCCTGCGGGGTGTTCACCTCGTGCAGCAGGTGCATGTCGATGTAGAGCAGGTCCGGTTCGCCCTCCTGTCGGCGAACTACGTGTGCGTCCCACACCTTCTCGGCCAGTGTCTTACCCATGTGTTTCTTTCTCCTCATCGAATGCGGTCGCGCCGAAATTGTGCGTCGACCGCTGAAAAATCAGCCGTAGAAGTAGGCCAGGAATCCCGAGGCCGATAGCAGCACCAGCCCGCCGCCGAGCCGAGAGGTGATCTGCGCGAACGGCAACAGATGCATGCGCCTGGTGGTGCCGAGGGTGGCGATGTCGCCGGACCCACCGAGGTCGGTCATGCACAGTCCGGCCGTGATCGAGGACTCGACGAAGTACAACTTCAGCAGCCACCCCACGAAACCGGCGGTCAGCGCGGTGATCAGCACAGTCGCAACGGTGAACGCGAGATAGGCAGGGCGAGAGGCGAGTTCGGCGATCTGCTCGATGTCGATCAGGGAAACCCCGATACCGACCAGCGCCGCCGGCACCCACAGCTTGACCACGAACTGGTACCACTCGGTCGTCGACTCCTCGACTTCCTGCGGAAGCACACCCGACAGCTTGATCGCGGCGGTGAGCAGGATGACCCAGGCGTAGAGGTGCACCGGCGGAACCGCGGCCTGCAGCATGGCGCCGACGAGGTAGATCGCGGCGGTCATCAACAGACCGGTACCGAGTCCGCTGATCGTCAGCGGGCGCTTGTCGTCGGTCAGCGCCGCAGCCTGCTCCGGGGTGGCCTTGACCCGCAGCATCTCGCCGTGGCCGTTGAAGCCGACGAACAGCTTGGTGCGCCGACGCGTCAGGTTGGCGTACACCGAGGCCAGCACGATGCACAGCAGGTTCGCGCAGATGATCGGCGGCACGATGCTGGACATGTACTGCTGCGCGTCACCGCCGATGGTGTCGGCGTACATCTGCGACAGCGGAATCGCACCGCCGGAGATGCCGCCGGCCATGATCGGGATCGTGACGTCGAGGATCGCCGTCTTGAATCCGAAACCGGTGACTGCGGCGATCGTCCCGATGAGCGTGACCACCAGCGCGAACGCCACCATGATCACCGCACAGAATCGGCCACCCGCCTTGATCAGGAACCGGCGGTCCATCCCGAGAATGCTGCCCGCGATGATCGACGCCACCAGGATCTCGACGAATCCGTATCCGGTGAACCAGTTCTTGACGATGTCCGAGAAGCTGTCCGGAACCAGCCCGAAGTACACGGCTAGGGCTGGGACGAACACACACAACAGCGGTCCACCACCGATCGCAGACAATGCCGGGGTGCGGTCTCCGATCCAGAACAGGCCGCAGCCGATGATCATGGCGATGGCCAGGCCACCGAAGATGTTCTCCGGGAGCGTGCCGGTGTAGACAGCACCCAAGCCGACTGCGACCAGAGCGAGGTACCACGGCCAGGGCATGGACAAGATCTTCGCGCGGTCGGACCCTCGACGGGCTGGAACCGTCGCCTCCGCGCCGGGCACAGCATCTTGGATTTTCACGTTCGCCTCCTGCACCGCGCCGGGCGGGGCTGCGCCGATCACGGAAGTAGTGGGAAGTGACTCATATCACTGGTCACGAACGGTAACTTTTCGTGGACATCGAATGCCAATGCCATCGGATTATTCATACCAATGGTCCAGTGCCGTGCGACTAGGACGGGCCAGGCTGGACAATTGGCCCGGCTTTCGTCTGGTCGTCTCTGGCAAGAAGCGGAGAAGGTCATCGCGGCATGCGCTGGACCACACCGACACTTAGCGATCGCCTATGTATGCGCACATGGGCGCGGTCATGCCGTTTGTAGACTGGCCGAGTGGCTACCACTCCTGCGCTGAACCCCGAGGACGTTCAGCGCGCTGCGGCGGCGCTGCACAGCCCCGACATCGAGGGGTGGGCCAACCGCTTCGAATTGTTGTCGGACGGCAACCGCCTCCGGTTGCTGCTGTGCCTGCACCACGCGCCGGGGATCTGTGTCGGCGACCTCGCGGCAGCGCTCGAGATGAGCGGTACCGCCGTCTCGCACGCACTGCGACTGCTGCGCCACCAGGGCTGGGTCTCGGCCACGCGCGACGGCCGCTCGATGCGTTATCGGCTTTCGGACGACACCGTGCACCAATTGCTGCACGCGATCGGCGCCACGCACTATCACGATCATTCGGAATCGAAATCGGAACGGTGAAGTCCCACATGGAGAACGACCCCGGAACCCTTCCGCTCGACGGAATCACCGTCGTCGCTCTCGAGCAAGCTGTGGCCGCCCCCCTCGCCACCCGTCATCTGGCGGATATGGGCGCGCGGGTGATCAAGGTGGAGCGCGTCGGGGAAGGCGACTTCGCACGCAACTACGACGACGCCGTCTTCGGCGAGGCCTCACACTTCGTCTGGTTGAACCGAGGGAAGGAATCGTTCTGTGTCGACCTCAAATCCGAGGTGGGGCGGGATGCTGTCCTGAGGTTGATCGCGAGTGCCGACGTGTTCGTGCAGAACCTGGCGCCCGATGCAGCGAGCAGACTCGGTTTCGGGACCGAGGCGTTGCGCGCGGAACACACCGCGCTGATCGTGGCGAACATGTCGGGCTACGGGACAGCGGGGCCGAGGCGTGAACGCAAGGCGTACGACATGCTGGTGCAGGCCGAAACCGGCATGATCTCGGTGACCGGAACTCCCGAGACGGCCACGAAGACCGGAGTGCCGGTGTCCGACATTGCGGCGGGAATGTATGCGCTGACGTCCATCCTGAGTGCGCTGTTCCGACGTGAACGAACCGGGGTGGGCGCGCAGATCGACGTGTCGATGTTCGACGCGACCGCGGAGTGGCTGGGCCATCCGATGTACATGAAGATGTACGCCGACCGGCAGATCCCTCGTGTCGGCCTCGGACACGCCGCCATCGTTCCGTACGACGCGTACCCCACCCTCGACGGCAACATTCTGATCGGGGTCCAGAACGATCGGGGGTGGCGGCAGTTGGTCACCGAGGTCTTTGCGCGACCCGAACTCGCCGATCATCCCCGCTATGCGACCAACATGCTGCGGGTCCAGCATCGCGAAGAGGTTGATGCCCTCGTCGCCGAGGAGACGAAGAAGTTCACCCGCGCGGCCCTCGACCAGGCACTCGCGGATGCCGGAATTCCGGCAGCGGAGCTGAACGATATGAGCGGATTGATCGACCATCCGCAGTTGAAGGAACGTGACCGCTGGCGTCAGGTCGGCAGCGAGGTGGGACAGATCAGCGCAATGCTGCCACCGATGACATTCGCCGACGTGGAGATGCGGATGGGTGACATTCCGGCTCTCGGTGAGCACACCGATCAGGTCCTCGGTGAGCTGGGGTGCTCGGCTGCGGACATTACAGCGATGCGGAAGGCCGGCGTCGTAGGCTGAGGTTGTGACGCCTCCGATACTCGGCCCGGCGGGGCGGAGGCTTGAGGCATGATGCCCACTACACCGTGCGTCGCTGCGGTGTAGTGCCCGTATCCGCCCTCCGCACCCTGGGAGGAGGAGGTCAGGACGATGTTGCCGCTGAGCCGCCTGCTCGCGCTACCAATGTGGTACCACAGTGGTAGCATTTAGGTATGAGTACGCAGATTGCGGTGCGGTTACCGGACGAGATCGTGGCCTTCGTCGACGGCGAAGTGCGCGAGCATCGGGCGCCCAGCCGGGCGGCTCTGGTGTTGCGGGCGCTCGAGCGGGAGCGGCGTCGGCAGATCGCCGCCCGGGATGCCGAGATTCTGTCCCGGGCGCGCGGCGAGGATGATCCGGATGGCCTCGACGACCTCGCCCGGCATGCCGCGGGTCTGTTCAGCGATCTCGACTGATGAGGCCGATTCACGCCGCGAAGCTGGACAAGACGCGGCCGGTGCTGGTGTTGACCCGGGAGTTGGTGCGCCCGCACCTGAGTAGGGTGACGGTGGCGCCGATCACCGGCACCGTGCGTGGACTGTCGACCGAGGTGCCGGTGGGGCCGGCCAACGGATTGGAGAAGGATTCGGTGGTCAGTTGTGACAACATCGTCACCATTCCGGTGTCGGCGTTGGGGCACGGTCTTGGATTTTTCTTTCCGTCGCAGGAAGCGGCCCTGTCCGAGGCGATCCGGGCCGCGTTCGACCTGGAGTAACCACGGGTGAGCAGTTCGCGCTGTCCGTGCAACGGGAGCCTGCCGCGGTAAGTGGGGAGTTCGGGTTACCTGTGGACTACTGCAGGGTTCTCCGGCGCCTTCGCCCTGTTCTTTTCGTCGGGATCGCCGGCATCCGGTGTGGTGTGATGGGCAGGTAAATCAGGGTGAGTACTGCCGCGACAGCCGTCAGCACTCCCGCGACCACGCAGCCGGCGGGGAAGCCACCCACGAAACTCAGGCGCGCGTTGTCGAGTTCGGTGAGCCACCCGGAGCGGGAGGAAATGTTAGACGGTCGTACCAGTTCTCGCCGAGTGAGCGCTGGGGATGTCCCCCTTTGGTTTTCGTCAAGCTGCTGAGGGGTTGGATCCCGGTAGAGTTCCTTGTTCTCGAGCGTGGCGTACAGGACGTCGCAGGGGCGTCGGACGAGGCAGGTCAGGGCGGCGTTGTGTTTCTTTCTTCTCGTCCCGTTTTGTCGTCGTATGCGCGACTGGTGGGGTCGCCCAGGGCCGCGAAGGCGGCAGGAACACCTCGAACGGTCTCAGCTCTCACGCACGGGGGTGGGCTCGGTAGTACGCGGCCCGTTCGGCGTCGTGCCGGCGTCTGGCTTTCGGGTTTTCCAAGTCGGGCGGAAGTCCGTGCTTTTCGAGGCGGCGTGATCGGTTCTGCGCCATGTAGGCGACGCTGTAGAAGAGTGCTAGAAACACCCCGAGCAGCACCATGGAACCGCGTAACCACACCGGCCCGGGGAAGAGGAAGAAGGCCGCGAACACCGGAATGAACGGCACCATGCTGCGGACGAGGTGTCGCGGCACAGCCCAGTCACCGATCAGATCGTTCCGAACCCAGTCCTGCATGGAGTCGGGCAATCTGCGTCCGAACGCGTAGCCGAGCCATTGAAAGGGCGTCGGCCGGCTCCGGGCGCCGCGGCTTCGATTGGTCACTTGTCCACTCCTCCGAGCGCGCCTGCCTTGACGGCCGCGGCGTTGATGCGGGTCAGCACGCTGTGCAGTTCCATCAGTTCGGACAGTTCCACTCCGAGTGCTTCGACTACGGCGGGTGGCACTTTTTCGGCTTGTGCGCGCAGCGCCTTGCCCGCGTCGGTCAATTCGACGACGAGCTGGCGTTCGTCATCCGCGCTGCGGGTACGGGTGAGAAGCCCGGACGATTCGAGTCGCTTCAGCAGCGGCGACAACGTGGGCGAATCGAGTTGCAGGGCGCTGCCGATCTCCTTGACCGACATGGGGGAGGTACCCCAGAGGGCCAGCATCACCAGGTACTGCGGATGAGTGAGTCCCAATGGTTCGAGGATCGGCCGATAGACGCCCAGGACTGCGCGATTGGCCACCGCCAGCGCGAAGCACACCTGCCTGTCGAGTGCGAGGGGGTCTTCGGCAACGTTCGTGGTCACCAGCTCAGGGTACCCGATAGTTCGTGCACTAACCAATCGCCCACTAACTAAAGGTGAGATAAAACACCGCAGCCCGGCCTGTGTAGGGCCGGGCTGCGGTTCGCTCTTCGCTCAGGGTGTGGCGAAGAACTGCTCCACCGCGGGCTGCGCGTTCGGATTTCCCACACCGACACCGATCACGGCTCCTGCAATCGTGCCGACGACGGCGCCGATGATGCATCCGGCGATGAAGTTGGGGAAGATCGAGACGCACCCGATTGCCATGCCCACATTGGAACCGATGGCCATGCCTTGCAGGCCCGCGTTGTTCCAACCGGTGTTGATCTCGCTGGTCATGTTGTCGAAGGCGGCCTGTTTGGCGTCATTTTCCGGAAAGAACTGTTCAGCCACCTGGCTACTGCCTTCGGCGGTCGGGGTCATCAAGGGCTGGCTCCAGTCGATTCCCTGCGTGCCGGGGTCGGCGTAGGCCGTGCCGGCGCCGACTGCCATCGCAGCGACGACGAAGATAGACAATGCCAGAGTTCTGAGAAGTTTCATGAGAATTCCCACCATGTCGTAGGTCGAACACGGACTCCACCTGAGTACCGAACATTGTTGTGAGTGGACCATATTCGCTGGAAGTACCGAACGGCTACATGCATATGTGGGTGCGCGGTGATGCTCCCCGGTGAGTCGCCTACTCCATAGCCCTCCCCAATTCATCTCTCGGCCTGGAGGGGCGAAGGGGGCAGGGCACGCGCGTCGTGGCTATGAGGAACGTGTCCAACCCTGTGCAATCCTGCAGTGTCATGGTGCTTCCCATGCCTAGTCGCTTGCTGAACATCTTCCCCCTTCGGGTATCCCACTTTTCGGCGTTTACGCAAAATTCGTTACATACGCCTCACCGGCACGAGGTGTCACACGGTCAGCCGGTAGAAACGCCAGAACCCGAAGTCTTCGATGGGAAGGATGTCCATCGAGCCGAAACCGGCAGCCTCGGCGTACTTTCGCAAGGTGCTCGGACGCATGACCGTTCCGGTGGCGGCACTCGGACTGGAACTCATTCCGTCCGGCAGGCACACGGTCAGGCTGAATCCGTACATCAACCGCTCGATGTCGCTTCCCGGCGCCGAGAACTCGTCGTCCACCGCCTCGTCCATGACGATCATGACCCCACCGGGTGCCAGAGCCTTGCGTACCGCCGTCAATACCTCGACAGGTGCAGGCATGTCGTGAATGCACTCGAAGGCGAATGCAACGGTGTAGGCGCCCTCCGGAATGCCCGCTGCATCCGACTCGGTGATCGTGATCCGGTCGGCAACATCCCCTTGCTCGCGGACGTTGTGTTTCGCGAGTTCGACAGTGGCGCTGTCGATGTCGTAACCATCCAGCCGGGCATCGGGATAGGCGCGCGCCAGGGCAATCGTGGACCACGCGCCTCCACATCCGACATCGGCGATGGCGGCACCGGGGGTGCGCAGAAGTGCGTCGACCTCGGGTACCGACGCGAGCGCTCCCGGCAGAACCTGCTCGTACCACGGCCGATTCATATCTGCCTGGGATTCCCTCGCATCGACACCGTACTGTGCCCATCCCACACCGCCTCCCGTGCGATACGCCTCGATCAGCGCGGGCATCTGTGTGGTGGCGGCAACGAAAATCCGGGCCAGCGGCGCCAGGTAGGCAAGGCTTTTCTCATCGGTGAACACTTCGGCCGCACCGGGTGCCAACGTGAATCTTCGGGGATTGCCGCCGTCTGCGGTGAGCAGCCCTGTCACCGCCTGTTGTTCGAGCCACTCCTGTGCGTACCGCGGATGGGTCGAGGTGCGTTCGGCCAGTTCGTCCGCTGTTGCGGGGCCCTGATCTGCGAGACTTCGATACCAGCCGAGTCGATCTCCCAGATGGATGGAAAGAATGTCGATTGCGCCGAGGGAGGCGTCGAAGACACGTTGCGCCACTGCGTCGGCTCCGGGTGTGGGCATCGCTGACCTCCGGTGTGGGTGGTCCCCTCATGGTGACCTACCGCGGTAGCCGATGTGCCCGTTTCGGTTGCTCCCAGTGCACATTCGCGCCGGAGTCGGTCGAGCGTCCGGGAAGCTGGAAACCCCACGGCAACTCGAGGCGGTGGCGGGCGAGCAGGTCTGTGTCGGCGAGCAGGTCGAGGATCGGTCCGTCCGCCACCACCTGGCCTTCGTCGAGAATCACCGCGCGGGTGCACAACTGCGCAGCGTACGGAAGGTCATGGGTTACCAGCAGTTGGGTGGTGTCCACCGCGAGCAGGACTTCGGCCAGTTCACGCCGGGCAACCGGATCGAGGTTGCTTGACGGCTCGTCCAGCACCAGCACGTCCGGAGCGCACGCGAGGACGGTGGCCAGGGCGACCCGGCGCCGTTGCCCCACCGACAGATGGACGGGATTGCGCTCGGTATGCGACGTCATGTCGACAGCGGCCAGCGCGGTGCGGACCCGGTCGTCGAGTGCCGCACCGGTGACACCGAAATTTGCCGGGCCGAAGGCGACGTCCTGCGCGACGGAGGGCATGAAGAGCTGATCGTCGGGGTCCTGGAAGACGATGCCGACCCGCCGCCGCACCTCGCGCAGCGTGTTCCGGTCGGTGTTGCGCGATACCGGTACGCCGCCGATGGTGACCCGACCGTCCGAGGCGGTCAGAATCCCGTTGAGGTGCAGCATCAGAGTGGTTTTGCCGGCACCGTTCGGGCCGAGAACCGCTACCCGTTCGCCCGGGCTCACAGTGAGGTCGATTCGGTCGAGTGCCTTCCTGCCGTCCGGGTAGGAGTACGACACACCGTCGAGGTGCACGGCGGCCGTCATCGGAGGGTCCAGGCCGCGAGGCAGATACCCACCGCGCAGACGGCAGGGACGAGGCCGGCCGACCACGCCGCGGCGGACGCCGGAGGAGCACCGACTGTGGGAACCGCCCCCGTGAACCCGCGCGAGAGCATGGCCAGGTGGACGCGCTCGCCCCGTTCGTAGGAACGGACGAACAATCCGCCCACACCCTGCGCGGTGGCGCCGATCTGGCGAAGTGTTCGCGGATCGTCACCGCGGGACAAGCGTGCGGTGTGCATCCGGGCGACCTCCGAGGTGAGTAGATCGAGGTACCGCAGCATGAGGACCACGATCGTGGTGAACATGGCGGGCACGTGCAGATGGGCAAGTCCCACCGGCAGATCGCGGGCGGGGGTGGTGGCGGCGAGCGTGAGTGACACAAGCACGCCGAGAGTGCCTTTCACCAGGATCCCCCACGCGGCGTGCAGTCCGGCCACAGACAGCGACAATCCGAGGACCGTCGTCTGCTCGCCGCCCTCCGCGAACGGCAACAACAGGGCCAATGTGACGAAGGGCAGTTCGATCAGCATGCGCGGGGCGAGCCAGGTCAGGGCGATACCGGCGATGTGCCACACCACCGCCAGGACTGCGAGGTAGACGGCGAAGGCCCAGAACGCCTCGCGGGGCGTGGCCACCACCGCGAACACCGTCACCACCGCACACACGATCTTCACCTCGACGGGGAGACGGTGAACTGCGGATGTGCCGTGGAGATAGAGCGGCTGCGCGTGACCAAAACTCATGATCAGGGTCCGGCTCTGTGACGCCGTCCGCGGGCGAGGAGCCGGAATGCGGCGGCTGCGACGACGAAGGTCGCGGCCGCACCGATGATTCCGGCCACCCCGGTGAAACCGGATCGTCCACTTACCGTGTAGTCGGCGAGCGGGGAGGCCGACAAGTGGTGGTTCTCGGCGTTCTTCGCAATGCAGTCCCCGACCAGTGACGCGCCGGTGTCGGTCTCGACGGTGTCGCATCCGCGTGTCGTGGCAGCGTCGAGGCCGTCCGGACTCGAGCTCGCCAGAGAGGACAGGACCCCGGCAATGAGCAGGACCGCGAGAGCGAACCCGAGAAGGAAGCGGCGAGGGGACCGCGTCGACACGCTCATGCGCCCACCGCCACGTCGCGCGGCGCGGTCCGGAGCAGATACACGAGGTCGGGTCGGGCCCTGGCCACCGCCGTGACTGTGACGGCGGTGATAATTCCTTCGCCGATTCCGATCAAGATGTGGGCGCCGAGAATGTACGCCGCCACCGAGCCGAGCGCAGTGGCGCCGTCGGCAGCGGGCTGACCGCCGGTGGCGTACTCGAGGACGAAGCCCATCGACGCCGCGACGGTTCCGCACAGCGCAGCGGTAAATGCGAGAGCGCCGAGCACGCGGAGACGAAGATCCTCGGGTCGCGCGAGTCGGCGCAGAACTAGCGCGACGAGGTAGCCGACCGTCACCCCGATGATCGCCATGTTCGTGATGTTCGCACCCAAGGCTGTCAGCCCACCGTCCGCGAAGAGCAGGGCCTGCACGATCAGGACGATCGCGATGCACAGCGCACCCGTGTAGGGCCCCACGAGAATGGCCGCCAGTGCACCACCGAGGAGATGTCCGCTCACACCGGGAAGGACGGGGAAATTCACCATCTGCACCGCGAAGATGAAGGCGGCTACGAGACCGGCCATGGGGGCGGTGCGATCGTCGAGTTCGGAGCGGG
Source organism: Rhodococcus sp. WAY2 (assembly GCF_009859915.1). Taxonomy (NCBI): domain Bacteria; kingdom Bacillati; phylum Actinomycetota; class Actinomycetes; order Mycobacteriales; family Nocardiaceae; genus Rhodococcus; species Rhodococcus sp. WAY2. Next base: position 4,342,511 of record NZ_CP046572.1, read on the forward strand.
CCCGCCACGCGGCGACCGCGAGTCCCGCCGCCGCGATAGCGAGGAACAGGACGGACGTCGGGGCATTGATCAGCCCGTCACTCATGTGCATGGCTACGGACTCCATGTCACCCTCCTCAGCCGGCAGCTGTCCCGTCTCTGCAGTCTAGTTTCTCGTGTGAACACTTGAACAGGTGTTCATGGGTCAGGCGACAGCGGTGTTCTGCCACCACCGAACTCTCAGTGCCAGCTGTGGTCCACGACGGGGGTTCGCGGTCCGAACTTGGGTTTGATTGCGTTGCCACTGACCAGCAGCAACCGCACGGCGCGATAACGATGCGGGCGAACCGGTTCCAGGTACGCCACCATCTCGGCGTCGTCGAGGGGCTTGCCGAGTAACGACCACCCGACCATCGACGCCAGGTGGTAGTCGCCGACGGACAGAGCGTCCGCATCGCCGAGCGCACGTTGCGACACCTCGGCCGCGGTCCAGATTCCGACCCCTGGGATGGACATCAAGCGGCGGGTCGCTTCCTCCGGGGACAGGTTGACGATCTTCTCCAGACGGTCCGCGACCTGGGCGCAACGCACGATGGTGCGGGCACGGCCGGGGTCCACGTTCGCGCGGTGGAACTCCCACGACGGGACTCGCCGCCACACGTGCGCGGTGGGAGGCACCCGCATTCCGTCGGGCGCCGGGCCGGGGGCGGGTGTGCCGAATTTCCACACCAGACGCCGCCACGACGCGAACGCGGCGATGCCGTGGACCCGCTGCTCGAGGATGGCCGGGACCAGGGCTTCCAGCACACGGTCGGTGCGCCCCAGACGCAGGTGCGGGAAGCGTCGGTGAGCCTCGGCGAGGATCGGGTGCTCCGGCGCGAAGTCTTCGCACTCGTCCTGCTCGCCGACGAGACGGTTCAGCCCATCCGCCAACTCTCGGGCACCCTCGCCCCAGGCCTGACAGTGGACGGTGTGCCGGTCGCTTTGCGTGAGGCGATAGGTGACCGGACCGGACGGTTGCACCGACGTCCGCCAGATGGAGCCGTCGACCGCACGCCGGTGACAGGGGTCGCCCTTACCGCGCTGAAGGGGGTGCAACGTCATCGCGACGTCCAGTGGACGCCGCGCGGTCACGGTGGTCTCGACCACCTCCAGCGAAGCCGTCATCGCAAGCAGCGTATCCGCCCTTCGGCGACATGTCGGCCACCGCTACCGGCGGTTGTCGGGGCGCGCACGTAAAGTCCCAGCCATGATCATCGTGAGCACCGACGGATCCTGTCTGCGTAACCCCGGTGGGGCGATCGGCTGGGCATGGGTCAATCACGAAGGTCCCAGCCGATCCGGTGGTGAACCCTCGGGAACCAACCAGATCGCCGAGCTGCGGGCGCTGCTCGAGGCGATCACCGCGCATCCCGGACCCGATCCGCTCCTGATCGAGTCGGATTCCCAGTACGCCATCAAGTGCGCATCGGAATGGCTGCCCGGTTGGAAGCGGAAGGGCTGGAAGACGGCGGCGGGTGCCCCCGTGAAGAATCTTCCGTTGGTCCAGGCCATCGACCAGGCCATCATCGAGCGTTCCGGACCCGTGCGGTTCCGTTGGGTACGCGGTCACGTCGGCAACCACTACAACGAGATGGCAGACGTACTCGCCGGTGAGGCGGCACGGGCCGTCGCATCCGGTGAGCCGGCAGCTGCGCCACCTCCGGCTCCCACTACACCCGTGGTCGCGGCCCCTGCGGCGGCCGAAGAAGCGTTCACCCTGTTCTGATCCTGTCGGTTCACCCGGTACCGGGAGAAGTCTGTATCGAGGAGAAGTCGTGACCGAGGATCTGCGCGTGCGGGAGTTCTGGCGGGCGCTGGGCTTGCCCGGCATCGTCGACGTCCACACCCACTTCATGCCCGCCAACGTGATGGAGAAGGTCTGGCGGTACTTCGACGCGGTGGGTCCCCTCACCGGGCGAGCGTGGCCGATCCGCTACCGGCACGAGGAAGACGTGCGCGTCGAGCAACTTCGCGCGTTCGGTGTTCGGCGGTTCACGTCCATGATCTATCCGCACAAGCCGGAGATGGCCGCGTGGCTGAATCAGTGGGCAGCCGACTTTGCCCACCACACGCCCGACTGCCTCCGGACGGCGACGTTCTATCCGGAAGAATCCGCGGCCGCGTACGTGTCCGAGGCAATCGAGTCGGGCACCCGGGTGTTCAAATCCCACATTCAGGTCGGCGATTACTCACCGGGCGACCCGTTGCTCGACCCGGTGTGGGGAGCGTTGCAGGACGCGGGTGTGCCGGTGGTCATCCATTGCGGATCCGGTCCCGCGCCAGGCAAGTACACCGGCCCCGAGCCGATCGGCGAATTGCTGGCGCGGTACCCCCGACTGCGCCTGATCATCGCCCACATGGGCCTGCCCGAGTATCGGGAGTTCCTCGAGCTCGCGGGACGCTATTCCGGTGTGTACCTCGACACCACGATGGCGTTCACCGATTACACCGAGGAGGCGACCCCGTTTCCGCGTGACGCTGTACACCGGCTGTCCGATCTGCAGGAACGCATCCTGTTCGGAAGCGACTATCCCAACATCCCGTATGCGTACCTGGACGCACTCGAGGGTCTGACCCGGTTCGATCTCGGTGAGGACTGGCTTCGCTCGGTGGTTCACGACAACGCTGCGGCGCTGTTCGCGCTCGACTGATCCGCCGGCGCGGAGCTGGTGAGCTCGCGCCGGCGGATCGGAGACCCTGAGGGTGAGGAATTACGACCCACAGCACGCGGTCGGGGCGTCCTGCTCGGAGGCGGGCGCATTGCGGAACGTGTCGCTATCGGCGAGCACCGTATACACCTCCCATTTCTCGCCGGCGGGCCCGGTGACCCACACCTTGTCCTGGCTGGCGAAGCAACAGGTGGTCCCGAGTTCTTCCTTGGTGAACAGCCCTTCCTCGGTCAGCCTGGCGATTTCCGAGTGCACGGCCTCACTCGATTCCACCTCGACGCCAAGGTGATTGATGGTGCCGCCCGCACCGGGGTTTTCGAACAACACGAGCTTGAGCGGGGGCTCGGCGATGGCGAAATTGGCGTAACCCTCCTTCAGTTTCGCGGGCGCTGTGCCGAAGAGCTTGGAGTAGAACGAGACGGCCTGACCGAGGTCGTCGACGTTGAGGGCGAGCTGTACGCGGGACATGAGATCCTCCACCTTTTCGATGTATATCAAATTACTTCCTCACTATGCGCCACCTTTTTGACGTATGTCAAGAAGGTAGGCACAATGGGTTCATGCCGAAGGCCTTGCCCCTTATCGATGCGACGTCACCACTCTGCTGCGCCCCCGTCGCGTCGGGGCCCATCTCGGACGATGGGGCGCTCGAGGTGGCTGTGCGGCTCAAGGCTCTTGCCGATCCGGTGCGCATCAAGCTGATGTCGATCCTGTTGTCCGCCAGCGAGGGTGAGGTCTGTACGTGCGACCTCGCCGACGGTGTCGGTGTATCCGAATCGACCGTCAGTCATCACCTGGGGCAACTGAAGAAGGCGGGCATGGTGGTCCCCACCCGGCGCGGAATGAACGTCTATTACCGTCCACAACGCGACGCGCTCGAGGCGCTGCGCTTCGTGCTGGATCCGAACTGCTGCTCGTAGCGCGGTCACGTTCCTTTCGCGGGCTCGCTGTCGCGCCACCAGCAAAAGACGAACAGGGCGAGTGACGCGACCAGCGTGGACACCACCCAGACGGTGAGCGCAATGTCGACCCACGACCCGATCGGCGGGCTGCCCGGCAGGATCCCGCGCAGGGGTACGACGGCGAACAGCATTGCGGCCATCCAGCCGAGCATGTCGGTGTCGACTGCCCGCTTGCGCCGGAACGTCTGCAATGCGACGAAGGCGGCGAGAACGGCGAGGGTCGTCATCATCAGGAGGAGAATTCCGGCGTAGATGAGGTTTCCGCCTGTGCGCGCCAACCGCACGTCGACGCCGATGCCGTTCCGGGAGATGTCGGTGTCGACCGCAACCGGTTCGGCCTTCGCCTTCCATCCGTCGACCCGCCCGTCCAGGAGAACACCCGTGGGTACCAATTCGCGTTGGGCGCCGAGGCCCTTGTAGGCCTCGACCACCATCGGATTCACCTCGAACCGGTCGAAGGGCCACATGGCGGCGTTGCCGTTCGCGATGAACTCGGTGTCGAACGTGGTGGGCGCGGTGCCTTCGCGGAAAACGATCTGCTCGTGGCTGGTGCTGGGGACGAGTAGGAGAGTGATATCTCGGTTGAGGGTGTCGCCGTTGGCATGGAGGTAATCCTGACCGGCGGCGATCGTCACCTCTGCCTGCATCCGGTCGACCGTCGGCTGCAGCGACTTCGCGGTGACGAGCACCATGATCACGTCGTCGTCGATGGCGAACGGCGCGTCGTCCTCGATCGCGTTGCTGCTCAACCCGTAGACGGTGAGGGACGCGGCGTAGACGAGGGCGAGGAGAATCGCCGCCGCGACCCACTGGAGCCGGTGACGCAGGAGGAGTGGTGACTCGGCTGCCACCGTCGCAACATACCGCCGTTGGGGTGGGCGGGTTCGTCGATCGGTGGTCTCGATCGATGCGGAGGCAGGCTCGGTCGTCACGCGCGGGTACATGCGACATATCGTGGACGGCACCACTGGCTAGGGAGGAGCCGCAATGGAATCGCGACTGCAGAACTCACAGATGCTTCTCGCAGTCCTCGAGCAGGCCCCGACGCTGGTAGTGCTGTCGGAATTCGTCTCCGGCCGGATCGTCTTCCTCAATCCGGCGGGCGTCCGCCTCATGGGCTTCACCACCGCCGCCGATGCCTACTCGAGGACGACGGCGGAGTTCTTCACCGATGTCGGTGTGGTGCAGGCGCCCGAAGTGGAGTCGGCACTCGTGGAACGGGGGGAGTGGTCCGGGCTCACCGAGCTCCGCCACTTCGTGACCGGGGAGCCGATCCCCATGCTGATCTCGACGTTCGTGGTGGAATCGGACGCCGCCGGTCCGGCGGTGATTGCCTCGATTGCGCACGATCGCCGCAGTGCACAGATCGAGGAACGCCGGCTGCACAGCGCGCTCGGAGCGGCCGCGTACCGGGCCCGCGAGCAACAGGCGATCGCCGAGCTGAGCCAACTCGCCGTCGACGGTGACCTCGACGAACTTCTCGACGCGGCGACGAGGGCAGCTACGGCGCTGATGGGTGTGCGCTGTACCTCCATTGCCCGGATCTCAGGTGGAGGGGAAGAATTGACCGTTCTCGCGTACCGGGGTCCGGCACCGGGACCGGCCAGCTTTGCGCCCGGTACGGGCTCACAGCCGGGATATGCCGCCGCGGCCGAATCGGTGGTGGTGTGCCGAGACAGAACCCAGGAGACCCGCTTCTCCACCACAGCGATGACCAGGCGTGCACTACAGAGCGGGGTGTGTGTACCGATCGGTGCCGACCCCGTGTGGGGAGTTCTCACCGCGCACAGTCACCGCCCCCGCGACTACACCGACCGGGATTTGTCCTTTCTCCGCTCGGTGACGGGTGTGCTGTCGGCGGCTATCCGCCGGATCGAGGCGGAAGCGCAACTGCTGCACCAGAGTTTGCACGACCCCCTGACGGGATTGCCGAACCTGACGCTGGCCCGCAGACGCATCGATTCGGCGCTCGACGCGGCACGTCGCGAGAGTACGGTCATGGCTCTGCTGCTCATCGACCTCGACGATTTCAAAATCCAGAACGACAGTCTCGGTCATGCCGGTGGTGACGACGTACTCGTCGTCCTCGCCGAGCATCTGCGCTCGGCAGTGCGTCCGGACGACACTGTCGCGCGGATCGGGGGTGACGAATTCGTCGTCGTGTGCGAGCACCTGGCGGATGCCGACGAGGCAAATGCCGTCGCCAAGGGCATCACCGACAGCCTCGCGATGCTGAACCAGGTGGCACACCTCCAGTTGCCGATCAGTGGCAGCGTCGGAATCGCCCTCTCGGATCCGGATTGCACGCGGGAAGAGTTGGTTCGCCGCGCAGACTCGGCGATGTATCGGGCGAAGGCAGGAGGTGCCGGCGGGTACGCCCTCTACTCAGCCGAACACCCAGTTCATCAGGATCACGTACAGTCCGGTCCCGACCACGATCGAGAGCACCGCATTCTTCCGCCACAGGTGCACCACAGCCGTTGTTGCCACGGCGAGCAGTTCGGGTAAGCCGTGCGCCGGGACGGTGATCGACACGTTCTTCAGCGAGTAGACCACCAGGATCGACATGATTCCGGCCGGCATGAACACGCCGAGATAGCCGACCAGCGCCGAGGAACGCAGCGGGTGGAGAACCGCGAACGGGACGGCGCGGAGGGCGAAGGTGACAATCGCCATGATGGCCACGGCGGCGAGTAGGTAACCCGACTCAGGCATCTGCGGCACCCTTCTGCCGAGTGAGGACGTATCGAAGGACGAGCAGACTCACGAATGCCCCCATTGCCAGCGGCAGCATGTGGTCGACGTCGACCAGTCGCGCGACCACAGCGCAGGTGACGCCCATCAGGGGAACTGCGAGGCCACGCTGCGCTCGGACTGCCTCGATGGACAGTACGACGAACAACGCGGTCAGCGCGAAGTCCATGCCGACGATGTTGTCCGGGATCCATTGCGCGGCAATCGCACCAAGCCCGGCGCCGCCGATCCAGTAGGCGTGGAGGTACAGCTGTGTGTACACGATCATCCGCCCGGACACCGTCTTGCGGTCGCTGGTGACCGCCATGGCGTAGGCCTCGTCGGTGAGCGCGAACATGCTGTAGAGGCGTGCCGCCCGGCCCTTGATCGTGTCGAGCGGAAAGCTGAGGGCGTAGAAGACGTGCCGAAAGTTCACGAGCAGTGCTGTCAACGCGATGTAGGGCAGTGGCGTCATCGTGGTCACCAGTCCCACTGCGACGAATTCGAGAGAACCGGCATAGATCAGTGACGTGAAGACCAGTGCCCACCACGGGCTCAGACCCTGCTGTACGACGAGGACCCCGAGGGCGATACCGAGGGGAAACAGTCCGACCCCGACGGGGAGTGAGGCTCGGAGAGCGCCGCGTATTTCCGAGGAAGGTGGAACCTCGGCGCCGGCGACGACGGCCGTCGAGTGGGGTGCTGATTCGGTCACTACGCAAAGGTATAGCGATCATCGCGGTGAGCGATTGCGAACAAATGCTTCTACAGGGGCTTGTGCGCAATAATTGATCAATGGACGCCATCGATCACGCAATTCTGGCGCATCTGCGCCGGGACTCCAGTCTGACCAACACCGAGCTGGCCGATCTCGTCGGCCTGACTCCATCGCCGTGTCTGCGGCGCGTGAAGAAGCTCGAGGCGGACGGAATCATCACCGGCTACCGCGCGGTCGTCAGTCAAGAAGCGCTCGATCGTGGTTTCCAGGTGATCGTCACGGCCGAAATCGGGGTGAACGACCAGGCCACCATCGAGCAGTTCGAATCGCGCGTGGCTGCGTTTGACGAGGTGATCGAATGTCGGCGCCTGTTCGGGATCCCCGACTACTTCATCCGCGTCGCCGTACGCGACCTTGCCACCTACGAGCGGTTCATGGTGACGAAACTCGGGGGACTCCCGGCGGTGTCGCGCGTCACCTCGCTGATCACGATGAAGACGATCAAGAGCGTCGACTGATCGGTTCCCGTCACCGGGTCCGCCTAGGGTGAGGGCAACGACCCGTCGAGAAGAGAAGGTGCACCATGGCCGTCGCTACCGCACAGCACGTGTCGCGTGAGGAGTTGCTCGACTTCGTCCGTCCCCGGCACCGGAGCGTGCTGATCACCCGCAAGAGGTCCGGGGGCCTGCAGATTTCCCCGGTCACGTCGGGACTCGACGCGGAGGGACGGATCGTCGTCTCCACCTACCCGCAGCGCGCCAAGGCCGCGAACGTGCGGCACGACCCCGCGGTGAGCGTGTGCGTGCTCTCCGACGAGTTCAACGGTGCCTACGTGCAGATCGACGGCACGGCCGAGGTACTGGACATGCCCGATGCACTCGAGCCTCTGGTCGAGTACTTCCGCGGAATCTCCGGCGAGCATCCCGACTGGAACGATTACCGCGACGCCATGCGGAAGCAGAACAAAAGTCTCATCCGGATCACCATCGACGAGTGGGGACCCATCGCGACCGGTGGCTTCCCACCGGACACCGATCGCGGATAGGTCCCCGTCACCTACTCGACGGCACCCGCCGAGCGCAGGCGCTCGATGCCCGCCGCGTCATAGCCGGCCTGCGCGAGAATCGCATCGGTGTCCTGCCCGGGTCGCGGCGCAGGCCGGGGAACGGGCGCCGGGGTGCGGCTGAAGCGCGGTGCCGGTGCGGGCTGGCGGATGCCACCCACTTCGACGAACGTCTCCCGTTCCTTGTTGTGGGGGTGTTCGTGTGCTTCCCACGGCGAGAGGACGGGCGCCACGCACGCGTCGGAATCGGCGAACAGTGCCGCCCATTCGTCCCGAGGTCGGGTCGCGAACACCTCGGCGAGGCGCTTCTTCAGTTCCGGCGCCGCATCGAGGTCGTACTGCAACGGCAGTTCCTCGCCGCTCAATCCGAGCACGTCGAGGAGTTCACCGTAGAAGTGCGGTTCGACGCACCCGACCGCCACGTGCAGACCGTCGGCACACTCGTAGGTGTCGTAGAACGCGGCGGCCCCGTCGAGGACGTTCCGCCCGCGGCCCTCCTGCCACAGCCCGGCGGCGTTCATGCCGTGGACGAACGCCGTCAGCAGCGCCGCCCCGTCGACCATCGACGCGTCCACCTCCTGTCCGCGGCCCGACCGGGAACGCTCGTGCAGCGCGGCCAGGATCCCCATCGTCAACATCAGGCCGCCACCGCCGAAGTCGCCCAACAGGTTCAGCGGCGGCACCGGCCGCTCGCCGGCGCGCCCGATGGGTTCGAGCGCGCCCGCGAGCGCGATGTAGTTGATGTCGTGCCCGGCCCGCGCCGCGAGGGGGCCGTCCTGACCCCAGCCGGTCATGCGCCCGTAGATCAGGCCGGGGTTGCGGGACAGACAGTCGTCGGGGCCGATGCCCAGCCGTTCCGCGACGCCGGGACGGAAACCCTCGACGAGGATATCGGCTGACTCGACAAGTGCCAGAACGGCTTCCAGCCCCTCCGCAGTGCGCAGGTTCACGGCGATCGATCGTCGCCCGCGGTCGAGTACACCCGAGGGTGCCATCAGCCCGCTGCCGCCGTCACCGGCCCGTTCGACGCGGATCACGTCCGCGCCCAGGTCGGCGAGGATCATGCAGCCGAACGGGGCGGGCGCGAGGCTGGCGATCTCGACGACGGTCAGCCCGCTCAGCGGCCCGCCGGTCACGACACCCCCTGCGCGTCGCGGGGCAGTCCGAGCATGCGTTCCCCGATCACGTTGAGCTGCACCTCGGTCGTGCCACCGTAGATGGTGGTGGCCCGGCCGGCGATCAACTGCTCCATCGCCTTGTCGCTCGGCTCACCCGGAATGCTCACGGCACCGGCCGGTCCCAGTTCGGCGACGACGAACTCGGCGATCGCCTGCCCGAGGCCCATGCCGAGTAACTTGCCGACACTCGACGTGGTGCTCACGTCCGCCCCCGACAACTGCTTCAGCACAATCCGGGAGCCGATCAGATCGATGGCCTGGCTTTCGGCGACCAGTTCGCCGACGCGGTACCGCGCCAACGGTCCGAGGTTGCGCCCGCGGGCGAATTCGAGCAGGTCCTTGTCGGTGGCGTAGGCCTCCATCTTCTGGCTGAGTGCCACCCGCTCGCCCGCGAGGGTCGTACGGGCCACGTTCCAGCCGTCGTTCACGTTCCCGACCACGTGTTCGTCCGGGATGAACACGTCGTCGAGGAACACCTCGTTGAACAGCGCCGACCCGGTCATCTCGCGCAGCGGCCGGACGGTAACCCCCGGTGTCGACATGTCCAGGACGAAGTAGGTGATGCCCTCGTGTTTCGGCTTCGACGGGTCGGTGCGGGCGATCAGCATGGCCCAGTCGGAGAACTGTGCCACGGTGGTCCAGATCTTCTGGCCGGTCACCTTCCAGCCGCCGTCGACCTTCTCCGCCTTCGTGGTCAGCGACGCGAGGTCGGAGCCGGCCCCCGGTTCGCTGAACAGCTGACACCACACCACATCTCCGCGCAAGGTGGGGACAGCGAGATCCTGCTTCTGCGACTCGGTGCCGTGGGCGACGACGGCCTGCACCGCCCAGCCGCCCATCAGCAGCTGCGGCATCGGAATTCCGGCCGCCTTGATCTCCTGGGCGATCACTTTCTGCTCGAGCGGAGACGCGCTGCGGCCGTACGGCTTCGGCAGGTGCGGCTGCACCCAGCCGCCGTCGCCGAGGGCAATCAACTGGTCGTCCTCGTCGAGGTCGACGAGCGGGGCGAGTTCCGCCCGTACCTGCGTCCGAATCGTCTCGGCCTCGTCCGGCAGTTCCAGTTCGGAGGAGCGGGCGGTGCCGGCGAGCGACTGTTCGGCGACGCGGGTAGCCCGCTCCTCGCGGGTACCGAGGAGCCCCCGGATGGCCAGCGCCCGCCGGTAATACAGGTGCGCGTCATGTTCCCAGGTGAATCCGATGCCGCCGTGGACTTGAATGCAGTCCTGAGCGCACTGCACCGCGGCATCGGGAACGATGACGGCGGCGATATCCGCGGCGAAATCTGCGGTGTCGTCGCCGTTGTCGAGGGCGGACGCGGCATCCCACAACACGGCGCGGGCCTTCTCCAGGGCGATCCCCATGTGGGCGCACTTGTGCTTGACGCCCTGGAACTGTCCGATGGGACGCCCGAATTGCACTCGGGTCTTCGCGTATTCGGCCGCAGTGGAGACACACCACGACATCACGCCGATCGCTTCGGCGCCCAGCACGACGGCGGTGATCGATCGGACGCGTCGTTCACTCAGTCCGTCGAGGATCCGATCGGCGCCGACGTGAACGCCGTCTGCCGTGATTCTTGCCGAGCCTCGCAGTACGTCGATGCTGTCCTGCGCGGTGACGGTGACGTCTGCCGACTCGACGACGGCCCAGCGCACGTCGTTGCCGACGGTGATCGGCAGGAGCAGGATGTCGGCGTGCTCGCCGCCGAGAACGGCGTCTGCGCTTCCCGCGATCCGGTAACCGCCGTCGTGCGCCTGCGCGTGGAGCGCGGTGCCCAAGGCGACCGCGGCGGTGCGTGATCCATCGAGAAGGGCAGGAATCAGCTCGATTCCGACCTTGGAATCCGCGGCTGCGACGAGGGCGGCGGACAGTGCGGTCGGAACGAATGGGCCGGGGGCCACCGTGCGGCTGAGCGCCTCCAGCGCGACGGCCAGGGTGAGCAGCCCGGCGCCGTGGCCGCCCTTGTCCTCGGGGATGTGTAGGCCCAGCAGGTCCTGGCCGACGAGTGCGTCCCAGAACGGCGGGAACTTGTCCTCACCTTTCGACTCGACCGCGGCACGCACCTGCTCGGACGTGATGGCGCGTTCGGCGAAGGCCCGAACGGAATCGGCGAGGGCACGATGTTCCTCGGTGAGCCCGAGGCCCAGTTCATACGTATTCTTGGCCATGTTCGAACCCTTCAGCCGAGCCGGTCGGCGAGGTCGGCGACGGTCCACGGGCCGTCGCTCTCGATGGTCTTCACGTCGTGCCAGCCGGCCAGTTCGGAGATGGCTCCGCCCTGCACCGCGAACACTTTGCCCGTGATCTTGCAGTCCGCATCCGCGAGCCGGGCGACGAGCGGGGAGATGTTGGCCGGACTGAATGCGTCGAACTCACCTTCCGGCACCTCTTCGGCGAACAATGCGCCCATACCGGGAGTGGCCAGCGTCAGCCGGGTGCGGGCGATCGGCGCGATCGCGTTGACCCGGACGCCGTACCGTTCGAGCTCGTCCGCGGCGACCAGGGTGAGTGCGGCGATACCCGCCTTCGCGGCGCCGTAGTTGCCCTGCCCGGCGTTGGGCATGAACGTGCCGGACGCGGACGCGGTGTTGATCACGGAGGCGTTCACCGCCTCGCCCGCCTTGGTCTGCGCTTTCCAGTACGCCGCTGCATGATGCAGCGTCGCGGCATGTCCCTTGAGGTGCACGGCTATGACGGCGTCCCATTGGCTTTCGGACATTCCCGCGATGAAGGCGTCGCGCAGGATGCCCGCGTTGTTCACGAGGACGTCGAGCCGACCGAACTCCCTGACCGCCTGATTGACGAGCGCTTCGGCACCGTCCCAGGACGCCACGTTGTCGGTGTTCGCCACGGCTTTACCGCCGCAGGAGACGATCTCGTCGACCACCTGCTGAGCCGGGCCCGCGTCCTCGCCGGTGCCGTCGTTCGCGCCACCGAGGTCGTTGACGACCACGGCGGCCCCCTCCCGGGCGAAGAGCAGTGCGTGCTCCCGCCCGATCCCGCGCCCGGCGCCGGTGACGATGGCTACCCGTCCGTCGAGTGTTCCCATGCGTACGTACTCCTAAGACTCGGTGTCCGCGATGACGGCGAGGCCGTCCTTGATGACGAGTTCGTCGCCGACGGTCGTCTCGTAGGCGTACGACGTTGTCCCGCCCGTGGAATCGGCGACCCGCCGGAATTGCGTGGTGATGTCCTGGCCGGGCAGGACTGGCTTGGCGAACCGCACCGCGAGCCTGCGGAGGCGTTCGACCCGGCCGTCGGCAAGTTCGGTGAGCGCCGCCCACGAGGTGAACGCCATGGTGCACAGACCGTGGTTGATGATTCCGGGGAGCCCGGACATCCGCGCGATCTCGTCGTCCAGGTGGATCGGCATCGGATCACCGGAGGCAGGCGAGTACCGGAACGTTTGGTCGTCGTCGATGTGCTGGGTGATCGACGCTACCGGCGCCTGCCCGCGAAGGGATTCGTCGAACCGGTGTGCAGGTGCCTGCGCGCCGAGCCCTGCTCCCGCGTCGACCTTCCGGAAGAATGCGGTCATCCACTGCTCGTTGACGAGTTCGCCGTGCTCTGTGCGGGTTTCGACGTACACGACGACGGTGGAACCGTTCGTCCGCCCCTCGAATCCGATCGGCTTCGCGCGGACCACCAGGTTGTCACCGGGGCGGATCGGACGGTGGAAGGAGAAATCCTGTTCCCCGTGCACGAGCTTCATGAGCAGTTCGACCGGGGCGACGGACAGTGCGGCCGGCGCCATCGAGGTGAACGCCGGCACCACGGCAAACACCGGTGGTGCGACCTCTCCGGCGAGGTGGCGTTCGATGGGATCGTTGGTGGCCGCGGCGTACTCGGCGATGCGCTCGGCAGTAACCTCGAACCGCTCCGGATCCGTCCACTCGCCGAGACCACTCGTGTCGAATTCGACTGTGGGGGTGGTCATATGGATCAGCCCACCATGTCGGCGAACCCGGCCAGGGACGCCTCCAGATCCGCCTTGGCGTTCTTGGCGACGGCCTTCCCGATGGGGCCGACGATCATCGTGCCGGTGAAGCTGGCGTCGATGATCGCCTTGGATCCGGCGCCGTCCGGCTCGACCTTCAGCGTGAATTCGACGGTGACACCCGCCATGCCGGTGCCGGAGATCTTCACCATTTCGGGCACCTGCACCTCGGTGACGGTCCACTCGATCTTGTTGGCCATGCCCATCACGGAGACCACCTCGGTGAACTTCGATCCGAGCGCCACCTCGGCGGGGACCTCGCTCTTCCACGACTGGTGGATCGTGAGCCACTCTTCCCAGCGGGACAGGTTGGACAGCTCGTCCCACACCTTGTCGGGGGAGGCGGGAAGCGCAGCGGAGACGGAAACGGAAGCCATGAGTTACTCCTAGGTGTGTTCGAGGTGGGTGGGAAAGATGTCAGAGAGCGCGGTACGCGGTGACGACTACTGCGCCCCCGAGGCCGATGTTGTGCTGGAGGGCGACGCTCGCGCCGTCTACCTGCCGTGCGTCTGCGGTTCCCCTGAGCTGCCAGGTGAGTTCGCTGCATTGGGCGAGTCCGGTGGCGCCCAGTGGGTGTCCCTTGGAAATCAGACCGCCGGACGGGTTGACCACCCAGCGTCCGCCATACGTGGTGTCGTCGTTGTCGACGAGTTTGCCGCCCTCGCCCTCGGCACAGAGACCGAGCGCCTCGTAGGTGAGCAATTCGTTGGTGGAGAAGCAGTCGTGCAGTTCGATGACGTCGATGTCTTCGGGACCGATCCCGGACTGCTCGTAGACGCGAGCGGCGGCTGTGCGGGTCATGTCTGCACCGACCAGGCTGATCGCACTCCTGTCCTCGAACGTGCTGGGGAGATCGGTCACCATCGATTGCCCGACGATCTCGACTGCCTGACCGGCAAGGTCGTGCTTCTCGACGAAGTCTTCACTGGCCACGATCACGGCGCCGGAGCCGTCGGACGTCGGGGAGCATTGCAACTTGGTGAGGGGACCGTAGATCTGCTTGGAATCGAGGATCTGGTCGAGTGTGTACTCGTCCTGGAACTGGGCGTAGGGGTTGTTCTGTGAGTGGCGGTGGTTCTTGACGCCGATTCTGGCGAACTGTTCCGCGGTAGTGCCGTATCGCTCCATGTGCTCCTTACCGGCTGCACCGAACATGTACGGCGCGGGCGGCATCGCGAACTCCTGCAGTTCCGCGAGCGCGAGGAGGTGGCGCATCATCGGCTGTTCGCGATCGTCGTACGTGGACCCGAGCGAACCGGCCTGCATCTTCTCGAAGCCGAGTGCCAGTGCGCAGTCGACCTGGCCGCTCCGGACCGCCGACGTGGCGAGGAACAGGGCGGTCGACCCCGTCGAACAGTTGTTGTTGACGTTGATGATCGGGATGCCGGTGAGGCCGAGTTCGTAGACGGCGCGCTGCCCCGACGTCGACTCGCCGTACACATACCCCACGTACGCCTGCTCGACCAGCGGATAGTCGATTCCGGCATCGGCCAGCGCCTTGCCGCCGGCCTCCCGCGCCATGTCCGGATAGTCCCATTCGCGTGCGCCGGGCTTCTCGAACTTTGTCATCCCGACTCCGACCACGAACACCCTGTTACCCATTGCGGCTCCTGAGAAATGTGTGTGTGACACGCTGTCCACCAAAAGTATGTGAGACGTGCTGTCCAGTCAACTACGTGGTGAGTAACGTATGGCGGATGCCGGACAAAGTCGACACCGCCACCTCGCCCACCGGGGACGGTCGCGCCACCCGCTGGGAGGATCACAAGGCGGAACGCCGAAGCCGGATTCTCGATGCCGCGATGGAGGCCATCAACGAGGACGGCCCCGACGTCGGGGTGCAGCAGATCGCGCAACGCGCCGAGGTCCCACGATCGGTGGTCTACCGCATCTTCACCGACCGGGGCGACCTCGACGAGCAGCTCCGCGGACGCATCATCGAACGTCTGATGGCAGACCTCGCGCCGACGCTGACCCCGGAGGGGACGGTAGGTGAAGCCATCGCGCGGGCCGTGGAGACGTACCTGGCGTGGATCGTCGAATTCCCCCGTCTGCACCAATTCCTCGGCACCGGGTCGCCGAGCAGGCGCACTACCGGTTCGCGTGTCGTGACCGGGACGAAGACTGCCATCGCACTCCAGCTCGCCGGCCTGCTGGCGGCCGTGCTGGAGAAGGTGGCAGACAACGCAGATCTTGCGGAGCCGCTGGCCTTCGGATTGGTGGGACTGGTGGATGCGAGCGTCAACCGATGGCTGAGCAATCCGCAGTCGACACTGGGCAGTGACGCGGTGGCGCAGTTCCTCGAGGTCTCGATCTGGCAGGTGCTGCAGGGAAATTTGCAGGGCATCGGCGTCCACATCGACCTCACCACCCCCGTATCCGAACTGCAGTAGCACGGGGGATCGTCGGGCTACGATGGTCTGCATGTTCTCCGGGCGAGGTTCACGGAACGACCGCTAGCGTCCGAGAAGCTTGTGACGCGCTTGGTCCGACCGACACCGGAAGCGACGGTGTCCAGCGGCCCGCCGCCACAGTCGACGGCGGTGGGAGACATCGTCGGGCGATTCGCGGCAGCGTGGGAGTCGTCCGGCTCCGCTCCGGACCTCACCGATTACCTGCCCGCCGATCCGGCGCTGCGCAGGGTGTCGCTGATCGAGTTGATCAAGGTCGACCTGGAAAAGCGGTGGCTCCGCGGCGACCACCCGAAGCGGCTGGCCGAGTACCGCGACGAGCTTCCCGAGCTCGGCAGGTGGCCGTTACCGCCAGACTTGATCTACGAGGAATTCCATCTACGCCGGCGGAGCGGTCAGCCGGTCGACGCCTCGGAATACACGCGGACGTTCCCGGCGCAGGCCGACGAACTCGAAAAATTGCTGAGCACCGGCGAGTACCACAGCACCTCGATTCACCACCTCGAACACACCTCCGCGGCGCCGCCGCCGAGGAGTACGGAACTCGGCGATCTCGACGTCGGGCAGCGGGTCGACGACTTCGACTTGATGACGGTCCTGGGGCGGGGAGCGTTTGCCCGGGTCTTCCTCGCCCGTCAGCGGTCGATGCAACGACTGGTCGCGGTGAAGATTTCCGAGGACCACGGAACCGAGCCGCAAACCCTCGCCCAGTTCGATCACGACTACATCGTCCGGGTCTTCGATCAGCGCCTCCTCGCGGATCGAATGCTGCGATTGCTGTACATGCAGTATGTGCCGGGTGGCACGTTGCTCGGGGTGGTCGCGCGAGTGCGCGAGACGGCGCCCGGCCTGCGTACCGGACTTCTGCTGCTGGAGGCAGTCGATCGGGAGTTGGTCAGCAAGGGCGAGATACGGCCCAGTGAATCCCGGGTACGTGAGGAAGTCGCAGGCCTGTCGTGGCCGGAGACCGTGGCGTGGCTCGGCCGCCGATTGGCCGAGGCCCTCGACTACGCCGGCACACACGGTGTTCTACACCGCGACATCAAGCCCGCCAACGTGCTGCTGACGGCAGAGGGCGTCCCCAAGCTGGCCGATTTCAACATCAGCTTCAGCGAGACCCTTCCCGGAACCAGTCCGGTCGCGTACTTCGGTGGTTCACTCGCGTACATGTCGCCGGAGCAGCTCGAGGCGATCCACCCGGATCGGCCGGGGACCGCGGCAGACCTCGACACCCGAAGCGATTTGTACTCGCTTGCCGTCGTGCTGTGGGAACTGCTCACCGGAAGAAAACCTTTCGACGACACACCGTCCGGTGACACCGACGCGGAACCGGCAACGCACCCGCCCGGAGATCGCACCACCCTCGACGCGATGCTCGAACGACGCCGCGGCCGTCACGAACCCGCGATCGCGGACCTGCCGGCCGACTGCCCGAGCGCGCTGCGGCGAGTGCTGCTGAAGTCGCTCGAGCCCGAGCCGGCGGATCGGTTCTCCACCGGCGCCGAAATGTCGCAACAGTTCGACGTGTGTCTCGATGCCCACGCCCGCGATCTCGTCGATCCACCACCGGGAAGTTGGCGGTTGCGGATGCGACGGTGGACGCACCCGATCATGTTCCTCGCCATCGCCGTACCGAATCTCCTGGCAATTCTGTACAGCTATCAACACAACACCACGCTGATCATCAGTAAGCTACCGCCCGCCGCGCAGAACAGTTTCGAGCGCATCACCCGAATCGACTACGTCACGGCATTTGTGATCGGGGTGGTGGGCACGGTCTCGATGACGCTGTATCTGACCACGGTGGCCGGTGGGCTGCGGAAGGGAAAGGCGTATGACGGCGGCCACCTCGCCCGCGCCCGCAAAGACACCCTGCTGCTCGGACAGCGATGCGCCCTACTGTGTCTCGGACTGTGGGCGGTGACCGGCATCATCGTCCCGGCCACGCTGCAGATCAGTGGAAGTGAGGTGCCGTGGAACACGGTCGTCCACTTCACGGCCGCGCAACTGGTCTGCGGCGCCATCGCCGTTGTCTATCCGTTCTTCTTCGTCAACTTCTATGCCGTCCGCTGCCTGTACCCGGTCTTCCTGCCGCACGGGGAGATCAGTACTGCCGACGCCCGCATGCTGCACCGGCTGGGTCGGCGCAGCATGTTCTTCCTGGCCGCGGCCGCCGCGGTGCCGTTGCTCGGTGTCGCGGGTGCAACGTTCATTCCCCCGGAAGACCTACCGCACGTGGTGGTCGCGCTACGTGTGCTGTGCGTCGGAAGTGTCTTCGCGTTCGTCGCGGCGTACTGGCTGTTCCGCCTGCTGACAGAAGACTTACACGCACTTTCCCGCGTGGTGTCGGGCGTACCTCGGCACGAGTGAGCGTCGGTAGGAGCGCGGATGATCCGACGCGAGAGGGTGCGGGGCCGAGCGCCCCGCACCCTCTCGTCTTCCGAATCAGACGCTCGCTGCGGCAAACCCGGCGTCGAGGTCGGCGAGGATGTCGTCGATCCCTTCGATGCCCACGGCCAGGCGGACCAGCCCGGGCGTGACCCCGGCGGCGAGCTGCTCCTCCGGAGTCAACTGCGAATGGGTGGTGGACGCGGGATGGATCACCAGGGAGCGCACGTCACCGATGTTGGCGACATGGCTGTGCAGGGTCAGCGCATTGACGAATTTCTTACCGGCGTCGACGCCCCCGGCGAGTTCGAACGTCACGATGGCGCCGGCTCCCTTGGGGGTCAGCTGCTGTGCGCGCTCGTGCCAGGGTGAAGACGCGAGACCGGCGTAGGCCACCGTCGTCACCTCGCTGCGGGCTTCGAGGTATTCGGCGACCTTCTGGGCGTTGGCCACATGCCGTTCGAGACGCAGGCTCAGCGTTTCGATGCCCTGAGCGATGAGGAACGCGTTGAACGGGGCCACCGCGGAACCGAGGTCGCGCAGCAACTGCACGCGCGCCTTCAGTGCAAATGCGGGAGCACCCAGATCGGCGAAGACGACCCCGTGGTAACTGGGGTCGGGGGTGGTGAAGTTCGGGTGCCTGCCCTGGGTCCAGTCGAAGGTGCCGCCGTCGACGATCACACCGGCGATCGCCGTGCCGTGCCCGCCGAGGTACTTGGTGGCCGAATGCACCACGATGTCGGCTCCGTGCTTCAACGGCTGGAGCAGGTACGGTGTGGCCACCGTGTTGTCGACGATCAGGGGAAGGCCGTTGTCGTGCGCGACCTTCGAGATCCCGGGCAGATCGAGGATGTGATTCTTGGGGTTGGCGATGGTCTCGCCGTAGAACGCCCTGGTGTTCGGCCGGACGGCCGACGCCCACTGCTCGAGGTCGTCGGGATTCTCGACGAACGACACCTCGATGCCCAGCTTGGGCAACGTGTAGTGGAAGAGGTTGTAGGTGCCGCCGTAGAGGTATGGGCTGGAGACGATGTGGTCGCCGGCCTCGGCGAGGTTGAGGATCGCGAAGGTCTCCGCCGCCTGTCCGGACGAGAGCAGCAGCGCGGCGACGCCCCCCTCGAGTGCGGCGATGCGCTGCTCGACGGCGTCCTGGGTGGGGTTCATGATGCGGGTGTAGATGTTTCCCGGCTCGGCCAGACCGAACAGTGCGGCAGCATGATCGGTGTTGTCGAAGGTGTACGAGGTGGTCTGGTAGATCGGCAGTGCCCGCGCCTTCGTGGTGGCGTCGGACGTCTGCCCGGCGTGGATCTGCTTTGTCTCGAACGACCAGTTGATGCTGGGGTCGATGTTCTCGGTCACGAGTGATGTACTCCGAATTCGGTGAGGTGGAAGTGGTGAATCAGTTTTCGCTGGTAAGTGTTTCGACCACGGTGTGGACCGGGGTCTGGTTGCGGGTGAGGTCGAGGACGGGGCAGTGTGCATCCACCGCTTCCTGCAGCTCGCGGTAGCGCTCCCGCGAGTCGGGGCCGGTCAGTGTCACGACGACGCGCACTTCGCCGAACCCGGCACGGACCGACTCGTCGAAGCCGAAGAACCCGCGCACGTCGAGATCTCCCTCGGCCCGGGCGGAGATGTCGTCCACTCGGATTCCGAGCTTGTCGGCCCAGAAGCGGTAGGTCACCACCTGGCAGGACAGCAGCGACGCGAGGTAGTACTCGACAGGGTTGGCGGCGGCGTTGTCACCACCGAGCGCGGGCGGTTCGTCCACCTCGACGCGGTACTTGCCGAGAGTGACAGTGCTGGCCACAGCGTCGTGCGCCTGGGCGGACGCGCGGAAGACGACCTGGGCGTTGGCGGGATTCTGGGAAACGGCGTCGGAGGTGGCGGCGATGACGGACGACAGGTGTGACAGTGACGCGGTATCGGTGGCAGACATGGCGATCCTTCGAACGGAGGGTGTACGGGATTGGCCCGGCGGAGGGAAAACGTCACGCCGGGATGAGTCCGATCAGAGACTCGGACACCCTGAGGTACACACCAATGCGAAATCGACATGGCGGCGCCGCGTCAGCAGCTCGCCGGAATCGATCGCGCGGAAGTCGGTCACGGAACAGACTGTAACCGGAAGACACGCATTCCGACTAGTCCTATAGGAAATGCGCTCAACGGGTGGGCAGCGCACGGCACAGCGCGTCGAGTGTGGCGGTGAAGCGCGCGGACGACGGTGTGCTGTAGCCGACGACGAGACCGTCCGGCCGATCGTCTTCGGCATCCGGATGGCGGAACGTGCGCAGACCGATGACGGCCAGACCCAGCGCCTCGGCGCGTGCCCTCGTGGCCTCCTCCGTTCCTGCTGGAAGTTCGAGTACGACGTGCAATCCGGCCGCGATGCCGGCGACGTGCACGTGCGGTGCGCGGGCGGCGAGGGTGGCAACCAGGGTGTCGCGGCGTCGGCGGTACAGGGTGCGCATCCGACGGACGTGCCGATCGAGCCCGCCGCACCCGATGAATTCGGCGAGGGTGAGCTGTTCTGTAGCGCTGACCCACCTTTCGTAGTCGCCCTTGACCGCGAGCACATCGTCGATCAGCCGATCGGGGAGCACCATCCAGCCCACGCGCACCGCGGGAGACAGGCTTTTGCTCACGGTGCCGAGATACACCACGTGTTCGGGCGCCAGACCTTGGAGCGCACCGACGGGCTGTCGGTCGTAGCGGAATTCGCCGTCGTAATCGTCTTCGATCACCACCGCGCCGGTACTGCTCGCCCAGTCCACGAAAGCGGTTCTCCGACTGGGGTGAAGCGGGCCACCGGTCGGGAACTGGTGCGCCGGCGTGACGAGTGCCGCGGTGAGAGAGTGGCCTGTCACATCGGGCGGGTGCGCGCCCCGATCGTCGAGTTCCAACGGAACGGTGGCCACCCCGGCATCACCGAGGAGTGCGCGGTGCAGATGTAGCCCGTAACTCTCCACTCCGATCGGGCCGCCGAGAGCACGGGCGAGCAGCCACAATCCGTGTCCGGAACTCGCGCTCACCACGACGGACTCCGGGTCGGCGCGGACGCCTCGCGTGCGGGTGACGTATTCGGCTACCGCGCGGCGTAATTCGATCCGTCCCCGTGGGTCGCCGGGGCCGAACGCGTCATGGGGTGCCGCCGTCAGGGCGCGTCGTGCCGCGGCTGTCCAGGCGGTTCGCGGGAACTCTGCGACATCGGGGGAGCCGGGCATCAGACTCATCGGTGGTGGAGGTGGGACGCCCCGACGCATGCGGGGTGTTTGCTGCGGCTCCCGGGCGCGGTCCGCCACCCGGGTGCCCGAACCCTGGCGTGCGGTGAGCCAGCCTTCGGCGACGAGCTCGGCGTACGCGCCTGCCACCGTGTTGCGTGCGAGACCGAGGTCGACCGCCAGGGTGCGCGACGGCGGCAGGACGGTGCCGGGCCGGAGTCGGCCCGAACGGATGGCCGTGCGCAGCGCCGTGACCAGGTCGGCGCGCGGCGTGGTCGAAGGAGTGCCGGAGGAGGACGCCATGTCGAGGTGGAGATCCCGTCCCACGCCCGAATTGGCCCAACTTTCCATGACCGGATTGAACCATGAATCTGGGCTACTGGCCGCATAGTCTTGTCGTATGACCACAACGGAACGTAAGACGCGGGTAGACATCGCGAAGAAGGCGCCCGCCGTATACAAGGCAATGATCGCCCTCGACGCCGCGGCTCGTCAGGGACTCGACCCCGAGCTGGTCGAGCTGGTACTCACCCGGTGTTCCCAGATCAACCATTGCGCGTGGTGCATCGACATGCACACTGCCGACGCCAGGAAGATCGGGGTGAGTGAACAGAAGCTGTTTCTCCTCAACGCCTGGGAGGAGGCGCACGGCCTGTACACCGAGAAGGAGCGGGCGGCGTTCGCCTTGGCCGAGTCGATCACGGTGTTGACCGACGGATTCGTCCCCGACTCGGTGTATGAGCAGGCGGAGGAGCATTTCGACGAGTCCGAGCTGGCTCAGCTCATCTCCCTGATTCTCACGATCAATGCCTGGAATCGGATCGCTGTGAGCACGAGGAAGACGCCGAAGGTGCGCTGACTTCGGCGGCGGCGTGGTCAGGCGTTCTGCGCGGTGAGGGCGTCGATGGCTGCCTGTAGCTTGGTGGTGGCCTCGTCTGCGACCTCACAGAGGCCCTGCTCCTCGG
Organism: Rhodococcus sp. WAY2; assembly: GCF_009859915.1. NCBI lineage: Bacteria > Bacillati > Actinomycetota > Actinomycetes > Mycobacteriales > Nocardiaceae > Rhodococcus > Rhodococcus sp. WAY2. Next base: position 4,364,837 of record NZ_CP046572.1, read on the forward strand.
CCACGGACACCATCAGCGCCGGATTCATCGCGTCGATGATGATCGTGTTCTCGTCGGACGTATCGGCGCGCACCACCACGTTGCAGGGCAGGAGCAAGCCGATCTGCCGATTCACGTCGACCGCGCGGTGCGCGAGCGGCGGATTACAGGCTCCGAGGATCAGATAGTCCTCCATATCCTCACCGAGCTTCGCCTTCAGGGTGGCTTTCATATCGATCTCGGTGAGCACTCCGAAACCCTGCTCGGCCAGAGCCTGGCGGGTGCGCTCGACGGCGTCATCGAACGAGGTGTGCAAAGTCGTCGACAGTGCGAGCTTCATGATGGTGCTCCCTCGGGGCTGCTTTCCTCTCCCACGATACCCCGCGCGGTAGGCGAAGCATATGGTGCACGAGGTGCCGTGAGACGTTGTGGGCGGAGCGAACGTCCGGCCTCGGCCGGAGGGCAGGACGACAGGGTCCCGATGTATATGCCTGTTGTCCAGTTGTTTTCGTTGTGTTCGCGCGAAACCTTCAGTGTCGGTGACACATGCCACAGGACGGCATCCGATTCGGGCGTTTCGCCCGGTCGTCACCGTAAGGTGTCGACATGTCGATCCTCGAGAATGAGAAAGCGCCCCCATCCGCTGCCGTCCCCGGACCGACCCTCGGTGAGAGGTTGCGACGCAACGCCCGGTACGACGTGCCGGCCTCGCTCGTCGTCTTCCTCGTAGCCCTGCCGCTGTCGCTCGGAATCGCCATCGCATCCGATGCCCCGGTCATGGCTGGCCTCATTGCCGCGATCGTCGGCGGCGTGGTGGCCGGATCGATCGGCGGATCACCCCTTCAGGTCAGCGGTCCGGCGGCCGGATTGACCGTCGTAGTAGCAGAATTGGTGGGAACCTTCGGGTGGCGCGCCACCTGTGCCATCACCGTCGCGGCCGGATTCCTGCAGATCATCTTCGGGCTCAGTCGAATTGCGCGAGCTGCCTTGGCGATCGCCCCCGTCGTGGTCCATGCAATGCTGGCCGGGATCGGAATCACCATCGCTCTTCAGCAGATTCACGTTCTCCTCGGAGGTGGATCACACAGCTCGACGTGGGCCAACATCACGCAGCTTCCGTCTCAGCTCGCATCCGCACGATACGGCGAGGTTCTCATCGGATCGGCCGTGATCGCCATCCTGTTGCTGTGGAAGAGGGTGCCACCCAAGTTCGGCATGCTCCCCGGACCGCTCGTCGCGGTAGCGGTGGCCACCCTTGCCTCACTGGTTCTTCCGCTCGACGTCGATCGAATCACGTTGGACGGCTCGCTGTTCGACGCGCTGTCGCTACCTGCGATGCCGCAAGGCCCGTGGTTGGCGGTGGCAACCGGTGTGCTCACGGTGGCGCTGATCGCCAGCGTCGAGAGCCTGCTCTCCGCAGTCGCGGTCGACAAGATGCACGGCGGCGAAAGAACCGAATTCAACCGGGAACTCGTCGGCCAGGGATCGGCCAACATGGTCTCGGGGCTGATCGGCGGACTGCCGGTCACCGGTGTGATCGTGCGGAGTTCCACCAACGTCGCGGCGGGTGCCCGAACCCGGGCGTCCGCGGTACTGCACGGAGTGTGGATTCTCGTCTTCGCCGCGCTGCTGACCGCGCTGGTCCAGCAGATCCCGATGGCCGCGCTCGCCGGACTGCTCATCGTGATCGGTATCCAGCTCGTCAAGCTCGCCGACCTGCGCACGGCCCGGCGCACCGGCGACCTCTGGGTGTACGGGGTCACCGTGGCGGGTGTCGTCTTCCTCAACCTGCTCGAGGGAGTGCTCCTCGGCCTGGCTCTCGCCGTGATCCTGCTGCTGTGGCGGGTCATCCACCCGAGGATGCGTGCCGAGCCCATCGGTGGTTCCGAATCCGAGGGCTCCGGCCGGTGGCGCGTGACCGTCGAGGGGTCATGCAGTTTCCTGTCCATGCCCGCATTGACCGGGCTGCTCGCGAAGGTGCCCGACGGTGCGCACGTCACCGTGGAACTGGCTGTCGACTTTCTGGACCACGCCATGTTCGAGGCGATCGACGAGTGGAAGCGGCACCATGAGCGGTCGGGTGGAATTGTGGTGATCGACGCTCTCGGCACCGTCGACATGGACTCCGTCGGTGACGCGCCTCCACAGCGCGGGGTCGGAGTGGCGAGCGCCCGGAGGTTTGCCCCCTGGAAAAGCTGGCAGCCGCGGCACTCTCGCAGACGACTCCACGCCGGTCGCCCTGCGCCCACTGCTGGCGGGAGTGGCCGAATACCACCGGCGCAACGCCGCGCACCTACAGTCGCACCTCGACGACCTGAAGGACGGCCAGAGCCCCGATTCGCTGTTCCTCACCTGTTCCGATTCCCGCATCGTGCCCAACGTGATCACCAGCAGCGGTCCGGGCGATCTCTTCACGGTGCGCAATGTCGGCAATCTCGTCCCGGTGGGCCGACAGGACGTGTCGGTCGAAGCCGGGCTGACGTTCGCATTGGAGGAACTGAACGTCAGCTCCGTCATCGTGTGCGGCCACTCGGGGTGCGGCGCCATGAAAGCCGTACTCGGGCAGGGAGGACAGCGAGACGATCACTCCCTCACCGAGCAGGGGCCCGTCGAGCAGTGGCTGACGTTCGCGCAGCCGAGTCACAAGGCGTTCCTCAGTGGTCATCCGGTGGCACGTGCGGCTGAGGAGCTCGGCTTCGACGAAGTGGACCGGTTGGGAATGGTCAACGTCGCGGTACAGCTACAGACCCTGCAGCGGCATCCGGTGGTCGGCGCAGCAGCGGCCGAGGGACGAGTGCGCGTGGCGGGAATGTTCTTCGACATCCCTTCGGCACGCGTACTCGAAATCACCTCGACCGGTGTGTCCTATCTGGACACTGTGCCCAGCCGACTCAGAGCAGATGGACCTTCTTGTACAGCCGCTTGGACGGGCCGCCGACGAGGCCGACGCTGTCGAGGAACTGCATCAGCTTGGAACCGGACGTGCGGACGGTGTCCTTGTAGTGCTGGTTCCGCTTGGCCTCGGCGATGGCGCGCTCCGGATCGAGGCCGGCATTCGAGTACACCTCTTTGCGGATCATGCTCTTCATGACGAAGTAGACGACGACGGCCGTGTTGAGGCGCTCCAGCTGCAGTCGTGCCCAGCTGGCGCCCTCGATGCGTCGTCCGACTTCCTCACGGGCGAAGCGGATGTGCCGGGCTTCCTCGAGGACGTGGATCTTGCTCACCGTCCGAGTGACGGGCTGGACCCGCTCGTCCTTCATGAAGTCGCGCTGCATCATGTCGAGAATCTCCTCGGCGGCCATCACGCTGGCGTACGCATTGGCGCCCTTGAAGAAGCCACCCCAGATACGTCCGAGCTTGTGGATCACGGGGTGCGGGCCGTAACTCGGCATGTCGAGGCGTTCGCCGGCGCGGGCGAACATCACCGAGTGGCGGCACTCGTCGGCCACCTCGGTGAGAGCGAACTGCACGTGCCGGGAGTGCTTGTCGCGCCCGTACACGTCGCGGAGCAGCATCTGCATCAACAGGATCTCGAACCACAACCCGACGCTCGAGACGCTCGCCGCCTCGTGCTTGGTGAGCTCGATTTTCTGCGCGTCGGTCATCTCGTCCCACAGCGCGGTGCCGTACAGGGTGCTCCACTCGGGCGTGAGCCCGAACTTGTCGTCGGGAATGGGTGCTTCCCAGTCGACCTCCACCATCGGGTCGTAGGACTTGCGGGCCGAGGACGCCAGCAGGCGCTGAGCGGTCTCTTCGCGGTCGGAGACGACAATCGATGCGGTCATGACTACCCCTTGATCAGTGGCCGGTGCGGTCAATTAAGTGTGACAGCGTGTTACTGATACTGAACGATACAATGAGAGGGGTCACAAGGGCAACGTTCATTCAGTCGACGTCGGCCGTTCTCTCGGCGGCGTCCCGCTCGGCCGCATCGACGCGAACCGACGGGTGTCGGCGACCGGGCGCCCACACTCCGAGCAAAACCGCGGAGGCGAACAACACTCCGGCCAAGACGACGGAGGCCTCGTCCATTCCCTTCAGGAATGCGTCGCGCGCGAACGTCGCCAGCTGCTCGCCCTGTGGGCCCGCCATGTCGGCGACGTGCAGCGCGGCAGCCAGTGAGCCGGAGACCGGTTCCTTCGCTTGTTCGGGAAGTGCGTCGACCGCCGGCTGGACGTTCCGGCTGTAGCCGGTGGCGAGGATGCTGCCGGCCAGGGCCACTCCGATGGCCGACCCGATCTCGCGGGCGGCGTCGTTGACGGCAGAGGCGACGCCCTGCTTGGCGTCGGGAGTGTTCTGGACGATCGCGGCGGTGGCAGGTGCGGTGCACAGCCCGATGCCCAAGGCCGCGACGATGAGGGGGAAGGACACCTCCAGATAACTCGAATCCGCATCCAAGCGAACCAGCAGGAAGATTCCGGCGCCGAGGATGGCGGTGCCGGCCGCCAGGAGTGGCCGGAGGCCGACGTGCGGGACGACCAGCGGCATGACGGCGGACATCATGACGACCGGCACCGCAATGGGAGCGAGCGCCAGCGCGGACTGCAGGGGCGAGTACTCCAACACCAACTGCAGGTACTGGATCGCCAGGAAGAAGAGCCCGAGGGAGGCGAGGAACTGCAGGAGCAGTGACATCGACCCCGACCCGAAGGCGCGATTGCCGAACAACCGCACGTCGAGAAGGGGATGTTCTCGGCGGAGTTCCACCCAGGCGAAAGCGCCCGCGGCGACGAGTCCGCCGATGAGCAGAACCAGGACGACAGGATCCAGCCAGCCCCGATGCGGGGCCTCGATGGTGCCGAAGACGAACATGCCGACGGCGGTCACGATCAAAGCGGTACCGGGCAGGTCCAGCGGAGCGTGGCTCGCGTCCCTGGACGAGGAGATGGTGAAGCTGACCAGCAGGATGAGCCCGGACACCACCGCCAGGCTGACGAAAATCGCCATCCACGACCACTTTTCGAGCAGCGCACCGGACACCAGCATTCCGGCGATAGCACCCGAACCGGCCACGCCGGACCAGATGCCCACCGCACGCCCGCGCTGCGACGTCGGAAAACCCGCTGTGAGCAACGACAGCGTCGCGGGCATCACGAAGGCTGCCCCCACTCCCGCGGCCACTCGCGATCCGATGATCCACTCGGGCGCGTCGTTGATGAGCGGCACCGCGGTGGCGACGCCGAAAACGAGCAGGCCCAGCATGAGGAGTTCACGGCGGCCGTACCGATCCCCGAGCGCGCCTGCGGGCAGGAGCAGGGCCGCAAGCGTCAGGGTGTAGCCGTCGACGATCCAGGTGAGCTGACTTTGGGTGGCCCCGGTGTCGCGTGCCAGGTCCGGCAATGCCGTGTTCAGCGCCGCCATCGCTGCGACGACGAGCGCGACCGCGCAGCAGGAAACCGTCAGCATCCATATCTGCCGGAACGTCCATCCAGTCGTGTCCGGTTGGTCGGCCTGTGCCTGTGGTGCCTCGTTGCGAGGATGCACGGTGGTCCTCCCGGTAGGAAATGAGACTGTCAGTATCGTTGGTAGACTGTCAGTTCACAAGTGGTGACCACGGCGAGAACGGCGGCGCAGATGACCGAGCAGGATCCCCGCAAGCAGCGTTCCCGCGCGAGGCTTCTCGACGCGGCGACGACCTTGCTCGCCAAGGGCGGTACGGAAGCCGTCACCATCGATGCCGTGACCGCACTGGCGAAGGTGGCGCGCGCCACGCTGTACCGGCATTTCGGCAACGGCACAGAGTTGGTGGCCGCTGCATTCGGACGACTCATCCCACCCGCGCCGACCGTGTCCGAGGAGGGCGATCTCCGGGACCAGCTGGTCGAGTTGATGGTCAGTCAGGCCACCCTGATCGAGAGCGCGCCGATGCACGTCACCGCGATGTGCTGGCTGGGAATGGGCCCGGCGCTGGAGGACTATTCCAGTGCGGCCGCGCTGGAGTCGGACAAGCCGGAACTGCGCACGCTGAGGCAGACGATCGTGGAACAGTACCGCGCGGCGTTCGACCGGATCTTCGGGACACCGGAGGCCGCCGAGCAGCTCGGTGAGTTCGACTACGACCTCGCGCTCGCGCAACTGGTCGGCCCACTCGTCTTCACTCGCCTCGCCACGCTGACCCCGCTGGGCCGGGAGGCCTGCGAACGGATCGTCGACGACTTTCTGGCCGCGCGGGCCGCGCAGATCGCGTTGCGGCCGTCGCCGGTGATCGCCGAGGTTCCGCCAGCTCAGGCTCTGTGACGTCGACAGCTCGGGACCGCCTCGTTACCGTGGCACCTGCGCCCGGCACCCAATTGCCGGTCGTGTCGACAAGATGATGTGGGAAGGGCTTTCTCGATGATCACTGAAGCACTCAACTGGATCCTCGGTGCGTGGGGCGGGGTAGCCGCAGGAAGCAGTGGATACTCCATTCCGCCGGGAACCCTGCCCTTCGGAAGCTGACACCAGAGAATTAGCCTTCGCGGTCTCGTCGCAGCACGTACTGCTCGAGCCGCCGTATGCCCCGGACCCGTCGTGGACGTAGCTGCTTGAGATAGCAGCCGGGGGTGTCGGCCAGTGCGCCGGCGAGCTCGTCGTCGATCAGCACCGTGCCGGGACGTGCCGAACTTGTCAGTCTCGCCGCGGTGTTGACGACGGAGCCGTAGAGATCCCCGAATCGTACGAGAGCCGGTCCCATCGCGAGGCCCACCCGGAGATTCGGGTCGCCCTCGTCGGGGAGTACCTGTTCCTGAAGAGTGAAGGCGATGGCGGCGGAGTCGGCCGGCGACTCGACCGCGAACATCACCTCGTCGCCCACGGTCTTCACCACCCAGCCGTGATGTCCGCTGATCACGGACGCCGAAGCCGACTCGAACCGTTCCAGCAGGTCGGCGAGATCCCGCGCGCCCAATTGGCGGGTGAGCGAGGTGTACCCGACGATATCCGCGAAGCCGACGACCAGGGTGCGGCTCGCCACTTCCTCGCCCGGGTTGCCGACGTTGCGGCCCGTCGTGGATGCGATGTGCCGTCGCCATACGTAAGCCTGCAGCGACTCGACCGCGGGCAGGATGTCGGCGGTCAGTTCGCGCACCTGCCGCCGGATCGCTTCCGGGTCACTATCGGTGGAGCCGGCGAGCTGTTCGATGATGTGGATGCTGATCAGCGACACCTGCCACTCGGCCAGCCTGGACATCGATTGGCCGAGCGCACGGGCAGCCGCCACTTCGCGGTCCGGCGAGATGATCCCTCGATCGACGAGAGACGCGATGGTGCGCAGGGCTTCGATGTCTCCCTGGGTGAACATCACCCCGTGTGGGTCGGTGTCCACTGCGTAACCCATGGACACCCACAGTCGGTCCGCCCGTTCGACCGACACTCCCGCGAACTCGGCGATCTCCAGCCGGGTGTATCGCCGAGGGCCACCGAGCAGCGACTCCTCCAGGTCGGCCTGGATGTCGCGGAGCAGGCTCGGCTCGACCTCCGGAACCGTCGCCGTCTCGTCGTCATTGGTGTCCGCGACCACTGCTGTCCTCTCGCGTGCGCATGCCTTGCCTTCGATCTGCTCTCAATCTGCCATTGTGCGGGCCCGCCCGGTGCGGAAACGTCGGTGGTGTGTGCGAGAGTTGCTGGGCTCACGAGCCCGTTCGCGAGATCACCCCAGAAAGGACAGCGCCATGCCGCCCCGTAGACGTTCCGGTGCAGCCGCCACACCGGATCACCTGACAGCGGAGAATCTCGAGACCCTCGCTGCCGCGATCGCGGAGGGCAGACGCGCCACCGTGTATCTGCGCGAGGCGATGCCGAGTCTTCGTCTCGAAGCAGGCGCGTCGGCGAGAGCTCTTTCGGTGCAGGGTAATACGGTGATGATTCGGCCCAAGGGTGTCGACGACGAGCTTCCGTTCGAAGCGGAGGAGCTCATGATGAAACGCCTTCCGGCGCCGAAGACCGCAGCCGCGACCGCACCCGCAAAGCCCGCTGTCCACCAGGAGATCGAGCCCGGCCCGCCCGCCGCCAAGGCTCCGGCGCCGAGCACTGTGTCGGCGCCCGAGCCCGTCGCTGCCGCACCGAAACCCGCCGCGACGCCCGCGAAACGGACCACGAAGAAAGCCCCCGCCGGCGTGAGCGTCACCATCCACGCCGGCGCGGACAACGACTGGAGTGTCACCGTCGCGCACGGCGCCAAACGCCCGGGTAAGGCCGTCCCCGTCTCGCCGGAGGCCGTGGAGCGCGCCGTGCGCGAACTTGGTGAGGAGACGGCGATCGAGGCCGTCGAGTCGATCATCGTTGCGGCGCGCAACCTCGCCGCGGCGAGGGTCGAGGAGCTGAGCAGGCAACTCGAGGACGCCCGGAAGGCGCTGGAGGCGCTCGGCGCCGGCGAGTGAGCTGTGGCGCTCGGCGCCGGCGAGTGAGCTGTGGCGCTCGGCGCCGGTAAGTGAGCTGGCGGTCGCGATTCTCCGTCGCATTCCCCCACGCGCGCAATGGGCGGGGTGGGATTCTTATGGGGAGACACGCGGCCGTCGGGGCTCATTTTCCGGGAAGGTTCGAACAATGTTGAAACGATTCGCGGCGGTTGTTGCAGCCACGGTGGGAATTCTGGGTTTTCTTGGCAGTGGTATCGCGACGGCCGCGCCTCCGGCGGTCCTCGGGGGTGGGTCGGGGATCGTGATGAATGACGAGTTGGTGTGCACGCTCACCACCATCGGGAATGACAGTGGCGGTCGCCTGGTCGGTTTGACGGCGGGCCATTGTGGTGATGTCGGTTCGACCGTGGTCTCCGAAGCTGCGTTGGACACCGGAGTGGTGGGCAGGTTCGTGGCGTCGAACCCGGCGCTCGACTACGCGGTGATCCAGTTCGATCGGGCGAAGGTGGTGCCGGTCAATCGGGTCGGCAATGTCACCATCACCCAGATCGGTGCCCCGGCCAGCTTCCCGCAGGTCGCATGCAAGGAAGGGCGAACCACCGGCAACACCTGCGGAATCGTGTACGGCGACCTGATGCAAACGCAGGAGACGTGGTCGCAGACGTGTGTGGTGGAGGGCGATTCCGGTGCACCGATGGTCGTCGGTACCACCCTCGTTGCCATGGTCAACGCGTATCTGGCTGCTCCATGCATCGGCCCGGAGATCGGAACCAACATGTCGGTGATCGTCGGCGACATGAATGCGAGCGGCGGTCCGGGCGCAGGCTTCCGGCCCATTTAGGCGCCTTCGGCGCTCGTGCGCCTTTCTGGTAGTGGGAGCAACCAAAAAGGGGCTCTACTGACTCATTCGTGGGTGGATTCGGCCGGGTAATTGTGGGCGGGCGCCCCCGAGGCTGAGCATCGCGAGTGCGATGACGGCCTCGGGGGTGTGGAACCCGAATCCGCGGCGGGTGATGAGGCGAATCTTGGTATTGACCGATTCGATCCGACCGTTCGAGAGCCCGTGCTCGATGGCGGCGAGGATCGCGGGTCTGTGGACGAGGATGCTTTTCTGCAACGCGACGAACGCCGGGATCCGGCACCGCCGGGCCCAGTCGATCCAGCGGTCGAGTTCGGCAGCGGCCTGCTCGACCGGGAGCTGGAAGATCAACCGCAAACTCTCCTTGAGCCGGTAGCCGCGGTGCAGGACCGGATCGTGGAGTTCGATCCACCGCAGCACCGCCTGCTGCTGCGCGGTGAGGGCGTCCGGGTTCTTCAGCAACGCCCACCGGCTGCGTTTGACCGACCGAGCCGGGCCGGCCTTCGGGCGACGCCGCGGTTTCCACCCACCGCCGCGGGAGGCGTTCTCGGTGGACCGTGCCCGGTTCCACGCCGCCCGCCGCACCGTGTCGAGGGCCTCGGTGGCCCAGGCGACCACATGGAACGGATCCGCGCAGCGCACCGCATCCGGGCAGAACCGGGTCACCACCGACCCGATCCATCCGGCCGCGTCCGAGGTGACGTGGGTGATCTTCGCGCACCGTTCGGGCCCGAGCAGGTCGAAGAACCCGGACAGGGTCGCCGCGTCACGGCCCGGGGCCGCCCACACCAGCCGGCCGGAGTCGTGGTCGACGACGACCGTCAGATACTTGTGGCCCTTCTTGTACGAGATCTCGTCGATCCCGATCCGCCGCAGCCCCGCCAGCGGGTCCCGGGCGGGTGTGGTGTCGGCCCACACCCGGTCCACGATCGTCCCGACCGTGCGCCACGCGGTGCGCATCAACTCACACGTCGCGGCCTTCGAGGTATGGGTGGCGAGCCACGCCACCGTCTGGTCGAACGCGTAGGTGTGCCCGGCCCGGTGCCGGGCCCAGGGCACCGCGGCCACCGTGACTCCGTGTTCGCGGCAGCACACCCGCGGTGCGTCGGCCTCGACGAAGGTGCGGACCAGGCCGCAGTCCGGGCCGCGCCACCGCCGCCGACCGGTGCCACCGTCGTAACCGGGGCTCCGACGACCACACACCCCGCACCGGGACCGGGCCCGGGCCTGCGGCCGGACCGCGACGATCACCGCCCCGGCCGTGTCGTCGAAATCGACGCCCTCGATCACCGTCTTTTCGACACCCAACACCTGACGCCATATCCTGGCTTCGCGCACGCCGTTCCCCACATATGTAGCCGACTGACCCTAGACAAGCCAGAACGCTACTGGGACAACGGCGTGCGCCCTCACCCGCACCGAACTCCACCCACGATCACAGCAGTAGAGCCCAAAAAGGCGCACGGGCGCGGAGCGCCTACCCGCAGACAGCGCCGCCGGAAGCGGAGCCGACCAGCTTGGTGTACTTGGCCAGAACGCCACGGGTATAGCGCGGCGGGAGCGGCTCCCACCCGTTCTTCCGGGCGGTGAGCTCGTCCTCGTCGACGAGCAGGTCCAGCGTTCCGGTGCCCACGTCGAGCCGAATCTGATCGCCGTCGCGCACGAAGGCGATGGGCCCCGCGTCGACTGCCTCGGGTGCGACGTGGCCGACGCACAGGCCGGTGGTGCCGCCGGAGAAGCGGCCGTCGGTGAGGAGCAGCACGTCCTTTCCGAGGCCCGCGCCCTTGATCGCGGCGGTGATGGCCAGCATCTCCCGCATCCCGGGACCGCCCTTGGGTCCCTCGTAGCGGATGACGACCACGTCACCGCTGGTGATGGTGCCGTCCTCGAGGGCGTCCATGGCGGCTCGCTCGCGGTCGAAGACGCGGGCGGTGCCGGTGAACACGTCGGAGTCGAAACCCGCCGACTTCACCACAGCACCCCCGGGTGCGAGCGAACCCTTCAGAATCGTGATGCCACCGGTCGGGTGGATGGGTGAACTCATCGCGCGAAGCACCTTGCCGTCCGGGTCCGGGGGCGCGATGTCCGCGAGGTTCTCCGCCATGGTCTTGCCGGTGACCGTCAGGCAGTCGCCGTGGAGGAGTCCGGCGTCGAGGAGTGCCTTCATGACGACGGGAACACCGCCGATGTGGTCGACATCCGTCATGACGTGCGAGCCGAACGGTTTGACATCCGCCAGGTGCGGGACACGTGCTCCGACCCGACTGAAGTCGTCGAGGGTGAGTTCGACCCCGGCTTCGTGAGCGATGGCGAGAAGGTGCAGGACGGCGTTGGTGGATCCACCGAACGCCATGACGACGGCGATCGCGTTCTCGAATGCCTCTTTGGTGAGGATGTCGCTGGTGGTGATGCCTCGGCGAAGCAGTTCGACCACCGCTTCGCCGCTGCGCCGGGCGAACCCGTCCCGACGGCGGTCGGTCGCCGGGGGAGCGGCGCTGCCGGGAAGGGACATACCCAGTGCTTCGGCGGCACTGGCCATGGTGTTGGCGGTATACATTCCGCCGCAGGCACCTTCGCCGGGACAGATGGCGCGCTCGATGGTGTCGACATCCTCACGACTCATCAGTCCGCGGGAGCAGGCGCCGACCGCTTCGAACGCGTCGATGATGGTGACTTGTCTCTCGCTGCCGTCGGACAGTTTCGCGATACCGGGCAGGATGGAGCCGGCGTAGAGGAAGACGCTGGCCAGGTCGAGCCGGGCGGCGGCCATCAGCATCCCGGGCAGCGATTTGTCGCACCCGGCGAGAAGGACCGAACCGTCGAGGCGCTCGGCCTGCATCACCGTTTCGACGCTGTCGGCGATCACCTCACGCGACACCAAGGAGAAGTGCATGCCCTCGTGTCCCATGGAGATCCCGTCGGAGACGGAGATGGTGCCGAACTCGAGCGGGTATCCACCGCCGGAATGAACCCCGTCCTTCACCGACTTCGCGAGGCGGTCGAGCGAGAGGTTGCAGGGGGTGATTTCGTTCCACGACGATGCGACGCCGATCTGCGATTTCCCCCAGTCGTCGTCGCCCATGCCCACCGCGCGGAGCATTCCACGGGCTGCGGTCTTCTCCAGTCCGTCGGTGACGTCGCGGCTGCGGGGTTTCGGATCCGAGATTGTCATGAGTCACAGCCTAGGCGCGCGCCGACAGCCCGGTCGCCCGAATCCCGTGGCAGGCCGGAGCCACCCGATCCGCATATCGATCAGTGCGATTCCAGACGGTGCACGGTGCTGCCCAGTCGGTAAAGATGGTCGGCATGAGTAACTCCCTCCCCACCGTGCAATTGTCCGAAGGGCTGACCGTGAGTGCGCAGGGATATGGCGCCATGTCCGTCGCCCCGGTGTACGGACCCGTGGATCCCGGTGACGCCCTCGCGACTCTGCACCATGCAATCGACATCGGCGTGACGTTCATCGATACGGCCGACGTGTACGGCGGAGGTGCCAGTGAGGTGGCGGTGGGCAAGGTCCTGAAGGAACGCCGCGACGAAGTGCAGCTGGCCACCAAGTTCGGTCTCGTGGGCAACATCGCGAACGGTCAGCGAGGTATCAACGGCAAGCCCGAGTACGTGGCGCAGGCGCTCGAGGCTTCGCTGGCCCGGCTCGGTGTCGACCACGTCGACCTCTACTACCTGCACCGCGTCGACCCGACCGTGCCGATCGAGGAGACCGTCGGGGCTATCGCCGAGCAGGTCGCCGCAGGCAAGGTCCTGCACATCGGACTGTCGGAGGCCACCGGGGACGAACTGCGGCGAGCGTCGGGAGTGCATCCCATCGCCGCGATCCAGAGCGAGTGGAGTATCTGGAGCCGCGACGTGGAACGGCACGTCGTCCCGGCGGCGGCCGAGCTCGGCATCGGATTCGTCCCGTACTCGCCGGTCGGCCGCGGCTTCCTCACCGGCACCTACGACCCGGCCGCCCTGGGCGAGCACGACCTGCGCCGGCGCTTCCCGCGCTTCGGTGACGACGCACTGACCGCGAACTCGAAGGTGCTCGACGTCGTTCGCGAGGTGGCCGCGGAACTCGAGGCGACCCCCGCCCAGGTGTCGTTGGCGTGGCTCGACGCGAAAGGACGCGCATTCGGGCTGCCGACGGTGTCCATTCCCGGGACCCGGTTCGCTGCCCGCGTCACCGAGAATGCCGGTGCGCTCGCGCTGACGCTCACCGACGACCAGATCGCCCGTCTCGACCTGCTCGCCGATCTCACGGTCGGCCCCCGCTCGGCCGATCCCCAGTGGGTGTCCTTCGGGCGGGAGTAGCGCAACCGGCGGGTAGCGGTCGCCGGGGAGTAGTTTGATCTGCGATGAGCAGAGTGTGGTTGGTGTGGGGTGTCGGGGTCATTGCCTATATCGTCGCCGTTCTCCACCGCACGTCGTTCGGTGTTTCGGGTCTCGCTGCGACGGAACGGTTTTCGATCAGTCCGAGCGTGCTCTCCAGCTTCGTCGTGCTGCAGATCGTGGTGTACGCGGGAATGCAGATTCCGGCGGGGGTACTCCTCGACCGGTACGGTTCGCGGCGCATGATCGCGTCCGGCGCCCTCATCATGGCGTCGGCGCAGATGCTTCTCGCGGTCACCGAATCGCTGCCGATCGCCATTGCGGCGCGGGTGCTCGTCGGGATCGGCGACGCGATGACGTTCATTTCGGTGCTGCGTCTGGTGCCGCAATGGTTTGCGCCGCGACGCGTCCCGCTGGTGTCCCAGCTGACCGGCATCTTCGGGCAGATCGGCCAGATCCTGTCGGCATTGCCGCTGATGCTGTTGCTCAACGGTCCCGGGTGGAACTTCGCCTACGGCAGCGCCGCCTCACTGGGGTTGCTGTCCTTCGTGCTGGCCGCCTCGGTGATCCGGAACTCGCCGCCGGGCCTCGAGGTAGTGGCCGCGCCCGCGGGACTGCGGGAGGTGGGGCGGCAGATCAGAACCGTGTGGGCGCGTCCCGGCACTCGGCTCGGTTTCTTCACGCACATGGGCACGCAGTTCTCGATGACCACGTTCGCGCTGCTGTGGGGGGTGCCGTACCTGCGGTCGGCGCAGGGTCTATCAGCGGCGGAGGCAGGCTCGCTGCTGACCCTGTCGGTGATCTCGGCGATCGTCGCGGGTCCGATCATCGGCGTCCTCAGTGGGCGTTTCCCCATGCGCCGGTCATACCTCGTGTTGTCGATCATGATCAGCAATGCCGGCATGTGGACCGCGGTCCTCGCTCTTTCGGAGCCGGCGCCGATGTGGATGCTGGTCCTGCTCGTGGTGGTCGTTTCGGTGGGCGGGCCCGGTTCGATGATCGGGTTCGACTACGCCCGCATGTTCAACCCGAGCACCAGCATGGGTACCGCGCAGGGGATGGTCAACATCGGCGGCTTCCTCGCTTCGTTGCTGGTCATCCAGGCGATGGGGCTCATCCTCGACGCGATGGGCGGGTACTCGTTCGTGGCGTTCCGCGTGGCCTGGCTGGTGCAGTACCCGGTCTGGGCGGTCGCGATCATCGGTGTGCTAGTGGCCCGCGGCAAGACCCGCAGGCAGATGGGACTGGTGTTGCGACCCATCCGGCAGGTGTGGCGGGAGCGCGGTCGAGGCTGAAGCCCTAGTTACACTCTTACATGATGTGTAACACTATAACGCATGAGTAATGAGCGATCGGATGATCAGGCCGTCATGACGGCACCCCCGATGCAGTGGGATGCCTGGGGTGCGCCGGAGAATCGGAAGGTTCTCTCCGACGGGATCAAAGCCCTGCTGCAGCAGGCGCTGGGGGTGTCGATCACCGAGGCTCCGGAGCGGAACCCGGACGACGTCGTCCTTGCGCCGAGCGCCCTGTTCGAGAAGGACCTGGCCGCCCTGGCGACCATCGTCGGGGAGCGGTTTTGCAGTACCGCGCACACCGATCGCCTCCTGCGTGCCGGCGGAAAAAGCACTCTCGACCTGCTGCGTCGCCGCAGCTCGGAACCTCAGGATGCGCCCGACGCGGTGATCACCCCGGGAACCGACGACGAGGTGGGTGAAGTGCTGCGCTACTGCACGGCCAACGCGATCGCCGTGGTGCCGTTCGGGGGTGGCACGAGCGTCGTAGGCGGTCTCGATCCGGTGCGCGACCGATTCGCCGCCGTCGTGTCGCTCGATCTGCGGAGGTTCGACACCCTGCTCGACCTCGATGCCGAGTCCGGTGTCGCGACCCTGGGCGCCGGTGTGACGGGACCGCGTGCCGAAGAGCTGTTGGGGGTGCACGGCTTGTCGCTGGGGCACTTCCCGCAGAGCTTCCGGTTCGCCACCATCGGCGGGTTCGCCGCGACCCGTTCCTCGGGGCAGGCGTCCGCCGGCTACGGCCGGTTCGAGGACATGGTGGAGGGGCTGCGCGTCGTCACTCCGGCCGGCATTCTCGACACGGGACGGGCGCCGGCGTCCGCTGCGGGACCGGACCTGGGGGAGTTGTTCGTCGGCTCGGAGGGAACCCTCGGCGTGATCACCCGGGTGCGCGTGCGGGTGCATGCCGTTCCCGAGTCGACCGTCCGTGAGGGCTGGAACTTCCCCGACTTCGAGACAGGCGCTGCCGCTCTGCGCGCCCTGCGGCAGGAAGGTGCTGTTCCCACCGTGTTGCGACTGTCGGACGAGGCCGAAACCGGTGTGAATCTGGCGACAACGGACAAGATCGGTGACGAGGCCGTCGCCGGTGGCTGCCTGGCGATCACCACGTTCGAAGGCACCGCCGCACACACCGCCGAGCGGGTGGCCGAGGCTCGCGCGGTGCTGCAGGCGCACGGAGGCACGTCGTTGGGTGCGGATCCCGGGACCAGCTGGGAGCACGGACGTTTCGATGCACCTTATCTACGCGACTCCCTGCTCGACGCCGGTGCACTTTGTGAAACCCTCGAAACGTCTACGCACTGGGGCAATCTCGCCGCGCTCCGTGCTGCGGTGACGACGGCGCTCACCTCGGCGCTGTCCGAGCAGGGCACTCCACCGCTCGTCCTGTGCCACATCTCCCACACGTATCCGACGGGGGCCTCGCTGTATTTCACCGTGGTCTGCGCTCAGGCGGCCGACCCACTCGAACAGTGGCGACAAGCGAAAACTGCTGCGGGTGACGCGATCGTCGCCACCGGCGGGACCATCACGCATCACCACGCGGTCGGCGTCGACCACCGCCCGTGGATGCGGAAGGAGATCGGCGACCTCGGGGTCACCATCCTGCGGGCCATCAAGGATGCGGTGGACCCGGCCGGCATCCTCAATCCCGGGAAGCTGATTCCGTGAGCACGAGGAAGACCGTCGAGCGGGTCACGGTCCTGATCAACCCGCTGGCCGGGCACGGCCACGCCCCGGTCGCCGGACGTAAGGGCGTGGGGCGGCTGCGTGAACGCGGTGTGACGGTCACCGAGATCATCGGGACCGACGCCGATCATGCGCGCACGCTCGCCCGCCGGGCTATCGATGACGGCACCGATGCGCTGGTCGTCGTCGGTGGGGACGGTGCGATCAGCATCGGCTTGCAGGCCGCGGCACGGTCGGGAACACCGATCGGGTTGATCCCCGCAGGCACCGGAAACGATCATGCGCGCGAGTTCGGGGTTCCCGTCGGCGATCCGGTCGCGGCGGCCGATGTGATCGCGGACGGTGAGGTCCAGGAGTCGGATCTCGCCCGGATCACGCTCACGGACGGTGCGGTCGTCTGGGCGGGCACGGTGGTGGCGAGCGGTTTCGATTCGCTCGTCACCGATCGGGCCAATCGGATGACGTGGCCCAAGGGGCCGATGCGGTACAACCTGGCCATGCTGGCGGAACTCACGCGGCTTCGTCCCCTGGACTATTCGATCGAACTGGACGACGCCACCGTGCAGGTGGACGCCACACTGGTTGCGGTGGGCAACGGCCGATCCTACGGCGGCGGAATGCAGATCTGCCCCGGAGCGAACAAGGCCGACGGCCTTCTCGACGTCACCGTGGTGGGATACGGATCACGGGCACGGCTGGTCCGGTTGTTCCCCCGGGTCTACAAGGGCACCCATGTCGGTCTTCCCGAAGTGCAGACCTACCGTTCGCGGACGGTGCGGTTGCGGTGCGACGGCATCACGGCCTACGCGGACGGTGACCGCGTCGGTCCGCTCCCCGTGACGATCGAGGCCGTGCCCGGCGCGCTACACATCCTCAGCCACACCCCGGTCTGAGTCCGTCATTCCACGGAGCCGATCCATCTCCCGACGTTCGCGTTTGGTCGGCCTGCCGGCCCCGCGGTCGCGCCGGGGAAGAGAGGCGAGAACCTCGAGAGGAGGAGGTGGCGGTGTGTTGTCGGTGTAGCACTCCGCGGCGATGACAGCACCGACTCGTTTGGCGATGGGGCGGGTCACTTCCACGATGCGCTCGGTTCCGGCGGCGCGAATACGGACCTCGTCGCCCACCTTCACCGGCTGCGCAGGCTTGGCCGGGGAGCCGTTGACCCGCACGTGCCCCGACCGGCACGCCGCAGCTGCCGCCGAGCGCGTCTTGAACAGCCGGACCGCCCAGGTCCAGCTGTCGACGCGCACGCTCGCGGGGTCGGTACCCGAAGTCACCACGCGACCAGAATACGAGAGGCCCGACCTCTATAAGCGGAGGCCCTCATTCCGAAACCGGTACCATCGAGCGCATGGCGACACCGGGACCGGACGTGGCACGTGACGCCAGTGGACAGGCTCAGCAGGATCTGCGAGATCTCCTGGAGTTCGACCAGCGCCGCGAGTTCACTCGCTTCCTGATGTCGTACAAATTCGGGATCGACGAGATGATGACCAAGATCAACATCCTGAAGGACGAGTTCACCTACATTCACGACTACAGTCCGATCGAACATGTGAAGTCGCGCCTGAAATCGGCGGACAGCGTCCTCGGCAAGACCGCCCGCAAAGGACTCCCGCTCACCCTGGACGCGATCCGCGCGAACATTCACGACATCGCCGGAATCCGCATCACCTGCAGTTTCATCCGAGACGCATACCGAATCAGTGACATGCTCACCGGTCAGCAGGACATCACCGTGGTGGCGGTCAAGGACTACATCGCGGAGCCCAAGGCCAACGGCTACCGCAGTCTCCACCTGATCGTCGAGGTGCCCGTTTTCATGTCCGATCGAGTGGAATCGGTACGCGTCGAAGTCCAGATCCGGACGGTGGCCATGGATTTCTGGGCCAGTCTCGAGCACAAGATTTTCTACAAGTACGACAAGTCGGTCCCCGAGGCGCTGCTCGACGAGTTGAGAGACGCCGCCGACGTGGCCCGGCACCTCGACGTGAAGATGGAGGGCTTGCACGAGGAAGTGCGCGGGCCCGGCACCACACTGCGGGTCATTCCGGACTAGTCCCGGACCGGACACTGGTCGGTTGTACCGCGGGGCCGGTGACGTCGCAATGTGGTTGGCAGGCAACGGAATCTGGGGGGACCTGTGTCGGCGCCGCCGGCGTGCGAATGAGGGCGGCTGCGATGATCGCGCCGACGACGAGCATGGCGACGCACAGGTACATCGCTATCCGGAAGCCCTGCGAGAAGCTGTCGGGTTCGGCCAGGCTGGCAGCGTCGATCCCGGCGAGGCCCGGCAGCGCGGCCACGGCGAGTAGCTGGCTGGTGCGCGCGACGGCGTTGTTGACCCCGGACGCGATACCGGCCTGCTCGACGGGAACCGATCCGAGAACCGCGGTGGTCAGCGGGGCGACGATGGCCGACAGTCCGAGTCCGAACACGATCACGCCGGGCAGGACGTCGGACCAGTATGACGCCTCGGCCCCGATCCGTGTCATGAGGAGGAGGCCGACGGCCGCGAGCGCGGGGCCGATCGTCATCGGCAGTCGGGGACCGTGGTTCTGCGAATAGCGACCGGCGCGGGAGGAGAGGGCCAGCATTGCGAGGGTGATGGGCATGGTGGCAAGGCCGGCGGCTACCGGTGAATACCCCGCCACCAGCTGAAGTTGCATCACCAACAGGAAGAAGACCCCACCGATCGCCGCGTATACGGCGAAAGTCACCAGGTTCGCTGCCACGAACATGCGGGACCTGAAAAGCGCGGGCGGCACGAGGGCATCGGGGGATCGGCGTTCCACCACGACGAACGCGGTGAGTGCCACGGCCCCGCCCACGCCGGCGATCGGATTCATTTCGATCAACCCGTAGGTGAGGGCGCCCAGCCCGAGCACCGCGAACACCGACCCGAGGACATCCAGATGATCCGGCGGATGAGGGTCGCGGCTTTCGGGTATGTGGCGAATAGACGCCCAGATGACCACGGCGGCCAGGGGAACGTTCAGGAAGAAAACGGATCGCCACCCCGCCACTTCCACCAACCACCCGCCGAGCAAGGGCCCGATCGCCCCGGCCACCCCGCCGAGTCCGGACCACAGTCCGATCGCAGCACCGCGGTCGTCCTCATGCAGGGACGCCGAAATCAAGGCGAGACTTCCCGGAGTCAGCAGCGCGGCTCCGATTCCCTGAAGAATGCGGGCGACCACGAGAAAGGTGATGTCGGGCGCGAGGCCGCACAGCACCGACGCCACGGTGAACCACACTGTCCCCCAGACGAAGACACGTCTGCGGCCCCAGCGGTCACCGAGAGCCCCACCCAGCAGAATCAAGGACGCCAACGCCAGGGTGTAACCACTGAGGGTCCACTGCAAACCCTCGACACCCGACCCGAGATCCTCACCGATGTGCGGCAACGCGATGTTCACCACCGTGCCGTCCAGAAGGGCGAGGCCGGAGCCGAGGACGGTGGCGACGACAACCCAACGGCCCTGTCGCGTGTTCAACCGAAGAGCCGCCGCCATGTCAGGCTCCGGCCGGGATGCCCGGAGCGTCGTCGGGAGCGAGATACGCGCCGATTTTCCGGAACAGAATATCGGCCTCGTTCTTGTACGCACCGGTGTCGTCGAACGCGGCTTGGTCATAGGTGACGGCCACGGCGATCGCGATCTTCTTCGACAGCAAGTACGCCTCGGCCGCCGCGTATCCGCTGAAGAGGGGATTCTGCATCAACCAGTTGCCGACGATGGGCTGCCCGAGCCCGTAGGTGTAGTCGTCCGATTGCGGGAAGCACGTGGGGCAGCCGGGCAGGGTGGTCGTCTTGCCCCGCAGGTCCGTCGAGATCATGGCCTCGTACGACTCGCGGGAAAGGAGTTTGCCTGTGCCGATTGCTATCGCAGTGTCGTGGAGGTCGTAGATGTTCGAGGTCTGGATGGCGCCGTGGGTAATCGTCCACGACGGGTTCCAGAATGTCGATTCCTCGTAGAACGAGGTGCCGGATGGAATCTGCAGTGCCTCCCGTCGCTCGGACGAGAACGCGTGCAGGACCGGTTCGGTGATCGCCGCCGTCCCCGGATCCGTGGTGTTGTCCAGGCCGAGTGGTCCGAGCACCTTGTCCTGCATGAGCGTTGTCATCGGCTGACCGGTGATCTTCTCGAGCGCCAACCCGAGGATGACGTAATTGGTGTGGGCGTAGTTCCAGTTGGTTCCGGGCTCGTAGAGCAGTGGCTTGGAGGTGGCGTAGGCCAGAAGTTCTTCGGGGGTCCAATTACGGAAGGGGTCGGCGTAGATCGCCTTGTCGAAGTCGGTATTGCCGAGCACGTAATCGACGTAGCCCGAGGTCATCTGGGCGAGCTGACGGAGCGTCACGCGGTCGGTGTGGGGAATGTCGGGCAGCCACGTCGACACCTTGTCGTCGAGGCTCACCTTTTTCTCGTCGACAAGTTGGAGCAGCAGCGTCGACACGTACGAGATGGCTACCGCGCCGTTGCGGAAGTGCATGTCGGTGGTGGCCGGCACTCCCGTCATCGACTCACCGACGGCCTCGGTGACGATTTCCTTGCCGTCCACCGTGACACGGACGATCACTGCCCGTAGGTGGGCCTGCGCCATCGCGTCGCGCACGATCGTCATCACCCCGGCCGCCTGCGCCGGATCGGCGGATTCCGTTCCTGACGCGGCCGCGCTCGCCGAGGTGGCCGGGCCCGACGCCGGATCGGTGGTCGTGCACGCAGCTCCCAGAGCCAGGACGCACGCCAACAGGAAAGCCCGCCGATGAAGTGCCATGAACCAGCTTGGCACTATCAGGCCGGTCGGCGCTGGAGATAGGCGATCGCCAGCCCGCACGCCACCACCGCGACCACCGGAGCCGCGGTCGACATTCCGTCCCACGCGCTCGGTTCGAACGCGGAATCGCCTCGCTTCAGGGGCGTATAGGCGGTCCAACCGAAATCGGCTGTCAAGGGAATCGCGAACACTGCCGGTCCAGCCAGCGACGTGGTCACCACGGGGGCGCTCGACGGCAGGCTCGCTGTCAGGGTGAACGCGGCGGCGGCCGGCAGCAGAAGCACCACGGCACCGGTGTGCAGATTGTCCCAGGGCGCCGTGTCGAAGACCGCCGACACCGCCACGAGGGTGAGCGCCGCGATGCCGAACAGGGGTTGGGTCAGTATCCGGCCGAGTGCCGCGCCGAGCGCCACGAGTGCGGCGGGAACGAGTAACCACAGCCACGAATCCGTGAACCAGGCCGTCTGCGCGCCCTCACTCGCCGCGATGAACGCCGTCGCCGCGAGAAGCACTGTTCCGGTGCGGTTCTCCAACCACACTGCCGCGGCGATGACGACCGGAACCAGAGCGACCCCGAGTATCCACCGATCCTGCACTGCGGGGCCGGTACCCAGAGCATCGATCGCCCGGACGAGCTGCCAGTACAGCAGCAGTCCGAGCACAGGCAGGATCAATCCCGCCACCAGCGGCCTTGTGGGGCGGTCGGGCGAGGACTCCGACGGCGCGTCGAAGTCGCCGGACTGCAGCGCGACCACCACCACGATCGCCGTCACGGCGAGGAACGCCAGGGCGAGCAGATCCGTGTTGTGCTGCGGCTCGGACAGGTAGTCCGCGTACCTCGAGGGCACAGCGGTGGAGTGCCGGTACTGGTCGAGTGGTCCCGCCAGGAGCAGCCCGCCGACTACGCCCGCCGCGAGGGCGGTCTGGAGTCGGACGCGGTCGCTCGCGCCGGACAGACCCGCCAATCCGCCCAGCAGAAGTCCCACACCGATCCCGTTGGTGTACAGCACGACCGGTGAAGACCCGACCACCGGGCCGATCGCCAGAAGCGTCAGGCCGGACACCGCCGACATCGCCAGGCCGAGTCGGGACCGCAGGCGTGCGGCCACCACCACGGCGACGAGCGCGCCGAGGACTGCGCCGACGACGCCGCTGGTGTACAGCGTCCCGTCGCGGGAGCTCACGATCACGAACGCGTACTCGGGAGGCATCGGCGAGGTCGATGCCACGCCGACGGTGAACCCACCGAGCACCATGCCGACGTGTGCGGCCCGGATTGTCATGGAACGAGCATCGCGCACACCCGCCGGGTTGAAGAGATCGACGCGCAGGGGAAGGGTGGACCGTGTCTTCGTGCGTCCTGGGTCGGGAAGGTGGTCCGTGGTCATCGACAACGACGTCTACAACCGTCGAGGTGAGTCGTGGTGGGAGGAGGACAACCCACTGAACCTGCTGCACGGCAGCCTCACGCCGGGACGTTTCGCATACTTCCGCACGGTGCTCACCGAGCATTTGGGATCCGACTATCGCGGTCTCTGCGCACTCGACGTCGGCTCCGGCGGCGGATTTCTCGCCGAAGAGTTCACCCACATCGGCTTCCGGGTGGTCGGGGTCGACCCGTCGGAGGTGTCGATCGCTACTGCGCGCCGGCATGCCACCGACGCTGATCTGGACATCGAGTACCGCATCGGTGCCGGGGAGAAACTGCCGGTGCCCGACGCCTCGTTCGACGTCGTCTACTGCTGCGATGTCCTCGAACACGTCTCCGATCTCGACGGCGTGATCGCCGAGACGGCCAGGGCGCTGAAGCCGGGCGGTTTGTACCTGTTCGACACCATCAACCGGACCTTCGTCAGCAAACTGGTGGCCATCAAGATCATGCAGGAATGGCGTATGACCAGAATGTTCGATACACCCATCCACGACTGGTCCATGTGCGTGCGGCCGCAGGAACTGGAATCCGTGATGAAGCGGCACGGGCTGCGACTCGGAGAGGTCGTCGGACTTGGGCCGCGGTCGAAAAATCCACTGCGCCTCCTCGACCTCGCCCGGGCAGGCGGACGAACACTGACCTACGGAGAGCTGAGCCGGCGACTCGACTTCGGGCAGGTGCGCAGCACCGCCATCTCCTATATGGGGTACGCGGTCAAGAACGGCGAAAGCCCGCCGCGACGTCGCGACGGGCTCCCGCAGACACGGAACTAGCTGTAGTCGTAGAAACCCTTACCGCTCTTCTTGCCCAGGTGTCCCGCATCGACCTTGCGCTTGAGCAGCGTCGGCGGGGCGTAGTGGGGCTCGGCGAACTCGGCATACAGCGACTCCGCCGCGGCCAGGGTGATGTCGAGGCCCACGGTGTCGATGAGGGTCAGCGGACCCATCGGGTAGCCGCAGCCGCCCTTCATCGCCTCGTCGATGTCCTCGGCGGTGGCGTAGCCCGACTCGAGCATGCGGACCGCCGACGTGAGGTACGGGATGAGGAGCGCATTGACGATGAATCCCGCGCGGTCGCCGGCACGCACCGTCTTCTTGCGCAGGGTGTTCTTGACGTAGTCGGTGACTACGGTGACGGTCTCCTCGGAGGTGACCAGGCTGACCACGATCTCGACCAGCGGCATCACCGGAACCGGGTTGAAGAAGTGGATACCGACGACCTGTCCGGGGCGCTGCGTGGCGTTGGCCATCTTGATCAGCGGGATGGACGACGTGTTCGACGCCAGGATGCCGGACGGCTTCACGATCTTGTCGAGCTTCTGGAAGATGTCGGTCTTGAGCGACTCGATCTCCGGTGCGGCCTCGATCACGAGGTCGCGGTCCGCGAAGTCGTCGATGTCGAGGGTGACGCGAACGCGGGCGAGGGCGGCGTCCGCGGCGTCCTGGTCGAGCTTGCCTGCCTTCACCGCTCGGGCCAGCGATTTCTCGATCCGGCCCTGCGCGGCCTGGGCGTACTCCTGCTTGGTTTCGAGGATCAGCACCGAGCTACCGGCCTTGATACATACTTCGGCGATGCCGGCGCCCATGGTGCCGCCGCCGATCACTCCTACTAGTTCCACGATTCTCCTTAGTCATGCCCGTGCGCCTTTTTGGTAGCGGCAGCTACCAAAAAGGCGCACGGGCGGCGTAGCCGCCTACTTCAACAGGGCACGCGACATGACGACGCGCTGGATCTGGTTGGTGCCTTCGTAGATCTGGGTGATCTTCGCATCCCGCATCATGCGCTCGACCGGGAAGTCCGTGGTGTAGCCGGCTCCACCGAACAGCTGGACTGCGTCCGTGGTGACCTCCATGGCGACGTCCGACGCAAAGCACTTGGCGGCGGCGGAGATGAAACCGAGGTTCTTCTCGCCACGCTCCGCGCGGGCGGCGGACGTGTACACCATGAGGCGCGCGGCCTCGACCTTCATCGCCATGTCGGCGAGCATGAACTGCACGGCCTGGAAGTCGCTGATCGACTTGCCGAACTGTTTGCGGTCCTTGGTGTACGCGATCGCCGCGTCGAGAGCGCCCTGCGCGAGGCCGACGGCCTGCGCGCCGATGGTCGGCCGGGTGTGGTCGAGGGTCTGCAGCGCCGTCTTGAAGCCGGTACCGGGCTCGCCGATGATGCGGTCTCCGGGGATCTTGCAGTTCTCGAAGTACAGCTCCGCGGTGGGTGAGCCCTTGATGCCGAGCTTCTTCTCCTTGGGGCCGACGACGAAGCCCTCGTCGTCC
Organism: Rhodococcus sp. WAY2; assembly: GCF_009859915.1. Taxonomy (NCBI): domain Bacteria; kingdom Bacillati; phylum Actinomycetota; class Actinomycetes; order Mycobacteriales; family Nocardiaceae; genus Rhodococcus; species Rhodococcus sp. WAY2. Next base: position 4,389,805 of record NZ_CP046572.1, read on the forward strand.
TTGTGCACCATGAACGCGGAGATGCCGTTGGCGCCCTTGTCGGCGTCGGTGACGGCCATGACGGTGTACCAGCTCGACTTGCCGCCGTTGGTGATCCAGCACTTGGACCCGTTGAGGATCCAGTCGTCACCCTCCTGCTTCGCGCGGGTGCGCATGCTCGCGGCGTCCGATCCGGCTTCGCGCTCGGAGAGGGCGTACGAGGCCATCGCCTCACCGGAAGCCAGCTGCGGCAGCACCTGCTGCTTGAGTTCCTCGGAGCCGTTGAGGATCAGGCCCATGGTGCCCAGTTTGTTCACTGCAGGGATCAGGGAGGAGGAGCCGCAGACGCGGGCGACCTCTTCGATCACGATGCAGGTGGCGACCGAGTCGGCGCCCTGGCCGTCGTACTGCTCCGGAACGTGAATGGCGTTGAAACCCGAGTTCACGAGAGCGGTGAGCGCTTCCTCGGGGAACCGCGAGTCCTCGTCCACTTCCTTCGCGTATGGCGCGATCTCCTTCTCGGAGAGCGCGCGGATCGCGGACCGCAGTTCGTCGTGCTCTTCTGCGAGCTTGAACAGATCGAAGTCCGGATTTCCGGCCATGTTGGCGCTCCTTGTCGATTGCAACGGCATCGAACTCGAGCGGCACTCCGTGCCAGGGGTGTCTTCGGCCACGTGTGCCACAATGTTCGTCGTCGGGCATAGTACTGCTAGTACTGTGCAGTCAACCACGGCACTGAGTGCCAGTCAAGAGTGACGGGCGCCTCAGCGATGCCGCTGCGACAACTGCGCCGCGATGCCATCCGTAATTTTGTCCACCGGGGTGCCCGGCGGATACGACACGACAACCACCGCGTTCTGTTCCCGCGAGGGTGCGCCCGAGGCGACCCCGAACGTCCGGCGAACGTCGAGCAGGGCGCGTTCCAGCGCGTCGGCGGTGGCTGCCGGATCACCTTTGATCATGTTCCGCAGGAGATGGTTGTGGCACGCGGTGACGGCGGCCGCGAACCCGATCACTTTCAATACTGGCTCGGTAGGGACCACGTTTCGGAGGTAGTCGACGAACAGTCGCTCGTACCGCACGCCGGTCACGATCTCACGGTCGCGCAGCGCCGGGACGCGCTGCACTACCCGGTACCGGCGCTCGGACAGTTCCCGGTTTTCCTGAAACCGGTCGAACACCAGGCAGGCGGTGCTGCAGACCGCCGCCCACGGGTCGTCGGATTCCGACGTCAGGTAGTCGCCCGCCTGCTGGAGCAACGATTCGTGGTCGGCGAAGATCACATCTTCCTTGGAGCGGAACTGACGGAAGAAGGTGCGGCGGGACACGCCCGCGGCCGTCGCGATCTGCTCGACGGTCGTGGCCTCGTAGCCGTTCTCGGCGAAGAGACGAATGGCCTGCGTGACGACATGGACCCGGAAGTCCGCCGCATCGATCCCTGGGGTGTCGAGTCGCTCGGGCATGGCCTCAGTATCCATCGGTGCCGAACCTGCCGTTTTCTGGACGCCGGTGCTCCGCGGGGCGGATACTCGTAAATAGTGTGTCCGTCCTGGTGAGGGCGGGGCGAGGTTGAGTTCGAGTGTGCCCTGGACTACGTGAGGTACCCATTCCGGAGACGGGAGAAGAGCGCCGGCTCCCGCCTCCCTCTGTCTCGGCAGACTCACCGCGCGCGCTGATCCTGTCGGGGATCCGTTTCCGAAGGGAAAGACAGTGGCACCCGCCAAATCGCAGAAAACGGCCAGTTCGGGTCCGGGTCACGCGGAACCGTTCCCCCTGTCGGCAGCGCAACGGGCCACCTGGTTCGCTCAGCAACTCGAACCCAGGGTCCCGATCTTCATCGCCCAGTACGTCGAATTCGCCGGCGCACTCGACGTCGACCTGCTCCGGCGGGAGACGGTCGAGGCGGCTCGCGAGTTCGAGTCCCCATTGCTCAAGGTCGACGACATCGACGGTCAGCCGCTGCAGTACGTCGACCACGCGACCGACACGTCGATCGCCTACCTCGACTTCCGCGGCGAGGACAATCCCGAGGCGGCGGCGCACGACTGGATGGAACGTGACTACGTCACCCCGATAGACCTCAGCACCGATCGCCTGGTGGAGACGTCCATCCTGCAGATCGGTGACACGCACTTCCTCTGGTACAGCCGGATTCACCACGTGGCGCTCGACGGTTACGGTGCCATGACGATGCTGCGCCGCATCGCGCACCGCTACTCCGCGTCGGTTGCCGGTCGGGCGCCGGATGCAAACCGTGCGGTGAGTCTGCGGCAGCTGTACGACCTCGACAACAGGTACCGCACGTCCGACCGATTCGTCAGCGACCGGGAGTACTGGGCGCAGCGGGTGGCCGGGGTCGAGGGGACCACTCTGGCTCGCACGACGGGTCACGTGTCGGCCACCAGCACGGTCGAGAGCGCCGCGCTGTCCGAGGCCGTGGTGGCGGTGCTCGATTCCCGCGACAATCTGTCGGCGGCCACCCTCATCGCGGCTGCCGCCTGCTATCTGTCGCGGCGTACCGGCAGGACCGATGTGCTGGTCACCATCCCGGTGTCGGCGCGGACCACAGCGGTGCTGCGCAATTCCGGCGGGATGCTGGTCAATGTGGCGCCGTTGCCGGTGAGTGTTCGCGGGGAGGACACCGTCGGCGAGCTCGTCGAACGGGTGCAGCGCGAACTGGTGGGCGCGTTGCGGCATCAGCGGTGCAGTCTCGACGACATCCGCCGCGATGCCGGCGACAAGGCGGCGGAGCTGTACGGGCCCATGGTGAACGTCATGCTGTTCCGTCAGGAGGTCGCGTTGGGCCCCTTGACGGGGGATTTCCACATCGTCACGTCCGGTCCGGTGGAAGACCTGCTGATCAACGTGTACCAGAGCGGGACCCCGACCAAGATCTTCGTCGACTTCCGGGCCAACCCCAGCCGTTACGAGCGCACCGAGCTGCGGGAGCATCATCGACAGTTCCTGGAGCTGCTCGAGGAACTCGCCACCGCCGATCCGCAGTCGCGGGTGGACAGTGTTCACCGGATCAGTGCCCGCACCGGTGAGCGCCTGCTGCGTGAGGCGGCGGAAGTGGAGTACTGGCGTAGGCAGCTGGGTGGGCTGCCCGACCTGCTGCCGTTGCCCAGTGACCGGCCGCGGCCCGCGCAGCTGTCGCAGGCGAGTGATCGAGTGTCCGTGATGCTGACGGGTGCGCTGCACCGACGTGTCGCCGGACTCGCCGCGGCCGCGGGCACCACTACCCGCACGGTGTTCCTCGCGGCTCTGTCGGTTCTGCTCGGCCGGGTCACCGGCAGCGAGGACCTCGCCGTGGGAATCCCGGTGGACGTGAGCGAGCGCACCGATGTCGTCGTGGTCCGGACCCGGTACACGGGCGAGGCGTCGTTCCGGGACTTCCTGCATCAGGTCCGGGACGTCGCCGCCGAGGCGACGGCACACACCGAGGTCCCGTTCCAGCGTCTGGTGCGGGAACTCGACATCTCGGTGTCGGATGCGTACGCGCCGATCTTCCAGGTGCTCCTCGATACCCGGGAGGACAGCGCGCGCAGTGCGCCCGTCGCCGGCCTCGATCTGTGCGCGTCGGTCACCGAGGCGATCGACGAGTCGGGTGAACCGGCGGGTGTCACCGTCGAATTCGGCTTTGCAGCCGACCTGTTCGACCCTCACACCATTCACATCGCGGCCGAGCGCTTCGGCCGCATCCTCGACGCGGTGGCCGCGGACCCGGACGTTCCGATCGGCGACATCGCCATCCTGTCCGACCAGGAACGTGCCGCGCTGACTCCGGTGCGGGGCCTACCCGGCCGGTCCGAGCGAACCCTGCCCACCCTGTTGGCAGACGCTGCGGCGCTCGATCCGGCGGCGACGGCTCTGTACCAGCAGGGCGAGAAGGTGTCCTATCGGGAATTGGACACCTGGTCGACCCGGGTCGCGCGAGTGCTGATCGATTTTGGGGTGGGCCCGGAGTCGTTCGTGGCGACGGCATTGCCGCGGTCGTTCCGGTCGGTGGCCTCGGTCTGGGCGGTCACCAAGACGGGTGCGGCGTTCGTGCCGGTGGACCCGAACTATCCCGCCGACCGAATCGACTACATGCTCGGCGACTCCGGTGCGGTGGTCGGTCTGACGGAAGAAGCACTGCGTGAGCGGTTGCCCGACTCGATCCCCTGGCTGGCGCTCGACGATCCCGATTTCCGGTCCGAGTGCGCCGCCCGGTCCGACGCGCCGCTGACCGAGGGAGACCTCAATGGGCCGGTGTCGCTCGACAGCGCCGCGTACCTGATCTACACGTCGGGCTCCACGGGGCGGCCCAAAGGCGTGGTCGTCACGCACCGTGGTCTGGACTCCTTCTCGGTCGACCAACGGGAGCGGTTCGGCGCCACCAGATCGTCTCGCACGCTGCACTTCTCGACGCCCAGTTTCGACGCGTCCGTGTTCGAGTACCTGCAGGCATTCGGGGTGGGGGCGACGATGGTGATCGTGCCGCCGACCACTTACGGGGGCACGGAGATCGCCGATGTACTGCGGTCGGAGCGCGTCACCCACGGCTTCATCACCACGGCGGCGCTCAGTACGATTCCGCCGGATTCGCTCGGCGACTTCCTCGACGTCGTCGTGGGCGGGGAGGCCTGCCCGCCCGAGCTGGTGGCCCGGTGGGCGCCGGGCCGCCGGTTGCACAACGCGTACGGCCCCACCGAGACCACCGTGATGGCGAACATCAGTGCGCCGATGACACCCGGCGGCCCGATCACCCTGGGTGGGCCGATCCGCGGCACCCAGCAGGTGGTCCTGGACGCTCGGCTGCATCCGGTACCCGTCGGCGCGCCGGGCGAGTTGTACATCGCCGGTGCCGGTGTGGCCAGGGGTTATCACGGACGGCCCGCGCTCACCGCTGTGCGGTTCGTCGCCGACCCGTACGGCCCCGGGCGGATGTACCGCACCGGCGACGTAGTGCGTTGGCGGCCCGACTACACGCTGGAATATCTGCGGCGCAGCGACTTCCAGGTGAAGGTTCGAGGATTCCGGATCGAGCTCGGCGAGATCGACGCCTTACTGCAGGCGCATCAGGACGTGCGGTTCGCGGTCACGATCGGGCGGCCGGGCCCGTCCGGGGACACCGTGCTGGTGTCGTACGTCGTGCCGGCGGCCGGCAGGCCGATCCAGACCGCCGAGCTGTTGCGGCAGGTGCGGAATCGGTTGCCGGCGTACATGGTGCCCGCGGTTATCGTGGTGCTGGACGACATTCCGTTGAACCCGGTCGGGAAGGTGGACCGGGCAGCGTTGCCGGAACCGAAGTTCCTGTCCGCCGCCGCGGAGTTCCGGGCGCCTGCCGATCCGGTGGAGGAGTCGATCGTCGAGGTCTTCACGGAGATTCTCGGTGTCGAGCGGATCAGCGTCGACGACAGTTTCTTCGACCTCGGCGGCAACTCGCTGGTCGCGACGCGGGTGATCGCGCGGATCAATGCCGCTCTGGGTTCGGAGGTGGGCGTGCGTGCCCTGTTCGATGCACCCACCGCCGAACTGCTGGCCGCGCATATCCGGCGTGCGGGTATGGAACTCGCGGATCGCCGGCCTCTCGTTCGGGGTGAGCGGCCCGACCGGATTCCGCTGTCACTGGCGCAGCAGCGGATGTGGTTCCTCAATCAGTTCGACACGGGTTCGGTGGCTTACAACATTCCGATGGCGGTGCGGCTCCTCGGTCCGCTCGACTCGGACACCTTGAGGGACGCGGTCGGTGACGTGATCGAGCGGCACGAAGCGCTGCGCACCAGGTACCCCGCGTCGGCGGACGGCCCGTATCAGGAGATCGTCGACGCAGCACAGGTCATTCCCGACCTCACCCCGCGGGTCGATGGCGACGAGTCGCTGAACGAGCGGATCGAGACGCTTCTCGCCGTGGGGTTCGACGTCAGCCGGGCCGTGCCGTTACGCGCCGCGTTGCTGTGGATCGGCCCGGACGAACACGTGCTCGTCATGGTGGTGCACCACATCTCGGCCGACGGTGCGTCGCTCGCACCGCTGGCCCGCGATCTCATGGTGGCGTATTCCGCCCGGCGGGCGGGTGCCCGGCCCAACTGGGAACCGTTGCCGGTGCAGTACGCCGACTACAGCGTGTGGCAGCGTGCGCTCCTCGGTAGCCCCGAGGATTCCGGTAGTCTCATGTCCCGGCAGCTCGGGTACTGGCGGGATACGTTGGCGGAACTGCCCGAGGTCACCGATCTGCCGCTCGACCGGAACCGGCCCGCCGCACGGTCACTTCAGGGTCGATGCGCGTCGTTCCCCATCGACGCAGGTCTGCATCGGCAACTGCTTCTGCTTGCGCGCGAGCACAATGCGACGCTGTTCATGGTGATGCACGCGGCCTTCGCCGTGTTGCTGTCACGCATGTCGGGATCGGGCGACGTGGCCGTGGGCACACCGATCGCGGGGCGCGGTGAGGCGGCGCTGGACGACCTGGTGGGGATGTTCGTCAACACGCTGGTGCTCCGGACCCGGGTCCGGCCGGACGCCTCCTTCATCGACGTGCTCGCCCAGGCCCGTGACACGGACCTCGCTGCGTTCGGGCATACCGATGTGCCGTTCGAGAGCGTCGTCGACGAACTCGCTCCGGTGCGTTCGACGTCGTATTCACCGTTGTTCCAGGTGTTGCTGGAGTTCCAGAACACGGTGCGAGCGCACCTCGAGCTGCCCGGTCTGACAGTCGAAGCGGTGGACGTCGACCCGGGTGTCGCCAAATTCGACCTGCAACTCTCCCTGGCGGAGCACTACGACGACAAGGGTTCTGCGGCAGGCATGTCGGCGGGTTTCCTGTACGCCACCGACGTTTTCGAACGCGGCTCGGTGATCAGATTCGGGGAACGGCTCCTCCGCGTACTGCGGGCGGTCGTGACGGATCCGGCCACGACGGTCGGGGACATCGACGTCATGGGCGCGGTCGAGCGCGGCCTCGTGCTGGACCAGTGGAATCACGAGGGCGTCGGCGCCGGGTCGCTGACCCTCGTCGAATTGTTCGCACGCGCGGCGGCCCGGACCCCGGATGCCGTGGCGGTGGTGTGCGGCGAAGACAGGATTACCTACGCCGAACTCGAGGAACGCGCACATCGGTTGGCCCGATTGCTGATTGCGCGTGGTGTCGGTACCGAATCGCTGGTCGCCGTTATGGTGGACAGGACTCCGAACCTGATTGTTGCGTTGCTGGCGGTGCTCGGGGCCGGCGGCGGCTACGTCCCGGTCGACGTCAGCTATCCGGCCGATCGCGTGGCCGCGATGTTCGAGGATGCGCACCCGGTGTGTGCTGTGGTGAGTGCGGAGTTCGGGGCCCTGGCGCCGGACGGCACTGCGCTGGTGGTGATCGACGACCCGGCGACGCACCACGCCCTGAACAGCTTCTCGGGCCTGCCCGTCACCGACTCGGATCGGTTGCGTCCGCTGCGGGCGGACGCCGTCGCCTACGTCATCTTCACGTCGGGATCGACCGGACGCCCGAAGGGTGTTCAGGTATCGCACCGCTGTGTGGTCGCGCTGCTCGCCAACACCCGGGACCTGTTCGGGTTCGACTCGTCCGATGTGTGGACCCTCTTCCATTCGTACGCCTTCGACTTCTCCGTGTGGGAACTGTGGGGGGCACTCGTCCACGGTGGCCGGCTGGTCGTGGTCGACTACTTCACCGCACGGTCGCCCGATACCTTCCTCGAACTGCTGCACCGGGAACGGGTGACGGTGTTGAACCAGACGCCGACCGCCTTCTACCAGCTGATGGAGGCGGATCGTGCGGCGAGCGCGGTCGAGGACGCCGACGGGGCGGCTCTGTCGTTGCGGTACGTGATCTTCGGTGGTGAAGCGCTCGACCTCGGTCAACTCGGCCGGTGGTACTCCCGGCACGACGACCGTGCACCCGTACTCGTCAACATGTACGGCATCACCGAGACCACGGTGCACGTCAGCTTCCTCGCACTCGATCGCGCACTGGTGTCCGCGGCGTCCGGGTCGGTGATCGGTGGCGGGCTCCCGGGGTTGCGGGTGTATGTCCTCGACGTCCGCCTCCATCCGGTGCCGCCCGGTGTGGTCGGCGAGTTGTACGTGTCCGGCGAACAGGTGTCCCGCGGGTACGCGGGCCGATCCGAGCTGACGGCACACCGTTTCGTTGCCGACCCCTTCGCCCACGACCGGGTGGGTGCGCGCATGTATCGTTCCGGCGACATCGTGCGGTGGGGCTCCCACGGTCGGCTCGAGTACGTGGGCCGCAGCGACTTCCAGGTACAGCTTCGCGGCTTCCGGGTCGAACTCGGCGAAGTGGAGGCGGCCCTCGCCGCGTGTGCCGGGGTGGCGCAAGCGGTGGTCGTGGTCCGCGTCGACGACCGTGACGGCGATCGGTTGGTGGGGTACGTCGTTCCCGAGGCGGGCGCCACCGTCGACCCGGCAGCGGTACTCGATGCCGTCGGGGCGTCGGTACCCACGTACATGGTGCCGTCGGCAGTGGTGGTTCTCGACGCGCTGCCTCTGACCGTGAACGGCAAGCTGGATCGCAAAGCGCTGCCGGAGCCGGACTTCGGCACGGCGACGGTAGGGTTCGTCGCTCCCCGTAACCCGGTGGAGGAAATCGTCGCCGCGGTGTTCGCCGACCTTCTCGGCATCGCGCGGGTGGGCGCGCACGACAACTTCTTCGATCTGGGTGGGAACTCGCTGACCGCCACCCGGCTGGTGGCGCGCATCAATGCCGCAGTCGGGGACCGTCTCGGCGTGCGCGACGTGTTCGACGCTCCCACTGTGGCCGGGCTGGCCGCCCGTGCCGAGGCGGGAATCGCGGTGGACTGGGTGCGGCCGGCGCTGGCGCCGAGGGATCCGGCGCGCGAGGTCCCTGTGTCGCTTGCGCAGCAGCGGATGTGGTTCATCAACCAATTCGACACCGCGTCTTCGGCCTACAACGTGGCCATCGCCCTGCGGCTCGCCGGCACGCTGGATGTACCCGCTCTGCAGGCGGCGATCACCGACGTCGTCGAGCGGCACGAGTCGCTCCGCACCGTCTTTCCTTTGACCGATCGGGGGCCGCGGCAGGTGATACTGCCCGCCGCCGAGGTGGTGCCGATTCTTCACCCGGAGCCGACCACCGGCCTGGACAACCTTCGTGAGCAGGTCGACCGGTTACTGTCGACGGGGTTCGATGTGACCGTCGAAACCCCGCTACGGGCCCGGCTGTTCGAGCGGGGCGTGGCCGAACACGTGCTCGCCGTCGTGGTGCACCATATCGCCGCCGACGGCTTCTCCATGGTGCCGCTGGCCCGCGACGTCCTGGCCGCGTACACCGCCAGACACCATGAGACCGCACCGGATTGGCGGCCCTTGCCGGTTCAGTACGCCGATTACACCCTGTGGCAGCGGGACTGGCTCGGTCCCGAGAACGATCCGTCGTCGCCGCTGGCACGTCAACTCGGCTACTGGACCGCGACGCTCGCCGACCTTCCGGACGTGCTGGAACTTCCCACGGACCGGCCGCGTCCGCCTGCCCGTTCTCTGCAGGGCGGCCGGGTCGAGTTCAGGATTCCTCCCGAACTCCACCAGGACATCGTGCAGGTCGCGCGCACCCACGGCTCCACCGTCTTCATGGCCCTGCACGCGGCCTTGGCGGTGTTGCTGTCGCGACTGAGCGCCTCGGACGACATCGCCGTCGGCACCCCGATCGCGGGACGAGGCGAGGCCGCGCTCGACGACGTGGTGGGAATGTTCGTGAACACCCTCGTGCTCCGCACCCGCGTCGACGGAGCCCGCACGTTCGCCGAACTCCTCGCCGGCGTACGCGAGACCGACCTGGGTGCGTTCACCCATGCGGACGTCCCGTTCGAGCGGGTCGTCGAAAGCCTGCGACCCTCGCGGTCGACGGAGTACTCGCCGCTGTTCCAGGTGATGCTCGAATTCCAGAACACCGAGCGGCCCGTCCTGGAACTGCCGGGACTGCACGTCGAAGCGCTGGACCTCCCCTTCGACACGATCAACTTCGACTTGCAGGTAAGCATGCGCGAGAACACCGACAGTGACGGCGCTCCCGCCGGTATCACTGCCGCGCTCGGGTACGCCACCGACATCTTCGACGAAGGCACCGTGGCCGGCTTCGCGGAGCGCCTGGTCCGGATCCTGGCCGCAGTCGCCGCCGATCCCGACGTCCGGGTGGGCGACGTCGACGTGCTCGCCCCACCGGAGCGGGCCGCCCTGACCTCGGTGACCGGTGGCCCCGGCGTGCCCGCGCGCACGTTGCCCGAACTGTTGATCGACGCCGCCGCCGTCGATCCGGCCGCCGAGGCGCTGTCCTTCGAGGGGCAGCGCGTGACCTACCGTGACCTCGACGACCGGTCGAACCGGCTCGCGCGGCTCTTGATCGCACGCGGGGTGGGTCCGGAACATGTGGTTGCGCTGGCATTGTCGCGCTCGATCGAGTCGGTAACGGCGGTGTGGGCGGTGGCGAAGTCCGGCGCCGCCTTCGTGCCGGTCGACCCGAACCATCCCGCCGAGCGCATCGAGTACATGCTCGACGACTCCGGCGCCGTGGCCGGCCTCACGACAACCGAGCTCCGGCCGTCCCTTCCTGGTGCGCTTCCGTGGCTGGCGCTCGACGATCCCGGGATGGAGGCGGAGCTGGCGCTTCTCCCGGCGACGGCGGTGTCGGATACCGACCGGACGTCGGCCCTGCAGGTCGATCACCCCGCGTATCTAATCTACACCTCGGGTTCGACCGGCAGGCCGAAGGGAGTGGTGACCACACACCGCGGCCTGGCGAATTTCGCTGCGGCGCAGCAGCGCACGTTCGCCACGACGTCGACGGCACGAGCGCTGCACTTCGCCTCCCCGAGCTTCGACGCCTCGATCCTCGAGCTGATGCTCGCGGTGGGGCCGGGCGCGACGATGGTGATCGCGTCGCCGTCCGTATTCGGCGGCGAGGAATTGTCGAACCTGCTCCGTCGTGAGCGGGTCACCCACTGCTTCGTGACACCTGCGGCACTGGCCTCCGTCGACCCTGCCGGGCTCGACGACCTGGTCTGTGTGGTCACGGGCGGCGAAGCCTGCCCGCCCGAGCTGGTGGCACGCTGGGCGCCGGGCCGGAACATGTTCGACGCGTACGGGCCGACGGAGTCGACGGTGGTGTCGAGTATCAGTTCCCCGATGGTGCCGGGTGAGCCGGTGACCATCGGGGCACCCACTCTCGGCTTCGGTGAGGCCGTCCTCGACGCGCGGTTGGAGCCGGTGCCGGTGGGAATCGCGGGCGAGTTGTATCTTGCCGGTCCGGCGCTCGCGCGCGGGTATCACCGCCGCTACGCCCTCACCGCCGAACGTTTCGTCGCCAATCCGTTCGGGCCGGCCGGCAGCAGAATGTACCGGACCGGTGACCTCGTGCGGTGGATGAAGGACGGGCAACTGGAGTATCTGGGCCGCACCGACTTCCAGGTGAAGATCCGCGGCTTCCGGATCGAACTGGGCGAGGTGGCCTCGGCGTTGCTCGCACATGAGGATGTGGCGGCCGCCGTCGCGGACGTGCGGCACAGTGCAGGGTCGGCCGATCGCCTAGTCGGGTACGTGGTTCCGGTGCCCGGGGCCGACCTCGACACGGGGGCGCTCCTCGACTTCGCCGGTTCTCGCCTGGCGTCGTACATGGTGCCTGCCGCGATCGTGGTGATCGAGGCGCTGCCGCTGACCGTTCACGGAAAGCTCGACCGGAAGGCATTGCCGGAACCGGATTTCGGTGCTGTCGTCACCGGCGGCCGGGCGCCCGGCACGGAGACGGAGGAACTGCTTGCCGCGTTGTTCCGTGACGTGCTGGGACTGGAGTCGGTGGGGGTGGAGGACTCGTTCTTCGCGCTGGGCGGCGACAGCATCATGTCCATCCAGTTGGTGGCGCGGGCGAAGGCCGCGGGACTGATCCTCTCCCCGCGTGATGTCTTCGAGCGCCGCACCGTGGCAGGCCTTGCTGAGGCGGCACACCGCGAGCGACCGGATTCTGTTGTCCTCGAAGAGCTTCCCGGTGGCGGTGTCGGTGCGGTACCGCCGACCCCCGTCGTCGCGTGGATGCTCGACCGCAGCGGGGGCACACTGAACCGCTTCTCCCAGGCGGTGCTGGTGACGGCGCCCCCCGGACTCACCCACGAGGATCTCGTCGGTGCCGTCGGCGCGGTGCTGGATCGGCACGACATGCTGCGCGCACGACTCACCCGGGACGACGGGCAGGAAGGCCTGGGCGGGCCGTGGGGGATGACGGTGCTGCCGCCTGGGTCCGTGTTCCCGGAAGCGGTGATCCACCGCGTACCCGTCACCTCGCTCGACGGCGAGAAGTTCGCCGCGATCGCGGCCGCCGAACTCGATGCGGCGGCGGACCGCCTGCATCCGGCCACCGCGAGCATGGTGCAGGTGCTGTGGTTCGACGGCCCCGGCGGGCTCGGACGTCTGCTGCTGGTCGCCCATCACCTGGTGGTCGACGGGGTGTCGTGGCGCATCCTGATCACCGATCTGGCTGCGGCGCACGCACGCATCGCCGAAGGCTTCACCGCGGCGTTGCCGGGCATCGGCACGTCGATGCGGAGATGGGGGCACGGACTGGTGGACGCCGCGGAACGACGACGCGACGAAGTCGAGCTGTGGCGAGCCATGCTCGACGGCGCCGACCCACTCCTCGGTTCCCGGCCGCTCGATCCGGCGATCGACGTCGACACTGCACAGGGCAGTATCACCGTCGAGGTTCCGCCGAGCGTGACGGGCGCCCTGCTCACCACTCTTCCCGCGGCGTTCCACGGCGCCGTCGGTGACGGCCTTCTCACCGCGCTGGCGCTGGCCCTGATCCGTTGGCGTCGGCAGCGCGGTGTCGACACGACCGATGCCCTGATCAATCTCGAAGGTCACGGTCGCGAGGACCACGTCGTCCCCGGTGCCGACCTGTCCCGGACCGTCGGCTGGTTCACCAGCCTGTTTCCCGCACGTCTCGACCTCACCGGTATCGATGTCGATGCCGTCCTCGCCGGCGGTGCCGCTGCCGGAACCGCGATCAAGACGGTCAAGGAACAACTCCTCGCGATCCCCGACCACGGGATCGGGTTCGGGCTGCTCCGGTACCTGTACCCGGAGACCGGGGAGATGCTCCGCCGGTTCCCGCCGCCGCAGGTGAGCTTCAACTACCTCGGCCGGGTGGCGACCAGCGCGGGTGACGTGCCCTGGCTTCCCGTCGAGGGCAGCTCCGATCTCGGGGGAACACAGAACCCCGACATGCCTGTGGCGTGGGTCGTGGATGTCAACGCCGCGACGACCGTCCGGGACGGCGACCCCGTGCTGACGGCAACGTGGACGTTCCCGACCGGTGTGCTCCGCAGTGCGGACGTGGAAGACCTCGCCGACCTCTGGGTTCGGACCCTCACCCTGCTGGCCGAACATGCGAACCGGCCCGACGCCGGCGGCCTGACACCGTCCGATCTCGCTCTGGTGTCCCTCGGGCAGGTGGATATCGACCGCCTGGAGAATACGTATCCCGCACTCGCGGACATCTGGCCGCTGTCGCCGTTGCAGGCGGGCCTGCTTTTCCATGCCCAGTTGTCCGAGGAACACGTCGACGCCTACATGGTCCAGTTGGTCCTCGACCTGCACGGCGTCGTCGACGCCGGTCGCCTGCACCGTGCCGCGCAAGGCCTGCTCGACCGGCATTCCAACCTGCGAGTGGCATTCGCCGAGACGAGCACGGGACCGGTGCAGGTAGTCCTCGAATCCGTCACGGCGCCGTGGTCGCACATCGACCTGTCCGGGCAGCCGAGCTCCCGGATCACCGCGGAAGTTGCGGCGGCGATGGCCATGGACCGCGCACTCCCGTTCGACATGTCCGCGGCGCCGCTGCTGCGATTTACGTTGCTGCACACCGCACCCGGGCGTTACCGACTGGTGCTCACGCACCACCATATCCTTCTCGACGGGTGGTCGACGCCCTTGGTGATCAAGGACCTGCTCGTCCTGTACGCCACCGCGGGCGACACCACCGCGCTCCCGGCGGTCACCTCCTACCGTGACTACCTGCAGTGGATTGCGACACAGGATTCCCAACGGTCCACCGGCGCCTGGGTGTCCGCACTCGCCGGTGCGGACGAGCCGACCATCGTGGCACCCGCCGCGCGCGGCGAGCAGAGCTTCGCCGACCCGGAGGACGTGCGCCTGGACGTGGCTGACGAGAAGACCCGGGTGCTCGAGGCACTCGCCCGCGCGCGCGGTCTCACGACCAACACGCTCGTGCAGGTCGCCTGGGGGCTGGTACTCGCGACACTGAGCACCCGCGAGGACGTCACGTTCGGAGCCACGGTGTCCGGACGTCCGCCCGCGATCGCCGGCATCGAGTCGATGGTCGGCCTGTTCATCAACACCGTGCCCGTCCGGCTGCGCCTGCGCCGCGAGGAGACACTTGCCGAACTCCTCGAAAGGTTCCAGGCCGAACAGTCGGCCCTCCTCGACCACCACTACGTGGGCCTGACAGAAATCCAGCGCGCCGCGGGAGACGGTGCCGTCTTCGACACGTTGACCGTGTTCGAGTCGTATCCGGTGGACCGGATGGGGTTGTCGGAGAACACGGACATCGACGGCATGCGGCTCGCGGGGGTCGAGGGGATCGACGCCACCCACTATCCCCTCACCCTGATCGCGCATGTGGACACGGCACTGCATCTGCGCCTGCGGTACCAGCCGGCCGTGATCGACAGCGAGTTCGCCGAGTCGGTGGCGGCCCGGGTCGCCCGGGTTCTGCAGATCATGCTGTCGGACATCGACATTCCGCTCGCCCGGCTGACCCTGCTGTCGGAGGCGGAACTGCAGGAATACACCGCCGTGTCCGGCGCACCGTCCGGTGCACCACGCACGCTGCCCGAGTTGCTCACCCAGGCTGCCGGCGAGCGTCCCGGCGCCGCCGCACTCCTCTTCGAGGGACGGGAGACGAGTTACCGCGAACTCGACGAGCGATCCAACGCCCTGGCCCGCGTGCTGCTCGCGCGGGGCGCCGGACCGGAAACGTTCGTGGCACTCGGCCTTCCACGCTCACCGGAGTCGGTGCTGTCGGTGTGGTCGGTCGCCAAGGCTGGTGCTGCGTTCGTGCCGGTGGACCCGAACTATCCCGCCGACCGCATCGAGCACATGCTCGCCGACTCCGGTGCGGCGCTCGGGGTGACGACCTCCGCGTACCGCCACCGCCTACCCGATTCGGTGCCGTGGCTGGTGCTCGACGCCCCGGATGTCGACGACACTCTGGCCGCCGCGTCCTGCGCTCGCGTCACCGACGTCGATCGCCGCTCACTGCTCGTTGTCGACCACGCCGCGTACGCGATCTATACCTCCGGCTCGACCGGCCGACCGAAAGGTGTCGTCGTCACCCACCGCGGGCTGGCGAATCTTCTCGCCGAGCAGAGCACGCACTACAGCATCTCCCGTGAGGCGCGCTGCCTCCACATCTGTTCTCCCAGTTTCGATGTGGCCATCCTCGAGCTGATCCAGTCGTGCGCCGCCGGGGCGACGCTGGTCATCGCGCCACCCGGAATCTACGGCGGTGCGGAACTCGCGGCGCTGCTGCGGCGCGAACGCGTCACCCACGCCTGCATCACTCCGGCGGTACTCGCCACGGTGGACCGCGACGGCATCGAGCACCTCGAGGTGCTCGTGGTGGCCGGCGATGCGGTCGGTGACGAACTGGTGGCCAACTGGGGTGTGAGCCGGGCCATGTTCAACGGGTACGGGCCCACCGAGGCCACGATTCTCACCACGTTGAGCCGGCCGATGATGCCGGGTGAGCCGGTCACGATCGGCAGCCCGGTGCGCGGCATCACCCTGTCCGTTCTCGACCCGCGACTGCAGCCGGTGCCGGCCGGGGTGCCGGGCGAACTGTACATTTCGGGACCGGCCCTGGCCCGCGGGTACCACCGTCGTCCGTCACTCACCGCCGAACGGTTCGTTGCCAATCCCCACGGCGCCGGCCGGATGTACCGTACCGGTGATGTCGTGCGGTGGCGCCGCGACCACACCCTGGAGTACCTCGGGCGCAGCGACTTCCAGGTCAAGATTCGCGGGCAGCGGGTCGAGCTCGGGGAGATCGACTCCGTCCTCACCACCCACCCGAATCTGGACTTCGCCGCCACCGTGGGCAGGCCCGGCCCGCTCGGCGACACGGCGCTGGTGTCGTACGTCCTGCCGCACGACGGCGAGGAAGTGGTGGCGCCGGAGGTACTCGCGTTCGCGGGACGCATCCTGCCAAAGTACATGGTTCCCGCCGCCGTCGTCGTACTCGACGAGATCCCATTGACACCCGTCGGCAAACTCGACCGGAAAGCGTTGCCGGCACCCGACTTCGCGTCGACGTCCGCGGGTTTCCGGGCGCCTGCCACACCGGTCGAAGAAGCTGTCGCACGGGTCTTCTCGGAGGTCCTCGGAATTGCGCGGGTCGGGGTCGACGACAGCTTCTTCGAACTGGGCGGCGATTCACTCAGCGCCACTCGCGCGGTCGCACGCATCAACGCGGCACTCGACGCCGGGATCGGGGTGGCCGCCCTGTTCGACGCACCGGTAGTGGGAGACCTCGCCGTGCGGATCGAGTCGGCGGCCACCGCGAGTGTTCCCTCGGAGGCTCTCACCGCCCGGCCGCGTCCCGAGCGGATACCGTTGTCGCTGGCGCAGCAGCGCATGTGGTTCATCAACCAGTTCGACACCTCGTCGCCGGCGTACAACATTCCGATCGCACTGCGACTGACCGGTGTACTCGACCGTGCTGCCCTGCTCGCGTCGGTCGGTGACGTCGTTGAGCGGCACGAATCCCTGCGCACCGTGTTTCCCGGTTCGATCGACGGGCCGCACCAGGTCATCGTCGATCCGGGGCGGGCATCCCCGTCCCTGCACCCGGTCACCGTGGCCGGTGAGCGTGATCTGCGGGACGCGATCGCCGCCCTGGCTGCCACCGGCTTCGATGTGACCGTCGACGTGCCGTTCCGGGCGACTCTTTTCGAGGTCGACGCCGAGTCACACGTCCTCGCCATCGTCGTCCATCACATCGCGGCCGACGGGTTCTCGATGATGCCGCTGGCCCGCGACATCATGCTCGCGTACACCGCCAGAACCATGGGGGAGACACCCGCGTGGACTCCGCTGCCGGTGCAGTACGCCGACTTCAGCGTGTGGCAACGGAGCGTTCTCGGCGCCGAGGAGGACCCCGACTCTGTTCTGTCGAGGCAACTCGGGTACTGGACCGCCACCCTGGCCGGGATACCGGAGGTGCTGCAGATCCCGCTGGACCGGCCGCGCCCGCCCCAGCGCTCGTACCGGGGCGACGTCGTGGAGTTCACCGTGCCCGCGCGGCTGCACACAGCGCTGAACGAGATGGCCTCCGAGCATAATTCGACGCTGTTCATGGTGGTTCATGCCGCCTTCGCCGTGCTGCTGTCGAGGTTGTCGGGAACGGACGACGTTCCGATCGGCACACCGGTCGCCGGCAGGGGGCAGGCGGTACTCGACGACGTCGTGGGGATGTTCGTCAACACCCTGGTTCTCCGGACTCCGGTGGACGGTGGGGCATCCTTCTCCGAGGTGCTGACCGCGGTGCGGTCCGTGGACCTCGGTGCATTCGAGCACGCCGACATCCCGTTCGAGCGGCTGGTCGATCAGCTCGCCCCGGAGCGGTCGACCGCTCACGCCCCGCTGTTCCAGGTACTCATCGAGTTCCGCAACGCCACCGGCACCCGCCTCGAGCTGCCCGGCCTCGTCGTCGACTCGCTCGAGGTCGATATGGGCGTCGCGAAGTTCGACCTCGAACTGAGTCTCGCCGAACACGTCGACGAGGACGGCGCGCCCGCCGGAATCGGCGCGGGTCTCCGATACGCCACCGACGTGCTCGATCGCGCATCCGTCCTCCGTCTCGGGGAGCGTTTCGTGCGTCTACTCGAATCGGTGACCTCCGACGCGTACACGCCCGTCGGGGACATCGACATCCTCGACCCGGGCGAACGCGACCGCCTCCTGCCCGTCGCCGTCCCTGCCGCGGCCGAGCCGGCCGAGCCGGTGACGACACTGCCGGAACTGTTCGCCCGTGCCGCGGAACGGAACCTCGCAGCGACGGCCGTCGTGTACGAGGGCGCTTCGCTCACGTACCGAGAACTCGACGCGAGGTCGAACCGCCTCGCACGGCTCCTGATCGCCCGAGGCGCAGGCCCCGAATCGCTGGTTGTGGTGGCCACAGCACGATCCCTCGATCTCGTGGTGGCGTTGCTTGCGGTCGTGAAGTCGGGCGCGGGGTATGTTCCGGTCGACGTCACATACCCGGCCGAGCGGCTGGCTTTCCTGTTCGCCGACGCCCGACCGGTGTGCGTGCTGACCACCGAGGCAGAAGCCGAATCGGTGCGAGCGCAGGGCGTTCCGGCCATCGTTGTGGACAGCCCCGACACCGTGGCCGAATTGGGTGGTGTGTCGGCGCTGCCGGTGTCCGACGCGGACCGGACCGGACCCCTGCACCCGGATGCCGTCGCGTACGTCATCTACACCTCGGGGTCGACGGGGCAACCGAAAGGCGTTCAGGTATCGCACCGCAACGTCGGCACCCTCTTTGCACACACTCAGCCGCTCTTCGGGTTCGATGCCTCCGACGTGTGGACCATGTTCCACTCTGCCGCGTTCGATTTCTCCGTCTGGGAGTTGTGGGGGGCCCTCCTCCACGGCGGGCGGCTCGTGGTGGTCGACTACTTCACGACGAGGACACCCGACACGTTCCTGCGATTACTCCGCGACGAGCGGGTGACCGTGCTGAACCAGACGCCTACCGCCTTCTACCAACTGGCGGAGGAGGACCGGGTGGCCGGCGGCACCGAGTTGGCACTGCGTTACGTCATCTTCGGCGGTGAAGCCCTCGACCTGGCGCAACTGACCCGCTGGTACAGCCGGCACGACGACTCGGCGCCGACGTTGGTCAACATGTACGGCATCACGGAGACGACCGTGCATGTCAGTCACCTGCCGATGACCGACGCGCTCGCCGCCGGGGCCTCGGCGTCCGTCATAGGGCGGGCACTCCCGGGACTGCGCGTGTACGTGCTCGACGGGCGACTCCACCCGGTGGCGCCGGGAGTGGTGGGCGAGCTCTACGTGTCGGGCGCGCAGGTCTCGCGCGGATACTTCGGCCGGTTCGCCCTCACCTCCACCCGGTTCGTCGCAGATCCGTACGTGCCGGGTTCCCGGATGTACCGGTCGGGCGACCTGGGTCGGTGGAATGCGGACGGGCAGCTGGAGTACCTCGGCCGCAACGACTTCCAGGTTCAGGTGAAGGGCTTCCGGATCGAGCTCGGTGAAGTGGAATCCGCGCTCCTCGCCTGCGAAGGGGTGGCGCAGTCGGTCGTATTGTCGCGCCGTGAACGATTGGTGGGATACGTCGTACCCGAGGCAGGCCGGTCGCTGGACCCGTCGTGGATCATCGAAACGCTGGGCGGCCGGCTGGCCGCGCACATGGTTCCGGCCGCCGTGGTGGTGCTCGAGAGCCTGCCGCTCACGGTGAACGGAAAGCTCGACCGGCGTGCGCTGCCTGATCCCGACTTCGGGCGGCAGGTGTCGATCGGGCGTGTTCCGGCAACCGAGACGGAACGCATACTCGCAGATCTGTTCGCCGAGGTACTGGGTCTCGAGTCGGTCGGCGTCGACGACTCGTTCTTCGCCGTCGGCGGCGACTCCATCATGTCGATCCAGCTCGTCACCCGGGCGAAGGCGTCCGGGGTGGGCATCACCCCGCGGGACGTGTTCGAGCGCAAAACCGTGGCCGCCCTCGCCGAGATCGCCACGGCAGGAGAGCAGGCGATCACCCTCGACGAGCTGCCCGGGGGCGGTGTCGGCGAGGTTCCCCTCACGCCGATCGTGCAGTGGATGCTGGGCAGGGGAGGAGACTTCAGCCGGTACTCGCAGGCCGCACTGTTCACCACCCCCGCCGACCTGGACGCGGCCACGCTGACGGCGGCCCTGCAGGCGGTCCTCGACCGTCACGACATACTGCGGGCCCGGCTGTCCCGAAGCGAACGGGCGGAGCACGGTTGGTCGATGGTGGTGCAGCCGACCGGCTGGATGCGGGCCACCGCGGTCGTGCGCACGGTGCCCCTCGACCCCCCGGACACCGAGCGAGGAGTCGACGAGACGTTCGGTGACATCGCCGCGCGGGAACTCGACGGGGCCACCGACCGGCTCGACCCGGAGTCGGGCGTGATGGTTCAGGTGGTGTTGTTCGAGAGCGCGGCCAGCCCCCGGACCGCCGGACGGCTGTTGATCGTCGCCCATCACGTCGTCGTCGACGGGGTGTCGTGGCGGATCCTGATCCCCGACCTCGCCACGGCGTGCGCCCAGGTGCAGTCGGGGATGTCGCCGGCCCTGCCCGCCGTCGGAACGTCGATGCGCCGGTGGGCGCACGGGCTTGCCGACGCGGCGCTGGAACCCAGTCGCATCGAGGAACTCGCGTTGTGGCGAGGGATGCTCGGCGCACCGGACCCCCTGCTCGGCTCCCGAACCCTCACCGCATCCGACATCCGGACCGCCGAGGTCGAGGTCCGGGTGCCGGTGGACGTGACCGAGGCGCTGCTGACCGCTGTCCCGCAGGCCTTCCACGGCAGCGTGGGGGACGGCTTGCTGACGGCCCTGACCTTGGCACTCGTGCGATGGCGGCGGGCACGCGGAATCGAATCCGACGGCGCCCTCGTCACTCTCGAAGGACACGGACGTGAGGAGCAGGTGGTACCGGGGGCGGATCTCGCCCGGACGGTGGGCTGGTTCACCAGCATCTTCCCCGTCCGGCTCGACCTCACCGGGGTGGACGTGGACGACGCCTTCGCCGGGGGCCCGGCGGCGGCGGTCGCGCTCAAGGCCGTGAAGGAACAACTGCACGCCATCCCCGACCACGGCATCGGTTTCGGCCTTCTGCGGTATCTCAATCCCGAGACGGCCCTCCCGCTGTCGGCTCTGCCCGCACCGCAGCTGAGCTTCAACTACCTCGGCAGGCTCGGAGCCGCCGCCTCCGGGGACGGCGATTGGATGCCGATATCCGAGGCCGGACTGGCCGAGGCCGCACACACGGGTCTGCCCGTGCCTGCTGCCGTCGACGTGAACGCCAGAACCACCGACTCCGCCGCGGGCCCCGAACTGGCCGCCACGTGGGCGTTCCCGCTCGGGGTGCTCACCACAGCGGATGTCGGTGAACTGGCGCAGCTGTGGGTGTCTGCCCTCGCCGCCCTGACCACGCAGGTGAAGTCCGGGGGCGGCGGTTTCACCCCGTCCGATCTGAACCTGGTCCGTCTCGATCAGGGTGCGATCGACGACCTGGAGCGGCGTTACTCGTCGATGATCGACGTGTGGCCGCTGTCGCCGTTGCAGGCGGGCATGTTGTTCCATGCCGAGCTGGCCGACGAGTCGGTGGATGCCTACCTCGTCCAACTGGGCCTCGAACTCGGCGGCCACGTGGACGCGTCCCGGCTGCACCGGGCGGCCGCCGCACTCCTCGAGCGGCACCCCAATCTGCGCACCGCCTTCGTCCACGACACCGAAGGGCGGGCCGTCCAGGTCGTGGAACGCGGAGCAACCGTGCCGTGGCGGGAGATCGACCTGAGCACGTTCGGTGACGAGGGGGCCGTCGTCGAACTCGAGCGGCTGCTCGCGGCCGACCGGACCACCCCGTTCGACATGGCGACGGCCCCACTGATCCGGTTCCTGCTCGTGACCATGCCGGGCGGTCGATACCGGCTGGTGTCGACGAACCATCACATCCTCCTCGACGGCTGGTCGATGCCGTTGCTGATCCGGGAACTGCTCACGCTGTATGCCACGGACGCCGACCTGTCACCGTTGCCGCGGGTGCGCGACTATCGCGACTACCTCGCGTGGATGACCGGACGTGACCCCGACGCATCGGCCCGGGCGTGGGCGAACGCCCTTGCCGGCGTGGAGGAACCGACGTTGCTCGTTCCCGGGGACCGGGCCCGGCGCCTGTCCACCGTGTCGCGGGAGTGGGTGTTCGACCTCGACGAGGACCAGACCGACCGGTTGCGCGAGTACGCGCGTTCGCGGGGGCTGACCCTCAACAGCATCGTGCAGACCGCCTGGGCAATCGTGCTCGGGATGCTCACCGGACGGGACGACGTCGTATTCGGCGCGACCGTGTCCGGGCGGCCGCCGGAGCTGTCCGGCATCGAGACGATGATCGGCCTGTTCATCAACACCGTGCCGGTACGGGTGACGTTGCGCCCCGACGACACGCTGGGCGCGCTGCTCGAGCGGGTGCAGGCCAAACAGGCGGCCATGCTCGACCACCACTACACCGGTCTCGCGCAGATACAGGAAGTCGCGGGGGCGGGCGTGGGGTTCGACACGCTGACGGTGTTCGAGTCGTATCCGGTGGACCGCGCCGGGATGTCGGAAGACACCGATATCGCGGGCTTGCGGGTAATCGGCGTGGAGGCGGCCGACGCTGCCCACTACCCACTGAGTCTCGTCGCCTCGGCCGAGGCCAGGCTGCACCTGAAGTTCGAGTACCTGCCCGACCTCTTCGACACGCCCGCGGTCGAGAGCATCGCGGGGCGGGTGGTGCGGGTGCTCGAAGCCTGCGGCGGTCCCGACCTGCCGCTCGCGGGACTGTCGCTGCTCACCGATCACGAACGCGACACGTTGGTGCCGGTGCGCGGCGCGCCGGGCGTCTCCACTCGAACGCTCGCACAACTGTTCGCGCACGCGGCCGCACAGGATCCCGATGCGGTGGCGCTCTCGTCCGCCGAGCGTGACGTGTCCTACCGGGAGCTCGACGAACTGTCGAACCGCCTCGCGCGCGTCCTCCTCTCCCGCGGCGCCGGCCCCGAAATATCTGTGGCCGTCGGCATTCCGCGCTCGGTCGAGTCGATGCTGTGCCTGTGGGCGGTGGCCAAGGCCGGGGCCATCTTCGTCCCGGTCGACCCGAATTATCCCGACGAGCGCATCGCGCACATGCTCACCGATTCCGGATGCGCCCACGGCCTGACGACCTCAGAACATCGGCCCCGGCTGCCCGGCGACACCACCTGGCTCGTTCTCGACGAACCGTCGTTCGTCGAGGAGTGCGCGGCCGCGTCCGCGGTACCGGTGACCGACACCGAACGCCCCGCTCCCGTCACCCTCGACACCGCCGCCTACCTCGTCTACACGTCGGGCTCCACCGGCCTGCCCAAGGGTGTCGTGGTGTCGCATCGCGGCCTCGACAACTTCGCGCGCGAACAACTCGCCCGGTACGCGGCCGGTCCGGGGTCCCGCACACTGCACTTCTCGACACCGAGTTTCGACGGGGCCGCGTTCGAATACCTGCTGGCGTTCGGAGCCGGAGCGACGATGGTGATCGCACCGCCCACCATGTTCGGCGGTGACGAACTCGCCCACCTGATCGCACGCAGACGTGTCACCCATGCGTTCGTGACCACCTCCGCGCTCGCGTCCCTCGATCCGGCCGGACTGGAACACTTCACCGACGTCACCGTCGGCGGGGAAGCGTGCCCACCCGACCTCGTGTCCCGGTGGGCGCCCGGCCGCCGGCTGTACAACGGCTACGGGCCGACCGAGACCACGATCATGTCGAACATCAGCGAGCCCCTGGTCGCCGGTGAGCCCGTCACGATCGGCGGGCCGATCCGCGGGGTCACCGAGCTGGTACTGGACGCCCGCTTGCAGCCGGTGCCGGTGGGTGTCCCGGGAGAGCTGTACGTGGCCGGGGCGGGCCTGGCTCGCGGCTACCACCGCCGTCCAGGGCTCACCGCGGAACGTTTCGTGGCCGACCCCGCAGGATCCGGCGAACGCATGTATCGCACCGGCGATATCGTGCGCTGGACGGCCGACCGGACCATCGAGTACGTGGGCCGTAGCGACTTCCAGGTGAAGGTTCGTGGATTCCGCATCGAGCTCGGCGAGATCGACGCCACCCTCGCGGACGAGCCGGACGTCCGGTTTGCGGTCACCGTCGCGCATCGCGGTCCCGCGGGCGACACGCTCCTGGCGTCGTACGTGGTGCCGATACCCGGCCGCCAACTCGACACCGCCGAGATCGGCCGGCGCCTCGCCGAACGTCTGCCCGGCCACATGGTGCCGTCGTCGATCACCGTGCTGGAGAAGATTCCGCTCACCGCGGTCGGCAAGCTCGACCGCAGGGCCCTGCCGATACCCGATTTCGGACTTGCCGCAGGCGAATACCGCGCACCGGCGAATCCGGTCGAGGAGACGGTGGCCGACACGTTCGCCGAGGTCCTGGGCATCGACCGTGTGGGTGCGGACGACAACTTCTTCGACCTCGGCGGCAACTCCCTCAGCGCCACCCGCGCCGTGGCCCGT
Organism: Rhodococcus sp. WAY2; assembly: GCF_009859915.1. Classification (NCBI taxonomy): domain Bacteria; kingdom Bacillati; phylum Actinomycetota; class Actinomycetes; order Mycobacteriales; family Nocardiaceae; genus Rhodococcus; species Rhodococcus sp. WAY2. The sequence goes on from NZ_CP046572.1 coordinate 4,414,123, forward strand.
CTCCGCGGTGCCCTTGGCGCCGATGTCGGTGTCCGGGTGCTGTTCGAGGCGCCGACGGTCGCCGCGTTGGCCGCCCGCATCGAACACGCGGGCGCCGGCCCGTCGCGTCGCCCCGCCCTCACCGCGGGGCCGCGCCCCGACCGCATCCCGCTGTCGTACGCCCAGCAACGCATGTGGTTCATCAACCAGTTCGATACGTCGTCGCCGGCGTACAACATTCCGATGCTGGTGCGGCTCACCGGCGAACTCGACGTCGACGCACTGACTTCCGCGCTCACCGACGTCGTGACGAGACACGAATCGCTGCGCACCCGCTTCCCGCTCAGGGACGGTGAGCCCGTGCAGGAAATACTCGGACCGGCGGTCCCCGATCTCGCGCCGATCGCACTCACCGACGAGTCCGTGCTCGGACAGGAACTGACGCGGCTCGTGTCGACCGGCTTCGACGTCACCACCGCCCCGCCGCTGCGCATCGCCCTGTTCTCGCTCGGCGACGCCACTTCCATACTCGCCGTGGTGGTCCACCACATCTCGGCGGACGGATTCTCGATGGCGCCGCTGGTGCGCGACGTGATGATCGCGTACGAATCCCGCGTGCGGGGCCTGCCACCGGCCTGGACGCCGCTGCGCGTCCAGTACGCCGATTACACGCTGTGGCAGCGGCGACTGCTGGGCTCCGAGGTCGATCCCGAGTCGTTGCTGTCGCGGCAACTCGCCTTCTGGGAGTCGAACCTGTCCGGGCTCCCCGAACTCCTCGAACTTCCCACCGATCGTCACCGGCCCGCTCAGCAGTCGTTCATCGGCGACCGGGTGCGGTTCGTGGTGGACGCCCATCTGCATGAGCGAATCCGGGCAGCGGCGCGTCTGCATCACTCGACGGAGTTCATGATCGTGCACGCTGCGCTGGCCGTGCTACTCGGCCGCCTCGGCGGTACCGGGGACGTCGTGATCGGCACCCCCATCGCCGGACGCGGCGAAGCGGCACTCGACGATCTGGTCGGGATGTTCGTCGGCACGCTCGCCCTGCGCAGTACCGTCGAACCGGGGCAACGCTTCTCGGGTCTCCTCGCGCAGGTGCGGGACGCGGACCTCGCTGCGTTCGCGCATGCCGACGTTCCCTTCGAGCGCGTGGTGGACGCGGTGGGACCGGTGCGCTCTACCGCTCATTCACCGATCTTCCAGGTTTCCCTGGAGTTCCAGAACAACGAGCGCCCCGTGCTGGCATTACCGGGACTGCGGGTGGAGGGCCTCGACCCTGCCCTCGACGTCGTGAAAGTCGACCTCGAGGTAATTCTCGCCGAGAAATTCGATGCGGACGGCGCGGCGGAGGGGATGGACGGTGCCATCGACTTCGCCACCGACCTGTTCGACGCGAGCACGGTACAGGGCTTCGCGGAGCGGTTCGTGCGTATCCTCACCGCCGTCACGGCGGACCCGCGGATCCCCGTCGGCGACATCGAGATACTCCGCGCCGACGAGGTCGCGGAACTGACGCCTGCCCGGGGACCGCTCGATGCGACCGCTCTGTTGCTGCCGGACCTGCTGGCTGCGGCAGCCGAGCACAACCCGGCTGCGGCAGCGATCCGTTATCAGGGTCGGTCGATGTCGTACCGCGAACTCGACGAGGCCTCGAACCGCCTGGCGCGCAGACTGATCGAGCTGGGTGTCGGACCGGGAACTTCGGTGGCCTTGAGCGTGTCGCGGTCGGTCGAGTCGGTGCTGTCGGTGTGGTCCGTCGCCCGGGCCGGCGCGGCGTTCCTGCCGGTCGATCCGGGATATCCCCTCGAACGGATCGAGCACATGCTCGCCGACTCCGCCGCGGTGTCCGGCATCACGGTCCGCGCACATCGAGATCGCCTGCCCGACCTCGTGACCTGGCTCGTGCTCGACGATCCGGATGAAGAGAACCGGATAGCCGCACAGTCGCCCGACCCGGTCACCGATGCTGATCGCACTGCACCGCTGCACGAATGGCATCCCGCTTACCTGATCTACACGTCGGGCTCGACCGGAATGCCGAAGGGTGTGACGGTCACCCACCGTGGCCTGGCGAATCTGGCCGCCGAGGAACGCGACGTTCTTGCCGTCACCGACCACTCCCGGGTGCTGCACTTCGCGTCGCCGAGCTTCGATGCGTCGGTATTCGAATTGGTCATGGCATTCTGTGCGGGTGCCACCCTGGTGATCGCGCCGCCCACGATCTATGGCGGCATGGAACTTGCCGAACTTCTCGGCAGCGAACGAGTGTCCCACGGGTTCGTCACTCCCACGGCGCTGGCGTCGATGGACCCCGTCGGCTTCGAATCCTTGCGCACGCTGGTCGTTGCCGGAGAAGCCTGCCCACCGGAACTCGTCGCCCGCTGGGCACCGGGCCGCCGGATGTTCAATGCCTACGGGCCCACAGAAACCACGATCATGTCGAACATCAGTGCCGCTCTGGTGCCGGGTGAGCCGATCACCCTCGGAGCGCCCACCCGGGGTGTGTCGGAGGTGGTCCTCGACTCCCGGATGCGGCCGGTTCCGGTGGGTGTGGTTGGTGAGCTGTACGTGTCGGGGCGGGCACTGGCCGCGGGTTATCACCGTCGGCCTGCGTTGACGGCGTCGCGTTTCGTGGCCGCCCCCTGGGGTGCTCCGGGGGAGCGGATGTATCGCACCGGGGACGTGGTGCGGTGGCGGCGGGACGGAACGCTGGAGTATGTGAGCCGCAGTGACTTCCAGGTCAAGATCCGCGGTTTCCGCATCGAGCCCGGGGAGATCGACGCCGCTCTCACCGATCACCCCACGGTCGGGTATGCCGTGACGATCGGCCGGTCCGGGCCGAGTGGCGAGACACTGCTCGTGTCCTATGTGCGCCCGGCGGGAGGCGCGAACGTCGACACCGCCGAACTGATCCGCTTCGTCGGTGAGCGGCTACCCGCCCACATGGTGCCCGCCGCCATCGTCGTGCTCGATCAGATTCCGCTGACCCCGGTGGGAAAGTTGGACCGGGCCGCCCTTCCGGCGCCGGAGTTCCTCTCCGGGCACCGGTTCCGGCTGCCCGCGAACGATCTCGAGGCGGTGGTCGTCGACGTCTTCACCGAGATCCTCGGCGTCGACGAAATAGGTGCGGACGACAACTTCTTCGAGAGGAGCGGCAACTCACTGCTCGCCACCAAGGTGGCCGGGACACTTCAGCAAAGACTGGACCGAAAGATCCCGTTGCAGTGGATGTTCCTCGACCCGACACCGTCCGGGATCGCCCGCCGACTCGCCCTGCCGACTGCCGCGGGAGGAGTGGAGGATGTGCTGGCGGTGCTGATTCCGCTGCGCAATGAGGGCACAGGGCGCCCGCTGTTCTGCGTGCACCCCGGCATCGGACTCTCCTGGGGGTACGCCGGCCTCGTCCGTCACCTGCCAGCCGGCCGCCCCGTCTACGGACTGCAACTGCCCACGATCAGCGGTGACGGTGAATACTCGTCTCTCGAGCAACTTGCGCACCGCTACGTCGAGGAAATGAAGGCCGTCCAGCCCGAGGGCCCGTACGACCTGCTCGGCTGGTCGCTCGGCGGCGTGATCGCCCACGCCATGGCCGTCGAACTGCAACACGCCGGTGACGAGGTCGGGGTGCTGGCCGTGATGGACAGTTATCCCGACAACGGTGAGGACCCGCTGTTCGGGAAGCTCGACATGAACGATCTCCTACGCGGACTCGGCCTCGTCGTCGACATCGAGGGCGACCTCACCTACGAAGAAGCGGCCCGGCTGCTCAACGAATCCTGGGGAACCGACTCCGGGGTGCGAGCCGAGCATCTCGAGCGGATCAACGCCGGGTACGAGAACTCCCGGAACCTGGTCCACCGCTTCGTGCCCCAGGTGTACGACGGCAGCCTGCTCATCTTCCCGGCGACCGCCGCCGACGACACCACCACGCGACCGCGGTCGGCGCAGGAATGGCAACCCCTCGTCACCGGGAACATCGACGAGCACCCGGTCGACTGCGGCCACAACGACATGATCGAGCCGCAGTCCCTCGCCGTCATCGGACCCGTGCTGACGCGATACCTCGAAGATCGAGGGTGAGGGTGAACGCCCCACCGTGCCGGTCAACAGACCAGTGAATCCAGGTAGGTCAGGATGGCGGTGATCGCGATGGCCAGCCCGATCGCACCGGTTCCTGCTCGATCGTGATTGTCGGGACTTCTATTCCGGGTCATAGGTGTCCTCACCGGGGCTCGATGACTGCTCACATGCCGTCAGGCGAGGTTCTGGGTGTAGAACTCGGACAGCTTGTCGAACGGAATCAATTCAGTGCGGTCGTAGAGGTCGACGTGACCGGCGCCGGGCACGATCACCAGTTCCTTGCGGTCACCGGCGAGGCGATAGGCCTCTTCACTGAACTCGCGGGAGTGGGCATTTTCACCGGTGACGAACAGCATCGGGCGGGGCGAGATGGTCTCGATGTCGTTGAAGGGGTAGAAGTTCATGAACTTCGCGTTGCTCGACAACGTCGGGTGCGTGGTCAGGTCCGGGGTGGTGCCTTCGGGGGTGAATGCTCCGCGCTGTGTGCGGTAGAAGTCGTAGAACTCGCGTTCGATGGGGGTCGAGTCCGCGGCCAGTTCATGGACGGTGCCGCTGGTGTATTCGGTGGCGCCGCCGGTGAATTCGGCATCACGCTGCGTGGCTGCTTGGGCGAGCATTGCCTGGCGTTGCTCGGGGGTGACGGAGTGGCCCAGCCCGTTGCGGTTGGCAGCGCCCATGTCGTACATGCTGACGGTGGCGACGGCTTTGATACGGGGGTCGATCTTGGCGGCGGAAATGACGAAACTGCCGCTGCCGCAGATGCCGAGTGCGCCGATACGTTCGGGGTCGACGGTGTCCTGGGTGCGCAGGAAGTCCACGCCGGCTGAGAAGGTTTCGGTGTAGAGGTCGGGGGCGACGGCGTTGCGGGGTTCACCCGCGCTGCCGCCCCAGAACGCCAGGTCCAGGGCGAGCGTGACGAAGCCTTGTTCGGCCATTTTGGTGGCGTAGAGGTTGGCGCTTTGCTCTTTGACCGCGCCCATGGGGTGGCCGACGACCATCGCGGCTGCGCGGGTGCCGGGGGCGAGGTTCTTGGGGACGAACAGGTTGCCGGAGACGTCCATCTGGTACTGGTTCTTGAAAATCACTGGCTGCATGGTGACCCGGTCACTGGTGTAGAAGTTGTCGGCACCGTGGGACAGGTCCCCCGAGGCCACGTTCGCCACCTGCGAGGCGGGAGCTGCGGCGGAGGTGGTCGAGTCGGCGCCGGAGCAGGCCGATGCGGCCAGGACGGCGAGCGTGGCAATGCCGGCGCCGGCGATTCTGGTCCAGCGGTGATGGCCTCGGCGCGGGGTGATCGTGGTGGTCGGCTCGATGATCTTCGGGTCTTCCCGCTCGATGCCGCGAACTTCGCCGGGGGCATACATCATTACTCCACGCATACTGGTGGTCCTCTTCTGTTGTTGGGTGGTCAGGCTGCGGTGGTGGTGAGGGTGGCGTTGCCGCCGGCGTCGGTGATGGCGTCGAGTCCGGTGTCGATCTCACCGCGAGTTCGCGAGGCAGTCGTCCGGCCTTCTCGCGACCGTCGAGGGCGTGCAGGGCGCGAGGACGACCAGCCCGGTGATTCTGGGGCGCATGGTGTTTCTCCTATCGATACCGGTGTTCAGCCGCGCTCTAGCCCACTGACGTGGGGACCCGCTGCGTCTCGTCGGACGGTCGGGAAGGTGTGTGGGCAGCGGCAGGACGCGCCCGGGCGGTAGCCAGCAGCGCGATCGGTATCAGTGCGGTGGCGGTGATCGCGGCGCCGAGGACCGCCGGCCCGACCACACCCAGTGACGTCGACAGGGTGGTCGCGGCCAACGCCGATCCGGCGGCGGTGCCGAGGTTGAACGCCGCGGTCGCCAGCGACGAGGCCAGCCGTGAGCCATGTCCGGCGAATCGCATGGTCTGGGCAATCAGAACCGGGTTCGCCCCGAGCCCGGAGGCACCCAGAACAACGATCAGGCCCACCATGATCGCCGAGTGGCTTGCGGTCGCCGCGAGGACGAGCAGCAGAACCGAGGTCAGCGTCACCGCCGCGGCGATGGTCGGCAGCGGCCACCGGTCGCCGATTCGACCACCCAGGGCGGTGCCCACGAGGGCACCGACACCGAACCCGACGAGGACCAGCGGCACCAGCGCGGGGGAGATGCCCGCGCGGTCGGTCAGCAGCGGGCTGATGAAGCTGTAGGCGCCGAGGAACCCGGCCTGGGCGAGCACGATCACACTCAGCAGCACCCACACGCGCCATGGACGCACCGCCGAGATCTCCGAGCGCATAGACACCCTCACGGCACCCCCGGGCGCGGTGGCTGGAGTGAACCGAACGACTGCGACGATCGCCGGAACTGTCAGCACGGCCAGCATCCAGAACGGGCCCCGCCAGCCGCTGAACTGACCGGCAAACGTGCCTAGCGGCACACCCGCGACCACGGCCAGGCTGAGCCCACCCGACATCACCCCCAGCGCACGCGCGCTGGCTCCTGGCCCGGCGACCGCGGCCGCCACCACCGCACCGGTCGCCCAGAATGCGCCGGTGGCCAGCGCAGTCCCCACCCGCGAAGCGGTCACCACGGCAAATGATTCACTTATCGCGGCCACCCCATGGCCGGCCGCGAACACCACCAGCGCGCCGACCAGGGTGACCCGTGTAGGCAAGCGCAGCGTGGCCAGCGCCATCACGGGTGGCCCGACGATCATGCCGACCGCGAACGCCGTGACCAGCAATCCGGCCTGTGCGATATCCACACCCAGATCCGCGGCGATGTCGGGCAGAAGTCCGGCGACCATGAACTCGGTGGTGCCCATCAGGAAGATCCCGGCCGCCAACACGTACACCAGGACAGGCAGCCTGGTGTTCGGCTTCATTCGGATTGCCGGCTGCGCGGTCATGTCACCTCGTTGTCTCGACATTGCTCGGATCCGGAGCACGTGTGCGCTCCGGCATCCATGCAACGCCGCACACGGCCGCTGTGGGAGGCGAAGATGAGAGGGGTGCCGGCGACACCCCTCTCGCTAGAACCTGGCAATCACCGGCACGTGGGTCGTAACGTCGCGTCTATGGAGTCCACCGAACGAGCGGCCGAGATCGGCCGGTTCCTGGCGTCACGGCGGGCCAAGATCACCCCCGAGCACGTCGGTCTGCCCGTCTACGACGCCGCAAAACGCCGTGTTCCCGGCCTACGCCGCCAGGAGGTCGCCACCCTGGCCGGGCTCTCGGTGGATTACTACACCCAGATCGAGCGCGGCAAGGTCACGGGGGTTTCCGAATCGGTGCTCGACGCCATCGCGCGTGCCCTGGAACTCGACGACGCCGAACGCTCCCACCTGTTCGACCTGCACCGTGCCGTCACTACCGGACCACAGCGGAGCAGACCCCGCCGCACCAAGACCATCCGGCCGATGGTGCAGCGGCTGTGTGACAACTACCTCGGGCCCGCGTTCGTGCGCAACGCCCGCCACGATCTCGTCTGCGGGAACCAATTGGCGTACGCCTTCTACAGCCCGCTGTACGCGGACCCACTACATCCCGACCCCAATCAGCCGGTCAACTTCGTGCGGTTCTGCTTCCTCGACCCCCGCGCACGCGAGTTCTACCCCGACTGGGACCTGATGGCCGACAGCTCGGTCAACCTGTTGCGCACCGACGCCGGCCGCGACCCCTACGATCGCAGCATTTCCGACCTGGTCTGCGAATTGTCCATCCGCAGCGAGGAATTCCGGGTTCGCTGGGCCAAACACAATGTGCGCCTGCACTACACCGGATCCAAAAATTTTCACCATCCCGTCGTCGGCGACATCACCATCGGCTACGAAACGATGCCGTTGCCCGCCGACCCCGGTCTGGTGCTGACCCTCTACAGCCCCGAACCCGGCAGTACGTCGGCCGACGCCATGACCCTGCTCGCCAACTGGGCCGCCACCAACCTCGGCAACACCACAGCCGTCGATACTGCAGGTCAGCAACGTGTCGACCCCTCGTCGTAGGGTGTTCCCACGCGACGGACAGGAGAGAGACGTGGCTCAGACGACGGCGAACCCCACAACGGTGGCCGAGGTGTTGGCCGAGCTGGCAGAGCTCGAGGACCCGAGGGCCCGCGAGGTGAACGTCAAGCACGGCGATGACCACGGCGTGAACCTCGGCAAGCTGCGCGCACTTGCCAAGCGGCTGAAGACCCAGCAGGAACTGGCCCGCGAGCTCTGGGACACCGATGACAGCGCGGCGAGACTGCTGGCGATCCTGATCTGCCGCCCGAAGGCGTTCGAGAGTGACGAATTGGATGCCATGCTGCGTCAGGCGCGCACCCCCAAGGTGCACGACTGGCTCGTCAACTATGTAGTGAAGAAGAACCCGCACGCCGAGGAGTTACGCCTGGCCTGGTTCGCCGATCCGGATCCGGTGGTCGCCAGTGCCGGGTGGGCGTTGACCACCGATCGCGTGGCGAAGAAACCCGAGGGCCTCGACCTCGCAGGACTGCTCGACATCATCGAAGCGCAGATGAAGGATGCCCCGGATCGCTTGCAGTGGGCGATGAATTCCTGCTTGGCGCAGATCGGAATCGAGCACGCCGAGCACCGCGCCCGCGCCATCGACATCGGCGAGCGGCTGCACGTGCTCGAGGATTACCCGACGCCCCCGAACTGCACCTCACCCTTCGCGCCGGTCTGGATCACCGAGATGGTGAACCGACAACACGAGAAGTAGGCGCATTCGAGCTCACGTCCGTGGCTCCACTGCTCATTCGGTACGGGCGGCGGCGTTAGTCCTCTCGGCGCCTGACCTTTCCGGCTCGCGGCGCAGCGGTGTTTTCGAACGCCATCACAGGCGGGCGGTGACTGTCTTCAGTTGACAGTAGTGCTTGAGTGCCTCAAAGCCCTTCTCTCTCCCGAACCCGCTTGTTTTATAGCCTCCGAACGGGGTTTCGACACCACCAGCGAAGTACTCGTTGATGAACACCTGGCCCGCCTCGATGGCACCGGCGACACGGTGAGCGCGGCCGAGATCTTGGGTCCACACGCCCGCGACAAGTCCGTAGTCGCTGTCGTTGGCGATTTCGACTGCCTCTCGGTCAGAATCGAATCGGAGCACGGTCAGCACTGGGCCGAAGATTTCTTCGCGGGCCACGCGCATGGTGTTGTCGACGTCGACGAAGACTGTCGGCTCGATGAACAACCCGCGGCCGAGCCGTCCGATGTCGGCCACTTTTCCACCTGCCGCGACGCGTGCACCTTCACGGGGTCCCAGCTCGAGATAGGAGCGGACCTTGTCGAATTGGCCGCGGGTGGCCAAGGATCCGATGTCGGGGTCCTCGATGCCCGGTCCAATGACCGTAGTCTTCGCTTGAAGGACGAGCCTGTCGACCAACTCGTCGTGCACTGATGAATGCACAAGTAACCGGCTGCCGGCAGAACACACCTGTCCAGCCTTGGTGGTGAAGGCAGTCCACGCGCCTGCCGCCGCGGCGTCGAGGTCGGCGTCGCCGAAAACTATGTTGGGCGACTTACCGCCCAACTCGAGGGTTAGCGGAATCAGTCGTCGGGCGGCGGCTTGCATAATGGCCCGGCCAGTTTCGACTGAACCGGTGAAGACAATCTTGCGGACGAGGGCGTGGCCTGTCAGCGCAGCGCCTGCGTCGGCGCCAAACCCGGGGACGACATTCAGGATACCTGCGGGTAATCCGGCTTCCACGGCGAAGCGGCTCATCTCGAGGGCAGACAGTGGTGTGTCTTCCGCGGGTTTGAGAACCACCACATTGCCCATCGCGAGCGCCGGGGCAATCGCCCGCGCGGCCTGGTTGATCGGCGCGTTCCATGGGGTGACGACACCGATGACACCGAACGGTTCATTACGGGTATACGAGAGATAGTCGGGTCCGAGTGGGATCGTCTCGCCGTGGACCTTGTCTGCGGCTCCACCGTAGTACTCGAAGTATCGTGCGGCGGTCTCGATATCTATCTTCGACTGTGAGAGCGTCTGACCAGTGTCCAGCGTTTCGATTCGGGCGAGGTCCTCCGCGTGTAGTCGCAGTGTGCGAGCTATCTCGAGCAGGATACGACCGCGGTTGGCGGCCGGAGTATCACGCCATGAGGCGAAGGCGCCCTGCGCTACGGCAACAGCTGAGTCGATGTCTTCCGCCTGACCGAGCGCAACCTCGGCGATGACCTCGCCTGTTGCGGGGTCGCGGGTGGAAAAGTACTGCCCACCCTTGGTGGGCTCGTCATGTCCGCCGACGAACGCTCCGTACCGTTCTCGCATGGTGCTTCCTTCTTCGAGTGTGCACCGCGTGGCCGCCGGTCACGTCTCGGTGAGGCCGCACATCGGCACAGCGTTTCTGCTTTATAGCGTCGATCGCCTCAGCGATCTCTGTCAAGCACAGCCGAATCGGGGTTCGGTGCGGCTGGCGTATGAACGTCCATGGGGCGGGCTGGGTGCTTCACTGATCGGGTGGACACCCAGCCCACTCCCGGGACGATCGGGGGGAAACGAAAATACCCATATCGGTCCGGCACAATCGAGCTTGCCGGTTGGTCACCGACGACGAGGGTGTGAATGATCCCGCGTAGTCGACTACGCGTGTGGCGCGGGGCGAGCGGGTTGATCGCCGCCGTGTGTGTCACCGTAGCTTCGCTTGGGTACGAGCACTTTGCGTCTGAAAATGCACACGATTTGCCCGTCCTGCTTGTAGCCACGGGTTTCGACGTACACGACGCCCCGGTCCGCCTTCGACTTCGAGGGGGTAACTTCCAGGACCTGGGTTTCACCGTAGATCGTGTCACCGTGGAACGTGGGTTTGACGTGCCGCAGTGATTCGATCTCGAGGTTGGCGATCGCCTTGCCGGAGACATCCTGTACCGACATGCCGAGCAGCAGCGAGTAGATGTAGTTGCCCACCACCACGTTGCGGCCAAAATCGGTCGTCTCGCCGGCGAAGTGACTGTTGATGTGCAAGGGATGGTGGTTCATCGTGAGGAGACAGAACAAGTGGTCGTCGTACTCGGTGACGGTCTTGCCTGGCCAGTGCTTGTAAATGGCGCCGACCTCGAAGTCCTCCAGGTAACGGCCGAACTGCATGTTCTGTTCTTTTTCGATGGTTGTCATGTTCAGACTCCAGTCTTCACGGTTTCGGGTTCGGCCTGCCACACGTCGAGGCGTTCCATGCCCGCGGCGCGGCCCTGACCTGCGATGACCAGGGCCATCTTGCGGGAAGCTTCATCGATCATCTCGTCGCCGAGCATGACGGCGCCCTTGCGGCCCCCTCGATCAGAGGTAAACCACTCGTAGGCGGCGAGAATGTTCTCGGCATGGTCGTAGTCGGCTTGTGCGGGACTGAAGGTATGGTTGGCCGCCTCGATCTGGCCAGGGTGCAGCACCCATTTTCCGTCGTAGCCGAGGGCGGCGGCGCGGCCGGCTACCTGGCGGAAGCCGTCGACGTTTCGGATCTGCACGTAGGGACCGTCGATCGCCTGTAACCCGTTCGCCCGAGCCGCCATCAAGATCCGCATCAGCGGGTAGTGGAATGCATCCCCGATCTCGTAGCCTGGGGGCTGCTCACCGATGACCAGTGACTTCATATTGATGCTTGCCATGAAGTCTGCCGGTCCGAAGATAATTGTTTCGGTGCGCGCCGAAGCGGCCGCGATCTCGTCGACGTTGATCAGTCCGGCGGCATCCTCGATCTGCGCTTCGATGCCGATACGCCCGACCTCGAACCCCATAGTCTTTTCGATCTGCGTCAAAGTCAGGTCCAGCCAGGCGATCTGTGCTGCGGACTGCACCTTGGGAAGCATGATGCAGTCGAGGTTCTCACCCGCTCCCTCGACGACCTCCACCACGTCTCGGTAGGTCCAATGGGTGGTGAGGTCGTTGACTCGCACTACGCGGATCTTCGATCCCCAGCCGCCTTCGTTGAGTGCGGCGACAATGGTTTTTCGTGCGCCGGGCTTCGCGAGTGGTGCGCAGGCATCTTCGAGGTCGAGAAAGACCTGATCAGCGTCGAGGCCCTTCGCCTTCTCGATCATCTTCGGGCTCGAGCCGGGGACGGCGAGGCAGGACCGCCGCGGTCGTTGCGTTTTCGTCATTGAATCTCCCTTATCTTGTTTCTTCGAGTTGGTAGATGGCTGTGGTGCTCTCGGGCCGGCCCAACACTTCGTCGGTATGCTCGCCGAGCAGTGGCGCTCGCCGGAGGCGGGTCGGGGGAGCATCCGCGAATTTGATCGGGGTATTGGCAATCGTCAGCGGACGGGGTACGCCGGGATGCTCGACCTCGACCAGCATGTTTCGGGCGTGTACATGTGGATCGGTGTAGATGTCCTCGACGGTATTGACCGGCGCGACAGGCACCTTGCCGCTCAGTGCTTTTACGATCTGATTCTTGGTCCGCGTGGTGGTCCACTCGGTGATCGCAGACATGGTGAAGTCACGATTCGCGAGTCGCCTGACGTTGTCCGATGTGCGACTGTCGGTTGCCAACTCGGGGCGACCGATTACCACGCAGAGTTGCTTCCAGTGATTATCGCCCGGCGCAGCGATACTGACCCACCCATCAGCGGCGGGGACAACATCGAAAGGACAGAGCAGGGGATGGCTATTTCCTTGACGCGTCGGCACATCCCCTGTGTAGGAGTGCTGGTACACGGTTCGTTCGCACATTGCCAGCATGGCGTCGTACATCGATACGTCAACGAAACTACCCACCCCGTCGCGACGCGCACGGTGCACGGCCGAAAGCACGCCGATAGCCGCAAACAGTGCCGGCACGGTATCACCGAGCCCGGGACCCGTCTTGATCGGGGGGCGGCCGGGTTCACCTGTGATTTCCATCAGGCCACTGAGAGCTTGGACGGTGATGTCGTAGGCGGGCCAGTCCCGCATCGGGCTGCTGCCGGTGCGTTCGTCACCGAATCCGCGGATCGCCGCGTACACCAGGTGCGGATTGGCTTCGCGGAGACGCTCGTACGACAGTCCGAGCCGGTCCATGACCCCGTGACGAAAGTTCTCCACGACGACGTCGGCGTGGGCGACGAGTTCGAGCAGCGAGGAGCGACCCGCTTCGGTGGTGAGGTCGAGCACGACCCCGCGTTTGTTGCGATTGACGCTCTGGAAATATCCGCCGAACGCGCGTAATTCGTCGTCGGGTGCGAACGGTCCCTGTGCTCGGATGAAATCACCGTGAGGCGGTTCGACCTTGATCACGTCGGCGCCCAGATCCGCCAGAACCATGGTGGCGAAAGGGCCGGCGAGCATTGTGGTCAGGTCGACCACCACCACATCGTTCAGTGGTCCCTCGGTCGGGGATTTCATCGCGCCGGCCTTCCGAGGATCGAGTCCGAGATGATCTTCAACTGGATCTCTGAGGTGCCCTCGAAGATTTTTGTCAGCTTCGCGTCCCGCCAGTGCCGTTCGACGGCGAAATCGGTGGTGTAGCCAGCACCACCGTGAATGTGAAGTGCCTCGCTGGTTACCCGCTCGGCCATTTCCGTCGCGAAGTACTTGACCATGGACGCCTCCACCGGGCTCGACTTCCCCGCGTCGACTGCCGCGCATACGCGATACATCAGTGAACGCGCTGCCTCTACCTCGGTGGCCATGTGTGCGATCTTGAATCGTATTGCCTGGTTGTCCCCGATTGGCCGGCCAAACTGAACACGTTGCTGCACATAGGCAATCGAGTCCTCGAGGGCCCCCCGGGCGACACCGATCGCTCGTGCGGCGGTATGGACCCGGGCGGTCTCCAGGTCTCCCATGGCGACTTTGAAACCTTCGCCCTCCGGCCCGACCAGGGCATCGGATGCGGCGTATGCGTTGTCGAACGAAAGCTCCCACGTTCGCCATCCGTGGTAACCGATCTTGCGCACCGGGGTACCTGTGACGCCCTCAGGCAGCTCCCCGCGAGGTTTCGGCATGATGAAGCAACTGATTCCTCGGGAGCGATGTTCCCGATCGAGCGGTGCGGTACGCGCAAAAACCTGGAGGTAGTCGGCTCCGTCGGCGAACGTGCACCACATCTTCTGGCCGCTGATCCGCCACCCGTCTGCGTCCCTGGACGCCCTTGTCGACAGAGCGGCCACATCGGATCCTGCATCGGGCTCGGAAAGAGCAAACGCGCTGAGGAAATCTCCAGTCGCCATGCGCGGTAGATACTTTCGGCGCTGCTCTTCGGTGAATCCCGCTGTGAACTGCTGCCCACGAGCAATCAAACTCGACACACTCATCCACGCGCGTGCGAGTTCCTCGACGATGACGGCGTACTCGAAGACCCCGAGGCCCAGTCCGCCGTACTCCTCCGGAATGAGGACACCGAAGAATCCCAGATCCGCCATCTTCCGGCGCAGTTCCATTGGGATGTCGCCCTTGACCGGGTCGAGTTCGTTCGCCACCGGCAGTACTTCCTTGGCGGCGAATTCCCGTGCCATTGCCTGAATCGCGAGACGCTCTTCGGTGAGATATTCGCTTCCGGGCGACTCGACGTCGCCAACTACAGCAGTCATAAGACTCAACCCTTCGTGTGTGCCGTCTAGCGGCACAGTGTTCCGATATAGATAAGAATGCCGTACGAACGTCGATGGAGTCAACCCCGTTCAGCATGGCTACAGCGACTGCAAAGGTGTTTTTGTGCGCGTCAAGGCGTGCGAGGGTCTCGTCCCAAGTATCCGAAACGGGGAGGTGGGGCGGTGGAATCGTGCCGCTAGTTAGCACGCTATGTCTATCAGAGACAGGTCGACAGTCTCAGTGCCGCGTCCGGTCGGTGCCATGGGGCCACGGCTCGAAACTTCGACCGTTCTGCCGCAGCGCTCCCCGCGCGGTCGAAGGCGCGCGGTCTCAGTTTCGGTGCGGAATGCCAGGCGCGGGAAGTGCCTGGATGGTGTCCCTAGACCGACGCGGTCGGCCCGTCGGCGCACATCATGCCGCGGCTGTGCGCCGGTAGAAGACCGCCCTGGATTCCGCTCTGGCTCGACTGCGATTGTCCGCGGAAGGGGGCGCTCATCTGGTGTCTAACCGCCCATGGCCTGCCGGTCGATCAAAACGTCAACGCACGCGAGTAGATGGTCGTTGTCGCGCCGGCTGCCTATGGAGACTCGAATTCCCTCGGGTCCGATCTGTCGGACGAGCACACTGCGATCCGCCAGCTGTCGAACCTTCGCCATGGCATAGTGTTGCCGGGGGAGGAACAAGAAATTGGCCTGGCTGGGAACGACCTCGACTCCCTCGGCCGACAACGCACGAGAAATCCGTCTTCGCTCCGAGACCGTTGCGGTGATTCGGGATTCGAGTGCACTCGTCACCTCGGGCTCGAGACATGCGAGGGCAGCAGCCTGGGCGACAGACGAGACGGAGAAGGGAACCTGTACCGCCCGGAGGAGGGCGCAGACTTCCGGGGACGACAGTGCATATCCGATACGCAGCCCGGCCAAACCTGCTGACTTCGACAGTGACTTCAGGACGACAACGTTGGGAAATCGCCCGAGAAGTCTGGGACCGCTGGCCGCGTTCGGATCGGTGACGAACTCGCGGTAGCATTCGTCGACCACGACGACCAAATCGTCGGGCACAGCCTCCAAGAAGGATTCGAGGGCGGCCTGATCGACGGTCGTGCCGGTGGGGTTATTGGGAAGGCACAGGAACACCACACGTGTGCGGTCGGTGATTGCGGCGGCGATGCGGTTCAGGTCAAGTCGGTACTCGGAGGTGAGCGCGACTCGAATGGGGGTTGCGCCCACTAATTGCGCCGCGTGTTCGTAACTCGGGAAGGACGGCCACGGGTAGAGCACATCGGTTCCGGGGCCGGCGCAGGCGATGACGATGTTGCGCAGCAGGGTGCTCGATCCACTGTCGACGACGACGTGATCGGCCGGGAGATGCCATCGTTGCGCGAGAGCGCCGGTCAGGTCGCTGCTTGCGAAGTCGGGGTAGCGATTCGTGTGCGTGATGCTGGAGCGGATCGCTGCCTGCACCCTCTCCAGCAGGGGGAAGGGTGATTCGTTCGAGGCAAGCATCGCTACCTGGCGAGCGAGTGGCCCGACGTGCCCGGGTACGTAACCGTCCATTTCGAGGATGCCGGCGCGATGCCGAATCATGTGAGATCAGATTCGGCGGCACGCTGCACCCAGGACGCGAACTTCTCTGCTTCGACGCGATCGGCGACATAGCGGCGAACCACGCGTTCGACGTAGTCGGCGACCTCGGTCGCAGGTAGTTTGTGGCCACGCAACTTGCGCCCGAAGCTTGTGTCCAAGCCGAGGCTGCCCCCGAGATGCACCTGGAATCCCTCTACCTGGTTCGAGTTGGCGTCGGTGACGATCATTCCTTTGAGTCCGATGTCTGCGACTTGTATCCGTGCACAGGAATTCGGGCAACCGTTGAAATGCACAGTGATCGGGTGTTCGAGCTGATCCTCGATATCGGTCAGGCGTTGTTCGACCTCGGTGATGACAGTGGCCGCCCGCGCCTTGGTCTCGACGATTCCGTACTTGCAGAATTCGATGCCGGTGCATGCCATGGTGCTTCGTCGCCACGGCGTCGGCCGCGACGGGAATCCGAGGGTGTAAAGGTCGGATTGCAGTGAGCCGATGTGCTCGTCAGGCACGTCGAGTACTACCAGTTTCTGCATCGGGGTGATGCGGACTCGACGCGACCCGGCGGCTTCGGCCGCATCCGCGAGGTTGATAAGCATGGTTCCGCCGACCCTGCCGACGACGGGTGCGATTCCTACCGCGTGGAGACCATTCTTCTGGCGCTGAATACCGACGTGGTCGCGTGGTTCGTCGAGCGGTTCCGGTGCGGGCCCGTCTGCCATCGGCCGTCCGAGGTACTCCTGCTCCAGCACGTTGCGGAACTTTTCGACGCCCCAGTCCGCCACCAGAAACTTGAGCCGCGCCTTCGCCCGCAGGCGTCGGTACCCGTGGTCACGAAAGAGGGACACGATGCCGATCCACACGTCGGGCACGTCCTCGAGCGGCACCCAGGCACCCAGGCGCTCGCCGATCCGAGGATTAGTCGAGAGTCCACCGCCGACCCAGACGTCGAGTCCTGGGCCGAAGTCCGGGTGTTCTACCCCGATGAACGCGACATCGTTGATCTCGTGAACCACGTCCTGCAGTCCGGAGATGGCGGTCTTGAACTTGCGAGGCAGGTTGGAGTATTCGGGGTTGGCGATCAACCGTCGGGTGATTTCGTGTACGGCCGGTGTAGCGTCGAGGACTTCGTCGGCAGCGATCCCGGCCATGGGTGAACCGAGTACGACACGGGGAGTGTCCCCCGCGGATTCTGCGGTCGTCAGGCCGACACCTTCGAGTCGACGCCAGATCTCCGGCAAATCCTCCACTCGAATCCAGTGGAGCTGAACATTTTGACGGTCGGTCAAATCCGCTGTATCGCGGGCGAATTGCCTGGAGACTTCGCCGACGACCCTTAGCTGCTCGGTTGTCAGAGCCCCACCGTCGATTCGGATCCGGAGCATGAAGTGCTCATCCTCGAGCTCCTCAGGGGTCAGGGTGGCGGTTCGGCCACCGTCGATGCCTGGTGCTCGCTGGGTGTAGAGGCCCCACCAGCGAAAGCGACTGCGTCGATCAGTCGGGTCGATGCCGGCGACACCGGTGTGGCAGTACACCTCCTCGATCCGCTTGCGGACATTGAGGCCGTCGTCGTCCTGCTTCACCTTTTCGTTCACGTTGAGGGGCTCGCGTTCGCCCTGTGCCCACTGCCCCTCTTTTCGTAGGGGCTTTACCGCGGTGGGGCGGGTTCTCGGTGTCGTCATCGATGGTCCTCCAAGTAGGTGACCCAAAATATAGCGCACGAATAGATCGTGTGCTAACTATGTATGCGCTACCTATTTGCCCGAGTGAAGGATGAACATGAGCAGAAGTACTTTTCTGGTCGACGCCGACTGGGTCGTCGACCACGGGCAGGACCCTGATGTCGTACTGGTGGAGGTGGACGAGGACACCGCGCAATACGACATCAACCACATCGACGGCGCTGTTCGTATCGACTGGAAGCGCGATCTGCAAGATCCGGTCCGCCGCGACTTCATCGACAAGCGATCGTTCGAAAAGCTTCTGTCCGCCAAAGGTATCGCGAACAGCGATACGGTGATTCTGTACGGCGGAAACAACAACTGGTTCGCCGCCTACGCCTACTGGTACTTCAAGCTATACGGGCACCGAGACGTGCGGCTGCTCGACGGCGGACGCAAGAAGTGGGAACTCGACGGACGCCCGCTCTCGAGCGACGACGTCAGCCGACCGGGCACCAACTACGTCGCCTCGGAACCAGTGTCCGGGATTCGCGCGCACCGCGACGAGGTTATCGAGCAGATCGGAGGGTCAAGCATTGTCGACGTCCGCTCTCCCGACGAATTCTCTGGCAAGATCCTCGCCCCGGCGCATTACCCGCAAGAACAACCGCAGGTTGCCGGGCATATTCCGACGGCTGTCAACGTTCCGTGGTCAAAGACGGCAGCCGACGACGGCACGTTTCTGGGGGAGGACGATCTCCGTGCTCTCTACGCCGATGCGGGTCTCGACGAGGTGAACGACATCATCGTCTACTGCAGGATCGGAGAACGTTCGGCACACAGCTGGTTCGTACTCCACGAACTGCTGGGCTATTCCGAAGTTCGAAACTACGACGGCTCGTGGGTCGAATACGGCTCGTTGGTCGGCGTACCGGTCGAGAAGTAATCAGCCGTGTCGCGCTCTCGCATCAACGAACTCAACCAACGGGTCCGCTATATGATGTTCACGGTTTTCAAGGTGACCGCAGGTGCACTTCCGGACCTGCGGGGCGGCGTTGCCGAGGACGCGCAGGCCGCCTTCGACGGGTTCGCAGAATTGGGTGTCACCGTCCGCGGTATCTACGACGTCTCGGGTCTGCGCGCAGACGCTGATTTCATGGTCTGGACGCATGCCGAGTCCGTCGAGGAATTGCAACGCGCGTACTCGCATTTTCGGTGTTGCTCCCTCGGGCGCGCATGCGCCCCGGTGTGGAGTGCGGCCGCGCTTCACCGGCCCGCCGAATTCAACCGCAGTCACATCGCCGCCTACGTGGCCGATGAGCAACCGGGGCGGTTCGTCTGTGTGTACCCGTTCAATCGGTCACTGGAGTGGTATCTGCTGCCGGACCCGGAACGGCGCCGCCAGCTTGCCGAGCACGGTCGTGCGGCCCGCAACTACGCGGACGTGCGGGCCAATACCGTGAGTTCCTTCGGGTTGAGTGACTACGAATGGATCCTGGCGTTCGAGGCGTCCGATCCCAGTCGAATCGTGGACATGATGCGGGATTTGCGCGCGACGGACGCGCGTCGTCATGTTCGGCTGGAGACGCCCTTCTTCTCGGGGCCTCGCACGGAGCTGGGCGTCCTCATCGATTCACTCCCGTGAACCGGCCAGAATGGTTAGTGCAATATTAATTATCGCACTAACCATTCTGGTATCGTGATCTTATGACCTTGGACAGTGACCAGCGAATCGCGGGTAACGACTTGCTCGCGCTCGATCGGCAGGTGTGTTTTGCGCTCGCCATCGCGAACCGAGCCGTGCTCTCCGTCTACCGTCCACTGCTCGAGCCGATGGGGTTGACCCATCCGCAGTACCTGGTGATGCTCGCCCTCTGGGGGAAGTCGCCGATGGCTGTCAAGGAGATTGGCACAGCCTTGCAACTCGATTCCCCAACCCTCTCGCCGCTCCTCAAACGCCTCGAGGCTTCCGGATTGATCACGAGGACCCGCAGCCGGGCCGACGAGCGGCAACTGAACGTCGAGTTGACCGATGCCGGAGTTGCACTCCGTGCCGAGGCCGAAAAAATTCCGCCGGCCGTCATCGACAAGCTCGGCGTCAGCTTGACCGAACTCGAAGAACTCCACAAGATCCTCACCCGAATCAATCAAGCCGCGCTTCGAGCGGGAGCGCTGGACCACTGACGGCCCAGGCGTCGATATCAACCTCAGCGCAATGTGAACAGGATTCGTGATGTCGCGACAGACCGAACGCACACGGCCGAGCCCGATCCAATGGCTCGGATACGCACTAGGCCGCAAACTCCCTCACTCGATGCAGGACTGGGTTCGAAACGACCTGACAGGGGATCGGGCGGTTCCACGGCACCTCGTACGCAGCATGGTGCCGTTCATCCCCGTCTTCGCCGCCTTCCTGCTTTTTCCCGGTCCCTTGTGGTTGCGCGGCTCGATGATTCTGCTCGGCCTCCTGCTCGCCCTCTTCTACGCGGTGTCCTACATGGCCCAGAATCGTGCACGACGACTCGAGCGTCACGGATTACCGCCCGATCTCGAGAATCCGAAGAAGGCCTCTCAGCACGAAGCAGAAAAGGCGGCATACGAGAGACTTCACGGCCCGGCGCACCTTGGGCATGTAGAACTGCGACGGAGCGGGAACGAACTCGCCTAGCATCGCAGATCGGGTGACCGGTCCTTCTGGAACCCGCGTGAATGTACGCTGGATTTCCTGAGGAAGCTGTGTCAGCCTCCGGATTGAAGCAGTCCGATGACGGAACCTGGATCGCAAGATACACAGCGCGCCGACCTGGACGCGGTCGCAGGTGAATTGACTGCGGTCGGCTTCGAGGACGTGCGAGAAATCGGCCGCGGTGGATTCGGCGTGGTGTACCGCTGTAGACAACCGATGCTGGATCGAACGGTGGCGGTGAAGGTCCTGACCGCGCATTTGGACGAAGAGAACCGAGCCCGCTTCTTTCGCGAACAACGCGCGATGGGACGCCTCACAGGACACCCGAATATCGTCAGCGTTCTCAATGTCGGTTCGACCGCCAGCGGGCGTCCTTACCTGGTGATGCAATACCATCCACAAGACTCACTCCAGGCCCGGCTTCGACTATCCGGCCCGCTGGGCTGGTCCGAAGCACTCCGCTTGGGCGTGAAGATCGCGGGTGCACTGGAGGCCACGCACCGGGTCGGTGTCCTGCACCGCGACGTCAAGCCAGCGAACATCCTGCTCACCGACTACGACGACCCTCAGCTGACCGACTTCGGCATCGCTCACATCGCCGGTGCCTTCCAGACCGTGGAAGGTACTATCACCGGCTCGCCGGCTTTCACCACCCCCGAGGTCCTCGCCGGCGGTCCCCCTAGCGCGGCTTCCGACATCTACAGCTTAGGTACGACACTTTTCTGCGTCATCACCGCGCACGCCCCGTTCGAACGGCAAGAGGGTGAGCAAGTAGTCGCCCAGTTTCTTCGCATCACCACGGCACCCGTACCTCGCCTCGAGGATCAGGAGGTTCCAGGTGACGTCCGGGAGATCGTCGAACGAGCGATGGCTCGCGACCCGGCGAACCGGTTTGCCACCGCCGAAGAATTCGGGCACCAACTGCAGATTGCACAGGCACGACACGGTCTTCGTGTCGACGACATGGCCATTCCAAACGGTTCTCGGCAGGACTCAGTCGGTCCTCCCTCGCCCGGCGGGCTGGTGAGTGGGCGCACACTTCCAGGCCACGCAACGCCGAATACTGCAGAAGTGGCCTCAGCAGTCGGAAACAGTGCTGACTCTTCGCCGCGGCGGCGTGGTAGTGCTGGAAACCTTCCCCTTGATTTGACCGGCTTCGTCGGTCGCCGACACGAGATTGCTGAGACACGCCGACAGCTCGCGGCCTCCAGGATCGTCACACTCACAGGTATGGGCGGCGTCGGCAAGACGCGGCTTGCTCTTCGGGTCGCCCACGATGCGCGGCGAGGATTTGCGAACGGAGTCTGGTTGGTCGAGCTGGGGGAGCTGCGGGATGCACAGCTGGTGACCAATACCATCTCGGAGGCCCTGGGGTGCCGCCACCAATCGGGTAACTCCGCCCTGTCGGCGCTCACCGAGTATCTCGCCGACAAGCAGCTGCTTCTCGTTTTCGACAATTGTGAGCATCTGCTCGAAGCGGTGGCTGCACAGGCAAATACGCTGTTGCGATCGTGCCCGGGACTGCGCATCCTGGCGACGAGTCGCGAGCCTGTAGGACTTGCCGGGGAGGTGGTGCTGCGCGTACCCCCGCTCTCGGTCCCGGATGACCGGCGTGTTCCATCGCTTCGAGAGCTACCACAATACGAATCCGTCATGCTCTTCGTCGAGCGGGCAACGACAGTTCAACCCGACTTCGAACTGACGGCCGAGAACCAGTCCGCCGTGACTGCGATTTGTCAGCGGCTGGACGGGCTTCCGCTCTCCATCGAGCTGGCAGCGGTGCGCTTGAGAGCGATGTCCGTGCAGCAAGTGCTCGATCGACTGACCGATCGACTTCAGTTGTTGAAACTTGGCAGTCGGGCAGCGCCGAGTCGCCAGCAGACACTCCGAATGTCTATCGATTGGAGTTACGAGCTGTGCTCGCCCGACGAACAGCAACTGTGGGCGCGGTTGACGATATTCGCCGGCAGCTTCGAACTCGATGCGGCCGAGGACATTTGTGCCGGCGCCATCGCGTCGGCCGATCTACTCGACCTGCTTGCAGCCTTGGTCGACAAATCGATCGTGATCAAGGAAGAAGCAGGTTCGGTGGTCCGCTACCGCCTCCTCGAAACCCTGCGAGACTACGGGCGGGAAAAACTCCAGGGACTAGGCGGCCTCGCAGTTCTGCGGGAACGGCATCGCTGCTGGTACCAGAAACTGGTCGTCGGAGCGGAGACGGACTGGGTGAGCCCCCGGCAACTGGACTGTATTCGCCGGCTCGACCGCGAACAGCCCAACCTACGAGACATCCTACGATTCTGTTCAGAATCACCGGAAGGAGCTGAAACCGGTCTACACATCGCGTCCGCGCTCTTCCCTTACTGGATCTCCCGGGGACACCTCAGCGAAGGCCGCCTCTGGTTCGGACGGCTTCTGCAGGCGCACGACAGGCAGCCCACAGCTGATCGCACCAAAGTTCTTTACCAGTCCAGTGTTCTCGCCGGCATGCAAGGCGACACCGCTGACGAGGCGGCGCTACTCGCCGAGGCTGATGCTGGGACCGATCAAGGCCCCGATAGCTCGCTCCCCGCGTTGGCACATTTCGCCGCCGGATGTCTGGCGCTGTACAGCGCCGACCCGGTGCGCGCGGCTGCCTCGTTCAACAACGCCGTCACCGCTGCAGTGGACGAGAACTACCTTTTCTGTCGTATCGCCAGTCTGTTAGGTCTCGAGTTTTGCAGCATCTCGACAGGTGACGCGCGAACGGGGTACCAGTGTCATGAGGAAATGTATTCGCTGACCGAACAACACGGCGAAATCGTGTACCGCGGACGATCATGCATGACCGGCGGATGGGCATTGTGGATCGAAGGTGAGCTGGCGGGTGCTGTGGCTGTGCTCGAGGAGGGTCTGCGGCTGTCGAGCCAAGTGGATGACCAGGTCGGCGTCGCTCGGTGCCTCCAAGTCTTGGCTTGGGTGGAAGCCGACCAACGCCATGCAGTTCGTGCCGCGACCTTGCTCGGCGCAGCGGAAGGCATGTGGCGCGAGATCGGCGGGTCGGTTTCGACCTTCCTCGACAAGACTCACTATCAGCGGGAGTGTGAACAATGGACCCGCCGGGCGCTTTCCGAGCGGGAATACCAACGGCAACTTCTGTATGGCCGGAATTTGGGTGACGACGAGGCAGTCGCGTTCGCCCTCGGCAGGCAGTCGCAGGGTGCAAAGACGTCTCTGTCGGATACCCCGGTCGCATTGACCCGCCGTGAACGCGAAGTGGCGAACCTCGTCGCAGAGGGGTTGACCAATAGACAGATCGCCGAGCGGTTGGTCATCGCACAACGCACGGCGCAAGGGCATGTCGAACATATCTTGTCCAAGCTCGGCTTCACGTCGCGAACGCAGATCGCCGCGTGGGTTGCCGGCCGGCCTCCGGAGTAGTGACGAGCAGAACCTCGCACCTGCAGCGCCGGTACCGACCGTCATGGATGCCGACTCAGACCAGAATCGCGTCGTCGGCCTGTTCGCAGATCGCTACATTTCCTCGGACAGCGTTATCTGAGTGCCGACCTGTACTGATCCGCACGGCCACAAGTGCGATGAGTGCGCACACGATGACGATTGCAGCGAAGGTGGTGACGGCCGAGTGGAAGGAGGTGAACTGTATGAGGTAACCGGTTCCCACGGGAAGTAAAGCAGCCGGGATGTAACCGGCGATGTTGAGTGCCGCGTTGGATTCCGCGCCGTTTCGTTGTGGGACCCGGGTGCTTATCAGCGTCAGGGCGGCCAGCTGCCCCAGGCCCTGCGCGGCACCGGCAAGACCCGCAGCAATGACGAACACCGCGGGTGTCGAGGAGACGGTAATGCTCACTATGAGGGACGACATCGAGGCAATCGCGGCTATCGAACTCAACGCCAGGTGGGTCCGGAAATCGAAACGGGCAAGGGCGAACTGAATGCCGGTTGCCACCAGGAACATGCTGCATGCCGTCACCCCGGCGAGTAGGGCGCTGTGATTGCCGATCCCAGTGACGAGGACGGTGGGACCCAGGGACAGAAAGAAGGACGTCGACGTTATTCCTGGGGCGAAGGCTGCGATCCCCCATGCCAGTTCGCGTCGATTGGGACGAGGAGCCGAAGGCCACGTCCAGAGGGGATCAGAAGGGCGTCGCTCTACGATGGCGCGTTGAAGCGGTAGCTTTGTTGCGAGGACTAGTGCAAATAAGGATATGGAAACCACGATCCCGAATATCCAGAGCTGAGGCGTAGCCACCGCTTGTGTAAGGGCACCGGACAGCATTGGGCCGAGCCCGGCGCCGAACACCATAGCTGCAGAGGCGATCTTGGAACCTGCTCGGCGGCGGTGTTCAGGTGCAAGATCGATCGTTGCCGACATCCCTGCGGTGACGGCCGCGCCCACTGCGACACCCGCCAAGAGTCTGGCCGCGAATAACCATAAGACGTCGGTGGCCAACAGGAAGAGTGAGGACGCCACTACTGCGGCAATCAGGCCGGGAACGAGAACGACCTTTCGTCCGTGTCGGTCGGCGAGTTTACCGGCGACGACGAGCGTGCTGATCAATCCAACCATGTACGCGCCGAAAACGATGGTCAAGGTTCCGGAGCTGAAACCCCAGGCGGCCTGCCAGTGCGCGTACAGCGGCGTAGGCGCATTCGATAGTACGAATATGGCTGTCACTGTGCTTGCGGCCGCCAGGGACCATTGCAGCTTCCTTCGGGGGATCGATGTCTCCATACGAAGGTCCTCCTGTTCGATACTGGCCGTACCAGTACGTAAATATTCGTACTTCATAGTACGACAAGTTTCGTACTTCGGCTATGGTGGATTTATGACTCGCCTCGCACCGACTTACCGCAAGACAGACAGCGAGGCGGCTCTGCCGCCGCCGCTCCCTGAACCGGCAACGTCCGCACTACGCCTGGAGCGAGTGATGGGCGTTCTTGCCGACCCGCTCCGGCTGACAATCGTCAAGCGACTCCTGACGGACTCCGAGGAGTACGACCACACGTGCGGTTGGTTCGGCTTCGACCGCCCGAAGTCGAGCCTCACCCATCATTTCAAGGCCCTCAGGGAAGCGGGCGTCATCCGGCAGCGGCAGCATGGTCTCGAGCGCCGTAGCCGCGTTCGGCTCGAGGACCTCAATGAACGTTTCCCCGGCCTCGTGGAGCTTGTTCTCAACTGGCAACCGGCCGACGGCGATGTTCTGTGAGCTCATGCCCGCGGAGGTTCGGCCCACTCTCGGATGTTTTGATCTCTGTCACTCTTGTCAGGAGCGCAGCTCAGGCGTTTGACTGAGGTATGGGCTTCGATGGCTCACGATGCCGGCCTGGGTCCCCTCTCGAGACTCGGGCTCGGCCACTCAGTTCTGCCTGTGGCGTCGCGCGGTGCGCCGGATTGTGGCGTCGCAGCGTCTACCGCAATTCGAGGGTGGATTCGAATGCTCATCATTCTCCGACGAGCACGCCGGGAATCGCGCACAGCGGCGCCCGGCCCGACAGTGAGGATCTGCATGCCTACTCATCACGCTGTTCACGTTCGGTCCGCCGGCGAACCGATGACGGTGGTCGATGTCGAAACCACTTCACCCCCACGTAATTACGTGCGGATCGCCGTCTCTTCCTGCGGAGTCTGCGGTACCGACCACGCCTTCGTCAACGGCGCATTTCCCGGCATGTCCTGGCCTCTCACCCCTGGGCACGAGATTGCCGGAACGATTGTCGAACTCGGTGCCGGGGTCGACGACTACACAGTTGGCGACCGGGTCTCGGTAGGTTGGTTCGGGGGACATTGCGGCCAATGCATCCCCTGCCGTCAAGGTGCCTTCATCTACTGCGAGAAGCTGCAGGTGCCGAGTTGGCAATACCCCGGAGGCTATGCCGAGTCGGTGACAGTGCCTGCCAACGCACTCGCCCGGATACCGAGTGAACTTTCCTTAACTGAGGCAGCGCCGATGAGCTGTGCCGGCGTCACAACTTACGACGCGCTACGGAAATCCAAGGCTGTCGCGGGTGACCGGGTTGCCATCCTCGGAATCGGCGGTCTCGGCCACCTCGGAGTGCAGTTCGCACGGGCGATGGGATTTGAAACGATCGCTGTCGCCCGTGGCGCCGACAAGCGCGAGGACGCTCGTGCACTCGGCGCCCATCACTACATCGACTCCACTGAGGGCGACGTCAGTCAAGCTCTGCGGGCACTGGGGGGCGTGGCGGTCATTCTGGCGACTGCCGCGAACTCGAAGGCGATGGGGGAGATGATCGGCGGGCTGCTTCCGCGCGGCGAACTCAAGGTGGTCGGCGTCACGCCCGAGCCATTGCCCATCAGCCCCCTTCAGCTGATCACTCCGGGCATCACCGTGACCGGCCACCCCTCCGGTACCGCCCGAGACGTCGAAGAGACCATGCAATTCGCTGTCTTGTCGGGAGTGCGCGCCCGAATCGAGGAACGACCACTGGCCCGAGCCGCGGAGGCCTATGCCGCGATGGAGGAAGGACGGGCGCGCTATCGCATGGTCCTCACGATGTAAACCGTCTTCACGGAATGCGTTGAGCCAAAGGTTCCTTGGATGGAAGTAAGAATCATCTACCCGTCTGAGCGTGCTCGACACCTTCATGAGATGCGCGAGTGCTGAATCTCCGCCATGAACTCTGCCCAGGCGCCGCGACGGCAACCGACGGTATTCCACCTCGACCTCCATTGACTTTCTGTGAAACCGTGCACATACTCGATACTGACACGGCGTACCGCACAGCGGCACAGGATGGACGTCGTGGTCGCCGAGCCTCCCGTGTGGTCGGTGTGGTTCGCGGTCGGGCAAGCGACTTCCCCCTGGAAAGGAACAGACTCATGCCATTTGTTGACACGGATAGGTTCACCGAAGCGCTCAACTTGGATCCGGAATTCAAGATTGCGGCACGCTTCTGGGACGCCATCATCCGTTTGGAGATCGGCGACGAGACGTACATATTGGTGGTCCGCGAGGGGCGGCTGAAGTCGATGACACCGCCGGCGGGCAACAACTTCATGACAGTCTCGCGCAATTACGACATAGAGGTCTCGGCACCGGCCGAGGAGTGGAACAGGTTCTTCCAGCGAGTGCCGCGGCCGTTCTATCAGGACCTCTTTTCCGCGATTTCTCGGCACAACTTCAGATATGGCGGGGACATGAAGATGTTTTTCGCCTACTACGCCGCCCTACGGCGGCTGTTCGACTTCATGCGTTCGTACACCAGGGTTGCCGAGGAGGCGAAATGACCACGACCAAGTTCGACAAAGCAGTTGGACGGTATGTGCATCTGACGATCGACGACATCGAGTATCGGGTCTACTACGAGGAGAGCGGCTCGGGTATTCCCTTGCTGCTGCAGCACACCGCAGGCTGCGATGCCCGCCAGTATCGCCATCTACTGGAGGACGAGGAGATCACGGCAAACTTCCGGGTGATCGCGTGGGACCTGCCCTATCACGGCCGGTCGCTACCGCCGCTGTCGGTACGCTGGTGGGAGCAGGAGTACACCCTGACCCAGGATTTCTTCATGAAGTTCGTGGTCGCCCTCGCTGACGCACTCGAGTGCCCGGATGCGGTCTACATGGGTAGTTCGATGGGCGGCAATCTCGCCCCGGATCTCGCTTTGCATTACCCCGGGAAGTTCCGTGCCGTGATCGGCCTGGAAGCGGCCTTGTATTCGCCGGGCTACTACCTCGACTACTGGTTTCACCCCGAAATCAGCAATGACTCGAAGCCGGCAGCGATGTACGCACTCACATCACCGACTGCGCCGGAGGTCGGCCGCCGGGAGACGACATGGGTCTACAGTCAGGGGTCACCGCCGGTGTTCAAGGGTGATCTGCAGTACTACAGCGTCGAGCATGATCTTCGGGATACGGCGAAGGACATCGACACCTCGCAGACCGCAGTTTACATCCTCAATGGTGAATACGATTTCGCTACAGGGCCCGAGGAGGCCGAAGAACTCGGTGCGCAGATCACAGGTGCGAAGGTAATTCCGATGAGGGGCCTCGGCCACTTTCCGATGAGCGAGGATGCGGAGCAGTTCTTCCGCTGCATCAAGCCGGTGCTCTGGGAGATTCGCGACACGGCAGTCCCGTCGCAGGTTCTCTCGGCTACGCAGTAACACCACTGACCGGTTGCGCGGCAGCGGACTCGTGGTGGTCGCGAGGGTCAAGCCGACGCAACCTGCGGGGCCGCCGGCGGTGGGGCGCCTCCAACCCCCGCCGCTGGTGTCCCCGCCGCCCTCCGCCGAAGGCGGGTCTGGCATTTCTGCCGTTGCAGTCAGCCGGCCCGCTGGGTGGGAAAAGGCGCTGGGCAGGAGACCGAAGCAGGAATGGGATAGGAGTTTGTGGTGACTGAAGCCGCATGGGCGGAGATACACGACGACGGGTTCATCGGGATGATCGGTCCACTACTCCGCCGCCATACAGAAAGCGGTGGGCGAGAATACGGGCTGCGGTGCGGGCTGCAACACCGCAACCTACGAGGAGCAGTGCAAGGGGGCCTGATCATGGCCTTCGCCGACCGGACCCTGGGTTCGACGGCCCTCCATGAATCCGGCACGCAGAACATGGCCACCGTGCAGCTGAACGTCAACTTCCTCAGTCCGGTTCTGGTGGGCGACCTACTGACGAGTTCGCCGCGCATAGTGCGGCGTACGGCATCAATCGTTTTTGCCGATTCGGATCTGCGCGTCGACAACGCGGTAGTAGCCACGGCAACTGGAGTATTCAAGATCCTTGCGAACAGTTCGTCTTCACGAGGATCTGGCGCAGTCGAGGGCGGATACCGCTGAACCGCGAGCGCGCCGGACCGAGGGCTGGACATTTCGACATGCTGTGCCGATAATCGGCACAAGACGATATGAGTGCTGTCAGTGGCGCTCATTCAACGGCGGTCGAAGGGATTGCAAGTGCAGGGCATCGAACGGGGTTTGCGGGTACTCGAAGCTGTGGCAGAGGCTCAGCCGGTGGGGGTCGGGGAACTGTCACGGACCCTTCAGCTGCCGAAATCGACGGTTCAGCGCACTTTGCAGGCATTGGCGTCGGCGGGTTGGATCCGTAGCGACGGTAGCGAATACACGAGGTGGAAGCTGACCTCCCGGGCGCTCGCGGTGGGTAGGCGTGGATGGGACAAGGGTGACCTGCGTACCGTCGCGCTCGAACCCATGCGGGAGCTCCGGGATCTGACAAACGAAACCATCACGCTACAGGTTCGTGATGGTGCCGAGCGCGTCGTGCAGATCGAGCGGATGGACTCACATCAGGCGGTTCGCACATTCATCAAGGTCGGTGCCACGTATCAGCTGCCCCATACTTCGGGCGGGTTGGCCATCCTCGCGCAGCTACCGGACGACGAAGTGGACCGAGTGCTGTCGAGCCCGATCGAAAAGCTGACTCCGCAGACCGACACCGATCCTGAGTCGATCAGGAAAAAGATCGACGAGATTCGCAGGGTCGGATATGCGGTCAGTATCAACCAGAATCGTATGGGGGTGTGCGCTGTCGGAGCGGCCGTGCTGGGGGAGGACGGATGCCCTGTCGGGGGCATCGGAATCTCGATGCCCGAGACGCGGTTCGACGAACAGCGAGTGTCTTGGTGGGGAAAGCAAGTGAGCGACACAGCAGCGAATGTGAGCTCACTGCTCTGATCCCCGAAAGAGGTGCGTCGCACCGATCTGCGCGGCGACTCCCGCACAGCGACGTCACGAATTCGGCTGGCGCGACGGTATCCGCTCAGCCGCGCGAGATCGATGAGCGTTCAGTCTCCGATCAACGGTGAACGGTGCTGTCACGAGCTGTGCATTCCCGCGGGAGCGTACGCGGCGGGCCAGCGCCCATTTGGCAAGGGTGGCTCGCATCGGATTTCCGGAGGCGGTAAGTCGTGTGTGCCGTGCACTGGCATAGCGTCTCAAAAAACGCTATTCTGATGGCTGGACCTTTTCGACGGATCGGTATGCGATGGACACCGCAGCGCGACACTTGAACGAATCGGCGCGGGCGCATGGGTGACCGCAACAATGGAAATGAGCCAGCACATCGACGGGTGTCTCTTGCGCTGCGCGAGCAAATTGCTGCAGGTCACTTCCACGGTGGCCGACAGCTTCCCACTGAACTTTCCCTTGCCGAAGAATTTGCTGTGAGTCGGCAGACGGTGCGCCGAGCATTCTACGACCTGGTAGCGGATGGCCTTGTGTACCGAATTCCGGGCCGGGGTACGTTCGTCTCCGAAGGCGCGAGTATGCGCCTTCGCCGTCTCGGACACATTGAGGCACTGACCAACCTCCCTTCTGATACCACCACCGAAATAGTTGCGCCCCTTCGGCGCCGGATTGACATCGAAGCCGCAAGCAGACTGCGCCTCGACAGCGATTTCGTCAGCACGATCACGTACGTACGTCGCCATGCAGGTGGTGTGTTCGTGACGACGACTGTTCACCTTCCCGACGCGCACGCGCGCCACCTGTCCGGTGGCACGGAGATGCAATCAGGTGAGATCGGGTCGCAGACGATCATTGGCCTTCTTGAACCTCATCTGGCGTCACCCGTGGCAGATCTTGTGCAGTCGATCACGGTCGCACCGGCCGCCGAGGACATCGCCCACTATCTCGGCTGCCCCACCGGGCACCCCTTGTTGCGTGCCGATCGCTTGTACCTCGACTCGGACGGTCAGGTAGTGGAGCTGGCGGTCAACTACTACTTACCCGAGAACTACACCTACCGAATCACTATGGGCAGAAGTCGGCAATCAGAAGCGAGCAACTACTGACGTCGACAGGAATCCGGCCCGTCGGCGGAATCCTCCAGATCGCCTTGTCCCATGAACACTTTGAACACTCGAGAAGAACCAATCCGGTCGCGCGAGTCAGGGTTCGGGGAGTGCCAACTACAGGAGCGGACTGTAACAGGGCCGCTCGGTGGGGTACTCGACGAGACAGGGTGTTGGAGGCCAGGGTGGTGGTGGATACTAGCTCGCCAAGGCGTAAAGAGCACAATGTGACGCAGGAGTGAGCTGGCACAGCCGTTCGGTGAACCGGCGGGCTGTCATGCCGAAGTGCTCGAGATATTCCTTTGATGGCGCTCGCCGAAGACTTTCGCCGAGGGTCATCACCTCGGAGTAGGGCCCCGTGAGGTGACCGCATGCTGGCGAAGAGACTAATGCGCTCAGCTTCGGCGTCCGCGTGTTTGCGTTTTCTGCCCGGCTTCGATCGACGCAGTTGGCGCCATCGGTGTTACTCACGCGAGTCCACGTATTCCCGCACTCATCGGACTGGTGATCCTCGGGACCGTGGTAATGATGCTTCGGTCGGTCAACCGCTCGGCCGCTACAGCGTTGGCATGATGCTGTCTGTAGCGGCCGAGGGTTGGCGATCACCGCCCGGCAGCGTGAAGGTGAAGCTACGCGGGCACCGAAGGCTTCCGATCGGCATCACCCGAAATGTCGCTTCGATACGTTTCCGGCACCGATATAGCACCGAGCAGCGTAATTACGGCAGTGACCACGATGTACCACGGAAAATATCGGGCGTAGCCTGCATTGGCCAGGCTAGTGGCAACAAGCGGGACTGTTCCGCCGAAGAGCGCCACTGAGAGCGAGTACGGGAATCCCAGGCCGCTCACTCGGACGTGCGGCGGGAAATTCTCGACCATCACGGCTGACGTGATCGATGTGCACAGGCTCAAGAGCAGTAGGCCGATGAGCTGGATGATGATGAGTGTTGTGAAGTTCGTGCTCGAGATAGAGAGCAGGAAAGGTGTGACGATCACAGTGCCGATGCTGAATGCATACATGCATGGTTTGCGCCCGTATCTGTCGGAGATCAACCCGGCGAGTGGCTGGGCAGCGGTGTAAAGAATCAGGGTGATGATCCCGACCGTCATGGCGGTGGTGGCAGAGACACCGTTCTGGATCTGGAAGTAAGTTGTCAAGTAGGTAGCCCAGAAGTACTGTCCCACGCCCATTCCGGTTGCGATCGCGAACACAATGATGGACTGTCGGGGATAACGTTGCAGAGCAGCGAGTGGATTGCGGCCTGTCGGCGTGGCACCCGATTCGGAGTCGGTCGCTTTGAGCGTTTCTTGGGTCCCGCGGCGGATATACCAGGCGGCGACCGCGGCTAATGCGCCGACAGCGAAGGGAATTCGCCAACCGTAGTCGCGCATAGCGTCTTCACCGATGAGTGCGACGAACGCAGTAATGAAGGCAAGGCACGTCAATTTGCCCAGGCCGGAGGCGACGAACATGAAGCTCGAGTAGAAGCCGCGCCGCCCGGCTGGCGCGGATTCGACGATGAATGCACCCGCCGTCGTGTACTCGCCTCCTGCGGACAATCCCTGCAGGATGCGGGCAACAGTCAGAACTATGGGCGCGGCGACGCCGATCTGGTTGTACGTAGGGCATAAGGCGATGAGCAAGCTACCGCCGGCCATAAGGGTGATGGTGAGACTCAGGGCTCGTCGGCGGCCGTACCTATCTGCGAAGAGTCCGATGAAGAGTCCTGCTAACGGCCGCGCGAGGAACCCGACGGCGAAAACTCCGAATGCGCTCAGAAGGGGCACTAGTCCCGACGATTCCGAGGAAGGGAAGAAGGAAGACGCGAAGTACACCGCTAGGTAGGAGTATGCGAGGAAATCGAAGAACTCCACCGAGTGTCCGATAGTGCCGGCAATCAGCTGCCGTCTCGGGTTTATTATCGCCGTCTCATCGGATGTGTCCATTTTCATTTGCTGGGCGCCTTTCGCGGAGGATGAGGTCGTTGACGGTGGTTTCGAAGGTTCCTGGGTGGTTCCGCGTGGTGGCGTTCGGTCCGGTAAGAACCGTTGAGGAACCTCCGGATTCTTGGAACAAGATGCGCGGGAGTGCCTCTACAGGTGAACTCGGTTCCGGCTTCGATGCCACTGCGGCACGGTCGTTGCAGTCGAAGTAAGACGTTCGATGCGAGTGCGGACGTAGGGGAGCGAACCCGTCCGTGCTGCTGAGCGGCACAGCGTTTCGCCATTTAAGTATCGTGCTTAGGGTCACAGCTGTCAAGGTTGACGTGCACGCGGTGGTTGCCACCACTCGTGCCAGGTTGAACGAGGCTCATGGCTGATGGCGAAGGCCGCCCGCAAAGCTTGTGGGGTATGCCGCTCAGCGGTATGGTGTTCCGAACCTGGATACTTTTGAAGGAAACTCTGCAGAGAAGGAGCGGTGATGACTGGTGCGGTGCAGGAGTCAAGCGTCGTCGGCATGCGTGAACTCACACGATGGGCCGCCGGTATCGACCCAACGTCCGCAGATCTCGAGCTTGCGCAACGTGCTT
The DNA here is from genome assembly GCF_009859915.1 of Rhodococcus sp. WAY2. NCBI lineage: Bacteria > Bacillati > Actinomycetota > Actinomycetes > Mycobacteriales > Nocardiaceae > Rhodococcus > Rhodococcus sp. WAY2. The sequence continues at coordinate 4,447,888 of NZ_CP046572.1, forward strand.
TGATCGATACCGTCACCGTTACCCTTGCGGCACTGAATGATCCGGTGGTCGCGTGGACTGATGGCCTGCCGGCTGCGCTGCGTTGGGCAACGGTCGGGCACGTACTCGATTTCGACGATCTGCACATACCGTCCACGACGCACATCAGTGTGGTGTGCGTGCCCGCCACGTTGGCAGCGGGCGGTGGTGCGCGAGAGTACCTAGCGGCGGCGGGCGTGATGGCGCGCCTTGGTAGCGCTCTCGGTTGGAACCATTACACGCAGGGATGGCATTCCACCGCGACGGTCGGTGCCATCGCGGCTGCTGTCGCAGCGGGGCTGTCTCTCGGGCTCGACTCAGACGGCGTTGCTACAGCGATGGCACACGCTGTTCCCGCCGCAGGCGGTGTCCGTCAAGCATTTGGCACCGCAGGCAAGCCGATGCAGGTCGGATTCGCTGCGGATGCCGGTGTACGTGCAGCCCGACTCGCCGCAGCAGGCGCGACTGCCGACCCGCGCGCTGTCGATGAGTGGTTTCGGCTCGTCGGAGGCCGGAACTCCCCGCAACTTTCAGGACCCCTCATTCCGGATGGTCTGGGGCTGAAGCTCCATCCGTGCTGTTACGCCCTTCAGCGCCCTATCACCGCGATTCGGTCGCTGGGTGCGCTCCCGATCAACGAGATTGCCCGCATTCGACTGCACACTCCACGGAGTGCAGTTCTACCGTTGATTCACGACTATCCGAGTACGGGTCTGGAAGGCAAGTTTTCGCTGAATTACGGCATAGCCGCCACCCTGTTGGACGGGTTCCCCGATATCGCAAGCTTCACGGATGCTGCTGTACAGCGCCCGGAGGTGCGGAGCATCCTCGACCGCATCGGCCTGATAGCTGATCCTGAGGGGAATGGGGTACTCGACGGCAACTGCAGGGTAACTGTCGAGTTCAATGACGGATCACTGGTCGAAGCGGTAGAGGAACTCCCGCTGGGGCATTCGCGTAGGCCTGTATCCAGCGAGGACTTCGAGGCTAAAGTTCGCGGATGTGTTGGTGAGGAGCGCTCAGGCGAGGTAATGGCATTGGACTGGCTTTCGGCAGCGGAGTTGTTACGACGGTGTCTGCCAGGTAGCGGGTAAAGGCCCGCTCGGTTCCAAAACTCGTGTTGCATCGGTGGTTTCTGTGCTCTTGGTGGGTATTACCCGAGTCGTGTGCGGTTGCAACCTGAGGGGCATGTAAGTGCTCCTTGGGCTCGTCAGTCGATGGGGGCCGGCAAACGCACAGGATGGTTCCGGCTCGGCGGTAGGCTGGATTGGACACGGGGTGCAGACTGCTCCGGTGACGTGAGGAGGGGAACCTCACGTCACCGGGTTGGGTGTCGCCGCGATAAGCAGGCGGTGTCGGAGATCGTGGCTGGACGAGTCACGATCTCGACAAATCATCTTCGGCTCCGTGAGTGGGGCGAATCCTAGGCCGTCAGCCGCCGGTGCAGCTCCCAGGCATTGCGCTCGACGCGGTTGGATTCGAGCAGCCCATCTGCGCGGACGTTCCACACCGCGGTGCCTGTCAGATGGATCGGTTGCCCGTCCGGTTCGGTGCCCATGATGCCGCGGTTGCGCCCGGTCATTTCCCAGAGCGAGGCTACGCGGGAACCGTCCTCGTTCTGGAACGTCTCGATGGGAATGAACTCCAGATCCTCGACGGTGGCTTGGAAATTAAGCACCCATTCCTTGAAGGCGTCTCGGCCGCGGATCGCCTGTCCGCCGGTGACGATGACGAAATCATCGACGACGAGTTCGTCGATCGCCTGGGGATTCTGGGGTGACTGCCACACCTCGGCCCAGAAATTCTCGACTGCGCGAACTCCGTGTTGCACTGCCATTTTGCCTCGATTCTCTCTAGCTTGGAAATACCAAGTTAGCATGGTTATGACGAGGCACCTCTGCGGGCTGCACGAGTTACCCATGCGCCTGTGAGCCATTGGCCTCGAGCTGCTGTACGGGAGGCGCTTCTCGTCAAGGCATAGGGAGCTTCACGAACAAGAATGAGCTGCGATCGACGAGGACTAACCCTGTTTACCGGCTGTCGGGGCCGGATCAGATTGCTGGACATGAAGGCTAGACGTGCTCACGCGTCGACCGTCGTCGGTGACGAACGCCAGGGAGACGGCCTCGCCGGTGGTCTCGTCGGTGTACTCGGGGGAGGTGCTACCCGGACGCGGCAGATGGTCGCGACCGAATTGGCCCAGTGCCCCGATCACGACGTGCAACTGCTTGCCTTTCTCGGTCAGCACGTACTCCTGACGTTCCCGTGATCCTTCCTGACGATAGGCGCGGCGTTCGAGGATTCCTTCGTCGACGAGCATCGCCAACCGTGCAGTGAGCACGTCGGACGCCACACCGAGGCTGCGGGTGAAATCCGAGAACCGACGGTGGCCCCAGAAGGCGTCGCGGATGATGAGCAGCGTCCACTTGTCGCCCAGGACTTCGAGGGTGCGCGCGATGGAGCAACGGGCAGGGGTGGCCGGCGACGGACTCATGCGACGAGGATAGTCCTCGCTGGTTTGGTGCGTCCAAGTCAGCGGCTCCGCCGCCGGTGAGTGGTTAACGAGTCCCTGCACTCGTTAACCACTCACGGGCGCGAAGCGCCTCACGCCCGCATCCCCGTGACGACGGCGTCGAGGAACTCGTCCGCGATGTCTTCGGGGGTCTCGGCGCCGGTCGGTGTGATCCACAGGTAGCTGTAGTTGAACATGCCCAGCAGGCCCTTGACCATTAGCCGCGGGAGAGGACGGAACTGTCCGTCGCGAATGCCCTCCGCCAATGCGTTCCGCCAATGTGATTCGTAGCGTTCACGTTCGGCGATGATCCGATCCCGACGCTCGTCTGTCAGGGCGTGGTACTCACGGAAGAAGACCGTCCACTCCGCACGGTGGTCGGCGATGTTCCGCATGAGCGCACGTGCAAGACCGCGAAGCCGCTTCTCCGGATCAGCCTCGGAAAGCGCGAGTTCGTCGGCGACCGTGTTCATCTGCGCGAGTTGCCGGCTGCTGATCTCGTAGAGGATTGCCTCTTTGCTGCCGATGTAGTGGTACAGCGCGCCCCGCCCCAGTCCGGTGGCCTCACCGATCTCGGCGACTCCAGTGCCGTGGTAGCCCGACTTCGCGAACAATTCGGCGGCCACCTGCAGGACTCGGTCCCGGTTGGCGTCGTACTTGTCGCTCATCGAAGGGCCCCTCTGTTTCCCGGCGGTCGAAGGTGTGAGTCTAGACGGCCCAGATCACGGCTTCGGCGCGGCCAGCCCGGTGATGAGGGCGTCGAGAAACCCGTCGGCGATCTCCTCGGGGGTGCGGGCCCCGTCGGCCGTGAGCCAGAGGTAGCTGTAGTTGAACATGCCGAGCACACCCTTGATCATCAACGGCGGCAACAGTGTGAACACCCCGTCGCGGACGCCCTGGTCGAACGCGTGCCGCCAATGCGATTCGTACCGTTCGCGGGCCGCGACGACCCGCGCACGCCGATCACCGGTCAGGGCGTGGTACTCACGGAAGAACACCGTCCACTCCGCACGGTGTTCGGCGATGTTGCGGAGGAGGGCCCGCGCGAGACCGCGGAGGCGGCGCTCCGGATCCGGTTCGGTCAGGGCGAGTTCGTCGGCCACGTCGTTCATCTGCGCGAGTTGCCGGCTGCTGATCGCGAACAGAACTTCCTCCTTGCTGCCGATGTAGTGGTAGAGGGCCCCGCGGCCGAGTCCCACCGCCGTGCCGAGGTCGGCGATCCCGGTGCCGTGGTAGCCCGACCTCGCGAACAGCTCGGCGGACACGCGCAGAATTTCGGCGCGGTTGAGCTCGTACTTGGTGCTCATCGAATTACCGTTCGACGTGCACGATCAGGGCCTGCCCCTGGCCGCCGCCCCCGCAGAGCGCCGCTGCGCCGACGCCACCGCCGCGGCGTCGCAGCTCGAGCGCGAGGTGCAGGACGATCCGTGCGCCCGAGACGCCGATCGGGTGGCCGAGCGCGATCGCGCCGCCGTTGACGTTCACCCGGTCCGTGTCGAGACCGAGGCGTTCGGACGAGACGAGTGTGACGGCGGCGAACGCCTCGTTGATCTCGACGAGATCGAGGTCGCGAGGCTCGATCCCCTCGCGTCGGCACGCGACCTGGATGGCGTTCGACGGCTGCTCGTGCAGACCCGAATCAGGTCCGGCTACCACGGCGCGTGATCCGATCTCGGCCAGCCACGACAGTCCGAGCCGGACGGCGGTCGACTTCCGCGTGACCACGACGGCGCAGGCACCGTCGGAGATCGGTGACGAGTTGCCCGCGGTCAGCGAGCCGTCGGCGGCGAAGGCCGGAGGTAGACCTGCGAGGTCCGCTGCCGAGGTGTCGGCCCGGATGCCCTCGTCGTGGCTCACGTCGGTCGACTCACCCCGACCGGACGTGATCGGTACGGGAACGATCTCGGCCGCGAAGACACCGTCCTTGCGCGCGCGTGCGGCCGTACGGTGTGAGCGTGCGGCCCACTCGTCCTGGGCCTCGCGGCCGATCCCGTACTCGGGATTCCGCGACTCGGTCAGCGCCCCCATCGACGACCCGGTGAACGCGTCCTGGAGCCCGTCGAATGCGAGGTGGTCGATCAGTACCGTGTCGCCGTACTTGTGCCCGCGCCGACTGTTCGTCAGCAGGTGCGGCGCAGTGCTCATCGATTCCTGACCGCCGGCGACCACGATGTCCGCGTCGCCGGCGACGATCATCTGGTGCGCCAGTGTTATCGCGTCGATTCCGGAGAGGCACATCCGGTTGATGGTCAGTGCCGGTGTGGTCATGGGGATTCCCGCGGCCGCTGCCGCGACGCGCGCGGGCAGTTGGCCGCTGCCTGCGGTGAGGACCTGGCCCATGAGGACGTGGTCGACGGCGCGTGCGTCGACGCCGGCCGATTCCAGCGCACCACCGATCGCGTGGCTACCCAGTTCCTGGGCGCTCAGGCTCGACAGGGATCCCATGAAACGTCCGAACGGGGTTCGCGCCCCCGCGACGAGGACGGTGGGGTCGTGGTCGGTCATTGTTCGTCTCCTTCGCGAGCGTGGTGCTTCCCTGCGGCCGGTCCCGGCCGCAGGGAAACTGGTGTCAGTTGTTGCGCGACGTCTCGAAGGCGTCGGAGAACTCGTACCCGTCGAGCAGTCGTCCCGCCGTGACCAGGTACTGGATCGTCGGGGTTCCCTCCTCGAGCCAGTTGAGGCGGGCGTCCCGGTAGAGGCGTTCGATCGGATGCGCGCGTGTGTATCCGATTCCGCCGTGGATGAGCAGGGCCCGGTCGGTGACCCGGCCGACGGCTTCGAGGCCGAACAGTTTGCACATGCTGGCCTCGGCGGGAATCCGTTCGCCGGCATCCCACTTCTGCGCTGCGTCGGCCAGGATCCCGCGCAGGGCGTAGACATCGGTGGCCATCTCCGCCAGGTAGCGCTGGATGGCCTGCCGTGTGCCGATCGGCTTGCCGAACGTGACACGGCTCTTCGCGTGGGCGATCGACAGTTCGAGGGCACGCTCGGACGTGCCGAGGGAGCTTGCCGCGATAAACACCCGGCTGATCTCCAGTGCGCGTTCGAGGTGCTCGTTTCCCTGCCCTTCGGCGCCGACGAGGGCGGTGGCGGGCACCCGGACGGAGTCGAGGGTGACGCGTCCGTGCTCGGTGCCCTTGCAGCCCATCGTCTCGGGAAGCGCTGCGATCGAGAGACCCTCGGTCTCGCGGGGAACGAGGAACGCGGAGACGTCGGTGTCGGATGTCTTCGCGAAGACGATGAAGTGAGATGCGATGTCCGAGTTGGTGATCAACCACTTCTCACCGTTCAGGATGTAGCCGTCACCTTCGCGCACCGCGGTCGACCCGAGGTCGGCGCCCGTCCCGAAACCCGGCTCCGTCAGCGCGAACGCGACCGAGTTCTTGCCCGTGGCCGTGCCCGGCAGCACGTCCGCCTTCTGCCGGTCGCTGCCGATCTCGGAGAGTGCGTGGGCGAAGGAGTTGTGCACGTGGACGATGACCCGGAGCCCGCCCTGCACTTTGGCGAATTCGGCGATGATCGGCAGGTATTGGGCGATCGAGAGGCCGCTGCCGCCGTACTCGCGGGGAACGAGCAGGCCGAGCGCGCCGATCCGGTCGAGGATGGGCATGACGATGTCGTGCGGAACCTGCTCGTCGTCCTCGATTCGCTGTTCCAGCGGATCGAGTTCGGACCAGATAGCTTCGACAATGCGGTCCCGGAGCGCCAGGTACTCCGACTCCGGAATGCCGACCGAATGCGTGAGTGTCGCGGTCATGGTGTTGTGTCCCTTCGTTGTTGGTCGATGCGGTCGTGGTGTGTCACAGCGCCCAGCCGCCGTCGACGGTGAGGACGGAGCCGGTGCAGAATGTGGCGTCTTCGCTGAGGAAGACTGCGGCCTTCGCGATTTCGTCGACGGTGCCGAATCGGCCGAGGACGGTTTCTCGTTCGATGCGCCTGCGTGCGGAGTCGGGCACCGCGTCGGTCATGTCGGTGGTGACGAAGCCGGGGGCCAGCACGTTGACCCGGATGCCGTCACGTGCGACCTCCTTGGCGAGTGAGCGACCGAAGCCGATCATCGCGGACTTCGCACTCGCGTACGCGGTGTCGCCGGCGTGACCGATCAGGCCGACGACCGACGACACCAGCACGATGCTCGGTGACCTGCCGTGGAGGAGGTGGGGTAGCGCGGCCCGGGCGAGGGCGACGGTGCCGCGGAGGTTCGTCTCTATCACGCTCCACCAGGCGTCCGGGTCCGTCTCGACGAGCCGCCCGCCCGACCACTGGCCCGCGTTCAGGACGAGCGAATCGAGGTGTCCCCAGTGGGAGACGACGCATTCCACCGCCGTGGGCGCCGTGGTGTCGTCATGCAGGTCGAAGCGGATCGGGAGTACCTGTTCGGGGGCGTCCGCGGCGAGCTTCTCGGCCTCGTCACGTCTGGTCCGATACGTGCATCCCACCCGGCAGCCGCGCTGCATCAGGGCCGTGGTGACGGCGGCCCCGATGCCGCGGGATCCGCCGGAGACCAGCGCGACGCGGGCGGCGTCGTGATCGTTCTCGTTCATGACAAGGAATGTACTGATCGATCCAAAAATAGTCCAGAGTGTTCGCTAAAGCCTTCTTACAAGTTGTTTGTACTGCACTTTTATCTGGCAGCTCGAATTGGATCGATCGGTACAAGAATGCTTGCGATGGCGTGTGCGGTGTGCTAGACCTGTGACTGTGGCCACACAGGGTGACGGCGCGGAGGCAATGTCCGATCGGCGAGCCCTGGACGAGGCCCGACGGCCCGATCACAAGCGCGGTGGCACCGGATCGACACGGCAGCCACACCGCCCCACATCAGCAGCGATGGGAGATTCGATATGAGAGTCATCGACGACCTGGAGGTCACCCGGGTCAAACCCCAGAAGGTTGCCTTCGCGTCCTTCGTCGGAACGGCAATCGAGTGGTACGACTTCTTCATCTTCGGGACCGCGGCCGCCCTGGTATTCGGGAAGGCGTTCTTCCCGTCGCTGAGTCCGCTGTCGGGAACGCTGGCCGCGTTCGCGACATTCGGTGTCGCGTTCGTGTCGCGGCCCGCGGGCGCGATCGTCTTCGGGCACTTCGGAGACCGGATCGGCCGCAAGAAGATGCTGGTGTTCTCCCTGGTGCTGATGGGGTCGTCGACGGTCGCGATCGGACTCATTCCCACGTACGGAGCGATCGGTCTCGCGGCGCCCGTGCTCCTCGTCCTCGCGCGGCTGGCGCAGGGCTTCGCGGTCGGCGGCGAATGGGGCGGCGCGGTGCTGATGGCAGTCGAACACGCACCGCGCGAGAAGCGGGCGTTCTACGGCAGCTGGCCGCAGGCCGGTGTACCTGCCGGACTCGTGCTCGCGACGCTCGCGTTCCTGCTGGTCGAGCAGCTTCCCGAGGACCAGGTACAGGCGTGGGGATGGCGTCTTCCGTTCCTCGCCAGCGCCGGACTGGTCGCGGTCGGCATGTACGTGCGACTGAAGGTCGTCGAATCGCCGGAGTTCGAGAACGTCAAGCGCAACAGGAAGATTGCCGACTTCCCGATCCTCGCGGTCCTGCGGGGTGAGAAGCGCGCGCTGGGCGTCGGGATTCTCACCCAGGCCGCCTCCCTCGTGCCGTTCTACCTCGTCACCGTCTTCGTGCTGTCGTACGGTCCGAAGGAACTCGGCATCTCGCGGCAGACGATTCTGCTGAGCATCCTGGTCGCATGTGTCCTCGACATCCTGTCGGTGCCCTACGCGTCGATGATCGCGGACCGGATCGGAGCACGGAAGATGTTGATCTACGGGTCCCTCTACATGGCGGCGATCGCGTACCCGTTCTTCTGGTTACTGTCCACCGGCGTCGGTGCCGCAGTTCTGCTGGCGATGATTTTGATCATCACCATCGGTCACGCCGTCACCTATTCCGCGGTGGCCGGCTACGTCACCGGTCTGTTCCCGGCCGAAGTCCGGTACACCGGCGCGTCCGTCGCCTATCAGTTCGGTGGTGTCGTGTTCAGTGCCCCCGCACCGTTCATCGCGGTGGCCATTGCTGCCGAGACCGACGGCTCATGGGCACTGGCCGCATACATAGCCGCGGCGTGCGCCATCACGGTCCTGGTCCTGACCCTGACGAAAACTGCAAAGGTGAATCACTGATGTCTCTCGACAGACTCGCATCGTCCGCACTCGCCGGTGCCTGGCAGGACATCGAATCGCTGCTGGACCGCGACCCGTTCGGTGGCGATTTCAACACCGCCCACGAAATCTGCACCCGCTACGCAGCCGACCCGAACCGGTTGGCGCTGACCGTCCGGCACGAGGACGGCTCGGCCGACCGCTGGACGTACCACGAACTCGACAGGCTCGCGGCCAAGGCGGCACGGGTGTTCGCCCGTGCGGGGCTGATCCGGGGAGACCGGGTCGGCGGACTGCTCTCGCGACAGGTCGAGAGTTGGATCACCGCACTGGCGGCGTGGCGCTCCGGGCTGGTGTACGTACCGCTGTTCGGCGGGTTCGCCCCGGACGCGATCGGCCTGCGCCTCGACGCGGCGGGAGTCCGCGCGGTCGTGGTCGATCAGCGGTACCGGTCGGCCCTCGCGGACGCGCAGGCGACCCACGGACTCGATCCCGCGGTGTTCGTCGTCGGCGACGCCGCGACCGGCAACGACGACCGGTCCTTCTGGACCGAGGTCGACCGTGCCGACGCCGACGGCCCGCTCGCGACCACGGCACTCGGGGACACCGCCACCCTGCTGTTCACCAGCGGAACATCCGGAACACCGAAGGCGTGCACCATGACCCACGCCGCCTTCGTCTCGGTCATGCCCTACGCGCAGGCCGTTCTCGGGGCGACCCGCGACAGCGTCGTCTTTTCGACGTCGGATCCGGCGTGGGCGTTCGGGCTGTACAGCACCGGCGCCGCCGTCATGGCGCTGGGCGTGCCGCGGGTCATGTACTCCGGGAAGTTCGTCCCCGAGGCCTGGCATCGCGTCATCCGGGAAGAGAAGGCCACGATCCTCACCACCGCCCCGGCCGCCCTGCGGCGACTGACGGCGACCTTCGGGCAGGACAGGGTGCCGCCATCCCTCCGGACAGTCGCCGCTGCCGGTGAACCGCTCACCGCAGCGGTCGCCGCGGAGTGGGCCGGCACCGGTGCCCCCGTCGTGCGCAACGGGTACGGACTGTCCGAGGTCGGCATGCTCCTGGGCGACACCCAGGGCACCGAAACGCGGTCCGGTCCGGGCTGGATGTCCGCCACGATTCCGGGTTTCGACACCTTCCTCGCAGACAGGGACGGTCAACCGGTAGCCGACGGCCAACCGGGATTGATCGCGGTACGAAAGCCTCGGCACCAGATGTCCAGCGGCTACGAGAACGCCCCCGACCTGTGGGCCGACCGCTGGCGCGGCGACGTATTCCTCACCGAGGACCGTGCCGTCACAGACCCACAGGGGCGGTGGCAGATACTGGGCCGGGACGATGACATGATCATCGCGTCGGGGCACAACATCAGCCCGGTCGAGGTCGAGAACGCGCTGTTGCAGCACCCGGCGGTCGCCGACGCCGCGGCAGTCGCGTACGACGATCCGATTCGCGGCGGAGTGGTCCGGGCCGTCGTCGTCCGCGCGGACACTCGGGCCGACGACGGCGACCTCGTCACGCAACTGAAACACCTTGTGGCGCAGCGCGTTGGGCCCTACGCAGCACCCAAAGTCGTCGACTTCCGATCCGACCTCCCGCGTACCGAAGTCGGAAAGCTGCGCCGGGCTGCCGTCCGCGAACTCCCGATCACAGGAGCGGGGGCAACCGCATGCGTGCACTGATGGTCACCGCGCTCGACGGTCCCCGGGCGCTCGCCCCGGTCGAGGTCGACGAACCCGTCGCGGACGACTCCGCGATCCTCGTCGAGGTTCATACGGTCGGGGTGTCATTCCCGGATCTGCTTCTCACCCAAGGTCGGTATCAGTACAAGCCGGAACTGCCCTTCGTCCCCGGCGGCGAGGTCGCCGGGATCGTGCGGTCAGCGCCTGTCGGCAGCGGATATTCTCCGGGGGACCGGGTCGTCGGATTGACCGGTGTGGGCGGCGCCATGGCCGACCTGGTCGCACTGCCGCCGGAGACGACTTTTTCTCTCCCCGACACGATTTCGATGTCCGCGGGCGCTGCCCTGCTGTTCAACTACCTCACCGTGCATTTCGCACTGGTTCGTCGTGGGCGTCTCGAGAAGGGGGAGTCGGTGCTCGTCCACGGCGCTGCGGGAGGCATCGGCACCGCCGCGATGACACTGGCGCCTCACCTGGGCGCGTCGCGGACCATCGCCGTCGTCAGCAGTGAGGAGAAGGCGGAGTACGTGCGGAGTCTCGGCGCCTCCGACGTCGTGGCCACCGGGAACTGGCGGGACCAGGTCCTCGCGATCACCGACGGCCGCGGGGTGGACGTCGTGGTCGACCCCGTCGGGGGCGATCGCTTCACCGACAGCGTCCGATCGCTGGCGACGGGCGGGAGGATTCTGGTGATGGGCTTCACCGGCCGGGACATCCCCTCGGTGAAAGTGAACCGACTGCTCCTGAAGAACGCGTCCGCAGTCGGAGTCGCGTGGGGCTCGTGGTGGGCCGAGGACCCCCGACGACTGTCGGCGCAGTGGATCGAATTGTGTCCCTTGCTCGCATCGGGCGCGTTGACGATTCCGGAGCCGACGCGGTACCCGTTCGAGGCGGCGGCCGAGGCCCTGCTCGATCTCGAACACCGCCGAACCGTCGGGAAGAGTGTCCTGACCCTTCGGTGAGGCGGCTCCGCCGCCCGTGAGTGGTTAACGAGTCCCTGCACTCGTTAACCACTCACGGGCCGCAGGCTGGGGTTTGATTGTGAGAAGCTACCGGTCCCGTTTCACATTCGGCTCGAAAGACCCTGCGGCTGAGCTCACCCAGGCGGCCCTCGGCGCCGCCTCCGGCTAGAAAACACTCGTCCCTGTAATCCCGATCTGGGATGTCTGGAAATAGTCGGTATGGTCTCCGCCATCGACGGCGGATGGATCATGAACTGAAAGGGATGATGGGCGACCGCTGATCGGGAATCCTGGTTCCGGCTCATCCGGCGGCGCGCTTACCGTGACCGCAGGAACGCGCCGACCGACCAGGAGACCACACCATGGCAGTTCGACCCACCCTGCATCCCGAAGTTGCAGCGATGCTCGCCACCCTCGATGCAGGGTTTCCGGACATCACGGCTGTGCCGCCCACCGAACTGCGTGAGTTGATCCGCGACCGGCGGGCGCCCTTGCAGCAACTGCCGGACATGCGTGAGGTCACCGATCTCACGATCGAGACTGCCGATGGCAACCTCGCGCTACGCATTTTCCGGCCGCACTGCGACGATCCGGAACTGCCTGTGGTGGTGTTCGCCCACGGTGGTGGGTTCGTGTTCTGTGACCTCGACAGTCACGACGAATTGTGCCGCTCCATGGCGCAAGGTGCCGGCGTGGTCGTGGTGTCGGTCGACTACCGCCTGGCTCCCGAGCATGCCGGCCCGGCCGCACACGACGACGTTTACGCCGCCCTGGAGTGGACCTCGAAGAACGCCGCCGAATACGGCGGTGACCCCACCCGGATCGCACTGGCGGGCGACAGCGCCGGAGGTAACCTCGCCGCGACGGTCGCTATTGCGGCCCGCGACCGGGGTGGCCCGGCCGTCGCCGCGCAGGTGCTGCTGTATCCGGTGATCGACGACGACTTCGACACCGAGTCGTACCGCCTCTACGGGACCGGGTACTACAACACCACCGAGGCGATGAAGTGGTACTGGCAGCAGTATGCGCCGAACGGGACCGACGATGTGCGTCTCGTTCCCACCCGGGCGGAGACACTGGCCGGTCTGCCGCCGGCGGTGGTGATTACCGCCGAACTCGATCCGCCGTGCTCATCGGGTGACGCGTACGCGGCGCGCCTCACCGCGGACGGTGTCCGAGTCCGGCACCACCGGTTCGACGGACTCTTCCACGGATTCCTGACCTTCCCTTCGCTCTCGCTCACCGCGCCGGCGCGCGAACAGATCTGGGAAATGGTGCGCGACGTACTCGGTAACGCATAGCACCCGCGCTACCTGTGGTGCGGTCGGCCGGTCACCGGTCCGGCCGCACCACAGCGCTTTTCGGGGGAGCTACCGGTCGGGGATGACGAGGTCGTCGAGTTCGCAGAAGGTATGGCACACCCGGTCTCGGACGATGATGTCGGTGCACTCGGGGTCGAACCACCGGTCCACGACGCTCCAGTGGATCGGATGATTCAGGTATTGACCCGTCACGGCACCATGGTCGGTGAACTCCTGCTCGAACACGTGAGTCCACCGCTGCGGACCCAGGGCCGCGTCGACTCTGCTGAGCTGCCACGCCGTGATCGACGAAATATGTTCGGGCATCCGGAGTAGTTCCCGCTCGAACCGTTGGACGACGGAGTCCGGTGTACCCGACTCCACACGGAGCAGCAGTGCGCGGTACAGGCGGCTCGAATGCTGTCCGGGCCCCCGACCGCCGAGTCCGGGGGCGTACTCGACCCCGTCGACTCGGTCGGCAATCGGCTGGGAAAGTGCGGAGTCGATGTCGTCCGCGCGGTTCCGCCAGCTGGCGGTGTCGGTGAGCTGTAGGTGCACGATCAGGTCGCCGCCGTTGATGACTCCCGGCAAAGTCGGGGCGATGAGTATCCGTTCCACGCCGGCGGCAAGGATGGTTCGACGCGCATTGTTCGCGTACTCGTCCCGCGCAGTGGCATCGGCTGCCTCGGTGAAGTGGACGACCCTCGTGACGTTATACATCGCACACACCGTCGACGTCCTCGGCCGCTGCCGCCATGGAACGGGTTCGGTCGAGGATCATCGGGTCCATCCGTGACCACCACCGGCCGAGCTCCGGGTCGGGGCGGCCCCGCCGGGTCATGTCCCACCAGGCGTCGACCCCGTCGACCACCCACGTGATGGTGATGGTATTGGGCTCGTCCGCCCACCAGATCGGGGGGCTGACGAGAATTCGATCCAGGGTCATTCCGCGTGCCCGTCCCCCCGGTACGTACTCGGTGACGTACGCGTCGACGAACTCCCGGGCACGTCCGGGTTTTGTGACCACACGATCGACCACGTATACCTTCTCGTCTACCATGGCCTGAACGTAACGGCACTCGAGCCGCTGGAGCAGAGGGTCTCCCTCTTGGCGGGAGAGGTGCGGCTCCGGTGAGACCGGCGCGAACGTCATCGAGGGCATCGTCGGACGGTTGCGACACGCTGGTCAGATCCGATTCCGTTTCATGCCTCCACTCATGGAGCAATCAGTGTCGCGAAATAGGACACGAGTCACCTCATCCGCACTTCTACCCTTGTCGAGTGTGCAGTTCATGCGCATATTCGGAGCCGTTTCATTCCCCCGTTTGAGGAGCAACCATGGCCTTGTTCGCTGTGATCTGGTCGTATACCACCGATGCGTCGGTCAAAGAGGCTGCGCGTGCTGAACATCTGATTTTTGTCAAGGATGCCGCTGCCCGAGGCGTGCTGCAGGAGGCCGGCGCCTGGGTCGACGGCGCCGGGGCCTTACTGGTATTCAAAGCGGACAGCGAAGACGCCTTGCGTTCTCTGCTTGCGGAGGATCCTTACGTCACGCAGGGCGTCGTCGTAGGAGAGCGCATCTACGAATGGAATCCAGTCATAGGCCCTCTCGTCGGCGTCTAACGGCGAATGCGGCAGACCTCAGTTCCTAGTGGCTCGCTGTTGAAGTTACTTGGCGGTTTGCCGCGGTAAGTACTTGGTCGGCGGTGTTGGTTCAGACGAACGGGCTTGCCGTTCTCTTATTCTGAACCCCACCTCCGCCAGGTGCCTTCCTAGCGATTTGCGTGGCCCGGCAACCTTGCCGGTGGCGATATGGCAGTAAAGTCTCCATTTCTCTGTGAAATGCATTCTCACCGTCACGGCCTTGTTTATCGCGCCAGTGCGGCGCGAAAGATCTGACTCTACCGCGCTTTCGAATGGTGCTGTAGTCCCAGCAATTCGCAGCTGCCAACCCACGTGCCCTTCTCGCTGAACAATGGCGTCGGCGACCGGGAGTGACGGTCGTACCTGCTCTCGAGCGCTGCTTTTCGAAGTCCTTGAAGGCAAGTCAGATTGGCTCGCATCTTCCCGCTGCATGCATCCCGAAGATTGCTTATATACGTAAAACATTCCTCTATTGTGTTTTCGGAGGACGGGTGTCATGCTTTCCCGACAGCGTGTTCCAAGTCACTCGAGTGGTCATTGCTGAATCGTTTTGTGAGGTGTCCGAGGGCTTTTGGCCGCCCACTGGCTATCGCCACAAAAGAGTGGATTCCCAGTCACTTCGACTACCGCCGCTCGACTGCACTGAGACCGGAACGTCCGATATCGACACGCCCGCGGTGACAGCACGCACTACAAGATTGCCGAGAAGATTTTCATACCGGCACACCCGCCGCTTTGCGCGTGCGGGTGACAAGACACAACACCTCCGCGCCGAGGGCGAATCCAACAACCTCTGCGCCTACACAGATCGGGGAACAAAGATGTCCGTGAACTTGGACAGCCCAACGTTGCCGTCGTCGATCGCTGACGGGACCACGTTGTATATCGCGGGTCGATGGAGCACCGCCACCGACACTTTCGAGCGTGTAGATCCTTCCGATCTCCGCCGGGTGACGGGAATCTACGCTTCAGCGACTCCCGGCAATGTCGACGCTGCGTACGCCGCCGCAGGCGGTGCTCAACCAGCGTGGTCCGAGACGACAGCAATTGAGCGGTCGAACTATCTTCGTGCTGCCGCTGACCTTTTGGAAAGCCGCGTTCACGAAGCTGCCCTCACGATCACCGCAGACATGGGGAAGGCGATCCGTGACGCACGCGCCGAGGTCCTGCGCAGTGTCGCCATCCTCCGCTACTACGCCGGTGAGATACTGCAACCCAGTGGAGAGACATACCCCAGTGCCGACTCACGCACGATGCTGATGACGGTGGAGGAGCCGCTCGGTGTCGTCTGTGTAGTCACACCGTGGAACTTCCCTTTCGCGCTTCCGGCGTGGAAGATCGCGGCGGCAATAGGTTTCGGGAACGCGGTTGTGTGGAAGCCCGCCGAACCGGCCTGCGGATCCGCAGTGTTTCTGACGAAAATTTTCGCAGAAGCCGGGTTGCCCGCGGGGGTCGTCAATCTGGTGACAGGCAGTGGTAGAAAGCTCTCGGCGGCACTCACCGGGAACCCGCGACTCGCAGCCTTGACCTTCACCGGTTCGGGTGCAGTCGGGTCGCGACTCCGTCAGGCCGTCGCCGATCGCAACATCAAGGTCCAGCTCGAGCTGGGCGGCAAGAACCCGTCCATTGTTCTCGCCGACGCCGATGTCGAGGATGCAGCGCTACAGATCGTGAAGAGCGCGATGCTCCACACGGGACAGCGCTGCACCGCGACGAGCCGGGTTTACGTCGACCGCGCCGTCGCTCCCAAACTACAAGAACTGCTGGTGAAGCACGCTGACGCGCTCGTCGTCGGTAATCCGTACGACGCGGCCACCGATATCGGCCCACTAGCCTCGGTGGAGCAACGTGACACGGTGGCCGGCTACCTGCAACTCGCCCGCGACGAGAACGTCCAGTTTCTCACGAGGCGGGAGTTCGATTCCGACACTTGCTATATCGCACCCACCATCCTGACCGGAGTGTCGGAGAAGAGCAGGCTCGTCCGGGAGGAGATCTTCGGACCAGTCGTGACCGTGCAGGAAGTCGATAATTTCGACGATGCGCTGAAGGCCGCGAACGACACGGACTACGGCCTGTCCTCCGGAGTGTTCACCAGAGACATCGCGACCGCGATGACCTTCATCCGGCGCACACAATCGGGGTTGGTGCACATCAATCGCGAGACCAGCAGTGTCGAGCCACATGTGCCGTTCGGTGGGCTCAAGAGCTCGAGCAGCATGAGCCGAGAACAGGGGAAGGCCGCACGTACCTTCTTCACAACCACCAAGACCGCGTATGTCCGCTGGACCTAGAAGCCGCGCCGGACAGGATTCCGATACTTCAGCTCACCACAATCTGCGACGCAGAGCGCAATACACAGACCCCAGGCAGCAGACCCCAAGCAGCAATTGGTAACAAGAGGAGACAACAATGAGCACAACCGCACCAGCCGTAACCGAGGTACTCGACGTCCTCGTTGTAGGAGCAGGATTCGCCGGGTTGTACCAGCTCGAGAATCTGCGGAGTCGAGGGTACTCGGTGAAAGTAGTCGAGGCGGGTGAGGACCTGGGTGGGATCTGGCACTGGAACCGCTACCCGGGTGCCCGAGTGGACAGCGAAGGTCCCATCTACCAGTTCACCCGCCCCGACCTGTGGGATGAATTCGCCTTCTCCGAGCTCTATCCCGGAGGTGACGAACTGCGCCGCTACTTCAAGTACGTCGATGCGAAGCTCGACCTGAGCAAGGACATTTACTACAACACCCGGGTCGCTTCCGCCGAGTTCGACGAGACGGCGAACACGTGGACCGTGATCGCGGAAAACGGAAACGTTTTCGTCTGTCAGTACTTCGTTCTGTGCACCGGATTCGCAGCAAAGCCGATCTTCCCGAATCTCCCGGGAATGGACAGCTTCGCAGGGATCAACCACCACACCGGTCTGTGGCCCGAAGGCGGAATCGATTTCGCAGGAAAGCGAGTCGCCATCATCGGTACCGGCGCCAGTGGCGTGCAGGTCGCTCAGGAGGCGTCGAAGGAAGCCGCACAGCTGACCGTCTTCCAGCGCACCCCCGTCCAGGCGCTCCCGATGCGCCAGCGTCGGCTCTCCGACGAGGACAACTCGAAGATCAAGTCCGATCTGGCGGACAGGTTCAGTCGTCGTCCGGCGTCATTCTCCGGCTTCGACTTCGACTTCATTCCCAAGTCAGCCCTCGAGGTGAGCGACGAAGAGCGAACCGCCACCTATGAGCGACTGTGGGAGCACGGTTTCGAGTTCTGGCTCGGAACGTACCAAGACGTCTTCGTCGACGATGCTGCAAACGACACCGCCTACGAGTTCTGGCGTGACCGGACGCGTGCCCGGATCAAGGACCCGGTGATCGCCGAGAAGCTGGCGCCGATGAAGAAGGCGTACCCCTTCGGCGTGAAGCGCCCCTCGCTCGAGCAGACGTACTACGACATCTTCAACCAGGACAACGTGCGTCTCGTCGATCTGCACGAGGACCCGATCGAGACGATCACGCGCACCGGGCTGAAGACCGCTTCGGAAGAGCACGAGTTCGACATCATCGTTTATGCAACGGGATTCGACGCCGTCACCGGTGGCCTGACCGCCATCGACATTCGCGGCACCGACGGTACTTTGCTCCGGGACAAGTGGTCGAACGGTGTACGGGCAAACCTTGGGGTCGCGACGGCAGGATTCCCCAACCTGCTGTTCCTCTACGGACCACTCAGCCCGTCAGGCTTCTGCAATGGGCCCAGCTGCGCCGAGATCCAAGGTGACCTCGTCATCAACACCATCGACTACATGCGGGACAACGGATTGAGCCGTATCGAATCCGAGGCGGATGCGGATGCTGCCTGGTCCGATCACGTCGCCGAGCTGACGGCCGAGGCGCTCTACGACAAAGCCGACTCCTGGTACATGGGTGCCAACGTCCCGGGTAAGCCGCGGCAGTTGCTGAACTACCCCGGTGGTCTTCCCCTCTACCTGGCCAAGTGGGACGAGACCGTGTGTGCGGGATACAAGGGCTTCGCGCTTTCCTGAGCAGTCAATCTCCCTCCCTCGAGTAGTGATGAAAGTGAGCAACACATGTCCGTGAGCAAAGAATCCTTGTTCCTCAACGACCTGTACGCGTCGTGGCTTGCCCGGTCCGAAGGAATGGACCTCGCCAGTCAGCGAGATATGTTCGAAGAGTGGCATCTTCCGACCATCGAGCCTACCGATGTCACCTATGAGGAAGTGACAGCCAACGGTGTGCCGGCAATGTGGGCCAAGCCTCTGGGGGCCGCCGAAGACCGCGTAATCGTCTTTACCCACGGTGGCGGTTTCGCGACGGGTTCACGCTTCTCACACCGAAAGCTTGCAGCACACCTGGCTAAATTGGCGGGTGTTCGCGCCCTGATCGTGGACTTCCGGCTCGCGCCGGAGCACAAGCACCCAGCCCAACTCGAAGATTGCATGGCCGTCCAGAAGTGGCTCCGCACGCAGGGTTACAAGGCGGAGTACACGGCGAGCGTCGGCGACTCGGCGGGTGCCAATCTCGCGATCTCGACAACGTTCGAGCTCGCGGGTCTGGACCTTCCCACTCCTGCTGCCGTCGTCGCGCTTTCACCATGGCTCGATATGGAGATCAAGGGGATGACGGTCGAATCGAACGACGCAGTCGACGTTTTGGCCAAGAGGGCGGTTCTGGAAACGATGCGGGGTATGTTTCTCTCCGAACCCGCAGATGCAACGGACCCGCGGGCGAACCCACTGCTCAGCGACTACACCGACTTCCCTCCGGTGTACGTATCGGTCGGCGGCTATGAGACGCTTCTGGACGACTCACGTCGGTTGGCCGAATTGATCGAGAAGGTGAGCGGCGAGGTCGTGCTCGACGTGGTCGATGAGCAACAGCACGTATTCCACTTCAATGCGGGTCGGGCACCCGAGGCGGATCAAGCGCTGAGCCGGATCGCCCAGTGGCTGCGTCCCAAGTTGGGCCTCTCCTGAACCCTGAATGCGCCGCGTACGTGTGAACGTTAAGGATCGCGGCAGCAAGGGGTGAAGGTGTTCGCGGCGGCGGCCTAGACCGGTCTACACCGGTCTAGGCCGCCGCCGAGTTCGTGCCGGTCGAGCACCAGTCGAAGAATCGATCGCAGTGAAGACGGGAGAAATGCACTCATGGATCGTCCAGTCCTCTTCCGAGGCGGCGGGATCATCGAGACAGCCGCACACTGCCCTGCCATCGGTGCCGGATGCGATCTCGCCCCCAGGTGCGACCTCCGCGTTGCCAGTGACAGGGAGCTTCGTGAAGTGCGAATCATCCCGGGTGACGGTGGCACGCGGCGGCTCGACGAAGCCCGCGTTCCCGGACGGGGGGCAGCGATAAGCCTCACTCGGTGCGGATGGCCACGAGGCTCTTGCGCGAGGGACAGCACGAGCTTCGACAGGCTGCGCGAAATACCCGCTGCCGTGCAGGCGCTGGTTCAGCAGACGACCGATCACACGGAGGCAGGCGACAACCGTCGGAGAGAAGCGAATTGCCGCCTCCCTTGACGAGTGGCGTGCCCGAGAAACGAAGAACTCCGTGGAAGTGAATTGACGCTTCCACGGAGTTCTTTCTTTTACTAGCCTTGCGAGGATCCGAATTTTGCGCCCCACGCCAGCGCGGGATTGGTAGATACCTGCAGCTCTTCCATGCGGGGTTTTGCCGATCGCTCCGTGTACCTGGTGGCCATGATGGACGACGACCGATGCCACGTGGCCGGCGCACGACCGGGCGACGGCAATCAGGAGTTCGAGTGAGGTTGCCCCTTGAAGGTGGACACCATAGTTCATGCGGCAACTGGCAGCGTAGACGACGCGATCAGGCGTTGTTCGAAGTCCACCGGGGCGAGGTAGTCGAGCGCGGAGTGACGGCGACGCCGCCCTTGCGGGTGCTCATGGCATCCATCCACCGGCCACGACCACCGTTTCACCGGTGATGTAGTCGGCTTCGGGGATGCACAACATGTAGACCGCTCCTGCCACGTCTTCGGGAGTTCCAAGGCGCCGCAACGGAACCAGAGGGGCCAGGTCGTCCATCGGCACGCCGGTCAGCGGCATCTTTTTGTCGCCGATGTCGATGTGATCTATTCCGGAGGCTCGCCCGTCGGTCAATCTCGTCCGAATGAGGCCGGGTGCCACTGCATTGACGGTCACGCCGTGCGGACCGAACTCCTTGGCCAGTGTTTTCGTCAGGCCGAAGACGCCGGACTTCGCTGCGGCATAGCCCGCAGCACCGGGGGAACCTGTAATCCCGCCCACGGAGGAAATAGTGATGATTCGACGTGAACGACCACTTGCACCGTCGAACAAATAGGGCGCCGCCGCCTGCGCGATCTTGAACGGCGCAGTCAACAGTAGATCCAGCATGGACTGCCACTGTTCGTCGGACATCTCCGTCGCAGGCGCGTAGGTGGAGTAGCCTGCGTTGTTCACCACGATGTCCAGGCCACCGAAGTTCTCCACGGCCGACGCAACCATTGACGCAATGGCGGCCGGATCGGTGACGTCACCGGTGTGACCGACTGCGGAGTAACCATCTCGCCGCAGGTCGTGCGCGACCTCGTGAGAAATGTCGGTGAGATCGTTGACGACGACGGCGACCGATGCACTCGCTAATTTTCGGGTGATGGCCAACCCAATTCCTCGTGCGCCGCCGGTCACCACTGCGACATGTCCAGCCAGTGACCTACCGCTCTCGGAAAGCCCCGCGTTCGACCCGGAGTCCACAGTGTCGGAATCATTCATGCGCATTCCTGTTCTCATCGATCAACCCGATGCGACGAGCTCCGGGCGTTCGACGTGGAGTCAAAACAAGCAAGCGCTTGCTACACTGCGCAGATTATCAGTTGGAAGACCGAATGTGAAGGGGATGACTTTTGGGCATAACGCAGCGCATCAGGCGTGTGTCGTCGACGATCCGCAAGACGGTGCTCATCTAGAAACTCGGCAATCCCTGCCTGCCGTCCCGTCCAGCCCGTGTTACGAGAACTGGCCGTCGCGACCGTTCTACGACCGCAAACGCGATGAACGGCAGACACATGCTCGAGCCCTATCAGCCCTGGCCCGGTGCTTGGTCGATGCCGCGTGGGCGCTGCTGCGCGAGGGTTCCGTCTAGGAGGAGGTCCCCTGAGGCGACGTCGCCCTCACGACGGATGCATCGGCCAGCGCATGGACGCGATCGGCGGAGTAACCGAGATCTTCGAGGATCGTGAAGGTGTCCTCGCCGAGCAGGGGAGCGTGCCGGCTGAATGAGATCGGTGTGCGCGACATCGTGAACGGAGTGCGGGTGGCGTAATACTCGCCTTCGGTGGGATGTTCACGCTTGGTGATCAGTTCTTGGTCCAGGACGTAGGAGTTTTCGTGCGCGTGGGCGAGATCGAGTAGGTCGGACGCGGGAATTCCGTGTGCTTCACACAAGGTCAGCCATTCCTGGGTGGTTCGGCTCGGGACGGCCTCTCGGATCGCTGAGAGAAGTTCGCCCATGTGAGTGTGGCGGTCGTTCACCGAGGCGTAGCGGGGGTTGTCCACCAGGTCGCCGCGCCCGGCGACGGTGAAGAAGTCGTTCCAGTTCTTCGCTGAGTACGGCATGATGCAAATCCAGCCGTCGGCTGTTTGGTGTGGGACTCGTTCCGGTGTCAGCACGCGTGCCCATCCGAAGTTCCCTTCGGCCGGGGCGAAGGTGTGGCCACCGAAGTGTTCGACGAGGTTGAAACCGATCATTGCGTCGACCATCGGCACGTCGACCTCCTGGCCGAGGCCGGTGCGGCTCTTCTCCATCGCGGCGGCGAGGACGGCGATGACGATGTAGAGACCGACGACCTTGTCGGCAATGACGTATGGCGCATAGCGAGGTTCACCGTCGATGAGTTCCGTGAGTTTCGCGGCGCCGGACGCTGCTTGCACGATGTCGTCGTAGGCGGGGTAGTCCCGAAAGGCGGTTTCGGAGCCGTATGCCTGTGCGGTGCAGAGGATCAGTCCCGGATTGTTCTCCGAGAGCCGCTCATAGGTGATGCCCAACTTCTGCCGGGAGCGTGGCCGTAGATTAGTCACCAGCACATCGGCATTGCGCACCAGATCGTCGAGGATCTCGCGGCCCTCCTCGGAGGCAAGGTTGATCGCGATGCTGCGCTTGTTGCGCTGGAGGTTGAGTGTCAGAGCGCTCATCCCGTCATGGCGGCGGGAACCTATATCTCGGCTCATGTCACCGTCGAGGCTCTCGACCTTGATGACGTCTGCGCCCATGTCGGCGAGGGTTGCGGTGGCGAAGGGGCCCATGATCACGGTCGTCAGATCGATGACGCGCAGACCATGGAGAGCGCCGGGTGTGAGTTCCACTGGAACCTCTTTCGCTGCACAGGAAGCATTTTTATGACTATGACAGTCGGGGTGAGTTTCCGCATTAAGGGAGTCTATTACAGATATACGTAACATTGCGTTAGGTGGAGACCACTCGGAGGGATAGAGCCTCTAGGGGCAATTGCGTACTCGCTCGGCAGTGTTTCAGTCGGAGAACTGCTTGCCGAGGAATTCGACGACGGCGCTGTGCAGTTCAGCGCTGCGCGGAATGGCACCGGTCATCCAGTACACGGCATGGACAAGGCCTTCATACAGTTCGACCTGCACGGGGACGCCATGGTCGGCCAGCCGCCGGCCGTAGTCCACGCCCTCGTCCCGAGTGACCTCGTATTCGTTGAGCAACAGCAAGGTCGTGGGAAGTTCAGACAGAACCGCGGCCTTGGCCGGGGAGGCGTACGGATTCTCAGCGTCTTCCGGCGTGGCCAGGTACTGCTCCCAGAACCAGTCGATCGCTGCCGTGGTGATCAGGTACCCCTCGGCGTTCTCCTCGCGCGACGGGAATCGTGCCGTGCCGTCGATGACCGGGTAGATCAATACCTGAGCGCGCAATGCCGGGCCGCCGTTATCGCGCGCTCGGAGGGCTGTGACCGCGGCGAGGTTGCCTCCGGCGCTGTCGCCCATGACGGCTACCCGCATGCTGTCGCCACCGAAGTCGGCTGCGTGCTCGATCACCCAGTTCAGTGCGGCGAATGCATCGTCGGGTGCGGCAGGGAACTTGTGCTCGGGTGCCTTCCGGTAACTCGGTGCGGCGACGATGACTTGCGCGTCGGAGGCCAGCGCGCGGCATGGCTGCTCGGTGACGTCGAGGCTGCCGGCGACCCAGCCACCGCCGTGGATGTACAGCACGACCGGCAGCGGAGTGTCGGACTCCGGGATGTAGAGGCGAATTGCCTGATCGCCGCCGGGTCCGGGGTAGACCGTATCGACAACACGCGCGACGTCTGCCTTCGGTGCCTGGAGGCCGCTGAAGGACTCGACGACCTCACGGACTTCAGCAATGCTCATCTGCTCGAACGACTTCAGTCCCTGCTCGTTCAGAGTGTCTATCAAATTCTTGACCGCAAGATCGAGTGCCATGGTGTGTTCTCCTTCGTGTCATGGGCAAGTCTGTTCAGCAGGCAGTTGGCGCCACACTATGGGTGCGTCCGGCGCGGAAAGTGTCCGAAAATGGCACATGCATCCGCCGCGTGGGTGTGTTTCACAATCGGACACGCCGACGCCCTACTGCGGTTCTAGGTTCGTTCGGAGTGATCAACCGACGGCTGGAGTTTCAGCGTCGCCGACAGGGAGGTACGGCAGTGAACGCGATTGCAGCGATCGAAGGAAACGGTGACCATCGGGTCTTGGTGTTGCACGGCTGGGCGCTGGACAGCAGCGTGTGGCTCAAAGCACGCGCCCTGACGGATCAGTCCCGCTTCACCTACGCGTACGTCGACTTTCCGGGATACGGGGTGAACCGTCCCGAGGCACCGGCCGACGGAATCGACGGGATGGCCGCGGTCGCCCTCGGCGCCGCCGATCAGCTCGGATGGTCGACCTTTTCCGTACTCGGACATTCGATGGGCGGCACCACAGCTCTTCGGGTGGCGACCCTCGCACCTGAACGCGTGACCTCGGTCGTCGCACTGACGCCCGTGTCCCCGGCGGGTACCCCTCTGGACCAGGCGACCTACGAATCTTTCGCCGCGGCCTGGGCAGATCCGGGTGCAGCCATCCGGGGCGCACTGGCACCACACATCGACGAGACAGATTTGAAGAACCTCGCCGACCGCAACCGCTCGACGATGGACCAGGCGACGTGGGAGTCCTACCTGAAGAACTGGACCAGCCCCGACTTCCTCGACCGGATAGGCACCTACGAGGGGCCTACCACCCTGATCGTGGGTGAGAGCGACCCCTTCGTCACCGCCGAGTACCTCGGGGACACATTGGTGGCCTTGCCGCACGGGAACCTGAGGACCGTGCGGGACAAAGCCGGGCACCACCCCATGGTGGAGAACGCTCCGGAGACGGTGGCGTTGTGGGAGCAATCCCTGTACTGATCTGACCGGAAACGTAAGCCGGGTACCGGGAATTCCACGTTCGAATTGCGAAGTCAGGGAGAATTCACCATGTTGAATCACGTTGTGACGGTGAGCCGTCCCGTCTCGGTGCGTGACGACGCGACCGCGTGGGTGGAGGCGTGGCCGGATGCGCGAATACTTCGTGTGAACGGGCGTGGTCAGGTCCGGCTTGTAGACGGACAACTGATGCTGGAACCGGCCACCGACTTCTACGCCGAGCCTCCCGCGCACGCCGTACTGCTCGGCGTCTGTGGCTCGGTTCACGAGTGGGCGGTGCGGGACGAGTCCCTCGCTGACAATTCCACGACAGGAACGGTCGAGCTCGGTGACCTGCGCTCACACGGAGCAATCCTCGACGCTGCCGACACCGACCGGTATGTCACAGCGGTGGCCTTGCTGACGTGGCAGGACGACGCCCCTTTCTGCGTCAAGGATGGGGCGCCGGCAACGATCACCTCAGGTGGTTGGATGCGCGTGTGCACGGCGTGCGGTCGGGAGGAATATCCGCGTACCGATCCCGCGATCATTTGTCTGGTGCACGACGGGGCAGACCGAGTCCTGCTGGCGCGTCAGGCGAACTGGCCGGCACGGAATTTCTCGACGCTCGCGGGCTTCGTCGAGGCGGGCGAGTCTCTGGAAAGCTGTGTGGCACGGGAAGTTGCAGAGGAGGTCGGTCTCACGGTCTCCGATGTGGTCTACGTCGGAAGTCAGCCCTGGCCCTTCCCGCGCTCCCTCATGCTCGGATTCCATGCGACGGCCGACCCCCGAGACGAGTTCGTCTTCAGGGATGGCGAGATCGGCGAAGCTGTCTGGTGCACCCGCGCGGAGGTACGGGAGGCTCTGGCTGCCGGGGATTGGACGAGTTCGACGAAGGCGCACGTGTTGTTGCCCGGTGCAGCCTCGATTGCGAGGCGCATGCTCGAGGCCTGGGCGCGAGCCGGTGACTGACGCTCCATCTCGCGCTCGGCACGGTTCCGTCATCGACTGGCGTTACTGCGGAAGGAACCGGCTCCCGTCGATCCCCAGGGCGCGCATTTTGCGGTAGAGGGTGGAGCGAGCTACCCCCAGGCGTTGCGCAGCCAGTAGTTTGTTGCCGTCGGTCTCGACGAGTGCTTTGAGCAACGCGTCACGCTCCGCCAATTCGAGCGACGTCGAGGCATTTCGGCGGCGTAGATCACCGTCGCGGTAACCGTCGGGCAGATGCTGCACTCCGATGTCGGAGCCCATCGACCGCAGGAGCGAGGACGCCAGAACCGATTCGAGTTCTCGGACGTTTCCCGGCCAGTCCCGCGCGACCAGCAGTTGCAGAGCAGCGGGTTGCAGTCGCAGGCCGTTTCGGTCGGGGGAGTGCTTACGTAGTAGGGCGACACTGATGTCGGCGATATCTTCGGACCGAAGTCGCAGTGGATCGATCTCGATGCGGCGCATGAAGTGATCGCACAGTCGTCCGGCGGGACCTTGACGGATCGCTTCGCCCGCGGTGGCAATGATCTGCGCGCGATGGTCGACTGCCTCACTGAGGACCGCGCAGACGTTGGGGACCAGTTTTTCCGGCAGGAGATCGAGGTGCCGGATGATAAGGGCGCCGTCGACCTTGTTCCAATTGACCAGTCCGGTAATCCACGCGTCGGGGTCGACAGAGGCGGTAGCAGCGTCGAACACGGTGAAACGGCCGTCGGCATCCTGCATCCGGTGGAGGGCGGTCGCGGCGAAGAACTTGCCGACGCCGGGTTCTCCGGTGACGAGGACAGGCGCGTCGATCGAGGCGAGCCGCTCGAGTTCGGTCTGCAGTCGTTTCGTCGACAAGCTGCGGCCGGGAATCTTGACAGTCTCCGCGCGTTTTTCGACGGCGGAGGCTGACGCCAATTGACGGGCGGACGACTTCTTCGTATCGCGGAGATGCTGCCGCATCTCGATGACGATGCCCGCCGGCGATCGGGAGTCTCCGACTCTACGTGCAGTCGCGGATACCGTGACGTTGTCGGCGAGCCTGACTTCCCCGATGAATTCGTCGCGGCCGGCGAGCATTCGGCATGCCCAATCCCAGAGGAGCGCTTGGTCGGACGTGTCGATGATCTGCGCGGCCATCGGAGTGGTCATGATGACATCCTGGTTCAAGGACACCACTGCGGAGGAGCCGCGGCGAGAGGCCTGCAGGAAGGACTGGAGAAGCCGTTGCTCGCGATCGGAGGACTCGGCATAGAGGCGCGACTGAATTTCGCGAACGGCTGATTTCGCCAGGGCGCCCATCAGCGCGTTGGAATCCGACAGGTTGGAGGTGATGTCGAGTATCCCCTCCACGGTGCGGGTGATCGGATGGATGATGGGAACACCGACGCACGCCAGGCTCTGTAGCGCCTCACGGTAGTGCTCGCCACCGCTGACCTGGAACGGTCGTCGCTCCTCCAACGCGGTGCCGATCCCGTTGGTGCCGGTGTCCTCCTCGGCATACCGGAATCCGGGTGCCACGTAGGCGCGGTCCAAACGCGCTCGCAACCCAGCGTTGCCAGCCCTGCGGTCGACGATCTGCGCGGCGGAATCGGCCAGCAGGATGGTCGCGGGGGCGTCCAGCAGATGGAGGACGAGGTTGTCGATCACGGGATCGGCGGCTCTTCTCAACCGGCTGTCGCGATCCACGTCCGGCGTGTAGGGAAGGTCGTCATCGCCGGACGAGACGCCGATAACTTCACACCGTCGCCACGACGCTTCGATCTCGGGTCGGAGATTGCTCAACTCTTGGTTCTCTCGCGATGGCGCTGATGGCCGGAATCGGTCACGTTCGTTCCATGGCCCGCGGCGCGCCTTGTAGATACTCATAGCCACCTTACATAACTATTGAATTCCTGAGCTGATTCCGCCTGGCAATGTAACTTGGCTCACATCGGTGGCAGTGTCCTGTTTTGCTACAGTCCGCTCGCAGATCAGGTGGCGACTGCCGTGCGGCGGAAAGACCGCGCCACTAGTTTCGGGTCGGAACGAGCGGGTACGCGAACGAGGTGAAGGCGAACGAGCATCTGCAGGGAGGGCCCGGTGCCATAGGTGAGCAGGCTTCGGTGCTGTTGATCGCAGATCCGGGCAAGCCTCAGGCTCTCGCGGAACGCGTCGCGGAGTACCTGCCCGAGCGCCTGCGGAGCCGTGACCGGCTCGAGCGCCGGTGGACGGCGTGCGTGCGCAGCAAGCCGTACCTCTCAGACGAGCAAGCGAACTTCGCAGATGTCATCGACGCGGTCGATCCGTCCTCCGAGGGGGAAGACATCGTCGTGTACCTCACCGATCTGCCGCGCCGCGAGGACACCCTGCCGGTGGTCGCCGACGTCAGCGCCGACCACCTTTTTGCGCTGATCTCGGTCGTCGGGGTGGGCGGAGTCGACATCGAGGGCCGCGTCCGCACTGTCACCGAACTCGCGATCGCCCGCATCCTCGGTGAACCGGAACTGACGGCGCCGGGCGCGGCGCGACGGTTCCCGTGTGTGGAGATCGAGGACGGCATCCGGTACTTCGCTCCCTCGGGTCTGCGGCGACTTCGACTGCTGTCGGGGATGGTGCGGGCCAACCGGCCGTGGCGCTTGGTCACCGGACTGTCGAAGGTCCTCGTCGGCGCCTTCGCCACTGGTGCTGTCGCGCTGGCGACCAGCACGATCTGGATGTTCGCCGACACGATGGGTCCGTGGCGTATGAGTGCGGCAACGGTCCTGTCGATCGTGGCGATGATTCTCTGGTTGATCCTTGATCATGAACTCTGGGAGCGGCCTCGGTCGCCGGAGGAACGCGACCGTTCGGTGCTGTACAACACCGCAACCGTCGTCACCCTGGTCATCGGCGTGATCGTCCTCCACGTGGCCCTGTTCTGCCTGCTGCTGTTCACGGCGTGTCTCACTCTTCCCCCGGAACTGCTGTCCCGCATTCTGGGGCACGGGGTCAACTTCTCCGATTACCTCACGCTCGCCTGGCTGCTGGCGTCCATCGCCACCATCGGTGGGGCGCTCGGGTCGGGCCTCGAGGACGACGCTGCCGTCGCGGAGGCGGCGTACGGGGCCCGGCAGCGGCAGCGCATCGAGGGGACGCGGAGTCGGTCGAACGAAACGGGATGATCGCAGGTTTGCACAGCTCAGCAGACCTGAAACACCGGGCATCGCGACCGGCCGAATCCGCCCAAAAGAGGCGCGCGGCTATGCAAGCATGAAGTGTTGTGTTTTGTGGTGAAGCCGAACGGATGAGCCGGGGGGCGGGGAGAAGCGTCCGCCTCACACAAGCGCGTGTCCAGGTTCGGACGCGGCCACGATTTCTTCGGTCGGGGATACCGTACGCGGAGGAGCCGCCGTGAAACGTCTCGACACGCCCAACCCCCTGACGCACAATCCGGACGCGGCACTCTTTCCGCTGTCCGGGGCGCAGCGTGCCACGTGGTTCGCGCAGCAACTCGAGCCCGCGGTGCCGATTTCGATCGCGCAGTACGTGGAGCTGCACGGCGACCTCGACGTCGACCTGTTGCGGAGGGAAACCGTCGCCGCCGGTCGCGAATTTCAGTCACCCTTTTTGAAGGTGGTCGAGGTCGACGGCCGGCCGATGCAGTATGTGGACCACACGACCGACACGTCGATCGCCTTCCTCGACTTCCGCGGCGAGAACGACCCGGTCGCAGCTGCCCACGAGTGGATGGACAAGGACTACCGAACCCCCCTCGACCTCGAGGCCGATCGACTGGTCGAGACGTCGATTTTGTGTGTGGGCGAGTCGCATTACCTCTGGTACAGCCGCATCCACCACGTCGCCCTCGACGGATACGCTGCCATGACGATGCTCAGCCGCATCGCGCACCGGTATTCGGCCTCGGTGAGCGCGCGGGAGCCGGACCAGAGTCGGGCAGCGACCCTGCGCGAGCTGTACGACATCGATGCCCGCTACCGATCCTCGGATCGGTACACGGCGGATCGGACGTACTGGGCACAACGCATCGAGGCCGTAGAGGGATCGACCCTGGCCGAGCGGCTCGCGCCGGCAGTAGCCAGGAGCAAGGTCGAAAGCGCCGTGCTGTCCGAGGCGGCGACTACCGGCCTCCACGGGTCCGGCAGGCAGGCAACGGCGGCCGCCGCAGCCACCATCATCGCCGCATTCGCCTGCTACCTGTCGCGCATGACCGGAAAAACCGATGTACTCGTGCATGTTCCCCTGTCCGGCCGGACCACGGCGTTGCTGCGCAATTCCGGCGGCATGATGGTCAATGTCGCGCCACTGTCGATCTCGGTCGAGGAAGGGGACACGGTCGGGGCCCTCGTGTCGCGGGTTCAGCGTGAACTGATGGGCGCGCTGCGCCATCAAAGGTGCAGCATCGACGACATCCGCCGCGACATGAGCGCGAGCAGTGCCGCCCGGCTGTACGGGCCCATGGTCAACGTCATGCTCTTCCCGCACGACGTCCAGCTGGGCGACTTGGTGGGCGAATACCACATCGTCACCTCGGGCCCGGTGGAAGATCTGCTGGTCAACGTGTATTCCAGCGGCACGCCGGCAGACGTCTCCGTCGATTTCCGGGCGAATCCGGATCGGTACGAGGACGCGGCGCTGCGCACGCATCACCGGCAATTCGTCGAGTTGCTCGAGGAGTTCATCGCGGCCGACACGCACGTGCCCCTGTCGACCGTGCACCAGACGACCGCCCGCATAGGCGAGCGACTACGCCTCGAAGCGGGTCACCTCGAGTTCTGGACAGCATGGTTGTCGGGTCTTACCGAGGTGCTGAATCTGCCCTCCGATCGGGCCCGGCCCGCCGTCCAATCCTTGCGGGGAGACCGCGTGGGACTCCCGATCGGTGCCGAAACACATCGCCGGGTGGTCGCGCTGGCATCGGAACGCGGCACGACAGTCTTCCCGGTGCTGCACGCAGCCCTGGCAGTTCTCCTGAGCCGGCTTGCCGGTACCTCGGATGTGGCCGTCGCTACGACTGCCGCCGTGGACGGCGGCCGGAACATCGTGGTGCTGCGGACGCGCGTTCGACCGGACCTGGCCTTCACCGCACTCCTCGACCACGTGCACGAGGTGGAAGAGGAAGCATTCCAACATGGGGACGTTCCGTTCGAGCAGGTCGTGCGGGCGCTCGAGATCGGCGATTCCGCGGCGTATTCGCCGATTGTCCAGGTGCTTCTCGAGCGTCGCGACGACCCGGAGGGTGTCCGGCCCGAGATCGGCAGATTCGACCTTCGGGTGGCGACGGAAGAATTTTTCGACGCCGACGGCACTCCGTCCGGAATCACGGTGAGTCTCGGATTCGCCACCGATCTGTTCGACCCGGAGACGGTGGTCGGGCTCGGCATGCGATTTCGGCGAATCCTGGAGACGGTCGGCGCAAACCCGGAAACAGGTGTCGGCGAGATCGATATCCTCACCGACCCCGAACGAGCCACTCTCGTCCCCGTATCGGGAGTGCCGGGTCGATCCGAGCGCACGCTGCCCGAAATCTTTGACACGGCAGCAAGTAATAATCCTGACGGCATCGCACTCACCTTTCGCGGCGTCGAGGTGACATATCGAGAATTGGACGAACGCTCCAACCAAGTGGCGCGGGTCTTGATCGCACGCGGGATCGGTCCGGAGAACGCTGTCGCGCTGGGCTTGCCGCGCTCGATCGAGTCGGTTCTGTCGATGCTGGCGGTAGCGAAATCGGGCGCGGCATTCGTGCCGGTGGACCCGAACTATCCGGCCGAGCGCATCGTGCACATGCTCACCGATTCCGGAGTCGCCGTGGGTGTGACGGTGTCTGCCGAGCTATCCCGACTGCCCGATTCGATTCCGTGGCTGCTCCTCGACGACGCCGAGTTCCATACCCGCTGTGCGGCTTTACCGGCGTCCGCCGTCACCGACGACGAACGGGTGCGACCGCTGCGCATGGAGAATGTGGCCTATCTGATTTATACGTCCGGTTCGACGGGACTCCCCAAAGGGGTGTCGGTCACCCACGGTGGCCTGGACAGCTTCGCGGTGGAGCAGCGCCTCCGATTCGGAGCGACGCAGACCGCACGGACCCTGCATTTCTCCACACCGAGCTTCGACGCGTCCCTGTTCGAGTATCTCCAGGCCTTCGGTGCCGGTGCCACCATGGTGATTGTTCCGCCGACGATATACGGCGGCACCGAGTTGGCCCGGATCCTGAAACTCGAGCGAGTCACTCACGGGTTCATCACTACCGCTGCGCTCGGATCGATCGACCCGGAAGGACTCACCGACTTCCAGGACGTGGTGTTCGGCGGCGAGATGTGCCCGCCGGAACTGGTGAAGCGGTGGGCCCCGGGTCGCAGGTTGTGCAACGCATACGGACCGACCGAGACCACCATCATGGCGAACATCAGTGAACCGATGTCGCCTGCGGGACCGATCACCCTGGGCGGTCCGCTCCGCGGATTCCACGAGGTGGTCCTCGATGCGCGAATGACACCGGTACCGATCGGAGTGGCCGGGGACCTCTACCTCTCGGGTGACGCGCTGGCACGCGGCTATCACGGCAAGCCGGCGCTGACCGCGGAACGCTTCGTCGCCAATCCTTTCGGCGACCCTGGCCGCCGAATGTACCGAACCGGAGATGTCGTTCGGTGGCGGGCCGATCACACGATCGAGTACGTGGGCCGCAGTGACTTCCAGGTGAAGATCCGTGGGTTCCGTGTCGAACCCGGCGAAATCGACACGGTTCTCCACACTCATCCATGGGTGAGAACTGCGGTGACGATACCGCGGACCGCGCCGTCCGGTGACACCGTCCTCGTGTCGTATGTGCTCCCGGCTCCCGGCCAGCGGCTCTCGACTGCCGATGTGATGGCCTATGCCCGAAAGCAGCTGCCGCCACACCTCGTTCCTTCCGCAATCACTGTGCTGGACGAGATGCCGTTGACGCGGGTGGGAAAGCTCGACCGTGCGGCTCTGCCTGCGCCGGAATTCGGCGGCGCGGCCACCGAGCGTCGCGCACCGGCGAATCCGGTGGAGCAGACTGTCGCGCAGGTATTCGGGGACGTGCTGGGAGTGGAGCACATCGGTGTCGACGACGACTTCTTCGATCTCGGTGGAAACTCCCTCGTGGCAACCAAAGTAATCGCTCGCGTCAATGCCGCACTGAGCGTCGACCTCGGTGTCCGGGACCTTTTCGAGGCGCCGACGGTGAAAAAGTTGGCAGGGCGGATCGAGCCTGCGGACGTGCGGAGAACCGACCGCCCGAGCCTGGTCGCACGCGAGCGTCCGGACCGTATACCCCTCTCGCTTGCGCAGCAGCGCGTGTGGTTCATCAATCAGTTCGACCCCTCCTCGCCTGCATACAACATTCCCATGGCGGTCCGACTATCCGGCACCCTCGACGTGGAGGCACTCCGGGACGCCGCCGAGGATGTCATCGAACGACACGAATCTCTGCGCACCAAATACCCGGACTCGGCAGTAGGACCGGAACAATCGATCGTGACTGCGCCGCAGGTGGTTCCCGACCTCACGCCGAAAGTTGTCGACAACGAGCACGAGGTTCGCGAACACATTGCCGCGCTGATTCACCAGGGCTTCGACGTCAGCGGTGAAGTACCCGTGCGTGGTGCACTGCTGCGAATTGGCCCCGACGAGCACGTCCTCCTTCTCGTGGTCCACCACATCGCCGCGGATGGCGCTTCGCTGGCACCGCTGGCACACGACCTGATGGTGGCGTACTCCGCGCGAGTTCGCCAGCAGAGGCCGGACTGGCTCCCACTCCCGGTTCAGTACGCCGACTACAGCCTGTGGCAACGGGCGGTCCTCGGGAGTGATCAGCACCCCGAGAGCGTGATGTCGGTGCAATTGGACTACTGGAAGAAGACACTCGCCGGCCTCCCCGACGCGATAACCCTTCCCTTTGATCGTCCGCGACCCGCGAATCGGACGCTGCGAGGCGACACTGCCCCGTTCTCGGTGCCTGCGGAGCTGCATCGAAAGCTTCTGGTGCTCGCGCGTCAACATGACGCGACGATGTTCATGGTGATGCACGCGGCTCTGGCGGTGCTGGCGGCGCGGCTGAGCGGATCCGACGACATCGCGATCGGGACGCCGATCGCGGGACGCGGCGAAGCAGCGCTCGATGACCTGGTGGGGATGTTCGTCAACACGCTGGTTCTGCGAACCACCGTGGATCCCGGAATCACGTTCGAAGACATGATTTCCCGTGCACGGAACGCCGACCTAGGAGCGTTCGGGCACACGGAAGTGCCCTTCGAGAGTGTCGTGGAGGCGCTCGATCCCGGCCGGTCGACCAGCTATTCACCCCTGTTCCAGGTTATGTTGGAATTCCGGAACACAGCGACGGCTCACCTGGAACTGCCGGGACTGACCGCAGAGGTCATCGAGGTCGACACCGGTGTGTCCCAATTCGATCTGCAGTTGACGCTCGCGGAGCGCTACGACGAATCCGGCAGTCCCGCAGGTATCTCCGCAGCTTTCACGTTCGCGACGGATATCTTCGACCGGCCGACGGTGGTGGGTTTCGGGGAGCGATTCCTTCGAATTCTACGTGCTGTGGCGGCGAATCCGATTGCGGCACTGGGCACTATCGACATTCTCGCGTCGGGTGAGCGGGAGTTGGTGTTGGGGGGATGGAATGCGACGGGGTGTGTGGTGCCGGGGGGGTCGTTGGTGGGGTTGTTCGAGGAGCGGGTGGGGTGTGTGCCGGATGCGGTGGCGGTGGTGTCTGGTTCGGTGGTGTTGTCGTATGGGGAGTTCGGTGTGCGGGTGCGTCGGTTGGCGCGGTTGTTGATGGGGTTGGGGGTGGGTCCGGAGTCGTTGGTGGGGATTGCGGTGGGGCGGTCGGTGGAGTTGGTGGTGGGGATTTATGCGGTGCTCGAGGCGGGGGGTGGGTATGTGCCGGTGGATGTGGATCAGCCGGTGGAGCGGGTGGAGTATGTGTTGGGTGTGGCCGCGCCGGTGTTGGTGTTGAGTACGTCGGTGGATCGGGTGGGGTTACCGGGTTCGGTTGTGGTGGTGGAGTTGGATGTTGTTGATGTGTCGGGGTTTTCGGGGGATCCGATTTCGGATGGGGAGCGGTTGGGGGTGGTGCGTGGGGAGAATCCGGCGTATGTGATGTTCACGTCGGGTTCGACGGGTCGGCCGAAGGGGGTGGTGGTTTCGCATGCGGGGATTGTGAATCGGTTGTTGTGGATGCAGGGGGAGTATGGGCTGGGCTGCGATGATGTGGTGTTGTTGAAGACGCCGGTGACGTTCGATGTGTCGGTGTGGGAGTTGTTCTGGCCGTTGTTGGTGGGGGCGCGGTTGGTGGTGGCGGAGCCGGGTGGGCATCGTGATCCGGCTTATCTTGTGGATGTGATCGTCGGGAATGGGGTGACGACGGTGCATTTCGTGCCGTCGATGTTGGCGGTGTTCACGGCGGAGCCGGCGGTAGCGCGGTGTGTGAGTGTGCGGCGGGTGTTCGCGTCGGGGGAGGCGTTGTCGGCGTCGGTGGCGTCGAGGATGCGGGGGTTGGTGCCGGGTGTGCGGGTGCATAACTTGTACGGTCCGACGGAGGCGTCGGTGGATGTGACGTTTCATGAGGTGACCGATGCGGATGTGGTGGGGGTGCCGATCGGGGTTCCGGTGTGGAATACGCAGGTGTTTGTGTTGGATGGGTGGTTGCGGCCGGTGCCGGTGGGGGTGGTGGGGGAGTTGTATGTGGGGGGTGTGCAGTTGGCGCGGGGGTATCGGGGTCGGGTGGATTTGACGGCGGATCGGTTTGTGGCGAATCCGTTCGGGTGTGGTTCGCGGTTGTATCGGACGGGGGATCGGGTTCGGTGGTTGTCGGGTGGGGAGCTCGAGTATGTGGGTCGGGTGGATTTTCAGGTGAAGTTGCGGGGGCAGCGGGTGGAGTTGGGGGAGATCGAGGCGGTGTTGTTGGGGTATGGGGGTGTGGCGCAGGCGGTGGTGGTGTTGCGGGGTGGGTCGGGTGGGGAGTTTGTGGTGGGGTATGTGGTTCCTGAGTGTGGGGTGGTGGTGGAGGGTCGGGCGGTGGTGGAGTGGGTGGCGGGGGTGTTGCCGGGGTATATGGTGCCGTCGGTGGTGGTGGTGCTCGATGAGTTGCCGGTGACGGTGAATGGCAAGCTCGACCGCAAGGCCCTCCCCGAACCCGACTTCGGCGCCGATATGCTCGGATACGTTGCTCCCCGTGGTGCTTTCGAGGAGATAGTGACTGCGGTTGTCGCCGACCTACTCGGAATTCCGCGGGTGGGAGTGAACGACAACTTCTTTGCCCTTGGCGGAAACTCCCTGACGGCCACTCGCTTGGTGGCGCGCGTCAATGCCGCGGTCGGAAACCGGATCAGCGTTCGCGACGTGTTCGACGCGCCCACCGCGGCCGGTCTGGCGATGCTGGCGCAGTCGCACGAAGGGCGTGAATCTCGCGCGCCGCTGAAGGCGAGGGAAAGCGGTGCGGAAGTTCCCGTGTCACCCGCCCAACAGCGGATGTGGTTCATCAACCAGTTCGACACCTCCTCGTCCGCATACAACGTGGCGTTTGCGTTGAGGCTGGACGGTGAACTCGACATACCTGCGCTCCAGACGGCGGTCGCCGACGTGATCGAGCGGCACGAGGCCGTGCGCACCATCTTCCCCCTCACCGACCACGGACCGCGTCAGGTGATCGTGCCGACGACGAGCGCGCTGCCCGACCTCACTCCGGTCGGTGTGACGGGAGAGGCCGAACTCCGTGCACGTGCCCTGCGGGTGCTGTCCGAGGGATTCGACGTGACGCAGCAGGTTCCATTGCGCGCGAGCCTTTTCCGGCTCGACGAGAATGCGCACGTGCTCGCGGTGGTCGTGCACCACATTGCGGCCGACGGCTTCTCGATGTCTCCGCTGGCCCGCGATGTCATGGATGCGTACGTGTCGAGAGCGGATGGGACCGCGCCGGATTGGGCACCGCTTCCCGTGCAGTACGCCGATTACACGCTGTGGCAGTACGAGTGGCTGGGCTCGGAGGCGGAGGAAACCTCGCCGATGTCGAGACAGCTGGCCTATTGGACCACCGCGCTGTCGGACCTGCCCGAAGTACTGGACTTACCCACCGACCGTCCCCGACCTGCTGTCCGATCACTTCACGGCGGACGCGTCGAGTTCGAGATCGCTCCGGAGATTCACGCCGGCGTGGTAGCGTTGGCGCGGCAACACACCACGACGGTGTTCATGACAGTGCATGCCGCGCTGGCGATCTTGTTGGCACGACTGAGCGGGTCCGATGACATCGCCGTCGGGACGCCGATCGCCGGGCGTGGCGAGCGTGAACTCGACGACGTGGTGGGGATGTTTGTGAACACGCTCGTCCTCCGCACCCGAGTCGACGGCGGCGCCACCTTCACCGAGTTCTTGGACAATGTTCGGGAAACCGACCTCGGTGCCTTCATGCACGCCGATATTCCGTTCGAACGCGTGGTGGAGGCAGTGAGTCCGTCCCGCTCGACGGCCTACTCACCACTGTTCCAGGTGATGTTCGAATTCCAGAACATCGAGCGACCCACGCTGGAACTGCCGAATCTGCGGGTGCGGAGCATCGATGTGGCGATCGAGACCGCCAACTTCGACCTCCAGTTGACGCTGGCCGAGAACCTGGACGCGGATGGCAACCCCGGTGGGATCACCGCGGGACTCGGTTATGCGACCGACCTCTTCGACGAGGCTACGGTGGCCGGGTTCGCGGAACGACTCCAGCGCATCCTCGCGACCGTTACGGCCGGCCCGGACACCCCGGTCGGTGACATCGACATCCTCGGCGTTCGCGAACGCGCCGACCTGATTCCGGTGACGGGCGCTGCGGCGGGTGCAGCGCGGACGCTGCCGGATCTGCTGGCGGCGGCGGTCGCCCACGATCCGGACGCCGTCGCGATGGTCTTCGAGAGTCGTCACGTGCGCTACCGCGAACTCGATGAGCGTTCGAATCAGTTGGCTCGCGTTTTGATCGCGCGTGGGGCCGGGCCGGAAACCGTGGTGGCCGTGTGCGTGCCCCGCTCCGTCGAGTCCGTTCTGGCCGTGTGGGCGGTGGCCAAGTCGGGTGCCGCGTTCCTTCCGGTGGACCCCCAGCACCCGGCGGCGCGCATCGAGTACATGCTCACCGACTCCGAGGCCGTGTTGGGTGTCACGACCTCGTCGCACCGCAGCGCACTACCCGGCGGGGTGCCGTGGCTGGTGGTGGACGACGCGGACGGGCTGTCGACGTACCCGGCGTCGGCAGTCACCGAGGACGAGCGGATTTCGCCGGTCCGGCTCGACAATCCGGCCTACCTGATCTACACCTCGGGGTCGACGGGCAGGCCTAAAGGCGTGGTGACCACGCATCGCGGCCTGGCAGATTTCGCCCTGCAGGAGCGGGAGACCTTCGCCACGACGGCCGCGTCCAGAGTGCTGCATTTCGCGTCACCGAGCTTCGATGCCTCCGTATTGGAATTGCTGTTGGCCGTCGGGGCGGCCGCCACCATGGTGATCGCACCCCCGACCGTGTACGGCGGCGCCGAACTGACGCAACTCCTGGAAGACGAGCGGGTGACGCATTGCTTCGTCACCCCGGCCGCGCTGGCGTCGGTTGATGCCGCTGAACTCACCGACCTCGAGTGCGTGGTCACAGGCGGCGAAGCGTGTCCCCCGGAACTGTGTGCGCGGTGGGCGCCGGGGAGGCGAATGTTCAACGCGTACGGTCCGACCGAAGCGACAGTCGTGTCCAGTATCAGCGACGTCTTGTCACCGGGGGCGCCGGTCACCATCGGCGCGCCTACTCGTGGCTTCTCCGAGGTCGTGCTCGACTCGCGTCTGCAGCCGGTACCGGTCAATGTGCCCGGGGAGTTGTATCTCGCAGGCGCCGCCCTCGCGCGCGGCTATCACCGGCGGATCACTCTGACGGCCGAACGCTTCGTCGCCGATCCCTTCGGCCCGGCGGGCAGCCGGATGTATCGCACCGGGGATCGGGTGCGTTGGACGAGGGACGGGCAACTGGAATACCTCGGCCGCAACGACACCCAGGTGAAGATCCGGGGCTTTCGCATCGAACTCGGTGAGATCGAGTCCGCCCTGCTTACCCACGACGATGTGGCTCAGGCCGTCGCAACCGTGTGGAACGGGGACGGCAATGGTGATCGGCTGATCGGTTACCTCGTGCCGGAATCCGGCGTGGTGATCGACCCGAGGGCGGTGCTCGACTTCGTCGGTGGCCGGTTGGCGTTGTATATGGTGCCGGCCGCGCTGGTCGTGCTCGATTCGCTTCCGCTGACTGTTCACGGGAAGCTCGATCGCGCAGCACTTCCCGCCCCCGATTTCGGAGCCTCGGCGTCGCAGAGTCGGCCGCCGCGAACGGAGACCGAGGAGCTTCTCGCGGGACTGTTCGCGGATGTTCTCGGGATCGACTCGGTAGGTGCCACGGCCGATTTCTTCGCGCTCGGTGGCGACAGCATCATGTCGATCCAGTTGGTGGCCCGCGCCAAGGCCGCCGGGGTAATCCTTTCTCCCCGCGACGTGTTCGATCGTAGAACGGTGGCCGGCCTCGCGGAGGTGGCGCGTTTCGACGACGGTGGTCCAGTCGCGCTCGATGAGATGCCGGGCGGGGGCGTCGGCACTCTGCCCTCGACGCCGGTGGCGCGCTGGTTGATCGAGCGCAGCGGCGGCCGACTCGACAGGTTCTCCCAAGCGCTGCTGCTCGCGGCCCCTGCCGGCCTCACCCGGGACGTTCTCGACGGTGCCGTGGACGCGGTGCTCGATCGGCACGACATGCTCCGGGCACGATTGCTCGCCGACGACCAGGGTATGGAAGTGCTGCCATCGGGTTCGGTGCGGGCGCAGGGGTTGGTTCGCCACATGCGGGTCGAGACGGTCGACGGGGACGGCTTCACAGCGCTCGCGGCCGCAGAACTCGATGCTGCGGCCAACCACCTGGATCCGGCCGGCGCAGCCATGCTGCGGGTGGTGTGGTTCGACGTTCCGAACGGCGTCGGGCGACTACTCGTGGTGGTCCATCACCTCGCGGTCGACGGTGTGTCGTGGCGCATTCTCGTCGCCGACCTCGCGTCGGCGTGCAGTCAACTTCAGGTGGGCGCGACTCCTACTCTGCCGGATGTAGGAACGTCGATGCGGCGGTGGTCGCACGGCCTGCGCGACGCGGTGCCGCAACGAATGCCGGAACTGCCGATGTGGGAGTCAATTCTCGACGGCCCCGATCCGTTGATCGGTTCGCGCCCGCTGAACCCCGAAGTCGACGTCGCCGCGACCGTGGACACGGTCACCGTCGACGTGCCGTCGCGCGTGACCGCCGACCTGCTCACCACGCTTCCGGCGGCCTTCCACGGCAGCGTCGGCGACGGGCTGCTGACCGCGCTGGCATTGGCGCTGACCGCCTGGCGAGGCGAACAGGGCGATGCCGCAGCGGACACCGTGATCACACTCGAAGGGCACGGACGCGAGGAGCACGTCGTCGCGGGCTCGGATGTGTCCCGCACCGTGGGTTGGTTCACCACTGTGTACCCGGTGAGAGTGAACCTCACCGGGATCGATGTCGACGACGCCCTGACCGGAGGCCGCGCGGCAGGGCAGGCAGTCAAGGCGGTCAAAGAACAGTTGCTCGCCATTCCGGATCACGGGATCGGTTTCGGAATGCTGCGCTACCTGAACGATGACACGGCAATGGCGCTTCGCCGGTTCCGTTCTCCCCAGGTCAGTTTCAACTATCTGGGCCGGGTCGTCACCACAGGCGGAACGGAGGACTGGCTCCCGGTGGAGAGCACGCTCGGCGGAACGCAGAACACCGACATGCCCGTTGCATCCGTTCTCGACATCAACGCTGTGGTCGACGACCGCCCCGACGGCCCCCGCCTGAGGGCGACGATCGCCTATCCCCGCGGCGTACTCGACAACGCCGACGTCACGGCCTTCGCGAATCTGTGGCGCAGCGCGCTCGGCGGACTTGCGGCGCACGTGGCACGGCCGGGAGCGGGCGGGCTGACACCGTCCGATGTGCCGCTGGTGTCGGTCAGCCAGCAGCAGATCGAGCGCTGGGAAGAGCGGTTTCCGGCGCTGCGGGACGTGTGGTCGCTGTCGCCGCTGCAGTCGGGATTGCTCTTCCACGCGTCGCTGGTCACCGACAGGGTGGACGTCTACACGGCGCAAATGCGGATCGACCTGGCGGGGACGGTCGACGCCGAGCGTCTGCGGGCTGCCGCGGCCGGACTGCTGGCCCACCACCCGAACTTGCGGTCCGCGTTCGTCTACGACGACGACGGGGTTCCGGCGCAGCTGGTGCTCGATGCGGTGGAGGTGCCGTGGCGGGAGGTGGATCTGACCGGACACGGGCCAGGGAGCGGCGCGGAGTTGACGCGGCTCCTCGACGAAGATCGCAGTGCCAGGTTCGATCTGGAAGCACCCCCACTCGTGCGATTCATGCTGCTGCACACAGGTCCTGGCAGCTACGTGCTCGCCATCACCAACCATCACATCGTCCTGGACGGCTGGTCGATGCCGCTGCTGGTGCGGGAATTGCTCGTGCGTTACGCCGATGACCGCCCGGATATTCTGCCGGAGGCGCCGTCGTACCGCACCTATCTGGGATGGGTAGCGAACCGCGACCGGGAGACGTCGGCCCGGGCCTGGGAGCGGGCCCTCGACGGCGTCGAGGAGCCGACACTGGTGGCGCCGCACGCGTCGGCGACGCAGTACGGAGTGCCCGGCGAGGTCGACGTCGACCTGCCCGCCGATGTGATCGCCCCGCTGGAGGCGGTGACACGGCGCCTCGGCGGCACGATGAATACGGTGATCCAGGCGGCATGGGGAGTGTTGTTGTCGCGGTTGCTCTCCCGCGACGACGTGATCTTCGGCGCCACGGTCTCGGGCCGACCCCCGCACCTACCCGGCGTCGAGAGCATGGTGGGATTGTTCATCAACACCCTGCCGGTGCGGGTACGGGTGAACCCGGCGGAGACCATCGCGGAACTGCTCGGCCGCATGCAGGGGGAGCAGACTGCCCTGCTCGATCACCACCACGTCGGGCTCGGTGAAATTCAGCAGCGAGTCGGTCTGGGAACCCTGTTCGACACGCTGTCGGTGTTCGAATCGTATCCGATCGACACGTCCGGATTGGGCGAGGGCACCGACATCGCAGGCATGCGAGTGACGGGCGTCGATGCCCGCGACGCCACACACTATCCCCTCACCCTGATGACGAGTCTCGAGCCACAACTGCGGCTGAGCCTTCGCTACCAGGCCGATGCCATCGACCACGAGACGGTCACCCGAATGGCGGGACGACTCACCGCGATTCTCGGCACCATCGCCCGGGACGTCGACACTCTGGTAGGCGACGTCAACCTCTTCGCGCCGGGTGAGCGGGAGTTGGTGTTGGGGGGATGGAATGCGACGGGGTGTGTGGTGCCGGGGGGGTCGTTGGTGGGGTTGTTCGAGGAGCGGGTGGGGTGTGTGCCGGATGCGGTGGCGGTGGTGTCTGGTTCGGTGGTGTTGTCGTATGGGGAGTTCGGTGTGCGGGTGCGTCGGTTGGCGCGGTTGTTGATGGGGTTGGGGGTGGGTCCGGAGTCGTTGGTGGGGATTGCGGTGGGGCGGTCGGTGGAGTTGGTGGTGGGGATTTATGCGGTGCTCGAGGCGGGGGGTGGGTATGTGCCGGTGGATGTGGATCAGCCGGTGGAGCGGGTGGAGTATGTGTTGGGTGTGGCCGCGCCGGTGTTGGTGTTGAGTACGTCGGTGGATCGGGTGGGGTTACCGGGTTCGGTTGTGGTGGTGGAGTTGGATGTTGTTGATGTGTCGGGGTTTTCGGGGGATCCGATTTCGGATGGGGAGCGGTTGGGGGTGGTGCGTGGGGAGAATCCGGCGTATGTGATGTTCACGTCGGGTTCGACGGGTCGGCCGAAGGGGGTGGTGGTTTCGCATGCGGGGATTGTGAATCGGTTGTTGTGGATGCAGGGGGAGTATGGGCTGGGCTGCGATGATGTGGTGTTGTTGAAGACGCCGGTGACGTTCGATGTGTCGGTGTGGGAGTTGTTCTGGCCGTTGTTGGTGGGGGCGCGGTTGGTGGTGGCGGAGCCGGGTGGGCATCGTGATCCGGCTTATCTTGTGGATGTGATCGTCGGGAATGGGGTGACGACGGTGCATTTCGTGCCGTCGATGTTGGCGGTGTTCACGGCGGAGCCGGCGGTAGCGCGGTGTGTGAGTGTGCGGCGGGTGTTCGCGTCGGGGGAGGCGTTGTCGGCGTCGGTGGCGTCGAGGATGCGGGGGTTGGTGCCGGGTGTGCGGGTGCATAACTTGTACGGTCCGACGGAGGCGTCGGTGGATGTGACGTTTCATGAGGTGACCGATGCGGATGTGGTGGGGGTGCCGATCGGGGTTCCGGTGTGGAATACGCAGGTGTTTGTGTTGGATGGGTGGTTGCGGCCGGTGCCGGTGGGGGTGGTGGGGGAGTTGTATGTGGGGGGTGTGCAGTTGGCGCGGGGGTATCGGGGTCGGGTGGATTTGACGGCGGATCGGTTTGTGGCGAATCCGTTCGGGTGTGGTTCGCGGTTGTATCGG
This sequence comes from Rhodococcus sp. WAY2, assembly GCF_009859915.1. Lineage (NCBI taxonomy): Bacteria > Bacillati > Actinomycetota > Actinomycetes > Mycobacteriales > Nocardiaceae > Rhodococcus > Rhodococcus sp. WAY2. Next base: position 4,491,087 of record NZ_CP046572.1, read on the forward strand.
ACGGGGGATCGGGTTCGGTGGTTGTCGGGTGGGGAGCTCGAGTATGTGGGTCGGGTGGATTTTCAGGTGAAGTTGCGGGGGCAGCGGGTGGAGTTGGGGGAGATCGAGGCGGTGTTGTTGGGGTATGGGGGTGTGGCGCAGGCGGTGGTGGTGTTGCGGGGTGGGTCGGGTGGGGAGTTTGTGGTGGGGTATGTGGTTCCTGAGTGTGGGGTGGTGGTGGAGGGTCGGGCGGTGGTGGAGTGGGTGGCGGGGGTGTTGCCGGGGTATATGGTGCCGTCGGTGGTGGTGGTGCTCGATGAGTTGCCGGTGACGGTGAATGGCAAGCTCGACCGCAAGGCCCTCCCAGAACCCATTTTCACCACAGTCGGGTATCGCGCTCCCACGACACCCGTGGAGCAGGCCGTCGCAACAGCTTTCGCTGACGTCCTCGGTGTCGACCGCGTCGGCGCGGACGACAGCTTCTTCGCTCTCGGTGGCGATTCGCTCAGCGCCACCAGGGCGGTGGCCCGCATCAACAGCGCGCTGGAGACGACACTCGCTGTGGGCGTACTGTTCGACAACCCCGTGGTATCCGACCTGGCCGATCGGATCGGGCCGACCCAGCTGACGAAATCCGCCGCCCCGGAACTGACCGCGCGACCGCGGCCCGATCGGCTTCCCCTTTCTCTCGCGCAACAGCGTATGTGGTTCATCAACCAGTTCGACACCTCCTCACCGGCCTACAACATTCCGGTCGCGCTACGACTGGACGGCGTGATAGACCTGCAGACGCTCCGGGCGGCACTCGGTGACGTCATCGAACGGCACGAGACACTGCGTACCGTGTATCCCGGCTCTGCCGACGGACCCCATCAGGTCATCTTCGAGCCGAGAACCGCCATCCCCGAACTGGATTCGACCCCCGCTGCCGAACGGGACCTACGAGATCTCCTCGCCGCCTTTTTCGGCAGGGGATTCGATGTCACCGAGGAACTTCCCATCCGGGTGACGTTGGTGAGCCTCGCTCCCGACAGGCACGTCCTCGCCCTCGTCGTCCATCACATTGCGGCCGACGGCTTCTCGATGACTCCCCTGGCGCGTGATGTGATGCTTGCCTACACCGCGCGCAAGCAACAGCGCGCGCCCGGCTGGGCACCGCTGCCCGTACAGTACGCCGACTACAGCCTGTGGCAGCGCGAGGTCCTGGGCACCGAGGACCAGCCCGAGTCGGTGCTGTCGGAACAACTCGGCTACTGGATCCGGACGCTGTCGGGGACCCCGGAGGTTGTGCCGCTGCCCCTGGACCGACCGCGACCCAGACAAAGATCCTCCCGGGGTGCAGTCGTCACCAGCGACATCGTGCCTACCGTGCACTCCGCCTTGCTCGACCTTGCACGCCATACTCGTTCGACCCTGTTCATGGTGATGCACGCCGCCTGGGCAGTACTGCTCCAACGGCTGGGGGGCTCACACGACGTGGTGGTGGGAACGCCGATCGCGGGCCGCGGCCACCGGGCCCTCGACGATGTAGTGGGCATGTTCGTCAACACGCTGGTGCTCCGCACGTCGGTGCCGTCAGGTGCGTCGTTCGCCGACGTACTCACCGAGGTGCGCTCGGCTGACCTCGGCGCATTCGAGCACGCAGACATCCCGTTCGAGCGGCTAGTAGACGAATTGGTGCCCGAGCGGTCCACTGCGCACACACCCCTGTTCCAGGTGCTCCTCGAGTTCCGGAACGACACGCGCGTACGCCTGGAACTCCCCGGGCTGGCAGTCGAATCTCTCGACGTCGATCTCGAAGTGGCGCAATTCGACTTGCAGCTGAGCCTGGCAGAGCGGCTCGACGAGAACGGGATGCCGACCGGGATCACCGCCGGATTCCGGTACGCGACCGACGTGTTCGACCGCACATCGGTCGAGCGTCTCGCGCAGCGCTTCCTCCGTGTGGTCGAGACCGTGTCGGCAGACCCGACGGTGCTCGTGGACGACATCGATCTCCTCCACCCGGCCGAGCGCGAGTTCGTACTCACCTCCGCGCATCGACCGGCACAGCACGTCGCGCCGTCGACGTTGGCGGACGTTTTCGACCGTGCGGTGGCCACCGCCGGCGATGCCGTCGCCGTGCGCTGTGACGGCTCGTCCGTGACCTACCGGGAACTCGACGACCGGGCGAACCGGCTCGCGAGACTGCTGGCCGACCAGGGCGCGGGCGCGGAAACCCTGGTGGCCGTGGTCATGACGCGGTCGGTCGACTTGGTGGTTGCGCTTCTGGCAGTGGTGAAGTCGGGCGCCGGGTACCTCCCGATCGATGTGACCTCTCCTCCGGAGCGGCTGACCTTCCTGCTGAGCGATGCCCAGCCGAGATGTGTGCTCACCACCACCGCGGACGCACCGGTTGTCGGTACTGCCTGCGCCCCGGTCATTATCGTGGACGACCCCGGCACCCTGACCGCGGTGCAACGCTTCTCGCCACTGCCGATCACGGATGTCGACCGGTGCAGCCCGCTGCGCCCGGACTCGGTGGCGTACGTGATCTACACGTCGGGCTCCACCGGACGGCCGAAGGGCGTGCAGGTTTCGCATCGCAACGTGGTTGCCTTGCTGGCACAAACCCAGTCGTTGTTCGGTTTCGGGCCCGACGACGTGTGGACCATGTTCCATTCCGCCGCATTCGACTTCTCGGTGTGGGAAATGTGGGGAGCGTTCGCGCACGGTGGCCGGCTGGTACTCGTGGACTACTTCACCGCGCGCTCACCCGAGAAGTTCCTCGAACTCCTGCGCGGCGAACACGTCACAGTCCTGAACCAAACTCCCACTGCCTTCTACCAGTTGGCAGAGGCGGATCGTCTGGCCGGTGGTCCCGCACTGTCCCTCCGGTACGTGATCTTCGGTGGGGAAGCCCTCGAATTCGCGCAACTGCAGCGCTGGTACGCACGCCGGGACGACACCGCGCCGGTTCTGGTCAATATGTATGGCATCACGGAAACGACGGTGCATGTCAGCCACCTGCCGATCGACCGGGACACCGTGACGGAGCAGCCCGCATCCGTGATCGGCCGGGGCCTACCCGGGCTGCGCGTCTACGTCCTCGACGACCGGCTGCATCCGGTGCCGCCGGGCGTGGCCGGGGAAATGTACGTCGCAGGAGAGCAGGTGTCGCGCGGATACCTCGGCCGTCCCGCCCTCACGTCCGCCCGGTTCGTTCCCGACCCCTTCCTGCCGGAGTCCCGGATGTACCGGTCCGGTGACCTCGGCAGGTGGAACCGCGACGGGCAGCTGGAGTACCTCGGCCGCAACGACCTCCAGGTGCAGGTAAAGGGTTACCGGATCGAACTCGGCGAGGTGGAGTCGGCACTCCTCGCGTGTGAAGGAGTGGCGCAGTCTGCGGTGACGGTGCACGGGAGTCGATTGGTGGGGTACACCGTGCCGGAGACCGGCGAATCGATCGACCCGGCGGTGATCATCGACGCAGCCGCAAAGAGGCTGGCTTCGCACATGGTGCCGGCAGCAGTGGTGGTTCTCGACCAGATGCCGTTGACGGCGAACGGCAAGCTCGACCGGAAAGCTCTGCCCGAACCGGACTTCGGTCGACAGGTCACCACGAGCCGTACCCCCCTCACCGAGATCGAACGCATTCTCGCCGGCCTGTTCGCCGAGGTCCTGGGCCTCGACACGGTGGGCGTCGACGACTCGTTCTTCGCCATCGGTGGCGATTCGATCATGTCCATCCAGCTGGTCACCCGCGCCAAGGCAGCCGGGGTAGTGATCTCGCCGCGAGACGTCTTCGAACGCAAAACGGTTGCGGCTCTGTCCGAGATCGCGGGACAGGGTGACGAGACGGTTGTCCTCGAGGAGCTGCCCGGCGGCGGCGTCGGAGAGATTCCGTTGACCCCGATCGTGCGGTGGCTCCTCGGCCGAGGCGGAGATTTCCGGCGTTACTCGCAGACCGCGCTGTTCACCGTGCCTGCGACCTTGGACGAGGACACCCTGACGCAGGCCGTCCAGGCCCTGCTGGATCGGCACGACCTCCTGCGGTCGCGTCTGTACCGCACCTCGCACACCGAAGAAGGCTGGTCGATGGAGGTGCAGGCCGAAGGGGCGGTGCGTGCGGCCACGCTGGTACGCCGGGTGCCGGTGGACGGTGACGACGTCTCCGATCTCGCCGCGAGGGAACTCGACGCGGCCCTCGATCGGCTCGACCCCGAAACGGGCGTGATGATGCAGGTGGTCTGGCTCGACGCGGGTCGTCGGGGGGATGTCCGGTTGCTGATCGCCGTCCATCATCTGGCGATGGACGGAGTGTCCTGGCGGATCATGATCCCGGACCTCGCCACGGCGTGCGCGCAACTGCAGTCCGGCGCGACACCGGTGCTGGAGCCACCGGGAACGTCGATGCGCCGATGGGCGTATGCACTCGCCGATGCCGCATACGAGCCTCGTCGAACAGCTGAACTCGAACTGTGGCAACGGATACTGGACGCGCCCGACCCGATTCTGGGCTCACGTCCCGTGGCCGAATCGGACACCGCCCTCACCGCCGAGGACGTGGAAGTGCGCCTTCCGGCGCCGTTGAGCGAGACACTGCTGACGACCGTGCCACAGGCATTCCACGGCAGCGTCGGAGACGGGCTGTTGACGGCGCTGACCATGGCGCTGATCCGGTGGCGGCGACACCGGAGGATCGATGTCCAGGACGCCTTGGTAAACCTCGAAGGCCACGGCCGTGAAGAGCAGGTGGTGCCCGGGGCAGATCTCTCCCGTACGGTCGGATGGTTCACCACCATCTTCCCCGTGCGTTTCGATCTCGGCGGAGTGAACCTCGACGACGCGTTCGCGGGAGGCCCGTCCGCAGGAGCCGCGGTGAAGGCTGTCAAGGAAATGCTCCTCGCCGTACCCGACCACGGCATCGGCTTCGGACTGCTCCGCTACCTGAACAACGAAACTGCCGAGACACTTTCACCGCTGTCGCCGCCACAGGTCAGTTTCAACTATCTCGGCAGAATGGGCGGAACAGCTCCGGAGAACGCCGAGGGATGGGTGCCCGTCGACGAACCCGCCCTACGCGAGAGGGCGGCTGCAGACCTGCCCGTCGCGGCGGTCGTCGACGTCAATGCGATGACCATCGACTCGGGCGAAGGCCCGCAGCTGAAATCCACGTGGAGTTACCCGCCGGGCGTCCTCACCCGCGACGAGGTCGACGAACTCGCGCAACTGTGGGTACAGGCACTCGCCGCCCTCGGTGCGCACGTCGAGTCGGGCGGCGGGGGCTTCACGCCATCGGATTTCGATCTCGTCGAACTGGGGCAGGATGCGATCGAGACCCTCGAACGTCGCTGCCCCGACCTGATCGACGTGTGGCCGCTGTCGCCTCTGCAATTCGGCATGCTCTTTCAGGCCGAGCTTGCCGACGCCTCCGTCGATGCCTACCTCGTGCAGATCGGTCTCGACCTTCGCGGTGCGGTCGATGCACCTCGCCTGCGTCGCGCGGTCGCCGCTCTGGTCGACAGACACGCCAACCTGCGCACCGCTTTCCTGCACGATGCCGAGGGCAACACCATGCAAGTCGTCCGGCGACACGTCGAGGTGCCCTGGCGTGAGGTCGATCTGACCGCGCTCGACGACACCGCGGCGGCGTCCGAGATCAGACGACTCGAGGCCGAAGACAGGATCCGCCCGTTCGACCTGACCTCTGCCCCGCTAATCCGCTTCACGCTGGTCGCGTTGGCACAGAACCGATACCGGCTGGTGTCGGCCAACCATCACATCCTTCTCGACGGCTGGTCGATGCCGCTGCTGATCACGGAGTTGCTGACCCTCTACGCCACCGACTGTGACCCGTCACCCCTCCCACGTGTGCGCGGCTACCGCGACTATCTGGCGTGGATGAAGCACCGGGATCTCGAACCCTCCCGGGCGGTGTGGGCCCGGGCTCTGGCGGGGGTGGAGGGTCCGACCCTGCTGGCAGCCCGGTCGAGCGGAGCGAGGGGGAATTCAGCCCGGTCGAGCGGAGCGAGGGGGAATGAATCGGTCGAACGTGGCCGACAGCTGTCCACCATTCCGCAGGAGTGGGTGTTCGATCTGGACGAGGACGAGACCACCCGCCTGCGCGAGCTGGCGCGTTCTCGCGGGGTGACGATCAACACTCTCGTCCAGGTGTGCTGGGGAATTGTGCTCGGTACGTCGACCGGCCGCGACGACGTACTGTTCGGTGCCACCGTCTCGGGGCGGCCTCCCGAGTTGGCGGGCATCGAGACGATGATCGGACTGTTCATCAACACGCTGCCCGTCCGGATCGAGCTGCGTCCCGAAGAATCGATGGGTGCGCTCCTCGAACGTGTCCAGGCCGAGCAGGCGGCGTTGCTGGATCATCACTACCTGGGTCTGGCCGAGATCCAGCGCGCCGCGGGGCCCGAGGTCGGCTTCGACACCTTGACCGTGTTCGAGTCGTACCCGGTCGATCGCGCCGGGCTGTCGACCGACACCGATATCGCCGGGATGCGCGTGGCGGGGGTGGATGCGCACGATGCCGCGCATTACCCGCTGAGCCTGGTCGCGTCTGTCGACACTCGTCTGCACTTGAAGTTCGAGTACCTGCCCGACGTCTTCGCGGCGGACGCAGTGAAAGGCATCGCCGGGCGTGTGCTGCGGGTACTCGACGCCTGCACCCGGCCGGAACAGCCGTTGGCCGCGCTGTCGCTGCTCACCGACGACGAGCGCGCCGAACTGGTTCCGGTCCGCGGCCGTCCGGGCGGGTCGGCCCGCACTCTGCCCGAAATTTTCGCCGATGCCGCCGCGCTCGATCCGGACGCGATCGCACTGTCCTTCGAAGACGAGCACGTGAGCTACCGCGAGCTGGACGAGCGGTCGAATCGTCTGGCGCGCGCACTCATCGCCCGCGGTGTCGGACCGGAGAGCTTCGTGGCCATCGGAATACCGCGGTCCCTCGACTCCATGCTGTCGGTATGGGCGGTGGCGAAGACAGGAGCGGCGTTCGTGCCGATCGACCCCAGCTACCCCGACGAGCGCATCACGCACATGCTCACCGATTCCGGAGCCGCACTCGGCGTGACCACCACGCAGCACCGTGGCCGCCTCCCGGGCACCGCGCACTGGCTGATACTGGACCACCCCGACTTCACAACCGAATGCGCCGATTGTTCGGGGGCGCCGGTCACCGCAGTCGAGCGGACCGGTCCGATCGCGCTGGACACGGCCGCCTATCTGGTCTACACCTCGGGGTCCACGGGGCTGCCCAAGGGTGTCCTCGTCACCCATCGTGGTCTCGACAACTTCGCCCTCGACCAACTCGAAAGATGCGGCGCGACAGCACAATCGCGCACCCTGCACTTCTCGACGCCCAGCTTCGACGGATCGGTATACGAGTATCTGCAGGCCTTCGGGGCCGGCGCGACGATGGTGATCGCGCCGCCCACGGTATACGGCGGCGAAGATCTGGCACGGCTCCTCGCGGAACGGGAGGTCACCCACGCGTTCATCACCACCTCGGCGCTGGCGTCACTCGACCCAGCCGGGTTGGATCACCTGGCGGACGTGGTGTTCGGCGGTGAAGCGTGCCCACCCGACCTGATCGCCCGCTGGGCACCGGGCCGTCGGCTGTACAACGGGTACGGGCCGACCGAGGCGACGATCATGTCCAACATCAGCGAACCGCTGGTTCCCGGCGGTCCGATCACCATCGGCGGCCCCATCCGCGGCGTGACGGAACTGGTACTCGACACCCGATTGCAACCGGTCCCGGTCGGAATTCCGGGCGAGCTGTATCTCGCCGGGGCAGGTCTGGCCCGCGGCTATCACCGTCGACCGGCGCTCACGGCCGAACGGTTCGTCGCCGATCCCACACGACCCGGCGAAAGGATGTACCGCACCGGGGATGTCGTGCGGTGGACCGCCGACCACAGCATCGAGTACCTGAGCCGCAGCGACTTCCAGGTCAAGGTCCGGGGTTTCCGCGTCGAACTCGGCGAAATCGACGCCACCCTCATGTCGGAGCCGGACGTCGGGTTCGCGGCCACGATCGCGCACCGCGGCCCCGCCGGAGACACGCTGCTGGTGTCCTACGTCGTGCCGGCGGCGGGTCGCGTCCTCGACAGTGCCGTGCTCACCAGGCGTCTCGAGCGCCGTCTGCCGTCGCACATGGTGCCGTTCGCGATCGTGCTGCTGGATCGAATCCCGTTGACGGCAGTCGGCAAGCTGGACCGCACGGCACTGCCGGAGCCCGACTTCCTTTCCAGGACAGGTCCATACCGGCCGCCGGCCGACCCGATCGAGGAAGCGGTAGCCGACGTCTTCGCGGACGTGCTCGGACTAGGACGGGTGGGTGCCGATGCCGGATTCTTCGACCTCGGCGGCAATTCCCTGAGCGCGACCCGCGCGATGGCCCGGTTGCGGGCGTTGCTCGGCATCGACTGTGGGGTCCGTGACCTGTTCGAGGCGCCCACCGTGGCCGCGCTGGCCGCACGGATCGAGCACGCCGGTGCGCGGCAGTCCGAACGCCCGGTGCTCGCACTCCGCACGCGACCCGAGAACATCCCGCTGTCGTTCGCTCAGCAGCGCATGTGGTTCGTCAACCAACTCGACACCACCTCGGCCGCCTACAACATCCCGATCGTGGTCCGACTGAGCGGTGCGCTCGATGTGCGGGCACTGAGCTCGGCGATCACCGATGTCTTTACCCGGCACGAGTCCCTGCGAACGACGTTCCCGATCGGCGAGGACGGGCCCGTCCAACGAATTCTGCCCGCCGAGAGCGCAGCGCTCACACTGATCCCGGTCGCCGTGGTGGACGAGCATCATCTGCGAGAGAAGCTGACCCGCCTGGTGTCGGCGGGATTCGATGTCACCGCGCGGGTACCGCTGCGGGTGCGCCTGTTCTCGCTCACCGCCACCGAGCACGTGCTTGCCGTAGTGGTGCATCACATCTCGGCGGACGGGTTCTCGATGGTCCCGCTGGTGCACGACGTGATGACGGCATACGAAGCCCGCGCCCGCGGCGACGCGCCCGCGTGGGCACCGCTGCCGGTGCAGTACGCCGACTACACCCTGTGGCAACGGGAGCTGCTGGGCTCGGCCGACGACCCCGAGTCGCTGATCGGGACGCAGCTCGCCTACTGGAGGACCGTGCTGGCAGGAACACCCGACCTCCTCGAACTGCCCACCGATCACGACCGGCCTCCCCAGCAATCCTTCCGCGGCGCCCGCATCGGCTTCACCGTCGACCAAGGCCTTCATCGACGGATCAAAGAACTGTCGCGGCGCCTTCGCTCCACGGAGTTCATGACCGTCCATGCCGCACTCGCCGTACTGCTGGCGCGGCTCGGCCGCACCGACGACGTCGTGATCGGAACGCCGATCGCCGGCCGCGGAGAACCCGCGCTCGACGATCTGGTCGGCATGTTCGTGGGCACGCTCGCCCTGCGCACGCAGGTCGATTCCGCAACGTCCTTCGCCACCCTGGCGGCCCAGTGCCGTGATGTCGACCTCGGTGCCTTCACCCACGCCGACGTTCCCTTCGAACGCGTGGTGGAGGCAGTGGGTCCGACTCGATCGACGGCGCACTCACCGATCGTCCAGGTCTCCCTCGAATTCCAGAACAACGAGCAACCGGTGCTGACACTGCCGGATCTGGAGGTTCGTGCACTCGACCCCGAACTCGCCGTCGTCAAGGTGGATCTCGAATTCCTCCTGGCCGAGAAGTTCGACGCGAACGGTGCACCGGCAGGCATGGATGGCGCCATCGATTTCGCCACCGATCTCTTCGATGCCGGCACCGTCCGAGGTTTCGCCGACCGGTTCCTGCGGATTCTCGAGGCCGTGGCCGAGAACCCCGACCGGCCGGTCGGCGACCTCCCGCTCCTCGACGAGGTGGAGACGCGGGCCCTGGTTCCTGCCCGAGGCGCACCCGACATGCACCCGGAACTGTGGCCCGACCTGCTCACCGCTGCCGCCGCACTCGACCCCGACTCGGTGGCGCTGTCCTGCGAGGGCAGGCACGTGCGTTACCGCGAACTCGACGAGTGGTCCAACCGGTTGGCCCGCGTCCTCCGTGGCCGTGGGGTGGGGCCGGAGACCTTCGTCGCGCTCGGAATGCCCCGCTCGATCGAGGCCGTGGTCTCGATCTGGTCGGTCACCAAGGCAGGCGCGGCCTTCGTGCCCGTCGATCCGGCCTACCCACGCGAGCGCATCGACTTCATGCTCACCGACTGCCAAGCCTCGTTGGGCCTCACCGTGCGAGCTCACCGAGACACTTTGCCGGACACTGTTGCGTGGCTGGTGCTGGACGACGAGAACGTCACCGAGCAGGTGGCGGCGGAGTCGTCCGCGCCGCTGACAGACGAGGACCGGACGAGCCGATTGTTACTCGCCCACCCGGCGTATCTCATCTATACCTCCGGTTCGACGGGGAAACCGAAAGGCGTCGTCGTCACTCACCAGGGCATGGCCAACTTCACCGCGGAAACGCGCGACTGCTTCGAGGTCACGCCCGAGGCCCGGGTGTCGCACCTGGCGTCCCCGAGTTTCGATGCCTCGGTGTTCGAGCTGATGATGGCGTTCAGCGCCGGGGCGCGGGTGGTGATCGTTCCGCCCACCATCGTCGGTGGCAGCGAACTGGCTCATCTGTTCCGGCGCGAGCGAGTCACCCATGCCACCATCACACCCACCGCGCTGGCGGCGCTCGACAACGACGAACTCCACTCGCTTCGTGTCCTCGACCTGGTCGGCGAGGCATGCCCGCCGGAGGTCGTCGCGCAGTGGGCGCCGGGTCGCAGCCTGCACAGCGGGTACGGACCCACGGAAACCACCATCCAGGCGAGTGTCAGCGCCCCGATGCATGCCGGTGAAGGGGTGAACATCGGGGGGCCGGCAGTAGGACTTGCGTTCCTGGTCCTCGACGAGCGACTGCAACCGGTGCCCGTCGGCGTGCACGGCGAGTTGTACATCGCCGGGCCGGGTATGGCACGCGGGTACCACAACCGGGCGGCACTCACCTCCGAACGCTTCGTCGCCTGCCCCTTCTGCGAGCCGGGGTGCCGGATGTACCGGACCGGCGACGTGGTGCGCTGGCGCAAGTCGGCGAGTCCGGCGACGGGGGATGTCACACCGCACACCCTGGAGTACATCGGGCGCAGCGACTTCCAGGTCAAGGTCCGCGGCTTCCGCATCGAACTCGGCGAGATCGACGCCGTGCTCGCCCGCCATCCGGCGGTCGCCTTTGCTGCCACCATCGGTCACACAGCTCCCTCGGGCGACGCCGTACTCGCCTCGTATGTGCGGGTACAGGACGGACAGGAGGTGCGGCCCACGGAACTGCGCACCTACGCGTCCGAGCGCCTACCCGCACACATGACGCCGGCCGCGGTGATCGTCCTCGACGAAATCCCGATGACCCCTGTCGGCAAACTCGACCGAAAAGCCTTGCCCGCACCGGAATTCGGTTCCAGTGGAGCGACGTTCCGGGCACCGGCCACGGACACCGAACGCGTGATCGTGGAAGTGTTCGCCGAGGTCCTCGGCGTGGAGCGGGTCGGCGCCGCGGACAGCTTCTTCGACCTCGGCGGAAACTCCCTCCTCGCCACCCGGATCGTCAGCGCCCTCGAGGCCAGACTGGAGCGGACGGTTCCGCTGCAATGGATGTTCCTCGACCCCACGCCTGCGGGGATCGCCCACCGTCTCGAACTGCCGGCCCGGGCCACCGGTGTGGAAGAGGCACTCGCCGTCGTGATTCCGTTGCGGGCGCAGGGAAGAGGTACCCCGTTGTTCTGCGTGCATCCAGGAATCGGGCTCTCGTGGGGTTACGCCGGCCTCGTCCGGTACCTACCGCCGGACCGGCCGGTGTACGGACTGCAGCTTCCCGCGATCAGCGGTGAGCCGTTACCCGAGTCGATCGAACAACTCGCCCGCCGCTACGTCGACGAGATCAGGAACATACAGCCCGAAGGTCCCTACGACCTGTTGGGCTGGTCGCTCGGCGGAATCATCGCACATGCCATGGCCGTCGAACTCCGGGCGTCGGGAGACGAGGTGGCCACCCTCGCCCTCATGGACAGCTACCCCGAGGACGGAGAGCAACCCGCAGTCGGTCAGCTCGACCTGCGGGAGCTGCTCCGGGGCCTCGGCGTGGAGACCGACCTGTCGGACAACCAGCTCACCTACGAGCGTGCGGCCCAGTTGCTCGGTGAAACATTCGGGGCCGAAGCCGGCGTCACCGCAGAGCATCTCGAACGGATCGCTGCGGGGTACGAGAACTCCAAGCGTCTCGGGTACCGGTTCGTTCCGCGGGTGTACGACGGCAACGTGCTCTTCTTCCCTGCCGTGCGCAACGGAGACGGCGGCGCCCGCGCGCGGTCCGCCGAGGAGTGGCGGTCGCTCGTGACCGGCCGGATCGACGAGCAGCCCGTGGATTGCGGGCACAACGACATGATCGAACCGCAGTCCCTCGCCGTCATCGGGCCCGTCCTGGCACGCTCGCTCAAGGTTCGTGAACGATGACCCGGCCAGGGCGGACATAGGCGTGCTTCCCTGAATCGGCCCGACAGGAGTAGTCTGTCCTGCGGTCTGCAGAGTGCAGTCGCCGCTCACGTCTGTGAGCATGTCGAGGAAGTGGAGGTGAGGCGTCCCATGAGAAGCCAACCTCCCAGTATTTACTGAAACCGTTTCACCTCGCCGGGGAACGGTTTCACAGTCGTGTGTCCACTTGCCGCGCTGCATATCCTTCCTCGAAAGACCAGTGCCATGCCACAATTGCGTCCCATTCGTTCGCTGCTCCCGAGCCGTTCCGCCGGTCTGTCCGACGCCGAAACCGGTCACGTCACCCCGCGTCGCGCACCCGAACCGACGCCCGCCGAAGAAACTGTGGTCAACAGCGCCGTCTACCGCGACGGAAAGAAGATCGCCACACCGGCCACGCTGTCGGAAGCGCTGGGCAGCTTGCCGGACGCGTCGTCGATGGCCTGGATCGGCATGTACCGGCCCAACGACGCCCAGTTGTACGCTGCTGCAGCGCAATTCGATCTTCACGAGCTGGCCGTCGAGGACGCGATCGTCGCGCACCAGCGTCCCAAGCTCGAACGTTACGGCGAAACGTTGTTCGTGGTGCTGCGGGCCGCGCGGTACTGCGACGAAACCGAGCGCGTCGAATTCGGCGAGCTGCACATCTTCTGTGGGCCGACGTTCGTGCTCACCGTGCGGCACAGTGAGTCACCCGACCTGTCGGCGGTGCGCCGGAGGATGGAAGGGAACCCGGACCTGCTGAAGCTGGGGCCCGAGGCGGTCCTGTACGCGATCCTCGACGCGGTGGTCGACGGCTACGCCCCGGTGGTGTCGGGACTGCAGAACGACATCGACGAGATCGAAACCGAAGTGTTCAGCGGCGAACCCGGTGTGTCGCGGCGCATCTACGAACTCACGCGCGAGGTCATCGAATTCCAGAGGGCCACAAGGCCGCTGCTCGGGATGCTGCGCGGGCTGTCGGCGGGATTCGAGAAGTACAACACCGACGAGGAACTGCAGCGGTATCTCCGCGACGTCACCGATCACGCGACGGTCGTCGTGGAGCGGGCGGACGGGTTCCGTCAGTTGCTCGGCAATATCCTCACCGTCAACGCAACTCTGGTGTCGCAGGAACAGAACGAGGAGATGCGGAACCTCACCCAGGCGAGCTACGCGCAGAACGAGGAAATCAAGAAGGTATCGGCCTGGGCGGCAATCCTGTTCGCCCCCACCCTCATCGGGACGGTGTATGGGATGAACTTCGACCACATGCCGGAACTGCACTGGGTGGGCGGGTACCCGTTCGCCCTGTCGCTGATGATGCTCACGTGCGCGGGCCTATACACCATCTTCAAACGGCGTGGCTGGTTGTGAGCGAGGTCGGCTGCGGGTGAATCCCGCAACCGACCTGGTAATCAGTTAAAGCTCATCAACCCGCAGCCTCGGGCTGTCAACAGTTGATGTGACATATGATACTCCCTGATTTTTTCAGCTACCTCGATTCATGCGAATTGGCGAGGCCGCGGCGTATCTGAACATGTCAGTCGTGGGCGTCCGTAAGGCCGCGTCGGAAGGCCGGTTGCCCTCCCGGCGTACAGGTTCCGGCCAGCGCGTGTGTGATCGCACTGACCTCGATGCCTACCTCGGCCGTCCTCCTGCCCTGGACAAGGCTCCGGCCGACCGGGTGGAAGCGTGGTACTGCCGGGTGTCCGGCTCGACGGGGCAGGAGTCCTCGCTCGCCGATCAGGAGTCGATGTTGCGCGAGAGCGCTTCCGGGGCCGTGTTCCGGGTGTGCAGGGATCGCGGTTCTGGTGTGAGGGAAACGCGGGCCGGTGTGGACCGGATGCTCGACGACGCCGCCCAAGGCTACTTCACGGTGGTGCGGGTGGTGTGGCGGGATCGGTTGGCCCGGTTCGGAGTCGCCTGGATCGAAAGGTACTTGTCGGTGGTCGGGGTTACGGTCGAGGTCCTGCGGGAGCATGGCGACACATCGCTGGTGGAGGAGTTGATGGATGACTTCATGGCGGTGCTCGCGTCGTTTTCGGGCCGGTTCTACCGGCTGCGGTCGAAGCAGAATCAACGCCGACTTCTCGGGCGATGCGGCAGCGAGGTTGGAGGAGGGATAGCCGATGACTGTTGCCGGGTTCACTGTGCCGCGTCAGTTTTCGTTCACCACCCGCCCGTACGCGGCGGTCGACGACGCTACCGACGCCCCGCTCGGGCTCGACGAGATCGATATCCGTGTCCGGTGGCTGCTCGACTTGATCGGCGCCGCGCAATCGGAGTTGATGACGAGGTTGTGGCAACCAACCACCTTCGATGCCCTTACCGCCGGACGTGACAGTTCGGGCCGCAAGCTCCCGATGCAGGGGCATGTCGCTGCCGCACGATTGGGTTGGCACCCGAGCTATCCACCCGAGGTGTACGTGCCCTCGCGGGTGACCCGGGTGGTCACCGCCCAGACGGTCGGCACGCTGCGCACCTTGGCGTACCGGGATACCGCGATCAGTGCCCTGTCGGCCAGGTTCGACCCCGTCACCGGCCGGCTGGCGCCGCCGACTGCGGCCGGCGACTATGTGCCGGCCGGCTTCGCGCGCGGCGTGGCACGGCAACTCACTGCGCGCGCCCGCCGCAACGACGGCGCGGCCACCGAACGCCTACGCATCACCGATGTACAGGAACCACCGCAGACATCGATGATGGCCAGGCTTTCCGCCGCCGATCATCAACTCTCGCAGATCACCGTCGCAGACGGTGTGATGGTGTTAACGGTGAAACTGCCCACCACCGCGGCCCCGACAGGTCGGGCGCACTGGCGGCGGGTCCGGTTGATCGCCGCGATCCCACCACACCTGCAGGGGCGGGCAATTACGGGCTGGCATCTGCCGACTCTCGTCCTCGACCACCGTGGCCTGCTGCTGCGCTGCGCGGCCACCGAATCTGTTCGGGCGCCCGATCTGACGTCGGGTTCGACGGCGGTGGGGGTGGATTGGTCGCCGGCCACGCTCGGTGCCGCTGCGATCGTCACCGAACGCCCCGACGGGTTGGTCTCGGACTACCGGGGCTTCACCTACGACGACCGGGGCCTGGGTATCAAGCTGGCCCGCCTGCAAGCGGAAGGCCAACACCTGCACCGTAAAGCCGCACGTTTGACGCGGCTCGCCGCGACCGCACCACCGCAGATGCGCGCCGAACTGGAAAACAAGATCGCAGTCCTCGACGCCCACCGCGCCGCGGTCGGTGTCAAACGGGGCAAGATCAACCGGGAGCTCGCCTTCCACTTCGCCCGCCACACCGTCGACTACGCCGCCGCGGCGGGCGCTAAGGTGATCGGGGTGGAAGACCTCAGCACCCTCGAAACCCGGGGTCACCGCCGGGTGAACAACAATCGGGCCGCGCAGTCCGCCCGCCGCAAGGCCGTCGACGCTCTCGCACACACCGCCGCAGGGGCCGGTGTGACGGTGGTGTCCGTGCCGGCCCGCGGAACGTCGGCGTTGTGCCCAAGTTGTAACGACACACTCTCCCGCCCGGGCGGCTACCACCGGGCATGGTGCGCACGGTGCAAGGTCGGCGGCAATCGTGATCACGTGGCGGGGGTGAACCTCGCTAAACGTGCACTCCTGGGGCGCAGCAGAGTTATTCGCAAACGCGGACAGAACCCGGAGATTCGGAACACCGAGCATGCACCGGTCCGGCAGTGCCGTGACAAGACCAGTCCCACCCCGAGTCGGCCGCGTCATCGCCGGGTCCGCCGCAGTGTTCCCACCGCGACACCCCGGGCGGGGGTGAATCAGAAAAAGATTGTTCCTGCACCTCGAGCGTCGGTGTGGGACACGGTCGAACCCGCACCAGCATCGCATGTTGTTACGGGTAGCCGTGACGTACCTATATCTCCGGCATCGGCCGCGTCAGTGGCAGATAGTATGAGATTTAAGTAGACGCTGTCAGAGCTCGTCAACGCAGACGACGAACTTGCGCTCGGGGTATTCGTAGCCGTTGGAGGACGTGGTGCACGAATCCACGGACGTGGCGCCCTGCACGATTTCGGTCACCTTCACCCCGTCGACGGCGGTGGGGTCGGTGCACTCGATGCGCTTGGGATCCTCACCACCGACGTCCATGCATCCGCCGATGACCCAGTCGACGTCGAGGCAGATCGCGCCCTGCTCGACTCCGCCGAGGGTCTCGTAGTAGTACGAGTCGGCGTCGCTGATGCACTGACTGTTCTGCTCCGCCTTGGCGATCACCTTGTAGTTCGATTCGGGGCTGCCGCACGCCGCCTTGTCGATCTCGGCGTCGGTGATCGTGCCGCCGAGCTTGACGCACTCGCCGATCGCTACTTCGAAGTCGACGTCTCCGCCGGCGTCCTCACCTTCCTGTCCGTCGATCACGGTCGTCGACTCAGTGGTGGTGGCCGAAGCCCCCGACTCCGGCACTGCCGTGGGAGTGACCTCCGAGCCGCACCCCGTGACGAGAACCGCCGTCGCCGACAGTGCGACGACCGCGGTGCACACCCGCCGAACCAGACCTGCCATCTCAACCCCACCTCGTTCTGGATGGCAGTGCCACCCGAATCCCGGGATGGCGGTGCCACCGACTTTCCCGGATGACCGCTTGCCATCCCGGGCTCCACGCGCATGCCGTGTCGCGCATTATTTGATTACATCGGTCACCGATTTACCAATCGTAATGACACTATGGACGGGTGGATCTCCCCGTGATGCCTCCTCTGCAACCGATGCTCGCGAAGTCCGCGTCGTCCGTTCCGACGCAACCGGAGTCGGGTCGCGTGTGGTCGTACGAGCCGAAGTGGGACGGCTTTCGGGCCCTCGTTTTCCGGGACGGTGACGAGGTGGTGCTCGGCTCCCGTGGCGGAAAAGACCTGGCCAGGTACTTCCCCGAGATGGTCCGGGCCGCCGTCGCGGAGCTCCCGGAGCGCTGTGTGGTGGACGGTGAGCTCGTGGTGCCCCGCACTGTCGACGGCCACACCCGGCTCGACTGGGAATCCTTGTCGGAGCGCATTCATCCGGCGGAGAGCCGGGTGACACTGTTGTCCGAGCAGACCCCCGCTCAGTTCGTCGCCTTCGACCTGCTGGTCCTGGGCGACCGGGATCTCAGTCGTGAGGACTTCTCGATCCGCAGACAGGAACTGGTCGGCGCCGTCGGTGGCGGTCCCAGTTGCCATGTCACCGCGGCCACGGAGTCGAGCGAGCTGGCAACCGAGTGGTTCCAGACGTTCGAGGGCGCCGGCCTCGACGGAGTGGTGGCGAAAAAGCTCGCCGGGCCGTACCTGCCGAACAAGCGGGAGATGGTGAAGGTGAAGCACGCCCGCACCGCCGACTGCGTCGTCATCGGCTACCGGCCACACAAGAGCCAGCCCGGAATCGGGTCAATGCTCCTGGGGCTCTACGACGGTGACCAGCTGTCGATGGTGGGCGGTGCGTCGGCCTTCACCTCGGCGAGGCGAATCGAACTGCTCGCCGAGTTGGAAGAGCTGCGGGTCGGGGACGACGTCGTCGCCGAGGGTGAGCCCACCCGCTGGCGGTCGGGCAACGATCGCACATGGGTGCCACTACGACCTGAACGGGTCGTGGAGGTGGCGTATGACCAGATGGAAGGCGCACGCTTCCGGCACGCCGCGCGGTTCCTGCGCTGGCGACCGGACCGGACGCCCGACGAGTGCACATTCGAACAACTGGAGGTTCCGGTGCGATACGACCTTGCCGACGTGCTGGCCGGAGGTTCGTGATGGCGAGTCCGGCCGTCGAACTCGACGTGGACGGCGTCGCTGTTCGCCTGTCGAACCCCGACAAGATCTACTACCCGAAACTCGGTGCGGACGGTGGCACCAAACGGCACCTCGTGGAGTACTACCGCTCCGTCGCCCTGCAGGGTGCGCTGCTGGATGCGCTGCGGGACCGGCCGACGCATCTGCAGCGGTTCCCCGACGGAGTCGAAGGCGAGGAGATCTACCAGAAACGGGTGCCGGCCAAGCGTCCGGAACACATCGGTTCCTGCGAGGTCACTTTCCCGTCGGGACGAAAGGCGGATGTACTCCGTGTCCGCAGCGCACCCGACATCGTGTGGGCTGCGAACCTCGGCAACATCACCTTCCATCCGTGGGCGGTCCGCTGCCCCGACGTCGACCATCCCGACGAGCTGCGAATCGACCTGGACCCGCAGCCCGGCACCGGCTTCGACGATGCCCGTGCGGTGGCTCTCGACGTCGTGCAGCCCCTGCTGGACGAGCTCGGCCTGGTCGGCTTCCCGAAGACGTCCGGTGGTCGTGGCCTGCACATCTATCTGAGCATCGCGCAGCGGTGGGACTTCGTGGAGGTGCGCCGGGCGGGCATCGCCCTCGCGCGGGAGATCGAGCGGCGCAGCGGTGACCGGGCCACCACGTCGTGGTGGAAGGAGGAACGCGGCGAACGGATCTTCCTCGACTTCAACCAGAATGCGCGCGACAAGACCATCGCCTCCGCATACTCCGCCCGCAAGACTCCTATCGCGACGGTATCGACGCCGGTGACCTGGGCGGAACTCGTCGACGTGGACCCCGACGACTTCACCATCGCCACCGTGCCCGCCCTGCTCGGCAAGCGTGGAGACCCCATGGCGACCATCCGTGACGTGGAGCAGTCGCTCGACGTCCTACTCGACATGGCAGACCGGGACGCCGCGAACGGCCTGGGCGATCTCCCGTACCCGCCCAACTATCCCAAGATGCCGGGCGAACCGAAGCGAGTGCAACCGAGTCGGGACCGAGACCGAAAGTAGCCGACGCTGACGTACGCTCAGGCGGGCGACTTGCGTCCGAACATGGGGAGGTCTTCATGGAGCGTTCGACAGCCGGTGCTGCCGGACTCGTTCTCGGTGTCGTTGCGACGGCACTCGGAACTCTGATGACGACGCCGGCCACCGCGTCGGCAGGATCGTTGTCCTGCGTGTCGCCTCCGGGCCGCGACACCACCTCGATCATCGACCGCACCGCGTGCGGCGCAAAATCCGACCCGAGCAGCAACTCTGCAGCGCTCGGCAACGATGGTGTCGGTTTCGCCGACGCCGCCGAGGCGGGGGCGGCACTCGGCGCCGGCGTTGGCGGGGGTGTCGGGGCCGCCGAAGCTCGCGGCGGCGGCGTTGCCGCGATCGCGATCGGACCGAAAAGCGTCGCCATCGGGACGGTCGCCGGATCAGGCCCCGCGCTGGTGTTGAGTGGCCCCGGGGGTCAGGCCCTCGTCGCCGACCCGGCCCGCGGTGTCGTGTGCTCCGGCGGGCCGGCGCTTGCCATCAATTTCCTTGCAGGTCAAGCATGTTTCACCGATGGGGTAACGGTCTGGCGGGTTTCCTGATCACACCCCCGGTCGGCGTCGTATGGTGACGGCAGTCACAATGGGCTGACGCATCTGCCGCATGAAGCGGCAGTAGATCGGAGGTGGTCGATGACGACCAGCGTTCGAAGTCACAGGCCCGCGGCCGCGCCCCGGACCGAGCTGCATGTCGACCCTCGGTTCCTTCCCCTCGCCGACCGCTTCTTCGCGATGTACCGGCAACCTCAGCAGGGTGGCGGCGCCCTCACCGCGTATTTCCGCGGCGAGAAGGTGCTGGATATCTGGGCGGGTTGGGCCGATCGTGATCGCCGCTGGGACCGCGACACCGTCGCCTTGTCGTTCTCGACGGGCAAAGGGGTGGCCAGCACCGTCGTGCACAGGCTCGCCGAGCGCGGTCTGCTCGACTACGACGCGAGGGTGGCCGACTACTGGCCCGAGTTCGGTGCGGCAGGCAAGGACGCCATCACGGTCCGCGACCTGCTGACACATCGCGCCGGTTTGCATCGAGTGCGAGGTCTGATGCGCAGCCCACTCGATTTACTCGACTACGACGCGGTCGTGCAGGCTCTCGCGTCGACCCCGGCCGACCCACGCAGACTCCGCGGTCCCGGATATCACGCCGTCACCTACGGGTGGTTGGTGGCCGAACTCGTCGCACGGGTGACGGCGAAACCGTTCGTCCAGGTGGTGGAGGAGGAGATCGCCGGTCCCCTCGGAATCGACGACTTCTGGTACCTGGTCCCGGAGCAGCACCGGCCACGGATCGCAAAGCTGTTTCCGCACATCAACCCCGCCGGATTGAACTGGGAGCTCACGTCCACCGTCCTCGCGCGCGTCGGCCCCACGCGCGGGCTCGCCGAGGCGGCCATGCCCACCGGATTCGACGTGCTGGTGCGCAACCCGGCCGTGCACGGCGCAGTGATGCCGGGATGGAACGGTGTGTTCAGTGCCCGCGCCCTCGCCCGCATGTACGGCGCGATCGCGAACGGCGGTGTGCTCGACGGACGCCGTTTCCTGCGCCGATCCACCATCGAGCAGATGTCGACCGTGCAGACCCGCGACCGCGATTACGTGCTCGGTATCCGGCCCCAGTGGTCGCTCGGTTATCACCGCCCGATCCTGGCGTCCCGAGAGCAACCACGGAACGCGATCGGGCACTACGGCGTCGGCGGGTCCGGGGCCTATGCGGACCTGGACAGCGGGTTGTCCCTCGGCTTCGTCACCAACCGGCTCGGCAGTTCGTTCACCGCTCTCGGTGATCTGCGTCTGGCGCGGCTCGGGGTCGAAGCGCAAGCGCTCGTACGTCACGACAAGTAACCACGAAAGGAATCATGATGAGTGATCACGTGTACCGGGTCGTCGAGGTCGTAGGTTCGTCGCCAGACAGCATCGACGGAGCTATCAAAAACGCCATCGGGCGCGCGCAGGAGACCGTACGCAACCTCGAATGGTTCGAGGTGGTCTCGACACGGGGCCACATCGAGGATGGTGCGCTGGCGCACTTCCAGGTGACACTCAAGGTCGGATTCCGGCTGGAGCCGGGCGGAGCGGTCTGACGGGAGCGGGGACGGACGCCGTCCTGGCGAACGTCCCCTTCGTCACATCCTCGCGCAA
The DNA here is from genome assembly GCF_009859915.1 of Rhodococcus sp. WAY2. NCBI lineage: Bacteria > Bacillati > Actinomycetota > Actinomycetes > Mycobacteriales > Nocardiaceae > Rhodococcus > Rhodococcus sp. WAY2. The sequence continues at coordinate 4,512,515 of NZ_CP046572.1, forward strand.
AAGTGGAACACGTTATAGTCTGGGCTTCCAGTCGACGTCGGACTGCGTGTACTCAGGTAGGGGAGAGCCGTGACTTATGTGATTACGCAGCCTTGCTGCAACGACGCCTCGTGCGTCGATGTCTGTCCGGTCAACTGCATCCATCCCACACCGGACGAGAAACCGTTCGCGATCACGGAAATGCTGTACATCGACCCCGACACCTGCATCGACTGCGGTGCCTGCGTCGAGGAATGCCCGGTCGAGGCGATCTATGCGGAGAACGACCTCGAAGAAGTCGACGCCCCCTACCTCGACATCAATGCGCAGTACTACACCAAACACCCCATCGGTCCCGACTGGCCGGATCCGGTGAAGCTGCCGTCGATCGACGCCGCGCTCGGCACGCTGCACGTCGCGATCGTCGGGTCCGGTCCCGCGGCCTGTTACGCCGCGATGGAACTGACCGCCAAACCACGCATGGAGGTCGACATGTTCGAGCGCCTGCCCACCCCGTACGGGTTGGTGCGCGCCGGTGTCGCCCCCGATCATCCGGGCACGAAGGGTGTCACCGATCAGTTCCGTTCGGCAGTGGGCAAACGGAATGTGCATTGCCACTTCAACGTGGCAGTCGGCGAGGACGTCACCCACGAGGAACTGCTGCGGCACCACCACGCCGTGATCTACGCCGTAGGCGCTGCGGGTGACCGCAGGCTCGACATACCCGGCGAGGATCTGCCGGGCAGCCATGCGGCCACCGAGTTCGTCGCCTGGTACAACGGCCATCCCGACTACGCCGACCGCACCTTCGACCTCACCGGCGAGCGCGCCGTCATCGTCGGCAACGGCAACGTGGCGCTCGACGTGGCCCGCATCCTGGTCACCGATCCCGATGTCCTGGCGACCACGGATCTGGCCGACCATGCGCTCGAAGCGCTGCGGTCGAGCAACATCCGGGAGGTCGTGATCCTCGGACGCAGGGGTCCTGCCCAGGCGGCATACACCAACCCCGAACTCCTTGCCCTGGGCCGGATGCCCAACGTGGACGTCGTCGTCGACCCCGAGGAAGCCGTGCTCGATCCGGCCAGCCGTGCACTCGTCGACGCGGACGATGCGGAGCCGTCGCTGCAGTTGAAGGTGAAGCAGGTGGAGGAGTTCGCGCAGCGAACCGCCGACCCCTCACGCAAGCGCATCGTGCTTCGCTTCCTCACCTCACCGGTCGACATCCTCGGTGACGGGCACGTTCAATCCGTCCGAATCGCCCGCAACGAGATGGTCGCGGACGCCTCCGGGGTTCTCGGTGCCAAACCGTCGGATGTCATCGAGACGCTCGACACCGGGCTGATTCTGCGATCGATCGGCTATCGGGGGCGTCCGGTGGCGGGGCTCCCGTTCGACGACCGACGCGGGGTCATCCCCAACGAGAACGGGCGGGTGATCGACCCGGAGTCGGGCACGCCGATCCCCGGTGTGTACGTGGCGGGGTGGATCAAGCGGGGCCCGACAGGCGTGATCGGCACGAACAAGTACTGCTCGGCCGAGACCGTACACATGGTGATCGATGACTTCTCGGCGGGCCGGCTCGACGCGCCCGAAGACCGGGAGGCCCTCGACCGGTTGATTGCCGAACGTGCGCCCGACGCGATCGACTACCAAGGTTGGCAGCGTATCGACAAGACCGAGCGTGCTGGGGGCCGGGCCGCGGGCCGGGCCCGCACCAAGCTTGTGACGATCGACAGCATGCTGGCCGCAGCCCGTGCCGACACCTCGCCGTGAGCACTTCTTAACAATCCAGTGATAACAAGTACTCACAGGGCGCAGAGCGGCAACGATTGCGGGTAAATTGCTCGGCGCCGGATGATGTGTGTTAATGGCAGTGCGCGATTGTTAGGTCCGTCGGGGACGCGCGTCAACACACGTCGTCGAACGAGAGTGGTCATATGGGCAAGACAGGAATCTGTACTTCGCGGAATCAGCGCTGGTCATCGCGCGTCGCCGTCGCAGTGGCCGGAGTGGTGGTTTCCGGAACGGCGCTGGTAGGACCCGCTCAGGCCGTCCCGCTGTTCCCTGGTGGACCGGAGATTCCCACCCTTCCCGGTCTGCCCAGCGCCCCACAGCTTCCGCTACCCGAACCGGCGCCCGCGCCGGCCAACTTCTCGGCACCGTCCCTCAACCCCGGTGAGGGTGAGGTCGTGGGTGTCGCGCAGCCGGTGATCATCCGGTTCAACGAGGAGATCGGTGACCGCGCCGCCGCCGAGCGTGCCATCAAGGTCACCACCAGCCAGACCGTCGAGGGTGGCTTCTACTGGATCAACGACAGCCAGGTCCGCTGGAAGCCCACCGACTTCTGGCCGGCCAACACACAGGTCACCGTGGATGCCGGAGACGCGCATTCCACGTTCACCATCGGCGACGCCTTGGTGGCGACCGCCGACGACAACACCAAGCAGATCACGATCACCCGCAACGGTGAGGTGGTCAAGACCATGCCGACCTCGATGGGTAAGCCGGATCACGAGACCCCCAACGGCACCTACATCATCGGCGAGAAGTTCCGCGACATGTACATGGATTCGTCCACTTACGGGGTGCCGGTCGACTCCGAGGAGGGATACCGCACCTACGTCGAGTACGCCACGCGCATGTCGTACAGCGGCATCTTCGTCCACGCTGCGCCGTGGTCGTTGGACGCGCAGGGCAACACCAATGTCAGCCACGGGTGCCTCAACGTGAGCACCGAGGACGCCAAGTGGTTCTACGAGAACTCCAAGAAAGGCGACGCGGTGGTCGTGCAGAACACTGCCGGCGGCGTGCTCAGCGGCTCCGACGGTCTGGGTGACTGGAACCGCTGAACCTGATCCGAACACCAGGCCGTAGCCCGCACAGTTCGCTGTGCGGGCTACGGCCTTTCTACGGGGGCGTCGGTGGGGGACCCGGCCGCTACCAGATCTTGACGCGCTGCTCCGGATCGAGATACAGGGCGTCGCCGGGCTGGACGTCGAACGCGTCGTGGAAGGTGTCGAGGTTGCGCACCACTCCGTTGCACCGGAACTCCGGCGGCGAGTGCGGATCAACCGCGAGACGCCGGAGAGCTTCGGCATCGCGTGCCTTGGTCCGCCACACCTGCGCCCAGCCGAAGAACACGCGCTGTAAACCGGTGAGCCCGTCGAGTACCGGAGGCTCCGTTCCCTCCGTCGCGATCTTGTAGGCGGCGATCGCGATGGAGAGGCCACCGAGGTCACCGATGTTCTCGCCGATCGTGAACTCCCCATTCACCGCATGGCCGGGCAGTGCCTTCGGCTCGAACTGGTTGTACTGCTCGATCAGGGCCTTGGTGCGCTTACCGAACTCACTGCGATCGTCGTCGGTCCACCAGTCGACCATGTTCCCGTCACCGTCGTACTTGGCGCCCTGGTCGTCGAATCCGTGACCGATCTCGTGGCCGATGACCGCACCGATTCCGCCGTAATTAGCGGCATCGTCGGCGGCTGCGTCGAAGAACGGCGGCTGCAGGATCGCGGCCGGAAACACGATCTCGTTCATTCCCGGGTTGTAGTAGGCGTTCACCGTCTGCGGGGTCATGAACCATTCGTCGCGGTCGACGGGGCCACCCACTTTGCCCAGGTCGCGGTCGTACTCGGCCGCGTACCCGCGCCGATAGTTGCCCACCAGGTCGTCGCGGGAGATGGTGACCGACGAGTAGTCGCGCCACTTGTCCGGGTAGCCGATCTTCGGCGTGAACTTCTCGAGCTTGCGCAGCGCGGCCTCACGGGTCGCGGGGCTCATCCACTCGAGGTCGGCGATGTTGCGGCGGTACGCCTCCTGCAGGTTGGCGACGAGTTCCTGCATACGGGCCTTGGCGTCGGCGGGGAAGTGGCGCTCGACGTACAACTTTCCGACGGCCTCACCGAGGAGGTCCTGCACCAGGGACACCCCGCGCTTCCAGCGCTCACGGTTCTCCTCGGTTCCGGTCAGCGTCTTACCGTAGAACGCGAAATTCTCGTCGACGAGTGCCTGCGTCAAGTACGGCGCCCGTGAGCGGATGACGTTCCACGTGGCCCACGCCTTCCACGTCTCCAGATCCTCGGACGTCCACAGCCCGGTGAGTGTGGTGAGGAAGTCGGGCTGGCGGACCACGATCTCGGCAAACTGATCACGGGTACCGCCCAGCCCGTCGATCCACGCGGCCCAGTCCAGGCCTTCCGGCAGCTGGTCGAGGGTTACCAGGTTGTAGCTCAATTCCGCATCGCGCCGTTTCACGACGTCCCAGTGTCCGGCCGCGATCTTCGTCTCCAGGTCGAACACGCGCTGAGCGTCGTACCCGACACCGGCGAGCTCGAACATCTTGCCGATGTGCGCCACGTACGCGGCCCGGATCTCCGCGTGCTCGTCCTGGCGGTAGTAGGACTCGTCGGGCAGTCCGAGGCCGGATTGGCTGAAGTGCACCAGGTAGCGTTCGGAGTTCTTGGCGTCCGTGTCGACGTAGTGGCCGACCGCGCCGCCCACGCCCGTCCGCTGCAGGCGGCCGATCACTCCGGCAAGCGCCGAGAGATCGCCGGCCTCGGCGACGGCTGCAAGTTCGTCGGCGATCGGCGTCAGGCCTGCGGCTTCCACGACGTCGGAGTCCATGAAGCTGCCGTACAGGTCACCGATCCGCTGAGCGTCGGACCCTGCCGGAGCGCTCGAACCGGCAGCCTCCTCGATGATGTTCTGGACGTCGACTTCTGCCTTGTCGTACAGCGTGCGGAACGCGCCGTCGATGGCCCGATCCGCGGGTATCTCGTAACTGTCGATCCAGCCGCCGTTGACGTGGAGGAAGAGGTCGTCCTGGGCACGGATGCCGCTGCCGAGGTGTGTGAGGTCGATGCCTGAGCGTTGAGCCGTGGTCATGGCTCCATACTTACACCGTTTACCCGCCGATGCGGGCGTGCATTTCCCAGACCAGCACCTCTGCGCCGGAATGCGAGGAGATCTCCTGACCACCGGATGCGCTGGTACGGACGGCATCGCCCTCGTACAGGGTGCCGACACCTTCCATGTCGGCGGTGCCCTGAGTAATGAAGACGTGCAGGAACGGTGCCTCGGGCAACCTGATCGGTGCGCCGGGAAACACGCGGGCGACGTGTAGTGCGGCGTGCTTGTTGTTGATACGGATGGCCGAATGGTCGCGGTATTCGGGCATTCCGGACGCCACCGGTACCAGTCCACCCTTCAAGATCTCGTCCTCGATCTCGAGCTGTTCGTAACTCGGTGTCAGTCCTGCCTCGTCGGGCACCACCCACATCTGTACGAAATGAACGGGTTCGTGGTGTTCTTCGCCGGCCAGCCGCCAGCTGTCGTTCTTCTCCGAGTGCATGATTCCTGTGCCCGCACTCATGCGTTGAGCGAGACCGGGATAGATGATGCCCGAATGGCCGATCGAATCCTGATGCACGAGTGAGCCACGCAACACCCAGGTGACAATCTCCATGTCCTTGTGGGGATGTGTCTCGAATCCCTGTCCCGGAAGCACAGTGTCGTCGTTGTTCACGAGCAGGAGTCCGTGATGGGTGTTGTCGGGGTCGTAGTGCTGACCGAAGGAGAACGAATGCTTCGAATCCAACCAGGAAATCCTGGTTTTCAGCCGATCTCCGGCGCGGTGCACGTAGACATGGGGGGTGGTGACTGCCGGCATCTCGATCCTCCTTCGGGTGGTACCCGGTCCAGAGTACGAGGTGCTCGCCGTCCGTATGCACAAGACGGTGTCGATTGCGTATCGAAGTCCGCGCCGTATCGAAGCGGATAAGCCATCGCAATGGCGAAATAGTCGAGCGCAGTGGCACATTCGCAGTGCTGTCGAGCGTATGCCACTGGTCCGCAACGCGTTTCATTGTCGGTATTTCGCGACCAGGACGGGCGTCCAGTACCGTGTCGCATATCCCGACGCCGGACGTCGATCGGCGTACAGTTCGAAAGGTGTGGACCCGAGTCGGACCGATACCGAACTCCCGCACCCACCCGGAAGGAGCGTGATGAAGGCGAACCAAGATCGACATGGTCAGCACCTCCCCGAGCATCAGCGGATTGCCGACCTCGTCGACGACATGGAAGACCGTCTGACCGCCGAGCGTGAGGCCAAAGGAGTCGAAGGCAACGCGTCCGATCGTGAAGAGGTCGAGCCGGTAGAGCCCGAGGATCAGGCTCCCGAGTAGCGCCTCCGGCACCCGTGAGTACTTATTAACCTTCCGCGGTTACTAAGTACTCACGGGCGCGGTAGCGCACTGTCAGGGGAACCACAGTGTCTGCGCGTTGTCCTCGGCGACGCACCTCGCGGCGGGGTCGGGGAGAGCGTCGAGCAGGGCGTGGATCTGGCGGGCGCGGGTGTCGACGGTATCCGCGCTTGCGACGGTGTCGGTGCCGACCACGAAGCGATCGGGGTGGCGGGCGAGAAGTGCGATCCAGTCCGGGTCGGTGTCGGTGCCGTCGGTGATGTGGTCGAGCAGCACCCAGGACAGTTCGATGGTCAGGCGGGCGTGACGTTCTATCAGTTGGCGCACCAGATCCAGCTGGTTGGAGGGACGGGTGCGGCGGAAGACACCGGCATGGCACCAGACCACCGAGGTGGTCGGATGCCGGTCGAGCGCATTCTCGAGCTTGCCGACGTATTCGTGCCGGTCCGGCAGGCCCGGTGACGCCGAGTCGTGGTGCAGGGAGATCGGGACTTTCCGCTGGGCGCAGAAATCAAGAACCGCGTCCATGGCCTCGTGATCGGGTGCGGGAACGTCGCCGAGTGTCAGGTTGGTGAGATCGTCGTGGCGGAACATCACCTCACCGATCCCGGCCCACCGGTCCGAGCGACTCCAGACGAATTCCAGGTGGTCGATCGCCAGCTTGTCGGTGGGATCGAAGCCGCAGATCAACGGCGCCACCTCGAGCTGCCCCTCCGCCTCGAGGCCGGGGAGAAGGTCGAGGACGGTCGCATCGGTCAGCGAATGGTAGTGGCACGGTGCATTGTCGTCGAGGTAGTAGTCGGGCCGAACGGGCTCGGCGACCGACCATTTCTTCTTCACCGGAAGACCGAAGACTACGGCACGCCGGGCTCCGTTACGGACGAGCGCGTCGCGCAGCTCGGCGGTGTCGGCGGGAGCTTGCAGAAAGTCGACGAGATGGACATGGGTGTCGATCCACGAACGAGAAGCCATGGTGCGATCTTCTACCATCCGGCCGGTGCCGTCGCATTTTCTCCGCTGAACCACATGATTTCGTCGGTGCTGCGCAAACTCGTCTGTGCGGGGTACTCGGTGTATCCATGAAGGTCATCGGGCCTTCTCCGCACGTGGAGGCATCATCATCATCGAGTCGCTGATCTTCGGGGTGATCGCGTCGAGCGCACTGGTTATCGGAGCGCTGGTCGGCGGCCGATTCACCGTTCCCAAACGCATGCTCGCCGGCATGCTGGCGTTTGCCTCGGGCGCCCTGATTACTGCGTTGACCTTCGAACTCTTCGAGGAGTCGTATGAGAAGGGCGGTATCTGGCGGGCGGTGCTCGGACTGGCTGTGGGGGCCGTAGTCTTCACCGTTCTCAGTGAGCGGCTCGACCGTCTCGCGGAGGGCACGCATCGACAACGTCAGGGGAGTGAGAAACTCGACCTCGACGCAGCCGCGTCGGAGACTGCCCCCTCGACGGCTTCTGTGAGCGGGATGGCCGGATTCGCCCTCCTCGCCGCGGTGACGCTCGACGGCGTGCCGGAAAACATTGCGCTCGGCGTGTCTCTCGGTGAGGGTACCGGGGGCGTAACCCTTCTCGTCGCGATCTTCGTCTCCAACTTTCCTGAGGCCTTGGTCGGCAGTGCGTCGATGCGTGCACAGGGAAGGACGCAGGCCTTCGTTGTCGGCACCTGGGTGGTGTGCGCCGTTCTGCTCACCGCGGCCGTCGTCATCGGCGCGGGGCCACTGGCCACGAGTTCACCCGAGACGATATCTCTGCCACTTGCATTCGCCGCCGGCGCCGTACTGGCCTCGCTCGCCGACACCCTCATGCCCGAGGCATACGAAAAAGGCGGTCCGACAGTCGCGTTGAGTACTGCGGCCGGCTTCGTTCTCTCGTACGTCCTCGCCACCGTCTGAAGCCCGGACAGCTGAAATCCGGACAGCCGGACCAGTTGCCATCCCCGTGCATCTCCGACCGCCGTCGGGATCGACGGCGGTCGGAGAGGGTCAGTTACCGGAGGACGGTCGAGCCGTCAATACCAGTATTTTCGCCCGCCGACGGCGCGCCCTGTCGTACCGAGCACCATCAGGACGAGACCGATGACCAGGAGGATGATCCCGATTGTCGTGAGGATCGAAATCTTCGCGACGAGACCGATGATCAGCAGAATGATTCCGAGGATGATCACGGTATTGCCTCATTTCCTTTTCGACGGACCGAGACTACTGACTCGGCTGTGGCACTTCACAATTCACCTTCGGGTTCACGCCTGCGTAGTTGAGTGGGCCCGCGATGACAGTGACGGCGATGGTGCCCGCGCTCGCGCAGTCGGCGTTGGCTTCTTTGAAGTAGCCGCGCTGCCAGACGGCGATAGCCCCGATGATCAACCACACCACGACGATGATCGTGACGAGTCGTCCGATGCGCATTTCCGACCTCCCATGGTGAGTGCCGGCTCGAGCCGGTGCACAGTGTCACACTTTGCTTCTGTGGGGCGAGGCAGGCCGCGCCGACGGTGTTACGTCGGTGTTGTATCGGTCGGCTTTGAATGGGCACCGGGCGTGTCGTTCGACCGGGTCTCATTCGATCGGACGTCATTGGACCGGGTGTCGTTCGACCGAGTGCCGGTCGTGTTCGTGTTCGTGTTTGCGTCCGCATTCGTGGACTTTGTGGTGGGATCGAGCTTGTCGGCCCGCTTCCACTCCTTGTCCAGGTCTTCCCGGGACGTGCTGGCAGTGCGCTGGTGCGTCGCCGCCTCGTGCTGAAGGCGCGACGCCTCCGCGGCTTTGGCCTCGGCATCTGCCTGGGCCCGCCGTGCCTCGGCGGCTGTCTGATCGGCGATCGCTTCACGCTGCCCGACGATGGAGGCCTGTTCCTGGGCTTTCGCGCGGATGTCCTGGGCCTCGTGGAGCCGTGCTTGCTTGCGCTTGCGCGATGCGGCAACGGCCAGCGCGATCAGGGCAAGGACGACGACGATCGCGACGACGATCCAGATGACGGTCGTGGTGGTATCCATGTGCTACTCCCAGCAGTCGTAGAGTAAAGATACCCACTCGACCCCCTCGGCAAACAGATCGAAAGCCAATCGAAACCAACCTGTCGGCGGGCGCGGTGGCCAGGGAACGGAACCGGCTACCGTGATCGAATGAGCGAACTGCTGCAGAAGCAGGGGGTGCGGGGGCAGCTGCATCGCCCGGAGGGTGATCCGGTGGCTGGGTTGGTGCTGACGCACGGGGCGGGAAGTAACTGCGACACAAAGCTATTACGAGCGATGGCCGAAGGTTTCGTGGAACGAGGCGTGCTGGTCCTGCTATTTGACCTGCCCTTTCGACAGCGCCGTGCGTCGGGCCCGCCGCATCCGTCGAGGGCGGCGGAGGATCGCGAGGGCGTTGCGGAGGCCGTCGCCGTCATGCGTGACTTCGGGCCCGGGCCGGTGTGGGCCGGCGGGCATTCGTACGGCGGTCGTCAAGCGTCCATGCTGGCCGCGGAGGTGCCCGCCGGGATCGATGCCCTCCTGTTGCTGTCGTATCCACTGCATCCACCGGCGAAACCCGAGAAGCCTCGCACAGACCATTTCCCGGACCTGCGTACGCCGGCAGTGGTCGTGCACGGTTCGAAGGATCCGTTCGCGACCACCGAAGAAATGGAATCGGCACTCGAACTGATTCCGGCGACGACGATCCTCGTCGAGTTCGACGGTGCGCGCCACGACCTGGCCCCGGACAAGTTTCCCGTGGTCGACCGTGCTGTCGCCGCGATGTTCGACCTTCGTCAGCGTCGGGAAAAGTGATCGGTATGTTCGATTGATGAGCAACGTGCAGCGTGACGTGCCCCGCTGGTTCGCCTCGGCCCTGGCCTGCCCGGTGGAGGTCGGCCAGGTAGATGTGGCCGGCGCACAGATTCGGTACCGCGCGTGGGGGCCGACGGGATCCCCCGGAATCGTGTTGGTGCACGGTGGAGCGGCACACAGCAGGTGGTGGGATCATGTCGCACCCATGCTGGCCACCGGACGACGGGTGGTCGCGCTCGATCTCTCCGGACACGGAGACAGTGACTCTCGCGAGCACTACGGGCTCGAGCAGTGGGCCGAAGAGGCCCTGGCCGTCGCGAAACCCGCTGGTATCTCCGGTCCACCGGTCTTCGTCGGACACAGCATGGGCGGAATGGTGTCGTATGTGGCCGCCCAGTTGTTCGGCGAGGATCTGGCCGGGGTCCAACTGATCGATTCACCCATTCGCGCCCAGACACCCGAGGAGGAAGCGGCGCGGCAGCAGCGGGCGTTCGGGCCCAAGAAGGTGTATCCGAGCAAGGCCGATGCGCTCGCGCATTTCCGGTTCGTGCCGCCGCAGGAGTCGGCGGTTCCGGCCGTCCGCGACCACGTCGCGGAGACCTCGATGCGGGGGGTGGAGGGCGGCTGGTCGTGGAAGTTCGACCCCGCATTCTTCGCACGCAGCGGCAGCGATCGGCTGGTCGCGGCAGAACCCCGCTGCCGCATCGCGTACTTTCGTGCCGAGAACGGGATCGTCGACGAAGAGATGATGAAGACTATAAGGGCGCGATTCGGCCCGACCGCGCTGGTGACGGACATCCCCGACGCAGGGCATCACGTGATGATCGACCAGCCGTTGGCGTTAGTGGTGGGTATCCGCACCGTCCTTGCCTCCTGGGATGCCGAAGATTCCGTGACAGGGATGCCCGACTGAGTCACGCCCCCGATCGGACCGCGGAAACGAACTGCTCGATCAGCGCCGCGTCCTTGACGCCGCGGGAAGATTCCACACCGCTCGACACGTCGACACCCCACGCGCCGGTGGCGTCGATTGCGGTCCGGACGTTGCCGGGATTCAGGCCGCCGGCGAGGATCCACTCACCATCGGGTCGGGCCTGCCCCGCCCAGTCCCACGGCACTCCCGCGCCGGCTGTCGCCCCGTCGACGAGGAGGCGGTCGGCCCCGAAATCGCCGGACGAATCCCCGGCAACCACCGCACGGATCACGGTGAGCCCTGCCTCTCGCAATCGGGTGACGTCCTCGGCGGACCTCACATCGTGCACCTGGACGGCGCCGAGCCCGGCTGCGGCCGCGACCTCGATCACCTCCGGCACAGAACTTCCCTTGAACACCCCCACCGCCACGGTGGGACCGGTGACGGAGCGGATCAGCGACGCCGCATCCTCCACCGCAATTCGGCGCACGCTCTCGGCGAAGACGAAGCCCACGGCGTCGACACCGAGTCGCACGGCCAGATCGACCGAGGCTTGGTCACGCAGACCGCAGACCTTGATGAATGTCACCACACGATTTTAACGGTCGCTTCGAGTAGCCGACGCAGTGCGGGTTCGCGCTCTAGGCTTCGTGACGTGAAATGGCTCAGCGACCTCACCGTGATTTCAGGGCCTCTGCCCTGGATTCTCACCGGCCTGGGCGCACTCGGTGGCGTGTGGTTGCTGGCCGCCCGCGCCCCGTGGTTTCGCAAGAAAGCCCTGCCGCTCTGTCTCGCCGTGGCCGCCGTGGTCACCCTCGCCGTCTACATCGCTGTCGAGAAGGTCCTCCGACCCTTTCCCGACCCGATCGAAATTTCCATCTATGTGTGGATCGGGGTGGGTCTGGCCGCAATTCTGTTGCTGATTCCGAGGATTCGGGCCGGACGTACGGCGGCATCGGCGGCGGTGTCGGTACTGGCGGTGATCGCCGTCGTGCTCGCGTCGGCGACGCAGATCAATCTGGTGTTCGACGCGTATCCCACTGTGGGCACCGCTTTCGGAGACGAACCGTTCGATCGCGTGGATCTTCACGATCTGGGGGGTGTCACCGAAAAGGTTGTCACCGGGACGCCACTCGACGCGTCGTGGACTCCTCCGCCGGGGATGGGCGATCAGGGTCGCGTCCTCACCGCGCACATCCCCGCCACGCAATCGAATTTCACCGCCCTAGACGCCGAAATCTACCTGCCTCCTGCGTATTTCACGAACCCTCGACCTCTCCTGCCCGTGCTGATACTTCTCGCCGGTCAGCCCGGCGCTCCGGAGGACTGGCTCGCGGGAGGCAAGCTGACCTCTACGATGGATGCCTTCGCGGCCGAGCACGAAGGTCTCGCTCCCGTCGTCGTGGTTGCGGACGCTACCGGCTCACAGATCGCGAACCCGTTGTGCGTCGACTCGCCCCTGGGCAACGTGGCCACCTATCTGGCCAAAGATGTTCCGGCCTGGGTGACCTCGAACCTTCAGGTCAACCGGGACCCTCGAGCCTGGGCGATAGGTGGCCTCTCCTACGGCGGCACCTGTTCGCTGCAGATGGCAACCAACTATCCCGAGGTGTACCCCACGTTCCTCGACATCTCCGGGCAGGAGGAGCCCACACTCGGTGATCGTCAGCGGACGCTCGACGCAGCGTTCGGCGGAAGCGAGTCTGCATTCGAGAAAGTCAATCCGCTCGATCTGATGGCGACGAAGAAGTACCCGGACTCGGCCGGGGTCTTCGTCGTCGGCAGCGACGACGCGGACTACCGGCCCGGCGCGCAGAAGGTTTTTCAGGCCGCGAAGGATGCGGGCATGGATGTGCAGTACCTCGAGGTCCCCGGGGGTCACAGCTTCGCCGTGTGGTCTGCCGGACTGGAGAAGGAAACGCCCTGGCTGGCGCAACGGTTGGGGCTCATCCGGTAGCGGGCGCGTTCTCGTTCCCAATAACGAGAACCTGTTCTATATTTGCGGGGAAGTGTCCTTGTCTTTTCAGCGACTGGAGTCCCCGGCATGTATCAGTGGTCCGACACCGATCTGATGTTCCGCGACGCGATCCGCGGCTTCATCGACAAGGAGATTCGACCCCACGTCGACAAGCTCGAGACCGGGGAGTTGCCTCCGTTCGACATCATCCGCAAGCTCTTCGCCACTTTCGGTATCGACGAGATGGCGCGGGACGCCCTCGAGAAGTCGCTGGCCCGCGAACGCGGCGACGACCCCGGATCCGCGGAGAAAGGCGAGAACTCGGCCGGTCTCGGTGCGGGCAGCATGGGCGTCATCATGAATGCCGAGCTGGCGGGGGTGAGTCTCGGGCTCGTCGCCTCCCTGGGCGTGAGCCTCGGCCTGGCGGCGGGCACCATCCGCAGTCGAGGCACTCTGGCGCAGAAGGAACGTTGGCTACCCGGCCTGGTCACCTTCGAGAAAGTGGGCGCCTGGGCCATCACCGAACCCGATTCCGGCTCGGACGCTTTCGGTGGCATGAAGTCCTATGTCCGGCGCGACGGAGACGACTACATCCTCAACGGGCAGAAGACGTTCATCACCAACGGGCCCTATGCCGACGTCATGATCGTGTACGCGAAGCTCGACGACGGCGACGCGTCGATTGACCGCCGCGACCGCAAGGTGCTTACGTTCGTCCTCGACGCGGGCATGGAGGGACTCACCCAGGGGGCGCCGTTCAAGAAAATGGGGATGAACTCCTCGCCCACCGGTGAGTTGTTCTTCGACAACGTCCGCGTCGGCCGCGATCGACTGCTCGGCGAGACGGAAGAGGGCGGCGCATCCGACGGGAAGTCCAGTGCGAAGGAGAGCTTCGCCGCCGAACGTATCGGCATCGCCTCGTTGTCGCTCGGGATCATCAACGAATGTCACCGTCTGTGCGTCAACTACGCCAAGTCCCGCAAGTTGTGGGGCAAGGAGATCGCACAGTTCCAGCTGGTGCAGCTCAAGTTGGCCGAGATGGAAATTGCCCGGATGAACGTCCAGAACATGGTCTTCAATGCCATCGAACGGGCGGAGGCGGGGGACCCGGTGACGCTGGCAGAGGCATCGGCGATGAAGTTGTACTCCTCGCGCGCGGCCACCGACGTGGCGATGGAGGCGGTGCAGTTGTTCGGTGGTAACGGCTACATGGCCGAGTATCGGGTCGAGCAACTGGCGCGCGACGCAAAGTCGCTGATGATCTACGCCGGAAGCAACGAAATTCAGGTGACGCACATCGCGAAGGGTCTGCTCGGCGTCTGAGGTCGTCGACGCCTCGGGAACAAATATCGTACGGCGTACGTTAGAGGGGTGTCGTCAAGGAAAGGACACCACTGTGAAGGTCACGGCAAGCGCACTGTCACTGAACGTCGCCGACCCGACTGCATCGGCCGATTTCGCCAAGACCCATCTCGGTTTCGTCGAGGACATGGCAGCCGACGGATTCGTGTCGCTGAAGCGTGAGGACGTCGGCTTCAGCCTGGTCTTCCTGCGGACAGGACTCGAAACGTTCAAGCCCGCGCACATCGCGGGTGCGGCTGGGCAGGGACTGCTCATCGCGCTGGTCGTCGACGGCATCGACACCGAGTACGAGCGGCTGCAGGCCGAGGGTGTCCCGATCGTCACGCCCATCGAAACGGAACCCTGGGGTGAGCGCTACTTCCAGATGAGCGACCCGAACGGAGTGATCATCCAGTTGGTGGAGTGGGTGTAGCCGTTCACACCGAAGCCAGGAACGGCTCGACGGCCGCGAGCACTTCGGTGCTCGCGGCCACCGCGCTCGAGTGGTCGAAGCCGGGAAGAATCACCGACGACGCCCCCGGGATGAGGGACGCCGCCCGCCGCGTGTCACCCAGGCGTTCGGCATCCTTGGAGCCGACGAACAGCAGCGTCGGGACGGTTATCCGGCGTAGCACCTCGTCGTCTACACCCGGTTCGTCACCCGAACGCCGCATGTACGCGGCCAATGCCTTCGCGTCGTTGGCTTTGAATGCCGCACGGGTGCCTGCGTCGATCGGCCAGGAGCGCCGGGCATTCCATCGTTCGAGGAACGCATCCATCCCGTCCTGCTCGAGCACGTCGATGCAGCCGGGGAAGAACAAGCGATCGAATGCGCCGGCCTGCGGGAGGCTGCTGCCGCCTCCGATGATCAGACTCTCGAGGCGTTCGGGGTACTGAACCGCCAGTGCCAGCGCGACACGCCCACCGAGCGAATAGCCCAGAACGTGCGCGCTGGGCAGCCCGACCTCGTCGAGGACCGCCACGATGTCGGCGCTCATCAAGTCCATGGCATACGAGGCAGGATCGTGCGGTTTGTCGCTGCGGCCGTGTCCACGCAGATCGACGAGGACCAACCGGTACCGATCCCGAAGTGCGCGAACGTAACCGAACCCGCGCCAGATGGCATGTGACAGCGCAGTGCCGTGGATGAGGACGAAGGGTTCCCCGTCGCCGACGGTCTCGTACGCGACCCGGACACCGTCGACGGGATTGGTAGCGTGCTTCACCCGCCCAGTGTGCACGATCTTTCCGCCGGTCCTACAGCAGCGTGTCCTCGGTGAGTTCGAGCCGCCGCGTCACCCCGATGTCCTCGAGAAAACGACGGTCGTGACTCACCACGATCAGTGCTCCCCGAAAGCTGCGGAGCGCCTGCGTGAGATGCGACAGACTCGGGAGGTCGAGGTTGTTCGTCGGTTCGTCCAGCAGTAGCAGGCGGGGTGCAGGTTCGGCCAGCAACATCGTTGCGAGAGCTGCTCGCAGCCGCTCGCCGCCCGACAATGCCGAGGCGAGCACGTCGGAGTCGTTCCCGCGGAACAGAAACCGAGCCAACTGTGCGCGAATCTGCTCCTGCGAGGCGTGCGGCGCGGCGGCGGCGACATTCTGCGCCACCGTGAGCGTCTCGTCGAAGACGTCGAGCCGCTGTGGCAGGGACTTGAACGGTACGCGCGGTCCCGCTGCCACGATTGCGTCGAGCAGCGTCGTCTTGCCGACACCGTTGCGCCCGACCAGTGCGATACGCTCCGGCCCGACGACGTGCAGCGACACCCGTTGTCCGCTGCCGAGTTCCAGGTCGTGCACCGAAATCACGTCCTGGCCCGAATGCACCTCCGTGTCGGGAAGTTCGATGCGGACCTCGCGGTCGTCCCGGACCGCACTTTCCGCTTCCGTCAACGACTCCCTGGCCTCGTCGACCTTCGCGATGTGGTTGTTTCGCAGCTTTCCCGCCGATTCCTGGGCTTGACGCTTCCGCATCCCCATCACGATCTTCGGTTCACGCTTGGTCTCGAACATCTTCTGGCCGTAGCGTTTGCGCCGATCCAGCTTGATCCGCGCCTCGGCGAGCTCCCGTTTCTGCTTTTGTACGTCACCACGCGCGTCCCGCACCGCGGCCAATGCAGCTTCCTGCTCCGCCTCCACGATCTCCTGGTAGACGCTGAAGTTGCCGCCGAACATCCGGATACCGCCGCCGCGTAGCTCCGCGGTGGCGTCCATCAGGTCGAGCAGATCACGGTCGTGGCTGACTACCAGCATGGCGCCCGAGAACTGCTCGACGACGGAGTAGAGCCTGCGGCGCGAGCTTCCGTCCAGATTGTTGGTGGGCTCGTCGAGCAGAAGTATCTCGGGTTCGGTCAGCAGCTTTGCGGTGAGGCCGAGCAGGACCGTTTCACCCCCGGACAGCGTCCCGACCGTGCGATCGAGGTCGCTCGCGGATCCGAGCACCCGCTCGAGCCCGAGTTTGTGCAGCGTCGAGATCGCGCGTTCCTCGATGTCCCAGCGACCCTGGGCAGCGTCGAAGTCCTCAGGGGTGCCCACCCCGGATTCGATCCGGTGCAGCGAGTGGCGAAGATCAGCGATACCGAGGATGCGGTCTACCCGCAGACCCGGATCGAGGGTGATGTCCTGCGGCAGGTAGGCCACCTCCCCGCGTGTCACGATCGACCCCCGGTCGGGCTGCAGTACGCCGGCGATCAGGCGAAGGAGGGTGGATTTTCCGGTGCCGTTGAGGCCGACCACGCCGGTACGGCCCGAGCCGAACACGGCGTCGACGCCGTCGAAGACGGGTTCGCCGTCAGGCCATGAAAAAGTGAGATCGGACAGGGACAGATACGACTGGGCCATGGGGTACTCCGAGGTGTGTGCGGATGAAGACTCGCGGAACTACCTCGTCAGGAGCAACGGCCCGTGTCCTTTCGTCTGACGCGCCCTGCGCGCATCGGGTGAGTTCAGGGTAGGGCCCACCCGATGCCGCGGCAATCGAATTAAATCTGCGGGCCGTCCGCGCGCAGTTCGTCCACCTTCGCCATCGCCTCGCGCAGTTCGGTGAGCCACTGCTCACTGTGCTTGCCTGCGAGTCGAACCGTCCACATCAGGGCGTCCGAGCGAGATCGCGCCACCCCGGCGTCGACCAGTGTGTCGAGAACCTTGCGTTCGGGCTGGCGAAGTCGGGTCATCACCGGCACGGCGAGGTGAGTGAACAGCGAGCGGCGGCCGTCGAGGGTGACTCCCCACGCCACCTTCCGTCCGTAGCGGAGTTCGGCCTCGTGTGCGATGCGCATTCGGTCGGCGCGAGTGCTCTCGCGGAAGCGTGCGATGCGCCCGTCGACGGCGGCCTCCGAGGCGGAGTCGCCGGACTCGACGGGAGGCAGCTCTCCCACGACGACGATCTCCTCACGGTCGACCTCGACGGTGGCCGGCCCGGTGAACCAGTCGTCGGGCAGTCGGCCGGCGAACCAGTCGGCCGCGTCGCTCGCATCGGGAACATCTGCTTGCTGCCATCCGCCGGGACGGCCGAAACGGCGGTCTCCGGGGGCCTGGGCGTTCTTCATGGCGTCCTCCTGGGAGCCTGGGTGCTCTGTCTGTGTGACGAAGCACTGATTACATGATTACACCCTTATCGTCAGGGCCGCCAGCATCTCAGGCATGATCGACTACGTGCGCACCTCAACAGTTCGTCACAGTCCCACCGGCCCCAGACGTAAGGCCACCGCCGGCATGGCCGTCCTCGCGATGACGCTGTCCGCCTGCGGCCTCTTCGGACCGGATCAGCCGGATACCGTCAGCCAGGAATTCGTCGATGCTCTGAATGCCGACGACGTCCAGGCAGCCGCGGCCCTCACCACCGACCCCGCCGCCGCATCGGCGGCCATCACCGCCCTCTACGACGGGCTGGGCAACAAGGACGGAACCTTTGCCCGTACCGAAGTGCAGGAGTCGGGCGACGGCGCCGGAACCTTCACGATGGAGGTCACCTGGCCCTTCGCCGAAGGTCAGCAGTGGAAGTACAGCACGAGTGGCAACGCGGCGAAGCAGGGTGACGACTGGAAGATCACCTGGGACCCGGCTGTGCTTGCGCCCGGGCTCACGGAAGACACGACCGTTCGCTACACCCCGACGACCGGGCGGCCGCCGAAGGTGCTGTCGGCGTCGGGCGCGCCGATTCTCACGGAGCAAGTGGTCACTCTGGTGAACCTGGACCAGGGTGCGGACACCGCCGCAGTCGCAGCGCTGCTCGCCCCCCTCGCACCCACGATCACCCCGGCGTCGCTGCAGAAGGATGTGGCCGATGCCCAGGGCAAACCCGTCACCGCGATCAGCCTGCGTGCGGAGGATCTGGCGCCCATCGAGGCGCAACTGACCGCACTTCCGGGGGTGACGCTCGTCCCGCAGGCGCGACTGCTGAGCACCGACAAGGCACTGGCATCCCCGACGCTGTCCGGACTCGCCGACCTGTGGCAGCAGGGGCAGGACACCTCCGCCGGGTGGGCCGTCCAGTTGGTCTCAGCCGACGGCTCGGCGGAGAGCATCGCGGGGGAGGACGGCCCCGTCGCCCCCGACATCACGACCACCCTCGACCTCCCGATGCAGACGGCGGCCGAGCGGGCACTGGCGGACACGCCGCAGCAGGCCGCGATCGTCGCCCTGCGCCCGTCCACCGGTGCCGTGCTGGCGGTCGCGCAGAACGCTCCCGCCGACGCGCTCGGCCCCATCGCGCTCACCGGCCTGTACCCGCCGGGGTCCACCTTCAAGACGGTCACGACGTCGGCTGCCCTGCAGGCTGGATCCGCCACCATCGACACGGTGCTGCCCTGCCCCGGAACCGAGAACATCGAGGGCAGGCAGATACCCAACGACGATCAATTCGACCTTGGTCAGGTCCCGCTGCACACCGCCTTCGCCCGATCGTGCAATACCACGATGGGCCGGTTGGCTGTGGGGCTTCCGGCCGATGCCCTACAGAACGCGGCCCTGCAGTTCGGACTCGGGGTGGATTATGTGACACCGGGTTTGACAACCGTGACCGGCAACGTACCGATCGCCGACAGCCCGGCGGCTCGTGTCGAATCGGCGATCGGTCAGGGTCAGGTGACCGCGTCCCCCTTCGGAATGGCATTGGTCGCGGCGTCGATCGCTCACGGCTCCACGCCGGCGCCCATGATCGTGGCGGGCCAGCCGGGCACTGCCGATCGGACGGCCCCGCCGGTGCCTGCCGAGGTGACCGCGGATCTGCGGACTATGATGCGTGAAACTGTGACCGGCGGTACCGCTACTGCGCTGCAGGACATTCCGGGACTGCTCGGAAAAACCGGCACGGCGGAGTCCGGTAACGGTCCGGCACACGGCTGGTTCGTCGGAATCAAGGACGATCTCGCATTTGCCGTATTTGTCGCCACAGGAGACAGCTCGGCCCCTGCTGTGCAGGCCGCGGGGCGTTTTCTGCGCTAAACCGGTTCGCTGGTCGTGCTCGACGAGATAAGTTGTGGCTCAACCGTAACTCCTTCGTAGGCAAGTTGTGCTTGTTACGCATGTGACTGAAAGCAAGATGGTGGACATGGGGAATGGACGATCGCTTGGACGCCGCAACAAATACGTGATCGCCCTCATAACGGCTGTGATATCAGCGGTCGTTCTGGCGTCCTGCGTGATGTCAACAGAGGAGGCCGACGCCAAGTCGGTCGTCGCCTCCTTCGTCGAAGCGCTGAACGAGCGCGATGCCGCTGCCGCTGCCGCACACACCTCGTATCCCAACGCCGCAGAGTCGGCGATTCAGCAGATGTTCGACGGCTTGAAACCCGAGGACGCCCAGTTCGACCTCACCCAGTTCATGGACCTCGGCTCCGACTCCGGATTCTTCACCGTCGGTGCCGCGTGGAACTTCGGTAAGGGCAAGGACTGGAGCTATCAGGTGCAGGGCGGCGTACGGCATCTGTCGGTGGGCTGGCGCATCTCGTGGGATCCGTCGATCCTCGCGCCCGACCTCGGTAACGGGCGTATCGTCCGCTACGACCGGACGGACGCCGCTCCGCCCAGGATTTTCGACGCCGCCGGTGCGCTGCTGATGAACGAGCAGACCATCAATGCGATCACCCTGGATCCGGCCACGATGCCGGATCCCGTCGCGACTACCCGCCGCCTTGCCGAAGTTCTCGAACCGGTGGCTCCGCTGGTGACGGCAGACACGATGATGGCCGATCTCGCCCAGAAACCGGGAGAGCAGGTCACCGCAGTCCTCCTGCGCGATCAGGACTACCTGTACCTCGAGGAGGACTTGAACATCCCCGGGGTCGTGGTGATCAAGACACCGAAACTGATCACAGCGGATCGCCGCATCACCACCCCGCTGCTCGACCCGCTGCGGAAGGTGTGGCAAGCGAACCGTGACGCCACCGCCGGCTGGGCCGTGCACCTCGTCGATCCCGACGGCACGCTGATCCCGCAGGCGGGATTCCAGGGCCCACCCGGACCCGACATCGTCGCCACCATGGACTCGCGGCTGCAGTTGGCTGCGGAGGAAGCGGTGGTCAGTGTGGGCACCCCGGCCTCGATCATCGCGATCCAGCCGTCCACCGGGGCCGTCCTCGCCGCCGCGCAGAACAACCAGGCGATGGAGCAGGGGCCGATCACCTTCCAGGGTCTCTACCCGGCCGGGTCGAACCTCGACCTGATCAAGAAGGCCGCAGGACTGCAGAAGGGCGTCGACCCGTCGTCGCTCTCGATGGAGGACATCGCGAAGGCAGGGAACCAATTCGGACTCGGGATGAACTACAACGTTCCGGGGCTCGACCACCAGACCGCGGTGTTCACTGCCGACCAGTCGGGAATGAACCAGGTGATGAACCGCAAGAACGAGGACCTACCCGCCGTGACACCGTTCGGAATGGCGATGGTGGCGGCGTCGATCGCCCGGGGCAGTGCGCCCGCACCGATGATCGTGCAGGGTCAGCCGGGGACCACCGAGGTGGGGGCGCAGCCGCTTCCCGCGAACGTCACCGATCAGCTGCGCGCAATGATGCGGGACAACGTGGTGCGCGGCGGCGCTTCTCTGCTGAACGGCTACCCCGACCTCATCGGCATGAACGGGGCCAGCGGCGATGACCGCTGGTTCTACGGATCCCGCGGAGACCTCGCCTTCGCGGTGCTCGTTGCCGACGCGGACGGTGGCGACCGCGCCGTGAAGATGACCGACATGCTGTTCCGGGAGATGGCCAAGCCGGCGAGCTGACCCTGCGTTCACCGGTGTCGTGCGGCGGCGCTGAAGGAGTAAGTACGCAAGGGTAAGTTTTTCACCTGTGCCCCTGCTCGATATCGGTCTACTCGTCGTCGCGGGGTTCTTCGCGGGACTGGTCGGCTTCGTCACCGGACTGGCCTCCATCGTGTCGTACCCGGCCCTACTCGCCGCGGGACTGCCGCCTGTCACCGCGAACGTCACCAACACCGTTGCGATGGTGGCCGTCGGCGTCGGCGCGCTCTCCAACTCGACGCGCGAGGTGGCGGACACGGGCCCGAAGTTGTGG
The DNA here is from genome assembly GCF_009859915.1 of Rhodococcus sp. WAY2. NCBI lineage: Bacteria > Bacillati > Actinomycetota > Actinomycetes > Mycobacteriales > Nocardiaceae > Rhodococcus > Rhodococcus sp. WAY2. The sequence continues at coordinate 4,534,196 of NZ_CP046572.1, forward strand.
CGCTGGGTGCTGGCGTCCGCTGCCGGTGGAATAGTCGGGGCCGCCATCCTCCTGGGCGCCCCCGAGGGTTCCTTCGAGGCCGTGGTGCCGTTCATGGTGGCGTTCGCCGCGCTAGCCCTGCTCCTGCAGCCGCGAATCCGCGCGTTCGCAGGGGAGCGCGACCTGCCCCGTACCTACATGCTGTCCCTGTTCGTCGTCGCAATCTACGGCGGCTATTTCGGCGCGGGAGCCGGCGTGATCTTCCTGGCGAGCGCGCTGATCCTCACGTCCGAGACGATCTGGCGCGCCACCATCCTGAAGAGCTTCCTCCTGGGTATCGCGAACCTCGTGGCGGCTCTCGGCTTCGCGGTGTTCGGACCCGTTCACTGGGGCGCCGCGGCGGCGATGGCGATCGGTGCCCTCGCCGGCGGGTGGTGCGGCCCGCCGGTGGTCAAGCGGATTCCGCCGTCGATACTCCGTGTCGTGATCGCGGTGGCAGGGTTCGGCCTCGCCGGGTGGCTGTGGATGCGATGAGCGGACGACCACGAACCGGGGTCAATGCACTCCCTTCATCAGACGCTTGATCCACGGTGAGCCGACCGCCAGCAGCACGCCCACCGCGATGGACCCGACGCCGATAGCGGTGAAGTAGGGAACCTCGTTGTTCTCGTTGTAGAAACCGGCCAACGTGCCCGCCATCGCGGTACCCAGCGCCACGGACAGGAAGAACAGGGCAACCATCTGCGTGTGGAAAGCCTCCGGTGCGAGCTTGGTCGACAGCGACAACCCGACCGGCGACAGGAGCAGTTCCGCGAAGGTGAACAGCAGGAGGATGCCGCACAGGCCGAGCAGCGGAGCGCTGTTGGCGCCACCACCGGACATCGGAATGAACGCCAGGAACGCCAGCCCCATGATCATGGTGCCCATCGCGAACTTGACGGGGGAGGACGGCTGGCGCGGCCCGAGCTTCGTCCATGCGGCGGCGAACACGCCCGCGAAAATGATGATGAAGACCGGGTTGATCGATTGCACCCAGGAGGGCGGGAAGTCCCATCCGAACAGGTTGCGGTCGAGTCGCTTGTCGGCGAAGAGAGCCACCATCGTGAACTGCTGCTGGAACAGTGACCAGAAGACGGCACTCGCGATGAACATCGGAATGAACGCGTAGACCCGGCTCCGCTCGATCGCGGTGATGCGGCGACTCGACAGGATGATGGCGAAGTAGCCGACGGCCGCGACGACAGTGAGCGCCACGACGACATCCGACATGTTGCTCGTGGTGACCAGACCGGTCAGGCACGCCGCGGCGATCACGATCACTGCTGCGGCGGCGATGGCGATCCACTTGGTGCGCTGGTCCGACGGAAGCGGGTTGGGGGCGGTCGCACCGATGCCGCGCAGATGCTTGCGGCCCAGCGTGTACTGGGCCAGACCGAACGCCATGCCGACGGCGGCGAGGGCGAAACCGGCGTGGAAGCCCATGGTGTCCTGCGCCCAGCCGGTCAGCAGGGGACCGACGAGGGCACCGAGGTTGATACCCATGTAGAAGATGGAGAACCCGGCGTCGCGGCGCTCATCGTGCTCGTCGTAGAGGTCGCCGACCAGCGAGGTCGCGTTCGCCTTCAGACCGCCACTGCCGAAGGCCACACAGACGAGTCCGACCCCCACACCCCACAGGCCCGGGAAGACGGCCAGTGCGATGTGCCCGAGCATGACTAGTACTGCGCTGTAGAACAGGGTGCGCTCGGAACCGAGGAGCCGGTCGGCGATCCACGCACCGAGGATCGTCGAGAGGTACACCGTGCCGCCGTAGGCGCCGACGATGCTGGTGGCCGAGGCCTCGGAGATTCCGAGCCCGCCGTCGGCTGCCGAATAGTAGAGGTAGTAGATCAGGATGCCCTGCATCCCGTAGAACGAGAACCTCTCCCACATCTCCACGCCGAACAGGTTCGCGAGTGCGAACGGCTGGCCGAAGAAACCGGTGTCGGCTCGCTTTTCGTCCTGCCGCGGATCGACGGTGTCACTCATGCAACGACTGTCCCACTTCGCACGTCGGTTCGGGCGGCGACGCGGCGGATCCGCTGCCGATCAGCTGGGCGTGCGTACCTTCGTGACGGCTCTCGCGACCGCACGCCAGCCGAGAAGGAACACCGCCAGAACAGTGCCCGCCACCAGGATGAAACTGAAGGCCGTGCCCTGACCGCTGACGACGCGGAGCAGCATGCCGACCACCAGCGTCGAGAACCACACCAGCAGCCCCGTCGGCACGATCAACACCGCGTCGAACTTGTCGCGGTACAGCGCTACGGTCGCGGCCCAGCCGACGGCGAGGCCGCTGAGGAAGGGCCATGCCGTGATGGCGAGTCCCGTCAGCGCGTTGGCTTCGTCGTGGCTCCGGCGGCCGATGGCGCAGAAGACGACCACGAGCACGACATCGACGACAAGTGCGGGAAGGAACTTCTTCACCCGGTCAGCGTAATGCGGCGGCACATGCGACCCACGGGCACGGCCGACTCTTGTTCTTGTGGAGGATGCGCAGCATCCGGGGCGACGCGGACCGTGCTTGACCATCTCCTCAAAATCTCCAGCCGAGACTGTAGACTTTTGGTACCGGCGGTTCTAAAGTATTGATCGTCAACAGAGGGAATCAACTAGCGGGGTGGCCGACGGGCTACCGAGGAAAGACGAAGGCACGGGGCGGAGCCGGAAGCACGAAGAGGTGGCTCCGCCCCCCGAACACCCGGCGTGAGAAGGAGAAGGTCAGCTACTCACGCTGTTCACAAGAAGTCGAGGTGAGAGGCGGGTGTTGCGTATCCATCATCAGGATCCGTATGCAATGAATGTCCTGTCCTTGTGCCGGCCGCGGCCGGTGCAGCTATAACCCCTTCGGACCCCGGCGCGAGCTCGCGCCGGGGTCCCTTACGACGCAAGGAAGGGCTCGACGCAGGAACTGTGGATAACTCCACCGGCACCACCAATGAACTCGACAACGACGACTACCCCGCCTACACCATGGGGCGCGCCGCCGATCTTCTCGGTGTCACCGCAGCGTTTCTTCGGAGTCTCGACGACATGGGATTGCTGGTGGCGTACCGCTCGGAGGGCGGGCATCGACGCTATTCGCGACGTCAGCTCCGGCTTGCCGCCCGCGTCCGGGAGCTCGTCGACAGCGGCACGGCAGTCGAAGCGGCCTGCCGCATCGTCTCGCTCGAAGACCAGCTCGCCGAGGCTCGGCGCGAAAATACCAGCAGCTAGGCAGTGTCGGCTTCGCCGGTGCTGTGCGGGGTGTGTTCCGCTCCCGGCTGGTCCCGGCGCTCGAACTCGAGGTCCATCTCCAGGTCCTCGTGCTGATTGTGGCGGAAGAGAATGAGGAAGACGATCCACCCGATCAGGGCCACGAGGATGTAACTGACCATGCGGTAGACGAAGACGGCTGCGAGCGCCTGCGACGCCGTCGTTCCCGCCGCCGTCAGGGTGGCGATCAAGGTGCCGTCGACGAACCCGAGTCCCCCCGGTGCCAGCGGAATACTGGCAACCGCCTTGGCGGCAGCGAACGCGATCAGCAAACCGGCGAACGAGGGTTCGGCGCCGACGGCCCAGCAGGCAAACCCGAGACAGGCCACATCGGCGAGGCGGTGCACCGCCGACCACCCGAAGGCGGCGAGGGAATCGCGCCGGCCCAGCTCCACCGAATCGAGCTGGCTGAGGATCTCCTTCCACCGCTCGACGCCTGTTTCCGGAGGGTTCTTACGGAACCTGTTGTACCGAGTGAGAACCCGATGTCCCGTCGACTCGATGCAGTCGGGGTTACGGGATATGTATCGCAAGCCGTAGAACAGGGCGAATGCGGCGATCAGCGACAGCACCAGGGTGATGGGGCTGACTCTGGTTCCGACGGCGAACGCGCCGGCCACGCCGAGGAACGCGAGGCTGCCTGCGGCGATCACACCGGAGATCGCGAGCTGCCACGATGCGACGACAGGCGTCGCGCCCCACTTTCGGGTCTGCTTGTAGGTGAACGCGGTGGAGAAGACCTGGCCTGCCGGCAGGCTGACGGCCATCGCAGTGCTCGCGTAGATGACGGACACGGACTTCAACTGGGAGACGACGACGCCTCCGGCTCGAAGCAACCGCTGCTGGACGGCGCCGTAGCCGCTCAGCGACACCGCCTGCGCCGCGATGCAGGCAGCGACCCATCCCCAGTGGATCTCGGTGAGTGCTTTCCACGAATCGCTGAGGGTCGGCCACAGGTAGATGCCCTCGATGGTCAGGAGGGCGAGCAGCCCGGCCCCGAGCAGCCATTTGATCCACCAGAATCGACTTCGCTGCCGAGGGGGCTCGGCAGTGGGCGGGTCGGAACGAGGCAGGGCCACATCCCAAGCGTAACCAACGGGTAGCGGATTACTCCGGATAGTCCTCCGGCCAAGCCAGATGGGTATTGCGACGACGCCCACGTAACTGCACCTGTTCGCCCAGCTCCCAGTGCGCCTGCTCCTCCTCGTCGGCGAAGTACAGCGCGCTGGTGGACGCCAGGACGCGGCTGGGATGAAGCTTGGCGAGCTCGGTGAGTCGCGACGCCTCGTTGACGGGGTCGCCGATCACGGTGTACTCGAATCGTTCTGCGGCACCGATATTTCCGGCGACGGCCAGGCCCGCGGACACGCCGATCCCGATGTCGAGACCGGTGATCTCGTGGAGCGCGAACCTCAGCTCCCGCGCAGCTGCCAGTGCCGCGGTCGGGGCGTCCGGGCGGTCGAGCGGGGCGCCGAAGATTGCGAGAGCCGCGTCACCCATGAACTTGTTGACGAATCCGTGGTGTCGGTCGATCACATCGACGACGACGCGGAAGAACTCGTTGAGCAGATTCACCACCTCGCCGGGCGGACGTTCGGCCGCCGCACCGGTGGACCCGACCATGTCGACGAACAGAACGGCCACGAACCTCGTCTCGCCCCCGAGTTCGGTGCCGAACTGGAGTGCTCGCCGTGCCACGTCCTCCCCGACATGCTGGCCGAACAGTTCACGCAGCAGTCGCCGCTCGTCGGACTCGCGCATCATCCGGTTGAACCCGACCTGCAGCCGTCCGATCTCGCTTCCGTCGAACACTTCCACCCGCACGTCGGTGGCGCCGCGCTGGACCCGTTCGATGGCCCGCCGCAACTGCTTGATGGGGTCGGAGATCTGGCTGGCGGTCAGCATCGACAGTGCGAAGGCCTGTGCGATCGCGATGATCGACAGCAGCATGATCGCCCAGGCGAGTGCGTTGGGGGAGAACACGAGGTCGGTGGTCAACTGTGTGACGCAGAGCAGGATGATGCCGATGACGGGCATCAATGTGCCGAGGCCCCAGGTCATCGCCAGGCGGGTGCCGACCCCGGGGGCCATGGTCCGGTCGAATTCCCCCTCGCTGAGGGCGCGCGCCGCCACCGGGCGCAAAATGCGTTCCCCGAGCATGTAGGTGAAGCCGAATGTGGTGGTCGCGGCCATGCACACCGTAACGATCACCGCGACCGCCAGTTCGGGCATCTCGGTGATGGTGAGCAGCACGAAGATGATGCCGCCGAGTATCCACAGGACCAGATGCACGATCGCCTGCCGCAGCGGTGCGTGCAGCGCCGACATCTGTTCACTGCGGGTGGGCGGGCCGCCGCGTAATTGCCAGCGGATGACGGACCGCAGCATCATCGCTGCCGCAGTGAGACTCACCACCGCGGCGAAGGCCAGGTAGCCGCCGAAGATCGCTACGTTGCGCACCCGGTCGGCGATGATGGCCTGCGATTCGGGGATCGGCACGCCATAGCGCACGAACGCGAAAACCAGGATGGCGCCGATGAAATTGGCGAGGAGCATCGAGACCATATAGAGCGGCCACCTGCTGCGGACCGTCGCCGCGATCGCTCTATATGATTTCCGCACGCCGTTCAATTTAGCGGTGGGCAAGTTCGGCAGCGCAGGACACATCCCCTAATGGGTCCGGACACGCCTGTTTCGGGCGCGAACTCCCCGGCAACCTGGTGAAGCTCGATACGCTCCGCAGGTGAACTCGAACGAGGGCTCGACACCGGTGACCGCAGCGGAACGTAGGCATCGTGCCTCGGCGTCCGTGCATCCGGTGGTGCGGGTGGCGGCGGAGTGGACGTGGCGCCTGCTCGTCATCGTTGCCGGGCTGCTGACTCTCGGCTACATCGTCGCCAGGCTCGACACGGTGCTCATTCCTGTGGGGCTCGCACTGCTTGCCTCGGCTCTGCTCGTGCCACTCGTGGACTGGCTGCAGGAGAAGGGTGTGCCCCGATCTGCGGCGGTGGTGGTGGTCCTGGTCGTGTCCATCGGTGTCGTCGCCGGGATCATGACGTTCGTGGTCGAGCAGTTCGTCGCGGGTCTTCCCGGGCTGACCGCCCAGTTCGAGGCGAGCATCGACCAGATTCAGAACTGGTTCACCAGTGGGCCGTTCCACTTCAGCGAAGATCAGATCCACCAGGCCGGCGACTCCGTGGTCAAGTCGATCCAGGACAACCGCGAGCAGCTCACCAGCGGTGCGCTGACCACGGCCACCGTCATCGGGGAGATCTTCACCGGGGCACTGCTGACCCTGTTCACTCTCATCTTCTTCCTCTACGGCGGAAGCCAGATCTGGGAGTTCGTCACCCGCCTCGTGCCTGCGGCTTCCCGCCCCCGCGTTCGGCTGGCCGGGAGCCAGGGGTTCGGCTCGCTCATCGGTTACGTCCGCGCCACCGTTGCGGTTGCAGCCGCCGACGCCATCGGTATCGGCGCGGGACTCGCCATCCTGGGGGTGCCCCTCGCGCTTCCCCTGGCGTCGCTGGTCTTCATCGGTGCGTTCATCCCGATCGTCGGCGCGTTCCTCACCGGATTTCTCGCTGTCCTCGTCGCCCTCGTCACCAAAGGCTTCCTCACCGCGCTGATCGTGCTGGGCATCATCATCGGCGTGATGCAGCTCGAGGCCCACGTGCTGCAACCGCTGTTGCTCGGTCGCGCCGTCCGACTGCATCCCCTCGCGGTGGTTCTCGCGATCACGACCGGAATCGTGCTCGCCGGGATCGTCGGCGGGCTACTCGCCGTTCCCATCGTCGCCGTGCTCAACACGGCGGTCCGGTCGCTGCTGTCCGGGGACCCCGAGGCCACGTTCGACGCGATCGAGGTCGACGATCCCGCCGTTCCCCTCTACCCGGCGGAACCCGACGAACCGGAAGAACCGCAACACTCTCGATCCGACAGTTCCCCATGACCGACGACCATGAGCGCCGCACTCGGCTGCACTACCGGCCGACCGTGCGAGCCGCCGAGCGAGACACCCAGCCGGATGCACCGCTGTGGCGTGCGGCGCAGGCGTTCCGGCTGGTCACCCTGGTGTATGCGGTCAGCTACCAGTTCGTGTCCGTTCAGTACTACTCCCATCAGCGGCTGAGTTGGTTCTTCGTTGCGCTGATGGCGGTGTGGTCGGGAGTCTCGGCGGTGCTGCTCTCGCACGGGAAGATCCCGCGCTATCAGATCGTCATCGCGGACCAACTCGTCGTCATCGCCTTGATGGCGTCGACGAGACTCGTGTCCGACCCCGACTGGTATCAGCACCACCAGACTCTGCCGACGACGTTGTGGGTCACCAACGCGGTGATCTCGGCCGCTGTCTTCGGCGGGCCGTGGCTGGGGATGGCATCGGGTGTCCTGATGGCCACTGTGAGCGCGGTGGTGCGTGACCAGGTCAACCTGGATTTGTGGCGTGACGCCACGGCGCCTGTGCTGGTGTCGGTCGGACTTGCGCTCGGGCTTGCCACCACGACGGCGAGACGGGCGCAGGCCCAGCTGGAACGGGCCGTACGGCTGGCAGCGGCGACGGAGGAACGCGAACGCCTCGCCCGCGAAGTCCACGACGGGGTTCTCCAGGTACTTGCCCTCGTTCGTCGGCGCGGAAACGAAATCGGTGGTCCCGCAGCCGAACTCGCGGACCTGGCGGGGGAGCAGGAGGTGGCGCTGCGCATGCTGATCTCCGAACAGGGCGCCGGGGTGACCGCAGACCTGGGCGGTGCGGTGATCGACCTGCGGCTCCTCCTGAGCACCCGGGCCAGCACCACGGTGTCGGTGTCGACGCCGGCCGACCCGGTGACGATCGAGCGGGGACGGGCCACGGAACTGGCCGCGATCGTCGACACGGCGCTGTCCAATGTGGCGCAGCATGCCGGGGCCGGAGCCAGGGCTTACGTGCTGCTCGAAGACCTCGGGGACGAGGTGATCGTCAGCGTGCGCGACGACGGCGCCGGGATCGCCCCCGGCAGACTGGCCGAGGCGGAAGCCGAAGGGCGCATGGGAATATCGAAGTCGATCCTGGGGCGGGTCCGAGTACTCGGCGGGACTGCCGAACTCGACACCGAACCCGGGCAGGGCACCGAATGGGAGATCCGCGTGCCGAAGGGAGAGGACCAGCATGGATGAGGAGCAAGCCGGCGGTCACATCACCGTGATGGTGGTCGACGATCACCCGATGTGGCGCGACGCCGTCGCCCGGGACCTCGAGGGCGCCGGATTCACCGTCGTCGCGACGGCTGACGGCGTCGCCGCCGCAGGCCGCCGCGCCGCCGCAGCGCGCCCGGACGTCGTACTCATGGACATGCAGCTGCCCGACGGAAACGGGGCGACCGCCACCGCTGCGGTGCTCGAGGTGTCGCCCGACAGCCGGGTCCTCGTGCTGTCGGCGTCGTCGGAACGCGACGACGTCCTCGACGCCGTGAAGGCGGGTGCATCCGGGTACCTCGTGAAGAGCGCGTCGGTGGAGGAGCTGCGGGAGGCTGTGCGAGCCACCGCCGCCGGGCAGGCCGTGTTCACACCGGGCCTCGCCGGCCTGGTTCTCGGCGAGTATCGCCGGATGTCGAGTGCGCCCGCCGATGAGCGGGGACCCGCCGTTCCGAAGCTCACCGAGCGGGAGACGGAGGTGCTGCGTTTCGTCGCGAAAGGATTGAGCGCCAAGCAGATCGCAACCAAGCTGTCGCTCAGCCACCGCACCGTCGAGAACCACGTGCAGGCCACCTTGCGCAAGCTGCAGTTGGCCAACCGCGTCGAACTCACCCGGTACGCCATTGAGCAGGGCCTCGAGTAGCCCGTGAGTACTTGTTAACAACGCGTTGTTAACAAGTACTCACGGGCGGCGGAGGCGCACTAACCTGGTCGGCATGGAGGCACGGGATCTACGCGTATCCGATGCGGAGCGCGAACACGTCGGTGAACTGCTGCAGCGAGCGGTGGGCCAGGGGATGCTGTCGCTGGGGGAGTTCACAGAACGAATGGATACGGCGCTGGCCGCGAAAACGCGCGGCGAACTCAATGCCGTCCTCGTCGACCTCCCGGGAATACAGCTGATCTCGGAGTTCGTCCCGCCCCCGTATCCCGACCGGCCGTACGCCGCGCGGCCGATCCCACCCTCGTCGGCACCTGCACCGTCGGTAGGCCACCACGTGTCCGTGCCGCCGCCCGGTGAGATCATCCGCGGTCGGATGTCCTCCGTCACCCGCACGGGCTCATGGAGTGTGCCGGCGTCCCTGAAAGTGGACACCCGGGTGTCGAGCGTAAATCTCGACTTCACTCGCGCGGTCATGGCGACACAGGTGGTGTACCTCGATGTCGACGACTACGCGAGTTCCCTCACCCTGATCGTCCCCGCGGAGGCGACCGTCGACCTCAACGGGATCGAGACGGTGGGCGGCAGCGCCACCAACAAGGTGCGCAGCGGCCCGCCCATCGGCCCCCTGCATTTGGTGGTGCGCGGCAAAGTCCGGTTCGGCACCGTGACTGCCCGGCATCCGTTCGGCACCTCACTCCGCAATATGTTCCAGTGAGCGGGTTCGTCGAAACCCCCACCCCGCTCGAGTAGGTCTACTCATGTGCGAACGCAGTGGTCGCCGGACGATGAATACATGTCCACACCCGGGAATCCGTCCGTCGATCCGCGTCTGATCGCCAAGCTGTCCGGCGATTTCTCCGCTCTCGGCCAGCAGATGCGGCACGTGGGCGAAAATCTCGCCATCCTGCAGGCGCAGTTGTCGACCGTTTCGCAGCCTTCCTCCGAGCCGGCACCTCGGCCCGGACCCGTACCGCAGCCCGGATGGGCGCAACCTCCGCAGGTCCAGCAACCTCCCCAGCCCCAGCAACCTCCCCAGCCGATGTACCGGCAGCCGGCTCCTCATCCTTCTGCGCCTCCGCCTCCGGTACCCCAGGCGCCGCCGCAGTTCCGGCCTGCACCCATCCCGCCGCCCAGAGTGGCCCGGGAACCGTGGTGGCAACGCGACGGTGTCATCAGCCGCATCCTCGCGGTCGCGGGTGTGGGTGTGACGCTCATCGGGGTTGTCATGCTGCTGGTCCTGGCCGCCCAGGCCGGGTTCTTCGGTCCGGGACTGCGGGTCGCCTCCGGAGCGATTTTGTCAATCGTGCTCGTTCTCCTCGGTGCCCGTGTGTTCGACCGACCGGGTGGCAGGGTCGGCGGAATCGCCCTCACCGCAACGGGTATCGCCGGTGCGTATCTCGACGTGGTCGCCGTCGCCGTCGTGTATCACTGGCTGCTTCCAGCCCTGGCGATGGTCGTGGCACTCGGGGTCGCCGGAGTCGGCGTCGCTCTGGCCGTCAGATGGTCGTCGCAACCGCTCGCCGTACTGGTCGTGACGGGTGCCGCGGTGCTCGCCCCGGTCCTCACCGACGGCATATCGCTCGCCTTGATCGGGTTCCTCTTCGTCGTCCAGGTGGCCGGCTTCCCGGCCCAACTCGGCCGCGTGTGGCCGTATCTGGCGATTACGCGCACCCTTCCCGTGGTGATCGCGCTGCTGATCGTGATCGTCGACCTCGGGGCGGACGACGGGCAGATGAGGAACTGGGCGTTGGCCAGTGCGGTGCTGGTCGCGTCGTTCGGTCTGGTCTCGTCGATCCTGCTGCTCCGGAGAAATGGGCGTGACATCACCGCGACAGCGATGATCGTAACCACCGCAGTCCCGATGCTTCTGGTATCAGACCTCTTCGGCCGAGTGCAGTCCACCTTGATCACACTCGCGCTCGCGGCCGCGATGTTCGGGACCTGGATGGTGGTGCGGCCGCTGCCTCTGCATGCGCGCAGTGCGCTCGCAGGCACTGGGGCCATCGCGCTGTTGCTCGCCTGCCTGGTCGGTGCCGGCGGAGAGAGTGCACCGCTCGTCGTACTAGGGATGGGAACGCTGTTCCTCACCATCGGTGGCCAGGCGTCCTCTCGCATCGCCTACGCGGTCGGGGCAGCGTTCGCGGTGATCGGTGGTCTGATCTTCCTCGACAGCGCCCCGCCGTTCGTCCTCGGCGACGAGTACAGCGCGGTCGACCTGCTCGGGATCACGACTGTGCTGTCCGGGTTGGTTCTCGTCGGCACGGTGGTGTTGCTCGTCTGGTACGCGCACTCGCTGCGGCTGATCCGCAGCGCTACCGCACAACCCGTCTGGGTTCTTGCCGGACTCGTGATTCTCTATGCGGTCACCACGGTCGCGGTGTCGGTGGGTACGGCGATTACGGGCACATCCGTCGGCTTCATCGCCGGTCACTGCGTCGCCACGATCGTGTGGATGATGGCCGCCACTGCTGCACTCGTGTTCGGTCTGGCTCACCGCGAGTACGCCCACACCGCACTGGGTGCCGGACTGGCGCTGACTGCGGCCGCACTGGCCAAACTGTTCGTGTTCGACCTGGCGATGCTCGACGGCCTGTTCCGCGTACTCGCCTTCCTGGTGGTCGGCCTGCTGCTACTGCTCGCGGGAACGCGTTACGCCAGGGAATTCGCGGAGCGCGACACCGGGCGCGGCTCGTCGGTCAGCGCCGATTCTGCCGAGCGATGAGTTCACTGACGCTGACGGCGTTGCCGTCGTCCGCGCGGTGCCTGCCGCTCGACGTGTCTTCCTGGTCGGCCGGGGGGTGTTCGACACCGCGTCGACGGGAGCCGTTGGTCCCCGTGCCGCCGTTGGTCCCCGGACTGCCGGTGGCACCAGAGTTGTTGCCGTTGGTGCCACCGGCGCGTCGAGTGCTACCCGCGGGGTCCGGGGGGTCAGGCAGGGCACGACGCCGGGTCGGCATCGAGGGAACCGGCCGGGCAGGAGACGACTGGGGGGTCTCCTGCTCGTACGGCGCCGGCACCGAACGCGGCGATCGGGTGGGAAGCGACGGCGTCTGTTGCGTGGGGGTGCTCGGCCGCGGTTCCGCGGGAGACGAGACCGGGCGGGGTCCCGCCGCGGAGGTGGACCGCAGGTCTGCGAGCCAACTCTCGATCGGTCGAGACTGCGTGGCAGGCCCGGTTGCCGTGGTCGCTTGCCGTGGCGGCTGCTGGGCCGGGCGAGGCGGTTGCGCGGGACGGGTCTGCCGATTGGTGCGCGACGGAGCGGTGGCAGGACGCGGAGCAGCCGGCGAGGGCAGAACCGTGGTGGGGGGCTCGGCCGGTGGTGCGTCGTCGACCCGCTTCGGCGGCTGGGCAGGCCTGCCCGTGGCCGACCGACGGGCCTCGGTCTCCGCGCGCCGTGCTTTCGCCTCGTCCTCGGACATCTTCGCGGCGAGCGCCTGAGCGGTGACGAGCGGAATCGGCTCGGTGAGCGGTTCGGGCTTACGGGGAGCGGGCGGCGCCGAAGGCTTCCTGCGCGGTGGTGCTGCCCCCACGGGGGTCAGTTCGGGGACGTCCGCAGGCATCAGTTCGCTGTCGAGGATCGGCTCGGCGAGACCCGTCTTCTCCTGGATGCGTTTCATCCACGCGGGCGCCCACCAGCAGTCGTCGCCGAGAAGCTTCATCGTGGCCGGGACGAGGAACATACGGATGAGCGTGGCGTCGATGATCAGGGCGGCGATCATGCCGTAGGAGATGTACTTCATCATCACCAGTTCCGAGAACCCGAACGCGCCCGTGACGACGATGAGAATGAGGGCGGCGGCGGTGATGATCCGCCCGGTGTGCGCAGTGCCGATGCGGATGGATTCCGTGGTACTCGCGCCCTGCGCACGCGCCTCCACCATGCGTGAGAGCAGGAACACCTCATAGTCGGTGGAGAGGCCGTAGACGATGGCGATGATGAGCACCAGCACCGGCGACATGATCGGGCCCGGGGTGAAGTTCAACCAGGCCGACCCGTGACCGTCGATGAAGATCCAAGTCAAGATGCCGAGCGTGGAGCCGAGACCCAAGGCGCTCATCAGCGCGGCCTTGATCGGCAGCACCAGGGACCCGAACGTCAGGAACATCAGCAACGTCGTCAGGAAAAGGACAGAGATCACCATCGTGGGCAGGTGTTCGAGCAGTGCGGCGATACTGTCCTGCTCGATGGCCGGCGTTCCACCGACCAGCACCTGCGTGCCGTCGGGAGCGTCCATTGCGCGCAGATAGTCGATCGTGGGCTTCGACTCGTTACGGTCCACCAGGCCCGCCTTGAGGACGACGACGCCGTCCTTGACCGCGCCCTCCGGGGAGAACTTCTCGATCAGGCCCGGCGCGCCGCTGGCTTCCTTGATGATCTGGCCCAGCGCCTTGTTGTCGGCGTTCGACACCACCAGCTTGACGGGTTCGGTGCGCATGCTGGGGAAGATCTCGTCGAACTGTTCCTGCGCGGCACGAGTCGAGCTGTCCGGCGGCAGGTACGTCTCGTTGATGCCACCGAACTTGATGCCCGTCAACGGGACGATCAACAGGAGCAGCCCGACCACGATCGGGATGGTGACCTTCAGCGGATTGCGCATCACCCAGCGGGTGAGGCGGCCCCAGACGCTGGCCTCGATTTCCTCCGTGTTCTTGGTTTGACGGAAGCGCTCGAAACTGAGGGCGTCGATGCGCTTGCCCAGGATGCCCAGAATCGCGGGCAGGATCGTGATGGACGTGAGCGCCGCGAGTCCCACCGTCGCAATGGCGCCGTAGGCAACGGACTTCAGGAAGCCCTGCGGGAACAGCAGCAGACCACCGAGGCTGGCGACGATCATGGTGGCCGAGAACACCACGGTGCGTCCCGAGGTCATCACTGTTCTCCGGACGGCGGAGCGGGTGTCGTACCCCTCCGCCATCTCTTCTCGGAAACGGCTGACGACGAACAAGCCGTAGTCGATGGCGAGGCCGAGACCCACGAGGGAGACCACGGGCGCGACGAACGAGTTGACCTCGGTGAAGTTGGTGATGAGACGGACGACACCGTTGGCGCCGACCACGGTGAGACCGCCGATGATCAGCGGCAGCGCCGCCGCCACGACACCACCGAACACGAAGAAGAGCAGGAGGCCGACGGCCGGGATCGCGAGGATCTCCATCCGCTTGATGTCCTTGGCCATCGTGTCGTTCAACGCGCCCGACACCGGTTGCAAGCCGGCGAGCTGCACGTCGACGCCGTCGATGTAGAACTCGTCCTTGATGTCGCGGAAGTTGGCGGTGACCTCGGTGTCGTTGTCACCGACGATGGCGATGCTCTCGATCGCGTGCTGCTTGTCCGGGCTCGAGGCGGCGCTCAGAGTCGGGGCAGACCCGACCTTGAAGTACCCGCCGTTGATCTTGAGGATTTTGTCGGGGTGTTCCGCGGCCAGCGATTCGAGGTTGGCGACGATCTTCGCCTGGAACTCCGGATCCTCGATGGTCTTGCCCTCGGGAGCCGTGTAGAGCGCCACCACATCGCTGTTGGTGTCGCGGCCGAAGGTGCTGTCGGCAAGCTTGGACGCGGCGACCGATTCCGAGCCCGGATCATCCCAGCCGGACTGGCTGAGATGCTTCTCCAAACCCAGACCGTATGCGGCGGAACCGAGCAACAAAGCCACCATGATGCCGATGACGGTGAATCGGGCCCGGTAGACGACGCTTCCCCAGCTCGCGAACACTGATCAACTCCTACTCGGCAGCACTCTTCCGCCCGACGAGCAGGGCGGAAAGCGGTCGGAACGGCTGCAACCAGGCACCCTCGTCGGGCAATGTGTCGAGGCTGACCCGAGGAAGTGGTTCCCGGAACACGCCGGGGATGTCCTCGAGATCGACGAAGTCCAGAAGATCGGACGCAACCGCCCAGCTGGCGTGCTCGCGGAACCCGAGTATCTGGACCGGTATGCCGGTCGCGGCGATGTTCTCCAACGGTTCACGAAATGCCTGACCGTCGGCGGAGGCGACCATGACACCGGCCAGCCCCTCACCATGCCGGAGCGCGATGTGGTCCAGCATGTCGGAGTCGACGTCGCTGTCCTCATCGATCTTCGGCTTGGCGAACACCGCGAAGCCCACATTACGCAAGGCTTCGACCCACGGTCTCACAACATCGGCGCTGCCAGCCGCGATATTGGTGAAGACGGTCGCTTCGGGTTCGAGTGTGTCGGTGCCGGACGCCGACAGTTCGGCGGTCCGGGAGAGGAGCCAGCGGCCGAGGGCGTCGAATCGTGGCCGGTAGGCCGCCGTCGGGCGACCGCCGAGGATGGCGCCCAGGCCCATGTCGAGGTTCGGCGCGTCCCAGACGAGAAGGACTCGCTTCTGGTGGCGTCCGTCACGTGCACCCACCACGGGAGATCCTGACGACACCGCGGTGCCGGCAGAGCCCGTAGGCAACCCGCCGGAGATGTACTGCTCGCTGACGCTCATGACCTGATCTTCCCCCAAATCAACTCGGTGATCGCACTCCCGACCTGATGGGCCTTGTCTTCGAACTTCGTCACCGGACGCTCGTGTGTCATCGGGGACTCCCAGTCGAGGGAGGTCAACAGCGGTTCCGCGTTGCCCGCCTCGGCGATCGCCTCGGCATACTCGGCGTGATCGGTTGCAACGTGCAACACACCACCGGGCTTCAACCGACTCGCGATCAGCGCAAAGGTGGGGGCCTGCAACAGGCGGCGCTTGTGGTGACGGGCCTTCGGCCACGGGTCCGGGAAGAAGACACGGACACCGGTCAGCGATTCGGGTTCGACCATATTCTCGAGAACGTCCATGGCGTCACCGCGCAGAACACGGATGTTGGGGATGCCGTCGCGCTCGATCTGCTGCAGTAGCTGTGCGAGCCCGGGGCGGTACACCTCGACGGCCATCAGATTGACGTGCGGTTCGGCTTTCGCCATCGCCGCTGTGGCGGTTCCGGTGCCCGAGCCGATCTCGAGGATCAGAGGTGCGTCGCGCCCGAACCAGGTGGCCGCGTCGAGGCGGGTGTCGGAGACCTCGGCACCGATTTTCGGCCACTGCCGATCCCACGACTCCTGCTGGGCAGGGGTCAGCGCCCCCCGGCGGGAGCGGAAACTCGTCACCCGGGGGTGCAGTCGAGATCCCGTCTTACGCGGAGTCTGTCCCTCCTCGGGGACGGCGGGTGCTTCCTGATCGGCGTGGTTCACCGGACCATTGTCACGCATGGGGGGCGTTTCTGGCATACGGGTCTGAAGTTGACATTGAGACTTTCTGGTCGATCGGCGGCGCAGCCTGCATGGTTGCCCACGCCGGTTTCGCGGAAGTCTGACAGAATCCTGACGGTACGAAGGGGGGTGATCGCGTCATGGGCACTGTAGATGCCGGGGGCGGCGAATTGGACGAACTCGCAGATCGGGTGGCGGTATCGGACCGTGCGGCGGGGGAGAGCGTTCGGGAAGTCGCGGCACTACTCCGCGCGCCGATTCGTGTGCACATCACCGGTCGTGCGGGTGTGGGGAGAACCACTGTCGCGACCGCAGTAAAAGAAGGTGCAATTCCGGGTGCCGTGATCGAAGAGCCCGGTCCGCTCGATGTGCCCGGCGCGCCCGACCCCGTTTTGGACGGTGACGTCGTGGTGTGTGTTCTCGTCGAATCGGTGCGTGCCGCCGACCGTGTGGCAGTCGCCGGGGTGGACGCCGAGCGCGCACTGCTCGTACTCAACAAGGTGGACGCACTCGGCGAATCACGCGAGCCGGCCGAGGTGTGGGCGGCGGCGCTCGCGCGGGCGGCGGAGTGCTCGTCGGACGCCGGCCTGCCCGTGCTGCCGCTGATCGGCTCCCTGGCGACCGCACGAGCTGTGACGGAGGCCGACCTGCCCGTCCTTCGTCAGCGTCCGCGCGACCTTTCTTCGGTGTGGGATGCCCACGGTGTCGCGGTAGCGAGCGCGGCGCTCGAGGCGAATGCGCAACTCGACGCGCCGGCAGTCACCGCCCTGTTGCGCACGGCCAGCGGTGTGGACGAGGTAGTGGGAGCGGTCGCCGCTCGAGTTGCGCACGTCCGGGCGGACCGAGGCGAGTGTGCGCTCCTTTCTCTCCGGTCGTTGGCGGCCCGCAACGCCGGGGTCCGCGACGCACTCGAGGAGTACCTCGCGGGAGATTCCGCCGTGGCGCTCGCGGCCGCGGCCGGCCGACTCCACCTCGTCGACTGGAATCGGGAGGCGCCGGCCGAGCCCGGCACCGCCGAGGACGCCGTCCGGTGCGCGCACTGGTGGCGCACGCAACTCAGTGGAAACCCCACTGCCCGGCAACGACGGGCCATCGTCGACGTCCGGCGGCATTACCTACGGATTTGGCGGCGGATGGGCGGCAGTCCGGACGACGGCCGGACCCTCGCCGCCCGCGGGCCCGGATGACGCAGGAGTTGACGGATCTGCCCGCGGAGACCGTCGATGTCGTTTCCCGGTGGAATCCCGCAGCAACCGTCCGGCTCGGGGCCCGGACCGACACCGGACACGAGCTCTTCGTCGCCGGGCTACGTCGGGCGGGCAAGACCACCCTCGTCGACGCGCTCCGTTCCCTCGACGAGTCCGCCTTCGATCTCGTCGACGACCCGCTCGACGCCGGCGTGGTGCTGATGGTGCTCGACGCCGCCGCGCCACTCGGGCGCGAGGAACTGTCCGTTCTCGACGTGGTCTTGCGTCCCGCATGCCCGGTGGTGTTCGCCCTGACGAAAATCGATGTCCACCGAGAGTGGGCCACCGTCCGCGAGCGTGACCGCGCCCTGCTCGCCGGTCATGCGGAGCGGTTCGCCGACGTGACCATCCACCCGGTCGCGGCCGGAGTCGGGGGAGGCCCGGCCCGCGGATCCGGGGTCGAGGCACTGCTCGAGGCCCTCCTGTCCGCGGCGGGTGGCCAATCGAGGAGCGCGCGGTCGGGCACCGAAAGGGTTCTCGAGCAGACTCGCCGGATGATCGTGGCAACCGGCCGATCCATCCGGGAGGCCGATTCGGGTGCCGACCTTCGTGCCGAACGGACCCACCTGCTCGCGCACCGCGATGGCCGGCGTGCCGAGCGAGTTGCTCGACTGCGCAGCGAGGTGCAGCTCGGCAAGGTCGAATTGATACATGAGGTGTCCACGCAGATCCGGGCGGCGGGGGTGGCGGTGCGCGCCGACATCGATCGGGCGGGACGTGCGGATCTCGCCGACTACCCGGACCGGCTCGCCGACGTCGTGGCGCAGCTGGGCGCGGACCTCGAAGGCGTGGTGACCACGCGACTCGACCACCTGCGTGCGCGCGCCGGTGTCGCCGCGCCCGCTCCGCGGGACACCGGCCCGAAACCCGATTACCTCGCCTCGGGACGCCCCGAACCCCGCCACCGGGGGCTGGAAGACCGCATGACGATCCTGATCGGGGCATCGGCGGGTCTCGGGCTGGGCCGCCTGATAGTGGCACCGTTGTCGGTGGTGCCCGCCCTCGACATCGCGTCCGTTCCGCTCACCCTGACCCTCGGCGGCGTGGTGGCGTGGTGGCTCGCCCGTGCGCGTGGTCACATCGCCGAGCGCTCCCACGTGCGTCAGTGGGCCACTGAGTCGCTCACGACCGTGCGTGCGCAATGGGAGCAGCTGGTTCTCGGCCGGTTGTTGTCCGCCGAAGCGGAGATCAGCGAGATGATCCTCGAGGAGAGCAGGTCGCGCGCCCAGGAGGTCGACACTCGGGTGGCGTCGATCGACGGAGAGTTGCGGACACTGACGTCGAGGCGCAACGGTCAGCTTGCTTCATGCGAACGGGACATCGCGGCCATCGATCGCGGGCTGCGGGAAATTCGCGACATCTCGAGGGAACCGAAACATCGTCCGGAACGTCAGACTACGTAGAGGCGGTCGGCCGAATGTGTCCACATGTGTGTGGAACCATGTTGAATTGCGTCCGCCTCTCTGTGAAACTGTGGGATGTGAAGGGAGATCGCCGTGGCCACCGCTGAGAGTTTTCTGGTCCCCGATGTGCCCTCATTCAATCCCGACACGTTCGGTGAGGACTCCGGAGCGGTGGCTCTGACCGCTCCCACGCATGACATCGACGGTGACGGTCTCCTCGACACGCAGACCTTCGAATCCGGAAATGCCCTGGTAGTCGTCTCGGATATGGACGGCGACGGCGACGCCGACCACCTGACGACGATCTCCGACAACGGCGCGTACGCATCCTGGGAATTCCACCGCGGCACGGACGGCGTCGCGCAGTGGAAACAGACTGATGACGGGACCCTCGGTAACGGCTAGTATCTCCCCGAAAACAGCCGTCAGGCGCGGGAAAGGCGCCGGACGGCTCTACTGAATCGTTTCTGTGACCTTTCCTACCGCACCCGGTTCCCCTAGATGGGACCCGCGGCGTTAACCTCTAGGGATAGGACACCCGGCGCCCGCGTCTTCCATGTGGCATGGACGGCCTGGCTGGACCCCGCCGAGAGGGGAAAATCGGACCGTCTGGCACTCGTTGCGAGGGGCTCTTTCGCAACGGACGGCAGATGGTCCGGTTCCGGCTCACCCCAGGAGAGTTTGATGACCTCAGCGACCATTCCCGGTCTGAACGGAACTGACGGCACGCCCCCCACGGAGCACAGTGAGCTGCTCGCCTGGGTTCGAGAGGTTGCCGAACTCACGCAGCCCGATCGCGTCGTCTTTGCAGACGGCTCGGATGACGAATGGGATCGACTGACCTCGCAACTGGTCGACGCCGGTACGTTCACCCGCCTCAACGAGGAGAAGAAGCCGAACTCGTTCCTCGGCAACTCCGACCCGTCGGATGTGGCACGTGTCGAATCGCGGACCTACATCTGCACCAATGAGGAGATCGGAGCCGGTCCCACCAACAATTGGATGGACCCGGCCGAGATGAAGGCCCTCATGACCGACCTTTACCGCGGTTCCATGCGGGGTCGGACCATGTATGTCGTCCCGTTCTGCATGGGACCTCTCGGTGCCGAGGATCCGAAACTGGGTGTCGAGATCACCGACTCCGAGTACGTGGTCGTCTCGATGCGCATCATGACGCGCATGGGTACCGCTGCCCTCGAGAAGCTGGGCAAGGACAAGCCGTTCGTCAAGGCACTGCACTCGGTGGGTGCGCCCCTCGAAGAGGGTCAGGCCGACGTGCCGTGGCCGTGCAGCGACACCAAGTACATCACCCACTTCCCCGAGACCCGGGAAATCTGGAGCTACGGTTCCGGCTACGGCGGCAACGCCCTGCTCGGCAAGAAGTGCTACTCGCTGCGCATTGCCTCGGCCATGGCCCACGACGAGGGCTGGCTGGCCGAGCACATGCTGATCCTCAAGCTCATTTCGCCGGAAGACAAGGCGTACTACATCGCCGCTGCCTTCCCGAGCGCATGTGGCAAGACCAACCTCGCCATGATCCAGCCCACCGTTCCGGGCTGGCGCGCCGAGACCCTCGGTGACGACATCGCGTGGATGCGATTCGGCGAAGACGGCCGCCTGTACGCCGTCAACCCGGAGTTCGGATTCTTCGGTGTCGCACCGGGCACGAACCACGGTTCCAACCCGAACGCCATGAAGACGATGGAGTCCGGCAACACGCTCTTCACCAACGTCGCCCTCACCGATGACGGCGATGTGTGGTGGGAAGGCCTCGAAGGCGACCCGCAGCATCTGACGGACTGGAAGGGCAACGACTGGACGCCCGAGTCCGGTGAGAAGGCCGCCCACCCGAACTCGCGGTACACCACCCCCATGTCGCAGTGCCCCATCCTCGCTCCCGAGTGGGACGATCCGCAGGGTGTGCCGATCTCGGCGATTCTGTTCGGTGGCCGTCGCAAGACCACGGTCCCGCTGGTCAGCGAGTCGTTCGACTGGCAGCACGGCACGTTCCTCGGTGCCACCCTGTCGTCCGAGCAGACCGCAGCGGCGGAAGGTGCCGTGGGCACCGTGCGCCGCGACCCGATGGCGATGCTGCCGTTCATCGGTTACAACGCCGGTGACTACCTGAACCATTGGATCAACGTCGGCAAGAACGCCGACGCCCAGAAGCTGCCGAAGATCTTCTACGTCAACTGGTTCCGCCGTGGCGACGACGGCCGGTTCCTGTGGCCAGGTTTCGGCGAGAACTCGCGCGTCCTGAAGTGGATCGTCGACCGCATCGAGCACAAGGCCGGCGCCGAGTCGACCCCGATCGGTTACGTCCCGACCGCAGCTGACCTCGAGTTGGACGGTCTCGACGTGAACACGGCGGACGTGGACGAGGCACTGAAGGTGAACGTCGACGAGTGGAAGCAGGAATTGCCCCTCATCGAGGAATGGTTCGAGTTCCTCGGCGAGAAGGTGCCGTCCGGTATCCGTGACGAGTTCGAGGCACTGAAGCAGCGCCTGGGCTAGTCCCTGTACACAACCGAATGCCGCAGTAGTTCAGTCTGACTGAACCACTGCGGCATTCGGCGTCGAAGGGGCGATTACGGTCAGCCCTGCGCGGCTGCCCACTCCTCGACTCGCCGTTGGGCCTCCTCGTCCGAGACGTTCTCGACGCGGGTCATGATCGCCCACCGGTGCCCGAATGGGTCGAGGATGGAGCCGAAGCGGTCACCGGTCACGAAAGTGGACGGCTCCTCGAACACGGTTGCCCCGCGCTCGACGGCGCGGCGGAACGTGGCATCGACGTCCTCGCAATACAACACATACGAATGGTTGACGGTGTTCGTGCCGTCGGGTGCGTGGAGGCCCGTCGTCGGCATCGGATCACTGAGCTGCAGCCGGCCGTTGCCGAAGTCGAGCTCGGCGTGCATGACGGAACCGTCGGGGCCGTCCATGCGCTGAACAACGGTCGCGCCGAACACCTCGGTGTAGTAGTCGATGGCCGCGGCTCCGCCAGCCACCACCAAATACGGCGTAATGGTCGTGTATCCGTGCGGTACAGGGCGCACAGCGTCTGTATTGGTCATGGTCCCAGTGTGCCGCCCGGGCAGGTGTCTGCATTGAACAAACCCGACCGATTCGGAGGGAACCCGGCAGGACTTCCGCGAATCCCATACCATTCGGTCTGTAAGTGTCATGATTTCGAAGCTCACCGACGAAAGGATTGACGAATGCAGCCAGGAACCAGTAAGGGCATGAAGCGACTCGCCGGAGGTGCCGCATGTGCCGCGGCCGCTGCGGCCGCCGTATCCATGGCCATGCCGGCGACTGCTTCGGCAGCAACGGAGGTAGCCCCTCCGACCGTGGTGACCGAGGTGGACGGAAACACCCTCGACATCACGGTGACCAACCCGAATGTCTTCGAGCTCACCGATCCACAGTCTTGTGGCGCAGTCGCGTTCGACGCCACCAGGCTCCCGGAAGTCCTCTCCAACCCCGCCGTCGTTCTCCAGCCGGGATTTGCGGCGTGGATGACTCCACTGCCCGAACGGGTGGTTGCGAACGCCACCGGTGACGCGGTCAAGACGTTCACCACATCGGAACTCGCGGACGGCGCCTACGCGGTGATCGGCGAGTGCCTCTCGCTCAGTACCGTCGCGAACCCGCAGACCACGCTGCCGCAGATCGTCTTCGTCGGCGGCCCGCTGGATGGCATCCAGTTCGGCAGCTAGACGTCGAAGCGCTTCGCGCCCGTGCGCCTTTCTGGTAGCAGCAGCTACCAGAAAGGCGCACGGGCGGCGGAGCCGCCTAGTCTGTGTAGCCGGGCGGGTAGAGCACGGACTTGGTCTCACAGAAGGCTTCGACGCCTTCCGGTCCGTCCTCGCGCCCGACGCCCGAGTTCTTGTATCCGCCGAACGGGGAACCGGGATCGAAGGCGTACCAATTGATTCCGTAGGTACCGGTGCGGACCTGGGCTGCCACCTCGAGTCCCTTCTCGACATCGGTGGTGTACACCGAGCCGGCGAGCCCGTAGTCGGAGTCGTTCGCGATCTTGATGGCCTCGTCGACGGAATCGTAGGGAATCACGCACAGCACGGGCCCGAAGATCTCTTCCCGGGCGATGGTCATGGAGTTGTCGACGTCCGCGAAGATCGTCGGCTCCACGAAGTACCCGGTCTCGAGGCCTGCTGGACGTCCGCCGCCCAGCACCAGGCGCGCACCTTCCTCCTTGCCCTTGGCGATGTAGCCCTCGACTCGTTCCCGCTGCTTCTCGGAGATCAGAGGACCGAGCTGCGCCGCCGGGTCGGACGGGAGTCCGACAGGGAAGAAAGCGGCGGTGGCCACCATGCCCTCGACTACTTCGTCGTACCGCGACCGCGGCGCCAGGATGCGGGTCTGACCGACGCAGGCCTGACCGGTGTTCATCAGCCCGGACATCACGAGCATCGGCATCGTCGACGCGAGATCGGCGTCCTCGAGGACGATCGCGGCGGACTTGCCGCCCAGCTCGAGGGAGCAGCGCTTGAGATTCTGCGCTGCGATGGCGCCGATCTTGCGGCCCACCGCGGTGGAGCCGGTGAAGGTGATTTTGTCGATGTCGGGGTGCGAGACGAGGTACTCACCCGTCTCGGCGCCACCGGGCACGAGCGACAGCACACCCTCTGGGAGTCCGGCCTCGGTGAAGATCTCGCCGACGATATTGGTGGTCAGCGGTGACTCCGGGGCCGGTTTGAGTACCATCGTGCACCC
This sequence comes from Rhodococcus sp. WAY2, assembly GCF_009859915.1. NCBI lineage: Bacteria > Bacillati > Actinomycetota > Actinomycetes > Mycobacteriales > Nocardiaceae > Rhodococcus > Rhodococcus sp. WAY2. Next base: position 4,557,903 of record NZ_CP046572.1, read on the forward strand.
GGCGAGCATGGCCGGGCCCAACTTGTTGATCGCCAGGAAGAGGGGCACGTTCCAGGCGATCACGGCGGCCACGACACCGACCGGCTCCCGAGTGACGCGGGAGCGGCCGAACGCACCCGAACGTTCTTCCGTCCACGGAAACGAATCGGCGAGTCCGGCGAAGTAGTTGATCGTGGCGAGGGACGGGGTCACCTGCATCATCTGCACCGACGCGGGAGGCTGACCCATCTCCGACGAGAGCACGCCGGCGATCTCGGCCGTGCGTTCTTCGAGGAGCTTCGCGGCCTTCGCAATCACCTGCGCCCGTTCGGTGGGCGACATGCGTGGCCACGGGCCGTCGTCGAATGCGCGTCTCGCGGCGGCGACGGCGGCGTCGATATCCTGCGGCCCGGCAACCGGAACCGAGCCGACACGTTCTTCGGTTGCGGGAGAGAACACTTCGAGCACCTGATCGGTGGACGGCGCTACCCACTTGCCGCCGATGTAGAGCTTGTCGTAGTCGGTCATTCTTCCATTCCCTCGTTGATTGCCCACCCGGTCAGCGAGCGGTGTCGGTGAAACTGTCGAATCCATAACGTGCGTGTGGGCCGATCGCCGCGACTTCGAAAAGTCCCGTGCCCACCACAGTGTCGCCACCGTCGTCCAGACGGAAGCGGGTCAGATTGTCGACGGGGCAGAACATGCGCAGTCCCGGATCGATCTCGGACGCCTGCTTGCGCAGTCCTTGAACCACCAGCTCGCCCTGCCACATCCCGTGCCGCCAGTCGGCTTCGAGCCCGTAGCCGGTGCCGATCCCGATGTAATTCGAAACCAGGAATTCGCAGGTGACACTGACGGTCTCACGCCCGGGCCGGTGGAAGGTGAGTGAAGCCGCGGCCACGTCCCGGGTGCCGGGCTCGAATTTCAGCTCGTGCTCGGGCCTGCCGAGCCACTCGGGCTCACGACCGTCGTCGGGCCAGATGCGGACCGCCTCTTCGACGATGCGCCTGCCGCGTTCGTCTTCTTGCAGCACCACGCAGATCGAGTAGTCGTCGAACTGCATGACCGAGTAGATCCAGAAGAAGTTCTGGATACCATCCACGGCGCGTCTGCCGGGCGGCTCGGATTCGCCGACCGGGCGTACTCCCCACGACCGGTCGCGGTTGCCGCGCCAGCTGTCCGGCGTGACCGATCGTGGTGCGCCGTCGATCGTCAGCTCGCCTGTCCAGGTACCGGTCTGGACGAAGCGGCTGGTGTCGAAGGTGACCCGTTCGAGCTGGCGGCGGAAATGTCGTGGCTCGAGCGTCGCGGGGACGGCGGCGTCGAAGGTGAGGTCGAACGAGAGGTCGTACTCGCCGGGTTCGAGCACGATCCGCAGTCGTTGCAGCCCCTCGAGGACCTCGACGCGGAACGGTCCGACAGTGGTGTCGGAGCGGTCGGGACCGAGGGCCCTGGAACCGCGCACGACGATGTGGTCGTCACCGCGGCGTAGCACCGCGAACGCGTCCGCCACACCGAGATTGGGGTACTGGCCGAGACCGACGATGAGGAACAGATCCGTCTCGGCCGACGGGTAACAATTGAAGTAATAACGGTCGTAGAAATTCCGGTCGGACGTCCCCACCCGGCGGATCGGCTCGGCCACCTGATGCACCGGGTAGTCGTCCATCGGTGACAGCGGATTGCCCGCGAAGTCTGCGTTCATCGGAGCTTCTCCCCGTACGTGCCGTCGAGCATCGCTTCGAGCGACGCGCGGTGCATGATCATGTCGTCGGGGTCTTCCGGTGCGACGGCTTGCCCGAAGTGGATGGCGCGGGTCTGGATTCGCAGCATGATGGTGGCTTGCCGCAGCGCCGCGTACACCGTGTAGTACTCGAGGTTGCGGGGAGCGTGGCCCGTCAGTTCCTCGTAGGTCGCGGCGATGTCGTCGACGCGCAGGAAGTCGGGGAGACCGCCCAAGCCCGCGACTTCGGCAATGTCTTCGAAGAACCGATGCAGGTACGCCATCCATCCGAGATCGAGTTCACGCGGTCCGAGTGTGGCCATCTCCCAGTCGAGTACCGCCACCGGCCGGAAATCTTCGTACATGATGTTGCCGATGCGGGCGTCTCCCCAGCAGAAGACGGCGGGTGACGAATCGTCGGGACGGTTCTCCTCGAGCCAAGCAAAGCTGCGCTCGATCAGCGGGGACCGCGGCCCCGACAGGGTGGTCCACTCGTAGTACTCACGCTGCTGGCGGATGTGCGCGGCGAGTGACTCGGCGGCCGTCGGGCCTGCATCGGGGAGTCGCAGGAAATCGAACCGGTCCCACGGGCGGTCGATGTCGTGCAGTTTCGCGAGCACCTCCACCGAGGTGTGCTGGAGTCGTGCGCGCTGGGCGCCGGTCGCCTCGGTCACCCAGGACCCGAAGTTGTACGGCATCACGTCCGGCGGGACCTGCCCGGACACCCGGGTCATGACGAAGAAGGGCGCACCGAGTGGTTCCGGATTCGTCTCGGACCAGTAGACGACCGGGACAGGGACCGACGAGTGTTCGCGGACCTGGGCCATCACCTGGAACTGGTTGTCGAGGTCGTAGCGGGGGAAGACGGGCATGGTGCTGTCGGCCGGGGCTACCCGGGCGACCAGCGGATGTCGTTCGCCCGACCACACGGCGTCGAACAGGATGGTTTCGCTGGACATTCCGTTGGCATCGGGAAGGTGGACGTGCGTGACCTCGGCGACGGTGCCGACGGGCAGTTGGGCGGACAGCCACCGCTCGAGCCGTTCGCGCAGGATTTCGGGGTCGCGCTTGGAGCTGCTGGGTCGGGCGACCTCGGACTGATGGGTGGAGTCGTCGGCAGATCGGGCAGCGCTCGTGCTCACGAGTCACCTCCTCCTCGACTGAACGTGGTGTGACCCTGAACACTAGAACACGTTACAGAATTTCGGAATAGAAGGGGAGAACTGGCGCCCGGATCGAGGGGGGCTTCAGCTGTCGAGCGCGAGAACTCCGGCCCCGACGAGCGTTCCGGTGGCGCCCAACTCCGCGGGTACGACGCGCAGATCCGAGACGAACGTCAAGCGGGCGTGCCGGGCGGCGGCCGCGCGCAGGGGCTGCCAAAGCGCCGGACCGGCCTGGGCGAATCCGCCGCCGACGACGGCGAGGTCGATATCGAGCAACGCCGCAGCGGAGGCGATGGCGACGCCCAGGGCGGTACCCGCGCGGTCGAGTGCTGCGACGGCCACAGGGTCGCCCGACACTGCCGATGCCGCGATGTCGATGCCCGTCGTACCGTGCCAGCCCTGCGAACGCGCCCACCGCACGGCCGCGGGACCGCTCGCCACCGTTTCGAGGCAGCCGACGCCGCCGCAGGTGCAGGCCTCGGTGCCACCCGGAATTACCAGGTGACCGATGTGCCCGGCGTTCCCGGTGCGCCCGGTCGCGATACGCCCACCGAGAACCACACCGCCGCCGATGCCCGTCGAGACCACCAGGGAGACGAGATCCGCCGTTCCGCGCCCGGCTCCGTGGCGATGCTCGCCGAGGGCAGCTGCGGCGCCGTCCATGGCGAGCCGCGTCCGCGCGTCGGGGAAGAGGCCGCGGACGGCGTCGACCAGGCCGAACCCGGCCGACCACTCGTCGATGTTGATGGGGGAGACACGACCGCTCGTCGAGTCGACCGGTCCCGCGCAGGCGATGCCGACGGAGGTGATCGTGGCGTCGGCCGCGACTTCGCGCAACAGCGTGGCGGACGCGTCCCAGACTCCGGACGCGGGGGTCGGGGTGATCGACGGTTCCGGGACGGTGCCGCCTTCGGCGACAAGTCCGGCGGCGATCTTGGTGCCGCCGATATCGAGCGCCAGGCGGGCCACGGTCAGCGCTTCTTCAGCACGAGGACGAGATTGCTCACCAGAAATTCGCGCAGGCCCGGGACCCGCACCATCCACCACGCCCACCGCGGATGGTAGCGAGGAAACGCTGCGAGGAGCTCGGCGTCGGTGGTGCGTTCGGCCCACCGAAGACCTTCGGTGGCACCGACTTTGAACAACGACACGCCGTAGCGGTTCTTGGGTTCACGACCGGTTTTCCGGGCGTACCGGCGGGCGGCGTATTCGCCACCCAGTGCATGCCACGGGCCGGTTTCGTGCCCGCCGAACGGTCCCCACCACAACGTGTACGACAAGACGATCAGGCCGCCGGGTTTCGTGACCCGGACCATCTCGTCGGCCATCGCCCACGGCTTGCTGACGTGCTCGGCCACATTGGAGGAGAAGCAGATGTCCACCGAGGACGTGCGGAACGGCAACGCGAGCCCCGAACCGCGGATGGCCCCACCCACGGTCAGACCGGCTGCGTGCATCTCCGACGGGTCGGGTTCGACCGGGACGTACCGGGCACCGGCCTCCAGGAAGACATCGGCGAAGTAGCCCGGTCCGCCGCCCACGTCGAGCACCGTGGTTCCGGTGAGGTCGTCGTCGGTGAGTCCGCAGTACAGGTCGCCGATGAGCTCGACCGAATCGCGGGCCAGTGCACCGTAGAACAGGTCGGGCGCGGTCTGCTCGTGCCGGAAGTCGCTCAGCAGCCCGAACGACCGCTTCAAGGTTGCCCGTCGACCGAATCGTCGGGTCACGGGTGGCGTCGTCACGGATAAGAACCTTAGCGACTGGGGCCCAGCGGACGGCAATCCTGCGCGACGCTGCAACGCTCGACCCAGTACGACCGATAGGGTGTTCGAGGACTATCGAGCGGCAACCCCGCCTCGGACCGAGAAAGAGCCGCACCGACCACAGGAGTTCATGAACGTGCACGAGGTTCTGCTGCTCTGCTGGCGAGACACCGGGCACCCGCAGGGTGGCGGCAGTGAGCGGTATCTCGAGCAGGTCGGGGCGCAGCTCGCCGCGCGGGGAATCAAGGTGACTCTGCGGACCGCCGGTTACCGGGGCGCGCCCAAGAAAGAGACGGTCGACGGTATCGAGATCAGTCGCGCGGGCGGTCGGTACAGCGTCTACCCGCGGGCGCTGGCGGCCATTGCGGCAGGACGGCTCGGGTTCGGACCCCTCAAGGGCATCCGCCCGGACGCTGTCATCGATACCCAGAACGGCATCCCCTTCTTCTCCCGCACCGTCGCGGGTGCACCGGTGACGCTGCTGGTGCATCACTGCCACCGCGAGCAGTGGCCGGTCGCAGGAAGGCTGGTCGGCAAGATCGGCTGGTGGGTGGAATCGCGACTGTCCCCGCGTACTCACCGCGACAACCAGTACCTCACCGTGTCGCTGCCCTCGGCCGATGAATTGGTCGAACTCGGTGTCGAGCGCGAACGGATCGCCGTCGTGCGCAACGGTGCCGACGACATTCCTGTCGGCGTCGCGGTCGGCTCCGGGCAGACCCGTACCGGCCACCCGAGCGTGTGTGTCCTCTCGCGTCTCGTCCCGCACAAGCAGATCGAGGACGCTCTCGAAGCTGTTGCGGCCCTGCGGCCTACGATCGCCGACTTGCACCTGGACGTCATCGGCGGCGGCTGGTGGGAACAGAACCTCCGAGACCGTGCCCACGAACTCGGCATCGGTCACGCAGTCACCTTCCACGGTCACGTGGACGAGTCGCGCAAACACGAACTGCTGTCACAGTCGTGGGTGCACGTGATGCCTTCCCGCAAGGAGGGATGGGGTCTCGCGGTGATCGAGGCTGCGCAGCACGGTGTTCCGACCGTGGGTTACCGCAGCTCCAAGGGCCTGACGGATTCGATCGTCGACGGCGTGACCGGGGTCCTGGTCGGCGGCATCGACGCCGCCACCGCCGATGTCGGCGACCTCACGGCGGCGGTCAGCGCGTTGCTCCTCGACGCGGAGACTCGCATGGTCCTCGGTGAGAAGGCACGCGTGCGTGCGGGAGAATTCTCCTGGGAGCAGACCGGCAACGGTGTACACGAGGTGCTCGCCGGTACCGCCGCAGGTCTGCGGACCTCAGGACTGGTGTCGCCGGTGCTGCCGCGTCCGGAGGCGCGGGACCGCACGCTCCGTGCGCTTCAGGGCCTCGAACACGCCGGCGCCGAGTAGTCCGCCGATCAGCAGCGCTGCCCACAGCGCGTGTGCTGCGATCACGGTCGCCCGCATCTGCGCGGTCGCCTCCCGGGCCGTCACGTCGCCGTCCACTCGATACAACGCGAGATGCTCGTCCGAGAACAACGGTTGCAGCGCCGCCAGCGTGGTCGCGGATTGCCCGTGCGGCCCGGGCGTGTCGCGCTCGACGAGCACCCAGCGCACCCCGAGCGACGCCAGATCCGAGGGCGAACCCCCGCCCTGGAGTACCCGTTCCACCTTCTGCGCGCGGGAACCCTCGCCTGCGACGGCACGCCCGTCCACCACCAGTTCACCCGACTGCAGGACGTCCACGGGCAGCAGGCGGGGCGCCGGGTCGAGGACGGCCGCCTTCCCGCTGTACGGGAATCGGCGGAACATGCCGGTGGGCAGGACCGCGACGTCACCGCTGTCCGGTTGGGCCTCGAGCCGGGACGTCACCTGCTCCCATGATTGTGGGTACCGAACCGGCCGGAGCGCGCCGCCCACACCCCACACGAGGTCGGGCAGGGCCAGCACCACGATCAGGACGGCCGACACCGACGAGAGGGCGGGGCGTCGCAGCACCGCCGCGGCCGCGGCCAGAACGTAGAGCGGTGCCGCCGCGGCCACCCACTTCTGCCCGTCCCGGAACAGGCCGGCGCCGGGCACGTTCTGCACCGCCCACCGGCCGAGGTCGAGACCCCAGGGCGTGGCGCCGATCGTCGGCATCACTACCGCTGCCACGGCGAGGACCGCGAGGGCCTTCACCACGGGATGGCGACGTCGCCGCCACAACGCCGGTACACCACAGAGGACCACGGCGAGCAACATCACCGTGCCTACCAGGGCGAACAGCGTCATGCGACTGTTCGGAACGGCAGCGTCGTTCCACACCCCGCCGAGTCCGAGCAGGCTGCCCACTGTCGCGAGTCCCGGCTCGGCGCGCGCCGCGAACGCCGCGACCCCGGCGGGGTCGGAGCTGTCGGCACCTCCCGTGGAGAGCGCGGTGGCCGCCAGCCAGGGCGCGCTCGCGAGACCGAACAGCACCAACACACCGGCCGACCTCCACAGCGCAGACGACCGCCCGCCCGGAACCACCAGGACCGCCAGCGCCGTCACTGCCGCGAGCATCACACCGGTCGGGGTGAGGCCTGCTGCCGCGAAGCAGGCGGCGAGCGCGAACCAGCCCTCCCGTCGACCCCGGCGAATGGCGAGCGCGGCACACACCGTCCACGGCAGCGCCGCATACCCGGCCAGCAGGCTCCAATGACCTTGGAGTAGTCGCTCGGCTACGTACGGGTTCCACAGCATCACCGTCGCACCCACCAGCTGGGAGCCGAGCCCCGCCGTGGGCAGCACGGCGCGCACCATCCGGGCCGCGCCCCAACCGGCGGCCCAGAGGGAGAGAAACAGGACCGCTTTCACCACCAGGCCACCGTCGACAATCGTGCTCAGCGCCGCGATCAGCGCGTCCTGCGGTACCGCGCGCGCCGCGGCGTCCGTCAGACCCAACGCCGAATCCGTCGGGTACGAGCGGGGTGTGCTCACCGCATCACGCAGCAGCAGATATCCGGGTCCGAAAAGAGGGCCGAGAATCACTGCGGCCAAGACCAGGCTGTAGCCCGCCGGAACGGACAGTGTTCGGCTCCGGGCGGTCATGAGCGGCCACGATACGTGGTACATCAGCTCGGCTCGTCCGCCGCGTAGTGCATCATGGGGCGCATGACCCGCCAGAGCCTCACCACCTCGGCAGTCGCCGGGGTGACGATGGTGACGGCCGGGTCGATGGTCGCGAACGTCGCGTCCTACCTGCTGCATCTTCCGGCCAGCCGCTGGCTCGGGCCGGCCGGTTACGGCGAGTTCGCGAGCCTGCTGGCCGCCCAGCTGGTTCTGGCCGTGCCTGCGCTCGCGCTGCAGACCGTCGTTGCGCGCGAAGTGGTCCGGGGCCGGGGTGCGCATGCGGTGCGTCAACTCGGCTATCGATGCGCCGTCATCGTCGGAATCGCGGCGCTTCTCCTCGCACCTGGAGTGGCATGGGCACTGGAGACGGGCATGCTCGCCACCGTCTCCGCGTTGATCACCGCGCCGGTGCTGGTCCTGCTCGCCACCGAACAGGGACTCCTGCAGGGCGCCGCGCGTTTCGGTCCCCTCAGCATCGTCCTCGCCGGCGCCGGGATAGCGAAGGTCGTCCCCGCCGTCGTGGTCCTCGCCGTGGGCGGAGGACCGGGATTCGCGCTCGCCGCCAGTGCAGTCGGAACGGGCGTCGTCGCTCTGGCCGCGCGAGTGTTCGCCGACCCGGACCCGGCCGGGGCGACGAGCACACCCATCGGAGTCGCGGCCGTCCTGAAGGCGTCGCAGGTGCAGTTGGCGCTGATCGCGTTGTCGTCGATGGACCTCGTCCTCGCCCGCATAGTCCTCAGCAACGACGACGCCGGTCTCTACGCCCTCGGCGCGGTCGCGACCAAAGCCGCGTTCTGGCTTCCACAGGCGGTCGGTGTGGTGCTGTATCCCCGGATGGCCAACCCAGCACACTCCGTGCAGGCCGTCCGATCGGCGATCGCCGTCCTGGTCGGCCTCGGCGCCGTCTTGGTCGCGGTCGTCGCAGTGAGCGCCCCGCTGGTCCCACTCCTCGTCGGCGAGGCGTACCAGCCGGTGCAGTCACTGCTGTGGCTGTTCGCCCTCCAAGGTGCCTGCCTGGCGGTGCTCCAAGGTGCCCTGCTGTCCGCCATCGCCGGGGAGCGAACGTACCTGGCAGTCATTGCCTGGATCGGATTCGCCGTCGAGATGGCCGGCATGCTCACCCTCGCCTCCACCGTCGGTCAGTTCATCGGTGTGGCCGTCACCGTTGCGGCGAGCACCGCGGTGGTCGCAAGCGTTCTCGCGGTCCGGAGCGCCCGGCACGCGGTAGCGGTCTAGGTCGCTCGCTCGGGTCGCTTCGTGCGGCACCCAGCCCACCGGCCGCGGACACGACGAAGGGGACCCCGGCTATTTCCGAGGTCCCCTTCGTCGTGTCTACGTGGTGTCCGGGTGGACTGCTCTACCGCTGGTCGTACCTGCGCGGATCGGCGACCGGAATTTCTTCGGTCTTGTCCGTGGTCCAGTCGTGCTGTTCCGTCGGCGCGTCCGAACCTTCATAGTGGCGTCCACCTTCCGCAGGGGGTACGCCACCGCCGGTGGTCCGGGCCGGCTGCGGGCCCTTGCCGCCGCGGAGTCCGAGGATGATGCCCGCGATGAGTGCGATGAGGCCGAGGATGCCCGCGATGATCGGGACGGTGCGCCCGAAGGTGCTGATCTTGTCCATTCCGTCACGGGCCTGCTGGACCTGGTACTCGATGGTCTCCTCGTTGAAGGGCAGTTCGACCTTGAGGACATCGATTTCGGGCCGGGCCTTGTTGCGGGCGTAGTACTGGTGCAGCTGCTCCTGGCCCTTGACCACGACACCGGTTTCGGGCTCGACCCATAGGTCGCGGACGTTGGTGTACCAGCGCGTCATGGTGACGGGCAGCGTGCCGCCGGGGACCCCCCAGGCTTCGGCGGGCAGGGTCAGCTTGTTGGTGGGCGAGTTGACCACCTTCGACAGATCGACCGGCTCGATGGTCTGGTTGTAGTGGTACACCTTCAGGCCGTTGATCTCCGTCTCCTCGACGAAGTTGATGTCCTGCGTGGCGCGAGCGCTGAGGTCGAAGTAGGGGTAGCTCTTCTGCTCCGCGTTGAACGGGAACTTGTACTGCAGTCCGTCGCGCGGAACTTCCTCGGCAGGCTGGTTGGGCTGCGTCTGAATGGTGCCGACCGGGTCGTTCGTCGGCATCGACGTCTGGCGGTCGACGGTGTTGCGGTCGACGATCGCGGACAGCAGGCCGGTGTCGCCCTGCTTGTCGGTGCGCCGCAGTGTCTGCCCCGCCTGGAGAGTGACAACATCCGCGTTCGCGGGGTCTTCGGTGGTGACGTAGCGCTGTGACACCAGTGGAACGTTCGTGTTTACTTCGGCCTTGCCTGCGAGGAGAGCCTGCGAATTGAGTACGCTGCCGGAGCCTTCGGCAATCGTCGTCACTTCGAGGTCCAACGGCGTCTTCTCCAACTTGCCCACCGTGTAGGTGGGAATGAGTATGGCGACGGCCAAGAGGAAGGCACCGAGGCCCACCAGAATGCAAGCAAGTATCCGGCTCGGCCCTGAGCGCTCCGCCATGCTGTCTCTCCTAACCCAATTCTGTCGATTGAGATTCCCCCACCGGCAGCATGGCTGCACGGATCGCATGGAGCCCACATCGACACCACGTGAGGCAAAACACTAACAGTCCCGAAGGCCCATTTGCCCCATCGGATAGTAAACGCACCGGCGCTTCTCCAGCGAAGTGACACGGGCGCAGTTTTCCGTCTCGAGGCCGGGACCAGGCACACTGTTGTTGATGACCAGTTCAGTTCCGACCTCGGAGGCGCCGGTGCCCGCCGAGACCCGCGACACACCTCGAGGGTTCATTCCCGCTCTCGAGGGAATGCGTGGGCTCGCCGCTCTCGGTGTGCTGGTGACGCATGTCGCCTTCCAGACTGGAGCGACGCACACCGCGGTTTGGGGTCGGATCTGGGGACGGTTCGATCTGGCGGTGGCTGTGTTCTTCGCGCTGTCGGGGTTTCTGTTGTGGCGCGGGCACGCCGGGGCCGCACGGGGCTTGGGACCCGCGCAGGGAATGGTGCGGTACTGGTTGTCGCGGGCCACGCGCATCCTGCCCGCTTATTGGGTCGCGGTGGCGGTCGTCCTTACATTCCTCCCCACCGCGCACGCGAGTTTCCGGACCTGGTGGGCGAATCTCGGTCTCGTGCAGGTGTTCGTGCCGCTGACCCTCACGGACGGGCTCACCCAGATGTGGAGCTTGTCGGTGGAGGTGGCGTTCTATCTGGTGCTTCCTCTTCTGGCCTTCGCGTTGGTCCGACTGCGGGGCTCGGCCGCCCGACTGCGGATCCCCGCGATCACGGCCCTCATCGCGGTGAGCCTGACGTGGGCCTTCCTGCCGATCCCGGCGCCGGAGGGCATCCATCATGACAATTGGTTGCCCGGATACCTGCCGTGGTTCGGCGCGGGGATGGTGCTGGCCGAGTTGTCGGTGTGCCCACCCGGGCGGATGCACCGCTGGGCACGGCACCGGGTCGCGATGTTTCTGGTCGCGGCGGTGGCCTTCGGTCTGACCACCACCGAGCTCGCCGGGCCGGAGGGACTGGTACGACCGGAACCGTGGCAATACGCCATCAAGATGGCTCTCGGTGCCGTGATGAGCTTCGCGCTGATGGCGCCGCTGGTGTTGTCCGACACGTCGCGGCACCGATTCCTGGCCAGTCCCATTGCTCTGGCCGTCGGCCGTTGGTCGTACGGAATCTTCATCTGGCACCTGGCGGTGCTCTCGATCGTCTTTCCGGTGTTCGGTCTCGTGCCGTTCGCCGGGCACTTCGTCTACGTACTGATCCTCACCGCGGTGCTCAGTATTGCGGTGGCCTCGGCCAGCTACGCGCTGGTGGAGGAACCTGCACGGCGCGCGGTCATCCGGTGGAATACTCGCCGCGCGGCCGCGGAGCCACCGACGGGCAGCACGGCGAGTCCGGCGGCGATCAACGCCACCAGCACCGGGAACTGAACGAGGAACGAGTGCCCCACGTATCCACCGGGCGCACGCCACGGTCCTGTGGAGAGCATCGCCACCCCGAGCATCGTGGAGGCACCTGCCACACCGACGAGAACCCTTGCGGTGGTGGCAGATCCGCGTAGCCGGATCAGGCCGGCGGCGAGCGCGGTCAGCAGGATGGTCGTCGCGCCGCCGACCGGCCCGGCGATCACCGTCGACGCCACGAGAAGTCCCAGCCATCCGCCTGTCGCGCTGCCCCATGTCCTCGGCGCGGCGCCGGGGTTCCGGACAGCTTCCCGTGCGCGCCGAGGCAGGCATGCCGCTGCGATCAGCGGTACGAGGAGCAGCAGCCCGCCGAAGATGCCCAGGCGGTACCAGCGGTCGGTGGGGAAGTCGAGGGTGACGGTGCCCTCTGTTCCGGCCGGCAGGATCCATCCCTGCTGCCACCCGTCGACGACGACGGGGGCAAGTTCGCGTCCATCCGGTGCGGTGGCGATCCAGCCGACATTGGTGCTCTCGGGGACGACGACCAGGCGATCGGACTCCGACCGGGAAACGGCAAGTTCGCGATGATTCTCCGTCCAGGCGGTGGTCGACATCTGTTCGGTGGGCACCGCACGCGCGTCCGTGCCCGCGCCCGCGTCGAGGCGGAGATCGTCGACGAAGAAAGCCGACCCGGGTTGCACGACGACGTCCTGCGCGCCGGCGGCGAGCGGAACGGCGGCGGGGGAATCGCACAGCGTGGCCGGCACGGGGTCACCCGACAGCAACTGTTCCGCGGTGGTGGAGATGCTCGTGCGCACGAGGCGTCCGGCGACCGAGATCACCGGGCCCTCCTCGCAGGGCACCGAGACGGGGTGGTCACCGGAATCGTCGCTGGGGCCCGACCCCGGCAGCAGGGCGCCGTCCGCACCCAGCACCCCGACCTCGGCGAGCCCCGCGGGTTGCAGCTGCGCGAAGCCGAGGGCGTTCTGATCCAGTACGTCCTGCCACGACACCAGGCTGAGCACGATCCGATCCGTCACGCGGGGTTCCACGGTGACGGTGAGATCGTCGCCGACGTCTCGGACCTGAGGACCGTCGCCGAGGTCGACGGCGACCGTCGTCGGAGCGGCGGGTATGGCTCCTGCGCTGGGGGTCAGCTCGAGGCCTGTGACGAGTGTGGGCTCCGGAAGGCGAAGGGTGAGTGTGGGTTTCGCCCCCTTGCCGCTGGTGGTGTCCTGCATGGCAGACCAGCTGGTCCGCAGGTCACCGTCGGTGGCGGCAAAGGCGGATCCGCGGAGATCGCCGATGTTGCTCGTGCCGTCCGCAGTCGGTCGGTCCGGGCGGGTCAGAAGCTCTTCGAGCGCGGCGCCGTGGCGTGCCCGCACTGTGAGTTGCGGTGTGACGGCGGTGGGGGCGGGCACCGACAAGGTGCGCTGGAAAGTGCCGGCCTCTTCCGGTGGCAGCGCGAAGGCGTTGCTGCAGCGGACACGGTCAGGGGCCTCGGCGCAGGCATTGCGGCCGGGCAACTCCTGGGTGAGGTTCCACCCGGACACCGACGCGCCGTCGGGGGTGGGAGGCAGCACCGTGCGGTATCGGATGGGGACGGTCACGGGTGGGGCGTCGCGGCGGGAAAAATCCTGCACCGACACCTCGCTGATCCCGAATTGAGTTCCGGGGGAACCGTTTTCGGTGCGGGTAGCGGTGATCCGCACCCACGGAGTGTCGCCGCCTGGGACGGACACCGTGATCGGTTTCCCGGGTGCATCCACCTTGACGGCGGTGCTGCCGTTGGGCGTGGACACCTCCATCCAGCGGACTGGGGCGCCGATGGCCGCCGGGCTCGTCGTGATCTGCAGCAGGGAGCTCGTCGGAGGAGTGTCGAAGTCGATCTGAAGCCACTGGCCGAGCGCCCGCTCGATGCCGTTGCTGAACCAGCCCGTCGCGGGGTCACCGTCCACGGTAGCGGCGGCACTGCTGGCAGGTGAGGTTCCGCCCAGCTGTGTGGCGTCGGACGCGGCACTGGACACGCTGAGCCGGGCACCTTCCCACTTGCCCTCGACCAGCGGTGTATCGGCGACCGGATAGTCGGGTACGAGGTTGTGGGTGCGGCGCGCGTCCTCCGGGGACCGCAGCGCCGAGCTGTGGTTGTCGACCTGACCGTAATCGGTCTCGCGGTTCCGGGGAGTGTCGGTGACGGTGACGTCGTGCACCGGCAACCCCGCCCGCTGGGCATCGGCCGCGAGGAGCACCGGCCCCGCCCCGGGAAGGGTCCCGTTCTCCCGCAGGCGCTGCAGCGACTCCGGGCCACCCTGCACGAGCGGGACGTCGTCGAGTTCGGCGGTGTACGGGCCGCTCGTCGCCGGGGAGCCGTCGGGCATCGACACCGCGAAGATCTCGATGGCCGGATACCGGGGCCGGAGATCGCTGTCGATCACGAGGCCGTCCACCTCGCCGGGCCCGATGTCCTCGCCGAATTCGGCAACCCGGGTCAGACCGGGTGAGCCCGTGACCGCTTGGTGGGCCATGATCGGTCGCGTCGACCGCGACGTGTCGGGATCGAGATCGTTGCGGAGTACCAGGTAGTGGATGCCCTGGCCGAGCAACGTCGGTGCCAGACCGTCCGACGGGCGGCCGTCTGTGATGAGGCGCTGGACCGAGTCCATCGCGCGGATCGTGCCGGGCGGGGTGAGTGGGACCGCGTCGCGGGACGCCCACGGTGTGGTTGCCAGCGCCTGGATCGGTTCGTCGCGGGTCAGCCCCCACACCTGACTGCCGAAAGGCGCACCCGGTACGACGAGTGCTCGCTCGGCGTCGGACTCGTCCGGGCTCATTCCGCCGGCGTTGTGCTCGAGCCAGGTCGCGGCCTGCTGCCAGTAGTCGGGCACTTCCGGATAGGTCCCGCGCGGTGCGAGTTTCCCCGTCCAGGCCAGGGAGGTGGCGAGCGTCAGGGCGACGAGGACCAGGCTGGTGACCGCGACCATCGGTTCGCGTTCGGGATGAGCGAGGGCGCGGCGCCACCGTACCGCCGGGACCGAACCCGGCAAGGGCACCTGGGCGAGCAGATGAGCGAGTCCGAGGACCAGTGGTAGCCGCACCAGCGGCTCGAGCTTGTGCACGTTGCGCAGCGGAGCGCCGGTGGAGTCGAGGAACAGACGCACCTGTTCCGCGACGGGAGATCCGAGTTCACCGATGTAGCCGGCGGCCAGTCCGGTGACGCCGACGAACAGGATGAGCACGAGGCGTCCGCGCGCAGGCATCGCGCGCATGCACAGTCCCGCCAGCCCGGCCGCCGCGATGACTCCGGTGGCGGCAACCGCGGCGGGCTGGGTGACGAGGACGGCACCGGCGATGCGCTCGGGGGAGACGAACGGCGTCCAGCTGTCGGTGCCGCGGAGGATCTCGGCGAGCGAGGTCCACTGGGTGGTCACCCCGGACGATTCGATGTAGTCGAGGAACGGCGGGCTCACCGTCCCGAGGAGCAGGAGCGGAACTATCCACCACAGGGTGGCGAGTGCGAGAAACGGAAACCACCACACGGTGAACGTCCACCAGCGTCGGTTGGGCCGGTGCGATATCCACCAGAGGCCCGCCACCAGGCATGCTGCGGCGGTCGCGACGGCATTCACCGCACCCATCAGCGCCACCGCCAGCGCCGACTGTGCCGCCAGCCGCGCAGGTGAACGCGACAGCAGCGGGGAGCGGACTGCGGGACTCGGATTGCCGAACGCGACGACGAGCGGCAGCAGAACCCACGGGGCCAGCATCATCGGCAGAGTTTCCGAGGAGATCGAGCCGAGGGTGGTGAGGACGCGCGGGGAAAGTGCGAAGGCGATTCCGGCGATGACGCGCGATGACCGACTCCCGACGCCGAGGGCCTCCGCGAGACGGACGATGCCCCAGAACCCGGCCACGAGTAGCAGGGCCCACCACACGCGTTGGGTTATCCAGGGAGGAATGCTGAGGACGTCGCCGAGCGCGAAGAAGGCACCGTGCGGAAAGAAGTACCCGTAGGCCTGGTTCTGGACCTGGCCCATCGGCGCCTGGCTGCTCCACTGATGTGCAGCCCGTTCGAGGAATCCGATCGGATTCTGGGTGAGGTCATATTTGGTGTCGGCCGCGAGCCGGCCGGGAGTTTGTAGAAACGAGAGAAAGAACGCTACGACAGAGGCGCCGAACAACCACCGTCGGGACAGAGGCTCCACCGAGGGGGCCATGGACGACATGGCCACCGGCTCGGAGGTAGTGCGGGAACTCGCGAAGCCGGCGCTCTCAGCGGCTGCCGTACTCAACCTGGTTCAGCAGTGAGGAGTCTGCGTTGCCGCTCCGGTCGATCTCGGGGCGGGTGTTGTCCTGTGCCGCTGCCGTGATGCCGAAAGTCGCCACAGCGCCGAGAGCAACACCGGCCACAGCGCTGATCACACCGGGCACCAGGAACTTCGCCATCTCACATCTCCCACCGTCGTGCCATCGACGCGCGCGACTTACCGCCGCGTACGAATTGCTCGGGTCAAGGTATCACTCGCGGCCCGTCTGGCTGGTCATTGGTGCCTTTCCCGCAGGTCCGGCGAATGCGAGTGGCGGCGTCAGTCTTCGGAGACCACGCCGAGCGCTCCGAGGAGGGTGCGGAGCTTGGCAGTCGTCTCGTCCAGCTCGGATCGAGGGTCCGATCCGGCGACGATCCCGCCGCCCGCGGTCGCGAGCACCTCGAGGCCGTCGGCGGTGATCTCGGCGCAGCGGATGGCTACCACCCAGTCGCCGTCTCCCTGCGCGTCGCACCATCCGACGGCGCCGCCGTAGAACCGCCGTTCCTCTTCCACCTCGCGAATGGCGGCCAGCGCCAGGTCGGAAGGGGTGCCGCACACGGCGGGGGTGGGATGCAGCAGTGTCGCCAGGGTGAGTGCGTCGGTCGCCGGGTCGCGCAGCAACCCCCGGATCGGTGTCGCGAGATGCCACACCTCATGAGTGCTGGTCAGGACGGGCGCGTCGGGGACGGTCAGCTCTGTGCACAGCGGGGCGAGGACCTCCTCGATCCAGGCGGTGACGAATGCGTGCTCGGCCAGGTTCTTCGTCGAGTCCAAAAGCCCACGACCTTCGTGTTCATCGGCGCCGGGATCGGTGCGCCGTGGCGCGGTCCCGGCGAGGGGACGGCAGGTGATCGAGCGGCCGCGACGGCTGATCAACATTTCGGGGCTCGCACCGACCAGGCTGTGGCCGCGAAAACCGTCGCCGGCCGACGTGAGGTCGACGGCGAACCCGTTGGCCAGGGGGTTCGACTGAATCAGCCGCGCCGCCAACGCCTCCGGGTCGACCGGTGTCTCCGACGCCAGGACGACGCTGCGCGCGGCCACCACCTTTCCCAGCGCGCCGCTCCGCAGGCGGTCGACGAGAGCACCGACCCGGGCTACGTGTTCGGCCGGCTCGGGTACCTGCCGAGCCACGCGGACGGCCGGGAGGCGCTCCACGCGAGGGGGCCGCCACGGGCCACTCGTGACTTCCGACGAGGCGGGAGCGGTCAGCGCAGCCGGACGGGCGGGATCGAAGGGCAGTGCGCCCACGACGAGTTCGGTGTCACCGTCGGCGAGCGCGGTGATCGCCGCCGACGCGGAGTCGTATCTACTGCGGGCGCCGACCGTGCGTAACGTCCGGTCGGCGCGGGAGAGGAGGAAGCCGTCCATGGTGCTGCCGACAGTAGTCGGCCGGCGCAGCCCTCATCCGATCACTTGCCGCAGGGCGGCACGATCAGCACGGGACGGTGACTGTGCCGCAGCACGTGATCGGCGACGCTGCTCTGCAGCAGGGACCGCAGTCCCGTCGTACCCCGGGTCCCTGTGACGATGATGTCCACTCCGAGTTCGTCGGCGGTCTCGACGATTGCCGTCCAGATCGTGGTGGTGCATTCGATGGTTCGGCCTTGCGTGGTCAGTCCGGCGGCCTCGGCGAGTTCGATACCTTCGGCGTTGGTGACCTTGGCGTCCGAGAAGGCGACGTCCTCGGTCTCCTCGTCGGGAACCCACTCGGGCTGCATCACCCCGGACAGTCCCGACATGCGTGCGGCCTGACGGACCATCGGTTCCCATACCGTCACCAGCACAGCGCGATTGGAGGCGAGAAAGCGGCCCGCGCACTGCACGGCGCGTTTGGCGTTGTCGGATCCGTCGTAAGCGATCAACATCAGACCTGCAGGCACGACGACCTCCTGGGAAAGGGACCTTTCGCCCACCAGATTACCAAGAGTGCCGGTCTTGACAGGAGATTCGGACTGGCCGGGACGACGATTCCGGTCACTGGGCTACCGTCGGGGGCATGCGGATGAAGTATGCCCTCGCGCTCGTCGCCTGTACCGGCCTGGTCGCCGGGTGCTCCTCGGGTGGTGACACTGCCGCGCCGTCGTCCTCCACGGCACCGTCCTCGACACCCTCGTCCTCGACCGCGGCGGAGCCGGCCTCGCATACCGAGGTTCCCACTGCCGCGCCGGTGTCGTGCGAAACGAACTTCCTGCAATCTCTGCCGTTGCGGCGCAAGCTCGCTCAGTTGCTGAACGTCGGCGTGACGGGGACCGCCGACGCCGCTCAGGTGGTGCGGAACGAGCAGGTGGGTGGCATCTTCATCGGCAGCTGGACCGATGAGGCCATGCTCGCCGGCCGGGAGGTTCCGCAGGTGGCGTCGGCTTCCGCGCTGCCACTGATGGTGACCATCGACGAGGAGGGCGGGCGCGTGTCGCGCGTCGAGGACCTGCTCGGACCGGACCCCTCCGCGCGGCAGACCGCAGCCACCATGACCGAGGAAGAGACCTATCGGATGGCGCTGGAGCGGGGGCGCGGGCTGAAGGATCTCGGAGTGACCGTCAACTTCGCGCCCGACGTCGATGTGAGCTCCCAGCCCGACGACAGTGTGATCGGTGACCGCTCCTATTCCGACGATCCGGCGGTCGTCACCCGGTACGCCGACGCGTACGCCCGCGGCATGCGCGACGCCGGAATTCTGCCGGTGATCAAGCACTTCCCCGGTCACGGGTCGGCCTCGGGCGACTCGCACACCGGAGCAGTCACCACTCCGCCGCTCGAGCAGCTGCAGACCTACGATCTGGTTCCGTATCGGGACCTGGTCACCACGGGCGTCGGTGTCATGCTGGGCCACCTCGAGGTCCCCGGACTGACCGCCCCCGGCATTCCGGCCAGCATCAGTCCCGATGCCGTGGCCCTGCTGCGCGGCGGCACCGGCTACGGCGCCCCTCCGTTCACAGGTCCGATTTTCACCGACGACCTCAGCGGTATGCAGGCGATCACCGACCGCTACGACATCACCGAGGCGGTCGAGACGTCACTGGCGTCCGGCGTCGACATCGCGCTCTGGCTCACCACCGACGACGTCCCGCGTGTGCTCGACCACCTCGAAAGCGTTGTGGCCTCGGGCAAGTTGCCGCAGCAACGGGTCGACGCCGCGGTGCTGACCGTGGCGCGCGCGAAGGGTGCCTTGCCCTGCTAGTGGGCGCCCACAGGCTTCGGGTCGGCTTGCGAAGGTCGCCTCAAACCGGCCCTCCCGGAGTGCCCCGGGTGAGCGGCCAGTACAGTGTGCCCTGATCCGTGGCTGCGTAGAAGTTCGTTCGCCAGGTGGGGCCCGTTTTCTTACCGTAGAGTAAGATAGCGGGTTCGACGAATATTGGAGGACGAATGGCCGGCGGCACCAAGCGATTGCCTCGCGCAGTGCGCGAGCAGCAGATGCTGGATGCGGCCGTCGACGTCTTCTCCGACAGGGGCTTTCACGAGACCTCGATGGACGCGATCGCCGCCAAAGCGGCAATTTCCAAGCCGATGCTCTACCTGTATTACGGTTCCAAGGACGAGTTGTTCGCCGCATGCATCCAGCGTGAGGGTCTGCGTTTCGTCGAGGCGCTCGCGCCGGCCGCAGATCCCGGACTCAGTCCGCGTGAGCAGCTGCGCCGGGCACTCGAGGGCTTTCTCGGCTTCGTCGGAGCGCACCGCAAGTCGTGGATGGTGCTGTACCGGCAGGCGATGGGTCAGCAAGCGTTCGTGGGATCGGTGCAGTCGAGCCGCGACCGGTTGATCGAATTGACCGCGCACCTGCTGCAGTCCAGCACCAAGGACCCGGATCCGGGCCAGGACTTCGAACTCATCGCCATCGCCCTGGTCGGTGCCGGTGAGGCAGTCGCCGACCGGGTGGCTGGCGGCGAGGTCGAGGTGCACGCGGCGGCCGACCTGCTGGAGTCGCTGGCGTGGCGGGGTCTCGCCGGCAAGAAGAAGTCCGACTGAACGAACGGGCCGCCGGTTCGATCAGATCGAACCGACGTCCCGTTCGTACTCGTCAGCGCAGCGTCGCCGAGAGGTGTGGATACCCCTTCTTCGGGTGCTTGAGCGACAACTCCCAGCCTTCACCCGTATGGTCGGCGTAGACATTCAGTGTGGCCGGCAACAGGATGGGCTTGCCGAAGCGCACGCTGTAGGTGACGGCCTCGGGAATCCGGCCCTCCACGGAACCGAGCACGGCGGCCGCGCTCCACATACCGTGCGCGATGGTCTTCGGGAAGCCGAACGCCTTGGCGCCCAACGTCGACACGTGAATCGGGTTGCGATCGCCCGACACCCCGGCGTACTTGCTGATCGTCTTCTGGTCGACCCGCAACGTGCGAAGGGGCGGCGGCGGTACCTCTTCGGGTTTCGGTTCGGGACCCGGCTGACCGGACAGCGACGTCTTCTGCTGCCGCAGGAAACTCGACGTCTGCCGCCACACCAGTTCGCGTCCCACCCGGATCTCGCTGACCACGTCGATCAGCAGACCCTTGCGATGCTCGCGGAGATTCTCGGCGTGCACCGACACGTCCAGTGGCTCACTCACCGAGATGGGACGAAACTGTTCGATCACGTTCTCGGCGTGGACGGAACCGATGGCGGGGAACGGGAATCCGTCCGAAACCATCAGCTTCATCACGATCGGGAACACCAGCGTGAACGGGTAGGTCAACGGCAGGGTGTCGCCGAAGCGCAGGCCGGTGACCCTGTCGTACGCCGCGAGGTTGTCGGGGTCCACCTTGACGCCGCTGAGCGCCAGTGTGGTGTCCGGGGCACGGTCACCGCTCGCCCCGACGACCGGAAGCGCGCTGCGCACGGCGCGGGCGTAGATGTCGAGAGTGCCCGGCATTGCGGGAAGTTCGACCACTTTGCCCGCCATCAGGCGCCCAGCAAGCTCTGGCCGCAGACACGGACGACCTGTCCGGTGACGGCGTTGGACGCGGGATTGGCGAAGTACGCGACCGACTCGGCGACGTCGACGGTCTGACCGCCCTGCAGCAGCGAGCTCATGCGGCGTCCGGCCTCGCGGGTGGCGAAGGGGATGGCCGCGGTCATGGCGGTTTCGATGAAGCCCGGTGCGACGGCGTTGATGGTGATGTTCTTCTCCGCCAGAACGGGTGCCGATGCTTCGACGAGCCCGATGACGCCGGCCTTGGACGTCCCGTAGTTGGTCTGGCCACGGTTACCGGCGATGCCGGCGATGGAGGACACGTCGATCACCCGGCCGCCTTCCTTCAATGCACCCTTGGCGACCAGCGACTCGGTGATCTTCTGCGGGGCAAGGAGATTGACACCCATCACCATGTTCCACCGGCCCTCGTCCATGTTGGCGAGCGTCTTGTCCCGGGTGATACCGGCGTTGTGGACGATGATGTCGGCGCCGCCGTGGCGTTCGAGGACGTGCTCGGCGAGCTTGTCGGCCGCGTCGGGGGCAGTCACATCCAGGGCGAGGGACGTGCCACCGACCTTGTTGGCCGTCTCGGACAGCGCATCGCCGGCTGCCGGGATGTCGGCGCAGATGACATGCGCGCCGTCGCGGGACAGGACCTCGGCGATGGTGGCACCGATGCCGCGCGCCGCACCGGTGACGATAGCGACCTTGCCCTCGAGCGGCTTGTCCCAGTCCGCGGGGGCGGTGGAATCCTCGGCGCCGACGCGGATGACCTGCCCGCTGACGAACGCGGACTTGGCGGAGAGCAGGAATCGGAGCGTCGACTCCACGCCGGAGAGACCGGGTGACGCCTTCGGGGAGACGTAGACGAGTTGTGCGGTGGCGCCACGCTTCACCTCTTTGCCGACGCTTCGGGTGAAGCCTTCGAGGGCGCGCTGGGCAACGTGCTCGTCGACGTCGGTCGTCTCTTCCGGAGTGGTCCCGAGGACGACGACGCGAGCGGACGGCGCGAGGTTACGGATGACCGGCTGAAAGAACTCGAACAGCTGCTCGAGTTCGGTGACCTGGCCGATGCCGGTGGCGTCGAACACCAGGGCGCCGAAGTTGTCGTCGGCGGCGGAGGCGGCCGGGTAATCGGAGAGCAGCGCGCGAAGCGGCTCGACCAGGCGGCCCTTGCCCCCGATCAGCACCGGGCCGGCGAGGGGCGGCTCGCCGTGCTTGTAACGCCGCAGGTTCTCGGGCCGGGGCAGGCCCGCCTTCGCGGCGATGAACGCCCCTGGCGCGGAGGACAGAAACTGGGAATAGATGTCGGGAGCTCCCTTGCTGGCTGCCACGGTCCTACCTTCTTCTCGTCGTTTGGCGGTCAGTCACCGAGCACCGAAAGAAGTGCGGTGTCGACAAGTAACTTACTCCTGAGTAAGAATAGTAGCCAACAGGTAATCGCACCAGATCCTTGGAGACGTCAGTGACCAGCAAAGCTCGCACCAATTCGAACTCCGACGCGACGCCGAAGCCAGGCGGGAAGCAGCAGCGTCCCGTCGCCATCGTCGGCGGCAATCGCATCCCGTTCGCACGCTCGGACAAGGCGTACGCACAGGCGTCCAACCAGGACATGTTCACCGCGACCCTCGACGGCTTGGTAAGTCGTTTCCATCTGCAGGGCGAGAAGCTCGGACTCGTCGCGGGTGGCGCCGTTCTCAAACACAGCCGCGACTTCAACCTGATGCGGGAATGTGTGCTCGGCAGCGCGCTCAGCCCGTACACGCCCGCCTTCGACCTGCAGCAGGCGTGCGGTACCGGCCTCCAGTCGATCGTCGCCGTCGGTGACGCGATCGCGGCGGGTCGCATCGACGCCGGTATCGGTGGCGGCGTCGACACGACGTCCGACGCACCGATCGGCGTCAACGACGACCTTCGCGAGTTCCTGCTGTCGCTGAACCGGGCAAAGAGCACGGGCGATCGCATCAAGCTGCTCGCCAACGTGCGGCCGTCGATGCTGGGTATCGAGATCCCCCGCAACGGTGAACCCCGCACCGGCCTGTCGATGGGCGAGCATGCGGCGATCACCGCCAAGGAGTTCGGCGTTCGACGCGAGGACCAGGACGAGCTGGCCGCCGCGAGCCACAAGAACATGGCCGCCGCCTACGACCGCGGATTCTTCGACGATCTGGTAACCCCGTTCCTGGGCCTCACCCGCGACGACAACCTGCGTCCGGGGTCCACCGTCGAGAAGCTGTCCACGCTGAAGCCGGTGTTCGGGGTGAAGGCGGGCGATGCGACGATGACCGCCGGAAACTCCACGCCGCTCACCGACGGAGCGTCCGCGGTCCTGCTGTCGAGCGAGGAGTGGGCGGCCGAGCGCAAGTTGCCGGTCCTGGCCCACCTCGTCGACTCCGAAACCGCGTCCGTCGACTACATCCACGGCAAGGACGGCCTGCTCATGGCCCCCACCTATGCCATCCCGCGGCTGCTGGCCCGCAACGGCCTCACCCTGCAGGACTTCGACTACTACGAGATCCACGAAGCCTTCGCGTCCGTCGTTCTCGCGACGCTGCAGGCGTTCGAGTCGGATGAGTACTGCAAGGAGCGTCTGGGGCTCGACGGCGCCCTCGGCTCGATCGACCGCAGCAAGCTGAACGTCAACGGGTCGTCGCTGGCGGCCGGTCACCCGTTCGCGGCGACGGGCGGGCGCATCGTGGCGTCGCTGGCCAAGATGCTTCGCGAGAAGGCCGGCACCAACGGTTCGGCCCGCGGATTGATCTCGATCTGCGCCGCCGGCGGGCAGGGTGTGACGGCAATCATAGAGGCGTGATTCGACTGGCCTTTCCGGTAGCTGTCAGATCGGAAAGGCCAGTTCGCGCGCGTCCGGCGAAGGGATCCGGCGACGAGGGGTGGTCGAATCCCCGAAAAATTTCTCCGCAGGTGTAACGCTGGAGATTAGCTGGCGATACTCCCATCAGCCCCGTGTTGCTGCCTGACCCCCGACCTGGCAGCAGCGCGGGGCTCCTGCATTTTCGGCGGCCGGTAGTCTGTCGTGGGGGGTCCGGACCGGAGATCGCTGAAATCGGACGCCGCTTGAAATGCACCGAGCGCCGACGGCAAGCTGAAGCCGGCAACGAAGATACTCGGTGAGAGGGCCACGGTGAACGACGAAGACCGCGAAGCAGGGAGCGCAGCACCCCAACGGTCGACGCCTGATGCTGCTCCCGAGAGCCCTGTACCGCCCGACCCTCAGCCCACACCGCCGGGCGCTGACGACGACGCGCCCACCACTCGACTGGACCTCGGCGATCTGGCAGCACGCCCCGAACCGCTGTGGGTGGAACCTGCGCCCAACGAGGACGAGACCCAGGTGATCCCGGTGATCCCACCGGACGCCGCGAGCGGACCGACACAGGCGTACACGGCAGTTCCTGCAGACGACGAACCCACAGTTCTCGCGCCCGCATCTCCGCAAGCGGCGTCTCCGGCGGGTGGAGAACCGACCGGCGACGTCCCACCCCCCGCAGCTCCGCCCCCCTCCGTTCTGCCCCTCGACGCGGGTGGTCCGAAGGGGCCCCGGTGGGGAAAGATCGCCGCGGTCATCGGTGGTGTCTTCGCGATCATCGGCATCGCCTTCGCCGCCGACCTCGCGATGTCGTCCGGGAAACTGCCGCGCGGAGTGACGGTGGCCGGGGTCGACGTGGGCGGTTCGTCCCGCGCCGACGCCGAAGCCATCCTGCAAGCGCAGGTCGGGCCGCGCGTGAACCAGCCGGTGTCGGTGAAGGCCGGCGACGTATTCGCCGAGCTCGTGCCTGCCCAGGCGGGACTCGACGTCGACTGGCAGGCCACGCTCGACCGGGCCGATGCCCAGCCACTCAATCCGTTCACCCGAGTGGCGTCGTTCTTCACCTCCGACGAGATCGGTGTCGTGTCGACGCGGGACGAGTCCGCGCTGGCGGCTGCCATCGACAACCTGCGCTCCCGCACCGACCGTGCCTCCCGCGAGGGAACGGTGGTGTTCGAGGGGCCCACACCTGTCCCCGTCGATCCGTCCGCGGGCCAGAACCTGAACGGTGAGGGCGCCGAGGCGGCAATCGTGGAGAACTGGGCGTTCGGTGGCCCGGTGGAGTTGCCTGTCGACGCGGTGCCGGTGACCGTGACCAAAGAGGGCGTCCAGAGGGCGCTCGACGAGATCGCGGTGCCGGCCGCCTCCGCTGACCTGGTCGTCCCAGGCCGCAACGGCTCGGTCGCCACCCTGCCGCGGCAGCAGATCGGCGCCGTGCTCGGATTCCGCCCGGACGGGAACGGTGGCTTGACGCCCGAGTACAACGTCGACGCTGCGATCGGAATACTCGCACCGCAGCTCGTCTCGACGGAGATCGCGCCCAAGGACGCCACGATCACGCTGGACGGGGGATCGCCCCGCGTCGTTCCCGCAGTCGTCGGTGACCTGATCCAGTGGCCCAAGACGTTGGAGACATTGCCGCAGCTCCTCGCGACTCCCGGTTCGCACACCACCCCGGCCGTGTACGGCCCGGTCCCGCCGGCCTTGACCACCGAGGCGGCGCAAGCCCTCGGCGTCAACGAGGTGATCAGCGAATTCACCACCGGCGGCTTCTCCGCGGCTTCGGGTACCAACATCAGGCTGGCGGCCAGCGAAATCAACGGTGCGCTGATCAAGCCCGGCGACACGTTCTCCCTCAACGGACACACCGGTCCGCGTGGAGCCGCTCAGGGTTACGTGGAGTCGGGGATCATCAACAACGGCCGCCCGGATACGGCCGTCGGCGGCGGTGTCAGTCAGGTGGCGACGACGCTCTACAACGCGGCCTACTTCGCCGGCATGGAAGACGTGGCGCACACCGAGCACTCCTACTACATTTCGCGCTATCCGGAGGCGCGGGAGGCCACGGTCTTCGAGGGGGCCATCGATCTCCAGTTCCGCAACACCGCGAAGACCGGGGTCATGATCCAGGCGATCGGCGGCAGTTCCGAACTGACGATCAGATTCTGGGGCACCAAGACCGTCGACGTCGACTCGATCACCGGCAATCGCACCAGACCCACGACTCCCGATACGGTCACCTTGCCCGCCGGGGATCACTGCATCCCGTCGAGCGGCGCGCCCGGCTTCACCGCCAGCGACACCCGCGTGATCACCGACCGCGCCACCGGCCGGGAGATCTCCCGCAACACCCGGACCGTGCGCTACGACCCCGTGCCGATCGTGAAGTGCGAAGCACCCGAACCGGTCCCCGCCCCCAAGCCCGACGATCGCACCCCCGCGGCGGCCCCCACCTCTCCCTCCGCCACCCCGTCCCCGGCGCCGAAGCCCGACCCCGACGACGGCGAGTAGCGCCTACAGCGCTCGCACAGTGAGCACATGCGCGGGCGGGAGCGATGCTTGCCTAATCCAGCCTCGTGGCGGCTCGGCACGCAACATCGCGCGGCGGACTCGCTGCGCGACCTGCTCCGGTGACCCGAGGTCGTCCCAGGTCCACCGCACCACCTGGAAACCGAGATCACGCAGCGCGTCCTCTCGTTGCTTTTCGGCAAAGACCGCGTCGCCGGGCGACTGCCCGGGTTTCAACAACCGTCCGTACTTGACGCGCCCGTCGAATTCCCCCAGCACAACCCCGTCGAAGTGGAAGTCCACGCGTCCAATTCGGCGTCCGCCGGGTTCGAAGACTTCGCCTTGCTGGGACGGGACGGGGAGTCCGGCACTCGACAACATCACCCGGCTTCGCGATTCACCGACACTTTCGCTGTGTCCGCTCACGAATCGGACGACCCTCCGCGCCGCGTGGACGCCGTGACGGCGCGCAGCGCGGGCGAGTTCGGCCTCCAGGTCCTCACTGCTGATACCGAATCTGCGGACGGCCGCGTCGCCCACGATGACGGCCTGCTCGAAGGGCAGAGTCCGCGCGAGGTCCACCACGGTCCGGGCCGGGAGCGTCAGCGAGTGCCCATCCACTACCGCGACCTGCCCTCCGACGGGGGCGCAGTGCACCGTGGCCCGCCGTTTGATCCGGCCTCCTCCACGTCGGCTTCTGGTGACGTGGACGCGATCGAGGGCGGTTCTCCACAGTGGTAGTCCGTAGACAACAGCCGCGGATTGATGGCTCAGTACCGCGTCGTCCGACAGTGCGTAAACGGTCGAATCGATTAGAAGGCGATGACGTTCTCGGTCCTCGAGTTCCGCATACTTCGACGCCGAGACGTACGCGCCGCGGCCGATGCGTTGCCACTCACCGCGTGTGTACAGGCGTCGGATCTCGTCGTCGCTGTAGCCGCGGCCCAGTGCCTCTCGGCGCCAGAGCATCGCCCCCGGGTCGTGTTCCATGGGAACGATTCTCGCCGGAGCCGTCTGAAGAATCCGGTTTGAAGGGCCTGGCTGTGGATGGACGGAGGCTTGTGGACAACTCCCGCACCACTTCTCGGTCCGCGCACTACCTGTCGGGCCCCAGAAGTAGTGCGTCGACGGAGAAGTAGTGCGGGAACCGGCAGCGAGGCAGGAAAAAGGCCCGGCGGCCGGGGAATCCCAGCCGCCGGGCCCTGCTCGAGCCGATCAGAACGCGGCTTCGTCGAGCTCCATGATGTCGTTGTCGATGTTCGCGATGATGCCGCGGATGGCGGTGAGCTCGGGGAGGACGTTCTTGGCAAAGAAGGACGCGATGGCGACCTTGCCCTCGTAGAACGCCTTGTCCTTGTCGGACGCACCTTCGTCGAGCGCCTTGATCGCGATCTCCGAGTGACGCAGCAGCTGCCAGCCGATCATCAGGTCACCGACGGCGAGGAGGAAACGCACGGAACCGAGTCCGACCTTGTACAGCTCGGACGGCTGCTCCTGGGCGCCCATGAGGTAGCCGGTGAGGGTGGCGGCCATGGTCTGGACGTCGTCGAGCGCGGTGGCGAGCAGGGCGCGCTCCGCCTTGAGGCGACCGTTGCCTGCCTCGCTGTCGATGAACTTCTTGATCTCGCCGGAGACGTGGGCGAGTGCCACGCCGCGGTCGCGAGCGATCTTCCGGAAGAAGAAGTCCTGGGCCTGGATGGCGGTGGTGCCCTCGTACAGCGAGTCGATCTTGGCGTCGCGGATGTACTGCTCGATGGGGTAGTCCTGCAGGAAGCCGGAGCCACCGAAGGTCTGCAGGCTTTCGGTCAGGTACTGGTACGCCCGTTCGGAGCCGACACCCTTGACGATGGGCAGCAGCAGGTCGTTGACGCGGAACGCGAGGTCCTTGTCGGCACCGGAGACGAGCTTGGCGGTGGCCTCGTCCTGGTGTGCGGCGGTGTAGAGGTACACGGCGCGCAGGCCCTCGGAGTACGCCTTCTGCATGGCGAGGGCGCGCCGGACGTCAGGGTGATGTGTGATGGTGACGCGCGGGGCGGTCTTGTCCGTCATCTGCGTGAGGTCGGCGCCCTGGACGCGTTCCTTGGCGTAGTCGAGCGCGTTGAGGTAACCGGTCGACAGGGTGGCAATTGCCTTGGTGCCCACCATCATGCGGGCGTGCTCGATGACGTCGAACATCTGCGCGATGCCGTTGTGGACCTCGCCGACGAGCCAGCCCTGGGCCGGGACGCCGTGGCCGCCGAAGGTGACCTCACACGTGGCGGACACCTTGAGGCCCATCTTGTGCTCGACGTTGGTGACGAAGACGCCGTTGCGCTCACCGAACTCGTTGGTCTCGAAGTTGAAATGCGTCTTCGGGACGAAGAACAGGGACAGGCCCTTGGTGCCCGGTCCCGCGCCCTCGGGGCGGGCGAGAACGAGGTGGAAGATGTTTTCGAAGAGGTCGTCGGAGTCTGCGGAGGTGATGAACCGCTTGACGCCTTCGATGTGCCAGGAGCCGTCGTCCTGCTTGATCGCCTTGGTGCGGCCCGCGCCCACGTCGGATCCGGCGTCGGGCTCGGTGAGGACCATGGTGGCGCCCCAGCCGCGCTCGACGATGGTGGCGGCCCACTTCTTCTGCTCTTCGGTGCCGTTGTGGAACAGCACGTCCGCGAACGCGGGTCCGGCCTGGTACATGTGCGCGGCCGGCTGCGAGCCGAGGATCAGCTCTCCGATGGCCCAGACCACGGAGCGGGGGACGGGAACGCCGCCGATCTCTTCGGAGATGCCCATGCGGAACCACTCGGCGTCCCACAGTGCGCGGAAGGACTTCTTGAAGGACTCCGGCAGCGTGACGGTGTGGGTTTCGGGATCGAAGACCGGAGGGTTGCGGTCGGCGTCGGCGAACGCCTCACCCAGCGGTCCCTCGGCGAGGCGGGCAACTTCGCTGAGCATGTTGCGGACGGTGTCGGCGTCGAGATCGCCCCACACGCCTTCGCTCAGCGGCTGCTCGAGACCGAGGACCTCGAAGAGGTTGAACTCCAGGTCGCGGACGTTGCTCTTGTAATGGCCCATGTCTTCTGTCTCTCCCAGTGAGATGGTGCGGTCTATCAGTAAGTACCGCCCAAGTTATTACTCGTCGGTAACATCGCCGATATTACGCCCCAATATCCCGACTGCCAAGACTCGGGCGGTGCGCCACGACGAGTGCGTCGATCGCGGTTCCTGCATCCGTCTCGCGGAAGCGCCGTTCTGCAAGATCGATGGCGCCGCGCCCATTCAGCTCGGTCGTCAAATCCTCTGGGGTAAACAGTATTTCGGGATCCTGCGGCCCCCCGACTCCTCGCGACAAGTTAACGGCGTCATGCCCCAGAATCATGAGGATTCCATCAGGTTTCAGCGCGGATATGGCGCGGTTCACAACCTTGCGACGCTCCGCGGGAGGCAGATGGAGGTAGATGACGAGGACGAGGTCGTACTCGGTGCCAAAGTCGGATTCGGTGACATCGGCAACGCGGTAGTCGAGCCGTTCGCGCACCGAGCGAGGTGCTTCGGCCGCCACTCGCCGGGCCTTGTCGATCGCGACAGCGGAGTAGTCGAGGCCCGTCACTTCCCACCCGCGGGTGGCGAGCCACAGCGCGTTGCGGCCCTCCCCACAGGCCAGGTCGAGCGCCCGACCCCGGTTGAGCGCGGTGACCTGCTCGACCACCACGGCGTTGGGTGGCGCACCCCACACCAGTTCGCTGTGTGAATACCGCTCGTCCCAGTCAGATGCGTCCATGGCCCCGACGCTAGTGCGCGTCGGGGCCATGGAGGAAAACGTGGAACGAGTGGGGACTCAGGGAGTCAAGGTGGTGCGCATCAACAGCACGTTGTAGTTGCTGTGCACCGTGGTGAGGAAGTAGAGGTCGGGACCGGACGACCACGGGTGGATGTACGCGCCGTACGCGCTGGGGAGTTCCCGGGCGTCGACGAGGGTCTCGGGTCCGCTCCATGGTCCGGTGATCGAGGAGGAGCGGCGCATCACGACGGAGTTGTTGTGGTCGGTGGTCAGCATGAGGAACTGTCCGAGGTATTCGTTGTAGGCAACGGACAACTCACCGACGCCTCCGGCGACGATCGGCTTGGCGACGTCCGGGTTGCCCTTGATCCACTTGCCGCCGTCGAAGTACTCGTAGGCGCCGAGGTCCATGATCTGGGCTTCGGGGACGCGAGCGACGTGGACGAGTCCGCCGCGGCCCGCCGGCGTTCCGTACTGGTAGACGAAGCCACCACCCTTGACGAACGAGCTCATCTGGAAGTTGGCGTTGCCGCCGACGTTCGGGCGCTGGGTTTCGGGTGCGACCGTCCAGTTCTCACCGTTGTCGTGCGAGTAGACGAGACCGGAATAGTTGGTTTCCCAGGTTCCCGCAGGACCCCAGTTCTTCACCGACATCATGCTCATCACCTGGGTGTTGCCCACGGCGACACCTGCGGTGGGGATGCGGCTGATCTCGACGAACGGGATCTTGGGACTGGGAACAAGTTCCTTGGACTGCCCGAAGATGTCGCGCGGGGAACTGTCGAAATTCATGCCGTCGGACAGGATGCCGTCGGAACTGCGGAACAGGGTGCTGCTGCGCCACGCCCAGATGCTGCCCGACAGCAGGTTGGGCAGTCCGAGCCCGGCGGAGTCACCGAACGCGGTGAGGACCTGCCCTTGGCCGTTGTCCCACATGATGCCGAGGTCGGTGCCGAGGACGTTGGCGTCCTGGGTGCGGTTCGGGCTGAGCAGGCCGGTCTGCTGGGCGACGGCTTGGGTCCGGCCGGTGAGATGCGGGATACCGTTGGTGCCGTTGAGCCCTGGAATGGGGTTGACGACGTTCGGGTTTGCCGCGGCCGGTACGGCGAAGGCGATCAACGAGGCGGCGACGCTGGCGATGGACGCTGTGGCAAGGGCTGTGGTGCGCTTCACGAAGTGGTACTCCATCTCTAGCAGCAGGCGGCTTCCCCGGGTCCGTAAGACCCTTCCCCCTACCGGTGATCAACTGCTGGAAATCGAGGGAAGTCTAGCAAGTCGGGTCCCGTCGAAGTGCCGCTTCGAGTAGCGCGTTCGTTTCTGTCCGGACACGACGGACCGATGTTACCGACGAGTAACAGTAACCGGT
The DNA here is from genome assembly GCF_009859915.1 of Rhodococcus sp. WAY2. NCBI lineage: Bacteria > Bacillati > Actinomycetota > Actinomycetes > Mycobacteriales > Nocardiaceae > Rhodococcus > Rhodococcus sp. WAY2. The sequence goes on from NZ_CP046572.1 coordinate 4,589,177, forward strand.
GCTACCCGCTGGGGCGGTGCCGACGTAACGTGTGGAACGAGCAAGTCCACACCGCGCGGAGACGACGCGGGACCTGATGAGGAGATCGATCGATGGGAAAGCAGATTGCCACCCTGACCGGAGGTCGGCAGTCCGCCCTTCTCGGGCTCGGCGTGTACCGGCCGGAACGGGTCGTCACCAATGACGAGATCTGTGAGCTGATCGACTCGAATGACGAGTGGATCCAGTCCCGCTCCGGCATCCGCAATCGCCGCTTCGCCGCGGAGGACGAGAACGTGGTCACGATGTCGATCGCCGCGGGCCGCGAGGCGATCGCGGCGAGCGGTATCGCTCCCGAGCAGATCGGGTGTGTCATCGTCGCCACGTCGACGTACCTCCTGCTGACACCGCCCGCCGCCGCGGTGGTCGCCGACGCGCTGGGGACCAACGGCCCGGGCGCTTTCGACCTCGGGGGCGGTTGCGCGGGATTCTGTACCGCCCTGGCCGTGGCGTCGGACATGGTCCGCGGCGGTTCCATCGACTACGCCCTGGTGGTGGGCGTCGAGAAGATGAGCATCACCACCGACCCCACCGACCGCTCGACCCGATTCATCTTCGGCGACGGCGCGGGCGCCGTCGTGGTCGGCAAGAGTGACGTCGCCGGTATCGGACCGGTGGAGTGGGGGTCGGACGGCTCGCAGGCCGACGCCATCGTGCAGGACCTGGATTGGTACGAATACATCACGACGCCGGGCGCCACCCGCCCGTACATCAAGATGGCCGGAACCGCGGTATTCCGCTGGGCCGCCTTCGAGATGGGCAAGGTGGCATTGCGTGCGGTCGAGAAGGCCGGCATGACCGTGGACGACCTCGATGCATTCGTCCCGCACCAGGCCAATTCGCGGATCACCGAGGTCATCGCTCGGAGCATGAAGCTGCCGGAGAGTGTTCCCGTCTCCGACGACATCGCCGAGAGCGGCAACACGTCGGCTGCCTCGGTACCCCTGGCCATGGAGGCCATGCTGAAGTCCGGCGACACGAAGCCGGGCGACACTGCCCTGCTCCTCGCGTTCGGAGCCGGGCTGTCGTATGCCGCCCAGGTCGTGACGATGCCGGCCCTCCCGAAGAGCTGATCCTGTACCCGACCTCGGGGCCGCGGCGGACTCGTGGCTCCGAGGTTTCGGGCGAGGTCACTGCCGGCTTGTTCTGCGGGCGTGACACCCTCTGTCGCGAAGAGAAGGCAGGGGTCCGGGACGAGGAGGCATGATCGATGAACGTGACACGGCGGGGCGGCGGCATCCGCGTGCCGGTTCTGATCGCTTCCGTCTTCCTGACTGTCGGCGCCGCGTGCCTCACCGGTTGCGGAAACGTGGCGTCGGACGACCGCGCCGCGTCGTCGTCCGGAGATTCGGCTGTCGAGCTGAACGCCGGTGGTGACTGTGCCGGCCGGGATGTCGTCGTCAACCGGGACGGGGCGAGCATCGTGCTCGACGGGGAATGCGGCACGGTCACGATCGAGGCCAACGGCGTGTCGGCCGACATCGGCAGCTCGGACGCCGTGTTGATCCGTGGCCAGGACACCAACGTGATCGGCGGCCGCACCGGCACTCTCACCGTCGCCGGGCGCACCAACAGTGCGAACATCGAGACGGTGGAGGCCATCGAGGTGCAGGGCAACGGTGTGACAGTGGTGGGCAAGAAGGCGGGGCGGATCTCGGTCGCCGGCAGCGGTAACTCGATCACCGTGGACGACTCGGGTGTGACGACGGTGAGTGGCAACGACAACTTCGTGCGCGCACAGGAGATGGACAGTCTGGAGCTGACCGGGTCGAACAACTCGGTGGACTGGGAGGCCGGTGCCGCCGCTCCGGTGTCCGACTCGGGCTCGGAGAACCGGCTCACCGCACCGGGGCAGTAGTCACCGCCCGCCGCACTCGGTGAGCACACCGGCCATGGCGTCGCGTTCGGCTGGGGTGACCCAGAGTCGGTATGCCGCTTTCACTTCCACCTGCCGGGCCACATAAGTGCATCGGTAGTTCTTCAGTGGCGGCAGCCAGGTGGAGGCGTCCGCATCGCTCTTGCGTTGGTTCGTGGGACCGTCCACCGCCTGGAGGTTGCGCGGATCGTTCGCGAGGTCGGCCCGTTGTCTGGGCGTCGAGGAGCTGGGCGCCCTTCTGCCACGCGTCGGACAGCGCGACCACGTGGTCGATCTGTACTGCGTCCGACGTCTTCGGGCCGCGGGTGAAGGCAATGACGCTGCCGGTGTACAGGTCTCGCAGTGTTCCGGACTGCACCACGCAGTTTCGGGTGCGATCCCGGGAGGTGATGTCGACGAGGTCGCGTCGCAGGATGTCGTTGCGGGTGTCGCAGCCGTTGCGGCCGAGTTCGACGGAGACGTTGTCGGTCCAGCTGCTGCCGAAGAGTTCCCGGTCGTATCCGGTCTTGGGGGCGCGGCCCTTGACTTCGAGGGTTGCCAACTGTGCGAACGCCGCTTGTATCTGCTGTGCGTCAGTGGCTTCCGGCAGGACGGCCGGGCCGGTCCCTGCGGCGAGGGTGTCGTCGGACTGCGGGGCCAGCATCGCTGCAAGCACGATGACGGCGATGGCGGCGAGGATCCAGGGCCACCTGCTTCTGACGGTCGAGATGATGGTGCGATGATTCGGTACCGCAGTGCGGGGCATGAATGTCTCCTGGATTCAACAGCGTTCGCTATTTCTATCAGGAGTGGCCCGCAGTGCCGGTGGCCGACCCGGGACTAACCAGCGGTGTGCAGCAGGGGAATCAGCAACTCGTCGTCCGTGAGAGCGCCGTGTTGACCGGGAAGGGCGGACAACCGCGACTCCTTCTTCCGCCGCACCACCGCGACACCGTCCAGTGCGATTGCCACGACGTCACCGATACGCCCGGCGATGTCGGATCGAACGGCGGGGCCGAACAGCCCGGCAGTGATCGCCTCGTCTCTCGTGCCGATCCACATACGGGGGCCGAGTGCTTGCCGCCACCGGGCGGCCACGTCGCCGGCGGCGCCGGTCCGGGTGTGCACGTGTCGGCACCGGGGCTCGCCGGCGAGTGCGATGACGTCGTCCGACAACCTCGAATCCGCATCGAAGTCCAGCTTGTCGACGTCGTCCACGGTGACCATGCCGTGATCGGCGGTGATGTACAGAGTGGGATTTCCGGGCACGGTGGCGAGGGCGCGGGCGAGATTTTCGACGAGTGAGTCGACGATGGCCACTTGCTGTGTCCACGACTCCGATCCCGGACCGTACACGTGTCCGAGGGTGTCGATTTCGCTGAGATAGCAGTAGGTGAGGGTGCGGTCGCCTGCACGGGAGGCGGTGATCACCTGCGCGATCAGATCACCGTACGCATGTATGCCGGTGAAGGTTCCACCGCGCAGCACCGCTCGGGTGAGACCGGACCCGTCGAATTTTGCCGGTAGCACGTTGACGCACCGAATTCCTTCTGCCGCAGCTCGTTCAAACACAGTGGGTGTCGGCAGGGCGACCTCGGGGACGAGGCGTGCGAGTTCGTCGCCTCGGCGCCCCGCCCGCCACGACAACCAATTCAGAGTGCCGGAAACCTCACGGACGTATGACTGGTACCCGGTGATGCCGTGACTGCCCGACGGTAATCCGGTGCCGAGGGAAGCGATGCTGGTTGCCGTCGTGGTGGGAAACCCGGCTCGAATCGGCCGGCCCGCGAGGCTGCACAGAAACGGCGCGTGGTCTCGATGCTGATTCAGTGCGTTCCAGCCCAACCCGTCGAGAAGCAGCACGACGGTGTGCCGACTGTCCGGCAGCTCGAGGGGGTTTGCTTCACCCGCCACCCCGAGCGAGGCCAGAACGGACGGCATCAGGGTGGACAGGGTGGGCTGCGAATACACGTCGAGCGCAGGCGCCGTTGTGGTCATGGGTCCACTATGCGGGATGGACGGCGCCCGTCGTGATCACAACCGGTGACGAAGGTCGACGGGTTGCCCGTCGGAGGGGTACGGCAGGGAGGTGTAGTTGAGCGGCGCGCGGTATCCGGGATCGACGTGCCAGTCGAAGCGCCGGAGCAGGTGATGCATGACCGTCTTGATCTCGGCGCCGGCGAAATGCATGCCGAGGCATTTGTGTACACCCCCGCCGAACGGCTCCCAGGCGTATCGGTGAATCTTGTCTTCCCGTCGCTCGGGTGCGAAACGTTCGGGATCGAACTTTTCCGGATCGGGCCAGTATTCGGCCATGTGGTGGGTGAAGTGCACGACCACCGACACGTACGAGCCACGCGGAATGTAGCGACCCAGCACCTCGGTGTCCTTGACCGCCCGCCGGGACACCACCGGGACGGGCGGCACCAGCCGCATGCACTCCTTCATGACGAGGTCGAGGTCGGTGAGCTCGTCGAGTTGGTCGTAACTCGGTGTGGACGTTCCCAGCGCCGCCGACTGCCGACGGCATCGATCCCGCCATTCTGGATGCTGACCCAGGTATTGCATCATCGTCGACAGCGTGATGGTGGACGTGTCGTGCGCAGCCATCAGCAGAAAGATCATGTGGTTGATGACGTCGTCGTCGCTGAACCGTTCTCCGTCTTCGGATTCGATGTGGCACAGCGTGGTGAACAGGTCATCGCCCGTGCCGGCCCGGCGGGCGGGCAGGTATCGGCGGAAGAACTTCTCGAGGCGGGCTCGCCCGTCGATTCCACGCTTCCAGCGAGTGCCCGGCAACGGGAAGCGAACCACGGAGGTGGCAGCCTGGACGCAATCGATGAAGGCCTTGTTGACCTCGACCATCTCCTGGTGCGACGACCCCTCGGCGCCGCCCATGAAGATGCTCGTGGCCAGATCCAGCGTCAGTTCCTTCAACGCCGGGTACGCGGCGAAGCCTGCACGCGGGTGCCAACCGTCCAGCGCACCCTCGACGGCGGGGTGCAGTGCCTCGGTGTAGCGGGACAGCCGTTCGCGAGTGAACGCCTGCTGCAGTATTCGCCGATGGGCGAGGTGTTCGTCGCCGTCGAGAAGCATGAGGCCGCGGTGGAAGAACGGGCCGATGAGCACGCTCCAGCCGTCACCGTTGGCGAACGCGCGGTCCTTGTTCTGCAGCACCGTCTGGCAGCCGTCCGGCCCCATGACGGTGACCCACCGCTTGCCCGCCATGCTCAGCCACGACACGGGCCCGTACCGCTCCCAGCGGCTTTCGAGCAGTCCCATGGGGTCGCGGATGTAGTCGAGTCCCAGTCCGATGATGGGAAGTCCGGCGTTACCGGCGATGGGACTCAGGGTGCTGTCGGGAGGTGGGGGAGCAAGAAGCTTGGGCATCGGCTCTCCTCGTCGAGGATGTGACAGGACGCTCTGTCAGTTGTCTGTAGTGTGCGTCACACCGGACGGTCTGTCAACATCGAGGAATGACTCAGCCGGCGCGGCAGTACCGCGGCAGAAGTTCGCAGGAGCGGGCCGCAGATCGCCGTGCACGACTGCTGGAAGCGGGGTTGCAGGTCTTCGGGACGGTCGGTGACAAGGCGACCATGACCGCGATCTGTGCAGAGGCAAAACTGACCGAACGATATTTCTACGAGAGCTTCCGCAGTCGCGACGATCTGCTGGTACAGGTCATCGAGGGGATCGCCGAGGAGGTGCGGGAGGCGGCGCACGCCACCCTGCAGACGGTCACCGGCGATCCCGAAGTGCGCGCGCGAGCGGCGATCGCGACGTTCGTGGAGATTCTCACGGAGGATCCGCGGAAGGGGAGGGTGTCGATCATCGAATCGGCGGGTGCCGAACCGCTGCGCACACGACGCCGTCAGTTGCTGCGCGCGTTCGCGTCGATGGTTGCAGAAGAGTCCAAGGCGCTCTACGGGGACCGCGCGTGGTCGTCGCCGCAGGACGAGATCACCGCCCTGCTGTTCGTCGGTGGGCTGTCGGAGTTGATCACCGCGTGGTTGAACGGCGAGATCGAGGTGTCGCCGGAACAGATCGTCGACGCGGCGACCTACCAGTTCACGTCCACCGCCCACCGCTGACCGGGACCTGGTCGAAATCGTGACCGGGGTCACGTGCGAAGCTGTGCGCATGGTCGATATCGCACGCCCGCAGTTGGAGGGCACCGTAGCCGTACGCGAGGGACGACGGATCGGTTTCGCCGAGTTCGGCGCCGCCCAGGGTCGTGCGGTCATCTGGCTGCACGGCACCCCGGGCGCGCGCCGTCAGGTCCCGACCGAGGCCCGGGCGTTCGCCGAGAAGCACCATCTGCGGCTGATCGGCATCGACCGGCCGGGTGTCGGTTCGTCGACGTCCTTCCGGTACGAATCCGTACTCGACTTCTCCGAGGACCTGGGTATCGTCGCCGACACCCTCGGGATCGACCAGATGGCCATTGTGGGGCTGTCGGGCGGTGGCCCTTACACGCTGGGCGCGGCATACGCGATGCCCGACCGCGTGGTCGCTGTCGGCATTCTCGGTGGAGTCGCGCCCACGCAGGGGCCCGACGCCATCCGCAGCGGGCTCATGGACCTCGCGGTGCTGGCAGCGCCGGCATTGGCGGCCGGCGGCATCCCCATCGGGCTGGTGGCCAGTTCCGTCATTCGCTTGGCCAGGCCGTTCGCCTCCCCGATCATCGACCTGTACGGGCGGCTGTCGCCCGAGGGGGACCGGCGCCTCCTGGCCCGCCCGGAGTTCAAGGCGATGTTCCTCGACGACCTGCTCAACGGTGGCCGCAAGCAGCTCAGCGCACCCTTCGCCGACCTGGTGCTGTTCGCGCGGGACTGGGGGTTCCGGGTGAACGAGGTGAAGACTCCGGTCCGCTGGTGGCACGGCGACTGCGACCACATCATCCCGCACCGGCACGGGGAGCACATGGTGTCGATGTTGCCGGATGCCGAGTTTCACACGATGCGCGGCGAGAGTCACCTCGGTGGGCTGGGCATGGCCGAGGAGATCCTCACGTCGCTGCTCGACATCTGGGACGCGCGCGACGCGAACTCGTCCGCGCCGTAGCGGTTACGACGGCATTCCCATGATCTGGAAGGAAGCGCCCAGCGGATCGGCCACCGACGCCAGCCTGCCGAACGGGCTGTCCTCCGGTTCGCGCTGAACGCTTCCGCCCAGCTCGGTCACCCGGGCCACCGCGGCGTCCGCGTCGTCGACACCGAGGTAGAACTGCCAGAACGACGGCACGCCCTCGGGAAGGAATGCGTCGGCATCCATGATGCCCGCCACCATCCGGTCGCCGATCTTCGCCTGGGAATAGCGGAATTCGGCTGAGTCGCCCATGGATTCGTAGGACCAGCCGAACACGTCCGCATAGAACGGAAGCACGGCCGCATAGTTGCGGGAGAGCGTTTCGTGCCAGACGGGGGCTCCCGGTTCGTCGACGAGTCCGAAGCCGCTGTGCTGATCTGCCTGCCAGACCCCGATGACCGCGCCGGCGGGATCGGCGAGGATGGCCATGGAGCCCTGGTCGCCGACGACCATGGGCGGCATCATCACCCGGCCGCCCGCGTCTGCCGCTTTCGCGGCCGTGGCCTGGGCGTCCTCGGACGCGATGTAGTTGGTCCAGATGTTGCCGTAGGGATTGCCGGGCTGCTGCGGACCCAGGCCGGCTATCGGTGAGCCGTTCTTACCGAAGATCGTGTAACCACCATATTCGGGATCTTCATCGGTGTCGGCGGTCCACCCGAACAGGTCGGTGTAGAACGGAATGACCTGTGCGGGGTCGGAACTGGTGAGGTCGATCCAACAGGGTGCGCCGGTGAGGGACTGGCGATCGGGCATCTCGGACTCCTGGAACGTCGGTGGTGGTGGACGCGGCAGTGCTGTGGTGAGACAGGTCTGCAGGAAGTGGTGCCGGTACTGAACATACGCGTCCGATCGACTCTGCGCCTTTGTGCTCTGTGCAAGACTCGGCGCATGGCTGTGAGCGAGAACCAGGACAACCCGGGCCGGGCCCGCCAGAACGTGATCTACCGTGACGGTGTTCTGGGACGCACACCCACTGTCCCGACGGACTTCGCGACGCTCGAACGCCGTGCCCGCAGGAAGATGAGTCCCAAGGCATGGGCGTACGTTCACGGCGGCGCCGGGCTGGGCCGGACCATGCAGGCCAACCGTGAGGCGTTCGACTCATGGCAGATCGTTCCGCGCGTGCTGCGTGACGTCTCCCGCCGCGACATCGGCGTCGAACTGTTCGGACGACGGCTACCCGCACCGGTCCTGCTGGCACCGGTGGGCGCCGCGGAACTGGCGCACCCCGAGGGTGACGTCGCGATCGCGGCGGCGGCCGCCGAACTGGGTGTCCCGTACATCTTCTCGAACCAGGGCTGCGCGCCCATGGAAGACAGCGCCGCGGTGATGGGTGACGCGCCCCGCTGGTTCCAGTTGTACTGGAGCACCGACGACGAGCTGGTCGACAGTCTTCTGCGCCGTGCCGAGAAGATCGGGGCGGATGCTGTGGTGGTCACCCTGGACACGACGATGCTCGGCTGGCGGCCGGAGGACCTCAATCTCGGTTCGCTTCCCTTCGCGCAGGGGCAGGGCATCGCGCAGTACACCTCGGACCCCGTATTCCGCCGCATCGTGCGCGATCGAATCGCGGCGGCAGTGGCCAAGCCCGACGTCGAGGTGACACTCGGCGCGATCCGATCCCTCGTGTCGATGACACGGCGATTCCCTGGCCGGTTCCTCGACAATCTCCGGTCACCGGAGCCCCGCGCGGCTGTCGAGACCTTCCTCGACATCTACTCTCGGCCGTCGTTGAGCTGGAGCGACATCGAGACGCTGCGCGAGCGGACCAGCCTTCCCGTCCTCCTCAAGGGTGTGCTTCATCCGGACGACGCCCGGCGCGCTCTCGACACGGGTGTCGACGGCATCGTGGTGTCCAATCACGGTGGGCGGCAGGTGGACGGCAGCGTCTCGGCACTCGACGCTCTCGCAGACATCGCGCCTGTTGTGGACGGCAGGATGACGGTGCTCCTCGACAGCGGTATCCGTACGGGGGCCGACGTCTTCAAGTCGTTGGCTCTGGGGGCGGACGCGGTCACTCTGGGCCGGCCACACCTCTATGGTTTGGCCCTCGCAGGCCGGGAAGGCGTCCGCGACGCCACCGCGAACGTGATCGCCGAATTCGACCTCACGATGGGGCTGAGCGGGCTGACCTCGATCGGTGAGATCAATCGGGACGCCCTACGGAGGGCGTAGGCCTCAGAGTTCGGCGATGGTGATGATGTCGTCCTGAAGCGCCCGGACCAGCAACGCCGTCTTGGTGGTCGCGTCACGCCCGACCAGCGCGTACTTCTCGCGGATGCGGCTCAGGTGGGTGTTGACGGTGCCGAGAGCGATGTGCAGGTCACCGGCTACGGCGAGCTTGGAATCGCTGCGCAGCCAGTGGCGCAGGACTTCCACCTCACGAGCCGACAGAGCAGGCCTGGTCAGCGCGGCGGGGGCCGTCGGGGGAGAGGGGGTGCCGACTTCGTCGGGGGCAGCGGTCATGCCGATCTCATCTTTCTGACATGTACAACAGATCTACAGGTACCCGACGTCCCTGCAGGCCACTTCACGATAACGGGTGCCGTGGACGCGTGCCTCGTCAGGCTCGGGTCGCAGGCGTATTTCGGTCAGTTCTCGCAGCCGACGCCGTCCCCGTCACGATCGAGGTGTGACGCATAGCCGGGGTCACCCGCGCGCACCGGCGCAGCACCCGCGGCCCGGGCCGCCGAGCAGTTCTTGTAATACACCGCGCTGGGCGGTGCGGGTTCGGCGAAGGGGACAGGCGCTGGAGCCGGCACAGGGGCAGGGGCTGGCGCAGGGGCGGGTGCGGGGGCTGGCACAGGCGCTGGAGTCGGCGCAACCACGGGTGAGGTGCCGCCGCAATCCTGGAGGACCCGCGCTATCGCGTCGCGCTCCGCCTGGGTGACCCACAGCCCGTAGGCCGCTTTGACTTCCACCTGGTCGGCCACGTACGTGCAGCGGAAACCTCGGTTCGGCGGCAGCCACGTCGCGGCGTCACCATCGGACTTCTGCTGGTTGGTGGGGCCGTCGACCGCCCTGAGGTTCCGGGGGTCGTTCGCGAAGTTGCGACGCGTGGCGGTGTCGAGCTGCTGGGCGCCCTTCTGCCACGCGTCGGACAGCGCGACGACGTGGTCGATCTGCACGGCGCTCGAGGTGGTCTCGCCGCGCACGAAGAAGAGGGTGTTCCCGGTGTACGGGTCGTGCAAGGTCCCGCTCTGCACCGCACAGTCACGGGATCCGGGCTTGAACACGATGTTCCGAAGGTCGCGCCGGAGGATGTCGTTGCGTGTGTCGCAACCGTTGTGGCCGCCCTCCACCGTCACGTCGTCCGTCCACGACTGGCCGAAGAGTTCACGGTCGTAACCCGTTTTCGGGGCGCGGCCCTTGATCGCCAGGGTGTCGAGCAGGCGAAGTGCATCGCTCGCTCGTGTCCCGTCGACCATTCGGGGTTCGACGGCGGACAGACCAGGATCCGATGGCAGCGCCGCCTGCGGGGAGGCCGGTGCCGGTGCAGTCGTGGTCGGCGACGCTACCGAAGTTTCGGAGGCGGATACCGCCGCGGCGCCGGCCGAGTGGTCGTCCTCGGTGGGGCTGAGGAACGTGATTGCGGCGATCACCGCGACGATCGCGCCGGTGATCCAAGGCCACTTCCGCCGGGTGGCGGATAAGGGTGGCGGAACGTGAGTCATGCGGTCCTTCGGAAATATTGGAAGTCCGGGGGATATCGTGGCTCGGGGCTTCTCTGTTACGTCGGCGTGCCGCTTCCGGCACTCGTGCGCGGGTTCTGGGATGTGTGCGTTGTCGTCCCCTCGGGCACACTGTGATCATGAGCGACGGGCCCCGGGCACTTCCAGGGAGTGACGTCACCGACGACCTCGAGATCACTCGATCGCTGATCGTTCCTGCCGCAGAGTTGCAGTGGCGGTTCTCTCGCTCGGGCGGTCCCGGTGGGCAGGGCGTCAATACGACGGATTCGCGGGTGGAGCTGTCGATCGACGTGCGCGCGTTGTCGATTCTCACGGCGGGACAGTACGAGCGGTTGCAGGTCGGTCTGGGGCACCGACTCGTCGACGGGGTGGTGACGGTGACTGCCTCCGACACCCGGTCTCAGTTGCGGAACCGCCGAGCGGCACGGGCTCGGATGTCGGCCCTGTTGCGGGCGGCACTCTTGGCCGAACCCCGTCGGCGGCGTCCGACAACCGCGACCAAGGGCTCCCATCGGCGCAGGCTCGAGGCGAAGAAGCAACGCGGACACGTGAAGAACCTGCGACGCAAGCCCGAATTATAGGGACTTCTACGCATCTCGAGATGGGGATAATCCCTGATGTGTCCTCGTCGGAGGTGTCGGAGGATGGACGTATGTTCGGTGACGACGTGCGTTCCGCGGCAACTGCCGCTACATCAGGGGATCGTGCCGGCGTCGAACGGTTGACCACGTTGCTGTGGCCGTACGTGGTGCGGTATTGCCGTGCCAGGTTGGGGAACGGTCGTGAGGCATCGCGTCGGGTCGGTGAGGTGGCACAGGAGGCGTTGCTCGTCGTCGCCCGCGACGTATCTTCGCTTGCTTCTCACGAGTTTCCGGTGCGCGAGGTGTATCGACGGATGGCCCGGACGGTGAACCGTGCCCGCGCCGACGCCGAATTCGGCATTGTCGACGCACCTCGGGAGGTATCGCAGCTCCTGCAGCGCCTACACCCCGTTGCTCGGGAGATCATGCTGCTGAGAGTGATCGACGGACTTTCCGTTCACGACACGGCGGGGGTCGTCGGCGTCCCGGTGGGCCGGGTACTCGTCGTTCAACACGAGGCTCTCCGGGATCTGCGCGGGGCGACTGTGTGAGTGAGCGTTACCGACTTCGGAGAACACAGAATTCGTTGCCCTCCGGATCGGCGAGCACGACCCAACTCTCCTGTCCCTGACCGACGTCGGCGTGTCTGGCGCCCAGGGCGAGGAGTCGCTCGACCTCGGCCTGTTGATCGTCGGGGCGAAAGTCGAGATGCAGCCTGTTCTGTATCTGCTTGGGTTCCGGAACGGCGACGAACAGGATTTCCGGATGGCTCTCCGGGGTCGGCCGGATGTGCACATCCCCTTCGATGTCGGTGACCAACCCCCAGCCCAGGGCGGCCGCCCACCACTGTCCGAGAGCGGCCGGATTCACCGCGTTGACGACAACAGATTCCCATTGCAGTCTCATGGTTTCGACCGTACTGGCGCAGTCGGACACTGTCAGCGGTTCACTCGAGTGTCGGGTCGATCGGCTCGACTCCGAGCAGTGCGGAGTACTGCTCGTTGAGTTCGCGCCAGCCGTAGTTCATTGCGTCACCGCCGACAATGGGCCCGATCGGGCTGCCGCCCAAGAGTGCTTCGGCCACGTCGAAGCACATGTGCCAGCCGGCTGCCGTCATCGCAGTGGTGCGTTTGTCGTCGAGCGTGTGGCGCAGTGTCAGTCGCGTTCCGGACTCGGTTTCGTCGATCTGCCAATGCAGGACGTCGTCGCCCCATGCGTGTTCGAGGACGTGCGGGGCGTCCGCGCGTGTGACGTTGCCGTCGAGTTCGGTTCGCTCTTCCCCGTCGACCATGACGAGCGTGGCGGGGCCAAGTGTTCCGAGGTTGCGGCTCGCCGTGTACGGCGCCCATTGTGGCAGTTCCGCCGGATCGGTCAGTGCTGTCCACAGCGCTGACGGGGAGTGCGGGAACTCGCGAACGAACGTCAGTGTCCACCGGTCGCCCTCCGATGTGGCCTCGACTCGACCGAGTGGCCCGGGGCGGTACGCGCTGCGGCGATTGGACTCTGTCATGTCCTGTTCTCCTTCGAATCGAGGTGATGTCCGAGTGCATCGAGGTGGCGATCCCAGAGTTGGCGGTACGGCCGGAGCCACGCCTCGAGTTCGTCGAACGGGTCACGGTGCAAGCTGTAGATACGGTGCTGCGCCGCCGTGCGGCACGTGACGAACCCCGCCTGGCGCAGTACCCGTAGATGCTTCGACACCGTAGGCTGCGAGAGGTCGAGGACGTCGACCAGCTCGCCGACGCTCGCCTGGCCGCGGCGCAACTGTTCCAGAATCCGACGGCGCTGCGGCTCGGCTACCACGGTAAACACATCGAGCGCCATGGTCTGAGTATGCGCCTTCGGCTATATACGCGTCAAGGCATATGCGCGCGGCTCGCGATCATCGCGCCGGAGGGGTGGTGGCGTCGGCGATCAGTCCTCGGCGCCACCGGGATCGGGTTGGCCGGCGGCTTCGTCCCGCTCCGCCCATTCCAGCAGGGGTGTCAGGGAAAACACCGCATCGTCGATTCCGGCGTGCAGGTCGCCGAGTTTCTCGAAGCGGGCGGGAACTGTGGCGATGGTGAATTCCCGCGGGTCGACGTCGTCGATCTCGTCCCAGGACACCGGCGTCGAGACCGTTGCCTCGGCCACACCCCGCACCGAATACGCACTGGCGATGGTGTGGTCGCGGGCGTTCTGGTTGTAGTCCACGAAAACCTTCTCGGGGTCGCGGTCCTTACGCCACCACGTCGTGGTCACATCTTTCGGCGCCCTCCGCTCGACTTCACGGGCGAAAGCCAGCGCCGCCCGGCGCACGTCGTCGAATCCGTAGTCGGGCTGAATGCGCACGTAGACATGCACGCCGGATCCGCCGGAGGTTTTCGGCCAGCCCGTCGCCCCCAGTTCGTCGAGCACCTCGTGCACGACACCGGCGACGCGCTGCACCCTGTCGAAACCGCAGTCGGGCATGGGATCGAGATCGATCCGCCACTCGTCGGGTTTCTCCACGTCCGCTCGGCGGGAGTTCCACGGGTGGAACTCCACTGCGGACATCTGCACCGACCAGATCACGTCGGCCAGATGCGTCACGCACAACTCGTCGGCGTGACGCCCATAGCGGGGGAACGTCACCCGCACCGTCTGGACCCAATCCGGTGCGCCGCGCGGCAACCGTTTCTGATGAACTTTCTCCCCACTCAGTCCGTCCGGGAAGCGATGGGTCATGCAGGGCCGCTCCCGGAGCGCGCGCACGATGCCGTCGCCGACGCTCAGGTAATAGTTCGCGAGATCGAGTTTCGTCGCCCCCGTGGCCGGAAAATACACGCGCTCCGGATGAGAAATCCGCACGGTGCGATCACCGACCGCCAGCTCGACAGCGGGAGACTTGCTCTTGCCGGTCGCCATGCAGCCAACCTAACCCGCAGAAGGCACCATTCGCGCACTTTCCGAGCTACATCTCCCGCTTCAACTTCCGCCACCCGCCCGCACGGTTATTGGCGATGATCTGCTGAAACATCGCCAGCAGCGGCGGTGCATCGATCTTCTCGCCTTCCCGGAAGGCCACCGTGCGCGCGGTCTTGTTGTCGTGGCCGGCGGTGATGATTCCGTCCGGATCGGCGACGATACCGCCGTCGTACAGGAACACGTTGACATGATCTTTCGCCGCCAGCAGTGCGCACACGTTGCCCTGCAGCACGAAGTACGGCTGGACGGTGCGTTTGATGGTTTCGGTGACCTCCGGATCCGCCTCGTGTACGAGCTCCCGGACTTCCCTGCAGATCGCCTGCTGCCACTCCGGCAAGGCATCGATGTAGGCGTCGACACGCGGATCGGGTGTGTACGTCATCGAAAACACGATAGCGCCGAAATACTCGATCGGCGGCGAATCCGGATCGACTCCTGGACTCAGTCGGAATTGTCCACGGACGCAGCGCAAGTGACGATTCCGTCCAGCACGGTGCCTCTAACGACCTCAGAGCTGAGTACCCGCAACGCTTCGTCGAGCGGAACGTGCAACAGCACCACGTCGGCGGGTTCTCCTACGGTGATTCCGCGGGGCCGGCCACCCGGGTCCCCGGCGGGTGCGAGGTAGCGATCCAGGGCTTCGGCAGCGGTGATGCGCTCGTCGAGACCCACGATGTCGCCGGTGGGTGCGCGGCGGTCGACGGCTGCTGCGATCACCTGCCATGGGTCGAGGGGACCGTAGGGGGCGTCACTCGACAGCGCGAGGGGGACGCCGGCGTCGATCAGCGAGCGACAGCGGTAGAGATCCGGGAGGTCCCGCGGGTCGACGTCGCGCAGGTAGTCGTCGCCGCGGTGGGCGAGGAAGCCCGGCTGGGTCACCACCCGCAATCCCCGTCGGCGAACGTCGTCGAGGCTCTCGCGGGGGATGAGTGCGCCGTGTTCGATACGGTCACCCGGAACGCTGCCGACCTCGTCGAACACGCTGAGAAGAATGAGCAGCGCTTCCCGGCTCACGCAGTGGACGGCGACGGCGCGGCCGAGCGCGTGAACGTCGCGGATGAGGTCGGCCAACTCCGTGAGGTCCGGAAAACCCGAATCGGCCAGCACGATCTTGTACGGGCCCACGCTGACGCGTCCCGCCACGGTGTCCGGGTCGCCTCGAAGCGGCGCGCCGAGCAGATGCACCCGCTGGAGAAGTTCGCGAGAGCGGACGGCCGATCCGATGGCCTGCTGCGACTCGGCGGAAAGGTCGGGGGTGGCGTCGGTGACGGTCGTGATCCCGAAACGGGCCAGCGCCGCACCGATGGTAGCCAACCGGGGTGGTTGTGAGCGTGGCAGGCGTTCGCGCAGCCAGGTGTCGGCGCGCCAGACCCGCCCGGTCGGGGTCCCGGTGTGGTCGCGCTCGACTCCTGGGTGGTCGGCCTCTGCGAGGCGCGCGGCCGCCGTAGCGGCGCCGTTGAGCACCCACATCGCCCCGCTCCGATGTTGAATCCGCACCGGCCGTTGCCCGTGCAGGGTGTCGAGAACAGATGAATCCAGCTCGCCCGCAACGGTTTCGACGTATCCGACGCCGCGCACCCACCCGTTGTCGTCGGCCTGGGCACGTTCGAGTGCGCGAGCGAGATCCGCGCGATCGCGAACGTCGGGAGGCCCGCACCGAACCGAGACGGCGTCGGCGGCCATGGCGTGCAGGTGCAGGTGATGGTCGGTGAGTCCGGGCAGCACAGCCCCGCCGTCGGCGTCGATCACCTCGGCTCCTGCCGGGGTGATTCCGTGGCCGATCTCGGTGACCGTTCCCCCCGACATGCGCATGTCGACACCGGGCACGCCGCCCAGTTCCGCGTTGCGGATGACGAGGTCGCTCATGGCACCGGAATTCCGAGGCTGCGGAGAGTGTCGACCGTGTTCTCTCCGACATCCGCGACTCGCCCTCGCGGTATCCGGCGGTGCGGATGCGCGACTTCGGCCACACCCGACTCCGTCACGAGGACCCAATGACCGCTTCGCTGTTCGGACTGCACCTCGGGCTCGCCGGTCAACGTGGCCGCCACGACCGCGGACATCGAGATGTCCCACAGGTACCCCGATCCGTCGGCGGGAGCCGACATCGCCAGTGCGGCGGCGGTGAGGCCGGTGAGGGGGTCGGCGACCGCGTCACCGACGAACAACGGAGAACCGTCCGTATCGTGCGCGACCAGGCCGGCGGACGCGGCGAGGTCGTCACCGAAGCCGATCCGATCCGACCCGCGCCCGGCGGCGGTGATCGACACCCATGTGGTTCCCCGCGCCACCGCTTCGTCGGCATCGAGGCCGAAGCGCCGGAGCGCGCGCGGCCGGGATGCCTCGATGACGATGTCGGCCGCCTCGACCAACAGGGCCAACGACCGCCTGCCCTCGGCGGTATCCGGGTCGAGAACCACCGCCTCGTGGCCGCCGTGCAGGAGGGCGTAGAAGTCGGCGTTGCCACGGCGGGCGCCGTCCGCGCGGGTCGGTGTCTCGACCTTGACGACGCGGGCGCCGGCCAACCCGAGGAGATGAGCACAGAGCGGTCCCGCCCACAGGGCGCTGAAGTCCACGACCAGCAATCCCTGCACCGGGCGCGGTGCCAGAGGCATGAGGGGAACAGGGATCGTGTCCGTGGACCGGAGCGATCCCGCCGCGATGCCCAGCAGTTCCGCCCGCTCGTCCAACTCCGCTCCGGTGTGCGTCTTCAGCCACTCGGCGACAGCGGGCCACTGATTGGACTCGTCGACGGCGCTGCTGATCAGCGCCCCCAGCAGGCTGGGATCATCGGGTCGCGCACAGGACACCGCCGCCCACCCGTCGGACGTGGGCAGGAGGCGACAACTGCCGCCGACCGAGATGTCCCCACGCCGGCTGTGCCCGGTGAAGGCGGCCCGTTCGGACAGGAGTCGCGGACCGTCGACAAGCACGGGATGCGAGCTGAGTTCCGTGACCTCGGCGATCCACGAGGCCCTTTCCTGCGCCACAGTCGCGGCTCGCCCCGGCGGCACGATCGGGGGACCGCCGTGGCGGCCGGTGAGTGCGACGACGCCACTGTCGGCCCAGTCTCGCACCGGGTCCGAGGGATCCGTCGTCGAGGGGGAAGGCACGGCGTCGATGCTACGCGGTGAACGAAACCCGGCTGCACGCAACCGATATGGAGCTGGCAGGGTGTGTTCATGGGTAACGACGTCCGAACGATCACGCTCGAGCAGTTGGCCGACGGTGCTGCGGACCGCCCGCTGCTGTCCGAGGGCGCCGAAATCGACAGCCCGATGCTCACGGTGAACCTCGACGGCGCCGCCGAGTCGGTCACCTGCGTGCGCGCCGCGGACAGGGCACGCGTCAGTGACCGGATACTTGTGGGACTGCACCACGGCGGCCATGAGTTGTCACCGGATGTGCAGAAGGTGGCGTCCGCCCTCGATACGACGATCGTCGCGGAGTCGGCGCCGGGCAACCGCCTCGCGGTGTCCGTGCCGGATCCGGATGTGGCAGTCGGAGAATTGCACCGCAAGGTCGCCGAAAACCCGCACTCGACGTTGGTACTGGCCCAGGTGCTGAAGCTCTCCGAGCACCTGACGGTGCCTGCCGCGATCGATGTCGAATCGCTCGCCTATTCCACCTTGCTCGGGGGCCCGGAGTTTCGTCGATGGCTCGAGCAGCGCGGGCCGCGCCCGTTGCCGCCGCCCTCGCCGCAGGAACCGGTGCTGGTCCGGCGGGAGGACGACGAACTTCTGGTCACGTTGAATCGGCCCGAACGCCGCAACGCCTACGGCGCCGAGGTCCGTGACGGACTGGTCGAGGCGCTGCGGCTCGCACTCGTGGACACCACCATCACGAAAATCGTGCTCGACGGCTCCGGACCTTCCTTCTCCGCCGGGGGTGACCTCGACGAATTCGGCACGACACCCGACCTGGCCACCGCCCATCTGATCCGCACCCGGGCGGGCGCCGGCCGGCTCGTCGCGCAGCTTGCCGACCGGATCGAGGTCCGCGTGCACGGTAGCTGCGTGGGAGCAGGAATCGAGGTTCCCGCGTTCGCAGACCGAATCGTCGCCCGCCCGGACTCCCTTTTCCGGCTTCCCGAGGTGGCGATGGGGCTGATCCCCGGTGCCGGCGGCACCGTCAGCGTGCCGCGGCGGATCGGACGCTGGCGTGCCTTCTGGCTGTGCGTGACCGGCGTTGCCCTCGACGTGCCGACCGCGAGGGTGTGGGGGCTGGTGGACGAGGTGTCGGGTTAGCTGCCGTCCGTATCGGTCAGTCGCGGGTCCGGTTCAGGAAGGCTCGCACCGCGAGGGGCGCGAAGATCGCGATCAGCAGCAGTGACCAGCCGATCGTGACCGGAACCGCGTGATGCAGCGGCCACGCCGCGCCGGCGGGTGCTGCGGGAGCGTTGCCCCACAGCTGGCGCATGGCCTGCACGAGCGCGGAGATCGGGTTCCATTCCGCGATGGTCCGCAGCCAGGTCGGCATCTGTTCGGTGGGTGCGAAGGTGTTGGCCAGGAACGTGATGGGGAACATCGAGGTGAACATGAACCCCTGGACCGCCTCGACCGAGCGCATCAACGATCCGACGAGGATGCCGAACCAGATCATCGCGAAGCCGAACAGCAACAGCAGCGCGAACGCGAGTACCGCCTCACCGAAGCCGTTGTGGATGCGCCAGCCGATGAGGAGGCCGGTCAGCGACATGACGACGACGCCGATGCTGGAGTGGATGATGCTGGACACGCTCCGGCCGATAAGGATCGACGACCGTGAGATCGGTAGTGACCGGAAACGGTCGACGATGCCCTTGTCGAGGTCCGAGTTCAATCCCACGGCGACCACGAAGCAGGAGAACACCATGGTCTGAGCCATGATGCCGGGGAGCAACCATTCGCGGTAGTTCGCGCCCGACGTCATGATCGACCCACCGAAGACGTAGGCGAACAGCAGAACGAACATCACCGGCTGGATGGTGACATCCAGCAGCATCTCCGGCATCCGTTTGATGTGGGTGAGGTTTCGCCGCACCACGATCCACGATTGACGTGCCAGTCCCGCAGGCTTTATGTCGGGACGAGCCAGCCGGGTACCGATCGCGGTGGGGTTCAGTGTGGATGTGGTGGTCATCTGGCTGTCTCCAGGTCATCTGAGGTACGTGCAGTTTCGGCCGTCTCGGCGCGGTGACCGGTCAGGCTCAGGAAGACATCGTCGAGGCTCGGACGTTTGAGACCGATGTCATCGAGAAGGATGGTGCTGTCGTCGAAAAGATTCGCGATACGCGTCATGTCGCGTAGGCCGTCGGTCGGCGCCGACAGTTGCCGGGCCGACCTGTCGACCCGCACGTCCGAGACGTGCTGGCGGAGCATGCGCTCGGCCTCGTCGAGATCGGCCACGTGCGACACCGTCAGAACGAGACTGGCCTTGCCGGACTGGTCCTTCAGTTGCACCGGGGTGCCCGAGGCGATGACCTTGCCCTTGTCGATGACGACGATCTTGTCGGCAAGTTGGTCGGCTTCCTCGAGGTACTGCGTCGTCAGCAGTAGTGTCGTGCCGTCCTCGACCAGTTCCCGGAGTACATCCCACAATTCGATCCGACTGGCCGGATCGAGTCCGGTGGTGGGTTCGTCGAGGAACAGCACCGGTGGTGTGGCAACAAGACTCACGGCGAGGTCGAGACGCCTGCGCATTCCACCCGAATAGGTTCGAGCGATCCGGTCACCGGCGGCGGTGAGGGAGAACCGTTCGAGGAGTTCGTCGCTGGCACGGCGTGCTGCCTTGCCCGACAGCCCGTAGAGCTCGCCGATCATCCGGATGTTCTCACGTCCGGTCAGCAGTTCGTCGATGGTCGCGGCCTGGCCGGTCAGTCCCATGCTGAGCCGCACCGCCCCGGGGTCGGTGACGACGTCGTGACCGGCCACCCGTGCAGTTCCGCTGGTGGGGAGACTCAGGGTGGTCATCATCCGCACTGTCGTGGTCTTGCCTGCGCCGTTGGGGCCGAGCAATCCGAGAACGGATCCCTGCGGAACCGTGAAGCTCACCCCATCGACGGCCACGTTGTCGCCGAATCGTTTGACCAGCTCTATTGCCTCGATCGCCGCTTCGGATGTCATGAAAATCTCCCTGCCTGAAGTGACGGCGAACCGTCACAGTGTTGTGCGCCTGAATGTGTGTGCCGCAGCGCAGCGGCGCACGGTGAAGCCCGCACGCTTCGATGCTTGTTACGAATCACGTCGTCCCCCGTCGATCGCAGACCAACTTACAGGTTGCCCGGGCGATGTCGCTTGTATATTTCGGACGGCTGAACACCTGATGATCATGATCGGACGCTATTACCTCGAGTTCACTCGAGGTCAAGCGAACGGCGGCCTTTCTGTACCGGGGATGGACAGGTCGGCTGCGTAAAAGCCTTGACCGCGTGATGCCCGCTGGGTCTAATGCCTTGAAGAAGGCTGCACGATAATCCAGCTGATCGCGAAGGGTCGTTCCATGTCGAATCCGAGGGTCGGCCTCGATGTCGCGATGGCCCGAATCCCTGCCGGCGAAGTTGCGTTGAGAGACGACCGAAGGAAGACGGCGTGGACGGTGGAACTCGAGAGCTTCCTCCTCGCGCGTAGTCCCGTCACCGCTTCGCTGTATTCCCGCATCATGAACGATTCCGCGAAGTCTTCCTCCAATGGCGCCGCGCCGGTGGTTGACGTCTCGTGGCACGACGCCGTCGATTTCTGCAATGTGCTGTCGCGGGAATCGGGGCTGACGGAGTACTACTCGGTGACCGACGGCGGCCGGCATGTTTCGTGCACTCGCGAGTCCGACGGATACCGCTTGCCCACGGAAGCGGAGTGGCAGTACGCCTGCAAAGCTGGAACATTCGGGTACCGATACGGTGAACTCGACGACATCGCTTGGTACAGCGGCAATTCGGGCGGACACCCCCATGGGGTGGGCGGAAAAGCGCCCAACGCGTGGGGCCTCCATGACATGTTGGGGAACGTGTGGGAGTGGTGCTGGGATGTGTACGACGCCGAGGTGTACGGCTCGTACCGAACCTTCCGCGGCGGGAGCTGGGCCGAGGAAGCCCGAGGATGTGGGGCGACGTGCCGTCGTCGCAGTCACCCGTCGTTCTCCATCGACGATCTCGGATTTCGAGTGGCACGGTCGCTCTGACCTGCGCGGAGCGAGCGTCATCGGATCTCCTTTCATTCGGTTGGCATCAGGCTAAGAGCCATTCAGGACAGCTACTGTCCTCGATGCCTCGATGCCTCGATGCCTCGTCCGGCCGGATGAAATCGGGTTCCTCTGCCCCTGCGAAGGGCCCGATAGTGACCTAGGCTCCGTCGCATGGTTCGTCGTCAGCCCACGGTCGTCATCGCGCCCGACTCCTTCAAGGGGAGTCTGACGGCTGCCGAGGTCGCCGCAGCGATGACCGAAGGTGTGCGAAGTGCACTCGGTCCGGACGCGGTCATCATCGAGTGCCCCCTCGCCGACGGCGGCGAGGGCACCCTGGATGCACTACTCGCCAACTGGCACGCCGTTCCTAGATTTCTCGGTACGACCGACGCGGTGGGGCGGGCACGGACGGCTCGATACGGAATTTCGAATGACGGAGTGGTCGGCATCATCGAAGCCGCCGAAGCGAACGGTCTTCCGCAGGTGTCCGATATTCCCCTGCAACCCATGCGCGCAGACAGCTACGGCGTCGGTGTCATCGCGCATACTCTGCTGGACCAGGGCGTCGGCGAAATCGTGCTGTGCATAGGCGGATCGGCGAGCACGGACGGCGGGACGGGATTTCTCCGCGCACTCGGGATGCGGTTCCTCGATTCCGACGGTCGTGAGGTGGAACCCGGTGGAGCGGGCCTTGCGGGTATCGCGTCTGTCGATGATTCCCAGCTTCATCCGCGCGCCCGTCACGTCCGGTGGCGCGTCGCCACAGACGTCGACAACCCCTTGTGCGGATCATCCGGCGCGGCAGCGGTGTTCGGTCCGCAGAAGGGGGCGACACCACAGAACGTGATCGACCTCGATGCCGGGTTGGAGCACCTTGCGCGGATCATCCGAGCCGAGACCGGTATCGACATCGCCCAGCATCCAGGAGCGGGCGCTGCAGGTGGAATGCCGGCCGCCTGGTGCCACTCGTGGGAGCCGAACTCACACCCGGAGCCCGGTTGGTCTCGGACGTCGTCGGCCTGCGCGACATCTGCGCTCATGCAGACGTGGTTCTGACGGGCGAGGGTTCGTTCGACTCTCAGTCGCTGCGAGGGAAGGTCGTCCGCGGCGTCCTCGACGTCACCCCACCGAGTTGCCCGGTCGTCGTGATCGCGGGAACGGTTCAGCTGTCGGCTGCCGAAATCGCCTCGGCCGGAGTCGTTTCGGCGTTCTCCATCGCCAAGGGTCCTTCGAGCCTCACGGACATGGTCGCGAACAGCGCCCACCTCGTTCGCGAAGTTTCGGCGCAGATCGGTGGTCTTCTCGGTGCCGCTCTGGGCGCTCGTGAGTGACTGCCGATGCGTTCGGTGACTTCTGTTACTCGCCGACGAAGGCGGGTGCCCGCTTCTCACGGAAGGCCGCGACGGCCTCTGCGGAGTCCTGGGTCGACTGCACGACGGCTTGCTCGGCGGCCACCATCGACAGCGACGTTCTGAAGTCGACGTTCTCCCCATTCCGCACGAGACGCTTGATGGCGCGGATCGCGACCGGGGGACCGTCGGCGAGGCGTCGGCACAGATCGTGCGCGGCTTCGGGCAGTTCCTCCGGGGAGTGTACTGACAGGACGATGCCCAAATCGAGGGCTTCTTGGGCTTCGACGAAGCGTCCGGTCCACAGCAGTTCGAGGGCGCGTGCCTGACCGACGATGCGGGGCAGCAGGTGGGCGCCGCCGTCACCGGGGATCAGCCCGACCCGCACATACGCCTCGGAGAAGCGCGCCCGAGTCGAGGCGAGACGGATGTCGCAGGCCAGGGCCATGTCCATGCCTGCGCCGACCGCGACACCGTCGACGGCAGCGATCAGTGGTTTGTCGAGGTCGAGGGCAGCCGCGGCTACGCGGTGAACGCGGTCCTGCAGTACTTGCTGACGGCCGAGTGTGGAGGTGATTTCCGAGAAGTCGTCGAGATCGACTCCGGCGCAGAACGATCCTCCGGCACCCGTGACGAGCACGACGCGCACGTCCGGGTCGGTGCGTGCCGACCGCAGCGCCTCGGCCCAGGCGTCCAACATGTCGAAGGTGAAGGCGTTCTTACGGTGTGGGCGATTGAGCAGGATGGTGCCGACGCCGTCGGTGACGGTGTATTCCAGGTCAGCCATGTTGTATTCCTTGTCAGAGTCGAGCGTCGACGCGCAGGGTGTCGGCGAGGCGGAGCTAGGTGTTCAGGCGGTGACGAGGGCCCAGAGGCCCTCGCGCCCTGCTTCGAGGGCGGCCGCGGTCAATTTTTCGTCCCAGTAGTGGACCGAGCCGAACTCCGAACGCCAGGCGAGAGCGGGTGTGGTGAATTCGTGCAGCCGGTGCTCGCGAGTGGTGCCGATCGCGCCATGCACCTGGTGGGCGTTGCGCACCACCACGGAGGTGGCGTGGCCTGCGCAGGATCGGGCAGCGGCGACGAGGAACTCGAGGTTGGGTCCGGACCAGTCGGTGCGGACAGCTTCGATGAGTGCGGCGTCGGTAGCGGCGCGGGCAAGGGCGACTTCGGCGGCGATGTCGGCGACCAGGTTCTGGACGGCCTGGAACTTGGCGAGTGGACGCCCGAACTGGGTGCGTTCGGTCGTGTGGGTGATCGAGAGGTCCAGGATGCGTGCGAGTGCGGCGCACGTTTGCAGTCCGCGTGCCAGGGCGCCGCGCAGCAGTAACTGGTCGACGACGGCATCCGCGACCGGGGTGCCCGACAGAACGGTGGTGTCGGCGGTGACGGTGTCGCGCGGTTCGCCGGCAACGTTGGTGCCGGGAGCGATGTCGAGCGTCGAGGTTTCGACGTCGGCGACGTGGTAGGTGTCGCCGTTCCGCCAGACGAGAACGACCTTGTCGGACTGGGCTGCCCAGGGTACGCCGGAGGCCATTCCTGCGTTGTCGAGCACGCATACCGTGCGGCGCGCTGCATCGACAGGAGAGCCGGTGACCTCGAGAAGCCACCCGGCCAGCAAGTCGTGTTCGACCAACGGAATTCGGACGCCGTTCGAGGCGGACGCGCGGATCAGCTCGGCGGCCTCGAACCAGCCCGCGCCGCTGCCCCCGTTTTCTTCCCGGCCGGTGAGCCGGACCAAACCCAGCTCGTCCAGCCGGCTCCACAAGCCCGCATCCCAGGGCGCGGTGCCGCTCTCCGGCTCGTTCTGCTCGCGGTGGCTCGCGAAGACCGCAGACATCATCTCGACGAGGTCGTTGTCGACCGTGAACGGTGCAGTCATCAGCGCATCCCCAATCCTCGCGCGATCACGCCGCGCAGAACTTCGTTGGTACCGCCGCGGAGGGTGAATCCGGGGCGTTGCACGACGGCGTCGTCGAGCATGTCGTGGTACTCGGCCCGATCCGGCGAGTAGTCACCGGTGAGCAGGTCGGCGAAATCGGCGATGTCGCCCTCGGTGGATGTGCCCAGGACCTTGACGACGGCGGCAGCTGTATCGGCTGGTTCCCGGCGTTCGAGCGCGCCGGCGACGGCGGTCGACATCTGATGCAGACCGGCGATGCGAGCGACATAACGGCCGAGGTCGGTATGCCTGGGGATCGCATTGCCGCGCATCTGCTCGGCGGTTTCTGCCAGCAAGGTGAACGTGGACAGGAATCGCTCGGGACCACTGCGTTCGAAGCTCAGTTCGGAGGTGACCTGTTGCCAGCCGTCGCCGATGGTGCCGAACACCTTGTCGTCGGCGACGAAGACGTCGTCGAGTATGACCTCGTTGAAGTGGTGCTCGCCGTTCATCGACACGATGGGCCGGATGTCGACACCCGGGGAATGAAGATCGACGATGAACTGGCTCAGTCCGTCGTGCCGATGCGCGGGATCGACCGCGGTGGTGCGGGCAAGGCAAAAGAATGCGTGAGCACGGTGTGCGCCCGAGGTCCATACCTTGGTGCCGGTGATCGACCAGCCGCCGTCGACCCGGGTGGCCTTGGTGCGAACGCTCGCCAGATCGGAACCGGAATCCGGTTCGCTCATACCGATACCGAAATAGCACTCACCGCTCGCAATGGCCGGCAGGTATTGGTGCTTTTGATTTTCGGTGCCGTACTTCAGAAGCGACGGAACGATCTGCCGATCGGCAATCCAGTGCGCTGCGACGGGTGCCCCGGCAGCCAGCAATTCCTCGGTGACGACGAACCGCTCGAGGTGGCTGCGGCCGTGTCCGCCGTACTCGACGGGCACAGTCATGCCGAGCCAGCCGCGGGCGGCCAGGGCGCGGGAGAAGTCCTCGTCCCATCCGGTGAGCCAGCAGTCGACGTCCCGGCCGATCTTGCCCTCGGCGCGTTGGCCGGCGAGGAATTCGCGAACCTCGGCGCGCAGGACGTCCGCGGCGTGGGGATCGGCGGAGACCGGGGGAACCAGTCTGAGGGTGGTCATGGTGGTGGTCTTTCCGTTCAAGCCGACATGGGTTCGTTCGGGGTGGCTTCAACGACTATGACACTTCGAGCCATGTCTACGCAATATTGGAGTTGATTACGTATATACGTAGCTGATAGGGTGGGTCGGAGTCGCGCCGGGCGACTACCGAGGAGGAATTGTCGTGGTGCAACCGGAGGGCGCAACAGGGGCGCGGGCCCGCGCTCGTCATCGCACCGTGGATCGCATCGCCTCGATCCTCGAATGCGTTGCGCGGGCTCGTGGCGGAATCACCCTCAGCGAGATAGCAAAAGAGCTTTCGGCCCCGATCAGTTCGGTTCAGGGCTTGGTCAACGGTCTCGTCGCCACCGGGTATCTGGGCGAACACGACCGGCGCTACTCCCTGGGCAGTGCGCCGTATCTGCTCAACCGATTGGCAGGGCGGCAGCCCGTCTCGACGGTGACGCATGCCGACCTCGAAGAGGTGCACGAACGGGCCGGCCTGACGACCGTGCTGTCCATTGCAGTCGGACCGGACATCTTCTACGTCGACTACTGCTCGTCCGATCCCCGGTTCGCCTACCTCGCCGAGAACTACGTGCGGCGTTCCCTCATTCGCACCTCCGGCGGTTGGGTATTGCTCGCGGGCATGGAAAAGCGGGATCTCTGGGCGTACCTGAAAAATGTCGGCGAGGATGAGCAACCCCTCGTCGACAAGTTCTTTGCGGCATTGCCCGAGATGGAACAAACCGGGATCTGCGCTTCCCCCAATGCCTCCGAGCAAGGTGACGGTGTCTCCATCGCAGTACGGGACAACGGGAAAACCGTTGCTGCCGTGGGCGTCATCGCGTCACACGAAGTGATCACTCAGCAGCGCGACACGCTGGTGGACCTTCTCACGGAGTGTTCCCGGAGCTGGGATCAACGCAGCGTTCAGTGGTGAACCTTGTTTGGGGCGAGCCGGCCATCGCGTGACGCTCCAAGGGCACACGCGTCACGCGATGAGGGACCGCGCTCGTTTCGAACCTCGGATCACGGGCCGTAGCGCAGCGAACGGAGCGTCAGCCCGGGACAGTGACTTCCTGGCTCGACGCCACCCGAACGGAGGCGCAGCGACAGCTACCTCACCCCCAGTGAGGGGAGCTCCCCGACGAATGCTGTGCCATGTTCCGAGGCAGCGTGCTGATCGAGCGCTGATTGCGACTCCCATTCCTAGGAGGAGAACGGTGGACGATGGAGCCGCAGCAGACCTCGAGCGGGAACTCGCCATGCTCGCCTCCGTACGCGACTGTCTGCGCGTGTCGGAGGGTGAAGACTTTCGTCCTGCATCCCGACTGCGGCGCTCGACGACGTTCTCGACGAGCTCAAACAGTGTCGAGTGATCACTGTGGGATCCGAGGTGATTGTTGGCGGTGCAGCACCCCGAGATGTGGTGGTCGCGATGGCAGTCACTCCGGGCGGAGACGGTGGTGCCGGGGTGGTGTGGTCGGTCAGGCCGGATGGCGACCGAAACTATGCCGGTCACGTTCGTGGTTCACAGGTCCGCCAGCATGGGAAACAGGGCGATCGCGGAGACGGTGATGCCCGCAGCGCCGGCAACGACGCCCAGTAGGGCCCGCAACGATGCCGCCTCGTCATCGATCACCGCGGACCGCGAGGTGGCGATGGCGCCGCAGACCACCGCGGCTACTCCAAGTAGGAAGCCAAGTCCTGGCACCCAGAACGACGCAACGGACAACGTGCCGAAGGCGATCGACACGGCGGGCAACCGCGAGCGTTGCTGCTTCCGTTTCTCGTTGCGGTCGACGGAGGAACGCAGGCGGGAGACGGCGGCGGTCATGGTCCTCCTTCAGGCGGTGACGAGTTGGGTCGGCGGGCACGGTCCGCTGCACCAGAGCCGGGGGCGTCGTCGGGACTGTTCGGTCCACGAACTCGCCCGGTGTTGCCGAGGCCTGCTGAACACGACTCCGCGCTCGAGGCGCAAGGGGCGATGGTCGCGGCTCGGTCGAGGTCTCCGGCTTGTGACCTGGACCTCATCGACAATCTAGCACTCATGCCAGCAGAGTGCTAACTCTTTTTGCTAAGTAAGTACACTTGGCATCATGGATCGTGCGCCCGAACTGGTGCCGGACATGCCGGCCTACGCCTTGAACGGTGTCGACGTCCGATGATCCGACTCGATATCCGACGCGGTTAATCGAGTCGACGTCGAGGGCTCCTGCCCCCAACATGCCGGTGGGGTCGGCGAGGGGGCGGACGGCGTCGGACCGCTATGCCGACACGCCGCACCGCCCGTCCGTGACCACCCGCCACCTCGGGATTCGTGACGAAGGGGCCTACTCAGGTGACCACACCCATTGGCCAGTGCGAGCCCCGACCCGGTGACCTGGGGCTCCTATGGCCGCTAGTGGACGGGTCCGACGACGGATCTGCACAACGGTGCACATGCGAGCTATCATGTGCATATGAGGTCGGTGGGGAAGGTAGACTCGCTCGACGCGCTGCTGGCCAAGCATCACGTCGACCTCACCGCCCGCGAGATGCTTCACGAACTCGACGCTGCACTCACCGCGGTACCCGCCGCGTCGGACACGTTGTCGGCCGGAGAGATCGAATTCCTCCGCACCCACGCCGGCGAAGGCGCCGGCGAAGTCCTCGACCAGTGGTCGTCGGTGGCCGAGATTCGCGCTCGCGCGGTGGAGATCGCGCGTCACACCGTGACCGTGCTCGCGGATTCGCTGGAGGTCAAGGAGGCAGCGGAGCTGCTCGGCATCGACAGGTCGGTGGTGTCCCGGCGGCTCACCGCGCGCACGCTGTGGGCGTTCGATCTGCATGGGCACCGCCGCATCCCACGATGGCAGTTCGTCGGCGACGACGTCTTGCCGGGGCTCGGCGCGGTCGTGGCGGCCATCCCCTCAACGGCGAGCCCCGTGTCGGTCGCCGCGCTCATGCATACCCCGCAACCCGACCTCGGCGACCGGACCCCGCTCGAGCATCTGGCCGCCGCGGCGGACCCGACACCGGTGGTCGCGCTCCTGGAATCCCTCGACACCTGGTGAGCGGTCGGCACCCGAAGACTCCGCGGGCACCGCGGACCCCGCTCACAGTGAATCCGGATGACATCTTGGCCTACGACGGTGTGCTGTGGCGGATCCACCGCACCACCGGTCCGCACGTGGCCTCCTGGCGGACTCTGCGCACCTACGGGCCGATCGCGTCCATGCGCTATGACCCGCACCCGGGGCCCGCCGCGGCAGCGACCACCATCGGAGTCCTCTACGCCGCCTGCGATGTCGCCACCGCGCTGGCCGAGGTGTACCAGGCGACACGAACGATCGACACCACGATTGGGGCGCCTGCCCTGACAGGGTGGCGCCCGACCCGCCCCCTGAATCTGCTCAACCTCACCGAAACCTGGCTGGTACGTCACCAAGCCTCGTACGCACTGCTTCACGGACCGCGCACGGTGTGCCGCACCTGGGCGCGCACCATCCACCTGACATGGCCGCATCTCGACGGTCTGTACGTACCGTCCACCATGACCGGACTTCCGAACGTCGTCCTGTGGAACCCCGCCGCCGACTCGTTCCCCGCCGACCCCGAGTTCACTCGACCACTCGACCACCCGCGCGTGCGGCCGATCATCCGCACCGCCGCACGCACCATCGGATACGCATCGACGGTCTAACTGTATTCCCTGCCCGCGCCGATCGGATTCGACCCGATCGCCGTCGCCGCGGGCGGTGCGTGGGCGGTAACCGGAAGCCTACAGTCCCAACGCTTCCCGCAGCCGGCGTACGCTCATCGCTCCCGGTCGTTCCTGCTGCGGGAAGGAGTCGAGCAGCCGGGCCAGCTCGTCGCGGCGAGTGGGGTCGGCGGCGCATTCACGCGGTGTGTGACCGCCGAGGGCGGGGATCGCCTCGTCGAGCCACTGTTGCTCGTATCCGCGGATGTGCTCGTCGAGCGCTGTCGCGATCTCGGGATCCTCGGGGTCGACGGGTTGCGCCGGGAGAACACCGTTGTCCTGTGCCTGAGCCATCAGCTCCGCTGCCGGTGTCCGGGTCTGCTCGCGCAGTCTCGCCCCGGGATCGGCAGCGCCCACGGCGTCGATCAGCGACTCGAAGCGCGGCTCATTCATCGCTTCGACCTCGAGCACCCAGGGTTCGGTGTCGCGGGCCAGGTGCAGCGCGCCGAGCACACTGCCGTCTTCGGTCCAGGTCCACCGGTCTTTGTCGGCGGCGCCGAAACGGCGACTGAGCTTGCGACGGATTCCGGCGGTGTCGGACACCTCGAACACGGCCGTGCACGCGACCATCGGATGCCCGTCGGCGGTGACCAGCCGCGGCGGCGCGAACCGGGCGCTGAGGAACTCGACGAGATCCTCGGGGTCGGTGGCGTCGGAGTCGAGCAACTCGATCAACTCACCGCGCTGCCCCGGTGCGATGGGTTCGATACCCCCGAAGATCTGCATTGTGGAACCGGCGGGAACGACTCGGGCGCAGAAGAAGTCACCGACCCGAAGCTGTCTGCTGGCGGTGCGTTCGGTGACCTCGAGGCGGTCGCCGGTGCGCACGTCGCGCAGGGTCAGCCCCTCGCCGGGACGCACCGCCTCGACCTCATGCACCGACCGCTCGGTGAGCAACCATTGCTGCGCGAGGAGCAGTTCGTCCGCCGGCAGCAGAACTCCGCGCTCGGCGACGAACCGCTCGAACGCTCCGCACTCGAACAGCGCCACGTCCGCGACCAGCGGGTCGTCGAGCGCGTGATACAGCGCGAACGGGTGGTCGTCGTGCGCGGACCGAATCTGGGCGAGCGAGAGAAGCAGCGATCGCCATGCGATGCCCTGCGCGAACGACCCCGCCTTCTGATACAGCCACCCAGCCCGCTGCTCCAGTGGGTGCTCGGCCTTGCCGAGGTGGCACGCCTTGTATTTGCGTCCGGATCCGCACCAGCACCGATCGTTGCGTCCCAGGTCCGGCCGGTCGACGGGGAGAAACATTTGGAGCAGGTCATACATGGATTCGCGATCCGCACCCTCGACCCGGTCGAGCAGCCCGATCGCCCGCACCGCGTCACCACGATCGGACGCGAAACCGGCCAAAGCCTCGAGCGCCTCGTCCCAGTTCGGGTCCACGGCCAGGGCCCGCTCGTAGTGCCGCTCGGCGTCCGCGGTCCGTCCATCAAGTTCGGCCGCCTTGCCCGCCAGCCAGTGCGCGGTCGGGGCGATCCGGCGGGGACCGCGGTCGCGGAGCACCGCGGCCGCCAGGCGCAGGGTCTCGGTCCCCGCGTGCAGGGTGGCGTACGCCTCGCCGAACGCGGCGCGGGCCGCGTTCGGGCGGGCGAGCCCGGCGAACCGGTCACCCGCGCTCGCCACGACCGCGTCGACAGCGGCCTCGCGCTCGTCGTCGGGGGTGCGCTCGAGAGTGCCGATCAGGGCCATGAACGACATGACCGCTTCCGTCTCGTCGTCGGTGAGGTGGTGCGCCGCCGCGACCGCCGCAAGATGCTCCTTCCCGCGATGTGCGGCGAAGTCGAATCCCCGGACCGCGATGTCGTCGCCGTCGCACACGTATCCAGCGTTGGTGATCAGGTCGCCGAGCGGTGTGGTCGGCACCGCGAACAGAGCCCGGTCGTCGGCCATCAGCTGCCAGACGATGCCGTCCAGGGGCTCGGGGCGGTCCATCGGCACCAGGTCGGCCAGCGCGCCGATCAGATCGGATGCGGGTGCGGGTGGGGCACCCGCGGCGCTCAACCGCAACTCACCGTCCACGAACGTGAGCGCGACCAGGTCACCGGCCCGGAACTCGGCGAGTGCATCCGGTCCGAGCAGCAGCGCCGCGGCCGTCGGCCAGCCGGGATCGTCGACGCCGCGCTCGTCGAACACATCGTCGTCGAGGTAACGGAAGAGGATGCGCAGCCCGCCCGCGGCCGGGTCGCGGTCGTCGAACGGCAGCAGCGGCGTCAGGTCCGGGTGAGCGTCGAGGATGTCGGACGCGATTTCCACGTCGGTGAGCCGGTGGGTGAGCACGCGTCCGGCGAGCAGCGAGTCGAGGGCCACGCTGCGGCCGTCCGCCAGGTAGCCGAGCCGGGGATGGCCGATGTACTCGACCAGTTCCTCCATGTCGGCGAGATAGCCATGCCCCTCGGCGACCAGCCGCCGCGCCCATTCGCCGGGATGCATGGGCCCGTGCTCGCGGAGCAGGACCATGGCGGCTTCGGCAGCGGGATTTGTCGGATCGGTCACCGGGCCAGGGTATGCGATGTATCCGTGCGTCTCGGCGAAAGGAGCGCACTCGCCATTAGGCGGGCTATTCGGCTGCTCTCCGGCCCAGCAGTCCACCGAATGGCGTCGCTGCAGCCGCACGATTTCCTAACCGATTGCCTGTCGGCTGGAGCGGGTTAGAAGGGTCAGAGATCCCATAGTGCGAGGATCGCCGTCCGGAGGCTAGGGGAGCGGACGTAGTGATCGGTCCGCAGCCGTGACCCCGGGTGCCCGAGGTCGGTGAGCGCCTTCTCGGCGTCGGTGAGAGGCACATGAGGCAGGTCGGTGCGGGTGCGCAGGAAGAACAACACCGCACCACCCGACCGCGGGATCCGCATCGCATCGGAGATCACCACGGCCGGCGGGTAGAGCCACTCGTCGCCGATGGAGACGAAGACGATCACGTCGCCGCGCCGGATGGTGCCGCGTGTGTCGAGGCGGAGCGACTCGAGCTGATACTTCACCGTCGGCCCGCCGGCGGTGTTGTGTCGGCCCCGCTGGTTGTCGAGGACCTGTTGTTCGGTGTCGGTGGGTTCGTAATCGACGGCGTGTTTGACGAACATCCGGCGCACCGGGGTGGGCAGGAAATCTGTTTCGGTGCGGACGCGGCCGGTGACCCGGGTAGGGGGACGGCGCGGCCGATCTCCCACTCCCGGATCGCGTCGTCGAGGAACACCTGATCGACCTCGGTGATCTCGTCGAGGCCGTCGATGAACTTACGGACACCGGCGACGATGTCGGGGTCGTCGGTGATGATCACGGCGTCGTCGGCGAGGGTGCTGTTTTCGGATGTTTATGCCGACCCGATCGCCGCCCGGGTACTGGTGGCGATCACAATGCCGTCGCAACGGATCCGCATCAACTCTGCACGAAAATGTGCAACAAATGTGCGACTGTGAAACACCCTGCCGATTCGAGCATTCTCGTAACCCTCGTCTCCGTGCGCGAAAAGGGCACCGGTGAATCGGGCAGTGCCCGTGATGGTCCCGTTGTCGGTCATGACTGATATTTCTCCTGAATCGAGTTGTGCGGTCTCCCGTGACCATCTCGGCCTACCGAATGTGTTCTCGCGGGGCGCGCAGCGCTGTTGTGGCTCGCTCTGACAGAGCGCGAACTGTGGGTGCATCGAGCAACCATGACCATCGCCGGTAGCCGAGCAAACTCGAGATGCGTTCCCAGAACTGTGTTACATCCATGCCGAATCGAACCCAGATGTCCTCTGACGAGGGTCCGTTGAACGGCAACCATTCAATGGCGAGTTCGAGGATCAGTTGATCCTCGCAAGGGCGAGCGGCAGCCTTCGAACCTCTGCCACTTCTGCCCTTGTGTTGATGTCTGCTGCTCATACGGAAGTTCAATCTGTGAGGCGTCCACGGGGATCGACGACCACGAAGTCGAAGACCTGCGCGGTTGCTGCGAGCGGGTCACGTCGGAATGACTTCTGCGCGGCCGCAACTCGGGGCCTATTGCTGTGTGGCGTACTCGGCGAGGTTGGTCTCGAAGCCGGTTTGTGTTCCGAGAGCCAAGACTTCACCGTTGTCGATGTCTTCTTGCCAGACGAGCGATCCCGTCGAGGCGTGTAGGGGATGGTCTTGAACGGTGAGGATGCGGGCTCCTTCCCCGCTGATGGTGTGTGCATGCGCCGCCCATCCGGGTGCGGACAGCATCAGGTCGCCTGCGGCCCAGTCGAAGCGTTGGCCTTCGACGATGCTGTATCCGCTGCCGGCGAAGTGGTAGTTGATGGCGGAGCTCATGTGCCGGTGGGTTCCGCCGGCGAAGTCGCCGCCGATCGCGGTGATGGTGGCGAAGAATGACGGTGTGGTGCCGTTGAGGCGTCCGGTCGCCGGGTTGTAGAGGCAATACAGTGGCCGACCCGTGTATCCGGTCTTGAGGCCGAGGACCCCGCTGAGGTGTTGGCTGACCTCCGACCAGGCGAAGAGGAGGGGTGAGTCCGTGATCGGGTCCGGGTCGATGATGTGTTCGTAGGGGAGAAGTTGGCTGCCGTCATCGCCTAGTGCGATGGCGGGTGCCAGGTCTTTCGCGCGGCGCCCCGATGCAGCAACGGCTTCGTTGTCATGAGTGTCGACCGCGCTGCCGAAGTCTTCGTAGTAAGCAGAAATCGATTCTAGCAGGGCGGCATTGGTGTAACGCAGATACCGGAAGGCGGTCGTGCCATTGTTGGCTAACGCCTCGAGATTCATCGACGGCTTGGTCCACACGTCTTGCTGGACCACATGCATCGTGCGGGCATCGATGTGAACCGTGCCGCTGCCCGCCAGGCACATCGTCAGGCCGGTGGTATTGGCGCGGACAGGGACGGTGGATTCTCCGGGCAGGAGCACACCGAGGCTGACCTGTGTGGCGGGGGCAAGGCCACGGGCGCCTTTCGGGGCCTGCGGATGCACGATCAGCATTTCGCGGCGGCCGCGGTCGTCGGGTTCGCCTGCCTCGAGTGCGGCGAAGGCGGTGTCGATCTCGGTGGCGCTGATCATCAGCGGAGACCACTGTTCCCGCTGGTATCGGGGTGCCTTGCGACTGTCGAGCAGGTGGGCGTGCGGGCTCATTTCTTCTCCTGGGTCTGATCGTTGGTGTCGGGTGTGCTGGGTTCGAGCGATATGCCGGCGGTCTCGGGGGTGAACCGCATGACGAGGGCGCCGAGGAGAGCGGCCGACGCGAGGTAGCCGACGAACAAGAAGGCAACGTTGTGCTGTGCCGTCCATTGCTGCAGATAAGGGGCGGTTCCGCCGAACACGACGGCGGAGAGTGCATAGGGCATGGCGATGCCTGAGGCGCGTACACCGATGGGGAACAGTTCGGACAGGACAGCAGGCAGGATCGAGGCGACGAAAGCGAACAGCACGAGCGCGATCGTCATGGCGAGACCGAATTGCCATGCGCCTTGTCGGGCGAGGTGGTCGAGGGGGAATGCAGTGACGGCGACGCCGAAGCCGTAGATGTAAAAACTACGGCGTCGACCGATACGGTCCGACAGGGAACCGAGAAGCGGAAGGACCGACGCACTGACGCCGAGCGCGATCACTCCGGCCCACAACGCTGCCGTGGGGTCGATGTGAGCGACGGAGATTGCCCAGGTCGGTCCGCTCACTGCCCAGGCGTAGAACATGGCGGTGACCGACGCCATGAGGAGGAACACGCGTGTGCCGGCGGCGCGGTACGTCCACAGATTCGCAAGGAGAGAGGGTGACGAGGCAGGCTTCGCCGCAGCGGATGTGAAGGCGTGGGTCTCGTCCATGCCGCGGCGGAGATAGAGGGTGATCAGGCCGAGGGCGGCACCGATGAGGAAGGGCAGGCGCCAACCCCAGGTGGCCATCTGGTGGTCGCTGAGTGCGGTGGTCAGAAGGGCGCCCATGATGGTGGCGGCCATGATCGCGAGGAAACCGGATATGTAAATCGAGGAGGACCAGAGGCCTCGCCGGGCGGGAGGCGCTTCTTCGGCGATGTAGGTGTAGGCAGCGGCGACTTCCCCGGTGTGTGCGAGGCCCTGTAGCAGTCGAGCGGCGAGAAGGATTGCGCCGGAGAGCACACCGACGGAGGCGTAGGTCGGGGTGAGACCGATAAGGAGCATCCCGGTCGAGGCACAAGCGATGGCTACGAGCAGTGAGTGCTTGCGGCCGAATCGATCAGCCATCCATCCGAAAAGGAGCCCGCCGAAGGGGCGGATTGCAAATCCGACGCCGAATACCACCAGGGTGGAGAGCAGTGCCGAGGTGGCGTTCGCCGGGTTGAACAGTGCCTTGGCGAAGAAGGGCGCGAACACGGCATAGCAGGTCCAGTCGAATACCTCGAGACCGTTCCCGAGTGTGACGCCGATCAGGCTGCGCCGTCGCCGCAGTGCACTGACAGGCGTCTCGGCGGGGTGTCCGGGCACCTGAGTCGTGCTCGGGTCAGGACGATCGGTGGGCGGTGCAGTCATGGCACGTCCTTGTTCAGTGGTGGGTGTTGGCGCGGTCCAGGGAAGGTGCGCGCTGGTCGACAAGTTGTTTGCGAATCTTCGCCAGCGCGCCTTGTGCATTGAAGCCGGTGGCTCCCACTGTGATTCCGCCGCGCGAGTAGGTGAACACACGAGTGGAGTGGGAAAGCTCGACTGCGTCGATGTCCACGTCGGTCAGGTCTGGGTCGCCAACGTGCTGAATTCGGGTGCCGTGCTGATCGGACCAGACGAACGGCACCGTCGACGCGTGGCGTGGCGCGTGCGGATGCACGATGTTGTGCGCGGCCACCGCGGCGTGCTCGCGGGCGTTGGTCCAATGCTCTACCCGCATCTCATCGCCGTAACGGGGATTGAACCAGCGCGCGACGTCACCTATGGCGTAGACGTTCGATGTGCCGTTCACCCGTAGGTCCGGGCCACACGCGAAGCCGTTCCGAATGGGGAGAGCGGAATCGGCCGCCCAGTCGGTGCAGGGCGCGGTCCCGATCCCCACCACCACTACGTCGCCGACGACGGTGTCGCCGTCGTCGAGCAGTAACTCGAAGTCTTGGCGGCAGGGATCATAGGTTGCGCCACGCACGGTGGTTCCGCATCGGACGGTCACCCCGTGTCGTGCGTGTAGTGATGCAAGCGCGTGGGACACCGGTTCCGGCAGCACCCGGGCGGCCATCCGGGGTCCGGCTTCGATGATGGTGACATCGAGGCCACGCTCGCGCGTACTGGAGGCGACTTCGGCGCCGATGAAACCGCCGCCGACGACGATGACGCGAGGACGGCGAAGCAGGGCGGTGCGGAGCGCAGTTGCGTCGGCGAAGGTTCGCAGATAGTGCACACCGGGTATGCCGTCGAGTACGGACAGATGGCGTGGTGCGGAGCCGGTGGCGAGGATGGCGTTGTCGTAGCGGATGACGCTCCCGTCACCGAGGGACAGTGTCGACGCCGCGGTGTCTACGGCGACGGCCGCCGTTCCCCTGCGGTAGTCGATGTTCTGTCCGATGTGGTCGGTCAGATCTGGTGACGGGAGGTCGGTGTTCGACAACACTGCCTTCGACAGTGGCGGCTTGTCATACGGCTCTTCGTTTTCACCGTCGACGAGGATGATGCGGTGGTGAGGGTCGTTGTGTCGTAGCGCCGCCGCCGCTCGGATTCCGGCAACGGAGGCACCGACGATGACAGTGGTGGCTGCGGCGTGCATGGTCAGGACTTGGAGATCCGGATCGCCCGGACGGGGCAGTCGGCTTCGGCTTCCCGGAGGGTGTCCTGGTCTGCGTCCGTGGGGTGGCCGGGCCGGGTGAAGGCGATGTTGGTGTCGGGGTCGAGGTCGAAGACGTCGGGTGCGGCGACCAAGCAATTCCCGTAACCGTTGCAGGCCGCAGTGTCGATGTGGATGCGCGGTGTCATAGTGTTTCAGCTCCTGGGTGCAGAGTCGGCGAAAGACAGGGGGAGCTTTCGTAATCCGAAATGTGTCCCGGCCTCGATTGCCGTGAAGGTGGGGTCGGCCGCCAGCGTGATCGGCGGATACTGGCAGAGGGTTTCGAGGAGGATGCGCAGTTCGGATCGGGCAAGTGCAGATCCGACACATTGATGAATGCCCCACCCGAACGCCAAGTGGCCTCTTGCGGAACGGTGGATATCGAACTCGTTCGGGTGCTCGAATTGCCGGAAGTCACGATTGGCTGCGGCATTGAGAAGCAGCACCCATGAGCCTCCCGGGATGGTGGTACCGCCGACATCGACCTCACGAGTGGTGCGGCGAGCAAACATCTGTGCAGGAGTGCGGAGTCGCAGCATCTCCTCGACGTAGAGTGGTGCGACACCGGGGTCCGCGCGAAGGCGCTCCTGCAACGATGAATCCGAAGCCAGTAAATACAGCAGTGTGCTCACCGAATTCAACGTCGTCTCATGGCCGGCGACGGCAAGAGTCAACAGCACCGAGTGTATTTCTCCGATGTCGATCGGGCGTCCGTCGACTTCGGCATCGAGTAGCCAGGTGAGGTAGTCGTCGGGCCGACGGGCGCAGTGCTCGTCGATGTCGCGGTCGACGGCCTCGACAAGCGCTGCGCGGCCTCGAAGCTGCGACTCGGCCGTCCCGTCCCTCCAAATATCCTCGGTCAGTTCACGAAAGCGTGCCACGGTTGCTGGGGAGAAACCGACGATCTTGGTGAGCACGCGTAGTGGAATCGACAGCGCAACGTCGGCCACCGCGTCGCCTCCACCGGACTGGTGGAACGAGGCGAGCACCTCCGCGATCATCGAGGTGAGCCACGGCCGTAAGTCCCGTATCGAGTCGGGAGTCAACGCCCGCGTCAGCAACGACCGGTAATGGGTGTGTAGCGGGGGGTCGTAGTCGATCGGTATCGATGACATGCCGTCCACCATCGGGATCCGGTGTCCGGAGGCCGAGGAGAAGGTCTCATGATCGCGAAGCGCCGCCTTGACGTCCGAATAGCGACTGATGATCCAGTATCCGCCGTGGAGTGGCGAGTAGATCGCAGGGCCGGCCGACAACAAGCGCTCGTACGCGTCCCAGAGCGTCGAGTCATTCCAGCTCGGGCTCAGGTGATCGAATCCTTCGATCGTCGAGGCCATCTGCTCGCCTTCGGTGGTGTGTGTTGTAATGACGACCCCTCCTCGAAATCAGTGCTTCACGTCACAGTAAGAGGGCGCCTTTATATAAACAATTACCGAATTGGAGATAGGAACATAACTCTCTGCTTATTCCGCGGCATCAGTAAATAACGGTTGGCTTATGCGCACATCAGGAACATCGTCTTTGCCTTATGGCGAGGGAGCGATAGTGTGATTGCTATCACTGTCAATCCCTGTGCGGGGAGTTCCGTGCAGCACTCTCGAAGAGGACCCCATGAAGCCGAGAACCGAAGACCCTTCGCAGTTGAGCCTCGGGTACTTCTTTCCCAGCGGAAAGACTAACTTCCTGTACTCGGACGAAGCTGCTCGGCGAACACCGGCGATGACGAAAGCGAACCTGGTCGCCCTCGCGCAGGCAGCCGAACGGGTTGGCTTCGATTCCCTGTTCATCGCCGACAACTGGTCCGGGCACCAGCGTGTCGCCGAGGAGTTCGGGCACCAGTCGCCGGCATTCCATGCGCCGCTACTGGCTATGGCACTGCTGGCCACGACAGAGCACATCGGCGTCATTTCGACGTTCCACACCACTCACCACAAGCCCGCCCACGTCGCCCGGATGGGCGCCACACTCGATGCGTTCAGCGACGGACGGTGGGGCTGGAACGTGGTGACGGGATTCAGTGCCGACGAGGCGGCACTGTTCGGTGAGCCGTTCATCGATCACGACGAGCGTTACGTCATGGCAGCGGAATTCGTCGACATTGTCAAGAGGTTGTGGACCGAGCAGGAATCTATCGACGTCGACGGGAAGTACTACCGGGTGACCGGACGGATCAAAACCCCTCGGCCCGTGCAGGACCCGCACCCCTTGCTGGTCAGCGCGGGTGCATCCCCGGCAGGCGCCGAGTTCGCGGCACGGTTCTGCGATCAGTTGGTGACGTTGGCCAACACCGAGGAGAAGGTGCGTGAAGTTGATCGTCGATTGGCTGCGCTGACCGAAAAGAGCAAACGAGTGGTGGGAACGTGCCCGTTCTCGATGGCTATCGTGCGCCCCAACGAGGGCGAGGCCGAGGAGGAATATGCGCGACTGTTGCAGTCTCTCAACGTCGAGGCCACCAAGGAGATCGCCGCCGATGTGCTCGGATCGATCGAATCTTCCCGGTCGATGTACGAGAAGATGGGGGAGGACGAAGCAACCCGCGCGTTCGGCGGCGCCGGATCGGTCTTGCAGCTGATCGGAACCCCCGAACAGGTTGCGGAGAAAATCATCTCCCTGAAGAGCACCACGGCGACAACGAATGTGCTGATCAACTTCCCGCTGTGGAGCCCGCAGGAGCTGGAATCATTCTCCTCCGTGCTGCCGTATCTGCGTGAAGCGGGGGTCTGGTCGCCACCGCAGGACCGCAACTGGTCGTGGTGAAGTGCGTTCGGTGGCGTCACCGGGAGCGAAGTGCGGCACGAATTTCGTCGACGGCCGCTTGCTGGAGTGGGGAGAAATACTTGTCTCGCCGCCACAGCAACGCAATACGCTCTGAAAGTTCGAGGCCGGGAACGGTCAGCTCCTGTAGTCGACCTGTAGCGAGGTCGGATTCGACGACGTAACGCGGAGCGAAAATCGCCCAGGCGTTGTCGGCGGCTGCCTGCTTCATCGGCTCGGCATGTCCGAAGCGGATGACGAAATTTGGTTCGATGTCACTCAGCCGGGTGAGCTGTTCCATCAGGTTTCGTTGGTAAATCACCTCGCGTGGCGCACCGACGAAAGGCAATGCCAAGGCCTCGTCGAGGGACAGCGTCGTCGAGGGGGCGACGAGGCCCGGTCCGGCGCAGAGGGTGATTGGCTCGGTGCGAACGACTTCGGAGGACATGGTGTCCGGTAGATGCCGCTGATCCCAGGTCACCACGGCGAAGTCCGCCTCACCGGTTTCGACCGCGCGCAACGCTTCGTTGGGTTGCGAGCTGGACAGGGTGAGGTCCGCACCGGGTCGGCCACGCTGGAACCGGCTCAGAATCGGGGGTAGAAGGTAACTCCCCACCGCCATGCTCGATGCGATGGACGCGGCACCACCGCGCCCCGAGCCGAGTTCGTCGACGTCGCGCCTGATTTGCGCCGCCGAGGCCAGCATTTCCTTGGCCCACTGATTCGCGCGTTCCCCCGCTTCTGTCAGCAGCATGCGGTTACCGCGGCGGACGAAGAGCTTGGCGCCGAGCCATGATTCGAGAGCTCGCAACTGCCCCGAGACGGCCGGCTGGGCAACCATCAGCACTTCTGCGGCCCTAGTGACACTGCCCTCTTCGACGACGAGGCGAAAGACTTCCAGACGCTTGAGTGAAAGCTGTGCTTCCATAGCTCCTCATATAAGCAATAGGTGATGCGTATATCGAGATCTTGACATTTGCTTTATACCACGTGATCTCTATCGTTAACTGCATCACAGCCGCAGTGGTTTGGATCGCGCTCCGTTCCGCGGGAACGAGGACCCGGCGCCGTGAGTGAACAAGCGCGCATCGGTGCGACCCCCTCGAACACACAACTGGCAAGGACGACGATGAACGTACCGTGGATAACGGAACAGCAAGTACGAGAGAAGGTCTCGATTGCCGATGCGATCGAAGCGATCGCCGGATCGATTACCCGTGAGGTCGACGGGACCGCCCGAAACATCCCCAAGACGATGACGACCTGGGAGCCGGCCAGCAGCGCCCACGCGCTCGGCGCCTATGACGAGGGAGCCGGCCTCGTCGCTTTCAAAACCTGGGTCAATACCCCTGAGGGTGCCTCGGCGCTGCTGACGCTGTTCGACGCCACTACCGGTATCCCCCGTGCGGTACTCGAGGCCGGCGCGCTCGGTGCACTGCGCACCGCGGCGGTTTCCGGGTTGGCGACACGTCTGATGAGTGCTCCCGATGCCGCTGAGCTGGCTGTGATCGGCAGCGGTCGTCAGGCGTTGGGTCAGGTTGCCGCGGTGTGTGCAGTGCGCCCGATCACCCGGGTCCGGGTGTGGTGTCGGTCCGAGAACAGCCGGATCGGATTCGCCGCCACCGTGCGCGACACACTGGGGGTGGATGCCGTCACGGCCCCGACGCTCGCGGAGGCGGTCGACGGGGCGCCGATCGTCACCCTTGTCACGCGGGCGACGGAACCGTTCCTCAGCCCAGGAGTGTTGTCTGCGGGAACACACCTCAATGCGGTCGGGGCGATTCTGCCGCACACAGCCGAGTTCGATCCTGCGCTGCTGGCCGATTCCGATCTGACGGTCGTCGACAGCCTCGCCAACGCGCGTCGATCGTCTCGCGAATTGACCGAGTACTACGGCGAAGACTGGGCTGCGGTGAAGACGCTCGGTGATCTTCTCACCGGTGCGGTGGTACGGCCGCTGAACCCTGCTTTGACGATCTTCAAAGGACTCGGGATGGGGCTGGCCGATCTGGCTGTCGCTGCAACGGTGCTCGAGTCGACCCACCGCGAAGGAGCACTGGCATGAGATTCCGTACCGACACCGCACTGATCACCGGATCGATCGCGCCCCTGATCACCCCATTCACCGATAGCGGAGCCTTGGACACAGCAAGCCTACGTCGGCTGGTCCGGTGGCAGATCGCCGCCGGATCGCACGGCCTGTCGATCGGTGGCTCCACCGGAGAGCCCAGCGCTCAGACGATCGCCGAGCGGATCGAGGCGATCGAGACCGTTGCCGACGAGAACAATGATCGAGTTCCGTTCATCCCCGGAACCGGCTCGGCCAAGCTGGACGAAACCCTCGAGATCACCGCGGCCGCGCGGGCCGCCGGCGCCGACGCGGCGCTGATCATCACCCCCTACTACGCGCGCCCCACCCAAGAGGCGCTCTACCGGTGGTACGGCACCATCGCAGGGGAGTTCCCGGACCTGCCGATCATCATGTACAACGTCCCGTCGCGGACCGCCGTCGACCTGGATCCGTCCACGGTCGCCCGCCTCCACCAGGACTTCGACAACATCGTCGGTATCAAGGAAACGACGAAGGACTTCGAACACTTCTCCCGGGTGATTTTCGAAGCGGGAGAGAGTATCTCGGTGTGGTCCGGCATCGAACTGCTCTGTCTGCCGCTGCTGGCACTCGGCGGTGTCGGGTTCGTCAGTGCCGTCAGCAACATCGCACCCCACACGGTCGCTCGGATGTACGAGCTGTGGACAGCAGGTGATCACGACGGGGCCCGCGCACTGCATTATGCGCTGCATCCACTGGTCGACCTGCTGTTCGTCGAAACCAATCCGGCGCCGGTGAAGTGGGTCCTGCACCAGCAGGGGCGGATCGCCTCACCGCACGTGCGGTCTCCGCTGATCACGCCCACACCGGCGGGCATCGACAAGATCGAGACCCTGCTCGGTCAGGCCTCGACCATCCTGACCGAAGAGAAGGCGTTCTCGACCATTCTGACCGAAGAGAAGGCGTTCTGATGCGCGTGGCAACGGTCGAACACGGCGGCGATCGGCGGACCGTCGTCCTCGACGCAGACGGCCGCTCACGGGACGTCACCGGGCTCACCGGTGTGGTGGCCGCGGACGTCGACATCGAGAAATTCGTTTCCCTGACCGAGCAGGATCTCCGTCGATGCCCGTTGATCGATCTGGACGAAATCACCCGTTGGTTACCGCCGGTCACCGATCCGCGGCGGATACTCTGCGTCGGCTTCAATTACCACAACCACGCCGTCGAGATGGACAAGGAACCCCCTCGGTACCCCACCTTCTTCGTCCGTTTCCCCTCCTCGCTCGTCGGGCACGGAGAGCCGATCGAACGATCCCCGATGTCGGACAGTTTGGACTGGGAGGGGGAGATCGCGATCGTCATCGGCCGCGGTGGCCGCAACATCCGCGCCGAGGATGCGGCGGATCATATTTGGGGTTACACGGCCTTCGCGGACAACAGTGTTCGGGAATACCAGCTTCATGGAACCCAGGCCACGGCGGGGAAAAACTTCGACCAGTCCGGGTCGATCGGCCCGTGGCTGGTCACTTCGGATGAGATCGCCGACCCGAAAACCCTGGAAGTGCACACCTATCTCGGTGACAGCCGAGTGCAGTCCGGGGTTCTCGCGGATCTGGTTTTCGACGTTCCCACCGTCATCGAGTACGTGAGCACTTGGACGACACTGACCCCCGGAGACATCATTGCCACCGGCACGCCCGCGGGGATCGGTTTCCGACAGGACCCACCCCGGTACCTACAGCCCGGGGAAGTGTTGACCATCGACATCCCCGGCGTCACTCGACTCGTCAACCACGTCAAATGACGTAGCGAGGAGGAAGAAAATGGCAACAAGGTCGATCGCTCAGCACGAGGACATCGCAGCATCGCTGAAGGAGGTCATGGCTGCTGTCTGTACCCCGGTCTCGGTCGTGACGGCCATGGACGGAGAACGACCCCACGGGACCACTGTCAGTGCCTTCACGTCTCTGTCGATGGCACCTCCCATGGTCCTGGTTTCTCTCGATCGCTCCTCGGCGCTTCTCGGAATCATCCAGCGCAGCGGACGATTCGGCGTCAACATCCTCGGTAGCGCCCAGTCGGCAGCGGCCACGGCCTTCGCCTGCAAAGGGGCCGACAAATTCGCCGACACACCGTGGACACGGGTCAGTGGTGTTCCCCGCTTGGACGGGGCTCCGGGATGGGTGGTGTGTGACGCGTCCTCCTTCGTCGAGGGCGGAGACCACATTCTCATATTGGGTGAGGTTCGTGAGGCGGTAGCTCACGACGGACCGCCACTCACCTATTTCCGCCGCGACTTCGGCACCCACACGCGCCTCGCCCAGGAGCACCAGTGACTCCGTCACGCCCCGGTGATCACGCGGTGACCCGGGCCGTCACGACCTTGCGGGCCGGCGGCATGGTCGTCGTGGTCGATAGCGAGGACCGCGAGAACGAGGGCGACCTCGTGGCCGGTGCCGACACCGTCAGCGCCGACCAGATGGCCTTCATGGTCCGCCACACCACCGGCATCATCTGTGTCCCGATGACGACCGAACGAGCGGATCAGCTAGGGCTTGCGCCGATGGTGCCGATGAACACCGACCCCCACCAGACCGCCTTCACCGTCACAGTCGACCACACAGGCGCCGGAACCGGTGTGTCGGCCGGCGACCGCGCGATGACCGCACGGGCCCTTGCCTGCTCGACCAGTGTGCCCGGAGATTTCCGTCGCCCCGGACACGTTTTCCCGCTTCGCTCGCGACCGGGAGGGGTCCGCGAGCGGCCCGGGCACACCGAGGCCGCCATCGACCTACTCACACTCGCTGATCGTGCTCCTGTCGGGGTGATCGGGGAAATCGTGGCAGAGGACGGTTCGATGCGCCGGGGGTCGGATCTGCGCAAATTCGCGGACCGCCACGGATTGCCCGTGGTCGCGATCGCCGATCTCGCAGAGTTCCGGCGACCGAAAGCAGCACCTGTGGAGAGACTTTCCACCTCACGAATGCCTACCGCCT
The DNA here is from genome assembly GCF_009859915.1 of Rhodococcus sp. WAY2. Lineage (NCBI taxonomy): Bacteria > Bacillati > Actinomycetota > Actinomycetes > Mycobacteriales > Nocardiaceae > Rhodococcus > Rhodococcus sp. WAY2. Next base: position 4,634,166 of record NZ_CP046572.1, read on the forward strand.
TCGGTGAATTCCAAGCGATCGCCTATCGTGCGAGCGACGACGGAGTCGAGCATCTGGCGTTGGTGATGGGCGACGTGGCCGCGGCCGCCGATAGCGAACCCGGTGCCCTCGTTCGCCTACACAGTGAATGCCTGACAGGGGACATTCTCGCCTCCACCAGGTGTGACTGCGGTAGCCAACTCGAGCAGGCACTGGTGGCGGTCAGTCAGGAGCACTGTGGCGCGGTGATCTACCTACGGGGGCACGAGGGTCGTGGCATCGGGTTGGCACACAAGATCAACGCCTACGCGCTTCAAGACAGTGGTCTGGACACCGTCGACGCCAACCTGGCGCAAGGGCTCGCCGCCGATGCCCGCTCGTACGCGGTCGGAGCCCATATTCTCGAAGACCTCGGCATAGGCAGAGTTCGCGTGTTGACCAACAATCCGGCCAAATGCGCGGCTTTGACCCGCTATGGGCTCGAGGTCGTCGACCGCGTCGCGCTCTCGAGTAACGCAACCACCGACAACGTGCGTTATCTCCGCACCAAACGCGACCGCATGGGCCATCTCCTCGACATCCCCGACGTCATCGACTCTGAAAGAAGCGTGCTGTGACCGCAGATCTCGGCGATCAGGTTCTGACACCCTTGAACTTTCTCGAACGTGCGGAGGCCATCCACGCCGATCGCACCGCCATGACCTACCACTCCCGGTCGTGGTCGTACGGTGAGTTCGCGGTCACTGCCCGCCGCATGGCCGGCACCCTCGCAGGCCACGGAGTCACACGCGGTGACCGCGTCGCCGTCCTGGCATCGAACACCCCACTGATGCTGCTCGCACACTTCGCCGTTCCCTTGGCAGGCGGTGTGCTCGTCACCCTCAACCACCGCCTGGCTGCACCGGAACTCGCGTACATCGTTCAGCACTCCGGCGCATCTCTCGTCCTGTACGACAACGAATTCCATCCTGCTGCAGACTCCTTCGGAATCCGGACCCTTGCGGTGGGCGAGGTGCTGGAAGCCGGCGGACCCGAATACGCACGCTCGGTTGATGACGAGCGCAGCCTCATCTCGCTGAACTACACCAGCGGTACGACCGGCCGGCCCAAAGGCGTCATGTATCACCACCGCGGCGCCTACCTGCAGGCACTTGCCATGATCCACCACGCCCGACTCGGTCTCGACACCGTCTACCTGTGGACGCTGCCGATGTTTCACTGCAACGGCTGGTGTTTTCCTTGGGCGATCACCGCCGCCGCAGGAACGCAGGTCTGTCTCGATCGACCCGACCCGGACACGGTATGGCGGCACCTCCGCAGTGGCGGCATCACCCACTTCAACGCCGCTCCCACCGTCCTCACCAACCTGACTCAACATCGTGAGGCGGCAAACGGACCGCTGGGAAGAACCGTCGAGGTAGGGACCGGGGGAGCGCCACCGTCGCCCACCCTCCTGTCGGAACTGACCGTACTCGGCATCCACACCACCCACCTGTACGGACTCACCGAAACCTTCGGCCCTGCCGTGGTGAACGAACCACGCCCCGAATGGAACAGTCTCAGCCACACTGATCTGTCCAAAGCGATGGCCGTGCAGGGCAACTCCAATATCGTCGGCACAGGAATCCGGGTCTTGGACACCGTCGGCAAGACCGACGACGCCCCCGTCGTCGACGTCCCCGCGGACGGCGCAACCCTCGGGGAGATCGCTGTTCGCGGAAACACGGTGATGCTGGGCTATTACCACGACGACCCTGCAACCGAGGTTGCCCGCATGGGAGAGTGGTTCAAGACCGGCGATCTCGGCGTCATGCATCCCGACGGATCGGTCGAGATTCGGGACCGGGCAAAAGACATCGTGATCTCGGGCGGAGAGAACATCGCCACGGTCGAAGTCGAGCACGTACTCACCTCCCATCCCGCGGTCGCCGAGGCGGCCGTCATCGGAATCGCAGACCCGAAGTGGGGTGAAGTCCCGGTGGCTGTCGTCACGCTCCGGCCGGGCGCGAAGGTGTCGACCGAGGAACTCATCGCCTTCACCCGCACCCAACTGGCGGGTTTCAAGACGCCTAAGCACGTCTACTTCCGCGAATTGCCCAAGTCTGGGACCGGAAAGATCCTCAAGCACCGGCTCCGCGAGCTCATTTCACCGGAAGCTCCGCAGGCGCGGTCAGCGACGGTGGAATAGCGCAGCTCGCTGCTCTCCGCCGTAAAGGGCCACCGACCCCTACGCGAAACAAGTCCTGTGACGACTACTGGTTCGCGTATGAACACAGGTTCATCCGCCGAACTCTTGGTAACGTGCAGTTGAAGGCGGCGACACTTTCCCTGAGGGAAGAAGCACCGTGGTACCGAATGCGGGTGAGGCCGCTGCCCGACGCCGCTGAGACCTCGCACCCGATCAGCAGACCGCAATGGCCACCAAGAACCGCATCCTCATCGTCGTGACGAACGTCGCCGAGTACCAGAAGGTCGGCTACCGGACAGGTCTGTGGCTGGGCGAACTGACGCACTTCTACGACTACGTCACCGATAACGGCTACGAAGTCGACATTGTCAGTCCTGCAGGCGGTTACGTACCGATCGACCCGGAGAGCCTCGCTCACGACGTGCTCGGTGACCTCGGCACCGACATGCGCTACCGCGACCGCGAGTTCATGGATCTTCTCCGTGACACGAAGAAGGTTGCAGACGTCGACGTCGAGGAATACGACGCCATCTACTTCACCGGCGGCCATGGTGTGATGTTCGACTTCGGCGGTGACGACCTCGGTGCAGTGACGGCGAAATTCTACGAATCCGGCCGGATCGTGTCGGCGGTGTGTCACGGACCGGCCGGCCTGCGGGGCGTTCCCCTGAGTGACGGCACTCCGCTTGTCAAAGACAAGAATGTCACTGGCTTCTCCTGGCCGGAAGAGGTGGCGGCACAACGGGCCGACGCCGTCCCGTTCAGTCTTCAGGATGAGCTGAAAAAGCTGGGAGCCAACTACAGCATCGCCGACGAACCGTTCGCAACCTATGTGGTCGAGGAGGGGACGCTGATCACGGGGCAGAACCCCGGGGAACGCCCGCGCTGTGGCGGAAGCAGTGGTGGAGAGGCTGCACACCCGATAGCGCCCTGATGTTCGGTGCCCCCGTCTTGTCGAAGAGCATTCCTACTGTCACTTCACCGGCCCGCCGAGACCGTGAAGCGACTGTCGGCCTCTTCACGGATCTGCGACGGCGCCGGGTGCGGAAGGACGCCCGCTTCGACTACTTCACGAAGTCGAGGAGGGCGTCGTTGACCTCCTGGAAGTGGGTCCAGAGCAGGCCGTGCGGGGCGCCTTCGACCTCGACGTACTGCGCTTCGGGAAACGCTTCGTGGAACGGACGCCCGGCGGCGTCGATCGGGAGAATGTTGTCCTTCGTCCCGTGCAGGATCAAGGCAGGTTTGCCCGACTCACGCACCTTCTGGATGTCGGCACGGAAATCTTCGATCCAGCTGGACACGACGGCATACGCGGCAACGGGCGCGCTTCCGGCCGCAACATTCCAGCTGTTGCGTACGGCGGCCTCGCTGATGCGACTGCCGAGGTTCTCGTCGAGGTTGTAGAAGTCTTTGTAGAAGTTGTCGAACCAGGCGAACCGGTCTTCGCGGGCTGCGGCCTCGATGCCGTCGAATACCGACTGCGGCACGCCGGTCGGGTTGTCGTCGGTCTGCAGGAGGAAGGGCTCGAGGGAGGCAAGGAAGGCGAACTTGGCGACGCGATCACTGCCGTAGATGCCGGCGTACCGGGCGAGCTCGCCGGTGCCCATCGAGAATCCGACGAGGATGACGTCGTTGAGGTCCAGTGTGGTCAGCACGGTGTTCAGATCCGACGCGAACGTGTCGTAGTCGTAGCCGGTGGTCGGCTTGCTGGACTGCCCGAACCCACGACGGTCGTACGTGATCACCCGGTATCCGGCTTTCAGCAATGCTGCCGACTGACGCTCCCAAGAGTTGCCGTCGAGCGGGTAGCCGTGGATGAGGACGACGGGTTGTCCTGTGCCGTGATCCTCGTAGTACACCTCGATGGGGGTGCTGTTCTCGGTGCCGACCTCGATATATGCCATGGTGACGCCCTTCCTTGATCCTCGACTCACCGGAGAACGTGCGTTCTCCGGTGCGTGGACTACTCTAGAGAACGATGGTTCTCAGGGCAAGGGGTAAGTGACGTGGATGTAGACGCAGCGAAGGCGGCGGTGCTCGAATCGGCCGATGCGCTCTTCTATGCGCGCGGCATCCAGTCGGTCGGCATGGACGAGTTACGCACCGCCGCCGGGATCTCCCTCAAGCGGATGTACGGACTGTTTCCGTCCAAGGCTGCCATCGTTACCGGAGTCCTCGAAGGGCGTACCGCAATGTGGAATGACGGCATTCGCGCGGAGGCGAGCCGACACGACACTCCGCGCGAGAAACTGTTGTCGATATTCGACTTTCTCGACGCCTGGTTCCACGAGGACGAGTTCCGCGGTTGCGCCTTCATCAATTCGTTCGGTGAGCTCGGCAGCACCATGCCCGCGGTCGCGGCGGCAGCACACAGTCACAAGAAGCAGTTCATCGACTATGTCACCGACCTGGCGGTACAGGCCGGATGCGCGCCGATTGTCGGGCTCCAAATCGCATTGCTCGCGGAGGGGGCGCAGACAACCGCCGCCATCTCCGAGTCGCCCGAATCTGCTACCGCCGCAAAAGCGGCCGCGGACGTACTCCTTGACAACTGTGCCGTCACGAGCTGAAGGCGCAGGACTATCGGCTCACGTCGCTGTGTCGAAGCCCCGGCTCAGCACCGTGTCGGCGCGGGCTCGCCTCGGAATCGCGCCGCGATGAACTCGTACGCATCCGGGAAACCCACCACAGCAGTGGTCATGTGCTCCGAGATTTCATACGGCACGAACGTCAGGTTTGCTCCGGCGGTGCAGTATCGACGAGCCACCTCTGCCACCGAATCGAAGGGCGTGAGCCCGTCCAGGGTGCCGTGCCACATGTAGACCGGCGCCGTCGGCACACCCTCGAAATAGCGGAGACTGTTCTCGCGTAACACCTGGCGTGCGGTCGAACTCGCCATAAGACTGGTCGACGCGGCCAGCTGTCCAGCGTTCCGGAAAGCGCCGTGGAACAGAAGGAATCGCCGGCACTCGTTGCTCATCCATTCGCGCAGCCACAGACCTGTTTCGTTGAGCTGCGACGACACCGGCAGCCGTTCCGGGTACTCACGCTCGAGGCCGACGGCCGCCGCGAAAGCGAGCCCGAACCCGGGGTGCGGGTTGAACCCGAGCCCCTCGGCCATCTGTTCGAGATCAGCCGGAATTCCGCCCTGTACCACAGCGGCAAGCTTGAGCTCGGGAGCATAGGTCGGCGCGAGCGCCGCCGCCCAGGCGCTTGCCATTCCGCCGCCGGAGTAGCCCGCCAGGGCTACGGGGCTGTTCGTGAGGCCCAATTCGGATACTCGCTGAACTGCGCGAATGCTGTCCAAGGTAATCATGCCGCCGAGTTTGGCGGCACCGTACGCACCGGTGGGGCCGAGGTGGTCCGGCACCGAAACGGCCCATCCCCGCTGCAGGCCCAGATACATCCCCGGCGATTCCTGCATCTCCAGGTTGAACAGAGCCCGTGAGGGCGCGCACTTGGTGCCCAGTGAATTGACGATCGCCTGATACGACACCAGCGGTGGATTCGCGACGCCCCGGGGGAGCAGCACCGTCGTGACCGCCAGGATGGGATTTCCGGCAGAATTCGTCGAACGGAACGCGATCTGCCAGCCGTCCGAGTTGGCGTACATCCACGTGTCGATCCGTCGAGTGCGAACCACGTCGCCCGGCTGAATTGCCGCGAGATCGGCGGGAGCGAGGTAGAACGGATCCGGGTCGGGCCAGGGATAGAGCGGTTCGGCGCTTGCCGGCACCGGAACTGTCATTGCAAGGAAGATGGCACCGAGCATCGCCGCCATCAATGCCCTGAAGGCTCGCCGCATGAATTTGCTCCCTCTGCGCCGTATCGTCAAGACGCTGTGACTGTATACGAGCAGGGAGAGGCTCCGTTACAAATGTGACACGGCACGGACCATCCGGCACGCATGTGGACGAACGCCCGACAATGCGCTGTCACCCGGGCAGATGACTGTCGTTCGACGCAGCGGGTCGCGGTGGCCAGGTACGAGACGTGGCCACCGCCGCTCCAGCTGTTAGCTACCGAATCCGCTGAACAGCTCGAGGAGACCGTCGAGACCGAAGTCCAGGCCGCCGCCGCCTGGGGTGGTCGAGCTGACAGTGACCCGCACGGGGGCGATGGGGTCCTGGTAGTCGACGTCGCCCTCCTCCTTGCACTTCGTGCGCACCTGGTATTCGCCGTCGGGGAAAACAGCCGAGGTGCCGACGCCGGACGCATTGGTCAGCACCTGACCGGCGACCATGGTCGGACCGGTCACGGGGAAGCTCTGGCCCACTTTCGTCGTGGAGTCGAGGACCGTTGCGTCGGCGCTGTAGACGGTGCCCTCGCACTTGACGAACGGCTTGGTGGTGTTCAGTCCGGTGATCGAGGTGGTGATCGTGCCTGCACCGGCGTCCGCGGTCACGGTCGCCGCACCGGTGATCGCTGCGGAACCGATAGCGGGGTTTGCGATCAGTGTGAGCGCGGAGAGTCCGGCGATGATGCCGGCGCCGGCCAGGCGCCGCTTGGTGGAAGAAGCCACGAGAGTATGTCCTTGTCGTTAGTCGCCGGGCCCCCGCACGCGGCGCATGTGATCCTTGCGTGCCAGCTCCGGATCACCCGGGGATGAGCCTCGGCTGACGCGCGAGAACGGTTAGCCTGCCCTCTGTGAGGGCCGCCTAAGTAGATGCTGTGAGGATCCCGCAAGTCAACAGATGTGACCGTCGTCACTATGAGACCTGTGAGTACTTATTACCCGCGGGCGGTTAATAAGTACTCACAGGGCCCTCGAGGGGGCACGTCACCCTCATCGGCACCGGGTCGTCGCAGAAGTGAGCGGCATTCGGATAAGACGCGCGCAAAGAGGATAGCTTCACCGCTTCGGTGTCAATAGTGTTGTGGCTCACAGTCGAAGGGAATGTGATGCACAACGAATTCGATGCCGTCATCGTCGGTTCCGGAATCAACGGACTCGTCGCCGCGTCCATGCTGGCGCGATCTGGCTGGAAAGTGGCACTCCTGGAGAGTAATCCGGAGATCGGTGGGTTCGTCGGGAGCGGTGAGCGCACGGTGCCCGGCTACGTGCACGACACGTTCTCTTCCTGGTACCCGCTGTTCGTGTCGGGCCCCGCGCACACGGCGCTCGGCGACGACCTGGCCCGTCACGGGCTGCGATTCTGCAACACCGACGAGGCCGTGACCGCGAGCGTTGCCGACAGCGGCCGCGTCACCCTGGCGTATCGCGATCCGGAGCTGACGGCAGCGGGCTTCGGCAGCGAAGTAGACGCGACTGCCTATCTGGAAGCGTTGCACCGGTTCGGCCGCAACGCACCGGTGATCGGCGGAATGATGGGTAGCGAAATCCGCAGCGCCGGAGTCGTTCCACTACTGGCGCGCTTCTTCAGAACCAATGGGCGGCGCGGCTCCGAGAAGTGGCTTCGAGACCTCGCTGCGTCGGGCCGCGCCTACTGTTCTCGGGAGTATGTCGGTCCCGAGGTGGATCACCTGTGGGTGCCGTGGCTGCTGCACGCGGGTCTGTCGCCGGACAATGCCTCCGGCGGCTTCATGATTCCGGTGCTGGCGGCCACCGTCCACGGGTTCGGACTGCCGGTCGTCGAGGGGGGCTCGGCACGACTGCTCCAGGCCTTTCGAGGACTACTCGACGAATTGGGCGTCGAGGTGCATACCGGATCCCGCGTCGATCGCATCATTGTCGAGGGAGGACGTGCGACCGGCGTGGAGACGGCAGGGCGACGCTACCGGGCCCGGCGCGCCGTACTGGCGTCGGTAACACCCACCGCCTTGTACGGGTCGTTGCTGCCTCCCGAGGCGAGTCCTGCCCCGCTGCGGGCCCAGGCACGGCGGTACCGGTACGGGCGCGGTGAGATGCAGATCCACATCGCCTTGTCCGAATCACCCAAGTGGCGCGATACCCGACTCGATGAGGTTCCCCTGGTGCATATCTCGGATGGATCGGCGAGTACCGGTATTGCCCGTGCGGAAGCGGAGGCCGGTCTTCTCCCCAGGAAGCCGACAGTCGTGGTGGGACAACAATCCCTCCTGGATCCCTCACGCGTTCCGTCCGGTGCCGCTTCGCTCTGGTTGCAACTGCAGGAAGTTCCGTACGAACCGCTCGGCGACGCCGCCGGCGAGCTGAACACCGCGGACGGTTGGACCCCCGAACTGGCCAAGGCCTACGCCCAGCGCGTCATCGATCGCGTGGACGCGCACACCCATGGTCTGAAGATCCTCGGAACGGACGTGATCTCGCCGGCCGATCTCGCGGCATACAACGAAAATGCCGTCGGCGGAGACCCCTACGGCGGCAGTTCCGAGCTGGATCAGAGCTTCCTGTGGCGCCCACTGCCGGAGGCCGGACGGCATCGGACCTGCGTGGACGGGCTCTGGCACATCGGGGCGTCCACTCATCCCGGAGCCGGACTGGGCGCCGGTTCAGGCCATCTGGTGGCCACCAAACTTGCCGCACAGCGGCAGCGTAAAGCCAACTAGGAGTTGACATGCCAGTGATCACCGACCTTCTCGCGTCCATTGCCGGCGAGCGCATCGAATTGATCGACCTCACCGCACCACTGACGGACAAGACCCCGGTGCTGCGTTTGCCGGAACCGTTCAAGAACACCCTGCCGTTTCGCCTGGAGTTGATCAGTCGCTACGACGAGGAAGGACCGGGCTGGTACTGGAACAACATCCACACCGGCGAACACACCGGCACCCACGTCGATGCGCCGAACCACTGGATCACCGGCAAGGACGGACTGGATGTGTCACAGGTGCCGTTGCGCTCGCTGATCACCTCGGCCGTCGTACTCGATGTCACCGACCGGGTGGCCGAGAACCCGGACTTCCTCCTCGATATCGCCGACATCGAGCAGTGGCAACGCACGCACGGTGCCCTCCCCTCCGGTGGTTGGCTCCTCTACCGCACCGGGTGGTCGAGTCGATCGGAAAACAGCGACGACTTCCTCAACATCGACGAGACCGGTTCGCATACACCAGGTTTCACGGCCGAGTGTGCACGCTGGCTCGCCGAGGAAACCGACCTGGTCGGGGTGGGTGTGGAAACCGTCGGCACCGACGCCGGTCAGGCTGCCGCACTGGATCCGACGTTCCCCTGCCACCACCACATGCTCGGCGCGGGCAAGCTGGGACTGACCCAGCTGCAGAACCTCGATCGCCTGCCGCCGACTGGATTCGCGCTCGCGGTCCTGCCACTGCCCATCGTCGGCGGATCAGGCAGTCCCGCCCGCGTGGTCGCACTGGTCGAGAAGTAAGGAAGAGTCAGATATGGCCGAACGTTCTTTCGCCGCCGAAGTCGAACAACTCCGCAACGGCGCCGGCACCACCCTGCACGTCGAGGGCATCCTCGCCGTCACCAAGGCACTGCTGCAATCCGGTGTGGCCTATGTCGGCGGCTACCAGGGTGCACCGATCTCGCACCTGATGGATGTCCTCGGTGACGCCCACGAGATCCTCGACGAGCTCGGGGTCTATTTCGAGAACAGCGCCTCGGAGGCGACCGCGGCCGCGATGCTGGCGGCGTCCGTTCACTACCCGCTCCGCGGTGCGGTGACCTTCAAATCCACGGTCGGCCTGAATGTCGCCTCGGACGCGCTGGCGAACCTGGCCAGCGGCGGCGTCACCGGCGGCGCGCTCGTCATCCTCGGCGAGGACTACGGCGAGGGCTCGAGCATCATGCAGGAGCGTTCCCACGCCTTCGCGATGAAGTCGCAGATGTGGTTGCTCGATCCCCGGCCCAACGTCTCGGCGATCGTCGACGCGGTCGAGGTCGGCTTCGAGCTGTCCGAGGCGAGCAACACCCCAGTGATGCTCGACCTGCGGCTCCGCTCCTGCCACTTGCACGGGGCGTTCGACGCCAAGGACAACAAGCGTCCACCCATGACAGTCAGCGATGCGCTCGACAATCCGCTGCGCGACATCGACCGGATCGTGCTACCGCCGGCCAGCTTCCTGCACGAGAAGGAGAAGATTCACGACCGGTGGCCTGCGGCGGTCGCATTCATCAAGGACCGCGGTCTCAACGAGGTCTTCGGGAACGACAAAGCCGACATCGGCATCATCGTGCAGGGCGGTCTCTACAACACGCTGAACCGGTCGATGGAGTTGCTCGGCTGCTCCGACGCGTTCGGACGCACCCAGGTACCGACGTACGTCATGAACGTCACCTACCCGGTCATCGACGACGAAATCATCGAGTTCTGCCAGGGCAAACGCGCCGTCCTCCTCCTGGAGGAGGGCCAGCCCGACTACATCGAGCAGAACCTCAACGCGATCCTGCGCCGGGCAGACATTGCCACCGCACTGCACGGCAAGGACATGCTGACGCTCGCCGGCGAATACACCTCGACGGTCGTCACCCGCGGCGTCAACGAGTTCCTCCAGCGGTACCTCCCGGACGTCGTCGCCCACCAGCCCGCCCTGCTGCGTGATCCCGACGACCCGACGAGCCCCACCGCTCCCCGCGTGTCGTCCGAGGTCATCTCGCCGCGGCCGCCGGGACTGTGCACCGGATGCCCCGAACGCCCGATCTTCAGCGGTCTCAAACTCGCCGAGCGGGAGACCGGCAAACACCACGTCAGCGCCGACATCGGCTGCCACCTCTTCGCCGTCAACGCACCGTTCGACCTCGGAGCCACGACGATGGGATACGGCCTCGGATCAGCCGGTGCCTCCGCCTTGAGTTCCAAGGACACCGACCGGCGCAGCATCGCGATCATGGGTGACGGCGGTTTCTGGCACAACGGCCTCACCAGTGGCATCGGCAACGCCGTCTTCAACAAGAGCGATCAGGTCCACCTCATCGTCGACAACGCCTACGCCGCGGCGACAGGTGGGCAGGACGTGCTGTCCTCCCGGGCAGACCTCCCCACCCGGTCCACCCAGCACCCGATCGAGAAAGCCGTCCGCGGTATCGGCGTGAAATGGGCACGCACGATCAAGAACACCTACGACGTCGGCAAGGTTCGTGACACGTTCGTCGAGGCCCTCACCACAGAGGAGTCGGGACCCAAGGTGCTCGTCATGCAGAGCGAGTGCCAACTCAATGCCCAGCGCCGCGTCAAGCGCGACAGAAGCGCAGCACTGGCTGCCGGTAAGCGGGTGGTGCGCGAGCGGTTCGGGGTCGACCCCGACACCTGCACCGGCGACCACGCCTGCATCCGGATCTCCGGCTGCCCGTCGTTGACGATCGCACCCAACCCGGATCCGATGCGCACCGACCCGATCGCCGAGGTCCTCGACAGCTGCGTCGGCTGTGGAGTGTGCGGGGAAAATGCCCACGCCGCGGTGCTGTGCCCGTCCTTCTACCGCACCGACGTCATCGACAACCCCACCCGCCGCGAACAGCTCCTTGCGAACGTCCGCTCGTGGTGGATCAAGATCGCATCCCGCGGCATCGAACGCCGCGCCGCACAATTCGAGGCAGCCTGATGTCCAACTGGTACAACGGTCAACGTCCGATCACTCTGGCGATCGTCGCCCTGGGCGGCGAAGGCGGCGGCGTGCTCGCCGACTGGATCGTCGCCGTCGCCGAGAACGCCGGCCACTACGCGCAGAACACCTCCGTCGCCGGTGTCGCCCAGCGCACCGGGGCGACGGTCTACTACGTCGAGATCTTTCCGGCTGGCGACGAGCCGAATCCGTCATCGGCAGCTGACGCCCGAATCGAACCGGTGCTCAGCGTGTTTCCGAGTCCCGGCGAGGTGGATGTCCTGATCGCCTCGGAATTGATGGAATGCGGCCGGGCCGTCCAGCGTGGGTTCGTCACACCCGATCGAACGACCTTGATCACCTCGACCAATCGCGTGTACTCCATCGACGAAAAGATGGCCCTCGGTGACGGTCGCGCCGACAGCTCCGAACTCGTCGCGGCGGCCCAGCGGGCCTCGAAGCGACTGATCGCCGCCGACTTCATGGAGATGGCAGAACAGAGTCTCAGCGTCATCAGCGCCGCACTGTTCGGCGCGCTCGCCGGCTCCGGGACCCTTCCGTTCACCAGGGACCAGTTCGAGGCGCCGATCCACGCCTTCGGAAAGGGCGTCGAATCCTCACTGAAGGCCTTCTCTGCGGGCTTCGACGCTGCGGTGCAGCAGCAGAAGCCACGCCCCGCACGGAAGTCGAATCCGATTCCCATCTCGATCGGACCGCGACCGGTGACCCCGGAGGATCGCAAAGCGGAGGAAGAGGCACGGCGCAGAACGGTCGCGGCGACAGATCCCTTCGCACTGGTCGGGCCGGCCCTGCGGCCGCTCGCCGCGCGAGTCCTGGATCTCCCTCCCGCGGCGCGGTCGATGATTCTGCACGGACTGGTCCGCACCGCGGTGTACCAGAATCTGGACTACGCCGAGCGCTATCTCTCCCGGGTCATGCGCTTTGCCGAGGTTGATCCGGACACAGCCGGAGCGGCTCGGCTGACCACCGAAGCGGCCCGGCACATCGGGTTGTGGATGTGTTACCAAGACACGATCCAGGTCGCGCTGCAGAAGACGCGGCAGGCGCGGATGGAGCGGATCCGCGCCGAGGCGCGGGCGGAACGCCACCAACTGATGCAGGTTCGTGAATACCTCCATCCGCAGATCGACGAGATCACCGACACGATGCCCTCCCGACTCGGGGCCCGCATGCACCGTTCGAAGTGGTTCCAGCGGTTGGTCGGCGCGATCACCCACAAGGGGATGATCCTGAACACGAGTTCGGTGCACGGTTACACGATGTTGAGCACCATGGCGCGGTTGCGACCCCTCCGCCCGCGGTCACTGCGGTTCGTTCGGGAGCAGGCGGCCATCGAGGAGTGGATCGACCACGCGCTGCGGGCTGCAGCAGTCGATGCCGACCTCGGACGTGAGATCGTCGAATGCCAGCGTGTCCTCAAGGGTTACGGCGCCACGTATGAGCACGGCGGCGACAGCTTCGGCAAGTTGATGTCCGCGGCCCACGCATTGGTCGGCTCACCCGGTGCGGTCACTTCGCTGGCAGAGCTCCGTGAGTCCGCGCTCGCCGACGAAGACGGAGCCCGACTGGACGCCAAGCTGGCGACTATGAAGCTGGGGGACAGCCTCGTCCAGCAACTGGAGGCCACGGCTTCCGGCCGCGGGTAACGGTCAGGGCTGGTGGATGACCCGCATTGCGTGTTCTCTGGCCGGTCCGCTGAGGGCGTCGTTCAGTTCGTCGAAGAGCCGGCCGGCCGTGACACCGTTCCATCCCGGTGGAAGGAGGGGAAGGGGGAGGCCGGGATCGAGGTAGGGCAGCCGCCGCCACTCGGTGAGCATGGGCACATATTCGGCGAAGGCGTCTCGCGGGGTGAGTGTTCCGGCGCTCGACCGTTCGAGGACCGGACGGTACTTGTCGAGAAATGCGGCATAGAGGGTAGTGAGTGCGTCGAGATCCCACCAGGTGCGCACCTTCGTGCGGAGATCGCCGAAGCCGAGGTGTTCCGCGCTGTACATGTCGACGTATTCGCTGAGTCCTCGCCGTTCCAGCGTTTCCCTGGTCTCGCGCACGAGGCTTCCCGGTGCGATCCATACCCCCGGCGCGGTGGTGCCGAAGCCGAGACGGGTCAGGAACGTTCGGAGAATGTGCCGCTTGTCCCGTTCTGATTCGGGGATGGAGAAGACCACCATCAACCAGCCGTCTTCGATCTCGGCGCGCTTGCGATCGAAGATCCTGACATCGCCCTCGGCGAGTGCATCCAGAGTCTGCTTGGACAGCGAATAGCCCGCGGCGCCGTCGTGACGATGGGCTTCCAACGTTTCGCGTCGCTTGAGCCGTGAAATCGACGAGCGAACCGCGGCTCCGTCCACACCGAGATGGGACATCAGCCGGACCACGGAGGCAACCGACAACCAGTTCGACTCGGCCCGTGCGTAGAGCCCGAAGATCGTCACGATCAATTCGCGCGGTTGCAGCTCGTTCGATCGTTCGATGGCCAAGTCGTCGGCGAAGCTCTCCGTCGTCATGGATACACCATAACCATCGTCGCGGCCACGAAGCATCGGGTGGCCAGCAGGCGATCTATGCAATATTTCGTATCGTTGACGAGCGTAACAATCAGTGCATACGCTTGCGACGTCCATATCTATAGTGGGAAGGCCATCTATGACGCTGTCTCCGTCGGCGCACCTGGACTCGTTCTGCCGCGACAACCTCCCCCCGGAAAATCTGTGGCCGAACTTCGAATTCACCCTCCCGGAGTTGCGGTACCCGGACCGCCTGAACTGCGCATCTTCACTTCTCGACGACCAGGTCGCCGCCTTGGGCGGAGATCGCCCAGCGCTGCTCTCGCCGTCCGAAAACTGGACCTACGGGCAACTTTTGCGCCGCGCCAACCAGATCGCCCAGATACTCACCGAAGACTTCGGGCTGGTACCGGGCAACCGCGTATTGCTCCGCGGGCCGAACAACCCATGGTTGGTGGCTTGCTGGTTCGGGGTGGTGAAGGCAGGCGGCGTTGCCGTGACGACCATGCCGCTGCTTCGCAGCGGTGAACTGAGCAAAATTATCGACCTCACCACACCCTCGCTCGCGCTGTGTGATCACCGGTTCGCCGCCGACCTGATCGAGACCGGCCAGATCGGCGCTCTGTTCTACGGAAGTAACGAACCCACCGACCTCATCGCCCGCACCGCCGCCAAATCCGGGCGCTTCACCAACGTCGCCACCGCGGCCGACGATGTCGTTCTGCTGGCCACCACATCCGGAACCACCGGTACCCCGAAAGCGACGATGCACTTCCACCGCGACATCCTTGCCGTTGCGGACACCTTCTCGGCACGGGTACTCCGGCCGACTTCCTCGGACGTCTTCACGGGAACGCCACCACTGGCGTTCACCTTCGGGCTGTGCGGTCTCGTGGCCTTCCCGCTGAGAGTGGGTGCCGCGACGTTACTACTCGAGAAGACAATTCCGAGTGAGCTGGCCGACGCGGTACGGGAACACGCAGTGTCGGTGTTGTTCACCGCCCCCACCGCGTACCGGGCAATTCTCCGCGAGAACAAGGCGCAGAGTCTCGCCTCGGTTCGTCGCTGCGTGTCTGCGGGCGAGCATCTGCCGACAGCGGTGTGGGAAGAGTTCCACGAGGAGACCGGAATTCGCATCATCAACGGCATCGGTGCCACCGAAATGCTGCATGTCTTCATCGCGGCCAGTAACGACGACATCCGACCCGGGGCCACCGGGAAGGCCGTACCGGGTTATACCGCAGCGGTACTCGACGACGACGGACAGCCCGTTCCCGACGGCACACCGGGACGTTTGGCGGTGACCGGCCCGACCGGTTGCCGATATCTTGCCGACGACCGCCAGCACCAGTACGTCCAGAACGGGTGGAACATCACCGGAGATACGTATATTCGCGACTCCGACGGCTACTTCTGGTACCAGGCACGTAGTGACGACATGATCGTCTCGTCCGGCTACAACATCGCCGGCCCGGAGGTCGAAGAAGCGCTGGGCCGGCACCCCGACGTGAAGGAATGCGCGGTCGTGGGTCTGCCCGACCCCGATCGGGGAATGATCGTCCACGCGGCAGTCGTACTGATCTCGGACACCGTGGGCAGCGACACCAAGGTCCGCGAACTCCAGGACTTCGTCAGAAATCAGCTGGCACCGTACAAGTACCCTCGCAGTATCGATTTCCTCGCCCATTTGCCGCGCACCCCGAACGGCAAGATCCAGCGCTACCGGCTGCGGGAGTTCCGACGGGCCACGCGCTAGTCGCGCCTGAATTCGGCATTGCCGGCGAAAAACTCGGCGGAATCAAAGTGAGCGCAATCTGCACAGTCGACGCGTTCAGCGGATAGATCATCACCCAAAATGTTCCTAGTGTTGCAGATCACATCGTGAGCGAAGTCAGGAGATCTAGACCATGAGCGACTATCTCGGGATCGACGGCAAGACGGCCATCATCACCGGCGGCGCCACCAAGATCGGGCGCGGCGTCGTCGACTCTCTGCACGAGAGTGGTGTCAACGTCGTTGTCGCCGACATCGACCGGGACGGTGGCAAGATCGCTGTCGACGGCAAGAAGAACGCTCTGTTCAGCGAGACCGACATCACCGACGACGGGGCGATCGAGGCCTGCGTGGCTACCACCCTCGACACTTTCGGCTCCATCAACTTTTTGGTGAACCTGGCGTGTACCTACATCGACGACGGCGCCGAGTCCAGCCGCACCCAATGGACCACCGCTCTCGATGTGAACGTCGTGAGCGCCGCCATGTTCGCCGCAGCGGTCCGCCCGCACATGGCCGCGCAGGGCGGTGGCGCCATCGTGAACTTCGGTTCCATCTCCTCGAAGGTCGCCCAGACAGGGCGATGGCTGTACCCCGTTTCCAAGGCAGCCGTGGTGCAACTGACCCGGAACATGGCGATGGACCTTGCCGGCGACAACATTCGCGTCAACTCGGTGAGT
Source organism: Rhodococcus sp. WAY2 (assembly GCF_009859915.1). NCBI lineage: Bacteria > Bacillati > Actinomycetota > Actinomycetes > Mycobacteriales > Nocardiaceae > Rhodococcus > Rhodococcus sp. WAY2. Next base: position 4,650,758 of record NZ_CP046572.1, read on the forward strand.
CCGGGCTGGATCTGGTCGAAGGTGATGGATGAGCTCTCGGGGTCGGACCGGGCCAAGACCGACCGGGTAGCCGGGCAGTTCCACCTCGCCGGCCGAGTCGGAGACCCCACCGAGGTGGGCGACGTGATCGCGTACCTGTGTTCGCCCCGCGCCGCCTTCGTCACCGGAGCCGACTGGGCCATCGACGGAGGCTACTCCGCGATGGGGCCCGAACAGGCAACCCCGGCCATTCCGCTTCTCGCCCGATAACCGTCGACACAAAGGACTTTCTTTCCCATGCGCAAAATCACCATCGTTGGAGCCGGCCAGGCAGGACTTCAGCTCGCCATAGGTCTGGTCGACGCCGGGTACGACGTGACCGTCGTATCCAACCGGACTCCGGAGCAGATCCGTGAGGGCAAGGTCATGTCCAGTCAGTGCATGTTCGGCGGGGCCCTCGCGCGTGAGCGCGCCGTCGGACTGGACCTCTGGAGCGATGAATGCCCCTCGGTCGAGGGCATCTCGTTCACTGTCGCCGACAACGGAAACCAGGCCTTCTCCTGGGCGTCGCGCCTCGACCTCCCCGCCCAGTCGGTCGATCAGCGCGTGAAAATGCCCAAGTGGCTCGAGGAATTCGAATTACGCGGCGGCAAGCTGGTGATCCAGGATGCCGGGATCGGTGACCTCGAAGAGTTCGCTGCCGACTCCGATCTGGTGATTCTCGCCGCAGGCAAGGGCGAGATCGCGAAGATGTTCGAGCGGGACGCCACACGGTCGGTCTTCGACCGCCCACAGCGTGCCCTGGCGCTGACTTACGTCAACGGAATGGTGCCGCGGGAGGAACATTCCGCGGTGGCGTTCAACATGATTCCGGGTGTCGGTGAGTATTTCGCCTTTCCTGCGCTCACCACCAGTGGACCGTGCGAAATCATGGTGATGGAGGGCATCCCGGGTGGACCGATGGACTGCTGGGCGGATGTGACGACTCCCGAGGAGCATCTGGCAAAGTCCAAGTGGGTGGTCGAGACGTTCGTCCCCTGGGAGGCCGAGCGCTGCGCCGACATCACCCTCACCGATGACAACGGGATCCTCGCGGGTCGATTCCCACCCACGGTTCGCAAGCCGATCGGCGTCTTACCTTCGGGTGCGAATATCCTCGGGCTTGCCGACGTGGTGGTCCTCAATGATCCGCTCACCGGCCAGGGCTCGAACAACGCGAGCAAGTGCGCGGCCTCCTACCTTGCCAGCATCATCGAGCAGGGCGACCGACCCTTCGACGCCGCATTCATGACCAACACCTTCGAACGATATTGGGATTACGCCCAATACGTGGCGTCGTGGACGAATGCGCTACTCAGCCCGCCTCCGGAGCATGTGCTGACACTGCTCAGCGCCGCAGCCACCGAGCCGCGAATCGCTCGCCGGTTTGCCAACGGATTCGACGATCCGCGTGACTTCTTCCACTGGTTCATGACACCCGAAGCCGCCGCCCAGTACCTCACCGACGTCGCGAACTAGCATTCGCCCGAATCAACGATTGGAAGCCGTCAGTCATGCGCAGCATTGCTATCGTCGGAGCCGGACAGTCCGGGGCGCTACTGGCGCTCGCCTTACTCACACGTGACTTCCGCGTCACCCTGGTGACCGACCGAACGCCCGACGAGGTCCGGATCGGTCCCGTCATGTCCAGCCAGTGCATGTTCGACTCGGCACTGCAGATCGAGCGGGATCTCGGGCTCGACCGCTGGGAGGAGCGGTGCCCGCACATCGACACGATGGCGCTCACTGTCTCGAAAACCCATGACAGCAACGAGATCACGGTAACGACACCCTTGATCGGTTTCGCGCAGTCGGTCGACCAGCGCGTCAAGTGTGCGGATTGGGTCGACGAGTTCGTAGAACTCGGTGGCGATCTGATCATCAAGGCGGCGAGGCCCAGGGACATCGAAAATCTTGCCCACAGCCACGACCTGGTCATCATCTCGAGCGGCAAGGGCGACCTCGGACGACTCTTCCCCCCGGATTCGGTGAAATCGCCGTACAACCGGCCGCAGCGGGCATTGTCACTGGCGTACGTGAGCGGCCTTGCCGAACACCCCGCCGGTGCCGATCTCTCACTGAACATCGTCCCCGGGGTCGGGGAGTACTTCGTCCTTCCGGCGCTGACCACCACCGGCCCCTGTCATGTGATGGTGTTCGAAGGCGTCCCGGGTGGACCGATGGATTGCTGGGACGATGTCCACACTCCGCAGGCGCATCTCGAGCGCGCCAAGGAGGTGCTGGCAGAGCACTTCCCTGCGGAATTCGCCAGGACCGGAGACATCGCTCTCACCGATGAGGCCGGAGTATTGCGCGGCCGACTTACACCGACGGTCCGGCGCCCGGTAGCCGAACTTGCCTCGGGCAACGTCGTGCTCGGCATGGCTGACGCTGTTGTCCTCAATGATCCGCTCACGGGTCAGGGCAGCAACAACGCTGCCCACGCGGTCGCTGTGTACCTCGATGCGATCGTGAACCGGGGTGATCAACCGTTCGACGCGCAGTGGATGCAACGCACGTTCGACAAGTTCTGGCGCGGCTGGGCGCAATGGGCCGTGTCGTGGACCAACAGCCTGCTTCGTGGACCGTCCGACCCGGTCCTCGGGTTGTTCGCGGCGGCGCAGGACTCGCCGGCGCTGGCGTCGGCCATCGCCGCAGGCTTCGATGATCCACGTACCGTGCATAACTGGTGGTTCGACGCCGCCGAGGCGCAGCGTGTGATCGAGACCGGGCGGGCCGCCGAGCAGGCTCAGTTCGATCCCCGTGACCTACGGCGTGCTCTCGGCCAGTACGCCACGGGGGTAACGGTGATTACCGCGCGGGCCCCGGACGGTCGGAAGGTCGGTGTCACGGCGAACTCGTTCACCTCGGTGTCGATGGATCCGCCCTTGGTGTCGTGGTGTCCGGCGAGCAAGGCGCCGAGCCTCCCCGACCTCACGGCGGCCACGCATTTCACTGTCAACGTCCTCGCGGCAAACCAACACGATCTGTCCCGGCAATTCTCGACGCCGGCCGAGGACAAGTTCGCCGGTGTGGCGACCACCGAAGGAATTGCCGGCGTTCCCCTGATCGATGACGCCATCGCGCATTTCCAGTGCCGGACGGTCCAGCGAGTAGAGGCCGGCGACCACATCATCTTCCTCGGTGAGATCGAACAATATGATGCGGATCCCGGAGAGCCTCTGGTCTTCCACTCGGGGTCCTACCGCTTGGTGACCAAGCATCCCGACTTCTGACCGCCGCTGCTTCTCTACCGAAAGCGACACCACTCAATGGGTAAGTACATCGAAATCGCCAAGGGCTCCGGTGAGTCCTTCACCGCGTATCTTGCGGAACCGGCACAGGGTTCCGGCCCGGGACTGATTCTCTTACAGGAAATCTTCGGGATCAATGACTACATGCGGGACATGGCCGACCGCTATGCAGAGGAAGGGTACGTGGTCCTTGTCCCGGATCTCTTCTGGCGCTCGGGCGCTCGGCAGGAACTCGGTTACGACCAGGCCGGGTTCACCCGGGGGCTCGAATTGCGGGACGCACTCGACGAGGACCTGGCCGTCACGGACATCGGCGACACCGTCACGGCCCTGCGTGGCCTGGCCACTCACGTCGGCGGCATCGGCCTCATCGGATACTGTCTCGGCGGGCTGCTCGCTTACCTGTCCGCGGTTCGGCTCGACGTCGACTGCGCCATCAGCTATTACGGTGTCGGTGTCCACGACCACCTCGACGAAGCGGCCGAGCTGACCGTTCCCATGGTCTTCCATCTGGCTGAGCACGACTCCTACTGCCCCGAGGATGCCCGCAATTCCATCCGGAAGGCGTTCGGCGATAACGATCGGGTGCGTATCTACGACTACGCCGGCGTCGATCATGCCTTCGCCACCCACGGCCGCGAGGTTTACGAACCCCTCTCCGCCGGACTCGCCTACTCGCGCACCCTCGAGGTTATGCGTACCACTATCGGACCCCGACACGATCTGTCCGCACTCTGGGACCGGCACATCTATTACGAGTTCGAGGCCCGCGATGTTCCGGCCACCATGGCCACGATGGTCGACGAACCCTATGTCAACCACGTTCCAACGCTGACCGGTGGCGTCGGACAGAACGACCTCGCGCGGTTCTACGCCCACCATTTCGTGCACAACAACCCTGACGACACCAGGACGATTCCGATTTCTCGCACCGTCGGAGCCGATCGGATCGTCGAAGAGCAGTTGTTCTGCTTCACGCACGACCGCGAGATCGACTGGATGCTTCCCGGTGTCGCGCCGACCGGACGATACGTCGAAATTCCGTTGGTTGCTGTCGTCACCCTGCGCGGAGACAAGCTGTACAACGAGCACATCTACTGGGATCAGGCGGGTGTACTGGTGCAGATCGGGCTGCTCGATCCGACGGGGCTTCCCGTTGCCGGGACCGCACAGGGTAAGAAACTTCTCGACAAATCGCTTCCCTCGAACGGACTCATGCCCAGCTGGGCGAACAGCGAGGGCAAGCCGATCGCGTAGCGGCCCTACGCGCGGTGGCTGCTGGACCCGAAGTCGTCTGTCAACCGAGTGAGAAATGAACTCGGGACTCGTTCCCATTGTGGCTGCCACCTGCCGAGCTGCAGATCGGACTCGAGCGAGGCCACCACCTCGGCCACAGCTGGTCCTGCGTCGAGCACGACGCGGGGGAGTTCGCGGTCGGCACACAGGGCCAGAGCCGGTATCACGCACTCCTTCGCCTCCGACGTACGGCCGGCCGCGAACAAGCACGTGCAGTGCAGAAGCCGAGCCCTCAGGAGCGCTTTCGGCCGCGACTGCCGGGAGATACGCTCGAGCATCGCCTGCGACCGATGGCACGCGGTCGCCGTTGCTTCCTGATTCGTCGGCGAGGCAGCGTGGAGCAGGAGCCGAATGTCGGAGTCTTCATGCAGCTCTTGCGTGATCAGGTCGATCCCGCTTGTGTGTGAGGCGGGGTCGTCGCTGTCGCGGGGAACTGTCTGTGCCCATCGCGGATGCTCGTCGAAAATCGAAGGATCGGCCAGCGCCAACCGTATTCGCTCGTTCCGGATGCGGGCGGTCAGGCGCGGCAACGTCAGCATCGCGGCGATCTCGGCCCCTTCGTCGAGAAGTTGGTACGCGGCGCCCAGATTTCCGCGCAGCGCCTTGATACGAGACCCGGTGCCGTACGTCGCGAGCATGAAATCGACGATGCCGCCCTCGGACCGGAGGGTATGGCTGGCGTCGAGAAGGACTTCGGCCTCGGACACATGGCCCTGCTCGTACAGCAAGTCTCCCAAGATCGCGCCGGCCACGCGGGTTGCGTACGATTGCCCGCCGCCGGACTGTTTCGCCAGCCGTAGCGCTATCCGGAAGTATTTCTCGGCAGCGGTCGTGTCGAGCTGCTCGTGTGCGGCGATCCCCGCGAAGCAGTATCCGTAGAGGACGCTGAAGGGTCCCGACGTTTGCTGGTTGTAGGGAGTCGCCCACTCCTGCCATCGGCGGGCGGCGTCGTAATCGAACCGGTAGATCGCCTCGAACGACGCGACGTTCGCTGCCCCCGACACCACGAACGGCCGTACGGTCTCGGGGCGTTCGAGACAGTCCGAGATCCGCTCACCGAGCGTGACGGAATGATCGGCGAACAACTCGACGACGCCCCTGACCAACGAAGCCTCGATCAACAGGGCGGTCTGATCCCCGTCTGCGTGAGGGTGCTGGGTCAGCGCTGCTTCCGCGCGGTCCAATGCCCGAAGCGCCGAGGGCGCCGGGTGATGCAGCAGTACGTGCGACCAGGCCAACGCAATCTGTAACACTGGGTGTGCGAGCACCTGTCGGGGTGGGAGTTTGTCGATCAAACCGATGAGCGTCGCCATCTGGGACTGTTCGAGCAATCGCATTCCCTCGCGTTCCACCCACTGCACCGCCAGCTCGGGATTACCCGATGCCAAGGCGTGATCGACGGCCTCATTGAGCAGGTGGTGCTCACCGAACCAGTGGGAGGCACGGAGGTGGAGTTCGCCGACCATGTCCGGTTGGTCTCGCTCGAGCCGGCGACGCAAGAACTCTGCGAACAGGTGGTGGAAGCGGAACCACTCGCCGTCCTCGTCGAGTCTTCGCAGGAACAGGTCCCGGTTCTCGATTTCCTCGAGCCGAGCCTGGGCGTCACTGCTAGCTGTCAGCGCCGACGCGAGTCCGCCGCTGATGCGTTCGGTCACCGATGTTGCGAGCAGGAAGTGGAGAAGCTCGGGTTCGAGCGAGGTGAGGACGTTCTCGGCGAGGTACTCGCCGATCGCGTGGTGGCGCCCGGAGAGTTGCCCGATCAGGGTGGCCGGATCGGTGTGCCCGCGTAGTGAGAGGGAGGCCAGTTGCAGGGCGGCAACCCATCCGTCCGTCGTCTCGCGAAGATTGGCCATGTCGTCGGCGGTGAGGGCGAGTCCTCCTTGGTCGGACAGGAACGATCGCGCTTCCGGGAGGTCGAACCGCAGTGCAGTGGAATCTATTTCGACTAACTCGTCGCGAACCCGCAACCGGCTCAGCGGAAGCCCGGCTTGTGTTCGGCTCGTCACGATGAAGCGCAGGTGGTGGCAGTCGCTGTCGAGCAGAGTCGCCATTGCTGCGACGGTTGCCGCGTCGGAAACCCGGTGCCAGTCGTCGAGGACGACCGTGACCACCTCGCCCGTGTCATGGATCTCGTCGACGAGTGTGGACAGGACGTATCTGGTTGCGTGCTCACCCTGCTCTTGCAGCACCTGTGGGAGATCGCAGGCGAGTGCGGGCCTCACCAACGCAATCGCTTCGAGGAGGTGCGCCAGGAACCAGACGACATTGTTGTCGTCGTGGTCGATACTGAGCCAGGCGACGGGCGCCCCGGAGTCGGTCAGCAAGTCGCGCCACTGGGCGGCCAGGGTGCTCTTGCCGAATCCTGCCGGCGCATGAATCAGCGCGAGCCGCCGATCCCCACCGGCGTGCAGGGCCTCGATCAGGCGGCGCCGCTGCACCGTGGCGCGAGGCTGGGTACGTGGCCGGTACTTCGTCGACAACCGTGGCGGGGTCACCGACGGTGGCCCGGCATGAGCTTCAGGACCCTCGATCAGGTACGGGTGCCCGCGCTGCGTGACGTCCGCGTCCGCCGGAAGATCGGGGGATGTGGCGCGGGTGCGTCGTAGAGCTGTGCGGAGGTCCTGCTCGAGGATGTCCGCGGACACGTGGCGGCGCGTCGGGTCTTCCGACATCGCGCGCTCGATGACACGGCACACCTGCGCCGGGATTCCGGCCTGGCGGAGATCGGGCACCGGTTCGGAGGCTACTCGAAGAAATTGCGCGACCAGTTGTTCACCGTCGCGGCGCTGGAAGGCGGCGTGGCCGGTGATGAGGCAGAAAAGAGTCGCGGCCAGGCTGTAGAGATCGGACTGCACCGTCGGTGCCCGTCCGGTGAACACTTCCGGTGCGGTGAAGGCAGGCGAACCCAGCACTACACCGGTCCCGGTCTCGAAACCACCGTGGATGCGGGCGATGCCGAAGTCCGTGAGTTGGGGTTCGTCGTAGTCGGTGAGCAGGATATTCGAGGGTTTGACATCTCGGTGCAGGATCCCCGCCTGATGCGCTCTGCCCAAAGCGCGGGAGATCTTGATGCCTAGATCGAAGGCCTTCTCCCAGCCGAGCGGTCCGTCGCGACGAATGATCGCTTCGAGCGAGCCGTGGCGGTGGTACTCCATCACGATGTACGGCTGCCCCCGCGGTGTGCTCCCGGCGTGGTAGATGGTCACGATGTTCGGATGGCCCGACAGGCGGCCCATGGCCTGTTGCTCGCGGAGGAAGCGATTCCGGTTTTCGTCATCCACACCGGAGAGCACCTTGATCGCGACCGTCCGATCGAGGGCAGTCTCCATACAACGGTAGACGACACCGAACCCGCCACGCCCGATCTCCACGGGTTCATCGAAGCCGTCCAGGATCAGTTCGCCGGCTATCGCGTGGGGGGCGTCGGCTTGTGTCGCGAAGGGATCGGGGTCAGCCATCTCACCACCTCTGACCCAGTATCACACCAGCGCGGGTGCGGTCCAAGGTCCGTGTGGGCCGCGGCGGATCGCGCCGCGGCCCACACGGTCACTTCGGGCCCAGGGCCGGAAGGATCACTTCACGGCGATCGGCAGACTCGGGATGTAGGGAGCGTGGGCATAGTCTCCGGACAGCAGAGCCCCGGCGCCGGGGGCGATGGCAGGCAGATCGAGCGCCCGCATCAGTTGGTGCGCGGTGGAGACGGCGGCCGAGATCACCGGTTTGCCGAGTTCGTTTTCCACGATCTCGATCGATTGCAGTGACGGCATCTGGACGCACGCCGAGAGCACGATGACGTCGGCGTCCTGGTAGTCGAGTTGCTTCGCGATCTGCACGAGGTTGCGCGGATCGTGTGCGGCCACATCGAGATTGTTGGGAATCTCCAGCGCCCGGTAGTCACCGACGTCGATGCCCTGATCCTGGATGTACTCGACCACGAGCTGGGTGAGGGGCTTCATGTACGGCGCCACCAACGCGATCTTCTTCGCTCCCAGCACCTCGAGCGCGGAGACCAGCGCGCCGGCGCTGGTGACCACGGGCGCGGGGGCGCCGTTGTCGAGGGTGATCTGGGCCAGCTTCTGTTCGGAGACGCAGTGGTAGCCCTTGCCCATGCTCATGATGGCCACCAGGCAGGCGTAGCCGAGGACGTCGACTCGTGCGTCGGAGAGTTCGGCGGCGCATCGAGTCGAGTCGGCGTCCATCGCCTCGAGTTCCTCCTTGGTCACCTCCTTCATCCGCATGCGGCTCGAGTGGAAGGTGAATCGCTCGGGGGCGACGGTTTCCCGCGCCCGGAAGAGGGCGGGTATTTCCGTTTCCATCGTCACGTTGGAGCTCGGCACGATCTGGCCGATACGGTACGGGCGGTTGCTCATCGGGCTTCCCTTTCTGATCGGGCAGGCATCAGCGAGCGTCGATGACCGGGTTGCTCAGCGTTCCGATCGATTCGACGGTGCACTCGACCACGTCGCCCGGGGTGAGGAACTGCTGGGGCACGAAGCTGGCGCCGACGCCGGCGGGGGAGCCGGTGGCGATGACGTCTCCGGGCTCGAGGGTCATCCCGGAGGTGACGTCCTCGATCAGCTCGGGGATCGTGAAGAGCATGTAGCGGCTGTTCGACTTCTGCTTGACTTCGCCGTTCACGCGCAGGGACAGGTCCAGGGCGTGCGGGTCGGCGACGTCGTCCGCGGTGCGGATGACCGGTCCGAGCGGCGCGTACGAATCCTGTCCCTTGGAGAAGAACCACTGTCCGCCGCGACGCTGGTCCCGGGCGCTGATGTCGTTGATGATGGTGTACCCGAAGACGTAGTCGAGTGCGTCGCCTGCCGACACGTTCTTCGCGGTGCGGCCGATGACGACGGCCACCTCGCATTCCCAGTCGAGCTGGTTGGTGAGGTTCGCGTTGTGGCGGATCGGCTCGCCGGGGCCGACGACCGCGGTGCCTGGCTTGCTGAACAACACGGGGCGCTGGGGCAGATCCTTGTCGGTGTCGAGGGTCCGTGCCGACTCGGCGACGTGCTCGGTGTAGTTGAGGCCGACGCCGATGATCTTGCCCGGGCGCAGCGGGGCGTGCACGGTGACGTCGGCGATCGGGAGGCTGAACTGCTGCGCCCGGTCACTGGCCACCAGCGCGGTCAGTGCGGCGAGACCCGCACTGCCCTGGTGGATCAGGGTCGACAGATCGGCCGGCACCTCGGCGCCGGTGCTCCGTGCCAGGGCGGTGACGTCGATGACCGTGTCGTCGCGCTGGACGCCGAGCCTGGGGGTGTTGTCACGGGTGGAGAAGGTCAGAAGAATCATGAACGGTCCTTGTTCTGGGGGTTGGTGATGGTGGTGTGCGAGGCGAGTTACTGAATCGGCTGGTGACCGTCGTTCTCCAGGTACGCCTCCTCGCGCCAGAAGGAGAGCGAACGCATGACGGGGAAGTCGTTGAAGGAGAACAGGACCGCGTCCTCGCTGGCGCCGAGGTTGGCATGCTCGTGCCACGCCCAGGAGGGCACGACGAAGATGTCACCCTGCTTCCAGTCGAATCGTCGGCCCGCGATGACCGAGTAGCCTTCGCCTTTGGCCACGTTGTAGACGACCGATCCGGTGTGCCGGTGGGCGCGGGTGTGCTGGTCGGCTCGCAGCAACTGGATGTGGGCGCTCAATGTCGGCATCACCGACCCGCCGGTCCGCGGGTTCGAGTATTCGAGCAGGATGCCGTCGTAGGGTGATCCCTCCGACGCTTTCGCCGCGTTCTGCAGGGCGGCGTAGGTGGGTTCCCACGGGTAGGCGAACAGCGGCGAGTAGGGCTTGGTCCAACCCTCCTCGAAGCCCACGGGACGCAATTGGCCGGCGCCGTAGGTGAGCAGCGAGGAGTTGACCACCGCGCCCCGCTCTTGGTAGTGGTCCGGGTGGACCTCGTAGAACCCGGCGTCGAGGGCATTGACCAGGGGGATGTCGAGTCCGTCCTGCCAGATGACCGGCTCGTCGGAGTCCTCGTTGCCGTGCTCGTGCCAGGTGAAGCTGGGGGTGATGGCGAAGTCACGGGGGCCGACCTTCAGTTTCTGTCCGTCCACCACCGTCCAGGCGCCCTGTCCTTCGACGACGAAGCGCAGGGCGGCCGCCATGTGGCGATGCGCGGTCATCGACTCGCCGGGGCCCATTCCCTGCAGGCCGGTGTACAGCAACCCGACCGCGGCGGTGACGTCCTTGCGTTCGGGATTGACCAGGGCCACCACCCGTCGACCGGCGTCTTCCGGCTTGACCAGCGCGAGCGAGTCGATGACGAACGGGCGGATGTCCTCGTAGCGCCAGAGGATGGGCACCGATGCCGGCTGGGGGAACCACGGCTCGATCTTGTTGGCCACGGTCCATAGCGCCACCGTGTCGCGCTTGCCGAGTTCGTCATAGAACGCTTCCAAGGCTGCGGTGTCCTTGACCCGAGCCCGACCGAGAACGTCGTCACTGAGTGACATGTGTGTTCCTCCCTTGTGTCGGCAACGCATGTGTATGGCGTTGGGCGCGTGCGCCCGACCTGTTCTCAGTGGATGTCGATCGTGCTGCGCAAGCATTCACCGCCCGTCGCAATTCCCAATATACACCTGTCTTGACGATCGTCACAAGGGCGCTATAAAGTTCGGTCATCGACTTCGATGAAAGGTGGTCAGTGACAGATGGCGAAAGTGACGATCGAGCGGACGGTGGAGTGGTACGACACCGATGCTGCAGGCCACCAACATCATTCGTGCATCGTGCGATTCGTAGAAGCCGCCGAGGCGGCGCTTCTTCGTGAGCACGGCCTGGCATGGCTGTTCGGGCAGACCCCGCGGGTACGCCACGAGATCAATTACCGATCGCGGCTGTGGTTCGGCGAAACCGTGACCGTGACCCTCGAGGTGGCACGGTTGGGAAACACCTCTCTCGCGTACACCTTCGAGGTCCGCGGCAAAGAGGGCGTGGCAGCCGACGGAACCCTCATCGTCGCCCACGCCACCCCGGAGTCGCCGACGTCGACGCCGTGGCCGCAACCCGTCCTCGACGCATTCGACCCGATTCGTACCCAGGAAGCAGTGGTGACCAAGTGACCAGTCAAGAAGCAACAGTGCGCTCGGCGCGAGTCGACGACGGACTGCCGTCGTTGAAAATCGCCGTCATCGGTGGCGGCCCGGGCGGCTTGTACTTCGCCGCTCTGGCCAAGCAATTGGATCCGCGAAGGGAAATCACAGTCTTCGAACGTAACGCCGCGGACACGACCTTCGGCTTCGGCGTTGTGTTCTCGGATGAAACCCTCGACGGGATCACCGCGGCCGATCCGAAGATCTTCGCAGACATGGAAGCACAGTTCGCCCGCTGGACCGACATCGACATCCACTACCGCGGTGAGGTGCTGACATCCGGCGGGCACGGCTTCGCGGCAATCGAGCGGCGGACCCTGCTCAACATTCTGCAGACGCGGTGCGCGCAACTCGGTGTCGACGTGCGGTACGACACCATCGCTCCCGCCGCGGAACATCTCGCCCGCACGCACGACCTCGTGGTGGCCGCCGACGGAGTCAACTCGTTCACTCGTAAGTCGAGCCCCGAAGCATATGGCCCCGACCTCGATGTCCGGAACTGCCGCTACATGTGGCTGGCCACCGACAAGATCTTCGACGCGTTCACCTTCATCGTCGCGGAGACAGAATTCGGCCCGATACAGGTGCATGCCTATCCGTTCAGCAGTGAGCGCAGCACCTTCATTGTCGAGATGAGCGAGAAGAGCTGGCGTAACGCGGGATTCGACGCGTTCGCCGCCCAAGAGTTCGCCCTGGGACACAGCGATACGAAGAGCGTCGAGTTGTGCGCCAGCCTGCTCGGCGATCACCTCGAGGGTCATCAACTGCTGACCAACAATTCTCGCTGGATCCAGTTCACGACGGTCCGCAACACGTCGTGGCGCGACGGCAACATCGTCCTCCTCGGCGATGCCGCGCACACCGCGCACTTCTCCATCGGCTCGGGAACCAAGCTCGCCATGGAGGATTCCCTCGCTCTGGCGGCGAGCCTGACCGTCGACGACCGGGACGTCGCACAGGCCTTGCTCCGCTACGAGCAGGAACGGCGGCCCGTGGTCGAATCCACGCAACGCGCGGCGCAGGCCAGCCTGGAGTGGTTCGAGTCGATCGAGCACTCCGTCGGTCAGGCACCTCCGCAGTTCGGGTTCAACCTCCTCACCCGCAGCCGCCGCGTCACCTACGACAACCTGCGCGATCGCGATCCGGAATACATCGACACCCTCAACGACTGGTACCACTGGGCGCAGTCACCGGACTCCACCGAACAGCCGCCCCGTCCGATGTTCGAGCCCTACCGCATCGCGAACACCCGGCTGAAGAACCGCATCGTCGCCGCACCCGTGGCCACCTACTCCGCCACGGACGGGATTGTCGGCGACCCGGAACTCGCACGCCTGGCCGGCGCGGCACTCGGCGGCGCCGGTCTGGTGATGACCGGCATGACGGCCGTCAGCGCTGCCGGACGCGTCACCCCCGCGTGTGCCGGCCTGTACGCCCCCGAACAAATCTTCGCCTACCGTCGGATCACCAATCTGGTCCACAACAACACCACCGCGGCCATCGGCGTCCAGCTCAACCATTCCGGACGCAAGGGTGCGACCACCGTTCCCACCGCCGGCACCCTCGGTACCTCCCTCGGTGACAAGGGCTGGGAGACCGTCGGGCCGTCCGCGATCGCTTTCGGTGACCTCCCCGCGCCCCGCGAACTCGACCGCTCCGAGCTCGAGGACATTGTCGAGGACTTCGCCCGGGCCGCCCGGGCCGCCGACACGGCCGGATTCGATGTGCTCGAAATCCAGGCCGGGCACGGGTTCCTCCTCTCGACCTTCCTGTCGCCGCTGACAAACAAGCGCACCGACGACTTCGGCGGAAGCCTGCGGAACCGCCTCCGCTTCCCGCTGCAGGTCATCGACGCGGTTCGGGCAGCTTGGCCCAAGGGCAAGGCCCTCCTGGTGCGGATCTCGGCCGTCGACTGGTACCCGGGCGGCACCACCATCGACGACGCCGTCGCCATCGCGCGGGCGTTCGCCGAACACGGTGTCGACGCCATCGACGTCTCCAGCGGCGAGGTCGTGGCCGAGGAGCGCCCCGAGTACGGGCGCGGCTACCAGACCCCCTTCGCCGAGCGCATCCGCGCCGACGTCGGTATCTGCACGATCGCGGTCGGCGCCATTTCCTCCGACGACGACGCCAACTCGATCCTGCTGGCCGGTCGCGCCGACCTCATCGGGATCGGCCGCGCGCACCTGCACAACCCCTCGTGGACCTTGCACGCCGCTGCCGAGATCGGCTACCGCGGCGCCGGTGGCCAATGGCCGGCTCTCTACGCGGCCGGATCGGCGAGGCCGCCCACAACCGGACGGGCGCGGCCCCAGCTGGCCCTGTTCGGGGAGGCGGAGCCCACCATCCACCAACGCTGGCGCCCAAATGCCGGCACCATGACCGAGGCGGCACGCTGATGGACACCTTCCCACGTTTCACCGCTGCAGCCGTGCAGGCGTCTCCGGTGTACCTCGACCCGGACGCCACCGTGGAGAAGGCGGTCGGGCTCATCCACGAGGCCGCTGCGGCCGGCGCCACGCTGATTGCCTTCCCCGAGGTGTTCGTCCCCGGCTATCCGTACTGGAACTGGACGATGAACCCGGTCAAGGGAGGGGAGTGGTTCGAACGGCTCTATCGCGCCGCGATCGACATACCCGGCCGGCATCTGGACACCCTTCGTGCCGCGGCGGCCGCCACCAAGACCACGGTCGTGATCGGCGTCAACGAACGCGGCCGCCACAGCCTGGGAGTGTTGTACAACAGCGTCCTCACGATCGGGCCCGACGGTTCCCTGATCGCCGTACACCGGAAACTGGTCCCCACTTGGGCGGAGAAGCTCACCTGGACCAACGGCGACGGATCCACCCTGCGCGTGCACAACACCGAGGTCGGTCCACTCGGCGTCCTGGCGTGCGGGGAGAACACGAACACCCTCGCCCGCTTCACACTCCTGGCGCAGGGGGAGCTCGTACACGTCGCCAACTACATCTCGCTGCCGGTGGCGCCGAAGGACTACGACATGGCCGACGCCATCGCCATTCGTACCGCCGCACACGCCTTCGAGGGCAAACTGTTCTCGGTCGTCTCCTGCTCGACCGTCTCCGAGGAGATCATCGACATCGTCGCCGGGGACGACGAGGAAGCAGCGCAGATGCTGCGGCGCGAGCGCAGCGCCTTGTCCGGGATCTTCGGACCCGACGGGCGCCCCGTCTCCGAACCCCTGGTGGACAAGGAAGGAATCGTCTACGGCGAGATCGACCTGGCTCGCTGCATCGCCCCGAAGCAGATGCACGACATCATCGGTCACTACAATCGCTTCGACATCTTCTCCCTCAACGTCAACACCGCACCGCAGCAGCCGGTCACCTTCAACGGAGGGGGCGGACCGCTCGCCGAACCGGAAGGTGCCCTGATCGGACCCTGGGGTGAAGACGAAATCCCGGGGTACGATCAATAGGTAGAGATGGTGACGATCGTTCCGGCGCCGCTATTTCGAGCACAATGGAAGGCTGGGATGGCGATGGACCCGACAGTGACTGCGGACAGGGCAGCGCTGCCCTTTGCCCAGTTCGAGCAGGTCCACACCGTCGATCTGGACCAGGTTCGCTCGGTGGTCGGTTCCGCCTTCTGTCGTCACACGCTCGAACCCACAGACGGCGACGGCGCAGCGTCCGTCAGGTTCCATTCAGCGACCGCCGGAACCATCGGCCTGCACTATTTGGACTACGGCACCGGCATGCGGATTCGCCCGAGCGATCTCGACGACTTCTACCTCGTTCAGATTCCCCTCTCGGGAGTGGCTGAAATTCATTGGGGATCTGTAACATTCGAGTCGACGCCAACTGTCGCGTCTATTCTCCAGCCGGGAGGGTCGACGACCATGGAATGGCGCAAGGGGAACCGGCAGCTGATCGTTCGGATCGATCGCCAGAGTCTGGAGCGGCAAGTGCAAGAGGCGCTCGGTGCCTCGCTTCGCGAGCCACTGCGGTTCGACGTTCGAATGGAGCTGGAGCAACCGGGAATTCGCTCCTGGCGTGGCGTGCTCGACCTTCTGCGGGGCGAGATGGAAAATGGTGGCACCCTGCCGAACGAGCCGATCGTGATGAAAGAGTTCGAACGGCTTTTGCTCAGTCAACTTATTGTGGCGCAACCCAACAACTACACAGAGGCATTGCAGCGGCCAGTGCCGGTGGCGCCTCGAACGATTCGCCGTGCAGTCGAAATACTCGAACATCACGCGGACGAGCTGCTCACTGTCGAGGATGTCGCATCGGCTACGGGCATCAGCGTCCGGGCGCTGCAAGACGGTTTCAAGAGGTACTACGGCACCACGCCGATGGGGTATCTCCGGGAAGTCCGTATGAAAGCTGTTCACGCCCTGCTACTGGAGGCAGATCCGTCGACCACGACGGTCTCCGATGCGGCGGGCAGGTGCGGATTCCTGCATCTCGGGCGCTTCTCCGTGCAGTACCGAGAGAAGTTCGGCGAGACGCCATCGGCAACGCTCCGGCGATGACGGTCCTGGTGCCCGTGCTCGACAGCGCCACGGAATAGGAAGGTGCGACTACTCCTCCGCGCGAGGTCGACCTGTGTTGTCGTGGCAGGCTAGTTCGGTGCCGAGGCGACTGGCGCAGAGCTCGTTGAGTTCTGAGATCACTCTGATCTCCAGCTCGGTGGGGCCGCGGAGAATCCTGAGCAGGCGCATGAAGTACTGCCTGGGGGAGAGTCCGAAGTTTACGTAGATATCCTCGTTGGAACCACCGCCGTAGTGTTGCCATTGGAGCGCGAAACTGAGTATTCGCGCCTTTTCGGGCTCTACTGCTGTGATCGTGGGTGGAGTTCGGTGCGGGTGAGGGCGCACGCCGTTGTCCCAGTAGCGTTCTGGCTTGTCTAGGGTCAGTCGGCTACATATGTGGGGAACGGCGTGCGCGAAGCCAGGATATGGCGTCAGGTGTTGGGTGTCGAAAAGACGGTGATCGAGGGCGTCGATTTCGACGACACGGCCGGGGCGGTGATCGTCGCGGTCCGGCCGCAGGCCCGGGCCCGGTCCCGGTGCGGGGTGTGTGGTCGTCGGAGCCCCGGTTACGACGGTGGCACCGGTCGGCGGCGGTGGCGCGGCCCGGACTGCGGCCTGGTCCGCACCTTCGTCGAGGCCGACGCACCGCGGGTGTGCTGCCGCGAACACGGAGTCACGGTGGCCGCGGTGCCCTGGGCCCGGCACCGGGCCGGGCACACCTACGCGTTCGACCAGACGGTGGCGTGGCTCGCCACCCATACCTCGAAGGCCGCGACGTGTGAGTTGATGCGCACCGCGTGGCGCACGGTCGGGACGATCGTGGACCGGGTGTGGGCCGACACCACACCCGCCCGGGACCCGCTGGCGGGGCTGCGGCGGATCGGGATCGACGAGATCTCGTACAAGAAGGGCCACAAGTATCTGACGGTCGTCGTCGACCACGACTCCGGCCGGCTGGTGTGGGCGGCCCCGGGCCGTGACGCGGCGACCCTGTCCGGGTTCTTCGACCTGCTCGGGCCCGAACGGTGCGCGAAGATCACCCACGTCACCTCGGACGCGGCCGGATGGATCGGGTCGGTGGTGACCCGGTTCTGCCCGGATGCGGTGCGCTGCGCGGATCCGTTCCATGTGGTCGCCTGGGCCACCGAGGCCCTCGACACGGTGCGGCGGGCGGCGTGGAACCGGGCACGGTCCACCGAGAACGCCTCCCGCGGCGGTGGGTGGAAACCGCGGCGTCGCCCGAAGGCCGGCCCGGCTCGGTCGGTCAAACGCAGCCGGTGGGCGTTGCTGAAGAACCCGGACGCCCTCACCGCGCAGCAGCAGGCGGTGCTGCGGTGGATCGAACTCCACGATCCGGTCCTGCACCGCGGCTACCGGCTCAAGGAGAGTTTGCGGTTGATCTTCCAGCTCCCGGTCGAGCAGGCCGCTGCCGAACTCGACCGCTGGATCGACTGGGCCCGGCGGTGCCGGATCCCGGCGTTCGTCGCGTTGCAGAAAAGCATCCTCGTCCACAGACCCGCGATCCTCGCCGCCATCGAGCACGGGCTCTCGAACGGTCGGATCGAATCGGTCAATACCAAGATTCGCCTCATCACCCGCCGCGGATTCGGGTTCCACACCCCCGAGGCCGTCATCGCACTCGCGATGCTCAGCCTCGGGGGCGCCCGCCCACAATTACCCGGCCGAATCCACCCACGAATGAGTCAGTAGAGCCCCTTTTCGGTGGGTCGCACATTGCTGGTGTCTGGCATCGTGTGTGTCTTCTCCCTCAGGTAAATCGATGCGGCAGGGCTGCTCCGCGATGTCGCACACTTACCGCGTACGTGCAGACAGAGCATTCAGCAGGGATTCAAGGCTTTCAGCTGAGGGGAGCCGGGCGACATCTTCCACGATGCGGTCTGCGGCAGCTCGACCCATCACAGGGTCGACGAGCGAGTGGAATTTGGTGACGAGGGTGTCCCAGCGCCGAGCCAAGTGACGCGCGGGCGTCGATTGGTTGACGTTTACTTCTGCGACGCGCTCGGATCCATCGGCGAGAATGACCCGCACGATGGAGGACCGACTGTCGCTGTCGGTGCGAGCGTCGACCTGGACTCGATCACGCAGAGCCACCACCTGCGGGTTGATCAGCGACACCGGCGAGAAGGCCTGTTCGCTGAGGTCGCCCGTCACAAACGCCATGGCCGTGGTGAACCGCAGGCTGAATTTCCCCTCGAGCGGTGTGGAAGGCTCCCCAATATTGCACACCCGAAGGTGTCCCGCCGGGACGAGCACAGTGATCGAATCGATGACTTCTGGTTTCACCCCGGACTCGCGCAGCGACAACGCGCCCTCGATCGCCGAGTGCGTCAAATAGCATGCAGCGTGATACTTGAACAGGACCTCCGTGATAGCTAGTTCGGTCCAGGTCCAGGCCTCCGAGGTGCCGCCGCCATCGGATTGCGTGTCGAGGAAGCCCTGCGTCGTGCCCAGAACGTCGTTGTGTGCCGTGACCCCACGAGCAGCGAGAGTCGCGGCTTTCAAGCCGTTTTCGGCGGCAGAGCCCACCTGTAGGGGCTTTGTCATCGTCCCGAACATCGACTTGAGACCGGCCGCGCGCGACCCGGCAATGCCGAACGCATGCGCCCACTGGTTGTCATCGAGCCGTAGCAGGTGTGCGACGGCTGCCGCGGCGCCGAACGTGCCCACGGTAGCCGTCGCGTGGAAGCCGCGCGCATAGTGCGACGGCTTCATCAGCTGGCCGATCAAGGCTTCGGTCTCGAATCCGGCCACGAACGCCGCGATGAAATCCTTCCCACTGATCGGCATGCCCTCCGCGGCAGCCATGACTGCAGGCAGCAGGGGAGCCGAGGGGTGGCCGTCCATCCGGGATACGACGTCATCGAAATCGATGGCATGTGCTGCGGTGCCGTTGACCAGGGCTGCCTGGGGGCGGGAGACTCGGTGACCGGTGCCCCACAGCGTGGCCTGCGGGCTTCCACCCTCGTCGAGCACATCGTCTCGAACATGCGCCGTCACGGCTTCATGTACCCCTGCGATCGCGACTCCGAGCGTGTCGAGTATGCAGTGCAGGGCACCGGTGACGACCTCCTGTGGGAGATGGTCGAGACTTCGAACCCGTGTGATGACCTGACTGGTGAGCGTCTGCTGGATCGCACCGACCGTAGCGAGTCGGTCGCTGTCGGGTCCGCTCATCGTAAGCGCCTCACCATCGTCGAAACCGACTGTGTCCGTGCTTCCATCGATGCCGCCATCAAGCTGCCAGTCGAGATCCGCGCCGGCGGATGAGCGCCGACCGCTCGCCCTCGAAGACGATGCGGCCGTCTTGTCTGCGACCCCAATGCCGGAACACCACGGTCCCGGGGGCAGCCGCGTCGTCGCCGGGGGTGACCGAGACGACCTCCGTAAAGGCCTCGATGGTGTCCCCGTGGTGTACGGGCGCACGAAAACGTAACCGCGACCAACCGAGCTCGGCCGACGCGTGCTCGGCGGTGTCCTGCGAAGCCAGGCCGTAGACCAGGGAGGCGGTGGCAAGACCGAAGACGAGGCGTTCGTCGCCCAGGGGAGAGCCCTTCAAGAAGTGGTCATTGAAATGCGCCTGTGCCGTGTTCATCACCTGTTTTGCCGGCCCACTGCCTTCGATCTCGCCAACTGTCGCGGCTCGCGAGTGCCGCATCTTCTGGCCGGGGTAGAAATCCTCGAACCAGCCCCAGTGCCCGAGTAGCGCATCGTGGTCGTCGTGGTGGTCAGCCATTGCTGCCGCCCCCCTTTGTATTCGTATTCGTGACGTGATCGTGGATCGTGGACCACTCGGCGAGGACAGTGTCGGCGTCGTCTTCACCGAGCTTGGGACCGCGTCCACGGACGCGGGCCGGGGTGGAACTGAGCTTGATCGGCGAGCCGGCGATGGTCACGGGTGCGTCCGAACCGGGCTGTTCCACCTCGACAAGCATCTCGCGAAGGTAGACGTGTTCGTCGTTGAAAATGTCGGCGGCATCGTGCACGGGTCCGATGGGCACACGGCCACCGAGTGCCTCCACAACCGCCGACGTTGTTCGGTCGGCAAGCCACGCGCCGAGAATTTCGCGGACCTCGACGATATTAGCCAGCCGCGCAGCGTTGTTGACGAATCGGGGATCATCGCTGAGGTCGGGTCGGTCCATGGCCTCGGCCAGAATGCGCCAGTGGTTGTCGCTGGGTGCAGCAACGGCGATCCAGCCATCGAGAGTTTGCATGATGTCGAATGGTGCGAGCAACGGGTGCCCGTTACCCATGGGGCGCGGCACAATTCCAAGATATGAATGCTGGTACACGATACGCTCGCACATCGCGAGTACCGCGTCATACATCGCTACGTCGACGAATTGGCCCTCGCCGGTGTGTTCGGCGTGTCGCACGGCGGCGAGGACGCCCAGGGCAAGTAGCGCGCCGGGGAAGATGTCGCCGATACCGGGCCCCGACTTCAGTGGGGTGCCGTCGAGCGGGCCGGTGATCCCGGCGAAACCTCCCATGGCTTGGGCGACGATGTCGAAAGCAGGCCAAGATTCATAGGGACTTTTGCCGGTTCTGGCGTCGCCGAAACCTCGAAGGGCCGCGTACACCAACCGGGGGTTCTCCTCGGCGAGGGATTCGTAGCTCAAGCCCATGCGTTCCATGACACCGGCGGAGAAGTTCTCCACGATGACGTCGGCCACGCGGACCAGTTCTCGGAACTTCGCGGAGCCGTCGGTGCTCTTCAGATCCAGGACGATGCTGCGTTTGCCGCGGTTGACCGATTGAAAGTATCCGCCGAGTGCTTGGTCGGGGTCGTCGCCGACGCGGTGGGGCCCAACTCCCCTGGTTCTGTCTCCGGTTACGGGCTCAACCTTGATGACGTCGGCCCCGAGGTCGGCCAGCAGCATGGTTGTGTAGGGACCGGCGAGCATGGCGGTGAGGTCGAGTACCTTGATGCCGTTCAGGGGGCCAACGGCGGCGGCAGTTGTCATGCGACACCGCATTTGCGAGCGCGTTCCAGGACACCGTCGAAGATGCGTGCGGTGGCGGCATCGATCATCATGCCTTCGAATGCGGCGGCGCCCAGGCCGGCCTCCTCGGCCTCCTGTACTGCGCGCACGGCTGCGGTGGCGCGTTCGATCTCGATATCAGTCGGCGCGAAAACCTTGTTCGCGATGGCGATCTGGCTGGGGTGGATGGCCCATTTGCCCACGCTGCCCAGCGTTGCGGCCCAGGATGCCTCACGCTCGTAGCCGTCCGGGTTGGAGATCGCGCCGAAAGGCCCGTCGACGGCGTCGAGCCCATTGGCGCGCGCCGCACCGATCATGCGGTTGCGCGCGTAGTGCCACACATCTCCGGGGTAGCCGTATGCGCCTTCAGCCGCAGCGCCGATGTGTCCCAAGCGAATACCTTGGCTGGCCGAGAGGTCGCCAACGCCGAGGATCAGCGCCTCCAGACGCGGTGAGCAGGACGCGATGTCCTCGACGCAAGACAGGGCCTGGGTCTCCTCGATGAGAACCTCGAGTTTGATGCGTCCCACTTCGAGGCCGAGGCTCATCTCGAGTTGTGTCAGGAGATCGTCGACAAACCACACGTCGCGCGGGCTGAACACTTTGGGGATGATGACGACGTCGAGATTCTGGCCGGCCGCGGACACGATCTCGATAAGGTCGCCGTGGCACCATTGCGTGCTGACGGGGTTGATGCGGCACGCACGGGTCTTGTTCCCCCAGTCGAGGGTGTTGAGGCCCTCGATGATGTTGCGCCGAGCAGCGACCTTCTGTGACGCGACTACAGAATCCTCGAGGTCGAGGAAGACCAGATCCGCTTCGCTGGCTGCAGCCTTGGCGATCATCTTGGGGCTGTGGCCGGGGGTCGAGAGCTCGCTACGTCGAAGTCGATTGTCAGACATGATGTTCCCTACGTTGTGAGTTGGCGATCGCGCGCGGCGACCAGGTTTGTTCGGACGAATTCGACGACTGTCTCGCCGTGCTGGTTGGTTGCAGTGGTCTGCCAGGTGACGATGCCGACGCCGGCTTTGCTGGCCGAAGGGCGCATCTCGAGGACGCGTGAGTTGGCCACGATGGTGTCGCCGGGGTAGACCGGGCGCGCGAAGACGCAGTCGTCGATGCCGAGAAATGGACCGCCACTTTCGCTGAGGTCCTCGACGGATAGCCCTACTGCGGTACACAGCACCAGCATCGGGTTGAGCACCGTGTCCGGGTGGCCTTGTGATCGGGCGTATTCGACATTCAAATGCAGCGGCAGCCAGGCGCAGGTCGCAGTGGAGAACGACACATTATCGGCCTCCGTCAGCGTCCGGCCCCAGTGGTGGGCCATCGTTTGGTCGACCTCGAAGTCCTCGTACTTGTTGCCCTTCGGGACGAGAGGGAAGGAGTCGAGGTCGGGCTCACCGACGTCACGCGCGCCCTGCGATGTTCGTGGTCCGGAGGATGCATCAGGCACAGCTTCGTGCGGGGCCGGGGCCCGGACAGGGTTCGAGTTCATGTGTTACATGATGACGGCAAATTAAAGTTTGTCAACGAACAAGTTTTCTTGGCCGAGCATAAGCGCAGGATACGACGCATTTCCTGGTGTTCGACTCGCGCCGCTGGGCCGATGTCGCGCAAATAGTAGTTGGCTGTCCACTTATAAACTGATATGTTGCAGATCACGTTGGCGCAATGACGAACGCCACGATGGTTGACAGCGGGAGCGGCAACGGTCCCGCCAGAGAGGAGCTCCACGCCGTGAAGCTAAATGCCTGTGTAGTGGGCTTGGGCACAAGTGACGTCATCGGCGACCCGGGGCGCAGTCCGCTGCGGTTGCAATTCGAATCGTTCCGCGCCGCTCTGCGTGATGCCAACCTGGACAAGGCTGACATCGACGGAATGGTAACTGCGTGGGGAGCCCCGAGAGGGGTGGACTACGACGAGTTCGCCGTCGCGGCCGACCTCGATCTGAAATGGGTGACCCAGCTGTGGACCCACGGTCGCTGGACAGCGACAACCGTGCAGCAGGCAGCCATGGCTGTCACGATGGGCCTGGCCGACGTGGTAGCGGTCATCAACAGCTCCGTATCGGCCACAGGCTACGCCCGCGAGCTGGCTCCGATGAGTACTCCGCTCGGTGGCGTGGACGAGGCGTTTCGCGACGGTGGGGGGCCGTACGCGAACTGGACTCTGCATGGCACGCCGGGCGCCGGTGCCGGGGCCGCGCTTGCCACACAGCAATACATGGACCGCTACGGTGCCACGAGCGCAGACCTTGCCGCGATCCCGGTGACGTTGCGTCGGTTCGCCCACCAGAATCCGATGGCCGTGTTGCGCGATGAGAAGCTCACCGTCGAGCAGTACCTGGACCAGCCGGAATTGCTTGGGCCTCTTCGAGAGGCGGACATCTGCCAGATGGTGGACAGCTCTACCTGCCTGCTCGTGACGACGGAAGAACGCGCCGCCGATCTAGGGCGGCCGCTGGTACGCATCGCAGGCATGCAAGGTATCCCGTCGAGCCGCGACAGTTATACGTTCTTTTCTCGTCCCGGTATGGGGGCTGGAGTGAGCCCGAGCTACGACTACGTGGCTCCGAAGACCTTCCCTGTTCTCGAGATGGCCGGCATCGAACGTGACGACCTGGACGGCTTTTACACCTACGACCCCTTTTCGCATCAGATCTGGATGGCGCTGGAGCGGTGGGGCTTCTGTGCAGCCGGCGAAGCCGCCGCCTACTGCCGCGAGAAGGGCATCGGTCTGGACTCACCCCTGCCGATGAACACTTCGGGAGGAAGCCTGGCCGAAGGTCACCTCTATGGCTACGGTCACATGCTCGAGATGGTCCGGCAGTTGCGGGGCGAGGCAGGCGCACGCCAGATCGCGGACGCGAATTTCTTGCAGTGGGGCACTCCGTGGGGTGACTCGCTGGTGTTGACGAATGAGAAGGCGAGCTGACATGACACCGAACGGCAGGGACGATTCTGCGGTCGCGTTGCAGAGAATTGCCGCAGCGGCGGGCCCGGGGCAGCACGTGCACCCAGATGTCGCGGGCTTCTGGGAATCGCTGCGCGACGGATATCTGTCACTGCAACGCTGTAGTGAATGCGCGATCATACGGTTCCCCCTCTCGACCAACTGCCCGCATTGTCTGAGCGGCGAGTACAAGTGGGAGCCTCTCGACCCGCACGGCACGGTGAACGTCGCGATCCGCGTTCACGAGGCCGTAACGAACCTGCCTGCGAGTGGTGCCAGTCTTCCCCAACCCTGGCACAGCATGGCGCCTTACCTGACGGGTGCAGTCGACATGGACGCCGGGGTCCGACTGCCTGGCCGGATCCTGTGTACCTGTGACCGAGCATTGACGCCGGGCACTTCGGTGCGAGCGATCTTGCTCGACACCACGGACGGGGCCACCGTCTACGGATTTGCGCACGGATGTATCGAAAGCGACAAGGAGATTTGATGAGTGTCAACGAGGTGTCGTTTTCGGCATCACAGGGATTCTCGATCGGGATTGACGTAGGCGGAACGTTCACCGACCTCGCCTGCGGTGACGGCGAGTCGTTGTGGCGTGCCAAGTCCCCGACGGACCCTCAGAATTTCGGGCGCGGAGTGCTGGGAGCATGCCGGCTCGTGGCCGACCAGATCGGTCTGGACCTCGGTACTTTTCTGAACAAGGTTGAGCGTTTCGGCCTGGGAACCACGGCGGTGACCAATGCGCTCGTGGAGAAGCAGGGAGTCAAAGCCGGGCTGCTCACCACAGCCGGGTTCGAAGACACCATCGCCATGGCACGGTCTCGCCGAGTCTCCAGCGAGGGCTACCTGGTCCCGCCGTGGAGCCCCATTGAACGATCAGCGGTAGTCGGCATTCGAGAGCGCGTGGATCGCGACGGAAAAGTCCTGCAGCACGTCGATCTGAACGACGTTCGAGCGGCCGTCACCGAGCTCATCGAAACGCACCAGATCGAGGCGCTCGCAGTGTCGTTCCTGTGGTCGTTCAAGAACTCGGAGAACGAGCGGTCGGTGGTCGGGTTCCTCCGTGAGGAATTCCCCGACATTCCAGTTTTCAGCGGCGTCGAATTGCACCCGAGTATCCGGGAATACGAGCGGACGCTGGTTGCCGCGGTGAATGCTGTCATGAGCAAGGCCCTCGATGGGATCGAGGCGCTCGCGCAGGAGTTGGCCGACAGCGGTCTGCGTGTTCCGCTTCTCCTTCTGCAAACCAGCGGTGGGACGGTCACTCTTGCCGAGGCGCGCCGTTCACCCGTCATCCTGGTTGCGTCCGGACCTGCGGCCGGCGTCATGGCCGCGGCGGAAGTGTGTGCCGATGAGGGCATCACCGACGCCATCTGCGGTGACATGGGAGGGACGAGCTTCGACCTTGCGGTCATCGCGGGGTCGCTCCCACAGCGTTCCGAGCGCGGGGAGTTGCACGGGATGATTCTCGCGCAACCGAGGATCGACACCTTGTCCATCGGCTCGGGTGGCGGGTCCATCGCATGGGTCGACGGGCGCGGACTACTACGGGTCGGGCCGCGCTCGGCGCGGGCATGGCCGGGGCCCGCCTGCTATGGCAACGGCGGAAAAGACGCCACGATCACCGATGCGCTGGTGGTACTCGGTTACATCGACCCGAGCAGCTTTGTCGGGGGCACGATGACCCTCGACCGCGACGCTGCCCTGAAGGTCTGCGGGACGCTCGGAGAGTCGCTCGGCCTGTCCGCAGAAGCGACGGCCTGGGGCATCCGCGAGATCGCACTTGCCGAGATGACCAAGGCAACCCGTCTCCATGCGGGCGCGAGTGGTCTGGACCCACGCACCCTCACCCTTATTTCTTATGGCGGCAGCGGCGGGCTGTTCACGGCGAGTATCGCGGCAGAGGCGAATATTCCGCGAGTGGTCGTGCCTCCGGCGGCATCGGTGCTGTCCGCATTCGGTGCGGCGTCGGCCGACGTGCGACGGCAACGGATCAAGTCAGCGGACGTGTTGCTCGACAGGGCCGATGCGGAAGAGATCGGTGCCGAACTCGAGAAGCTCGGCGTGGGCGTCGCCAAGGACGTGGGTGACGACGGTGTGCCCGAGGAGGATCGCGTCGTGACCTACGACGTCGGCGTTCGGTTCTTCCGGCAGACGTCCGAGGTATCGGTTCCACTCGAAACCGCAACTTTCGACCAGGATGCCATCCGCACGGCATTCCTCGAGCAGTACGCCGCCCGCTACGGAGTGGGTGCCATCGGCAGGGACGCCCAACTGGAGGTGACATTCCTCCGTGCCGTGGCGACCGGACGGTTGCCACGCGCGACATTCCCGATCGACCGCGCATCGCGGACCGGTGGCGCCGTAGAGCCTTCGTCTCACCGCACGGTGTTCCTGGATCGTGATGGCAGTGAGCAGGTCCCCTGCTACCGCACCCCCGACTTGATTCCCGGAGATCGCATCGATGGCCCGGCCCTTGCCGACGACGTCGACACCACAGTCTTCATACCTCGCGGCGCCACACTCGTGGTTGGTGAGCGACGCTCTCTTCGATTGGATGTGAATTTCGATGCAGCTTGACAACATCGCGGTGGAGGTTCTGCGACACCAGCTCGAGGCGTTCTGCGGTGAGGGTGCCGCAACAATCAAACGCACGGCGGTGAGTCCGCTGGTGGTCGAAGGTGGTGACTACTCGTGCACCCTGCTCGATGCCCGAGGAAAGTTGGTGACCGGAGGGGGCCACATCGCGTACCACTTCTACGCGGCCACCAATGCCATCGCAGGTGTGTTCATCGAACACGGTGACAACATTTCCGACGGGGATGTCTTCTTGGCCAACGACCCCCACCGGGGCGGCGGGCTCCACGCGCAGGACGTGTTCATCATGAAGCCGGTGTTCGCACAGGAACGCTTGGTTGCGTGGATGGCGAATTCTTCGCACCTTGTGGACGTCGGGGGAATGGCACCCGGGTCCTTCGCGCCGAACGCGACAGATTGCTTTCAGGAGGCCATCCGGGTTCCGGCTGTCAAGGTCACCGCAGGCGGCGTGGAACAGCGCGACACCTGGAACATCCTTCTCAACAATGTCCGCATGCCCCGCCTCGTGGAGATGGACATCCGAGGGCTCATGGCGGGGGTCGACGTCGGGGCCGCAAAGCTGCGGGAGCTGGCAGAGCGAATTGGTGCCGACGCCCTCCAAGACGGCTTCGACGAGCTCAACCGTCGTACGGAAGAGGCGGTACGACGCGAGATTGCGCGCATCGAAGACGGGGTCTACCGGTCTACCAGTTGGACGGAGTGGAACGACGAGAAGTTCCGTATTCCCTGCACCACCACTGTCGACGGCGATTCCATCCGATTCGATTTCACCGGTACCGCGCCTCAGACACCACACTTCTTCAACTCGAAGGAGTACATCATCAAGGGCAAGATCGGTGTCGAACTCCAACGTCTGATCGGACAGGAACTTCCTCTCAACCAGGGGTACTACGACGCGATCGACGTCTATTGTCCGGTCGGCAGCATGCTCAACTGCACGCATCCGGCGCCGGTGGGAGCGGCACATCTCGCGGCCTCGCATGATGCAAGTGAGGCCGCGCTGCGCACCTTCCATCAGGCGGTCGCCGCTTCACCGGACAGCCCGAGCCGTCCATACCTGTCCAGCTCCCAGACGATGTCGGCGAACGCCGTCGTGACTTTCTCCGGAAGGGGGCTCACCGGCGCGACGGACTCGTGGATCATGATCGACGGCACTGCGGTCGGCTCGCCCGCAGGCAACGATCGTGACGGAACCGACTTCAACTTCTATCTGGTCGGTAAGCAGGCCGCCATTCAGACCAACGACGTGGAGGTCACCGAGTCCTGGTACCCGCTGCGCTTCGAGTACCGGCGCCGCTCTCAGGGCGTCTCGGGAGCCGGCCGGTACCGCGGCGGCAGAGGAGTCGATTTCGCCTTCACCGTCGACGGTTCTCCGGAACTGACCGGGTCCAGCATCGGCGGGCACGGGCTTATCCCGATGCCCGGCAGTGCCGGTGGGGTGCCCGGCCGTCCCACGTCGATCGAACTGATCGACCCCGACGCCGGCGCCACCCCGATCGGAACGCTCACACAGGGATTCCACCTACCGGAAGGGCACAGCTATGCCATCAAGGCCGCCGGTGGCGGTGGCTGGGGCGACCCCCTCGATCGGGAGGTCGCGGCAGTCCTGGCTGATGTGGAGGCGGGTCTGATCACCGCCGAACAGGCGAGTGATGTGTACGGCGTCGATGTTTCGGACGGGTCCACCACTCGGCGTGCCGAACTCCTGAAGCAGCGTCTGGCGGAGGCGCGTCCTCCGGTGACCACACCGGATCAGCGAGTAACGGAAGAACGTGCTTCGAGTCGAGCACTTCCGATTGCACCGGGTATCGAACAGCGAGGCCGCTTCGCCGTAAGTGTCCGTTCAGGTGCGATTCTGGCACAGGCGCCGACGCATTGGAGCGATGGATGTCCGGTACTGGTGGAATCGGTGAACGAAGGCGTCGAAACTCGAAAGTACCTCGATCCCGAAACTGGCCACATCCTCCACACCGAGGTCGCCACGACGGACGAGCCGAGGAGCTTCGAATCGAGTCCGGCGCGCTGGCTCAATTCGGCTGACGAACAGGATAACTGAGATGGACAAGAAGGTCATCGTCGTCGGGGGAGCCAGCGGGGTAGGCGCGGCCTGCGTGCGTTCTCTGGCCGCGGCCGGTGCCTCGGTTGTATCGCTCGACCGCTCCGAGGAGGCGGGCCGGGAGGTGGCAAGACAGGCCGGCCAACGCTTTCGGCTGTGCGACGTCACGGACCGTGACCAGGTGTTCACTGCCGTCGACGGAGCGGCAGCCGACATGGGAGGGCTCGACGCGTTGGTTCACGTCGCAGGCATTCTGGTGCAGGGGCCGGCCGAGGAAGCGACGGATCAGGATTGGGCGCGCGCCATGGACATCAACGGGCGTGGCCCGATGCTGACCAATCAGGCAGCCCTTCCGCACCTCAAGAAGGGCGAACGGAGCAGCATCACGAACTTTGCGTCGTCGGCTGCATTGACTGCGTACCCGAATGGCGCGGTATACGCAGCCTCGAAGGGCGCAGTGACGGCGTGGACCCGGACGATCGCGGTCGAATGGGCGCAGTTCGGAATCAGGGCGAACGTGGTCCACCCGTCCGCGGCGACGTCGATGGTTGAGCAGCACCTCAGCAAGATGAACGACGAGGAGAAGGCCTCCTACTCTGAAATGATGCGGCAGAAGGTTCCGCTGGGCGGCAAGTTCGGAGACCCGGATCGAGATATCGCACCGGTCATCACCTTCCTGGTGGGTGACGGTGCCCGGTTCATGACCGGTCAGAATGTTGCCGTCAATGGCGGCTACTACATCTGACCTATCGGGTAGCGCAACGCATTTGCGGTGGCGTCCAGGGAATGGCCCTGGGCGTCACCGCTCTTGTCGTGGTGCCGGGCGCCGGTCTGCCGGGCCATTCAAGCATGCCATGCCAAAAAATCGAGCCCTTCCCGATTCCGAGATGCCGTGTGCGGCTACGTCTCGAATCCGGAAAGGGCCCGACTTTCGGTCTTGCGTGTTCGTTGAATCGACCGGTGAGCGAACAATCAGGCGGGGATGGCCTCAGTCTCTGTGCCGGCGGATCGAGTGGCCGCGATGCTGCGCTGGGCCACCTCGGCGAGATGTTCACTCTCGTCTCCCAACAGGAGGCGATCGACCTTGGACCGCCGCCAGTACAGGTGTGCGTCATGCTCCCAGGTAAAGCCGACACCGCCGAGCACGTGGATGAGGGTCTCACACGCCGTCTGGAAGGTGTCGGCACAGTAGGCCTTCGCGGCTGACGCCGCGATCGGGAGCTGGTCCGGCGCGTTGTCCGCAGCCCACGCTGCCCACCAGACGAGGGACCGAAGTTGATTGACGGCAATCCAATCGTCGACCAGTCGGTGCTTGACCGCCTGGAACCCGCCGATCTCCCGCCCGAAAGCCTTGCGGACCTTGGCGTGTTCGACACCGAGCTCGACGACGCGGTCGGCGGCACCGAGCCCCTCGGCTGCGAGGACCACGCAGGCAACCTGTTTGGCTCTTGCCCAACGGTCGCGGGCATCGGGACGGATGATCTCCGACGACGTCAAGTCGACGTCGCCGAGACCACGCGTGGCGTCGATGGGCTCACCGGGAGTCACCACACCCTGTCCGAGGACGAGATCGTCTCCGTCGAGGGTGAGAAAGTGAGTGGCGCCGACGACATCCATCGACGGAGTCGAACGAGATGGGGAGCCATCGAGCACCGCGACCGCCATGCGTCCCTCGCTGATGGCTCGTAGGCGGTCGGTATCCCCCTCGAGGAGAACGGCGATCCGCGCCGCCGAGGCGAGGGACGGCCCGGCAAGTTGGCGGCCGGCCTGTTCCGCGACCAGCGCCATGTCGAGGAGGTCTGCCCCGATGCCTCCGGCTTCCTCGGGGATCGTCAGAGAGGAAAATCCCAACTCGGCAAGCATCTTCCGGCCGGGTGCCGCTTCCTCGCCCGGCTTGTCGAGCAGTGCCCGGGCGCACTCCGGCCCGGCGTGCTCGGTGAAGAAGTCACGGGAGTGTTCGGCGAAGTTTCTCTGTTCGTCGTTGATATCGAAATTCATCGGTGCCTTACCTGCTCTCGGCTTGCGTCGTGGTGGCGGGAGTGCGATCCGGTGCGAGCCCCAGCACGCGCTCGCCGAGGATATTGCGGAGAATCTCATCGGCACCGCCGGCGAGCGCAATGCCCGGGGTCGAGGCTTGAGACGTCGCCCAGCGCCAGTCGCCCTCACCGGAGCGCGCCAATACGGCCTCGTCGCCGAGTAGGCGCTGGCCGAGATCCGCGGTTGCGTGTGCCACACGGACTGCGGTCAGCTTCCCGGCGCTGGCTTCGGGACCTGGGCGGCCGCCCTTTTCCATGCTCGTCTGCAGGCGGTAACCGGTATATCGCGCCGCCAAAGATTCGACCAGGACTCTGCCGAGTGCTTCGACCGCAAGGACGCGCCGGTCGTTGCTGAGCTGGGGGAGTTTCTCCGCCGCATGCGCGACGAGGGCGTCACTGCGGACGCCGAGCTCGCCGCCGCCGCCGCCCACTGCCATCCGCTCGTTCATCAGCGTGGTGAGTGCGACGCGCCACCCGTCGTCGACGTCGCCGAGACGCTCCGAATCGTCTATCACGACGTCGTCCAGAAATACTTCGTTGAAGCTTTGGTGACCATTCATTTGGCGAAGCGGTCGGACGGTGACCCCATGCGCTTGCATATCGAGGACGAACATCGTCAGGCCGCGGTGCTTGGGGGCGTCCGGGTTGGTGCGGCACAACAGTATCCCGTAGCGGGAATGCTGCGCGAGTGTGGTCCACACCTTCTGTCCCTGTATGTGCCAGCCGTCGTCTCGACGCACCGCTTTCGTCCGCAGGGCCGCCAGATCGCTGCCGCTTCCGGGCTCGCTGAAGAGCTGGCACCACAGATCATCGGCGCGCAGTAGTCGGCGAATGTAGCGTTGTTTTTGGTCCTCGCTGCCGTGGCGGAGCACCGTGGGCCCGCACATGCCCAACCCGACGTGTCCGATCGGCCCGGCGACTCGGGCCCGATGTAGCTCTTCGTTGATGACAGCCTGCTGGGCGTTCGTGCCACCTCCGCCACCATAGGCTTCCGGCCACGTCAGGCCGATGAGACCTCCGTCGAAAAGCACAGCCTGCGTTCGTCGAAGCGCGTCGATCCTGTCTGTTCCCGGCTCCTCGAGGTAGGCGCCGTCACCGTGGGCGAGTTCGCCGTCGTGTTCTGTGAGGAACTTGCGTACCGAAGCCCGTAGGCGGGCTTGATCAGGGGTGTCGTCAAAGTCCATGAATTGTCTCTCTGATGCGTGAGCGCAGCCGGTGAGGACGGCCAGCGCGGTACGGCTGCCGCGGCCTCATGGCTCGATTGCCGGGCTGTGCCGGATGCGCCGGAAAAATGTGGGTGCCTGTAACAGTCATAGCGCACCAGGGCCGTGAAGTGAAGAAAAATCTTTGTTGGTTGACAAATTAAAACTTTCCGGCATGCTGAATCCATGAAAAGCGGACGGTCGACGGCGACCGAGCAGGAGGTGATCTCGTGAAGAAGTACGGCCACTGGATTGGCGGTGCCGAACGCGTCCCGGACGGTGGGGAGCGACTTTCGTCGACGTCACCGTGGACGGGTTCTACTGTTGCCGAAATCGCGGCAGGAGACCGTTCCGACGTCGAGGCGGCGGTCGAGTCCGCATCGGCCGCCTTCGCTGCCTGGAAGTCTCTCAAGCCGGGTGCACGCGGACGGGTGATGGCCGACATCGCCGACGGCCTGCGGGCCGAGCGGGAGTTGCTCGCCCAGCTCGAAGGCGAGGAGGCCGGAAAGCCTGCCGCCCAGTCGCTGCGTGAGATCGACGCTGCAGCAAGCTACTTCGATTTCTACTCCGGGCTGGCCAACATCCCGTCAGGCGAGGTGATCGATCTCGGTCCAGGCAGGCACGGGTATACGACCCACGAGCCGTACGGCGTCATCGGGGTGATCACCCCGTGGAACGCACCGCTCAATCAGGCGGCACGTGCAGTGGCACCCGCGTTGCTGGCGGGCAACGTGGCGGTGGTCAAGCCGTCGGAATTCACCTCGGCGACCACGCTCGAACTTGCTCGTATCGCGACCGCGGCAGGTCTCCCGGACGGCGTGCTCAACGTCGTGACGGGCACCGGTCAGGGGGCGGGACAGCCGCTGGTCGAGCATCGCGACGTCCGCAAGGTGGCTTTCACCGGTTCGCTAAGAGCGGGTCGGGAGATCGGGCGGATCGCCGCGGATCGAGTACTGCCCCTGACCCTCGAACTCGGCGGCAAATCGGCCAACATCGTCTTTGCCGACGCGGATCTGCCCGAGGCTGCAGCGGGCGCAGTACGGGCGTTCACGGCGAACGCCGGCCAGATCTGCAGTGCCGGCACCCGTCTGTTGGTGGCCGAGGAGATTCACGAAAAATTCGTCGCTCTCGTGCTCGAAGAGGTCGAAAAGGTGCGGCCGGGGGAGTCCTACGGCCAGATGACCACGCAAGACCAATTCGAGAAGGTGCAGTCGTACTTCGAGGTCGCCCGCGAAGACGGTGCGACCCTGGCTGCCGGTGGTGCCGCGACGGGTGAGGGATGGCTGATCGAACCGACCGTCTACACCGACGTGACGAACACGATGGCGATTGCCCGCGAGGAAGTCTTCGGGCCGGTGTTGGCCGTCCTCCGGTTCAACACCGAGGACGAGGCCATTTCGATCGCGAACGATTCGGAGTTCGGACTCGCCGCCGGGGTATGGACCGGCGATGTCGCGCGGGCCCACCGCGTTGCGTCTCAGTTGGAGGCGGGCCAGGTCTATGTCAACGACTGGCTGGCGGGTCTCGTCGAGGGTCCGTTCGGTGGCGTCAAGAGCAGTGGATACGGAAGAGAGAAGGGTATGGAGGCATTGCGGCATTACACGCAGACCCGGTTCGTGGTGGTGAAGCTGTGAGCGCTCAGTTCCCGCCGCTGGAGGCGGAGTACGTCGCCCTACAGGAACGCGCCCGTGACCTGGCCGACCTCTGTCTATCGCACGCCGATCACGCCGACGAGAGCGATTCGGTGGATACCGAGATTCTCAAGCTCTTGAAGGACAGCGGCTTGGCGGCGGTGCAGGTTCCGGCCGCGTACGGGGGCCACTTCGAGAGCCCTGACTCGCTCGCCGTGACAATCGTGCGTGAGCAACTCGCGGCGTCCTCGAGCCACCTCGATTCGCTTTTCGCGATGCAAGGCATCGGGAGCTATGCCATCGCAGTGGGCGGCTCCGACGAGATGAAAGAGTATTGGCTCCCGCGAGTTGCCGAGATGGACGCGATTGCCGCATTGGCACTGACCGAGCCGGACGTGGGATCAGACCTCAAGGCGCTGAGCACCACGATCACGGCGGACGGTGACGACCTCGTCGTGAACGGCACGAAAAGCTTCATCACCAATGCGGGCGATGCGAGTTACTACTGTGTGCTCGGCAAGGAGAACACTGCAGACGGGGTGGGCTACTCCCTGGTGTTAGTACCTGCCCATACTCCGGGAGTCACGACAAGCCGGCCCCATCAGATCATCGCTCCACACGTGTTGGGCGACATCGTGTTCGACGAGGTCCGCGTGCCGAGCTCGCATCGGCTCGGCGTCCCCGGCAGAGGTTTCGCGCTCGTGCTCGCCACGCTGGCCACCTTCCGGGTGTCGGTGGCCGGTGCTGCCATCGGTACTGCTCAGGCGGCACTCGACGACGCGCTCGGGCACACCACCGGTCGCCAACAGTTCGGCACACCATTGGCACGTCTCGGTCCGGTACCTCAGATGCTGGCGATGTCGTGGACCGAGATAGAGATGGCGCGCACGTTCACTTACCAGGTTGCCCGCGCCGCTGCCTCCGACCCCACCGGCAGTCTCCACCTGTCATCGATGGCCAAGATCGGCGCGACCGAGGTCGCCGGCCGTGTTGTGGACCGCAGTGTTCAGGTCATGGGTC
Source organism: Rhodococcus sp. WAY2 (assembly GCF_009859915.1). Taxonomy (NCBI): domain Bacteria; kingdom Bacillati; phylum Actinomycetota; class Actinomycetes; order Mycobacteriales; family Nocardiaceae; genus Rhodococcus; species Rhodococcus sp. WAY2. Next base: position 4,685,422 of record NZ_CP046572.1, read on the forward strand.
GGTTCGGCCTGATTCGTGGATCCCGGATCGAACGTCTCTACCGGGCAGCACGCCCGATGCGTGTGTACGAAGGCGCAACAGAGGTTCTCCTCGATTCGCTGTCGAAGAAACTCATCAAGGAGTATTCCAGTGATCATTGATGCTCACTGCCACGTGTGGCCGGACGAGATCGCTCGTAAAGTACTCGCCGACAGACCTGTCGGCTTGGATCCGGTTCACGACGGCACGCTGGACGGACTGCGGCGCACGATGGACGCCGCCGGTATCGATATGGCGATGACCCTCGCGGTTGCCAATGTCGGTAAAAACGTCTGGCGTACTAATGAATTCGTCGGAAAGGTCGACCGCTCGCGGTTTGTTCCCTTCGGCACAGTCCATCCCGACCTGTCCGTGGAAGAGAACCTCGTCGCTCTGCGGGACAACGGTGTGGTCGGGGTGAAGTTGCATCCACTGTTCCAGTCCGTGGCTTTCGCCGATTCCCGCACCCGTGAAATTCTCACCGCACTGGCCGAGAACGACATCCCGGTCATCGCGCACGTCGGTTCCGGCGGGGACGCGCATCAGAACGAGCGGGGGGCGCCGAAGGACTTCCATGCGATGTTGACCGAGGTCAAGGGTCTGCGTCTCATCGCCGCCCACTACGGCGGCTACCAGGTTCTCGATGAGGCCGAGCAGTGGTCGGTCGGAACGGATGTCCACCTCGAGACATCGTGGCCGCCGAGCATGGGGACGTTGCCCCAGGAGCGGATCAGAAACATCATTCGCCGCCACGGGGCCGATCGCGTCGTCTACGGATCGGACTGGCCGATGACCGACCCTGCAACAGAAATCGCCGCGATCAAGGCACTCGGCCTCACCGCAGAGGAGGAGAGCGGGATATTGGGCGGGAACCTCGCGCGGCTGCTGCGGATCGCGCCGACAGCAGCCGGATAGATCCACTGGTTCGGTATCTCGCCTGGCTATCGGTCCGGCGGCCCGTCCATTTCGATTCCACCCACGACCTTCCTGGAGCTTTCCGTGACTTCAACGGACACCGATATCGAGCAACCGTTGCTCGTTTCCGACAACAATGGCGTGCGTACCATCACGCTGAATCGGCCTGCGGCACGCAATGCGGTCAATCTGGAAATGGCCACAGCGATCGATGCGGCATTGACCGAGTTCGATGACCGCCGCGACCTCGCTGTTGCGGTCCTGGCCGCGAACGGCCCCACATTCTGCGCCGGTATGGACCTCAAAGCGTTCCTGCGGGGCGAGCGACCGCTCACGCCGCGGCGCGGGTTCGCCGGTATTGCGCAGGAGCCGCCCCGCAAGCCCATCATCGCGGCGGTCGACGGTCCCGCTGTCGCGGGTGGCTTCGAGATCGTCCTCGCCTGCGACATGATCGTTGCCGCGGAGAACGCCTTCTTCGCGCTGCCTGAAGTCAAGCGTGGTCTCGTTGCCGCCGGAGGCGGATTGCTGCGCCTGCCTGGGCGTCTGCCCTACGCCCTTGCGATGGAACTGTCGCTGACCGGAAGGCAGATTTCGGTGAGCGAAGCCGAGCGCCTCGGCCTGGTCAACAGGATGGTGGCACCGGGTACCGCGGTTGAGGCTGCCCTCGAACTCGCCGGCGACGTGGCCGCGTGCGGGCCACTGGCTGTGGCGGCGACGAAGCGGATTTTGCAGGACAGTCCGGGTTGGCCGGCGGGTGAGGCATTCGAGCGGCAGTCCGAGCTGACTGCGCCGGTGCGGTCCTCGGCGGATGCAAAGGAGGGCGCGCTCGCCTTCACCGAGAAGCGTGCACCGGTATGGACGGGCTCGTGAGCCGTCACCGCGTATCCGAACGAGAGAGGAAGACGACATGGACCTGAACCTGACCGACCGCGGGGTCATCGTCACCGGCGCGAGTAAGGGCCTGGGACGAGCCGCGGCACGGGCGCTGGCTGCCGAAGGCGCGAATGTCCTGGCTGTGGCGAGGACTGAAGCCAGCCTGAAAGAGTTGGCAGCGGAGAAATTCGCTGGGACCATCCATCCCCACGTGTGCGACATGCGCGACCGTGATCAGGTCGCAGCGCTTGCCACGGTCGCCGTGGACCAACTCGGAAGTCTCGACGCCGTTGTCAACAACGCGGGTATCGCTCCCGCGGCAAACTTTCTCGAGATGGACATGTCGCTCTTCGACGAGACCATGGAGGTCAACGTCGCCTCCATTGCGGTGCTCTCGCAGGCCGCCGGGCGTCACTTCGTCGAGCGGGGGAAGGGTGGCCGCATCATCAACGTCGTGTCGACCTCGGGCATCCTCGGCAAGGCAACGCTGGCCGCGTACTCGGCGTCCAAGGGTGCGGCAATTCAGCTGACCAAGGCGCTTGCGGCCGAGTGGGCTCGGCACAACATTCAGGTCAATGCCATCGCGCCCGGAGCTTTTGCCACCGAGGCCCAGTCGTTCGTCACCGGCAACCCGGACGTCCTGGCCAAGCGAGTGCGAAAGATTCCGGCCAGGCGAATGGCGGAGCCGGACGAGATCGGGCCGTTGGTCTGCTACCTCTCATCGTCGGCTTCGCAGTTCGTGTCCGGGGCCGTGTACGTCATCGATGGAGGCGAGACAGCGAAGCAGTAGCACTTCGCTGTGCAGTAGAGGCGGGTGTTGTCGTGAGTCACCGCCATACATGGTTATTTAATTGTTGGTTGACAGACAAAGACAGGCAGGGAATAAGAATATGAGAGATGCGGTGATCGTCGATGCCGTCCGCACACCGATCGGCAAGCGGAATGGAGCGTTGGCGGACATCCACCCCGCCGTCATCTCCGCCACGGTGCTGCAGGCATTGGCTGAGCGCAACAGCCTCGATCCAGCTTCCGTCGATGACGTGATCTGGGGGTGCGTGAGTCAGGTATCCGAGCAGGCCAGCAACATCGGCAGGAACGCGGTACTGGCGGCCAGCTGGCCCGAGACCGTCCCTGCGACGTCGGTGAACCGGGCATGCGGATCCAGTCAGCAGGCAGTCAGTTTCGCGGCGGCCGGGGTCATCGCGGGACACTACGACTTCGCCGTGGCCGGTGGCGTGGAATCGATGACCCGGGTCCCGATGGGCAGCGCGGCGCAGGGAGGCCAGCCTGCACCTGCTGTCCTGCTCGAGCGATACGGCGTCGAAGGATTCAACCAGGGAGTCGGGGCCGAGATGATCGCCGAGCGGTGGGGGATGTCCCGCACTGAACTCGACGAGTACTCGCTGCGGTCTCATCGGCTGGCCGCCGAGGCCATCGACGCCGGCGCATTCGACTCCCAACTGATCTCACTCGGTGGCTTGGAATCCGACGAAGGCGTGCGACGGAGTGGCACGCTGGAGAAACTGGCAACGCTCCCTACCCCGTTCAAGAGCGACGGTGTCGTCTCGGCAGGCAACGCTTCGCAAATCTCGGACGGTTCCGGCGCCCTGCTGCTGACCACCTCCGAGATCGCCCGGGCGAGTGGAATGAAGCCCCTCGCCCGCATTCACACTGCGGTGGTGGCCGGCGACGACCCGGTGATCATGTTGACCGGCCCCATTCGGGCCACCGAGCTGGCACTGAAGAAGTCCGGACTCTCGATCGACGAGATCGGCGCTTTCGAGGTCAACGAGGCGTTCGCACCGGTACCGCTGGCCTGGCTCGCCGAGACCGGAGCCAAGGAAGACCGTGTGAACCCACTCGGCGGAGCCATCGCTGTCGGTCATCCTCTCGGCGGATCAGGGGCCATACTGATGACCCGTCTCGTGCACCACATGCGCGACAACGGAATTCGATATGGCCTGCAGACGATGTGTGAAGCCGGCGGTCTCGCTAACGCGACGATCCTCGAGTTGCTCTGACGCGTTACCGGTCGGCAATTCGCGGCAAATGACAATCCCACTCGCCCCTGATGCACAGGGCGAGATGTAAGGGCAGCGCTTGCGGCGCCACCCACCACAAACTCACGGAGGAGAACAGCATGCAGGTGAAGGGATCCGTCATAGCGGTGACGGGCGGAGCGTCGGGCCTCGGCCTGGCCACGGCGCAGCGTCTGGTCGACGCAGGCGCAAAGGTCGCGTTGGTGGACCTTCCCGGTTCCAACGGCGACACCGCGGCAAAAGAGCTCGGTGAGAACGCGATCTTCACGCCGGGTGACGTCACCGATGAGAAGTCCTTCGCCGAGGCCCTCGACGCTGCGGACCAATGGGGACCACTGAAGGGTCTGGTGCATTGCGCAGGCTCCGGCCGCAGGCTTCGCTTGCTCGACAAGGAGGGTAACCCGGGCTCACTCGAAGATTTCGAGTTCGTCATCAAGCTCAATCTGGTCGGCAGCTTCAACGCGCTGCGGCTCGGCGCGGCGCGCATGGCCAAGCACGAGGCGATCGACGGGGAACGCGGCGCGATCATCATGACCGCCTCCGTGGCGGCATTCGAGGGCCAGATCGGGCAGATTCCGTACACCGCATCCAAGGCGGGAATTGTGGGCATGACGCTCACTGCCGCTCGCGACCTGGCCAGCAAAGGGATCCGCGTCTGCGCAATCGCGCCCGGCATCATGGACACGCCGCTCCTCGGTCGGCTCCGCGAGGACGTCCGGCAGAGCCTGGCGGCCAGCGTTCCGAACCCGCAGCGTCTCGGCACACCGGACGAGTTTGCCCACCTTGCGAACCACATCCTGGAGAACGCCTACCTCAATGGCGAGACAATCCGTCTCGACGGTGCTCTTCGCATGGCACCCCGCTAGGCCGGCAGATCGCTGATTTCGAGAACACCGTTCAAGACGGCGTGGGGACAATTCTGTTGAATCGTCCCCACGCCGAGAGCGCGTCGTAGCCGCCGTGAACGGTGGTGGGCGCCCGGGATGGACATGGCCCTGATGTGCGCGCGTCGCCGTCAGCGGCGACGAACGCCATCGTTCCAAGGCAGATGAAGACAGGTGCAATCATGAACACACACGATCCGGTGGTCCTCACCTCCGCTCAGGGCGTCACAACGATCACGCTGAACCGGCCGGAGCGGAAGAACGCTGTCGACGAATCGATGTGGCGAATGCTCGCGGAGATGCTTCGGAGCGTGCGCAACGACGCCGATACTCGGGTGGTCGTCCTGCAGGGTGCAGGCGGGGCCTTCTGCGCGGGCGCCGATGTTGCCAAGAGCAAACACGACGAGCATCCCATTCCTCGTCTGCGGCGCATCGGAGACGTCGCGCTCGCGCTCTTCGAGCTTCCGATGCCCGTGATCGCCAAAGTGGACGGGGTGGCTGCAGGGGCCGGATGCAATATGGCCTTGGCCTGCGATTTCGTTGTTGCGTCCAGCCGGGCTCGGTTCAGCGAAATATTCGTCCGCCGCGGACTTTCACTTGATTTCGGAGGCTCGTGGCTGCTACCGCGGGTCGTCGGTCTCCAGCAGGCGAAACGGTTGTCGTTGCTCGCCGAGGTCATCGATGCGGACGAAGCGCACCGCCTCGGGATGGTGACCTGGGTACGACCGCCTGAAGACCTCGACGATTTCGTCGCCGTTCTCGCGCAACGGATGTCGGCGATGCCCCCGATCGCCCTCGAGCAGACGAAGAGACTGCTCAACGAAGGGGTAGGAATCGATCTACCGACCGCACTTCGCAACGAAGCTGCTGCCCAGGCAGTAAACTTTGCTACCGAGGACGCGCCCGCCGCGTTCCGTGCGTTCCTGGACAAGTCGGATCCTCCTGCATACACCGGCCGTTGGGCCGTACGCTGATCGGGCGCAGCCGAAATCGGAAACCCTCCACTCGTTCGAGTGGAGGGTTTCTGACGTCCGCAGCGATCCGGTCGAGCGTGTTCGCGTCAGGACACGTCGGGCTCGTTCGCACTCGCCGCACTCCAGTCCGCGAGAATGTCATCGGCACTGACGGCGTGACTCGGAGGCCGTTCCGGAGTGCTCGTCCCGGTACGGGAAAACCGGGGTGCCGGGGTGGGTTGGACAATGCCACCCATGTTTTCGACAATGCGGCGGGCGACAACGTGCTCGTGGCGGCTGGCCTCGTCCAAAGACAATACGGGCGTCACGCACGCGTCGACCGATCCGAAGACGTTCTCCCAGTGGCGGCGCGGTTCGGCGAGGAAGGCCTCGGTCAACCGGGCTCGGATCGTAGGCCATCCGGCTCGGTCGTGTTGGCCGGGCAGGTCTTCTCCCGCCAAAGATGTACCTTCGAGCAGTCGTTGGTAGAACTGGGGCTCAACGGCTCCGACCGCCATGTAACCACCGTCCGCACATTCGTAGGTGTCATAGAACGGTGCGCCACCGTCGAGGAAGTTCTCGCCACGGTTGATATTCCAGGCGCCTCCACCGTACATCGACCACAGCATATGCGCGAGGTTGCTGGCACCGTCGATCATCGCGGCGTCGATGACCTGGCCGTTCCCTGATCGTTCCCGCTCCCACAGCGCAGCCAGAATGCCGATCAGGAGGTATGTCGAGCCGCCGCCGTAATCGCCGATGAGGTTCAGCGGCGGTACCGGCCGTTGTCCCGCGCGGCCCACAGCGTTGAGGATACCTGCGATCGACAGGTAGTTGATGTCGTGTCCCGCCCGGTTCGCGAGCGGACCATCCTGTCCCCAACCGGTCATCCGTCCGTAGACGAGGCGAGGATTTACCGCGTGGCATTCCTCGGGCCCGAGGCCGAGCCGCTCGGCAACGCCGGGCCGATACCCTTCGATGAGCACATCGGCCTGTTTCACCAGCTCCACAACGGTTGTCCGGTCAGCGCCGGACTTGAGATCGGCAACTATGACGCGTCGTCCACGCAACTGCTCATTGCGGCCTTGGGTCCCCAGGCCGAATGGCGCGTCCCGACGTTCGACTCGGACTACGTCGGCGCCGAGATCCGCAAGGATCATGCCGGCATGCGGGCCGGGGCCGATGCTGGCCAATTCGATGACCTTGATACCTGCCAAAGGTCCTGACATGACATACCTCAATCCACCTGCAGGCGTCGACCTCACAGGCTCGAGTAGGGGTGGTGAAACTGGGTTCCGCCTGCGGGGGCCTCAGGCGGGCAGACGGGCGTCGTAAAGGTCGCTCCCGGTCGGCCTGTCTGCGACGGCGAGGTTCCGGACGACTTGGTCTATGAACGCGGTGAGGACGGCGCCGGAGTCGATGCCATCCGGGTCCAGCTTCCACAGGTATCCGACGCCTCGCAGCTGCGTGACTACCATCGCAGCCTGTTGATCAGGGTCTATGCCGGCCCGAATCGAGCCATCCTCGAGGCCGCTTCTGATGTAGGTAGCGACGCGAGATCGCTGATTCTTGTGGAAAGCCACGAAACGGTCCCGTAGTTCGGGAACCGGGCCGACGGCCTCGAAGATCAAGGCATAGAGGGTACTCAACGAACGAGGGCTCTTCTCGTACGAGTTCTTGATCTCGGTCAACATCACTCGTAACGCGTCGAGGCCGGTCAAGTCGTGTAGTTCCGGCTCGACCTTTTCCACGTCCCAGCGCACCACTATCTCCTCGACGAGAGCTTCGAGTAGTTTCGCCTTGGATCCGAAACGAGCGGTCGCGAGGCTGCGGCTGTATCCGGCGCGCTCGCCGACCGTCGCAAGCGTCATCGACTGATAGCCGCCTTCGGCGACGAGTTCGGCTGCGGCCCGGAGGAGGAGACGGGTGGAACGTTCGGACCGTACCTGATGTCCGTTGAGCGTCGGCTGATCTTCCATCTCTCAATCCTAGTTTGTCGACCAAAAAGAATCTGAGTTTGGGGTTGACCTGGTTCAGCTGGCCAAGGGCGGCGTGCTAAGGCTATGGCAGTCATCGAAAGGGGGTGGGAGGCAGAAGCCGATCGGAGACCAGGCGTTGCATGATTTCGGAGGTGCCTTCGAATATTTTCGTCAGACGTGCGTCGCGCCAATAGCGTTCGATCGGGAAGTCCGTGGTGTACCCGGCGCCCCCATGAATCTGCAGGGCTTCCGAAGTCACCCGTTCGGACATCTCTGCTGCTGCATATTTCACCATCGCGGCCCGCATATCGGACGCCTCACCGCCATCGATGTCGGCGGCCACTTCGTACATCAACGCGCGGCACGTCTCGATCTCCGTCGCCATTTTCGCAATTTTGAATCGGGTCGCCTGGAAGTCGCCGATGGAGTGTCCGAACTGCTCTCGCTCCTGTACGTATTTGATCGAGTCCTCGAGCGCACCACGTGCCAGCCCGATGGAGCGCGCAGCAGTGTGGACGCGTGGCGTCAACATTCCAGTGGCAACGCGCTTGAAACCTTGATCGGGGCTTTTCGGATCCTGCTCATGGCCGAGGAGGGCGTCATCCGGCACGAAGCAATCATCGAAGGACAACTCGAACGTATGCCAGCCGTGATAACCGATCTTGCGGACGGCCGTCCCCGTACAACCTTTCGGGAACTCGCCTCGATTCTTGTACGCGATGAATCGGCGAACACCCTTGTGTCGGTTCTCGGGGTCGTATGGTTCGGTCCGCGCGACCACGATGATCCCGTCGGATTGGTCGGCGAATGTACACCACATTTTCTGTCCGTTGATCACCCAACCACCCTCGACCTTGTCGGCCCTGGTGCGGATGGACGCAATGTCGGACCCGGCACCGGGCTCACTCATCGCGAATGCACCCAGCCATTCGCCCCGCGCTGCGCGTGGGAGGATCTCCGCGCGCTGGGTCGGGTCCAGAGCAGAAGCGACGCCTGAGCGCGTGATGATGCTTGCCACGCTCATCCACGCGCGGGCAAGCTCTTCGGTGATCAGTGCGTACTCGAAGACGCCGAGGCCAAGGCCGCCGTGTTCTTCCGGGATCAGGACTCCGAAGAACCCGAGATCCGCCATCTTGGTACGAAGCGAGTCGGGGATCAGCCCGTGCTTCGGATCGAGCTCGTTCGCCACCGGGAGGACTTCGCGCATGGCGAAATCGCGGGCCATCTGCTGGATGGCTTCGCGCTCATCGGTCCGGTAGGCGAACGGAATTCTCGGTCGCGGATCGGCCAGTGGACGGTTCACGAAGAGCCCCAATCATAGTTAGTCAACTAGCAATGTATCGCAGGGTAGCCGTTGTGCCGGTGTGCGGCAAGTGTTGGGCCGCGCCGCAGCGAGGGCGAGGTTTGTAGGTTGACAACCAAAGTTCCTTGGCTGACGATTGCTGTGATGCGCGCCACGCCCGCACACGCTCCGGAACGGTTCCGGGCGGACGTAAGAGGCTGCGCCCTGCCGAAACTCCCATCGCTCTGACACCAGAGGACTAACACGTGCCTATGTCTCCCACGCTGGATGCCCAGCACATCATCGATAACGCGCCGCTGTCCTTCGTGCAGCGCCGGGCGATCGCGATGATCATGGCGGTATCTTTCTTCGACGGTTTCGATGCCCTCATCATGGCCATCACTGCGCCTTCGATAGCTGAGGAATGGGGTACGACTACGGCGAGTCTTACGCCCGCAATAGTCGCATCACTCCTTGGAATGATCGTTGGCGCTGTACTTTTGGCCCCGCGAGCAGATCACTATGGTCGACGACCGCTGCTGATTGCCGGAGTTGCCATCTTCGGGGCAATGACGCTCTGTGCTGTCGCCGCACAAAGTATCGAGCAGATAATTCCTTTGCGATTCCTTGCTGGCATCGGGCTCGGGGCTGTCATTCCGAATAGTTACGCCTACGGCGCGGAGTACGCCCCGAAGCGGATACGCGCTACCGTAGTCACGATCGTCGGTGCGAGCAGTGCTGCGGGTGGATTCCTCGGCGGTCTGCTGGCCAGTGCCGTGATGCCCTCTCTAGGATGGCGGTCCGTTTTCCTCATCGGAGGATTGTTTCCGCTTCTGCTGATCCCGGCCCTCCTGCGTTGGCTCCCGGAAACTGTGCAGTTCTTGACGCTCAGGGGCAAGCACGATCAGGCACGATCGATCCTCCGATCGGTGGACGCGCGAGCCGTTGGTTCCTTCGCTGCACCACTGACTGTGCCACTCTCGCGCGAAGGCACCAAACCTTCGATAAAACTGCTCTTCACGCGGCATTTGGCGCCGGTAACGTTGTTGCTCTGCGTGGTGTTTTTCAGCGCGGTGCTCTTGATTCTCTTCCTTATGTCGTGGATACCGTCCGTCCTCAAAGACGCTGGTTTCTCGACTGGGCAAGCCGTCTTTGCATCTTCGATTTGTAACCTGGGTGCGATGGTCGGTGGAGTCGCTCTGGGCGCCCGGATCGACCGTAGTAAGTCTCCCTACCACGTCCTGAGCCTTGCCTTTCTCGTTGCCGGTATCGCGATTGTGGTGACTGCCCTGTCGCTTGGTTCCTTGGTCGTACTGATGATCTCCCTGTTCGTCGTGGGCGCGTGCGCAATCGGTACTCAGATGTGCGTCAATGCGGTGGCAACCGAGGTTTATCCCGCTTGGTTGCGGGCGACAGGTATGGGCTTTCTCTCCGCGGTCGGACGTGTCGGATCGGTGGTCGGACCGTCGATAGGCGGAGCGCTTTTGGCGGCTCAGTTGCCTGCTAGAACGATTTTTCTGCTTGCCGTGATCCCCGCGATCGTTGCTGCGGTCGGGATGGGTGTCGTGGGGGCCGTCGCAACGAGCCGCCGACGCATTCAGGCACCTGCCGATGCGCTGGAACAGTCGGACCTGGTGGAGACCGAGGAGAACTCAGGTTCGGGAAGCCGTAATCGGTAAGACCGAGCACATCCAACCGCTGCGACGATAAACCCGCAGGCGAGCAGCGTTTGACAAAGTTAGTTATTCGACCAACAATTCTGGCACGACGGTTGCCAAGCCAAGCGAAAGAAGGCCAGTTGATGACCGATGCAGCGCGTCCCCGCCGTTCCGCTCTCTACGTTCCGGGGAACAACTCACGCGCCCTGGAGAAGGCCGCGGGTCTGTTAGCTGACGTGGTAATTCTCGACCTCGAGGACGCCGTCGGTGACGATGCGAAACCCGCCGCGCGCGAAAGAGTGTGCGACATCGTGCGCTCTGGCGTGCTGCGACCTCGTGAGGTGGTGATCCGCGTCAACGGGCTCGGCACCGAGTGGCACGAAGACGATATGGCGGCAGTCGCGCAATCTGGTGCCGATGGTGTTCTGGTGCCCAAGGTCGGTTCCGGTGATGATGTCCGCGCTCTTGTGGGGGAGCTGGAGGCCGCAGGCGCCGACAATCAGACGACCCTCTGGCTGATGATCGAGACTCCCGGTTCTTTCTTGCATGCCGAGGAGATCGCTGCGGCCAGCGATCGTGTCTCTGTGCTGGTTATCGGTACCAACGACTTGATCAATGATCTCCACGCGTTACAGCGTCCTGGACGGGCGCCAGTCATGACGGCGTTGTCCTTGGCTGTTCTGGGTGCCCGATCGGCGGGAAGGGTGATCTTGGATGGGGTTTTCAATGACATAGGAGACGGGGACGGCTTCATCGCCGAAGCCCGCCAGGGGCGGGAGATGGGTTTCGATGGCAAGACGGTGGTGCATCCTTCTCAGATCGGACCCGCTAACTCGGCTTTCGGACCGTCTCCAGAGGAGGTCGAATACGCTCGTACGGTCGTCTCGGCCTACGAGAATGCCAGAGCTGCCGGAGACAGCGTCATCACGGTGGACGAAAGAATGATCGAAAGTTTGCACGTGAGGGACGCGCAGCGAATTCTGACTCTCGCAGCGCGGATCGACGAGCTGACCGATCTCGATCTCGCTCGCACCTGACGCGCGCCTCGAACGAAACCGGTAAGCGGGTCCTCGATGCAATCGAAGACCCGCTTACTGCTGTGATTACAGCGACCAAGATGACCGTGCAGTGGTTGTCAGATGTCCCATTCGAAATCTGGAAGGTCGTCGAACTGGGCTGGGTGGCCGCCGCGCTGCGCTTGTAGTGCCTTCTGCATATCGTGCGAGGACAGCGCTGCCGCGCTCCAGCTCGCGCTACGGTCCAGTCCTTCCCGCACGCTGTGATCGCGAGAGTAGAGCAGAGCCGACTTCGTTCCTGCGATGGCGAGTGGACTCTTCGACGCAATCGTTTCAGCGGTGCGATCAACAGCTGTCATCATCTCGTCGAAGTCGGCGAATACCTCGTTGAGCAAGCCGATCTCACGTGCGCAATCGGCGTGGAGGCGATTCCCTGTATATGCATACTCACGGGCGATGCCGTCAGGGATCAATGTGGGGAGCCGCTGAAGGGTACCCGCATCGGCTGTGATCCCGATATTGGTTTCCTGAATGACAAAGAAGGCATCGCCCGTGGCATAGCGCATGTCGCATGCTGTGACGAGGTCCAGTGCACCACCGATGCATCCGCCCTGTATCGCGGCTAGAACCGGGACCCGGATTCGTTCCACAGCAGAAATGACGTCCTGGAAGTGTCGCACAGACTCCCCCCGGACCACGTTGTATCGGGCCGGGTCGGCATACCGCGACGGGTCGCGGCTCGAGAAGACATCGAGGTGCATTCCCGCGCTGAAATGTTTTCCGGTCGAACTCAGCACGACCACGCGAACCTTCGGATCCGCGTTCATTCGCGTAGCGATGTCGCGGAGCTCCCGCCAGAATTGTGGAATCATCGTGTTGAGTTCTGTCGGCCTGTCGGCCTGTCGAGCCGTACCGCAGCGATACCCGCGTGGACCACGACTTCAAAACACTGATACTTCACGGCGTTCCGTTCAGGGAGGCGCTACTGGGCGAAGTGGATGACGCCACGGATGTTGCGACCGTTGCGCATGTCCTCGAAACCCTGGTTGATTTGGTCGAGAGAGTACGTGGCGGTGACAAGATCGTCGAGAAGGAGCTTGCCGGCACGGTACAGGTCCAGCAGCATCGGCATCGCCTCGCGCGGCGACTTCATGCCGTACGGGGCACCTTGGATGCGCTTCTGCGGGCGTTTGCATTGAGCCCCGGGATGATTGCCTCCTCGGATTCGCGACCGATCCCCGTCGGCTTTGCGGACAGCCTGGTAAGCGTCTACGTAACTCTCATACTTCCTGCCACTGATGTGGCCGATGCCGGAGATGTAGGTACTTCACGGCTACCCGTAACACCGTGCGATGTGGCGGGTTTGACCGTGTCCCACACCGACGCTCGAGGTGCAGGAACAATTCTTATCTGATTCACCCCCGCCCGGGGTGTCGCGGTGGGAACACTGCGGCGGACCCGGCGATGACGAGGCCTGCTCGGGGTGGGACTGGTCTTGTCGCGGCACTGCCGGACCGGCGCATGCTCGGTAACCCGAATCTCCGGGTTCTTCCCGCGCTTGCGAACAACTCTGTCGCGCCCCAGTAGTGCACGTTTAGCAAGATTCACCCCCGCCACGTGATCACGATTGCCGCCGACCTTGCACCGCGTACACCACGCCCGGTGATAGCCGCCCGGGCGGGAGAGTGTGTCGTTACAGCCCGGGCACAACGCCGACGTGCCGCGTGCCGGTACCGACACCACCGTCACACCGACCCCCGCGGCGGTGTGCGCGAGAGCGTCGACGGCCTTGCGGCGCGCGGACTGCGCGGCCCGGTTGTTGTTCACCCGGCCGTGACCCCGGGTTTCGAGGGTGCTGAGGTCTTCCACCCCGATCACCGTCGCACCGGCCGCGGCGGCGTAGTCGGTCACTTCCCGGCCGAAGTGGAAGGCTAGTTCCCGGTTGATCTTTCCCCGTTTGACACCGACCGCGGTGCGGTGGGCGTCGAGGACCGCGATCTTCTGTTCCAGTTCGGTGCGCACGTCGGGTGGTGCGGTCGCGGCGAGCCGCGTCAAACGTGCGGCTTTGCGGTGCAGGTATTGGCCTTCCGTTTGCAGGCGGGCCAGCTTGATTCCCAGGCCCCGGTCGTCGTAGGTGAAGCCCCGGTAGTCCGAGACCAATCCGTCGGGGCGTTCGGTGACGATCGCGGCCGCGCCGAGGGTGGCCGGCGACCAATCCACCCCCACCGCGGTTGTTGCCGCGCTCAGATCAGCAGTGGGTATCTGTTCGGTGGCCGCGCAGCGCAGCAGCACACCTCGGTGGTCGAGGACGAGAGTCGGCAGATGCCAGTCCGTGATCGCTCTGGTGTGCAGGTGTGGTGGGATCGCGGCGGTCAACCGGACCCGCCGCCACTGCGCCCGACCTGTCGGGGCCTCATGCGTGGGAAGTTTCACCGTCAACACCATCACACCGTCCGCGACGGTGATCTGCGAGAGTTGTCGATCGGCAGCGGAAAGCCTCGCCATCACACAGGTCTGCGGCGGTCCCTGTACATCGGTGATGCGTAGGCGTTCGGTGGCCGCGCCGTCGGTGCGCCGGGAGCGCGCAGTGAGTTGCCGTGCCACGCCGCGCGCGAAGCCGGACGGCACACACTCGCCAGCCGTGGTGGGCGGCGCCAGTCGGCCGGTAGCCGGGTCGAACCTGGCCGACAGGGCACTGATCGCGTTGTCCCGGTACGCCAAGGCGCGAAGCGTGCCGACCGCCTGGGCGGTGACCACCCGGGTCACCCGCGAGGGCACGTACACACCGGGGGGATAGGACGGGTGCCACCCCAGACGCGCCGCAGCGACATGCCCCTGCATCGGGAGCTTCCGGCCTTGACCATCGCGTCCGGCGGCGAGGGCATCGAAGGTGGCCGGGTGCCACAACCTCGACACCAACTCCGATTGCGCGGCGCCGATCAAGTCGAGCAGCCACCGGACACGAACATCGATGGTATCGAGCCCGATCGGGGCGCCGGTAGCGTCGTCGACCGCCGCGTACGGGCGGGTGGTGTACGAGAACTGGCGCGGCACGGTACATCCGGCCTCGGCAACGGTCACCTCGCCCCGCCGAGTACCAGAGTCAGCGATGCGCGCGGGACCTCGTTCTTCGGACAGCAGGAACCCCCCGTTCCGCCGCAAGGTCCAGCGTGCACCCACCAAGTACGGTCATCGTGGGGGTTCCCTCCGACCACCCGCAACTCCGACAGTTCCCCCGCACACAGTTCCTCCGCTGCAGCTCCCTTGACGAGGTCTTTCGACGCCCGGAACACGACGTCGTCGACGGTGACCATCTCGTCGTCGGGCAGCCGCAGCTTCCCGGCGTCGAGCAGCTGACACACCAGGCCGGTGCGGAGCTTTTCCGCCTGTGCGTCCGTGAGGGGCTGAGCTTCCTTCCCTGCGGCGCGGCGCGCGGTGCGGGCCGCTTCCTCGGCGAGTAGTTCGGCGAACCAGTCCGGCACCAGTTCGGTGCCACCGATCCCACCCTTGGCGGTCTTGATGTCCAGCGGTGTGGCAATGTCGTTGCCACGCATCGCAGCAGCGATGTAGTGCACGCGAATTCCGAGCCAGCCCACGACCCGCCGCACCTGATACAGCACGCGATCGGCGCGGACCACTTCTTTTCGCTGCCGCTTCTGCGTGTCCACCGTCTCCATCGGATTACCCCCACCGCAAACCGTGCTGCCGCATCGGCCGAGAAGACGGCGTTGATTCAGCCTCGACCGCAACCGATAGAACCGGCCCGAAAACGACGCCAGCAACGCCATGAAGTCATCGATCAACTCTTCCCCCACCGATGTGTCGCCATGCTCCCGCAGAACCTCGACCGTAACCCCGACCACCGACAATACCTTTCGATCCACGCCACCCGAACCTGGCCAACCGATCCCGCCACACCACCCGCACCACCGTGAAAGTGACCCTCGGCAGCGTCGTCGAGCATCCGGTCCAACCCGGCCCGCGTTTCCCGCACACCCGAACGCGTCCCTTTTTACACCCGTTACACGACTCCGGTGGCGCTCTCGCGCAACATCTTCTCCTGATCGGCGAGCGAGGACTCCTGCCCAGTCGAGCCGGACACCCGGCAGTACAACGCTTCCACCCGGTCGACCGGAGCGTTGTCAGTGGCAGATCGGCCGACGTTCGCGCGGCGGATGTCCGGTCGGAGCCGAGCCGGCGGGTGGCGCTGCCCAACGCTCCCGGGAAGGGAGTGAGGTGGACCACAGGGGCTAGTCTGCCGCATATCGATAGGTTGTCAAGCAACTAGTTTTCCGATCGGCGTGCGGCTCTTATTCTTCGTTATTAGTTAGTCGACAAGCAATGTTGGAGTAGGCTCGCGGTGGCCTAGGTAGCAGAAAGCGGCCGTCGATCCGGTGGTAGGACGAGCGCGACCTCATCGTTCGCACCGAAGTCGAAGCGCCGGAAAGGGACAACTATGACCAAGCGCACCGAGTTCTGGACCAATCTCACCTCGAAGGACCCGCGTGGAGCCCCGGCGGAAGCGGCGCGATTGGAGGCTGACGGTTGGGATGGGGCGGTAATGGTTGATTCGCAGTCGATGTTCCCGGAGGTCTGGTCCTATCTGGCGACCTGTGCGCAGGCGACGAGTCGGATAAAGCTGGCGACAGGGGTGACGAACCCGATCACGCGCCATCCGTCAGTCACAGCGGCGGCGGCTGCGTCGCTGCAGCTGATCTCGAACGGACGGGCTGTGCTGGGGATTGGGAGGGGAGATTCCGCGCTGGCCTACGTGGGCGCATCACCGATGTCGATCGCGAAGTTCGAGCACTACCTCGAGATGCTCCAGACCTACCTGCGCGGCGAGATGGTCGCCATGACGGATGCCAGCGCAATGGTCCTCAACGCCAAGGTGGGGTTCGGCGACCTGGCGATCGGATCCGGTCCGACGGGCAGCAGCCTGAAATGGCTGGGCGCCTACGACATTCCCAAGGTTCCGATCGAGTCGTTCTCGACCGGTCCCAAGGCGATCGCGTCGTCCGCCCGTGTTGCTGAAACCGTCGTTCTGGGGCTGGCGGCGGAAGTCAACCGTGTCGCCTGGGGTGTCGACCTCGCGCGCACGGCCGCCGCGGACGTTGGCAAGGAGGTTGGCCTCGGATGCGTCGTGATCGCGATGCCGCAGGAGGACATCCGGGTCGCCCGCGAGATTGTGAAGCCGACGGTCGCAACTATGGCCCGATTCTCCGTGATGAACAACAAGGTAATCGGTCCGTCTACCGCGGCGCAGTCCGAGATCATGCTCGAGATCGCCAAGGTATACGACATGAACAGGCACGGTGAGTTGGCGCCCCAGTGTCAGGCACTCACCGACGAGTTCATCGACCAGTTCGCCATCGTTGGTAACGTCGAAACCTGCGTCGACCGACTCCGGGGGTTGATGGACCTGGGGCTCGACCGGATGACACTGGTGGTTCCCTACACGCAGACTCCCGAAGTAGTGCATTCGTACGAACTTCTGGTCAACGAGGTGCTGCCGCGCCTGCGCGCCTGCTGAGTGACAGAGCGGGACTCCGTCTGCGATTCGCTCTCGTTGTCCGCATCTGGCAACAACTTTCGTTTTTGGAGTGGGCCACGGATGTACCCACCACCTATCCGGGGGCATGGCGACGCGTGGGAATCCTCGCACGGAATTAATTGTGGGTTGACAAACAAAGTTGCGGGCGCCCAAGATGGATGTGACGCGCGACACTGTCAGGGAGCAGTAGAGCCCCGCGCATATCGCGGGTGCCATTTCGGCGTCGAATCCCACCGCATCGCTATCCTTCGGAGGACCGTACGTGTCTATATCTCCAGTGCTGGATGTCCAGCAGATAATCGACGACGCTCCATTCTCTCCTGCTCAGCGCAGATCGATCGGGATGGTGATGGCGATATCCGTGTTCATCGGGTTCGACGCGTTGATCATGGCCATCAGCGCTCCGGCGATCGCCGAAGACTGGGGGACCACCACGGCCAGTCTCACGTCGGCGATTGTTGCGTCGCTGCTCGGCATGATTGTCGGTGGCCTTTTTCTCGCTCCGCGTGCGGACCGTTGGGGTCGGCGCCCGGTGCTGATCGGGGGCGTCCTCCTCTTCGGCGTCATGACCCTCGCGGTCGTGGCCGTGCAGAACATCGACCAGATGATTCCGTTGCGGTTCATCGCGGGCATTGGGCTCGGCGCCGTCATGCCGAACACGTATGCGTACGGAGCGGAGTTCGCGCCGAAACGTCGGCGTGCAACCGCTGTCACGGTGGTGGGTGCGAGTAGCGCTGGTGGCGGATTCGTGGGCGGACTGCTGGCGAGCGCCATCATCCCGACCTTCGGGTGGCGATCGGTGTTCGTGCTCGGTGGAATCCTGCCGCTACTCCTCATTCCTGCGCTGCTGCGTTGGCTTCCGGAGACGGTGCAGTTCCTGACGCTGTCCGGGAAGGACGACCGGGCGCGGGCGTTGTTGCGGTCGATCGACCGCGACGCAGTCGGCACGGTGGACGTGCCGCTGGTCATGCAGGACCATCGCCGGGGCGAGAAGCCGTCGATGAAGCTGCTGTTCACCCGCCGACTTGCGCCGGTGACACTGGTGCTCTGCGTCGTCTTCTTCAACGCGGTTCTGTTGATCCTGTTCTTGATGTCGTGGATTCCTTCGGTGCTCACCGACGCCGGTCTCTCGACGGGGCATGCCGTCGCCGCTTCGGCGGTCTGCAATCTCGGTGCCATGTTCGGTGGGGTCGGTATCGGGATCATGGCCGATCGCCGCAGAAATCCTTCCCGGATGTTGAGTATCTGTTTCACCATCGCCGCGGTGGCGATCGTGGCCACTGCATTGTCTATCGGGTCCATAGTCGTTCTGATGGTCTCGGTGTTCGTGGTCGGAGCGTTCGCTATCGGAACTCAGATGTGTGTCAACGCAGTCGCGGCGGAGATCTATCCGAGCTGGTTGCGGGCAACCGGTATGGGCGTGCTGTCGGGCGTCGACAGGGTGGGATCGGTGGTCGGTCCCACGATCGGTGGGGCACTGCTGGCCGCGCACGTACCGGCGAAAACGATTTTCCTGCTGGCCGTCGTTCCGGCGATTGTCGCCTCGATCGGGATGGCCGCAGTCCGGTGGGTCGCGCCACGCCAGGTGGAGAATCTGATGTCGGACAGTGAGGATCCGACACCGGAGCTGTCGGGCGCCGGCGATCACCTACGTCCCTGAACCCTCTGCGCGGCAGCCGATGCTTGCGGCTCACGGGTGATGTTCCTGGTCGATCAGGCCAGGGGCATCACCCGTAGCCGATTCGGAAAGCTACCCGATGTACACCGCGATCGAAAGCGCCCCCGGGACCTGTTCCACGTCGACGCCACCCCGATCGACCACCTCGGTCCCGCAGATCTCCTAGCGCCCGTGCGTACACGTTCGGGTCGCCCGCAGGACTGCGTGCTGGTCGGTCAACTATGATTGAAGTGTGGAAAAATCCAGCGAGCAGAACGGCCACCAGGTCCGATCCGAACGCTCGACACGCCTGATCATCCGTGCGGCGGGTGACCTTGTGGTCGAAGGCGGCTATCAGACGATGACGTTAGCGACCGTCGGGGAACGGGCCGGGTACAGCCGGAGTCTCGCGACTGCCAGGTTCGGCTCCAAGGCCAAGCTCCTCGAAGCGCTCGTCGACGAGATCGAGCAACACTGGGACATCGAGACGGCGTTGCCAACCCATGACGGGCAGTCCGGCCTCGAAACTCTGCGGACATTCATCGTCAATATCCGGGACGCGTACAAGCGTGATCCGTGGTCGCTGGCAGTGATGTACGCATTGATGTTCGAAGCTCTCCGGCCGGTCCCGGATCTCCGTGGACGGATCACGGACATGCACCGAGACCTGCATTCACGTATCGCGTCGATTGTCAGCGCCGGAATCGAGGACGGCTCGATCGATCCGAAGGTCGAGCCGGAGCAGCAGGCGTCGATGATAATCGCGCAAATGCGCGGAGTCGGCTACCTGTGGCAGCTCGATCCGGAGGGCGTCGATCCGGAGAGCGTACTCACGCTCTTCCTGGAGCAGTGCATGGAGAATCTCAGTCGGGGCCGGTCGCGGCGGACCAAATCGACTACGTCGGCTAACCGGCCTGTCAAGACCGGTCGCCGTGGTGGGCGGTCGGCGAAGTCTGAGGTATAGGCCCGAAGAACGGGTTTCGGTGCTTTCGACACCCAGCAACGGACGCCGCGCACGCCGTTCCCCATAGATGTAGCCGGCTGATCCTGCACAAGCCAGAACGCTACTGGGACAACGGCGTGCGCTCACACCGGCTTCGGACTACACCCACGGGCGCATCAGTGGAGCCTGACGGGCCTCACGACGATGCGGGCAGGTTCACTTGCTTTGTTTCGAGGAATGCTTCGACGCCTTCGATTCCGCCCTCGCGTCCGAGTCCGGACATCTTGAGACCACCGAATGGTGCGGTGACGTTGGGGCCGGCGGAGTTGATCGCCACAGCGCCACTCTCCAGACGAGGTGCGATGGATAGCGCTCTGTCGATATCGGATGTGTAGATTCCGTTGCTCAGTCCGAACTCGGTGTCATTGACCGCCTCGATGCCGGCATCGAGATCCTCGTAGGTCTCGACGGTGATGACGGGCCCGAACACCTCTTCCCGGTTGACCTGCATGGTCGAATTCGTGCCGGTCAGGAGAGTCGGCAGATACCAGTAACCGTGCTCGAATGGAGCGCCCGCCGGCTTACCGCCGCCGGTCAAGACGGTGGCACCTTCCTGTCGGGCGGTCTCGACGAACGACTCGACTCGATCCAACTGTGCGCGGGAGACGAGGGGACCTACGGCGGTGGAAGGGTCGGCGGGGTCGCCCACAGGCAGGTTGTCGAACGCCTGGGTCAACGCGTCGAGCCATTGCTTCCCATTTCGGGCCGGTACCAGCAGACGGCTCTGCGTCGTGCATACCTGGCCTGACTGAACCGTGCATCCGGCGGCCAGTAGCGGCGCGAACTGCTCGGGCTCGGCATCGTCGAGGACGAGTGCGGCCGACTTCCCACCCAGCTCGAGCGTGACCCGGGTCATTCGTTCGGCGGCGGTAGCCATCACTTGCTGGCCGGCCGCGGTGCTGCCGGTGAAGGAGATGTGCCCGATGCCGGGCCGTGAGATCAGATAGCGACCCAGGTCGCGTCCGCCGGGCAGGAAAGAGATCAATCCTTCCGGGAGGCCTGCTTCAGCGAATACCTCCGCCAATACGAATGACACGAGCGGGGTCTCGGGAGAAATCTTGACGATGACAGGACAGCCCGCCAGCAGGGCCGGCGCGATCTTGACGGCGGCCAGTACCAACGGCGCGTTCCACGGCACGATGGCTGCGACTGGGCCCACGGGTTCGCGGCTTACGTACACAGAGCCGGTGGTGGTGTCGCGCCGGGTGGGACCGAGGTCTATCTGTTGTGCAAGTGATGCCGTGTCGCGAAAGATGGCAGCGGCGGCTGCGGCGGTGAAGTTCGCAAAGGCGGCCAGTCCGCCCTGGTCCAGGGTGTACAGCGCTTCGAAGTCGGACGCGCGCCGTTCGATTCCGTCGGCTAGTGCACTGAGCGCCTTCGCCCGTTCGCTGATACCGATATCGCGCCAGCCGCCTCGCCGGTGCAGATCCACAGCGGCGGTAACGGCACGATCGACGTCGGCGTTTGTGGCGGAGGGGACCCGCCCGATGACGTCCTCTGTCACCGGATTCTCGACCTCGATCCACGCACGATCGCTGTCTTCGCTCCACATGCCCGCGATGTAGAGCGTGTCACGCGAGGTGAGGGGGGCCGGGTTGTTCATGAAGTCTCCTGTTGATTGGCACTGCCGCTGACGACGAGCATGCGCGCTACGGCACACAGATCGCCGATTCGGGCATGGCTTCCCGTGACCGTCACTCGTCATGGGTCCGATGATTCGCCCCTTACACCGACTGTCGGGTACGGCTCGAAGTTTCTCGCAGCCAATGGTGATCGCTACCACATTGATTGTCAACCAACTAGTAACCACGTGTCAACAGCGCGTTTTCGCGACTTCTAGTTCGGCTGCCGAAGTAGGGCGTCGACACTCCATCTTGTTCCGGTCGAGATGCGAGCTGACCCTGTAAAAAGATTGTTCGTTGACAAGCTACTAATTGCGTGATGTCCTGACTTCGGCCAGTTCATCTCTCCTACATCCGACCGAACCGGCCGCGGTCCGCGGGGATCCGAGTGCGAGGGATCATGCGCGTCACGAGCAGGTCTGGACATGTCCGGAGAGCTTCCGATCCCGGGCATGCGTGCAGCCGGATATCCCACCCAGGGCGTTGCCGATCTTCTCTCCCGAGGTATGCCCCAGCCGCCGAGCCGGCAAAGAGTGTCATATGCCCCACGACGAGGGCCGAAACAGGAAGAACGAGACAATGGCAGAACAGAGCGCTCTCGATGCGCAGGTTTCAGTATTGGAACCGTTGTACACCGGATTCGTCGCATCATCGCTGACCCTGCGCAATCGGTTCGTGATGGCGCCGATGACACGGGAGAATTCGCCCGGAGGGATTCCGAACGCCGAGAATGTGGAGTATTACCGTCGGCGAGCGGCCGGGGGAGTGGGATTGATCATCACCGAGGGCACCCTCGTGCGAGGACCCGCGGCCGGCAACAGCGCGGGCATGCCCCACATGTACGGCCCGGCGAGTGCAGCGGGATGGCGCGAAGTAGTGGAAGCGGTGCACAGCGAAGGGGCGGCCATCGTCAGCCAGCTCATGCACATGGGTGCTATGCGCGGACATGAGTCACAGTTCGAGCCCCAACTCGCCACCGTCAGCCCCTCTGCTATCGGTATCGACGGCGAACCAGTCGGCCGCGAGCTGACCACCGCCGATCTCGATGCGATCATTGCCTCCTACGTCGAATCGGCGACGTTGGCGTCTGAGCTCGGGTTCGATGGTGTCGAGATCCACGGCGGGCACGGGATGGTGCTGGACAATTTCCTCTGGGCTCGCACCAACCAGCGCACCGACGGATACGGGGGGAGCCTCGTGAACCGCGTCAAGTTTCCCGTCGAGGTCGTCTCGGCGGTTCGCGCCGCGGTGGGACCGGACTTCCCCATCGCCTATCGGTTCTCGCAGTGGAAGGTCGGCGCGTACGACGCCGCCATCGCAACTACGCCCACCGAGTTGGAGCAGATGCTGAGCCCGCTGGCCGCGGCCGGAGTCGATGTTTTCCATCCCTCGACCCGCCGGCACTGGCTACCTGCCTTCCCGGAAGACGGCTCGACGGAAGGCCGTCTCGGTCTGGCGGGCTGGGTAAAAAAGATCACGGGACTTCCGGTGATCATGGTGGGCTCGGTGGGAGTCGACCATATGTTCATCGGCGATGACGGCGCCGACGGGAATGACCCGCGTCTGCGGCTGCGGTACGTGATCGAACAGTTCGAACGCGACGAGTTCGACCTGCTCGCGCTCGGCCGGTCCCTGTTGGCGGATCCGGAGTGGGTGAACAAGATGCAGTCCGGTGACACGGCGAGGATCATCCCGTTCGAGAAGTCCTCTTGAGGTGTGCCGCCGGCGACGACTGCCTGGGCTGATCAGGACCAAATAGCCGTCCCCTCTTCGCATCCGTGTACCAACTCAGTAATGGAGAAATCATGATTGTCGGGATCTTGGGAGCCGGGAAGATCGGTAGCACGATCGCTGGGCGGCTCTCCGCGGGTGGTCACGAAGTCTTACTGGCGAACTCGCGAAACCCGGAGACGATCCGTGATGTCGCCGTCGCCGCGGGAGCGAGGGCTGTGTATGCCGCAGATGCGGCACGCGGCGCCGACGTGGTGATCACATCGGTCCCTTTCGCCCGCGTCCCCTCTCTTCGTGCTGCAATTTCAGTGGCACCAGCCGAGGCGGTGATCATCGACACCTCCAATTACTTCCCCTTCCGAGACGGCACCATCACCGCGGTGGAGAACGGGCAGGTCGAAAGTGAATGGGTGGCTGAGCAGCTCGGGCGACCGGTCGTCAAAGCTTGGAACAATATCCTGGCCGGAAGTTTCGCGACCAAGGGTGCAGAGTCGGGTACCCGAGGCAGGATCGCGCTGGCCGTTGCCGGCGACGACACGCGGTCGAAATCAGTAGCAATGCAGTTTGTCGATCTGACCGGGTTCGATGCCGTGGATGCAGGGACGATCAACCAGTCGTGGCGTCAGCAACCCGGCACGCCCGCCTACTGCACAGATCTCTCCGCAGCCGAGTTGGAAGGCGCGCTTGCGTCGGCCGATCGAGAGGCGTCGGCCTCGAAGCGTGAAGAGATGGTCGCAAGAATGAAGGCGATCGAGGGTACTCCGTCGAACGAGGACCTATTGCGCCTCTCCAGAGCGGTCTATCTGTAAGGGAAGCTGCGATGCCGGTGGTGAGCGCGTGTCTCGTCGCCTGCGGTGGAGTGCCGATTCGGCCGACTGCTTGACATGGCTAGTTGTTCGACAAACAATTAAAGTGGTTTGCATCACTCGGGGCCCGGTTGGGCACTCATGACATAGGGAGTAATCCGTGCGAGCAGCGGTGACAAGGCAAGTCGGCGATAAGTTCGAGGTCTGTGACGTTACCGTCGCAGAGCCGGTCGGCCGGGAAGTCCTCGTAGAGGTCCGTGCCTCAGGTCTGTGCCATAGCGATATCACGGTCGCCCATACCGGAATGGGCGTGGACATGCCGATCGTGCTGGGACATGAGATCGCGGGTGTGGTCTCGGCGGTAGGGCCCGACGTCTCCCGAATCAAAGTCGGCGACCACGTTGTCGCAGCGGCGCTCCAGCCCTGTGGGCGATGCGTGGCGTGTCTCGGCGGCAATCTGAATGCATGTGCCAATGCCGGTGCGCTGGATCGTGCTCCCGAGGCCGCACCGCGCCTCCAGGACGAGTTGGGGCCCCTGGGGCAGTTGCAGGGTCTCGGCGGCTTCGCGGAGCAGGCGCTGATCCATGAGAATCAATTGGTCACGATCGACCCCGCAATGCCATTCGAGAAGGCCGCGGTCATCGGATGTGCCGTGGTGACCGGCGGCGGAGCGGTATTCAATGCGGCGAAGGTTACGCCCGGGCAGACCATCGCAGTGTTCGGCTGTGGCGGGGTCGGACTCAACGCAATCCAGGCAGCGCGCCTCGCCGGTGCGTCCCGGATCATCGGCGTCGATATTCAAGCCGAGAAGCTGGCACTGGCCACACAATTCGGCGCCACCGACGTCATCGACTCCTCACAGGCCGACGTGGTCGACTCCGTCCTCGAGATCACCGCCGGCGGCGGCGTCGATCATGCCTTCGTGATGATCGGTGTTCCCGCGGTGGCAGAGACCGCAATGTCCACCCTCGGATTCGGCGGTACGGCCTACTTGGTAGGTGGTATGTCTCCGGGCGCCGAACTGGTCCTTCGTCCATCTCCCGCCGAGAGCGGGCTGCTGCCGCGGCAGCAAGGAGTGCGAGGGCTCTGGCTCGGGTCCTCGAACTTCTACCGGGACATTCCCATGTATGTGGATCTGTATCTCGGTGGTCGGCTGAATCTGGACGATCTCGTGTCACGGACGATTGCGCTCGACGAGATCAATGAGGCTTACGAGGAAATGGAGCGTAACAGCCTCGCCCGCACGGTCATCACCTTTCCCGCGCGGAATGCCTGAAAGGAGCAATGTATGTCCAATGCTTATCCAGAGGTTGACCACCCCGGTTCAGCCAGCACCTCCGATGAGATCGCAGATCTCATCGCGAAGCAGAAACTATACGAGAACCTGGCAATGTACTGTCGCGGCCAGGATCGCAAAGAACTCGATGCTATGAAAGCGACGTTCTGGCCCGAGGCGACCGACAACCACGGCATGTTCGTGGGATCCGCACATGAATTCTGCGAGTGGTCGTATGAGAACCAGAAATCGACGCGTCACAAGTCTCACCACTACATCACCAATGTGATCATCGAACTCGACGGGGACTTCGCCAAGCGAGAGAGCTCGGTCGTATATGTAATGGTCAAGCCGGATGGCGAACCGACTGACGTCATGGGCGGACGCTACAGGGATCTGTGTGAGCGCCGCAGTGGGGAGTGGCGGGTGCTGCGCCGCACGGTGATCTTCGACCATACCGCACAATTCCCCTCCGCCAACGCGTTCGCAGCAGTGTTCGGAGGTATTCCGGAGACTGCGCGGGTGGGAGACCTCTTCCCGAATGACGCCATCTACGAGACTGAGTGGTGAATCGGCCCCGCGAGGGCGCATCACCCTGCCGGTGATCCCGCCGGCGCCTTGATGTCGGCGGCAGATCGGCTTCCGCCGCGGTGAGTGTGCGCCCCGAATGTCGACCTACTTCGTTGCTGGCGAAGTAGGTCGACATCAGTCACATGAACAGGGCACGGCTCACGCGCACACCGAATTCCGGGTCCGGATTCGTTGTCCCGTCGCCGACCCTTTCGGCGAAGGCGGCGACTGCCAGGTCGCGCCGCACCGGCAATCTCGCGGCCTCGGCCGCCGCCAGTGCGGCTGGCAACTCTTCAATCGTGAGGTCTGTGCAGTAGGCGGGTGCGCCGGGCTGCTGGCGCCATGATTCCGCGAGTGTTCCCGCGTCGAACCCGTCGAATCCGGTGTCGTCGACCAAGGACATGCCCACTGCGCGTTCCCTGTCGTCGTCGGCCGCGACCGGGATGGCGATACGGCCCGCGGTGCCGGCGGGCATGCCCTTCCCGGCGAGTGAACCGGAACCGATGGCGTTCCATGCCTTGACGATCGGGCGACCGAGTTGCGCGGCAGCCCAGAGGCTTTCGACTTGGCCGGCTTCGATGGCATCGATCGTGGAATCACGGGCCGGATAGTAGTTCGACGTGTCGATGACGACTGTATCGGCGGGCACGGTGGCGATCAGCGGCGCTACCTCCGGAAGACGGTTCAGTGGGATCGACAGGATCACGACGTCCACATCCTTCACCGCGTCAACCGTGGAAACAGCACGCGCACCCGTGGCAAGAACGTCTGCCTGAATCGTCTCCGGGCCGCGGGAGTTGGCCACCTTCACGTCGTGCCCGGCGGCGCCCAACTTCCGACTCAGGGTCTTGCCGATATGTCCGACTCCGATTATGCCTATCTTCATAAAGGACTCCTTTGTTATTTCTCGCTGTGAACGGGTGATCTGCGGACGAAGAAAACGCCGAGGACGGCGCCGAGGGCGATGATTCCGGCGGTGGTGAAGGCGGCCTGGGCTGCGGACACGGACTCGGTCATGCCGAGTGCACCCGCACCCTTGGCCCCGATCGTGTAGGCCGAGATAAGCACTGCACCACCGGCGGCCCCCGCAAGCTGTTGGACGGTGGTGAAGGCTGCGGTGCCGTGTGGGTAGAGATCGGCACGCAGGGAAGCCAACGCGGTCGTCGTCATCGGCGTCCACATCAGGGCTTGCGAAGCAGAGATGACGAGGTAGGTCACCAGAAGTGTGGCCACACTCGTGTGCTCGTCCATGCGGCTGAGGAACCACAGTGCCGCCGTCCAGACGACCGCGCCGGGAATCGCCAGTGGTCGTGGGCCGAAACGGTCGTAGACCCGTCCGCCGAGACCGGAGACGATCGAGATGAGGGCCCCGCCGGGGACCAGGAAGAGACCGATCGCGAAGGTGCTCAGACCGACGATGTGGGTCAACACGAGGGGCAGGACGATCAGCGTGCCGAAGCCGTTGAGCGCGACGATGACCATGACCAGCAGTGGCAGGGTGAACGATCTGGTGCTGAAGATTCGCATGTCGAGGAGCGGGTCGCGGTCACGTTGCAGGACGATCTGCCGGTATACGAACGCCGCGACGCCGGCGAGCCCGACGGTGATCGGGAGGTAGGGCGGGAGGGGTGAGTGGCCCGAGACGGCCTCACCGATCGAGGCCAGGCCGTAGACGAGGGAGCCGAATCCGATGGCCGACAGCAGCAATGACAGGACGTCGAGCGTGACCGGTTCCGGGGTGGTGATGTTGCGGAGTTTCATCGCCCCGAGTGCCAGCGCTGCCAGGGTGATCGGCAGGACGAGAAGGAAGAGCCACCGCCAGCTCAGCTGGGACAGCACGACACCGGAGACCGCGGGACCGACAGCCGGTGCCACGGCGGTCAGGCCGGTGACCAGAGCCATGGTCTGGCCGCGGCGACCGGCGGGTACGAGGTGCATCGTCGTGGTCATCAACAGTGGCATGAAGACCGCGGTCCCGGCTGCCTGCACGATGCGTCCGGCGAGCAGGACCTCGAAGCCTGGTGCCAGGGCGGCGATTGCCGTCCCGGCGGTGAACAGGGACAGCGCACCGAGGAAAATCGTGCGCAGGTGGAACCGCCGCATCACGTACCCGGTGGCCGGAATGAGGACGGCCAGCGTCAGCATGTAGCCCGTTGTGACCCACTGCCCGGCGCTCGGGGTGATGCCGAAATCGAGGATCAGGGTGGGAAGTGCCACGCCCAGCAGCATCTCGTTGAGGAGGACGATGAACGCCGACACCATCAGCAATCCGATGACCAGCGTGCTCCCTGGTGCCAGGCGTTCCTCGGGGTGGGTGCGGGATGCGGGAGCTGTGACGGTCGCGGGCGGTGTGTCCGGGAGTGTGTCGTGGGTGGTCTTGGTCATGGGGTGCTCTCTGTCTGGGCAGGATGGGTCGGAGGTGAGTGGTCAGCGGGATACGAGGGCCGTGCCGGCGAGGCGTGGGTCGAGCCCGTACTGGGCGGGCGCGCCCAGGTGGTCGCGCAGGGTGGATCCCTCGTAGTCCTTATGGAATAGGCCGCGGCGCTGCAGCAGTGGGACGACCTCGTCGACGAACGCGTCGATGCCGTCGTGGTAGACGTCGATGGCCAGGGAGAAGCCATCGCAGGCTCCGGCCTCGAACCACCGCTGCATGTGGTCGGCCACGTCGGCGGCGGTGCCGGACACGACCGGGTGGTAGTCGATGACCCCGTGGGCGAGGACGTCTCGGAGGGACCAGCCTTCGTGCGCGACCTCCAGGGCGCGGGCAGAGCGCGGATCCGCTGGGTTGGGGGTTGCGTCGGCGAGCTGGCGGGCGGTGAGCGGCTCATCGAGCTGACCCGGGCTCAGGCGCAGCCCGATCATCGCGCCGAGGTAGGTCACACGCTGGGCCAGATCGACCGACTCGTCCAGCCGACGCCGCCGGTCCAGGGCCGCCCGGCGGGTGGGCGCGACGCTCGGCATGAAGCCGGCGAACAGTTTCACCTCGTCGGGGTTCCGGCCGGCGCGTTCGGCTGCCCGGCGCAGCGCAGCACGGTGTGCCTGCCCCTCTTCGATGGTGAAGGGATTGGCGTAGACACCGCTGGCGTAGCGGGCGGCCAATTCCAGCCCGTGCCCGCCGCCGCCGGCCTGGAAGACGACGGGCTGGCCCTGCTCGGACGGCGGGATGGGCAGCGGTCCACGCGCGGCGACGTGGCGGCCCCGCATGTTGATCGGCTGGATTTTGCTCATGTCGGCGAACCGTTTGCCGGTGACGTCGTGCACCCAGGCGTCCCGCTCCCAGCTCCCCCACAGCGCCTGTACCGCCTGGATGACCTCGTCGGCGCGCTGGTACTTCTCGGTGCGTGGAGGAACCGAGCGGCCGAAGTTCGCCGCGGCGGCGGCGTTGGAGGTGGTGACTGCGTTCCATCCGGCCCGGCCGTGGCTGATCACGTCCAGAGCCTTGAACTGGCGAGCCAGGTTGTAGGGCTCGTTGAAGGTCGTGGAGGAGGTGGTGACCAGACCGATCCGCTCGGTCTCCCGGGCGATCGCGGTCAAGACCAGCAGTGGGTCGATCGCGAAGTGAGGAGCCTCGTGCTCGAGGTTCACATCCAGCACAGGGGTGTCGGCGAAGAAGAGCAGCTCGATCTTTCCACGTTCGGCCGCCTGGGCATACCGCACGAACTGGTCCATATCCGTGTAGCTGGAGGGGTTCGCCCCGGGCGCCCGCCATGAGCCGGGTTGAGCTCCGTAGCCGCTGGTCAGCTGCAGGCACAGCAGCATGTTGCTCGAACCGTCGGCTCGGGGGTCAGCGGAAATTGCCGGAGATTCGGTCTCGGTGGATGCCTCGTGAGGTGTCACGCGGTGCTCTCTTTCGTGTCGTCGTCGACGCTGTCGATGCCGTGAAGTAGCGGCTGCAGCACAGGGGACGGTCCTGCTCGGTGGCTGGAGTGGCGAGGTACGCTACTGAAGCGGGGGCTGCCCCCACATAATAAACGGGGGACCACCCCGTTTAGCAAATCGGCGTCGTGAGTGCGGCGTTCTGGTGAGAGCTCGAGGTGGAACATGGCGAGTGGTGAGACGCGAGGTCGTCGATCGCGGGCGGATTTCGAACGGAACCGATCAGGAATTCTGGAGTCGGCGGAAAAACGCTTCACCGAGGAGGGGGTAGGCACCTCGCTGGAAGCGGTGGCACGTGACGCCGGGGTCGGGTCGGCAACCCTCTACCGCCATTTTCCGACGCGTGATGCGCTACTCGCCGAGGTGCTGAGCAAGCGCGAGAGCCAGATCGTGTCCGAGAAGCATCGGATCGAACAGCTCGTCGACAGTGGCGCGGCCCTGGAGCAATGGATGGGCGCGCTCGAAGACTTCTTCGGGGCGTTCGAGGGCCTGCCCGGGCCGCTGCGCAGTGCTTTCCTCACCGAACACAATCCCCTCGCGGTCAGCTGCTCCGGCTTCATCGATCTGACCGGTCAGTTCCTCGAGGCGGCACAGCGCGACGGAAAGGCGCCACGCTGGCTTCGAGCGCGTGACCTCTTCCTGACCGCGCTGGCCTTGAGCTGGGCCAGAGGTTCGTCGCTGGCAGATGAGTCGTCTCAATCGCACCTCCGGGCGTTGATCAGAGACGGATACGCATCAGCGAACGAGACTCCATGATCACTGAGGTTCGGGGCGGATCCGAACCGGCGGCGCAAGGCGTGCGTGATCGCGTGGCATTCGAGCAGCGAAAACCGTTATCGGCGTAGCACACTGCAAGTTCTTGCGCGGCCGAAAGTTGAGAAAGTGCTCGACCCGCGCAGGCCGTCGAGTGCGTAGGGCGCATGTCGCTGCTTCGGGGATAGCGCTCGCTCGCGCCACGCCCGCGTCGCGTTCGCGTTGGTCCTTCGATCATAGTGGGGGCTTGACAGGAAGACTAGTTGGTTGTTCAGTTACTTCGCATGCGGGTGTAGTTCCCGCCCGAGGGAGCGTGAGATCGTGAAACTGGATACCAGGATGGTCGAGAGCGGTTGTGTGAATCGCTTCGCCACGACGGATGGCGGCTCGGGTATTCATCTCTCCTACCCAGTATTTGGTCGCTGCCGTAGGCGTACGCAGCTGTAGTGGAAGAACGCGACCTAGAGCGCTACCAACACATTCCTACGAAAACTATGTGATGTGAGGACAAATGAGTTCAACCAGCGATTCTCAGTCCGTGCCGACCACCGAGGCGACGGAATGGAGACGCGGCGGCCGCACGGTCGCCTCCGCCTTCGTCGGGTATGGGTCTGCCTCGGTTCTCTTTCTTATTACTGCGAGTGTATTCGTCAAGCCGACGATGCAAGCGACGGGTTGGAGTACCAGCGAGGTGCTGGTGTCGCCGATTGTCCTGATGCTGCTCACGGCCTGTGGGCCGCTTGCGGGTAGGGCATCCGATCGATGGGGCGCTCGACGAACGATCTCGACGGGAGTCGTCGCATACGCGGTGCTGCTGATCTTGTTTGCAACGTTGCCGGTCAGCAAACTTACGTTCTACGGGTTGGCTGTGGGCATCGGAATCATGGGTTCGTTCGCGTACATGGTCCCATTCAATCGTGCGGTGACCGTCTGGTTCGACAAGGGAGCTGGAAAGGCTTTCGGTCTGGTCGGAACCGGTTCGGCTGTAATGCCGCTGATCGCAATACCGTTGGTGACCGTGGTTATCTACAGCGCGGGGTGGCAGGCGGGCTATCTGGTACTTGCCGGATTTGCGCTGCTGATCTCACTGCCAGCCGTGATCTTCGGTATTCAGGAACGTCCTCGCGACCGGGAGCAGGGCTTCTCGACAGTTTCCGATGAGGCTTCGGCGGATGCACTCGAGTCCGAGGCGAGCGTGAAACAGGTGCTTCGCACGCCCCGGTACTGGATCTTCTCGTTCAGTATCGTCGCAGTGACCGCCGCAACCTCCGCCTATTTGGCAAACTTGCAACCGATCCTGCTCGATGGGGGAGCGAGCCTGGCGGTCGCGACGACGATGACCACGCTGTACAGCGTGGGAACAATTGTCGGCCGGCTCAGCGCCGGGACACTACTCGACCTGTTTCCCCGACGAAAGATTGCAGTGGCAGTATCGTTCTTGCTGATTGCTGCCCTGGGGTCCTTGGCGATGACGGCAGTAGGAACCCTCCCGGTCTTCCTGACGGCAGTCGCCGTCATGCTAGTGGCGTCCAGTCAGGGCGCGGAGGCGGACTTCGGCGCATACTTCCTGCTCAAGGAGTACGGCCGGCGCAACTTCGGAACGCTGTACGCCACCGCCCTCGCATTCAGCGGGGTCTCGGGTGTTGCCTTCCCCTACGTGTTCAGCTTCGTTCGTGACAGCACAGGCAGCTACATGTGGGCGACTGCTATCGGCGCGGCTTCGCTGGTAATTGCAGCACTCTCGATTCTGGTGTTCGGTCTGACCGCCCCGAGAGGCCACCGAACCAGGCGACGCGACCCCTCGACCAGTGCACAGAAGGAAGCGACACCGGCGTAAAGGGTGGTCTGGGAAGTTGCGCGGTACCGACCTGTCTGGCGGTGCGGCCGGACTGTGGTGACGGCTTTGGTCGGCCGGCGATCATCCCGTGTGTCAGTCGAAAGAAACTTGCGCCACCAGTTTTCCTTGGTTCTTCCCGTTGAGTAGGAGAGTCAACGCGTCGGGAATCTTCTCGAAGCCGTCGATAACATGTGTGCGCGCAACCAACTGTCCGCGCTGTGCAAGGTCGTCGAGCAGTTCGTCTACGATTTGGTTGCGTGGACCGAAATCTGCAACGAAGCCTTGAAGGCGTGCGCTGCGGAAGATGAGCATCGGGAGGTTCTTTACGCCATACAGATTGGACTTTTCGCTGATGTCGTACTGGGACATGGCCCCGCACACAACAATCCGGCATCCTACTGCCATGTTTGTCAGGACGGCGTCGATTCCTTCTCCGCCCACGTTATCGAAGAACAGGTCGATACCGTCCGGAAAGTGCCGGTGGATAGCCTCGCGAAGATCTTCCTTCTTGTAGTCGATTGCACCGTCGAGTTTCAACTCTTCCAGAAGGAACTCACACTTGTCCGGTCCACCGGCGATGCCGACCACTCGGCAGCCCTGCGCCTTCGCGATTTGGGCGGCCAACGAGCCAGTGGCCCCGGCGGCACCGGACACCAACACCGCATCGGTCGGCTTCACTTCACCGATGAGAGTCATGCCGCCTGCTGCCGCGCGCCCGACGTGCGAGAAGATCGCCAATTGTTGCTCGAACGACATTTCCGTAGCAGATTTTGCGGGACGCACGAAGAGGGGATCGACGACGTCGAATCGTCGCCAACCCCACATTCCCGTCACGACGTCACCGACGGCGTGGGAAGGCGCGCGGGATTCGATGACGACACCGATGGAAACACCGAACATCGGATCTCCGACACCGAACGGTATCGCCTGCAGTTGAGGATCGAGTTTGAGCCAATTGAGATTCGTCGGGTCGAGTGACATCAGCAGCGTTCGGACCACGATCTTGCCGTCTGGAGCGGCGGGGATCGGGCCTTCGAACAGGCGAAAACAGCTGGGATCGTATGTGCCGGTCGACGCCCGGTCCACGATCCAACTTTCATTCTTCACGGCAAGTCCTCCGGTGATCTTTCGTGTGCTGTCAGGTTTAGCGCGCCGCTTCCCGGCGGGGCGTCAGAGATCGAGGACGATCCGCTTCGAGCAGGAGCGCGAGACGCAGATGAACATCGTCTCGTTGGCGTCCTTTTCCTCCTGAGTGAGCAGCGAGTCCCGATGGTCGGCCTCACCCTCGAGGATCGGGGTCTCGCAGGTGCCGCAGGTGCCTTCGCGACACGAGGACAGAACGGTCACACCGGCCTCTTCGACGACGTCGAGAATCGATCGATCGGTGGGCACGGTCACCGCCACACCGGTCTGCGCCAACTCGACAGTAAATTCCGTATCCACGGTGCCGGCCGGCAACTCCTTGGCTCGGAATCGCTCCATGTGCAGTGCTCCGGGAGTCCATGCACTGCAGTGTTTGTCGATCGCATCGAGCATCGGTCCCGGTCCGCAGGTGAACACCGCGACACCGTCACGTTGGTCACCGATGACCGTGGCGAGATCAAGATGCCCGAATTCATCCTGAGGGATTACCTCGACGCGGTCCGAATAGAGCTCCCGCAGCTCGTCGACGAACGCCATCGAGGACCGGGTCCGACCGCCGTAGACCAGGCGGAACGGGACTTCGCGTGCTGCCGCCGTGGCCAGCATCGGTATCAAGGGGGTGATACCGATGCCACCCGCGACGAACACGTATTCCTTCGCATCGGTGAGCGCGAAGTGGTTGCGAGGGCCCCGAACCGCCACGGCATCGCCGACGGTGAGGGTGTCGTGGACGTAACGGGAACCACCTCGACTGTCTGGTTCGCGGAGCACTCCCACCCGATAGCGGGTGCGGTCGGCGGGATCACCGCACAACGAGTATTGCCGCACGAGTCCGTAACCGAGAACGAGGTCGAGATGAGCGCCTGGCGTCCACGCAGGCAGAGGAGCACCGTCCGGTGACGTGAGGGTCAGGCGGACGACGCCTTCCGCCACCACCTCTTTTCCTGCCACCGTCAGTTCCAGGCGGCGTTCTGTGTCATGAGCGTCGGAGTCGGAAGCGGTCATTATTGAGTGCATAGGAGGGTCCTCCGAGTTGCTATGCGTGTTCAGTGCCGCTGCCAGGTGCTGCGGAGATTGGGCTGAGGAGCGAATACGAAGATGGGGTCGAGGGGTTCACCGGCCGGGTAGTGGCCACCGAAGAGGTCGCATCCTGCTGCGGTGAGTTCGGCAGTGATCAAAGGTAGTACCAGGCCTTGCTGTGTGCTGTAGGAGTCGTTGATCTCGAGCTCGGCGAGAAGGATTCGCTCGGAATCCTCCGGCGCATCGATGCGGTCCCGGACCGTGAGGAGGGCTCCGGTATCACACAGGATCAGGCGTGGGTCGGCAATGAGAATTTGCAGTAGGCCGGCGTGGCCGCTGAGGTGAATTGCCCCGCGGAACCGGAGTTCACCCGCAACTCTCTGCTCGTCGGTGTGTGGGGGAAAGGTGAAGAAACTGCTCTCGCTGAGGTAGGCACCGCCGGAAGCGGCGTGCCCACCGTCGGGCAAGCCCGACAGGTAGCGGAGGAAGCTCTGTTTGATACCCCAGGTGAGTCCGGCTGGGGGGTGGCCGGGGCCGGCCGCTGTCTGCATGGAGGCAGCGGCCGACGCCAGTGTTCGGGTCACGATCTATACCTCGATGTGCTCGAGCTGTTCGAAGATTTCCCCGCGACGGTTCTCGAACTGGCTCGGCAGCATGAACTTGCTGCCGAGTTCCTGCGGCGATTCGTCACACGTCCAGCCGCCGTCCTCGTGGGTGACGGCGAGCTCGAACAGGGCTCCACCGGGCGTCCGCACGTAGACACTCTTGAAGTACTTACGGTCCTTCAGCTCGGAGATGTCGGTGTACCCGGCCCCTTCCATCCCGAACTTCACCTCGTCCTGATTGGCGAGGGTGTCGAGGTTCCACGCGAAGTGGTGGTAGGTGCCCGAACCGTAATGCCAGGTTCCCTGGTCCTCGCTGATGTTCGCGGTCAGTTCGATGTAGTTGCCGTACTTGGCGTTACCGACCTGGAAGGTTGCCCGGTCGCCTTCCTCGGCGATTTTGCTCTGGGAGAAGAAGGTGTCGTTGGCGAAATCGACCATCCGTTCCGGGGTGGTGACGTGGATGCCGACGCCGTGGATGCCGTGAATTGCATACTGCTGCGGCAGACCGTTGCCGGCGTATCCCTCGCGCTCGTCGTTGTCGTTCTCGACGAACTGGTACTCGATGCCGCTGGGGTGCCGGAAGGCGAGTCGGCGCCGGTCGAAGACATCGAGGTTGTCGACGTCGACTTTGTGCTCGGTGAGGCGGCCGTGCCAGTAGTCGAGTGAGCCGGCCGGAACCGACAGCAGTACTTCGCGGGCCTGGTTGGTTCCACGCTTGCCGTAGAGTCCGGCCTGCGCCCAGGGGAAGGTG
Source organism: Rhodococcus sp. WAY2 (assembly GCF_009859915.1). Lineage (NCBI taxonomy): Bacteria > Bacillati > Actinomycetota > Actinomycetes > Mycobacteriales > Nocardiaceae > Rhodococcus > Rhodococcus sp. WAY2. The sequence goes on from NZ_CP046572.1 coordinate 4,721,243, forward strand.
GTGACCACCGAGGACGGATCGCCGGTGGCGTTGGAGTAGTACAGGTGGTAGATCGGCTTGCTGCCGTCGAAGAGGACGGTCCGCTTGATGAAGCGCATGCCGAGGGTTTTCACGTGGAAATCGACGTCGTCCTGGGCCTTGCCGACGGACAGGGTGACATGGTGCGAGCCTTCTACGTAGGCCATGGGCTATCTCCTTTTGGTGATGGTGTCGAACAGTTTTCGGGTGTGATCGATGACGTCGTCGTTGACGCGGTGCTCGGGGTCGTCGTCGACATGCAGGCCTACCGAGGCACCGAGTTCGACGAACGATTCGGTGGTGGCATGCACCCTTGCCAATGGCACGAATTCGTCGCGCGCCGACGTGGCGAGCAGCACCGGCATCCCGTCGAAGGGCTTACCGCCCGCGGACCAGGACTTCTCCTCGGGGCCGAGGTAGCCGCCGGTGAGCAGGGCCGCACCGGCGAAGCGGCGACCGGTACGTAGCAGGTACTCCGCAAGCAGGCACGCCCCTTGCGAGAAACCCATGAGCACGGTGCGTTCTGCAGGCACTCCCTGGTCCGAGATCCGGGACAGGTGGGTGTCGACGGCGTCGAGGGCGTGGCCGAGGAACGGTTCGTTGTCTTCGTGCGGCTTCAGGAAGCTTTCGGGATACCAGCTGCTGCCGTCCGCGCTGGGCAGCAGGTACGCCGTTTCCGGCCTGGCGATCCTGTTCGCGACCTCCGCCATGAACCCCGGCCGTTGACCTCGACCGTGCACGGCATACACCACCAGCGGTGCCTGCCCCAGGTCACGGACTCCGTGCGGCAGCAGGTCGCCGTGCAGATGAGGATTCGATGTCATGAGACCACTCCGCTTCGTGCGGGCGCCGAGTGGCTGTGGCCGCGGATCTGGCCCGAATCCGGAGGTCCGGACCGTTCGTATTCCGCGCGTTGCCGCTGTTGCTCGCGCGCGAGCGTGTCGGTGTCGCCGCGGTGACGTGCGATGAGGGTGCGTTTGGCGGCCGGGCCGACGTGGCAGAGTCCGGGGACATCAGGGTTGTCGACACACGCGGTACTGCCGGCGGCAGGTGCGGTGGCGCGTCCGGTGAGTCCGGCAGCGCCGTAGCGGCGGTGGGCGTCGCCCCCGCAGCGCGGGCATAGCCGGTGTGGCGGGACAGGGGTGCAGGTGAGCGTTTCGGTGGTGACGGCGCACGCGCCACAGCGGTAATCGACGAGGATCATTCGAATCACTCCTGGGCGACGAGTGGCCCACCGAATGCGGACCAGTCCTGGGGGTCGTGCGCGATCCAGATGCGGGCACCTTCGTCGTCGCGCAGTCGTTTGAGGGCGCGGATGCTTTCGCGCCCGGCCACCGGATCCCAGTCGTGAGGGTCGGGTGCCTCTCGGTCGAGACCTTCTCGCAGGTGGACGGTGTCGCCGGTCAGAACGATGGACTGCGAGGGCAGGTTCACCACGCAGGACAACTCTCCCGGGGTGTGGCCAGGCGTGTGCAGGATCTGGACGGACCCGTCGCCGAGCAGATCGTGCTGTGCCGTCCGGATCGTCGTCCAGTCGAACTCACGGGTCGGTGCCAGGTCGTCGGGCCGCATGAGATGGGCTTGCATGGCGCTCGGGTCGGCCGCCCAGTCGAATTCTCCGGGGCCGACGAAAAACTTCGCCTGCGGAAACAGGTACAGGCCGCCGGCGTGGTCGGAGTGGGTGTGCGAGAGGACGACGTGAGTGACGTCCTCGGTGCGGAAGCCCAGCTTTCCGAGTTGACGGTCGATGCGTTGTTCCGGGTGCGTGACGATATTGAGGGTCTCGGCCAGGTCACCGAAATAGGCGCGCGGGTCGTCGTTAAGCACCGGCGAGAAACTGGTGTCGAAGAGGATGAGTCCACGCTGATGTTCGATCAGGAACGCCGGGAGTGGAAAGGTGATCATGCCTTCGGCGCCGACGACCAGATCTCCGGCATCGAGATCCATTGTCGGTGCGTCGAGCGCCCACATGCGCAGTGCGGTGGATACGGTCATGACAGTCCTTCGGCAGGAGGGGTGTGACGAGTGATGCTGGTGGACAACCAGTCCCGGACGATCGACAGTGTGCGATCGTGGCCGCGCTCGAAGATGAGGCCGTGCCCGTGGCCCGGCAACCCGAGATCGGCGAGTACGAGGTGGTCGACGCGGACGCCCGCGGACTGCAAGAACGTCACCGTGGCGAGATCGTCGTCGTGACGGCCCGAGGCATCGGCGGTTACCACGGCAATCGGTGTCGAGGCGAGTCCGAGAAGTCGTTGCGATCGCGCCGGATCGACCGAGTCGGTGCGGGATCGGTTGTCGAGCGGGACCGCGGTCAATCCATACGCGAGTCGGCCCCGGTCTCCGAGGTCGCGGAAGGGCGGACCGAGAGGTTCGACGGCCACCAGGGCTGCGACCAGGTCCGGCCGGCGCTGCGTGGCGATCCAGCCGGCGGGTGCGCCGGCGGAATGGGTGATCACCACGGCCGGTCCGATGCGCTCGAGTAGCGCGACGAGCATGTCACCGTCGAGCCGGTGCCCATTGGCCAGGCTTCGTGGAGGGGGCTGCACTGCGGATGCGAGACCGTCGAACTGGGTGGACCCCGATTCCCGCGTCCACGGCCACTCGGTGTGCGCCCGGTGCCGGCTGTCGTTCGGTCCTGGAGCGAACAGTCGTTGCACGTCGGCGGGTGTTGCCGCCGGCATCAGGTCGCCGTGGACGTCAGGACGGTAGGGGGAGCGGCCATGGGCAGGGCGATCCGGTAGATACACCGGGTGACCGGCCTCGACGAGCAACGGCGCCCATCCGGGTTCACCATTCGGTGTGGTGGTCCAGTCGAGCGACTGTCCACCTCCGCCGTGCACGAGCACGACCGGCAGCTCACCGGTATCGGTGCCGGGCGCTTCCCAGCGGACGTACGAGGCACACCGTGTGGTGCCGGTGCCGGTATGCACCCAGAACTCCCCACGCCGCAACCACGCGGCAGGTGCGCTGCGATGCGGGGCCGAGCGCGCCGATTGTGTGGTGGCGGTCATCGGCTCAACCGGCCGGAACGAGGCGGATCGGAATCGATTCGTGCCCGAACGCCTGGAAGTTGATCGCGCGGCGGGGCTCACCGGTGAGTTCGATCCGCTCGACACGGTCAACCAACGCGCTGAGCAGGCTCTTCGCTTCCAACCGTGCGACGGCCTGCCCGGCGCAGGTGTGGATGCCGAAGCCGAAGGACAGATGGCTTCCGGCGTCGTGGCGGTCGATCCGGAACTGGTCCGGGTCGGTCCATTTGCGGGGATCCCGTCCGGCGCCGAGCCACATCAGCAGCAGCTTGGTTCCGGCGGGGATGGTGATTCCGCCGAGTTCGGTGTCCCGGAGCGCGACCCGGCCACCGAATCGGGACGGCGGGTACAGGCGCAGCGCCTCCTCGAACGCGGACTCGACCAGATCAGGCCGGGCACGCAGCAACTGCCACTGCTCCGGATTGTCGGCGAACGCCCGCAACATGCCGGAGATCCCGAAGATCGTGGTGTCGAAGCCGGCACCGAAAACGGCTTTGAGAAGCTGTTCGGCCTCGGTCTCGCTGATCACACCCTCGTCCGCGGCAGCGTAGAGCTGCCAGCCTATTCCGCCGTCGCTCTGCAGTTCTCGCTTCATATTTTCCTCGACCCATGCGAGTGCCGGGGCCCCGCTGCGCATCTTGGCGTGGTGATGCTCGTTCTGTGGGCCGAACGCGTTGAACACCGCATCACCGAACTTCAACAGTAGTTCCCTGCCCTCCGTGGGCAATCCGAGAACATCGGGAAAGACCTGCAGCACGTACCGGGCGGCAACGCAACGTCACGGTATCCGTCGAGGTCCACCACACCACCGCTGAGAAGGTCGTCCACCAGATGTGAGGCCGATTCGGTGAAGTACGCCTGCATCTTCGCCATGTTCTCCTTGGAGAAGATTCGCATCATCACCGACTTGGTCTGCGTGTGATCGGGAGGGTCCTGCATCAGTGGTGCATTGGGCCGGAACGGGTTCGGCTGGTAGAACGGACGATCCGTCGAGGAAAACGTGCGCCAGTCACGCAGCGCCTTCTGAATTTCGGCGTGGCGGGTCACCGCGTAGAAATCGTACTTGTCGATGTGCACGACAGGCGCGACCTCACGCAGGAGACCGTCATGCACATGGACATCCTGCAAGACTTCGGCATCGAACGGGTCGTAATCCGAACTCGGAGCATGGGTTACGGCAGTAGTCATGGTTCCTCGGTTCTCAGATATGGTGGGGACGGGCCGGGCCGGCCTCAGGTACCGGCCTTGCGGGGTGCCGGCAGCTCGCCGGTCTCCATCCACTGCAGACGCCGGCGTACACCCGCAAGTGCCATCTCGCGATGCGGCAGCACGAAGAACTGGTTGTCCCGGATCGCTTGCACAGTCATGTCGGCGACCTCGGCCGGCTCGAGTCCCACCTGCTGGGCCTTGGTCCGCAGTTCCTCCATGAGCGCGACTCGATGTGGTTCGCGGGCGGGTTCGAGGCCATCGGGCATGTTCCGCTCCGCATCGGGCATCCGGGTCTTCACCGGGCCGGGTGCGAGCAGCGAGATCCCCACAGTGCTGCCCGCGGTATGCAGTTCGACGGCCAAGGATTCCGTCAGGCTCAGGATGGCCGATTTGGACACACAGTACGGGGTCATCGTTGCTGTGCCGCTGGTGAAAGCGGCGACCGAGGCGGTGTTGACGATATGTGCCTGTGGATGTTGGGCCAGGAGCGGAAGGAACACCCGGCAGCCGTGGAGTACACCGTAGAAGTTGACGTCCATCACCCATTGCCACGCACCGTCGGGGATCTCCAGAAAGGATCCACCGGTCTCGACGCCGGCGTTGTTGCACACCAGATGCACCGCACCGAACCGTTCGATCGTGCGCGCGGCCAACTCCTGCACGGCATCGAGCTTGCGAACATCAGTGCGCACTCCGATGGCTTCCGCACCGTCGGCCCGTACCAGGGCTGTGGCGTGTTCGAGGGCATCTGAATCCACATCGGCGAGCACGAGGTGCATTCCCTCGGCGCCCAGGCGGCGCGCCAGGGCAAGCCCGATCCCGCTCGCTGCGCCCGTCACGACCGCCACCCGCTGATTCAACACCTTCATGCGTGCACCTCCGCAACCAAAGACGGCGTCTCCAAGGACTTGGGGAACATCAACCGCGCGAACAAGGCATCGGGGTCGGAGGACAGTTGCCGCAGCCCGGCCATCGCCTCGTCGAGCGCCGCACCCTTCCCGGAGTGGTAGACGAGCTTCTTGTTCGCCGACGCTGCGGGACTGACCTTGTCGACGAACACTTCCCGGCGAAGGCGGGCGTACTCGTCGAGCACCTCGTCGGACACTCGACCGTCGATCACCGCGGCCAAAGCCTCGTAGAGGACGTACGTGTCGAACAACCCGGATGTCAGCCCCAGGCCACCGGTGGGGTTCGTGGCGTGGGCGGCATCGCCCGCGAGGAGCACCCTGCCGGCACGGAACGTGGCGGCGGCGCGTTGATGCATCCGATAAGGGGAGAAGGCGACCAGCTCGATGTCGTCGATGCCGGGAAAGACGGCTCCGAAGTACTCGGGCATGCGGTCGAGCACCGTCTCGACCGGTAATGCCTCGTCTTCGCAGTAGGTGAACCGCCAGAGGTTGGTGGTGTCGATCTTGGAGATGATCGCTCCGTACCGATCGTCGATCAGCATGGTCGTCAGGGGCCAGCCGTGAGCTTCGAGGTCGATGCGAATGTTGGTGGCCACGAACCGCTCGGGCCACGTGTGCCCGTCGAATGCGATACCGACCGACTCACGGACCGTGCTGCGTGCCCCGTCGGCGCCGATCAGCCACTGTGCGGTCAAGACAAGGGGATCGCAGTCCGAGATGGTCCTCACCCGTACAACGTTGTCATCTTGATCAATTGAGTGAACCTCGGTGTTCCACAACACCTTCGCGTGCGGAAACGCCGAAAGCTCCTCGAGTGCAAGTTCGACGAGAGCGTTCTGCCCGAGATGCAGGTTGTAGGGGTGCGCAACCCTGCCCTCGAGTGCGTCGAGTCCGAAGGACACCTGCTCGCCGGTGGCATGGACACGGTAGGTGTACCCCTGTTTGAGGAACCCCCGAGCGGCGGCCGCGTCGAACAGCCCGAGTCGCTCGAGTCCGTCGAGCACGGACCAGTGATAAACCATGGCGCGCGGTGATTGCACTACCTCGCTGCCCCGCTCGAGCACGGTGACGGAGATTCCCGCCCGCGCGAGTCCCAGGGCATTGAGAATCCCGACCGGGCCGGCGCCTGCGATGAGCACCGTCTGTTCAGTCATGTCTTCTTCCGTTTCTTCTGCAGTGGGAAGCCTGGTGTTCCGCTCGTATCCGGCGACGATGCGACGCATCGTGGTGAGCCCGCGGAGGAAATATGTACGACAATCTGCCGTGTTGAAGCTACCGTACCGAGTGATGCGAGTCACCACAATACTTGACATGAGTCTAGTTCTGAGGGGAGACTGAAGTGGCGACACCGAAACACGGCGCCACGTGGGTTGATGTTGGGCAGCCGCGTCGGGACTACGGCCTTGACTCGACCGGGTAAGCCGATTTTCCGGTTTACTGCATGCCTGATCACGGGGCGATCAGCAAAGTCTGCAGCGCTATCGCAATTATCGTCATACAATCTGAACGAAAGTGAGTAATCCATGACCACCAGTCGGACGCACAAGGAGACCTATGAAGATGGCATTGCCATGCGCAAGGCGGTCCTCGGAGCCGCGCATGTCGAGCGCTCTCTGAGCAACGTCACCGAGTTCTCCCGTCCCATCCAGGAACTCGTCACCGAGTACTGCTGGGGCACCGTGTGGACCCGCGACGGACTGCCTCCCCGGACCCGCAGCCTGCTCAACCTGGCGATGCTGACCGCTCTCAACCGCTCTCACGAACTCGCGGTGCACGTGCGTGGGGCAGTGACCAACGGCTGCACCGACGAAGAGATTCAGGAGGTTCTCCTCCAGGCCGCGGTGTACGTCGGTGTTCCTGCCGCGCTCGAATCCTTCCGCATCGCCGAGGCGACCCTGAAGGAGCTGCGCGCCGATGTCTGACACTGCTGCCGGTGTTGATCTGCCGACTCACGACCTGTCGTCGACCGCCACGGTCGCGTTCGTGGGGCTCGGAAACATGGGCGCCCCCATGGCAGGCCGCCTACTCGAGGCAGGCCACCGAGTGATCGGCTTCGATCTGTCCGAGAAAGCGGTACAACGCTTTACGGAACACGGCGGCGTGGCGGCGGACTCGGCAGCCGCGGCCGCGTCGGACGCCGACGTGACAATCCTGATGCTGCCGAGCTCTGCAGTAGTGGAAGCGGTCCTCGACGACGGACTCGCCGCGGTGCTACGGCCCGGTGCGGTCGTGGTCGACATGAGCTCGTCCGAGCCGATGCGCACCCGGGCACTCGCCCGGCGCATCGCCGACGAACGGGGCGTGGACCTGATCGACGCCCCGGTTTCCGGCGGAGTGAAAGGTGCCGTCAACGGCACGCTGACTATCATGGTCGGCGGCGCGCCGTCCGTTGTCTCCGCTGCGCTACCGATCCTGGAACTTCTGGGCCGACCCGTCCGCGTCGGCGATATCGGCGCCGGACATGCGCTGAAGGCGCTCAACAACCTGCTCTCGGCTACTCATCTGATGGTGACCAGTGAGGCGATCCTCGCGGGGGAGCGATTCGGTCTCGACCCGGAAGTCATGCTCACCGTCATCAACGGCTCGAGCGGACGGAGCGGATCGACCGAGAACAAGTGGCCGAACTTCATTGTGCCGAAGACATACGATTCCGGCTTCGCGCTGAACCTGATGCTCAAGGATATGCGCATTGCCACCGATTTGGCGCGGCAGCTCGGCCGGCCCAGCCTCCTCGGCGAGCACGCGGTCTCGCTGTGGAGCCAAGCGTCGGAGACACTCGATTCCGCCGCGGACCACACCGAGATCGCCCGGTGGGTCGAAGAGTCGGCAACCCCGGAAATTGTATGACCAACGTACAAAAAGTACACTGATCCGATGGCGACGAAGACGGCCAGTGTCTGGGCAACGAGTCCGGTGGGGAAGGCGGCCGCCCCTCTTCGGGAGCAGGTCATCGCGGCGCTGCGCGAAGCAATCCTCGACTTCCGGCTCCGCCCGGGGCAACGGTTGATCGAGCGAGAACTCATCGAGCAACTCGGCGTCTCACGCACCACCGTCCGAGAAGCATTGCGGGAATTGACATCCGAGGGCCTGGTTACGGTGGTGCCGCAGCGCGGGGCCATGGTGAGCGCGCCCACGGTCAGCGAAGCCGCCGATCTCTACGAGGTTCGTGCCGCACTCGAATCGATCATCGTGACCCGGTTCGTCGAACGAGCCACCCCGTCCCAAGTCATGCGGCTCGATGCGGCGGTGGAACACTTCGCCGAGGTGACCGCCGCCGGCGGGGAGATCCGTAGCATCCTCGCGGCCAAGGACGAGTTCTACACCGTCCTCGTCGAAGGTGCTGCCAGCAGCTCTCTCAAGCAGCTCATCGAGGGCATTCAGGCACGAGTCCGGATCCTGCGGGCGACGTCATTGTCCACATCCGGTCGCTCCCAGCAGGCGGTCGCGGAGTTGCGCGGCGTCGTCCGGGCGATCAAGGAACGCGACGCCTCCCGCGCCGCGGCACTGTGCGCGGCCCACGTGCGTACCGCCGCCACCACAGCGCTCGCCGCCCTCGAATCCGACCAGTGAACATACCGTCGGCCCATTCGGCCCGCGACGAGTCCGCGAGGAAACCTCATGAACGAGATACCGATATTCGACCACCGCACCCTCGGTCAGCGCGTGATGTTCGGTTCAGGTCAGGCTGCGAACCATTTGCGTTCGGCCACGTATGATTTGAGCGCATCCACGCCCATGGTCGTGGCCGCTCGAGGCGATCGGTCGCTCGCCGACGCAGTCCTTGGCGACCTCGATGTCGCGGTGCGATTCGACGACGTGCGCCCCCACGTGCCCGTCGCGCAAGCCGAACAGGCTCGCAGCATCGCCCGAGAGCACGGTGCCGATCTGCTCATCAGCATCGGCGGCGGGTCCACGACCGGACTGGCCAAAGCCGTCGCCTTGACCACCGGGTTGCCGATCATTGCCGTCCCGACCACCTACGCAGGCTCGGAAGCGACGAATGTCTGGGGAATCACCGAGGCAGCCCGCAAGACGACCGGCCAGGACGACCGCGTCCTTCCCCACACCGTCGTCTACGACGCGGAACTCACCCGATCTCTCCCATGTGAGCTCAGTGTCGCCAGCGCCTGCAACGCCCTCGCGCACTGCGTCGACTCACTCTGGGCGCCGAGCGCGAATCCGATCAACTCCGCGCTCGCCACCGAGGCGATCCGCGCCCTCGCCGATGCCCTTCCCGAGGTTGCCGACCGACCCGAATCGCTCGCCGGACGCGAGCACGCACTCTACGGTGCCTATCTCGCTGCGGTCGCTTTCGCCAGCGCGGGATCGGGTCTGCACCACAAGATTTGCCACGTGCTCGGCGGTCGGTTCGACCTGCCCCACGCCCAAACGCACACCATCGTCCTGCCCCACGTCCTGGCCTTCAACGCACCCTATGCCCAGGCCGCGGCAACACGGACGGCAGCCGCACTCGGCGCGACCGACGCGGTGGACGGCCTGCGTGCCCTGCTGAAATCTGTTGAGGCGCCCACCGCGCTACGCGACGTCGGGCTGGCCGAGGGCGACCTCGACGAGGCCGCCGATCTGATCCTGCCCGTAGTTCCCGCCTCGAACCCGCGTCCCGTGACCCGCGAGGAACTGGGCGAGCTCCTCCGAAATGCCTGGATGGGAACGGTCTCGAGCTGATCAACCTCACCGGATAGCCATCCCGCCCCGGTCAGTGCGAGGGTGGCGGCGTCGTGCCCGCCGGCCAGATCAGTCCGTCACGCGTATCCCAAGCGCCCCAAGCGAACTGATTCACAGCAGGGTATTGCCGATTTGTATGGCAAAGATTACATTCGACGGTAGCCGAACCGATCGGGGTGTCACTCCGATTCGATGTTGCGGGAACCAATTCTCTTCCCCGTGGGATACCCGCGGAATCCTCTAATTCAGCGGGATCGATCTGCCGAGAGGTACACCATGACGACTACGAATACGGGCGCGCGCAACGATGCGAATTCAGCCGCGTCCTATCGACCGAGCACCGCATCCGACCTGTACAGCGAGTACGACCGACTGCGTGCGTCCTCTCCGGTCGTACACAGTGACGACTTCGATGGGTTCTGGAGTGTGCTGACCTTCGCCGACGCCTCGAAGGCCAGCCGGGACTGGAAGAACTTTGCGAGTGGGCGCCCCTTCGTCGAGTACCCGTCGCCGAATCGGCCGATACCCATCGCAACGAATCCGCCGGAACACACCTTCTACCGAACCTTCCTCAACAGGTACTTCCGACCCGACCGGGTCGCGCGGCTGTCACCGGAAATCGACCACATCGTGGCCGAACAACTCACTCCGCTCATCGAAGCAGGAGAGGGGGACATCTACCGGTCCGTCGCGCGTACCGTTCCGCCACAGGTGCTTTCGGTGTTGCTCGGACTGAGCGACGAGGGATGGGTCGAACTCGCTGCCACCCTCGACCGCGCCGACGCTCTACGCCACGACATCAAAGCCTTCGGCGCCCTGCAGGCGACGTTGTGGGACGACGCAGTGAACACCCTGATCGCCGATCGCACCGAGCATCCGCGGGACCCCGAACACGATGTGATGAGTGGGATCCTCGAACTGCGACCCGACGGCGAAACGATCTCACGTGAACAGGTGCTCTCGCTCGGGACCCAGATCTTCGCCGCGGGCGCAGATACCACGAGCTCGGCGATGGGATCATTGGCGCACTACCTGGCCACGAACCCCGACGACCAGGCCCGCCTGCGGGCCGACCCGGATCTGTTACCCGCTGCCATCGAGGAAGTGCTGCGCCTGAGGCCGCCACTGCATCAGACCGTTCGTCGAACCACCGCCGAAGTCACGATTGCCGGCACCGCAGTCCCGGCAAACGAGCTCGTCGCGATCAACGTCGCCTCAGCCAACCGCGACGCGGAACGGTTCGCCGATCCGCACCGGGTTCGGTTGGATCGCGACCGCAACCAGCACCTGACGTTCGGATTCGGTCCGCACATGTGCGTGGGCGCGCCCATCGCGCGGCAGGAACTTCTCGCGTTCGGAACGCAGCTTCTCGCGGGCACCCGTTCCATTACGCTCGCCGCACCCGCCGAGACATCGGGCAGAGCGCTGCGTACCGGCTGGTCAAGCATCCCTCTGCGACTCGAAAAGTAAACACTGACAGCACATATGGGCATTACCCGTCGGGGTGATGCCGATCCATACCGAAGGAGATCGAATGACAGAGTCGGTAGTGCCCCCTCCGGCCGATGACTAACGCGGGCCGGTTTGGACCGGATGCTCGACGACGCCGCCCAAGGCCACTTCACGGTGGTGCGGGTGGTGTGGCGGGATCGGTTGGCCCGGTTCGGAGTCGCCTGGATCGAAAGGTATTTGTCGGTGGTCGGGGTTACGGTCGAGGTCCTGCGGGAGCATGGCGACAAGTCGCTGGTGGAGGAGTTGATGGATGACTTCATGGCGTTGCTCGCGTCGTTTTCGGGCCGGTGCTACCGGCTGCGGTCGAAACAGAATCAACGCCGACTTCTCGGGCGATGCGGCAGCGAGGTTGGAGGAGGGATAGCCGATGACTGTTGCCGGATTCACTGTGCCGCGTCAGTTTTCGTACACCACCCGCCTGTACAGGGCGGTCGACGATGCTACCGACGCCCCGATCGGGCTCGATACCATCGATCGTCGTGTGCGGTGGCTGCTCGAGTTGATCGGCGCCGCGCAATCGGAGTTGGTGTCGAGGCTGTGGCAACCGGCCACCTTCGATGCCCTCGCCGCCGGACGTGACAGTTCGGGCCGGAAGCTCCCGATGCAGGGGCATGTCGCTGCGGCGCGTCTGGGGTGGAACCCGTCCTACCCGACCGGGGTGTACGTGCCGTCGCGGGTGACCCGGGTGGTCACCTCCCAGGCGATCGGCACTCTGCGGACCTTGGCGTATCGGGATACCGCCATCGGTTCGCTGTCGGCCAGGTTCGACCCCGTCACCGGCCGAATCGCGCCGCCGACTGCTGCGGGTGAGTGTGTGCCGGCCGGCTTCGCGCGCGGCGTGGCACGACAACTCGCAGCGCGCTCGCGCACCACCGCAAGCGCGGGTGCTCCCACTACTTGCTTGCGGATCACCGACGTGCAGGGACCGCCGCAGACGCCGGTGATGGCCAGGCTTTCCTCTGCCGATCGCCAACTCTCGCAGATCACCGTCGCAGACGCCGTCATGGTGCTGACGGTCAAACTGCCCACCGCCGCCGCCCCGACAGATCGGGCGCACTGGCGGCGGGTCCGGTTGACCGCCGCGATCCCACCACACCTGCACACCAGAGCAATCACGGACTGGCATCTGCCGACCCTCGTCCTCGACCACCGAGGGCTGCTGCTGCGCTGCGCTGCCACCGAGCACGTGCCCACCACTGATCTGAACGCGGCAACAACCGCCGTGGGAGTGGATTGGTCACCAACCACACTCGGAGCGGCCGCCATCGTCACCGAACGCCCCGACGGATTGGTCTCGGACTACCGGGGCTTCACCTACGACGACCGGGGCCTGGGAATCAAACTGGCCCGGCTGCAAGCGGAAGGCCAACACCTGCACCGCAAGGCCGCACGCCTGACGCGGCTCGCCGCGACCGCACCACCGCAGGTGCGCACCGAACTTGAAGAGAAGATCGCGGTCCTCGACGCCCACCGCGCCGCGGTCGGTGTCAAACGGGGCAAGATCAACCGGGAACTAGCGTTTCACTTCGTCCGTCACATCGTCGACTATGCCGCCGCGGCCGGCGCGGCAGTGATCGGGGTGGAAGACCTCAGCACCCTCGAAACCCGGGGTCACGGCCGGGTGAACAATAATCGGGCCGCGCAGTCCGCCCGCCGCAAAGCCGTCGACGCTCTCGCACACACGGCCGCGGGGGTCGGCGTGACGGTGGTGTCCGTCCCGGCCCGCGGCACGTCGGCGCTGTGCCCGGGCTGCAACGACAAACTCTCCCGCCCGGGCGGCTATCACCGGGCGTGGTGCGCGCGGTGCAAGGTAGGCGGCAATCGTGACCACGTAGCAGCGGTGAACCTCGCTAAACGTGCACTGCTCGGGCGCAGCAGAGTTGTTCGCAAGCGCGGGAAGAACCCGGAAATCCGGAACACCGAGCATGCGCCGGTCCGGCAGTGCCGCGACAAGACCAGTCCCACCCCGAGCCGGCCACGGCATCGCCGGGTCCGCCGCAGTGTTCCCACCGCGACACCACAGGCGGGGGTGAATCAGAAAAAGAATGTTCCTGCACCTCGAGCGTCGGTGTGGGACACGGTCAAACCCGCCACATCGCACGGTGTTACGGGTAGCCGTGACGTACCTACATCTCCGGCATCGGCCACGTCAGTGGCAGATAGTATGAGATTTAAGTAGACGCTACCGGCACGCCGTACGCGATTGCCGCGGCGATCGTGGTCGCGTTGGCAGTGTCCATGGCGTGTTTGCTCGCACTGGTCAGACTCTCGACAACTGTTGCAGCAGAATCCAAGTCACCAATCGAAACACCACCTGCCCCTATCACGGCGGCGTAGGTTCGTACCTGGGGCACGTCACGATGCGGCCAGCTAGACGATCGTCTCGCCCGACCAGTGACCACCACGAGGAGATCCGTGGTGGTCATTGGGCTCAGCCCCGGGTCGACCGCACGATCCGGTCACCACTGAGCGTCCCCAGCCAAATCTCGTCCCCGACCGGCAGGGCAGTGGTCGCCAGACTCACCTGTTTCATGGAGTGGATGGAGGAGCCACGAACGGGGGTCAGACCGCGATCATCCCGTGTGGATCGATGACGAACTTCTGGGCCACTCCGCTGTCGAAGGCGCTGTATCCGCGCGGTGCATCATCGAGCGTGATGACGGTCGCGTTGACGGCTTTCGCGATCTGCACCCGGTCCGCGAGGATCGCGTTCATCAGCTCGCGGTGGTAGCTCATGACCGGGCACTGTCCGGTGGCGAACGACAACGATTTCGCCCAGCCGGTGCCCAGACTCAATGACAGTGATCCAGCTTTCGCGGCGTCGTCGGCGGCGCCGGGATCGCCTGTGACATACAGTCCGGGGATGCCGATGCCGCCACCGGCGGTGGTCAGCTCCATCAGTGAGTTGAGTACTGCCGCGGGCTGTTCGTGCCCGGCGTCGCCGCCGTGACCACGTGCTTCGAAGCCGACGGCATCGATTGCTGCGTCGACCTCGGGGACGCCGAGCAGCTGCTCGAGCTGGTCCTGCGGGGCGCCGTGGGAGACGTCGACGGTCTCGCAACCGAACGAGCGAGCCTGAGCAAGGCGCTCGGCGTTCAGGTCGCCGACAATAACGACAGCAGCGCCGAGGAGCTGGGCACCGACCGCCGCGGCGAGTCCGACTGGGCCGGCGCCCGCGACGTAGACAGTCGATCCTGCGCGCACGCCCGCTGTGAGAGCGCCGTGATAGCCGGTGGGGAAGATGTCCGAGAGCATGGTCAGGTCGCGGATCTTTTCCAGCGCCTGGTCTCTGTCGGGGAACTTGAGCAGATTGAAGTCGGCGTACGGTGCCATAACGTATTCGGCCTGACCGCCCACCCAGCCGCCCATGTCGACATACCCGAATGCTGATCCGGGCCTGTCGGGGTTGACGTTGAGGCAGATGCCTGTCTTGCGTTCCTTGCAGTTGCGGCACCGGCCGCAGGCGATGTTGAACGGCACCGAACACAAGTCGCCGACCTTGATGAATTCGACGTCCCGGCCCACTTCTACGACTTCACCGGTGATTTCGTGCCCGAGGACCAATCCTTCGGGGGCGGTGGTGCGGCCCCGAACCATGTGCTGGTCGCTTCCGCAGATGTTGGTGGAGACCACCTTCAGAATGACTCCGTGTTCGCACTTGCGTCCGACATTGGCCGGGTTGACCCCCGGTCCGTCCCGCAGTTCGAGTTTCGGGAATTCGATCTCACGCACTTCGACCTTGCCGGGGCCGACATAAGTCACCGCGCGGTTTGCACTCGCTGTCATCATTGTCCTTCTGTGTGGGGTTTCGACCTCGAATGGCGACCGGACGCTCACAGGTCGAGCACCAGTCGGCCCGAGCAGGAGCGGGAGACGCAGATGAACATCGTCTCCTGGGCGTCCTTCTCCTCCTGAGTGAGCAGCGAATCACGATGATCGGCAGTGCCTTCGAGTATGGGCGTCTCGCAGCTGCCGCAGGTACCTTCCCGGCAGGACGAGATCACGACTGCGCCAGCTTCTTCGGCGACATCGAGGATGGACCGATCGGCGGGGACCGTGACCGTGACACCCGTTTGCGTCAGCTCGACCTCGAATTCGGTGTCGATTGCACCGGGGTCGGCTTCTTTCGCCCGGAAGCGTTCCATATTCACCGATCCGGACGGCCACGACGTGCAGAATCGTTCGATTGCGTCGAGTAGCGGTGCAGGTCCGCAGGTGTATACCAGCCGTTCGGGTCGGTGCTCGCCGAGGATCTTGGGCAGATCGAGATGTCCCACCTGATCTTGGGGACAAACCTCGACACACCCGGGGTAGCGGCTTTCCAGTAACTCGACATAAGCCATCGATGCTCGTGCGCGGCCGCCGTACACGAGACGGAAGGGAATGCCACGGGCTTCCACAGCGGCGATCATCGGAATCAGTGGAGTGATTCCGATTCCCCCGGCGATGAACAGATACTCCGGTGCGTCGACCAACGCGAAATTGTTACGCGGTCCCTGGGTGACGATGGTGTCGCCGACGGCAAGTTTTTCGTGCACCGCAAGGGAACCCCCGCGGCTGTCGGGTTCGCGTAGCACCGCCACCCGGTAGGAGGCGCGATCGCTCGGGTCACCGCACAGGGAGTACTGGCGAATGAGATCGGGTCCGAGGACGAGATCCAGATGTGCGCCGGGGGCCCAGTTGGGCAGTGGCCACCCGGCCGGGTGGGTGAGCGTCAACTCCACGACGGAGTCCGCAACCGGGGTTCGTGCCGTGATCGTCAGCTCCATCCGGGATTCCGTGGAGGTGAGCAACGGTGTGGCCGCATCTGTGAGGGGCGTCGTATGCATGGGATGGTCCTTGTCGACTTGCTAGCTGGTCGTGCTGTCGGCCGGATCCCAGTTCGCGACGAGGCTGCGCCGGATCGGAAGCATGACCAATGGGAGGAAGTCCTGTTCGAAATCAGGAGCGATGCGCAGGCTGGGCAGTCGTTCGAACAGGACACGGACGCCTGCGGTGCCCTGGGTACGACCGAGGGGCTGGCCTAGGCAGGTGTGTCGGCCCTTGGTGAAGGCGTAGTGGTCGGTGGGTTCGTCGCGGTGGATGTTCCACTTCTTCGGTTCCGGGTAATGGTCGGGGTCGTTGTTGGCGCTGGCCAGTGCTACCCACACCATGTCACCGGCGGGGATCGTGACCCCGGACAATACGACGTCACGGGTGGCCTGCCGTGATGCGAACGGCGCGGACGGGCGGCGACGGAGGGTCTCCTCGAACACCCTGGGCCACAGGCTCGGATCGGCTTGGACCTCGGCGAGTTGATCTTCGTTGCGCGAGAGGAAGATGACGGCGTTCGCCATGCCCTGGGCGGTGGTGTCGGTCCCGGCGGCCGAGAACTCACACAGATGAAGCGCCACACGCTCATCGGACAGCGTGGGTTCGCCGTCGCGGTTGCGTGCCGAGGCCATCACCGAAATGAGATCCGACGCGGTGCTGTCACGGCGTTCACGCACCACTTTGCGGAGTTCGAGTTGCGCAGTGGTGTACCGCGTCCACACCTCGGTGCGGCGCGGCTCCTCCATCGGCTCTCGTCCGCTGGCGAGGACGGCGAAGTGGTCGTCGCGCAGTTGCCGCATCATCGGCTCGAACGAGTCCGGGAGGTCCATCAGCGCCATCAGCGTCTGGGTGGTGAGCTCGAGGCAATAGTCCTCCATCAGCTCGGCAGTACCACGGTCGGCGAGCCGATCGATAATGCGATGGGCGCGGGCTTCGATCTCCGGCTCGAGGGCGTCGATGACCGGCTTGAGGAAGCCTCGCTGGGCGACCCGACGCATCTCGGTGTGGATCGGCGGGTCCATGCTGATGGAGATGTGCGCCATCAGCTCGGAGGTCACGGTGGAGGTGAACTGCTCGGGCACGGGAACGTTTCCGCCGTTACCTCTGCAGGAAAAGGCTTTCCAGTCCATCAGGACCGTCTCTACGTCTTCGCGGCGGGTGACGACCCAGGTGCCGAGCTGCTCGTGCCAGAACACGGGCTGCTCGGTGCGGATCTGGTCGTACATCGAGGCCGGGTCGAGTAGTGCGCTGTCACTCAGCGGATTGAACTCTGGTGGTGCAGCGGGTCGCTGCCCGAAGGTGCTGGTCATGTCGAGGTCCGTTCAGAGGGCTGTGGCCGCGGCCATGGTGGACAGCCGCTGGAAGCGGGCGAGGTTGTCGCCTTCCTCCATCACGCCGGCCGTGAGGCAGACAAACGTGAGGTCTTTGTCGGGGTCGACCCAGAACAGGGTGGATCCGGCGCCGTAGTTGCCGTGGGTGCGCGGGCTGGTCGATGCGCCGAAGAACGTCGGGTACACCCCTTCACCGCGCAGCGCAAAACCGAGACCGAAGTTCCCGGGGGGTACGTCCCAGCCGCGAGCGTGGCACAGCATCGCGTACAGATCGTTCGGCGCTGTGCCGGTCTGCAGGGTCGTGGCCAGATCGAGGATGCTCGGCGAAAGGATACGCCCACCGTCGAGTTCGCCTCCACGGCGGATCATTTCCGCGAAACGCAAGATGTCGCTGGTGGTGGATACCGCGCCGACCCACGGCATTTCTGCCCCCTCCACGACGATTTCCTGCATGACCTCGATGTCCGACGACTTGAGCCATCCGCCGGGTGGGAAGTGTGCCTTGATGGGCACCATCCGATCGGCCCATGCCTTGGGGGCTCCGAGTGCGGTGTTGTTCATCTTCAGCGGGGCGAAGAGTTCCTTGGCGAGAAGTTCCCCGAAACTGCGGTATCCGGTGACGCGGCGGACGATCTCTCCGAGTAGCGCGTGGTTGAGGGTGGGTGAGTAGTTGAAGGTCCCGCCCGGCTCACCGACGACGTCGAGCTGGCTGATCGCGTCGATCACCGCGTCGAGGTTGCCGAGCTCGGAGTACGGCAGAGGGGTGGGGGTGGCGACGAGACCGGCGCGGTGCGTCAACAGATGACCGACGTTGACGCGATCCTTCTTCGCGGCGCGGAACGGGTCGCGGCCGACGAACTCGGGGATGACGTCGACGACCCGAGTGGTCAGATCCAGCTGACCGCGGTCGATGGCCTGTAGAACCAGAATGTTGGTGAACGCCTTGGTCATCGAGAAGATCCAGAAGACGTCGTCGACAGTTGCGGTGCGTCCGGTGGTGCGGTCGGCGTAGCCGATGGCCTCGTGCAGTCCGATCTCGCCGTGGCGGGCGATGGCGATGACAGCGCCGTCGTAGCGTCCGGCGTCGATGTCCTGGGTGATCGAGGTGCGGATGCGGCTCAGGGCGTTCTGGTCGAAAGTGATCGTGGGTGTGCTCATGGTTGTGCTCTCTTGTCGGTGCGTCCGGGCGGAATTACATGTAGAGGCCGCCGGACGGTGACAGCGTCTGTCCGGTGTAGTACTTGCTGTCGTCGGAGGCGAGGAACAGCATGGTGGCGGCGAGGTCTTCGGGCTTGGCCAGGCTCGATATCGGCTGCACACCGGCGATGGAATCGACGATCTCGTCGGGCTGTGCGCGCAGCAACGGTGTGTCCACCGCGCCCGGTGCGACGGCGTTGACGCGGATGTCGTGCGGCGCGAGTTCTCCGGCTGCGGCCCGGGTCATGCCGAGAACACCGGCCTTCGAGGCCGGGTAGTACAACGGCATCGGTGTTCCCACCAGCGCGGACACGCTGGAGATGTTGACGATCGACCCGCCACCGGATCGCTTCATCAGCGGGGCAGCTTCACGGATGGTGTAGAAGGGGCCCTTGAGATTGACGGCGAGGACGCGATCGAAGTGCTCGTCGGTGACTCCGGACAGGAAGTCCGGGTGCAGGATTTCGCCGCGTTTGCGTGCTTCGAATACTCGGACGTTGACGTCGACCAGGCGCTCATTCTCCTCGCGGGTCGGTGCGTTGATGCCGGCGGCGTTGATCAGCACATGGAGTGCGCCGTAGCGGTTTTCGACGTGCGCGAAGGCTTCCTTGACGGCGGTGCTGTCGGCGACGTCGAGGGCGATGCCTTCACCGTGGTCGATTCCGGACAGTACTTCTTTGACGTTGCCTTCGGAGATGTCGGCGCCGATGACGGTCGCACCGTGCTCGGCGAACAACCGGGCGGTGGCGGCGCCGATTCCTGATCCAGCGCCGGTGACGAATGCGACTTTTCCAGCAAGTTTCATGGAGAGACTCCTCGAGAAAGGGGACGAGCACGATGACGGCTCGTGAGTGGTGCAAGACACACGATACCAAAAACTGGATCCATGTCTAGTTTTTTTCTGGATTCTCGTCTAGTTCTGTTCGGTGTGCTGGTCGCGGCCCGATAGGCTGACCACATGAGCACGACGGAAACCGCATCTTCGACCAACTCGTCCGCACCGCGCGTGGGCAAGAAAAAGAGGGCCACTCGCGCCCGCATCGTCGAGTGTGCGATTCCCCTGTTCTCCGAATACGGCTACGACAAGATCACCATGGAGTCGATCGCGAAGGCCGCCGGCATCAGCCGCGCCAACCTCTATCTGCACTTCAAGGCCAAAGCCGAGCTGGTCGACGCCATGCTCGAACAACTCAGTCCGGAGGTCGTCGACAGCTACCGAACGCTGGATTCGCTCGATCCGACCGATATCGACGGCCTGCGGCGGTGGGTCGAGAACAGCTCGCAGCTGTGGGTGGACGGGCGTCAGCAACTCGAAACCCTCGAGCACGCCTTGTCGGTGGAACCGATCGTTTCGCAGCGGTGGTACCAAACACTGTCGGAAGCGGCGGACGCGATGACGACCTTCCTCGGCCGCTACCCGGACGGCCCGGAACGGGAACGGGCACGACTGACGCTGGTCACGACGATGCTCGGCTTCGAGCGCACCCTGTACTTCGTGCTCGTCCGCTCCGCTCCGGCCGACCTCTCCGACGTGATCGACGTGTTGACGGCGCAGTGGCATGCCGCTCTCGCCGGCGGGACCACCCCGGCGGCGGCAAGCGGGTCTATTGGATGACGACCGTGTCGAGTTCGGTACCCGCCGGGTAGTGATGATCGAAGATCGCCGAACCGGCGTCCGCGAGGGTCGCGGTGTACTGCCGTTCGGCCAGTCCTGAATCCTGAGGGTGCAGCTCGGCCAGTGTGATTCGCCGGGTTCGATCCGGCGGGCCGGTGGGATCTACGACCGTCAGGATCGGCCCAGACTCGGTCATCTCTACCCACGGCTCTGCAATCAGGAGGTCGAGCATCCCACCGTGTCCACCGATGCGCACCACTCCGCCGAACCGCATCACCTGCGGCACATCCGGTGAGGGAACCGGGGGGAAGGTGAAGTAGCTCGTCTCGCCCAGATACGCGCCGTCGGACATCGAGTGGCGACCGTCGGGCAGCGTGGCGATATAGCGGATGAAGCTGCGCTTGATTCCCCAGGTCAGTCCGACCTGGGGAACCACGAACGGTCCGACGCCGGCGGTCATGGGACCTCGAGGGTCAAGGTCGCGCTGCCGCCGCCTTCGGCGCACACTACGCGGGACACGCAGGCGCACAGCTTCTTCGAGTTGGCCTTCTGTTCTTCGCTGAAGAACACGTCCCGGTGGTCGACGGTGCCCTCGACGTCGACGATATCGACTTGGCACAGACCGCACTCGCCCTTGCGGCAGTCGAACATCATGTCCGCGCCGGCTCGCTCGAGAGCGTCGAGCAGTGAGTCACCCGACCGGACGGTGGTCTCGATGCCGAGCCGCGGGATGTTCACGACGAACTCCTCGGCCCGGAACCACCCGCTGTTTCCGAAGGTTTCGTATCGAAGATTCGGCAGCGGCAAATCTCGCTCGACCCAGGTGCGGCGGACGGCATCCATCAACCGAATCGGCCCGCACATGTACAACTCCGTCACCTCGTCGACGGCGGCGACGAGTGCCCTGACATCCAGTCCGGTGCCCTCGTCGTCGATGTGAACCTCCAGGCGGTCGCCGTGCAAGGCGAGCAGTTCCGGCAGGAACGCCATCGCGGTCTGGCTGCGCGCGACGTAGACGAAACGGTAGTCGGCCCCGACCCGCCGCAGCACCGCCGCCATGGCCGCCATCGCGGTGATGCCGATTCCTCCGGCGAGCAGGACATACCGCGGTGCGCCGACACGCAGCGGGAAGTTCTGCAGTGGTGCGGTGAGCTCGATCCGGTCACCGGCCTGCAGTGTGTGCATATACCGGGACCCACCGCGGGAGGTGGGGGACAGGTGGACCCCGAGCGTCACGCTACGGCCGTCGGCGGCGCCGGAGACGATCGAATACGAGCGGACGTCGCCGCTGTCGATGCGGACGTCCACATGCGATCCGGGGGCTGCGCGATGGGAGTGTTCGGTGGCGATCACGATCTTGGCGATGCCGTCGGCGGCGGGCTCGACGGTCGTGACCTGGCCGTGCTGCCAGAGAATCTTGTTGTCGGTCATGTCAGTTCACCGTTTCGGCGGCGAGAGCATCGATATTCGCGGTGTGCAGGCGCTCGCTCTCGATCATGCGCTGAATGATGCGGCGGACCCACATCCCGCCCGCGTCGATGTTGAGGTTGTAGAACTCGTGGTCCGGGTTGGCGTCGATGGCGGCCTGCTGAGCGGTGAGCATGGCCTCGTCCTCGCCGAAGACGCCGTGCACTCCGTCGCGCAGCTGGGTGGTGATCAGTTGGCTCTCGAGGCGGTAGTTGCGCTGGAAGGCCCAGAAGTACAGCGCCGTCTTCTCGTCGACCGGGGTGATCGTGTTCATCACGAAGCCGTTGACACCCTGGCTGCGATCACCCTCGGGGGCACCGGTGCCGGCCTTGGCCACACCGACATCGATGCGAATGGTGCCAGGGGCCTGGAACTCGATGATCTGCCAGCGGTCGACCTTGCCCTCGAACCCGGGGAACTTGTCACGCATGTTCTTCAGCCAGAAGGGTGGCGCGTCGATGTTGTGCATCCAACGGGTGACCGTGACCGTTCGCTCGTCGTGGGTGACTACGAATTCGGACTCGCTGAGTTCTTCCTGTCCGATGGACGAGGAGTGGACGAACTCTTCATGGGTGAGGTCCATGAGATTGTCGAGCACCAACTGGTAGTTGGCCTGAACGTCGATGGTGCGGCCGTCGCCCGCCCACTCCGGCGAGTCCATTTGGAACATGTCGGGAATCGTGGCGGGGTCGGCGAGCGTCGGATCCCCCGGCCACACCCACAGGAACCGGTGACGCTGTTCGACAGGGTAGGACGCCACCATCGCCGACGGGTTGATCGTCTCCTGCGCCGGCATCTTGGTGCATCGCCCGGCGGAGTTGAAACGCAGGCCATGGTAGGGGCACTGCACCTCGTCCGCACCGATGCGGGTGCCCAGCGACAACGGGGCGAGCCGATGCCAGCAGGCATCGGCAAGGGCTACCGGGCGGCCGTCCGTGGTGCGGTAAAGCGTCATCGGCTTGTCGGCAATCCTGCGGGCAAGCAGCTTCGCGGAGGTCACTTCGTAGTCCCACGCCGCGACGTACCACGCGTTGAGGGGGAAGGCCATGTTCTTGGCGGTCGCGCCGCCCGGGCCGAGATCGGTCATGCGATGTCCTTGGGGGTCGTCACCTACTGAGATCCGCAATAACTACATGCATAGCTATTGGGTGATGTGACGCACACACTATCTATCGATATAGTGATTGGCAAGACAGCCCGGCCGATGAGGAGACATGAGCCTTCGCTACGCATTGCTGGCCCTGCTCACGGCGGGCCCGCTCACCGGATATGACGCCGCCAAACGGTTCGGGGGTTCCGTCGGGCACGTCTGGCACGCACCCGACTCGCAGATTTATCCCGAACTGCGCCGCATGCAGAAAGACGGATTGATCGAGGGCGAGCAGGTCAGGTGGGGACCCCGGAGCACCAAAACGCAATACAGCATCACCGACGACGGCATCGCCGCCTTCCGAGCGTGGATGAATACTCCGCTCGACCACGCCCCTGAACGCGATGCCCACCACATGCAGGCCGCCTACTTCGAATGGGCAGACCCTGATCGTGCGCGGGAAATCCTGCACAAGCACATCGAGTACTACAGCACTCAAGTCGAGTTGCTCACCGCCGTCCGGGACGGAATCAAGGCCGGTACGGATCCAGCAATCGTCCGGCGACTCGATCACTACCCGGCGCACGAACACGCACGGATCATCGCGTACAAGGCTTACACCTACGACGGCATGATCGCCCGGAGCCGGTCCGAGATCGACTGGGCGCACAAAGGACTTGCTCTCCTTGACGAGCTTGCGGGCACCGAGTCGTCACCCCCGGACCACGACGATGACAGCGCTACCGAACACCCGGTCGCTCTGCACTCGTAATTCGGATCGGGTAGGACGACTGCGGCCGGCGGTTATTCGATTTTTGGTCAAGGGTTTCGGGGGCGGTTTGTCCAGCCACCGGTCGGGCGCGGCACCCAGCCCCCGGCACCGTGCGTGCCGCCGTCGACGTGGATAGTGCTGCCCGTGACGAACCGGGACAGGTCGGAGGCCAGAAACAGCGCGGCACCCGCGACGTCCTCGGGTTTGCCGGGGCCACCGAGCGGTGACCACAACGGCCACAGCGCGCGGTCCTGCTCGGGCACCAAGTCTCCGTAGGGAACTTGTGCCGTTTCGATCAGGTCCGGGGCAACCGCGTTGACCCGGATTCCCGCCGGACCCACCTCGGCCGCGAGCGAGCGGGTGAATTGCATCAGCGCCGCCTTGTATGCGGAGTAGACGGTGTGCCCCGGAATCGCTCGGTGCGCCTCGACGGTGGTGAGGTTTACCACCGCTCCGCGGCCGCGCTCGGTCATCCCCGGAAGTAGTGCGTGGGTCAGCCGCAGCGCATGGGCGAAGTTCACTTCATGTAGGCCGGCCCACTGCTCGGCGGTGTCGGCGGTGAACTCTTGGGGCGCGCGTACGAAGTGGCCGACGTTGTTGACCAGGATGTCCGGTCGGTGCTCGACCAGTGCCGGTTCTACCTGCGAAGAGCAGACGTCGGCCACGATCGCGTCCAGTCGCCCACCGGCGGCACCGTCGAAGTCGACGTCTCCGATCGGGTTCACGTCAGCGATGAGGACATGCGCGCCGTGGGCCGCGAAGCTGCGCGCGCTTGCGGCTCCGATGCCGGCCACACCGCCGGTGACGACGGCACGCCGGCCGCGCAACAGTGCGCCTGGTGTGAAAGTGAGGGTCATGCTTGTCATCTCATGACATGTCGGTGCCGCGATACCCCTTTGCTCCCGGTCACCGGGAGGTTCACACCGCTCCACACGGTCTTTCGGATTTCATCGAGCCCGTGGGCAATGCAAAAGCACGCCGCCGGACTCCGTGCAAGGCGAACTACGTTGACCGATGATGGTGAACCGGTGAAATGGCTTTTGTCTCAACCCTACTGGCGAAATGGCCCTTCCGATCCGATCGGTTCGGATGCCCATCGCCAGTCAGCTTCCGTGTAAATCTGCAAAGGAGCACCTGATGACGAATCCGCCCCAAGTGCCGCCCGCACGCCAGGCGACACCCACCGAGGACCGTCTTTCCTCGCACGACGGATCCCTGCTCCGCAAGGTCGCATTGTCAAGCCTCCTGGGAACAACCATTGAGTACTACGACTTTCTTCTCTACAGCACCATGGCTGCCCTCGTATTCGGGCAACTGTTCTTCCCGGCCTCGAATCCGGCTGTCGGTACAGTTGCCGCATTCGGAACCCTTGCCGCCGGTTACGCCGCGCGACCGCTCGGCGGTGTGATATTCGGGCACTTCGGTGACAAGCTCGGCCGAAAGTCGATGCTGGTAATCACCATGACCACTATGGGTATCGCCAGTGTGTTGATCGGAATGCTGCCCACATATGAGGGGATAGGAATCCTCGCGCCGATCCTGCTCATCGTCCTTCGCGTTATTCAAGGCATCGCGGTGGGTGGAGAATGGGGAGGTGCGGCGCTCATGGTCGTCGAACACGCGGATGCGGACCGCCGCGGGCGGTGGGCCGGGATCATGCAACTCGGAACACCGTTCGGCTTTCTTCTGTCGACGGCAGCGATTGCGGTCGTGACTCTCCTCCCGGAATCTGCGCTCTTGACCTGGGGATGGCGAATTCCCTTCCTGTTGAGCGCTATCCTGATGGTGATCGGACTCTACGTCCGACTCCACGTGGTCGAGAGTCCCATTTTCGTGGAGGCGTCAGCCAAACGAAAGGACAGGCGCAGTCCCGCTCTGGAGGTACTTCGCCGTCCGAAGCAACTCGTCTTGGCGGTAGCCGCCGGCCTGGCTCCGTTTGCCCTGACCTCCCTGACAAGTACGCATGTTGTGGCTTACGCATCCGGAATTGGCTATGCGGTCTCCGATGTCATGGGTGCGCTTCTCGCAGTGGTCGCCATATCGATCGTCTTCATACCACTGTTCTCGACCCTCTCAGACCGGCTTGGTCGACGTCGAGTCATGATCTCCGGGGCCATCGGAACGGTGTTGTTCGCGTTTCCGCTGTATGCGATGATCAACACGAAATCCATGTTGGTCATGGTAGGCGCTTTGATGTTTGCGCAACTCCTGCAGAATGCAATGTACGCGCCGCTGACGCCGCTGCTGTCCGAAATGTTTGCTACCCGTGTGCGCTACACAGGAGTTTCCATGGCGTACCAGAGCGCAGCCCTTCTCGGTGCCGGATTCACTCCCCTGATCGCCAGCGGCCTGGTCGCGGCAACCGGGTCGAGTGTGCCGTTGAGCTTGATTGCCGCAATCACCGCTCTCGCCTCGATCGGAGCACTCGCACTCACTCCCGAGACCAATGGACGTGACCTGAATCAGAATCTCGTACCGTAGTTTCGAGATCATCAGACAGAAGTCCCCGCACGCGGTGGCCGGGAGATCGAGCCACACGCCCCACCGATGACCACTGAGTGGGAATTACGAATCGAAAAGACCGTGATCAACGGCTAGGTTGGGCGATGCATCCGGCCATCCACGCCGAGGTCCAGAACACTCACACGCATACCCCGCTGCTCCCTCGGCCAGCGGCGCTGGGGGCAGGCGCGAAGAAGGGCGAACACGAATGAAGGTTCTTATCGTCGGCGGCACCGGAATGATCGGCGCCTACACCGCACTACATCTGCGTGAGCAGGGCAACGACGTCACCGTGGCAGCGCGTAACGCTCTCGGCGACGAGTCCCCGGTCCGAGACTTTCCGGTCCTGCTCGGTGACTACACCGAGCAGACCTTCACCGTCGAGCAGCTTTCCCCTTTCGACGCCATTGTCTTCGCCGCCGGCCAAGACGTGCGCCACATGAGCGGAGACGTTGATCAAGCGGCGTTCTGGGAGAAGACGCAGATCTCCGGCATTCCCCGCTTCGCTGCGCTCGCCAAGCGCGCCGGTGTGCCGCGCTTCGTCCAGGTGGGCAGCTACTACCACCACCTGCGTCCAGACCTCGCCGACACCGTTCCCTATATCGCGGCTCGACGTGCTGCCGACGAGGGTGCTCGGGCCCTCGCCGACGAGTCGTTCAACGTCTCCACTCTCAATCCGCCATCGATTCTCGGCGCCATCTCCGGAGTCTCCGCGCGGCGGTATGGGCGGATGATCGCGTGGGCAGCCGGTGAGTTGCCCGATATCCCGGACTTCGCGCCGCCCGGGGGATCGAACTATATGTCGGCTGATTCTCTTGCACAGGCGATCTGGGGCGCACTTCAACACGCTGAACCGGGCAAGGCGTACCTCGTCGGCGACGAGAATCTGACCTTTCGCGAATACTTCCAGATGCTCGTCGACGCTGCGGGCGGTACACGCAGCATCGACGAACGGGACGAGGAGCACCCCCTGCTGCCCGACACGATGATCGTCCAGGGCCGGGGCAACCTAATGCACTACGAGCCTGACGCAACCGAGACTGCGCTGCTCGGTTACACACGAGCGGATTGCAGCCGTGCGATCGCGCAGATCGTGCAGACCGCCCGTCGGGCTTCCGTATGAACCGCCCACAGCACAAGGGTCTCCCGCGCACCCGCTCGATGGCCATCCGATCTGCACGTCGACCAGCGGCGTAGCGGGACACCTTTTGTCGTCACCCGGATGGACGGCGGAATCGGTTGTCCTTCATCAGTTGTCGACAACGACCCGGAATTGTTGGAGTGAGGCATCGGTCGCGTCCGGAATGTTCATGCCCGCGTCCACGCCGCTGCGCAGATAGTCGACGACGGCCTGATCGAGCCGCTCTCCCGGCACCACTGCGGGGATACCCGGCGGGTACGGAGTGATTTGCTCGGCTGCGATTCGGCCGGCCGCCTCACCGGCGTCGACCATCTCGGCCTTACCGAAGAACGCATCCCGCGGCGACAGCACCGATTCGAGCTGCAATTCCTCGGGGCTCGGCAACGAAATCGAGGGTGGGGGATCGAAAGAGGCAGCGGCCTGGGCGACTTGGTCGAGCGCGGTGACGAGTCGGTCGGCGGTGTCGTCATCGTCGGCCATCGACATGGTCGCCATGATTCGGCGATGATCGTGCATCCCGAGGTCGAGGTGGCAGTTCTCCCGCACCCAGTCGGTGCACTGGAACCCGGACACACCGAGTTCGCTGACGTCGATGAGGATCTGCAACCGGTCGAGGTCGTGCGACGCTTCCTCACCGAGCAGCCGGTCCTCGAGTACGGTCAGTCCGTCGATTCCGGCGATTCGTTCCCTGGTGCGGCGGGCGAGCGCAAGAGCACGGCCGAGCAGGTCCGCACCGCGCTCGACCATCTGCCGCCGCCACCCGTCCATGGCCGAATACAGCATCACGTTCGGGCTCGTCGTCATCAGTAGGTCCGCGCACGCGGACAGATGAGTGCCGTCGACCAGGTCACCCTGCACGTGATACACCGAGCCTTGCTCGAAGCCCGCGCCCATCTTGTGGACGCTCACCACGCATACATCGGCACCGGCGTCCATGGCCCAGGTCGGCAGGTCGTCGTGGAAGGGGAGATGTGCACCCCAGGCCTCGTCGACAATGAGCGGCTTGCCCCGCTCGTGGCACACCTGCGCGATGGCACCGATGTCCGCACAGGTGCCGTAGGGGCTGGGACTCACGATCAGGGCACCTGCCGCGTCGGGATACTTCTCCCACATGGCCCGCACCTGGTCCGGCGATGGAGGATGAGAGAAGTGCATCTCCTCATCCCAACGTGGGGTGATCCACCGGGGCGTCACACCGCTGAACACCAACCCCGCCACGATCGATTTGTGGGAATCGCGTGAGACCAGCAATCCGC
This sequence comes from Rhodococcus sp. WAY2, assembly GCF_009859915.1. Taxonomy (NCBI): domain Bacteria; kingdom Bacillati; phylum Actinomycetota; class Actinomycetes; order Mycobacteriales; family Nocardiaceae; genus Rhodococcus; species Rhodococcus sp. WAY2. The sequence continues at coordinate 4,749,791 of NZ_CP046572.1, forward strand.
CGGGATCATTGCCCGCGACGGCCATCATCGCGGCCTTCACCGACAGCGAGCTGCCGCACGTCGAGAAAAAGGCCTGCTCGGCCCCAACCGCCTCCGCCATCAGCTGCTCGGCCTTGGACAGGTAGCCGTTACTCGACTTCCGGTCATCCAGACCGCCGGAAGCGAGCACGTCCGAACGGAACGGACCGACGCCGAGGACCTTCGTCACCCGATCGTCCGCGCCGCGTCCCTGACGATGCCCCGGTGGGGAGAACCCATATCGGTCGAGCCGATGATATTCCTCCAACGCATCCAACAACGGTGTCTGCGACTGATCCATACCGAGACGTGTACCCGTGCCGTCAAGTCCTGAACACCGACGCGTCTGATGCTGCCGCCCACCCACCCGGCCGCCTGTCCGGCGTACCTTGCGGGTTGTATTCGCACGGCAGTCGAGAATGACCGAGAGGAGGTCCGATGACGGTCATCGAATGTGCCGGAAACGGGCGGGCGCGCGGCCGCGCCCACGGCGAGCAGGCCCGCGACTCGGTACATGCCGCCCTCGATCGGTGGCGAGAGGGTACGAGTGCTCGGAGTCGCCAGCAACTTGCGGTGACGGGACTGCTTGCGACGGTGGAGGCCGCGGTTCCCGACCTGGCCGAGGAGATGCGCGGCATCGCGGAGGCGGCAGCGGTCCCGTTCGCGGAAATCCTTGCGTACAAATTCATGGACGAACAGTGGTGGGTGCACCGGAAACACCTCGAACTCGGCTGCAGTGTCCTCGGAAAGGCCGACGCCAATGGCGTGTATCTCGCCCAGAACATGGACTTGCCCGACTTCATGGACGGATCCCAGATCGTTCTGCGCATCCGTCCGGACGTCGGGCCCGCTGCACTTGTGCTCAGTTCGGCGGGAATGATCGGATTGACCGGAGTCAACGACGTCGGCGTCTGCGTGAACGCCCTCGGCATGTTGCGCCACAACTCCGCCGGGCTGCCGGTGGCCGCTGCGATTCGGGGTGCACTTGCTCATTCTTCCCGCGACCAGGCGGTCGACTTCCTGCACCGCATCTCACATGCGAGCGGTCAGCACTACGCCGTGGGGGATGTGAACGGATTCCACGGTGTCGAGTGTTCGGCCGATGAGGTGGTGGTCAGCTGCCCCGCAGGCTCACCGCTCTTGTTGCACACCAACCACCCGCTGGCGAACGACGACATCGATCCGGATGCCGAACGAGAACTTCAGAGAGAAGGACGGTTTACCGATTCCGTGGCTCGCCTCGACTTCCTCGAGGCGAACACCAACAGGGCCTGTGATCGCATCGCCGCCGAGGTGCTTCTCGCCGACCGCACCGCACCCCTTTGCGTCACACCCCGGCAGGGACGCCGGACCCAGACGTTCGGGGCCGTCTCCTTCGAACTCGGCACAACCCCGCCCACTGCACGCTTCTGCCTCGGCCTCCCGGACGAGCAACCCTGGATCGAACCCGGATGGCACGCATCACCTTCGCCCGACCACTCCGCATAGACCGCAGACACCACCGAGCGAAACACCCGGGTCGTCGATGCCTGCGGCCCTGCAAGCAATGACCGGCCGTGAGGAATTCTGCCGGGTGCGGCGTGTCGGTTAGGTCGTTCGACTTTCTGGTCCCAGAATTGCGGGCATGGCCGAGATTGTTGCTTCCCGCCGCCGAGGGCGGCCCAGCAAGGGGACCCGTGCTGTCGTCAAGGCGCTGGTGCCACCAGAGCTCAAAGAAGCAGCTGCCAGCGCCGCGAAGGCGCACGGCATGACTGCGAACGACTACATCGCGGGGCTGATCGCGGCCGACACCGGCCTGACCGAGCTAATGGCATCGATTCACGAGAAACGTTCCGCCACACGCCAATCCGTGGAGGCTCGCAGGTCAGGCCCGTGACGGATCACCGGTCTGGGCAGTGAGTGTCGACCGGTTGCTCGTCGCGATAGTCACAGTAAATCTTTCCTCGGCCGGAGATGGTCTCAGGACTGAAAATCTCAACGCGACACGTACGCCGTCGCGGATGAGTACTTTTACGTCACAATATTTTCACGAAGGGACAGGCCCATGACCCGCACCATCGCAGTGGTCAACCATAAAGGTGGCTCCACCAAAACCACGAGCACGGTCAACCTTGCCCAAGCCCTCGTCGAAGCCGGTTACACGGTCCGCGTCGTCGACCTCGACCCACAGTGCAACGCCACCACCTGGCTCGGCGCCACGCCCGAAGCCGTCGACAACGATGTCCTGTCGGTACTCATGCTGGTGTCGAGCATCGAAGACGCCACCACCATCACCGCGTCCGGGATCCACCTCATTCCTGCCACCAAGGAACTCGACTCCGTCGGGCCCTACTTCCTCAAGAAGCCGGGTGCCCACGGCATCCTGCGCAAAGCCCTCGCCGGCGCCCCCGACGTCGACTTCAACCTGATCGACTGCCCCGGAGATTTCGACCACCTGACCATCAGCGCACTCGTCGCCTGCACCGAAGTGCTCGCCGCTGTCATGACGGGGGCCATGGAACTCGAGGCACTCATGCGGATCGAGAACTACATCACCCAGCAGGTCGAGCTGCTCAACCCCACTGCAAAGCTCAATCACATTCTGTGCGGCCGCGTCGAACTCGGACAGGTCATCGACCAGCAGGTCCTCGCCGCGCTCCGCGAGACCTATCCCGACCAGACGATGCGCACCATCATCCCGAAGTCCGTCCGTGTCAGCGAAAGTTACAGCGCCGAAGAACCCGTCGTCAGGTGGGCGCCGTCCTCGTCCGCAGCACGGGCCTACCGCGATGCCGCCCAAGAACTCGTCGAAAGGACCTCGTGATGAGCCCGACACGTAAGCCCGGACTCGCGAACAACCCCCTCGAACGCCGCCACCAGCCCCCCGCGGGCGCCCACCCGGAGGGGACGTACTCGAGAACTCGCCGCGTGGACGTGCTGACGAGCGTGACACGGAAGCCCGGACTCGCCAACAACCCCCTCGAACGCCGCAAACCACGACTGCCGAACCTCGTCGAACAGGGAGTGGACATCGCAGGACCCGCCAACAACCCCTTCGAACGCCGCAAGCGACGACTGCCGAACCTCGTCGAACAGGGAGTGGGCGTCGCACAGGAAGCAGCCGCCTCCGCCGAACCGGTGGCCCCTGGGGAGGAAAAGAAGACTACAAAACGGGCCCCCGCAGACAAGAAGCAGGAATCCGTCTACATCAAGCGCGCCAAGGTCGAGGACGGCAAGAATGCCGTCGCCGCCATCGGCCACATCGCCGGCGCCCCCAACAGCTGGTCCAACCTCGTCGACGAAGCCCTCGCCCATTACCTCGCCGTTCTCGCACGCAAATACAACAACGGCGAACCCTTCCCGCCGCGCAACGCCGAACTCGTCCGGGGGTAGTCACAATTACCACGCCAGTGTCAGAGTGGCGGGATGTGTTGCGGGGAATCGCTTTCCGCGATGTGAGCCCTGAACGCGCCGAAAGGTGCAACCTAAGCACGCCGGGCGTCGCCATCGGGTGGGAGCGGCGGCGACAGCGTGCGGGGGAGTAGCACGGACGCGGCGAGCCCGACGCAGCCGACGGCCGCGAGGACGATCATGGCAAGCGCATACGAACGCTCGGGGGTGGAGGTGATCCCGGCAACGAGAATGGTGCCGGCGATCGCGGCGCCGAGAGAGGACCCGAGATTAGATACGCTGCGCGAGAGCCCGGAGATCTCGCCCTGCAGCTGCTCGGCGAAACTCGATTGCACGACGTTGACCGACGGGGTCAGCATGACACCGAGACCCAGCCCGATCAGCAGCAGTCCCGGCGCGAACGCCCAGACGCTCGGGGTGCCACTCACCAGCGCCAACAGGACGGCAATGCCGCCGGTCACGACGAGGAATCCGGCGAGGATCAGGGTGCGTTGCGCGCGCCGCTTCGCGAACCGTTCCGCAGCGAGGGAGGCGGCCAGCAGACCCGCCGTTTCCGCGGTGAAGATCACGCCCGTCTCGATCGCGTCGTAGCCGCGAACCACCTGAAGGTAAGCCGCGACCACGAACGAGACGCCGGTGAGCAGCAGCCACTGGGTGTTCTGGGTGATCAGGCCCAGGTTGGAAGTGCGGTTGTGGAACAAGGCGCTCGACAGCAGCGGTTCCGCGCCGGCGCGTTCCTTGGCGCGCACCGACCAGAAAAACCACACCAGCACGAGGGCACCTGCAAGTATCAGAATGATCGTCAACCAGATGTTGTTGTCCGCGGCAAGGATTCCGGTCACAACAAGGATGAGGCCGACCGCGGAGAGTAGTGCCCCGCCGACATCGAACGGACGGCTGCGGTCCGGCGGCAGCGGATCGGTGATGTTGCGGGCCAGCAAAATGATGACCGCGATGACCAGGGCCTGGAACACGAACGCCGCCCGCCAGCTGATCGCCGACGTGATGAGCCCGCCGATCAGCGGCCCGGCAGCCGCACCGATGCCACCCATCGCACTGATCGCCCCGAATGCTCGGGCTCGAGAGGTGACCTCGGTGAACAGCAGCGTGGTGAGGATGTATACCGGCGGAATCAGGAGCGCCGTGCCCACTCCTTCGAGAATGGAGTTGCCGAGAATGAGCACACCCAGCCCCGGGGCTGCGGCGCTCATGAGGGCACCGACACCGTAGATGAGCAAGCCGACGGTGAAACAACGCTTGCGCCCGTATTTGTCGGTCAGCTTTCCGCCGGGAATCATCAGTGCCGCCATTACCAGCAGGAAGATGGTGATCGCGACCTGCACACCTTGCACGCTGGTGTCGAGGTCTTCGCTGATGTCGTTGATCATCACGTTCATGTTGGAGCCGGCGAAGCTGCAGATGAACTGTGCCAGCGCCAGCGGGATCAGCACTCGGCGCAGGGTGGCGGAGCCGTGACCTGCCTGGTCTCGTGGCGCCATCTCACACCTGCTTCGGGTTGCAGCGGTGTCGAACAACCCGACGCACTCCACGAATCCGATACCAGTTCGTCCCGCGCGTGGGGATCTGCTGCTCGATAACCCTACCCGCACGGAACCTGCCATGGCCGGTGGTTGGCGGTGGTGCATTCCTATTGTGAAGTGCCACGCCAACCGGCCAGTTCGGAGGACAATGATTTCGCCGGAACACTTCACGCGTTGCCCGGGAAGGGGACGGTTATGTCCGAGAAATCTCTGGTAAAGCAAGGTGCGGCGCAAGGAACCGCGATGGGCGGGGCGGTCCTCCTCGTCACCGTCGGTGTCCTCGAAGTACTCCAGGGCCTGTCCGCGATCGCCAAGGACGAGGTGATCGTCACCGGAATCGACTACCCAATCAATTCGACCTCACCTCGTGGGGCTGGACGCACCTGGTGTTGGGGGCGATCGTCACCGCAGTCGGGATCGCCCTGTTCACCGGTGCCAGTTGGGCGCGAGTGGGTGCCATCGTGATCTGCGCCGTGTCGATCCTCGTCAACTTCCTTTGGCTGCCCTACTACCCCATGTGGGCGATCACCATCATCGCCCTCAACGCCGTGGTGATCTGGGCCGTGTCGGCCGGGCGCGGAGGCACCGTGCAGAACGGCCAGATCGCCAGATGACGTTCTTCGACGAGAGAACGGTGTGATCGATGAACGGAGGACCGAAGACCAGCAATCCCTCGGAGAAGGCAGCGGGCTCACAGCGCCTGCTCGGACTACTGCTGGCGATGGCGATGTTCGTGCTCGTGGTGGACACGTCGCTGATGAACGTGTCGATCTCCTCGGTGGTTCGCGACCTCGACGCCACAGTCAGCGGCGTTCAGGCGGCGATCGCGCTCGAGGCGCTGGTATCTGCGGCGTTCATCCTGATCGGCGGCAAAGTCGGCGATCTCATCGGACGCAAACGCGCTTACGTGCTTGGTCTGCTCGGCTACGCAGTGGGTGCGTCGGCAATGGCACTCGCGCAGAGTCTCACCGCGATCATCGTCTTTTGGGCAATACTCGGTGGAATCGGCGCATCGCTGCTGTTGCCCGCCATGCAGTCCCTGATCCACGGCAACTTCGAAGGGGCCGCCCAGAAGAAGGTCTACGCCCTGGTCGGGGCGGCCGCGGCGATTGCCGCGGCCGTCGGACCGCTCCTCGGCGGTTTCATCACCACCTATCTGTCGTGGCGCGTCGGTTTCCTGCTCGAAGTCGTCATCATCGCCGTTGTGCTTTCCGGCATCCGGCTCGTCCGGGACGTTCGGTACACCGGACCTCGGGTCATCGACCTGGTGGGAGCGGCGCTCTCCGTTCTGGGCATGGGCGGCGTCGTGCTGGGCATCCTGGTGTGGCAGGAGGGCGGCGAAGCCGTGGGTGCACTCCTGGCGCTCGGTGCAATTGCGATGGCCGGGTTGGCGTACTGGCTCGTCCGGCGTAAACGTGGTGGTAAGCCGACGCTGCTGGACCCTGATCTCTTCCGCTCCAAAATATTCCGCCTGGGTATCACCGGGCAGATGCTCCAGCAGATCGCCCTCGGTGGCACGATGATCGCGCTGCCGATCTACCTACAGATGGTGCTCGAGTACAACGCGATGCAGGCGGGATTGTCCCTCGCACCCCTCTCCCTCAGCATGTTCGCAGTGGCGTTGCTCGCAGGCAAGAAGGCGGGCGACCGGCGCCCGAGCAGCATCATCCGGTGGGGATTCGTGCTTCTGACGGTGGGGATCGCAGCACTGATTCCACTGGTGCCGCGTGCCGAGTTCGGTTGGGGCCTGGTAATTCCCTTGATGATCGCCGGGTCCGGGTTGGGATTACTGGTGTCTCAACTCAACAATTACACACTCGCCCCGATCGAGGAGGAGCGAATCAGCGAAGCCGCCAGCGTCAATTCCGCGGCGGGATCGTTCGGGCTCTCGTTCGGACTGGCGTTCGCGGGCGCCATCATGCTGGCAACGCTGTCCCTCACGTTCACTGCGATGGCGCAGTCGAGCGCCGTGCTCCCGCCGGCAGAACAGCAACAGGTGGCGCAGGTGCTCGAGGACGACGCCGAGGTCATGAGCAACACCCAGCTGGAACAGTTGCTCGTCGGCCAACCCCCCGAAATCCAGGAGGAGATCATCCGCATCAACACCGATGCGCGACCTCTTGCCCTGCAATTCGCCCTACTCATCCCCATCCTCGCGGGCCTGATCGGGGTGTTCAACTCGTTCCGCATGAGGCGTATCCCAGACCCCGCACCGCAGAGCTCCGACGAACGCCCAGAGGATGATTGATGGTGCCCTCGGGATGGGACGTACATCGTTGTCAATGTGCTCGTCGCCGGGCGCCGATCTCGTCAACTTCCCCTGGTTGCCCTACGACCCGCGATATTCTGAAAGCCTGGCGCACAGTCGTCCGCTCTTGTGCGTGCATCTATGAGGGGAGATCAGATGATCGCTCTTCTCACGCTGTGATGTGGTCTGCAACAATTCTTTTCGGTGACGAATGAGGACGACGGTGGAATAGGGGATCGGTCATGCGTATCGAGAATTACGGACTCATCGGAGATTTGCAGACCGCGGCGCTGGTCGGCGACAACGGCACCATCGACTGGCTCTGCCTGCCCCGCTTCGACTCCGCGTCGTGTTTCGCCGCTCTGGTCGGCGACGAGCGGCACGGCCTGTGGAGCCTTGCACCGAGCGGTGAGACACGAGTCAGTGCCCGCCGTTACCGTGCCGGCACGCTGGTGCTCGAATCGGACTTCGAGACTGCCGATGGCATGGTGCGCATCATCGACTTCATGCCGCGCCGCGGCGACGGCCCACCGCGGGTGATGCGGATCGTGCAGGGTGTGCGTGGCAGGGTGCCGATGCGGATGGAACTGGTGATTCGTCCCGACTACGGATCCATCTCCCCGTGGGTGGAACCGGCTCCGGACGGAATGCGCGCTACCGCTGGACCGGACACCTTCCACCTCAGCACGCCAGTGCCGTTGCACATCGGCGAGGGCACCGTCGGGGCCGAGTTCGTGGTCACCGAGGGAGGCCGGGCACGTTTCACCCTGTGCTGGCACTCCTCGTTCGAACCGGCACCGATGATCGAGGACGCCGACTCGGCGCTGGCGCGCACCGAAGCGTGGTGGCGGGAGTGGAGTGGGCGTTGCACCTACTCGGGCCCCTACCGCGACGAGGTACTGGCCTCACTGATCGCACTGAAGGCGATGACGTCGGAAAATACCGGCGGAATGGTCGCCGCGCCCACGACCTCCCTGCCCGAGGACATCGGGGGTGTGCGGAACTGGGACTACCGCTATTGCTGGCTGCGCGACTCCGCGCTCGCCCTCGAGGCGCTGCTTGCTGCCGGATACACCGACGAGGCGCTCGCCTTCCGTGGTTTCCTCTCCCGCGTCGGCACCGGCGACCCGAAAAAGATCCAGATCATGTATGGAATCAGCGGGGAGCGGCGCCTGACCGAATTCGACCTCGACGGCTTCCCCGGCTACGAAGGCTCCACACCGGTCCGGGTCGGCAACGCCGCATCCGAACAATTCCAGCTCGACGTCTACGGCGAGGTCGTCGCCATGCTGTATGCGGGTACGCAGATTCTCGGCACGATCGACCCGCAGTGGTGGCCGCGCTGGCGCACCGTGGTCGAGTACATCGAAACGATTTGGCGCGAACCCGACGACGGCATCTGGGAGACCCGCGGGCCACGCCGACACTTCACCCATTCCAAGGTCATGGCCTGGGTGGTGTTCGACCGGGCCGTGCGCCTCGCCGAGGAGTTCACACTCGATGCTCCCGTCGAACGTTGGGCGCAGGTGCGCGACGAAATCCATCGCGAGGTGTGCGAACACGGTTTCGACGCCAAGCGCAACACCTTCACCCAGTACTACGGGTCCGAGGAACTCGACGCCAGCGTGCTTACCATCCCCCTCGTCGGGTTTCTGCCCGGTACCGACTCCCGTGTGAGCGGAACGATCGACGCGATCACCCAGGAACTCGGCCGCGACGGGTTCGTCTCGCGATATTCGACTGCACAGACCGACGATGGACTACCCGGTGACGAAGGACAGTTCCTCGCCTGCTCGTTCTGGTTGGTCACCGCGCTGGCCCTCAACAAGCGCACCGACCAGGCGCGAGCATTGTTCGAGCGGCTCACCGCACTGTCCAACGACTTGGGTCTGCTGGCCGAGGAGTACGACGTCCGCCTGCAAAGACAGGTCGGCAACTTCCCGCAGGCGTTCAGCCATCTGACCCTCATCGGCGCGGCGTATGCCATCGCCGGCGCTGAAGCCGACGCGTGACGGGAGATCTTGTCGAGCTTGACCGGTGTGGCCGGTTCACTCGTCGGCCAGTTCACCGGGGTGGTCGGCTCTGTTGTGGAATGCTGTCACGGCGGACTCGACAGTGGGATAGAAATGAGTCGAATCGAACCGGTCACCGACGCCGAACCGGATCAGTTGGTCCTTGATTGGACCTTTCATTTCCGCGAAAGCCAGCCGGATCCCTTTGCTTTCCAGATAGGTGTCGAGGTCGACGAGTTCGTCGACGGCGGTGGTGTCGAGTCCTGTGATGGGTTCGGCGGCGACGATCACCCATTCGACCGGGGTAGGTGCTGTCGCTACGACCGAGCGCACGTACTCGTCGAAGATTTCGCCGTTCGCGAAGAAGAGGGGGGCGTCGAACCGCACGAGCACGAGTCCGGGGATACGCTGCCCATCGGGGTGGCGTTCGATGTCGTGGAAGCCAGGACGGTCCGAGGTTCGGACGAGTTCGGTGCGGTACGGCTGCCAGGCCTGCGCGACGACCGCGACGAAGGACAGTCCGATCGCGACGAGGATGCCCTGCAGGACTCCCACCAGGGCAACTCCGAGGAAGGCGGCGACGGCGAGTCCGAACTCGACAGAGCTCATACGCCACATCCGGACCATGCCCTTCACGTCTACCAGTGCAGTGGCGGCGACGATCACCACGGCCCCGAGAGTCGCGTCGGGAAGGTAGGTGGTGATCCCGGGGGCGACGAGAATGAAGACCAGTACAGCGAGCGCGCCGACGACACAGGCCAATTGGGTGCGGGCACCGCTCTGTTCCGCCACCGGGGTCCGTGACCCGCTGGCGGAGATAGGGAACCCGCCGAACAGTCCGCCGGCAATGTTGGCCACGCCGACCGCCTTCATTTCCGTGCTGCCGTTGACGTCGTCACCGCGCCGCGCGGCGAACGTGCGGGAGAGCACCCCCGTATCCGCGAACGCGATCAAAGCGATACCGGCCGCGGGGCCGACGAGCTGTCCCACGTCTCCCCAGTCGACCCCGCCGAAAGAGGGCAGTGGCAGGCCCGCGGGCAGGGCGCCGACCATTCCGATGTCGTCGGTGAGTCCGAGCGCGGCGGACAGGATGATCGCCCCGATTACGGCCACGAGAACACCCGGGATGCGGGGCAGCCAGATGCGGAACCCGATGATGACGGCGAGGGAACCGATGCCCATTGCGGCGGCGACGGGGTCGATCTCTCCCCGGATCACGGACTGTCCGATCTCCCCGATCTCTCTGATGAGACCGGACGCGTCGACGGAGAACCCGAGGAGCTTGGGAAGCTGGCCGACCACGACGATGAGCGCGATCGCGTTCAGGTAGCCGAGCCTGATGGGCTTGGACAGTAATTCGGTGACGAAGCCGAGATGGAGGAACCCGCCGACGAGCAGGATCAGCCCGACGAGGACGCCGAGGATTCCGGCGAGCGCGAGCGCGCTTTCCGGATCATCGGCCACAGCGAGGGGCAACACCGCCGCGGCGATGAGCGGTGCCAGTGACGAGTCCGGACCGAGGACGAGGATTTTCGATGGTCCCACCACCGCATAGGCCAGGAGCGGAATGATGGTGGCGTAGAGGCCGGCGTAGGCGGGTAGCCCGGCGGCCTCCGCGTACCCCATCCCGGCGGGGATCAGCAGGGCGGTGAGGACGAGTCCGGCGGTGATGTCGGGGCGCAGCCACTCGCGACGATAGGCCAGGGCCGTCGCGATCCCCGGCAACTGTGTGAGGCTACCTGTCCAGGACATGGTTCGGACCTCAGCGCGCGCGTTGCGGGTCGACGGCGGCTGTGGCGGTGATCGGCGTGCTCGGTTGTGCATGCCTGCGCCGGCGGAACGCTTTCTCCGCCTCGACGACGATCGGGATGATCAGTGACCAGCCGATGCAGGCAAGCCACTGGCCACCAGTCAGCGACGTCGTCATGAGGAGGTCTTGGAGGAAGCCGAGTTCGACCGCGAAGACGGTGACGACGATCGGAACAGAAAGAATTTTCAGTGCCCCGAGGATCGGTTGCGTCAGGCCGGATTCCGGATCGCGCCGCATGACGAGCCCTGCGAGGATGGAACCGAACGACAGCACCACGAATGCCGTCGTCATGGGAACGCTCGCCTCGGTGGTGCTCATGTCGCCCGGCGCAAGAAGCATCGCGGCGAGCGTGACCGCGAATTGCAGCACGCCATACGCCAGCCACTGCACGAACGCCTTCCGGTTGGCGATCGGCATCTTGGGGTTGCGCGGCGGTTTGTTCATCAGGTCCGGCGCCGGCGGGTCCATCATGATGACGGCGACCGGGAAGAGCGTGATGAAAAAGTGCTGGAACAGAACCATCAGCGGGGTGAGCGCGACCCCGTCGTTGATATCGAAGATGCTCGCGGCGAGGAAGAGCAGCACCAACGAGAACAGTTTCGACATCTGGTACCGAATGTACGAGACGATCTTCTCGTAGATGTTGCGGCCCAATCGGATCGCGGTGATCAGGGTGCCGAAGTTGTCGTCGGTGAGAATCATCTTCCCGGCCTGCTTGGTGACCTCGCTGCCCGATCCCATGGCGACGCCGATGTCGGCCTTCTTCAGCGCGGCGGCGTCGTTGACGGCGTCACCGGTCATCGCCACGACTGCACCGCTCTTCTGCATGATGTCGGCCAGGCGGAGTTTGTCCTGCGGGGTTACCCGGCCGAACACGTGCAGGTTCGGAAGCGCGGCCGCGAGGTCGTCGTCCGTCATCGCCTGGAGTTCGGGACCACCGATGGCGCCTGGTCCGAGGCCGAGTTCGGCGCCGATTGCCGACGCGGTGATTGCGTGGTCCCCGGTGATCATGCGGACCTCGATGCCTGCGGTTTGGGCCGTGCGGACGGCGTCGATCGCCTCCGGCCGCAGCGGGTCGATGATGCCGACCATGCCGACGAAAGTGAGGTCGTCGACGAACGACATGGGGTCGGCCGCCACAGCTTCCTCCTGACCGTCGAGTCGGCGGGTGGCGAACGCCAGAACGCGCAAGCCCTTCTCGGACAGCGTTCGGTTCGCTTCGGTGAGTTCCGCCCGGACCTCGTCGAGTGGCACCACCTGCCTGCCGGGCCGATAGGCGGTGGCACATCGGGCGAGGACCACATCAGGTCCCCCCTTGACCAGTTCCACGAACCGGGTGCTGCCGTCCACCGAGAGATGGTGGAAGGTCGCCATGAACTTGTACGCGGAGTCGAACGGCACCTCGGCGACGCGAGGATATGTCTTGCGGGTGAGTGGGGCGTCGACACCGATCTTGGCGGCGAGCACCACCAGCGCCGCCTCGGTCGGATCGCCGACTACCTCTCCGGTATCGGAGACGGTGGCGTCGCTGTCGAGGCACAGTCCGTATGCGAGCAGGGTGAAGTCGGGAGTGGGCTCGCCCGCGGTCTGGGTGATCCGACCCGTCTTGCTGTAGCCCTCACCGTCGACGAGGTACCACCGGCAATGAAAGTACAACGACCGCACCGTCATCTGGTTCATGGTCAGCGTGCCGGTCTTGTCCGAATTGATCGCGCTGGTGGCGCCGAGGGTTTCGACGTCGGTGAGATTCTTCACGACGGCCTTCGCGTCGGCCAGCTGTCGGGCTCCGAAGGCCAGCATCGCCTGCACGAACGTCGGCAGGCCGGTCGGGATCGCGGACACGCCCATGGAGATGCCTAGTAGCAGTACCGTCGCCAGGCTCTGTCCGCGAATTACTCCGAGAACGACGATGAGAGCGACCGCCGACCACGCGATGATGCCGAGCACCTTCGTCAGCGAATTCAGTTCGCGCTGAAGGGGAGACTTGCCCGGCGCTACAGCCGAGAGCATCGAGGCAATCTGACCCATCTGGGTGTGCATACCGGTCTCGGTGACCACCATGGTGGCGGTGCCGCGGGTGACCGAGGTGTTCTGGAAAACCATGTTGACACGGTCGCCGAGGGGGACGTCCGCGGCGTGGAGCGTCCGAGGGTCCTTCGGGACGGGTGCGCTTTCGCCTGTCAGTGCGGCCTCTTGAGTCTCGAGTGTGGCCGTCGCGAGCAGTCGGCCGTCGGCAGGAACGATGTCACCGGCCTCCAGTTGCACGATGTCACCCGGTACGAGCTCGGTTGCGTCGAGCTGGATCAATATTCCGTCCCGGGTCACCTTTGCCTGGGGTGTCTGCATCTTCGCGAGCGCGTCGACACTGGCGCGTGCCTTCAGTTCCTGGTGCGTGCCCAACACAATGTTGAGGCCGACGAGGACCGCGACCACAATCGCGGTCGGAACCTCGCCGATGATGATGCTGACCACGGCCACCGCGACCAGCATCAGATTCATCAGATCCTTCAATTGAGTCAGCGCGATCGCCCACATCGACGGCCCAGGCTCGGAGACGATTTCGTTGGGACCGTGCCGTCGGCGCCGTTCGTCCGCTTCCCCGGCCGTCAGACCGGTCTGCCGATCGGACATTGTGGCGGACACGACGGCGTCGGGATCCTGGGCGTGCCAGACCATGTGAGCCTGCGCGTGTTCCGTCGATACCATGACCGCTCGTCCTTTCGGCTCGGATCCTCAGTAGGGGGTGGGGATCCAGTGCAGGGGTTGCCTCGGCGCCTCGTAACCGTGCGGACCACGCCGCTTCGGCAGGGTGATGTCGGGGCGTTCCAGCGGTTCGTAAGGAATCTGGCTCAACAGGTGGCTGATGACGTTGAGGCGGCCACGTTTCTTGTCGTCGTTGACCGCGACGTACCACGGTGCCCAGCCGGTATCGGTGAAGTGGAACATCTCGTCCCGTGCGCGCGAGTACTCGTACCAGCGGGTGTACGACTCGAGATCCAGGTCCGACAACTTCCAGATCTTCCGCGGGTCGTCGATTCGGCTCTGCAGGCGCAGCGTCTGTTGCTCCTGGCTCACCTCCAGCCAATACTTCAGCAGGATGACGCCCGAGTCGACGATCGCGCGTTCGACCGTCGGAACGAGTTGCAGAAAGTTCTGAGCTTCCTCCTCGGTACAGAAACCCATCACCCGCTCGACGCCCGCGCGGTTGTACCAACTGCGGTCGAAGATGACGACCTCCCCGCCGGACGGGAGGTGCGGCAGGTACCGCTGCACGTACATCTGCGATTTCTCGCGATCCGTGGGGGCGGGCAAGGCGACGACACGGAACACCCGCGGACTGACTCGCTCGGTGATCGCCTTGATTACCCCGCCCTTTCCGGCAGTGTCGCGGCCCTCGAATACGATGCAAATCCTCGCACCCGACGATTTCACCCACCCCTGCAACGCGACGAGCTCGACGTGGAGCGGACGGAGCAGGCGGCGATACTCCTTTTCCTTCATGGATGCCGGGGCCGCACCGGCGTCCGGCCGGGGCAGGTCGAACCCGGGCCTCTCGTGTTTCGGCTTCTTACCCACGGTTCACTCCCCGGCCGCCGAATGCTAGACCCGGTCGGGCTTCCAGGTCGAGACCGCCCAGATCACCACGATGTCGAGGGCGATGATGAGTACTGACCACCAGGGGTAGTAGGGCAGCCACAGGAAATTGGCGAGAATCGAGATCGCTGCAATCACGATCGCCGTCACCCGCGCCCATCCCGCACCGGTGACCAACGCGATACCTACCGCTGCAACGACCGCACCCAGCACGATGTGAATCCAGCCCCACGTGGTCAGGTCGAACTTGTAAACGTAGTCCACCCCCGCCACGAACACTTCGTTTTCGGCGACCGCGGCGATTCCTTGACAGAACTGAATGATTCCCACGGTCACCATGATGATGGCCGCTCCGATCGAAGTACCTGCCGCGATGCCCTGCTTGACCGACCTTGTCTCGGACATGACCGTCCCCTTCCTTCACCGAACCAGGCGGCCCGGTAGGATTATTGTCCGCTGATCCACGCCGTTGTGGTGGTAAACCTGCAATCTGGGCAGACGGGTCGAAAATCTTCGAGCGACGGACTATTCGGCGTTCGGTGGTCTCGCCCGCGGACAGTCAGTAATCAAGGCGATGCCACTGAAGTAGATTCGGTGTTCTGTGGAGTGGCTGTTCGCGCGGGCCGGATGAGCAGTTCGAGTGCTGCAAGTGCAAGCAGGGCGCCGAGAACAATCCACAACACGACCAGTCCGGTGGGGTAGCGCCAGAACATCAGCAGCACGGCTGCGATGCCGATGATGGCACACCGCAGTGGTACTCGAAGCTGATGAGCCCACCGTTCGATCTCATTCGGTGGCCGACCGCTGCCGGTTTGCCGGGCGAAATCCAGTGTCTGTCCGAAGCCACGGCGAACCGTGGTGGCGGAAGACGAACCGCCGGTGAGGTAGGCGCCGAGGGCAATCACCAGGCCGAGGACTGCGACCGCGCGCAGGCTCGTGCGCAACGGCACCAGCACTGTATCGATGACGGCCGTGGCCGCATCGGGCGAGAGGACGTCGGGTGGGACGCTGTCGAGATAGATCGCTCGCCCGATGAGAATACCGATCGCGAGGAGAAGCATCCCCACGGCAATCGACAGTCCGACGAGGGCCAGGGCGCGGAGCCGGCGCCCGGTGGGGGCGACGGCGACGGCTGCTGCGGCACAGGCGATCCCCAACCACGGCAGGATTGTCGCCGCCTTGTCGAGTGCGGCGACGGCACGCTGCGCCTTCACTAGTTCCGGCGACTGGAACAGTACAAATTGTTTGTCCACGGACGGGATCTTGTCCGCGAACGCAAAGCCCCTCTCGTTCAGTGCCGCCTTCACCCTGTCGATCACCGTGCCGAGTGAGATGCTGACGGTGCCGCTCTGGTCGACTTCGACGGACCTGAGGCCGTAATTTCCCGTCATCACAGCGACGAGCGTGTTGTGGGCGGCCCGATTCGCCTGAATCCAGAGGTCTTCGAACTGCTGGGACTGCACAAGCGAGCTGACAGTGTCGTGGACGAAGTTCCTTGCCTGACTGGTGAGCACGGGTGCGAGACCGATGACGGCCCGGTCGAGGCGGGGGGCGTTCGTGGCCAGGTTCGAGACATCGGTGAGTGCGGTCAGTGCGTCTTCGGTCAGCCCCTCGACGTCGACTCGGGTGAAAATTTCATCGGTGATCTGGTTGGTGATCTCCGCCTGGAGAGCCGGATCGTCGCCCAGGGGTGCCACCGTGCTGACGTAGCGGTCGGTGTCGAGGATCTGGCTGCGGGTGAAGCGGGCGGTGACCGATGCGATTGCGAGAACGGCCACCAACACCAGCAAAATCGCCACGCCCGTCCACCGCAGCCCGTGCCGGGGTCGACGCGGAACTGGTTGGGTAGGAACGTCGGCGGTGGTGCCGGTGGTGTGTTCGCGCAGCGTCGCGACTTCCTCACGTAGTCGGAGGAGTTCGGCGCGTTCGTCGTTGTCGAGTGAGCCGCTGGCTGGAGTGTCGCTGCCGTCGGTCATCGCCGTTCAGATCTCGTCGGGATTCCAGGTTGCGACCGCCCAGATCACGACGGCGTTCAGGGCGATGATCGTGATCGCCCACAGCGGGTAGTAGGGCAGCCAGAGGAAGTTCACGAAGATCGAGAGGGCACACAGGATCATGGCACCGACTCGCGCCCATGCCGCCCCGGTGAAGAGCACCGCGCCGACGGCCGCGACGATCACGCCGAATATGAGATGGAACCATCCCCAGGTGGTGACGTCGAACTGATAGGTGTATTCGATGCCGACGACGATGACATCGTCCTTGGCGATCGCGGAGATTCCCTGAAGGACCTCGAGCGCCCCAACCGTGACCAGCAGGACTGCCCCGCCCATCGACGTTCCCTTTGCCACACCCTGCTTGACCAACGAGTCCTCGGACATCATCGTTCCCTTCCCGGGCGACGTGTGAAGTGGTCGTACCGAAGATCAGTGTCCTCCCTTACCACACACCGTGGCTGCATTTTCGCCGACCTGACTTGCGATTGGGCAGGTGTGTGCGGTCGCCATATCCGGTCGACACCGATTGCACCCGAAACGATGACGTGAGGGCGGAGTGCGCGAGATCATGGGGGTGGAGGCACGCCATGACAGAGCGAGACACTTTCCCCGACCCGGGACGCGTCGGGGTCGTCGATCAGCCGACGCGGGCGGAGCGCCTCGAACACGGCGAGAACGTTCGGCGTCGAGTTTCCTTCGATGCGATGGCCGAACACATTCCGGCACGCGACCGGGACCCTATCGGTTTGCTCGAATCTCAGGCGGAGACACGGGTCCCGGATCTGGTCCCTATCCGGTATGGGCGGATGGCTCAGTCGTCGTTCGCGTTCTACCGCGGCGCTGCGCTGGTGATGGCCGACGACCTCTCCCGAGCCCAGACCACCGGCCTGCACACCCAGTTGTGCGGGGACGCGCACCTCAGCAACTTCGGACTCTTCGCTACACCGGAGCGCACACTCGCGTTCGATGTGAACGACTTCGACGAAACGTATCCCGGCCCGTTCGAATGGGACGTCAAGCGACTGGTCGCCAGTCTCGCTGTCGCCGGACGGAGTAACGCGTTCAGCGGTAAACAACGCAAACGAATCGTCCTCGCGTGCGCCGCGGAATACCGCGAGACCATGTTGTCCCAGGCAGAGCGCGGTGAGCTGGACGTGTGGTACTCCCATATCGACGCTGCTGCCCAGTTGGACGAGCTCCGCGACGTCCTGGACTCCTCGACTCGCAGACGCGTCCAGAAGACGATCGACAAGTCCCGGGGCCGCGACAGCGTGCAGGCTCTGTCGAGGCTGACGACCGTGGTGGACGGGCAGCCGCGAATCGTGAGCACACCGCCGCTGATCGTGCCGATCGAAGAAATCTTCACCGGAACCCAAGCTGAAGACATCGAACGGGAGCTGAACCGACGACTGCGCGATTACCGTGACACCCTGCCGGCTGCCCGCCGGGTACTGCTCGATCGATACGAGTACGTCCAAACGGCACGGAAGGTGGTTGGGGTGGGCAGTGTCGGCACCCGCGCCTGGATCATCCTGCTGCGTGGCCCGGGCGGTGACCCGCTATTCCTGCAGGCCAAGGAGGCGCAACCGTCGGTCCTCGAGAAGTACGCCCCCGGGCCGTCATTCGTGAATCACGGCGAGCGCGTCGTCACCGGGCAGCAGCTGATGCAAGCGGCGAGTGACATCTTCCTTGGCTGGCAGCATGGACCCGACGCCGCCGGTGTAATGCGGGACTTCTATGTACGCCAATTGCGTGACGGCAAGGGGTCAGCGGTCGTGGAAACCATGAAACCCGACCTCATGACGATGTACGGCCGATTGTGTGCCAGGGTGCTCGCGTATGCGCACGCACGCGCCGGCGACCGGTTCGCCATCGCCGGGTACCTCGGTTCGGGCGAGGGTTTCGACAAGACGCTGGCCGCCTTCGCCGAGACCTACGCCGACCAGAACGAACACGATTACACCGTGCTGCGGAAGGCGATCGATGACGGCCGCATTTCCGCGCAGTCGGGGACATGATGGCGAGCGACGACAGATCGGCGGTACCCGTCGCCGCCCACACCGCGACCGGTGCTCGACGCTGGTGGGCGCGGGCGGCGTTCGCGCTCGCGATCCTCGCCGCTGTGGTGCCGCTGGTGTTCGCCGGTCTTCTCAGCACAGTCGGCCTCCTCCTCGTCGGAGTCGGTGGCGTCGTCGTCACCGTCGCCGCCCTGTACTGGTTTCTCGCCAGTCGCGGTGTCGTGCGCTGGGTGTCACTGCCCATTGCCGTGCTGACGCCGATCGTGGTGTTGATCCTCTTCATCCGCGCCGATCTGCTGGCCGTCGTCGTCGCGTCCGTTGTTCTGATGTTTCTCTCGGTGCTCTGCGCCCGCGCCGCCCTACGCGGACGGCCGTCGGACACCGCCGTCCGAGAGGTGCCGGCCCCGCCGGTGCGGCATCCGGTGCTGATCATGAACCCGCACTCCGGTGGAGGCAAAGTCGCGAAATTCGACCTGCAACGCAAGGCTGAGGAACTGGGCGCCGAGGTGGTCCTGCTCGAAGGTCCAGGTACCTTCGACGTCACCGACGAGGCCCGTCAGGCAGTCCAGCGCGGAGCCGACCTGCTCGGCGTGGCCGGCGGAGACGGCACACAAGCCCTCGTCGCAGCGGTCGCGGCAGAGAACGACCTGCCGTTCCTGGTAATCAGCGCCGGGACACGGAACCACTTCGCGATGGACCTCGGGCTCGACCGCACCGACCCGAGCCGGTGCCTCGACGCCCTGCGCGACGGAGTCGAGGTTACCGTCGACCTCGGCCGGATAAATGGCCGCCCGTTCGTCAACAACGCGTCCTTCGGGGTATACGCCGAGGTGGTCCGCAGCCCGGCGTACCGCGACGACAAGGCCGGCACCGTGCTGCAGATGCTTCCGGACCTGCTCGCCGGACGAGCGGGCGCCCCGCTTGTGACTCAGATCGGGGACATCACGGTGCGGAACCCGCAAGCAGTGCTGGTGAGTAACAACCCCTACGGCACCAGTGATCTCGCCGGCCTCAACCGGCGAGACCGACTCGACCGCGGCGTCCTCGGCGCCGTGACCGTCTCGGTCGCGAGCGCCCGTCAGGCGATCGGCCTGCTCCGCCGCGCCAACGTGCGCGGATTGACGCAGCACACGACCACCGAGGTGATCGTCGATTCCGACACACCCCAGACTCCGGTCGGCGTCGACGGCGAATCGCTGCTCCTGCCCACCCCGGTGCGATGCACGATCGATGCCGGCGCGCTTCGGGTCCGGGTGCCCCGCGACCGCCCGGGAGTGCGCCCCGCCGCACCCACCGTCGACTGGGTCCGGCTCCGCGAACTGGCGTGGCATCGGCAAGCCGGCTGAGGTCTATCGGACATCAGCTGAGGCCCATCGAGCGACTGCTCGAGATACGTAGATTCGGGGATCGTGTCCCCAGTGCGCGCGCACACTGGGAAAGTAATTCACAGTATTCGAGCCGGAGAGGTGACCGTCGTGACCGACAAGTCGACCGACAGGCAGAAGATCGCAGCCGACACGATGATTGGTGCCGCGATCTTGCTGGTCACCATCGGCATCTTGCATATCGCCCAGGGGATCGCCGCGGTCGGCAACGACGCCGTCGTCACGGCCGGCGCCGAATACACCTACGAGTTCGACCTCACCGTGTGGGGTTGGATCCATATCGTGCTCGGATTGTTGATCGCGCTGGTCGGCGGCGCCCTGTTCCGCGGAGGACTGTGGGCGCGGACGTTGACGGTCACTATCGCGGCAGCATCGATCGTGGTCAACTTCCTGTGGCTGCCCCACTACCCGGCGTGGGCGATCCTCGTCATCGCACTCGACACGGCCATGATCTGGGCGGTCATGACCGCGATTCCCAACTCCGACTGGCGCTGATATGGGCATTGACGCCAGCGAGCGCACCGCTGGCGGTCCGCGCCGATCCCGAAGCCGTGTTGCAGCTCAGCCGGCGAGCTGGGCGGCATCCTCGCGGGCGCGTTGGGCGGCCTGTAGCTCGAGCCCGTAGAGCAGCCCGAAGGTGAAACCGTTTTCTCCTTCGGTGGTGCCGGCGCGGGCGCCGAGGGCGCGGAGCGTGCCGAGCGCCACCACGCTGTCCTGGTGGTCGCCGAGAACCTGCTGGATCTTCTTGTACTCGGCCACCTTCTTCTTTCCCTTCTTCTTCCCTGCTATTCCGCGGGTGAGCTCGGCGGCGTAGCGGGCGCGTTTGGCCGCCTTGCGGGCGCGGTGCAGGCCTTCGTCGTCTCCGTCGTCGAGGGCGGCGGCCAATCTTTTGTCGGCCTTGCGGCCGGCTTTCCTGGCGGCTTTCTTCAGCACCGTTGCCCCGGAGTGGGCGTCGTCGGTCAGCGGCGGTGCGGTACGCCATCGGGCCAGGTCGGCGAGTATCGCCCGGTATCGGTTGGTGTCGAGGGTCGTCATCGCCTCGGCCCGGTATCGGAGTTGTTCGGCGAGTAGGTCGCTCTCGATCCTGGCGGCGACCGGGCCGAGTACCAGTTCGTCGGGCAGGTCGGTGACCGCGGCGACGAACCGGGCTCGTTGGACTTCCCGGTCCCGGATCTCGCCGAGCACTCCTGCGTACCAGGACAGTTCCTCGTCGAGACGCGCACCCGCGTCGGGGTCGAGGAGGTTCTGGAATACCCGCAGGGTGCTGCGGAACCGCCGGATACCGACCCGGGTGGGATGGATCGGGTCCAGACCGCGGCGCAGTTGCACATCGCCGGCGATGATCTCTTGGGCCTGGGTGTCGAGGTAGGCCGTCAACGATGTCCGGACCGGGTCGACGCCGGACGTGCCGCTGTCACCGGTGCCGGGGCCGTGCGGGGCCAGTGCCCGGGACAGTTTCGATGAGTGCCGCGAGGGCCGGGCACCGGCACGGGTCAGCCGGGTGCCGATCGTCCGGAGCAGGGCCCGGTCGCCGGCAGCGCCCAGTTCGACCCCCACTTCGCGCCAGTTCTCGGCGATCGCCGCGTCGCCGGCGCAGGCAGCGGCTGCGGTACTGCGCACGGTGTCGTCGGCGATCTCGGCGAGCAGGTTCCCGTCCGCATCGAGGATGCGGTGGCGGCGGCGGGCGGTCGCGATGGTGGCCACCGGGTGCACCGGTTTACCCAGCGCGACCCCCGAGACCAGGGTTGCCAGTTCGTCGGGCACCGCGTCGCCGGTGGTCGGTGGCACCCGAATGTCGGTGTGGGCTTTGTGACCGGGCACCCGCAGGCGCCATCCTGCGCCGATGTCCCCGGATCGGCGGCGCACGCTCACGTGATGGGCGCGCAGATCCCGATCTGCGGTGTCGAAATAGTCGCTGTGCAGGGTGACGGTGTCCTCGTCGACCCGGCCGCCCGGTGGAACCACATCAGCGAGGTCCGGTACGCCGAAATCGGCGGCCGCGTCGTACCTGTCGTCTCGTTCCCGCTGTGAGCTGCTCATGGTTGCAGATTTCCCATACCGTCCACCGATCAACCCTGCAAGCAGCGTGACAAAGGAGGTGGGCTCCGGCAGGTTTCTTACCCGCGTCGACACGCGGAAATCGGGTGTTGCCGTTTTCCGAGGACGCCGCAACTGTGGGTGGGAAACTGTGAGGGACTGGGACACGGCAGGTGCCGCGCCGCGCCCGCAGGCGGAGAAGTCCGCCTGCGGTTGTCCCTGGTCTTTCCGGAAAAGAGGTCAGGGCAGTGACCGACATCGAGTTCAACCAGATCGGGCCGATCGATTACCTCGTCGTCGAGTTCCCCGCCGAACACCCGCCCGACGCGTCGGCGCTGCCGCATCTGCTGGACCTGGTCGAGCGGAACATCATCCGGGTCCTCGACTCGGTCTTCGTCCGCAGAACGCCGACGGTTCGCTCGACGGGATCGCCGTCGAGGATCTCGGCTTCACCGGAACTATCGATGTGACCCTCTTCGCCGAGGCATCCTCGGGCCTGATCGACCGCGCCGACCTCAACCAGTCGGCAGCCGTCCTCGATGCGCTCGACAGCGCTACTGAACAAGTGTGCCGTGATCGCGGGAACCGCGACCACCGTGTCTCGCGGCGGCAAGGCCGACGCTGCGCAGCTCGGACAGTTACGCGAGCAGGGAGTCCTCACCGACGAGGAGTTTCACGCCGAGGAGGCCAGAATTCTGGCCTCCTGACCGGAGATTCATCTGTTCCAGATCTTCGGAGACCTGTTCCGGGACCATCAGATGTCCGGGTGGCTCATGGCACTGTGGCTGGTGTTCTTGTTCCTGATCCCGTTCCTGTCCGCGTTGATCTACCTGATCGTGCGGAATGAGGGCACGGCCGATTGCCGGCGCAGCAGATCGCCGACGCCAAGGCGCTGCTCGACGCCGGGGCGATCACATCAAAGGAGTTCGACCGACTCAAAAACAAGGCACTGACCTGACCGTTCCAACCGCGGCGCGGCCTGTTCCCGTCACCCACACGCCGCGGGTCCTCGCCCGCCGGCGAGCACCGAGACACCCGACTCCGCACCCCTGCGATAACGTCTCCGTCCACGCACGCCTATTCATTCATAGAATCCCTTTTGCCCGTGCCGTTCTCGCCCCGATGGACTGGGTTTGATGCGATGATCAGGTGCATGCGCCGCCATCGCTGGCCGGCTCTCGCGCCACCCGCAGATCGGGGCCTTCCCATAGTGGCCCCGATGCCGATCGGCGCCGAGAAAGATCTGATCTTGGAGCTGTCCGCGGTCACCGCGTTCGAGTCTGGGCTGCTGCTACAGCTTGCTATGGAGATCACGGGGATCCGAGCCGACTTCGCGCGCTACGAAACCCGGCCTTTGACCGACCCTCACGACTGGTCGGCGCGGTGGTCCTATCTGACCGTGCTGGTCCGCGCCGACGACCTCGACGGGCCCGCCGATGCGATTCACCGGAACGAACCCCCCAGCAGGGAGTCCGGGCCGTACCGGACGACGCCGCTGTACTGGATCGGCACCTACCCTCGCACCGGGTCGCTGGCCGTGACGGCCAGCTGGCCCGAGATCGGCTTCCACCCCGCCTCGATCGTCGTCACGCTCGGACCCAGCCCGTTCAGCACCGCCTCCGAATCCGGTGCGGGAAGATGACCGGCGCGGTAATTCCGCACACTTCGGCGGCATCTCACCGGTCACGACACCGATGGCTTTGGGTGAGCTCGGCCCCGATCACGAGCCGGGCCCGGCACGGACGGGTGCTCGCACAGTGGGTATCGCCGCCGACGCGCGTCGACGCCGAGGAAAAAACAGTCAAAAGTGATATCGAAAAGTGCCCCGGTCAACGCCGGCGGAGCGGGACAATTCGTTTCGTGGACGACCACGAACAACGCGACATCGAGGTCGTCCGCATGCGGCTGATCCAGCGCTTCCCGGATCTCGAGCCCGAGGTGCTCGACGAGCTCATCGTGGCAATAGCCCACCGGTTCGATGGATGCCGCATCCGGGACTTCGTTCCCCTGCTCGTCGAACGGGCAGCCACCCGCACACTCGACGCAACATTCAGCCGCGCACCGAAGCTGACCGAACCAGCGCTCGCACCCGAGCTTGCCGCTGCCTCAACCCGCGAGCCGGCCGCACGGCCGGCGGCTGGCAGCGCGCGAGTGTGGGGTGTCTTCGCGCGTCGCTCACCACGCCTGTCGTAACTGGCTGCACCGCATACGAGGCTGCGGGAGCTCGAGCCGACACCGGTACGGACTTCACCTCCCCGGTAATCCCCACCCACGCATGACAACATCCCGGGTTCGCTCGAACCGCAATCCTAATTTCGCCGCGAACACACCACACGGCGGCAGATAATTGTGGTACCGGCAAAGCCGAAGCTCGGGAAGGGTCAGCCATGTCCGATCGTAGCTCGGGAGTGAATCCAGCGAGTTCCGAGTATGCCTCCGGCAAACAGGCTTTCGCGGCCGGTACGTCGATGGGGGCCGCCGTCATCATGGTCACGGTCGGCATCATCGAGTTCTTTCAAGGCATCGCGGCGGTCGCCGAAAACGAAGTGTTCGTCAGCGGTATCAACTACGTCTACAAGTTCGACCTCACCACCTGGGGCTGGATTCACATCATCCTCGGTGTCTTCGTCGCGATCGTCGGCCTGGCCTTGTTCACCGGCGCCGGGTGGGCCCGAGCGTCGGCCATCGTCGTCGCCGCCATCTCGATAGTGGCGAACTTCCTCTGGCTGCCCTATTACCCGGGTTGGTCACTGCTGATCATCGCCCTCGACGTCGTAGTCATCTGGGCTGTCTCGACGTGGAATCCGGAACCGAATATCACAGACGCGAACCTTCGCGGTGCCGGCACTCCCGCTCGGTAACTCGGCCGGTGATCGCGGTCGACGCAACAGCAATCCGCACTGCCATTTCCTTCATCGTGGAGACTCGAAAATTCCCGACTCTAGGGGAACGGGTGACGACCCAGGAAGCACCTCATCTCGACGGTCACCCGTTCTGGTGAACATTCGCGACTTCCCCCGAGAACACAGTGAAACGAACGGGAGCGACAACAATGACGTACACATACAAGGTCGTCGAGGTCCGCGAGAAAATGATCGGCGGCAAAATGTCCGGCGGCAAACTCGAAGACCTGCTCAACCAGTACGCCCAGCAAGGATGGCGTCTCAAAGCGATAACCTCGTCCGATGTCAAGGGCAGAATCGGCCCTGGCAGCGTGGAGGGACTGCTGATCACCTTCGAACGCGAAAGCTGAGCATGGACCGCACACGACATCGGCACCCCGGGAGCCCGCGCCAGCTCGAGATCCCCGTCCGGCCGTCGTCGCGCAGGCACGGCAGCCCGGTGATGAGGATGTGGCGGCGTGACGTGGGCGCTACGCGCTATCGCCGCGGTGTCGCTCGCCACTCGGCGGTCTCGGGCCGCATCGCGGACACCCCGATCCACCGGCCCGATCGCGTTCACCGCCGCCGGCCTGACTGTCGACGTAAACGTGGTCGGGGTGATCGACGTGCACGCCCGGCGCCGAGGCGGTCACACTGCTCGTCGAGGTGACTCGCGTGCTGGTGCTGTTCTCCGACGCCTTCGACCGGGCCTCGTTCCCACGTTCTGCCCGCCATACCGTTGGGCTGGATCCGAACTCGCTTCGGAACCATCGCGAGAACGCGGAGAGTTCGGAAAATCCGAGCAGCCCAGCAATATCCGTCAGGGACCGGGTGTGCTGGGTGACATATCTCTGGGCCAAATCCGCACGGATGCTATTCACCATCGCTGAGAATGAGGTGTTCGACCGGGTAAGTAGGCGATATACCGTGACGCGGTTGACGCCCAGGGTCTTCGCGACATGCTGCAGTGAACACCGGCCGGTCGGAAGGGTCGTCTCAATCAATTCACGGACGCGATCGAGGTCATCGACGGGGCGCGGGCTGGCGATCGTGTCGATATATTCCTTTGCGAACGATTGAAACAGCGTGTCAAAAAGTCTGTTGGGGAGGTCTAGGTCGCTCGCAAGGAATACGAAACCGTTGAACTTATCGCCGAATTGGATCGACTTCCCCAAGGTCTTGGGGTGACGTATCCGGGTGGCCGGCGCGTCGTGGGTAAAGCAGATGTATGCCGGATTCCACTGGTTTCCGACAACGAACTTGATGAGACGGATAAGTGCACACACGGTCATCTCAGAAAAATGTGTGGAGTTGACGGCGGGACTTAGATCGAAGTCAATCCTGACCTTCGCGAGGTCGTCCGCTTCAGAGATCCGGATACTGATGGCTTCGCTGCGAATGTGCTGGTAGTTGCCGAGCAGCATCAGTACGCCGCGCAGATCCGGTTCGCCCTGCGCAGCGACACTGATCGGGCCTAGGTTGGTCATCTTGCGGCTGTCGGCCAGGCGAATTCCGAAGTCCTCGAGACCTGTTGCCACCGCAGATCGCTCGAGGAGTTGAGCAGCGGCGTCGATGGCGATCCATTGGTTTGGCACGGCCAGGTCGGCTGCCTGTAGTCCTACCGACCTCAGTAATGGAAGTGGATCAACTTTGCGAGCCCGCACGAGATCCAGGTAGCCGGTCAGAGCGGCATTGCGGACAAGCATGGTCATCGCGGCGTCTTTCCGATTCTCGTCGAATGGCGGTGGGCTTTCTCCTGCAGTCGTGATGTACCGAGTAGGGAGTTCCCTAGTGCAGCGCGGCAGAAGGAGGTACCTCCTGCCTGGGTTTATGTCACTTGGTAAGGCCCAGGTACTGGCAATCGAGGGTACCTCGCGGCCGCAATCGTGGGTAGCGCCGAGACCCTGACGGGCGGTGGCCGAAATCGCCCACTGCCAGCGAGTGCGGCCAGGTCCGCCGACAGGGGATACTCCGCCTGGTCCTTCGGCCGATCGAATTCGGCAGGCACACCAGGGGGCGGATCCAGTAGCAATGGGTCAGCGACCCCGAGTTGTGAGTGAGGGATAACCGCAACCTCCGGCACGCGGGCCATGTCCACCTGACCAGGGATCTGCGGAGGTCGCGGCGACGGCACTCAGGGAGCTCGGTGTCCTGCGCGTTCAGATCAGGCTTGGCTCCGAGGCTGCCGGTCGGCGAGGCCGCAGCGCCCGATCCGCCAGGCTGTTCGCGCCGACCGTTCGTCGCGGTTCGTGTCCGGGCCAGGTAATAGCGCGTCAAGCGAAGTGCAACGTGAGGTCAAATGTTTTTCACGTCCGAGCGATACAGTTTTGACACCTGAAGCTGCGAATCCAGTCATTGATGGTCCGCAATCGAAGAGCATTCAGTGATCGGCCCCGGACATTGCGGGCAATGCTGAATGATCAATTCTTCCGCATGAAAAGAAAAGGAGCGACACCCATGCGCACCGCCGTTAAATTCGAGGAACCAGCGCAAGCCGTAAATTCACGGATCAGAATGAAGCAGTTGACCCGTCACATTG
Organism: Rhodococcus sp. WAY2; assembly: GCF_009859915.1. Classification (NCBI taxonomy): domain Bacteria; kingdom Bacillati; phylum Actinomycetota; class Actinomycetes; order Mycobacteriales; family Nocardiaceae; genus Rhodococcus; species Rhodococcus sp. WAY2. The sequence continues at coordinate 4,777,262 of NZ_CP046572.1, forward strand.
GCGCCGAACTGTTCGACGTGCAGATTCCCGATATTACTCGGGACGAGAAGCTCTTCGCGGAATTGAAGACGCTCCTCCTGAAGCATAAAGTGCTGTTCCTGCGAGATCAGGACATCACGCGTTCTCAACACGTCGAGTTCGCGAAGAAATTCGGCTCGCTCGAAGAGGGCCACCCCAACACCGATGATGATTCGGGCGTAGTGCTCTTGTACAAGGACAACTCGAGCGAGGGGCACTACGAGAACTCTTTCCACAGCGACACCAGTTGGCGCGAGTGTCCATCCATGGGCTCCGTTCTGCGTTGTGTGGAAACGCCGGAGGTCGGTGGCGACACCATCTGGGTCAACATGGTCGAGGCATATCGGGAGCTTCCGGACCATGTCAAGGAGAACGTACGATACTTGCGCGCTCGGCACGGCTTTGAGGCAGTTTTCGGTGCTTCCAAGCCGCTGGAAGTACGGCACGAGCTGAAGGAGCGATTCCCCGATGCCGAGCACCCGGTTGTGCGCACGCATCCTGAGACGGGTGAAGAGATCCTCTATGTGAATGTGTTCTCCACCCACTTCACGAATTTTCACACGCCGAGCAGGGTGCGTTACGGTGCTGATTACTCGCCGAGCGCGAGTAATTTGCTGGACTACCTGAAAAGCCGGGCATTGATCCCTGAATACCAGGTCCGCTGGACGTGGACGAAGAACAGCGTCGCCATCTGGGACAACCGATCCACACAGCACTACGCGGTGCAGGACTACTGGCCGGCGGTCCGGAAAATGGAGCGCGCGACCATCGCCGGCGATCGGACCTTCTAGGTCTCCCGTTCTCGCGTTGCATGAAGCCGCGGCCGCGCACGACAGCATGGCTGACCGACCCAGGACCCCCATGACCGGCGCTCCCCACACGTCCGACCTCCGTCCACCCGTTCCGCTGCCGACCTCGCGCGAGGCGTTCCTGACCGCGCAGGTACAGAGCTATCGACAGCATCGGCGCAAGCAGCAGGCCACCGCAGCGGCGGCGACTCGCCGGACCTACACGCATCACGAGGGGGCGGAGATCATCCGGTTCGCCGAGGTCTGGGCGCCCTACGGCGGACCGCCCGGCGACGAAGTGTTCGTCCGCTTCGGCATTACCACCGCCGAGTTCCGGGTGCGACTGCACGACGTGCTCCGGCAGTGTTCCGATCCGGACACCACTCGCCGGCTCACTGCCGCGTATCACGTTGCGTGAACGCCCGCTTGACCAGCGGGCGACCGAGTACGACGAATTCCTCCTCTGCGCGATCGCGCCGAGGTGTTCGGGTCCGCCACCGGACCAAATCACAAGTACAGCTCTGTTAGGAAAAACGATGAGTAGATTCGACGTCACCAAGACGAACATTGCGGTCGAGCAGTTGATCGAGCAGACCGTCAACCCGCGGCACCAGTACCTGCTGCACGCATACAACCGGCACCGCAACCTGGAGATCGCCGGCCGCTGGGAAGAGATCTTCGCACCCGACATGATGGTCGACAAACCCGTCTACAACTTCAACACGTTCGGTCGCATGGTCAAGCTCGAGGGCGCCGACGCGATCAAGAGTATCTACAGCGAATGGGCTGGAACCGGGCAGTGCATCTTCTACGTCGAGGACGAGAAGATCGCTGTCGGCGACAACCTGATCTGCACCGACTTCGTGCTCTACCAGCAGACTCCCGGAGCGGCGCTGGCCGCTGAGGGTGTCGACGTCGACCCGCAGGCGACCTATCTGATGAAGAACCGGCAGTACATGAACCGGCAGTACATGAACTGGCCATATGACGACGAGGGTCGCCTCATCGGTGAGGATGTGTGGGAGGTCGACGAATCCACACGGGAGTACATCCGACTCGACCCCTCCGAGGTGCTCACCTGTGCAGAGGCGGCGCCCCTGCTCGAACCGCTGATCAAGCCACTCCCCGCGCGTCCCTTCTAGGAAGTTCCCCCACTGTCCGCCGAAGACGGCAGCGGCACTGGGGTTCCGCCCCGCAGATGCCCGGGCAGGTGGTCAGCTTCGGTGAACCACCGCCCGGGCCTTCCCGATTCTTCACCGGTGATCCCAGGGAAGGCGCCGTTCCCGGTCAGTGCCCGTGAAGGCTTCCCACCCCTTCAGACACCACAAGGCGATCCACGCCCACTTCGACAAAGGCCACGGCCGCAGAAACCACCGAGAGAGTTGCCACATGCTCAATCTGTCCATGCTTCTAGAGGATTCCGCGCGTCGGTATCCGGACCGGGACGCCCTGATCCACGGCGAGCAGCGGTTCACCTACGCCCAACTCAACGCCCTCTCCAACCAGGTAGCCAACCTTCTCGGGTCGAGCGGGATTCGGCCCGGTGACAAGGTGGCGCTGTCCCTCCCGAACGTGCCGTGGTTTCCGGCGCTCTACTACGGAATCCTCAAGGCCGGCGCGGTGGTGGTGCCGCTGAACATCCTGCTCAGGGGTCGCGAGATCGCCTATCACCTGGCCGATTCGCAGGCCAAAGCCTACTTCTGTCACGAGAGCACACCGGACCTGCCGATCGCCGAGTTTGCACGCGAGGGCTTCACCGACACCCCGGGCTGCGAACACCTGTTCGTCATCAGCGCGGACCAGATGGTCCCGGGCGAGGGCGTCACGGCTCTGCCGCACGCACTCGAAAACCAGTCCAGCGAGTTCGAGACCGCACTGCGGGAGGCCACCGACACTGCCGTGATCCTCTATACCAGTGGCACCACTGGGCAGCCCAAGGGCGCCGAGCTGTCACATTCGAACATGGTGCTGAATGCGCAGACGTCCAACCGTCTGTTCGACTCGAGACCGAGCCAACAGGACACGCACCTGACTGCGCTACCGCTTTTCCACACCTTCGGCCAGACCGTGAACATGAACTCGGCCTTTTCGGTGGCGGCGACATTGATCCTGTTGCCGCGATTTGATGCAAAATCCGCCCTGGCGATCATGAACGAGCAGAACGTGACCGTTTTCGCGGGTGTGCCGACCATGTATTGGGGCTTGCTCGACGCCCTCGCCGCCGGAATCGACGGGGTCGACGTGACCCGGATCGCGGCGAATCTGCGCAAGGCGATCTCGGGTGGATCGGCGCTGCCGGTAGAGATCCTCGAGCAGTTCCGGCAACGATTCGGGGTCCAGATCCTCGAGGGTTACGGGCTGTCGGAAACGTCGCCGCTGGCGGTGTTCAGCGACGCCGAGAGCGATACCCGGCCCGGGTCGATCGGCACGCCCGTCTGGGGTGTGCAGGTCCAGTTGGTCGATGCCCAGTGGAATCCTGTGACCTCGCCCAATGAGGTAGGTGAGATCGCAATCAGGGGCCACAACGTGATGACGGGCTACTACAACCGGCCCGCCGCCACCGCCGAGGTGATGCGCCACGGCTGGTTCCGCAGCGGGGACCTTGCCCGCCGCGACGAGGACGGCTTCTACTACATCGTCGACCGGGCCAAGGACATGATCGTGCGCGGCGGTTTCAACGTGTACCCCCGGGAAATCGAGGAGGTACTCATGGCCCACGAGGCGGTCTCGCTGGCGGCAGTGGTCGGGGTACCGCACGAAAGCCACGGCGAGGAAGTCAAGGCCTTCGTCATCCTGAACAAGGAGGCGGACATTTCCGAAAGCCAGCTGATCGACTGGACCAAGTCGCAGATGGCCGCCTACAAGTACCCACGGATGGTCGAGTTCGTCACGTCATTGCCGATGACCGCCACCGGAAAGATCCTCAAACGCAGCCTCGCCTAGGTTGCCTCACGCATCCGACCGCGCCGCAAATTGGGGTCGCAACACGACTCCCATGACAATCAGTGGCCCATCAGACACTACTGCATGGAGAAAAAATGCTCGAAAAGCTGCACATCGTGGTGGGAGAGGTCCGGTCACCGGTCTTGACCAACAGCGCCTCCGGAGCCGACGAGGCCGTGGTGTTCGTGCACGGAAATCCCGGGTCCGGCGACGACTGGGTCCCATTGTTGGAGGAGGTTGCCGCCTTCGCTCGGGTGATCGCCCCCGACATGCCTGGTTTCGGCGACACGGAACAGCGCACGAAGCAAGACTTCACGGTGCCGTCGCAGGCACAACACCTCGAGGGAATCATCGACCAGCTCGGTGTCACGCGCGCGCATCTGGTCCTCCACGATTTCGGGGGGCCGTGGGGGCTGGCCTGGGCTGCGACCCATCCCCAGCAGGTCGCGAGCGTCACGCTCATCGACACCGGCATCAACAGGAACGCGCACTGGCACGGATTCGCTCGCCTGTGGCGAACCCGGTTCGTTGGCGAACTGGTGCAACTGATGATGACTCGCCGGGTCAACCGGGCGATCATCGGACGCAAGAATCCCGCATTGCCCGAGAACTGGCTGAACCAGATCGTGGACCACGCCGCCCCCCTGGGTACCAAACGGGCAGTGCTTCAGATGTACCGGTCCCTGGACCTAGCCGCGCTCGAAGGAAGTCTGACCGGCCCGCTCCGGGATCTGGAGGTTCCGTCGCTCGTGGTGTGGGGCGCGGACGATCCCTTCATTCCCGCCGAGTTCGCCCGGCGGCAGTTGGCGAGCTTTCCCTGCGCACGGGTCGAGATCGTACCGGGAACCGGACACTGGCCCTGGCTCGATGCGCCCGACAAAGTCACCGACATCGTGCTGCCGTTCCTCCGTGCCCAGTTCGACGATGCACCCTCCGACGCTGCGGGTGTCTCCGGTCGCGGCGTGCCCACGACCACGGTCGGTCATTAGTTTAGGAGTACTACATGGAACTGCGTGCCACCTCCGTCGACGCCCCGGCCGCCGCACCCCGCGTCGGCCCCAGCACCAGGTCGAGTAAGTATCCGTGGATTGTCTTCGCCCTCACCTTCGGGCTGCTCCTCTCGGACTACATGTCCCGGCAGGTTCTCAGCGCCATCTTCCCATTCCTGAAAGCCGAATGGGCGCTGTCCGATTCACAGCTCGCCTCGCTCTCGAGCATCGTCGCGCTCATGGTCGGCTTGCTCACCCTTCCGCTGTCGCTGCTGGCGGACCGGTGGGGCCGGGTCAAAAGCCTGGTCCTCATGGCTGTGCTCTGGAGCGCAGCGACCCTGCTGTGCGCGGTTGCCAGCACCTACGAACAGATGCTCGGCGCCCGGTTCCTCGTCGGAGTCGGCGAGGCCGCCTACACCAGCGTCGGTATCGCGGTCGTGCTCAGCGTCTTCGCGCCCCGACTGCACGCCACCCTCAGCGGAGCCTTCATGGCCGGCGGATCATTCGGGTCGGTGATCGGTGTCGCCCTCGGCGGTGTCATCGCCGTCCACGTAAGTTGGCGCTGGTCGTTCGCGGCCATGGCGATCTTCGGTTTGATCTTGGTGGCGCTGTACCGCGCCCTGATCACCGAACGTAAACTGGCCCAGCACACCGCCGACGACCTGCCCACGGTTCCAGCAAATACACCGGCGGGATACCACGCCCCGGTGTCGACCCTGTTCACCAACCCTGCGGTCCTGTGCGCCTATGTCGGCGGCGGCCTGCATCTGTTCACCGCCGGAGTGCTGCTGTCCTGGCTCCCCAGCTTCTTCAACCGCTACTACCACCTTGCCCCGGCAGAGGCCGGGGCAATGGCGGCAGTCTTTGTGTTGCTCGTCGGCAGCGGAATGGTGATCTGCGGCATCATCACCGACCGTGTCGGTCGCACCGACACCAGCCGCAAGTGGAGCGCAGCGATCGCCTTCTGTCTGATCTCGCTCGTGTTCCTGACGGTAGGATTCAGCGTCGGTACCGGGGCTACGCAGATGGTCCTGATCGCAATCGGGGCCTTCTTCTCCGGCGGGGCGTCCGGCCCGTCCGCGGCGATGGTAGCCACTCTCACGCACTCCTCTGTCCGAGCCTCCGCAATGGGTACGCTCGCCGTTGCCTACAACCTGCTGGGGATGGCGCTGGGACCCTTCGTAGTCGGTGTCCTCGCCGACCGCCTAGGGCTGCTTCGAGCTCTGCAACTGTCCCCCCTGGTCTACCTCGGTGCGATCGTCGCGCTGGCCGCCGGCAAGCGTCTGTACCCGGCCGGAATACGAAAACTCGACGCACTGAGCACGAAAACACCACATCCGTAAGCTTCCGACCACACACAGACGGCGAAGGGACGTCGCCGCTCCCGGTTTGTCCTTGTCGAGATATCCGATCGTTTTTCGACACATCTCCATGCCATGGATCGAAACAAATACCGCACATTTCGAATACCGCACCTCCCTCGGTCGGTCGAGTGGGAATCCGAATTCTGCCGCGAGCGCAACACGCGGCGGCAGATAATTGTGGTACCGGTACATCGTCGCTCGGGGAAGGGTCAGCCATGTCCGATCGTAGTTTTGGAGTCAATCCAGCGAGTTCTGAGTATCCATCCGGCAAACAGGGTTTCGCGGCAGGTACGTCGATGGCGGCCGCCGTCATCATGGTTACCGTCGGCATCATCCAGTTCTTCCAGGGGATCGCGGCGGTCGCCGAAGACGAGGTATTCGTCAGCGGCATCAACTATGTCTATAAATTCGACCTCACCACCTGGGGATGGATCCACATCATCCTCGGCGTCATCGTCGCGATCGTCGGCCTCGCCCTCTTCACAGGCGCCGGGTGGGCCCGAGTGTCGGCCATCATCGTCGCGGCCGTCTCGATATTGGCGAACTTTCTGTGGTTGCCCTATTACCCGGGCTGGTCACTGTTGATTATCGCTCTCGACGTCGTCATCATCTGGGCTGTTTCGACGTGGAATCCGGAGAGGGAGATAAGAGACGCGAACCTCAGCGATACCGGCACTGCCACTCGGTGATTCGACCCGATAATTACACGCCCTGGATTCCCGGCTCACCGAGTTCATCTCCAGGGTGCAACTCCACCGCCACCACGCCCTCCCGGACAGCGTGGCGGACGAACTCGGCGCCCGGACCGAAGAACAGCCGGGGGCGGACGGCGTCGAGGCCGATGGGCCACAGTGTGCCGTAGTGGATGGGCACAGCCAGTCCTGCCTGCACCAGGCGCGCGACGACCGCGGCTCGTGGTGGATCGAGGTGACCCTTGCCGAGTGTCGGGCCCCAGCCCCCGACGGGTAGCAAGGCGAGATCTACCGGGCCGACATGGTCGGCGAGGTTCGGGTACAGGTCGGTGTCGCCGGCGAAGTAGGTTCGCCGGTCTCCTTCGACGACATACCCGATCGCCGGCGCGAGCTGCGGGCCGCGGCGCCAGCGCCGGCCGTCGTGTCGGGCGGGCACGGCACGCACCGTTACTTTGCCTATCTCTATCTGTTCGCCGGGCCGCAGCGGTAGCAGGCGGTCGGCGAACTCGCGCAACGCGGGCAGGCCGTCGACCGCCCGCCACGGCGCCACGATCGGTACGTCCGGATCGAGCAGCCGCAGGGACGGCAGGTGGGTGTGGTCGGCGTGCAGGTGTGAGAGCAGGACGGCATCCGGGTGTCGCACATGCTTTCCGCTCGGGGTGGGGCCGGTGCGGCGGCGCAGGTGGGCGACGCGGTCGGTCAGCACCGGATCGGTCAGGATGACCGTTCCGCGGTCCACGATCAGTGCGCTGGCATGTCCGAGCCAGCGGAGACGGAATGCCTCGTCATCCTGCCCCGCCGTTGCGCTCATACCCCTTACGATTCCAGATGACGAGGGAGCTGCGATGCGCACGGTGAGCGGTGTGGTGCGAGTGTTCGTCGAGTTCCTCGTGCTCTGGGGGTCGTCAGCGCTCGCGATCATCGTGCTCGACCGCCTCCTCGGCGGGGTTTCACTGGAAGGGTCGAGTTTCACTCCGCTGCCGACCCTGCCGGCTGCGCTGATTCTCGCATTGGTGTACGGCGTACTCAGTGCCGCGCTGTGGCCGGTGATGATGTGGCTGATGTCGTGGATCGGTCCGGTGCTGTTGTTCGTCGGGGTGTTCCTCGCCGGCGGCGTGATCATGCTGTTGGCGCTGTATCTGGTACCGGTTGCGGTGGTGAACCAACCACGCGACGCGTTCGTCCTCGCGGCGCTGCTCTCGTTGTTCACCTCCGTAGTGTCGGGTGCTATCGCGTCTCGCTCCGATACCGCGTACCGAGTGATGCAGGTGCGTCGTCAGCGGTTCCGGCTGCGGCGCAACGTCGTCCTCGAGAACGCAGCGCCGGGGCTGTTGTGCATCCAGATCGACGGCCTCGGTTACGACGTGCTGCGTCGCGCGATCGCCGACGGCGTCACGCCCGGACTGGCGAAGTTGGTGCGCCACACGCACAAGCTGCGTCCCTGGCACACCGATTGGAGCAGTCAGACGGGTGCCACCCAGCTGGGCGTGCTGCACGGTTCCAACCACAACGTGCCGGCGTTTCGCTGGTACGACAAGGCGACCGGGCACATTTCGGTGTTCAGCAATCCGGCCGACAACGAGCAGCGCGAACTCGAAAGGACCGACATCCCCGGCCTGCTGGCACACGACGGTGCGAGCCGCGGAAACCTCTTCACCGGCGGCGCGAACGACAACGTGCTCGTCGTCAGCCGCATGCGCGGTGCGCGCCTCGGCGGCGGTGCCGGCTACAGCGCCTATTTCGCCGACCCGGCGAGTGCGCTGCGCACGTCGCTGCGAATGTTCGGCGAGGTGCAGCGGGAAATACGCCAAGCACTACGGCAAAAGCGCAAGGACATCCAACCACGGGTGCCGCGGGGCGGCGTTTATCCGTTCGTGCGGGCGTTCGCGACCGTGCTTGCCACCGACGTTTCCGTCGCCGCAGTGGTCGGCGATCTGATCAAGGGACGCAGCGTCGTTTACGTCGACCTGATCGGCTACGACGAGGTTTCGCACCACTCCGGCATCTCCCGGCCCGAGACCCTCGCGGTGCTGTCCAAACTCGACGACATCGTCGAGATGCTGCTCGCCGTCGTGGAACAGGCCGCTCGGCCCTACCGCGTCGTCGTGCTGTCCGATCACGGGCAGAGCCAGGGCGCGACCTTTCTGCAACGCTACGGGGAAACCCTGGGGCAGTTGGTCATCCGGCTCGGTGCACCGCGAGAACCGACCGCGGTCAAACGTCACTGGTACGAGCGCGAACCCGACGTCTCCGCACAACCGGGGGCGGAGGGGCGCGGCTACGCCGCGGCAAGCGTGCACGCACCGACGGCCAGCGAGGAGGCGCACGCTCCCGCCGGCGAGCCGATCGTGCTCGGCTCGGGCAACCTCGGTCTGATCTACTTCCCGGACCTGCCCGGACGGGCCGACGTCGACGCCATCGAAGCCGCCCACCCCGGCCTACTCACCGGGTTGAGGGAACATCCAGGAATCGGTTTCCTGTTGGTTGCTGCACCTGGCGGGTCCGTCGTGCTCGGGCCTCACGGTCAGGTCGACGTGACAACGGGGGAGGTCACAGGCCAGAACCCGCTCGCAGTGATGGGTCCTGACGCGCTGGAGAAGGTGCGACGCACCGACAGCTTCGACAACGTTGCCGACATCATGGTCGGCGGTGCGTACTGGCCCGACACCGACGAGGTCGCGGCGTTCGAGGAGCAGGTCGGCTCGCACGGCGGCATGGGAGGACCGCAAAGCACCCCGTTTCTCATCTATCCGGCAGACCTGCCCGCACCGCCCGACCCGCTGCACGGCGCCGAGGCCGTGCACAAGGTGCTCGTCGGATGGCGGGATCATGCCGTCGAGTCAGACCCCGATGCGTCGGTGACCGGAGTACCGACCTGATCGGTTGCCGTCGCGGACCCGACCGTCCTTTGTGCCGAAAGCGTTTCGTACTTCTCCGACGGAAGCACTCGCACGATCGTTGACGACGTGCCAGGCTTGTCATTGATCGTGATGCATTGACCGGCCGGCTAGGAGCAGGCGATGACGTCCACCACTTGTGCGAATCCTGCCGATTCCGGATGCTCACCGTCGATGGGTCCGCCCACGATCGGGGTAGAAGAAGAGTTCCTTCTCGTCGATCCCGAGTCGGGCGCCCCACTTATGTGTAATGCCGCCGTCGCCGCGGCCGGGCAGGCACTCGACATCGAACTGCAACTCGAACTCGCGCAATGCCAGATCGAAACAGCGACACCGGTATGCGCAACCATCGCGGACGTGTGCCGGCAGCTGCACCGAGCCCGGTCCTTGACGGCAGCCGCGGCCGCACGCGCCGGAGCCCGCCTGTTGGCGGCCGGTGTTCCTGTGGTGGGGCCACCACCCCGGACGGTCACCAATCTTCCGCGGTACGAACGGATGGTGAACCACTTCGGATCGTTGGCGGAACAGGTTATCTGCGGCTGTCACGTTCATATCGGCGTCCCCGACCGTGACATCGCCGTGCAGATCAGCAACCATATTCGACCCTGGATGCCCGCTTTGCTGGCCTTGACCGCGAATTCCCCCATCCTCGCTGGTCGTGATACCGGGTACGCGAGCTGGCGGCACATCCTGTGGACTCGGTGGCCGAGCGCAGGGCCGCCGCCGTATTTTCGGTCGGCACGCCACTATGACGACGTGGTCGCGACTATGCTCGATTGCGGAAGCATCCTCGATACCGCAATGATCTATTGGGATATCCGGTTGTGCGCGCACCAGCCGACCATCGAAATACGGGTCAGCGACGTTCCCGCCACTGTCGAGGAGACCATTCTGCTCGCCACCCTGGTCCGTGGATTGGTCACCACGGCACGAAGGTCGATCGACCGTGGTGACCTCGCTCCACTCGTCGACGCCGAAGTTCTCGGCGCGGCGTATTGGCGGGCTTCCCGCGAGGGCATAGAGGGACACGGCGTCGACGTGATCACCCAACAGGTAGTCCCCGCAACCACAGTGCTCTCGCGGCTGCTCGCCCATACCCGCACCGCACTCGAAGAAACCGGTGACTACATCCGCACCAGGGAGGCGATCGCGCGAGTCCACGCCCTTGGTAACGGCGCTCAGCGGCAGAGATCGGCATTGCACGCGGGCGCCATGGCGGACGTGCTTGCGGTGCTCACCCAAGACACTCGCGATGTCCGGAGGCGTGAGTGAACACCGCCCGACGACGGTACCGCCAGCAGCGGCGTCATTCTCTAGCGCCGTCGTCCCTCGGCGGGTGATACTGAGATGACGCCACGCGTGGCTGTCGCTGCCCGCTTCAGAAGAGAGGTCTCGCAGTGAATGACACCGATATCGACGAACTCGGGCCCATCGACTACCTCGTCGTAGAGTTCCCCAGTGATCGACAACCCGACGGATCGGCGCTTCCTCACCTGATCGACCTGGTCGAGCGAAACATCATCCGGGTGTACGATCTCGTCTTCGTCCGTAAGGAAACCGACGGCTCGATATCCGGTATCGAGATCGAGGATCTCGGATTCGAAGGCGGCGTGGACGTGACGCTGTTCGCCGAGGCGGCGACGGGCCTAGTCGACCCAACGGACCTCGAGGAGGCGGCCGTCGTACTACAGCCAGGTTGTTCCGGAGCGATCCTGGTGTACGAGAATCGCTGGGCCGCACCGTTCGCCTCGGCACTACGGCGCGAGGGCGCCCAGCTCGTCGCGTCCGGGCGCATCCCCGTCCAAGGCATTCTGGCAGCGCTCGACGCACTCGACGAAACCACCGGCTGACGCACCGAATACTCGAAAGCGGAGGAATATCATGCCAGGACTTCTACGCGGGATGGCCCGGACCGCTGTCGTGGCGGGCACCGCGACCGCCGTCTCCAACCGGGTATCGCGACGGCAGGGACAGCGGTGGGCGGCGAACCAGCCTGCACCACAGCAGGAAGCGGCTCCGCTCCCTGCGTCGAGTCAGCCCGCACCGCCCTCCGGTGGCATGGATCGCATGGCCGCCTTGAAGCAACTCGGCGAACTCCGCGATCAGGGAGTTCTCACCGAGGAGGAGTTCAACGCGGAGAAGGCCAAAATCCTGGCGTCCTGACCGCAACCTCGAGTGGACGGAGCTCCGAAAATGGAAGGCTTTTGGGAATTCTTCTGGTTCATCTTCGTCTGTTTCGCCTTTGCGGCGTACCTGACGGTGCTGTTTTCGATCATTACCGATTTGTTCCGAGACCATGAAACTTCGGGGTGGGTGAAGGCGATCTGGATATTCTTCCTGTTCATCATTCCCTTCTTGTCGGCGCTGATCTACCTGATCGTCAGGAGTGACGGCATGGCGAAGCGATCGATGGCCGCTGCCCAGCAGGTCAAGCAGACGCAGGACTCCTATATCCGGGACGTCGCGGGACAGTCACCCGCCCAGCAGATCGCGGATGCCAAGGCGCTGCTCGACTCCGGGACGATCACCGACGCCGAGTTCCAGGCGATCAAGGCGAAGACACTGGCCTAGATTCAGTGAGTTTCGGCATCACGGGCATGCCCGTGATGTGAAATTCTCGGTCGATTCGATGGGTCCCGACCCTCGCATGACGGACAATGGGAATTAGCGGACGACGTATACCGAGAGTTCGCCCGTCATGGAGAGGACGCGACGAGCCATGACGACCGATGTGACCGACAGCTCACCCGAGGAGGACACCGGTGCCGCGCGGCCGCCTGGGCATCGACGCTGGCTTCCCGACAGGTACGCATTCGGCGGACTGGTCATCGCCGTATTTTTCGTGTGGCTGTCGTTGACGCCGACGCTTCTGCCCCGTGGGCCGTTCTTCCAGGGACTGGTCACCGGTGTGTCGGCAGCAATCGGCTACGCCGTCGGGTTTCTCGGCTCCAAGTTCGTGCGCTATCTCGTGCAGCGGGAGGCATCGGACCACGTGAAGACGATGGTTCGCCGGACGGCGGCGGTCGTCGGTCTCGTCGGAACCGCAGTGATGCTGGTGTGGTTCGGTAACTGGCAGGCCGAACTCCGGGAAATTATGAGCGCGGCGCCCTTCCCATGGTGGGGCTATCTCGTCATGGGGATCGTGGCGTTGCTGGTGTACGTCGGGTTGGTTGCCACGGCCCGGGTGCTGCTGCGGGCCGTGCGGTGGGTCGAACGCAAGATCAGCCGTGTGGTGCCCCGGCGGATCTCGGCGACCGTGATCGGAGTAATAGTCGTAGCGCTGGTATTCGCACTGGTCAACGGGGCTGCAGTTCGCGCGATCATGTCGGGTCTGAACAGCTCGTTCGCCGCCGTCAACCAGGAGACCAAGGCCGGTGACGAGCCGCCTACGTCACCGCTGCGATCGGGCGGGCCGGAGTCGCTGGTGACGTGGGATTCACTGGGACGGCAGGGTCGCTCGTTCATTTCTCGTGGCCCGTCCGTCGAAGACTTGTCCGCGTTCAACGGCGGTCGAGCCGCGGTGGAGCCTATTCGAACCTACGCGGGGCTCGCCAGCGGCGGCGATTCGATCCGCGAGAACGCCCAGGTGGCGGCGGACGAGCTGGAACGCGCCGGCGGGTTCGATCGTGCAGTGGTGGGCGTGGCGACCACCACCGGCACCGGGTGGATCAATGAAAGTCTCGTCTCCTCGCTGGAGTACATGTACAACGGCGACACCGCGACGGTCGGGTTGCAGTACTCGTATCTGCCGAGTTGGCTGTCCTTCCTCGTCGACAAGGAGCGTGCCCACCAGGCCGGGGAGGCATTGTTCGACGCCGTGTACGACAAATGGAAGAAGTTGCCACCGGAGTCCCGCCCGAAGCTGGTCGTGATGGGTGAAAGCCTCGGCTCTTTCGGTGGTGAAAGCGCTTTCGGCAACGTCGACGACGTCGAGGCCCGCACCGACGGTGTGCTGTTCACGGGACCACCGAATGCGAACGAGATCTGGACCGATGTGACCACGAACCGCGATCCGGGCTCGCCCGAATGGCTTCCGGTCTACGAGCAGGGCGAGATGGTGCGCTTCGGGGCGCGGGCGGCGGAGGATCTGCCACGCCCCGATGCCCCGTGGGGGCAGCCGCGGATGGTCTATCTGCAGCACCCGTCGGATCCGATCGTGTGGTGGTCGCCGGAGTTGTTAGTGCGCGAGCCGGACTGGCTGAAGGAGGAGCGCGGTTACGACGTCCTCGATAGCACGCAGTGGTTCCCGTTCGTGACGTTCTTCCAGGTTGCGGCGGACATGGCGGTGTCCACAGGTGTTCCGGACGGACACGGACATTCCTACGTCGTCGATATCGCCGATGCGTGGAGTGCGATCCTGCCGCCCGACGGCTGGACTTCGGCGGACAACGAGCGCCTGCGAACTGAGCTCGCCGAGATGGGTGCCGACGGCTGACAGTCTGTCGGCGCGTTCGGGATCACATCCCGGCTCCCGCCCGGCCGAGTTCGCGTTTGAGGATTTTGCCGGTGGCGGTCATCGGCAGGGCGGCGACGAATTCGACGGTGCGGGGGTACTTGTAACTCGCCATCTGCTGCTTGGCCCAGGCGATCACGTCCTCTGCGGTGATCTGTGCGCCGGGTTCGAGGATGACGTACGCCTTGATCTCCTCGCCGTGGCTGTCGTCGGGAACACCGACGACGGCGGCGAGGGAGACGGCGTCGTGGCCGAGGAGGACCTCCTCGATCTCGCGGGGGTACACGTTGAATCCGCCGCGCACGATCAGGTCCTTGGCCCGGTCGACGATGTAGTAGTAGCCGTCGTCGTCGACGCGGGCGAGGTCGCCGGTCCGGAACCAGCCGTCGCGCAGCACTTCCGCGGTGGCGTCCGGTCGGTTGTAGTACCCCTTCATGACGTTGTGGCCACGCAACGCAATCTCGCCGATGGCACCGGCTCCGGTGACGGTGTTCCACTCCTGGTCGACGATCCGGGCCTCGATTCCCCACACAGGGACGCCGATCGACCCGGGCCGTGGCTCACGGCCGGGGTCGCTGAACGTCGCGAGGGGTGACGTCTCGGACAGTCCGTACCCCTCGAGGATCTGCACCCCGAAGCGGTCGGCGAACCGGGTGAGTATCTCCACCGGCAGCGCGGCGCCGCCGGAGATCGCGAGACGCATATTGGCGGCGATGCGGCCGATGTCAGCGGGGTGTTCGTCGAGGGCGCCGAGCAGACCCCAGTACATGGTGGGCACTCCGGCGAAGACGGTGATGTTCTCGCGTTCGATGACGTCGAGTGCCGCGGCGGCCTCGAACCGGGGCAGCAGCACGAGGGTCGCCCCTACCGAGATGCCGGCGTTCATGGTGACGGTCTGGCCGAACGAGTGGAACAGCGGCAACGTCACCAGGTAGCGGTCGTGAGTGGTAGGTGTGCTGTCGAACAGGCGGTTGGCGGTCAGCGCATTGAGCACCATGTTGGCGTGGGTGAGTTCGGCGCCCTTCGGTTTTCCGGTGGTCCCGCTGGTGTACAGGATGACGGCGGTGTCGCCCGTTTCGCGCACGACGGTCGAGAAGGCGGCGTCGTGTGGCGCCATGGCGTCGGCCAGTGTGCCGATGCCGTCGATCGTTACGGGTGCGTTCAGGTCAGTGGTGATGCGGAACATGCTGCGGCAGTGCGGACTCTGCGCGAACGCCGAGCGCCCGTACTCGCCCATCGGCAGGTCGGGAGTGCCGTCGTAGCAGAAATACACCGTGGCGTCGGAATCGGCGAGGTGATAAGCGATCTCGCGTTCCTTGAGCAACACGTTGAGTGGCACGACCACCGCACCGGCTTTGAGGATGCCGTAGTAGACGACGGGGAACTGCGGGATGTTGGGGCAGGAGAGCGCAACCGTGTCGCCGGGCTCGACGCCCGCCGACACCAGCAGGTGCGCGACCTGATCGGACTGGGCGTCGAGATCGGCGTAGGACATCCGCTCGTCGCCGAGAATCAGGGCGTCACGGTCGGGGAATCGGCGGGCGGAGTCTTCGAGAAGTACGGAGAGGTTCAGCACGGGACACTTTCTCGGAGTGGGAAGGTGGGCGATGCGCTAAGACAGCGCGGCGGCGGCCGTCGAGTCGATCAACTCCCGGAGCAACTCCTCGGCGTACGGCCAGTACCCGTAGCCGGCGGCAGGATTGAGGTGACCGACGGCTCCGAGGTCGACGAGCCGGCTGCCCCACGACTCGGCCATTCCGGCGACCCGACGGAAGCGAGCCATCGGATCGTTGGTGCTGGCGGCGACGACGCTGGGGAACGGCAGTCGGCGCCGGGGGACGGGCTCCCAGCCACCCTGCTCGAGATCCTCGAGGGTCGGATACCCCGCGGGCAGTGGTTCCTCGAGGTCCGGTGGAGTGGCGAGCAGGGCGCCCTGGACCGGGCGGGTGGACCGCTGGGCCCAGTGGACGGTGATCACCACTCCCGCACTGTGCGCGACCAGGACTACCGGGCCGTCGATGTCGGTGAGGACGTCGTCGAGTGCGGCGATCCGGGCAGCCAGGCTGAACTTGTCGCGTTCGAGCGGCGGCACCGTTCGCACGGTGTCGAGTCTCTCGGCGAGCAGCGTCTGCCAGTGGTCGGCGACGTGGTCGCGCAGTCCGGGCACGATCACCACGGTCGGTGAGGTGGAGGTAGTCACGAGTGGCTCCGGTTTTCTATGAGGTAGCGGTGAGGGCGGCGAGCTTGCGGCGTCCGGCCGGGTAGGCGCGCTTGCCGAGGATCAGGGCGACGATCGCGACGATGTAGATCAGCGGAGCGATCTGCAACGCGGTGACAAGCCCGAAGCGGTCGGCCAGCACCCCGACGACGAACGGTCCCAGTGCCAGTCCGAGGAGGTTGTTGGCCAGGGTTAGTGTGCCGAAGGCGGAGGCACGCACCGACGAGTGGGTGAGGTTCGCGACCATGGCGGCGATGGGACCGGATGAGCCGGCGGAGAAGAAGGCACCGATGCCGATCAGAACCAATTGGAGCGTGCCGGAGGGCATCTGGAAGCCGGTGCCGAGGAAGACGAGGGAGATTACGCCGAAGACCACCGCGGTGGTCCATTTACGCGCGGGATCGTTGCGGCTGACGCGGTCGGTGATCATGCCGCACACCACCATGCCGCTGCCGACGAGGAGGACGAAGATCGACGCCATCGCGCCGGCCTTGTCGAGTGCGAGGCCGTAGGAGCGGTTGAAGAAGCTCGGCAGCCAAGCCAGCAGGACCCCTGCGGTGAACATCTGTAGACCACCACCGATGTAGGCGAACACGACGGCGGGGGTGGTGAACAGGCTCGAGATCGGTGCCCGGAATCCGGTGGGACCGGGTGTGTCGGCCGGGTCGTCGTCGGCCGCATGAAGAGCCAGTTTTCGTTCGGAGACGAGAGCCCGGAAGAGGGCGACGAGCATGAGTCCGAAGACGGCCATGGCGGCGAACGACCAGCGCCAGCCGAGGTTGACGGCGATCACGCCACCGAGGGCGACGCCGATCACGGACCCGAACGATCCGCCGCCCATGAAGGCGCCGCTGAGCGTGGAGTGCACTCGCGGGGCGAACACGCTGAGGACGACGGCGATGCCGACGCTACCGTAGGCGGCCTCACCCACGCCGACGAGGAATCGGGCTCCCAGCATCTGCTCGTAGCTGCTTGCCACCGCACAGAGCAGTGTGGCGATGCTCCAGAGCACGGCCATCAGGACCAGGCTCTTCACCCGGCCCCACCGGTCGGCCAGCAGCGACAGCGGGAGCGTCAGCAGTCCGACCATCAGTGCGACGATGCTACTGAGCGACGCCAACTGTGAATCGGACAGCGTCCATTCGGCTTTGAGGATCGGAAAAACGGCACTGAGGACCTGGCGGGACATGTAGTCCGACAGCAGCAAACCGAAGGTGAGTGCGAAGACGATCCAGGGATAGAACCGGGACCGGGAGGCCGGTGCGGTCTTCGGGGCGGTGGTCTTCGGGGTGGTGGTATTCAGGGCGGTGGTGGCAGGCAGTCCCATGAGGCCTCCTATGGCGGACAGGAGTGATAAAGGGGTGGGGGAGAGAGCGAGCGGCGATCTGCTCGGCTCTCTCCCCGGTCACGACGCGAGTTCCCCCGCACCGACACTCAGGCGTGCTGGGTGAAGCCGAGCTGTCCCGGCCGGCGGCTGGGCGCGAATCCGATCTTGGCTAGGGTCTCCTCGGCGTTGGCGTACCGCTCGTCGAGCTTGTAGATCTCGCGGGCCTCCTTGCCGGTGGCGACCTCGCGGCCGAGTTCGCCGGCGATGCGGACGAGTTGCTCGATTTGCTGGACGGAGGTGATCTTCTCGCCCTTGCGACCCCAGATGGTGTCCTCGTTGCCGCAGCGGGCGTGCAGGCCCATGGCGATCGCCATGGTGTTCATCGGGAGCACGCTGCGCATGAGGGTTTCGAGGGTGAGCACGGCGCCGTCCGGGGTTCGGCGGATGAACTCCATCATGTTGTACGGGTTGGGTCCGTCGAATCCGCCGCCGATGCCGACCCACGTGACCATCAGCGGGCCTGTGTATACGCCGCGGCGAATGAGGCGTTCGACGGTTTCGAGCTGGGCTACGTTGGCGAGTTGGAAGTGCGGCTGAATTCCTGCGGCCTGCAGACGCTTCAGGTGCTCCTCCACCCACGACGGTCCGGCGGGGACGACCATCTCGCGGTACGCGTCGGCGATCTCCGGACGCAGGAACGAGGTGCCGGCGATGTCGTCGGCGGTCATCAACTCCATGATGTTCATCTGGTTCGTGTTGATGGCGATGGTCACCTGGTCGGGCTTCGGGTCGAGTTCGGCGAGCATGTGCCGAGCGTCGTCGCTGAGCCACTTCGCGTCGGCGCCTTCACCTTCGGGTGCGAACGAGATCGACCCACCCACCTGCAGTATCATGTCCGGCACGGCCTCCCGGAGGCGGCCGAGCAGTTCGTTGAACTTCGACAACCGCTTGGAGCCCTTGCCGTCGAGTTCGCGGACGTGGATGTGCAGGACGGTGGCGCCGGCCTCGTAGCAGTCGACCGCCTTCTGGACGTGCTCGTCCATTGTGAGCGGCAGGTCTTCGCGGAAGTCGTCCGGCTCCCACTCGGGGCCGTACGGGGCGGCGGTGATGACCAGCTTTTCCTGGGTCTCGGGGAAGAGGGCGTCGTCGTGGAAGTGCATGGGTGTTCTCCGTTCGAGGTGGTTCGGATCAACAGGGGGAGAGAAGTTTCAGAAGGGCCGGTCGCCGATGATCCCGGCGCGTTCCATCTTGCGGACGGCGGGCCAGTAGTCCTGGACCGCGTAGTGCTGGGTGGACCGGTTGTCCCAGATCGCGACGCTGTTCTTGGTCCAGCGCCACCGCACCTGGTACTCGGGAATCGACGCCTGGCTGATCAGGTAATTGAGCAGGTTGCTGCTGCCGGGCGCATAGTCGATGCCGTACCGGATGTGCTCCGGGGTGTGGTAGTTGACGAAGTGGGTCGCGAAAGCATTGACGAACAGGATCTTTTCGCCCGTCTCGGGGTGCGTGCGCACCACGGGGTGCTCGGCGTCGGGGAACCTCTGGTGCAGCGCCTGCCGCTGTTCCAGCGGCTGTGCGGCACCGAACGACGCCTCGATGCTGTGCCGGGCGCGCAGTCCGTCGATCTGCTTCTTCACCGCGTCGGGCAGCTTGTCGTAGGCCAGGGCCATGTTCACCCAGATGGTGTCTCCGCCGATCGGGGGCGTCTCCACGCAGCGGAGCACGCAGCCCATGGGCGGGTTCTCCCGCCAGGTGGCGTCGCAGTGAAAGGCGTTCTCGTAGTGGTCGGCCGGGCTGTCGAGGTCCTTGTAGATGCGCACCAGCCCGGGGTGGTCGGGGTCGCTCCCCACGGCGGGGTGGTCCTCGAGCGGGCCGAACCGCTCGGCCAGCGCCACGTGCTCGGCGCGGGTCATGTCCTGGTCGCGGAGGAACAGGACCTTGTACTCGAGCAGCAGTTCCCGCAGTTCGGCGAACAGGGCGTCGTCGCGGGCGGCGTCACCGAGGTTCACGTCGAACAGTTCGGCGCCGATCGAACAGGTGAGCGGTGCGATCCGGAACGACCCGGAAGGGGAGAGGATCGTGTGCGGTTCGGGCAAGTAGGTCAGTTGCGCGGTGTCGGTCATGGTGGTGTCTCCGTCGGAGTGAATGTGTTGGCCCGCAGTCAGAGTCGGAATACGGACGAGCCGATGCTGCGGCCGGATTCGAGATCGCGGTGCGCTTGGACGGCGTCCTCGAGTCCGTAACTCTGGTTGATCTCGATCCGGATCCGGCCGGCCTCGACGTGTCCGAACAATTCACCGGCGAGTTCGGCGCGCTCGGCCGGGTCGGCGATGTAGTCGGCGAGAGCGGGGCGGGTCACGAACAGTGAACCCTTGACTGCCAACTGCATCGCGTTGATCGGGGGAATCGGTCCGGAGGCCGTTCCGAAGCACACCAGCAGTCCGCGCCGGGCGAGGCAGTCGAGCGAGGTCTGAAAGGTGGACTCGCCGATGCTGTCGTACACCGCCGGGACGCCGGCGCCGCCGGTGATCTCGCGAACTCGCTCGGCGACGTTCTCCCGGGTGTAGACGATCACGTGCTCACATCCGTGGGCGCGGGCGATCGCGGCCTTCTCGTCGGTCGACACGGTGCCGATCACGTTGATGCCCAGCAACTTCGCCCACTGAGTGAAGATCAGGCCGACGCCCCCGGCCGCCGCGTGCAGCAGCACGGTGTCGCCCGCCTTCAGCGGGTAGATGCGGCGCAGCAGGTATGCCGTGGTCAGACCCCGCATGGTCATCGCGGCCGCGGTGTCGAAGCGGATCGCCTGCGGCAGCGGGATCAGCGGTGCGGCCGGCATCACGCGTTCGGTGCTGTAGGCGCCGAGCGGGCTGCCTGTGTAGGTGACGCGGTCGCCGACCTGCACGTGGGTCACGCCGGAGCCGACCTCTTCGACGACACCGGCCGCCTCCACGCCCATGCCTGCGGGCAGTTCGGCCGGGTAGAGGCCGGTGCGGAAGTAGGTGTCGGCGAAGTTCAGCCCGACGGCCTCGTGCCGGATCCGGACTCCGTGGGGGCCGGGCTCTCCGACCTCGACGTTCTCCCACTTCATGACTTCCGGAGCGCCGTGCTCGTAGAACCGAACTGCCTGTGCCACAGTGTTTCTCCTCTTCGATGTGCTGATCGGCGCGGTGCCGCGGCCGGACGCTCGCGGCCGGTTGGCGGGGATGATCCGGTGTGGCGGATCACCTCTCCGCACCGCTTCTGTGATGCACCTAACAGTACGGCCACACTGAGCCGTATGCTTATCCTGACGGGACAGTCGGCCTATCATTCTGGGACAGGGAATCGGAGGTGGCATGAAACCCCTTGCGCGCTACGCGTCGCTGAACGGCTACCTCGAGCTGTGCCGGTCGCTCGGGGTCGATCCGGCGCCGTTGATGAGGTCCGCGGGCCTCGATCCGTCCGGCCTGGCACTACAGGACCGGTGGGTCCCGGCCGCGGCGATCGCGCGTCTCCTCGAGCAGTCGGTAGAGAAGTCCGGCTACGAAGACTTCGGGGTGCGCCTTGCCGAACGCAGACAGTTCTCCAACCTCGGCCCGCTCAGTCTTGTCATCCGCGAGGAACCCGACGTCCGCAGTGCCCTGCGCGTGCTCACCCGGTATGCACACACGTACAACGAGGCGTTGCGGACGCGGATGTCCGAGGTGAACGGCCTGGTGACCCTCCGCATCGAACTCGATCTCGGGGAGTCACTCGAGACTCGGCAGTCGATCGAACTCGCGGTCGGCGTGCTGCACCGATTGCTGCGCGACTTCCTCGGCGGCGGCTGGAGACCACTCACGGTGTGTTTTCCGCACACGGCGCCGGCGGACACGGCAACGCATCGGCGACTGTTCGGTCCGGTCGTGACGTTCGAGAACGAGTTCGCCGGCATCGTCATCGAGGCGGCCGACCTCGACGCGCCCAACAAGATGTCCGACCCGCTCCTCCGCCCCTACACACAGCAGTTGCTGGACTCGTGGGAACCGGTGGACGACGTGACTATCGTGAGCCGGGTCCGCGAGCTGATCGAACTGCTGCTCCCCACCGGCCGCTGTTCCGTCGAGCAGGTGGCCCGCAGTCTGGGTGTGGATCGGAGGACCGTGCACCGGAAGCTCGCGGAGAGTGGGGAGTCGTTCTCGACGGTCCTCGACAGCACCCGCGCCGAGCTCGCCGAACGGATGGTGGCGAACCCTCGGCTGAGTCTCACCGAGATCGCGGACGTGCTGGCTTTCTCGGCGCCGAGCAACTTCTCACGATGGTTCCGCGGCCACTTCGGGGTCAGCCCCAGCCGTTGGCGGGAGCAGCGAACGGGTGAGCGCGGTTAGCCCATGTCTTCCGGGCGCGGGGTGGCGAAGGGGTGTCCGTTGAGGGTGCCGAGGTCAAGGCGCACCCCACAGCACGAACCAGCTGTCGAAGGGGATTTCCCGGTTCCGGCCCCACGGCCGGTGGCGAGTGCTTGGATTGAGGTATGTGCCGGTGGATGGCCTACTCGGGTGAACCGATCCTCGCGGAGGACCTGTTGTTCCGCCCTAAACACTCGCTGATCGATCAGAGTCTGCACTCACGTCTCGGGGCGACGACCACCAATGGTGACGGATTCGGTGTCGGCTGGTACGGCGAAGGCAGTGAGCCGGCGGTGTACAAGAGCATCGAACCGGCCTGGAACGACAGCAACCTGCGGGAGATCGCCGGCCAGGTGCGAACGCGAATGTTGCTTGCTCACGTGCGGGCCTCGACGGGAACGCCGGTGCAGCGCAGCAACTGTCACCCCTTCCGGCACGGGCGGTGGTTGTGGGTACACAACGGCGCCCTGCGCGGTTTCCACGAGATCAGACGCGACCTGGTGATGGCCGTCGACCCGGCCCTGTTCCTCGACATCGAGGGTTCGACGGATTCCGAAACGTTGTTTTTCCTCGCCCTCACATTCGGCCTCGCCGACGATCCTTTCGGTGCGGTTGCCCGCGCGGTCGGCTTCGTCGAAGACGTCGGCCGTGCACACGGTGTCGACCATCCGGTGCAGATGACCGTCGCCACGACGGAGGGTGAATCGCTGTGGGTCTTCCGGTATTCGAGTGAACGGCAGTCGAGGTCGCTGTTCTTCTCCACCGAACTCGCGAAGCTGCGCGCACTGCACCCCGAAGTCGAGGTCCTGCACGAACTCGGTGGGGAGACTCGTTTCGTGGTCTCCGAACCCCTCCGCGACCTCGAAGGCGCGTGGAACGAGGTGCCCGAGTCCTCCGCCGGAGTCGTTCGACCCGGGCAGGACGAGATCCGGCCATTCGAGCCGATCTCACCCGGCTGAGTGCAGGGCCTCTCTCTGCGAGAATGGACTGCCGCGCCGACATCGAAGGAGTCGCCATGACTGAACCGATCTTCGACAAGTCGGAGCAGCTGAAGCAGGTCGAACAGGGAATCCTTCCCGGTGAGCACATCATCGCCGTCTACGACTGCATCGGCGCGGGTACCGGCTTCCTCGGGATGACGAACCTGCGCGTCGTGATCCAGGACAAGAGCTTCGTCGGCAAGCGCACCGCGATCACGTCCATCCCCTACAAGCACATCCGGTCGATCGCATTCCTCAGCAACAAATCGTGGGCCGGCCAATTCTTCTCCTCCAGCAGCATCGCCCTCGCCGTCGCTGGGACCACCTACGAAGCCGACTTCCGCGGCGTCGACAAGGCCCACCACGTACACACGGTGATCCTCGGACACATCACATGATGTAGAAGATCTGTAAGGCCTTCGACCTTGCAAGGTGACGTGCCTGGCGGCCGGGATCAATGCACCCGGAGCACGTCGCGCAGGGCTTGCGCTGCGGCCGGGTTGGCGACGTCGCCGTGGTCGGTGATCGTCGCGTCGGCCTGGAGGTTGAAAACCTTGCTGTGCGTGAAGGTGTACTTGTGCGGAGGGGTCACCTTCCGTAGGAGTTGTTCAGTTCTGTCGAGTTCGGGGGTGTGTTGGGCGCCGTTGCGTCCCATCCCGCCGTAGGGGTCGTTCTGGTCGCCGAGCGCGGCGGCATTGTCGCGGGCGATGCGTGAGACCAGGGGGTAGGCGACGCCCACGGCGAGGTCATTTTTGGTGTGGGTGATGACAACCGGCCCGTTGACACGGCGCTCGCCGAGGACGGTACGGAACGCGCCGTCGTGCTGTCCGTCGAATCGTTGTGCCAGGCCGTTGTGGGAGGGAAGGATAGGCGGCTGCAGCTTGGCAAGTAGGGCGGTGTCGGGGGCGCCTCTGACGGCGGCGGAAACACTTGGTGTCGCGTCACCGGTGTGCTCCGGCGGCGAGGGGAACTCGGCGCCGGAGCCCGGCAGTGGTCAGATCCAGGGCATGTCGGGGTCGAGGGAATGGGAGATCACGCCGTCGTCGGGTTCGAGGGGGTAGTTCGCGGCGTGGTACGTGGCGCTGGAGTTGCCGAAGAGGTCGACGCCGCCCGGCTGGGTGAGTGAGGTGCCCGGCTCATAGAGTTCGACCTGCTCGGGGACGTCCTCGTCGGGGGCATCGCAGGCGACCATGGGCCACGCGTTGGCGCATCCGATACGGTCGCGCACCTGGAAGGTATGCGGGAACGTCGGTCCGGCGGCATCGGTGGGTACTGCTGCGGCGGTGGCACTCTGGGCCAGTACGGCACCGAAGGCGAGGGCGACGCCGGCTGCGGCTGCGGCTGCGGTGCGTGTTGTGGTCGAGGACATTCTGTGGCTCCTGAAGTTCGGGGTTTTGGTGTTCTCGGACGACTACTAGTTTTCGCCGGAAGTCGGCGTTCGATAACTCCCCGGAGGGGGTGGTCGGTGACCCGCAGGGGGAAAGGAACTACCCCTGGGAGGGGTTCCGCGGAGATCGCGCAATGTCTGTTTCGGCTCGGCAGGGGGAGTGGCTGCCCGCGCCGTCGGGCTCGGTGATCACTCGTCCCGGGTGCAGGGCACGCACCTATTCGAAAGAATCGAAAGATGTTACGATTATTTCGAATGGAAGGGGTTCAGAATGGGTGCGCAGGCGTTGGATCAGCACACGTACCTGCCGCAGGCGGCAGAGGGCGCTGGGTTGGCGGAGGTGGTGGGGTTCCTCGATGCGCATGAGCGACGACGCGGCGACCGGGTGGAGCCGCGGTATCTGTTGGTCGGTGCAGGTGAGCATGATCAGGTGGAATTGCCGGCGGAGGTGCATGCGGCGCTCAAGCAGGTTGTGGCCGCATTGCAGGCCGGGCGTGCGGTGACGGTGGCACCGCGGGCGACGATGTTGACGACGCAGCAGGCCGCGGATCTGCTGGGAGTGAGCCGGCCGACGGTGCGCCGGCTGATCGATGTGGGGGAGTTGCCGGCGGAGAAGGTCGGCACTCGGCATCGGCTGTTGTTGCGCGATGTGCTCGAGTATCAGCAGCAGCGCCGGGCCCGCCAGTACGAGGCGCTCGCCCAGACGGCTGTCGAGATCGACGACGAGGACGATCCGGCGATGGTGGCTGAGCAGTTGAAGATCGCGCGACGGGCGGTCGCGGAGCGTCGGCGCACCCGCAGTGGTGGCGGGTCAGCTGCGATGGGTGGTCGATAGGGCTGCCGGGGTGTTCGCAGCAGTTCTCGATACCTGTGTTCTCTGGCCGAGCCTGCAGCGGGACTTTCTGCTGTCCATGGCCGTTGAGGGCTTGTACCGGCCGTTGTGGTCGGAGGCGATTCTCGACGAGCTCGAATTCCATGAGGCCGCCAAGCTCGAACGACGCGGGCACAGTGCGGCGGCGGCGCAAGCGACTGGTGCGCGGCTCGTGGGGACGATGCGCGAGCACTTCGACGACGCCCTCGTGACTGGCTGGGAGCCGCTCGAGGGTACGTTCTCGCTGCCGGATCCTGACGATGAGCACGTCGTTGCGGCCGCCGTCGTGGGCGGAGCCGGGGTGATCGTCACCCTGAATCGGAAAGACTTTCCAGAAGCCCAAATTCCGGGACACATCCAGGTGGTCTCGCCGGCGGAGTTTGCGGCCGATACGGTGTCGGTGTTACCGACTGCGGCGGCGCGGGCGGTCGAGATGCTTGCGACCCGCCTGGCGCGACCACCGATGACCGTGGACGAGGTCCTCGATCAGTTGGTGGCGCGTTACGGCATGGACGATGCGGTAGCGCTAGTGCGCGATCGAGGCTGATTGCCATCCGGACGTGGCCCTCACGTGCTGAATTGAGCTGTGCCGCGGCGGTTTAGCCGACCTCCTTAGCTAGCCAGTCAGTCGGCGTTTCATCGATGGTCTTGCCTCTGTTGGACTGCTTTTTCGTCAGGGTGCGAGGGCGCACATCGCCAGGTCGACGACGGCGTCCGCGTGGTCGTGGGTGAGTGGATGCGCTCCGCTCTGCCAGCGGTAGAACATCGGCGCCATGAACAACTCGAACGCGAGGACGAGGTCGACGTCGGGCCGCATCTGGCCGGCGTCCTGCGCGGAACGAAACCGAGCCGCGACGAACTCGAACTGCGGCCGGTAGATCCGCTCGACGATCTGTTTCTGCAGTGCAGGATCCTGCAGCGATTCGATGGACAGCGCCCGGAACAGTGGTTCGAATTCCGGTGAGGTGAACTCGTCGACCGTGGCCCGTAAAACCAGGCGCATGTCGGCGGCGAGGTCGCCGGTGTCCGGTAGGACCAGCGTCTCGTGAGCACGGGCCGCGTTCTGTTCGTGCAGGGCGTCCACGACGAGCGCACCCTTGGATCGCCACCACCGGTAGATGGTCTGTTTCCCGACCTTCGCGCGCGCGGCGATACCTTCGATACTGATTCTCGCGTAGGGCAGTTCGCGGATGAGTTCCTGCGTGGTTTGCACGATCGCGGCGCGGGACCGTTCGGAACGGCGGGGATTGTCGGCGGACGGCATGAACTGATCATAGACCAGACGATACGTATCGTCTTGGCTCAGACTTTCGCACGTGCCACTCTTGACCGAGACGGACCGTTCCGTATCGAGAGGATGAAGATGACTCGCTCACACATCGCCATGGTCAGCATTCCGGCGCCCGGGCACGTCAACCCGAGCCTGGAAATTCTCCGCGAACTCGTCGAACGCGGTCACCGCGTGACGTACGCCAACGACGCCGCCGTCAAGGACGTCATCGAGAGCGCCGGGGCGGAGTTCAAGGAGTACACCTCGACGCTGCCGCGCGTGAACACCGCGGCTGCGACGGAAGGGGCGGAGAAGTCCTGGGAGGGAGACACAATCGATCAGCTCACCCTGTTCCAGACCGAGTACGAGTCGATGCTGCCGCAACTACGGTCGCTGTACGAGGACGACCGCCCCGACCTGTTCCTCTACGACATCGCGGGAGGGCCTGCCCGGGTTCTCGCCGAGGAATGGGGTGTGCCGATCGTGCAGCTGTCGCCGACGTACGTCGCGTGGGAGGGCTATGAGGACGACATGAGATCGTTCGTGGAAACGATGCGGGCAGACCCACGCGGGGCGGCCCTGTACGAACGGGAGCGCAAACTTCTGGTGGACAACGGTGTCGAGACCGACCCGGACGAGTTCTACGGGCGCCCCACCCGAGCGGTGGTGCTGATCGCGAAATCTATGCAGCCCAACGCCGACCGAGTGAACGAGGATGTCTACACGTTCGTCGGACCGGCGCTGCCCACCCGACGGCCTGCCGACGGCCGGTGGCGACGTCCGGCAGGCGCGGCCAAGGTGCTGCTCATCTCGCTCGGCGCGGCGTTCACCGATCACGCCGACTTCTACCGACGCTGCATCGAGGCGTTCGGCGACCTCGACGGCTGGCATGTCGTTCTGCAGCTCGGGCAGCACGTCGACGTCGCCGAACTCGGAACCGTGCCCGGCAACGTCGAGGTTCACCGCTGGGTGCCTCAATTCGACATTCTGAGGCAAGCCGACGCGTTCCTCACCCATGCCGGCATGGGCGGGTCCAGCGAGGGAATGTTCACGGGAACCCCGATGATCGCCGCACCGCAGGCCACCGACCAGTTCGAGAACGCCGACGCCCTCGTGGCCGCCGGAGTGGCGGTGCGAGTGGACAGTTCGGAGGTGTCGGCCACCGGATTGCGGGACGCGCTCGCGCACATCGACACCGAGCCGGTCCGGCGCCGTAGCGCGGAGCTCGCGGCCGAGCTGCGTTCTGCGGGTGGGGTGGATGCCGCCGTCCGGGTGATCGAGGAATTTCTCGAGGAAAGATGCTCACCGATGGCGAGCAATGATGCGGGCCGTGGGTAGCTCGACGATCTGACGGGATCGGCAATCACGCGTTTTGAAGGGCTTCTCATTGCACCTGCCGTTGCCGCTGGCGAGTTCGACAGCCAAAGCCGGGCCTCGGTAACAGCACGGACGGGCAGGTGTCTCCCTGCAGATCACAGCAGATCGTCAACCTGCCGCAGCGCGTCAGTGATTCGTGAACGCGCGGACTCGGCGAGACCCCGTACCGGCTGCGGCAGATTGGGTGATTCGACGAGGCCGAGGTGTTCGGCGATGGCGGATACGACGCGCAGGCTTCCATGGGTGCGGAACAATTCCCAGATAGGTTCGAGTCGATTCGACAGCGCGGCAGCGGTTTTCGATTCGTCGTTCTGAGATGCGCGGGTCAGGGCCAGGCATGGCTTCGGAAGCACGCCGGCAAGCACGCTGTACCACACGTCGCAGCCGGCGTTGAGGCCGATCGCGGCGGAGGCGTCTCCGCTGACGCCGATCGTGACCGTCGACGGGATGTGAGATCGGAGGGAGTTCACTCGACCGGCTGCCTCGGCGGGGTCGAGGGGGACACCGGGAATCTTGATCGACCCGATATTCGGAAGTTCCGCGATGCGGCTGTGCAGTTCATCGGTGAAGGTGAAGTGGGTGGTACCGGGATTGTCGTAGACACACAGCGGTACGGACAGTTCACGTGTCACCGCTTCGTAAAGGCCGAACACTTCGTCTGCGGTCAGTTGTTGGTAGGACATCGGTGCCAGCAGCACCGCGGCGGCGCCGGCATTTTGTGCGTCTTCGGCGAGGGCGCGGACGTGTGCGGTGCGCAGCGAACCGATACCGATCATGACCGGTGTGGTGCCCGTTGCGGCCACGGCGAGCTGTGCGACGCGCTTGCGCTCTTCTCGGGTCAGGTAGGCGTAGCTCCCGGTGGACCCGAGGGCGCCGATGGAATCGACCCCCGCGTCAGCCAAGCGCGAGACCATTCGGGAGAACGCGGAATCGTCGATTTCTGTCTCGTTCACGGGGGTGAGGAGGAACGCGGACAGTCCGGTGAACATCGGTCGAACCTCACTTCGCTCGGGTGTGGGACAAAGTACGCGAGGCGTTGGCGAGGATTCAGATCGCCCCGAGGTGACAGAATGTCAGCGCCCGAGGCATTCGGTCCCTCGTCCGAATTCCGCAGCTCGGTCCCGTTGACGCTGACGTTCTTGCCGGGGTGATCGGATCAGTGTGCTGTTCTGCGTGCGAATGCTGTGATCGCCAATAGGTAGCCGCCGAGTGTGATTCCGGCACACCACAACACTGCGAGCCAGGCAGTGTCGGCGACCGGTCCGCCGGTGAGCAGACCCCGAACAGTTTCGATCACCGGGGTGACCGGCTGGTTCTCGGCGAACGAGTGCAACCAGGCCGGCATGGTGTCGGTTGGGACGAACGCACTGCTCACGTAGGGGAGGAACAAGAGGAAGAAGGTGAATCCCCCGGCTGCTTCCTCACTGCCGGCGAGTAGTCCCAGTGCGGCGGCGAGCCAGGAGATGGCGAGGATGAACAACGCAATGATCCCGAACGCGGCCAACCACTCCAGGGGCCCGGCGGACGGTCGGAAACCCATCACCAGCGCGACGGCGATAACGACCCATGACGTCACGAGGTTACGTGCGACGCTGGAGAGGACGTGACCGAACAGGAACGCGGATCGGGTGATCGGCATCGACCGGAACCTGTCGACGATGCCGTGCACCATGTCGCTCGCCACGCCGACCGCCGTCTGCGAGGAGCCGAATCCCGCGCACAGCAGGATGATCCCCGGAACGACGTAGTTCAGGTAGCCGGTGCCGGTGTCCATCGCCCCGCCGAAAACGTAGACGAAAAGCAGCAGAAGCAGTACCGGAAAGGCGACGCCCATGATCACGGTCTCGGGGCTGCGCAGGATGCGTGTCGTGGTGCGGGCGGTCATCGCGGCGACATCGGCGACGGGGTGGGGGCGGGTGTCGACGGTCATCGGGCTGTTGCCTCGTTTCGGATCGGTGCGGCGGGGGGCTTGTCGGTGAGCGCGAAGAACACGTCGTCGAGGCTGGGGGAGTGGAGCGACAGGGTCCCGACAGTCACGCTCTGGTCGTCGACCCGGTCGAGGAGGGCTTTGATCTGACCGATGCTCCCGTCCGTCGGGATCGCAATCGTGCAGCGGTCCGCGTCGACCACGACCTCGTCGAAGGAGGCGGCGACTGTCTCGAGCTGGGACGGCTGGGTGAGCATCAGTTCGAGGTGGCCCCCGGGAACGAGTCGTTTCAGTTCGTCGGGAGTACCTTCCGCAACGATCCTGCCCTCGTCGAGCACGGCGACGCGGTCGGCGAGTTGGTCTGCCTCTTCGAGGTATTGGGTAGTGAGAAAGATCGTCACACCGTCGTTGGCGAGGCGCCGGACGACATCCCACATCGTCTGCCGGCTCCGTGGGTCGAGTCCGGTGGTGGGTTCGTCGAGAAAAATCACCTCCGGCCGGGCAACCAAGCTCATCGCGAGGTCGAGGCGGCGTGCCATGCCACCCGAGTACGTGCCTGCGCGCCGCCTGCCCGCGTCGACCAGGTCGAACTGTTCGAGCAGCTCGCGTGCCCGCTGTCTGCCCTCGGCTCGACCGAGATGACCGAGGCGGGCCATCAGCCGCAAGTTCTCCTCGGCGGTGAGCAGGTCGTCGACGGCCGCGTACTGGCCGGTGAGACTGATCGAGCGTCGGATGCCCTGGGCGTCGTCGTGCAGGTCCGGCGATGGTCACGGTGCCCGCATTGGCTGGTGTGAGGGTCGACAGGATGCGGACCATCGTGGTCTTGCCTGCGCCGTTGACCCCGAGAAGTGCGAACACGCTGCCGCGTGGAACGAGGAGGTCGACGCCGTCGAGGACGGCGACGTCCCGGAACGATTTTCGCAATCCGGTGACGGTGATCGCGGGATCGCAGTGGCGGTCAGCGACCGCCGACCCAAACTGTGTACGACGTATATTCATGGTGTGCAGCGTACGCAGTTTTAAGATGAGCGCCAGACCCCGACGAAGTGGAATACCGATGACGCAGCCCCTCGAAGGCCCGACAAGCCGCACGCCCGCCGACCTGCCCAAGGCAATGAGACTGGCCTGGGGCTTGGAGGAGGCCGGGTCGCGCGGTCCCCGTAAGGGCCTCACGCTCGACCGGGTGCTCGACGCCGCGATCGAGGTGGCCGACGTCGAAGGTCTCGCGGGGCTGTCGATGAGCCGCGTCGCCAAGCAACTGGGGTTCACCACCATGTCGCTCTACCGGTATGTCGACAGCAAGGATGACCTGATCGAGCTGATGGCGGACCGCGCGATCGGCGCCCCGCCCACCGACCTGCCGGTGTCCGGTCCGTGTAGGGACCGGCTCGAAGCCTGGGCCCGAGCCGAGTACCGGAGCGCACGCGTCCATGCTTGGTGGGCTGAACTGTCCATTTCGGCGCCGCCGACCGGGCCGAACAACCTGTCGTGGCTCGAGGCGGGACTGCGCACCCTCGCGGACACAACGTTGCCCGAAGACACGAAGGTGCAAGTGGTACTCAATGTTTCACTGTTCGTGATCGGGCGCGCCCGGTTCGTCAACGACCTGGAGCGGTCGGCGGCGTCCACCACACCGGTCGACTATTCGCAGATGCTCCCACTCCTGCTCGACCGGGAGCGATTCCCCGCGCTACTGTCCGCGATCGCCGCCGGGGCATTCGATCCGGACGGGAGCGACGACGCCGATTGGCTCGAGGACGACTTCCGCTTCGGCCTCGACCGCATGCTCGACGGCATAGACCGGTTGGTGGAGAAAACCGACGCCGGATGACGCCGCCACGGAATTCCCTGCGGACCGTGACCGAGGCCGGTACCGGGGCGGACGCGTAACTTATGGGAGCTACCCGGGCGGCATCTGCCGGAACCTCTGAACGTAGGAATTCCAATTCCAGGTGGATAGGAAAGCTTGTGCCGCTTCGTATCCGTTCCGGTAAAGAGCCTCGACGTCTTCCTGGTGAATGTCGAAGTCGAGAGCCCCGACATCGGTGGAGTTCACCCGAATTGCACGGACACTCACCCACGGCTGGTTCAGGTACGCCTGATCGCGACCGACGAGCATGGTGCTGAGAACGCTCTCGAACAGGTGCGGTGGCCCGAGAAGGCGCAGGAGTCTGAGATGGGGGATGACGTCATCGTTCCCGGCCGGCAGATTGGGCAGAACGGTGACCCCGAAGGTGGGCCATTGGGGCAACTGTCCATCGGTCCGATCCAGTGAATCGATCGGGAAGTTCGAGAGCACTCCGCCGTCCACCAGCGTCGAGGTCATTCCGGCGGCACTGGTCAACGAGACAGGACGGAAGAAAAACGGAATCGCCATGGACGCCCGTACCGCGTCGGCGACGGACTGGGCGTTGGGGTCGAGGCCGTAGACCCGTTCGAAGTCCCAGGGCAGGCGCACCAGTTGCCCCGTCGTCACGTCGGTCACGGTGACCACCAGCCTGTACCGCTGTTTCATTGGCAGGGTGCCGTCAATCTCGAGGTCGTGAAAGGTGGAGACTCCGAGCCTCTCGAGCGTGTCCTTGATCCACTGGTGGACACGATCGCCCCGGTAGAGTCCGGTGCCCCGCAGCAGCGCCCACGATTGCCCGAGGATCGGGATGTTCTCGAGGAGACCGGGATCGAGAAACTCTCGATAGTCGAGATGGGTGAGTCTCCTCAACTGCTCGCCGGTCACAGGTTCCCCGCTGGCGGTGACGGCCGCAAGGATGGCACCCACGACCGCGCCCGCCGACGTACCGGACACGCGATGGATCGTGTATCCGGCATCGATGAGCGCGGACGCGGCGCCGACCAACCCGATTCCTTTGACGCCGCCACCTGCTAGGACGAGGTCGGCTTCTTTGCTGTCTTTTGACGCGCTCACATCTATCTACCCCCTGGCCGCTCGTACATCCGTCCCGGTCGCACCTGATGCGGACGCTAGGCCCCGCACTGGTGCGGCCGGAGTGCTCCCATCGTCCTCGCTCCCTCGCCGGTGAGTGGCGAATTCGAGAGCTTCCGTATAGGGCGTCCGGATTTTCTGGTCCGCCAGTGGCACCGGACAGGCCGACACTGACATCGTCCGGTATCTGGCACGCCTGCACGCGGACTCGCACTGTCGCATCATCCTGAAACTCTCGCTGCGATGTCCGCGTGCACCCACAGCGTCACGGCCGCGTCCGCCCAACTACCGATTACTTTGACGCAGCAGCCGGGTGAAACCAGCCCGCGAACCGGCCACCGTCAGCCCCTCTTTCGCCACCTCTCGCAGGACTGGCTCGTCCGTGCCGCGGCCGGCGATCTCACTCTGCATGAACTGGAGATCTCGTGCATCGTTGCCGGTCCATCTGGTCACCTCGGCCACCAGCTCTGCCACCTGTTCATCCCACTCCTCGTCTGCGACGGCATCCGGCCGGACAAGGAAGATGTCGATGTCGCTGTCGATCGACATCGTTCCGCGTGCAGCGGAGCCGAACACGGCGGCATACACCGGGGGAATCTCCCAGCTGGCCAACCGCGCCTCCAACCTGCGCAGGAATTCCCCGGTCAAACCGGCGAGACCGATGATATGAGGGAAGGCCAAGTGCTCACGATTGAGCTGATACACGAACGCGTTACCCACCCTGGAAGATAGCACGGTGCCCTGCTTGCGTAAGCGTTGCAACACCTTTCGTATCCCCTCTTCCGAATGGCGCGGCAGCACCCGGTGCAGCTGGCCGGTCGTGAAAGTCGCCTCGGAGGCGGCTGCCAGCGCAGCGAGCACATCACCGTCGAGCGTGGGCGTCACTGTCTGTAGCGGGCGGATCAGATCCATAGTTCCGTTCCCTAGCGACTCGCTTACACGTACTATTGTACGTCTACCCGCACTATAGTACGGGATCTGTCACCGGGGTTGCGGAAAATGGTGTCACTGGTCGAACTGCGCACTCCGCAGAGCGAGATCGATCGCGGTCGCTCTAGAGATTAGACGGGCGAACCTATTCGACTCTATCCGCCACTCACGAGCAGTACACGTTCTGTCTGCTTTGCGTCGCAAGTCGGCCGCCGACCGTTCGCGGGGCCTGGGGCGTGTCTGGTTAGCGTCAAAAACGTTGTGTACGAGTTCGGGTGCATCGACTTCAGGTGTCGGCGGATGAGCGACGAGACGTGATCGGGGAGTCATGGCCGCGTCATCCGACGATGGCGGCCTGGCCGATTTAGGCTCGGACGATGGTGCGCGCAACCGACTTCATCAAACAGGTGGTCTCCTCGACGCTCTACCGCCCGGACGGGGCAGTGGAAACGACCCGAGATCCCGCGGTGTGGACCCTGGCTCACCGCGGATACAGCGGGTCCGGTCGCCTCGACGTGTGGGCCTACCGAACACAGGCTGCCGCACTTCGAGCGGGTGCCGTCCTGGCGATGGAAGCCGGCATGGACGAAGACCCTCAATGTGCAGAACTGTTTGCGGCAGGCCGCTGGTCGGAAGTGATGGAGCGGTATGAAGAGCTGAGCCCGGAAGGTCATCTGTTGCGAGTTCAGGCCGCGTTGCTGCAAGCGTAGGCGCCGAACAGGCCACGGCGATGGGGCTCGACTGCGAGGATGGTGCGTGGGTCGGGACCCCCACTACCGGAGGATTCCATGTCTCGGCTTCTGCGCCTGACCCTCATCGCGTCCACGGTGGCCGCCGCCTTGTCCCTGACCGCGGCGCCCGCAAATGCAGCACCACCACCTGTTCCGAGTGGATGCGCACTGCAGTACTTCGTGATCGGTGCCGTGTCTACGTGTGATCCCGGGACTGTGAACATTCATCAGGTGGAGCTACATTGCCAGCTACTCGGTGCGTTCCCCTATATGCACTTCCCTGTGTGGGGACCGGAGGCGCCCACTTTTCTGCCCTCCATCGCGCTGTGCCCGCCCCTCCACTTGGGGCTAGGCCCTACGGTGCATGCCCGTTAGGCGCAGGTGCGATTGACCTGGGGAAATGACATGTTCGAGGGCACGGTCGCACCGTGAAGTTCGCTCCGGCCGATCTGATCCGCCTGATCCTCGGTCTGGCCCCACGCAATCCCACAGCACGTCGTCGACGGCCCCCAGTCCGCGAGATGCAGGGCCGCCGTCGTGTCACAGCGATCGTGGTCAGTGGGTTGATGTGGTGCGATTCGCGTCGAGAACTCTTCGTGTCTGGGTGACGAGTCGGTCGAGCCACGCGTCGGTGCCGACCGCCCGGCGGAGGGGTTCGTTGGGCAGTTCGACGCTCACGGGGAGGTCGGGGGGAAGTGTCGACCAGATGTCGGTGAGGTTGATGCCCCCGGTGCCGGGCACGAGCCGTTCCTCCCGCGCGTGGCGGACGAGTTCGGCGTCGCTGGTGGGTGCAGGCACCGAACCGTCGCACATCTGCGCGTAATGCAGCCACTCGCGTGGGATCGCCGCCAGGTCGCCGAGGGTCGTCGTCGAACGGGCGGTATGCAGAGCGTCGATCAGTACGCTTCGCGCCGGCCCGTCGGCCTGCGACACGATCTCGACCGCGGTGGTCGCGTCGGGCACAGCCGTCCACGGCATGAACTCGAGGCTCGCGACGATGCCGTACTGCGCGCACAGTTCCGCCAGCCGGGCGTAGGAGTCGGTGAGCCGGGCGCGGTCGCGGTCGTCGCCGCCGACGAGCACGGCCTTCGCGCCGAGGCGTGCGCCCGCCTCGAGCAGCGGAACATACGACTTCGGGTCGAAATCTGCTCGCAGCCGGATGATTTCGAGATCGAACACCTCGATCGGCGAATCGTCGAGGCGACGGATCAGTACATCGAGGGCGGCGTCGTCCTCGTGCAGCGGGTAGGCGGTGGTGCCGGGCGCGGCGGGCAGCAGCCGGATCCCGATGGTGTCGAAGCCGTGCTTCTCGGCGAGGTCCACCTGCTGCAGCGGCGCGGTGTCGAGCACGGTGAGTGCGGCGAGTCCGAGTGGGGCGGTCATCGCAGATCTCCTGTCGGCGAGGCGAGGTGGCGACCGGTGAGGTAGCCGAAGGTCATGGCTGGGCCGAGGTTGATACCGCCGGACGGGTAGTGGCCCCCCATGACGCTGGACTGGTCGACC
The DNA here is from genome assembly GCF_009859915.1 of Rhodococcus sp. WAY2. Lineage (NCBI taxonomy): Bacteria > Bacillati > Actinomycetota > Actinomycetes > Mycobacteriales > Nocardiaceae > Rhodococcus > Rhodococcus sp. WAY2. The sequence goes on from NZ_CP046572.1 coordinate 4,813,235, forward strand.
CCGACGGCGAACAGTCCGTCGATCGGCTGGTCGTCGTCGTTCAGTACCCGGGACATGCTGTCGGTGACCAGACCGGCGAAGGTACCGAAGCTGCCGGGTACCACCTTGACCGCGTAGAACGGGCCTTCTTCGAGCGGTGCGAGGGAGGGGTTGGGCCACGGGTTGTCGGGGTCGCCGGAGCCGACGGTGAAGGGTGTGGTGCCGCGGCCGAACTCGGGGTCGACGCCGTCGCGGGCGCCCTCGTTGAACGCTGCGACCGTCTTCTCCAGGCCGTCGGGGTCGACGCCGATCTTCTCGGCTAGTTCGCGCACCGTGCGGCCGCGGGTGAGGTAGCCGGATTTCAGGTACGGCCACGTCGGGATCGGTAGCGGCTTGGCCATGCCGAGCGGGAAGTACCGCAGGTACCGCTGGTCGGCGATCAACCAGGAGCAGACCTCGTCGCCGTCGGGGACCTGTTCGACCATCGCGAGGGTGTAGTCGTGGTAGCCGAGGGCCTCGTTGACGAAGCGGCGGCCGTCGGCGAGAACGCCGATGACGCCGGGCTTTCCGCGGTCGAGGATGTGCGGGAACACACCCTCTTTGCCGTTGCGGTACCGGATGATCGACACTGGGCAGTACGCCACCGGGGACGCGACCGAGCGGTCGAGGCGGCCGCCGACCGATTCGCCGAGGGTGATGCCGTCGCCGGTGGTCGTGGACGGGGTGAGGGTCCAGTGTTCACGGCCCGTGGGTGTGCGGGGAAAAAGTTCGCGGCGCCGGTCGATGTCGCGACTGAAACCGCCTGTCGCGAGGACGACTCCGCGGCAGGCGGACACGGAGTAGGCCCCGTCCGGGCCCTCCAGCCGGACACCGGTGACGGTGCCCGCGGAGTCGGTGGTCAGCGCGGTGGCCGCCGTGCTCACGCGGATCTCGACGCCGGCGTCGAGCGCCGACCGCAGCAGCCGGCCGACGAGCGCGGTGCCGTTGACGAGTTGCTGGCCGCGGCGGGTGGTGGCGAGGTCGAGCAGGTGCGTGGACACCCTGCGGGCGCAGTGCGCGAACGCCTTCGCCGAGCGGGTCGAGTGCAGGAAGGCCTGGAGGTCCGGACCGGCCATGATGCCCATGCCGAGGAACGACGTCTCGTAGAGCTGCCGACGCAGGAGCGCCGCGACGTCGGGGCCGAGTTTCCGGAGGCTCACCGGCTTCGGACCGACGGAGCGGTGCCCCGTGCCCGCACCCGGTGTGTCGCCGTGGATGTCGGCGATCTTCGCGCCCGGAACGAACTGCAGCGCCGTCTTCTTCTCGAAAAACTCCACCATCTCGGGTGCGCCGTCGAGCAGGGCGTCGACCTTGGCGGCGTCGAAGTTCTCACCGAGTCGGTGCTCGAGATAGGTGCGCGGCAGCGAGCGGTCCTCGTTCACGCCGTCCGCGTGCGCGAACAGGTTCCGCGGCGTCCACATCCAGCCGCCGGACCACGCCGTCGCGCCGCCGCACGTGTCCGCCTTCTCGACGACGAGGACGGAGGCTCCCCCGTCGGCTGCGGCCACGGCGGCGGACAGACCGCCCGCTCCGGAGCCGATGACGACGACGTCATAGGTGGCGATGGTGTGTTCGGGGGTCATAGCGTCTCCTGAGCGGATGTCGTTGCGAAAGTCGGTGCGGGCGTGAGGTCGACGACCCGGCCGGTGCGCGAAGACTCGTAGATCGCCGCGATGATCGCCAGCGAGGCGCGCGCGTCACGTCCGGTGACGGCAGGGTCGCGACCGGTCAGGACGGCGTCCGCGAAGTCCTGCACCTGGAGTGTGTGGAAGTCGGCGAGTCCGGCGTTGACTTCGGTGACTTCGAGATTGGCGCGGACGTCGGGGGTGAACGGGGCGCGGAACTCCACTTCGCCGGGAACCGTCCAGATCTCGTTGACGCCCTCCCTGCCCTCCGGGAACTCGAGGACGCTCGCAATCGCACCGGTCTGCCCGATCACAGTGACCCGGTTGCCGAGGTTGTGGTTGGCGCCGGTGGTCGCGGTGACGGTAGCCGTGCCGCCCGACGCGAACGAGACGACGGCGGACGCACTGTCCTCGGTCTCGATGTGGTCGCCGTGTGTGTGGGTGCGGATGAAGCCGCTCACCGACACGGCTTCACCCATGAACCATTGGAGCATGTCGATCTGGTGGACGGCCTGCGTCATCAGGACTCCGCCGCCATCGGTGTCCCACCGTCCGCGCCACTCGTCGGCGGAGTAGTAGGACGACGGGCGGTGGAGAAGCACCGACGCCTCACCGAGTACCGGAACGCCGATCCGGCCGTCGTCGATGGCCGTCCTGATGCGTTTCGCGGCCGGCCAGAACCGGCGCTGGAACAGCACACCGAACGTGATGGCGGCGCGGTCGGCAGCCGCGATCATCCGGTCGGCCGCGGCGACGTCGACCGCGATCGGCTTCTCGCACAGCACGTGGATCCCGGCCTCCGCCGCAGCGACGACCACCTGCTCGTGCACCGGATGCGGGGTGCAGACGGTGCATGCATCGAGGCCGAGGCCGATCAACTCCTCCACCGAACCGACGGCCCGCGCGATGCCGTGCGCGGATGCGAACTCGTGGGCACGGTCGACGTCGGGGTCGCAGCAGCCGACCACCTCGACGCCGGGCACCTGCTGCAGGGCCCGCGCGTGGTTGCCGGCGATCTTTCCGCAGCCGACGATACCGATACGTAGTGCCATCAGTAGTGCTCCTCCGCTTCGACGTCCCGGGCCGCGGACTCGCCGCGGTCGAGACGGTTCAGGGCGTCGACGTCCGCCGCGGTGAGCCGCACGTCGAGGGCGGCGAGGTTCTCGGCCTGGCGCGCGGGATTCGCGGATCTCGCGACCGGCACGACACCCTGCGCGAAGTGCCAGGCCAGAACCACCTGCGCGGGGGTGCCGCCGAGGCGCCGGGCGATGTCGGTGACCACAGGTGAGTCGAGCACGTCGCCGCGGCCCAGCGGGCTCCACGACTGGGTGAACACACCGAGTTCGTCGTTGGCGCGCCGGACGGGTAGCCGGGCGAGCGACGGGTCCATCTGGATCTGGTTGACTGCCGGCGTTTCTCCGGTTTCGGTGACGACGCGACGCAGGTGTTGCTCCAGGAAATTGGAGACGCCGACGTAGCGGACGAGGCCGGCGTCGCGGCACGCGAGCATCGCCTCGAACGCCGCCACGTACCTGTCGTGGCGTGGCAGCGGCCAGTGGATGAGGAACAAGTCGAGCCGATCGAGTCCCAGATTCTTCAGGCTGCGCTCGACCGCGCCGCGGATGTCGCCTGACACGTGATCGCTCCCACGCAGTTTCGTGGTGACGAACAGCTCCTCGCGGGGCAGTCCGCACTCCGCGAGCGCCACACCCACTGCCTCTTCGTTGTCGTAGATCGTGGCGGTGTCGACGAGCCGGTAACCGGCCTCGATGCCGGACAGCACGGCCCGTGTGGCGTCCGGACCGGTCAGTGGCCAGGTCCCGAGACCGAGGGGCGGCATGTCGATCACGCGCTGACCTCCACGCGAGCATCCGCGGCAGAGGTGATCTTCGCGGCGACGTCGGCTGCGGTGACGAGAGCGGCGTGGATGGAGCCGCCGTCGCCACTCGCGTCACCGACCGTGTGGACGCCGAGTCGCGGTGCCAGCGCCCGCACTGCGGCGAGCAGGTCGGTGCGCGGCTCGACGCCGTGCGAGATCAGCAGTTCGCCGGGAGCGTCCACCATCCGCTCGTTCCCGGCGGTCGAGATCACCACCCGGTCTTTCTCGATCCGCGTCACGATCGACGACAGGTGGGTGGTGAGGTTCGCACTCTCCGCGAGCCGCGGCAGCAGCACGATCTTTCCGCGCCGGCCGACGTCGTGGGCGATCGTCTCCTGCGGGCCGATCATGACCACCTCGGTGCCGTGCTGGAGCAGGTCGTCGGCGACCGCGGCCGCTTCCCGGTCGGCGCCGAATATCGTGATCGCCGCGGGTGCGGGGTCTCCGGATTCCAGGAACTCGCGGACGTCACGGACCCTCCGGGTGTCGGCCCCGGGGAGGTCGACCTTGGGTCCGCGGCCGCCCGTCGCGAGCACGACGGCGTCGAAGTCCAGGCCGGCCAGTGCGGCGGCGTCGACCCGCGTGCCGGTGTGGCAGGTGATGTCGAGGTCGGCGATCTCGGCGAGGTACCAGTCGACGATCCGTGAGTACTCGGGGTACTCGTGCAGTCGCGCAGCCAACGCGAAATCTCCACCGAGACCGCCGCGTTCGTCATACAGGTCGACACGGTGCCCGGCGAGCGCGAGGTCGCGGGCGGCCGCCATCCCCGACGGCCCGCCGCCGACGACGGCGACACGCACCGCCGCGGCCGCCGGTTCCGCCGGCTGCTCGAGTTCGCGGCCCACCCACGGATTGACCGAGCACGGAACGGGTCCGGCGGCGAGGCTGTCGATGCAGTAGTTGCAGGCGATGCAGGGCCGGTACCGGCCGCCGTCCAGGGCGCGGTTCGGGAAGTCCGGGTCGGCGTGCAGGGTGCGGGCCATGCTGACGAAGTCGGCCTGCCCGGATTCGATGATCTGCGCCGCGACCTCGGGTGAGCTGATCCGGCCTGCGACTCCGACGGGGAGGTCGAAGTCCCGCGTGTACTGCTCGGAAAACGGGGCGAGGAGTCCGCGGGGCCACTCGCCGGGTTGGATGATCCACTGCCCGGATTCGTAGTTACCGGCGGAGACGTCGAGGAAATCGAGCCGGTCGGTGTCGATCGCGTCGATCCGGGCGCGAGTCGTCTCCGCGTCGAGACCGCCGTCGACGGCCTCGAACGCCGAAAATCGCAATCCGAGAGCGATACCCGGCGCCATCGTCCGCACGGCGTCGATCACCTTGTTGACGAACAGCGCCGGATCGGCCCACTCGTCGTCGCGGTGGTTGTACGCCGGCGAGAGAAACTGGTGGATGAGGTAGCCGTGACCGCCGTGCAGCGAAATCACATCGACCCCGGCCTGTTGACAGCGCGCGGCGGCCTCACCGAAGCATTCGATGATGTGCAAGATGTCGTCGCCGTCGAGTTGCTCGGGCATTTCACCGCCGACCACCGCGCACGGGATCGGTGACGGTGCGACGGGGACGAATCCGCTGACGGAACCCTGCGCGGTGCGGCCGCCGTGATTGAGTTCGACGCCGACGAGCGCGCCCTGCGCATGGATCGCCTCGGCCATCTTCGCGATGCCCGGGATGCGTTCGTCGACGTCCACACCCATCTGCCGGATACGCCCCTTGCCGTCGGCCCGCACGTAGCTGGCCTCGGTGAAGACGAGAGCTGCGCCGCCCGCCGCACGACGCTCGAGGTACGCGATGTACTCGTCGGTCATCGTGCCGTCGACCTCGCAGTAGTTGCGCTCCATCGGCGCCGACACGAAGCGGTTGCGCAGTCGCACGTTGCCCAGGTCGAGTGGTGCGGCGAACGGACGCGCGGTCATCGGGACTCCTCGAGATCGGTCGGGGCGCACTGATCGGCGAGCAGTTCGCCGAGGTGACGTCGCATGCGGTCTGGGTCGGGCGTGATGCCGGTGAGGAGGGCGAACGTGTCGGCCGCCTGAGCGACGAGCATCTGACCGCCGTCGAGCACATCACAGCCGAGAGCTGTTGCTGCCGCGACGAGTTCGGTCCGAAGCGGGCGGTAGACGATGTCGGCGACCCACAGTCCGGGATGGAGCGCGTCGGTGTCGAACGGCGTTCCAGGATGTCCGACCATGCCGATCGGGGAGGCGTTGACGACGCCGTCGCAGTGTTCCAGGTTCGCTTCGATCGCGTCGAGGGAAATGGCCGTGACCCGCGTCTGCGGGAAGCCCGCCGCGAGGCGGGCGCAGACGTCCGCCGCACGGGCCGGGTCGAGGTCGGCGACCCGCAGGTCCGTCACTCCGGCGGCGGCGAGCGCGTAGGCGACGGCCGAACCGGCACCGCCCGCACCGGCGAGGACGACGCGGCCGAGCGTGGCATCGGGCAGCCCCCTGCGCAGCGCTGCGAGGAATCCGCTGTGGTCGGTGTTGTGACCGATCAGCCGCCCGTCACGGACGACGACGGTATTGACGGCACCGAGAAGTTGCGCGTTGCCGGACAATTCGTCGAGGGAGTCGACGACCACCTGCTTGCACGGATGGGTGACGTTGAGTCCGGTGCAACCCGCTGCGACGGCCTGCCGCAGCGCTTCGCCGGAACGGTCGACGGGAATGCCCTCCGCCGCGACGTCGAGCAGGTCGTAGCGGTAGTCGGTCAGGCCGAGGGCGGCGGCCTCGTGTTCGTGCAGCGCCGGCGACAGGGACGTGGCGATCCCTGCCCCGACGAGGTGGATCCGGTGCCGGGTGGATGCGGGGTGCATGAAAATCTCCTGCAGTGGTGAAGGTCCGGTCAGGCGTCGGTGCGGACGAGCGCCTGGTGCCGCGTGCCGGCCGTCGTCGTACCGGGTTCGCCGAGCTGCTCGGTGGGTGTGCGGTACGTTTCGGGACCGGTGAGCGCGGCGACCGACGACAGCAGCGCGAAGCCCAGACACATCCAGGCGACTGGGGCCCAGTTCGCGGTGTCACCCGCCGACAGCCACTGCGCGATGGCTGGGGTGAAGCCGGCGACCAACAGTCCCAGCATGAGACTTACGGCCATTCCGGTGTACCGGACCTTGGCGGGGAACTGCTCGGGGAAGTACGCCGGGTACACGCCGTTGGGCATCGCGTAGAACAGGCCGATCAGAATGATGCCGGCCGCGAATACCATCGGCGCGCTGCCCGTTCCGATCGCGTGGAAGAACACGAACACCATGCCCGCGGCACCGACGGCGCCCGTCACGAACACCGGTTTGCGGCCGATCCGGTCGGCGAGCATTCCGAACAGCGGCTGGGTGAGGACCGCGACGAAGTTGGCGACGGCGATGGCCCACAGCATCGTGGAGCGTTCGAGCCCGGCGACCTGCACCGCGTACGCCAACGCGAAGACGTTGACGATGGTGTTGATCATCGCGAACGTCGCGCTGAGGCTGATGCGGATCACGGTGCGCCAGTGCGAGCGGAACATCTCGACCACAGGAATGCCCGCGGTGTCGTCGTGTTCCTTCAACTCTTCGAAGACCTCCGGCTCGTCGAGCTTGCGACGCAGCCACACCGCTACACCCGTCACGACGATGCTGAGGAGGAAGGGCACACGCCAGCCCCACGAGTAGAGCGCGTCATCCGGCAGCGCGGCCACGGGAATGAACACCAGGCTCGAGAGCACGATGCCGAACATGATGCCGCTCATGGTGAACGAGGTGTAGAACGAGCGACGGTTGTCCGGTGCGTGCTCGAGCGTCAACGCGGAGGATCCCGGCGATTCGCCGCCTGCCGACAGGCCCTGCAGCAATCGCAGGAACACCAGGATGACGGGTGCGGCGATGCCGATCTGGTCGTATGTGGGCAGGCACCCGACGACCACGGTCGCGATACCCATGAGCAGGAGGCACGCCAGCAGCGAATTCTTGCGCCCGTATCGATCCCCGAGATGTCCCCACAGCACTGCGCCGAGCGGACGCGCGATATACGCGACACCGAGCGTGCCGATCGACAGCAGGGTCGCCGTGGCTCCTCCGCCCGGGAAGAAGATCCGCGGGAAGACCAGCGCGGCCGCGGACCCGTAGATGAAGAAGTCGTAGTACTCCAGCGTGCTGCCGAGGAACCCCGAGACGGCGGCCCGGCGGGCGTTCTCGTTCGGTTGTCCCCCGGTGTCACGAGTAGAGGTGCTTGCCATGGTGTTCCTTTCGTCCCAGGGGTCCGGTGCGCCGCGAAGCGCTTGTTCGGAGGTGATCCACCTCACACGAAGTTCCGGACCGTGACGAGCGTGTCATGGCGGACTATGCGCAGTCCAGCGCAAAAAAAGTCTTAGATATAGACCGAAAATGTCCTAATCCGGGGTGGGGAGAATGTCCTCCGATACCGCGAGGGCCACCCGGAGCGCGTCGGATACCCGACGCGGCGACCACGCGAGTCCGTGGTTCATGTAGATCGGCTCGCCGGTGAGCGGCACGAACACCGTGCCCGGGGGCGTGAGCGCCGCAATGCCCGACGTCATGAGCGCCACGCCGACACCCGTCGCCACCAGCATCAAGATCATGTACGGGTCGGTGATTTCTTGCACCACGCGGGGACGGAACCCTGCATCAACACAGGCCCGCATCGCGACCTCCTGCAATGCCGAGCCGGCCGACAGCGGTGTGGTGACGAACCCGTCCTCGGCCAGGTCGCGCAAGTCGATCTCCGGCTCGGACGCGAGCGGGTGGTCCGCCGGGAGCACCGCCCCGAATGGCTCGCGGCGGATCAACCGGGTCGACACCGAGGACGTCTCGACGGGAAGTCCGACGAACGCGAGATCGAGTGCGCCGCTATCTAATTGAGAGAGAGCTTCACGAGTCATGATGCGCCCGACGAGGGTGAGTTCGATGTCGGGATAACGCTGCCGGAGCGCGCGGGTGAGCGGGGGCAGGGACAGGTGATTGAGCACGCCCGTGAAGCCGATCTTGATCCGGCCGTACACGCCCCCGGCGGACGCGCGGGTGGCTTGCCGCGCGATGTCGACACTCTCGAGAATGCGGTAGGCGTGCGGCAGAAACGTATGGCCGGCCGACGTCAGCGCGACACTGCGGGTGCTTCGCTCGAACAGCGGCACGCCGATGTCCTTCTCGAGTTTGCGCACCGTCTGACTCAGCGGCGACTGGGCCATCTGGAGTCGCGCGGCAGCCCTGCCGAAATGCAGTTCTTCGGCGACGGCGACGAACGCCTGCAGCCAGCGAATCTCCATCGGATTCCCTTCGACGAGTTGGCCAGATGTGGGCCAGGCCATATATTCCAATTCATACACAGTGCGTAACGAATCATTCTGATTTCGCACATAGAAAAAGACTAATGCGCACACAGTCGCGAGGAGAAACCCATGGCCACCTATCCCGAGGGCGCGACGGCGCTCGTCACCGGCGGCGCGAGCGGAATCGGCGCGGCGTGCGCGAAACGCCTCGCCGACGCCGGGGTCCGCGTTGTCACCGCCGACGTCGCTACCGGGGCCGACGAGCACCTCGACGTCACCGACGCCGACACCGTCGAGAAGCTCGCCGCCCGGCTCGGACGCATCGACATCCTCGTCAACAGCGCAGGTGTCGTGGGACCGTCCGCTCCTCTGGTGGACATCGACCTCGAGGACTGGCGCCGAACGTTCCGCATCAACGTCGACGGGACGTTCCTCCTCTGCCGCGCATTCGTGCCGGCCATGGCCGCCGCCGGCTGGGGGCGGGTCGTGAATCTGGCGAGCATCGCCGCGAAGGATGGTAATCCCAACCAGAGCGCCTACTCGGCGTCGAAGGCGGCCGTGATCGCGCTGACGAAATCACTCGGCAAGGAAGTCGCCAAGACCGGTGTCCTGGCCAACGTGGTGGCACCCGCCGCGGTGCAGAGCCCGATGAATGCCGGCACCGACCCGGCGATCCTCGCGCGGTCGCAGAGCCTGACCCCCATGGCCCGGATGGGACGGCCCGAGGAGATCGCCGAACTCGTCGCATGGTTGTGCTCGGAGGCGCTCAGCTTCTCCACCGGCGCCGTCTACGACGCCAGCGGTGGCCGGGCGTCGTACTGAGGGGATGCTTGCAGGGTCGTGCGGACCGTCTCGATCGCATACTCTGCCGCATGCGGCTGCGCGGAAGGGGCTCCCAAACAGCTTGTACTCCTCGAGGATTCGAGATCTGCCGTCGACGCGCATCGTCGCCTTAGGCCACCGCAGGTCTGCAAGCTATCCGCGTCGGGCGGTCGTGTCCCGTACCTGGATGCTGTAGGGCAGTAGTTCGTTGCGTGGGGGACTGTCGTCGCCGGCGATCCGTTGGAGGATCATGCGGGCGGCTCGTTGGCCCATCAGGTCCCGGGGCACGGTCACGGTGCTCAACTGCAAGGGACCTGCGCTCGAGAAACTCATGTCGTCGAATCCGGTCAAGGCCACATCTTCGGGCACTCGTTTACCGATTTCTCGGCAGACGTCGAGAACGCCGAGGGCGATCAGATCATTGCCGCAGACGATCGCGTCGGTTTCGGGGTGTTCGGCGAAGAGTGCTCGTGCACGCTGCGCTCCGGATGCGCGGGTCAGGTCGCCCCACAGATCGGGTTCGTTGATCGCCTGCACGCCCGCTTTGGCGAGGGCGTCGCGGTATCCGCTCATGCGGCTGGCGGACACGCTGGACGTGCCGGGACCGCCGAGGATGGCGACGTTGCGCCGGCCGGTGGCGACGACATGCGAGGCCATCTCGAACGAGGCGGAATAGTCGTCGATACCGACCCAGTCGGAGGGCTCGTCCTCGATCTTGCGGTAGAGCTGCACAATCGGGATGTTCTCGTTACGAAGCTTGTCGAGCAGGGGCTTGTCGTCGGCGACGAGCGAGGTGAAGATCAGGCCGCTGCAGTTCCGATCGACCTGGGCCAGCGCGACATCGGCCTGACGCGAGCCGTCCACACCGACGTGGGAGACGAACACTTCGTAGCCCTCTTCGGCGGCGGCAGCGACCACACCCCCGGCGACCTCGGTGTAGAAGGGGTTCGCGATGTCAGCGAGGAGAAGCCCGATCGCTTTCGTCGTGCCGGCGCGAAGCTCACGGGCGATTCGATTAGGTCGAAATCCCATCTCTTCGGCGATGACGAGGATTCGCTGGCGACGCTCTTCGCTCACCCCCGGAGCCCCACTGAGTGCGTACGAGACCGCCGCCGACGACACCCCAGCTTTGCGAGCGACATCGCTCATCGTCACTCGGCGAGGACGGCCACCGACACGACGGTCCCCGCTCTGGGACTGAGTGGCATCGGTCATACCCGAAAGCTTAGTCGGTTAAGCGTCGGGGCAGCATCGGGTGCTATTCGGCGACAGAATCGGATGATTCGGTTAAGTAAGAGAAAATTTGGCAATCGCCGACCTGTTCATCCGAGAGAGCGCGGCGAAGTAACGTATTTGCCCAGTTGAACGGGTGATTTGCTCCGGCTATATCCCGCACTTGTGCCCTGGAACACAACGATGTACCGTCACTTATGCGATTAAGCGAAAGGAGAGCATCGTGAGTTCCACTGTTGAGATGAAGAACGAAGAGGCTGTGCCCTACACGGGGCCGAAACCATACGGAATGAGTGACGACCTGATCGTTCCGGGTGCGTTGGACCTCGAATGCGACGAGCGACTGTGGGTTCCGCAGTCGAAGGACGTCGAGTTCCGCCCGCTGGTGCTGTCGGCGAGCCAGGGTTACTTCGTGAACATCCTGCGGGTGCGCCGCTCCGGGATCCTGTCCCGGCACCGGCACGCCGGCGCGGTGCACGCCTTCACCCTGCGGGGCCGCTGGCATTACCTCGAATACGACTGGTGGGCCGAAGAGGGCACCTACGCGTTCGAGCCGCCCGGCGACATCCACACCCTCGAGGTCCCCGAGGACGTGACCGAGATGGCGACCCTGTTCCACGTGAGCGGTGCGTACATCTACGTCGACGTCGACGGCAACACCGTCGGCATCGAGGACGTGTTCAGCAAGATCGACAAGGCCCGCGCCCACTACGAGAAGATCGGGCTCGGCGCCGACTACGTCGACCGATTCATCCGGTGACACTGCGGACACCGCCTGACATGGCGCAACCACACCGAGTGTCTTTTCGCACTCAGGGGCGGTGTCCGCCGGCGCCTGACCCACTTTTCATCCCTGAGCCCGGCAGCGGGCGAAAGTTAGCAGGTTCCCCATGCGAGCTCTGACCAAGAGAAGTGCCACTCCACACGACGTCGTCGTGCAGGATCTGCCCAAGCCCGAACCGGGTCCGGGGCAGGTGCGGGTACGTACCGAGGCGTGCGGGCTGTGCGGCAGCGACGTGCACGCCTGGCGTCACGACACCGGTTACGAATGGATCCGTCCCCCGGTCGTTCTGGGCCACGAGGCGGTCGGATACGTCGAAGCCCTCGGTGAGGGCGTCGACCCGAGCTGGCTCGGCAAACGCGTTGTCCCCGTTGCGATCGACGGCTGCGGTGTCTGCGACCTGTGCGAGCGCGGACTGCGGCAGATCTGTCCGAAGCGCACCGTGCTCGGATTGTCCTTCGACGGCGCGGCCGCCGAATCGTTCGTCGTCCCCGAGGTCCGCCTGGTCGAGGTCGACCGGCATCTGCCGGCGTCGACCCTGGCGCTGACCGAACCACTGTCTGTCGCCTGCCGCGCAGTCGCGCACATCGAGAACGCCGCCGTGGGCCCCACCCGGGTGGTGGTGTCCGGGCCCGGACCGATCGGCACGATGGCCGCCCTCGTCCTCGCCCAGCGCGGCCACGACGTCGTGCTCTCCGGGGTAGGCAACGATGAGAACGTGCGCTTGCCGCTCGCCCGCGCACTCGGTCTGCGCACCGTGATAGCCGGCCGGGACGAGCTGCCTTTCACCCCCAACGCCTGGGTCGACGCCTCCGGTTCGACCGCCGCCCTCGATGCCGCCATCGCCGCGGTCCTGCCCGGCAGCCCCATCTCCGTCGTCGGCCTGTTCGCCCGCACCGGACCGGTCGACTTCAACGCCGTCACCCGCAAGGAAATTCGACTGCAGGGCAGTTACGGATCGACCAAGGTCGACTACCGGGCCGCTGCCGACGCGATGGCCGCCGACCCGGCGCCGTGGCCCCGGCTGGTGACCGAAATTCCCCTCACCGACGCGGCTTCGGCGCTCGAACGCGCCGCGGCCGGCCACGACATGAAGGTCGTGCTCGTCCCATGACCACACCGGATCCCACCCCTGTCCCGAAAGGACACGCCATGTCCACACCCGATGTAGCGGCCGAACCCGCCAACCACACGGCCGGGCACACCTCGATCGTGAAGGTCGCCTTCGCCAGCATGATCGGCACCGCCGTCGAATGGTACGACTTCTTCCTCTACGGCTCCGCCGCCGCGCTCGTCTTCGGACCCCTGTTCTTCCCCGACAGCACTCCGGCCACCGCCACCCTGCTGGCGTTCGCCACGTTCGCGGTGGGATTCTTCGCCCGCCCGCTCGGCGGCATCGTCTTCGGCCACTACGGTGACAAAATCGGCCGCAAGAAGATGCTGGTCGTCAGTCTCCTGCTGATGGGCGCCGCGACCTTCGCCATCGGACTGCTGCCGACCTTCGAGAGCATCGGCCTGGCCGCCCCGCTGCTGCTGGTCTTTTGCCGACTGCTGCAGGGCTTCGCCGTCGGCGGCGAATGGGGCGGAGCGGTCCTGATGGCCGCCGAGCACGGCGACAACGACCGCCGCGGATTCTGGACCTCCTGGACCCAGGCCGGGGTGCCCCTCGGAAATCTTCTCTCCGCGGTGGTGCTGTGGGTGCTGGCCCTGTTCCAGAGCGACGAAGCGTTCGATTCCTGGGGCTGGCGAATTCCCTTCCTGCTCAGCGCTGTTCTCGTTCTCATCGGTTTGTGGATTCGGTTGAGCATCGAGGAATCCCCGGTCTTTGCCGCCAACAAGAAGGCCCTCGAGAATCACAAGGCCGAGCATGCCCCGATCATCGAGGTCCTGCGCAAGTACCCCCGCGAGGTCCTCATCGCCATGGGCCTGCGATTGGTGGAGAACACCTCCTACTACATCTTCACCGTGGTGGTGATGACCTACATGGTCACCTACCTGGACATGCCCAAGAGCGCCGCTATCGCAGGTGTGCTGATCGCCTCGGTCGCGCAGTTCTTCCTCACCCCGATCATCGGTGCCCTCTCCGACCGGGTCGGCCGACGACCGCTGTACTTCACCGGCGCAGTCGGTGCCGGCATCTGGGGCTTCGTGTTCTTCCCCCTCATCGACACCGGAAACCAAACCGTCATCGCGGCGGCCATCTTCATCGGCCTGATCTTCACCACCCTGATGTACGCGCCGCAGGCGGCGATGTTCTCCGAGCTGTTCGGCACCAGTGTTCGCTACAGCGGCGCCTCCCTCGGCTACCAGCTCGCGTCGGTGTTCGCCGGTGGCCTGGCTCCGGTCATCGCGGTCGCACTGCTGGGCACCGTCGAGGAGAAGAACACCATTGCAGTAAGCATCTACCTCGCCGTCCTCGCAGTGATCACCATCATCGCCGTGATCGCTGCCAAGGAAACCGCCCGCACCTCCCTCGTTCACGACCGGGTCCTCGACGAGGTCACCGGCAACTGACAGGCCACCGGGCGGTGTGCGGTGCTCACCCCGCACACCGCCCGGCCACCATGTTGTCTCCCGATTCGACTAGAAGGAGCGCTCGCATGAACGCACCTGTCCACACCTCGGTTCTGGACCTGTTCCGCCTAAACGGCAACGCGGCCATCGTGACCGGCGCCTCGCGCGGTCTGGGCCGTGCACTGGCCATCGCTCTCGCGGAGGCGGGAGCCGACATCGTCGCCGTCGACATCGGCGATCTCGACCAGGTCGCCAAAGAGGTGCGTGCCCGGGGAGTCGGATGCGCGACCCGCACCACCGATCTCAGCCACCTGACCCCGGACACTGCGGCCGAGCTGATCTCCTGGGCCAATGCCGAGTTCCCGCATCCGACGATCCTGATCAACAACGCGGGCATCATCCGCCGTGGCCCGGCGACTGAGACCACACCTTCGGACTGGTCGGCTGTGTTGGACCTCAATCTCACGACGCCGTTCCTGCTCAGCCAGGCCTTCGCACGGGCCGCCCTCGACGACAACGCCGCCGCAAGCATCATCAACATCGCATCGATCAACTCCTTCCAAGGCGGAATGGAGGTTCCGTCCTACGCCGCCTCCAAACACGGCATCCTCGGACTGACCCGGGCTCTCGCGAACGAGTGGGCGCCGCACCGCATCCGCGTAAACGCGATCGCCCCCGGCTACATGGAAACCGAGTTCACCGCCGCGCACCGCGACGACCCCGCGCGGGCCGAGAACATGCTGCGCCGCATCCCCGCCGGCACCTGGGGACGGCCGGAAGACCTCGCCGGAGCGGCCGTCTTCCTCGCCTCGGCCGCGTCCGCCTACGTCACCGGCACCGCCCTGTCCGTCGACGGTGGATGGCTGTCCCGATAGCACAACGACGACCCACCCGGAGGACCCCATGGCATCGACATCACAGAACCGTACCGGCATCCCCGCCGCCGATGCCCGATCGTGGCTGCTCGTTTCCGCAGCACACAGCAGGCACTTCACTGAAACGCACACCGGAGCGGCCGACGCCGTCATCTATGACCTCGAAGACGGTGTCGTCCCCTCCGCGAGACCCACGGCACGAGAAGCCGTCCACCTCTGGTTCTCTCGCGGCGGCACCGGCTGGGTCCGCGTCAACCCAGCCGGCACCGAGGACTGGAGTAGCGACCTCGACGCACTCGAGGCAACACCCGGGCTCGTGGGTGTGATGCTCGCCAAATGCGAGTCGGCAGAACACGTCACCGAGACCGCTGCCCGATTGTCGGCTCGTACCCCTGTTATGGCACTCGTCGAATCGGCACTCGGCATCGAACGCGCCTACGACATCGCCTCCGCACAACCAACTTCGCGGCTCGCCTTCGGAAGCGGCGACTTCCGCCGCGACACCGGCGCCACCGACCTCGCGCCTGCCCTTGCCTATGCACGAGGGCGACTGGTGGTGGCGAGCCGGGCAGCGGGTCTCCCCGGCCCCGTCGACGGCCCCACCCTCACCACCTCAGAGGACGAGCTCACCGATGCCCTGACCGTGACCCGCACCATGGGCATGTCAGGCAAGCTGTGCATGCACCCCGAGCAGGCCCCTGCCATCAATCACGCGCTGAGCCCATCCACGACCGACATCGACTGGGCCCGTGAGGTCATCGAACAACTCGGCGCGGACGGCGCCGGCGTCAGAGACGGCAGCGACCTCCCCAAGCTGGCTCGAGCCCGAGCGATCCACCGCCTCGCCACCGTCTTCGCACACGGATGACCACCCGCGACCGCACCCGCTTCGACCGTCAGCCGCATGAACCGCCGGATCGGTGGTGGTACGGGTATGTGCTTGCTAATCTGTGAATCTCGTCCGGGACACAGTTCGATTCAGGGACAACCTGCCACAACCGCTCGATGAACCGGCGCGTTGTCATTCCGAAGTGCAGCCCCCAAGACGTCGCAGATCTTGTCCGGTACCTCGCCTCGCCCCGAGAACGTTGGAACGCAGGTTCGTGATCAAGGTACCTACGACAGGCGCTCGTAGAAGTCGAGGTGAGCGCGGGCGACGTCGTCCCAGCGGTGTGCTCGTGCCAGTGCCTGTCCGCGACTGATCCGCGCCGGATCGTTGGGCTGCGTGAGTGCGTTGGCCATCTCCGTGTGGGTGGACGCGAACCGTACTGTCTCACCGAAGACTTCCTGGAGTACGGGAAGAGAGCGGGCGACCACGGGCACGCCGGCGGCGAGGGCTTCCATCGCCGCGAGGCCGAACCCTTCCTTGGTCGACAGGAAGGCGAATACCTCGGCCTGGGCGACGAGGGTCGGTAGGTCGTTGTCGGGCACGGTGCCGAGGATGTGCGGCCGGACACCGAGGTGTTCGCATCGGGTGTCGAAGTCGTCCCGGTAATTGCGGTAGTCGAACAGTGTCTCTCCTCCCGCGAACACCAGCCGCAGCTCCGGGCGGGTGCGCGACAGCAGCGCGTAGGCCTCGAGGAGGTCGATGCTGCCCTTACGCGGCTCGATACCCCCGACCGCCAGCACGTATCGGCCGAGTTGATCGGCCCAACGGCGACGGCCGGGCGCGTCGGCGGCTGCGGTTTCGAACCTCACCGCGTCGACGCCGTTGGGAATCACCGTGGGCTCGAATCCCCATCCCGCGCGGACTTCGGCGGCCACGGCCTCGGACACGCAGATCCGGGCGTAGGGCTCGACGACCGCGCGTTCGTGGCATGCCGCCAGCTCCGGGGTGGTGAACTGGTCGAGATGGTGGATGGTGCGGATGCAGGAGCTCACGGCGTTGGCGCTGATGCAGTCCTGGGCGTGCACGACGTCGTAGGCGCCGGGAGTGAACGCCTCCCGGAGGACGGCGATCGAGCGCAGGATCCGAACGCCCACGCCCTCGTCTTCCCTGGCTTCGAAGGGCACGATGCGTACCGACACGGCCGGGTCGACGGGCCGGTAGAAGGCGGCGTCACCGCCGCGTCCCAACGACCACACGGTGACGTCGGCTCCCTGCCGCGACAGCGCCTCCGCCAAGGCGAGAGTGTGGACGACACCGCCACGTGGCTTGGTGGAGTACGTCAGGAGAGCGATGCGCACGTCAGGGTTTGCCCTTCTCGAGGAGATAACGGTAGGTGTCGACTCGGCGCTCCTCGAGGTGCCGCAACACCTTCCGTGCCCGGTTCACCTCGTAGTCGACGTCGAGGTCGGCGACGGCGAGGCCGCCCTTCACGCCGGTGCGCGCGAGGACGTCGCCGCCCGGGCCGACGACCTTGGCCTGCCCGAGAAATCGGAGTCCGCCCTGGATCCCGGTCTGGTTCGACGACACCAGCACCACCTGGTTTTCCGCCGCTCGCGCGGAGTCGTAGAGGTCGAACAGCCGGGACTGCCGGTCCTGTGCCAGTCGTTCCGCGCGGTCGGTGATACTGGCGGGCCAGGCCGAGAGCGCGGAGATTACCCGGGCACCATCGAGGGCCAGTGTCCGGGCGGACTCGGGAAACGTCTTGTCGTAGTCGATCAGCATGCCCATCCGGCCCACCGGGGTGTCGAATGCGGTGAACCCATCACCGGCGGCGTACGCCAAAGATTCCCCCGCGGGCTGGTGCACCTTGCGGTGACTGCCGAGGATCCCGTCACCGGTGACGCAGGCCGCGGTGTTGTACCGGAGACCGTCGCACAGTTCGGTATAACCGATACAGACGGTCATGTTGCCCGCCATCTTTGCCACAGCTTTCAATTCCGGGCCGTCCGCTTCCAACGCGGGCGGGAGCTCGTCCGGGTCCGGGCTGCGCAGGTCGGAGATGTAGCCGCCGAGGCATGCGTCGGGGAGGACGAGAAGGTTGATGCCGTCACTGTGAGCCTTGGCGACGAGCGCGTCGAGTTTGAGCAGTGCGCGGTCGACGTCCCGGCCGAAGTGGCCGGCGAGCGCGGCCAGTCTGGTCGTTCCCATGGGTTCAGGCTAGTGACGACACGGAGGTGCGCACATTCGCTTCGCACTCGATTCGTTCGGCCAGGTACTCGGCGTCACGGGCCACACCGGCGAACCGCCCGGAGCCCCAGGTGTGTTGCCACGGCAGGCCGAGGAAGAACAGTCCTGGCACCGCGGTGATGCCGCGGTTGTGGCAGGGATGTCCCTCGCCGTCGAACACGCCGGCATGCAGCCACCGGTAGTCGGTGCGGAAACCGATGGACCACACCACCGAGGTGATCCCGGACGACGCCAGCTCGAGCGAGGTCGTTTCCCGCTCGGGCCGCCACACCGGGACATACCGTTCCTCGGTGGGAGCAACGATCCCGGCGCGCTCGATGTACGCGTCGATGGAGTCCTTGATGCTCTCGGCCAGGGCGTCGGCGGCGTCGAGCGACGAGGCCAGGGTGGGCGCGAACTGCAGGGTGCCGTCCACCACCTCCAGAAGCCGGCCGTACAACTGCATGCCCTGCAGGGCGAAGGCGCGCAGGTCGATGTCGCGGCCACCGTCGCGGCCGGTCACGTAATGGTTGGTGTTCTCCCGCTTCGCGCGCCCGCCCGGGTGGTCGGCGATCGACACGTCATAGGTTCCCATGTCGTGCAACCAGGCGACGCAGTCGCGGCCGCGGTAGAAACGGGCGACCCGGGGTGCGCCGCCGGTGACGAGGTGCACCCGCCGGCCGGCGAGCATGAGGTCCTCGGCGATCTGCGCTCCCGACTGACCGTTGCCGACGACGAGGACCTCGCCGTCCGGCAGGGCCTGCGACGATCTGTACTGCGACGAGTGGATCTGTTCGATGTCGGCGGGCAGCCGTTCGGCGAACCGTGGGATCACCGGGGTGTGGTAGCCGCCGGTCGCGACCACCACCTGGCCGGCGTGCAGCGGTCCCTGCGTGGTGTCGACGTCGAATCCGCCGACCGCGGACTGATGTACGGATGTGACCGCCACACCCTCGCGGACGGGTACCGGGAAGGTGTCGGCGTATCCGCGGACGAAGTCGTAGGTCTGCTCCCGCGTCATGAACCCGTCCGGGTCGCCGCCGGTGTAGCTGTATCCGGGGAGGTTGCACTGCCAGTTGGGGGTGACAAGTGTGAAGTTGTCCCAGCGGCTGTCGCGCCACTCGTGCGCGATCGAGTCGCGTTCGAGCACTACATGATTGATGCCGCGGTCGACGAGATGCCAGCTGATCGACAGGCCGGCCTGGCCGCCGCCGATCACCACGACGTCGTGATGGGTCGTCATCGGGTGCCTCCTGGGACGGTATCCGGGTTCAGGTCGAGGACGTGGACGAGGGAGTCGGGGGAGTGCGCGAACGCAACCTTTTCCAATTCGTGGAGCTGTTCGGCGGCGGACGTGCAATACATGCCGAACTTTTCCTTCACCCGCTCACTCGCCTCGGTGAGAGCGCTCCGGGTGCGGTCGAGAAAGTCCGCGACGCTGTACTGCTCGCCCGCGGTGAGGTAGTCGTGGATCACGAGCGACGGGGAATAACAGGTTTGTTTGCGTCCGTCCGGCCATTGGATGGAGAAGGTCATCTCAGGCATGGGCGGGTTCCTTCCGGAGTGAGGCCGGCCGTTGTTCGGCGGTCAGCAGGGTGGCCGTGACGAGGTTCTGCGCGACCACGTCGCCGTAGACCTCGGGGCGCCGGTCGCGGAGGTTGTACATTCCGCCGCTGCGGATGGCGGAGATCTCGGCCTGGACATCGAGCGTGGCAGTTGCCAGTCCGGGGCGGACCCCGGTGTCCGCGAGCACGTCACCGCCGGGCCCGACGATCTTGGCGCTGCACACGAACCGCAGCGAACCAAAGGTTCCCGCCTGATTGGATGCCACCCACACCACCTGGTTCTCGGTGGCGCGGGCCCGGTCGTAGATGTCGAAACGCTGCTTCCAGCGGTCGTTCGCCATGTCGTCCGCGGGCGCGGTGCGGGCGGTAGGCCACGCCGACAGCGAGGTGATGATCTCGGCGCCGTCGAGGGCTAGGGCGCGTGCAGCTTCGGGGAAGGCCTTGTCGTAGCAGATCTGCATGCCCATCCGGCCGACCGGAGTGTCGAACGCGTTGTAGGCGTCGCCTGCTGCGTAGCAGAGGTTTTCACCGAGTGGTTGGTGCACCTTGCGGTATGACCCGAGGATTCCGTCGCCGTGCAGGGTGACGGCGGCGTTATAACGCGTGGTCCCGTCCGCCTCGCAGAAACCGAGGGTGATGACGAGGTCGCCGGCCATGTCGATGACCCGGCGCAGTTCCGGGCCGTCCAGTTCGAGTGCGGGCGGCAGCCTACGCAGGCGGCGTTCGCGTTCTTCCTCGGTTTCGTCGCCGCCGCCGAGGCTGGGTAGGTAACCGCCGAGGCAGGCCTCCGGGAGTACGAGCAGGGAACTGCCGGCATCCTTCGCCTGCTCGATCAGTTCTGCGATGGTGGTGTAAGCCTGTTCCAGGTCGCGGCCGAATTCGGCTGCGGCGACGGATATTCCGATGTCGCTCATGCTTGTCCCAATCCTGTGACGGTGGAGTGCACCGCACGTGTCATGACCCCGTCGGGCCAGCGCAGGCCGACCCCGGGTGTCGTTGTCAATCGGCCGCACACCGCGGAGGTGGCAGGCCCTGTGTCTGTGGTGTGTGGTCGCCCCGGCCGGTCCGCGGTGATCATGGCGAAACCGGGGAAACATGTCAGCCAGTCGCCCATCGTGGCCGCGTGCGGTTTGGGGATCGACGCCACGTCGAGTTCGGCCCCCACGCCACCCGCCTCGGCCAGCATTCCTGTCGTCCCCACTACGCCTGCCATGCTGATGTCCTTGGCCGCCGCTGGGTGCGCCCGCCGCACATACGAACCCAGACTCGCGAGCTCTTCTCTCGTCCGGTGCGAGCTGGAATCCCATTGCTGAGAGCCGTATCCGGAACGCCAGTCACCGGACAGGTCGGCGGTGAGCCGTAGGTCGTCACCGGCTCGTCCGCCGCCGGCGGGTATCGGGTCGGTGGTCCGGCCGAGGGCCGTCACCGACAGTGCGGCCGGGACGCCCAGCTGGGTGTGGCCCCCGAGGACGGGCACACCCCACGCCGCGCTCGCCCGGCTCAGCCCACGAATCACCCGGGTGAGGATCGACCGGTTGGGAGCCCCGACTGCGTCGAGCAGGCCGACGGGGTCGGCGCCCATCGCGGACAGGTCGTTGAGGTTGACCAGGGCGGCGCACCATCCGGCCCACTCGGGGTCACGCTGCACCATCGACGGCACGATCGCATCACACGCGGCGATCATGTCGGTGCCGGGCACCGGGGCGCCGTCGTCTCCCCGGAATCCGGACCCGCCGAGCGCGGACGGTTGCGACGCGAGCGCGGACAATGCCTCGCCGAGTACTGCTTTCGTGGACTGCACGAGCCGTTCGATCCGATCGATCGGCCAGCGCATCAGCACGTGAGGCTGTCCCGCCACCATGGTGTCGGCGATCCGCTCCCACCCGAGCCGGATGAACATCGGCTCGTTCTGCACCTGGACGGTGGCGTCGAAGCGCAGCACGCCGTGGGTCTCGGCATAGGCGCACGCAGCGCGGACGAGTGCCTTGCCGATCCCCGATCGATCCCGCGCCCGACGGTCGACTACCAGTCGGCTTCCCGCCCACCAGCCGATGTCGGTGCCGTCGGTGACCGGCGCCAGGCGGACGCCGCCCAGCACGGTGCCGTCGGTGCCTGCTGCGACGAGAACCACCGTGCGCGGGTCGTCGTCCGTGTCGTCACCATCGGTACCCTCGAACAACCCCTGCTCGGCCACGAACGTCTCCCGGCGCAGACCGTGATACACCGCGAGTGCCGCGGTGGTGTCGGCCACCCGTACCAGGAATGATGGGCCGGTGGCCGTCGGTGCCGGCCCAGTCAGGACCGCCAGATCCGACGGCCCCACAGTGTTCGACCCGCATAGCGAACCCAGATCAAGCATCTCATCCTCCCGCATTCTGCAGGACGCTGCACGCACCGCACGCCGCGCAACCCGCTTTCTGGTCGGCGCCGCGCATTCCCGCCGCCTGGAGTTCCTTGGCGACCCGCGACGTCACCTTTTCGAGCACCTCCGCGCTCGGTGCTTCCGCTCCGTCCACGTCGACCGCGAGGGTCCCTGCGAGCGGGCGGAACGGGACGACGAACGGATAGACGCCCATTTCGATCAGCTCGGCGGCCCCGGAGACCAGTTCATCAGGATCCTCACCCAGGCCGACCAGCAGATACGTCGAGACCTGATTGCGGCCGAACACCCGGACGGCTTTTCGCCACGCGGCCCGGTACTCGTCGAGCGGCACCGTCGACTTACCTGGCATCCACCGGCGACGGACGTCGTCGTCCATCGACTCGACATGAATACCGATGGAGTCGGCACCGGCCTCCCTTAGATCGGTGAGGGTGGTCAGGTCGCCGGGCGGCTCGCATTGCACCTGGATCGAAAGCGCCGGGACGGCGGCCTTGACGGCCGCGACACAGCGAGCAAGGTGCCGGGCGCCCCGATCCTTGGCCGCCGACGTCCCCGTCGTCATGATCATCTGGCTCACCCCGTCGAGGCGGACTGCGGCCTCGGCGACCTCGGCCAGTTGCTCGGGTCGTTTCACCGCGATCGTGGAGCCCGCCTCCAGCGAGGCCTCGATCGAGCAGAAGCGGCACCGCTGATCCGCGTCGTAACGAATGCATGTCTGGACGACGGTGGTGGCCAGCACGTTCGCGCCGTGCAGTCGAGCGATCTTCTCGTAGGACACCCCGTCTGATGTCCGCAGGTCGTAAAACCTCGGCCGCTGCACGGCTTCGATGTCGACCCCCATGTCCGTGCCGTTCATCAGCAGGCGGTTGCCGCTGACCTCATACGGGCTGTCGGAGCGGACTGGAATGGCCCCGCCCAGACCGCCGATGAGAACGTGGCCGTCGTCGCTGGGGCCGGCGCCAGACTGTCTGCGGACCGGCGTGTCGAGACCGCGGATCCCGCGGACGGCAAGATCGACTCGAGTGGACAGGCCGCTCATGTGATTACACCTCAGACCATGTAGGTGGAGTTGATGATGGCGCCCTTGCGCGCGTAGTGGATGATCGCGTCCTGCACGTCGAGGGGATGGGCGGGAATCGCGCCTTCGATGAGATCTTCCTCGCGGTGTCCGTGCAGGGCCAACCCGAAGCGGCACACGAACACCTTGCCGCCCTCCTTGATGAACGTCGCCAAGGCGTCGTTGATGTTCTGCTCCCCAGGAAAGCCGTTGTCACCGGTAGTGGGAAATCCGCGGGTTGCAACGGCATTCATGGCTCCGGTGCCGTAGAGATAGATGGCAGATTCGAAACCCTTCCGCAGCGCCCGCGTCGCCTGCAACACAGCCACGAAACTCACCGACGACTCGTGCGCAATGCCGTGAACCAGGGTGAAGTAGCTCTCGCCGTCCTCGGCCTTGTAGTCCGGGAAGATCTTCGTCGATCCGTAGATGTTGCTGCCCTTGGGAAGCGCCGGATGCGGGATCTCGGCAAGCGATTTTGCGATGTTCTCGACGATGGTCTGGTCGATATCGGACACGTGTTGGCTCCTCGTGTGTCGGATTGAATAGACTGAGCGTCGGCGAACCGACGTCCGCTTTGGTCTGGAACCAGTACACCCACAACCGATTTCCAATTGGTTCCGCCGGGAATAACACCGTGTTGCCGAGTGCTCACTGCAGCCGGATCTGCGTAACACGACTGAAGCAATTGGAGAGCCGCACGCGAAGAACTCGGTTGATCCGGTCTCGCGGCTTGCAAGGAAAACCTCAGCGCGGTCCAAGTCAATCTGTCGATGAAGCTCATACGTCTCTACCGTTTCGCGAACCGCAACGGGCTCGTCCCGAGGCTGAACCCTTCACCCTTCACCGTTGCCCCCCCTTTTTCCGTATGTTGAGAGAACCGGTTCCGTTCTGGCCAGCGTGTGGGCGACAGTGTGTGAGCCGCCGTACACCGGGTACGCGGATGTGTTCCGACACACGAATTCGATACTGCTCGGAGGCAATCCATGGATCTATCCGCCGTTGACCGCGAGGTGCAGGTGCCTCGAACGCTGCCTCCCGACACGCGAGTTCAGATCCGGCGCAACCTGCGGACCGGCGCAGCAGCTTTCGGGTTGCTTCTCGCGTTGACGGTGCTCATGCTGTTCACCCCGGTCTTCGACGGCCATATCGGCGGCGTCGGAGTCGGCTACATTGTCGGATTCCTCGACTTCCTCATCGTCCTGACGATTGCCGCAATCCATTGCGTGCGCAGCAACCGGCTCGACAACAGTGGAGAGGTCGAGTGATGGACGCGCTACCGATGTTCATCGTGGCCGGCATCGTGGCGGCGACGTTGGGTTTGGCCGCCCTGGCGGCACGCCGCAATTCCGACGCCGGCGACCATTACGTGGCAGGTCAACGCGTCAGCGGGCTGCAGAATGGGCTGGCACTCGCGGGTGAGCAACTGTCAGCGGCATCGCTGCTGGGTATCACTGGAGCGGTGGCTCTGACCGGGTTCACTGGCTTCTATCTGGCCATTGGTATTCCGACGGCGTTCCTGCTGGTGCTGCTCGTGGTGGCCGAACCGTTGCGTAACCTCGGCAAATACACCCTCGCCGACGTCGTGTCGTTCCGATTCGAAGGTCGGTTGCTGCGTGGGTCGATGGCGGTCACGACACTGCTGATCAGCGTGATCTACATGATGATCCAGTTCGTGGGAGCCGGGATTCTCGCCGAACTGCTACTGGGCGTGCCGTTTTCGCTTGCGGTGGTCGTCCTTGCGGTGTTGATGACGGTGTATATGCTCCTCGGCGGGATGGTCGCCGCGACCTACATCCAGGTGTTCAAGAGCGTGCTGCTGCTCGCGGTCGTATTTATCCTGCTGCTGTTCGTGATCTCACGGACTGGTTGGAATCCCGTGGGCCCGCTCATCGACGCTTCGGACAAGTTCGGGCCCGACGTGGTCAGCGCGCACCGGCTCGATTCCACGTCAGCGTGGAACAACGTGTCACTGATGGTGGGGCTTTCGCTAGGCGTGATGGGCTTGCCGCACGTGATGCTGCGATTCTTGACGACCAAGAACGCCCGGGCGGCGCGTTCGTCCTCGCTGATCGCGATGATCATTTTCTCCGCATTCTTCCTGCTGCTGCCGATCTTCGGGTACGCCGCGCTCAACGAGGTCGGTCGCGAGACGATCGTGGCCGACAACAAAGGCGGCAACCTCGCGGTGGCACGGCTGGCCGAGGCCGTCAGTGGCAACGTGCTGCTGTCGATTCTCGCTGGAGTGATAATTGCGACCATCCTCGCGGTTCTCTCAGGCATCGCCATCGCCGCCTCCGGTGCCGCGGCCCATGACCTGTACACCAATGTCATCAAGGGCGGCAACGTCAGTCCCCGCAAACAGCTGGTCGTAGGCCGCGTCGCCGGTGTAGTGATTTCGCTGCTGGCGATCGTGCTCGCACTCGGGGCCCAGAATCTCAACATCGGGTTCCTCGCCAATGTCGCCTTCGCCATCGCCGCAGCCACACTCACACCGGTACTGGTGCTGACAATCTATTGGCGCGGATTCAACCGATTCGGCGCCCAGGCGGCGATCACCGGAGGGCTGACGCTGAGTGTCCTCCTCGTGGTGATCGGCCCCAACGTAATGGGCGACAACGCACTCTTTCCACTTAGCATTCCCGCGATCGTGACCGTGCCGTTCTCATTCGCACTTGCATGGCTCGGCAGCATGGCCGGGCGCAACAACGTCGGGGCGAGGGGCCGCCCCTACGACGAAATTGTGTTGAAAGCCTTCCCTCCCCGTCCCAAGGCGGAAGCTTCCGAAACCCATTGAGCGTCGTGACGACGACCCCTCTTCCTGATGACTGGAGTTCTATCCATGGTTACTGTTCGTGACGCTGCATTCGACGTCTTCCGACGATTGGGGATGACGACGATCTTCTCCAATCCCGGGTCGACGGAGGTGTCACTCCTGACCGATCTTCCCGACGACCTCGACTTCGTCCTGGGCTTGCACGAGGCGTCCGTGGTAGGCATCGCCACCGGGCACGCGATCGCCGCCGAGCGCGCCGCACTGGTCATCCTGCACACGACGGCCGGCCTCGGGAACGCCGTCGGAGCCTTGGCCACGGCCCGGGTCAACCGGACGCCGCTGGTTGTCATCGTGGGGCAACAGGATAGGCGTCATTTGGCCTTCGAGCCGTTCTTGGCCGGACGGTTGGCCCAACTGGCCGGTGACTATCCGGTATGGGTGGATGAGCCCGTACGACCGCAGGACGTGCCAGGCTCCATCGCCCGGGCCTGGCACGAAGCCATGATCGGCCACGGCCCTGCGCTGGTCATCGTCCCGATGGACGACTGGCTCGCCCCAGCAGGCGAGGTGGAGCAGGCGGCACCCGTCCGGATGCTGGTCGGCCGTTCACCGCGGCCGGAGTCGGTGACCGAGGTCGCCGAACTTATCGATGCGAGCAGTCATCCGCTGCTGGTGGTAGGCGCCGGATTGGACAGCATCGCCGGCTGGGAGGGCGCGACGGCACTGGCCGAGCGGCTCGGGTGCGCTGTGTATCAGGAGTCATTCGGTGCCCGAGCCGGATTCCCACAGGATCATCCGCAGTTCGCCGGCCACCTCCCGGCCGGGCGGTCCCGGCTACGGGCCGCGCTCGCACCGTACGACCTCGTCGTCGTGATCGGTGCACCAGTATTTCGTCAGTATCCGTACGAAGACGGAACTCTCGTCCCCGCAGGTACGTCGGTGGTCGTCGTCACTGACGACAACAACGAGGCCTCGCGCAGCCCAGCTGATCTAGCCGTCCTGGCCGATCCGGCCGAGTTCGCCCAGAAACTTGCCGTGCAGGTGTCGGTTCGCCACGGGACGACGGCGGTACCTCACCGTGTCGAGCGGCCCGCGCCCGCCCAGCACGGGGTACCTCTGCGCGCGGCGCATGTGCTCGCCGCCCTCAGTGATCGGCTTGCTCCGAACACCATCGTTGTCGAAGAAACCCCATCGAGCCGACCTGATCTGCACAAGTTGCTTCCGGCTCGTGAACCGCTCGGCTTCGTCAGTGCCGCGATGGGCGGACTCGGGTTCGCGATGCCGGCCGCCATCGGGTTGAAGATGGCGGCACCGGAGCGGCCGGTTGTGGCGGTGCTCGGCGACGGATCGTCGCTCTACTCCATCCAGTCACTGTGGAGTGCAGCGCGGTACGACGTCGGTGCCCTGTTCATAGTTCTCGCTAACGGCCGCTACGCGATTATGGACCGACTGGCGGAGAAGGAAGATACCGGGCCGGCGCCGTGGCCCGCCTTCGAGGAAGTCTCCGTCAGCGGCCTCGCCACCAACCTCGGTTGCCCCATCACTCGCGCGGCCGACATCAGCGAACTCACCGAGATTCTCGACGAGATCATCCCGACACTATCTACCCGCAAGAGCCCACTTGTCCTGGAAGTCGCTGTTAAAGCTGGCCGCGACTTCCAGGCCTGACGACACTAGCTATAGGAGAGGAACATTGTCATGAGTCACACCCCCACGAAGGTGACGATCTTCGGAGGCGCGGGCGGCATCGGGTCCTCCGTCGCCTTCAACCTGCTGCTTCGACCCTCGACGTACGACGTCGTCGTCGTCGACACCAAACCCAACATGGTCACGAGCCACGTGATGGATATGCAGGACATGGCAGCCGTCGACGGTTTCTCCACCGTGCGGGGAGGGACTGCCGAGGACGCCGCCGATTCCGACATCGTCATCCTCAGCGCCGCAGTCCCGCTGCGGCTGAACACATCCCGATCGGTGTTTCTGGCAGATAACGCGCGGATCGTCGAGCAACTCGCCGTTCCGCTGATCGAATCCGGCTGGGATGGGGTGCTGATCATGCTCACCAACCCCGCCGATGCCCTCACCACCTGGCTGCACCAGCGCACCGGCTTCGATCGTCACAAACTGCTCGGCTACACGATCAACGACAGTCTGCGCCTGCGAACCGGGGTAGGACGAGCATTGGCCGTCTCCCCACACCGCGTCGAGGCCTGGGTCCTCGGCGAACACGGCGCCGGACAAGTACCCCTCTACGATCACATTCGAGTCGACGGTTCACCGGTCCGACTCGACGCCGCCCAGAAGGCGATCGCGCAGGACTACATCGACACCTGGTACGTCACCCACGTGGCACTGGACTCGGGACGCACATCAACGTGGAGCACCGGACGCGGCACCGCCCTGCTCGTCGATGCAATGGTGACCGAATCCGATCAGCCGCTGCCGGTCTCGGTGGTCCTCGACGGCGAATACGGCGCCAAGGGTGCCAGCCTGACTGTGCCAGCGCTGCTCGGCAAGGGCGGGGTTCGCGACATCGTCGAGTGGGAGCTGTCCGAGGCCGAACTCAGTACCCTGCGGTCCGGTGCAGAGAGCGTCCGCACCGCCGCCGAAAGCATCTCGCTCGGGCAGGACTGACCACCTGAGCTGAGGTCGACGTCGCAGCGGCCGATCACCTTCTGCCGTCCTGGCGGAGGTTGCGGGAGATCACGGCTGCTGCGACCCGGACTCCTTGGGCCAGGCCTGCCAGATTTGGATGCGCGGCCGGTACTACCACGGAGATTGCGGCGACGATGGCGGCGTCCCTTCCGAAGACCGGGGCGGCTGCCGACGCATTGCCCTCGGTCATCTCGTTTCGCGAGATGACGAATCCGGTGGTGCGAATTTCTGCGAGCGCTCGGCGCAGGTCATCGGGGTCGGTGATGGTCTCCGATGCCATTCTCGGCAACTCCTCGGAAAGCACCGTTTCCCGCAGCTCGGGGGTGCCGAAGGCCAGCAACACCTTCCCAGGTCCGGTCGCATGCAGGGGCAGCCGGTACCCGACCTGGGAGGAGACATTGGTACCGATCCGCGATCGCGGCGCGAGCTTTTCGACGTAAAGCGCGCGGGTGCCGTCGAGGACCACCAGATGCACCACTTCGTGGGTGGTCTCGAAAAGGTCCTCGAGTACCGGAAGTGCCACATCGCGGAGTTGTCGTTCCTTCGGAGCGAGGGCCCCGAGCTGCCACAGGCGTGTGCCGACCGTGTAGGTCCCGCGACCGGTTCGGTCGAGCCCACCCCATTTGACGAGTTCGGCGAGATACCGATGCACAGTGGCCGGCGGGATGTTCGTCGCGCTGACGATGGCGCCCAGCGTCTGCTCGGGTCGGTCCTCACTGAACGACTCGAGAATCGACAGCGCACGGGCTAATGAACTTTTGGAATTGCTCAACGATCGGTCCCTCGCTCCGCCGGGGTGCTGATAAAGGTTCACGGTACTTCTTCCGCATGTTGAGAGGAAGGATTGTTCGGATCATGACCGTCGTCGACAGTGACCGACAACACCCGACCCCGGCATCAACGGATGCCGCTCCGAAGCAGACACATAGACAGGCGAGATACAGCATGAACGGTGACAGCACACAGGAGCTGGCGACCGGCCCGATCGCGGGTGACCCGTTGTTCGATCTCACGATCGTCGAGACGAGGTCCCTCCTCACCGCCGGTCTGCTCGACGCCGAGCACTACGCGGCAAGTCTGCGTCACCGCACCGCTGAGGTTGCCGAGTTCAACACGATGACCACGACGCTGCCCACCCCCTCGATCCCGGACAGGCACGAGCAGTCAGTCCCGCTGCTCGGCATCCCCATGGTGGTCAAGGACAGCATCGACGTAGCCGGAACGGAGTCGACCGCCGGAACCCCTGGCCTGGTGGGAAACATTGCAACCGAAGACGCCGAGATCGTGCAACGCCTAGTGGCGGCCGGGGCCCATATCAGCGGCAAGAACGTCATGCACGAACTGGCGCTCGGAGCGACATCCAACAACGCCTTCCACGGCCCGGTGCACAATCCGTGGAACTTCTCGTTGACCGCAGGTGGCAGCAGCGGAGGCACCGCTGCCGCAATAGCACTGGGTATCGCACCAGCGGGGATCGGCACGGACACCGGTGGTTCCGTTCGCATTCCGGCTGCACTGTGCGGCGTGATCGGGTTCCGGCCGTCCGTGGGCCGATACCCCGCCGAGGGCATCGTCTCACTGTCCCACACCAGGGACACATCGGGCCCGATCGCGCGCAGCATCGACGACATCCTTCTTCTCGATTCGATACTCGCGCAACGCCCTGCAATCACTGTCCGCGACACTGCTGGCGGTTTGCGTATCGGCCTGACACCCGCACACGGTGAAGATCTCGATCCGGACGTCAAAACGGCCTACGAGCGGGTCCGGAACACCCTCGCGGCCGCAGGAGTGACGTTCGTCGACGTCAACATCGACGACATCATCAATCGGACCGCAACGATCGCCGCATCGATCGTCTGGGGGGAGGCAGCCGATGGACTCAGCGGATACCTCCGCTCACGCGGACTCCCCGGCATCGAGACCGTCGTCGCCGCCATCAGCAGCCCCGACGTCCGCCGAGTAGTTGCCGACGGACTCGCCACAACCACCGCGCACACCTACCGGCAGAATCTCGCCATCGTGGGTGACCTGCGCCGGGAACTTGCGAACCGGATGTCCTCGGCAGACCTCGACGCCTTCATGTTTCCCACCACCCCGGTGGTGGCTCCGCCCCTCGGTCAGGACGACACCATCGAACTGAACGGGCGCCGGGTCCCCACCTTCTCGACGATCATCCGTCACGGCGATCTCGGGGGAACGCTTGGCCTGCCGGGGATTTCCATCCCTGTCGGCCTCGGAACGACGACCGCGCTGCCCGTTGGCATCGAATTTTCCTCGGCGGCGGGAACCGACGAGCACCTGCTCGCCAGCGTCGCATCCCTGGCGCCGCACATTATCGACATCCACCGCCCCAGCACCATTCCCGCACCCTCCCCAGCGCACAACTGACCGCGCGAGACGACTTCCGCCGCCCCCATTCCCCCCAACTCTGAGGACGACCATGGACACCACCTCAACTTCGGCAACGGCCGCGCACCGAAGCCCCACTCCTAACGAACTCGTCAAGGTGCGATTCGCCAGCGGAATCGGATCCACGATCGAGTGGTACCTGTCGTTCGCATACATTTCAGCCGCTGGACTGATCTTCAGCGAGCAGTACTTCGGTGCGCTCGGACCCAACGCGCTCATCGTCTCCCTCGGGTCGGTCGCCGCAAGTTTCATTGCCAGCCCTCTCGGCGGTATCCTCGCCGGCCACGTCGGCGACCGGTACGGCCGCAAATCCGCACTGATCGGAACACTCGTCGTCATGGGCTTGGCCAGCCTTGGAATGGGATTGCTCCCCACCTACGAGCAGATCGGCCTCATCGCCCCCCTACTGCTGGTCATCTTCCGCTTCCTCCAGGGCCTGAGCACCGGCGGTGAATGGGGCGGCGCCGCATTGATGTCCGTAGAGTACGCGCCACCGAACAAGCGAGGCCTCTATGGGATCTTCTCCCAGATCGGCACACCGGCCGGACTCGTGCTGTCCACGGGCGTTTTCTTCCTTCTCCAGACGATGACCTCCCCCGAGCAGTTCGAGTCATGGGGCTGGCGGGTGCCCTTCTTCGTCAGCGTCGCATTGGTCCTGGTCGGCCTGAAGGTACGCACTTCGATCTCCGACAGCCCGGTATTCGCGGAGGTCCAGCAAGCCCACGCCGAAGCGGCGATGCCGCTGGCCGAAGCCGTGCACGGCCACTCCCGCAAGATGGTCCTCGCCGGTGGATCCTTCGTCGCCAACATCCTCGCCGGCTACCTGGTGATCGGCTACATGCTCTCCTACACCACCAACAACCTTGGAATGGACTCGAGTGCAGTACTTTTCACCCAGATGCTCGCCGCCCTGGTGTGGATTGTTTCCACCGTGCTCGGTGGCTCCTGGTCAGATCGGTTTGGCCGCCGCCCGATCATGACGGCCGGATATGTTCTGATGGCAGCCTGGGCGGTTCCACTGTTCTTGCTCGTAGACACCGCGAACATGGGCGCATTCGCTCTCGCGGTGTTCGTTCTGGCGATCGCCCTGGGACTGTCCTACGGGCCGCAGAGCGCGATGTTCGCCGAACTCTTCCCGCCGCGCATTCGCTACACCGCAGCCTCCCTTCCCTACGCCGTCGGCGGCATCATCGGTGGCGGCTTCGCCCCCGCCATCTCAGAATGGCTGATCGAGACCACCGGAACCTCTCTATCGATCTCGATCTATCTCATCGCGTTCGTGGCCGTGTCACTGTTGAGCCTGGCTGCCATGAAGAAGACCGACTTCACCGGCTTCGCCGACCACGACCGTTCCGCTTGACACGCCGAACAAAGTTACTGCGCCCGCGCTCGTTCACCGCCACCAATTCGGCGGCGCAAACGTGCCCTTTTTCTGAGCGAAAGCAGTATGTGAATCCGCTGCCGCCGAGCACCACAGTGAAAAGAACACACCCAGCGGCACTCGCCGCTGACAGAGATGAAACGGAGAAACTGACGGTGAGTACACAAGAACACGGCTCGGTTCGGCGGTTGCTGGACGAACCGGTGTGGGAATCACGCATCTTCACCGGCGAATGGGTACGCGGCAGCGCCGACGACCACTCCGTGGTCGAGCCCGCAACCGGCAAACAACTCTCGACCATCGGCATGGCCACCGCAGACGATGTGGCACGTGCCGCGGACCGAGCCGCGACCGCGCAAGCCGACTGGGCCGCCAGGCCCTACACCGAACGGGCAGCAGTGCTTCGCCGCGCCGGAATCCTATTCGAGCAGCACGCCGACGAAATCGCCGAATGGGTGATACGCGAAGCCGGCAGCACCGCGGCCAAGGCCCACATTGAAATACACACCGCCGCCGAGGAGTGCTACAACGCTGCGGCGCTCGCCGCACACCCACACGGCGAAGTGCTGCGCTCGGAGCAACCGCGCCTGAGCTTCTCCCGCCGCATTCCGGTCGGCACCGTCGGGGTGATCGCCCCCTTCAACTTCCCGATCATCCTGTCGATCCGTGCCGTCGCGCCGGCGTTGGCGCTCGGTAACGCCGTCGTCCTCAAGCCCGATCCCCGCACCGCCATCTGTGGCGGTGTGGTTCTCGCCCGCATCTTCCAGGAAGCCGGACTTCCCGCCGGCCTGCTCAGCGTGCTCCCCGGCGGCGCTGCCGCCGGGGAAGCCGTTGTCATCCATCCCGCCGTCCGGGTCATCGCTTTCACCGGATCGACCCGCGCCGGGCGCGCCGTCGGTGAACTCGCCGGTCGACACCTGAAACGCGCCCACCTCGAACTCGGCGGCAACAACGCACTGATCGTGCTCGCCGACGCCGACCTCGACAAAGCTGTGTCCGTCGGTGCTTTCGGCTCCTTCATGCACCAAGGCCAGATCTGTATGGCGGCGGGCCGTCAACTCGTGCACAAAAGCATTGCCGCCGACTACACCGCACTCCTCGCCGAACACGCCGAACGGCTGCCCGTCGGCGACCCGTTCACCGGTGACGTCGCCCTCGGCCCCATCATCGATGCTAAGCAACGAGACCACATTCACACCTTGGTGACGGAAAGCATCAGCGCTGGCGCAACCCTCGCCGCGGGCGGTGTCTACGACGATCTTTTCTACCGGCCCACCGTGCTCGCACAGACACCGCTGACCGCCCCGGCCTTCCGGGACGAGGTCTTCGGCCCGGTGGCGCCAGTGGCATCGTTCAGCTCGGTCGAGGAAGCCGTGGGGATCGCCAACAGCTCCGAGTACGGACTGTCGTTGAGCATCCTGACAGCCGATGCCATGAAAGGTCTCGAGCTCGCGCAGCGGATCCCCGCCGGATTGGTGCACATCAACGACCAAACCGTCGGTGACGAGGCAGTCGTCCCGTTCGGCGGCGTCGGCTCCTCCGGTAACGGCGGTCGGGTCGGCGGCATCGGCGCCAATCTCGATGCTTTCACCGAAACACAGTGGGTCACCGCGCAAAGCACGATGCCGGTGTACCCCTTCTAACGAACCCAGCGGGGCTGTCCGGTAATTGGTTGATCTGAGGGGAGGTACTGGCTACAGTCTTGGCCACAGTGACCAGGTACGGGAAAACGCTCTGACCAGGTCTTTTGGTGGAGCCGATGACGGGAATCGAACCCGCGTATTCAGCTTGGGAAGCTGATGTTCTGCCATTGAACTACATCGGCGCGCATGATATTGGGCGCCCGTAGGCAGGCCCAACACCCTGCGGGGCAAACATTAGCAGATGATGTTGGTCTCGCTGGAGGCGCACACGCCGATGCTCAGACGAGTGGTCGGCCGGACTTGATTCGCCACCGCAGGTCGCGCATGAGCAGGTTGTAGGGGAGTTCGCGCAGGGCGTTGGGCAGGCGGCGGCTGACGGCGCCGATGGTCCGGAGGATGCGGTCGAAACGTCGCTGGTCCTTCTCGCTCCAGGTCAGCTGCATTTCGTCGCGGAAGTGTTGGGGGAGGAAACCTCTGGTGAAGAACAGGTTCATCGGGCCGAAGAGGCGCGAGATGATTGTGGGGAGAAATTCGAGCCGTGCGATGGAGAGGACGTGTTCGCGGATGGTGTCGTCGATCGACACGTTGGCCAGCGAACGGTTCCAGTACTCCTCGAAAGCGGCGCGGTCGGCCGGCCACATCTCCGGTGGGACCTGGAGGGTGGTGCCGAAAGTGGCGCCTTCCTTGTAGAAGTACGCCGACGCCTCCGGGGACAGGTCGCCGTGCAGGGCCCTGGTGACGTCCTCGAATCCGCGGTAGATGCAGGCGGCCACCCACAGCTGCAGTTCGGGGTCGAAAGCGTTGTACTGGACCGGGCTGTCTGCGGTGGACCGCACTTTGGCGTGGGCGCGGTCGACGCCTCGACGGAAGACGGCTTTCTCCTCGTCGGTGCCCCGTGCGGCGACCACGAGGTAGGTCAGCGTGGTGCGGGATCGTTTGATCGGATGCCGGAAGAGCTGCCCGCTCTCGACCCGACTCTCGTACACGCCGTACCCGACTCCGGGATGTGCCAACTGCATGATGATGTTGGCAGCGCCCGCCAGTAGGCCGGCACCGTCCATGACCTGGTCGAGACGGTCTGGTGCGTCGAGTGACGTCGACATAGTTGCTCCTGTTATCCATCCACGGGACGTGATCTGAATACGACCGTACTCACATATATGTTCGTCGTCCAGAGTTCGGTGGAAGGATGGTCGCCATGGTTACGGCACCGTCAGGTTCGACAGGTGGCCGCATGTATGGCGGTCAGGAGGGCGATGCGCGTCGCGCCGAGCGTCGCGCGCAGCTGATCGAGGCCGGACTCGACCTACTGGGCGGGGACGACGGCGACCACACGCTGTCGGTACGCGGAGTCTGTAAGCGGGCCGGACTGGCCACTCGTTACTTCTACGAAAGCTTCACCGACCGCGACGCGCTGATCGTCGCCGTCTACGACTCTGTCGTGCAACGCATCGCCACCAGCACGTTGGAAGCTGTGTCGACGGCGGGGCCGGGCGAACGCGAGATCGTCGAAGCAGGCGTGCGCAACATCGTCCGTGCGGTCGCCGAAGATCCCCGGCACGGCCGACTCATGTTCTCGGTAGCGCAGTCGAGTGAGGTGCTGGCGCAGCGACGGCTCGACAGTTCGCGTTTGTTCGCCGGCCTGGTGACCAAGCAGACCGTCGGGTTCTACGAGGTGGCGGAGAGTCCCCGTCTCGACCTTGCCGCGCATTTCATGGTCGGGGGCCTGGCGCAGACACTGACGGCCTGGTTGAACGGCACCGTGACACTGCCCGAGGAAGACCTCGTGAACACCTGCACCGATCTGCTGCTCTCGATGGCAATCCACACCCGCTGACCCGTTAACCTCTACCTGTGCTTCTCTCCGACCGCGATCTCCGTGCCGAAGTTTCCGCTGGACGTCTGGGCATCGACCCGTTCGATCCCTCCATGGTTCAGCCTTCGAGCGTGGACGTGCGCCTCGACAGCTTGTTCCGGGTGTTCAACAACACCCGCTACACCCATATCGACCCAGCTCAGCGGCAGGATGAACTGACCACGCTGGTCGAACCGGCCGAGGGAGAGCCCTTCGTTCTGCACCCCGGCGAGTTCGTTCTCGGCTCCACGCTCGAGGTGTGTTCGCTGCCCGACGACCTTGCCGGGCGACTCGAGGGTAAGTCGTCACTCGGTCGCCTGGGTCTGCTCACACATTCGACCGCCGGGTTCATCGATCCCGGGTTCAACGGCCACATCACCTTGGAGCTGTCCAATGTGGCGAACCTGCCCATCACGCTCTGGCCGGGAATGAAGATCGGGCAGCTGTGCCTTCTGCGGTTGTCGAGCGCGGCGGAGCACCCGTACGGCAGCTCGGCCGCGGGCTCCAAGTATCAGGGGCAGCGGGGCCCGACCCCGTCCAAGGCGTACCTGAATTTCGCACGGGACTGAGCGCTCGCGGACCTCACGCCCGCGCGTTCCATTCGGCGATCACCGAGTGCACTCCGATCGAGTCGATCGTCGATCGGAGTGACCCCTCGACGGCTGTCCGGCATTCGAGATCCCGACGGCCGATGTCGGAGGCACTCGGTGACTCGGCAACGCCGATCAAAATTTCCGGAAACATGGTGCGGCTGCCCTCGATGAGCAGAGCCTCCTCGTCGACTGCTCGCACGGTAACGGGCGCACTGCCGGTGACGTTGCCGACGAGAAGCGCGAGGTAACTCGTATCGGTGTACTCGTCCCGGACGGCGATCAATCGTGCGTCGTTGTCCCCCAGTCGTATCGACTGGTCGAGTATCCATGGAGCCGAGCATGTTTCACGGTACGCGGCGCGGTCGGCTGGCCGCTCCGTGTCACTGGAGATTCGCTCAGGCAGAGTGTTCATGACCATCTCCTGCACCTCGGAAGGCCCTCTGCGGGGTCCTGAGTCCAGTCTGCCGAATGTACCCACTCCAATCATGGGTAGTGGACTACCTGTTCTCTGTGTATGGGAGCCAGACGAGGTCGTAATGAGACCGTACATTCGTTATGAATTGCAGCGGAGGGGCTGAGAACGAGGGTGTCGACAAACTAGACTTCGAGAATGAGTCAGAGGTGGCCCCTGATTCGAAGACAAGCCGAGTTCGACGCCATCACCGCGTCGCTGAAGGCCCGGTCCGAGTGTTGCGGGGTGGTCCTTACCGGCGATCCTGGCGTGGGGAAAACCACCCTCGCCCGGTTCGCGACCGAATCACTGCCCGGCGAGGTGCGCTGGGTTGCCGGGACGGAATCCGCTCGAAGCATCCCGCTCGGCGTTTTCGCTCACCTGGTGGGTGCGTCGACCTCTCGGGATCCGGTCACGCTACTTTCCACGGCACGGCAGGCCCTCATTCACGACGGCGACACCCACCAGGACATGGTGATCGGGGTAGACGACGCCCACCTGCTCGATCAGCTCTCGGCGACATTCCTGCACCAACTGGCCCTCGATCGGGTGGTCAATATCGTCGCGACCGTCCGGAGCGGTGAGACCGTGCCCGACGCGATCACGTCCCTGTGGAAGGACGGGCATCTTCTCCGGCTGGAATTGATGCCGTTCACGCGCGAGCAGAGCATCGAACTGGTCGAGTCCGTGCTGGACGGCCCGCTCGAGGGGCTGAGTGCCGACATGATCTGGGAGGCGTCGGGGGGCAACGCCCTGTTTGTCCGGCATCTCGTCGAGGGCGCGCTGGAAGCGGGGACACTCCGCCGGTCCGGCGGTGTCTGGCAGCTGCGGGGTCGCGCAGCAATCACCTCCGAGCTCGCGTCACTACTCGAAACCAGGATCGAGAAAATCCCGTCCGACGTGCTGCAAGCGCTTCAACTGCTGACCTTCTGCGAGCCGCTCGACCTCGATGTTCTGTGCGCTCTCGCCGGTGAAAACGCAGTGGAAGAGGCGGAACGACGCGGCCTAATCAGGATCGCCGAAGAACGACACCATCTCGATGTGCGCTACACCCATCCGCTCTTCGCCGAGGTGATTCGCCGACGGGTCGGTCGTGCGGCGGGACGCCGGCTACGCGGGAAGCTGGTGCAAGAGCTCGGTAATGGTGCGGTGACGGGTGCGGCGCACCGGATACGTCTCGCCGAGCTTGCACTCGACAGCGACCGATCCGTCGACCCGGCGCTGCTCGCGTCGGCGGCTGCGGATGCCATCGGGCTGGCCAATGTCCCGCTCGGTGAACGTCTGGCACGTGCAGCGTTCGAAGAAACGGGTGACTTCGGAGCGGCCGACCTCCTTGCCCGGGCATTGTTGTGGCAGGGGCACGCGGCCGAAGCCGAGGCACTGCTGCTCGCATTTTCCCCCGACTCGTTGACTCAAGCGCAGTTGGTGCGCTGGGGGACATCACGTATCGCGAACCTCTTCTGGGCACTCGGCGATTCGGAGAAAGCGGACGACGTCCTCGCAGTGCTACGCGAGCGTGTCACCAAACCGAGTCTCCTTCCGGTGGTCGAGGGAATCGGATCTGTGTGCGCGGTCTTCGAGAATCGACCGCAGGAAGCGGTGGACGCCGCGTGCACTGTTCTCGCCTCGGAGCGGCCGTGGGCGGTCGAATGGGCGTTCTTCGGCGGGGGACTGGCGCTGGCGTTGATGGGACGCGGCGACGAGGTTCCCGCGTTGGCGGCGCGGAGCGCGGCCGTTGCCGAACAGATCGACGGACTGCTGCGCTTTCCCGCCGGGCACGGCGAGATTCTGGCCTTGACCATGACCGGGCAGTTCGATAGGGCGCAGCGCCGAGCCGAACAGTATCTCGCCTTCGCGTCGAGTGGCCGATACCTGGCATGGGGGCTGGCGAATATCCTGGTCGGGACGGTCGAACTCGTTCGCGGACGGTTCACCGCCGCGGCTCAGCGCCTCGAACAGGCGATCGCAGCACTCGACGTGGGCGACACCGCTGACGCAGTGTCCTGGAGCGTCCCCGCGTACATTGCCCTGGGACAGACATACGCCGTGCTCGGCCGCATCCACGAGGGGCAGCGCGTCATCTCGGAGGCGCGAGCCCGCAGTGGCCGGCACGTGGCAGTGTTCGGGCCCCAACTCGAACTGTCTGCCGCGTGGCTCGCCGCGGCTCAGGGTGAGACTTCGCAGGCCATCGCGCTCGCACGGTCCGCCGCCGAATCAGCAGCAGCTGCGGGACAGTTCGGTGTCGAGGCGGCCGCACTGCACCTTGCCACTCGATTCGGTGACCATTCCACTGCTCCGCGACTGGCGGCCCTTGCCGAACAGTGCGACGGCGAACTCGTCCGAATCGCGGCAGCACAAGCATCCGCGTCAGCCTCCGCCGACGGACCCGGGCTGGCGGCGGCAGCGGACAGATTTCGAACGGTCGGTGCACTTCCCGATGCCGCCGACGCCTATGCGCAGGCCGCGATCGCCTTCCTCCGCGCGGACATCAAACGACTCTCGGTCGAGTGCGCCGCCACGGCGGCAGCACTGGCGGACGAATGCGACCGGATGTTGTCTCCTGCTCTCGCGGAGGCCGCACATCCACTGCCGCTCACGATTCGCGAACGTGAGATCGCATCGATGGTGGCGGCGGGATTGTCGAACCGGCACATCGCCGACCGTCTCTTCCTGTCGGTCCGGACCGTCGAGGGACACGTCTACCGCGCGTGCATCAAGCTTGGGGTCGCGGACCGTGACGAGCTCGCCCAGTTGATGAACCTCACCACACGACCAACTAAAAACGAGTAGTCGGCTACTCGTGTGCTCCCTCGCGGACCTGAGAACACTGGGGTCGGAACGGACCGTTGCCGGTGTTCGGTGTGGAGGCCGCCATGAAAGATGTCGTTGTGTTGATACCAGGGATCACTGGATCGGTTCTGGCACGAGACGGCAAGGAGGTGTGGGCGTCGACTCCAGGGGCTGCGCTGCGGGGAGTGCTCTCGCTCGGCAACAACATCAAGCGGTTGCAGCTCGACGGGGACGATCCAGAGGTCGACGATCTCGGCGACGGCGTGGTAGCGACCCGGGTGATGCCGGACTTCCATGTACTTCCGGGCTTGGATTGGAAGATCGACGGCTACACTAAGTTCCGCGTTGACCTGGTGCGCCGGTTCGGGGTGGTACCGGGCGAGAATTACTTCGAGCTTCCGTATGACTGGCGGCGTGACAATCGTGTGGCAGCCCGCAAGCTGGCGCGGCAAGCTCATGGATGGTTGACGCGCTGGCGGGAGAAGTCGGGCAATCCCGATGCACAGTTGATCCTCGTGGGTCACTCCATGGGTGGCATCGTTGCCCGCCTCTACCTCGAATTGCTCGAGGGGTGGAAGGACACCCGGACACTCATCACGTTCGGCACGCCGTACTCCGGGTCGATCAACGCGCTCGAGTTCCTCGTCAACGGATTCCGCAAAGGATGGGGCCCGTTCACTGTCGATCTCGGCAACCTCATTGGTTCCTTCACCTCCGCCTATCAGCTGCTGCCGTCCTATCGATGTCTCGAAGGCCCGAATGCGTCGTGGTCGAACCTGGACGACAATATGGACGACTGGACGGGGACCGGGCTGGACGCCGCCCGCATGAAGGACGCGGTGACGCTGCACCGGCAGCTGCGCACTCAGGTGCAGGAGCGACTCGAAGCAGACAGGGACGAGGGCTACGACATCCGTCCCATCATCGGCGACTTCCAGCGCACACACTGGGCTGCCCGGTTGATGGACGGAAAGATCGTATCGCTGCCCGTGCGCGGACCGGGCGAAAGCGGCGGCGACGGCACAGTGCCGAAGTTGTCGGCGACCCCACCCGAACTCATGAAGGGGTGGAAGAACGCCGCCTTCTTCAGCCAGAAACATGCCTCGCTGCAGAACGACGACCCGGTGCTCGACCACGTCGGCGGGGTATTGAACATTGCAGTGATCACCCCGCCGAACGTATTTCCTGCGGTGAGCGAATCGGTGTCGCTCGAAGTCGACGACGTGACGACCGCCGAACCACTGGTGATCCGTGCGCGGACCGACGACCCAGGCGCCGAACTCGTCGCACATGTCGAGCCGGCCATCGGCGGGCCGGTCCGGGAATATCGGCTCTCGACGTCAGCCGACGGTTGGCAGCAGGCAACTGTCGAGGACCTCGCAGCTCAGGACTACCGCATCACGGTCAGTGCCCCGGGAGTGCATCCCGTCACGGACCTGGTGAGCGTTGTCGACTTGGACGAGGTAGCACGGACAGCGGATATGTAGGAGCTGGAAAGCATGATTCCGCTATCGAGGCGCAGTTTCGAAGAGCTGGAAATCAGTGTCCTTGAAGCCGGGGACCACGTGTGGCTCTCGGCGAGATCCCCGCAGGGTTCGGTATTCGCGGTGAAACGACCCCTGCCCGAGTGGAAGCTACCCCGCGATGTCACCGGCAGGCCGGTGGACGAACCAGGTGAATGGCTCACCGATGCTGTCCGGCACGCTCGCCCGGACGCCGGCCCCGAAGCGCTCGAGGTGGGGAAGGTGCTGACGGACCTGGTGTTCGGTGTGCCGGAGATCGTCACGCTTCTGCAGCAGACACGTGGCACGGCAGGGACCGCGGGGTACCAGTTGCTCATTCGGATACTGGCGGCGCCGAACCGGATCGCCGCATGGCCGTGGGAGTTGTTACTGGACCCCCAGCGCCCTGAACGGTTTCTGTCCATGGCGCGGGATGTCCACGTGGTGCGGTCGGGACGATCGCGCACCTACCCGATCCGGCAAGCGCCGATCGATCCACCACTCAATCTGTTGCTGGTCATGTCGAGTCCGCTTCGATCGGGCCCGGACGAGTCCGAGGCACCGTTCGACCTCTATGCTGAAAAGCGCAGTTTGCTGACGGAGTTGCAGCCGATGGTCGATCGAGGCCTGTTGCGTGTGGTGGTGGAGGATCGCCCCTCGGTCGAGCGTCTGCGCACTCGTATGGGGATGCAACGCCGCGGCTTTCATCTGTTCCACTACCTCGGGCATGCCAATCCTTACGGACTCAAGCTGGAACGCCGAAACGGTCGTGGAACACTTCTGCCGAGCCAAGAATTCGCCCTTTTGCTACAACAGCTTCCGGATCTCCGACTCGCTGTTTTCGCGGGATGTGAGACGGCACGCGCGCCGGGTGTCTCGGCGGCGGACGAAACGTGGCCGGGCCAGCTGTCTTCGGCGGACTACTGCGTGCGGGACGCGTGTCCGATGGTAATCGGCATGCAAGCCGTGCTGCCCTTCGGGACCGAGCGACTCTTCACCCGCTTCTTCTATCAGGGACTTACCGCCGGGCAATCCGTCGCCGAGGCACTGCGTTTGGCGCGTCTCGCGATCAACGGCGACGAGAACAGCGGTGACCCTCTGCTGAACTGGGCCGTGCCCTGCCTATTCGTCGGCGGAAGCGATCCCGGTGCGGTCCTCGACCCAGACGCGAAGGCTCGGCCGCGGCCCGCACAGCGCAAGGTCAGTCGCCACCTGGGCGTACGTCAAGGTGAACTGCGCTTCATCTCCCGGCTCACCGAGTTGCGTGAGGCCGTGGACGTGTTGTCCGGGAACACTTCGGCGCGGCTTCTGCAGGTGGTCGGCATGCCGGCGACTGGGAAGACCTCACTTCTCGACCGGGTACTCGAGGAACTCGATCCGGACATCGCGCAGCTCTTCATCAGCGCCAAGCGTCTGCTCGCGGAACCCGACCCGGTCCGCGAACTGGCCTGCCTCGTCAAGGAACTGATCGACGGCAAAGGGCTTCGAGCGGTGTCGGCGGGTAGGTTCAGCGCCGACGACTGGTGGGAACGGTTGATCGGGGACCTCGGGGCCGTGCCGGCCGCGATCGTGATCGACGATGCGGACGTGCTCGCAGGCGATTCCGCCGGCGCATCTGACCTCTTGAACGCACTCGTCACCCTCACCGGACGACGCGGCCGCGCACGGTTGGCGGTGGCCAGCACAAGCGATCTCGATCAACTGACGCAGTCGCTGCGACCGTCCGAAGTGCGCACGATTCGCCTCGAGGCACTCTCCTGGCCCGAGGTGTGGCAATGGATCCGCCGCAATCTGCCGACACTCACTCGCTTCTCCGAGACGGAACTGTCGAAACTGTACGGCCAACTGCGCCACCTCGAACTGTGGGAACAACTGGCCGATCTGGTTGGCCAGAGCAATTCGTTCGATGCGGACGATCTGCCGGTCCTCGTCAAGCAAGTCGCGGTTCCACCCGGGAAGGTTCCTACGGCAGCGGCGATCGGCAGCGACTTCTTCGGGACGTCGACCGAACTCGAATCCGACGTAGAACGACTGTCACCCGCGAGTCCGGTGATGCGCCCATTGCAGCTGGCGGTCGCCGGGCCGTTCACTGCCCGGCGCCGTCAGGAGGTCGCCGTCGCGCTCACCCAGTGTGCCATCAACCAGGGGGTACCCGGGCGGGTCGTCGCCGGTGAAACAGGAGTCGATGAATCTGCTCTTGCCGAACTGCTGTCACACGAATTGGCGTTTACGAACGGCGAGCCGTCGGAGCGCGAAGTCTGTCTGTGGTTGGAAGAGGCGGGGCGAGC
Organism: Rhodococcus sp. WAY2; assembly: GCF_009859915.1. Taxonomy (NCBI): domain Bacteria; kingdom Bacillati; phylum Actinomycetota; class Actinomycetes; order Mycobacteriales; family Nocardiaceae; genus Rhodococcus; species Rhodococcus sp. WAY2. Next base: position 4,856,647 of record NZ_CP046572.1, read on the forward strand.
GGGAGCCGACATCATCGTCCTCGACTACGGGAACGCGGAGCCGACCGACACCCAGAACACGATCATCGCCGATCTGGTCAGAGAGGGTCGACTGGTGATCGCATCAGGTGATCACTCGGACGAACCCAGCTTCCCTGCGTGGAGCACCGACGCACTTGCGGTCGGTGCGGTCGAGGATGACGGCTCCCTCACCCACGAGACGCCGTACTTCTCCCGAGAGGGCAAGCCGGACATCTACGCGCCGAGAACCATCTCCGGGACCACCTGCGAAGAGATTGTCGATGAACCGGAAATGGAGGGGACGACCTTCGCCGCGCTGTACGTGGCTGCCGCTGCCATGCTGGTGTGGGCCACCGACCGGAATCTGACGGCCTCCGAGGTCTGTGCGCTGCTGCTGGACACGGCAGTCCCGATACCGGCGGGGCGTGGTGAGTCCGCAAAGCGGCTGGACATGGAAGCTGCACTGGATCGAGCCCGCCGCAGGCTCATCGTCGGCGCGCTGGGGTCGGAGGCGCTCGAACTCGGGCAACTACTCGCCGAAACGCCGATCCGCCCAGAATTGGCGGTACCGATCCTCGACGCCCTCGTGGCCGAGGGCGGTGCCGTCCGCAAGGTGGTCCGCAACGGTGTCGAGCAGTTCGAGCGTAGCGATTCCGCGGTGACGCCGAAATATGAGTAGCGGACCACTCATGACTGCAGTGCCGCACGGGACAAGGCTGGTAGCAACCGCCCAGTACTACCCGAGGAAGAATGATGACCACCGTCAACAGTATGGGAAGACCTCGAGTTCGACTCGATTCGCCCGCAAAGACATTCGCGACCGAGAAACAGCGGCAGGCCGAAGCGGCCGAGCGCCGCGCACGGGAGAGGGCCGCGCAGAGACGCGATCATGTGGACGCGCTTGCCGGTCGCGGTGGAATCGCGGCCGTCGAGACTCCCGAACGAATCGCCAAACGCCTGGATCGGCTCACCCGCTATTACACAGGCGAGGACGTACCGCAGGCGACCCCCACCGCAGCGTCGGGTGTCCTCGTGGAAGAGGCGCTCGACCGGGTGAGCGAGTGGGTGGATAGTGACGCCTCGGCCGATCAGGTGCTGGAAAAAATCATCAACACCTCCGATTTCGTGGGAGTGCGCTATCTCGATGCCGGGGTGGCAGCGGCACGGTCGATCGGGAGGGTGAACATCCGCGATTCCCGGGGAAACCTGCAGGGCTACGGCACCGGCTTTCTCGTTTCGCCGACCTTGCTTCTGACGAATCACCATGTGCTGCCGAGCGCCGAAACAGCACGCAGCAGCGTAATCGAGTTCGATTATCAGGACGGTATCGACGGCAACCCGCTTCCGGTGCAGGTCTTCCCGCTGGATCCGGGCCGGTTCTTCCTCGCCGATCGGGAGCGCGACTTCGCCTTGGTGGCGGTTCGGGCACCTGCGCCGGTTCTCGCCCAGTTCGGATTCAACCGGCTGTTCGCAGCTGAGGGCAAGGCCGTCATCGGAGAGTTCGTAACCATCGTGCAGCATCCGCGCGGAGACAAGAAGCAAATTGCCTTGCGGGAGAATCGCATCGTCGATATTCCCGAACGATTCCTGCACTATTCGGCGGACACCGAACCGGGCTCCTCAGGCTCGCCGGTGTTCAACGACCAGTGGGAGGTAGTTGCGCTCCACCACGCGAGCGTACGAGCACCGCAGCACACCGAGTTCGGTGGGATCCTCAACGAGGGGGTGCGGATCAGCCGCATCATGAAGTTCGTCGCCGACCAGGACATGCCGCGGAACTGGCGCGCTCTCGTCGACGAGATCGTCAGCGCGGAGCAGGAATTAGCGACACCCTCTTCATCGCCCCGGCAAGACGTGGTGCCCAGGGAGGAAATCACCGTGCGCGTTCCGTTGGAGATTACTGTCCGCCTCGGTTCCGCCGAACCTCGCAGGGCCGCCGGCGGTGAGCCTGTTGACTCCGAAGCAATTTCGATCGACCCCGACTACAGCAACCGTCGTGGTTACGACCCGGGGTTTTTACGAGTTCATCTACCCTTGCCGGTGCCCGGCCCGCACGTCGCTTCGATTGCGTCCGAAGAGCTCCGCTACCACCACTTCAGCGTAGTCATGCACACAGAGCGGGCTCTTGCGCTGTTCACGGCTGTGAACATCGACGGCCGGCAGTCGCAGAATCCGAAGCGGGACCGTGACCGCTGGATTCTCGACCCTCGGCTCCCGGCACGCCAACAAACCGGTGAGCGTGTGTACGAGGACAACCCGCTCGACCGTGGGCACCTCGTGCGCCGACTGGACCCTGCCTGGGGCCCGAATGCGAAGACGGCAAACGACGATACGTTCCACTTCACGAACTGCACTCCGCAGCACCACGACTTCAACGCGGGCAGGACGCTGTGGCTCGGACTCGAAGATTACGTGCTGAAGAACGCCGACAACGCCGATCTTGCCGTGAGCGTCCTGACGGGTCCGGTGCTCGCCGCCGACGATCCCCGCTACCGTGGGGTGGCGCTGCCGCGTCAGTTCTGGAAGACCGTGGCGATGGCCAAGCGAGACGGCGGCCTCTCGGTTACCGGCTACCTGCTCACTCAGGCGGCACTGCTCGACGAGTTCACGGAAGGGGAGGAGTCGTTCTCCTACGGCGCGTATCGCACGTTTCAGGTTCCGGTCCGGAGGATCACCCAGTTGACCGGGCTCGACCTCGATGCCTACGTGGCGGCTGATCCACTCGAACAGGTCGAGGGCACCACTCTGCCCCGTGAATTGATCCGCCTCCAGGACCTCATCCTCTGACGTCGATGACAACTGGCTCGAGAATCGAGTACCGGACTACTCACGACGAACCCACACGGCAGGGGAGAGGATCGAACTATTCAGCGCAGTGGGGTGATTGGTCCGACATGGAGCACCCCGGCGTTGTCGCGGACCGCAGTTCCATCTCACTGGTGAGGAAATCATGAATCGCTACCATCCGTTGGCCCCCGGAACCTACACCGGCGTGAGCAGCGGCTACCGAACCCCGGACCGGCCGGATCATCGCGGTGTCGATATCGCCGCGAACAACGGCACGCCCATCTATGCACCGACAGACGGCACCATCGCCCATGTGGGAATCGACGACGACCCTCAGGGCTACGGCTCCTGGCTGGTGATCGACTCCCAGAATCAATGGGGTTTGGATTTCACGTTCGGCCACACGCCGCCATCGTCGTTCATCAACCCACACACTGGGGAACAGTGGAAGTTCGGCGATCCAGTGCACGCGGGTGAGCAGATAGCCGTGGTCGGCTCGGAGGGTGGTTCGAGCGGCCCTCATCTGCATTTCGAGACATTCGGTGCGCCAGGCCGCTTCGGCGGACCCGATCTGGATCCCGACTCGACATGGCTGAAGGAAGCCAAAGATCCGCGTCAGGCGCCGAAGGACAACGGACACACCTCATTGGTAGGCAAGCTCCTGGTCGACTTCTCCGCTGGTGTTCCCACAGCTGCTCAGATCCAGTCGGGCGGATTCGCCGGTGCCATTCGGTACATCTCCGACCCGAGGGCGGGATGGATGCTCGGCAAACCGCTGCGGAGGGAGGAGGCCGACGCCCTGCGCGCACGCGGTATGGTCGTCGTCTCCAACTTCCAATTCGGCAAATCCGACTGGCTCGGCGGAGCGGAGCAGGGTCGACGGGATGCCGAGCGGGGGATACAGATTCACCGTGAGGCCGGTGGCCCCGAGACGGCGGCAATCTATGTGTCGGTGGATGCGTCGCCCAGCGAGGAACAGTGGAATACGCTGGTTCGCCCTTACCTGCTCGCGTGGCAGGAGCGGCTCGGCAAGACCAGGATGGGTGTCTACTGCAACTACCCGACCATCGAGTGGGCGCTCCGCGACGGCATCGGCACCTATTTCTGGATGCACAATTGGGGCAGCAACGGTCGCGTCCACCCCGCGGCGCACCTGCACCAATTCGAGATCGACAAGCAGAAGGTGGGAGGCGTCGGCATCGACCGGAACCGTATCCTCAAAGAGCAATTCGGCCAGTGGGACGGTGTCGCCGCAGACGTTCCGACCCCGGTCGTCGAACCAGCGCAACCGCAGCCGGTCACGTCGCCCACTGGATACCCGATCACGTGGTACGGAGGCCCAGGGTACGACACCGGTCACGGCGCATATCTGCGGATCTATCTGCACACCACCGAGAACCAGGACTGGGTGGCCCGCGCCGAGAATGTTGCCAACTACCAGGCCGGAGCGCAGAACGGCAGCTACCACTACCTGATCGACGACCACCACATCATCAACACCGTCAGCACCAAGAACACCGCTTGGGGCGTGCTCAGCGACAACCGTGTCAGCGTCCAGATCGCGATGGTGGGCACTTCGGGAAGCACTGAAACCTGGAGTGGCGGCAATCCGAACCGCGAGGAACGCCCCAAGTCGCGCGAGCAGTGGCTCGCCCACACGAAGATGCTCGACATGGTGGCATTCGTCATCGCCAAGGTCGCCACGGAGTACGACATTCCGATCGAGCGCGTCGACATCGGCGGGGTGGGCCACAACCGCAAGGGAGTGAGCAGCCACAACAACTACACGTACGGTTCGCGCGTTCTCAAAGGTTTCAAGGATGGAACGCACTGGGACGTCCCCGACACCTTTCCCTATGACGTCGTGCTGACCGCGGCGAAGCGGTACGGGGGACTCCCCGAAGATCCCGATCGCTTTCCGCTACCGCCCGGCCACTACTGGGGGCCGCTGGACGGGCCCACCGAGTCGTGGTCGAACACCTTCGGCAACGAACCGCAGTCCTCGAAAGACGGCCTGAAGCGCTGGCAGCAGACCATCGGTATTCCCGGCACGAGCATTTTCGACAAGGCCACCAAAGATGTGGCGACTCGAATGCAGCAGCTGTGGGGATGGCCGGTCACCGGGAACGTCTATGAGGGTGAATGGAACGAAGTCATCCATAACGGGTGGCGATTGCCGGCACCGGAACCACCCCGGCCGGCGGTTCCGATCGAGGCAGGGCCCAAGGTTCACCACTCCAAGAAGATCAAGGAGGTGACGGGTCCCGGGTTGACCGACAGGTTCGGCATGGCCGCAACCGATCTCGGCGTGATGGCACGGACCCCGTCGGGACGACTACTGGCAATATTCGGCGACACCTTCCGTGGACCCCGAGTAGGTGACGGTGACTGGCGTTCGCCGGTAGCGCTGTTCTCCGACACCAAGAAGCTCGACGAGGGAATCGTGTGGAGTGAGGCCGCCGGCGGCGATCCCCGATATGCGCGACAGCTCTGGGACTACCAACACGACAATCCGTTCTTCTCGACAGTTCTCCCGTCCGACGTCGTCACCATCGGTGACACGATGTACCTGCATGCCATGGTCAACAAGGGCCTCGGCAACGTCGTCTGGACCGAAATCTGGAAGTCGACCGACGACGGACACACGTGGCAGCACACCGGGGCGAAATTCGATGCGGGGATCCACCGCGGACTTGCCCAGCTCTGGACGTGGGATGCTCCCGGGGACGGATGGGTCTACGTGTTCTCCACCGGCTTCCAGCGCGACAAACCGCTGATCCTCCGGCGTGTGCGCGAGGACAGGATCACCGACCGGAATGCGTACGAGGGGTGGGGTTGGAAGGACGGCGCGTGGCGCTGGGGCAACGAGCCGACCCCGGTGCTGGAGAGAGCGCACTCAGCCGCCAAGTTCGGTGAAATGTGTCTGCGGGCAATCCAGGGTAAGTGGGTACTCGTCACGTTCGACAGCTCCGACGCGGGCGGCTACGACATCGACGTGCGTGTGTTCTCCAAGATCACCGACAACCTCTACGAGGCACACAAGAGCACAGCCTTGCGCGGGGTCGGCTGGGGACAGGAGGGAGACGATGCGGTGGCCCAACTCTACGGTCCGTCGATCGTCCCCGGATCGAAGTTGGACGGCGGGTTCCATATCTTCGTGAGTCAGTGGAAGACGGAGGGCCCCGACAAGGGATGGCCGTACAGGGTGCTGCAGTTCAAGATCCCCGTGTCGAGCCCCGGGTTCCGTGACGACGGGGGCGTCAACCCTCACGACGGCCGGTAGCGCGTTGCCTCCCGATCTGCGGATCGGGAGGCAACCCACCTCCTTCCCCCGCGCTTCTGCCGCACCTAGACTGTGTTTCATGGTCCTGACGTGGCCATCCATCCCGCGGGGGCCCGAGATCAGCGCCCTCGCGCGGGAATCGACGCGCGGTATCGTCATCGTCGGCGCGGTTGGGGTGGGAAAAACCAGCTTGGCGCAGAAGATCGTGTGCGAGCGTGACTGCGAGGCAGTCTGGGTCGTCGGGGCGGACTCGTTGCGCGGCGTCCCGCTGGGCGCATTCGCTTCGGTGGTAAATATCGGTGCGGCACCGGATCCCGACACCGCACTCACGAGCGCTGTGATCGCACTCCGGGGATGCACGGCAACCCTTGTCGTCGACGATGCGGACCGGCTCGATCCGCTGTCCACCACTCTGCTCCGATGTCTGATCGACGATGGGAGTGTTCGACTCGTCGTGACGCTCGGCGGCCGTGGATCACGCCCGAGTACCGCGCTTCTCCCCGACGCCGTCCTGCATCGAGTCGAACTCGACGCGTTCACTTGTGACGAAGCGGTGCGGGTGATCGAAACTGCTCTCGGCGGGCCGATGGACGACGTCGGCGCGCAATGGTTGTGGAATATGTCGGAGGGGAACCCGCTCTACCTACGGCATCTCGTCGAAGGGTCATGGAAGTCCGGCCTGTTCGAGCGATCCGACGGCGTGTGGAGGTTGCGATCGCGGCCCGTTGTCAGCACGGAGTTGGCATCGCTGCTCGGGTCGCGGTTGCGGAACGTGCCTCCCGACGTGCTCGACGCGCTTCAGCTGGTGGCTCTGGAAGAGGGCATCCACGTCGACGTCCTCCAGCGCGCCACGTCACCTGACGCCGTCGCTGCCGCACATTGCAGCGGACTTCTGCGGTTTCGCTCCGAGGGCCTGGGCTGCGCCGCGACACTCAGCCATCCGATCCTGGGGGAAGTGCTGCGTGAGCAGACGGGCGTGCTGGCCGCCCGCGTACTGCGAGGACGGATTGTTCGCGCCCACCTTGCAAGTGATTCGCCGGGCGATACGTTGCGGCTGGCGACGCTCGCGCTCGACAGTGACGCCGAGATCGATGTCGCTCGAACGGTCGAGGCGGCCGAATCCGCGCTCGACCTGTGTGAGTATGCGCTCGCCGAGCGCCTCGCCCAGGCGGCCCTGTCCCGAGGAGGCGGAATCAGAGCGGCCATGGTCGCGGCACGGGCGATGACGTGGCAAGGACGGGTGAACGATGCCGACACGCTGCTCGCGGCCGTTGATCCTGCGGAGATGTCCGAGGCGGAATCGCTCACCTGGGGGATGTGGCGTGCCACGGCCTTGTTTTTCGCGGACCGTGAGGCCGCCGCGCGGGAGAAGCTGGCCGACATGCGTGCTCGCGTGACGGACCGCCACGGACGGGACGTCGTCACATCCGTGGAGTTGACCTTCGACTTCTTCGCCAAGGACGTGCCGCGATCGCTCGAATTGACTCGCGACCTATTCGGGCCCGGAGAAGGGACGCCGCCGGCTTTGGCGCTCGCAGCGTCCATCGGTGGCGCAGCGCTGGCGCGAGCGGGTAGCACAGATCAGGTCCGAGGTGTCACCACGCGTGGTGCGGAGGCGGCAAAAGAGGTGGGATTCATGCTCGGGCACATGCAGATCGGTGTTGCCGAGGTCTTCGCCGCCACCGTATCGGGACAGCTCGACACCCTCGATTCGGTGCTCGAACGCTACGTGCCCACCCACCAAGGCAGAGCAAACTGGGTGGTCGACATGTACATTCGCGGGCTTGCTCATCTCGCAGTGGGTCGTGCGGCCGACGCAGAGGATCAGTTCCGGCGCGGTCGGGCCGCGGCGTTGGACGGGGGACCCCCGATCTGGCTGACGTTGAGTGTAATCGGACTGTGTCAAGCTCTGGGCATGCAGGAGCGGACCGATGATGCCACCGAAGCGCTTGCTGCTGCGGAGTCGTCGTTCGGTGCCCACATGGCGTCGTTCGAACCCGATCTGTTGCTCGCACGCGCCTGGATGCTGGCGGCGCGTGGCGAGCATCGTGAGGCAATCGCGGCCGCACGCAAGGCTGCGAGGCGGGCTCACGCCGGGTCGATGTTCGGTGTCGAGACGGTGGCGTTGCATACCTCGGTCCGATTCGGAGACCGATCCGCCACGGGCCGACTGCGGGCACTGACCCATTCGGTGGACGGTCCCTTGGTGCGCGTGGCTGCTGCTCAGGCACACAGCTTCGGTGTGCGGGACGGTCACGGATTAGACCGCGTCGCAACGGAGTTCGAAAGGATGCACGCCTACCTACTCGCAGCTGATGCGGCCGCGCAGGCTGCAATCGTGCATCGGCGGCATGGTGACGATGCCAGTCGGCAGTTGTCGACGGCAGCAGCCCGTAGACTCGCCGGCCTGTGCCCCGGTGCGAAGACACCCGCGTTACGTGCACTTGATAGTCCTTCGTGGCTGACACCTCGCGAAGTCGGCATCGCCGCGCTCGTCGTCATCGGTATGACCAATCGGGAGATCGCTCAACGTTTGACGTTGTCGGTACGCACCGTCGAAGGTCACGTGTATCGGATGTCCACAAAACTCGGCGTCGACAATCGGAAATCGCTGGTGAACAGACTCATGATCGGTCCCGATGCCTAGGGGCAGGTCCCCATCGCGACAGTCTCGGCCATCTCTTCTCGATCGCGCACATCGAGTTTCATCAGCACGTGGTAGACGTGTCCTTCGACTGTACGTGCAGATACACCCAGTCGTTGAGCGATTTCCTTGTTCGTGAGCTCGCCGGCCGCAAGTGCAGCGACGGCCCTTTCACGGGGTGTCAGCGGTAGCGGGGCCGCCGAGGTGAATATCGCGGGGGTCCAGGCGTCGTCACACTTCTGCGCCAGTGCGTAGGCCCGCGTGGAGGAGCGGAGTTCGTCACGGCGATTACCGGCATGGTGGTAAACCTCCGCAGCGTGGGCGTAGGCGTCCGCAGCCAGAAGATAGGCACCCAGGGATTCGAAGTCCCCTGCAGCAGAGAGCAATCCATCACCGTCGGAGTCGGCGAGTGCGGACGCGTGGTCCACCATCGGGCCGATCAACAGCCCGTCGACGGCAGTCGAGAGTGCGTGCAGCTGAACGGCCGAAGCGCTGTCCCCGAACCGGACGGCCGTATGCGCTGCCTCCGCGGCAACGGCGAGAAGACCCGCCTCCTCCGCTTCGGCGGCAGCACGACGTGCCAAGCCGATCGCGCGGCCGAGGTTACCGGAAGCGGCCGAGATCCAGGCTCGCGAGATCTCAACGTCGGATCGGTAGAGATGTCGGTGTTCGCCCAAGGACGTCTCGGCCTGCTCGAACGCGCACACCGCCTCCGGGGTCCGTCCCGTGACAGTAAGGACCCGGGTCAGGAGAAGGTTGGTGACGACGCGTCGCTCGGGACTGGATGTGTGAAGGACCGCTGCGGCCTCCGTCAATCTCTTGTGTGCGTCACCGATTCGCCCCCGGGCCAAGTCGAGTTTCCCGACCAGCGCGTTGATGCCGAACCAAGCGGCGTCGTGGTGTCGCGCCAGCTCGAGGCAGCGGGCGGCAACCAGTTCTGCCTCAGCGAATCGACCTGTGTAGATGAGAGCCGTGATATGACCATGGCCGATGGAGAACCGCAGCACAGCTGTGTCGGGTTGAGTGAGGGGGAGCGATTCATCGGCCAGGGAGGCCGCCTCGTCTCCGTGTCCCATCATCGCGAGACCCATGCAGCTCGCGCTCGCCGCCCACATTTTCGCGGCTGACGGAGCGTTCGGAGAGTGGCGAACCCGAGCTGCGGCCTCCGTTGCTGAGACGACCCGGCCGGCCGAGACGTCGATGGCCGCGCGCGCCGCCTCCACACAGTGGCGTCCTGCTGGACTGGCGACATGTGCGTAGGCAGTTCTCAGGATCCTGTATGCGCTGGGGAGCGCGTCGAGGTTCCAGAACAGGTTTCCCGCCCTCAGCACTGCCCACCGGGTGTAGTCGGATTCCGGCCTGTTCACCGGATCGAGTGAGGCCAGCATTTGTTCCGCCTCGCCGCCTCGGTCCGTCCACGCCAGTGCGCCTGCGCGAAGGAGTTGAGCCCGGAAGCCGGCGCCCTCGGCCGAGGCTGCGCGCGCGAGTTCTTCTGCGCTCGCGAAGGAGCAGAGCGCAGTCGCGTCCGCGGCAGCCGCGGTGAGCGACTGCGGACTTCGATGATGGTCGGTACCGATGGAGAGTTCAGCAGCCCGAATGCGTGTGAGCGGTTCCCTGGCGTCCGCGCCGAGTAGGGCTGCGAGTTCCCCACGGATGCGGCGACCCTCCGCACCATCCACCTGCTGCCGCACAAGCTCCCCGAGGAAGGGGTGCGCCAGTCGCGCCACAACAATCCCGCCCTCTGTGCCGAAACGGACCAATCCGGTGCATTCGACCGCCAGCATCGAATCTGTGCTGGTCAGCGTCTCGAGAACTGCCACGTCGAGAGGTTCACCGAAGGCTACTACCGCCAGAGCTCGCTTGGCGGCCGCCGGTGCTGCTGCACACCGGTGACGCAGATGCAGTGCACATTCCTCGGTGATGGTGGGCTCGCCGCGCAGCTGCCAGATACCGTTGCAGCAGATCAGCCTGCCGTCGGCCAACGAACCCTCCACCAGGTGACGGAGAAAGCGGGGATTTCCCTGCGATGCGTCCGCGATCCGCGCCGAAGTCTTGCTGTCCACAGGGCCGCCGAGTGTGGCGATCAGGACGGTGTCGATCTCGTTACGGCCGAAGCAATCGAGGGTGACTCGGGAGAATCCGCGGTCCTTCCAGAGTGCCGAAATTGCCTCGGGGACCGGAACTCCCGTCTGGAGCGCGACTACCAGTGAGAGGGTGTGAGTGGTGGCGATCTGGTTCAGAATGGCGGCCGAGAGCGGGTCGAGCAGGTGGGCATCATCCACCACGATGGTCCCGTCCCTATTTTCATCTGTGACCGTCCGGCAGATTTTCGACAAGGTCACTGCCACATCCCAGGGGTCGGGGCTGTCGATCACGCGAGCGAAGGCCCCGAACGGAGTGCTACTCGTAGCCGCGTTGCCGGCCAGCCAGGTTGTCGGTCCAACACGAGACGTTAGAAATCCCGACAAAAGTGTCGTCTTTCCCGCGCCCGAGACACCGTCGACGATCACTCCCCGGGGGCCGGTGGCGCAGCCTATGGCCTCGGCGATCGCTTGTGCCTCCGCGCGCCTCTCGATCACCGGCCACGGCTGGTGCATACCAACGAGCCTAGTCGGTTTGTTTCCAGTCCGAAACTGGGCCGACCTCTGTGGAAGCCGGATCCGACGCAGCACACTCACGTGAAAGTGATGGCGAGAAATGCGGAGATGTAGGCAAGCCCGAAGAGAATCGGGATCCACTGCTCGATATGGGACAGGGGCCAGTACCGGGACCGGTCGTTCCCCTCACCCAAGGCCCACCATTCAGCACGCCAGAACGGCGAGGCCGGAAGGCGTTCCTCGAGGGCGCCGACGACCTGATATTTCGCACTGTTCAGGAGGCGGTAACTCCGAACCAGATAGAACCAGGCGAAACACTGACCGAGCACCGCGATCAGCGGGATCACCAGCCACCACGTCCTGTCCGGAAGTGAGATTTTTCCGAAGGCCGCCACGAGGGCGAAGATGCCGGTGTTGAGGCTCAAGAAAAACGAGTTGGTCAAGCCTCGTCGGGCGCTGATCCGGTCGGCCATCTCTACGTAGATCCGGTATTGATCGAGCACCGCGCTCTCATAGGGGATGGCGCGGCCATGAGATCCCGTCTTGCCTTGCGGGTCGTTCCAGAGTCGGTGGCACAGCTCGGATCGATGATCGTCGGCGTGCATCGTCTACCTCCTACCGGCATCGGCCGGATTGTGTGCGCCATCAGTTCCCGGGTGGGGTGTCGTCGGCGGGAATTGGAAGTCCGGGGCAGAGTTCGACATAGTCGATGTCGGGGGAAACCCATTCGCGCCACTGTCGGTGGCTCATATTCATGGTGAGCTTGGCGCATAGATTGGCTGCCCAATCTGCCGGTGTGATGGCCCATTGCCAGATCTGGCCGTCGACACCGCCGGAGACCACCGCCCCGCCGTCCGGGCTGAATGCCACACTGCGCACCGCATCTGTATGCCCACTCATTGGCGGGCCGATCGGCATGCCAATGTCCGTATCCCATAGCCGTACCGAGCGGTCGTAACCGGCGTAGGCGATGCGGCGGCTGTCCGGGGCGAAGGCTACGCTCGCAAGCGGACCCGCCTGCCCGTCCAGAGGTTCGCCGACCGGTTGCCGCGTCTCGGGGTCCCACAGCCGGATGGTGCCGTCGAGACCGCTGGAGACTATGCGCTGCCCATCCGGCGCGAATGCCACGGTCGTGACCTCACCCTGGTGTCCGGTCATCGGTTCGCCGATGGGTTGGCGGGTGTCGGGGTCCCACAGCCGGATGGTGCCGTCGCTGCCTCCGGAGGCGATCTGCCGCCCGTCCGGGGCGATCGCGACGCTCACCACAGCATCCCGGTGCCCGGTCATCGGTTCGCCGATGGGTTGGCGGGTGTCGGGGTCCCACAGCCGGATGGTGCCGTCGAGACCGCCGGAGGCGATGCGCCGCCCATCTGGGGCGAATGCCACACTGAATACAAAATTCTGGTGTCCGGTCATCGGTTCGCCGATGGGTTGGCGGGTGTCCGCGTCCCACAGTTGCACGGTGCCCGACTGGGCAGTCGTGCCGTTTGGCGCTGGGGCGGAACTGCCAGAGACGATGCGCCGCCCGTCCGGGGCGAACGCCACGCTCGTCACCACGCCTTGTCCGGATATCAGTTCGCCGATCGGCGCACTGAGATCCGGGTCCCACAGCTGTAGGGTGCCGTCAGAACCCCCAGAAATGAAACGCCGCCCGTCCGGGGCGAACGCCACGCTCAAAACACTGCCTTGGCCGGCCGAACCGATTTCGACATCCCACACCCGTACCGTGCCTTCGTCGCCGCCACCGGAGATGACCCGTCGGCCGTCGGGGCTGAATGTCACAGACAAGACCCAACTTTCGTGTCCCGTCAAAGGTTCCCCGATGGGTGCTCCGGTATCGGCGTCCCACAGCCGTACGGTGCCGTCGGCACCGCCTGAGACGATCCGTGTCCCGTCGGGGGCGAATGCCACACTCGCTACTGCACCCGCGTGTCCGGTCATGGGCTCCCCATTGGGTGCTCCGGTGTCGGCATTCCACAGCCGTACGGTGCCGTCGGTACCACCTGAGACGATGCGCTGGCCGTCCGAGTCGAATGCCACGCTCACGACCATGCCGTCGTGCTCGGTCATGGGTGCGCCGAGCGGTGCACCGGTGTCTGCATCCCACACTCGTACGGCGCTGTGGACGGGTCCGCCGGAACCGACAACGAGGCGGCGCCCGTCCGGGGCGAATGCCACGCTCAATGCCATGCCGTCATGCTCGGTCATGGGTGCACCAAGAGATGCTCCGGTGTTCGCGTCCCATACCTGAACTGCGCCGCGATTGACCAAGCCGCTCGAAGTCATTTCACTCGAGCCAATGACGATCCGCCTTCCGTCCGGACTGAACTCCACGCTCGACACCTCGCCCAGGGCCGCGGTCATCGGTGTGCCGAGTGGTGCTCCGGTGTCCGCATCCCACACCCGCACCGTGGTGGCACCGCCGGACGCGATGCGCCGCCCGTCCGGACTGAACCTCACAATGACCACCTCGCCCTGGTTTCCGGTCATGGGCGGGTCGATCGGCTTGCCGGTATCGGCGTCCCACAGCCGTACGGTGCCGTCGACACCGCCGGTGACGATGCGCCGCTCGTCCGGCGAGAGCGCAATGTCCTTCACGTCCGTTGCTGTGGTCTCGGCGATGTCGAGCAGTTCCTTCCGTGCGAGTACCGCGTCGAGCAGGGCAGCCCGCTCTGGTTCGGAGCCGATCGACTGCGCGGCCAATATCTGCTTCAGCGCGCGTGCGTCACCGCCGGGTCGGACGCCGGCGAGCATGGACTGGGCTTCCGATACCAGCCGCACGGCAATCGCCTGGTTCCGCTGGCGTATCGACTCCTGCCGTTGCACGAATGCGAGCGTCGCCGCGGCGACCGCGAGGACAGTCAACAAGACCAGGCCGGTGATGGCGGCTCGCCGTAGTCGCCGGAAGCGTCGTTGTTCGCGTAGGTCCTCACCGGCCAGGGCGTATTTGGGCTTGCCATGGATGGGTGCGGCCAGATCGGTAATTTTCTCCCTGAACATCGGTGACGTGGGATCCCACGGCGCGTCCTCGGTGACGTCGACATAAAAGGGCTCTGCGGACAGAATTCCCGGCTGGGTCAGGACCGGCAGGGCCACATCGGACCGGTCCGGGTCGAACCGTCCAGATGCCTCGTCCCAGGTCAGATGCCCGTCGGTAACGACGAACAGCAGCCGGTCCGGTCCGTGCCGCTCGAGCCAGTGGGTGACCTCCTTGTTCACCCAGCCCGACGCGACCGAATGGGGCGACAGCACCACGATCAGGTACCGGGCGCGGCCCATCGCCTCGGTCACCCTGCCCCACAGGTCGGGACTGGCGATCAGATCGGTGGCATCGCGAAATACCCGCAACGCGTGCAGCTGGCCCATTCGACGGCCGATGCGGTGCAGACCCTTCTGGATGCCGGCGGCGACCGGCCGATCATCGTGGGCGTAGGAGATGAAGGCGTCGTATTCGAACCGCTCTTCTTCTCCGCGGGCCTGCTGCTGTCGCGGAGCCTGCGCAGCCTGAGCACACATGGGTGATTCCTCCGCTCTCGAGCCGGTGCCGAGTCACGTGGACGGCACTATTCGAGCCTGGCGTAAACGAGCCCGGATATCGCGAGTAGTCGACTACTCGGCTTTCGCGGCGAGCTTGTCGATGGTGGGTTTCGCAAGGTCGTGACCAGCGGGATCTGGATCGGCGCAGTTGCGGTGCCCTGAATCCACAGTGGGGAGTGAGAACCCACCGCATTCATCGTCGGCGGCGTTTGGCGCGGGCGGCGAATTCGTCGAGGACGCGGACGACGTCCTTGGCTTGCCAGATCCGGTTGCGTCGTCCGTCGGTGATTTGGGTGAGGATTTCGGCGTCACTTCGTCTGGATCGTGGATCGATCGCGATGGCCGCCACGGAGCGAACGCTGCGGACAAGGCACGGTCCAACCCCGCGACCCGGACGGACTCGCGCAGCAGCAGCGCTCCCGACGACGAGATCAACGACTCGCGGCCGCGGTCGAGAACCAGACTCGGATAGGGGTTAGTCTTCCCCTGCGGAGCTCCTCTCTGAGTGGCGGACCTTGACCGTCGACAAGTCAAGAATCCACTACCAGGCAGGCACTTCCGTGATTTACACGCCCTCACCCGGTGTAGGACGAAATCCCGAGGTTGAGGGGCCTGCCGGGGTCAGCGCGCAGCGATGCTCGCTCATCGCGCGTATCTGCGACGTGACTCGTCTGGACTCAGATCGCAGGGACCACGCCTGCTAGGGCCACGTAGTCGACCCTCGTTGCGAAGCCTGAAACACCGCGCGGAAATAGTCGTCGCTCAGACGATGAAGCGCCTATGTGACGCTGCGCTCAGAGTAGGCAGATTGCGATTAGGGCTGCTAAGTTTTTTCTATATGCGGAGTGAGCGCTCCGGTTGTGGTAGGGAGAATCTATGGAAACCGCTTCACGGCGGGCGCATTATCAGCTGACATTTGCGGTGCTGACTGTTGGTGTCGGTGCCTTTGCCCTGCTGCAGTCGCTGGTGATCCCGGTGCTGCCCACGCTCGAGGCGGCGCTGGGTACGACACAGGCCGATATCACCTGGGTGTTGACTGCCTACCTGTTGTCGGCGTCGATCTTCACTCCGGTGATGGGACGCCTCGGTGACATGCACGGCAAGAAGCGGGTGTTCGTGGTGGCCCTTGTTTCGCTGGCGGTGGGGTCAGTGCTGGCAGCCCTCGCCTCGTCGCTGTCAGTGATGATTGCGGCACGGGTGATCCAGGGGATCGGGGGCGGGGTGTTGCCGTTGGCCTTCGGGATCATTCGTGACGAGTTCCCGGAGGAGAAAGTGGTGGGAGCGGTGGGCATGATCGCCGCGCTCACCGCTGTCGGCGCCGGTCTCGGTATCGTCCTCGCCGGTCCTATAGTGAGCGTGCTGGGTTACCACTGGCTGTTCTGGATTCCGCTGATCATGGTCGTGCTGGCGGGGTTGGCCGCGCAGATCCTGATCCCCGAATCCCGTTTTCGCACTGCCGGGAAGATCAACTGGCTCACCGCGCTGTTGCTGTCGGGGTGGCTGGTCGCGTTGTTGCTCGGGGTGAGTCAGGCGCCCGCGTGGGGGTGGGGTTCCCCGATCGTCATCGGGCTGCTGGTGGCTGCCGCGGTCATCGTGGCGGTCTGGGTGACGGTGGAATCGCGGTCGGCCAACCCGCTGATCGACATGACGATGATGCGGATCCGCAGCGTCTGGGCCGCCAACCTGTTAGCGCTGCTGATGGGGGTCGGCATGTACGCCGCGTTCGGCTTCCTGCCGCAATTTCTCCAGACACCCACGTTCGCCGGATACGGCTTCGGTGCGTCGCTTACCGAGTCGGGTCTGATGCTGCTGCCGGTGAGCGTGGGCATGTTCGCGCTCGGACTCGCCTCCGGCCGCCTGGCGGCGCGACTGGGTTCGAAAAACTTGCTGATCGCCGGGTCGATCGTCAGTGCGGTCGGGTACTTCATGGTGGCGTTTCGGCACGAAACCGAGATAGACATTTACATCGCCATGTCGTTGGTCGGGATCGGTTTCGGCCTGGCCTTCTCGGCGATGTCGAATGTTGTCGTCGCCGCGGTGCCACCGGAACAGACGGGTGTCGCGAGCGGCATGAACGCGAACATCCGCACGATCGGCGGCGCACTGGGGGCGGCATGCATGGCCACCGTTGTCACCGCCGGGGCGCCCTCGTCGGGGGTTCCGCCGGAATCCGGCTACACCCACGGATTCCTCATGCTGGGTGTCGCGGTGGGTCTCGGCGCGGTCGCGGCCCTGTTCATCCCGGCAATTCAGCGGAACACGAGCACCAATCTCGAGCAGTCGTCCGAATTGCGACACCCGGAGCTCGCGATGGTCGCCGCAGGCACGCTGGTGGGCGACGAATCCGAATGAGGTCCGATGTGAGCGTTCAGGAGAGTGGCAAGGCGCTGCGCCGCGACGCCGCGGAGAATCGGCAACGGCTCCTCGATGCGGCGGCGACCGTGTTCAGTGCGCGCGGCCTCGATGTGGGTGTCGACGAGATCGCCCGGGTCGCCGGCGTCGGCGTCGGCACCCTCTACCGCCGGTTCCCCACCAAGGATGCGTTGATCAGTGAACTGGTTCGCCAGGTGCTCGAGGACTTCGTGGCCCTGGCCCGGGATGCCCGTTCCGCGCCGGTGGGCGAGGGGCTGGAGCAGCTGCTTTACGGCAGCGGTGCCATCCTGGCGTCGAACCGCGGATGCCTGTCGCGTATGTGGAATGACGACGAGACCACGGTTCTCAAGAATGAATATCGTGAGATCCTGGTCGAGTTGCTGGCGCAGGCCAAGCGGCACGGCCGGATCCGCGAGGATGCCACGGACGCGGACCTGGATTTGGTTCTGTGGTCCCTGCGCGGTGTCGTCGCGACGACCCGCGGCGTCACCGACACCGCGTGGCGGAGAATCCTGGCCGTGATGATCGCGGGATTGCGGCCCGGCGCAGAGACACTCGGAGTGCCACCGATGAACTCCGAGCATGTCGAGCACATCAAGGAACTGCTCGACACTCGATAACGGCCTTTGCGTCCGTTCCCGGCCGGGGTGCGCGGCGAAATCTTTCGTCGCAACGAACGCGAGGTGAAACTCCGTTCACCCCGTGGTGCACATGGTGGAGAATGCTCGACTCGACAAATGTTGGTGAGGAACCTTGATGAATTCCGTAGTCACACAGTCCGAATTCCGTGGTGCCGGTGTCACCCTTGCCGCCGACCGGTGGGATCCACCGACGGCTGATGCCGGCGGATCAGGCGCCGACAGGAAAGGTTTGGTCCTGTTGTTGCACGGCGGCGGGCAGACCCGGCATTCCTGGCGAAACACCGGGCGCAGCCTCGCGGCGGACGGGTGGTCCGCGATCGCGCTGGACGCACGCGGGCATGGAGACAGTGAGTGGGCGCCGGACGGGGACTACGGCATCGATGCGCTGGTCGCCGACCTGACCTTAATCATCGGCGAGCTGGGGGAGAAGCCGGTACTCGTCGGTGCCTCGATGGGCGGGATGACGTCGTTGATCGGGCAAGGGGAGAACCCGGAACTCGCGCGCGGTCTGGTCTTGGTCGATATCGCACCGAAGGTGGAAACGGCCGGCACCGCGGAAATAATGGACTTCATGCGCAGCGGCCTCGATGGATTCGGCAGCCTCGACGACGCTGCAGCGGCGATCGCAGCGTATACCCCGAACCGGGTCCGCAAGCCCAACCCGCAAGGGTTGCGCAAGAACCTTCGCCTGCGTGATGGTCGCTGGTATTGGCATTGGGATCCGGCGTTCCTGCGCCAGGGTGACGAACCGACCCGCCAAGCGGATTCGATCGTGCGCTATGAACGCGCCCGGGACGCCGCCGCGGCGATCTCCGTGCCCACGATGCTCGTTCGTGGCAAGCAATCGAATGTGGTCAGTGAAGAAGGCGCCCAGGAACTGCTCGAGCTGATTCCGGCCGCCACACTGATCGATGTTGCCGGGGCCGGTCATATGGTTGCCGGCGACGACAATGATGTCTTCAGTGGGGGATTGAAGGAATTCCTCGACGAAGACGTTGCCGCATCGCGTCACTGATACAAAATACAGCGGCCTCGGTGGGGAATAACAGGTGCGCCAACACGGTCCGCTGCACAAGAGTCGGGGGCCGTCTGCCAGTCACCGGCGAGCGCGGCGCCCGGCGATCACATGCGAGTGGGTCGGCAAGCGTGGATGTGCCGTACCGGACGGAGCTGTCGGGACGACCACATCAGGGGATCGTGTATTGGATCGGCGCAGTTGCAGTGCCCTGAATCCACAGTGGGGAGTGAGAACCCACCGCATTCATCCTCGGCGGCGTTTGGCGCGGGCGGCGAATTCGTCGAGGACGCGGACGACGTCCTTGGCTTGCCAGATCCGGTTGCGTCGTCCGTCGGTGATTTGGGTGAGAATTTCGGCGTCGACCAGGCGGTCGATCGCGATTTGCGCGTTGGCGCCGGTGACCCCCAGCGTGGAAGTGACGAGCTTGCTGTGGACGACCGGTTGGCGAAGGAGGAGGTCGGCGAGGCGGTGTACCGCGGCGTCTCGTCGTGCCGTCACCCGGGTGCGCCAGTCGGCTCGAACCGATTCCAGGTCCCGGACGAGGGTGCGGCCGTTCGCGACGGCGGCGAATGATGCTTCCGCGATCGACTGCACGATCGGCTCGAGGTTGCCCGACCGGTACTCGCCGAGGGCTTGAAAGTAGGTGGCGGTGTCGTGCAGCAGGCCCGCGGACACCGGTACGGCGACGCTCCGGGTGAGCTGCCCGCCGCGCAGCATCGCCTGGATAAGGGCGCGACCGACGCGCCCGTTGCCGTCAGGGAACGGGTGGATGGTTTCGAACTGTGCGTGTGCGACCGCTATTTGGGCGACCACGGGTACGTCCACCCGGTTGGCGAAGGCGATCAGGTCGTCGATCAGTTCGGGAACGCGGTCGTGATGTGGGGGGACGAATTGTGCGGTGTGTGGTCCGAGGCTTCCGCCGCCGATCCAGACCTGCTGTTGCCGCAATCGGCCGGCGGTGTTCGGATCGCCGTGTTCGAGCAGTGCCCGGTGCATCTGCAGGATCGCGTCGGCGTCGATGCGGTCGGACAACTCCAATGCGGCGGTCATGGCCCGGACGTTTCCGACGATCAGGCGGGCGTTACGGGAGGCGTGCTCGCCGAGTTCCGCCAGCGCGATCTGGCGTGCTCCGCTGGTGAGGTTTTCGATCTCCGAGCTCGATGCACTCTCGGTGCGCAGCAGAATGGATGCGAACGGGGCGGTGATGTGGCCGACCTCGGCGTCGAAGCGGGTGAGTTCGGTTGCCGCTTCCTCCGTCACCGCCTGTAGTTCGCCGTTCAGTGAGATGGTCCGGTTCGCGATGAATGGCGGTACCGCCGCGCGGTAGGGGCCGGCGGTGAGGCGACGTTCGCGTCGAGATCCGTAGTCGGCGGTGGTGCTGACCCAGGGATGGTCCTCGTAGGCGACGGGCGGCCATCGCTGTCCGTCATCAACCGATGTCATACGCGGACCATACTATTGGTTAGCAATTTATCCAATGGTATGAGTAGTGAACTTTGTGGGAAACGGATCATGATGAACAGACGTAAACCGCTGGGTGTTCGCCAGGTTGTGACCCAGCGGGATCAGAGCCTCCTTGTTAGCGTGACCGCATGAGAGCTCGTGAGGAATCCGCCGTGCCGCTCGAGCGGCGCACGGCCGGCCTCACGCGGTACGACGAGTACGCGGTAACCATTCCGGCATCCGGTGACCGCGCGCTCGTCCTGGTGCCGCAGGGTGCGGCACCGTCCGCAGCCGTCTACTACCTTCACGGACGCACGGCCGATGAAACGTCGATCGATGAACGGGCCGGCGTACGCGACGGTCTGCTCGACGCCGGGTTTGTCGTCGTCAGCCCCTACCTGCACGGCGATCTGTGGGGAAACCGAGATGCCCAGGACGCGTTGGGTGCCCTCCATGACTGGGTGTCGTGCCGGTGGCCGGTGTCGCGCCGGTTCCTGATCGGCGAGTCGATGGGGGCCACCACCGCCGCCAACGCGATACGCCTGCGGGAAATACATTGGGCGGGAGCTGTATTGGTCGCTCCGTCATTGTCGATGCGGGCGGTGTGGGAGCGGGGAGAGCATGGCCGCGACACCCTCGCGGCGGCGTACGGGCTGTCGGCCGACGGGCGCGACCTGGAGTCGAAGACTGAAGCATGGGATGCCGTCCGCCACGAGCCGGATGCCTATGCGGGCGTGCCGATCCGCGTGTACGCGTCGCCGGAGGATGCGGTGGCGAACATCGCCGAAGTGACCGGGCCGTGGGTGCAACGGCTGCGCGCCGCGTCGATGGCCGCGGAATTGATCGTCGTGAGCGGCGAACACGTGTCGCCCGACCACTTCCGCGTCGACGACATCGTGGCCTTCTTCACGAAGCAGTCGTGAGCATGCGATAGCGCGACGACCGTTGGCCGGTTCCAGGCGGCTAGGTCGCCAGCCCGAACACCTCAGGTTCGACCAACGCGGTCAACGCCGCTTCGCCAACCGGCTCTGTGGGCTGCATCGGAACGATCGCGACCCGCGGGTGCGCGACGACATCGATTTCCGATTGCTCCGCCGCAGCCCGCCGCCGGAGCAGGTCGGACATCGGTTGTGCGGCGGCAAGCGAGTTGTTGATTATCCACGCCCACGGCGTGATTCCTGCGCGTTGCAGGTCGGCTTGTAAGCCTTCGGCCTCGAGCCGCGGAACGGTTTCGGCGAGGGTAACCAACAGGATCTTCGTCTCCTCCGGGTTCTGCAGCCGCATCAACGGAGTCGTGAAATTCGTGCTGTCACCCATCTGGCGGGCGATCTCCCGGTGGTAGGACCCGGTGGCGTCGAGGAGTAGCAGGGTGTGTCCGGTGGGGGCGGTGTCGACGACGACGAACTTGCGCCGAGATTCGTGGATGACCCTGGAGAAGGCTTGGAAGACGGCGACTTCCTCGGTGCACGGGGAGGCTAGATCCTCGGCGAGGGTGGCGCGGCCCTGCTCGTCGAGGGCGGCGCCTTTGGTGGCCAGCACTCGATCCCGATACTGCGCGGTGGCCTCGGCCGGATCGATCCGAGAAACCTCGAGGCCCGCGAGGTGTCCGTCGAGGGTGTCGGTCAGATGGGCAGCCGGATCGGTGGTGGTCAGGTGCACGTCATGTCCTCGCTGCGCCAGGGCGACAGCGATCGCGGCGGCGAGGGTGGTCTTGCCGACCCCGCCCTTGCCCATGCACATGATCAGCCCGTGATCGGCGTCGGCGAGTTCGTCGATGAGGGCGGACAGCGGCGCCTGCGGCACCGGTGTTGCTTCTGCTGCGATGGCCTGCGGCGTGGCGTCAGGATTCGCCGTGAACAGGCTCTCGAGTGCGCTGATGCCGACCATGTTGGTGGGCTTGAGCTCGACCTGGTCGGACGGCAGAGCGCACAGCTCACGGGGAAGACCATCGAGGGCAGCCCGTTCGCGCCGGTAGATCGCAGCAGCGAGCTCGTCCCCGTCCTCGGGAGCGGGAAGGACACCGTTGATCACGACGTACTGGTGGGTGAGCCCGATGTCGGCGAGTTCGGTATAGGTGCGGGCGATTTCGGCGAGCGGGGATCGCTGCGCCCGGGCGACCAGAACCAGCCGGGTGCGCTGCGGGTCGGCGAGGGCGGCGACCGCGTCCGCGTAGATGCTGCGTTGCTTTTCGAGCCCGGACATCGGGCCCAGGCAGGAGGCATCGCCCTTTCCGTCGTTCAGGAAGTCGGTCCACGATCCGGGCAGTTGCAGCAGCCGGATGGTGTGCCCGGTGGGGGCAGTGTCGAAAAGCACGTGATCGAAGTCGGCGACGGCGTCGTGGTCGGTGAGCAGAGCGGTGAACTCGTTGAACGAAGCGATCTCGGTGGTGCACGAACCCGACAGCTGCTCGGTGATCGACGCCAATTCCTTCTCCGGCAACAGTCCACGCACGGGTCCGATGATGCGTTCGCGGTAGGCGTCGGCGGCCTGCTCGGGGTCGATCTCGAGCGCCGACAATCCGGGCACGGCGAGAACGTCGGTGATGGTGTTGCCGATGGTCAGCCCGAACACTTGCCCGACATTCGACGCCGGGTCGGTACTCACCAGCAGGACCTTGCGGCCGGCGCGGGCGAGGTGAATAGCTGCGGCGCAGGCGATGGAAGTCTTCCCGACCCCGCCCTTACCGGTGAAGAACAGGAAGCGGGGCGGGGAGTCGAGAAACTTCATAACAGGCAAAGCCTTTCAGCAGCAGCTGGAGCTGTTGTCGTCTGGGGCGCAGCAAGATCCGGCGTCGGTGAGCCCGAGCATGGCGATCCCGGCCGGAGCCGCGGACGGGGCCTCGGTAAGTCCGGCCCACTTGGCGAGCTGGGCGCGGTTGGGATAGCGGCCGGTCTGCGCGGTGACCCCGTCGACGAGTACCAGCGGCAGACCCTCGGATCCGGAAACCTGCAGGAACGCCTTGACCGGTTCCCGCTCGGCGAATGCGAGGGGTTCGCTGGCCAGGTTGAACCGGGCGATGTCTCCGCCCTGGGAGCGGACCCAGTCCATGTCGGCGGAGAAGGTGACCAACGCCTGGTCGACGTCGTCGCCGCAGACGCCGGTATTGCAGCACAGGGCGGGTTCGAAAATTTCGATGGTGCTCACGAGCAGGTTCTCCTCGGGTATCAGGGCTGGGTGGTGCGGAGTTGGACGGCGAGCTGATCGACGCGGGCGGCGATGTCGTCGCGGACCAGGCGCATCCGCTCGATCCCGTCGATGCCGCGGTCGGACGGCTCATCGGTGTCCCAGTTCTCGAACCTGGTCCCGTCCACGGGGTCGACGTGTGCTTCGCGGCCGAGGGTGACCACCACATCGACGTCTCGAACCAGCTGCGGGTCAACGGGTGTCGGAGTTTCACCGGCGATGTCGACACCGACCTCGAGCAGGGACTCCGCGGACAGGGCGTTGACGGCGGTGCCGGGTTTGGTTCCGGCGGAGTACACGTCGACGCCGTCGCCGGCTGCTTTTCGCATCAGCCCGGCAGCCATCTGTGATTTGCCGCCGTTCTTCACGCACACGAACAACACGGAGGGTTTCGTCATCGGTCGGTCCCCGTCTCAGGCGGTGGCGGGAACGAGTTCGGCGATCAGCGCCTCGACCCGGGAGCGGATGTCGTCGCGGATCGGACGGACCGCCTCGACGCCCTTACCGGCCGGGTCCTCGAGTGCCCAGTCGCGGTAGCTGACCCCAGGGAAGACGGGGCAGGCGTCGCCGCAACCCATGGTGATGACGACGTCGGAGGTCTGGACGGCGTCGGGGGTGAGAATCTTCGGGGACTGGCCGGAGATGTCGATGCCGATCTCGGCCATGGCCTCCACAGCGGCGGAGTTGATGGTCTCCGCCGGGGCGGATCCGGCGGAGCGGACCTCGATCTGATCACCCGCGAGGTGGGTGAGGAATCCGGCGGCCATCTGGGAGCGGCCGGCGTTGTGGACGCAGACGAACAACACGCTGGGTCGGGAAGCCATGCGAAATGCCTTTCAGAGGTAGGTGTCGATCAGGAGTCGTGATTGTCGAGCGTCACGGCTGGCGTGGGCGTGCGTTGCTCGGCGAATCTCTTACGCAGAGCGAGCGAGACGTACACGAGTCCGACGAGGACTGGCACCTCGATCAGTGGGCCGACGACACCGGCGAGTGCTTGGCCGGAGGTGGCGCCGTAGGTGGCGATGGCGACGGCGATGGCGAGTTCGAAGTTGTTGCCCGCGGCGGTGAACGCCAGGGTAGTGGTGCGCTCGTACCCGAGACCCATTGCGGCGCCGAGGGCGTAGCCGCCACCCCACATGATGGCGAAGTAGGCGAGTAGCGGTATCGCGATGCGGACGACGTCGAGCGGCTGGGACGTGATCTGCTCGCCCTGCAGGGCGAAAAGGATGACGATGGTGAACAGCAGCCCGTAGAGCGCCCACGGTCCGATGCGGGGGATGAACTTGGACTCGTACCAGATACGGCCCTTTGCCTTTTCGCCGTAGCGGCGGGTCAGGTAGCCGGCGAGCAGCGGGATGCCGAGGAAGATGAGCACCGACTTCGCGATCTGCCACGGAGAGGTGTCGATAGTGGTTTGCTCGAGGCCGAGCCAACCAGGCAGAACCGAGAGGTAGAACCAGCCGAGGACGGCGAACATGATTACCTGGAACACCGAGTTGATCGCCACCAGCACGGCGGCGGCCTCGCGGTCACCGCAGGCGAGGTCGTTCCAGATGATCACCATGGCGATGCAGCGGGCCAACCCGACGATGATCAAGCCGGTGCGGTACTCGGGCAGATCCGGCAGCAATAGCCAGGCCAGGGCGAACATCAGCGCCGGGCCGAGGACCCAGTTCAGCACGAGGGACCCGACGAGGAGTTTGCGGTCGCCGGTGACCGTGTCGAGACGGTCGTAGCGGACCTTGGCCAGCACCGGGTACATCATGATCAGCAGACCGAGGGCGATCGGCAGGGAAATTCCGTCGACCTCCACCGCGGACAGGGCATCACCCAGACCGGGGATCATCCTGCCCAGCAGCAGCCCGGCCACCATGGCGACGCCGATCCACACCGGCAGATATCGGTCGAGAGTAGACAGTTTGCCGACGACGGCCGGGTGGTGTTCGGTGGTGGTTGCCTCGCTCATGCCGGCACCTCCGCCGCGCATGTCTCGGATGGCACGACGGGTCCACCTTCGGTGAGCAGCACCGCGGACAGCTGCTGCAACGCGGAGGGGACCACCCAGTAGTAGACCCAGGTGCCGCGGCGTTCGCAGTCCAGCAGTCCCGCCGACCGGAGCACCTTCAGATGATGGGAAATCGTCGGCTGGGACAGGTCGAATGTTTCGGAGATGTCGCACACGCACGCCTCCCCACCTGCGTGAGAGGCCACGAGGCTGAGCAGGCGCAGGCGGACCGGGTCACCGAGGGCCTTGAACATCCGGGCCAGATCGCCGGCCCAGTCCTCCGTCAACGGTTCGCGTACCAGCGGTGAGCAACACACACCACTCTCCGGCAGTTCCTGATTCGACATAAGTCGATATTGACAGACATCGAATCAGTCCACAAATGAACAGTCGACGAATGGGCTTGGGTACATGCTTTTCTGGATACAGAAACAGATGTATCGTTTGGGTGTGGACACTCTGGTGCACGGTGATGCACTTGCCCGTTTCGGGTACGCGCTGTCGGATTCGACGCGCACGCAGATCCTGCTGCGTCTGCGGTCAGCGCCGGGCTATCCGTCCGAGTTGGCCGAGCAGATCGGGGTGTCGCGGCAGATCCTGTCGAATCATCTGGCGTGCCTGCGGGGCTGTGGCCTGGTGGTCGCCGTTCCCGAGGGGCGACGGGCTCGCTATGAACTGGCGGATCCTCGTATCGGGCGTGCGCTCGACGACTTGATCGGTCTGGTCCTGGCCGTCGATCCGTCCCATTGCCCGACGGCGGATTCCGACGGGTGCTGCTGATGGCGTCAGATCTCGGCACCCCGGGGATGCGGCCACCCGGTCTGTCGGCGGATCGTCGCCAGTTGCTCTCGCGCCGAATTCGGTGGTTGGTGGCCGCGACGATCAGTTACAACGTGATCGAGGCGGTCATCGCGTTGACCGAGGGCACTAGGGTGTCCTCTGCCGCGCTGATCGGATTCGGGCTGGACTCCGTGATCGAGGTGTCCTCGGCGGTCGCCGTAGCCTGGCAGTTTGCGGGCAAGGATCCCGAAGCGCGCGAGAAGATCGCGCTGCGGATCATCGCTTTCTCCTTCTTCGGACTCGCGCTGTATGTGAGCGTCGACGCTCTCCGGTCGCTGATGGGGCTGGGCGAAGCGCAACATTCGATTATCGGAATCGGTTTGGCTGCTGTGAGTTTGGCGGTCATGCCGGTGCTGTCCTGGGCGCAACGGCGAGCCGGACGTGAACTCGGCTCCCTCTCCGCGGTCGCGGACTCCAAGCAAACCCTGCTGTGCACCTATCTGTCCGCCGTCTTACTGGTGGGCCTGCTGGTCAACAGCCTGTTCGGCTGGTCCTGGGCGGATCCGGTTGCTGCGCTGGTGATCGCGGTGATCGCGGTCAAGGAAGGGGTCAACGCCTGGAAGGGAGAGAGCTGCTGCGCCGCACCGGTCAATCCCACCCCCGATGCCGCGACTAATGACTCCGAGTGCTGCGGAGACTGAAGTGAGGCGCTCGAAGATCGCCGCCGCGGCGTAATCGAGGAGGTCGTGAGTGTCCGCCGGGTGCCGGCTCAGGCCGGTGCGGGTGAAATATCGGTGGCCGCGGGCAGCAGACGCGGCACCAACCGGACGTAGATCACCATGCCGACGACCTCGACGAGGGTCTGGGTGACCACGACGACCGCGGCGACCGCGAGGTGGTCGGGCAGGGCCAGCGCAAGGGGCAGCACGACCAGGGAGTTACGGGTTGCTCCGCTGAACACCACGGCCCGCCCCGACGGCGGGTCCAACCGACACAACCGGGCGACCAGCAGTCCCGCGAACGCCATCACCACCAGGAACACCACGTAGAAGGGCACCACCGCGGCCACATCGGCAACTTGGCCCTCGAGCTTCGGCACCTGGGAGGCGACCACCACCAGCAGGGTGGCCGCCATCAGCGGAACCATCAGTGCGGTTGCCGCCGCCGATGCGCTCCGCCCGGATTCCGCACGCGCCGACCAGAACTGGGTGGCCCACGCCAACACGAGGGGGATGACGATCAAGAGAATGAACGCGGTGACGAAAGGCTTGACGTCGACGATATCGGACAGGTCCGAACCGAGGAACAGCACGAGAAACACCGGGAGCAACAGCATCTGGGTGAGCAGCAGCAGCGGGGTCGCCGCGAGGAGACGGCGGCTGCTGCCGCCGGCCAGCCTGGAGAAGACGATCACGTAGTCCACGCACGGGCACAGCAACACCAGCAGCACACCGATCCGCACCGCCTGGTCGGCGGGCAGGAAGGTGAACATCGCGGCGACGACGAGCGGGACGAGCAGGAAGTTGACCGCCAGGATGGCCGCCAGGAACCGGCCGTCGCGCAGGGACCGCAGCAGTTCGGCGGCAGGCACCTGCAGGAACGTCACGAACAGCAGCGCGCCGAGAACCGGGTTGATCGCGTGCTCGAGGCCAGGGCCCGCTGTCGGTGCGGCCCAGCCGATCCCGGCGCCGGCGACCATCGCCGCGAGGTAGATCGCCACCTGGTGCCGTTCCATTCGCGCGACCACACCCTGCGGCTGTGCCACTCCTCGTCTCCCTCGTCGGTTCGTATTTTGCCTACGCCCAAGGCTCGGTCATTGTCGCGCACGTGGCTCGGCGACCGGTCATCGTCGGCCGGTCGCCGTCATGCCCTCACTCCGAACAGCTCGGTCACCAACGGCTCGGCCGCCTCGGGGGCGCGTACACCCAACACCAGGGTGCCGGGGGTCAGCTGCAGGGTGAAATCGAAGAACGCGCAGCAGCTCTGCTCGGCCGCGGCCAGCCGTGCCACGTCGGCGACCAGGTCCGGATCGGCCGGGAACCGCAGTCGCAGGCCGCCGTCGATGTCCTCACGGCCTGTCGCCGAGTCCAGGACCTGCTGCCACCGCTGAATCCGTTCGCCCTTCTGGTCGCCGCCGAGGGTGCACGCCACCGGAGTCGCCGGTCTGTCGTCGATTGTCGGTGCCGGTGCCGGTGCCGGTGCCGGCTCGCGCCGGGTCCGGGTGAACGAGACCGCGACCGGTGTCGTCGGGGCGGTTGTGAGGCAGCCGCATTCGGGTCCGCAAGCGCCTGTCGGCGGGGGCTGGGACAGGTCGGTGCGGACACGGGCCAGGTGCGCCGAGAACGCGGAAAGTTCGGCGATCCGGCCGTCCGCATCGGTGATGCGCTCGGTGATCATCGGCAGCATCCGCTGCCGCACGTGCGCGCAGACCCCCTGCTCCCACACCTCGAGGAGCTCCCGGATTTCCTCGAGCGGCAACCCGAGAAGTTTCGCCGAGGAGATGAACGCCAACCGGTCTACCGCGTCGTCGTCATAGACCCGGTAACCCGACGCGGTCCGCGCCGCGGGCAACAAGCCCGCGGTCTCGTAGAACCTCAGAGTCGTGGCCGGCACCGCGGAGAGCTCCGCGAGTTGGGAGATCCTGTACGTGCTCATGTCATCGACGGTAAACCTTCAACTCGACTCGAAGGTCAAGTCGAAGGTTGCGAACACCGTTCAGGTCGTCGCTGCGCTGCGGCGTTCGAGGAAGACGGTGTCGCGCCACATACCGTCGAGTTGGGCGATGCGTTCGCGGACGCCGACGGTGCGGAATCCGGCGGAGTGGTGGAGGGCGATGCTGGCCCGGTTTTCCGGGAAGATCGATGTCTGCAGCGTCCAGATACCGGCGTCGTCGGCGGCGATGACCTGGGTGCGCAGCAGGGTCTTGCCGACGCCGCGCCCGCGCATGCCGTCGGCGACGTAGATCGAGTTTTCCGCGACGCCTCGGTAGCAGTCCCGTCCGGATGTCGGGCTCAGCGTGGCCCAGCCGGCCACCGTGCCGTCGATCTCGGCGACCCACCGATGGTTGGGGAGCCACTGTGCATCCAGGGATTCCTGGGTGGGCACTTCGGTGGTGAAGGTGGCGGTGCGGGTGGCGATGCCCTCGCAGTAGATCCTGCGCACGTCCCCCCAGTCCTCGTCTGTCATCGGGCGGACGGTCACGTCGCCGGGGAGGTCGTCCGGGCAGCACGGGCGCGAGGTCAGCACGCCCATGACCGCGTCCGCGGCGTGTGGCAGTCCGGTGCAGCAGGAGGGGTTGACCGTGACGACGGTGCTGGTGCGGCTTTTGTTCACGGTGACGAAGCCGACGTCTGCGAGCTTGCGGACGTGATGCGAGACGGTGGGCTGTCCTATTTCGAGGGCGTTGGCGAGCTCACCGACCGTGATCCCGGCAGGCCGGGATGCGACCTGGTGCAGCAGCCGGACCCGGGTGGGGTCGGCCAGGCAGGCGAACCAACCGGCGTAGGTGACCGCATCTTCGGTCGCCAGCGCATCGTTCGGGCGGGTAGTCCGGACGGCCGACATCTCCACGGGGCTCATGACTTCACTATATCGATATGCGTCGATGGTTGCATTCATCGACGAGCATCGATACTCTCCGGAATCAGTAGATCGATGAACGTCGATGAAAGGATTTCGAGATGAATGCTTTGCCTGTGGTCGTAGTGGGTGCGGGGCCGATCGGCCTCGCCGCCGCCGCCGAATTGCGTGAGCGCGGCCTGACTCCGCTGGTCTTCGAGCGCGGTCCGCTCGCCGGTGCTGCCGTCGCCGAGTGGAACCATGTGCGGTTGTTCTCCCGTTGGGGGGAGTTGATCGACCCCGCCGCTCGCCGCCTGCTCGAGGCGACCGGCTGGGCAGCCCCGGACGATGACACATATCCGACCGGCCAGGACTGGGCCGAGAACTATCTGCAGCCGCTGGCATCCACGCTCGGCGACGTGGTTCAGCTGGACACCGAGGTGATCGGGGTGGCCCGCCGCGGCCGGGACCGGGTGGTCGACGCCGGCCGCGACACCGAACCACTGTCGGTGCACCTTCGCCGCTCAGGCGGCACCGAGGACCGCATCATTGCTCAGGCGGTCATCGACGCCTCCGGCACCTGGGGCGCCCCGAACCCGCTCGGCGGCGAAGGCCTGCCGGCTCTCGGCGAGAAGGCTGCTGCGGACCGGATCGAGTACCGGGTCCCGAACCTTGCCGACGCCGCAGTGCGAGCAAGGTATGCGGGCAAGCACACCGTCATCGCCGGCAGTGGCCACTCGGCGCTGACCGCGATCGTCGCGTTGGCCAATCTGGAGAAGCAGGCCCCGGGCGCCCGCATCACGTGGGTGTTGCGCCGCGGTGACGTCGGCTCCACGTTCGGCGGCGGTGAGGACGACCAGCTGCCTGCCCGCGGCGCCCTCGGCCTGCGGGCCAAGGCGGCCGTCGATGCCGGACTGTTGCAGGTGGTTCCCGGGTTCCGCACCGCGACAGTCGAACCCGGCGGTGAGCGGGTGGCGTTGGTCTCCGACACCGGGGCCCGCATCGAAGACGTCGACCGGGTGGTGGTGCTCACCGGGTTCCGGCCGGACCTGTCCTGGTTGTCGGAGATCCGACTCGGCCTCGACCCCGTGCTGCAGGCCCCGACCCAGTTGGCGCCGTTGATCGACCCGAACGTGCACTCCTGCGGCACCGTCTACCCGCACGGGGTCGCCGAACTGTCACATCCCGAGCCGAATGTGTTCGTGGCCGGGATGAAGAGCTACGGCCGCGCCCCGACCTTCCTGGCAATGACCGGGTACGAGCAGGTCCGCAGCATCGCCGCCGCCCTGAGCGGGGATCACGACGCCGCGGCCCGGGTCGAGCTGACCCTGCCCGAGACCGGGGTGTGCGGCGGCGCCGGGGTGTTCGACGAACCCGAACCCGCCGCTGAGGGTGGCCGCGGCGCCGCACCGGCTCCGCAGCTGGTGACTCTGTCTGCCCGTCCGAACGGATAGCAGGGAAGGCCGGTGAGCGTCCGCGAACCCCGGCAATGATGTAGCTACCAGCTACGCTTGTAGCAAACAGCTACACCACACGGGAAGCGAAGCGATGCAAAGTCCTGCGGACAAGGTCACGCGCTTGGCGGCAGACCTGGTGTCCAGCGCGATGGCCGAGGGAAAAAGGCAGCACCGAAGACTGTGGGGTCTCGTCGCTCAGGCATTCCCACGTTGCGATCATGCGACCGTGTACGACAACAGCTCGAAAACAGGCCCGCGCCTCGTTGCACTGTTCACCGACGGATACCTCGTCGGCGAAGCCACCTGGCCTGCGTGGACACCCGCAGAACTGACCTCGCGCACGAGCCGAAGTGAGCAACTATAGGCGCAGCAAATAGCTGGCGGATCCTGCTGCGTCCAACTCTCGGTTGCTTCGTCTGAGAAAGCGGACTTCCACTCACCACCGGGTGGGAGCACACCCTTCTTCGAGAGGAATCTTCCGATGACCACCCACTTGTCCGCCCATCCCGACGCCGATCACGCCGGGGGCGTGCGATGACCGCCCCCGCCGTCCTCGTCGAGGACCTGCACGTCGCCTACGGCAAATCCTGGGCCCTCGACGGAGTCGACGTCGCCGCCGCGGCCGGGACCACCCTCGGGGTACTCGGCCACAACGGCGCCGGTAAGACCACCTTGATCCGTACTCTGACCACCCTGGTGCGCCCCACCATCGGCCGGGTTGAGGTCGAGGGTCTGGACGTCGTCGCCGACGCTACCGAGGTGCGCCGCCGGATCGGGGTGACCGGCCAGTACGCCGGACTCGACGAATTCCTCACCGCCAGAGAGAACTTGGAGCTGATCGGCCGCCTGACCGGGTTGCGCCGCACCGCCGCCCGCGCACGGGCCGATGCGCTGATCGACCGACTCGGGTTGCACGAGTACGCGACTCGGCGGATCGGGGAACTTTCCGGTGGC
Source organism: Rhodococcus sp. WAY2 (assembly GCF_009859915.1). Classification (NCBI taxonomy): domain Bacteria; kingdom Bacillati; phylum Actinomycetota; class Actinomycetes; order Mycobacteriales; family Nocardiaceae; genus Rhodococcus; species Rhodococcus sp. WAY2. The sequence goes on from NZ_CP046572.1 coordinate 4,888,907, forward strand.
TCCCGACGGCGGGTCGATCTGGCCGCGAGCCTCGTCGGGTCCCCGTCGGTGCTGTTCCTCGACGAACCGACCACCGGTCTCGACCCGATTGCCAGGGCCGGGCTGTGGGACGTCGTCGACGAGCTGACCACCAGCGGCACCACCGTCGTGCTCACCACCCAGTATCTGGAGGAAGCCGACCGGCTTGCCGACCACATCGTGGTCCTGAGCCGGGGTCGCGTCGCCGCCCGCGGCACCCCGGCCGAGCTGAAACGGATCGTCGGCGGCAAGGTCCTGACCGCGACCGTCCCCGCCCACCAACTCGGCAGCCTGCCGTTCATCCCGGACACCGATCACCGTCTCGACGACGGCCGGGTTCGGGTGGCGGTCACCGTCGATGACGCGCCCGCCGCGACCGAACTGGTCGCTCACCTGCACCGAGGCGGTATCGAGGTCACCGACTTGGACGTGATCTCCCCGAGCCTCGACGACGTCTTCACCCACCTCGCCCACACTGGAGCCCACCGATGACCACCATTCGCACCACCACGACGGGGCGGTTCCCGATCGGGGACCAGCTCGCCGCCCTCACCGTCCGCAACCTGCGCACCAGCGCCCGTGTTCCGCAGCTGTTGATGTTCTCGTTGACCATGCCGATGGCGATGCTCGTCCTGTTCAGCCAGGTCTTCCGCAGCGTCGCCGCCGGGCCGGGCTTTCCGCCCGGGGTCAGTTATATCGTTTTTCTCACCCCGGCCATGCTCGCCGTGTCCACCGTGATGGCCGGCACCAATGCCGGGGTGTCTGCGGCGATCGATCACACCAACGGCCTGCACGATCGTTTCGCGGCCCTGCCTATGCGGGCGGCGTTGCCGGGGGTGGCCCGCACGCTCAACGAGGCGTTCTTCACTCTCGCCCGGGCCGCGCTGCTCGGGATCGCCGCGGTCGCATTGGGTTTCGAGTTCTACGGCACCGCGCTCGATGCCGTCGCCGCGGTCGTCGTGCTGGTGGTGCTGGCCGGGGCGATGAGCGCCTTGTTCGGGCTCATCGGGGACCGGCTCCGCCGCCCGGATGTGGTGCAGTTCGCCGGAATGATGGTGATGATGCCGCTGATGTTCATCTCGAGTGCCTTCGCCCCGATCGAGACCATGCCCGGCTGGATGCAGGCCATGGCGACGGTCAATCCGGTCGCGCACGCCACCGACGCGCTGCGAGGGCACGTGCTCGGCACCGCGACCATCGGTGACACCGCCGCAGCCCTGGTCGCGGCGATCGGGTTGTGGGCGGTGGTCACCGCCGTCCCGATTCTCACCCGCCTGGTTCGGTCAGCGCGCGCCCGCTGAACGAAGACTTACCCGCCCCGCCCTTTCCCTTCCGCAGGGCAAAGGGCGGGGCGGGTTCGTCATGTGCACTGCTGGTCCGGAGCCGGGCACTCTTCTGGCCCCTACCCCGGTGGAGAAGGGGTAGAGGCTGGGAGCGCTGTGGTCAGCGGATCCGCCCGGTGCGGGCGACGACGGCGCTCATGCGGCGGCGCCGAGCAGATGCAGTTCCTCCGCCACGATCAGATCGACCTCTTCGCTGGTCAGACCCGAAAACAAATGTGTGGTCAGCATCGCTCTCACCTCCTCACGCGCTTCAACTGGTACGTCGAAGCGGAGAACCCGTCATCGACATCGACACCCATACAGACGAGGAACCCGGCTTTCGGACGCACGATGCGTCCGAACGCGGTGACCGTCGTCCGTACCTGAAAGACGACTCAGGGGGTCGTCACCGCGCCGTCAGGCGAGGATGCTGGAGACGGAGAGGAACCGGAACATCATGAGCGAGGACACTTCCACCACCACGACCACATCCGAGCCGCCCGCTGATCTCGACCAGCTCTGGCGCCGCTTCTCGAGCGACCTCAGGGCCTTCATCGCCCGCCGGGTCTCGCGTCCCGAGGACGCCGACGACATTCTGTCGATCGTGTTTCTGCGGATGGCCAAGAGTTTGGACAATCTACGGGAGCAGGACCGCCTCCTGGGATGGATGTATGCCATCACCCGTAACGCGATTACCGACTACTACCGGTCGGCGCCTCATCGGCGGGAACTCGCCGTCGACGCCGTCCCGGACAACCCACTCGGCGGCGAACCCGATCCCGACGAGGCGGCGGCGAAAGAACTCGCCTCGTGCCTGGTGCCGATGCTCTCCGGGCTGCCCGCAGAGCAGGCCGCGGCGGTGAAGATGGTCGACCTCGACGCCCGAACCCACGCCGCCGCGGCCAGCGAGGCGGGAATTTCGGTGTCCGGGATGAAATCCCGGGTCCAGCGCGGCCGTGCCACTCTTCAGGCTCGGCTGCACGCTTGCTGTCAGATCAGCCAGGATCGCACCGGTCACGTGCACGACTATCAGCCGCGCAGCGGCGGAGCCTGTGCCTGCGGAACCACGCCACCGGACGATCAGTAGGCCGGCAACCCAGCGGGGTGACGCCGGTCATCCGCGCATAACTACGCACAGACGGCGGTGCGGTGCGAGCCCACTTTCGCTCGCACCGCACCGCCGTGTCGACTGGTCGAGAGCTATTGGCAGCCGCATCCGCCGCCGGACGTGGCCGCCGGACCACAGCACGTCGACTTCTCGCTCTGATCGCAGCAGGTGGTCTGCCGTTCGGTGCTGCAGCACGTCGGTGCGGCAGCCTGGGATGGTGCGTCCGTCCGATCCGTCGTCGGCGTCTCGAACTCGTTGGTGCCCGTCATGGTGACTCCTTGATCCGTAGGGATGGGTACCAGATCAGACGAAGGAGGACGAGAAAGGACGCAACGCGGCCACGACGGTGGTGGCAGACGGGCGCGCTACTTCGCGGTGTCCAGGCGGAAGATGTTGGTGAAGAAATCCTTGATGGCCTGAATCTTCTCGTTGGTCAATTCGATGGCGTGGCGACGTGATTCTTCGAGTGCAGTAGACATGGGAAATTCCTTTCACAAGACGGGCACGGTCTGACGATCGACATTGTGCAGTTCGTCGGTGACATCCAGATGACGAGACGATGGCATCGGTGTAGATTCGTCGGCTCACCAATCGGCAAGCGTCCGACTGAGTTCGGGGCTCCTGATCGGTTACATTGGCCCGATGACGACGAGCAGCCCAGGTAGCCGGGTCGAGATCACTTACTGCACGCAGTGCCAGTGGTTGTTACGCGCAGCATGGATGGCGCAGGAACTTCTCGGCACCTTCGGGCAAGAACTCGGCGAAGTCGCACTCGTACCCGGCACGGGCGGAATCTTCCGTATCACCGTGGACGGAGAACTCATCTGGGACCGCAAGGAGAAAAGTGGATTCCCCGAGATCACCGTCCTGAAGCAACTGGTCCGTGACCGGGTGGCTCCCGACCGCCACCTCGGGCACAGCGACCGCGCCGAAACCTGACCTGTCAGATCCCCAGCGACTGCTCGGGACCGCAGGTCGTGGCCGAGCCGGGCGATCGGATCGTCGACTCTCTCGAAGTCATTTCCTGCCCGCCCACTTGGCGCGGGGATCGAATCCGGATGCTCGCTCGGCGTGCGCGTATGCCCGCAGGGCTTCGGCGGCGGTGGTGTCCAGCTTCGGTGGCACTGTGACCTCGGTCCGGATCAGCAGATCGCCCGCCGTGCCGTCACGTCTGGGCGCTCCGCGACCGCGAATCCGAAAGGTTCGTCCCGCTGCCGTGCCCGCCGGAATCTTCATTCCGACGGTTCCCTCGAGGGTGGGAACGGACATCGTTGCACCCAAGGCCAGCTCGCTGAAGGTGACCGGAATCGTGACGGTGAGGTCATCGCCGTCGCGGCCGAACACCGGATCCTCGGTGACGTGTACGCGAACGTACAGATCGCCGGAGGGGGCGCCCCGCAGGCCCGGTTCGCCTTGACCCGGGAGCCGGAGGCGTTGGCCATCGCACACGCCGGCCGGCATCCGGACGTTGACGGTGCGGGTGCGATTCCCGCTGCCGGTGCCTTGGCAATCTGGGCAGGGTGCGTCGATGATGAACCCGCTGCCGCGGCAGTCGTCGCAGGGTTCGCTGAACCCGAATGCTCCCAGGTTGCGAGTGATTAATCCCATTCCATAACAGCGCGGGCAGGCTCTCGCGGTGGTCCCGGGAGTCGTGCCGCTGCCGTGACATGCGGTGCATGTGGAGACGCCGCTCACTCGTAGTGGCACCACGGTGCCGCGGATGGCCGCTCGGAAGGTCAGTCGCGTGTCGGTCTCGATGTCACTGCCGCGCCGTGGGCGCGTGCCGGTGGTCCGATCGAACAGGTCCCCGGTACTGGTGAAGGGTGAGCTCCGCCCGAACAGGTCGCCGAGGCCGAAATCTCCGCCGCTGCCGCCGGCGCCCGACCTGGCACCGGCGTGGAATCCGCTGCGGCCGAAGGCTCCGGGGGTGAACAGCCTGCGTGTCTCGTCGTAGTCCTTGCGTTTGACCGGGTCCGAGAGGACGGCGTGCGCCTCGCTGACCGTTTTGAAGCGATCCTCGGCTCGGGAGTCGTGTGGGTTGGCGTCCGGGTGCAGCTCCCGGGCGAGCTTGCGGTATGCCTTCTTGATGTGCTCGGTCGATGCGTCCGACGGGACGCCCAGGTCGGCATAGAAGTCGCGTTCCACCCATTCTCGCTGCGTCACTGGTTATCACCTTCTCCCGCTGGCGTGCTGACCGGACATGCCCGTGACGAACGACTTACTTCCGAAATCGGCGCCGTCTGATGCTCCGGGCTGCAGCCCTGATACCCGGTCGATCACCGCAACCTCGAGTACGAGGAGAGTGCGGGCGCTGATTGCCTGGCGCATCTATTCTCTAGGCGGTCGACGGGTGGGGACCGTCTGGTGGGTGATCACTCTCGACCTACCTCGAGTGTATTCGCCTCAGATCCCTTGCCGGCATGGCATCCTGGCCATGGCACACGCTGCCCGATCCGCTCGCGGGTTTGCACGATCTCCACCTCTACGTCGGAGACTTGCGTCGGGGTGGCTGCGATAACTGAAATTCGCGGCCGACTGCTCACAAACCATGAGTGACACGGAGCGGTGGCACGGATAGGGCCCGGAGTGCGTTTTCCGGGACTATGTAGCGAGAATCCCTCGTTGACAGGCCTTGTCACGCCGAAGGTCAGCACGACGTGCGACTGCGCGAGGCCATGATGAACGGCCCGGAACCAGGTGGAACCGGTGCGCTTCCTCGATGAGTAGCCGCGCGAGAAGTCCGTTGGTTCAGCTCCTGAATGGAGGTCTTCGCTGCACCCAACGCGGCCGCCAGCTCGGCCAAGGTTATGCCGCGTGGACTCAGGGACACGGTCTCGAGGATCCCGGTCACTCGCTCCACGGGTGCGGATCCTCGAGAAACTTCGGACGGGCGGCAGCACCCGCGCATAGCGGCGCCTCCTGCGCACCGGTCCGTCGGCGCACTTCGGGCCCGAGAAGCCAAAAGAATCGAACTGTCCTGGGCGTCGGGACACCCGAACGCCGACGGACGTGGGCAATGCCACACCCGATCGGCTCGATGCAGCACACGGAAAGTGCGGGCGGGCGGTACCCGTGAGTCGAGTGAAGCCGCGACTCCGATCTGTCCCGGGGGCGGGGACCGCTGGCACAGCGCTGATGTCCCGACCCGTGTCCCCGTCGCCCCGGGTGACTAGGGCTGGGGATCGGGGTAGACAGGGAGCAGGGCCGCCGTACTGCCGGTGTGCACTCGCGGCCCCAGCCGACCGCTGGTGGTCGGCCCACCACGGAGGAGGCGCATCATGGGCGCAGTCGACAAGGCGAAGAACAAGGCCGAGGAACTCGGTGGCAAGGCCAAGGAAGCGGTCGGAAAGGCGACCGGAGACCCGGACATCGAGGCCGAGGGCCACGCGGAGCAGGCCAAAGGCAACCTCAAACAGGCCGGCGAGAAGATCAAGGACACCTTCAAGAGCTAGCGCCCTCATACCGGCTAGGACTGCCCGCGGGGTCGCGACCCGGTTATCCCTTCGCCAACCGAAAATCAGCTTGCTCCGCCCCCCGCTCGCGGTGACGTGCACACTGGACTTCATGGTGTCGGCGCAGCGTGAGCGGGAGAACAAGTACGACGTGGGTCTCGACTTCCTCGTTCCGGATCTCGGCGGGCTGGTCCCGGCCGGGGGGCGGATCGAGGCCGGTGAAGTAAACCTGACCAGTGATTACTACGACACCGCCGACTGGGACCTGCTCCGCCAACACCTCACGCTGCGTCGCCGGACAGGGGACACCGACACCGGGTGGCAGTTCAAGGTCCCCTCCGACAAGGCCCGCACCGAGCTCCGGGTGCCTGCCGCCGACGGTGAGACGGTTCCCGACGAACTGGCCGCCCTGGTCACCGGGATCGGTCTGGGCAAACCTTTGCACCAGGTGGCAGCGTTGTCGACCCGTCGGCACACCCACCGCCTCGTCGACCGCGACGGGAAGCTGCTTGCGGAGGTGGCCGACGATCTGGTGCACGCTACCGTCGGCGGGGACGCGGCTGCGGTCAGTCAGTGGCGGGAAGTGGAAGTGGAACTCGGCGATCACGGCGACGAGTCCCTGCTCACCAGGATCGACAAACGTCTGACCCGGGCCGGTGCCGGTCCGTCACCGCATGCGTCGAAACTCGCCCGTGCGCTCGCCGGTAACCAGTACCCACGCGGCGCCGCCGAGGGAAGTACCACGGCGGAAAGGGCACTCACCGAGTACCTCGACGCCCAGGTCCAGGCGATCGTGGCCGGTGATGTGTGGCTCCGCCGCGGGCTGGACCCGATCCATGCCACCCGGGTCGGTATCCGACGTTTCCGCAGCACCCTGCGCGTCTTCAGTAAACTTCTGGACGCCGAGGCGCGGACAAACCTCGACGCCGAATTATCCTGGTACGCCGGTGTGCTCGGTGAGGTCCGAGACCGGCAGGTACAGCGAAAGCGGTTCGCGGAGAAGGTGGCCGATCTGCCGGACGAGCTGGTGATGGGACCGGTCGCCGCCCGCATCGAGAACGATCTGCTCGCCGAGCAACACCGTCACCTGGACCACGCGATGGCCGCCCTTGACGGCGACCGCTACCGGACGCTGCTGGATACGTTGGCGCAGTGGAGAACCGACCCACCCTTCCTCGCCCCGCCCGCACCCCGGTCCATCACGAAGGCGACTCGGAAAGCTGGGCGCAAAGCGGAGAAGAGGCTGACCACCGCGGTCGCCGGCACCGACGACGCGGCTCTGCATCGGGCAAGGAAGGCCGCCAAGCGCGCCCGCTACGCCGCTGAACTCGCTGCACCGATCCTCGGTAAGAAGAAGGCCAAGAAGAAGGTCGCCACATACAAGAAGATCCAGCAGGTCCTGGGCGAGCACCAGGACAGCGTCGTGGCCGCCGATACCCTCCGCGCACTCGGTGCCCGCGCGGGAACCACGCCGGGCGAGAACGGGTTCGCATTCGGGCTGCTGTACGGACTCGAACTGCAGGCAGCGCGGCGGGCGCGGGAGGACGCCGCTCGCCTTGCCCGCTGACCCCCTGATCAGACGGGGCCTTTCCTGCCATGCAGGTCCCGGTGGGGTGGTTCCTCGTCGACGGGAAGCCGGTTCAACTTGTCAATTTTCTCAGTGCCGTCGGGCTGACCCTGATCGAATTCAGACTTGGGCATCGGCGCGGAGTGCTGTCTCCAGCCCGCGGCGCGTGCCCGTGGCCGGGTCGATCCGCGGCCTGGGATCGGTGAACTTGCGTTCCGACGCGGTCTCGGGCGCGTCGTCGGCCGTCGCCGCGAGGAACTTGTTCGGCAGCGCGAGCTTGGCGATGGTGCGCCAAGACTTCAGGTACTGCACGGGCAGCGATCCGGTCGTATACGGCAGGTCATACCTTTCGCACAGGGCACGAACACGCACGGAGATCTCACGCAGCCGGTTACTCGGCAGATCCGGAAACAGGTGATGCTCGATCTGGTAGCAAAGGTTGCCGGCGAGGAACTCCATGACCGGCCCCGCCTCGAAATTCGCGCTGCCGAGCATCTGCCGCAGATACCATTGCCCCTGCGTTTCGTCCTCCACCTCAGCCTCGGTGAACTTCTCCGCGCCATCGGGGAAATGCCCGCAGAAGATGACCATGTTGGACCAGACGTTGCGGATCATGTTCGCCGTCAGGTTCGCGGTGAACGTGAGCGGGAACGCCGGACCGGTCAGTGCCGGGTAGACGACATAGTCCTTGGCGATCTGCTTGCCGACCTTGGCAAGCACCTCGCGGCCTCTGCGCACGAACTCGACACGATCGACACCGCCCTTGGTCACCTTACCCAGCTCCAAGTGCTGCAAAGCTACGCCGTACTCGAAGAACAGCTGCAACAGCAGGTTGTAGACCGGATTGCCGACGCTCCACGGCCGCCAGCGCTGATCGCGCGTGACGCGCAGCAGGCCGTAGCCGACATCGTCGTCCAGCCCGAGCACATTGGTGTACTTGTGATGAATGTAGTTGTGGGTCTGCTTCCAGTGCGCCGACACTCCGGCGATGTCCCACTCCCAAGACGACGAGTGGATCTCCGGATCGTTCATCCAATCCCACTGGCCGTGCATCACGTTGTGGCCGAGCTCCATGTTCTCGATGATTTTGGCGGTGCCGAGCAGCGCCGTACCCCCGAACCAGGCCGGCGGGAACCAACTCGCGAACAGCAGTGCGCGACCCCCGGTTTCGAGGAACCGCTGCAGCCGGATCGCGTCGCGGATATATCGGGCATCATCTTCGCCGAGCGAGGCTTCGATATCGCGTCGGATCGCGTCGAACTGGACACCGAGCGCCTCGACATCCGCTTCGGTCAGATGGGCGTAGTCAGTGATATCCGAAATCGCCATGAGTCTACGCTAGCGTAGGTTACGCAACAGTAGGTTACGGTCAGGTGAGATGTGAGTTAGCCGGGGCGGTATTCCCATCGGTCAGTGGCGGCATCGAGTAGTCGATGGCAGCGGCACCGGGTACACGGCCCCAGAGTTCGCGGGTTGGCCGCGCGGCGGTGCTTCGTTCAGGCCGCGGACGGGGCGAGCGCACGCTCGGGGCGCCGACGACCAGTGATGGCGACGTACCCGGCGGCGATCACGAGGGCGACGGGCCAATCGATGATCTGCAGTGCGACGAGAAGCGTCAGAGCGGCCAGATACGCGGTCTGTTCGGGGGTGGGGATTGGGAGGTGCCCGCCGCGCGGCAGCGCGAGGGCGAAGCGCTCGGCTCGGTGGACCTGGTCGCGAAGTGTTCGGTGGGCGTCGTCCGGGTGTGGGCGGTTGCGGTCGTGTTCGGCAAGGGGGTCGTCGAGGGTCCGGCGTGCCAGGCGGTGACCGATCCACAGTCCGGCGGCGGCCCCACCGGTCACGGGTTCGGTGCTGTCGAAAGGAATGCTTGTCAACAGCAGCACTGCACCGAGTAGTGAACTGCCGGTGGCGAGTTCGACGCCCCGGCGGCTCGCGGCTCGCGCCGCCGGTACGGCGCACAGAATCCTCCAGGCGGTCGACGGGTCGTCGACCAACAGATCGGCATACCAGGGCGGTTCCTGGTCGTCGACCACGCCGATACCCACGTCCGCCGCTGCCAGAGCATGCGGGGCGTGCGCGGCGATCACCGCGACGATGGCACCTCGGCTCTGTAGCTGTTCGACCGCGTCGTGCAGGGCGGTGTCGGGGGCGTCGGCGGGCTCGTGGAGTTCGTCGAAGCTGTTCTGTCCGTCGCCGAGGGCCGGGCTCCGGAGCGAGACCGTGCGGATGCCGGCGTGCCGGATGTAGTCCAGCACGTGTGCATCGGGTGCGGCCGGGGTGAGGATCTGCGGGTCGATCACCACGGCGTCGACCCGATCGAGGCGGCGCAACGCCGGTGGCCGCAGCGGCAGCACGGCGTGTCGGTCGGCCAGTCCCCGGCCAGCGACACACCGAGGCCGACTCCGGTGGTTGCCAGTGCGGCTATCCGCCCGGCGAGGACGACGTCGTCGCCGGGTAGATCGAGCGGCCGTTCGTGTTCCGGTGCGCGGACGGAGTTTTCGGCGTTGCACACAGTGTCGCAGAGCTGTGTCAGAGACGGTGTGTCGTCGTCGACGGCGACGACGATCCGCGAGAGTGCGTAGTTGAGGTCTGCTGCGCTCACGCCGGGCAGGGCACGCACGGCGGCGAGGACTGCGGTGCCGACTTGGGAACCCTCGTGGGTGTCGAGCCCGCGGACCTCCATCCAGATTCGGTCGAATCCGCACCAGTATCGGCGGGACGGTGCGCCCCCGAGGAATTCCCGTGCCATATCCCGCGCCGACACCGCGCCTCCCCGCAGGGGGGCGGTGGCCAGGCTTTCATCTGTTGCAGACGTATCTAATACTCGCTATCAGTTTCTGGCACTGTCTGTCATCTCTGATTGGCGTCTCCGGAACTCGTGGGCTCCGGTCGTTGAGGTGAGCAAGGACGCCGACGGAGGGCCGGTTGCCTTCTCGGCGCGCGGGGTTCGGGTCCCCAACTCTATAGCCGCGCGGACCGGGGTGCCAATCTGCGCAGGACTTATCATGTTGTGCGGGAGCGACTCCCGAGAGGACGAAGGTGCTATTGGGGTGCCGGTTTCGGCAGGGTGGGAGGCGTCGCCAGCCGAACAGCAAGATGTTGCGGAAGAGCAATATGGTGCGATGTATCGGATCTGCAAGGATCGCGGTTCGTGTCTCGAGGGAGCAGCGGGCGGGACGCGGCCGGATGCTCGACGACGCGGCCCGGGGGCCGACACCTGGTGTGGTGTGGCGGGATCGATTGGCTCGGTTCACAGGTGGCTCGGATCGTGCGGTTCTTGTCGGAGGGTGGCGTTACAGTCTTGGCCCTATGAGAGGTGGCGTGGCAGAGGGCGGGGAAAGGGGGGATCGATGAGCTTCTCGGGGATGGCAGCTCTTCTCGGAAGACCGATCGGCCCGGATTTGTTCGGTTTGTGCCTGGCGCCGGGTCGGCCGGCATGATCGGGCCGGAATCGACTGCGCAGCGGCAGTTCGCGTTCACCACCCGCGCCCATGTGGCGGTCGACGACGCGACCGGTGAGCCGATTGGACTCGACGACCTCGACACCCGGGTGGGGTGGCTCCTCGACCTGATAGCGGCGGCCGGCACCGAGTTGACGGCACGGCTGTGGCAGCCGGTCACGTTCGACGTGCTCGCCGCCGGACTGGACGGTGCGGGTCGCAGGCTGCCCGCACAGGGTCACGTCGCTGCGGCCCGCCTCGGCTGGAACCCGCACTACCCGGACGGAATCTACGTGCCCTCACGGGTGAGCAGGGTGGTGACGGCGCAGGTGATGGCGTCTGTGCGGACCCTGGCCTTCCGGGATGCGGCGATCGCGGCACTGTCCGAGCGGTTCGATCCGGTCACCGGCACTCTGGCGCCGCCGACCGAACCGGGCGACTCTGTGCCATTGGGTTTCGCCCGCGGCGTGCAACGCCAGCTCGTCGCATTCTCTCGCCGCAGTGACGGGGCGAAGTCGACCCGGTTGCGGATCACCGACGTGCAGGAACCACCCCGGATGGCGGCGATGGCCGGACTCTCCGCCGCCGATCGGCAGCTCGCACAGCTCACCGCGGCGGACCACGAGCTGGTGTTGACGGTGAAGCTGCCCACCAGCGCGGCCCCGGCGGGGCGGGCGCAGTGGCGGCGGGTCCGGTTGACCGCCGCGATCCCCGCGCACCTGCACGGCCGGGCGATTACCGACTGGCATCTTCCGGCCCTGGTCCTCGACCGGAAAGGTTTGCTGTGGCGGTGCGCGGCGACCGAACTCATCCCTGCCGGCGATCTGACGGCCAGCACGGTCGCGGTCGGGGTCGACTGGTCCCCGTCCACACTCGGCGCCGCCGCCATCACCGCCGACGGCCCGGCCGGGTTGTCCTCGGATTACCGGGGCTGGACGTACGACGACCGCGGCCTCGGAATCAAACTGGCCCGCCTGCAGACCGAAGGCCAGATGCTGCACCGCAAGGCGGCCCGGTTGACGCGACTGGCCGCCACCGCCCCACCCGAGGTCCGCGCCCAACTGGAGACGAAGATCGCCGTCCTCGACGCCCACCGGAAGGCGGTGGGTATCAAGCGGGGGAAGATCAACCGGGAACTCGCGTTCCACTTCGCCCGCCAGGTCACCGACTCCGCCGCCGCATCGGGCGCGGAGATGATCGCGGTGGAAGATCTCACGACCCTCGAGACCCGCGGGCACGGTCGGGTCAACAACAACCGGGCCGCGCAGTCCGCCCGCCGTCAAGCGGTCACCGCGCTCGCGCACACCGCCGCAGCCGTCGGTATCACCGTGGTCTCGGTGCCCGCCCGCGGATCGTCCGCACAATGTCCGGGCTGCGACGAACCGCTTGCGCGCCCCGGCGGCTATCACACGGCGTGGTGTTCAGGTTGCCGGGTCGGCGGCAACCGGGACCACGTTGCCGGGGTGAACCTGGCCAAACGGGCACTGCTGGGCAAATGCAAGGCCACCCGTCGGCGAGGGCGCTTGCCCGCGATCCAGGTCGCCGAGCACGCACCGGTGCGCAAGTCCCGGGACAAGACCAGCCCGACCCCGCGCAGGCCGCGGCATCGCCGGGTCCGCCGCAGCCTGCCCACCGCAACGCCGCGGGTGGGGGTGACTCCGAAACAGCATGTTCCTGCACCACAAGCGTCGGTATGGGACACGGTCGAACCCGCACCGCCGCAAGGTGATGCGGGTAGCCGTGACACACGTACATCTCCGACACACGCCACACCAGTGGCAGATAGTATGAGATCTACGTAGACGCTCATCCCGACGCCGGCCACCGCGGCGGCGCCGGTGACGGTGGTGTCGACCAGCGTGATGCCGATCGAGGTGCCGGCCTGCAGGCCCCGCCGGGCTACTCGGACCGGCAGCAGAACCGATCCTGTGAGGTACGCGCTCAGGCTCATGTCGACGGAGGTCGAGGCGACGAAGGACTTACTGGGCGCGGGGCTTCGGCCCCGTCGCGGACTTCGACGTCGACTTCCGCTTGGCCTTTGACGTCGACGTGGAGGTGTCGCCTTCGGTGGACTTCGTGCGTGTGTGTGCGGGGCGTGTGTCGGAGTCTGGCGTGCGGCCGCGGATCTTGTCCACCGACCTGATCCCCAGACCGGCTCCGCCGCGCAGCCCGGCCCCGGCGCCCTGGAACACGCCCTTGACGGCTCCCAGCGTTCCTCCGACGACGCTGCCGCCCACCGCTCCCGTCGCCGCAATCGCGATGTCCGCAGTTCGACCGACGGTACGGGCGGCGCGATCGACGATATTCATGACAACCTCCCGAGAGGGTTATGGGTTCGGTCGCACGGCGTCGACCGCCCTTCACATTACGCGCCAAAGGAGAACGCGGAGTTCAGTTATTCAGGCAGTCCGGCATTGTGGTTGCAGGGAGAAACCGACTCCGCGGATCGTCTGAATTGTGTGTTGGGCACCGATTGACGCCAACTTGCGCCGCAACGCGCAGATGTAGGTGTTCAGGACCTTCCTCGCCCTCGATTCACTCGCGGCTCCCCACACGATCAGGAGGAGGTGCCGGCGCAGAACAATTCGGCCGGCATTCATGGTCAGCACCACCATGAGATTGAATTCGGTCTGGGTGAGGGCCCTGCGCAAGCCATTGCATTCGACGGTTCTGCACCCCCAATGCAAGGACAGACCCGGCACCATCGGTGTCGTCGGCGGATGCTGCACGGATTTGGCACGGCGAAGTACCGCGCGAATCCGCGCCACAAATTCCTCCTCGCCCATCTGCACGTCCAGAACATCATCCGCGCCTGCCTCGAGGGCAGTGATTCGGTCGTGGCCGGCATCACGCTGGCTGACCACCACGAGTGCCCCGTTGAATCGGGTTGCCCTCAGCGTCCGTACGGCGTCATGTGCGCGACGTCGTTCTGGCCGTAGGTCGAGGACCGCCAGGTCGGGCGCGTCGATGTCGGCCATTCGAATGCGGTCGACGACGGGTCGTGGGACATCGGCGTGGACGAGCACCACGCACGCAGGGATTGCGGTCGGGACGCTGAATGAGTTCACGCGTTTTCCTTGGATCGCCTCGAGGTCGCCTGCTTCGGTCCACCATGTGCAGCAGCCGCCGCTGATGTATCGGAGCAGGCCACTTCGCTTCGCCGATACGATCGCATGGATGCGGACCGTTCGCTCTCCGACCGGTGTGCGCGGTGTCAGGGTGATCCGCTGGGGTGTCGGCCATTGGTTGCCTCCGCACTGCATGGGGTTTACCGGGAGTTGGTTTCGGGTCGGCATCGTGGCGGCGTGGCGAAAACAGGAATCGACGTAAGTGCGGATCCGATCGTGTCCGTGGTGGCGCAGGCGATTACTCCGCCGTTGCGCGAGTTGTACGCGCTGCTGGTGCGGGCGGGTGTGGTCGAGATCGTCGACTGACCCTTCAATCCTTCCGCACTTCGACGAGGTCGCCGGGAACCGTCGTGAAAGACAAGGTGCGGTCGTGGGTGTGGTCGGTGCGGAGTACTTCTCGGATCGTGTGGCTGATTCCGGGTGCGCGACCGAGTAGGTCGGGGGTGATCGCGGCTGCGGCCGTTGCCGCCGCGGCCGAACCGAGGCCCTGCGTCCACCCCAGCGGCCCGAGGGGCACGCAACCGAGGAATTGGCTCACTCCGGGGGTGCTGATCAACGCGGCCATGACGGCGAGGGACCCGACGGACGTGGTGACGACGAGCGGGCTGCGGGAGTCGAGCAGAATCTGGCCGAGCTGGGTTCCGATCAGTGCGACCAGGGCGACGGTGGAGGCACGCTGCGGACCGCCGGTCAGGCTGGCCATTGCCCAGGCCGCTGTGGCTCCGGCCGCGGTGGTCGTGCCACGGAAGGCGACGGTGCGCAGTAGCGCTGCCTCGTCCGGACCGCGGGCGATGCCGTTTCCATTGTGGTTGGTCGCGCTGACCGCCAGGGCCGCCGCGGGGAGCGCGTCGGTGAGCATGTTCACCAACAACAACTGGCGCGCGTTCAACGGGGAGCGGCCGGTGGCGATGCTGCCGATGAGGGCGAACGCCACCTCTCCGGCGTTGCCGCCCACGAGCACCGCTACGGCGGCCTGCACCCGCCGCCACAACTGGCGGCCCTCGTCCAGTGCCTCCAGCAATGCCCCGACTCGGCCGTCGAGGAGGACGACGTCGGCCGCGCCGCGGGCGGGAGCGCTGCCGTGCGACGCGACGCCGATACCGACACTGGCAGCCCGGATGGCGGCGGCGTCGTTGGCTCCGTCGCCGACCATGGCACACACTCGCCCGATCCGCTCGAGGGTCTGCACGATCTGCACCTTGTGTTCGGGGGACATCCGGGCGAAAACCAGGCAGCGCTCGACGGCGCGTTCCTGCTCGCGATGCGAGAGGTCGTCCCAATCGGTGCCGCTGATCACCTGGTCCGGCGTGACGGGCATGCCCAATTCTTCGGCGATGGCGATGGCGGTGACCGGGTGGTCTCCGGTGATCAGCCGGACGCCGACACCCTGGTCGAGTAGCGCGGGCAGCAGGCCGGCGGCATCGGCGCGGGGAGTGTCGGCAAGGCCGAGTAACCCGACGGGCTCGAGATCGTGCTCGCAGAGTCGTGCCAGGGCGTCGGGGTCCTCGGCAGCCGCCGCCGCTTCGTCCGCGGTGAGGTTGCGCTGCCCGACGGCGATAACCCGCAGCCCGGCCGCCGCCATCGATTCCACCCGCCCCGCGAGCGTGGATTCGTCGGATTCGCCGAAGGCCTCGAGCATCACCTCGGGTGCACCCTTGACCGCGAGATGGGTGCCGGACACGGCGGCGGCGTAGGACCGGCCGGAATGGAACGGCAGGTAGGCCTGCCGGGTCCGGTCGCCGTCGGGCGCCGATTCGGTGTCGGCGGCGTCCACGATGGCGACGTCGGTGGCGTGATCGGGCGGCCCGCCGTTCGACGACCACCCGGTGCGGGCGGCGTAGGCCAGCACCTGTTTCCGCGAACATCCGGGTGCCGGTTCGACGGCGGTCACCCGTAGGCGGTTCTCGCTCAGGGTTCCGGTCTTGTCGAAACAGACCACGTCGACCCGACCCAGTGCTTCGACCGAGCGGGGCACGCGGACCAGCGCCGAGGACGTGGTGAGTCGACGGGCGGCGGACATCTGCGCGAGCGTGGCCACCAGCGGAAGTCCTTCGGGGATCGCCGCCACGATGACCGCGACTCCGCTGGTGACGGCGGATCGCACACCGGCGCCGCGGAGCAAACCGATTCCGGTGACGATGGCGCCACCACCGAAACTGATCGGCATCGCCCGCCGGGTCAGCCGGCCCAGCTGGGCATTGAGGCCGACCTCCCGCACCTTCGCCGGTGCGAGGGCGGTGGCGCGTCGGGTTTCGGTGCCGCGGCCGGTCGCAGTCACCAGGGACACCGCGGTTCCGGTCAGCACCGTGGTGCCGGCGTAGAGCATGCAGGTGCGTTCGGCCAGCGGCGCACCCGGTGTGGGAAGTGTCTGTTTGACTACAGGAAGCGATTCCCCGGTCAGCGCCGACTCGTCGACCTCTACCCCCTCGGCGGCGAGTAATCGTCCGTCCGCGGGAACCACCTCGCCGGGGCGGACCTCGATCACATCGCCCGGCCGGAGCCGGTCCGCGGCGATGTCGACGTAGCGGCGGTCGGCCTCGACGTCGGCGACATCCACTGTGTCATAGGATGTTCCGAGATCGGTGAGCTTCCGTGCCGGCGCATCCTGGACAGCGAGAAGGCGATTCAAGACCTCTTCGGCGCGCAGACGCTGGGTTGCCGAGATGCCGGCGTTGAGCACGAGCACGGACCCGACGAGTACCGCGTCGATGGGTGAGCCCAGGACCGCGCTCGCCGCGGAACAGGTCGCGAGGATCGGGGTCAGTGGATCGTCCAATTCGTCACGCACGGCGCGGAGGAACCCCCAGGCGGACAGGGCGGGCCGGACGCCGATGCGACCGAGTGCACGTGCGGGTCCGGTGGCGGCGAGCCCCGAGTATCGGCTTTTCGGAAGCTGGGCGGTGTGGTCGTCCCTACGCGGCGGGGGTAACAACTCGCGCACTTCGGCGGCGGGAATCGCATGCCATTCATGCCCCGGCCGGGGTGCGGGCAGCGGCGCGGTGAGCACTCTGCGCGCCTTCGAGCGTCCCATCCATAGCCCCAGGGCCGCCCCGGCGGTGACCGATTCCGGTCCGCTGCCGGGCACACCGGGCAGCATCAGCAGGGTGCCGAGTGCGGACGCCTGCGCAGAGATTTCGATACCCCGACGGCTGGCGGTCCGCGCCGCCGGGATCGCGTGCAGGATGCGCCACACCCCGGTCAGGTCGGCTGCCCACAGGTGTGCATCCCACGGCGACGGAGCACCGTCGCGGGTGACACCTATCCCGACGTCCGCACGCCCGACGGCCTGCGGCGCCTCCGCCGCGACGACCGCGACTACTCGACCTTCTCGTTGGAGCTCAGTCACGGTGTGGCACAGGGTGTCATCGGTCGATCCGACCGGCGGGACCAGCCGGTCGAAACCGTTACGCAGCGAACGAAGGGCGTCGTCGTCGACCGAAACGACCTCGACCTGCGCGCGCCGGGCCTCGGCGACGACCGCGGACGCGTACGGGTCGTGGACCGAGCTGACCAGCACCCAGGCATCGTCGTCGGGTTCGTTGACCGCGGCGCCGGGCACGGCGTTGACCGGATGCCAGCCTGGACCGATAACGCCGCGCTGGACCGCGGTCCGGGCCGATTCCCACACCCGGGTCCGATCCCGGTCGCGAACCCCGAGAACCCGGCTGACGGTCAGCGCCGGGGTGTAGAGGGCGCGGGGATCGATCACCACAGCATCGACCCGGTCGAGGCGGCGCAGGGCCTCTGGGTGCAGGGGCAGCACGTCGTGCCGGTCGGCCACTCCTCGGCACAGGGTGCTGGCGAACAGCTCCCTCGCGGAACGGGTCGCCTTGGGGGCGGTCACCATCGTCGCCGTTCCGATGTTGACGGGGTTGCGGGTCAGGGCGCCGAGTGCCACGTCACCTGCCAGACCCGCCACGCCGGCGCGTTCGGCGTACCGCTCGACCGGACCGGTGGGTCGGACCTGCCGTGGCAGGGGCGGGGGACCGCCGACGGCGGCGGGAAGAGCCGGCTCCACCCGTTGCCACGCCCGCCGGCCAGACAAGGCCTCCGCAAGGAGCGCACCCCGAAGCGCGGCCTCGACGGCAAGTGAATCCGGCGACAAGGTCAGCGTGTAGACGGTCGCGGTCGCGCCCGCGAACAGCAGATCGGTGGCGCCCGGGCCCACCGCCTTCTCCACCAATCCGCGCAGCCGCGGCTGGTAGTCGACGGAGATCACCCCCGAAGCCAGGACGGCCGGAAGCCGGGGCAACCGCAGTAATCGCCCGGCCAGCGCCACACCCAAGCCCACGGTGGCGGCCGCGGCACCGACCGCCCGGGCGACCAGCACCACGTCGTCGCCGGGCAGGTCGATCGGACGCTGACCCGAAGCCTTTGTGACCGATGCGGTTTCGGCCGCGGCGACAACTCGACACAGCGCTTCCGGGCTCGGCGCAGCAGCACCGGCAGTCACCACGATCCGCGACCACGGGCGATGCACTTGTGCGTCCTCGACTCCCGGCACCGCCCGTACGGCGGCCAGTGCCCGTTCAGCCAGCACGGATCCGTGCGGACCGTCGAGACCGCGTACCTCGACCCACATCCGCCCGGACCCCGAGCCGCACCGCCGCACCGGTGTGCCCCCGGCGGCCTCTCGGGCCACGCCGGCAACGGTTCGGGCGACCGCACGTGGCGACGGCGCCCCCGCCGACACCGCGGCCGGTCCTTTGAGCAACACCGATCCGACTCCGAGGGCGGTGGCCGTACCCACCAGGGTGGCGTCGAGCGCGGCCGCTGCGCCTAACGTGGCGGCCCGCGTCCCGGTATGCACGCACCGACTGGAAAAGGACGCGAGTCCCTTCACCAGTGTTCCGGCAATCACGGCTCCGGCTGCGCCGGGACGGTCGACAGCGTTGATCCGGACGTCTTTCCGGACCTGGCGGGCTTGGCACGATCTTTCGGAGTGGGTACAGCGGTGGGCTTACTCGGGGTCGACCCGGCCGTCGGCGTGGCGGCAGCAGCCTTCGGCCGCGCGGGTGTGAGCTGACGCAGCACCAGCGCCGTGCCACCGGCCGCGAGGACGAGTGGCCACTCGACCAGGCCGACGGTGCCGACCGCGCCTAGGGTCAGCAGCGCCGCCGGCGTCGAATGGCTCCCGTAGCGTGCTCCCTCCATGGCACCTTCGGCCGTACCTCGAAGACTTCCGACGACGCTACCCACAGTGGCGCCACCTACTGCGCCCACCGTGGCGACCGCGGCCTCTCCGGCCCCGGTAACGACCCGTGCGGTTCCCGCGAGAATGTTCATCTGCACTCCACCCAATCCGCGAACGCACGCCCACCGCGAAAATTCCGATGCGAAGTGGGCTCGAATTACCCCACCCGCAACCCTATTCCTCGGTGAACGGAAAATGAACAGATAACGTCCAACAGATGTACGACCCTGTGCCGGGTCGTCGGCGTGTCTTTGCGAAAGTCGAGCCGTCCTTTTACGTTCCTTTGACCCTTGACCACCGCGCGCCCGGCCGGGGACGATGGAGGAGTGATAAGCACCGATGAGGAAGGCCAGCTCATCGAACAGGTCATCGAGAGACTGACCTGCAAACACCCGCACATTCCGCGCCACGATGTGAGCGTCGTCGTGATGTCCGCGCACAACCACTTCCGCGGCCGCAAGATCCGCGACTTCGTGCCCCTGCTCGTCGAGCGCTACGCCGACGAACAGCTCACCTCGATGACCGAACCTGCGTTCTGAGCGATCCACACCGCTGATGGCGTCCCCTGCACCCGGTGCGCGAATATGACTCGCCCACCAGCGATTCACCTGCCGGACCGCCTGATCTGAAGAAGTAACTTTTCACGAATTCGACACCGCGGTGCGTCCGCTCAATAGACTGTCGCGAGGTCAGCAATCGGCGGGTCTGAGTCCTTGCTGCCCCCAAGGATTGTCGGTTCACCCCAACAATGGTTCCGCGGAGGGGCGATGTTCGTACTCGTACGCCACGCGCACGCGGGCAACAAGACGCAGTGGCACGGCCCCGACGCCGCCCGCCCGCTCAGCGGGCTCGGTCGCAGGCAGGCCGACCACCTGGTGGCGGCGCTGGCCGGAATCGAGATACGCGCGTTGCTCTCGAGCCCCACCGTGCGGTGCCGCGGCACACTCGCGCCGTTGGCCGCGGCCCGGGGACTCACTGTCGAGGATCACTGCTTGCTCGCGCCGGGTGCCCCGGTCGATCGACTGTTCGCCGCGCTGTGCGCCCCGGACATCGACGGAACGCTGTGGTGCACCCATGGTGAGGTTCTCGACGACCTTGCGGCGACGGCACCCACACACAGATCGGCCCGGGTGCCCCCGGCCACGAAGACCGCCAAGGGCGGTGCGTGGATCATCGACCCCGCCGCACCCCCACCGTTCACTTTCCGCTACATCGCTCCCGACCCCACATGATTCGGACCTATTGTGCCCCAACCATTCCTCGTGGCTCCGACCGCCACCTCGGGCACAGCGACCGCGCCGAAACCTGACCCGTCAGATCCCCAGCGACTCCTCGAGGACGCGCAACTCGTGGCCGAGCCGCGCCGGGATCGACTTCAGGTCGGGCACCGCGCTGCGGCAACCGGTGACTCCGAAGGAGATGATGTCGTCGTTGCTCGTGCAGGTGATGTTCAGCGCCTGGCCGTCCACCGGAATGGACAGCGGGTAAATGGCGTCGAGCCGTGCACCGTTCCAGTACAGCGGGGCGCTGGGCCCGGGAACGTTCGAGATGATGAGGTTGAACGGCGGACGCAGCCGCGAGTTGTGCCCGAAGAGCATGCTCGCGCCGACCGGCGCCGCACCGACAGCGCTCATCGCCAGGATCTGGGTGGCGCTCATCGACTCCAGCGCCTCTTTGCCTTCGCACATGCTGGTGCGAATCGTGTCCAGCCGATCCGCGGCATCCGGCTGGTGCGTGCCGAGGTTGCACATGAGGACACCGATGTTGTTCCCCGTCGCCGCCTGGCGTTGGTTCTGCAGGGACACCGGCACCATCGCGACCAGGGGCTCCGCCGGGAGCGCGTCGTGATCCTCGAGGTAGCTGCGCAGCGCACCCGATGACATCGCGAGGACGACGTCGTTGATGGTGGAGTCGGACAGTTTAGCCACCAGGCGCAGGCGTTCGAGCGGCCACGACTGGGCAGCGAACTGGCGTGCACCGGTGATGGGAACGTTGAAGGGAGTTCTCGGAGCGGACAGGGCGAGCGGACCACCCTTGTCGCGGAACGCCCGAGTGATCGTTCCGGCGAGTGCGGGAACGAGTCCGGCAACGTCTCCGGCGGTGTCGCGCGCGGTGCGCAGCGTGGCGCCGGCAAGGTTGGAGAGGCTGAATCCGCCCGAAGACTGCGCGCGGGGCGGTCGTGTGTGTGCACGCTCCCACGGAGCGGGCATATCGCGCTCCTCGGAGTTTTCACTGAGCGCGTTGCGCAGCATCTTCATCGCGGTGACGCCGTCGGCAACCGAGTGATGGATCTTGGTGTAGACAGCAAAGCGTCCGTCGCTCAAGCCCTCGATGAGGTGCATCTCCCACAACGGCCGGCTCCGGTCGAGGAGGGATTCGTGCAACCGCGAGCACAGCGCCATCAACTCGGCCTCGGTGCCCGGAGCGGGCAGGGCGTCGTGGCGGATGTGGTGCTCGAGGTCCAGTTCGTCGACCGTCTCCCAGCTCCACTGACCGAACGAGGACAGGGATCGACGCGCACGCTTGGCCAGTTTCGGGGCAATTGCTCCGGTGCTTTCGGCGAGTGCGCGGTCGAGCATGGCGCGGATGTCGTGCGTGTCGGCACCCTCCGGCGGCTGGAAGATTTCGACACCGCCGACATGCATAGGATGCTCGCGAGACTCGCCGAGGAGGAACATCGAGTCGAGAGGTGACATGGGGAGCGGCATCTATTGCCCTTTCCATCCCGGGGACGTTTCCCGGATCGCGGGAGGTTTCGTCTCTGGTTTGAGGTGACGGCGGGGGACGGTGGCCCCCTTGTCGGGCGCCACCACTTAATAACTAATCGATATGGGACGGGTCACGAATCAGTGACGCTGGTATTTGTACCAGGTTTTCCGTGAGCCATGCCACTAGACAAGCGTCCAACTCGAGGTGGCGGCGCGGGGTATGTGACACCCACGTGAACAAGCGAAAATTGTGCACCCAGTGCGGAATTCGAGTGAGTGTGCCCTGGCTAGAGTCGAAAGTCCCATATCAGCGACAATCACGGCATGGACAAGCCGTGGGCGGTAGTGAAACACGTGTCGTTCGAGGGGCCGGGATTGGTTGGGGCCCTTTTGAAGAACCGCGGGATTTCTTACGTCGAATACCCGATGTATCACGCCTTCGAACTTCCCGCCGCCGACGACATCGGCGGTCTCGTGGTGATGGGCGGTCCGATGGGTGCGTTGGACGATGTTACCCACCCGCAACTTCCGCGAGAGCGAAAATTCATCAGGGATTCAGTCGACGCCGGGCTCCCGGTTCTCGGAATTTGCCTCGGCGCTCAACTTCTCGCCGCTGCTTTCGGCGGTGATGTTCGGACCGGTCCGGTTCCGGAGCACGGTGCCGGACTCGTGACAGTGACCGACGAGGGCGCCCGCGATCCCGTGTTCGGTTCGGCCGGAAGTCAGTTTGCCGTCGTTCACTGGCACAACGACACCTTCGATCTTCCGGAGGGGGCGACACGGCTCGCGAGTAGTGAGGCCTACGAGAACCAGGCCTTCAGGCTCGGTCGGCGCGCATACGGGTTGCAGTTCCACGTCGAGCTGACGCGCGAGCACCTGTCGGTGATGCAGAACCACATGCCCGCCGGCACGGCACCGTCTGGAGAGCATATGGACGAGGTGGCTGCCGTCGGGCAAGTGGTGATCGGCGCGTTCCTGGACCTCGCCGAAAGCTGAGAAGAAGTAGTTTCCGATTCACCGATGAGTTTCGAGGACGACGGCAGTCTGTATCGATGACCTTCCGCTGGGGAAGGACTTCGAGAAGGAGATTGCGATGTCCCGGATGCTCTTCGTCAACCTGCCGATCAAGAATCTCGACGCCACCAAGAAGTTCTTCGGTGATCTCGGGTTCGAGTTCAATGCCACTTTCAGCGACGATTCGTGCGCCGCGATGGTGATCAACGAATCCACGTCGGTGATGTTTCTCGTCGAGCCGAAGTTCCGGGACTTCATCGAGGTCGACATCTGCGACACCTCGAAAGCGGTCGAGGCCCTCTTGTGCATCTCGGCCGAAAGCCGCGAGGAGGTCGACGCCCTGGTGGACAAGGCCCTCGCCGCAGGCGGAAGTGCATGGGGCAAGTTGCAGGACGAGGGCTTCATGTACGGCCGGGCGTTCCGCGACCTCGACGGTCACGTCTGGGAGGTCATGTGGATGGATCCGACGGCCGTACCCGCGTAAGGATCAGGTCGGTGGAGTCTGCGGCAGCCCGAACTTCTCGAACAGGTCGAGATCGAAGAAGCAGACGACGTGCGCGACTCCACCGGCCGTGACGTCGAGGACGTGGAGCTGGAACGGCCGGTGCACGCCGTCCTCGCCTCGCATGTAAAGGCCGAAGGCGGGCTGGCCGTTCGCCCACGAGGGGAGCAGGCGCATGTCGCCGGCACGTTGCGCCGGACAGTTGTTGCTGATGAGCCGGCCGATGTTCTCACCACCGAGGTACCAGCCGTCGAAGGGCGGCATCTCCCACACGGCTTCCTTGGTGAAGATCTCCACGATCGCCTCGACGTCGTAGTTCTCGAAGGCCGTGACGTACCGCTCGAGGAGGGCCTTTTCCTCCGGGGATTCCGGTTCGACGAGGGTGTCGGTGGTGGGCATGGCCAGTTCGAGCTGCGCGCGGGCCCGTTGCAGCAGGCTGTTGACCGCGGGAGTCGTGCTGTCGAGAGCCGCGGCGACCTCGGACGCCTTCCACTGCAGCACGTCGCGCAGCACCAGGACCGCGCGCTGGCGGGGAGGCAGGTGCTGCAGGGCGGCGATGAACGCCAGCCGCACCGATTCGCGGGAGGTGACGATGTTCGCGGGGTCGCTGGCGTCGTCGTACACGGTGTCGGGAATCGGCTCGAGCCAAGGCACCTCGTGCCGTTGGACCAGCTCAGCGGTGGGATCCGAATCGGGCGCACCCAGTCCGCTGGGCAGGGGTCGCATGGACCGGCTCTGCAAGGCCGTCAAGCAGGTGTTGGTGGCGATCCGGTAGAGCCAGGTGCGCAGCGACGACTGCTGCTTGTAGCCCCCGTACCCGCGCCACGCGCGGATGAACGTCTCCTGCATCTGGTCTTCGGCATCGTGGAGCGAACCCATCATGCGGTAGCAATGGGCCAGTAACTCACGTCGATAAGGGTCGGCGAGGGCGAGGAAATCCTCGTCGAGCGACTGCGCGGCCGTCATAGTGGGCAGCTTACTGCTGCCCACCGACGAGTGTCGGCACTCGTGCGCACCGACCCGAAGTTCAGCCCCAGTTCACCATCGGCTCTCCCGTCTCGAGGAGTGTCTTCAGTCCGCTCAGGACCTCGTTCCAGCCACCACCGGCGCCTTCCGGTTCGTGCTCGCCCGCGACCATCCGTGCCATCTGCGGGGCATTGCTGAGATCATGCGTCACAGTCAATTTCGTGACTCCGGGTCGACTCGACGGCGCAATGTCGTAGGTGAGCGTGGTGAATCCTTCGATGTTGTCGGGGTCCATCAGCATGCGCCACGTCTGGACGAGCTTCTTCGGCGGATCGCACTCGAGCACCTCGCCGTCGACGACGACATCGGGCACGCCTGGGTGGGCCTTCATGTCATCGCTGGCGCGCGACTCGTACTTGCCTCCGGGCCGGAGGTCGTAGTGCACGTGTCCGCCGTACCCGTACCTCTCCGACCACTCCGGCTTGGTGACGGCCTCCCAGATCGCCTCGGGCGTCGCCTTGATGTACACGGCATAAATCTGCACGAGTTCAGTCATTTCTCTTCCTCCAGTTCGGCTTTCAGCTGAGCGAGCGCCGCGGCGTGACGCTCGGTGTACTTGTCGATCCACCTCTGGTGGATCAGCTGGATCGGCACGGGGTTGAGATAATGCAGCTTTTCCCGGCCGGCACGACGCGTGACCACCAGGCCTGCGTCTTCGAGTACGCGCAGATGCTTCATGACCCCGAACCGGGTCATCTCGACCTGCGACTCGAGTTCGGTCAGCGTCTGACCGTCATGGGCGAACAATCGATCGAGGATCAGGCGGCGCGTCGGGTCGGCCAGCGCCTTGAAGACGTGATCGTCGTCCATGGCTCAACGATAGGTGACCATTTGGTCACATGTCAACGAATTCGCGTCCAGTTCACCTCGGTGACACGGTGCGACGCCGAAGTCGGACATGTTCGCTCCCTAGCGTCCGGATGTCCCGTTGGCATGCATGGAGGTAACAGACAGTGACCACAGCACCACTCAATCGCCGCGGCTTCCTCGGCCGGACCGCGCTGACCGGCTTGGGCGTGGCGCTCGCCGGTAGTGTCGAGGCCTTCGTCCGACCTGCTGTGGCGTCCGCGGTGCCCGGTCGGGCGATCGGCTACGGGCCGCTGATTCCCGATCCGAACAGAATCCTCGCGCTCCCGGCCGGCTTCTCGTACACGGTGGTGTCCCGATCCGGCGACACCAAGTTGGACAGCGGGGAGTCCGTGCCCAGCGACTTCGACGCCAACGGCGTGTTCGCCCGGCAAGGTGGGGGATCCACTGTGGTCAGCAACCACGAGATCGGCAAGGACGAGCCGTTCGGCGTGCCCGCAGTCGAGGGGCTCACCTACGACACGGGTGCGCGCGGCGGTACCACCACCACAACGGTGGACGCGGAAGGGAAGTGGCTGGGTCAGTACGTGAGTGTGGCGGGGACGGTGAACAACTGCGCCGGCGGGATCACGCCGTGGGGCACGTGGCTGACCTGCGAGGAAACCGAGGCTCGCGCAGGAACGGGCGGATTCCTCCTCGACCACGGGTACGTCTTCGAGGTCGATCCGGCCGGACAGGACGCCAACCGGGGCAAGAGTCCGGTTCCCTACAAATTCCTGGGCCGGTACGCACACGAGGCAGTCGCCGTCGATCCGGCGACCAATGCCATCTACCTGACCGAGGATGCCTCCGATCCGAACGGGCTGTACTACCGGTGGACGCCGCCGCAGGGTTTCCGCGGGGGACCCGGCTCGCTCCGCGGACTGGCGCAGTCGTCGGGCGGGGATACCGCAGGCGCACTACAGGCCATGGCGTGCTTCCAGGACGGTGTCCACGTACGCGACCTCTCGCAGGCGACGGAACCCGGTGTCCGGTACACGGTGCAGTGGGTGGACGTGCCCGACCGCGACGCCAAGAGCACCCCGGTGCGCAAACAGTTCACCGACGACCAGGTGACGCGCAGCCGAAAGTTGGAGGGGCAGTGGTGGGGTGACGGTGGCGCCTACTTCGTCGCCAGCTTCGCGCGTACCGGCGACGGCAGTGCCGCCGAGCACGACGGCCAGGTCTGGTTCTACGACCCGGCGACGGAGACCATCACGTTGAAGACGTTGTTCGGCGTCAACCCGGACCCGGCCGTGGACACCGGAAACTACGACGGCCCCGATAACATCACCGTGTCACCGCACGGCGGCGTCATCCTCGCCGAGGACGGCGACGGCATCAGCCATCTGGTGGGGGTCACGGCGGAGGGGGAGCCTTTTGCGCTGGCCCGTAACGAGTTGAACGACAGCGAGTTCTGCGGTCCGGCGTTCAGCGCAGACGGGAAGACGCTGTTCGCGAGCATTCAATCGCCCGGGCTGCTTCTGGCGATCCGTGGTCCGTGGCGCCGCCCCATGCTGTGAGTACTTGTTAACAGCGGGGTGTTAACAAGTACTCACAGGGGGGGATTCAGCGGAGGAGAACGCCGTTGCCGGTGTCCGTCACCGGGGTGCCGCCGAGCACGCCGGCCACCTGGTCTTCGCTCAGTCCGAGGTCGCGCAGACGATCCCAGACCGCATCGAATTCGATGAGCTTGGCGTTGAGGTCGTTTCGGAGGCGGTTCACCTCGTCGCGAATCTTCTCGGCCTCGTCGATCGCTTCCAGGGTCTGCTCGGGCTGAGGGAGGAGTAGGGACAGGAGCCGGTCACGAGCGTCCGCGCTCAGGCCTGCGAACGGTTGCTGGTCGGCGGGCGCCTCGTGCCTGCCTCCGCGGGAATCGGCGGACGGGATCGGCGTGGTATCCGACTCCGATGCGCGGTCGGCCGCCATGGCGTAGTCCGGTTCCTGCACCGGATCCTGGTCGCTCGACAGGTCGATGGTGCGACGCAGCGGGCGGTTGGGCAGCAGGATGACGGCGAGCAGGGTGATGAGGGCGACGAGCGCGGCGATGAGGAAGATCCGGCCGGTCGCGTCTCCGTATGCAGCACGAATGACGCTCTGCACGGGTGCGGGCATGGACGTGAGGTCCAGGCTGCCGCCACCGCTGCTCGACCCTGCCGGGATGCCGAGCTCGGCGAATCCGTCGGCAGAGAGGTCGGAGACCCGTGTCGCCAGGACCGAACCGAGAACCGAGACGCCGATGGCGCCACCGAAGGTTCGGAAGAAGGCGACCGAACTCGAGGCCGCACCGATGTTCTGGACGCTGACAGTGTTCTGCACGGCGAGCACCAGGTTCTGCATCAGCATGCCCATGCCCAGACCGATGATGGCAATGTAGAGGCTGACGAGGGTCAGACTCGTCTCGTGATCGAGGGTGCTCAGCAGCCCGAAACCGATGATCATCAAGACGGCGCCGCCGACGACGAACGACTTCCACTTCCCGAACCGGGTGATGAGCTGTCCGGAGCCGACCGTGCCGATGAGCATCCCGGCGACCATCGGAATGGTGAGGACGCCGGCCATCGTGGGGGTGTAGCCCCGCGAGGTCTGGAAGTACTGGCCGAGGAAGGTGGTGGAACCGAACATTCCGACACCGACGGCGACGGACGCGATGATCGCGAGGCCGGTGGTCCGCTCGGTGACGATCTTCAGCGGAATGATGGGAGCCTTCGCCTTGGCTTCGACCAGGACGGTTGCCACGAGGAGGAGCACGCCGGTGCCGACGTACAGCGCCGTCTCGCGGGAGAACCACTCGTAGTAGCCGGCCTTACCTGCGAACGACACCCAGATGAGCAGGATGGACACGCCCGCGGTGAGCAGCAGCGCTCCGAGCCAGTCGATGGAGACGTCGTCCTTCTTCTCCGTCGGAAGGTGCAGTGTGCGCTGCAGCAGGAACAGTGCGACGACGGCGAGCGGGACGCAGACGAAGAACGTCCAGCGCCAGCCGAGGGGGCTGTCGACGATGACTCCGCCGAGGATCGGGCCGCCCGACATCGAGACCGCCATGACGGCACCCATGTAACCGGAGTACCGGCCGCGCTCGCGAGGCGAGACGATGGTGCCGATGATGGCGACGACGAGCGCGGTCAGACCGCCCATGCCGACGCCCTGGATGACACGCGCGGTCAGCAGAAGCGGCACGTTGTGTGCGAATCCGGCGATCACCGAACCGATGACGAAGATGACGATCGCGCTCTGGACCAGGACCTTCTTGTTGAACAGGTCGGAGAGCTTGCCCCAAATGGGCGTCGAGGCGGCGTTGGCCAGCAACGCGCTGGTGATGACCCAGGCGTACGCGGTCTGCGTCCCTTTGAGGTCACCGATGATCGTCGGCAGGGCGGTGGAGACGATGGTGGTGCTCAGCAGTGCCGTGAAGAGGGCTGCGAGCAGGCCGGTGAGGGCTTCGAGAATCTGACGGTGACTCATGGCCTGCGGTTCGCCGACCGGCGTGCGGATATCTGTTTCGGTCATACGCTTTGTGTTCCAATCGGGTTCGAGCTCGATACGATCCGGTGCTCGGCATCGAAGAGTGTTTCCTTCAGATGCCGGATCGAGTCGAGGGCCGTGGCTGCCTCGGTTTCGTTCCATCCGGTCAGCATTTTTTGCATGCGTGCGGCACGTCGTGTTCGTACGTATTTCACGTACGCCAAGCCGTCGTCCGACACGCGTATTCGGAATGCACGCCCGTCCGCAGGGTCCGGGTGCCGGGTGACGTACCCGGCGTCGACCAGATCGGTGATCTGGCGACTGAGGGAAGACTGACTGACGCACATTTCCGTGGCCAGTTCGTTCTGCCGGCATTCACCCCTCCCGGCCAGGACGAGGAGAACTCCTGTCAGGGCGCGGGGGAGGTGGTCGTCGGCTTCCGACGCCAGGGCATCACGAAGCACCCGACCGAAGAGGAACACCTCGTCGATCAGAGCTTCGGTCGTGCCGAGCGAAACGGACGACACGGAAGACGCGGATGGCGTGGACATGGCAACAACCCCTGAGGACGACTTACTTTCTGCATGCAACTATATACATCGTTACCCCAAGCAAGTAACTGTTTTCGCTGTCTTTCCCATCACAGAGCGTTGGACGGCGTTGTGACCGCGTCGGCCCTAGGGGGTGAGACGGTAGTGGAGGCGCTGCGGTCTGCCGCCGATGAGCTGGCGAGATACTGCCTGCACGCCCTGACCGCCGCCACCGGTCTTTCGACCCGGGAACCGGTCCAGCGGCTGGTGCAGGTCACCATGGATGGGTTGCGCCGGCGCGCTGACCGTGTCGCGCCTTAGAGGGTCGACAGGATCTGTTCCATGGTGGTGATTTCCTGCTGCTGGGTGGTGATGATGTTTTGCGCCATCGCTTTCGCCTGCGCGTTCTGGCCGTCCTCCACCTCGGTCTGGGCCATGGTGATCGCACCCTTGTGGTGCTCGATCATCTGGTTGAGAAAGAGTTTGGCGGCATCGACGCCCTGGGCGTCGCGCAGGCCAGCCATGTCTTCGGCCGACATCATCCCCTCCATGCCCTCGCCGCCCTCCATGCCGGGCATGTCCATTTCACTGGTGCCCGCCGGCGGGATCACCACCGGTGCCTCGGGCATCTGCATTCCGGTGCCCATGGGCATGGACTCGGTCATGTTCATGCCGGTCGTCGTGGTCGCAGCGGTGCCTTGGCCCCACGCGGTCAGCCAGGCGTTGAGTTGCTCGATTTCCGGGCCCTGCGCCGCCTTGATCTGCTGCGCGAGGTCGACCACTCGGGGGTCGATCCCCTGCTTGGTGAGCAGAATTTCACTCATCTCGATCGCCTGGCTGTGGTGGGGAACCATCCGCTGCGCGAAGGCGATATCGGCGTCGTTGTGCTCGGCGGCACCGTTTTCGGCACTTACCGAGGTGGTGGCGGCCGAGTTGGTGGTCGCGGTGCTCTCCTCGGTGCCGGAGTCACCGCACGCGGTCAGGGCCAGCAGCAGCGCCGTCGATGCGGCGCCGAGGGCGAGGGACTTGTTCATCGACAACTACCTTCTCTCTTCTTTCGGCGGATGCGCTGACGAAGACGAGGGTCAGTCGAGTGCGGAAAACAGCTCGCGGCCGGCCCTCTCACACCGCAGGCACGCCGCAGCGCAGTCGAGGTCGGTGCGAATGCAGGCGGTCAGGTCGGCCACCGACGGCTCACTCGGACACGCATCCGCGCAGGCCGTGCATGTCTGCGCGCACTCGGCGCGCGCCCCGATGCAGGCCAGAAGTGCCGCCTGGTCGATGTGCCGCAGTTTCTTCGGATAGCTCTCGAGCATCTGCTCGGCTGTGCTCACGATGACTCCCTTTCGTGAAAGGGGCATGTCGGCGGCGGACGCCGCTGCAACAACGTCGGCCTCGTCACCCTGTACCCGTAGACCCGTACAGGTAAACAGTCGGTCGGTCCGCGGCGCGGGTGTGTGGTGGGTTGCGGATGCATTGCCGTCGCCGCCTCGTCGAGATCTCCGACGAGAGCGCCGGGGTGGACGACGACGACTGATCCTCGAGCCGGGCTGTGGGTTTTCAGGAGCGGACGAGCCGGGCGATCGCGTCGGTGGCCTCTTTGATCTTTGCGTCGGCTTCGGGACCGCCGGCAACGGCGGCGTCGACGACGCAATGACTGATGTGGTCTTCGAGCAGTCCCATGGCCACGGCCTGCAAGGCCTTGGTCATCGCGGACACCTGAGTGAGGATGTCGATGCAGTACTTGTCTTCCTCGACCATCCGCTGCAGTCCGCGGGCCTGGCCTTCGATGCGCTTGAGGCGCTTGAGGTAGGCGTCCTTTTCGGTGATGTAGCCGTGCGCGGCATGGTCATGGCCGTCAGTCTCGGCAGGTGCGTGGGTGGCCGCGGGAGTGGTGGCCATGGTGTCCTCCTGGAATCCGAGTGTCATGCCGAGCACCCCCGATTATGCCCGCCCGGGGTATTCAGGGCGGGGTGTGGGCCCTCGACCCGGCGGCCGATCGCCGATGCGGCGCACATCACCGCGCACCGGGCCGCCGCCCGGGTCACGGGGTGTCGGACGATGCGCACCAACGTCGTTGCCACCGTTGCCATGATCTTGTCCTTTCGGGACCGGATTCGGGTTAACCGGCGCGGGGTGGGGCGGGCGGGCACACGCCCACCCCACACGCCTCCTGGATGCGTTGCCTGCGGTTATCTAGTGAGGGACCGGAATCGACGCAGCCGCAGGCTGTTGCTGACCACGAACACCGACGAGAACGCCATCGCCGCACCGGCGAGCATCGGGTTGAGCAACCCGGCCGCGGCCAGGGGGAGGGCGGCGACGTTGTAGGCGAAGGCCCAGAACAGGTTGCCCTTGATGGTGCCCAACGTCTTGCGGGCCAACCGGATCGCATCCGCGGCGGCGCGGAGGTCCCCGCGCACCAGCGTCAGGTCGCTGGCCTCGATCGCGACGTCGGTGCCGGTGCCCATCGCCAGACCGAGGTCGGCCTGCGCCAGGGCGGCTGCGTCGTTGACACCGTCGCCGACCATCGCGACGACCTTGCCCTGATCCTGCAGCCGTTTGACGACGTCCACCTTGTCGGCGGGCAGCACTTCGGCGATCACCTCGTCGATGCCGACCTGGTCGGCGATCGCGCGGGCGGCGGCGGTGTTGTCGCCGGTGAGCATGATCGGCGTCAGGCTCAGCCTGCGCAGCTGTCCGATCGCCTCGGCCGAGGTGGCCTTGACGGCGTCGGCGACGACGAGCACGGCTCGGGCCTTACCGTCCCAGCCGACTGCGACGGCGGTCTTGCCCTCGGATTCGGCTGCGGTCATGGCCGCTTCGAGATCGGCGGGTAGGTGCTGTGCCCAGTCCGCGAGGAGCCGGGCCCGGCCGACGACCACCGCGTGCTCGTCGATCATGCCCTGCACTCCGAGGCCTTCGATGTTGGTGAACTGCTCAACTTTCGGCAGGGCGCCGACCTTGTCGCGGGCGCCCTTGGCGATGGCCGCGGCGATGGGGTGCTCGGAGGAATCCTCGAGGGCGCCGGCCAGGCGCAGCACCTTCATGGTGTCTTCGCCGTCGGCGGTGATCACATCGAGCAGGGTCATCTTGCCGGTGGTGACGGTGCCGGTCTTGTCGAGCACCACGGTGTCGACGCGGCGGGTCGATTCGAGGACCTCTGGCCCCTTGATCAGGATGCCGAGCTGGGCGCCGCGGCCGGTGCCGACCATCAGTGCGGTCGGGGTGGCCAGGCCGAGGGCGCAGGGGCAGGCGATGATCAGTACGGCGACGGCGGCGGTGAACGCGGCTGCGAGGCCGCCGCCGGTGCCGATCCAGAAACCCAGCGTGGCGACGGACAGGGCGATGACGATCGGGACGAAGATCCCAGAGATCTTGTCGGCCAACCGTTGCGCCTGCGCCTTACCGGTCTGGGCGTCTTCGACGAGTTTCGCCATCTGCGCGAGCTGGGTGCCCGACCCGATGCGGGTGGCACGCACGGTGATCCGGCCGCCGACGTTGACGGTGGCGCCCACGACCCGGTCGTCGGGTCCGACCTCGACGGGCACGGATTCGCCGGTCAGCATCGACGCATCCACCGCGGAAGAGCCGTCGGTGACGACACCGTCGGTGGCGATCTTCTCCCCGGGGCGAACGACGAACTCGTCACCGACGGCCAGTTGATCGACTGGGATGCGCTGCTCGACACCGCCGCGCAGCACCGAGACCTCCTTGGCGCCGAGTTCGAGCAGGGCCCGCAGGGCGGCACCGGCGCGCCGCTTGGAGCGGGCCTCGAAGTAGCGGCCGGCGAGGATGAAGGTGGTCACCCCGGCGGCGGCCTCGAGGTAGATGTTGCCGGCCCCGTCGGAGCGGGAGATGGTCAGCTCGAAGGGGTGGGTCATGCCCGGCATTCCGGCGGTGCCCCAGAACAGCGCATACAGTGACCAGCCCAGGGCGGCGAGGGTGCCCATCGAGATGAGGGTGTCCATCGTGGAGGTGCCGTGCCGCAGGTTGGTGAAGGCGGCCTTGTGGAACGGCCACGCCCCCCACACCACGACCGGGGCGGCGAGGGTAAGCGAAAGCCACTGCCAGTGGGTGAACTGCAGCGCCGGAACCATGGCCATCGCGATCACCGGCACACTGAGCACCAGCGAGACGAGCAGGCGTTGACGCAGTTCGGCCGTGGGGTCCGGCTCCGCGGCGGGGCCGGCCGCGGTATCGGCGGCGGGCGGCGCCGGGACCTTGGCGGTGTAGCCGGCCTCCTCGACGGTGGCCACGAGATCCTCGGTCGACACAGCCCCGACGTAGTTGACGCGGGCCTTCTCGGTGGCGTAGTTCACCGTGGCGGTGACGCCGTCGAGCTTATTGAGCTTCTTCTCGATCCGGTTCGCGCACGAGGCGCAGGTCATGCCACCAATTTCGAGCTCGACCCGGCCGTCGGCGGTCGGGTGCTGCGTGACGGAATTCATCGTTCCTCCTCTCCGGTGGTGGTTTTCGTCAGTGTCCGTGCCCGGCGGGCATCGGTTCCGGCGCGGGGGGCACTGCGGCGCCGGAGCTCTGCCCGGCGGTCAGGGTGAATTCGGCGGTCCGCACCACTCCATCGTGCTGGAAGTCCAGGAACAGGCGGTAGTCGCCCGCGCTCGGGGTGGTGACATAGAAGTCGATGCCCGGACCTGGTGCGGTGACACCATCACCGGGATGGCCGTCCGGGTGCACGTGCAGGTAGCCGAGGTCGGCGGCCCGCAGGGCCACCAGGTGACCGTATGCGCCGAGGTAGGGCTGCAGATCCGTCACCGGCTGTCCGCCGCGGGCCACCGACAGGGTGACCTTCGACGCCTGACCCGGGGTGAGGGTGCCGTCGAGGGTGACGGTGTACCCGTCGACCACGGCGGCTGCGGCCACTGGGGGCAGGGGCTGCGGATCGTAGGCACCGGCGACCTGCAGGTCGGCGCCGAGAGTCACGCCGTCACCGCCGGCGGGGGTGAAGTCGGCGAACACCCGGTACGCCCCGGCGCGGGTCAGATCGAGCGGAACGGACCAAGTTCCGGCGGCGTCGAGTACCGGGTGCACGTGCTGGTATCCGGTCAGGTCGCGGCGCACCGCGATCAGATGTAGTTGCTTGTCGTGGCTCTCCACGTAGCGGGTGACGGGTGCTCCGTCGGCGCCCAGGATGCGGAACCGCAGTGGCACGTCAGCGCCGGCGGGAACCTGCGCCGTGTCCAGTGCCAGGGTGTATCCGCTGTCGGTGACCATCAGTCCTCCAGGTGTTTGTTCGGCGACCGGTGCGCCCGTAATCGAACCGGGTCCGGCGTCGTGGGTTGAGGTGTCGTGTGTGTCGGCCGGTGCGGGCACCTCGGGGCCGAAGGCGGCCCCGGCCCCGAGGGCGAGTGCGAAGACCGCGGCCAGGCCGACGGTGAATCCGGCGAACTTCGACGATGCGTTCATCGTGGGAATCTCCTGTCCGGGTCTGGGTGTAGTCCGGTCAGCCGGCGAGCTGGTAGCCGGCCTCGTCGACTGCCCGGGCGAGCGATGCCTTCTCGATCGGGGAGTCGGAGTCGATTACGACCCGGCCGCTGGCGAGGTCGACGTCTACGGCGGTCACGCCGGGGATGTTGCCGATCTCTTCGCGGACCGAGGAAACGCAGTGCCCGCAGGTCATTCCGGTGACGGTGACGGTGGTGGTGCTCATCGATGTCCTTCTTTCTTCGATTCGTTCGCCAGGTGCGATCGGGGTGCCGCGACCCATCTACAGATTTACCATACCCCCCTATGGTATGCAAGGCGGTAAGGGTCAGGACCTGCGCTCACTGGGTCTATACCCCCGGGGAGTGCTCTCGAGATGTCGGTCGTGAGGCCGTGGGGATCTGGGAGGCGCTCACTTTCGGCGACTTGGTAAGGATCACTCCTTGCTCTCGACACCATACCCCCCTAAGGTATTTGTAGTCACAGAGGAGCAGCGTGGAATCCAGGAGGACAGCAATGTGCACAGAAGGTGGCAACAAACCCGAAAAAGCCATCACTTCAGAGTTATTCGCGGTCAACCGGGGGTTGGGGATTCGATGTTGGGGGTAGGTCGACCCCAGCGCTCGTCATCGTTCATCTCACAAATACCCCGTACCGGTAAGGAATGATTGTCATGTCTACTCAGGTTTCACCCACACGCAAGTGGTGGGCGCTGGCGTTGATCGCCGCAGCCCAATTCATGGTCATCATGGACACTTCCATCATCGGCATCGCGCTACCGAAAATGCAGACCGACCTCGGTTTCTCCCAGGAGAACCTGACCTGGGTGTTCAACGCCTACGTCATCGCCTTCGGTGGACTGCTCCTGCTCGGCGGACGCCTGTCCGACCTATGGGGGGCCAAACGCATCTTCGCCACCGGCTGGGTGGTTCTGCTCGCCGGATCGATCACCGCCGGCGCCGCCGGGAACGTCGGCACCGAACTGGCCGGACGCGCCATCCAGGGCGCCGGTGCCGCACTGATCGCACCCTCGGCACTGACGCTGCTGATGATGCTGTTCGGTTCCAACCAAAAGGAATTGACCAAGGCCCTCGCCGTCTACGGTGCCGCCGCACCCGCCGGCGGTACCGCCGGTGTGTTCCTCGGCGGAATGATCACCGAATATCTCAGCTGGCCATGGGTGTTCTTCATCAACATTCCCATCGCCTTGATCGCCCTCGCCGCGACACCGCTGCTGATGCCCAACGCCCCCGCCCGATCCGGATCGATCGATATTCTCGGCGCACTGACCGTCACCGCCGGACTGGCGCTCGCCGTCTACTCCATCGTCCGAGCTCCCGAGGTCGGCTGGGGCTCCGGTCAAACCTGGGGATACCTCACCGCGTCCGCGGTCCTGCTGGCCGCGTTCGTGCTGATCCAGTCCCGGCGCCGTGACCCCCTCATGCGCTTGGGAATCTTCGCCGCCCCCAACCTCGCCGCCGCGAACATCGCCCAGCTGCTGCTCGGTGCGGCGTGGATCCCGATGTGGTTCTTCCTGAACCTGTACCTGCAGCAGGTGTTGGGGTACAGCGCCTTTCCCGCCGGCGCAGCACTCCTTCCGATGACGACACTGATCATGCTCGGCATGATCGTCATCGCGCCGCGGGCGATGCAGCGGTTCGGTGCGAAACCGATGATCGTGACCGGTTTGATCGTTCTTGCGATCGGGCTGGGATGGATGGCACTGGTCCGGCCCACCGGTAATTTCTGGGTCGACGTGCTTCCGGCTTCCCTCGTTGCCGCAGCAGGTATGTCGCTCGCCTTCATTCCCTCCCTCGGCACGGCGATCTCCGCCGCACGGCCCGAAGAGGGCGGATTGGCGTCGGGCATTGTCAACGTCAGCTACCAGGTCGGCTCGGCACTCGGCCTGGCAACCATGACCGCGGTCGCCGCCTCGTTCGGCGCCAACCAGATCGGTAACCTCCCGGAGTTGACGAACGGATTCTCCGCCGCATTCCTCGGCGCCGCCGTCATCGCCCTGGCCGGGGCTGGCGTCACCGCGGTGTCGATGCGCACACCGACGACGCAACCGGACCTCACGACGGAGGCGGCGCTGAACTGACGGCCGCAACCGCTCTGGTGGGATTCGGACACTGTCCGAATCCCACCGGCGACGTCTCGTGGGTCGGTCTGCGGTCGATCTGGCGTAGTCATCGGGTGCACCGATCCCGCCGGGGATCGGTGCATCGGTCACATGCCCGACATCGGCGAGGACATATCCGGCATGGGGGACAGCGACTGCAGCAGCGCCGGGTGGACGAGGACGGCGACCCCGAGCAGGGCGACCGCGCTCCCGACCACCCGGGTGAGCGCGACCGAATGGCGGGAGTTCTTTTCAGCCAGGAAGATTACGGCGATCGCCGCCATCCAGGTCAGGTTCATCAACCCGACGACGAGAAGGACCGCCATCAACGCCCAGCAGCAGCCCAAGCAATAGAGCCCATGCGAGGCACCCGCGCGGAAGGTGCCCCGCAGACCGGTTCCGAAGTCGTGGGTGGCGAGGAAGGTCAGCGGGGTGCGGCAGGCCCGTAGGCACGCCTGCTTCCACCGGGTGAACTGGTACCCGCCGGCGATGACCAGCACACCACCGGCTGCGACCTCGACCCACGTCGAGCCGTGCGAGATCCGGCGGAAGCCGAGCAGCACCGCCAGCGGAACGACCCCGACAGCCGACCACACCACCAGGTAGCCCGCAGCGAAGGTGACCGTCGGGGCGATTCCGCGGGCCTGCCGGCGCATGACCAGGCGGTGCAGCAAGACGATCGGGGCGATCGTCGGAAACATCATCGCCACCATCATCGTTGTCCACATGGCGAGAAAGACGGCGGCCCCCATGTCGAAGGGCATGGCCGTACCGACCCACGCGAAACCTTGAACCATCGATTCCATGCCGCCCGCAGTACGGATGGTGCGCCACCACGCCACCCCGGCAAGGGCGAGCAGAATCCCCACCGTGGCGAGCGTCGCCCGGCGTTCGAGGGCGCTGTAGGCCATCCGGGGAGTGTCCATCCTCGGGGGCTGACTCATCGGCACTCCTCCGTCACACTCCACCGCCTCGCCCGGGCGAGCTGGGCCGCACCACCGCCGCCGTATCGTGGTGCACTGCCGCGAGTCAGAACTTGCCGGCCGCTCCGGCGGGCGCCATCCGGTTCTCGCTGGACCACTCGACGCGCGAGTAGTACGCGTTGTTGCCCGGATGCTCGAATGTCACTCCGTCGGCGTCGAGCCGCAGCACCGAGGTAGTGCCGATCTGACCGTCCTGGAAGATGAACCCGTCCTTGAGCACCATGTGCGGTTCGTGCTTCTCCCCGGTCACCGGGTTTGTGAAGCTCTGCATCTGAACGACCAATTTGTCGCCGACCTGGACTCGGGAATCGGTGTCCCGGTCGTCGATCTCGATCGTCTCGAAGAACGGACCATGGATCTCGCTGACGGTCGCGGCGAGGATCTCCCAGGGCAAACCGGGATCCTCGGCGGTGAGAATCGGCAGCAGGGCCTGTCGCTGCTCGGGGGTCGCGTCGATGAACAGGGCCATTGTTCCGTTGCCTTCGTGGATGGCGCCGGGCCATTTCACCGCGCTCGCGACCTTCCCCCCGGCCAGATCGACGCCGTCGCGTTCACCTCCGGTGACCTCGAATCCGACCACACCGTCACAGTTTCCGTGGGTGGGAAAGCCGCTCATGTTGCACGGGCACCCCAGGTCGCAGTTGCAGGCCTCGTAGTAGTTCGCCGAGATTCGCCAGGCCATGTCTCTCACTCCTCGTCGCTGAATCGTTTCGCCAGGTCGTCATGCGCAGCCCCGTGGGTGCCCCCGCAATTCATCCGTACAGCGCACAGCCGAAAGCCCGGATCGAGCCGGTATCTACCCATGCTCCCACTTCGCTACCACGCGAACAACGATCCGGGAAGCGGGCGCGGATAACGTCCACGTACGCGGACAGGGACGGGGCTCAGCGGTCGAGGAAGCGGCGGATTTCCGGGACCACGGCGGCGGCGAAGCCGTCCGCAATGCGTCGAACGACACGGTCCGCGCGAGGGTCGCATACGGGATGGTCGCGCTCATGCGTTCGGCGAGTGCGGCCGGGTGACGCTCATCGGCGCCGGGGACGATGAGCACCGGAGCCTCGAGCACACCGAGTTCGTCGAGCGTGCGAAACGAGCGGTCGCGGCCAATGGCGGCCGCTGCGGCGACGCTCCCCGGGTCGGCGCGCGGTATCGCAGAGCGCACCAGGTTCCCGATCAACGGTTGCACGACCGGACCGTTCCCGCACTCGGCGGCGAACAGGAGGGTCCCAGAGCCAGGAACGTGGAACCCGGGCGTTCCCGGCGACCGCATCGAACGAAACTGGTTGTCCTGCAACTCCTATTGGGGCGCAGCGTGGAAACGGCGCGGCGGCATCGTTTTGGAACTGACTACCGCAGGGCGGGTTCTAGTCGGATCCCCAGGTCGCCGAGACGCCGCGGTCGCGCAGCCATTGGCTCGGGTTGAGCCGGTTGCCGCCTGCGTCCAACACCTCGAAGTGCAGGTGCGGACCGGTCGACTGACCACGGTTGCCGACGGTGGCGATCTGCTGACCCGCCGCGACCCGCTGGCCGACGTTGACGATGAACTCATTGATGTGGCCGTAGACGGTGACGGCGCCGTCGTCGTGGCGCACCCGCACCCACAACCCGAACCCGGAGGCCGGGCCCGCGGAGATGACCTCACCATCGGCCGCGGACTGGATCGGGGTGCCGATCGGGGCCGCGATGTCGATGCCGCCGTGGTGCGCGCCCCAGCGGGGGCCGTAGCCGGAGGAAAGCGTGCCCGATACCGGCTGCACGGTGCGGGCCTTGAGCGGAGCGGGGGTGCCCTGGTTGACCGGCCCGAGCACGCCGGGCGAGGGCGGGGCGGCCGGGATGTCTGGCAGCTCACGGCCGGGCGAGGGCGGGGCGGCCGGGATATCGGGCAGCTCGATCACGGGTAGGTGAACACCGGCGGGCAGCAGGCCCGGCGGGATCTCGAGCGGGCGGGCGGCCGCGGACGCGGCGCCGAACTGCGCGCCGCCGATCAGAATGGCGCCGGTCGCAGCGGCGACAGTCGCGATCTTCAGGCGGCCGGTGATGGAATGAGAACGATGTGCCGTCCTGCGGTGCTTCGCCACGGTGTCTTACCTCGTCTTTGTTCGGCTAGGCGCGCGCTCCTGAGATTCGCGCCTCGGACCCCCGTCGAGAAGGAAAGTAACAAAACGGTATCGACCGCGCCATCGTGACCCAATCGATACTTAAATATGATCTTGCTCGAATACGGCCACGTCAGAGGCCT
Organism: Rhodococcus sp. WAY2; assembly: GCF_009859915.1. Lineage (NCBI taxonomy): Bacteria > Bacillati > Actinomycetota > Actinomycetes > Mycobacteriales > Nocardiaceae > Rhodococcus > Rhodococcus sp. WAY2. Next base: position 4,929,016 of record NZ_CP046572.1, read on the forward strand.
GGAGTGACCAGCACCGCCAGATAACGACAACGGGATTGCTGTCCCGCATCCCGAGTTGAGCAGTGCCGCGTAAGGCGAAGGAAACCGGTACTGACCTCGGTATTTGCGAGTCGGCGAGCGGTGCGGGGACCGGCGCGACGACATCCCGCGACACGGCGCCTGGCTGCGTCATGGGCGCAGCGCAAGCGGACGCGCCGCCGGGATTCACAAATGTGACGAACACCACAGTTGTCCCCGGTCCGAGGGTGGGGTCGCGTAAATCAACTTTCGCGGTTTCGTGTGTTCACCGAGGGTTGCAACAACTGGCCAGGCTAGTTGAAAGAATTTCCGTTACCGGCGCGTGAAACTCTCTGGGGGAGCGGTCCTCTCGCCCAGCGGCCCTGAGATTTGAGCGTGTGAGCTCGGCACTGCGCCACAGAAACAACCGCGGATCGCCTTGGTTGAACAGGTGCGCAGCGTGCGGTGATCGGGAGGCGGAGAGAGATACAAGCCCCAGGACCTGGCGGCCGTCACGTCCAGGCAGTTGCGGTCGTCTGACGCCGGGCGGCGGCATGAGCCGCTGCCGATACTCCGCCCGGTCGATCTGCCCCGCGAGGTCTGGGACCGGCTACTTTCCAAAACACCGCGCCGCGGACGGGCAACCACACGAACCTGCCCAGCGACACTGAAAAACAGGTCGCCACACCCAACCGATCTGAGGAGACTCCACAGATCAGGACCATGAACGATCCATGGTCTTGGTCAGTGTGCAGCGACCTGTTGCTCGTCGCGGAAGCCACCATAAACCGCCACACCGACAACACCGCGACATGTGGGTCGCCGTGGGCGGCCAGCCTCGAGATCTTGATGCGCTTCTACGGTCCGGAGAAGGCCTTTATCGACAAGACGTGGCAACTGCCGGACATCGAACTCACCGAGCAATGATCATCGAACGACTCGACTCGGAGGCCGGGCACGTCGCCGACGGCGCACGACACGGAGTCGGTCGGCTAGCGGTCGGGCCCGGTGGCCACCGGACGGTCGGGGTCGTTCGACCACTGCGACCACGACCCCGGGTACAGCGCCGCATCTACACCGGCGAGGGCCAGCGCCGCGATCTGATGGGCAGCGTTCACCCCGGAACCGCAGTACACGCCCACAGGTGAGACTTGTTCCGCTCCCACTGCGGCGAATCGATCTCGCAGTATCGACCGATGCGAATCGTCCGTCGGCAGTCAAATTCTGGGCGGTGGGAGCGCTGATCGCGCCGGGGATGTGACCGGCTCGCGGGTCGATGGGTTCGGTCTCGCCGGTGTAGCGTTCGGCCGCCCGGGCGTCGAGCAGCACGCCGTCGACGGCGAGTACGGCTGCCTCGTCGGCCGTCAACGTCGGGAGATGTCCCGCCTCGAGCACCACGTCGCCGGGTGCGTCCGGATGTTCGTCACCGGAACGGGTGGGATTGCCGGACTTCGTCCATGCGCGGAGACCGCCGTCGAGCAACGCGACCTGGGTGAGACCGGCCCATCGGAGCAGCCACCACACGCGGGCCGCCGCGAGGTTGCCCGTAGCGTCGTACGCCACGACGGCACTCCCGGCGCAGACACCCCATCCGCGCGCCGCGTCCTGAAGCGCGCCGACCGAGGGCAGTGGGTGGCGACCGTCTGCCGGTGTCGCGGGGCCGGCGAGTTCAGTGTCGAGGTCGACGAACACGGCACCGGGCACGTGCGCTTCGAGGTAGTGCCGACGGCCTTCGGTGTCGCCGAGTGCCCATCGAACGTCGAGGAGCACCGGCGGCGCGTCACCGGTCAGCGCCTTCTTCAGTTCGTCCACGGTCACCACAGGTCGCATCACTTGTGCCCTTCCGGTCGGTCCACCGATGTCCGGACCACTGTGACACGGCACCGATCGGTGTACGAGAGCAGAAGTGGCTGGCATCCTCGGACGAATGACGAGATGGTGGCGGCCGGCTCTCATCCTGGTCGTTCTCTTCGGGGTCGTCGCCTGCGACGCGGGGACGTCCGAACGAACCGAAACATCGACGGCCCGGGTGCAGGCCACCGCGGACGGGCTGACGCTCGACGGCTCCCCGTGGTGGCCGGCCGGCCTGAACGCGTATCAACTGGCTACCGATTGGTCGGTCAATCGTGGGTGCGGCGCCGAGGTCGACCTCGACTCGTTCTTCGCGAGCTTGCCCGAGGCCTCGCTCACCCGGTTCAACGCCTTCCATTGGCTCGCGATCGACAAGAAGACGGGCGCACTCGACTTCACCGGAATCGACGCCGTGTTCCGGGCCGCCGAAGCCCACCGACAACTGCTCATCCCGGTCCTTGCCGCCCAGGACGGCGCGTGCGGTGACGAGATATTCAAGACCAGCAACTGGTATGCCGGGGACTGGAAGACCGTCGCGCCGGGCTCGGTGCTGAGTTACCAGGACTGGGTGACGACGGCTGTCGGCCGATGGCGGGACTCACCGTCGCTGGCGATGTGGGAACTGATCGGAGAGCCGGAACCACTGCTGCCGGACCGCACGTGCACCCCGCAGGCGGCGAGCTTGTTGCGGGCGTTCGTCGACGAGGTCGGCGGCAGTGTCCGCGCACTCGACGGCGAGCACCCGATCACCCTCGGGACGATCGGCGGTGGCCAATGTGGCACGGCAGGTGAAGATTACGCGTATGTCGGCGCCTCGCCCGCACTCGATGTCCTGCAATACCACGACTACGGCGCCGACGGAGTGCCGCTGCCCGGCGACCGGTACAACGGCCTGGCGGTGCACCTTCAGCAGGCACGCGGTCTCGGCAAGCCACTTCTCGTTGCGGAGATCGGTCAGAGCGCGGGGGCCGGTTGCGGTTCCGTGGGGGATCGAGCGCGCGACGTCGCGAACAAGATGGACGGGCAGCGCGAGGCCGGAACTGCCGGAGCGTTATTGTGGGCGTTCGTCCCCGACCCTCGCCCATCCGAATGCACCTACGACATCGGTCCCGACGACCCGCTCCGGCGGGTGCTCCGCGAGCGCAACGGCACCCGCTGACCCGACTACAGCACCCGGTACAGCCGCCACGTCGGCTGGTCCTGCCCGTCGTTGGGCACCTCGAGTTCGAGGGTCGCGATGTCTGCGCCGGTCTCGTACAGCGTCGGGTAGCGACGGTTGACCGCATCCGATTCGCCGCGACCGCTGTTGGGTACCGCCAGGACGAACTGCACGCCATGCTCGGCGGGGCGGTTCAGCACCGAGGTGAAGTCCTGATCGGATGGGATCACGAAGGTGCGGGGACGTTCGGTGGCGGTGTACACCGCGAAGCCGTAGACCGTATCCATCAGGACCGAGCCGTCGGGCAGCGCCAGGGCATCGAGGTACCGGGCCAGTTCACGCTCGGTGGTGAAGCTGGCCAAAATCCGCTGTTCGGTCGCCCGGCGGTCCGAGGTGTCGGTGCTCGACGGGAACACGATGGACCGCAGCGCGTACTGCTGGCTCGACAGCGTGGGTGAGAGCATCGACGCCCCGGTGACTGCGGGCGTGAGGACAACGAGGGCTGCGGCGAGGGCGGCCGGAACGGCTGGTGCGCCGGCGAACCGGGTGCGGACGAAACCGGATGGGCCGCGGCGCCGTTCGACCAGCGGGTCCCCGGCGGGTACCAGTTGCAGCGCGAGCACGGCCATCAACGGCAACGCGCACAGGTAGAAGCGGAGGAAGGGGAAGGTCATACCGCGCGCGTAACTGTAGGTGGCGAAGCCGAGGACGGACGCCAGGACCGCCACCGCCGCCAGCACTTCGAGATCGCGACGCCGCCACGCCAGGGCAGCCGCGATCGGGACGAGTAGCGGAAGCGCGGGCCCGAGCACGAGGCTCTCGGCGGCCGAGAACAGCACCGCGTACACGGTGTCGGTGGAACCGCCGCCGCTCTGAGCAAGGATGCTCGCGTTGCCGTACGTGGACGAGAACTGCTGCAGCGCCTGACCGGTGATCAACCAGCTGACGGTGGCCCAGACGAAGAAGGCCATGGCAGTGGGCAACCCGACGAGAACGGCGTCGAGAAGGGCGGGCCGCATCTGTGCGCGGCGGTTCGCCCACCCGCGGCGCAGCACGGTGACGGCGAAGACGAAGACGGTGACGGCCAGCCCGGCGGCCAAGGCGTCGTATCGTGCGAGGTAAGCGAGGCCCAGCGCAAACCCTGCGGCAAGAAGATCGTGGATGTCGTCGGTGGTGCACCAGCGAATGAGCCGCCGGGTGGCCCAGCACATCATGGCCAGGAACGGTGCCTCGCTCATCCCGTTGCCACCGTAGAAGACGATCATGGGGTTGAGCGCGAACACGGCGGTGACGGTCCAGACCAGCCAGATCGGGCAGCCGCGGTCCGCACCGATCTTGTGGATCTGCACCACCGCGCCGGCCATGAACGGCGCCGACATCAGCACCCCTGTCACCGCCCACGAGGTGAGGTCCGGCCACCAGTGGCTGAGCAGGACGGTGGGCAACTGCACCAGCGCGGTGAGTGGAGTGAACACGAACCCGATGGCCGCCAGATGCGGGTCGCGGCTGAACCACACGCTGCGCGCCGCCGACGCCCGGCTGAGCGCATCACCGAGTACGAAGCCCTGACCCACGGTGAGATACAGACCGACACCGAGATAGAGCGCGGTACACCCCCAGAACAACCACCGCGTCGGCCTCAAGAAGCGTCCCCCGCTCCGGAACTCGCCGAACCGGATGTGTTCGGCGCACTGAGACCGTGGAACGTCTTTTCCCAGTACGACGGGTCGCGCACCAACTGGTAGGTGCCCTTGAGGGCGGCGACGCTCATCATCACCCAGTAGAGCGGTGTGGTGAGGGCGGCCACGAGTAACGCCGAGTTGTGCGTCTCGCGGCAGGCGATCAGATTCATGTACAGCACCGCCGCATTGCCGAAGACGAGCGAGATGAGCGCCGGAAAATATACATAGGCCGGGAAGATCTGCTGAATCACGGACGGCTGCCCCAGGATCCACGCGAGGCTGGTCAACCAGAAAACCATGTTGAGGCAGGCGATGAGCGGAGTGCCCGCCATCAGGGTGGTGAACCGGAAGAACCCGACCGGGCCTAGTCCGCGCCACAACCCGATCGGACGGCGCATGTGAACCAGCCAGGTCTGCAGATACCCCTTGTACCAGCGGGACCGCTGCCGCACCCAGTTGATGGCGTCGCTGTTGGCCTCTTCGAGAGTGGTGGAATCCAGTACGGCGGTGCGATAGCCCGATTCGGCGATGCGCACACCGAGGTCGGCGTCCTCGGTGACGTTGAACGGGTCCCAGGAGCCGATCTCGTCGAGCACGCTGCGACGCAGATGATTCGACGTCCCGCCGAGCGGAATGGGTGCGTTGCTGCGCATCAGCCCCGGAAGGATGAACCCGAACCACAGGGCGTAGTCCGCGGTGAACCAGGCGGTGAGCAGGTTCTGCGTTCCGTTGTGGAACGCCAGTTTGGCCTGCACGCAGGCTGTGTCGTCGGGCAGTCGGTCGAAGGCGACGACCACTCGCCGCAGTTGCAGCGGATCGGGGTGGTCCTCGGCGTCGAAGATCGTGATGATCTCGCCGGTGGAGAAGTGCAGCCCGTAGTTGCACACCTTCGGTTTGGTTCGCGGGTCGGCCGGCGGAACGAGGAGGATCGTGACCACATCTCCGACGCCCGCTGCTCGGGCCGCTTCGATAGTGACGTCGTCGTCCTCCTCGAGCAGCAACAGAACCTGGAGTTTGTCGGCGGGATACTTCAGCGCGGCCATCGCCCCGATGAGGTCGGCCACCACTTCCGGCTCGTCGTACGCCGGCACCAGAATCGTGTAGGACGGCAGTTGCTCGTCCGGGACGGCGAGCGCTTCGTCGTCGCTGACGGTGACGATGGTGCTGCCGTCGAGCCCACGGCTGAACAGCAGCAGGCGATCGATCATCGTCCCCACATAGCCGAGCGTGCACAGCAGGGTGAGAACGATCAGCGTGGGCGTCAGAAAGAACACGGCCGACAGGATCGTCAGGGCGGCAAGCGCCAGGAGTGTGTTGCGCTGCCACGGGAAGAACGCCACCGACGCCGACGAGAGCGGATGCTTCTCCCGCAGCCCGTTCACGGCATCGTGCAAGGCCGCCGCCCGAAACTCGGCGTCGGAGTGCACGCCGTCGTCGAGGGCGTAGGCATTTTCCCGGGTCACCATTGCTGCTCCTTCACGATTTCCCCCGCCAAGGTGACCAGCATGTCGCGGTCCTTGTATTCCGGCTCGGTGTCGGACACCGCGTTCTGTCCGCGGAGCAGCACGGCCAGCGTATTGGCACCGTTGGTGGCCATGGACGGCGCCGGTTCGGGGAACTGCGCGTCGGGTTCGTGGTTGTCGACGCTGACGAGAGTGATGCGCTGGGTCAGCTCCGGGCTCCGCACCCACACGAAATTGAGGTTGCTCCAGGTGAGCAGGAGGTCGTCGTCGACGATGGTGTACATCTCCGCCACGACACCCCGCCCGATGTCGATCGCGACCTTGGGGCTGACCCGCGCGTTTTCGAGTTCGTACATGGTCTGGCTGGGATACACCTCCAGCGTGCTGGGCCGGCGTACCGAGAGCACGTCGACCTGGACGGTGCGGTTGCGGTTCTGGGTATCCCACGCGGGGTTCGGCTCGGTGGTGCGAATGGTCTGGCGGGTGAGTTCCGAAGTGACACCGAAGTATCGACGCGGCCACGAATATTCGGTCACCGCGCGTTGCTCCCATCCGCTGGGGACGAGAATCCCCGCGGCGGCGGCCGGCGGTGGGCCGGGGGAGACGGGGGTGAGGTTCTGGTTCGGAAGCGGGGGGATGAACATCACCAGCGCCACTGCGAAGACGGCGACCGTCGTCAACCCACTCTTCGGTGTCGTGGGACGCCGCACCGGCCGGTCGAGCGGTGTCATCGGGCCACCGCGCCTCGTGTACACGTAGAACGCAATCCCGACGAGAATGGCACTGCCCAGGGCCGGACCGAGTTGGACGACGAACAGCGGGGCGGTCGGGAACTGCTGCACCGTGAAGTAGAGGGCGACCGTGCCGAGGAGAACTGAGGCGGCGAAGCCGATGACCGCCCGCCGGTTGCTGCGGTTGACCGAGATGGCCGCGGCCCCGGACGCGAGAACCACCATGATGAGCCCGAACGCGAATCGGTTGCCACCGAGCAGGACCCCGAGAGTGCGGTAGGTAAGGGGGAACAGCCCGATGCCCAGTAACCACACGGGCCAGAAGCGGCTGACCGATCGCAGTCCGAATACCAGGATCGCGGCACTGAACAGGAACACCCACGCCGCCACCACGTCGAGATGCATCAATTGGTAGTTCTCCGCGTACCGGGGCATCAGCAGCATGCGAATACCCAGCGACACGAGCAGACCGATGCCGCCCACGATCTTGTCGGTCTGACGGTCGTGGATCGGCAACTCGTTGTTCCGTCGTAACGAAATTCCGATGGCCGCGGTGATGCAGAGGAAGGGCACGACGAAGACATAACCGATGGCCGTGCCTTCGGCCGCGCTGAACCAGACGTCTTGCCAGGTCTTCCAGAATCCGAGGACGGTGGCGGCGCCGATCAGGATCCAGCGGACGGCCAGGCGCCAGGATGCGTCGAACGCGGGATGTCGAGTAACCATGGGGGAGTCGTCACCGCGGAGCGGTGCGCGAGCGACGTGACCGCAGGAGCGCCACCACTGCCACCACGACACCTGCCAGGAAGAGCGCCCCGCCTACCGCAAGTACCCACACCAGGGCCGCCGATATCCCCGAAGAGGCCGAACTGCTGCCGTTTCCCGGCACGGACAGTTCGACGGGTTCCCGGTCGGCGGCGGTGAACAGGACGTCGCCGTCGAGGCCGGCCCACCGGTCGGGGGAGCTACGCAACCACTCGAGCGTGCGGTCGAGTTCCCCCGGCACACCCGTGGAACCGGCGACGACCAGCTGCCGCTTCCCGTCGAACGACGTTTGCAGCGACGCGAAGTCGATCGGTGCCCCCAGGGTGACCGCCGCGGATTCGTCGGTCGACGGGTCCGTGAGCTCGAGCGTGGTGTCCTCGGTGCGTTCGAGTGGCAGCGGCACACTGTCGGGCAGAGCGCCGTCGGCCGCGATGAGTATGGCGGGCTTACCGGACTCGATCGCCTCCTGCAGGGACACCCAGCGGGGGTCGAGTTGGATGGTGGTCAACGACTGCAGTCCTGCGACGACGGCCACCGCGCGGGCAGTGTCGTCGAACCCACCGACCGTACCGGCCACGTCGACCCCCGGCAGTAATGACTGCGGCAGAGCCTGAAAACCTGTCGGATTCGGCTCTTTCGACGGTTCGCTGGTGACCTCGCTGTCGGGGTCGATGGTGAGGGTGACGGGTTGCTCCGTGCCACAGTGGTTGGTGGCACCCGTGGTGTCCAGGGCGACGGTGAGGGTGGTGACCCGGCGCAGGGCGTCGTCGGGGACGTCGATCCAGCGATCGATGACTCCACTGGGTTCGGCCGCCCAGCTGTCGAGCGTGTACTCGCCCGCGGTCACCGAGAGAAGCCCGCTTCGGTCCTCGGACAGTGGGGTGTACGAGCCTTGCACGTTGACCCGCAACGACCCCGACGCCCGGCCGAGTCGGCTCTGATCCACGCCCACGGCCACCTCGGCCCGCCCGCTGGACGTGGCGACGAGGTTCGTTTGGCCGAGATTCCGCAAGGTGGTGGAGGTGGGCGCAAGTATCGGCGGACGATCCATCGACCCGGCGATGGCGCGGGCGTCGACAGCCACCGCAGCGACCTTGCTGGTGATCAGTCGAACCTGATCCTGCAACGTGGCGTCGTCTCCGTTGAGGCGCAAGGCCGACCCGCCTCCGGGCAGGGGAACCAATTCTGTTGCGGGCTCGCCGCTCTCCCGGATGATCACCGACCGCTCGAACGGGCCGCCGGAGGCAGGCAGCAATGGCAAGCCCTCCGGTAATTTTCGGACGTCGACGCGTACTGGTTGGGCACCGTAGTACGCGACGACCGCCCCGGCGAGGTCGAGGGCGGCGGCGCTCTCGACCTCGGTGGGGTCGCCGGGGATGTAGAGGACGAGCTGCTGCAGAACCGGCGGCAGGAAGTCGGCCACCACGGCCGGATCCGTGGGTGCGCCGCTGTAGCGGACCGTGACGTCCCGCAGGGTGAGGCCACGGCTCGTCCAGGCCTCGGGGCAGAAGTTGTCGATCGGGATGAGCGTGCTGCGCAGAGTGACCGCCACGGCCTGATCCGTGACCTCGGCGCCGGTGAGCGGAATCGATATCGGCGCGGTGGCAGCGGGAGCACCAGGAAGATCCACCCGGGCCAGCGACCGGTCCGCCGATTCGACGTCGATCCAGGCACGTCCCACGTTGCCCGGAAGATCGGCCACCGCCTCGAGCGATGTGGGGGTGAGACCCTGTGGGACAGGCACCGTGACGGTAACCTCGTCCTGATTGCCTTGGAACGGAACGACGTCACCGAAACCGAGTGCGCGGGAACCGAGACTGACCGAATCGGCGGGTGCCGGCTGGTCTGCGGGGTCCTGCGCGTACGCAACCGGCATCGGCAGGAGGACGAGTCCGCACGCGGCCAGTACAGCAACGAGTCGGGCAACACGCGGTCGTGCGGGCATCGGCGACTCTTTCGGTGCAGGACGAATCAGTAGGTGGGGCATACGGTACAAATGGGACGTCCGTCCAGGACGCTACCCTGTGACCTCATACCCCGGTCTACCGAACCTGAACCACCACCTCGCCGAACGCTGTTCCGCCGGCGCGGAGTGTGAGCCTCCGATGGCCGCTACCCGCGATGAACGGGCGCACGACCGTACGGTTGCCGGACGGCGGGGCTGTCCGGTGCCGCGGGGATCGGTTTGGTGACCGGGGAGGCGTCCAACGTGAATGTGCTTCCGTGGTGCGCCAACTGGAGGGGTTCGCCGGAGATCAGCCGATACGTCGCCACCAGCGGACGGACATCGACGTGTATTGCGCTGCCGCGCACGGTCATGCGGAACGATAATCGCGTCAACTGCGGCGGGATCCGGGGTGCGAACGTCACGTCACCGTCGTGGTCCCGCATGCCGCCGAATCCGGCGACGCAGGCCGTCCAGGTACCCGCCAGGGAGGCGATGTGAAGTCCGTTCTCCACGTTGGCATGGAGGTCGTGGAGATCGGTGAGCGCGGCCTCGGCCAGGTAGTCGTAGGCGAGTTGCAGGTGTCCGACCTCCGCGGCCATGACCGCCTGGACGCACGCCGACAGGGACGAGTCGCGGACCGTGAGCGCCTCGTAGTAGGCGAAATTGGCGATCTTCTGCTCGGGGGTGAAGGCATCACCACGCAAATACATCGCCAGCACCAGGTCTGCCTGTTTGACCACCTGTTTGCGGTACAGGTCGAAGTACGGGTAGTGCAGGAGCAGGGGATAGTGCTCGGGCGGGGTGCCCTCGAAGTCCCATTCGTCGTGATGGGTGAAGCCCTCGGACTGCTGATGCACGCCCAGTGCGGCGTCGTACGGAATGCGCATGTGCTCGGCCGAGTCCCGCCACCGTGCCGCTTCCTCGTCGTCGACGCCGAGCTCGCGAGCCTTGGCGGGTCGCCGCTCGCACGCGGTGGCCGCGTCGCGGAGGTTCTTCTGCGCCATGAGATTGGTGAACACGTTGTTGTCAGCGATGGCCGTGTATTCATCCGGTCCGGTGACACCGTCGATGCGGAATTCGCCGCGGGAATTGTGGTGGCCGAGGGTGGCCCACAACCGTGCCGTCTCGACCAGCAGTTCGAGCCCGCATTCGTCCTCGAACTCGGCGTCGTGGGTGGCGGCCAGGTACCGCGACGTTGCCACCGCCACATCGGCGCCCACATGGAACGCGGCGGTTCCGGCGGGCCAGTAGCCGGAACATTCGTCGCCGGTGATCGACCGCCACGGGAAGACGGCACCGCCCTGGCCGAGTTGCAGGGCCCGCCGCTTCGCCTTGTCCAGGGTGGAATGTCGCCAGCGCAGGGCGTCGCGGGCCGAGTCGGGCACGGTATAGGTGAGCAGCGGCAGCACGAAGGTCTCGGTGTCCCAGAACGCGTGCCCGTCATAGCCGGGGCCGGTCAGGCCCTTCGCGGGAATGGCGCGCGACTCACCGCGCGCACCGGCCTGCAGTACGTGGAAGAGGGCGAAACGCACCGCCTGCTGGAGTTCCGCGTCACCGTCGATCTCCACGTCCGCGGTTTCCCAGAAGTCGTCGAGGTATTCTCGTTGGCGGCGCAGCAGCTCGTCCCACCCGGTTTCGAGCGCGCCGGCCAAGGCGCCCTCGACCTGCCCGCGCAATGCTGGTGTGGACCGCCGGGCCGACCATCCGTAGGCCAGATACTTGGTGACCCGTAGTCGTTGTCCGCTCGGCACATCGGCGGCGACGGTGAGGCGGGCGAGATCTTTCTCGGTCTCGATGCCGCAGCGGGCATTTGCCGGGAGGTCGATCTCGTGGTCCATGCCTGCGGCCATGCGCAGTCCCGAGCTCCGGGTGTGGTGGGCGAGTACCGCTCGGAAGTCGTGGGCGGCGGCGAAATCGGAGATCAGCGGGTTGTCCAGGGCTGCGGCGACTCTCGGGTCGTCCGTCCGGGCCGGGATCGGCTCGTTCGCCAGGAGGTCCGATTGCAGGACGAGTTCGATGTCCCCGTCGAGTGGTTCCACCTCGTAGTGGATGGCGGCGACCGCACGGGAGGTGAACGACACCAGCCGCTCCGAATGGATGCGCACCCGTCGGCCGGTCGGGGAGGTCCATTCGGTGGTGCGGCGCAGTGTGCCGGACCGGAAGTCGAGCACCCGCTCGTGGTGTGTGGCACTGCCGTACCGCATGTCCAGCGGTTCGTCCTGCACCAGTAACCGGATGATGCTGCCGTCGGTGACGTTGACGACCGTCTGGCCGTCCTCGGGATAGCCGTAACCGGCCTCGGCGTAGGGCAGCGGGCGTTGCTCGTAGAAACCGTTGAGGTAGGTGCCGGGCAGACCCCGGGGTTCACCCTCCTCGAAGGTGCCCCGAATACCGATGTGTCCGTTGGAGAGAGCGAAGGTCGACTCGGTGGCGTGGAGTGCCTGCAGGTCCAGTCCGCGCCAGCGCAGCTGCCACGGCGAAATCTCGTAGCCCTTGTCGTCTGCCATGCTCACCTTTCCAGCAGTTCGGCCAGGTCGTTGACCACCACGTCGGCGCCGTGCTCGCGGAGGGCCTCGGCTTGATCGTTGCGGTTCACGCCGACAACGAACCCAAACTCACCGGCGCGTCCCGCTTCCACCCCGGACAGGGCGTCCTCGAACACGGCCGCCTGATCGGGATGCACGTTGAGGGCGCGCGCTGCGGCGAGGAAGGAATCCGGTGCAGGCTTGCCGCGGAGTTCCTGATCGCGGATCACCACGCCGTCGATGCGCACGTGCACATATCGGCTGAGATCGGCGGCGTCGAGGACTTGCTTTCCGTTCGCCGACGACGTGACCACCGCGATCTTCAAGCCGGCGTCGTACGCGGACTTGATGTATCGCACCGAACCGGGGTACGGGCTCACCCCCTCCTCGTCGATCACCCGCAGAAGGCGGACGTTCTTGGTGTTGCCGACACCGTTCACCGTCTCGGCGCCCGCCGGATCGTCGGGAAGTCCCTCCGGCAGCGTGATCGCGCGGGAGGCGAGGAAGGTGCGCACCCCGTCGGCGCGGGGCCGGCCGTCGACGTAGTCGTAGTAGTCCTGGTCGGTGAACGGCCGGAAATTCGGGCCCTCGCGATGCTTCAAGAACTCGTCGAACGTGCGTTTCCATGCCTTGCGGTGTAGCACCGCCGTGCCGGTGAGCACACCGTCGAGATCGAACAAACAGGCCGAGATCGCATCAGGCAGTCCCATCACCTTCTCGACGGTACCGCCGTCGTCGGTGGTTTCGCCGAGGCGCGCGCGGGTGTCGGCGGATCGGAAGCGGGTCGGTCTCGATTTCGACCGAAACCGGACAAACCATACCGTTCGGACTGTAGGTTCCGCGGTGACCGGTAAATAGATGTGCAAACGAAGGAGCTGTCCTTGAAACGCTTGGTGGTAGCCGCGGCAAGTTGCGCACTTCTCACCTTGTCGGCGTGCGGATCCGACACCGAACCGACACCGACCTCCGAAACCTCCAGCTCCACCACCAAGGCCACGACGACCTCGGCCACCTCGACGACGAAGACCTCGGAGTCGGTCCCGCCGGCCGCCCCGCCCGGGTCGAACGACGGTGGCGGCGGTGCACCGGGCGCAGGGTCGGGCGGCGGTGGCGGGCAGGCTCCTGCTGCCGGTCAGCCGGCGCCCGTGAATCCACCGCCCGCAGTCGTCGCGCCGCCGCCGGCGCCGGTGATCCCGCCACCGCCCGTCGTGCCGCCGCCGGTGCCGCCGCCGCCCGCGGAGGGCGAGGATCCGCCGCCGGTCGAGGGTGAGGACCCGCCGGTGGAGGGTGAAGATCCTCCGGTCGAGGGTGAAGACCCGCCGGTGGAGGGCGAGGATCCGCCAGCCGAGGGTGAGGACCCGCCAGCCGAGGGCGGTAACTGAGGCGACTTTTCACGACGCACCCCTCCCCGCGGAGACGCATGAATCATGCCGTGTCCGCGGGGAGATGCGTCTGACTCTTCAGGGATCGCCGACGCGATCGGCGAGTAGTTCGCAGTACGTGCCCGCAAGTCCCGGCGCGCCCCGTATCTCTTCGATCAGGCGGAACCGGCAGCTGCTGACCGAGGCGCAGCCGGGGCCGTGATCTTCTGGTTGACCAGCATGTTGAGCGAGACACCCTGTTCTTCGGCTTCGATCGCCAGGGTGCGGTGCACCTGAGGGGACGTGCGCACCATGAACTTGCCGCTGTAGGGCCGATCCGCGATCGGGACTGGTGGTTGTTCGCCGGTCAGCGTCATGTCCTCGAGCACTTCACGGACGACGCCGATGACACCGTCGAGTGCTTCGGCCTGTGTTTCCGCCAGCCAGGACAACGACGGGAATTCGACTACGGCCCCGACGAATTCGCCGTCGTCCTCCGACCAGGTCACCCGATAGGTGTAGTGCGATGCGTCAGGCATTCTCGGCCTCCTTCGTGAGCTTGTCGTATGCGGTGACGACCTGGCCGACCTGATAAGCCGGGGTCGCAGCAGAAGTTGAACAGCTCGGTATATGTCACGCTCTGCGGACCTCATCCTCGCGATCAACTTCGCTTGTTTCCGACCCCGATAGTATCGCCAGCGATACCACTCAGGTAGGTGCGCGTACTGCTCATTGCTCGTGGTGGAACCGTGATCATGCGACGCGCCGATGTGCGCTCGAACGTACTTTCGCGCCCACCTCGGGTCGGTCGATCGGGGGACAAAGAGTTCCACCCAAATGGCGCCCGATCGGTGGACAGACGCCAGCCGGCAACGGCGGGAGAGTTGTGCCATGCGCTAGCGCGCATCGGATCACTCATCCTCGTGGACAGGAACACCCGTGATGGCACCCATTTCCGATATCCGGGCGGCGCGATGCCGTCGATCGCGGCGCGTGCTGTTCGTCGGTAATCCCACTCGACATTCGGACGTGTCGCAGTGGGCGATGGTCCGGCAGTGGGTTGTTCTTCAGGGACTCGAACCGATCCTGTCTTTCGGCGACGACGTGCTCTGCGTGATCGTGACCGAGGATGTGCTCGACGGCCGGTGTTCGTCGGCGGAGTCGCTCGTCGTGCGGCAGGCCCGGGACAACGCTGTGCCCTGCATCAGCGTCCACGACACCACCACGATCTGGCACACCACGGCCCGGGTGCGAGCCCGTATGTCGCTCGCGAACGGGACGCCGCGGGAAGGTGCGTGAAATCGGGTGTATTTCCTGTTCACAGCGGTTTTGGAAGGTTTCGGCGCGGGCACTCCACGGTGGGGAACCGTTTCGTTCTTGGAGGTGAATGAGTCATGTCGACGACATCCGGAATGTCGATCGAGAGACACCCCGACATTGCTGCATTGCGCGATCGCTACGACAGAGTCGCGGAGAGGCCCGTCACGCAGGTGGCCGAGGGTCTGATGTTCATTGCGGCGCTGTATGTGGCGGCGTCGCCGTGGATCGTGGGCTTCGGCGATCAAATGGGATTGGCGATGTGCAACTTGATCGCGGGCATCGCTGTTGCCCTGCTCGCGGTGGGATTCACATCGGCGTACGGCCGCACCCACGGGATGACCTTCGTCGCGCCGTTGCTGGGTCTGTGGATGATCGTCAGCCCGTGGCTGGTGGCCGATATCAGCACAACCACCGGCATGATCTGGTCGAACGTGATCGGTGGCGCCATCGTGTGCCTGCTCGGTCTCGGTGTCACAGCGATGGGGATGCGCGAAGACCGCGGAGACCGCATGAAGTAACTGGTCGACTACGTAAGAAAGGAAATCCGGAGACAGCGCCCGCCCATCAACGGCGGGCGCTGCCGCATGTGGGCGGGATTTCTCAGAGCCGCCGGCGGAGGAGGCTTCGCAGCGGCAGTTTGGATTCTCAGCGGTTGAGGAACGCGTCGTGGTCCGCGTGCGCGCGTTTGATGAGCTCCAGCAGCGCGGTCTCCTCGCGCACCATCTTCTTGAATTTGGGGTCGAGGCTCTTGAGCTGCTGCTCCTCCTTGACCAGCTTGTTGTAGATCCGTTCGCGCTCCTCGGCATCGGCCGTGTAGTCGAGATCGACGTAGTTCGCTGCATGGCGGCGGGCGCCCGCGATCGCCGACTGGGCCCTGCCCTTCTGACTCGACAGGGAGGCGATGACGGTAATGACCAGGACCCCGATGATCACACCGAGGGACACCATGGTGCTCACTTCCACCACGTCGACGGGCTCACCGTCGTTGACGAACGGCAGGTTGTTCTCGTGCAGCGCGTGCAGGATCAGCTTGACGCCGATGAAGCCCAGGATCGCCGCCAGCCCGAACGAGAGGTAGATGAGACGGTCCAGCAGCCCGTCGAGCAGGAAGTACAGCTGCCGAAGACCCATCAGGGAGAACACGGTGGCCGTGAAGACGATATAGACGTTCTGGGTGAGGCCGAAGATCGCTGGGATGGAGTCGAGGGCGAACAAGATGTCGGTGCCACCGATGGCGACCATCACCAACAGCATCGGCGTCATGGCCCGCTTGCCGTTCTCGATGGTGAACAGCTTGTCGCCGTCGTAGTGCTCGGTGGTGTGCATGAACTTCTTTGCGATCCGAATGATGAAGTTGTCGGCCGAGTGGGACTCCTCGGACTCGGGGCGCAGCATGTTGCCGGCGGTGATGAGCAGGATGAGCCCGAAGAAGTAGAACACCCAAGCGAACGAGTTGATCAGCGCGGCGCCGAGGAAGATGAACGCGGTGCGCGCGAAGATCGAGAACACGATGCCGAACAGCAGCACCTTCTGCTGGTCTTCTCGTGGCACCCGGAAGCTGGACATGATGATGAGGAAGACGAAGAGGTTGTCGACGGAGAGCGCCTTCTCCGTCACGTAACCGGCGAAGTACTCCGACCCCATCGTGGTGCCACCGAAGATCAGGACAACCACGCCGAAAAGAAGCGCGAGGCCCACGTAGATCGACGACCAGATCGCCGCTTCCCGAAGGGTCGGAACGTGAGCGTGGCGGACGTGGAAGAAGTAATCGAACGCGAGCAGAGCGACGATCACGACAATCGTCAGGCCCCAGGCGAGCGGAGTCACATGCATCGTCTCTGCCTTCCAGCCGGGAACGCGGTTGCTGTCGTCAGCCTAACCGCGGACCACCCGGTCGGCAGGGACGTTCGTCAGGCGACCTTGCCGTCGGGCGGTTCGGTCTCGCGGCCGTCATCGGACGCCGGCGCAGGGCGTTCGCGCACGTCCTTCTGCGCTGCCGCCTTGCCGATCAGTATCGCGATCGGAATCGACAAGACGATCCACGTCGCTACTGCGCCGATAATCCACCACACCGCTCAAGTATGCGATGCCTACCTTGGGGAAACCTGAGAGCGCAGCGGCGCACTATCGCGCGTGCGAATCGCGTGGTTGAAGGGCCCGCTGGGCGGCGGGCCAGAATTCGAATCCTGCGGTCATCAGCCCACCGAGCCCGATCAGGGTCACCGCGGCGTCGACGCTCGTCCGCCCCTCCTTCGCCCAGTAGACGTCTTCCAGGTCGAGTAGGAGCGCCAGTTCGTCGACGATGAGCGCCACCGCCGCGCCATACGATAGCGCCACGGTGGGATGGTGTCGCTGCTTGTCGGAACCACGGACGGCAATGGCACCGATCATCCCCAAGGTGCCGATGCCGATGTTGTAGTGATGGAAATGGTGTCCGCCGAGTTTCATGCCGCCGCTGCTCGGGCCGTGGCCATCCTTGATCCAGTGCGTCAGTGCCCGCACCGCGCAGAAGGTGGCGGTGAACGAACTCCATGCCCAGACGGCCGACTGTTCACCGGGAGCAAGGTTCCTCTTCCAAGCAGCCCGCAGGCGGTGCCATCGACTGCGAAGATGCGCGTACTGGAGTTCGGACATCACAACGGCAATGGTGCCACCCCGACAGTGGCGGTGGTCGGACTTTCACGGCCAGCGACTTTTCGCGACAGCGCGAAGATCGTGTTTTGAACGCGCCCGTGGACTCTAAGGGAGGATTCCCGGCAGATTCCATCGCAGTCGATCGCTAATGCTGCTTTCCGAACGGGGTTAGGGACTAGGCCGCTGGTCGTGCCTTCTAGGCGTGGCTGCCGGATTACCGATTGAGTTCGATTCACACAGATGTCGTACCCCCACAAAATTGGGGATGTGAAGTTGCAGATCCCGCGGACAAAACCAGCAACCCTCTACGGTGGAGAGGTCTTCTACTTTATTCGTTTGCGATCGCCCTGTCGGAACCTGGGGCGGTTTGGGGGTTCCCGCCGTCTACCCGGATGCAACCAATACCGCCGGGCTGTTACCTGGAATCGACTTCGCCGGGATTCCGCTGATCGAGACCACCGGCCGCCCATGCACATCCGTAGGGTACGACCTCGCGCCCGCACCTTGCTGGCTGTTCGCCCCGCCCAGGGCCGGCACTATGTCGTACATCGCGTGACGGTATGCGCCAAAGTCCTAAGTCTCTGTCTCATTGTTGAAGGCGCTCGACGTTATGGCGCTCGACGCACGGCAATGGCAGGCGACAGGGAGATACTGAGATACTCAGGAAGGCTGTCGGCTCATCAGCGTCCGTGGATCGTCGGACGCTCCGGCGTCTCGTGCCCGTCCCCATCCCATGCTTCCACGAGGGGTGGCAGTGCCGCAGCGCACAGCCACTCGCTACCGGGTCCGCGAAAACCCGCTGCATCGCGCACTTTCGACGGCTGCATCAATTCCGGTCTGCGCACTGCGAGCGGCGAATATTCCTGTAATTGGAGCGTTCGACACAGATGATGTTGCGTGACGCATGTGAACCCTGGACGATCCGCAGTGAAGACGCGGACTAACAGATCCGGTATGGCTCCAGTCGGAGCCGCTGTCATCGATCCGTCAAGATCGTCGGCCGTTCGATCGCCGACCACTTTCGCGCTGAACTTATCGCCACTGCGCTGGGCGACGTGGCCGCATCGACGCACATCGAACCGGAGGCGGTCTTTCGCGCCGACCGCTGCAGTCAGTACAACTTCGGGTCCGTTTCGGCGCCTTGTGGCGGAGTTTGGGGATGAGGTCCGTCCTTGTTGCCCGTACCGGAGTGTGTGGAACAACGGTACGGTCGAGATTCCTTCGCGAATTTGAAGAACCAAGTGCGTCTACCGCACCGTCTAATCGACGAGACATCAAACAGGCCAACATTTAGTCGGTACTAGCGAACGCTTCTACAACCCAAGGCGTCGGCATTCTGTGCTCGACGATACTTCCGAACGAGGTCCAGCGGGGTTGCTGGATTTCGTCATCTCGAGGGTCCGAGATCTTCGCGGTGGAACAGTCGCGTTCGCGAAGCGCTCCCTTGCTGACAGCGACAATGGGATCAGCCCGGCGGGCCCGCAGTCGGTCCGTCGGCTAACCTTCCCGGTATGTGGATAGCGATCGCTGTGATAAGTGCCTTGGTTACAGTTGCCGCGGCGATGTTCTTCGCGACGTATACGGTGCTTTTTCTGATCGCTGTGTGCGGGATTCTTCTGCTCCGAAGGCGGTATGAGCTCCTAGTTCCACTAACGCTCTTCCTGGCGGCAACGACGTTGCCCAACGGAATACCCGCGGGATTCGCCGCAGGTGGGTACGCGTTCAAACTTTACGAACCGGTGCTCGTTGCCGCATTTATTTGGGCGGTCACCAGGCCCGTCGCGAAGCCCACCACGCGGGTGGTCGCCGCGCTCGTGGCCTGGCTGGGAGTTGGCCTGATCGGCGCGTTACTAGTGTCCGCACAACTAGGCAAGGTCATTGCCGATATCCGATACCCGGTCGAGATGGTGATGGCCGTCGCCGTGGCGGCAGCAGCGGTCACAACCCCAGATCTCGGCCGCATGTGCGCCCGCACTATGAAGTGGTCACTTTGGATCTCAGCTGCTTTCATCATGCTCGCTTCTGCCGGAGTACTCACGCTAGTCGGGCGTTCTGAGATTGCCACTCTGTTTGAGACAACTGGTGACGGCGGCGCGACGAGGTACCTCACGGCAGCGACGTTCTTTGCACTGACCACCCTGTGTGTCTGCCTCGCGCTCGCGGTGAGCGGAACTTTCTCGCTTGCGCAAACGTGGATGTGGACCGTCCCGGCACTCCTAATATTGTTCCTAGCGTTTTCGCGAAACCACATCCTTGGAATCGCTGTCACGCTATTACTGGCAATACTGGCCGCCCGATCCGCTGGCGCAGTCGGTCGTACAACGATCCGCGTTGCTGTCGGTGCTCTGGTGATCTTCGGCGTCCTTACTGTCAGCCCGATGCTTAGTGGCCTCCCTGGTGGAGAGTGGTTTGCAACGCAGATCGACGGGTATTCCTCACGGGTTGTCGATGGACTCAGGTCTGACGCGCTCGCTCGCGATGACTCCGCCCGATATAGGGAGCGCGAAATCGGCAATCTCGAGCGGGCGTTCTATGAGGATCCGGTCGTGGGCCACGGTTTCGGATTCGCGTATCAACGGCCGCAAGGCTCTCAAGGGACATTCTGGTACGACCGCGCACCTTATTACTCGCACAACTTCTACTGGTGGATGATGGTAAAGACAGGCGTGGTTGGCCTGCTCCTGTTCTTGCTTGCCACCTTGGTTCCGGTCGTGAAGGGAACCGTCTGGTCAAAGAATCCGGTTGCGGTGGCGCTCGCAGCGTCTCTAGGCGGACTACTGGCGATCTGTTGGGTGGCACCCTTACCGTTGGACTCGCCGACATCGGCGCTCGTCGGGAGCGCGCTCGGGGCGCTTGTCGGACTACTCACCTCGCGGCAGCGGGATAGTGTGACCACCGTCGAATTCGTCGACCAGTATCAAGGCCACGTTACGGATCGGCAGGCCGAGAGCGTAGATGGAGTGACCGCAGGCACGTCTGCGATGAGGAACTGAAGCACGCATCCCTACATGGTCATTCGACTGGCGGCAACTGAGCCCTGGGCGACTTCGTCTCCGCTTCCGCCGCAACCGAAGTTTGGTGTGCCGTTTTTGTCATCGACCCTTCTGTCATGCGCCGTCCATTTCCGCTGCTCGATGTCTCAGTTCCTAGTCGGAGGAGACCCTTGATGCCATAAGCAGTTCTGCCCGGCCAATCTTGCGACCTCGCCTGTTGTCGATCGTGCCCAAGTCTGTTGTCAGCGAGACGGTGAAGATTCCCGCAGCGAAACGGCACCGACCACTAAGGTGTTTCTCCAATCCCCGCTTCTCCAATCAGGTGCGGTGAAGCTTGTCAGCCGGTTCCGCTACTGCAAAATCGAGCGGGACGAGGCCCGC
This sequence comes from Rhodococcus sp. WAY2, assembly GCF_009859915.1. Taxonomy (NCBI): domain Bacteria; kingdom Bacillati; phylum Actinomycetota; class Actinomycetes; order Mycobacteriales; family Nocardiaceae; genus Rhodococcus; species Rhodococcus sp. WAY2. Next base: position 4,949,826 of record NZ_CP046572.1, read on the forward strand.
CCTCACAAGTGCCTTATTAACCTACTAATCACCAAGAATGCGCCCCTGGCCTACGATTGCGCGGCTGTGGGGCATGGCGCGACAAGGACTACTCCGACGTTCGCAGTTAGCTGGCGAATTGATCAAAGCCTCTATCGTCCGCCTCCTCGCAAGGGTCTCACTGCCCATCGAGTGCTTCTCGCAGTCGTGGTGCGATGAAGCGGGCGTACTGGGAGGTGACGTGAGTCGAATCCCAACGGACAACTATGTTCTCGACAAAGATCGGGCATGTTCCGCTGTAACAGAACCAGGGCTCCACGCTAACGAATGTGGCGCCACTTCGCTGGGATGCGGACTCGTCCGCCCATTGCTTGTTCAACCAGGCATCCGAAACATCGCTAGCGCATTCGGAAGGTGATGCGAATCGACTTGCGCATTCCGTTGCGGCTTGACCCCTCGGATTAGGGCTGATGACGAATACCCTTGCCCCGCTCGGCGCGAGCTTTCGGATAATGGAAGCGCGTGCATTGGCCCAAGCTTCGCCTGAATTCGGGGCTTCCTTAAGTCTGCCAGGTCCGCCCTCGAAATCGGAAAGCACCACAAGGTTTGGCCGGCTATTGTTGATCAGATCAATGATGCCGGATCGGCTCTCGTTGCACACTCGGGTAGCTTCAGGGTCCTTTTCAATAACTATCTCCGCGTCGATGAACGGGCAATCTCCGAACCCAATGCCACGAATGCGGTATCCAACAGGCTCTAGGGCTTCTCGGATCCCCGGCAGCCAACTGACCGCGGTAGAGTCGCCGACCACAACGGCCTTCCTCGTTGCATCGCTCGGGCCGTACGCGCAGTAACTAGGGTTGGTAATGGTGGACGGGTTCAAGCAGTTCGCCGAAGTTGTCATCTCCTCTGGCATACCAGATTTGATGCTATCCAAGGGCGGGGTAAGAGAGGGGAATTCTTCTGCCGACAGTGCCGATTTTATCGACAGTTCGAGGGGGTCGGACTCGCCCTGGTCCGCAGCCTTGGCTACGGCTGTTGAAGGGGTGGGGGCGGAAGTCGGAATCCTGGGATTTAGTGCAATGACGCCGAGAAGGACCGCAGCAATTGTTAGTGCGCCGAGCGCCACATTCATTGTGTGCGCATTGGGGACCATGGTAATTCGTCGTCGACCGTGCTTCCTATCCACCGATCTGAGCCAACTCGACTTAAGGACTGGATTCTCAACCAGGTGGTAGGACACCACTGAGAGGGACGCCGTAAGGAGTACGGCGAGTGCGTAGTAGGCGATTCCGGTGTCCATCACGGTCTGTAGTAGTACAACGATAGGCCAGTGCCAGAGGTACAGGGAAAATGAGATCGTGCCGATGTAAACGACGGGCTTCAGCCGTAACGCATGCGTTGCAACGATGTCGTCCCCAGCGCCTATCCCGGATGCGAGCACCATTGCCGTAGCGATGACGGGGAGTGCGCCTAGTGGTGCGGGGAAGGTCGACTCCGGGCCGATTGCGAAAGCCGAAATGACGATGCCCGCGAGTCCGCCGAAGCCAAGTGCTTGCCTGATGGCCAGCCGCATATGGGCGAGCCGTGTGGATAGGGCGGCTAGAATGGCGCCAACTCCGAGTTCCCATGCGCGGGTCAATGTTGAGAAGTAGGCGATGGTGGGGGCCGCCTGCGATTGATACATCGCAAACGCAAACGTTCCCGCTGTGACAGCTACGGCGACGGACAACACGATCATCGGCAGCGAGAAGCTGAGGCCCCACCTCTTGCGTGCCCAGATGATGCTAACGATTAGCACTGGCCACACGACATAGAACTGTTCTTCGACGGCTAAGGACCAGTAGTGCTGCAGCGGGGATGGTGGAAGCGCTGACTGGAAATAGTCGGTGCCCGCAGCAGCCAAATGCCAGTTCACCAAGAACACCAGCGACCACCATGCGTCAGATGCGACCGATTGGAATCGGCTTGTGAGCATAAGGAGGTACGAGGTAGTGACGACAACTCCGAGGACCAAGAACGCGACAGGGAAGATCCTGCGTATTCGGCGCCTGTAGAAGTTGCTGATTGACAATGACCCCGACTTTTCGCCTTCGCGTACCAGAATCCCAGTAATAAGGAAGCCGGAGATCACGAAGAATGCGTCGACTCCGATGAATCCTCCGCGCGGCCATCCGAAAAGGTGGTCCAAGACGACGAGGATTACAGCGACCGCGCGCAATCCTTGGATGTCGAGCCGCTTGTTGCCGGCAAGTCTCCTGACCCGCTTCTTGCGCGCCGAAGTGGAGCGGGTAATGGTTGCCACGGACTTCCCCTCGAAATCTCAGCCCCCGCAGGAAGAAGGGGATGGGTGCAATATAGACCGCCCGGTTACTACTCGCCGGTTGTGTCGGTCGACTGACTCGACCGCCCGCCATCAAGTTGTGTTGAGCCCCCTACGGCCGAGCAACCCGGTGGAGGTGCGAGGCGGCGAGTGATGGAACCCGACTCACCTGCGAGAAATGTATCGTGCAGCGCAATAACATACCGAAAGATCGATTAAAGGCCCCAATTCCCGCCATCCCAACAGTCGTACGAGCAGCGTAAGCGGATACAGTTTTCTTTTCGGGCAGGTTCTCCGCTCATCGACTCGTCAGTCAACCCGATTCTGGTGCGCGAGGGCTTCGATCTCTGAGTAGATTGTCACGTGTTCTACTGCGGCACTTGGCCGTTGCGGTTGCGATGTCGGGCCGGTCGTGTAGAAAGAACGAGTGCCCGACAGGGTGCAGATCCAGAGTTCTCCCCCTAGACGCCTCGACAGGAGCAAAAATGTCTTCAGCTTTCGGCAGCCTCACGGAACTGGTCACCTTCCTCGCGCAGTTCCTCACCTTCGGGTCAGAAGCTGGATCCAGCGGCGCATAAGTCGGCTTTTTTGAACTGGGGCTCACAGTGTGGGCCCCAGTTCAGATTCTGTGGTCACACACGAGTTGCGGCTTGTTGTCGCGCTCGGCGGAGGGCTTGAACTCCAGCCCTGCCGTCATCAGCCGACCGATCCCGATGATGATTACTTCCGCGTCGACACTGGTACGTCCCTCCCTAGCCCAGTACGCGTCTTCCAGGTCGAGTAGCAACGCCAACTCGTCGGACAGTGAACGCGAGTCCGGCGCCGTACGATAGCGGGACGGTCGGATACCGCCGCTGCTTCTCGGAGCCGCGTGCCGCAACGGCCCCCACGCCCGCCAGTGAGCAGATCCCGAGATCGTAATGGTGAAAATGGCGGCCACCGATTGTGATCCACCGCTGCTGGGCCCATGCCCGTCCTTGATCCATGGGTCAACGCACGTACCCAACCGAATGTCAGGGTTGACGCGGTCCACGCCACGACGGCGGGCTGCTCGCTGGAGTCGAGGCTCCTTCTGCCACGCGCCTGTACCCGCTGTATCGAGTCGGTCTCGGAGCAGTGTTGAGACGACGATTCTCGGCCCCGGCATCGACCCTGCCACCGGCCGGCGGAGATCATGCTCCGTTCGGCTCCCCCACTTCTCGTATGGCAGCGATTATTCGAGGTTTGTAACAGAACGAGACCTAACTAAGTAGTAAGTCTCGTTTTGGCAAAAAAACAGACCGGACGTATGTTTATCGGCATACTGGACGGCATGTGGTGGGTCATAGGAATAGTCGTGATATGGGGACTCGGGGCGATACCGCTTGCCGTTCTGTTCGGTTCGGCGGCGCGACTGAAAGACGAGCGTGAGTTACTCCGAGACGATCGAGTGATGTGGTGGTCGTCGGTCGATTCGACGACAGGCAGAGCACTCCCGCACGGGGCTTGACTCCGGTTAACGCGCCGTCGACGACGACGCAAGTATTGGGGGGCAGGCCGGGCCCTCTGCCGCGCCGTGGAGCCTGCTCGTGGAAGGAAGCTGACCATGGCTACTGTTTCCCGCATAGAGGTCGCACGTGCACGAAGATCTCGATTGGTTCTGTTCGTCGGTAACCCGACGAGTTATCTCGAAGTCACTCACTGGGCGAAGCTACGGCAGTGGGTGACGGCCCAGGGTTTGAAACCGATACGGGAACTTAACGGTGACGTCCTCTGTGTAATCGCAACGGCCGACGTCATCGATGGAGCCGGGTCTGCGAAGGATTCCGCGATAATGCAACGTGCGCAAGAGACCGGTGTTCCCTGCTTCGGCGTCCATGAGACCAGCCGCATCTGGGAACTCACCGCTCGCGCGCGAGCGCGCAGCGACCGGGCCGTCGATGGCCCGCTCGCCCGTACCCGTCACGAAGGGGCATAGGGACCCAACGGCGGGTTGATTTCAGCTTGACTGGCCTGGCTGATGAGAAGCACGTGGTGCTATGCCACCGTCTGGCCTGGCGGATCTTGTCGGTGGTCATCGCTCAGCGGGGCCGGATGCTCCCGCACATCCTTTAGCCGCGCCGCTCTGCCGAGCAGTATCGCGAGCGGTACCGACAAAACCGCCCACAGCAGCACCGCAGCCCCTAGAATCCACCACCACACCCGTCGAGTATGCCCGCGGTTGGACACTCGTCAAAGATTTCGCGCCTGTGCATATCCTGTGGAAACTCCGGCTGGACTGCGGAGCCGTCGTACGCCTGTTGCATCGCTCGGCCTCGGCCGTCGTCCTCACGACTCCACTGGCCCCAAGCGAGGCCGACCGTAGCCCACCCGCCAGTCCGCACGGTCCAGCGCGCCAGTCCGCTCGGTCCAGTCTGCGGCTGCGGCTCCTCGTCGATCGCAAACAAGATAAGAACCTGTTCACGGTCGCAGAACGTGAAGGGGGATACGGTTTCGAACGTTTAACGCGGCGGTGAACTATCTGAGACGCGAAAACACAAACATAGACGCCGGATTGGCAGCCGCATCCCGTTCGTCGCCCGCAATCGCTGCTGTGTTCCATTGTCCGCGTGTACAAAGGAAGGGCGGACTAAGCTCGATCCCGGCTACATGTGCCGCGCTCCATCGGCGGGTATCTCTTCCGCGTTCTTGGACGATGGTCCAGGAATCCCCCAATATGTCTGGAGTCAAGGGTATTTAGACCCTTACTCGCGAGTAGGCGGGACGCAGCGGGCGCGAAAGTTCCCTTACCGCTTGTGATTCGCCTCACAATCCACAGCGATGCAGCGCGATTCTGGCGCGGCTCGCGATAACCAAACCGAGTTGACCAGCACGTTTCTGCCCGTATTGCATTGCCGGGCCGATGTGGGTGCAGTCCGCGCTCGATAGGTAACGGACGCCCCATGGGTGCGATCATTTAGACGGCAGCAATCCGGGGGGACGGTTTCTCGTTTTCCGTCACACATCACAAGTCATACGGGCTGCCGACGCGCGTAACGGCTTCAGGTGGAAGGTGTGTGATGGTTACGGCATTCAATGTGCCCCTCAGCCCCGCGGTGGGTGTGGAGGGTTCGGCGACTGCGCCAGGGGCCGGAAGGGGCGGCAGTCGCAGGGACTGGCAGGAAGCCTACATTCGACGACTGAGAATTTCGGACACCCTGATCGTGATCGCGGCCGTCGCGATCGCGCAGTGGGTTCGGTTCGGAGACCGTGAGGTTCTGGCGTCATCGAGCTCGATCCCGGATCTCAGCTACTCGTTCATCTCCGCGGCACTGATCATCATGTGGCTCGTCACCTTGGTAATCTTCCGAACCCGCACGATTCGTGTAATCGGGAGTGGCCCGGAAGAATACCGACGAATCTTCTCCTCGACGATTCGTCTCTTCGGTTTGATCGCGATCGTATCCCTCCTCTTCAGAGTTGACTTGGCGCGTCTGTACCTCGGCATCGCCTTTCCAGTCGGATTGGCGGGCCTTGTCATCAGCCGGTGGTGCTGGCGTCGTGTCATCGCGCGCAAGCGTGCGCAGGGTGAATTTCAAACCTCCGTGCTGGTGGTGGGCGGCGAGCGAGCGGTTCGAAGCCTCGCGGAGTCCTTTTCGCGCGGCACCGCCGACGGATACCGCGTTGTCGGTGTCTGCACACCCGGCCGTGGCGTCGAGTGTGGGCAAAGCATTGTGGTCGGTGGGCGCGAAATCCCGATACTCGGCGACGAACGGCACGTATTGAGCGCCCTGAAGTTCTGCGGTGCAGACACCGTGGCAGTAACGGCCACCGAACATCTTGGTCATGATGGGATGCGCGCGCTGGCCTGGGCGCTGGAGCCTCACCATGTCGATTTGGTGGTAGCCCCCGGGATGATGGATGTTGCCGGTCCGCGTCTGTCGATGCGGCCGGTGGCCGGCCTTCCCCTGATACATGTGGAGAAGCCTCAGTACCACGGTGCCCAGAAGTTCATGAAAATCGGATTCGACCTCGCCTTCGCAAGCCTGGCGCTGATCGCTATCAGCCCGCTGATGCTCGCTGTCGCGGTCGCGATCAAACTGACGAGCAAGGGCCCCGTGTTCTACAAGTCCGAGCGAATGGGGTTGGACGGGAGGCCGTTCCCGATGTTCAAGTTCCGAAGCATGGTAGTGGACGCCGACAAACAGGTCGCTTCACTGATGAAGTCGAACGAAGGCGCCGGCGTTCTCTTCAAGATGCGCGAGGATCCGAGGGTCACTAAGGTTGGCCGGATCATGCGGAAGTTCAGCATTGATGAACTGCCGCAGTTCATCAACGTTCTCCGCCGTGAGATGAGTGTGGTCGGCCCCCGTCCACCTCTCCGCCGAGAGGTGGAGGCGTACGACGGGACTGTTCGGCGCCGGCTACTGGTCAAACCCGGCATCACTGGACTGTGGCAGGTGAGTGGTCGGTCGGACCTGTCTTGGGAAGAGACCGTGAGACTGGACCTTTCGTATGTCGAGAACTGGTCGATGACCGGGGACGTGTTGATCATCGGCAAGACGCTGAAGGCGGTGGTGGCGGGTGATGGTGCCTACTGAAGGTGGTAGTCAGAGCACGGCTCGTCGCCATGCAGTTACAGAAGGCTCGGGCGCAGGTTGGAGCGAATCGAATGTCTGATACTAGTGCGGAAGTAGTGCCGAGTCGTATTGCTGCCGACCGGGGTAGCAATTCCAGTCACAGTTACTCAGCGGTTGTCCTGTACTACAAACTAGGTTCTTCGGTAGCCGACACAATCGATGCGCTAATGAATCAGACTCACCCTCCATCGAACGTCATTGTAGTTGACAATGCGTCCAAAGATGGTGTACTTGCGACAGTCGCCTCAAGAAGGCGCGACTTAACGGTTCTAGAGCTCGACGAAAATCGGGGTTACGCCGGGGGTATGAACGCCGGTGCTAAGGCAATCGGTGATTCAACGCCGTTAACGCTCTTTCTCACCCACGAGGTAGTCCTTGATCCCAATTGCCTGAGGAACCTTACCCGGGGTATGTCCGCCGGAAAACACACGCTCGTCGGGCCCGTACTGACGCGCGGGACGACCGGTAAGGTCTGGTCGAAGGGGGGCGTCTTTACACGGTGGGGTGGCGTCAAACATATTCTAGATGATCGATCGCAACCGGAAGTGCAATGGATTGATGGCGCGTGCCTCTTGGTCGATACCGCGAAGTTCCGCGATATTCGCGGATTCGATGAGGACTACTTCCTTTATTGGGAGGACGTCGATGTGTCTGCTCGATTGCGGACGCAAGGAACGATTGGATGCGTAGATACAGCGCGCGCCTCGCAAGAGACCGCTACGACGCCGATATACTTTCAAATAAGGAATCAGATTTTATTTTGGCGAAAGCGCGGCAAATGGGTTCCTGCATCTCTGGCAGCCGCCGCGGCACTAGCGAAAATCTTCATCCGGGATATCCCACGTTGGAGAATCAAGGTTATCGAGGCGAGGGTGCGAGGGTTGATCGATGGCTTGACTGGAGAACTCAACTTGGATCTAGCCTCGCTAAGGGAGGTGTAGGCCAAGTGCGTGATGAGGCTCAAGCCATTGTTGTGGTCAACCCGCTTCCCTCAACACTCTGCCGATATCAGACTGAGCTCGTCGAAACAATCGGCAGAGCCCAAACGGAACGCCGGATTGAGCTATATCTTGAGCCCGGTGACGGCAATCAAAGCGTGGCGCACAAAATTCTGTCGGCCATGCGCATCTTGGCTGGCCGCTCCGTCATGGGGCGGAGATACAGAGCGGCTACGATACTTGTAGCCTGGCCACTCTTCGGCTACTTCGATGTTCTTTCATGGATTTTAGCAGCGCGACGTAACACAGTCATATGTCTCGTGCATGATCCACTTCCGCTGCGACGCCAGATCGGGCATTCATGGCTCGCAAAGAAACTGTTCCACAGTATTGTTGCTCGTTTCAATATCGTACCTGTCTGCCACACTGAACTAGCGGGGCATGCGCTTCGAGAACAGACCGGGGTGGATAGTATTGTCGCAGGCCATCCAATTGCCAGCGCCAAATCGGTCACATCGAGTGCCAACCGATCGGAACTAACCGCAATCCGTGTCATGGGGCAGTTTAAGGCCGCGCGCACTTTGAACCCCCTGAACCAGATAGCCGATTCATCTTCGATGCGACGATTCAAGCTGGAGATTCATGGGAGTAAGTGGCCAGCCGTGCCCGGTTGGGAAGTGTCTGGGGTATTCGTTCCGGAGGACGAATTCGATAGACTTGTATGTACAGCAAACTGCGTCGTCATTCCATATTCCCACTTCTTTCAGAGTGGGGTAGCCGTAAGGTGTTTAGAAGCTGGTGTACCGATTGTCGCTCCCCGCCACGAGCATATTGAAGGTCTATATGGAAATGATTGGCCAGGTATTGTAGACACCGACGGAGATTGGCCCGCAGCTGCCCTACGCGTTCAGCACACTACTTCCGGCGAGCTTGAGCGCCTTGCGGAGAGAGCTCGGAACACTTCGGACGCCGGTTGGTCGAAATTAATGGATGTGGCCGTGGGTGGGGATAGAATTAGATGAGAATTTTACACGCAAAAGCCACCTCTATCCGTATAAGGCGCCGGCTTCGGGACCGAAAACGCTCCATCGCACGTGACCAGTACTTATCGCGACTCTACTTGGGTGGACCACAGTGGTTGCACTTTTCCGCCTCGCAAACTTCCTTCGGTGCCGGGGGGTAATGAAGACTTGAGTGGGAAAGAGAAGAACAGTTGGGTATGCCGCAGGCGCTCTCCGGGCCCCGGTTCACATAGGCTCGTCTGATCAGATTTTATGCTTGATGGGAGGTGAGGAAACTGTCGAAAGATAGCGTGCAAAAAGTCTTGATTCTTTGGGCTGACCAATATAGCTCGAACTTAGGGGTCCAAGCACTCGCGGAGGGGACCCGCTGCCTAGCTAACGTAATTGCACCCGGTGCTGAGATTGTGTTCCGGAGTTACGGACACGAGGAGGACCGTCGCCTCAGGCTGGGCGCGCGAACGATCGGATCGGCGCTCGTTGGCGCTAATCCCGAACTTCGCCGTTGGATAGCACAGTTCGATTTGGTGATCGATACCGGAGCGGGCGATAGCTTCGCAGATCTTTACGGCATCCGGCGCTTAGCCGAGATGAGCGCGTTGCGCAAGCTGATTTCCAACGTAGGTGTCCCATTCATAATGGGACCGCAAACGGTAGGTCCATTTCAGCACTGGATTTCGCGCATACTGGCGCGTGAATCCGTACGAGGCGCATCGGCGGTCATTGCGCGGGATTCGACTAGCGCAGAACGCGCATTGAGCATCTATGAAGGTAAAATTGCCCTAGGGTCTGATGTCGTATTTCTGCTTGACCAGCCCGAAATGGGACCGAGTCTCGATGTGGTGCTGAACGTGTCCGGCCTCCTGTGGAATAAGAATCCTCACGTGGATTGGAAATTCTATAGGGAATCGACCTATCGCTTCGCGGATGCCGTGCAGTCGCAAGGCCGCGGTTTGGCGCTTCTTGCTCACGTCATTGATTCTCCGTCTGCTGATAACGATCTTCACGCTGTCGAGGGCCTGCGCGCGGAGTTGAAGGGCGACGTCGAGGTAATTAAGCCCGACTGCCTCAATACTGCGAGAAGTGTCTTGGCTGGGGCGAAGGTTGTGGTTGCCTCTCGAATGCACGCGGCGTTGAACGCCCTGTCGACCGGCGTTCCAGCAGTTGCATGGGCATACTCAAGGAAGTTCGAACCACTGTTGAGCGATCTCGGTTGGCCACACCTCCACGATCTTCGGTCCCTTGACCCGACAATCGTAGACAACACGCTGGTAGTTCTCGACGAGCTCATTGCAGGAAGAAGCGAGGTCGATCTAATTAGGGAGAAAGCCCGCAATCGGTTCAATCGGATAGAGAGTCATCTGAGCGTTGAGGGTGTGAAATGACGATACTTAGGCGGATGGCCGATATTGTGAGGGGATTCCGCCTGTATGTCGCTTTCATCACCGGACGAATTCCGAATCATAGATTTCGGCTCTTGATGTATCGCTACATATTTGGGGTGAAGATTGCCGAGGGCGCATCCGTACATTGGCGGACAGTGTTCTTTGCGCCTGAAGGAGTTGAAATTGGGTCGAATTCTATCGTAGGCAACGACTGTTTTCTAGACGGACGAAGAGGCATCAAAATCGGGTCGAACGTCAATATTGGTGGGCATGTGCAAATTTACACTCTCGAGCATGACCCGAATGCGCCTGATTTCGGGACGAAGGGCGGTGAGGTCGTCGTAGGCGATCGCGCATACATCGCAACGAGGTCGACAATCTTGCCTGGTGTTCGTGTCGGCGAAGGAGCAGTTGTTGCCGCAGGTGCGGTTGTAACGCGCGATGTGGAACCATTCGTGATGGTCGGTGGCGTTCCTGCCCGACCTATCGGTGGTCGGAAGAGCGATCTAGCGTACGAACTTGGTTATCATATGCCATTTCAGTAATATTCCGGCACGTGGCCCCGCAGTAGTGGCGTCGAACATGAGCATGAGTGCAGTTCTTTCGATCCCGCGGCCTCGATCGCTTCGGTACGCACACAAATCGCTGTATGGGAGGACTAACGTGCGGGATGGCTTGCAGCGGTCGGTCGATCGCGTTGTGCGGAATGACAACTGTACGGGATGCGGTGGTTGCGCGCTTGTGTCAAGCCGTATCACGATGACGCTCGGTGATGACGGCTACCGAAGGCCCGTTGTGGCGAACGATGTAAAGGCCACCGTCCAATCGAGTCGCCGTGAGGCTGAGTTCTTCAAGGCTGTATGCCCGGGAGTTCGAATCGTTGCGCCGCGTCGGGATGGGCGTGAGTATCACCCTATTTTTGGAAGTTACGTCTCTGCTTGGCAGGGTTGGGCGTCTGACGAGGAAACTCGCTACTCGGGCAGCAGTGGTGGTGTGCTGACCGCCTTAAGCTCCTGGTTGGTTACAAGTGGACGGCGCGCGAGTGTGACTGCGAGTGCGGCAGATTCGAAAGATCCGAAGCTTACTCGCCCAGTTGTGCTAACTGCGAGCGATGACTTCACTATCGCCTCAGGTTCTCGCTACGCTCCAGTATCGAATATGGTGGCTTACGACCCGTATTCAGAGTCTTCCGTCCTAGTTGGAAAACCCTGCGAGGTTTCCGCGGCCGCCCGTCTCAGCTCGGAGTTGGGTTTGGAGAGATCTGAATCCCCACTCTTGCTCTCGTTTTTCTGTGCAGGGACTCCGAGTCAGAACGGTACGGAGAAGTTGGTGGCACTGATGGCTGAGGACCCGGAAGGTGTCAGTGCCGTTAGGTATCGCGGGAACGGATGGCCGGGAGACTTCACGGTCACGACCGCATCGGGGGATGCCTTCAAAATGTCGTACGACGAATCCTGGGGCCATCACATTGGCAGGGATATTCAATGGAGGTGCAAGCTTTGCGTAGATGGAACTGGTGGCGACAGTGATATAGCAGTCGGTGACTATTGGTACGCGGATGCGAGCGGGTACCCCAAATTTGATAACGCGGACGGTAATTCCGTGATTCTCGCGCGAACATTACGAGGACACGAACTGCTAACAGCGGCGGCATCGCAGGGTGTGGTGGTAATTGCTGGAATAGATCTGGATTCGGTTGCTAAGATTCAACCTCTGCAGGTGGAACGAAAGGTAACCCTAGTGGGCCGTTTACTGGGGCGCTTGGTGAGCGGAAAACGGGTGCCGGTCTACCGGGGTTTCGGTCTAACTCGCCTTGCAATGGGGCGGCCGCAGCAGAACCTGCGAGCAATGGCGGGTACTGCAAAAAGGTCGATTAGCCTCCGCCGTTGGAAGCGACGATCGTGAGTCCCGCTTCTGCCGGAGTTAATAAGCTTAGGACTATCTATGGTTCTAATTCGGTGTCACTCATAGCGATAAGTAGGGTTGGAGCCACTGTCCTGACCTTGCTGAGCGCTCCGATTATCGCACGCGCAATTGGGCCTGGGGGGCGGGGTGAAACAGCTACAGCTTTGGCGGCCTTCGCGCTAGTGCCTATCATTATTTCTCTCGGCGTACCGCTCGAAATAAGAAGGGCGTCGGTCAAGGGCAATGATGGTCCGATCATTCGTGCCGCTCGCGACATATGTTTAGTGCTTTTTATTCCGGCTGGTTTCATCTCGGCATTGCTATGCTACTTCATATTCGCTTCAATGCCTCAGTCTGTACTTCTTGTTGCTGCCGTAGGAGTGCTGGCGGCGCCGCTGACGGTGAGTTGGCTATGCGACCAAAGTGTGTTGATCGCGCGAGAAAGCTATCGTGGTGTGGCCGCAATGCAACTGTGTCAGCCATTAGTATATGTAATTCTCATCTTCGCAGCCATGGTCGTGAATAGAATCTCAGTTGCTTTCGTGCTCTCTGCCAACCTCGCAGGAACGGTGGCCACGTTTTTTCTCGGTTTATGGCTTTGCCGAGCCTCATTACGAGGCAGCCGGCGGAATCGACGGTCGGTGCTGCGGGGTGGTGTGCGTTATTCGGGAAGTGCAATTGCTGAAGCCGCATCCAACCGATTTGACCAGCTCCTGATTCTTCCGCTGATCGGTGCATATGGTGCTGGTTTATACTCTGTCGCGGTGACGATCAGCGCTATCCCACTGAGCATTGGGCACGCTCTAGGGGCACACTTCTTCAACTCTACTGCGCGCGCGAGTGACGATCTGTTGAACTCTGTGTCCAGTTTCGCACTACGTGCTGGCTTCGTTGCATCCGCAGCATTCTCATTGGCCCTATGCGCCGTCGTACCATTTTTGGTTCCGCTTGTGTTCGGCCAGGACTTCAGTGCCTCTATTCCCGCCGTTTTGGTGAGTCAGTTTGGTTCCGTCGCTATGACAACTGCTTATGTGGGCTCCATGGTGCTAGCTGCTCAGGGAAAGGGGTCACTTATGACTGCTGCTCAGTTGATGTCCCTCGTCACCGGGCTAATCGCGCTTTATGCGTTAGCCCCTCGCTTTGGTGCCGTCGGAGCATCAATGGCATCAGCTTTGGGCTACGTCGTGCTGCTGACTGTCGTTATATGTGCCCTAAGAGTGCGATTAAGCGCGCTCATTCCTAAAGTCGGCGACGTTCGGAGCGTAATCTCCACTCTGCGTTAAGCGCTAGAAACCAATAACGTTGATTCGAATTCGTAGAAGGCGATATCAAGCGCAGTCTGAGGGGTTCTTGCGGCAGGCGCTTGGTAGCTCGGAAACCTTCACTCACTTGCTGGTCTTTTATGCGATCGATGGTAATTTTGTCTACCGGAGTTAGACTTCACCTGAAGAAAGCGAGGTTTACGCCGTATGGGATTGCGTAAACGCATAATGTCGATTCTAAGGATTTTATGGCCAGGGCTCTGGCGGGATCTTGTTCTAAATTCTCTAGTCTCATCAAGTTTCTTCCCAAAGCCCCTTCGCCCGTACGCCATGCGTGCGTATGGCATGAACGTCGGGAGGTGTTCAATCTCGCCGAGTGTTTGGTTTGGGAGTGCTCGAATTTCAATTGGCGACGGCACCTTCGTGAACTATAACTGTATGTTCAATACCACTGCGAGGGTTGTGATCGGTTCGAACTGTGATATCGGTATGGGGGTCTTATTTGTGACGAGCAGTCATGAATTGGATGGGAGTCAGCGTCGGGCGGGGCAACCTTACGCGGAGGAGATAATTATCGGTGATGGGGTTTGGATCGGAGCACGCGCCACCATCCTTCCTGGAGCGAGAATTGGAAACGGTGTAATGATCGCTGCCGGTGCCGTTGTGCGTGGCAATATTGAGTCCGACGCGATTTACGCCGGCGTACCCGCTAGATTGATCAAAAAGTTGTCCGTTACTCGCGGCGGCGCGTAATCCGAGTTCGTGCGGGTTGTTATTCTACTGACAGCATTGAGAGTCTCAAAATTACTTCGAACATGGCAAGCCGAGTACCGGATCGTTGGGAATTAGTCCTAGTGTCAGGAGTTACACGAGAAAGGCATCGGATGTTTTGTCGACTTGCGACCAACGTTTGTTTTTAGGTCGGTAGTTGACTACGCGTTTCGATGTTGTGCCCTCATCGAGGTTGTTGATTAGATGTTCCCAAGGCACGGCGTCTGCTCACATCACGCCGTCCGGCCACGCGGAAATGCGGCGATGCACCGGGGCAGACCAATGGCACGGAGTTCTCTTCACTCGCGATTAGCATTGCTGCGTGGCACCGAAGACTTGGTTCCGGTCACGTCGAGAAGCGTAGTTTCGTAAGTGCTGCAGACGTTACGCCATGAATAGTGAGTCTCACCGCGGTGCCTAGCGGCGGTACTTAGTTCCTGCTGTAGCGAGCGATTAGCCAGCAGCTGGTCGATCTTTTCGGCGATATCTGCTGAGTGCGGTTGTGCGAATATCGCCGAGCCTGCAAGAACCTCGCGGTTGAAGACAGTATCGCGTGCGACAATAGGCGCACCGCAGGCCATAGCTTGGACTAGTGCCGGATTCGTGCCACCAACACTATGTCCATGAAAGTATGCGCCTGAATGTTGCCAAAGCGAAAACAGACGCTGGTCATCGCTTACATGTCCGAACCAGTGGATCCGTTCATTCCTCGCGGCGAGATTGGCGACCCGATCGTCAAGGTCACCGCCGTATCCGGATGAGCCCACGATGGCTATGTCCCATCGCTCGCTGAGGTGTTCGGCGGCGTCGAAGAACTCGACGACCGTATTTTCAGGCACAAACCGCGCAACCATGAGCGCATATGGGCGCCCTGCTAACTCGGGGACAGGTTCAAGAGGACCCGGGTCGGTGCCGCCGTACGGGATGAATATGCCATCGCGCTTGAACCCTGCCGCCCATCTCCGAGCGATTTCTTGGGAGTCGTACACCAGATTGTCACCGAACTTGGCGGTCAGCCTCGCTCCGCCGCGAAACACCGCCTTCGCTTTCTTACCCCACTTAGCGCGTTCCCACTCGATCCCGTCTACGTTCACGACCGTGGGAATGCCTCTTGCCCTGAGGAGGGGAAGCCAGTACCCATTCGCAACATTCATGACCAGTGCCACGTCGGGGCGATGTCGAGCCGCGTGCACTGATGACGTCAGACCATATGAAAGAGTGCTGAGCGATTTACTTTCCACGCCCTTGGTGACGATTGCGTGTACCCGGGGATCAAGATCTGGCGTGTCTTTTTTCGTCGAACCATCTCGGCCGTAGACGGTCACGTCCCACCCCTGGTCTGCCAAATAGGGAGCCAATTGTCGCACCAGCGTCTCAAATCCGCCATAAAAGCTGGGGTAGCCACGAGTTCCGATTATCGCAACTGATTTGCCCACGAAGGTTGTCCTTTGGTCGGTTCGTAATCCGTGCGCGGTCATCCGCGGACTTCCGGTGTCGCAAAGCGGTTGGCGGGACGCACAGCATCCTATTACGGCGATTCCACCTACGCCCGACTGAACCCACCCGTGGGCGCGCGTCCATCAAGTTCATGGCGTAAACTCGCTTCCAGCCCGTGGATTCGTCTCGGCAGCATCGCAGCGCTGAGCTTAGCTGGCGTGTATCGCATTCGAACTTCGAGGGGACTCTATGCGGATTGTCGTCACCGGCGGCGCCGGCTTCATCGGATCGAATTTTGTTAACGCGACTGTGCGAGATCGCCCGGACGTCAAGGTCACCGTGCTGGATGCGCTCACCTACGCAGGTTCCCTCTCGTCGCTCTCCGCGGTACGTGAATCGATCAACTTTGTCGAAGGCGATATCGCCGATGTCGGCTTGGTCGACGCGCTGGTTGCGGAGTCGGACGCAGTTGTCCACTTCGCGGCCGAGTCGCACAACGACAACTCGCTCGCGGATCCATGGCCATTTCTGCAGACGAACGTGAGCGGCACCTACTCACTGCTTCAAGCGGTGCGGAAGCACGACGTTCGCTACCACCACATTTCGACAGACGAGGTGTACGGCGACCTCGCGTTGGACGATCCAGCCAAGTTCACGGAGCACACCCCGTACAACCCATCCAGTCCCTATTCGTCCACAAAGGCCGCGTCGGACCTGCTCGTCCGGGCATGGGTGCGATCTTTCGGTGTGCGGGCGACATTGTCGAACTGTTCGAACAACTACGGGCCATACCAGCATGTGGAAAAGTTCATCCCGCGGCAAATCACCAACATCCTGAACGGTGTGCGGCCCAAGCTCTACGGTGCCGGTAAGAACGTGCGCGACTGGATCCACGTTGACGACCACAATTCGGGAGTCTGGCGCATCCTCGAGGCAGGGGAGATCGGCCGCACCTACCTCATCGGTGCGGACGGCGAACTCGACAACCTGTCAGTTGTTCGGATGATTCTGGAGTTGATGGGCAGAGACCCCGATGACTTCGATCACGTCACCGACAGAGCCGGGCATGACCTGAGGTATGCCATCGACTCATCTACGTTGCGCACCGAGTTGGGTTGGGAACCGCGGTACACCGACTTTCGGCAGGGCCTGCAGGCCACTATCGATTGGTACCGAAACAACCCCACATGGTGGGAAACAGAAAAGCACGATGTCGAGGTTCGCTACGCGGCACAGGGGGCATGAAGGTGAAGACTCGACAGTTGCAGGTACCGGGCTCGTGGGAGATCACTCCCGAGCAGTTCGGGGACGACAGAGGTGCTTTCCTCGAGTGGTTCAAAGGTTCGATCTTCGAGGACAGTGTCGGGCATTCCCTCAACCTGGCCCAGGCAAACTGTTCGGTGTCGGCCGCCGGGGTCCTGAGAGGAATTCACTTCGCGGACGTGCCGCCCGGGCAGGCGAAGTACGTGACCTGTGTGCGAGGCGCCGTACTCGACGTTGTCGTCGACATACGAATCGGATCACCGACCTTCGGCACGTGGGACTCGGTGCTGCTCGATGATGTCGACCGGCGCGCGATCTACTTGTCCGAGGGACTAGGCCATGCATTTCTTTCGCTCGAGGACAACTCGACCGTGGTCTACCTGTGCTCCACGGGGTACACGCCGGGCGCGGAGCACGGTATCCACCCGCTGGATCCGGAGGTCGGTATCGAGTGGCCTACGACGACACGGGCCGGTGCGCCTATGAAATTCACGCTATCCGACAAGGATGCTGCTGCCCCGTCTCTGCACGAGGCTGTGGAAGCCGGCATGCTGCCCCGCTACGACGAGGTGAAGGAGTGGGTCAGTGGTCTCGCCTAACGAACTGGGCAACTCGGGGGGTGCCTCCGGTGGTCCAAATGAGTCCCGAATGAGAGGCATCATCCTTGCAGGCGGATCAGGTACTCGCCTTCACCCGATCACCATCGGCGTCAGCAAGCAATTGGTGCCCGTATACGACAAGCCGATGATCTACTACCCGCTTAGCACACTGATGCTGGCCGGCATCCGCGACATCCTCATCATCACCACCCCACACGACGCCGAACAGTTCCAGCGGCTCTTGGGCGACGGCTCCCAGTTCGGTGTCAATCTCAGCTACACCATTCAAAAAGACCCCAACGGACTTGCGCAGGCCTTTGTGCTGGGTGAGCAGCATATCGGCGATGGTCCGGCGGCGCTGGTCCTCGGAGACAACATCTTCTATGGGTATGGGCTCGGACAACAGCTCGACCGGTTCGACCAGTTGGACGGTGGCTCGATCTTTGCCTACTGGGTGGCCGATCCCTCCGCGTATGGAGTGGTCCAGTTTGATGATCGTGGCTTTGCGCTGTCGCTCGAAGAGAAGCCGGCAACACCCAAATCGAATTACGCGGTGCCAGGGCTCTACTTCTATGACAACGACGTTGTCGACATCGCGAAGAACCTTCGGCCGTCGGACCGAGGGGAGTACGAGATCACGGATGTGAACCGCGCCTACCTCGAGCAGGGGCGTCTCAACGTCGAAGTTCTCCCCCGCGGGACAGCCTGGTTGGACACCGGGACCTTCGACTCGTTGCTCGAGGCGTCGAATTACGTGCGCACCATCGAGCAACGGCAAGGACTGAAAATAGGCGTACCCGAGGAAGTCGCGTGGCGGCAAGGGTTCATCTCCGATGACGAGTTGGGTCAACGGGCAGAGGCGCTGCTCAAGTCCGGCTATGGTTCGTATCTTCTACAGCTCTTGGACCGTGGACGCGCCACACCTTGAAGCGTCCGGGAGGAGCGACTCCCGTTGCATCCCGGCACTTTCGTCCGCACGGCGAGCTGAAAGATCAGGGCCTAGGCTGTAGCCGTGCGACGGTGGAGAGGATTTGCGGTAAGCCTGGTGTGTGCCCTCGTCCTTGCGGTCGCGGGGGTCGGAGTAATCGGCTACTTCGTGTACACCGAAGCGCGCGTCGACGGCGTCGAATCCGTTGACGCCATCATCGTACTGGGCGGTGAGCACGACGGGCGTGAGCAGTACGCCATGAGTCTCGCTCGGCAAGGCGTATCCGAGAATGTCGTTCTGTCCAACGCTTACTGGACCGGCGATAAGCAAATGGCCGCCTTCTGTGCTACCACGGATCCACAGTTCACCGTGACCTGCCTGCCACCGGAACCGAGTACCACCCGCGGCGAGGCGATTCTGACTCGCGACCTGGCGGTCCAGAATGGGTGGAGGAGCGTGCTGGTGATCAGCTGGCGCTACCACCTACCCCGGGCCCGATACATCTTCTCCCAGTGCTTCGACGGGCGACTTCTGGTGCGGGACGTGCCGCGCCGGTACGACTTTAGCCTGGCCGAATGGGAATATACCTATCTCTACCAGACGTTCGGCTTTGCGAAGGCAGTTCTTCAGGGTGAATGCTGACCGAGTGGTTCTAGCGAAGGCGTCCTGGGACCTTCTCGAATGCAATGCTGCTGACGTCCGCCAAAATGTAACCCAGAATCGCCATCGATACACCCGCCAGAACTGTCCACGCCGCCAGTGTCGCCTTGCGACGCCACGGCTGGTGCGGAGCCCGGTCCACCACTGACGTGACCACAGCGGTGAAGGGTACGACGGAACCAAGAAGACCAACGCCCACCAAGGCGTAACCGTCACCCTGACGCCCGGAAGCAACGACGATGCCCAAGACAGCGCAAACGCACATGGCTAGTGCCACGGTGCGACGACGTGCTCCTACGGCCGGGCCGCCCACGGTAATGGCGAGGTAATACAGCACCGCTCCCAAGGCGCCACCCACCGCTACCCACCATCCGAAGTGAGCCGAAGTCGAAACGTTCACCGGGACAACCGCCCTACGCGCGCACCCACCATTGCCGCAGCCAGCGCGGCCAAGGGCGTGACCAGGAGATACACCACGCCCACACGGGGAGACGTGAGCGTCACGCCTTGCACAGCGAAGAAGCTGAATGTGGTGAAGCCGCTCATGACACCGAAAAGCAGGAAGGGTCGAATAAGTGCAATGGGGCCGTGCGCGCTGGCCGGAACGACACCGAACAACAGTCCGAAAGCGAAGCAACCCATCACGTTGATCGCGAAGGTGGTGAACGGAAACTCGTCGATATCATCAGGCCACCAGCGCCACAACTGATAACGCGCAGCGGCGCCCACCGCACCACCCACCATGACGGCGAGCAGCGTGGCGGGCCGCAGCTTCGTATCGATCGCTCAACCTCCGCAGACGGGAACGTTGACGGTCACCGTCGGATCATCCACCAACGGCTGGACAGGCACGCGCGCCTCACCGGGCACGGTCGGTTCCGTCAGCTCGTACTTCACCTCGGTCGTGGCGCCCAAACGGATCGGGACGAGCGTGTCGAACACCGGATGCCCCAGCTCCTTACCGGTGAGGAACATCGTCGGCTTCCCGTCGATGGTCACATTCCGGAGCTGCGCGCCCTGGGTGGCGAGAAGCGACAACGCAGACACATTCGTGCCCTTGGGCACGTTGAGGGTGTTGATGAAGGTGCCCGCCACATAGTCGGGAAATTCCGCAGAAGGCACGGTGTTTGTCAATCGCACCGTCACCGTGGACCGTCGCGTATCGCCCTCACAGCTCTCCGCCGTGTAGTCGATCTCGCGCGTCAGGTAGTAGTCGAGCTTGCCGCCCGCCTGGTTGTTGATCACCACGCCGGCGAAAGGGGCAGGGTCTTCGGGAACAGTGTGCCCGAGCGGGGTGTCCGCCAGAACAGCCTGCTCGTCCGCGTGCGCACTCCACACAGCGATGCGTCGCTCACTCACACCGCGGCCCAGTGCGTCGAGCAACTTCTGCGGTGATGTGATCTTCCCGGTCATCTTGTCGATCACACGGGCAGCGACGGTCTGCAGATACTGCTTACGCGCGTTGTTGTCGTTCGCGAAGCGCACATAGGAGGTGGATTCGGTGAGTTCGACGACGTTGTCGGCGTTGATCACCTCGCCGTCCGGCATGGTGACAGGTCCGATGGCGCCGAGAACATAGCTCAGGGCTACCGGGTCGGTGGCGATGGCACCGTCTACCTGCTCACCCGAATCCTGCGCCCACAGCGACTTCCAGATCTGCGCGGCGTACGGGAAGTGCGAGCTGAGATTGCTGTTGCGCGAATCCGTGGTGGGGCGGCTACGGCCGTACTGGGCGGCGAACTCCGGACCGAGATCGAGCGGTTGACTATTCATGGGCAGATCGGAGTTGCGGCCCAGGCTGTCTACCCGGGCCACCCCGTCGTTCGCGCGAACGACGCCGTATCCACCCAGCAGGCCGCCGGTACCGCGAGCCTCAGCGTTGGTCTGGAATGCCATGAAATAGCTGCGGGGGCCGTCGGCACCGAGCATGCCCGGTGCGATTTCGGCGGCAATTGCGGTGTTACCAAGAAGTTTCGCTAATTCTTCGGTTTGTACCTGAAGTTGGGTTCTGGCATCGATAACAGCGTCGAGGTACGTAGGCTCGGAGATATTCTGTGCCTCGATGTCCAATTGCTCAGCGGCAGCGGCTGTCTCGCCTAGTACGGGGGCGGCATCCCGGAGTGGCTGCAGGTTTACCTTCCCGCCGGCGGCGATCAACTCATTCGGGGCCAATGAGGTTCCTGCGGCTACCGCCGGTGTGAGCACCTCTGACGTGAGACCTTTTACGACGGCCGAGATTTGCTGCGACGTTTCGAAGGGGCTTCCCAGCCACGGTACGGCCGCCGCGATGCTCCACGGAATCGAGTGGGTGTTGTCGAAGGCACGGGACGCGTATTTGTCCGCATCTGCCGATGAACGCTCTGCGTCAACTGGATTACCGTCCAGTAGGGCGTCTTTCGCGAGCTGCGCGTGCTGCCGAGCCTCGGTCAGGTTTGCCTGTGCCTCGCGGGCGGTGTAGCCGAGCCAGGCCCCGAAAGCCACCACGACCAGCGCCGCAATTGAGCCGCCAGCGATAATTCGGCGCCGTCGTTTGTAGGCCTTGCTGCGCACCGTGGTGCGCTTACGTACACGCCTGGGGGCGTCTGCTGGGCGAGTCGCGTCCTGGGGGTCAGGAATCTCGTCTCCCGATGTGCCCGTGACGTTGTCATCCATGCAGATCGGCTCCTGTCTAGTCGGTGGGCTGAGCGTAGCGTGAAGTGCGATACTCGTCCGACCTCAGGTAGAGGACGGCTCTTCGGCAAAGTATTGTGCCCCTAATAGAACCCGCACTTCTTCCGATAACGGGAAGGCGTGCCACGGGAGCCGGTGGCGAAAGAAATAGATGGGGTTCGGTGACGGGGTGACGGCTCGATGCGGTGCATCGCTGATGAGGGGGTGGCGCTCGTGAGTGCCTTCCCTCTTTCGCGTGCCCAGCAGGGGCTCTGGTTCGCCCAGCAACTCGACCCGGACGTCCCCTTGAACGTGGCGCTGTACGTCGAGGTTCGTGGGGCCCTGGACGTCGATGCATTGACCGAGGCGACCACCCGTTCGGCGCGTGAGCTTCAGTCTCCGTTCGTCCGCATAGTCGAGCGTGACGGGGTGCCCTCGCAGTCGTTCGACCCTTCGATCCCGAACGCCCTCAGCTACCTCGACCTGCGGGGATACGCGGATCCCGAGGCCGAGGCCAGGCGGTGGATGACCGACCGATACAGCCGCCGGCTCGACCCGACCGCCGATTTGATGATCGCGTCGACACTCCTGCACCTCGGCGAAAACCACTTTTACTGGAACACGTTCGCGCATCACCTGATCGTCGACGGGTACGGCGCGATGAATGTGGTCGAGCGCATTGCGGAGCTGTACACCCACGCAGTGCGCGGAACGGAACCACCGGAACCGCGGGCGCTGGGTGTGCGCGACATATTCGACGCCGAAATTGCGTACGAAGGTTCGAGTAGGGCGGCAGTCGACCGGGAACACTGGGCAAAGCGGCTGACCGAGCTGCCCGCGCCGTCGCGGCTTACTCGTCGTGAGGCTCCGCCCGCCGCCGTCTCCCGAATCGCCAGCCGTTCTCTCACGCGCGAATCCACCGAACTGTTGGACGAACTCGCGCGCCGATCCAACTCGTCCGAAGTGCCGATCGTGGTCGCCGCCTTCGCGGCATATTTGGCCCGGATGACCGGCAACACCGACATCGTGCTGAGCCTTCCGGTGTCCGGGCGCACCACCGCGGCCATGCGCCGATCGGCGGGCATGGTGTCCAACCTCGTCCCGGTGCGCGTGGCAATCGGTGCTGAAGATGACACCGAGAATGTGGTGCGACGGGTGCAGCTCGAACTCACCGGAGCATTGCGTCACCAGCGGTATCGATACGAAGACATGCTGCGAGACCTGGGGCTCGAGTTCCAGTCGCGTGCTGCGTTCGGGCCGGTGGTCAACATCATGGCGTTCCTGCACGACGTCACCCTCGGTGACGAGGCAGGCGAGATGCACCTCCTTTCCGCTGGACCGGTCGATGATCTCGCCGTCGACATCTACCCCGGAGTCGGCGGCGGCCCACCGCGCGTCTGCTTCGAGGCCAACCCCGCCCTGTACGAACAGGACGAGGTGGAAAGGCTTCTCGAGCGATTCGTGGCCTACCTGACCGACTTCGTCGGAGCCCGGGCCGATCGACCGGTCACCGACCTCGAGGTTCTCGACGCAGCCGAGCGCGGAGTCCTCGTTCCGGCTTCGGGGCCCAGCGCCGCCGAACCGACGACCCTCGCCGCCCTGCTGACCGTGCCGGAGCACGCGACCAACCCCGCAATCCGCTGCGGCGAAACAGATGTGACATATCTCACACTCGACGAGTGGTCGAACCGGCTGGGGCGCAAGCTGATCGAACGAGGCGTCGGGCCCGAAGATCGAGTAGCGGTGATCGCGTCCCGTTCCGTCGAATCGATCGTCGGGTTATGGGCCGTCGCGAAGGCGGGCGCGGCTTTCGTCCCCGTCGACCCCGGCTATCCGGCCGATCGGGTTGCGCACATGCTGGCCGACAGCGCGGTCACCCTCGCGCTCGCCGTGGATCCCGACGTCGTACCTGACGGCGTCGAGTGGATGTCACTACTTGACGGTGACGGCTCCGCCGCGCCGATCACGGACACAGACCGCGTACGTCCGCTGCGCGTCGATCACCCGGCATACGTGATCTATACGTCCGGGTCGACCGGAACGCCCAAGGGTGTGGTGGTCACTCATCGCGGACTGTCGAGCCATGCGGCCGCACTGCGCAGGCATTATCGGGTAACTCCGGAATCGCGGGTACTCGCATTCGCGTCGCCGAGTTTCGACGCGTCCATTCACGAAATGCTGTCGGCCTTCACCGCCGGCGCCACCTTGGTGATCGCCCCGGCAGACGTGTACGGCGGCGACGAGCTGACCGCATTGCTGCGCCGGAAGCGAATCACGCACTGGACGGTGACCCCCGCCGTACCGGCCGTGACAGACCCCGACGGGCTCGACGAGTTACAGGTCGTGGCCGTAGCCGGCGATGTGTGCCCGCCTGAAGTGCTCACGCGATGGGCGCCGGGCCGGACACTGCTCAATCTCTACGGGCCCACCGAGGCCACCGTGTGGTCCACGTCGACGGCGCCGCTCGCACCCACCAACGCCGTGACGATCGGTGCCCCCATCGACGGTGTGTCCGCGTTGGTGCTCGATACCAGGTTGCGGCCGTTACCGGTCGGCGCAGTAGGGGAGTTGTACCTGTCCGGGCCCGGGGTCGCGCGCGGATACCTGGGACAACCGGGGCGCAGCGCCACCCGATTCGTCGCCAATCCCTACGGAGACGGGCGCCTGTATGCCACTGGCGACCTGGCGCGCTGGACCCCCGCCCTGACGCTCGAGTTCATCGGTCGCGCCGACGACCAGGTGAAAATCCGCGGTCACCGAGTAGAGCCCGGCGAGATTGACGCCGTGCTGCGCACGTATCCCGGTGTGGATCTGTCGGTGACTGTTGCCGCCGCGGGTGTGAGCGGCGCGCAGTTGGCGACCTATGTGCACGGGCGGAACCTCGAGCCCGCGCGGATGCGCGACTATCTCGCGCAACGGTTGCCGGACCACCTCGTTCCGTCGTCGATCACCGTGCTCGATTCGGTGCCGCTGACACCGGCGGGCAAGGTGGACAAGGCAGCACTGCCCACCCCGTCACCGCGCGGGACCGGTGATCGCGCACCGCGGTCACCGATCGAGGAACTTCTCGTCGGAGCATTCGCCTCGGAAACGGGACAAGCCACCGTCGGAATCGATGCCGACTTCTTCGCACTGGGTGGAAACTCCCTGGGCGCATCACGTCTCGCCTCGCGGTCGAGCGCGGTGCTTGGCCGCCGGGTCACGGTGCGCGACATCTTCGACCACCCGACTGCAGAAGCCCTGGCCGCTCACCTCGGCGCGCCCGACACCGAGTCGCGACCACCGCTGGTGCCGCGGACCGTGGACACAGCGGCGCCGCTGTCAGCGGAACAGCGACGGCTGTGGCTGGTGAATCAGCGGAACCCCGAGCGCGACCCGTACGTGGTGACGTTCTCGGTCGACCTCTCCGGCGATCTGAATGTCGCTGCATTTCGTACCGCGATCGACGATGTGGTGCAGCGGCATCCGGCGCTGCGGACGGTGTTTCCCGATAACGGGGCCGGCCCACGACAGGTGGTGCGCAGCGCGGACGTCGAGCTGGCGGATGCCGAAACCGCCGCCGTGTTCGACCTCACGCGCGAGGTGCCGATCCGGATACGGCTGCGCCGAGTAGCCCCCGATCGGTACACGATGTCGGTAGTGGTGCACCACATCGCAATCGACGGACTCTCGATTCCCCTCTTCGTCCGGGACGTCTCGGCCGCGTACGCCGACCGTCGTCGAGGGCAAGCGCCGGAGTGGGAGCCGTTGCCGCTGCAGTACACCGACTACGCGTGGTGGCAGCAAGAAATTCTCGGTGATCCCGACGACCCCGCCAGCCTGGTCCGCCGCCAACTCGACTACTGGGAAGACACTTTGCGTGGCCTGCCCGAGGTGCTCCCGCTGCCCCTGGATCGTCCACGGCCACCGTCCCCACAGATTCTCACCGCCGGAAGCGCCGAGTTCCGGGTCGACCCCGAGCTGCACCGGCGTCTGCTCGCCCTTGCGCGTGACCACGACGTCACGGCGTTCATGGTGCTGCACGCCGCGCTCGCCGTACTGCTGCGCGGACTGACCGGAACCGAGGACATCGCGGTCGGCACCGCCACCGGCGGACGCCCCGACCCCGCGCTCGACGGCATCGTCGGCATGTTCGTGGGCACGGTGGTACTGCGCACCCCGGTAGCGGCAGGCGCGACTTTCACCGACCTCCTGCGCACCGTCCGCCGCGCCGACCTCGAAGCCTTCACCAATGCCGACGTGTCGTTCGACTCGGTGGTGCAGGAGGTGCTCTCCGCCCGGACCACGGACGCGCATCCGCTGTTCCAGGTGATGCTGGCCTACCAGAATTCGATCGGCCCGGAGATCGAGCTCGACGGGGTCACGGCCCGTGTGCGGGAACAGGAACCGCACGTCCGCGCCTTCGATCTCGACATCACCGTGGACGAACTCCCGGCCGGCGACGGCGATCCGGGTGGTCTGCGCGGTGTCATGACGTATCCACGTGAACTGTTCGACGACGAGACCGTGCACCGGTGGGCGGGGCAACTGGAGACGATCCTGGCCGCCGTCGCGAGTGACCCGACCCGTCCGGTCGGCGACATCGACCTCCTCGGTCCAGCCGACCGGGCGGCGCTCGTGCCGGCGTCCGGCGGTGCCTCGGTTCCCGCGCGAACCTTGCCGCAACTCCTGCACGACGGGCTCAACTCCGACGGCGTCGCACTGCGGTTCGACGGCAACCACATGACCTACCCGGAACTGGAGCAGCGTTCGAACCGTCTGGCCCACAGACTGATTGCACGTGGCATCGGGCCGGAAGATCTGGTGGCGGTGATGGTGCCCCGGTCGGTGGAGTCGGTCGTGGCCATGTGGGCCGTCGCGAAATCCGGTGCCGCCTTCGTGCCGATAGACCCCGGCTACCCTGCCCAGCGCATCACGCACATGCTCCGGGACTCCGGCGTCGACGTGGCGCTCGCTCGGGATGCATCGATGGTTCCCGACGGTATCGACTGGATCGGCACGGCAGATCTCACGGGCGAGAGCACCGCGATCGACGACCGGCACCGCACCCGCGCGTTGCACCTCGACCATCCCGCCTACGTCGTCTACACCTCCGGCTCCACCGGAATGCCAAAGGGCGTCACGGTAACCCACCGCGGACTCGCCGCCCTCGTGGCGGCAAACGCCGAGTACCGCAACCTCGGCCACGACTCCCGGGTGGCGCACGTCGCCTCACCGTCCTTCGACGTCTCCGTCGGAGAACTACTCCTGGCCTTCACGGCCGGCGCCACCGTGGTGATCGCGCCACCCGACACCTACGGTGACGACCTCACCGAACTGTTCCGCCGCGAACGCGTCACCCACTTCCTCACCACCCCCACGGTGCCGCGCCTGATGAACCCGGAAAGCCTCGCCGACCTCCTCGTCCTCGAGGTCTGCGGCGAGCCGTGCCCACCCGAACTGGTGACCAGATGGGCACCGGGCCGGGTACTCCTCAACAGCTACGGCCCCACCGAAACCACCGTCGTCTGCACCAGCGCAGAACCGCTCCACGTCGGCGACCGCATCACCATCGGCACGCCCTACGCCGGAACTTCGGCCGTGGTGCTCGACGAGCGACTGAGGCCGGTACCCGTCGGCGCCGTCGGTGAGCTGTATCTTTCGGGTGATTGCCTCGCCCGCGGCTACCACCGCAAATATGCCTTGACCGCAAGCCGATTCGTCGCAAGCGCATCCGGAAGCCCGGGCTCCCGGATGTACCGCACCGGGGACATGGTCCGGTGGACCAGCGACCATCGGCTGGAATTCGCGGGCCGCACCGACGACCAGGTGAAGATCCGTGGATTCCGGGTGGAACTCGGCGAAGTAGACGCCGCGTTGGCGTCTGCACCCGGAGTCGACACCGCGGCAACGGTGGTACGTACCTCGGCGGCGGGTGAACCGGTGCTCGCGTCCTACGTTCACGGCGCGGAACTCGATGCGCAGGCCCTGGTGGAGTTCCTGCGCGAACGCTTGCCGGGTTACATGGTGCCCGCGTCGGTGACCGTGCTCGACGAGGTGCCACTGACCAGCAGCGGGAAGCTCGACCGGAAGGCTCTGCCCGCACCCACACTCGCGCCGGTTCCCGCCCGGGCCCCGCGCGGGCAACTGGAAGAGCTCGTCGCCGGGGTGGTCGCCGACGTGCTGGGTCTGCCCTCGATCGATGCCGACGCCGATTTCTTCGCCCTCGGCGGAAGCTCGCTCACCGCAACCCGATTGGTGTCGCGACTGAGGGCGGCGTTGAACCGCCGGATCAGCGTGCGCGATGTGTTCGACGCACCGACCGTCGCCGAACTTGCGGTCCGGCTGGAGGACGCGCGCACCACCGCTGCTCTGCCGCCCCTCGTCGACGGACCTCCCAACGGACACCGAGGTGCCTCGCCTCTCGCGCCCGCGCAGGAGAGGCTGTGGTTGCACGAGCAAATGAACCCCGGCTCAGCCGACTACGTGGTTCCCTTCGCGATCGACCTCGACGGACCGGTCGATGTGGGTGCTCTCGCCGCAGCCGTACGCGACGTGGTCGGACGGCACGAGCCGCTGCATTCGGTGTTCGAGGACACGGCAGCCGGTGTGGTGCAGGTGGCGCGGCCGGTCGAGCTGGACCTGTCGCCGATCGCCGTTGCCCCCGGCACGCTCGACGACGCACTCGCGGCCCTGGGCAGCCGCGGATTCGACCTCACCCGCGAAGTTCCGGCACGGATCCGGATCTTCGAACGCGCACCCGAGCGCTACACCGTCGCCGTCGCTGCGCACCACATCGCGGTGGACGGACTGTCGTTCGGCCCGCTGACCCGCGACATCATGACGGCGTATGCGGCGCGGCGTGCCGGACGCGAACCGGGGTGGCCGGAACTGCCGGTGGGCTACGGGCGGTTCGCGCAGTGGCAGCGATCAGTGTCTGCCACCACGGCGCCGGCGGACGTCGCGTACTGGTCCGAGCGACTGCAGGGAACTCCCGAGCTGCTCGAGCTGCCGACCGACCGCCCACGGAAGCCGGCGGCCACCCGGACAGCGGGACGGGTGGCGTTCACGGTGGACGCCGCGTTGCACGGCGCCGTGGACGCCGTGGCCCGCAGCTGCGGGGTCACTCCCTTCATGGTGATGCACAG
Organism: Rhodococcus sp. WAY2; assembly: GCF_009859915.1. Classification (NCBI taxonomy): domain Bacteria; kingdom Bacillati; phylum Actinomycetota; class Actinomycetes; order Mycobacteriales; family Nocardiaceae; genus Rhodococcus; species Rhodococcus sp. WAY2. Next base: position 4,978,669 of record NZ_CP046572.1, read on the forward strand.
CGCGTTGGCGCTGACTCTCGCCGTGCTCAGCGGAAGCGAAGACATCGCCGTGGGCACCCCGACCTCCGGACGACCGGACCCTGCGCTCGACGAGCTGGTGGGGATGTTCGCCGGAACAGTAGTGCTGCGCACTCGCGTCGATCACCGACAGACGTTCGCCGAATTTCTGGCGGCTGTTCGCGACACGGACCTCGAGGCGTTTGCCCACGCCGACCTGCCGTTCGATCAGGTGGTGGACGCCGTCGCTCCCGTGCGGTCGGCAACCCACCACCCGCTGTTCCAGGTGATGCTCGCGTTCCAGAACTTCAACGGAACAGTGTTGCAGTTCGACGACGTCGCCGTCCGTCGCCGCAACATCGAGAGCGCCGTCAGCCGGTACGACCTCGAACTGTCCCTGCGTGAAATGCGGGCCGACGACGGCGCAGCTGCCGGACTCGACGGTGACCTCGTGTACCCGGCGGAACTGTTCGACTCCTCCAGCATCGTCCGTTGGTCGGAACTGCTGCACCACATCCTGTCCACGGTCCTGGCGGATCCGTCCCGGACACTGGGCGACCTCGAGTGGGTGACACCCGCCGAGGCGGCCGCTCTGGTGCCGTCCCGTGGTCCGAAAACCCCCGCACCACAGACTCTCCCGGAGCTGTTCGCGGCTGACCGGACCGGGGTCGCTGCCCGGTGCGGCAACGAGGAACTGACCTACCGCGAGCTGGATGCCCGGTCCAACTGGTGGGCCCGCCGCCTGATCGCCGCCGGTGTCGGGCCCGGCGACCGGGTCGCGTTCATGATGCCGCGCTCGCTCGACTCGGTGATCGCGGTGTGGGCGATCGCGCGCTGCGGCGCCGCATTCGTGCCACTCGACGTCGACCAGCCGGCCGAACGCACAGCACGGATTCTTGCCGACGCGGGCGTCACCACGGCGCTGACGCTCGACGCCTCGCTGGTGCCCGGCGGTATCACTCCGCTGGTCCTGTCCGGCACGGGCGCGGATCCGATTGCGGTGTCCGACGACGAGCGGGTTCGGCCGCTGTCCGCGGATCATCCCGCCTACGTGATCTACACCTCCGGCTCGACCGGCACACCCAAGGGCGTCGTCGTCACCCATCGCGGCCTGTCCGGTCACGCCGCCGCCCTGCACCGCTTCTACGGGGCCACCCCGCAGTCGCGGGTGCTGCACGCGGCGTCCCCGATGTTCGATGCGTCGATCCACGAGATGCTCCTGGTGTTCACCACCGGCGCCGTGCTGGTGATCGCCCCACCCGGCGTCTTCGGCGGAGACGAACTGCGCGAGCTACTGCGGCGCGAGCGGATCAGTCATTGGACATCGACCCCGGCAGTGCCCGCGACCATCGATCCGAGCGGACTCGATGCCCTCGAGGTTCTCGCGGTGGCCGGGGACGTGTGCCCGCCCGAACTGGTGTCCCGGTGGGCAACCGGGCGCAGAGTGCTGAATCTGTACGGCCCCACGGAAACGACGATCTGGGCGACGGCGGCGGAACTGTCGGGCTCGCGCATCACGATCGGTGGCCCCGTCGACGGCATGTCGGCCGTGGTCTTGGATCCGCGACTTCGACCGGTTCCCGTCGGGGTAGTGGGGGAGCTGTACCTCTCGGGCCCCGGTCTGGCCGAGGAATATGTGGGCCAGCCGGGTACAACCGCGGGCACCTTCGTGGCCGACCCGTACGGCGGCGGACGCATGTACCGGACCGGTGACCTGGTGCGCTGGAACCGATTCGGCGAGCTCGAGTTCGTCGGACGCGCCGACAGTCAGGTGAAGATTCGTGGGTTCCGCGTAGAACCCGGCGAAGTCGATGCCGTGCTGGCTTCAGCGCCAGGAGTCCACTCGGCGGTGACGGTGACCCGCCGCGGCGAACTGGCGTCGTACGTCAGCGGCAGCGCCCTGGAACCGGCGGCACTGCGCGCCTTCGTCGCCGAGCGACTGCCGCGCTATCTGGTGCCCGCATCGATCACCGCGCTCGACCGGTTGCCGTTGACGGTGAGCGGAAAGGTCGACCGGTCCGCGCTTCCCGACCCGGAACTGCCGACGTCGTCGACGCGTCCACCGCAGACCCCGCTCGAACAGGTGGTGGCCGATGCCGTCGCCGAGGTACTCGGTGTGCCCGAGGTGGGAGCCGACACCGATTTCTTTGCGTTGGGCGGCAACTCGTTGTCGGCTACCCGAGTGGTGTCGCGGCTGTCGTCGGTGACGGGAGTGCGCGTCGGGGTGCGTCACCTGTTCGACCAGCCGACCGTCGCCGGCCTCGCCGCGCTGATCGCCGAGGGCGGGGACGCGCGGCCGCCGCTCGTGGCCCGCGACACCGACGGTCCGGCACCGGCCGCCTTCGCGCAACAACGGTTGTGGCTGCTGGGCCAGCTCACACCGGGGTCTGCCGCGTACAACGTGCCGTTCGCTGTCGACCTCGACGGTGCACTCGATGTCGACGCACTGCGTGGGGCGCTCACCGATGTCGTCGAGCGGCACGCCACGCTACGCACCGTGTTCACGATCACCGACACCGGTGTAGTCCAGACGGTCGGCCCGGCCGAGGTGGAGCTGACACCTGTCTGCATCACGGAAGAAGCCGTGGACGACGCCATCGCCTCCCTCGCCGCCGAGGGCTTCGACCTCGCGGTCGAGCGGCCCGTGCACCTGGCCCTGTTCGAGAGGGCTCCGGAGCGCTACACCCTTGCCGTCGTGCTGCACCACGTAGCCGTCGACGGGTTGTCGTTCGGCCCACTGGTCCGAGACCTCACCACCGCGTACGCGGCTCGTCTCGACCGGCAGGCGCCGTCGTGGCCGGCGTTGCCCGTGCAGTACACCGACTACGCGCGATGGCAACGTGAGATGCTCGGCGACCCCGCCGATCCAGAAAGCCTCGCGCACCGCGAGCTCGAGTACTGGGCCGGGGCACTGCAGGACATGCCCACACTTCTGCCGCTGCCCACCGACCGGACACGTCCCGGCACCCTGCAGGGGACCGCCGGGATCGCCCCGTTCGCTGTGCCTGCCGAACTGCACCGGGCGCTCGAAGGGCTCGCGCACCAACAGAATTCCACCCTGTTCATGGTGATGCACGCGGCGCTGGCCGTGTTGCTGTCCAAGCTGACCGGGGCGGACGACTTCGCTGTGGGAACCCCCACGTCGGGCCGCACCGACCCCGCGCTGGACGACGTCGTCGGAATGTTCGTCGGCACCGTTGCCCTGCGCAGCCGGGTGGATGCGCGCTCGACGTTCGCGCAACTGCTGGCGTCCGTGCGGGAGACCGACATCGCCGCGTTCGCGCACTCCGAGGTGCCGTTCGACCTCGTGGTCGACGCCCTCGCCCCGGCACGGTCAGCGGGTCACCACCCGTTGTTCCAGGTGATGCTGGCGTTCGAGAACTTCGGAGACGGTGGCGCAGACCGGCTACCCGAACTACCCGGCCTCGTCGTCCGGGGCCGCGAGGCAGGCACCGGGATCAGCCGCTTCGACCTCGAGGTGTCGTTGCGCGACCGGCGCACACCCGACGGAAGCCCCGCGGGTCTCGACGGCGTGTTCACCTTCCCCACCGAACTGTTCGATCAGCACACCGTCGAGCAGTGGGTGCAGCGACTGCTGCAGATCCTGCGTGCGGTCACCGACCGACCCCACGTCGACGTAGGCGCCATCGACGTACTGACCGCGGACGAGCAGAGGGCCCTCGTCGCAGGCGCTCCGGGCGTCGCACCGACGGTGCAGTCGCTGGCGGAACTCTTCGCGCAGCGCGTCGCCGAGAACCCGAACGCCGTCGCCGTCACCGACGGTGAGACCACCCTGACCTACGGGGATCTGGACCGGCGTTCCGCCGAGCTGACCGCAGCGCTGTCGGAGGCCGGGGTGGGCCCCGAAGACGTCGTCGCCGTTGCGCTGTCGCGGTCGGTGGAACTCATCGCGGCGCTGCTTGCGGTGGTCCGCGCAGGCGGGGTGTACCTCCCCGTCGACGTCGACTACCCGGCTGAACGCGTGCGCTACCTCCTCTCGGACGCATCACCCACCGTGCTGCTGACCTCCGCCGCAGTCGCCGCGAATCTGCCCGAGGTGCCCTGCCCGGTTGTCCGCCTCGAGGCTGCGCCTGTGAGTGGTTCGCGAGTGCAGGGACTCCTTAACCACTCACAGGCGCAGGGCGCCTACCTGATCTACACCTCCGGCTCCACCGGAGAGCCCAAGGGTGTGCTGGTGTCCCACGCCAATGTGCTGTGGCTGCTGGCGAATACGTGCCGGGAATTCGACTTCGGCGCGGATGACGTGTGGACCATGTTCCATTCCCACGCCTTCGACTTCTCGGTGTGGGAGATGTGGGGAGCGCTCACCACCGGCGGGCGGCTGGTGCTGGTGGATCACGACGTGGCCCGTTCGCCGCGCGATTTCGCGGAACTGTTGAGCCGCGAGGGAGTGACGGTGCTCAATCAGACGCCGTCCGCGTTCAGTCAGCTGGCCGACCACGACGTGCCCGACACTCTGCGACTGCTGATCTTCGGTGGTGAGGCGCTCGACCTTGCGCTGGTGTCGCCGTGGCTCGCGCGGCACCCGTCGGTTCGTGCCGTCAACATGTTCGGGATCACCGAAACAACCGTGCACGTCACCCACACCGATCTCGGTGTCGGCGACGGTAGGGCTTCGCTCGGCCGGGCCATCCCGGGAATGCGAACGTACGTATTGGACACCTCGCTGAGGCCCGTGCCACCGGGAACCGTCGGCGAACTGTACGTCGCGGGCCCGCAGGTGTCCCGCGGCTATCTCGGCCGGCCGGGCCTGACCGCCCAGCGGTTCGTGGCCGACCCCTTCACGCCCGGTGACGGCATGTACCGCACGGGAGACCTCGCCCGCCGGCGTGCCGACGGAGAACTCGACTACCTCGGCCGGGCCGACTCGCAGGTGGAGTTCCACGGCTACCGCATCGAACCCGGCGAGGTCGAGGCGGCGCTGCTGCGTCACGACGACGTCGACGGTGCGGTAGTTGTGTTGCGCTCCACGAGCATCGGCGAACAATTGGTGGCGTACGTGGTGGCCGGGGTGGATCCGGCCGCACTCACGCGGCACCTACGTGCACTCCTGCCCGAGTACATGGTGCCCGGAGCGATCATTGCGGTGCCGTCGATTCCCCTGACGCACAACGGCAAAGTCGACCGGCGCGCACTGCCCGAACCGGACGTGACCGCCGACGAGTGGCAGGTGCCGCACGGCCCGATCGAAGAAGTGGTCGCCGGCATCTTCGCCGAACTGCTCGGCTCGCCCGAGGTGGACATCCGCCGCAGCCTGTTCGAACTGGGCGGCAACTCGCTGATCGCCACCCGGGTCGCGACTCGGGTGAGTGCCGTCTTCGACACGGACATCACGGTGCGCGACCTCTTCGAGGCACCCTCCGTGGCCGAGCTGGCAGCCCGCGTGGAGGACCGCGCGCACATCGGGCGTCGGCGACCCGCTCTGCTGCCGGATCGGTGGCACGGCCGGGTGCCGCTCTCGCCCGCACAGCAGCGGATGTGGGTGCTCAACCAATTCGACACCGACGCAGCCGGACACAACATTCCGATCCTCCTCCGCCTCGACGGCGAACTGGACACCACAGCCTTTGCGGCCGCGGCCCGGGACCTGCTCGAGCGGCACCGGACCCTGCGCACCGTGTACCCGTCCGACGCCGAGGGGGTGCACCAGGTGCTGCTCGCGGCCGACGCGGTACCCCTCGACCTGGCTCCGGTCGCCATTCCCGCCGACGCGCTCGACGCCCACGTGCGGGCACTCGTCGACACCGGATTCGACGTCGCCGCCGCACCGCCCGTTCGGGGGCGCGTGTATCGCGTCGGTGCCGATTCGCACGTGCTCGCGCTGGTTGTCCACCACATCGCCGCCGACGCCTGGTCGCTCGGCACGCTGATCCGCGACACCGACGTCGCCTACCGTGCGCGGCTCGAGGGTCGCAGCCCGGAATGGTCGCCGCTGCCGGTGCAGTACAGCGACTACAGCGTGTGGCAGCGCACCATGCTGAACGACCCCGGCCGGGAGTACTGGCTCGAGACGCTGGCCGACCTGCCGGACCAGGTGACCCTGCCCCTCGACCACCCACGTCCCGCGGCGCCCTCGGGCCGTGGAGCCGTCCACACCGTGGAGTTGGACGAGTCCCTGCACGACGGCATCGCCGCCCTGGCACGTACCGGACGGGCCACCACGTTCATGGTGTTGCATGCCGCGCTGGCCGTGCTGCTCTCGCGGTACAGCGGCAGCCGGGACGTCCCGATCGGCACCGCCGTCGCCGGGCGCACCGACCCGCAACTCGACGACGTCGTCGGCATGTTCGCCGGAACGCTGGTGCTGCGCACGCAGATCGATCCCTCCGCCAGCTTCGCCGAGGTGCTGGCCCACGTTCACACCCAGGACGTCGCCGCGTACACGCACGCCGACATGCCGTTCGAGACCCTGGTGGAACTGCTCAATCCCGCCCGCTCGACGTCGCACCATCCGCTGTTCCAAGTGGCGCTGTCGATGCAGCGGCATCGCCCGGGACACTTCACGTTGCCCGGCCTCGAGGTCACACCGATGACGCCGACGGCGCATCCCGCGAACTTCGACCTCCAGCTCACCGCAACCGAGGCAGCTCCGGGTGCGCGCATGCACCTCGAATTCGGGTACGACGCAGCGCTGTTCGACCGCTCGACGATTCTCAGTTTCGCCGACCAGCTCGTACGGTTACTCGGGTCGGTCACCGCAAACCCCGATCAGCGGGTCGGCGACGTGGACCTGTCGAGTCCCGCCGAACGCGCAGCCCTCGCCCCCGCCCGTGGCCCCGCCGCACCCGCACCGGTCCCGCTGCACCACATCCTCACCCGCGGGGCCGTGCTGGCGCCCGGCGCAGTCGCGGTGCAGGACGGCGAGAGGGCCGTCACCTACCGGCAGCTCGACCAGCAGTCGGAGGGTTTGGCGCGGGAGCTGCACGCACTCGGCGCCCGTCCCGGCACGACGGTGGCATGGTCGGTACCGCGATCGGCGGAGTCCGTGGTGGGGTTGTGGGCGATCGCGAAAACCGGTGCGGCGCCCGTACTCGTCGATCCCGATCTGCCGAGCGCGCGAATACACGCGATGCTCACCGCGGCGGGCACCACTCTCGGCGTGGGCTCGGCGACTCTCGGCGGCGAGATCACCTGGGTGGAACCCCACACGCACGCGGACACGTCGGCGGGTGCAATGGTCCGCCCCCGCGTCCACCCGGACCAGCCCGCCTACGTGGTGTTCACCTCCGGCACCACGGGCGCTCCCAAGGCAGTGGTGGTGACGCACGGCGGCCTTGCCGCACTCGACATCGACGTCGCCCAGCGCTATGCCGTCGGCCCCGGGTCCCGGATGCTGCACCGTGCGGCCGCCGGCTTCGACATGGCGTTGCTCGAGATCCTCGTCGCGGGTGCGTCGGCGGCCACCCTGGTCGTCGCCTCCGACGCGGAGTTCGCAGGCCCCGCACTGGCAGATCTACTGGAACGGGAGCAGATCACACACGCCTGCATCACCCCGACGGCGCTGGCCACGATCGGTTCGCGCGAATTGCCGCACCTGCGGATGATCATGCTCGGCGGGGAACGTCTGGGTACCGCCCTGGTAGATCGGTGGGCGCCCGGCCGCCGAATGGTCAACGGTTACGGACCGGCCGAAGCGACCATGTACGCGATCGCCACCGGCCCCCTCAGTCGGGGCGAGTCCGTACCGATCGGTGAACCCGTGCCGGGCTTCGAGGTCGTCGTGCTCGACGAGCGGTTGCGTCCGGTTCCGGTGGGGATGCCCGGTGAGCTCTACCTCGAGGGCCCGGGCCTCGCCCGTGGCTATGCCGGGCAACCGGGACTGACGGCCGAGAGGTTCGTGGCCTCCGCCGACGGCCGGCGCCGGTACCGCACCGGTGACCTCGTGCGGTGGAAGGCGGCCGGTGACCGCCATGTACTCGAATTCCTCGGCCGGAACGACGCTCAGATCAAGGTGCGCGGCGTACGCATCGAACCCGGCGAGATCGACACCGCCATCGCAGGGCTCGTCGACGTGGACTTCGCCGCCACCGTCGTGCGCACCACGCCCACCGGCCACGACGTCCTGGCGTCGTACGTCTTGCCGCGCGCCGAGCTGGATACCGTGGCCCTGCGTCGCCGCCTCGCCGAAGTGTTGCCGTCGTATCTGGTTCCGGCCTCTGTCGTGGTACTCGACTCGCCGCCTCCGCTGATCAACGGCAAGCTGAACGTCCGCGCGCTCCCCGTCCCGGACCTCGGTACCGGTGAGCTCGAGCCGCCGAACACCGACACCGAGCGGACGGTCGCCGACGTGTTCGCAGACGTTCTCGGGATCATGGAGGCGGGCAGGGCAACGCACTTCTTCGATACCGGCGGAAATTCGCTGCTGGCAACACAATTGACTGCGCGGCTGACCGACGCGGTCGGCGTCCCGGTTCCGCTGCGCACCCTCTTCGCCCATCCCACCGTCGCGGAGCTTGCCGGGGCCCTCGACACCTCGGTGCCCGCGGCGGGCCTGCGCCCCGCACTGGGAGCCCGGCCGCGACCGGACCGGATCCCGCTGTCCCGGAGTCAATACCGCATGTGGGTGTGGAATCGACGCAACCCGGAATCTGCCACTTACAACCTCCCTGCCACGGTGCGGCTCGAAGGTGACCTGCACGTGACGGCGCTGGCCACCGCACTCGGCGACGTGGTTGCCCGCCACGAGGTGCTGCGAACCCGGTATCCGTCGGAACCGGGGGAGTCGCCCTGGCAGGACATCACGCATGGTGTGGCACTGGACCTCACACCTCGCGACGTGGACGCCTCGGATGTGGCCGACGCGGTCACGCGACTCGCACGCGCACCATTCGACCTCACCGCCCAGCCGCCACTGCGGGTGCAACTGCTGCGAGTAGCACCCGACGTCCACGTGCTGGTGATCGTCCTTCACCACATCGCCGCCGACGGCTGGTCCCTCGCTCCGCTGGTGGCCGACGTGCTCGCCGCCTATGCGGCTCGCCGCGCGGGTACGGCACCGGAGTGGGAGCCACCGGCCCTGCAGTACGCCGACTATGCGCTCTGGGAGGAAGAGCTGCTGAACAGTGCGTACGCGGCCCGCGGCGTCGAGCACTGGCGGGTCGCATTGGCAGGTGCCGAATCGGTCGCGCCGTTCCCGGTTGACAGGCCCCGCACGAGTGCGTCCACGGACACGGCCGGGCTGGTGCGGTTCTCCGTACCGGCTCCGGTGCAGCAGGCGGTCCACCGGTTGGCGCACGAACACCGGGCCACTCCGTTCATGGTGCTGCACGCCGCGCTGGCCGTGCTGCTCGCCAGATTCGGCGACCAGCGTGACATCACCATCGCCACCGCAGTCGCCGGCCGCGGGGACCCGGCGCTGGACGCGGCGGTGGGAATGTTCGTGAATACCCTCGCCCTGCGCGCGCAGGTGGAGCCGGACATGCCGTTCACCGGTCTCCTGGCCCAGGTACGGGACTTCGACGTGGAGGCCTTCGACACCGCCGAGGTTCCGTTCGAGGTGATCGCCGACCTCCTCGGTGGCCGTGTTCCGCAGGTCGCGCTGGCACTGGAAAACTTGCGGCCCCCCACCGTGCGGATGTCCGGCCTCGACGTGCAGGCGCAGGAAGTCGACACCGGAACAGCCAAATTCGATCTCCACGTCACCCTCACCGAGCAGTGGGACGGCGCCGACCCCGCCGGTATGACGGGCGCCGTGGCGTACGCACATGATCTGTTCGACCACGCCACCGTTCAGTCGCTGGCCGAAGAACTCGTCCGGGTGCTCGAAGCTGTCGCCCACGACCCCGAGGTGGCCACCGGCGACATCGCGCTCACCGGCGCGGAACGGCTCGATGGTGGGCCCGCCGCGGAGGAACGCACGCTCGCCGAAATCCTGACCTCGACCGCTGCCGCGTACCCCGACAGCCCCGCGGTCACCGACGGCACCCGGACGCTGACGTATCGCGAACTCGACCGGCAGTCGGACGCCCGCGCCCGCGAACTGGTTGCCGAGGGCTTCGGCCCCGGGTGGATGCTGCCGATCGACCTGTCGCGATCCGTCGACTTCATCATCGAGTTATGGGCCGTCACCAAGACAGGCGCCGCCTACGTGCCCAGCCCCAACCGGGCAATCGCCGCCACCGCGACCTACCGGGACTCCGCACGGGGACTGGCCTACGTCATCTACACCTCCGGGTCGACGGGTGCCCCGAAGGGCGTGGCCGTCACTCACAGCGGGCTCGCATCACTGACCACCGAAGTCGTGCAGCGCTACCGGGTGACGCCCGAATCGCGCGTCCTTCACGGATACAATCCGGCGTTCGATGCGGCGCTCCTCGAGATGCTGCTGGCGTTCGGGTCGGGTGCCTGCCTGGTGTGCGCCCCGCCCGACGTGTACGCGGGACCCGAGTTGCAGCGCTTCCTGGCGAACCAGCGCGTAACCCACTATCTATCCACGCCCGCAGTGCTCGCGACGCTCGATCCCGACGGGCTCGATTCGCTGCGCGTGGTAGCGGTGGGTGGTGAGGCGCTGCGGGCTGACTCGGCCGAAATGTGGAGTGCCGGACGACTGATGCTCAACGCCTACGGGCCGACCGAATCCACCGTGGTGGCCACGCTCGCCGAGGTGGACGGGAACGTGACGATCGGCGCACCCATCGCCGGCACCACGGTGACCGTGCTCGATCCCCGCCTGCAGCCGGTCCCGGTGGGCGGCATCGGCGAGCTGTATCTCTCGGGTCCCGGTCTGGCCCGGGGATACCTGGACGAGCCAGGCCTCACGGCGGCGAGCTTCGTTGCCGCCGAGGATGGCTCGCGCAGGTACCGCACCGGCGACCTGGTGCATCGCCGCGCAGACGGCATGTTGTCCTTCGTCGGCCGCGTGGACCGGCAGGTGAAGGTTCGGGGCATGCGGATCGAACCCGCCGAGGTGGAGGCCGGGCTGCTCCGACTCCCCGGAGTCGAGCAGGCCGCGGTGCTTCTGCGTGACGGCGAACTGACCGCCTTCGTCACCGGCACCGACCTGAACCCGGCGTCGTTGACGGAGCGCCTGGCCGAACAACTGCCCGCGTACCTCGTGCCGCCGAGAATGGTGGTGCTCGAGTCCCTACCGCTGACCGCCAACGGCAAACTGGACGTGCGCGCGCTGCAGCTGCCTGCCACGCAGCCGGTGGATGTGCTGCCGCCGCGAACGATCACCGAAGAGTTGGTGGCAGGTGTCTTCGCCGATGTCCTCGGTGTCGACCTGCCCGGTGCGAACCACAATTTCTTCGACCTCGGTGGTGATTCGCTCTCCGCCACCGCGGTGGCCGGCCGGCTCTCCACGGCGTTCGGGGTGAGCGTGGCATGGCGGGCGTTGTTCGAGAACCCGACCGCCGCCGGACTCGCGCATTGGCTGGACCACACGCGATCTACCGGAGCGGCTCAGCGCCCGGCACTCGTGCGCCGGGACCCGAGCACCCGAGTTCCCCTCTCCCCGCAGCAGCAACGCATTTGGCTCCTCAACAAGGTGGATCCCGACGCTTCCGTCCATCACATGATGTTCGGTACCCGGCTGGACGCAGGCGTGGACCCGGCCGCTCTCCAGGCGGCGATCGCCGATGTGGTGGAGCGGCATACGGTGCTGCGGACCGTCTTTCCCGCCGACGCGGACGGCCCGCACCAGGTGATTGTTCCCACCGCACACGTCCTCGACAGCCTCGTGCAGGAGGGTGACGCAGACCTCCAAAATTTCGGCAGACAACGATTCGACCTCGAACACGAACCACCCCTGCGCGTGCGGATGTGGGCCGAACGTGCCGGTGGCCACACGGTCGCCGCGGCAGTGCACCACATCGCACTCGACGGCGGCTCGATGGACCCGTTGCTCGCCGACCTCGCGGAGGCCTACCGGGCTCGCGCGGAAGGTGCGGCGCCGCAGTGGGATCCGCTTGCCGTCGACTACGGTGACTACACCCTGTGGCTGCGCGAGTTCCTTGGGAACGCCGCCGATCCCAGCAGTGTCGCGCACACTCAACTCGACTATTGGGGACGTGTTCTCGACGGCGTCGACGCACCGCTGTCGCTGCCGACGGACCGCCCGCGACCGCGCTACCCCAGCCGCAACGGTTCCCGCGTGGACTGGGTCGTCGACGAGGAACTACGCGCTCGGCTGCATGCCCTGGCTCGTGTCCACGGCGTCACCGTCTTCATGGTGTTGCATGCCGCGCTCGCCGTAGTGCTCGCGCGGGAAAGTGGCCACCCCGACGTCGTGGTGGGCACCGCCGTCGGTGGGCGACCCGACCCCCTGCTGGACCGGCTGGTGGGCATGTTTGTCGGCACCGTGGCGCTGCGCACCGAGGTTCCGGCCGCCCTGTCGTTCGCGGAACTGCTCGACCGGGTACGCACGGTGGACCTGGAGGCCTTCGCGCACGCGGACGTCCCGTTCGACGACGTCGTCGCGCGGGTGGCACCGCAGCGTTCACCTGCCCACAACCCGCTGTTCCAGGTGGTCCTCAACTATCGGCGGGTGCCGTCGCAGCCCGTAAGCCTGCCCGGTGCCGCACCGGTCGACGTCGACGAACCGCGAATCGAATTCGATCTCGTGTGGGACGTCGTCGACACGGAGGAGGCCCTCACCCTTCGTTTGGTGTACGCCACGGACCTGTTCGACGAGGCGAGCGCCCGCGGGCTCGCCGGACGCTACGGTCGCCTCCTCGACGCCGTCGCCGACAACCCGTCGATTCCGGTCGGCGACCTCCCGGTCCTCACCGAACCCGAGTACGACGAGCTCGTCCGCGGGCCGTTGCGCACACCGTCGCCCCGCACGCTCGCCGACGTGTTCGAGGCCCAGGTGCGGGCGACCCCGGACGCGGTCGCGGTGGTGGACGGCGACCTGCAGTGGACCTACGCGGAACTCGACGCCGAAGCGGAACGCTGGGCAGGACAACTGATCGACCGGGGCGTCGGACCCGAAGACGTCGTGGTGATCGCGACACCCCGCGGCCGGTACTGGGTGCTGGCCGTGTGGGCCGTGACGAAGTCCGGTGCGGCGTGGCTGTCGGTGGACCCGGTGCATCCCGAGGAACGCGTCGCCTGGATGATCACCGATTCGGCCGCGGTGCTCGGCGTGACGGTCGGCGACCTCACTTCTACGCTGACCGGCTCCGTGGACTGGCTCGACCTGTCCGATGCGCAGTGGAACGAGCAGACACCGACCCGAGGGGATCGACGGATCCGTCGACGCGGATACGCGCAGGTGACGGAACCCGATCACGCGGCCTACCTCATCTACACCTCCGGATCCACCGGACAACCGAAAGGTGTCGTGGTGCCGCATCGGGGTCTGGTGAACGTGGTGGCCGCACAGCCTCCGGTTCTCGGCACCGAATCGGACATCCGCGTGCTGCAACTCGCCTCACCCACTTTCGATGCCTCGCTGTTCGAAATGCTCTACGCTCTGACCTCCGGCGGAACCCTGGTGATGTCCTCGGAATTCGGTTACGCCGGAGACGAACTGGCAAAGACGGTCGTCGACGCACAGATCACCCACCTCATTGCGACACCCAGTGTGCTGGCCACCCTCGATGCCGGGACACTGTCGCCGCGTACCGTCGTGGCCGTCGGCGAAGCACTGCCCACCGAACTGGCTGCACGGTGGTCCCGGCGGCACCGACTCTTCAACGCCTACGGGCCCACCGAATTCACCATCCTCGGGTCGCTCGCCGGACCACTGGGCCCGGGCCGCGTGAACATCGGCACCGTGATCGACGGCGGTGCTGCCCTCGTGCTGGACGCGCGTCTGCATCCGGTCCCGAACGGTGTGGTGGGGGAGCTGTACCTGGCCGGCACCAGCGTCGCACGGGGTTACGTGGGCCGTACCGAACTCACCGCAACCCGATTCGTTGCCCATCCCTATGGCAAACCCGGCGAACGGATGTACCGCACGGGTGACCTGGTGCGGCGCACCGCAGACGGCGAACTGGAATACCTGGGCCGCGGCGACGCGCAGGTGCAGATCGCCGGGATCCGGGTAGAACCCGCCGAAGTGGATTCGGCGTTGCTCCGTCATCCCGGTGTTCAGTCCGCCGTCACCGTGCCCCACACCACTGGTGACGGCGCCACGGTCCTGGTTTCCTACGTCCGCGGCGACCCCGACCTCACCTCGGCTGCGGTGCGCGCCCACGCGCGTCGCCTGCTGCCCCGGCACCTCGTCCCCTCCGCCGTCACCGTCCTGGACCGGTTGCCGGTGATGCCGTCGGGCAAGGTGGACCGGAACGGCCTCCCCACACCGGCATTCGACACCGAAGTGACCGTCCTCCCGGCCGGACGAGTCGAGCAGGACGTGGCCGACGCGATGGCCGCTGCGCTCGGTGTCGACACCGTGCCCGCCGACGAGGACTTCTTCACCCTGGGCGGAACGTCGATGGGTGCGGCAACGGTGGCCGGTGAACTGCGGCGCCGCCTCGGCCGGGAGGTGCCGATCCAGTGGGTCTTCACCGACCCCACCGTGCAGCAACTCGCCGCCCGGATCGAGGCCGGCCCCGAACTGTCCGAAAGTGTGCTCGACACCGTGGTGCGGCTGGGCGGAACGGGGGAGGACCCACCTCTCTTCTGCGTCCATCCGGCCAGCGGAATGTCCTGGTGCTACGCAGGACTCGCGGACTACCTCGGTGACCGGCCCCTCTACGGTCTCCAGGCCACGGGGGCCGCTGCCGTCCCCGACAGCATCACGGAGCTTGCCGCCTCCTATCTCGAGGCCGTCCGGGCCGTGCAACCCCGCGGTCCCTACCACCTGCTGGGCTGGTCGCTGGGCGGCATCATCGCTCACGAGATGGCCGTCCAGTTGAGTGACAACCACGAGAGTGTCGCGACACTCGCGATGCTCGACACCCTGCCGCCGGAATTCCACGAACGGGACGACATCCGCGGCGAGCAGCCGTCGATTGGTGACGCGCTGGTCGAACTCGGTGTCCCGGCAGACCGGTTGCCGGACGGCGGGATCGACTACGAGGACGCGGCGGGAGTACTGGCCGACGAGCATCCGGGCCTGAGCTTCCTCACCGCCGACGCCCTCCGCCGACTCGGGAACGTGATCGACCAACTCGGCCTCCTCAATACCCGGCATCAACCGCGCCGCTACGACGGAGAGATCCAGTTCTTCACCGCGGCAGCAGACCTCGAACTTCATGCGCGTCCCCCACAGATGTGGCGGGGCCGGCTCGGCGAGAACCTCATCGAGTTCGACGTCGACGCCACCCACGCCGCCCTGGCGGACAAGGAACCGCTCGCCGAGATCGGCCGAGTGTTACGGGATCGGGGGAACACAGTGGCCCCTGGAACCTGAGCAAGCCGAGGCCCGCATCCTTCGAGACGAGGAGGTCGATCGGGTCAGGACACACGAATGACAACGCGATCACGGCGCTCGGCGCGTGAACTCGATGGGAGACTCGAACATGGAAATCCAGGACTACCTGCGCATTCTGCAGGCACGATGGAAAATCATCGCCATCACCACGGTGGTGGCGATCCTCGGGGCGCTCGGTGCCTCACTGCTCACCACGCCCCTGCATGAAGCCTCCACCCGGTTGTTCGTCTCCACCTCGGCGGGCTCGTCGGTCAATGAGCTCTACCAGGGAAACCTGTACTCGCAGCAACGCGTGGCGTCTTACACCAAATTGCTGACCGGTCAGACTCTCGCGCAGCGCACCATCGACAAGCTGGGTCTCACCGAGACACCGGCCGAGCTCGCCAATCAGGTCAAGGCCACCTCCGCACCCGACACCGTCCTCGTCGACCTGAAGGTGCAGGACCCCTCACCCGAGCGTGCCCGTGACATCGCCAATGCGATGTCCGACGAATTCGTGGTCATGGTCCGTGAACTCGAAACACCCGAACGGGGCGGCGCACCGGCCGCGCGCGTTGTCGTCGAACAGCAGGCGCAGACGCCGTCGACGCCCGTCTCCCCGAAGACACTGCGTAATCTCGCGCTCGGTGCCGCAGTCGGCCTCCTGCTCGGTATTGCCCTCGCGGTACTGCGTGATCGCCTCGACAACACGGTGAAAGACCGCCGTACGGTGGAAGAGCTGGCCGGCTCCGCGATGATCGGCACCATCCCGTTCGACAAGGATCGGCAGACCCAGCAGCCCATCAATTTCGCGGAGGGCCACTCGTCGAGCGCGGAGGCATACCGAGAACTTCGTACCAACCTGCAGTTCCTCGAGGTCGACAACCCGCCCCGGGTCATCGTGGTCACCAGTTCGCTTCCCACAGAGGGCAAGACGACCACGGCCATCAACATCGCGTTGGTCCTCGCCGAGGGCGGCAAGTCCGTATGCCTTGTCGAAGGCGATCTCCGGAAGCCCCGCGTGTCCAAGTATCTGGGCGTTGTCGGATCCGTCGGTCTCAGTAGCGTGCTGGCGGGACAGGCGACTCTGGACGGGGTGCTCCAGCCGACTTCGTACCAGGGATTGACCGTCCTCGCGTCCGGGCCGATCCCTCCGAACCCGAGCGAGTTGCTCGGAACGGCCACGGCGCGACAGGTTCTCGCCGACCTACGCGAACGTTTCGACTACGTCATCGTCGACGCGTCTCCGCTCCTCCCGGTGACCGACGCCACCGTTCTCACCGCCATGTCGGACGGCGCGCTGGTAATCGCCCGGCACGGCGAAACCAAGCGCGAGCAGTTGACCCGCGCCGTCGGAAACCTGCACAGCGTGGGCGCCACCATCCTCGGCACGATCATCACGATGACGCCGAGCCGCGGCAAGGGAGTCTACGAATACAAGTACTACTACGAGACGGACAAGTCGCTGCCGCAGATGCAGCGGGCCGAGGCCGCGGTGCAGACTCCACCGCAGCCGGTCCACGCCGCCCCGGCTCCGGCGGCGCCGCCGGCCCGCAACTCCGCGCCGGCCGGAAATGGACACCACTCGGGCTCCGAATATGTGGAAACGCAGGCCCACCAGGTGCTCGAACAAGAACACGACACCGATTGGGTGGAGCGAGTGAATTCGCACGCCTACACCGCGCAGCCCCCCGCTCCGCGGCGCGCTCGGCGATACCGCGAAGACGGGGAGGATGCGTCCGGGCCGGACGCTCCGCGTCAGTAGTTCCGGACGCTGCGCGTCAGTAGTTCCGGACGCTGCGCGTCAAGACACCCAGTAGGTCGGCTATCTCGGACCCGACGGCCAGGAATGTTTCCTCGTCCTGACCGATCGGGTCCGAGATGTCTTCAGGTCCGTCTGCGGATCTGTGCTTGGGCCGCGCTGCTGCCAGATCGGCAACGGACTTTGCATCTGCGGCCACGGCAAGTCGTGCGGCCTCCCTCAACGTGAAGGTCTTCTTCAACTGCTCAGGAGCCATCGCCAGCACCTTGTCACGCTGACGCTCGGTCATGGTGAGCACCAGGTCGGCGTCGACCGCCAGGTCCTCGGTGAGTCGCCGAGCCGTGAACCCGCTGGGATCGCCGCCGAGTCCTTCGAGTACCTGGGCCGCGGTCGGCTCCATCGGATGACCCACCATGGCGCGGGTACCTGCACTTTCGGCAGTGAGATCGGTCAGTCCGAGCTCCTCGGCGAATGCCAGGGTGAGGCGCTCGGCCGTAGGAGAACGACAGACGTTTCCGGTGCAGACGAAGAGAACATGCATGGGCGAAGCATAGGGTCTCGGTCTGCACCGCGCGTACACGCACTGTTGGCTTGGAACATCAGTCGGGTAAATGCCCTGCTCACCCGCGCCGGATATCAACGGTGCATGCGCTGCACCGTCTTTGGAACCGGATACCTGGGAGCGACCCATGCCGCCTGCATGGCGGAACTTGGGCACGACGTGCTGGGAGTCGACATCGATCCCGGAAAAGTGGCGAAACTCTCCGCCGGTGAGGTGCCGTTCTACGAGCCGGGCCTGGCCGAGGTTCTCCGCCGCAACATCGAGGCGGGGCGACTGCAGTTCACCACCTCCTACACCGAGGCCGCCGCGTTCGCCGACCTCCACTTCCTGGGAGTCGGCACCCCGCAGAAGAAGGGGGAGTACGCCGCAGATCTGCGGCACGTGCACTCGGTGATCGACACCCTGGCGCCCCTCCTCGACCGACCCGCGGTGATCGTCGGCAAGTCGACGGTGCCCGTCGGAACCGCGGCAGAACTGGGCGCGAGGGCGCGGGCGCTGGCACCTGCAGGGGACACCGTCGAGGTGGCGTGGAACCCCGAGTTCCTGCGGGAAGGGTTCGCCGTCCAGGACACCCTGCACCCCGACCGAATGGTGCTGGGAGTCGACCGGGACCGACCCGGGAGTGTGGAGACGCAGTTGCGTCAGCTGTACGCCCCACTGCTCGCCGAGGACATTCCCTTCCTGGTCACCGACCTGGCAACCGCCGAGCTGGTCAAGGTCTCGGCGAACGCGTTTCTCGCCACCAAGATCTCCTTCATCAACGCCATCTCCGAAGTGTGCGAGGCCACCGGCGCAGACGTCACCCAGCTCGCCGATGCGCTCGGCTACGACGCGCGCATCGGCCGGCGCTTCCTCAACGCCGGACTGGGATTCGGCGGCGGTTGCCTGCCCAAGGACATTCGCGCCTTCATGGCCAGGGCCGGTGAACTCGGCGCCAACCAGGCACTGCATTTTCTTCGCGAGGTCGACAGCATCAACATGCGCAGGCGTACGCGGATGGTGGAACTGGCAGCACAGGTGTGCGGTGGCTCGTTGCTGGGCGCCAACGTCGCGGTGCTGGGCGCAGCGTTCAAACCGGAGTCCGACGACGTCCGTGATTCTCCCGCCCTCAATGTCGCGGGGATGATGCAACTACACGGCGCAGTCGTGAGCGTGTACGACCCCAAGGCACTCGACAACTCGCGGCGCCTCTTCCCGACTCTCAACTACGCCACCTCGGTCGCCGAAGCCTGCGAAAACGCCGATGCGGTACTGGTTCTCACGGAATGGGCCGAATTCGCGGCCCTGAAGCCGGACGATCTCGCCGGAGTGGTCCGAGCCCGCGTGATGGTGGACGGCCGCAACTGCCTCGACGCCCAGCAGTGGCGGGACGCGGGATGGGTGTACCGGGGGCTGGGCAGGGGATAACGTTGATCTCGCCGCTACGGAGGGCGAGGCGATGGCGAAGTTCCGGGTCGGATTCGCAACAGCACTGCTCGGTGCGCTCGTCTGCCTGCTCGGTGCGGTCCCCGTCCACGCGGCCGAAATCCCGACTCGGCCGGGTCCGGCACAGTCCGACGCCGGCGCAGCGATCCGGTACTCGAAGGACAACCCCGGTTCCGCACCCCCCGGCGTCAACGACTTCTCCTGCCGTCCCGGTCCCGAACATCCCGCCCCCGTGGTCCTCGTGCACGGGAGCGACGGCAGCGCATACTCCAACTGGGCGGGCCTGAGCCCGAAACTGAAGGCCGCCGGGTTCTGCCTCTTCGCGCTGAACTACGGCCGCGAGGCCGGAACCGACCACTTCGGGATGCAGCCCATGACGGTCGGCGCACACGAGCTCGCGGAGTTCGTCGACGACGTGCTGTCCACGACCGGCGCCGACGAGGTCGACATCGTCGGACACTCCCAGGGCGCGACCGTAGCGAGGTACTACATCAAAGAGCTCGGCGGAGCGGCCGAAGTGGATCGGTGGATCGGTCTGGCCTCGCCCTCCTACGGCGGAACCTTCTTCGGCATCGCCACCGCTGTGGTGTCACTGCCGGGCGGCACCCAATTGATCGAAGGGTTCGGCTCGGAGGCGCTGGCCGAACAGGTGGAGGGCTCCGAGTTCCTCACCCGGCTCAACAGCGGCGGTGACACCGTACCCGGCGTCGAGTACACGACCATCGGGACGCGGTACGACGAGGTGATCCAGCCGTACACCAATGTGGAGTTACGCGACCCCGGCGCAACGAACATCCTCGTCCAGGATTTGTGCCCGCTCGACCAGACCGGGCACTTCAACCTGCCGTACGACTCCTTCACCCAGCAGCTCGTCCTCAACACCCTCGATCCGGCTCACGCGGCCGTTCCCCCGTGCACGGTTGTTCCCCTCGGTACGGGTATCGCCGGGGTGATCATCGCGAGCAACTCCTGAGCAGCCGGCTAACCGTTCCCTCCCGGGCTGCCCGGTTGCCCCGGTGATGCCTTTCGTTAGACTGCGGGGCAATGGAGTGGGGGATTCCATCACACGGACCCGTGCACAGTCGAGTAAGGCGGCCCATGAGTTCGGTTCTCGGAGTTTCGGTTGGTGCAAGCGCTGTGCGGTTGGCACGACCCGACTCCGTGACCCGCGAGGACTCGGGACACCGCGTGTTACCCGACTTCCGTGCCCAGGTGGTCGCCGCGGGGCGGGAACTGCCCGAGGACCTCGCCGCCGAATCGATCGGCGTCGTACTGGCCGGGGGATTCGACAACCGCGAGGTGCATGCCACCGGTGTGGCGTATCGCGACGAGGCGCAGGCAGGCGCCGTGCAGGCGGCGATGGCACGCCAACAGCTCGGGAACTATCAACTCGTTCCCGAGGCTTCCGCGGCGCTGACAGTGCTCGACGCTGCGGGCGCGTTGGGTGACCACTCGACGCTGGTGTTCTACGACCTCGGCAGTTCCGGCCTCACCGTCAGTGTCGTCGACCGGGAAACCGGCGCCGTGGTGGAAAGCACCCGTACCGACACCGTGAGCGGTGACCTCTTCGACCGGCTGATCCGCGACAACCAGTTGGTCAACAAGCGCATCTCCACGCCGCACGACGCCGCCGCGAGCCACGCCCTGGACCTCCGTTGCCGGGAGGCCAAGGAACGGCTGTCCGTCGGCGGCGCTGTCGCGGTGCCCGGGGACGGCGGCTTGCTGCTGCTGTCGCGCGATGTGTTCGATTCCCTCATCGGCGTCACCGTCGAGTCCTCTGCCCGCCTGGCTCGGGATGTGATCGCTCGGTCGGGGCGAATCCCCGACGCCGTGGTTCTCACCGGCGGTGGGGCGCGGATCCCGTTGGTGCGCGCCGTCCTCGAATCCTGGCTGGCATTGCCCGTCATCGTGCCGGACCACCCCGAACTCGTCGCAGCACAGGGCGCAGCGCTCCTGGCGCAACGGGCGCAGCAACAGCAGGCGCCCGGTGGCGTCACTGTCCTCCCACCACCGGGCGTCGACGCAACGATGAGTCCCTATGCTGCTGTTCCCGCCGGCCCCACCGTGCTGCCCCTCGACTACGACGACGCCTCCGTCCCGCGCCAGGCGCCGGGTCCGTCGGGCGGACGCAGTAGCGGGCTCTCGAGTACGCCGTCGTGGTTGAGTGCGGCGGCGCCACCACCGAGTCAGCGCGTAGCAAAGGTCCAGATCCGGGGTGCCGCGCTCGCAAGTGGGGCATTGGCCGTCATCGCACTGATCGGCCTCGGACTCGGTTACGGCAGCACCCTGCTCAACAGCACGGAGGGCACGTCCCAGCCGGTTACCACTCAGCCGAAAGCGAAGCTCCCCGCGGTGACCGAGATGGCGACTCCGTCACCGACGGCGCCGCCGCCACCTCCGACCGAAGTCGTCGAGGAGCCCGCGGCGACCGCGTCCCGGATCCAGATTCCGGAACCGGAGCCCGAACCCTTGCCGCCACCGCCCGCACCGGTGTTCCCGGGGTTTCCGCAGTTCCAGTTGCCACCCCTGCAGCTGCCCCCGCTGCCGAGAATCCCCGGCACATAACCTCCGCACTTCGCGACTTTCCCCGTGGTGGCGAAGCGCTCTGCACGCCTACCATGGAATGTGGTTCTCGCACTGTCCGAGTCCGGGCGGCGTCGAACCCAGGTCGCGCAGGAAGGAAGTGTGCAGTGACTGTCACCCCCGCGGGGTCGTACCACACCCCGAATACACGAAACTTCTCGTCCGGTAGCACGCGCGACGGCAGTCTTCCCGTCGCGTACTACAAGCCGATCCTCAGGATGTTTCCGCCCACCAGCGAGACCGCGGAGAAGGTGGCGATGCTCACCGTCTACGGGCTGATGGCCGCGGCCCTCCTGATCATCGCGCTGCAGGTGGCCGGCATCCTCAACTGAAGCCGGCCTCACTTCGAGTGGCGGCCGCCTCGCGAAGGTGCGGCGGTGCGGAACTGCGGGTTGCCTCTGCCGCTGTTCCTGTTTCCGCCGCTCCGAGATCCGAGCGGGCGTGCCAGTACCACCGCGATGGCGGTCGTCAACGGCACGGACAGTGCGAGCGCGATACCGCCGACCGCCGAGCGCACGATCTCGATGGACACCGCGTCACTGAGCAACACGTCCTGGATCGACCGCCCCGCGACACTGAACACCAGTAGAAGGGGAAGCGCACCACCGGCGTAGGCGAGTACCAGCGTGTACACCGTGCTGGCAATGTGGTCGCGGCCCACGCGCATCGCCGAACCGAAGATCTGGCGTCGTGATGCGTCGGGGTCGAGCGAAGCGAGTTCGAACGCCGACGCGGCCTGCGTGATGGTGACGTCGTTGAGCACACCGAGCGAGCCGATGATGAAGCCCGCCAGAAGAAGACCCGTGATGCTGACGTGCTGGATATAGGCCTGGACGTTGGTGTTCTGCTCCTCGGAAAGTCCTGTCAGCTGCGTCATCACGATCGTGACATAGGAGAGGACCGCCGCGAGGAGCATCGATGCGAGTGTGCCCAGCAGCGCGGAACTCGTACGTAGCGATACGCCGTGCGCCAGGTACAACACGGCGTACAGGATGATCGCTCCGGACACGAGAGCCACCGGTATCGCCGGCTTGCCGTCCAGCAGTGCGGGAAGCATGAAAAGAACGAGCACCCCGAACGAAACCACGATGCCGACCAGCGCCCGAAGTCCCCGCCACCGAGCCACGACGATGACGACGACGGCGAACGTCAGCGCGATGAGTGTGACCGGCCAGCCGCGGGCGTAGTCCTCGAACGAATATTCCGTCGTCCCGTTCACATCGGTCTGCCGGGAGAGACGAATGCTCTCCCCGACCCTGAGGTCGGGTTGTCCGGGGCCCGGGATGATTTCGAGCAACGTCTGGGTGCCGGCGTTGGGACCGGACTCGATGTCGACGATGCTTCGCTGGCACTCGTACGCGTCCGTCGGAGGGGGCACGGGAGAACCGGTGAACGCGCGCCCCGCGGAGGAACTGCCGCAGGGGCCGATGTTCTGCATGGTCACCGTGCCTGCCTCGGTGACCGCCACGCCGCCCTGTGCGCTCTGGAAAGGCAGATCCACGGCGACGTCCTGCTTGCTCGGCCACAGCGCGATCGCACCGATCAGCACGGCGATGCCGATGACCACCAGGAGCCCGATCACCACCTTCGCGGCGACGGGCCCCACCGGTACCGGGCCGCCGCTGTGGCCGTGACCGTGGCCGTGGCCGTGAAAGTCGCTCATCGGCGGTACCGCGTCGGCTGCCGGCTGGATAGTCTCCGCACGCACACAGGGTAGCCGGAGATCATCGCTCTCTTTTGTGGCTGGAGTGACGGGAGATGCATGTGTTGCCGCAATATCTGGTTGGTATTGCTCTCGTGTCGCCTAGATGTCGCCAGTGTGGTTAGATATCGATGCGTGGCGCGCTGCAGTTATTACGCAGCGAACGCTGAGATCTGCGAAGGAAGGGTTGGAATCCCGAAACGAGGGGTGGGTTCCGGCTGGCCCTGACGAGAGCCCCGACGCCCTGCCGAGAGAAGTGACGGCCTGCTGAGAGAAGTGCCGAGCTGGGTGGCGGGGTACAGGGGGGGTTGACCCCGCCACCGACCTGACGCCCACAGGGGGGGAGGGGCGACAGGTGCTCGCGGCACTCGAGGTGCCGTCTGCCAATCTACCGACACGGTGGGGGTATTCGTCAACCGGGTACGTCAATTCGCGCACCGTGTCGTGATCTGCCGACCCGACGGCCTAGGATTACAGCCGTTCGGAGGTGTCACCATGCGCATTTCGCGGCTGCCGCGGTCCAGGAACCATCTTCGCCGGATCGTGGCGCAGATGGACCTTCCCGTGCCCTGGAACAGGGACGAATTGGTGAACAGCGTCGCGCGGCGGCGCAGACGCCCCATCCTCGTCGTTCCGGTTGCGCACGCGCTCGTCCGCGGCGGTCATTTCGGCCTCTGGCTCGCGCGGGCAACCGACGACGTCATCCTCTACGCTGCCGGGACATCGGACGTACACGCCACGCACATCATCTGCCACGAGCTGGCGCACATGGAACTCGGCCACGATCGCACTGCGATCGGTGATACCTCCGTCGACTCGAGAGTCCTCGCCGAGGCGGCGCCGTCCGTGGACACGACGGACGTGGTCAAGGTGTTCGGTCGCTCCAACTACTCGAACGACCAGGAATACGACGCGGAGCTTCTCGCCACGCTCATCATGAGCGGACGGCGATCGACGATGTGCGACACCGGCGGTGACCCGCGGGCCTCGCGGATACTCGGAACGTTCTGAGCTCGTGTACGCGCCTCCCGCCTACGTGACGTTGCCTCTGTTGTCGATTGCCTGGGCGACAACCATTCTCCGGCTGCTCCTCGTCCGATCGACGGTCGCCGAGCGCCGGTTGAATGCGGCGCTCGTCTTCGCGTCGCTGTCGCTCGTCCTCGGGCGTCCGGCGATCCGCGACCTCGTCGACGGCCAATTCGGTTACGGACTCACGCGAGTCCTCGGCAATGTCTGCATCATGCTGACCGCCGCATCGCTGATCAGCCTGTTCTCCGTGTGGGCACTGGGTTCCGAGAAACTTCCCCGAATTCATGTGTACGCGTTGTCGGCGGCGCTCGTCGCGGGGGCCATCATGGTCGTTCTGAGCGCGCCTGCGCGTTCGCGGGGAGTTTCACTCGCGGACGAAGGCGGCTGGCGTTTCGCGGCATATTGCCTCACCTATGCGTCACCGATCTTCGCGGCCGCAAGCCTCAACCTGTGGATCTCGCTGAAAGCGGTGCGGAGCGCGGTGGCCGGGCGCGAGCGCCGCATCTTCCTGGCCGTCATCGGATTGTCCCTGTTCGAAATGGCCGACATGGCAACCGTCATGGTGACGGGCGTCAGCAAGGCCGTCAGCGACGGCACCACCTTCACCGAAACACACTACGACTCGGGGGCCTTCATCCGGCTGTTCGCAGTGTCGGCCGGAGCCCTGATCGCGTTGGGACCCGCGCTGCGGGCGGCCGGTCGACGGTACCGTTCGTGGCGAGTTTCCAGGCGGCTACTGCCGATGTGGCGAACGTTGACGGAAGCCGTCCCGGAAGTGGTGCTCGAACTACGCCCCAAAGACCGCCGCACCTTGTCGGCCGACGATCGTATGGACCGGATGGGCGTCGAGATCCGAGACGCAATCCTCATCCTGGACCGGCACGTGGTGTTCGAACTGGGCAACCAGGCGGGCAGTGCAGCGCCCCTGATCGTGGCCACCCGATTACACCTGGCGTGCAGAGCCCGCATCGCCGGCCACTCGGCACACGGCACCGGCGTGCAAGCACACTCGTGGTCGTCCGACATCGGCGGCGAACCGTGGGAGCTGGCGAAGCTGGCCGATCACTGGCACGACGCCGAACAGGTGGCCGCAACACTGTGGGAGCGGCGGCTACCGCAGTTCGGTGGGCGCAAGCAGCTCCCGTCCCGGATGACCGTGTGACGACCGCCGGATAGGGCTACGCCGGGCGGCCGGGGGTTCGCCGCAAGTTCTCCAGAACCGGGATCAAGGATTCCATCTCGTCGGCAGTCGGGAGCGCGGCGGCATCGAGCGAGCGCATGGACAGATGCTGCACGCCGGCGTCCCGAACGGCGATCTTGAAGCGCACGAGAGTGTCGTAATCGCCGTACCCGTCGGCGGCAAGGTACTGCTCGGGTGCGGAAAAGTGCTGGGCGACCGCCCGGAGCACCTCTGCCTGGGCCGCGTGCTCCTCGCCGCGCCGCAACGAATCGATCACCGAAGGATCCACGGTCCTCCCGAGTATGCGGGAAACGCTCGCGGCGACGATCTCTGTCCCGGGCTCCGGATCGTCGAGTTCGTGGGCCAGCGCGAAGAGGCGGTTGACCCGCACCGACAGTGGCACGCCGTTCATGCTGTCACCTCCGTGTCGCCGCTACGTTCCGGGTGGTCGGTGTCTTTAAGTCTCACCGCGTCTTCCCATCGGCGCCAGAAGCGCTCGCGTGTGGCGGCATCCAGGCCCTCTTCCCGCCCGTAGAGGAAGCGGCGGTAGAGGGCTTCCTCCCGCTCGTGCGGGTCGTCCGCGGTGGAGGGTTCCTCGAGCAGATGGCCGAAGGCGAACTCGATCAGTGGCTGTCGGGGGCCGGCCGGACCTCCGTTGACCTCGAGCAAACGGGTGACGTAGGCGCCGGTGATTTTCGACACCACCCGGCTGAGGTCGGCAGCGGCGTCGGCCAATCCCGGGACCTCCGGGTGTGCCGCACTCAGCTTGGTGATCCGGGTGTGAGGGCCGAGGATCTCGATGATCGTGTCCAGGCTCAGTGGAATCTCGGACGGCCCCAGCGTCAGCGGGCGGGACGGCGCCGACCGCTCTTCAGCGTCCAGGGCCTCGAGGGGAGTAGGACTGCCGCCCTCGAGCGTCCTGGCAGCGCTCCCGGGGGCCCAGCGCAGCGCGACATCCAGTTTGCGGAGAGTCTCGATGCTCGGGTCCGGCCCGGTCCCGTTCTCGGCGCGGGTCTGCGCCGCGTCGGACGGACCACCGGCAGCCGTGACCTGGTCCTGCGTGAGGTTCAGCAAACGCCGTCGCTTGTAGACGAACTGTCCGAAACGCGCGCGGGTGCTGGTGACCATGTGTTCCCCCGGAAGACACGCAAGCGACGCGCGTGTCGCTTGCTGTGCCCCGATCCTACTGCTTGTAGCTGGTGAGGAAATTACCGAACCGCTCGATGGCCACAGCGAGATCGCGAGCCCACGGCAGTGTCACGATCCGCAGATGGTCGTGGTCCGGCCAGTTGAACCCTGTGCCCTGCACCATCAGGATCTTCTCCTGCAGGAGTAGGTCCTGGACCAGCTTCTCGTCGTCGTAGATTTCGTACACGTTGGGGTCCAGGCGGGGGAACGCGTACAGCGCACCTCGGGGCTTGACGCAGGAGACCCCGGGGATCATGTTGAGCCGCTCCCACGCCACGTCCCGCTGCTCGAGCAGTCGCCCGCCGGGCAGAATCAGATCTTCGATGCTCTGGTGACCGCCGAGCGCCACCTGGATGGCGTGCTGACCGGGAACGTTGGGGCACAGCCGGGTGGACGCCAGCAGGTCCAGCCCCTCGAGGAAGCCCGCAGCATGCGCCTTGGGGCCGGTGACGGCGACCCAACCGGAGCGGTATCCCGCCACCCGGTACGCCTTCGACAGGCCGTTGAAGGTCAGGCACAGCAGGTCGGGCGCGAGCGTGGCCAGCGAAATGTGCTTGGCGTCGTCGTAGAGGATCTTGTCGTAGATCTCGTCCGCCAACAGCAGCAGGTGATGCTTACGCGCCAGGTCGACCAGTTGCTGCAGCACCTCCATCGAATACACCGC
This sequence comes from Rhodococcus sp. WAY2, assembly GCF_009859915.1. Lineage (NCBI taxonomy): Bacteria > Bacillati > Actinomycetota > Actinomycetes > Mycobacteriales > Nocardiaceae > Rhodococcus > Rhodococcus sp. WAY2. Next base: position 5,006,083 of record NZ_CP046572.1, read on the forward strand.
ACCCGTGGGATTGTTCGGGTTGATGACCAGCAGCGCCTTGGTCTTCTCGGTGATCTTCGACTCGATGTCCGCGATGTCGGGATTCCAGTCGTTGCCCTCGTCGCAGAGGTAGTGGACGGGAGTGCCGCCGGCCAGGCTGGTCATGGCCGTCCACAGCGGGTAGTCCGGTGCGGGAATCAGCACCTCGTCACCGTTGTCGAGCAGGGCCTGCATCGTCATGGTGATGAGCTCGGAGACACCGTTACCCAGGTAGATGTCGTCGACATCGAGCTCGGGAAAGCCGGGCACCAGTTCGTAGCGGGTGACGATCGCCCGACGGGCCGACAGGATGCCCTTCGACTCGGAGTAACCCTGCGCATAGGGGAGCGCCGCGATCATGTCGCGCATGATCACGTCGGGCGCGTCGAAACCGAACGGCGCGGGGTTGCCGATGTTGAGCTTGAGGATCCGGTGGCCCTCCGCCTCGAGCCGGGCGGCGTGGGCGTGTACCGGTCCACGAATCTCGTACAGCACGTTCTGGAGCTTGGTCGACTGCTCCAGCGTGCGTGGCGGTGTGCGGTGATGGCCGTGGTCTGGGTTGCTCACGACCGCCATTCTCCCACCTCTGGGCAACTCGATTTCTACTGGTCGGTACGAGCGCCCTGGTCGGAGGTGGTCGACCCGCGAAAAAGCAGGCACATGTGAGGAAGGTCACCGTACCCTCGACAAGAGGTCCGATTCGGCCGACGCCCACAGTCACCCGGAGGCACGAGAAAGATGTCCGCACCGGAATTCATCCGTCCCGCACCCGTCGACGTCGTGCACCACAGCCACCTCACAGGCGTATTCGAGCCCCAGCGCGAGGAGGTGGACGTGGGCGGCCTCGACGTGATCGGCGAACTGCCCGGCGATCTTCAGGGTGCCTACCTCCGCAACGGACCGAATCCACGCTTCGACCCGATCGGCAGCTACATCTATCCCCTCGACGGCGACGGCATGGTGCATCGCGTCGAAGTCGCCGACGGTATCGCTCGCTACACCAACCGATTCGTCCGCACGCCGATGGTGGAGGCGGAGGAGAAGGCGGGACACGTCATCTGGCCGGGCGTCACCGACCTGTACACGCCCGGGGTGGAGGAAGTGGGGCCCGAACTCGCGGGCAGACCGCGCGAACTACCGGACATCAACGTGGTGCGGCACGGCGGGCGCCTGCTGGCAATGGCGGAAACCAGCCTGCCGTACCGGTTGAATCCCAAGGACCTGAGCACGCTCGGACCGGACAACTGCGACGGCGCGATGTCCGTCGGGAGCACCGCCCACCCCAAAATCGACCCGGTGACCGGCGAGATGGTGCTGTTCAATTACATGCTCGAGGCCCCGTATCTCACCTGGTCGGTGGTGGCCGCGGACGGGTCGGCGGCCCGCCCGCCGACGGCGGTCGACGGCGTGGACACGCCGTTGATGATCCACGACATGGCGCTGACGCGGCGGTACATCGTGTTGATGCTGTGTCCCCTCGTCTTCGACATGGCCGCGGTGCTGACCGGTGGTTCGGTGCTCGACTGGCGGCCCGAGGAGGGAACGCGTATCGCGCTGATTCCGCGCGACGGCGGCCGCGTGCGCTGGCTGACGTGCGATGCGTACTGGGTGTGGCACTTCGCCAATGCCTTCGATCTGCCCGACGGGAAGGTGTCCATCGACTATGTGGAGTGGACGTACCCCGGTGGGTTCGCCAAGGCGCCGGACCCCTCGACCGGGTCACTGGTCCGCGTCGTCATCGATCCCGAGACCGGACACCTGACGAAGGACGTCATGTCCGACCGAGACGTCGAGTTCCCCCGGATCGACGACCGCGAACTCACCGCACCGCATCGCGCGATCGCCACCGTCGGCAAGCTCGACGTCAGCCGGGGCAGGCAGGATTCGTTGTGGTTCTTCGACACCGTCCGCGGCACGCACTGTCACTGGGACCCGGGCAGTGTGTCGGTGGGCGAACCGATCTTCATGCCGGGCGCCGAGCACGAATACTGGGGAATGATCGGCACCGACCGGAACGACATGTCGTCGTGGTTCTTCGTGCTTCCTGCCGAAGACCCCGGATCCGGGCCGATGGCCAAGGTGCGGTTGCCTATCCGGGTGCCTGCAGGACTTCACGGGGCGTGGCTGCCTGCGCAGTGAGGTGAGGCGGAATATCCTCGGCCAATGACTTCTGCGCCCTACGGCTCCTGGCCCTCTCCGATCGCGGCGGCGGACCTCGCGTCCAGCGGCCACCACGTGGAGGGCGGCCGGTACGTCGGTGACGACGTGTGGTGGTCGGAGCTGCGCCCCAGCGAAGGTGGGCGTGTGGCCGTGCGCCGTCTCGGTCTCGACGACGAGCCGGAGGACGTGCTGCCTGCCCCGTGGAACGCGCGGACACGGGTACACGAATACGGCGGTGGCGCCTGGACGGTGACCGACTCCGGCCATCTCGTGTTCGCCGAGTTCGGTGATCAACGGCTCTACCTCCTCGAAGGTGCGACGCCGGTACCCCTGAGCCCTGTTCCGCCGCACCCGTGCTCCCTGCGTTACGGCGACCTGTCGGTCGTCGACGGAGCGGTATGGGCGGTGCGGGAAATGCACGACACCGAGGGCGGCGTCACCCGCGACATCTGCGTGGTTCCTCTGGACGGGTCGGGCGCGGACGACCCCGATCGTGTTCGGTCCGTCGTGGCCGGGTCCGACTTCCTCGCGTATCCGCGACTGTCTCCCGACCGACGTCACCTCGCGTGGATCGCGTGGAACCACCCTCAAATGCCCTGGGACGGTACCGAGCTCAGGGTTGTGGACCTTGCCGGTGGCCGCGCGGTCGGCGAGGTGAGGACACTTCTCGGTGGACCCGAGGAATCGGTGCTGCAGCCCGAATGGGCGGGAGTGGACGAGCTCCACGTCGTGAGCGACCGCAGTGGTTGGTGGAACATGTACCGCATCGGCACCGACGATGCGGATCCCGTGGCGCTGTGCCCGATGGACGCAGATTTCGGTGGTCCGCTGTGGATGCTGGGCGCGCGCTGGCACACCCGACGTGAAGACGGCACCCTGCTCACCGTCCGTACCTTCGGGACCGACACCCTGGCGGTGCTCGATCCGGACACGGGCTCCCTGACGGACATCCCCCTCGACGGTCTCACCACGGTCGGCTTGTCCGACCGCAAGGGGAATCGCCTATTGCTGCTCACGGGGGGCGCGAAAGCTCCGTCGGGCCTACGCGAGCTCGACCTCGACACCGGCGCACTCCGCACCGTCCGCCTGTCCGTCACCGAGCTCCCCGAGGCCGCGTACCTCCCCGAGGCGCAGCAGTTGACCTTCCAGGGTCCCGAGAGGGAGGTGCACGTCATCGCCTACCCGCCACGTCACCCGCTGTACAGCGGCATGGACGGCGAGCTGCCGCCGTACGTGGCGTTCGTTCACGGCGGGCCCACCTCCCGCGTGACACCGACCCTCAATCCGGTGTTCGCGTTCTTTACCAGCCGCGGAATCGGCGTCGTCGATGTGAACTACGGCGGGTCCACCGGATACGGGCGTGAGTACCGGAACCGGCTCCGAGGCCAGTGGGGTGTGGTCGACGTCGAAGACGTGGTCACGGCGGTGTCCGGTCTGGCCGACGCCGGACTGGCGGATCCGCGCAGGCTCGCCATCGAGGGCGGTTCCGCCGGCGGCTGGACCGTGCTGGCGGCGCTGACCACCTCCGACGTGTTCGCCTGCGGCGCATCCTATTACGGTGTGGCCGAGCTCGACGGTTTCGTCAAGGAGACACACGACTTCGAGTCCCGGTACATCGACGGGTTGATCGGACCGCTCCCCGAATCGGCAGACCTCTACGCCGAGCGTGCTCCCCTGAACAACGTCGACGGACTGAACTGCCCGGTCCTGCTGCTCCAGGGACTCGACGACCCGATCGTCCCGCCGTCGCAGGCGGAGCGATTCCGGGATGCGCTCGTCGCCAAGGGCATACCCCACGCCTACCTCGCGTACGAGGGCGAGTCGCACGGGTTCCGGAGACTCGCCACCTTGATCAGTTCGCGCAACGCCGAGCTCTCGTTCTACGGTCAGGTGCTCGGATTCGAACCGCCCGACATTCCGCGGCTCGAACTCTGGCGTCCGGACGCGGAGCAGTAAGACCGCGATCGGTCAGACGTCGAGCAGGGCGCGCGACGACGCGGCGGCGTAAATCAGCATGAGCACGAACAACATCCAGCCGGCGCCCTGCCAGATGAACCATCTGCCCCCGGTACGCCACACCTGATATGTGCGGACGAAGGCCGTGACACCGCCGAGGAGTAGCACGAGAGGAGGGCCGAAGACGAGAAGGTACTTTTCGTCTCCGGCACACTCCATCATCGAGTCCGTGCAGTCCCCGGATTTTGTCGACATCCACACGAGTGCCACCAACATTGTCAGCAGTGCGGCACCGAGTACCGACAACGTGAACGTGGCGGCACTTCGAAAGGTGCGATCGGTGTCTCGACTTTCGTCCGTCGTCATCGAGCGACCCGATCGACCGGCTCGCTGTGTCCTGCGGCGCCCGCGCAATGGGCGCAACAGAACATCACTTCCTCTACCTCGACGCCGTGACCGATGATCCGGCACCCGCAATGCGAGCATTCGGGTGCCATCGCCGAGATCGCGCACTCGAAGCTGTCGAAGGTGGCGGATCGATCACCCCGGGTCACCGTAAATGTTTTGTCGTACTCGTTTCCGCAGGTCTCACACGTGGCCATGTCGACTCCTTCCTCGCGGACACGAGAGTCGGTTACCCCCGGTCGCTGACGCGAATCAGGCGGTCACACCGCGAAAACAGCGCCCCCACCGTTTCCGGTGGGGGCGCTGGTTGTCGTGCTGAGTGGAGCTAGCTCTTGCGACCCGGTGCCTTGGCTCCGGATTTGAAGCCGAGCCCACCCGGCTTCGCCTTCGGCGGCGGCGGCGTCTGGCCGTTCGATCCGTCACCGTTCGGCGCCGACTCCTGGGCTGTGTCGACGGCATCGACCTTCGTCGTTGTCGTCTTCACGGCTTCAGCCTTGGACGCTGCGGCGGTGTCCGCCTCGCCTGCCGGTGCCTGGGGAGCAGCGGCCTGGGAAGCAGCGGCCTTGGGAGCCGCTGCCCGGCGGGCGCCCGGTGCCTTGGCGCCGCCCTTGAAACCGAGCCCGCCGGCTTTCGGAGCCGGGGGAGCCTTCGGTGCCTCGCTGACAGGAGCTTCAGAAGCAGGTGCCTCGGCGGTCGAAGGTGCCTCGGGTTCGGCAGCCGGCGCCGGTGCAGAATCGGCCGTCGGAGCGGCGTCGGCCTTGGCGCCGGGCGCCTTCGCCTTACCCTTCATCTGCAGACCCTTGCCGCCCGGTGCCTTGGCTCCGGAGGCGAGTCCCAGGCCCTTCGGCTTGGGTGCCTCGGACGCGGCAGGTGCCTCGGAGGTCGGGGCTGCCTCGGCGGGAGTTTCGGACGGCGCCGACGAGCCGGCAGCCGGAGCAGCGGCCTTGGCTCCGGGCGCCTTTCCGGCACCCTTCATCTGCAGACCCTTACCACCGGGAGCCTTGGCCCCGCCGGCGAGTCCCAGGCCCTTGGGCTTGGGAGCCTCTGCGGCAGGTGCCTCGGCGCTCTCGGCCGCCGGAGCTGCGGTCTTCTTCGCGCCGGGCGCCTTGGCGCCGCCTGCCATGCCGAGCCCCTTGCCGGGAGCTTTCGCCCCGTGAGCCTTCGCGCCAGGTGCTGTGGCGCCGGGTGCCTTGGCCAGGCCCTTCATTGCCAAGCCCTTACCGGCGGGAGCCTGCTTGGCGGCCGGAGAGTCGGCCGCCTCCTCGATCTCCTGGACCCGCTCCTTCTCGACGACCTCGGCCTTCGCCTCGTCCTTCACCGGCTCCACCGGCTTCTGCGGCTCGGCCGGCTTCTCACGAGGGATCACCTTGATGTTCTCGGCCAGCTTGTCCGCGTCGAGACGCGTGATGGACGACAGCATCAGCTGGGCGACGTCCACGACCTCGACGCCTTCACCCTGACCGGACTCCTGGCGCGCGGTGACACCGTCGTTGAGCATGACCCGGCAGAACGGGCAACCGGTTGCGATCTTGGTGGTTGCGGTGCTCAGCGCCTCGTCCACCCGGTCGACGTTGATGCGCTTGCCGATGTTCTCTTCCATCCACATGCGGGCACCACCGGCACCACAGCACATCGAACGCTCGCCGTGCCGCGGCATCTCCTTGAGCTTCGCGCCGGACGCCTCCATGAGTTCACGCGGGGCGTCGTACACCTTGTTGTGACGGCCGAGGAAGCAGGGGTCGTGGTAGGTGACGTCCTCGCTGACCGAGGCGACGGGGATCAGCTTCTTCTGGCGGACCAGGCGGTTGAGCAACTGAGTGTGGTGAACCACCTCGTACTGTCCACCGACCTGTGGGTACTCGTTGCCCAGGGCGTTGAAGCAGTGGGCGCAGGTGACGACGATCTTGCGCTTGTTCTGCTCGACGCCGTCGAACACCGAATTCAGCGTTTCGATGTTCTGCATGGCCAGCTGCTGGAACAGGAACTCATTGCCCGCACGCCGGGCGGAGTCGCCGGTGCAGGTTTCCTCGGCGCCGAGAACCATGAACTTGACGCCCGCCGTGGCAAGCAATTCGGCGACAGCCTTCGTGGTCTTCTTCGCACGGTCCTCGTAGGCGCCGGCGCAGCCGACCCAGAACAGGTACTCGTAGTCCTCGAAGCTGTCCGCATCCTGGCCGTAGACCGGGATGTCGAAGTCCATCTCGCTGATCCAGTTGAGACGGTCCTTGGCGTTCTGACCCCAGGGATTGCCCTTGTTCTCGAGGTTCTTGAAGAGTCCGGCGAGCTCGGAGGGGAACTCCGACTCGATCAGCACCTGGTAACGGCGCATGTCGATGATGTGGTCGACATGCTCGATGTCCACCGGGCACTGCTCGACACACGCACCGCAGTTGGTGCACGACCACAAAACCTCGGAGTCGATGACCGGCGCCAACTCGCCCTCGACGGTCTCGCCGACGAGCTTGCGCTCCGCCTCACGACGGGCACTCTCCGGGATGGCGGAGAGCTTCGCCTCGTCCACGCCGCCGTCGCCGTCGACCAGACCGATCTCGTCGCCGCCCATGTCCTTGCGGCCACCGGCCAGCAGGTACGGGGCCTTCGCCGACCCGTGGTCGCGCAGCGACGTGATGAGGAGCTTCGGTGACAGCGGCTTGCCGGTGTTCCAGGCGGGGCACTGCGACTGGCAGCGGCCGCACTCGGTGCAGGTGCTGAAGTCGAGCCAGCCCTTCCACGAGAAGTCCTCGATGTTGCCGGCGCCGAACGTGTCGTTGTCGGGATCGGCATCCTCCATGTTGATCGGCTTGCCGCCGGACATCATGGGCTTGGCCGCACCGAGGGCGACGCCGCCGTCGTCCTCACGCTTGAAGTAAATGTTGAAGAAGGCCGCGAACCGGTGCCAGGCGACACCCCAGGTGATGTTGCGGCCCACGATGTACAGCCAGACCATGCCCGACATCAGCTTGACGAACGCGAAGACCGCCACCAGGTTGGGACTAGCGGGCAGCAGCTTTGCCAGGTTCATCGTGAAGAAGTCGGTCCACGCGTTGGCATGCCCGTAGGTGGCGATCTTGCCGGCCTTTACGAAGATCATGCCGAGACCCTCGATGAGGACGACCGCCTCGACGAAGTACGCCGCGCGGAAGTTCGAGCCCGCGAATCGGGACAGCCGCTCCGGCCTGCGCGGGTGGTTGAGCTGCCGGATCACGATCAGGGTGGTGATACCGATGACCGTGCCGAGGCCCAGGACCTCGTCGATGAAGTGGTAGACGGCGGTGTTACCGACGAGCGGCCAGTGGAAAGCCGGGTCGAAGGTCTGGCCGTACGCCTCGAACCAAACGACCGCGCCCAGCATGAACCCGACCATGACCAGCCAGTGGGCCCAGCCGACCGTGCGGAACTTGGCCATGCGGGTGTGGGCGATGAACTCGACGCACATCTGCTTGAAGCGGGGAAGGAAGGGTCGCCAGCGGTCGGGTGCCGGTTGGCCCAGGCGGACGATGCTCACCGTCTTCAGCACGCCACCGATGAAGGCGAACCAACACACGAGGCTCAACAGCACGCCGATGGTGCCCAACGTGATCGTCAGGGCATTCATGTCGCGGCCTTTCGTTTCAGGGCGGCGCGGGGGCCACCACGGGAATGCTCAAGATCGTAACCCGTCATAAGTTACCCGCCAGTAACTCTAACATCCTACTGACCGGTAACCAGTGTTTTTCGACGGTCTACCAGCACCGTCGGGGTATCCAATCGGTGTGAGAGGTAGCACCGACCGGACGTAACTGAAAGTCACGTTAGGTGGTCGAAAAGTGACCCCGCTCCCAAGGTCGTCCTAACTTCACTTTTCAGGCGTGCGGAATGTGCAGTCGGTGGTCCTCCTGCCGGGACATCACCGGGCGGCCGCTGTCACGGAGATGATGCGAAGGCGTTGCAATCGAATAACAATTACTGCAGTTCTGTTTGGTTTTCGGGCGGATTTTCAGCGATTGGCGGCTTTTGTCATTCGACTGAATTACGAAAGACCGCTCATTACCCGTCGGTAACATGGGACCGGTAACGAGTTTCTTTTTTTGAACGTTTCGATCGTGACTGCGCTGTTACTCTGAGCGTGTTTTCCGGCTCTGCCCAGGGTCGTGCGGGGAGGGCTCAGCGCGCAAGTCGATCCAGAACACGTGCTCCAGAACACGGTTTTCCAGTACTTCGTCGGGACGTTCCTGAAAGAGGCATCCATGATCGTGAGAAAAGCTGCAGCCACAGCGGGAATGGCGGCACTGGCCATCGTCTCAGCTGCTGGAGTTTCCCAAGCGGAACCTGTTGCGGGGCCCGCTTCCGCGCCGGTATCGAGCGCACCGGCAGTGTCGTCGCTACCGTTCCACGACGTCGCCTCCCGGGAGGAGAACGACCGGGCCTTCGCCCAGTTCGGTACACAGGTCGGTATCGCGGTCACTGTCGGTAGCTTGGTCGGGACCATTGCCGGCGCTGGAATTGGTTGTGCTCTAACGATTCCCGCGGGATGTCTACCGGGAATGGTGACAGGCGCGGGGATTGGCGGTGTCCTTGGAACGATCGTCGCCGGCGGCCCCACGCTGGGTGTGAGCGCGTATCAACTGTGGGAGACGTACAACGCCGCTCCCGGCACCTCCATCTACGCGGACCGCGACAAGTAGTCCCGGTCTCCCTGCTCCAGCCCCGTCGCGGCTCCTTCACGGCGGGGCTGTTCGCTGCCCGGGCTCGGAGAGCTGCCCCACAACGAAACCGTCCCCTGGTCTGTTTGCTGGAGATTATCTGAATGCGCACTCGGTAAGAGGTGATTGGCCGGGTTTCCATTCTCGTGAATGGTCGTCGATCCCTACTCGGTATCGGCATTGCCGTATTGCACGATTTTATCGAATAGTGCCTGAATTGGGATCTGTCACAGGCGCACGTTACTGTCCTTTATGGATGGGGTTGAAACTCTAAGGGGATGGAATGAAGTTGCGTCGTTTCGTTACGACATCGGCTCTATTGGTTGGTGTCCTGGCGACGGGCTCAGGGGTTGCGGTCGCGGACCCGGCAGAATCTCGCGACGATATCGGGTACGAGGCGCACATCGAGGACCGTGCCGTCGTGACCACACTCGATGCCGGCGTGTTCGAGGTCTCCTCGGACGGGGAGTCGGTCGCGATCAAGGATGCAGGCGGGGCGACCGTAGTGTCGCTTCCTCTCGCGTACCGCTTCGATGGACTCGAGTTTCCGTTCGAGGAGGAGATCACCGAAGACGGTAAGACGCTCCGTCTGACACCGAGCGTCGACAAGGCCGAAGCCACGCCCGTCGCTCCCGACGACCGGATCGAGGCCATCGCGCTGCACGACGTCGCTTCGATCGACGAGAACACCCGAGCTCAATCGGCCTTTCAGCAGCAACTGGGAATTGCCACCACGGTCGGGAGTCTCGGCGGCACGATCGTCGGCGGAATCCTCGGATTCGCTGTCGGATGCGCTATCGGCACTCCCGTCGCGGTGTTCGGATGCCTGCCGTTCGGTGTGACCGGAGCCGGAATCGGCGCCATCATCGGCACCATTGTCGTCGGTGGTCCCACGCTGGTAGTCGCGGGCATCGATCTGATCAACACGCTGAACGCGCCTCCCGGCACCACGAAGTGGGTGAAGTAGGAGGCGTCCGTCCCCTCTTCTCGCCCGCCCGCCCTCCCTCACCTGGAGGGCGGGCGGTTCCCGTTTCGGTGAGTGAGCTCGATCACACCTGCTGAGCCGACTAGCGGATCTGGGGAATGCTTAGGCTACCCTTCGTGCGTCCCATCGCTGCGCTCATTGAAACGGATCTCGATGATTCTTCGAAGGTTTACCGCTACTTCCATGCTCGTCGTCGCGGCGATGGCCCTGGCAGCTGCGCCGTCGGCCGCCGAGCCCGCGCCGGGACCTGCGCCGGCCGCGCAGCAGGGCGTCCCGAACATCAACTACCAGACCGCGCGTGACGGCGACGCGGCTGTAGCGACCATCGACGCGGGATCCTTCTCGATCAACGCCGCGAACGACACGGTCGACGTAATCAATGACGGGGGCGCCGTGGCGGCCTCCATTCCGACCTTCTTCCGGGTCGACGACCTGCAGCACCCGTTCGAGGTTGCCGTCGACCACTCCGCCAAGGTCCTTCGGCTGGTTCCCAACATGGATCCTGCGGCCGCGACCCCCGTTCCTGTCGCGGAACGACTGACTCTGAACGATGTCGCCGCGCCGCAGGACAAGGCTGAGCGCGACAAGCGGGCGCTCGACGACTTCCAGCAGCAATTGGGAATCACGACGGCAATCACGGCCATCGTCGCGGCGATCATCGGTGGTGGCATCGGCTGCGCGATCGGCGTCATCCCGGGCACGGCCGCCCTGGTGATTCCCTTCCTCGGACTGGCCGGTCCGGTTGCCGGATGCATCGGCGGTGCCCTGATCGTCGCGCCCGTGGTCGCACTTGCCGGCACCATCGTGGTGGGCGGCGGCGCGCTCGTCGTGCTCGGGATTCAGTACTTCAACACGATCAACAGCCCCTTCGTTCCCCCCGCCGCTCCGGCTCCGGCCGCATGAGCGGCCGTTTCGCCGGTTCTCTGCGCACCGTCACCAGCGGCGCGATCCTGGTCGTGGCAGCGCTCGCGATCTCGGCAGGGACCACACACGCGGCGCCGGTTCCGACCGCCGACTCCCCGGACATCGGGTACGCGGCCCACGCCGAGGGCACATCCGTCGTCACCTCCATCGATGCGGGAACGTTCCGCATCACCGACTCCGAGGACGCGGTGGAGGTGGTGGACGGCGGTGGCACCGTCGTCGCCGCGCTTCCGCTCACCATCCGTGTGGGGGAGGCGGTCTATCCGATCGACGTCGACCTCGCTGAGCGGACGCTGCGTCTCACGCCCCGCGTCCCGGCCGATGTCGCGCAGTCGCTGAAGTCCGTGGCCGACGAGGGTTTCGACACGCAGGACGAACGCGATGACAAGGCACTGGCCGACTTCAACAGTTACCTCGGATACGCCACCCTGATCGGTGGCCTGATCTTCGGCGTCGTCTTCGGGGTCGTGGGTCTGGTCGTGGGGTGCGGGCTCTTCGCGGTGACGCTCGTCGGCGCACCGATCGGCTGCCTCGGCGGCCTGATGGCAGGTTTCGCCGCCGGCGGCCTCGTCGGAACCATCGTCGTGGGTGGCGCCGCTCTGGCGATACTCGGCATCCAGTACCTCGTGACCGTCAACACGCCGTTCGTGCCGCCTGCGCCGACCGCCTGAATCACCGCGACCGACCGCCAGAAGAGAGACAACGCGAGGTCCCGCTTGACAGCCAGTCCCCACGATTCTCGACATACGACTACGGCCCGCCTCCTCGAGGAGACGGGCCGTAGTCGTATGTCTTGCGCCGAGTGTTACGACGTGCGCACGCGCAGACCCGGGTTCTCCGCGAGAATCGCATTGATCGGGGTGGCGAACAACTCGGGACTTTCGCCGAGGACGAAGGTGACGACGTCCGCGACCTGGCACACGGGGTACTGGCCCACGTTAGACGCGCTGGAGATGCCCAGGGCCTGAGTGCCGGTGACGATGGTGCCACCGCTGTCGCCCTGCAACGCGCACATGCTCGTCGAGAAGCTGTCTGCCAGGGTGCGTTCACCCACCGTGACGGTCTGGCCGACGGCCTTCACCACACCGCAGGTGTAGCCGGTGGTGAGACCGGACTTGCAGACGGGCGCACCGACGACGGGGTCAGCTGTTCCGGTGATCGCCAGAGGAGCGGCGCCGGGTACCCGGACACCGTTGTTCTCGAATCGGTGCGCAGCGCCCGCGTCGGCACGGATGATCGCGTAATCGTGGATGTCGAGACTCGTCTTGGCGAAGGTGCCCACGCGCGGACCCGTCCCGCCCGGAGCGAGCGCGAACGCCTCGGACGCGTCGGCGGTACCGGCAGCGGCGAGGTTGGGGTCGCAGTGTCCGGCCGTGATGTTCACCGGTCCACCCGAGTTGTCGGTGCCGTTGAAACCGAGCGAGCAACGCAGACCGATGCCACCACCCAGCGACCCGTAGGCGTCGCCGCCCAGCAGGGCGTCGGCGGGCATGACCTCTGCGATCGGTGCGAGGTCGGTGGACGGCTGCGGGGCAGCGGTGGCCGGTGACTGCACCACCCGTGCCCCCTGCAGGAAGTCGGGAAGCTGCAGGCCACCTGCGTTGTCGGCGCGGAGAACCAAGCCGTTGTTGACGATGTCGATGGTGACACCGCGAACGAGGTCGGCGACCGCGGGCGGCTGCGTGTCGAGCCAGCCGTCGAGGGTCTTCAGCTGCGCCTGCAGGCTGCTCTCACTCTGGGCCACGTCCTTGACCTGGAAGCCGGCATCGTGGGCGGCGGCCACCGCGGCATCCTTGTCGGCGCCGTCGGCCACACCGACGATGGCGTTGCCTGCGTCATCGAGCCAGGTACCGGCGAAGGCGTCCGGGAACTGGATGCGGGCGATCTTGGCGAACTCGGCGAGTTTCTGACCCAGCTCCGCATGCTCCAGGTACTGGTCCGGGCTCAATGCGAGGTCACGCTGGATCGCGTCGATCAGTTCGACCGGAAGCGCCGCAGCTTGATCGGAGACTTCAGGTTCGACCGGATCAGCCTGGGCGGAGGCGGTCACGGGACCGAGGAGCAGCAGCGCTGCCGAGCCGAACACGGCGGCACGACGTGCGATGGAGCTACGCATAGGGGCCTTTCTCAGTTCGTTTGTTCGCAGGCGCTCGCGGCGCATACGAATACGGCCCCCGCGGGTGGGGCCGTACACAGTCGGAGTCGACTATATGGGTTCCGGCCGTCTAATCCCACCTGTAACACTGTCGGCTGCGGCCGATCGGCCGACGGGCACACACACAATCCGACTCGGGTTCCGGACCGCGAAAACGACCTCACCCGGCATCCGAGTGACGGATGCCGGGCGAGGTGGAAGAACAGCGGAACTAGTCGGCGTTGGTGCGAACCTGCAGGCCGGAACCCGCTGCCGCGACGATGTCCGCCACCGGTATCCCGAGGTTGGCCGTGCCGCCCTCGGGGGCCAGGACCAAGTTGGCCTCGGTGCAGTTCGGCGCCCCACTGGCGTTGGATCCACTGGTGATTCCCAGCGCAAGCGTTCCGGTGACGATGGCGCCGCCACTGTCGCCGGCGAGCGTGCAGGCGGTGCCGGCGAACCCGTTGATCACGCGATTGCTGCCATCGGCCATGAACAGCTGCGTCTCGACGTGGTCGGCGGCCACCACACCACACGTGAAGGACGACGTCTGACCCGACTTGCAGATCGGGGCACCCACGACGGGCCGGGCAGTGCCCGTGATCTGCAGTGCGGTGCCGTTCGCGCCGCGGATCGCGGGACGGTCGAGGCCGGCCTGAACCCCGGCCTCGTTGAGCTTGATGAGCGAGTAGTCCAGCTTGTCTGCAGGGTTACCCACAGAGGAGTGGGAGAACGCTCCGATTTGCTGGCTGTCGTCGACGTTCTGGTGATTCGGGAGGAATACGGGGGACGGCTGGCCTTCCGCAGGATTGCAGTGGCCTGCGCTGATGTTGTAGGACTGACCGCTGTCGTCCACTCCGTTGAAACCGAGGGAGCAGACGGAAATCTCGCCGATCGGCGTCTTCGGAAGTTCACCCACCGTCGTGATGTAGGTGTCGCCGCCGAGGGGGCCCCTCTCGACCGGACCGCCGCCGCCGGGACTCAGCATGACCTTGACGTTGGCGAGCAGGGTCGGCAGGTTGAGCGCCTGACCGATGGGTGAATTGACGACGTCGATGACGACGCGGTTCTCGAGTACGTCGATCGACGCGGAGTTGATCTGCGAGGCGACATCCTTGGGGAGGCCCGCGATCCAGCCGTTCACGTCGGAAAGAGTCTTCTCGAGGCCGTTCGCGGAGACCGGCGCGATGCGCGTCGTATACCCGGCCTCAGCCGCCTTCGCGGCAGCCTCCGTGGTGGTGACCGCAACGACGGGCTGTCCGTCGAGACCGATCCAGGCACCGGCGAAACCGTCCGGATGCTCGGCTCGGAAATCCTCGGCGTAGCTACCCAGCTCCTGAGCCTTCGCGGCGCGGTCGAGGTACTCCTGCGGGCTGATCTTCAGATCGCGGGTGATCGCTTCGACGAGTTCGGCCGGCAACGCGTCCGCACTCAGCTGAGTTGTGCTGTCGGGCTGCGTAACGGGGTCTGCCTGGGCGGCGGTCGAGAACGGAAAGAGGAGAAGCATCGCCGAGGCGCCTACTACAGCGGCGCGGTGCGCCAGCACGTTACGCATGAAATCCCTTCTGCACGGAACCCGATGTCGAGGGATTCCTTCTGGGTGGGTATCAGCGCCCCACCTTAGGCTACGAACGCATAAACATGTCGGTGAGGTGTGACCGAAGCCTCTACTCGGCCGCTCCCGCCACCGTCGTGGTCGTGGTCGTCGTCGTGACCGACTCCGTCGACGTCTCCGTCGTAGTCGGTGTGGTCGTCGTCGGCGCCGTGGTCACCGTCGTCGTCGGCGCCGTCGTCGTCACGATGGTGACGGGCGGAAGCGTGATGACCGGCGGCGGCGGTGGCGGTGGCGGTGGCACGAACTGTGATGTCGTCGCCACCGGTGTCGGCTCGACCGCCGTATACGGAGGCGGGGCGACGTCGGTGGTCGCCGGCACCTCCTCGGAAACGGCAGTGGGAAAGACGACCGGCGCCTTCACCGCCGTCGTGGTCGACGACGGCAGCAGCGACGCGGTCTGGGCGTCCTGGATGGCGGGAACGGCCGTGCTGCCGGTGTCGGTGAGGGCGAAGGCCACCGCGCCACCGATGGCGATCAGTGCGGCTGCGGCGGCGCCGGCGAAGATCAACGGTGTGCGGGCGGTGCGCTTCGCGGCGGGTACCGGCGGGGTGAAGCCGGTCGGCACTGCGGCCGGCCCGGTGGCGACCGACGGGTCCGCGGCCGAACCTGCGACGATCGGCGCGGCGACGACAGCGGGCACATCTGCGACGGCGGAGTACGCGGTGTGCACGGGAGGTGCGATCACCGGGATCGACTCGGTGTCGGCCTGGGTGTCGTCGGGAGTCAATGCCAAGCCGGCGGCAAGCAGGGCCGCGCCGTGGGCGGGGGACTCGTCCGAGGCGGCCAGCGCCACGGACTCTGCGACGAGGGTCGCCTCCTGCAAACCCATGTAGTCGAGGGATTCGCGGAGCTTCGTCACCGTGTCCGCGGCCCAGTCCGACGGATGGGTGGCAGTCACCTTCACCGTCCCCGTCAGCCCCTCGGCGGCCTCGCGGAAGAGGCAGAACATGGCGGTGGCGACGAGATCCTCCGCCCGGGTGAGCGTGCCCGCGTACTCGATCCCGGCAGGCTCGCCGACTCGGGTGAGGAAATCCTGCACCGACCCCGTCGACTCCGTACCGGGGTCACCGAGCTGCACCGTGCCGTCCGGTGCGGTGAACAGGACGGACGGATGCTCGATCGTTCTCACATCGGTGCCCGAGGCGGTCACCACCGCAGTGGAGACCGAATGGCCGACGGTGAGTCCGACTCCGGTGGTCATCGCAGATCCTTACTGGGCGCACGGTCGTGGGTGCGTCACCGCACCACTACTTGAGGTGCGTCACCGCACTATTACATGAGGTGCGTACCGCACCACTGCACTGTGTGTCGCCCGACGAGGTCGAATGGTTACACCGGTCCCGGCGTCAGGAGCGTGCGGTGTCCGACGTAGTCCCATGTCCCATGGCGCGCAGCATCGACAGCAGCTCCGACCGCGACTCGGCGCCGAGGCGCCGCCGAATCCGTGCCACGTGATGTTCGATCGTCTTGGCGGAGATGTACAACCGGCTTCCGATCTCCCTGTACGTCAGTCCCTGGACGAGCAGCTCGGCCACTTCGGCTTCGCGGTCGGTGAGGGTGCCCGGCGCACTCGGACCGGCAACTGTTGCGGGTTCCGCGCCCGTCGCTGTCGCTGTCGGCTGGCGGAGGGCCCGCGCCACCTGGAGCAACGCGGTGGCCACCCTGGTGTCGGAGGCGCGCAGCGCGGCCTCTCCGGCCAGGCGCGCACCATCCCAGGGAAGTCCGATCCGGTCGAGGGTCCGGGCAGCGTCCTCGACGGCTGTGACATCGATATCGCCCTGCAGCACCCGCAACCAGGCCCGCCCGGCACCGGCGAGGCCGGCGGCGTAGGCGCTGACCTTCGAAGCTTCACCGAGGGCCCGCGCGTGCGGGATCAGATCGGCGGGGCATTCGGCCAGAATCGAGGCCTGGACGCCGTACCAGTGCAGGGCCGACGCCCACATGGCGGGTTCGCCGAGAGTGCGTACCAGCGACTGTGCGTCCTCGACCAGATGGGTGATGCGAGCAGCCTCGCCGACCCGGATCGACGTCAGCCACAGCTCACCGAGGGGTAGCAAGCTCAAAAGGTCCACCGAATACTCGGCGAGAACCCCCTGCGCTCCGGCCCACGCCTGCAACAGTGCGGCGTTGTCACCGGTCCGCCGTGCCAAACCGACCCGCAGGCCGTGGACGAACAGAAGATCACGCTGGTGCATGGTGTCGACGTCGAGCGAATCGAGCCGGGCCTGCGCCGACGGGAGGTCACCGCGCACCATGGATGTCCACGCCGTCAGGAGGTGGTGCCGATTCGCGGTGACACTTCCGGGCCGGTCGCTCTCCCGGGCACGAGCGAGCACGGCTTCCGCGTGGGCGAGTTCACCGCAATGGAGGGCGGCCAGAGCCGTGATTGCGGCTGGGGAGTCGGGCAGCACGCGGGGCCGCGCGGCGCGACCCGGCAACGACAGCGCTCGGGTGAGGGAGTTCAGTGCCGCATTCGCGGAACCGGTCACCGAGTGCACGAGCCCGGTTGCGACGAGGGCGGCTCCGGCAGTGGTGGCCGTCGGTGGCGCACCGGCGCTCGCGGCGAGGACGGATTGCGCCTCGTCGAGCCGGCCGGCGACGACCAGAACGGAGGCGGCGACGGAGGCGTCCGAACCCACCCGGCTCGGGCCCAGCCAGGCGTACAACTCGGCACTGCGGTCGATCATCCCGCAGTAGGCGGCTCCGGCGGCCGACACGCGCACGGCAGCAGCCAGATCCGCATCACTGACGGAGGCCGACCGCTCGAGTACCGAATCGGCGAGACCCACGGCCGTGTCGAGGTCGCCACTGAGGGCGCAGGCCTCCGCGTAACCGAGAACGGCGGTATCGTCGAGCCGGCCGACGCGTTCGGCGTCGCCGTACAGCGACACCGCCTCGGACGGATCGGCCAATTCTGCTCGGCTGCAGAGGAACTCGGACAATTCGCTACTGCGGACACCCGTCTTGGCCACTGCCCGGGCGACGGGGAGGGTGAGCGTACCCGCGGCGACATGATGGGTGAGCAGGCGGCGAGCCAATGCGTGCACGCGGTTCTCGCCGAGGACACCGGCGAGACGGCGGCGATGCGGCTCGACGAGGGTGTCACGGTCGTCGACGTAACCGTCCGCGCGCAACACCTCGATCACACTGCGTGCGGAGTCGGGGTCTATGTCGAGGACAGCGGCGACCACGATCTCGTCGGGGTCGTTCCCGAGTAGCAGCAATCCGAGTACCGACAGCTGGGAAGCATCGAGCGACGCGAGGTCGCGGTGGGTGGCGGGTGCAGGCGACGGAGGCCGTGTAGACACCGGCGGTCCCTATCCGCCGTTGCCGGATGGGAAGTTGGGCACAGGTAATTGCTGAGGCGCCGTCGGTATGTACCCTCCGACGATCTGCGCTCCCTCTATGAAGGAATTCGCGATTTCGCCGCCGTCCGGCTGGACAGGAACAGGTGCCGGTGCGGGGGCCGGCGCGGGAGCGGGAGCCGGTGCCGGTGCCGGTGCCGGTGCGGGAGCCGGAGCAGGGGCAGGTGCTGGAGCAGGTGCTGGTGCGACGGGCTGAGCGCCGGGGGCGGCCGGGGCGGGGGCCGGTCCGACCGGTGCCGGCGGCGCAGCCGGGGCTCCGGGTGCGGCTACCGGAGTGGCGACACCAGCGGCGGTTCCGGGCACGCCCGTCGCCGCGACACCGGCTGCTGCACCGGGATCTGCCGCGGCCGACGTGCCGGGGGCGGCCGCCTCGGCCGGGGTGCCGGAGGTGGTCGCCGAGCCGCCCGAGGTGCTCGACAACTGGGAGGTGGCCGAATCGGACTCGGCCGTCGGGGCGGTCAACGCGGTGCCGAGCGAGAGCCCGCCGGCGCCGAGTAGCACGATCGCCGCCGCGGACGCCGCGATGATGCCGGCCTTCTTCTTCCTGGACATTCCAGTGGGTGGGGGATCGGCGAGGACCGGTGCCGGTGTTCGTGGTGTGAAGGCGACGGTCTCGGCGTCGGAGTCGATGTGAGCGACCGGAACGGCCGCAGCGGCGGGCGCGGCGACGGGCACGACGGCAGGCATCCGGGCGACGGTCGGGGCGGCGGCGCGTCCGGCATTGCGCTCGCCCGCGAGTAGGGCCGCACCGAGCGCGGCGGTGTGCGCCGGACGTTCCGCGGCGATCACCGGGACACGCAGTTCCGCGGACAACAGCTCGGCGACCAGCGGAATGGCGGCACTTCCCCCGGTGAGCACCACCTGGGTGATGTCGCTGGACTCGAGGCCGGCAGCGTGGATGCTCTCACGGACGAGCGTCACCGATTCTTGAAGGGGTTCGCGAATGAGGTCCTCGAGCTCGGAACGCACCAGCCGCACGTCCGTGGAGACCCCGGGAAGCTCGATACTGATCGTGGCCTCCGTGTCGGAGGAAAGAGCCTCCTTCGCGGCGGTGCAGCGCGCGCGCAGCACGGTCAGTGCGGCCACGGTGTCCGGAGCGAACGGATCGATGTCTCCGAACTGCTCGGCGACGTTACCCAGCACGTACTGCATAGTGGCGTGGTCGAAATGTGCGCCACCGAAGTCTTCGGAGCGGACCGGCTTACCGAGCACACCGGCACCCTCACCGTTCTCGGTGGAACGGAACAAGGTGATGTCGAGGGAGGTGCCGCCGAGGTCGTAGATCACGGTCACCGCGTCGCGGAGCGTGCCACGGGTTCGCTCGAGCCATGCCGTCACGGCCTGCGCTTCGGATACCAGGGTGGCGTCCGCGACACCGGCTTGTTCCAGCGCCGACGCCAGCACACCGACCGTGTACGGCGACCAGACAGTGGGGTGGGTGACCACCGTGGTCGGCATACCGTGTCTGCCCGATGCGGCTTCGTGCACGATGCAGCTGACCGCGGTGGCGACGAGGTCCTCGCCCGAGTAGGTCGAGCCGTCGTCGGCGAGTATCCCCACCGGATCCCCGACACGGTTCGCGAAATCGGAGACCGCGATGGCGTCCGGCTCCTCAGGATCGGTGCCGAGGACCGGTGCCCGATCGGGGGACAGGTGGAGAATGCTGGCCCGTGACAGGACGGTGAGGTCCGAGGCCTCCGCAACACCCGTTCCGTCCGCGTCGACTGCGGCCACCGTATTGACCGATCCGACACCGATGCCGAGCGCTGCAGCCATGTTCCACTCCTGTGGTCCGGGCGGGCGGGCGCCGCCGTGTCATTTGGACGGCACCGCCGCCGTGTCATCTGGACGGCACCGCCGCCGTGTCCATTAGACGGCACCGCCGTCGTGTTCTCAGACGGCACCGTCGTCGTGTCGTTACCCGGCTTGTCGCGTGCAATGGCTGTTTCGTTACGTCGACAGTGCAGGTCGCCGCACATTACGGGGACGATCCCCTAACGGCCCCCTACCCCCTAACGAGGTGCCGGTTCCCCCCGAGGGGGCATCCCCGATCGAGGGGTGCGGGAGTGGGGGGCCGCTCCCCGTTGGGAAGGGGGCCGCCGATCCATAACGTGGGTTTCACTCGCCGTCACAGCTGTTGTGGTGGCCACCCGAACTCCCCGATCCTCGACCACAGGAGAGATTGCCATGGCTACCAACGCCGTCCTCGAGTTCATCCTCGGCCTTCTTCGCGACGAGCAGGCTGCTGCCGCTTACTGCGCCAACCCGACGGACGCACTGTGCGCCGCAGGCCTGGAGGGTGTGACCCACGCGGACATCGTGTCCGTCGCCCCGATGGTGGCCGAGTCCGGACTGTTCGCGGGCGGCGGAGCCGACCTGGCTGCCATCGTCAACGCCGGCACCGGCGTCGTCGGTGACGTCGCCGGTGGGATCGGTGCCGGAATCGGCGGTGGCCTGGGCGGTGGCCTCGGACTCGGTGGCGGCCTCGGCGGTGCAGTAGGCGTCGGAGCGGGTGCAGGCCTCGGCCTCGGCGCCGGTCTCGGCGGCGACTTCGACTTCGCGGCAGAACTGAGCGCAGCCTTGAGCGCGGCACTCGGTGCGGCGCTCGAGATCGGCGGCGAGATCGGTGCGCAGCTCGGTGCAGCACTCGGTGCGGCGCTCGACGCTGCGCTGTCTCTCACCGGTGGCCTCGACCTCGACAGCGCCCTCGACATCGGCGGCGTCATCAGCGGTGCACTCGACGGCTTCCTCGGCCTCGGCGGCGAGATCACGGCCCAGCTCGCCGCTGCTCTGACGGCAGCTGTCTCCGCGGTCCCGGCGATCGATCTGACCGGTGGACTGACCGCGATCCTCGCTCCCGCGCTGGCCATCGGCGGCGACCTGGGTGCCGAGGTGGGTGCTGCCCTCGGCGCGGTCCTCGGTGTGGTCGGAGACGTGAGCGGCGACCTCGGCGGTGACATCCTGGCCGGCATCGGCGGCGGACTGGACATCGGTGGCGCACTCGGCTCGACGCTCGGTGGTGTGCTCGGAGTGGACGCCGGGCTCGGCGGCGCTCTCGGCGGTGCCCTCGATGCGGCGATCGGTGCGGGCGGCGGCCTCGGCGCGACGCTCGAGGGACTGCTTGGTGGCGATCTGCTCGGTGATGTGGCGGGTTCGCTCGACGGTGTGCTCGGTGCGGATCTCGGTGGTGTGCTCGGTGGCGCGCTGGGTGGGGTTCTCGGTGCCGGTGGTGACCTCGGTGCGGATCTCGGTGTTGCGCTCGGTGCGACTCTCGGTTCGATCGCCGATCTCGGTGGTGGCCTGGACCTGGACGCGGTTCTCGGTGCGGAGGGTGGTCTCGGTGCGGTTCTCGGTGGTCTGCTGGGCGGCGAGCTCGGTGTCGGTGGCGATCTGACCGCTGGCCTGGGTACCGCCCTGGAGGCGGTTCTCGGTGCCGGTGGCGGGTTGGACCTCGGTGCGGTTCTCGGTGCGGATGGTGACCTCGGTGGTGCGTTGAGCGGTCTGCTCGGTGGTGTGCTGGGTGCCGGTGGCGATGTCAGTGCCGACCTCGGTGGTGCGCTGGGTGGTCTGCTCGGTGGCGCCCTGGATCTCGAGGGTGGTCTCGGTGGCGCCCTGTCGGCTGCGCTGGAGAGCGGTCTGGGACTCGATGCCGCGCTCGGCACGGTCCTCGGTGGTGCGCTCGGGCTCGACGGTGGCCTGGCCACCGAGTTGGGCAGCACCCTCGAAGCGGTGCTCGGCGCCGGTGGTGTGACGGACATCGACCTCGGCGGCCTGCTGGGCGGCGACCTGGGTCTCGGACTCGGTGGTGACCTCGGACTCGGTGGCGAACTGACTTCCGAGCTGACGACGGCGCTCAGCGGTGCCCTCGGATTGGGCGGCGAGGCCGGTGCGGATCTCGGAGCCGTTCTGGGCGGTGCGCTGGAGAGCGGTCTCGGACTCGGCGGCATCCTCGAAGGCGGTGCGGATCTCGGAACCACGATCAGCAGTGCACTCGGTGGGGCCCTCGGAGTCGACGGTGACGCCACCGCCGGCCTCGGCGCAGCACTCGATGCGGCGCTCGGAGCCGGTGGCGGGGTCGACCTCGATGCGGTGACCGATCTCGGTGGTCTGCTCGGCGGCGCCTTCGGTGTCGGTGGCGGCGCAGGAGCCGACCTGGGTGCAGCTCTCGGCGGCGTCCTCGGTGGCGCACTCGAAACCGGCGGCGCTCTGGACCTCGACACCGTCCTCGGTGGCGAAGGAAGCATCGGTAGCACTCTCGGTACCGCTCTCGGTGGTGTCCTCGGGGCCGACGGTGACCTCAGCGCCACGCTCGGCTCCGCATTGGAGACCGCACTCGAGGCCGGCGGTGGACTCGATCTCGACTCGGCGCTGGATGCCGACCTCGGACTCGGCGCTGCTGCCGGTGTGGGCGGGGCCCTGGACGGTGCCCTCGACGCGGGTACCGACCTCGCGGGTGGCCTGACCGGCGGCATCGACGGTGCCCTCGGTGGACTGATCGACGCAGGTAGTGAGCTGACGGGCAACGTCGGTGGAGCTGTCGGTGGCGGTGTCGCCGGCGGCGCGGAGACCGCCGCGGGCATCGGTGCCGGAGTGGCGGCCGGTGTCGGTGCGGTCGCCGACGCGGGCGCCGACCTCGGCGGCAACCTCGGAACCAACCTGGTCGGCGGCCTGGAGACGGCCGGTGGCCTCGGCGCCGGTCTGACGAGCGGCCTCACCGGCGGACTCGGCGGAATCTTCGATGCCGGCGCAGGCCTGGGCACCGCGGTGACCGGAAGTGTCGACGGTGCCGTCGACGCGGTCGGCGAAGCAGGTGCCACGGTCGGTGCCGTGGCCGACGCAGGCGCGAACGTCGACGCCAACCTCGGCGGTGCGCTCGACACCGCGGCGAACCTCGGCGGAACCGTCGAAGGCGCGCTGGACACGGCGGCGAACGTCGGTGGAACCCTCGGTGGCACGGTGGACGCCGCGACCGGAATCGGTGGCGACGTCGCCGGTGGAATCGAAGGCAGCGTGGACAGCGCGGTCGACGCCACCGCAGGTCTCACCGGTGGCCTCGACGCCACCACCGATGCGGTGACCGACCTCGGTGCCGGACTGTCGGGTGGCGTGGGTGGCCTCGGTTCGCTCGGCACCTCGGTCGGTGGAGCCCTCGACGGAGCTGTCGATGGTGCCGCCGGAGTGGGCGGTGCAATCGACGGTGGCGCTTCGGCCGGTGGATCGGCCGAGGCAGACGCGACCACGGGCGGTTCGGCTGACATCGGAGCGGTCGGCGGGGCTGTGGCCGACACCACCGGTGAGATCGGCGGCGACCTCGAGTCGACGCTGGGCGGCACTGTCGATGCGGGTTCCAACGCCTGGTCCTCGATCGACGCCCAGGACGCCTTCGGTGCGGAGTCGAGCCTGACCGGTGATTCGGAAGGCTCCCTGTTCGCCGACACCGACTCCTCGGTGGCACCCACGCAACACGTCACGGACGTTGTCGATCACTTCGAACCGTGATGAGACGGCGGTTCCGGCATCCCCCAGACGGGGCGGCCGGAACCGCCGTACGATGTAACGAAATCAGCCCCGGACGCGCTATGCGGACGGGGCTGATTCCACAGTCGGGTGTGGGTACACCGGAACGCGGTGTGCGCACGAGGTCGGAAGAATTGCGGGTCAACGGAACTCATGGACAGTGCAGCCGCTAGAAGCAGTGCCGCCAAGCACAGTGCCACCGCAAAGCACAGTGCCACCGGCAAGCACAGTGCCGTCGAGCACAGTGCCACCGAGCACGGTGCAACCGCCGAGCACGGCGCCACCACTGCGCAATCCATGACCGCCCTGCTGGAGCAGACTCTGGATGTCGCGCGGCGGTTCGGACGCGGAGATCTGGCGCAGCGGCTGGACCAGGCCCGGACCCGCGTCCTCGATCCGCGGATGCGCATCGTGGTGGTCGGCCCGCTCAAGCAGGGCAAGAGCCAGTTCGTGAATTCGCTGCTCAACCTGACCGTGTGCTCGGTCGGTGACGACGAGACCACCGCCATTCCCACCCTCGTGCAGAATGCGGAGACTGCGTCGGCGGAACTCGTCCTCGCCGATCCCGGCGCAGATCCGATCCGGGTCCCGCTGCCTCTCGAGGAGCTGACCGGCATTACGCCCGCCTCACCCCGGGCCGGGGGCCGGGAGGTACTGCGGGTCGAGGTCAACGTGCCGAGTCCACTGCTGGCGGACGGCTTGGTCCTGGTCGATACTCCCGGCGTGGGCGGCGCAGGCAACCCACATGCCGCGAGCACGCTCGGGCTGATTCCCGCCTCCGACGCCGTCTTCGTTCTCTCCGACGCGAGCCAGGAGTTCACCGAACCGGAGCTCGGATTCATCAGGCAGGTCACGAGCCTGTGCCCGTCGGTGGCCTGCCTGATCAGCAAGACCGACCTGTATCCCCATTGGCGGGACATCGTCGAGGCCGATCGAGGGCACCTCGCGCGCGCCGGCCTCGACGTACCACTGATTCCCATTTCCTCACTCCTCCGTTCCCATGCGCTGCGGCTGCAGGACGAGGAGCTCAACACCGAATCGGGCTTCGTCGAGCTCTACGCCTTCCTCCGCGATCGGGTGGTGGCCCGCGCGGAGTCGAACACGCGTCGCGCGGTGTCGCTCGACGTGTCCTCGGTGGCCGAGCATCTGACTCTGGGAATCGGTAGTGAGCTTGCCGCCCTTCGTGATCCGGCCAAGGGTGTCGCTGCCGTCGCCGAGCTGCAGAAGGCGAAGGCCGCGGCGGAAGATCTGCACAAGCGGACGTCGCTGTGGCAGCAGACCCTCGGAGACGGTATCGCCGACCTGGCCGCGGATATCGATCACGATCTCCGCGACCGGCTGCGCCGCGTGACGCGGGAAGCCGAGGAAACCGTCGACCAGGGGGACCCGGGCAAGGACTGGGACGCGTTGGGGCAGTGGCTCGAGCAGGAGTTCGCCACCGCTATCGGTGACAACTTCGTGTGGGCGCACGACCGCGCGCTATGGCTCGCCGAGGTGGTGGCTCAACACTTCGCCGAAACCGGTGCCGTGGAGCTTCCGCACCTCGACATCGCGAACGTCGACGGGGTCCTCGAGCCCGTCGCTTCGCTCGCAGATCTCGAGTCGGGCCGGATCGGCATTACCCAGAAAGTGCTCGTCGGTATGCGCGGCTCGTACGGTGGTGTGCTGATGTTCGGGCTCATCACCACCATGATGGGCATGGCGCTGGTCAACCCCATCTCGATCGGGGCCGGTGTCCTTCTCGGTACCAAAGCGTATCGAGAGGACAAGGAGAGCCGGGTCCTCAAGCGGCGGGGCGAGGCGAAGGCGGCCATCCGCCGGTTCGCGGACGACGCCAGCTTCCAGGTGGGCAAGGAGTCGAAAGACCGGCTCCGCTCGATCCAGCGGTTGCTGCGCGATCACTTCACAGGCATCGCCGAGCAGGCATTGCGCTCGATCAACGAGTCGCTGCGTGCCGCGCAGGAGGCGGCCAACCTCGAGTCCACCGAGCGCACGCGCCGGATCGCTCAACTCGAGAAGGATCTGCACATCGCCTCCGAACTGAAGGAGCGGGCAGCCCAGCTCGTCGTCGGCGACGCCGGAGCGATCACGGCATGACCGCAGCGCCACTTCCGGAGGCCCGCAGGCTGATCGCGTCGGCCAGGCAGCTCTACGCCGGCCGGCCCGAGATTCGCGATCAGCTCACCGAATGCGCTCGCCGCCTCGAACAACCACTGCGGGTAGCGCTGGCGGGTTCTCTGAAAGCCGGCAAGTCCACGTTGCTCAATTCGCTGGTGGGCCAGGACATCGCCCCGACGGACGCGACGGAGTGCACCCGTGTCGTCACGTGGTACCGCAGCGGGTCGACGCCCGCCGTCACCGCCTGGTACCAGGCGGACGGCCCCGACGGCGCGTTGGCCTCGGCGAACGTTCCGGTGTTGCGCCGGGACGGACATCTGACTTTCGACCTCGGGCACCTGACCGCCGCGCAGGTGGACCGACTCGATGTGGAGTGGCCTTCGTCGGCGCTTGCCCACACCACCATCATCGACACGCCCGGCACCTCATCGCTGTCGCGGGACGTGTCGGCGCGGACCCTCGAGATGCTGACCCCCGACAACGAGGCTTCCGGTGCCGACGCCGTCGTCTACCTTCTGCGCACCCTGAACGCGACGGATGTGCAGTTCCTCGGCCAGATCGGGGATCACGTGGGGGACGAGTCGGGTCCGCTCGGTGTGGTCGGTGTCGTGTCCCGAGCCGACGAGGTGGGGGCGGGACGCCTCGACGCCATGATGTCGGCGAAGGAAGTGGCGTCCCGGTTCGCGGGCGAGCTCGAACGCACCGGGCTGTGCCAGGCGGTGGTTCCCGTCGCAGGGTTGCTGGCCTTGGGTGCCCGTACGATGCGGCAGGCCGAGTTCGCCGCATTCCAGCACCTGGCCGAGGTATCGGTGGACGACCTGAACATGGCCATGCTGTCGGCCGACCGTTTCGCCCGGGAAGACAGCCCGCTGCCCGTCGATGCTCGAATGCGGGCGCAGCTGGCCGACCGGTTCGGGTTGTTCGGGATTCGAATGGCCGTCACGTTGATTCGGCTGGGCACCCGGGACTCGCCGACGCTGGCCGCCGAACTGGTGGAGCGGAGTGGGCTCGACGAGTTGCGTCAGGTCATCGACATCCAGTTCGGGCAGCGTGCCGACCAGTTGAAGACGCACTCCGCGCTGGTTGCGTTGAAGCGGGTGCTCACTGCCCATCCGGTGCAGGGCGCAGGCGGGATTCTGCTGGCTGCCGAGCGTCTGCTGTCCGATGTGCACGGTTTCCAGGAACTGCGGCTCCTCGGGCGGCTGCGGTCCACCGAGGTGGGGCTACCCCCCGACGACGTGGCCGAGCTGCAGCGACTGATCGGCGGATTCGGGATCTCGATCTCCGAGCGGCTCGGGACCGACAATGACGACGCGGTGGAATTGCAGCGGATGAGGGCACTCGCCGCCGTCCGGAAATGGCGGGAACGCGCGCGTCACCCGTTGCTGGACCAGTTCACCGCCCGGGCGTGCACCGTTGCCGCACGAAGCGCGGAAGGCGTCCTGGAAGAGCTGAACTCGGTACTCCTGTAGCGCGTCAGGTTGCCGAGACGCCCGCGATTTCGCCTTCCCGGAATGCCTCCACGAACAGCTGGTGATCCCTGCGGCTCACCTCCGCATACGCGAGGCCGAAGTCGATGATCTCCTCGACGAACTGGTCGAGCCGACCCTCGATCACACCATGGATGGCGTCCTCGGTCTGAAATGTGACCAGGGTCTGATCACTGTCCTCGTCGGAGACGCAGTGAACCTTCGCGGTCGCCCTGCCGAGGTCTTCGAGCACGGGGGCGATCTCCTCCGGTTCGGTGAGGTCGGACCAGTCGAGGTCCAGTTCGTACGGCGACAGTTCGGCGACCACGAATCCGGTGTCCCCGATCTCGGTGTAGCCGAGCAGGGGATCGGTGTGGACCTGCAGGGCGCGCTGGCTCACCACGGTGCGGTGACCCTCGTGCTCGAAGTAATTACGGACGGCCGGCTCGTCGACGATGCGGCTCGGGGCCGCGACATTGCCCTGCTTGATGGACAGCACGATGTCGTTCTCCAGTGCCTGGGTGGCCCCTTCGATGAGCACGTTGTACGCCGGCAGGCCGGCGCTGCCGATCCCGAAACCCTTGCGCCCCACCACATCCTTGATGCGATAGAAAACCGGTCGCTCCGACCTCTTGTTGGGGGGCACTCGTTCGATGTAGGCGTCCAGCGACTCGCACACGGTGTCGCGTTCGTTCTCGTCCAGTTCCCGGACCCCGCGACCGCGGCGGAAGTGCCGGTCGTAATCGTCGAGCACCGTGACGGAGTCGAGGAGGCTGACACGGGTGGCGAGGCGGGCCTGCAGGAGAAGGTCGTGGATGCTGCCGCGGGAGTTGTCCAGCCGCAGCGCGTACGCGTCATCCGCCTCCTGCTGTACGTAATGCATGACCTGTTCGACGTACGTACGCAGATAGGTCTCTGCCAGTGCCCGGACATCACTTTCGGGCAAAGCCTTCTGCCAGCCCATCAGCGCGAGGCTCGCCACGAAGCGCCGAAGGTCCCAGCTGAAGTGCCCGACGTAGGCCTCGTCGAAGTCGTTGACGTCGAAGACCAGGGTGCCCTCGGAGTTCATGTATGTTCCGAAGTTCTCCAGGTGCAGGTCGCCGTGTATCCACACCCTGCTGGTGCGCTCATCTGCCCAGGGGTCGTCGAAGTCCCGGATGTCGTTGTAGAACAGGCAGGCACTGCCCCGGTAGAAGGCGAACGGGTTGGCCGCCATCTTCCGGAACTTGGTACGGAAGGCGCTCGGGTCTGCCTCCATGAGATCGGCGAACGCCTCGACGAGGGCGCCGACGATCTGCTTCTGCCTGGTCGAATCGGCATCGTTCACAATGCCCTCCTTGTCGCGAGTCCGATACCCGCACGTGGGCGTCACCGGACTACCCACGTTAGCGACACTGCTCGTACCACCGCTGGCGAAAGGACTCGCACGATCCCATCTCAGAGTCGGCGCGCCGCGGACGACGGCGTGGCGGACAGGAACTGCGGGGTGGGCAACGCCGCGGATGCGGCCCTTTGGAGTACGCGTGCGACCACGTCTTCGACCCGGTCGAGCGGAACGAGGGCGATGGCCGAGCCGCCGAAACCGCCCCCCGTCATTCGCGCTCCCCACGCTCCGGCGTCGAGGGCTGCCTCGACGGCGCAGTCCAGTTCGACGGAGCTGACCTCGTAGTCGTCCCGCAACGAACGATGGGAACGGGTCAGGACGTCCCCGATGTCGGCGATGCGGTTCTGCGCCAGCAGATCGGTCACCTCGACGACGCGCCGAATTTCGGCGAGAACGTGCCGCACCCGCGGCACCGACTGCGGCAACGTCAGCGCGGCGAGTGCGCCTTCCACGTCGCGAATGTCTCGCAAAGTGTCCACACCCAGGTTCGCGCATGCCCGCTCGATCGTCGCCCGCCGCGCGCCGTACTGCCCGTCGGCCAGTCTGTGCGGAGCATTGGTATCCATCACCAGGAGTTGGGCGCCCGCCGACGCGAAGTCGAGGGGAACGAGGCGGCTGTCGCCGCTGCGGCAATCCAGAAGCAGGGCGTGCCCGGGGCGGGCGAGCATCGCGACCGACTGATCCATTCCCCCGGTCGCCGCCCCGACGATCTCGTTCTCCGCGCGGGTGCACGCGTCGATCAGCGTCCGGCGTCCGTCCGTGTTGGTGGGCAGCCCGACCGAGTCGGCGACGGCGAGCGCGAACGCGCATTCCAGCGCCGCCGAACTCGACAGGCCCGAACCGACGGGAACCGTGGAGTGCACCGCGACGTCGAAGCCTGTTCCTGCCGGCGCGATGCCCGAATCTCGCAACGCCCACAGCACACCCGCCAGGTAGGCGGCCCACCCGGACGGACGTCCCGGCGCCACCTCGGACACTGCACCCTGCCACCCGTCGGTCGTGTGGGTGGAGACGCAGCGCATCCGGTCGTCCTTCCGGATGCGGGCGGCCACCACAGTGACGTAGGGGAGTGCGAACGGAAGTACGAGCCCGCCCGCGTAGTCGACGTGCTCGCCGATGAGATTGACACGTCCGGGCGCGGCCCACACGCCGTCAGCGGCTCCACCGAAGGTGGTGCGGAACAAGGCTTCCGCGCCCGCAGCGACGGTGTAGGCGTCGGCGGGTTCCACCCCAGTGGGGGCCGTCACGAGGCAACCTCGCGCAGGCGGTCGGCGATGCGTTCCGGGGTGGTGTCATTGATCCAGGCGCCCATGCTCGACTCGGAACCCGCCAGGTACTTCATCCGGCCCGGCGACCGCATCATCGAGTACAGCTGGAGGTACAGGCGCCCGAAAGGGCGATCGTCGCCCACCGGCGCCTGATGCCATGCGGCGATGTAGGGGACGGCGTCGACGCCGTCGAAGAAGCGGTCGACCCGTCGCAGCAGTTCGAGGTAGACGAGCGCGAGTTCGTCACGTTGGGCGTCGTCGAGTTCGGCGAGGTCTCGGACGTCGCTGTGTGGCGCGAGGTGCACTTCGAGCGGCCACCGGGAGGCGGCGGGCACATAGGCAGTCCAATGTTCGGCGGCAAGGACGATCCGCCGGCCCGCGCGTTTTTCCGCCTCGAGCACGTCTGACAGCAACAGCTTGCCCGTCCGCTCGACGTGTGCGCGCGACCGCTGTATCAGGGTGGCGGTGCGCGCCGGCAGGAACGGGTAGGCGTAGATCTGCCCATGAGGGTGGGTCAGCGTCACCCCGATCTCCCTACCGCGGTTCTCGAAGCAGAACACCTGGCGGATCCCGGGCAGCGCAGACAGTTCGGCGGTGCGGTCGGCCCAGACGTCGATCACGGTGCGGACCCGGCCGGGGTCCAAGGACGAGAACCGCGCGTCGGGGTCGCTGCTGAAGCAGACCACCTCGCATCGGCCCGACGCCGGGGCCAGCGGCCACAGTGGTTCGTCATCGACGCGCCCGGGAAGGTGCTGTTCCTCTGCGACGGTCGCCAAGGCAGGAAAGCGGTTCTCGAAGACGACGACGTCGTAGTCGTCGGCGGGTATTTCGGTGGGCGGCCTACCCGGCCGGCTCGGGGCGAGGGGTGACGCGTCGGCAGGTGGGAGGAACGTGCGATCCATTCGCTGCGCCGCGATGACAACCCATTCACCCGTGAGGACGTCGAAACGCATCTGCGACTGCGAGACGATGGCTGGCAGAGGCCTGGAATCGACCGGTTCACGGGTGGCCGCACCGGAGACGTACGGCTCCGAGTCGTCGAAGTAGATGAGCTCGCGCCCGTCCGCCAGCCTCGTCCGGGTTTTACGTACCCTGCTCCCGGCAGGCGCTCGCAGCGCGCTTTCCCCGTCACGCACCGCCATCGAGCAATCCTTCCCTCCAACGACCGAGTGCCCCGAACGCGCTGCTTCGAGGGCATCTCCTCACGGTATCCCGGCGTCGAGGGACGGTGATGCGTCGACCTCTCAGAACTCCATACCGGCGTCGGTGCCCATCGTCTTCGTCGTGTTGGCACCGTCGAGGGATTCGCGAATGATGTCGGCGTGACCGGAGTGGTGGCCGGTCTCCCGAATGATGTGGAGCAGGGTCCGGCGGATTGTCCAATACTGCCGCTCGGGTGCCCACGGCGCGGTGGGGAGCGGGATGAGCACGTCCAGGTCGCTCAGGCCCGCCAGCGCGGTCTCTGTCGCGCGGGCCACCTCGGCATAATCGGCCAGAAGCCCCTCGAGGGTTTCGTCCTCTCGCATGTAGTACAGCTCCATCGCCGATTCCATGTCGAACTCCGCGTTCTCGTCAGGTTCGAGAATGGTTTCGACCCAGTGCTTTTCGGTGTGGGACACGTGCTTGATCAGCCCGCCGAGTGTCAGGTCGCTGACGGTGGAGCGCTGACGTGCCTGTGCGTCGTCGATGCCGCGGACGGTGATGAGTAACGTGTCTCGCTGCTCCTGCAGGATCTGCAGGATGTCCGCGCGTTCGCCGGTGATCGAGGGCTTCTCCGAAGTGGTCATGAAAAGAACGATAGGCGGTATTGCGGTCAGAAACGGTCCTTGTTAGGCAGGGCAATCTCGGGGTGTTTCTCGGGGTCGAAGTTGGGTGCCTTCCTGGATGTGCCGACACCGGCTGCAGCGCAGGATTTCAACCATGAAACTTCTGCCGACATCGGAGCCGCGGCCACTGCGTAGTCGTGGGGCCGGTGCGTTGGGGGTGAGGCGATCGCCCGTGTCGCGGCAACACCGTGGTACCGACGACATCTGCTGGGGGACAGGATGTCCGGTGATCTTCGTCCCACCGAAGGCGGCCGGTTCCTCGGTGAGTTCGACCCGTTCGGCAGTGAGGCGAAGCCGGGCGTCGAGGTTCACGGTGGCACATAGTCCCCGTAACGGAAAAGAAGTTCGCCGACAACTGTTTTTCCGTCAGAAATCGGGTATCCCCTCGGTGACGCGCCACTTCGACATCACCAACTCGAGTCGGGCCAACGAACGGTCGATGGACTTGGGACGAGTCGACAAAGTTGTGGAGCCGGTCTCCACCGAGGTGTGGGAAGTGCGCCATATGAACGGTCACGTACACGGCTTTCACGCTTCCGGTGTGCAGTATCCGGGGTGGGGCACCGAGGAGCCCGCGCACAGGCCGCCCCCACAGATCCGGTGCGCGTCGCCCCCTACCTGTCTCGTCCTGCTGTGAAGCCGCGTCTTCTTCGATCTGCCCGCGCTGCCCGGTTCACCCCGCTCGGTTACCTCACTCGGTCATCTCTGAAAGGTCCCAATTATGTTCCGTACCACGCTTACTGCCCTGGCGGCCGCGGCACTCTTCTTCGGCGCCGCATCGGTCACACAGGTGGCGGCAGCCACTCCGGCGTGCAACTCCTCCTATGAGGGAACCAGCAATGACGAGTACGACCCGGATCCGGACTTCACCGGGACGACCAACGACGAGTACGACCCCGATCCCGAGTACTCCGGCACGTCGAACAAGGAATACGACCCCGATCCCGAGTTCGCGGGCAGCACGGATTCGTGCCAGGCCTGAGCCGGATCAGCGGCGTCGGTGCAACCAGGCGGACACGCCGGGCGCGAACAGGGCGAGGACGCCGACGGCGACCAGTGCGCTGTAGGCCAGCGGCGCCCACTGCAACACCCCGGCCGTGGCGTCGCCGGCGTCCGACAGAAGGGTCCAGAAACCGACGCCACCGGCCGCGCTGAGGAGGCCGATCACCACCAGCGTGACGAGGCCCGCCATTTTTCGGGCCCGGAGAAGCTGGATCCCGAGGAGTGCCAGGAGAATCAGCACGACCGCGATGGCGCCGCTGGCAATCAGCGTGAAGTTCACCGTGTCGGTGATGTCCTGTGCGGAGTCGGCGGGATTCTCCGCGGCCACCGAGGCCTCGAGTGCATCACGCACGGCGCGAAGGTCCAGAGCCACGGCGCCCGCGATGCCGGCGAGAACGACGAACGAACCTACCCACGCGGTCAGTGAGACCGTCACTGCCTTCGGTGTGGAGTCGGTCGGCGCGGTGCGCAGGGGCGTAACCGCGAACTCCGGACGGGGCGGGACGGGCCGCGGCGGGGCCGGGCGCCGTGGCGGTTGTTCGGGTGTCGTCACGGTGGGAATCCTATCGAGATGTCGCGAGCGACCGTGCCGACTCGCTCAGTGGTTCGGCCGGACACACCCACCGCCGGGTGAATGTACCTTTCGACGCCTCAGATGCGCCGAAAGGTACATTCACCGTCTCGACGACCTGGAAGTTGTCCGCAGCGACTGGGAACAAATCCGGAGTACGGCCCGTTGAGCCTTCTGACAACCTTGAGTGCCCTGGACTCAAGTTCGAATTGACTCCCGACGCGGTTCGGGTGCAAACTTGAGCCGAGGGCGCTCACCAAGCGCCAACATCGCAGTTCGGTACGAAAAAACTCTGCCCCCGGAACTGCAAAACGAAAGTGAGGAACACTATGGCTCGTGCGGTCGGTATCGACCTCGGTACAACGAACTCGGTCGTGTCTGTGCTGGAAGGCGGCGAGCCCGTAGTGGTCGCCAACGCCGAAGGCTCTCGCACCACCCCGTCGATCGTCGCCTTCGCCAAGAACGGTGAGGTGCTGGTCGGCCAGCCCGCCAAGAACCAGGCGGTCACCAACGTCGACCGCACCATCCGCTCCGTCAAGCGCCACATCGGCACCGACTGGAACGTGGAAATCGACGGCAAGAAGTACACCCCGCAGGAAATCAGCGCGCGCACGCTCATGAAGCTCAAGCGTGACGCCGAGGCATACCTCGGTGAAGACATCACGGACGCCGTGATCACCGTCCCCGCCTACTTCGAGGACGCCCAGCGTCAGGCCACGAAGGAAGCCGGCCAGATCGCCGGCCTGAACGTGCTGCGCATCGTCAACGAGCCCACCGCTGCGGCACTCGCCTACGGCCTGGACAAGGGCGACAAGGAACAGACCATCCTGGTGTTCGACCTCGGTGGCGGCACCTTCGACGTCTCACTGCTCGAGATCGGTGACGGCGTCGTCGAGGTCCGCGCCACCTCCGGTGACAACCACCTCGGTGGTGACGACTGGGATCAGCGCATCGTCGACTGGCTCGTGGAGAAGTTCAAGAGTCAGAACGGCATCGACCTGACCAAGGACAAGATGGCGCTGCAGCGCCTGCGTGAGGCGGCGGAGAAGGCGAAGATCGAGCTGAGCTCCTCGCAGAGCACCTCGATCAACCTGCCCTACATCACCGTCGACGCGGACAAGAACCCGCTGTTCCTCGACGAGCAGCTCTCGCGCAGCGAATTCCAGAAGATCACCTCTGA
This sequence comes from Rhodococcus sp. WAY2, assembly GCF_009859915.1. NCBI lineage: Bacteria > Bacillati > Actinomycetota > Actinomycetes > Mycobacteriales > Nocardiaceae > Rhodococcus > Rhodococcus sp. WAY2. The sequence continues at coordinate 5,040,662 of NZ_CP046572.1, forward strand.
TCTGCTCGACCGCACTCGCGCCCCGTTCCAGGCAGTCATCAAGGACAGCGGTATCGCGGTCAAGGACATCGACCACGTCGTGCTCGTCGGTGGTTCCACCCGCATGCCCGCCGTCTCCGACCTGGTGCGGGAGCTCACCGGCGGCCGCGAGCCCAACAAGGGCGTGAACCCGGACGAGGTCGTCGCGGTGGGCGCTGCCCTGCAGGCCGGTGTCCTCAAGGGCGAGGTCAAGGACGTGCTACTCCTCGACGTCACGCCGCTCTCCCTCGGTATCGAGACCAAGGGTGGGGTGATGACCAAGCTCATCGAGCGCAACACCACCATCCCGACCAAGCGGTCCGAGACCTTCACCACGGCCGACGACAATCAGCCGTCGGTGCAGATCCAGGTGTTCCAGGGCGAGCGCGAGATCGCCTCGCACAACAAGCTCCTCGGTTCCTTCGAGCTCACCGAACTGCCGCCCGCCCCGCGGGGCGTGCCGCAGATCGAGGTCACCTTCGACATCGATGCCAACGGCATCGTGCACGTGACGGCGAAGGACAAGGGCACCGGCAAGGAAAACACGATCAAGATCCAGGACGGCTCCGGTCTGTCCAAGGAAGAGATCGACCGCATGATCAAGGACGCCGAAGCGCACGCCGAGGAAGACAAGGCGCGTCGCGAGGAGGCCGAGGTTCGCAACCAGGCCGAGTCGCTGGTGCACCAGACCGAGAAGTTCATCAAGGACAACGAGGACAAGGTGTCCGGGGACGTCAAGGAGAAGGTCGAGGCTGCCATCAAGGAAGCCAACGACGCCCTGGCCGGCACGGACATCGCAGCGGTCAAGTCCGCGGTGGAGAAGCTGGCCACGGAGTCGCAGGCCCTGGGCCAGGCGATCTACGAGGCGAGCGCTGCTGAAGAGGCGGCGAACACCGACGGCGCCGGCAGCAACGGCTCCGATGACGTGGTCGACGCCGAGGTCGTGGACGAGCCTTCCGACGCGGAGAAGAAGTGACGTCCGACAACACCGAGCAGGAACCGGTCACTTTCGTGGACAAGCGGAAGATCGACCCCGAGACCGGTCAGGTGCGGGAAGCGGAACCGGTGACGGAGTCCCTCGCGGGCGCCGCCGCCGCTCCGCAGCCCGGCTCGGTGGATGAAGGGGAAGTGCAGGAGCAGGCTGCTGCGCCCGAGCGGGACGAGCTGGCCGAGCGCACCGCCGACCTGCAGCGACTGCAGGCCGAGTACGCGAACTACCGTCGCCGCGTCCAGCGTGACAAGCAGGTCGACATCGAGTCGGCCAAGGCGTCGGTGGTCGGTGAACTCATCGGTGTGCTCGACGATCTCGATCGGGCACGCAGCCACGGCGACCTCGACTCGGGGCCGCTCAAGGCTGTGGCAGACAAGCTCACCGGCGCGCTCACCTCTCTGGGTCTGAGCGAGTTCGGCGCGGAGGGCGATCCGTTCGACCCGTCGCTGCACGAGGCAGTGCAGCACGAGGGAGACGGTCACGACCCCGTGCTGGGCACTGTGATGCGAAAGGGCTACAAATTCGGTGACCGCGTCCTGCGGCATGCGATGGTAGCTGTGATCGATCGCGTCGAAGGCGGAGAGAACACCTCCGACGAGGCTGCACAGCCCGCCGAGTCGGAACAAGAATAAGAGCGAGAGGAGGAGACGCCCAGTGAGCCAACGGGAGTGGATCGAGAAGGACTTCTACAAGGAGCTGGGCGTCTCGTCCGACGCGTCCGCGGACGAGATCAAGAAGGCGTATCGCAAGCTCGCCCGCGACCTCCACCCGGATGCGAACCCCGGCGACACCAAAGCGGAGGAGCGGTTCAAGTCCGTCAGTGAGGCGCACGCCGTTCTGTCGGATCCCGCCAAACGCAAGGAGTACGACGAAGCCCGGCGCCTGTTCGCCAGCGGCGGTTTCGGCCGGGGTGGATTCAGCCCCGGCGCCGGGGGTGGCTTCAGCCAGGGCGGTTTCGACATCAACGACCTGTTCGGCGGTGGCGGCGCCGCGGCCGACGGACTCGGTGACCTCTTCGGAGGACTGTTCAACCGCGGTGCCGGCGGCGGCGCCACCCGCACGTCCAGTCGTCCGCGTCGTGGAAGCGACGTGGAGACCGAGACAACGCTCGAATTCCGCGAGGCCACTCTCGGCGTCACGGTTCCGCTGCGCCTCACCAGCCCATCGCCGTGCACCACGTGCCACGGCAGCGGAGCCAAGCCGGGAACCAGCCCGCGGGTATGCCCCCGCTGCAACGGAACCGGAATCGTCAGCCGCAACCAGGGCGCCTTCGGTTTCAGCGAACCGTGTGACGACTGCCGCGGTACCGGCTCCATCATCGATTCTCCGTGCGAGGTGTGCCACGGCAACGGGGTGACCAACCGCACCCGCACCATCACGGTCCGCGTTCCGGCCGGTGTCAGTGACGGCCAGAAGATCCGGCTGGCCGGGCAAGGGGAGGCGGGCCTGCGCGGTGCGCCGTCGGGTGATCTCTTCGTCACCGTGCGGGTGCGACCCGACAAGGTGTTCGGCCGCAACGGCGACGACCTCACCGTAGTGGTGCCGGTCAGCTACGGTGAACTCGTGCTCGGTACGACCGTCTCCGTCCCCACCTTGGAGGGGCGTGTCGGCGTGAAGATTCCGGCGGGAACAGCGGACGGACGCATCCTCCGCGTTCGCGGCAGAGGCGTCCCCAAGCGTGGCGGCGGGGCAGGTGACTTGCTGGTCACCGTCAAGATTGCGGTACCGCAGAAACTGGACGACCCCGCTGTCGACGCATTGAAAACCTATCTGGAAGCCGAAAAGGCCAGTGGGTTCGACCCCAGGGCCGGGTGGGCAGGTGCGTGATGACCGATACAACTCAGGAACCACACGACGCGTCCGTTGACCCCGATGCCCAGATCTTCGTGATCTCGGTAGCGGCGGAGCTTGCGGGGATGCACGCCCAGACGTTGCGTAACTACGACCGTCTGGGCCTCGTCACCCCGCACCGCACCCAGGGTGGCGGCCGACGCTATTCGCCGCGCGACGTCGCACTGCTCCGCGAGGTCCAGCGGCTCTCCCAGGACGAGGGTGTCAACCTCGCCGGTATCAAGCGCATCATCGAACTCACCAATCAGGTGGAAGCGCTGCAACACCGGGTGCGGGAGCTGGCCGAGGAACTCGCTCAGGTACACGCCGGCTACCGGCGTGACCTCGTTCCCATCCCCCGCAGCAACGCACTCGTCGTCTGGAAGCCGAGACATAAACGCTGACCCAGCGGTGACACAAGCGCTGACCCAGCGGTTATCGGTCTCGGCTGCCCCAGCGGGACACGCGGCGAGTGCGTGTGCGCGGAATGTCCATCTCCTCGAGACGTGCCTTGATCTCCTCGGTGGTCCACATCGTTCGGGAGACTGTCGGGGTGGGGGTGTTGTCGGCGTGCATGATCATGGTCTCTGGCTTTCGTCGAAAGTTCGGTGGTCGATAGGGATCGGTAGTCGGTCGGGATCAGGGATGGCCGTACAGGTGGTAGCCGACGTTCATGTTCGGGTAGCCGGAGTCGATCCAGCTGCTGATGCCGTAGGTGTGGCCGAAGTCGGCGTCCACACGAGTGCCGTCCACGTCGGTGGTGTTGCTGTAGTTGTCGGCGCTGAACACGGCCTGAGCACCACCGGGTAGCGAGTAGGTGGCGTCCACCTCGACGCCGTTCGGATCGTTGGAGAATGCCTTCACGATCTGGCTGCTGTGCGGGGCGAGGTAGTCCGACGGCGCTTGGATCCACTGCCCGTAGGGGTTCGACGAACCCGCGAGGACCATCGGCAGGTCGGTGTCGTTGCTGATCGTCATCGCGATCGTCGGGCCCGACGTCGGCATCGTTCCGGCGGTGGCGACACCGCTTGCGGCCACGGCGAGACCGGCGACGGTCAGTACCGTAGCGGGCAGGGCGAAAAACAGGGCTACGCGGCGGCGGGTGGGGGTACGCATGGTGGCTTCTCCTGTGCTTGGTGGAAAGAGTCTGTGGGGGAGTGGAACTCGGTTTCCGTGTCCCGTTTCCGGTGTGCATCAACTATGTCGCGGATCAGGGCCGACGTCTGTCCACCGACAGGACGGAGAGCGGGATGAACTCGAGGTCCACCGATCGGGGGACACCTTCGCCGCGAAGTGCTCCGCGCGGGCCTCGTCTCGTGAGAAAGTGAGCAATGGGCTTCGCCGGAGTCACATCGCATCGAGCCGCGCCGTGAGCATCGTGCGTGTCGTGGTGGGCGACGACCATCCGATCTTCCGGGACGGAGTGGTCCGGGCGCTCGTCGCGAGCGAGGACATCGAGGTGGTCGGGGAGGCCGACGACGGTGCCGCGGCCCTCGCACTCATCCGCGACCTGGTGCCGGATGTGGCGCTGCTCGATTACCGCATGCCCGAACTCGACGGTGCGCAGGTGGCGGCGGCGGTGCGCAATGCCGAACTGACCACGCGAGTGCTTCTGCTGTCGGCCCATGACGAGTCGGCGATCGTGTATCACGCGCTGCAGGAGGGGGCCGCGGGATTCCTGCCGAAGGAGTCGACCCGCGCCGAGATCGTCCGGGCCGTCCGCGAGTGCGCTCAGGGCCGCGACGTGCTGCCGGCGTCCCTGGCCGTGGGACTGGCAGGCGAAGTTCGTCGCCGCAGTGAACCGGCCGGGCCCACACTCAGTGGCCGCGAGCGGGAGGTGCTGGCGTTGATCGCCCAGGGGCAGAGCATCCCCACGATTGCCCGCGAGCTGTATCTCGCTCCGTCGACGGTGAAGACGCACGTACAACGTCTGTACGACAAGCTGGGTGTGAGCGATCGGGCCGCCGCCGTCGCCGAGGCGATGCGACGCGGGCTGCTGGAGTGACGTGCCGGCTCCCTTCCAGCGGCGCGTAGTCCGGCGCTACACCACCGAAGCGGTTCGGGTGACGGCCGTGCTCCGGTTGCCGCTCATCGGGCTCATGGCATTGCTGGGCCCGGTGATCCACGTATCGCATTGGCAGCCGGACATTTTCACCGGTCTGCTCATCGTCTACGCACTCGTCGCCGTGATCTGGCTCGCCGTCGTGCTCATGAGGGAGGTCGGCCCTTGGGCGGGGTGGGCGTCCACCGCCGTCGACGTCGCCGCAGTGCTGGCCTTGTGTATCGCCTCGGGCGGTGCGACGTCGGTGTTGCTGCCGGTGTTCTTCCTGCTGCCGATCTCGGTGGCGTTCCAGTACCGGCCCCGCCTGACGGCGATAGTCGGACTCTGTACGGCCGTGGGTTATCAGGCCGTCTGGATCGTGTACTCCAAGCGCGACGATGCCGTCGGGTTCCCGGACGAGGTGTACCTGTATGTCGGCTTCCTGTTGTGGCTCGCGGCCGCGACCACTGCGCTGTCCTATGTCCTCGTCCGGCGTTCGGCCACCGTCATCTCACTGCTCGACGTCCGTAAACAGTTGGTCGCCGAATCGATGGATGCCGAACAACGTGAACGCAGGCAGCTGGCCGAGAATGTGCACGACGGCCCGTTGCAGAACGTTCTCGCCGCCCGCCTCGACGTCGAGGAGGCCCTGGAGAGGCATCCGGACGACAGGCTCACCGCTGCCGAGTCCGCGTTACGAGAGGCCGCCGGCCAACTGCGCTCCACGGTGACGACGCTGCATCCCCAGGTGCTCGCCCAACTCGGACTCACCGCGGCGTTGCGCGAACTGGCCGACGCGCATGCACGCCGCGGTGGCCTCGAGGTGCGGACGGCTCTCGACGAGGTGGGGCATCCGGCCGCGAAAGAACTGCTCTACCGGGTGGCCAGTGAACTTCTGGCGAACGTGGGCAGGCATGCTCAGGCCACGACCGTCGAGTTGCGGCTCACCCGCGAGCGCGGGCGGTTGGTCATGACTGTCGAGGACGACGGCGCCGGATTCGACCCCGCCGTCGTTCCGAAGCGGGTGGCGCAGGGCCACATCGGGCTGGCGTCACACATCGTCCGGGTAGAGAGTTTCGGCGGCTCGTTCGATCTGACCTCGGCGCCCGGGAGGGGAACGCGGGTGGTGGTCACTGTGCCCGACGCGAGCTGAGCGCCCAATCGGTTGATGGCATTCCACGCTGGGTAAACGGTGAGCATCCGATGTTCGCCCAAAAAGATGTCGCCTGAGATGTCGCCTAGAAAAGGAGTGCTATGAGTACACGTGATGCGTCTGTCACCCGTTCGCCGGTGCAGATCGCTGCCCTCGCCGTGGGTGCGGTGTTCTTGCTCGTCGGGATACTCGGGTTCATTCCGGGAATCACCACCGACTACGACGCCCTCAGCGGTGCGGGCCACCACTCGGAAGCGAAGCTGCTGGGGATCTTCCAGGTGTCGATCCTGCACAACGTCGTGCACCTGCTGTTCGGTGTGGCCGGCATCGTCCTGGCCCGGGCGGCACACACCGCACGCCTGTTCCTCATCGGCGGTGGCGTGATCTATCTCGTGCTGTGGATCTACGGGCTCCTCATCGATCAGGAAAGTTCCGCCAACTTCGTGCCGGTCAACACGGCCGACAACTGGCTGCACTTCGTGCTCGGGATCGGGATGATCGGACTGGGTGTGCTGACGGCACGGATGGGGGCCACGCCGGCAACCGACGCGACCCGTCCGCATTCGCCCATGGACTGATTACCGGTCGTGGCGACCCTCGGCGAACTCCTCGACGATCTTCGAACAGAAGGCGGGGAGGTCGTCGGGGTTGCGGCTCGACACCAATCCGTTGTCGACCACCACCTCTTCGTCGACGACATTGCCGCCCGCATTGCGAATATCTGTGCGCACGCTCGGATAGGACGTGAGTGTGCGGCCGCGGACCACATCGGCCTCGACCAGGGTCCAGGGTCCGTGGCAGATGACGCCGACAGGTCTGCCGGAGTTCACGAAGTCGCGGACGAAGCCGACTGCCGACTCGTCCTGGCGCAGGTGGTCGGGGTTGGTGGTGCCGCCGGGAAGGATCAACGCGTCGAAGTCCTCCACGGACACATCACCGACAACGGCGTCGACCTCGTAGGTTCCGGCCTCGTTGACGTCCGACTTCATGGCCTGAATACGGCCGGGGGACAGCGAAATCAGACGTACTTCCGCGCCGGCGTCCTCGACTGCCCTGCGGGGTTCGACGAGCTCGACTTCTTCGACGCCGTCGGTGGCGAGGATGGCAACTTTCCGGCCGCGCAGTGTTTCAGCCGATGTCATGGCTACTCCCTTCGGTTCGATTTTCAGGTAACGCGACGTAGGTCGTGGATCGACGGCCCCTCCAGAACCTTGCCGTCGGAGGCGAACCGGGAACCGTGGAGGGGGCAGTCCCAGGTTTCTTCGGCGTCGTTCCACTTCAGCACCCCGCCCAGGTGGGGACACACCACGCAGACGCGCTCGGTGTGGCCGTCCTTCGTGTGCTCACCGACGGGGACCAGTCCTTCCCGGAATACACGGGCGGACGGTGCGGGGTCGTCTGCAGTGCGGCGACCGAGGAGCGCACCGCCCCATCCCGACGCGAGGTGGACGGCGACGGAGCCGTTGAGTTTGGCGGCGGCCGTCACGTCGAATACCTGGTGGGGCGACCAACTGTGGAACGCATCGGCCCAGCGGATGTGCCCCCCGAGGATGCGTGCGGACAGTACGAGAGCGGCGGAGACGGCGTTGGTCATGCCCCACTTGGCGAATCCGGTCGCGACGAGAATGCCCTCCTGTCCCGGTACGAGCGGGCCGACATAGGGCAGCTTGTCGAGTGACGAGTAGTCCTGGGCCGACCAGCGGTGGGTGAGGGTGGTGCCGGGGAAGTGCTGGGTCGTCCAACCGATCAGATCGTCGACGGCACCCTGAGCCGAGTCGGTGCGCCCGACTTCGTGACCGTTGCCGCCGACGAGCAGCTTCGTTCCGTCCGCAGCGGGGCGCAGCGAGCGTGTGGGCTGATCGGCGCTCAGATACATGGCGTCGGGTGCGCCGCCGGGGATGTCGAATGCCGCGGCATACGACCGCTCCGGCGAGAGCCGTGCGAAGAACCCGCCACGGTCCAGTATCGGTATACCCGTTGCCAGAACCACCCGGTCGGCTCGAATGTCGCCGTGGTCGGTGGTGAGAACGTGCGACTTCGGCACCGAGCGTGCGCCGGTCACCCGCCGACGTTCGAAGACGTTCCCGCCGTGCGAGAGGATGTCTCGCGCGAGTGCCTGCAGTACGGGCATCGGATCGATGTACGCCTGATCGTCCAGAGTCACCGCGCCGGCATTCGGCACCGGGATGTCGAGATCGCTGACGAGTCGCGCGGACAGTCCGGCGGCGCGGCACGCGGCGTACTGTGCCTGAACGGATTCGGTGCCCGAGGACGTCTGCGCGTAGGTGAAATCCGGTGCGATGCCGACGGGGATGTCGCGTTCGTGGCAGTAGCGGATCAACCACTGCTGGCCCTCGAGATTGCCTTCGACGTACGAGCGGAGTGTGTGCGTGGCATGCCGGCGCGCGATCTCGGCAAGCCGTGTGCCTTGCAGGATACTGACCTTGCCCGTGGTGTTTCCGGTGGTGACGGCCCCGAGAGTCCGGGCTTCCACGACGGCCACCCGCTGGCCGGAACGCGCGAGCAGCAACCCCGTGACGAGGCCGGTCAGGCCGCCGCCCACCACCACCGTGTCGTATCTTCCGCGCTCGTTCCAGGACTGCTCGGCGTCGACGGAAAGGCTGAACGGTTCGGCGCGGTCGAGCCACAGAGAGGTCATGGTGTGCGCTTTCCCTTCTGATCTGTCGTTGAAACGACGCACCTTCGGGTGCCGGGCGGCGCAGCACCCAAAGGGTTTTCGTGCAAAAATCCCGGACGGACTACGGCCGCAGCAGAATCTTCACTGCGCCGTCCTGCTTCTTCTGGAAGATGTCGTAGGCGTGCGGCGCCTGATCCAGCGGAAGCTCGTGAGTGGCGAAGGTGTCGACGCCCAGCGGGTCGTCGTCGGTGAGCAACGGAAGGATGTCCGGGACCCACCGCAGGACGTTCGCCTGCCCCATGCGGAGCTGAATCTGCTTGTCGAACAAACGGAGCATCGGCATGGGGTCCGCCATTCCGCCGTACACACCGCTCAGGGAGATCGTGCCACCCCGGCGGACGATGTCGATGGCCGAATACAGCGCGTGCAACCGGTCCACTCCGGCCGTCGTCATCAGCGGTCCCGCGATGGCGTCCGGCAAGAAGGACGTCATCTGATGGAGGAGCTTCGCACCCGGCGACCCGTGTGCTTCCATGCCCACCGCGTCGATGACGGAGTCGGGGCCGCGCCCATCGGTCATCTCGCGGATCACGTCGCCCAGATCGTCCTTGGCGTCGTTCAAGTCCACTGTCTCGATCTGCCGCGCCTGCGCACGGGCGAGGCGCTCGGGGACGAGATCGACCCCGATGACCCGAAAACCCTTGTGCGCGGCGATGCGTGCCGCCATGTCCCCGATCGGGCCGAGTCCCAGAACGACGACGGAACCGCCGTCGGGTACACCCGCGTATTCCACGGCCTGCCAGGCGGTCGGCAACACGTCGGACAGGTAGACGAACCGCGAATCCGGAGGTCCTTCGGGCACGGTGATGTGCGTGTTCGCCACGTGCGGCACCCGAAGGAACTGCGCCTGGCCGCCGGGGACGCTGCCGTACAACTTCGAGTACCCGAACAGGGCCGCACCGGACCCGTGCTCACGAATCTGGGTGACCTCGCACTGGGTGTACAACTTCTGATTGCACATGTAACAAGCGCCGCAAGAAATTTGGAACGGGATGACGACGCGGTCCCCGACCCGAACATCGGTGACTGCAGACCCCACCTCGCGGACGATGCCCATGGGCTCGTGACCGAGGATGTCGCCCTGCTTCATGAAGGCGCCCAGCACCTCGTAGAGATGGAGGTCGGACCCGCAGATGTTCGTGGTCGTGACTTCGATGATGGCGTCGGTGGGCTGTTCGATCACCGGATCAGGGACGGTGTCCACGCTGACCTTCCGCTTACCCTGCCAGGTCACCGCCCTCATCGCGCTCTCCGATTCGCCTTCTTGATGGCCTCCACGAGTTCGTCCTTCTTCATCGTCGATCGGCCGGAAACATCGAGCCTGCGGGCAATGTCCATGAGGTGGTCCTTGCTGGCGTTGGCGTCGACTCCCTCGGCGGTCTCTCCCGACGCGTTCGGGCCGCCGTTCTCGGCCCGCTTGTCCGAGGGGCCTTTCTCGTCCTTCGCTTCCCAGTGGTCTCCCACCTTCTCGAAGCTGTGCTTGAGTGCCGCGTAGGCGACGCGGTGGGCGCGCTCTTCGTCGTGGTACTCGTCCATCGCCGAGTCGTAGGCCTTCGTGAACGTGCGCTGGGCCTTGTCCGGTGACTTCTGCAGCGTCGAGGGAAGTTCGCTCTTCTTCGGCTTTCCGCTCTGGGTGGTCTTCGGCACGGGATCCTCCTCACGTGGGTGGTGCCCTTTCGAGCACGGGTACCCGGGGAGGACGGGCTCAATCGCAGCGCGTGCCCGCAGGCGTCAGTCGGACAGTCCGTCGAGAGTCTTCGCGAGTAGCGAGAGCGCATGCTCGGTGGTGGCGTCCACCACGTCCTTCGGGTCGCCGTCGAAGTGCTGCAACTCGGCGCTCACCTCACCGCCTGCGATGACGCCGAACCACACAGTGCCGGGCGGCTGACCGTCCTGCGGGTCCGGTCCACCGGCACCCGTCACCGCAACAGCGACGTCGGCGTCGAGTATCTCGGCGACCGCTGCCACCATGGCGCGGGCACTGGCCTCGCTCACGACGGGACCCTCCGGCACCTTCAGTACCCGATGCTTCACTTCACTGGAGTAGGCGACGATGCTGCCCTTGTACCAATCCGACGACGACGGCGCGGCTCCGAGGACACAGGAAATCTGGCCGCCGGTCAGTGATTCGGCAGTCGCGACGGACACCTGTGCGCGCCCGGCCGCGTCGGCGATACGTTCGGCGGTCGTCTCGTTCGAACCCATGTCTTCACGTTAACGGAACCGCGCCACAGGCTCTCGGGTAAAGGGGAAGCGCTGGCCGACGACGACCCCATCGCATCACTGGAACAGGTTCCAGTTTTGTCGAAATCCGGTTATGGTGTCGGGGACCGGAGGACAACGGACACCAGGTCGCCGGACCAAGCGCCTCGGCGTCGCGGGAACGAAAAGGACGACTGATGACCGACGAGCTCGCACAACTGCATCGCCCCGCCTTCGCGGCCGATCTCCTCATCACCGCGCTGGAACGCAACACCGACAAGCCGGCCCTGTACCTCGGCGACGTCGTGCTCACCGGCGGTGAGATGCGCGATCAGATCAGCTGCTTCGCGCAGGCACTGGCCTCGCTCGGAATCGGCAAGGGCACCAGCACGGCGATGCTGTCCAAGAACCGGCCCGAGGTTCTCATCAGCATGGGCGCCACCATGATCTCCGGTTGCCGCGCGAGTGCCCTCAACCCGATGGGCTCGCTCGACGACCACCTCTACATCGTCGGCGACGCCGAGATCGAAACTCTGATCTTCGACCCGAACGCTTTCGAGGAGCGCGCGGCCCAGCTGAAGGAGCAGTGTTCCTCCATCGAGAACGTGTTGTCGCTGGGGCCGTCCGAGGTCGGTATCGACATCCTGGCGCTCGCCGCCACTTTTACTCCGCAACGCCTGCGCGCGGCAGAGGTGGACGCCGACGACAACAGCAGCATGGTCTACACCGGCGGCACGACGGGCAAGCCCAAGGGCGTCGTCGGGTCCTACCAGTCCGGCGCCACCCTCAATCAGATTCAGATGGCGGAGTGGCAGTGGCCGGAAGAACCGCGCTTCCTCATCTGCACGCCGCTGTCGCATGCCGGCGCCGCCTTCTTCATTCCCACCCTGCTGCGCGGTGGCGCGCTGATCGTGCTGCCCGCGTTCGAGCCCGGTGCCGTGCTGGAGGCAATCGAGAAACACAAGATCTCGGCCACCATGCTCGTGCCTACGATGATCTACCTCCTGATGGATCATCCCGACCTCGCCCGGCGCGACGTGTCGAGCCTGGAGACACTGTTCTACGGCGCCTCGGCGATGTCACCGGCGAGGCTGAAGGAAGGCATCGAGAAGTTCGGGCCGATTTTCTTTCAGTTCTACGGCCAGACCGAATGCGGCATGACCATTGCGGTTCTGCGTAAAGAGGAGCATCTGCCCAACGACCCCAGCAGGCTCGCCACCTGTGGCCGGCCGGTGCCGTGGCTGAAGGTGGCGCTGCTCGACGACGACCTCAACGAAGTTCCGCAAGGTGAACTGGGGGAGATCTGTGTCCGCGGTCCACTCGTCATGAAGGGGTACTGGAAGAAGCCCGACGAGACTGCCGAGGCGTTCCGCGGTGGATGGCTGCACACGGGCGACATCGCGCGCAAGGACAAAGACGGTTTCATGACCATCGTCGACCGCAAGAAGGACATGATCGTGACCGGCGGCTTCAACGTGTTTCCCCGGGAGGTCGAAGACGTGATCTCGGCGCATCCCGCCGTCGGCTCGGTCGCCGTCGTGGGCGTTCCGGACGAGAAGTGGGGCGAAGCAGTCAAGGCCTGTGTCGTGCTGCGCGCCGGGCAGAGTGTCGATGCGGCGGAACTCGTCGAAAGGGTGCGGGCGGCGAAGGGGTCGGTTCATGCGCCCAAGTCGATCGATTTCGTCGAGACGCTTCCGGTGACGGCTCTGGGCAAACTGGACAAGAAGGCGCTGCGGGCGCGCTACTGGGAGACGTCGGACCGGTCGGTCGGTTAGCGGGACCTGGGCATCTATCGAGGGACCTGGTCGGCGGCACAGCCGCCGCACCTATAGTCTGCCCAAGTACTTCGCGGCGTGGCCGCGTTCAGTCGGTGACGAGGATGCGCGGTGGATTCACAGGCAATATCCCTGGTCCGGTCGAGCTTCAAGGCAATTGCAGCAGTACCGGACGGGCCGCAGACGCTGTCGGGGTCGTTCTATGCCCTGTTGTTTGCACGCTATCCGGAGACACGTGACTTCTTCCCTGCGGCGATGGATGTGCAGCGCGACCGATTGATCTCCGCTGTCCAGTACGTGATCGACCGCCTCGAGCAATCCGGGCAGATCCTCACCTATCTGGCGCAACTCGGCCGCGACCACCGCAAGTACGGCGTCCAGGACGCGCACTACGTCGCGGTGGGCAATTCCCTGATCGCCGCGGTGGAACAGTTTCCGTCCACCGAGCCGTGGACCGACGAACTCGAGCAGGCGTGGCGTGACGTGCTCTCCGTCATCGCCGCCACGATGATGGACGCCGCGAACGCCGAGTCGGGGCCGCCGGCGTGGGGTGCCACTGTGATCGAGCATCTACCGGTTCGCAAGGACATCTCGGTGGTCCGGCTCCGACTCGACGAGCCGATGAGCTACAACCCCGGCCAGTACGTGAGCGTGCAGGTGCCTTCAAGGCCCAGGATGTGGCGCTATCTCTCGCCGGCGAACCCGCCCAACGACGAGGGCATCATCGAATTCCACATACGCCGGGTGTCCGGCGGCTGGGTCAGTCCGGCCATCGTCACCCAGACACAGGTGGGTGAGCGGTGGGTGGTCGGATCACCGCTCGGCGACCTCGGAGTCCGGTTCGAGAACGGCCGCGACGTCCTGATGATCGGTTCGGGTACCGGCATCGCCCCGCTGCGCGCCCAGATACTCGACATGGCGCGGCGTCCCCAGAACCTTCGGGTACATCTGTTCTTCGCAGGCCGCTATCCCTGCGACCTGTACGACCTGGGCACGCTGTGGGCTCTCGCCGAACAGAATCCGTGGCTCACCGTCGTGCCCGTCACCGAAGAAGACGAGGACCCCTGGTGGTACACCGGTCCCAGCAGCGCGACGCTGCCCGGCATGCACCGCAGGCTCACCGGCAAGGTCGGCCAGGTCGTCGCCGACTTCGGGACGTGGTCCGAGCGCGACATCCAGCTGGTCGGTTCCGAGGCGATGATCAATACCACCAGGTTCCGGCTGCAGGCGGCGGGAACTCCGCCGGAGAACATCCGACACGATCCGTCGTACTGATTCCGTCCGGTCAGTACGGGTCGTACTGGATGTTCTCGGCCGGTGTTCCGGTATCTCGGAGGCGGTCCAGGGTGGCGCGCACCATGGCTGCCGACCCGCACACCAGTACCTGATGGTCGGTGAAGGCCCCGTAGGACGTCACGACGTCGGGCAGGGTGCCCTCGATGAGGTCGTCGTCGGAGAACCCGACGTCCACCCTCGTCCGCTCGTGCCATTCGTCCGCCCAGTCCGGATTCGTGATGCTCTCCACCACCGGGACCACGGTGAGCCAGGGAAGGTTCTGCAACAGCAGATAGAGCATGTCGGACGCGTAGAGGTCCCGTGGCGTCCGGTCGCCGACGAACAGGAAGACCCGCGGCGGATTCGGGTTCCGCGCGAGGTCCAGCAGGATGGACCGGAACGGGGCCAACCCCGTGCCTCCGGCGATCATGATCACGTCCGGCCCGTCCTCGTCGACCGACATCGTTCCGCGAGGTTCGAGTATCTGCCACTGGTCACCGGGTTCGGTGTCCGACACGATGTCGCCGCTCACCCAGCCGCCGGGCACGGTCCGCACATGAAACTCCAGCTTGCCGTCCAGTGACGGGGGCAGCGCCGGCGACAGCCTGCGCAGCAACCGCGGGTTCTGGGGGACGCTGACGTCGACGTACTGACCCGGCCGGAACGGGACGTACTCGCCGACGAGGCGGATCACCGCAAGATCTTGTCGCAGGCGGTGATGTTCGACGACGGTGCTGATCCAGGTGGTCTGCGTGGCGTGCATGTGTGTGCTGTTCTCCCGACGTGGAACCGGACTTCGGATGGCTGGCGAATCGGCGGGCCGAGGGCGCTAGACGAGGGGATCGTGCCGGATCAGTTCCGGTGGTGTGCCGCCGCCCTGCAGCGCATACACGGTGGTCTTGATCATTGCGGGCGAACCGGAGATCTGGATCTGCCGGTCGGCCCACGACCCGAACCGGGCGACCACCTGCCCGAGTCGCCCCTGTAGTCGTCGATGCAGGCCCGGTGGCTCGTCGGGAACGGGTACGGCATGCCACCACGGGTTCTCGTTTTCCTCGGAGACGGGCACCACGGTGAGCCACGGGTTGCTGAGCGACAGCTGCCAGAGCGTCTCGATGTCGTAGAGGTCGCAGGGATACTTGCCGCCCACGAACAGGTGCACGCGCGGATTCTGGGCCTTCATGGCCATGTCCATCACCTGCGCGCGCAGGGGAGCGATACCGGTCCCCGAACCGATCATGAGTACGTCGCGGCCGCCGGCGCGATCGACCTCGAGCCCGCCGAGGGGCGAGCTCAGCAGCCAACGGTCACCCACCTGCGTCTCGTTCACGATGGCCGGACTGACCCAGCCGCCCGACACCCGCCGCACGTGGAACTCGATCTGCCCGTACGGGTTGGTGGGAATGGCCGCGGACAGGTACCGCCACAGGCGAGGGCGTTGCGGAATCTGGACGCTGAGGTACTGGCCGGCCGCGTAGGGAATCGGGGAGTCGGCTTCGAGCCGGACCACCGCAAGGTCGTCGAGGAGGCGTTCGTGGCCGACGACGGTGGCTCCCCACGCTGCGGGGAGGTCGTCGTTGTCGGCGGCGTCGGCCATCGTGTGGAGCAGCAACTCGATCAGTTCCGACCAGGCGGTAGTGAGGGAAGGGGTCCAGATCGCCCGGGTGAACGAATCCTGGACAGCGACGAGTAAGGCTCTCGCCGACGCCGAGTAGTGCCGGCCTTCGACGCCGTACTTGCGGTGATCGCGGCCCAGCTGGGCGAGGAATCCGAGGACGCGGTCCTGGTCCTCGAGATTGTCGATGACGAATTCGAGCGCCTGGAACAGTCGGTGCTTCTGCTGATCGAGCGCCGCCGGGAAGAGTGACCGGAACTCGGGATGCTCGGCGAAGAGCGTGGAGTAGAAGGTGGTGGCGAGGCGAGTGCGCCCCTGCTCGGTGGAGAGGATCGACGAAAAGCTTGCGCGCAGACGCGAAATCACGAGCGGATCGAGGCAATCTCGTGTCAAGCCGTCCCCTGTGTCGTGCGTGTCGATACGAACCACTGCATTCTAGCCGTCGGTCGCCGGGACCCCGGGTTACGGCGAACGTCACTTCCGGCGAACTGCAGGCCGATTCGGCGGGTCGCGCGTGGGCGTTCGCGACCGACAAGGCACGATATGCATCCGGTACCGGTCGGGAGGAAATCAGGGGGGGCCATGCGGGCTGACGGTGCAAGACTGGGCGGTCCACGGCGGCGCGGCGGTGCCGTCAGGCGGCCGTCGACGGTGGCCGCGGGCGCACTGGCCGTGGTGCTTGCGGCCCTGACGGGCCTGCCGACAGCAGCGGCGGAGCCTCGCGGAGTCACCGAGACGATCACGGCCGACCAGGCCGCGGACGGATCGCGGCTGGTCGAGGTAAGGTCGGTGGGGGATGCGCAGGCCGACTTCATCGTCCACTCTGCCGCGATGGACAAGAACATCACCGTTCGCGTGTTTCCGGCCGCGTCGGCGCAGCGTCCCACCGTCTACCTACTCGGGGGCGTGGAGGGCAACTCCGAGAAGAACGGGTGGGAACCCCGGGCGGACGTCGGGCGGTTCTTCGCTGACAAGGACGTCAATGTGGTCATTCCGTTCGGCGGCGAGTCCAGCTACTACGCCGACTGGAAGCGGGACGACCCGAAGCTGGGCAGGAACAAGTGGCAGACCTTCCTCACCGAGGAACTGCCGCCCATCGTCGATTCCGCCCTCGATGCCAGCGGAAGCAATGCGATCGCGGGGCTGTCGATGTCCGCGACCAGCGTGCTCAATCTCGCGATCGCGCGGCCGGGACTGTATCGAAGCGTCGGCGCCTACAGCGGCTGCGCGATGACCAGCAATCCCGTGGCCCGCCGATACGTCGAGATCACCGTCGCTGATTTCGGCGGCAACCCCGAGAACATGTGGGGTCCGGCCGACGACCCGCTGTGGATCGCCAACGATCCGTTCGTCAACGCCGAACGACTCCGGGGAACCACCCTCTATCTCTCCAACGGGACCGGGTTCCCCGGAAAACACGACACGTTGGAGTCCCGCACGGTCGGCGGCGACCGCGGCACCCTCGCCACCCAGGTGGTGGTCGGCGGAGTCATCGAGGCCGTCACCAACGACTGCACCGTTCGGCTGGCCGAGAAGCTCAACACCCTCGGCATACCCGTCACGGTCGACCTCCGGCCGGCCGGCACCCATTCCTGGGAGTATTGGAAAGAGGACCTCTACACCTCGTGGCCGATGATGGCAGCTGCGATCGGCGCCTGAAAGTGGGCACGATGGTGGAGGAACTCCAAAAAATTCCAAAGTTGAGCGGAACAGACTCAACCTTTCGTGCGTTAAGAAGAGTGACAGCGTCGCCAGGTCCCTCCCGGCTCCGGCGACGGACCGCTCTACTTCGCCAGAAGAGGTGACCAGTGGACTCGTTCAATCCGACCACCAAGACCCAGGCCGCGATGACCGCTGCGCTCCAGTCGGCGTCGTCGGCCGGTAACCCCGATATCAGGCCCGCGCATCTACTCGTGGCCCTGCTCGATCAGACCGACGGCATCGCCGCACCGCTGCTCAAAGCGGTCGGGGTCGATCCCACCGCGGTCCATCGCGAAGCTCAGACCTTGGTCGACCGGCTGCCCAAGACATCCGGGGCCACCACCACACCGCAGTTGGGGCGCGAAGCCCTCGGCGCCATCACCGCTGCGCAACATCTCGCCACCGAACTCGACGACGAGTACGTGTCCACGGAGCACCTCATGGTGGGGCTCGCGTCCGGCGACTCGGACGTGTCGCATCTCCTCGGACGGCACGGTGCCACCCCGGAGGCCCTGCGCGACGCGTTCACCACCGTCCGTGGCAGTGCTCGCGTCACCAGCCCCGACCCCGAGGGGACCTACCAGGCGCTCGAGAAGTACTCGACCGACCTCACGGCCGCGGCACGGGCGGGCAAGCTCGACCCCGTGATCGGGCGCGACAACGAAATCCGCCGAGTAGTCCAGGTATTGAGCCGCCGGACCAAGAACAACCCGGTGCTGATCGGCGAGCCGGGTGTCGGTAAGACCGCCATCGTCGAAGGGCTGGCTCAGCGCATCGTCGCGGGCGACGTTCCCGAATCGCTGCGCGGCAAGTCCGTCATCTCCCTCGACCTCGGTTCGATGGTGGCGGGCGCCAAGTACCGCGGCGAGTTCGAAGAACGGCTCAAGGCGGTTCTCGACGACATCAAGAACTCGGCCGGCCAGGTCATCACGTTCATCGACGAGTTGCACACCATCGTCGGCGCCGGTGCCACCGGTGAATCGGCGATGGACGCCGGAAACATGATCAAGCCGATGCTGGCCCGCGGTGAACTTCGGCTCGTCGGCGCCACCACGCTCGACGAGTACCGCAAGCACATCGAGAAGGACGCGGCCCTCGAACGGCGTTTCCAGCAGGTCCTCGTCGGCGAACCCTCCGTCGAGGACACCGTCGGCATCCTGCGTGGACTCAAGGAACGGTACGAAGTGCACCACGGTGTGCGCATCACCGACTCCGCGCTGGTCGCCGCCGCCGCCCTCAGCGACCGCTACATCACCTCCCGGTTCCTCCCCGACAAGGCCATCGACCTCGTCGACGAGGCGGCGTCGCGGCTGCGGATGGAAATCGACTCCCGTCCCGAGGAGATCGACACCGTCGAACGGATCGTCCGCCGCCTCGAGATCGAGGAGATGGCGCTGCAGAAGGAGTCCGACGAGGCGTCGAAGGAACGGCTCGACAAGCTGCGCCAGGAACTTGCGGACGAGCAGGAGAAGCTCAACCAGCTCACCACCCGGTGGCAGAACGAGAAGCAGGCCATCGACTCCGTCCGCGAGGTCAAGGAGCAGCTCGAGAACCTGCGCGGAGAAGAAGAGCGCGCCGAACGCGACGGCGACCTCGGCCGCGCAGCCGAACTGCGGTACGGCAAGATTCCGCAGCTCGAGAAGGAACTCGAGCAGGCGGCCCGTGAGTCCGGCGCCGCCGGTGACGGCGACGTCATGCTCAAGGAAGAGGTGGGTCCCGACGACGTGGCCGACGTGGTGGCAGCGTGGACCGGTATTCCCGCCGGCCGCATGATGGAAGGCGAAACCGCCAAACTGCTGCGCATGGAAACCGAACTGGGCAAACGTGTCGTCGGCCAGACGGAGGCTGTGCAAGCGGTGTCCGACGCCGTCCGGCGGGCCCGGGCCGGGGTGGCCGACCCCAACCGGCCCACCGGTTCGTTCCTGTTCCTCGGCCCCACCGGTGTCGGTAAGACCGAGCTCGCGAAGTCGCTGGCCGACTTCCTGTTCGACGACGAGCGCGCCATGGTGCGCATCGACATGTCGGAGTACAGCGAGAAGCACTCGGTGGCCCGCCTCGTCGGCGCCCCGCCCGGATATGTGGGGTACGAGTCGGGCGGCCAGCTCACCGAGGCCGTGCGCCGACGCCCGTACACGGTCGTGCTGTTCGACGAGGTGGAGAAGGCCCATCCCGACGTCTTCGACATCCTGCTCCAGGTACTCGACGACGGCCGGCTCACCGATGGGCAGGGGCGCACCGTCGACTTCCGCAACACCATCCTGATCCTCACCTCCAACCTGGGGTCGGGCGGAACCAAGGAACAGGTGATGGATGCGGTGCGGCACGCGTTCAAGCCGGAGTTCATCAACCGTCTCGACGACGTCGTGATCTTCGACGCCCTGTCGGAGGAACAGCTCGAAGCGATCGTCGACATCCAGCTCGACCAGCTGTCCCACCGCCTCGAGGCGCGGCGGCTGTCCCTGGACGTCTCCGACTCCGCGAGGTTCTGGTTGGCGGTGCGCGGGTACGACCCCATGTACGGAGCCCGGCCGCTGCGGCGCCTCATCCAGCAGGCCATCGGTGACCAGTTGGCGAAGAAGCTCCTCGCCGGTGAGGTCAAAGACGGTGACACCGTGCCGGTGAAGGTATCCGAGAACGGTGATTCGCTGGTCCTCGGCTGACCCGTCCGTGAGTGGCAAGGTGCGTCCGGCGCCTTGCCACTCACGCCTGTTTTCACAGGGCCGTCTTAAGTTGCGCTACTACCCTGAACCCCCGAACGGGCCGCGCTGCGCGTGAAGGCCGCACGAGCATGTTCGACCGGCAACCACACCCCGAGGGAGGGGCCCCGACCATGACGAACCCCGACGATCCGCGTACTCCTCAGGAACGCGCATACGACGACTCGGCGACATCGGGATCCGACGGCACGGAGTCGTGGTCGCGAGACGAGCAGCGGACGGAGTACCTGGGCAGCACCCCCGAGCAGCCCACGCAACAGTTCTATACGTCCGACCCCACCGCGGCGTACGGGCAGAATCAGCCGAACCCCACGCAGGCGCTCCCGCCGTACGACCCCAGGTTCGCCTCGGGGGCGCCGCCGCCCAACGCCACGCAGGCCTATCCGCCGTACGACGCGCAGCAGTACTACGGCGGCTATCCCACCGGGCAATATCCCCATGCCCAGTACCCGAACCCCCAGTACCCGCCTAGGCCGCCGGGCGAGGAACCTGACGACAAGAAGCCGCGCCGCGTCGCCACGTGGATCGCCGGCGCTGCAGCCGCCTTGCTGCTGATCGCCGTTATCGGTTTCGGCATCGCGCTCTTCACGTCGGCGCCGAACAACTCCTCGTCGTCGACGGTGGCGGGACCGACCACGTCACGCCCGCCTGCCACCACCGCACCGCCGAGGACCAGCACGCCCCCGTCCACGACATCCGAGTCGCCGCTCGACCAACTCCCCGGCGGGATCGGCGAGGCCATCGGAGAGGCGGGTGCTGCGTTCGGAACGATCAGCGCCAACGACGGCACGACGCTGACCCTCGACGCCATCGGCGGATCACAGGTGACGGTGCAGACCAACCCCCAGACCAACGTGATCGCCCTGGACGGGGCCACCGTCGCCGATCTGAAGCCCGGATTCACCGTCATGGTTCAGGGCACCAAGATCGAGAACGGCTCGATGATGGCGGAGACGATCATCAGCACAGAGCTGCCCCGGCTCGGCGGCAACTGACCATCGTGTCCTCGGCGCCGTCCGACACGGGGTGTCCCGGTACCGCATGGTCCGATTGCGCCGTCGACTCGCTAGGCTGATCACCGATGACGGGAATGTGGTTCGTACTGGCGTTGATCGCACTCGCAGGCGCGTGTGCGTTGCTCTATTTCGATCGCTCGCGGCGCGATCAGACCGGCCGTGTGCGGCAGATCTGGGCGAAGGCTCAGGGCTACACCTACGAGAGCGTTGAAGAACGGTTGCCGGCCAAATTCCACCGCGCCGCTATGGCCAAGCAGGAGTACCTCAGCGCCCTCGATGTCGTGCGGGGCGAACGTCGGGGTGAGTCGTTCATCCTGTTCGACTTGGAGGAAACCGCGACCATCGTCGCGGTGCACCGCAAAGTGGGCTCCGATGTCGACATCGACCTCCGGCTCAAGTCGACGCCGCCGCCCAAGGATGCGGACCTCGAGTTGCTGGGGGCCATTGGGCCGCGCGTGGTTTTCGCCACCGACCTCGAGATCGCGCGCCGCGTCTGCGATCAGCGGATGGTCGCCTTCACCGAGTCGGTTCCGCCGCACGTGAACATGCTGTGGAGCGAGGGGGAGTGGACCCTCGGTTCGCTGCCCATCAACAGCACCGGGCGCGAATGGGATTCGGCGATCGAGGCGGTGGCCCGGCTGTCCGGTCTGCTGCACGTCCTCCCGCCGGTCATCGAGCCACGCGAACTCGACCGTCAACCTCACGACCCGAGCCGGCCGCGACTGCGCGAAGGGCGCCCAGCCGAGGGACGCCCAGCCGCGGGACGCCCAGCCGAAGGGCGCCCAGCCGAAGGGCGTGCCTCGGCGCCGCACCCGCCGGCCGGTGGTCGTCCTCCCCAGGGCCGCCCCCGCCCGTGAGGGGTTGACGAGTCCAGGGACTCGTTAACCGCGCACAGGCGTGCCGCGCCTTGCTACCGTCACCGGTATGTCGACGCCTTCGAGTTCCGCCGACCTCCCGTCCGCTTCCGACGACGCCCCCACGCGACCGGTCGCCCTCGTCACCGGCCCCACCTCCGGGCTGGGCGCGGGGTTCGCCCGTAAGTTCGCCTCGCTGGGTTACGACCTGGTGCTGGTCGCCCGTGACGAAGGGCGGATGCGCGAGCTCGCCACCGAGACCAAGGCAAGGTTCGACACGGAGTGCGAGATCCTTCCCGCCGATCTGGCGACGACCGCGGGTCGCTTGGAAGTGGCCGGGCGTCTGAACCAGGGCGTTGACGTACTGGTCAACAACGCGGGCTTCGGCACCTCCGGTGAGTTCTGGACCGCCGACCCCGGGCTGCTGCAAGCTCAGCTCGACGTCAACGTCACTGCCGTCATGCAGCTCACCCGGGCGGCGCTGCCGGCGATGATCGCGTCGGCCAACGGCACTGTCATCAACGTGGCCAGTGTGGCCGGGCTTCTCTCCGGCCGCGGCTCCACCTACTCGGCAAGCAAGGCGTATGTCATCTCGTTCTCCGAGGGATTGTCGGGAGGTCTGGCGGGGACAGGTGTCCGCGTGCAGGCGTTGTGCCCGGGATT
The DNA here is from genome assembly GCF_009859915.1 of Rhodococcus sp. WAY2. Taxonomy (NCBI): domain Bacteria; kingdom Bacillati; phylum Actinomycetota; class Actinomycetes; order Mycobacteriales; family Nocardiaceae; genus Rhodococcus; species Rhodococcus sp. WAY2. Next base: position 5,063,211 of record NZ_CP046572.1, read on the forward strand.
CATTCGCACCGAGTTCCACGAACGCGCCGGAATCGAAATGACTTCCATCCCGAAGGTCATGTGGCTCAGCGTCGAGCAAGTGGTGGCGGCCTCCCTTGCGGATCTCGAGAAGGGGAAGGTCGTCAGCGTCCCGGGCGCCCAGTACAAGGTGCTTACTTCGGTCGGACGGCTGGTCCCGAAGAGCGTTGTGCGTCGCCTCACCAACGTGGTCGGCCGGGGCCGTGGCCGCACGTAGCGGTGGGTAGGGTTTCTGTCATGAGTGATCGCGAGGATTTGGCCGCGCTGGTGCGGAAGCTGGCTGTAGTGCACGGCAAGGTGACGTTGTCCTCGGGCAAGGAAGCCGACTACTACGTGGACCTGCGCCGCGCGACGCTGCATCACGAGGCCGGCCCGCTGATCGGGAAATTGCTTCGTGAGCTGGTGTCGGATTGGGACTTCGACGCGGTGGGTGGACTCACGATGGGAGCCGACCCGGTGGCGATGGCCGTCATGCACGCGGCGGGCAGGCCGATCGACGCGTTCGTCGTCCGTAAGGCAGCCAAGGCGCACGGGATGCAGCGCCAGATCGAGGGACCGGACGTGGTCGGCAAACGGGTTCTCGTTGTCGAGGACACGACCACCACCGGCAATTCCCCCCTGACCGCGGTGAAGGCGCTCCGTGACGTGGGCGCCACCGTGGTCGGTGTTGCCACCGTCGTCGACCGCGCCACCGGAGCCGACGACGTGATCGCGGCCGAGGGGCTGGAGTACCGGTCGCTGCTCGGCCTCGCAGATCTCGGACTGAACTGACTCAGGGCAGCGACGGGAAGATGGGTGATCACCCCGTCGCTGCCACTTAGGGGAGCGGGTCGGTGCGTATTACGAATACGCGGGGACCGGTGTCGTGATGTCGTTGCGGACGACCTCGGTGAACACCGATTCCAGTTGATCGAGGAACCGGGAGATCGTGGAATGCGCCGTTGCCGTGTCGGGATATCGCGAACGTAACGAAAGCCCCTCTCCGGTCCGCGACACCCAGAATTGGGCGTCATCGCACACCGTCACATTGCTGATGTGGTGTGCGTTCATCGCCCGAAGCTGTTCGGGGCAGGCGACTTTGCGGTAGTCGATATACGAGACCATGAACAGGTCGGTTCGGGTTCGCCGGTATCCGTCACCCACTCCACGACGCACCTGTTCCATGGACAGCCCCTTCAGCGAGAGTGCGGTGCGGAACGACGCGTGAGTGCCGGTCAGCGTCGACTCGAACGACCCGTGCGCTGACACCGGCACCACGATCGGGGCAGTGGCGGTGAGCCACCCGATGGAGTCCTTCCACCGGCGATTGTGGCGGGTGTGCAGGGGAAACTGCAGTGGCAGGTGGAGCGGGCCGCCTTCGCGCTGCAACGCGGTACCGATAGCGCTCAGCACACCAGTGAACATGGTGCCTCTTGCTCGTAGGCAGTTCTCTTCCAACCGTGCGGTGCCGGGACCGTCGAGAACTAACCGGACATCGGACGCCTGCCGCGCCGGTCTTCCCTCCTCGACGCCGAGGTCCAAGGGGAATGTGGGAGCTGTCCCACCGCAGCGCTCGTAGAACCGCGACCACGCCCGGATTCTCGGGTCGCTGTCATCGACGGCCGTATCCATGGCTTCCGTTTCGCAGTACGACATGAAACTTCCCGGGTCGTCCAGCACCCTTCCGATCTGCGTGTCGTCCGTCGCCGGTGCCGACGTGATCAGGTCGTAGATCTGCCGTAGTTCGCGCAACGCGATCACGAGGGACAGCCCGTCCACGATGGTGTGGTCGAACGCCGCGATGACGGTGCTCGATGTGGGCCTTTGCACGATGGCGAAAAGATAGGCGGGAAACGTCAGGGGGTCGCACTCCGCGGTGAAGCGGGTGCGTAGGTGTGCGCGGAGCGACACGGGGTCGTCGAACCGGACGGGATCCGATTCTTTCAGCGCAACGGCATCCGGTGGCACCATGAGGCGCTCGATGCGTGTGGGATGGACGTCGAAGCCCGTCCACAGTGCGTCGTGCCTACGGATGAATATCTCGAATGTGCGCCGTACAGCGCTGTGGTCGAGTGTGCCCGGCAGATCCAGGCTGCCCGCCATCCACACGCTGCGACCGAATCCGTGTGCCCGGGCGGTGTCGAGGTGGAAACGCTGGTTGTAGCTGGGCGGAATATTCGACTTCAGTGAAGCCGCAGTTGGTCGCAGGGTCCATTCTGTGAGCGTGCCGGGTTCGATGTCGTAGCGATCGATCGAAGTCACGTGCATCAGCGTTCTCCGCTGTCCGGGCGCAGGCTCGTGAGGGCGCGTTCGATGCAGCCGTAGGCGGCGACGGTGATGATGGCCAGCGGGCCCGCGGCGACCGCGGCCAGCCTCTGCCCTACGGCGTTGACGAAAACGATGACGTTCTGCAACGACAGTTCGTCGGTCGTCTTTCCCACGAGCGCTCCCATCCCGCATTCCCGAATCGTCCGCACGATGATCGACCCGGCCGCCGACGGCGCAGCGGTTGCGGCGTCGGCAGGATTTGCGACCCCGATCACGCCGGCGGAAATGGTCGTGTCCGAGGTGAGGGCCGCCGTGGTTGTGCTGGTCTGGGGTGTCGTTTCCACTGCACCGGCCGAGCCGGTGCTTGCGGCCATTGCGATCAGTGCAGCGGCGAGGATGACGAAGAATTGCCTCATATCTGGATATGCCCTTTCGCGCGGAGAATGGAGTGCTGGGCATTATTCGAAAAATGCCGAGTGTGATGAGAATTCCGATGTGTGCCCGTTGATTCTTTGGCCATTGATCGGTGAACGGAACCAGCTTTGTCCGAAGAGCTGGTCTTGGCTCACGCCGAAACGGACACCGAAGTCATCGGTACTGGTAGCAGGGCATAAAATTCCATCCGGACCGGATCCGGCCCGGTGGCGGCGAGATCGTGGCGGAGTGGTAGTTCTATGATCTCGGTCTCAATTACTTGGATCGCCGGTCCCGAATCTGCGATAACAATTGCGCACCTTTGTGTCCGCGGGTGTGCGGGAATTCGAACTCGGAGCGCTGATGGAATATCCCGGTGACACCACGATCACCCCCGAGTGCTTTTCGCTGAACGATTCGCGCTGCTCTACGAATTGGCCGGTCGCCCCGTTCTGAAACGGCTCGCCGATCGCGCGAACTCCACGATTCCCGTCACCGAGTCGAGACGGGCCGTGTTCGTGTCCGCGCAACGCCTCTCCGACTGGCGTACCGGTCGCAATGTGCCAGCCCGGTTCGATGGTCTGGTCCCGACCCTGCGGGTCCTGATCGGTGCGGCCCGGACCCGACATCCCGACCCCCGTTCGGACGGGCTCTACTCGATCCGGCAGTGGCAGGTGCTCTGGGAGCGTGCGCAGCGCAGCGAACCGGCGCGCGGTGACGCGGCTCGCGACTGCCCCGCGGGGGCCACCGACAGGGGGCCCGGAACCGCCGAATGCCCGTACCGCGGGCTGAGAGCCTTCGGTGTCGAGGACAGCCGGTACTTCTTCGGGAGGCAACGGACGACCTCGGCTCTCCTCGCCGCGGTGCTCGACAACGATGACGACGTCGCGCTGACAGTTCTGGTGGGGGCGTCCGGTTCGGGGAAGACGTCGTTGCTGCACGCCGGGCTCGTCCCGGCGCTGGAACGGGGCCGTTCCGTCGTGACCCTCACTCCGGGCCGCGACCCCGTCGGCACACTCGAGCGCTCCTTCGACGAGGAGCGGGAGACGCCGTGCGTTCTGATCGTCGACCAGTTCGAGGAACTCTTCACACAGTGCCGGGACGAGGATGTCCGGCGTCGCTTCGTCGGTGTGCTCGTGCAGACCGCGCGAAGCCGCGCGTATTCCGAAACGCCGGTCGACGCGGTGGTGGTGGCCGTGCGCGCCGATTTCTACGAGCGGTGTGTGGACTACCCCGATCTGGCGGCCCGTCTCCAACAGGGCCAGATGGTTCTCGGACCCATGACGCGTGACGAGGTTCGGACGGCCGTCAGCGGTCCTGCCGCCCTGGTGGGTGTTCCGCTCGAGCCCGGCCTCGTCGACATCATCGTGCGCGACCTCGGCGACGGAAGCGGCGCGGTATACAGCTCGGGTGCCCTGCCCTGCTCGGGCACGCCCTCCTGGCAACGTGGGAGGCGCGGGCAGGTGATTCCCTCACCGTGAGGGCCTACGAGTCCGTGGGCGGGGTACGCGGTGCGGTCGCGCGTACCGCCGAGGCGGTCTGGGAAGCGCTGACCCCCGCGGAACAGGTGGCGGCGAGGCAGATACTGATGCGGCTCGTCGCCGTCGGCGATGACGGTCCGGATACTCGGCGCACCCTGAGCCCCCCGCAAGTCCTCGAGGGATGCTCGAATACCAGTGCCGGGACCAGCGCGATGAATGCCTTGACCGCTGCGCGGCTGGTGACCCGTGACGCGTCGGGGGTCGAACTCGCACACGACGCGGTGTTCGAGGCGTGGCCACGGCTTGCCATGTGGCTGAGCGAGGATCGGGCGGTCGCCGTCCTGCATCAGCGGATCGACAAGGACGCCCTGGAGTGGGAGAGGCATGACCGTGACGGTTCGCTGCTCTACCGGGGCGTGCGGTTGGATGCGGCGCTGCGGTGGGAAGCGGACAGTCGCACAGGCCGTATGGGTGCGTCGACACGTTCTTTCCTGGCGGCGGGAAGGCGACACGACCGTCTCGCCCGGTTGCGACGCCGAGGAGCTGTCACCGCGCTTGCAGTGCTGACCGTCCTCACCACGATCGCGGCACTCACGGCGCACGCGCAGCGAGTGTCTGCCGACGAGGAGCGCACGACGGCACAGTTCGCGGAAATTCTCGCGCAGGCCGCGCGCACGCAGAACCCCGATCCGTCCATGTCGGCCCGGCTTTCGTTGCTCGCGACCCAGCTGCGGCCTCAGGACGACACCGCAAGGTCGATGCTGCTCGCGTCACAGAATGCCCCGCTCGCCGATCGGCTCGGAAGCCACGACGGTGCAGTCTATTCCGTGGCTGTCGGACCCGGCGGAGTAGTCGCGTCCGCCAGTTACGACCGAACGATCCGATTGTGGAACCCGGCGGCCACCGGGACCCGCGGCTCGTTCACGGCGTCCCTCACCGGGCACACGAGCTGGGTCACCAGCGTGGCCTTCAGTCCCGACGGGCGAATGCTCGCCAGCGGCAGTGGTGACAGCACAGTCCGGCTGTGGGACATCCGCGATCCCGCCCGTCCCACCGAACTGGGGCAGCCGCTCGTCGGGCACTCCGGAGCCGTGTACATGGTGGCGTTCAGCCCCGACGGGCGCACCCTTGCCAGCGCCGGTGACGACGGCACGACCCGGCTGTGGAACATCGAAAATCCGAGCGCCGTCAGGGATCGTGCAGCACCGCTCAGCGGTCACACGGCAGCTGTCCGCACAGTGGCTTTCAGCGCCGACGGGCTAACGCTCGCCACGGGAAGCGACGATCACACGGCGATGCTCTGGGATCTGAGCGATCCGGCGCACCCCGTCGCCTCCGGCCGGGTGGTCGGGCATGCCGACACCGTGCATTCGGTCGCTTTCAGCCCGGACGGGCGACTTCTCGTGACGGGCAGCGACGATCACAGCGTTCGGCTGTGGCGGCTCGACCGCCCGGGTCCGCCAGTCGCCACCCGAGAACCCCTGATCGGGCACAACGCCGCGGTCTGGTCGGTGTCCTTCGGTCCGGACGGTTCGTCGCTCGTCTCCGCCAGCTGGGACGGAACCGCCCGGGTCTGGTCGCTGATCGACCCGGACCGGCCGACGTTGCTCGGAAAGCCCCTTGCCGGAAGCAGCGGCGGCCTCACGACTGCGGTGTTCACCCGAGACGGCAAGGCGGTCGTTACCGGGGGTCAGGACGGGACGGTGCGAAAGTGGGCGCTACCGACCGCAGTCGTCGCCGGACACACCTTGCGGGTCACGACCCCCGTGCTCGACGAGTCCGGAACCGTCGCCGTCACGGCGTCCCGGGACGGGACTATTGCCTTGTGGCGGATGGGAGATGGTCATCCGCCGGTGCTCACTGCACGGTTTCTGTCGGGGGGCGGTGTGGGAGTCGAGAACGTCGCATTGTCGGCGGATGGTTCGGTGCTCGCGACCGCGGGCGTGGGCAGCAGGGAGGTGCAGCTGTGGAACATCGCCGACGGCATGGCCGTTCCGGCCGGACCACCCCTCGAGATCGCCGCGCGCTACACCCACGAGTTGGCTTTCAGTCCGGACGGGGCGTTGCTCGCCACCGCTGCCGACGACCAGTCGCTCACCCTCTGGAGCCTCGCGGACAGGGCGCGTCCCGTCCAGGTGGGAAGTGCGCTTTCCGGCGCCGCCGGATGGATCAACGCCGTTGCCTTCAGCCCCGACGGACGTTTCCTCGCGGCGGGCAGTAGCGACAAGACGGTGCGGTTGTGGGACGTGTCCCGTCCCGAGAGGCCCGGTGCTGTCCGGACTTTGAGCGGTCACCACGGTGCGGTCAACGCCATCGACTTCAGTCCTGACGGGCGCACCCTCGCCAGCGGCAGCGACGATCAGACAATTCGCGTGTGGCCCCTCACCGCGGAGAACGGCGACAAACCAGGCGAAGCCGCGGTGCTGTCCGGTCACACGAGCACCGTCCGCTCGGTCGCGTTCAGCCCCGACGGCCGGACCCTTGCCTCGGGGAGCGACGACCAGTCCGTGCGCATCTGGGACGTGTTACACCTGCGCGCGCTGGGCGGTTCACTGGTACCGGATGGAACGGTCCGGTGGCGAGTTGCGTTCGGTGCCCGGTCGGACGTGCTGATGGCGACGGGGGAAGCCGGAGCCGTTCGAATACTCGACCTCGACCCGCACACTGCCGAGGCCAGGGTGTGCGCGAACACGCCCGATCCCTCGACAGTCGAATCGTGGCAGCAGCTTGCTCACGGCCCAGTGGCAGCGCCCTGTGGCTGACACCAGGGCACAGATCAGTCGGCGTCCGCGGCCGTGACGGCCTTCGTTCTCGGGTGAGGATGCCCGCCACCCGGTCAGGACGAGCGCTGCGCCGCCTGTTCCACCTGACGCCGCAGGGTGGCGTCGGTGTGTCGAATTGCCTGCGCCACAAACGGTTCGACGATACGCGCCAGCGCCTTCCCGGCAAGTCCGCCGGGAAGCTCGTAGTGGAAGTCGACGGTCAGTCGGGTCGCTTCTTCGCTGACGGCCTCGAATCGCCACTGCGAGTGGGTTGTGAGGCCGTCGATCGAATCGAGCTGGATCAGTGCGTTCTCTTCCCACGCCGTGATCTCGACGACCGAGCCCAGCGTCTTGGGGCCGACCCGCATCGCCGCGTTGTAGACGGCACCGAGTCCGCGGACGGGTTCGCCGACGGGATCGAACTGGGTGATCCCGAAAAGCCACGACGGCACGTGCGTGTAGTCGTCGAGATACGCGAAACAGGCGGCGAGCGGCGCTTGGGCTACGGCGGTGTGATGAATCTCGATCATGACGACTTTCCTGTGGAATGGGCGGACGACGAGTGCCGGTAAGGCCGGACGGCGTAGTTCTCGAGGTCGAATCGGGCGAGGCGGCGTCGCAGTGATCCGGTGGACCACGGCCAGGCCGCGAAGTTCTTGCCGTCGGCGTCGAGGTAGTAGCTACTGCATCCGCCGTTGTTGAAGACCGTGGGGGCCAGGCCCTTCTGGACGGCGTCGTTGAATGCGCGGAACGGTTCCTCGCGGACCTCGAGTACTTCGATGCCCTGCTGTTCGGCCTTGGTCAAGCCGTCGATGACATAGTCGAGCTGGGTCTCGGCCAACCCCAGAAACGAGTTGTACACCAAGATGTTCGGGCCGAGCATGATGTAGGCGTTCGGTGCACCCGGAGTGGTGGTGGCCAGATAGGCCTCGGGACTCTTCGCCCACTTCTCCGACAGAAGGCGTCCGTCGCGTCCGCGAATGCGGCTCGCGATGGGTGGGTGGCTCACATCGAATCCGGTACCGAAGATGATGACGTCAACCTCGCGTCGGGTGCCGTCGGCGGCCACCACCGACTGCCCGTCGACCGCGACGAGCGCGTGGGGGATCAGCTCGACGCCCGGCTTCGTCAGTGCAGGCAGATAGGTGTTGGACAACAGGAGTCGCTTGCACCCCAAGGTGAAGTCCGGGGTGAGCGACGCTCGGAGTTCGGGGTCGGGCACCTGTGCCGCGAGCCAGCGGGTACCGATGGGGTTGAGTAGGCGTGCGGTCCGTTCGCGCCGCATCGCCAGGGTGAGGGTCCGCAGCACCACGTCCAGGAGGTGCCGAAATGCGTTCTGTACGGCGGGAACTCGACCGAACACCCATTGCGCCATGCGCGGGAACGGAAAGTCGAGACGTGGGACGACCCACGCGGGAGTGCGCTGGAAGACGTATAGCTGCGCCACGTCCGGTTGGATCTCCGGAATGAACTGCACGGCGGACGCGCCCGTTCCCACCACCGCCACCCTCTTGCCGGTGAGATCGACATCGTGATTCCAGCGCGCCGAGTGAAAGATCTCGCCGGCGAAGCCGTCGATTCCGGGGAGCTCGGGTGTCTTCGGTTCGGTGATCGGTCCTGCCGCGAAAATGACGTGCTGGGCGACCATCGTGCCCTGGGTGGTGTCGAGGACCCACCGTCGGCGGTCTTCGGACCACGCTGCCTCGATCAGCTCGGTGTGCATCGAGATCTTGGATCGGACGCCGAACTTGTCGACCGTTTCCTCGATATACGACAGCAGTTCCGGCTGTAGTGCAAAGTTGCTCCGCCATTGCGGGTTGGGATTGAAGGAGAACGAGTACACCGGTGCGGGTATGTCGACACCGCAGCCGGGGTAGGTGTTCTCCCGCCACACGCCGCCGACGCGTGCTGATTTCTCGAGCACGAGGTAGTCCGTAATTCCGGCCTTTTCCAGCTTGACCGCTGCGGCGACGCCGGACAGACCGGCGCCGACTACGACGACCGACAGATGTCGTTCGTCCTCCGAGGCCTGGGAGGCGATGCCGGCCTGCTGCGGGGCACTCACTGTCATGTCCTCTTCCTGGGCCGAGGTGGAACGGTCACCGGTAATTAACTGAGACTCGATGTCACAGTAAAAGGAAGAAGGCACAATGGCAAGTGGCGCTCCGCGCCCGTGCGCCTTTCTGGTAGCGGTGGCAACCAGAAAGGCGCACGGAGCGTGCTAGTTACGGCTGGGGGACCTCGACGCTATCGGGCAGCTTGTCCCGCATCTTGTCGAGTTCCTGCTCGATTCGTTCGACGGCACTGTCGTTGTTGAGCACAGTGACCATTCCGGCCGCGAAAGCTATCGAGATGACGATTGCCAGTGCGCTCAGTACAGTGCCGGCAATCGCCACGCCTTTACCGGTGATACCGACCTTGCGGGACGCCCTCAGTCCGAGGATGCCGAGAATCAGCCCGATGATGCCCAGCACCAGTCCGACCGGAGACAGGATCACGATCAACACGCAGACGAGGGCGGCAACGCCGACAGCGAGGGCGAATGCGGCAGCAGTGCTGGTACGTGCGGGTTTGGTGACTACTCGTTGCTCGACGTCGACGGAACGACCGTCGACGGAACGACCGTCGATATCGGTCACTCGATGCGGGTCGTTTTCGTCGCCGCGGCCTGTCAGTGGTCTGCTCATCATTACCTCCGGGCGTAGTCGATCTGGGGTGTACAACGCATGCCCGGTTCGGTGGCCTTCAAACCGTATCGGTGAGGGTCCGGGTGCCTACTCGGTCGCGTCGTGGTCGGCGAGCAGGGCGACGCCGGATTCTCGAATAAGGGACGGTCGCGCCGCATATCCGCACACCCTTCGGCCGGATGCTGAGGGATTGGTCGGCGAGTCCCGCGAACCGGTGCGCGGATGCGGAGCGTCCGCCGCGGGTCGGTGACGTGGTCCGCGCCGAGTTCGGGGAGATCCCGCACCGCACGACTTGCTGCCGCAGTGCCGCACATCCTGGGAGAATCGGTGTATGACCGAGCGCAAACCTCCCGAGGTGAGCTTCGAGAGCTGGATCGACAAGCAGATCCGGCTGGCGCAGGAGCGCGGCGACTTCGACAACCTTCCCGGAGCAGGTAAACCGATACCACTGTCCGGCGACGTCGATGACGAGTTGTGGTGGGTCAAAGGTTATCTGCGGCGTGAGAACCTGCCCCTCGACGCACTGCTACCGACGCCACTGCAGTTGCGCAAGCAGATCGAGCGGCTCCCCGAGACGGTCCGCGGAATACCGTCGGAGGACGCGGTGCGCGAGATCGTGCATCAGCTCAACCTCGAGATCGTGGCCTGGTTGCGCGCGCCGTCCGGGCCGCGAGTGCCGGTCAGCCCCCGTCGACGCGGACGAGGTGGTGTCGCAGTGGCGAATGGACCGCCGAGCGGTGCCCACGCACCCGCCATCGCTCCCGCCGTCCGAAGAGGACCAGTCGTCCGCAGAGAACCAGCCGCCGGCGCCGCGACCGCGGCGGTGGTGGCGTCGGCGACGGTGACCGGTCAGGCCCCGTGCGGCGACGGTTGCGCGGGTGCGACCCTGGCGGCTGGAGCAGCACGCGACGGACCAGGGTAGGGGTGGGTGGTGCGATGAAATCGCTTCTCCGAAAAGTTGATGTGCCCAGCGCTGTTGGTGCAGCCGGTCTGGTGATCACGGCGCTCTACGCATACTGGGCAACCGGACTGGAGCCGTTCACGGGCCTTGCCTACATCGCAGTCGGAATGCCCGTTGTTCTGCTGGCCGGTGTGGCCGTCATCGGCGGCGCTCCCGATCCTCGGGACAACGACACGCCACGGGCAGGGGAGATCACGCTACGCTCGGTGCTCCCGTGGCTGGTGTTGCTCTTTGTTGCCGCAGGCCTCGAAGGACTCGGTCTCGCCCTGGGTGGCCGGTCCACCACCGTTCCCACACTCAGCACGGTGATCGATCATGCGCTGGCGTGGCATCCGGTTCGATTCGTCCTGTTTTGCGGATGGCTTGCCGTCGGCGGGGGCCCAGTCGTCCGGATGTACCGCAGGTGGGTGCGACCCCGTTCTCCCGCGGGAGGGTGAGGTGATAGTCACGATCATCTGGCTGATGTTGATCGGCACCGGCATCGGCATCGAGTTGTACAGCCGCCGGACCGGCGGACGGTGGTCGAGCCTTGCGAGCGTCGTCTCCGCGCTGTGGACCCGGCTGCCCGGACGACTACTTCTCGTCGGCCTCTGGGCTTTCGCAGGGTGGCACGTGTTCGCCCGGTACACCCTGCCCTGATCACCCGGGTCAACCGCCGTCCGTTCGCCCGTAGTGCCGGAAGTGCTGGTGGCCGGGTCCTCAATGTTCGCCGCCCTCGACTTCCGAGGTGCAGTCCGCGCTCGTCGGTCTCGAGGTAGAGGGGGGTCTCGTCCGTGCCTCCGTTCTCGGATATCCAGAACAAGGGGAAGGCGACACTGTCGGAGTGGCAGCGATCAGGGCGCGGCCGCTGCGAGTGACGCGGCGAGGCGGCGAGGATCTGGTCTTGATGACGGCGGTACGGGCGGAGCAGGAGCGGGAGGTGCTCGCGGCGGCGACGGCGATGGTCGACGCCCTACTGCACTCGGGTGACGGTGCTCTGGTCCGCAAGGTCGTCGCGGCGGCGTTTCCGTGGGTGAGCTACCTGTCGGGTGAGGAGGTCGCCGACTTCGTCGACGAGCTGATCGCGTCGCTGCGGGCGGGCTCGTCGATGGATAATCCCGCTCCGCCGGCCCGCACGATTCAAACGTGGCTCCATACGGTGGAGGTGTATGCCGATCCAGAGCTTGCCCGGATTCTGTCGGCGCCGTCCAAGGGCGACTTCGGGGCCGTACCGGTGCCGGAGCTGTGAGGCGGAAGCGGGGTGAACGGGTCGCGCCGCCGGCGTCCGAGGAGCTGTGGGACCTGCGATTCGCGACCAGTGATGCGGCAAAAGGGCACTGGGCATCCCAAGCAGACGGAATGATGTTGCCTGAGAACTGAATGGGGCCGAATCGACGTCATCGGAGTCCGGGGTGGCGAGCCGTCGTGCGCTCGTCTTGTGCCTCGGCAATCAGGAGGCGAGGTCGTCACGTGCGGCGGCAAGCTCGAGTAAGCGGGGCAACATGTCGGGGGCGGCGATCGAGGGGAGCAGCAGCGCCCACATGTCGGCGAGGCGTTCGTACAGGTCGGCTCGACCGCTCAGTGCCTCGGACACGAGTTGCATCCCGGTGAAGGAACTCACCAGGAAGCGGGCAAGAGCGGCGGAATCGACGGTCGCCCGAAGTTCACCTGCTGCCGTCGCCTTGACGGCCAGTGCCACGAGCGTGTCGGTCCAGTCGATGTAGGGATCGGTGGCCGGTCCGCGAGAATTGCCGAGCTCGAGGGTGAGGCGGACCCCCGCCCGAACGATCGGTTCGGTCAGCAGTTGCCGCGCCATTTCCTTGGCGCACAGGACGATAGCCTCCATCGGGGACTGCGCTGTGGCGAGCACTCGCTGCGCCGCCAGCATCGACATGGCGTGCTGCTCCTTGATCACCGCCCAGGCGAGGGCTTCCTTGGACTCGAAATGGAAGTACAAGGCACCCTTCGTGACATTGGAGTACGCAAGTATCCGGCTCAGGCTGGCGCCGCCGTAGCCGAGCTTCTCGAAGCTGAGCGCGGCGCCTTCCAGGACCTGATGGCGGGTGGCTGCCGCACGTGCCTGTACTGCCATGACCTGTGCCTCACGATCGCCCTCGTCACCGTCGCATTCCAACCTCCAGTCAACCACTCGAGCGCGCGGTACCCTCGGCGCGACCGCAAGTGTGGGAGGAAGATGTGACGTCGAAGGATGACTGGGGTCTGGAGCACGTCGTGTTCGCGGGGGCGACTGTGGCCACCGTGGTCGGCGCCGTGACCGGACGCGAGCGACTGCAGAAGATCGCGAAGCCTCTGATCGCTCCGGCACTGGCGGCCCGGGTAGTGCGCCGGCGAGGCGCGACCGACTCCGTGGACGCGGGACTGTTGCTGGCCGGGCTCACAGGCGCGACGGTCGGTGACGTCTTCATGATCGACCCGGATGACGATGCCCGCCTGGTGCGAGGTGCCTCGGCCTTCGCGGTCATGCAGGCGTGCTACTCGGCTTTGTTGCTGCGCAACGGTGCGCGTCCCACTCCGGCGGCGTGGGGTCCGCGACTGGCCGGCTGGCTCGGGGCAGCCCTGTTGCTGCGGGCTCGATCCGCCGGTGTCGCTGCGCCCCTCACTGGTTATGGATCAGCCTTGGCTACGACGTCCACACTCGCTGCCGATCCGACCCTCGCCCCCGGCGCAGGCGTCGTTGCGAGCGTGGCGATACCGAGCGTCGACCGGCGCAGCTGGCTCGGTCTGGGCGGAGTGCTGTTCACGGCGTCGGACGGGCTGATCGTGGTGCGGAGATTGTTCGTGCGACGTGAGCGCGGCAGGGCTGTAACCGAAGGACTGATCCTCGCCAGTTACGCCGCCGCGCAACTGTTGCTGGTCGAGGGGATGCTCGCGCTACGCCGCCGGAACACAGGTCGCCGGGTCACGGACACAGCATGATGCGGTCCCGATTGTTCGGGTCCACCAGGATAGTGATGGTTTCGCCGGGCACGAAACGGGTGGCCTCCTCGCGCCGCACCTCGTACACGACGCGTCCGGAGTAGCTCTCGGACCCCGGCACGGTCAACCGCAGATCCAGTTCGGTCAGTTCGCCGTTGTCGGGGGTGCGGCGAAGCGGTGTCACGCGCTCGATGCTGGCCCATCCTTCGAGCCCGCGCCGCGCGAGTCGGCGGTCTGCCCGGGAGGGTCGTTCGGCAGCCATCATGCCGAATCCCAGCGCCGACCCGAAGGCGGCGACCAGTCCCATGATCTGGTACGGAACCGTGGCCTCGGGGGTGTGCTCGATCAACCACCCCAGCCAGACTGCGAGGACGATGACGTAACCGGCTGTGATGAAGCAGACCGTCCGCACGATTCGCTGATGATTCATCGTTGTGCCTCCGTGTCCAGGGTAGACCGCCGCGGGGACGCCGGGCAGTGGTGCCGTTAGAGTGCAGTGTCGGCAGCAGGCAAGTATGTGGAGGTGGCCGTATGGCGTGGCGTCGGGTGTCGTTGGTAGGTCTGAGCATTGGTGCTGCTTTGACGCTCGCAGCATGTGGGGGTTCGTCCGAGGCGGTGGCTCCGCCGACCCCCACCAGCACCACCACCGCAGCGCCTGTGACCACTACCACCACCACGGTTCCGCCAGTCACGACCACCACGACCACGATCGCGCCGACCACGACGACGGAAGCGCCGACCACCACCCTCGTCGACGTTCCGTACGAGCACAACGAGTCGTACTTCTTCACCTCCCCGGACGGCGCGTTCCAGTGCGGCATCATCAAGCTGCCGAGTCGCACGGAAGCGGGATGCCAGGGATCGACCAGTCCGGTCCCGCCGCGGCCGGCAGACTGCATGGTCGACTGGGGCCACGGCATTCGCGTCGAGAACGAGGGTGAGGGAGCGTTCATGTGTGCCGGCGGCCTCGTGTACACCTCGGGCGATGCCGAACCTGACCCGGTGTTGCCTGCCGGATCCAAGCTCACCGAACTCGGCTACTCCTGCAGCACCACTGCGACCGCTGTGACGTGTGCCAATGACGAGACGTCCCACGGATTCACGGTCTCACCCGACTCCAACGAGACGTTCTGATTTCATGATTGGCGCAGAGGTGGGTTCACTTCCGGTCCTGGGCGAGCCGGGCCCTACCGAGTGGGGTGAGAATACTCACGGTGTCGGTCCGTGGACGGAAGAACACGACGCACCGGTCCCGACGGATCCCCGCTACGATCCCGAACTGCTGGCCGGCGGTGACCGACGGAACGTGGTCGACGCCTACCGCTATTGGACACGTGAAGCCATCGTCGCCGACATCGACAGCCGGCGCCATCCGCTGCATGTGGCGATCGAGAACTTCGGGCACGACGCCAACATCGGCACCGTGGTGCGGACGGCCAACGCCTTCGCCGCCGCGGAAGTTCATATCGTGGGACGGCGGCGGTGGAACCGGCGCGGGGCGATGGTCACCGATCGGTATCAGCACGTCAGGCATCACTCGAGCATCGACGAATTGGTCGAGTTCGCGCGTGAGGAGGGTCTCACGATCGTGGCCGTGGACAACACGCCGGGCTCCGTTCCGCTCGAAACCGCAAGCCTGCCGCGGGACTGCATGCTGCTGTTCGGTCAGGAGGGTCCCGGAGTCACCGACGAGGCGAAAGAGGTTGCAGCCATGACCGTATCGATTGCGCAGTTCGGTTCCACGAGGAGCATCAATGCGGGTGTCGCGGCAGGCATTGCCATGCATGCGTGGGTGCGGGAGCACGCCGACCTCGGTCGGGCGTGGTAGCGGATCGCCCGGAGACTAGGCAAGATCAACCCTCATGCAGGACGAGTGGTCGGCGCGCGCCGACGCCGCTGAAGAAGCGGTGGTGAGCAGGCATCTCCGCCGGCTGTGGGGTCTTCCGGGCACCACGCTGGGCGTGGTGGCCTGGCCGGCGGTCAAACGTGAACGACTGTTCGTCAGTTGGCATTACTGGTGGCAGGCGCACCTGATTGACTGCGCCGTCGACGCACTCGAACGCGACCCTACTCCGCGTCGCCGCCGTCGGATCGTGAAACTCGCTCGCAGCCACCGCCTTCGGAACATTACGGGCTGGACCAACAATTATTACGACGACATGGCGTGGCTGGGCATCGCGCTCGAACGCGCGCAGCGCACGCACTTGATCGACAACCGGAATGCGGTGCAGACACTCGAATCCCAGCTGTTCGACGCCTGGGATCCCGACGGTGGCGGGCTGCCCTGGCGCAAGGGTTCGGATTTCTACAACGCTCCGGCAAACGGCCCGGCCGGTATCATGCTGGCCCGCACAGGCAAATTGTGGCGGGCGCAGGCCACCGCGGATTGGATCGACGACACGCTGCTGGACGAGAACACCGGCCTCGTCATCGATGGGATTCATCGCGGCGGTGAGGCCGAAAGGGTCATCTATTCGTACTGCCAGGGGGTCGTCCTCGGGCTCGAAACCGAGCTGGCGGTGCGTCTCGGTGCGCCGCGGCATCGAGGCCGCATTCACCGGCTGATCGACGCCGTCGACGAGCACCTGGCTCCGGGTGGGGTCATTCGCGGCGGTGGCGGGGGAGACGGTGGTCTGTTCAACGGTATCCTCGCCCGCTATCTCGCGCTGACTGCGGTGATGTTGCCCTGGGAGAACCATGACGACATCCGCGCGCGGGAGATCGCAGCGCAGATCGTGCTCACCTCTGCCGATTCTGCGTGGGAGAACCGCTTGCAGATCGAGGGTCAGCCCTTGTTCGGCGCCGACTGGGGCAAGCAGGCCCGGCTTCCCGGTCTCGGCAGGAATATCGCGGCGTTCACCGGGGGCACGGTGCGTTCGTCCGACATCCCCGAGCGCGACCTCTCCGTCCAGTTGGGTGGCTGGATGCTGATGGAGGCGGCGCACGCGGTGTCGGCCGCCGGGTATCCCCGGCGGTAGTGCGTTTCGATCACACGAAACTTAACCGTGGGCAGGCGGTTTCCGCGCTGCTAGACATCTCGGTATGTCAGATCAACAGCGGCAGCTGAGTCTCAATGCGTTCATCTATCCGGCCGGGCACCACGAATCGGCCTGGCGTCACCCGCTGACGTCACCGGAACGGTTGTTCGACGTCGACTACTTCCAGGAGATCGCGCGCACCGCGGAGGCGGCGAAACTGGATGCACTCTTCTTCGCGGACGGTCCCGCGCTGCGGAGCGATGCCGGGCACGGCGCGGCCGGAGCGCTGGAGCCGATCACCTTGCTGACGGCGATCGCCGCAGTCACGGAGCGGATCGGGCTGATCGCCACCGCGTCCACGACGTACTTCGAGCCCTACAACCTCGCGCGTCTGTTCGCCTCCTTGGACCACATCTCGAAGGGTCGGGCCGGCTGGAACATCGTCACCACCGGAACGGATCTGGCGGCGGCGAACTTCGGCCTTCCCAGTCATCCCGACCACGCCGACCGATACGCGCGGGCACGCGAATTCGTCGATGCGACGGTCAAGCTGTGGGACAGCTGGGAAGACGACGCCATCGTTCTCGACACGGACAGGGGCGTCTACGCCGACACGTCGAAAATTCATGAGATCAACTACGTCGGACGCCACCTGCGGGTCCGCGGACCGTTCAACGCGCCGCGCTCGCCGCAGGGTCACCCCGTGCTAGTACAGGCGGGTGCGTCGAACGAGGGGCGCAGCTTCGCAGGGCAGTACGCCGAGGCCATCTTCACCGCCCATCAGCGACTGTCGGACGGGCAGGCGTTCTACGCAGACATCAAGCGACGTGCGTCGCAGTTCGGACGCAACCCCGACCACGTGAAGATCCTTCCCGGAATCAGCCCGTTCATCGGCGACACCGAGGCGCAGGCACGGGATCTGGAACGCGAATTCAACGAGCTGACCTCTCCCGAGTACGGCCTCGCCCAGCTCGAGAGCATCACCGGAACTCAGGTGCGCCACCTCGACCTCGATGCCCCCGTGCCCGCCGAGTTGTTCGGCGACGCCGGTGACGTGACGGACAACCAGCAGAGCCGGCTGCAGGTGGTCGCGGGCATCGTGCAGCGGGAGCGTCCGACGCTGCGAGGGCTGCTGCATCGCCTCGCGGGCGCCCGAGGACACCGCGTGTTCGTGGGAACGCCGGTGCAGGTGGCCGACACCATCGAAGAATGGTTCACCCAGGGTGCAGCCGACGGCTTCAACGTGATGCCCCCGTACTACCCGGGAGGTCTCGAGGTGTTCGCCGAGAAGGTGGTGCCGATCCTGCAGGAGCGGGGTCTGTTCCGCACCGAATACTCGGGTACGACTCTGCGGGACCACTTCGGGCTGGAACGTCCGGCCAGCCAGTACGCGCAGACGTCGGGCAGGGTGGCCCTCTAGTCCCGTCCTTCGCCCGATGCCGCCGCGTTCTTCCCCTGTCGACGACGGTGGCATCGAGTGGAGTGCCGCTCGAATCACGCCTTGATGAAAACAGTTATCATTTCCGAATGACTCGTCCACTTCCTGTCACCGTCCTGTCCGGCTTCCTCGGCGCGGGCAAGACCACTCTTCTCAACCACATCCTCGCCAACAGGGACGGCCGGCGTGTCGCCGTGATCGTCAACGACATGAGCGAGGTCAACATTGACGCAGCCCTCGTCGCAGGGCAGGGACATCTCGATCGGACGCAGGAGAAGCTGGTCGAGCTCACCAACGGCTGCATCTGCTGCACGCTCCGCGAGGACCTGATCGAGGCGGTCGCCCGCCTGGCCGAGGAGGGACGGTTCGACCACCTCGTCATCGAGTCGACGGGCATTTCGGAACCCATGCCCCTCGCCGCCACGTTCGACTGGGAATTCGAGGACGGCTTCAGCCTCGGCACGGTTGCGGCGCTCGACACCATGGTGACTGTGGTGGACGCGTCGACGTTCGTCGGTGAGCTCGCGAAGGGTCAGCGCCTCGACGAGCGCGACCTCGAGGCGGGAGAGGGCGACGAGCGCAGCATTTCCGACCTACTCGTCGACCAGGTCGAGTTCGCCGACGTGATTCTGCTGAACAAGACCGATCTGGTGAGCGAGCGCACAGCCGGCACGGTCGAGGCACTCCTGCGCAGACTCAATCCGACGGCGAGACTCCAGCGCACCTCACGTGGTGTGGTCGACCTGGCCGACGTTCTCGACACCGGTTTGTACGACCCGGAGTCGGCCGCCCTGGCGCCCGGGTGGGCGGAGGAGCTTGCGGGCGGCCACACACCTGAAACGGAGGAGTACGGGATCCGAAGTGTCACCTACCGGGCGACGCGGCCGTTCCATCCGTCACGGCTCGACCAGGCTCTGGGCCAGTTCACCGGACTGCTGCGAAGCAAGGGGTTCTGCTGGATAGCGAGCCGCCCGGATCTTGCGGCGATCTGGTCGCAGGCGGGACCGAATCTGGTGATCGAACCTGCGCAGCTGTGGTCGGCCGCGGAGGAGACGCCCGGTCAGGAGATCGTCTTCATCGGTGTCCGGCTCGACCCGGAGGCGCCTGCCCGCATCCTCGATCCGGCGCTCCTCACCGACGCCGAATGGGCGTCCGGTCCGGCCGAGTGGGTGCATTTCGACGACCCGCTGCCCGAGTGGGAAGCGGTGCATCAGCACTAGTCGAGAACTTCCTCGACTTCCACCTCTTCGGGCGGACGGGCCATTTCCTGGCGGTAGTGCCAGATGCCGACCACAGTTCCGATCACCAGCAGTGCAACCATGCCGCCCAACACCACCGGCATCAGCCACGACACCCGGTCGAGGAAGGAACCGCAGTAGAACCCGATGAGCAGCAGTACCGGCGCCCAGAACACGGCGCCGATGCTGCTGGCGACGGTGTACTTGGTGTGGTTCATCTTCGCTGCCCCCGCAACGAGTGGGCAGAGGGTACGCACCCACGGGATCCACCGGGCGATGAGCACAGCCCAGAACCCGTGCCGTTCCAACAGGATGTTCACCCGGTGGAGGTTGGCGTAGTTGAGGTACTTGCCGCCCTTGCGCGCCAAGATGCGGTTGCCGGTGCGGTGCCCGATGACGTACCCCACCTGATTTCCGCAGATCGCGGCGACCATCGCGCCGACCGACAGGGCCCACACGTGACCTGCCCCCGACTGGTGGCCGGCGAGCACGATGCCCGCGGTGATCAGCATCGAGTCACCCGGCAGGAAGAGCCCGAGGATGACGGCACATTCGATGAAGACGAATGCCAGCACGATGACCCACACCAGCGCGGGGCCGGCGGAGACGAGGGGCCCGAAGGTGCCAGATGCCGATACGACCATGGTCAGCGCATTGCCTCGATCTCGATCAGGAGGGATCGGTGGGGGTGGAGACAGGCCTTGCGGCCTCGGGAGCAGGCGTCTCTCCCCGGCGGGCCTTGAGAACACGCTTGCCGACCTCGACGATGATCGGGAGCACCGACACGAACACGATCAACAAGAAGATGATGTCGACGTTGTCACGGATGAACTCGATCTGACCGAGCAGGTATCCGAGCAGCGTGACGCCGGCGCCCCACAGGATGCCGCCCACGATGTTGTACGTCAGGAACAGCGAGTATTTCATCCGTGACGCACCCGCGACGACCGGCGCGAACGTGCGCACGATCGGCACGAAGCGGGCGAGGATGATCGTGATCGGGCCGTGCTTTTCGAAGAACGCGTGCGACTCGTCGATGTACTTCTTCTTGAGGAATCGGGCGTCGTTGCTTTTGAAGAGCGCGGTGCCGCCCTTGCTGCCGATGAAGAAGCCCACCTGGTCGCCGAGGATCGCGGCGATGGGGATCAGAACCAATAGCGCCCAGATGGGGGCAAACGGCTCGATCTCGGCCGACTTCGACGCCGCGATAAGGCCCGCGGTGAAGAGGAGGGAGTCGCCGGGCAGGAGCGGGAACAGCAATCCCGACTCGATGAAGACGACCAGAAGAAGTCCGACGAGCACCCAGGTGCCGAAGGAGTTGAGGAGGTTCACCGGGTCGAGGAACCCCGGCATCAACGCGAGGTTGGTCACGGAATCCGATGCTGCCTGCACAATCACGGCCCTCAGCGTACCGGCGTATGCGCGGAGTATCGGAATACTGCAGGTCAACGATTCCTGACCGGTCTCGGACGGCCCGGAAACGAGGTGCCACGACAGCCACCGGGCGACGTAGGCTACCGGTATTGCCATACTGCTAGGACCACATCGCGCGCTGCGCTGATCGCGTGCGCCGAAATCGACACGTTTATGGAGGACTGCCGCCGTGCCAATCGCGACTCCCGAGGTCTACGCCGAGATGCTTGGTCGAGCCAAGGAGCACTCCTTTGCCTTCCCAGCCATCAACTGCACTTCGTCCGAAACCATCAACGCCGCAATCAAGGGATTCGCGGATGCGGGCAGTGACGGCATCATCCAGTTCTCGACCGGTGGCGCGGAGTTCGGTTCGGGTCTGGGCGTCAAGGACATGGTGACCGGTGCTGTCGCGCTGGCCGAGTTCGCACACGTGATCGCCGCGAAGTACGACGTCACGATCGCCCTCCACACGGACCACTGCCCCAAGGACAAGCTGGACGGTTTCGTCCGGCCGCTGCTCGAAATCTCTCAGCAGCGCGTCAGCGCCGGCCGCAACCCGCTCTTCCAGTCCCACATGTGGGACGGCTCGGCCGTTCCGATCGACGAGAACCTCGAGATCGCCAAGGAACTCCTTGCTATCGCCAAGGCCGCGAACATCATCCTCGAGGTCGAAATCGGCGTCGTCGGTGGT
The DNA here is from genome assembly GCF_009859915.1 of Rhodococcus sp. WAY2. Taxonomy (NCBI): domain Bacteria; kingdom Bacillati; phylum Actinomycetota; class Actinomycetes; order Mycobacteriales; family Nocardiaceae; genus Rhodococcus; species Rhodococcus sp. WAY2. The sequence continues at coordinate 5,084,455 of NZ_CP046572.1, forward strand.
GAAGAGGACGGTGTGGAAGCCGAGATCAACGACAAGCTGTACACCAGCCCCGAGGACTTCGAGAAGACCATCGACGCTCTGGGCACCGGCGAGAACGGCAAGTACCTGCTGGCAGCGACGTTCGGCAACGTGCACGGCGTCTACAAGCCGGGCAACGTGAAGCTGCGTCCCGAGGTGCTCGAGACCGGCCAGAAGGTCGCCGTCGCGAAGCTCGGCCTGCGGGACGGCGCCAAGCCGTTCGACTTCGTCTTCCACGGCGGGTCGGGTTCGCTGAAGTCGGAAATCGAGGAGGCGCTGAGCTACGGCGTCGTCAAGATGAACGTCGACACCGACACCCAGTACGCCTTCACCCGTCCGATCGTCGGCCACATGTTCAGCAACTACGACGGTGTGCTGAAGGTCGACGGCGAGGTGGGCAACAAGAAGGTCTACGACCCGCGCAGCTACCTGAAGAAGGCCGAGGCCGGGATGACCGCCCGTGTCATCGAGGCCTGCAACGACCTCAAGTCCGCGGGACGCTCGGTCTCGGGATAGGCCCTTCGGGCTCGTGCGCCTTTCTGGTAGTTACCGCTACCAGAAAGGCGCACAGTCGTTATCGGGGGTCGCAGACCTTCCAGGTGCCGTCGACCCTTTCCAGGTCGAACGTGCGCCACGACTGCTCGTTCGGGTTGGCGGCGGTATGGGCCTTCACCTGGGCGATGGCGGTGTCGCCGGTGATCTGGACGGCGTCGACCTCGCCGACCACCGGAATGTTCTGTTGAGTGATCGCTACCTGATGGACCTCGGCGAAATCCTGATCCGAGATGCCCTGGTAGTACTCGGCGAGACCGCCGCAGGTACTGGTGCGCAGGGTCGCGAGGTCGCCCTGGGTGAGCGCCGCGACGAACGTATCGATGGTGCCCTGTACCTGCGCCTCGGGTGAGTTCTCGGCCCGATTGTTGTTGTAGACCACCACACCGGCGACGGCAATGGCGGCGATCACGAGGACGCCTGCGGCGATCGCCGCCAGGAGCCAGGCCTTGCCGTGCTTCCTGGCCGCGGGCGCTGCGGGACCGACCCGCTGCGGGGCGCTCGGCTGGGTCGGGAGCACTCGCTGGGGCGCCGCTTTAGGCGTGGGTGGCGGCGGAGTCGGACGCGTCGCGGATGGCTGCTGGGCAGATGCCGCTGGTCGGGGCGGGGCCGCTTGCTGGGGACGAGCGGGCTGCTGGGCCTGTGCAGGGCGGGGCGGCGGCGGCGTCTGCGGTACGGGGGACTTCGTGACCGGGATGGCGACGGTCTCGGTGTCGGCGGGATCCGCCTTGCCGGGTTCCTTCTTCCCCTGCCCGTTCGCCCGCTGCACAGCCTGCGGCGGGGATTTCGGGTGCATCTTCACCGTGGCCGCATCAGGCTTCTCCGGCGGACGCTTCTCCGGTGGACGCTTCTGCGTCGGAATCGCCTTCGTCACCGCCTCGGACGCGGCGCTGTCGGGAGAGGACTGTGCCGACTCGGGGGTCTTCGCAGAGGGTGTGGCGGACGGCGTGTTGTCGGCCGGCTTCTTCGCGTCGGTACCGGCGGTGACCGGCCGGGCCTTGTCGGTGTCGGCGGTGACCGGCCGGGCCTTGTCGGTGTCGGCGGTGACCGGTCGGGCGGTCTCGTTTGCCGGTGTATCCGTAGTCGGCTTCTCGGTCGGTTCGTCTTTCTTCGGGTCCTGCACGCGTTGCCCCTCGGTCTGCAGAGAAATGAACGTTGGACCGAAGCCTAACGACAACGTGCGGCAATGCAGACCACCACAGGGGCGCTTCGTCTACGGGGCGGGGCAGAGGAGCAGTCCCGCCGGGGGCACAATAGGCGCATGACCTCTTTCGGTGACCTTCTCGGACCCCAGCCCACGCTGCTTCCCGGTGACGACGAGGCCGAGTCGGCCCTGTTGAACCACGAGGAACCGGCTTCCGTGGCGGCCGCACACCCCACCGCCTCCATCGCGTGGGCGTATCTCGCCGAGGCAGCTCTCGACGCCGGCGAGACGATCGCCGCGTACGCCTACGCACGCACCGGATACCACCGTGGCCTCGACCAGCTGCGCCGCAACGGCTGGAAGGGTTTCGGCCCCGTTCCCTACAGCCACGAACCGAATCGCGGATTCCTGCGCTGCGTCGCCGTCCTCGCGAAGGCCGCGAAGACGATCGGTGAAACCGACGAATACGCCCGTTGCCTCGACTTGCTCGAGGACAGCGACCCCCGAGCCGCCGAAGCGCTTGGCCTCGGGTAGCGCCGGCACCGCAGCACCGGTCCGAGTTCGAAACGGACTGAAGACTTCGGCTCAGCGGCTGCGAGTGTCGGCCCTGCCGATCCTGCAGTGCGCCGTCGCGGCGGGTGCCTCGTGGTGGGTTGCCACGGTGGTGATCGGTCACACGTCCCCGTTCTTCGCGCCGATCGCCGCGGTGGTGTCGCTGGGACTGTCGCTCGGCGCGCGGCTGCGTCGATCCGTCGAGCTCGTGGCCGGTGTGACCATCGGGATCGGGGTCGGGGACCTCCTCATCGCGTTCATCGGCAGCGGTACCTGGCAAATCGCCCTCGTGGTGGCCTTGGCCATGACCGCGGCGGTGCTCCTGAACAGCGGCCCGGTCCTGTCGATGCAGGCGGGCAATTCCGCTGTTCTCGTCGCAACTCTGCTACCACCCGGTGGCATGGCGGGTGTCAATCGCATGGTGGACGCACTGACCGGAGGCCTGGTGGGCATCGCGGTGGTGGCGTTGCTACCCACGCATCCCGTGGGCCGGGCGAGGCGCCACGCCGCCGGGGTCCTGGGAACGGCCGCCGAAGTGATGCAATTGGTGGCGGACGGCTTGGTCGCCAACGACGACAAGCCCATCGAGGAGGCACTGCGGAAGGCGCGAGCCACCCAGTCGTCCATCGACAACCTGCGCACGCACCTCGCGGGCGGCCGTGAGGTCAGTCGTATCTCGCCGCTGTACTGGAACACCCGCGGCCGACTCGAACGCTTGAGCGCCGTTGCCGACCCGCTCGACAACGCGCTGCGCAACATCCGCGTCCTGGCCCGGCGTTCGCTCACTTTGGTACGTGACGACGAGATCCTCAATCCGCGACTGGTCGACCAGGTCGAGAAATTGGCCCAGGCCATCGAAACGTTGCGCCTGATGGTGCTCGCAGACCCCGGTCAGCAACCCGACCAGGCCGAGGCTGCCCGCGTGCTCCGTTCGGTGGCGTCCGGACTCAAACCGGAACTGGTGGAGAATGCAGGTCTCTCGGCCACCGTCGTCTTCGCTCAGATCCGTTCGCTCACCGTCGATCTGATGCAGGTGGCAGGGCTGAACCGCATCTCTGCCATAGCGCATCTGCCCCCGACGGTGCAGAAGCCGGCGTACCGCCCGGAACTCTGAGATCTCAGCGGTCACGGATGAGAGCGTGGAAGCCATGACCGGCGCCGACTTCGCATCAGGCCTGCGCAGCTACCTACAGGCCGCCCGCGACACCCTGCTGTGGAAGCTCGACGGTCTCAGCGAGTACGACGTACGCCGACCGCTGACTCCCACCGGGAACGAATCTGCTGGGTCTGATCAAGCATCTGACCGGAGTGGAATTGGGCTATTTCAGGTTGACGTTCGGGCGCCCCGTCGAGCCGCTCCCGTACTGGCTCACCGAGGACGGCGAACCCAACGTCGACATGTGGGCGACGGCCGCGGAGTCTCGCGAGGCCATCATTGGGCACTACCGCCGCGCCTGCGCGCTGTCGGATGCCACCCATCGAAGACTTGCCGCTGGACGCGACCGGAACTGTGCCGGGATGGCCGGAAGAGCAGCGGATCGTGACCCTGCACGGCATCCTGGTGCACGTAGTGGCCGAAACTCATCGCCACGCCGGACACGCCGACATCGTCCGCGAGCTCGTCGACGGAAAGGTGGGTCTGCGCGCCGACTACGACAATATGCCGTCGGTCGATCAGGCCTGGTGGGAGACCTATCGGAGCCGGCTCGATCGCGCCGCCCGGGACGCAGGCAACGGCTGAGTCGACGTGGTCGCCGGCACGACGCTGTTGATACACATGCACAAGTACGCATATGATCGGCAGAACTTCGGGAGGAGCTCTACACATGGGAGTCGGCCACGGTCATTCGCACGGCCACACGCAAGGCGGGGGTGAGGTAGGGCCATCCAAGGGGCGGGTCCGTCGTATGGCGATAGCGCTCGTCATCCTCCTCGCGTTCCTCGTCCTCGAGGCGGGAGTCGGCCTTACGGTCAACTCGCTGTCGCTGCTTGCCGACGCCGGGCACATGCTCACCGACGTCGTCGGCATGGCGATGGGTCTCGTCGCGCTCGTGCTCGCGCGCAAGGGCAGCGCCGCCGCCGCACGCACCTTCGGCTGGCACCGCGCCGAGGTGCTGACCGCAATGGCCAACGCCGCAATGCTTCTCGCCGTCGCGGTATGGGTCTTCTATGAGGCCATCTCCCGCATCGGCGACGCTCCCGACCTCCCCGGTCTCGCACTCGTCCTCACGGCTACCGCCGGTCTGGCCGCGAACCTCGTCGTCATGCTCATGCTGCGGGCCGATTCCAAGGACAGCCTGGCCGTGCGCGGGGCGTACCTCGAAGTTCTCGCGGATGCGGTCGGCAGTGTGGGTGTCCTCATCGCCGGTGCCGTCGTGATCGCGTTCAACTGGACCTACGCCGACATCGTCGTCGGTGTCCTCATCTCCCTGTGGGTGGTGCCCCGCGCACTGAAACTCGCCGCCGCATCGCTGCGGATCCTCACCCAGGCGAGCCCCGCAGACGTCGACGTCGAAGCGGTGGAAGCCGACCTGGCGGCAGTCCCCGGCGTCATCGGCGTGCACGACCTCCACGTGTGGACTCTCACCACCGGCATGGATGTGGCGACGGTGCACCTCACCACGGAATCCGACTCGGCCCTCGTCCTCGAATCGGCTCGCACGGTCCTCGAAACGCACCAGCTCTCACACGCCACAGTGCAGGTGGAATCCACGGCGAACGGACGCCACTGTGAAAAGAACGTGACCTGGTAAGCGAGAGGATGGTTGGTTTCTTTCCGCTAACAATCGTGGCGTCCGCGCAGTCGGCGGGTCAGACTTACCGGAAAAGTCGGTGCCGTCTCACAAGGGAGCCAGATTCATGTCCACTCTCGGAGCGCTCACGAAATCCGCAGCAGCCGTAGCCATCGGTGCGGCCGCCCTCCTCTCCGCGCCCGCCGTGGCGTCCGCCGCGCCGTTCATGCCCGATCCGTTGGCGAATTGCAACGCCGAAGCATCCTTCGATGTGGAGCGAGACACCGATACGCAGAAAATCGAGTGGGAATTCGAGGGGCCAGATAATGCGACCACCGACGCTCAGGTGGCGTACCTGAATATCGGTCCGGCCGGCCCCACCATCGGCTCGTCGGGCCCGCTGACGAACGACGAGGACGCAGTGCGTGATCTGCCGGGCTTCACCGCTCACCTCATCCCTGGTGGAACCTACGACCCGGATGGCACGACGGGAACGGCCGCAACCTGCGCCCTCGGTTTCGGATTCGCCGTCACCCAGTGAACCGCTATTTGGTGAAGCGGGTGACGCCCCGACCCGGCTTCCACAGGTCGACGTAGAGGTGTTCGCCGTCGACGGTGGTGAGTACCACCTCGTCGACGGAGAGTTCGAAGACGTCTGCCTCGCCGATCTCGTCGGGATAGTGGTCGACGATCTGCTGTTTCCTCTCGCCGACTATCTCCTCGGCGCGGCCGCTGATCTTCGCGTCGCCGCCCTCCATGGTGTGGTGCCCGGGGTTGCTGTGAAGCGCGAATCGTGGATCGCGCCGCAGGTCGAGCACCTTCCGTGCTGCCACCATCGAACCGAGCAGCAGCGTGCCCTCGTAGAACTCGACTTCGGTGCCGCTGACTCGGGGTGAGCCGTCTTTGCGGACGGTCGCGAGAACGTGGTGTTTGTGTGCCTCGAAGCGGGCGATCACGGCTTTGGCGAGGTCGGGCGCTTCGGTCTCGAACTGTGTCCAGTGCGTCATGTACGTCAGTGTGCGCGCCTATCCCTGACACCTTCTGTCAGTCATTCTCTAGACTCGGGCAATGCGTTCGAGTCGGCTCGTCGAACTGATGCTGCGGCTGGAGGGCAGCCGCGGCGTCACGGCGCGGCAGCTGGCCGAGGAGCTGGGTGTCTCGGTGCGCACGGTGTACCGGGATGTCACGGCGCTGTCCGCGGCGGGCGTGCCCGTCTGGACCGAAAGTGGTCCCGGCGGGGGTATTCGGTTGCTCGACGGATGGCAGTCGAAACTCGGTGGGATGACGGGGGCGGAGACGTCGGCGCTGATGCTGCTGGGTGTGCCTTCGCTCGCCGACGACCTCGGTTTGCGTGAGGTGACCGCGGCGGCGCAGTCGAAGTTGCTGCACGCGTTGCCTGTTCCGCTGCGTGCAGGTGCACAGTTGTGGCGTGATCGTCTGTACGTCGACGTGCCGGGATGGTTCACGCCACCCCGCGACAACGAGCACCTGCCCGACGTCGCCACCGCGGTGCTGGAGGGGCGGCGCCTGCGCATCGACTACAGAAAAGGTGCCGACGTGGTGACGCGGACGCTCGATCCACTCGGTCTGGTGGCCAAGGCGGGTGTCTGGTACCTGGTTGCGAAGCATCGCAGCAGGATTTTGTCGTACCGGGTGTCCCGGGTCAGTGACGCCACGGTCCTCACGGAGCCGGCACTGCGGCCGGAACAGTTCGATCTCGGTGCGTGGTGGTCGGCCTCCGTCGCGGAATTCGATCGTGCGATGCTCCGGTTCCCGTGCCGGGTGCGCCTGTCACCGCGGTCGTGGCGTCAGTTGCCCCGGATCGTGGGTGTGGAGGCTGCGCGTGTCGAGGCGGGACCTCCCGACGAGGACGGTTGGGTGGCCGTCGACCTGGTGCTCGAGGCCGAGGACGTGGCTCTCGATCAGTTGACCGCGCTGGGTGCAGGGGTCGAGGTGCTCGCACCTGCGTCGCTGCGGGCGGCGTTGCGCGACACCGGTGAGGCGATGATGAACCGCCACCGGTGACGCGCAGCCACACCTCTACCCGAGGCTCTCGATCAGCGTCGCGTTGGCGAGCCCGCCGGCCTCGCACATGGTCTGCAGACCGTATCGCGCGCCGCGCTGCTCCATGGCGTTCACCAGCGTGGTCATGATGCGCGCCCCGCTGGCACCGAGCGGATGACCGAGTGCGATCGCGCCGCCGTGCACGTTTACCCGATCGAGGTCGGCGCCGGTCTCGGCCGCCCATGCGAGGACCACCGATGAAAACGCCTCGTTGACCTCGAACAGATCGACGTCGGAGATGTCGAGCCCGCTGCGCGCCAGCACTTTACGCGTGGCCGGGATGACCGCGGTGAGCATCATCAGCGGGTCGTCACCGGCGACGGCGAAACTGTGCAGTCGGGCCAGAGGTGTCAATCCGAGTCGGCCCGCGATCTCCGACGTCGTGATCATCAGGGCAGCGCTCCCGTCCGAGAGTGGACTGCTGTTGCCCGCGGTGATCGACCAGTCGATCTCCGGAAATCGCGTCGCATAGTGCTCGCTGTGGAAGGCGGGACGCAGACCGGCCAGGACATCGAGTGTCGTATCCGGACGGATCCCTTCGTCGACACCGAGTTCGGGTAGGACGGCGAGTTCCTTCGCGAAGTTCCCCGCGCTCGCTGCCGTCGCGGCCTTCTGATGACTGCGTAACGCGAACTCGTCCAATTGCTGTCGGGACAGTTCCCAACGGGCGGCGATGAGTTCGGCGCTGATGCCCTGGGGAACGAGGCCGTCGGGGTAACGGCGCTCGAATCCCAGACCCAGCGACTCCCGGCCGACCACGTTCGAGCCCATCGGAACCCGGCCCATCGACTCGACACCGGCCGCGACCACGATGTCGTAGGCCCCGGACAGCACGCCTTGCGCGGCGAAGTGGACTGCCTGCTGACTGCTGCCGCACTGCCGGTCGACCGTGGTGCCCGGCACGGACTCGGGATACCCGGCGGCGAGAAGTGCGGTGCGGGTGAGGTTTTGCCCCTGATCGCCCACTTGCGTCACGGTGCCGCCGATGACGTCGTCGATGAGTGCGGGATCGATCCCCGTGCGCTCGACGAGGGTCGACAGACTGTGTGCGAGGAGATCGACGGGGTGCACATCGTGGAGGGCCCCCGAGGGTTTGCCCTTGCCGATCGGTGTGCGGACGGCCTCGACGATGACGGCGTCTCTCATGGGAGTTCCCTTTCTCTGTGCTGCTGAGCTGTGGTTGGCGATCAGGGGGTGAGGATTCTGCGGAGCTGACGCGCCTGACCCGCGAGGTGTCCTGTAGCGGTGCGCAGTTCGGTCTCGTCGACGCACGAGTCTTCGGTGGCCCAAACCGTGCGGTGGCGCAGGTGGTACCACCCCTCCCGTGAGTACTTGTTAACAGCGGGCTGTTGATAAGTACTCACAGGGAAGTGGGCACTGAACTCGACGGTGGGGATGGCTACCGGCGCGTCGAGTACGGCGAACAACCCCGGCGGCAACGCGTCGAGTAATACCGCCGCGCGTTCCGAAGGGCTGAAATCGATCGATGAGAGCAGACGAATCCACACCTCGAATTCAGGGTCGGCGCCGCCGGCGAAGGGGCGTGCCGAGTTGATCGGGCGGATGTCGAGGTACTGGGCGAACGGCATGTAGTCGGCCGGAATCACCAGGGGTGTGAGGACTTCCGGATCTTCGTCGCCGAGGTCGGGCGCACTGGGAGGCCACGTGATGGCGCTGGGGGTGCGGGTGAGGCGGATCAGTGCACCGGCGGAACCTGGCATCGATACGCGGACACTCGGTGTTCGCCCGCCGTGCACGACCTCGACCTGATGGTCCACCGGGCCCGGGTCGACGGGCCGGGTGAAGTGGGCCGAGACGGTGACCGGTGTCGCTGCCGTCTCGGCCTCGGCCGCGTGCAGCATCGATGCGACGACGAGTCCGCCGTGCATACCGCCGAAACCACGCCAGGTGGAGTCGAATTCGGTGGGGAAAGCAAGTGCGGTCAGCGGGGTCATGCCGGTACCTTTACGGTGAGTGGGTTCTGGGAATTCATGCCGATGGATGTGGCCGCCGCACCGACGCCGACTGCCGCGATCACCCACCAGGCGACGAGGAATGCAGAGTGGGTGTCGTCGTAGCCCACGGTGGTGCCGAGGACCGCCACGAGCACGCTGACCCCGATCACGGTGCCGATCTGCCGATTCATGTTGACGATCGCACTGCCGGTCGCCGACCGGGATTGCGGAAGCCCGGCAGTGGCGGACGAGAGAATGGTGGGGAGTGCGAGACCGACGCCTACTCCGCCGATCAGCAAACCCGGAAGGAATTCGGTGACGTAGTGCGGCTCCGCCCCTACCGACCCCAGGATCAGTAGCGTGCCCGCCGCCCACAGCAGACTTCCGGCAGCGGCAATGGTGCCGGGGGAGAAGCGCCGGGCGAGGAGCTGGCCGGCGATCGCGAAGAGCGGCACGAGGATCGGTCCGGGAGCGATGGCGAGTCCCGTCCTGATCGCCGAGTACTCCCACACGTTCTGTAGCCAGAGGATGTTCGACAGCAGTCCCGCCGCGAACGCTGCGCTGAACACCAGGGCGGTCGCGTTGGACCACGCAAACGTGCGCACCTTCAGCAGGGCCGGTTCGATGAGGGGTGCCCGGTGACGGCTGTTGCTCCACCAGAACAGGGCAAGGCAGGCGGCGGCGAGGGTGAAAGCGAGCGTGATCCGGGGGTCCCCCCATCCCCATTCCGGCCCCTGGACCATCCCGAGCGACAGTGCGCCGATCCCGAGAATCAGCAGGGCCGCCCCCATGAGGTCGAGTTCGGTGTCGGTGGCGGTGGGGCGGACGTCGGGCACGACACGGGTCGCGGCGATCAGGAGTGCGATTCCGATCGGAATGTTGATGAGGAACGCCCAGCGCCAGGAGGCCTCGACGAGGATTCCGCCGACGACGGGGCCGAACGCGGCGGCTGCCGCACCAGAGGCCGCCCACATGCGGACTGCGCCGGCGCGTCGTTCCGCGGGGACGGTTCCGACCAGCAATCCGAGGCTTGCGGGGGTCAGGGCCGCGGCGCCGACAGCCTGCAGCAGGCGGAAGACAACGAGAAACCACAGGGAGGGGCTGAGCGCGCAGGCTGCACTCGCAGCCGTGAACAGCCCCAGTCCCAGCATGAATCCGCGCCGGTGACCGATGCGATCCGCCCACCGGCCGAGTGGAACCAGTAGTGCCGCATAGACGATCGCATAGCCGTTGAGTACCCAGCTCAGGTCGCCGAGGGAGTAACCGGGGTAGCTGGCGGCGATGTCGCCGAGGGCGATGTTCACGACGAAGAGATCGAGGCTCGCGACGAAGGGGGCGCCACACAGGACGAGAAGGAGAGGACGCAGACGGATATCCCCTCGCACCTGACTGCTGAATACCATAGCCAGCAATGTACACCTGGCTTTGCTTTTTGCAAGTCAGCTATCATGGTGGCATGAATGCGGCACGACTGGACGGCTTCCTCGGCGATCGCGACACCTGGCGGGCCACGCACTGCTCGATCGGAAAGGCGATGGATGTAGTGGGCACGCGTTCGGCCATTCTCATCCTCCGCGAGGCCTATTACGGGACCACGCGGTTCGACGACTTCGTCCAGCGTGTGGGGGTCACCGAGGCGGTGGCGGCGGCGCGCCTGCGGGAACTCACCGCAGAAGGTTTGTTCGAGCGGCAGCCCTACAAGGAACCCGGACAACGGACCCGTTTCGAATACGTGCTGACAGAGAAGGGGCGCGACCTCCTGCCTGCCGTGCTGGCACTCATGCAGTGGGGTGACAAGTACCTGCAGGGAAAACGCGGCGCGCCGATCGGACTGCGGGACGACGCGACGGGTCAACCCGTCCGCGTCGAGGTGCGCAGTCCCGCCCGCGAGGTGCCGTTGACCGAATTGCGGTTGACGCCCAACTTCACCGAGGAGCAGGCTCGCCGCTCCCTGCCGTGAGTGCTTGTCAACAGCCCACTGTTAAGAAGTACTCACGGGGGACTCACGAAAGCCAGAAACGCATCAGGTAGTTGCCGTACTGCGCGTAGATCGCCGGCACACCCGACAGCTCGAACAGCCAGTAGATTCCGTCGAAGAACACGGTATTGATCGACGGCACGAAGAGCAGGGCCACGAGGACGAGCAGTCCGTAGGGCTTGTACTGATCGACGGACCGGCGGGTCCGCGGCGGCAGGAAGGGCTCGAGTGCGGCGTAGCCGTCGAGGCCCGGAACGGGGAGCAGGTTGAGTACCGTCGCCATCACCTGCAGAAAAGCCACGAAACTTAGGCCCGTCCAGAACACCCGATGATCACCGCCCAGGCCCCACCCGTGAATCACGGTCAGCAGGACCACTGCCGACACGAGGTTCACGGCCGGCCCCGCGAGCGACACCTTCGCCTGGACCTTCGGCGGGAACAACCCCGTCCGCAGGTAGACGGCGCCGCCCGGTAGCCCGATTCCGCCGAGGGCGATGAACAGCACCGGAAGGCCTATCGACAGCAAGGGGTGGCTGTACTTGAGCGGGTTCAGCGTGAGGTATCCGCGCACCGCCACATCGGTGTCGCCGTGCCGCCACGCCGTGTACGCGTGCGCGAACTCGTGGAGGCACAGCGTCACCACCCAGCCGGCCACCACGAGGAGGAAGACCCCGACGTGGCCGACGACGGACTCGGCCCGGGCGCCCCACGCGAGTACTCCACCGGCGACGGCGGTGGCGACGACGAGGAGGAAGACCGGGCTGGGCCGGACGGCGGTGGACCGCGTTCTGGGCAGGTTCATCGAACGAGTAACCACTCGCGGTCGTGACGGTAGAACGTCGACCGTTTCACCGCGCGCGGATTGGGCACGTCGTCACGGGTCAGCGCGGCGGCCGGCGACCCGAGTTGGACCGCGCGCCCCTCGATCCATCGACGCGGCAACCAGCGCCGCCGGGGATCGATCGAGGCCCGCAGCCCGGGCATCCGTGGAGTGGGGGTGACGTGCATGTTGGTGGCGGTACCGGAGAACAGTCGGGTGTCGTCGACGTACGCCTCGCCGACCAACGGTTCACCGCCGGGCGCCGTCACGGTGGCGAGCCCGACCAGCGCGATGCCCGCGTCGTCGCGGATGAGAGGCACCGGCTTGGCCGTTCCTTTCAGAGCCGTGCGGGCGGCCCGTGCTCCCGCGGACAGGTGGTAGGCGTCGGTTGCCGGTGAGCTGTGTTCGGAGACGTAGGCGAGCTCGATATGTAACCGGTCGGTCCGCATCAGCCGGGTCAAGGTCGCGGCCAGTGCGGCGTCGCTACCGACCACGATGAGCCGCGGATGCGTGACAACCTGGAGTTTGGAGAAGACCTCGTCGAAGTCGTCCTTGTCCGGCACGGTGGGGGCGCTCGACGCCGAGATCGACCCCAGGGGCAGGGGAAGCGGCACGTCACCGCATATGAGCACAACGGGGGTCAACGCCACTCCTCGCCCGGATATGTCCCGCTACGGCTGCCGCAGCTTTCCATCCGGCCATCCTAGTTGTATGCCCGACACCGGCCCCGAAGCCACTCCGGTCGTACTGTGGGGTCTGTTCTCTGTGCGCTCGGCTAGACTGTTCCCCCGGCCACTGCCTACGAACGGCAGAACCACGCAGTCGGATACGACTGTACGTCGACCGTAGGAGACAACGTCATGCCGGCAATCGTCCTGATCGGCGCCCAGTGGGGCGATGAGGGCAAGGGCAAAGCGACCGATCTATTGGGCGGACGCCTGCAGTGGGTGGTGCGCTACCAGGGCGGAAACAACGCCGGACACACCGTCGTTCTTCCGAACGGCGACAAGTTCGCGCTGCATCTGATCCCGTCGGGCATCCTCACGCCGGGCGTCACCAACGTCATCGGCAACGGTGTCGTGGTGGATCCGGGAGTGCTGCTCACCGAACTCGCCGGACTCGACGAGCGGGGCGTCGACACCAGCAAGCTGCTGCTCTCGGCTGACGCGCACCTGATCATGCCGTACCACGTGGCCATCGACAAGGTCACCGAACGTTTCCTGGGCGCCAAGAAGATCGGCACCACGGGCCGCGGCATCGGGCCCTGCTACCAGGACAAGATCGCCCGTGTCGGCGTCCGGGTGCAGGACGTGCTCGACGAGAAGATCCTCACCCAGAAGGTGGAGGCGGCACTGGAATTCAAGAACCAGGTGCTCGCCAAGATCTACAACCGCAAGGCGCTCGACCCGCAGCAGGTGGTCGACGAGGTGCTCGAACAGGCCAACGGATTCAAGCACCGCATCGCCGACACCCGGTTGCAGCTCAACGAGGCTCTCGAGCGTGGCGAAACTGTTCTGCTGGAGGGGTCGCAGGGAACTCTCCTCGACGTGGACCACGGGACGTACCCGTACGTGACTTCGTCCAACCCGACATCCGGTGGCGCGGCAGTCGGTTCGGGCATCGGACCCACCAAGATCACCACGGTGCTGGGCATCCTCAAGGCGTACACCACGCGAGTCGGCTCCGGTCCGTTCCCGACCGAGCTGTTCGACGAGCACGGTGAATACCTCGCCAAGACGGGTGGTGAGGTGGGTGTCACCACCGGTCGCGCCCGCCGCACCGGCTGGTTCGACGCCGTGATCGCCCGCTACGCAACTCGCGTCAACGGCATCACCGACTACTTCCTCACCAAGCTTGACGTGCTCAGCAGCCTCGACACCATCCCCATCTGCGTCGCCTACGACATCGACGGTGTACGGCACGAGGAAATGCCGATGTCGCAGACGGATGTTCACCACGCCACCCCCATTTACGAAGAGATGCCCGGATGGTGGGAAGACATCTCGCACGCACGCACCTTCGAGGAACTGCCGAAGAATGCGCAGAACTATGTGCTGCGTCTCGAAGAGCTGTCCGGCGCCTACATCTCGTGCATCGGTGTCGGCCCCGGCCGTGACGAGACCATCGTGCGCCGCGACGTGGTCCGCTGACCAGTCGCACTGAACGGTGACGCTGAACGGCTGTGACGTCGAACGGCTGTGACGTCGGTCCGGCCCGTGCGGTTGCTCAGAACAGGACGGGGTCGTCGAATCCGGGTGCGTGTTCGAGGGCGAGTAGTTCGCGTTTGGTGAGGGTGCCGCTGCCCGCGGAGAATCCGCCGACCTTGTTTCCGGCGGCGAGCACGCGGTGGCAGGGGACGACGATCGGCAAGGGGTTGCGTCCGAGTGCCTGGCCGACGGCCTGCGCGGCGCCGGGTTTGCCGAGTGCTGCAGCCACTTCCCCGTAGGTGAGGGTGTCGCCCGGGTCGATGGCCCGGGCGATCTCGTATACGTGGCAATCGAACTCGGGGACTCCCTCGAAGTCGAGGTCGATCCAGCGCAGGTCGTCGAGTGCGCCGCCGAGGTGTTCCCGAATGGCGTCCAACGCCTGCTGTACCGGTGTGGGCGGTGAGTGCTCCACCGCACCCGGGAAGCAGCGCTCGACGCGGGCCCGTGTCGCCTCGGGTGAACCCTCCGACAGTTGCACACCGACGATCCCGGCGGCCCGCCAGGCAATGGCGCACGTGCCGAGTGCTGTGTCGAACAGGCAGAATCCTGTGGTCACCAACCCAGTATGCGCCCCACATCCGACGTTTACCGTCTGTTGGCCACGGTTGGACATCCTCGAGGATCCACCACCGAGGAGATGTCCCGTGCACCTGTCGCGCCGTACCCTGCTCCGCGCCACCGCTCTCGGAGTACTCGCTGTTCCCGCCGCCGGGTGTTCCGGCTCGGCCGGTTCGAGTCCCACCCTCCTACGCCCCCGGCCCGCGCTGACCCATGGAGTTGCCGCCGGCGATGTGCGCGCCGACGGCGCAGTGATCTGGGCGAGGTCCGACCGGCCGGCGACGATGATCGTCGAGACGGCGGCCACCGAGTCGTTCACCGACCCGGTCCGATTCGATGGTGGACTGCTCACCCCGGACACGGACGGCACCGGACGGTTGCGTGTGACCGGACTACCCGCCGGGCAGCAGGTGCACTACCGGGTGACCCTCGAAGGTGACGACGGCGCCTCCTCGGAGGCGGTGACGGGTGTCTTCCGCACCGCACCGAGTACCGCGGGCGACATCCGGCTGCAGTGGTCCGGAGACACGGTGGGTCAGGGTTACGGAATCAACCCCGACCTCGGCGGTATGCGGATATTCGAAACGATGGCCGCACGCGACCCGCATCTGTTCCTCCACTCCGGTGACGTCGTCTACGCCGACGGACCCCTGCAGGAGTCGGTTGCGCTGCCGGACGGCCGTATCTGGCGGAACACGGTGACCGAGGCCAAGAGTGCGCTCGCGCAGACATTGGACCAGTACCGCGGTCAGTACGCCTACAACCTCAGCGACCAGCACTACAGAACCTTCAATTCCTCTGTCGCGCAGATTGTTCAGTGGGACGACCACGAAACGGTCAACAACTGGTATCCCGGCGAACTCCTCAGCGCCGAGGCCTACTCGGAGAAGAGCGTCGACGTTCTGGCGCAGCGGGCATTCCAGGCGTTCCACGAGTGGCTTCCGATCGAGCCCACCGAGGCGGTCGACGGGCGCGTGTACCGCAAGATCGGCTACGGACCTCTTCTCGACGTCTTCGTGCTCGACATGCGCACCTACAAGGATGCGAACGGTGTCAATACCGGTCCGGCCGGACAGATCCTCGGCGCAGCACAGAAGGACTGGCTGATTCGCGAACTCGGTGCGTCGACGGCGACCTGGAAGATCATCGCCAACGACCTTCCGCTCGGGGTGGTGGTACCGGACGGCGACACCGCGTTCGAGGGCATCGCCAACCGGGATCCGGGACCACCGTCGGGCCGTGAATCCGAGATCGCGCAGGTACTGTCCGCGATCAAGGCGGGCGGCGTCACGGGAACGGTCTGGCTCACCGCGGACGTGCACTACACCGCCGCGCACCGGTACTCGCCGGACCGTGCCGCGTACAAGGATTTCGACGAGTTCTGGGAGTTCGTGTCGGGCCCGCTCAACGCCGGTGGTTTCGGCCCCAACGACCTCGATCCGACGTTCGGTCCCGAGGCTGTGTTCGTCCACGCACCCCCTGCCCCGAATTCCTCACCCCTCGACGGATACCAGCATTTCGGGGAGGTCTTCATCGACGGGGAGACGTCCGAGTTGCGGGTCGACCTGCTCGACGCGGCCGGGACGGTGCTGTTCAGTCAGGTGCTGGCGCCTCCTGCTCTGTGACATCGCGGGAATCCGCAAGGCTCCCTGAACTACCGTCGGTGCTCATCGGGCGAGCGGTCCAGTCGGCAGATTCTGGACTGCTCGGTGGATCGGCGAATATGCCACCGAGAGGTGCGCCCAGGCGAAACTGCTCCACGCGAAACAGGCCTTCACCTCCTTCTTTGGGGCCGTATCGGGCGACGGCCGCGGCCAGGAGGATGATGCAGGCGAGGGTGAGGAGTGTCGTCATGGGGTCAACTCTGCGCCCGACTGGCTTGGGATCGAATAGCCACAGGGCCGATACTGGACTGCATGATGACCCGTGTGCTCGGTGCGCGTTCGCTGGCGAGGGACCTCGGCAACTGGCAGGACGACAGCACCCGTCGTTCGGCGGTCCGCCCGGCATACCGGGCGCTCGCCGACAGCATCCGGCTGCTCGTGCACGACGGCCGCGTCCCCCTGGGTGTGGCACTTCCCAGCGAACGCGAACTGGCGTCGGTGCTGGAACTGAGTCGCACGACGATCACGTCGTCGTATTCGGTGCTGCGCGACGAGGGGTACCTGATCAGCCGTCAGGGATCGCGGAGCACGGTGGCGTTGCCCCCCGGATCCCGCCAGAACGGCCTCATGTTCCGCGCGCATCAGCCCGGTCCGGAGGGTGCGATGATCGATCTCAGTTATGCGGCGATGGCAGCGCCGGGAGAGGCGGTCGAGAATGCGTACTCCTCTGCCTTGCAGTCTCTTCCGCAGTTCCTTCCGACGCACGGCATGGAACCGGTGGGCATCGGCGCCTTGCGCGACGTGATCGCCGCCCGCTATCGGGCCCGCGGACTGGACACTACACCCGAACAGATCATGGTCACCTCGGGCGCGCAGCACGCCCTGCGACTGCTGCTGAACGTGCTGACAGCGCCGGGGGAGCGGGTGCTGGTGGACCATCCCACCTATCCCAATGCGCTGGAGGCGATCCGGAGAGTGGGGGCGCGGCCGGTGCCCGTTCCCGTCCGTCCCGAGGGAGGCGGTTCCGCGGCCTGGGACCTCGACGGAATCCGAAGCGCCGCACGGCAGACCGCGGCGCGAATGGCGTATCTGATTCCCGACTTCCACAACCCCACCGGTCTGTGCCTCGACGGACCCGGTAGAGCGGAACTCGCGAAGATCGCCCGTGAGACGCGGATGACGCTGATCGTCGACGAGACAATGGTCGACCTGTGGCTCGACGAGCCGTCGCCGGGGCCGGTCGCCGCGTACGGCCGGGGAACGACGAAAACGGAAGTGGTGACTATCGGGTCGACGGCCAAGTCGTTCTGGGGCGGGCTGCGGGTCGGGTGGATACGGGCTGATCCGTCGTTGATCTCACGTCTCGTCGGCGCCCGCGCAGCGGTCGACCTGGGCACACCGGTGATGGACCAGCTCGCGGCCGCACACCTGCTCACCGACGACGACGCGGTGCTCACCCGCAGGCGTGACGAGCTGCGCGAGCAGCGCAGTGCCATGCTCGACGCCCTGGCCGATCGACTTCCCGACTGGGTCCCGACCATAGGCTCCGGCGGCATGTCGCTGTGGCTGCGGCTTCCGGCTCCGGTGTCGACCGCGCTGGCCGCGACGGCGCCCCACTTCGGCGTGCTGCTCGCCGCTGGACCACGGTTCGGCGTGGAGGGCGCCTTCGAGCGATTCATCCGACTGCCGTACGCCCGGACACCCGATCAATTGCGACGCGGCGTCGACGGCATCGCCGCCGCGTACGCCACCCTGGCCGTCGGACCGGAGCTGGCCGAACCGTCCCTGGTCGTCTGAGAGGGAGTGGCAGAGGACGTGGAAACGTACTCTGCCACTGCGCTCAGGTCCAGACGGTGTCGATGTCGACGCCTTCGCGTGCCGGCGGGGTGGGGACGCCGGCGGGGGTGCGGGAGAAGCGGGGGGCCGGGGCGTGCTGGGTGACGCCGTCGAGTTCGATCAGTGAGCCGCGGGCGGCGATGTGTTCATTGGACGGCGCCTCCGAGAAGGTGAGGACCGGGGACACGCACGCGTCGGTGCCGAGGAAGATCGCGGCCCACTCGTCGCGGGTCTTCGACAGGAATTTCTCGGCGAAGACCTTCTTCATCTGCGGCCACGCGGACACGTCCATCTGGTGCGGCAGGTCGGCGGCGTCGAGTTCGAGTCCGTGCAGCAACAGGGCGTAGAACTGCGGCTCGATCGATCCCACGGCCATGTACTTGCCGTCGGCCGTCTCGTAGGTGTCATAGAACGGCGCGCCGGTGTCGAGGAGGTTGACGCCCCGCTCGTCCGACCAGACACCGCGGCCACGGAAAGCCCACATCATGTGCGACAGCGCCAGGGCGCCGTCCACCATCGCGGTATCGACCACCTGACCCTTGCCGGAGGTCTGGCGTTCCACCAGCGCGGACAGGATGCCGAAGATGAGGAACATGGAGCCGCCGCCGAAGTCGCCGACCATGTTCAGCGGGGGAACCGGGCGCTCACCCTTACGCCCGATGGCGTGGAGGACACCCGTGAGGGAGATGTAGTTGATGTCGTGGCCGGCGGCATTGGCCAGCGGGCCTTCCTGTCCCCAGCCGGTCATCCGGCCGTAGACCAACCGCGGGTTGCGCTCGAGGCAGACGTCGGGGCCCAGGCCCATGCGTTCGGTGACGCCGGGGCGGAAGCCCTCGATGACGACGTCGGCGCGCTCGATCAGCTCCAGCACCTTCTCGACCTGCGCGGGATCTTTGAGGTTGGCTTCGACAACGCGACGTCCGCGCTGAATCTGGTCGTAGGGTCCGTCCTGCGGGATCACGCCGGGGCGCTGCACGCAGACGACGTCCGCACCGAGATCGGCGAGCAGGGTGGCCGCGTGGGGGCCGGGTCCCAGACCTGCGAATTCGACAATGCGAATGCCCGCGAGCGGGCCCTTCTTCTCTGTAACGGGAGCAGACACTCGAGTTCCTCATTCCGATGCGGGACAACCTGTCGAATCGACGTTAACTTGTCGGGTGTGGGAGTTGTGCCGCGGGTCACGACACGGCCGTCGTGTAACTCCGCTCCCTTGCCCCGCGGTGGGTGGGCGGCGCAAAGTTGATGCATGAGTTTTCCGGGTGAGCTCGTCAGTTTCGTTCCCAGCACCGACCTCGACGTCTCCCAGATGTTCTACGTGGACACCCTCGGGCTCGAGCTCGACTCCCGCGACGAATTTGCGCTCGCCCTGAACTGCAACGGGTCACTGCTAAGGGTCACGCTGGTCCAGTCGCGTGCCGACACCGGATACACGGTGCTGGGATGGAAGGTCCCCGATCTCGACGGTGTGGTCGACTCATTCCGGACCAAAGGGATCTCGTTCACCGAGTATCCCGGCATGGACCAGGACGAGCACGCCGCCTGGACCGCGCCGGACGGCATCCGCGTGGCATGGTTCCGGGACCCGCACGGGAACGTCCTGTCGTTGTTCGAGTACCCGAACCCGTGAGTACCCGAACCCGTGAGTACCCGAACCCGTGAGTACCCGAACCCGTGAGTACCCGAACCTGTGAGTACCCGGACCTCAGGCGTCGAGGTCGGCGCCGCCACGTCCGGCCACCTGCGCCTCGGTGGCATCCCACAACCTGGCCGCGAGTTCGGGGTTCCGTGCATCCTTGCTCGGCTGAACTACCTTGCAGGCCTTGACGTAGGCGCCGGTGAACTTGCCCGCCTCGGCGGCCGTGGCGGTCCACACGATCGTCTTCGCGCCCTTCTCGACATCGGCCATGAACGGAGTGAGCAGGGTTCCGATCACCTGGTAGCCGAACGGAAGGTCGCGGCCGAGGGTGGTGCCCTTGACGAAGCCTGGTTCCGCGCAGTTCACCACCAGCCGTGCCGGGTCGAAGCGCCGCGCCAATTCCCGACTGAACAGGGTGAGTGCGAGCTTGGAATTGTTATATACGCGTTGGCCGCGGAACTTGCCGTTCGAGGCCTGCAGGTCGTCGAAGTCGAGGTGCCCACCGCGATGCCCCGACGAGCTGACGTTGACGATGCGCGCGGGGTGGCGGAAGCCGGCGGCATCCGTGGTGGCGGCCTGCGCCATGGCGTCGGCCAGGGCGGTGCCGAGTACGAACGGCGCGAGGTAGTTCACCGCGAAGGTCGACTCGATGCCGTCCGGGGTGAGGCGACGCTCTCCCACATCGATCCCCGCATTGTTGATCAACACGTCGATGCGGAGGAATCGATGCCGGAGTTCCTCGGCCAGATTCCGCACCTGGACCAGGGAGGACAGGTCGGCCGTTGCCGAACTCAACCGGCCAGGGTCGTATGCCGACGACAACTCGGCGATCGTCTCGTCGACCTTCGCCCGGTCGCGGCCGACCAGCACGACCGTCGCACCGCGGGCCGCCAACTGACGGCACGTCTCCGCGCCCAGTCCGGACGTGGCGCCGGTGACCACCGTGGTGAGTCCTGCGAGATCGTCGTGTTCGATCATGTTCACCTCCGGTACCGCGGAGAACAGGCGTGCGAGTGTGCGGGTGTTTCAGAGTAGGGCACACCGCAGGGCCTGCGAGGGTGAAACCGCAGGGCCTGCGGGGGTGAAACCGCAGGCCCTGCGGTGCTCGCGACAACGTTCCGGGAGTGGACTAGCGCCGGTGTTCGTAGCCGAGCCAGGCGCGACGACGCTCGCCGAGCGGATCGTTCTCGACCCGACTTCTCTCGTCGATGATGAGGGTTTCCCTGTTCTCCCGCGAGTAGGTGGGCCAGCCGGGCGCCGGCGTGCCGTGCCGTGCGAAATGCAGCCAATGCGACTGCACCGTGTCGGTGACGGTGCGTAGCGCTTTCCACCCTCCGAGTGCGGTGAGTGCCCGCGCCCAGGGCCCGGTCAGCCCGAACACCGCGTACATCTCCGTGGCGTGCGTGGCACCGAGCCCGGCGAGGCGGAGGAGGCGGGGAGCGAAGTCGTATCGGTAACTGTAGGTGGGGGCTACGGCGGCATGACCCTCTGCGCAGAGTAGGGATGGTTCCCAGAACGTGACGTCACCGCCGAGGTCCGCGGCAGCACGCCGACCGGGATAGCCGGGGTACGCGGAGATCGCCCGCTTTTTCACGGACTCGTCCACATGCGAGAACATTTTTTCGATGCGGGTGGCGTCGGTGGGCAGAATATCGAGGAACCGCGGGAACACCCGGCCCTCGTACTGGTTGGTGCCGATGATCAAGGGAACCGGGTGACCGGAACCGGAGGCGAAGGTATCGAGCGGGTGAGCGGGAAGCAGGAAGCCGTCTACTACCGGTGCGAACACTCGTGTTCCGGGCTCCTCGTCGGCGCCCCGATCCGCCAAAGTGGTTCCCACTTCGACGAAGTCGGAGGCCGTCGCGGTCTGCAGCCAGGTCGCGGCCTCGGAAAGGGGCACTCCCGCGATCTCGACGAATTCGCGTGCCCACCGTGCCGCCCGCTCGGGATGGTATGCCGACGCCGCCGGCGGACTCTGTGCGATGGCCTTGCTGAACAGTCCTTTCGCGGCGGGTGTGCCCATCAGGGTGGTGACGGCGTTGGCGCCGGCCGACTCACCGAAGATCGTGACATTGTCGGGGTCGCCACCGAACTCGGTGATGTTGCGTTGCACCCACTCGAGCGCAGCCATTTGATCGCGGAGGCCGAGATTCGAGTCGAAAGGCCGCTCCGGCGTGGAGAATTGGCTGAAATCGACGTATCCCAGGGCGCCGAGCCGGTAGTTGATGGACACATAGACGATGTCGCCGCGCCGTACCAGCGAGTGGCCACCGTACAGCGAGGACGAAGAGCTTCCCCCCGAATACGCGCCTCCGTGGATGAACACCATCACCGGGCGCGGCGTCGCGGACGGCTCCGCGGGAGCCACCACGTTGAGAGTCAGGCAGTCTTCGTCGCACGGCCCGCTACCTTGGGGCGCGCTTGCCCCATAGTGGAAGGCTCGTCGGACATCCGACCACGGCTGGGCCGGTTGCGGGGCACGTAACCGTAACGGGCCCACCGGGGGAGCCGCGTACGGGATTCCGCGCCAGGTGATCAGGTCGTCGAGTCGACGCCCTCCGACGGCGCCGCTCTCGGTGTGGACTTCGAGTGGACTCACAGGCCCTGCCCGTAGTAGCCCTCGTACCCTTCCCACGCCAGTCGACGTTCCCTGCGCGGATCGTCCTGGACTGTGGTGACGGTGTCGAACACGAGCGTTGCCCTCCGATCGGTGTCGTATCTCGGCCACGCAGCCGAAGGTGTTCCGTACGTGGCGAACTGCAACCAGTTCCTTTGCACCGTATCGGTCACGTCTTTCAAGCCGCGTCGGCCCCCCGCCAACGTGAGCGCGCGACCGAAACGAGTGTCGGCGACACCGAAGACGGCGAGTAATTCGAATCCGTGGGTGGCGTCGAGTCCGAGCCATGTCATGATCCGCGGAGCGAAGTCGAACCGATAACTGTACGTCGGTGCGTAGGCGCAATGCGCCTGGGCCAGTTCCACCGACGGCTTCCAGAACGTCAGGTCACCACCGAGGTCCACCGCGGCGTCGGGGGCTGGATAGCCCGGATAGGCTGCGGTGACGCGGGCTTGTGCCGCCGGGTCGGTGAGCTCGAACATCCGGCCGATCCGCGCTGGGTCGGTGGGCAGGGCGTCCAAGACCTTCGGGAACAGTGTGCCCTCACGGCTGTTGGTGCCGATGATCAGCGGGACACGGTGCGCGGAGCCGTCGGAGAACGCGTCGAGCGGTGGCTGCGGAAGAAAGTCCCCGTCGATCACAGGACCGAACGGGTGAAGCCCGGGAGTTTCCACCAGAACCTTGGCACCCAACCGGTTTCCCGCTCGACCGAGCGCTCCGACGGGTGAGGTACTCAAGGCCTCGGCCGCGTTCTCCGGTTCGGCGCCCAGGAGTTTCACGTAGTCGGCGGCCCACCCGGCGGCCCGCTCGGCCGTCGTGACGAGACCGGGCGCCGAGCTCTCGGCGATCGCACGAGCGAACAGGCCGCGAGCGGAAGGTGTGGTCATCAACGTGGTGACGGCGTTTCCGCCCGCGGACTCACCGAACAGGGTGACATTGTCGGGGTCGCCACCGAATCCGGCGATGTTGCGTTGCACCCACTCGAGTGCCGTCACCTGGTCGCGGAGCCCGAGGTTGGAATCGAATGGCCGCTCGGGGGTGGAGAACTGGGTGAAATCGAGGTAGCCGAGCGAACCGAGCCTGTAGTTGATCGACACGTAGACGATATCGCCCCGGCGTACCAGTGACTGACCGCCGTACAGTGCGGTCGCGGACATGCCCAGTGTGTATGCGCCGCCGTGGACGAACACCATCACCGGGCGGGGCTTGCCGGAGGTGCCGGGCCTGGCCAGAACATTGAGGGTCAGACAGTTCTCACTGCTCGGCTGGTACTTGCCCGGCCGCAGCACCGTGAACTTCTTGTGCTGCACTGCCGCGTCCCCGAACTCGGTGGCATCGAGTTCCCCGCTCCACGGGGTGACCGGCTGGGGCGCCCGCAGTCGCAGCGGACCTACCGGCGGGGCAGCATAGGGAATCCCGCGCCAGGCCACGAGGTCGTCGAGCCGTCGGCCGCGCACCATCCCGTCGGTCGTCTTCACCACTGTGTCGGTCGCTGCCCTGTCGGTCGCTGCCCTGTCGGTCGCGACTGTGCCTGTCGTGCGAATGTCGGACGCCATGTCGGCGACTATACGTAGACCTCCTGAGAAACCGATTTGAACGGCGTTCTCGCAGCCGGGACCGCTCAGCGCCGTGCCTCGAGCAGCCGCAGCCACACCTCGCTCACCGTCGGGTAGGACGGCACCGCATGCCACAGGGCGTCCAGCGGCACCCTTCCCACGACGGCGACCGTCGCGGCATGCACCAGTTCTGCGACGTCCGTGCCGGCGAAAGTCGCACCTAACAGGGTGTCGGTGCCTCGGTCGACGACAAGTTTCGCGTGGCCGCCGAAATCGTCGCGAGAGAGGGACGAGCCCGCGACGGCGATGTCGACTTCCACCGTCTCGACGTCCACGCCTGCGTCGCGGGCCTCCTTCTCGGTGATCCCCACAGCAGCGACCTCGGGGTCCGAGAACACCACCTGGGGAACCTGACCGTGATCGGCGGACGCACTGTAGCGGGAACCGTCGAGCGGTCTTCCCTCCGCACGCGCCGCGATCACGTCACCACAGACCCGCGCCTGATATTTGCCCATGTGAGTGAGCAATGCCCGCCCGTTGACGTCGCCGACGGCGTACAACCATCCGTCCGGTGTCGTCATGTGGTCGTCGGTGGGAAGGTAACCGCGCGCGTCGAGCAGTCGCGGGTCGACCCCCAACCCCGAAGTCGCAGGGGTGCGGCCGGTCGCGACCACGATTTCGTCGACCTCGAACGGGTCCTGCCCGGCCACGTCGAGCGTGGCGGGGCCGCCGTGGATCCGGCCGACACCGGTGTCCTGCGCATCGCGCCGCTCCACACCGCGGAGGTCGGCGCCGAAGAGGAGTCGGGCGCCCTTCTTTTCGAGTCCCTCGGCCACCAGCTTCCCGGCGAACGGCTCGTTCTTCGCGAGTAGCCCTCGGCCTCGCACCACCATGGTGAGTTCCTCGACACCGAGGTCGAGCAGCCACGACGCGCTCTCGCAGGCTACGACGCCGCCGCCGATCACCGCGACCCGGCGCGGAACCTCCCGCAGATTGGTGGCATCCCGCGAGGCCCACGGCAAGGCTGCGCGGAGCCCGGGTGTGTCCGGAATTGTTGCCGTGGTTCCCGTCGCCACGACGACGGCGTGCCGGGCGTGGATACGGCGGGAGCCGCCCACCGTCACCGTCCGCTCGCCGGTCAGGCACGCCGAGCCGCGGATCACCTCGATTCCCTGCGCATCGGCCCACATCACCTGCGACGAGTCGTCGTGGTTGTTGGTGAACGAGTCCCGCCGGGCGAGTACGGCCTGCGGATCGAGGGCTCCGGCGGATACACCGGCCATGTTGCGTGCAGCCCCCAGGACCTCGCCGGGACGCAACAACGCCTTGCTCGGCATACAGGCCCAGTACGAACACTCGCCGCCGACGAGTTCGTGCTCGATCAGTGCGGCGGTGCGCTCGCTGCCCGCGATGGCATAGCTCGCCGCGTTCTCACCCGCGGGGCCGCCTCCGATCACGATGACGTCGTACTCTTCCGCGTCGTCCACCGAGTCAGTCATGTCTGTCACGGTAGGCCGATCGAGGGTCGGCTGTCAGAACTTCGAGCACGCCTGCGGTGAGTGTGCCCGCAAGTATCGTGACCGGATGATGCGCAACAAGATCTTGATCACCGGAGCCAGCTCGGGCCTGGGCGAGGAAATGGCCCGCCGATTCGCCGCCCAGGGGCGAGACCTCGCGCTCTGCGCGCGGCGCGGTGCCCGCCTCGAAGCCTTACGCGACGAACTGACGTCAGCGCATCCCGGAGTGACCGTTGCGATCCGCGCACTCGACGTCACCGATCACGAAGCGGTGGTACGCGTCTTCGGGGAGTTACGCGACGAGCTGGGTGGTCTCGACCGGGTGATTGTCAACGCCGGACTCGGCAAGGGGCCAGGATCGGGACGGGCCGTGCCGACGCCAATCTCGCCACCGCCCGCACCAACTTCGTCGGCGCGCTGTCGCAGTGCGAGGCCGCCCTCCAGATATTTCGGGAACAAAATTTCGGTCATCTCGTGCTCGTGTCGTCGATCAGTGCCGATCGCGGTCTGCCCGGTCCGAAGGCGGCCTATTCGGCCAGCAAGGCCGGCGTCTCCGCGCTCGGGGAGGCGTTGACGGCAGAACTGGTGAAGAGTCCCATCGCGGTGACCACACTGTTGCCCGGATACATCGCTACCGAGATGTCGGGCAAGGCCGGTGACAGCGACTCGATGACCGCAAGCCTGGACGAGGGCGTCACCGCGATGGTCGACGCGATCGACAAGGAATCCCGCCGGGTGGCGTTGCCCGGCACCAAGTGGAAAGCAATCGACGTGGCGCTGAGGTTCTTTCCGCATGCATGGACATCACGGTTCGTGTAGGACTGAGCTGTGCCGGCCAGTGACGACGAGCGTGAGGTGTCCACAGTGACGACAACCCAGGAATCTTCGTCTCTCGGCTTGCAGCGCTCGCGGCCGCGCGTGGTGATCGTCGGCGGCGGATTCGGTGGCGTGTACGCCGCCAAGCGGTTCCGGGGTGTGGACGTCGACGTCACTCTGCTCGATCGGGGAACCAGCCACGTCTTCCAACCGCTGCTGTATC
Organism: Rhodococcus sp. WAY2; assembly: GCF_009859915.1. Lineage (NCBI taxonomy): Bacteria > Bacillati > Actinomycetota > Actinomycetes > Mycobacteriales > Nocardiaceae > Rhodococcus > Rhodococcus sp. WAY2. The sequence continues at coordinate 5,110,840 of NZ_CP046572.1, forward strand.
AGTGCGCCACGGGGCTCCTTTCCGAAGGGGAAATCACCACACCGTTGCGGCACCTGCTCCGCGGCTACAGCAACATTCACGTCGCCCTCGGGGAAGCGCAGTCGATCGACACCGACGAAAAGGTCTTGACGGCAAGCAGATTCGACGGCTCCACCTTCGATGTTCCCTATGACTACTTGATCGTCGCTGCCGGGATGCGCCAGGCATATCACGGTCACGACGAGTACATCCAGTGGGCGCCCGGCATGAAGACTCTCGACGACGCCCTCGCGATCCGGCGAAAGCTCATCTCGGCCTTCGAAATGGCCGAGTCGCTTCCCACCCCCGAAGAGCGGAAGCCGTGGCTGACCTTCGCCGTCGCCGGCGGTGGGCCCACCGGGGTCGAGCTGGCCGGGCAGATCAGGGAACTCGCGCTGCGGGCCCTCGCTCACGAATTCCAGTCCATCGATCCCGGTGAGGCGCGGGTACTGCTCCTGCACGGCGGCGACCGGGTGTTGCCGTCGTTCAACCGCAAGCTGTCGGCGGCAGCGCAGGCCACACTCGACAAGATCGGTGTCGAAACACATCTGGGCGTGCATGTGACGGATGTGTCGGCGACGAGCGTCGAGACGACGTCCAAGGACGGGGCGAAGACCAAGAACCGGTTCGACGCGCGGACCATCCTGTGGACGGCCGGCGTCGAGGCGGTCCCGTTCGCCTCCGTACTCGCACAGGCGCTCGGCGTGAAGCAGGCCTCGGGTGGTCGCATCGAGGTGAATCCCGACCTCAGCGTGCCAGGTCACCCCAACGTCTGGGTGGTCGGCGACATGATGGCGCTGAAAGAACTTCCCGGTGTGGCCGAGGTGGCGATGCAGGGTGGCAGGCACGCCGCCGGGTGCATTGCCCGCACCGTCGAGCGTGGCTCACCCGACCGGAAACCGTTCAAGTACCGCGATCTCGGCAGCGCGGCGTACATCGCCCGCAGGCACGCGCTCGTTCAGGCGGGACCTATCCAGATGTCCGGGGCCGTCGGGTGGGTGTCGTGGGGCGTCATCCACATCGCCTTCCTCGCGGGCTACCGCAACAGGTTCGGCACGTTGCTGAACTGGGCGGCCACGCTCGCGTCGGGGGCGCGGCGGGAGCGGGCCATCACCTACGGCGATCCGCAGTCGGCGCGTCAGCCCTACGACGCCTGACCGTCGACTTTCCGGGACGTCACCAGCCGTGGGCCCGGAGTTCGTGCCGGCGCAGCACGTCCTCGGCACGTTCACGGAGAGCGGTGTGGCTTCGGACATCGAGTGATTCCAGGGCGAGGGTGTAGCGCCCGTCGAACCTGCTCAGGTAAGCCGACATCCTCGTGCGGCTGGAGACGATGCCGGGGTGCACGGCCCGTGTGGCGATACCCGTTGTGCGGTGTCCACCCAGGACACCGAGTGCGTCGGGAAGCGGCCCGATGTTCGAGCACAGAACGTCCCGTTCACCGGGGTTGCCTGTCAGCGCGTGGGCGAGCCGGTCGGGGATCAGTTGCAGCATTTCTTCCGGGAAACCTGCCGGGCTCGTCATCGGTGTCGAGGTGAACGCCGCACGACTCGACGCACGGACGTCGGCGACGGTGTCGCCCGGTGCCACCGCCACCTCGACCATTGCGACCGAGTTCGCGGCCTCGGTGGTGTCGCCGCGGCCGCGCACATCCATCGGCACGCTGATCGTCAGAGGCGCCGACTCGTCGTCGCGGCGGGCGATCTCGGCGACCACCGACAGGAACAGGCTGTTCGCCGTCCCGCCGGACTCCTCGGCGGCGATATCCCAGGCGCCCGCGTCCACGTCTACCACCGCGGAAGCGGCCCTACGGTGGAACACCTCGGGGCGCGCCGTGCTGTCGGCGCGTACGAAGTCGCGCAGCTCGGTGCGGCGGTCGGAATCGATCAGCAGGCCGGCAACTGCGCGCACCGTTCCTTCGGTGACCCGTCGGGTCAGAAGGGCCGCGTCCCAGACGTCATCGATCGGTCCACGGTGACGCGGCGCAGCGGAGGGCGGCGTGCCCTGCAACGCGTCCGCGATGGCGGCGGTCAGGCCCCTCGCATCCGCGAGCACGTGTGAACACACCAGCGACAGCACTGTGCCGCTGCCGTCGAGTCGCCCGCAGGCCAGCCGCCACCCGGGACCCCGTTCGGGGTCGACCGGCAAGGCGGCCTGCTCGTCGGCCCATTCCAGCAACGCCGCGGCAGGGACGGTGGCGTACTCGACGGGGAATGCTTCCGAGCTGGGTGCGAACCGTGGTCGGGCACCAGGGACCCGCGAGCGGATCACCCGTCTGCCCAGCGGACCGCGTGACAGCAGGACGCGGAGAGACTCCAGGATTTCCTCGTCGATCCGGCCGTCGGTGCGCCACAGACCCTGCATCACGATCGGCGTTCCCCACCCCCGATGGGTGCGGAGAAACATCTCGTCGACAACGCTCAACCGGGCGCTCACCTGCCGGAGTCTACGACCGGTGGCAACACGGGCGCACGACCTCCTGGACAACCGGCGCATACTGGATTTGCAGCACAGTGAAGGAACTGCACACGGAGCACGCCATGGTCAGTGTCGAGAAGTGGAAGGTCTGGGGTTCCGTCGTGGAAGTCGACGTCACCGAGGGTGCTGCACTGCCCGAGGCGACCGCGCTGATCGCAGGTGTCATCGAGGAAACCGAGGCGGTGTGCGACCTTCAGCGCGGGGATGCCGAGATTCACGCCGTGAACCTGTCGCAAGGCGCACCGGTGAAGGTGAGCCGGCGGATGTCGGCGCTGCTTCGTTCCGCGTTGTGGGCGGCGCGGATGACCGATGGTGTGGTCGACCCGCTCGCCTCCGAGATGGCGGATGACACCCTCATTCCGACCGTGCATCCGGCACCGAGTTTCCGTGACATCCAGATCGACGACGACGTGGTGTTCGCGCCGTGGGGCGCATCCTTGGACATCACCGACACCGCGAAGGCCGATACGGTCGATCGTGCGGCGGCGCTCGTCGCGCGCGAACTCGAGTGCGGCGCAGCGGTGCGTATCGGCGACGTGATCGCTACGGCGGGTCACTGCCCGGCCGGCGGTTGGCAGATTTCGGTGCCCGGAAACGGAGATGTCGAACTGGTGAACGGAACGGCGATGGCGACAGCATTCGCGCCGCCCGTCAGCGAACCGCCGTCGAAAACCGAATGGGAATCGGTGACGGTGATCGCCGACGACGCGCTGTGGGCCTACGCCGCCAGTGTCGCCGCTCTCGCACGGGGCATCGGCGCCATCCGCTGGATCGAACAGCAGGAGCTACGCGCCAGGCTGGCGGATCGCTCGGGCCGCGTCTACACCACCGAGAACTGGTAGGTCAGGCGGGAACTGGTCAGTCAGGCCCGACCGCGCTGCCGGCGGTACCAGCGCACCAGGCTGTCCGTCGACGTATCACTTTGCGCGGCAGGTGACTCCGCGGCGGTGAGCACCGGCTGCAATTCGACGGCCTGCGTCTTCCCGAGTTCGACGCCCCACTGATCGAACGAGTCGATGCCCCAGATGACGCCCTCGACGAATACCTGGTGCTCGTACAGTGCGATGAGCTGCCCGATGACGGACGGGGTGAGCTTGGGCGCGAGGATGGTGGTGGACGGCCGGTTTCCGGGCATCACCTTGTGTGGCACCAGGTGCTCCGGGGTTCCCTCCGCCGCGATCTCCTCCGCGGTCTTGCCGAACGCCAGGACCTTGGTCTGGGCGAAGAAGTTGCTCATCAGCAGGTCGTGCATGCTGCCCGTGCCGTCCGCGGTGGGCAGGTCGTCGGTGGGTTCGCCGAAGCCGATGAAGTCGGCGGGAACGAGCCGCGTCCCCTGGTGCAGAAGCTGGTAGAAGGCGTGCTGGCCGTTGGTGCCCGGCTCACCCCAGAAGATCTCCCCGGTGGAGGCGGGAACGGGGGACCCGTCGGCCCGCACCGACTTGCCGTTCGATTCCATCGTCAGCTGCTGCAGGTAAGCCGCAAAGCGCACGAGATCGTTGGAATACGGCAGCACCGCACGGGACTCGGCGCCGAAGAAGTTGGAGTACCAGAGCCCGAGGAGCCCCAGGAGAACCGGCGCGTTCTCCTCCAGTGGCGCCGTCCGGAAATGCTCGTCCACCGCGTGGAACCCGGCGAGGAACTCCGCGAAACGCTCCTTGCCGATCGCGGCCATTACCGACAGTCCGATCGCCGAATCGACCGAGTACCGTCCCCCGACCCAGTCCCAGAATCCGAACATGTTGGCAGTGTCGATACCGAAGTCGGCCACGCGGTCGGCATTGGTCGAGACCGCAACGAAATGTTTTGCCACAGCATCGGTCCCGAGACCCAGTCCGTCGAGAAGCCACCGCTTGGCGGCAGTGGCATTGGTGAGGGTTTCGAGTGTGGAGAATGTCTTGGACGCCACGATGAAGAGCGTCGTGGCCGGATCGAGACCGTGCAACGTGCGCACCAGATCCGACGGGTCGATGTTGGAGATGAACCGCACGCTGATCCCGGCGTCGGCATAGTGCCGCAGAGCCCGGTACACCATCACCGGCCCGAGATCGGACCCGCCGATGCCGATGTTGACGACGGTCGTAATCCGCTCGCCCGTGGCGCCTCGCCATTCCCCGGACCGCAACCGATCGGTGAAATCGCCCATACGATCGAGAACCTCGTGCACGTCCGCCACTACGTCCTGGCCGTCAACGGTGAGCGACGCGCCGGCAGGCAACCTGAGAGCGGTGTGGAGGACGGCGCGATCCTCCGACGTGTTGATGTGCTCGCCCGCGAACATCGCGTCCCGGCGCGCTTCCAGGTCTGCGTTGCGCGCCAGATCGAGCAGCGACTCGAGGGTCGCGCGATCGACGCGGTGCTTGCTGTAGTCGATATACAGATCGCCCGCAGACACGGTGAGTTCGTGGCCCCGAGCCGGATCCTGGTCGAAGAGCTCCCGCAGATGAACGGACTGGATTCGGGCGTGATGATCGCGCAATTTCTGCCAGGCAGCGGTTCCGGTGATGTCTGAGCTCACGAGGTTCGAGCTTAGTGCCCGCGCGTCGAAACTTCCGTGTGAAGTCTGGTGCGGCGCATGATGGACCCCATGGATTCCCGCGAACTCATTCGACAAGTTCCGACGACCCTCTTCCTCGGTGGTGAGCAGCGCGACGCCGAAAACGGTGCCACCTTCACCGTCTTCGACCCATCCACCGGTGAGGCCCTCACCGAGGTGGCGGACGCCAGTCCGGCCGACGCGATGAAAGCTCTGGACGCCGCAGTGGCGGTTCAGAGCGAGTGGGCGGCCACGCCGGCCCGCGCCCGCGGTGAATTGCTGCGTGCCGTGTTCGACAGGATCATCGAGCGTGCCGACGACTTCGCCCTGTTGATGACCCTGGAAATGGGCAAGGCCCTACCGGAGAGCAAGGCGGAGGTGAAGTACGGCGCCGAGTTCTTTCGCTGGTTCAGTGAAGAGGCGGTGCGGATCTCCGGCCGCTACACACCCGCGCCCGCCGGCAACGGACGGGTGCTCGTCACCAAGCAGCCGGTCGGTCCGTGTCTCGCGATCACCCCGTGGAACTTCCCTCTCGCGATGGGCACTCGAAAGATCGGTCCTGCGCTGGCCGCGGGCTGCACCATGATCGTCAAGCCTGCCTCCGAGACGCCGCTGACCATGCTGTTGCTGGCCGAGGTCATGGCCGACGCGGGACTGCCGAAGGGTGTCCTGTCCGTACTGCCGACGTCGAAGTCCGGGGAAGTGACGGGACCGTTGCTGGACGATCGGCGCCTGCGCAAGCTCACGTTCACCGGTTCCACCGGGGTCGGGCGCATGCTGATCGAGAAGTCGGCCAAGGGTCTGCTGCGCACGTCGATGGAACTGGGTGGCAACGCGCCCTTCGTGGTCTTCGACGACGCGGACGTCGATGCAGCGGTAGAGGGCGCCGTTCTCGCGAAGATGCGCAACGGGGGCGAAGCGTGCACGGCCGCCAACCGTTTCCACGTCGCGAACAGTGTCCGCGAGGAATTCACCGCCAAGCTCGTCGACAAGATGTCGTCGTACACACTCGGACCGGGGCAGGACCCCGACACCACACTCGGCCCGCTGATCAACGCGGATCAGCTCGAGACCGTCAGCGAACTCGTGCAGGACGCCGTCGGTGCGGGAGCCCGCGTCCGGCTGGGCGGTGCGGCGCCGGAAGGGTCGGGCTACTTCTATCCGGCCACCGTCCTCGACGACGTCCCACCCCAGGCCCGAATTCTGAAAGAGGAAGTGTTCGGCCCGGTTGCCGCGATCAGCGGTTTCGACACCGAAGACGAGGGCATCGCCGCGGCGAACGATACTGAATACGGTCTCGCTGCCTACATCTTCACCAGGGACCTCGACCGTGCGCTTCGCGTCGCCGATCTCCTCGAAACGGGCATGGTGGGCGTCAACCGGGGCGTCATGTCGGACACCGCTGCCCCCTTCGGCGGCGTCAAAGCATCAGGCTTCGGGCGCGAAGGGGGCAGTGAAGGTATCGAGGAGTACCTGGAGACCAAGTACGTGGCACTCGAGTCGTAGAGACCGAGGGGCACCGGGTGAGGCGGCCGCTGTCGTGAACCGACCGCGGCCGCGCCCAGCGACTCGGTCGGGGCGTCTCGGTGACCGAAGAGGTTCGGTGAGCGAGTCGGGCTCAGAGACCGAAGGGGCTCAGTGACCGAGGCGGCCGCGTCCGAGGCGCAGCAGGAGCATGGCGAGAGTGTGGCCTTCCTGGCCGAGTTCGTTGAACCGCTCGAGCACCTTCATCTCGCGGCTGTGGACCAGGCGCGGGCCGCCGGATGCCATGCGGGTGGCACCGATGATCTGCGAGACCTCGGACCTGCGCTTGATCGCGGCGAGAATCTCGGCGTCGAGCTTGTCGATCTCCTGACGGAGAACCTCGATCTCGGCCTCGCTGGTGGGAACAGCGGTGTCCTTGGCGGCTGATGCGACGGTCTGAGTGCTCATTGGTTCGTCTCCCTCTTGTCAGAACGTGGATCGTTGTTTCGGCTCGAGTCGTTACCGATCCAGGCTCGTTTGACGAAAAAAGCCCCGGATCCGGTGCGGACCTCGGGGCTCGTGAGCTGTTCAGTTCACGGGCACCGGAGGCCGGTACCCATAAAAAAATCGCCACAGGGGGCGCGATGGCTGACTGAACACGTGTACCAGTTTGCCACGGGGGTACCACGCAGGCCAAGCGGCTGTGACGCTGTCGGTAGACGCCGGTAGGTTTAGTGGACGATGAACACTATTTCGCGTACTGCTTCGCACACCGGTGCCGTGGCCACGCCGCGCGCGTCCACGCCCGCGCGCGCCGGCTCGGACACCCTTCTCGAGGGCCTCAATCCGCAGCAACGCGAGGCTGTCGTGCACGCCGGTTCTCCGCTTCTCATCGTCGCGGGCGCCGGGTCGGGGAAGACGGCAGTGCTCACCCGCCGTATCGCGTACCTGCTCGCGGAACGTGGTGTGATGCCGGGCCAGGTTCTGGCCATCACCTTCACCAACAAGGCGGCGGCGGAGATGCGCGAGCGGGTCGCGCACCTGGTCGGTCCGCGTGCCAACAACATGTGGGTGTCCACGTTCCACTCGAGTTGCGTTCGCATCCTGCGCGCCCAGGCCGCGCTGCTCCCGGGACTCAACTCCAACTTCTCCATCTACGACGCGGACGACTCGCGGCGCTTGTTGACGATGATCTCCAAAGATCTGAACCTCGACACCAAGCGATACACCGCGCGGCTTCTCGCCACCCACATCTCGAATCTGAAGAACGAGCTGGTCGACCCGGAGCAGGCCGCTGCCGACGCCGACAAGGATCCGGCGGAGCTGCCGCGTCTCGTCGCGAAGGTGTACGGCCATTACCAGCAGCGGCTGCGCTCGGCCAACGCCCTCGACTTCGACGACCTGATCGGCGAGACCGTCGCGATGCTCCAGGCGTTCCCACAGGTCGCTGAGTACTATCGGCGCCGGTTCCGGCATGTGCTGGTCGACGAGTACCAGGACACCAACCACGCGCAGTACATGCTGGTCCGCGAACTGGTGGGGAGCACAACGGCGGACCCGAATGCCGAGCACAGCATCGCTCCTGCCGAACTGTGTGTGGTGGGCGATGCGGATCAGTCGATCTACGCGTTCCGTGGGGCCACCATCCGCAATATCGAAGAGTTCGAGCGTGACTATCCCGACGCCCGCACCATCCTGCTCGAGCAGAACTACCGGTCCACGCAGAACATTCTCTCCGCGGCGAACTCCGTGATCTCCAAGAACACGGGCCGTCGTGAGAAGCGGCTGTGGACCGACTCGGGCGAGGGCGAGCTCATCACCGGCTATGTCGCCGACAACGAGCACGACGAGGCGTCCTTCGTCGCCTCGGAAATCGACAAGCTGGTCGATTCCGGAGAAGCCAAGTTCGCTGATGTCGCGGTGTTCTACCGCACCAACAACTCCTCGCGTGCGCTCGAAGAGATTTTCATCCGCCTCGGTGTTCCGTACAAGGTGGTCGGCGGCGTGCGGTTCTACGAGCGCAAGGAGGTTCGCGACATCGTCGCGTATCTGCGGGTGCTCGCCAACGAGGACGACACTGTCAGTCTGCGTCGCATCCTCAATACCCCGCGCCGTGGCATCGGGGACCGGGCCGAGGCGTGCGTGGCGGTGCATTCCGAGCAACGAGGAATCAGTTTCGCGGAGGCGCTGCGCGACGGCGGCGAGGGCCGGGTGCCGTTGCTGAACACCCGCTCACAGAAGGCCATCGCGTCCTTCCTCGAGTTGATGGACGGGTTGCGGATGATGCTGCCGCCCGAGTTCAGCTCGGACGAAGTGGTCCCCGATCAACTGGGCGACATCGGCGACGTCGTCGAGGCAGTGCTCGAGCGGACGGGGTATCGCGCCGAGCTTGCCGCCAGCAGCGACCCACAGGACGGTGCCCGGCTCGACAACCTCAACGAATTGGTGAGTGTTGCACGGGAGTTCAGCTCCGACGCCCGCAATGCTGCCGGGCTGATCGACACCCCCGAGGACGGTGACGTCGACGCGCGCGACGGTGAACCCGACCCCGGCTCCCTGGCCGCCTTCCTCGAGCGAGTGTCGCTGGTGGCCGATTCGGACCAGCTGCCCGACTCCGACGAGGGCGTCGTCACCATGATGACTCTGCACACGGCGAAGGGGCTCGAATTTCCCATCGTGTTCGTCACCGGATGGGAAGACGGTCAGTTCCCGCACATGCGGGCGCTCGGCGACCCCACCGAACTGTCGGAGGAACGCAGGCTGGCCTACGTCGGCATCACCCGTGCCCGGAAGCGGCTGTATCTCACCCGCGCAGTCATCCGGTCGGCGTGGGGACAACCCATCCAGAATCCGGAGTCACGGTTCCTGCAGGAGATCCCGACCGATCTGGTGCATTGGCGTCGTGAGGACCCGGGAACCGGCATCGGTTCCGGCGGCGCGATCGGTGGCGGCCGCGCCCGAAGCTCCGGCTATGGCGGCCAGGGTTACGGTGGCCACAGTTACGGCGGCAGTGCGTCCGGTACGCCGAGTTTCGGTGCGGCCCGCTCACGCAACAACAACCTGGTCCTCGCCGTCGGCGACCGTGTCACCCACGACAAATACGGTCTCGGCACGGTGCTGGAGACCAAGGGTGCCGGACCGACTGCCACCGTCACGATCGACTTCGGCAGCGCCGGCAAGGTCCGGCTCATGCTGATCGGTGGAGTCCCCATGACCAAGCTGTAGGGCTGGACACAGACGACTGCGGCGCATGCACTATGCATGCGCCGCAGTCGTCTGTGGTTGCGTTCCGGAGTGTTTTTCGCTCAGTCCATCTCGGGGCCGAGGCTGATGCCGCGCGAGGCCAGCCACGGCAGGGGATCGACCTTGTTCTCGCCGCCGAGGTGAACCTCGAAGTGCAGGTGCGGGCCGGTGGAGAATCCGCGGTTGCCGACGGTGGCGATCTGGTCTCCCGCCATAACCTTCTGGCCCACGGTGACGTTCGAGGTGTTGATGTGCCCGTAGACGGTGACGGTGCCATCGGCGTGCTTCAGGCGGACCCACATGCCGAACCCGGAAGCCGGCCCGGAGTCGATGACCTCGCCGTCGGCCACGGCCACGATGGGGGTGCCGATGGGGGCCGCGATGTCGACGCCCGCGTGGAGCGTGCCCCAGCGCGATCCGAAGTTCGAGGTGAAGGTGCCGATCGTGGGGAGAACGAACAAAGGCCGACGGGCCGCAGCCTCGCGGGCGGCGCGCTCTTCGCTGAAGCGCTGTCCCTTGGCGAGGAGGTTGCTGAACTGGGAGAGGTCGGTGGGATTCGCGACGTTCAGGACCTGGGGGGCGTTCGACTCGGATGCGACGGTGTCGGCGACGGTGGAGAACTGGGCCGCCTGCGGCTCGGCGGTGGTGCCGATGACGCTCGACTCGTCACTGGCGAGGGCGACCTCGGAGTGATCGGTGGAGTTGGACGAAGAGCCGCTGACGGCGGCCTGGCCTGCTGCGACGACGGCGCCCGCTGCGACTGCGAGAACGGCTGCGCGGCCCTTGAGGGCTGAGGGGGGAGTGGGAAGTCGGTGCGCTCCGCGGCGGGAGTGGGAGGGCGTGCCCTCGGGGGACTCGATACCGCTGCGGGGAATGAAGCCGGGGATGTCGAACTCGGAGTCGTAACTGCTCACAGCCTCGACGCGATGATGGCCCGAACGCGGAGCGTCGTGTTGGCCGGAACGCGGAGCGTTGTGCCTGCTGGAGCGGGGAGAATGCGAATCACGGGAGAACATTGTGGAAATCTCAGAACTATCGGTCTCGGTGTAACGCTCGACCGATCGTGGGGGATACGTGGGCGTGACCTCGTCGTTGTGACCAACCGAGAACGAAGGCTCACGTTCCTCGTCAGCGTGGTGATTCACAAAACGGCTGGCCGTGAACTGGCTGCGGTGGTGCATACGCCCGTCCAACCTCCTGCTCGTGACCTGCCTGTGACTTAGACCTTGGCGACGGTAACGAAACGGTTGCGATGCGCGCAACCTGTAACGCGAATGAACAGCTACTTGTGACGGGCATCACAACGTGAGCTGGGGGAATGTGGGCGCGGGTAATCGGTCTCGATTCGATCTCCAGCGGAGAAGCGCGTGTCACACCGGCCGCGGGCCGGGTGCGAGGCGTTAGCGTCGGTCCGTGGCGTCATCAACTCGTTCCGGAGAAGGCCCCCGGGCGCAGCCCGAACGTATTCCCAGAGCTGAGCCCGAACGTATTCCTTCTTCGGGAGGCGGCGCTCGATCCGCCGCGGTCGAGGAGCCGGATCCCGACAGGGCGCGTCGAGGGTGCACGACCGCTGCCGTCCTGGCTTTCGTCGGAGGACTGGGTGTCGCTGCCGCACCCGTCCTGCAAGCGGCACGGCCGGCGGTAGGCGCCGCGGAGTTGCCGGGAGTCGGCGCCGCGGCCGTATGGGCGGCAGTATTCGCCCTTGCAGCGCCGATCGTGGCGATCGCCACCCTCGTCGCGCGCAGGACGGCATTCGCCGGCGGCGTCCTCGCGGGCGCGGGTGCGGTCTCGATCGGCGCTGCCGTCCTGGACGTTCAGCTGTGGACGGACGCAATCGATGCCAACCGACTGGAGCTGTTCCGTCCGCAGACGGCGGCGGAACTCACCGCGGGCACCGGCGCCTACACCCTCGTGGCCGGTCACATCCTGATCGTGCTCGCCGGCCTTCTCGGGATGGTGGCGGTCCACCGCTGCTCCCTCCTCGATGGCTACGGCGATGCGCGCAGTTCCGAACAGGTGGGACGCGCGACCGGAGCGCGAGTCGGCTTCCTCTTGTCCGCGGTGACGGTGGCAGCGGCCGTGGTGCTGGTCGGAGCACTGTTCGCGCCCGCCCTCGTGTCCTCGGATCCCGTCATCCTCGTGCCGACCGTGGTCGAATCCGATCTCGCGACCTCGATCGGGGCCGCGGCGATGGCCGTCGCCGTCCTGATCGCCGTCGCCTCCGCGTTGGCGTCGATCTCCCCGCCCGTGTCGGCGGGAGTCCTGATCGGGTCCGGGCTCGCTGCTCTGGGTGTAGTCGGGACGCGCCTCGTGGCAGGACTGGCCGCGGGTGAACGCATCGGGGTCGGGCCGGGCTCGGTGTGGGGAACCGTCGGGGCCGGCGCGTTGGTGTTCGCGGGGCTGTGTGTCCCCGCGGTCGACCGTGCCCGCGATGGTCGCATCCTGCGGGCGCTGGCCGGCGCCGCACCGGAACGGACAGGAACACAAGCAGCGGGGAAGGCGGGGGCCGTGACGCCGTCCGGGAAAGGCGTTGCCAAGGCCGCCGCTCGAGCGGAAGCCGAGGCAGCGCGCGCACGGCTCGCCCGATGGCACCTCGCCGCCGGAACCGCCGGAGCCCTCACCGCGGTCCTCGCCGCGACCGGGGCATTGCTTCCGGTGCTGGACACGCCCGCCTCGTTGGCGCGCCCCGACGTTCTGGCCACCCGGGTCGTCCTCGTCGCCGCCATCGTTCTCGTCGTCGGAGCGATCTGGTTGTTCTTCTCCGAGTTCGCTTCGGCGGTGCGACCCGCGGTCGGAATTCTGTGGGTGACCATTCCCTTTTCCGTCGCGGCGGTGACCCAGTCCGTGGTGCTCGCCACCGATGTACCGGGTATCAGCGCGGGCGCCGGCTCGGTTCTGCTGTGGTGTGCCGCGGTCGCCGCCGCCGTGACCGGAGTGCTCACCTGGTTCGCCGGTTCCGCGGAACGGGAGGAGATCGATACCTCCGAGGAGCGCTCGACCGACCTCGCGGTCCTCGTGGTCGGGGGACTCGGCGCCCTGTTCGCGTTCGTCGGACTGGCACTTCCGCTCTTCTCCGGCACCGATGCTGTGGGCGAGTACTCCGCTGCCGCCACCTTCGCGGAACTTCCCTGGGGGCTCGACGTGTGGGGGCGGGCGTTGCTGGGTGCGACGGTCGTCCTCGCGGTGATTGTGGCCGCGCGTGCGAGGCCTGCCCGGGCATGCGCACTCCTCCTGGGGGCAGGCGTCGCGATGGGGGTGTATTTGCTGTCCTGGCCACTCACCCGAGCGCGGCTGGAAGCCCCGGAAATGGGGGCCGGTGTTATCCCGTCCGCGGTGGGCATAGTGTTGGTTGCGGCTGCCGCGGCCCTCACAGCACGCACCGGAAAACGGTGAGCACCTCGCCGGAAAATCGGTGAGGCGCACCTCAGGGGGGCGTATCGCGTGATGTGGACCACATACCATGCACGCGGGCGCAGACCTGGCCCGGCAACTGGTTAAAGTCCAAAACAGACCCGCTCCTACCCCTCGAGCGGGTGTCAACGCAGACGAGACGGTGAGCAGATGGATCTCTTCGAATACCAGGCGAAGGAACTCTTCGCCAAGCACGAGGTGCCGACTTCGGCTGGACGTGTTACCGACACGGTCGCCGGCGCGCGCGAGATTGCCGAAGAAATCGGCAAGCCCGTGATGATCAAGGCACAGGTCAAGGTCGGCGGCCGCGGCAAGGCGGGTGGCGTCAAGTACTCCGCCGACGTCGACGCCGCCCAGGCGAACGCCGAGGCCATTCTCGGCCTCGACATCAAGGGCCATGTCGTCAAGAAGCTCCTGGTCGCAGAGGCGAGTGACATCGCCGAGGAGTACTACATCTCATTCCTGCTCGACCGCACCAACCGCACCTACCTGGCCATGTGTTCGGTGGAAGGTGGAGTCGAGATCGAGGTCACCGCCGAGGAGAACCCCGACGCCCTCGCCAAGATCCCCGTCGACGCCGTGAAGGGTGTCGACCTCGCGTTCGCGCGCAGCATCGCCGAGGCAGGAAAGCTGCCCGCCGAGGTGCTCGACGCAGCGGCCGTCACGATCCAGAAGCTGTGGGACGTCTTCATCAAGGAAGACGCTCTCCTCGTCGAGGTCAACCCGCTGGTCCGTACCCCGGACGACCAGATCCTCGCGCTCGACGGCAAGGTCACGCTGGACGAGAACGCTGCCTTCCGTCAGCCCGGCCACGAGGCGTTCGAGGACAAGGACGCCACCGACCCGCTCGAGCTCAAGGCCAAGGAAAACGACCTCAACTACGTCAAGCTCGACGGACAGGTCGGAATCATCGGAAACGGCGCCGGCCTGGTCATGTCGACCCTGGACGTCGTCGCCTACGCCGGTGAGAAGCACGGCGGCGTGAAGCCCGCCAACTTCCTCGACATCGGCGGCGGTGCGTCCGCCGAGGTCATGGCCAACGGGCTCGACGTCATCCTGAACGACGAGCAGGTCAAGAGTGTGTTCGTGAACGTGTTCGGTGGCATCACCGCGTGTGACGCGGTCGCCAACGGCATCGTCGGCGCCCTGAAGACGCTCGGTGACGAGGCCAACAAGCCGCTGGTCGTCCGCTTGGACGGCAACAATGTCGAAGAGGGTCGCCGTATCCTCGCCGAGGCCGCTCACCCGCTGGTCACGGTCGTCGGAACCATGGACGAGGCCGCCGACAAGGCTGCCGAGCTGGCCTTCGCCGCAAAGTAAAGGGACTTAAAACAACATGGCTATCTTCCTGACCAAGGACTCCAAGGTCATCGTCCAGGGCATCACCGGCGGCGAGGGCACCAAGCACACCGCGCTGATGCTCAAGGCCGGTACTCAGGTCGTCGGCGGTGTCAACGCCCGCAAGGCCGGCACCACCGTCACCCATGACGGCGGCGTCGAGCTCCCCGTCTTCGGCACCGTCGCCGAGGCCATCGAGAAGACCGGTGCGGACGTCTCGATCGCGTTCGTTCCGCCGGCCTTCGCCAAGGACGCCATCGTCGAGGCCATCGACGCGGAGATCCCGCTCCTCGTGGTCATCACCGAGGGCATCCCCGTGCAGGATTCGGCGTACGCCTGGGCGTACAACGTCTCCAAGGGCAACAAGACCCGCATCATCGGCCCGAACTGCCCCGGCATCATCACCCCGGGCGAGTCGCTGGTCGGCATCACCCCCGCCAACATCGCGGGCAGCGGCCCCATCGGTCTCGTTTCCAAGTCGGGCACGCTGACCTACCAGATGATGTTCGAGCTGCGTGACTTCGGTTTCTCCACCGCCATCGGCATCGGCGGCGACCCGGTCATCGGAACCACCCACATCGACGCTATCGAGGCGTTCGAGAAGGACCCCGAGACCAAGGTCATCGTCATGATCGGTGAGATCGGTGGCGACGCCGAAGAGCGTGCCGCCGACTACATCAAGGCGAACGTGACCAAGCCGGTCGTCGGCTACGTCGCCGGCTTCACCGCTCCCGAGGGCAAGACCATGGGCCACGCCGGCGCCATCGTCTCCGGCTCCTCGGGAACCGCGCAGGCCAAGAAGGACGCCCTCGAGGCGGCCGGCGTCAAGGTCGGCAAGACGCCGTCCGAGACCGCTGCGCTCGCTCGCGAGATCCTGCAGAGCCTGACCGTCCAGGCCTAGGCGCTCCGCGCCCGTGCGCCTTTTTGGTAGCTCCAACTACCAAAAAGGCGCACGGGCGGCTAGGCGTCTATCCAGATCTCCCCGGCCGGATGAAGTGTTCCCGCGCCTGCCGTGACTTCCGCGATGAGATTCGCCAAGTCCTCCGAATCGCGGGCCGCGAGCGTGAGTACCGCCTCTTCGCCGTACGTCGTCTCCACGACCACCACTCCGCGCATCCGCAGTTCCGACTCCACCCGACCCGCGTCGGCATGACGAGTTGCCAGCGTGTGAAGTTGTCGACGCTCCCGTGCCACGAGGCGTGAGGCGTCGATCGCCGCGGCCACCGCGCCCGAATACGCGCGGACCAGTCCGCCCGCCCCCAGTTTGATTCCGCCGAAATATCGCGTGACCACCACTGCGACGTCGACGAGGTCCCGTGTCCGCAGGACCTGCAGCATGGGTATCCCCGCCGTTCCGCCGGGTTCTCCGTCGTCACTCGAACGCTCGAGCCGTTCACTGGGTCCGTTCCCGACTATGTAGGCGGAACAATGATGCCGCGCATCGGGATACGCGCGGCGCTGCGACTGCACGAAATCCTGTGCCGATTCTGCATCCTCTACTCGCCGCAGGGCCGCGATGAAGCGGGAATGCTTGATCTCCGTTTCGACGGTGAGATCGGTAGCGCGGGGAGCGAGCGTGTACGGCATCGACCCATTGTCTCCCGCGCCGTTCCCGGCGGTGTGGGCCGCTACCGAGGGCAGTGACCCACGGGTATACGTAGGCTAGCGTCGGAAGAGCGCACGCAGACGACCACTTGTCGACGAGGAGAAGTCATGACGTTCCCGCCCGGCGGACCGAGCTACGGTCCGCCCGCGCAACAGAATGCAGCGCAGGAGAATGCAGGGGGAAATTCCAAAGGCCTGGGCTTCTTCCTCCTGATCGGTGTCGCCGTTCTCGGGTTGCTGAACCTGCTGTTCGGGTTCGCCCCGTACGTCACCGTCGTCAGCGAACCGCTCAATTCCTTCGAGGCGGGGTCACACGGTCTCGGGCTGCTGTTCCTCGGCGGTCTGCTGGCTGCGGTATCCCTTCTCCCCAAACAGAACTATGCGGGTGCCGCGGCGGCGGCGTCCATCTCCGGCTGGGTTCTCGCCCTGCTCATCTTCCTCAACTTCGACGCCGATTCGGGTTGGGGCGCCATCTTGATCCTTGTGCTGGGATTCATCCAGTCGGCACTGGCGGTCGCTGCGCTGCTGTTCGACATCGGCATCGTGAAGCAGCCGGTCCGCAGTCCTTCGGCCGCTGGTGCTTTCGGCCAGTCCGGGCAGGGCGGCTACGGCCAGGGCGGGCAACAGTCCTACGGGCAGCCGTCGCAGGGCTACGGTCAGCAGCCTTCACAGGGGTACAGCGGTCCGCAGGGCTTCGGTCCGCAGGGCGGTCAGCCGCAGCCGGGATACGGGCAGTCGGGTCAGTCTCCGTACGGCCAGCAGGGCTTCGGCCCGCAGGGCCAGCCCGGTCAGCAGCCCGGCCAGACGCAGTCTTCGCCAGGCCAGTCCGGTTACGGTCAGGGATACGGGCAGCAGCAGGGCTATGGGGCAGGGTCGGCGCCGTACGACGCTCCGACGACCGCATATCAGCAGCCGCAGTACCAGGGGTATTCGCAGCCGGGCGCAACCCCCGCCTCGCAGTACCCGACGGGACCGGCGGGCACCAGTTACGGTTCGGCCCAGCACGCCGCCCCGGCCTACGGCGCGCAGTCCGGATCGTCGCCGGTGGAGCGCACCCTGGAGTACGGCGAGCAGTCGCGTTCCGAGTCGCAGCATGCCGACACGGGTGAGTCGTCCGAGTCCGAGGGCCAGGGTGCACAGACCCAGGCCTTCGACACCCGTTCCGACCGGGACGACAAGTAACGGGACAGAACCAAGCAGATGGCCTTCGACCGCCCATGGTCGGAGGCCACTTCTGTGCGGCGCGCCTGACTGCGGTCGTGGCGCCGAGGTGCCACTCTCGAGGGGATGAGTTCTTTGGTTGATCGTGTTCAGCGCAGGGCCGCACGAGGTGATGAGCGGCGATCCGCTGAAACTGGGCGGGGTCCGCAGGCCCGGGTGCCGGACCCCGACGAGGCGTGGGCGTTGCTGGCGGTGGCGTTCCGGCCGGCGGCGGTGACGATCGTTCTGCTGTCGGCGTTGGTCGTGGTCACGCTCGTCGCCGCGAACAGCGACCTGACCGGGACGTTCGGCGCGATCGCTGCGTCGTGGCTGGCGATTCACCAGGTTCCGGTCACCATCGACGGCACCGAGCTCGGTGTCCTTCCGTTGATTCCGACCCTGGGCATGGTGTGGGCTGTCGCCCGCGGGTGCGCCGGGGCCGTCGACGTGGCGTCGTCGCGCCGCCGGGTTCTCCGAGTCGTGGGAGCCGCGGTGGGCGGCCCCTTGGTCATCACCGCGATCAGCCTGGCCGTGATCGCGGACGCATCGGCGGTCATCGCGTTGTGGCCACCGAATACTCTCGCCGCGTTCGGTTGGGTGTTGTTCGTGCACCTGCTGGCCGCCGGGCTCGGGGTTGCGGTCACGATGTGGCCGACGTGGTCAGCGGATCTTCCGGCATGGGCGCGGAACGCGGTGCGGCCGGGACTGCGCGCATTCACGGCGATTATCGGTGCAGGTGCCGCTCTGGTCACCGTGTCGTTGCTGGTGGAGTGGTCGACGGTCGGTGGGCTGCTCGAGCGGGGCGACGGTGTGGTGGGCCTCCTCGGGCTGACCGTGCTCTCGGTGCTGTACCTGCCCAACGTCGTGATCGGTGCGGCGGCCGCCGCGACGGGCGGCACGGCGGACATCGGGGACGTGTCGGTGAGTGTGTTCGGGAATGTGGGCGGCTCACTGCCTCCGTTGCCGGTACTCGGCGCCGTTCCGGACGGCGCCGCGGGCGGTGCCTGGCCCGCTCTGCTGATGATTCCCCTGCTGATCGGTGTCATGCTCGGCCGCGACTCCGGGCGGCGCGTGGCCGGGCAGGAAGCCCTGTTCACGGTGTTGGCCGCGGCCGCGGGTGTGGGTGTGGTGGCCGCCATTCTCGGTCTAGTCGCCGGCGGTGAGCTGGGGGCCTTCGGCACCGTCCGGATCACGTGGTGGGTGTTCGGCGGACTGACATTCGCCTGGCTGGGATTCGTCGGAGCGATCACCGCGGTCGTCATCGCGTGGTTCCGCGGGCGGGGCGCTGACGACGACGCGGACGAGGCCTCGACCGACGAGGAGGAACCCCATCTCCCGGGCGAGGAAGAGGTGCCCGCCATCGCCGCTCCCGTTCCCGATGCATCTCCCATTCCGGCGGGTAAAGCTCCGGGCAGGGTCATCGACGCGGAGCTCGTCGAGGATCCGGAGACACCGGTAGGCGCCGCGGCACCCGAGGACGACGAGGCCCAGGCCGAGGTCGTGGTGGACGCCGAGGTGGAGGAAGACCCGGCGACTACGGGATCGGATGCGTCCGGCGAAGCGGATGACGGAGCTGAAGGCGACCTGCCCCGAGGGTCCGCAACCCCCAGCGACTAGGCTCTTGCTCGGTCGACGATGCGACCGCCCGTTCGATTTCACCAGCCTTTCGATTGTTCAGGAGTAGAGCGCTGACTTCCTCGCGTGACCACCTGAGGCCGACGGCGGCGACCGGGACGTCATCGACGGCACCGGCCCGGGTCGTCGTACTCGCATCCGGTGCCGGCACCCTGCTGAGGTCGCTGATCGACTCCTCCCGAACCGGCGGATACCCCGCTGACGTCGTGGCGGTCGGTGTCGACCGGAACTGTGACGCGATCCGCCACGCAGAGGCCGCCGGAATTCCTTACTTTCGCGTGAGCCTGCGCGACCACCCGGACCGTGCGTCGTGGGACAAGGCACTCACCGACGCTGTCGCGGCACACGAGCCGTCGCTGGTGGTGTCGGCCGGCTTCATGAAAATCCTCGGCCCGGCCTTCCTCGACCGGTTCGGTGGCCGCATCATCAACACCCACCCCGCGCTGCTGCCCGCCTTCCCCGGTGCACACGCCGTGCCCGATGCGCTGGCGTACGGCGTCAAGGTGTCGGGGTCGACGGTGCACCTGGTGGACGCCGGTGTCGACACCGGCCCGATCCTCGCGCAGGAACCCGTGCCCGTGCTCGACGGCGACGACGAGTCGACCCTGCACGAGCGAATCAAGACTGTGGAGCGACGGTTGTTGGCGGATGTCATCGCCGCTGTCGCCACCCGTGGAGTTGTATCCGATGGACGAAAGGCCGTGATCCCCAGTGAGTGAACGCAAGGCTGTGCGCCGAGCGCTCGTCAGCGTCTACGACAAGACCGGTCTGGTCGAGCTGGCTACCGGCCTGCACAAGGCGGGTGTCGAATTGGTGTCGACCGGGTCGACGGCCGCGAAGATTGCCGACGCCGGTATTCCGGTGACGCCGGTCGAGGCGCTCACGGGGTTCCCCGAGTGCCTCGAAGGACGGGTCAAGACCCTGCACCCGCGGGTGCACGCCGGGGTTCTCGCCGACACCCGTAAGCCGGAGCATCTCGCCCAGCTCGACGAACTCGGCATCGAGGCGTTCCAGTTGGTGGTGGTGAACCTCTACCCGTTCACCCAGACGGTCGCCTCGGGTGCAACTCCCGACGAGTGCGTCGAGCAGATCGACATCGGCGGTCCGTCGATGGTCCGCGCTGCCGCGAAGAACCACCCGTCGGTTGCGGTCGTCGTCGATCCCGCCCGTTACGAGGACGTGCTCGCGGCGGTTGACGGCGGCGGTTTCACGCTCGGTGAGCGGACCGCTCTCGCCGCTCAGGCATTCCAGCACACCGCGTCGTACGACGTCGCCGTGGCGAGCTGGATGACGTCCACGCTGGTCGACAGTGGTGACTCGCAGTTCCCCGAGTGGGCCGGTGCCACGTGGGACCGTTCGGCGGTGCTCCGCTACGGCGAGAACCCGCACCAGGCCGCCGCGCTGTACGTGAACCCCGCCGCTTCCGCAGGCCTCGCTCAGGCGGAGCAACTGCACGGCAAGGAAATGTCGTATAACAACTACACCGACGGAGACGCCGCCTGGCGTGCCGCTTACGACTTCAGCGATCCCGCGGTCGCGATCATCAAGCACGCGAATCCGTGTGGCATCGCGGTCGGCGGCGACATCGCCGAGGCGCACCGTAAGGCGCACGCGTGTGATCCGGTGAGCGCATACGGCGGCGTGATTGCCGCCAACCGTGAGGTCACCGTGGAGATGGCGGAGCAGGTTGCCGAAATCTTCACCGAGGTGATCATCGCGCCGTCGTACGCAGACGGCGCGCTCGGTGTGCTGCAGCGGAAGAAGAATGTTCGCGTGCTTCTCGCGAAGGCGCCGAATCCCACCGGGATCGAGCTGCGTCCGGTGTCCGGGGGAGCGCTGCTCCAGGAACGGGACGTTCTCGACGCCGAAGGCGACAACCCCGCCAACTGGACTCTCGCGGTCGGGGACGCTGCCGACGAGCAGACCTTGAAGGATCTCGAGTTCGCTTGGCGGGCTTGCCGTTCCGTCAAGTCCAATGCCATTCTGCTGGCCAGCGACGGTGCGTCGGTCGGCGTCGGAATGGGTCAGGTCAACCGTGTCGACTCCGCCCATCTGGCCGTGCAGCGTGCAGGCGACCGGGTCGTCGGGTCGGTGGGTGCGTCCGACGCGTTCTTCCCGTTCCCGGACGGCTTGCAGGTTCTCGCCAACGCGGGTGTCAAGGCTGTGGTGCAGCCGGGCGGTTCGGTCCGCGACAACGAGGTGATCGACGCCGCCAAGGAAGCCGGTATCACCATGTATCTCACGGGCGCGCGGCACTTCGCGCACTAGCGTTCGGCACTTCGCGAACGGGCCTCGGCTTCCTGCCGTGGCCCGTTCGTGGTTGTCAGGCCGCTGCGGCTGCGTGTCCCCGGCCGGTGCCTTCGAGTGTGCGCGGCGAACCGGTGATGACCACGCGTGCGGCGCCTCGGCTGCGGATCTCGCTGATCAGCTCGCCGAGGGTCGCTTCGTGCGCGGCGTCGCAGTGCGACAGGTCGAGCGTGACCGCGTATCCGGTGAGGTCGTCGGGCAGGCCTGGATACGGGGGCTCGGTGGACAGTTGGTTGATCCGAAGTTTCATGGTGTGCTCCTGCAGGTGAAGGGTAAAAGAAAAGGCACCCGAGGGGTTTGCCCTGGGTGCCCGAGAAGAACTGGATGGATTCTCGTCATTCTCGGGGTGCGCCGTACTTGGAGATGTGCTTGTCGGCGGTGCAGTGACGCCATGCGGGTACGGATGCGAAGAGCGCGTGAAGCTGCATCATGTCCGTACCTTTCTGCGTGACGTTGCTGGTTGGTAGATGACCGTACAGCACCGATCGAGGGTTGTGCACTTCCATTATCGGGTCCGCCGCGCCCACTGCCGAGCTGAGCAGCGATCTTTCGTGCAGAGTTGCCGTGCTGTTCACCTTCTCGCGATTCGCCGCTTCGGTCACAGGTTGCTCTCGATTCGGTTTCGAGGATCACATTCGTTCGTTGCAGCTGCTTCACTCGGGGCTGATGTGACTCGTGTGGCACCTGTGGAAGGAGAGTGGCGCCCGCACTGCGACGTGCGCGCCCATCCCCGGTATGAACAGAACTGCAATCAAGGCCGGCCTCGGTGCCTGCGTCCTCGGCGCCTCCGTACTCATTCCCGCCCATGTCTCGGCGCAGCCGGATCCGGCGCCGACAGCGACCGGCACCGAGCTCGCCGACCTCACGGTTTTCCTCGACCCAGGTCATCAAGGTTCGGCCGAGGGGAACGACCTCACCCGGCAGGTCGACGACGGCAGAGGCGGAACCAAGGACTGCCAGACGAGTGGGATGACCTCACTGGGCGGGGTACCGGAGCACACGATCAACTGGAATGTGGCGCAGCTGGTAAAGAGCAGTCTCGAAACCTTGGGCGCGTCGGTGGTGCAGAGCAGGCAGAACGACACCGGCTGGGGTGGATGCGTCGACGAACGAGCGCGCGCGGCGAGCGAGTCGAACGCCGATGTGGCCGTGAGTATTCATGCCGACTCGACGGCGTCGGGTGAGGACGCCGGGAAACACGGCTTCCACATGATCGTCCCGACCCTGCCGATACCGGACGAGGCGGCGAACGCGGCCCAATCCGGGGGCGGCCTCGAAGCGTCGAAAATGATGCGCGACGCCTATGTTGCCGACGGGTTCGTCCCTGCCAATTACGCGGGGGTGGTCGACGGCATCCAGACCCGCGCCGATGTGGCGGGACCGGCGCTCACGAAGGTTCCACTGGTGTTCGTCGAGATGGGTAACGGTTCCCATCCGGAGGACGCAGCCCAACTCGAAAGTGCCGACGGTCAGTTGAAGCACGCGATCGCGATCACCACGGGCATCGTCACGTATTTACTGACCGGTTCGTCGGTTGGGTCCGAAATCGACGCCGTACAGTCGGCCGCCGCGACCACCAAAGCGGACGCGACCACCACCACTGCGCCCCCGTCGTCAGGGTCGCCGACCACCACCACGACACCGAAGGCGCCATCGGCCGCGGCAGCGCAAGACACGACCACGACGGCTGCCACAACCTCGGCATCTGCCACAACCTCGGCATCTGCCACGACCACGACCACGGCACCGACCACGACCACCAGTGCACTCGAGGTGGCGACACCGACGACCACGACGCCGTCCGCACCGGCGCCGGCCGGGGAATCGACGGAACTGTCGCGGCTGCTCGAGACGCTGCGACCGCTTCTCGAGGTCGATGGAGTGGACGGTCTCGAGGATCTGGTGAACAACGAGAACCTGGGGCTCGTCTCCGACCTGGCCCGGACACTGATGGCGATGCTGAACGACGTCCGGCCGAACTGACTACAGGGTGGCCACCCAGGCGCTGAACGGCTCGGCGAACTCCGACGAATAGGGGAGGGGCTCGACGTAATCGGGGCCTGTGGACGGGCGGTTTCCGACGTCCTTGAGGACATGGCTGGCGTTCACCATGCGCACCGACGTGAGAGCAGTGTGCGCCAGTGCGGCATCGAGTCCATCGACATCCGCCACCTGCACCTGGATGTCCTTCGCCGAGCAGCTCGTCAGAACAGGGAAGCCGGCAGGGAGGCGGCCGGCGAGCGTGCGAGGGTCGAGCGCATCCTCCTCGGCGAGGGCTTTCGCGTTGGCGTGGACCAGACCCGCGTTCTGCAGTGGCTCGGGCAGGTTGTCGGGGATCGTTCCGTCGGTGCGCAGCGACTCCACGGTGTCGGCCAGAGCAAGCCGGAGCTCGTCCGCCAGTTCCACCGGCAACTGCCCGGCGCCCACAACGGTGTCCAATTGGGCGGAGATCTGGGTCGTCAGCAGGTCGAGGAGGCGGACACTGAGCGGTTCCAGAAGTCCCACGGCTCGGACCCGGTTCTCGCCGATGGCGGTGGCGAGCGCCAAGGCGACGAGTCCGCCGTCGCTGTGACCGATAACGATGAGCCTTGACGGGTCCACACCGGGTTGCGCCGCGAGGAAGTCCAGCCCCGCCGATGCGGCGTCGACGAACGTCGTGAATCCGAGGTCGCCGATCTCGTCCACCTCATAGGGGCCGAGAGCGGTTCTCCCGCTGCCGATTTTGTCGTAGCGCAGGCTCACGATGCCGTGCTGCTCGAGTAGATCGGCGAGGAAGCGGAGGGTTCCGATGTCGCCGGGGAGGAGGCCGCTGTCACCGTTTCGATCGGTGGGTCCGCTACCGGCGAGCAGTAGCGCCCCGGGTGCGGCCGCCCGGGTCGTGTGCTCGGGGGTGCGCAGGCTGCCGTAGTAGGTGACGGCACCGCTCTCGAACGTGATCTCGGCGTCAGGCATGGGGACTGTCTACCAGTTCCGGACGAACGGTCGCGAGGCGGAAGCGCACCGAGTTCCGTGAGGCGGAGCCGACCCCAGTTCCGTGAGGCGGAGCCGACCCCAGTTCCGTGAGGCGGAGCCGACCCCAGTTCCGTGAGGCGGAGCCGACCCCAGTTCTCAGAGAAGCGACACAGTCCTCACAAGAACGGCGAATAGCGTTCAGGCCAGCACATCCCGCCGGCGCTGCGCCGGATCGAGATCCGACTCCAGGAAAGGTGCCACGCCATGAACGTCGTACAGCTGAACACGGGTGGGTATGTCGCCGCCCTGTTGTCGCTCGATTTCGTCGATGGTGCCTTCCGCGGCGATGCCGTCGAGCGCATTCATCGCGGGGAGGTCGACGAATGGGCCTTCGCGCTGGCCCGTACCGGGTTGTTCGGGAACCGTGCCGTGGCCGAAGCGGTCCAGTCGTGGCGGGACGATCCGCGGTCGCTGCTCGATGCCCTTCTCACCGACGCGGACGAGGTGCTACGCAAGCGTTACGACGTCGCCTGGCAGGCGCTGGACAGGGTGGCGACGGTCGGTTCGGCCGCGTACGCGTGACGCGGGATGTGACGAAATCTCGCCGCTTCGCCACGTCAAGGCGTGCCGATTGTCTCGAACACTCGTAGCTTGGAGTGGTGACGTCATCGCAACAGAGACCTTCCACACTCGGCGAGCTCCGCGAGTCGGGCCATGTTCAACGCACCGTCAAGGAAGAAATCCGCGAGAATCTGCTCGCGGCCCTGCGTGACGGACGTGATCCGTGGCCCGGCATCGTCGGGTTCGAGGAGACGGTGTCACCGCAACTCGAGCGTGCCCTGATCGCCGGGCACGACGTGGTGCTCCTCGGTGAACGTGGACAGGGCAAGACACGACTGCTCCGCACACTCAACCTGCTCCTCGACGAATGGACTCCGGTGATTGCCGGTTCCGAACTCGGGGAGCATCCCTATGAGCCCATCACCCCGGCCTCTATCCGTCGGGCACGCGAACTGGGTGACGCCTTGCCCGTTCTGTGGCGGCATCGTAGCGAACGGTATTCGGAGAAACTCGCCACGCCCGACACCTCGGTGGCGGACCTCGTCGGCGACGTCGACCCCGTCAAGGTGGCGGAAGGCCGCAGCCTCGGCGACCCCGAGACCATTCATTTCGGATTGGTGCCCCGTGCTCACCGCGGCATCGTCGCCATCAACGAACTCCCCGACCTCGCCGAGCGCATCCAGGTGTCGCTGCTCAACGTGATGGAGGAGCGGGACATCCAGGTTCGCGGGTACACCCTGCGGCTTCCGCTGGATGTTCTGTTGGTGGCGAGTGCGAACCCGGAGGACTACACCAACCGTGGTCGCATCATCACTCCGCTCAAGGACCGGTTCGGCGCCGAAATCCGCACCCACTATCCGAACCATCTCGACGACGAGGTCGAGGTGATCCTTCAGGAAGCGCATCTCCTCGCCGAGGTGCCCGAGTATCTGCTCGAAATCCTGGCGCGCTTCACCCGCCTGCTGCGCGAGTCGACGTCGGTCGACCAGCGATCGGGTGTGTCCGCGCGATTCGCGGTGGCCGGGGCGGAGACGGTGAGTGCCGCGGCGGTCCATCGGGGAGCTGTTCTCGGCGAGGCGGACCCGGTCGCGCGGCCGGTGGACCTCGAGACCGTCGTCGACGTGCTCAGGGGCAAGGTCGAATTCGAGTCCGGTGAGGAAGGGCGGGAGATCGAGGTTCTCGAGCACCTGCTGCGCCGGGCAACGGCCGACACCGTGCGGGCGAGGCTCGGCGGCATCGATCTGGCCCCGTTGGTTGCCGCCGTCGAACAGGGTGAGCCCGTCGTCACCGGTGAGCGAATCACCGCCAAGGTGCTTCTGAACGAGCTGCCCGAACTCGACGTCCTGGACGAACTGGCCGAGCGGCTCGGCGCCGAATCGGATGGGGAACGCGCCGCGGCCGCCGAGTTCGCGCTCGAGGGGCTGTACCTGGCGCGCCGGATCTCCAAGAACCCCGACGTCAACGGCCAGACGGTGTATTCGTAATGACCCGCAAGGCGGAGCGCGGGTCGCACAACGCGCGGTACGGGCCGTACGAAGGCGGTGATCCGCTTGCGCCGCCCATCGACCTGAGGGAAGCCCTGGCCGCGATCGGCGACGACGTGCTGTCGGGCAGTTCGCCGCGTCAGGCGTTGCGGGAGATGCTTCGGCGTGGCAATCGCGATATGCGGGGACTCGACGACCTGGCAGCCGAGGCCAATCGGCGTAGACGGGAACTACTGAAACGAAACAATCTGAGCGGCACCCTCGAAGAGGTGCGGGAGCTCCTCGACCACGCCGTTCTCGAGGAACGCAAGGCGCTGGCCCGCGCACTCGATGACGACGCCCGGTTCGCGGAAATGCGGTTGGCGGAACTACCGCCGTCGACGGCGCAGGCCGTGCAGGAGTTGGCCGACTACGACTGGCGTAGCTCCGAGGCGCGCGCAGACTACGAGAAGATCCGGGATCTGCTCGGCCGGGAGGTGCTCGATCAGCGATTTGCGGGCATGAAACAGGCCCTCGAAGGTGCGACGGAGGAAGACCGCGAACGCATTCGCGACATGCTCACCGATCTCAACGACCTACTCGACAAGCATGCCCGCGGTGAGGACACGCAGGAACAGTTCGACGATTTCATGAACAAGCACGGCGAGTACTTCCCCGAGAACCCGCGCAACGTCGAGGAGTTGCTCGATTCGCTGGCGCAGCGCGCAGCGGCCGCGCAGCGTCTCCGGAACTCGCTGTCGCAGGAACAACGCGACGAACTGGACGCGCTGGCCCAGCAGGCATTCGGCGACCCGTCCCTGATCGGACAATTGGATCGGCTCGATCAGCACTTGCAGGCCGCCCGGCCGGGCGAGGACTGGCAGGGCTCGCAACGGTTCCGCGGCGACCAGGGCATGGGACTCGGCGAGGGGACCGGTGCCCTGCAGGACATCGCGGAACTCGAATCGCTCGCCGAACAGCTGTCGCAGCAGTACGCCGGGGCGGCACTGGACGACATCGACGCGGAGGCACTGGCCCGGCAACTCGGTGACGAGGCGGCCGCGGACGCGCGGACCCTGGCAGACCTCGAGAAGGCGTTGCGGGATCAGGGTTTCTTCGACCGCGGTGCCGATGGTCAATGGAGGCTGTCCCCGAAGGCGATGCGGCAACTCGGGCAGACGGCGCTACGGGATGTGGCACAGCAGCTGTCCTCACGTGGGGGACAGCGGGAAACCCGGCGTGCGGGCGCGATGGGTGAGCCGACGGGAGCGTCCCGGGAATGGGCGTTCGGGGACACCGAGCCGTGGAACGTGACCCGCACGATGACCAACGCCGTGCTGAGGGCGGCGGCCGAGGTGTCGGATCGACCCCGCGTCCCGGTCCGGTTGTCCGTCTCCGACGTGGAGGTGATGGAAACCGAGCAGCGGTCGCAGGCGGCGGTCGCGCTGCTCGTGGACACCTCCTTCTCGATGGTGATGGAAGGCCGCTGGGTGCCCATGAAGCGCACCGCGCTGGCACTGAACCATCTGATCAGCACGCGTTTCCGCAGCGACGAGCTGCAGCTGATCTCGTTCGGCCGTCACGCGCAGGTGCTGACGCCGTCGGAACTGGCGGGCTTGGACGGCGCCTGGGATCAGGGCACGAACCTCCACCATGCGCTGTTGCTCGCGGCGCGACATCTGCGTCGGCACCCGAATGCGCAGCCGGTTGTCCTGATCGTCACCGACGGCGAGCCGACGGCACACCTCGAGCCGGACGGGTTCGCGTACTTCGACTACCCGCCGAGCGCGCGCACGCTGGGCCTCACGGTGCGCGAACTCGACACCCTCGCTCGGCTCGGCGCCCGTGTGACCTTCTTCCGGCTCGGCGACGACCCCGGCCTGGCAAGAGTGGTGGATCGGATGGCCGAACGCGTCGGGGGACGGGTGGTCGCACCCGGCTTGGACGGTCTCGGCGCGGCTGTCGTGAGCGACTTCATGCGGCGCAGGCGCTG
The DNA here is from genome assembly GCF_009859915.1 of Rhodococcus sp. WAY2. Classification (NCBI taxonomy): domain Bacteria; kingdom Bacillati; phylum Actinomycetota; class Actinomycetes; order Mycobacteriales; family Nocardiaceae; genus Rhodococcus; species Rhodococcus sp. WAY2. The sequence goes on from NZ_CP046572.1 coordinate 5,139,041, forward strand.
AGCGCGGCTCCGCCGCCCGTGAGTACTTGTTAACCGCGGGCGGTTAACAAGTACTCACGGGCGCGTCAGCGCACTGTGGAGCACGGTGTCTATGAAGGGCAGCAACACGTCCGGATGCATGGCGGCTCCGCCCTCGTGCAACTGCTCACGCACGGCTTTCAGAACCGATACGACATGGGGTCCGCCGTCGAGGAGGAAGCGTATCAACCCGTGCCGCTCACATTGGGCCACAACAGGAATCAGCGTTTGCTGGGCCTCCTCCTTCCGGCCGGCTGCCCAGAGGCAGGCTGCCAGCAGTCGAGTGGCTCCGAGTCGCGCAAGCTCACGTCCGGTTCCGGCGAGTGCCTGTACCCAATTCTCGGCCAGATCGCACGCGAGGCTGAGCTGCTCAGGATCACCGCTGCGAAGCATCAGCAGGATCGTGGCCTCGTTCTCCATCTCGGCGGTGACCCGTTCGATTCCGTCTGCATGCTCCTGACGTGATCGGCGGGTGAGGGATACGACACCGGAGCGAGGCGGATACCCCAGTCGGGCACGTTCACAGTCCACCGCAGCCCGCAGCCGCGGGAGAGAGTATTTGTTGGCGGTCCGGATGCCTTCATCGAGCCGGGATACCGCGCCGTCATGGTCGCCGCGTATGGACCTGATTCGGGCACTCGCGCAGTAGTGCCGGATCATGAAGTCCGAGGCGCCACCCAGCGCCGCTGCGTCGCTGGTCTCGTCCAGTAATTCTTCAGCCTCGTCGATTCGATTCTGCTGGTAGAGATCCTCGGCGAGCAGTACGCGGGTGAGTCGCGCGTGCTGGGATTGGGTGTTGCCGGCGTCCCGTACGAGATTGAATGCTCGGTGATACAACTCGCTCGCCCCAGCGATGTCGAGTTGTTCGGCTCGGGCCATACCGGCGAAACAGTATCCGTAGGCCACGGCGTAGGGTCCGGTGGCCTTCTGGTGGTATGGGGTCGCCCACACTTGCCGGTCGTAGGCATCACTGAATCGAAACTCGTAGGTGTCGACGATGGTATCGATGAGTGCCGCCATCGACACGACGAAGGGGTGGTGCTCGTGGGCATGGGCCAGGCAGTGAGCGACGAGATCTTTGACACCGGCTGCGCGGTCAGCGGTGATGGTGGTATCAGCCTGCAGCACATCGGCTTCCACCTTCAGTTGGGCGTGTTGGTCGTCGGGGAGGTCGAGTGTGTTCAGGAGCTCGAGTGTCCGGTGTCGGGCCTTCGTTGCAACGTCGAGTTGCTGTAGTTCAGTGTTCGCCCAGCCGATCGTCAACTGCAGGCGCGGACTGGACAACACCAGATCGGGTGGCAGCTTGGCAATCAGGCCGAGGAGCGTGGACATCTGGGACCGATCGAGTAGGTACAAGCTGTCGTTCTCGAGCAGCCGGACTGCTGCAGTTCGGTCACCGGCAGCAAGGGTGTGATCGAGCGCCTCGCCGAGTAGGTGCCGCTCACGGAACCACGCGGCCGCCCTGCGATGCAGTGCCGCGATCCGATCCGGATGGTCACGTTCGAGGCGCTGCCGCAGAATCTGCGCAAACAGGTGGTGGTAGCGGTACCACCTGCGGTCCTCCACTGTTCGGGTGAGAAAGAGGTCGCGGGCGACGACCTGATCGAGCTTCGCCGTCCCATCGGGGACGCCTGTGAGAGCTGAAGCCAGTTCTCCGCAGACCCGGTCCGGTACTGCGGTCGCGAGGACGAAGTCGAGGAAGTCGGGTTCGAGGGCATCGAGTACGTTCTCGGCGAGATACTCGCCGAGTGCGTCGGTCCCGGCGCGCAATTGGCCCAACAAGGTCTCCTGGCCCTCGGATTCCCGCAGCGACAGCGATGCCAGCTGTAGCGCCGCGATCCATCCATCCGTCGAGGCTCGCAATTCCTCGACATCGGAATCGGCCGGAGGGATCTGCATTCGGTCGGTGAAGAACTGCCTTGACTCAGAAGAATCGAAACCCAGTGCTGCGGAGTCGATTTCCAGTAGTTCGTCGCGAACCCGCATACGGCTGAGCGGTAACCCCGACCGGGCACGGCTGGCCACGATGATCTGAAGGTGGTGGCAGGCGTTGTCGAGAAGAAACTCCATCACCGCGATAGATTCGGGCGCGGAGACCCGATGCCAGTCGTCGATCACGGCGACGAGCGGTTCCCCGCTCTCGTGTAGTCGGTTGATCAGGGAAGTGAGCACGAAACGTTCAGTTGCTTGCCCCTGTTCTTCGAGTGATTGACCGAGATCACCGACCAACTCGGCGCGAACCCTCTGGATCGCTTCGACTAGATGCGACAGGAACCAGACCACATTGTCATCGTCACGGTCGACGGTCAGCCATGCCACTGACACTCCCTGGGAAACGAGTTCCTCCCGCCACTGTGCAACCAGGCTGCTCTTGCCGAATCCTGCCGGTCCGTGGACGAGGGTGAGTCTGCGACCCTGGCCGGCGCGCAGTGTGTCGAGCAAGCGGTGGCGCCACACCAGTTTTCGGGACGTCGTGGGTGGACGAAACTTGGTCAGCGGGGAAGGGGGCGTTCGTGGCGCTTGCACCCTGTAGGGGCGCGGACGAGACCGTGGTGCGGCGTCTGGAGGTCGCCATTGTGCCGTTCCGGTGGACTCCGCCCCTCTGTCCGGGAGAGGGGAACGTTGCGGTGGTACCTGCATTCGATCGACAGCCATCTGATGCCTGCGCTCCACGGCGCGAAGTTCGTTGCCGAAATCGGCGGCGCTGTCGAACCGATTCTCCACGGCACGGGCCATGGCCCGTTCCAACGTCGCGCACACGTCCTCTGGTATTCCGGACTCTCGCAGATCCGGGATCGGTTGCGAGGAGATACGGAGGAATTGTGCAACGACCTGTTCACCACTGAGTCGCTCGAACGCGGCGTGCCCGGTGAGCGCGCAAAACAGAGTCGATCCGAGACTGTATACGTCTGACGCGGCGGTCGGCGGTCGGCCTTCGAGGACCTCGGGCGCCGTGAAGGCGGGGGAACCGGTGATCGACCCAGAGGCGGTTTCGAAGCCTCCGGAAACTCGTGCGATACCGAAGTCTGTCAGCTGCGGCTCGTCGTACTCGGTCAGCAGGATATTCGCTGGTTTGACATCCCGGTGCAAGGTACCGACTCGGTGGGCGGTCTCGAGAGCGCCCGCGATCTTTATCCCGAGCCGAACGGTCGGTTCCCATCCGATGGGGCCGGTACTCCGAATCTGCGCGTCCAAAGAGCCGTGCTCATGATAGGGCATGACCAGAAAGGGGCGGTTGCTCCGTGTAACCCCCACTTGATACAGGTCGACGATGTTGGGATGTCCGGACATCCGACCCATTGCTCGTTGTTCGCGCACGAAGCGGGCGAGGTTCTCGTGGTCGAGGTCTGTTGTCAGGACTTTGACGGCGACCGTGCGGTCTACCGCTTCGTGGAGGCAGCGGTAAACGACCCCGAACCCGCCCCGTCCGATCTCCACAGCGTCGTCGAAACCAGCGGCAGACAGTTCGGCCGCGATATCCGGCTCGCGCTGAGTGGCCCACCGGTCGTCCGCCATTGGCATCCACCACCTCTACGCTCTCCCCAGAATAGTCCGCGCATCTTCACGGCGACCCGAAGTAGTGGGACAGAGCGAATGGGAAATGAACGCTTCAGAGTGTCCAGCGGGGGGTGCGCACCGTTGTCGGTGACCAATGAAGTCACAGCGTGGTGGGCGCGGCGACCCCAGCGGTGATGGCGCAGAGGCGATCGGGTCGGCTCGTCGCTGTTGCCTTCGTAGTCGCACGCTCCGAGAGGTCTACCGGGGTGGTTTCCATGTCGTTACGGGCCCGACACCAGGGGGCGATCAGAGTCTCGTAGTGGACCCGAGTGAAGTCGGCCGTGCCGACCAGGTCGGCCAGTGCGACTGCCGCTGCCGCGTCGCGCACCGCGGCCGCCGTATCAGCGCAGAGGCGGTCGTCGAGACGAACGGTGGCGTCGTCCATGTACTCGCGTTCCCATGCCGCATCCTGCGCGCGGTACCAACTCTTGATTCGTCCGGCTTCCCAGGCCGCATCACGGGCAGCGATCCATGCACTGAGTCGCCGGTGACTGCCGACCAGACTCTCGGTGCGGGTCAGTGAGTGAAAGTCGCTGTGCAAAATTTCGGCGACGTCAATGGCGTGCCGGATGACCTGTCGCCAGTTCGGTCCGAAGGCGTGGTTGCACGCATCTTCGGTGACCTCGAACTGATCGAGAATCATCAGCGCCTCGTCGAAAACGTCGACATGCAGGTAGTAGTCACCGGGCAGCCCGCACCGGCGCAGCAGCTGGAACGCGACGAATGCTTCGCCACGAACGGCGGCGCAATGGATGAGAACACCGAGGATCGAGATTCGCAGCTCCGGTGCGTAAGTTCCCCGAGGGGGGACCGGATACCGGCGGACGAACTGCGCGGCTCGCGCTGGAAGGAGCCGGAGCTCGTCGGTGACCACATTCTCCCGCATCACACGCATCCTTCTTTCCAGAAAACCCCTCGGCACGACCGAAGAACCTGGTTACTCGAACTGACAATCATCACTGGTTCCGCGCCGTGTGTGCAGTGTCGAAAACGGTGTCAGCACTCGACGTAGTTGACAGGGACGTTGACCGCGAGCCCACCGGTAGAGGTTTCTTTGTACTTCGAGAGCATGTCAGCGCCGGTCGAGCGCATCGTCTCGATCACCTGGTCGAGGCTGACTCGGTGAGTACCGTCGCCGCGCAGCGCCATCCGCGCAGCGTTGATGGCCTTACCCGCAGAAATGGCGTTACGTTCGATGCACGGAATCTGGACCAAGCCCTCGATGGGATCACAGGTCAACCCAAGGCTGTGTTCCATTGCGATCTCGGCCGCATTCTCGACTTGCTCCGGGGTGCCGCCGAGGATTTCGGCCAAACCGGCCGCCGCCATGGATGCGGCGGAGCCCACCTCCCCCTGACAACCGACCTCGGCGCCGGAAATAGAGGCCCGTTCCTTGTACAGGGAGCCGATGGCCCCGGCAGTGAGCAGGAATTGAATCGCGGTCTTGTCGGGGTCGGCCCTGCCGGCTGGGGTGTAGTGCACGGCGTAGTGCAATACAGCGGGGATGATTCCGGCCGCCCCATTCGTGGGAGCTGTGACGATGCGGCCACCGGAGGCGTTCTCCTCATTGATCGCAAGCGCGACGAGGTTGACCCAGTCTTCGGCGAATTCTGGTGCCCGATATGGATCCTCCCGGTCCAGTCGCAGAAACCAGTCGCGGGCGCGCCGGCGAACCCGCAGTGCACCCGGCAAATACCCGTCGCGCGAGATACCACGCTGCTCGCACTCGACCATCACATCTCGGATGTGTAGCAACTGTTCGTGTATTTCGAGGGTGGACCGTGATTCGTGCTCGATCGAGAGCATGAGGTCGCTGATGCTGCACTCGTAGCGGTCGCAGAGTTCGAGAAGTTCTTTCGCAGATCCGTAATTCAAGCCGCCAGCCGACACGGGGGTGGTTTCGATGCTTTCGGCCTCGGTGACGACGAAGCCACCGCCCACCGAGAAGTAGGTCTCCTTGTGCAGTTCGTCGTTCTCGTCGGCGTAGGCGGTGAGTGTCATTCCGTTGGGGTGGAAGGGCAGGACGGTCAAGGGACGCAGGATGATTTCGTCCTCGGCGAGCGCGATGTCACGGGATCCGCCGAGTGAGATGTGGCGGGTGCTGCGCATGATCTCGAGCCGGCGTTCCATCTCGTCGGTCTCGATATCTTCGGGACGGTATCCCTCGAGTCCGAGTAGGACCGCGGACATCGTGCCGTGTCCGGCGCCGGTTGCCGCGAGTGAACCGTACAGGTCTACCTTCACGTCGACGACGTCCTCGAATGCTCCGAGGGTGTGCAGGTCGGAGATGAATCGTGCGGCGGCTCGCATGGGACCGACGGTGTGCGAACTCGACGGACCGACACCGACGGAGAACAGGTCGAACACGCTAATGGTCATGGAATCACAATCCTGTGTCTGTGCACTTCGAGGGCACGCGGTGGAGGCAGGGACGGCAGCAGGAATGCGCGCTCATATCGCTTCGCTGAGCTCATCGGTGTATTGAGCGGGAGCGAGCAAGTCCTTCGTGGACGATGTGTGGAAGGGCAGGATGGCGAACAACCATCCCGAGTAGTGGGGGTCGCGAGCTACGAGTTGAGGATCGTCGATCGCAGCGATATTGGTCAGCGTGACGAGGCCACTGAGGGGAGCGTACATCGTGACCACCGTCCGCGAGGACGACCAGATCAGTGCACACGGAGCGCCGGCGTTCACTGTGCTCCGTACTGCGGGAAGGTCGAGTCCCACGACATCGAGACCATCGAGAGCGGTTGCAGTGATGCCCGCTCTCAATGGGTAGTCAGACAAGGCTTCTCCCGGTGTAAGCGCCAACCAGCTGTGCGATGAGGTGTACATCCGACCTGTGGGCAACTGCATATCTCCCATGGCTTTTCCTTCGCATGTCGGCGTGGAGGGTGATGCTTGGCCGGCGCAATTCGCCGCAGGTGGAAGCTTTACCGGTGGGGCCATCGAGATCGACGTGCCGACGCGCTGGCTTCCCCAGTTCGCGCAATCTGCAGCGTTGGCCCGAACGTGGACGTCGCTCACCGCACCTCCCGTGGGTACCTGTTGATCACGCTGACCGGACAAAAACAGACGATTGATATATCAGTGATGGACATCACGGTAGATCAGAATGCGGTGGTGGTCAAGTATCGTCTGATGGCTTCTCTGGACGGCCGGGAACTTGTATCGCCGAGCCGATTTTGCGCAAGGTGAGATGATATATCAGTCTTAAGCTCGATGGTATACTAGGCCGAATGGGCGGGTAGCTGAGATAGCAGGCGCACCGAGGAGATCTGTAGATGGTCAGAACCCTGTTGATAGATAACCACGATTCGTTCACCTACAACGTCTTCGAATTGCTCACCGCGGTCAACGGTATGTGTCCGACGGTAGTGACGAATGATGCAACGTGGGAGTCGATCGATTTCACGGCCTTCGACAACGCGGTGATCTCTCCCGGTCCGGGCACGCCGACCAGCATTGCCGACTTCGGTATCAGTGCTCGTGTCATCGCTGAATCAGGACTACCGGTGCTCGGGGTTTGCCTGGGGCATCAAGGATTGTGCGCGTTGTACGAGGCTCGCATTGCTCGGGCGCCCGAGCCCATGCACGGCAGACTCTCCTCCATCGTGCATTCCGGCGAAGACCTTTTCCGCGGGCTTCCTTCGCCGATGAATGTGGTTCGGTATCACTCGCTCGTCGCAGTGGAACTGTCGGAAGAGCTCGAGGTGCTGGCAACGACTTATGACGGACTGGTCATGGCCGTACGGCACCGAAGCAGGCCACTATGGGGTGTCCAATTCCATCCGGAATCGATCTCGAGTGAATACGGACGGGAGTTATTGGCAAACTTCCGGGACCTCAGTGTCCCTGCCGCGGTGCACGTTCACAGGGCCGGCCCAGCTCTCGAACGACGGCCACCGCCTGGTAGTCGGCATCCTCGCCTCGTCGTCGACCATCGTCGGCTGGACCGATATCCGGACGCTGCGCAGCTTTTCGACAGTCTCTTCGGCGGTCGATCGGGCACCTTCTGGCTCGATGGCAGTGTCAAACCGGATCTCGCTTCCCGATTTACCATCATGGGCGACTGCTCAGGACCGTACGGCGAGTACATCACCTACGACCTGAACGCCTCGACTGTCAACGTCAGCCGCAGTAATCTTCGCGACGAGCAGATTTCGGCATCCATCTTCGACTACCTCGAAGCGCAGCTTCGCCTTCGGGCCGTGGAACCGGACCCCGCGCTTCCCTTCGATTTCCATCTTGGCTATGTCGGCTACCTCGGGTACGAGCTGAAAGGAGAAACGGGCGGCGTGCGGGCCCATACCTCCCCGCACCCCGATGCGGCGTTGGTCTTTGCCGATCGAGCTGTGGTGATCGATCACGAACAACGATGTACCTACACGCTCGCATTGAGCCCGACACCGAATGATCGGCGCAGCGAAGCTTGGTTCGCCACGGTCGGCGACGCACTGGAGGATCAGGAGGAGGTCGACGACCGGGATGACCCGCCGATTGTCTTCGCACGTCCGACGGGCGCGGAATTCGAACTACGTCACGGCGAGATGGCATACCGTGCTCTGATCGACCAGTGCCTGGAACTGATCCGGGCCGGTGAGACCTACGAAGTGTGCCTGACCAACACGGCAACCGTCGATGCTGACGTCGGGCCGCGCCGAATCTTCTCTAACATCCTGCGCTTCAATCCGGTGCCCCACGCCGCGCTTCTCTGTTTGCGTGATCTCTCGGTCGTCAGTGCGTCCCCGGAGCAGTTCCTTCGTGTCAGGGCAGACCGGTCGGCGGAGTCGAAACCGATCAAGGGAACCCGTCCGCGCGGTGCCACCCTCGACGAGGACACGGCCCTGATGCATTCCCTCGCCCTGAGCGAGAAAGACCAGGCCGAGAACCTGATGATCGTCGACCTGGTACGCAACGATCTGTCGAGGGTGTGTGCGCCGGGAACAGTGCACGTACCAATCCTGTTCGGAATCGAGACGTATGCGTCGGTTCATCAGATGGTTTCCACCGTTCGGGGTGTGCTTCGCACTGATGTCCATGTCATCGACGCGATACGTGCCTTGTTTCCTGCCGGATCGATGACCGGAGCCCCCAAAATCAGGACGATGGGGATCATCGACGAACTCGAAAGCGGTGCGCGCGGGGTGTACTCCGGTGCAATCGGCTACATTTCATTGTCGGGAACCGCGGACCTGTCGGTAGCGATCCGAACGATGGTGGTTACCGATGCGCACGTTCAATTCGGCGTCGGCGGCGCAATTACCGCACTCTCCGATCAGAGGGAGGAGTACGAGGAGACCCTGGTCAAGGCGGCCTCATCGTGCAAAGTGCTCGAAGTCGACGATCGTACGCCTATCAGCACGGGAAGGTGACCTGTGTGGCCATGGCCGCGGCTCGCGGACCAGGCCACAGGAGCGTCAGTCAACCCATTTCTCCCGCATACTAAGGCGCCCAGTGGAATGTCAACGTCGCACCGTGGCGCCGCGCACACAGGCGAGTACAGCAACGGCATCGACGGTCGCCGCGACGTCGTGGACACGCAGGACGGCGGCTCCGTTCTGCGCGGCAATCAAGGCTGCGGCAACCGAGGCGGCCTGACGGTGGTCGACGCCGCGGCCGGTGATGGTGCCCAGCATGCCTTTGCGGGACAGTCCGGCCATCACGGGAACACCGAGGTCGGTGATCTGTCGGAGCTCGGACAATAGTGCGAGATTGTGGGTGAGGGTTTTGCCGAATCCGAAGCCCGGGTCGACCATGATGTGCTCGAGGGGAATTCCCGCATCGAGGCAAGCGGCGACACGGTCGAGGAGGAACCCGCGCACCTCGGTCACGACGTCGCCGTACTCCGGCGAATTCTGCATCGTGTCGGGATCGCCGCGCATGTGCATCAGGCACACGGGCACGTCCAGCTCGGCGGCGGCGCGCAGGGCGCCCGGAAGTCGCAGGGCGCGAACATCGTTGATCATCGATGCGCCCGCGGTGACTGCGTCGCGCATCACCTCGGGTCTCGACGTGTCGACGGAGATCGGAACCGTTGTGCGTCTGGCGAGTTCCGCGACGACGGGGATCACGCGCGTGATCTCGTCGGCGACAGACGGCGGGCGGGATCCGGGGCGTGTCGATTCGCCCCCGACGTCGAGGAGTTCGGCGCCTTCGGCGACCAGAGTCAAGGCGTGTTCGACCGCGGCAGCGGTGTCGAGGTATAGGCCGCCGTCGGAGAACGAATCCGGGGTCACGTTGACGATGCCGCAGACCAGGGGAACATCGCGTGCGAGAGCATCGAGCAGTCGGTCGGTGCGGGTGGCGGTGAGCGTCGGGGACGTAACCATCCGGGCACTCCTTCACGAAGGGAACACCGGTCCGGTGGACGGGGTCATGCGTCCACCGGGCCGATGCTGTCATTTACACGGGAACGATGCCGAATTCTTCGGCGGCGTCGATCAGCCATTCCGCGAGGTACCGGGCGAACGACGACCGCACGAGGATCCGGTAGTCGGTGCCGGTGCTGTCGAGCGGGATCAGGATGACGCCGGCAAGAGCGAGCATCGTCTGGACCGCGGCGCCAGGCCCGAGGACCTTGGGGTGCAGGTCGATCGAGCAGCCTTTCGCGAGGACGTCTCGGGCGTGGGTTCCGCGCAGGCGCAGGGTGGTGCGCTGTGCGGAGACGTCGATCGCGGCGCCACCGTGTGGGGTCACCGCGCTGCGGAGTTGAACCTCGACCTCTTCGGGCGCCTGGGATCGGGTGGTGATCAGGAACTCGTCGGGGCCGAGCCAGATCGCGGTCGCTGCATCGCCCTCGATGCAGGTGGAGGGCGCGGCGGGCAGGTCCACGCCCAGTATGTTCGATGCCGCAGAGCCGCCCGGCCCGGCCTGGTCCACCCACAGGTCGACCATTGTGACGAACGGTTCCTCGGTGAGGCTCACCGATTCGGGGAGCTCGGAGAATTTCTGGTCCCAGCCGTGCAGGGGGCTGAGGGGGACGAGGGTGTCAGCCATCGCGACGTGCTCCTTCTGGATCAACGAGGACGGAGCTGGTGACCTCGACGGCGACCAGGTTTCCGTTCACCGGGACGTGCAGGGTGTCGCCGAGCCGGGCCCGCCCACCCTTGACGAGGGCAAGTCCGAACGGGCGGCCGAGTTCGGCGCTGAGGTAGCTCGACGTGACGTGGCCGAGCATCGGCACCGGCGGGGGCGGCAGGACGCCGTCGGGGATCTCTTCGATGATCTGCGCGCCCTCGGGCAGCACGGTCTGCTTGTCGAGGGGTAGCAGCCCGACGAACTGCTTGCGCAGCGGGTTCTGGTTCTCCTCACGGGAGAAGGAGCGCTTCCCGATGAAGTCGCGCTTCTTCTTCGACACGGCCCAGCTCATCCCGAGGTCCTGCGGAGTGACCGTGCCGTCGGTGTCCTGACCGATGATCGGGTACCCCTTCTCGGCGCGCAGCACGTGCATGGTTTCGGTGCCGTACGGGGTGATATCGAACTTCTCGCCCGCGGCGATCAGCCGTGCCCAGACGGCGGGTGCGTGCCAGCCGTTGACGTTGACTTCGAAGGCGAGTTCGCCGGAGAAGCTGATCCGCGCGACCCGCACGTGGACGTCGCCGAGGGACGTGTCGCGCCACGCCATGAACGGGAACGCGTCGTTGGTGACGTCGAGGTCGGGGAAGACCTCACCGATCACGTCCCGGGAGCGCGGTCCGACGACGGGGAACGTGGCCCACTGTTCGGTGACCGAGGTGAGCCGCACCCGCAGGTGGGGCCATTCCGTCTGCAGCCATTCCTCCATCCAGTCGAGGATCTTCGCGGCGCCGCCGGTGGTGGTGAAGACCTGGAACCGGTCGTCGTCCAGGCGCATCACGGTGCCGTCGTCGATGACCATGCCGTCGACGCCGCACATGACGCCGTAACGGACCATGCCGACCTTCAGTGTGCTCATCATGTTCGTGTAGACCATGTCGAGCAGCACCCCGGCGTCGGGACCCTGAACGTCGATCTTGCCGAGGGTCGAGCCGTCGAGGATGCCGATGCTGCGGCGCACGGCGGCGCATTCGCGCAGCACGGCGGCATCCATGTCTTCCCCGGGCAGCGGATAGTAGCGGGGACGCTTCCACTGGCCGACGTCCTCGAACACCGCGCCGCGTCCGACGTGCCAATCGTGCAGTGCCGTCACCCGTTCGGGGTCGAAGAGGGCGCCGCGGCTGCGGCCGGCGAGGGCGGCGAACGCGACCGGGGTGTACGGCGGTCGGAATGTGGTGGTGCCCAATGTCTCGATCGGTCTGCCGAGCAGTTCGGCCGTGATGCCGGAGGAGATCACCCCGGAGGTCTTGCCCTGATCGTGTGCGGTGCCGATGGTCGTGTAGCGCTTGATGTGCTCCATCGACGTCATCCCGGCACCGACCGCGCGGGCGAGGTCGGCGACCGTCGCGTCACGCTGCACGTCGACGAACTGGGTGTCCTCGCCGGCGGTGTCGGGCACCCGCCACAACACCAGCGGCGCCAAGCCACTGTCGTTCGCCGCATGACGGTCGACAGTATCGACATCGGTGACGGAGCCCGTGAACCCGAGATTGCGCACGGCAGCGGCGCCCACGTGCTGGCCGTCGCGCAAGCACCCCTGCAGATCGAACACACCGTTCGCGGATCCGGCGACGGAGACTCCGTCAAGGGTCTCGCCGGGGACGAAGGCGCCCAGGTTGTCGTCGTAGCGGAGTTTGCCGCGGGCCTGGGAGAACAGGTGCACGGCCGGGTTCCAGCCGCCGCTGACGAGCAGGACGTCGCAGGCCAGGGGAACCGGGGTGCCGTTGTCTGCGCGTTGTGACACGACGGCGTGACTGATCCGGCCGTTGCCGCGGGTACCGGACACCACCGATGCAGTGCGGATGGTGATGCCCCGCTTGTCGCATTCGGCCTGCCAGTGGGCGGGTGCCTGCTCGCGGGCCTCGACGATCGCGTTGATGCGAACACCGGCGTCGTGCAGGTCGATCGCCGCTTCGTAGGCGCTGTCGTTGGTGGTGAACACGACGGCCTGCTCGCCGACCTTGACGCCGTAGCGGTGCAGGAAGGTGCGGGCACCGTGCGCGAGCATGATGCCGGGGCGATCGTTGTCGGTGAAGACGACGGGACGCTCGTGGGCGCCGGCCGCGACGACGATGTGCCGGGCCCGGATCCGCCACACGCGTTGCCGGCTCAGCGCGGTCGGGGCTTCGGCACCGAGATGGTCGGTGCGACGCTCGAGCGCGAGGACGAAACCGTCGTCGTAGTTGCCGAACGCGGTGGTGCGCTGCAGGTGCAGCACATCCGGGAAGGTGGCGAGCTCGGCGACCGCGGCGGCCACCCAGTCGAGGGCGGGGGCGCCGTCGATGAGGTCGGTGGACCCGAGCAGGTCTCCGCCGGCTTCGTTCTGCTCGTCGACGAGCACCACCCGCGCGCCGGCCCGGGCGGCGGTGAGCGCCGCGGCGAGACCCGCCGGGCCGGCGCCGGCGACCAGGAGGTCGGTGTGGACGTGCGTGGCGTCGTATTTCGCCGAATCGGCGATCGTGGCAAGGCGTCCCTGACCGGGGATGCCGCGGGCGACTAGGCCGTCGAACAACTCGATGGTGGTGGCGAGCAGCATCGGCTCGGGGAACGGCTCTTCGATCTGCACGAGGCCGCCGGTGTCCTCCGCCCACGCCGCGGTGATGCCGCGGGGCCGGCCGAGTTTGATGCTGGTGGTGATCTGGTGGACGCCGTTCGCGAGCAGGGCCGAACCGAGCGTGTCACCGGGGTGACCGGTCAGTTCCCGGCCGTCGAACGTGAAGGTGTAGGAGGTGTCGCGGTCGAGGCGACCGCCCTGGCGGGTGCGGAAGGGTGCGTTCACGATATCGTCGGCTTCTGCTCGTCCAAGCGGTAGACGCTGTGGAATCGGTAGGTGGCGGTGTCACGTACGGCGTTGAACCAGCGCCGGCAGCCGGCGCTGTGGTTCCACCGTTCCGCGAAAAGACCTTTCGGGTTCGCACGGAAGAACACGAAGTGTGCCCATTGTTCGTCGGTCAACGATTCGGGGTCTTCCGGGTACACGACGTGGGCTTCGCCGCCGTAGTGGAACTCGGTTTCCTCACGGGGTCCGCACCACGGGCATTCGATGAGTTGCATGGTGACTCCTGATTTCAGTGCGCGACGGGGGATCAGTGCGCGACGGCCGCAGCGCCGTGCTCGTCGACGAGGGCACCGGTGACGAACCGGTCGAGGCTGAACGGCGCGATGAACTCGTGCGGTTCGTCGTTGGCGATCGTGTCCGCCAGGCACCAGCCCAATCCCGGGGTTGCCTTGAATCCACCAGTGCCCCAACCACAGTTGAGGTACACGTTGTCGTACGGGGTGCGTCCGACAATCGGGGAGGCGTCGGGGCACACGTCGACGATGCCGCCCCAGGTGCGCAGCAGGTGCGCGCGGGCGAAGACGGGGAACAACTCGACCGCGGCCGCCATCTGCCGTTCGATGATGTGGAATGCGCCGCGCTGGCCGTAGCCGTTGTAGGAGTCGACACCGGCGCCCATCACCAACTCACCCTTGTGCGCCTGCGAGACGTAGACGTGGATCGCGTTGGACATCACGATGGTCGGGTGCACGGGCTCGAGCAGTTCGGAAACCAGTGCCTGCAACGGGTGACTCTGCACCGGGGTGCGGATGCCGAGCATGTCGGTGAGCGTCGAGGTGTGCCCGGCCGCGCACAGCGCGACCTGCCCGGCCGCGATGTCGCCGCGGGTGGTGCGCACCCCGGTCACCTTGTTGCCGTCCGTGACGAATCCGGTGACCTCACAGTTCTGGATGATGTCGATGCCCGCCTCGTCGGCGCGGCGCGCGAATCCCCAGGCCACGTAGTCATGTTTGGCGATGCCGGCCCGCGGCTGATACGTCGCGCCGAGGACGGGGTAGCGGATGTCGCTCGAGATGTTCACCAGCGGGCACAGCTTCTTGACCTCGTCGGGTCCGACCCACTCTGCGTCGATGCCGTTGAGCTTGTTCGCCTCCACCCGGCGGACGCTGTCGCGGACGTCCTGCAGGCTGTGCGCGAGATTGAGGACGCCGCGCTGGCTGAACAGGATCGGGTAGTCGAGGTCGTCCTCGAGGCCCTCCCACAGCTTGAGCGCGTGCTCGTAAATCTTCGCACTCTCGTCCCACAGATAGTTCGAGCGGATCAGCGTGGTGTTGCGGGCCATGTTGCCGCCCGCGAGCCAGCCCTTCTCCAGGACCGCGACGTTGGTGATGCCGTGATTCTTGGCGAGGTAGTGGGCGGTTGCCAGGCCGTGTCCGCCGCCGCCGACGATCACGACATCGTACGACTTCTTCGGTTCCGGGTTACGCCACAGGAAGTCGGGGTGATCGGGCAGGTGGGCGCCGGGCGGCTGGGTGGCACTCATCAGTTCGCCTCCGTCAGGTCGGGGTAGAGCGGGAAACGCAGGGCGAGGGCGTCGACGCGGCCGCGGAGTTCGTCGAGATCGGCCTCGTCGGTGGCAGGCCGCAGCGCATAGCTGATGATGTCGGCAACCTCGGTGAACGCGTCCAGGTCGAAACCGCGGGTCGCGAGGGCGGGGGTCCCGATGCGCACACCAGAGCTGACCATCGGCGGCCGCGGGTCGAACGGAACGGCGTTGCGGTTCACCGTGATTCCAACCCGGTGCAGCCGGTCCTCGGCCTGCTTTCCGTCGAGCTCGGACTCGCGCAGATCCACCAGCACCAAGTGGACGTCGGTGCCGCCGGAGACGACGTTGATCCCGGCCTCGCGGGAGTCGGGCTGCAGCAATCGGTCGGCAAGGATCTTCGCCCCGGCGAGGGTACGTTCCTGGCGCTCGCGGAACTCCGGCTCGGCGGCGAGCTTGAACGAGACGGCCTTGCCGGCGATCACGTGTTCGAGCGGGCCACCCTGCTGTCCGGGGAACACCGAGGAGTTGAACTTCTTCGCCAGAGCCTCGTCGTTGGTGAGGATGACGCCGCCGCGGGGACCGCCGAGGGTCTTGTGCGTCGTCGACGTGACCACGTGGGCGTGCGGGACGGGGGAAGGGTGCAGTCCGGCGGCGACGAGTCCGGCGAAGTGGGCCATGTCGACCATGAGGTACGAGCCGACCTCGTCGGCGATGCGCCGAAATGCGGCGAAGTCGAGCTGGCGTGTGTAGGCGGACCAGCCGGCCAGGATCAGCTTCGGGCGGTGCTCACGGGCCAGACGCTCCACCTCGTCCATATCGACCAGGTGATCGTCCTCGCGGACGTGGTAGGCGGCGACGTCGTAGAGCTTGCCGGAAAAGTTCAGCCTCATCCCGTGCGTGAGGTGACCACCGTGCGCGAGGTCCAGTCCGAGGATTCCGTCACCGGGCTTCAGCAGTGCCGCCATCGCGGCGGCGTTGGCCTGCGCCCCCGAATGCGGCTGCACGTTGGCATATTTCGCGCCGAAAAGGTCGGTGAGGCGGTCGATGGCGAGCTGCTCGATGACGTCGACGTGCTCGCAACCGCCGTAGTAGCGGCGTCCGGGGTATCCCTCGGCGTACTTGTTGGTGAGCACCGAGCCCTGCGCCTGCATCACTGCGAGCGGGGCGAAGTTCTCACTGGCGATCATCTCCAGGGTGCCCTGCTGGCGCTCGAGTTCGGCTGCGATCGCCTGGTGGACGGCGGGGTCGAGGTCGGCGAGCTGATCGGTCAGCGTCGGATTGCCTGCCGGTGCGGCTGTCGTGCGGCCGTCGATGTCGAGAGTCAAGAGTTCGCCCTTCTGAGAGATCAGTGACTTGTAGACTGATATATCAACTTGAAGGTAGAGTAGGGTCAGCGATGGATCGCAGTCAAGGCTCTACCGGAAATGTTTGGGAGATGAACATGAGCGTGGCGCAGCCGCCGGTTATGGAAGCTCAATCCGTAAGCGGGACCAATGCCGACCGTGCGTACGAGATCGTGCGCGAACGCCTGGTCATGCTGGACATCCGCCCTGGCGAGCCGATCAATGACGACAGGCTCGCCGAGGAACTCGGATTCGGACGAACACCCGTGCGGGAAGCGCTCAAGCGGCTCGAACGGGAGCGTCTCGTCGTCGCGTACCCGCGTCGCGGCACGTTCGCCACCGCCGTCGACATGACCGACCTCGCCGACATTTCCGAAATCCGTAAGCAACTCGAACCCACCGCGGCCGCCCGCGCGGCACGGAGCGCGTCCCAGGATGCGCGGGCGCGGCTGTCCGTGCTTGCCGACGAGATCGCCGAGATCGACGACAGTGAGGATCCACGCGAAGTCCTGCGCAAGGACGTGCGCGTCCATCGCGAGATCTACCGAGCATCCGGAAATCCTCACCTCGAGGACATTCTTGTCAGCCTCGACGCACACGCCACCCGCATCTGGTGTCTCTTCCTCGATCGGCTGCCGGACGTCGCCGGCCATGTGCGCGAGCACGTAGCGCTGCTCCACGCCATCGTCGACGGGGACGAGGACACCGCCTCGTCCCTCACCCGCGCCCACGTCACCGGCTTCGAGAAAGCCATCCGCGACCTGCTGTAGCGCCATCTCAGGGCGCGCATGAAGCGACGAAACGGGCAACCTTTTCGATGAGTTCGTGGACAGCGACCCGGCATCGATGTGCAATGGGCTGAAGGCTATCGGGACTCAGGTGCTGCTTCCATTCACCGCTGCGGACAGACCACTGTCGTGGGTGATTCGCGACGATGAGCTGAGGGTCCAAGGCTGGACGCTCTCACTCCTCGTGCGGTTGGGTGGCGAGGATGGTCCAGCTGGCGGCTGGATAGGACGCGGCGATCTGCTTGTCGGGAGCGAGGATGCGAAGCGTCCCACCATCGAGCACATGACCGGTGAAACCCGCTGAGTATTCGTCAGTTCTCGTGCCACACTGCACGGACAGTCGTCTCATCGCAGCACCTTTCAGCTCGACGCTTTGCCTAGGCGATCGGATCGGAAATGTGCTGCCGCAGGGAACGTCATGGCTGAGGGACTCTGCGGCAGCCGAAGGCCGTCAGCTGAAAATGACGGTCCTGTGCCCGTGCAGAAGAATGCGATTCTCGCAGTGCCAACGAACAGCCCGAGACAATGCCAGCGCTTCTGCGTCCTGGCCGACGGTGGCGAGTCGGGCGGGATCGTAGCTGTGATCGATGCGGATCACTTGCTGCTCGATGATGGGCCCCTCGTCCAGATCCGGTGTGACGTAGTGGGCGGTAGCCCCGACCTGCTTGACGCCGCGATCGAATGCCTGGTGGTAGGGCTTGGCGCCCTTGAATCCGGGCAGGAACGAGTGGTGGATGTTGATAGCACGGCCGTGTAACTTCCGGCATGCGTCATCGGACAGCACCTGCATGTACCGCGCGAGCACGACCAGGTCGGCGTTGTACTGATCCACGAGTTCGAGGAGCTGTGCCTCGGCCTGCGGTTTGGTCGCCGCCGTCACGGGGATGTGGATGAAGGGCAGACCGGCGGCTTCGGCCATGGGGCGCAGGGTTTCGTGGTTGGAAACCACGGCGACCAGCTCTCCACCGAGATTGCCGGCACGCCAACGAAAAATGAGGTCGTTGAGGCAGTGACCCATCTTCGAGACCATCACGACGACGCGCGGCTCGCTGCAACCGTTGAAGTTGAATGACATACCGAATTTGTCAGCGACACTGCGAAACTCGGCGGTGAGCCTTTCCACGTCGAGGGCGCCCGCCGCGACAAACGATGTGCGAAGAAAGAACGCGCCGTTTTGTGTGTCATCGAACTGCTGGTGTTCGGCGATGTCGCAGTTCTGTTCGAACAAGAAAGAACTGACTGCGTGGACGATTCCGGGCCGCTGAGCGCAGCTGAGCGTCAAGGTGAAGGTTTCGGTCATGTGCGTCTCCTCGGTGCTGGACGCTCTCCCTGGCAACGGCGGCGTCTCGAGTGGATAGCGGGCTTGTTGTTGCGGCGACGAGACCATCGTGTCCCGATGGCTTCAACGGCTAGAGTGTCAGTAGCAGAGAAGTGATATATCAGATGAGTATTAGTATTTCAGGCTGCGCCGAAAGGGTCAAGAGGCGAAGTGGAACGCTAAGATGACGCCCATGGGGCTGCAGGCGATAGAGGTCGATGCCGGCGTGATCTCTCGCGCTGATCGTGTCTATTCCGCGATTCAAGACAAGTTGATCATGCTCGATATCCGCCCCAACGAGGCAATTGTCGAGAGTGCTCTCGCCGAGGAGCTCGGTGTGGGGCGAACACCGGTCCGAGAAGCGCTCAAGAGGCTCGAGGGGGAGCGTCTGGTCATTTCGTTCCCTAGGCAGGGAACGTTCGCCACAGGTGTCGACGTCTCCGACCTCGGTCATATCTCCGAGATCCGGGCTCATCTCGAGCCCGTAGCCGCGCGACGAGCGGCGGAGGCGGCTTCCCCTACCCTCCGCCAGCTGCTTCTCGACATGGCGGACAAGACAGATGGACTCGATGTTTCCGGTATGGAACGGCACGAATTGATGCGATGGGACCTTACGGTGCATCGGACGATCTATCGGGTCGCGCGCAATCCGCATCTCGAGGACGTCCTCGTCCGATACGACAATCTCGCGACCCGAATCTTCTGTCTCTACCTCGAGCGGCTACCGTCGGTGCCCCAGCACGTCGGTGAACACGGGGAGCTTTTGCGGGCTATTGCCAACGGTGACGGTGACCTCGCCGGAGAAATCGCGCGTCAACATGTCATAGGGTTCGAAAAAGCCGTCCGGGCAGTCGTTTAGCGTTCGGAGGACGGGCGATCGGCTTCACCCCCTCGGGAGAGAGCAGTTCACCCACGATGACCTCACTCGCTGCTGGGCGTTCCGACGAGGTTCAATTGCTTTCTCACTCGGGCGGTGACGGCATCGGCGCGGTCGGTGAGGGCATCGACAGTGGCGGCAGTGTCGACGAGGGACTGTCGGATGTTCGCATCGGTGATGCCGGGCAGATTGATCTCGACATTGACCCGAGCTGTTGTGGCTGCCGCTCGGGCCGCCTCTGCGGCAGCCGCGACGTCACTGACGACATTGCGGTTCGCGACCGATACGAGCTCCTCGGCAAGCGCGACCACCACCCATGCTGCATTGATGACCTCGGCCGGAACTCGCGCCGCGCTCACGAGAGCGTTCTCGATCGCTGCCGATCGTGCGGCGATCTCCGCATCAGTGCTCTTGGGAAGCGTGTAGGTGTCGATTACGAAACTGAATGCCGCCATATCGTCCTCGGCAAGCTCCAGTGCCCGCTCGCGGACCGTATCCGCTCCGGTGCACACACGCTCGATCAGAGCGCTGTGTTCGGCGTACCGGTCACCGGTCGTGTATCGAGCCACCATCGCTACGAGCGCAGCGGATTGACCGAGGTGTAGCGCAGCGGTGGCACCACCGCCGGGTGCGGGTACGCGGTCGGCGAGCGACGCGAGAAATGCGCTGATCGTGTCATGTCGCATGAGTGGGTCGTCCTGTCGGTGGGGAAGGGCAGAGATGAAGCAAAGGTCCTGACCGAGCGAGGGTGCCGGCCCCTGAGCAGCGAGCCGGCACCCCGACAGAGAACTACGACCGGATCTTCTTCATCTCGGGGTCGACGAGCGGTTCGGCCACGACGGTGGCGGGGATACGCCGACCGAAGTACTCGATCTCGACCGCGGTGTCGACCGTCGCGCCGGCGGGCAGCCACGCGTAGGCGATCGGCGCCCCGACGGTGTGGGCGAACGAAGCGCTGGTGACATAGCCTGCTGGCTTGCCGTCGACGAAAACGGGTTCGTGGCCCAGCACGACCGACGTGCGGTCATCGATCATCAAGCACGCCAGCCGCCGGGTCACGGTGTCATCGGAGACACCCTCGAGTGCGTCGCGGCCCACGAAGTCACCCTTCTGCGGGCGGACCGCGAAACCGAGACCGGCCTCATAGGGATTGTGCTCGGTGGTCATGTCGGAGCCCCACGAGCGGTAACCCTTCTCCATCCGCAGACTGTTGAACGCTGCACGGCCGGCGGCGATGACCTCGTACTTCTGCCCCTCCGCCCAGAGCACGTCCCACAAACGTTGCCCGTAGTCGGCCGAGGTGTACAGCTCCCAGCCGAGTTCACCGACATAGGACAGCCGCATCGCGGTGACCGGGATTCCGCCGATCCGGACCTGCTTGGAACGAAAGTATTTGAAGTTCTCGTTCGCGAAGTCGTCCCGGCTGATCGCCTGCACCAGATCCCGGGCACGAGGTCCCCACAGGCCGATGCAGCAGGTGCCGCCGGTGATGTCGCGGACCTGGACGGTACCGTCGTCGGGCGCCTGGCGGCGGAAGTAGTCGAGGTCGAGGTTGCCGTTTGCGCCGACCTGAAAAACGTTGTCGGACAAACGTGCAACGGTGAGATCGCTGCGCACCCCACCAGCGGCGTCGAGGGCGAGGGTGTAGGTGACGGACCCGATCGACTTGTCCATCTTGCTTGTGGTCAGGCGTTCGAGCAGGGCAAGGGCGCCGGGGCCGGAAATCTCGAGACGCTTGAGCGGTGTCATGTCGTACATCGCCACCGAGGTGCGGGTCTTCCACGCCTCAGCCGCGGCGATGGGGGAGTGGAACTTCGCCGCCCAGGACTCGCGGGCCGGCGGCTGCCACTCGGTGGGAAGCTGCTGGACCAGGTGGGCGTTTGCTTCGTACCAGTGCGGGCGCTCCCAGCCGGCGCCCTCCAGAAAGACTGCGCCGAGCTCTTTCTGCCGAGCGTGGAACGGGCTGACGCGTACGTCACGGGGTGAAATTTTGGGCTGTAGGGGATGCAGGACATCGTAGATTTCGACGAAGTTCTGCTGGGACGTCTCGCTGACGTAGTCGGGGTCGAGCTGAAACTCCTCGAAGCGGTGCACGTCGCAGCCGTGCAACTCGACCTCGGAGCGGCCGTCGACGAGCAGCTGCGCGACGGCCCGGCCGACACCGGCAGAATGCGTCACCCAGACTGCTTCGGCGATCCAGAATCCGGCGATGTCGGGGGACTCGCCGATGAGCGGTCCGCCGTCAGGGGTAAAGGAGAAGACCCCGTTGAATCCGTGCTCGATCTTCGCGGTCTCGAGGCAGGGAAGTAGCAGTTTGGACTGCTCCCACGACGGTGCGAAGTCCTCTTCCGTGAACGCCAGCATCGACGGCATGTCGGAGTCGGAAATCTCGTCGCTGTCGGTCAGCCCGCGGGTGTCTACCGGCATCGGACGGTGCGCGTAGGTGCCGATGCCGAGGCGGTCGACGTGCTCGCGAAAGTAGAGGTCCTGATCCTGGTGCCGCAGGATCGGGAAGCCCGCCTCGGCGAGTTCGGTGTTGCGACCGACCAATTCGGGAATCTGACCGGTTTTCGCGTACTGGTGCGCCAGGGGGAGCAATGGCACGTCCATGCCGATCAGCTCACCGACGTCGGGGCCCCAGAACCCGGCGCAGGACACGACGATGTCGGCAGGTACTACGCCGTGATTGGTGGTGACTCCGGTAACCTTGCCGCCGGAGTGCTCGATACCGATTACCTTCGTCGACCCCTGGAACGCCGCGCCGCGGGCTTCTGCCCGCCGGGCGAGCGCAACGACGACACGGGAGGCCTTGGCGAGTCCGTCGGTCTCGACGTACAAGCCGCCGAGGACCCGCTTCTCGTCGAGAAGCGGGTGGAGCTTCGCACACTCGGCAGGGTCGAGGATGCTGCCGTCGATACCCCAGGAGGTGGCCCAGCCCTGTTTACGGTGCAGGTCCGCGAGTCGCTCTTCGGTGGTGGCGACCTCGAGTCCACCGAGCTGGTTGAAGCACCATTCGCCGTCGACGTCCAGGCTCATGAACTTCTCGACGGTGTATCGAGCCAATTCAGTCATCGTCTTGGACGCGTTGGTCTGGAACACGAGGCCCGGTGCGTGCGACGTCGAGCCGCCGGTCAGTGGCAGCGGCCCCTGGTCGAGGACGGTGATCTTGTCCCAGCCCCGAGCTGTGAGCTCGTCGGCCAGGTTCGTGCCGACGATGCCGGCTCCGATGATCACTACGCGCGGTGAACCCATGATGGTCCTTCCTGGAGTGGTTGTGCGATCGCCTGCTCCCCGCGGATCGCCTCGGCATGCGCTGTCGCTGTGGGCCGACAGTCGATGTGCTCAGTGAGAACGGATGACCAGCAGCCGCGGGGCAAGTCGACAACTGATATATCAATCACAGTAGTGTGTGTCACAGGGGCGGTCAACCCCTGCCTTTGGGTGGTATCGCCAGACTTGCGGCTTGGGCGCATGAACCCCGGCCGGCGCGGAGGCCCGCCGGGATTCATGCGCGTTCCGCGGTCGGGGAGGCTGCGCTACCGACTGATGCACCGGTAGAAGTGGAGGTCATCATGGAAGTCGAGTGAAGCGATCGAATGAGCGGAGCTGTCGATTTCGGCGGTTGCTCCTGCCGATCGCATTGCAGAAAATGCAGGCTTCGAACCCTGATTTCCGTGCCGATCTCGGCGCTCTTACGGCGATCGGATTCCGACATCCCGCCCCACACCCCATACGGTTCCCTCGTGGTGAGTGCATAATCGCGACACCAATCAATGACCGGGCATGCGGCGCAGATGGCCTTTGCCGCTCGTTCTCGTTGGGCGCGCCGTGGCTTACTTTCCCCGCAGGGCGAGAAGAACACCTCCATGCCTTCCGACCGGCACCGTGCCTGTAGGCGCCAATCCGTTTCCTGCGGGGGTGCGGCGACTGTGGTGACGTTGTGCAAGGACATTCGGCTCCGATGTAGTGCGCGGCAGAAGCGATGGGTAAGCATCCCTCCGACGTCGATGGCGTGGCGCTCAGGCGACCTGGATGCGAGGTATGAATTCGAGCGCCGAGCCAATCGTCAAGGCCCGGCCTTTATCCGGTGGATTCAGGGCGGGCCTCTGACGTTGTGCTGGCCTATCTGTGCGGGGTGCCCACCCGCCGCGGCTTCCGAAGGTCTGTGATCAGTGGATCTCGGGTGATGTCGCGATACAGCGACACACACATGCCGATCATCACCACTGCGAACGGAGCGGCGACGATGATCGTCATCGTCTGCAGGCCGTTCAGTGCGTCCGATCCGCCGGTCCACAACATCAGCATGGCAACGCCTCCAGTGGCAACACCCCAGAACGCGACGGTCGAGCGGGTCGGTTCCAGCGTTCCACGTTGGGACAGTGTTCCCATGACTACCGAAGCAGCGTCCGCGCCCGAGACGAAGAAGATTGCGACTAGCGCCATCACGAGAAGTGACGATGCGCCAGCAAGTGGCAGGTTGTCCAGCATGCCGAACAGTTGCGATTCCGGAGTGCCACGAGAGAACAGGTCGGTACCGTCACGCTGTTCGCCGATAGCAGCCCCACCGAACACTGCGAACCATACAAGGCTCACGGAACTCGGGATCAGGATTACTCCGACTACGAACTGGCGAATGGTCCGGCCTCGGCTTATCCGAGCCAGGAACATACCGACGAACGGGGTCCACGAGATCCACCATGCCCAATAGAAGATGGTCCAGGAGGAGAGCCACGTTTCGGTCGCCGCATCGCCGGATGCAGCCGAGCGCGCCGACATGCTGGCAATCTGGGAGGCGTAGTCGCCCAACGTGGTGGGCAACAGATTCAAGATGAACACGGTGGGGCCGGCGACGAATACGAAGACGGCTAGAAGAAGTGCAAGCACCATGTTGATGTTCGAAAGCCACTGAATACCGCGAGAAATTCCGGAAACGGCCGAGGCCACGAAGGCAAGGGTGAGTATAGCCACGATCGCGATGACAAGGAGAGTCCCGGCCTCGCCAATCCACCCGAGAACCTCTACGCCGGAGCCGATTTGGAGTGCTCCGAGGCCAAGTGAAGCGGCAGTGCCGAACATTGTGGCGAAGATGGCCAAGATGTCGATGACCTTGCCGATCGGCCCCTCGGCGCGGCGGCCGATCAGCGGAATGAAGGACGAGCTGATGAGCTGCTTGCGCCCCATCCGGTAGGTGCCGTAGGCGATCGACAGACCAACCACTGCATACATCGACCACGGGTGTAGTCCCCAATGGAACAGCGCGGTCGCCATCGCGGTTCCCACCGTGGAATCGGTGATTCCAGGTGGCGGCTGGACGAAATGAGTCAGCGGTTCCGTCACGCCCCAAAAAATCAGACCGATTCCCATGCCGGCGCTGAACATCATCGCAACCCAGCTGACGGTCTTGAACTCTGGCTTCTCCCCATCCTTGCCGAGGGTGATTCGCCCGTACCGGCTCAGCGCCAGCCACAGCGCGAACAAGACGAATCCTGTGGCGGAGACGACGAATAGCCAGCCAAGGTTAGTCACCACCCAGTCCAGAATCGACGACATCGTGTTCGTCAAGGTCGCCGGCCATAGCAGTCCCCACCCCAGGATCGCCCCCACGATGGCGGTTGTAATCCCGAACACCACGCGGTCGGTCTTCTTCTCGGGTGCGACGCCCTCCGCCTCGTCGACGGCGCGAGGATCGGTGGCCCCGTCGACGGCGCGAGGATCGGGGGCCAAGTCGTCCGCGCGGGGGGTGGTGGCCCCGTCGACGGGGCGGGGGTCGACTACCTCGCAGCGGCGTGATTGGTGGGGGGTCGCTTCCGTATCCGCATCGAGTGAGTTGCCATTTGTTGTCACATCGGTCTCCCTGCAGCACATCGCTGAGTAGGTTTGTGAACGGAGTCCGGACTGCCCGGTGCGAGGCGTCCCGGTCCCGAATTGTGTTGCTTATAGCGCAACGACGTTTTCTATGGGGAACAACACTGCGGCCAACTGTGATCTATGTCAAGTCCGGCGACCAAAATGACATAAATCACTAATTTGCGAATTCACGCTCTCTGCGAGAAGTTGACACCTGCTGGCCAGAGCATGGGCGAGGTCGATTCCTCACGTACTCCGCTCCCTGAAGGTCGTTGGCACGGTCTCGTTCGCTGGTTCGTAGGACCGCGAACGAGCTATGCGTAGGCCATGGACATGCCGAGCCTCGCTTGTGTCGACGCCGATTGATATATTAGTACTTAGCAAGTTGGTACGACAGGTGTCCGGATCGGCCCAGGAGGCGGCGGGCATCCGTGGAGAGCGTCGGCCAGAATGTCGACTCGGTCGACACGCTGATCGGGGTGGGTCACCACACTGATCGGTGAACCCACGAGGGGTCTATGCCCGACACCAGGGCGTCCGTCAGCACCAAGAGAACTTTCGTATAGTTGCTTCATGACCAACAGCAACGGAGCGCGGGCTACTGACGGCGGTGTCCAGTCGGTAGACCGGGCATTTCAAGTGCTGGAGGTTCTCGCCCGCAATGGTGAGGTCGGGGTCAGTGCGATCGCCGCGGAAATCGGGGTGCACAAGTCCACGGTGTCCCGTCTGCTGGCTTCGCTGGAAGAGCACGAAATGGTTGTGCAAACCTACGACCGGGGAAAATACCGCCTGAGCTTAGGCATCCTGCGCCTCGCCGCGTCTGTTCCCGAACGGCTCGAGATAACGGAGCAGGGCCACGCCGTATGCGAGCGACTCGCCGCGAAACTGGGCGAAACCGTGAACGTCGCCGTTCTACGTTCCCGCTATGCCATCCACCTCGACCAGGTACGAGGGCCCGCCTCCGTGGGCACACAGAATTGGATCGGCGAGCCGACACCGGTGCACGCGACGGCAAGCGGAAAAATACTCCTTGCCCACTTGGACGTGCACCAACGGCATGAAGTCCTGGGCGCAACGGTGCTCGAGCGGTTTACCGAGGACACCATCACGTCGGTCGAGGCGCTCGACGAGGAACTGGACGCGGCCAGGAGTCTCGGCTACGCCGTAGTCGTCGAAGAGTACGAGAAAGGGCTGAATGCCATCGCGGCGCCGGTCCGGGGCTACGACGGCAGAATCGCGGCCGCGCTGAGCGTCTCCGGGCCTGTGTACCGCTTCACCGAGGCCCGGATGCGCCTCGTGGTGCCGGATGTCATCGCGGCGGCCGCCGAGATCAGCGAACGGATGGGCTTCCGGCAATCCGTCACGCCCAGCGCCTGAACTCGCTCGATCTGACACTGCCTCGGAGCGGAGAGCCACCACGCGTCAGCCCGGTCCGATGCCCTCTGCCATCTCGACGACGTTCGTGAGCAGCATCGCCCGCGTCATCGGACCGACACCGCCTGTTGCCCCGCTGAGCTTTCCTGCGACGCGGTCGACCGAGGGATGCACATCGCCCAGAATTCCCTCCACCGTGCGGGTGATACCCACCGACAACACAGTGGCACCTGCGCGGATCCAGTCCGGTTGCACCAGGTTGGCAACTCCCGCCGCAGCAATCACGACGTCGGCATCGCGCGTGTGAGTAGCCGTGTCGACCGTCGCTTCATGGCACAGGGTCACCGTGGCATGTTCGCTGCGGCGGGTCAGCATCAGCCCGAGTGGCCTACCAACAGTTACACCACACCCGATGACGCAGAACCGAGCGCCGGTGATCGGGACATCATGATGACGAAGTAATTCGATGATGCCGCGGGGGGTGCACGGCAACGGTCCCGGCATCCCGAGCACCAGACGCCCGAGATTCGTCGGGTGCAACCCGTCCGCATCCTTTGGGGGATCGATCAACGCAAGGATCCGGTGGGTGTCGATGTGCTTCGGCAACGGCAGTTGAACGATGAAGCCGGTGCACGAATTGTCCGCGTTCAGCCGCAGGACGGCCGCCTCGATATCTTCCTGTGCAGCGGTCGCCGGCAGGCGAACCTCGAGGGAATTCAATCCGATGCTTCGGCAGTCGCGGTGCTTCGCGGCGACGTAGGCATGGCTGCCGGGGTCGTCGCCGACGAGAATGGTTCCCAAGCCAGGCCGGATTCCCTGCAATTGCAGCACTGCGATCCGGTCGGCCAGGTTGTCCTTGATCTGCGCGCTGACGGCCTTGCCGTCGAGCAGTGTCGCAGTTGCCACGGAATATGCCTTTCTGGGTGACGAATAGGTGAAATGGACCAGTGCGGCGAGTTGTCGGTCGTACACGAAACGCCTGACCCGATTGGCGACTGAAGTCGCGTGGGGTGCGGTGGTCGCTCTCGAGGGGCGCGAAGACCAAGAGATACGTCGTCGGACCGGGAGGGGTCGTCGCAATAACAGATGGATTACCCTGACGACAATTGATATATCAGACGCAGAATAGCTTAGACCGGCTGAACCGGCGGGTCAACGCCCCTGCGGGGCAGTTCGTGGGGACTCATGAGTCGCCCAGCTTGCATCGGTCGCGGATCGCCTCCCGGCGGACGCAAAGGCGTGCCGACGTTGCGGGCGGCCGACAACGTGGAGTCCCCGCTATTCATGGTGTGACTAGGAGTTCAGTGAAAATTCCCGTGTCCTTGTTCCCTTGCGGTTGCTGAGGAGTTGCGAGCATCCATCAGTTCGGCGGGACGCGCAGCTCCTCTTGACACTGCGCTATGACCATTGTCACACTGTTGCGTAACGCAGGACTTGTTTCGCATCGCGCTACAGAGAGGCATCTTATGCTCGAGGTCTGTCCGCTAGCCTCCTTACCTCGCGGTGACGCACGCCGCGTCGACACCTCCCCCCCGATCGCCGTGTTTCACACCGACGATGGTGAGGTGTTCGCAATAGACGACACTTGCTCGCACCAGGACGCCTCGTTGGCAGACGGCTGGCTCGAGGGATGCGAGGTCGAGTGCCCACTGCATGCGTCGAAGTTCAACCTTCGAAGCGGGGCGGTCGATGCGCCACCCGCGAAGCTACCCGTGCGAACTCATGAGGTCCTGATCAAGGACGAGGTGATCTACGTGGAGGTCAGCACCGAAGCGCCGAACCTGCCGCCCGATATTCGTAGCCGCCTCAACGCGGAGGGGAACGCATGAAAAGTATCGCCGTCATCGGGGCATCCCTCTCCGGTCTCAGTGCCGCGCGTGCCCTGCGCGCACAGGGTTTCGAAGGTGAGCTGAACATTGTCGGAGCGGAGCGCAACCGGCCTTACGACCGGCCGCCGCTGTCGAAGGAGTATCTGGCCGGAGACATCGACGAAACCTGCCTCACGTTGGAACCGGAAGGGGAAGACCTTCAGGCGAATTGGATGCTCGGACTGTCTGCAACAAACCTCGATGCCGGCACCCGCAGCGTCACGCTCAGTGACGGTTCACAGCTGGCCGCCGACGGCTTCGTCCTCGCCACCGGTTCACGTGCGAGGGCGTGGCCGGACACCGAGCATCTAGCCGGCGTCCATGTCCTACGCACAATCGACGACGCAGACCGGCTGCGCGCAGAACTCGTCCCCGGCGCCACACTGGTAGTCATCGGCGCCGGCTTCATCGGCGCCGAGGTCGCCTCCACAGCGCGCAAGCTGGGACTGGACGTCACAGTCGTCGAGGCTGCCCCTTCACCGCTCATCGGCGCACTCGGTCCGCAACTGGGATCCGCCGTCGCCCGTCTCCACGGCGACAACGGCACCAGGTTGCACTGCGGAGTCGGCGTCGCGGGGTTGACCGGTGCACACCGTGTGACCGGCGTCGATCTTGTCGACGGCCGTCACCTGCCCGCCGACGTCGTCGTCGTGGGCATCGGCGGGATCCCGAACACCGAATGGCTCGCAGGGAGCGGCATCGAACTCGGTAACGGCGTGCTGTGCGACCGCGGCGGCACCACCTCGATCCCAGGCGTTGTTGCAGTCGGCGACTGTGCAGCCTGGATGGACACATCCGGCGCCCACCGCCGCGTCGAGCACTGGACCGGCGCCTCGGAACGCCCGGCGATCGCAGTGTCGTCCCTCCTCTCGGGTGAGTATCAGGGTCAGCAGGTCAAGCCACCGTACTTCTGGTCCGATCAGTACGGTTCGCGTATCCAATTCGCTGGAATCGCCGGGCCCGACACCGAATTCACCATCGAAGAGGGAAGCTTGGAAGCAGGAAGCTTCCTCGCCGTCTACCGCCGAGACGGGCAACCCGTTGCAGTCCTCGGCGTCGACCAGGTCCGCCTGTTCACCCGCTGGCGCCGCCAACTCTGCGCGCTGCCGGCACCGCTCTGAACCTTCTTGTAGACCTTCTTCCAGCCCGCAGATCCACGAGATCAACCACTAAGGGAGACCCCACAGTGACAACCACGCACCTGCCCGAGAGTCTCATCTCCACGCTCCCGGGAACCTATTACACCGACAGCGACATCTTCACGCTCGAACAAGAGAAGGTCTTCGAGCAGATGTGGTTCTGCGCTGTACGGTCGGGTGATCTCGACAAGCCCGGGGCTTTCAAGACCGTTCAGGTCGGTCGTGAAAGCGTCATCGTGACACGATCCAGGACCGGCGAGATCCGTGCCTTCCTCAACATCTGCGCCCACCGCGGCGCCCGACTGTGCATGGAAGAGAGCGGAGAGGTCAAGAGGTCTTTCCAGTGCCCGTACCACGCATGGACGTACGACCTCGAAGGCAAGCTTGTCGCGGCGCCCAACCTGACCAAGATGCCCGACATCGACCGTGTCGAGTACGGACTGAAGAAGGTGGCAGTGCAGGAATGGCTCGGCTACGTCTGGCTCAATCTCGCCGACGAGCCCGAGTCGTTCGATCGGACAGTCATTCAGGACATTCGAGACCGACTCGGCGACGTGGAATCGATCGATCGATACAAGATCGCTGACTTGGATCTCGGCCGTCGCATCGTCTACGACGTGAAGGCCAATTGGAAGCTCATCATCGAGAACTTCATGGAGTGCTACCACTGCGCGACGATCCACCCGGAACTGACCGAGGTTCTGCCGGAATTTGCCGACGGCTATGCGGCGCAGTACTACGTCGGGCACGGTGCCGAGTTCGGTGAGGATGTCGAAGGGTTCACCGTCGACGGCTCAGCCGGTCACGACGTCATCCCCGGTATCGCCCCGGAGCAGGACCGGCGCTACTACGCGATCACCGTGCGACCGACGGTGTTCGTCAATCTCGTCCCCGATCACGTCATCGTCCACCGAATGTTCCCACTGGCGGCCGACCACACCATCGTCGAATGCGACTGGCTGTACCTGCCCGACGTGATCGCGAGCGGAAAGGACCTCGACCGCTCCGTGGAACTGTTCCATCGGGTCAACCAGCAGGACTTCGACGCGTGCGAGCGGTGCCAGCCCGCGATGGCCTCGCGCCGCTACCGCGACGGTGGTGTGCTCGTGCCCAGCGAGCACCACATCGGCGAGTTCCATGACTGGCTGAAGGAAAAGATCGCTCACTGATTGCCTCGCAACGCTGACCGCTCCACGGATCGAGAGATCCGTGGAGCGGGCACTCGGCTGCGATACTGCACCTTCGGGTACCGCAGCCCGCCGTTGCTGGTCCGTCACGCGGCACTATGCCAAATCCGATGCAGCTGAGGGTTCTTCGTGATCAGAACGGATGCGGCACCACGTCGTTGTCCTGCCTGGCATCCGAGTTGCATGAATTGCCAGATATTTTCGCAAAGTCTTGACTCGTTCCAGATTGGTAGGTCATAGTGTACGCAGAGCAATTGCGTGCGGCCGAGCTGCGTGTGACGCGTCCTCGAGTGGCAGTGCTGGAGGCAGTGCAAAAAAATCCACACGCCGATACGGAGACGATCCTCGGAGAAGTGCGTGCAGTGCTTCCCGGTGTGTCTCAGCAGGCGGTGTACGGCATTTTGCACACGGCGACTGCTGCCGGTTTAGTGCGCAAGATCCAGCCGGCGGGTTTGGTCGCTCGCTACGAGACGCGGGTCGGTGACAACCACCATCACGTGGTCTGCCGGTCCTGCGCAGCCATCGCGGACGTCGATTGCGCTGTCGGTGAGTCACCGTGCCTGCCCGCTGTCCACGACAACGGATTCCATGTCGACGAGGCGGAGGTCATCTTCTGGGGCCTGTGCGCCAACTGCTCGACATCGCTCACCTCGTAGCGCTCATTCATCAACAGCCCGAATTATCCCCTTTTGGAAGGAAAGCCGTGTCTGACACCACCCGGACTCTCGCAGAAGAGCACCCGCCCATCGCCGAGGCCCAAACGGAACCTGCGGAGAGCGGCGGCTGCCCCGTCGCGCACGGTCGGCTCGAGCATCCGACTCGGGGCGGCGGTAACCGTGACTGGTGGCCGAACCAGCTCAACCTGAAGATCCTGCAGAAGAACCCCGCCGTGCGGAATCCCATGGACGAGGACTTCGACTACACCCGGGAACTCGAGAACCTGGACTTCGAGGCCCTGAAACGGGACATCGAGGAGGTTATGACGACCTCGCAGGACTGGTGGCCCGCCGACTACGGCCACTACGGTCCGCTGTTCGTCCGGATGGCGTGGCACGCCGCGGGGACCTACCGCGTTACCGACGGCCGCGGTGGTGCCGGCGCCGGGATGCAGCGCTTCGCGCCGCTGAACAGCTGGCCCGACAACGCCAACCTCGACAAGGCACGGCACCTGCTGTGGCCGGTGAAGAAGAAGTACGGCAAGACCATCTCGTGGGCCGACCTGATCGTCTTCGCCGGCAACTGCGCACTCGAGTCGATGGGCTTCGAGACTTTCGGCTTCGGCGCGGGCCGGGTGGATCAGTGGGAGCCCGAGGAAGACGTCTACTGGGGCCCGGAACTCACCTGGCTCGGCGACGAGCGTTACACCGGTGACCGGAACCTCGAAAAGCCGCTCGGTGCGGTCCAGATGGGTCTGATCTACGTCAATCCCGAAGGCCCGAACGGCAACCCGGATCCCGTCGCAGCATCACGGGACATCCGCGAGACGTTCGCGCGGATGGCGATGAACGATGTCGAAACCGCTGCACTGATCGTCGGCGGACACACCTTCGGCAAGACCCACGGCGCCGGACCGGCCGATCTGGTCGGGCCCGAGCCCGAGGCTGCTCCGCTCGAGGAACAGGGTCTGGGCTGGAAGAGCGCCTTCGGCACGGGTAAGGGTGGCGACACCATCACCAGTGGTCTCGAGGGTGCCTGGACGCCGACCCCGCGGACGTGGGACAACAGTTTCCTCGAAACCCTGTACGGGTACGAGTGGGAGCTGTCCACGAGTCCCGCCGGTGCGTGGCAGTGGATCCCGAAGGACGGCGCCGGTGCGGGCACCGTGCCCGATGCGCACGATGCGTCGAAGACTCATGTGCCGGTGATGCTGACGACGGACCTGGCGCTGCGAATCGACCCGGCTTACGAGAAGATCACCCGCAACTGGCTGGAGAACCCGGGTCAGCTCGCCGACGACTTCGCCAAGGCGTGGTACAAGCTGACGCACCGTGATATGGGCCCGATCGTCCGTTACCTTGGCCCGCTCGTGCCGGACGAGACCCTGCTGTGGCAGGACCCCATCCCCGCGGTCACTCACGAGCTCGTCGATGCCGACGACATCGCGTCGCTGAAGAGTCAGATCCTCGAGTCGGGACTGACTGTTGCCGAGTTGGTCTCGACCGCGTGGGCGTCGGCCTCCTCGTTCCGGGGCAGCGACAAGCGCGGCGGCGCCAACGGCGGCCGTATCCGTCTCGAGCCGCAGGCGAGCTGGGAGGTCAACAACCCGGCCGAGCTCGCCCAGGTGGTGAAGACCCTCGAGGGAATTCAGGAGTCCTTTAATACCGCCCAGACCGGAAACAAGCGGGTCTCGTTTGCCGACCTCGTCGTGCTCGGTGGCGTTGCTGCCGTCGAACGGGCTGCGAAGGATGCCGGACACGATGTCGAGGTGCCGTTCACTGGCGGTCGCACCGATGCCACACAGGAACAGACCGATGTGGAGTCGTTCGCTGCGCTCGAGCCGACTGCGGATGGTTTCCGCAACTACCTCGGCGAGGGCAACCGTCTGCCGGCGGAATTCCTGTTGGTCGACAAGGCCAACCTGCTGACGTTGACCCCTCCCGAGATGACGGTTCTCGTCGGGGGCCTGCGGGTGCTCGGCGCGAACTACAACACCAGGTCGGAAGCGGGCGTCTTCACGTCGAAGCCGGGGACGCTGACCAACGATTTCTTCGCGAACCTGATCGACCTCGGCACGACATGGGCGCCGAGGTCCACGGACTCGGAGATCTACGAGGGCCGCGACCGCGTCACCGGGGAGGTGAAGTGGACCGGAACCCGCGTCGACCTCGTGTTCGGCTCGAACTCCGAGCTGCGTGCTCTCGCGGAGGTGTATGCCTCCGATGACGCAAAGCAGAAGTTCGTGCGGGACTTCGTGTCCGCGTGGGACAAGGTGATGAACCTCGACCGGTTCGAGCTCGCCTAACCTGGCGGCTCCGCCACCCGTGAGTACTTGTTAACCGCCCGGGGGCTGTTGCGAAATGTGTGACCGCGCTGGCGGGTGAGGGGGTGCCGCGGTGGGGGATCCCGCACCTTTGCGGCTCTCGGTCAGGTGGTGGCCGGGAGGGTGGTTCCGCCGGTGAGGTGGGTGAGGATCTTGCCGAGATTGTGGACGGCGGCGTGGAACGCCCATTCGCTGCGGGCCCGGTCGAGGCCGCGGCTGGTGAACCGGCGGAAGCCGAGGTTGTGTTTGCGGTAGGTGGCGATGCCGTCCTCGGTGCGTAGCCGATCGGCCATCGCCCGGATTGGATCCGGGTGCGGGTGCGGTGGTGCGGATCCAGCAATCGGATCGTCGGCCGCGGCGGCCTCGAGGTCCCGGCTCTTGCCGGTCGCGATCAACCGGTCCGGGCCGGGCGAGGTCAGGTTGCTCCGCGAGCAGTACCCGGCGTCGAAGAGCATCACCCCGATCAACTCCTCCGGTGTCGGGTCGGCGGGGTCCGGGCCGGTAGGGGGCGGGTCGGTGGGAAGTGTTCGGCCGCGACGGGTGG
Organism: Rhodococcus sp. WAY2; assembly: GCF_009859915.1. Lineage (NCBI taxonomy): Bacteria > Bacillati > Actinomycetota > Actinomycetes > Mycobacteriales > Nocardiaceae > Rhodococcus > Rhodococcus sp. WAY2. The sequence goes on from NZ_CP046572.1 coordinate 5,173,287, forward strand.
CGTCGATCAGTTGCGCGGCCTTGCCGACCTTGTCGACCAGGTCAGGGAAGTAGTCATAGTCCGCGGGGCTGGTCCCGACCCCGGTGGCCAGGATCACCCCGTCCTCGCTGGTGAACGCCTGACAGTTGTATCCCTGTAGCCACCCGCCGCCGCGCAGCGGCTGCAACCGCGAGTCCGGGTCGGTGATGTTGCGGCGCCGCTGCCCGGCGGCGGCGATGCGCTCGCGGTGTTTACACAGGGCGGTTTCGAGTTCGGTGCGCCGCCGCCGCACCAGATGATGCTCGTCGACCGGTTTCGGCACGAACCGGCCCCGACCGGCGGCGGGAGCATCCCGGAACCGGTCGAGCACACCCTGCTGCGCGGCGACCGCCTGCGCCAGCCGCCGCTCGGCGGCGGCGACCTCGGCCCCCACCGGCACCCGCCCCATCACCGTCTGACCCGCATCGAGCCTGCTCAGATAATCGTGGGCCTTACGGTCCCGGTCGGCATCCTGGTCCTGCTTTTCCGTCTCGAGCTGGGCCAACGCCTCCGCGATCCGCGCTGAGCGGGTCGCCGGATCGGCCAACTCCGCCGGCACCTGCCCCGGTCCCGGACCGTCGTTGCCGTAGAGGTCGTCCTCGGCGTCGTCGCACGCCGCGTGCGCGGCCGCCGCCGCCGCGGCGATCCGCGCGGCCTCCGCCTCGGCCGCTCGGCGGAGCCCGTCCTCGGTGCGGTTGGCGTCCTTCGAGGCGTTCGAGGCGATCTTCACCCCGTCCAACGCGATCGTTTCGAGTCGGCCCAGTCCCATCCGCGCGGCCAGGATCAGGACCTGCGTGAACAACTCCTCGCAGGCGGTGTGGTTGTCCTTGCGGAACCGCGAGATCGTCGCGTGATCGGGGGCGTCTCCGGCGCAGATCACCCGGTAGGACACCACCTCCGAGCAGGCCCGCTCGATCTGCCGGGACGAGCGCACTCCCCGCGACCACGCCCAGATCAGCAAGGTCACCAGCATGTCCGGGTCGTAGCCGGCCCGCCCCGCACCGCCGGTGCGGCGGTCGTGATGGAACGCCCGGGTATCGAGATGGGTGCCGACGATCTCGATCACCGTCCACACCGGATGGGTGGCCGGTAACCACTCCCGCATGTCCGGCGGCAACAGGAACTGCTGATCACGATCTACCGGTCGATATCCCTTGGCCACCAACACATTATCCAGGAAACCGCAGGTCACAGCATGTAGACACGCGGGCACCCCGACCCTCAATTTCGCAACAGCCCCCCCGCGGTTAACAAGTACTCACGGGTGCGTCAGCGCACCACGGGCTGGTGCTGCGTGATGCAGTGGATTCCGCCGCCGCGGGCGAAGAGGGGTCGTGCATCGACGGTCACCACGTCACGTCCGGGGTAGGCGGACGACAGGAGCGCGACGGCCTCCTCGTCGGCGGGATCGTCGAAACTGCAGGCGATCACTCCACCGTTGACGACGAGATGGTTGATGTAGCTGTAGTCGACGAATCCCTCGTTGTCGCGGAGCACCGTCGGCGCCGGCACCGGAATGATCTGCCAGGATTGGCCGCGGGCGTCCGTGGTCTGCTTCAGCAGGTCGATGACGGTCCTGCTGACCTCGAAGTCGGGGTGTTCCGGGTCGCGCTGATCGTGCACCAGGATGACGCCCGGAGACGGGATGGCGGCCACGATGTCGACGTGTCCGCGCGTGCCGAACGTGTCGGAGTCGCGGGTGAGTCCGCGGGGCAACCAGATGACGTTCGTGGCGCCGAGGGTGCGCGCGAGTTCGGCCTCGACATCGGCCTTGGAGAGTCCCGGATTGCGGCCGGGATCGAGTTGCACGGTCTCGGTGACCAACACGGTGCCGAGGCCGTCCACTTGAATTCCGCCGCCCTCGTTGACGAGCGTCGACTCGACGAGTTCGGCGCCGGACCGCTCGACCACCATCTTGCCGATCGTGGAATCGCGGTCCCACCGTGCCCAGTCCTGGCCGCCCCACCCGTTGAACACCCAGTCGACGCCTCCGAGCCTGCCGTCCTCGGACACCACGAAGGTGGGACCGATGTCGCGCATCCAGGCGTCGTTCAGCGGGGCCTCGACGACGTCGATGTGAGGGGAGAGGTATTCCCTCGCGACGGCCATCTCGTCCGGGTCGACCACGACGGTGACGGGTTCGAACCGGGCGATCGCGTGTGCCACCGCGGCCCAGGTGCTGCGGGCCTCGTGGTGGGCTGCGGGAGTGTCCCCGAGCGAGTATCCCTCGCTGGGAAAGGCCATCCAGGTGCGCTCGTGAGGTTCGCCCTCCGCGGGCATGCGCCAGCTCATCAGGCTTTCCCGAAGGGGGAGGCGTGATCGACGGGTTCGGTGAGGGCGCCGTAGGTGTCGGGTCGCCTCGTCGTGAGAAACGGGAACAGTGCGAGCCAGTCTTCTCGCTGCTGAAGGTCGAGATCGGCGACCAGGACGGCGGATTCGTCACGCGGTGCCTGAACGAGAATGCGGCCGTAGGGATCGGAGATGAACGACGACCCGTAGAAGGTGATGAGGCCTTCGTTGCCGTGGCGGTTGGGCACCACCATGAATGTGCCGTTCGCGATCCCGTTTCCGACGATCACCTGTTGCCACAGCGGCTGGGTGTCGAACTGGGGGAAGTCGGGTTCGGAGCCGATGGCGGTGGGGTACACCAGAACTTCGGCGCCACCGAGCGAATACGCGCGAGCAACCTCGGGGAACCACTCGTCCCAGCAGGTCGGCATGCCGAGTTTCACACCGTCGAGGGCAGTGTGCACCGGGTATGGATCGGTGGCCGGTCCGCCGCGGAAGTAGGTGTCCTCGTAGTAGCCGGCGGTCACCGGAATGTGCAGTTTGCGGGTGCGTGCCAGCAGTCGGCCGGACGGGGACACGAGGATGGCCGTGTTGAACCCGAGGCCGTCGTCGTACTGGTCGCCGCTCTCGCGGTCGTCGCGCTCGTAGAGCGAGGCATGGACGGGGATACCGTGTTCGGCCGCCGCCTTGGCCGCGAAGGTGAATGTCGGGCCGGTGAGGAGGACTTCCGCCTGGCGGCCGGGGTTGTCACCGCCTTCCACGAATGCGGGATAGCGGCTCAGCGTCAGCTCGGGCAGGAAGACGACCTGAGCTCCGAGTCGAGCCGCCGCGGCGATTCCTTCGTCGAGTTCGGCGCGGAGGTCCTGCTCGTCCTCGTGCCACCGGTGCTGCACCAGCCCGACGCGGAGCAGGGGGCGTTCGGTCGTCCGCGCTCCCGTGATCGGCGTCCTGGAAAGGGGCGCGGGAGGGGTCGGTGCGGTGATCGTCAACATTGTGGTCCTCGGATGTCCGGTTCGGCGACTGCCTAAAACGAATTGGATTCGTTAAGTATGGTGGGTGAGTGCTCGACGATCAAGGGGTGGGACGTGTCGAATTCGACTTTTTCTAGCTCGACCCCGCCATCGGCAGCGAAACATCGACCAGAGGGGCGTACTCATGCCACGGCCATCACAGCGGCTGCTGTCACCGGAGATCATCACGGAAGCGGCCATTCGCCTGGTGGACCTCACCGGTGACTTCACGATGCCGGGCCTCGCCGAGCGGCTGAAGGTGCGGCCCTCCTCGCTGTACAACCACGTGTCGGGGAGGGCGGAGATCATCGAATTGATGCGCGCCAGCGTGATGGCGGGCATCGTGGTGGCGGACCCCGACGGCAAGTGGAGTGAGACGGTGGCCTCCCTGGCGCGCGAGTATCGGCGCAACTACGCCGAGCATCCTCGGCTGATTCCATTGTTCACCGCGCACACGGTGCAATCCGGTGTGGCGTTCGGAATGTACAACGCGCTGGCGCAAGCCTTTTCGGACGGCGGATTCTCACCGGCGGAGGTTCTCCACGCCATCACGACGGTCGACAGCTTCGTTCTGGGCTCCGCGCTCGACCTCGCTGCCCCCGAGGTGGTCTGGGCGACCGCCCCGGAGGCGAACGAGCCGATGCGGGCAGCGTTGGCCACGTCCGGACCGAACCCCGGACGGGCCGATGCAGCATTCGAGTTCGGACTGCGCACCCTTATCGCAGGCTTGGTGGCGCAGGCTCCGACGCGAGATCGCTCTCGTCCCGCAGCGCCGATGTCTCGCGGGTGAGGGTTCGGCCCTGGAAGAACGCAGGGTTGCGGAAACGCATGATCACCATCAGGACGGCACCGAGCAGAAGAATGCCGAACCCGAGGTAGAACACGAGTCCGATACCGCCGATCTGTGCGCCACTCCCGTTCTCAGGGTTCATGCTCTCGTCGACCGAGATGACGAAGACCGCGAGCAGCATGAGTCCGCCGAGCAGCGGGAACACGAAGCGGAAGACAGCGTTGCGGACACTGGTGAACAGCCGTCCCCGGAAGTACCACACGCAGGCGAACGCGGTGATGCCGTAATACCAGCAAATCATGATTCCCAGCGCGGCAATGGTGTCGAGCAGGGCGCTCTCGGACAGGAAGGTGACCACCGTGTAGAACACGGCCGTCACCACACCGGCGACGACGGTGGCGTAGGACGGCACCAGAAACCGGGGAGACACCTCGGCGAGCTTCTTCGGAAACGCACCGTACGCGCCCATGGCGAGCATCGTGCGCGCTGCCGGGAGGAAGGTGGTCTGCAGGCTCGCGATCGAGGAGACGAACACGGCGAGGAACAGCAGCATGCCACCCCAGTTGCCGAGAACGGGATCTGCGAGGGCGCCGAACACGTTCTCCGAGTTGTCCGGGTTACCGAGGCCGAGGCCCTCTTCGCCGACTCCCGCATACATCATCGCCGCAACCGACACCAGCAGGTAGGTCAGCAGGATCGTCGCGACGCACAGCAGTCCCGCGCGACCGGGAGTCTTCTTGGGGTTCTTCGATTCCTCGCCGAGGGTCAGGCAGGTGTCCCATCCCCAGAAAGCGAAGATCGAACCCGTGACACCGATGACGAAGGCGCCGATGGCAAGTCCGGAGAAGGGATCGAACCAGCTGAGATCGAACGACAGGTTCGCGGGCGCCTCGCCTGCCCCGACGTGGACGAGGGCGACCACGGCGAAGGCGATGAGGAGCACCATCTGGAAGCCGACGAGTGCGACCTGCAGGCGCTCACTGGTGGTGATACCGCGACTCGCGATCCACGTGGCGACGCCGATGAAGACGAGTGTGGTGCCGACATTGACCACTTTATTGCCGGGCAGATCGGCGATGCCCGGACTGTCGAACAGTCGGGCGATGAAAAGGTAGAAGAACTGGACGGCGATCGCCGCCAGATTCGATAGCACGATGATGGTGGCGATCACCATTCCCCAGCCGCACATCCATCCGACGTACGGACCGAACGCCTTGGTCGACCAGGTGAAAGACGCACCGCAGTCCGGTGATTCGGAGTTCAGCTCCCGGTACGCGTAGGCGGTGAGGAACATGGGAATGAATCCGGCGATGAAGATGGCGGGCATCTTCAATCCCACCGCGGCGACGATCAGTCCGATGCTCGCGGTGAGGGTGTAACCCGGTGCGACGGAGGAGATACCGAGAATCGCACCGGACAATGTCCCCACCGTGCCGGTGGCCAGGCCCTTGGCGCTCACCCCGCCCGCGGTGGGCCCCTGTGCGACTTCGTCGTTCGTCATGGTCGAACCTCCGGTGGGGAACAAGCGTGGATCCGGGGCGGGTGTGGTGGAAGGTCTACTCACTGTGCGAGAACTCCTGCTTCGGTACGACGACCATGGGTACCGGCAGGACACGGAGCATCTTGGCGGCGGTGGACCCCAGGAACAGTCGATGAGGTTGGGCGAGGCGGCTGGAGCCGACCATGACGAGGTCGCCGTCCTGCCAGTCGAGTGTGCGGACCGCCGATTCCACGGTGGAGCCGTCGGCTATCAGCACGGAGATCGGAAACTCCTCGGGCAGAGCGGAACGTGCCGTGTCGAGAGTGCTCTGTGCGTGGGCGACGGCGCGTTCGCGGATGTCCTCGGGTTTGTCGCGGTGGTCGCGGAGGTCGTTCCGCGGGTCCAGCGCCACCAGCGACACCAGGCGTAGGGGTGCCTGCATGAGTTCACTGGTTCTCACCGCGGTTCGCAGCAGCACGTCGGCGCCGGCGCGGGTACCGAGTGCGCAGGTGATCTCCCGGATCTTCTTGGCCGTGGAATGCCGGGCACCGCGCGGAGCCAGGGCCAGCGGAACGTGTGCCGAGTGCAGCAACTCCGTCGACACCGAACCGACGGAGTGCCGCCCCAGGAGTCCGTCGCCGGCGGCACCGACGACGATGGCCTGTGCGCCGAGCCGGGTCACCTCGTCGAGGAGACCCTGCGCGAATGACTCGTGGAAGCTGAGGTGGACGTCCACGTCGATGTCGCTCGGCACCGACGACTTCGCCTCGTCCAGCCAGCGCTGGGCACGGGAGGCGAGGATGTCGTCGTAGCCGGTCTCGGCCGGGACTCGCGCCGGGACCGTCCGGTCCGGCGGGAGCACCATGCAGATGTCGAGCTGGGCACCGAGACTGCGGGCGAGCTGCGCCCCGAGGGCCAGACCGTCCTCCCCGCTGGGGGTGGCGAGATATCCAACGACCAATCGCTTCATCGAGGGTTCCGATCTGGCTCGGGGCGGGGAGTTTACGCGAAGCCGATGTATTTGGTCTCGAGGTATTCCTCGATGCCCTCGGTGCCGCCTTCGCTGCCGAGCCCGGATTGTTTGACGCCGCCGAAGGGTGCTGCGACGTCGGAAATCACGCCGCGGTTGACGCCGACCATGCCGCTCTCGAGCTTGTCGGCGACGCGGAACGCGCGATCGACGTCTCGCGTGTAGATGTACGCGGCGAGTCCGTATTCGGTGTCGTTCGCGGCGGCGACAGCTTCGGCCTCGGTGTCGAAACCGGTGATGGCGGCGACGGGTCCGAAGATTTCCTCCCGGATGATGCGGGCGCCGGCGGGTACCTCGTCGAGGACGGTCGGCTCGAAGAAGTAGCCGGGCCCGTCGACGGACTTACCGCCGGTGCGGACCCGGGCCCCCGCGGCGACGGCGTCGTCGACGAGGGACGCCACGTTGCGACGTTGCTTGTCGTTGACGAGGGGACCGACGTCGGTGCCGTCTTCGCTGCCCGGCCCGACGGTGAGTGCGGCGATCCGCTCGGTGAGCTTGGTGGTGAATTCCTCGCGCACCGAGTTGGCGACGATCAGGCGGTTCGCGGCGGTGCAGGCCTCGCCGCCGTTGCGCATCTTCGCGGCCATCGCTCCGTCGACTGCGGCATCGATGTCGGCGTCGTCGAACACGACGAACGGGGCGTTACCACCGAGCTCCATCGAGGTGCGCAGCACCTGCTGGGCGGACTGCTCGATGAGGATCTTGCCGACGCGGGTGGAGCCGGTGAACGTCACCTTCCGCAGTCGCGGGTCGGCGAGGAGGGGTGCGGTGACGGCGGCGGCGTCGAGGGTGGGGAGCACCGAGAGCACACCGGCGGGCAGGCCGGCGTCGGCGAAGATCTCGGCGAGCAGCAGCATGGTCAGCGGGGTGTCCTCGGCGGGTTTGACGATGATGGTGCAGCCGGCGGCGAGGGCGGGACCGATCTTGCGGGTGCCCATGGCGAGGGGGAAGTTCCAGGGGGTGACGGCCAGGGTGGGGCCGACGGGGACCTTGGTGACCATGATCCGTCCGGTGCCGGAGGGGGAGGTGGTGTAGCGGCCCTGGATGCGGACGGCTTCCTCGCTGAACCAGCGCAGGAACTCGGCGCCGTAGTTCACCTCGCCGCGGCTCTCCGGCAGTGCCTTGCCCATTTCCATCGTCATCAGCAGGGCGAGGTCGTCGGTGCGTTCGATCACCTTCTCCCACGCCGAACGCAGGATGATAGACCGCTGCCGAGGTGCGGTGGCGGCCCACTCGTCCTGGACGGCGGCGGCGGAGTCCAGGGCGCGGAGTGCGTCCTTGCCGCCGGCGTCGGCGACGTCGGCGAGGTGGGCGCCGGTGGCGGGGTCGTAAACCGGGAATGTGCCGCCGTCGATCGGGTCGGTCTGGGCGCCGTCGATCCAGAGGCCGGTGGGCAGGGTGGTGCGGAGCCGTTCGAAATCAGTCATGGGAGTCCTTCTGGTCGGGGTGCGGGCGCTTCGCGCCCGTGCGCCTTTCTGGTAGCGGTGGCAACCAGAAAGGCGCACGGGTCAGACGTTGGAACGAACTATCTCCTCGATGACCGTCAACGCGTCCTCGAGCAGGTCGTCGCCGATCACCAACGGGGGAAGCAGGCGGATCACGTTGCCGTAGGTACCGCACGTCAGCAGGATGACGCCCTGCTCGAGAGCCTGAGCGGCGATGGCCTTGGTCAACTCCGCGTCCGGTTCGGTGGTTCCGGGCTTGACGAATTCCATGGCGAGCATGGCGCCGCGACCGCGCACGTCACCGATCACACCGACGTCGGCGGCGAGGGCGTGCAACCGAGGCAGGACGAGGTCGGCGATGTGCCGAGCCCGGCCCGGCAGGTCGAATGCCCGCATGGTGTCGAGGGCGGCGAGCGCGGCGGCACAGGCGACGGGGTTGCCGCCGTAGGTGCCGCCGAGTCCGCCGGGGTGGACCTTGTCGAGAAGTTCGGCCCGTCCCGTGATCGCGGAGAGGGGCATGCCGCCGGCCATGCCTTTGGCCATGGTGATGATGTCCGGGACCACGTCCTCGTGCTCGCACGCGAACCAGGCGCCGGTGCGGGAGAAGCCGGTTTGCACCTCGTCGGCGATGAAGACGACGCCGTTGGCGCGCGCCCAGGCGACCAGAGTGGGGAGGAATCCCTCTGCCGGAACGATGAATCCGCCCTCGCCCTGGATCGGCTCGATGATGATCGCCGCGAGTGAATCGGCGCCGATCTGCTTCTCCATCTGGGTGATGGCCCGCTGGGCGGCCTGCTCGCCGGTCAGCCCGTCCTGATCGCGGTACGGGTACGACATCGGGAGGCGGTAGACCTCGGGAGCGAAGGGGCCGAAGTGGGCCTTGTAGGGCATCGACTTGGCGGTCAGGGCCATCGTCAGGTTGGTGCGGCCGTGGTAGGCGTGGTCGAATGCGACGACGGCGTCGCGTCCGGTGGCGAGGCGGGCGACCTTGATCGCGTTCTCCACCGCTTCGGCGCCCGAGTTGAACAGGACGGTCCGCTTCTCGTGATCGCCGGGGGTGAGGTCGGCGAGTTCCTCCGCGACCCGCACGTAACCCTCATACGGGGTGACCATGAAGCAGGTGTGGGTGAAATGTCCGACCTGCTCCCGAACTGCCTCGGCCACAGCGGGATCCGATGCTCCCACGCTGGTGACGGCGATGCCGGAGCCGAGGTCGACGAGCGAGTTGCCGTCGACGTCCACGATGACGCCACCGTCCGCGTCCGCGGCGTACACGGGCACGCTCGAGCCGACGCCCGCGGCCACGGTGGCGCGGCGGCGAGCGGTGAGGGCCGCCGACTTCGGGCCGGGAAGCTCGGTGACCAGTGCTCGCTTCTGCGGCAGCCGGTACTGGATGTCGTTCATCAGGGTGCAGTCCTCAGGGTCGTGACGGTAGATGGGAAAACGGGAGTCGAGGTCAGTCGTGTGAGCTCATGACGTGCTTGATGCGGGTGTAGTCCTCGACGCCGTAGCCGGAAAGGTCTTTGCCGTAGCCGGAATACTTGAATCCGCCGTGCGGCATTTCGGCGACGAGCGGGATGTGGCAATTGATCCACACGGCGCCGAAATCGAGTGCCGCCGAAAGCCGTTGCGTGACACCGTGATCGTGCGTCCACACGCTCGACGCCAGACCGTACCGGACGTCGTTGGCGAGGGTCACGGCCTCCTTCTCGTCCGAGAAGCTCTGCACGGTGAGGATGGGTCCGAATGTCTCTTCCTGCACGATGTCGTCGCGCTGGTCGACTCCGGTGATCACGGTGGGCTCGAAGAAGAAGCCCTGCTCGCCGGAACGTCTGCCGCCGGTGGCGATCTTGGCGGAGGCGGGCAGATCCGCAATCTTCGCGCTGACGGTGTTGAAGTGGTTGACGTTGTTGAGTGGACCGTAGAACGTGTCCGGGTCGTCCGGGAGCCCCGGCTTCAACGTCTCGGCCTTACGGACCAGCGCATCGACGAGCTGGTCGTGGATCGACTCGTGGACGAGGACGCGGGTGGCCGCGGTGCAGTCCTGGCCGGCGTTGAAGAACGCCGCTTCGGCGATTCCGTCGGCGGTCTTCTCGATGTCGACGTCACCGAACACGATGGCAGGCGCCTTGCCGCCCAATTCGAGGTGCGCGCGCTTGAGCTGCCGAGCGGCGGAAACGGCCACCGCGATGCCGGCGCGCACCGACCCGGTGATCGACACGAGCCCGAGCGCGGGGTGTTCCACGAGCGTCGCACCGGTCTCCCCGTTGCCCAGCACCACGTTGAACACGCCATCCGGCAGGATGCCTTTGGTCAACCGGGCGAGGACGAGGGTGCTGTTCGGGGTGGTGTCGCTGGGCTTGAGGACGATGGTGTTGCCGGCGGCCAGGGCGGGGCCGATCTTCCACAGCGCCATCATGAACGGGTAGTTCCACGGGGTCACCTGTCCGACGACACCGACCGGTTCGCGGCGCACATAGGACGTGAATCCCTCCATGTACTCCCCGGCGGCCTTGCCCTCGAGCATGCGGGCCGCCCCGGCGAAGAACCGGAGCTGGTCTGCCCCGACCTTGATCTCCTCGTCGGCAATGACCTGTTTGGGCTGCCCTGTGTTGCGGCACTCCGCCTCGACGAGTTCGTCGCTGTGCGCCTCGATCGCGTCGGCCAGCTTCAGCAGTGCCGTCTGGCGCACGCTCGGCGTGGTCTTGCCCCAAGACACGAAGGCTCGCTCCGCCGCCTCGACGGCAGCGTCCACATCGGCCTTGGTGGACACCGGCGCACGGCCGACGACGCTCTCGTCCACCGGATTGATCAAGTCGAGGGTCTCCGTCGTCGACGAGGCGACGAACTCGCCATTGATGTAGTTCTGGAGTACGTCGATCGACATCCGTACCGTTCCTCTCATGGGGTCGAACGGCCCGCCGACAAGCGTTCGCCGGGTCCGTAGTGCATCTGGTAGTCAGTGTGCGCTGCCTCACAAGGTGGTGGCAGCTGACGAAATGGTGAAAGCAAGAGCGCTGGGCGCGCCGAGTTGTCCAGCCTTCAGAGCGGCCGGGGAGTGGTTCGATGGCGGATCCGGCCCGCCACGACGGTCAGCCCCACGCGGGAGGTGAGGAGCGAGCCGGCGCCATCGGTAAATGGGTTTCCGTCGAGGACGACGAAATCGGCCGCCTTGCCGGCGACGAGTTGCCCGGTGAGATCGTCCCAGCAGCACGAGTAGGCAGCGTCACGGGTCGCGTGCGCCAGTGCGTCCGCCATCGGGAGGGCGTACTCGGGAAGGTTGGGTGGCAGAGTCGGATCGATCGCGGACTTGCGCGTCGTCGCGACGTACATGTTGGGCAGCGGCGGATGCGGTGCGGTGGGGGCGTCGGAACCCAGCGCCAGGACCGCGCCCGCCGAGGTCATCTCGGGCCAGGGGTACGCCCGCTCGACCCGGTGGTCACCCAGAACGGCGCGCCAGTTCTCCTGGATCGCCGGGTCGGCGTGCACCGGCTGCATCGAGGCGACGACACCGAGTTGTGCCAGACGCTGCACGTTGTCCTTCGTGATCGTCTCGAGGTGTTCCATGCGGTGTCGACGCGGCCGGATTCCGTTGGCGGCGATCGCCTTTTCCAGCGCGGTGAGCCCGATCTCCGAGGCCTCGTCACCGATGGCGTGCATGGCCACCTGGAGTCCCGCGGCATCAGCCGCAGTGACCACGGGTGCCAGCGACTCGAGATCCCAGATCGGTTCGGCATTGGTGCCGTCGGAGTACGGCTCCTTCATGGTGGCGGTGCAGCTGTCGATGACACCGTCGATGATGATCTTGATCCCGGCCATCCGCAGCCACGGCCCCTGCAGACGCTGGGCGTACGTCGCGGCCTCGCGGACCTGACGGACGTTCTCCTCCGTCGAATCGGTTCGGGTGATGAGCCAGTGCCCGGCTACCCGAAGCGGCAACGTGCCGCCCCCGGCTGCCAGGGCTCGCTCGAGCGCAGCCACCTCGTCCGCACCGAGCGCCATGTCGACGGCTCCGGTGACGCCGTCGGCCAGGTACCGCTCGAACGCCGCCGCCAGTGCGACGTCACGTTCGTGGTCGGTGACCACCTTCGCGAGGGCGGGCCACACGATCTGGGTCACCGCCGTTTCGTACAACATCCCGGTGGCGTGGCCCGTCGCCGGATCGCGTTCGATCCGGCCGCCGAGGGGATCGGGCGTGTGGTCGTCGATCCCCAGTTCGTGGAGTGCTGCGGAGTTCACCCACACGGAATGGACGTCGTTGGAATCGAGATACACGGGACGGTCCGCTTCGACCGCGTCGATCATCTGCCGGGTGGGCGGCCGGCCGCCGAGGGCCGGAAACAGCCAGCTGCGCCCCAGAATTCGGGGTGCCGTCGGATTGTCGGCGGCGAAACGCCCGATGCGATCCTGGATGCCGGCCAGATCGACGGCGCTCTGGAGATCCACCTTCTGCAGCGACTGCCCCATCATGAGCAGGTGGGTGTGAGCGTCGATGAAACCGGGCAGCACGAAAGCGCCGTCGAGTTCGACGATGTCGGCGTCGCGGGTCAGCGCGTCTGCGGTGACCGTATCCCCGACGTACGTCAGCTGGCTGTCCTCGACGATCATCGACTCCGCCCACGCGGGCTCGGCCGCGGTGAAGATTCGACCGCCTCGGTAGTGGGTGGCCTTCGCTGTCATGGTGTTCTTCCTGTCCATCGGATTCATCAGACGATCACCGACGTGGTGTAACGCAGGGTGGGATCCTCACCTACGGCGAGGGATGTGGCTTCTGTACGTGCAGAGAGAGCGGCGATAGCCGTGATCGGTACCAGCAGAACGAGACTGATCCCGGCCACGATGACACCGAACGACGGATAACCGACGGCCTCGGTGACGAGAGTGCCGAAGAGCGGGGCGAACGCGGAGCCGACCAGGTAGGTCCCGAGTAGTGGGGCGGACCAGCGGCCGGACGAATCCAGTGCGGCCGCGATGGCCACCACGTAGATGAATGCCGCCGCGTAGACGGTGTTCCACGTAATGATGAGCACCAAGTAGGTGGTGGGCTCGGTGGTCAGGCACGAGCCCAGTTTCAGGGCGGCGCCCAGTACCAGCAGAACGGCCACGGGAACCGTGCGCCCGAGACGGGAGCCCAGAGCGGTGAGGAGCAGTGCGATACCGATACCACCTGCAGTCGATGCGGACAGGGCCAAGCCCATCTGCTGTTCGGTCAGCCCCGCGTGCTCGAATCCCATGATGCCGGACACCGCCCACAACGAGTCCTCACCGATCGCCCAGACGGCGAACAGCACGAGCAGCGACGCTCCGGCGACCGCGACGCGTTTCCGGGTGACCCCTTCGGGCAGTTCGGCGCGGGTTCTCGTCGTGCCTGCCCCGAGGTCGGGGGCAGTCGGCAACCAGGTCATGGTGAGTGCAGAGGCCAGTGCGAGTACGGCCACGATGCCGAAGGCGTTGGTCATCTGTGTGCCGAGAATCGGGATCAGCGCGAGGACACCGGTGACGGCCACGCGATTGACGAGACCGCTCAGTCCGGAGACACGGTTCGGGTTGGTGAACGCCGCCATCGCCGCGCCGCCGACGGCGACCGCGCCGCCGGCCCCGAGGCCTCCGACGACGATCGCGAAGCAGGCGATCGGTGCGGACGGAACGACGGCTGCCGCCGCGAATCCGGCTGCCATGACGACGAGGCCCGCCCGGCCGAGCCGCCGCCGGAACCGTCCGGCCGCCCATCGGGTGGTCGCGAGGCATACCAGCGCGCATGCCAGCAACGATCCCGTCAGAACGGCACCGGCGACGGTCTGGGACACGCCGAGATCGTCGACCATCGCGATGATCATGAGCGGGACGAGGTTGGCGGTCATGTATCCGACCACGAAGACGCTGAACGTGGCGATTCCGCTCCTTGCAGTCAGTGGGACGCGGAGGGCGTGATTTTTTGGCGTTTCCGGTGGTTGCACGAGGAGAACTCCGTGTCTCGAGTAGTGTGCCGGACCGCTCGCGGGACGTTCTCCCGGTGAGATGCGGATCACTTAGCGAATCGTATTCGTTAAGTATGCGGAGCCTCGGGTTCGGGCGCAAGACCTCAAACGAACGAAATTCGTTAATGTGGTGTTTCGGTGTCCGTACAGGTCACCGGTACCGAGTCCTCTGACAGAATGGAGTCGATGCTCGGGTTCCGATGGCCGATCTGTCCAGCCACGTTCCGGGGATCGACGGGTCAGGGTGGCACACACCAGACCGCAACGCGCAGGAGCCCGACATGACCGTTCCCGTCCGCTGGATGTTGTCCCAGCCGGATCTGGCTCTCGAACTCCGAGGCGGAGCCGCAGGCCTCGGTAACGAGATCACCTTCGCCATCACCACCGAACTGTCCGATCCGTTCCGGTGGCTCTCCGGTGGGGAACTGCTGCTCACCACAGGGCTGCGACTGCCCCTGACAGCGGCCGACCGGGCCCGGTATCTACGCGGACTCGACGGCGTGGGAGTGGCCGCCGTCGGATTCGGCACGGGGCTGTCGCACCCGGAAGTGCCGGAGGACCTCGTCGCCGTGGCCGACGACCTCGGTCTTCCGCTGCTGGAAGTGCCGTTACCGACCCCCTTCGCCGCCGTCGTCAAACGCGTGATGAACCGTCTGGCCGAACAAGAATACGAGTCGGTCCTGCGGGCGTCCCGGGCACAGCCACGGATGACGCGGGCCGTCATCTCGGGTGGAACCGGCGCCACCGTCCGTGAACTCGCGATGGCCACCTCAGCCACGGTGCTACTTCTCGATCTGTCCGGCAAGGTACTCGAACACCATCCCGCGCGACCGGACGACGAGGTCCTCGACGAAGTGCGCGATGTGCTGGCGGCAGGAACGGGTGGAGCGTCGAGCAGCGTGTCGCTGGCGCGGTCGGGGGCCTCGATCACCGTCCAGCAGATCAGTGTCGGAAGCACCCCGCACGGGCATGTGGCGGTGATCAGTCCGACGGCGCTCAGCCACGTCGATCAGATTCTGCTGGGTCACGCCAATTCGCTGCTGGCGCTGGACTTCGAGAAGCCCGCTCGCCTGCGCGTCGCGCAGAATCAGCTCAATTCGCACGCGCTCGGTCTACTGCTCACCGACGATCGCGACCTGGCGCCTGCGTGGGAGCAGATTCGGGGCGCGGCCGATGCCGACGGGATGGTGCGAGGTCTGACGGTGGTCGCCGAGACTCTGGAACTCGCGCAGCGGGTGGAGTCGGCGGTCACCGCGGCGATGGACACGGTTGGGCGCCAGCTCTTCTCGTGTCGCCACGACACCCGGATCACAGTTCTTCTCCGTGGAACCGACGACGTGGACTTCGCACGGTCGATGCTGAGCGCGCTGCCCCCGGGCACGCGTAAGGCGGTCCGAGCCGGGTTGAGCGGGCGACGGGAGCTGTCCGGTGTCGTGGCGGCGATCGAGCAGTCGCAACTCGCGGCGTCGGCGGCCGAAGCCGGGGCCGAACCACTGGAATTCGCGGCGCTCACCGGCAGTGCGCTACTCGCGTTCAGCGCGACCCGTGAAGTACTCAATTCGCTGGCGGACACAATGATTGCGCCCATCGACGACTACGACCGCGTCAACGGCACAGAGCTTCTGGGGTCGTTACGGGCGTTCCTCGAGGCCAACGGGCATTGGGAGTCGGCGGCCGCCGCGATGGGCGTCCACCGGCACACCCTGCGCAGCCGGATGGCGCGAATCGAAGCCCTGATCGACTGCAGGCTGGACGTGGCGCGGGTGCGCGCCGAACTACTGCTCGCGATCATCGCCCGGCAGTCGTGACTGCCGGGCGATGATCGCCAGGGCCTACTGTCCGAGGCGCGCGACGATATCCGCGGCGGTGCGCTGACCCATCCGGACGGCGCCGTCCACGTGCTGGTAGCCCTCGGCCGCGATGTCCGAGCAGGAGAAATGGAACGGCCCGACCGGGGTCCGTGTGTCCTTTCCGTACCGGTGCAGGCCACCGAGGTCGAAGCTGGCGGCGTACGCGCCCCGCGTCCATTCCTCGGAGCCCCAGTCGGACTCGTAGTACACCACCGGCTCGGCCGCCGTCGGTCCGAGGTAGCGGGCGAGCGAGCCGAGAATGGTGGCGCGACGCTCCTCTTCGCTCAATTCGAACATCGCGTCCGCTTTCTCGTCCGACACGAACGCGACGAGGGTGCCCCGGGTGTCCTCGTAATTGGTGTTGTCGTACACCTCCTGCACGATCTCCGAGGCCCCGAAGCCGGTGCCGGACAAACCTTCTTCGCGCCAGAACGGCGTCTCGTACACGGCGTGCACCTTGATGACGAGTCCGAGTGACTGATGCTGATGCATCTGGTGCTGGCGGCGCGGCAGCGGCGGATCGTAGGAGATCCGAGAGTACAGGTTGGGCGGCACCGCGAGCACGACCCGCGACGCCTCCACACGGACGTCGCCGTCAGCCAGGACGACGGCACCCTGCTCGCTCCACTGCACGGTGCGCACGGGTGCGTTCAGGAACACGTCGTCCCCCAGCGCGGCGGCCAGCCGGATCGACACCTGCTGCATGCCGCCGATGACGCGCTTGTCGAGGATGAAGTCCTCGTCCACGAGGTGCGAGAACGAGCCGGCGGACGCGGCCATCAAGACGGCTTGCAGCGCGGAGAATGCGTGCGCAGGCTTGGTGAGCATGCCGCCGGCGATGAACAGGCCGATGTTGTCGCGGGCCTCGGCGTCGTCGGACTGCTCGATCAACCAGTGCTTGAACGAGATGGTGTCGAGCTCGCGGGCAAGGGGATGCGCCCAGGGCTCCTCCGCGCCGACCTGCGCGGCGAGGTCGTCGAGAATGGAGATCAAGCGGTCCATCTCCTTCCGCGTCGTCTCGTCGACGGGAAACGATTCACCGGTGTAGCGGGTGCGCTTCCCGGCGGCGGAGATGTAGACGGATTCGCCCTCGCGGTAGCGGTCGAACGTCTCGAGGCCGAGTTCGTCGAGCAAGGAGATCAGCGCCGTCTGATCGGGCGAGACCCATTGGCCGCCGATTTCGAGCGTGGCCCCGTCGATCGTGTCGGTCCAGGTGCGTCCTCCGACGCGGTCGCGCGCCTCGAGGACTGCGACGGACAGGCCTGCCTTGCGCAGTGCGGTCGCGGCGGCCAGCCCGGACGGGCCGGCACCGACAATGGCGACATCTCGCTGGAGAGTGGGCACTTTCGAACTCCTTCGATCGGTGGTGAGGTATGGGGTTACGGCGATAGGGGTCATCGGCAGCGGGTCAGTGCGAGAGTGAGCTCGGCATCGATCACGCAGATACTCGAATTGTCCACCCGATCGCGACTGCGGAGCTCGCCGAGCATGTGTGACAGCCGTTCCGCGGCCGTCGGATGCCGGTCGAGCCAGGCGGCGACGGCGTCCGCCGCGGAAGTGTCGGGGGAGGCGTCCCGCAGAACCGAGCCGATCAGCGCATGCCAGTGCTCCTGCAGGTTGTCGACGAGGACGGCCGCCGCCATCGTCTCCCAGTAGGCGGTACCGGTCTCACCGACGGAGAACCGTTCCGACAGCCAGTCGAGGCCGATGACCTTGCCGAATTCTCGGTAGGTTTCCGCGACCTGGGTGATCGGCAAGCCGAGCGTGCGTGCGGTGTCCTCGAGTGCGAACGCCTGCGCGAGGATGCGCAGCGTGCTCAAGTCCTGCGCGGGTGCACCGGTCAGCCGGGGCAGGGCGGAAGCCAGTTCGCGGACGGGGTCGGTGAATCGCTCGATCGACGCGCGAGCGTCGGTGTCCGCGGTGCGGTGCCGCAGGAGCCACGACGTGGTGCGCTCGATCAGGTCCTGGATGCCGAAATGCAGATTCAACCTCGTGCGGTGGGAGGCACCCGGCAAGGCCAGTACCTGGTCCCACAGCCGATCGATGTCGAATACCTGCCGCACCACCGCGTAGGCGCTCGTGATGTCGGGGGTGCTGACACCGAGGCGCTCCTCCAGGCGATGGATCAGTCCGGGCCCTACCCGGTCGATCATGTCGCCTGCGACGAGCACGGCGACGATCTCGCGAGCCAGTCGGTGTCCGCTGATCTGCTGCGGTACCCGCTCCCGGAGCGGTGCGGGAAAGTAGTCCGCCAGGACACCGTCGAATACCGCGTTGTCGAGGACCGGGGAGGCGAGTAGTTCCGTGACGACGAGATTTTTGGACTGTGCCAACAGGACGGCGATCTCGGGACGGACCAGTCCCTGCCCGGCGCGGTGTCGTGCAGTCAGTTCCGCTGCGGTCGGGAGGACCTCGGCGGATCGACTGAGTCCTGCGTCCCGTTCGAGGTTTTCGATCAGCCGTTCATGACGTCCGAGAAGGAAGGGGGCGTGCACCTCGGCGAGGCTGATCGCGAGGGTCTGGGCCGACGCGTCGGCCAGCACCGACTCGGCAATCTCGTCCTGGACGCGAGCGAGGAGCGAGTTTCGTTCCGCGGCAGGCAGTTCTCCGGCCGCTACCGCCGCGTCCACCGCGATCTTCAGGTTCACTTCGCGATCGGAGGTGGCGACACCGGTGGCGTTGTCGATGAAGTCCGCGTTGATGCGGCCGCCCCTCAGCGCATACTCGATGCGGGCCCGCTGGGTGAACCCGAGGTTCCCGCCCTCGCCGACCACTGCGGCGCGCAGCATGTCGGCGTCGACGCGGACGGAGTCGTTGGCCGGGTCGGCAGCGTCGGCGTTGCTTTCCGCGGACGCCTTGACGTAGGTTCCGATTCCGCCGTTCCACAACAGATCGACCTCAGCCTTGAGCAGGGCCTTCACCACCTCGTGCGGGGGCAGTTCTGCTTCCTCGACGTCGAGCCGTTCGCGCACCCGAGGGGACAGCGGAATCTTCTTGGTGGTCCGGGGCCACACCCCGCCACCGGCGGACACCACGTCGCGGTCGTAGTCGTCCCAACTGCTTCCCGGCAACCCGGCCAATCGTTCGCGCTCGCGGTAGGACGCTTCGGAATCCGGGTCCGGGTCGAGGAAGATGTGCCGGTGGTCGAAGGCGCCGACGAGGCGGATCGCGCGACTGAGCAGCATGCCGTTGCCGAAGACGTCCCCGGACATGTCGCCGATCCCCACCACGGTGAACGCGTCGGTGTCGACGTTCTTACCCATCTCGGCGAAATGTCTACGTACCGAAACCCATCCACCGCGTGCGGTGATACCCATTGCCTTGTGGTCGTAACCGGCCGAACCTCCGGAGGCGAAGGCGTCGCCGAGCCAGAAACCGCGGCGCACCGCAATGCTGTTGGCGAGGTCGGAGAACCGTGCCGTGCCCTTGTCGGCGGCCACCACCAGATACGGATCGTCGCCGTCGTAGATCACGGTGTCGCGGGGGTGCACCACCTCGCCGTCGACGATGTCGTCGGTGACGTCGAGCAGTCCCTCGATGAAGGTCGTGTACGCCTGCCGCACAGCATCGGGAGCCGGACCGGTGCGCACGACGAACGCGCCCTTCGCGCCCATCGGAACGATCGGCGAGTTCTTCACGTGCTGGGTCTTCATCAGTCCCAGTACCTCGGTGCGGAAGTCGTCCTTGCGGTCCGACCAGCGCAGACCGCCGCGGGACACCGTGCCGCTGCGCACGTGACTGCCCTCGACTATCCGAGAGTGCACGAAGATCTCCCGGTACGGGGTGACGGGAGCGGACAGCGACAGCAGCGCAGGATCGATCTTGAACGCCGCCGCGGTGCCGGTTCCCCCCGTGCGGTCGTGCTGAAACCAGTTGGTGCGCAGTACGGCCGAGATGAACGACAACATGCCGCGCAGCAGGCGGTCCTCGTCCAACGTCGTGGTCTTCTCGATGGCGGTGAGGAGGATCTTCTCCGCATCCGCGACGGCCGCGCCCTGATCGCTCCGCGCAGGATCGAACCGAGCCGCGAACAGTGCGCCGAACCCACGCACGAAACTGCTGTTGCGCAACAGGATTGCCACGATGTTCGGCTCCGACAGGCCGAGTCCCACCTGGCGGAGATAACGGCAGGCCGCACGGATCAGGACGGCGTCGGACCACGACACGTTGGCGGCCGGAATGAGACGGGTGAATCCGTCCACCTCCAAATGTCCGGCGGCCGCGGCCCCGAACGCGGCGGAGACGAGGCCGGGAGTCGTGCTGTCCCAGGCGGAGCCGTCGGTGCTGAAATCGAAGCGGTGCACTACCGTCTCGCCGGACTCGGCGGCGGGAAGCTGCTCATGGGAGGCAACCCGCAAACCGAGGTCGGCGAAGAGCGCGACGAGCTCCGCGAGCAGGGGAGCCTGCGGCCAGACCATCACGGCCGCCCGCCCGGACCCGGTGTCGGCGGGGTCGAGGAAACGTAGCTGCGGAGTGGTATCGCCCGATGCTTGTACCGCGCTCGATTCGGCGCGCTCGTCCTGATGTGGACGAGGAGTGTCGGTCGTGCTCGGAATGACACCGGTAAAGCTCATCGTGTGGCTCCTGACCCCTGATCTGGCAAACGCGTGACTGGGGACAAGTCTGCCGAGGAGAGACGCACGCCACAGCCGACGAAGTGGAGCGTCGAACACCGGCCGGTGCGACATTTAGGCACCCGTGAGTACTTATTAACCGCGGGGGGGCTGTTGCGAAATTGAGGGTCGGGGTGCCCGCGTGTCTACATGCTGTGACCTGCGGTTTCCTGGATAATGTGTTGGTGGCCAAGGGATATCGACCGGTAGATCGTGATCAGCAGTTCCTGTTGCCGCCGGACATGCGGGAGTGGTTACCGGCCACCCATCCGGTGTGGACGGTGATCGAGATCGTCGGCACCCATCTCGATACCCGGGCGTTCCATCACGACCGCCGCACCGGCGGTGCGGGGCGGGCCGGCTACGACCCGGACATGCTGGTGACCTTGCTGATCTGGGCGTGGTCGCGGGGAGTGCGCTCGTCCCGGCAGATCGAGCGGGCCTGCTCGGAGGTGGTGTCCTACCGGGTGATCTGCGCCGGAGACGCCCCCGATCACGCGACGATCTCGCGGTTCCGCAAGGACAACCACACCGCCTGCGAGGAGTTGTTCACGCAGGTCCTGATCCTGGCCGCGCGGATGGGACTGGGCCGACTCGAAACGATCGCGTTGGACGGGGTGAAGATCGCCTCGAACGCCTCGAAGGACGCCAACCGCACCGAGGACGGGCTCCGCCGAGCGGCCGAGGCGGAGGCCGCGCGGATCGCCGCGGCGGCGGCGGCCGCGCACGCGGCGTGCGACGACGCCGAGGACGACCTCTACGGCAACGACGGTCCGGGACCGGGGCAGGTGCCGGCGGAGTTGGCCGATCCGGCGACCCGCTCAGCGCGGATCGCGGAGGCGTTGGCCCAGCTCGAGACGGAAAAGCAGGACCAGGATGCCGACCGGGACCGTAAGGCCCACGATTATCTGAGCAGGCTCGATGCGGGTCAGACGGTGATGGGGCGGGTGCCGGTGGGGGCCGAGGTCGCCGCCGCCGAGCGGCGGCTGGCGCAGGCGGTCGCCGCGCAGCAGGGTGTGCTCGACCGGTTCCGGGATGCTCCCGCCGCCGGTCGGGGCCGGTTCGTGCCGAAACCGGTCGACGAGCATCATCTGGTGCGGCGGCGGCGCACCGAACTCGAAACCGCCCTGTGTAAACACCGCGAGCGCATCGCCGCCGCCGGGCAGCGGCGCCGCAACATCACCGACCCGGACTCGCGGTTGCAGCCGCTGCGCGGCGGCGGGTGGCTACAGGGATACAACTGTCAGGCGTTCACCAGCGAGGACGGGGTGATCCTGGCCACCGGGGTCGGGACCAGCCCCGCGGACTATGACTACTTCCCTGACCTGGTCGACAAGGTCGGCAAGGCCGCGCAACTGATCGACGCCACCCGTCGCGGCCGAACACTTCCCACCGACCCGCCCCCTACCGGCCCGGACCCCGCCGACCCGACACCGGAGGAGTTGATCGGGGTGATGCTCTTCGACGCCGGGTACTGCTCGCGGAGCAACCTGACCTCGCCCGGCCCGGACCGGTTGATCGCGACCGGCAAGAGCCGGGACCTCGAGGCCGCCGCGGCCGACGATCCGATTGCTGGATCCGCACCACCGCACCCGCACCCGGATCCAATCCGGGCGATGGCCGATCGGCTACGCACCGAGGACGGCATCGCCACCTACCGCAAGCGCTCACCGATCGCCGAAACCGTGTTCGGACACGCCAAACACAACCTCGGCTTCCGCCGGTTCACCAGCCGCGGCCTCGACCGGGCCCGCAGCGAATGGGCGTTCCACGCCGCCGTCCACAATCTCGGCAAGATCCTCACCCACCTCACCGGCGGAACCACCCTCCCGGCCACCACCTGACCGAGAGCCGCAAAGGTGCGGGATCCCCCACCGCGGCACCCCCTCACCCGCCAGCGCGGTCACACATTTCGCAACAGCCCCCGGGTGGTTATGAAGTACGCACGGCTCGCCAGGTGGACACCGCCGCCGTACCCAGAAGACCTCCGGTGATCACGAAGATCGACGCCGTGCCCGCGACACCGGCCATAGCGCCTGCGGCCAAGGGGATCAGCACCTGGCCCAGGCGGTTCCCGGTCAGGCGCAGAGACAACGCGGCTGCCCGGTTGGGGCCGGTGACGAGGCCGGTCACCCAGGTCATCGTCAGCGGCTGCCCGATGCCCCAGAAGAAGCCGGCCACCACCAGGAGCAAGGCCATCCACCACGGATCGCGGACGAAAGGCAGGAGCGCGGTGGGCAGCGCCGAACACAATGTCGCGGAGACGAGCAGTCGCTGTCGCGGTGCCCGGGTGAGCAGCCACGGCAGAAACGCCCGGGACACGATCGATGCCGCGGTGCGCGCGGTGAGCAGCAACGACACCAGCAGAACGCTGAAACCGAATTCGTGGCCCAGGACGGGCAGATAGGCCACGACGACGTCGACGGAGGCGAGGACGATGAGGCTGCTGAACACCGCGGGTCGCATACCGGACGTCGAGATCATGCTCGCGACGGACTGCTGCTGGTCTTTCGCGGCCGGCTTCCTGGACTGCGGACGCTCGCGGATCGGCCACGCGAACGGAATCGACGCCAGCGACACCGCGGCCATGACCGCCAGCGCGAGAGTAGTCTGCACCGGTCCGCCGTCCGAGCTGCGGGCCGCGATCAGCCCCACGACCGGCACGCCGACGGCCTGACCGACCGACACGCCGAGGGTCAGGCCCGCGAACCCCTTGTCCAGCTCGCCCGGTTTCGACAGCAAGGTGATGAATCCCTGCCCGGCCACGGTGACGAGAATCTGGCCGAACCCGAGAATCACGTTGCCCACGCCGAGAACGATCAGGTCGTTGCTGAGCGCGATCACCACGACACCGAGTGTCGTGAGCGCCACGCCGGTACGCAGGACCGCTGCCGCGTGCCGCTGGTCGACCGCCCGCCCGATGCGGACCGCGACGAGCAGGGGTGCCAGCGAGAACAGGGCCGTCACGATTCCGATAGTGACCGCGTCACCACCGAGAGCGAGGACACGGTACGAGACGAGAACGCGGACGGCGTGATAGACGGCCTGGAGTAGTGCGGTGGCGATACAGACGTTGAGGAACCAGTGCTTCAACGGCTCACCCGTTGATCACCCGACGATCGCCGAGCGGCGCCTGCAAAGGCACCTCGAGCGTGCCGAACACTGCGACCAGGATGCACATCTTGTCGGCCGACTCCGGCAGGCTTCCGGTGCGTAGGGAGATGGTGACGGTGGTGTCCGTCTCGGTGACGGTCGCATCGGCGCCGTAACACTCCGGGGTTCCGGTGACGAAATGGATCGCGACCTTGTTGCCGTCGGCGCGGGACCACGACTCGAACGGGGTCGGATGGGCACGGACGATGTCGGGCCGGGCGGTGAACACCGTACCGAATTCCTCGCCGGGTACCTCGCTGGGCACGGGCATCCCCGACGACGGATGGGTGGGGCTCGGGTCGACGGCGGATGCGATCTCGGGGGGAATCGTCGGTTCGTCGGTGCTCGAGGTGGACCCGCATCCGGCGACGGCGAGGCAGGCCAGCACTGCGAGGGCGATTACGCGCATAAGCCACCGTAACCCCGTCACGCGAGCAGTCCCGAGACCAGCGCAATTGCCGGAATTGCCGCCAAAGTAGTGACGAAGGCCGTGTCCCGCGCCAGCACCGTTCCGCACCGGTACCGGCTGGCGTAGACGAAGACGTTCTGCGCCGTCGGCAGGGTCGACACAACCACGATCGCGAACAATTCATGCCCCTCGAGGCCGAGTAGGTATCGCGCCATCAGGTACGCCAGGACGGGTTGCACGCCGATCTTGAGCACCGAAGCCAGTGCGACTTCCCGGCGTGGACTCGTTCCCTTCTCGAGGACGCGCACCCCGTACAGCGAGATACCGAAGGCGAGCAGGGCACCCGGCACGGAGGCGCCGCCGATGAGCCGGAACGGTTGCATCACCGCTTCGGGCGGAGTCCAGTCGACGAGGGCGAGCACCAGTCCCGCGGCGCCGGCCACGACGATCGGATTCTTGAACGGCGCGGTCACGGTCTCGAGTCGTGATGCGCTCCTGCGCAACGTGGTGATGTCCAGGATGGTCAACGCGATCGGCGAGTACACGATTATCTGGAACAGGAGCAGTGGGGCCACGAACGACGCGTCACCGAGCACGAACACCGCAATGGGAATGCCCAGGTTCGCGGAATTGACGTACGACGCCGACAACGCCCCGATCGTCAGCTCCGGAAGTGACCTGCGC
This sequence comes from Rhodococcus sp. WAY2, assembly GCF_009859915.1. Lineage (NCBI taxonomy): Bacteria > Bacillati > Actinomycetota > Actinomycetes > Mycobacteriales > Nocardiaceae > Rhodococcus > Rhodococcus sp. WAY2. The sequence continues at coordinate 5,198,036 of NZ_CP046572.1, forward strand.
AGCCATACCCGCGCCACCACCATGTACAGTGCGCCGACTGTCAAAGCGGTCGCAGCAGCGACGGCCAGCGTCGGCGAAAAGATCACGGAAAGGTCGGACGATGCAAGCGAATCGAAGAGCAGCGCCGGTGTCGCGACGAAGAACACCAGCCTGCCCAGGACGGATTCGCCCTCCGCTCCGAGCGTTCCACGCCGGCCGAGAATGTAGCCGATCGCGATGATCACGAAGATGACGGTGAATCCCGCAACTATTCCCGACACGCTGCGGGGCACCTCCTCGACCGGTGAGCCTCTTGTCGGCAAACCGTCCGAAGTCTAGTGGGCACTTTTCCGGTGGGTGACAATAGGCTCGAGCGGGAACCGGGAGAGGCACGTGCGTTCGGACGTGCGCGAGGAGTTGCGATGCTGCGTCGGACGACCATTCTGTGCGCGCTGTTCTGCGCCTGCGTTCTCACGGCGGTCACGGCTCCCGCTACGTCTGCGCTGGCGCCCCCGTCGAGCGGTGACCCGCAATTGGTGTCGCTCGCCGGACAGGTTCTGAGCCGCAGCTATCGCGAGAACGCCAGTGTCGCATACGTGGACGCCTCCGGAACCCGGTTCGCCCACTTCGGCGCGGCCGACGACACCGAGTACGAGATAGGTTCTCTCACCAAGACGTTCACCGCGCATCTGTTCGTCGACGCGGTGGCGCGCGGTGAGGTGCGGGAGGACACCACCGTCGGAGAATTGTTGCCGTTGCGGGGTGCGCCGGTCGCCGACGTGACCCTGCTCGAATTGGCCTCGCACACGTCGGGACTGGCACAGTTTCCGATGACCACCGATACCGTTGTGGCGGTGGGCCACTGGATGTCCGCGACCAATCCCTTCACATACGGCCGGGAGGCGCTGCTGCAGCAGGTGCAGTCGGCGCAGCTCGGCAGTCGCGGAACGTACGCGTATTCGACGGTTGGTTTCGCGTTGCTCGGACAGGCGTTGGCCGCAGCCGTCGGCACCGACTATCCGTCGCTTCTGCGCGAACGGATGCTGGTACCGCTCGGGTTGTCGGATACCTGGTTACCGCTGACTGCGGCAGACCTGCCCGCCGACGCCACCCGCGGATTCGACGTACTGCATCGATCGCAGGCCCCGTGGCCACTCGACGCCTACGCTCCCGCCGGTGGGCTGCGGTCCATGGCGGCGGATATGGCGGGCTACGTACGGCAGCTACTCGACGGCACGGTGCCGGGCAGCGCCGCGATGGATCAGCGGTGGATCGGCAACACCTACCGGGCATTGACGTGGTCGGTGGTGCCGTTCGAGGGTGGCGAGTACACGCTCCACGGCGGGGCGACGGGCGGGTTCCAGTGCACCGTGGTTCTCGATCGGCGCGGCGAGCGCGGATTGGTCATTCTCACCAACACCATCGGTGGCCTCGAGCAGCAGGGACTCGACATCCTGTCGTCGCTCTGAGCTCGAGCGAGTGCGACCAAAGGCTCGGCGTTACCGTCGTACCCCTGGCGGGTATGTGCCGCTACAGTGGAAGTCATGACCCCGGCGGCGAGACGTATGCGTACGCCCACCGCACGCATTGCGTTCCTCGTCACGGTGGCGGCTGCGGTCCTTGTGATGCATAGTTTCACCGCCGCTTTCGCTCCGGCTCATGACGGTTCGTTGCGTGCCGTGGCCGCCTCGCACGACCCCGGCACGAACCACGGCCACGACTGCGCGGAAAACGAGTGCCAACAGTCGCACCCCCACGGACATCACTGCGCCGGCATGGTCGTCGTGGCACCGGCGCTCACGCGTGCGACGGTACCCTGCGTGGCCGGTGCCGAGGCGCCGTCGCCGACGTCGCGGGTGAGTGTCGACCGGGTGCAGTCCGGACGTGGACCACCGGCGTGGACCGTGTTGTCGTTGGCGCAGCTGTCGATACTGCGGGTGTGACGGGGAGTCCGGAGCTCAGGGCTCCGGCGGATCTTGCTCTCACTTTCCCGAAGCATGTCCATGAGGAGATTTCCCATGCGTACCACCCATGCAGGTTTCATTGCCGCGGCGGCCGGCGCCGCGCTCGTCCTCGCCGGCTGCGGCACCGACTCGTCCGACCCGAGCAGCTCGGGCGCCTCGCCGACGTCCCGCTCCCTGTCGATCTCGGCCGAGGCCGGCAGCGGGGCCGAAGCTCAGTTCAACGACGCCGACATCACGTTCCTGCGCGGCATGTATCCGCATCATGCGCAGGCGGTGCAGATGGCCGAGATGGTCGACGGCCGCACCGACAACGCCGAACTGCTGGCGCTCGCCCAGCGGATCGAGGCCGCTCAGGCACCGGAGATGGATCAGATCACCGGGTTGCTCGGTCAGGCGGGTGACACCGCTCCGACGTCCACCGGTCACGAAGGGATGGACCACGGGTCGGGCGCCGGAATGATGTCCGAAGACGACATGTCCACCTTGATGGGCATGTCGGGACCCGAGTTCGACCGGATGTGGCTGACGATGATGATCGAGCACCATGAGGGCGCCGTCGAGATGGCCGACACCGAACTGGCGGAGGGCGAGAATCCCGATGCCAAGCAACTCGCCACCGGCATCGTGAGCGCTCAGCAGCGGGAAATCGCCGAGATGCAGGCGATGCTCGGCTAGCTCCCCTCGTGATGCATGCCGAAGGCCGCGTAGTCCGTGGACTACGCGGCCTTCGGTTGTCTGTGAAGAAGCTGCTACCGGCTGGTGAAAGGCAGCAGGGCCATCTCGCGAGCGTTCTTGACGGCGACGGCAACCTGGCGCTGCTGCTGCGGGGTCAGGCCCGTCACGCGGCGGCTACGGATCTTGCCGCGATCGGAGATGAACGTGCGGAGAAGATTGATGTCCTTGTAATCGACGTACTCGATCTTCGCCGCGAACAACGGGTTCTTCTTCGGCTTGCGTCCCTCGACGGGACGCGGCTTCTTCGACGGTGCTCTCTTGACTGCCATCTTCTTCCTTTACCAGCTCGACTTGTGGACGCCTGGCAGCTCCCCGCGGTGTGCCATCTCGCGAACACGCACGCGAGAGAGCCCGAACTTCCTCAGGTGGCCGCGCGGACGTCCATCCGCAGCGTCTCGATTGCGCAATCGTACCGGACTCGAGTCCCGGGGTAGACGCTGCAGTGCCGTCTGCGCCTGCGCGCGCTCGTCATCGCTGCTCGACGGGCGGCGGATGACCTCTTTCAGTTCGGCCCGCCGCTCTGCGTAGCGCGCAACGATGATTTTGCGCTGCTCGTTCTTTGCGATCTTCGACTTCTTCGCCATCGGGGTGTCTTCTACTTTTCTTCTCGGAAATCGACGTGGCGCCGGACGACGGGGTCATACTTCTTCATCACCAGTCGGTCGGGGTCGTTGCGGCGGTTCTTCCTGGTGACGTAGGTGTGTCCCGTACCCGCCGTCGACTTCAGCTTCACGATCGGACGGATTTCGTTCCGGGCCATCAGACCTTCCCTCCGCGGGCCCGGATTTTGGCAACCACGGCCTCGATTCCGTCCCGGTCGATGGTTTTGATCCCCTTGGCGGAGACGGTGAGAGTGATCCGCCGCCCCTCGCTGGGCAGAAGGTATGTCTTCTTCTGAATGTTCGGATCCCAGCGCCGATTGGTGCGCTTGTGGGAGTGCGATACGGATTTGCCGAATCCTGGCCGGCGTCCGGTCACTTGGCAATGTGCCGACATGGGCATTCCTTTCTGTCTCCTCCCGCATCCAGGCGACTACCGGTCAGCAAGGTGATGACAATCATTTTCGACAACGACGAAAATCCAATGTAGCGTTTCTCGGTAAGCAATGACAATCGTTATCGAAAGGGTGCTCGTGAGTGAGATTCACCGGACGCCGCTCGTCCTGGTATCCGGATGGAGCGGCCCCACCGACACCGTCGCGCGGTCGCTGCTCCGTGACGACACCGTGGTCGTGCATCACGACCTCGACCTCGTGCACGAAGGCGTCGTGCGGCGCACCGTCACCACGATGGAGTCGGGGAGAGAGCGCACCCGCGTCGGAATTCTCGAGCTCGCGCACGGCTGTATCTCCTGCACACTCCGGGAAGACCTGCTCCCGTTGCTCCGCCGCCTTCATACGCGCAGCTCCGTGCAGCGCATCGTGTTGCACCTCGACCGCCGGCTCGAACCCGAGGCCGTGTGCTGGGCAATCGAGCACGTGGTGGTGTCCGGGGTAGTCGGCCAGCTCGACGGAACCGCCTCACGCGATGTCCGTGTCGAGGCCGCGATCACGTGCATCGACGCCCAGTCGTGGCTCGACGACGCGACCGGCGACGAGGCTCTGGACGACGACCGGACCGTCGCCCAGGTCGCCGTCGGGCAGGTCGACTTCGCCGACGCCCTGGTGGTGTCGGGCAGCGCCGGCGACGGGTGGCAGCAGGCCAGGCTCCACGCCGTCCTGGCGCGGCTCGCTCCCGGCGCACCGATCGCCTGGGACGTCGACGGACTCGACGTCGAGCGGTTGCTCCTGGAAATCCCCTCCGGTGCCCGGCGGGGCGAGCTGACGAACGCCCACTCACCTCTGCTGCGGGGGCAGCCGCCGCTGTCGCACGACTGCGGGGTCATGATCGTCGAGTTCTCGGCGAACCGGCCCTTCCACCCCGAGCGACTGCACGAGGCCATCGACGTTCTTCTGGAGGGTGTGGTCACGGCGCGCGGCCGGGTGTGGGTGGCCACGCAGCCCGACGAGGCGCTGTGGCTCGAATCCGCCGGTGGGGGACTGCGGGTGGCGAGTGCGGATCGATGGCTGGCCGCGATGACCCCGGCCGAACAGGACCAACTCCCCACGGCGCGGCGAGCAATGGCGGCCCTGTGCTGGGACGAACGGTTCGGCGACCGGCACAGCTCGATGGTGGTTCTGGTACATGCGGCCGACCCCAGCGACATCGACCGGACGCTCCAGTGGGCGCTGGTCACCGACGAAGAACTCGCCGACGAGGCCGCGTGGGAGTCGTGGCCCGACCCGTTCGGCCAGTTCCACGAAGACCCCTGCGACAGCAGCGAATCACCGTACGCAGAACCCGACAGCTCGAGAGAGGGACACGAATGAAACCGAACATCCACCCCGACTATCACCCCGTGGTCTTCCAGGACGCCAGCACCGGAACCACGTTCCTCACGCGGTCGACGGTGACCAGCGACCGCACCGTGGAGTGGGCGGACGGCAACACCTATCCGCTGGTGGTGGTCGACGTGACCAGTGAGTCCCACCCGTTCTGGACCGGCGCGCAACGCGTCATGGACACCGCGGGCCGCGTCGAGAAGTTCGAACGCCGGTATGGAGTGCGCAAGCGCCTGTGAGTACTTCTTAACACTCCGTGGTTAAGAAGTACTCACAGGCGACGAAGGAGGAGCGAGAAAGATGGCAGTACCCAAGCGCAAGATGTCGCGGTCCAACACGCGTAGTCGTAGGTCGCAGTGGAAGGCTCAGGTTCCCGACCTGGTGGAGGTGACTGTCGGGGGAACCACCCACCGTGTACCCCGCCGGTTGGTGAAGGCCGTGAAGCTGGGATTGCTGGACCCGGCTGGCAGGTAGGCCCGACCCGGCCGGGACGAAACGACGGCAGGCCCGCGTGCGAACCTTGGCGGGTGCTGCTCTACATCCTCGAACTGGTGGGCATCGCGGCGTTTGCGGCGTCGGGTGCGCTGGTGGGCGTGACGAAGCGGCTCGACATCTTCGGGGTGTGCGTGGTCGGTGTCTTCACCGGTATCGGTGGCGGCATCGTCCGCGACCTCCTGCTGGACATCCATCCGCCCACGTCGCTGGGGAGCTGGCCCAACTTCGGCACTGCTCTCGGCACGTCGTTGCTGGTGTTCTTCCTGCACTCGGCGCTCAGCCGACTGCGTCGCGAGATCCTCGTGCTCGACGCGGTGGGTATGGGCCTGTTCGCGAGTACGGGTGCGGTGATTTCACTCGAGCACGGCGCGAGCCCACTGGCCTCGTGCCTGATCGGGGGCACGGCGGCTATCGGCGGGGGGATATTGCGCGACGTGTTGGTGAACGAAGTTCCGCTGCTGCTCCACAGGGATCTCTACGCAATCCCCGCGCTCCTGGGGTCGGCGCTGGTGGTCGTGTCGAGTGAACTCGGGTCCGGTCCGAACGCCGCTCTGATCGCGGGCACGGCGCTGGCCTCGATTCTCCGTCTGCTCGCGCTCTGGCGAAAGTGGAGCCTGCCGGGACCGCGCATCGTGGAGTGATCACATCCGGCTCCGTACCGACCCTTCTCAGCCATTACTCAGTCGGCCGGGTCAAACTGTCGGGTATGCGCATTCTGGTGGTCGACGACGATCGGGCCGTGAGGGAGTCCTTGCGGCGGTCCCTGAGCTTCAACGGGTACTCGGTGGAACTGGCCGTCGACGGTATCGATGCGCTCGAGAAGGTGGCGGCCGCACGACCGGATGCGCTGGTGCTCGACGTGATGATGCCGCGCCTCGACGGCCTCGAAGTGTGCCGGCGGCTGCGGAGCACCGGTGACGACCTGCCGATCCTAGTTCTTACCGCTCGCGACTCCGTGTCGGAGCGGGTCTCGGGACTCGATGCGGGAGCCGACGACTATCTTCCCAAACCGTTTGCCCTCGAGGAACTGCTCGCCCGGCTGCGCGCTCTGCTACGCCGGGCGGCGCCCGAACCGGGAATCGACTCGGAGAAGATGACCTTCGAGGACCTGACCCTCGACCCGGTCACGAGGGAGGTGACGCGCGGCGAACGGTCCATCAGCCTCACCCGTACCGAGTTCTCGCTGTTGGAAATGTTGATGGCGAACCCGCGCCGGGTGCTCACCCGTGGCCGCATCCTCGAAGAAGTGTGGGGTTACGACTTCCCGACGTCGGGCAACGCCCTCGAGGTCTATGTGGGGTATCTGCGTCGCAAGACGGAGGCTGATGGGGAGCCGCGCCTGCTTCATACCGTGCGGGGCGTCGGCTACGTGCTGCGGGAGACTCCTCCGTGATGGCTGTGCCGTTCCACCGAACCGCCGACAAGCCGGGGTTGCCGGGGCACGAACCGCACGCCACCGGCCGATACCACACCGGACCGATTCCGCTGCCGCCGGAGATGCGTCCACCGATGCCGTTGACGCGGTCGGTGTCGCTGCGCTGGCGTGTCACGCTCCTCGCGGCGTCGGTAGTGGCAATCGCGGTGGCCGTGATGGCGATCGCCGCCTACGCGGTGGTGTCCCGGGCGCTCTACGCAGACGTCGACAATCAGTTGCGCACGCGCGCATCGGCGTTGATCGACAGCAATCTGGTGACGTTCGACCCGCGCTACATCGCGGGTGCGACGCTGTACACGACGGACATCAGTGTGGCGCTGATCTTCCCGGACCTCGACACGTACACGCCGCCCGGTTCGAGTGTTCCCATCGGCGAGCCCGAGTTGGCGGTCGCCCGTGGTGAGGAGGGCACGTCGCTGCGTACTGCCGAGAACCAGCGGGTGCTGGCCGAGCGCACCCAGGACGGCAGCACCCTGGTGATTGCCCAGCGCCTCGCACCGACCGGTGCGGTGCTGGACCGACTGGCGTGGGTGCTGTTCGTGGTCGGTGGGTGCGGTGTCGTTCTCGCGGCGGTCGCCGGAACGACGGTGGGACGCACAGGGCTCCGGCCGATCGCGCGGCTCACCGCGGCCACCGAGAGGGTGGCGCGCACCGATGACCTGACCCCCATGCCGGTGACGGGTAACGACGAACTCGCGCGGCTGACCGAGAGTTTCAACACGATGCTCCGGGCGCTGGCCGAATCACGTGAGCGCCAGAGCCGGTTGGTGGCGGACGCCGGTCACGAACTGCGGACACCGCTCACCTCGTTGCGGACCAACATGGAATTGCTGATCGCGTCGAGTCGCCCTGGCGCCCCGCACATTCCGGACGAGGACATGGCCGAACTGCGCACCGATGTGGTAGCGCAGATCGAGGAGCTGTCCACCCTGGTGGGCGATCTCGTCGATCTCGCCCGCGAGGATGCGCCCGAGACGGTGTTCGAGCGCGTCGACCTCAGCGAGGTGGTGGAGCGCTGTCTCGAGCGGGCGCGCCGCCGCCGCAACGAAATCGACTTCACCGCCGTCACCGTTCCATGGTTCGTCTACGGCGATCACGCCGGGTTGTCCCGGGCGGTATTGAACGTGCTCGACAACGCGGCCAAGTGGAGTCCCACCGGTGAGCAGGTGCGTGTGATGATGAAGCCTGCCGGCGAGGGATTGCTCGAGCTGACGGTGGACGACGCCGGCCCCGGCATCCCCGAGGAAGACCGCGAGCTGGTGTTCGACCGCTTCTACCGTTCCATGGCGTCGCGCTCGATGCCCGGCTCGGGATTGGGGCTCGCCATCGTGCGGCAGGTAGTCGTCAAGCACGGAGGCACCATTGCCGTGGACGTCTCCGAGCGGGGCGGTGCACTCATCCGCATCGTTCTTCCCGGGGAACCGGAGTCGGAATAACCTGGGGAAGGGTTGGGCAAACTCAAAGGCCGGTCTCAGGACCTTCTCAGTCCCACCGGGCACTCTCGTACACAGAGACGGTGCGGCTGCCCCTGCGGGTGGCCGCGGGAGATGGAAGTGATGCGATGACCGAAGATCGAAACAGTTCCGACAGCAACAGTCGCGACACCGGTGACCAGGCTGCCCGGCCCGCTCCGGGCTACCAGCCGACTGAGCAGTTCCCGACCACGCCGCACCGCCCTACCGGGCCGGGCCCGCAGGCCTACGGATCGGCGGGCTACCAGCAGGGCGCCCCGTACGGCGTTCCACATCAGTCCACACAGCAGTTCGGGCAGCCGCAGCACGGCTCGGGACCCCAGCAGGCCGCCCCGCAACAGGGAGCGCCCACGGGGTCGTTCTCCGGTCACTACGGGCCGGGACAGCCGGCGTCGGCAGCGACGGCCAAGCGTCCCGCGCGGACGGCCATCGTCGTCGGGGCCGTCGCACTGGCGTTGGTGAGCGGCGGCATCGGCGGTGCCGTCGGTTCGCTCGCTACCCAACGGGACGGCAGCGGCGCGGCGGTCACCAACTCACTCGACGCTCCGAAGAACAACACCGCAACTCCCGCGGTCAACGCCCCGGCGGGCTCGGTGCAGGCCGTCGCGAACAAGGTGGTCCCGAGTGTCGTCCAGATCGAGGTCGCAACGGCCGGCGGATCCGGTGGGGAAGGGTCGGGGGTCGTGTTGTCCTCCGACGGTCTCATCCTCACCAACAATCACGTCGCCGGCGCGGCGGCGAGAGGGGGCAAGCTGACGGTGGCCTTCTCGGACGGCAGTACCGCGGACGCGACCCTGGTCGGCGCCGACCCGGTCTCAGACCTGGCTGTCATCAAGGCGTCGGGCAAAACGGATCTGACACCCATCGAACTGGGAACGTCCGCCAACGTCCAGGTGGGTCAGCAGGTGGTGGCGATCGGTTCGCCGCTCGGGTTGGCAGGCACGGTCACCGAGGGAATCATCTCCGCCCTCAACCGTCCAGTGTCGACCTCCGGTGAGTCGGGCAACCAGAACACCGTCATCGATGCCCTGCAAACCGACGCGGCGATCAACCCGGGCAACTCAGGTGGCGCTCTCGTGAACATGGACGGGCAGCTGATCGGGATCAACACGGCGATCGCGAGTATCGGGGGAACCGGAGCGGGGGAGCAGAGCGGCTCCATCGGCCTCGGATTTGCGATCCCGGTCGATCAGGCTCGCCGCATCGCCGACGAGTTGGTCGACACCGGCAAGGCCACGCAGGCCATCATCGGCATCCAGGTTCCGTCGCAGGATGCCGCCAACGGTGCCACCGTCGTCGAGGTGACGCCGGGCGGCCCGGCCGAGAAGGCCGGAATTCCGAAGGGGTCGGTGATCACCAAGGTCGACGACCGTGTCATCACCAGCGGTGACGCCCTCATCGCTGCCATCCGTTCCCACGCACCAGGAGACACAGTGTCCATTACGTACTCGGACGGAAACGGGTCGAACACCAAGACCGTCGATGTCACGCTGGGAACCGCAGAACAGGGCGGCCGATGATGAACGCAGGGATCCTCGGGCAGGTCGAGTCCGTGTTGAACGGGGCCACTACGGTAGGGACCATGGATATCGAAGCCTCGCTGGCCGGCCGCGCGCTGGTAGTTATCGTCGACGACCGCACCGCCCACGGTGACGGCAAGGACTCCATCGGTCCGCTGGTCACTGAGTTGCTCAACGAGGCCGGCTTCATCGTCGACGCCATCGTCGCGGTGGCAGCCGACGAGGTCGAGATTCGCAACGCCCTCAACACCGCCGTCATCGGCGGGGTCGACCTCGTCGTCTCCGTCGGCGGTACGGGTGTCTCGCCGCGTGACGTCACGCCCGACGTCACCGCGGAGGTACTCGACCGGGAGATCCCCGGAATCTCCGAAGCGCTGCGCACGTCAGGCCTTGCAGCAGGTTCCCTCGACGCCGGTTTGTCGCGCGGTCTCGCGGGTGTGTCGGGGAGCACGCTGGTGGTCAACCTGGCGTCTTCGCGCGCTGCCGTGCGAGACGGCATGGCGACGCTGACGCCTCTCGCGTCGCACGTCATCACCGAGCTGTCCGGTCTGGAAGGCTGAGCCATCTCCACTTCCCCTCCGTCGGACGGCGAGCCGACCGAGAACGCAGCACCGAGCCGGGCCCCGATCGACAGGGCCCGGCTCGCGCGCATCTTCGGGGACGTCTTCCCCGACACCACCGCCGACGAACGCGGGCCCGGCGGATCTCACGCTGTGGGACGAGACGAGGAATCCGCGGAGTGGTTTCGGCGACAGGTGCCCCCTCATCACGGTTGACCGACCGTTGAATCAGCGTGAATTTTTATGTTGGCGTCGGTTACGTTAAATGCATTCCTTCCAAAAGGCCAGGTAAAACTACCGTCCCCCGGCGTGTGCGCACAGGAAATTACTGACGAGTAACGTTCATCTTTCAACTATGTGAGGTACATCACAAAGCTGTCACGAGACGATCACGTTGCCGGGATCGTTAGGGAAGGTTAATGTCCCTGGCGAGTCAGTACTGAAATGGAGGGGCGGGGCGTGGTGCCACGTCGTCGCCGGACGAACGTCATTTTGTGAGGTTCGTCTCTAGCGTTCAGTTTCCAGTAACTGGTTGCGCGCAGTTCACTCTGCGTCCACCTTTGCTGCGAATACTGCGCTGGGCCCGAAATGGACCACTCCTCAGCTTCGATCGTCGGGGCTGGGAACCTGCACGAATCCTGATGAGGGGAACGAATGAGCGAGAACCGCAAGTCCGGCCTGCGCCGTGGCGCCCGTATTGCAGGCCTGGGTGCTGCTGCGGCTGTTGCACTCGGTTTGATGTCCACTGGTGCGGCGAGCGCGGATACTTTCATCCCGCTGCCTGATGGTTCGAAGGCGGGCCCGAATGCCACGCTGACGCGTACCGGGGAGAGCGCGTTGTCGTCGCCGTCGTTGGCTGCCAATGGTGCCGGTCGTGTGGCCTGGGTCTCGGGAACTGTCGTTGCTGATGTCAAGGGCATCAAGGAGGTCACCGAGGTTCCGGCCGCGAACGGCGTGGCGGCAAACAGTGCGGGTTCGTACAACGGTACGAACGCGACGACGACGCATGGTGTTTCGCGGGTGTCGACCGGGTACATCGTGGGTTGCCAGGTCGATATCACGGGTCTGTCGGCGAATCCGTCGTTCAGTCTGGGGCTGGATTCGTTGTCGCCGAGCCTGGGGCTGACGGTGCCGTTGAACTCGGGTGAGGTCAAGTACGTGCCGGTGGCCGCGAAGGACATCAAGAAGGACGGCGTGTACGCGTTGCAGTACCAGGATGCGGAGCTGCAGGTGCAGAAGTGCGGTGGATTCGCGCAGGCTCGGTCGTACTCGGTCGTGGAGATCGTGGGTAACGACTACTCGAAGACCGTTCTGTACGGTGCGCCGTTCAGCATCGGCTGATTCGGCTCGTTCGCAGTTCTTTCCACCCACCTTCTCGCGTGTGCGAGTTATATCCCTGAGAGGGAACAATGATCATCAATCGTAAGAACGGTGTGCGTCTGGCTGCGGTCGGTGCCGCTGCTGCCGCGACCATGGGCTTCTTCTCGGTCGGTGCGGCGAACGCTGACACGTTCGTTCCGCTGCCCGGTGGTTCGATCACGCAGACTCTGGCCGACGGCACCGTGGTGACGGTGAACCTGACCGATGAGAGTGCGAACATCTCGCCGTCGATGGGTTCGACTCCGTTGCACCGCAACGTCTGGGTCAACGGCAAGGCCTCCGTCACGCTCGACGGCGCCGGCGCCAAGGGTGCCACCATCACCCCCGGCTACATCCTTGCCTGCCAGGTCGACTTCGGCGCGAAGGCTGGTGGCAACGCCTCTGCCGGTGGTAAGGATGGCATCAAGCTCTCCGAACTCGGCAATGCTGATGTGCCAATTGCTGTCGGTGGCAGCGGCAACGGTGGCGTCACGCTCGGGCCGGGCCAGGCAAAGAACGTCACTATCCTCGACCTCGAGCAGAAGGACGCCTACGGCTCCGAGTCGCACTCCGGCGGCAACAAGTTCACGGGCAAGACCGGCTCGGTCACCTGGGCCGACTCGACCCTCGGTGTGAGCGGCTGCGCCGGCTTCGCCCAAGCTCGCAGCTACGTCAAGGTTGCGGTCAGCACCGACAACGTGACCAGCAACGTCACCCTGTGGGGACAGCCCTTCAGCATCGGCTGATTGCTTCCTCCATAAAGAAATGCAAAACCCGAAATCGGGGCGTGGAATTACTCACGCCCCGATTTTGGGCTTTCTGCAATGGGTTATTACGTGAAGATCACGCGACATTTTGTCAGGTAACGCACGTGTAAATGTACGTATTCGGATATGACGATACGGACTCTTATGCTTTAGCTTAAGACCTCGCTAGGTGTGAGGAATTCTCCGAAGGTCGGAGCAACCCACACATGATGAGGGGAACGAATGAGCGAGAACCGCAAGTCCGGCCTGCGCCGTGGCGCCCGTATTGCAGGCCTGGGTGCTGCTGCGGCTGTTGCACTCGGTTTGATGTCCACTGGTGCGGCGAGCGCGGATACTTTCATCCCGCTGCCTGATGGTTCGAAGGCGGGCCCGAATGCCACGCTGACGCGTACCGGGGAGAGCGCGTTGTCGTCGCCGTCGTTGGCTGCCAATGGTGCCGGTCGTGTGGCCTGGGTCTCGGGAACTGTCGTTGCTGATGTCAAGGGCATCAAGGAGGTCACCGAGGTTCCGGCCGCGAACGGCGTGGCGGCAAACAGTGCGGGTTCGTACAACGGTACGAACGCGACGACGACGCATGGTGTTTCGCGGGTGTCGACCGGGTACATCGTGGGTTGCCAGGTCGATATCACGGGTCTGTCGGCGAATCCGTCGTTCAGTCTGGGGCTGGATTCGTTGTCGCCGAGCCTGGGGCTGACGGTGCCGTTGAACTCGGGTGAGGTCAAGTACGTGCCGGTGGCCGCGAAGGACATCAAGAAGGACGGCGTGTACGCGTTGCAGTACCAGGATGCGGAGCTGCAGGTGCAGAAGTGCGGTGGATTCGCGCAGGCTCGGTCGTACTCGGTCGTGGAGATCGTGGGTAACGACTACTCGAAGACCGTTCTGTACGGTGCGCCGTTCAGCATCGGCTGATTCGGCTCGTTCGCAGTTCTTTCCACCCACCTTCTCGCGTGTGCGAGTTATATCCCTGAGAGGGAACAATGATCATCAATCGTAAGAACGGTGTGCGTCTGGCTGCGGTCGGTGCCGCTGCTGCCGCGACCATGGGCTTCTTCTCGGTCGGTGCGGCGAACGCTGACACGTTCGTTCCGCTGCCCGGTGGTTCGATCACCCAGACTCTGGCCGACGGCACCGTGGTGACGGTGAACCTGACCGATGAGAGTGCGAACATCTCGCCGTCGCTGGGTTCGACTCCGTTGCACCGCAACGTCTGGGTCAACGGCAAGGCCTCCGTCCACCTCGAGGGTGCAGGCGCCGAAGGTGCGGATATTCAGCCGGGTTACGTCCTCGCCTGCCAGGTCGACTTCGGCGCGGAGGCGGGTGCTGAGGCTTCAGCGGGTGGCGAGGATGGAATTGCGCTAAGTACGCTCGGCGACTCGACTGTGCCGATTCCATTCTCTGGCGGCACAAGCGGGGGCGTCACCCTCGGCCCCGGCGAGGCAGTGAGCGTCGATATCCTCGACCTTGAATCGGCCGATCCGTACGGCGCTGAGTCACACTCGGCATACAACAGCTTCGAGGGTACTGATGGTTCGGTGAGGTGGGCCGATTCGACCCTCGGTGTGAGCGGCTGCGCGGGATACGCCCAGGCACGGTCGTACGTGAACGTGTCCGTCGAGACGGAGAACGTGAGCAGCACCGTCACCCTGTGGGGACAGCCCTTCAGCCTCGGCTGACTTCTTCTGTAGCGCTCAGACGTCGGGCCCGTGCACTGGACTGTGCGCGGGCCCGCGTCCGTGTGGTGACGGAACTTATTGTCGTGTCTTCTCCAGGTTCGCGGCCTTGTCTGCGGGCATGGAGTGCGCGCCGCCGGCAGTGGTTCCCGAGGAGTCGGTTTCGAGGCTCGCCTCGAGGATGTCGCGAATCTGAATCAACAGGTCGGCCTCGCTCGCCTTCTTGTCGGCGGGTTCGGTGATGAACCGTTTCTTCGCGGCGTTGGCAGGAACGATGAGGATGAAGTAGACCACCGCCGCGATGATCACGAAGTTGATGACGGCAGTGATCACGGCCCCGACATTGATGAAGGTTGCGGGGTTGTCGGAGAGGACCTGGTAGCCCCACCCGAGATCGTTGGCTCCACCCGCGACTGCGATGAGCGGGTTGATCACGTTGTTGGTGAACGAGGTCACGATGGCGGTGAACGCCGCCCCGACGACTACGGCGACGGCGAGGTCGAGGACGTTCCCCCGAAGCAGGAAGTCCTTGAATCCCTTGAGCATGTCGATGTCTCCTCCAGTGGGTGGCACGTCAGTCGGCACTGTCCGGGCAAAAGCCTAGATCAGAGGCGGCGCAGGTGGCGGATCACTGGAATGTCACGGTGATCGCATTGGTGAGCGATGCAGCGGCCACCGTGGTGGCCTCGGTTGCCGGCAAAGCCAGCATCACCACGCGATCGCGCTGGTCACGGCCGTTCCCCGACGGAGTGACCAGTACGACGACGGCGTCGGAGGCCAACACGGTGGCATTCTGCGGCCGACCCGAGTGTGCTGGTGTGTCCGAGTCGACGGTCAGGACATCGACGCGATCACCTTCCCTGAGAAGTTCCGCCACTGCCGGATCAGCGAGGCGAACCGGGACTATGCGCGCATCCTCGATACCCGCGGCGGTCGCTGCCAGGCGTGGTCCCAGCACTCGCACGTCCGTGAGCGTTTCGCCTGCGCGAGCTGGGCTGGCGAGTGTGCGACCACTGACATCCGACAGTGCCGTGACGGCTCCGTCGGGAAGGCTCCGCACTTCGAGTTGCCGTACCTCGAGATCGGTATCGACGAGGATTCGTCCCGGTTGAAGGTCGCGCACAGCGACCACGACGGGAGAGTGAGCAGAGTCGGGGTCGCCGCGAAGTCCGAGCGCGACGGCAAGGCACGCCAGACCGGCTGCTGCTACGCGTCGTGCGACGAGGGTACGTGCCCAGCTCGGGTGGGTGAGGTCGGACAGGCGATCGAACCAGGAAGGACCGAGGCTTCGGTGCGCCCGGGTGACCCGATTCCGGGCGGGGTTGCGTGACATGATTCGACGCTAGGACCCCACCCGGCCCGCGAGGGGCAGCGAACGGCCTGCCTGTGTATAGGCGAGAAGTTGTGGATAAAAAGGTTCCGCGAGTGAAGTTAGCTGGCTGCAGCCTTGGCCGGCGCAGCGGTCGCGGTGCTCGTCGAGCTAGAAGACGCCGTTGACGAACTTTCCGCCTTCGCAGCGGGCGCGGACTCGGTCTTGGCGGGCTCGCTGGCGGCTCCCGAGGACCCGCGGCTGTCGGTGCGGTAGAAACCGCTGCCCTTGAAGACGATTCCGACGGAGTTGAACAGCTTGCGAAGCTTGCCCGAGCATGCAGGGCAGACGGTCAGCGAATTGTCGCTGAACGACTGAACGATGTCGAAGCGGTTATCGCATTCCGTGCACGCGTATGAATAAGTGGGCACTGGGGCTCCTCCGCACTGTGTAGTCAAACCGCAGGTGTTAGCACTCTACAGTCGACAGTGCCAACAACGCTAATCAGCACCTTATTCCGCGGCATTTCTTCCCGGGACGGACTCGACGTCCTCGCCCAGGCGGACGAGTCCGGAACCTGGTGTCAGTGCCCAGCCCATCCGCACGTCATGAGGATCTTCAGGGAGTTCTGCCACCAGTTCTCCGTCGCGGACCACCGTGATCAGACGGGTCTGCGGTGTTGCGAGTCCGAGCGTGCGGTCGTAGAAGCCGGCTCCTCGCCCGAGGCGGACGCCTCGCCGATCGACTGCCAGAGCGGGCACGAAAACGATCTCGGCCGTCCGGATTTCTTCGGGATCGAGGACGGCTCCTGTCGGCTCGAGCAGGCCGTATGGTGCATCGACCAGCTGCCGGGCACCGGTGTATTCGGACCAGAACAGCGGCCCGGGACCACGGGTGACGGGGACGAGGACGCGTCGAACGATGCCGGCGAGGGCGTCGAGCAGATCCACCGACCCCGGCTCGAGTGCCGTGGGAACGTACGCACAGACCACCGAATCGGCCGCGACACCGACTGTGATCAGTTCGGCGAGTGCCCGATCCTCGGCCGCTCGCACGCCCGAGTCCAGTGCACGTCGGCCGGAAAGTACCTGTTCCCGCCACTCGGCCTTGCTTCGCGCCTGCATGCGACCACTGTAGGAGCACCCGAGCAGGCATTCTCGGCGGGTTCTCCGACGCCATTCACGGCCGCTTGGTGACTGCTGAGTAGCTCTACACAGTTATGGTGTGGGGCATGACAGATGCCGTTCCGCACACCAACAGCGCCTTTCGCACGGCGGTCGTGCCCGCGGCAGGAATGGGTACCCGATTCCTGCCGGCGACCAAGACCGTGCCGAAAGAGCTGCTCCCGGTGGTCGACACCCCGGGTATCGAGCTCGTCGCCGGTGAAGCTGCTGATTCCGGGGCCGGACGCCTCGTGATCGTGACGTCGCCGGGCAAGGACGGTGTGGTTGCCCACTTCGTCGAGGATCTCGTCCTCGAGAGCAAGCTGAAGGAGAGCGGCAAGTATCACCTTCTCGAGAAGGTTCGGAAGGCTCCGGGCCTCCTCGAAGTCGAATCCGTCGTCCAGGATCAGCCTCTCGGGCTCGGTCACGCCGTCAGCTGCGCAGAATCGGTTCTCGACGACGACGAGGACGCCATCGCCGTACTCCTGCCCGACGACCTGGTGATGCCCCGGGGCGTACTGGAGACCATGGCCCGGGTGCGCCACAAACGCGGCGGCACCGTCCTGTGCGCGATCGATGTACCCAAGGATCAGGTCAGCTCCTACGGCGTCTTCGAGGTCGAAACGGTGCCTGATGCCGTCAACCCGGACGTCCTCAAGGTCACCGGAATGGTGGAGAAGCCTGCCATCGAGGACGCTCCCTCGACCTTCGCGGCAGCCGGCCGCTACATCCTCGACCGGGACATCTTCGACGCCCTGCGCCGTATCGAACCGGGAGCGGGTGGTGAACTGCAACTCACCGACGCCATCGCCCTTCTCATCAAGGACGGCCATCCCGTGCACGTGGTCGTGCACCGCGGAACGAGACACGACCTCGGAAATCCCGGCGGGTACATCCGCGCTGCTGTTGACTTTGCCTTGAACAGCGACGAGTACGGCCCGTCGCTGCGTGAATGGCTGACCGACCGATTGAAGCGGGCGGATTCCTAGAAGCTCGGGAGGCACGAACTACATGCGGTCGGTCGAGGAGCAACAGACCATTGTGACCGCGGCTGCCGTGGCGCCGCGGCCGGTCCGGGTCGCGATCTCCGAAGCGCAGGGACTGCTGTGTGCCGAGGAAGTGGTCACCGAGCGGCCGCTTCCAGGTTTCGACCAGGCGGCCATCGACGGGTACGCCGTTCGCAGCGTCGATGTCCAGGCCGCCGGCACCGACCTTCGTGACGACGACGGCGCTCCCGTCGAGCTGACACTTCCCGTCGTGGGGGAAGTGTCGGCCGGCTCCCGGCAGCCCATCCGTCTCCAGCCGCGACAGGCGGTCAAGGTAGATACGGGGGCCCCGCTCCCGACGCTCGCCGACGCAGTGCTGCCGCTCGACCGCACCGACAGCGGACGCGCACGCGTCAAAATCTACAAACCGGTCCGCTCCGGCGACTACGTGCGTCGTGCGGGCGACGACGTCCAGCCCGGAGATGTCGCAGTGCGGGCGGGCACGATCATCGGAGCGGCTCAGGTCGGATTGCTGGCGGCAGTCGGTCGCGACAAGGTCTTGGTGCACCCACGGCCGCGGTTGTCCGTCATTTCCGTGGGCGGTGAACTCGTCGACGTCGACCGGACCCCTGGGCCCGGTCAGGTATACGACGTCAACTCTTATGCGCTTGCCGCCGCCGCGCGTGACGCGGGCGCCGACGTCAATCGCGTGGGCATCGCGAGCGCCGACGCGCGGCGCCTACGCGAGGTGGTCGAGGGGCAACTGATTCGCTCCGAGATCGTGGTGATCGCGGGTGCGGTCGGGGGAGGGGCCTCCGAGGATGTCCGCGACGCACTCGCCGACCTCGGCAATCTCGAGGTCGACCGGGTCGCGATGCATCCCGGGTCGGTGCAGGGATTCGGCCAGCTCGGCCGTGACGAGGTCCCGACCTTTCTTCTCCCGTCGAACCCGGTGAGCGCGCTGGTGGTCTTCGAGGTGATGGTCCGTCCCCTCATTCGGATCGCGCTGGGACGCCGGCAGCCGATGCGCCGCGTCGTCACCGCACGCACTGTCGCACCCATCACGTCGATCGAAGACCGCAAGGGATTCTTGCGGGGCCAGCTCATGCGCGACGAGGCCACCGGTGAATACCTGGTCCAGGCGCTCGGCGGTGCGCCCGGAGCGTCCTCGCATCTTCTCGCCACGCTCGCCGAAGCCAACTGTCTCGTGCTGATCGACCCTGAAGTCACCGAGGTGCGTACCGGTGACCAGGTGGACGTGGCGTTCCTGGCGCAACGGGGATGACCCAGCATCCGGGCTGGCCGCCGCACCTCGGCCCACTCCGCGTCAACGGCGGGGTGGTAACCGTGCGTGCCATCAGACTGCGCGACGCCGCGGCGTGGAGTCGGCTGCGCATCCGTGACCGTGCCCATCTCGAGCCGTGGGAACCGACCGGCGAAGCGCCATGGGATGCGAGGCACCATATTTCGGGGTGGCCGGGACTGTGCAGCAGCCTGCGCTCCGAGGCGCGAAAGGGTCGCATGTTGCCGATGGCGATCGAGCTCGACGGAAACTTCTGCGGGCAGATCACGATCGGCAATGTGGTTCGCGGTGCGTTACGTTCGGCGTGGATCGGGTACTGGGTGGCCAGCGACGTCAACGGACTCGGCGTGGCAACGGGAGCCCTCGCGCTGGGGCTGGATCACGCGTTCGGTCCGGTGGGACTGCATCGCATCGAGGCCACCGTGCGCCCGGAGAACCTGGCGAGCCAGGCGGTGCTCCGCAACGTCGGATTCCGTGAAGAGGGTCTTTTGAAGAGGTACCTCGACGTCGACGGCCAGTGGCGTGACCACATCCTGGTCGGCATGACGGTCGAGGACGTGATGGGAACTGTCGCCGATTCCCTCGTCCGCAGCGGCAAAGCGACATGGGCGTAACAGCCGCAAAAGCGTCTGGACAATCGTCCAGCTACACAGCAGTTATCTGACGGTATCAAACGTTGCCGGTCGAGGTCGCCGTTTCGGGCACTCCCGGCGGAAGAAGAATTCACGTCGCTTTCGAGCATGTCGAGCGCCACATTTTCGCGTTACGCATGTGACACCTGAGTATGGTGAGATCGGCGCGTCTGCGAAGATGTGCGTGTCCATGCGGTTAGCCTGGGAGTGTCAACAGCGGTATCCGTGCTGGTAGACGATTGGGAGGAGGCTGCCGTATGCCGAACTCGTTTCTCTGGATCGGGCTCGTCGTCGTGTGGCTCTTCGT
Organism: Rhodococcus sp. WAY2; assembly: GCF_009859915.1. Classification (NCBI taxonomy): domain Bacteria; kingdom Bacillati; phylum Actinomycetota; class Actinomycetes; order Mycobacteriales; family Nocardiaceae; genus Rhodococcus; species Rhodococcus sp. WAY2. The sequence goes on from NZ_CP046572.1 coordinate 5,218,072, forward strand.
CCTGGTCCCGATGCTGGTCAACAACCGCCCCCGGATCCGGCAAACCAGTGACGCTGCCCTCGCGACGCGCGTGCTGCACCGCGGTGACGAGCGCCCCGTGCAGCGCGGTCCCGCGGCAGGACACCGCAGCGACCCGTACTGGCAACCGGAACCGGACCACTACGGCTACGACGCGGAGGACCTTGTGGATACTCACGCAGACGAAGACGATCTCGACACCGGCCGGGCCCCGGTCGGTGACTACGTGCCGGTGCGACGTGGGCGTGGTGGCTTCGACCCGGAGGCTGATGCGATCGCGCGGGAGGCCCGATACGCCTTCCGCCAGCGCTCGGTACTCGGCCTCGTATTCGGCACGATCATGTCCGCGGCGCTCGCGCTGATCATTGCCCCGGTGATGTGGTGGATTTTCGTGGCCGGCGTCGTCGGCCTCGTCGGTTATCTCGCCTACCTCCGCCGTCAGGTCCAGATCGAGCAGGAGATCCGGAGGCGCAGAACCGCGCGGCTCAATCGCTCCCGGCTGGGTGTCGAGTCTCGTAGCGACGAGGAACTGCGACTCATCCCCGCCCGGCTGCGGCGTCCCGGCGCCGTTGTGCTCGAAGTAGACGACGAGGACCCCGAGTTCGATCATCTCGAGCGCTTCGACGACGAGCGCATGCAGCACGCCACGATGCGTCGGGCCGCCGGTGAATAGTCCGTCGCCGGGAGCCGAAAGCCGCAACCGGATAGGCGATTCGCCCCCTGTGTGGGTGGCCTGCTAGAGTTTGCCGAGCAGATCGCAGGGTCTGCATCAGGGGCTGTGGCGCAGTTGGTAGCGCGCTTCGTTCGCATCGAAGAGGTCAGGGGTTCGATTCCCCTCAGCTCCACCATCACAAGAGCACTTCCTCCCTTCGGAGGAGGTGCTCTTCTGTGTTTCAGTGCTCTTTTGCGTGTTCAGTGCTCTGTGTATCGCAGTGCTTCTTCGTGTCGCAGTGCTTCTTCGTGTCGCCGTGCTCTTCCGTATCGGGGGAGCCGGTGTGCGCCAGCGCGCCGTGTGGCAGTGTGCCGCGTCACGTTTGGAACAGAGAAGTTGCTAAACGGTAACTGGGCAAGGTCTACTGATCACAGGTCATCGAGGGGTCAATCGATCGGGGTAGAGAACATGCAGGCAAGGCAGAGAATCTCGGATGCTCTCGCGTCAGCGACCGTGGTGGCGACGATTGCTGCGACGATGTTGCTGGTGAACGTGCTGTGAACGTGACTCGCTCGTCCGGTGCCGCCCGCGCTCCGCTCGCCGGAGCGGCGGCAGCCGTCACGATGAGCACAGCGGCGAAAGCCGTCGTAATAGGCACGGCGGCGGCGGCCGTCGCAATGGGTGCGGCGATGATGGGCCACGCGACTTCGTTCGCGACCGATGTCCAGCGGGCACCGAACGCTGCCGTGCCACCGTCCGAGGTGACGGTCGCCGGGACGTTCTGACGTCGGACACGCCACCCCCATAGTTCCGGCGGCCGTCCGACGCTGTCCCTGCAACGAACCATCCGACGCACGCGTGCCTTCGGTGGTTCACCGACAAAGCCGCCCGAGTCCCACCTGGCTCGGGCATCGCTGGTGGTGCCGGCCCCCGACTCCGGCACCACCAGCACCTCCGGACCGTCCGCTCGTTACCATGGCAGCGTCGACGCCGCCTGAGGTGTTGGATCGATACCAGAGGGGGGTGTGCAGTGGCAGCACGTCGTGTGATCCGGAACCTGATCATGCTGGGGCTCGCGCTGGCCTTTCTCTCCGTTCTCGGATGGGGCACTTTCTCGGTGTTCCCGTCGACCGCATCTGCAGATCCCGACGTCGGCGGTGGCTCGACGCATCCGGGTGTGGGGTCACACCCGTGCGAGGGATATCACGACTGCGGCCATAACCCCCACACCACCGAGCCTTCCGAAACTACCGAGCCTTCCGAAACCATCGATCCTCCGGAGACGACGGAGCCGTCCGAGACCAGTGAACCGTCGACTCCTCCCGCTCCACAGGTGGTGGTTCCCCCGTACGGGCACCTACCGTCGGACCCGGTACCGAACATCACCCGTCCCGACACGTCGAGCGATCCCGAATCCGGCGACGGAGGTGGAGCAGTAGGGGTACCCCCTGCCTCGGGAAGTGGACCGGAAGATCCCGGGCCTGGCACCTCGCCGGGAGGTCCCCAGGGCCCGCCGGCGGCGGACGCGCCACCACACTCCGATGGAACGAGCCTTCCCGGCGATGCGGCGGAGGGGAACGTACCAGCGCAGGACCCAGTGCCGCCCGACGTGCGACCGGCACCCGCCGCAGTTCCGGACTCCGCACCGCCGGCAGTCGCGCCGGTCGTCCATAGTGAGCCACTACCTGCGTTTGCAGTGCTCGGCGGGGTGGGGCTTCTTCTCGGCTGCGCGGGTGGGGCCGGTGCGCTGACCTTCAAGGGCGCGCGTGCACAGCAGGCGCGCATCGCGGCCGCCCGGGCGGAGTTCTTCCCGCCGGCGCCTACGGGAGGAATGTAGTCGTGGTAGGAAGCCGTTCTCATCGACGGGTGGCAGCAGCCGTGGATGCGGTCTGTGACGCCGCCGCCCGGGCAGAAGCGGTCTCACTCGGGGATGTCGTCGACGCGGTTGCCCGCGAACGGCAGCGTCCCATCGAACTCGACTTCACGACGCCGATGGCACCGGGAGTCTGTGGTCAGCGACGCGCGTATCCGGACAGGGACGTCATCGTGCTGGCCCCGGGACTTCCCGACGTCGACCGCACTCTTGCACATGAACTGGGGCACATCGTGTTTCGGCATGAGGGTGCCGAGATCGTCGCGGCAACGCTCGAGGTTGGCGACGACTTGATCGCGTACATGCTCAGTCAGCGCTCGCGAATGCGTGGCGGCGAGCAGACTTCCGGTGACGTGGCGGAGTGGGAGGCGGAGACCTTCGCGTCGATGTTGCTCCTGCAGCTCAGGACGATGAAGGGCAGGGGTACGCCGGTGTCGGTGCTCCGCTATGACGAGGCGATCGGCTGATGGGCTGGGTTGTCGCGCTCGTCGTCTGGATCGCAGCCGGCGCCCGCACAGGCAGGGTCGCGGCACGCCAGCCGACACCACTGCGGATCGCGATGGTGATCGCGGTGTCCAGCGCCGCGTGCGCGTCTACGTTGGCCGTCCCGGATGTCGCCTTGCGTCTCGACGCGCTGGCGCCGACGGCCGGGCTGTCGGAGATCCTCCTCGAGTTGGCGTGGACCCTCTTCGCTGCCGCGAGCGCCGTAGGTGCGGTGTCGGTCTGGCCGATTTTGCCGCGCCGCGCCCTACGCGCTGTGGCCACCGTGATCTATGCGGCCGCGGTCCTGGTCGGAACGGCCCTGGCCTGTGGTTACCCCGTCCCGGCTCTGGTGTTCATCGTGCTCGCGCTGGCATCGGTGGTGATCACCGGTATCTGGCACGTCGCATGGACCCCACTCGGCCGCGGCATCGCCCTCGTCGTGGTGGGATCGGCGATGGTTCTCGTCGCCGCGGTCGTGGGACTCGTCCGGGAGGCGGCGGGGGAGACGTGGATCATCGGATCCTCCGGTGCGTACACGACCGCCGCTGTGGTGGTTTCGGCCGGCACGGTGTGGGTGCTGATGGAGACCTGGCTGCGCGCACGTCGCGATCTTCGCCGGATGAGTGCGTTGCATTCTGTGCTCGTCTCCCGATTCCCCGAAGTCGTGGAGGGCGACGGCAAGGGCAGCACCACCGTTCTGCGGGCGTCTGATTCGATCGCTCACGTCATGGACGCGCTGTATCTGCAGGCGGGCGCGGGCATGTTCGAGACGCGGGCGCAGAATCTGCCGGAGTCGACTACCGAGCGCAGCAGAATTCTGGCCCGTTGGATCGACGACCCAGCCGGTTCCGAGGTGCTCGACACCGAGTGGATAGCTCCACCGCAGGGGATGTCACCGCGCCGATGGGTGCTGCAACTCGCGGAGGCGTACGCCGATATCCGTCACTCGCCCGTGCCGGTCGCGGCCACGGAGGCGGCATCGCAAGAGTCGGTGCCCTGACCGCTTTCTACTGGAGGTAGTCCTCGACTTCCGACGCCGGACGGACCGAGGCGTCGTCCGGGTTCTGTCCTGCGTCGAGACGAGCCCGGCGTCGGCGCAGAAGGTCCCAGCACTGATCGAGTGAGGTTTCCAACGCGGCCAGCTGTGCGCGTTTCTCCTCGGGGGCCAGTTCGCTGTCCTGCAACTGCGCCCGCAGTTCGTGCTCCTGCTCGACGAGAGCCTGAATACGCTTCTCGATCTCTTCGTTGTCCATGTCGTCTCCTCTTCGGTCCGAGTCCACTTGTCGCGGAGGGCGGCTCATCCGGTCGACTGCGTGACCAGCCATCCACACGGCGAGGCGAGCTTGTCGGCCTCCGGCGGTCCCATGGATCCCCCCGGATACAGCTTGACGGCGGGCGGCCTGTTCAGCAACGGGTCGGCGACGTCCCAGACGTGGGCAAGCCCGTCCGGACGGGTGAAGAGTGACCGGTCGCCGTGCAGCACGTCCAGGATGAGGCGCGAATACGGTGCGAGAGCATGGCCGAGTGGCACCGTGTCGAGAGGCAGACTCAGGTGGCCCACCGATAGTTCGTCGTCGGGACCGGGCTCCTTGACCACCATCGACATGTCGATCTCGCCGTCCCCGGACAGATCGAAGGTCAGCACGGCGCCGTCCGGCGGGATGTCGGAAAGAGGGCCTTCCGGGCTCCGGAACACCAGGCTCACGCGTTGCTTCGCGACCCCCAGCATCTTGCCCGTCCGAAGCAGGAACGGCACACCCCGCCAGCGGTCGGTGTCGACCCACAACCGTGCGGCGACGAAAGTTTCCGTCTCCGAATCGTCGGCGACACCGTCGACGTCTCGGTATCCCTCGTACTGGCCGAGGACCACTTCGGCGGGGTCGAGCGGGCGGAACGCTCCGATCACCGATTCGCGTGCAGACTGGAGGTCGTCGGCGCCCAGGCTCAGGGGCGGCTCCATCGCGATCTCCGCAGCGACCTGGAACAGATGAGTCACGAGCATGTCGAGGACCGCACCGGTGGCGTCGTAGAAGCGGGCGCGATCGTCGATGTCCAGGGTTTCGGGGACGTCGATCTGGACCTGTTCGACGTGTTCGCGGTTCCAGACTCCCTCGATCAGCCCGTTGGCAAATCGCAGAATGTGCAGATTCTGGGTGCTTTCCTTGCCGAGGAAATGGTCGATGCGATAGATCTGCTTCTCGTCGAGAACCTCGTGTACTGCGGCGTCGAGTTCACGGAAAGCGGATTGTGAGGTACCGAACGGCTTTTCGTAGACGACCCGGGAACCGCGCGCCAGGTCGTGCGCGCCGAGAGCTCGTGTGGTGTCGGCGAAGGTGCTCGGGGGAAGTGCCAGATAGTGGACGAGTTGAGCGTCGGGAACGCCGAGCGAATCCCGCGCGTCCTGCACGATGCTCGGTAGCGTCCCGGGGTCTTCGGGCGTGAAACCGCCACCGGCGAATCGCAGGCGCTGCGCGAAGTCGTCCCAGCCGTCGTCGGTGTGCCCGCCGCCGAATTGGGTGAGGGAGTCCCGCACGTGGGCCCGGAAGTGATCATCGGTGACGGTGCCCCGCCCGGTGCCGATCAACATCCACCGAGAACCGAGAAGACCTGCACGTGCGAGCTGGAAGAAGGCCGGGAGCACCATCCGTTTAGACAGGTCCCCGGTGGCGCCGAAGAGCACGAAAATCGTGGGACCGAGCTGCGGTCTGTCAGGCATTGCTCCATCATGCGCCAACGGGAGTCGCCGCGCGTGCGATTCCCGGGTCGGCTCAGCGCTCAGACAGGAAGAACGGTCGTCGGGCTCGGCTCATCCGGTACGCCGGGCATTCGAGCGGCGTGTTCGTGTATAGCTCAGTGCCGGAAGAGGTTTCGTGCCCTGCGCGAAAAATCGGTGCTACCGGGACGCGTCCGGCGGTACTTCGGGCAGACCCTCGCTGGCGCGAAGCTTCTCGGCCATCGTGGTAAGCAGATTCTGCGACTCCTCGGACAAGTCGAAGGCGCGGCTCGACAGTTTGCGTAGTCCGTAGCCCTGGAGCTGCGACAAGAGTTCAAGGTCGTGGTCGATCTTGGCTGCGTAGATGTCGTTGAAGAAATATTCGGGCTTCACCTTGAAGAAGCGGGCGAATGCCGCGACGGTCTCGTCCGAAGGATTGGTGCGCTGCCCGGAGCGGAGCTGCGAAATGTAGGGCTTCGAGATTTGATGCCCGTCGGCGATGAGCGCCGAAGCCACCTCTGCGTTGGTGTGCGGTTTACGTCCCGGAGGGTGGACCGTGTCGAAGAGCTTGTTCAACCGCGCAGCAAAATCTGCCATTGTGAGCCGCCGGGTCCTCTCTCGTGCGCGCGTCAGTCGTGTGAACGACACAGTACCATGATGATAACCGATTGATAACTCACAGCCGGAGGTGCGAAACGGTGCGCTTTCGCTCGCTGACGGCGTCATCCAGGTTTCAACGACGGTTGGCGCATCGCGCACTTCTCCCTGCTCAGCCGTTCGGACTCCGTGCAAGTCATACCGGCGCGTCTCTTGACGGTTCAGTGGCCGAGCGTCCAGTTGGTTGTTCCCGCCGATGTGCCGGATCGGCCGCCCGGCCGCAAATGCTGATTGCTCTTTCAATCACTGGGAGTTTGCTGACGGCCTCGAGTTGCCGGCATGCGGCAGTGTGTAAGGCCTGTACTCGCAGTTCAGGGCCATTGTGTTGCGTTGTGCATTGCAACTACAACAGGTCGCTCGGCCGCGACGGCGCCGTGAACACTACTGCGAACGGGGTGGGTCTGCACCGCCCGACCGCCGTGCAGCGGCGCCAGAAGCCTTCCGGCGAGGCCTCCGCAGGACGGCCGATCATGGGGTCTGACTGGTTCGCTCGCCGGCAGCGGCTCTACCTCGGTGTCTTCGGTGACCGCCGGCGATGCCTGGCCAAACCGGAAGTCGTCGGGAATGATTGTGATATGGAACACAGAATGAGTGACGCCGAGCTTCGGAAGGCGATTCGAGTTCTGCGCGAGCGCGCCGACGATGCCCGGCACAGAGGACGGGAAGAAGACGCCAACGGAATCGAACGGACGATCCGGACATATCAGGAAGAAATGGCGCAGCGGTTGTGAAGTGGGCCGGCTCGGGGAGAGCCGGCTCAGCTCTGTCGCCACGCTGTCGAGGACCCGGGTGCTCCCGCCTCTCGGGCGTGCGCGCAAACGTTGTGCGTGCGTAGACTTCCAGCCGACACGGATCGGTGAGGACGGGGGCTCGCACGACAATGGCGATCACGACGCTGGACGGCAAGAAGTGCCTGATCACAGGTGCAGGTAGCGGGATCGGGCACGCCACGGCGTTGGCGGCCGCCGCGGAAGGCGCCGAACTCTTTCTCACCGACATCAATGAAGTCGGCTTGGCTCACACGGTGGAGCAGGTCGGCAATCAGGGCGGAACCGTGAGCTTCTCACGAGCGCTCGACGTGTCCGATTACGACGCGGTGACGGCGTTCGCAGCAGATATTCACGATCAATTCGGCAGCCTCGACGTCGTGATGAACGTCGCCGGTATCTCCGCGTGGGGCACGGTCGAAAACCTCGAGCACCGCCACTGGAAGTCGATGATCGACGTCAACCTGATGGGGCCGATCCACATCATCGAAAGCTTCGTCCCTCCGATGGTGCGGGCGGGGCGCGGTGGACACCTTGTCAACGTGTCCTCTGCTGCGGGACTGCTGGCGCTGCCCTGGCATGCCGCTTACAGCGCAAGCAAATTCGGGCTCCGCGGGGTGTCCGAGGTTCTGCGATTCGACCTGAAGCGACACGGTATCGGCGTCAGTCTCGTGGTTCCGGGCGCCGTGAAGACTCCGCTGGTGGGCACTGTCGAGATCGCCGGGGTGGATCGGAACGACCCGCGGATCGAGAAGGCGATCCACCGATTCGAGAAGCGAGCGGTCAGCCCGGAGAAGGTGGCGTCCTGCATCCTCACGGGAATCAAGAAGAACCGCTATCTGGTGTACACCTCGCCCGACATCCGGTTCGGATACTGGTGGGCCCGCAAGTTCTCGCCGCCGTACGACTTCGTGATGCAGAAGGCCAACGACCAGTTCAGCAAGTTCCTGTAGCGACTAGTTCTCGCGGCTGCTGCTCGGTGCCAGCACTGTGCCGTCCGTGAATCGAATACCGTCGGTGCAGCGACACTCCACCTGGCCGCCGCCGAACTGTTCGGCATGCAGTCTCGCGTAGAGGCCTTGACGGGCAAGGAGTTCGGCGTGGGTGCCGCGTTCCACCAGGCGACCCTCGTCGATCACGAAAATGACGTCGGCATGCTGAATCGTGGAGAGCCGGTGCGCGATCGCCAGTGTGGTCCGCCCGCGCATCACCTCGGCGAGTGCTCGCTGGACGAGCCGCTCGGACACGGTGTCGAGTGCCGAGGTGGCTTCGTCGAGAATGAGAACGCGCGGGTTCTTCAGCAGCACTCGTGCGATGGCAAGACGCTGCTTCTCGCCGCCGGAGAGCCGGAAGCCACGTTCGCCGACGAGCGTGTCGTAACCGTTGTCGAAAGCGAGAATGCGGTGGTGGATGTTGGCGGCGGTGGCCGCATCGTGCAGTTCGGCGTCGGTGGCGTCCGGCTTGGCATACCGCAGGTTGTCTGCGATGGAGGCGTGGAACAGATACGGGTCCTGGGTGACCATCCCGACCGCGTCGGCAAGCGAACTCATGGTCAGGTCGCGTACGTCGTATCCGTCGACGAGGACGGCGCCGCGGTCCACTTCGTACAACCGCGGTACCAGGTAGCAGAGGGTCGTTTTGCCCGCGCCCGACGGTCCGACGAAGGCGGCGAGTTGACCCGGCTCGATCTCGAGAGAGGTGCCCGCCACCGCCCAGCGTCGAGGGCGGCGCGGCTCGATGACCTCCTCGTCGGCCACTACGGGGGTGCGGGTGGTCGGTGCCGAGAAGCCGCGCATCCCGCCGCCGACTCCGCCGCGTCCGAGGCTTCGCAGAGCCACGGGGTCCGGGTCGGCGGTGGCCAGGCGCACCGGAGTGGGGTAGGCGAAGTAGACGTCGTCGAGTTCCACCTTGCCCGGGGAGTCGGCGGGTAGCGCGACGGCGTCGGGACGATCGACGATCGCCGGCTGCAGGTCGAGATACTCGAAGATGCGGCGGAACAATGCCATCGAGGTCTGGACGTCCAGCGTGACCCGCATCAGTGACACCAGCGGCTGCAGCAGTCTGGCCTGCAGGGTCGAGAACGCGACGAGGGTCCCTGCCGAAATGGCCGGGCCGTACCCACCGCTGATCAGATAGCCGGCGAGCAGATACACGAGGGCCGGGGTGATGGCCATGAAGGCACCCACCACGGCGAAGAATCCCTGGCCTGCCATGGCCTGACGTACTTGGAGCTCGGTCTGCCGGGCGTTCTCCGCGCGGTAGCGCGCGAGTTCGGCCTGCGACTGGTTGAAGACCTTGGTCAGGAGAACACCGGAGACGCTCAGTGCTTCTTCGGTGATGGCGGTCATGTCCGACAGCGACTCCTGGGTTTTTCGGGCCAGCGCCCGCCGCCGTGCGCCGACGCGGCGCTGGAGGTAGACGAATCCGGGTAGCAGTGCCACGGCGAGAAGCGTCAACTGCCAGGACAACAACACCATCGCGATGAGGGATGCTGCGACGGTGACGGCGTTGGACAGGATGCTCGATGCCGTGGAGGTGAGCACGGAGCGGACCCCGCCGACGTCGTTGGCCAGTCGCGATTGGATCGACCCGGTCTTGGTGGAGGTGAAGAAGGCCAATTCCATCTTCTCGAGGTGCGCGAAGAGCCGCTCGCGCAGATCGGCCATCGACAGGTTGCCGACCTTGGTGGTGAGGTAGCTCTGGCCGACGCTGATGAGCGAGCTCACCAATGTCACCCCGATCATCGCGAGAACAAGCCACATCAGCAGCGTGAGATGGACGCCGCTGCCGTCGGTGGGAAACAGTGCGCGATCGAAGACTGCCCTGGTGAGGAACGGTGGGACGACGCCGAGGAGCGACGACACGACAATCGCCGCGCCGACGAGGACCAGCCAACCCCGATAGGGCCGCAGCAGCGCCCAGATCCGGGGCAGCAGCGAAGACTCGGAGTCGGAGATCTCCGGGGAGGACGTCGGCGGGGCGGAGCGCATTCGTCCATCGTGCCCACCTGTCGCGATTCTGGCGAGGCGATACGGGTGGGCTGCGCGCGAGGGCTGTATGGACTGCTGTCTCAGCCCGATTCAGTGACACCGAGCCGGGCCACCTGCGCGGCAAGGTACTGCTGCTCGGGGACGTTGGTGGTGCGCCGCGCCGCCGCACGGTAGTGCGCCGCCGCCGATCGAGTGTCCCCGGCCATGTCGAGGAGATGCGCGCGGACGGCATCGAGCCGGTAGTGCCCACGGAGTGGGCCGTCGAGCTCTTCGAGCATCGCCAGTCCGGTGGCCGGACCGTGCACCATGGCCGCAGCGACGGCGCGGTTCAATCGCACCATCGGATTGTCGGACATGCGCACGAGCAGTCCGTACAGTGCGAGGATCTGGGCCCAGTCGGTGTCCTCGACGCGTTCCGCGTCGTCGTGGACGGCCGCGATTCCCGCCTGCAGCTGATACTGGCCCACCGCCCCTCCGGCCACCGCGTCCATCACCACCCGCTGGCCTTCGGCGATCAAGTCGCTGTTCCACAGGGTGCGATCCTGCTCGGTGAGCGGGATCAGCTCACCGTCCGGACCGGTGCGTGCCGGGCGGCGGGCATCGGTGAGCAGCATGAGCGCCAGCAGACCACCCACCTCGCCGTCGCCGGGCAGTATCGCGTGGACGGCGCGGGTGAGCCGGATCGCCTCCGAAGACAGCTCGGTGCGGTGCATATCGTTGCCGCTGCTGCTGGCGTAGCCCTCGTTGAAAACGAGGTAGAGCACGTGGAGGACCGAGCGCAGCCGCTCCGTCCACTCTTCTTCCGTCGGACGCCGGAAGGGGATGCCCGACGCGGTGATGCGTTGCTTCCCGCGGCTGATGCGTTGTGCCATGGTCGCTTCCGGGACCAGAAAGGCGTTCGCGATTTCGGCGGTGGTGAGTCCCCCGACGGCACGCAGGGTCAGCGCGATGGCCGACGCCGGCGTCAGCGCCGGGTGGCAGCACATGAAGAGCAATATCAGCGTGTCGTCGCTGTCGACGGTTTCTGCATCGGTCGGCGCCTGCCGGGCGACCGTGTGCTCCCTTGTACGTCGGGCGATTTCGCTGCGGATGGAATCGGTCATCTTGCGCGTGGCGGTCTGGATCAGCCAGCCACGGGGGTTTTCGGGCACGCCGTCGCGCGGCCAATGCTGCGCCGCGGCGAGTAGCGCCTCCTGTACGGCATCCTCGGCAGCGTCGAAGTCGCCGGTACGCCGGACGAGCACACCGAGGACCTGCGGCGCGAGTTCGCGCAGCAGGTCCTCGAGTGCGGCTCCGATCTCCATCGTCGGGTGGTCTCAGAAGTCGGTGTCCGGCGCGCCCATCACCTGACGAACCTCGATCGGCTGCTGGATGGGCACGCCGTTCGGTCCGGGTGAGGCCGAGGCCTTCGCGGCGATCTCGAGTGCGCGGGTTTCGGACTCCACGTCGATCAAGCGATATCCCGCAAGCAGTTCCTTGGTTTCGGGGAACGGGCCGTCCGTCACCACAGGAACGCTTCTGCCGTCGAATGTGACACGCTTCGCGACGTCGGGCCCGGCGAGCCCCTGCGCGTCGACCAATTCACCGTTGGCGGCGAGTTCGGCATTGAGGTCGTGCTGGAATTGGATATGGGCCTTGATGTCGGCCGGATCCCAATCGCTCATCGGCACCGTGCACCCGGGTCCGCCCTCGTAGTTCTGCAGCAGCATGAACTTCGGCATTGTTTTCTCCTCATCTCGTGGCGCCCATTCTGACGCCTTTCGCGAAGAGGACGGAGCACATTCCGGTTTCTCTACATCCAGCCGAAGAACTTCTGAAAATTCTTGTCAACGGTGCCCGCCGTGCAGGCACTCGTCGAACAGGGAGCGGACTTCTTCGACGTGCTTGTCCAGATCGGAGGTATCCCACCCGTCTGTGGGGACGGGTTCGAGCACGTCGACGTAGACGGTCCCGGAGTGTGCGACCAGCGAGTTGCGCCACATCAGCTCTCCGGCGTTGTGGATGACGATCGGCACGATCGGCACCCCTGCCGAGATCGCGAGATGGAACCCACCCTTCTTGAACTTGCCGAGACGAGGAGTGGGGGTGCGCGTGCCTTCGGGGGCGATGGCGATGGAGATGCCCGAGTGCAGCTTATCCACCGCCGGTTGCAGCGCGGCCCTGGCCTTGGCGCTGTCCGACCGATCGATGTACGCGACGTCGAGCAGTGCACCGACGGGAAGGAAACGGGGGTCGCGTGCGGCCTCCTTCTTGGCGACACCGGTCACGTCGTGACGGATGACGCTGCCGACCACCAGCATGTCGAGTGAACTCTGGTGATTGAACATGAACACCGCCGGTCGTGCGGCTTCGGCGTTCTCCTTGCCACTCACCCGCAGCCCGATACCGCAGATTGCCAGGGCGATATCGGGGCCGAAGCTACCGACCAGGTTGGCGGCGGTCTGGCGGTTCCTCGTGACCAGACCGGCCGAGACACCGAACGCGGCGGCGCCCATCAGCGCGCCGATTGCCGTGGTGGTGCGCGCGATCGACACCGGGTCGTTGCCGCTCTGCGGTGGCCGCAGATTCACCGAAGGCCACCCGTTCCGCCGGGCGGTGGCCGCCAGCTTCCGATCCGGATTCAGGGCCACCGGATGACCCACCGACGTCAGCATCGGAAGGTCCTCGGCACCGTTGGAATACGCGAAGCTGCTCTTCAGGTCTGCGCCGTGCTGCTGCGCGTACGTGCGCACGGCCTCAGCTTTCGCCGGACCCCACAGCGGAGGGGACGCCAGCTGACCGGTGAGCATGCCGTCGAGGACTTCGGGGCGAGTACACAGGACGTCTTCGATGGCGAGGTCCTCGGCCACCGACTGCGCCTGGTACGGAGTAGCCGACGTGGCCATCACCACCTGGTGTCCCGCGTGCCGGTGCGCGGCGAGTAGCCCGCGGACCTCGGAGTAGATCATGCGGGCAATCTCCTGCCGGAAGAGACGCTGCCCCCATTCCTGCATTTCGTCCTCCATGCGCCCGGCCAGACTCTGCACGCCGATACGCATCAGGCCGCTCACATCGGCGCCCCGAAATCGGGTCTCCATGGCGGCCCCGGTGGTGCGCAACAGTTCTGCAACACTGATGTCGAAGCGGCGCAGACGATCCCGGTAGACCACGCTGGCCGAATACCCACTGATGAGTGTCCCGTCCAGGTCGAAGGCGGCAAGCGTTCCGGATCCTGGCGGGGCGGCGGCGATGGCATCGTGGAGGCTGCGCAGATCAGTCATCTACTCACCCACCACCTGGTCGAGGGTGTCGTGAGCAAGGGTCCGGATGCGCAAGACCCGGTCCACCTGGGTGCGGATCTCGGCGTCGAACTCGATTCGCCGGGCCTCGAGATTCTCCGCACCCGGTTCGACGAGACCCCGGTTGCGCGCCAATTTCAGTGCGGTCGTGAAGAGTTCGGCAGAGATCGACTCCCGGCTACCGATCTGCTGGCGTAACCGGCGCTGCTCGGCCAGCGAAAGGCACTCGGTGATGAATGCTTTTTCGTCGAACTTTTCGTCGGTAGGCGTGCGCAACAGCTGATCGGACACCACCGCGTAGGCCTCGAGGAAGGGCTGCAGTACCCGGTGGGCCAAGTGGATCTGCGCGGTCGACAGCAGCTTCTCGGCATGCGCGGGGTCACGCATGTTCTCCCGCCACAGGGGGTCGATGATCTCGAGTTCGGTCCGGAGTTGATCACGGAAGGCGTCCTTGTCGCTGAAGAAGAACTCGAACTTCAGCAGGTCACGGATGCGCAGCGCCTCCTCCCACCCGTCCTCGAGCGGGTTACCGAACGGCTGGTCCGCCGCGGCGCGCAGGACCATTTCCGCGATGGCTCTCATGACCAGGAAGTGAATGGTGTTGTTGCGGTAGAACGCTGCGACGAGGTGCTGGTCCCGCCCGAGGTAGAACACACGCTCGCTGCCCCGGTCGAAACAGCGCAGCACACCGGAGTCGAGGTGGGTGCGCAGCGCCGTGCGAATGACCTCGGGGTTGGTGAGGTCGACATCGCCCGCCGTCGGTAGCCGCCGGACGGTGATGTAGTCGACGAGCGGTCCGAGGATGGCGCGTAGTTCCGGAACGGTGAGCGCACGGTCCTCGATACCCAGGAATGCGAGCATCACCAGCGACGTGGCCGTCACCGGTGTCACTTCGTTGATGCGGTGCGACACCTCGAACGCGGTCTTCTGCACGGCCAGCCGCAGGTCGTCCGCCTGGCCGAGATATTCCGCCAGCGACATCGGTCTGCCGAAATTGACATGGGCCACCCCGTGCCGCTGCCCCTGGGCGCGCACATATCCGACGAGCCAGCGGAGTCCTTCCTTCGTCTTGGCCTCACCGTGGGCCTCGGCCGCCATCGCACCGACCTCGTACAGCTGGTCATAGGTGAGGGAGACCGGAATGAGGTAGACATCGGACATCCCACTGGACTGGAATGCCTTCGCCAAGTAGGTGAGGAGCCCGAAGCGGGGCGGCCGCAACTTTCCGGTACGGCTGCGCCCGCCCTCGATGTACCACTCGAGGTTGAACCGCTTGGTGAGCAGGTAGCGCATGTACTCGCGCAGCGACCACTTGTAGATTTCGTCGTCGTCGAACTTGCGTCGAATGAAGACGGTGCCACTGCGCTTGCTGATCGGCCCGATCGGCCAGAAGCTGACGTTCAATCCTCCCATCACGTGATTGAGGGGGAGGTCGTTCGCGAGGAGAGCGGGACGCAGCACCAGAGGATCGAGATAGGAGCGATGGCTGGGCAGGAACACCAGAGAGTATTCCTTGTTCAGCTCGCGGAGTTCGTCGAGGCGCGAGGTGTCGACGTCGAGGCGGTACGCACGCGAGAAGTAGCGGCCCAGTTGATCCCACAACGCGATCGCGCGTCGGCTCTGGGCGGCAACCATCTCGTCGAGGGCGCCCCGAGCGCGACGATCGACTTCCGCGGCGGGGAGGTCCAGGCGCGCAGCCAGTTCGTGGATGCCGGTGTGGAACCGGCTGGTGTCGGTCATCTCGTCGACCACGAACCGCGACACCTTGTATTGCGTTCCCAGCAAGGATCGTTCGGCACGCTCGAGGGTCAGTGCGGCCTGGCGGCGTACGAAATCTGGCAGCGATCCGCCACCCTTCTCGGCGAGCCGGCGGCGGAGATCGCTCAAGGGGGCCGGGGCACCTTCGATCACCTCGCAGCGGCCGGGTTCCCGGCGCAGGATCTTGCGCTGCATGCTCGGACCGGGATGAAGGGGATCACGCAGAAGCGACTCCCGCACCCGCTGCAGACCCTCGGGCTGATCCGTCCTCGGCCGCCACACCACCCGGAGCGGGACCAGAAGGGGATCGTCCTCGCGTCGGCACACGTCGGCGAATTCGTCACCCGAGACGCGGACGGCCTGCGGCGAGCGCCCGTCGCTTCCGTCCTGTCGTTCCAGCCACGCGCGCAGGGTCGTCTCCTCGATGTCGCTCATCGACTCGATGAGGTAGACGCGTGGCCGTGTCGTCTGCTCGTCCATTCGTGTGGTCCTTTCGTTCATCCACGGCCGAGTTCGACGATGTCGTCGAGGCTCTCCTGTAGGCACATCATGAAACGGGCCGGTTCGGTCACCGCGGCGGTGTCGAGATTGACGCCGATGCAGCACGTGCCGACGTGCGAGACCAGTGTGGCCATAACGGCACAGCCCGGTGCGGGACCGAAGGGGAACATCCTCTCGATCCGGGCTCCTGCGAGGTACACCGGCACCGGTACACCGGCGACGTTGCTGGCCTGCAGGTCGAGACCGCTCGACTGGGAGAGATACCAATTCGCGAGCACCACCGTCGGCATCCGAACCAGAATCGGCGCCGCAGAGTCGAGGAGGCCGAGCGCCGGCTCCTGCCGTAAGCCGAGGACGATCGCGCGTACCTTCTTGATCCGCTCGATCGGGTCGACCTCACCGACGGGTCCCGCAAAGCGTGCTGCGGCGAACCGATTTCCCCCGGTCGGATCCGACGCCACCCGCAGGCTGACCGGCATGCCGACCGGGATGGTGTCGATGTCGTGGCCGAAGGACTCGTGGTAACGCCGGAATCCACCCAGCAGGGCAGCGATATAGGCGTCGTTGAGTGATCCTTCCGCTCGGTGCGCAGCCGACCTCAGCTCGTCGACGCCTACCTCGAGCACGCCGAACCAGCGGCCGAGGCCCCGGTCACGCAACAATGGTGAGCCGGTGGCCGGGGGAGGAGTGACCACCCGGCGGATCGAATTGGCGTAGCCGACGACGTCGGTGACCGTCCCGATCGGGTTCGTGACGGCGGTGATCGCCGTGCGGGTGACGCCGCGTACCAGGCCGCCGAGTCGACCCGGCGCCCGGCGAACGTTCCCGAGCGTCTGTTCGAAGAACGCACCGCCGCCCGACATCCGCTCCGGCAGGGGTGGTGGGCGGTCCGGTTTGTCCGGCGACGGCTCGGGACGTCTGCTGTGCAGCAGCGTCATCAACTGGATGCCGCCGAGACCGTCCGTGATGCTGTGATGCGTCTTCACCACGTAGATGGCGCGACCGTCGTCGAGCCCCTCGATCAGCATGGCGCTCCACGGCGGCCGGGCGCGATCGAAGGGTTCGGTGGCCATCCGCCGGCACATCCGCAGGGCATGGTCGAACGTCGCGGGTTCGGGTAGGCGTACCCGGGTGAGGTGATAGTCGAGGTCGAATTCCGGGTCGACCGACCACATCGGGTTACCCAGCCGCAGCGTGGGCTCGACCACGCGCATCCGGATCCGGGGCACCATGTGCGAGGCCCACTCGTGCGCGCGCACCAACCGGTCCCAGTCCGGCGGTCCGTCGAGTACATCGACCGCGACGATCGGCGAACGCAGCTTCGGTTGTACCTCCTCCATCCGCCACATCCCGGTCTCGAAGTCGGACATCGTACGGTCCGCTCCCCAGGCGATGTCGGAGAAATCGACGTCGACGGCACTCGGTGGTATCAGCGGTTCGCCATCGGCCATGCCCACCCTCATTCGGTTGATCGAGTTGCCTCAACTGGTGCTTTTCCAGTGTGGACCCGACGCGTAGTTCACACCCCTGATTCGACGGATTGCCCCGGACTCGGCGGGCGACGCCTTCACACCCCTGCTCGACGAGTGCGCTTGTCGTAGGCTGCCGTCATGGCGAAACGCTTCGAATATTCGGAAGACATCGGGTACCCCGTGGACCGCGTCCACGCGACGCTGACCGACCCGGTGTTCTGGCGGCACCGGTTCGAAGAGGCACCCGAGAAGCTGACCCTGGACGAGAGTGGCGGGCCCGGAACCCTGACGGCGACGATGCGCGACAGCATCAGTGCCTCTTCGCTTCCCGGGCTGGTCCGCAAAGTGGTCTCGGGCGAGCTGAGGGTCGAACGCGCCGACGAATGGGGACCTCTCGACGGGAACCGGGCCGACGGACGGATTCGCGGCAGTTCCACCGGCATTCCGGTCCGCATCGAGTGTGCCTCGGTGCTCCGTGCGTCGGGGGAAGGCTCGGTGTTGGAGCTCATCGGGTCGGTCGAGGTGAAGATCCCCCTGGTTGGTGGTCAGATCGAATCACTCATCAAAAAGCTCGTCCGCGACATGGTGGGTCAGGACCGCGATGCCGTCGAGAAGTGGCTCGGCGACAGCTGACCACGTCCCTAGGGGCAGGTGTTCAGCTCGACGTCGAGCGTCCGCGCCCCGGGCCCTGCAGTACCGAGTCGATCGTGACTGTTGACGATCGCGCAACTGCCCAGCGAGAGGCATCCGCACCCGATGCACCCCGTCAGGTTGTCGCGTAGGCGGACCAGTTGCTCGATTCGCTGATCCAGGTCTGCATGCCACCGCGTCGACAACCTCTCCCAGTCCTTGCGGGTCGGCGTCCGGCCCTCCGGCAGAGTGGCAAGGGCGTCCCGGATCTCGGCGAGGGGTATTCCCACCCGCTGGGCGATGCGAATGAACGCGACCCGCCGGAGCGTGTCCCGACGGTACCGCCGCTGGTTGCCGCTGGTGCGGCGACTACTGATGAGGCCTTCACGCTCGTAGAAGTGCAGAGCGGACACGGCCACACCGCTGCGCTCCGACAGCTGGCCGGGTGTGAGCTCCTTGGCCTTCCATTCGGGCATCTCCACATCGGGCACCTTTCACCAGGAATACCCGAACAATACTCGAGGTCAGTCGAGGTGGAGGTGACCGTGCAGGTGGTGGGTGAGTGGAGTGGGACCGTGCGCCATCCACAGGTCGTACGTGAGGTCGCCACCGCGCACCGACAGTTTCCTCCGCACACTGTGCACCGGCTTCGCATCCGGAGACGCGCACAGCGACAACATCGACAACTCGATGGTGCCCTCCCGAACCTGGCCCCGATGAATCTCGACGAAACCGGTGGGCTGGGCAAGGAGAAGTTCTGCCTCGTCCTCGGCGACGAGCCGCAGGAAACCGGACTCGGAATGCAACGGACGCCCGTCGTCGGCCGCCCACGTCCGGGACCGATACGCAAGGAACGGCTTACCGCTCGCCGTGAACTCGATCTCCTCGGTGTAGCCGAAGTCGTCGATCGTGGGATAGGCACCTTCGCCGGCTCCCACCCACCGTCCCGCGAACGGGGCCAAGGCAGGTGGCACAGCCGGTCCGGCAGCGGTCGCCGAAACCGGTGGACCGGCCGTCGCAGTTGATCGCCTCGACTCTTCCTCCATGAGTACCTCCGCCGTCTCACGCTACTCGCTCCGGCACGCTGTGACGTGTTCGGCGGCGGAGTGTTTGACGTGCCTACGGGGCCCGGCCGCATTACCGTCTAGGCATGAACGCGTCCGGTTCTGCGCCGTTGGGAGCGAACTCCGAAGTGGGGCAGCTTCGTGCCGTCCTTCTACACCGGCCCGGCGACGAACTGAAGCGGCTCACACCCCGCAACAACGACCAACTGCTCTTCGACGGGCTGCCCTGGGTCGACCGCGCGCAGGAAGAACACGATGCGTTCGCCGACGTGCTGCGCAGCCGCGGTGTCGAGGTACTGCTGTTGTCCGAACTGCTCACCGAAACCCTCGCCGCCAGTGGTGCGGCGCGCATGCAAGGGATCGGTGCTGCGGTGGATCCCCGCAAGCTCGGGCATACACTCGCCCAGGAACTGGCCGCCCACCTGCGCGGTGTGCCGGCCCAGGACCTGTCCACCATTCTCACCGCGGGCATGACCTTCGACGAACTACCGGTCGCGGCGAGCAGTGCGTCGCTGGTCCGGCGCATGCATCACGGCGGCGACTTCGTCATCGACCCGCTGCCCAATCTGCTGTTCACCCGGGACTCGTCGGTCTGGATCGGTCCGCGGGTGGCCATCACCTCGCTGGCGTTACCGGCGCGTGTGCGGGAAACGTCGCTCACCGACATCATCTACGCGCACCACCCGCGGTTCCGTGGCGCCCGGCGCGCCTACGAATCACACACCGCCCCCGTCGAAGGCGGCGACGTCCTGCTGCTCGCGCCCGGTGTCGTCGCCGTGGGGGTCGGGGAGCGCACCACCCCGGCCGGTGCGGAGGCACTCGCGCGCAGCGTATTCGAGGACGAGCTCGCCCATACGGTACTGGTGGTGCCGATCGCGCAGTCGAGGGCGTCGATGCATCTCGACACCGTCTGCACCATGGTGGACCACGACGCGGTCGTGATGTACCCCGTCATCCAGGACACGTTGTCGGCGTTCACCATTCACCGCGAGGACAAGGGCGTGTCCATCCGGGGGGCCGACCCCTTCCTGTTTGCTGCCGCCGACGCCATGGGCATCGGGAAGTTGCGGGTCATCGATACCGGACTCGACAACGTCACCGCAGAACGCGAACAGTGGGACGACGGAAACAACACCCTCGCGCTCGCCCCCGGCGTCGTCGTCGCCTACGAGCGCAACGCCGAGACCAACGCCCGCCTCGAAGCGTCGGGCATCGAGGTGCTGCGGATCGCCGGCTCCGAACTGGGGTCGGGCCGCGGTGGGCCGCGCTGCATGTCCTGTCCCGTGTCCCGCGACCCGCTGTAGGCCCTCCGGGCCCGTGCGCCTTTTTGGGCTCTACTGACTCATTCGTGGGTGGATTCGGCCGGGTAATTGTGGGCGGGCGCCCCCGAGGCTGAGCATCGCGAGTGCGATGACGGCCTCGGGGGTGTGGAACCCGAATCCGCGGCGGGTGATGAGGCGAATCTTGGTATTGACCGATTCGATCCGACCGTTCGAGAGCCCGTGCTCGATGGCGGCGAGGATCGCGGGTCTGTGGACGAGGATGCTTTTCTGCAACGCGACGAACGCCGGGATCCGGCACCGCCGGGCCCAGTCGATCCAGCGGTCGAGTTCGGCAGCGGCCTGCTCGACCGGGAGCTGGAAGATCAACCGCAAACTCTCCTTGAGCCGGTAGCCGCGGTGCAGGACCGGATCGTGGAGTTCGATCCACCGCAGCACCGCCTGCTGCTGCGCGGTGAGGGCGTCCGGGTTCTTCAGCAACGCCCACCGGCTGCGTTTGACCGACCGAGCCGGGCCGGCCTTCGGGCGACGCCGCGGTTTCCACCCACCGCCGCGGGAGGCGTTCTCGGTGGACCGTGCCCGGTTCCACGCCGCCCGCCGCACCGTGTCGAGGGCCTCGGTGGCCCAGGCGACCACATGGAACGGATCCGCGCAGCGCACCGCATCCGGGCAGAACCGGGTCACCACCGACCCGATCCATCCGGCCGCGTCCGAGGTGACGTGGGTGATCTTCGCGCACCGTTCGGGCCCGAGCAGGTCGAAGAACCCGGACAGGGTCGCCGCGTCACGGCCCGGGGCCGCCCACACCAGCCGGCCGGAGTCGTGGTCGACGACGACCGTCAGATACTTGTGGCCCTTCTTGTACGAGATCTCGTCGATCCCGATCCGCCGCAGCCCCGCCAGCGGGTCCCGGGCGGGTGTGGTGTCGGCCCACACCCGGTCCACGATCGTCCCGACCGTGCGCCACGCGGTGCGCATCAACTCACACGTCGCGGCCTTCGAGGTATGGGTGGCGAGCCACGCCACCGTCTGGTCGAACGCGTAGGTGTGCCCGGCCCGGTGCCGGGCCCAGGGCACCGCGGCCACCGTGACTCCGTGTTCGCGGCAGCACACCCGCGGTGCGTCGGCCTCGACGAAGGTGCGGACCAGGCCGCAGTCCGGGCCGCGCCACCGCCGCCGACCGGTGCCACCGTCGTAACCGGGGCTCCGACGACCACACACCCCGCACCGGGACCGGGCCCGGGCCTGCGGCCGGACCGCGACGATCACCGCCCCGGCCGTGTCGTCGAAATCGACGCCCTCGATCACCGTCTTTTCGACACCCAACACCTGACGCCATATCCTGGCTTCGCGCACGCCGTTCCCCACATATGTAGCCGACTGACCCTAGACAAGCCAGAACGCTACTGGGACAACGGCGTGCGCCCTCACCCGCACCGAACTCCACCCACGATCACAGCAGTAGAGCCCCTTTTTGGTAGTCCCAGCAACCAGAAAGGCGCACGGGCGCGGAGCGCCTACAGGACCTCGGTGACCTTCGTGGCCGGGCGAGCCAGGACAGTGCCCTTGTCCGTCACGACGATCGGACGCTCGATGAGGATGGGATGCTCTGTCATGGCATCGAGCAGTTCGTCCTCCGACGCCTGAGCCAGCGACAACTCCTTGTAGATCGCTTCCTTCTTCCTGATCGCCTCGCTCGGCTTCAGCCCGGCGTCGTCGAGCAGCTTGCGCAAACCGTCCCGTGTGGGCGGCGTCTCGAGGTACTTCACGACGGTGGGTTCGATGCCGGCGTCCCGGATCAGTCCCAGGACGGTGCGGGAGGTGTTGCAGCGTTGGTTGTGGTAGATCGTCGCGGTGTTCGCCATGCAGAACATTCTGCACCCGGGAACAAATGAGCCGGTACCGTGCGCTGCACTGTGCATCAATAAATACAGTGCGTCAATAGACACTGTGCGTCAGTGGAACAGTCGCATACGTGGATCAGTCGACGACAGAGGGAGATCGACCATGGCCGAGCACTCGAATAGCACACCACGCCGCATCGTCATCGCGGGTGGGCACGGGAAGATCGCCCGCCACCTGACCAAGCTGCTGACCGCGAGAGGAGACCGCGCGGTGGCCCTGATCCGCAATCCGGATCACGAACACGCCGTGGCAGCGCTGGGCGCCGAGCCGGTGGTCATCGACCTCGAAAACTCGACCGTCGACGACGTCACGAAGGTTCTGCTCGGCGCGGACGCCGCCGTGTTCGCGGCCGGCGCCGGCCCGGGTAGCGGAGCGGAGCGCAAGGACACCGTCGACCGCGGCGCCGCGGTGCTGCTCGCCGAAGCCGCCGAGAAGGCCGGGGTGCGTCGGTTCGTTCAGGTCAGCTCGTTCGGTGCCGGTGAGCCGATCCCGGAGGGCACCGACGACGTGTTCGCCGCCTACCTCGTTGCCAAGACCTCGGCCGAAGAAGATCTGCGGGCGCGCACCTACCTGGACTGGACGATCCTGCGGCCCGGTGGGTTGACCGACGACGAACCGACGGGGCACGTCACCCTCGCCGCCCCACCGCTCGAACGTGGCACCGTGCCGCGTGCCGATGTCGCGGCCGTGGTCGTGGCGCTTCTCGACGATCCGAGTACTGCGAGGAAGACCCTCATGTTGACGTCCGGGCCGACCCCGGTCGAGGACGCTGTCGCGGCGCTGTGACCGGTGGCGTTCGCCGCCAGCCATTGCGGCGCCGTGCCCTCCCCACTACGGTCTGATACAACGCCTGGAACAACGGAGGTGGCGGCGGCCGTGCACATCGACATCGATCCGGATTCGTCGACCGCCCCGTTCGACCAGTTGCGGCTACAGATCATCGAGCAGGTGCGCACCGGTCGGCTGATCGCCGGCACGAAGATCCCGACGGTCCGCGCCCTGGCCGTCGAGGTAGGGCTGGCCCCCAATACCGTCGCGAAGGCGTACCGCGAACTCGGTGAGCAGGGTGTGATCGAAAGCCGGGGCAAGCAGGGCACCTTCATCGCAGGCGGTGGCGACCCGATCCGTGTCGGTGCCGAGAAGGCGGCCACCCGATATGTGCAGGAACTGCGCAAGCTGGGTGTCTCCGACGACGAAATCCTCGACTTCGTGCAGTCGGCCCTCCGCGGCGCCGGTTGAGCTGGGCTTCATCCAGAAGAAGCGATTCCAGAAAGGGGAACACTCGGTATGGCCTCCGCACTGTTCCGTGACCTCGCGATCCTGATCGCACGCATCGGTCTGGGCGTCGTTTTCGTCGCGCACGGCTGGCAGAAGTTCTTCGAATACGGGGTGAACGCGACGCAGGAGTCGTTCGCCGACATGGGAGTACCACTTCCCGACATCTCGGCGATAGCGGCAGCGACGATCGAACTTGCGGGCGGATTCGCGCTCATCGTGGGATTGGCCACACCGGTGGCCGGATTTCTTCTGTTCCTCGACATGCTCGGTGCGCTGATCCTCGTGCACGCCGACAAGGGTGTCTTCGTTTCGGAGGGCGGTTACGAACTCGTGGTGGCATTAGGTGTGGGCTCGCTGCTTCTCGCCGTCATCGGCGCCGGGCGCCTCGGTATCGACGGCCTGATCGGACGGGGTTCGGGATGGGGCAAAGCCGCGGTGTGACTGCACGCGCACGCCGGCTCTCGTTCAGGGGTCGGCGCGCACCCCAGCTTGCATTTACTTCCGTCAGTGACCAACGTAGTTGTTCATGGCAATGAATACTGATCTGCCGGATCACCCATCCGAGTCTCCGAATGTGCTTGCATCCGGTGGGCTGAAGCGGATCGGTGTTCGCACCGACTACGTCGTGTTTTCCGTCGCTGCCGCGGCGGTGGCGCTGATCGTCGTGTGGGGTCTCGCGGCCCCCGACAATCTCGATTCGACTACCGGCAAGGCCCTTTCGTGGTTGGTCACCGATCTCGGATGGCTGTTCGTTCTGTCGGCGTCCGGTTTCGTGCTCTTCTCGTTGTGGCTCGCATTCAGCCGGTTCGGTCACATTCCGCTCGGTAAAGACGGCGAGAAGCCGGAGTTTCGGACGGTCAGCTGGATCGCGATGATGTTCAGCGCGGGCATGGGTATCGGGCTGATGTTCTTCGGTGTCGCCGAGCCGCTCGCGCACTATGTCACGCCGCCCCCCGGCAGCGACGGTGGAATCGGAACCGCGATGGCTACCACCATGTTTCATTGGAGCCTGCACCCCTGGGCGATGTACGCCGTGGTCGGCCTGTCGATCGCGTACGGTTCGTACCGCAAGGGTCGCAAGCAGCTGTTCAGCTCGGCGTTCATACCTCTGCTCGGTCGGCGCGCGGAAGGTCCGATCGGCAAGTTCATCGATGTGCTCGCGATCTTCGCGACACTGTTCGGTACCGCTGCCTCGCTGGGTCTGGGGGCCCTTCAGATCGGCTCCGGTTTTCAGGTCGTCGGGTGGATGTCGGAGGTGAGCACCTTCCTGCTCGTCGCGATTGTCGCACTGCTGACTTTGGCGTTCGTCGCCTCCGCGGTGTCGGGTGTCGCGAAGGGCATCCAGTGGCTGTCCAACACCAACATGGTGCTTGCCGTCGTGCTGGCGCTGTTCGTGTTCGTGGTGGGTCCGACGGTCCTGATCCTGAACCTGCTGCCGACGACGATCGGTGCCTACGCTGCCGAACTGGCGCAGATGTCGGCGCGAACCGGGGCGTCCTCCGATCCCTCGACCGGTGAGTGGTTGTCGTCGTGGACCATCTTCTACTGGGCGTGGTGGATTTCGTGGACCCCGTTCGTCGGCATGTTCCTGGCACGCATCAGCCGCGGCCGGACCATTCGCCAGTTCGTTTTCGGAGTCATTCTGGTTCCGAGTGTGGTCAGCCTCGTCTGGTTCGCCATCTTCGGCGGCGCGGGTATCGGTGAGCAGCGCGACGGTATCGACCTCGCCGGGCAGGACACCCAGGAAGGGCAACTGTTCGGGATGCTCGACCACTTGCCGCTCACCGGCATCACCACCGTTCTGGTGATGGTGCTCGTCGCCATCTTCTTCGTGTCCGGCGCGGATGCCGCATCGATGGTGATGGGTACCCTCTCGCAGCGCGGTTCGCTCGATCCGCAGCGCTGGGTGGTCGTTTTCTGGGGTTCGCTGACCGGTGGGGTGGCTGCCCTGATCCTGTGGACCGGTGGTGATACCGCCCTCGACGGACTGCAGACGATGACGATCATCGCGGCCGCACCGTTCGTGATCGTGATGATCGGGCTGTGCGTGTCGCTGTACAAGGATCTCTCGCGTGACCCGATCGTGGTCGACGCCAGGGAGATGCGGCGGGAAGTCCGGAAAGCGGTGGCGAAGCGACGCCGCTCGCCCAGTTCCGTGAAGAACCGACGCGGGGGTTCCGGTTCAGCGCCAGCTGGGTAGCCAGAGCTGGTTTTGCCACATCTCGGGTGTGATCGGCAAACCGGTGAGGATGGGCCACAGCCAGATGAAGTTGGCCACCACCAGTCCCACGTAGAGGCAGACGGCGAGGAGACCGGTGCCGCGTCGTTCGTAGGACGACGTGGCCCTGCCGAGGATGTCGCCGAGGACGAGGGCGATACCCATCACCATGAACGGCGCAAGGGCGACTGCGTAGAAGTAGTACATCTGGCGGTCGAGGGTGGTGAGCCACGGGAGGAATGCGGCACCGTAGCCGGTGAGCACGGTGGCATATCGCCAGTCCTTGCGCACCACTGCTTGCCACAGCGCCCAGGCGAGCATCGGCACCGCGAGCCACCACATCGCGGGCGTGCCGACGAGCATGACCGCCTTGACGCAGCTGGACGCGCTGCATCCGGACACGTGGCCGCCCTCGGCGAAGTAGTAGAGCATCGGGCGAAGACCCATCGGCCACGTCCACGGTTTCGACTCCCACGGGTGATGGTTGCCCGCGGAGTTGGTGAGACCTTCGTGGAATTGGAGGACGTTGCCGCTGTAATACCACAGCGACCGCAGCGCGGACGGGAGGAACGACCAGGTTCCACCGGTTCCGATCTCGTTGCCCACCGCGTGCCGATCGACCCCGGTCTCGCTCGCGAACCATGCCCAGTAACTGCCGAGATAGACGAACAGCGGGACGACGACGAGCGCATACAGTGCGGGGCCGACGTCGCGGAGAGCGGCGCCGAACCATGGCCGCTGCACTCCGTAGGTCCGTCGTGCCGCCACATCGAACAGCACGCTGAGCAGCCCGAAGAAGACGATGAAGTAGATGCCCGACCACTTGGTTCCGCACGCCAGGCCCAACATGATCCCGGCACCGAAACGCCACCACCGGACACCCAGACGCGGCCCCCACTCGCTGTCGCCGATCCGCCCTTCGTCGTACACGCGGGCCATTCGCTCGCGAACCTGGTCGCGGTCCACGACGAGGCAACCGAGGGCGGCAACGGCGAACAGGGCCAGGAAGATGTCGAGCATGCCGAGGCGGGAGGACACGAAGGTGACACCGTCCGCGACGAGCAGGATGCCCGCGAGACCGCCGAGGAGTGTGGACCGGCTCAGTCGCCTGACGATGCGAATGACGAGCAGCACCAGGATCGTGCCTGCCACCGCCGACGCGAACCGCCACCCCCAGCCGTTGTAGCCGAAGATCGCCTCGCCCATCGCGATCAGTTGTTTCCCGATCGGCGGATGCACCACCAGGCCGTACCCGGGGTTGTCTTCTATCCAGCCGCCGGTGAGAACCTGCCAGCCCTGTGGCGCGTAATGCTTCTCGTCGAACACGGGTGTGCCCGCGTCCGTGGGGTATCCCAGCATGGTGAACCGGGTGATCGCCGCGATCGCCGTGACGAACAGGGTCACCACCCATCCGCGGGCACGGTCCACGGGACCGAAGCTGCGGGGAGGGGTGAGGGGTGCCGGGCTGACCACCGCCGAGTGTCGTGCGGAGGGCGTCGGTCGCTCGTCCGTCAACATCGTCACGCGGCAATCGTAGGCTGTGGGTCATGACTGGTCGCCTCGTGCTCGCCGCAACGCCGATGGGGGACGTGGGTGACGCCTCGCCCCGGCTGCGTACGGCGCTGGAAACCGCCGACGTCGTCGCCGCCGAGGACACCCGTCGCACCAAGGCTCTGGCTTCGGCGCTCGACGTGACCATCACGGGAAAGGTGGTCAGTTTCTACGACCAGGTGGAGGTGGCCCGACTGCCTGCGCTCGTCGCCGATGTTGCGGCGGGTAAGACGGTGCTCCTCGTGACCGATGCGGGGATGCCCTCGGTGAGTGACCCCGGCTACCGGCTGGTGGCGGCGTGTGTCGCCGAGGACCTGGCGGTGACCTGCCTGCCGGGACCGTCGGCGGTGACGACGGCACTGGCCCTCTCCGGGCTCCCGGTGGAGCGCTTCTGTTTCGACGGCTTCCCGCCCCGCAAACAGGGCCAGCGCAAGACGTGGTTGCGGGAGTTGGTGAACGAGCCGCGGGCGTGCGTGTTCTTCGAGGCACCGCACCGACTTGCCGACTGTCTCACCGACGCCGTCGAGGTTCTCGGCGGCACCCGGCGAGCCGCCGTCTGCCGCGAACTGACCAAGACTTACGAGGAGGTACGCCGCGGCACCCTCTCGGAACTCGCCGAATGGTCGGCCGAGGGGGTGCGCGGCGAGATCACCGTGGTGGTGGAAGGGGCCACCATCGTGGCTTCGGATCCCGCAGACCTCGTCGACGAGGTGGAACGACTGGTTGCCGACGGCACCCGGCTGAAGGACGCCTGCGCGTTGGTTGCGACCCCGGGTGTGTCGAAACGCGAGTTGTACGAAACCGTCTTGGCTTCGCGCAAGGAGTAGGGCCACCGGGACGGTGGCACTACCGCCGAAGTGCCCGCTCGCCGGGTGCGAGGGTGGCATCGTCGGCGGCCGCCTGCCCGGCGTACCAACCGTGCGCGTCCACCGCCCTTCCGCGGGCTTTGCGAGTACGCGGAAACAGGCGGTCGAACTCCGCGTCGACAGCTTCGGATTTCGTGGCGAGAATCGGCAGGAGGTCGTCGACCGGGATCGACGCCTCGTCCGCGGCCTCGACTGTCGCCCTACTGTCGGCGTCGCGTAACCGCTGACCGATCCGACTCGCGAACCCTGCGAGGAAACCTTTACGAAACGACGTGGTGCGGGACCCGCTGCGACTCTGCGCATCAGCGAATTGCATTGCCCGCGTGGCCTGCACCAGCAGTGAAGTGAAGAGCATGTCGACCTGTTGCAGGTCGAGTGGTGTTCCCACCACTGTGGCGATGGCCAGCGAACTGAACCACACCGTCCGCACCCGGTTGGAGTCACCGATCTCGGTGAGCAGGTGCACCTTCTCCTTGACGTACGGATTTTCGAGATGGATCCGGCGACTGTGGACAGCGGTGTTTCCCGAGCCGTTCTGGGTGTGGAGGAGGGCGGCATTGATGGCGTAGCGGGTCATCAACTCCTGGGCCTTCGCGGTGAAAATTTCGGCTTCCTCGGCGAAGTCGGTGGCCTCTGCCTTGGCGAGCAGTCCCCGAATCCTGTTGAGTACCTTGGCGTCGGCCTCGGTGTTCCCGCTCGCGACCGACCCGGTGACCTCGACCCGAACGCGGGGCCAGGTGGACGGCGGGGGAGTAAGGACGGTCCACCCGGGCAGATCGGTCCAGGCCAAGGAGAGGTCGGTCAACTGGTAGACCGAGTGGTAAGGGTCCTCGAAGAGCAACCCCGCAGCCAGGGCGCGCACGCCCGCGTCGTCGGACATGTCGTCCATCGCATCACCGACTCGATCCGAAATGCGCTGCGCCAGATCCGAAGCCGCGGGGTACTGCTCGGCGATGGTACGGAGTTGACCGAGCCAGTCGTGGGGCGCCCGATCCTGGGCGCGGGTCCGCTCCGCCTCGTGCAGGACGAGTGCTGCCGCGAGCGGCGCGTCGGCCGGCTCCTTCGATCTCCGCGCCAGATGGAGGACGTCGGCAGGTTGCCAGCCGCGCTCGTACGCGGCCGACAACTCTCCCAGAAGGGTGTGGACGGCGGCCGCCGCCGGCGGGCTCACTTCGTCGTCGAACACGCGCGCTCCCGTTCCGGATCCACTACTGCCGAATCCGCCGTGTAGAGATCGAATGTATGTTCTATTCGCCGTCATGGGTGAGAGTGTGCATGCAGGGTCCGACAACTCGGGCCCTGCACGGCTCACTCGTCCACGTAACGAGGGAAAACGCCCGACGGTGCGGGCAGTGGCGTGCCCGCAACGATGCGGGTGGCGAGGTCGGTGAACTGGCGGGCCTCCGCTTTCTGGCCCAGCAGGTCCAAAATCTTTTCCGCCGCATTCGGCATCACCGGTTGCACCAGAATTCCGACGATGCGCACCACCTCGAGCGTCACGTACAGCACGGTGGCCATCCGCTCGGGGTCCGTCTTGCGCAGCACCCACGGTTCCTGCTTCGAGAAGTACCGGTTGGTCTCACCGAGAACCGACCAGATCGCCTCCAGCGCGAGATGCAACGCCTGGACGTCGTATTCGGCACGGCACTTGGCCAGGAGGGCGTCCGCCGAGGCGAGCATGGCCGAATCCTCGTCGGTCAGCTCACCCGGCACCGGAACCTGGGCGTCACAGTTCTTGGCCACCATCGACAGCGAGCGCTGCGCCAGGTTGCCCAGCTCGTTGGCCAGGTCGGCGTTGATGCGCGTGACGATGGCCTCGTGGCTGTAGCTGCCGTCCTGCCCGTACGAGATCTCCCGCAGCAGGAAGAAACGGACGGCGTCGAGTCCGTACTGCTCGACCATGGCGACCGGGTCGACGACGTTGCCGACCGACTTCGACATCTTCTCGCCCTTGTTGTAGAGGAACCCGTGCACGAAGACCCGCTTCGGTAACTCGATTCCCGCCGACATGAGGAATGCCGGCCAGTACACGGTGTGGAACCGGGTGATGTCCTTGCCGATGATGTGGAGATTCGCGGGCCAGAACTTGCCGAACTGCTCCGACTCCGTGTCGGGGTAGCCCGCACCGGTGAGGTAGTTGGTGAGGGCGTCCACCCACACGTACATGACGTGCTCGGGGTGGCCGGGAACCGGGACACCCCAGTCGAAGGTGGTGCGTGAGATCGACAGGTCCTTCAGGCCGCCCTTGACGAAGCTCACGATCTCGTTGCGACGTGTCGCCGGCGCGATGAAGTCCGGGTTCTCCTCGTACAACCGCAGCAGCTTGTCCTGGTACTCGGACAGCTTGAAGAAGTAGGTCGACTCCTCCGTCCATTCGACCGGCGTCCCGGTCTCGGTGGACAACCGCGAGCCGTCCTCCTGAAGTGTCGTCTCGGCCTCGGTGTAGAAGGCCTCGTCGCGCACCGAGTACCAGCCCGAGTAGGTGTCGAGGTAGATGTCACCTCGCTCGAGCATCTTCTGCCAGATCGCCTTGCTGGCTTCTTCGTGATCGGTGTCCGTTGTCCGGATGAACCGGTCGTACGAGATGTTCAAGGTCTTGTCGAGAGCCTCGAACACGTCGGAGTTCCTGGCGGCGAGCTCGCGGACGTCGATACCTTCCTTGATCGCCGTCTGCTGCATCTTCAGGCCGTGCTCGTCGGTTCCGGTCAGGAAGAAGACGTCGAACCCGTCGAGGCGCTTGAACCGTGCCAGCGCGTCCGAGGAGATGTACTCGTACGCGTGACCGATGTGCGGGACGCCGTTGGGGTACGCGATCGCCGTCGTCAGATAGAAAGGTGGCCGCGAAGCGGTGGAGTCAGCAGCATTCATGGTGCGACCACTCTATCTGCGCCCCGCGGTTCCGCGACGCGCAGATTGGTGTAAACGCCGCTTCGACCGGCCGCGAGACCGGGGTGTTGGCGTTCACGCGGTGTCGCCGTCGACAATGTGCGCATGAGCAAAGACCGTCCCGCACCCGAAGCGCCCCAGCCACTGTTTCCGCTCGTCGACGCTCACACTCATCTCGACGCGTGCGGAGCCTCGGATGCGGCGAGTGTCCGGAAGATCGTGGACCGGGCGGCCGCTGTCGGTGTGGAGCGAGTGGTCACCGTGGCCGACGACCTGGATGCCGCACGGTTCGCCGTCGATGCGGCCAACTGGGATGCGCGGGTGTATGCGGCCGTCGCCATTCATCCGACGAGGGCAAACGTCCTCGACGATGGCACCAAGGCCGAGATCGAGCGATTGGCCGGCGATCCGCGGGTGGTGGCGGTCGGGGAGACGGGCTTCGACTTCTACTGGCCCGGGAAGCTCGACGGCTGCGCCACCGTGCCGGAGCAGGAAGAGGGTTTCCGATGGCACATCGACCTGGCGAAACGGCTCGGAAAAACGCTGATGATCCACAACAGGGACGCAGATCAGGCGCTGCTGGACGTGCTGCGCGAGGAGGGGGCGCCCGACACGGTGGTGTTCCATTGCTTCTCGTCGGATGCGGCCATGGCGCGTGAGTGCATCGACGCGGGGTACGTGCTCAGTTTCTCGGGCACCGTCAGTTTCAAGAACGCGAAGGCGTTGCGAGAGGCGGCTCTCCTCGTGCCCGCCGACCAGCTCATCGTGGAGACGGACGCCCCGTTCCTCACCCCTCACCCGTTCCGCGGCGCGCCCAACGAGCCGTATTGCCTGCCCTACACGGTGCGTGCTTTGGCAGAGGTTCGCGGTGAGGAGCCGGAAGCGCTGGCACGGGCGTCGACGGTCACCGCGGAGCGGGTCTACGGCCTCCGGGCCCTAGGTTGAAGTTTCAACTAAGACATTCTAGGCTGATGGCCGTCACGTAACGGTCGTCCCGATCCGCGGGGACGCCTCGATGAAAGGCACGGTCATGAACAACCCCGCAGTTCGCAATCTCGGAATTCTCATCGCCCGGGTGGGCATCGGAATCATCTTCCTCGCTCACGGCTGGCAGAAGGCCTTCACCAACGGGCTGGACAAGCAGACGGCCGGATTCGAAAGCATGGGTGTCCCACTCCCCGGTATCTCGGCGTTCGTCGTCACCTGGCTCGAGATCATCGGCGGTCTCGCACTGATCGTCGGCGCGGCGGTGCCGATCTTCGGCATCCTGCTGTTCCTCGACATGGTGGGCGCGTTCTTCATCGCGCACATCGACAAGGGCATTTTCGCCAGCGAGGGCGGATACGAACTGGTCCTCGCCCTCGGCGTCAGCTCTCTGCTTCTTGCGGTGGTCGGGTCCGGCGCGTACGGCGTCGACGGGCTCCTCGGTGCCAAGCTGCCCTGGGCGGCGAAGGACACCGCGCGCGTCTGACCTCGCTGGAAGTGGCAGAGGACGCCTCGGGCGTCCTCTGCCACTTTCGTGTCAGAGGACCTTGTTCAAGAAGTCCTGGGTACGGGCCTCACGGGGACTCCCGAAGATCTGCTCGGGTGTGCCCTCCTCCACCACGTAACCGTCCGCCATGAAGATCACCCGATCCGCGACCTCCCGGGCGAAGCCCATCTCGTGCGTCACCACCACCATGGTCATGCCACCCTTCGCGAGGTCGCGCAGCACCTGCAGCACCTCCCCGACCATCTCCGGGTCGAGGGCGCTGGTGGCCTCGTCGAACAGCATGATGTCCGGGTTCATGGCGAGAGCGCGCGCAATCGCGACCCGCTGCTTCTGCCCGCCGGACAGGCTCGCGGGCTTGGCGTCCGCCTTCTCGGCGAGCCCGACCTGATCGAGCAGGCGGACCGCCGTTGCCCGTGCTTCCTCCTTGGTGGCCCGCTTCGTCTGGACGGGTCCCAGCATCACGTTCTCGATTGCCGTCATGTGCGGAAACAGATTGAAGTGCTGGAACACCATGCCGATGTGCTGACGCACCCGGTCGATGTCGATCTTCTTGTCGCTCACGTCGAAGTTGTCGACGACGACGTTGCCGCCGGTGATGTCCTCGAGCCGATTGAGGCAGCGCAGGAAGGTGCTCTTGCCGGAGCCGGACGGGCCGATCACGCAGACCACTTCGCCGCTCTGGATCTCGACGTCGATGCCTTTGAGTACCTCGTTGTCACCGAACGACTTCTTCAGGCCTCGTACGCGAATCTTCGGCTCGGTGGTGGCCGTCGGGGTCGGGTTCGATTCGGTCATCGATTGATCCTCTTCTCGAGGCGATTCGACAGCTTGGTCAACGCCATGATGATGATGAAGTACATGACGCCGATGATCAGCCACATATTGAAGGACTGGTAGTTGCGGGCGATGATGATGCGCCCGGTCTGCGTGAGCTCGGCCAGCCCGATCACGGACAGGATCGACGTATCTTTCAGGGTGATCACGAACTGATTGATGTACGACGGGATCATGGTGCGCACGGCCTGCGGCATCACCACCTTCTGCATCGACTTCAGATAACTGATTCCGAGGCTTCGCGACGCTTCCATCTGGCCCTTGTCGACCGACAGGATGCCGCCGCGCACGATCTCCGCCATGTAGGCGCCCGCGTTGAGACTCAGGGTGATGATGCCGGCGGTGAACGCCGACATCTGGAAGTCGAGTGCCGCCGGAATGCCGAAGTAGATGAAGAAGGCCTGCACCAGCAACGGTGTTCCGCGGAAGACGTCGACGTAGGTCGTGCCGATTCCGCGCAGCACGATGTTGGTCGATACCCGGAACAGGCCGAAGATCGCACCCAGCACGAGAGCGATCGCGATCGAGACCACGGTGAGGACGATCGTGAGCCACAGTCCCTCGAGCAACAGCGGGTAGGTGCTCTTGATCAATCCGAGAATGGAATTGTCGTCTGTGCTCGCGTCGGTGTCGAGGTACCGGGCGAGGATCTCGTCATACTGGCCGCTGGCCTTCAGGTTGGCGAGCCCGGCGTTGAACTGCTGTAGCAGCTGCGCGTTCTGGCCCTTGGCCACGGCGAAGCCGTAACTTGCGCCCGGAACCTTGTCGGTGACGGTCTTGAATCCGTTGCCCTGCTTGATGCCGTAAGCCAGTACGGGGTAGTCCTCGAACACGGCGGCCGAGTTACCGGTGCGCACCTCGTCGAACATGCTCGACGAGTCGGCGAAGTACTTGGTGGTGAAGCCGTACTGATTCTTGATGGACTCCGCGTAGGTGGCACCCTCGGTGCCGTTCTTGACTGCGACCGACTTGCCGCGCAGATCCTCATACGAGGTGATCGAGTCGTCGTCCTCGAGCACGCCCATCTGGACGCCCGACTCGAAGTACGGGTCGGAGAAGTCGAATGTGGCCTTGCGGGCGTCGGTGATCGACATCCCGGCGATCATTCCGTTGGCCTGCCCGCCCGTGACCGCCTGTAGTGCGGCGTCGAATCCGACCGCGTTGACGGTGTAGTCGAATCCCTGGTCTTCGGCGATAGCCGCGAGCAGATCCATGTCGATGCCGACGAGCTTGCCGGACTCGTCCTGGAACTCGAACGGCGCGAACGTGATATCGGTGGCGATGATGTAGTTGTTGCCCGGGGCGGGCGGTTGCGCGCCGTTCGGATCGGGTTGTTGCGCGGCTGCGAGGCCTGGCGCGACGAGTGTGACGAGCAGCGTCAGCGCGGCGATCACCGCGGGCACTCTCGGACGTCTGACGTGTCTCAGAAGTCGATCGGATCTGCTGTGCACGGAACCCCAGCTTTCTATGACAGGTGCCCGGTCGCTTCCGGGCTCTTGGTGCAGACGCAAGATACTGCGTCACCGCGGGTGGC
Source organism: Rhodococcus sp. WAY2 (assembly GCF_009859915.1). NCBI lineage: Bacteria > Bacillati > Actinomycetota > Actinomycetes > Mycobacteriales > Nocardiaceae > Rhodococcus > Rhodococcus sp. WAY2. The sequence goes on from NZ_CP046572.1 coordinate 5,252,772, forward strand.
CCGAATTCGACGCGTTTTCGCGTCCCAGTCGAAAACCATGTCCGATCTCAATCTTTTTGTGATCTAGGTAGCAGGTGCAGGCTGCAAAGTTGCCATAGCAAAGCCGATTCGTTACCGTACCGTGATCAAACTTTCGCCAGCCTTTGGGACTTGATGTGTCAGTACTCGCCAGACTTAACAACGCCAAATCGCCCTTTCTCTACGTGGTGGTCGCCGCACTGCTTGCGACCCTCGTCGTCGGTGGCGCCCTGGCCGTAGCCCGGCACAAGACCGTCACGATCGACGTCGACGGCGAGAGTATGTCGCTCGGCACCATGGCTACCGATGTGAGCGGGGCCCTCGACGACGCCGGGTACACCCTCAACGAGCGTGATGCTGTCGCACCTGCTGCCGGCGCCTCGATCTCCGAAGGTGACACCGTCGTGTTGCGGCGCGCCCGTGAGGTCACGCTCACCGTCGACGGAGAGCCGAAGAAGGTGTGGACCACGGCGCTCACCGTGGACGACGCCCTGAAGCAGTTCGAACTGGCCGATGACGTGCACGTCTCGGCGTCGCGTTCGCAGCGCCTTCCGCTCGAAGGTGCCGAGCTGGACGTCGTCGAGCCCAAGCTCGTCAAGGTTGCCGACGGCGGGGCGCCGATCGCCGAGGTCCGCCTCGCCGCCCCCACCGTGGGCGCACTACTGGCGGCAAAAGGTGCGCCACTCGAGCAGGCCGACACCGTCGTGCCTCCCGCCGACAGCCCCCTCGTCGACGGCGCCGAGATCCGCGTGACCCGCGACCGCACCGAGACCCGCACCGAGACCCTGCCGATCGCGCCCCCCGAGAACCGCGTGGACGATCCCGCGCTCGACAAGGGCAAGACCGTCGTCGAGAACCCGGGCGTTCCCGGTGAGCGCACCGTGACGGCCGCAGTGAAGACCGTCAACGGGGTCGAGGCAGGCCGCCAGGAACTGAAGTCGGAGATCCTGCGCGAACCGGCGCCCGCCGTCGTCCGCGTCGGAGTGAAGGAGATCGCCATCTCCAACGCGTCGACCTGGGACTCCATTGCGCACTGCGAGGCCACCGGCAACTGGGCCATCAACACCGGGAACGGCTTCTACGGCGGACTCCAGTTCACGCAGAGCACCTGGGAAGCGTTCGGTGGCACCGCCTACGCCCCACGCGCCGACCTCGCGTCGCGCGAGCAGCAGATCTCCGTCGCCGAAAAGGTCCAGGCGACGCAGGGCTGGGGTGCATGGCCCGCCTGCACCAGCAAGCTCGGACTCCGCTGACCCGCTCGGCTCGAGTAAAGGAACACGATGTCGCCCTTCGCCAAGATCAACTCGGCCCGCTCGCCGCTGCTGTACACCGTGGTCGCGCTGCTTCTCGCCACACTGATCGCCGGCGGAGTGATGGCCGTGGTCCGGCACAAGACCGTCACACTCGACGTGGACGGTGAGAAGGTCTCGCTGAGCACCATGAGCACGAGTGTCGATGCCGCGCTGTCCGACGCCGGGTACTCGCTCGACGAGCGCGACGTGGTGGCACCCGAACGGGACGCGACCCTGTCGGACGGTGACACGGTGGTTCTGCGCCGCGCACGTGAGGTGTCCCTGACCGTGGACGGCCAGCCCAAGACCGTGTGGACCACGGCGCTCACCGTCGAGGACGCGTTGAAGCAGTTGGAACTCGCCGAGGACGTGCACGTGTCCGCGTCGCGTTCGCAGCGTCTGCCCCTCGACGGCGCTGCGCTGGAGGTGCTCAACCCGATGGTGGTCAGGCTGACCGACGGCGCTCTGCCAGTGACGGATGTGCGGTTGGCGGCACCGACGGTCGGGGATTTCCTCACCGCGCACGGTGCGCCTCTCGAACAGTCCGATAGGGTCGTGCCTCCCGCGGACACGCCGTTGGCGGAGGGTATGGGCGTCACGGTCACCCGCGACCGAGTCGAGACGAAGGTCGAGACCCTGCCGTTGGCGCCGCCGGAGCAGCGGATCGAAGACCCCACGATGAAGATGAGCCGCACCGTGGTGGAGAACCCCGGCGTGCCGGGTGTGCAGGACGTCACCTTTGCGGTCAACACGGTCAACGGCAAGGAAGTAGGCCGCAACCAGGTGGCGGCCACGGTCACCACGCCCGCGCAGCCCAAGGTGATCAGAGTCGGCGCGAAACCGGGCACGGAGGTGCCTCCCGTCGAGAACGGCGCCGTCTGGGATGCGCTCGCACAGTGTGAAGCCACCGGGAACTGGGCCATCAACACGGGCAACGGCTTCTTCGGCGGCGTTCAGTTCGACCAGAACACCTGGGAGCGTCAGGGCGGTCTCAGGTACGCACCGCGGGCCGATCTCGCCACCCGCGAGGAGCAGATCGCCATCGCGTCCCGAACGCAGCAGACCCAGGGCTGGGGAGCATGGCCGACGTGTTCGGGCAGGCTCGGAGTCCGTTAAAGTTCCCCTGGTGTCCGACGCCGAATCACCCCATGTCGAACGAGGCCAGTCTCCCCGAGGGCAGGCTGCTCTGCTCGGCCCCGCCGAAGTGCGTTCGCTAGCCGAGGAATTCGGTGTGCGCCCCACGAAGCAGCTGGGGCAGAACTTCGTTCACGACGCCAACACCGTTCGTCGTATCGTGGCCACCGCCGGCGTGGGGAGCAGCGACATCGTTCTCGAGGTCGGGCCCGGTCTCGGGTCGCTCACCCTGGCGCTACTCGACGTGGTGGACAAGGTGATTGCGGTCGAGATCGATCCCAACCTCGCCGCCCGGCTGCCGGTCACGGTCGCCGCCCGCGCTCCGGGGCTCGCGGACCGGTTGACCGTGGTCGGGGCGGATGCGATGCGCGTCCAGCCGTCCGAGATCCCCGGTGAACCCACCGCGCTCGTCGCCAACCTGCCGTACAACGTGGCCGTGCCGGTGCTGCTGCACCTGTTTGCGGAATTGCCCAGTCTGCGAACGGCTCTGGTGATGGTGCAGGCCGAGGTGGCGGACCGCCTGGCGGCACCGCCCGGCAGCAAGACCTACGGAGTGCCGAGCGTGAAGGCCAACTTCTTCGGTTCGGTCCGCCGTGCGGGGTCCGTGGGCAAAGCGGTCTTCTGGCCTGTTCCCAAGGTGGAGTCGGGATTGGTGCGGATCGATCGTTACGCAGAACCTCCGTGGCCGATCGACGACGAGCACCGGCGACGAGTGTTTGCCGTGATCGATGCGGCATTTGCGCAGCGTCGCAAGACTTTACGAGCGGCGCTCAGTGGTTGGGCCGGATCGCCGGCCGAAGCGGAGCGCAGGCTCGTCGAGGCAGGAATCGAGCCGTCCACGCGCGGGGAGAGGCTCGACGCTGCGGCATTCGTGCGTCTTGCTGCCACCCGTCCGTAGCCGCGGTTCCGCATCCTGCGGAGGATGCCGGCAGCGAAGTGAGTATCTCGGGCCGAGGCGAGCGCCGGCACGAGGTGCCGAATCCCATCAGGTGGGCGCTGATCGACCCAAATTCCGGGGTTGGGGGAGACAAGCGGGCGCGGGTGTGGTTCACTATTGGAGGTCGTAAGTTTTGTGTTTGTGTTTCCCACGCTCGCAAATCGATGGTTGCGAGCGTTTGGACGTCCTCCACAGGAATTGTCATAAGCGGTCGTGTCAGATGACCCTGGTAACCGAGCCGGTTACCTGAAGAAGAAACTGTGTTAGAGGAGATTTACATGGCAGAGGGCATCGTGAAGTGGTTCAACTCCGAGAAGGGGTTCGGCTTCATCGCCCCCGAGGATGGCAGCGCTGACGTGTTCGTCCATTACTCGGAGATCCAGAGCGGCGGCTTCCGCACGCTCGAGGAGAACCAGCGTGTTTCGTTCGAGATCGGCCAGGGCAACAAGGGCCCGCAGGCCACCGGCGTCACCCTGGTCTGAGAACGGCTATGACTTCCCGGTTCGCCGGGACATGACGTTCGAGCAAGGCCCCACTCCGCAGGAGTGGGGCCTTGCCTCGTTTTCATCTCACACCGAACGTAGATGCGTAGCCTGATACGCGAGATTGATCGCGCACACCAGCCAGAGCTGAAGCGCAGAATTCGGGCCGAAGAGACCGACGACGGCGCAGATACCGAGGGTCACGGCGACGAGGAAGGTTGCGGTGCCCAGTCCGCGTCGGCGTGCCGGCCGAAAGATCAGCACACCGGTGACGAGAAGTGCCCACACCGTCGAGGCGAGAATCGCCAGACAGACATACCAGGCCGACGAGTACCGCGCCGGCCAGGTCCACGGATCGTTTCCGTTGTCGAGTGTGCAGAGGAACGCCAGCGAGAACACCATGGTGACGACGGTTGCGGCGCCGAGCGCCACATGGGCCCCCACAAGCACTTTCGCGCTGTTTTCGGGCCCTGACGGCGCGCGAGCGCGCCCCTCCTCGACAATCGTGTGCTGCATCCCCGACAACCCCGACCTTTCGTCTCGTCGATGCTCGGACGCCGAACAACGACCGTGTCGCTCCGTCGTTATCCGGGACACGGTGACCACCGCACGGCGTCTTGGTCAGGCGTTACCGTAGCGGTCGGCGAAGAGGCGATGGCGTTCGCCCACCCGTCGGCACTCTTCCCGCAGCTCAGGAGGATCGAGGACGGTGAAATCGGTACCGAAAGCGCTGAGCCACTGAGCGATCGACGCCAAGGAGTCGCCGCCGAGCGCCACCGCGCAGCGGCCGTCCGGCAGTTCCTCGAGAGTGCCCCAGTCTTCGTGCACCATGGGTGCGATCTCACCGATCGGAGCGTGCAACAGCACTCGCGCGCGTACCCGGGTGACGGCGCGGGTGATACCGCGGGCGACGAAATCGGCGGCGCCGCCCGGTGGGAGCTCACGCGGGGTGAAGCGGGGTCCTGTCGGAATCTTCGGCGTCATCCGATCCACCCGGAACAGACGCCAGTCGGCGCGCGTGAGATCCCATGCCACCAGATACCAGCGGACCCCGGACCGAACGAGTCGATAGGGCTCCACCTCGCGGCGACTCGCGGTGCCGTCGTGGGTGCTGTAGTCGAAGCGGAGCCGCTCGTGGTTGTGGCACACAGATGCGACGTCGGAAAGCACCTGGGCGTCCACGGCGCTCCGTGCGGGTTCTCGGTGCACCACGTCGACCTGCAACGTCTCGAGGCGGTGCCGAAGCCGCGACGGCATCACCTGCCGGAGCTTGGCGAGAGCGCGCATCGACGCCTCGCCGATACCCACCACCGAACCGGTGGAGCCGGATTGGAGTCCCAGTGCCACCGCCAGGACCTCCTCGTCGTCGAGTAGCAGAGGTGGCATCTCGGCACCGGCACCGAGCTGATACCCGCCGCCGACGCCGACGGTCGCGTCGACCGGATAACCGAGATCGCGAAGCTTGTCGACGTCCCGGCGAACGGTGCGCGGTGTGATCCCGAGTCGATCGGCCAGTTCGGCTCCCGACCACTCCTTGCGGGTCTGCAGGAGTGAGAGCATCCGGAGGAGTCGCGCCGAAGTTTCTCGCATGACGACAAGAATGCCACCGATTGCGGACGGGTTCTGTCCTGATTAGTGAAGCAAACCGGCGGGTACGAAACCGGGCAGGGTCACCGGGCGGGCCACTACACTGGCCGCCGACGCTCCACGGACCATCGCACGAGTCTTGTAGTGAAAAATCCGACGGAAAGGTCCTCGTTGAGAATGCACACGCATGTCCGGCCGTATCCGGCCAGAGCGGTGTTGGCCGCTCTTCTGTCCACCCTCTTCACGTTCGTCCTCCTCGTCTCACCCACCGCGACGGCCTCGGCCTCGGCGGCGGATCTCTTCAACAGTGCCCAGGGAAAATTTGCTGACGGGGACGCCCGAGGTGCGCTCGCCGACATCGGCGGAGCCGTCGCCCAGGACCCGGGGGACCCGAATGCGGTGGCTTTGCAAGCGATCTATGCCGATGCCGCCTCCGACCTGATCACCCGCGAGGCCGCGCTCGCACGACTGGGCGCGATGGATGCAGGCATGCGGGCCGGCGTGCACGGCCTGCTCGACGCCGTCAGGACTGCGTCGTTCACGCCACCGAACCCGCTTCCGGCAATCCAAGGCCCGTCCACCGCCATCATCGTTCTCGGTTACGGACTGCTGCCCGACGGCAGCATGCGCCCGGAGTTGATCAACCGGCTACAGGCCACGGTGATCCAGTCGTTCGTGTCGCCGTTCTCGCCCATCATCGTCACCGGCGGCAACCCACAGAACGGCATCACCGAGGCAGCCGCCATGCAGGGATGGCTGCAAGCCAACGGTGTTGCACCCCAGCGGATTCACGCAGAGCACCGTGCCGGATCGACGGTAGCCAACGCGCTGAACTCGGTTCCGCTGGCGCGCTCGCTCGGTGCGGGTGGCGCGATCATCGTGACGTCGGCCAACCACATCCGCAGGGCAACGGTCGATTTCAACGTTGCCGGGCTTCCGGTGGTCGGCGCGATGAGCGCCGTTACCAGTGCGGGGCAGCTGATCGCCGAAGTCGCGCCCTTGACCAAGGACCAGCAACTCGGCATGTACCGAGATGCCATCCGGGTGTTCGGCATCCCCGCCGGTTACTAGGTGGTGCGGCACGATAGGGCAGTGCTGTGACGATTTCGTGTCATCGGTGTTTCGGCAACGAGAACGATAGTCGGCGCAGGCGTGGGAGGTGCCACACTGCAGATCGTGGCAGTATTGCGACGCACCGACCGCAGGAGGACACATGCGCTTGTCGCCCCATGAGCAGGAGCGTCTGCTTCTGAGCTACGCCGCCGAACTCGCGCGCCGGCGGCAACAGCGGGGCCTGACTCTCAATCATCCGGAGGCCGTCGCGATCATCACCGACCACATCCTCGAAGGGGCGCGGGACGGACGTTCGGTGGCAGAGCTGATGGTATCCGGGCGTGAAGTGCTCACCCGGTCGGACGTGATGGAAGGCGTCCCCGAGATGCTGCACGATGTGCAGGTCGAGGCGACCTTTCCGGACGGCACCAAGCTCGTCACCGTCCACGATCCGATTGCATAGGAGACACCGTGATTCCAGGTGAGGTGTTCTGCGCCGACGGCGTGATAGCGCTCAACGAGGGCGCGCCCCGCACGCGGCTCGAGGTCGTGAACGCCGGCGACCGACCCGTACAGGTCGGGAGCCATGTCCATTTCCCGCAAGCAAACTCCGCTCTGCACTTCGACCGCGTGGCCGCGCACGGCTTGCGGCTCGACATCCCCGCCGGCACGGCAGTACGGTTCGAACCGGGCATCGCGCAGACTGTTTCGTTGGTGCCCCTCGGTGGCAGGCGCGAAGTGCACGGGCTGAACCTGACGCCTCCCGGAAAGCTGGACCCGTCTTGACCGAACTCACCCGTGCGCGGTACGCCGAGCTGTTCGGCCCCACCACCGGCGATCGTATCCGGCTCGCCGATACCGACCTGCTGATCGAGATCACCGAGGACCGCAGCGGGGGACCAGGTCTCGCCGGTGAGGAAGCTGTGTTCGGTGGCGGAAAAGTGTTGCGGGAGTCGATGGGGCAGGGCCGTGCGACGCGGGCCGACGGCGCCCCCGACACCGTGATCACCGGAGTGGTGATCGTCGATCACTGGGGAATCATCAAAGCAGACATCGGTATTCGCGACGGTCGCATCGTGGCTCTCGGGAAAGCCGGCAACCCCGACACGATGTCCGGGGTGCACCCCGACCTGGTAGTGGGTCCCTCCACGGAGATCATTGCTGGGAACGGCAAGATCCTCACTGCCGGCGGGATCGACTGCCACGTGCACTTCATCGCACCGCAGATCCTGGAAGAGGCGCTCGGCGGCGGCATCACCACGCTCGTCGGCGGCGGCACCGGACCGGCCGAGGGCAGCAAGGCCACCACCGTGACACCGGGGTCGTGGCATACCGCACGGATGCTCGAGGCGCTCGACGGCTGGCCGATGAACATTGCCCTGCTGGGTAAGGGAAACACCGTCAGCTCCGAGTCGATGTGGGAACAGCTGCGCGGCGGAGTGTCCGGTTTCAAGCTGCACGAGGACTGGGGTTCGACGCCCGCCGCGATCGACGCGTGCCTCACGGTGGCCGACGCCGCCGGAGTACAGGTGGCCCTGCATTCGGACACGCTCAACGAAGCGGGTTTCGTGGAGGACACCCTCGCCGCCATCGCGGGCCGAGCGATCCACGCCTATCACACCGAGGGTGCGGGCGGCGGGCACGCGCCGGACATCATCACGGTGGCCGCACACCCGAACGTCCTGCCGAGTTCCACCAATCCGACTCGGCCACATACCGTCAACACACTCGACGAGCACCTCGACATGCTGATGGTGTGCCACCACCTCAATCCCAAGATCCCCGAAGACCTCGCATTCGCGGAGAGCCGCATCCGGCCGTCGACCATTGCAGCGGAGGATCTGCTCCACGATCTGGGCGCGATCTCGATGATCGGCAGCGACTCGCAGGCGATGGGGCGCATCGGTGAGGTAGTGATGCGTACCTGGCAGACGGCCCACGTGATGAAACGGCGCCGGGGCTTTCTTCCCGGCGACAACGGGGCAGACAACCAGCGCGTCCAGCGTTACGTCGCGAAGTACACCATCTGTCCGGCGGTCGCGCACGGGCTGGAAGGGGAGATCGGCTCCGTCGAGGTGGGCAAACTGGCCGACCTGGTGCTGTGGGAGCCGGCGTTCTTCGGAGTGCGGCCGCACGCGGTGATCAAGGGCGGCATGATCGCGTGGGCGGCGATGGGTGATGCCAACGCCTCTATTCCGACGCCGCAACCGGTGCTGCCGCGGCCCATGTTCGGGGCGGCGCCCAGGGCCGCCGCGGCGACCTCGGTGCACTTCGTCGCCCCCCAGGCACTCGAGGACGGTCTGGCCGATCGGCTCGCACTCGGCCGGCGGCTGGTTCCGGTCGCGAACGTGCGGTCCAGAGGTAAGGCCGACATGCCCCGTAACGACGCGCAACCCCGCATCGAGGTAGATCCGGATACGTTCACCGTCCGTATCGACGGTGAGGTGTGGGAGGAACAGCCGGCATCGGAATTGCCGATGGCACAACGTTATTTCCTGTTCTGATGCGCCTCGCTCATCTGTTCACGCTGGCCGACTCCAGGTTGCCGACCGGCGGGCATGTGCACTCGGGCGGGATGGAAGAGGCCGTCGCCAGTGGTCTGGTCCGCGACATCCCCACGATGGACGCGTTCCTCCGCAGGCGGATTCGGGCGTCCGGGCTGGTCGCCGGGTCGATCGCCGCGGCAGTGTGCGACGGCCGGCTCTCCACCGGCCAGGGCGACCTCGAGATGGATGCACGCACCCCGTCTCCGGCGGCGCGTACCTCGTCCCGCGCACAGGGAAGGGGCCTGCTGCGGTTGTCCCGCACCACCTGGCCCGAACAGAACTGGTCGCTGCTGGGAACGCGTCCGCACCTCCCGGTGGTGACCGGAGTGGTCGGGCGTCTCACCGGTGTATCGGCCCGTGAGGCGGCGCTGGTCGTCGTCTACACCACCATGACCGGTTCCGCGATCGCCGCGCAACGGCTGCTCGCGCTCGATCCCGCGCAGGTCGCCGCCTGCACCTTCACCTTGGCGGATCTGTGCGATGACGTCGCCGATGACTGCGCGACCGGGCTGGCGAGCGTGTCCGATCCGCTTCTCGACGTCGTCGCCCAGCGCCACGTGGAACGAGACCGACCACTGTTCGTGTCCTGACGAGTAAAACTGAATCAGCCCGGAGTGAGGAGAGTAACCATGCCACCGCATGTCATCGACGGTGAGCCGCACGACCATCTGCACGATCGGCCGAAGCGGACACGAGTAGCGGGTGAGCCGGTCCGGATCGGCATCGGCGGGCCGGTGGGGTCGGGCAAAACGGCTCTGGTGGCAGCACTGTGCAGGCAACTGCGCGACGAGCTGTCCCTCGCCGTTCTGACCAACGACATCTACACCACCGAGGACGCCGACTTCCTGCGTCGCCACGCCGTGCTTCCGGACGAGCGGATTGCCGCCGTGCAGACCGGTGGCTGCCCGCACACAGCCATCCGCGACGACATCACCGCCAATCTCGACGCCATCGACGACTTGATCGACACCAACCCACCGCTCGACTTGATTCTCGTCGAGTCGGGCGGCGACAACCTGACGGCCACATTCTCCTCCGGCCTCATCGACGTGCAGATTTTCGTCGTCGATGTCGCCGGTGGTGACAAGGTTCCGCGCAAGGGCGGTCCCGGGGTGACATTCTCGGACCTGCTCGTGATCAACAAGACCGATCTGGCGCCGATGGTCGGTGCCGATCTGTCGGTCATGCAGCGGGACGCCGAGCAGGTTCGTGAGGGCCGGCCCACCGTGCTGATCTCGCTGACCGAGGACCCGTCGTCCGGGCCGGCTCTGCAGTGGGTGCGCGAGCAGGTCCGCACGCTCGCCGACGTGCACGGGTAGTGCGCACCGAGCTGACCATCGTGGCGACTCCCGGCCGGAGCCCCCGGATCTCCGCCGTCGGCGGGCTCGCTGCCCGGATCACCGGGCGCGACACGGTACACGTGATCGGCACGGCCGCCACCCCGCTCGGCGGTGACCACTGGGACATCACCGTCCGGGTGCTGTCGGGGGCGCGCCTGTCGCTCCGCAGCGTCGCTGCGTCCCTGGCGCTGCCCGGCCGGGAATGCACGGTGTCGACGGCACACTGGTCGGTCGATGTGGAAGACGACGCCACCCTCGACTGCGCCCTGGAGCCGACCGTCGTGGCCGGTGCCGCCGAGCACCGGGTGGAATCGACGGTGCTCCTCGCGCCGACGTCGACGCTGGTCTTGCGAGAGCGGGTACAGATCGGCCGCACCGGGGAACGCGCCGGAATCTGGATCGGGACGACCGACGCCGATCTGGGGACTGTTCCGCTGCTCCGGCACCGGCTGGAGTTGGGCGCCGGCACCGTCTCCCACGACCTTCTCGACGCGCCCGCCGCCCTCACCAGCGAGCTCCGCTATCCCGACGATCGTCCCGCCGAGGTGTCGGGCGACGCCCGCACAGCCCGAACACGTCTTCCGCTCGCACGAGGAGGCAGCCTCACGACGCAGCTCGGCCCGCGACTGTGAGCTGAGGTCGGGGGTGCCACGCATTTCGACCCCCGTACTGCGAGCGCCTAAGCTCTATCCTTGTGCTTTCCGTCGTTCCTCGCCCCGTCGTCGTCCGGGCCCCGTCCAAGGTCAATCTCCACCTGGCCGTCGGGGACCCACGCGCCGACGGCTACCACGAGCTGAACACGGTCTTCCAGGCGCTCTCGCTCGGCGACACCGTGTCGGTCGCGCCTGCGGATGCGCTGACGGTGAAGGTTCGCGGTGAGGATGCCCGCGTGGTTCCCACCGACAGCCGCAACCTCGTCTGGAAAGCCGCCGAGATGCTTGCGATCGAGGCCGACCGGCGTCCCGACGTCGAGATCTCGATCGACAAGGGCATCCCGGTTGCCGGTGGCATGGCGGGCGGCAGCGCCGACGCCGCCGCGACGCTGGTGGCCCTCAACGCGCTGTGGCATCTCGACCTCTCTCGTGAGGACCTCCATTCTTTCGCAGCGAAACTGGGTAGTGACGTGCCGTTTGCGCTGCACGGTGGTACCGCCTTCGGAACCGGACGTGGCGAGAGACTCCTGCCGGTTCTCTCGCGCAGCACCTTCCATTGGGTACTCGCGCTCGCAAAAGGTGGGTTGAGCACCCCCACGGTGTTCCGGGAACTCGACCGCCTGCGCGCCGCCGGCACACCACCGAAGCTCGGCGGTGCGGACGACCTCATGCATGCGCTCACGACGGGCGACGCTGCAACGCTCGCGCCGCTGCTGGGCAACGATCTGCAGGCCGCTGCCCTGTCCCTCGAGCCACGACTGCGGCGGACGTTGCGCGCCGGAGTCGCCGCGGGCGCGCTCGCCGGCATCGTCTCCGGGTCGGGGCCGACCTGTGCCTTTCTGTGTGCTGACGCGGATGCCGCGGTCCGTGTCAGCGCAGAACTCGCAGGTGCGGGCGTGTGTCGCACCGTGCGGGTCGCGAGCGGACCGGTGCCGGGCGCCCGAATAATCAATGACGCGGCGGAGGGATCGCACTGATGGCGAATCTGATCAATCTCGAACAGGTATCGAAGTCGTTCGGCATCAAGCCGTTGCTCGACTCGGTGTCGCTCGGCGTACAGGAAGGCGAACGCATCGGCGTCGTCGGCCTCAACGGTGGCGGCAAGACCACGATGCTCGAGGTGCTCGCCGGTGTGGAGGCGCCCGACTCCGGACGCGTCAGCCGGGTCGGCGGCCTGCGGATGGCGGTGGTAACGCAACGCGGCGTCCTGCCGCCCGGCTCCAGTGTCGGCGACGTGGTTCTCGGACCGCTCGGCGTCGCCGCTCACGAATGGGCCGGTGACGCCCGCATCCGCTCCGTCCTCGCGGGCATCGGAATCGACAACCTCGGCTTGGAAGTCACCGTCGACGGACTGTCCGGTGGCGAGCGACGGCGTGTCGCGCTGGCGGCGGCGCTGGTGCAGGACCTCGACCTCCTGGTACTCGACGAACCCACCAACCACCTCGACGTCGAGGGGGTGCAATGGCTGGCCGAGCACCTGGTGTCCCGCCGTAGCGCCCTCGTGGTCGTCACCCACGACCGCTGGTTCCTCGACACCGTCGCCAACCGCACGTGGGAAGTGGTGGGCGGCAGGGTCGAAAGCTACGAGGGTGGTTACAACGACTGGGTTTTCGCACGGGCGGAGCGGTCCCGGCAGGCGGACGCCTCCGAGGAGCGCCGGCGTAACCTGGCCCGCAAGGAGTTGGCGTGGCTGCGGCGCGGTGCTCCGGCCCGCACGTCGAAGCCCAAGTACCGGATCGAGGCCGCGGAGGCGTTGATCGCCGACGTGCCGCCGCCCCGCGACAACGTGGCGTTGGCGTCGTTCGCGCAGCGCCGGCTCGGCAAGGTGGTCATCGAACTCGAGGATGCCCGTCTCGAGACGCCCGACGGCCGGGTGCTCGTCGACGACCTCACGTGGCGGCTCGCGCCCGGTGAACGTGTCGGTCTGGTCGGGGTCAACGGTTCCGGCAAGACGACGTTGCTCCGCACGCTCGCCGGGGAGATCGAACCTGCGTCGGGCAAACGCATCCAGGGACAGACGGTCCACATCGGATGGTTGCGCCAGGAACTCGACGACCTCCCCATCGGCATGCGGGTCCTCGAGGCCGTCAAGGACGTCGCGGAGCGAATCACTCTGGGCGACAAGGAGGTCTCGGCTGGACAGCTGGCCGAGCGGCTGGGCTTCACGCCGGCTCGTCAGCGAACACCGGTGGGTGACCTGTCGGGCGGTGAGCGGCGCCGCCTCCAGCTCACGCGAGTGCTGATGGCCGAGCCCAACGTCCTACTTCTCGACGAGCCGACCAACGACCTCGACATCGACACCCTGCAGCAGCTCGAGGACATCCTCGACGGCTGGGCGGGCACGATGGTCGTCATCAGCCACGACCGCTATCTGATCGAGCGCATCTGTGACACGACCTGGGCACTGTTCGGTGACGGGAAGCTGACCAACCTCCCCGGTGGCATCGAGGACTACCTGCGACGCCGTGCGGTGATGGGTGACGTCGGCGCACCGTCCGTCGCGTCGACAGCGACGGGTGCGTCGGCACCCAAGCAGGCGCGTGACGGTGCGGCGGAACGTGCTGCGCGCAAGGAACTTTCTCGCCTCGAGCGTACGGTCGCCAAGCTGGACGAGCGCGAGCGGAAGCTGCACGAAAAGCTGGCCGAGGCAGCGACGGATCCAGACAAGTTGCAGAAGCTCGACGTCGAGCTCAAGCAAGTGGTGGCCGAGAAGGAAGCGGCTGAGGAGCAGTGGATGGAACTGGCCGCCGATCTGGACTAGCCGGTCGGAAACCGAACGGTCAGCACACCATCCCGGTCGGTGACGTGGACCGTCCGGCCGATCACCGACCGCGGGGGAGTGCGGGTGTACGCCGACAGGACGGCTGCGTCCTCGGGCCCGGTGCGTCCGGCGAGGCGCCGCCCGTCGGACGTGTGTGCGACGACGAATCCGGTGGCGGGGACACCGTCGCGGCCGTACTCCACGGTGGTCGTGAGAATCTCGGCTTCGCCGTCGTATCCGGTGACGAGTTCGGGAGCGTCCGAACCGAGCTGTTCCGGCTCGGGGGTGCCGATGTAGCCGTTCCGGTGCGGCGTGCCCGAGAGCAGGACGACGTGCTGGTACGTCAGATATCCGCCGTTGCCGTGGACGAGGGCCGGGCCGGCGCCCTCACGAACGCGGCGGGTCACTTCGGCGATGGCGTGCAGGGTGTAGCTGTTGAGCGGGCCGCCGAAGAACGAGTGCCCACCGGTCACGCTGGGGACGGTGTCCTCGGGTAGGCCGAGTGCGCGAATCAACAACTTCGGGACCACCGGGAAGCAACTGTAGGCGTCGACGACATCGAGGGCGGACGCCTCGAGGGAGGCCTGGGCCAGCGCGCGGCCGACGGCCTGGTTCATCGCCGCGGAGGCTCCGAAGCTGTTGCGGGCAAGCACATCCACCGGGTCGGTCGCTCCGGCGCCACCCCACAGATAGACCACACGGTCGTCGGCGATGCCGTGTTCGCGGGCGAGCGCCAGGGAGCACACCACGACCGCGGCCGCCTGATCGACGAACGGCATGGCGTTGAGCGTCAAAGGATACGGTTCACAGACCATGCGATTGCCCGGTCCGGTGGTCGCGATGTCTTCGGGGGAATACACCGTCGACGTCCACGACGCCGGATTCTTCGCCGCCAGCTCTGAGAAGGCCGAGTACATGCGGGCCGACCACGCCGAGGATTGCTCGGGTGTGCCGCCCGAATCGTAGGTGAAGCGATTCTCGAACAAGGGATAGACGCGGGTCGGCACGATCAGCCCGGCCCGCTGCATGCCGGGGCTCCCGAGATCGGAGGCATCGAAGGCCGGTGGCCCTCCCGGCGCCGTTACCCAGCCGAGCGACACCGGATCGGTGCCCGACTTCTGTAACGCCGTCATGGTCGCCTGCGCCTCACCGCCCACCAGCAGTGCCACCGACGATCGACCGCCGGCGATGTCGTCACCGATGCGGTCGAGAAGAGCAGCAGGCCAATGGCCGCCGATCGGCGAGGTGCTTGCGATGGTAGGCGCCTGCAGGTTCAGCCGGGCCGCGAGCAATCCCGGAAGATCGTCGTAGGACCAGCTGACGGACTTGACCGCGTGTATCGCGTCGATCCGGGACCGCAGCGCTGCGACACCGCAGTCGGCGATCGCTGACTGCGCGGCCTCCGAGATGAGATCGAGTGGCTCCCGCGGGCCCGCAGGAACCCCACTTCGTCCGGACCGTACGTCGCCGACACCGACGATGACGGGTACGCGCGCTGGATCGAGCATGGAAACCCCTTCGGTGTCCGGACGGTCGAGAACCTCGTCAGCGACACCCTAGTGTGGAACGCGTTATATGTAGATGTCGGGTCACATTCACCCTGGGGGATCGGAGATCGAGTGTGGCCGAAGTCCGATCGGCGCGTTTTCGACGGGTGCGGGCGGGAAGTCGATTCGTGACCTTTTCGTGTCCCGAATCACGGCGCAAATATGCATGATCCGGGCAAAAGGGGGGAATCCAAGGCGAGCCCGCAGATGTTCGGACTAATCTGCAGTCCAGGGCATGCATGTCGCTGCACAGGAGGCGGGGGTCATGGATCTCGAAGCAATCAAACAGATCGAGCAGCTCAAGCACCGTTACTCTCGTGCACTCGATACCAAGTCGTGGGAAGAATTCGCCGACACCATGGTTCCCGAAGTCAAGGCCACGTACAGCGAATACCTGACGTTCGATTCCCGTGACTCCTTCGTGTCCTTTCTGGAGAACACGTTGGGCACTCACGTGATCACCGAGCACCAGTGCGGGCAGCCCGAGATCACCGTCACCGGTGACACGGCTGTCGGAGTGTGGTTTCTTGCAGACACCACGCTCATCCCCGAGGACGGCATGTTGCTCCGGGGGTCGGCCTACTATCACGACAGTTACATCCGGTGCCCCGATGGTGCGTGGCGGATCACGTCCACCGGGTACGAGCGCACATGGGAATCGGTGGCTGCGCTGTCGGACTTCCCGAGTTTCCGGCTGACTTCCAACAAATGGGCGATGTTGCAACCCCCCGCCTCGGCCTGACCGAGCACCGGAGGTTGCCACGACGAGGCGGGAGGTGACGATGTCGTCTGCAGTGCCCGTTCCCGGTGCGGTGCCGTACCTTACGGTGCGAAGAGGCACCGAAGCTGTCGAGTGGTATTCGGCGGTATTCGGCGCGCGAGTGGTCGGGGAGCCGATCGTTCTGGACGACGGCAGGATCGGCCACGTGGAGTTGCAGCTCCCCACCGGGATGATCTACCTCGCCGAGGAGTTCCCGGAAATGGGTTTGACTGCGCCGGAGTCAGGTTCGACATCGGTCAGCTTGATGCTGGCCGTCGACGATCCCGACGCCGTCCTGTTGAGTGCCCGCGATGCCGGGGGGACCGTGGAGCGGTGGATCTCCGAGGGGCATGGACATCGCAACGCCACCCTCATCGATCCGTTCGGGCACCGCTGGATGCTCGTCGGGCCGTAGGCCACACCGGCCCGCTACTGTCGGCACATGCCGATCGCACCGGACCCTTCGTCGTTCCCGGACACCCGGGCGTGGATACGGGCTTTGCCCGCGCTCACCGTCGTCGACCCAGCGCTTCCCGAACCACTGCCCGTCGATGCGTTGCCGGACGCGCCGCAGATCCTCTTTCTCGACTGGCTCGCCGAGGCGGCGGCCGCCGGTGTTCCAGAACCGCACGCCGCCGCGTTGTCGACGGTGGACCCGGGCGGTCGACCCGACGCTCGGTTCCTTCTACTCAAGGACGTCACGGAGCGAGGTTTCTGGTTTTCCGGCGACACGCGTTCGCCGAAGGGGCGTGATCTGACGTCGAACGCTGTTGCTGCGCTGACTATCTACTGGCGGGAACGGGGGCGTCAGATCCGGGTGCGCGGAACTGTGGTCGACGGCGGTCCGGACGTGTCGGCCCGCGATTTCCGGGAGCGGTCGGTGACCGCCCGCGCCGTCGCGACTGCGAGTCGCCAGAGCGAGGTGCTCACCGATCCCGCGGAATACGAACGGGTGGTCACGGCGGCGGCCGCGAGCATCGAGGCCGACCCCGACTTCGTGTCGAGCACGTGGCGAGCCTGGTGCCTAGTGCCCGACAGCGTCGAATTCTGGCAGGCCGATCCCGGGCGCCGGCATCAGCGCTGGAACTACCGAAGAGAGCCCTCGGGCGAGGGGTGGACGCGCGCGATTCTGTGGCCGTAGGCGCCTGCCGGATGCGGGACGATCAGCGAAGGGTCGTGGAGGGGGAGCGCAGGTCCACGACGATCGACTGGCCGTTCAGCTGGGCGTGAATCTCCGGCCGTTCGAATCCGGCCGCCACGAGGTACTCACCGAGCAGCTCGAGCAGTTCGTCGGCGTCCACGGTGGGGTCGGCGGAGTGGCTGCTCGCGGACGCGAGGTGGTCCTCGAGAAGTTCGGTGTGTGCAAGACGGCCCGCGACCCGCACGGCTGCCACTCCCATCGCGTTGCGTCGCTTCACGGTGCGTCCACGGGACTCGAGGGACGAGGTGGTGTCAACCGGCTCGGCTGCCTCCTCGGTGCTGTGAGAGCCCGAGCTGCGCGTCGGCAGCGGGAAGGTGAACGTCTCGGCGGAGCTGGGCGTCGACGCGCCGTTGCCGGTCAGTGCTCCGCTGCTCGGTTCCGCGAAGGCTGATTCGGCGGTCGAGCCGTTGCCTCTGGAGCCGTTGCTGCCCGATCCATTGGTAGAAATGCCGTTCTCCATCGTGTCGCTTCCTGCTCGTAGACAAACGGGTTCTCGCACCAGCCCGCCAGTTTGCTCGATACGAACGTGAAAGCTACCAGCACCCGAGGTTCCGCCGCGGATCCGGCGGACGGCCGACTTCAGTCGGCGGCGGCCACCAGCGGCTCGAGCGTGAGGTCGGGCAACTCCTTCTGGATGTACTGCAGTCGCCACTTGTCACTCACGAGCGCCAGTAGAACGCCGTCGGATCGGGTGAACACCTCGACGCCGCGCTGACGGTTCAGCTCGTCGACGGACTGCGGATCGGTCCGTCGGGCCAACGCGTAGGCAAGCGGTTCCATCCGGGCCTCGACGTTGAACTCGGCCTTCATCCGGGCCGCAACCACCTCGAACTGCATGGGGCCGACCGCCGCCATGACGGGTGACGCGTCGCCGCGAAGGTCGTTGCGCAGAATCTGCACGACACCTTCGGAGTCGAGCTGATCCACCGCGCGGCGGAACTGCTTGTACTTGCCCGCGCTCTCGGCCCGCAGGATGGAGAAGTGCTCAGGAGCGAACGACGGGATCGGCGGGAACTCCACCTTCTTCTCGAAATAGAGAGTGTGCCCGGGGGCGAGGGCCGTGGCGTTGACCAGTCCCACCACGTCGCCCGGGTAGGCGGATTCGACGGTGGACCGTTCACGACCGAACACCGTCTGCGCGTACTTGGTGGTGAAGGGCTTACCCGTCTGGGCGTGGGTGACCACCATGCCGCGCTCGAAGACGCCGGAGACGATCCGCATGAACGCGAGGCGGTCGCGGTGGGCTGTATCCATCCCGGCCTGCACCTTGAACACGACGGCACTGAACGGGTCCGTGACCTCGCGGGGAGTGCCGGTGATGTCCTCACGGGGGCGGGGCGGCGGCGCCAGCTCCACCAGAGTGTCGAGGATCTGCCGCACGCCGAAGTTGAGCATCGCCGACGCGAAGATCACCGGCGAGGTCTGACCGCCGAGGAACAATTCCTGATCGTGGTCCTGGCCGGTGGCCGAGAGCAGCTCGCTCTCCTCCGCGGCGGTGACCCACTCGCTGCCCTCCTTCGCGAGGGCGGCGTCCGCGTCCATCAGCTCTTCCGGGGCGATCTTGGCGCCGCCCGCGGTGCGGGTGAACCGGATGTACTCGCGGGGGGCGCCGTCCTCGCCGCGGCGCAACAGTCCTCGGAAGTCACCGGCGATGCCCACGGGCCAGTACAGGGGCGTCGGGGTGAGGCCGATCCGCTCATGGATCTCGTCGAGCAGTTCCAGCGGTGTCTGACCGGGGCGGTCCCACTTGTTGATGACCGTGATCACGGGGATCCCACGGTGACGACATACCTGGAACAGCTTGAGCGTCTGCGGTTCGAGACCCTTCGCGGCGTCGATGAGCATGACGGCGGCGTCGACAGCGGTCAGGACTCGGTAGGTGTCCTCCGAAAAGTCCGAGTGACCGGGAGTGTCGACCAGGTTGATGACGTTATCGGTGAGGTCGTCCGGCGACGCCTCGGTGGAACGGTAGTTGAACTGGAGAGCCGTGGAGCTGACCGAGATACCGCGGGCCTTCTCCATCTCCATCCAGTCGGACACCGTCGACTTGCGCCCCGCCTTCCCGTGCACGGCGCCCGCCTCGGAGATCACCTTCGCGTGCAAGGCGAGAGCTTCGGTCAACGTCGACTTACCGGCATCGGGGTGGGAGATCACAGCGAAGGTCCGGCGGCGCTGAGCCTCCGCGCGGACGCCCTTGCCGAGCTTGTCCTGCGACGAGGCAGTGGTGGCGACAGACTCCGCCTCGGCTGGGATGATGTCGGCCGAGTCGGACGGGGTAGTCAACGAAGAACCTCTCGGGGGACTGGATGCGGAAAAGCCAGGTGGCCGCATACCAGGTTACCCGGGGGCCGAGAAGGGATTTACAGCACATCCGGCGAGAGGTAACACTGACCTGACGTAACACTCAGCTCGGGTTCGGATATTTAATCAGCGTGAGTCGTCGGGGCGCTCCGGAGTTACGTCTACTGCGTTCGGACACCCGTATCTGCACGAGGAGAAATCTTGAGCAAGTTCACCGACGAGATGTATGCCACCGCTGTCACCAGCAACCGCGGGTTGGTCACCGGTGAGCCGGATGCGCCGTTGCGACAGCCATGGGGCGAAATTCATCGGGTGGCGCGGCGGATGGCGGGTGCGCTCGCGGCGGCGGGTATCGGCCACGGCGACGCCATCGGCATCCTGGCCGGTCAGCCCGTCGACATCGCGCCGTCCTGTCAGGGAATCTGGATGCGTGGTGCGTCCGTCACGATGCTGCATCAGCCCACCCCGCGCACCGATCTGGCGGTGTGGGCCCAAGACACCGAAACCGTGATCAGAATGATCGATGCGAAGGCAGTGATCCTCGGTGCGCCATTCGACGCGGCCAAGCCGCTACTCGAGGAACGCGGCATCACAGTGGTGACGGTGGCCGAACTGAACGAAGGTCCGGAGGTCGAACCGGTCGAGACCTTCGAGGACGACATTGCCTTGCAGCAGCTCACCTCCGGCTCCACCGGGTCGCCGAAAGCCGTGCAGATCACCCATGAGAACTTCTACACCAACGCCTACGCGATGATCGATCGCATCAAGTTCTCCCTCGACGACGACGTGATGGTCAGCTGGTTGCCGCTGTTCCACGACATGGGGATGGTGGGCTTCCTCAGTGTGCCCATGCAGGTCGGTGCCGAGGTCGTCAGCATCACCCCGATGGACTTCCTCCGCACCCCGCTGTTGTGGGCGCAGCTGATGGGCAAGTACAAGGGCACGGTCACGGCGGCACCCAACTTCGCGTACTCGCTGCTGGCCCGTCGGCTGCGGCAAGCCGAGGACGGTGTGGTCGATCTGTCCAGCGTGCGGTACATGTGGAACGGGGCCGAACCGGTCGACCCCGACACGATGACGGCGCTCGCCGAGGCCGGCGCCCGGTTCGGACTGAATCCGTCCGCACTCGCCCCCGTCTACGGGATGGCGGAAACCACCCTCGCGGTGTCGATTCCCGACCCGGATCAGGGTCAGGTACTCGACTTCGTCGACCCGGACATTCTCGAGGCGATGTCCCGGGCTGTTCCGTCGAGCAAGCCGAATGCGCGTCCCCTCGCCACCCTCGGGAAGATGGTTCCGAACCTCGAAGGCCGGGTCGTCGACGGCGACGGGGAACTGCTCCCCACCCGTGGAGTCGGGATCATCGAGGTGCGCGGCAAGGCTGTGACCCCCGGATACGTCACTCTCGAGGGCCACAAGCCGGCGCAGGATCCGGACGGCTGGCTCAACACCGGTGATATCGGCTACTTCACCGAGGAGGGTCTCGTCGTGGTGTGCGGTCGCATCAAGGACGTGATCATCATGGGTGGCCGCAACATTTATCCCACCGACATCGAGCGGGCAGCCGGCACCGTGTCCGGTGTCCGCCCGGGCAACGCGGTCGCGGTGCGACTCGACGCCGGCCAGAAGCGGGAAAGCTTCGCGGTCGCGGTCGAAACCAACAACTATCAGGACCCGGACGAGGTCAAGCGGATCGAACACGAGGTCGTGCACGCAGTGGTCTCCGAGGTGGGGGTGCGTCCGCGTACCGTCGCGGTCCTCGGACCCGGCAGCATTCCCAAGACGTCGTCCGGCAAGTTGCGCCGGACCACCTCGGCGTCGCTGGTCCGCGACTGAGGCGCCTTCGGCGCCCGTGCGCCTTTCTGGTAGCTGGAACAACCAAAAAGGCGCACGGGCGCGGAGCGCCTAGTGCAGGCGATTCTGCGCAGCCTCGAGGCCGACCTTCAGCAGGAGTTCGACGGCGTCCGCCGCTTCCTCGCAGAGGATGTCGAGTTCCTTGCGTTCCACCGAGGAGAAGGGCTTGAGCACATACGACGCGGGGTCCATCCGTCCAGGCGGTCGTCCGATCCCGATGCGGGTGCGGAGGTAGTCCTTGGTGCCCAGTGAACTGGAGATGGACCGCAAACCGTTGTGGCCGCCTTCGCCGCCGCCCTGCTTGAAACGGACGGTTCCGAAGTCGAGGTCGAGCTCGTCGTGGATCACCACGATGTTGTCGGGGTCGACGGAGAAGAATCGCGCCAACCCGGCTACGGCGCCTCCCGACAGGTTCATGTACGAGCGCGGTTTCGCCAGGATCGTCGGGCGCCCTTCGAGCCGCCCTTGAATGATGTCGGCGCCACTTTTCTTGTGTGCGCTGAACTTTGCTCCCATGCGACCGGCCAGCACACCGGCCACCATGAAGCCGATGTTGTGCCGGGTCTTCTCGTACTGCGGTCCCGGATTTCCCAGGCCGACCACCAGAGCCGTGTCTTCACTCACCGGCAGGTCCTTCCCTATGGCAGGTTCTCGTCACACGAGAGCGGCGCGTCACCCCGGAATTGTCCGGGACGACGCGCCGCCGAGTTCAGTGCGGTTGCGAGAGGATCAGCTCTCGGCGCCCTCTTCGGCAGGGGTGCCGGCTGCTTCGCCGGTCTCTTCCTCGAGGTCGGCTGCGGTGGGGGCCGGGACGACGTTGACGATGAGCAGCTCGGGGTCGGCCTGCAGGGTCGAACCCTTGGGCAGCTCGAGCTGGTTGGCCAGGATCTGCGTGCCGGCCTCGAGGCCCTCGACCGAAACCTCGATCTGCTCGGGGATGTGCAGCGCGTCGGCCTCCAGAGCGATGGTGGCGGCGTCCTGGGCGACCAGGGTGCCGGACGCTGCCTCACCGGTGACGACGACGGGGACCTCGACCGTGACCTTCTCGCCCTTCTTGATGACGAGGAGGTCGGCGTGCTCGATGTAGTTGCGGATCGGGTGGATCACGACCGACTTGGTGAGGGCGACCTGGGGGGTGCCGTCGATGTCGAGGTTCAGGATGGCGTTGGTGCCGTGCGCACGCAGGATCGCGGCGAAGTCGCGCGACGGCAGGTTCAGGTGGCGGGGATCCTCACCGTGGCCGTACAGAACAGCGGGAACCTGACCATCGCGGCGGGCGCGGCGGGCGGCGCCCTTGCCGAACTCGGTGCGTACGGCGGCTACGAGGGTGTTTTCGTCAGACATGGTGAAACGGCTCCTACAACTCACGGTGGTTACTGGCTGGCGTCTTGTCGTCGGTGAGGGACGAACGGGCGCACGGGCCAGGAGCGAAACGCTCGAGCTGAGCCGTAGCCGCGTCGATCACGGTAATCCAGCGTATCGAACAAGCCGGTTCACCCTCGCCGAGACAACTTACGGAACTCTACCGGATGGCTGCCGGGCCTGCTAATCGGGTCGTCGTTTCGATGACGACCTCACCATGTCGGGCCCAGTCCTGCCACCGGCCCACTAATGGACTAGTGGTGTGGCTCACATGGCCGGGGGTAGCCTCGGCGGTGTGAGCACAGAACCCCGGAGCGCCGACCGGTTGACCGCGGTGGCCAGCGGCGTGGATCTGTCACGGCATGCCCGATTGCTGAGCAGGGTGCACGACGCGGTGCTGTCCGGGCAACAGCCGCCGGTGATGCCGCGGGACGTGGTGGCACGTTCGTGGTCGCGACTGCAGGCAGGTGGGGTGACCCCCGATCATTGTGCCGACGTGGAACCGGCCGACTTCGCGGAGATCGAGGAGCGCCGGACGCGCACCGCGCTGAGGTCCGTTCTACCCGAGCTGCGTAACACGCTGACGCAGGTGGCCGACGACGCCAACTTCATCGTGGTCATCGCCGATGCCGACGGCGTGCTGCTGTGGCGCGAGGGGTCACGCGGAGTGCGCAAAGCCGCTGATGCGCTCGGGTTCACGGAGGGCGCGCGCTGGGCGGAGCAGGCGGTGGGCACCAACGCGATCGGTACGGCTCTCGTCGAAGATGCTGCGGTACAACTCTTTTCGGCGGAGCACTATGCGCCGTCGCATCACGGGTGGTCGTGCACGGGATCGCCGGTCCACGATCCGCGCACGGGGGACATTCTCGGCGTGGTGGATATCAGCGGTTCAGCAATGTCGGTTCATCCGACCACGGTCGCGCTCGTGCGCACCGCGGTTCGCCTCGCCGAGGCCACCCTGTGGCGCGAGCACACCGCGCAACTCGAGAAGTTACGCGGACGGGCCGCCCCGTTGCTGGCTTCGGCGGGTGGTCCGGCTCTGGTCGTCGATCAGCACGGCTGGGTGGCGGGCGCGACCGGGATCGCTGCACCCGAGCGGCTGGCTACGCCGAGTCAGGGCAAACCGCTCCTCGTCCCCGGGCTCGGGATTTGCGTGCCCGAACCGCTGGGCGACGGGTGGCTGGTGCGTCGCCGGGTCGACGGCGCGGGACTGCAGGTGGAACTCGACCTCGGCGCGTCACCGCGGGTGACGGTGTGCGGAGACGCGAACTGGACGCAGGCCCTCTCGCCGCGGCATGCGCAGATACTCCGGGTGTTGGCGGTGGCGGGAACGGGGGGTGTCGATGCCGCTTCCCTCAGCGAGGCACTGTTCGGCGATCGAGAGCACGTGGTGGCCGTCCGCGCCGAAGTCTCGCGTCTGCGCAAGACTCTCGGCGCGGTGCTGAGCACGCAGCCCTACCGTTTCGCGGACGGCGTGAGCGTGCGGGTGCTCGACTAGCTCTGCTTCGCGGCGGCCACGCCCGCCCGGCGACCGTAGAAGCTGCCGTCGCCGAGCGACGTTCCGCTGGCGTATCCGCCCGCGCACACACCCGACGTGCAGCGGCCCGCTGCGAAGAGTCCGGGAATGGGCTCCCCGGAGACGTGTAGTACCTCGGAGTCGAGGGTGGTCCGTAGCCCGCCCAGAGTGAAGCCCAGCGTGAACCCGCGCAGGTCGAGTGCGGCGACGGGGGAGCCGATCGGCTTCACCCATTCGGACTTCTTGTGCAGCAGGGGATCGATGCCGTCGGCGGCGTGCTTGTTGTAGACCTCGACGGTCGATCGGAGTGCACCCTCGGGCAGCCCCATGTCCGACTCGAGTTCCTCGACGGTCTCGGCGACCCACTTGGGTTGTACGCGCAGGAAGGGGGTGGCCGTGGTGGCGGCAACACCTTCGTCGTAGGCCGCTTCGTCGATGACGAGGAACGCCTGATTGTCCTGGTGGAACAACGTCATCTGACCGATGCGCCCCGAATAGGTGTCTTCCGGGACGTACCGCTGTCCGCGACCGTTGACCAGAATGCCACGCACTATCAATTGGGGATCGCACACGAAGGCCACTTCGGTGGCGTCCATGTGGGCCAGGTCGGCGCCGAGAGCCTGGGCCATCAGGATCGACCGGCCGTCGTGTTCCTCGATCGCGGCACCAGGCCGGCCGATGAGGCGGGGAGCGTAGGCCTGAATCATCTTGTCGTTGTAGGCGAAGCTCCCGGTGGCGAGGACCACGCCGCGTCGGGCCCGGACGGCGACTTCTTTGCCGTACTGCTTGGCGATGATTCCGACGACCCGACCGGTGTCGTCCGTGATCAGAGTCTGCACGCGCATGTCGTATTCGGCTCGCACGCCCAGCTTTTCGGCGGCCTCCACCAGTGGCTTCATCAGCATGTAGCCACCACCCTTCTCGCCGGTGCGCTTGCCGTCCATCTGCGGAACGTGTCCGCGGGGTGCAGGTGTGGCGATTTCGTTGAACGGTGCCGCGTTCTCACCACCCGAGTACATGAGGCCGTCGTCGAACGGCGGTTCCCAGCCCGGCTCTCCCCAGAAGCTCGCCTTGAACGGCACGCCGCACTCGACGAGCCAGTTGTAGTGCTCGACACTGCCGTCGCAGTAGTCGGCGATCTTCTCCTCGTCGGCGCCGGGGCCGAGGGCTGCCATCATGAACTTCTTCATGTTCTCGGGCGAGTCCTCGAAGCCACAGGCTTTCTGAAGGGGTGTACCGCCGCCGAGGTAGATGAAGCCCCCCGCCAGTGAGGCTGCGCCACCCCAGCCGCTGGTGCGCTCGAGGACCAATACCTCGGCGCCGGCCCGTGCCGCCTCGATCGACGCGGACACACCAGCGATCCCGTACCCCGCGACGACGACGTCGGCCTCGTAGTCCCACGTGGCGATCTCGGAAACGGGTCGCGGGCGGATCGGAGTCGGTTCGGCCATGGGTGGTCCTCTCGGGCGCTCGGATGTGACGATGCACGGCTATCCGAACTGTAACCTGTTATAGTCGGGAGTCGACCTGCCGTCTCGCTGAGTGGGAGGCGATTTTCACGCTGTGCCTATAACTCCAGATCACGCACATCGGTCAGCTCGTAATGAAGCGTTTCCGTCCGCATCAGCCGGTGGGCGAGGTGGACGAAAACTCGTTGCAGAACCGGGTACCGCTTGTCGATGAGCACGCCGGCAGCGCGGGACTCCTCGCCGCTGAGCAGACGAGCCGTTGCCTGGGCCGGCGGCCCGGTCGGTTTGCCTGCCCAGGTACAGGGGCGGATCCGGACTTCGGGGAAGTTGCGGAGCCGTTTGTTCTTCGACGCCTTGCCCGGAGTGCGGAAGACGGCACGTTCGCCGTCCACCACCAGATTGACCGGAGTGTCTACCCAGGTCCCATCCCGCTTGCGGGTCTGCAGTTGCACGACCTTCTCTGCGGCGAAGCGGGGCAACGCCGTCGATGCCGGATTCGTCATTTTTCTCGCGTCCTGGCTTGTCGGTGCTCCCAGATTACGTCGCAGCCCCAGCCGGAACCACTACTTCGCCAGCGCTGCCACTTCCGCGAGTGCCCGATCGAGATCGTCCGGGGAACAGAAATAGTGTGGGGAGGCGCGGACGACGGCGTCCAGATCGCGGGCGCTCATGTCGAGCAAGGTCGATCCGCGCAGGCTGGCGGTGACGGTTACCTGACGGGTCGCCAATTGCGCACGCACATCCCGCGGATCGAGACCGTCGACGGTGAACGACACGATCCCGCAGCGGCGGGTCCCGAGGTCGCGCACCGTGACGCCGTCGATGTCGGACAGCCCCGAACGCAGGTACTCGGCGCCGTCGACCACAGCCGCCTCGACCTGGTCGACACCGAGGTCGAGGAGATAGTCCACTGCCGCGCCCAGGCCCAGCCGGGCCGCGACGTCGCATTCCCAGAACTCGAACCGGCTCGCGTCCGCGGCCATCCGGTAGTCCTCGGCCCCGGTCCATTCGGCACTGTGCAGGTCGAGTGCCGCCGGCTCGAGGGTCGTGGTCAGTTCATCGGCGATGTAGAGGAACCCGGTGCCTCGAGGGCCGCGCAACCACTTGCGGCCGGTCGCGGACAACGCGTCGACGCCGAGCTCGGCCACGTCCAATGCGACCTGTCCGACGGACTGGCACGCGTCGAGAAGCACGAGAGCTCCCTGGGCGTGTGCCAAGTCGACCACCTCGCGGACCGGGTTGACCAACCCGCCGTTGGTGGGCACGTGCACCAAGGACACGAGACGGACCCGGTCGTCGAGGAGCTTTTCGAGGGCGACGAGGTCGATCTGGCCGGACGGGTCACTCGGAATCACGTCGACGGTCGCGCCCGTGGACCGTGCCCGTTGAAGAACGGCGATCGCGTTGCTGGCGTACTCGACTTCGGAGAGAAGGACCCGGTCACCCGGCTTCAACGGGACCGCCTGGAAGAAGTCGTTCCATGCGGTGGTGGCGCTGTCGACGAGTGCGATGGTATCTGCGCTCGCGCCGATCAACCGGCCGATGGAGGTCTTCACCGAGGCGAGGTCACCAGCGCGTTCCGCGGCCGCGACGTATCCGCCGACGTCGGCCTCGCGGCGCAGATGAGCGAAGACCGCGTCGAGTACCGAGGTGGGTGGAAGCGAAGACCCGGCGCTGTCCAGAAACACCTTGTCGAGGCAGCCGGGGGTGTCCCTTCGCGCGCGCTCGAGGTCGAGCATGTCGGATACCTCCTGTTCAATGCGAATGGTGTCGAACGTACCGCGGCGGACTGACGAAAAGTATTGCCGTTCGCACGTGCATAGGTGGGCCCGGCGCTCTATCGTCGATAACGACGTTCAGGCGGCGCCCGAAAGGGAGGGTGGAATGGGTACTGCGATCCAGTCCGTCGAGGGAGTCGGTGTCACGTCGCGACCTGCCGCGGAGGCCTACATAGGCGGCGTCTGCTTCAAATTGGGTCCCCCGCAGCTGATCGGCGCGGAGTTGGAGTGGCTCACCGCGCAGGTGCCCGAATTCGTGCGTCCCGATCTGGCAGCTTTTGCGGACGCCCTCGGGCCGCACACTCCACGAACCATCGACCCTTCGTCACCAGCCGAGCCCCTCCCCGGCGGCAGCGCCGTCACTGTCGAACCGGGCGGACAGATCGAACTGTCCAGCGCTCCCTGCCGCTCCGCTCGCGAACTGTGTGACTACCTTTCCGCGGACTACGCCGTTCTCACCGATCTGCTCTCTACCCGGGCAATTCTCATGTCCTCCGAGGCGGCGGACACGCGCCGTCCTGCCCACCGGCTCCTTCAATCGCCGCGTTACTGCGCGATGGAGTCGCGCTTCCGGGAGATCGGCCCTTACGGGAAACTCATGATGTGCAATACCGCGGCCACGCAGGTCAGCGTCGACGCGGGCGCGGACCCAGCGGCCGTGGAGCAGCGTTGGCAGCTGCTGCACGCTATCGGGCCTGCACTGATCGCGGCCTTCGCGTGCTCCCCTCGGTTGTACGGGGTGCCGGACGGGCAGTGGGCGTCGCAGCGGATGCGAACATGGCTCGAACTCGATTCGCCTCGAACCGCCGGAACGCGTAACAGCGGCGACTACGCCCGCTGGGTGCTGGATGTACCGCTGCTGTGTGTCCGGGGCGACGGCACCGACTGGACTGCGCCGCCGGAGGCGACTTTCGGCGACTGGGTGGACGGGGCACTCGACGACGTGATCGGACGCTCCCCGACTTCCGCGGATCTCGACTACCACCTCACGACCTTGTTCCCTCCCGTCCGGGCCGCCGGTTACCTCGAGGTGCGCTACCTCGACGCGCAACCAGGGAATTTGTGGCGGGTGCCGGTGGCGGCAATCGACGCGTTGCTCTCGGGTCCGGGTGTCATGGCCGAGGCGCTTGCCGCCGCTCTTCCGACGTCGGAGCGTTGGCACGATGCCGCCGAGTTCGGCCTGGCCGACCTCGAATTACGCGCAGCGGCAACGGCTCTGTTATCGCTGGCGGCGTCGTATTCGCCGGACCCGGAGTTCGTCCGACTTCTCGATGCCGCCGCCGAACGATGTTGCCGGGGCCACGCTCCGGGCGAGGAGAGCTGATGGGAACCCGCGAGAAGGTCGAGGCCGTACTCACCCGTGCACGCCGGCGAACCGCCGGACTGACGGACTGCCTGGACGACTCCGACCTCGTCGCGCAGCATTCGCCGCTGATGAGCCCACTGGTCTGGGACCTTGCCCACATCGGTAATCAAGAGGAATTGTGGCTCGTGCGCGATGTCGGAGGCCGTGAACCGGTCCGTAGCGACATCGACGAGTTGTACGACGCGTTCAAGCATTCTCGGCGTTCCCGTCCGTCGTTGCCACTGCTGAATCCGGCCGAAGCGCGGCACTACGTCCGTACAGTCCGGGACAAGGCGTGGGACGTCCTCGACAACAGCACCTTTCGCGGCAGGCCGCTCGAGGAACACGGATTCGCCTTCGGCATGATCGCCCAGCACGAGCAGCAGCACGCCGAGACGATGCTCGCGACCCATCAACTGCGTTCCGGAGCGCCGGTTCTGAGTGCGGACGCCGCGCCGCGTGTCGGGGTGCCGGTGACCGAGAAGGAAATCATCATCCCGGCCGGAATATTCACGATGGGCGCGTCGGACGACCCCTGGGCGTTGGACAACGAGCGCCCGGCACACTCGGTGTACGTGCCGGCCTTCGAAATCGACGCCGTTCCCGTCACCAACGGTCGTTACCTCGAGTTCATGGATGACGGCGGATATCGTCGCCCCGAACTGTGGAGTGAGCGGGGGTGGGCGCACCGCTGTGAGGCGGCACTCGAAGCGCCGCAGTTCTGGGAGAGCGACGGGCGGGGCGCTTGGTGGCGCCGGGTGTTCGGGGTGCCCGCACCACTTCACCCGCAGGAACCGGTGGTACATGTCTGCTTCTTCGAGGCCGAGGCGTTCGCACGGTGGGACGGCAAGCGACTGCCCACCGAGGCCGAGTGGGAAAAAGCTGCTCGATGGGATCCCACCACGGGACGCTCCCGCCGGTTTCCGTGGGGTGACAGCGATCCGGACGACTCGTCGGCCAATCTCGGACAGCGGTTCCTCGGACCGGCTGTGGTGGGAGCGTACCCGTCGGGGGCCTCGCCCCTCGGTGTCCACCAACTGGTCGGTGACGTTTGGGAATGGACGTCCTCACCCTTCGAGCCGTATCCCGGATTCACGGCGTTTCCGTACCGCGAATACTCGGAGGTGTTCTACGGAGGGGATTACCGGGTATTGCGAGGTGGTTCGTTCGGTACCGATCCTGTGGCATGCCGCGGCACGTTCCGGAACTGGGACCACCCGATCCGACGGCAGATCTTCTCGGGTTTCCGGTGTGCACGCGATATTTCGGGGGACGAACGCTGATATGTGCCGCCACCTGGGATATCTGGGACCGGATGTATCCGTCGGCGAGCTCATCGGCTGGGGTGAGAACTCGCTGCTGCGGCAGTCGTGGGCGCCGCGGGACATGCGCCACGGCGGAACGATCAACGCGGACGGATTCGGTGTCGGGTGGTGGGGACAGGACGCCTTCTCCCGCTACCGCAGCCAGCAGCCGCTGTGGTCCGATCCGGCACTGCGGGAGACGCTGCCCCAGATACGTTCCGGCGCAGTGGTGGCCGCGACCAGGTCGGCAACGGTGGGTATGCCCGTGCAGGCCACGGCCTGCGCGCCGTTCACCGATCGGACGTGGGCGTTCAGCCACAACGGTCTGGTGAAGGGTTGGCCCGAGACACTCGGACCGCTCGCCGAGCAGCTTCCGGTGACTGACCTCCTGCAACTCGAGGCGCCGACCGATTCGGCTGCGCTGTGGTTACTGCTGCAACGAGCGCTCGCGGAGCAGGGGCCGGAGAAGGCGCTCACCACGCTGGTTCGTGCCGTCGACGCGGCCGCACCGAAGTCGCGCCTGAATTTTCTGCTCGGTGACGGCCGCGAGTTGTGGGCCACCACCTGGGATCACTCACTGTCGGTGCTCGTCGACGACGACAGGGCAATCGTCATGTCCGAACCTTTCGACGACGATCCCGGGTGGCAGCCGGTACCGGATCGGCACATCGTGTACGCCCGCCCAGGACATCTGATAATCACGCCGCTCGAGATGGGAGTCTGATGACCACCGCACCGACCCTCGAGGTGTATCTGGAACCGGACCAGCTGAAGGACGCACTCCGCAAGGATGCGACCGTTGGGTTGACGTCGAATCCGAAGTGGCTGCCGCCCAAGTGGTTCTACGACGCGCGCGGAAGTGAGCTGTTCGAACAGATCACCGCGTTGCCGGAATATTTCCCGACGCGCACCGAGCGAGAACTGCTCCGGCAATGGTCGGGGGAGATCGCCGAGGTGGCGGCACCGGAAATTCTGGTGGAGCTCGGTTCCGGCTCCTCCGAGAAGACGCGGTTGCTACTCGAAGCGGGAACCCGACACGGAACCCTCCATACGTATGTGCCGCAGGATGTATCGGTGTCGGCGCTGCAGGGCGCCGCCGAGCAGATCGGGACCGAATTCCCCCACCTTACCGTCCACGGCGTGGTCAGCGACTTCACCGATTCGCTGCATCACCTTCCGCGGGGCGGTCGCCGCATGATCGCATTCCTCGGGGGCACACTCGGCAACATGGTCCCGGGCGAGCGGGCCGAGTTTCTCGCCGGAATCGCCGACGTGCTCGAGCCAGGGGAACATCTGCTCCTCGGAGTCGGACTGGTCACCGACCCTGCAGTCCTGGTCCCGGCGTACGACGACGCGGCCGGTGTGACAGCGCAGTTCAACCTCAATGTGCTGCAGGTCCTGAACGGTCAGCTCGACGCAGACTTCCCGTTGGACGCGTTTCGGCACATCGCGCTGTGGGACGCCGGTAACGAGTGGATCGAGATGAGGCTCGAAGCTCAGCGCGCCCTGTCCGTCCGGGTTGCGGCACTCGACCTGGACGTCGAGTTCGCTCGCGGCGAGCAGATGCGCACGGAGATTTCCGCGAAGTTCACGCTCCCCGGAATCGCGGGGGAACTGGCCGCGGCCGGTTTCGAGGTCGAACGCACATGGAGCGACCCGGACGACCGCTTCGCCCTGGTGTGCGCAACACGGTCCTGACCGACAAGATCAACTTCGGGTCTCTGCCCGCCTATAGTGACCGGCATACCGCAGTCGACCCGAGGAGTATCCGTGCGTCAGTCCAAGCTCGCCGCCCTCGCTCTCGCTACCACAGCCGTTCTCGGTCTTCCGACAGCGCAGGCTACGGCGCAACCGTCGCCGTTCCCGTTCGACACGGGCAGCCTCGGGTCCGGCAGCGGCGACCCTGAAATTCCGACGGAAGACACCCTCCCGGACCTGACCGTCACCCCGCTCCTCGAGGGACTCGATCATCCCTGGGATGCGGTGCAGGCCCCGGACGGTGCCGTGCTTACAGGCCAGCGGTCGGGTGGTTTCTTCGTCCGTCGCGCCGACGGATCGACCGGTCCGGTCGCCGCGGACCTCGCCGACCTGTATGTGCAGAGTGAAACGGGATTGATGGGGATCGCGCTGGCTGCGGATTTCGCGCAGTCCCGAAGGCTGTACACCTGCCAGGGATTCCAGGGCGGCGGCGTCACCGACATCCGGATCCAATCGTGGACCGTCGACTCGGCCTGGACGGAGTTGACCCGCGGCGCCGCGGTGCTCACCGGAATACCAGTCCAGGACGGGCGCCATGGGGGATGCCGAATTCTGACTGCCGCCGACGGCACCCTTTTCGTGGGCACGGGAGATACCGCAGCACCGGGGGTGCCTCAGGACCCGAACTCGTTAGGCGGTAAAACTCTTCACATCAACCCGGACGGGACACCGGCCGCGGGAAATCCGAATGCCGACAGTCCCGTCTACACACTCGGCCATCGCAATGCCCAAGGTCTCGCGCAGCAACCCGGCACGGGCCGCGTCTACGCCGTCGACCAGGGCACAACTCGGGACGACGAGGTCAACTTGCTCGTCGCCGGTGGCAATTACGGATACAAGCCGGATCGTATCCCCGGCATCTACGACGAATCCGTGCCGATGACCGACCCGGTCCGGGTACCGGGTGCGATTGCCGCGGTGTGGAGTTCGGGCAGCACGACGCTGGCTACGGGGAGTGGCGCATTCGTCTCCGGTTCGGGTTGGGGGCCGTGGAACGGCGCATTCGTCATGGGCGGGCTCAAGACGAAACAGCT
Source organism: Rhodococcus sp. WAY2 (assembly GCF_009859915.1). Classification (NCBI taxonomy): domain Bacteria; kingdom Bacillati; phylum Actinomycetota; class Actinomycetes; order Mycobacteriales; family Nocardiaceae; genus Rhodococcus; species Rhodococcus sp. WAY2. The sequence continues at coordinate 5,285,804 of NZ_CP046572.1, forward strand.
GATTTTCCTTCGCCTGGCCGCCGACGGCCAGTCGGTGACGGCTCAGACGTTCGGACTGCAGGATCAGTACGGTCGGCTCCGCTCCGTCACCCCCACTCCGGACGGCTCGCTGCTCGTCACCACCGACAACGGTGACACCGACCAGGTACTCCGGGTGACACCGCAAGGGTGACGGCGGGGTTCAGATCCAGGCGAGGACTCGGCATGGTCCACCCGACCCACCGGCATGGGTAGGTGCGCCGACCATGACGGTGGCACCCGCCGGCGGTATCTGTGACAGATTAGCGAGCACTTCCACCGCGTACTTGCCGGCGCCCAACGCGCCGAGGTGAGCGCCGAACGTGGTGCTGCGCCCGGCGTCGATGCTCAGGGTGTCGGAGCCGAGACCGACGATGTCGCGCTCGCGGAGCAGGAAGTCGACGGCGTCCGGGTCGAATCCGGGTGTGCGCTGGACGCCTGCGGTGTCCACATTGACGAATGCTCCTGGATGTCCCACGCGATCCGCCCACCCCGAGTGCATCGCCACGAGGCAGCGGTCGGGCAGCGTGCCGTGGTCGGACTCCCAGTCCACAATGTCCTGCCGGGTCAGCAGGGCGTCGTTGTCGGTGTGTGCACGCGCAGCGATGTCGATGACAGCGATCGGTGCCACCAGGTCGCGGGGCGGAATCTGTTCGACCGTGATGCCGTCCGCGCTCGCATGGGCCGGAGCGTCGATGTGGGTGCCGGTGTGCTCGTCGAGGCGTAATTCATTCTTGTAGAACACGCTTGTCGCGCCGGGGGCGAGCGACCCCAGTGATCCCGTGCCGCCGCCGATCTGCGCCAAATTTCGCATCTCGAAGCTCTGCGAGCCAGGCCAGACCGGGAAGCCGGCCCGGAGTACGTGCGTGAGATCGACGATCGGCCCCTCAGGCGGCGCCACCTGAGGCACGGGCGCAGCGGACACCGAACCTGCCGTGGACGCTACGAGCGCCGCTGCACCCAACGCCCCGAACATGGCACGACGAGTCATCTGCGGGCCGCGGCCCTCGATCGCTCCGTACACGTGGTTCATGATCCGTGGTGAGCACATCACGGCTCCTTCGGTGGGGGAAGCGGTTCCGACGCATCATAAGCGTTGGTGCGCACATCCCCTCGGATTCCGTTCCAGTCCGCCCGGGACCTGTCATGTCCTGTCCCTGCCGCGCCTACCCTGTCCCTGCCGCGCCTACCCTGTCCGTCCATCCCACCACACGAACGGGACGTTCGTTGCGTCAGATCGAGCGAGCGTCCCGTTCGTGCGGGCCGGCGATGACGGGCGCGACGAACTGCTCGATCATGGCGCGCTCGTCGTCGTCGTCGACTCCGGGAACGGTGAGCAGCGAGACGATGACGCGCACGAGCCACCGTGCTCGGCGTGACGTCTCCTCGCCACCCAGTCCCGTCTGCCCGAGGAAGGCGGCGCCCAGCGACTCGATGACCTCCGAGGAGTGCGCAATCTGTGCGGCAAGTCCCGAGTCGCCCAACTGGAACCAGGCGGCCAAGGTGGGGTCGCGGCGGACGAGCCGGATCGCCGTGAGCATCGCCTCGACGATCACGTTCTGCGGGTCGGCGGTGCCCGAGACGTCTTGTGCGATCAGCGCACCGATGCGGCGGGCCTCGCGATGGACGAAGGCGAGTTGCAAAGCCTGGCGGCTGTCGAAGTAACGGTAGATGGTGGCGCGCGAACACCCTGCGGCCCGGGCAACCTCGGCCATCCCGACGGCGTTGATGCCGTTCTCGACGTACAACTGTGCCGCGACATCGAGGATGCGTTCGGCGGCGACGCGGGGGCGCTCGTCGCGCATCCAGTCCCCGGTCACGATCCGCGCACCGTGAACGGGATACTCGTCGGGCGGCGCACGTAGTTGCCTTCCGCGTAGACGACGGCATCGATGTCGACGGTGAAGTCGGGGCAGCGGGCGAGCAGCTCCTCCAGGGCGATGCGTGCCTGCATTCGGGCAGCGGCCGCTCCGAGGCAGTGGTGGGCCCCGTGACTGAACGTCAAAATCTGCTTCGGTCGTCGTTGCACGTCGACCTCTTCGGCGTCGGACCCGAACTGGCGCGGGTCGCGGTTCGCTGCACCATACAGCAGCAACGTCTTTCGCCCCTCCGGGATGACGGTGCCCTCGATCTCGACGTCCCTCGTGGTGGTGCGGGCGAGGCCTTGCACCGGCGACGTCAGACGCAGAAGTTCTTCGACGGCATCGCCGATGAGTTCGGGGCGGTCGATGAGGAGTTGCCGTTGGTCGCGGCGCTCCGTCAGCAATTGCACTGCCCCGCCCAGCATTCCCGTGGTGGTGTCGTTGCCGCCCGTCACCATCGTGAAGGCGAATCCGAGGATCGAGAGCAAACCTTCCACGTCGCCGTCGGTGCCCATCCCGCCGGCGACGAGGTGGGAGATCGTATCGTCTTCGGGTTCGGTGCGACGACGCTCGATCAGCGTGGAGAAGTACGTCATCAACTCGGTGATCGCATCGGTCGCGTTCAGGGTGTCGCCCTGGGCGTTGGCCGCCACGATCGCCTCGGTCCAGCCGTCGAACCGGTCCCGGTCTTCTTCGGGAGCCCCGAGGTAGTGGGCGACGACCATGCTGGGCAAGGGTTTGAACAGCTCCTTCACCACGTCGCCCTCGCCGATCTCGCGGAGCCGCTCGATCCGCTGCACCACGAATTCCCGGACGGCGGGCTCCACGGCGGTGACCTGGCGTGGTGTGAAACCTTTCGACACCAGCCGCCGGAACGCGGTGTGATCGGGCGGGTCGAGCATCACCAGGGGAGGGTTGTCCTGCAGCCCGATTTTCTCCAGCTCGCCGTAGGTGGTGGTGAGTCCGGAAGCGGAGGAGAACGTGCCCGCGTCCCTCGCGGCAGCGTAGACATCCGCGTACCGGGACAGCACCCAGTAGTCGTGCCCCGAGTGGTCCTCAGGAACGACCTGGTGCACACGATCGTGATCGCGCAACTGCGCGTACATCTGCCACGGGTCACGCCACGAGTCACCCGACCTCGGCACGAAGGACACGCTGTTCGACACATTTGCGGTCATGTATCGATGTTGAGACATATTCGGCAATGTGTCAACCACAGTGATGTGTCGAGGAATGGCTCGGTCGTGCGTGCGGGCCCTTCCGGTGCCGGGTGACGCACCCGGCGCCAGATGCCACCGGCCGCGTACACACGCCGATCGAAATGGCTTATGTGAGGATGACCGGGATGGTCGCGCAGACGGACCGGAGTGACTCGGCATTGCGGGTGGACAGCGCCACCACGAACGCGCCCTGAATCAGGGCGAGGAGTGCGTCGGCCAGTTCCTGGGGACTCCGATCGGCCCGGACATCTCCGTCGGCTTGGCCTCGAGTGAGGATGTCGCAGAGGCTGGAGTGCCAGATTCGAAGGTCCTCGTCGAGGTGGTGCCGAAAGGACTCGGAAGTGGCGGCTACTTCGGTGGAGAATTTGCCGACCAAGCACGCCCGTTGAAACCCGGAGTCGATGAAACCGTCGGCCATTGCGTCGAAATAGCCGGTCAGTTTCTCCACCGTGCCGAGTCCGGGGCGCACTGCCCAGGAGGCGAGCAAGTCCATCTGGAAGGAACAGTATCGCTCCAGAACAGCTTGGCCGAACGCCTCTTTGGACCCGAAGTGGTGGTAGAACGATCCCTTCGGAACGCCGGTCGAATGGAGTAGGGCATCGACGGTCGTGCCGCTGAAACCGTGCGCATAGAACTCGCTCATGCCCTGTCGGAGCAGTCGCTCTTTGTGTGGGAGGTCTTTGCGGTTGCGCCGCTCGCCGTCAGGTTTCCGGCTGTCGTGCTTTGTCGTCGACTCCCGCATAGTGGCACCCACCTGTCCCGATCGAAAAGACCTAGACCATCCAGTCTAGACAAGGATGCTTCAGGTCTCCGCGGTCGGTGTGAAAATCACGTTCCCGACCTTCCCGTACTGAGGAAACCACGGGATTTGTCCGCGGCGATCCGGCGGGTCGACAGCCGGATCGCCGCAAGACTCGGTGCGGCCAGTGAGCCGATTTCGAAATCAAGCTGTGCCGATTACAGGGCAACCTCGAACAGACCGGCACCACCCAGGCCGGTCGCGGCGCACATCGTCACGACGACGTACTTCGCGCCGCGCCGCTTGCCTTCGATCAGGGCGTGTCCCGCCATGCGGGCTCCGCTCATGCCGTAGGGGTGGCCGATCGAAATGGCGCCACCGTTCACGTTGAGGAGTTCGTCGGGGATGCCCAGCTTGTCACGGCAGTAGACCGCCTGAACCGCGAAGGCCTCGTTGAGCTCCCACAGACCGATATCGTTGACGCTCAGGCCGAACCGATCCAGCAACGCCGGTACCGCGTACACGGGTGCGATGCCCATCTCGTCGGGTTCGACGCCGACACTGGTGTAGCCACGGAAGTATCCGAGCGGCTCGATACCTTCCTTCTCCGCAGTGTCGCGATTCATCACGATGACCGCCGACGCACCATCGGAGAGCTGGCTGGCGTTACCCGCCGTGACACATCCATCGGCACGCATCACCGGCTTCAGGGCCTGCAAGCCCTCCAATGTGGTGCTGGGCCGGTTGCCTTCATCGTGTGCGAGGGTGACGGTACTGAACGATTCCTCGCCAGTTTCCTTGTTGACGACTCGCTTGACCGATTCCATCGGAACGATCTCGTCGTCCAGCAGACCCGCGGCCTGAGCGGCGGCTGTGCGTTGCTGGCTCTGGAACGAAAACTCGTCCTGAGACTCCCGGCTCACGCCGTATCGGTCGTAGACCACCTCGGCCGTTTCGATCATGTGCATGTAGTAGTCAGGCCTGTTCTGCCTGATCCACGGCTCTTCGATCATGAACTCGTAGCCCGGGACCTGAATCTGGCTGATCGATTCGACGCCACCGGCGGCGACTACATCGAGCCCCTCCTGGAGCACCCGGTAGGAACCCGCGACAATCGCTTCCAACCCCGACGTGCAGAACTTGCTGACGGTGATTGCCGGTGTAGTGACGGGGATTCCGGCGCGGATCGCGACCTGACGCGCGATATCACCGCTCTGCACTCCGGTCGTGAGGGCGGCTCCCATCACGACGTCCTGGACGCGAGAGGGCTCGAGTCCGGCCTTCTTCAGCGCGTGCTCGACGGCGTGGCCGCCCAACGTCGCACTATGAGTATTGTTGAACGCGCCGCGATACGCCTTTCCAATGGGTGTACGCGCCGTCGAGACGATTGCTGCTTCTCTCATGATTCTTCTGTCCTTAGATGTTGATGTTGTCGGCCGGTGCGTTCCGACTCAGTTGCCGGTGTAGACGCCGGCCCGGCGCTCCAGGAACGACGCGACGCCTTCGGCGGCATCGCTGCTTCCGACGACCTCGGACCGCAGCTGAGGAACTGCCTTGAATGCGGCCGTAGTTCCCTCAGCGGCTGCAATGCGGGACACGGCAAGCGAGTGATGCACTCCCATCGGCGCCGCTGCTGCGATCTCATTGGCCAACCCGAGGGCGCGATCGAAGAGCTCGGCCGCCGGAACGACCTCTTGCACCAGGCCGATCCGGTGCGCTTCCGTCGCATTCAAGTGATTGCCGGTGAGCAGGTACCGTTGCGCATTGGCATAGCCGACACGCTCGGCCCATCGCGCCGCACCACCTCCGAACGCAAAGACACCGCGCAGAACCTCTGGCTGGCCGAACAGCGTGCCCTCGGCGGCGACGATGAACTCACCAGCGAGAGCGAGCTCGAGTCCGCCAGCGAAGCACATCCCATGAACAGCAGTGATCAACGGCTTCGACAACCGAGAACCCTCCATTCCGAAGGGGTCGTACTCTCCTTCGTTGTAGACCAGCGCGCCGCTTTCGACGAGTTCCTTGAGCTGCGTCATATCCGCGCCGGCGCAGAACACCCCGCCCTCGCCGTACAGCACGGCACAGCGCAGATCGTCATCGCTGTCGTAACGCTTGTATGCGTCGGCCAGGGCCGAGAACATCTCCCCAGTCAACGCGTTCTTCTTGTCGGGCCGATTCAGGCCGATCAACAGCACGTTTCCGCGTACCTCGGTGGTGACAGTGCTGGACTTCACGCCGGCTTCGATCGTCGATTCAGGCATTCTCTTCGCTCCTTCTGTTGGACTGAAATGCGGCCCACCCAAGGGCGAGCTCTTGTCGGCTATTTATCGCCGCCGGGGGGCCGGCCACGAATCAATTGAGAAAATGCGCAATTGCAGCCTTGGCTTCTGTTGAATGGCACCGTTTTCGGAAAAACTCTGCTTCCTCGTCGATTACCTGGAGGACCTCGAGTCGGTCGCGATGGAGAAGGCGTTTGGTGATGCGCACCGATTCGGTGGGCAGTTCCTGAAGAGAAGTTGCGGTCTCGAGGGCAGCAGCAAGTGCGGTCCCGTCGGCGACTGCGCGGTTGATGAGACCGGCCTCTTCTGCCCGCTTCGAGGTAAATTTCTTCCCGAGCATCAGCAACTCGGTGGCCAGTTTGACACCGGCGATACGGGGCAACACAAGCGTTGTGGCGCCTTCAGGGGTCAGGCCTAGAGTGACAAACGGCAGCGAGAAGACGGTCGAACTGCCCGCGAAAGCTAAGTCGCAGTGCAGGAGCATGCTCGCCCCGATGCCGACCGCAAATCCCTCCACTGCCGCGACAATCGGTTTCTCTGTCACGACCAAGGTACGCAGAAGATCGAATGCAGCCATCGAATCGGGCTGATCCCGAAAATCGACAAGATCATTGCCGGCGGTGAAAACGCCACCACTACCCGTAATGACGATGACGCGTACTTCGTGGTCGCGGTCGGCCTCCACAATGCCCTCGGCCAGTGCAACATAGGTTTCGATATCGAAGGCGTTGCGTTTGGCTGGTCTGTCGATTGTCAACAGGCGAATGCCAGGTGCCACCGTATCGGTAATGAGGGACATCTTGTTCCTTCGAGGTTTGGTGCGCAAATATGGTGCGGCTGGCGGTGGACCTACACATTCGCCGAAAATGCGGCCGCGCGGCCGATGGAGTGCACTGAGCCGGTGTCGATGGCCACGCGTTCGGCATTCGAAGTGCGCCGCCGCGCGGGCGACGATGCACTGCAATCCCCGCCCGACCGAATGCGCTTTAGACTAGGGCGTCTAGACCAGACCGTCAAGAGCGCAGGGTGAAAAAGCGTCGTCTCGATGGGGTATCGAACGAGTGACCTAACCGATTACAGTCATGTCAATGGAACACAAGCCCGGAGAAGGCTCAGCCATGACGTGGTCTGCCTGCGCGCGGTACGAGATTGCGCCGGCGCCGGCCGGGTTGGCGCTGGTGCACGACTTCGTCAACACGATCTCGACCGGACGCCCGCGAGAGATCGACCTACTCGGCAGCCTTTCTGACGCACAGGCCTGGCTCGATAGAGCGCTGGCGACCTGGGCGGCGCGATCGGGGCAGTCGGCTGCGCCGGTCCCTCTCGCTGCCCATGACCTGGAGGAACTCGTCGGGCTGCGCTCCGAATTGCTGCAGCTACTCGAGCCGCGCGTTGGCGGCGGTGGCTACGATGCACCGGCAGTTCATGTCGCGGCGGCGGCCATACGGCTCGATCGCGGTGGACACGCGGTTCTCGAGCCCCGTGGGCAAGGGTGGCGGTACTTCGCCGCTGTGGTCTTGCTCGAGGTCTTCCTGGCCCAACAGGCGGGCGCGTGGCGCCGACTCAAGGTCTGCCGAAATGCGCGCTGCGGGGCGACTTTCTACGATTCCTCGCGCAATAACAGTGCGGTGTGGCATTCCGCCAAGCTGTGCGGAAACCCGGCAAACCTGCGTGCGCACAGGGCTCGTCAGCGGGCCCGAACCCCCGAATCGTAGTGCGCCGAGACAGCGTGTGTGCATAGTCGCTCGTGAGGTGGGGCGATGAAATGGTGCCATGGTGTGAAATGACCAAAACTGATACGGTCATTTCTTGCATGCCTAGCCGGCATCTTCGGATCCTCAGGAGGAAACACGTGACCACAACCCCAGGTGTCGTGCGGACAGTGCAGGTTCTCGGGCGCCCCTTCAGTGTTGGTGACCTGGTAGTACCCAACCGCATCGTCATGGCGCCGCTGACGCGGTACTTTTCGCCGGGCGGAGTCCCCGGCGATGACGTGGCCCAGTATTACGCGCGTCGCGCTGCCGCGGACGTCGGCCTGATCATCACCGAGGGGACGTTGGTGCAGCACGCCTCATCAGGCACCAGCGAGCGGGTCCCACGCTTCTGGGGCGGCGAAGCCCTCGCCGGTTGGCGGAATGTGGTGTCGGCTGTGCACCAGGCCGGAGGAAAGATAATTCCCCAACTTTGGCACGTGGGCTCTACTCGCACCGAAGGGGCTGGACCCATCAGTACAGCGCCGCCCGTGGGTCCTTCCGGTTTGGCCCTCGATGGTGTGCCCCACGGAATTGCACTCAGTGCCGCTGATATCGATGACGTCATCGGAAGCTTCGCCACCGCGGCTGCGGCCGCCCAGGACCTAGGATTCGACGGTCTGGAATTGCACGGTGCCCACGGCTACCTCGTCGACCAATTCCTCTGGGAACGGACCAATCGGCGTACCGATGCCTATGGCGGTGACCTCGCATCCAGGGTTCGCTTCGCCGCCGAGGTCGTCGAGGCCGTCCGGGCGGCAGTCACACCCGGTTTCCCTATCTTCTTCCGGCTGTCGCAGTGGAAGTCGGGACAGTTCGACGCGCGTATCGCCCATACGCCCACGGAACTGGAGGCAATCTTGGCGCCGCTGGCCGACGCCGGTGTCGATGTTTTCCACGCTTCTACTCGCCGCTACTGGCTTCCGGAGTTCGAAGGTAGCGACCTGAATCTCGCTGGCTGGGCCAAGAAAGTCACTGGTAAAGCATCGGTTACGGTCGGCTCCGTCGGTCTGGACAAGGAATTCGCCGGGCCTGATGGCAGGCCAACACAGTCTGCGGTCGCGGACATCGCTGAACTACTCGACCGTGCTGAACGCGATGAATTCGACCTCGTTGCAGTCGGCCGTGCGCTGATCGCCGACCCCGAGTGGGCTCGCAAAGCGCTCGCGGGTCGCCTGAACGATGCCGATCCCTACGACGCCGCGCTCCTCGAGTCTCTCTACTGACTTCCGCGTCGAGGTGACTCTCGATCCACGCCTGCACCGCAAGCCTTCTCGACACGAAGGGGTTTGCGTGATCGAGTTGGCGGTATCATCCTCTCGCGCAGCATGAATCAACGAGACGCCGGCCACATTGCCGACGTACTTACATCGAAATAATTAACAGTTCTTCAACGGCCGGATCCGGGCAAGTTCGCCTGGACCGGCCGTTGTGCGCGTTATCGGCATACCTCGTCGGCGCGGTTCTCGGGCGTAGAAATACCGTCACCCGTCGCCCTGGTCCTATTGACGGGGACGTGGCGTTCGTAATCTTTGGTTGTGGCTTAGACCACACCGATGGCCAGGTTGCCAGCTTTGAAGGACAGGGAGAACGACATGCCGATGTGGAAGATTTACGTGCCCGAAGGGGCGTACAGCAAGGAACAGAAGAAGGCGTTCACGGACGCGATCACCGACACCTACGTGGACTTCGCGGGGCTGCCGCGGTTCTACGTCGTGGTCGTGTTTCACGACCAGCCGGCCGACTCCATCTGGATCGGCGGGGAACCGGCGAACGATTTCGTCCGCATCACGATCGATCACATTGCCCGCCGTATGCCGGAGTCGGACGACTTCCGGGATATGACCATGGCCGCTTTCGAGGACGCAATCGCACCCCACGTCAAGGACCGCGGTTTCCGCTGGGAGATCCATATCGATGAAACCCCGATCCAACTGTGGCGGACCAATGGGATCAAGCCTCCGCCCGGAGATTCGGATGCGGAGCGGGAATGGGCGCGCCTGAACGCCGCCGTCGAGTGGGAATTGGTCTAGCGGCTAGAGCCGCGTCGAGGGTGGCCGTCTGCGCAGATGCCGCCGGACAATTCGACTACCCAACAGCGTCAACACATCCGAACCTTTCACTATGAGTTCACAGGCAACGTCGTTGCCGCCCGGTCGTGTCACGGCCGTCACGAGAGGAATCACAAGAATGTCCCCATCTCCCAGTGCCGAGGACCTGTACAAGTTCATCGGACTGACGTTTGAACAAGCCAAAAGCGACCCGAAGCTCGTCGAGAAGCTATCGGGCACCGAGGGGGTACTCAAGGTAGTCACCACCGAGCCCAACGGCGTCGTGATCATTGACATCCCGGGCATGACCGCCGTCCAGGGCAGCGCTGACGCCGAGTCGGACTGCACCCTCCGCATGACGGGTGAATACGCGAACCGCTTCTGGCAGGGCGACCTGAATCTCCTCTTGTCGGTGACGTCGGGTGCGATCGGCATCGAAGGGAAGATGGCCACCTTGGCCAGAGCCATTCCGGCAGCCAAGGAACTTTTCCCGACGTACATCAAGCTGCTGACGGACGCCGGCCGGGCAGACCTACTCGTGTGATCGCGCTGTTCGAACGATGGAACACCGCCTCGTGACGGACAATTCGGTCTCGACGCTCGACCTTCGCCAGGTCGAGCGCCGGGACCGCCGGGCAGCGTGGGAGCGGGCGATGGCGAGCCGGCTGGTGCCGATGGGCGTCCACCTCTCGGCCGACTCGGACGAGGACGACCACGGGATGTTCCGATCCCTCGACGTCAGCGATATCAAGGTGACCCAATGGGAGTGCCCCGAGCTGAAACTCGTCCGCACGAAGCGACTGGTCGAGACGACGGAAACTGAGGCGCTGATGCTCCTCACCGCGTCGGCGGGCAGTCAAGTCTTCGAATTGGATTCGGGAACCGCGCGCATGGAAGCCGGGACCGCCCTCATTTCGACGACTCGAGTGGCGTACTCCTCCACTGTGTCGAGCGGGCTGCGGAAGCGAAGCGTGGTCATCCCGTTCGCGGCCCTCGCCCCTTATGACACCGGCGGTGCGATTCCCGACTGCCTGATACTCGACCAATCTCGTCCGCTGACGCGCCTGCTGATCAGCTTCGTGGACAGCATGGGCACCCACATCACGTCCATGGACCCCGCCGAGGTCGACGCCGCGCGCGACGCGCTGCTCACGCTCGTGGCCGGGGTGATCCGCAGCAACACCTGCGCGGCGTACGACGGACCGGCCCTGCTTCCGGCCCTGCGGTCACAGCTCGAGGGGTGGATCAAGGAACACCTACGCGGTGGCCCGATCCGCGTGGTCGACATGGCCAAGGCATTCAATGTCTCGAGCCGTACGGTGCATCGAGCCTTCTCCCTGACGGGAGACACAGTCGGATCGGTCGTTCGTATGCAGAGACTCGCCGGTGCCCGCCGCGATGTCGTCGCCACCAGTCTCCCGATCGGGTCTATCGCCCACCGTTGGGGATATTACGACGCCAGCCATTTCGGTCGCGAGTTCAAAGCTTCTCTGTCCATGTCGCCGAGCGACTATCGGGATAGTTTCGGAACTTCCCATGTCGGCAAGCGTTCCGATATCGAAACGCCGAACCCGCGATTTGCATCGACCATGGACGACTTGGCCAGCTAATCAACTCTGCAAAGGCTCCCCGCATGACACAAACAACGGAATACCTGTACAAGTGCACATTTTACGCTGATGGTGATCCCAACGGCATGGCATCGTTGACCGCACTTCTACTTCAAGAGAACTTTGACAATTTCCCGGGACGACGCAAGATAGCCGCTCGAATGACACGGCCGATTGCAGTGCGCGAAGGCGGATCCGGGACAGAATGCACAATTCTCTTCGGATCCGACAAGGCCTTGGTTCTGAACGATATAGCCGGGCTACCCAGTGTCACCGTGATCGACACGACGGGCGATCAGCTGATGGCCGTGTCACAGCTGAGGATGCGGGCGGGCGGGCTGATCCCGACAGGCTTCTTCAGCAGGCAGGGTATGGCTGTGATCCGCTCAATCCTCCGCAGGGAGCTCATCGTCAAGGGGCTGATCGCACACCCGATTACGGTTCTTCGGTTCATTGCGTTGATGTCGACCGCGTAAGCGCGTTCCTGCCCGAGAGCTCCGAGTGGCGTGACAATACCGCCACCGGTCGTCGTGGTCCTAGTGAGCGCCACGGCCCACTCCTAACCTAAGTTGCGACCCAGGCCACATATCTGGTTTGTCGCAGTGCCCGCTCCAATGGAGGGGCAACTTTGCTGCCGCCCCGGTCGTGTCACGGCCGTCACGAGAGGAACAACCAACAGATGTCCGCAACACCGACCGCCGAGGAACTGTACAAGTATATCGGCATGGCTTTCGAACACGCGAAGAGTGACCCGGACCTGTTCGAGAAGCTCTCGAACATCCCGGGTGTCTTCGAGATCCTCACCACCGAACCCGACGGCTCCATGATCATCGACATGCCGAACCTGACCGCCGTTCCCGGCGCAGCGGACGGCAAGGCAGATTGCACCTTCCGGATGACTGGCGAATATGCGAACCGCTTCTGGCAGGGCGACCTCAATCTGACCATGGCTGTGATGAGGGGCGACATCGGCATGGAAGGGAACATGAAAATCGTGGCCAAAGCCATTAACGCGCAAACGAAGCTTTTCCCGACTTACATCGAGCTGCTGAAGAAAGATGGACGGACGGACCTGCTCGTCAAGTGACGCCGCCTGAACGATGGAACGCAACATCGTGAAAGACGACTGGTCGCGACGCTCGACCTCCGTCAGGTCGAGCGTCGAGGGTCACGTACGCTGACGGCTCCACCTTCATCACCTCGGGAAAGAGATCATGGCGCGGTTCGAGAACGTCAGCGTGGCCAAGAAGGCCAATGTGTACTTCGACGGCAAATGCGTGAGCTACAACATTGAGCTCGCCGACGGCACCTCCAAGTCGGTCGGTGTCATCCAGCCCTCGACCCTGACGTTCAACACTGCCGCGCCGGAAATCATGGAACTGATCGACGGCGAATGCAAGGTCACGCTCGCGGGTCAGACCGAGACCCTCACCTACCGCGGCGGCGAATCGTTCAACGTCCCCGGCAACAGCTCATTTGAGATCGAGGTCCTGACAACGCTGCACTACGTCTGCCACTTCGGCTGAACCGGCGCGAAACGCGGGCCGGCCATCAACATCAGCGAAGAACCCGCCATCAAGAGCGTGTCCGTGGCGTCGACCAGTTCGAACGATGCGGCGGCGCAATCCTCGGGCGCGTTCTCTCCGAAGTACACGATGTCCGGCCCGAGCATGCCGCCGCAGCGTGCGCAGTTCACCTTTTGAAAATTCGCGGTACGGCGACCACCGCATCTTCGTCGGGTCCGACCTCGTCGACCGGTTCGGCCGATGGTCTTATCGACCTCATCGAGCGTGAACGCCCCACATCCTTCAGCGCCGTGCTCGCGATCCACAACATGCTCGCCGCGCTTCCCCGGAATTCTTTTCGACACGACGTCACGGCGATTGGAATTTGCGAGAGCGCGACCGTCAGCGCAAGCTGATCGCACCTCGAACCCGTGCCGGAAGACTCAGTTAACACGCACCTCGATGTGACCCTTGCCACACGAAAGTCGACCGCGTAGCGTGTTCCTAACTTCGTTACAACTTTCATTATGGACTGCGAGCAACCTCGTTGCCGTCCGGTCGCGCCACGGCCATCAGGATTGGAATCGATCACATGTCTACTCCACGCAGCGCCGGAACTTCTCGGTCGTGTGACCGCAGGCGCAATGATCGTCCGGGGTATGCCGAGCTTGCCCAGAGCCTTTCCGGCGGTCATACAGCTGTTTCGGAAGTGCGTCATGCTGCCGAAGAACGCTGGACGGACCGACCTCCTCGTTCGAGGCCGCTGAAGCACAGCGTCATGAAAGACGGCTCGGTCCCCATGCTCGACCTCCGCCAGGTCGAGCGTCGGGATCGCCGGTCGGCTTGGGAGAACGCGATGGCGGGGCGGCTCGTGCCGATGGGAATCGATATTTCGGCCGACGCAGAGGGTGAAGGCCACGGAGTACTGCGATCCCTCGATCTCAGCGACATCAAAGTCACCGAGTGGGATTGCCCCGCACTGAAAGTGAGTCGCACGAAGCGATTGATCGAAACGTCGGACACCGAGGTGCTGATGCTGCTCACAGCATCCTCCGGTACTCAACACTTCGAACTGCAATCGGGTTCCGCTCGCATCGAATCTGGAACCGGCCTCATCTCGACGGGTCGAGTGGCGTACAACTCCACCGTATCGCCCGGCCTCCGGAAACGCAGTGTGATCATCCCCCTGTCCGCATTGGCGTCATACGACACCGGCGGTTCGATCCCCGATTGCGTGATGCTCGATCAATCCCGCCCGCTGGCGCGGGTCCTGATCAGTTTCGTAGAAAGCATGGGTTCGCACGTATCGTCCATGGACGTCGCAGACGCAGAGGCGGCACGAGAGGCGCTGCTCACGCTGGTGGCCGGGGTGATCCGGAGCAACACCCGTGCGGCATGCGACGGTCCTACGCTCCTGCCCGCCCTCCGATCACAGCTCGATCAGTGGATCAAGCAGCACCTTCGGAGCGGCCCGATCCGCGTCGCTGACATGGCCAGAGCGTTCAACGTCTCGAGCCGCACGGTGCATCGCGCCTTCTCCCTCACGGGTGACACCGTCGGGTCGGTTGTACGCATGCAGAGACTCGCCAGCGCACGCCGCGACGTGGTCGCCACTGACATTCCGATCGGGTCCATTGCCCACCGCTGGGGGTTTTACGACGCAAGCCATTTCGGTCGCGAGTTCCGAAAGTTCCTGTCGATGTCACCCAGCGACTATCGGGAGTGCTACGGCATTGCCAGTGTCGAGATGCAGGCGGAAACGGACACCCTGAACCCGTACTCTGCGTCGACAATTGATGACTTGGCCAGCTGAATCGGACCGGAGCGGCAAGCACTGGACGCTCACGCACTTGATCACGGTTCTGCGGTTAATTACCCTCTCGCCCGTGGATCCGCGGCGCTGCGGTCCGACTCGCGCGAATGCGCGCGGAGTGCATTCACCAGCGATGACTGTGCCGACTCCGCGGTATCGCCCAGTCCCACCAGCAAGTTCACCATTGTCGGTTGCAGGACCTGGTCGACCGGATCGGGGAACTGGGCGAAGTGACCGCCCAACTCCAGGGTCACGAATCCGTGCACGCAGCTCCAAAGCTGCGTGGCGATCACGTCCGGATTCTCGCCGCCGCGGATGCGACCGCTTCCTACGAATCGGGCACATCGGCCGACCAGAAGCGAATACGCCGTCCCAAACGCCTCGGACTGGGCAGCGGCACCCGAGCGGGCTGGTCTGAGCTGACGGTATCCACGGCGCGTCGCGAGGCCGAACATCAGGTCATAGAGATGCGGATTGGCCTGGGCCAGCTGTCGGCAGGCCAACGCAATACCGAAGAGATCCGCGGCGGGATCGTCGCTGTCGGGTACCGACTCGAAGGCAAGGGCGAGATCGCGGAAGCCTCTGTCGACTACGGCCTGAAGCAGCTCAGGCAGGCCCCCGAGATGGTAATAGACGGACATCGTCGACACCTGCGCCGCTTCAGCGACCGACCGCGCTTTGATCTCGGATGGGCCCGCCTCTGCGAGCAGAGTCGTCGCCGCGTCGACCAGCCGCTCGATGATCTGTTCGGACGTCAACCGAACAGTGGCCTCCTTGTCGGGGCTCGGCATCCGCGTCCACCTTCCCCAGTTCGCATCGCCCCGTATGAGGGGCCTGGGAACGAGGTTACAAGAAGCTGCGCGCGGCGTGCTGGCCAGACGGCGTCGCCGTACCGGTCAGCCGCGCTTGTCCTGCGCGTGCTCCAGGACCCAACCCGCGATCTGTGTTCGTGAGGTGAACCCGAGCTTGGTCAGAATGTGTTCCACATGGCCCTGCGCGGTGCGCGGCGATATCACCAGCTTGGCGGCGATGGCCTTGTTGGTGAGGCCCTGCGCTACCAGCTCCGCGACCTCTCGCTCCCGCTTGGTCAGGCCCGTCGCACTGCTACCGGCGGGCTGTGTCGTGGCCTCGGTGCGCTCGCCGAGGGCGTAGGCGACCGCTCCCTCGAATCCCATGACCGCACCCTCCCTTCTGGCCGCCTCGAATGCGCGCTCACCCAGTAAGGTGCGAGTGAGCCGTTCGCAATCCTCGTGGCGTACGAGCAAGGTGGGGAACAGCACCGAGGTGCTTCCCAGGGCACGGCCCAGCGCCTCTGCGGCCCCCATCAGGATGGCGGCGCGTCGTGCGCGGCCCTCGGTGCCGGCGATCCACGCCAGAGCCTCCAGGGTCATCGAGGCAGTGAATGGATCGTCCACCAACCGGCTCAGCCGCAAGCACTGTTCTAGCAGTTCCGCCGCCTGACCGCGATCGCCCTGCTGCAAGGCCGCCACTCCCAGCGCCCACAGGGAGTACGACCGGTACACCGATTCACAGTGTGCTTCGGTGATGTCCAGAACCTTCTGATGGCACTCGATCGCCCGCGGGACATCTCCCTGCAATTCGTACACCAGCCCGAGCATCATCAGGCCCCATACTCGCGACGACAGGTCGCCGCGGGCGCCGAACACCTCCAGCGCTTCCTCCATACGCGTGCAGGCGTGGGGAAGGTCGCCGCTGACGAGTCCAAGAAGACCGTCTGCATGGGTGACGCGTGCGCGGACCAGCGGGTCGGTTACCTGGGGGATCAGAGCCTGCGCTTCGTCCACCAGGGCCCTCGAGGCCGGAAGGTCACCCTGAACGCCCGCGAACACGCTGGCGGCGTACAGCGCCCCTACTCGTGAAGCGGTCGGTTGCTCGGAGTAATGCGCCAGGGCGCGGTCGAGCCAGTGCCGTCCCTCCCGGAACAGTCCGCGGGAGAGCCAGAACGGGAACAGGGCCGCCGCTATCCGGAGACCGTCCTCGGCGCCGGTACCGGGTTCCTCCGCCAGGCAGAATTCCATCGCCTCACGCAAATTCGACTGTTCCCTCTCGAGCCGCGCTATCCACTCCAGCTGCTGCGGACTGATCCACTCGGCCTCCACCTGCAACACCAAACGCTGATACCAAACGCGGTGCCGTCGTCGCAATATCGAATGGATACCGGTCTGCTCGGCCTTTTCCTTGCCGTAGTCGCGCAGGGTCTCGAGCATCCGGAACCGCACCGCCGAGCCGGCGTCTTCCCGGAGCAGGATCGACTTGTCGACCAATGCCGTCACTGTGTCGAGCAACTCCTCGGGGGTCAGGTCCTCCCCGCAGATCGCCTCGGCAGCATCCAGTTCGAAACTTCCCGCGAACACCGACAGCTCGGCCCACAGCTGCTGTTCCCGAGGCGTACAGAGCTCATGACTCCAGTCGATGGACAGCCGCAGGGTCTGCTGACGTGTCGGTGCACCGCGATTGCCGAGAGTCAGCAGCGTGTACCGGTCGGTCAGCCGCTGCAGGATCTGCTCGGGCGACATCGCACGCAACCGTGCCGCCGCCAGCTCGATCGGCAACGGTAGGCCGTCGAGTTGGTGGCAGATTCGGACCACCGCCATCCGGTTGTCGTCGGTGAGTTCGAATCCGGGCACGGCGGCCGCGGCGCGCTGTACGAATAACGCCACCGCGTCGTACCCGGTCAGCGCCCGCAGCGAGGGCTCGTGGTCTGGGGCCGGGACCCTCAGCGGGGGAACTCGCAGCACCGCCTCCCCGCCGATACCCAAGGGTTCGCGGCTCGTGGCCAAGATCCGCAGCTGCGGACAGGTGCGCAACAGCATCTCGGCGGATGCCGCGACCGCCTCCACCACCTGTTCGCAGTTGTCCAGTACAAGCAAAAGGTGCCTGGAGGCGAGGAACTCCGCCACGACGTCGTCGAGCTGTCGCGCGGGCTGATCCCGCAGCCCCAGGGCCGCGGCAACCGTGTCCGTCAGGAGTGACCCATCCCGCAACTCGCCCAGTTCGACCAACCAGACTCCGTCACCGAACCTCCGCCGGACATCGGCAGCCAGCCGAAGCGCCAGACGCGTTTTCCCGACACCACCGATCCCGGTCAACGTCACCAGACGAGCGGACGACAGCAGCTGTTTCGCCTCGGTCGACTCATGGCGGCGGCCCACGAAGCTGGTGAGCTCGAGCGGCAGATTACTCACCGGAGTCCTCACGGCGGGTGCCATCGATGGAGTAGGTGGTGGAGTCGCCGTGGACCTCGGGCGGGCGCGCGCCGGATCCGGATCGTGTCGGCGGGCGTCCGGTTCGCCGGACAGGGCCATCTCGTCGACGGGGAAGCCATGGTGGAGCTGGACCCGCCGCAGTTCGTCGCCGAAGTCGGCGGCGGTAGCAGGACGCTGCCGCGGATCGGCGGCCATGGCGCGGTCGACTATCTCCGATACGTCTTCGGGAACGCCGTGCTCGCGCAGGTCCGGAACCGGTTGGGTCGTGATTCGGAGGAAGTGAGCGACCACATGCTCACCGCTGTGGCGCTCGAACGCGGCGTGACCGGTGACGGCGCAGAACACCGTCGCACCGAGACCGTAGATATCGGAGGCTTCAGTCGGCGGTTCGCCGCTCAGCACCTCGGGCGCGGTGAAGGCCGGTGACCCGGTCACGGTGCCGGTGGCGGTCTCGAATCCGCCGGCGATATGGGCGATGCCGAAATCGGTGAGCGCCGGCTCCCCGTAGTCGGTGAGCAGGATGTTCCCGGGTTTGAGGTCCCTGTGCAGGACCCCGAGGCGGTGTGCAGTCTCGAGCGCACCGGCCATCTTCACCCCGAGCGTGAGTGCTTCCTCCAACGGCAGTGGGCTGTCGCGGCGTATCCGGACGTCGAGCGAATCCTGCGAGTGGTAGGGCATCACGATGTAGGGGCGACCGCTGTCGGTGGCACCGACGTGGAGTGCGCTCACAATGTGAGGATGTCCGGTGAGGCGGCCCATCGCCCGCTGTTCGCGGAAGAACCGAACCCTGTTCTCCTCGTCGAGGTCCGCAGCAAGGACCTTCACCGCCACAGTGCGGTCCAGCGCCGGTTGCACGCAGCGGTAGACGACACCAAATCCGCCCCGGCCGATTTCGTGGGCGTCCTCGAATCCCTCAGCGCTCAACTCCGCCGTGACCGTGTGGGCCACGCCGCGCTGGGTCTCGAGCGGATCACCTGCGGCCATCGGAGTGTCCTCACCGTCTCCCCGCAGAGCGAGAACAGGACCTGGACGATCCCATCCTCGATGAGGCAACTTGCCTCATCTCGAGGAGAACGTGACTTCAGGATATCGCCGCTTGGCAGGCAAATGGATTGTGATCGAGCATCGGGGGCAACGAACGGGCATCCACGATGCCAGGTCGTCGTCGAGGTCACCGCAGCCCACAGGGTGACCCCACGGTGATCTCATTTCTGTCAGTTGCCGACTTTCGGCAGTAGCAACGCGACGCGTAGTTTCTGGTCGATCGTCTGCGACAGCGTGAGCGTCTCATCCAATTTCTGGCCGAGAGCCTGCGCATTGACGTTCGCATCATCCAGGGATGCCGCTATCCCGCCGAGCGGCACAACGGCCGCACCGGCCTCTCCGCCTGCCCCCCGACCGGCAGAAATTGTGCCCGCCAAAGGGGCATCAGCCTCGGTCAGCGTGGTACCGAGGGTGCCGAGTTGGTCACCGAGAGTGCCCAGCAACTGATTCGCCCGGGTGAGGGAATCGATGACGCCGACCACCTCCGGCAGCCCTTGCCGCGCCGCCTCGGCTGCGGGTGGCAATTGATGCGCCCCGTCGAGCGCGGCATCGGTCGTCGCGTCGAGCTCCTGCGCCTGCACGACACCGTTTTTGAACGTGTCGTTCGTGATGCCCAGGTCTCTCGTAAGGATCAACAAGCCGCTCAACACCGCAATGGTGAATGCCAAGGTGATCGCCCAGGACAACCGAAATCTTTTCTGCATGTGCATCTGCATGTTCACTCCGTCGAACGAAGAAAGGGTATCCGGATGCTCAGGGAAGAGGCAGCGGCGGTAACGGTGGTGCCTCGAAACCCAAGGACGGGATACCGAGACTGTTGAACGGAGGGCCTACCACTGCGAGGAGCGGACCGAACTCCCGAACATGCGCAGCTTCTTCCTGGATCGTCGCCAGCGTCGAGGCGATCCCCGACATCTTCGGGCCGAGTGCGAGAAGAGTGAGTTGCATTGTGGTCAAACCGTCGTGGATTCCCTGCAGCTCGGTCGCGACGGAACCGACCGCCGTCGACAGTCCGTCGACGGTGGCGCCGGCCTCGTCGGAACGCGCGGTAACGTTCGTCACCACGTTCGGCAATGGCGCCGAGATGTCCGCGACCTTCGATGCATTGTCCCTCAAAGTCGCTGACAACGGCGACAGTTCGACACTCCGACCGACCAACACGGCCAGGTCGTTAGACATGGGTCCGAGAACCTGGATGTCCGCCGCCAACCGCGCGTGCTTCGGTTCCAGTTCGACGGTCAGTTCGTCGAGTCGTTGGGCCGAATCGATAATCTGCACGCTCAAGGCCGACGGCCGACCGAGAGGGTCGCTGATATCACGGAACGTGGGAAAGAAGCCGTTGATTGCGCACAAGCCGATGGCGGGCGCCACACCGAGTACCAGCACAACCGCGGCGAAAGTTCGACTGCCCACCATTACTTTCCTCCCGTCGGGGCGGGAATCAGATTTCCCTGCGCCGGAAGCGGCTCGAGTTTGACCGTCGTACGCTCGAGTTCGGCGTTGAGCTGATCGGCCAGTTGCAGTGCAGCCAGAAGCCGATCGTTCACCTTGACCACCGCCACGTCCGCGTCGGCGGAGATGGCGTGTAGCGATCCGGCCGCGCCTTGAAGCGACGAGGAAATGCCATGGAGCTGGTGGGCGATAGTGACGTCGTTGTGACCGGCAGCAACCAACGTATGCATGTCGGGCAGCATTGCGGCCAGCAGATCAACGTCCACCGCCGTCGCCGAATTCAGTTCGGCAAGAACTGTTCTGAGGTCTGCAAGCTCGCTCCGCACACGGGCAGGCGCGGCCAGATCGGCCCGCTCGTCGAAGTACTGATTGGCCTGCCCGAAGTTGTCCACGATGGCGCGGGTGCTTTGCCGAACCGCCAGCCCCTCGGAAATTGCGTTCAGCACGAGCACGAGCAGCACGGCAGACATGACCGCCGCGAGTCGGCCCAGCCATTCGGTGGCAATCGAGTACCTGGTGACAGGGCGAGTGACCGCGAACCCCTCTGATTGCGGATCAGCCGAGGGCAACACGGCACTTCGAGGTGCGGTCAGGTCGGAAGGACCATTCGGGCTTCGGTCTTTACGTCGCATGTCACGTCCAGTCGGTCGAGAGGCAGGGGTGGCGGGCCGGTCGGTATTCAGCCCGGCAATGGAAGCATCTGATTGATCGTCGCCGCGGATTCGACCGCACTCTGTAAGTCGGTGATCAATCCCTCGATCACCGCCAACAAATCTTCGCCCTGCTGACCGAACGCCTGAGCGGAGTCCACCAGGGGAAGGATGACGTTGTGGACCTCACCGAGAATGTGCGCGATCACGGCAAGTTGCTCATTGGTGATCTGGGCGCCTCGAGCGGTGCTCGACAGAGAGCCGGCAACCGGCGTGATGGCGTGATGCAGTTCCGCCAGGAGTGGCCCTAACGCCCTGATGGATTCGAGCGCCGACTCCGCAGTCCCGGTCAGCTGAGTCAGTTCTCCGAGCTCCGTGGTGAGCTGATTGTTGACATCGAGGAAGCTCTCGGAAATGCCGACACTGGTCGCGTTGACTCGTTGCTGGCTCTCCAGGCTCCTGTTCAGATTGAAGATCACGATGGAAAACAGGCCGAGTACGGCGACTGCTACCAGTGCGAGAACCGTTCTGGCCGGTCCACCAGGTCGTCCGAAAAACACCATCAGTTACTTACCTTCCGGACAGATCGGCGGCTGCGGACTCCACGGAAAGACGGGTGTCGTGCACCTGGTCGGCCGTCACACGCACGTCGTCCAGGATGGCCGACATCGTCGCGCGATTATCCGACAAGGCCGTGGCTGCACCGTTCGCCGGTGCCTGCAATGCGCCGACGCGAGTGCTGAGGGATTCGAGTGAACCGACCAGATCGGCGACGTCGACGCCGGTATGGTCGAGAATTTCCTGTAGATCTACCGAAATTGTTCCGACGAGGGTACTGAGCTCAACCGACACCGCTTCTCCCATGCCGAGAACATCGGTCAGGCACTCACGCACCCTGTCCAGTGCCGCGAAGGCACTCACTGTCACGCGCTCGTGCTCGACGAGCCGAGTCAGGGACGGGTTGTAGCGGTCTGCCGCTTCGACAGACTGTTGCAGGCGCCCAGGCGTTGCGGTGAGATCGGAGATTCTCGGGCCGAGATAGAAAACGCCGAATGGGATCAATACCAATACCACTACAGCACGCCCGATCCGGGTACTGCGGGAAACTTCAGGTCCGGACGACACCGATCGAAGCACGGAGGTGTCGACCCCGACTTCGGGCTCCGCGCCATGGTGCACGAGGGCGCCGAGCCTGTGCGAGAGGGCCGCCATCATGACACCACCGGCACAGGCGCGGCAAGGTTGTCGCTGTCGTTGAGCGTGACGGAATGGTTGGGGGTGATGGCGGGTGACATTGGTCCTCCTGGGTCGTGTGGATCCTGAAGAAGGGCACTCTGACCCCGGGTCGGGGTGTGGTGTTTGTGTTATTACGCGCCGTCGCGGGCGGCGATCGCGTTGATGGCGGAGAATTGCAGGGTCCAGAGGTTGGCGTGGTTGGGGTATTTCGCGGACATGGTGGCGACGAGGTCGTCGGCGTCTTTCGCGGTGGGGAAGGCGGTGATGAAGTCTTGGATGTAGGAACGGGTTTGGGCGATCATGGTCTCGACGGCGTAGTCGTCGCCGTCGGGCCTGCGGTGTCCGCAGACGATCATCTTCGGCTGAAGCTTTTCCACGACATCGACGGTGTCGAGCCAGTCCTGCCATTCGGCGGGGGTGGACAGGCCGAGCATCGGGTAGATCTCGTTGTAGATGGAGTCACCGGCGATGACGGTGTCGATCTCGGGGATGTGCACGATGGTCGTGGGGTGGACGTCGGCCTGCTTCACCTCGATGATGTTCAGTGGGGAGCCGTCGACATACAGGGTGTGGCTGTCGAGGGGTTCGGGAAGCGGTCCGGCTGGGATGCAGGCGTCGCCGAACAGTAAATTCCACTGCATGGTCTGAATGTCCATGGTTTCTTTCATGGACTCGATCACGTGGGGCAATGCCACGCATTTGACGTCGGGGAATCGTTCCTTGAGGGGTCCGATGCCGAGGTAGTGGTCTTGGTGGTCGTGGGTGATGTAGATGGTGGTGAGTTTCTTGCCGGTGCGTTCGATCAGGTCGCCGAGGTCCTGGACGTCGTCTTTGAGGTAGAGGGCGTCGATGAGGACGATTTCGGTTGCGCCGCTGATCAGGATGGCGGTGGTGGGGGAGAAGGTGCCGTCCGGGATGCCGGGGAATTCCGCGGCGGGGACGGTGGGCCAGCGGCTGACGAAGACGGTGGCGCGGATGGGGACCGTGGGGGCGTGGGTGGGGGCCGTGGAAGTGGTGGTGTCGGTGGTCATGAGGGGTACCTCCGGTTGCGGTGGGCGGTTGGAAGCTGCGGGTCGTTCAGGCGCGTAGGTGGGTGACGAAGTGGTCGCGTGCGGCGGTGGAGACCTGGTCGAAGCCGGGGCCGGTGTAGAAGTCGAAGTGTCCGCCCTGTGTGACGAGGAGTTGTTTGGGTTCGCGGGCGCGTTCGTAGGCGTCGAGTGCGAGTGCGTAGGGGGTGGAGGTGTCTTCGTTGGCGACGATCATCAGCAGTGGGGTGGGGGAGATCTGGGTGATGAAGCTGCCGGGGTCGTATTCGGAGGCCAGTTCCAGGCTGCGGGCGGTCATTTCGTTTTTCCAGTTCGGGGCGCGGAGCGCCGCCGTTTTGGTGAACCATTCGTAGGCGTCGGTTTGGGGCATCGCGGCCTGCCCCATCGGGTCGGGGGAGACGGCGGGGAGCATCGCGGGTGCGCCGTCGTGGAATCGGTTGGCGCGGTCGGCGGCGAGGTTGTCGCGGACGTGGAGGAGGAAGTCTCCGCGTAGCAGTCGGACCAGGGTTTCCGGTCCCGAGACGAAGGGTACCTGGGCGACGACTGCCTTGACTCGTTTGTCGATCGCGGCGACCATCAGGGCGTGTCCGCCGGCGAAGCTGGTGCCCCAGACTCCGACCCGGTTTCCGTCGACCTCGGGGCGGGCGATGGCGTAGCTGATCGCGTTGCGGATGTCGCGGTACTGCAGGACGGGGTCGAGTTCTTGGCGGGGGGTTCCGTCGCTGTCGCCGAAGTTCTGGTGGTCGTAGGCGATTGCGTTGAGGCCGGCTTCGGCGAAGACGTTGGCGTAGTCGTCGAGGTGCATTTCTTTCACGCCGGACATGCCGTGCACGAGGATGATGACCGGTGCCGGGGTGGTGGTGTTCTGTGCCGGGTAGAACCAGCCGCGGAGGGTGACGTCGCCTTCACCCTTGAATTCGATGTCTTCGCGATTCATGTGCTTTTCCTCTTCACGCCGGGTTGTGTGTCGGACACTGCCAACCTAGGAACCGGCGAGCGGGCACCGATAGAACGAGCGCGCCCTTCACTGGTACCGGTGCGCCAACATCAGTGCAGAAGCGGGCAACCGATCCGCGGCGTCGATCAGGACGTACGCTGCTACCCCTCGGCCCGATCGGCCGCACATTGCTTCGCCGCCTTCGTGCACCATTCGGTCCAGGACAGTTCACTGTCGATGCCTGCCTGCAGGATCAGGTGCTGGAGTCGTTGTCGGCGAGACGTCAAGGGACCTTTGAAGTCCCGATCCTCTATATCGCGGTACGTCTGGAGAAGGGACCGGTGATAGTCCAAATGCTGGTGAATGTCGTCCGTCAGGTCGACGTCGCCCAGAACGGCGGCGGCGCGCATGCGCACGAGGAGCGGATCCCTGAGGGGCACCGGCTCTTGCCTGGTGTCCACCCATTCTCGTAGATATCGCACGCCTGTTTCGGTGATCTCGTATGTGCGAGGTGCGCCCCTGCCTTTGACCTGGCTCGCATGCGGCTGGATGAGACCGTCACCGGTCATGTTGCCGAGTTCACGATAAATCTGCTGGTGGGTCGCATGCCAGAAGTAGCCGATGGACGAGTCGAAGCGTCGCGTCAGCTCCTTGCCCGTGGCAGGGCGCTCCACGAGCGCCGTCAGGATCGCGCACCTCAGCGACATCGATTGCGACCTCCGTTGATTCTCGTGTGACGTATGGCGCTGCCAACTTTACTCATGCGGCCTCACACCACTTGTGCAACAAGTTGCACAAAAGCTAGTCTTCGCAGCGAGACAGCACATAGCCGCTAGCAAAGGACGAGATAGATGACCGCCTTCCGCAGACTGTTCGAACCGCTGCAGGTGGGGCCGTTGACCCTGCCGAATCGGGTAGTGATGGGTTCGATGCACTTGGGCTTGGAAGAAGTCGAAGGCGGATTCGAGACGATGGCGGAGTTCTACGCCGAGCGTGCACGGGGCGGTGTCGGGCTCATCGTCACCGGCGGCGTGTCTCCGAACCATGCCGGCAGGCCGTTCGAGGTGGGCGCGACCATGTCCACCACCGACGACGTACGGCGGCACCAGCTGGTGACACGGTCGGTGCACGACGCGGGCAGTCGAATCATATTGCAGCTACTGCATTTCGGTCGCTATGCCAAGCATCCCGATCTCGTGGCGCCGAGTTCCGTGCGAGCGCCGATCAATCGTTTCGTTCCGCGCGAGATGGACCCGGTCGAGATCGAAGAGACCATCGACGACTTCGCAGCGGCGGCTGTGCTGGCGCAGAACGCGGGTTACGACGGTGTCGAGATCATGGGATCCGAGGGCTATCTGATCAACGAATTCCTCGCGCCCCGTACCAATCACCGCCTCGACGAATGGGGCGGGGACTTCGACAACAGGGCAAGGTTCGCCCTCGAGATCGTGCGCCGCACCCGCCGATCGGTCGGCGAAGACTTTCTGATCTCATTCCGGATTTCCGTCACCGATTTGGTTCCGGACGGTTCCACCTTCACCGAAACGATCGAACTGGCGCGGCGACTCGAGCAGGCCGGGGTGTCGATTCTGAGCACCGGCGTCGGTTGGCACGAATCGAGTATCCCGACGATCGCGTCACCGGTGCCTGCGGGAGCGTTCCGAGACTACTCGGCGAAGATTCGCGCGGCTGTGACTGTTCCGGTCGTCGCGAGCAACCGGATCAACACTCCCGAACTCGCGGAGGCCATCTTGGCCAGCGGTTCTGCGGACCTGGTATCGATGGCGCGTCCGCTGCTGGCTGACCCGGACTTCGTGAACAAGGCGCGCACCGGGAGGGCACACCGCATCAACACCTGCATCGCCTGCAATCAGGCGTGCATCGATCATACGTTGGCCGAAAAGACGACGACCTGCCTGGTAAATCCCCGTGCAGGTCACGAGCTCACGCTGCTGGTCACCCCGCCGAAGGTTGGCAAACGCGTCGGCGTGGTGGGGGCCGGGCCTGCGGGGATGGCATTCAGCGCTTTCGCTGCCCGGCGGGGCCACGAGGTGACCCTGTTCGAAAGTCGTCCCACGCTCGGCGGGCAGTTCGATCTGGCCTGGCGTATCCCGGGTAAGTCGGAGTACCGGGAGACGATCAGATATTACGAGGGTGAACTCGAGGAAGCGGGTGTCTCGGTCCGGCTGAAGACACAGGCTGATGCCGAACTGTTAGTGTCCGAGAATTTCGACGAAATCGTCCTCGCGACGGGAGTAAAGCCACGCGACATCTCGATCGCCGGATCGTCGCATCCGTCGGTGGTCAGCTATGTCGATGTTCTTCGCGGAAGGGCACCGGTCGGTGACCGAGTCGCCATCGTCGGTGCCGGCGGCATCGGTTTCGATATCGCCGCGTTCGTTACCAACGAGGAATCGTCCGATACCGACGCACGCGACGACTTCTTCCAGCACTGGGGAGTGGACGTCGATCCGGATGTTCCGGGCGGAGTGCGGGCACCGGTGAAACGGGGAGCCGCGCGCAGGGTCTATTTGCTTCAGCGGAAGACCGACAAGGTGGGTGCGGGCCTCGGGTTGACCACTGGCTGGATCCACCGGGCACACGTTGCGTCTCGCGGAGTCGAGATGATGTCGGGGGTTACTTACGAGGCCGTCGACGACGCCGGTCTGCACATCACCGTGAATGGTCGCGCCACCACGCTGGAGGTGGACACGGTCATCGTGTGTGCCGGACAATTGCCCGAGCGTGACATCTACGACGAGTTGCTGATCCGCGGGATACCGACACACCTCATCGGGGGAGCGTCGGTCGCTGCGGAACTGGACGCCAAACGCGCCATTCGGGAGGGCGCGGAATTGGCCGCCAGCATCTGATCGCCGGCGGCTCCTCACCGAATGAGGGAGGAGCGGTCCGTCTGGTCGGCGAACCGCTCCTCCGGTTGGTCGTTGCAGGGTCTCCGGTTCAGCGGTGCACCACTCAACGATCCACAGCTCAGCTCGCGTTCACCTTGGGCATGATCTCCTCGGTCAGACGTTTGAGGTCGTCCATGGTCTTCGAGGTCGGCACGTCCCTGAACGGTGGCCACAGAAGCGGCATTGTGAGGCCGGCCTCCTTGTAGCTCTTGAGCCGATCCTCGATTTGTTGAGCCGTACCCGCAAGCAAGTTCGTGGCCTTGCCCGCCGGGCTTTGATCGACCGGCTCATCGGTGATGACGAACCAGATCATGCTGCACATGTCGAAGCCGTCAGGGAAGTCCCGGCCGAGTAAGTCCAACTCGCGCTTCATCTCACCCTTCCAACGCTTGATGTCTTCGGGTGAGTCCTGGATACCGATCCATCCCTGTAGACCGTACTTCGCGATCCGCTTTGCCGAGCGCTTCGGATCCTTGAGACCTGAGAAGTAGATCGGCGGCCCAGGTTTCTGGATCGGCTTGTGACCGAATCCTGATAGCGGGAAGTCGGCGAATTCGCCGTGGTACTCGAACAACTCGTTGGACCAGATGCCCTGCATGATTTCGATCGTCTCGCGCACGTGCCCGTGTCGCCGGGGAAACAGGTGCGGGACGCTGGCGGCCGCGAACTCCTCGGGCATCCAGCCCGCCCCGACCCCGACGTTGAGTCTGCCATTGGATAGGTGGTCCTGAGTGGCGAGTTCTGCGGCGAGGACACCGGGGGAACGGTACGGGGTGTCGATGATGCTCATGCCGATCCGCACCTTCCGGGTCTTCGCGGCCAGCCATGGGATCAGAGTCATTCCTTGAAACCACTTGCCTCGCGAGATGACCGGCACGCTATTGGGCAGGTCGGTCATCATGCCGAACGGGTATTGAAGCTCCGCCCGGTCGGAGGTTTCGGGGACGACAATCCGGTCTAGCGTCCACACCGAATCGAAATCGAGGTCCTCGGCGAGGGCGGTGAGGTCTTCGAGCTCTTGCAGCGTCACGTGGTCGCGGAAGTTCGGAAGGTAGAGAGCTAGCTTCATCGATCGGGCTCCTCACAATGTTGGTGGCGACGCTCCGTCAACTACCACTGTGGGCTGTGCTGACTTCGGCGTGCGTGTTTCGTAGGGTGGGTTTGTCGATTTTGCCGACGGCGTTTTTGGGGATGGCTTTGATGATGTAGGCAGTGGGTCGTTTGTAGCCGGTGAGATGTTGTTCGCAGAGTGTGGTCAGTGCTGTGGTGTCGATGGTGGCACCTGGCCGTGGTTGGACGTAGGCGACGACGATCTCGCCCCACTTCTCGTCGGGCACCCCGATTACAGCGGCTTCGAGGACCGAGGGATCTGTAGTCAGGACATCTTCAATTTCTTTGGGGTAGATGTTCTCTCCGCCGCGGATGATCATGTCCTTCGACCGGCCGACGAGGATGAGGTAGCCGTCGGGGTCGAAGTGGCCGACGTCACCGGTGTGGAGCCAGCCGTCGACGAGGGTGCGTGCTGTTTCTTCGGGGCGGCCGAGGTAGCCGCGCATGATGTTGGGGCCGCGGACGATGACCTCACCGTCCTGGCCGGTGGCCAGTTCGGTGCCGTTGTCGTCGACGATGCGAATTTCCTGGCCGATGAGGGTGAGTCCTACGCTGCCGGCGCGGCGGGGACCGTGGACAGGATTGCAGGTGGAGACACAGGTACCTTCGGAGAGTCCGTAGCCCTCGATGAGTGGGAATCCGTAGCGGGTTTCGAACCGGGTCAGCAATACGTCTGAGGCGGGTGCGGCTCCGCAGGCCCCGAATCGCAACGACGAGGTGTCGGGGACGAGCTCCGGGGGGAGCGCGGCGAGCATGTTGTAGATCGTGGGTACCGCGCTGAAGTAGGTGGGGCGTTCACGTTCGACGAGGTCGAAGAAGGTTTTGGGGTCGAACCGGCCGACGATGACGGCGCTGCCGCCAGCGAGCAATGGGGAGAGGATGCTGACAATGATGCCGTTGACATGAAAGAGCGGCAGGATCAGCAGCGAACGGTCCGTTGGCCCCAGCGCCAGTGCCACGCCCATCATTTCGGCCATGGCCTCGATGTTGCTGTGGTCGAGCATGACGCCCTTGGGTGTGCCGGTCGTGCCGCTGGTGTAGACGAGTAGCGACAGGGCGGTCGGGTCCAGGATCGGTGCTGGATCGAACACCGCAGGGTCGGTGTAGAGGGCTTCGGCGGAGAGAGTAGGGGTGTCCGGTGTGGTCGAGTCGTCCTCGATGACCAGCAGGCTTGCATGGGAGTCGCGTAGTTGGCGTTCGACTTCGATGTCGGTCATGCTGGGATTGACCGGTGTGACGGTGGCGCCGATCCGCCAGGCCGCGAAGAGGAGCACCACGAACTCGAGGCGGTTGGTCAGTTTCACGGCGACGACATCGCCGGCACCGATCCCGAGGTCGTGCAGGTGATGTGCAGCCGCCCGTACGCGAATGAGTAGTTCGGCGTTGGTGAGCGACTGCCGCCCGTCGGAGATCGCCGGCCCGTGCGGGTCCAGATCGGCGCGGTGGTCGGGCAGGGAAGCGAAATGCATGGCGTACCTATCGGGTCGGGGCGCGGTGGGAAGTCGATGGGCGTGGGGGTGTGGTGTTTGTGTTATTACGCGCCGTCGCGGGCGGCGATCGCGTTGATGGCGGAGAATTGCAGGGTCCAGAGGTTGGCGTGGTTGGGGTATTTCGCGGACATGGTGGCGACGAGGTCGTCGGCGTCTTTCGCGGTGGGGAAGGCGGTGATGAAGTCTTGGATGTAGGAACGGGTTTGGGCGATCATGGTCTCGACGGCGTAGTCGTCGCCGTCGGGCCTGCGGTGTCCGCAGACGATCATCTTCGGCTGAAGCTTTTCCACGACATCGACGGTGTCGAGCCAGTCCTGCCATTCGGCGGGGGTGGACAGGCCGAGCATCGGGTAGATCTCGTTGTAGATGGAGTCACCGGCGATGACGGTGTCGATCTCGGGGATGTGCACGATGGTCGTGGGGTGGACGTCGGCCTGCTTCACCTCGATGATGTTCAGTGGGGAGCCGTCGACATACAGGGTGTGGCTGTCGAGGGGTTCGGGAAGCGGTCCGGCTGGGATGCAGGCGTCGCCGAACAGTAAATTCCACTGCATGGTCTGAATGTCCATGGTTTCTTTCATGGACTCGATCACGTGGGGCAATGCCACGCATTTGACGTCGGGGAATCGTTCCTTGAGGGGTCCGATGCCGAGGTAGTGGTCTTGGTGGTCGTGGGTGATGTAGATGGTGGTGAGTTTCTTGCCGGTGCGTTCGATCAGGTCGCCGAGGTCCTGGACGTCGTCTTTGAGGTAGAGGGCGTCGATGAGGACGATTTCGGTTGCGCCGCTGATCAGGATGGCGGTGGTGGGGGAGAAGGTGCCGTCCGGGATGCCGGGGAATTCCGCGGCGGGGACGGTGGGCCAGCGGCTGACGAAGACGGTGGCGCGGATGGGGACCGTGGGGGCGTGGGTGGGGGCCGTGGAAGTGGTGGTGTCGGTGGTCATGAGGGGTACCTCCGGTTGCGGTGGGCGGTTGGAAGCTGCGGGTCGTTCAGGCGCGTAGGTGGGTGACGAAGTGGTCGCGTGCGGCGGTGGAGACCTGGTCGAAGCCGGGGCCGGTGTAGAAGTCGAAGTGTCCGCCCTGTGTGACGAGGAGTTGTTTGGGTTCGCGGGCGCGTTCGTAGGCGTCGAGTGCGAGTGCGTAGGGGGTGGAGGTGTCTTCGTTGGCGACGATCATCAGCAGTGGGGTGGGGGAGATCTGGGTGATGAAGCTGCCGGGGTCGTATTCGGAGGCCAGTTCCAGGCTGCGGGCGGTCATTTCGTTTTTCCAGTTCGGGGCGCGGAGCGCCGCCGTTTTGGTGAACCATTCGTAGGCGTCGGTTTGGGGCATCGCGGCCTGCCCCATCGGGTCGGGGGAGACGGCGGGGAGCATCGCGGGTGCGCCGTCGTGGAATCGGTTGGCGCGGTCGGCGGCGAGGTTGTCGCGGACGTGGAGGAGGAAGTCTCCGCGTAGCAGTCGGACCAGGGTTTCCGGTCCCGAGACGAAGGGTACCTGGGCGACGACTGCCTTGACTCGTTTGTCGATCGCGGCGACCATCAGGGCGTGTCCGCCGGCGAAGCTGGTGCCCCAGACTCCGACCCGGTTTCCGTCGACCTCGGGGCGGGCGATGGCGTAGCTGATCGCGTTGCGGATGTCGCGGTACTGCAGGACGGGGTCGAGTTCTTGGCGGGGGGTTCCGTCGCTGTCGCCGAAGTTCTGGTGGTCGTAGGCGATTGCGTTGAGGCCGGCTTCGGCGAAGACGTTGGCGTAGTCGTCGAGGTGCATTTCTTTCACGCCGGACATGCCGTGCACGAGGATGATGACCGGTGCCGGGGTGGTGGTGTTCTGTGCCGGGTAGAACCAGCCGCGGAGGGTGACGTCGCCTTCACCCTTGAATTCGATGTCTTCGCGATTCATGTGCTTTTCCTCTTCACGCCGGGTTGTGTGTCGGACACTGCCAACCTAGGAACCGGCGAGCGGGCACCGATAGAACGAGCGCGCCCTCTAGTGGTACCGGTGCGCCAACCCGCAGGCGCCGGCGAACAGTGCGCCGATCTCCTTACCGATGCCATGTGCGGCGCCGGTCACCACCACGGTGCGGCCGTGTAGTCGAAGCTCAGACTCGTCATGGCAGGTTCCAATGGATTTCGGTTGGTTGCGCTGCGACTACTTGCCCTGAAAGTTGGCCTGGCGGCGCTCGATGAACGACTGAATTCCCTCTTGGAAGTCGTGACTGTCGAAGACGGCGCCCTTCACGTCGTCGATCGCGGCGATGGCGGCGGTCTCGCCCTGTTCGATGTATTTCAGGGCGGACGCCTTGGTGGCTCGAACGCCGAGCGGGGCATTGGCGCAGATCTCACGCGCCAGTTCGATTCCGCGCTCGATATGCTGGCCGAAAGGCACGACTTCTTGGACGAAGCCGAGCTCGAGGGCGCGCTGGGCGTCGAACTTGTCAGCCCGGAGCAGGTGGTACATCGCATTACCCCAGCCGGTCCGGGTCAGGTAACGGAAATGGGCACCGCCAAGGGGTGCGAGGCCGCGGGCGACCTCGAGCTGCTGGAACTGCGCGGTATCGGCGGCAACGACAATGTCGGCGGCGAGCATCATCTCGATGCCGACAGTCAAGGTGAGGCCCTGAACCACGGCCACGATCGGCTTGGTTGCGCGCCGCCCCAGAGCGAACGGATCGACCAGAGTCGGGTCGATGTCCGCGTCTGCTTCCGGGCCGAAGAACTTGGGCATGTCCAAGCCTGCGGTGGTGTTCTTACCGGTGGAGCGGAACACCGCAACCCACAAGGATTCGTCCTCGTCGAATGTGGTCAGATGCTCGGCGAGCTGGCGCATCATGTCCGGCGTGTAGGAGTTCAACTTGGACTCGTTCTCGACCGTGATGATCGCGATGTTGCCGTCCCTCTCGAGGGTGACCTCGCCGGGCGTGTGCTCTTGGCTCATGAAATGGCTCCTTGTCCATGGTGAGTTCGCGCCGGCCACGTGGAGGCGGCGACTAGACTGGATCGTCTAGTCGTTGTCGTCAAATGTCAACAGCGCACACGTCGACGCGATGGAGCCCGCTTCGCGGGTTCCCGGCGTGACCGTTCGTCATTGCATACTGGCGGTGGCGCATCCATACCAGGGCGCGGCGCACTCGTCCTATGAGCCGCCGGTCGCGCATTCGTAGGTTTGTGCTCGTCCCACACCTCGCGACCTGCGCCGGACATCCACAGATCGGGAAATCGGTCATGAAACCGGCGACGCCCGAACTGTGCCGGGACCCGTTCCGTCTCCTGCTTTCAGGGGAGGGAATGGGAGGCAGGATCTCTCGAATCGAGCTGACCATTAACCGGAGGTCACGATGAAGAAGTTGCACATGCGGGCATTCGGGAAGCCGAGCACGGCTTCGGAGCTGATCGAGTCGGAGACTCCCGAACCCGGAGCAGGACAGGTGCTCGTCGCGATGGAAGCCGCCCCGATCAACCCATCCGACGTGCTTCTCATCAGGGGACTCTATGGGCATCGCCCGACCCTGCCCGCAGCCCTGGGAACCGAAGGCGTCGGTCGAATCGTCGCCGTTGGCCCTGCCGTCGATCCTGCCCGCATCGGCGAGCGGGTCCTGATCATTCCTACCCTGAAGCACGCCACGTGGCAGGACCAGATCGCGATCGACGAGGACGACGCCATCGTGGTCGATCCGGCGGCCGATGTCCTGCAGCTGGCGATGCTCGGCGTCAACCCTGTGACGGCCGACCTCCTGCTCCGTCGCTTCGTCGATGTCCCGTCGGGTGGATGGGTCGGACAGACCGGCGGTAATTCTGCTGTGGGCCGCTACGTCATCACCCTGGCCAAGCAGGCCGGTTACCGCACTCTCAATGTAGTGCGCCGCCCCGAAGTCGCCGCGGAGCTGCTGGAGTTGGGCGCCGACGCAGTCGTCGTCAGTGGACCGGATCTCGGTGTGCAATTGAAGAAGGCGCTCGGGGACGAGCGGATCTCACTCCTGCTGGACGCGACAGCCGGGGACGTGGTCGCGGAGCTCGCTCCTTGGCTCGTCCATGGGGGCACCCTCGTCAGCTACGGAGGAATGAGCGGCGCCCCGGTCGTCGTCCGACCGGGCGACCTCATCTTCCGCGATCTTCATGTCCGGGGCTTCTGGCAGAAGGGCTGGCTCGACACAGCGCCTCGCGAGGAATTCGCCGCCGCCTATGCCCGGCTCGCCGCCCTCGTCACCGACGGCACCTTGCGGGTCCCCATCACGGCCACCTACCCGCTCGAGAAGTATCAGGACGCCCTGATCCATGCCACCCAGGCTGACCGCGTCGGCAAGGTGCTCTTCGCGTGGTGACGGTAATGCGGCGAATTATGGTGATCCACTGTTCGAACACGACAGATGTGTCGGGATATCGGTTCAGAACCCTCGGTCGGAGCCGTCCGCCGTAGCGCTGCGCGCGCGCAGCAAACGCGTCTGGGCCGCAGCTTCGAGCTGCCGCTGATGCTCGACATGCAAGACCTCAGCCGACTGCACCAGCTGCTTGACCTCTCGCGCGGCGGCGGTATCTGCCTGCAGGAGAGTGTGAGCCATGGCCCGAGTTTCGCTTTCGAGATCGTTTACAGGCACCACGCTGTGTGCGAGGCCTAGTGAGAGCGCCTCCGCGGCAACAACATTGCGTGCAGTGACACAAATTTCGAGCGCGCGGCCGTATCCAACTTGCCGGACCAGGGGTGTCAGCCCGGTCAGGTCGGGCACCAGGCCGAGTGCGACCTCCTTCATGCAGAATGTTGCGTCGTCGGCCACCACCCGGAGATCGCACGCGAGTGCGAGCTGGAAGCCGGCACCGACTGCGTGTCCCTGGACGGCGGCGATCGAGATGAAGTTCGAGTTACGCAGGAACAGGAAGCCGTCTTGATATTCACGTATGGTGCGCGCGACGGTCATGTCGGAACCGTCGAGTAGGCCGGAAATGGTCTCGCCGTCGGCAGCCTCGTGCCGCGAGGCAGGGTCTTTCAGCATCGATCGATCCAAGCCGGCCGAAAAACTACGCCCTTCCGCGCGAACGATGACAACGCGGATGTCAGTCGGCATTGTCTGCCCCAATGCGGCGAGTGCTCGCCACATTGCCGGGCTCTGTGTATTGCGTCGTTCAGGTCTGCACAGCGTGATTTCGGCTATCGGTCCGCTCTGTGTGAATCGGAGGCCTGCCGACTGCAACTCGGCCTCGGTCGGGCCTGCCATCGAAAGATGTTTCACTCCAGTCATCTTCACTTCTCCCAGTTCGGTACGCACTGTGGGTGCTCGGCTTGCAGTCCGGGCGGAGTGCAGCGGACCCAACGATCATCGACCTCGGATTCCCATTATGCAACAAGTTGCATTAAAGTTGCCGGTGGTGGTACTTTCTGCTCGATCCGCTATCAGGCTCACACTTGGCCCCCGATCGCGAGCGGTCTCTTCTTCTGCCGGATGGGTGTGTGCGTCGCCCCACCTCACGTCTCGGAAAGGACGTCATGTTCCCCGAACTGTTCGCGGTCTCAGGTAAGACGGTTCTGGTCACCGGCGGTACTCGTGGCATCGGCTACATGATCGCCGAGGGTTATCTCCTGGCCGGCGCCCGCGTGTACATCTCTTCCCGTAAAGAAGCCGCGTGTGTCGAGGCAGCGGAGCGCCTCTCGGAATTCGGTGAGGTACATGCCATCCCGTGCGACGTCACCAGCGAGGAGCAGTGTGCGGCGCTGATCGACGCCCTCGGTGCACGGGAGCCGAGCCTTGACGTGTTGGTCAACAACGCCGGTGCAACCTGGGGTGCACCGTTCGACGAGTTCCCCGACTCCGCGTGGGACAGGGTGCTCGCCGCCAACGTCAAAGCTCCTTTCACATTGACCAAGTTGGCGCGCCCGCTTCTGGAGAAGGCGTCCAACCAAGACGACCCTGCCCGCGTGATCAACATCGGCTCGATCGACGGGCTGGCAGTGCCGGGCGTCAGCAATTTCTCCTACTCGGCTTCCAAGGCCGCCATCCACCACCTCACTCGCCACATGGCCGCGGAGCTCGCGCCATCGATTCTGGTCAATGCCATTGCGCCCGGGCCGTTCCCGTCGAAGATGACGGCTGCGATGTTGACGGAGGTCGGCGATCAGCTGAGAGACGCCTCCCCGGTAGGCCGGATCGGCGAGCCCTCCGACATTGCTGCGACGGCAATCTTCCTG
This sequence comes from Rhodococcus sp. WAY2, assembly GCF_009859915.1. Lineage (NCBI taxonomy): Bacteria > Bacillati > Actinomycetota > Actinomycetes > Mycobacteriales > Nocardiaceae > Rhodococcus > Rhodococcus sp. WAY2. The sequence goes on from NZ_CP046572.1 coordinate 5,321,927, forward strand.
AGTTCTCGTGCCTCGAACTACGTGGTCGGTGCGGTCATCCCGCTGGACGGCGGTTTGAGCACCACCATCGGCCTCACATTCTAGAAGGACCACTTCCGTGTACACAGCACCACTTGCCCAATACGACTTCCTCTACACCGAGGTCCTCGGCACAGACATTCTCGAGACCGTGACGAACGGTGAGATCAAGGCCGCTGACGCTGCTGCAGTCCTGACTTCGGCAGCGGATTTCGCCGCCGAAATGCTGCGTCCGCTCAATACTGTCGGTGATCGTGCGGGCAGCGTGCTCTCCGACGGTGCTGTCACGACCCCGGTCGGGTACAAGCAGGCCTACCGTTCCTTTGCCGAGGCCGGTTGGGTGGGGTTCGGCCTCGATCCTTCAATCGACGGCGGAGGTGCGCCGTTCCTGCTCTATAACGCGGTCTCGGAGTTGTGGTCCGCAGCCAATCCGGCGTTCTCGGTGTGCTGGCTGTTGTCGACCGGTGCGGCCGCGGCGTTGCACTCGGCCGCTAGCCCTGAACTGAAGGATGTGTACCTGGCAAAGGTGGTGTCCGGGCAGTGGACCGGCACGATGAACCTCACCGAGTCGGATGCCGGTACGGATTTGTCTGCGATCCGCACCATCGCCCGACCCAATGTGGACGGTACGTGGGCGGTCACCGGGCAGAAGATCTTCATCACGTGGGGAGATCACGACCTCACCGAGAACATCGTGCATCTCGTGCTCGCCCGTACTCCGGATGCTCCCATGGGACTGGCCGGGTTGTCGCTGTTCGTGGTTCCGAAGTTCCTCCCCGATGGCCGAGGCGGTATTGGTGAACCCAACCGCGTCACCACTCTTTCCCTGGAACACAAGCTCGGTCTTCATTCCAGTCCTACCTGTGTGCTGGATTATGCCGACGCGACAGGCTATCTCGTCGGAGACCTGCACCGTGGCCTCTCGGCGATGTTCGTCATGATGAACACCGCCCGCATCGGCATCGGACTGCAGGGCCTGGGGCTGGCGGACCTCGCCTACCAGCAGGCTCGCGACTATGCCCAGCAGCGAGTGCAGGGCACGGTGGTCGGACGACCGTCGGGTACCCCTATCGCCGAGCATCCCGACGTTGCTCGCCTGCTGACATCGATGTCGAGTTCTATCTCGGCGATGCGCGCCTTCTCGATGCAGGTCGCCGAGTGGTTCGACCGCTGGCAGCGCACCGACTCGCCCGACGCCGCGGAGCTCGCCGAATTCTGTGTGCCGATCCTCAAGGCCTGGTTCACCGAGGAAGCCGTCCGCATCGCCTCCGACGGGGTCCAGGTATACGGCGGCTTGGGTTTCATCGAAGAAGCGGGTGCGGCGCAGCACTATCGCGATGCTCGGATCATGCCGATCTATGAGGGCACTACCGCGATCCAGTCCAATGATCTGCTCGGCCGCAAGCTGATTCGCGATGGGGGAGTGACTGCGCGACGCTTGTTCGATCAGATCGACTCCAGCGTCGGATCGCTTCGGGTGATCGAGCACCCGGTGGCGGCGCGTACGGCGGAACGGCTCGGTCGCGCCCTGCAGACCGTGCGTGACGCGACCGAGACACTTCTGTCTCACGCGGCGAGGAATCCTCGTGACGCCTACGCCGCCTCGGTTGATTACCTGACGATGCTGAGCCTTCTCGTCGGGGCGTGGATGCACGGCCGCATCGTCGCGGCTGCGCTCGCCCACCCCGAATTGTCCACCGCCGACCAGCAGCGCCTGACCGAGGCCGACTTCTACGGCGCCCATCATCTCAGCCGCGTTCAATCGCTGGCCGAGGCGATACGCGCAGGGGAAATCGGATGAGCGGCCGCACTTGCACAGATCCCCGGCAGCACGGAAAAGCCTCAGAATGAAGAACTCACAGAAAGCACGAATATTCATGAGCGACCTCGCGATCGATGTCTATACCTGCCAAGCGTTCGAACTGCCCGGTGGCGGTTCGTTCTCGCCCACCACCTCCACGCTGATCACCGGGCCGACCGAAGCGATCCTCGTCGACACCCAGTTCCTGGCCACCGACGTCGACGAGGTGATCGATCAGATCGAGGATTCCGGCAAGCGGCTGACCACGGTCTTCATCACCCACGGCCACTTCGACCACTACTTCGGTCTCGAGCGGCTGCTGAACCGATTTCCGGAAGCCCGCGCGGTCGCAGTACCGGCCGTGGCGAAATCCATCGCCACCAACCTCGAGAGTGATCGCGCCTACGTCCGCGATTTCTTCGGCGGGCAGGCCCTCGACAACGCCGCGGTACCCGAACCGCTCGACAACTTGGTCCTCACCGTCGATGGCACGGAAATGCTGGCCATTGAGATCGAGCAAGCCGACACCTCGCCCACCGCGATCATCCATATCCCTACCCTGCAGACGGTGATCGCCGGGGACGTCGTCTACAACGGTGTCAATCCCATGCTGGCAATGACCAACCGGAACGACTGGCCAAACTGGATCGCCAGCGTCGATTACCTCGCCTCGCTGAACCCCACCACGGTGGTCGCCGGACACAAGCGCCCCGAACTCGACGACCCGGCCGCGTGCATCGACGAAACGCGTGAATACCTGCAGGAATTCGTCGCCAACGTCGATGACCTCGAGAACGCACGCGAACTCGTCGCGCACATGCAGTCGCGTTTCCCGGACCATGCCAATCCCTCGACGCTGGTGGTGTCGGCGGTGACGGCATTCAAACAGAAGAAGAAAAACGCGTGACGCCGTCATCACCTGTGCATACCAGCTGAAGACTCGACCGACTCGGTGCCTCTTACGCCTAGCGCGCTGAGATCGCCTCGGCGGACGCGTAATCACCCTCGCGTCCGCCGAATGCTGCTGCACCACCACCTGCGGATCGGACCCGCTCGTCGGGACATTCATCGACACCGGCGGATCTGATTCGCTCTCTATCAAAGGCCATCTCCCGCATGACCGAACACCCTCCCGCCCGCAACCGCGAACAATGGGGCATCGACGAGATCGACGCGCTGGTCGATTGGCAGTTCGAGGAAGGTCGCAGGCGAGGTGACGGCCCGCGACCAAGCGAAACTGCGCCGACCAGAGACAAATTGACCGAGGTGGTTGGTGCGCTCCACTACGCGATTTCCCAAGTGTGTATGTTCGTGAACGGTGTACATCGGTTGGCGCGGACGATTCCGCTGATTGCCCAGCCTGAGGCTGCGGTAGGGGCTCGACTACACGCGCGCCGCGGACCGGGCGTCCCAGGCTCACGATAATCCTCCGTCGGGTACCCCCGTTGGGGTTACCGGGAGGTGCCCGAGAGTTCTGCCGAAAGCGTTGATCAGGCCGAGGAATCGACGATGCCGGCGGCATCGAGCAGCGTACCGGCGGTCTCGACGGCGAGACAGTCGAGACGCTCTGCCTGGACGACGGAGCGGGCGCTGGCTCCGTCCAGTACGAGGGTGAGTTGTCGGGCCAGCCGGGCGGGATCGTTCGCACCGCCGCGCTCGGCCTCCTGCTGGAAGAACGAGGTCAGCTTGTCCTTCTGCCGACGGGCGACCACACTCGCCGGATGCTCGGGCGCCTTGACTTGGACGGCCGCCGCTACGAACGGGCATCCACGAAATTCGTGTGTCCGCTCCATGTCTTCGAATCGTTCGAAAACGTGCAGTATCCGTGCCCGCGGCGGACGGTCGTCGTCGTCGGCCGGCAACAGTGAGCCCTGATAGTCCGGTGCCGTGCGCTCGAGCAGGCTGGCGGCGACGAGGTCATCTTTGCTGTCGAACAGCTGGTACATCGACCGCTTGGATACGCCGGCCGCTCGGCACACAGCGTCGACGCCGATGTGGACGCCCTGCTCGTAGAACAGCTTCGCTGCGGCGTCGAGCAACCGGTCGCGCGAAGAGACGGCACCGGCACCCGCCGCAGACGAGGACGTTGTTGCGTTGGTCATAGGCAACAGGTTACCCCTCGAGTTGCGCTTTGAAAACCGATCTGTTTTCCTCATGGGAAACAGATCGGTTTTCGAACTGACTGACACATGACCAGCAACAAAGGGGACACATGACTACCACGATTGGGGCACCTGCCTCAGATAGAGCAGGCCGTCGCGGCTCGCACGCCTTGCGTTGGTGGGTGCTTGTCGTGCTGGGCGTGGCTCAGCTCATGGTGACGCTCGATGCGACTGTCGTGAACATCGCGCTGCCCGCGGCCCAACAGGACCTCGGCTTCAGCGACGGTGACCGGCAGTGGGTCATCACCGGTTACGCGCTGGCATTCGGCAGCCTGCTGTTGCTCGGCGGTCGACTGGGTGACCTGTTCGGCCGGCGAAACACCTTCGTAGTCGGTCTGATCGGATTTGCGGCCGCGTCTGTCGTGGGTGGCGCGGCCGGCAACTTCGAGGTCCTCGTCGCGGCACGTGTCGGCCAGGGTGTCTTCGGTGCTCTGCTGGCCCCCGCCGCGCTCTCCCTGCTCACTGTGACTTTCACCGAAAAGTCCGAAAGAGCAAAGGCCTTCGGCATTTTCAGTGCGTTGTCCGGTGCCGGCGCCGCGATCGGTCTGCTGCTCGGTGGGATGCTGACCGAATGGGCGTCCTGGCGCTGGGTGATGTTCGTGAACGTCGGATTCGCCGCCGTCGCTCTGGTTGGTGCGGTGCTGCTGCTGGCCAAGCATGTCACCACCGAGCGGCCCAAGCTCGACATTCCGGGCACCCTCGTGGTGAGCGCCGCATTGTTCGCCATTGTCTACGGATTCGCGCACGCCGAATCATCCGGCTGGACCGACCCGGTCACGCTCGGGTGCCTGATCGGCGGAGTCGTACTGCTCGCGGTGTTCGTCTGGCTGGAGGCGAGGGTCGCACATCCGCTGCTGCCCCTGCGACTGGTACTGGACCGCACGCGCGGTGGTTCATTTTTGGCGGTGTTCGTCATGGGCATGGGGATGTTTTCGATTTTCCTGTTCCTGACCTTCTATCTGATTGTCAGCCTGGGCTACTCGCCGATCGAGGGAGGTCTGGCGTTCCTGCCGATGGTCGCGGGCATCGTTCTCTCGTCGACCACGGTGCCGTCGCTGCTGTTGCCCAGGGTCGGTCCGAAAATTGTCATCAGCAGTAGCTTCCTGGTTTCCGCAGTCGGCATGGTGTGGCTTACGCAGCTCGAATTGGGCAGCAGCTTCGTCACCGATGTCCTGCCTGGCCTCGTCTTGCTGGGTATCGGCCTCGGTGGTGCGATGACCACCGCGTTCCAGGGCGCGACCGCAGGTGTGCACCATGAGGATGCTGGTGTCGCCTCGGCGCTGATCAACACCAGCCAGCAGGTGGGCGGCTCGATCAGTACCGCGCTACTGACTACCGTCGCCGCGTCGGCGATGACCGACTACCTGACCTCGCACCAGCCCGGCCCGCTGACCGTGGCGCAGGCCCACGTTGCCAGCTATACGGCCACGTTCACGTGGGGTGCCGGAATATTCGTGGCCGGTGCGCTGATCGCGGCGTTCCTGGTGCCGAACGCAGCTCTGGCACCTTCGGAGGGCGAATTGGTGATGGCGCACTGAGCTGTTCCGCTCGAACAGCACCACGTCCGCGTCGCGATGACGCGGACGTGGTGCTGTCTGTGTTCGGCCGCGCAAGGGAAGTTCGGGCCACGCGCTAGGCGTCGGTAGTGGGCTTACCGACTTGGCGTGAGTTCTACCGTCCGGCGGCGATCCGGGCCTTCTCGAGCGCGGCGAGAGTACGGAGCACAGTGGCACGCTGCTTCTCGAGGTCGCTGAGGCGGGCGCGTGCCGCCAACCCGACGGGCTCGCCGATCTGGCTCATCTGGGCGTCGATCGACGTGAGCTGCTCGAGAAGTCCGGTCACCCGGGTTTCGAGCGCGGCGACGTCCACGGAGTCGGTGCGCACGGGTGCCACGGGCGGGGTGGCCGAGCTGCGGGGCGAGCTCGGGCGACTCGACGTGGACGGCGAGGACGTCCCGGAGTGGGCCGAAGTGCGAGTCTCCGAGACGACGCTGGCGGCCCGGGGACGCAGCGCCTTGCGCACGGCCGCGGGGTCGGGAAGCTCGGACAGCTTCACCTCGTTCAGTTCACGACGTGCATCGCGGGCCTTGACACGGTGTTCGCGCTCTTCGTCGTCGTCCGACTGCAGCGTGCCACCGAGGGGGCGCAAACCGTACATGCCGAGGAAGCGCCGGGCTTCGTCGATCACGGTCTCCTTCTCGCGGCAAGCGCCACAGCGAGGTTCGTTGCGGAACATCTCGACTGCATGGTCGTCTCCGCACCAGACGCAAGCCCCCGGCGACCAACGCCGGACGTTTCGAATTGCACCGATATCGATAGGGCCCGAGAGAGTTTGCGCGTCGATCACGACGAGCCACAGTAGGGCACTGCGAGCCCGGGCGACACACTGCCCCTCGGGCGACCTGCGCTTCTGCGAGCGGGCGTGACGAAGATCATGTTCGCCCTCGAGTGAGGGGGTGCAATCGCTGTGTGCTGCACTACTTTTCCCGACCAGTAAGTTTCATTCGCCCGCGCCGATCACCGTGGTCAGCCACTCGACAAGTGGCCGCATCTCGCGCCACGCCGCGCGCACTTCCTGCGCGGTGCGCGGACTGTCGATCCAGTCGGGGGAGAGGTATTTCCTGCTCGCGGTCAGCGATTTGTGACGCATCAGTTCGAGGCGCGGGTGATCCTCGGCAACGCCACGAGGCCGCGTTTTCAGTGTGTCGCCGCCGATCTCGAATCCCGACGACTGCAGCTTCTTCACGAGCCGCACCAACTGGCGTCCCCGGCGGTCGTCGTCGACGGCGTCGCGGAACCGGGTGACTTGAACCGGCGTGTGCGAGTAGAAGCCTCCCGCGACGAACAAGCCCGATGCATCGATCTGCACGTAGAAGCCGACTCCCGGGCGCGTTTCGACGAAGCCGCCCTGATGGGTCTTGTACGGGGTCTTGTCCTTCGAGAAGCGGACGTCGCGGTAGGGGCGGAACACCTTGCCCGCGCCGAACTCGTCCTCGAGTTCGGCCAGCAACGCCGTCATGGGTGCCCGCACTACGTCGTCGTACACCGCTTTGTGCACGGTCCAGAAGCTCTTGCTGTTGTCTGCCTCGAGATCCTCGTAGAAGTCGAGTGCAGCGATAGGTATCCCGGTGAACACGACAGAAGGCTACGCCTGTGCGCCTTTTTGGTCGTTCCCACTACCAAAAAGGCGCACAGGCGCGGAGCGCCTAGGCGTTGCCGTTGAACAGCGAGGTCACCGAGCCGTTCTCGAATACTTCCTTGATGGTGCGCGCGAGGAGCGGAGCGATCGACAGCACCGTCAGCTGCGCGAACTTCTTCGACTCGTCGATCGGGAGGGTGTTGGTGACGATGACTTCCTTGGCACCACACGCTGCGAGACGCTCGGCGGCGGGGTCGGAGAGCACACCGTGGGTGGCGGCGATGATCACATCTCCGGCACCGGCCTCCTTCAGGATCTTCACGGCGCCGGCGATGGTTCCACCGGTGTCGATCATGTCGTCGATGAGGATGCAGGTGTGGCCTTCGACCTCACCGACCACACGGTTCGACTTCACCTGGTTGGGCACCAGCGGATCGCGGGTCTTGTGGATGAACGCCAGCGGGGCGCCGCCGAGGGTGTCGGCCCACTTCTCGGCGACACGGACGCGACCGGAGTCGGGGGAGACGACGGCGATGTTCTCGGTGCCGTAGTTGCCGCGGATGTACTCGGCCAGCTGTCCCTGGGCGTGCATGTGATCGACAGGTCCGTCGAAGAAGCCCTGGATCTGATCGGTGTGGAGGTCGACCGTGATGATGCGGTCGGCGCCGGCCGTCTTGAGCAGGTCTGCGACGAGGCGAGCGGAGATGGGCTCACGTCCGCGGTGCTTCTTGTCCTGGCGGGCGTACGGGTAGAAGGGCAGCACCGCGGTGATGCGCTTGGCCGATCCACGCTTGAGCGCATCGATCATGATCAGCTGTTCCATCACCCAGGTGTTCAGCGGGGCCGGGTGGCTCTGCAGCACGAAGGCGTCGGAGCCGCGCACCGACTCTTCGAAGCGGACGAAGATCTCACCGTTCGCGAAGTCACGAGCAGTCTGCGGAGTGACCCGCACATCGAGCTCCTTCGCCACCTGCTCGGCCAGCTCCGGATGCGCGCGACCAGAAAAAAGCATGAGGTTCTTCTGGTTGTCGATCCAATTCGCGGTCACTGCTCTATGCCATCCTTTAAATCTTGCTTGTCGGTTTCGTGCAGGTCGGAACTATGAGGATGTTCCGCGGCAGACGCCGCCTCGGCGGCGGCGGTACCTGGCCGGTTGCGTTGCACCCAGCCGTCAATATTGCGCTGCTTCCCACCGGAGACGGCGAGCGCCCCCGGGGGTACGTCGTACCGCAGCACGGTGCCGGCTCCGGTGTAGGCACCGTCACCGACCTGTACCGGAGCGACGAACATGGTGTCCGATCCCGTCCGGACATGCGACCCCACCACGGTACGGCTCTTGGCGACGCCGTCGTAATTGACGAACACACTGGACGCTCCGATGTTGCTGTGCTCGCCGATCGTGGCATCCCCGACGTACGTCAGGTGAGGAACTTTGGAATGCCCTCCGATCTCGGCGTTCTTCGTCTCGACGAAGGCGCCGAGTTTGCCGGACTCGCCGAGTACGGTGCCCGGGCGCAGGTAGGAGAAGGGGCCGACGGTGGCGCGGGCACCGATGTGTGCCTCGGTGCCATGGGTGCGTATGACGCTCGCTCCCTCGCCGACGGACACGTCGGTGAGCGTGGTGTCGGGGCCGATCACCGCATCTTCACCCACCGTGGTGGTGCCGTGCAGCTGGACTCCGGGGTGAAGTGTGACATCGCGCCCGAGTGTGACGTCTACGTCGATCCAGGTGCTGGCCGGATCGATGACGGTGACTCCGTCGCGCATCCACCTCTCCACGGTGCGCCGATTCAGTTCGGCGGCGAGCTGCGACAGTTGCACGCGGTCGTTGGCGCCGCCTACTTTCGCGGCATCCGTCAGGTGGGCGGCGACCACTGGCTTACCGGCCTCGCGGGCAATCTTCACGACATCGGTCAGGTACAGCTCGCCCTGCGCGTTGTCCGCGTTCAGCCGACCGAGGGCTGTGCGTAGGAATTCGGCGTCGAAGGCGTACACGCCGGAGTTGACCTCGGTGATCGCTGCCTGCTCCGCGGTGGCGTCCGCCTGCTCGACGATGTGGGTGATCTCGCCGTCGGGCCGCCGGACGATTCGCCCGTATCCGGTGGGTTCGGGAGCGGTGAAGGTCAGCACGGTGACGGCCGTAGGTGCCGTCCCGCCGCGATGGCGCCCGAGAAGGGCCCGCAAGGTGTCGCCGTCCAGCAGTGGTACGTCGGCGGCGGTGACCAGCACGGTCCCCTGGAAGTCGGCGGGTAGCGCAGACAGGCCGCAGTCGACGGCGTGCCCGGTCCCGTTCTGCTCTTCCTGGACGGCGACGGCGATCGCGCGGCCGAGCGAGGCTTCCAGGGTGGTGACTGCCGCGCCGACACGCTCCCGATCGTGACCGACCACGGTGACGAGATGCGTGGGATCGACTTCGGCGGCCGCGTGGAGGGAGTGCGCCAGCATCGTGCGTCCCCCCAGGGTGTGCAGCACCTTGGGGATCTTCGACCGCATCCGGGTTCCTGCACCGGCGGCGAGGACGACCACGGCGGTCTGCACTGGCATGAAGCTCCCTCTGGTCGTTCCACTCTTGCTGCTCTCTGGGCAGCCCGGCCCGGACAGCGCATTGCGCTTCAGGCTTCGCTCCGCCGCCAGGACTCGAACCTGAACTATCTGAACCAAAATCAGAGGTGCTGCCATTACACTACGGCGGATTGCCGCACTCGCGGGGTGTCACGCCCGTTTGCGCGAGAGAATCCTCGCATGCCGACCCGCCGTAGGTCGAACCGCTCCGGAAATTTGTTTCGGGCGTCCCGATAGAGTGGGTGCTACCTGCAGCGTTCTGCGCTGCCCGCGGCACTTGTTCCGTCGCGCGTGTGAGGAAAGGATGGTGCCTCGGTGCCCCGACCCACCGAAGTGGATGCGACCCCGGCGCGGGTGGCGCGCACCCGGATGACCGGCACTCAGCGCCGCGAGCAACTGATCGAGATTGCGCGCGCTCTCTTTGCCGAGCGGGGTTACGAGGCCACCTCGATCGAGGAGATCGCGCAGCGCGCGCACGTCTCCAAGCCGGTCGTGTACGAACATTTCGGCGGTAAGGAAGGCCTCTATGCGGTGGTTGTGGACCGGGAGATGTCGCGGTTGCTCGACATGATCACGTCCTCGCTGAAGCAGAACCGCTCCCGCGTGCGGGTCGAGCGGGTGGCGCTCGCCCTGCTCACCTACGTCGAGGAGCACACCGACGGCTTCCGGATTCTGGTGCGTGACTCGCCGATGGCTGCGCCGGACGGCACATACTCGAGTCTTCTGAACGAGGCCATCGGTCAGGTGGGGCACATTCTCGCCGGGGACTTCTCGCGGCGGGGATTTGATCCGGACCTCGCCCTGCTCTACGCACAGGCGTTGGTCGGCATGGTGTCGACCACGGCGACCTGGTGGCTCGACGAGCGCACGCCGTCCAAGGAGGTGGTGGCCGCACATCTGGTCAACCTCTGCTGGAACGGGTTGACCAACCTGGAAGCAGACCCGCAGCTCGGATCGGACAGGCCACAGCCTCCAGTCGGGTGAACGGGTTCTCATTTCCCGACGCGCGGTCCAACACCGTCAGCCTCGAGCGTGGCGGGTGTTAGGGTTCGCAGCAGTTGTGTGCCCCCTCGGAGGGGTTGGTCGGGGAGGCAATCGATGGCGAGACAGGTTCGTGCAGAGGTCACTCGGGCATCAGTCCTGATGGCCGCGGCCGACGTGTTCGTGCGCCTCGGGTATGCGAATGCGGGTCTCAACGAGATCATCGAGCAGTCCGGTGTCACCAAAGGTGCCCTGTACTTTCACTTCAGTTCCAAGGAAGACCTCGCTCGGGGCGTGATCGACGAAGGTCAGGTCCGGCTCACTGCAGGAGTCACTTCCGTGAGCGACGGGCCCACGCCCGCGCTGGAGGCGCTCGTCGCACTCTCCTACGTCGCGATCGAGGCAGCCAGTTCTGATCCGATCGTGGCGGCGATGCTGCGACTTCAGCACGAAATCGGCGACTACCAGGGCACCGACGGCAATGTGGTGACCGCGTGGCAGCAGGCTTTCGAGCGGCTCGTCGGCAGGGCCGTCGACGAAGGTGACATTCGCACGGAAGAGGACGTCGCTCCCGAGACGCTCGCGACCTTTTTGCTCGGCTCGCTGTTGGGCACCCACGTGGTTGCCACTGCGACCAACGCGTTCGACGAACTCCCGCGTCGCATGGAGCGCGTCTGGTACTTCATTCTTCCCGGTCTCGTAGAGCCGTCCAAGCTCGTGTACTTCCGCCAGTTCGCGTCGCGTCGACTACTTCGTTGACAGGGGCAGGGGAGTTGACCGGGACAGGGGAGTGGTTCCGCCAATGCCGAAGTATCCCAAGAGTGTTATGTGTGTCACATCCTCCACTGGTAGGAAAAGGCACCACTACAGTGCAGTGGACCCGCGGTCGGGGGCTCGGGTGATTTCGGAACCAATGAATCACCGCTCCCGGCCCGGCAATGTATGGTTGAAGTCCGTTCGCCTGAATGCAGGTGGAGCGAAAAGCGATAGTGTCGTTGTAAGCCCAGTGCGCCGATGATGCCGGAGGGTGCCCGATGCCGTTCGTCATCGTCGAACGTGAAGAAACGCTAGTTGCCGGATTGGCCGTGCGTAGTCCGAAACGTGCACTCGGTGAGGCGCGTGATCCAGCTCTCGAGAAGACGTGGTCCACGCTGCTCGCGCAGAATGTGGACCGCCCGCTTGCCTCCGCCTACGTCGACCACGCAGCCGACATCAATTCGTATTACACCCAGATCGTCGGGTACCAATGCTCCTCGCTCGACGAGGTGAAGCGGGGACACATCGTGTCCCGGCTGCCCGCGGGCACGTATGCCAAGTTCTCGTCGGTGGGAACCTTTCCCGACTTGTTCGACGCGCTGTGGGGGCAGATTCGTGAAGCGGAAGAGTTGAAACAGATCGAACGGTCCTTCACGGGCGATTTCGAGTTCTACCCGCACGCCTTCGGAATCGATCTGTATGTGGCCATAGTGCCACCCGCTACGAGGTAGGGCCGCAATGACTTTCGAGATCGTCAAGCGTGAGGCAGCCGACTTCGGTGGGTTGGTGCTTCCGCGTATGGAATTGGGCTCGACGGTGCATGCCACCGACCTGATGAAGTTCACCCGCGAGCGCATCCATCAGCGCGGAATCGACGATCTGACCACCGTCTATGTGGCCGTTCCCGACCTCGGGTGGAGCGCGGTCGTCGGATACCGGTGTGGCGGACTGGATGACCTCGCGATCGGTGACGTGCTGGTCCGTGTGCCGGCCGGATACTTTGCCAAGTTCCTACCGGACGGCCGGTCGTCCGATCCGATCGAGGATGTGTGGCTTCAGGCTGAAATAGCCGAGAAGGAAGGGCGCATCGAACGCGCCTTCACGGAAGAGGTTGAGTCTCTCCGTTCTCCGAGCAGCGTGGAGCTGTTCATTTCGCTGGCGTAATCCCAGAGTCGGTTATTGCCGGAAAAGACGGACCTGCAGTTTGTTTCAGGTCCGCTTTGTGGCATCGCAGGTGACAAATGGCTGGTGAGCGCGGAAAATAGCTCACTGCGGGACTGTGACCGGTGATCGTGTGTCCAGTTCTTGGGGTCTCTCGTAACCCGTGAGTCCCTCGGAACTGCTGCACCGACTCACGATGGGACACACCAATGCCTGTGAAGCAATTGTCGAAATCGCCCTACGAACTTCGCTCGACCGACACACCGCTAAACCGAACTCTGAGCGTCTGGGATGCACGATCTCAGTGCCGTTTCGTTGCAGCCCGGCCGTCGGCGGAGCCGCGACTCTGGGAAGCATATCTCGAGGGAGCGAAGGATGGCTATCGGAGGTACGGTGCCGAGAAAGCACTCGAGTACAGCCGGATTCGACACGGTGACACCACCGCGGTGTTCTTCGTCGCGCTGGATGCGGACGGTTCGGTGGCCGCGGGTGTGCGGGCACAAGGACCCTACGTCGCCGCAGGTGAGGCGCACGCAATAACGGAATGGGCGGGCCATCCCGGTGCCCCGGAGGTTCGCCGGATGATCGAGGATCGGTTACCGTTCGGGGTCGTCGAGGCGAAGGGCGCCTGGGTGTCGGAGAATGCGTCTCACCGGGGAGAACTGGGTGTGGCGCTCGGCCGTTTTGCGACGTATTCGATGGACCTTCTCGACGTGCAGTTCATGCTCGCCACGGCTGGCACCCACGTGCTGGCGACGTGGGCTTCCTCCGGCGGTGTGGTGGCCGACCATATTGCGCCGGTGCCGTATCCGGATGACCGCTACGAGACGCGGCTGATGTGGTGGGATCGGAGGAGGCGCCGGGGCCACGCCGAATCCTTGCAGTTGGCCCAACTACTCCTCACGACGTCCCGACCGGCGCCTTCGATGGTGCCGGAGACCATCGGAAGCGTCGTCCGGCCGATGCGGAGCGTGTCGTGAACGATTTTCGCGGTGACTATGCCGCACTGGTCCTCGACGAGGCGGTTCCCGACGATGCGGCACTGCTGGAACTTCTCCGGCAGGATCCGGCCGTGCTGTTCGTCGATCGGCTGGAACTTCAGCGGGCGAATCTTCGCAGCCTCGTACCGGCCCCCGGGCCGGAAGTCACGGAGGAGCGTCCCGTCTGGGCCTACTACTCGTGGCGCAGAACGGTGGTACGTCTGCTCGGTCCGGCGTCGTTTCGGTTGCTGCGACTGGACAGGAACCGGAACAAGATCACGGCGGAGCAGCAGGACCGGTTACGGGGCGTGACCGTGGGGATCGTCGGCCTCAGTGTCGGGCACGCGGTGGCGCTCGCTCTCACCCTGGAAGGCGCATGTGGCGCTCTGCGGCTCGCGGACTTCGACACCATGGAACTGTCGAACTTGAACAGGGTGCCCGGAACGGTGCTCGACCTCGGCGTGAACAAGTCGGTGGTGGCCGCCCGTCGGCTCGCCGAGATCGACCCGTACATGGATGTGTCGCTGTGGGAAGACGGCGTGAGCACCGACACGGTGGCGGCGTTCCTGGACGGCACCGACGTCGTGATCGACGAGTGCGATTCCCTCGACGTAAAGCTGTCGCTGCGGCAGGAGGCGCGTCGCAGGCGGCTCCCCGTTCTGATGGCCACCAGTGACAGAGGGCTCGTCGATGTCGAACGTTTCGACCTCGAACCGGAGCGTCCGCTCTTCCACGGGGTGCTCGGGGACGTCGACGTCGATTCGCTGTCCGGTCTGGGGGCCCGGGAGAAGATCCCCCTGGTACTGCGAATTCTCGATGCCGGTCAGCTGTCGACGGCGATGGCTGCCTCGCTGGTGGAGGTGGACGAAACCATCTCCACCTGGCCTCAGCTGGGCGGTGACGTGCTGCTCGGTGGCGCCCAGGTGGCCGCGGCGGTACGGCGGATCGGGCTCGGACAGCCCCTCGCGTCGGGGCGGTGCCGCATGGACCTCGACGAGCACCTCGACACCCTGTCCGAGCCGGCGACCTCCGAGCCGGTGTTCGCGGCGGCGGCATCTGCGGAAGCCGGGGGTACCGCGCCCCTCGACGCGGTAGACGCAGTGGATGCAGTGGATGCAGTAGACGCAGTGCTTGAGTCCGCGGCCCTCGCGCCGTCCGGGGGCAACGTTCAACCGTGGAAGATCGTCGCGGACGACGAAGCGCTCAGCTTCTTCCTGGCCCGAGAGCACACTACCGAGATGGACGTCGGCTACCGCGGGAGTCTGGTGGCTATCGGAGCAGCATTGCACAACGCCCGAATCGCTGCGGCGGCGTCCGGGATCCTCGGCGACGTGCGGCTCCACAGCGGTACCGACCCGGGTCGACCGGTTGCCACGATGACGTTCGCCGGCGGCCACGACCCCGACCTGGCCCGTCGGTACGTGCACATGCGTGAGCGCACGACCAACCGGAATATGGGCGTGCCCGCCGACCTCGGCAGTGCACTCGCCGCTCGCCTGGTGGAGGACGCCGAGAAGGAAGAGGGTCGGCTGCGCCTGGTCACCGAGCGAGCAACCGTGACGTCGATCGGTGAGATCCTGGCGGAGTCCGACCGCATCCGGTTCCTGACTCCGACCTTGCACCGGGAAATGATCGACGAATTGCGCTGGCCACCCGCCGATCCGGTCGACGTGGGAATCGATGTCCGCGCTCTCGAGCTTGACTCCGCGGAATTGTCGACGCTGGAGTTGCTCCGTCGACCCGACGTGATGGAACACGTGGGCGGGCAGGACGGGGGCCGGGCGCTCGGCAATTCCACTCGCGACCGGGTGTCGTCCAGTTCGGCGATCGCGGTGCTCTCGGTGTGCGGCCGAGACGCGGCGGACTACGTGCGAGGGGGGCAGGCCACCGAGAGTGTGTGGATCACGGCGCAGCAGCACGGGCTCGCGGTGCAACCCATCTCACCGGTGTTTCTCTATGGTGTGGAGCGGGTGGAGTTCGAGCACTTGTCGCCGCGCTATGCCGGGTCGCTGGAGGGTCTTCGACGCGAACTCGTCGACCTGGTCGGAGTGGGAGAGAAGGAGTCGCTGATCATGGTGCTGAGATTGAGTCATGCCCCAGCGCCTTCGGTGCGCAGTGCGCGTCGACGGGACCGGACAGGACGGCGGTCGACGTCGTGACAGGAGGCGCAGTGCCTACCGAGAAGCACGCCGAGAAGCTTGACACCCTCGTGACGACCGTCGCGTCACGGCTCACGCCCGTGGATGCGGTGTCCTTCGTGCCCGTCGCCAAGCTGGTCCTCCAAGACCTGGTCGAGCACTTCGAGGTGGATACCTGTTTCCTTCGCTTCAACGACCACGAACTCGGGGCGACCGTACTGGTGGCCGAATACCCCCCGCGCCCGCACATCCCAGAACCGGACCCGATCGGGGTGGTGTATTTCAAGGATGCGGATCCGATGTTCGCGCTGACCGAGCATCAGAAGGAAGTGGTCATCACCCGTCCGGAGGTGTCCGGGCCCGACTACAACGACCGTGTTCGGGAGGCGTCCGGAGTACCCGAGGTGTCGCTCGCGGCCGTTCCGTTGCTGTCGGGGGAGACGACGACGGGCACCCTCGGGTTCATCAAGTTCGGCGATCGCGACTGGACGCCCGCGGAGGTCGATGTCCTCAAGGCGATCGCCGCTCTGCTCGCACAGGTGCAGGCGCGTGTCGCAGTCGAGGAACAGCTGCGGTACTCGGCCGATCACGACTCCCTCACCGGCCTCAGTAACAGGCGCGCCCTCTACAGCCATCTCGACGCGCGGTTGAGTTCTGCGGATCCGGGCCCGGTGGCCATCCTGTTCCTCGACCTCGACCGGTTGAAGCCGCTCAACGACTTCTTCGGCCACGGGGCCGGTGACGGATTCATCTCCACGATCGCGGATCGGCTTCGGGCGAGCTGCGCACCCGACGACCTCGTCGCACGCCTCGGGGGTGATGAATTCGTTCTTGTCCTCGGCGGGTCCGTCGACCTCGCGGAAGCGGAAGTGCGGGCACAGCACATCCGCGACGTGGTGACCGAGCGGGTGCGACTCGGGCGCGAGGTGGTCAGTCGCAGCGTCAGTATCGGTGTCGCGGTGGGGCATCCGGGCAAGGTGACGACGGGCGCATTGCTCAGCCGGGGCGACCAGGCCGTCATGGCCGCGAAAACCAAGGGCGGCAACGCTATCAGCGTGTTCACCGAGGAGATGCAGGCGGAGAGCGAAAAGCGCAACATGATCGAGTTGAGCTTGCGCGGCGCCATCGCCGACGGGTCGCTGTTCCTCGAGTATCAGCCGGAGGTCGACCTGCGCACCGGTCGCATCATCGGGGTCGAGGCGTTGGTGCGCTGGCATCATCCGTTCCTGGGCTTGCTGCAGCCGGTGTCGTTCATCGACGTCGCCGAGGCGACCAACCTGGCCGGGGAACTCGGTCGCTGGGTCATCAGAACCGCGTGTGCGCAGTGGTCACGGTGGAGTAGCCAGGCACCAGGCCTGGATCTCACCCTTCGCGTCAATGTCTCGCCCGGGCAGCTGGCCGGGCTGGACTTTCTCGACGTGGTCGCGAGTGCGCTGAAGGAGTTCGATCTGCGACAGGGTGCCTTGTGTCTGGAGATTACCGAGAATGCGGTGCTGAGTGACCTCACCCGAACTCGGGAGGCCCTCGACGGTCTGCACGAGCTGCACGTCGAGGTGGCGATCGACGACTTCGGTACGGGCTTCAGTTCGCTGAGTCACCTCAAGGCGCTCCCCGTCGGGACGCTCAAAATCGACCGGGGTTTCGTCATGAATCTGGACAAGAACCCGGAAGACAGGGCAATCGTGAAGTCGATCGTCGGGCTGGCCGAGTCGTTCGGTCTCGAGCTGGTGGCGGAGGGGGTCGAGAACGCCGAGGCGGCCCGAGCGCTCATCGACCTGGGCTGCCACCGAGGTCAGGGGTTCTTGTTCAGCCGCCCGGTGTCCGGGGCGGCGATCGGTGCACTGCTGGTCAAGGGCAGTATCGACGTCGCGACCTGACGGCCGTTCCTGTTTGCCCGGCCAGCGGGCAGACAAGAATCCGCATGTCGCCGGGATCGACTAGGCTGGCTCAGTCCGCAACTGGCCGAGCGCCTCGGCCCGAGCTGTTCGCCGGCAGTTCGTCATCACTGCTCAGGAGTTGTCGTTGTCTTCCCCGCTCATCGCCGCCGAGCCCTCGTCCGCTAGAACTCCGCTCGCCGGCCTGGCACGGATCGCTCTGGCCGACGGCGTCATCGCGCAAGTGGCCGAGGTACTCGGACGCAGTCATCTCGACATCGTCGCTCCCGGGCCCGTCCGCCCGTTCGTGGCCGCGGCGCTCGCCGAGCGCACCCACTTGTTGCTGGTCACCGCCACCGGCCGCGAGGCCGACGACCTCACTGCCGAGCTTCAGGAGATGATCGGCGACGCCGTCGCCCAGTTCCCGTCGTGGGAGACCCTGCCGCACGAGCGGCTGTCACCGAGTGCCGACACCGTTGGCAAGCGCATCGAGGTTCTCCGCCGGCTGGCCCGCCCGGACGACGTCTCGTACGGTGCGCCGTTGCGGGTGATCGTCACCACGGTGCGCTCCCTCGTGCAGCCCATGGCACCCGGCCTCGGCGAGATCGAACCGATCACCCTGCGGGTGGGCGTCGAGCACGATTTCGACGGACTCGTTCAGCGGCTCGTCGAAATGGCGTACACCCGCGTCGACATGGTCGGCAAGCGCGGGGAGTTCGCCGTCCGCGGCGGCATCCTCGACCTGTTCTCGCCCACCGCGGACCACCCCGTCCGCATCGAGTTCTGGGGCGACGAGGTCACCGAACTCCGGGCCTTCTCGGTGGCGGACCAGCGGTCACTTCCCGAAGTCGAATTCGACGCGGTGATCGCCCCGCCGTGTCGGGAGCTCATCCTCACCCAGGACGTGCGTGATCGTGCGGCGCAACTCGCGGCCGACAATCAAGCCGACGCCGCTCTCGTGGAGATGCTCGACAAGATGTCGGCGGGCATTCCGGTGGAAGGCATGGAAGCTCTGCTGCCGGTGCTGCGGCCGGGCCAACTGCAGCTCCTCACCGATGTGCTGCCGGACGACGCCCACATCCTGCTGTGTGATCCCGAGAAGGTCAGGACCCGTGCCACCGATCTCGTGCGCACGGGTCAGGAGTTCCTGGAGGCCTCGTGGACTGCCGCCTCGATCGGCGCTGACGCACCGCTCGACGCGTCGGCGTTGAAAGGGGGCGGTATCGACCTCGGTGCCTCCGCCTATCGTTCGCTGCGCCAGGTCCGGGACTCGGCGGAGGCCAGCGGTCGCCCCTGGTGGAGTCTGAGCCCCCTCGCGTCGGGAAGCGGTGAAGAACTCGAACTGGCGGTCACTGCGGCGCCCCAGGTGCGCGGATCCGACGATCTACTGGCCGAGTTGTTCGTATCCCTGCGTGCCCACGTGAGCACTGGTGGTCGCGCTGTCGTCGTCGTACCCGGTGCAGGCACCGCACACAGGGTTCTCGAGCGGCTGCACGAGGCTGAAGTCCCCGCTGCCGAACTCACGGCGGGCGGGGAGCCCCCGCGGGGGCAGGTGGCGGTGCTCCGTGGAGCGCTGCACGAGGGGCTCGTGCTGCCGGGTGACGACTCGACACCCGGACTGGTCATCGTCACGGAGTCCGATCTCACCGGTAACCGGGTTGCCGCCGTCGGCGACGGCAAGAGACTGCCCGCCAAGCGCCGCAATCAGGTGGATCCGCTCGCACTGACAGCGGGCGACATGGTCGTGCACGACCAGCACGGCATCGGACGATTCGTCGAGATGGTCGAGCGCACCATCGGCGGCGCGCGACGTGAGTACCTGGTGATCGAGTACGCCGCGAGCAAGCGTGGTCATCCCGGTGACCGCCTGTTCGTCCCCATGGAATCCCTCGATCAGCTCTCCCGTTACGTCGGCGGTGAGCTTCCCGCCCTGAGCAAGCTCGGCGGCTCCGACTGGGCAAACACCAAACGCAAGGCGCGCAAGGCAGTTCGCGAGATCGCCGGCGAACTCGTCCAGCTCTATGCGGCGCGTCAGGCGGCTCCCGGCCACGCTTTCGGGCCGGACACACCGTGGCAGAAGGAGATGGAGGACGCGTTCGCGTTCACCGAGACGGTCGATCAGCTGACGGTGATCAGCGAGGTCAAGGCCGACATGGAGAAGGCGGTCCCGATGGACCGCGTCGTCATCGGTGACGTCGGATACGGCAAGACCGAGATCGCGGTACGTGCGGCCTTCAAGGCGGTGCAGGACGGCAAGCAGGTGGCAGTGCTCGTGCCCACCACGCTTCTCGCGCAACAACATTTGCAGACGTTCACCGAGCGGATGGCAGCATTCCCGGTGAAGGTGCGCGGACTGTCCCGATTCACCGACCCCGGTGACTCCAAGGAGATCATCGCTGGGATGGCGGACGGCGAAATCGACGTGGTGGTCGGAACACACCGGCTGCTGCAGACCGGGGTCCGGTGGAAGGACCTCGGCCTCGTGATCGTCGACGAGGAGCAGCGCTTCGGTGTCGAACACAAGGAGCACATCAAGGCGCTGCGTACGCACGTCGACGTGCTCACCATGTCTGCCACACCGATTCCGCGAACCCTCGAAATGAGTATGGCCGGCATCCGCGAGATGTCGACGATTCTGACGCCACCGGAGGAACGGCACCCGATCCTCACCTACGTCGGTGCGTACGCCGACAAGCAGGTCGCCGCGGCAATCCGACGGGAACTGCTCCGCGACGGTCAGGTCTTCTACGTCCACAACCGGGTGAGCTCCATCGACAAGGCAGCGCAACGCATCCGCGAGCTGGTGCCGGAAGCACGGGTCGCGGTGGCGCACGGTCAGATGAACGAGGACACGCTCGAGCGGACGGTGCAGGGCTTCTGGGAACGTGACTTCGACGTCCTGGTGTGTACCACGATCATCGAGACGGGCCTCGACATCTCCAATGCCAACACGCTCATCGTGGAACGCGCCGACTCCCTGGGTCTTTCCCAGCTGCACCAGCTGCGCGGGCGGGTCGGGCGTAGCCGCGAACGTGGGTACGCGTACTTCCTGTATCCGCCCGAGAAGCCGCTCACCGAAACGGCGTACGACCGGCTCGCCACCATCTCGCAGAACTCGGACCTCGGCGCCGGCATGGCAGTGGCGATGAAGGACCTCGAGATCCGTGGCGCCGGAAATGTGCTGGGCGCCGAACAATCGGGTCACGTCGCGGGTGTCGGTTTCGACCTGTACGTGCGCCTGGTCGGTGAAGCTGTCGAGGCCTTCCGTGCAGCTGCGGACGGAAGACCCGTCACCACGGAGGACGCGCCCAAGGAGGTCCGGATCGACCTCCCCGTCGACGCGCACATCCCTCCCGACTACGTCACCAGCGACCGTCTGCGGCTCGAGGGGTATCGCAAACTCGCCGCGGCGACGGATCATGCCGGCATTGCCGCTGTCGTGGACGAGCTCGTCGACCGGTATGGTCCGATGCCCGAAGAGGTACGCCGGCTGGTCTCCGTGGCCAAGCTGCGCCTGCTGTGCCGCGAATACGGTCTTGAGGAGGTCGCGGTGGCCGGCACTCAGCTGAAGATCGCACCGATGCCGCTGCCCGACTCGAAGCAGTTGCGCCTCAAACGCATTTACCCGAGCGCCCAGTACCGGGCCACCACCGGAATGGTCCAGCTGCCGCTGCCGCGGGCCGGCTCGGGAGGTATCGGCGCCGACCGCGTACGCGACGTGGAGCTGCTGCAGTACATCGCCGACTTCATCGTCGCGCTCGACGGCAAGGCTGCCGGTTCCGTGGTGATGGAGGCCTGACCCTATGACGGTGATCCTGCTCGACCCCCTTCGGCCGTCAACGATCCCGATGGAAGCCCTCGGGGTGATCGGCGACGGCGTGCAGGTCACCGACGAGGTCCCCGACGGCGTCCGGCAGTTCCTCACTGTCGTGCCGAAATCGGATGTCCTGGTCACCACCGATCGCGAGCACCCCGCCGTCCGCGCCCGCGTGACAGGGGGAGACCGCGTCATCTCGGCGCCGAAACTATTGGGAGACAACCTGGTCGAGGCCGCCGAGGTGATGGACCGGCTCTGGAGTTACGGGGGCTGGGAAGTGACGCAAACCCACCGCAGCCTCGCGCACTATCTCGTGGAGGAGACCTACGAGGTGCTCGACGCGATCGAGTCTTCCGATACCGGTGAGCTGCGCGAAGAACTGGGCGACCTACTGCTGCAGGTGCTGTTCCATGCGCGGATCGCGTCGGCGTCGGGGAACTTCGACGTCGACGACGTGGCAGCCACTCTCGTCGCCAAACTCGTGCACCGCAGTCCCCATCTCAGCGAAGACGTCGTCGGCCCCGTCGACATCGCGGAGCAGGAACGTGCATGGGAGATCCGGAAGGCGGCAGAAAAAGCCCGCGAATCGTGCCTCGACGGCATCGCGCTCAGCCAGCCCGCCGCGTCCCTTGCGGCAAAGGTGATGGCCAAAGCAGCGAAGGCGGGGTTGCCGACGGAGTTGATACCCACCGAACTCGAGGCCGCTCTCCACGCCCATGCGGAAGCGGAGACGACGCTGCGCGCGGTGACGGACGAGTTCATTGCGCGTATCCGCGCCGCCGAAAAAGCTGCCCGCGCCGAAGGCACCCAGGTACTGCAGCCGGGGGACTGGGCCGCCCACTGGCCGGCCTGATTCCCGGATCCGCGGACCTAGTGCCTGCGCCGCACCGGCGGCGTGGTGCGACGCGTACACAAGCGGCGCGGATTGTGCTCCCAGCACGCGCGGACTTCTCGGACTACCGCTTCGCCATATGGATGATGGAATGGTGACCCGTTATCCCGCTGCGCCGAAGCGTCGTTCTCGATGGCCCCGAACCCTGATCGCCTTTCTCGCGGCGCTGGTGGTCGTGACGGTTGCCTACGGTGCCTGCTCGCGGGAGCAGGAGCCGCGTGTCGCGATACCGGAGGGCATCCCGCCTGGTCCGGGTGCGCCCACTCCGCCGATCGACATCGAGGCGCCGGGACGTAGTGCCGACCAGCTGCGCGGTTGGTCGGCAGAGTTGACGGACGCCGTGGGTATCGGCACAACCGCACTCGAGGCGTACGGCTACGCCGCGGCCGTTCTCGCCGCCACCGCTCCCGAATGCGGGATCGGGTGGACCACTCTCGCCGGAATCGCGAGCGTGGAGAGCAGGCACGGCACCCATCAGGGTTCCTCCGTCGCCCCGACCGGGCAGGTGACCCCGGAAATCCGCGGCATTCCCCTCGACGGAGGCCCAGGTGTGGCGGAGATTCCCGACACCGACCATGGCGAATGGGATGGCGACCCCGTGCACGACCGGGCTATGGGTCCGCTCCAGTTCATTCCGGAAACGTGGAAGAGATGGGGAGTCGACGCCAACGGTGACGGTGTGGCCGATGCCGACAACATCGACGACGCGGCCCTGACGGCAGCCCGCTACCTGTGCGCCCGCGGCGGTGACCTCACCGAACCGGAAGGGTGGCAGTCGGCGCTGATGGCGTACAACCTGTCCGGCGAGTACCTCACCCTCGTGCGTGACCGGGCGTCGGCGTACTCGGTGGGAGTCCGTCCGTAACCTCGTTACCGGCCGGTCCATCAGGTGGGAATTCGAGCAGCACACCGGCGGATCACGGTGACCGAGGCGCGCCATCCCGCGCCCCCTACGCTGTGCCGTTACGCTGTGTGCTGGCACGATCTGGTGTCCTGGCACCATCGGACCGTCGGTGCACAGTGCGAAGCCCATAGAAGGAGAGTCTGTAAGTGTCCATCATTGAGCAGGTCGGAGCCCGTGAAATCCTCGATTCCCGTGGCAATCCCACGGTGGAGGTCGAGGTGCTGCTCGACGACGGAAGTTTCGCTCGCGCCGCGGTCCCGTCGGGTGCATCCACCGGTGAGCACGAGGCCGTCGAGCTGCGCGACGGCGGCGACCGCTACAACGGCAAGGGTGTCGAGAAGGCCGTCGAAGCCGTCCTGAGCGAGATCGCCCCGGCCATCATCGGGATCGATGCCACCGAGCAGCGCACCGTCGATCAGGCCCTGCTCGACGCCGACGGCACCCCGGACAAGTCCCGCCTCGGCGCCAACGCGCTCCTCGGCGCCTCGCTGGCCGTGGCCCGCGCGGCTGCCGACTCGTCGGGTCTCGATCTCTTCCGCTATGTCGGCGGCCCCAACGCCCACGTGCTGCCGGTCCCGATGATGAACATTCTCAACGGCGGCGCACACGCCGACACGGGCGTCGATGTCCAGGAATTCATGGTCGCGCCGATCGGTGCCGCCACCTTCAAGGAGTCGCTGCGCTGGGGCGCCGAGGTCTACCACGCGCTCAAGGCGGTGCTGAAGGAGAAGGGCCTGGCCACCGGCCTCGGTGACGAGGGTGGCTTCGCCCCCGACGTCGCAGGCACCAAGGAGGCGCTCGATCTGATCAGCGTCGCGATCGGCAAGACCGGCCTGGTTCTGGGAACCGATGTGGCACTCGCGCTCGACGTCGCCGCCACCGAGTTCTACACCGAGGGCGCCGGCTACAAGTTCGAGGGCAGTAACCGCACCGCGGCCGAGATGGCGGACTTCTACGCGGAGCTGATCGACGCGTACCCGCTCGTCTCGATCGAGGATCCGCTGAGCGAGGACGACTGGGACGGCTGGGTCGCCCTGACCGATCAGATCGGCAACAAGGTTCAGCTCGTCGGCGACGACCTGTTCGTCACCAACCCCGAGCGGCTCGAAGAGGGCATCGTCAAGGGCGCCGCCAACGCGCTGCTGGTGAAGGTGAACCAGATCGGCACGCTCACCGAAACGCTCGACGCCGTCGACCTCGCGCACCGCAACGGCTACAAGACGATGATGAGCCACCGGTCCGGCGAGACCGAGGACACCACCATCGCCGACCTCGCCGTCGCCGTCGGCAGCGGTCAGATCAAGACCGGCGCCCCCGCCCGCAGCGAGCGCGTCGCCAAGTACAACCAGCTCCTGCGCATCGAGGAGAACCTCGGCGACGCCGCCCGTTACGCCGGCGAGGTCGCTTTCCCGCGGTTCGCCTACGAGGGCTGATTCTCGGCTGTCGAGTAAAGGGGTATCTGGGTAGTGGCACAACGCGGTAGGCCGCGGTCGTCCGGAGCAAGTCCGGGCGGCCGGGCCGCCGGGCGTGGTGAACGGTCGCGGCCAACCCGGACCGACGGAGTCCCCGGTGGTGCACGGCGACCCCGCACCACCAAGTCGACTCCGCCGGGTTCCGCAGAAGGCAAGCCTGCAGCTCCCGACGGTGCCGACACCGGAAAAGTGCTGCCCGGTCGTGCCCGTCCCCGCCGGATCGGCGCCACCGGCGTAGCGGCCCTTCCCCGCTCCGAACACACGATTCTCGGATTGTCGACCGGCCGCGCCCTGATCCTCGTCGTGGTCGTACTCCTCCTCGCCCTGACCCTCGCGGTTCCGCTGCGGACATACCTCACCCAGCGAGGTGAGGCCGACCGGCTTGCCGCTGAACAGGTTCAGCTCGAGGAAGAGCTCGCCGAACTGCGAATTCTCGAGCAACGCTATTCCGACCCCGCCTACATCGAGGCGCAGGCACGCGGCCGGCTCCGCTGGGTCCGGCCCGGCGACACGCCGTACCAGGTGCAGCTGCCCGGCGACTACAAGGAACCGGAGAAACGGGAAGAGAAGGACGCCGAGATGGCGGGCCCCTGGTACTCCGACCTGTGGAAAACAGTGTCAGAACCTCCGATAGCACCCGAGGTACAGCCCACGCCGGCCCCCGCTCCCGTGCCCCCGCCGCCCGCACCGCTAGAACCAGGAGAACCCACCGGGTGACCACTTCGTCCGACCCGTCCCATCCCGTGTCGCAGGAAGACCTCGACGCCGTTGCCGCCCAGCTCGGGCGCGAACCGCGTGGAGTGCTCGACATCGCATACCGCAGCCCCGACGGTCGCCCCGGTGTCGTGAAGACGGCGCCGAAGCTTCCCGACGGCACCCCGTTCCCGACGCTGTACTACCTCACCGACCCGCGGCTGACCGCAGAGGCGAGCCGACAGGAGTCGGCTGGCGTGATGCGGGAGATGACGGAGCGCCTCGCTTCCGATCCCGAGCTGGCGGCCGCCTACCGGCGGGCGCACGAGTCATACCTGGCGGAGCGTGACGCGATCGAATCGCTGGGAACCGACTTCACCGGCGGTGGTATGCCCGACCGCGTCAAGTGCCTGCACGTGCTGATGGCCCATTCGCTCGCAAAGGGTCCGGGGGTCAATCCGCTCGGTGACGAATCGGTCGCCCTCGCCGCGTCGGCTGCCGGCGGAAAGCTGAGGGGCACGGCCATTCCCGCGGACTGGCCGGGTATCGACGACCTCGAAAGCGCCCAACAGTGACGCGGGTAGCGGCCGTCGACTGCGGAACCAATTCGATTCGTCTACTCATCGCCGACATCGACACCGACGGCGCACTTCACGACGTGTGCCGTGAGATGCGCGTCGTCCGGCTCGGGCAGGGTGTCGACGCCACCGGTCGACTCGCACCCGAGGCCATCGAGCGCACGCGAATCGCACTCAGTGAATATGCAAGCCTGATCAGCGACGCCGGCGCGACAGCCGTCCGGATGGTCGCCACCTCCGCCACCCGGGACGCATCCAATCGAGAAGATTTCTTCTCGATGACCAGGGACGTGCTGGGGTCGGTGATCGCGGGCGCCGGTGCCGAGGTGATCACCGGGGACGAGGAAGCGCGGTTGTCGTTCAACGGTGCTGTGGGCGAACTCGACGCGGCGCAGGGTCCGTTCGTGGTGGTCGACCTCGGTGGCGGTTCCACCGAGGTGGTGCTCGGTGACGAGTCCGGCGTTCACGCGGCGTTCTCCACCGACATCGGCTGTGTGCGGATCACCGAGAGATGCCTGCACGACGATCCGCCCACCGCCGAGCAGGTCGAGGCGGCACGCACCTTCGCGAAGGAGCGCCTCGACGAAGCATTCGCCCGTGTGCCCGTCGAGCAGGCCCGGACCTGGGTGGGCGTGGCAGGCACGATGACCACCATCGCCGCGCTGGCGAAGAAACTGCCCGAGTACGACGCCGAGCAGGTCCACCTCTCCCGCGTCCCGCTATCCCGGCTGCGTGAGGTCTGCGAGTCGCTGATCGCCATGACGCACGACGAGCGGGCCGCACTCGGGCCGATGCACCCAGGCCGGGTCGACGTCATCGGCGGCGGCGCGATCGTCACGCTCGCACTCGCCGAGGAGCTGGAACGCAAAGCCGGCATCGACGAACTCGTGGTCAGCGAGCACGACATCCTCGACGGAATTGCGATGTCCATCGGCTGAGCTAATCTGATCTGCGCGACGTCGCCGAGGCACCACCCCGGCGGCCAGCAGCCCCTATAGCCCAATTGGCAGAGGCAGCGGACTTAAAATCCGCACAGTGTCGGTTCGAGTCCGACTGGGGGCACGTACTACTGTTTGATCACCTCGCGTGAGCGATTTCGATTATTGGGCAGGCCCCAATGCGTCGGCGAGCATGTGCATGGCCGCGGTGGTGGAAAGCGCACGTACGCTTGCGCGGTCGCCGGGGAGCCGGAGTGTACGGGTGACGGTCGGTCGCTCCGTGGAGGCGATCGCGAAGCAGACAGTGCCGACCGGTTTGAGGTCGGTGCCACCCCCTGGTCCTGCGATGCCACTGGTAGATACCGCGATGTCGACGCCCAGTCTGCTCAGCACGCCTTCTGCCATCGTGGCCGCCACCCGCTCGCTCACGGCGCCGTGTTCTTCGATGATCTCGGCGGACACGTCCAGAAGATCCGACTTGACCTCGTTCGCGTAGGACACCACCGCGCCGATGACGTAGGCCGACGAGCCTGCGCGATCGGTGAGACGTGCGGCGATCATGCCACCCGTGCACGATTCGGCCGTGGCGATTCGATGGCCGGCTAACCGGTTCGCCACGATGTCGTCGATGGTGGACCCGTCAATCGAGAAGACCTGTGAGCCGTGATGTTCGTCGACAAGACCTGCGAGTTCCGTGTATGCGGTTGCCGCCGACTCTGCGTAGCGGGTCACCATTTCGAGCTCTCCGAGCCGCAGGCAGGTGGTGATCTCGAGATCGTCGAATCCCGTGATCTGGCGCTCTGCGGTGCGCAGTGTCGCGGCGAGGTCGGCTTCGGACAGACCGTAGGCGCGGATGGTGTTTTGACGGATCTGCGCGCGCCGGGTCAAGACCTCGACGATCGGCGCGCTGTCGAGTGCCTCCGGCCACATCGTCTGCAGTTCACGAGGCGGGCCGGGCAATATCAGGACAGCGGGCAGTGTCTCGGAGTCGTTGGGGGGTATCGCGACACCGGGGGCGGTTCCGGTCGGAGGAATAGAATGCGCGCCCTGCGGAACCATTGCCTGCTTGCGGATACCTGCCCGTAGTGGCTCGGAGTCGGTTGCAGCACTCAGTCGGCTTCGCCATCGCTGCACGATTGCGTGGATGCGTTGCTCGAGTTCCTCGTCGAGGTGTAATTCGCGGCCGTACAGAGCGGCAACGGTCGCCACGGTGAGATCGTCGGCGGTCGGACCCAAGCCCCCGGTCGTGACGATCAAGTCGACGTGCTGATCCGCGAGAAATCGTAGTTGTGCGGTCAGGTCATCGGGCCGGTCACCGCAGACCGTGATGTGTGCGACGTCCACTCCCATTTCGAGTAGTCGCTGGGCCACCCACGGGCCGTTCTTGTCGGTGACTCGACCGGCCAAGACTTCTGTTCCCGTGACCACCACACCCGCTCGCACAGTCATTTCTCGACCATACTTGCGACCGACAATCGCCGCGGACAGCCGCACAGTTTGTTGCGCGAGGTGTCAGAAATGGATACAAACGGAGATAGATCGGCACGGACGAGCATGTACGAAATACGTTGCGAATAAACAGATATCGAGTCCAGCGGAGTTCACGCGGATCCACTTCCGGGGACTTGATCCGCACAGAGTCGGTTCGAGTCCGACTGGGGGCACAGTAAACGGCCAGGTCTCTGCTTAGGCCGTCAGGCCCCTTGGTGGTGCGGGCTGACCCGTGCGGTGGGAGCGTTCTGGGCGATGCGGGCGCGGACGCGGGCGGTGGCCTGCCAGATTCGGGTGGTGTCGGTCACGCTGATGCACTGCACACCCTGCTCGTGGGCGTGCTCGATGGTCCGTGCGTCGTGCGGTGAGCCGGCGGCGTCGAGTACGTCATCGGTGACGATCGCGCAGAGGGTGGGGCCGTCGATGGTCCGGACCGGCTCGAATCCGTCCGCCACCAGGGACTGCTTGACCATCGCCCACTGCGACACCTCGTTGTATCCGGTGGGGTTCCCGATGAAGAGAACCTTACGGGAGCGGCGGGCGCGGGCGGTATCGATATGAGTGACGGTCGACATGGCGGTGGGTTCCTGTCCGTTGCGGGATTCCATAGAGAGAATCCGCGTTCACACCTATTTCGTTACGCCCCGCCCGGGAAATATCTGGCTCAGCCCGCTCACCAGCGGTTTGGTGATCGCATGTCAGCTTCCGAACGGGTTCCCGGAGCCGCCGGACCCCGGCGTTCCGGTCACGGTGACGGCGACGGGCGTCGCGGTGCCGGTGGTCATCGGGGGAGTGGTACCCCACTGCTCGAACGCCGGCACGCTCGAGCAACTCCACTGCACTGTGTAGTCGCCGGGCTCGACGGCGGCCTTCAGGTCGACGTCGTCTCCGTCCATCACGATGGTGGGGCCGATCGTCGCCACAGCAACGGTGCCGTCTTCGGGTACGACGGCCATGATGCAGACGACGGCCCCGGGGGCGTCGTACCGCACTCCCATCACCACCGCATTGTCTTCTCCGACGATGTCGACGGTGACGTCGTCGGGTTCCGCGGACGCGGTCGGTGCTACAAAAAGGCCGAGGGCGGTGACGGCGGCGGCGATTCCTACGGATCGGGCGGCAAGAGGAACGTTCATCGGTGTGTCCTTCCGGAGAACTCGGTGACCGGGACGAGACGAGACGAGACGAGAACCACCGGGAGTATGTCATCTCGAATTCGGCTTCGCTGGATGTACGAACAACGGCACGTAACGTTCCGCGGAGGTCGACCGACCAATCGAGTAGCTGCGCCGTTCGTGCGTGGGACCCGATACTGCTGAGGTTGACCTGGTGAAGACGCTCTCGATCGTGGTGCCTGCCCTGTTGCTCTGTCTCGTCGGCTGCAGTGGTCAAAACGATCCCCGCGCGATTCCCGCGGCCACAACTGTGCCACCTCCTAGCTCCTCCGTCGCCGCCCCGGTGCAGCCCGTCCCGGTGCAGCCGCCCCCGGCTGCGGCCCTTCCGCCGACGCCGAAATCCCTACCCGACAATGGGACCTTCAAGGTCGGCGCCGACATTCAGCCCGGTGAGTACGTCGTCAGTCCGACTGCTTCGCACGGGTACTGGGAACGGTTGTCCTGCCTGACGGGCGACTTCGAGTGCATCATCGCGAATGGCATCGTGCAGGGCGACGGCTACCTGACGATTCTCCCCGGTGACGTCGCGGTCACCGTTCAGAATGTGCGCCTCACTCCGAGCGCGAATCCGGCCAGAACCGGTGCGCCGCCGCCACAGTCGTCGGGGACGGACGGTCAGGGATTCGTGGGGGTGTCGGGTGCGCGCTGCAACTCGTCGAACCCGGCGGTGGCACTCGGCCGCACCACGCAGTCGCTCGTCGTCATTTGTGAGACCGGCGTGGGCCGGCTCTACTACAAGGGTGTGCGACTGAGTGACGGGGCATCCGTCGAGATCGACGATCCCGTGCGCACCGCCACCGGTTTCGCGGTCACCAATGCGGGTGTGCAGTATTCGCTGTCTCCGGAGGCACTCGTCATCACCGAGGGGTCGAACCAACTCGCAAGCGAACCGATGCTGGAGTACTGGGCAGAGTAGGTGCGCTGAAGGCGTGTGCGGCAAGCGCGGTAGGTGAGCGGATCCCACCCCTGGGGTTGCTTAAAACCGTGCGCCGCAATCGGCACAGTAGTACCTGTCAGCAAGACACCTACCCGACATCTTCTGGAGACCGAATGATCAACACCCGCCGAACCATTGCCGCTCTCGCCTTCGCAGCCCTGCCGATCCTCGGCGCTCTGGGTGCGGCAACCACGGCCAATGCCGTCCCCGTCGACCCCAACAACGGCCCCGGAAAGGGGTGCCCCATCGTGCAGGACGACGCCAACGGCAACACCACCGTTATCGGTTACGCGAACCCGGGTGACCGCAACGGGGTGTTGGTCTGTGGCAAGGACGGCGAATGGTCGTTCGGGAAGGCGGGCACCTTCAACGGCGGACCCAGCCGGATCGACACCCAGCCGGGTCTCTCCGCGCAGTAGGTGCTTGCTCGCTAGTTTTCGTGCTGCGCGGCGGCTGCCCGGCTGTCGAGGTCGTCGAGATGAATGAGGTCGCGGGGTGGTCGGTCGAGGACCACCTCGCGGCTGACTGTGAGATTCCGGTCGACGTGCAGCAGCTCGCCCGGCCGTAGCGGGGTCCATCCCGGGTCCTCATCCATCTGTTCGCTCGCGACGATCACCGCGGGATGCTGAGCGAGGTGCTCGGACCGGGCCCGGACTCGGCCTGAGCTGCTGGTGTGTTGCAGATGCCTGCTTCCGCTCGGGCCACCGGGTCGCCGCTCGAGAACCAGGAGGTCGTGCGTGTCCGGATAGCGCAGCGCCCAGAGTTCCTCCGGGGTGGTGAGCACCAGGTTGAGGGCGTAGACGGGCAGATTGTCCGCCACCCACTGCGCCGCTGTGCTGATCCCGGCCGTGACGTCACCACCGTTCCGGTCGATGTGCCGGGTCACGAGGGCGAAGAAGCGCTCCGAATCGGTGTCACCCTCCACAAGGTCCAGGTCGGGGCCCAATTCGGTGTCGAGAGCCGCCAGATTTCCGATCACGCCGTTGTGCGCGAAGATCCGGCCGCGCAGTGTGAACGGGTGCGTGTTCGCCGGCAACAGTTCACCCGTGGTGGCGAATCGTATGTGCGCGACGAACGTACTCGAATACCGATGCTTCACTTCCTGTGCGAACTCGATGTCCTCATAGGCGGCCAGCGGCTGTTTCTCCACCACCGGAGTGCCGTCTTCGGCGAACGTCCCCAGCCCGGTGCCGTCCGGTTCCCGGTGACTCTGCTGCGTCAGGCTGTCCGGCGCATCGAGCAACCAGAACGACGCACGGACACGATGTGGAGCAGCGGACAAACCGAACAACCGGCACATGCGAGCAACCTTTCGGCAGGCAGCATCAACCGTTCCACGATAGGTCGTCCGGCGGTGCCGTCGTGGCGAAAGGCCGGTACCGCGCTGGATCGGCGCTGCTTGTTTCCTCGAATTCGTCACCCGCTGGTGGCCGACGCGTGCGCGTGGCAGTCGGGGCAGGTGCCCCAATAGAGAACCTCGGCTTCGTCGATGACGAAACCGTGGGTGGAATCGGGTGTCAGGCAGGGTGCTTCGCCTACGGAACAGTCGATGTCGCGTATCGAACCGCACTTTCGGCACACGACGTGGTGGTGGTTGTCACCGACTCTGGTCTCGTAGCGAGCCGGGGATCCGGGCGGTTCGATACGACGGATCAGCCCGGCTTCGGTGAGGGCTCGCAAAACGTCGTAGACAGCCTGGGTCGACACCGAACCCAGCTGGTTGCGCACACCGGTCGTGATGGTGTCGGCGTCCGAGTGCGGTTGCCGATGGACCTCGGTGAGGACCGCTACCCGGGGCGCCGTGACTCGCAGCGAAGCACCGCGAAGCAGGCCGGCCAGCCGAGTGTGTGTGTCCACGATCACACTGCATCACCGTTTCTTGGCGTAGTCAATAAAGCGAACGCTAATTTTCCAGAGGTGTGTGGCCTGCCAACGCGGCGGCGAGGAAGTCGGCGGAAACCTCCGGCCAGTCGGCTGGCCAGCGTCCGCCCTGCTTGTCCGCCAGCAGGGCGGCAAGCGGAGGAATCATTCGGGGACCCCCGTCGACGACATAGCGCACGAACCCGATTCGAGCGCAGGTCGAGACCACCTCGGCCAGAACCGGCTTGGCTTCGTCGACGCGGTCTGCCGCAACCAGGCACGCGACCAGAAGGCGCTTGGCCTGCAGTGTCGCCCTCGGCCTGTTCTGCGCTTCGACTCGGCGCACCCATGCTTCGGCGCGTTCGCATGCGATACCGGGCTGATCCGTCATTTGCCCGCGGATCGCGGTCGCATCGTCGAGCTGCGCGACTATCTCGGCATAACCGAAATCAGGTGGGCGCATGGGCGTCGCAGGCGGTTGCGACTCTGGTGGAGACGGTGGAAGTCCGAGACGAGCCCGCTCGTTCTGAACTCTGGCCAGGAGTCGAGGAAGCCCCAGCGTAGTGGCCACCGTGGCTCCTTCGTCCAGGTGCCGGGCCGCCGAAGCGAAATCCCCGCGCCCGGCCTTCAACCGGGCTGATGTCACGAAGCGGGCGATCATGAAGTCGACCAGCCCACCCTCCCGGCCGAGCTCGTAGCTTTCGTCCAGCAGCCGCTCGGCCTCGTCGAGATGACCCTGCTCGTACAGCAATTCGCCGAGCAACGTCCCGGCGAGTCGTGCGGCGTGCGAGTGCTCACCGCTCGCTTTCGTCGCCACCTGCACGGCCAGCCGGAAATCTTCTTCGGCGGCAGCGATGTCCAGTTGCTCCATGGCGGCGAGGCCCGCGAAGCTGTAGCCGTACATCTGGTTGAACGCGCCGACGGTTTGCCGGTGGTAGGGGATTGCCCACTGCTGCAGGCGACGGGCCTCCCCGTACTCGAATCTGGCGATGGCGACGGCGGACGCCAGATTGGCGGCGACGGATACGATCCACGAGCGCAGGGCCTCCGGCCGTGCGAACACCTCGGCGATGAGCTCGGGGACCTTGGCGACGCGATCCGCCGACACCTCGATGACGGCCCTGATGACGTCGCCCTCCAACCGGATGTCCGCGCGCTCGGACTCGCTCAGCGGGGAATGCTCGAGGGCGGCAGCAACGCGGGAGAGCGCGCGCAGGGTTTCCGGCGCCCGCTGGAGCAGGATGCTCGCCCACGCGACGGCGATCTGGATGCGAGGGCTGGACTCCACGACAGTGGGTGGCAGCTTCTCCACCAAACCCAGCAAGGCCACCATCCGGGAGTGTTCGACCAGGCGCATTCCCTGCGTTTCGACGACGGTCACCGCCGTGTCGAGGTCGTCCGTCGCCAGGGCGTGATTGACGGCGTCGCTCACGTAGTGGTGGTCGGCGAACCATTGCGCGGCGGCGCGGTGCAATGCCGGAACTCGTTCGGGCTGATCGCGTTCGAGGCGTCGGCGAAGGTACTCGGCGAAAAGGTGATGGTATTCGAACCACTCCCGGTCGTCGTCGAGGCTCCTCAGGAACAGGTCCCGTGACTCGACCTGTTCGAGCAGGGCCTGCCCCCGCGGCACGTTCGCCAGCACCGACGCGAGGTCGCCACAGACACGCTCGGTGATCGAGGTCGCGAGCATGAAGTCGAGTAGCGCGGGTTCGAGCGTGCTCAGGACGTTCTCGGCCAGGTACTCACCGATGGCGTGATGCCGACCCGACATGTGCCGGATGAGGTCGCCGGGATCGGATCGGTCCCGCAGCGACAGGGAGACCAGTTGCAGTGCCGCGACCCATCCGTCCGTCGTCTCTTCGAGCGCCTCGACGTCGGCGTCGGCGAGTTCGAGTCCGCCGATGTCGACGAGGAATCGCTGTGACTCACCGAGATCGAAACGTAACGCCCGGCTGTCGATTTCCACGAGTTCGTCTCGGACGCGGAGCTTCGCCAGCGGAAGTCCCACCTGGGAGCGGCTCGTCACCACGATCTGAAGGTGGTGGCAACCATTCTCGAGGACGAAATCCATGGCCGCGATCGTTTTCGGGTCGGACACCCGGTGCCAGTCGTCGATGATCACCACCACGTGTCGCCGGCCTTCGTGGACCTGGTCGACGAGCGAAGTCAGCACGTACCGTTCGGCATCCTCGCCGTTCTCCTCGAGTGCCTGCCCCAGTTCGTCGGCGAGCGACGGATCGGCCCGGCGGATCGCCTCGACGAGGTGGGACAGGAACCACACGACGTTGTTGTCGTCGTTGTCCACAGTCAGCCAGGCGACGACGGCGCCCTCGCGGACGAGTTCGTCACGCCACTGCGCGGCGACCGTGCTCTTCCCGAACCCGGCGGGCGCGTGGATCAACGCCAGCCGTCGGCGGTGACCTCGTCGAAGCATCTCGAGCGGCCGGGTCCGCGGAACCAGCAACCGCATCGGCGTCGGCGGACGGAAGCGAGCCGCGGCGCTGGGTGGTGTGGCGCCCGAGCGCCGGCGATAACTGCGGCCGCGTCCGGACACGGCCGACTGAGTGGTCGGGGTTGCCGACTGTTCCACACGCGGGAATTCGTCGACCGTGGAGGGCAGTGCCATCTCGTCGACGCCGAGATTGTGCCTGCGTTGCGCCTCCTGTAATTCTCGGCCGAAATCCGCTGCACCAGTGGGACGATCGGCCGGATCG
This sequence comes from Rhodococcus sp. WAY2, assembly GCF_009859915.1. Lineage (NCBI taxonomy): Bacteria > Bacillati > Actinomycetota > Actinomycetes > Mycobacteriales > Nocardiaceae > Rhodococcus > Rhodococcus sp. WAY2. The sequence goes on from NZ_CP046572.1 coordinate 5,356,969, forward strand.
TCGGCCATGGCATGTTCGATCGCGGAGCACACGTCGTCCGGAACGTCTTCCCCCCGAAGATCCGGAACAGGTTGGGTGGCGATCCGCAGGAACTGCGCGACGAGCCTCTCGCCGCTGCGGCGCTCGAACGCAGCATGTCCCGTGAGGAGACAGAACAATGCGGCGCCGAGGCTGTACACGTCCGACGCCACGGAAGGGGGCTCACCCCTGAGCACCTCGGGCGCGGTGTACGCGGGCGAACCGGTGATCATGCTCGACGTAGTTTCGAATCCGCCCGACACGCGGGCGATGCCGAAGTCGGTGAGCTGGGGTTCGCCGTAGCCGGTGAGCAGGATGTTGGCCGGCTTGACGTCCCGGTGCAGCGTCCCCGCGCGATGCGCCGTCTCGAGCGCCCCCGCCAACTTGATCCCGACCCGAAGCACCTCCGCCCAGGGCAGGGGTCCTTCGTGGCGTACCCAGGCCTCGAGTGAATCGCGCGGGTGATACGGCATCACGATGTACGGCCTGCCGCTCGGCGTCACCCCCGATTGAAGGATGTCGACGACGTGGGGATGCCCGGACAGCTTGCCCATCGCGCGCTGCTCGCGCAGGAACCGCGCGCGATCCTCGTCTCTCAGGTCGGACGAGAGAACCTTGATGGCCACTGTGCGATCGAGGGCGCTCTGGAGGCAGCGGTAGACGACCCCGAACCCACCCCGGCCGATCTCCCGTGCATCGTCGAACCCTTCTGCCGAGAGTTCTGCGACGATGTCGGTGACGGCGACCCGCGTAGTTGTTCGCGGATCCGAGTCGGTCGGCCCGGCTTCTCCTTCCGGGCCTCGTGGCACACTCATGACATCACCTTCTCGGTGCACTGACGCCAGCATATCGCGGTCGCACATTCCCGAGAGCGTGTTCGAGAGCGAGCGAACCTGAGGAGATTTCTACGTGACCGACACCGGAATTGCGGCACCCGACACGAACCCGGCCGCAGGCATTTTCGCCACGCTTCTCGACGAGCGGATCAGTTGCCGGGCCTTTCTGCCCCGTCAGGTGCCGCGTCAGGTGATCGAGCGGATCCTCGAGTTGGCGCAGCAGACGCCGTCGTGGTGCAACACGCAGCCGTGGCAGGTGGCGATCACGGAGGGAGAAGGAACCGAACGGTTTCGTACGGGACTCGCAGAGTACGTGCGCAGCCATCCGCAAGAATCGGACTTCGACTTTCCCCGCGAGTACCGGGGCGAGCACAAGCTGCGTCGCCGGGAATGTGCCATGCAGCTGTATTCGAGTGTGGGGATAGCGCCGGGGGACAGGGCGGCCTCGGCCGAACAGACCATGAAGAATTTCGACCTGTTCGGGGCACCGCACGTCGCGATCGTCACCACCCATGAGGCTCTCGGAACCTACGGCGCCGTCGACTGCGGCCTGTACGTCGACAGCTTTCTCCTCGCGGCGCAGAGCCTCGGGGTCGCCACCATTCCCCAGGCGGCGCTCGCAGGAAGTTCGCCCTATATCCGCGACTTCTTCTCGCTGTCGGAGGAGCGCAAAGTCGTCTGCGGTGTCTCGTTCGGCTACGCCGACCCCGGAAACCCGGTCAACCAATTCCGTACCCACCGCGAAAGCGTCGACAACGTGGTCGAGTGGGTGTCGCAGTAACGTGCTCGACCGTGATTCACTGTTCGCTCTCTTGCGGCGCCGCCCCGATGTCGAGGCACCGAACCTGGTGGCCGTCGACGCCGCAGACCGTCTGATCCTCGACGAGGCCGCGACCGCTCTAGCGGACGCGCCTGCGGGAACCGTCGCCGTGATCGGGGACCACTACGGTGCGCTCACACTCGGCGCCGCGGTAACGCACGCCTCCACCGGCATCCGGGTGTTCCAGGATCCGCTGACGGGGGAGCAGGCGCTGGCCCGCAACGCTGAGGCGGCAGGTCTGACGTCGTGCTATCGGCAGTGCGCCCTCGGGCAGGACCTACTCGAGGGTGCGCGCGTGGTCCTGCTGCAATTGCCGCGGAGCCTGAGCGAGCTCGCCGAGATCGCCGAGGTGATCGCGCGTCACGCCGACCCCGGCGTGGTGGTTTTCGCCGGCGGCCGGAACAAGCACATTTCCACCGGGATGAACGAGGTGCTCCACCGCTCGTTCGCGTCCGTGCGGGCAACGCTCGGGCGGCAGAAGTCGCGGGTGCTGATCGCGAGCGGTCCGGTGGCGTCCGCTCGGTCAAGTTTCCCGGTCACCGAACATATCGACGAGCTCGGCCTCGATGTCGTCTCCCACGGAGCCGCGTTCGCCGGTTCCACACTGGACATCGGTACCCGGTGCCTCCTCGACTTCCTCCCGCGCGTGAACCCCGCCGCGCAGACCGCCGTCGACCTCGGCTGCGGCACCGGCATCCTGGCTGTCAGCCTCGCTCGGCTGCGGCCCGGCATCTCGGTCATCGCCACCGACCAGTCGGCGGCCGCAGTCGCATCCGCTTCGGCCACGGCCCGTGTCAACGGAGTCGCCGACCGGGTGAGCACACTGCGCGACGACGTGATGTCGACACTGCCCACCGGAAGCTGCGACGTCGTCCTCTGTAATCCACCGTTCCACGTCGGCGCGGCCGTACACACCGGTGTCGCCATCAAGATGTTCGCCGAGGCGGGACGGGTACTCCGTTCCGGTGGCGAAATGTGGACCGTGTACAACTCTCATCTCGGGTATCGAGGCCGGCTGCAACGGCTGGTCGGGCGCACCGACGTGGTCGGCCGCAACGCCAAATTCACCGTGACCCGGTCGATCGCCTGATCGCCGCGCCGCCGGGCACTCGTCTGGCGGCCGCCACTGCGGCACCGGTAGAGTCCGAATTGTCCGACCCGAAGCGAAGAACGGGAACTCGCGGTGGGGTGCCGGACGTTCATCATATGAGAGAACCCGGATCCACCCGGCGAGCCACGAGAAGGGATGTGCACGGTGCGCACCACCAGTAACCCGGTGTTCCGTAACCTGCCCAAACAAGAGGGCAACGGCGGATACGCCTCGTTCGGATCTACGACGGCCGGCGCCGCGCAGGTCACGCAGCAGTTCGGTCAGCCTCAGTACACCCAGGCCGAGCCCTACCGCACAGGCCCCGACTACCGTTCGATGACCATCGACGATGTCGTCACGAAGACCGGAATCACACTCGGTGTGCTCACGGTCTCGGCGATCATCTCCTACTTCCTGGTCACCAACGACGCGGGGCTCGCGGGGCCGTTGGTCATCGGTGGCGGCCTGGTCGGTCTCGTCCTGGTGCTGATCGCCACTTTCGGCCGCAAGATGGACAACCCGGCGATCGTGCTCGCCTACGCCGTCGCGGAAGGTCTGTTCCTCGGGGCGCTGTCGTTCATGTTCACTGACATCACGTTCGGTGGAGTCGGTGGCGCGGCGCTGATCGGCCAAGCAGTCCTCGGTACGTTCGGTGTGTTCTTCGGCATGCTCGTCGTCTACAAGACGGGCGCGATCCGAGTCACGCCCCGCCTGACGCGGATGATCATCGGTGCTCTCATCGGTGTCGTCGTCCTCGCTCTGGGCAACGTGATCGCCAGCTTCTTCGTCGAAGGCGGGCTCGGACTGCGTGACGGCGGCACGATGGCCATCATCTTCAGCCTCGTCTGCATCGGTATCGCCGCCTTCAGCTTCCTGCTGGACTTCGACGCTGCTGACCAGCTGATCCGCGCTCAGGCGCCGGAGAAGGCCGCCTGGGGAGTCGCCTTCGGACTCACGGTCACCCTGGTGTGGCTGTACGTCGAGATCCTCCGCCTGCTGAGTTACTTCAACAACGACTAGCAGTTCCACGAGAAGGCCCCCGAGAGCATGCTCTCGGGGGCCTTCTCGCGCTTCGCGCCCGTGCGCCTTTTTGGTTGTTCCAGCTACCACAAAGGCGCACGGGCGGCGGAGCCGCCTCAGCTCAGGCGTTCGAGGACCATGGCCATGCCCTGCCCGCCGCCGACGCACATGGTCTCGACGCCGAACGTCTTGTCCTGCTCACGCAGGTTGTTGAGCAGGGTGTTGGTGATGCGGGCACCGGTCATGCCGAACGGGTGGCCGAGGGCGATGGCGCCACCGGAGATGTTCAGCTTGTCCTCGTCGATCTTCAGCTCACGGGCCGAACCGAGGACCTGGACCGCGAAGGCCTCGTTGATCTCGAAGAGGTCGATGTCCGAGACACTCTTCCCGGCCAGTGCGAGCGCCTTCTTCACGGCCTCGATCGGGCCGAGACCCATGATCTCGGGCGACAGACCCGACACACCGGTCGACACGATCCGGGCCAGCGGAGTCAATCCGAGGGCCTTCGCCTTCGTATCCGACATGATCACCAGCGCGGCGGCGCCGTCGTTGAGCGGGCAGGCGTTGCCGGCGGTGACGGTGCCGTCCGGCCGGAACACCGGCTTGAGCTGGCTGACGGCCTCATAGGTGGTGCCGGCGCGCGGGCCGTCGTCGGTGCTGACGACGGTGCCGTCGGGAAGGGTGACCGGAGTGATCTCCCGCTCGAAGAACCCGTTCTTGATGGCCTCCTCCGCACGGTTCTGCGACCGCACACCCCAGCGGTCCTGCTCCTCACGGCTGATGCCGGTGGCCGATGCCACGTTCTCGGCGGTCTGACCCATCGCGATGTAGACGTCGGGCAGCAGGTCGTCCTCACGCGGATCGGTCCAGGCGACGCCGCCCTCGGCGAGCTTGCCGGTCCGGGCCTCGGCGTCGGCGAACGTGGGGTTCTTCGTGTTGGGCAGACCGTCGGCGTTGCCGGTGACGAAGCTCGACACCGACTCGACACCGGCGGAGATGAAGACGTCGCCCTCGCCGGCCTTGATCGCGTGCAGCGCCATGCGGGTGGTCTGCAGCGAGGACGAACAGTACCGGTTGACGGTCACACCGGGCAGGAAGTCGTAGCCCAGCTGCACGGCGACGACCCGGGCGATGTTGAACCCGGACTGCCCGGCCGGCTGACCGCAGCCCAGGAGCAGGTCGTCGATCTCGGTGGGGTCGAGCTCGGGGACCTTCGCCAGCGCCGCGGCAACCATCTGCGTCGTCAGATCATCCGGGCGGATCGACTTCAGTGAGCCCTTCATGGCCCGACCGATCGGTGAACGTACTGCAGAGACGATTACTGCCTCGGGCATCAATAACTCCTTTGTCGGCTGCGGAGGTCTGCACTGTGTTGCAGGCCACCGATTTCATGGCTGTTCAGACAACCTACGTCGTCACCTCCGTGCGCGGATATCTCCGTCTCACTGGGCGGCCTTCCGGACTCGCGACGCCGACGCCTCCTCGATTCCGAGAAGGTCGTCGAGGCGACCCGTCGCGCGGCGTCGCGCGGCACGTCGCCACAGAAAGCGATTGAGCGAGGCGAGTGTTCGCGTCGAGAACTTGCGTGCCTCGGCTGCTTCCGAGACCTCGGGCAGGTCCGGGAGAGGGCCGCCGTGCCACATGCCCAGTGCGGTGGCGAGGACGGGCACGATCTGCATTGCCGCCAGTTCGTATCCCGCAGCGGAAGGATGGAAGTGGTCGGCCGAGAACATTCGGTCGGGGGCAGCCAGGAATTCGCGCGCCAGCAAATCGGCCAGCGCAACCGGATGTCCCCCCGCCGCAGTGACCGCGACCGCCTGCGCTCTCGCCAGACGCAGGCCCCACGTGCGGACGACGGTGCGCAGGGGCTGCGGTATGGCTGTGACGACTCCCAGGTCGGGGCACGTCCCGACGACAACGGCGCAGTCGTGCTCCCTCAATCGGGCGACGGCCTCACCCAGCCTGTGGGCCGAGGCGCGAATCGAGTTCTTCGCTGTGACGTCGTTGGCTCCGACGAGAATGACGGCGGCGTCCGGCGGCGGCCCCGCCACGAACATCGCGTCGACCTGGCCGCTGAGTCCCCGCGAGGTGGCACCGCCGATTGCCTTGGTGCTCAGCCGAACCCGCTTACCCGTCTCGTCGGCGAGGCGGCGGGCGATCTGCACGCCGGGCACTTCCTCCGCCGTCAGGCAGCCCACGCCTGCAGCGGTCGAGTCGCCGAAGATCATCAGGTGCAGGTCGAACGGTGCGCCGCGACGCCAGCGTTCCACGTCCGCGCTGCCAGGGGCGTACACGCCGTCGGCCTCCGGCGGTTTCGCGACGTTGCGTCCGATGACGCCTCTCGCCGCCGTCGCCTGCGACATGAGGTATGAGTACGCCACCCAGGACAGTGTTCCTGCGCTCGATCCCGCTACTACCGCCGTGGCGCCGGCCTTCACTCCGGTTTGCCAGGTGCTCTTCGGCACTGCACTCACCTTTCCGCTACCTGGTGTGTTTCTCACGGGTTCCGGCGGACTGCGTCCGTACCAATCTAGCCGCGTCCGATGTCTCGTGCCGGACGTCTGTGAGCATCCGATCTGCGCATCTGGGACCATGGAGTCATGCGCATCGCGGAACACGTCGTCGACCTGATCGGCAACACCCCTCTCGTCAAGCTCACTTCGGTTATCGGCGGCGAGCACGGGACCGTTGCAGCCAAGCTCGAGTACCTGAACCCCGGCGGAAGCTCGAAGGACCGCATCGCGGTCAAGATGATCGACGCCGCCGAGGCGTCGGGCGAGCTGAAGCCGGGCGGAACCATCGTCGAACCCACGTCCGGCAACACCGGCGTCGGGCTGGCCCTGGTGGCACAGAAACGTGGGTACAAGTGCGTGTTCGTGTGCCCCGACAAGGTCGGCGAAGACAAGCGCAACGTCCTCAAAGCCTACGGCGCCGAGGTCGTGGTGTGCCCGACCGCGGTCGCGCCGGAACACCCCGACAGTTACTACAGCGTGTCCGACCGCCTCGCCCGCGACATTCCCGGCGCGTGGAAGCCGAACCAGTACGCCAACCCGGGCGGTCCGCAGAGCCATTACGAGACCACCGGACCCGAGATCTGGGCCGACACCGACGGAAGAATCACCCACTTCGTCGCGGGCGTCGGCACCGGCGGCACCATCACCGGCACCGGCCGCTACCTCAAGGAGGTGTCGGGCGGGAAGGTCAAGATCATCGGCGCCGACCCCGAGGGCTCCGTGTACTCCGGCGGCACCGGCCGTCCCTACCTGGTCGAAGGTGTCGGCGAGGACTTCTGGCCGAGCGCCTACGACCCGTCCATCCCCGACGAAATCATCGCCGTCTCCGATGCCGACTCCTTCGAGATGACGCGCCGACTCGCGCGTGAAGAAGGCCTGCTGGTCGGCGGATCGTGCGGCATGGCCGTCGTCGCCGCACTCGAGGTCGCCAAGCGTGAGGGTCCCGACGCGGTGATTGTCGTTCTCCTCCCCGACGGCGGACGCGGCTACCTGTCCAAGATCTTCAACGACAAATGGATGGCCTCCTACGGCTTCCTCCGCACCCCGCTCGACGGCAAGCCGGACGAGAAGACGGTCGGCGACGTGCTGCGCGGCAAGTCCGGCGAGCTCCCGGACCTCGTTCACACGCACCCGTCCGAGACGCTGCGCGACGCCATCGAGATCCTCCGCGAGTACGGGGTGTCCCAGATGCCCGTCGTCGGGGCCGAGCCCCCCGTCATGGCCGGTGAGGTCGCGGGAAGTGTGACGGAGCGCGACCTTCTCAGCGCCGTGTTCGAAGGCCGTGCCCACCTCGCCGATCCGGTCGAGAAGCACATGAGCAAGCCTTTCCCGCTCATCGGTTCGGGTGAGCCGGTATCGGCCGCGACGAAGGCGCTGGGGGATACCGACGCGCTGATGGTGGTGGACGACGGTAAGCCGGCCGGCGTCATCACTCGCCACGACCTGCTCGGTTTCCTCAGCGCCGGGTCCTAGGGCGAGACATCGGGACGGGCTGCTCGCCGGACGCGGGCGGCCCGTTCCACATCCGAGGGGGGAAATCAGTGGGTGCTCGTCTGTGTCGTGTCGTGGGGGTTCCGATCATCGGACTGATGGTTGCCGGGTGCGGGCAGGCGGTCGACGGTGTCGCCCAGCCGGCATCGGTGGCGACAGCGAAACCCAGCTCTGCGGTGGTGGCCGAGTCGACCGACTGCGACCACCTGACGGAGGTGCTGGGGTCGTTGGTATCGGACCGGCCGTATCTCACCGAGGCAGCCCTGCCGGGCTCCGCCGATCCCACCTGCTCGTGGTCGAAGGGGCCGGCCAACGTGCTGAGCACCCTCACGGCGTCCGTCAAGCCGCAGGCGACGGACCCGGTGGTCATCGTCGAGATGAGGAACGGGACGAATGTGATCCCCGATCCGCGGTCCACGGCAGTGGACGGGGTGGTCCTCGACGTCGTCGCCATGGCACTGCTCACGCCGACACACAGCATCATCGTCAACGCGATCGACCCCTCCGTGAGCGACGAGACCAAGCTCGACGTCGCATTCGCGATTGCGAAGTATCTGCAAGATTAGGTCCCCACTACGCTGGCCTACATGAGTGAGCAGCGCAGCAAAGCGGACAACATCAGCTGGCAGGGTTTCTCCACCAAGGCCGTGCACGCCGGATTCGACCCCGACCCGCAGACCGGCGCCGTCAACGTCCCGATCTACGCGAGCTCGACGTTCGCACAGGACGGCGTCGGCGGCATGCGTAACGGGTTCGAGTACGCCCGCACGGGCAACCCCACCCGCCGGCCGCTCGAGGCCAACCTCGCAGCCCTGGAGTCGGGCACGTACGGCCGGGCGTTCGGCTCGGGCATGGCCGCCACCGACTGCGTCCTGCGTGCTGTTCTCCGCCCGGGCGACCACCTCGTCATCCCCAACGACGCCTACGGTGGCACGTTCCGCCTGATCGACAAGGTCTTCTCCCAGTGGGGTATCGAATACACCCCTGTACCGGTGTCCGATGTGGATGCCGTGCGCAACGCGATCCGGCCGAACACCAAACTGGTGTGGGTCGAGACCCCCACCAACCCGTTGCTCACCATCGGTGACATCGAAGCGCTCACCGAGGTGGCGCACGCTGCCGACGCGAAGATCGTCGTCGACAACACGTTCGCGTCGCCTTACCTGCAGCAGCCGCTGCAGCTCGGCGCCGACATCGCCCTGCACTCGACCACTAAATACATCGGCGGCCACTCCGACGTCGTCGGCGGCGCACTGGTCACCAACGACGAAGAACTCGACGCGGCATTCGCATTCCTCCAGAACGGCGCCGGCGCCGTACCCGGTCCCTTCGATGCCTTCCTCACGCTGCGCGGCATCAAGACCCTCGCCCTGCGCATGGAGCGGCACAGTGACAACGCCGAAAAGGTCGTGGAGTTGCTCACCGGGCACCCGGCCGTCTCCAAGGTCATCTACCCCGGCCTCGAATCGCACAGCGGTCACAAGATCGCCGAGAAGCAGATGCGTCGTTTCGGCGGCATGATCTCCGTCCGGCTCGCCGGCGGCAAGCAGGCGGCGCTGGACTTCTGCTCGCGAACCGAGATCTTCACCCTCGCCGAGTCGCTCGGTGGTGTCGAATCGCTCATCGAACACCCCGGTGCGATGACGCACGCCTCCACCGCCGGTTCGCTGCTCGAGGTCCCGGACGACCTCGTGCGGCTGTCCGTCGGCGTCGAAGACGCGGCCGACCTCGTGGGCGACATCGAGCAGGCGCTGAAGTAGGCGGCTTCGCCGCCCGTGCGCCTTTTTGGTAGCGGCAACTACCAAAAAGGCGCACGGGGCGCGGAGCGCCCTATGCTGGCCCGCGTGGAATCCGTCACGCTCGAGCAGATCAGGGCAGCCCGTAGGCTGCTGGCCCCCGTGATGCGCCGGACGCCGGTGATCGCATCGAGGGCGTTGTCCGAGCGGTGCGGGCACGAGGTGTCGCTCAAGTGCGAAAATCTCCAGCGCACGGGTTCTTTCAAGCCGCGTGGTGCGTATTACCGGATCGCGAATCTCGCCGAGGAGGAACGCGCGTGTGGTGTCGTCGCCGCGAGTGCCGGTAATCACGCCCAGGGTGTGGCCTGGGCGGCCACCGACCTGGGCATCGCGTCGACCGTCTTCATGCCGACGGGCGCGCCCCTACCGAAACTCGTCGCAACCAAGGCCTACGGCGCGACCGTGCATCTGACCGGTGACACCGTGGACGACGCCCTGGTGGCGGCGAAGGAATTCGCTGCGGAGACCGGGGCGGTGCTGATTCACCCGTTCGACCACGTCGACATCGTGGCAGGGCAGGGGACGGTGGGCCTCGAAATTCTGGAGCAGGAGCCGGACGTCGGCACCATTGTCGTTCCGACGGGCGGTGGTGGCCTCATTGCGGGGATCGCCGCCGCGGTGTCGGAGTTGCGTCCCGACGTGCGCATCATCGGCGTCCAGGCCGAGCAAGCAGCCGCGTGGCCCGCTTCGCTCGCCGAAGGCCGTCCTGTGCCGTTGGCGAGCATGTCCACCATGGCCGACGGCATTGCGGTCGGCCGACCGGGCGACGTCCCGTTCGCGCACGTCGGCACTCAGGTCGATGCCATCGTCACGGTGAGCGAGGACGCGCTGTCCCGCGCCCTGCTGTTGTGCCTAGAGCGCGCGAAACTCATCGTCGAACCCGCCGGCGCCGCGGCGGTGGCGGCTCTGATCAGTTGCGCCCAGGCCGAGCTCGGCCTCACCGGAAAGGTCTGCGCCGTGCTGTCGGGCGGCAACGTCGACCCGCTACTGCTGACCCATGTCGTCAACCACGGGTTGCGCGCGTCGGGACGCTATCTCGGTGTGCACGTGACCATTCCGGACCGACCGGGTGGTCTGGTCGGCCTCCTCGAAGTCGTCAGCGGGAACGGGGCCAGCGTGGTCGACGTTGTTCACTCCCGGACCGGTGGCTCACTCGCACTGGACGAGGTGGAGGTATTCCTCACCGTAGAGACCCGTGGCCCGGGACATCGGCAGGATCTGCTCGACGCGCTCGACGCCGCCGGATACGCCGTTCGGCTGCAGCACTGAGCGCGCCGCTAGTGTGGCCATCCATTGACGGTGCTCACCCGGAACTCCTGATCCACCAGTCGCGCGGGTAGCTTCAGTTCGGCCAGCCAGCTGACGGCGCCGCCGCCCATCGCGACTGCTGCCGTACTGGTTGCGTGGGCGGTGGTGCAGCAGTCGGCCACCACGGACACCGTGCGCCACAACGCCATCGGGTCGGGACGCAGGGGTTTCACGGTGCTGGCGGTCGCCACGCCCGCACCCGACGGAATCGACACCTGGCAGGTGGGGTCGCCCGGCAGGTCTTGAACCTGTATCTGCCACCCACCCGGCGGCGTAGGTCCGGCGGTGGCGATGTCGCCGCCCAGGGCCACCAGCACGCCGCAGCCGAGGAGTTCGGCGGTGGTCGAGGCGCAGTGGTCTGCCGAGCTCGCGCGAGCGGTGGCCGTGAGATCGAGCTGCACTCCCTCGGGCAGCGTCACCTCGGTTCCGTCGACCCCGACCGTGCGCCAGGAGTGGGTGGTGGATGCCGACGTGGGGTCGAGCTTTCCGTCCGTGATCCGTGCCGCAGACAGTGCATCGGCGATGAATCGGGCGAACAGTGGGGTCACGCTGTTCTTCCCGTGCCGGAGAGAGTGGATCTCGGCGTCGGATCGCTCGCGATTGACCGCGGCGTCTGCTGCCGCGAGATAGCCGCGCACCAGGTTGGCGGCCGAATCGAGGGCGCCCGGGTCGGTGACGACGACACGCACGTGCCCACCCCACGTCGACCATTCGGTCGCGCTACGCGCACCGGTCATGCTGTGGTTACTTTCCGCGTCTTCAGAATCCGCTGGACACCGCATCCGGTGTTCCGAAGCCTGCCGAGACGAGGGGAGCGGCGACGGCCGCGTCGGACGAAGAGGCGTCCGCGGCGGCCGCGATGCCGCCACCGGCGACCAACCCGGCGATCCCGGCTGCGGCGAGCGCACGCCGAACGGGAAGCAGGCGGGCATTCCGTCGATCTTCACTCATGTCCACCACCTTCCACGACGAACCTGTGAGCAACCTGGGAATCAGTTCGGAGAGCGATGCGAGGCCGGCTCAGAGGGGTGGAGTGCAGTCGGGCCGGGTGGAAACACGCACGCACGGTCGTGTGCGACGGCCCGAAGCCTGCTCACCGCACGAAATGGCTGTTGCCCAAGCTGCCGAATTCGGCCCGCGCCTGCTGTACCCCGTCGTAACGTGAACCTACTCGGTTCGGCATACCGAGGAGGAGGAGCGCACGTATGTCAGTTGATGCAGCGGCGATCATCGTGGCGATCACCACAGCAGCGGGGGCAATGGTTCAAGGAGCAGACATACCGCAGCCAGTGAAAGACCAAGCGGCGGACGCTATCCAAGTTGTAGAGCAAGCTTCTCCCGACGTTCAGAAACAGGTGAACGACGCCATTTCGGCTCTCCCGGAACCAGCACGACAGCAAGCCGAGCAAATGGTCACCGATGCATCCGAGGTGGTGAAGCAGGCGACCGATCCCTATATTCCGGCGCCGCCTGCTGCAGACGCACCGCCGGCGCCGCTCCCGCCGGTCCCTGGACCCGAGCAGGCACTCGTCCTCCCCGACAGTCCGCTCGACCAGCCTCCGGCGCCGATGGCCTCGGGTGCACAAACGGTGATTGGTGGGCTGGCCGCCGTCCCCGGTGTCCCAGCCATCATCAGCGGCCTCGGATCATTGATTCCCTCGGTTCCTGCCGGATTTCCCGGGGTCTCACTGGCCCCGATCGGAGCCATCGCCGTGTTCGCCCCCTGGATCCGCAAGGCCGGCTCGTTGTGTGAAGGAATCAAACCGCCGACCCTGGCCGCTCTGTACTCGGTCGAGAACGGCTTCAGACATGGGGCGGCCTCGCCGGTGTCGAGGGCGGGTGCCCGCGGACCCGGTCAATTTCTGCCCGGCACCTGGGCCAAATACGGCAAGGACGCGGACGGCGACGGCAAGGTGGACATCAACGGCGTCGCCGACCCGATGATGGCGTCCGGCCAGATGCTGTGCGACCTCCACGCGCAGATCGACGCCTGGAAGAAACAAGGCGTGGTCAAGGGTGACACCCTCGACCTCACCCTTGCGGCCTACAACGCCGGTGCGGGTGCGGTGCGCACGTCGGGCGGCATGCCCGCCGGAAAACCGGACTACGTCCACGAAACCCAGCCGTATGTGGCACGGATCCGGTCGCTCGAAGAATCGTTCGCCCGGATGTTGTCGCCGTTCTTCTACGGCGTCGGCGCCGGGGAGCCGAGCCGGGTCGTCGAGATGGCGATGCGGTTCATCGGTCTGCCGTATGTGTGGGGCGGCGGCAACATCAACGGACCGTCCGGCGGAGGATTCGACTGCTCCGGCCTCACCTCGTTCGCCGTCTACGCCGCTACCGGCATCAAACTGCCCCGGACCTCGGAGACTCAGTGGCGCGTGGGCGTCGAGATCCCGCTCTCGGAGGCGAAGCCGGGCGACCTGCTCTTCGGAAACTGGCAGTCGGGTGGTCCCGGGCACGTGGCGATCTATGTCGGAAACGGCCAGATGCTCCACGCCCCCACCACAGGTGACGTAGTGCGCATCGGTGCGGTGTTCTCCGGCATGAAGGCCCGCAGAATCATCTGAGCGCGAACTGCACCACAAAAAACTCCGGTCCGGGCGCATCGCCCGGACCGGAGTGCTGTGAAGCAGAGCCGATATCAGCTGTGGTAAGGCTCAGCGCTGACGAGCGTCACCTTCATGCTGCTGCCGTTGGGCAGCGTGTACTCGCGCGTCTCGCCGACCTTCGCCTCGAGCAGTGCCCCACCCAACGGTGAGTTGGGGGAGTAGACCTCGAGCTTGTTGTCGCGTGCGCCCTCTTCGCGGGTGGCGATGAGGAACGTCTCGGTGTCCTTCTCGTCGCCGTCGTAGTAGACCTTCACCACCGAGCCGGGCAACGCCACGCCGGACTGGGTGGGTGCCTCGCCGACCTTCGCGCTGTTCAACAACTCCTGGAGCTGGCGGATACGAGCCTCCTGCTGGCCCTGCTCTTCGCGGGCCGCGTGGTAGCCACCGTTCTCCTTGAGATCGCCCTCTTCGCGTCGCTCGTTGATCTCGGCGGCGATGACGGGTCGATTGGCAATGAGTTGGTCGAGTTCGCTCTTGAGCCTGTCATGTGACTCCTGGGTCAGCCAGGTCACCTGGGTCTCGGTCATCTCGATCACTCCCTCGTAGTTGGAGCCCCCGGGCTCCCTCGACAGACCACTGCAACAGCAGTGATCAACGGCTCGGCGGATCAGCCGGCCGGGGCCGAACGCAGATCCACCTTGCCGCCAATGCAGCAATACACGGTTCCAAACCGGAACCGTGTATCAGCCGATTCTAGCACGATCGGAGGTCGGAACCGGCGGAGAACCCGAACGGTCGCTCGGGGAGCGGCTGGTCAGCCGCCGGTGAGATACGCCGGAACGTCTAGGCTGCACCCGTACACATCACCCATGGCCGGCGGCTCGGACGTGTAGACGGGGGCCGTGATCTTCACCGTCTGATGCGGCCCTCCGGCGATGTAGACCTCGCGCCGTCCCGTCTCGGATCCGTCCTTGGAGCGTGCACGGACGATGCACACCCCCGGGCGCGAAGGGTCGTCACGGGTGACGGTGAAGGTGATATCGAGCCGCGAGTCGTCGACAAGATCGAACGATGTGGCCTCGCTGTCGATGTCGGAAATCGTGAACCTGTCGTAGGCCGAGAACGCCACAATCACCCCGAGCACTACGACGACCGCGCCGAGCGCCCACGCGATCCAGCGCCTCGGCCGTGCAGGCTTCGCTGCACCTGTGTATCGGCCGGGGGGAAGCGTTCTCGTCATCACTCTGCTCTCACACCGCTCCAGTTCCTCACTGCTTCCAGCACTCGAGCGGGGTCACGGCTGCAAGCGGAACTATCGGGTGGAACTATAGAGGATGTGCGTCGGTGCGCCGTCAAGCGATGGCGGAGGACGAAGAGCGTACGACACGAACAAGCCGGCAACGGCTACTGGCGAAGTTGAGGTGAACGAATACGTGAGCGGATTCCGTCTCATGGCCGTCCATGCCCATCCCGACGACGAGTCGAGCAAGGGTGCGGCGACGACGGCCCGTTACGCCGCCGAGGGCAACGAAGTGCGGGTTGTGACGTTGACCGGGGGTGAACGCGGCGACATCCTCAATCCGGCGATGGACGTGCCCGGCGTGCGAGACCGCATCCACGAGGTCCGCATCGAGGAGATGGCCGAGGCCGCTCGCATCCTCGGTGTCCAGCACCAGTGGCTGGGATTCGTCGACTCGGGACTGCCCGAGGGTGACCCGCTGCCGCCGCTGCCGGAGGGGTGCTTTGCGCTGGTGCCGCTCGAGGTGGCCACCGAAGCTCTGGTCCGGGCCATCCGCGAATTCCGTCCCCACGTCATGACGACGTACGACGAGAACGGCGGTTATCCGCATCCCGATCACATCCGCTGCCACGAGGTGTCGATGGCCGCCTACGAGGCGGCCGCGGATCCGCAGCAGTTCCCCGACGCGGGCGAGCCGTGGAAAGTGCAGAAGGTCTACTACTCGCACGGGTTCATCCGTAAACGTCTCCTGCAGTTCCAGGAGGAGTACGAACGCCGCGGTGAAGAATTCCCGATGGCGGAGTGGCTCAAGAAGTGGAAGACCGAGCAGGGTGATCTGATGGCGCGCGTCACCACGCAGATCACCTGCGGCGACTACTTCCCGCAGCGCGACGACGCCCTGCGCGCCCACGCCACCCAGATCGACCCCAACGGTTCGTTCTTCGCTGTTCCGCTCGAGATCCAGCAGAAAATCTGGCCGACCGAGGAATTCGAACTCGCCAAGACCCGGGTCACCACCTCCATTCCGGAGAACGACCTGTTCGCCGGCGTTCACCCGGACGAGTCGCAGTGATGTCGTTGACGCTCGGTGTCGTCGCCGGGACGGTGGAACTGCTGGCGCAGACGCCCAGCACGCCCTCCGGTCCCGAGTTCGGTAAGGCCTCGCCTATCGGACTGGTGGTCATTCTCGCTCTGCTCGCGGGCGTGGTGCTACTGGTGCGCTCGATGAACAAGCAGCTGAAGAATCTGCCCGAGACCTTCGAACCGGACCATCCCGAACCCGACCAGGAAGCCGACGAGGGCACCGACCGCGGCGCATTGCACGGGGACAACGGGACCACGAGCGGGCCCTCCGGTCCCACCGACAATCCACCGAAGCTGCAGCAGTAGTCGAAGAGGAGCTGGACATGGACCCACGCGCACGCAACACACTCGGCGGGTCCACCAGCCCCTATCTGCGGCAGCACGCCGAAAACCCGGTCCATTGGCAGCAATGGGGGCCGGAGGCCATCGAGTGGGCGCGTGAACGTGATGTGCCGATTCTGCTGTCGATCGGATACTCCGCGTGCCACTGGTGTCATGTGATGGCGCACGAGTCGTTCGAGGACGACGCCGTCGCGTCGCTGATGAACGAGCATTTCGTGTGCATCAAGGTCGACCGGGAAGAGCGTCCCGACCTCGACGCCGTGTACATGAACGCCACCGTGGCGATGACAGGCCAGGGCGGTTGGCCGATGACGTGCTTCCTCACTCCCGACGGTGCACCGTTCTATTGCGGGACCTATTACCCGCCCGCGCCACGCGGCGGAATGCCGTCCTTCACCCAGCTGCTCGGCGCCATCGCCGACACGTGGCGGGACCGGCGCAGCGACGTCGACAATGCCGCGGAGTCGGTGGCGACGGAACTGCGCCGCGGAGCCGGCGGCATACCTACTGCGGATGTCGCGGTGGATGCCGCGCTTCTCGACGCGGCTGCTGCTGCCGTGCTGAAGGACGAGGACATTCCACGGGGCGGGTTCGGAGGTGCGCCCAAGTTCCCGCCGTCTGCGTTGCTGGAGGGTCTACTGCGCACCTACGAGCGTTCCGGGAAGGCGAAGGTGCTCGAGACGGTGGAGCGCACGGCGTCCGCGATGGCGCGGGGCGGGATCTACGACCAGCTCGGCGGCGGTTTCGCCCGCTACTCGGTCGACGCCGAGTGGGTCGTGCCGCACTTCGAGAAGATGCTCTACGACAACGCCCAGCTACTGCGCGTGTACGCCCACCTCGGTCGGCGAACGGGTTCGGAGCTGGCGGTCCGCGTCACCGAGGAGACCGCGCAGTTCCTGCTTCGCGACCTGCGTACGGAGAACGGCTCGTTCGCGTCTGCGCTCGACGCCGACACGGAGGGCGTCGAGGGCCTGACCTATGTGTGGACACCCGCACAGCTCCTCGAGGTGCTGGGCGCCGAGGACGGCGAGTGGGCGTCGCATCTGCTGACCGTGACGCCGGAGGGAACCTCCGAAAAAGGCGCGTCGGTGCTGCAACTCCTCCAGGATCCGGACGACTGGGAGCGGTGGGGTCGCGTGCGGAACGCTCTTTTCGCTCACCGTGCGATCCGGCCGCAGCCCGGCCGGGACGACAAAGTGGTCACCGCCTGGAATGGGATGACCATCACGGCGCTGGCCGAGGCCGGTGCCGGACTCGGCAGGCCGGAGTGGATCTCCGCGGCCGCCGAGTGTGCCCGGACGGTGCTGGACCTGCACCTTGTCGACGGTCGCCTGCGCCGCGCCTCGCTGGGGTCGGTGGTGGGCGAACCCGTGGGAATTCTGGAGGACTATGCGTGCCTCGCCACCGGACTCCTCGCGTTGTTCCAGGCGACCGGCGACGCCGAATGGCTCGAACCCGCCGAGGCCCTGCTGGAGCGTGCCTTGCGACACTTCGCGGACGCCGAGCAGCCCGGCAGCTGGTTCGACACGGCGGATGACGCGGAAGTCCTGGTGACCCGTCCGCGCGACCCGGTCGACGGCGCCACCCCGTCCGGTGCCTCCTGCCTGGCCGAGGCCCTGCTCACCGCGGCGGCAGTGGCGGAGGCGGGCACCTCGGCCCGGTATGCCGCCGCGGCCGCCGCGTCACTCGACCGGGTGGCGCTGCTCCTCGAACGGGCACCGAGGTCGGCGGGACACTGGCTCGCCGTGGCCGAGGCGTCGGTGCGTGGGCCGATCCAGGTGGCGGTGGCAACGAACGGCGAGACCGGGCTGCTCGACGCCGCTCGCCGACTCGCTCCGGGTGGTGCGGTGGTGGTCGGAGGCGAGCCGGATTCGTCGCCGCTGCTCGCGGACCGGCCGCTGGTGGGGGGGCGATGCGGCGGCGTATGTGTGCCGCGGGTTCGTCTGTGATCGTCCGGTGTCGACCATCGGCGACCTGGCCGAGGCGTTGAGCCGGTAATTACTGTCCGAACACGACCAGCCAGACGGCGATGTAGTGGCACAACGCCGCGATCACCGTGGCGGCATGGAAGAACTCGTGATGCCCGAAGGTGGCCGGCCAGGGATTCGGCCACTTCGTGGCATACAGCACGGCGCCCACCGAGTACAGGATGCCGCCGATGAGCAGCAACACCATGGGCAGGACCCCGACCTCGGAGGTCAGCTCCGGCGCCACCGGAACGATCGCCCAGCCGAGGAGCAGGTAGAGCGGAACACCGACCCACCGCGGCGCCGTCGGCCACAGCATCTTCAGGGCAACGCCGGCGAAGGCACCGGCCCAGACGACGATCAGCAGTGTGCGTCCGGTGCTCGAGGGCAGGCCCAGCAGCCCGAACGGTGTATAACTGCCGGCGATGAACAGGAAGATCATCGAGTGATCCGCCCGCTTCATCCACGTGCGGGCGGACGTGGTCTTCCAGTGCACTCGGTGATACGTGGCGCTGACCCCGAATACGCCACACACGGTGACGCTGTAGACCGCCGTGGCGACGGCCGCTTCCGCTGACACTCGGAGTCCGGACACGAGGACGAGGACCAGCCCGGCGATGACCGAGATACCGAACGCCCACAGGTGAATCCACCCCCGCAGACGCGGCTTGACCGGGAGCTCGTCGAGTCCGAAAGCTGTCACAGGACACCCCTTCTCGCTGTTCGCGACTCGAACCTACGGCACCGTAGGTTCGCTTGTGGGGAGAGCGTACCCGTCGGTAGGACCACGGTGCACCACGTGTGACCGCCATCGCGAATCGCGATCGGCAGCGGCGTACTCTTGGCTGTCATGGTGATCTCCCGGTGAGTGTGCGAGGACTGCTGTACAGCATCTACGAGCGACGGTTGCTTGCGCGGCTCGAAGGTCTGCAGCACCCTCGGCACATAGCGGTGATGTGCGACGGCAACCGGCGGTGGGCCCGGGAGAACGGCTTCACCGACGTCAGTCACGGCCACCGGATGGGTGCCCTCAAGATCTCGGAGATGCTGGGCTGGTGTGATGCCGCCGGGATCGAGATGGCCACCATCTATCTCCTCTCGACCGAGAATCTGCGCCGGGACGCGGAGGAACTGGACACTCTTCTCGAGATCATCACCGATGTCGTCGAAGAGATCTCCGGACCGGACAAGAACTGGAGTGTGAAGATCGTCGGTGCGCTGGACCTGCTGCCTGCCGAGCAGTCGCGCCGCTTGCGGGAGGCGGCGGAGCGGACCGAAGGCCGAACCGGCACCCATGTGAACGTCGCCGTCGGCTACGGCGGCCGGCAGGAAATCGCCGACGCCGTCCAGTCGCTGCTCTGCGAGAAGCTCCTCGCCGGGTTGTCGGGCGACGAGTTGGTGAAGTCGATCACAGTCGACGGCATCGGCGGGCATCTCTATACGTCGGGTCAACCGGACCCCGACCTGGTGATTCGCACGTCAGGAGAACAGCGGCTGTCGGGGTTCCTGTTGTGGCAGAGCGCCTACTCCGAGATCTGGTTCACCGAGGCGTACTGGCCCGAGTTCCGTCGGGTCGACTTCCTGCGCGCGCTACGCGACTACGCAGCCCGGCATCGCAGATTCGGCGTCTGAGCGACCGCCCGGTTACAGCTTGCGCAGGCGCAGCCGGTTGATCGAGTGATTGGCGTCCTTGCGCAGCACGAGGGTGGCGCGGGGGCGCGTCGGCAGAATGTTCTCCACCAGGTTCGGTCGGTTGATGTTGTGCCAGATTTCCTGAGCGGCAGCGGTGGCGTCGCGGTCCGACAGGTTCGCATAGTGGTGGAAGTGGGCGTTCGGATTGGCGAACGACGTCTGGCGCAGGGCCAGGAAGCGCTGGATGTACCACGCCTCGATGTCCTCGATGCGGGCATCGACGTAGATGGAGAAGTCGAACAGATCTGAGACCATGAGACGCGGACCGGTCTGCAGGACGTTCAAACCTTCGATGATGAGGATGTCCGGCTGGCGCACCAAGTGGTACTGGCCGGGGATGATGTCGTACGAGATGTGCGAATAGACCGGTGCGGCTACCTCCTCGGCGCCCGACTTCACCTCGGTGACGAACCGCAGCAGCTTGCGCCGGTCGTAACTCTCCGGAAAACCCTTGCGGTGCATGATCCCGCGCCGGTTCAGCTCGTCGGTGGAGTACAGGAAGCCGTCCGTCGTCACCAGGTCGACGCGGGGGTGATGTTCCCAGCGGGCGAGCAGTGCTTGCAGGACACGCGCCGTGGTCGACTTGCCGACCGCGACACTTCCCGCGACGCCGATGACGAACGGCACCTGCTGATCCGGATGCTTCTCACCGAGGAACGTCGCGGTCGCGGCGAACAACCGCTGTCGCGCGGCCACCTGCAGGTGGATCAGACGGGAAAGCGGAAGATACACCTCCGCGACCTCTTCGAGGTCGATCTGCTCGCCGAGGCCTCGAAGCCCGTACAGCTCCTCCTCGGTCAACACCAGTGGAGTCGACTTACGCAGCGTGCGCCACTGCTTCCGGTCGAATTCGACGTACGGGCTGGATTCGCTTGCCCGGGCCATCAGTTCCGCTCACACTCGAGCGACTGGGGGAGTGAGCCGTCCACGCCCGGAATCTCGGCCGTCGTCGTCGCGCTGGCGAGTAGCGGTTGCATAGTCGGATTGTGCTTGGTGCCACAGGCTGAGCTGTCGGCGGGTCACGCACACGGTTGTCCGACTAAGGTCGATCGGCATGGAATCGGATTCGTTGGTTCGCGAATATCTGCTGCTCGGGCTGGGATTCGATCGGCTCGAAGAGGGATTCGTCGATGCGTACACCGGCGACCCGGCGCTGCGCCGGACGGTCGAGAACGCGCCGCGGCCCGACCCGCGGGAACTGGCACGCACAGCAGCAACCCTGCGTGCGGAATTGCCGTCCGCGGGTCTGTCCGACGAGCGGACGCGGTTCCTCGACGTCCATTTGCGGGCACTCGAATGCTCGGGACGGAAGTTCGCCGGGGACGACGTCGGGTTCGTCGACGAGGTGGAGGCCTATTTCGACGTTCGCATTGCACGCGGCGACGAGGGGCAGTACCGCGAGGCGCACCGCAAGATGGACACCGTGCTGCCCGGAACCGGCACACTCACCGAGCGGGTCCATGCCCACCGCGCCGCCGACGAGATACCGGCTGACCGGTTGAAGGACTGCGTCGACGCCTTCTCGAGCGCCCTGCGCGACCTGGTGCGCGAGCACTACGCCCTGCCCGAAGCCGAGGTCGTCGAGTACGAGGTGGTCGGGGACAAGCCGTGGTCGGGGTTCAACTACTACCTCGGAAACTACCGCTCCACGGTCGCCATCAACTCCGACCTGAAACAGCACATGGCAAATCTGCCTCGGCTCATCGCGCACGAGTCGTACCCGGGCCATCACACCGAGCACTGCCGTAAGGAAGCCGGACTCGTCGGCGCGGGGCAGCTGGAACAGACGCTGTTTCTCGTCAACACCCCGCAGTGCCTCATGGCGGAGGGTCTTGCCGACCTCGCGCTCGAATCCATCGTCGGTGAGAACTGGGGTCTGTGGGCGCAGGAAATCTACGCCGACCTCGGACTGCGATTCGACGGTGAACAGGCACAGCGACTGTCGGCGGCGTCCGGTCAGCTGCTCGGTGTCCGCCAGGACGCTGCGCTGATGCTGCACGACGAGCGCCGCAGCGCGGACGACGTCGCCCTGTTCCTGCAACGGTGGAGCCTGTCGACCCCCGAGCGGGCGCGGCAGTCGCTGCGCTTCCTGTCCTCGCCCCTGTGGCGGGCCTACACCAGCACTTACGTCGAGGGATACCGCCTGCTCGGCGGCTGGCTGGCGGAGGTCCCGGTGGGCGCGGAGCGGTCGGAACGGTTTCGTCGGCTCCTCGACGAACCTCTCGTTCCCAGTGCCCTCCGCCCCGTGAGTACTTCTTAACACTGGGGGGGCTGTTGCGAAATGTGTGACCGCGCTGGCGGGTGAGGGGGTGCCGCGGTGGGGGATCCCGCACCTTTGCGGCTCTCGGTCAGGTGGTGGCCGGGAGGGTGGTTCCGCCGGTGAGGTGGGTGAGGATCTTGCCGAGATTGTGGACGGCGGCGTGGAACGCCCATTCGCTGCGGGCCCGGTCGAGGCCGCGGCTGGTGAACCGGCGGAAGCCGAGGTTGTGTTTGGCGTGTCCGAACACGGTTTCGGCGATCGGTGAGCGCTTGCGGTAGGTGGCGATGCCGTCCTCGGTGCGTAGCCGATCGGCCATCGCCCGGATTGGATCCGGGTGCGGGTGCGGTGGTGCGGATCCAGCAATCGGATCGTCGGCCGCGGCGGCCTCGAGGTCCCGGCTCTTGCCGGTCGCGATCAACCGGTCCGGGCCGGGCGAGGTCAGGTTGCTCCGCGAGCAGTACCCGGCGTCGAAGAGCATCACCCCGATCAACTCCTCCGGTGTCGGGTCGGCGGGGTCCGGGCCGGTAGGGGGCGGGTCGGTGGGAAGTGTTCGGCCGCGACGGGTGGCGTCGATCAGTTGCGCGGCCTTGCCGACCTTGTCGACCAGGTCAGGGAAGTAGTCATAGTCCGCGGGGCTGGTCCCGACCCCGGTGGCCAGGATCACCCCGTCCTCGCTGGTGAACGCCTGACAGTTGTATCCCTGTAGCCACCCGCCGCCGCGCAGCGGCTGCAACCGCGAGTCCGGGTCGGTGATGTTGCGGCGCCGCTGCCCGGCGGCGGCGATGCGCTCGCGGTGTTTACACAGGGCGGTTTCGAGTTCGGTGCGCCGCCGCCGCACCAGATGATGCTCGTCGACCGGTTTCGGCACGAACCGGCCCCGACCGGCGGCGGGAGCATCCCGGAACCGGTCGAGCACACCCTGCTGCGCGGCGACCGCCTGCGCCAGCCGCCGCTCGGCGGCGGCGACCTCGGCCCCCACCGGCACCCGCCCCATCACCGTCTGACCCGCATCGAGCCTGCTCAGATAATCGTGGGCCTTACGGTCCCGGTCGGCATCCTGGTCCTGCTTTTCCGTCTCGAGCTGGGCCAACGCCTCCGCGATCCGCGCTGAGCGGGTCGCCGGATCGGCCAACTCCGCCGGCACCTGCCCCGGTCCCGGACCGTCGTTGCCGTAGAGGTCGTCCTCGGCGTCGTCGCACGCCGCGTGCGCGGCCGCCGCCGCCGCGGCGATCCGCGCGGCCTCCGCCTCGGCCGCTCGGCGGAGCCCGTCCTCGGTGCGGTTGGCGTCCTTCGAGGCGTTCGAGGCGATCTTCACCCCGTCCAACGCGATCGTTTCGAGTCGGCCCAGTCCCATCCGCGCGGCCAGGATCAGGACCTGCGTGAACAACTCCTCGCAGGCGGTGTGGTTGTCCTTGCGGAACCGCGAGATCGTCGCGTGATCGGGGGCGTCTCCGGCGCAGATCACCCGGTAGGACACCACCTCCGAGCAGGCCCGCTCGATCTGCCGGGACGAGCGCACTCCCCGCGACCACGCCCAGATCAGCAAGGTCACCAGCATGTCCGGGTCGTAGCCGGCCCGCCCCGCACCGCCGGTGCGGCGGTCGTGATGGAACGCCCGGGTATCGAGATGGGTGCCGACGATCTCGATCACCGTCCACACCGGATGGGTGGCCGGTAACCACTCCCGCATGTCCGGCGGCAACAGGAACTGCTGATCACGATCTACCGGTCGATATCCCTTGGCCACCAACACATTATCCAGGAAACCGCAGGTCACAGCATGTAGACACGCGGGCACCCCGACCCTCAATTTCGCAACAGCCCCTGGGCGGTTATCAAGTACGCACGGGTTCTTCGTAGACTGGGGGCATTCGTTTCCGCATCCAGCTTGGAGATTCCTCGATGACCGCTGTGCCCGGTACCGACGTCAACACGGCCCCCCTCGCCGAACTCGACCCCGAAGTCGCCCAGGCCATGGCTGGTGAGCTCGCCCGTCAGCGCGACACCCTGGAAATGATCGCCTCGGAGAACTTCGTTCCCCGCGCGGTGCTGCAGGCTCAGGGCAGCGTGCTGACCAACAAGTATGCCGAGGGATACCCGGGTCGCCGTTACTACGGTGGCTGTGAGCACGTCGACGTCATCGAGGACCTCGCGCGCACTCGTGCCAAGGAACTGTTCGGCGCCGACTTCGCGAACGTCCAGCCGCACTCGGGCGCGCAGGCCAACGCCGCCGTCTTGATGGCGCTGATGAACCCGGGTGAGAAGCTCCTCGGCCTCGACCTGGCGCACGGCGGCCACCTCACGCACGGCATGAAGCTGAACTTTTCCGGCAAGCTCTACGAGGTCGAGTCGTACGGGGTCAGCAAGGAAGACCACCGTATCGACATGGACGAGGTCCGCAAGATCGCTGTCGCCGCGCAGCCGAAGGTGATCGTCGCCGGCTGGTCCGCCTACCCGCGGCACGAGGACTTCGCGGCATTCCGGTCCATCGCCGACGAGGTCGGCGCATACCTGTGGGTCGACATGGCGCACTTCGCCGGCCTGGTGGCCGCCGGCTTGCACCCGTCGCCCGTCCCCTACGCCGACGTCGTGTCGAGCACCGTCCACAAGACCCTCGGTGGTCCCCGCTCCGGCCTGATTCTCGCCAAGCAGGAATGGGCGAAGAAGATCAACTCGGCCGTCTTCCCCGGACAACAGGGTGGACCGCTCATGCACGCCATCGCCGCCAAGGCCGTGTCGCTGAAGATCGCCGGCACCGACGAGTTCAAGGACCGTCAGCAGCGCACACTGACCGGCGCGAAGATCCTCGCCGAGCGCCTGACCGCCTCCGACGTGTCCGGCAAGGGGGTCAGCGTCCTCACCGGCGGCACCGACGTGCATCTCGTGCTGGTCGACCTCCGCAATTCGCAGCTCGACGGCCAGCAGGGGGAAGACCTTCTCCACGAGGTGGGCATCACCGTCAACCGCAACGCAGTGCCGTTCGATCCCCGCCCGCCGATGGTCACCTCCGGGCTGCGCATCGGCACCGCCGCGCTCGCGTCCCGCGGGTTCGGTGACGAGCAGTTCACCGAGGTCGCCGACATCATCGGTACGGCTCTGGCCGGTTCGTCCGACGTCGAGTCACTGCGCGACCGCGTGACCAAGCTGGCCGCCGACTTCCCGCTGTACGAGGGCCTCGAGGACTGGCGCCTCATCTAGGCGGCTCCGCCGCCCGTGCGCCTTTCTGGTAGCTGGAGCAACCAGAAAGGCGCACAGGCGCCGCAGGCGCCTTCTCCGCGTAACCCGATGTTCACCGACACGCCCGCCGCTCGCACGGCCGTCCGGCGTGTTTGGCAGTACCGTCGGAAGTAACAGGCAGCGGGGAAGTTGCTTGTACGGGAGGTCCTGATCGTGACTGGAACATTCAGTACGAGGGGGCCGGCGCCCGGCCCTCGTGTGGTTTGACACACCAGGGACGGACCGGTCCAGCGAACCGAGTTTGCGTGGGTGCCGCGCAGACCTAGGAGCCTCACGTGACTGCATCACGCTCCGTCTCAGCCCGATCAGGACGTACGTCCGCAGCCTCCGGCAAGAACTCGGCTTCGGGAGTTCGTACGTTCGTATTGGACACCTCCGTATTGCTGTCCGACCCCTGGGCCGTTGCCAGGTTCGGCGAGCACCGTGTCGTGCTTCCTCTCGTCGTCATCAGTGAACTCGAGGGGAAACGGCACCACCATGAGCTGGGATGGTTCGCACGCGAATCGCTGCGCATGCTCGACGACCTTCGCCTGGAATACGGCCGTCTCGACCAGCCCGTGCCGATCGGCACGGAGGGTGGCACCCTGCAGGTCGAGCTCAACCACACCGACCCGTCAGTGCTTCCGGTCGGATTCCGCACGGACAGTAACGATTCCCGCATCCTCGCCTGCGCCCTGAATTTTGAAGCGGAGGGTAGCGACGTCGTCCTGGTCAGCAAGGACATCCCGCTCCGCGTCAAGGCAGGCGCGGTGGGTTTACCCGCCGACGAGTACCACGCTCACGACGTCGTCCCTTCCGGCTGGACTGGTATGGCTGAGCTCGACGTGGCGTCGTCGTCGATCGACGAACTCTTCTCCGAGGGTGTCGTCGATCTGGAGGAGGCGCGGGAGCTGCCGTGTCACACGGGGATTCGGCTTCTTGGTGGTTCGTCGAGCGCCCTCGGCAGGGTGAACGCCGACAAGCGGGTGCAGTTGGTGCGAGGCGAACGGGAAGCGTTCGGCCTGCACGGACGCTCGGCCGAGCAGCGCATCGCCCTCGACCTTCTCATGGACGACAGCGTGGGCATCGTGTCGCTGGGCGGCAAGGCCGGCACCGGCAAGTCGGCGCTGGCGTTGACCGCGGGACTCGAAGCGGTGCTCGAGCGTCGGACTCAGCGGAAGGTCGTGGTCTTCCGGCCGTTGTACGCGGTGGGCGGTCAGGAACTCGGGTACCTGCCGGGCAGCGAGAGTGAGAAGATGGGCCCCTGGGCCCAGGCCGTGTTCGACACCCTCGACGGCCTGGCGAGCCCCGAGGTGATGGAAGAAGTTATCAGTCGCGGGATGCTGGAAGTTCTTCCCCTCACCCATATTCGGGGACGGTCACTGCACGATTCGTTCGTGATCGTCGACGAGGCGCAGTCCCTCGAGCGCAACGTTCTGCTCACGGTGCTGTCCCGGCTGGGAACAGGATCGCGCGTGGTTCTGACGCACGATGTGGCTCAACGCGACAACCTGCGGGTCGGGCGCCATGACGGTGTCGCGGCGGTGATCGAGAAGCTGAAGGGCCACCCGTTGTTCGCCCACATCACGCTGACTCGCAGTGAGCGTTCGCCGATCGCCGCACTCGTGACGGAGATGCTGGAGGAATTCGGGCCCACGCCGTAGCCCCTGGCTAAAGCGCCGTAGCTCCTGGATAAAGCTCGAGCTCCGCCCAATGTCGCGTCGGAACAGAAGAACTGGACCGAATGGGACATTGGGCGGACGCTTCGGGCCGGATCAGAACATTCGAACCAGTCCCTTCAGCGTGCCCCACAGGAATGCCCGGTTGCTGAAGTAGTCGCGCCAGACGAGGATTTTGCCGTCCTCGATCTCGAAGGTGCCGCACACCCAGAATTCGCTGCGCAGCCGATTCCAGATGAGGATGTCGGTGCGTTCGGTGAGCACTGCTGTTCCTTCGTCGGCGATGTGATGCAACCGGACATCGAACCCGACACCGGGCCTGCTCATCCCCCGGAGAATCCGCATCACCGACTCTATCCCGCGAATCTTGGGCAGAGACACGTTGTGCCACACGATGTCCGGGTGCAGATATTGGCGGGCCGTATCCGGGTCGCCGGCAACGAGGGCGTCGAGGAATTCGCGAACCACGCGAATATTGGCGGTGTCGGCCGGTGAAACCGTATCGATAGACTGTGAAGTGGGTTCCATGGTACTTCCTGCTCGAAGTGAGTTCAGCGAACGAACGTTCCCTGACCATCTGTGTTGTAGTACTCCAGAATCAGACTGTTACCCGCGAACGTCGCCTCCGACACCGTGCCGGGCGGGGCGTTCTCGCCGCTGGGCCTAAACGTGAAAATGCTTCCGTCCCAATGCTCGAGTGGGAAGGTCTGCCCCGCGGGTCCGAGTTGCAAGGTGAGTTGACCGTCTTTCTCGCTGACAACGGCCGGACCCCAGTAGGCGTTGTTGTACGTTCCTGTATACGTGGGAAGTGGCTGCGCGGGAGCGGGGTTGGTGGGCGCGTCCTTGCCGACGAGGCTGCCCTCGGGGTCGAGCATCGGGGAGATGGCTTGGTAATACAGATCCCTCCACTCTTCGCGGATCTCGCCGTACTGGACGAGATCGGCGAATTCTGCGGTCAGGGTTTCGGGAATTCCGGTGGGCGAGCCGTTGGTCAGGGCGACGATCGCGACGTCGGCCGAGGGGATCGCCACGAAGTTGGTGGCGGCCCCGAGTTGGAAGGCACCCGAGTGGCTGAGGGAGACCCGGCCGGCAGAAGTGGTCGACACGTTGAACCCGTATCCGTAGAACCCCGGACGCGCGTCGAGGGAGCTCGGGGGACTCGACACAATCTGCGGACTGACCGCGGGGAGCAGGGCTTTCGAATCGACGATTTCCTTGCCCTCGAACATGCCGTCGCCCAGGAGCATGGTGAGCCACTTGCTCATGTCGTTGACGGACGAGCTGACGCCGCCGGCCGGTGACTGAGCATCGGGGTCGCGGACGGCGTCGGCGACGTACTTGCCGTCGACGAGCTGATGGCCGATGGCACGGTTACTCCGCGCCTGGAAGTCGGCGAACCGGGAACTTGTCGAGTCCATCCCGAGTGGTTGGTAGATCGCCCGTTCGGACAGCGTCGCCCAATCCGTTCCGGATGCCGCGGCCACCGCTTCGGCGGCCGCGGTGACCCCGAAGTTGGTGTATTCATACGTGATACGGAACGGATTGAGCGGCTCGAGCCGAAGCTTGTCGAGTACCTGCTGCTGGTTGTTGCCGAGATCCTCGAGTCCGTCACCGGCGTGATCCGGCAAACCAGAGCGGTGCGAGTACAGATCGCCGACCGTGACATGCTCGGTGACCCAAGGGTCTGCGAGCGCAAAACCCGGAAGCTTCGAGACCACGGTCGTGTCCCAGCCGACCACGCCGGTTCCCACCTCGTGCGCGACCACCGTGGACCCCACCGACTTCGACAGCGATGCCAGTTGGAAGACGGTGTCGGCGTCCACCATCTCGTCGGTGCCCTCTTCGCGTACGCCGAATCCCTTCGCATAGACGGTTCGCCCTCCGTGCACCACCGCGACCGCCATTCCGGGCACGTGTGTGCTGTCCATGAGATTCTTCACCAGGTCGTCCAGGCGTCCGACCGCGTCGTCGACTCGGCCGTCGGGTATGTCGACGCCGGAGACGGTTGCGGGATTGGCCGGCTTGTCCGGGGCGGTTGTCGACGCGGGAGAACTGGCGGTGTCGGTGGACGGCTCATTGTCGGTGCACCCCGTGACGAGCGACCCGGCCAACAGGACAGCGAAGAACAGTGTCATCGAGTTCCCACGTCTGCGCATTGGAGGTCCTCTGCTCGGGCCGGCGAAAATCGGGAACTCTCAGCGTAACCACGAAGCTCGGTGACCTGGGGCTTTTCCGCCGATCCGGGCTCGGGTCCGGGCTGGGCGAGCCGGTGACCGCGTGCTCGAGATTCCTGCGCGAGCACGCGGACGCTACGGTATGCGAATGCCGACTGAATTCACGGACAAGCACCTTCTCACCGAACTGGCTCCTGTGGTCGAGGAGAATCTCGCTCGTCACATCGCCGAGGCCGACGGCTGGCTGCCGCACGACCTGGTCCCGTGGGACCAGGGTAAGAACTTCGCATTCATGGGTGGCACGGACTGGTCGGCCGATCAGTCCACCCTGAGCGAGGTGGAGGCACTTGCACTCACCGTGGGCGTTCTCGTCGCCGACAACGTGCCCGCGTACCACCGGGAGATCGCCAAGCACCTGGCCATGGTGGGTCCGTGGTGGCGTTGGGTCGGCCGCTGGACAGCAGAGGAGAACCGGCACTCCATCGTGCTCCGGAACTATCTGATGGTTACCCGCGCGGTCGATCCGGTCGCACTCGAGCGCGCTCGGATGGACGAGATGGTGCGTGGATACGCCATGCCGCCGATGCACCTGCTCGAGATGCTCGCCAACTCGGCATTCGAAGAGAAGGCCGCGGCCGTCCGGCACCAGAACACCGCCGCCCTCGCCGAGGACCCGCTGGTGGCGTCGATCGAAACGCGGCTGGCCGCCGACGACGAACTGCAGTCGGTGTTCTACCGCAACGTCGTCGAAGCCGCGTTCGCAGTGGCGCCCGAACAGATGATGCGCGCCATCGCCTCGCGGATCGACGCATTCGACGTGCCGAGCGTGGAGTTGCCCGGCGGGAAGAACAGCACTGCGGTGCTCGCCGAAGCCGGCATCTACGATCCCGCACACCAGCGCGAGAAGGTGTTCGCACCGCTTCTCGGGGCATGGAACATCGCCGGCCGCTCCGACTTGGGGACCGAGGGCGAGAAGGCCCGCGAGGAACTGTCGGCACTGCTGTAGGGAACGGTAACGAAGGTGGCCCGCACTTCGAGGAGTGCGGGCCACCGTCGTGTCTGGCTGGAGGTCAGTCCTCAACCTTCGCCATGGCGAGCACGTCGAGACGCTTGTCCAGCTCCTCCTCGCTGAGTTTGTCACCGATCAAACCGCGGTCGACGACGGTCTCCCGGATCGTCTTCTTCTCCTTCAAGGCCTGCTTGGCAACGGCGGCCGCCTCCTCGTATCCGATCGCCGAGTTCAGGGGCGTGACGATGGACGGCGAAGA
Organism: Rhodococcus sp. WAY2; assembly: GCF_009859915.1. Taxonomy (NCBI): domain Bacteria; kingdom Bacillati; phylum Actinomycetota; class Actinomycetes; order Mycobacteriales; family Nocardiaceae; genus Rhodococcus; species Rhodococcus sp. WAY2. The sequence continues at coordinate 5,387,334 of NZ_CP046572.1, forward strand.
CTCGGCGAGGGTCCTGAGGTGAGCGGTATTGGCTACCAGGCCCGCGACACACCGGTCGGCGAACAGCCGCGTGACGTTGGCGAGAAGGGTGAACGATTCGAGAACGTTCCGGGCCATCATCGGAATGTAGACGTTCAACTCGAATGCGCCCGCAGCCCCACCCCAGGCGACGGCGGCATCGTTGCCGACTACCTGGGCAGCCACCTGGGTGGCGGCCTCCGGGAGAACCGGATTGACCTTGCCGGGCATGATCGAACTTCCGGGCTGCAGGTCGGGAAGCCGAATCTCGCCCAAACCGGTGAGCGGACCCGAACCCATCCAGCGGATGTCGTTGGCGATCTTGGTGAGGGATACAGCAATGGTGCGCATCGCCCCGGACGCCTCGACGAGACCGTCTCGCGCCGCCTGCGCCTCGAAACTGTTCTTCGCCGGCGTGAGCGCGTCGATGCCCGTCGCCTTGACCAGTTCGGCCACCACTTTGGGTCCGAAACCGTCCGGGGCGTTCAGGCCGGTGCCGACCGCGGTGCCGCCGATGGGCAGTTCGCCGAGCCGTGGGAGACACGCCACGATGCGTTCCATGCCGGCTTCCATCTGCCGGGCATACCCCCCGAACTCCTGACCCAGCGTCACCGGGACCGCATCCATGAGATGGGTGCGTCCCGACTTCACGACCGACTTCCACTCGGTGGACTTGTCGAGAAGGGCCAACCGGAGGTGGTCGAGGGCCGGGATCAGGTTCTTCACCGCCGCCTCGGTCGCGGCCACATGAGTGGCGGTGGGGAAGGTGTCGTTCGACGACTGCGACATGTTGACGTCGTCATTGGGGTGGACGACGACACCCGCTGCGGCGGCGATCGAGGCGATCACCTCGTTGGCGTTCATGTTGGAGCTGGTTCCGGAGCCCGTCTGGAAGACGTCGATGGGGAACTGGTCGTCGTGCTTGCCTTCGGCGATCTCACCTGCCGCTGCGATGATCGCGTCGGCCTTCTCGGGATCGAGGAGCCCCAGGTCCTTGTTGACCTGCGCGCACGCCGCCTTCAGGAGGCCCATGGCGCGGATCTGGGTGCGTTCGAGACCTCGACCACTGATCGGGAAGTTCTCGACGGCGCGCTGCGTCTGCGCGCGCCACAGCGCGTCCACGGGGACCCGCACCTCACCCATGGTGTCGTGTTCGATCCGGTACTGCTGCTCGTTGCTCTCCGTCATGGGTCAAACATTGCCACTTCCGGACGCTGCGCGCCCGTGCGCCGTTGTGGTTGCAGGAGCTACCAGAAAGGCGCACGGGCGGCGAAGGCGCTCAGAAGGACGGCGGAACCGCCCCGTCCTCACCGTCGAAGTCGACGGACGAGTACTCACGAAGCTTCTCGAGGCGGTGGTACGCGTCGATCATGCGGACCGTTCCCGACTTGGATCGCATCACGATGGACTGTGTGGACGCGCCGCCACCGTAGTAGCGGACACCACGCAGCAGGTCGCCGTCGGTGACACCGGTGGCGCAGAAGAAGACGTTCTCGCCGGACACCAGGTCTTCGGTGGTCAGCACGCGGTCGAGGTCGTGACCGGCGTCGATGGCCTTCTGGCGCTCGGCGTCGTCGGTGGGAGAGAGCCTGCCCTGCAGCGAACCACCCATACAGCGCATGGCCGCGGCGGCGATGATGCCCTCCGGCGTACCGCCGGTGCCGAGGAGGATGTCGGTGCCGGACTCGGGCCGGGCCGCGGCGATGGCGCCTGCCACGTCACCGTCCGAGATCAGGCGGATCCGGGCGCCGGTCTGACGGACCTCGTGGATGAGTTCGGCGTGCCGGGGACGGTCGAGGATGCACACGGTGATGTCCGAGACCGAAGCCTTGCGGACCTTCGCGACCCTCTTGATGTTCTCGGCCACCGGCGCGGTGATGTCGATGACGTCGGCGGCGTCGGGGCCGACCGCGATCTTCTCCATGTAGAACACGGCCGACGGGTCGAACATGGCGCCGCGCTCTGCGACAGCAAGGACGGAGATGGCGTTGGGCATGCCCTTGGACATCAGTGTGGTGCCGTCGACGGGGTCGACCGCGAAGTCGCAGTCGGGGCCGTCGCCGTTGCCGACCTCTTCGCCGTTGAACAGCATCGGCGCCTCGTCCTTTTCGCCCTCGCCGATGACGACGACGCCGCGCATGGAGACACTGTGCACGAGCTGACGCATGGCGTCGACGGCGGCTCCGTCGCCACCCTCCTTGTCGCCACGGCCGACCCAGCGACCGGCAGCCATTGCACCAGCCTCGGTGACTCGGACCAATTCGAGAGCAAGGTTTCGGTCCGGGGCCTCGCGGCGTCTCGATGTGGTGCTGGCCGTCATGGGCAGTGCCTCCTGATGCAGTTCCGGTCGACGTTGTACGTCGACGCTGTGCCGGTCGGCCTGTCGGCCGCCGACTGTCGAGTGAATCTCAGGGCTGATTCTCCCAGAAAGTTGTGTGACGTGCGTTGCTGGGGCGACATATCGGGGACCGAGAATCGTCGTTCGGGGGCCGACCCTGGATACTGGTGTGCGTGGCATCCGATAAACCGCGCATCCTGCACAACAACCGCGACATGGTGTGGTCGCTCGTACCCCTTGTCCTGTTCTGCGTGCTGATCGCCGGTATCGCCAGCCAGTGCACGTTCAGCCCCGGCGGTCCCACGACCGGGCCGATTCCCAGCTTCGACATCGACGCTGCGCTGAAGTACGACGCGAACGACCTTCCGTTCCCGGTTCGGCAGCCGGAGACGCCCGAGGGCTGGACACCCAACTCGGGGAGCCGCAGCATCGTCAGTGGTGACGGCGGCGGCGACTCCAGCACCGTCGGCTTCATCACGCCGGCCGGTCGGTACATCCAGCTGACGCAGAGCAACGCGCTCGAAACCGTGCTGGTGCCCTTCGTGGCCGGTGGTCCGCGGAGGGCGACCGGTACGGAAGACATCGCAGGTCACACGTGGATCGTGTACGGCGGTGAGGGAGTCGAACCGATCTGGGTCTCCGACTTCGGCGATGTCCGGCTCCTCGTGACGGGCAGCGCCTCCGAAGAGGCGTTCGAGCAGCTCACCACGGCCGCGGCCGAAGCCCCGATCCTCCCGGCTTGATCGCAGCCGATTCGTCAGCTCTCGTCGTCGGCGTGCGCGAGCGCGGTCTCGACGCGTTTGCGGGCCCCTGCGAGGTGCTCCTCGCACCGCTTCGCGAGAGCCTCCCCGCGCTCCCACAGGGCGAGTGACGCGTCGAGGTCGAGACCGCCTTGTTCGAGCACCTTGACCACGTCGACGAGTTCGTCACGTGCCGCCTCGTAACCGAGCTCAGCGATGTCGGTGTCGTTTTCGGTGTTGCTCATGTCCTACTTGTCCTTTCCCATCACCGCGGCACGGATTGCGCCGTCGGCGACTCGAACGCGAATCTGGGTGCCCGGCGGGGCGTCGTCGACCGAACGCAGCACCTCGGGATCGCCGTCGGGCACGATCCGCTGAACGACGGAATAGCCGCGGGCGAGCGTGGCCGCGGGTCCGAGGGTGGTCAACCGTGCCCGCAGGTGCTCGATCGTGGTGCTCTCGGCGGCGATTGCCCTGGTGATGTCGCGGCGGCCCGCCTCGCGCAGTCGCTCGACCTCGTCGCCCCGCTCGTCGAGAGCGCGTACCGGATCGGCGAGCACCGGCCGGCTCCGCAGCTGGGAGATCAGGTGGGATTCGCGCTGTACCCAGTTCCGCAGCGCCGCCGCACTGCGTGAGCGCAGCTCGCTCACCAGCGCCTGCTCGGCGACAGCGTCCGGGACCACCCGTTTGGCGGCGTCCGTGGGGGTAGCGGCGCGCAGATCGGCGACGTGATCGCTGAGCGGGCTGTCGGGCTCGTGTCCGATGGCACTGACGATCGGGGTGGTGCACGCGACGATCGCCCGGCAGAGGGTCTCGTCGGAGAACGGCAGCAGGTCCTCCACGCTTCCGCCGCCGCGGGCCAGAATGATCACATCCACGTGCGGATCGGCGTCGAGTTCCTTCAACGCGTCGAGAATCTGCGGCACTGCGGTGACGCCCTGCACCGGGGTGTTACGAATCTCGAACCGGACGGCCGGCCAGCGGCGCTGCGCCACGCTGAGGACATCGTGCACGGCGGCACTTGCTCGGCCGGTGATCAGGCCGACGGTCCCGGGAAGGAAGGGCAGCGGGCGCTTGAGCCGGGGGTCGAACAGGCCCTCCGCAGCCAGAAGCGCGCGCAGCCTCTCTATCCGCGCGAGGAGTTCGCCGATTCCGACCGCGCGGATCTCGGTCACTCGCAGCGACACCGATCCGCGGCCGGTGTAGAACGACAACTTCCCGAACATCACCACCCGACTGCCCTCGGTGAGGGGGACAGGGGAGTTCTGCAACAGCTGAGGTGAGCACGTCACGGAGAGGGACATGTCGACGGACGGATCGCGCAGCACGAGAAACGCCGTCCGGGTACCGGGACGGGCATTGATCTGAGTGATCTGACCCTCGACCCACACACTCCCCAGCCGGTCGATCCATTGTGCGACCTTGGCCGAGACGGTGCGAACCGGCCACGGTTTGTCGGCGGTACTCGGTGCTGTACTGGCTGCGCGGGACTGGGCGGAAGTCACTTGGCCTTGGCGGTGGTGATGCGATTGGTCAGCATGGTCAGGAAGGGTGCCCGGGCAAGGGTCGCCGTCTCGTAGTCCAGCAGCGCTGTCAGGTCCTCGACGGACAGCGAGCGCAGGCGGGCCCGCAACTGGGCAAGGGTCAGCGACGAGTAGTCGAGGTAGGCGGCGATCTCGGGTTCGGCGACTGCGGAGGCGGGCTTCGGGGTCGTGGTCTTCGCCACACCGTTGGTACTCGGAGCCTTCGGGCCGGTGGGGGCGGTGGACTTCTCTGCGAGGTCGTCACCCTGAGGGCTGAGGGAGTACAGCGCGAAGCGGCCGGGCCCGGCGGGACGATCGTCCGGCGCGTCCTCGATGTCGGGTTCTCCGTCGGTGTCCTCGTCGAACACCGCCCAGGACGGCTGCTCTTCGTCGTGCGACCAGTGGATGAGGGCAAAAGCCTGGTCACCCTTGATGGCCAGCGCCGTCATGGTCTGCTGGACACGCATCGTGGTCTGCAGCACCTGGCTGACCGCAGTCATCGGCAAAGTGACCGCCGTCGTGGGCAGCCTCCTGGCTTCTTCGACGGCCGTCACGGCGATTCCAGCGGCGACGCGCGCCACGAACGGGGGACGAATCATGCTCACAGCCTGCCTGACATCGGCACGTTTGGGTAGCCGACGTGCCCACAGCGTGGACGACTCGACTCGATGACGCGCACAGTACCCCTCCCGAGGCCCGGCGAAAGTGTCCTAGCCGGGGGTGACCCGTACGCTGGAACCATGTCTTCGGCTGTTCCACTCAATGTGGGTATCACACGTTCGGCAGATTCGGGAGTGCGTGCGAGCGGTGAGAAGCGAGTGCTGCTCGCCGAACCCCGCGGGTACTGCGCCGGCGTCGACCGCGCTGTCGAGACGGTCGAGAAGGCGCTGGAGAAGCACGGCGCCCCGATCTACGTCCGCAAAGAAATCGTGCACAACCGCCACGTGGTGGAAACGCTCACCGAGCGCGGCGTGATCTTCGTCGACGAAACCGACGAGGTGCCCGAGGGTGCGTTGCTCGTATTCTCTGCGCACGGTGTGTCGCCGGCCGTGCACGAGTCGGCCGCAGCCCGCAATCTCCGCACCATCGATGCGACGTGTCCACTGGTCACCAAGGTGCACCAGGAAGCGAAACGTTTTGCCCGCGACGACTACGACATTCTCCTCATCGGCCACGAGGGCCACGAGGAAGTGGAAGGCACTGCCGGCGAGGCGCCCGACCATGTGCAACTGGTCGACGGACCCGAGTCGGTGGATGCCGTCTCGGTCCGCGACGAGTCGAAGGTCATCTGGCTGTCGCAGACCACGCTGAGCGTCGACGAGACCATGCAGACCGTGGCGCGGCTGCGGGAGAAGTTCCCCCACCTGCAGGATCCGCCCAGCGACGACATCTGCTACGCCACCCAGAACCGTCAGGTGGCGGTGAAGGCGATGGCGCCCGAGTGCGATCTGGTGATCGTGGTGGGCTCCCGCAACTCGTCCAACTCGGTGCGCCTCGTCGAGGTGGCTCTCGGAGCCGGGGCGAAAGCGTCGTACCTCGTCGACTTCGCCCGTGAGGTGGATCCGGCGTGGCTCGACGGTGTTCGCACGGTCGGCATCACTTCAGGCGCCTCGGTGCCGGAAATTCTCGTGCGCGGTGTGATCGACCTACTGGCCGAACACGGGTTCCACGACGTCCAGCCGGTCACAACTGCCAACGAGACACTCGTCTTCGCGCTTCCCCGGGAGCTTCGCGCCGCCCGGCACTGACACTGTGCCGACCGCCGAGGAGCACTGACACCGTGCCGACCGCCCGGAATCAGCGGGGCTGCTCCGTCTCGAACGGTGGTTCGTAGCGGTCCCGGTAGCGCACCTGAGGGATCGGGTGGGCAGGCACGTCGGTGGAACGGTAGCGGGCCGTCGGCCGCTGCGGGGTCGATCGCGGTGTCTGTGCCGATCGCGGGGCTTCGGTGGACCGGGACGGCTGTGCGCTGCGCGGTACCTGGGTAGAGCGGGGTGTCTGCGAGATCCTCTCGGATACCGGCGGCGGGGGAGTGGGGCGTCCCGAAGACGCCGACCGACGCGGAGGCGGGCTGTCGGCCCGCCGCGCCGAGGAGCGAGGGTGCTCCCGGGCGGAACGCCTCGGCCGCAACCTCGTGGCCGACTCGTCGGCGTCCGGTGCGGTACGACGTGTGCGCGTGCCCTCGCGTACCGAACGAGGCGTGCGGCGCCGTTCCGACGTACGGGCGGGTCCGGTTCGACGCTGCTGGAGGAGGAGCCGCAGCCCGCCGATCACGAGGACGACGACTGTGGCGGCCAGCATGATCGGGAACCGGTTCACCAGCGGGTACGCGACGTTGATGGCGAGGTCTCGCAGGGCTGTGCTGTTCTCTTCCGCGATCAGGCTCTGGCCCAGCGGTACGCCGACGAACAGGATCAGCGGCGGTTGCACGATGGCGGTAAAGAGGGCGCCGTTGCCGGCAGCCACCACCGCGAGGACGCAGCCGAGGAAATAGAACGTCGAGAACGCCGCGGTGAGTTCGCTCCCGCCGGCCGCATCGGCCACGAACCCGAGACAGGTGACTCCGACGGCCAGAAGAATGACACCCCACCAGGGGAGACCGGGAACCGACCCGACAATCGACTGCCGATCGAGCGGCACCCCGGAGCGAGCACGTTGGGTTGCAGACACACAACGACAGTAGCGGCAACATGTCGACTATCGCCGTTGGCGTGACCGGTCGGAGACCGGACTTGCACGGTAATTGTGCCGTTCCTCACGAATTGGAGCCACGACGTCGCCCTCTGTCCGGGCAGCGCCGATCGGTTGCCCGCCACGCGGCGGGGGTGTTCGGGATTTGTCGGCACCGTGCTCTACCGTCCGAGACATGAGGATCCTGCACACGTCGGACTGGCACATCGGACGCACGTTCCACGGAGTGGATCTGCTCGCCGATCAGTCCCGGGTGCTCGACTCGATCGCCGCACTGGTCCGCGAGTATTCGGTGGACGTCGTGGTGGTTCCCGGCGACGTGTACGACCGCTCGATTCCCAGTGCGGACGCCGTCACGGTGTGCAACCGCGGTTTCGAGGCGATCCGCGACGCCGGTGCCGTCATCATTGCCACGTCCGGCAACCACGACTCCGCCGCGAGGCTGGGCGCGGGCGCCGCCTTCTCCCGGGCGGGCGGTCTGCACCTGATGACCACGGTGGCCGGCATCACCTCCCCCGTCGTGCTGGACGAGGAGCACGGTCCCGTCGCGTTCTACGGGATTCCCTACCTGGAACCGGAGATCACCCGCACTCAGCTCGGCGTCCCCGCTGCCCGATCGCACGCGGACATTCTCGATGCGGCCATGGATCGTGTGCGCGCCGACCTCGACGCCAGGGCCGCCGACGCACCGGGTATGAGGTCGGTCGTGCTGGCTCATGCCTTCGTGGTGGGGGCCGAGGCCACAGGGTCGGAGCGGTCCATCTCGGTCGGTGGGGTCGAGACCGTGTCGGCGTCGGCGTTCGGCGACGTCGACTACGTCGCGCTGGGCCATCTGCACTCACCGCAGACGCTGGCCGAGCACATCCGGTACTCGGGGTCGCCGCTGCCGTACTCCTTCGGTGAACGCACCCACCGCAAGGCCGTCTTCCTGGTCGACCTTGCCGCGGATGGGCTCCGCCGTGTCGAGCGGGTGGATCTGCCCGTGGTCCGAGGGCTACGACAGCTCACCGGCACCTTGGCAGAGTTACTCGAAGACGAGCATTTCCAGGACGCGGAGGAGTGCTACGTGTCGGCGGTCCTCACCGATCCGCAGCGCCCCGTCGACGCCATGCGCTCTCTGCAGACCCGATTTCCGTTCGCCGTCCACCTGGAATGGCAGCGACCGGCAGGCACCGAGGATCTGCGGTATCGCGAGAAGGTACACGGGCGCAGCGACGTACAGATCACCCGCAGCTTCCTGACCGATGTACGCAGCGAGCCGTCCCCGCGCGAGGTCCGCCTCGTGGAGGCCGCGCTCGGTCATGCCGACCGTGCCGGGGAAGACACGGCCGGAGTCGTGGTGCTGGAACAGTCGGCATGAGACTGCATCGACTCGAAGTCGAGGCGTTCGGACCGTTCGCGAATTCGGTCGAGGTCGATTTCGACCGACTCGGCGCCGACGGCCTCTTTCTGTTGCACGGGCAAACCGGTGCGGGCAAGACCACGGTGCTCGACGCGGTGGCCTTCGCGCTGTACGGCACCGTTCCCGGTGCGCGCAAGGACGGGAAGCGGCTCCTCTCCGACCATGCGCCGGCCGGTTCCGTGCCGACGGTGACACTCGAGGTGACCATTTCCGGTCGCCGCCTCCGGCTGGTCCGCAGTCCCGAATTCGAACGCCCGAAACGTCGCGGTTCGGGAACGATCAAGGAGAACGCCAAGGCGACTCTCACCTGGCTGGACGGGCGAGGAGAACACCTGTCCCGAATCCCCGACATCGCCGAGGAGATCGGCCGGTTGATGGGGATGAGCGCCGACCAGTTCTTCCAGGTGGTGCTCCTTCCGCAGGGTGAGTTCGCCCGATTCCTGCGTGCCGACAACGAAGAACGCGGACAGCTCCTCGAGCGGTTGTTCGACACCACCCGGTTCGGGACGGTGGAGGAGTGGTTCCTGAACCGGCGGCGAGCGAGCGCTCATGACCTGGACGAGCATCAGCGTTCCATCGACGTGCTGATCGCCAAGGTCGCCACGGCAGCCGGTATCGAGGGCGGTGCGGACGCCGATCCTGTCACCTGGGCGCACAAACTGGAGGAAGAGGCGCGCGCCACCCGCGATGTTGCCGTCGATGAGCTCGAGAAGGTCAAGTCGGACGCGGCCCTGACGCGAGATGCTTTGGCGCAGGCCCGCCGAGTCCTCGAACTCCAGAACCGGCGTGCCCGGGCAGAGGCCGAACTCGCCGCCTACGAGGCCGGAGCTTCGGAACGGGCGGTTCTCGCCGCCGAGGTCGCCGCAGCACGGCGGGCGGAGCCGGTTGCCGTCGTCGTCCGCGAAGCGGACGTTGCCCGCGACAAGGCGGCGACCGCGGCGCGGCGGGTTGCCGCCATCGCAGACCGGCTGTGTTCGACGGCAGGTGGCGCCGAGGTGGTCGAGCAATTGTCGTGGCCGCCGAACAGTGAAGAGCGTGAACATCTTCGAACCTGCATCCGGTCGTGGCGCGACGATGTCGTCCGCCTCGACGGTGTGCTCGCAGAGGCGGAAGTGGGGGACCGGCTCGAAGTCGAACTCGGCCGGCTGCGCGCCCGGGAAGTCGGGCTGGCCGACACCCGCGCGGACCTTGCCCGCGAACGCGAGGAGCTGCCCGGCGCCATTCGGGTCGCGGAGCGAGCGCTCGACGAGGCCGAGAAGGCTCGTGTGTCGTTACCGGGGCTCGAGGATGTTCGTGCTCGCGCGGCCGACGCCGCCGCGGCCGCCGCAGAGCTTCGGCAGTGCCGTGACCGCCGCGACGCACTCGAGCGCGCCGTGCTCGACGCCCGGCGAACACACCAGGATGCCCGCGAACACTGGCTGACGCTCCTGCAGCGCCGGATTCTGGGGATGGCCGCCGAACTCGCGGGCACGCTCGAGGACGGTCAACCGTGCCAGGTGTGCGGTTCGGTGGAGCACCCCGACCCCGCGGCGGAGTCCGAACTGTCGGTCACCAAGGCAGATGAGGATGCGGCCCTCGCAGCGGAACAGAAGGCCGCCGCGAAGGTGAACACTGCGGCGGAGGCTCTGGCAACGGCAGACCGCACAATCGACGTTCTGGTCCAGCGTTGCGGGGACGGCGACGCCGACCACCTCGGGGCCGAACTCGCCTCCGCGCAGGCGGCACTGCGCCATGCGAGCGACCTCGGCGAGCAGGCCGCGTCGCGGGCCCGTCATCTCGGTGAGCTCCGCGACCGTGAGACGCAACTGCACACTCGTTCGCACGACCTTGCGGTCGAGGCTGCCACTGTCGCCGAGAAATTCACCTCGGGTGCCGCGCAGCTCGAGGAGATCCGGGCGCGGGTGCGTGAGGCCGCAGGCGAGGACGAGAGTCCCGCGGCCCGCCGCGCCCGCATCGCGGTGCTGGCGGACGCCGCGTCCGAACTGCTCGACGCCCGGGACGAGGGAGCAGCCGCCGAGTCCTCAGCCCAGGAACTCGCCGCGAAGGCCGAATTACTCGCTCGCGAAGCAGGATTCGACCGAACGAGCGACGCGGTGGCGGCGGTGCGTCCCGTTGCCCGACAGGACGAGATCGACGCCCGACTCACCGCTGCCCGTGATGCCGAGGTGGGTGCCCGCCGAATACTCGCCGAACCGGAGATCGCCGCGGTCGCGGATGCTGCGCCGGTCGACCTGGTGTCCGTCCAGCAGGCACACGACGCCGCAACGGAGGCGGTCGACGTCGCGGTGGCGGTGGCGTCGGAGGCCGAACGACGACTACTCGACCTCGAGCGTTTCGTCGGCCAGCTCGAGAGAGCTGCCGCGGCCATCGCCCCGATGCAGGCGGAACACGAGGAACTGGCCGCCCTCGCCGAGGTGATCGCCGGTCGTGGTCAGAACTCACGCAAGATGTCGCTGCGCTCCTATGTGCTCGCTGCCCGGCTCGAGGAGGTCGCGGTCTCGGCGTCCGCCCGGTTGAGCCGGATGTCCGCTGGCCGCTACTCGTTCGTCCACACCGACGAGGCCGGCCCGCGTGGGCGTCGTGGTGGCCTCGGACTCGACATCCGCGACGACTACACCGGCGTCGTGCGGTCGGCGAAGACGCTGTCCGGCGGCGAGTCGTTTCTTGCCTCGCTGTCGCTGGCCCTCGGTCTCGCCGACGTGGTCGCGGCGGAGTCCGGCGGCGTCGTCCTCGACACCATGTTCATCGACGAAGGGTTCGGCACCCTCGACGCCGACACGCTCGACTCGGTGATGGGCGTGCTCGACGAACTACGGGACGGTGGTCGCGTGGTCGGTATCGTCAGCCACGTCGACGAGATGCGTCAGCGAATCCCCAGTCGCCTCCACGTGATTCGTGGACGCACCGGCTCGACGCTCGAGGTGATTGCGGGCTGAGCGCCGATCACTCGGCCTGCGGTGTGATCGCTTTGGGAGCGATACCTTTCGGAGCGACTGCAGCCTCGTCGATCGTCACGCCCTCCCGCTCGGCATCGTCGATGTCCTCGTCGGCGGCGACGTCGTCGGGGATGTTGGCCTCGGCACTCTTCTCGTCGATCTGTTCGCCGATGTAGCGCACTACGACGGCGGCCACGGCGGCGGTAGGCACCGCGAGGAAGGCTCCGACGATGCCGAATACCGACCCGCCCGCGGTGACGGCGAGCAGCACCACGACCGCGTGCAGTTTCATGCTCTTGCTCTGCAGGACCGGTTGGAGCACGTTGCCCTCGATCTGCTGAACCACCAGGATGATGATCAGGACGATCACTGCGGTGGTGAGCCCGTTGGCCACCAAGGCAACGAGGACGGCGAGGGCCCCGGCGACGAAGGCACCGACGATCGGGATGAAGCCACCGATGAAGGTCAGGATCGCGAGGACCGGCGCGAGGGGCACCCCGAGGATGAGTAGTCCGGCGCCGATGAACACCGCGTCGATGAGGCTCACCAGCGCCTGCGTTCGGATGAATCCGCCGAGGGTGTCCCACATCCGGCCGAGCACGACTTCGAGGTGTCGGCCGGCGCGGCCGCCGCTCACCGAGTGGAGCCAGGGGATGAAGCGCGGTCCGTCCTTGATGAAGAAGAACGACAGAACCAGCACCAGGCCGAGGGTGAGGAGCAGTGAGCTCGCGGTGCTGACGCCGGTGAAGACGCCGGACGCGATGACCGTTCCACTTTCCTGGACCTTCGCGATGATGGTGTGGATACCCTCGTCGATCTGGTCGTCCTTGAGGTTGATCGGCGGACCCTGCAACCAGTCCTGCACCTGGTTGATGCCCTCGGTGGCCTTGTTGGCCAGCTCAGGAGCCTGGCTGACCACCGAGGGCACGATGCCGGCGATGATGCCCGCGAGCACCGCGATGAACAGGACGAGTGTGGTCGCGGCGGCGGCCGCCGGTGGAATGCCTCGTTTGCTCATTGCCCGCGTCGGCGGCCACAGCACGGTGCACACGACGATCGCGAGGAGCACTGGGAGGACGATCACCCAGAGCTTCTCGATGATCCACCCGAACAGCAACGCTCCCAGCGCGATCGCAACGAGAACGAGCGACCACTTGGCCAACCACATACCGCCGAGCCCGATGAGATGCCCGCGATCGGGTTTGGTGATCTCCTGCCCGGGCGCTGCCGGGGCTTCCTGCTCCGCCACAGTTGGTCCTCCCTCGTCTCACAGACATATCCGCCGTATCGCCCCGGTCCGCGAGGGCGGACCGGTGACGGCACTGACCGCGTGTGCCGACTGCCCGTCCAGCCGATCGTACTGACAGCGCCGCCGTGTGCGGTCAGCAGCAGCGGGCACCCGGATTCGCGTCGGCGTCGGCGTACCGGGCGCGCCAGTACTCGCGTTCGCTCGGAACGGCTGCACCGGGATGACATCGGCGGAGGTGGTCGACATACCGGGAATAGTCGTGATCGCCCATCAACGAGCCCGTCCACCACCAGGCCGTCCGGAGAGCTCCGACAACCCTATTCGTCATGGTGATGCGCCTTTCCGGTGACCGCGTGGGCCGCACCGGGCGCGCGCACGACGCCCTCGGCGATCAGGTCGTTCCATTCCTTCTCGAGCCCCTTCTCGGCGGTGGTGGGCACGAAACCGGCGGGTGCGAAGATCTTGGACTGCTGCTCGGGCGACTCGGTGGTGGGTAGACCGCCGGCCCGGAACGCCTTGATGCACACGAGCAGTCCGGCAGCCACCACGACCAGGACCAGTCCGGCGAAGACGATCGACAGTGTTCCCTGGATGAAGGTGTTGCGGATGACCGCGTCGATGGCGTCCGGTGTCTTCGCCGAACCGAAGCTCGTCTTCCCGGCTTCCTTGGCGTCCTTGAAAGCGGCGTGCTGGGACCAGTAGCCGATGGAGGTGTTGCCCGAGAAGATCTTCTGCCACGACGCCGTCATCGTGACGATCAGGTCCCAGACGAGCGGCACCCCGGGAATCCACGCCCACTTGAAGAGGCCCTTCTTCATGACGACGGCGAGGACCACGGTCAGGGCGATGGCAGCGAGGAGCTGGTTGGCGATTCCGAACAGCGGGAAGAGTGTGTTGATGCCGCCGAGCGGGTCGGTGACTCCCATGAGCAGGATGGCACCCCAGAGTCCGACGACAGCCAGCGAGCACACCCAGGCGCCGACGCGCCACGACGGATCCTTGAACTTGCGGGCCGGTCCCCCGAAGTTGCCGAGGGAATCGGAGAGCATGAAGCGGGCGACACGAGTACCGGCGTCCACCGTGGTGAGAATAAACAACGCTTCGAACATGATCGCGAAGTGGTACCAGAACGATTTGAGCGCAGTACCCCCGAGGAATTGGCTGAGCACCTCCGACATGCCGAAGGCGAGTGTGGGTGCACCGCCGGTGCGCGAGATGATCGATTCCTCACCGACGTTCTCGGCGGCTTCCGACAGGGTGCCGGGGGAGATGTCGGGACTGGTCAGTCCGAGCCCGTTCACGTAATCGGCTGCGGTCTCCGGAGTTCCACCGGTCAGGGTGGACGGGGCGTTGAGGGCGAAGTACAGGTGCTGATCGATGATGCAGGCGGTGACGAGCGCCATGATGGCGACGAACGACTCGGTGAGCATGCCGCCGTAGCCGATGAGGCGGGTCTGCTTCTCCTTCTCCAGCAACTTGGGGGTGGTGCCGGACGCGATGAGCGCATGGAAGCCGGACAGCGCGCCGCACGCGATCGTGATGAACAGGAACGGGAAGAGCGATCCGGCGAACGCGGGGCCGTTTCCCTGGATCGCGAAGGTGGTGACGTCCGGCATCTTGATGGTGGGTCGGGCGACGAGGATTCCGACTGCCAGAAGAACGATCGTGCCGATCTTCATGAACGTCGACAGGTAGTCGCGCGGTGCGAGTAGAAGCCACACGGGCAGGACCGACGCCGCAAATCCGTAGGCGATCATCAGCCACGCGATGGTGACCTTGGACAGTGTGAACCAGTCGGCGCCCCAGGAGGTGTCGGCGACCCAGCCGCCGGCGACGATGGCGGCGAGCAGGAGGACCACGCCGATGAGAGAAACCTCCGCCACCTTGCCGGGTCGGAGGTATCGCAGGTAGACGCCCATGAAGAGGGCGATCGGGATGGTCATCGCGATGGAGAAGACACCCCAGGGGCTTTCGGCGAGCGCGTTGACGACCACCAGGGCCAGGACGGCGATGAGAATGATCATGATGACGAACACGCCGATCATGGCGGCGACACCACCGACCAGTCCGAGTTCGTCCCGTGCCATCTGCCCGAGGCTGCGCCCGCGCCGTTTCGTCGAGATCCACAGGACGAGGAAGTCCTGCACGGCACCGGCGAAGACGACACCGATGATGATCCAGAGGGTGCCGGGTAGGTAGCCCATCTGCGCGGCGAGTACTGGGCCGACGAGTGGTCCCGCACCGGCGATGGCGGCGAAGTGGTGCCCGAAGAGCACCCGCCGATCCGTCGGCATGTAATCCTTGCCGTTCTCCAGAATTTCGGCCGGTGTCGCCAGATCGTCACGGGGTTTGACGATCCTGCTCTCGATCAGCCGCGCATAGAAACGGTAGGCGATGAGGTAGGTGCAGACGGCAGCGACCACGAACCACACGGCACTGATGTTCTCGCCGCGGACGAACGCGATCATCGCCCACGCGATGCCGCCGAGAATGCCCAGGACGATGAAGACGATCCGTGCCGTCGGGGAAATCGGGGTGCGGTCCACGACTCCCACCGGTGGCAGATCGGGGTCCGTCCTCAGATATTCGACCTCGGGTTCGGGGGCGGCTTTCACAGCCATCTCGATCTCCTTTCCAGCGTTCCCGCCGTCATTGTGTGGCAGGGGAACGGTGTGGGCACGGCTTCCGGTGTCATGGCCTCCGTCACCCTATTGCCCCCACATTGCCAGTGTGAGCCGACCCGGGAAATGTCGCCCGTTTATCTGAGCGCGAACCCGGGCAGGCTGAAGGAAGAGCCCGGCACTTCGACGGCTCGCCCGCATCCGCGCGGCGGAGCGCCGGAACTGCCGGACCCGAGGAGCTTCGTCGAACGGAGACACGCGATGAGTGAGACCGTGCTCGTATGCCTGCCGTATGCCGGTTCCGGTGCGTCGTTCTTCCGAGGGTGGCGGAGTTTCGCTCCGCGAGGGCTGGAGGTCGCGCCGCTGCAATTACCCGGGCGCGAGGAGCGGTTCGTGGACCCTCCTCTCACCGAGGTCGCGGAGGCCGTCGACGACCTGCTGCCCCGGGTGCTGCCGATCGGGCAAGGTGCGGAGCGGGTCGCGATCTTCGGTCACAGCCTGGGCGCGGTCCTTGCCTATGAGCTTGCCCATCGACTCGCCGGTCAAGGCGGTGTGCCGCTCACCCATCTGTTCGTGAGCGGGTCGCCCGGTCCGGTGACGGTCCGGGAGATACGTGCCTCGCTCCTGGATGACGAGGGTTTCCTCGCGCAGGTAAACGAACTCGCCGGTTACTCGCACCCGGCGTTGGAGAATCCCGAACTGCGGGAACTTCTCCTTCCGGTCCTCCGCGCCGACGTCGAGATGCACGAGAACTACCGGCCGCCGCCGCATCCGCTGCTGGACATCCCGGTCACCGCGCTTCGTGGACGCGAGGATCATCTCGTCAGCGCCGAACAGGCAGCGCAGTGGAAAGAGGTCACCACCGGCGAGAGCACGGTCGTGGAACTCGACGGTGGTCACATGTACCTCACCGACCATCCGCATGCCCTCCTACGACTCGTCGCGTCCCGCCTCTCGGTCACCGAACCGCGATGAGCCCCTCTCTGGAAGGCAAGACCGCCGTCGTCACCGGTGCCGCGCGGGGCATCGGACGCGCCTGTGCGATCGACTTCGCTGCGGGCGGGGCGGACGTGATGTTGCTCGACGTGTGCGGGGACATTCCGGGTGTTCCCTACCCACTGGGCTCCACGAGCCAGCTCGAGTACACCGCCGACCTGTGCCGCGGACACGGAGTTGCGGTGCTGACGCGCGCGGTGGACGTGCGGGTGCGCAGCGAGATCGACGCTGCCGTCGACGCGGCACACGAACGTTTCGGCCACGTCGACGTATTGGTCAACAACGCGGGAATCGCGGCACCGTCGGGAACGCTCGTCCACGAGATCGACGAGGACGAATGGCAATTGATGATCGACGTCGACCTCTCGGGGGCGTGGCGGGCGATAGCGGCCACGGGCCGGATCATGGTGGCGCAGCGCAGCGGCAGCATCATCAACATCAGTTCCACCGCGGGCATCGTCGGGTACAGACGCTTCGCCGGTTACGTTGCCGCCAAACACGGATTGGTCGGCCTGACTAAGGCCGCCGCCTTGGACTATGCGCCCAGTGGTGTCCGCGTGAATGCGCTGTGCCCCGGATCGGTCCGCGACAGTCCCGCCTTCGAAGGCCGGATGCTGGCCGAGATCGCTCGATCGCTCGGCATTCGAGTGGAGGAGCACGAGTCCGTGTTCGTGCAGTCGCAGCCGAACAATGCACTCATCGATCCGGAGGATGTTGCTGCGGCTGCCCGGTGGCTCGCGTCCGACGAATCACGGTGGGTCACCGGATCGGTCGTCACGGTCGACGGCGGCTTCTCGGCGCGGTGACGCGGACCATCCAGGGGCAGGTCCGCGGTGCGCCCGGGCGCTTCTCGGCAGGCGCCTCGGAACGTTTCTTCGGTAGAATCGACCCATGCACCAATCCCATTGGGGTCGGGCTGGGCTGGCGCGCACGGCGTACGGCCATGCACTGTCGGTGCGTATTCCCCTGGGCTCCTCGGCCGACGAATGCCCGGATCGAGAGCGGTGGAACGGCGATACCCTCGCACGCACTCTCGGGGCTGCGAGTGACCGGTGGTGGGGCAACGAAGTGCCGCAACCGCGGCTGTGGATCGAACGCGTCGACGCTGCTTCCACCGACTCGGTGGCACGACGACAACTCGATGCCGAACTACGCAGGCCGATGAGTATCGACGGGCCGGTGATGCGGGCTGTGCTGCTGCGATACTCGGACGGCGCGGCCGATCTCGTCGTCACGGCGGATCGCCGCGACCTGGATCCACCGTCTCTGAGCACGGTGGTGGATGTCCTTCTGGGCAACCGCGATCCCGACTCCCTCACCGCGGAACCTGTGCGGCGGCGCCCCGACGGGCGGGCCCTGCTGCCACCGCCGCCAACGATCCCAGGGGGACGCACCCGGTTCGCGTGGATGGCAGGTCGGGAACCGAGTCCACACCCCGCGCTGGTCGAGGTATCGCTGGGTCGGCAACAGTGTGAGGACACAGCCCGTGTCGCACTCGCGGCCGGGAGGGTCCTGGGGCGCTACGAAGACCTCGACACGGTGCGAGTCGGTCTGTGGTCGCCGGTTCCCGAAGGACCCGTGGATGTGTTGCGAGGACAGCACGAATTCGGTGTGTTGTCGATCGACTGTGCCGAAGGTTCTGCACCTGAACATGTTTCGCAACCACCGATGGCGGCAGATGACGACACCGAAACCAGTACCGACTCTTCGGACCCTGTCCGGGAGAGCGCCGGCAGTGTTCCGGTCGGCGTCCTGGGCGGGGCCTGCGGATACCCTGGCTCGGAGCGACGATGGCTGCCCTGCCAGACCCCACCGTTTCCGCTCACTCTCGCCGTGGTCGTCGAAAAGTCGGGGGACGCATCGCTGCAGGTGCACGCGCAACCGTATGTGGTGGACGAACAGGCGGCACGGCAATTCGCACATCACGTGGTCGAGATGTTCCGCCGGCTCGGCGTCGAAGATTCAGGTTCCGAGCATGACGACGTGTTCGTGTCCGAAGATGATCACCTCGCGGTGGCCGAAACGGGACCGGACGGCGTGCCGGACCGGTCGCAGCGGATCGACACCGTGTTCCGGCAGCGAGCCCGTGAGAGGCCGTACTCGGTCGCGCTGGTGCAGGGCCGCCGTACACTCACCTACGGCGAATTGGACGAGCAATCACGTTGGGCCGCAGCCGGACTCCGGGAATGTGGTGCCTCCCCCGGTGATCGTGTCGGCGTGTGCCTGGACCGATCCATCGAGCTCATCGTCACGATGCTGGCGATTCTCCAGGTGGGTGCGGCGTTCGTGCCCATGGACTTCCGGCACCCACCGGACCGCCTCGAGTACACCGCCGGTGACGCCGGGATTCGCCTGGTCGTCACCGACCGGCCGGACATCAGCTGGGGTGACGGAATACGCGCGGTGTCTCCGCAGGATCTCGAGGCCGCGGCGAGTGCTGCCTACCCAGACGGGGCCCGCTCACCCGGGCCGGAGGCCGATGTGGGCGAGGCCGCCGCTGTGGCGTACGTGATCTACACATCCGGGTCGACGGGCCGTCCCAAGGGTGTGCTCATTCCCCACCGCAATGTGCTCGCTCTCCTCGCCGCGACCGACACAGAATTCGCTCTCGCCCCCGATGACACCTGGTCGATGTTCCATTCTTCGGCGTTCGACTTCTCGGTATGGGAGATCTGGGGTGCGTTGCTCACAGGCGCCCGGTTGGTCATCGTGCCGTACTGGATATCCCGCTCACCCGTCGAATTCCACACCCTCCTCCAGGAGGAAGGCGTGAGCGTGCTGAGCCAAACACCCTCCGCCTTCGGGCAACTCATGGTGGCCGACCGTGAACTGCCGAGCTTGGACCACCTCCGGTTGGTCGTCTTCGGTGGGGAGTCGCTCGACACGCGCATGCTCGTGTCGTGGATGGACCGCTACCCGGAGTCGACATGCCGATTGGTCAACATGTACGGGACCACCGAGACGACCGTGCACGTCACCGCCCACACCGTGACGCGGCGGGATGCGTTGTCGAATTCGAAGGTGGTGGGCAGGCCGTTGCAGGGGTGGTCCGTGCGAGTGCTCGACAATCGTGGCCGTCCCGTGCCCACAGGTGTGACCGGTGAAATCTATGTCGGGGGAGCGGGCGTCGCGCTCGGGTACCTCAACCGGCCCGAGCTGACCGAGCAACGGTTCGTGTGCTGGCGAAACGGCGAAAAGCTCTACCGCACGGGCGACCGGGGACGCCTTCACGGCGACGGCACTCTCGAGCACCTGGGTCGGCTGGATACTCAGGTGCAGATTCGTGGATTTCGGGTGGAACTCGGTGAGGTGCGGGGTGTGCTGCTCGACGACCCTCAGGTCACGGCTGCGGCAGTGGTGGCCACGGACTCCGACGATGACCCGGCAGGAGCGGGCATCGATGCGTACGTGGTCTCGCGCGGCGGGACACCGGCGTCGATACGTCAACGCGCTGCCACGTTCCTGCCCGAGTACATGCTGCCGCGCACCATCACCATCGTCGACGCGCTTCCTCTCACGATCAACGGAAAATTGGACACTGCCCGACTTCCGGTGCCCGATAGGCTTTTCCCGCCGCCACCCATTCGGGCACCGGAGGTGACATCGACGAACGATCTGGCTACCACTCTCACCGACATCTGGGAGTCCGTCCTCGGGGTTCCCGTCGGCGCCGACGACAACCTGTTCGAGCTCGGCGGAAACTCGTTGTGCGCCATCAAGGCCGACAGCATGATGCGCAGACTCGGCCTACCGGTACTGCCGATGCGTGAACTGTATCTCCGGCCGAGTATCCGGGGAATCTGCCAGACGCTGGACAGACTCTATCCTTCCGCGGACCCGGTGGATTCGGTGGACAAATAGCGTTCGACGACGGCCCCGATCTCTCGGGCAGGTTCCGGCTGCATCATGTCGTTGTGACTACACGCGACCGCATGCTCGTGAATGGTGCCGTCAACCGCGGTTCGCCACGCGTCGACGGCGCGTACGGCACCGTTCTGTGTGGTGCCGCTCGCGGTGACGAACAGCAGATCCCCGGAGAACGATGCGGGCGTGAACCGGCCCAGGATGCGGGTGGAGTTGGCGTATCCCTCGTTGATTCGCCGAAGATGCTCGGCGGTGAGCCCGGCCACCGCCGATCCGTATGCGCGCTGTATCAGGAGTGCGGCCTCGTCGTACGTCAATTCCTCTTCCTGTGATCGTGTGCCGGCGTCGACGCCGAGTCCCGCGAGCAACTCCGGGATCGGCAGTGCCGCGGCGTGTTCCTCGTCCGGATTGCCCGGGTAGCTGTCCAGCAGAACCAGCGCCCGAACTCGGTCACCGCCGGTGTGCAGTGCGGTGGCCATGGCGTGAGCGATTGTCCCACCCAGCGACCAGCCGAGGAGATGATAGGGGCCGTCCGGTTGAACTGCCTTGATCTCGTCGATGTACCGCCGGGCCAATTCGTCGATCGACTCGTATTCGGAGCCGCCGCTGATGGCGGGCAATTGCAGCCCGTATACGGGACGGTCCGGCGAGAGGTGGCGCACGAGAGAGGTGTATGCCCAGGCCAGTCCGATCCCGGCATGCACACAGAACAGAGGTGGGAGAGATCCGCTCGGTCGAAGCGGAACGAGCACACGTAGTGCCGCGTCGACGGTGTCGGCCTCGCCGATAGCTTCCGATTCTGCATCGAGCCGCGCGGCCAGCCCTGCCGTCGTCGGATCGAGGAACAGCGCCTGCAGAGGCACCGTGCGTCCTAGCCGCTTCTCCAAGGAGGTGACCACGCCGATCGCGGTCAACGAGGTGCCGCCCAGAGCAAAGAAGTTGTCGTCCACACCGATCCGTCCGGTGTCGGTGTCACCGCTGTCCGGTGCGAGTGCCTCCACGAAAGCGTCGAGAACGACGTGTTCGGTGGCGGTTCGAGGACTGCGGGACGGGGTGGATTCCGGACGGAACGCCGGCTCCGGCAGGGCGCTTCGGTCAAGTTTCCCGGCGGGTGTGAGCGGGATGTGGTCGAGCGAAACGATGGCGGCGGGAATCATGTGCGGGGGCAGCAGTGTGGACAGGTATGCGGTCAGTGCCTCCGGATCGGCCGATCCGGTATCGGACTGTATGTAGGTGACGACGACGGGGGTGCCGCCCGGACCCGGTCTGCTGACAGTTGCAGCGAAGGAGACGTCGGGGTGAGTGGTGAGCGCGGTGTCGATCTCGCCCGGTTCGATCCGGAAGCCTCGGACCTTGATCTGGAAGTCGGTGCGTCCCAGATGCTCCAGCGTGCCGTCGGAGTGTGCACGCACCAGGTCGCCGGTGCGGTACATCCGGCCACCGGTTTCCGTGAAGGGACAGGCCACGAAGTGGTGCGCCGTTGTCGCGGGCCGGGCGTTGTATCCACGGGCGAGTCCTGGACCGGCGAGGTACAGTTCGCCGGGTGTGCCCGCCGGGACGGGGTGGAGTCGGTCGTCCAGCACGGTGGCAACAAATCCGCGGGTCGGCAGGCCGATGGTGACCGGGTCGCCCGGAGTCAACGGCTCACTCATGTGCGACATGATGGTCGTTTCGGTGGGACCGTACGCGTTGACCATCCGACGGCCGGAGGCCCAGCGGGAGACGAGGGCCGAGGGGCACGACTCGCCCGCGACGGTGAGGACCCGCACCGTGCCGAGTCCGCCGGGTTCGAGGGTGGCCAGCGCGGTGGGTGTGATGAAGGCGTGGGTGACCCCTTCCCGAACGAAGAACTCGGCCAGCGCGGGCCCGCCGTAGGTCATCGGGGGCGCGATGATGACGCGGGCACCGGCGCAGAACGCCATCATCATCTCGAAGATCGACGCATCGAAGCTCGGGGACGCCAGGTGCGACACCCGCGCTTCGGCGGTCACCTTCAGCCGCGCCCGTTCCTGTTCGGCGAGATCGGCCAGACCTCGGTGGGTGAGCACGACGCCCTTCGGGGTGCCCGTCGATCCGGAGGTGTAGATGAGATACGCGGGGTGGTCGAGGCGGAGCGTCGCCGCGCGGTCGGCGTCGGTCACGGCGGCGGCCGGGAAACCTCGTAGACGGTCGTCGAAACGGGGTTCGTCGAGAACCAGCCACGACAGTTCATCGGGGAGCTTTGCCCGGAACTCCGAGACGGTGATGCCGAGCCGCGCCCCGCAGTCGTCGAGCATGTGGGAGATGCGCGCAGGGGGATAGGTGGGGTCGACGGGCACCAGGGCGGCCCCGGACTTCGCCACCGACCACAGAGCGACCACGGATTCGATCGAGCGCGGAAGGGCCGATATCACAGCGCTTTCCGGACCGGCTCCGCAATGCACCAGCCACCGCGCCAGTCGATTGGACAGTTCGTCGAGTTCCCGGTAGGTGAGGTGGCGGCCTGCGCAGGACACGGCCACATCGTCGCCACGTGCCCGCGCGGCGGAGGAGAGGATCTCGGGCCACAGTTGAGGAGTGCACCCGCGCGGTCCTGCGGTGGGTGCTTGCTCGTCACCGAGTCGGATGTCGCCGACGACGACCGTAGGTTCGGCGACGATCTGTTCGAGGACACGGAGGAACCGGTTCGCGAGATTCTGGATCGTCGCCGGCTCGAACAGGTCCGTGGCGTAGGTGAATCCGGCGGTGATCCCCGACGGCTCCCCCGCGGTGTCGAGTTCCTCGGTGACCACCAACTCGAGATCCACCTTGGCCGTCGCCGGTGTGCCCTCTGCGGGATGGACAGTGACACCGGGAATCTCGAGGTCGTACGGTGCGCTGCTGTCGAATTCGAGGGACACCTGGAACAGCGGGGAATGCGCGGTGGAACGGACGGGAGCCAGGGCCTCGACCAGCTGCTCGAACGGCAGATCGGCGTGGATGAAGGCGCCGAGGTCGACTTCCCGGGTGTCGGCGAGGAGTTCGGCGAACGATGCGGCGGCCGTCACCCGAGTACGCAGCACCAGCGTATTGACGAACATCCCGACAAGGTCGTCGAGGGCGGGTTCGGTGCGGCCCGCGATAGGTGTACCGATGACGATGTCCTCGGTGCCGGTCGATCGGGCAAGCAGGGCGGCGAAGGCGGCGTGCAACGTCATGAAGAGCGTCGAATTGCTCGCGCGCGCCGTCGAACGCAGTTGACGATGCAGTTCGGGATCGATGCGGAACCCGACGCGATCCCCGCGGAGGGTGCGTTGTGGTGGTCGTGGGTGGTCGGTGGGGAGGGGGAGGAGGTCGGGGAGTGCGTGGAGGGTGTTTTTCCAGTAGTGGAGTTGGGTGGTGATGAGGCTGTGGGGGTCGTCGGTGGTGCCGAGGAGTTGGTGTTGCCAGAGGGTGTAGTCGGCGTAGTGGATGGTGAGGGGGGTGAGGTGGGGGGTGTGGTGGTGGGTGTGGGCGGTGTAGGCGGTGACGAGGTCGCGCAGGAGTGGGGTGAGGGAGTGGCCGTCGGCGCTGATGTGGTGCAGGACGAGGGTGAGGATGTGGTGGTGGGGGGTGAGTTGGTAGAGGTGGGTGCGTAGTGGGGTGTCGGTGGTGACGTCGAATCCGGTGGTGGTGTCTTTGGTGATGTGGTGGGGGAGTTGGGTTTCGGTGGTGGTTGTGGTGGGGAGGTGGTGGGGTGTGGGTGGGTGGATGTGTTGGGTGGGTTGGCCGTGGTGGAGGGGGTAGGTGGTGCGGAGGGTTTCGTGGCGGGTGGTGAGGTCGGTGAGGGCGTGTTCGAGTGCGGTGGTGTCGAGGTGTCCGGTGAGGTGGAGGGTGAGGGGGATGTTGTAGGCGGGTGAGGTGGTGTCGTATTGGTTGAGGAACCACATGCGTTTTTGGGCGGGGGAGAGGGGGATCCACCGCGGCCGCGGACCCGCGACCAACGGATGCGGAACGTTGTTCGTTCGATGAACGAGGTGGCTCGACACGGTGCGCGGGGTCAGGTCCTCGAACAGCGTGCGCACGCCGATATCGGTGTGCAAAGCACTGTTGATGCGCGCTACCGCCCGGGTGGCAGTCAGCGAATTGCCGCCCGCTTCGAAGAAATTGTCGTCGATGCCCACGTGGTCGAGTCCGAGTGCGGCAGCGAAGGCGTCGGCGACCGTCTCCTCGATCGGAGTCGCGGTGTGGCGCGCGGTATCCGCGCCGCGGTCGAATTGGGGCTCGGGTAGCGCGGCGCGATCGAGCTTGCCCACCCGCGTCAACGGAATTTCCTCGATCGTCACGATGGCCGCCGGAACCATGTAGGCCGGAAGCGACTCGGCGAGGTATGCAGTGAGTTCCGCAGGAACGGCCTCCATGCCTTCGGCAGGCAAGACGTAGGAGACGAGCACGGTATCGCCGGAGGGTCCCGTCGTTCCGATCGTGGCCGCGTACGCGACAGCGGGGTGGCGGGTCAGCGCGGCATCGATTTCGCCCAGCTCGATCCGGAAACCGCGGACTTTCACCTGGAAGTCGCTGCGGCCCAGGTATTCGAGTGAGTGGTCCTCACGTCGCCATCGGACGATGTCGCCCGTGCGGTACAGGCGCTCACCGCCGCCGAACGGATCAGCCACGAATCGCTGTGCGGTCAGCCCCGGCCGCCGGTGGTATCCCCGGGCGCATCCGGGACCCGCGACATACAGCTCGCCGGGTACTCCCGCCGGCACCGGCTGCAGACGCGCATCGAGTACGAGCTCGGCTACACCGCGGATCGGTTTTCCGATCGTGATGTCGGCTCCGTCGCTCATCAGATCACTGATATTGCACATCACAGTCGTTTCGGTGGGCCCGTACCCGTTCCGAAGCCTCCTGCCCGGTGCCCATCTGTCGACCAGACCGGGTGGGCACGCCTCGCCACCCACCACCACGTCGCGGAAGGTGTCGAGGTCCGCGGGGTCGGTTGTGGCGAGCGCGGCGGTAGGCACGAACGCGTGTGTGATCCGCTCGGCTTCGATCAGCCGGGTCAGTTCGATGCCACCGAACACTCCGGGTGGCGTGATCACCATCGTTGCGGCAGAACCGAACGCGAGGAGGTAGTCGAACAGCGAACCGTCGAAGGTGGGCGAGGAGAAATGCAGCACGCGGGAATCGGTGTGCGGTGTGAGCAGCTCGGCTTGCGCTGCGGCGAACGGACCGAGACCGCGGTGCGTGACCACCACACCCTTGGGCACGCCCGTCGACCCGGAGGTGTAGATCAGGTAGGCCGGGTGGTCGATCCGCGACGGCAGTCGGCGATCCCGGTCGTCGACCGGAGCGGCCGAGTAGCTTTCCGTCCGGGTGCGGAAGTCGGGTCGGTCGACGAACAGCCAGGACGTGGTGTCCGGCAGCTGGTCGCGGTGCTCGGAACAGCTGAGACCCAGCAGGGTGCCGGAGTCGGTCAGCATCTGTTCGATGCGGGTGCGCGGGTACCCCGGGTCCACAGGCAGGAACGCCGCACCCGTCTTGCTGATTGCCCAGACGGCAAGGACCGAGTCGATCGACCGAGAGAGGGCGAACGCCACGAACGATTCCGGTGTGGCACCGAAGTCGATCAGCAAGCGCGCCATCCGGTTCGACGTCTCGTCCAGCTCGCGGTACGTCACCGTGCGCCCCTCGAACGACAGCGCAGGTGCCTCGGGATTTCCTGCGGCGGCGGCGCTGAAGATCTGCGCGAGGGTGCGGTACTCGACGGCCGGTGCTCCGCGGGCGGGCACGAGGTCCCGCAGTTCCGCGTCGTCGAGCACGTTCAGCGCAGCCAGCGTCGTATCGGGTTCGGTCGCCATGACGGTGAGAACCTTGCGGACTCGGGCAGCAATGGATTCCACATCCTCCTGCTCGAGCAGGTCGGGCAGGTACTCGAACTTCAGGTGGAGCTGGTCGTCCGCGGACGCCGCGATGGCCAGGGGGTAGTGGGTGGCGTCGGACCCGCGGGTGGCCGTGATCTCGAGGTCGGACTTCTGGGCGTCGAGCGTCGTGTCGAGGGGGTAGGACTCGAAGACGGTGAGGGTGTCGAAGGTGGTGGCGGGTCCGGTGGCGCGGTGGATGTCGGGGAGGCCGAGGTGGTGGTGGTCGAGGAGTTGGGTGTGGGTGTGGTGGGTGTGGTCGAGGACTTGGGTGAGGGTGTGGTGGGGGTCGAGGGTGATGCGGACGGGGATGGTGTTGATGAAGAGTCCGATCATGGTCTCGATGCCGGGGATGTGGGGTGGGCGTCCGGAGACGGTGGTGCCGAAGACGACGTCGTCGCGGTGGGTGAGGGTGGCCAGGACGATGCCCCAGGCGGTTTGGACCATGGTGTTGAGGGTGAGGTTCCGCTCGCGCGCCAGCGTTCGTAGTGCTTGCGTCCCTTCCTGATCGATCGACAGGCTCAGCTCCTCCGGGAAGCTCGCCACCGTTGCCCGGTCCGAGTCCGCGATGAGAAGAGTCGGCTCCTCCACACCGTCGAGTGCTTCCTTCCACGCGGCGACGCTGTCCTCGATCGGTTGCCGCCCGAGCCACGCCAGGTAGTCGCGATACGACCGCGGGTGCGGCAGCCCGGTGGTGTCGTTGTGGTGGGTGTAGAGGTGGAGGAGTTCGTGGAGGAGGAGGGGGGTGGACCAGCCGTCGAGGAGGATGTGGTGGTTGGTGATGACGAGGTGGTGGTGGTGTGGGGTGCGGGTGATGAGGGTGTAGCGGAGTAGGGGTGGGGTGTTCATATCGAAGCGGGTGTGGCGGTCGGTGGTGAGGATGTCTTCGACGGTGGTGGGGTGTTGGTGGGGTGGTTGGTGGGTGAGGTCGTGTTGGGTCCAGGGGAGGGGGGTGTGGTGGGTGATGATTTGGATGGGGTGGCCGTCGGGTGTGTGGGTGAAGGCGGCGCGGAGGTTGGGGTGGCGGTGGAGGAGGGTTTCGGCGGCGTGGTGGAGTCGGGTGGTGTCGAGGGGGCCGTGGAGGTCGAGGGTGAGTTGGACGGTGTAGGTGTCGAGGGTGTGGTCGGTGTATTCGGAGTGGAAGAGGAGGCCGGCTTGTAAGGGGGAGAGGGGCCAGATGTCGGTGAGGGTGGGGTAGTGGTGTTCGAGGGTGTCGATGGTGTGTTGGTCGAGGTGGACGAGGTCGAAGTCGGTGGGGGTGTGTCCGCCGGTGTGGGGTTGGTGGGTGTGGGTGGTGAGGGCGGTGAGTGCGGTGGTGAAGAGGTCGGCGAGTTCGCTCACCTCCGCGGCGGTGAGAACTCCTGTCGGATAGAGCCATCCCACTTCCAGGACCGGTCCGTCGTCCGTTTCGATGACCATGGCGTTGACGTCGAGAGTTGCTGCAGCACCGATGTCCGCACGGAACCGGCGATGTAGTCCGGTGCCCGACACCGGCATCCATCCACCGCCACCGGAGCGATCCGGAAGGCTCCCGCTGAACCTTCCGAGGTAGTTGAAGGTGATCTGGGGGTCGGGGTAGGTGCGGAGTTCTTCGGCGGTGTCGGGGTCGAGGTAGCGCAGTTGTCCGTATCCGGCGCCGTGGTCGGGGATGGTGCGTAGTTGTTCCTTGATGGTTTTGATGGCGGTGCCGGCGGCGTCTCCGCCGTGGAGGGCGTCGTCGAGGTCGATGCCGGTGAGGTCGAGTCGGACGGGGTGGATGGTGGTGAACCAGCCGACGGTGCGGGAGAGGTCCGCGCCGGGGATGAGACTATTTTCCCGGCCGTGCCCCTCGACCCCGACCAGAACCTCGTCGAACGGGTGAGCGTGACGACGCCGCCACCGCGCGACGGCCAGCGCCAGGGCGGTGAACAAGCCGTTGTCGACACCGGCGTGGAAGGCGCGGGGAAGTTCGCGCAGAAGCGTTTCGGTGACGTCCGGCGGGATCTCGGTCGTTACCTTGTCGGTGGTCAGCTCGGTGTCGTGGACGGGGTCGAGTGGCCGGGATCCGAGGAGGGGGTCGGGTCCGTCGAGGATGCGGCGCCAGAGGTCGAGTTCACCTGCCCGTTCGGGTGCGGTGTGGACGAGGGCGTGCGCCCAGCGGCGCATCGAGGTTCCGTTCTCGGGTAGGTCGGGGTCCCGGCCGGCGGTGATGTCTTCCCAGGCGGCGGCGAGATCGGGTACCAGGATACGCCAGGACACGCCGTCGACGGCCAGGTGATGGATCACCAGCAGGAGTCGGCCCTCCTGTGCTGAGAGGTCGCCGTTGCGGTGGTCCGGGGAGGCGTCGAACCAGACGGCCTGCAGCATGACGCCCCGGGCCGGATCGAGCCGGTCCTCGGCGAGGGTCAGCTGGTCACTGATCATCGCCCCGAACTCGGGGCCGCGGACCGACGGAGTGTCGATGCGCGACAGCAGGTTCGAGGCCTGGATCGCTCCGACGGGGAGCACCTCCATGGCCGGTCCGGTGGCCGATCGCCACAGCCGGGCGCGCAGCATGTCGTGGTGGTCCAGTACCGCCTGCACTGTTCGAGCGAGCGTGTCGAGGGACAGGCCCGGCGGCGCTGTCAGGACTGCGGCTTGAGAGAACCGGCTGATGTCGCCGCCACGGCCCAGCAGCCAGTGCGCGATGGGTGTCAACGGGAGCGCGCCGACGCCCCCGCCGGGAAGCTCCGCGAGACCCGTCGGCTGAGCGATGGTGGTGACCTCGGCGAGCGCAGCCACCGACTTGCGTTCGAACACGTCGCGCGGGCTGAAGAACATCCCTGCCGCCTTGGCGCGGGCCACCAGCTGGATGGCCATGATGCTGTCGCCGCCGAGCGCGAAGAACGAGTCGTCGATGCCGACGGTGTCCAGCCCGAGGACCTGTGCGAACAGTCCGGCGAGTACTCGCTCGGTGGGAAGCGACGGAGCCCGGCTCGACGTGACGCGCTCGGTGAAGTCCGGCGCCGGTAGCGCTTTCCTGTCGAGTTTGCCGTTCGCGGTGAGCGGCAACCGGTCGAGGACGACGAGAGTCGCGGGCACCATGTGCGGAGCCAACTCGGCACGGGCCGATTCCAGCACCGATTCGACGTCGAGTTCCTCATCGGGGACCCCGGGTACGACGTAACCGATGAGCCGGTCCACCCCGTTGTCGTCCGTGTGGACCTGCACCACCGCGTGCACTACTGCGGGGTGCCGTCGCAGCGTGATCTCGATCTCTCCGGGTTCGATGCGGTAACCGTGCAACTGAACCTGGAAGTCGCTGCGGCCCTGGTACTCCAGCTGCCCGTCTCGATTCCACCGGGCGAGGTCACCGGTGCGGTACATGCGGGTGCCGTGACCGGCAGGATCCGCCACGAAGCGGGTGGCGGTCAGCTCGGGCCGATTCAGATATCCTCGCGCGAGCTGACTGCCCGAGACATACATTTCACCGAGCACTCCGACCGGAACAGGGTGGAGTCGGCGATCGAGGACGGCGACGCGCAGCCCGGATATGGCCCGGCCGATGACCGACGCCCGTGCCGTTGCCGCCATTGTGCGGTCGAGTGCCAGCGCGCTCACGTGGACGGTCGTCTCCGTGATGCCGTACATGTTCACCAAGGTGGGGGCATCGTCGTCGTGACGGGCGTACCAGCGGTCGAGTTGACGGAGATCGAGGGCCTCGCCGCCGAAGATCACGTAGCACAGCGCCGTATCACCCTGTTGCGCAGCGGTATCGGGCGCACTGGCATCCGCCTCGACGAGCTGGTAGAACGCGGTGGGGGTCTGGCTGAGGACCGTGACGTGTTCACGGCGGAGCAGTGCGAGGAACGCTTCCGGGGACCGCGCTGTGTAGTAATCGACCAGCACGGCTCTGCCGCCCCTCAGCAGAGCTCCCCAGAGCTCCCACACGGAAAAGTCGAACGAGAACGAATGGAACAGCGTCCACACGTCGGAGTCGTCGATTCCGAACCGGTCGAGGGTGTTGGCGAACAACGTCAGAACGTTGCGGTGCGACACCGCAACGCCTTTGGGGTGTCCGGTAGACCCGGACGTATAGATCACGTACGCAGCGCAATCCGGCGTCAGTGCGTTCCGTCGGTCCGTCTCTGTCACAGGATCTGGTGAGAAGTCGCTCGCCGCCGTGATCACTGCTTCGGAGTCGACCACGACGTGCGGAATGCCGGTGTCCGGCAGTGACCCGTCGAGCTCGGTGGACGTCACGACGCACAGCGGGCGCGCATCGCCGAGTACGAACGCGATGCGTTCGGCCGGATAGGCGACGTCGAGGGGTAGGTGCGCGGCTCCGGATACCGTGACCGCGAGCCATGCGACGACGGAGTCGAACGAGCGCGGGAGCGCGACGGCTACCAAGGATTCCGGACCCGCGCCGATCGAGATCAGATACCGTGCCAAGCTGTTGACGCGGGCCGCCAGCGCCGAATACTTCGTCGTCGAGCCGTCCACCGTGACGGCACCGGAATCGGGGAATTGCGCAACGACTCGGGTGAAGCGGTCGGCGAGGGTGTCGGCGCCCGAGTCGGTGCCGGGCTCGTTCCACTGATGTGCGATGGTGTCGCGTTCAGTGTCTTCAATGATCTCGATGTCCCCGACCGGGAGGGTGGGGTCTGTCGAAACCGCCTCGAGTATCCGGAGGAAACGCTTCGCGAAGCCCTCGACCGTGTCGCGCTCGAAAAGATCCCCGGCGTAGGTGAAGGCGGCGGATACGCCGGCGGGTGAGGAATCTTCGGCGAGATGTTCACGCAGAGTGAGTTGCAGGTCGAACTTAGCGGCACCGAAATCGGTGTCTACGGCTTCGACCGTCAGGTCCGGCAACTCGAGAGAGATCGACTCGGCCCGGCCGAACTCGATGAGAACCTGGAACAACGGCGAATGCGCGGTGGAGCGGCCGGGGTCCAGCTCCTCGACGAGCACCTCGAACGGCAGATCGGCGTGAGTGAAGGCGCCGAGGTCGGCGTCCCGGGTGGTGTCGAGGAGTTCGGCGAACGATGCGGCGGCCGTCACCGGAGTACGCAGCACGAGCGTTCCGACGAACATTCCGACGAGGTCGTCGAGGGCGGGCTCACCGCGCCCGGCGACGGGTACACCGACAACGATGTCGGAACTGTCGGCGAGCCGGGCGAGCAGCACGGTGAACGCCGCGTGGAAGGCCATGAACATCGTCGTCTCGTGATCCCCGGACAGGGCGGACAGTCGGCGATGGACCTGCGGATCGATGTCGAAGTACACGGATTCGCCGCGGAGGGTGCGTTGTGGTGGTCGTGGGTGGTCGGTGGGGAGGGGGAGGAGGTCGGGGAGTGCGTGGAGGGTGTTTTTCCAGTAGTGGAGTTGGGTGGTGATGAGGCTGTGGGGGTCGTCGGTGGTGCCGAGGAGTTGGTGTTGCCAGAGGGTGTAGTCGGCGTAGTGGATGGTGAGGGGGGTGAGGTGGGGGGTGTGGTGGTGGGTGTGGGCGGTGTAGGCGGTGACGAGGTCGCGCAGGAGTGGGGTGAGGGAGTGGCCGTCGGCGCTGATGTGGTGCAGGACGAGGGTGAGGATGTGGTGGTGGGGGGTGAGTTGGTAGAGGTGGGTGCGTAGTGGGGTGTCGGTGGTGACGTCGAATCCGGTGGTGGTGTCTTTGGTGATGTGGTGGGGGAGTTGGGTTTCGGTGGTGGTTGTGGTGGGGAGGTGGTGGGGTGTGGGTGGGTGGATGTGTTGGGTGGGTTGGCCGTGGTGGAGGGGGTAGGTGGTGCGGAGGGTTTCGTGGCGGGTGGTGAGGTCGGTGAGGGCGTGTTCGAGTGCGGTGGTGTCGAGGTGTCCGGTGAGGTGGAGGGTGAGGGGGATGTTGTAGGCGGGTGAGGTGGTGTCGTATTGGTTGAGGAACCACATGCGTTTCTGGGCGGGGGAGAGGGGGATCCACCGCGGCCGGGGACCCGCAGTCAGGGCAGGCCGGGCGGTGGTGCCGCTCTCCGCCGAGGCCACCACCCGGGCGAGCGCGCGAGGGGTGGGGGCGTCGAACAGTGCGCGGACGCCGATGTCGGTGTGCAGCACCGTGTTGATGCGGGCCACCGCCCGGGTGGCGCTGAGGGAGTTACCGCCGTACTCGAAGAAGCTGTCGTCGACCCCGAGGCTGGGCATCTCGAGTACCGCAGCGAGCAGCCGGGTGAGCGTGTCTTCGAGCGGAGTGGTGGGGGCTGTCCGCCCGGTACCGTCACGCCCGTCCCGCCCGGAAGCACCGCGCAAGGCCCGCAGTGCGTCGCGGTCGAGTTTGCCGGTCGGGGTGCGCGGTATCTCGGCAATCGGCACTATCGCTGCGGGAACCATGTGCGAGGGCAGTCGCTGGGCAAGGAACGCGACGAGGCTGCGGGCCTCGAGATCTTGATCGGGGGCGGGGAGTACGTAGGCGGTGAGGGCTGTGTCACCCGAAGCCGTCTGGTCAGCGAGCGTGGCTGCGAAGGCGACGGCGGGATGGCGGGTCAGCACCGCATCGATCTCACCCAGTTCGATGCGGAAACCGCGGACCTTCACCTGGAAATCGCTGCGGCCCAGATACTCCAGCGTATGACCATGATCGCGCCACCGGACGATGTCACCGGTGCGGTACAGCCGCTCACCCGCGCCGCCGTAGGGGTGTGCCACGAACCGGGTCGCGGTGAGGCCGCGGCGCCCGTAGTAACCACGCGCCAGCCCGCCGCCGGCGACATAGAGCTCGCCGGGCGCGCCTACCGGGACCGGTTGCAGCCGGGTGTCGAGCACGAGTTCGGTGACGCCGCGAACAGGGCCGCCGATCGGGACCGTCTCCCCCGGGACCAGGCCGTGGGTGAGGTTGGTGGCCACCGTCGCCTCGGTCGGGCCGTACGCATTGAGCATGCGGTGTTTCGGCGCCCAGCGAGCGACCAGCTCCGTCGGGCATTCCTCGCCACCGGTAAGGATGCATTCGAGCCCGTCGAATCCGGCCGGATCGAGCGAGGCCAGTGCGGTGGGAGTGAGGAAGGCATGGGTCACGCCGCCGTCGAGCATCCGCCGCTTCAGCTCTTCGCCGCCGTACACGGTGGGTGGGACCAGAACCATGGTGGCTCCCGCCGACCAGGTCAGCAGGTACTCGAGGATCGATGCGTCGAAGCTCGGGGACGAGAAATGCATGACGCGCGATCGCGACGTCACGTCGGCGCGCTCGCGCAATTCGTCTGCCAGCGCGTAGATCCCACGGTGGCTGAGCACGACACCTTTCGGGATGCCGGTCGACCCGGAGGTGTAGATGACGTAGGCCGGGGTGTCGACGCTTGGAGCTGACAGGTCGACGCCGGAACCGGTGGCAGGCGCGCCGCCGTCCGTGCGTACGTCGTCGACACTTGTCCATGCGACGGTGCCGGGCAGTGCTTCGAGATGCTCGGAGACGGTCAGGCCGAGGGCGACACCGGAGTCGGACACCATGTGGTCGATGCGGGCGCGGGGGTAGGTGGGGTCCACGGGAAGGAACGCGGCGCCGGTCTTCACTACCGACCACACGGCGACCACAGACTCTATCGACCGCGGCACCGCCACCGCAACAACGGTTTCGGGACCGGCCCCCCGGCCGACGAGCAAGCGGGCGAGCTGGGTGGAGCGTTCGTCGAGTTCGTTATAGGTCACCTGGACGTCCCCGACGACCACCGCGGTCGAATTGCCATGACGGGCAGCGGCTTCCGTGATGAGGTGGGCGAGGGTGCGGGGCCGCTCGGCCGCCTCGCCGCGGGCGGGCACCAGCGTTGCCGACTCTTCGTGGGTGAGAACGCTCAGGCGGGAGAGCGGAAGAGCCGGTGTGTCGGCCATCGCGACGAGAACGGTGATCACCCGCTCGAGCAGGGTGTCGACCGCTGCGGTATCGAAAGCGGCGCTGTCGTAGGTGGCACGCAGGTGCAGGCGGGTGTCGGCGGTGGCGGCGATCGCCAGAGGGTAGTGAGTGGTGTCCATCGTATGGACACCTGTGATGTCGAGTTCGCTGTCGTGGGGGTCGAGAGCGGCGGTGTCGAGGGGGTAGGACTCGAAGACGGTGAGGGTGTCGAAGGTGGTGGCGGGTCCGGTGGCGCGGTGGATGTCGGGGAGGCCGAGGTGGTGGTGGTCGAGGAGTTGGGTGTGGGTGTGGTGGGTGTGGTCGAGGACTTGGGTGAGGGTGTGGTGGGGGTCGAGGGTGATGCGGACGGGGATGGTGTTGATGAAGAGTCCGATCATGGTTTCGATGCCGGGGATGTGGGGTGGGCGTCCGGAGACGGTGGTGCCGAAGACGACGTCGTCGCGGTGGGTGAGGGTGGCCAGGACGATGCCCCAGGCGGTTTGGACCATGGTGTTGAGGGTGAGGTTCCGTTCGCGCGCCAGCGCCCGCAGGGCGTCGGTGTGTTCGGCGGCGAGCGTCACGACGTGGTCGGCCGGCGCCCCCCGCTCCAAGGGGAGATGGCCCTGGGGCACAAGAAGTGTCGGTTCCTCGACTCCCTCGAGCGCCCGGCGCCACGCCTCGACCGACTCGGCGTAGTCGCGCTGAGCCAACCAGGCGAGGTAATCCCGGTAGGGGGTCACCGGTGGAAGTCCGGTTGTGTCGTTGTGGTGGGTGTAGAGGTGGAGCAGTTCGTGGAGGAGGAGGGGGGTGGACCAGCCGTCGAGGAGGATGTGGTGGTTGGTGATGACGAGGTGGTGGTGGTGTGGGGTGCGGGTGATGAGGGTGTAGCGGAGTAGGGGTGGGGTGTTCATGTCGAAGCGGGTGTGGCGGTCGGTGGTGAGGATGTCTTCGACGGTGGTGGGGTGTTGGTGGGGTGGTTGGTGGGTGAGGTCGTGTTGGGTCCAGGGGAGGGGGGTGTGGTGGGTGATGATTTGGATGGGGTGGCCGTCGGGTGTGTGGGTGAAGGCGGCGCGGAGGTTGGGGTGGCGGTGGAGGAGGGTTTCGGCGGCGTGGTGGAGTCGGGTGGTGTCGAGGGGGCCGTGGAGGTCGAGGGTGAGTTGGACGGTGTAGGTGTCGAGGGTGTGGTCGGTGTATTCGGAGTGGAAGAGGAGGCCGGCTTGTAAGGGGGAGAGGGGCCAGATGTCGGTGAGGGTGGGGTAGTGGTGTTCGAGGGTGTCGATGGTGTGTTGGTCGAGGTGGACGAGGTCGAAGTCGGTGGGGGTGTGTCCGCCGGTGTGGGGTTGGTGGGTGTGGGTGGTGAGGGCGGTGAGTGCGGTGGTGAAGAGGTCGGCGAGTTCGCGCACCTCCGCAGCGGTGAGAACTCCGGCCGCATACGTCCACGTGGACTTCAACTCTCGTGCACCCGCGGCCCCCACCGCGGCGGCGTCGATGCTCAGCGCCGCAGGTGCGGGCATCTCCGCGTTCTGACGTCCCCCGAGGTCGGCATCCTCGACCGGCGCCCACGCCGAGTTCCGTCCCTCGACATCTGCGGCGGTGGTGAACCTTCCGAGGTAGTTGAAGGTGATCTGGGGGTCGGGGTAGGTGCGGAGTTCTTCGGCGGTGTCGGGGTCGAGGTAGCGCAGTTGTCCGTATCCGGCGCCGTGGTCGGGGATGGTGCGTAGTTGTTCCTTGATGGTTTTGATGGCGGTGCCGGCGGCGTCTCTGCCGTGGAGGGCGTCGTCGAGGTCGATGCCGGTGAGGTCGAGTCGGACGGGGTGGATGGTGGTGAACCAGCCGACGGTGCGGGAGAGATCTGCGCCGGGGATGAGGCTGTTGCCGCGGCCGTGACCCTCGACGGTCACCAAAACCTCGTTCACCCGAAGGCCCCTGCGGTGTCGCCAGACGGCGATCGCGAGCGCGAGCGCAGTGAGCAGTGCGTCGTCGGTGCCGGCGTGAAAAGCCTTGGGCACGTCTGCCAATAGTGCCTCGGTGACGCCGGTCGGCACGTCGACCGTGAGGTCGCGGGACGTCGCGCGGGTGTCGAGGGCGGGGTCGAGTGGCCGGGATCCGAGGAGGGGGTCGGGTCCGTCGAGGATGCGGCGCCAGAGGTCGAGTTCATCGGCGCGTTCGGGGGCGGTGTCGATGAGGGCGTGCGCCCAGCGGCGCATCGAGGTTCCGTTCTCGGGTAGGTCGGGGTCCCGGCCGGCGGTGATGTCTTCCCAGGCGGCGGCGAGGTCGGGTACCAGGATTCGCCAGGACACGCCGTCGACGGCCAGGTGATGGATCACCAGCAGTAGTCGGCCCTCCTGTGCTGAGAGGTCGCCGTTGCGGTGGTCCCGGGAGGCGTCGAACCACACGGCCTGCAGCATGACGCCCCGGGCCGGATCGAGCCGGCCGGCTGCGGCCTCCAGTTCGGCGACCGCCAGGCGATGGAACTCCGGGCCTGTGACCCTCGCGACCGCGACCCGTCGGAGAAGATCGCCGCCGCCGGGGGCGGGTCCCGCGGGTACCTCCATGATCGGGTCGCGGCCCGGGGTGAGACGAAGCCGAGCGCGCAGGGCGGCGTGGTGCTCGACGACGGCCCCGAGGCTACGCGTGAGCGTCTCGTGGTCGACCCCGGCCGGGGTGGTCAGCAGTGCGGCCTGCGAGAACTGGCTGAAGTCGCCACCGAGCTCGAGCAGCCAGGCAATGACCGGAGTCGGGGGGAACTCTCCGGTGTCGCCACCGGGCAGTTCCTCCAGAGTGGGTGCGGCGAACGGCTGGATCGATACGGCCCGCGCGAGCCGGCTGACGGTCTTGTGTTCGAACACGTCGCGCGGTTGCACCGTGAGGCCGGCGGTTCGTGCCCTCGCGACCAATTGAATGGCCATGATGCTGTCGCCGCCGAGCGCGAAGAACGAATCGTCGACACCCACGGCGTCGAGGCCGAGTACCTCGGCGAACAGGGCCGCGAGTACGCGCTCGGCCTCCGAGCTCGGCATCCGCTGACTCGTTGCACGGACGGAGAAGTCGGGGGCGGGAAGTGCCCCGCGATCGACCTTGCCGTTCGGTGTCAGCGGGAACGACGGCAGGATGAGGATCGTCGACGGCACCATGTGCGACGGCAGGGCAGAGGCGGCATGGTCGATCAGGATGTTCCCGTCGATCTCCGCATCCGGCTCGGGCACGGCGTAACCGATCAGATGGTCGGCGCCGTGGGAGTCCCGGTGGAGTGCCACCACGGCCTGGGCAACCCCTGGGTGGCGGAGCAGTGTGGATTCGATCTCTCCCGGTTCGACTCGGTAGCCGTGCAGCTGAATCTGGAAATCGCTGCGTCCCAGATACTCGATCCGTCCGAGACTGTTGTGGCGGGCGAGGTCACCGGTGCGATACATCCGGCTCCCCGGGGCACCGTTCGGATCCGGGATGAACCGAAGTGCGGTCAGGTCCGGTCGTCCCAGGTATCCGCGGGCCAGTTGCGCACCGCTGATGTACATTTCGGCAGCGACTCCGCGCGGCACCGGGTGCAACCGGTGATCGAGGAGATACACCCGGGTATTCCACACCGGGGTGCCGATCGGAATCACCGGTGTGAGCGGCAGCGACGTGACATCGCAATAGGTGGCCGTCACCGACGCCTCTGCCGGACCGTACATGTTCCCGAGCGCGACACCTCGGGACAGCACCCGGTCGGCGGTGCGGGCAGGCAGGGCCTCACCTCCCGAGAACACCCGGCGGAGCGACGAAGGGAACGCGCGCCGGTGGTCGCCGACGAACACCTCGAGCATCGAGGGCACGAATTCGACGACGGTGATGTTCTCGGTCGACAGCACCGTAGTCAGGTACTCGAGATCGAGATGGCCGTCGGGCCGGAGAATGACCAAAGCGCTGCCGGCGCACAATGCCGAGAACGACTCCCAGATAGCGACATCGAACGCGATCGGTGCTTTCTGGAGGGTGCGGTCGTCGGGAAGGAGCGGCAGCTGGGATTGGGACCACGCCAGCTGATTGGTGATCGCTGCATGGGACACTGCGACGCCCTTGGGTCTTCCGGTGGAGCCCGAGGTATAGACCACGTAGGCGAGGTTCTCCGGGTGCAGGGAAGCGATGCGGTCGGCGTCCGTGACCGGACGCGCATCCACGGCCTCGAGATCGACGACGTCCAGGGCGAGAACTTCGGTGCCGGGAGGGACCGGAACATCGACGCCGGAAACCGTGAGCACCAATGCGGGCGCGGAGGAGTCGAGCAGATAGGCGATGCGTTCGGGGGGATGTCCGAGGTCGAGGGCAAGCAGGGCGGCGCCCGCTTTGACGACGGCGAACATTCCGGCAAGCAGTTCGAACGATCGCGGCAAGGCCAGTGCCACCACGCACTCCGGTCCGATGCCCCGCCCGATCAGGATGCGCGCGAGCTGATTGGTCCAGGCGTCGAACTCGAGGTAGGTCAGGGCATCCCCCTCGAACACGACAGCGGTATCCTCGGGTGCCCTGGCGACCTGGGCATCGAAGAGGTCGAGGATCGTGTCACCGGGTAAGTCGTGCCTGGTGACGAACTTCCGGTCGAGCGCTCGCTCGAGCTCGGTGCTGTCGAGCAAGGGAATATCACCGACCACCGTGGTGGGCAGGTAAGAGACCGTGTCGATCACGCGGAGGAACATGTCGACGAACCTATGCACGGTCGTTTCGTCGAAGAGATCGGTGGAATACACGAATTCGCCGGTGATTCCGCCAGGCGCACCGTCGTCGGTGAGGTGCTCGCGCAGAACGACATTCAGGTCGAACTGGGACAGGTGCGAGTCGAGGTCGAGGGTGGACACGCGCAGTCCAGGCAGTTCCGGTTTCGCCTCCGCCAGGTTCAGGAAGGAGAGCATCACCTGGAACAGGGGGTGTGCAGCCGTGGAACGCGCCGGGTTCAGTTCCTCGACCAGACGCTCGAAGGGGATATCCGCGTGTGCGAAGGCGTCGACATCCGTTTCTCGTACGCGGGCCAGGACCTTGTCGAACGGCAGTGCCGGGTCGATTCGCGTGCGCAGCACGAGGGTGCCGACGAACATGCCGACGAGATCGTCGAGTGCCTGTTCGCCACGTCCCGCGATCGGCGACCCTACCGTGACGTCGCCGGTGTTCCCGAGCCGCGACAGCAGCACCGCAAGAGCGGCGTGGACGGTGACGAAGGGAGTGGCATCGTGTTCCCGCGCCATCTCGGTCAGCCGACGGTGTGTCGCCGGCGACATGGTGAAGCGGGCGGTGGCCGCCTGGTAGGTGGCGGTCGAGGGTCGTGGACGGTCGGCCGGCAGTTCGAGCCTCTCAGGGAGATCGGCCAACGTGGACCGCCAGTAGGTGAGCTGCTCGGACAGTGGCGACGTCGGGTCTTCGGCGGACCCCAGGACCTCTCGTTGCCAGAGTGCGAAGTCCCCGTACTGCACGGGAAGTGGCTTCCAGTCGGGGGCGCGACCCTGCGTGCGCGCGGCATACGCCGTGGTCATGTCTCGCGCCAGCGGAACCAGGGACCACCCATCCGCCGCGATGTGATGCACCACCAGCGCGAAGACATGGGTGAGTGGGTCCACGCGGAATACCTCGGCGCGCAGCGGTGCCCGAACCGTGACGTCGAAGGTGGTGGCGATGACGTCGTCGATCCGCTCCCGCAGGTGCTTGTCGTCGAGGATCGGTATCGGCGTGAGTTCGAATTGTGCCTCGTCGACGGGTTGCACCACCTGGACCGGTCCCTCGTCGGTGAGGGGGTACACCGTCCGCAACGATTCGTGTCGAGTGACGACGTCCACCAGGGCAGCGCTGAGAGCGGCAATATCGAGTGGTCCGCTGATGCGCACGACCATCGGTATGTTGTAGGCCGCGGAGCTGGTATCGAATTGATTGACGAACCACATCCGTTGTTGCGCAAACGATACCGGAACCGGCCGGGTGCGACCCCTCGGTTGGAGCGGTGGAAGGGACGCCTCCTTGTCTTCGGCGTCGAGCACGGCGGCCAGGGCCTGCACGGTCGGCGCCTCGAACAGGGCGCGCACACCGATTCCGGTGCCCAGCGCCGAGTTGAGGCGGGCCACCACCTTCGTGGCGATCAGGGAGGTGCCGCCGAGTTCGAAGAAGTTGTCGTCGACGCCCACACCTTCGACACCGAGTACCTGCGCGAACACCGATGCGACCGCTTCCTCCCGTGGTGTCCTGGGCGCGCGGAACTCGGCGGCGTACCCGAGGGACTCGGGCACGGGCAGGGCGGTGCGGTCGAACGCACCGGTGTCGTCGACGGGAAAAGTGTCGAGTTCGACTATCTCGGCGGGAATGCAGTGCGCGGGAAGCAGAGTCGCGGCGAACTCGGTCAGACGGCCCTGCTCCACTTCGGCACTCGCGGCCGGTGTCACATAGGACACCAGGGTGTGGTCACCCGAACGGGTGGTGTAGTCGACCGTCACCGCCCGGTCGATGGACGGGTGCGCGGACATCGCCGCGTCGATCTCGTCGAGGGGGATACGGTATCCGCGGAGCGACGACCGGAAGTCGGAACGGCCGACGATGTAAAGGCCCCCGTCTCGCTCGGTTCGCGCCAGATCGCCGGTGCGGTACATCCGTTCCCCGGGACCATCGAACGGACTCGCCACGAAACGGGTGCTGGTGGCACGTGCCCGGCCGTGATAGCCGCGTGCGAGGGCGGGACCACCCACATACAGCTCGCCCACGACACCCGCGGGGACGATGTGCAGCCGACGGTCCAGGACGACGAGCGGCCGCCCGGGCGCGGGTATCAGCGGGAGGGCCTGTTCCTGGTGTGCGGTCGCGCGCACCTCCGACGCTGCCACCCAGGTGACGGTCTCGGTGGAGGCATACATCTGCACCGCGGTGGTCGACGCCGGCAGCGTGGACAATCGTGCGGCCAGGTCGGCGGAGACGGCCTCGCCGCCGAGGACGACGAGTCGCGGAGCTGACAGTGGAGTGCTTCCCGCCGTAGGCAGGGCGCGAAGAATCGGATCGAATGCTGTGGGGGTCCGGCTCAGGACAGTGACGTGTTCGTGGGCGATCAACGCTGCGGTCTCGCGCGGTGATCGGGCGGTGTCTTCGTCGACGATCAGCAATCGCCCACCCTGCAGCAACGCACCCCACAGCTCCCACACGGAGAGATCGACGGTGTGGGTGGGGAACGTCGTCCACACATCGGAACGGTCGAAGCCGAAAGAGTGGGATGCGGAAGCGAAGGCGGCGAGCACGGTGCGGTGCGAGAGAGAGACCGGCTTCGGCGGCGCCGTCGAACCGGCGGTGAACAGCACATAGGCGGCCGAGTCCGGCGTCGCAGCATGCGTGAGCGGCGCATCCGACGTGGCAGCGAGTTCGACCACCGTGTCGGGAGCGTCGAGCACGACGACAGCAGAACCGGTGTCGGGGAGTTCAGCCGCGAGGTCGAGGTGAGTGATGATCATCGCGGGATCCGCCGACGTCAGGGCATGCTCGACGCGGGAGCGAGGCGAGGTCACCTCGACCGGCAGACAGGTACCGCCCGCTGCGATCACCGCGAGCACGGCGACCACCCAGTCGACGGACCTGGGAACCGCCACGGCGACTACGGCTTCGGGGGTAAGCGTGCGGTTGATCAGCAGACGGGCCAGGCGAGTGACGCGGGTAGCCAGCTCGGCATACGAGACCGTGTCACCCGCATAAGTGACGGCTCCCTGATTCGGGGACGTCGCTGCCGCGCGGAGTAATACGTCTGCGAGAGTGTGGCTTTCACTCAGAGCGACGGGCTGCCGCCAAGGCGTGAGCGCGGCGTGCCGCTCGGCTGCATCGAGGATCTCGATGTCACCGATCGGGGTCTGCGGATTCTCTGTGACCGCCTCCAGTATGCGCAGGAAACGCTCGGCGAATTTCCGCACCGTCTGCTCGTCGAACAGATCGGTGGCATACACGACCCCCGCCTGCATACCGAGGGGGGAGCCGTTGGTGTCGATGCGCTCGGAGAGCCAGAGCTGCAGATCGAACTTGGCCATTCCCGCGTCGTAGTCGACCGGCTCCAGGCGGAGTCCGGGCAGCTCGAGACCGTGCAGTTCCCGGCCCGAAGGCAAGATGTGTTCGAACTCGAGCAATACCTGGAAGAGCGGTGAATATGCCGATGAACGTGGGGGGTCCAGCACCTCCACCAGCTGTTCGAACGGGATGTCGGTGTGACCGAAGGCGGCGAGATCGGTGTCCCGCAAGTGCCGAAGGGTGTCGCCGAAACCCGTCGACAGGTCTGTCTGGGTACGCAGCACCACGGTGTTCACGAACATGCCGACTACGTCGTCCAGCGCTGCCTCGCCGCGGCCTGCCACCGGAGTGCCGACGGCGACGTCATCGGATCCACTGAGCCGGGCCAACAGAACTGCCAGTGCGGCGTGCAACACCATGAACACCGTCGACGTGGAGTTTCGCGCAAGCTCGAGCACGGCGCCGTGCAGCTCGGGGTCGATCGCGAATTCGACACGGCCGCCACGCAGCGACCGGGTGTCCGGGCGCGGGCGGTCGGTGGGCAACTCGAGCAGAGCGGGACTTCCGCTCAGTGTTTCGGTCCAGTAGTCGAGTTGCCGCGACAGCAGGCTGTCCGGGTCCGTGTCACTTCCCAGCAATGCACGCTGCCAGAGGGTGTAGTCGACGTACTGCACGGCGAGCGGTGGCCACTGCGGGGCGTGACCGGCGGTGCGCGCGGCGTACGCCGTGGTCACGTCCCGAGCCAGTGGCGCGGTCGACGCCCCGTCCGCCGCGATGTGGTGCAGAACCAGTGCCAGGACGTACTCACTGTCGCCGAGCTGAAGGAGGGTGCAACGCAAGGGGACGGCGGTGGCGACGTCGAACCTCGTCGAGCACACCTCGGAAAGGCGTTGCGCCAGTTCGCTTTCGTTCTCCACGAGGGTCGGTTCAATGACGGGTACCGCGTCGGCGGCCGGCAGGACGACCTGGTGCGGGCCGTCGGGTGATGCGGGGAACACGGTGCGCAGCGATTCGTGCCGTTCCACGATGTCACC
Organism: Rhodococcus sp. WAY2; assembly: GCF_009859915.1. NCBI lineage: Bacteria > Bacillati > Actinomycetota > Actinomycetes > Mycobacteriales > Nocardiaceae > Rhodococcus > Rhodococcus sp. WAY2. The sequence continues at coordinate 5,430,406 of NZ_CP046572.1, forward strand.
GATCGCGGCCACCAGGGCAGGCACGTCGAGTCGTCCCGTCAAGCGGACGACCAGCGGAATGTTGTAGGCGGGTGACGTGGTGTCGTACTGATTGATGAACCACATGCGCTGTTGAGCGGAGGACAGCGGAATGACGGCGGGGCGTGCCACCGGGGCAAGGGCGGGACGGTCGGGCCCGCGATGCTCTTTCCGGTCGAGTCTCGCAGCCAGTGTCGCCACGGTCGGCGCCTCGAACAGTTCAGCGACCCCCATCGTGGTGCCGAGGGCCGCGTTCACCCGGGCCACCACCCGGGTCGCCGTCAGCGAATTCCCGCCCAGATCGAAGTAGTCGTCGTCGGCGCCGATGCCGCTGACCCCCAGCACGGTCTCCCAGACGGCGGCGACGGTGGCCTCCGTCGGTGTGGCCGGCTTCCGATGAGTGCTGCCGGGCAGGAAGGTGGGTGCGGGCAACGCCGCACGGTCGAGTTTCCCACCAGGGGTGAGCGGGATCTCGTCGAGCGGCACGATGGCCGACGGAAGCATGTACCGAGGGAGGGTGCGTCGCAGGAGCGTTTCTAATCCGGGGACGTCCACCTGCGCGCCTTGCGCCGGTCGCACGTATGCGACGAGTGTGGGGTCGCCTGCGCTGGTGGCGCGGTCGACCGTCGCAGCGAAGCTCACCGTGGGATGCCGCATCAGGACGGCATCGATCTCGCCGAGTTCGATACGGAACCCGCGGATCTTGACCTGGAAGTCGCTGCGGCCCAGGTACTCCAGCGACAGGCCGGTGGGTGTTCCGTCCGGAAGGCCGGCACACTTCCGCCACGCGGCGACGTCGCCCGTGCGGTAGAGGCGCTCGCCCGGTGGACCGTGCGGGTCGGCAACGAAACGTGCTGCAGTCAAGCCGGGTCGCCGGTGATACCCGCGGGCAAGGCCGGGACCACCCAGATACACCTCGCCTGCGACTCCCGGCGGAACCGGATGGAGTCGGGAGTCGAGAACCAGGATCGAGAATCCCCGGATCGGCCCGCCCAGGGTCACCCGTTGCCCTGGCGTGAGCGGTGGGCTCAGCGTCGACATGATCGTGGCCTCGGTGGGGCCGTATGCGTTGCGGACCCTCCGGGCGTCAGACGCCCACCGCGTGACCAACTCGGGCGGGCTTGCCTCGCCGGCGAGGGCCAGATCGGTCAGCTCGGGGAGGGCTGCGGGATCGAGTGTCGCCGCGGTGGTCGGCGTGAATATTGCGTGGCTGACGTGCTCGTCGGCGAGTACCCGGGTCAGTTCGGCGCCGCCGACGACGGCAGGTGGCACGATCACCACCCGCGCGCCCGCACCGAATGCGCTGAGCAGTTCGAAGATGGAAGCGTCGAAACTGGGCGAAGCGAAATGGGAGACCCGCGACTTCGGTGAAATGTCCAGACCTTCGCGTTCCGCGCTGACGAGGTCGGCGATGCCCCGGTGACCGACCGACACGCCCTTCGGGATGCCGGTGGAACCGGACGTGTAGATCACGTAGGCCGCGTGGTCACGCCGCAGCGGCCGCAACCGGTCCGCCTGGGTCACACGGGTAGGTGAGCACCCGGCGACCGTCGTCTCGGTTCGTGTGTCGTCCAAGTCGAGCCAGGACACGGCAGGCGAACGCAGGCGGTGCCGGTGATCGGTCACGCCCAGCACCGCGCCCGAATCGGTCAGCATGTGCTCGATGCGTGCCTGCGGGTAGTTCGGGTCCACCGGGAGGAACGCTGCACCGGACTTCGCGACGGCCCAGAGCGCGAGCACGAACTCGGAAGATCGCGGTAGTGCGAGCGCGACGATGGTGTCCGGTCCGGCACCGCGCGCGATCAGCAGGCGCGCCAACTGATTCGATTCCTCGTCGAGTTCCCGGTACGACATGTCCGTGCCCCGCTCGGAGACGGCGATGGCGTCGGGATCGATCTCCGCGGCCGAAGTCAGGATGTCGGGCAGCAGTCGGGGCGGCAACGCAGGTGGTCCCAGAGCGGGTACCAGGTTCGCGCGTTCGGCGGGAGTGAGGACGTCGACATCGCCGACGGCCGCACCGGAGTCGAGCGTGGCGACATCGAGCAGGCGCACCAAGCGGTCTCCGAACTCCCGCACGGTGTCGGGTTCGAACAAGGCCGTCGCGAAAAGAAGCTGGATATCGACGCCTGCGCAGTCGGGTTGCGCCGTGCAGACGACCGACAGATCCGCGCCGTCGGTCGGTGACGCGTCCGTTGCCGCACCCACGAATTCGAGACCGATCTGGAATGGGTACCGGCCGGACGACTCGTCCCGTCGGCCCAGTGCCTCCGCGATTTCGTCGAAGGGAACGTCGGAGTGGGTGTACGCGCCCAGCTCCGTGTCGCGGACCCGTCCGAGCACGTCGGTGAACGTCTGAGCGCTGTCGACGAGGGTGCGCAGGATCAGCGGCCCACCGCCGGGACCGCCGGAGGTGCCGACCGCGATGTCGTCGGTGCTCCCCAGTCGCGAGAGCAGTGCGACCAGCCCGGTATGGATCGCGGAGAAGGCTGCGAATCGGCAGTCGGCGCCGACACTGTGCATGCGTTGGTGCAGTTCGGCCGGGATGCGAACATCGACCCGTCCGTCGGCCACGAGTGTGCGATCGGCGGGCCGCGGGTGGTCGGTGGGCAAAAGGTCGTTCGCGGACAGGCCGTCGAGGGTCTGCTTCCAATAGTCGAGCGCAGCCATCTTCCGCCGTCGGCGTGCTCCTTCGGCGGCGGATTCGACATGAACGTCCGCTGTCGCGTCTTCGGGGCGGGCCCCCAGGAGCTCCTCCAATAGGGCGACGAAAGCGGAATGGTGCCGACGCAAGTCCTCGTCGGTGTACCGGTGCGGGTTGCCCCGGAACTCGACCAGCGTCCTCTCGGGTGTGCCGCTGCGGTAGACGTTCACCAGGAGGTCCTCGACGGGACCGGACGTGACGACGTGGAATTCCCCGGTCACCGGGCCCAGTGTGATTTCCGGGTGGAAGAGCATGACGTTGACCATCGGACCGGTGAGCCGGCGGCCGGACGATCGGTCGCCGGCATCACGGCGAATGTCCTCGAGGGTGTAGCGCTGATGGCGGAGTGCGCCCATGAGCTCCAACTGGGACCGGCGCAGCATCTCGTCCACCCGGTCTCGGGGCGGCGCGCTGATGTGCAGTGGGGCGAGGCTGACGAGCATTCCACCGGAACGTCGCAGGGTGGTGGTGGTTCGACCGGAGACGGGCAGGCTGAGCAACACTTTCTCGCGGCCGCTCATTCTCGCCAGGTAGCAGCCGAAGGCAGCCACGACCACGCCGGCTGCGGGAACTCCGAACACCTCGTCCGAGTGCATCAGGCGCTCTGACGCGGCATCCGACAGCGAGGTGGTCAGGAGGATGCTCTTCGCGACCGCCGGCGAGACCACCTCGGACAGGCTCGACCCCTCCGCGAACCCGGCGATCCGCTGCGCCCAGTAGTCGCGGTCGGCTTCGAATCGAGACGACGACCGATACTGCTGGTCGAGGGCGTAGAGCGTGCGCAGATCCGCCGCGGGATTCGGTTCCGGGGGGCGCCCCTGCACGGCAGCCGTGTAGAGGGCGGCGATGCGATTGACCATGGTCATCGCCCCGTATCCGTCCAGCGCGATGTGGTGAATCCTGCTGTACCACAAGTAATGCTGATCCCCGACGTGCAGAACCGCTGATGCGGCCAGCATGTCCGCCTCGGGGTCGAGGGGTCTCGTGTAGTCGTCCTCCATCCACGTGTGCGCCGCCGCCACCGGGTCGGCGGCGGCCCGGAGGTCGACGTACTCGGTCGACAACTCGAGGGTCGGGTCGACCACCTGGAAAGGTTCGCCGTCCACCTCGAAAATGCGGAGGTACGGGGAGTGGAACTCGCGCGCAGCGGTCACGGAGGCCTCGTCGAGCAAGCCCACATCCAAGGGTCCGTGCACTTCGACGTACTGCGCGATGCAGAGGGGAACCTCGGGCGTCAGCCGCTGCGCCAGCCACATCCCGCGCTGCGCCGACGACAGCGGGAAGCCGGCACCGAACCTGTCGGTGTGGGGGTCGGATGAAGTTGAAGAATCCAAGGGGAGGATCCCTCCATGCAACGACCGGGGGTCGCGGGTGACCGCCACACCCGTGGGGCGTGGAGGTCAGAGAGGCCCGGGGTACGGGTTTCAGTTACGGTGCGGTGATCGTTCGGGACCGCGTGCTGACTGTGTCCTTCCGGTGTGGTGCTTAGCCTTGTTACATCGTCAACCCGACGCCCCCCGTTACGGGTCCCGGCCAGGAGTTTCGGCAGCCGTGTGGCATCTCCGGGCTACCACCGGGTTACACCCCGAACGGTGACCCGCGCAACTGGTGATCGGTCACCGCGGCCGAGGCCGTAGAATCCAACGACCGTGAGCCTTACCCTCGGAATCGTCGGACTGCCCAACGTCGGCAAGTCCACCTTGTTCAACGCGCTGACCAACAACGACGTGCTGGCCGCGAACTACCCGTTCGCCACCATCGAACCCAACGTCGGCCTGGTCGAACTGCCCGATCCCCGGCTGAACAAGCTCGCCGAGATCTTCGCTTCCCAGCGGATCCTGCCTGCGACGGTGTCGTTCGTCGACATCGCCGGCATCGTGAAGGGCGCCTCCGAAGGCGCCGGTCTCGGCAACAAGTTCCTGGCCAACATTCGGGAAGCCGACGCCATCTGCCAGGTGGTACGCGTGTTCAACGACGACGACGTGGTGCACGTCGACGGCCGCGTCGACCCGGCGTCCGACATCGAGGTGATCGAGACCGAGCTCGTCATCGCCGACATGCAGACGTTGGAGAAGGCTCTGCCGCGGCTCGAAAAGGAAGCGAAGAAGAACAAGGACCTCAAGCCCCTGCACGAGGCCGCACTGGCCGCGCAGGAAGTGCTCGACACCGGCAAGACGCTGTTCAGCGCGAAGGACAAGCTCGACTTCACACTGCTGCGCGAGCTGAGCCTGCTCACCACCAAGCCGTTCCTCTACGTGTTCAACGCCGACGAGGCAGTGCTCACGGACGAGGCGAAGGTCGCCGAGCTGCGCGCGTCCGTCGCCCCCGCGGACGCCGTGTTCCTCGACGCCAAGGTCGAACAGGAATTGCTCGAGCTCGACGAAGAGGACCGGCAGGAGATGCTCGACTCCATCGGACAGTCCGAGCCCGGCCTCCACGCACTCGCCCGCACCGGCTTCCACACCCTCGGCCTGCAGACCTACCTCACCGCAGGCCCCAAGGAAGCACGGGCCTGGACCATCCACAAGGGCGACACCGCACCCCAGGCCGCCGGCGTCATCCACACCGACTTCGAACGCGGCTTCATCAAGGCCGAGATCGTCTCCTTCGACGACCTCGTCGCTGCCGGCTCCATGGCCGCCGCCAAAGCCGCCGGCAAGGTGCGCATGGAAGGCAAGGACTACATCATGGCCGACGGAGACGTCGTGGAGTTCCGCTTCAACGTCTAAGACTCGGGTGACTACCCAGCCGAGTTCGGTCGCTCGAGACGGTTCCCTACACTGTGTCCCGTGCGGATCGCGACCTTCAACCTCAATGGGATTCGTGCGGCGCAGCGGCGCGGATTCGAGGAGTGGCTGGCTGATCGTCGACCCGATGTGGTCGCGATCCAGGAGATGCGGGCCCGTGCCAGCGCTATTCCGCCGGGTGTGTTCGGCGAGTACCACCTGGCGTACGACGAGGGGGAGCTCGCGGGCCGCAATGGTGTGGCGGTCCTGACTCGGTGTGCGCCCCTCGCGATTCGAACGTGGAGTGGTGCGGCGCTCGTGCAACGGCCGGGGGAAACGCACACCGAGACAGTCGAACTCGACCCTGTGGCGTTGGCCCGTGGGCTGGGGGAGTTCGCCAAGGAGGGCCGGTACCTCGAGGTGGACCTTGCCGAGGCGCCGATCACCGTGGTGTCGATGTACCTCCCGAAGGGCGGTCTTCCGGCGCACCTGCAGAAGCCGGGGCGCATGCGGGAGGCGCCCGACGGTGGAGCCCGCTACGACCGCAAGATGCGGTTCCTCTCCGCATTCGCGCGACAGCTGACCCGCGCGCGCCGCACGGCACGCGCACGGGGCAGGGAACTGCTGGTGATGGGTGACCTCAATATTGCGCACACCCGTCACGACGTTCGGAACTGGCGCCGCAGCAACCAGGTGGAGGGTTATCTGCCGGAGGAACGTGAGTGGTTCGACTCCATCCTGTCGCCGCGCACGCTCGTCGACGTCGTCCGGCGACAGCATCCGGGTGTCGACGGTCCGTACTCGTGGTGGTCGTGGCTAGGGCAGTCGTTCGTGAACGACGTCGGGTGGCGCATCGACTACCACCTTGCGACGCCAGGTTTGGCGGGGGCGGTGGTCGCGGCCGGCACCGACCGGGATCCGGCGGCGGACCGCCGGATGAGTGACCACGCTCCGGTGGTCGTGGACTATGCGCTCTGAGCAGATCACGTACTTGGGACAGTGCGGCGAGAACTACAACCCGCGACGAGCGACCTCGGCCTCGAGTTCTTCGATGCGCTCACGGGCGTGGATGCAATACGCCTCGCCGTAGTCGTTGGCAACAGATTCTCCGAGGAGTGCCCGCTGCTCCGCCAGGATCGCGGTCAGCTTTTCGCTGCCCAGTGTGGTGACGTCGTCGTACACCGTCCCATTGTCGCAGGCGTGGGCCGCCGAAGCACGCGTACTCTCGACCGGAAGTGGCTGCTCGTTCCTACGTGTGCATCTGCTCAGCGCGCGGAGTTGAGAAAGCAGCTCCGAGGGCGCGCACGGTCCTGTTCGGTGGGTCTTATGCCGGGCAGGACTTTGTGCTGCAGTGAGCGGATCAGGAGGGTTCTTTGGCCGTCTCGTCGGCGGTTGTGGCGTCGACTCCGGAGACGGCGGCCAGCAGTTCTTTCGCGACAACCCGCAACTTTCGGTTGCTGCGCTGCGAATTCTCGGCGAGCATCTGGAAGGCGGCGTCGGCGTCGATCCGGTGGATGGCCATCAGCATGCCCTTGGCCTGTTCGATCGGGGCGCGGCTTTCGAGGGCCTCGCGTAGCCCGTCGGCGAGATCCCGCGCATGCCGGAAGCGCGCATAGTCGCCGATGGCACGGGCCAGAGCGGCGGTCAGGGCATCGACGACGGCTTCGTCCTGCTCGGTGAAGGCGTCGGGCCTGCGACCATAGATGTTGAGCGAACCGAAACGCTCGCTAGGTGTGTAGAGCGGGGCAGCGAGGAACGAGCGGACGCCTTCTTCTTTCGCGGCGGCGATGAACTGGGGCCAGCGTGCGTCGGCACTGTCGACGTCTACGCGCACTGTCTCGCCCGTGGTGGCCGCATGCAGGCACGGACCCTCGCCGATTTCGTACTGGTGGGCGTCGACCTGCAGGGTTCGCGCATCGGTGTGCACTGCGGTGAAGGTGCGGCCGCCGGACACGATGGTGATGCCGCAGCTGTCGGCGCCGTCGATCGCCTCGTGCGCGATCTCCACTGCTCGCTGCAGTACAACCACCAGGTGATCTTCGTCGGAGATCGACCCGCCCATAGCGGTCACCAACGTAGCCAACCGCTCGACGCTCAGCGTCGCGGCAGACCGGGCAACCTTCTTCACCACCGCGGGGGCGTCCTCGGGTGAGGCGAGGACGGAATCTGCGGTGGCCGCATCAGCGTGATATGCGTCCATAACGACCCATTATGACCCCGCGCCCCTTCGATGTGGAACCAGGGCGTTCCAGAACTGCGGCGGCGGTCGGCGCCAGGGGAGGCGTTCCAGGCGCAGGTCTGAAGCTGTGGTTGAGCAATCGGGTATCCGGGCACGTCTCTTTAGGAAGGTGTCAGAAGCGGTCGGCAACCGGAGGGAGATCCTGATGAGTGTGCGACAAACGGTGACCGGTGCACTCGCGGTCGGGAGGTTGGCGCTCGACGCGGGAGTGGCTCTCATCTCCCTCGGCGGACTGATGGCAGTGCACAGTGCGGTCGGTGAGGGAGCGTCGATGGCCGTCGTAGCGCGTTCGGTTCAGGCGGCCGGGCTCAGTGACTCGGAGACCGTGTGGTCATCCACCGTGTCGCACAGCCAGCGTGCCAACACCTGACATCCCGTCAGCCCACTCGCGTCGAGGGGCTCGGTTGCGTACGCGATGTGCCGTCCACCCCGCCGGTTGGCGATACGAATGCCACGCCAGGCCAGCCGTGGCGGGAGGTAGCCAAGAATTTCGACGAGTGCGATACGCAGACGCCGGAGGTCGGTACGCCACTGACGGGGGCTGAAGCGGGTGTTCGCCGCATTCTGGAAACTGTTGTGGCGGAGCAGCTGCCACATGTGCGTACACCAGGTGTGCACGGTGTGCAAGGACATCGATCGGGTGAGATCCGCAATGTCGCGGATGTAGCTGTCGTCGCTGGCGTTGCAGATCATGTCCTGCGGGTTCGCCACCCACATCACCGAAACCGCGGCGGGGAGTGGCGGGCCTTCGCCGGCGACGCCGCGTCCCTCGCAGCCCGGCACCACCCCGGCCGGTTGCTGCGGATCCGAAATGAATCCGGCGGCAACGATGCGGCCCGCTGGGACAATGCCCGCAGCGATCATTCCGAGAAGTTCCCGGATGACCGTGCACCCCTGCGAGTAGCCGATCAGGGCGATCGGGCCGGCGTCTTCCCGGAGTCGGTCGAGTAACGCGCAGACGCCCGCTTCGGTGCTCTGCACGTAGCTGAGGCCACCCGTCGCGACCGGCCCGTACGACGCCGGGTAACCCACCCATCGGGGCGCAAAACGGTCGTCGAGTCGGACGGTCACCTCGCGGAGGAGGCCCGAGACTTCGGTGCGGCGGTCATCGGGACGGGATTCGCCGGTGCCACCGACGGCGAGCACGGTCATCTGTGACATCACTCCATGGTGCCGCCCGGTGACGCTCCCGGGTGGGTTCGGAGCCTGAGAACTTACTGGCAATCGCGAGACGATCGTGCTCATCCGATCGCCAGGGCCACCAACGCCACCAGGGGAGGTGTGCTCTGGGACAGGGCTCCGGCGACGCCCGACCCGCGAGGGCGGCTCAGGGCCATACGGTCCGAGACGGCCAGGGCGATTCCTGCGAGGAACATGAAGATGCAGGTGTAGATCACGAGGGTGCGGCCTGCGGTGTCCGACCCGGCCCACCAGAGAACCACGCCGGCCACTGCGCCGGAACCGAGGAACAAGTTGTAGAACCCGACGTTGAACGCCCACAGGCGGACAGCCGGTACGTCGGAGGTGGGAATCCTGAACAGCCGCTCGTGCACCGACGGCCGGGGGAACACCACCGATTCCCACACGAACGCGAGTAGGTGAACGGCCGCCGCGATCAGCGCGGCAATCTGAGCAATGACGATCATGACGCACCCGCTTGGCTCGCCAGCGTGATCCCGTACTCGTTCGCGACCTCGAGGAGAAGGGGTGCGGCGTCCTCCTCCGAGTGCTGAGCGCGACCGAGAGCGTCGAGTTCGGTGAAGAACCCGCTCATGTGCGCACCGGCCGTGACGAGGAGGAACTCGGCCGACTCGCTGAGAACGGTGAAGGTGTTCATCGTTCCCGGGGGGAAGGTGATGGATTCACCCGCGGCGAGTTCGTAACCGGTGTCGGCCGCCTGAACGAGAATCCGGCCGCGCAACAGGTGGTAGGACTTCGGCCACGGCTCGGTATGCAGTGGCCCCGGTCTGCCTTGCCGACTCTCGACCAGGAAGACCTCGTATGCCCCGCGGGTGACCTCGCCGGGTACCAGCACCGTGATATCCGCGTCGGGAATGGTGAGGCGTGGGCCGTCACAGGAGCGGAGGATGTGAACGTGGGTAGACATACTGCGACCGTAGAACCGGCGTGATCGGTGGCCCATCCCAGAAATCTGGGATAGCCGCGAGGGTGTGAGCAGCGCATACTTGGCTGCATGCTCGAGATCCGAGCGGACAGGATCCGCCGGGAAGTGGTGGCGTTGGCGGCATCGGGTGCCGGCGTCCCGCAAGTGCACGAGCGCGCCATCGAGCTGGTCGAGCAGACGGTGTGCAGTGACCTGACGTGTTGGGCGATGATCGACCCGGAGTCGCTCTCGATCAGTTCGATGACCAGCGGGCGCAATCGCATTCCTCAGGAATACGAGCCGCTGCTTGCCGAGTCGGAATACGGCGGAAGTGATCCCGCGACGTTCGCCGATCTCGCCTGCACCGGTCGTGGAGTCGCCCGTGCCTCCGACCTGCCCGTCGACGAGGTGGCGCGCAGTCTCCGGCACAGTTCCGTGTGGCGGCCCCTCGGTCTGCCACGAGAGGTTCGGGTCATCTTCCGAGTGGACGGAACCTGCTGGGGTGGAGCCGGCTTCGTTCGATCGGGGCCAGATTTTTCCGACCGCGATGTCGAGTTCCTCGCGCTGGTGGCGCCGGGACTGGCGGCCGCGACCCGGGCAGCGGCAGTGCACGCTCCGGCTACCCACCCACCGGACGATCAGGGGCCGGCAGTGGTGTTGACCAGTGCCACGGGCGATCCCCTTTCCTTCACTTCCGCGGCCCGAACCTGGCGGGATCGCGTCGAGGAAGTCGCCCACGGGCGGATGACCGTGGTGCTACGGGCCGCGACATTCGGTGCACGGTCCAGCAGTTCCGGGATGTTCCGGGCCCGCATCCGTGACGCACACGGCGGCTGGATTCTGGTGCGAGCAACCGCCATGCTCGGTGGCGACGAACCGCAGGCCGTGGTCACTTTCGAATCGGCCGGTGGCGGCGACCTCACCGGTCTGCTGCTCGCCGCCTATGGGTTGACCGCACGAGAACGCGAAATCTGTAGCGACGTTGTGGCGGGATACGCCACATCCGACATCGCGCAGCGCCGTGCCATTACTGCGAATACCGTGCAGGATCACCTGAAATCCGTCTATGCGAAGACGGGAGTTCGCAGTCGCGCCGAACTCGCTGCGCGGCTCCGATTCGGCCCTGCGACGGAACCGGCAGGCGCCGGTTCCCCGCAGGTGCGTCGGGCAGAGTGATCACCTGCGCCAGAACAGGTGGTGTGCCACACCGCTGGGGCTCGGCACAACCTCGAGATGAAACCGGTCGAGCAGTTCATCGGGGGAATCCCACAGTCGCACGCCGGACCCGAGTTGCACCGGAGAGACCACCACATGCATGGTGTCCACGAGGTCGGCGTCGAGGAACTGGCGGATGGTGGTAGCCCCGCCGCCGAGTCGGACGTCCTTGCCGCCCGCGGCGTCACGCGCTTGCTCGAGAACCGTGGCAGGGTCACCTCCGACGAAGTGGAATGTGGTGTCGGAGAGGGTGAACGACGGACGCTCGTGATGAGTCATCACGAATACCGGAGTATGGAACGGCGGTTCGTCGCCCCACCAGCCGCGCCAGCTGTAGTCCTCCCACGGCCCCCGTTGGGGTCCGAACTTGTTGCGGCCCATGATCTCGGCGCCGATGTTTCGGGCGAAATCCCGCGTGAAGTAGTCGTCGAGTCCGCGGCTCCCGCCGGGGTCGGTCCGCATGGGCCAGCTCGCCGTGGCGCCGGCCCAGGTGAACATTTCGCCGGGGTCGGCGTGGCCGAACGGTCTCTCGAAGCTCTGGTTTTCACCGGCGCCGAACCCGTCGCGAGACACCGTGAAGTTCTGGACTCTCAGCAGCTGATCCATTCAATTTCTCCCGCACTGTCGAAGAGGGTGATGATGGTTGGACTCCGCGAGCCGGACAAACTCATCGGTGGAACTCGCACCCCTCACAGTAGAGAAGGCGGGTGACTCTTCTCGTGCAACCGGATCTCGAGTTGATCCACGCCCACCCTGACGGCAACGCTTGACCCTGACACAGTGACAAGGACTCGAATGGTCGGCGAAGGAGGTGGTTGTCGTGAACACAACCAACCACGGTGGGTCGAGCGCTCACCTCGTCGACACTCTGGCTGCGGGCGGCCCGTCGAGCCGGCTGCGGGCGGCGCTCGCGGCCGGCACGCGCTCAGACCCCCAGTTCATGGACGCTCTCGTCGCTCGGTGCGCCGTCGAACCGGACTTCTTCGTCCGCGACATGCTGACCTGGGCATTGTGCCGCCTGCCGCCCGAGCTCACGGTGCCGAGACTGGTCCGAGAGCTCGGGTCCGACACTGCGCAGGCCCGCAGTCAGTCGCTGCACACCCTGTCCAAGATCGGGGATCGGCTCGCCTGGCCCGGGGTGTCGGGACTGCTGCACGACGACCACGACGAGGTCGCGCGCAGCGCGTGGCGGGCGGCCGTGGTGCTCGTGCCGCCGGGCGAGGAGGCCGCGCTCGCGGCCGATCTGGCGACAGAACTAGGCCGGGGCGATCAGCACCTGCAGCTCAGTCTGAGCCGTGCGCTGGTCGGACTCGGGGATGCTGTCCTACCGGTCCTCGACGACGCGAGGGCGAGTCCCGATCCGCGGATTCGTGCGCATGCCGATGCTACGAAGCAGCTCTGTCACGACCCCGACAGCGGATTCAGCCTTGCACTCGAGATGGCGACGCGCGTCGCGGTCGCCGGCCCGGACACGTAGCGGAAGGAGAGGGGATGTTGATCGGCGAGGTTTCTCGGCGGTGCGGCGTCAGTACGCGAATGCTGCGTCACTACGACACGTTGGGATTGGTCAGTCCCACCGGCCGCACCACTGGCGGCTACCGCGAATACTCCGCCGGCGACATCCGACGGCTGTTCCACGTCGAGAGCCTGAGGACGTTGGGGCTGTCGTTGAACGAAGTCAAACGAGCACTGGACGGGCCCGATTTCACTCCGGCCGATCTGGTGGGAGACCTCATCCGGCACACCCGCCAGCGAATCGCTGCCGATCAGGAACTGCTCGCGAAGCTCGAACGTGTAGACGCCGCCTCCCCGGCGGAGTGGGAAGATGTCCTGCGCATCGTCGCCCTGCTGCGCGCACTCGAATCGGAGTCGGCGGCCCGTCGTCAACAAGCGATCCTGTCGCAGAGCGGGAAGGCATCGCTACCCGTCGAAGCGCTGGTCGAGGCCGCCCTCGCGGAGGAAGACCCCAATGTGGCCGGTGCGCTGCACTGGTCGTTGGCGAGGGTCGCCGGTCGCGGACTTGCGCATCTTGCCAAGGGTCTCGACGCGGAGGAGGTCGACGTCCGGCGTCGCGCGACTGCCGCGATAGCGGCTGTCCACACAGCGGAGGCAACGGTACATCTGAGACGAGCCCTCGATGATCCGGATGCCGGCATCCGCGGGTACGCCGCCCTGGCTCTCGGCTCTCGGGGAAACGTGGACTCGATACCGGCCCTCCTCGAGATGGTCGTCGACGGGCGGCGCGATGTCGAGGCGGCCGAAGTCCTGGGCCTGCTGACGACCATTGCATCTCCGGCGGAAGATATCGTCGAGGCCCTGCAGCGCGAACTCCACAACGCCGACGATGCACCCACCAGGCTGCGAATCACACAGGCCCTCGCGGAGATTCCCGGCACGGCGGCCCGGGCGGTACTCGGCAGGCTCACCGACGACGGCGACCGGACGATCGCGTCCACCGCGGCAGCGATCGTGAGCGCGCAGGACCGGGGTCGAAGCCCGCTCCGATAATGAAGGTCGCATCCGGTCAAAGTCCCCGTCGTCCGATGATGTCGAGATACGAACGGACCCGGCGATAGCGGTTCACAGCGCGTCGCCGAGCGAGGACAATGGGCAGAGGCCTCCGGCATCTCGGCGCCGACCGTCGGCGACGGCCGTGAAAGGTGAGACGATGAAGCTTGCAGTCATCGGTGGTACCGGGTTGATCGGATCGCAGGTGGTCCGCAAGCTGAACGAAGCCGGTCACGAGGCGATTCCCGCGTCGCAGTCCACCGGCGTCGACCTGATCTCGGGTCAGGGTCTGGACAGCGCACTCGAGGGTACAGATGTGGTGATCGATGCCTCGAACTCCCCGACCTTCGATGAGGCGTCCCTGGACTTCTTCCGGGCCTCCATGAGTAACCTGCTGGCGGCCGGGGAACGTGCCGGTGTCCGGCATCAGGTGGTCCTCTCGATCGTCGGTGTCGATCAAGTGCCCCAGTTGGACTACTACCGGGCAAAGACCCTCCAGGAGAACCTGCTCCGGCAGGGGCCGACGCCGTACTCCATCCTTCGTGCCACCCAGTTCTTCGAGTTTGTCGACGCCGTCTTGTCCTGGACCTCCGACGGCGACACAGTGCGGCTGCCCTCCACCCCACTCCAGCCGATTGCCGCTGCGGAGGTGGTCGATGCGCTCGTCGAAGTCTCCACTGGTACACCGCTGGGAGGTATCCGAGACATTGCCGGTCCGGAGGTTTTTCCTCTCGACGAACTCGGCAGAATCACGTTGGCGGCGCAGGGCGATGCCCGGACCGTGACTCTCGACGAGAACGCCGGGTTGTTCGGCGCAGTTACCGGAGACGTGCTCACAGTGGGTTCAGACGCTGGTCTGGCGCCCACGCACTATCGGGACTGGCTTCAGCAGCGTCGCTGACGTCTGCGAGGGAACTGCAGTTTCGACGCCGACCCGGGTTCGGGTTCCGGCCAACACGGTGAGGAGTCCAGGTGACGCGAGAGGGAAGTATCCAGGTCGGCGACCGGACCATCACGTATCTCGAAGCCGGTGACCCGGGCGGACCACTCGTGCTGCACAACCACGGGGGACCCTCGAGCCGACTGGAGGCGGAACTGTTCGATCCGTATGCGAAGGCCAACGGACTGAGATTCGTATGCGCGGACCGGCCGGGCATGGGCGGGTCAGATCTCCAGCGGGGCCGCACCTTCGAAAGCTGGACCGATGACCTCCTGCTGCTGGCCGACTCCTTCGGCGCCCACCGATTCGCAGTAACCGGCTGGTCCGAGGGTGGACCGTGGGCCCTCGCGGCCGCCGCCTATCTGGATCCCGCACGGCTGGTCAATATCGTGTGCATCGCCGGGGGCAATTACGGAACGTTCGGATCGAACTGGGCCGCGAAGTACCTCAGTAGCGTCGACGCGCTGGGTGGCCGCCTGGCGCTTCACTTCCATCCCGGTTTCACACTCATGTACGACGTGCTCGGTATCAGTGCCACCCATTTCGCGGATCGCTACGCGAAGGCGATCACGCAGTCGGCGTGCACCGCGGATCAGGAGGTGTTGGCTGACGAAAAGGTCCTCGACGCGTTTCTGAGGGCAGGGCGCGAGTGCTTTCGGCATGGCGCGGACGGACTCGTCGCCGATGCCACGATGCTCTACAAGGCCTGGCCGTTCGACATGACGACAGTGACTCGCCCCGTGCACTTCTGGCAGGGAAGCGCCGACACCCTGGTGCCGGAGATCATCAACAAGACGGTAGCGGACAAGACCCCGGGCGCCGTCTGGCACCCGATCAGTGGTGGTGGTCATTTCATCGCCGTCAGCCACGCGAACGACATTCTCGCGCTGGTAGCGAGCGACCTTGCACCAGTGTGAAAATGACGCTCCCTCCGACTGCCGCCGTCAGAGGACGGTGAACGCTTCGATCCGGACCAGAGTGAGTCGTCAACTTCAGATTCCCGCACCCACGAGCGCGGAAGTCGAGATTGCCACGAAGAGATCTGCGGTCGCGATTCGTCGTACGGCTCGATGCAGGGTCACCGTCTGCAGGATGCCGTGAGGGTCTAGGGCGTAGTCGACGTCGAGAACGCCTGCAGCGGTGCCGATACGGAGCGAACCCGGCCAGCCGATTCGGGCGTTGGTGGCGACGGTCCCGCCCGACACGGTGACGGCTGCCGCCACTGCGACAGCGGACGTGAGCCCGATCGCGGGATGGGGGGCCATCATCGACATCATGCGTACCGACACGTCGTAGTCCTCGGCGCGCACCAGAGTTCCTGTTGCGGTGCGGTAGTCCGTGGGTGGTCCGACGATTCCCACTTTCGGGATGGCGTGGGTTATCGGATCGGTGGGCCGTGCGAGTCCCATCAAGAGTGCAGCCTCGCGGCGAAGGGCGATGAGCGTGGGAAGCCGGTCGGCGAGGGTGTCGTTGTCCTCTGCGCCGGTGAGCCCGAGGTCCGTCGCGTCGAACAGCGCGGTTGGAGCGCCGGCCCGGACGAGTGTTCCTCGATACATGTTGCTGCCGAGCTCGATTCGGTTGACGGCCTGGCCGGTCGGCAGCAGGGTGGTGCGATCGGCGTCCAACCCGGTGAACGTCAGACCCACCGGCACGCCGAGTGCCGGCGTGCCCGGGACCGAGGCGCTTCCCTCGGTGGGGACGTGGCGACCCGGCGTGGCGATCTCTGCCCGCAGTACGGCTCCGGTGTTCTGATTCCGCATGCGCACGATGGTGAGGGTGTCGTCGATGGCGACCAACCCGGCTTGCACTGCGTAGAGGCCGATCGCGGTGGCGCAGTTACCGCAGTCGCTGCCCCATTCGACCGTCCGGTCGTCGATCGCCACCTGAGCGAACAGGTAGTCGACGTCGATGTCCGGCACGGTGGATCGCCGCACGATGGCGGCCTTGGATGTGGTGGAGCTACCGCCTCCGACGCCGTCGAGCTGCCTCGGATCGCCGGACCCGAAAGCGGCCGTGAGGATGTTGTCGAGTCCGCCGGCGCCGGCGATGTAGGGGTCGATGTCGACGGCGTTGAAGAGCCAGCACTTGCTGGTCCCGCCTCGCATCCAGGTGCCTCGGAGAGTGAACATCGGAAGGACCTTTCGATCGTGTCTGTGCTTCCAGGCTGTGGTCCGCGAGGTTCAAGCACAATGGAGAAATCTGTCGTGGTCGTTCAGTGCGGCTTAAGAGTCAGAGCAGTGCCGGCACGACGACCAGGATCAGCCAGCACAGCGCCGGGGCGACGGCGACGACGATGCCTGCGTTGAGCAGCAGCTGACGGTAGAAGCGCGGCCGCTCGATGTTCTGGGCATTGGCCAGAACGAGGGCGCCGTTCGTCGAGAACGGGGACACGTCGACGACGGTGGCGGAGATGGCGAGAGCGGCGACGACACCGACCACTGGTAGCGCTCCCGTTCCCAGCAGCGGCATGGCGAGCGGAATCACCGCGGCGAGCAGTGCTGTGGAGGATGCGAAGGCGGAGGTGACGCCGATGACGTAGCAGAGCACGAACGCGACGATGAGCGGTGCGCCGATGGTGATGGCCATCTCTGCCAGGTGGTCGATGGTGCCCACCTCTTGCAGGATGGAGATGTAGGTGACCATGCCCGCCACGAGGAGGACCGTCGACCAGCTGATGTCCGCGATCGCGTCGTTCTGCTTCTTCAGATCGGTGAACGCCAGGACTGCTCCCGCCGCGATGGCTATGAAGCTGATCGGCAGATGCAGGACCAGGACCAGTACCAACAGGGCCCCGATGAGGAACAGCGTCAGCTTTTGGGCGCGGGTAACGGGTGCGGGTGCATCGATGAGGGTGGTCGAGACCGGCCGCGTGAGTACTCGCGTGCCCGGTGCTCCCGAGCTGCTGCTGCCGCCGCCCGTGGGCAGTGTCGTCCGGTGCGGCGCGCCGTCACGTGAACCGCCGAGGGGCGCGGCATCAGTCGACCCGGTTGCGGAGAACTCCAGTCCTCGGGTGCGGGCGAGCGCGGCGTAGCCGACCACCGTCAGCACCGAGAGCAGCAGGTTGATGCCGTAACTGGAGACGAACAACGTCCACGGGGCGATGGAGAGACCGTTCGACTCGACGATGTCTCGGACCAGGACACCGGAGACGGAGATCGGCGAGAAGGCGCCGGCGTGGGCCCCGTTGATGACCATGATGCCCATGACCAGCGGGCTCATGTGAGTGCGGGCGGCGAACGCCATCGCGGCAGGGATGATCAGAGCGACGGCGGCGGGACTGAATGTTCCCAGTGCGGTGAGCACGGATGCGGTGAAGAAGAACACCCAGGGAACGACCGTGACCCGTCCGTTCACCGCACGAATGCAGCTGTTGACCAGCAGGTCGATGGTGCCGTTGCGCTTGGCCATGCCGAAGAAGTAGGTCACTCCGACGATGGTGAGCACGATCGAACTCGGAAACGCGGTGAGAATTTCCTTGTCGTCGTACCCGAGTGCGAAATAGCCGACGACGAAAGCGCCGATGAAGCCGAGAATGCCGATGTTGATCGGAAAGAAGGTGGCGATCGCGAACATCGCAACGAGCGCGATGAGCGGGAGGATCTCGATGGAGGTCATAAGAGAGCTTTCCAGGCGTGGGCAGAAGGTCACATTCAGCGCTTGAACGTCGTCCAAATCACACTATTGACGGCACCGGCTTAAGGGCAATACCGTTTCGCTACTGATCCCTTTAGCTCAACTGAAGTCGGGAGGTCGAGTGCAGCACTCATTCGACGTCGTCACGCTGTTCCTGTTGCTCGACATTGCGGAAGCGGGTTCGTTGACTGCCGGTGCCGAGCGCGCTCGGATGACCCCTTCGGCCGCGTCGCAGCGCATCGCCAAGCTCGAACACAGCATCAAGCAGCCGGTGCTCACCCGGCTGCCCCGTGGGGTCCAGCTCACCGAGGCCGGTGAAGTCCTGACCAGCCGCGCTCGCCTGTTCCGACGCGAGATGCGCGCCGCGAGCGGCGATCTCGAAGCGATCCGTGGCCTGCAGCGCGGGTCTGTGCGGCTCGGTTCTTTCCCTACGGTCAGCGCGTCGCTGCTCTCTGACGCGCTGAAGGAGTACCACTCACGGTGGCCTGAAGTCGACGTGCGCGTGCGTTCGGCGGTACGCCCGCAACTTCTCGACATGCTGCACTCGAGCGAGGTGGATCTGGCGTTGCTGTGGAGCTACTCGTGGACCGAGGAAGCCGAGCGGTCGCTGTCGCTGGAATCGTTGATGGAGGACGAGACGGTCCTGTTGCTGCCCATCGATCATCGGAGCGACGACGAGATCGCGCTCCCGGAACTTTGCGATGCTCGTTGGATCATCCGAAGCAACGATCATCCGGCAGGGGAGGTTCTTCTCCGTAGTTGCCGCGCAGCCGGATTCGAACCCGACGTCGTCTACGAAGCCCACGACTACCAGGAGATCGAAGCGATGGTCGCTGCCGGCGTCGGAATCGCCATGGTTCCGAGGCTCGCCGTGGCCTACCACCGGCCGGACGTCCGGACGGTGACTTTTCGTGAGCAGGACCGTGTGCCGACGCGCGTCATCTACATCGCCTCTCTCGCCCGCCGCCAGTACACCCCCGCCATGTACG
Source organism: Rhodococcus sp. WAY2 (assembly GCF_009859915.1). Classification (NCBI taxonomy): domain Bacteria; kingdom Bacillati; phylum Actinomycetota; class Actinomycetes; order Mycobacteriales; family Nocardiaceae; genus Rhodococcus; species Rhodococcus sp. WAY2. Next base: position 5,449,479 of record NZ_CP046572.1, read on the forward strand.
CGATCTCACGCGCACTACGCGGCGCCGCCGACCGCATGGCCACTGCGCCGTCCGTCTGACGGCGGAGGAGGTGCACGTCCCGAAGGGCCGAGTGTGAAAGCAGCACCGAAAGCCCGGCAGCTGTACGACGCGGTCACCGGCGTCACGCGCATCGACGAACGCAGCCCCGAGTGCCGCCGCTGCGCATGGCTGCCGGGACGGTTTCGTATCGGATCGACCGACTGCCGTACCGCCCACTGCCCTCGCTCGATTAGCGTCTGCTCCCGCAGCATCGGGACATGCGACCCCAGATGCGACAGAATCTCGAGGCCCTGCGGAAGCAGGCGCATGCCGGCGCGGCCCTGCCCAGAACAGCGTAGGCACTGCGAACGGTCGAGATCAGGCGGCTTGCCAGAGTCGGCCGAGTACGCCACGCTGAGCCCCGAGCACGAGGACTACCGGCGAGCCCAGATCGCGCACCGATGAGTTTCCCGCGCCGCGCTGGTCTATACGTCGGACACCCACGGACGGAAAGGCTGTGCCATGCGGAAACTGATCTACGGCATGAATTTGACCCTGGACGGCTACATCGCCGCGGCCGGCGACGACATCAGTTGGGGCGGACCGCCGAGCGACGAGCTGTTCCAGTGGTGGCTCGACCACGAGCAGGCGTGTGGCCTGTCGCTGTATGGGCGCAAGCTGTGGGAGACGATGAGCTCCTACTGGCCGACCGGCGACCAACAACCCAACGCCACCCCGGCGGAGATCGAGTTCGCGCGGAACTGGCGGGACACGCCGAAGGTGGTGTTCTCCTCGACGATCGACAAGGTCGACTGGAACACCCGCCTGGTCACCGGCGACGCGATCGCCGAGATCACCCGGCTCAAGGCCGAGGACGGCGGCCCCATGAACATCGGCGGCGCAACGCTCGCCGGGTCGGCCATGCGCGCCGGGTTGATCGACGAGTACGTGATCGCCGCCTATCCGGTCCTGGTAGGCAGCGGCACGCCGTTCTTCACCGCGCTGGACAGCTGGGTGAACCTGAACCTGGTGGAGACGCGGACGTTTCCAGGCGGCGTGGTCCTGACCAGGTACGAGACGAGGCGCTGAGCAGCACCCACGCGCTAGTCTCACGGTGATGTCGTACTGGTACGACGCGGCCCGTGAGATTACGACATCAGCCGCGAGACCCTACATGGTTGGAGCATCTCACTGCCGGTGGCATTTTGAGACGCTGCACAGGAAGCGGCCGTGCCCCTGCTCTGGGCTGTCCCGCACTGGGCTAGTCGCCGTCGTCAATGATGTTCGACCGTTGATTCCCAAGCACAACCCCTTCAGCGTTGTGCGTCCGAGAGATGGGATTCAGCGATGTACATCGGGTATGCACGAGTGTCCACCGATCAACAAGACATGACCGCACAGCAGCACGCACTGCTCGCGCTCGGGGTGTCACCGGAACGGATCTACGTCGACCATGGCTTGACCGGAACCAATCGTCAACGGCCCGGACTGCAGAACGCCCTTGCAGCGTGCCGGAACACCGACACACTCGTGGTGACCAAGTTTGGATCGTCTGGCCCGTTCGTTGCCCGATGCCCGGGACATCGTTGATGAGCTCACGGCCCGGAACGCGTGCCCGCAGATCGGAGCCTCGTTGCAGGATCCCACCGATCCGGTCGGTCACCTGCTGTTCAACGTCCTGGCAATGGTTGCCGAATTCGAGGGCGACCTGATTCGGGCACGAACGAGGGAGGGGATGCGGATCACAATCTGCTGGGCAGCGGTATCCGGCTGCTCCTGGAACGTAGCGCGCACCACCGACATCACAATGCTGATTCTCACGAACGAGGTGCAGTTCGCGCGGGACGTGTCGAACCGGGTGATGATGTTCGACGCGGGCCGAATCGTGGAGGAAGGCTCTCAACAGTTGACGTAGTCTCTGATACCTCCTGATCCTGTCTGCTACTCTCCGTTTCATGTGAATGGGTGAGGCCGCGTGTAGCTGAACTGTCAGTCGTGGGAGTTTGCAAGGCCGCGTCGGAAGGCCGGTTGCCCTCCCGGCGTACGGGTTCCGGTCAACGAGTCTTCGACCGCGCTGACCTCGACGCCCATCTCGGCCGATCTGCCACTGACAAGGTTCCGGTCGACCGGGTGGAAGCGTTGTACTGCAGGGTGTCCGGCAAGACTGGGCAGGAGTCCTCGCTCGCCATCCAGGAGAAGATGTTGCGCGAGAGCGCCACCGGGGTCGTGTATCGGGTGTACAAGGATCGCGGTTCGGTGTGCGGGAAACGCCGGCCGGTTTGGGACCGGATGCTCGACGACGCCGCCAAGGGTCACTTCACCGTGGTGCGGGTGGTGTGGCGGGATCGGTCGGCCTCGGTTCGGTGTCGCGTGGATCGACGCTACTTGTCGGTGGTCGGGGTTACGGTCGAGGTCCTGCGGGAGCATGACGACACATCGGTGGGGGAAGAGTTGATCGATGACTTTATGGCGTTGCCGGCGTCGTTTTCGGGCCGGTTCTATAGCTTGCGGTCGAGGCTGAATCAACGCCGTCTTCTCGGCCGATGCGGCAGCACGGTTTGCGGGGGTAACCCGACGAAGACGGTGGACACGCAGAAGACGCCGGGAAGCTGCGGCTCAACGACGACGAGATGATCACCGTCGACGACATCGTGTTCCGCGCGTCGAAAGACTTCGTCAAGGGAGCTGCAGCGGAAGATCCGGAGTTGCGGGTGGTCGGAGGAAACCCCCACGATGACCGTACCTGGTGGGTGCACGCTGGACCTTGCGGCGGAACAGGACATTGCTGCTGTCCGAAGCACGAGGCACCGCGCGCATCGCTGACTGTCGTACTCAGTGAGGCGGCATGACCGTTGCCGAGGCCGGATGTACCGTGCCACGCCAGTTCTCGTACACCACCCGCCCGTACGCGGCGGTCGACGACGCTACCGGCGCCCCGATCGGGCTCGACGAGATCGACCTTCGTGTTCGGTGGCTGCTCGACCTGATCGGCGCCGCGCAATCGGAGTTGGTGTCGAGGTTGTGGCAACCGGCCACCTTCGATACCCTTACCGCCGGACGTGACAGTCAAGGCCGGCGGCTCCCGGCACAGGGGCATGTCACTGCGGCGCGTCTGGGGTGGAACCCGTCCTACCCGACCGGGGTGTACGTGCCGTCGCGGGTGACCCGGGTGGTCACCGCCCAGGCGGTCGGCACGCTACGCACCTTGGCGTACCGGGACCACGCCATCAGTGCCCTGTCGGCCAGGTTCGACCCGGCTACCCGCCGACTGGCGCCGCCGACTGCGGCCGGCGACTATGTGCCGGCCGGCTTCGCGCGCGGCGTGGCACGCCACCTCGCAGCGCGCTCCCGCCGGGCCGAAAGTGCGAGCCATGAACGCCTACGCATCACCGATGTGCAGACACCGCCGCGAACATCGGTGATGGCCAGGCTCGCCGCCGCCGACAAGCAACTCTCCCAGATCGCCGTCACCGACGCCGTCATGACGTTGACGGTCAAACTTCCCACATACGAGGCCCCGGCAGGTCGGGCGCACTGGCGCAGGGTCCGGTTGACCGCCGCGATCCCACCGCACCTGCACACCAGAGCGATCACGGATTGGCATCTGCCGACCCTCGTCCTCGACCACCGTGGCCTGCTGCTGCGCTGCGCGGCCACCGAACAGATACCCACTGCCGATCTGAGCGGAGGAGCAACCGCGGTGGGAGTGGATTGGTCGCCAGCCACCCTCGGAGCCGCTGCGATCGTCACCGAACGCCCCGACGGACTGGTCTCGGACTACCGGGGCTTCACCTACGACGACCGGGGCCTGGGAATCAAACTGGCCCGCCTCCAAGCGGAAGGCCAACACCTGCACCGCAAAGCCGCACGCCTGACGCGGCTCGCCGCGACCGCACCACCCGAGGTGCGCGCCGAACTTGAAGGCAAGATCGCGGTCCTCGACGCCCACCGCGCCGCGGTCGGTGTCAAACGGGGCAAGATCAACCGCGAATTAGCGTTTCACTTCGCCCGTCACATCGTCGAGTACGCCGCCGCGGCAGGTGCGGCAGTGATCGGGGTGGAAGACCTCACCACCCTCGAAACGCGGGGACACGGCCGGGTGAACAACAACCGGGCCGCGCAGTCCGCCCGCCGTAAAGCCGTCGACGCTCTCGCACACACAGCCACAGGGGCCGGTGTGACGGTGGTGTCCGTCCCGGCCCGCGGCACCTCGGCGCTGTGCCCGGGCTGTAACGAAACACTCTCCCGCCCGGGCGGCTACCACCGGGCATGGTGCGCGAAGTGCAAGGTCGGCGGCAATCGTGACCACGTAGCGGGGGTGAACCTCGCCAAACGTGCCCTACTGGGGCGCCGCGCAGCAATCCGCAAACGCGGACAAAACCCACAGATCCGGATCGCCGAACATGCGCCGGTCCGGCAGTGCCGCGACAAGACCAGCCCCACCCCGAGCCGCCCGCGTCATCGCCGGGTCCGCCGCAGTGTTCCCACCGCGACACCCCAGGCGGGGGTGAATCAAAGAAGAATCGTTCCTGCACCTCGAGCGTCGGTGTGGGACACGGTCAAACCCGCACCAGCATCGCATGTTGTTACGGGTAGCCGTGAAGTACGTACTTCTCCAACCTCTGCCACATCAGTGGCAGGAAGTATGAGTTACGTAGACGCTGCCCGGCGACGATCTTCACCGCGCCGAAGAACGAGCGCACCAAGACCTTCCTGAAGGCTGTGCTGGCCGACTGATTCCCGGCTAGCGCGAACTGGTCGTCGCGAGTTCCGTCTCGTCGGCGGCGCGCCGTGCCATCCGGCCCGCCATCCACGCGCACACGAGCAACTGCAGTTGGTGGAACAGCATGAGCGGCAGCACTATCAGGCCGATCGGCTGGCTGGCGAACAGGACGGTGGCCATCGGAAGACCGGTGGCGAGGCTCTTCTTCGATCCGCAGAACGTGATCGTGATCTGATCGGCCCGGTCGAAACCGAGGCGCTTCGACCCGAACCAGGTGACGGACAGGACCACGGCGAGCAGCACCGTGCAGACCGCGAGCAGGCCGAGGAGTCGGCCGACGGACAGCGTGCCCCAGATACCCTCGTTCATTCCTTCACTGAATGCGACGTAGACGACCAGCAGGATCGATCCCCGATCAACCAGCTTGAGGGGCGCGCCGTGCTTCTTCACCCAGGGGCCGATCCACCGTCGCACGGCCTGTCCGGCGATGAACGGCAGCAGGAGCATGACGAGGATGCCGATCGCGGAGGACGCGTCGAATCCAGCCCCCTCACTCGTCATCAGCAATGCCACGAGGAGCGGAGTGACGAAGATGCCGAGGATGTTGGAGAACGAGGCGCTGACGATCGCGCCGGGCACATTACCTCGGGCGATCGATACAAAGGCGATCGATGACTGGACCGTCGACGGCAGGAGGCAGACATAGAGGAGGCCGAGGTACAGCGGTTGGGTCAAAATCGTCGGGACCAGCAGGCGCGCAGCGATTCCGAGTAGCGGGAAAATCACGAACGTCGCCGCCAGGATGGTGAGGTGGATGCGCCAGTGGCGCAGACCGTGCAGCGCCTCCTGGGTGGAGAGCCGGGCGCCGTAGAGGAAGAACAGAATTCCGACGGCAACCTTCGTGGCCCAGGTGAACGCGGTCAGGGCCGTGCCGTCTGCGGGCACCAGGCTGGCGATCCCGACGGTGATCAGGATGCCGAGAATGAAAGGATCGAGTCTTCCGAGTAGCGGGATCTTCGTCAGCATGGTTCGACCGTAAGGAACGCGCGGATATTTCGAAAGACGATGGCTGCGTTTACTGTAATGCCGAATCGTGATAACAATGGGTGATGTTTGATCCGGTTCATCTGCGGAGTTTCCTGGCGGTCGCGCGCACCCGGAGTTTCACCGCCGCGGCCCGGCGCCTGAATCTGCGGCAATCGACGGTCAGCCAGCACGTGGGGAAGTTGGAACTGGCGGCCGGGCGCCGCCTGTTTCTGCGGGACACGCATTCGGTCGAGCTGACTGCGGACGGCTCCGTGATGGTGGGTTTCGCGACATCGATACTCGAGCGGCACTCGGACGCCGAGCGTTACTTCACGCAATCCGGTGTGCGAGGGCGCGTCCGGTTCGGGGCATCCGAAGATCTGGTTCTGCACGAGCTCCCGCAAGTTCTGGGCGAATTCCGCCGCAGCCATCCACTGGTGGATCTCGAACTCACGGTGGCGTTGAGCGAAGTGTTGTTTCGGCAACTGCGCGAAGGCCAGCTGGACCTGGTCTTCGGGAAGCGTCGCAGAGGAGAGCGGCACGGCGAATTGGTGTGGACCGACCGGTTGGCGTTCTTCGCGGCCCCCGACTTCGTTCCGGATGCAGAGGGGCCGGTGCCCCTGGTGACGTATCCGCCGCCGTCGATCACGAGGGAAGCGGCGCTCGACGTCCTGGAGAGGTCTGGACGCGGTGCGCGGGTGACCTGTGTGACGGACAGTTTGAACGGGCTGCGGGCCGCCTGCCTTGCAGGTCTCGGCGTCGTGTTCCATGCCGAGACGCTTCCACCCGCCGGGCTGGCTCCGGTGCGGATGCGCTCTCGCGACGAATGGGGGCCGGCGGTCGACGTCGAATTCGTGTTGGAGGCCCGCCGGAGTGTTCTCAGCGAACCGGAGCAGGCACTGCGTGCTGCGATCCTCACGAATGCGGATCGACTGCGCGCGTGACCTCGGTGGGAATCGCCCACCGAGGCCGTCGAGCCGTCAGAAGATCAGTACGGACAGCGCGGTGGAGAGCACGAGGCCGGACACCACCGGCACGAAACATTTCCGGGCGAGTTCGAGGACCGGAACCCGGGCGAAGCCGGCGACCGCGATCAACGACGACCAGGCGACGAGCGTGCCGCCGCCGGACCAGATGTTCCCCATCTGACCGATCGCCGCCAAGGTTGCGGGATCCATACCGACAGCGGGCCCGAGCGCGCCCGCGAGCGACCCGGTCAGTGGGAGCCCGGTGAATCCGGAACCCTCTAGCCCCGCGATCATTCCGATGGCGAGAATGCCGAACGACGTGACGAAGGCGTTCTGCGGCAGGTGGGACTGGGCGGCGTTCACCAGGTCGAAGAGCAGCGTCGGACCGGTCACGTCCGCGGGAAGTCCCAGAATTGCGGCGGAGAAGTCACCGTTGCCGATGAAGAAGAATCCGGCGATCGGGATCACGATGCCCATCGCCTTGAACGCGAAGACCAGGCCGTCGATCAGATGCTCGGATGTCGTCTCGAGGAAGCCCTTCTTGTCGTTGGTCGCGGCCGCGGCGAACAGGATGAGCGCGGCGATGCCGCCGACCATCGCGGCCGCGTCGCCGCCCTTGAGGTCGGGCACCAGGTCGGTGAATTTGCCGACCATCAGGTAGACGATGAACGCCAGATACGCGGTGGGCACGAGTACTGCGAAAGTTTTTGCGGCGCGGATGCTCCGGAACGTGCCGTCGATGACCTGCCGGGCGGAGGCCGTGACGGGTTCGGCGAGGACGGCCGTCGACGTCGGGGGAGCCGCACTCGTCGCCGCTTCTGCCGGTGCGCGACTGATCGCGCTGCCGCCGGTAGGGGTCGCACCGCCGTCGGGGGAGTCGTCGCGGGGCTTGCCGAAGTCGCTCTCCGCGCGTGACTCCCAGTCGGTGAGCAGTTCTGGTGCGGGGCGGCGCATGTGCCTACGCTGCGTGAAATAGGTGATGAGGAGCGCTGTGCAACCGACGATCAGGGACATCACCAGGGCGCGGTCCGCGACGACGTCCGGATCGACTCCCGCCGACTTCGCCGACAGGCCGGGCGCCACCTTGATGATGTAGTCCGAGGACAGTGCCATGCCCTGCCCGCAGATGGCGATCGCCATCCCGACCGCCATCGGTGGAAGGCCCGCGCGGATGGCGACGGGGATGAGGACGGCTCCGATCAACGGAACCGCGGGGGTGGGCCAGAAGAACAGCGAGATCGTGTAGGTGACGACGGCCAGGACGATGAAGCTACTGGTGCCGCCGCGCATGACGCGCCGGAACGGGGCGACCATCAGCCTGTCGGCCCCCATCTGCCGGAGGGCGCCGAGCATCGCCGTCACCAACGAGATGATGAGGAAGATGTTGAACAGCTCGCGGGCGGCGACAAGGCTCGCATTGAAGATCGACGCGAGACCGGTGACGAGGCTGCCGGAGAACACGAAGGCGGTTAGGAAGGTGCCGATGACGGCGGGAACGACGATGTTCTTCCGCATGAGCATCGTCCCGAGGATGACAATGATTCCTCCGAGATACACCCAATGTGCGGCGGTGAGACTTACATCCACGGTGCGCCCTTCGAAATAGATACAGACTAGTGGCACTAGTCACAGTGCAGTGATACTGCGCGGGGCGTTTTCCAGGGTCAACGTCCAGAGTGCACATCGATGACCCAGCGTATTTGTGCATTGTGCCCGGCATTTTTCGCCGATATTGCTTGTTGTCACGCGCAAGTAAAGGAATGCTCGACAGAAGCCGTTTCACGGAATCCCGTGTTCATAATTAGGCCTGCCTATCCAAATATGGCGGGCGTGGTGCGGCATGGGTATGGCGGGAAATGGCATCGCCGAAACGCGAATTCTCGGATGAAAGTGGACTCTATGAACACGGCGGTCGGTCAGGCTCAGAGTGCAACTGCGGGTGGCGAACGCGGACCCGGCACGTCGCCCGCGTTGGCGGCGCTGCTCGCCGGAACGTTCGTCGGCACGGTCAGCAACAACATCGTCAACGTCCCGTTGAACGCGATCCTCACCGACTTCGACGCCGGTCTCGGTAGCGGCATCTTCGTCGTCGTCGGATTCCTCCTCACCTTCGCGGCGACGATGCCACTGGCCGGGTGGATCGGTGACCGGTTCGGTCGCAGGCGTGTGTACTGCGCCGCCCTGCTGGGAACCGCGGTCTGCTCGCTCGGCGCGGCGCTCGCGCCGTCCCTGCCGGTGCTCGTGATCTGGCGTTCACTCGGCGGGATCGCGGCGGCCGCGTTCGCGCCCGCGGTCATGGGCCTGATCGCGTGGTTGTTCGGACCCGCGCGGCGGGCGCGCGCCGTCGGCGCCTGGGCGGCGGTAAACGGAATCGGTCAGGCCGTCGGCCCGTCCATGGGCGGAATCGTCAGCGACTTGTGGGGCTGGCGGTGGGTATTCGTGCCACTGGTGCCGGTGGCCCTCATCGGGTTCGCCGCGACCCTCCGCTACATTCCGCGCTACCCCGGCAAGAAGATGCGACTCGACGTGATCGGGGCGTTCGCCGTCACGCTCGGCGCGGTCCTGCTCATCCTCGGCCTCACGACCGTCTCGATGGAGCAGGTGCCCGCCTGGACGGCCGCCGCAACTATCGGCGCCGGAGTTGTCGTCACGGCCGGGTTCGTGATCCATTGCCGGCGGGCGGCGAACCCGTTCGTGCCTATCGACCTGGTGATCGAATCGCGTTTCCTGCGCAGCGCTCTCGCCGCCTTCACCCAGATGTTCGCGCTCGGCGCCCTGCTGCTCGCGCTTCCGCTCTACCTGACGGGCTCGGGCAGTTCGACCACACAGGCGGGTCTGATGCTCTTCGTGCTGCCGGTCGTCATGACGTGCGCGGCGCCCGTCGTCGGCCGTCTCGTCGACAGGATCGGGGCCCGGGTGGTGATGCGGTCCGGTCTGACGATCTTGATCGGTAGCCAAGTGGCACTGGCGATCACGCTGTCGGTCGACATCCGGAACCCGGTCGCCGTCGGCGCCGTGCTCGTCGTCGCCGGAGTGGGGATCGGCATGGTCCAGACGCCCGCCGCGGCCGGTTCGACCCGTTCGCCCGCGGGGGCCGTCGGAACCGGTCTGGGACTGTTCAACCTCATCCGCTTCGGTGGCTCGGCCGTCGGTGCCGCCTGGGTGGGCGTGGCGGTGCATCTGGCGGCCGATCCGTACGGACTGCTGTTCGTGGTGGCGGCCCTCGTCGTGCTCGCCGGATTGGCCGGGACGTTCGTCGGCGAGGACCCGGTGGCGGTCTGAGAGCTAGCGGGTCACGATCTCGTGGTTGACGGTGGCCTGCACCTGGGAAAGCAGATCGAGACGGAGCGCCAGCCACAGCGTGAACTGGTTCTCGGGTTCCCGGATGTCCATGCCGATGAGCCGAGACGTGCGATCGAGCTTGGCGATCATCGTGTTCCGGTGGATCCGGAGGCGCCGCGCCGCCGCGTTGATGTTGCCGCCCTCCTCGAGGTAGGCGAACAGCAACTCCTCGGTGTCGGCGTGCATATTCGACGCCCGAAGGGGGCCGAGGACGTCACGGATGAGCCGTCGGCTCTCGTCGGTATCGGTCGCGCGGGCGAGCACGCTGAAGCCCCGCAGGTCGTTGTAGGCCACCGAACCGGACAGCCCGAGTCGCTGGGCGATGCCCAGCGTGATCCGGGCCTCGCGATAGCTTTCCCCGATGTCGCGGGCGCCCGCCGCCGGACGTCCGTGGGCCACCGGAATCCGCTGACCCAAACGAGCTTCGAGATCGAGCGACATGGCGTGCGCGTACTCGCTGATCTCGGATTCGACGCCGGGCACGTCGGCGGAACTCAGCGATCGGATCACCACGAGCACGTCGCCGATGACAGTGACGTGAGAACGTACGCCCGGACGCGGCAGGACTCCGGCGGCGTACCGAGCCAACCGGACCATGCTCGCGCCGGGCCGTCCCGACGCCCGGTCGACGAGGCCGGGAGCGACGAAGACGATGTAGTGCAGGTCCAGATCGATCTCGTGCAGCGCGGCCCGGGTCCGCAGGTCGTGGTCGTTGGCGAAGTTGCCGTGCACGAGGGCCTGGACGAAGTCGCCGCGTGCTCGCTCCTCGGCCTCGTCCACGCTCCGCTGCCGAAGCATCTCGGTGCCGATGATCGTCCCGGCCTGTTCGACGACCACCCGGTGCTGCGCGATGTCGTGCCTGCGGGGGTTCACGCCGGGCACGATGACCACGACCCAGCCCTCGTAACGGCCTGCGAGTTGCATGGCCCCGGCGACCGCCGTCGTGGGTGCGAACAGTCCATCCGGATGCTCCAGGCGCAACACGTGCACGTTGTGCATCCGTGCCGGCGGCGACTCTTCGAGCCGCGGCAGGTCGTCCGCGAGAGCGTCCAGCAGGGCGACGGTGCCCGCGTCCTCGGCGTCCGGTAGACCCGAGTGCGCGAGGAGGCGTCCCCGGACGTCTAGGGCGACAGCGACGTCCGAGGTCAGCGTCGCGACCTCGCGGATCAGCATGGGCAGACCCGCTCCGCGGTGCAGCAACCCGGCGAGCGACTGGTGCACGGTGAGCGCATAGCGCATCACGTGCGCTTCCTGGGTGAGTGCGCGCTCGGCGAGGAGCCGGTTGAGTGCGGTGAACCCGACGGGAAATCCCAGCTCCACGACCGTGAGTCCGGCCGGCCAGACCGTGCCGGCGGGCGCCGACCCGTCGACAAGAAGGACCCCGGCACCCCGTGCCACCAGTGATTCGAGTTCACGCCGGTGCGAGGACAGGGTTTCCGGCCGGGTGTACACAGCGACCTCGGCAAGCGAGTCGGGCCGGCTCATCACCTCACCCCACGGCAGGCACCACGTCACCGGGCCGCGCAGCGCATCCGTGCCGGACAGCAACCGGGCCGACGCAAGCAGGGGTTCTTCCAGCAGGCCGCCTAAAGACAGTCGCTCGTCCTCCGCGTTCGGTGTCGTGGTGTCGTCCACTACGGCCCTCCTCGGGTGTGTCGAAAAGTGCAGTATGGCGGAGCGCGCGCCTGCACTTCCTATGCACTATGCCCTGACTTCGCCGAAATTGCCGGATAGTTTGACCATGGTTCCTCCGGCTATGCCGGTGATAGAAATCGGTGCATCACTTCCTCCCGAATACGCAACGGAGAAGAACAAATGCACCAGGTTCACCGAATCACCCTCGACGACGCACTTCCACTGCTCGCAGCGGGACGCGCGAAGGCCGAGGAAATCGGCGTCAAGCAGACCCTGTGCGTCTGCGACGACGGCGGCAACGTGCTGGCCTTGCACCGACTGCCCGGAGCGCGCCTGACCGGCGTCGATATCGCGATCGCCAAAGCGTTCACCGCTGCCGGCCACGAGCGGGCAACGCACCTGTTCAACGAGGCCCCCGACGGTCCCGCGTTGCCCGGGAACGAGGCATTCGGCATCAGCCAGATGCTGCCGGGCAAGTTCGCGGTGTTCGTCGGCGGATTTCCCCTCGTCTTCGACGGCCAGATCGTCGGCGGCGTCGGTATCAGCGGCGGAAACGGCACGCAGGACAAGGCGGTCGGAGCAGCGATGCTGGCCGAGTTCGAAGCCCTCGCCGCAGTATCCAGCTGACTGCCACGATGTGCCGACAACTTGCACATCGAAACCGTTCCAACGCAGTCACTTCGACCGTCGTCGGGCAGGCCGCGAGTCGATAACGTCGAAACCACTCCAGTCGGAGCATCCCCAACCAATCTCACACTCGAGGAAGACGAGGCACATCATGACCGAACTTCTAGGCAGGGACGAATTCCGCGCAGCTCTGGAGAACGCCATCAAGGGCCGCGAGGCGAAGAACGCCTCGTTCAGCAAGGCGTGGGCCGAGGGCAAGCTAGAGAAGCATCATTTCGCGCGGTGGGCGGAGAACCACTACCACTACGTCGGCCCCTTCGCTGACTACCTCGCGAACATCTACTCGAATACTCCCGACACCTTCACCAATGCCAAGGATTTCACCCTCCAGAACATGTACGAGGAGGAACTGGCCGACATCCGGCACACCGACCTCCTCATCAAGTTTGCCGAGGCGTGCGGCACCACGAAGGAACGAGTCGAGGATCCGTCGAACATGAACGCGATCACCCGCGGACTCCAGTCCTGGTGCTACGCGGTGTCGCAGCGTGAACACTTCGTCGTGGCCACCGCCGCGCTCGTCGTCGGACTCGAGTCTCAGGTTCCGAGCATCTACAAGAAGCAGATCATCCCTCTGCGCGAGGTGTACGGGTTCACCGAGGACGAGATCGAGTTCTTCGACCTGCACATCACGTCGGACGTCGTGCACGGTGAGCGTGGATACCAGATCGTGCTCGACCATGCGGATACCCCGCAGCTGCAACAGCGTTGCCTGCAACTCGTGCAGTGGGGAGCCGAGATGCGCTTCTCGTACACGAAGGGTCTCTACGACACCTACGTGGCAACCGACCTCGAGCTCGCGACCGCATGACCGTGCGTCCGGAGGGGCCCACATCGGGGCCCCTCCGGACGCGGGTATCTCGACCGACAGGAGAGAACGATGGAGACGAATTGGACCCGGCTGATCACCGTGCGTGAGCTCGGTCGCCACCGGAAGCTTCGCGTCGAGGTCGGGGACACCGCGGTCGCCCTGTTCCAGGCGGACGACCGGATCTACGCCTTTCGTGATCTATGCATCCATCAGGATCGGTCACTGGCGAAAGGAACCCTGCTGCACGGGCGGGTCATCTGCCCAGGCCACCAGTGGGCGTTCGACCTCGACACCGGCTACGAGGAGGACCAGGACCTGTGCCAGCCGACCTACGCGGTGAAGGTCGAGGATGACGTCGTCTACGTGGATCTCACCCGAAGCCCCGATTACGCCGAGACCACGACTTCGCCGGCCGAAGTCGACTGAGAGAGCGAGTGACCCCATGACGTTGAACACCATCGTCTCCATCGGCGCCGGCCAGACCGCTGCCGTCGCGGCGCGCACCCTGCGGCGCCGAGGGTTCGACGGCAGGATCCTCCTCGTCGGCGACGAGCCGCACGCGCCGTATCAGCGCCCGCCGCTGTCCAAGGAATTCCTTGCCGGGCAGGAGGATCGCGAATCGTTGATGCTCCTTCCCGACGCGTGGCGAGACAAGCAGAACGTCGAACTCCTCACCGGCACGAAAGTGACCCGGATCGACGTGAGCGCCGGGTCGGTCGAACTGTCCGGCGGCCGGAGCCTTGCGGCCGATGCCGTGCTCGTCGCCACCGGTGGCAGGCCGCGCACGATGCCGGTGCACGGTCCTGCCCCCGAACGGGTGCACTATCTGCGGACAATCGACGACGCCGAACGGCTCGCCGCCCACCTTCGTCCCGGTGTCGGCCTGGTGTTGATCGGAGGAGGCTTCGTTGGACTCGAAATTGCCGCCACTGCAAAATCCCTGGGGGTGGAGGTGACCGTCCTCGAGGCGGACCCGGTTCCTCTCGCCCGAATTCTCGGACCCGAGATGGGCGACGTCTGTACTCGGTTGCAGCGGGAGAACGGAGTCACCGTCCGCGGTGGCGTCCGGGTCGACACCGTGACGACCCGACCGGACGGCGTACTCATCGCCCTCGAGGGCGGGGAGGTGCTTCAGGCCGACGTCGTGGTGGTGGGAATCGGGATCGTCCCCAACGTCGAGGTCGCGCAGGCTTCCGGACTGGCGGTCGACGGCGGGATCCTCGTGGATGCGCAGGGGCGGACCTCGATTCCACACGTGTACGCCGCCGGCGACGTGGCAGCGCGATTCTCCGACGTGGCAGGCAGACACGTTCGCGTCGAACACTTCGACAACGCGAGCAAGCAGGGGGCGGCGACCGCGAACCTGATGCTCGGACGCGTCGGGGTGGTGGACCCCGCGCACTGGTTCTGGTCCGATCAGTTCGGTAAGAACATTCAGTTCACCGGCACCGCCCGCTACACCGACCTTGTTCTCCGGGGCAGCGCCGACGGCGGCGAGTTCACCGCCTTCTACCTGGACGGCGGTGTCGTGCGCGGCGCCTTCGCGCTCGACCGCGGCGACGAGATCAGCGCGGCCAGAGAACTGATCGGCAGGTCGATCGCACCGACCCGGTTGGCGGACGAGGATGTCGATCTGTTCGACCTGATGGACGAGGACGACGAGGAAATGGTGACGATGTCATGATCGAGGGACTCAATCTCATTGACGGGCAGTGGGTCCCGTCGTCTTCCGGAGCGACGTTCGAGCGGCGCAACCCCGCCGACCACGACGACGTGATCGGCGTGTTCCCGGACTCGACCGCGGCGGACGTGGATGCCGCCGTCAGCGCGGTGGACAAGGCGGCGCCGCAGTGGGCCGCGACGCCCCCAGAACGCCGCGCGGCGATCCTCGAGGCCGCGGCCGCGCACCTCGAGGCGCGCGCAGGCGAACTCGTCGACGAACTCGTCCGGGAGGAGGGCAAGACCCGCGCGGAGGCGACCATGGAAGTCGGTCGCACGCCGATGAATCTGCGCTTCTACGCCGGCGAAGCCCTCCGCACCACCGGCAGTACGTACCCCACCCCGGGTGAGGGACTCGTCATTACCCTGCGCGAACCCGTCGGAATCGTCGGGGCGATCACCCCGTGGAACTTCCCCCTCAACATTCCGTCGCGCAAACTCGGACCGGCGCTGGCTGCCGGCAATGTGGTGGTGTTCAAACCGTCCGAGCTCACACCGTTGATGGGACAGCGGTTGGTCGAGGCGCTGCTCGCCGGGGGACTTCCGGCCGGTGCCCTCGCCCTGGTCCAGGGTTCCGGTCGTGCCGGTGCCGCGGTCGCGGCGGACGAACGCGTCGATGCCGTGACGTTCACGGGCTCCACCCAGGTGGGCCGCGCTATCCACGCGGCAGTGGGCCCGTCTCGCCGCAGTCAGCTGGAGATGGGCGGCAAGAACCCCGTCGTGGTCCTGGGTGACGCCGACGTGGACAAGGCGGCCGCACTGATCGTCAAGGGCGCCTTCGGTTTGTCCGGGCAGGCGTGCACAGGCACCAGCCGGGTGATCGCGGTGAACGAGATCCACGACCGGTTGCTGGACCGCGTGGTGGAGCTTGCAAAAGGGATCACCGTTGGTCCGGGCGCCGACCCAGGTGTGGGGATGGGGGCTCTCGCGAGCGCGGGGCAGCTCTCCAAATTTCTCGAGTACGTGCAGATCGCCCATGATGAAGGCGCCGAACTGGCCTGCGGCGGAGCAAGTCTCGACAGTGGGAACGGCTATTTCGCCGTCCCCACCGTGTTCGCCGGTGGCAGCCCCGACATGCGGGTGGTCACGGAAGAAGTGTTCGGACCACTGCTGGTCTTCCTGCGAGCGTCCGGATTCGACGAGGCGGTCGCACTCGCGAACGACACGGAGTTCGGACTCAGCGCGGGAATTGTCACCAACGACGTGACCAAGGCACTCGCTTTCGCCGGCCGTTCCGAATCGGGCCTGGTGAAGATCAACCAGCCCACCACCGGCATGAGCATGAACGCGCCGTTCGGCGGATACAAGGCGTCGAGCACGCAAACCCACAAGGAACAGGCGGGCGACTCGATGATGCAGTTCTACCAAGCCGAGAAGACCGTCTACCTCAGCCCTTCGGCCTGAGACGTACCTGTCCACAGAGGGAGAAGACCATGGAATTCACTCGCATTGCGCGCTCCGGACAGGTTGCCGAAGGCATCGTGCGCCGCTTCTTCGCCGGCGAACACGAATTCGCGGTGGCCCGCCTGAACGGGAAGGCATACGCCACCTCCAACTACTGCACGCACCTGGACTGCCTGCTCTCGTCCGGGAAACTCGTCGACGACGGCATCGGATGCTCCTGCCACGGAAGCGTCTTCGATCTGGAGACCGGGGAACCCGTGTGCCCGCCGGCGACGGTGGCCATCAAGACCTACCCGGTCGAGGAACGCGACGGCGAGATCTTCGTCGGCATCGACCCCGAGGACACCAGCTCCATCCCGCGCCGGCGAGCCGGGCGGGGGTGCATGAAGTGAATCCTCGACCGCCCACACTCTCCGCCGACGGCATGGTCTCGTCCAGTCATCCCGCGGCGAGCACGGTCGGTGCCCGAGTACTGGCCGACGGCGGCAACGCCATCGACGCAACGCTGGCCATGGCCGCGATGACTTGGCTGACGTTGCCTGGGCAGTGCGGGATCGGCGGTGACGCGTTCGCCGTCGTCCGGGAACCCGACGGATCGGTGTGGACGGTCGGCGGCAGCGGCTTCGGGCCCGACGGCGCCGACGTGGACTTCTACACCGAACGTGGGCTGCGGTCGATTCCCCTCGATGGAGCGCTGGCGGTGGCGGTTCCCGGAGCGCCGGCGGCCCTCGGCGCGCTGCACGCGGGTGGCGCTACCCGCTCGCTGACGGATCTCTGGGCACCAGCCGTGCGCGCGGCCGAGCAGGGACTTCCCTGCTCGGCCAAGACCCGGGACGACGTGAGAGAAGCGCAGACCGCGATCGCCGCCGACCCCGGGCTGCGCGCGGTGTATCTCCCGAACGGGCGGCTGCCGCAGGTCGGGGAACTGCTGCCGCAGCGCGACCTGGCCCGATCCATCCGCGCACTGGCGCGCGACGTGCACGGCTTCTACACCGGCTCGTTCGCTCGGCAGGCTGTCGAGGCGCTCCGCGCCGGTGGGGCACCGTTCGGCGGGGACGAGTGGGCGGCAGGCGCCGACGTGCGACCGGAGTCGGCGATCAGCGGGCACTACGCCGGCGCGGTCGTTCACCAGACACCCCTGCCCACCCCCGGGTGGATGGTGCTCCAGCAGGCGGCGTTGAACGACGGCGTCGTCGGCTTCTCCCCGTGGCTCACCGCTCCGGCGGTCGATCGCATGGCGAGAGCAGCCCGTCTGGCGTTCGAGGACCGGTTCGCGAGCTGCGGCGGCGGCAACGACGGGTGGAAGGACGTGCTCGAGCCGGCCGCGATCGGGGCGGCGAGAGAGCGACTGGACGGCCGCCGGGCGTCGGCGGGCGCCTTCAGCGTCAGCGCCGGAGACACCACCTCGACCGTCGCGGTGGACTCCGACGGCCGCGCCGTCAGTTTCATCCACTCGCTCGCCTTCACGTTCGGCGCCAAGATGACCGTCCCCGGCACCGGAGTCGCATTGAACAACCGATACGGCCGCGGGGCCTACCTGATCCCGGGACATCCCAACGCCGCGGCGCCGCGACGTAAGCCGCTGCACACCCTCAACGCGTGGGTGATCACCGATACGGCCGGGAATCTCCTGCACGTCGGCAACACCCCGGGCGGGGACGGCCAGGTGCAGTGGAACATGCAACTGATCTCGCATCTGCTCGATCACGGGCTCGACCCGGCGGAGGCGGTCGCGGCGCCTCGCTTCACGGTCGTCCCCGGAAGCGACGCCGACGTGGTCGGTCGCCCGGCGGAACTGCGGTGCGAGTCCCGCATTCCGGGGGAGGTGCGCACCGAGTTGGCGCGCCTCGGTCACGACGTCGCACTGCAGGGTCCGTGGGCCGCAGGCGGAAGCGCCCAGATCATCTCCCTCGACGCAGCGCGCGGCCTGCTGTCCGGCGCCGCCGACCCCCGCCAGGAAGGAATAGCACTCGGTGTCTGAGCAGGAATCCGTCGCCACCGCCCCACAACCCCAGGGCCGCTACATTCCCGCTGTCGTGCACGACGGGATCGCATACAGCGCCGGGATGACGCCACGCCGCGACGGAGTGCTGACGGTTACCGGTGTCGTCGGACGAGACCTGGATATCCCGCGGGCCCGGGAGGCGGCCAGGTTGGCGGCGAGAAACGCGATCGACGCCGTCGCCGCGGCCGTGGGCGGCACGGCGGCGATCTCACGATGCCTGCGCATGAGCGTCTTCGTCGCGTGTGCCCCGGACTTCCGCGAGTTGGCCGCGGTGGCCGACGGCGCTTCCGACGTGCTGGTCGAATGCCTGGGACTCGACGCGCTGCCGGTCCGCAGCGCGATCGGTGTGTACGCCCTGCCGTCCGGCGCACCGGTGGAGATAGAACTCACAGTGGCTGTCTCTGCATAGACCCACCGGAGTCAACCTGTGCGGGCGCCAATCTGGAGGACGCCGACTTGGCAAAAGTCGGATCCTCCTACTCGAAAATCGGCGACGTGATGCTTGCAGACGCGGCGCTGATCCAAACGAACCTGTTCGCGGCGAGCCTTTAGCGTGCCATCTTGGCAAAGTGCCTTCTGATCACACCAGAGCTTTTTGCCGCGGCAATCAGCGCCCGTAGCAGTCTCTATTCCCCAGTTCTGATCGGAGTGCGCCTCTCGGATACGTTGAAGTTCGTGGCCGAAGGTTCCCACGTCGTGATGGATCGCGAAACGCTGCAGAATGCGGTCGAGGGGACGGGACCTGATCCGGACCCCTGAGAGTTCGATTGCCAGAGGGATGCCGTCCAGCCGCTGGCCCAGGTGGGCAACCTCCAGGCGGCTCACGTCGTCGAGGGTGTTTGTTCCCGGGCTTGACGTCACGGTGCAGGATCCCGAGGCGGTGGACAGTCTCGAGCGCACCGGCCATCTTCACCCCGAGTCGCAACGCTTCGTCGAGCGGAAGCGGTCCGTGACGGCGGATCCGCATGTCGAGTGAGTCCTGGGCGTGGTACGGCATGACGATGTACGGCCGACCGTTGTCGGTCACGCCGACGTGGAGAACATTGTCGACTTTGGGGTGCCCGGTAAGCCTGCCCGCAGCGCGCTGCTCGCAGTCCGCACATCAGTGGGTACCCCGCACCTACGCTGCGCGCGGGCCCGGCAGCCCCACGGCAGCCAGGCCCCCTGACCGGTCACCCCTCGGCCGGGAGGCCATCCGCCGGGACGCCCCCTCTTTCTCGGACACGGGCGGCACGTCGTGTGCCTTCCGAACCACGAGGGACACCGCCTGGATCACGAACTCGCCGTCGACGCCGGCCCACGAAGCCGCAGAACACTCTAAACGTTCACACGACCGACCGAAGCCGAAATACGGTTGTCATCTTCTGCGCACCTTGCACATCGAACAGGCTCTCGGATAGTCACTTTGACGTTGACGACACGGCAAAGGCAGGCCAGGATCATGCGACAACCGGGCTGCGGCGCCCCGCGTCGCGACCCAACAATCGTCGCTACCCGGCCGTCCTCACCCGCACACTTCCGAGGTACTCGCCGCAGGTAGTTCGATACAAGGAGTCGCACGTGGGTGCTGCGCAGATCGTCTTCTTACTAGGCCTTACTTCGCTGATCGTGGCCATGGCACTACGCAAGAATGTCATGATCCCCGCGGTACTCGCGACATTTGCCACAGCACTGGCGTACAGCGGCAGCGTCCCGAATGCCGTCATGTCAGTGTTCCGGGCCACCATCACCTCCGGCACCGCACTGTTCGAGATCTTCATCGTCATCGCCGCGGTGACCTCGATGCTCGCGGCGATGCGGACCATCGGTTCCGATGAGGTGATGGTGCGCCCCGTCAGCCGGTGGATGGTCAATGGTCGCGTCGCGTACATCGTGCTGTTCGTCTTCACCTATCTTCTCTCGCTGTTCTTCTGGCCGACCCCGGCACTGGCCCTGATCGGTGCGGTCCTACTTCCTGCCGCGATCAAGGTAGGTCTGCCGCCGCTCGGTGCCGCGGTGGTTCTCGCGATCTCCGGCCAGGGGATGTCGATCGCCTCCGACTACGTGATCGGCCTTGCGCCGTCGATTTCCGCGAGCGGCGCGGGCGTTCCCGCCGACGACATCGCCGACCGTGCCCTGGTGATCTCATTGATCGTCGGTATCACCGCGGCGGTGCTCGCCTACTTCCTGACCGTCCGCCGCAGGATGCGTACGGACGCAGTTCCGGGCACCGACCCGATCGGTGGAACCGTACCTCGCCCCGGTGGTATCGGTGGCACGCCCGGTGGCACGTCTGCTGGTTTCGCGCCGGGCCCGGGGGTCGCGGTCTCACCCACTGTCACGGACGTGCTCGACGAGGACCTGCCCGGTTTCGAGGACGACGGAACGAGAATCACCGATCGTCCGACGCTGACCCGCGCTTGGGCGATCGGCGTGCCCGCCGCGTTCGTCGCCGTCCTGGCCTACATGTTGGTCGGTCGTTTCACCGACCTCGTCCCCTGGGAGGACGGTGCGGGCGCGTCCCTGGTGGGAGGCACGGCGATCATCATGATGGCGCTCGTGACCGTCACGTCACGACGCTCCGAGGCTCTCGAATTCTGCGCCACCCACTTCATCGATGGTCTGTCGTACGCATTCAGGGCAATGGGCATCATCCTTCCCGTCGCAGGTTTCGTGTACATCGGCATTCCCGATTACTCGGGCGCCATCCTCGGACTCGACGACGCCACCGCCGGTCCGGCCTTCCTCTTCGACACGGTGGAACGGGTCCAGCCGTACATCCCCGACAACGGCGTATTCGTCGCGTTCAGCATGCTCTTTATCGGTATGGCGGTCGGTCTCGACGGTTCGGGGTGGGCCGGTCTACCCCTCACCGGCGGGCTGGCGGCCGCGCTGGCCCCGCAGTCCGGGATGGACACCGCAACATTGGCGGCCATCGCCCAGAACGGCGCCACGTGGACGGGTGGGGGAACTCTCGTGATCTGGTCGTCACTGGTGGTGGTCGCCGGATTCTGCCGGATACCGGTTGCCGAACTGGTCCGCCACCTCGTCGTCCCGGTGATGGCCGGACTGCTGCTGGCTACCGGAGCCGCCGTCGTCATCTGGTAGCGGCTTATCGCCGAACACGGTTTCCGCACAACCCCGACATGAAAAGGACACTACGAATGAGCTCGGTCCCGTTCCGCTACGACCCCGCCCGCTGCGCACTGATCGTCATCGACGTGCAGAACGATTTCTGCTCTCCCGACGGGTCGCTGGCACAGAGGGGCTTCGACGTGACCGCCCCCGTGGCGATGGCTCCACGACTGGACCGCCTCATCGCGTCCGCGCGCACGGCCGGGGTCCGGGTGATCTTTGTACGCACCCTGCACGACGAAACCACCGATACACCCCAGTGGCTCGGCCGCGTGGGCGAGGGACCGGACGCGGCCCGCACCGGAATTACCTGCCGCACAGGAACACCCGGGGCAGACTACTACGCCGCCGTTCCACAGGAACGCGACGTGGTGATCACGAAGAACCGGTTCAGCGCATTCGTCGGCACCAACCTCGACCTCACCCTGCGTTCCCTCGGCATCGATTCCCTGCTCTTCACCGGCGTCGCCACCGAGGTGTGTGTCGAGTCGAGTCTGCGTAGCGCGCTGTTTCACGAATACTGGGTCTCGCTCGTCGAAGACTGCGCTGCCACCTACAGCCGAACAGCCCACGACGCTTCGGTGTCCGTCGTCGCACAGAACTTCGGCACCGTGATCACCGCCGAGAAGCTCGAGTCGTTCTGGACCGCACTCCCGGGATCGTGAACGGCTGAAGCATCGCCGACCGGTACACCGGGCCCCGACCGATCCGCGGGGCGAGCCTGGAACTACGCCGCTCTCAGTCTCGGCCAATCGCTGTCCGCGCCATCAACAGCGCTCTGGAAGAAGGCAATCTCGATGCATGATCAAAATGATGGTGTGCCCACCGTGATCAACAGTTCGAGGCTGAATCTACGTTCAGATCCTGCAATACCGCTGGTCGACGTATTGCGTCGGGAACTCCACCTGACCGGGACGCACTTCGGCTGCCGCGGCCAACGTCGCGACACTACTCGCGCTCATCACCGTCATGGTCCTGATCTGACACAGGGCCGGTTGCCAGCTCAGCCCCGAGCTGGAGCGGCGTGGGTTCGGAGAAACTGGCGAATTCGAGATCCTTAAATCCACCAAACATGCCGTGCTCCGGGTACCGCCAGCGACGCTCCCGTTCGGCTGAACTTCTCGTTCAGTACCGGGAGTAGCACTGTCCAGTCGTCTGTTCGCTAGCGCAGATGCACTTTCGGTCGAGGTTTCGGTCCGAGGTCACGGCGCAAAACCGAATACCGAGCGCATCGTGGGTATCCGGGCTGTGCGGACATGCCGTGCAGGACAGCGTCGATTCCAGTGCCCGTGCAGGGCTAGATGACTTGGAAACCGCTAGAGAGTTCGACACATTGGTCGGGTTCGACGCCATCGCGGCGCTCCAGTTCTCGGACCTTTGACTTCGGGCCGGTTTGGGCGCCGAGGACGACATGGCTTGACCGCGCATATTCGAATGGCCCTCGACATCCACGAGGCTACACTTCCCCGCCGCCCCTTTGGCTCCGCGCGTGAAAGACCCTCACATAGCAGAGGTGTCAGCGCACGGACCGTATTGCGGGACGCGTCGGCGGTTCACATCGTTCCGACGACCCTTTTCGACCCTCGGCGATCCTGTCACATTTACACCCGAACGAGTCCTCGATGCTTCGTGCGGAATCTTCGCCGTAAGCGGAACAACCAGCGGAACGGTCTCGCCCGAGAACACGCTGGCGGACACGTGATTCCCGCGAGCAAATCGACGACCGGTCAGCGATCCGCTTGCGGGAACCAACCGACCGCCGCCGAAAGGGACTCTGCTGGCCTTCCTATTGGTCCATCCATAGAGTCGGCATATGAGATGTGCGTTCGAAGGTGGAAACCTCGATGGGAGGTACCTCCACGTCGACGAACGGGAGATGAGTCCGTATCAAGGCCATCAGATGTGCTCCCCTGACCAGTCGCCCGCCCAGACCCGGAGCCATGGCCGCTGCGTGTACATGCGTACTGGACGAGCCGTCGAATGGAATGGGGACTCCTGGGTTGTCTTCACACACTACGGCGACTGGGCGCACTATGAGCCCAGTGGCGCGACGTCTGACTTCCGTCACCGATAAACGATCGCCAAGCGGGAGCGATCGGCAAGTCATGCTCGTAGGCTGAACGGAAGCACTCCGCCCCGGTCGCACCGCGTCCGGGAACCCACAATCCCCGCCCGGCTGCCGAGCCAAGCTATCACACAAAAGTGATATCATCTAGGAGTGATACTCTCACGCGGTGGGGAAATGGACCGTAGAGGTGGGGCTGGTCGAAGAGTGGCTGCTGGCACTGGATCAGTCATCGTACGAGCAGGTGGTGGCAGCACTCGAGCTACTCGCGGAGCGCGGACCGCAGCTCGGCCGCCCCTTGGTCGACGCGGTGAAGGCGTCCCGTCACAAGAACATGAAGGAGCTCAGGCCGGGGTCCAGTGGCCGCTCGGAGCTGCGGGTGCTGTTCGCGTTCGACCCCGAACGAAAGGCGATCCTACTGGTTGCCGGCAACAAGGCCGGACGATGGAAGACCTGGTACAAGCTCAACATCCCGATCGCCGATGACCGCTTCGCGGCCCATCTCGACGAGTTGAAAGGTAGGTGAACACGATGGCAAAGAGCCTTGAGCAGATGCTCGCCGAGCGTCCTGTCGATCGCGGCGCAGTCGAGGCACACAAGGCCCGCATGATCGACGAGGTGCGTGCGTATCGACTTCAGGAGCTGCGTGAATCGGTGGCGATGACACAGAAACAGCTGGCCGAGCGGCTCGGAGTCGGGCAGAACCGCGTGTCCAACATCGAGCACGGCGACCTCGAACGTGTGCAGATCGACACGTTGCGCCGGTATGTCGAAGCCGTCGGCGGAGCCCTACGCGTCGAGGTCGAACTCGGCGACGAGCGCTTCCAGATCGCGTAATACCGACGACCTGGGACAGCCGCGATGCGGTCCGCATGAATGACGACCGTTGATGGATCGACTAACGCTCATCGAGTGACGTCCTGCGCGATGCAACAGACCACCGGACGACCGGGACACGACCGGATGGCAGAAAGCGCCCCGGTGTTCAATCGCGATCGACGCGCTCGGCCTTGCCCTGTGGCGGGGCCGCACAGTCCCATGGCTAACGTCGCGACACTGCTCGCGCTCATCGCCGTCATGGTCCTGATCTGACACAGGGCCGGTTGCCAGCTCAGCCCCGAGCTGGAGCGGCGTGGGTTCGGAGAAACTGGCGAATTCGAGATCCTTAAATCCACCAAACATGCCGTGCTCCGGGTTCCGCCAGCGACGCTCCCGTTTGGGTGAACTTCTCGTTCAGTACCGGGAGTAGCACTGTCCAGTCGTCTGTTCGCTAGCGCAGATGCACTTTCGGTCGAGGTTTCGGTCCGAGGTCACGGCGCAAAACCGAATACCGAGCGCATCGTGGGTATCGGGGCTGTGCGGACATGCCGTGCAGGACAGCGTCGATTCCAGTGCCCGTGCAGGGCTAGATGACTTGGAAACCGCTAGAGAGTTCGACACATTGGTCGGGTTCGACGCCATCGCGGCGCTCCAGTTCTCGGACCTTTGACTTCGGGCCGGTTTGGGCGCCGAGGACGACATGGCTTGACCGCGCATATTCGAATGACCCTCGACATCCACGAGGCTACACTTCCCCGCCGCCCCTTTGGCTCCGCGCGTGAACGACCCTCACATAGCAGAGGTGTCAGCGCACGGACCGTATTGCGGGACGCGTCGGCGGTTCACATCGTTCCGACGACCCTTTTCGACCCTCGGTGATCCTGTCACATTTACACCCGAACGAGTCCTCGATGCTTCGTGCGGAATCTTCGAGGCGGTCGGTGAACCCTCACCGACCCGGCCGAACACATCAACGTCCTGCCGAGCGCCCGCGGTACCGGCGCCGCGGCTGAGCTCATGCAACGGTGGCTCGACCTGCTCGTGGCATCCGGATCGCCGGGCTGCTATCTGCAGACCCTGGTGGAGAACACCCGTGCGGTGCGGTTCTTCCGGCGGATGGGATTCACCGAACACGGCCCGACGCCGCTGGTGCCCGGCCTGCGCGACAACGGCAGACGGGTGCACCAGCAAACGATGGTCTGGAACCCCTGACCTCCGGTGTCACTAGCGCATGATGACTCGGCCATTCGACGTGAATCCCCGGGACGACGTCAGAGAGTGACGTCCTCCACCGTCTCGATGATCTGCGCGCGGGGGTCGCGCATAACTGCCTTACCCGGGCCGGCCCACAGGGTGTGTAGCTTCTCGAGCAGTCCTTCGGCCTCCTCCGTGGTCGCGAACTCCAGGTCAATGGTCACGAAAGCGGGGTCGCGGACGGATCGTCCGACGCGGTACCGCTGAACGCCCGAGCCCTTGCGGTCCACCGGATCGTCGTCGAAGAGTTTCTTCCACGCATCGAAGTCGCTGACCGCATGTTCCACGCGAAGTACTGGCATGACGGATCCTTTCTACGAATTCATTCAGTCTTCGCCGGAACGGTCGGTGCTGTCGAGAGGTTGCCTTCCGGCGCCGATGGATCAGCCGCTTGCCACCCGCGGATCACCTTCCATTAGAAGTATTCTGTGAGCGTTCCAGAGAGGATCACGCTGGCTGGCTCTTCGTGTGGAGCTGATCCGTCAACGCCAAGTTCCTCGAGGTTTCCAGAGAGATCATCCGACCGCAATCGCGGTTGGCCTGGTTCCACTTCAAGAACCTGCACCGAGACGAGTTCGGCGATGTCGGATGCCGGCAGCAGTCGGTGCTCGTTCCGTACGCCGATTCTCTACTGGCGATATCTTCTGTGCCGCAGGCCTTATAGTCCGCCGCCTACTCCACCGCCGCTGCTGTTGAAGGGAAAGACGTCGGTATGGGACCCGTCCATGCGCCGAGGTGAGACCGACGAATATGGGCTCGATTTCCGGTCATGGAGAAGTCGTCGGAGGCCACGGAGGAGGTCTCGAAACGCCATCCTCTGGAACCAGCGTCTCCGGTCGGGCGCGGGCTCAGACTCGTACGGGATTGGTTCCTTACGCACGTAGTGCTCCATAACCCCAGGTTAGTCGGCATCGAGCGTCTGCATCCCCGCTTGCGCGGACAGCAATCAGGAGGTCCTACGGCGATCAATCTAGAAACGGGCGTCCCACCAGACACATACTGAGCACGCCGCCGCGTCCGGAGCAGGATCCTTGACCGAAAGCCTGTTGATCCGTGATAGTGGTCGGAGGTGACCCCGAGTCCGCGGTGTTCGTGCCGCGGTTCCCGAGTACTCGGGGCCTGACATGCACAGGTTCACTGAACCGACCCCAGTCCCCACACGCGCCGACCTCATCTCCGTGTTCGTGGAGAACTGGGAGATCGAATGCTGCGGTGTCCCTCCCGTCGTCGGATACGACACCACGTGGGCATTGACCTTCATCGAGTTGGCATCCGAACGAGGGAGGTCCCTGCCTGACGGTGCCCGTTGGAGCCGACGGACCCACCTCATCACTTCTGGCGGGATCGAGGCCTACTGGCCAACCACCGACACACCGCAGGTAAACGCCGTGTTCGGCTATTTCTCCGGCACCCGTCACGGGCCGACCGTGCCCGATGGAATACGCCCCACGACGGGACTCGTTGTCGACCTACAGTTGGAGATCGTCGAATACCAGCAGATCGCCGGCCAGTGGCAACCGATCCCCGACGCGAGGCTGCTGCGGCGTATCCACGCGAGTCCCAAGTGGTTCGCCAACAACCTCGACAGCACTGGATGCATCGAGACCGGGGTCCTCATGGAGCTGGCGGTGATGCGCCCATGAGGAATCGACTCGCAGATCCACGACGCCAACACGTCATCGGCGCCGTCAGCCAGCTCGTGGACGGCATCGCCCGCCAGGATCGATGGACGATCGCGCGGCGATCCACCGGTCAACTACTCGACCAACTGCTCTCGCGCAGCGGCGATCCCGCATTCACTTACCGGAGCGGGAGCTACAGCCTGGGCGTTGACGGTGCGTCCGTTGCGGTGGTCGAGGACGACGACACCGCCGTGGTGCTCGGCGGCGTCCGCTCATCAACTGCGCGCGATCCGATACCCGTTGCCGCCGTACTGGTCGCCTCGACCGCGGCGCCGCGCACCTGGCTTGTCGCGTCGCTGGACATCGCCACTGCCGTCGATAACGACTTCCAACGCGCGATCCAGCAGGGACGGTTCTCCGAGACGATCGACGCCGACATCATCGCCCGACACAGTCCCCTCGAGAGGAGGGCCGCCGCGATCGACTGGGACGACCCCACCGTCGTACTACGCAAGAGCTCGAACGGGACGGCCACGGTCGCGGACGCCCTCAGCGAGTTGGCCGAGTGGGACCAGCGAGCGTGGACGTGGATCGCCGACGAATGTCCGACGTTCGGCGGACTCTATCTCCGTGCCCGCCACCCCGAACTCGTCCGCCAATACTGACCAGTGACGGATCGGTGACCGGTCAGCGGTCCTCCCCGTGCAGGTGGACCGGTGCACACAACCGCATAGGTCAGAATCCCGATGATGGACTTCCGGGCAACGGGTTGACTGTGTCGCTGTCCCACGTGATCTTCTGATCGGAGGTCGCGGGGAGTGCTTCAAGTTCGGGGGCGGTGAGGACGGCCTCGACGCATTCTGCTGACGCACCGAGGTAGGTCGTCATGAGGTCGATGTCGGTCGCCACGCACCACGCGCGATCCTCGGGCCACCACAGATGCGCGCTCATCCCCAGCATGCCGCCGCCGAATTGAGTGTCGGCGAGATCGATGTCTCCAGAAAACAGGACCATGTCCTCTCGGCTGGGCATCGGCAGGCGGGGATAGTTTTCGGGAGCGGTGATGCGGCCGGATCCTTGCCAGTGGGCGAACCAGCAGGTATCGGGTGTCTGGGTGAAGCGTCGGAGGACGCCGACCAAGGAGCGTGCGGTCCGAGGCGGCAGTGATCCTTGCTCAGGTGCCTCCTGCCATACGCCCGGTTGTTCGGGGGTGTGCCAGCTTCCTACAAGGGACCCCCACTCCATGGCGGGATGCGCGGTGGTGCCATTGGCGACGGCCACGTCGGTCCAGCGGACCGGCTCGCCGTCAATGGCCATTTCAGGATGGAAGATTCGGGCGTATGAGTCGAACACTGGTGGCACCAGGGACGCGATCGCGTGTTCGTTGAACCGGTGCACGTGCTTGACAATCCACATCCCGGGCCCGACATCGGCAGCCATCCGCAGGCCGCGCTCTTGCCAGTCGTGATCGTCAGTCGGTTCGGGATCTCGTGCCATCGGTCCATGGCACCACAGGCCTCAGTGCTCTGTACTGCCATTGATTGGACACAAATGCTGACCGAAAGGGGATCGGCTATCGGCTATACGGGACGTGCAAAAAAGTGTCGAAGTGACAACCGACCGCCGTTACCGGTGGATCAGGCTTCAAGCCCGGGTCAGCCGAGGAAGCACGTGCATACTCCGGTTGCTCACGCCTGCCGGGCCTCGCCCTCCGGGGTCCGTCTGGACCAGGCCCATGAAGGCTCGCGCGTGTTCCTCAGTGTCGAAGACGATGCACGCAATCGCATCAGTGTCATCGCGCGCCCAGAGGCCCTCAATGAAGCCTGGTTGCGCCTTGGTCAGCGGCACGATCGTCTCATGCAGTCCAGCCTCCTGCTCTGCCGACTTGGCCGGGTCCATCGACCAGACCGCGACGAATGCACATTCGCTCATGGCAATCACCCTTCTTAGTCGGATGTCGCGTTGTCGGATCCCCGTAACCGTGCTTCACGAAACATCCACGACGACACGGGCAAACGCAACAACAACGACGAACCGCTAGAGACCGCCGGCAGGAACGGCGATCGGGCATTTTCTCCGAATTTGTGCCGCTCCAGCTCGATCCCGTAAGCGGATCGATGACCGGTCATCGACCGGATCCGTCACTGCCCCGACGAGAAGAAAATTGGGCGTGCGAACGATCGTTGTGATGCCGCAGTATCAACTTATGTCTCCGACCATCGGAACGATGCGGACTTGGAACTACGACGAGGGCTGGGGCGTCATCGACTCGCCCGAGACACCCGGTGGTTGCTGGATACACGCGACGACGCCTTCGACGGAGACATACATGGGCTTGGAACCTGGTCGTCGGGTGTATTTCGAGTGGGAACGCCTACTGGGGAAGGGCGTCCAGGACGGATTCGACTTCGTCGCTACCGACGCATGGTACGTTGGCGACGAACCATATCGCCGCCCTCAAGGACCTGACACCGGTGCGTTCAGCACATGGCTAACAATCACCCTCGACGACGATCCTGACCACAAAGCTCACCAGATTCCGCCTGGAGTTTCGCCTGAGGAGTACTTCCGCCAGCTCCCGGACGACAGTTGAGCAAGGACGCTCAGCGCATCTTGAACATCGACCCCGACCCATCCGCAAGCGGAACGCTGATCGGCACATCTCCGGAAGCGGGGCGTTGACCGAGCCTCCCTGAGCTGCGCGTTCCCGTTTGACCCGTCCGGTGATGATTTTGCTTTCGGGGCGTCAATCGGGACACCCCGAGTGATCTAGAGCCGGGCAATTGAGGCGTTCGGCGGTCCGTTGACCCCGGCGTCTCACAACGATGGCGGATCCGCCACCGGCCCGCCACTCGCCGTGAATTCCGCCAAGGGTCTCGAGATCTACACCAGCCCCGCATGATCGGACCGACTCCTCCTGAGCCGGGTTGCCTCGCCCACCCAGCGGGTATGCCGGTGGAAGCCCGGGCGGAGACGCCGCGGGCGTGCATGACCGGCGCACGGTGGACGAACGGGAAGGGTCTGTGATGGTGCCGAGTGGGCTTGTTGCCGTCCAGCTGCTCGCCGTCGACGGTCCGGCCGGACTGCTGCCCGCGCGTCAGCAGATGGCTTTCTCATTGGGCTGGCACATTATCTTGGCGTGTTTCGGGGTGGCCTTCCCCGCCATGATCTACGTCCTGCACCGACGCGGCATCATGCGTGACGACCCGGTCGCTCTCGGCCTGGCGAAACGGTGGGGCAAGGTGTCGGCGATTCTGTTCGCGATCGGCGCGGTGTCGGGCACGGTGCTCAGTTTCGAAATGGGTCTTCTGTGGCCTGGGCTGATGGGCCGCTACGGGGACGTGCTCGGACTCCCGTTCGCCTTCGAAGGCCTCTCCTTCTTCATCGAAGCGATATTCCTCGGCATCTACCTCTACGGGTGGGGTCGTCTGCCGCCGCGCCGGCATCTGGCGATGCTCGTCCCGATGGGGCTGGCCGGTGTGGTGGGCACCTTCTGCGTCGTGAGCGTCAACGCATGGATGAACAATCCGACCGGCTTCCGACTCGTCGACGGTGAGGTCACCGACGTCAATCCGTGGAAGGCGATGTTCAACTCCGGTGTCTGGTTGCAGTTCGCCCACATGTGGGTGGGCGCGTTCATGCTCGTCGGATTCGTGGTGGCAGGCGTCTACGCCGCCGGACTCCTCCGTGGTCGCTGCGACGAGCATCACCGTCTGGGTTTCATCGTGCCGTTCACCTTCGCCAGCGTGGCAGCCCTTCTCCAACCGGTGATCGGTCACGTTCTCGGAATGCGCGTCCACGACACGCAACCGTCCAAGCTGGCCGCCTTCGAACTCGCGGACACCACCGAAGGGCCTGCACCGTTGCGATTGGGCGGCCTGCTCATCGACGGTGAGGTCAAGTGGGCGGTGGAGATTCCCCGCTTGGGCTCGATCATCGCCCGCAACTCCTTGACGGCACCGATTCCCGGACTCGACACCGTCCCGGCGGAGGACCGGCCACCGGTGAACATCACGCACCTCGCGTTCCAGACGATGGTGGTGATCGGCACTCTGCTCGCGGTCGCTGTCGTCGTGTTCTGGCTACTGCGCTGGCGCCGACACGACCCGTTGACCAGCCGATGGTTCCTGCGAGGCGCCGTTGTTGCCGGACCGCTGGCGATCATCGCTCTGGAGTGCGGGTGGATCGCCACCGAGGTCGGGCGTCAGCCGTGGACGGTATGGCAGGTGCTCCGCACGGCTGACGCAGCCAGTGAGAACAGCGGCCTGTGGTGGAGTTACCTCGGCGTCGTGCTCGTGTATCTCGGGATGACGGTGGGTGCGTACGTCGTGCTGCGGTCCATGGCCAGGCGTTGGCGGGCCGGAGACGAGGATCTCGCCAGCCCCTACGGGCCGGGGGCTTCGGCGGTCGACGAAACGCAGCGCTCCGGGGAGGCCGGGCAGAGGAGTGGGCGATGACTCTGTCGAACACCGTTGCGGTGGCCATGTTCACCGGTGTGGTGTTGTACGCGTTGTTCGGTGGAGCCGACTTCGGTTCCGGCTTCTGGGATCTCACGGCGGGCGGACCGCATCGCGGAAGTCGGCTTCGGGTGCTGATCGACCACAGCATCGGTCCGGTGTGGGAGGCCAATCACGTGTGGCTCATCTACATCCTGGTATTTCTGTGGACGGCCTACCCGACCGTGTTCGCGGCGATCATGACCACCTTGTTCATTCCGCTGATTCTCGCCCTTCTCGGCATTGTGCTGCGCGGGGCCAACTTTGCGTTTCGTAAGTACTCGGCGACCATGGGGCAGGCGCGACTGTTCGGAGTGCTCTTCGCCGGTTCGTCCTTGATCACCCCCTTCTTCCTGGGCACGGTGGCGGGCGCAGTCGCCTCGGGGCGTGTGCCCGCGGACGGATACGGCGACGTTATGACCTCATGGGTCAATCCCACATCCGTCCTCGGCGGCATCATTGCCGTCGGAACGTGTGCATTCCTGGCCGGGGTCTTCCTCACCGCAGACGCCGATCGTTCGGGCGACGGCACGCTGGCCGCGTACCTGCGACCGCGCACGATTGTCGTCGGTGTCGTCGTCGGCGCAGTCGCACTGGCCGCGATCGAACCCATCCGCCGCGACTCGCCCACTCTCGGTGAAGGTCTCCTCGGCAGCGCGTTGCCGTTGATCGTTGTCTCCGCGCTCGCCGGTGTCGCCACACTGATCTTGGTGTGGCGGAGTCGCTTCGGTGCAGCCCGGATCACGGCGCTCGTCGCCGTGGCAGCGATCGTGATCGGCTGGGGCGTCGCCCAGACACCCTGGATTCTCGTCGACCAGGTTCTCATCGCCGACGCCGCGGGAGCGAGAGCAACGCTCATCGGACTGCTTGTGGTCGTCGGCCTCGCCGCGGTGACGGTAGTGCCGGCGCTGGCTTACCTCTTCTGGCTTACCCAGACGGACACCTGGAGCCGCGACGAAGCTGCGCCACACTGAGCTCCATCACGGGGAAGGGCGTGGCGGTTACCGGGGGTCGGGGCGCTCCTGATAGCGCTCGAACGACAGCGCGAGGCGGCCCCGTCCATGCGTCATCGAGCGCAAGGCGACGGGGTAGTCGACGACCTCGCTGGTGGGCACTGAGGCGATCACGGTGACTTCTCCGTCTCCGGCGGGCTCGGTGCCCTCGATCTGGCCACGCCGCCGCCCGAGATCTGCCATCACATCGCCCTGAAGGGAGGAGGGCACCGTGACCTCCACGCGGTCGACGGGTTCGAGGATCAGCGTGCCCACCTTGTCGATGGCGGCGCGCAGAGCGAGTGCCCCGGCCATCCGGAAGCTGAAATCGTCCGAGTCGACGGAATGGTGTTTGCCGTCCAGAACCGTCGCCCGCAGGTCGACGAGCGGGAACCCGTGTCGCCCGCCGCGTTCCATCGATTCGGCGACACCTTTGCCCACCGCGGGGATGAGTGACTTGGGGATCACGCCGCCCCGCGTGGCGTCGACGAATTCGTAGCCACCGTTGCGGGGGAGAGGTTCGAATCGGACGGTCGCGACACCGAACTGCCCGTGACCGCCGCTCTGCTTCTTGTGC
Source organism: Rhodococcus sp. WAY2 (assembly GCF_009859915.1). NCBI lineage: Bacteria > Bacillati > Actinomycetota > Actinomycetes > Mycobacteriales > Nocardiaceae > Rhodococcus > Rhodococcus sp. WAY2. The sequence goes on from NZ_CP046572.1 coordinate 5,482,738, forward strand.
CTGCCTTCCGTCTCGACCGGGGCGAGCAGTGTTTCCCGGTAGGCGATTTTTACGGGTTCGGTGCGGACGGTGATGCCGTATCGCCGCTGCAGACGGGTGAGGGCCACCTGGACGTGGACGTCACCCGCCCCCCGCAGCACGGTCTGATGGGTTTCGCTGTCGCGGACCACTTCCAGAGTCGGATCGTCACCCACCAGCTCGGCCAGGGCGGTCGACAACTTGTCTTCGTCACCCGCGCTGTCGGCGGCGACGGCGATTCCGTAGACCGGGCGTTTGTGTTCGACCGGTGTGACCGTGAGCGAGGACCCGATCGGGGCGAGGGTGTCACCGGTGGTGACGTCGGTGAGTTTGATCGCCCCCACGATGTCGCCGGCAACTGCGGTGTCGATCGGGGTGTGTTTGCTGCCCAGAACCCGGAGCAAGTTGTGGAGGCGTTCCTTGGTGCCGGTTCGCTGGTCGACGAGCACATCATCGGCATGGAGCGTGCCGGAGAGGACTTTCATCAACGCAACCTGACCCACGTATTCGTCGGTCTGTGTCTTGAAGACGAACGCCAGCGGATCGCCGGACGGATCACACGTCAGCGAGTCGGATCCGTTCCCGTTGCGCACCTCGACACCGGGCACCTCCGAAGGCGCCGGCGCGATGTGACACAAGAAGTCCAGCAGCCGGTCGATCGCGATCGCCTCGGTCGCCGATCCGCACAGCACCGGCCACAGGGATCCGCCGGAAAATCCCCGACGCAGTGCGTGCTCGAGTTCGGGAACACTGATGGCATCACCGTCGAGGTATCGGGCCAGCAGATCGTCTTCGATCTCGACGACGTCCTCCACGAGGTGTTCGTGCTGCTCGTGCTCGCGGTCGGCGATGTCCGCGGGGAGTTCGTCGCTGGTGGTTGCGGAGCCGGTGTCGTAGAGAATGACGTGCTCGCTGAGAAGATCGGCCACGCCGGTGAACTCCGACGCCTCACCGACCGGCAGATCGAGCGGTTCCACCCCGGCGCCGAAATGGTCTCGGAGACCTGCCAGCGTCTGATCGAACGATGCCCTCTCCTTGTCCATCTTGTTGATGAACACGATCCGGGGAATCGAGCGTTCCGCCGCCGCCTGCCAGAGCAATTCGTCGTTGACCTGCAGACCGCTGACACCGTCGACGACGAATACGGCGACGTCGGCGACATGCAGCGCCGTCATCGCATCACCGACGAAATCGGCGTAACCGGGCGCATCGAGGAGGTTGATCCGGCAATCGGCCCACTCGAACGACGCCAGGCCGAGGGTCAGCGACTGGGTACGGTCGTGCTCTTCCGGTTGGGTGTCGAGCACGGTGTTGCCGTTCTCGACGCGCCCCGGACGGGTGACGACGCCGGCACGAAACAGCATTGCCTCCGCGAGGCTCGTCTTACCGTTACCCTGATGTCCCACCAGAGCGATATTGCGGATCGAGTCGCTAGCATTACCTATCGAGTCGCTGACGATGTCACACCCCCTACCACAGCATGTCGTACGGGTCGTCCTCGACGATACCGCGCAACGCCCCGACTTCGGGCGGTACCGGCAGGGTCGGTTCGAGCGACCTGGCTTCTCGAGTGACGAAACGGAGACAGTGTTGGCACCGAAGACTTCCGACGAGTTCCGCGTCGAACGATCCATCGTGATCGATGCAAGCCCGGGTACCGTGTTTCCGCTCATCGACAACTTCCACCGATGGACGGCGTGGTCGCCATGGGAGGGAGTCGACCCGAATCTGCGGCGGACCTACACCGGGCCGGATTCCGGGGTGGGCGCCACCTACAGCTGGGAAGGCAATCGCAAGGCGGGTAAAGGCTCGATGTCGATCACGAAATCGGTACCCGATACCGAGGTGGTCATCGATCTGGAGTTCCAGAAGCCGTTTCCGGCGCAGAACGTCACGACGTTCCTCCTCGAGCCGCACAGCGCCGGGACGACGGTCCGCTGGCAGATGACCGGTCGAAAGAATCGGATGCTGAAACTGTTCGGCTTCATCGTGAACATGGACAAGCTCGTAGGCAAGGACTTCGACAAGGGCCTGGCACAGCTCAAAGCGGAGGCGGAGAAGCGCTAGGCACCGAATCGTCCGCCGTCGACAGCACGAGATCGGCCATGGTGGTGAACTGGGGGGTGCCCGCACCATCGTGCGTCGCTTGTTCCATGACGAGGTGAGCAGCCCTGCCGTGCAGTCGGAGGGTGGCCACCTGATCGCCGAAGAACGGTCCCGTGATCTTGCTCCACTCGATCGGCACCGGCGGAACCTTCGAGACCCGGCCCAGAATGAAGCGGGTCGTCCGTTCGGTGGCGCGCCGCCACGAGATGCGGAAGGCAACCTTCATCGCGGCGGGCACGTAGTTGTGCAGCGGCGAACATGTCAGTTGGTAGACGTGCGACTGCGTCGGCTCCGGATAGTGTGCCTCCGCGACGTACGCGTGGTGCACGTCCCCGGACAGCACGGAAATGGTGGACGGCGCCCGCCCGCCCGGGCCGGTGCACTGGCCGCGGCCGACGTCGCCGAACAATCTGGTGAGTCGATCGAACGAACTGCGGAAGGCCGCCCAGTGTTCGAGATCGGCCCCACGCCGGATCTTCTCGGCCAGGGCGGCCAGGCGTGGTCCCCGGCTGCCCTCGGCCAGATGCTCGTCCCATGATTCGAGGTCGTGCAGCGCGCGTGGCAGCAGCCACGGTAACGACGTCCCGACGAGGAGGTGGTCGTAGTCTCCCCGAGTTTGGCGCTCGATCCAGGTGAACTCCGGATCGGACACCATCTCACGGCGGCCGTCGGTGAGGACGCGTCCACAGCGCGAATCGATGACGAGGAGCCGCGCCGGCCCGAGGTCGCGGCGATAGGACCATTGCGCACCCTTGGCGCCGTCGGCTTCCTCGTCTGCGGCGGATGCGAACTCGCGGAGCATCGGTTCCACGTCACCGCCATGGTTCCGAACACGTTGATACAGTTCGTTTTCGGCAAGTTCCGCGGGTCCCAAATTGCCCAGGTGCTGGTAGACCCAGTACGACGACAACGCGCCGACGATCCGCTCCTCCCACCACGAGGTGGCCTCGAGTTCGTCCCGCCACGACTGCGAGGTGTTCCAATCGTCACGAACGTCGTGGTCGTCGAAGATCATCGATGTCGGCACGGTCGACATCAGCCAGCGCACCTGCGGGTCGGACCACGACTCCGCATACAGCCAGGTGTATTCCTCGTAGTTACGGACCTGCGGTCCCGGTGGCTCGCTCAGGTCGTGGATCTCGGCGAGTCGGCGCTCGGTTTCGGCGGACAGTTCGTCGGCATACACCTGGTCGCCGAGGAGGAGGAGAGCATCAGGCCACTGGTTCTCGGGTTGTTCCGCCATCCTCAACGCGAAGGCATCGAGAGCGTCGGCGCCGAGGTGGTTGTTGTCCTCCGTGGTGGACATGGTGGCGAAACGGCACGAACCGAAGACGAGCACCAGCGAACCGTCGTCGGCGAGCGTGCGGATGGTCGACGGTTTCGCGTCGGGCAGCGGCCAGACCCGGCGGTCGTCGAGGGTGACCTCGTAGGGCGTGCTCGACCCCGCGTCCAGCCCGTCCACCATCACCAGCGCGTAGTGGTGGCCGGCGACCTCCCACGTGTGCTCGGTGTGACCGAGTACGCCGACCGTGCACGGTCCGGAAGTCTCCACCCACACTGTCGCGTCACACCTGCCCACGTGCCGCAGAAGTGGTCCCAGGATCAGTTCGGTCACGCCGGTCACCTCGCCGAAGTTCGTTCCATCTTGCAAGACTACGGCGCTTGCACAGAAGTAGATTACGTTTCCGCGACCGGCTCGGCAGTTCGTCGAGTCGTATTCAAATAACCTCCGCGGGCGGCCTCGACGGGCGTTAGGTTCGAGACATGGAGAAGCCGTTGACGGGCAAGGTTGCCCTGGTGGCCGGAGGGACCAGGGGAGCGGGCCGTGGCATTGCGGTGCAACTGGGTGCCGCGGGAGCCACCGTCTACGTCACCGGGCGTACCACTCGCACCCAGCCGTCCGAGATGAACCGGCCGGAGACGATCGAGGAGACCGCCGAACTCGTCGACGAGGCAGGTGGACGAGGCATCGCTGTCCGGGTCGATCACTTGGTGCGGGGCGAGGTGCGCGCCCTCGTCGACCGCATCCGCGACGAACAGGGTGCCCTGCACGTGCTGGTCAACGACATCTGGGGCGCCACCACCATGGAGTGGGACAAGACGGTTTGGGAGTCTTCCCTCGACATCGGCCTCCACTATCTGCGACACGGCGTGGAGACCCACGCGGTTACCAGTCACTTCGCTCTTCCGCTGCTGATCGAGACTCCGGGCGGGCTGGTGGTCGAGGTCACCGACGGAACCGACGACTACAACTCCGTCCATTATCGGGTGTCCTTCTTCTACGACCTGGCGAAGGCCTCGGTGAACAGAATGGCCTTCGCGCTGGCGCACGAGCTCCCGCCCCACGGGGCGACGGCGGTGTCGCTCACGCCGGGATGGTTGCGCTCGGAGATGATGCTCGACGCGTTCGGTGTCACCGAGGCGAACTGGCGTGACGCCACCGAGCGTGTCCCGCATTTCGCGATCTCCGAGAGTCCCGCCTTCGTCGGACGGGCGGTGGCGGCGCTCGCCCAGGATCCGGACGTGTCGAGGTGGAACGGGCAGTCGTTGTCGAGCGGTCAACTGGCGAGGGTGTACGACTTCGACGACCTCGACGGTAGTCGGCCCGACTGCTGGCGATACATGGACGAAGTACAGGACGCCGGCATGCCCGCCGACGTCACCGGATACCGCTGAACCCGCCGTGCCGACACCATGAAATCGCCGTATCCCGGCGGGATATCATTCCGAAAAACGACTCTGTGTCCAGGGTTCTGCTGTCGAAGGGAATCGAAGTGAACGCACAAACGGTGGAGAGCGGCGCACCGCGCCGCGAGCAGCTCGAGTTCCAGGCGGAGGCTCGTCAGCTGCTCGACCTCATGGTCCACTCGATCTACTCCAACAAGGACTCGTTCCTGCGCGAGCTGATCTCCAATGCGTCCGACGCGTTGGACAAACTCCGTCTCGAGGCCTACCGCAACAAGGACCTCGACGTCGACACCTCCGATCTGCACATCGAGATCGAGACGGACAAAGAAGCGCGCACACTCACCATCCGCGACAACGGCATCGGTATGTCGCACGACGAGGTGATCGACCTCATCGGCACGCTGGCCAAGTCCGGCACCGCGGAACTGCGCAGCAAGTTGCGTGAGGCGCGGGACGCCGCCGCCTCCGAAGAGTTGATCGGTCAGTTCGGCATCGGGTTCTACTCCTCGTTCATGGTCGCCGACAAGGTCACGCTGGTGACCCGGAAGGCGGGGGAGAGTTCGGCCACGCGCTGGGAGTCCGCCGGCGAGGCCACCTACACCATCGAAACGCTCGACGACGCGCCGCAGGGCACCTCCGTGATGCTGCACCTCAAGCCTGAGGACACCGAGGATCACCTCCACGACTACACGTCGGAATGGAAGATCAAGGAACTCGTCAAGCGCTATTCCGACTTCATCGCGTGGCCGATCCGGATGCAGGTGGAGCGCAAGACCCCGCCCGCCGAGGAAGGCGGCGAGGAACAGGTCACCATCTCGGACGAGACGATCAACTCCATGAAGGCCCTGTGGGCCCGCTCGAAGGACGAGGTCTCCGAGGAGGAGTACAAGGAGTTCTACAAGCACGTTGCCCACGCCTGGGACGATCCCCTCGAAGTCATTCCGATGAAGGCGGAGGGCACATTCGAGTACCAGGCGCTGCTGTTCATCCCGTCCCACGCCCCGTTCGACCTGTTCATGCGGGACGCCAAGGTCGGTGTGCAGCTTTACGTCAAACGCGTCTTCATCATGGACGACTGCGACCAGCTCATGCCGGAGTACCTGCGCTTCGTCAAGGGTGTCGTGGACGCCCAGGACTTGTCGCTCAACGTCTCTCGCGAGATCCTCCAGCAGGACAGGCAGATCCGGGCCATCCGCCGTCGGCTCACGAAGAAGGTTCTGTCGACGATCAAAGACATCAAGAACGAGCGCCCCGAGGAGTACCGCACCTTCTGGAACGAATTCGGCCGGGCGATCAAGGAAGGCCTGCTGTCCGACACCGACAACCGTGAGACGTTGCTGGCCATCTCGTCTTTCGCGTCGACCCGCAGCGACGAAGAGTTGACGTCGCTCGAGGATTACGTATCGCGGATGAAGGAAGGTCAGGAGCAGATCTACTACGCGACCGGCGAGTCGCGCCAGCTGCTCGAAAGTTCGCCCCACATGGAAGCCTTCCGTGCCAAGGGCATCGAGGTGCTGCTGCTCACCGACCCCGTCGACGAAATGTGGGTAGGCGCGGTTCCGGAGTTCGACGGCAAGTCGTTCCAGTCGATCGCCAAGGGAGAAGTCGATCTCGACACCGAGGACGACAAGAAGGCTCACGAGTCCGAGCGGGAGGAGAAGGAAAAGGACTTCGCCGACCTGCTCACCTGGATGACCGAAGCCCTCGACGAGCATGTCAAGCAGGTGCGGTTGTCGACGCGACTGACCACCTCCCCGGCCTGCATGGTCGGCGATGCCTTCAGCATGTCACCGGCGCTCGAACGCATGTATCGCGCCTCCGGGCAGCCGGTGCCGACCAGCAAGCGCATTCTCGAGCTGAATCCGGAGCACCCGCTGGTGAGGGCTCTGCGGACGGCGCACGCCGAACGTAGCGAGGATCCGGGCCTGAAGGAGACGGCCGAAATTCTTTACGGGATGGCGTTGTTGGCGGAGGGTGGCGAACTCGACGATCCCGCGCACTTCACGAGTCTCCTCGCCAATCGCCTCGCCGGGACGGTGTAACACACCTTGCGAGTTCTGGTCACGGGGGGAACAGGATTCATCGGGGCATGGAGTGCGAAGGCGGTGGTGGACGCCGGTCACCACGTGCGTTTCCTCGTCCGGAATCCTGCTCGACTCGAGAGCAGCGCGGCGAAGCTCGGTCTCGACACCTCGGATCACGTGGTCGGTGACATCACCGACCCGGATTCGGTGCGGCGTGCGTTGGACGGCTGCGACGCGGTGGTCCACGCCGCCGCCGTCGTCGCGGTCGACCCGCGCCGGGCCGAGGAGATGAAGCAGACCAACCTCACCGGTGCTTGGAACGTGCTCGGAACGGCGATCGAATTGGGCTGCGATCCCGTCGTCTACGTTTCGAGTATCGCCGCACTGTTCCAGCCCGGCGTCGACCTGCTCACCCCGGACCTGCCCGTGTGCGGTCCCTCGGACGCGTATGGGCAGAGCAAGGCCCGAGTGGAGGAGTATGCCCGTGACCTGCAGGCGGGCGGTGCGCCGATCGCCATCACCTACCCGGGGATGGTGATCGGCCCGCCCGCGGGCGACCAGTTCGGTGAGGCGGCGCAAGGAGTCGAGGCCGCCGTCCGACTGCGGTTTCTGCCCGGGCGGAGTGCGGCGTGGACGATGGTCGACGTGCGGGACGTGGCGGCAGCACACGCCGCCCTGCTCGAGCCGGGGCACGGCCCCCGACGGTTCATGCTCGGCGGTCCCCGGGTCCCGATCAGCGCAGTGGCAGACATGCTCGCCTCCGTCACCGGACGGCGGATGGGTGTCCTGCCGGTTCCCGACAGCGCGCTGCGCCTCGTCGGACGCCTCGTCGATGTGGTCGACCGATTCGTTCCCTTCGACACGCCGGTGTCCGAAGCGGCGATGGAGTACTACACGCGGATGCCGGACACGGACGACCGGCCCAGTGAGGTGGAACTCGGTGTCGAGTACCGCGCTTCGGCCGAGACGCTCGCCGACACCGTTGCGGGTCTCATGGGTGCCGGCCGACTGTGAGATTCACCCGTGCCGAGCTGGAGTCGTACCGCGACGCAGAAGTTCCGGACCTGATCGGACCCGGATGCCGGTTACTCTTCGTCGGTATCAACCCGGGACTGTGGACCGCCGCCACCGGGGCGCACTTCGCGAGACCGGGTAACCGGTTCTACCCGGCTCTGCTGGCTGCCGGAATCATCGACCGGTCTATCGACCCCACCGCGGGGATGTCGGACGCCGACCGGGACCATCTGATCGAGCGGGGAGTCGGCATCACCAATCTGGCGGTGCGCGCCACCGCCAAGGCCGACGAGCTGACCGCCGACGAGCTGGCGGTCGGCGCCGAGCGACTTCGCGCGGTGGTGCGCGGCACCCGCCCGCACGTCGTAGCGGTTGCCGGAATTACTGCATACCGGACGGCGTTCCGCGAGCGTGCGGCGAAGAAGGGAAGGCAGCCCGGTGATCTGGAGGGGGCCGCCCTGTGGCTGGTGCCCAATCCCAGTGGGCTCAACGCGCACGAAACCGTCACTACTCTCGCCGCGTCGTACCGGGAGGCCGCGATCGAGGCGGGCATCGTGAAGGTCTGATTCGGCCGCTAGGCTTCCGCATATGTCCGTCGTGTACAACATCGTCTTCGTAGGCCACCTACTCGGCATGGCTGCACTCGTGGGTGGCTACTTCGCTGTGTTGTCGGCTCCGCGGATCTCCGAGGTGATCGTGTGGGGTGCCCGACTCCAGTTCGTCACCGGACTGATCCTCGTCGGACTCGGTGAAGGGGCCCTCGACAAGGAGTACAACCACGTCAAGATCGGTGTGAAACTTCTGCTGTCCCTCGTGGTGGTGGCGCTCGCCGAAATTCTGCGCGGCAGGCAGAAACGCGGGCAGGAGAAACCGGGACTGGTGCACGTGGTCGGGGGTTTGGCCGTCGTCACCGTTCTGGTGGCCGCACTCTGGACCTGATCACTTCTTCGGCGGCGCCAGTACGCGCATCGCCAGTCGCTGCGCCGACTCGGGCATCCGATCCTTCATGGACATCGCGAATTCCCCGGCCCTGGTGCGCACCGACGTGCCCCGGCCGAAGCGCCGATTGAAAGCGGTTCCCTCGGTCGCCTGATCGAAATGCAGGGGAGGGGCGCCGTCTGCTGCTCCCAGTGCCCGCCCGATCACCATCCGCTGAATCTCGCTGGTGCCCTCGAAGATGGTGTACAGCTTGGCATCCCGGTACCACTTCTCCACGGGGTGGTCGCTGATGTAACCCCAGCCGCCCATCGTCTGGAGCGCGCGTTCCGTCGTCTTCACCGCGACCTCCGAGGCCGCGAGCTTGGCCATCGAGCCTTCGCCGTGCCGGAATTCGACGCCGGCCGCAGCCATCCACGACGCCCGCCACGTCAGCAGCCGCGCCGCATCGATCTCGGTGGCGAGTTCGGCAAGAGGGAACGATATGCCTTGGTTGTCGATGATCGGGCCGCCGAAGGCAGCGCGACGGTTTGCGTACTCGGTTGCGTATTCGAGTGCTGCCCTGGCGATTCCCAGCGCCTGCGCGGCAACCATGGGACGCGTCTGCTCGAACGTGCCGAGTGTCGCCGACTTCCGGCGCGGTGCACCTGTCGCGACCTCCTCCTGCACTGCGCGAGCCTTCTTCATACGGCTCTGCAGCTTGTCGTCACCGCCGAGGAGATGATCCGCCGGCACCCGCACCTGATGGAATTTCAGCTCGGCGGTGTGGGACGCGCGGCATCCCAGCTTGTCGAGTTTGCGCACCAGCTCGATACCCGGCGTGCCGCCGGGCACGACGAACAGCGCCTGTCCGCGATGACCGAGGTCGGGGTCGACCGTCGCATTGACGACGTGCACGTCCGCGATGCCGCCGTTCCCGATCCACATCTTGTGACCTTCGATGACCCATTCGTCACCGTCCCGCGTCGCGGTGGTCCGCAAGTTCCGCACGTCGCTTCCGCCCTCCGGTTCCGAGATGCACAGGGCCGCGAGTTTCAGGTTTCCCGGCTGCCCGAAGCATTCGGGCGCCCACCGGAGCATCTGCCCCGGAGTCGCGGCCTGGCCGATCGACGACAAGGCGAGCGCCGGCATCACGACCGCGAGTCCTATTCCTGCACAACCCCAGAACAGTTCCTCCATGAACAACGGCAACGACAATCCCGTCGGATCACCGATCAGGTCGCGGTAGAACAGTGGACTGTAGAACCCCTCTGCTGCCGCCTTCTCGAGGACGTCCCACGGGAACTCCTGCTTGCGGTCGTACTCGGCGGCGACCGGCCGGATCACGTCTTCGGCGAAACTGTGCGTCCGCTCGACGAGATCCTTCTGAGCTGGCGTGAGAGCAAGACTGAACGTCATGGCTGTCCCCTCGGTTGCCGTGCAGAGTCTGCCGACCACGCTAACAGCGTGCTCGGCCGCACCGAGGCGGAAGTTTCGATACGGCCTCCGCGGGGAAATGTGGAACCCATGGGCATCACCGTTGCTGTCACCGGCCCCACCGGCGAGATCGGCCTCGCCGCGGTTGCCGCGCTCGAGAACGACCCCACCGTCGACCGGATCCTCGGCATGGCGCGACGGCCGTTCGACCCAGGCGAGCGCGGATGGACCAAGACGGAATATCGGCAAGGTGACATCCTCGACCGCGCTGCGGTCGAGCGATTCGTCGGTGAAGCCGATGTGGTTGTTCACCTCGCGTTCCTCATCATGGGATCGCGAGCCGACAGCAATCGGATCAACCTCACCGGAACGCGAAACGTCTTCGAAGCCACTGTCGCGGCCGCCCGCCCCACCCGGTTGGTGTACACCTCCTCGGTGGCGGCCTACGGGTATCACTCCGACAATCCGACCCCGCTCACCGAGGACGTGCCCACCCGAGGATCCCGGCAGCACTACTACTCGGGACAGAAGGCCGAACTCGAGACGGTGCTGGCAGAAATCACCGACGGCAACGGGCTCGAGGTGTTCGTGCTCCGACCGTGCATCGTCGCCGGACCGAACGCCACCGCGCTGGCCGACGCCATGCCGTGGCGTCAGGTCGCCGATCGCCTCCCCGGAGTCCTGACGAAGGTCGTCGGTGCGCTGCCCCTTCCGCGCCCGCTCTTTCCCGACCCCGGCATCCCGCTGCAACTGGTCCACCACGACGACGTGGCCGCGGCGATCGACGCGGCGGTCACGACGGACGCACTGCCCGGCGCGTACAACCTCGCCGGGGACGGAACCGTGTCGCTGTCCGCGGTGGCGACAGCGTTGGGTGCGAGGCCTGTTCGAATCCCCTTGGCCGTCGCGCAGGCCACCTCGGCAGCCCTCGAATGGCTCCCGGCGGTGCCGGCCATGCTGGAATGGCTGCACACCGGGCGCACGTCCGTGGTGATGGAGACCTCGAAGGCGAAGAAGAACCTCGGCTGGCAGCCCCGCTACAGCAGCGCCGAAACGCTGACTGCCCTGGCTTCCGCCCGTGCGCCTTTTCGGTAGTCCCAGCTACCAGAAAGGCGCACGAGCGCGGAGCGCCTAGAGCCCCGGGCGCTTGCCGATGGTGAGGGTGGGAGTCGAGACACCGGCGAAGAAATCCTCGCCCTTGTCGTCGACGACGATGAACGCGGGGAAGTCCTCGACCTCGATCTTCCACACCGCTTCCATGCCGAGCTCTTCGTACTCGACTATCTCGACCTTCTTGATGCAGTCGAGGGCCAGACGCGCCGCGGGACCGCCGATCGACCCGAGGTAGAAGCCGCCGTAGCTCTTGCACGCATCGGTGACCTGCTTGGAGCGGTTGCCCTTCGCGAGCATGACCATCGAGCCGCCCGCCGCCTGGAACTGCTCGACGTAGGAGTCCATGCGACCGGCGGTGGTGGGTCCGAAGGAACCGGACGCCATGCCGTCGGGGGTCTTGGCAGGGCCGGCGTAGTACACCGGGTGGTCCTTGAGGTACTGCGGCATGTCCTCGCCGGCGTCGAGTCGCTCCTTGATCTTGGCGTGCGCGATGTCGCGGGCGACAACGAGCGGGCCGGTGAGCGACAAGCGAGTCTTCACCGGGTGCTTCGACAGCTCGGCAAGGATCTCCGGCATCGGCCTGGTGAGGTCGATCTTCACTGCGGCACCCTTGCCGGTACCGGACACACCGTCGGTCTCGGCGTCGAGCTGGGCGTCGGTGACCTCGGGGAGGAACCGGCCGGGATTGAACTCGAGCTGCTCGAGGAAGACGCCCTCAGGAGTGATCTTCGCCTTGGCCTGGCGGTCCGCGGAGCAGGACACGGCGAGTGCGACAGGCAGCGACGCACCGTGCCGCGGAAGGCGGATGACGCGGACGTCGTGGCAGAAGTACTTCCCGCCGAACTGCGCACCGATTCCGATCTGGCGGGTCAGCTCGAGCACCTTCTCCTCGAGGTCGAGATCCCGGAAGCCGCGACCGGTGATCGCACCCTCGTTCGGAAGCTCGTCGAGGTAGTGCGCGGACGCGTACTTCGCGGTCTTCAGCGCGAACTCGGCCGAGGTACCGCCGACGACGATCGCGAGGTGATACGGCGGGCAGGCGGCGGTGCCGAGCGCTCGGATCTTCTCCTCGAGGAACCGCATCATGCCGTCCGGGTTCAGGATGGCCTTGGTCTCCTGGAACAGATACGACTTGTTGGCGCTGCCGCCGCCCTTGGCCATGTACAGGAACTTGTAGGAGTTCTCGTGACCTGCCGCGGTGTCGGCGTACAGCTCGATCTGCGCGGGAAGGTTGCTTCCCGTGTTCTTCTCCTCCCACATGGTGATCGGAGCGTTCTGGGAGTAGCGCAGATTCAACCGGGTGTACGCGTCGTACACACCCCGCGCGATGGCCTTCTCGTCGTCACCCGGGGTGAGGACGTGCTGACCGCGCTTGCCCATGACGATCGCCGTGCCGGTGTCCTGGCACATCGGGAGGACGCCCGCCGCGGAGATGTTCGCGTTCTTGAGCAGGTCCAGGGCGACGAACTTGTCGTTGCCGGAGGCTTCCGGGTCGTCCAGGATGCTCGCCAGCTGCGTCAGGTGGTCGCTGCGCAGGTAATGCGAGATGTCGTGGAGAGCGGTCTCGGTCAGGAGGCGAAGGGCCTCGGGCTCGACGGACAGGAAGGTGCGGCCGTCCGGTCCTTCGACGGTCGACACCCCCTCGGTGGTCAGCAACCGATATTCGGTGGGGTCGTCACCGATCGGCAGCAAGTCCTCGTAGAGGAAGTCGGCCATTCTATCTCCTGGACAGCGAGGGGTGTGAAGTTCGTACTCAGGCTAGACGCGGCTACGTGAGGCGGCAGAGGCCGGGGGCGACGTTGTGGCCCCTGTCACAGGGTTTCTCAAATAGCTGTCACAGGGTTCTCACAGACAAATCCGTACACTTGAATTGATGCGACGACACGAACGACTGCGGCTGACCTCATGACCTCACCAGCTGGCTGTGTGACTGCCGTCGAACCCGGATCCGGCGACGAGCGCGCGGGCAAACCCGTGCTGCACGCCTACCTCGACATCGCGATCGTGGTGATCGTCCTCGCGGCCACCAACCTGATCGCGCACTTCACCACCGTGTGGGCGAGTATCGCGACCGTCCCCATCTCCGCCGTTGTCCTCCTCGTTCTCACGCGTCGCCGAGGGCTCGGCTGGGCCGAACTCGGACTCTCACCCCGCCACTTGCGGCGTGGGTCGGTGTACGCCCTGGCCGCGATGGCCATCGTCATCGGTGTCGTGGCGATCGGCGCAGCGCTACCCATCACTCGCCCGTTCTTCATGGCCGACCGGTATGCCACCCTCTCCGGGGCGCTCATCGCCTCGATGATCGTGATCCCGTTGCAGACCGTCATCCCGGAAGAACTCGCGTTCCGCGGTGTCCTCCACGGAACGTTGGAGCGCGTCTACGGTGCGCGCGGAGTCTTCGCGGCAGGGTCGCTTCTGTTCGGCCTCTGGCACATCGCGTCTTCGCTCGGGTTGACCTCGGGGAACAAGGGACTGTCAGGGTTCCTCGGCGGTGGGCTGCTCGGTCAGATACTCGGCGTTCTCGCCGCGGTCGTAGCCACCGCCGCGGCGGGCGTCGTCTTCACGTGGTTGCGCCGCCGAAGCGGTAGCCTCATCGCGCCGATTGCGCTGCACTGGTCGTTGAACGGTGCAGGCGCGCTTGCGGCCGCCATCGTGTGGCAGACGACGATGGCCTGATCGGCTTTCGAAGCCTGTGAGGCAACATAACCGGTGCTCCGCGGAGTCTGGGAAAACAGACAGCCGACGGCCGGCCCGAGTCGCGTTAACCTGATGCGATCACGACTCCAGTTCGTGACGACCAGAGTCGGCCGGGGGGTTCGGGGGCTTTCCGGCCGACTCCGGTGTCGCGGACGTCAGCCAGCCGAGAAGTTTCTCGTACACCGAGTCGTGGTTGAGCATCGTGAAATGGTTCGCGGGGGCCAGGTGCATCCCGTCCTCCTCGCGGAACCCGATCATCCGAGTTCTATTGCGGCCCGATGCGCTCGGCACGAGAACCATGCCGTCACCGAGCAGACGTCCCAGGGGATGCCTGGGACTTCGCGTGATGGTGGCGGAGACGAAGAAGTACATCACGCCCTCGAGCAGGGGCACCTCGTTGCAGGCAGCCGCACGTAGCGCGTCCGGGTCGCGGTCGCGCCAGTCCTCGTCGACCAGCGACCCCTGATTGAGGTCGCGGATACCCGCGCTCCGCCGACGGAGCAATCCGGAGACCGCACGCGTCTCGGGCAGTGCCGCCAACGCTGCGCTCACGTAGTGCACCGCCTGCTCGAGCGGCGCCCCGAGGTGTGGGGATCCGAGGCTCACGACCTGCCGTACCTGCTGTACCCATGGTCGATCGTCCTTGGCGGCGGCGTAGCAGGCGCTACGGGCGATCAGTCCGCCCATCGAATGCCCGACCAGGGCAATCGACTCGATCTCGACCGGCCACCGCGCGGTCAGCGTGTCGAGAAGTTCGGACAAGGACTTCCCGTTGTCGGAGATGTGGCGTCCTGAGTTGTACCGGATCTGCAGCGCTGTGAACCCTGCATCGGTTTCGAGGCGTTCGCCGTAGGTCGGCCTTCCGCCGAGCGTCCACGCACTCTCGGTTTCCACGAGGCCGTGGAGGAAGACGACGATACGTGGGCTCGCCTCGGGAAACGCTGCTGCGAGCGCGCCGCTGTCCACGGGGACAGCTGCCCCGTCGACACGCACCGCCATCGGTTCCGCGAGGGGGGAGCCCTCCGTTTCCAGCACGTCACCGATCAGGCCCGAGATGATGGCGATCACCTGAGCACCGGCTTTGGTCTGCGACGGCGGGACGTTGTCGGAAGTCGGCAGGTCGAGCAGATGTCCGGCCAGAGCGCCGCCGACGCGAGCGGTGCTCGCGACAGCGGTGTAGATCGTGTCGGAGAGAGCGTCGTGCAGCGACTGCACAGGTAGCACCGAAGGCCCGAGGCCTGCGCGGATGCCGGCGAAGATGCGGGTCGCGATGGCGCGGTGTATGGACCCGATGCCGTCTGCCGCACCCCCGATTTCGTCGAGGGCCAGCCGGGCGAGTGCCTGTATTTCGGATCGACGCCGCAGCTCGGATTGAGTCATGAGGTTTGAGTGTACAGATGTGCACTCAATCCGACGGGTGAACTGCCGGTTGGTATGCGCAATGCGTAAAGACAGGGCGTTGAGTAAGTTAATCCTCGGCGTATTGAAGTTGATCTTGGGAATTATGCAACTGGTCGTTCGACCAAAATAGCGGTTATGTCCGACGATCACGAGTGTTGATGCGCGTGTGCGGTTCCGTTACACGCTTGTGATTTGCGTCCAGTTGAACCAATAATTAACTGCGAAATGACAAAGCGACGGTGCTCGCCTAGGGAACGGGCGAGCACCGTCGCGTGCTGTCGAGCTAGCTACCAGCGCAAATGGCCAGCCTAGTGGAGCGGATGCCTATGCGGCTTCTTCCGTACCGCTCAGTGCCTCAGCGGAGCCCGAGAAGAAATCGAGGGCACCGACGAAGTCGGAGATCGCGGTAAAGAACTCGGAAAGGAAGGACAGATCCATGCTGATAACTCCTTGCTCGGTCGTGGGAATTTGTGGCGCTGAGCGGGCGCCGTTCACCTTCTTACCGTGATCGAATGGGGATCGCAATTCGAGAGATTGAATTGCGAGGAACGGAAAGTAAATAATCGGTGGCGGCGCCGATGGCAGCTCTACACGTATCCGGCGGATCTCCTCGGACTCGTGCGAATACCACCGTCGAGGGCTCGCACCGCGGCTATCCTCACGAGAAGGCTTCCGGCAATACACACGTATAGGGGATCCATGATGCGCAAGACCCTCGTCAGCGGCATTGCAGTGGCGGCCCTCGCCGTCGTAGGCGCTGCCGGCTGCACCGACGACAGCTCCGATCAGGCCCCGATAGCAACGACGACGACGTCGGCGTCGATGTCGGACCGTATGGAAGGGGCGATGAGCAGCGTGCAGGCCACCGCCTCCTCGGCGGTGAACACGGCCCGCGAGGCTACGCAGAACGCCATCAATTCGGCGATCTCGGCGGTCCCCATCGGGTTCGAGTCGGGGTCCGCCGAACTCAATGCCGTCTCCGGCGTGACCATCAACGCGGTGGCCGCCGCACTGAAAGCCAGCGACAACAAGGTCGAAATCACGGCGTACGCCGCCAACTCCGATGAGGCTGCGGCGGAGGCACTCGCCGAGCAACGCGCCAATGCGGTCGCCGACGCGCTCGTCGCGCAGGGTGTCGACAAAGGCCGGATTTCCGTGAACGGTACGGCGAACCCCGGTGAGGGAGTGAACGTCGACCAGGCCGACGTCACGGTCGAGGGTAATTGACCGGCGATACCGGAGCTCAGTGCATGACGGTGCGGCCGAGCCCCACTCCGACGGTGGCCCGACTCCGGTAGTGCCCCGCTGCGCCGTCTAGTACCCCGCTGCGCCGTCGCCGCGAACCCCATCGGTCAGTGCTCGGGTCATCGCTGTCCGAGACAGGAACTTCTTGCTGTCTATTTCTCCCTATGGCCTGCATTCCGGGTTGTAATCTGAAGTTCCAGTCGACGCTCGCTGCCGGCGTGCGGGCACTCGCCCGCGCCCGGTCTGACGGGAGGGTGCACTGATGGGCACGAACGACGAGAAGGCAGCGGATCTGGTGCTGTTCGGTGACGTGGTCACCATGGACGACACGCGGCCGCGAGCGCAGGCCGTTGCTGTGCGCGACGGGCGGATAGCCGCTGTCGGAAATGACGCCGCGGTGTTCCCGTTGATCGGACCCACCACCGCAACGGTGGACGTGCACCGCGCGTGCATCATGCCGGGGTTCGTCGAGGCCCACGGGCATCCGCTGAACTCGGCCGTCCTGCTCGGCGAGCCCGTGGTGGACATCCGCCCCGTCACCATCGCCGATGCCGACACGGTGGTCGACACCGTCCGCCGGGCCGTCGGCGAGCACCAGGAGGGTGTCGTCTTCAACGGATGGGATCCGCTGCTGCAGAAGGGGTTGCCCGCTCCGACGCGGGAATGGCTCAATTCGGTTGCGCCCGAGACGTCGATGGTGATCCTGCACAACACCGGGCACGTCGCCTACTTCAACGATGTCGCAGCGCGCGACGCCGGGCTCACCCGCGAGACGCCCGACCCCGAAGGGGGAAGTTACGGCAGGGGCCCGTCGGGCGAACTCGACGGTTCGGCGTTCGAAGCGCCCGCCGTCATGGCGGTGGCCGCCAATGTGCTTGCCGGCGCTACCGCCCGGCTGCCAGAGCTTCTCGCGGCTGAATGCGCACGAATGAACGCTGTGGGCATCACCACCGTGAGTGAGATGGCGTTCGACCCTCGATTCAGTGCGACGTTGACGGCGATCGCACGGTCCGGTGCGCTCACCACTCGACTGCGTCTCTACGAGATGTCGAATCCTCAACGGGCCACTGCGGTGTCGCCGGGTGTCGGGAACGACCTTCTGCGGCAGGTGGGTATCAAGATCTGGTCGGACGGGTCTCCGTGGGTCGGCAACGCCGCCACCAGTTTTCCGTACATCGACTCGGAGGTCACCCGGGCGCTGGGGCTCGCCGGAACACGCGGCAAGGCGAACTACACGGCCGAGGAGGTCCACGACATCAGCCGGCCCTATTTCGAGAAGGGCTGGCAGATTTCGTGTCACGCCAACGGCGACGACGCGGTCAGCTTGGTCCTCGACGCGTGGGAGAGAATGCTCACTGAAGTACCGCGCGAAGACCACCGTCTGCGCCTCGAGCACGTAGGCGCGATGCGACCGGAGCAGTTCCGCAGAGCGACGGAACTGGGCGTCACCTGCAGTATGTTCGTCGACCATCTCTACTACTGGGGTGACGTCCTCGTCGACGACCTGTTCGGAGCCGAGCGCGGGTCTCGTTGGGCGGCAGCCGCTTCGGCCATCGCGGCCGGTCAGCGTATTTCGTTCCACAACGATGGTCCGGTCACTCCCACGAACCCGTTACGCAATATCACCGATGCGGTCACACGCCGGACGCGGTCGGGCCGCGTCCTCGCACCCGAGGAACGAATTCCCGTCCTCGAGGCGCTGCGAGCGGAGACGATCAACTCGGCATGGCACCTGCGAAGTGAGGATGCCATCGGATCGATCACACCCGGCAAGCACGCCGACCTCGTGGTGCTGTCGGCCAATCCGTTGCGCGTGGACCCGGACGACATCGCGGATCTCGAGGTGCTCGCCACGATTCTGGAGGGCCGGACGGTCTTCGGAAAGCTGGAGTGACCCGCGTGGCGCACCTGGCGAAGGCCGTGCGATCGATCCCGACGTCGGTGGCAAGGTGGGTCCGGAATGCGAGCTACCTACCGAAGTGGCTCGTGCTGGGAATTGTCATCGGCGCAATCGCAGGGCTGGGGGCGGTGGTGTTCTCCGTCGCCCTCGCAGGGGCTACGCATCTGCTCCTCGGTGAACTCGCCGGGTATCAGCCCCCGACTGCGGCGGGAGACGGCGGTGCAGCCGGGAGCGGAGAATTCACCCGCCCCTGGGCCGTCCCACTCGTGGTGGCACTGGGCGGGCTTGTCTCCGGAGTGATCGTGTTCACCCTGGCGCCGGAGGCTGAAGGGCACGGAACCGATGCGGCGATCGAGGCGTTTCACCGCAATCCGCGGATGATCCGGATCCGCGTCGTCCTGGTCAAGCTGGTCGCCTCCGCGATCACCATCGGGTCGGGCGGGTCGGGCGGCCGTGAGGGGCCGACGGCGCAAATCTCGGCAGGTTTCGGCTCGCTACTCGCCCGCAAGCTCGACCTGTCCGACCGCGACGGCAGAATCGCTGTCGCGGTGGGCATCGGGTCCGGCATCGGCGCGATCTTCGGTGCACCTCTGGGAGGGGCGGTGCTGTGTTGCGCGATTCCCTACAAGGACGACTTCGAATACGACGTACTCGTGCCGGGCATGGTCGCCTCGATCGTCAGCTACTCGGTGTTCGGCAGCATCCTCGGTTTCGGGCCGTTGTTCGGTGCGGCCGCGGCGGAGTACACGTTCGAATCCCCCATACAGTTGGTGTGGTTCGCGATCATCGGAATTCTGGCAGGACTGATCGGATTGCTGTACAGCGGGACGTTCTATGCGTTCGTCGACCTGAGCCACCGGCTGCCGGGCAGTCGCATCGTCAAACCGGCGGTCGGGGGGCTACTCGTCGGGCTGATGGCGCTGGCACTACCCGAGGTGCTCGGCAGCGGATACGGCTGGATCCAGCAATCGATGGCCCGCGTCGACCTCGCGGCCATTCCTCTGTGGGTGGTGCTGTTGCTGCCGTTCGCGAAGATTCTCGCCACCTCGTTGTCCATCGGGTCCGGTGGTTCCGGCGGTATCTTCGGCCCCGGCATGGTGATCGGGGCATTCACCGGTGCCGCGGTGTGGCGCCTGCTCGAACCGATCGCTCCCGGCGTCTCCGACAGTCCGGCACCGTTCGTCATCGTCGGCATGATGGCCTGCTTCGGCAGCATCGCCCGGGCGCCGCTCGCGGTGATGTTGATGGTGGCCGAGATGACAGGCAGCATCGGTGTGCTGGCCCCGGGAATGGTTGCCGTCGCCCTCGCATATCTCATCGTGCGGCGATCCGGAAAGACGATCTACCGGGCACAGCTCGAGAACCGCGAGGAGGCTCGGCAGTTGCAGAATTCGCCCGGGTGAACGGATCGGGGTCCGGTGTGTGGGGGGCCCGGTCGATTCCGGCATGCTTGTCGCCATGACTGTTCAGGTTCCTCGGTACGTCGACCTCCTGTGGCCAGCACTTCAGGCCGTGATTGCGCTCGGTGGTTCGGCGTCCAACGAAGAACTCGACAACGCGGTCATCGAGCGTGAAGGACTGTCGTCCGACGTTCAGGGTGTGCTGCACGGAGACGGGCCGAGCACCGAGATCGAATACCGGCTGGCGTGGGCCCGCACCCACCTCAAGGGGATGGGTCTGCTCACGAACAGCCGCCGCGGGGTGTGGAGTGTCACGGAGAAGGGCCGCGAGGTCACCGAAAGTCAGATCCGGCCTCTGCATGCCGAGTCCTCGGCGGAGAACCGCAAAAGGAACGCTGCCCGAAAATCGGCCAAGGCCGCGTCTCGCAGGACCGACGAACCGGAAACGAACATCACCGAAGTCGACACCGATGCCGGCTGGAAAGACGTGCTCCTCGAGACCGTTCTGAAGATGTCGCCCGCCGCGTTCGAACGCCTTACGCAGCGATTGCTGCGCGAAGCGGGGTTCTCGAGCGCATCCGTCACGTGGCGCGGGGGAGAGGGCGACATCGAGGGTCTCGGCGTCTACCAGTTGTCGCTGCTCAGCTTTCCGGTCTTCTTCCAGTGCAAGCGTCACAACGGCAGTGTCGGCGCCGGCGCCGTGCGCGACTTCCGTGGCGCAATGGCTGGTCGCGGCGAGAAGGGGCTACTCATCACCACCGGCACCTTCACTGGTGACGCCCGCACCGAGTCGAAGCGTGACGGAGCACCGCCTATCGATCTCATCGACGGGGACCGGCTGTGTGACCTGCTCAAGGAGCACGCGCTGGGAGTGCAGACCACCACCCGTCTCGTCGAGGACGTAGAGGTCCGCTCGGACTACTTCCGCTCACTCGAACCGAAATAGCAAAAGCGGTGCTCGTGCGCTGTTCAGGCGCATTTTCCGTTGCGGTATGGCCACGAACCGGTCACGTAGGCCGCCAACCGCCACCCGCAGCCTCCGTGGTGTGTACAGAGGAAGTAGGTGTGCACAGTGCTCACGGGAAAAGACTGTTAGGACAACAGGCATGACGACCACAACGCCGTGGCCGTTGATCGGCCGAACGGCGCGGCCGCCGGCAGGGATGCTGGTGGACCGGCGCTTCGGAAGGCTCGTGGACCAGTTCTTTCAGCTGTTCCGCGACACGAGGCAGGGCGGCGGCGCCCTGTCGGTCTATCTGCACGGCGAGCCCGTCGTCGACGTCTGGGCGGGCTGGGCCAGCCGGAAGACGCAGTGGAACGGCGACACTGTCACGCTGACCTTCTCCACCGGTAAGGGTGTCGCATCCACGGTGCTACACCGACTGGCGGGGCGCGGCCTCATCGATTACGACGTCCCTATCGCGCAGTACTGGCCCGAGTTCGCAGCGGCGGGTAAGGAGGCGATCACGGTACGCGAGCTGCTGTCGCACCGTGCCGGACTCCATCGGGTTCGCGGCCTGGTGCCCGAACCGCTGAGCCTGATGGACCACTCCCTCGTCAGCGCCGCGCTGGCTGCCGCGACCCCCGATCGCCGCCGACTGCGCGCTCCCGGGTATCACGCGGTCACGTTCGGTTCGTTGATCGCCGAAGTGACGTCGCGGGCGTCGGGACAGCCCTTCACCGAGCTGGTGAAAACCGAGATCGCCGAACCGCTCGGGGTGAAAGACTTCTGGTACGCGGTTCCGCTCGACGAACGCGGCCGGATCGCCCGGACCTTTCCGCACATCAACCCGTTCGGTGTCCCCTGGGCCGCGACGTCCTTTGCGATGTCTCGACTTCCGGGACTGCGCAACGTCGCTGATGCCGGAATGCCGGCAGGTTTCGATCTACTCGTCCGCAACCCGGCTGTTCACGACAGCGTTATGCCCGGGTGGAATGGAGTGTTCAGCGCCCGCGCGCTCGGAAAGATGTACGGGGCGTTGGCAAACGGCGGATCGGTGGGCGGCGTCGAGTTCCTCGCACCCGATGTCGTGACGCAACTCGGTGAGGTGCAGACCACGGGTCGCGACTACGTGCTGGGTCTGCCCATGAATTGGCGTCTCGGCTACCACGCCGGCATGGTGGCGAGACGCACCCAGCCGTCAAAGACGTTCGGGCACTACGGCTTGGGCGGGTCGGGTGCGTTCGCGGACGCGGAGACGGGCCTGTCGATTGCCTTCGTCACGAATCGGCTGGGCAACATGCTCACGCCTATTGCCGACCTTCGTCTGCCTAAACTGGGATCGACCGCACTCGCCCTCGCGGCGAAGGCGTAACTCTCTGCCTCAGTGGCGGGCCCGCATCCGGTATTCGAGTTGGCGGGCCCGGAAGTCGAGCCCTGCGCCGCCGCTCACGAAGAGTGGAGCGAGCCCGATGGCGATCAGAATCGAGACAACCGCAATGCTCATGACGCACCGCCCTTTCGCGATGGAACGAACTGTCGTGCGAGGCGTCTATGCCCCACAGCCCCAAGGTAAGTGTTATCTGAAGTAACGTGCAACGTGGGGTCTCTCACGGCGCCCCGGCAGGCGGCTGCGCGCCACAACGACGCAGCGCAGTGATGAGGGCGATGTCGCGTCCCGGCCGTGGGAGTGTCCAGTGTGACTGATGTCGTCCAAGTGGCTGGCGGGACACCAGTGAGTGTGGTGGAATGCAAACCGAACAACATAGCGACTGAGCAGAAACACTTGTCGACGACACGCCGGGGCGCGACCGATTGGATATGAGGGGCACAGTGCATATTTCTCGACGGGACTTGTTCCGGTATGCGGCCGCGGGGTCGGCCGTGGCCGGAGTGGCCGCGCTCACTTCCACCCTGGTGTCGGGCGCGGTGGCGCACGCCGACAGCCTCGGCACACTCATCGACTACTCGGGTGGCGTTCCGTCCGCCGAGGCGATCAGCGCAGCCGGATACGCCGGGGCCATCCGCTACGTGTCGGACCGGCGACCGGGAGCCGAGTGGATGGTGGGCAAGCCGCTCCGCGCCGACGAGGCGAGCGCTCTGCAAGAGGCGGGGCTGTCCGTCGTGTCGTGCTACCAGTTCGGCAAGGGGTCGACGGCGGATTGGCGCGGCGGATTCGAAGCCGGAAAGCGTCACGCGGAGCGTGGACTCGAACTCCACCTTGCCGCCGGAGGTCCCGAGAATCGGCCGATCTATGCATCGATCGACGACAATCCGACGCCCGCAGACTTCCTCACGATGATCGCGCCGTATCTCGCGGGGTGGGAATCGGTGGTAGGCAAGGCGAATACGGGTATCTACGCAAACTCGCCGACGTTGGATCTGGCTATTCTCGCCGGACTCGGGTCGTGGTACTGGCAGCACGACTGGGGCACTCCGGAGGGGTACGTCCACCCGAAAGCTCATCTGCACCAGTACGAAATCGATGCCAGAACTGTCGACGGAGTCGGCATCGACCTCAATGACATTCTCGCGCCCGATTACGGCCAGTGGTGAGCGTTCGGGCTCGCTCCGCCGCTAACCTGTGCCGAGGCGGCTAGCCAGAGATTTTCTCGCCCATCCGAACGAGCCACTCGCGAGCGTCGTCGGGAAGTTTTCCCGCGGTTTCCGCTGCGCGGCACCAGTTCTTGGCCGTGGCGAGAAAATTCAGCGGGTTGTACGCGTCTTCTTCCCGCGACCACAGGTTGTGGCCCGCGTAGTGGAGAATCGTGATATTGGCGGCCGCGTGCACTGAACCGTCTCCGGGATCTTCCATAGGATTGTCGATCTCACAGATCACCCACCCGCGTTCTTCGTCGAGCACGTGCCAGTTCGCGGGAAACTGTGTCATCCGGCTGCCGGGAAACGTCGACATGGTCCGCGTGACCCATACCCGGATGGCCTCGCGGCCCTCGAAATTCCCGAACGCGTGTTCCTCATAGGTGGCGTCCTCTGTGAACAGATCGGCGAAGCCGTTCCAATTCCCGAGTTCGACGCACCGGCTGACCGTTCGCTGGTAGTGCGCAAACGCGTCGTTCAGTTCGGCCCGACTCCACGACATCCCCGTGTCCTTCCCTCGTGGCGCCCGTAGGGGTGCGCCTACGGAAATGAGAACACGTTTCAGTCGGTTCGTGGGGAAGTTTCCGCTGGGCGAGATGCGAGGTGAAACGCTCGGCGAGCCGACGCCGATGCATCAGGTGTCACTTCATTCACTTCGACACCGGGAGTTCCACCATGGATCTGCTCATCGATTTCGGCTACACGATCGCCTCCGTCCTCTACACCGCGTTCTTCGTCAACGGGTCGTAGGTCCTTCCTCGGCGACGGGATCAGCCAGGCGAAAACCAGGGTGACCATCGAGGCGATGATCGAGGCGATGAACCCGGCGCGGAAAGCATCGAGCGACGGGATGACGGCCGTGCCGACGGTGACCGTCATTCCCGCGAGGATCACGCTGACGACGGCTGCCGACGTGGATGTGCCGATCGACCGCATCAGTGAATTCAATCCGTTGGCCGCCGCCGATTCCGTGATGGGAACCGCACTCATGATCAGGGCGGGCATGGCGGAGTACGACAGGCCGATGCCCGCGCCGATCACCATTCCGGCGAGCAGGACCTGCCAGACCGCGGACACCGCCACGTACGCGACCGCGTAACCGAGGCCGATCACCACGGCGCCGGTCATCAGGGTCACCCTCGGTCCCCGCCAGGCGGACAGGCGCGCCGATACCGGGGACAGCGCCATCATGACCAGGCCGCCGGGAGCGAGAACCAGGCCCGCGGTGATCATCGACAGGCCGAACCCGTAACCGGTCGACTCCGGAGCCATCAGCAACTGGGGGAACGAGAGGGAGGTGCCGTACATCGCGAAGCCGACGGCAACCGAGGCAAGGTTGGTGAACAGGACCGGAGGTCGTGCGCTCACGCGGAGATCGATCAGGGGTGCGGCGGTCCGTAGCTCGAGGAACCCCCACAGGAGCAGGCTCGCGAACGACGTCGCGAACAGTCCTAGCGTCTGCCCGCTCGCCCATCCCCAGTCGTCGCCCTTCGTGATGGGCAGCAGGAACGTGACGAGAACGACGCTCAGGCCGACAGCTCCGAGGAAGTCGAAGCGGCCGGGCCGCCGCACGGGCGATTCGGGAATGACGAGCAAGGTCAGGGCGATACAGGCGCAGCCGAGTACGGCGGACACGACGAACAACATGTGCCAATCGGTGTAGTGCGCGATGGTGGCGGCGATGGGCAATCCCACGGCGCCCCCGACTCCCAGGGTCGCGCTCATCACCGCCATCGCGCCGCCGACCCTTTTCGGCGGGAGCACGTCGCGAAGGATGGCGATTCCGAGTGGGATCGCGCCGATGGCCGCACCCTGGAGGGCACGACCCGTCACCATCGGAATCAATGAGGAGGCCATCGCGCACACCGCCGATCCGAGCACCAGCAGTGTGAGGCTCCCGATCAGGGCGCGGCGTTTGCCGAACATGTCACCCAGTCGACCGCTGATCGGCGTGACGACGGCGGCGACGAGCAGAGTCGCCGTGACCGCCCAGGACGTATTCGCCGCACTCGCCCCCAGGAGGTGGGGCAACTCGGGAATGATCGGTATGACGAGCGTCTGCATGAGCGCCACCACGATCCCGCACGAGCCGAGGACGGCGAGGATGAGGGACGGTGCGTGCCGCCGGCTTCGGATACCGGCGTTCGGCGGTGGAACGGACATCGACACCTCCCGGGGTGTACAGGTTCGGCGCGACGCGTTCACGACACCAGAGATGTGTACCCTACACATCATGTGTATGGTGCACAACGCTGCCGATCGGGCAGGATGAAGAAAACTTCTGGAGGTGACGGTGTCCGATCGCGAGGCGGTGACGGCCGACATCGAGAACGAGCTGACCTTGTTGTCGAGGCACTACGTGCATTCCCAACGGGCGGGATTGCAGATCGATCGCTCGGCCTATCTGTTGCTCAGCCGCCTCGAACTGGAGCATCCGGTCACTCTGAAAGAACTATCGGAGGCGTTCCGCCTGGACATCTCGACGATCAACAGGCAGATCGGGGCACTGCTGCGACGAGGACTGGTCGAGCGCGTCCCCGACCCCGACGGGGGACTGGCGCGGAAGGTGCAGGCCACCGATCTCGGGCTCGAGCACCTGCGCAGTGATCGACAGCTGAGTCGTAGCGGCGTGGAACGGGTGATCGGCGGATGGAGCGACGGCGACCGTGAAGAGTTGCGTCGACTGCTGTCGAAGTTCAACGCGGAGGTAGAGAACTTGGAAGGCCGGAGCTGGCCCCGCCGATCGAAGGAAGGTCGGCCGGGGTCGTAGCGCTCAGGACTGCACGTGCGCGGTCGCGTCCCGGGCAAGGTCCGGTTCTTCGGCGATGACCGTGAGTTGGGGATGCTCCTGAGGTGACTCGTGCCATCCCCGCCAGGACATCAGAGACCAGCCCGAGAGTCCGGACAGGGCAGAGCCCAGGCTGGCGAACGAGCCCGTGCTCAACACCGACCCGATCGAGCCCGCCGACCCTATCGACAGGACGGAGCCGACGCTGCCGATCGACAGAACCGAGTAGGCCGACCCGATCGAGAGGATGGACCCTTCCGAGCGAATCGACAGTATCGATCGGTGGGCGTGCCGAGAACGGCGGAACGAGTGCGTGGAGGGCATTCCTCGGTCTACCACGCTGGTGTCGTCGGCACACGGTGATCGGGCTGGACCGACGAAAAGGCCCCCGGAAGTCCGGGGGCCCTTTCGTGAAGTCGAACTGCTATGCGACGCGGAACATACCCACGGTCGGGAGGAAGCTGCACGTGATGGGTGCCGCCCCTTCCTTCTGAGTGGTGAGTCCGCCGGAGATGACGGCGATGACGCGACCGGGGCCGGTGTCGGCGATCGCGGACAGAGTGGCAGGGCCGTCAGGGTTGATGCGTGCCTCGTTGGTGAGGTTCTGCGTCTCGCGGCGCTGGTTGTCCAGGTTGATCCACGTGACGGTCAGCGGATTGGGCTGCTCTGCAGCGACCGCACTGGTTCCGAGCGCGGTGAACACGAAGCCGGCTTGTCCGGCCGCAGGTCCGGGCGGCGGGAGCTGCGCGGGTCCGGGCACGGCGAGTGCGGTGCCGACGGAATCGGCGCCCTCTCCGATGCAGCCCTTACCGAGCGTCGGGTACAGGAACTGGGCGATGACGGGTGCGTTGTCCTGCGGGATTTCGGGTCCGCCGCCACCGCTGCCGTCGAGGAACGTGATGACGCGCTCGAGGGTGGACTTGATCTCGGGAGGAATGCCGGGAGACTCGAGAAGGTTGCGTGCCTGCGCGAGAAGTTCGGCCTGCGGGCCTGCAGCGATGTCTTCGGTACCAGCGGCTGCGCCGATGATCGCGGGAGCGAACGATGCGAGCATCTCCACAGGCATGCCCTCGGGCACGGGCGGCGGCGTCGGCTGCGCGGATACCTGTACCGGCACTGCCATCGCTGCTGCTGCGGCAATTGCGAAAGCAGTAAATGCCCTGCGCATACCTCGGGTTCGAAGCACAGTCTCCCCATCCTTGTCATAACAGCGTGAACGACAATCCAATCCACGTCTTACGGCTCGGGGGGCCACTCTATGTACAGCGCCCCCGGGTTGTACAGCTGACGAGTGCATCCCGTGGTAGCTGCGGCGCCCCGGTGGGAGTGTATGGCATGGTGACCCCGGCGGTGATCCTTCCCGGAACCATAGCCTGTGGCTGGTGTGATCAGTGTTGATGGTGATGCAACTGTTACGCGCTGCTACGGACAGAGCGGAGCGTGTGTGGCCGGGCGTCTACGCTGTGCGGGACCGTTTCGGGATCGGCTGAGACGTCTACACACCTCACGGGAGAGCGCCACACTGTGTCCGACCAAGCAGCGTCCCACCAAGGAGCGTCCGACGGCGGATCGGACTCCGAGGACCCGTCTTCTCCCTCGTCACAACGTGTTTCCGGCAGCCGGGCGCTGTTGCGCTGGGCGCCTGTGCTTCTCGCGTTGTCGGTGCTCGGACGGATGGCGTGGACACTGCTGAGCCCCAACGGGATGAACCTCGTCGACTTGCACGTCTACGTCGACGGTTCGGAGGCTCTCGGCGGTGGCAACCTGTACGACTTCACCTATTCGGAAGTGACACCGGACTTTCCACTGCCGTTCACATACCCACCCTTCGCGGCGCTCGTCTTCTTTCCCCTGCACTTCCTGCCGTTCACCCTGGTCGGCGTCTGTTGGCAGTTGCTCACCATCCTCGCGCTGTATGCGTTGGCCCGCATGAGTTTGAGTCTCGTGCTCGGCGCGGCGGCCCGTCGACCCCACTGGCGGACGGTGGCACTTCTGTGGACGACGGTGGGCGTCTGGCTGGAGCCGGTGCGCACCACGCTCGACTACGGGCAGATCAATGTCTTCCTCGCCTTGCTCGTGATGACTGCGGTACGTAGTTCACGGTGGTGGCTGTCGGGTGCGCTCGTCGGCTTCGCGGCGGGCATCAAACTGACCCCGGCCATCACGGGGCTGTATTTTCTGCTCCAGCGCAGGTGGAAAGCGGCGGTCTTCTCGGGCGTCGCGTTCGCGGCGACCGTCGGCCTCAGTTATCTCTTGGTCGGTTCCGAGGCACGCGAGTATTTCACCCACCTCCTCGGGGACGCAGATCGCATCGGTCCGGTCGGTTCGGTATGGAACCAATCTCTGCGCGGGGCGTTGTCGAGGCTGCTCGGATACGACGTCGGAACGGGTGCGGTTTGGGTGGTGGGAGTCGCGCTCACCGTGGTCCTCGCGGTGCTCGCCTGGCGCGCTCTCGCCCGCGACGACAGGTTGGGCACACTCGTCGTCGTGGAGCTGCTGGGACTGCTCGTGTCCCCGATCTCATGGTCACACCACTGGGTATGGGTGATCCCGATGCTGATCTGGCTTCTTCACGGTCCCTACGGATCGATGCTCGGTACCCGGGTCGTCGCGGGGTACTGGCTTGTCACGACGCTGATCGGGGTGCCGTGGGTTCTGAGCTTCTTCCAGGACTCGATCTGGCTCATCTCACGGCCTGCGGTGCTCGCGTGGCTCGGCACTGTCGACGTGGTGGGCGCATTCGCCGTGTATGCCTGGATTGCCTGGGCGGGCAGGCGGGCGAAGCTGACGCCTACCCTGCCAGCACGTCGATCTGTGCTGCGAGATCCAGATCGAGCTGTGTGATCCCCCCGGCCGAGTGGGTCGACAAGGTGTAGGTGACCTTGCGCCACCGGATGTCGATGTCGGGATGGTGGTTGGCGGCCTCGGCGGCCGCGGCAACCTTGCGGACCAGTTCGATCGCGTCGATGAAGCTCGGCGACTCGATGGTGCGGACCAGCGAGTCGCCGGTGCGCCGCCACTCGGGCAGTCCGGCGAGCCCGGCATCGATACTTCCGTCTGACAGCAACTCGGTCATACCCCATGATGGTGCGGTGTCGACGGAACCTGCAAGACCCGCCACGAACAACGGCGAAGTGGTGGCTGCGGCGATCATCGTCGACGGACGCCTCCTACTCGCCCAGCGGACGCGACCGCCCGAGCTGGCGGGCCTGTGGGAACTGCCGGGCGGCAAGGCCGAAGCAGGGGAAACGGCCGAGGACGCGCTCAGGCGGGAACTGCGAGAAGAACTCGGCGTCGAGGTGGCAGGGGGCACGAGGGTAGGGGACGACGTGCCCCTTCCCGACGGACGCGTGCTCCGCGCCTACCGGGTGGACCTGGTGTCGGGAACACCGTCCGCGCTCGACCATGCCGAGGTGCGGTGGGTGAACGGCCGAGAGCTCGGGGAGATCGACCTGGTCGGCAACGATCGGGGATGGGTGCCGGACCTGCGTCCGTACCTCGACGGTGGAATCTGAGGACTTCGGTCGATCGGGTCGGTCGCCGGCTCAGGTTTTACGGGCCTTCACGAGGCCCTTCTTCAGTTCCTTCTTGGAGGCGCCTTCGTTCTCGAGCTTCTTCATCCGCATGATGACCACCGGGCACTTGAGGCAACGCTTCTTGCTGCGGCAGCACTTCTTCTTCGGCTTGAGGCCCGAAACCTCGGTGGCCTTGATCTTGCCCATGCTCGGCTCGGCCTCCCTAGCTCTGACGGAACACCGGATGCGACGCTCGACCCAGGCTAGCGTGGCCGCGACTTCGTCCGCTGCCGACCTGGAACCGGCCCGCACATTGCGTGGCGCAGATCACTTTACGCTGGTGCCCGATGCCCCTCGACGTCCGCGATGCGCGGAACCGGGCCGCGGGCGGGTAGTATTTACGTGGCCGCGATGCCTGTATGAGCGATTTTGCCATCGCCTCGACGAGGGATTTCTGAATCAGGATGACAATGCGGCCGCCAGAAGGTCGTGCGAGTGAACTTTCGCGTGGCCGAATCAACTCAGCCAGGAGAGCCATCGCGTGACCATCACCAGCTTCCGTAACGTTGCCATCGTCGCACACGTCGACCACGGCAAGACCACTCTCGTCGACGCCATGCTGCGCCAATCGGGGGCTTTCGAGGAGCGCGCCGAGCTGGTCGATCGCGTCATGGACTCCGGCGACCTCGAGCGCGAGAAGGGCATCACCATCCTCGCGAAGAACACTGCCGTCCACAAGCACCATGCCGACGGCAGCGTCACCGTGATCAACGTGATCGACACCCCGGGCCACGCCGACTTCGGTGGTGAGGTCGAGCGCGGCCTGTCCATGGTCGACGGTGTCGTCCTGCTCGTCGACGCCTCCGAGGGCCCGCTGCCGCAGACTCGGTTCGTGCTCCGCAAGGCCCTCGCTGCCTCGCTGCCCGTGATCCTCGTGGTCAACAAGACCGACCGTCCCGATGCCCGCATCGAAGAGGTCGTCTCCGAGAGTCACGACCTGCTTCTCGACCTCGCCTCGGACCTCGACGACGAGGCCGCGGAAGCCGCCGAACTCGCTCTCGACCTCCCGGTCCTCTACGCCTCCGGCCGTGAGGGCAAGGCGTCCAAGAGTCAGCCCGAGAACGGTCACGCACCGGACGCCGAGAACCTCGACGCCCTGTTCGACGTGCTTCTGAACTACGTTCCTGCACCCAAGGGCAACGTCGACGCGCCGCTGCAGGCTCACGTCACCAACCTCGACGCCTCCGCATTCCTGGGCCGCCTCGCGCTGGTGCGCATCCACAACGGCGAGCTGACCAAGGGCCAGACCGTCTCCTGGTGCCGTGAGGTGGACGGCGAGCCCGTCGTCACCAAGGCCAAGATCACCGAATTGCTCGCGACCAAGGGTGTCGAGCGTCAGCCTGCCGAGAGGGCGGTTGCCGGCGATATCGTCGCCGTCGCCGGTTTCCCCGACATCATGATCGGTGACACGCTCGCCGATCTGGAGAACCCTGTCCCGCTGCCTCGGATCACCGTCGACCAGCCCGCCATCTCGGTCACCATCGGCACCAACACGTCGCCGCTCGTCGGCCGGGTCAGTGGGCACAAGCTCACCGCCCGCATGGTGAAGTCCCGCCTCGACCAGGAGCTCGTCGGCAACGTCTCGCTCAAGGTCCTCGACATCGGTCGCCCCGACGCCTGGGAGGTGCAGGGCCGTGGTGAACTCGCGCTCGCCATTCTCGTCGAGCAGATGCGCCGCGAAGGCTTCGAGCTGACCGTCGGCAAGCCGCAGGTGGTCACCCGGCAGGTCGACGGCAAGGTGCACGAGCCCTTCGAGGAGCTCACCATCGACAGCCCCGAGGAGTACCTCGGTGCCATCACCCAGCTGCTGGCCAACCGCAAGGGCAAGATGGTCCAGATGGCGAACCACGGCGCAGGCTGGGTTCGGATGGAGTTCATCGTCCCGTCGCGTGGCCTCATCGGTTTCCGTACCGACTTCCTCACCGAGACCCGCGGCACCGGCATCGCCAATGCGGTGTTCCACGGTTATGCACCGTGGGCCGGCGAGATCCGGGCACGCCACACCGGCTCGCTCGTCTCGGACCGCACCGGCACCGTCACCCCGTTCGCGATGATCCAGCTGGCCGATCGCGGCACCTTCTTCGTCGAGCCGGGTGCCGATACCTACGAGGGCATGGTCGTGGGCATCAACCCGCGCCAGGAGGACCTCGACATCAACGTCACCCGCGAGAAGAAGCTGACCAACATGCGTCAGTCCTCCGCCGACGTGATGGAGACCCTCGCCAAGCCCATCAAGCTCGAACTCGAGGGCGCGATGGAGTTCTGCGCCGGCGACGAGTGCGTCGAGGTCACCCCGGAGGTCGTGCGGGTGCGCAAGGTGCACCTGTCGGCCACCGACCGCGCCCGTGAGCGTTCGCGTTCCAAGGCCCGCGACAAGGCGGCCCTGTAGGTCCCGCGTCCGACCACGTAAGACACAACCGGGCGAATGTACCTTCGGTCGATCGCCGACCGAAGGTACATTCGCTCGAGGGTTTCCGGAGCCTTCCGGTATCTCTGAGGAAAGGCGGCGCGGTGGTTGCTGGGGGTTCGATCGACAGAGCGTGGGGAGTTCGGCGTCGAAGGCGTGGCAGCGGGCTCGTGACCACCGCGGTGTTTCTCGCAGTGTCCACGACGGTCCTCACCTCGTGTACGGCCGACCCGCCGCCTCCCGTCGAGAGCACCGACAGCCCCAAACCCACCGTCTCACCCACGGAGAAGCAGCCCGTCGTGGTGGCCATCGACGACGTCGGCAGTGGATTCAACCCGCATCTCCTGTCGGATCAGTCGCCGGCGAACTCCGCCGTCAGTGCACTCGTCCTTCCGAGCCCGTTCCGCCCCGTCCCCGACCCGCAGCGTGTGGGTGGCAGTAACTGGATCCCCGATACCTCGCTCGTGATATCCGCCGAGGTCTCGTCGCAGGAACCGTTCACCATCACCTATCAGTTACGCAACGAAGCGCAATGGTCCGACGGTGCGCCGATCGCCGCGGAGGATTTCCGCTACCTGTGGCAGCAGATGATCAGCGCCCCGGGAGCCGTCGACCCGGCCGGCTATCAACTCATCGAGGACGTGCGGTCGTCGGGCGGTGGCAAGACTGTGAACGTGGTGATGAAGTCCGCGTACCCGGCGTGGCGAGAGCTGTTCACCGACCTCCTGCCGTCGCACCTGATCAAGGATTCGCCGGGGGGATTCGCCACCGGGCTGTCCGAGAACATTCCGGTGTCGGGCGCACACTTCCACATCAAAAACATCGACCGCGGTCGCGACGAAATTCTGCTCGAACGTAACGATCGATTCTGGGACAAGCCGGCGACCCCGGACCAGATACTCATGCGGCGTGACGGAACCCCCGCGCAGCTCGCCGACTCGATGCGCAACAACGACACGCAGATCGTGCAGATTCACGGCGGCACAGCCACTTCCGCTCAGCTCGCGGCGATCCCGACCGTGCGCACGGGTGCGTCGTTCCAGCCGCGAGGGCTGTCGCTGACCCTCAACGGACGGGTGCCCGAACTCGCGGACGTCCGGGTACGGCGGAGTCTGCTGGACTTGCTCGATACCGACCTTCTGGCGGTCGTCGGGGCGGGAAGCGAAGCGGCCGCCGTACCCACCCGCTCGCAGGTGTACGCCCCGTCCGACCCGGGTTACACCGCTACCGCCCCCGCGCGCCCGTCCCGCGAACAGGTGCTGGCGCAGCTCGCGGAATACGGCTATGTCTCCGACATTGCCGCGCCCACTCCCGATCCCGCCGCAACCGTGCCGCAGGTGAGGCTCGTCCGTGGTGGCGTGCCGCTCTCGCTCGTCATCGGAACTCCGGAGGGGGATGACACCGCAAATGCTGTCGCGAACACGGCTGCCGACCAACTGCGTAGTGCCGGAGTGGACGCCAGTGTGCAAGCAATACCCGCGGAGGAGTTGTACGGAGAAGCGTTGACGAGCGGCGAGATCGGTGCCGTCGTCGGATGGTCCCGCGACGGTTCCGATCCGGCAACCGCGCTGGCCTCCCGGCACAGTTGCCCGCCCGCCGCAGCGACGAACACGCCGGCTCGAGCCGAAGGGGCTGCACCGGAAGGGAATTCCGCCGCAGAGGCGGAAGCGCCGTCCAATCTGTCCGGCCTGTGCGACCCCTCGCTGCAGCCCGCGATCGACGCCGCGTTGCGCGGTGCGGGTGACGTATCCCAGGCTCTGGCCGACGCAGATCGCCGACTGTGGGATCTTGCTGCCGTGCTACCGATCATGCAGGACCGCACGTTGGTGGCGGTAGGGCCCGGTGTCGAGGGAGTGTCGCTGTCGGGCGCTGTGCCGGTAGGGATTTTCAGTGACGCGTCCGGTTGGAGCAGGATCGAGGAATGACCGATCGGCGCCTTCTCTTCATCCATGCCCATCCCGACGACGAAACGATCACCACCGGTGGCACCATCGCGCATTACGCCGCCGAGGGTGTCGAGGTACACGTCCTGACCTGCACGCTGGGTGAGGAAGGCGAGGTGATCGGGGACGAGTGGGCCGGGCTCGTTGCCGGTGCCGCCGATCAGCTCGGCGGATACCGGATCGGCGAACTGAGGTCTGCCCTGTCGATTCTCGGCGCCGGCCGGCCGCGGTTCCTGTTAGGGGCGGGGCACTTTCGCGATTCGGGAATGGCGGGTACGCCCTCGGCAGCTCATCCGCGCGCCTTCGTCAACGCCGACAAAGAAACGGCGATCGTAGCCTTGGTGGCGGTCATCCGGGAGCTGCGACCGCACGTCGTCGTCACCTACGACGAGCACGGCGGCTACGGGCACCCCGACCACATCCAGGCGCATCGCCTCACGGAGGCGGCGGTAGAGGCGTCGGGGACGACGACATTTCCCGACGCCGGTGAGCCGTGGCCGGTGGCCAAGCTGTACTGGACGGTCACCGAGGCGAGCGCGCTCGAATCGGGGATCTGCCGGATCGGCGACCTCCCCGAAGGATGGCGACTGCCCGAGCCCGGCGAACTACCGAGCGTGCCCGACTCCCAGGTCACCACGGTGATCGACGTGCGGGCGGTGCTGGACGCCAAGCAGGCCGCACTCGCGGCTCATGCCACGCAGGTGAGGGTGGCGCCCGGAGGTGCCGAGTTCGCGCTCTCCAACGCCGTCGCCCAGCCGATCCTTTCGGAGGAACACTTCGTGCTGGCCCGTGGTCGGTCGGGGGAGGTCGACGACCGTGGTCGTGAGCGTGACCTCTTCGCCGGTGTAGAGCTCTGACCTCTGCGGTGCCGGGCATGACCGCACTTAACTGTGACTGGCATTACGTATTACACTGTGGCGCACATCACGCAGTGGCTCAGTCCGAGTCCGTGTGACGCCCGTCAGGAGAGGTCTTCGATGTACAACTGGGATGTTCAGAACGCCATAGTGGCGTTCGTCGACTCGCTGAGGCCGTCATGGCCCGCTCAGCGCGAGCTGTACTACAGCGTGCTGTATGGATTTGCCGACATGCAGAGTCACTTGCTGACCCTGCTGGGTTACCCACCGGTCCCCTGATCCACTATTGACACATGGCCGTCGGCACCGCAGAAAAACGTGAACATACGGACGTTCTGGCAAGGGCCACCCTTGCCCTGCTGGTGTTCGACGGCCTTTTGTGTGCCGTCCTCGCCGTACTTTTCCTTCCGCTGTACCTCGGGGCGACGCCGTTCCCGGTGAGCATCCTCGTCGCCGGAGCGGTCAATGTGGCATTGGTGATCGCCGCGCGGTCCGCGACCGGCCGGGTGGGCGCCGCAGTCCTCCCACTCGTCGGGTGGATCGTGGGTTTCCTGCTCTGCATGCTCGGGGGGCCGGGCGGCGACGTTCTCCTGCTCGCGTCCGTGTGGACCCTGCTGCTGTTTCTCGGCGCGTTGATTCCGCCTGCCGCATATCTCTGGAAGGTCGGGTCGCCGCTGCCGCCCACGTCCCCAGTTCCTGCCTGAGCGCCTGGACCTCTGGGTACCCGACCTTCAGTACGCGACCGGGTGCTGCGGCTGATAGACCATCATCTCGCCGGCGCCGGGAATCCTCAGCGCGGTGGTCAGGCCGTACCCCTCGTCGCGAACGTCGCGGGTGAACTCGGCGCCCTTCGCCTTCAACTCGGCAACTGTCGCCTCGATGTCGTCGCAGACGAGCGAAATCTCATGGTGAGGCTGCGTCGACCACGGCTCCCCGCCGCGGTCGTCCGACGTGGGATGCACGCCCATCTCGGAGGGGCCGGTGCGGAAAATGAGCCACCCGCCTCCCGCGTCCACGTGGTCCCAGCCCAGCACGTCCCGGAAGAAGTCGCGGGCAGCTTCGGCGTCGTCGGCATAGACGAGCGTGTGCACGGCAGTGATCATCTCGTCAGCATAAGCCGGAACGTCCGTCACACTGGGACAATGTCGAACGATGAACTTGCGGGACTGACCATCGCCGTCACCGCCGAACGCCGAGCCGCGGAGTTCATCACGCTGCTCGAACGTCACGGTGCCACCGTGACGCACACACCTGCCATCCACGTGCTGCCGTTGGTCGACGACTCCGATCTGAAAGCGCGAACGGCCGACATCATCGCCTCTCCGCCGGACCTCGTCGTGATCAGTACGGCCGTCGGCTTCCGGGGGTGGATGGACGCCGCACGGGCCTGGGGTAACGACGAGGCCCTCGTCGGCGCGTTGAGCTCGGCACGCATCATCACCCGCGGTCCCAAAGCCAAGGGCGCCGTACGCGGTGCGGGCCTGCGGGAGGAGTGGTCGCCGGAGACGGAGTCGTCCGAGGAAGTGTCGCAACACCTCATCGCCGAGGGAGTGCAGGGGCTACACGTTGCGGTCCAACTGCACGGCACGATCACGGAGTGGGAACCGATCACTGATTTGAGCGTCTCCCTGGCCGAGGCGGGCGCGCGGACCACCGCGGTGTCGGTGTACCGGTGGATACGGCCCGTCGATCAACGACCCCTGCGGGCGCTGGTCGACGGCATCACCGGTGGTGACGTCGACGCGGTCACCTTCACCAGCGCGCCGGCGGTGTCCTCGCTGCTGAGCACTGCGAAGGACGTCGGACGCGTCGACGCTCTCGTCCGCGCGTTCAACGGGCCGGTGGCCGCGATCTGCGTCGGTTCGGTGACGGCGTCGCCTCTCACCGTGCTCGGTGTCGACACCATGCAACCCACCCGCTCACGGTTGGGCAGCATGGCCAAATACATCATCGAGGAACTGCCCAACCGGCGCCAACTGGGGTGAACGGCACTTTCGGCGCTTCAGACGGGTCGGATGTACCGTTCGCCCGGGGAGCCGGATCAGCCCATCAACCCGGCCGCGCGTGCGCCGTCGGAGAGCACCGACTCGAGCATCGCGGGGGTGAGCCGGCCGGTGAAGGTGTTCTGCTGGCTGACGTGGTAACACCCGAACAGGTGCAGAGGGCCGGTCCGGCCGGCGAGTTCGACGTGGGCGCCGTGGCCGAACTTCGGGCGGGGTCGCGGGACGACCCATCCGGCGTCCTCCAGCACGGGCAGCAGTGCCTGCCAGCCGAATCCGCCGAGCACGATCACCGAGCGCAGCCGAGGCTGCAGGATTCTCAATTCGGCGTCGAGCCAGCGACGGCAGGTCTGCCGTTCCACAGGCGTGGGTTTGTTGTCGGGCGGCGCACAGTGCACGGGTGCCGTGACCCTGGTGCCGAACAGTTCGAGTCCGTCACCGATGTGCGTGGCGGTCGGCTGACTTGCCAGACCGACGGCATGCAGCGCCGCGTAGAGGAAGTCGCCGCTGCGGTCGCCGGTGAACATCCGCCCCGTCCGGTTTCCGCCGTGTGCGGCAGGAGCGAGTCCGACGATCAGCATGGCGGCGTCGGGTGGTCCGAATCCCGGAACGGGTCGGCCCCAGTATGTTTCGTTCCGGTAGGCGGCGCGCTTCTCGAGAGCCACCTTCTCTCGCCACTCCACCAGACGTGGGCAGGCGCGGCAGTCGACGAGTTCGGCGTCGAGGCGCGCAAGATCGTTCAGCGGCGCGCCCACACGTCACCTCCCCCAGGAGTCACGGAGTCGACGAGAGTCCACGCCTGATCGGCAGGGAGGTCGATCACGAGGTACTTTCCGGTGCCCGCGGGGGTGGCGGCGATGACGGTGGCCACCCCCGACCGGCGTTGGAAGAACGTCTGGCGGACGGTCCAACCGATGATGCCGTTCGCCTCGAGGCTGTCGCGGGCCCGGTCGAGGGAGCCGCTGCGGGTGATCAGCCAACCGGGAAGAATCGCGTGGCCGAGCCCGCGGTACCGGTCCCAGGCGAGGGCAGCTCCGGCGACCGTGGCCACACCGATTCCTGCCCACACGGGCCAGATCACCGGACGGCCGACCCCCGCGAGGACGAGCGCGGCAAGCAGTGCGACACCCGCCGGGATCAGCGCCCTCGTGTATCGCCGCCGTCGTGCGGCAGCTCCGTGCGGCCTCAGTGCCACCGCGGCTTGACGACTGTCTCCGATCACCGTGGCCATCACCCGTTCGGCTTCACGGCGCGGCGCTTGGGGAAGCAGAAGCGAGGACTCGTGTTTCTCGGCGCTGACCCCGGTCATGACGGCGTCGAGCCGGGCACCGCCGGCCAGCCGGAGAAGCAACGGCTCCTTCAAGGTCGTGCCCCGCAACCGTGCACGGTCGAGCGTCGTCTGCCGGGTCTTCAGGAGACCGTGGCTGACCTGCAGTGTCCGTCCGTTGTCGGTGAGGGTCAGGTTGCCGTACGCCAGGAGATAGCGAATACATGCCAGTGCACTGGCAGCGATCAGGATTACGACGATTCCGAAGACCACCACGAGCGCGATACCGAGCCGCTCGGCCGATTCGATACCTTCGGTCACCGTCGAGGACCGTGCGATCTCGCGGGCGATTCCGTACTGGAATGCGATGCCGACGATCGCGCCGATGGTGACGACGCCCGTCAGCGAGAACGGGGCGTATCGCACCCAGGAGGGCCTCCAGTGCCCGATCTCGTGTACGGGACGCTCGGCGGCGATCGTGCCGGGTCCGGGCACTGTTTCGGGTGTGTGGGAGAGCAGTGCGGCGCGCAGATCCGGTACGAGGACGGCGGAGAGGGCATTGAGTTCGAACTTCGCCGCGTCCGGCTTGGAACCGACCTGTTGTCCCGTGCCGATCCGGACGATCGATAATCCGAGCAGGCGATGCAGCACTCCCGCCTCGACATCCACCGAGCGGATGCGGTTCCGGGGAATGGAGAGGAGTCGTTTGCGGAAGAGTCCCTGCCTCAATTGCACGTGGACGGGACCGATGCGGTAGCTCGTGGTGAACCAGCGCGAGAGGCCGAGTGCCACGAACGCCGCCACCGCGATCAGACCCCACACGTGGTTCCCACTCTGGCTGCCGACGATCAGCGACAGCAACAGGACGGGCAGCAGCTTCACGATCTCGCTCACCGGATGAACCAGCAGCATCCGCCGATCCAGGCGGAGCCAAGGTTGTTCTGCCTCGGCAGCGGCCGCGGCCTCCCCCTGAGCGAGGGGAGGCGCGACTCCGGGCGGCGGCGGCGCAGTCACGTGGCGTCGCCGACGTTGGTTCCGGCGATCTCGGTGAGCTGGGCCACGGTGCGATCTGCGGTGTCCTGGTCGAGGGCGGTGATCTTGACGGCACCGGCCGACGACGCCGTGGTCACAGTGACTGTGGCGAGACCGAGCATGCGGTCGATCGGGCCGCGTTCGGTGTCGACCGTCTGCACCCGGGAGATCGGGGCGATGCGCCGTTCCTGCGTGAACCATCCGGTGCGCGTGTATACGGCGGTGTCGCTGATCTCCCAGCGATGCACGCGATAGCGCCAGAACGGAACGACGGTGACATGCAACAGGGCGAGGACGACAGTGACGGCTGCAACGCTGATCTGAGCCCAGGTCGGCCACCAGGTGCCGACGAAGGCACCCACCGCCTGGAGGGCGAAGACCGGGAGCCACAAGAGTGCGGCGTTGATGGCCCACAGCTGCCTGGCTCGCGGGCTGGGCCGCCACAGCGGATCGGCCATGGTGACGGTAGCGGGCGCACTCATGCCCCTACTTTGGCCGTGCACCGGCATTCTGTCGAGAACAGACCTATCGTGGGAGGACCCCCGAAGCGAAAGGAGCGCAGACATGACGTCATTCGATGCGGCCAACTCTCCGGAGGTTCCCGAGGCCGACCGTCTGGAGCAGGAACTGGCCGTCGACGACGAGCCCACTGACCAGGTAGAAGGGGTGTCGTCCTTGGAAGTGAACGAGGCGGATGCCGCGGAGCAGAGCCGAGTCGTCCCGGACGACGAAGACTATCCGCGCGAATAGCGTTACGGGCCGCTCGGGGGAGTCTGAGTGGCACGTGCGCGAGTGGGTGGCGCATGATCGCTGGGTGACCCATTCAGGTGAAGAGACCGGCCGGCCCACCATGCTTCCCATACCGGGTATTCGAGCGGCGACCTCGACTGGCGCATCGGTGCAGGAAGTGGCGCCTTCTGCCTCGGCTATGCGGCGTGTGTTGCGGCGTGCCCGGGACGGTGCGACGTTGAATGTCGACGAGGCCACTGTTCTGTTGCAGGCGCGTGGTGATGATCTGGTCGATCTGTGTGCGTCGGCGGCGAAGGTGCGTGATGCGGGGTTGCTGGCGGCGGGCAGACCCGGGGCGGTCACGTATTCACGCAAGGTGTTCATTCCGTTGACGCGGTTGTGCCGGGACAAGTGCCATTACTGCACGTTCGTGACCGTGCCGGGCAAGCTGCGGGCCGAGGGCCGGGGTGCGTATCTCGAGCCGGACGAGGTGCTCGAGATCGCCCGCCGGGGCGCCGAACTGGGTTGCAAGGAGGCCCTGTTCACGTTGGGAGATCGTCCCGAGGAGCGGTGGCCCGAGGCCAAGCAGTGGCTCGACGAGCGCGGTTACGATTCGACGCTCGACTATCTGCGGGCGATGTCGATCCGGGTGCTCGAGGAGACCGGGCTGTTGCCGCACCTGAATCCCGGGGTGATGAACTGGGAAGAGATCTCCCGCCTCAAGCCGGTGGCGCCGTCGATGGGGATGATGCTCGAGACCACGGCCACCCGGTTGTTCACCGACAAGGGTGAATGCCATTACGGCAGCCCGGACAAGGATCCGGCGGTGCGGCTGCGCACGCTCACCGACGCGGGGCGGTTGAACGTGCCGTTCACGACGGGAATTTTGGTGGGTATCGGCGAGAGCGTGCGCGAGCGGGCCGAGTCGATCATGGCGATCCGCAAATCGCACAAGGCGTTCGGGCACATTCAGGAAGTGATCATCCAGAACTTCCTGGCCAAACCGGATACCGCGATGCGCGATGTCCCCGATGCCGGTCTCGACGAATTCCTGGCGTCCATTGCGGTATCGCGGTTGCTGCTCGGGCCGGGGATGCGGATCCAGTCACCACCCAACCTGGTCTCGAACACCGAATGTGCGGCGTTGCTCGGTGCCGGTGTCGACGACTGGGGTGGGGTGTCGCCGTTGACCCCGGACCATGTGAACCCCGAACGCCCGTGGCCGAATCTGGACACCCTGGCCGAGATCACCGCGCAGGCCGGGTTCGTGCTCACCGAACGCACGGCGGCGCAGCCACAGTTCGTGCTCGCCGGCTCGCCGTGGATCGATCCGCGGATCCTCGGGCACGTGCAGGCCCTCGCCGACCCGGACACCGGGTTGGCGCGGCCGGAGACGGTCCCGGTCGGGTTGCCGTGGCAGGAGCCGGACGAGTCGTGGGAGTCGACCGGGCGGGTGGATCTGCACACCGGAATCGACACCGACGGCCGCAACACCGACACCCGCAGCGACCTGGGCAGTGCGTTCGGGGACTGGGAGACCGTCCGCGAGCAGGTCCTCGAACTCAGTGGCCCGGTGCGGGTGGACACCGATGTGCT
Source organism: Rhodococcus sp. WAY2 (assembly GCF_009859915.1). Classification (NCBI taxonomy): domain Bacteria; kingdom Bacillati; phylum Actinomycetota; class Actinomycetes; order Mycobacteriales; family Nocardiaceae; genus Rhodococcus; species Rhodococcus sp. WAY2. The sequence continues at coordinate 5,524,428 of NZ_CP046572.1, forward strand.
GGCGGCGTTGCGCAGCGCCGAACGCGACCCGGCCGGATGCACCGACGACGAGTACCTGGCGTTGGCCACGGCCGAGGGTCCGGGTCTCGAGGCGATGGTGGCGCTGGCCGACGCCCTGCGCCAGGAGGCGGTCGGCGACGAGGTCACGTATGTGGTGAACCGGAACATCAACTTCACCAACATCTGCTACACCGGCTGCCGGTTCTGCGCGTTCGCGCAACGCAAGGGTGATGCGGATGCGTTCACCCTGTCGACGTCCGAGGTCGCGGACCGGGCCTGGGAAGCGCACGTCGCCGGGGCCACCGAGGTGTGCATGCAGGGGGGTATCGATCCGGAGTTGCCGGTCACCGGGTACGCCGATCTGGTGCGGGCGGTGAAGAAGCGGGTGCCGTCGATGCATGTGCATGCGTTCTCGCCGATGGAGATCGTCAACGGTGCCGCCAAGGGTGGGCAGAGCATCCGGGACTGGCTCACCGAATTGCGGGAGGCGGGTCTGGACACCATTCCGGGCACGGCCGCGGAGATCCTCGACGACGAGGTCCGTTGGGTGCTGACGAAGGGGAAGTTGCCCACGGCCACCTGGGTGGAGGTGGTCACCACCGCGCACGAGGTGGGGCTGCGGTCGAGTTCGACGATGATGTACGGCCATGTCGACAATCCGAAGCACTGGGTGGGGCATCTGCGGGTGCTGTCCGGGATTCAGGACCGGACCGGTGGTTTCACCGAGTTCGTGCCGTTGCCGTTCGTGCATCAGAGCGCGCCGCTGTATCTCGCGGGTGCCTCGCGTCCTGGCCCGACCAACCGCGACAACCGCGCGGTGCATGCGCTGGCCCGGATCATGCTGCACGGGCGGATCCCGAACATTCAGACCAGTTGGGTCAAGCTCGGTGTCACGGGTACTCAGGTGATGTTGCAGGGCGGTGCCAACGATCTCGGCGGCACCCTGATGGAGGAAACCATCTCCCGGATGGCCGGGTCCGAGCACGGTTCCGAGAAGACCGTCGCCGAACTACGGGCCATCGCCGAGGGCATCGGCCGCCCGGCACGCGAACGCACCACCACCCACGCCCGACGCGAAGGAAGGTCACCGGCAGCATGAGCGATACGGATCGGCTCGGAGACGACAAGGTCGTCGCGATACTGGATCGGGCCGCGCGCGGCATCAACCCTGTGCTCGATCTGGCACTGACGGACCCGTTCGGAATCAAGGGCCGGACGTTCGTCCCGACACCGGAGGAGCGCAGCGCCGCAGAAGCCCTGCTCGACGGCATCGCCTGGGTGCTGGACACGATCCAGTTCCCGGGAACGGCGTCGTGGGAGAAGGCGACCGACGACGAACGCGCTCGGTGGTGGGTGACGCGCATCGGGGCACTCAACACGATCGCGGTCGCGTTTCCGGGCATGTTCGGCGTTCTCCTGAACCGATTGCCCATCCGAGACCTGCTCGGGTTCGCGAACCAGGCTCTGGTACTTGTCGCCGTCGCGCGGGAGCACGGTGTCACCGAGCGGGCCGAGCAGGTGGAGCTGCTGGCATCGGTGCTGTGCCGGCGTGAGGCCGACGCTCGCGCCCTGTCTGCCGACGGTGACGAGCCCCGCCCCGACACAGGGGAGTCGTCGTGGCGTCCGTTCGCACTGATAGGCGTCTTGTGGCGCACGGCCCGCACGCTGCGTGCACTCACCACCGAGCTCGATCAACGGCCGGGGCCGGGTAGCACCTACTCTCTGCTCGGCAACGTGCCGGTGATCGGTGTGGTGGCCGCGTATCTCGGTGAACGGGGAGCGCTGGCGCGGGCGGCGAAGCAGGGTGAGCAATGGATCAGCTCCCGCGCGGCGCTCACCCCGGGACTGCGCCGGGTCAGGTAACCCTCAGCGAAAAGTGGGAGTCCGGGCAGGGGATAATAGGGTCTTCTGCGGGTCTTCCGCAGCTCGTTGGTGGCGTCAGAAAGGCAGGGAGAGCGGCAGTGCCCTACACGATTGCTGAACCGTGCGTAGATGTGTTGGACAAGGCATGTATCGAGGAGTGCCCTGTCGACTGCATCTACGAGGGCGGGCGGATGCTCTACATCCATCCCGACGAGTGTGTGGACTGCGGTGCCTGTGAACCTGTCTGCCCGGTAGAAGCCATCTTCTACGAAGACGACGTCCCGGAACAGTGGAACGGCTACATCGCCGCCAACGTCGATTTCTTCGACGACCTCGGATCCCCCGGTGGCGCAGCGAAGTTGGGCAAGGTCGATTACGACCCACCGTTCATCAAGGCGTTGCCGCCCATGGGCGAGGACTAGATGTGCCGCGTATCTCGGTAGCCAAGGCACTTCCCGACTTTCCCTGGGACTCGCTCGAGTCGGCCAAGGCGAAAGCACTCGCGCACCCGGGCGGCATCGTCAACCTGTCGGTGGGCACGCCCGTCGATCCCGTTGCGCCGATCATCCAGGAGGCGCTGGCCGCGGTCGCGGCTGTCCCCGGATATCCGACGACGCACGGCACGGAGGAGTTGCGTGTCGCTGCCGTCGAGTCGCTGAAACGCCGGTACGGGATCGCGGGGATCGATCCGGTCTCGGTGCTCCCCGCCATCGGTACCAAGGAACTGATTGCCTGGCTGCCCAGCCTCCTCGGGCTCGGGTCCGACGATCTGGTGGTCATTCCGGAACTCGCGTATCCCACGTACGAGGTGGGGGCGCTTCTCGCGGGTGCCCGCGTGATCCGCGCCGACGGGCTCAACCGGTTGGGGCCGGAGGCTGCGTCCCTCATCTTCGTCAATTCGCCGTCCAACCCCACCGGTAAGGTGCTGGGCCTCGAACATCTGCGCAAGGTGGTCGACTGGGCGCGGCGGCGCGGCGCCCTCGTCGTCTCCGACGAGTGCTACCTGGGACTTACCTGGGAGGGTGAGGCGCTGTCGATCCTCGACGAGCGGGTGAACGACGGCGATCTCACCGGCTTGCTCGCCGTGCACTCCCTGTCGAAGACGTCGAATCTTGCGAGCTACCGCGCCGGATTCGTCACCGGTGATCCCGTGCTGGTTGCCGAACTGCTCGAGGTGCGCAAGCACGCTGGGATGATGGTGCCACTGCCCATCCAGTCGGCGATGACGGCCGCGCTGTCCGACGACGAGCACGAGAACGAGCAGCGCGAACGCTATCGTCGTCGCCGCGACATCCTCCTCGCCGCAGTACGGGGTGCCGGGTTCACCGTCGACGATTCCGAGGCCGGGCTCTACATCTGGGCCACCCGCGGTGAGTCGTGCCGCGACACCGTCGAGTGGTTCGCCGATCGCGGCATTCTCGTCGCCCCGGGGGAGTTCTACGGTCCCCGCGGCGGCACGCATGTGCGGATCGCCCTGACGGCCAGTGACGAGCGGATCGAGGCGGCGGCCGAGCGGTTGCGCTGAGTGCGGTGGTTCGCGGTGACAGGATTGTGTCCGTGAACCTCGACGATGTCGCCGACGAGTTGTACGGCCTCGACCCCGGCGAGTTCGTCGCGGCGCGCACTGCTCGGGTGGAAGCGGCCCGTGCGGCTGGGGATCGTGCGCTGGCGACTGCCATCGGGAAGCTACGGAAACCGACGACGGTGGGGTGGCTGGTCAACCTACTCTCGCGCGAGTTGCCGGAGGAGGTGGGCGCGCTTTTGCAGTTGGGGGAGGCGCTTCGGGACGCTCAACGTCATCTGTCGGGGCCGGACCTTCGGAAACTGTCCGCCCAACGGCAGCAGGCAGTGAGCGCCCTCGCGCGCCGGGCGGGGGACATTGCGGCCGAACGCGGGCGGCAGGTCGGTGAAGACGCTTTACGCGAGGTGGGGCAGACGCTCACAGCGGCGCTCGCCGATTCCGACACGGCGGATCAGGTTCGGCTCGGCCGGATGGTGACTGCTGCGAGTTACAGCGGTTTCGGTCCGGCCGGACTGAGTGTCGTCTCGGGGAAGCCGGCGAAGAAGAGCGAGAAATCGGGGAGCCCGACCGCGTCGGACGCGGGTTCGTCCGCGAAGTCGGCTACCGAGTCCAAGCCGAAATCAGCGACCGAGTCCAAGCCGAGGTCGGCATCTCGGAAGGACACGAAGTCGGAGGCGCGCAAGCGCGACGCCGAGCGAGCGGCCGCCGAGACGGAGCTCGCCGAGGCCACGTCCCAAGCGGAGGAGATCCGGGACGCGCTGGGCAGTGCGCGGTCGGAACTCGAACAGGCGCGCTCGACGCTGGCGGAGATCGACCGGCGCATCGAGGAGTTGCGCGCGGAACTCGAACACGCTGAGCAGGAACGGCAGTTCACCCGGAACGCAGAGAAGGCGTCGGCGGAGAGCGTGCGTCGGACGGAACGGGAACTCGACCGGGCCGAACAGCGCGTGGACGAAGCGAAGCAGGCGGTCCGGGATCTTCGGTGAGCACTTGACCTCCAGCGTGGTTCAGGTTTTAGCGTGAGTTCATGCCTTTCACAGACGACGAACTCGCGTACCTGTCCACTCAGCGCCTCGGACGCCTCGCGACGGTCCAGCCCGACGGGACTTTGCAGGTCAGCCCTGTCGGCTTCCACTACAACCCCACGACGTCGACGATCGACATTCAGGGCTATCGCATGGCGGCGAGCCGGAAGTTCCGCAACGTCGCCGACAACGGGCGGGTGGCCTTCGTGGTAGATGATGTTCCTTCCGTCGATCCGTGGCGGGTGCGGTGCGTCGAGATCCGCGGCCGGGGGGAGGCGATCGACGCGGACGCTGCGCAGACGCAGGGCCTCGGTGGCCCGACGATTCGTATCCATCCGCGTCGCATCATCAGTTTCGGTCTCGGCGCCGCCGACCAGGACGTGCATCAGATGGTCTCGAACGCCCGCGACGTGTAGTCGCGGCCAAAACCGGATGGCTCCCCCTCTCCGGCGCTAACCTGGGCACAGGGTCCAACTCGGTCGGGTGTCCCGTCCGAAAAGTTCCCGTCACAGTTCGTTCCCGGTCACAGTTCCTCACGATCTGAGGGCAGGAGGCAGGCAGCATGGACGCCATCACCCAGGTTCCGGTGCCCACCAATGAGCCGGTCCACTCGTACGCGCCGGGCAGTCCCGAACGCGCACGAATCAAGACCGCACTCGGCGACATCGCGACGAATCCCATCGACATCCCGCACGTGATCGGCGGAACGCACCGGCACGGCGCCGGCGACCGTGTCGACGTCGTGCAACCACACAGGCACTCCGCGGTGCTCGGCACGCTGCGCAACGCGACCCACGACGACGCATCAGCGGCCATCGACGCCGCCACAGCAGCAGCGCCGGAATGGCGGGCGCTGTCTTTCGACGACCGAGCAGCAGTCCTCCTGCGTGCCGCCGACCTGCTGTCGGGACCGTGGCGGGAGACGCTGGCGGCGGCCACGATGCTGGGCCAGTCCAAGTCGGTGCAACAAGCGGAAATCGACGCACCGTGTGAATTGATCGACTTCTGGCGTTTCAACGTTCATTTCGCCCGGCAGATCCTCGCCGATCAGCCGATCTCGTCACCGGGTGTGTGGAACCGGCTCGAATACCGGCCGCTCGAGGGTTTCGTCTACGCAATCACCCCGTTCAACTTCAGTGCCATCGCCGGAAACCTGCCTACCGCGCCGGCGCTGATGGGTAACACGGTGGTGTGGAAGCCGTCGTCGACGCAGACCGTCGCGGCGTACTGGACCATCAAGCTGCTCGAGGCCGCCGGAATGCCACCGGGCGTCATCAATCTGGTGACCGGCAGTGGGCAGGCCGTGTCCGAGGTGGCGTTGAGCGATCCCCGTCTCGCCGGGATCCACTTCACCGGGTCGACCCGGACGTTTCAGCACCTGTGGCGGCAGATCGGGGAGAACATCGGCAACTATGCCGGTTATCCGCGGCTGGTCGGCGAGACCGGAGGCAAGGATTTCGTGGTTGCGCACGCCTCGGCGGACGAGGACGTACTGCGCACCGCGTTGATCCGGGGAGCGTTCGAATATCAGGGGCAGAAGTGCTCGGCGGCGTCCCGCGCCTACGTACCGAAGTCCTTGTGGCACAGGATGCGCGACACCTTCACCGCGGAAGTCGACGCGCTCACCTACGGTGACGTCACCGATCTCGAGAACTTCGGCGGCGCTCTCATCGACCGCCGCGCGTACGAGAAGAACGTCGCGGCCATCGAGCGCGCACGCGCCACCACCGGCGTCGAGATCGCCGTGGGCGGCAAGTACGACGACAGCGTCGGGTACTTCGTCCGTCCGACCGTGCTGCTCGCCGACGACCCGGTGGACGAGGCGATGACCACCGAGTACTTCGGCCCGATCCTGACCGTGCACGTCTACGACGATTCGGCGCCCGGTGCGTTCGCCGACATCCTCGGCGCGGTCGATACGGCGGCCCCGTACGCGCTGACAGGGGCCGTGATCGCCGACGACCGCCGTGCGGTGGAAGCCGCGACCTCCGCGTTGCGGTTCACCGCGGGGAACTTCTACGTCAACGACAAACCGACCGGAGCGGTGGTCGGACAGCAACCCTTCGGCGGCGCCCGCGCCTCGGGTACCAACGACAAGGCCGGCTCCAAGCTGAACCTTCTGCGGTGGGTGTCGGCGCGCACGATCAAGGAGACGTTCTCGCCCGCCACCGACTATCGCTACCCACACATGGGGTCGGAATGAAAGCGCCCGCGTCCCTCGCGAATCCGCTTCGGCCGGCGATCCTCGCGGCCTCGCGTTCGTCCCGGGTGAAACGGGCGGTCACGGGCACACCGGTCACCCGCAAGCTCGTCGATCGATTCATCGCCGGCGACGACCGGAACGCGGTTCTGCGCACGGTCCGCGACCTCCTCGACTCGGGCCGCTCCGTCTCCATCGATTTTCTCGGTGAGGACACCCGCGACGAGGAGGGAGCGCAGGCAACGGTCGACGAGTATCTGCAACTCGTCGCCGCCCTCGGAGCGTTACCCGAGGCGGCGCCCGGCGGGTCGGGCGTGCGCCGGCTCGAGGTGTCGATGAAGTTGTCGGCGCTCGGGCTGGCGCTCCCGGACCGTGGAACCGAAGTGGCCACCGAGAACGCCCGCACTATCTGCGCGGCCGCGGAGGCCTCCGGTGTCTGGGTCACCGTGGACGCCGAGGATCACACCACCACCGATTCGACTCTCTCGATCGTGCGCGAACTCCGGCGGGACTACCCCTGGCTGGGGGCCGTGCTGCAGTCGTATCTGCGGCGCACCGAACAGGACTGCCGCGAACTGGCGGGTGCCGGCTCCCGGGTTCGTCTCTGCAAGGGTGCCTATCAGGAGCCGGAGTCGGTGGCGTTCAAAGACCGTGCTGCGGTCGACGCGTCGTATTTACGGTGCCTCGAGGTTCTGATCGACGGATCGGGTTACCCGATGGTGGCGTCGCACGATCCGGCAGTCATCGCTGCAGTCGGGCCACTTGTGACGAAATCAGGGCGCGCATCCGCAGAATACGAGCACCAGATGTTGTTCGGCATCCGAGACCTCGAACAACGCAGGCTCGCGGGTGAGGGCAAGCAGGTTCGGGTGTACGTACCGTACGGAACTCAGTGGTATGCCTACTTCATGCGCCGCCTCGCGGAGCGTCCCTCGAACTTGCGATTCTTCCTCCGGTCGGTGGTCAGCAGGCACTGACATGGTGTGCCACGGACACGGGGCCGGGCCTGCGCCGTTGTAGAGTTTCGCGGTGACCACTTCAGTCGAAGGATGGACCGGTGCGGTCCTCTTCGCGGTGGTCCTCGTGCTGTCTGCGCTGCTCGGGCAGGTTCTCGTCGGCTACCGACTGCCGGCTCACCCGCCCCGGACCGCCGTCGTGCTGTGGTCGGTGGTCGCAGTTCCGTCGCTGCTGCAGTTCGTGTTTCCGGCGATTCTCGATGCGTTCGATCGGGAGCCCGACCGGATCAGGGACGACCAGTGGTGGCGCATCGTCACCTCCGTCGCGGTTCAGGACGGCGGGATCGCCGGCACGCTGCTGAATCTGGCGGTTCTCGCGTGGGTGGCGCCGCTGGCGGTGAAGGTGTGGGGGAGCGCCCGGACGGTCCTGCTGTTCGTGGCCGGTCAAGTCATCTTCGGATTGTTCACCGCTTTTCTCTTTCCTTCCTCCGGCGCCGGCAACTCGGGAGCCACCCTCACACTCGTGGCCTCCATCGCCGGGCTGGTGGTCATGCAGTCGAAGGAATGGCGATCCCTCGCCCTCAGTGCCGGGGTGGTGCTGGCGGGTGTTCTGCTCGTCGCGGTAGGCGACGCTCACGGACTCGCGGTGCTCACCGGGGCATTGCTGGGCGCCGCCCTGGCGACCGTCAGTCCGCCCGTGGGAGACCCGGCCGGCGCCGCCCGCCCCCTGTGAGAAGCTGTCCCTGTGCTTCTGCGATCCCTGAATCCTGTGGCCGTCGCCCGCGGCGACGACATTCCTGACGCCGTCCGGATCGGCGATTCCACACTGTCGCGCAGTGATGTGCTCGGCGCAGCGACCTCCGTGGCGGAACGGGTCTCGCGCGCAGACCGGGTCGCGATCCTCGCCACCCCCAGCGTGACGACTGTGCTCGCGGTGGTGGGTTGTCTCATCGCCGGCGTCACCGCCGTGCCCGTTCCACCCGATTCGGGTCGCGCGGAGCTCGAACACATCCTGCGTGACTCAAGGGCCCAGGCGTGGCTCGGCGAGGCTCCGCAGAACGCCGCGGGGCTGCCCGTCATCCCGGTCCGGCTTCACGCCCGCTCCTGGCACAGCTACCCCGAGCCGCCCGACACGGCCACCGCATTCATCCTCTACACCTCCGGGACGACGGGACCGCCGAAGGGCGTACTCCTCAGCCGGAAGGCGATTGCGGCCGGACTCGACGCGCTCGCCGAGGCATGGGAGTGGACCGGCGCCGACACCGTGGTGCACGGACTCCCGCTCTTCCACATCCACGGGCTGATTCTCGGGGTGCTCGGACCGCTACGGTTCGGCGGCCCGCTCGTGCACACCGTCAAACCGGTCCCCAAGGCGTACGCCGCCGCCCGCGGAACGATGTACTTCGGCGTTCCGACGGTGTGGAGCCGCATCGCCGACGACCCCGAGTCGGCCCGTGCGCTGTCGAGCGCGCGGTTGCTGGTGTCGGGCAGTGCGCCCCTTCCGGTGCCCGTGTTCGACAAGATCCGCGAGCTGACCGGCCTCGCACTGATCGAGCGCTACGGGATGAGCGAGACGATGCTGACCCTCAGTACGCGGGCGGACGGGGAGCGTCGCCCCGGCTGGGTCGGCGTTCCCCTTCGCGGCGTCGAGACCCGACTGCGGGACGAACGCGGCGGTGACGTTCCCCGCGACGGGAAATCGATAGGCGGACTGCAGGTGCGGGGTCCGATGCTGTTCGACGGATATCTGGGCCGTCCGGAGGCGACCGCCCAATCGTGGACCGAGGACGGCTGGTTCAAGACCGGCGACGTCGCCGTCATCGACCCAGGGGGGTTTCATCGCATCGTCGGACGCGAATCCACGGACCTCATCAAGTCGGGCGGTTTCCGGGTCGGGGCGGGCGAGGTGGAGACATCGCTGCTCGGTCACCCGAGTGTGCGGGAAGCGGCGGTGGTCGGCGTTCCCGATCCCGACCTCGGCCAGCGACTGGTCGCCTTCGTGGTGGGGGAGAACGTCTCGGAGTCCGAGTTGATCGACCACGTCGCCGCCGAACTGTCGGTGCACAAGCGACCCCGCGAAATCAGGGTGGTCGACTCCCTGCCCCGCAACGCCATGGGAAAGGTGCAGAAGAACCAACTCTTCTGACGTCGGTAGTGTGGCGTTCGGAACCGGACCACTACGGATGGGCAGGCGCACAGTGAGTGTCGACAGCATTGTTCAGAGCACCCGGATCGTCCTGGCGTCCCGGCCGGACGGCGCGCCCACGACGGACAACTTCCGTCTCGAGGTGGTCAGTTTGCCCGAACTTTCCGAGGGGCAGGTGCTGATACGCGTCATCTACCTCTCGCTCGACCCGTACATGCGGGGGCGAATGAGTACCGCCGAATCGTATGCCGATCCGGTCGAGATCGACGAGGTGATGGTGGGTGGCACTGTCGGCCAGGTGGTCGAATCGCGCCATCCTCAATTTTCTGCCGGTGACTATGTCCTCGCCTACGCGGGGTGGCAGTCGCACGCGGTGGTCGACGGTCGCCACCTGCGCAGGCTCGACCCCGCCGCGGCGCCGCTGTCGACCGCGGTCGGCGTTCTCGGAATGCCCGGATTCACTGCCTACTCCGGACTACTGAAGATCGGGCAACCGAAGGCAGGCGAGACCGTCGTCGTCGCGGCGGCGAGCGGACCGGTCGGTTCCGCGGTCGGCCAGATCGCGAAAGTGAAGGGCGCCAGGGCAGTCGGGATCGCCGGCGGTCCCGAGAAATGTGCCTATGTGTTGGAGAAGCTGGGTTTCGATGCCGTGGTCGACCATCGGGCTCCTGATTTCGCCGAACAACTCCGAGCCGCGGTGCCGGACGGTATCGACGTCTACTTCGAGAACGTGGGCGGCGCTGTCGCCGCCGCGGTGCTCCCGCTGCTCAACCTCTATGCTCGCGTTCCCGTGTGCGGTTTGATCGCCCAGTACAACGACACGGCGGCTCCCGAGGGGCCCGATCGGTTGCCCGGCTTCTTCACTCGTGTCCTGGTGAAGAGTCTCACCATTCGCGGTTTCATTCAGAGCGAGTTCGTGCCGGAGATGTTCGCCGATTTCCAGCGGGACGTTGCGGCGTGGATAGCGGAGGGACGCTTCGCCTACCGGGAAGACTTCGTCGAGGGCATCGAGAACGCTCCGTCAGCATTCATCGGCCTTCTCGAAGGAAGAAATTTCGGCAAGCTGGTGGTCCGGGTCGCCGAGGAGGACTGAGGTCCGCCCGGCCGGTGCCGGGTCTGCTCCCGACCGACTTGTGGTCCGCACATCGCCGTATTCCCCCTGCACAGAGCGTTGTCGTGATAAAACAGTTATAGAAGCGAACCCTCGTTATGTGCACGTGATGTCGATGGTGCGCGAGTTCGGTGTCATCCACATATTGGAGTGATGAGATCTATGACAGATCACAGTGCGGGGGCGGGTTTGCAGATTCTCGTCGACGGTAGGCCGGCTTCTGCCCCCTTACGCGACACGCACGCAGTCGCCCGAAAACTCGTACGGCATTTCGCGGACAACGTGACGCCGTGCGGTTCTCTGCCCGGTGAGCAACTCCAGAGCGACGTCACCGATTTCACGGTCGTGTGCCTGCGCCTCGGCATCCAGATGCTCGATGGGGGAACTTCGCCCACCGAAGAAGATCTCGCCGAAGTGAGGGACGCCTCGGCTCGGTGGGCCCGCGAGGGCTTCCCCTTGACGCTGGTTCTGCGCATCCTCCACGAGGGAATCACCAAGGCCGGCGACCTTGCGGCGGCCAACGCCCGCGAAGAGGACCTGCCGGGCCTTCTGGTCATCCAGAAGGTGATGTTCGCGCTTCTCGAGTGCGTGACGGTCGCGGCCACAACCAGCTACGTCAACGAACTCGAGGCGGTCAACAGTGAGCGCGACGGCGCCGCCGTCAACCTCGTCACGGCCCTCCTCAGCGGTCGGAATGCGGCGTCGGCCGCCCGGCACGCCGGGGTGGAGCCTGCGGAGAATTACGTCGTCATGGGCCTTGCCGTACCGCCGCATCCGGCAGAGGCGATCGCGCACCGGCGGAAGGCGGTGGTGGCGCGGCAGAAGTTACGGCGACTGCAGATCGAACTTGCCGAGGCCTCCGGCGGGGCAGCCCTGTGCTCGCTGAGTCCCGATGGCGGCACCATTCTGCTTCCTGGCTCGCCGGAACGGGCGTGGATCGTGTCGCTGCTCGACCGCGTCGGCGCGGCCGCGGAAGTACCCCTGACCGCGACGGTGAGCCGGGTCCGTACGGCGGACATCCCGACGGCGGCCGAGCAGGTACACGAACTTCTCGACCTCGCACATCAGCTGTCGTTGGCTCCAGGTCTGTACGAGATGAATGATCTGGCACTCGAGTATCAGCTGACCCGTCCCGGTCCGGGCCGCACCCATCTCGCACGCCTTCTCGATCCGTTGCAGAACTCACCGGAGCTGGTCGAAACCCTGGAAGTGCACATCAGCCACGACTTGAACCGTCAGCGCACCGCGAAGAAGATGCACCTGCACACCAATACGGTGGACTATCGGTTGAAGCGAATAGCGCAGCTGACCGGGTGCGACCCGACGCGACCTTCCGGCTTGCGTCAGATACAGGCCGCGTTGGTGGCCCGGAAACTCGAGGTGGCCCAACGCGAAGGCTGACCCCCGGGTCGGCCGATACGATCGCCTGACCACGAGCGTCGGTATCGAACTCGCAGTGCAGCAAAGCGTAGAAGCTTCGGCAGATCGTGACCGAAAAGTCAGGGAGGCAGGCGATGGCCGGAGGTCGTCATTCGAGTACGCGCGACGAGCGCGGCGGCCGTTCCCTCGGGTTCTACGTCGTTTGTGCCGCCGTGGTCATCGGTCTGGTGGTGTCCGTCGTCGTCATCGTGCAAGCGGTGCGTTCCTGGACCGGTGGCTGCGACCACCTGGTCGATTACACCCTTGCGGCGGACCCGAGTATCGCGCCGGCGGTCACCGACATTCTGAGCGCAGCGAAGGACACCGACACCGGTTGCGCCACCATCGCCGTCAGCGCTGCCACCTCGGGTGACATAGCCGGACGGTTGGGCAAGGGCGCCGACGCCCCCGACTTGTGGATCCCCGACACCGGGGCGTGGGTAGGGAAAGCGGCACTCACCGCTGCGGGTCCGGTGGAAGTGATGACGGGGTCGGTCGCGTCTTCGCCCATCGTTCTGGTGTCCCGCGAAGGTGAGGCGCCGGCGGCCGAGACCTGGCTTGCTGCGCTGCAGTTGAAAGAATTGCAGCTCGGTAATCCGCTCGTCACCGGCGTCGCACAGGGGCCGATCGACGCAGCCCTCGCGGAAGGCCGATCGGACCCAGTGTCCGCGGGCACCGTGCGGGCCGCCCTGGTGCCCCTCGCGCAGGAGGAGAGTGCGCGCACCGCAGACGAACCCATCGGCGAAGAGATGCTGCGCGGGGTAGCCGACAACGGCGGCGTCGCCGTCGCCACCGAACAGGCCGTAGTGAACTACAACGCCGATACCGGTCAGGCGCTCGCTGCGACGGTGCCTGCGACGGGCAGCACCTTCGTGAATTATCCGCTGGTCGTCACGTCGCCGGCACCGGACCGCCACTACAAGGCCACCCAGGTCGCGCGCGCCGTCGCGGGAGTTCTCGGGAGTGACTCCGCTCGAACCGTGCTGCAGAACAGTGGTTTTCGTGGCCCGGATGGCAGCCCATTGCCTGACGGGCGCGGGGTCGGTGAGGTCCCCGAGCTGGGCCCGGTGGACGAGACGGTGTTGCAGGAGGCACTCGGTGCATGGGCGTTGATGGCGTTGCCCATCCGCACCCTCGTCGCCATCGATGTGTCGGGGTCGATGGAGACGCCGGCAGGAAACCGGTCTCGGATGGACCTCACGGTGGACGCCGCGCTCGCCGGGAACGCCATGTTCCCGGACAGCGTGTCGGCGGGATTGTGGGCCTTCTCGCAGGGGCTCGGCGGGGGACCGCAGGACTACCGGGAGATGGTGCCGATCCGGCGCTACGACACGGTGGTCGACGGCCTCACGCAACGGCAGATCATGGCCCAGCAAGCGGAGAAGGTGGACGGTCTCGTCGGCGGCGCAACGGGGCTGTACGACACGGCGCTGGCCGCTTTCAGGACCGTGCAGGAATCGTACGACCCACGCGCGGTCAACAGTGTGATCATCCTGACGGATGGTGCCAACGAGGACCCGGACTCCATCACCAAGGAGCAGCTGCTGAGGATCCTCGAGCGGGAGCAGGACCCGGCGCGTCCCGTCATCATCGTGACGATCGGTATCACCGACGACGCCGACGCGGCTACCCTCGCCGAGATCTCGCGGGTGACGGGTGGGTCGAGCTACGTCGCGAAGGATCCGGCGGACATTTCCAACGTGTTCGTCAACGCGCTCGCTGCCCGGGGTCGGTAGCGGGAGCGGCCTTCCTGCGGTATCGCGCGTTCAGGAAGGCGAGCGCGGTGATTCCGAGGAACAGCACGCACGTCGAGAACAGCTGGGTGCGGGCGTCGGTGTCGAAGAGCATGAGCAGGACGAACCCGCCGAGAAGCCCAAGTGTGGCGTAGCTCAGCCAGGGGAACAGCCACATCCGCACCGTCAGCTTGCCCTCACGTTCGAGACGCGGACGCAATCTCAGGTGGGAGACGACGATGAAGATCCAGATCACCAGAAGCGCCGAACCGACGGCATTGAGAAGCAACCCGAGCAGGTCGTCGGGCAGCCACCAATTGAGGAGCACGCTGACGAAACCGAAGAATACGGACAGCAACACCGCGTTGAGCGGCACCCCCGAGTGGGAGATCCGGGCCATGAACGCCGGACCGTCGCCGCGGCGGGACAACGAGTACGCCATCCGGGAGGTGCCGTAGATATTGGCGTTGAACGCCGAGAGCAACGCGATCACCACGACGAGTTCCATGAATCCGGCCACGTAGGGAAGGTGCGCTTGATTCAACACGGCCACGAAGGGTCCGCTCTTCAGATCGGACGAGTCCCACGGGAGGACGAGCACCATGATCGAGATCGAGCCGATGTAGAAGACGCTGATACGCCAGACGACGCTGCGCACCGCGACGGCGATCGACCGTTCGGGGTTCTCGGACTCGGCGGCGGCGATGGTGACGATCTCGATACCGCCGAAGGCGAAGGCCACCACCAGGAGACCGGCGGCGACACCGGCGAACCCTTCGGGCATGAAGCCGCCGTGTCCGAGGAGGTTGGTGGTACCGACCGGCTCGGTATCGGGGAGCAGCCCGAACACGAGCAACACACCGATTGCGAGGAAGGCGATGATGACGGTGACTTTGATAGCGGCGAACCAGAATTCGAACTCACCGAAGTTGCTGACCTTGGCAAGGTTGACGGCCGCGAAGAAGATCACGAACACCAGGGCGACCACCCACTGCGGGACCCCGGGCAGCCAGCCGCTGACGATGCCCGAGGCGCCGGTGATCTCGGCTCCGAGGACCATGATCAGCATGAACCAGTAGAGCCAGCCCATCACGAACCCGGCCCACTCGCCGATGCCGATCCGGGCGTAGTGCGAGAAGGACCCGCTGGTCGGGATCGCTGCTCCCATCTCGCCGAGCATGCGCATCACGAAGACCACGATCAGTCCGGCGAGAAGGTAGGAGACGAGCACGGCGGGACCGGCCGTGGCGATTCCGACACCGGTACCGAGGAACAGTCCGGCACCGATGGCCGAGCCGAGACCCATCATCGTGAGATGGCGGACCTTCAGGCCGCGGCCCAGGGTGTCCGAGTCGGTCATGGTGTCGGGTGTTCGCGTGCCGCTCACAGAGTCAGTCGTTTGCGTGCAGTGCGGCGTTCAGTTCGACACCGGTGCCCTTCCACGGCACGACCTCGACGGCACCCGACACCGAGTTGCGGCGGAACAGCAGGTTCGACTTGCCGTTCAGTTCCTTTGCCTTGACGACGGTGCCGTCGGGGCCGGTGACCTTGGTGCCTGCGGTGACGTAGAGACCGGCTTCGAGCACGCAGTCGTCGCCCAGCGAGATACCGAGACCGGCGTTGGCACCGAGCAGACACCGCTTGCCGACCGAGATGGTTTCCTTGCCGCCACCGGACAGGGTGCCCATGATGGAAGCGCCGCCGCCCACATCGGATCCGTCGTCGACGACGACACCGGCGGAGATGCGGCCTTCGACCATCGAGTTACCGAGTGTGCCCGCGTTGAAGTTGACGAATCCCTCGTGCATGACGGTGGTGCCGCTGGCGAGGTGTGCGCCGAGGCGTACCCGATCGGCGTCGGCGATGCGGACACCGGAGGGCACCACGTAGTCGACCATGCGCGGGAACTTGTCGACACCGAAGACAGTGACGACGCCGCGGATCCGCAGACGGGAACGCACCTTCTCGAATCCTTCGACGGCACACGGACCGAAGTTGGTCCACACCACGTTGGACAGCAACCCGAACAGGCCGTCGAGGTTCACACCGTGGGGTGCGACCAGGCGATGCGAGAGAAGATGGAGGCGGAGGTAGGCGTCGTGGGCGTCCGCGGGCGGCGCCGAGAGGTCGGTGATCGTGGTGCGGACCACGATCTGGTCCACCTCACGCGCCTCGTCGGGTCCGGCGAGGAGTGCCAGATCGGACGGGATGTCGCCACCCTCGACCCGGACGGTGCCCGCTTCCTCGAAGGTGCCCAGCTCGGGCGCCGGGAACCAGGTGTCGAGAACCGTGCCGCCGACCGTCACGTTGGCGATGCCTACTGCTGATGCTCCCTGTGTGCTCACGGCACTAGAGGTTACTGGGTGGTTAGGGGGGTGCCCCTCCGCGGTCGTGGCAACGGGTCGTCCCCGGGAAACCCTGCAGGTCTGCGCCGGCTACGGCAGCGTGCACGACAACGCGTCCCGGCTAGCGGCAAGGCACGCCGTGTGTGGCCGCGGCTTAGGGTGGACGGGTGAGCACACTGGACCTGCATGCCGATCCCATCGACCTCACCGCCGCGCTGGTGGATATCCCGAGTGTCTCGCACGACGAGTCGGTGATCGCCGAGGCCGTCGAGTCCGCGCTGCGCACCCAGACGAACGGATTCGAGATCGTCCGCAACGGAAATGCCGTGCTGGCCCGGACCGACCGGGGGCTTCCGAGTCGGGTGATGCTCGCCGGACACCTGGACACGGTGCCGATCGCGGACAACGTGCCGTCGCGGCGGGAGGGTGACCTGCTGCACGGGTGCGGCACCGTCGACATGAAGTCGGGTGACGCGGTGTTCCTGCATCTGGCGGCCACCATCGAGAACCCGGTGCACGACCTCACGCTGGTCTTCTACGACTGCGAGGAGATTGCCGCCGTCCACAACGGGCTCGGACGGATCGAACGTGAGATGCCCGAATGGCTGCAGGCGGACGTGGCGATCCTGGGAGAGCCGACGGCCGGACAGATCGAGGCCGGATGCCAGGGAACGTTGCGTGTCACCCTCACGACCCGCGGGACGAGGGCACACTCGGCGCGGTCATGGCTCGGTGACAATGCCATCCACCGATTCGCACCCGTCCTGCAGCGCCTCGCCGACTACACCGCGCGATCGGTCGACATCGACGGCTGTGTGTACCGCGAAGGCCTGTCCGCGGTGCGGGTCGCGGGCGGAGTAGCCGGGAACGTGGTCCCCGATGCCGCAGAGGTGGATGTGAACTTCCGCTTCGCGCCCGACCGCAGTGCCGAGCAGGCCGTCGAGCACGTCCGGGAGGTTTTCGAGGGGCTCGAACTCGGTTTCGAGGTCACCGACCTCTCGCCGGGCGCCCTACCCGGGCTGAGCGATCCTGCGGCGGCCGCCCTCATCGAGGCCGCGGGCGGTCGGTTCCGGGCGAAGTACGGGTGGACGGACGTATCCCGGTTCTCGGCCCTCGGTATCCCGGCTGTCAACTACGGTCCGGGCGACCCGAATCTTGCGCACAAGCGGGACGAGCACGTGCCCGTGCAGCAGATTACCGACGTCACGACCGTCCTGCGGGCGTACTTGACGGGGTCCTGACTGCTCGATCGGAGGCTCGGGCCACCCGTTAGCCTGGGGCGCATGGCACCCGAGAAGAACAATCACGGTCGCAAGTCGTCGTCCGTGAAGCACCGCGGCCCGATCCAGTTGAGGCGCGCCCGCAAGGACGAGGCCACGACCACCGACGAGCGGTTGCTGGACGAGCGGGGATCGACCGACTGGGTGCACACCGACCCGTGGCGGGTGCTGCGGATCCAAAGTGAATTCGTCGAAGGTTTCGGTGCCCTTGCCGAGGTGCCCCGGGCGGTCACGGTGTTCGGCTCCGCCCGGACGTCGGTCGACCATGCGGAGTACGAGGCGGGCCGGGCGCTGGGTGCGGGCTTGGCGGAGGCAGGGTTCGCCGTCATCACCGGCGGGGGCCCCGGTGTGATGGAAGCGGCCAATCGGGGTGCCAGCGAATCCGGGGGCTACTCCATCGGCCTGGGCATCGAACTGCCCTTCGAGCAGGGACTCAACGAGTGGGTCGACTTGGGGATCAATTTTCGGTACTTCTTCGCGCGTAAGACGATGTTCGTGAAGTACTCGCAGGCCTTCATCTGCCTGCCCGGAGGGTTCGGGACTCTCGACGAACTCTTCGAGGCGCTGACGTTGGTCCAGACGCGGAAGGTCACCCGCTTCCCGATCGTGTTGTTCGGCACCGAGTACTGGTCGGGGCTCGTCGACTGGCTTCGGAACACCCTCGAGCGGACCGGCAAAATCTCCGAAGGGGACGTGAACCTGCTGCACGTGACCGACAGTGTCGAGGAGGCCGTGCAGATCGTCGTCAAGGCGCAACAGGGCGTCGACGACGGCGCACTGGCCGGCACGGAGGACCAGTGGTGATGCCGAAAGGTGTTGTAGCCGAGCCTCTGTCGGTATGCGTCTACTGTGCGTCCGGACCGGTCGGCGAACACTTCCTCGAACTCGCCCGCCAGATCGGCACCCACATCGGCGCCCGCGGATGGCAACTCGTCTCGGGTGGCGGAAATGTGTCGATGATGGGCGCGGTGGCCGAAGCGGCGAGGGCTGCGGGCGCCAACACGGTGGGTGTCATCCCCAAAGCCTTGGTGCACCGGGAGGTCGCCGATGTCGATGCCGACGAACTCGTCGTGACCGACACCATGCGGCAGCGCAAACAGGTGATGGAAGACAGAGCGGACGCCTTCATCACGCTGCCGGGCGGAATCGGCACGCTCGAGGAACTCTTCGAAACGTGGACAGCGGGCTACCTCGGCATGCACGACAAACCCGTGGTCCTGCTCGACCCGGTTGGGCACTACACCGGGCTGCTGGAATGGCTGGACAGCCTGCGCGGCGGCGGATTCGTGGCCCAACGTGCCCTCGACCGACTGCTCGTCCGGACCGACGTCGAGGCCGCGCTCGACGCCTGCGTGGTCTGAGATCCGCATCCCCCGGCGTCGTGGCGCTGGTTGTTACCGTGCAGTAAGGTGACCTGATTCATATTGCAGGCCTGAGGGGATGTCATGCGTTCTGAAGCACGTTCGACGATCAGTGTGGTCGACCTTGCCTGGCGGCTGCCGGCGATGATCCCGGAACTGCCGATCATGGCCAAGGGTGTCCGGGGCCTGATGCGCACCCCGGACGCGAAGGAATCGATCGGTCTCGTCTTCCAACGGGTGGCAGCGGCACACCCGGATCGCACCTTCCTGAAATTCGAGGGTGAATCGATCAGCTACGCGTCCGCCAATGCGCGCGTCAACCGTTACGCACACGCCCTCGCGGACCTCGGCGTCGCGCGCGGAGACGTCGTCGGGATCCTCGGCAAGAACCTGCCCGAGACGCTGCTGATCGCACTGGCGGTGGTGAAACTCGGTGCCACCGCCGGCATGCTCAACCACAACCAGCGCGGTGAGGTGCTCGCCCACAGCATCGCGCTGTTGAACAGCCGGTTGCTGGTGGTGTCCGAGGCCTGCGGTGAGGCCATGGACTCCCTCGACGAACCACCCGCGGTGTCCTCGGTCCTGTATTACGACGACCTCGATCAGCTCGCGGAATCGGCCGAACAGGACGACCCGGATGTGTGCGAGGAGATCCAGGCGAAGGAAAAGGCTTTCTATATCTTCACCTCGGGCACGACGGGCCTTCCCAAGGCCAGCTTGATGAGCCACTTCCGCTGGCTCAAGAGCATGTCCGGCCTCGGCAACATGGGTGTGCGTCTGCGTAGCAGCGACACGCTCTACTGCTGCCTGCCGCTCTATCACAACAATGCGCTCACGGTCTCCCTCTCCTCGGTGCTGGGGTCGGGCGCCACCCTTGCCCTGGGCAAACAGTTCTCCGTGTCGAACTTCTGGGCAGACGTCGAACTGAACGGTGCCACGGCGTTCACCTACATCGGTGAACTGTGCCGGTATCTGCTCAACCAGCCGGCCGATTCGCAGGATCGGCACAACTCCATCCGGCTGATGGTGGGCAACGGCCTTCGCCCCGAAATCTGGTCGGAGTTCACCAAGAGGTTCGGCATCACGCGGGTGGCCGAGTTCTACGGGGCCAGCGAATGCAACATCGCTTTCGTCAACGCCCTCAACCTCGACAAGACCGCGGGAATCTGTCCCCTTCCCCACGCGGTGGTCGAGTACGACGAGGACAGCGGATCGCCGAAACGCCACTCCGACGGCCGGCTGCGGAAAGTGCGCACCGGTGAGGTCGGGCTGCTGCTGTCGAAGGTCACCGACAGGGCGCCGTTCGACGGGTACACCGACGAAAAGGCGACCGACAAGAAATTGATTCGCGACGGCTTCGACGACGGCGACTGCTGGTTCGACACCGGCGACCTGGTGCGCCGCCAGGGGTGGTCGCACGTCGCATTCGTCGACCGGCTCGGCGACACCTTCCGCTGGAAGGGCGAGAACGTGGCGACCACCGAGGTCGAGGGGGCGATCCTCGCGCACCCCGCGGTCGAGCATGCCGTCGTCTACGGGGTCGAGATCCCGGGAACGGACGGGCGCGCGGGTATGGCGGCCGTGACGTTGTGTGACGGCGAGAAGTTCGACGGCCGGGAGGTGGCGTCCCTCCTCTTCGAGCGGCTGCCGTCGTACGCCGTGCCACTGTTCGTCCGCGTCGTCGACTCCCTCGAACAGACGTCGACGTTCAAGAGCCGCAAGGTGGAACTGCGCAAGGAAGGGTACGACGTGGAGGACACCGCCCGGCTCTTCGTTCTCGCCGGACGCAGCAAGGGATACTGCCCGTCCTACGAGGGTTACGTCGACGAAGTCGCGAAGGGCGCGCTCCCCAAGGGGTGACGATGCGCCTCCGCCGCCCGTGAGTACTTGTTAACAGCCCAGGGGCTGTTGCGAAATGTGTGACCGCGCTGGCGGGTGAGGGGGTGCCGCGGTGGGGGATCCCGCACCTTTGCGGCTCTCGGTCAGGTGGTGGCCGGGAGGGTGGTTCCGCCGGTGAGGTGGGTGAGGATCTTGCCGAGATTGTGGACGGCGGCGTGGAACGCCCATTCGCTGCGGGCCCGGTCGAGGCCGCGGCTGGTGAACCGGCGGAAGCCGAGGTTGTGTTTGGCGTGTCCGAACACGGTTTCGGCGATCGGTGAGCGCTTGCGGTAGGTGGCGATGCCGTCCTCGGTGCGTAGCCGATCGGCCATCGCCCGGATTGGATCCGGGTGCGGGTGCGGTGGTGCGGATCCAGCAATCGGATCGTCGGCCGCGGCGGCCTCGAGGTCCCGGCTCTTGCCGGTCGCGATCAACCGGTCCGGGCCGGGCGAGGTCAGGTTGCTCCGCGAGCAGTACCCGGCGTCGAAGAGCATCACCCCGATCAACTCCTCCGGTGTCGGGTCGGCGGGGTCCGGGCCGGTAGGGGGCGGGTCGGTGGGAAGTGTTCGGCCGCGACGGGTGGCGTCGATCAGTTGCGCGGCCTTGCCGACCTTGTCGACCAGGTCAGGGAAGTAGTCATAGTCCGCGGGGCTGGTCCCGACCCCGGTGGCCAGGATCACCCCGTCCTCGCTGGTGAACGCCTGACAGTTGTATCCCTGTAGCCACCCGCCGCCGCGCAGCGGCTGCAACCGCGAGTCCGGGTCGGTGATGTTGCGGCGCCGCTGCCCGGCGGCGGCGATGCGCTCGCGGTGTTTACACAGGGCGGTTTCGAGTTCGGTGCGCCGCCGCCGCACCAGATGATGCTCGTCGACCGGTTTCGGCACGAACCGGCCCCGACCGGCGGCGGGAGCATCCCGGAACCGGTCGAGCACACCCTGCTGCGCGGCGACCGCCTGCGCCAGCCGCCGCTCGGCGGCGGCGACCTCGGCCCCCACCGGCACCCGCCCCATCACCGTCTGACCCGCATCGAGCCTGCTCAGATAATCGTGGGCCTTACGGTCCCGGTCGGCATCCTGGTCCTGCTTTTCCGTCTCGAGCTGGGCCAACGCCTCCGCGATCCGCGCTGAGCGGGTCGCCGGATCGGCCAACTCCGCCGGCACCTGCCCCGGTCCCGGACCGTCGTTGCCGTAGAGGTCGTCCTCGGCGTCGTCGCACGCCGCGTGCGCGGCCGCCGCCGCCGCGGCGATCCGCGCGGCCTCCGCCTCGGCCGCTCGGCGGAGCCCGTCCTCGGTGCGGTTGGCGTCCTTCGAGGCGTTCGAGGCGATCTTCACCCCGTCCAACGCGATCGTTTCGAGTCGGCCCAGTCCCATCCGCGCGGCCAGGATCAGGACCTGCGTGAACAACTCCTCGCAGGCGGTGTGGTTGTCCTTGCGGAACCGCGAGATCGTCGCGTGATCGGGGGCGTCTCCGGCGCAGATCACCCGGTAGGACACCACCTCCGAGCAGGCCCGCTCGATCTGCCGGGACGAGCACACTCCCCGCGACCACGCCCAGATCAGCAAGGTCACCAGCATGTCCGGGTCGTAGCCGGCCCGCCCCGCACCGCCGGTGCGGCGGCCGTGATGGAACGCCCGGGTATCGAGATGGGTGCCGACGATCTCGATCACCGTCCACACCGGATGGGTGGCCGGTAACCACTCCCGCATGTCCGGCGGCAACAGGAACTGCTGATCACGATCTACCGGTCGATATCCCTTGGCCACCAACACATTATCCAGGAAACCGCAGGTCACAGCATGTAGACACGCGGGCACCCCGACCCTCAATTTCGCAACAGCCCCCCCACTGTTGAGAAGTGCTCACGGGTGGTTCGATTCCGCTGCGTGCCAATATGGGTGACATGGCCGACGAAGACACACCACCCGCCCCGGACTGCCCGTCGTCCACGCTCTGCGGGCGACCGGTCGCCACCGACCGCGCGCTGGTGATGGCCATCGTCAACCGGACCCCCGATTCGTTCTACGACCGCGGGTCCACCTTCACCGACTCGGCGGCGATGGCGGCGGTCGAGCGCGCCGTGGACGAGGGCGCGGACCTCGTCGACATCGGGGGTGTGAAGGCAGGGCCGGGTGACGTCGTCGATGCCGCCGAGGAGACGCGGCGGGTGGTGCCGTTCGTCGCCGCCATCCGCGAACGCTTCCCGGAGCTGCTCGTCAGTGTCGACACCTGGCGCAGCGAGGTGGCGCGACTGGCCCGCGCCGAGGGGGCCGACCTCATCAACGACACCTGGGCGGGCGCGGATCCGGCGCTCGTGGAGGTGGCCGCGGAGACCGGAGCCGGCATCGTCTGCTCGCACACGGGGGGAGCGGTACCGAGGACCCGGCCGTTCCGGGTTCGCTATGCGGACATCGTGGCCGACGTCCTGCGGGAGGTGGTCACTGCCGCCGAGAGAGCCGCTCGACTGGGCGTCCCCACCGACTCCATCCTCATCGATCCGACCCACGATTTCGGGAAGAACACTTATCACGGGCTCGAGTTGTTGCGGCGAGTGGAAGATCTTGTAAATACGGGGTGGCCAGTGCTCATGGCGCTCAGTAACAAGGACTTCGTCGGGGAGACTCTAGGGGTAGATCTCGCCGAGCGGTTGGAGGGAACATTGGCAGCGACAGCGATGGCCGCAGCGGGAGGCGCACGCGTCTTCCGCGTTCACGAAGTTGCCCCCACTCGACGAGTGGTGGACATGGTGGCCGCGATTCAGGGTAGGCGCGCACCCGCCCGCACGGTGCGGGGGCTGGCATGAGCGCGGTCGGGGCGGGCGTGCCCCGCTCGATGCTGGCGGTCGACACCCCTCGCACCTGGGCGGAGGCGAACAGCTGGGATCAGCCGTCGTGGAGTATCGCCGAACTCGAACGAGCCAAGGCGGGCAGGACCGTGTCGGTGGTCCTGCCTGCGCTCAACGAGGAAGAGACCGTCGCGGCCGTGGTCGACACGATCCACCCCTTGCTGGGCGGGCTGGTCGACGAGCTGATCGTGCTCGACTCCGGGTCGACGGATCTGACGGTCGAACGCGCCCGGTCGGCCGGCGCCACCGTGATCAGCCGCGAAGAGGCTGTGCCCGCGTACCCGCCGGTGGCGGGCAAGGGTGAGGTGTTGTGGCGGTCCGTCGCCGCCAGCACCGGCGACCTCATCGCCTTCGTCGATTCCGATCTGATCAACCCGGACCCCGCCTTCGTGCCGAAATTACTGGGACCGCTGCTGACCGTCGACGGCATCCATCTCGTGAAGGGCTACTACCGTCGTCCGTTGCGGCTCAGCGGGACGGAGGATGCCAACGGAGGGGGTCGTGTCACCGAACTGGTGGCGCGTCCGTTGCTGGCGGCTCTGCGGCCGGAATTGACGAGTGTGCTGCAACCGCTCGGTGGTGAATACGCGGGCACCCGCGAACTGCTGTCGGCGGTGCCTTTCGCGCCGGGGTACGGCGTCGAGATCGGGCTGCTGCTCGACACCTACGACCGCCTCGGCCTCGGTGCCATCGGCCAGGTCAATCTGGGGGTGCGTAAGCACCGCAACCGCCCGCTGTCCGAACTCGGTGTGATGAGCAGGCAGATCATCGGCACGATGATGCGAAGGTGTGGAGTGGAGGATTCGGGGGCCGGTCTCACCCAGTTCCTCGTCGACGGCGATTCGTTCGTCCCGACGACGACGGAAGTGGCTCTGACGGATCGTCCTCCGATGAACACCGTGTGCCCCTGACGGGAACCCGGCCTGTGGCTGCTGTCGGAGGTCCGTGACAGGATCGAAGCATGGTGACAGCCCTGCTCTATCTGCTCGTCATGGCCTTCGTCGGTGCGATGTTGTTCCTCGCCGCCAGTGCGGTGTTCGGCCGTTCCGAGGAACTGGAGCCGCTGCCTCCGGGCACCACCCTGACGGTCTTGCCGGCACGGGGCGTAACCGGGGCGGACGTGGAGGCCTTGCGTTTTCAGCAGACGTTGCGGGGATACAAAGCGAGCGAGGTGGACTGGGCGCTGGCGCGGCTGGCTCGCGAAATCGATTCGCTGCGTGAACAATTGGCGGAGGCTGAGTCGGCGCGCGACCGTCCGGCGGAGTCGTCGTGACCGAGCCCGATGATCGAGTGCGGTGTACGTGGGCGGTCGACACGAATGGCTCCCGGCTGTACCGGGATTACCACGACGAGGAATGGGGCCGGCCGCTGCACGGGCGAAACGAGTTGTACGAGCGGCTGTGCCTCGAAGCGTTCCAGTCGGGACTGTCATGGATCACGATCCTGCGTAAACGTGACGCATTCCGTGCTGCGTTCTCCGGGTTCGACCCGGAGGTGGTCGCGAGGTTCACGGAACGGGATGTCGAACGCCTTCTGGCGGACGCGTCGATCGTGCGCAACCGTGCCAAGATCGAGGCCTCGGTGAGCAATGCGCGGGCGATTCTGGAGCTGCAGGACACCGACCTCGACACCCTGCTCTGGTCGTTCGCCCCGCCGCCGCGCCCGAGCCGGCCGGCCACCGTGAACGACGTTCCGGCCGTCACCGCCGAGTCCACCGCAATGGCCAAGGAACTCAAGCGCCGCGGATTCAAGTTTGTGGGCCCTACCACGGCGTATGCGCTGATGCAGGCTACCGGGATGGTCGACGACCATGTCGCCGGGTGCTGGGTTCCACCGGCCGCCTGAGCCGCCGGTGAACGCGCCTATTTGGAACTCAGGTTCCCGGTACTCGTGTCCATAGGGAAGAATGGTTGTCACGAGCCTCGCCGAGTGATTCGGCGAGGCACCACAAGTTGTCGAGGCGCACGCAGGCAGCGCAGATCTGGAGGGAGCAGAGGATGGCGGCCATGAAGCCCCGGACCGGGGACGGTCCCCTCGAAGCAACCAAAGAGGGACGAGGAATCGTCATGCGGGTTCCGCTCGAGGGTGGTGGACGTCTGGTCGTCGAGCTCACCCCGGAGGAAGCTGCTGCACTCGGTGAAGAGCTCAAGGGCGTCACCAGTTAGTCGGGTGCAGAGAGAACCTCATGGGTCAGGCCCCGTCGCCGTTGTCGGTGCGGGGCCTGTTCCCTGTCCGGAAGGAAACGAGGCGCGCGCTCGTGTTGTCTGATGTGGTGGACCTGCTTGCCTGTCCGCAATGCGGGGCCGGCCTCGAACTCGACGAAAATACGCTCCTGTGCGACGCGGGCCACAGCTTCGACGTGGCCCGCCAGGGTTACGTCAGCCTGATGACCGGCGCCGGCGGCAAGTTCGACGGTGACAGTCCCGACATGATTGCCGCACGGGCCGATTTTCTGGCGGGTGGGAGCTTCGACCCGTTGATGGACGCCGTCGCGGACGCGGTCAGAGTTACTGCGGACGCGGTCAGAGTTACTGACGATCCCGAGCCGGCGATTCTCGAGATCGGCGCAGGCACAGGTCACTACCTTGCCCGTGTCCTCGACGCGGTTCCGACGGCCCGAGGCATCGGGCTCGACGTCTCCAAATACGCGGCCCGCCGCATCGCCAAGGCGCATTCGCGTGCGGGGGCGGTGGTCGCCGACGTCTGGCACCACCTGCCGGTGCGCGACGGAGTCCTGAGCCACGTGTTGTGCGTGTTCGCGCCGCGAAATGCAGAGGAGGCGCATCGAGTGCTCGGCGACGGCGGCGCACTGGTGGTCCTCACCCCGACCGAGCGACACCTGGCCGAACTCGTCGACCTACTCGGCATGGTGCGTGTCGACGACCGTAAGGTCGAGCGGCTCGGTGCGGCCATGTCCGGGCGCTTCGACCGCACCGACGTCAGGGACGTCGAGTACCCGATGTCGCTGACGCACGACGACCTCACGCGCCTGGTCGGCATGGGGCCCTCGGCTCGCCATCTCACACCCGAGCGGCTCGCAACCTCGATCGCCGACCTGCCCCGCGAGTATCCGGTGACGGCGTCCGTGACGGTCTCCACGTACCGGCGCCGCTGACAAGGCCGTCCCCGGCAGTCGGTTCAACGCCGGGAGAGGGCGTCCTGGTACACGTCGAGGGTTTGCTGTGCGATGGCGGCCCAGGAGAATTCGGCGATGGCACGGGCTCGCCCCGCCTTACCCATCGCGGCGGCCGCGGCGGTATCGGAAGCGACCTCGTTGACCGTCTCTGCCAATGCATGTTCGAAACTGTCCGGCTCGTACGAGTTGTAGTGCACGAGACGACCGGTGACGCCGTCTTCCACAACCTCGGGGATGCCACCGACGTCGGATGCCACTACCGCCGTCTCGCAGGCCATCGCCTCGAGATTGACGATGCCTAGCGGCTCGTACACGGACGGGCATACGAATACTGTTGCCGCTGCGAGGATTTCTCGCACCTGCTCGGTCGGTAGCATTTCGCGTACCCAGAACACATTGCCCCGGTGAGCGGCGAGGGCGGCGACGGCCTGCTCGGTTTCCGCGGCGATCTCCGGTGTGTCCGGGGCGCCCGCGCAGAGCACCAACTGGATGTCCGGCGCGAAATGGTGTGCGGCCGCGATGAGGTGCCCGACACCTTTCTGCCTCGTGATGCGACCGACGAAGGCGACCATCGGCTTGTCGGGGTCGACGCCGATCGTGGTGAGCGCGGACCGTCCGGGACCGGAAGGCCCGGCATGCCACACCGAAGTGTCGATCCCGTTGCGTACCACGTGGACCCGGGCGGGATCGATCGACGCGTACGCGTCGAGCACGTCGAGTCGCATCCCGGCGCTGACGGCGATCACGGCGTCTGCGTGCTCGACGGCGTTGCGCTCGGACCAGGAGGACACACGGTAGCCACCACCGAGTTGCTCCGCCTTCCACGGCCTGCGGGGTTCGAGTGAGTGAGCGGTGAGGATGTGCGGGACGTCGTACAGTGCGGCCGCCAGATGTCCTGCCAGCCCGGTGTACCAAGTGTGCGAGTGCACGACGTCGGCGCCGGTTGCGGCGTCCGCCATGCGCAATTCGGCAGACAATGTCGCCAGTGCGGCGTTGGCTCCCGTCAGTGCCGGGTCGGGATTGTGCACGAAGGCGCCGACGCGCGGAGCACCCATACAATGCACGTCCACCTCGCACAGCTGCTTCAACTGAGCAACCAGCTCGGTGACGTGTACACCGGCACCGCCATAGATCTCCGGTGGATACTCCTTGGTCATCATCGCCACCCGCACGCGCCTAACGTAACCGTCCGGGCCTGTTCGGGCCAACCGATGTCGGACACATTCGGATATCGGACGAATGGTGACTCGGCGCTTCGCTGGCGGGGGGAGGGGCCGCCCGATAGGTTGACAGGGTGAGGAGCCAGCCACATGTGCTTGGAATCGTGCTCGCCGGCGGCGAGGGCAAACGTCTCTATCCGCTCACAGCGGACAGGGCGAAGCCGGCCGTACCGTTCGGCGGTGCCTACCGGCTGATCGATTTCGTGCTCAGCAATTTGGTCAATGCGGGATATCTCCGCCTGTGTGTACTGACGCAGTACAAGTCGCACTCGTTGGACCGCCACATCTCTCAGACGTGGCGGTTGTCGGGATTTGCCGGGGAGTACATCACTCCGGTGCCCGCGCAGCAACGTCTGGGTCCACGCTGGTACACGGGCAGCGCGGATGCGATTCTGCAGTCACTGAACCTCGTCTACGACGAGGATCCCGAGTACATCGTCGTGTTCGGTGCCGACCACGTGTACCGCATGGACCCCGAACAGATGGTGCAGCATCACATCGATTCCGGTGCCGGCGTGACGGTCGCCGGAATTCGTGTGCCGCGCAGCGAGGCCTTCGCGTTCGGGTGCATCGACAGCGACGAATCCGGCCGCATCGTGCAGTTCCTCGAAAAGCCCGCGCATCCGCCCGGCACACCGGACGACCCCAACATGACGTTCGCCTCGATGGGAAACTACGTCTTCACCACCAAGGTGCTCGTCGACGCCATCCGCGCCGACTCCGAGAACTCCGACTCCGACCACGACATGGGCGGCGACATCATCCCCGCGCTCGTGGAGGCCGGTGAGGCGTCGGTCTACGACTTCAAGGACAACGTCGTTCCCGGCGCCACCGACCGCGACCGTGGTTACTGGCGGGACGTCGGAACACTCGACGCCTTCTACGACGCACACATGGACCTGGTGTCGGTCCACCCCATCTTCAACCTCTACAACCGTCGATGGCCGATTCGCGGTGCGACGGAGAACCTGGCGCCCGCAAAATTCGTGAAGGGTGGGCTGGCCCAGGAGTCGGTGGTGGGCGCCGGGTGCATCCTCTCCGCAGCGACGGTCCGCAACTCCGTTCTCAGTTCGAACGTGATGATCGACGACGGCGCCACCGTCGAGGGCAGTGTGCTCATGCCCGGCGTGCGCATCGGCAAGGGCGCTGTGGTGCGCCGCGCCATCCTCGACAAGAACGTGGTGGTCGGAGACGGCGAGATCATCGGCGTCGACCTCGAACGGGACAAGCAGCGCTTCGCGGTGAGCAACGGCGGGGTCGTCGCCATCGGCAAGGGCGTGTGGATCTAGCTCACAGCTTGGACGCGCACAGCAGGCCGTCGCCGATCGGCAGGAACACCCGGATCAGCTGATCGTCCTCGGCCAGAGCCTTGGCTGCCTCACGCACAGCGACGGTGGCGGCATCACGCTGGCTCGGATCGACCACACGTCCCCCGTGGAGCGCGTTGTGCAGGACGATGGCGCCGCCGGGACG
Organism: Rhodococcus sp. WAY2; assembly: GCF_009859915.1. Classification (NCBI taxonomy): domain Bacteria; kingdom Bacillati; phylum Actinomycetota; class Actinomycetes; order Mycobacteriales; family Nocardiaceae; genus Rhodococcus; species Rhodococcus sp. WAY2. The sequence continues at coordinate 5,553,938 of NZ_CP046572.1, forward strand.
CAGGAGCCGGACGCCCTCACGCACGTAATGCGGGTGGTCGACGGGTGCACTGTCGACGAAGACGAGGTCGTACGCGCCGTCGGCGAGGCGGGGGAGCACATCGAGGGCGCGTCCGTTGATGAGCCGCGTGCGTGCGGGCGCGATGTCGTTGCTCCGGAAGGACAACTTGGCGGCGCGCTGGTGCTCCGGTTCACTGTCGATGGTGGTGAGAACGCCGTCTTCGCGCATGCCGCGGAGCAGCCACAGGCTGCTTACACCTGCGCCCGTGCCGACCTCGACTACTGTCTTGGCGTCGAGCATGCGGGCGAACAGAGCGAGAGCAGCACCGACCGCGGGCGGTACCGGTGCGGCACCGAGGTCGTCCGCCCGCTCCCTGGCCGCACCGAGGGCCTCGTCCTCACGGACGGCCCCTTCCGCGTGGGTGAGTATCCGTTCGGCGTTAGTCTGCACGCACATGAGGCTATCGGGGTCTCGTCATCGCCGCTGCGAGGCGCGCTCGATGCCACCCGATCGGCGTGTGCGGGTTGCCCGGTGAACAGCGAAATTCTCAGGAATACCTCAGCTTGCTCACACCACACACATATCGCGGTGGGAGAGAGTATGACCATCGCCAGATCCGAAGACCGCACGGCGGGCAGATTGCAACGAGGTGAAGTACAGGCGGGGGCCCGGGAACAATTCCGGACCGTCGGGAGTTGTCCCCTAATACCACGTGACGTGATCCGCGGTCCTGACCAGGAGGATCCACTTAACTCGATGAGTAACCACACAATGGCGCGAGACGGTGACAGAACCGAGCAGCCGGGTGTCGAGCCCGCGCTGGTCGGTGGTGACGCCGTCTCTGAACCCGAGCTGACGGGCACCGCTGTGTTCGACGCCACCGGCGAGAAGTCGGCCATGCCGTCCTGGGACGAACTCGTCCGGGAACACGGCGACCGTGTCTACCGTCTGGCCTACCGGTTGTCGGGCGACGCGCAAGACGCCGAAGACCTCACCCAGGACACGTTCATTCGCGTGTTCCGCTCCTTGTCCGACTATCAGCCCGGCACCTTCGAAGGCTGGTTGCACCGCATCACCACCAATCTCTTCCTCGACATGGTCCGCCGCCGCAACCGCATCCGCATGGAAGCGTTGCCCGAGGACTACGACCGGGTCCCGGCCGACGGGCCCAACCCCGAGGAGATCTACCACGACGCCCGGCTCGACGCCGATCTGCAGGCAGCGCTGGACTCGCTGGCACCGGAGTTTCGCGCCGCCGTCGTGCTCTGTGACATCGAAGGTCTGTCATACGAGGAGATCGGTGCCACACTGGGTGTGAAACTCGGAACCGTGCGCAGTCGCATCCACCGCGGCCGTCAGGCTCTGCGTGAGCATCTGGCTGTGAACGGAAAGGTTGACTCCGATCAGATCGGTGTCGGGTAGTTATCAGGAGGGACGAATGACGCAGGGGCGTGTACCTCGCCAATTTGGCTCGACGGAGCATTTGGCGAGTGAGGCGATCGCCGCCTTCGTCGACGGTGAACTCCGTATGTCCGCCTACCTGCGGGCGGCCCACCACCTGTCGATCTGCGCCGAGTGCGCGTTCGAGGTGGACGCACAGCAGCAGGCGCGGCGGGCTCTCCGTCGCAGTGCCGACGTGGCGATGCCGTCGGGCCTTCTCGGTCTGCTGAGCCAGATCCCCAGCTGCAATTCGGGCGAACCCGCCGACAAGGCCCCGTTTGCCGGACCCACTGCGGACTCGACGGTGAGTAGTCGGCTGTGGTCGCGGCGCTGGCGCCGTTGACCCTCTCGGTACCGGGGACGGCGGTGTCCGTGCGCCCGCAGTCATCGGTGATACTGGAGTCATCGGTGATACTGGGGCCCGGAACTGACTCTTACGAGGGAGACACGACAGCGTGACGGCGGATTACAAGACCCCGGCTACCGACGCTGCGGAATCCGATGCTCGCGCGTCGGGGGACGGGGCCCTGCGGCCCGCCGACGCTCCGAGACTCGACCCCCGACCGGTCTACCGGCCGCAGATCGACGCAGCGTCCAGTCGTGCATTCGGCCGCCCCAGTGGGGTCACCGGCTCCTTCGCTCCGTCCGGCGCTGAGCGTGAGAGCGAACCGGCCGTCAAGGTACGCACCCCCGACCCCGTCCTCGCGGAAGCTTTCGGCCGACCGCCCGGTGAGACGGAGACCATCCAGCGCGATCCCCACACCACACCGGAAGCAGCGCCCGACGAGGCACCCCCTGCCGACCCCTGGCGGAACCCCGAAGCGGGAGTCGAACTGGGATCGCCCGCCCTGCACGCCCGGGAACGTACGGAGCCCCCTGCCCCGGCCCTCACGGCCCGCGAAGTTCTCTTCGGTGGCAAGGTCGCACCCCGCGCACTCGCGGCACTGGGCGCACTCGCACTGGCGATCGGCCTGATCGGCGGGCTCCTCGCCGCGGTCATCACCGCCGACCGCAGCTCCCTCACCAGCCAGCGGGTCACGCTCGCGCAGAACGGTAGAGACGAAGACCTCGGACAGTCGCAGGTGGCTCAGGTCGCCGACGCCGTGCTCCCCGCCGTCGTGTCGATCCAGGTGGCGGTCGGTGATCAGGGAAGCACCGGTTCGGGAGTCGTCATCGACGGTGCCGGCTACATCGTCACCAACAACCACGTCATCTCCGCCGCGGCCACCGCGCCGGACGGCGGCAAGATTCAGGTGATCTTCGCGGACGGCACCAAAACCGAGGCACAGATCGTCGGGCGCGACATCAAGATGGACCTCGCCGTGCTCAAGGTGGCGGCCGACAACCTCACCGTGGCGGAGCTGGGCCGGTCCGAGGACGTGCAGGTAGGCGAGGACGTCGTGGCCGTCGGTTCGCCGCTCGGCCTCAGCAAGACCGTCACACGCGGAATCGTCAGCGCCCTGCACAGGCCGATGCGGCTGTCGGGCGAGGGCTCCGACACCAACGCCGTCATCGACGCGGTTCAAACGGACGCCGCGATCAACCACGGCAACTCGGGCGGCGCGCTCGTCGACGACACCGGACGCGTCATCGGCATCAACACCGCCATGCTCAGTGAGTCCGGCGGCTCGGTGGGCCTCGGCTTCGCAATCCCGATCGACGACGTCACGACGGTGGCGCAAACCCTCATTCGCGACGGGGAGATGCACCACCCCGAAATCGGGGTCAATGCGCGCACCGTGGTCAACGACAACACCAGCGGCGCAGAGGTGGCCAACGTGCAGTCGGACAGTCCTGCGGCGCAGGCCGGCATCGTGGAGAGGGACGTGATCGTGAAGGTGGGGGATCGGACGGTGACCAGCGCAGACGAACTCGTGGTCGCGGTCAATCTCCAGAAGATCGGCCAGCCGGTGAGGGTTCAGCTGATCCGTGAGGGGCGGCTCGTCGACGTCGACGTGACCCCGGCCTCGGATTGACTCCCGATTCGTTGTGAGTTCCCCTTCCGCCTGGGCGTCGGCCCGTACCGCACAGTAGGCTGACCACGTGTTCGGCAACATTGGTTGGGGCGAGTTCATGGTCCTCCTCGTCGCAGCTCTGGTCATTCTGGGACCCGAGCGGCTTCCGGGAGCGGTCAGTTGGGTCACGCGATCCTTGCGGCAGGTCCGCGAGTACGCGAGCGGCGCGAGCCAGCAACTGAAGGATGAACTCGGACCGGAGTTCGATGATCTCCGCAAGCCGCTGGCCGACCTCAATCAACTTCGCGGTATGACCCCCCGCGCCGTGATCACCAAACATCTGCTCGACGGCGACGATTCGATTCTCACCGGCAACTTCGACAAGCCGAATACGGTGTCGTTCGACAAGCCGGGAACGAAGGCGGTCAGCGCCGATCCGTCGACGCCCGCCCCGCCGCAGAACACGCCGCTCGCTGCAGGCGAGCGTCCCCCCATCGACACCGACGCAACCTAGGCCCTCCGGGCTCGTGCGCCTTTCTGGTTGTTCCTGCTACCAGAAAGGCGCACAGGCGCGAAGCGCCTCAGAGGTGGCGGGTGGTGTCGATCCCCAGCGACATTCCCGCGAGCCCACGCTTGCGCACTGCCAGCTTGTCGGCAACCTCGCGGAGTGCGATTGCCGCCGGCGAATCGGGATGACCGAGCACGATGGGCACGCCGTCGTCGCCGCCCTCACGCACCGCCTGCTCGAGGGGGATTTGCCCCAGCAACGGCACCGAGGCGCCCACGGCTCGCGTCAGCCGGTCTGCAACGGCCTGACCGCCACCCGAACCGAACACGTCCATCCGGGTGCCGTCGGGCAGGTCCATCCACGACATGTTCTCCACCACACCGACGATGCGCTGACGGGTCTGCAAGGCGATGGCCCCCGCCCGCTCCGCCACCTCGGCCGCCGCCTGTTGCGGTGTCGTGACCACGAGGATCTCTGCCCCCGGAATGAGCTGGGCCACGGAAATGGCGACGTCACCGGTTCCGGGCGGAAGGTCGAGGAGCAGGACATCGAGGTCGCCCCAAAAGACGTCGGCGAGGAACTGCTGCAGCGCGCGGTGCAGCATCGGGCCACGCCACACCACCGGAGTGTTGCCCTGAGTGAACTGGGCGATCGAGATCATCTTCACGTCGTGCGCGACGGGCGGCATGATCATCCGCTCCACCTGGGTGGGTTTGGCGTCGGTGCCGAGCATGCGGGGGACGGAGTGACCGTAGATATCGGCGTCGAGGACACCGACGGACAGACCTCGCGCGGCCAGCGATGCGGCCAGGTTGACGGTCACACTCGATTTGCCGACGCCACCCTTACCGGAGGCGACCGCATACACGCGGGTGAGTGAACCCGGCTGTGCGAAGGGAATGACCGGCTCGGCGGAGTCGCCGCGCAACGACTTACGTAGTTCGGTGCGCTGCTCGTCGCTCATCACGTCGAGTTCGACGCGGATCGCGCCCACACCCGGCACATCGGCCACGGCTTTGGTGACGCGGTCGCTGATCTCGGTCCGCATCGGGCAGCCGGCAGTGGTGAGGTAGATGGCGATATCGACGCTGTCGTCGTCGGCGATGTCGACGCTCTTGACCATCCCGAGTTCGGTGATCGGTTTCCGGATCTCGGGATCTTGGACGCGCGCCAAGGCGCTACGAACAGCGGACTCGCTCAGGACTGACATAACTCAATGGTAGGGATGTGTCCTCAGTGGATGCGCGGCAGGTCTGACGCAGCCGGGACGATACCGCTGGCGTAGCCCGCGGACCAGGCCAAGACATTGGCGACGTAGGCAGCCGAGTTGTTGTAACGGTGGACCGCCTTGGCCGCCTGGATCGGGTCGCGGACATCCAAATTGCCGTCACACAGATACTTTCCGGTGGTGAGCGCGGAGTCGAAGAGGTTCTGCGGATCGGCGGCGCCGTCTCCGTTGCCGTCGCCTGCGTAGCGGTTCCACGTCTCCGGAAGGAACTGTGTGGGCCCGACCGCGCGGTCGTAGTTGCTGTCGCCGTCCAGCCGTCCACCGTCGGTGTCGCGAATCACGGCATTGCCGGCGAGGTGACCGTCGAGGACCGGACCGAGAACGGCGTCGAGCATGTTGCCCTTGTCGTCGGCTTTGCCGTCGTAGGCGTGAGTCGACTCCACGCGGCCGATGCCGGCGATGAGCGTCCAGTACATACCGCACCCGGGCTGCTCGACAGCAAGGATGCGCTCGGCGTTCTGGTAGGCCGACACGTTGATGGCAGGTATGCCGAGGGCGCCCTGGGCGATGCTGGCCGGAAGCGGTGGCGTGGCCTGAACCGGGGCCAGGGCAGGTGCGGGGGCCTGCTCGACTGCGGGCGCGGCCTCCACGGCGGCGGTGTCGGCGACAGGGGTGACGGCCTCGGCGTTCGGTGCGGCGGTCGCTTCCTGGGCAACGTCCGCGACGTCCGCGGCGGCTTCGGAGCTGAAGAACGGGACCTTGGGGGTGGCGCCGGCCGTGTTGGCTGCGGTGACCAGACCGATGGGAATCAGTCCGGTGAGCGCGATGACCGAATTGCGGCGGATATGGGAATCCGTCTTCTTGTTGTGCCGACCCACTCGATTGCCTCCTGCGACCCCGTTCGGGATGTGCCTGTGAACTGGACGGCACGAGGCTACCCGATTCGAGACATTTCCGTTACGCAACCGTGATCAATACGGGTGAGGCGCGCGGGTCTGTTACCTGAGACCCGTCTAGCAAGGGTAACGAACACGGAAAGGTCACGCCCGCATGCGGCTCAGCGCGGAAGGCAGCGCGACGCGGCGCCAGAACCCGGAAGGCATACGAAAACGCCGCCGCCGCCCGGCTTCGGCCGGGCGGCGGCGGCGATCGAGGAAACTTCTAGCGAACTCCCACGGCCGGGGCGATTGCCGGCGGGGGAGCGGCCGGTTCCGCAGGCGCCGGCGCGGGTGCGGGAGCGGCCGGGTCGGCAGGTGGGCAGAAGAACACACATGGGAGTGCGGGTAGCGCAGGCAAGCCGGGGATCAGCGGTGCAGGCGCCGGAGTGGTCGGAGTCGGTGTCGCGTCGGGCGGGAGCTCCGGTGGAGCCGCGAGCTCACGGGCGAGGTCGGATCCGTTCGCCGCAGCGTCGGTGAGGCCACCGGGCGGCGGAGTGCTCGAGTCGGACAGCTGACTCGGGGTGGGCGTACCGCCATTCCGGTAGGCGTTCGACCACGTAATGACGTTGGCGGCGTAGGTCCCCGAATTGTTGTAGCGGAGAACCGCGCGGGTCTCCTGGAGGGGATCACGGAGGTCGAGTCCGCCCGAGCAGAGGTACCGGGCGGCGGCCAGGGTTGCGTCGAATACGTTGTTGGGATCTGCGGCGCCGTCCGCGTTGCCGTCCGACGCATATTTCGCCCATGTGGACGGAATGAACTGCATCGGCCCCACCGCCCGATCGTGTCCGGCGTCGCCGTCGGTGGCGCCGCGGTCGGTATCGCGGATCACCTCGTTGCCGGCCAGCCGGCCGTCCAGCACCGGTCCCAGAATCGGGGTGACGGTGGTGCCGGACGAGTCTGTCCGCCCTCCACCGGCATGCCCCGATTCGATGCGCCCGATACCCGCCAGCAAATGCCAGGGCACCCCGCACTTGGGTGCCTCCACCATCAACGTGAGTTCCGCCGAGCGGTACGCGTTGAGCACGATCTCCGGGATGCCGAGCGAACTGAGGATCACCGGTGCGGCGATCAACCCTGTTCCGGTGGGAGACGCGGGCGATGTGGGATTTATCACCACGGGTGGGGGAGGCGGAGGCGCCGCGCGCTGCGATCTCGCGACCCGCGGCGCAGGCGCCACGAAGCCTGCGGGCGGTAGGTAGGCGTCCTGCGGTTCACTCACCGGAGACAGACGCGTGGCGGACGCCAGCGCGGCCGTCTCGACCGCCGCGTTCTGACGGGTGTCGACGGCCGAGACAGGGCCTGAACTACCCGTCGAGGATCCGAGCGTTGCGGCGGCGCCCACCGTCAGGGCAGCAACCGTCACCAGTCCACGTATCCGCACTCCACCACCCCCTGCGGTGCTCTTGCTTGTCGCACACCGCGTACATCCGAGAAGTTGTGATCGACGTTACATATTCGTGACTGCGTGTGCCGAGGAATGGGCGAATGACCGGCGATCATTTGCGCCGGGGCCGGGCCTCTTCCTCGTCGCCGAGCAGGGTCTTGATCTCCTCGAGTTCACGGCGGAGGTAGTCACGGGTGGCCACCTCGCCGATCGCGATGCGCAGGGCGGCGAGTTCGCGCGCCAGGAACTCGGTATCCGCCTTGGTCTGTTCCGCGCGCGACCGGTCCTCCTCGAGCGAGACGCGGTCCCGATTCTCCTGTCGGTTCTGGGCCAGCAGGATCAGCGGGGCCGCATAGGCGGCCTGGGTGGAGAACGCGAGGTTGAGGAGGATGAAGGGGTACGGATCCCACTTCAGCTCGACGGCGAAGATGTTGAGGACGATCCAGATGATCACGACCACGGTCTGGATCACCAGGTACCGGCCGGTCCCTAGGAAACGAGCGAAGTTCTCACTTGCACGGCCGACCGCTTCCACGTCGTAGGTGAAGCGGAAGCGCCGGGCGCCGCGAGGGGTGTCGAGCCTTTGCCGATCCGACAGTCCACGGGCCGACACGCTGGGAACCTTCTCGCTCATCCGTCGATCTCCTCTTCACGCCAGTCCTCCGGAAGGAGATGGTCCAGGACGTCGTCGACGGTGACCGCGCCGATCAGGTGATTCTCGTCGTCCACCACGGGGCCGCACACGAGGTTGTAGCTGGCGAAGTACCGCGTGACGGCCGCCAGGGAGTCGTCGGCCGCGAGACGTGGGAGACCGGTGTCGAGCAGACCGCCCACGAGGCTTGCGGGTGGTTCCCGCAGCAACTTCTGCAGGTGCACGCATCCCAGATAGCGGCCGGTCGGCGTGGCCGTCGGAGGCCTGACGACGAAGATCATGCTCGCGAGCGCGGGCGTCACATCCTCGTTGCGCGCGCGGGCCAATGCTTCCGCCACCGTTGTGGACGCCGTGAGCACCACCGGTTCGGGAGTCATCAGGCCACCGGCCGTGTCCGGCGAGTGCTCGAGCAGCCTGCGGACTGGTTCCGAGTCCTGCGGGTCCATCAGTTGGAGCAGTGATTCTGCCTCCGTCTCGGGCAGCTCGCCGAGAAGGTCGGCGGCGTCGTCGGGATCCATGGCCTCGAGGATGTCGGCGGCCCGCTCGACCTCGAGGTGCATCAGAAGGTCGGTCTGATCATCGGACGGCAACTCCTGCACGACGTCGGCCAGGCGCTCGTCGTCGAGAGCGAGTGCGAGCTCGTGCCGCCGTTTGTCCGGGAGCTCACGCATGGCGTTGGCCACGTCGGCGGGACGCATGCCCTCGTATTGCATCAGGAGTGCGGACACCCCCTGGCCCGGCATCGACAGATCGGAATGCGTCAGCCCTTGCACGTGCTGCCACTCGACGATGTGAATGGCGGTACGCCGGCCGAGGCGGCCCCGATGGCCGCGCACCGCGACCTTCGACACCACCCAGTCACGGCTACGGGTCAGTTCGATGCCGAGATCGACCACCACCGTGTCGACCCCGTGGAGTTCCTCGAGTTCCGGGTCGTCCACCCGCACGCGAGAATCGAGGACCTGCGCGAGCGCGAGAACCTCGCCCGGACGCTGCGTGAACCGGCGCAGACTGACGTTCCCCGTGGTCAGTGTCACCGAACTCGGCTCGATCGCCGTGACCCGCAGCATGGGCACGAAGATGCGCTTGCGCGTGAACAATTCGATGACCAGCCCCAGCACCCGGGGTTGCTGGCGCCCGATGCGAACGGTGATGACCACGTCCCGCACCCGGCCGATCGACTCACCGTCGGGCCCGAGTACCACCAGGCCGGCCAGCCTGGCTGCAAAAACCTTGTTCGCAGCTGCCATGATTGCCAGGCTAGATCCTCGTACGGGGATCCAGGGAATCGAACACCTGCGGAAAGTGGAGGATCGTCCGTCATGAGTTCCGTCTTCAGGCCACGCCGATCGGTTCTGGCTGTTCCGGGCAGCAGTCGCAAGATGATCGACAAGGCCAAGGGGCTTCCCGCGGACGAGGTGTTCCTCGACCTCGAGGACGCCGTGGCGTCGTTGGCGAAGCAGGAAGCCCGCGTCACCGTCGCGGCCGCCCTTGCCGAGGACGGGTGGGGCGATCAGATCAAGGTCGTGCGGGTCAACGACTGGACCACCGAGTGGACCCATGCCGACGTCGCCGAGGTCGTCGGGCGTGCGGGCGCGCACCTCGATGCCATCTTGCTGCCGAAAGTGCCGGACGCCAGCCACGTTCAGGCCCTCGACCTACTGCTGACCCAGATCGAGAAGGCCAACGGGTTGGAGGTCGGGCGGATCGGGATCGAACCGCAGATCGAGAACGCCATCGGACTCACCAACATCAACGCCATCGCAACGGCCAGTCCCCGGGTGCAGACGCTGGTGTTCGGGCCGGCGGATTTCATGGCGAGTATCAACATGCGCACGCTGGTGGTCGGGGAACAGCCGGACGGCTACGACCGCGGTGACGCCTACCATCACATACTGATGACGATCCTGATGGCCGCACGGGCACACGGCATCCAGGCCATCGACGGGCCGTATCTTCAGATCCGCGACGTGGAGGCGTTCCGGCGTTCTGCGCAGCGCACCGCCGCTCTGGGTTTCGACGGGAAATGGGTGCTGCATCCCACGCAGATCGATGCGGCCAACGAAGTGTTCAGCCCCCGACAGAGCGATTTCGACCGCGCCGAACTGATCCTCGACGCCTACGAGTTCCACACGTCGGCGGCCGGTGGAGGACGTGGCGCAGTGATGCTCGGTGACGAGATGATCGACGAGGCCAGTCGGAAGATGGCCCTCGTGATCTCGGCCAAGGGCCGGGCCGCGGGAATGACGCGGACCTCCGAGTTCACGCCGCCCGACGAGGGTTAGCCGAAACAGGCAGAATGGTTCTCACAGGATCGATCCTGAGAGAATTACACGAGGAGACCAGCTGACGATGACGAATCCACTCGGACAGTCCAACGGGGCGCGGCGAGGGGCTCTGCCGGAACCTCCCACGGGCTGGCCCATCGGTTCGTACCCGACGTACGCGGAGGCGCAGCGTGCCGTCGACTACCTGTCGGATCAGGAGTTCTCGGTCGAGGACGTCACCATCGTCGGAGTGAACCTCATGCAGGTCGAGCGAGTACTCGGCCGGTTGACGTGGGCCAAAGTCATTGGCGGCGGCATCGTTTCAGGTGCCTGGCTCGGTGTCTTCTTCGGCCTTCTGCTGGGTATCGTCACGGGCGGATTCCTCGCACCGCTCGTGGTGGGCATCGTCGGCGGCATCATCTTCGGGCTGATCTCCACCACCATCCCGTATGCGGCCACTCGCGGTACCCGTGACTTCGCGTCCACCATGCAATTGGTCGCCGGGCGATACGACGTGCTGTGTGAGCCGAAGACCGCGGAGGCGGCGCGCGACATGCTGGCCAAGCTGGCGCTCTGAACCGAGACGTGGGCGGGCTCGTATTACGGATTGCGCGCTTTTCGTCTCGTTCGCGGTGATTTCCGCCAGTTTCAGGTCGATCTCGGATAGGTTTACGGCGCAATGCGAGGGGTCTTCCCCTCGGTGAAACCGTGACCTGGCGGGACTGCACGATCCGGCAGGAACCACTGTGCGGGCCTGCGTGCCAGCCGTACCGCGACTGGGTTCGTGAGGACCGCTCGAGGAGGCGGCTGTGCGGCGTACATCGACAGAATCCGGTCGTCCGGGCAGGCCCGGACTCGCAGTCAGATGGGGTCTCATCGGCGCGGCCACCGTCCTGACGGTTCCGCTGCTGGCGGCGTGCGCTTCACCGGACAGCGGCACCGTGCTCAGCTTCTACACGGCGGCCGACGGTGCGGAACAGTATGCCGAGGCCGCAGCCAATTGCACGGCCGCGGCCGGTGGCCGATACACGATCGAGCAACGCACCCTTCCGAAGGGGGCAGACGATCAGCGACTGCAGTTGGCCCGGCGCCTCACCGGAAACGACACCTCGCTCGACATCATGACGCTCGACGTCGTGTGGACGGCCGAGTTCGCCGAGGCGGGGTGGGCATTGCCGTTGCCCGACGATGTGGCGGCCGAGGTCACCGAGGGCACGCTCGAAGGCCCCCTCGAGTCGGCCCGGTGGCAGGATCAGCTGTACGCCGCACCGCTGAACACCAACACGCAGTTGCTCTGGTACCGCAAGGACCTCATGCCTGGTGGGCAACCGCCGCAGACGTGGGATCAGATGATCGACATTTCCGAGAGGCTGGCGAGCGAGGGCCGGCCCAGCTGGATCGGGGTGCAGGGCAAGCAGTACGAGGGTTTGATGGTGTGGTTCAACACCCTGCTGGCCAGCGCGGGCGGTTCCGTCGTCGGCGAGGACGGAACCACCGTGACCGTCGCGGACGGTGACGGTGCGCTGAAAGCCCTCGAGGTGATGAAGCGAGTAGCCACCGCACAGGGCGCCGACCCGTCGATCTCGCAGGGCGACGAGGCGTCGTCCCGTCTCGGCATGGAAAGCGGACGCGCGGCCTTCGAGGTCAATTGGCCGTTCGTGCTTCCCGGCATGATCGAGAACGCGGAGAAGGGTGACCTGCCGTTCATCGACGACAAGGGCAACACCACCTCCGTCGATACCGGCAACACGGTGCTCACGGTCGACGGGCAGCAGAACTTCCTCGCCGCGCCGTACCCCGCGGTGATTCCCGGCCGGCCGGCCGAGGTCACGATCGGTGGATTCAACATCGCGGTCGCGAAGACCAGCCGGCACCCCGACCTCGCGTTCGAAGCGGTGTCCTGCCTGCGTAACGAGGAGAACCAGCGCAACAACGCCGTCAACGGTGGTGTGCCGCCCACGTTGGCGAGGCTGTACGACGATCCGGCATTCCAGGAGGCGTATCCCGCCTGGCAGCAGGTGCGCGACGGCCTGAACACGGCGGCAGTGCGTCCGGTTTCACCCGCCTACCAGAGCATCTCGACCCTGATCACCGACACGTTGAACCCGGTCGGTGACATCGATCCGCCGCGTACCGTCGACGAACTCGCCGAGCAGGTGCGTAAGGCGGTCAACTCGGAAGGACTGATTCCGTGACGACCGAAGCCGTGCCGGTGGACCGGACCGACAAGCCGGCAGCGCCGACGAAGAGACAGGTGTCCGAAGGGAAGAAGGCCGAGCGCCGGCTGGGACTGTGGCTGGTGGCACCGGCGGCGATTCTCATGATCGCCGTGACGGCCTATCCGGTGGTCTACGCGGTGTGGTTGAGCCTGCAGCGCTACGACCTCCGATTCCCCGACGAGCGTAAGTTCGTCGGCCTTGCCAATTACGTGTCGGTGTTGTCGGACGCGTACTGGTGGCAGGCGTTCGCGGTCACGGTGGGCATCACTGCCGTGTCGGTGGTGATCGAATTCGTGCTGGGTCTGATCCTCGCCCTGGTCATGCACCGCACGATCGTGGGCAAGGGGCTCGTGCGGACAGTGGTGCTCATTCCCTACGGCATCGTCACCGTGGCCGCTGCCTACAGCTGGTACTACGCGTGGACGCCGGGAACCGGATACCTCGCGAATCTGTTACCCGACGGCAGTGCCCCCCTCACGCAGCAGATTCCGTCGCTCGCGATCATCGTCCTCGCCGAGGTCTGGAAGACCACGCCGTTCATGGCCCTGCTGCTGCTGGCCGGTCTCGCTCTGGTACCCGACGATCTGCTCAAGGCCGCACAGGTCGACGGCGCCGGGGCCTGGACCCGGCTGGTGCGCATCATTCTCCCGCTCATGAAACCGGCCATCCTGGTGGCGTTGTTGTTCCGCACCCTCGACGCGTTCCGGATCTTCGACAACATCTACGTGCTCACCAAGGGCGCCAACGACACCGGATCCCTGTCGATCCTCGGCTACGACAACCTGTTCAAGGCCTTCAATCTCGGAATCGGTTCGGCCATCAGCGTTCTCATCTTTCTCTGCGTGGCCGTCCTCGCATTCGTCTTCATCAAGCTCTTCGGTGCCTCGGCTCCCGGGTCCGACACGGAAGGAAAGCGATAACCATGGTCGAAACAAGGCAACGCAGGCTGAGCTGGTCGGCGGTCAACTTGCTGGTCCTGCTGTATGCGCTCGTTCCTGTGCTCTGGATAGCCAGCTTGTCGTTCAAGCCCGCGGGCACCATCAAGGACGGGAAGCTCATTCCGGAGAAGTGGACGCTCGACAACTACCGCGGAATCTTCTCGACCGACGCGTTCACCAGCGCGCTGATCAACTCCATCGGCATCGGGCTGATTGCCACGGTGATCGCGGTGGTAATCGGGACGATGGCTGCCTACGCGATTGCCCGGCTCGACTTTCCGGGCAAGAAGCTCCTGGTGGGTGTGGCGCTGTTGATCGCGATGTTCCCGCAGATCTCCCTCGTGAGCCCGCTGTTCGACATCGAGCGCCGACTTGGATTGTTCGACACCTGGGCCGGTTTGATCCTGCCGTACATCACGTTCGCGCTTCCCTTGGCGATCTACACGTTGTCGGCCTTCTTCAAGGAGATCCCCTGGGAGCTGGAGAAGGCGGCCAAGATGGACGGCGCCACACCGGCGCAGGCGTTCCGGAAAGTGGTCGCACCGCTTGCGGCGCCCGGTATCGTCACCGCGGCAATCCTCGTGTTCATCTTCTGCTGGAACGACCTGTTGTTCGCGATTTCGCTGACCTCCACGGAGCGCTCGATCACCGCACCGGCGGCGATTGCCAACTTCACCGGCGCTTCGCAGTTCGAAGAGCCGACGGGGTCGATCGCCGCCGCTGCGATGGTGATCACCATTCCGATCATCGTCTTCGTGCTCTTCTTCCAACGACGCATCGTGGCCGGTCTGACGTCCGGCGCAGTGAAGGGATAAACCTGTGGCCGAGATTGTGCTGGACAAGGTAACCAAGCTCTACCCGGACGGTGCGCGGGCGGTGAGCGACGTCGACATTACGATCGCCGACGGCGAATTCATCATTCTGGTCGGTCCGTCGGGTTGCGGTAAATCGACGACTCTCAACATGATCGCGGGCCTCGAGGACATTTCGTCCGGTGAGCTGCGCATTGCCGGCGAGAGGGTGAACGAGAAGGCGCCGAAGGACCGGGACATCGCCATGGTGTTCCAGTCGTATGCGTTGTATCCGCACATGACGGTGCGCCAGAACATTGCGTTCCCGTTGACGCTGGCGAAGATGTCGAAGTCGGAGATCGCGGCCAAGGTGGACGATGCCGCGAAGATCCTCGATCTCACCCAGCACCTCGACCGCAAGCCGTCCAATCTGTCGGGCGGACAGCGACAGCGGGTCGCGATGGGGCGGGCAATCGTCCGCAGTCCCAAAGCGTTCTTGATGGATGAGCCGCTGTCCAACCTCGACGCCAAGCTCCGCGTGCAGATGCGCACCGAGATTTCCCGTCTCCAGCAACGTCTGGGAACGACCACGGTGTATGTGACCCACGATCAGACCGAGGCGATGACTCTCGGCGACCGCGTGGTGGTGCTGCGCGGGGGACTCGTCCAGCAGATCGGGGCACCGCAGGAGTTGTACGACCATCCCAACAATCTGTTCGTTGCCGGGTTCATCGGATCGCCGTCGATGAACTTCTTCCCCGGACAGCTGACAGCGGAAGGTATTTCGACTCCCCTCGGGAACTTCGCGCTGCCTCCGCGCTCGCGTGAGAAGGTCACCTCCTCCGGGGCGTCGAAGGACGTCGTGGTCGGTATCCGCCCGGAGCACTTCGAGGACGCCGGGTTGATCGACGCGGATCAAAAAGCCGCTGGTGCCACGTTCACCGCCCAGGTCGAGGTGCTCGAGTCGATGGGCTCGGACAAGTACGTCTACTTCTCCGCCGAAGGACCACAGGTGAGTTCGCGGGAACTCGAGGAGCTCGCTGCCGATTCGGGCACCGAGGTCGCGGGTGGGGGACATCTGGTGGCCCGGTTGTCGACCGAGTCGTCTGCGGCGCAGGGCAGCCCGGTGGAGTTGTGGTTCGACCCCGCGAAAGTCGCGGTGTTCGATCAGGACTCCGGGGCCAATATCACTCGCTGACCGAGGGGACAAGGCGAACTCACGATGTCCTCTGCCGTTCGCCGGAGCTCGTGTTCGCGCCACCGAGGCCGCCTACGGTGCCCCATTCGGCGGCGAGCGCGGTGGCATGGATCTCGTCCTCTTCCGCGTCGGAGGGTATGCGGATCACGCGGGTGATACCGAAGAAAGGCAGCAGCCCGGCGAGAGCGGCGGCAACGGCGCCGGTGGCGAACGCGATGAGGTAGGCGGATTCGGCCGCGAGGTCGGTGCCGGAGAGAGTGATTTCGGCCAGCAGGGTCGCGATGAGGGCGCTGGCGAACGAGCTGCCCACGGACCGCGCGATCGAGTTGATGCTGTTGGCCACGCCGGTCTCGTCCTGCGGGACCTCGGCGACCAACAGCGAGGGCAGTGCCGCGTAGGCAAGGCTGATGTAGGTGTTGATCAGCAGGATGGCGGTGATCACCTGCCAGGTGTGGTCGTGGGCGACGATGAAAAGGATGAAGCCTGCGACGCCGACCACGCTGGCGCCGATGAGCACGACACGCGCGCCGACGTGGCGGATCATCGTGCCACTGAGGATCGAGGCGAGGACTCCGCTGACCGCGCCGGGTAACAGGTACACGGTGCTGGCCTCGAGCACGGTGGCGCCGAAGCCGTACCCGGCGACCGAACGAGAAGTCTGCACGAAGTACGAACTGCCCAGGAACATCACGAACATCGACATTCCCACCACGAGGGCGGACAGGTGTGTGACGAGGACCGGCGGATCGGTGAGCAACCGGGGTGCCACCAGTGGATGGGCGATTCTGCGCTCGTACAGGAACCACCCGGTCAGGACGAGCAGTCCGGCAGCACCGCTGATGATGGTGGCGGGCGAACCCCATCCCCAGGTGCTTCCCTCGGACAACGGGAGAAGGACGAGGACGAGCCCGGCGGCGAGACCCACCGCACCGATCCAGTCCATGGATCCCGATCCCGTCCGCGCGCGCCGGGGAATCGCGAACCACGCCAGGACGAGACCCGCAAGCGTGATCGCAGAGGAGAGCCAGAAGATCCGGTGGAAGTCGGCGCCGTCGGCGACGAGCACCCCGGTGAGGACGATCCCGAAACATCCGCCGAAACCCAGAGTTCCCGAGAGAATGCCCATCGCCCCGGTCAGCTTCTCGGGGGGCAGCTCGTCGCGCAGGACTGCAATTCCGATGGGGAACAGTGCGAACGAGACGCCTTGCAGCACTCGGGCAACGATGAGCACACCGATCGACGTGGCGACCGCACCGAGCAACGAGCCCACCAGCACGATCACGAGCACACCGAGCAGCACCGGACGTGTGCCGCGAAGATCGGCGAGCCGGCCGAGTAGGGGCGTCGCGGTGGCCGCTGCGAGCAGGTTGGCGGTGAGGAGCCACCCGACGGCGGTGGGCCCGACCTCGAGTTGGGCGCCGATCGTGCCGACGATCGGTACCACCAGGGTCTGGAGAACCGCCAGAATCATGACGATGAAGCACATGACCGGCAGAAGCATCCTCGGCGTGGGTCCAGGTTCTGCGCTCATGTGGTCCTCCGTGCGTCGTCCTGTCGACACTGACAGATAAACACGGTACTGGGGCTAACTAACAAAGGGGGTCGACGCGGTGGGTTCCGAACGCATGTCGGATCGGGCGCTGGGACGGGCCACGCTGGCCCGCCAGGGATTGCTACGCCGAACAGGAACGTCGGCTCTCGAGATGATCGAGCACTTGTGCGGGCTGCAGGCCCAGGCCCCGATGCCGCCGTATTTCGCCCTGTGGGCACGCATCGAGAAATTCCGGCCCGATGCCCTCTCCGAGCTCATCGAGCGACGCGAAGTGGTGCGCATCGTCGCCATGCGTGGAACCGTGTTCGCGTTGTCGGCGGCCGACGCCCTGACATTCCGCCCGCTGGTCCAGCCGCTCCTCGATCGGGATCTGCGCATCAACACGCAGTACCGCGCACACCTCGACGGGATCGATGTCGCCGCTCTCGCTGCTGCGGGCCGCGACCTCGTCCGGGATCGGCCGCGCACGCAATTGCAGATGCGGCCGTTGCTCGAGGAGCGATTTCCCGGACGCGACGGCGCGGCCCTCGCGCACGGGGTGCGCGGGCTCGTGCCGATGGTCCAGGTGCCACCGCGGGGGTTGTGGGGCAGGTCGGGACAGCCTGCGCTGGCGACACTCGAGTCGTGGGTGGGGCAACCACTCGACCCGGCGCCGTCACTACGGACGATGGTCCTGCGTTACCTTGCCGCGTTCGGCCCGGCGAGTGCCCTGGATGCACAGGCGTGGTCAGGCTTGACCCGGCTCGGCGAGATCCTGGACGAGCTGCGCCCGCAGTTGCGGGTGTTCACCGCGGAATCGGGAACGGAACTTTTCGACCTTCCGGACGCGCCGCGGCCGGAGGCTGGGGTGCCTGCGCCGGTGCGCATCCTCGCGGCCTTCGACAATGTGCTTCTTTCCCATGCGGATCGCAGGCGGATTCTCGACGACGAGGTGCGGAAGCGGGTCTTCACTCAGAACGGAATCATCAAGCCTGCTGTGCTGGTGGGCGGCAGGGTCGCGGGCTTCACGACCACGACCGTGGGGAAGGACGGGGTGATCCTCGAGGTGGAGCCGTTGACGAAGATCGCCAAGTCTCATCGGCCGGCCATCGAAGCGGAGGGTCGCCGATTGCTGAAGTTCGCACACCCCGAGGCCGTCACTCGGGAGGTGCGGATCACGGACTCGTAGACCGGTGCTTACGGGGCGCCCGCTGGCTCAGTTCGGCGATGATCTCGTCGTTCCAGACATGTTGGCGCACCAGGCGATACCGTTCTCGAGCCACCCACAGGTAGGCTTCGGCATCGGTGTGGTCGGGCAGCATGTCGGCGGCCCGGACCATGCGCACGACCGGGAGGAACTCCTCGCCGAACCACCGACGCGCCACGGTGTCGCGACCCACGAACTCGCCCATCTCCTGCATGAGACGGAACCCCCAGGCTTCGACGCACTCGCTGATTTCCGCGTACTCCCACGGATCGGTGACCGTCACCGCCTTGCGCTGGGCGCCGGTGAGGGGCACCCGGCTCAGGAACAGCCGGCGATGGTCCTTGATCAGCAGATCGCCGCGCTGCGTGATGCCGTCCGGCGAGATCCGGGTCAGGATCTCCGTCACGTACGCGTCGATGGTGCTCCAGTGCATCGCGTAGGCGATGGACACGCGGTGGTGGCCGTCGCTGACGAAGTGCATCGACCCGATTCTGTACACCTGGATCGGCGGAACCGACTCGCCGCGGCGCTGCGCTGCGGCGAGCCGCTGCCAGCGTTCGCGTATCCGGGCGGACGTAGGACGGAAGTACCGGTCGAAGTCACTGGTGCGGTCGACGCTCCCGACGATCGAGTTGACGGGGATCACCTGCAATCCCAGTGACCGTTCGCCGATCCTCCCGAGCGCGGCCACCACTTCGTCGAACGGCAGGATTTCGTTGACGTCGTCCGGTTCCCTGCGTAACCAGTTGACCAGCCGGGAGAGCTCGGCGCGGCGGCGCTGACGGGTGAAGTCGTTCTCCGCGTCGGCGGAGGGGAAACCGGTGTCACGTGCCATGCCGTCGCCTCACGATCGTCGGTTCGGTACCCGAAGACATCTCCATGAGAGTGAACCCGACCGTGTTGATCACCGTCGTGGAGCCGAGCACTCTGTCCACGGGCGTCGTCCCGTACGGGTGCACGTGGCCGTGAACGAGTGTCCGAGCCTGCAACCGTGCGGCCAGCTGCTCGAAACACTCGAAACCGCGGTGCGGCGGGTCCTCGAGATCACCGACTCCGCGCGGCGGGCTGTGCGTGAGGAGCACGTCGACACCGGCTACTCCGGATCGGCGCGCATGCCACGCACTCGTCATGGCCAAGTTGCGGGCACGCCGGCGCTGCTGCCGTTCGGTCCACTGATTGGGGCCGTCGTTGTACCGGATCGATCCGCCCAGGCCGGCGATCCGCAGTCCGGCGATGCGGACGATCCGTCCGTCGGCGTTGACGGCGCCGCACGGGCCGGGCCACGTCGACGGCATACCGGAACGCATCCATCCGACACGGCCCGCGGAATAGCCGGAAAGGTCGGGGTCGTGGTTGCCGGGCACGAACACGCACGGTGCATCGAGTGCGTCCATCAGATACTCGAGATAGTCGAAGGGCAGATCACCGGCCCCGAGGACGAGGTCGACCTTCATGGTGCGCCCCTGCGGGGTCCACAACGACTCGATCGTCTCGTCGGAGACCGCGAGTACCGAGACCATGGCCCGACGCTACCGGCTCGAGAGGCCGGGGGACGAGTGAGCGCGGGCGGTGGTTTGATGGCGGGGTGACTGACAGCGTTGTGGCAGCCGTTCGTGCGCACCTGCTCGAACAGATCGGGGGGCCCGAGCCGACCGCCGCCTCGGTGACGTTTCTGGGGGTCGAGCCTCTCGACGTGCTGCGGTTCCCGCCCGCCGAAGACGACCTCGTCCGGTACGTGACTCTGGGTTGCTCCCGGCACCCGATGGGTGATCCCGGGGAATTGGTGGCCGACCCGATGCGGGGTCCGCGCGCGGAACTCGTGCTGACGCTGCGCGGGGGAGCCGGGGTGAGCTCGGGTGTCGCGCGCACGCTCGCGGTGCTGGCGGCCGCGCCGTCGGTGGAGGGGGTGGTCCTCGTCGAGGACGCGCTGCTCGACCTCGGCGAGCCGTTGTGGAAGGACACGCCGTTCACGGCGGTGCTCCTGGGCAAGTCCTCGATTCCGGACCTCGCCCTTCCCGAACCCGCCGACGCGGTGCAGTTCCTCGCCGCCGTGCCCCTCACCGGAACCGAGGCAGCGTGGGTGCGACTGCGCGGCGCCGAGGCATTACGGGAAGCGTGGACCGAGGCGGGCATCGACGTGCGCGACCCGAACCGCGGCGCGGCGTCCCTCTAGAGCCAGTTGTTTCGGCGGAAGGTGACGAACAGCCCCACCGTGACCGACACAATGAAGGCCACCACGAGGTGATACCCGTATTGCCAATGTAATTCGGGCATGTTGTCGAAATTCATGCCATAGATTCCTGCGATCATCGTGGGCACGGCGGCGATGGCCACCCATGCCGAAATCTTGCGCATGTCGGTGTTCTGCTGGACGGCGATCTTGGCGAGAGCCGCGTCGACGAGTGAGCTGAGCACCTCGTCGTACTCGGCGATCCGCTCCGCGACGGTGGTGTGGTGGTCGAGCACGTCGCGAAAGTACCGCCGCACTTCCTTCGGCACCGGATTGCCGGGCGACTGCGTCAACCGCAGCAGCGGGTTCGACAGCGGGTTCACCGACTTGCGGAGTTCGACGATCTCCCTCTTGAGCAGGTAGATGTGCTCGACCGCGACGGTGTTCCGCGGGCTGAACACCGCCTCCTCCATGCCGTCGACGTCGTGTTCGATAGCCTGGGTGACCTCGAGGTACGTATCGACGACGTGGTCGGCCACCGCGTGCAGGACGGCATAGGGGCCGAGCGCGAGCCGCTCCTGATTCTCCTCGAGCGAGCGCCGGACGTTCGCGAGCCCGGAATGATCGCCGTGCCGCACGGTCACGACGTAGTCGGCGCCCACGAAGGCCATGATCTCGCCGGTCTCCACGATCTCACTGGCGGTCGCGACCGAATCGTGTGGCACATAGTTGACGGTCCGCAGCACCAGGAACAGGATGTCGTCGTAGCGTTCGAGTTTGGGCCGCTGGTGCGCGTGGACAGCGTCCTCGACCATCAGTTCGTGCAGGCCGAACGTCTCGGCCACGCTCTCCATCTGACCCTCGTCGGGTGCGAGGAGTCCGACCCACACGAATCCCCGGCCACGCCGCCGGACCTCGGCGAGGGCAGCCTGATGGGTGTACTTACCGGGCAGACGGATGCCGTCCACATACACGCCGCAATCCACCACGGCGCGGGCGGTGGGGATGCGGATCCGGGGACCCGCGGACTTGTCGCGGCCTTGTGCCGGAAGTGAGGGCATGGGCGCGAGCACTCCCTTCAGCGTCGAGACCGAGGACTTGGTGTCGCGCAATCCTACGTGAGCACCGGAGTCCTGAATCCCCGACGACCGGACGACACGACACCGCTCGACGCACGCACGCCCGGACCCTTCCCGAGCGCACCTGACACACTGGGCAGGTGCGCATCGATCTCCACACTCACTCGACGGCCTCGGACGGTACCGACAGTCCGGCAGACCTCGTGCGCGCGGCCGGTGCCGCGGGTCTGGACGTCGTGGCCATCACCGATCACGACACCACGGCGGGGTGGGCAGAGGCGGTTGCGGCTATGCCTGCCGGGTTGACCCTGGTTCGGGGCATGGAGATGTCCTGCGCGGGCCGGGGTGAGGACGGTCGTCCCGTCGCGGTTCACCTGCTGGCCTACCTCTTCGATCCCGCGCACGCCGCGTTCGCGCGGGAACGTGAACGGTTGCGAACCGAGCGGGTCGTCAGGATCCGGGCCATGGCCGAGCTGATGATGGAGGACGGCCTGCCCATCGACGCCGACGAGGTCCTGGCAGCAGCGGGTCCCGCCGCGGGTCGCCCACATCTGGCGAGGGCGCTGATGCGGGCCGGAGTGGTGAGCAGTGTCAATGAGGCGTTCGTCGACCTGCTGGCGCCGCGGGGCCGGTACTTCGTCGACAAATCCGACACCCCCTTGGACGAGGCGGTGCAACTGGTGGCCGAGGCCGGAGGGGTGAGCGTTCTCGCCCACGGGCGGGCGCGGGCGCGGGGACGGCTGCTGTCGCTCGATCACGTCCGGGAGCTGGCCGGTGAGGGTCTACACGGGCTCGAGGTGCATCATCCCGACCACTCGTCGGCCGATGTCGCGGTTCTTCAGGGACTGGCCGACGAATTGGGGCTCGTCGTCACCGGATCTTCCGATTACCACGGGACGAACAAGACGATCCGGCTGGGCGAGTTCGGCACGGACCCCGACGAGTTCGACAAGCTCGCCTCCAAAGCCTCCGGTACACAGGTGATTTCGGCATGACTGCACGCGATTCGGACCGCTACGGCAACCGCGACCACTACGACCCTCACGGCTACGACGCTGACCGTGACGACCCCTACGGCCCGACGACGCCGAGGTCCATGCCCCCGCGCGAGCCACGTCGCAGCTCATTTGTCGTCAGGGCGTCGCGCGCGTTCAGTGGCGCCGTCGCGGCCGGTGTGGTGATCTTGTGTCTCGTCGTGATCGGGTCCGCCTATGTGGGCGGCGGCAGGGGATTCCCGGGGCCGGGAGCAGTCTCGATCACCGCGCACATCGTCGCGTCCGTGGTCGTGGTCGTGGCCCAGCGGATCGCCGACCGCCGTGACGGTCTCGCCGCGGTGCTCGCATCTGTCGCCGTCCTCGCTGCGGCAGCGCTTCTGCTGGCCACCCAATGGTGGGGTTGACCGACCCTCGGAGAGTTATGTGAAACCGGCTCTCACGGTGACCCGTCGGTAACTTGTTCTCACAGGTAGAAGCCGGAAAACGTGAGACGTCTGACTCCCGTGGCGATTTGATTGTGCAGCGATCTTCGTGCTTGACTTAGCACCACTCCGACGTCGGCGCCACCGCCCTTCGGCGGGGATTTATGGCAGCGTTGCCAAGGGCTCACCCGCCCAGCGCCATCCACGCTTCGGAAGTTCTGCGGCCAAAGTGATCGCGCGCACCGGAAGCTTCACCAGTTGTCGTTCGCGGAGTAACTACGTAGATCAGCGCCGATCCGCATGGTTACTTCACAGTAACCCGGCCCCGAGTGAGCCTGGACTTAGCAGGAGTGTCATCGTGTCCATCGTGTCCGAACCCACCACACCGCAGAAGGTCGAGCTGACCGACGAGGAGATCTTCGCCGGCCACATCGGGGGGAAGCTCTCGGTAGAGACCACGACCGCCCTCGATACCCAGCGCGCCCTGTCCATTGCCTACACGCCCGGCGTCGCGCAGGTTTCCCGCGCGATCCACGCCGACGAGACCCTCGCCGACCGCTACACCTGGACCAGCCGCCTCGTGGTCGTCGTCAGCGACGGCTCCGCGGTGCTCGGCCTCGGCGACATCGGTCCCCGCGCCTCCCTTCCGGTGATGGAAGGTAAGTCCGCACTGTTCAAGAACTTCGCGGGCCTCAATTCCATTCCGCTGGTGCTCGACACCAAGGACCCCGACGAAATCGTCGAAACCCTCATCCGGTTGCGCCCGAGCTTCGGCGCGGTCAACCTCGAGGACATCTCCGCACCGCGCTGCTTCGAGATCGAGAAGCGCGTGATCGAGGCCCTGGACTGCCCGGTCATGCACGACGATCAGCACGGCACCGCGATCGTGGTCCTCGCCGCCCTCAAGGGTGCGGTGAAGGTGCAGAAGCGGGACATCTCCGCGCTGCGCGTCGTCATCTCCGGCGCCGGCGCCGCCGGTGTCGCCTGTGCGAACATCCTGCTCGCCGCCGGCATCGCCGACGTGACCGTGCTCGATTCCAAGGGCATCGTCTCGGCCGACCGCAAGGACTTGAACGAGGTCAAGGTCGACCTCGCGGCCCGTACCAACCCCGCCGGCCGGCACGGCGGGATCGTCGAGGCCCTCGACGGTGCGGACGTGTTCCTCGGAGTGTCCGCGGGCACGGTTCCCGAAGAACTCATCGCGACCATGGCGGACGACGCCATCGTTTTCGCGCTGTCGAACCCGGACCCGGAGATCCACCCCGAGGTCGCGAAGAAGCACGCGGCGATCGTGGCCACCGGGCGTAGCGACTTCCCGAACCAGATCAACAATGTGCTTGCCTTCCCCGGTGTGTTCCGCGGTGCGCTCGACGCCGGCGCCCGCCGTATCACCGAAGGCATGAAGCTTGCCGCCGCCGAGGCAATCCTCTCGGTCGTCGGTGACGAGTTGGCTGTAGACAAGATCGTTCCCAGCCCGCTCGATCCTCGCGTCGCCCCCGCTGTTGCGGAGGCAGTCGCCGCCGCTGCTCGCGCAGAAGGCGTCACCGACTAGCGAGAATCCGTTGAACACCCCGGACCGGAGCCCGCACCAAGGTTCCCGCCCGGGGTGTTTGCCGTTCTAGCGGGACTTCGCGGCGGCGGCCAGGTCGGCCCACTCCTGGGCGCTGATTCCACGACGTAGCCGGCCGGTGCCCGGGACGGATGCCCACACCGCGAGCGCGAGAAGCCCGTCGACGACGAGGGCCAGGATCGTCACGAGGAGCGCACCGACCAGTACCCGGTCGTACTGACGCAAGGCGAGTCCGTCGAAGATGTACCGTCCGAGCCCGCCGAGGTTGACGTACGCGGCCACCGCTGCGGTTGCAATGATCTGCAGTGTGGCGTTGCGCAGTCCGCCGAGCATGAGCGGCAGCGCATTCGGTGCCTCCACGCGACTGAGGACCTGCCACTCGGTCATGCCCATCGCGCGGGCGGCGTCTACTACCGTCCGGTCGACGTTCGCGACACCGGAGTAGGTGCCGGCCAGTAGCGGCGGAATGCCGAGCACCACCAGGGCGAGGATCGGCGGGATGAGACCGAGCCCGAGGAGCAGCACGAGGAAGGTCAGCAGGCCCAACGTGGGCAGTGAACGCAGCGCGTTGACCAAGCCCACCACCAGCACCTCGCCTCGACGCAGATGGCCGATGACCGCACCGAGCGGAACCGCGACGGCGGCCGAGAGGGCGACGGCGAGAAGGCTGTACCAGAGGTGCTCGAGGATGCGGGCCCCGATTCCGGCCCTGCCCTCCCAGTTGGCCGGATCCACAATGTAGTCCCACGCCCCGCCGAAGATGCTCATGCCGCCGCCTCCTTCTTCTGCCGCGTCCATGGTGTGAGCGCACGGGCGAGGAGGAACAGCGCCAGGTCGAAGACCAGTGCGAGGACGACGATGGCGATGATCCCCGCGAGAATCTGATCGGGATAGTCACGCTGGTAGCCGCGGGTGAAGAGGGTCCCGAGACCGCCGATCCCGATCAGCGAACCGACCGAGACCAGCGAAATGTTGGTGACCGCCACCACGCGCACACTTGCCGCGAGAACCGGTAGGGCCAAAGGCAACTCGACTGTCAGTGCCCGACGTAGGGGTGTGAAACCCATCGCGTTCGCGGAGTCGACGACGTCGGCGGGAACCGAGTCGAGGGCCTCCGGGACGGCGCGGACGAGCAGGGCGGTGGAATAGATGGTCAAGGCGATCACCACATTGAGCGGATCGAGGATCTGCAATCCGACGACGGACGGGATGGTGACGAAGAGGGCCAGCGAGGGAATCGTGAACGCGACGCCGGCGATGGTCGTGGTGATCTTGCGTAGCACCGATGCACCCCGGATCGCGGTGCCCACCGGGACGGCGATGACCAGGCCGAGTAGGAGTGGCATCAGCGCCAGGTACAGGTGGGTCTTCGTCAGGTCGACGACTACGGAAAAATTGTCGATGAGCCACCGCACAGGATCACGGCCTGTCGGGAGAAGTGGACGCGGGCGCGAAGAACTGCGCGTTCCGCGCGCGATCCTCGGCGGCCCGCTGTTGCGTCAGCTTCTCGATGACCTCGGACCCGAGGATGCCGCCGCGGGCGGCACCGTCCTTGTCGACGGCCACGCCTATTCCCGACGGCGACGAGATGGCCGCATCCAACGCTTGCCGCAGGTCTCCGCCCGGCGGGAACAGTGAGCCGCCTGCGGCGGTACATTCCGACAGTGGGCGGCCCGAGCGCACGCCTTCGACGCCCGTGACGTCGATCCAGCCCCGCGGAACACCGGAATCGGTCACCACGAGTGCCCAATCGCCGCGGTCGAGCCGCAGTGTGCTCAGCTCCCGTTCGGTGGCCGTCCGGAGGGGATGAAGGGAAACCTCGTCTGCCGCGCGGAACGACAGGCCACGATAGCCGCGGTCGCGGCCGACGAATCCGGCGACGAAATCGGTGGCCGGCGCGGACAGCACCGTGTCGGGCGCATCGTATTGCTGCAATCGGCCGCCCGGTCCGAAGACTGCCAGCCGGTCACCGAGCTTGACCGCCTCGTCGATATCGTGCGTCACGAACACAATGGTCTTGCGCAGGTCGGCCTGCAGTCGTTGCATCTCCGCCTGCAAATCCTCGCGGACCACGGGGTCCACCGCGCTGAACGGTTCGTCCATCAGCAGAATGGGCGGGTCGGCAGCTAGCGCCCTGGCCACCCCCACACGCTGCTGCTGCCCACCCGACAGCTGGCCGGGATAACGGCCCGCCAGCGCGGTGTCGAGACCCACCCGCTCGAGCACCGACAGCGCAGCCATACGGGCCGCACGGCGGGAGTCACCGCGAAGGACCGGTACGGTCGCGACGTTGTCGATCACGGTGCGATGCGGTAGCAGTCCGGCGCTTTGAATCACGTAACCGATCCCGAGGCGAAGCTTCACTGCATCGGTCGAGGCGATGTCCCGGCCGTCGACCGAGATGGTTCCGGCCGTCGGGGCGATCATCCGGTTGATCATGCGCATCGATGTGGTCTTGCCGCAGCCGGAAGGCCCGACGAAGACCGTGAACGACTCCGCGTCGATATGCAGATCGAGGTTGTCGACCGCCGTGGTGCCGTCCGGGTACCGCTTGGTGACGCCCGAAAATGTGATCACCGTCGACTCCTCAGGAGACCGGCTTGTCGAGCCCCTGGTCTACGACCCACTGCTTCGCGGCTGCCGCCGGCTCCGTCTTGGCGTCACCGGACACGGCATCGTTCAACTTCACCAGCTCCTCCGTCGTCAGCTTCGCGGACAGTGCGTCGAGCGCTCGAGTCAGCTCGGCCGTCGACTTGGCTGCGCGCACCACCGGAACGACGTTTTGAGCCGGAAAGTTGTTCTTCGGGTCCGTGAGCACCACAAAGTTGTTCTTCTCGATTGCCGGCGAGGTGGTGAAGATGTTCGCCGCGGTGATCTGCCCCGATGCCAGAGCCTCGACCGTGGCGGGTCCGCCGCCGTCCGCGATGGGGACGAAGTTGGCCGGTGCGATGTCGAGTCCGTAGTTCTCCTTCAGTCCGGGCAGTCCGGCGCGGCGCTCTTGGAACTCGGCGGGGGCACCGAACTTGACCTCCGCCGAATGCGCTGCCAAGTCCGCGATCGAGGTCAGATTCCACTTCTGCGCGGTCTCCGCGGTGACGACGACGGCGTCCTTGTCCTCGGCTGGAGCTGGGGTGGTGATCGTCAACTCCGATCCGAGTGCGCCCGGGAGTGCCGCGTCGACGTCGGCAGCGCTGGTGGCGGTCGACTGCGGGTCGAGGTACTGCAGCAGGTTGCCCGTGTAGTCCGGAATGACGTCGATCGACGCGTCCTTCAGCGCTGGAATGTAGGCCTCGCGGCTTCCGATGTCGAACTTCGTGGTTACGTCGAAACCGTTGGCGCGGAGAACCTCGGTGTAGATATTGGCCACCGTCTCGGACTCCGGGAAGTTCGCCGAACCCACGATGACGGCGTTCGCGTCGTCACCGGACCCTTCACCCTCGGCCGACAACGGATCGGAACCGCCCCCGCACGCGGCGAGGGAGACCACGGCAACCGTGGCGACCGCGAGGCCGCCCAGAGTGCGGCGGGCGAACCCGCGACCCGAGGATGTGTTCGAGGTGCGCATGCGCGTCCTTCCGTTTGTTCGCCACTGCCGTTTGTTCACTACTGCCGTTGTTCACTACTGCCGCATGATCGGGAGATCCGGTGGGCACACCGCCGGGCCGATGTGGCGTCAGTGTAACGATAGGCAGGTGGGCAACACTGGTTTCGGCTCAGCGTGATGCGAGGGAAGGCGTGCGAGGTGGCACAGACAGGTAAGGGCGGATCGGGGAGCGGGAGTTCCCGGAAGTCCGCTCGTCTCGGGGCGTGGGCGGCAGCGTCGGTGCTAATTCTGATTCCCGGCGCGCTGTCGGCCTGCGATGTCGACAACACTGCTCTCGACGGTTCCGCGGGACAGACCGCGGGTGAGGTGGTGGTGGGGTCGGGCGACACGGCGGAAAGCCGGGTCCTGGCCGAAATCTACGCGGGCGCTCTCCGATCGACGGGTGCGCCGGCATCCACCGAGCCCGGACTGGGCGACCGCACCGCCTATCTTCGGCGGCTCGATGCGGGCGAAGTGACGTTGGTGCCCGAGTTCACCGGCCGGCTGCTGCGCTACTACGATCCGGAGTCGACCGAAAAGGAACAGGACGAGGTGTTCGAGGCGTTGAGTCAGGCGCTGCCGCAAGGTCTTTCGATCTCCGATTACGCGGCGGCGGAGGATCGGTCCGCGCTGGCGGTGTCTGCGGACACGTCTACCCGGATGGCGGTGACGACGCTCGACGAGCTCATTCCCGCGTGCAGTCGTAGCGTCGCGGTGCTCACCCCCGATTTCGAGGCCGGCTCACTCGCCGATCTGACCGGTTGCACGTTCGCGCAGACGCGCGCGGTTCCGGACGGAGCCGCGGCGGTCGCGGAACTCTCCGTCCCCGCACAGACGGATGGCGCCGTGGTGGCAGGAGTGACCACCGCGACCCCGGAAGTCGCGAGCTCGGACCTCGTTCTGCTGGACGACGACGAGGCGATCTTCACAGCCCAGAACGTGGTGCCGCTCTACCGGGTCGGGGCGCTCGGTGAGCCCCAGATCAAGGCGCTGAACGTGGTGGCGGGGGAGCTGACGACAGCGGACCTGGCCGACATGATCGGCCAGGTCCGCGGTGGTGCCGATTCAGCCGACGTCGCTCGTGTCTGGCTGGACGCACATGTGTGATTTCAGGTAAACCCCGAGTTCGGCGACGGCCTCCGCAGCCTCGCGTACCAACGAGGCCTGGAGGTGCGCAACGTGCCAGAGTCGGGCGTATTCGGTGAGCGTCACGTCGACGCCCGACTTCTCGAGCTTGTCGACGAACTCCAAGATCTGTGGATACAGAACCTCGTCGAGTCCGACGTGAACGACAGTGGGCGGAAACCCCTTCAAATCTCCGTGCAGCGGGGCATAACCGGGATCGAACTTGTCTCCGCTCCCCAGGTACTTCTCGGCGGCGTCGAACGACCACGCGGTATTCACCACGAGGTCACGGTCCCGGATAGTGTCACGCCTGCCCGGATCGACCCACGGTGAGATGAGTCCCAACGCGGCCGGGGTGACCCCGTGCCGGTCGATCAGGCGCCGCGCCGTGGCCGCCGCCAGGCCACCGCCCGCGGAGTCGCCGGCGATGGCCAGTCGTCCTGTCTCGTACCCGTGTTCCGTGGTCAGCTCGAGGAATGCCGCCACGGCGTCCTCCAGCCCGGCAGGAAACGGATGTTCGGGGGCGAGGCGGTAGTCGAGTGTGTAAACCACACTTCCGGATTCATGTGCCAGGTGTGCGGCCAGCGACCGATGGGTCGCGGGCGAGCCGATGGTGTACGCGCCACCGTGGAGATAGAGCACGGCGGTCCGGCGCTCGGTGGCGCCCACCGTGATCCGCTCGGCGGGCCGGCCGGCCAGGGTGGCCGGCCGGCAGGCCGCCCCCTCCGGCATCTGCTGCAGCGGTGCGGCCATTTCGAGCAGCGCCCTCTGCGCCGGATACGGCAGCCGCGAGTTGAGGCTCAGCCGGTAGAACGGCCGCAGCGCGGCGGCGACTACCGGGAGCGGCAAGGAGAAGCTCACGGCGACCTCAGTTCGGCTTGGGAAGGACACGCCCGGCGACGGCGGCGACCACTCGCTGGTAGCTCGGGCCGACCACGCGCACCCAGGCGTCCAGGAACTTCGCGTCGGCGCCGATCAGTACCCGCGCCTTACTCTTGCGCACACCCTTGACGATGGTGGCAGCAGCATCTTCCGGTGAGGTCCGGGCGAGCTTCTTGTCGAAGAACTGGGCGAACGTGTCCAAGTCTTCGCCGGGGCCTGCGGTGGCATTGCGGGCAATGGCTGTCTTGATGCCTCCCGGATGCACACAGGTCACCTTGACGGGATGCTTCGCAATCAGCATTTCCTGTCGCAGCGACTCGGTGAAGCCGCGGACCGCGAACTTCGCGGAGTTGTAGGCGGTCTGTCCCGGCATGGACAACAGACCGAAGAGGCTCGAGATGTTCACCAGGTGGCCGTCGCCCGAGGCAATGAGGTGCGGCAGGAATGCCTTGGTGCCGTTGACGACTCCCCAGAAGTCCACATCCATGATCCGCTCGATGTCCTTGAACTCGGACTTCTCGAACTCGCCGTGGTACGCGATACCGGCGTTGTTGTAGACCTGGTTGATCGTTCCGAAGTGGGCAAGCACGGCGTCGGCGTACGCGAGTACCGCTTCGCGCTCGGTGACATCCAGATGGTCCGACTTCACCTCGGCGCCGAGGGCGGCAACCTGTCGCGCCGTCTCGGCGAGACCGACGGTGTCCATGTCGGAGATCGCCAGCTTGGCGCCCTGCCCTGCCAGGTTGACGGCGAGAGCCCTGCCGATGCCCGAACCGGCGCCGGTGATCACGACCACCTTGCCTGCGAATGTGCTCACTGTGCTGCCACCTTGTCGTCGTCGAGGTCGATCTGTGCCGAGATGGCGAACGAGTTCGAGGCCTGACCGTTCACCTGCACCGGTGCGGGGAGGTCGGCGGCAGCCACACTGTCGTACGCCGCGAGGTCGAAACGCCGTGTCTGATTGCGGAACTGGAAGGTGAACCCCGGCCACAGTGTCGTGTTGTTGCCGTGCTTGTCGAGGTACCAGCTGGCGCACCCGCCGTTGTTCCACACGCTGTGCGACAGCTTCTCCTGGAGGTCGGCGTTGTAGCGGTCCTGCGCGTCCTGCCGGACCTCGATTTTGCCGATGCCGTACTTGTCGAGGGTGTCGAGTGCGTCGACCAGGTAATTGAGCTGCGACTCGATCATGAAGACCATCGAGGTGTGGCCCAGTCCTGTGTTGGGACCCACGAGGAAGAACATGTTGGGGAAGTTCGCGATCGCCGCGCCCTTGTAACCCTGCTGCCCGCCTTCGTCGAAAACCTCGGCGAGCGAGCGGCCGTCCTTACCGAAAATTCCCTGGAAGGTGGGGGAGTCGGTGACGTGGAAACCGGTGGCGACCACGATGGCGTCGACCTCGCGGACCGTGCCGGTCTTCGAGACGACTGCGTTGCCCTTGACTTCGGCGATGCCCTCGGTCACCAGGTCGACGTTGTCCTGCGCGAGCGTCGGGTAGTAGTTGTTCGAGATCAGCATGCGCTTGCACCCGATCTGGAAATTCGGGGTGACCTTCTTGCGCAGGTCCTTGTCCTTGATCTGGCGGCGCAGGTGGCGCTCGGCCGCGAACTGCAGCGGCTTCATGAACACCGGTGCCTTCGCGAGCCCGACGACCTGGCTCTCACGCATCCAGTAGATCCCGCTACGGCACAGCTTCTGGAAACCGGGCAGGTACTTGAACGCGGCGTGCTCGGCCTTCGTGTACTCGCGGTCGGCGCGAGGCAGGATCCACGGGGCCGTGCGCTGGTAGACGTCGAGGTGCGACACCTTCTTGCCGATCGCCGGGACGATCTGGATGGCCGAGGCGCCGGTGCCGATGACGGCAACCCGCTTTCCCGTCAGGTCGGCGTCGTGGTTCCAGCGGGCGGAGTGGAAGATCTCGCCCTCGAACTCTTCGATGCCCTTGATGTCGGGAAGCGCCGGCTCGCACAGTGCACCGACCGCTGAGACGACGATCTTCGCGACGAAGTTCCCCTTGGTGGTGGTGACCTCCCACCGGGTGGTCTGTTCGTTCCAATGCGCGGATTTCACGTCACAACCGAAAACGTGGCGATCGCGCACCTTGTACTTGTCCGCCACCGACTGGATGTACTTCTGGATCTCGGGCTGGGTCGAGAACGAACGTGTCCACTCCGGGTTCAGCGCGAACGAGTAGGAGTACAGGTGCGAGGGCACGTCGCATGCTGCGCCCGGGTACGTGTTGTCGCGCCAGGTGCCGCCGACCTCCGTGCCGCGCTCGAGCACCAGGAAGTCGGTCTTGCCTGCCTGGGTGAGCTTGATGGCCGCGCCCAGCCCGGCGAACCCGCTGCCGATGATCAAGGTGTCGACGTATCGGGCACCCGCGGTCGTGTCGTAAGTGTCTGTGACGGGAAGACTCATGTAAGAGACAATAGGGCGCTATTGAGGGGTAGTCAATAGCTATTGACCTCCGTTCAGTAAGATGCTGTCATGGACGTCGTGAAGCGGACCCGTCTCAGCCCGGACCAACGACGGGCACAATTGATCGACCTCGGTGTGAAGATGCTGGCGCAACGGCCGCTCGAGCAGATCTCGGTCGAGGAGATCGCCGACCAGGCCGGGGTCTCGCGGGGACTGCTCTTCCATTACTTCGCCTCGAAGCACGACTTCCATCTCGCCATCGTGCGTCACTCCAGCAGCGAGATGCTGGCCCGGACCGCGCCCGACCCCTACGTGGACGACGCCCGGGATCCGTTGCACATTCTGCGGTCCGTATTGGCCGCATACGTCGACTACGTGTCGGAGAACCGTGGCACCTACGTCTCGCTGCTTCGAGGCACAGCCAGTGGCGACCCCGACATGCGGGCTGTCTTCGAGGAGACCCGGGAAATGATGTCCGAGCGCACCCTCGAGCAGCTCCCGATCCTCGGCGTCGAGCGGACACCCGCGGTGGAACTGGCCGTCCGTGGCTGGATCGCATACGTAGAGGAGGTCACGATCAGCTGGTTGCGCGATCCGCAGCTCACCCGCGAGCAATTGATCGAACTCAACGTCCAAGCGCTGCCCGCCCTCGCGGTCGCGGCGGCGCCCGAGATCGCCGCAGCACTGGTCGCGGCCACCAGCGCAAGTTCTTAGCGGCCCGATGGCGCCGATGCTGGCGCACTCCTTTTAGGCAGCTGCACCCGTTTTAGGGCACGAAAATGGGTGCGTCGACCGAGAAGGGGTGCATCTGGCCCGGGCGGGGCTAGCCGAGCGGATCCGGACACCACAAAGCCGGGCCGAGTTCGCTTCGTACAGCGAACTCGGCCCGGCTCAGTGGTAGTTCAGTCGATGTCAGCCGAAGGCTTCAGCCGTTACACGCTCTTCAGCCGAAGGCTTCGTCGATAATCTCCTGCTGCTCGACGGCGTGGACCTTGCTCGAACCCGAGGACGGTGCCGACATCGAACGGCGCGAAATCCGCTTGATCCCGGCGAGTTTCTCCGGGAGCAACTCGGGCAGCGCGAGACCGAAGAACGGCCATGCACCCTGGTTGGCCGGCTCCTCCTGAACCCACCGGAATTCGGCGGCGTTCGGGTAGCGATCGAGCGTCTCACGCAGGCGACGGCTCGGCACCGGGTACAGCTGCTCGATACGGACGATCGCGATGTCGACGCGGTTGTCCTTGTGCTTCTTCGCGAGCAGTTCCCAGTACAGCTTGCCGCTGACGAGGAGCACCCGGGTGACCTTGCTGCGGTCGCCGTCACCGGTCTCGTAAACCGGCTCTTCGAAGACGGACCGGAACTTGCCGGTGGTGAAGTCCTCGATATCGGACACGGCGGCCTTGTTGCGCAGCATCGACTTCGGCGTGAACACCACCAGCGGGCGGCGGATTCCGTCGAGCGAGTGGCGACGCAGCAGGTGGAAGTAGCTGGCCGGCGTGGACGGCACGGCCACCGTCATCGATCCCTCGGCGCACAGCTGGAGGAAGCGCTCGATACGGCCGGACGTGTGGTCCGGACCCTGACCCTCGTGACCGTGCGGAAGGAGCAGCACGACGTCGGACAGTTGACCCCACTTGGCCTCACCGGAGGAGATGAACTCGTCGATGATTGACTGCGCACCGTTGACGAAGTCACCGAACTGGGCTTCCCAGAGCACGAGGGCGTCCGGGTTGCCCACGGAGTAGCCGTACTCGAAACCGACGGCGGCGAACTCGCTGAGTGCGGAGTCGTAGACCAGGAACTTACCCGGGTTCTGGCTGCCGAGGTTCTGCAGCGGCGTGTACTCGTCGCCCGTCTTGCGGTCGATGAGCACCGAGTGACGCTGCGTGAACGTACCGCGGCGGGAGTCCTGACCCGAGAGGCGAACCATCTTGCCCTGGTCGACCAGCGAACCGAAGGCGAGCAGTTCCGCGAACGCCCAGTCGATCTTACCTTCGCGAGACATTTCGCGGCGCTTCTCGATGACCGGCTTGACGCGCGGGTGCACCGAGAAACCCTCGGGCACGTTGACGAACGCGTCACCGATCCGCTCGAGGACCGAACGGTCGACCGCGGTGGTCAGCTTGGTGGGCAGCGGCTGGTCGAGCTCGACCGACTCACTCGGCTCGGGCTTGTACTTCTCCAGCTCGCGAACCTCGTTGAATACCCGCTCCAGCTGTCCCTGGTAGTCGCGGAGAGCGTCTTCGGCTTCCTTGAGCGAGATGTCGCCACGGCCGATCAGCGATTCGGTGTAACTCTTACGAACGCTGCGCTTGGTGTCGATCACGTCGTACATCGCCGGCTGGGTCATCGACGGGTCGTCGCCCTCGTTGTGACCGCGACGGCGGTAGCAGATCATGTCGATGACGACGTCCTTCTGGAACTTCTCCCGGAAGTCGACAGCGAGCTGGGCAACCCACACGCAGGCCTCGGGGTCGTCACCGTTGACGTGGAAGATCGGCGCGCCGATCATCTTCGCGACATCGGTGCAGTACTCGGAGGAACGCGAGTGCTCCGGGGCGGTGGTGAAGCCGACCTGGTTGTTGACCACGATGTGGACGGTGCCGCCGGTGCGGTACCCGCGCAACAGCGCGAGGTTGAGCGTCTCCGCCACCACGCCCTGTCCCGCGAATGCGGCGTCGCCGTGCAGCATCAACGGCAGGACGGTGAAGCCGTCCTCGCCCTTGTCGAGGATGTCCTGCTTGGCGCGGACCAGTCCCTCCAGGACCGGGTCGACGGCCTCGAGGTGGGACGGGTTGGCGGTGAGCGACACCGTGATGTCGTTGTCGCCGAACATCTGGATGTACGTGCCCTCGGCGCCGAGGTGGTACTTCACGTCACCGGAGCCGTGCGCGGCAGCCGGGTTCATGTTGCCCTCGAACTCCGTGAAGATCTTGGAGTACGGCTTACCCACGATGTTCGCCAGCACATTCAGACGACCACGGTGAGGCATGCCGATGACGACCTCGT
This sequence comes from Rhodococcus sp. WAY2, assembly GCF_009859915.1. Taxonomy (NCBI): domain Bacteria; kingdom Bacillati; phylum Actinomycetota; class Actinomycetes; order Mycobacteriales; family Nocardiaceae; genus Rhodococcus; species Rhodococcus sp. WAY2. The sequence continues at coordinate 5,589,444 of NZ_CP046572.1, forward strand.
CGAGCTGGTGCTCGGCGGCCTGGTCGATGACGGCGTCCATCATCGGGATGACGGACTCGGCGCCCTCGAGGGAGAAGCGCTTCTGGCCGACGTACTTGGTCTGCAGGAAGGTCTCGAACGCCTCGGCGGCATTCAGCTTGCTCAGGATGTACTTCTGCTGAGCGACCGTCGGCTTGACGTGATGCGCCTCGACGCGGTCCTGCAGCCACTGCTGCTGTTCCGGCTCGAGGATGTGTGTGTATTCGACGCCGACGTGGCGGCAGTACGCGTCCCGCAGCACGCTGAGCACGTCGCGGAGCTTCATCTTCTCCTGGCCGTGGAAGCCGCCGACCTTGAACTCACGGTCGAGATCCCACAGGGTCAGGCCGTGCGTGATGACGTCGAGGTCCGGGTGGCTGCGGAACTTGTCCTTGACGAACTGCAGCGGATCGGTGTCGGCCATCAGGTGACCGCGGTTGCGGTACGCGGCGATCAACTCGAGGACACGCGTGTTCTTGTCGACGGCGCCTTCGGGCACATCCTGACGCCAGCGGACCGGCTCGTACGGGATGTGCAGCGCGTGGAAGATCTCGTCGTAGAACTCGTCGCTGATCAGCAGGTTGTGAATGGTCCGGAGGAAGTCGCCGGACTCGGCACCCTGGATGATGCGGTGGTCGTACGTCGAGGTGAGCGTCATCAGCTTGCCGACGCCCATGTCGGCAATGCGCTCGTCGCTCGCGCCCTGGAATTCGGCGGGGTACTCCATGGCACCGGCACCGATGATGGCGCCCTGTCCCTGCATCAGACGCGGCACGGAGTGCACGGTGCCGATGCCACCGGGATTGGTGAGGGAGATGGTGACGCCCGAGAAGTCCTCACCGGTGAGCTTGCCGTCACGCGCGCGCCGGACGATGTCCTCGTAGGCGCTGTAGAACTGCGTGAAGTTGTGCGTTTCGGTGTTCTTGATGGCGGCGACGACGAGGGACCGGCTGCCGTCCTTGCCCGGCAGATCGATTGCCAGGCCGAGGTTGGTGTGCGCGGGCGTGACGGAGTGCGGCTTGCCGTCGATCTCCGCGAAGTGCCGGTTCATGTTGGGGAACGCCTTGACCGCCTGCACGATCGCGTAACCCAGCAGGTGGGTGAAGGAAATCTTGCCGCCGCGGGTACGGGCGAGGTGGTTGTTGATGACGATCCGGTTGTCGAACATCAGCTTCGCAGGGATGGCGCGAACACTGGTGGCGGTCGGAATGGCCAGCGAGGCCGACATGTTCTTCGCGACGGCAGCAGCGGCGCCGCGCAGAACCTTCGTTTCTTCGGCAGCGGTCTCGGGAGCGGACGCCTTCACGGGCGACTTCTTGGCCGGTGCGGTCTTGGCCGGCGCGGCCTTCGGTGCGGCCGTCTTGGGCGCCGCGGCCTTGGGAGCTGCACCGTTGGCGGCGGACTTCGCCGGGGCGCCGTCGCCCGTCTTGGTCGCCGACGTGGGCGCGGTCTCGGCCTTGGCGGCCGGGGGCGGCGACGTCTTGCCGGGGGGAGCGGCAGCAGATGCGGCGGTGGTGGTGCCGTTCGTGCCGCGTCCGTTGGCTACGCCGGCCTTGGCGGCGGCATCGGGGGAGTAATCCGTCAGAAATTCATGCCAACTCGCGTCCACGGACGACGGATCGTCCTGGAAACGCTGGTACATTTCGTCGACCAACCACTGGTTCTGTCCGAACTGGGATGTAGAGCTGCTGCTCACGGCAGGTGTTCGCCTCGTTTCTATTTCGGTACCCGATCAGAGCGCCTATATACATGAGAGTAGCCCTCGCGTGTGACGTGCGAATCGCCAGGCCTGCACGTGTGAGCTGTCTCACGGCCATCGGATGGGGTCACCATCGATGACGGTTCTCGCCCCGCGATTATTCCCTGCACCGCTCTCCGCCGCATCCCACAGTCCCGCATAGTGGCCACCTGCCGAGCGCAGGGTGGCGTGCGATCCGGTCTCCACGATCCGGCCTCCGTCGATGACGAGGATCACGTCGGCGCGCGCTGCGGTGGCCAGTCGGTGGGCTACCACGACCGACGTCCGGCGCCGGGTCACGCGGCTACCGGCCTCGAGAACCAGCTGCTCTGTGGCCGGATCGAGGGTGGCGGTGGCCTCGTCCAGGAGCAGGAGGTCGGGGTCGACCAGTTCGGCGCGAGCAAGCGCGATCAACTGTCGCTGACCCGCCGACAGTCCCTGCCCCCGCTCGCCGATGGGGTGACGCATCCCACCCCGCAGCCGGCCGATCGTGCCGAGCGCTCCCACCGCGCGGGCGGCATTCTCGATCTCCTCGCGGCTCGCGTCGGGCCTGCCGTACGCAATGTTGGTCGCGACCGTGCCGGTGAACAGATGCGCCTCCTGCGGGACCACGCCCAGTCGCCCGCGGTACTCACCGAGCGAATAGTGACGCAGGTCGACGTCGTCGACGAGTACGGAGCCGGACGTCGGGTCGTAGAAGCGGGCGAGCAGTTTCACGATGGTGGATTTGCCCGCACCGGTCTTGCCGACCAGCGCCACCGTGGCGCCCGCCGGAATGTGGAGGTCGATGTCGGTCAGCGCGTCACTCTCCGCGCCGGAATAACGGAAGCCGACGTCGCGCAGACGCACCTCGCCTCTCAGGTGCCCGTCGATCCGAGTCCGATGGTCGCCGGCGGCGCGCTCGATGGAGCTCGGCGTGCGGAGCAGATCGCCGATCCGGAGCAGGCCGACACTGGCCTGCTGGTAACCGTCGAACACCTGCGACAGCTGCTGGATGGGCCCGAACAGCAGGCCGAGGTACAGCACGAAGGCGACGAGCGTTCCCGACGACGTCTCGCCGCCCGCGACCTGCCGGGCACCGACGAATACGACGGCGGCCAGCGCCAGATCCGAGAGGAACGCGATGAACGGGAAGTACAGCGAGATCGCGCGCTGGGACCGCATGCGGCTGCGGCGGTAACTGTCGGCGCGTTCGGCGAACCTGCGGGCGGCGAACTCTTCGCGGCGGTAGGCCTGCGCGGCGCGCAAGCCCGCGATGTTTTCCTGGAACTCGGCGTTGACGAGGGAAATCCGTTCCCGGGACACCGTGTAGGCCACCGAAGAGATCCGGCGAAAGATCAGCGTCGCAAGCACGAGGGGCGGGATGACGGCAAGGGCGACGACGGCGAGAGTGAGGTCGGTGACGACGAGTGCGACCGAGATCCCCACGACGGTGAGCACACTGACCACCGCGGTGGACATCCCGGTCTGGATGAACGACGACAACGCGTCGACGTCGGTGGTCATGCGGGTCATGATCCGGCCCGAAAGCTCCCGCTCGTAGTAGTCGAGGCCGAGCCGCTGCAGGTGCGCGTAGCTGCGCACCCGGAGTCCGAAGAGGACGCGTTCACCTGCGCGGGCGGTGAGCACCGTCATCGCCGCGACCACCAGCCAGTCGGCGGCGACGAGGGCGATTCCGACCGCGGTGGCGGTCCACAGCGTCGCCGAGTCCTGCGGGAGCACCCCGTTGTCGATGGCGAATCGCACGATGGAGGGGAAGGCGATCCCGGCGAGGGAATCGAGCGCGAGGCAGGCGACCACGGCGAACAGTAGGCCGCGGACCGGTCGCAGGATGCGCGACAGGTGGAAGTTCGGCTCGGGTAGCCGCAAGGTGCGGGTGTCGAGGCCCGGACTCTCGAGCGCGGGAGGCAGAGCGTCGACTGCGGCTTGCAATTCGGGGGTGGCAGCGATGTTTCCGAGGGCGCCGGCCATCGGTCCACCGCCGCCGCGACCTCCGCCGCCGGGTCCGGTGGCGGGCGCCGGGGTCCTCCCGGCCGTGGTGGCGGCGAGAGTGGCGTCCGGCACCTCTCTGGGGCTCTCGGGCCACAGTTCCGCTGCGGAGGGGATGCGCTGGGTAGACATCGGATCGGCCGGCCGCGGGCCTGCTTCCGAACCGTTTTCCTCCTCCGGGGACGCGAACAGTGCCCGGAACAGCGCGCACCGTTCGTCGAGTTCGGCCACCGTGCCGCTGTCGATGATCGTTCCGCCGTCGAGGACGGCCACCCGATCGGCGAGGGACAGGGTGGAACGTCGGTGCGCGAGGACGAGCGCGGTGCGGCCGCAGCCTGCCCGGAGCGACTCGAAGATGGACGCCTCGGTGGTCGCATCCACGGCGGACGTCGCATCGTCGAGAATCAGGACCCGCGGATCGGTGAGCAGCGCGCGGGCCAGGGCGATCCGCTGGCGCTGTCCCCCCGACAGCGTGAGACCGCGTTCCCCGACCACGGTGTCGTAGCCGTCGGGGAGGGCGGAGACGAATTCGTCGGCCGCCGCCATCGTCGCCGCTTCCCGGATTTCCTCGGCGCTGGCATCGGGCCTGCCGAGTGCGATGTTGGCGGCGATGGTGTCGGAGAAGAGGAACGGTTCGTCGAAGACGAGGCTGACCGCTTCACGAAGGTGCTCGGCGCTGAGCTGGGCGACGTCGAACACGTCCTCGCCGGATGTCAGCGCAACGGTGCCCGAGGAGGGCGCGTAGAACCGGGGAAGCAGCAGCGACAGCGCCGTCTTCCCGGAACCCGCCATTCCCACCACCGCGACCGTCTCACCGGGGGCGATCTGGAGGTCGAGCCCACGCAGGGTGTCGCGGCCCGGCTCGAACCCGAAGGTGACCGACCGCAGATCGACGCCGAGCGGTCCGCCCGGCAGCGGGGTGGGGTGCGGTGGATCCGCGACCTCCGGTTCGGTGTCGATCACCTCGTACACCCGTTCCACGGCCGCCCGGGAAAGTTGCGCCATGATCACCACGGACGACAGGGTGCGGGTCACCGCCGTCATCGTCGTGACGTAGGTGGCGAAGGCGAGGAAGGTGCCGATCGTGATGGACCCGTGCAGGGCCAGGTAGCCGCCGACCGCGATCACACCGACGAGCCCCAGCTGGGGGAGTGCGGCCATCGTGGGCGTGAAGCGGGAGTTGATGCGGGCGGCCCGCAGGCGTTCCGCATACAGCGCCCGACTGTGGTGTTCGAGCTGATCGACGGCCCGCCGTTCCTGCCCGAAGCCCTTCACGACGCGCACCCCGGTGACCGTCTCCTCGACGTGTTGCGCGAGGTCGGCCGCCCGCTGCTGGGCGGACCACGTGGCGGCGAACAGCGTCGGGCGCATCGCGTAGACGACGAGACAGACGAGCGGGACGATCACCAGCGCGACCACCGTCAGCAGCGGGGAAAGCCACACCATGATGCCGAGGGCGAGGACGAATTGCAGCAACGCGCCCGCCGACAACGGGACCATCGCGAGGAGTCCCTGCACCAGTTGCAGATCGGTGATGGACCGCGACACCACCTGGCCGGTGCGAATCTGGTCCTGACCTCGTCCGTCGAGGCGTTGCAGGGCACCGAGCAGACCCAGCCTGAGGTCGTGCTGGACGTCGAGCGACAGCTTGCCCGCCAGCATCCGCCGGCCGTACTGGCACGCGAAGCGCACACAGGCGAGGAGCGCGATCAGCAGTGCTGCGATGCCGATGACCTCGGTGGCGCGGTCCGTACCGGCGGCGTCGAGCGCGTACTTGGTGAGCAGCGGGAACGAGATGTCGATGCCGGCCGCGACGACGGTCACGGTCAGTGCCCCGACGGTCGCGCGGCGATGTGCCCAGCACTCGGCGCTGAGCCGGCGTATCCAGCCGGGCCGTACCGTGTCGCGTACGCGCGTCTGCTCCCGCTCGATCACTGAGCCGGATGTGCTCTCACCTGCCGCTGTGTCCACGTTAGCCACTGTGTCCACGTTAGCGCTGCGGTCCGACACCGCAGTCGCGGCGTTCCTCAGGTGATGTCGCGACTGCGGGTCAGGGCCCATCCGGCGAGGGCGAAGAGTGCCGTCCACACCACCACCGAGATCGGTGCGGCGGGCCACAACGGCAACCAGTCGATGTCGTTGCCCGCGGCCGCGTTGGCGACGGATCCCAGGGTGGCCGACACGGGGAGGACGTCGCCCACTGCGCCGATGCCGATGCCGCTGAGAATCGAGCGCAGGATCATCTCGCCGAGGGTGTACCACACGACGAGTGAGATGCAGCTGCCGACGGAGGAGCCGGTCAGCATCGACATCCCGCCACCGATCAGCGCCCAGCATGCGGCAGCAACCAAGGCAGCGGCCAACATCGCGAAGAGGGAACCTCGCAGTGCGAAGTTCTCCCCGCCGAACGTCAGCAGCAGGGCGACGCTGACCATCTCGACGACGAGGCAGTAGAAGAATCCGAACGCGGCAGTGACGGCCAGTTTCGCGCCGATCACCCCGTCTCGGCCACGTGCGGTGAGGAAAGTGGTGGTCAGTGTCTTGTAGCGGAACTCGGTACCGGCATTCACTGCTCCGAAGAGGGCGGCGAAGAGCACGACGAGCGATAGGGCGACGGCCAGCCCGAACACTGTGGCAGCGAGGTTGGCGTCGGCCGGATCGGCTTCGAACGCGTCGGTGAAGGCGCGTAACACCGGCAGGGAGATGGCGCTCGAGAACATCCCGACGACCAGCGGGGTCAGCCCGAGCATCCACCAGAACCGCAACGTGGTGACCTTGCGGAATTCCGCGGTGAGCAGTGCGGTCATCGCGGACCTCCGGACATCGGCCCCTGCGGGTGCGGGGCATACGCGGGCGGATACCCAGCCGGCGGGCCGTACCCCGGAGGAGGGCCGGCACCCGGGTGGCCGGGGTAGTGGGGCTGCTGCGGGTAGGCCGGGGGCGGGCCGTATCCGGAGGGCGCAGCCGCGCTCGCACCGGCAACGTACTGGCCGGTCGTCATCGACAGGAAGAGCTGCTCGAGGTCGATGTGCTCGGCCACGGCGCCGAAGATCGTCACTCCGGCTCCGGCGGCCACCGACTGCACGACGTCGAGTGCCGCACCCGTCACGGCGAGACGGCCGTCGGCCAGGGACCGGGCATCGACGATGCCTCGCGCGGCCAGAGCAGTCGCCAGCGCAGCCGGACTCGAGGAGGCGACCAGTAGGCGGCTCTGCTGCGACTTCCGCAGGTCCTCCATCCTTCCCTGATAGACGAGTGCACCCCGACTGACGATGACCAGTGTGTCGACCGTCTGCTCGACCTCCCGGAGGATGTGGCTCGAGACGAGGACGGTCCGCCCGGAGGCGGCGAAGCCTTTCAGGAACTCCCGCAGCCACGCGATCCCCTCGGGATCGAGTCCGTTGGCCGGTTCGTCGAGGACCAGGATGCGTGGATCGCCCAGCAGGGCGGTCGCGAGCGAAAGGCGCTGTCGCATGCCCAGGGAGAATCCGCCGGCCTTACGCCCCGCCACGTCTTCGAGCCCGACCAGCGCGAGTACCTGTCGGGCCCGCGCGTCCGGCACCCCGATGGCCGAGGCGTACACCTTCAAGTGATCGAGCGCGGTGCGCGCAGGGTGCAGGCTCTGTGAGTCGAGCACGGCGCCGACCGTGCGGGCAGGATCTCGCAGCGCCCGAATCGGGACGCCCTCGACTGCGGAGGTTCCGGCGCTGGGCCGGACGAGTCCGAGGATCATCCGCAGCGTCGTCGTCTTACCCGAGCCGTTGGGGCCGAGAAAACCGGTGATCGAACCGTGCGGAACGGAGAAACTGAGGTCGGAGACGGCGGTGACGTTCTTGAAGCTCTTCGACAGCCCGGACACCTCGATCGGCGCCGCGACACTTGCCGGCATTGCAGTGGTCAAGCCGTCCTCCCCTGAACACGATCGTGTGGAATCGACTCGACCCTACTGGGCAGCCGTCCCGATATTCACCAACTGGCGTACAGGGCTCTTCGGCGCAGCGCATCCTGTATGAAGTCGATTGGGGGCATACATGAGCAAGCACCACCACCATCACCGAGATGTTCTGGCGCCGGCGTACACGGGGCGAATGTCGGTGGAACCGTTCCCGGCGCTGCGGTTGCCGGACGAGGAAACCGATCCGCAGGCGGCCTACCGCTTCATTCACGACGAGCTGATGCTCGACGGTAGCTCGCGGCTGAACCTCGCTACGTTCGTGACCACGTGGATGGATCCCGAGGCCGACAAGCTGATGGCGGAGACGTTCGACAAGAACATGATCGACAAGGACGAGTATCCGGCGACGGCCGCGATCGAGTCCCGGTGCGTGTCGATGGTTGCTGATCTCTTTCACGCGCCGGATCTCTCCACCACCGACCCGGCCAGCGCTACGGGTGTCTCCACGATCGGGTCCAGCGAGGCGGTGATGCTCGCCGGTCTCGCACTGAAGTGGCGATGGCGCGCGCAGCGTCAAGAGGCAGGCAAGGACGCCACCCGGCCGAATCTCGTTCTGGGCAGCAATGTTCAGGTGGTGTGGGAGAAGTTCTGCCGGTACTTCGACGTCGAGCCGGTCTACCTGCCGATGGAGAAGGGCCGGTACATCATCACGCCGGAGCAGGTACGGGGTGCGGTCGACGAGAACACCATCGGGGTGGTGGCGATCATCGGCACTACCTACACGGGTGAGCTCGAACCGGTGGCCGAGATCGCCGACACACTCGAGCAGCTGGCGGCGTCGGGGGGTCCCGACGTCCCGATTCATGTCGACGCGGCCAGCGGGGGTTTCGTGATCCCGTTCCTCCAACCGGAACTGTTGTGGGACTTCCGGGTCCCACGAGTCGTCTCGATCAATGTCAGCGGCCACAAGTACGGGCTGACGTATCCGGGTATCGGGTTCGTCGTGTGGCGCGCCGGTGAGTATCTGCCCGAGGGGCTGGTGTTCCGGGTCAACTACCTCGGCGGCGATATGCCGACGTTCACGCTGAACTTCTCGCGTCCCGGCAATCAGGTGGTGGGGCAGTACTACAACTTCCTGCGCCTCGGCCGATCCGGGTACCGGGCGATCATGGAGACGTTGCGCGACACCGCTGTCCGTGTGGGTAAGCGCATCGCCGAAATCGAGCACTTCACGTTGATCAGCGACGGAAGTGACATCCCGGTGATCGCCTTCGAGCTCGTCGGGGACCCCGGATTCACGGTCTTCGACGTGTCCTCGAACTCCGGGCGCGGGGTTGGCAAGTGCCTGCCTACACGATGCCTGCAGACGCAGAAGAGGTGGCGGTGCTGCGCATCGTCGTCCGCGAGGGGTTCAGCGCAGACCTGGGATCGCTGGTCTCCGAGGCGATCGAGGAAGTCTGCGCGGAACTACGCGAGAAGGGCGGCGGACATTCGGCGGCGCAGCACTTCGCGCACTGATCTGCGCGAAACCGGTCAGGCCTCGATGACTCTCAGCTGATCCGGCCAGCGGGCAGGTGCGGGACCGAAAGCTTCGCGCGCATTCTTCACGACGCCCTTGCCGATGGCCCGGTTTCCGGCGCCGCCGATCGCTGCGCCGATCCCGGCAGGCACGAGTTTGCCGAGAATCAGCGCACTGCGCCGGGCCGCGTACTTGGTGACGAACTTGCGCAGCAGGCGGCTGTTCATGCCTCTCATCGTGGGGCCCGGGATGCGGCTGGTGATGGCCGTCCCCCAGTTCTTCGCGGTCACGCCCGTCGCCTTCTGGACGATCTCCATGCCCGATTCACCGAGTGCGACGGCCAGGACGAGCGCCCGGCGCTGTTGATGATCGGTGGCGGAGATGCCGTGCACCGATGCCACGGCGAGCGTCAGCAACGCCGCTGATTCGAGGAAGAACGCGGACTCGGCGCCGACGGCCGCAATCGATGCCACCGTCCCGACACCGGGAACCGCGGCCGCGGCGCCCACTGCGCTGCCGCTACCCGTCACTGCCAGCAGGAACATCTTTTCCATGCGCTCGACGATCTGGGCGGGCGATTCGTCGGGATGTGAACGCCGGACCCACTCGACGTACTTGGCCACAGCGGGTGCCTGCAGTCTGCTCCCGTTGTCCAGAACCGAGACCAGGGCCTTCTCGATCCGTCCACCATTGTCAGCCATCGGGGCTCCCGTCTCGCCGTGTACTTCGAGTGTGCCGGATACGACTGTAGGTGGGAAAAAGACGGTGGCCGACGGCGGTGGCGGTGCTTACGCTGTTGTCGTGACTGTCGCGGGCAGCGTTTCTCCGGTTCGGGGCGTGTCCGACGGTGCACGCCGTCGACCGGCCCCGCCGCTGCGCGCCCTGGTGTCGGGGTACGAAGGCTATCGCCTGACGGGATTCGAGCCCGGACTTCACCTCGGTCTGCCCTCGCCGTCGCTCACCGTCGTCGTCTCGCTCGATGCGCCGCTCGAGATCGCCGAGCAGGCCGCGCCGGAGCAGGCGCCCGGCTTCTACGACACGCTTGCCAGTGGCATCGCGACGGCCCCGGTGACGATTCGGCACGACGGCAATCAGCACGGGATCCAGCTGGCGTTGAGTCCCCTCGGTGCGCGGGCTCTGCTGGGCGTGCCCGCGTCGGCCCTCGGTGCCTGGGTGGTCGGACTCGACGACCTCCTCGGTGCCGATGCGACGGAACTGGTCGAACGGCTGTCCCTCGAATCGGTGTGGGAGGAGAGGTTCCGCATTCTCGACGAGGTACTCGGGCGGCGCATCGCCGACGCGGAGATCGACCCCCATCTCGTGCAGGCCTGGACGTTGCTCGCCGGTGAAGGGGCAGTGCGAGTGAACGCGGTCGCTCGCGACATAGGTTGGAGCAGAAGGCATCTGGTGAACCGATTCGTTGCGGAGTACGGCGTCACGCCCAAAGATGTGGCGCGGTTGTCGCGCTTTCACCGCTCGCACCGGATGCTGAAGCGGGCCCACTGCGCCACGCTCGCCGAGGTCTCCGCACGATGCGGCTATTACGACCAGGCTCACATGGCCCGCGACTGGCGTGACCTCGCGGGTGTCGCACCGTCGCGGTGGCGCGAGAACGAACCGTTCTCATTTGTCCAAGACTCCGACCACGACGACGGCGCAGAGTGACGACATGACTACTTCGACGCAAATTACGTGTGTATGGCCCACCCTCGTCTACCGCGACGCGCGCGCCGCGATCCGCTTCCTCGTCGACACCTTCGGATTCGTCGAGAAGGCGGTGTACGGCGAGGGCGACCGGGTGGAGCACGCCGAACTCGGCTGGCCGAAGGGCGGCGGCATCATGCTCGGCTCGCCCAGTGAGGACTCGGTCATCAGCGACCTGCCGCCAGGGACGGGCTCGGTGTACCTCGTCGTAGACGACCCCGACGCGCTCCACCAGCGCGCGGTCGCTGCCGGGGCCACGATCGTTCGCGGACTGCGGGACGAAGACTACGGATCGCGCGGATTCACCTGCCGTGACCCCGAGGGCGTGTTCTGGAGCTTCGGCACCTACACCGGCGCGTAGACGGCCCCACCCGCTCAGGCGCCGTGGCCCGCGGGCACTTCCTCCCCGGTCCGCGGCGGGGGCGGCGGTGTGCCGGTCCCGAACGGCCTGCCACCGAGCTCCTCACGTCCGTGCGGCTGCAACCAGCCCGACAGGTCCGGGCCTTTCGGGACGATTCCGGTGGGGTTGATGTCGGTGTGCACCATGTAGTAGTGCTGCTTGATCTGAACGAAGTCGATGGTGTCTCCGAATCCCGGGGTTTGGAACAGGTCACGCGCGTAGCCCCACAAGGCAGGCATCTCACTGAGCTTGTTGCGATTGCACTTGAAATGCCCGTGGTAAACGGAATCGAAGCGGGCCAATGTGGTGAACAACCGCACGTCCGCCTCGGTGATGGTGTCGCCGACGAGGTACCGGGCGGGTGGTCAGCCGCTCCTCGAGCCAGTCGAGGCGCGCGAACAGGCGGTCGTATGCGGAATCGTAGGCGCTTTGTGAGCCGGCGAAACCACAGCGGTACACGCCGTTGTTGACATCACGGAAGACGAACTCGGCCACCTCGTCGATTTCGTCGCGAAGCTCCTCCGGGTACAGCTCGGGCGCTCCCTCGCGGTGGTATTTCGTCCACTCGGTGGACAGATCGAGGGTGATGTGCGGATAGTCGTTGGTGACCACCTGCCCGGTGGGCACGTCGACGATCGCGGGAACGGTGATTCCGCGCTCGTAGTCCGGGAAACGCGCGAAGTAGGCGTCCTGCAGGCGCGGGATCTTCAGCACGGGGTCGACCTCACCCGGGTCCAGGTCGAAGGTCCAGCTCCGCTCGTCGTGGGTCGGGCCGCACAGGCCCATCGACAACACGTCCTCGAGTCCGAGCAGCCGCCGCACGATGATCGCCCTATTCGCCCACGGACACGCTCGCGCGGCCACGAGTCGATAGCGGCCCGGCTCGACCGGGTACCCGTCTCGTCCGTCAGCGGTGATCCGCGTGGCGATGTAGTGAGTGTCCCGAGTGAACTCGGAACCGGGTTCGACATAGCCGGCCGAACCCGATTCGTCCTGTTTCTGCTCAGTCATGATCGACCCGTCCTCGTCCGTCGATGGTGTCTCACAGCGTACTTCGGGAGACGGTGACCTCGATGTATGTTCCGAGTTCGCGGTAACCCGAGCGGGCAGCGAGCCGACAGGAGGCCGGGGCATCGCGCGGTGCACGGAACTGGGCGATCAGTCCGCTGTCGAGCGCATCGTCGGTGGCGATTCCGGCGGCCTGGGTGCCGAGCCCCCGGCACCGGAAGAGGGGAGCGGTCAGGACGGCGACATCGGCGACGAATCCCTGGAATTCGCTGTACCCGGCGGAACTGACCGGCTGCTGCGCGTCGTCCAGGATCGTGAACCACCGGTCTCGAGTGCTCAGGTGGGCTTCGGTCACGTCGTCCGGTGGGCAGGCGGTCTCCAGTTCCCGCACGTGCTCGCGGTCGTCCGACACCACAGGCGGTCGCCCGGTCGCCGGTTCCTGATAGTCGCTGGTGAACCAGAGTGTGAGCGGTCCGGAGCAGCGGCCCGAACGATCCTGGACGAGGCCGAGCAGAGTTGCGGGTTCGGTCAGGTCCCGGTCCGAAAGTCGTTCCGCGCGCCGGAGTATCCAGTCGGGACCCACCATGGCCGAGGTGCCCCGCAGGTCGAGGAAACGGAGGGTGTCCGCCTCGGGATCGGCACGGGTGGCCCGGCCGGGCCTGTCCGTGAGCGCGTCGTCGGGGAGTCCGAGTTCACGCGACCAGGCGAGTCGAACGATGTCGAGATGATGCGGATCCACGCAGCAACGGTAACCGCTGATCCCTTGTGGCCGGTCCGGTATATTCCGTGTGGAGTATTCGACGGCGGAAGGCGATGCAGATGGTGCTGACGCCGCTCGCCGTCACCATTCTCGGTTTACTCAACGAGCGAACGATGCACCCGTACGAGATGTACCAACTCGCCGACACCCGTCGCGGACGCCTGGTGAAGATCAGGCCGGGATCGCTCTACCACACGGTCAACAGGCTCGAGGCCGAACGCCTGGTGCGCACCACGGGCACCGATAGGGCGGGCAACCGGCCCGAGCGCACAATGTACGAGATCACGGACTCCGGGCGGGACGCCCTCGGCCGCCGGGTGAGCGACATGCTCGCCGCCCCCGCCCGGGAGTACCCGCAGTTCCCGCTCGCGCTCGCGGAGGCACACAACCTCGAGTCGGGTGCGGTAGTAAACCTGCTACGCGAGCGTCTGGGCCGCCTCGACCAGGAGATCGACGAACTCGTGGCCTCCGCCGACGGCAACGAGGCACCGCCGCGCATCTTCAGCCTGGGAAACGAATATCTGCTCACTGTCGCCCGCGCGGAACGCGACTGGCTCCGCGCGCTCGTGAGCGATATCGACTCCGGGACGCTGTCCTGGCTGGAATTCCTCGAAGGCCTGACATTCGCACGCCCGGACCATTCCGGTTCAGCAAAGGATTGACGATGGATACCGAGCGCACCGCACGACTTGCCGCCGCCCCGCCCGAACAGGGCAACCCCTGGCCCGCCCTGTGGGCGCTGGTCATCGGGTTCTTCATGATCCTCGTCGACAGCACCATCGTGGCGGTGGCCAACCCGGCGATCCTGACGGACCTGCGTACCGACATCACCAGCGTGGTGTGGGTCACCAGCGCCTACCTGCTGGCGTACGCGGTTCCCCTCCTCGTCACCGGCCGGCTCGGTGACCGATTCGGACCCAAGAACGTCTACCTGATCGGGCTCGTGCTGTTCACCGGTGCATCGCTGTGGTGCGGCCTGTCCGGAACCGTCACGATGCTGATCGTCGCCCGGGTGTTCCAGGGACTCGGTGCCGCGCTGATGACACCGCAGACGATGGCCGTCATCACCCGTACCTTCCCGCCCGACCGGCGCGGCACAGCGATGGGCCTGTGGGGTGCGGTGGCGGGCGTCGCGACTTTGGTCGGTCCTCTCGCCGGCGGTGTGCTGGTGGACAACCTGGGCTGGGAATGGATCTTCATCGTCAACGTGCCGGTCGGCGTGATCGCGTTCGTGCTCGCATGGCGGCTCGTTCCCGCGCTCGAAACCCACGCGCACAAGTTCGACATCCCGGGTGTCGTGCTCAGTGCGTCGGGCATGTTCCTGCTTGTGTTCGGCATCCAGGAGGGCAGTTCGTACGACTGGTCGAGAATCGTGTGGCTGTCGATCGGCGCCGGGGTGGTCCTCATCGGGATCTTCGTCTGGTATCAGTCGTGGAATCGCAACGAACCGTTGCTGCCGTTGAGCTTGTTCCGGGATCGCAACTTCGCCCTCGCCAACGTCGGGATCACCGCGATGGGGTTCGCGGTCACGGCCATGGTTCTGCCACTGATGTTCTACACGCAAGGCGTGCGCGGCCTGTCGCCTACGGAGTCGGCCTTGTTGCTGGTGCCGATGGCCGTCTTCACCGGTGTGTTCGCCCCGTTCGTCGGGAGGCTGGTGGACCGCACGCACCCGCGGTACATCGCCGGGACGGGCTTCCTGCTGTTCGCGATCGCGCTGGGCTGGCTGGCGATGGTCATGTCGCCCGGTGTCGCCATCTGGCAGCTGCTGCTCCCCATCGGTCTGATCGGCGTGGCCAATTCGTGTATCTGGTCCCCGCTCGCTGCCACCGCCACCCACAACCTGCCGCCGCATCAGGCGGGCGCAGGGGCCGGCGTGTACAACACCACCCGCCAGGTCGGGGCCGTGCTCGGTAGCGCCGCTATCGGCGCGCTCATTACTGCGCGGCTGTCCGCGCAGGGAATGGCAGGCGGGAGCCAGGACGCCGGTGTCGGCGAGCTGCCCGAGGTCATGAAAGACCCGTTCGCCACGGCCATGTCCCAATCGGTGTGGCTACCCGCCGCGATTCTGCTGGTCGGCTTCGTTGCCTCCGTCTGCTTCGCCCGCCCGCTGCGGGAGAAGGATTCCGCCGACACTGTCGACGTCGAGACGAGCAGCGAATCGTCGCTCCAGGACTGACGTTGCCGGTGTGGCAGTGTGGCGGCATGACCGATCCCGCTGTCGCATCGCACCCCACCCGACTCGAACGCGTCCGCACCGATGCGGGTGCCGAGTTCGCGACCCTCACGTTCGCCCACGGCCCGCTGAACCTCTTCGACCAGGCCATGTTCGACGCCGTCCAGGCCGATGTCGCGACTCTCACCGAAGACCCCCCGCGTGCCGTGCTGCTGCGTGCGGAGGGCAAAGTGGTGTCGGCGGGCGTCGACGTCCATCTCTTCGACGGGCTCAGCGCCGAGCAAGCTGCGGATTTGTGGCAGCAGCTGTTCGCGGACATCTGCCATCCGATCGAGGCACTGCCGTGCCCGGTGGTCTACGCCGCCCATGGACTGACCCTGACCGCGGCATTCGAGATCGCCCTCGCCTGCGACATCATTCTGGCCGCACCGAAGGCGAAGTTCGGTCTGGTCGAGACCGTGGTGGGTCTGACTCCGTCGATGGGGGGACCTCAGCGACTGGCCGAGCGTGCCGGTTCCGGCCGTGCCCGCGAACTGGTGATGACCGGAGATCTGTACGACGCCGCGACACTGCAGGGTTGGGGTGTGGTGAACGCGGTCTACGACGACGTCGACACCGAGGCCCGGGCACTGACCACGCGCCTCGCGGACGGACCGACCCGCGCCCACGATGCGACGAAACAGATCATCTCAGCGTGGCGATCCGGTGGAGTGGCGCACGCCGACTCGATCACACCGGAAGTGTCCGGCGCGCTCTTCGAGACCGAAGACCTGTCGGGTGCGGTCCGCAGTTTTCTTACCGACGGGCCGGGCAAGGCCTCGTACCGAGGCCGCTAGGGTCGCCCGACTGTGCACATGATTGTGACCGGCGTCATATAGTCGGGGCAGCGTTCCGGTCAGTCAGCGGAGGTCCACATGCCGTCGTCCCTCGTCGAGTACCCGTGCAGTTCCGCCTTCTTCCACGACGACCGGATGGCCCGCGGACGCGACGGCCTCCTCCGGTACGGCGGTCTCACGCCGTCACTCACCGAACTGCTCGACATCGCCGTGCACCGTTACGCAGGCAGGGTGGCGGTCGAGGAGGACGGTGGCCGGACGCTCACCTTCTCGCAGTTGTGGACGTCGGCTGCCCGGGTGGCCGGCGGCCTGAAGACGAGGGGAGTCGAGATCGGCGACCGGGTGGCCGTCCGGCAACCGGTGGGAGTGCGCTGGGTCGAAGCCTTCCTCGGCGTCCTCCTCGCAGGCGGGGTACCGGTCGGGGTGGGTCCGGAACTGGACCAGTCCGCCACCGACACGGTCCTCGCCGACAGCGAGTCGGTGATGGTCCTCGACGGGGAGCTTCCCGACGGAATCTCGTTCATCGACGACGGCGCCGGTCCCGAGGAACTGGTGCTGCTGTCGTACACCGGTGACGGCTCGCCCAAGGGTGTCGAACTGAGCAACGAGAACGTCCTGTCCACCCTCGAATCGGTGATCCACGCGCGGCGGTTCAGCTCGGAGGGACTGCGTAATCTGCTGGTCGACCCCGAACTGCACACCGTCGGATCGCTCGTCGAATTATTGTCGACACTCGTGGTCGGCGGCACCGCCCTGTTGACGACGAGCACGGATTCCGCGTCGTGGCGTGGAACGGGCGCCGACGTTCTGACCGCGGCGCCGGCCACCCTCCTGCGTGCGGTCGAGGAGTCGCCGGTGACCAACTTCGGTCGTCGGGCAGTGCGGTGGATCGACTACAGTGGCGCCGGCCTGTCCGTCGAGCAGGCCCAGTTCCTGCGCAGAACATTCCCGGCCGCCAAGCACTTCCTGGGGTGGGGGATGACCGAAACGTGCGGCGCCGGACTGGCCCTTCCCGACGAATGCGCATTGACCCACGCCGGAAGTGTGGGAATCGCGTTCGGTGGAATGGAGGTGGCGCTGTTCGGCCCGGAAGCGCAGCACGGATTCGGTGAATTGTGCTGTCGGGGACCGGGTGTGACACGTGGCTACTGGAACCGCCCGGAGGCCACCGCACGGAGCTTCACGGGTGGCTGGTTTCACACCGGCGACACCGCGAGTATCGACGGCGACGGGTTCGTCCGTATCGTCGAACGCGACGTCGCCGCCTAGGCGCCGAGAAAGCAGGCACCATTCCCGTGAACCTCCCCGTCGCCGAGTTGCACATGCACATCGAGGGGTCGCTCGAACCCGAATTGATCTTCGGGCTCGCCGAACGCAACGCGGTGCCACTGCCGTACGCAGACCTGGACGATCTGCGTTCGCGGTACGAATTCACCGACCTGCAGTCGTTCCTCGATCTCTACTTCGCCAACATGCAGGTTCTGCGGACCGCCCAGGATTTCGCCGATCTGACCCGCGCCTACTTCGCCCGGGCATCGGCGGCCGGTGTGGCGCACGTCGAGTTCTTCTTCAATCCGCAGGCGCACATCAATCGTGGTGTGCCGCTGACCGAAGTTCTCGACGGAATCATGGACGCTGTCGCAGGCAGCGAGCGGGAGTTCGGGCTCAGCAGTGCGGCTATCGCTGCAATTCTGCGTGACCGTCCGGTTAGCGAAGCAGAAGAGATGTTCTCGGAGATTCTCCGGTTGCAGTCTCCGATCATCGGGCTGGGACTCGATTCGGCGGAGAGGGGCAATCCGCCGTCACTGTTCGAGGACGTCTTCGCCCGCGCCCGCGCGGAAGGACTGCACGTGGTGGCGCACGCCGGAGAAGAGGGTCCGCCGGAGTACATCTGGCAGGCGCTCGACCTCCTCGGTGCCGAGCGCATCGACCACGGCGTGCGAGCCCTCGAGGACCCGGCGCTCGTCGAACGACTGGTGGACGAGGAGATTCCCCTCACCGTGTGCCCGCTGTCCAACGTGCGCTTGTGCGTTGTCGACTCGCTCGCCGAGCATCCCCTGCGGACCATGCTCGACGCCGGACTGGTGGTCACCGTGAACTCCGACGATCCCGCCTATTTCGGTGGATACGTCGACGACAATTTCGCCCAGCTGCGCGATCAGCTCGGACTCACGGACGCCGAACAAGACACGTTGGCGCGCAACTCCATCAAGGCCTCGTTCGCGACCGAGGCACGCAAGGCGGAACTTCTCCGGCGCTGAGGTTCAGTCGGTCAGCCCGGCGTCGCCGACACTGGTGACGGCCGCCAGCACGTCGCGATCGCGCCCGAAAGGGCCCACCACGCAGAGCCCGACCGGGATTCCGTCGTCCGTGCGTAGGGGCACCGTTGCACTGGGAAGGCCGGAGATGGTCGCCAGCGAGGTGAGCATTCCGGTGGTGCGCATGATGTTGCGGAAGCGTTCGCCGCTCGGGTCGTTCTGCCTCGGCGGCGCAGCCGAGGAGGTCGCAGGCAGCACCAGCAGGCTGTTTCCGATGAAACGGGTGATCGTGTCGGATGCCTCGGCCAGCACTCTCATCTGACGGGCGTACGTCGAGTCCCAGGTCCGCCCTGCGGCGGCGAAATTGCGGCGCGGTTCGTCACTGAGCGAGGTGATCGCCTGCCCGATCCACTCGCCGTGCAGCCGCCACGCCTCGTACCCCTGCACGTCGCTGACGGCGTCGTACCAGTCGGGTAGCCGGCCGATGTCCGTGTCGGTGCGCACGAGTCGCGGCAGGCTGCTCTTCTCCCAGGCGGTGAGTGCGCGCCGCACCGCAGCGAGGACCCCGGCGTCGGCGACGGCATTGATTCCGTCCGAACTCAGCGCTGTGGCGAAGGGGCGCTCCGCTGTGAGCGGAAGCAGCACGCCCGACACGGCTGCGAGAGTGTCGATGTCGCTGCACACCCACGCCGGAGTGTCGAAGGTCGGGCAGAGGGGAACGAGGCCTTCACTGGACACGGCACTGCGCGACGGAGAGAACCCGTACAGGCCCTGATACGACGCGGGGATGCGGACGGACCCGGTGGTGTCGATTCCGAGTCCGATGTCGGCCTCGCCCTGAGCGACCGCGCTCGCCGCACCCGACGTTGCTCCGCCCGGTAGGCGGTCCTCCGCCCGTGGATTCGGCGGTGTCCCGAACTGCTGATTGACACCCGAATGGCCGTAACCGAGGTCGTCGGTCTGAGCAATACCCACGACCTCGGCGCCGTGCTCGAGAAGACGTGCCACGGCTATGGCGGTGGTGGTTTCGACGGGCGCCCCGGCCAGCCACCGCCCACTGCCTGCCCCGATCTGCCTGCCGGCCACGGCATACAGATCGGTGACGGCAACCCGTAGTCCGGCAAGCGCTCCGTCACCGGTCGGTGCGACGAGCGGAGCGCCCTGCAGACGCCACGTCGCCTTGTCGGTGGGCACGAACTCGGAGGTACCGGCGTTCGGGTCGAACAGGCTGCCGTCGGGCAACGGGGGGACTTCCGGGTCGTGAAGTCGTTCACCGCAGGCGCCGAGCACGGTGACGCCGAGCGCTGCCGCTCCGGAGATTCCGGCAACGCGGAGAAATGCGCGACGATCGAAAGATCGACTGGGGGGCACCTAGACCACGTTAGCGACCGAGGACCTGCTGCAGGTACGCGTTGCCGAACATTCGCGCGGAATCGTACTTGTCGCGTGCGGAGACGAACCTGTCGAAGTCGGGGTAGGTGGTGCGCAGGTCGTCGGCCGTGCGGCCGTGCATCTTTCCCCAATGCGGACGGCCGTCCACATTGCGGGCAATGGCTTCGACCGCCGCGAAGTAGGGCTCGTGGTCGCGGCGGTAGTACTGATGGACCGCGATGTATGCGGTGTTCCGGCCGTTCGCCGTCGACAACCACACATCGTCCGCGGCGGCAAACCGCACCTCCACGGGGAACGCCACCGTGAAACCGGAGTTCTCGACCCACGAATCGATGGCGACGAGGACATCCGGGAGTGCCTCGACGGGTACCGCGTACTCCATCTCGCGGAACTTCACCCGCCGCTGCGAGGCGAAGACGCGATAACTCCGATCCGTGTACTCGCGTGTGCCCAGAACGCGGCAGGAGAGCTTATTGATCTTCGGGATCGCCGACGGCGCAAGGGTAGCCACCCGATTGAGGCCCTCGAAGACGACATTGGTGAGCACCTCGTCGTCGACGTAGGCGCGGAGCGGGCGAAGGGGCGAGATCGGGGTGTCGCCGGGCAGCCGGGTATTGCGCTTGGTGAGCACCCGCCGAGTGTGGGGAAACCAGTAGAACTCGAAATGGTCCACCCCGGTGCGGTCGTGGTCGAGTCGATCGAGCGTCGAGTCCAATGACCCGGGCGCCTCCACGGCGTGCATCACGAAGTGCGCGACGCACTGCAGCGTGACCTTGGAGATGATTCCCACAGCGCCGAGGCCCAGACGCGCAGCCTCGAACAAGTCGGGATTTTCGGCCGGCGAGCATTCGACGATCGAACCGTCGGCCAGCACCACCTGCAATGCGCGGATCTGAGTGGCGAGGCCACCGAAACGCGCTCCGGTGCCGTGGGTGCCGGTCGAAAGGGCGCCCGCCACCGATTGCACATCGATGTCGCCGAGATTGATCATGGCCAATCCGCGGTGCCAGAGTTGTTCGTTCAGCTCGTGCAACCGGGTGCCCGCGAATACGGTGACGAGAGCGCCTGCACGGTCGTCGAGCGTCACGGAATCGATTCCGCTCAGATTGTCTAGGCTGACGAGAATCCCGTCCGTGACTGCGACCCCGGTGAACGAATGCGCAGCTCCCACCGCCTTCACACGCAGCCCTCGCTCCGCGGCCTCGGATACGAGGGCGCTCAGCTCGTCGACGGAACGGGGCGTCGCATAACGGTACGGGCTTGCCGTTTCGGTGCCCGCCCAGTTGTGCCACGTGTCCTGTCCCATGGGCTCATCATGAACCTGGACGCTCGTCCAGGCAAATGACGGCTTCCGCGCAACCCCGTGTTGTTCCGTGCCGGTACCGGCTCAGGTCCTACGATCGGAGAATGCTGAACAGGCTCCCCGCGGACGAACGTCGCGCTCAACTCGTCGAATCGGCCCTCTCCATCGCGGAGCAACGTGGCGTCGCTTCGGTCACTGTTCGAGCCGTAGCCGAGGAGGCCGGCGTGTCGCTCGGGGTGGTGCATTACTGCTTCGAGAGCAAGGAAGAGTTGCTCGCCGCGATGGGGGAGAGCCTGATATTGCAACTCAGCGAATCGATGAGGCTGGCTTTCGGTCAGGTGCGGCACGCGCCGGACCTGCGGGGGGCCGCGGGATTGCGTGAACTTCTCCATATCGGGATCAGCGGGATGTGGCCGATTATCGAGGCCACCCCGGACCGGCAGCTACTCACCTACGAGATCACCGCCCAGGCGCTGCGGCATCGCGCCTCCGGTAGTGAACGGGCGGGCGACATCGCCGGGCGGCAATACCGCACCATGGACCATGAGGCCATCGAGTTCCTCGCGGAGTGTGCGCGGATTTCCGACGTCGGCTGGAGCACTCCCGTCGAGTCCATCGCGCGTTTCGGCCTGGCCATGCTGGACGGGTTGGTGCTGCGGTGGCTCGTCGACCGCGACAGCGAGGCCATGATCGCGGCGCTCGACGACCTGGTGCACATTATTGCGTCGAAGGCCGTCGAGCACTCCTGATCCTGAGTACTCGACCGACCGAGACGATCTGGACAATCGTCCAACACGGTGGTTCACTGACGGTTCGAGTCAGCCTCCCGCGGCAACGATTGGACGATCCGTGACCCCCACGCTCGACCGCCTCATCGCCTCGACGCTCGACCGGCTCATCGCCTCCACGGCGGAGGTCGATCCACCGTTGGCCGCGGTCGACCTACCGACCCTGCGCGCCAACGCGCGGGATCTCGTGCGACGAGCCGGGGGGACACCGGTCCGCGTCGCCAGCAAGTCGGTACGCTGCCGGGCGGTCCTCGAGGTCGCGCTCGGCCGAAGTCTTACGGCCGACAACGGATTTCGCGGCATCATGACGTACTCGCTGCGCGAAGCCATGTGGCTCGCCCGCTCCGGCGCCCAGGACATCCTCATGGGATATCCCACCGCGAACCGCGGCGCCCTCGCCGAACTGGCGTCCGACCCCGTCCTTCTCGACCGGATCACGCTGATGGTCGACAGCGACGAGCACCTCGACGTCATCACCGCCGCTGCAGGCACCGAATCCGTCCCCGCCAGGCTGTGCATCGACGTGGACGCGTCGCTGCGCCTCGGGCCCGTGCATATGGGAGTACGCCGTTCACCGCTGCGCCTACCGTCGCAGGTCGCCGATCTCGCCACCCGTGCAGACAAGCGCGGATTCACCGTCGTCGGGGTGATGTTCTACGAGGCCCAGATCGCCGGGTTGCCCGACTCCAGCCTGCCGGTGAGATGGATGAAACGCGCGTCGGCGAAGGAACTCGCCACCCGTCGGAGCGCCGTCGTGGATGCGGTGCAGACGGCTGTGGGGACCCTCTCGATCGTGAACAGCGGAGGCACCGGCTCCCTGGAGGTGAGCTCGGCAGACCCGGTGGTCACCGAGGTGACCGCCGGATCGGGTCTGTACGTTCCCACCTTGTTCGACCGGTACCGGTCCTTCCGCCCGCATCCCGCCCTGTACTTCGCTCTGCCTGCGGTCCGCCGACCTGCGCCCGCGATCGCCACCTTGCTCGGCGGCGGCTACATCGCTTCCGGGCCTGCAGGCTCCGCACGCGTGCCCCGGCCCGTGTGGCCGTCAGGCCTGACTCTGCTGCGCAACGAAGGTGCCGGGGAGGTACAGACACCCGTGACCGGGAGGGCGGCAAGGTCACTCGCGGTCGGCGACCGCGTGTGGTTTCGACACGCGAAGGCGGGTGAGCTGTGCGAACGATTTACCGAGCTGCATCTCGTCGAGTCGGACGGCTCCCGCACCGTGGTACCGACCTATCGCGGCGAAGGTCAATGCTTCGGTTGATCCGTGCACAGGCGCATGAAGGCGCCGAGTTCGGTCAACCCTTCCGGTGTGCTCGGCATGTACCGCGTCAGGGATTCCGATCGGACGATGACGGCAGCCCACTTGCCGCGGGAGACGGCCACATTCATCCGGTTACGGGACAGCAGGAACGACATACCGCGGGGCACATCCTCGATCGCGGACGCCGTCATCGACACGATGGCGACGGCCGCCTCGCGTCCCTGGAACTTGTCGACCGTTCCCACCTCTACCTTGTCGAGTCCGACCGCTGCGAGATCTCGCTCGATGAGCGCTACCTGGGCGTTGTACGGCGCCACCACCAAAATGTCGGATTCGTCCAGTGGGCGCGTGCCGTCGAACTCGCTGGGATCGGTCCACCCGGCCCCGAGCAGCTTGGTGATCCGATTGACCACTTCCCGCGATTCCTCGGGCGATTGGGTGGCATTGCCCTGATGATCGACGATGACCGTGTGCACTCCCGGTTCCATACCGTCGAGTCTTCGCGCCGTGCTTGCCGTTTCCTGAGACCGAAGCTTCCCGTCATACGACAGCACCGACACCGGTGCGCACAGCTGCGGGTGCATCCGCCAGGTGCGTTCGAGGAAGTAGCCCCGGCTCGGGGGCAGCGCACCGTGCCCCTCGGCGAGCCAGCCCAGCGCGGACGTGTCCACGGGTTCGGGATGAGTGCCCTGACTGACCTGCGGAAGCTGCTGCGGGTCACCGAGAAGCAGGAGGTTGCGGGCAGCACCGCCGACCGCGATGGTGTTGGCCAGCGCGAACTGTCCGGCCTCGTCGATCACCAGAAGATCGAGACTTCCGGGTGGCACCCGATCGGTATTCGCGAAATCCCAGGCCGTACCGCCGATCACGCATCCGGTGGTCTCCGCCTCGGCGATGAATCCGGGATAGTCATTCGAGCCGATGTCCGTCCACGTTGCAGCGCGGTGCCGTCCGTCCTTTTTCGCCACCAACTCCGCGGGCACGCCAGCTTTGACGATACCGCCGAGCATGTTCTCGATGACCGAATGTGACTGCGCCACAACTCCCACCCGCCAGTGGTGTTGCTCGACGAGAGTCTTGATCACACGGGCGCCGGTGTAGGTCTTGCCGGTGCCCGGCGGCCCCTGGACGGCGACGTAGGAATTGTCGAGGTCGAGGAGGGCGGCGGTGATGGCCGCCGCGTAGTCGGTGCCCTGAACCGGTGGAAGCGCTCGTCCGCTCCGGGTCCGAGGGTCGAAGCGCCGCAGGATGTCTGCCGACGCGCACAGGGGAAGGTGGGGCAGGGCCTCGCACATCGTGTCGGCCGCGGACGCGATAGCCGATTCGATGCGGTCCGTCGTGATCGGCGGACCTGGGGTGACGGCCACCGGCAGTTCGGCATACTCCTCGCCGCCGAGAAGCTCCTCGACCGTCACGACGTCGCGGCGACGCTCGTCCTTGGCGACCTCGAGCACGTTGACGGTGGACGTCCCCCTCTGCTGAGGGTTGTCACCCGCGACCGCCTCGGGTGCGGGAGTGTCGTACAGCGCGTACATCGTGGTCTTGGGGCCGACGGTGCTGCCCGTTCCGAAGCGTCCGGTGAGTCTCAGGCGCCGACGAAGCTTGCGTTGCCGCGGTGTGCTCTTGTGCCAGGTCTCCTCGACGGCGGCCGTGGCGACCACCAGAACGTCCCGGATGTCCGACAACTCGTCGGCAGGGACGACGAGACGGTCGAAGTGCGCCCACCAGAAGGGCTTCCGCTCCCGGCGGTGATATCCGACCGCGGCCGCCATGAGGGCGGCCGCCTGCTGATCGTGCCCGCGGGTGTCGCCGGGTCCGGAGCCGGCGAACTGTCGTAGAGCCGATTCCGTGGGCGTCGACTCGTCTGCGGCGGGAGAGGATGCCGCGCCCGGCGGCCGGAGAGCGACACCATGCTTCTCGGCCTGTGTCAGCAACCAGTTCCGCAATCTCAGGGTGGAATCGCAGTCGTACTCGTTGTAGTCGGCGATGCCTTGCAGCAGGTCGCGGGCCTCGTCGAGGCGGCCGTTGTCACGGTGATCGCAATAATCGGCGTAGGCGACCACGGACGCCGCGGCATTGGTGACGTCTCCGTCGCGCGGCTGCTCGGGCATGTACAGCGGTTCGAGTTTCTTGATGCTGTAGGAACGTTCGCCGATGCGCAGGGCTGAGCGGACCACGGGATACAGGTCGACGAGAACGTTGTCGCGCAACAGATTGTCGACGCACTCCTCACCGACTCCGTGGCGCCCCGCCAGCCGTAGCAGCGCCGACTTCTCGTACGCGGCGTAGTGGTAGATGTGCATGTCGGGGTAGCGGGCGCGGCGTTCCATGACGTAGTCGAGGAAGTCGACGAGGGCCTGACGCTCCTCGGCGCGGCTGTGTGTCCAGAAGGGCCGGAACACCGGGGCGGCGGACTTCTCGCCCGGCGGCGGCCCCTCGACGACACCGAAAAGGTACTCGAGACCCCAGTCGGACGAGCCGTCCTCGGCCCACAGCGGGTCTCCCTCGAAGTCGAAGAAGATGTCCCCGTCGTCCGGTGCGGGCAACCCGCCGAGTGCGCCGGGCGAGTACACCTCGAATTCGGGTGTTCCCGACGCCTCCTGCCGTAGCTGCAGCGCGGCCTGGGCGCGGAGCGAGTCGAGGCTGCGCTCGGCGAGACCGTCGACGTTACCCGTGTGCGCTGCAAGCGCATCGATGGTGTCGATACCGCCCGCGATCAGCCGACTCCGCTGCGTCGAACGCATCCCGGCCACGAGCAGGAGGTCGCGGTGCCCCTCTACCTCCGGCCCGCAGGTGTCGCACCGGCCGCACGCCGTGTACCGGGGATCGCCCCACTCGGTGAGCGACTGCTCGTCGCGGTGTTCGTCGAGTACCCGTTCGAGGGCGGACCGGCGGGCGGAATACACCGGCGCGATGTCACCGAGGGAGTGCGACGAGTCGCTGTCGTCGCCCAGCAGCAGGTGCACCTCCGGGGAGGTGGGAATACCGTTGCGCTGCAGAGCTTCCGCGTACGCGGCGAGTTGCAGGAGGGCTGACACCTTGGCGTGTCGGGAAAGCTTGGTGTCGTAGACGGCGTACGTGTCGCCGTCCCGGATGAGAAAGTCGCAGAAACCCAGGAAGCGGCCGTCGAAGAACGTTCCCTGGTACACGACGTCGGCACCGGCCCGGATCGCCTCGACGGTAGCGGAATTGGCCTCGAACAAGCCGAGCGCGGTGTAGTCGGGCCGATCGATCGTGACCACTCCGTCGCCGAAGGCAGTGCGGAACTGCTCGAGCCTGCGGTGTTCGTGTGCGTCACCGAGGCTGGAGGTGCGCCGCAGCATGGGATCGTCGGAAGGGGAGCAGGCCGCGCCGGCCGCCGCGAACCCGAGGGTGGCGTCCAGTCGACGCAGCAAGGCGAACTCGCACGTGGCAGCCGCGGCGAGATCACTCGCGCTGTAGACGATCGTGTCGTCGAGGAGGAACACAGCTATGTCCCCAGTTCTGCCGGTGAGTTCACGCGCCCGATTGTGCCATCGGGGTGTGACAGCCCCAGAATGGCAGCCATGCCTTTCTTCGACGGCCACTCCGGGCGAGTGCACTACCGGCATTGGCCGGCCGACAATCCGGTCGCCCAGCTCGTGTTCCTGCACGGGATGGGTCAGCACACGGGTCACTACCATCGCTTCGCGCGCGCCCTGACGTCGGCAGGTATCGGCGTGTGGGGCATCGACCAGGCGGGACACGGCCTGTCCGAAGGCGACCAGCCGGGATCCGTCGCGGAACTGGCCGAGGACGGCGCGCTCCTCACCGCCCTCGCCGAAGAAGGCGCACCGCACGTCCCGACGGCGTTGATGGGACATTCGCTGGGTGCCGCCGTCTCGATGGAACTCCTCGCGCGTGGGAACGCGGGCTTCCGGTGTGCGATTCTGTGCGGGACACCGAAGTCCGCCGCCGCGGCGCAGACGGCGGATATGTTGGGCGTTCTCGAGATGCCGCTGCTCGTGGTGCACGGCGTGGACGACCGCATCGCACCCATCGACCCGATCCGGACATGGGCGACGGGAATCGCCGGCCTCGAGTTCCGGGAGTTCGACGACGCCGGCCACGACCTACTGCACGAGAAGGTTCACCCCGCTGTCACCGCGGTGGTACGCGACTTCATCTTGGGCGCTACGCGCACGTGAGTGGCCGAGGAGTCGATGCACTCCTCGGCCACTCACGGGCGGCGGAGCCGCTTACGCGTAGATGGCCTCGATGGCCGCGCCGTGTTCCTTGTGGATGACGTTGCGCTTGAGCTTCAGCGTGGGGGTGAGTTCGCCGGTTTCCTGCGAGAAGTCGACCTCGAGGATCCGGTACTTCTTGATCCGTTCCGGGTTGGACACCTTCTTGTTGCCCTCGGCCACGGCCTCGTCGATCTCGGCGACCAGGTCCGGGTTCTTGACCAGTTCGGACACCGGGGTGTCGGCGGCCAGCCCGTGACGTTCCTTCCAGCCGGGGAGGGTCTCGGCGTCGAGGGTGATGAGCGCCCCGATGAACGGTTTACCGTCACCGACCACGAGGCACTGGCTGATCAGCGGATGTGCGCGAAGGGCGTCCTCGAGGACCGCCGGCGCCACATTCTTGCCGCCGGCGGTGACGATGATTTCCTTCTTGCGGCCGGTGATCGAGATGAATCCCTCTTCGTCGATCGACCCGAGGTCACCTGTGTGGAACCAGCCGTCGCGGATCGAGTCGGCGGTGGCCTGGTCGTTGTGCCAGTACCCACTGAAGACGACGGGTCCCTTGACGAGCAGCTCACCGTCCTCCCCGATCTTCGCGGCATGGCCGTCGATCGGCTTCCCGACCGTGCCGACCTTCTGCGCGGACGTTGTGTTCACGGAGATGGCGGCGCTGGTCTCGGTGAGGCCGTAACCCTCGTACACGGGAATGCCGACGCCACGGAAGAAGTGGCCGAGCCGGGCACCGAGAGCCGCACCACCGGAGACGGCGCGGTCGCATTCGCCACCGAGCGCGGTGCGCAGCTTCGAGTACACCAGCTTGTCGAACAGGGCGTGCTTGAGCTTGAGCCCGAGGCCCGCGCCACCCTTGTCCTGAGCCTCGCTGTACGCGATGGCGGTGGCGGACGCCTTCTCGAAGATGCTGCCCTTACCGCCGTCGTACGCCTTCTGCTTCGCGGAGTTGTAGACCTTCTCGAACACGCGGGGAACCGAAAGGATGAAGTGCGGCTTGAACGCGGCGAACTGGTCGAGCAGCGTCGTCAGATCCGCGGTGTGTGCAACGGTGACCTTCGCGTCGAAGGCGCCGAACGAGATGGCGCGGGCGAAGACGTGCGCGAGCGGCAGGAACATCAGAGTGCGGCGGCCCGCGTACATCGCATCGGAGAGCGCCAGCTTCACGGCAGCGGACTCGGCGTAGAAATTGGCGTGCGTCAACTGCACGCCCTTGGGCCGGCCTGTGGTGCCCGAGGTGTAGATGAGGGTGGCGGGCGACGATGCTCGCACCTGGTGACGACGTTCGTGCAACTGCTCGTCCGTGACGCTCTGCCCACGCTTCGTCAGTTCCTCGATAGCCCCGGAGGATTCTCCCGTCGCTTCGCTCGCCCCGGCATCGATCTGCAGCACCTCCCGCAGATCCGCGGCTTCGTCGGTGACGACCCGCAGGGCCTGCGCGTGCTTGGCGTTCTCGACGACGAGCAGCGATGTGCCGGAATCCTCGAGGATCCACTTGGCCTGATCGGGCGCGGACGTCTCGTAGATGGCGACGGTGCAACCGCCGGCCGTCCAGATCGCGTAGTCGATGACAACCCACTCGTACCGGGTCGCGGACAGGATTGCGACACGATCACCGAGTTCGATGCCGGACGCGATCAGACCCTTCGCGACTGCCGAGACCTGCTTCGCGAACTCGGCGGCGGTGACGTCCGTCCAGCCGCCGTTACTCGGACGCTTGAACGGTACGAACGTCGGATCCTCCTCGGCATGACGGAAGACCGAGTCGGCCATAGAGGCGTCCTCCGGAATTGAGAACGACTGCGGTACCGAAAACTCTCGCACTATGACCCCTCCACTGAAACAACATGACGGATGTGCATTCGATCACAATTGTCCGGGTTTCGCACTAGCGCCGATGTCCGTTTTGGGTAAGTTGCTTCTGACCTGCGAGAATATGTGTAACCAGACGTAAACTGGTATCTACGCGACGTCGTCGAGGCGGCGAGAATTGGCCGCAAGCCACCGCCGGATCGCGTAGTCGAGCTGCTCGGGGTCGACCCCGAGCTCGGTCGCGGTGGCCTCGAGGATTTCGTCCGCGGCACCGGCATCGGTCGCCTCCGAGATGCCCAGGGCGCCGTTGACGAAGACCTCCGCCACCCGGTTGGGTCGCACCCCGGGGATTCCCGCGAGCATCAGGAAGTGCGCCCACGTGACGTCGCTGTTCTCACCGCACACGTCGACCCAGGCCTGATGGATCTGCTCCAGCGCCGCCTCGTCCCGAGCGGCCTCGAGGAGGTCGTCGATGCTGTTGACGCGGAGCTGGTGTAGTCGCTCGGCTGCCTGCTGGATGTGGCGTGCCTCGATCGGCACACCCGTCGCGGTGTAGCGGCGCTTGTAGGAGCCGACCTTGCCGGCCCACTGATCCGAACTGCCTGCCTCCTCGAACGTGCGGAGCAGGTCACGGGCACCGTCGGTGAGCGGCCGTCCGGCGTCCGCCCGGCGGTACGCCAGATACCGATCGACGACGGCGACCTCGCTGTGTCCCGCGCTCGACTGCACGGACTCGATGATGCACAGGGCGAGGCTGTGCCGATAGACATCAGAGGTGACCCAGCCGGACGGATCACCCAGCCGGTCGCGACATGCGGCCACCACGGTTTCGACGGTATCGGCAGAGACGGTCACGAGATCCTCCAAAGGCAGTCTGTTCTGTGCTCTGTCCGGTGTATCGACCGTCACTCCAGGAACGTTGCACTCTCGCTGAGATTTACTCGAGAACGACTGTCATATCGTGGCGAGCAGGTCTGTGACCTCGCTGTCTGCAAGTTGATGGAAGTCGTCGTAGGCGTTGCCAACGCCACCGAGGTCGAATGGGGTGTACGGGCAGACCACCTCGTCGGCCGTGACGCGCAGACGGGAGACGGCCTCGGGCGCGGCCACCGGAACCGCGACGACGATGCGCGACGCCCCCGACTTCTTGACGAACTGGCAGGCCACAGCCGCCGTCGCACCGGTCGCCATGCCGTCGTCGACTATGACGGCGGTGCGTCCTCGTATCGGCACGCGGTTCCTGCCGCCGCGCAACACCTGCGCTCGACGCTCGAGTTCCCGGCGCTCCTTGGCCTCGACCATGGCGAGGGCTGTCTTGCTGACCCGGGCGATCCGAAGCACGTCGTCGTTGACGACCCGGGCGTCTCCTTCGCCGATCGCGCCCATCGCGAGTTCGGGCTGCCAGGGGACACCGAGTTTGCGTACGAGAACCACATCGAGGGGGGCGGCGAGCGCCGCGGCGACCTCGAAGGCGACAGGGACGCCGCCGCGCGGCAGGCCCAGGACCACCAGGTCGTTTCCGCGTAGATGCTCGAGTGAGGCGGCCAGCCGACGACCGGCGTCCGCCCGACTGGTGTACTGCATCGAACGCTCCGAATCGGGAAGAACGGTTCGTCTTCGAAACTACTCCACTTCCGGGCGCGGAAATACAACTCAGATCTCCGTGACGGTGAATCTCCGCAGGGCGAGCGCGGGGTTCTTCTCGCGCACCTCGGTGATGCGTTCCGCGGTCACCGTGGCGATGGCGGTGCCCACCCGTTCGCCGAGCGCAGCGACGGTCACACCCATGGGATCGACGACCATGCTGGCTCCGGCCCCCGTGCGCGCGCTCTGGTCGGCCGCGGCCACGTAGATGGTGTTCTCGATCGCTCGTGCCCGCACGAGTGTGGACCAGTGATCCTCCTTGAGCGGTCCCGGCACCCACTGCGCAGGGAGGAGCAGGACGTCGGTGCCTGCGTCGACGATGCGGCGGGTGACCTCCGGGAATCGAAGGTCGTAGCAAGTCTGCATCCCGAAGGTGAGACCGTCGACGGCGAACGTCTCGGGGGTCCCGATCTCGCCCGCGCGGATCACCTCCGATTCCTTGTACCCGAAGGCGTCGTAGAGGTGCAGCTTGCGGTACGTGGCAACGATGTCTCCCGTCGGGCCGAGAGCCACCAACGTGTTGGAGATGTGGTCGTCGCCGGGCAGCAATTCGTTGACTCCGGCCACCAGGTGTATCTGCAGCTGGGCGGCGGTCTCGGCCAGCGCTGTCACGAACGTGCCGTCCAGTCCCTCCGCCGACTCCACGAGTCGGTGGTCCGTCCGCGGAGCCGTGAACATCGCGTACTCGGGGGCCACGACCACCTGTGCGCCGCGACCCGACGCCTCGGTGGCCAGCCTGCGAAGGGTGCTCGCGTTCTCCTGCTTGTCCTGACCGGGGGCGAACTGAATGACGGCGACATCGACCATGCCGTCCACGCTAGGCGACGACCCGGCACAGGTGTCTCCCGTGCCGGTGGCCGCGTATTTACCCGGCATGGCGCTGCGGCGCCGAGTCGTGCACTAAACTGCTGGTCAATGAGTGATATCGAACGTGAACCCGAACCGCCCACTTTTGCCGACCTCGACATCGATGATCGGGTCTTGAAGGCACTGTCCGATGTGGGCTACGAGTCGCCCTCGCCGATCCAGGCAGCCACCATCCCGCCTCTGCTCGCAGGTAACGACGTCGTCGGACTGGCCCAGACCGGTACCGGCAAAACTGCCGCGTTCGCGGTTCCGATCCTCTCCCGGATCGACCTCACCCAGAAGTCGCCGCAGGCCCTGGTGCTCGCACCGACGCGTGAGCTGGCTCTGCAGGTCGCGGAGGCGTTCGGTAAGTACGCGACCCATATTCCGGGTCTTCATGTGCTGCCGATCTACGGCGGCCAGAGCTACGGCGTCCAGTTGTCCGGGCTGCGCCGCGGCGCCCACGTCGTCGTCGGCACGCCCGGCCGGGTCATCGACCACCTGGAAAAGGGCACGCTCGACCTGTCCAAGCTGTCGTACCTCGTCCTCGACGAGGCCGACGAGATGCTGAAGATGGGCTTCCAGGAGGACGTCGAACGGATCCTGTCCGATACGCCGGAACAGAAACAGGTGGCGTTGTTCTCGGCCACCATGCCGGGCGCGATCCGCAAAATTTCCAAGCAGTATCTGCACGATCCCATCGAGATCACGGTGAAGTCGAAGACGTCCACCGCGTCCAACATCTCGCAGCGGTACGTGCAGGTGGCGCATCAGCGCAAGCTCGACGCCCTCACTCGTGTTCTCGAGGTGGAGTCGTTCGAGGCCATGATCATCTTCGTGCGCACCAAGCAGGCCACGGAAGATCTCGCCGAACGCCTGCGCGCCCGTGGGTTCTCGGCTGCCGCGATCAACGGCGACATCGTGCAGGCGCAGCGTGAACGAACCATCGGCCAGCTCAAGAGTGGTGCTCTCGACATCCTTGTCGCCACCGACGTCGCTGCCCGCGGTCTCGATGTCGACCGCATCTCTCACGTGGTCAACTACGACATCCCGCACGACACGGAGTCCTACGTGCACCGCATCGGCCGTACCGGTCGAGCAGGACGCGCGGGCGAGGCTCTGTTGTTCGTCGCACCCCGGGAACGGCACCTCCTCAAGGCGATCGAGAAGGCAACACGCCAGCCGCTGGCAGAGATGCAGCTTCCGAGCGTCGACGACGTCAACGCGCAGCGCGTCGCGAAGTTCGGCGACTCCATCACCGAGAGCCTCACCTCCGACAACCTTGCGTTGTTCCGCAAGATGATCGAGGACTACGAGCAGGAGCACGACGTGCCGCTCGCCGACATCGCAGCAGCGCTCGCGGTGCAGTCGCGCGACGGTGATGCATTCCTGATGTCACCCGAACCGCCGCCTCCGCCGCGTCGCGAGCGTGAACCGCGCGAACCCCGGGAGCGTCCGGCCCGTCGATTCGACGACGGCCCGCCCACCCGGTCGCGGGGCCCGGAGGGTCAGGAACTCGCCACCTATCGCATCGCGGTGGGGAAGCGGCATCGTGTGGTGCCCGGCGCCATCGTGGGTGCCATCGCCAACGAGGGTGGGCTGCGGCGCAGCGATTTCGGGCACATCAGCATCCGTCCCGATCACAGCCTGGTGGAACTACCCGCAGACCTGTCCCGGGAGACGCTCGAGGCCCTGCGGCGCACCCGCATCTCCGGTGTGCTGATCCAGCTTCAGCCCGACTCCGGCCCACCGTCGGGAAGGCCTGCCCGGGGCGACCGCGACGCCGGCAAGTTCCAGCGTGACCGCGACAGCAGAAGAAAGCCGCGCGAGTAGTACCCGCGCGGCTCGCCGAGAAGAGGCCCTGCCGAGCCCCCGGTCATTACGCCGGGGGAGCGGGAGCCGGCGCCGGCTGACCGGCCGCGTCGGCGGGTAGAGGACCCTCGGTGGGAACGAGGAACGTCCCCACGGTGGGCAGTACATAACAGGTGGCGCCGGTGTAGCCGACGGTGCCGAAGATCGACGCAACGACGGTGCCCGGTCCGGTGGCCACAACCTTCGACAGCGACGGGTAGCCGCCCTCGGTGACGCCGTCGAGCGGCAGGATGCCGCTGGCGCCGGTATTGGTGTTGATCCACGCGACGGTGAGCCCGGACGACTGGACGACGCCGGGGTAGGCGGAGAGCGCCTGGAAGCTGATCGCCGCAGCGGCGGGGTCGGTGGTTCCCGAGGCTAGGGTGAGCGTGACCGGGGCGACGGTGCCGCAGCCCACTGTCGGTGCCGTGTATAGGAACGGGGTGTGTGTCCCGGCCACGTCCCGAAGCGCCGTGGACGAGGCCAGGGCCTCGACCGCGACCTGCTCACCGGGCCTGTCCGCCTGGGCGCGCAATTCCGCCAGTCCGGGAACACTCGGTGCCGAGGGCTGGGCCGACGCCGTTCCTGACAGACCGAAAGTCGCCACAATGCCGACCGCTGCTGCGGCGACCACACGCCGCGTTCCGCTCACACCGTCCACCTGAACTCCTCGTCGTCGCTCCTCGGGCGGCTCTGCAGCGCCGTCCGAGCGGTGAATCTACCCGAGCACTGCGCGCCCGTCAGGACCAGGCGGTGCCGCCGGCCAGGGTATCGGCCCGTGCACCGTCGATGGACTGTCGGATGATGTCGGCATGCCCGGCATGGCGGGCCATCTCCTCGAGCTGGTGGACGAGCATGAAGCGGACAGTGAAAACAACACCCGGCGTCATCCATTTCGCCACGTCGGCGGGCAGGTGGACGTCCCTGCCGAGATCGGGTTCCGCGGCGATCGCGGCCTCCCTGGTTCGCCCGGCTCGGTCGAGCCGGGCGAGGAGTACTTCGACGGTTTCGTCCTCGGCGACATTCCAGGCAGCCGTCCATGCGGCAACCGGGTCGGACCCCTCGGCGCGCGGTGTTCCCAGAACGCGGGCCGTCATCGATTCCTCCCCGTCGATCACGTGTTTGAGGAGTGAGGACAGACTCATCTCACTCGCGCTGGGCACGCTGCGCGCCTGCTCCTCTGTCAGGCCCGACATGGCGTTGCGAAACGCGGTGCGCTGATGCTCGAGTAGGAGCAGCAGCAGGCTGCGTTCGTCGGAAATGTCGTTGTGCGTCGTCTCGTTCATGAACACAGTCTCGCGCCGATAGAGGACACCTTCTGTCCGCGTTTACCGTCGAAGTCAAGGAAAGTTGCCGGCCTCTTCCGGGGACGCTCCGCTGCCCGCGTTCCGAGCGCTTCAGGCTGACCCGCCCTACGATCGAGGAAGTGTCCGAGGAACCTCGCGGTTCCTGTGATCGAGTCGCATACCGAGGTGCTAATGCCCCTGGAAGAACCGTCGCCCTCCGTCAACGCCGAGCCGGAACACGACCTGGAGGGCCACATCGTCGAGGCACGGTCCGAAGATTTCTCCCATGCCCGGGAACTGACGGTCGACCACGAGTGGTTCAAAACCGCAGTGTTCTACGAGGTCCTGGTCCGCGCCTTCTACGACTCTTCCGGAGACGGCACCGGCGACCTCGAGGGGTTGACCGCCAAGCTCGACTATCTGTCCTGGCTCGGTGTCGACTGCCTGTGGTTGCCGCCCTTCTACGACTCCCCATTGCGTGACGGCGGCTACGACATCCGTGACTTCCGTGCTGTATTACCGGAATTCGGTACAGTCGAGGACTTCGTTCACCTCTTCGACGAGGCGCACCGGCGCGGGATCCGGGTGATCACCGATCTCGTCATGAACCACACGTCCGACACGCACGCCTGGTTCCAGGAGTCGCGCAGCGACCCCGACGGCCCGTACGGCGACTTCTACGTGTGGTCCGACACCGACGAAGGATATCCGGACGCGCGAATCATTTTCGTCGACACCGAGACATCCAACTGGACGTGGGATCCGGTGCGCAAACAGTACTACTGGCATCGCTTCTTCTCCCACCAGCCGGACCTGAACTATGACAATCCCGAAGTTCAGGACGCCATGATCGACGTGCTCCGGTTCTGGCTGGACCTCGGTATCGACGGATTCCGGTTGGATGCCGTCCCGTACCTGTTCGAGCGTGAAGGCACCAACTGCGAGAACCTGCCCGAGACGCACGCATTCCTGAAGAAGTGCCGGGCCGTGATGGACGCCGAGTACCCGGGCCGCGCGCTGCTCGCCGAGGCGAATCAGTGGCCCTCCGACGTGGTCGAGTACTTCGGCGAACCGGACGTCGGCGACGAATGCCACATGGCGTTCCACTTCCCGCTGATGCCGCGAATCTTCATGGCCGTGCGCCGACAGAACCGCTTCCCGATCTCGGAGATTCTCGCGCAGACACCACCCATTCCCAGTTCGTGCCAGTGGGGAATCTTCTTGCGAAATCATGACGAGTTGACGCTCGAGATGGTGTCCGACGAGGAGCGCGACTACATGTATGCCGAATACGCACAGGACCCGCGGATGAAGGCGAACATCGGTATTCGCCGTCGTCTCGCGCCGCTGCTCGAGAACGATCGCAACCAGCTCGAGCTCTTCACGGCACTGCTACTCAGCCTGCCGGGCTCTCCCGTCCTATACTACGGCGACGAGATCGGTATGGGCGACAACATCTGGCTGGGTGATCGGGATTCCGTCCGTACTCCCATGCAGTGGACGCCCGACCGCAACGCCGGGTTCTCCCGCGCGGATCCGGCCCGAATGTATCTGCCGGTCATCATGGACCCCACGTACGGATATCAGTCGGTGAACGTCGAAGCGCAGATGAACTCGACCAACAGCCTGCTCCACTGGACGCGGCGAATGATCCAGGTGCGGAAACAGCATCCGGCGTTCGGTACCGCCTCGTTCACCGAACTGGGCAGCGCCAACCCGGCCGTACTGTCCTATGTGCGGGAAACGCCGCCCAGCTCGGAAGGCGCACCCGCGGATGTCATCCTGTGTGTCAACAACCTGTCGAGATATCCGCAGGCGGTGATCCTCGACTTGTCGCAATACGCCGGTCGCATCCCGGTGGAACTCACCGGATCGGTTCCGTTCCCGCCGATCACGGATGACGGATACATGGTCACATTGCCGGGGCACGGCTTCTTCTGGTTTGCCCTGCAACCGGATCCACGGGACGGCGGAGTGGCAGACGGTCACCCGGTGAGCAGCGAGGCAGAACAGGCGGTACAGCCGTGAATCAACCGACGACAATCCCCGACCACATCCTCGAGCCCCAGCTCGCTCGATGGCTACCCGAGCGCCGCTGGTTCGCTGCCAAGGGGAACACCATTTCCGGTGTCCGGATCCTGCTGCGCCAGCCTCTCGCCGGTGTGCCGGGGTTCGCGGTCGATCACCTCCTGGTCTCGGTGGACTTCGAGACCGGGCCACCGCAGGTCTATCAGGTGCCGCTCGGTTTCCGCAGTCACCTTCCCGAAGACCTGGTGCCCTGGGCGCTACCTGCGCCCGACGGAGATGTCGGTTCGGAATGGTTCGCCTACGACGGCCTGCACGACGCCGAAGTGATCGATCTCTACGCGGAACGGCTCGCGTCGCCGCAGGGCTCGGGGCCGATCCGGCTGCGGACCGCTCCCGGAAGCGTCATCGAACCCGGCCTGAAGGGGCGGACCCTCGGCGCTGAACAATCGAATACGTCCGTGGTGCTCGGCGACAAGTTGCTGATGAAAATCTTCCGCCTCGTGACCCCGGGGACGAACCCGGACGTGGAGATGCACCGGGTACTCGGCGAGGCAGGCAGCGAGTACGTGGCCACCTTGCGCGCGTGGATCGAATCCGACGTGGAAGGCATCGAAACGACGCTGGCGATGGTCCAGGACTTCGCCGCCAATTCGGCGGACGGGTGGACCATGGCACTCGGGAGCGTGCGCGACCTTCTGATGGAGGCGGACCTCCGCGCAGACGAGGTCGGGACGGACTTCGCGGGGGAGTCGTATCGCATGGGGGCTGCGGTCGCCGAGGTGCACGCCACCCTCGCGCGGGCGCTCGGCACCGAGGACAAGGCAGTCACGTCCACGACGGTGGCGGCAATGCTGCGCCGTCTGGAGGCGGCTACCGAGGTCGTTCCCGAGTTGGCGGAAGTAGCCCCCGCCATTCGGGAACGGTACGCGGAGGCCGAGTCGCTGGGGAGCATCACGGTGCAGCGGATCCACGGCGACCTCCACCTCGGCCAGGTGCTCCGAACCCCCGAACGGTGGTTGCTCATCGACTTCGAGGGAGAACCCGCCAAGACGCTGACCGAGCGGCGGGAACCGGACAGCCGCCTGCGCGACGTCGCGGGCATGCTGCGTTCCTTCGATTACGCCGCACATCACCTGCTCGCCGACTCCGTGACGGAAGCGGCAGCGTCGCAGCGCGAGTTCCGCGCGCGTGAGTGGGCCCACCGCAACGGAACGGCTTTCTGCGAGGGATATACCTCGGTCGCCGGTGACGACCCTCGGTCTTCATCAGTCCTGCTTCGCGCCTACGAACTGGACAAGGCCGTCTACGAAGTGGTGTACGAGGCCCGGAACCGCCCGCGGTGGATGTCGTTGCCCCTCGGCGCGATCCGCCGGCTTACGTCGTAGCCGAGATGACCTCCGTCAGGGTGGGCGACGACTGGGTACCCGTGTCGAACTGGGTGCGGTACAGCTCCTGGTAGCGGCCACCCAGGGCGAGGAGTTCGCTGTGGGTGCCGCGTTCGACGACTCGTCCGGCCTCGATCACGAGAATCAGGTCGGCGGCGCGGACGGTGGAGAGCCGGTGTGCGATCACCACGGCGGTTCGTCCGGCCAGTGCCTCGCCCAATGCCTCCTGCACCGCCGCCTCCGACGTCGAATCGAGATGCGCGGTGGCCTCGTCGAGGATGACGACGCGCGGATGGGCGAGCAGCAGTCGGGCGATGGTCAGTCGTTGCCGCTCACCGCCGGAGAGCCGATAGCCACGTTCGCCGACCACCGTGTCGAGGCCGTCGGGCAGCGCTGCGACCAGTTCGGTGAGCCTGGCCCGTTCCAGCACCTCGTCCAGTTCGGCGGCGGAGGCGCCCGGGCGGGCGAGCAGGAGGTTGGCGCGGACGGTGTCATGGAAGAGGTGCCCGTCCTGCGTCACCATGCCGACGGTGGCGCGGACGGAGTCGGCGGTGAGATCCCGGACATCGACACCGCCGAGTTCGACCACGCCGGCATCCACGTCGTAGAGCCGCGGGACGAGCTGGGCAATGGTGGACTTTCCCGCTCCAGACGATCCCACCAAGGCGACCATCTGGCCGGGTTCGGCGCGGAACGACACCCCGTGCAGCACCTCGACGCCCTCCCGGGTGTCGAGGGTCGCGACCTCCTCGAGGGATGCCAGCGACACCTTGTCGGCGGCCGGATAGGCGAACTCCACATTCCGGAATTCCACCGACACGGGGCCGTCGGGCACTACCGTGGCGTCGGGTTTTTCCTGGATCAGCGGCTGCAGATCCAGAACCTCGAAGACGCGCTCGAAACTGACGAGCGCGCTCATCACGTCGACGCGGGCACTGGCGAGCGCGGTGAGCGGTGAGTACAACCGGGTGAGGAGCATCGCCATGGCGACGACGGCGCCGGCGTCGAGCTGACCGCGCAATGCGTAGAACCCGCCGAGACCGTAGACGAGGGCCAGCGCCAACGCCGACACCAGGGTGAGTGCGGTGACGAACACCGACTGCAACATCGCCGTGCGGACCCCGATGTTGCGGACCCGCCGTGCCCGCACCGCGAATTCGGCGGACTCCTCCGACGGACGGCCGAACAGCTTCACGAGGGTGGCTCCCGGTGCCGAGAACCGTTCGGTCATCTGGGTGCTCATGACCGAGTTGTAGTTGGCGGCCTCCCGGTTGAGCTGCGCGAGCTTGGCACCCATCCGGCGGGCGGGCAGCACGAAAATCGGCAGCAGCAGCAGCGCGAGGAGGGTGATCTGCCAGGAGATTCCGATCATGACGATGAGGGTGATACCGAGCGTCACGAGGTTGGCGGCGACACCGGAGAGCGTGTCACTGAACGCGCGCTGCGCTCCGATCACGTCGTTGTTGAGGCGGCTCACGAGGGCACCTGTGCGGGTGCGGGTGAAGAACGCGATGGGCATGCGCTGCACGTGGTCGAACACCGCGGTTCGCAGATCGAGGATCAGGTTCTCGCCGATGCTGGCCGACAACCATCGCGTCCACAGGCCCAGCGCGGCCTCGAGGACGGCGATGAGCGCGATGAGCCCGGCCAGACGGACCACGGCGGACACGGCGTCGCCGTCGATGATCGCCTCCACCACTCGGCCGGCGAGCACCGGTGTGGCCACGGCCAGCGCCGCGGTGATCACGCTGAGCAGGAGGTACCACGCCAGGCTCCGTCGGTGCGGCGCGGCGAAGCCGGCGATCCGCCGCAAGGTGGTGCGCGAGAACGGTCGACGATCCTCTTGGGCGTGCATCGCGTTGTACATCGCGTTCCACGCTGTGACTTCCATGCTCATGCCGGCGGCCTCCTGTCGCTACCCACACGGTAGAGCGTGGGTATGACACGACGGTAGAACCTGAACCGAACTCGAGGTCAAGCGCTGGGGTGCCGAGCGTGCTCCCTACCTCGCGATGTCGACGACCACCCTCGTCGGTCCCGACAAACTCGACACCGTGAACGGCAGGTCGGGGCGCGTCACGCCGATGAACGATTGGGTGACACCTTCGAAGACGAGGGCACCGTTGACCTCGGTCACTACCCCGCCGGGCTCCCCGGGCAATGGGTTCGGACCGGCATACCCTTCCACGCCGCTGTCGAAGGGATATGCGGAGCCGTCGATCAGCACTTGGAGAATTCCGTTGCCCGACATCGGGATCGACCTGCCGCTGCCGTCCTGAACGGCCTCGTCGACGTACTCGACCCGCCAGCCCGGCGTGCCCGTTCCGCCGAGTTCGTAGACCACTCGATCGAAGCCCTCGTGCCGACCGATCCGGATGTCGGTCACCGTCAGTTTCGCCGGACCGGACGCCTCGGACGACTTCGGCGACGCGTCGGTCGGGACCGTCGATGCGTCGGGTTCGAGTGCGGTGCTCGTGGTCGCCGCGGCGGCGGGTGACGTCGCCGCGACACTGCTGGCGGAGTTCGACTCCGAACATCCGGTGAGTGTCAAGGCCAGCGCGCAGGCGGCGAAGACGGCGACGGGGCCGATCCGGTGGTTGTTCATGTTTCGATCGTAAGCCGGAGGCGATCAGACAGGTGGGAGCCGCCGCCCCGGCTTAATTACTGAGAGGCCGGCCGCACGTGCGTCGAGATACAGCCAGCGACCGTCCACGCGGACGAAACGGCTGTTCTCGTGGAGCGAGCCGCGCTCGCCGTCCAACACGAAATGGGCCCGGAACTCGACGGTGCCGGCGGTGTCGAGGAGTCCGCCGCCGCTCGACCCGAGGATGTCGAGCCGGGTCCACCGCTGCGCGGGATCGAGGTCGAGGCCGTCAGGCCGGGTGCTCGGATGCCAGGTTGCCAGGAGATAGTCGGCGTCGAGGACGGCGAAGGCGCTGAAACGGGACCGCATGAGCCGCTCGGCGGTCGGGGCGGTGGCCTCGCCGCGGTGGAACCGTCCGCAGCAGTCGTCGTACGGCTCACCGAGAAGGCAGGGGCATCGACCGGTCACGACTCCAGTATGGATGGTGCTCACACCAGCTTGTGGCTGCGGTCCTTCCAGTACGGTGCACGTAGTTCCCGTTTGAGGATTTTCCCCGTCGGATTGCGCGGCAGCATCTCGACGACGTCGATGCTGGTCGGGCATTTGAACTTTGCCAGACGCTGGTGGGTGTAGTGGATCAGCTCGTCCGGGTCGGCGACGGTTCCCTCGACGGGGACGACGATCGCCTTCACAGTTTCGCCCCAATGCTCGTCGGGCACACCGATCACCGCCACCTCCGCCACCGCCGGGTGTTCGACCAGCACCCGCTCGATCTCGGGCGAGTAGACGTTTTCACCGCCGGTGATGATCATGTCCTTGAGACGGTCCTCGATGTATACGAATCCGTCCGCGTCCGCGCGTCCCATGTCGCCGCTGCGGAGCCACCCGTCGGCGGTGATCGCCTCGGCCGTCGCCTCGGGTTTGCCGAGATAGCCCGGCGTCCGCTGCTCCGTGCGCCACCATAATTCGCCGGTTTCCCCGGGAGCGACGTCCCGGGTGGTAACCGGGTCCACGATGCGCATCTCGACGCCGGGAATGGGCTGTCCCGCCGACGCCATGCGTTCGACCTGCGTTTCGTCGCGGTGCACCTCGGGGAGGAGGGCTGTGACGACACCGGCGCATTCGGTCATCCCGTACACCTGGACGAATTCCGTCCTGGGCCAAGCAGCCAACGCGCTCCGGAGTAGCGGCAGTGGCATCGGCGCCGCTCCGTACGTGATGCGGCGGAGCGCGCCGAATGCGGCGACGGCCTGTTCGCCTGCGGCCAGGACGCCCGCGATCACCGGCGGAACGAGGAACGCGATAGTGGCTCCGGCGGCAAGACCTGCGAACAGTGACGGGGCATCGGCATCCCGCGCGACATGGCATCGAGCGCCGGCGTGGATTCCCATGATCGCGTAACAGCTACCACCGACGTGAAAGAGCGGCATCGCGACGAGGAAGCAGTCGTCCTCCCGGGCGGGAAGCACGGCGAGTGCGTCGACGTTGTGGGCGTTCAGGTTGCGGTGCGTCAGCTGCACTCCCTTCGGCTTACCGGTGGTTCCGGAGCTGTAGAGAATCAACGTCGTCGACTCGGGATCCACGACGGGCGGCCGCCACAACGAGGACGCCTCCGTCAACCACGGCTCGAATTCGTCGTGCTCACCACCGACGGTGATGAATTGCTCGATACCGGTCATCCGATCGCGCAGCGCCATGACCTGTTGCAGAAATTCGTTCCCGACGAAGAGGATTCGGGCATGGCAGTCGTTGATCACGTAGTCGAGTTCCTCGCCGGCGAGCCGCCAGTTGGGAACCGCGGTGGCCGCTCCGAGCACACCCGCCGCGTAGGTCACCTCCAGGCAGGAGAGGTGATTTTTGTCGAGAAAGGCGACCGTGTCTCCCTGCCGTATTCCTCCTTCCGCCAGAGCTCCGGCGATCTGCAGAATGCGGTCGCGCCATTCGGACCACGTGTACGCGCGATCCTGGAACTGCACGGCGATGGTGTTCGGTCGGAACTGCGCCCAGTGCGCGAGCCGGTCGAAGATGATTCCGTTCGCGGCGTCCGACATGCGCCCACCTCTCCTGTGTGACATCAGTCACAAGGTTAGTGGCCGGGGGACGGCTCAGGACGGTTTTGCCCTCACCCGGCGGAAGCGGCCGGCCTGCGTGCGCCGGTGCGGCGAAACGCGGCGCCGGCGACTATTCCGACCACGATGAGCGCGATCGCCAGCCAGTCCGGGTCATTGTCGGTGACGAGCATGGCGATGCCCACGCCCATCACGAACGGTGGCAGGAACTCGAACAGTTTCAGGAGTGGTGGTGCCACTTCTTCCGGTTCCCCGGGTTCCCGCGGCGCCCGCGCAGTCGCCACATCCGGATACCACTCGGTGAAGGACAGGGCGAACAGCAACGCCCCGATCGGAATGATCCAGCCCGTCCAGAAGTTGTCCGGCTGCCCCAGCACCGCGTCGCCGAACAGCCCGGCCGCCGCCGATACCGTGAACGACAGGGCCCACACCAGTGTGATGCGCTGGTTGATCGCCAGGAAGAGCGGTGAGCTCCAATACTCCTCAGGTGTGGTCTCTTTCGCGTACGGCAGGGTGAACGGGTTGCGCAGCAGCAGTGAGCCGAACGCGAAAACGACCAGCGCAAGGCTCGACACTTCACCCGACCACGTCTCCAGCCACGTGATCACCGTGTCGGAGGCGAACAGTCCGATAGCGGCGAGGCAGCCGAAGTAGACGATGTCGAACACTTCGA
Organism: Rhodococcus sp. WAY2; assembly: GCF_009859915.1. NCBI lineage: Bacteria > Bacillati > Actinomycetota > Actinomycetes > Mycobacteriales > Nocardiaceae > Rhodococcus > Rhodococcus sp. WAY2. The sequence continues at coordinate 5,632,881 of NZ_CP046572.1, forward strand.
GGGGTTTGAGGGCACCACCCCGGCGATGGCTGAGAAACAGGAACAGGATCGACAACGCGAGAGCGGCGGCGACCGATTCCTCGAACCGTCCCGGACCCGACAGCAGCGACATCACGATCCACGGACTCAGTCCGGCGAAAGGCGACTGGAGGAAGGCGTCGACGAATCGCGCGCCTGCTCTCGGCTTAGGGGACTCGGTGGTCATGAGCTTCTCCTTCGCGCCGGTGTGTCCGAATTCTCTCAGCCCGCCTCTCGCGCTGCTCAGGTTTCCGCGGTGCCGGTCCACGATCGTCGTCCGCGAAAGATCAGGGTGGTCCCCGATGGCGGCCCGACCCACCTCTCGACAAGATGGTGGAGTGCGCCCCGCGCGCCGGCCCGACCCGTCACCACGGGGTGGGGCCGTCACGGAAGAAACGAAAGGCGATCATGAGCACGCATGCCCCCGCTGTCGCTGCCCGTGCTGTCGAGCTGTCGAAGACCTACGGCACCGGCGACACCCAGGTCCACGCGCTCAGCGCGGTATCCGCGGAGTTCGCCCGTGGTGAGTTCACTGCGATCATGGGCCCCTCCGGGTCCGGTAAGTCGACGTTGATGCATTGCCTCGCCGGGTTGGACTCGGCCAGTTCGGGTTCGGTGCTCATCGGCGACACCGAGCTGACGACGCTGTCGGACAAGCAGATGACGCAGCTGCGCCGCGACCGTATCGGGTTCGTCTTCCAGGCGTTCAACCTGGTGCCGACCCTCACCGCTCTCGAGAACATCACGCTTCCGCTCGACATCGCGGGCCGGGCCCCCGACGCGGTGTGGTTGAACAACGTGCTGGACAAACTGGGTCTGCAGGACCGCCTCGGGCATCGCCCCGGCGAGTTGTCCGGCGGACAGCAGCAACGGGTGGCGTGCGCCAGGGCGCTCGCCGGACAGCCGGAGATCATCTTCGGTGACGAGCCCACCGGAAACCTCGACTCGAAGTCCTCGGGGGAGGTGCTGTCCATCCTGCGTGCGGCCGTCGACGAGTTCCACCAGACGGTCGTGATCGTCACGCACGATCCGCGCGCGGCAGCGTACGCCGACCGGGTGGTGTTCCTCGCCGACGGGAAGATCGTCGACGAGTTGAGAGATCCGACCGCCGATTCGGTCCTCGACACGATGAAGCGGCTCGACGAGCCGGCATCGGTATCCGGCGGCGCCCATGCACTCGCCACGGACGCGGTGGTCTGACGGTATGGCGTCCACCTCTCGCGCTCCCATGCGCAAGGTTTCTCTGCGCAATCTCGCCGCCCACAAGGTGCGGCTCGCCCTGACCGTCCTCTCCGTCGTCCTCGGCACCGCCTTCGTCGCCGGGTCCTTCGTCTTCACCGACACACTTCAGAAGACCTTCGATTCGATTTTCGAGAACACCGCCCAGGGCGTCGACGTCCGAGTGTCGAGCGCCGAGGAGAACTCGCGCGGTATTCCACTCGCGGACGTGGACACGGTCGTCGCGGTCGACGGAGTCCGCAAGGTGGCGCCCTCGGTCAGCGGACAAATCGTGCTCATCGGCTCCGACGGCGCTGCCGTGCAGACCGGGGGAGCGCCGAGCGTCGGGGAGTCCTACCTGCCGCCCGACCAGGCACTCGGTGAGGCCGACGAGTACCTCGAGGGCACTCCGCCGGCCGAGGTCGGCCAGATCGCGGTCAACGCGAGCGCCGCCGAACGCGCCGGACTCACCGTCGGCGACACCACGAAGGTCCTGGTCCCTGCCCGCGGCATGGTGGACGTGACGGTGTCCGGCATCTATTCCACGGGCAACGACACCGGTGGCTTCCTCAGCGCCACGTTCGTGGACTCCCAAGCACGTGAGCTGTTCACCGACGGCGAGCACGTCGAGTACCTCGATGTCGCCGGCACCGGTCTGTCGCAGGCTGATCTGCGGGACCGGATCGCCGCGGCCCTACCCGATGCCCAGGTGCAGACGGGCGACGAGGTGCGCGAGGAGACCAAGGCCGAAATCTCGGAGGCACTGAGTTTCGTCAACTATTTCCTGCTGGCATTCGGTGCAATCGCCCTTCTGGTGGGCACCTTCATCATCTACAACACGTTCTCGATGATCGTCGCTCAGCGACTGCGCGAGCTGGCCCTGCTTCGTGCAATCGGAGCCAGCCGTCAGCAGGTCGGCCGGTCGGTGGTCTTCGAAGCACTCGTCGTGGGAGTGATCGGCAGTGCGATCGGAATCGCCGCCGGGATCGGCCTGGCCTACGCTCTGCGCACAGTGCTCAACGCGTTCGACCTCGGCCTGCCCGAGGGGCCGCTCCAGGTCGGACCACGGACCATCCTCGTCGCCCTGGTGATCGGTGTCGTCGTCACGACGGTCAGTGCGTACGCACCGGCCCGTCGAGCGGCCAAGGTTCCGCCCGTGGCAGCGATGCGTGAGGAATTCGCGTCCACCGGGGATTCGCTGCGGATCCGGACGATCGTCGGTGCGGTGCTCGGCGCGCTCGGTGTGGTGGGCCTCGTCGTCGGTTCGCGAGGGACGGGAGGCGGTGCGGCCGCAGTGGTGGGTATCGGTGCCCTGGGCCTGATCCTGGCCGTGCTGTTCGCCGCGCCTGCACTGTCCCGGCCGGTGGTCGGTGCACTCGGCGCCGTCCTCGCGAAACCGTTCGGGCCGGTCGGCAGGCTCGCCCGCACCAACGCCGTCCGTAATCCTCGGCGCACGGCCGCCACCGCGTTCGCCCTCACACTGGGACTGATGCTCGTTTCGGTGATCGGCGTGTTCGGATCTTCGGCGAAAACGGGCGTCAATCAGCTCGTCGACGTGGGAGTGACCGCCGACTACATCCTCACCGGACCCAACCAGATCGGTGTCCCGTCCGGCGCGGCGCGCGCCGTCCGGAACCTCGACAGCGTCCAGAGTGCCACCGCTCTGCATCCCGTGTCAGTCACGGTCGACGACGAAGCAGAGCAGGGCGCCTCACTCGAAGGTCCCATCGACGGGGTGCTCGACTACACCCTCGTCGAGGGCGCCGCCGACCTCACGGCCAATCACCTGCTGGTCTCCCAGACAGCGGCCACGGACAAGGGCTGGACCCTCGGTTCGACGGTTCCGATGAAGAGCGCCGACGGCAAGGTCGTCGACGCGCAGGTGGCGGGAGTGTTCGAGGACAACCAGCTGATCGGGGAGTGGGTGGTGTCCGACGACGTGTATCGCCAGGTGATGCCCGCCGCAACCCTGCCGGCCTTCACCGTGCTGATCGACGCGAAGCCGGGAACAGACCTGACGCAACTACGGTCCGACCTCGAGGCCGCGACCAAACAGTTCGTCGTGGTTCAGGTACAGGACCGAGAGCAGTTCAAGGGAACACAGGGCGCTCAGATCGACACCCTCCTCGCCATCCTCTACGGGCTGCTCGCCCTCGCCGTCGTGATCGCGATCCTGGGAATCATCAACACGCTCGCCCTGTCCGTGGTGGAACGACGCCGTGAGATCGGCATGCTCCGGGCCGTCGGAATGCAGCGTGCGCAGATGCGTCGCACCATCTACCTGGAGTCGATGCTCATCGCGGTGTTCGGTGCCGCGGTCGGGGTGTTGCTCGGAATCGCTTTCGGGTGGGGCTTCGTCAGCACGTTGAAGGATCAGGGGCTCGAGCAGGTGACGGTGCCGTGGGGGCAGGTCACCGCCATGCTCCTCGGATCCGGCGTGGTCGGGGTGCTGGCAGCGTTGTGGCCCGCGAGCCGGGCAGCACGCACTCGCCCGCTCGAGGCCATCGCCGACCTCTGACCCGTGAGCATTTGATATGACTGGTGCACGGAATGTGATGGCGATCATGTGGGTCGCGTCGGCAGATTGGGCGGGTACGGGACAGTGCAGAAGATCGTCATCGTAGGAGCGGGTCTGGCAGGCCTGCGCACAGCTGAGGAACTCCGGCGGGCGGGGTACGCGGGTGACCTGGTACTTCTGGGCGGTGAGCCACACCTGCCCTACGACCGGCCGCCGCTGTCGAAGGAGGTGGTGCGCGGCGAGAAGAGCGACACCACCCTCAAGCCGCGGGAATTCTTCGACGAGAAGAACATCGAACTGCGGCTCGGTGTCGAAGCGGCCTCTCTCGATCCGGAATCCCGCATCCTGAGACTCGCGGACGGCTCCGAGGTGGCCTACGACGAACTTGTGATCGCCACCGGCCTCGTGCCACGCCGCATCCCCGGTCTACCGGAACTGGCCGGCATCCACGTTCTCCGTTCCATCGACGAGTGCCTCGCGCTGCGATCGGACATGGCCGATGCCCGGCGTGCGCTGATCGTGGGCGCCGGTTTCATCGGTTGCGAACTCGCGGCCAGCATGCGGGCCGGCGGGCTGGATGTGGTGCTCGTCGAGCCGCAACCGACACCGCTCGCGTCGATCCTGGGCGAGAAGATCGGTGGCCTGGTGGCGCGACTGCACGTGGACGAGGGCGTCGATCTCCGGGCCGGGGTCGGCCTGCAGTCGTTGACCGGGACAGATCGGGTCACCGGGGCTGTGCTCGGTGACGGCAGCGAGGTGACCGCCGACGTCGTCGCGATCGGTGTCGGCTCGGTGCCGGTCACCGGTTGGCTCGAGGGGTCGGGCGTCGAACTGGACAACGGCGTGGTCTGCGACGATGTCGGCCGGACAGCGGTTCCGCACGTGTGGGCCGTCGGCGATGTGGCCGCGTGGCAGCTGCAGGTGGGCGGCCGCAAACGCGTCGAGCACTGGAGTAACGCCGGCGAGCAGGCCAAGCTTCTCGCCGGTGCGCTGACCGGGACGGGGAGTGGAAGTCCCGCGGCGCACGTGCCGTACTTCTGGAGCGACCAGTACGACCTCAAGATCCAGGCGTTGGGCGCCGTGGCGGGCACCGACGTGGTGCACGTGGTCAAGGACGACGGACGTAAGTTCCTCGCGTATTACGAGCGCGACGGCATCCTGTCGGGAGTCGTCGGCGCCGGGATGGCAGGAGCGGTGATGAAAATGCGCGCCAAGATCGCCGCCGGCACACCGATCGGTGAGGTTCTCGAGGCCGCGTCGGCGTAGGGCGGTTCGCGAGGACGCGATAGATTCGACCGGTGATTGTTGCGCTCATCGACTCGGGCCTGGGGATGCTGCCCACTGCGTTGTGGCTACGCACGAAGCGGCCGGAGCTGAACCTGATGCTCGCCCTCGATCCGGATGGAGCGCCGTGGGGCCCCAAACCGGAACAGTGGGTGATCGATCGAGTCCTCGAGACCGCGCAGCGCTGCCTCGACCGCGGTGCACAGGTGATCGTGCTGCCGTGCAACACGGCGAGTGTCACCGCACTCGAGCACGTGCGGGAGTTGGTCGGACCGGGTGTCCCGGTGATCGGTACGGTGCCGGCGATCAAGCCCGCGGCCGCTGCCTGTGACTCGGTTGCGATCTGGGCGACAGCGGCCACCACGGCGAGCCGGTACCAGGCCGATCTGATCGAGCGTTTCGGCAACGGAAGTTCCGTGGTGAGCATTGCCTGTCACGGGCTGGCCGAGGCCATCGACCGGGGCGAGCGCGAGGCGGCCACAGCAGCCATCGCTTCGGCCGCAGCACGCACCCCCGACGATGTGGGGGCAGTGGTGCTGGGATGCACGCACTACCCACTGGTGGCGGACGAGATCGCGGCAAGTCTCCCCGCGGGAGTGCAACTGTTCGACAGCGCGGAAGCGGTAGCGGCGCAGACCATTCGCCGCATCGATGCACTCGGTGAGGCGGGTGACGGTGAAGGGGCACACCACGCTCGTACCGGCTCCGTCGAGGTCTACCTGAGTGGTCGACCCGGCAGCCTCCCCGAGAGCGCGCGTGCGTTTCCGGTCGGCCGACTGCTCACAGCGGGCGCGTCTCAACCCAGCTGAACCATCCCGGCGGCCACCACGCGCGCCACATTGTCCAATTCGTCGCCGTACCTGCGTGGCAGGTCGTCGAGGTCGTGGAGACGGTCATTGCCCGCCATCGAGAACATGGCAGCCACCCAGGCCGTTGCGCACGCGCGCAACGTGCCCGGTTGCACCGGATACGGCGAACTCGCCTGCAGGAGCCGTTCGGTGATATCTCTGAGGTAATCGCGGAACCGCCGCAGATGAGCGCGAACATCCGGGTGGGTCTCGGCCTCGCGCCAGATGATCAACCGCATCACCGACGAGTGGTGGTCGCGCAGATTCAACGCGGCATCGAGGTTCACCAGGCTCGCCGCCGGATCGCCTGGACTCACGAGGGGACTGACGTCACGAAACGGTTCGGTGGGCAGCCGTTCGGACAGCAACGCCAGGAGGATGTCGGTCTTTGCGGGGAAATAGTAGAACACCAAGCCTTTCGGGACGTGGGCGGCCGAGGCGATGGAGGCGGTGGATGTGGCGTCGAATCCGTGTGTCGCAATAAGGGATTCGGCGGCGTTGAGGATCAGCTCCCGGGCATCGCCATCGATCTTCGCGCTACGCCGTCGCCGTCCTTTGCGGGGTGGGGGAACGCCGGGTATTCCGAGATGAGGTGCGTGCATGAGCCTTTTCCGGACGTGAACGGCGGGGCGAAGGCCGGGGCGGCGATGACTTCGCCGGATCCACGTTCCTTCGCCCCGCTCGAATCGGTGTTCTCGGTATGCGGCACGGATCAGTGATGGGTGGCAAGCCCTCCGTGTCCGTGCATCCGGGAACTCATCACCGGCATTGCCGTGACGGCCACGACCACCGCGAGCACGCCGACCACCCACGCGGTCCACGACGCTCCCCGGAGTCCGTCGAAGTTCATCACCCAGGGGGAGAGGAACAGCAGAACACCGAAGATGCCCATGGCGTATTCGGCCATCGTGAAATCCGGACGGAACATGTGGACCAGACCGGACAGCGCTATGAGAGCGCCCAGCACGATCAGGGACCACCGGGCGGCATTATTCGTGTCGAGCCACAGCGGCGAGAGCGCCGCGAAGACTCCGATCACGATGGCCGCTATATCTTGCATGCGACTCCACGACTTCATGTCCAGCCTCCTCGGAACGGATTGTGTCCACCTCGAGTACACGCCTGATTGACCGCCCGATCAATATTTGCGTCGTTGCAGTCCAGTAACGTCAGCCGCTGGTCAAAGCCATTTCGTAACCATTCTCGAGGATGTCGGTGCCGTGTGGGACAGTGCGTTGGTGACCTCCACTGCGCGCGACGTGATCCAGGCACTCGCTGAACTGGCAGACGAGAAAGTCGCTGTGGGATCCGCGCGCTTTTTCAAGACCGGACCGGGTGAATACGGGGAGGGCGACGTATTCATCGGTGTGCGGGTTCCGGCTACCCGGGGGGTGGTGCGCCGGCACCGCGATCTCGAACCGCCCGAGGTCGAGACCCTGCTCGACAGCCCCGTGCACGAGCACCGTCTGGCCGGCCTGCTGATTCTGGTGTCCCAGTGCACGGCTGCAGCCAGCGCCGGCGAGGACGCCGTGGTCGAGAAGGTGGCCCGCTTCTACCTCGACCTCGTGTTACGCGGACGCGTCAACAATTGGGACCTCGTCGATTCCTCCGCCGATCACATCCTCGGCACCTGGCTTGTCGAGAAACCACGGGACCTGATATTCCGACTGGCCGCGGATGACGACCTGTGGCGCCGGCGCGTGGCTCTACTCAGCACGTTTGCGTTCATCCGGCGAGGGGACGCGTCGACCACGCTGGAGGTGGCGCAGCGGGTGCTCGGTGACCGACGGGATCTGACCCAGAAGGCGACGGGGTGGATGCTGCGGGAGGTGGGGAAGCGGGTCGACCGCGCTCTGCTCACCGATTTTCTCGACCGCAACGCCGCCGTGATGGGCCGGACCGCGCTCAGCTATGCCTGCGAGCACCTGACGGCCGAGGAGCGAGCCGCCTACCGTGCGCAGCGCTGACCGTGCCGCACGCGATACCGCTACATTCGGTGGCATGACCCTCGCCGATCCCCCTAGTCGCCGCCGCCGCACGGGGTCGGTCCTCGTCGGCGTCCTTGCCCTCGCAGCCGTGCTGGCAGTCGGGGTGTGGTGGTGGGCGCCGACGCGCTACCTGCCCTGGGACACCGCAGACTTTCCTGCCGTGGACAGGTCCGCGTTGTCGCCCCAGCAGGCGACGATCATCGACCTGCTCGAAACCGAGCACAGCCGGCAGCGACCGGGCACCTTCTACTCCGAGGGAGTGGAGGAACCCTGGTGTGCCGACTTCGTCAGCTGGATCATGCGAGAGTCCGGTCGGCCCCTGTCGAACCCCAATTCGGGACATTGGCGCATTCCTGGGGTGTACACGCTGCAGGAGTACTACGAATCGCAGTCCCGGTTCGAGGAGGTCGGTAGCGGATACCGGCCCTCGGTCGGCGACGTGGTGCTCTACGACAACACCAGTTGGGTCGGTCAGCACACCAACTTCGTCGTCGCGGTGGACGACGACACCGCAACGACGGTGGGAGGCAACGAGTTCGGCCGGGTGCGCGTGCACACCGTCGACTGGTCGAGCGACTCCGCAGTGGTTGGATTCGGCCGGCTGGAGTGAGGGGCGCGGCCGACGGGTGTCAGAACTCGATCTTCAGATGGTCCGTGACGGGCCGGGCCTGGCAGCCGAGGATGTAGCCGCTCTCGATGTCTTCCGGGTCGAGGATCTCGCTGTTCTCCATCTCGACCTCACCTTCGAGTACCGTGCAGGCACACGATCCGCACTCGCCCTCCTGGCAGGAATAGGGCACGTCGATACCTTTGGCGAGCATGATTTCCACCAGCGTCTGCTTGCGGGGCCAGCTGAGATTGTGGACCTCCCCGTCGAGTTCGACCTCCACTGTGGCGGCGTCGGCCGCTTCGTCGTCGGTGACCTCGATGACATCGGCGTCGCGGAAGGGGTCACCGGCGAGTGAGTTGAATACCTCGGCGTGCACCTGGGTGCGCGGCATGCCGGCGTCGGCGAGCGCCTTGTGGATGGTGTCCATGAACGGAGTCGGTCCGCACATGAACGCCTCGTGCCCGACGTAGGGTGCGACAGCGGAGGCGAGCTGATCGACGCAGGGGAGGCCTTGAACGGTCTCGAGCCAGTGGATCGACACGAGGCGGCTCGGGTACCGGCCGGCGAGTTCCCGCAACTCTTCGGCGAAGATGACCGACTTCTCGTCCCGGTTGGCGTAGAAGAGTACGACTTTGCCGGACCCTTCCGTGAGGGCGGCCTTGAGTATCGAGATCACCGGCGTGATGCCACTGCCTGCGGCAAACAGCAGGAAGTCGTGGTCGAGGGACTTCGGGGTGAACACACCCGACGGCGGCAGCACCTCGAGGGTGTCACCGACGGCGACGTGGTCGCAGAGCCAGTTGGACCCGTATCCGTCGGAGGTGCGCTTGACCGTCACCTTGGGTGCGTCGTCGCTGAACGGTGAGCTGGCCAGCGAGTAGCACCGCGCGACCGAGCCGGTGCGGTCACTGGGTATGCGCAGGGTGAGGAACTGACCGGGTTTGTAGGCGAACTTCGCGGCGAGGTCGGCGGGGACGTCGAAAACCAGCGACCGGGAGTCGGACGTTTCCTCGACCACTTCGGACACCGTGAGCACCGCTGATCGTGAGCTGTGCGGCACCTCGACAGTCGTCATCGCGTGTGTAGTCCTCTCCATGATTCGCAGCGTCGAAACGCTCCTGCATCTGCCTCAAATATAGAACAGGTTCTAGTTTTTGCCTAGCGGGTCGCTCCAGCGTAACGAGCCCCGCCCTGACCGGTTCGGCCCGTGCCCACCTGGCCGGTCGGAGAGTTCGTGCGCCGCAGTCGGACGGTTCGGGCCCGCAGGTCTGTGACGAGTGCCCGAAGTGAGTCACAGTGAATCTCAGCTGAGACGCCGATCACACCGGCAGACGGTTTTCCTTCCACCGGCAGCTCAGTTTCGACACCGACAACTTCGAGGAGACGGCCATGGCCATCGAGCTCAACCAGATCTGGGACTTCCCCATCAAGGAGTTCCACCCCTTCCCGCGGGCACTGATGGGAGTGGGCGCGCACGACATCATCGGAGTGGAGGCGAAGAACCTCGGGTTCAAGAGGACGCTGCTCATGACCACCGGTCTGCGCGGTTCGGGAATTATCGAGGAACTGGTCGGCAAGATCGAGTACCAGGGCGTCGAGGTGGTGCTGTACGACAAGGTGGAGTCGAATCCCAAGGACTACAACGTGATGGAGGCCGCGGCCCTCTATCAGAAGGAGAAGTGCGACTCGATCATCTCGGTCGGAGGTGGCTCCAGCCACGATGCGGCCAAGGGCGCTCGAGTGGTGGTCGCGCACGACGGTCGCAACATCAACGAGTTCGAGGGATTCGCGAAGTCGACCAACAAGGAGAACCCGCCGCACATCGCCGTCTCCACCACTGCCGGTACCGGTTCGGAAACCTCATGGGCGTACGTCATCACCGACACGTCCGACATGAACAACCCGCACAAGTGGGTCGGCTTCGACGAGGCGACCATCGTGACGCTGGCGATCGACGACCCGCTGCTGTACTACACCTGCCCCCAGCACTTCACGGCCTACTGCGGATTCGACGTACTCGCCCACGGCAGTGAGCCTTACGTGTCCCGTCTCGATTTCGCACCGTCTCTGGGCAACGCGCTCTACTCCGTCGAGCTAGTGGCGAAGAACCTGCGGGAGGCGGTGTTCGAGCCGCGCAACCTGAAGGCCCGTGAGGGAATGATGAACGCGCAGTACATCGCCGGGCAGGCATTCAACTCCGGTGGTCTCGGCATCGTGCACTCCATCTCGCACGCGGTCAGTGCGTTCTTCGACAGCCACCACGGTTTGAACAACGCGATCGCCCTTCCCCGCGTGTGGGAGTACAACCTTCCCTCGCGGTACGAGCGCTACGCGCAGTTGGCAGGGGCGTTGGGTGTCGACACCCGGAACCTCACCACGGTGCAGGCCGCGGACGCCGCCGTCGAGGCCGCGATCCGGTTGGCCAACGACGTCGGTATCCCCGACAACTTCGGGCAGGTCCGCACCGACTCGTACGAGAAGAACCAGATGAACACCAAGAAGTACGAGGGCCGCGGCGACACCATCCGGGGCGACGAGAAGACCATCCGCGCCATCTCCGAGCACATCCAGGGTGACTGGTGCACGCCCGGAAATCCCCGTGAGGTGACGGTCGAGTCGATGCTGCCCGTCGTCGACCACGCGATCAACAGCTCGTACTAGCTCCACCGAACTCGCGTCCGGGGCGGGCGTGTCCCAGCCTTTGCCCCGTGTCTCGGCCTGGCCCCGCCCCGGACGCGTTCCCACGACCGACACTGCTGACGAAGGACGGAAGCCGCACCATGACCGCACCGCACACCGCTCCATCCCTGGCGGATGTCCGCTTCGCCGATGGAATCGAACTGAAAGCAGCCCTGCGCGAAGTCGACTACATCGCCGACGACGAGTTCTCGGTCGTCGTACACCTGGCGACCGCGCTCGACCGGCCGCTCCTCCTCGAGGGCCCCGCCGGTGTCGGGAAGACGGAGCTGGCGAAGTCCCTGGCGGAGGCCGCGGGCCGCAGGCTCGTCCGGTTGCAGTGCTACGAAGGTCTCGACGACAACCGTGCACTGTACGAGTGGGATTACGCCAAACAACTGCTGCACGTGCAGATGCTGCGCGACCGGCTCAGTGATCAAGTGGCCGCGTTCGACGACGTCGCCGACGCGTCGAGGTTTCTGGCGGCGCAGGATTTCGGTCTGTACTCGGAAGCATTCCTGTCGGTACGGCCCCTACTCGAGGCGATCCTGTCACCGGAACCTGTGGTGCTGCTCGTCGACGAGGTGGACCGCACCGAGGAATCGATGGAAGCGCTGCTGCTCGAAGTTCTCGCCGAGGGACAGGTCACCATTCCCGAGATCGGCACGTTCACCGCCCGTTCGGCGCCGTGGGTCATCCTGACCTCCAACGACACTCGCGAGCTCTCGCCCGCCCTGAAGCGGCGCTGCCTCCACTACCATCTCGACTACCCGACCCCGGAACGTGAGCGGGACATCGTGACCGCCCGTGCGCCCGAGGTGGAATCGGCCGTCGCGGCGAATGTCGTCGAACTGGCGCGGACTCTGCGCGCACTACCGTTACGCAAGAGCCCGTCCATCGCTGAGGTCATCGACGCCGCCCGCGCCGCGGTGGTGCTGAAGGCGACCGGCGTGGCAATCACATCGCAGTTGGCGATCCGCGACATCCTCCTCGCTGCGCTGCTCAAGTACACCAGCGATGTCGATCTTGCTCGCGGCCGACTCGACGGCGTGGCGAACCCGGCCCCGGCGCCGGCGCCGGAGGCTGACGGTAGAGAGCGCGTCACCGTCGCATCCCGTCCGGCCAACACGACCACAGCGGTGTTCCGCGGACACGGCGGCCGCGACCGCGGTGGCATCGGCGTCGGCAACGGCCGTCCTGCGAGGCGATGACGATGTCCGCGGTCCGAGGCGCGCCGGCGCCCGAGTCGCAGCTCCTCGATGTGCTGGCGGCGTCGTTCGGCGCACTGCTGCGCCGGTACGGTGTGGCAGCGTCTGCGGCGGAGGTGATCGACGTCCGGCGTGTGCTGGGGCTCGTCGGCGCACGGCAGCCGGACACCACGCGGGCCGCGCTGCGCGCGGTCTGCGCCAAGTACCGCTACGAGCAATCGGGATTCGACCGGGCCTTCGACGTGTTCTTCGGTGCTGTCGCCACGGCCGCCCCCGATCTCCGCGCACCGTCCCGAACCGAGTTCGCGGAGGGGCTTCCCACTGCCCTCCAGGTTGCCGACAACGTCGACACGGCCCGCTATGCCGAATACAACGAGCGCGCCGCGGAAGTCGGCGACCACTTCGATACGCCGGAGGCCGAGAAGGGTTTCAATCCTCACAAGGATGACGACGACGTCAGCATGACGTCGAGCGATGCCGAACTGTCCGTCGACTCCGAGGCCGATTCGGGCCGACGCGGCGTCACCTACACCGTCGACGTCTCGCGGGCGGCGAGTACTGCCGTCGGTGACCTGGCGACGTCGACGAGTGGCGCCGTCGTGGGGTCGCTGTCCTGGGACGATCCGGCGTCGATTCTGGCGTGGCTCGACGCCTACGACCCCAGCGCGGTGTACTCGGACTCCGGTGTCGACGAGCCGCTGACTGCTGCCCAGTTGAATCGTCTGGCAGACGCAGTCGAGGCGTTCGTCGGAGCGCTGGCCGACGCCCGGGACGCCGCCGGGCAGGCCGCTGCGGATGTCCCGACGGCGGACGGCCAGGGTTCGGCGGTCTCACGCGCCGAGGTCAATCAGGCATGCCACGAGATCCTTCGGCGGATGCGTGGCCCCGCGCGTCCCCGTCCGAGGGAGCTGACCGCGGGACGGCTGGACATGCGGCGCACGGTCCGTGCGAGCCTGCGGACCGAGGGCGTGCCCTTCCGCTTGATGGTGAAGGCGCCGCGTCCTGACCGCGTACGTGTGCTCGTTCTCGCCGACGTCTCGCTGTCCGTTCGACCGGTCACGGCCTTCACCCTGAGGTTGGCGCAGGCGATGCACCGCCGCGCGAGTCGATGCCGAGTCCTGGCATTCGTGGACAGGCCCGTCGATGTCACGGACACACTCCTCGCGGGTGGAGACGACGACGCACTCGCTGCCGTGCTCGCCGATCCCCGCATCGATCTCGAGGCGAGCAGCGACTACGGCCGGGTGTTCTCCGAGGTCCTCACCGCGTTCGGCACCGAGGTTCACTCGCGCACCTCGGTGCTCGTCGTGGGTGACGGAAGGGGCAACGGATTGCCACCGGGCCTCGACGAGTTCGCCGCTCTGCGGAGAAAGGTGCACCGCCTCGCGTGGATTACGCCGGAGCCCGAGCGGTACTGGGATCAGGCGTCGTGCGCGATGCCTCGGTACGCCGAAGTCTGCGACCGAGTGGTAGTTGCGCGGGACGCGGTCCAACTGTTGGCCCGCGCCGCCGAACTGGGTCACGCGTTGCGATGAACGGCCCCCGCCGAGTGTGCCTCCGATACCGTGGCCGGGGATATCCTGAGGGCACGTCATCGAGAGGTGAGCGCATGGTGCCGACGGCTGAAGATCCCCTCGAGACCCAGCGCGATGTGGCGTCGAACGTCGCGACGGAGTTGACAGCGGCTGGATTCGAGGAGGCGCACGAGATCGGGCACGGCGGCTTCGGGGTCGTCTACCGGTGTGTTCAGCCGGAGCTCGACCGCACGGTGGCGGTCAAGGTCCTCACCGCCGAACTCGACCAAGAGAACACGGCGCGGTTCTTCCGTGAGCAGCGGGCCATGGGCAGGCTGACCGGACACCCCAACATCGTCAATGTCCTCCAGGTCGGTGTCACCGGAAGCGGTCGTCCCTACATCGTGATGCCCTACCACCCGCAGGATTCACTCGACGCCCGGATCCGGAAGAGCGGTCCGCTTCCACTGGGCGAGGTCCTTCGGCTCGGTGTGAAGATCGCGGGGGCTCTGGAGACGGGGCACCGCCTCGGCATCCTCCATCGCGACGTCAAACCCGCCAACATCCTCCTCACCGACTACGGCGAACCCGCGTTGACCGACTTCGGGATCGCGCACATCTCCGGAGGATTCGAAACGGCGACCGGAACGGTGACGGGATCGCCGGCGTTCACGGCACCCGAAGTTCTGCGGGGCGATCCGCCGAGCCCGGCCTCGGACATCTATGGCCTCGGCGCCACGCTGTTCTGTGCGGTCACCGGTCACGCGGCGTTCGAACGCCGGAGCGGGGAGCAGGTCATCGCACAGTTCCTCCGGATCACCTCGCAACCCGTCCCGGATCTGCGGGAGAAAGGCATTCCCGAGGACGTGAGCGCGGTGGTCGCGCGCGCGATGGCGGCCGACCCCGCTGATCGACCCGCGACCGCTGCGGAACTCGGTGACGCGCTGCGGCAGATGCAAGCAGACAATGGACTCCCCGTCGATGACATGGCCGCCCCGCAGGATGCGCCCGGCCGATCGCAAGTGAGGTCCCGTCTACCAGCGCAGCCCACGGCACATTCGCTGATCGGTGCCGACGGTAACCTGCCACTCGAACTGACCAGCTTCATCGGTCGGCGACGCGAGCTGACGGAAGCGAAGGCGAAGCTGTCCGATGCGCGCCTGGTGACCCTGACGGGCATCGGCGGTGTCGGGAAGACGCGTCTCGCGCTCCGTGTGGCCGCCGACGTCCGACGTGGATTCGCCGACGGCGCGTGGTTGGTGGAACTCGGTGAATTGCACGACGAATCTCTTCTGGTCGACGTCGTCGCGGCGGCACTGGGCCTGCGGGACGGGCCGGCGAGTTTGTTGAAAGACACCCTCGTGGACTTTCTGGCCGCGCGCCGGATCCTGCTCGTATTCGACAACTGTGAACAGGTGGTCGGCGCGGTCGCGAGACTGTCCGAGACCTTGCTTCGTAGCTGTCCGAATCTGCGGATCCTGGCGACGAGCAGGGAACCCCTCGGGATCGGCGGAGAAGTCGTGCTTCGGGTTCCCCCGCTGACCGTCCCCGACTCGGCCCGCCCCCCGTCCCTTCAGGCAATGCCCCGGTACGACGCAGTCACGTTGTTCGCCGACCGCGCCGCCGCCGCGGTGCCGGGCTTCGAGCTCACCGAGGAGAACACGGACACGGTGGCGCTGATCTGTCAGCGACTGGACGGTTTGCCACTCCCGATCGAACTGGCGGCGGCGCGGCTGCGAGCCATGTCGGCCGAGCAGATCCTGCGTCGCCTGACGGACCGTTACGCTCTGCTGACCCTCGGCAGCAGGGGCGCGCCCACGCGGCAGCAGACTCTGCGTCTGTCGATCGATTGGAGTTATGAGCTCTGCAGCCAGCAGGAACAGCAGTTGTGGGCGCAGCTGTCGGTGTTCGCCGGTAGCTTCGAACTCGACGCGGCCGAAGGCGTGTGCGCAGGCCCTCCCCATGCCGAAGACTTGCTCGATACGGTCACCTCGCTGGTGGACAAGTCGATCCTCATCCGTGAGGAGTCGGCCTCGGTGGTTCGGTTCCGCATGCTCGAGACACTGCGTGACTACGGCAGCGAGAAGTTGACGGAAGCCGGCGAAGCCGACCGTCTGAGGCGGCGGCATCGGGACTGGTACCTGCAGTTGGCCGAAACTGCGAAGGCGGAGTGGGTCAGCCGCGAGCAGGTGACGTGGATGCGCCGCCTGGCTCGCGAGCAGCCGAACCTGCGGGAGGCGATGAAGTTCTGTCTGACCGAGCCGAATTCGGTGTCCGGGTTGCGATTCGCGACCGCCTTGTTTCTGTTCTGGCTCTCCCGAGGCATGTTCAGCGAGGGCCGCCACTGGCTCGACCGTTTCCTGGAGACGTCGCCGGTCGAGGTCAGCGAGGAACGGGTCGCGGCGCTGTACGGAAACAGTGTGCTGGCCGAGGCCCAGAACGACGTGGCTGCCGGGGCGTCGCTGGTCGCGGAAGGGAAGGCGCTCGCGGCACAGACCGACAACGTCGTGATCCGCGCGCACATCTCGCATGCCGAGGGTGTGCTGAAGTTGTTCACGGGTGATCTGCCCGGCGCGCTCGAGTGTTTGGAATCCGCCCTCGAAGTGTCCGGGGACTGTGGCCGGCCGGCCCTGCACATCGAGGTCCTGGACTCGCTCGGCACCGTGAGGACACTGCTCGGAGACTCCGCTCGGGCCATCGAATATTACGAGCGGGTCCTCGAGATCACGGAATCGACCGGCGAGTCGATGTACCGATCGCACACGATGTGGGCGATGGGCGTAGCAGTGTGGCGTCAGGGTGATGTCCGGCGGGCTTCCCGATATGTCGAGGACGGGCTGGCATTGGCCAGGCGGGTCGACAGCGCGGTCACCGTGGCCACCTGCCTGGAAACGTTGGCGTGGTTCGCGGGCGACGGCGATGCAAGGCGCGCCGCGGTTCTGATGGGAGCGGCGGAGTCGGTCGCGAAATCTACGAGAAGTTCCACGGTGCTGTTCCCCCATTTGCACGTCTTTCACGAGGAGTGCGAACAGCATGCGCGCACTGCCCTGGGAAGAAAGGAATACGAGTCGGCGCGGGACGAGGGCAGGGCGCTGGCCGTCGACGACGCTGTGGCGTTCGCTCTGGGCGAGCAGTCTCCCAAGCGTCCTTCCTCTTCGCGCGCCGGCGCCGACCTGACGAAACGAGAGCGAGAGGTTGCCGACCTGGTGGCCGAGGGCTTGACCAACAAGCAGATCGCTGCCCGGCTCGTGATATCACCTCGCACCGCGCAGGGGCACGTCGAACACCTTCTCGCCAAGCTCGGCTTCGCCTCTCGGACTCAGATCGCGGCCTGGGTCGTGGAGCAGGGTCGGACCTGATCACGGCTGCTGCCCACCTACCCGATCGGGTAGGTGCCGGACCTGCCCTTCGGTCAGTGTGCGCGTCCGTCCCTGCCCGTAGAGTCGAGGTTCAGCGCTTGTAACCTGGATCACATCACGGGGGCGTGGGAGGAGTGTCGTCTTGTCTGTGTCGTATCCGGTCACCCGCACCACCGCTACCGACCGGCTGGTCAAATTCCATGCACCCGAAATCGTCTTCGGTATCGGGTCGATGGTCGAGGCCGCGCACGCCGTCCTCCGCCTCGGCGGCTCGCGGCCGATGCTCGTCACCGACTCCGGGTTGATCGACGCCGGCTGGGCGGCCGAACTACAGGACCAGCTCCGGGAGCAGGGACTGACGCCCGTCGTGTGGAGTGCGTTGACGCCCAATCCGAAGGATCACGAGGTCGCGGCCGGTCACGAGGCCTACCAGGAAGGTGGATGCGATGTCTTGATCGCACTCGGAGGCGGTTCGGTGATCGATGCCACCAAAGGAATCGCGGTGCTCGCCGCGAACGGGGGCAACATTCTCGACTACGAGGGTGTGGATCAAGCGACCAGTCCGATCCCTCCGCTGGTCATGGTCCCGTCCACGTCCGGCACCGGTGCCGACGTGTCGCAATTCTGCATCGTGACGGACACGGCCCGCGGTACCAAGATCACGATCATCGGCCGCGCGCTGGTTCCCGACGTCACCGTGATCGATCCCCGCCTGCTCACGACCATGCCGGAGTGGCTCAATGCGGCCACCGGGCTCGACGCGCTCACACACGGCATCGAGGCGTTCGTCTCGCTGGCGCACAACCCGCTCACGGACCATCACGCGCTTCGCGCGATCGGGCTGGTCACCGACACCCTGGTCCACACCATCGAAGACCCGCTGGAGATGGAGCCGAGGGCCGTCATGGCCCAGGCGAGCCTCGAAGCGGGCCTGGCCTTCACCAACGCCATTCTCGGTGCGGCGCATGCGATGAGCCATCAGGTCGGTGGACTGCTCGACCTGCCGCACGGCGTGATCAACGGTGTCCTGCTCCCACACGTGATTCGGTTCAATGCGGCCAGCGACGCTGCCCCGTTCGTGGCGATCGCGGCGGCACTCGGACTGGAGGAACATCGCGGAACACCCGAGGAAGCGGCCCTCGCGGTCGCGGACCGAGTGGAGCGTCTGGCTCGCGAGGTCGGTGTGCCGCGAGGACTGGGGCAGTTGGGTGTGCGTGAAACCGACCTTCCGCGGCTCGCGGAGTTCGCCCTGCGGGACGCCTGCATGTCCACCAATCCGCGGACGGCCACACACCAGCAGATGGTGGCACTTTTCCGGACTGCGATGTGAGCCGATGAACGCCCCAGACCTCTCGACACTCACCGGACTCCGGTCGGGCAAACCGACGTTCTACCCGCAGTACCGCGGCGCCGCCGAACGTCTCGAGCGCGTCGTCCATGCGCTCGAGCTCATCTCCCGCGCGCTGGTGCGAACGGTCGAGGGGCCCGAGACGTTGATCTGCGCTGTGGCCGAGGCGGCGCGTGCACACCTCGACGCGCGCTGGGTGGCTTTCGCCCTGGCGGACGGCATGCTGCCCGATGCCGGTCCCCGCCGGCTGGTTCTCGGACCGGACGCCACCCCGTTTCTGGTCGACAACGTCGAGGGACCTCCGCTGCCGGACGAGGTGGTCACGTGTCTCGGCGACATCAGGTCCGCCCGCACCGGCAGGGCGCCCGTCATCGACGCGCACCATGCTTTCGTGCCGATCGTGCTCGAGGGCGGAGTGGTGGGAGCCTTTGCCGCGTGGACAGCGCCGCAACGCACACTCGACACCACCGATGGTGCGGTACTGAGTATCTTGGCGAGCCAGACCGCGGTTGCCCTGCAGAATTCGGCGCTCTACCAGCGCGGGCAGCGGCTCCTCGAACACGCCGAGCACGCATACGCGGAGGCGCGGCGGACCGCGTCGGATCTTGCGGTCCGCAACGCCGAACTCGAGTCCACCCAACGTCAGCTCGGGGCCGCGCACCGGCATCAGGTACTCGACGAGGAACGTCACCGCATCGCCCGTGAGCTCCACGACAGTGTCACGCAGGCGGTACTGTCGGCCGGAATGCAGATCGAGGTCTGCAGGAGCGGAGTGCCCGACGACGAACGTCGCGAAAGACTCGACCTGGCCAAGGATCTCACTCGTCGCGCGGTCGAGCAATTACGCTCGGCCATCTACGCGCTCAATCACTCCAAGAGTTCGGACCGCACGTCGCTGCCCGGGATGCTCGAGCAGCTCGGTGTGGTGCACATGCCCGACGACCTCGAGGTCAGCGTGCGGGTGGGCGGAACACCGGCGGAGCTGTCGTGTGACCGCGAGCACGCGCTGCTGCGCATTGCCGGTGAGGCCTTGTTTAACGCTGCTGTCCACGCCAACGCGACGCGCGCCGTTCTGCGCCTGACCTATTCGGCGGATTCTGTACTCCTGTCCGTCGCCGACGACGGGGACGGGGATCCGAAGCAGATGCGGCTCATGTTGCGGATGGCGGCAAACAACGACCTGGACGGACACCATCGCGGTCTGGCGAACATGCAGGCCCGGGCTGCGGAATTCGGGGGAACCTTCGAAGTGGCCAGGGCGCGACTCGGCGGAGTGCGAGTGGCTGCACGAATTCCTCTCGGCGACAAACCTTCCAGGGGAGACAACGACAACGAGGTGGAGCGATGACGATGCGAACTCCGATGCAGGACGAGGCGAGGTCTGCACGAGCAACGTCGGTGGTCCGGCTCGTCCTCGTCGACGATCACGCGATTCTTCGGCAGGGGCTGCGCTCGGTACTCGAGCGAGAACCGGATCTCGAGGTGGTCGGGGAAGCGTCCACGAGCGGGGAGGCACTCGACGTCGTCGGACAGGTGAAACCCGACGTCGTGTTGATGGATCTCAAGCTGTCGGCGGCATCCGATTACGAGGGGCTCGTGCTGTGTGCGCAGTTGTCGTCCGCGAACAGAGGACTGGGACTTCTGGTGCTGACGACGTTCCTCGACGAGCAGCTGGTGGTCCGTGCCGTGCAAGCCGGCGCCCGGGGATACGTGGTGAAGGATGTGGACACGACCGAACTGGTGCGCGCCATCCGCGCGGTCTCACGTGGAGAAAGCGCATTCGACTCGCGGAGTGCTTCCGCGGTGATCCGGTCGCTGAACGGGCAGACGACCCCGCGGGAAGGACTCACGGAGCGCGAACTCGAAGTCCTGCAACTGCTGGCCACCGGGTTGTCGAACGCGAAAATCGGTGAACGGCTCTTCATCTCGGCCACCACCGTGAAGTTCCACGTCAGCAACATCATGCGCAAGCTCGACGTGGGTAGGCGGGCGGAGGCCGTGTACGAGGCGGGCAAGCTCGGACTGATCTGAAACAGCCGTGATCGGTAGTCGATCGGCGTACCGTCCCTACCATGGCTGCTGCGATTTCGGTGGAGAAACTCGTGAAGACGTTCGGCGCCACCCGCGCCCTGGACGGCCTGGATCTCGAGGTGCGCGCCGGTGAGGTGCACGGTTTCCTGGGGCCGAACGGCTCCGGCAAGTCGACCACCATCCGGGTCCTGCTCGGACTGCTTCGCGCCGACTCGGGTACCACGCGTCTACTCGACGGGGATCCGTGGCGTGATTCGGTGTCGTTGCACCGCAGGCTCGCCTACGTTCCGGGTGATGTGAATCTGTGGCCCAATCTCACCGGGGGTGAGGCGATCGATCTCCTCGCGGGGTTGCGCGGCGGTCTCGACGAGACCCGGCGTGCAGAACTGCTCGAGCGGTTCGAACTCGATCCGACGAAGAAGGCGCGCACGTACTCCAAGGGCAACCGGCAGAAGGTCGCGCTGGTGGCCGCATTCGCGTCCGACGTCGAACTGTACGTGCTCGACGAACCCACGTCCGGGCTGGATCCGCTGATGGAGTCGGTGTTCCAGGACTGCGTCGAGGAGATGTCCGACTCGGGACGGACGATCCTGCTGTCGAGCCACATTCTCGCGGAGGTCGAGGCGCTGTGCGATCGGGTGAGCATCATCCGCGAGGGCCGGACCGTCGAGACCGGCACACTGGCGGAACTGCGTCATCTCACGAGTACGTCGATCACGGCCGAGACACAGCGGCCGGTGACCGGACTCGAGAGCATCGAGGAGGTCTACGACGTGCGGGTCGACGGCCTGCACTCTCGATGTGAGGTGGACACCAGTGCGATCGACGGGGTGCTGCGCCACCTACTGTCGTTCGGCATCTCGTCGCTGACGTCGACGCCACCGACGTTGGAGGAGTTGTTCCTACGGCACTACGGGGACGAACTGGCCCGTGAGGGCGTGAACCACCGGCGCGCCGAATCCGGGGCGCAGACACGATGAGCGCCGTGACGGCGCCGGAGAAGGTGGGGCGCGGGCAGTACGCGGGGACCGCCCGGCTGGTGCGGCTCGCGTTACGTCGTGACCGTATCCAGCTGCCGGTGTGGTTATTCGCACTCGCAGCGCTGCAGGCGTTCTCGGCGTCGAGTGTGCTCGGCCTGTATCCCACGGAGGGTGACCTGCGCAGTTTCGCGGTGGCCACTGCGGCATCACCGGTCGCGCTGGCCACCAACGGTCTGGTGTCCGGGTACAGCGTCGGTGCCGTGCTCGCCAGCCAGATCGTCATGCCGCTGTCTCTCGCTGCCGGCCTGATGACCACCCTGCTCGTCGTGCGGCATACGCGGCAGAACGAGGAGACCGGCCGCGCCGAACTCGTCGAGGCCGCCGTCGTCGGGCGCAGAGCCTTGCTCACGGCCGCACTGGTTGTCGCGGTCGGTGCCAATATGGTTCTCGGACTGATCAACGTCGTCGTTCTGGTCGCGGAGGGTCTGCCGTTCGCGGGTTCTGTGGCTCTGGGCGCGGCTGTCGCGGGGGCCGGCATCGCGTTCGCCGCCGTCGCCGCGGTGACCGCGCAGGTGACGGACAGTGCCCGCACCGCCAACGGACTGGCCGGCGCCGCCCTGGGTGTGGCGTTCCTGTTGCGTGCAGTGGGCGACATGACGGGGACGGTGACGGAAAACGGCACCCGGGTGGCGAGTAGCTGGCCGACCTGGCTGTCGCCGATCGGCTGGGCCGAACAGGTCCGTTCTTACGACGACAATGCTTGGTGGGTGCTGGCGTTGCCTGTCCTGTTTGCACTCACGGTCGGCTCGGTAGGCTTCGCCCTCACCGAACGCCGGGACATCGGCTCGGGCCTCGTACCGACCCGCCCCGGCCCCGCCCGCGCGTCCGGGTTGTTGCCGACGCCGCTCGGCTCGGCGTGGCGGATACAACGGACGATCCTGTTCTGGTGGGCATTCGGCATTGCCGTCCTCGCCGTGGTGTACGGCGCAATCGCGGACCAGATCGACGACTTCCTCGGCGAGGGCGAGCAGGTGGCCGACATGATGGAGCAGCTCGGTGGCGGTACCACCGACATGGTCGATGCCTACTTTGCCGCCATCTTCGGCATGATGGCGATCGCGGTCGCGGGCTACGCCGTACAGGCATTACTCCGAATGCGGGGTGAGGAAACGGCGGGACGACTCGAACCGGTTCTCGCGACAGCGCTCTCGCGTCCGCGGTGGATGCTCGCGCATGTAGGCCTGGTCGTGTCGGGAATCGTTGTCCTGCAGGCACTGACCGGGGCGGCAACAGGGCTCGCGTACGGTCTCGTGACCGACGACGTACCGGGAAAGGTGGTGCATCTGACCGGTGCCGCTCTGGTCTTCGTGCCTGCGATCGCAGTGGTCGCGGCCGTCGTGGTGGTGTCGTTCGGTGGTGTCCCGGCCTGGTCGACCGGGCTCTCCTGGGGCGTGCTCGCCGCCTGCCTGATCTTCGGATTCCTCGGACCACTGCTCGGTCTGCCTCAGGTGGTGCGCGACCTGTCGCCGTTCACACACGTCCCCGCCGTTCCCGCGGCGGAGGTGACGGCCGCTCCGCTCGTGCTGCTCGCGACGATCGCCGTCGTCGTGATCGCCGTCGGGGTGGTGCTGTTCCGGCGACGCGACATCACCAGTTCGTAGCGTGCGCGAGGTCGTCGAGGGGTACGGCGAGGACTCGGGCCAGAGCTGCAATTGTCGTAAATGCCGGAGTGGGCATCCGGCCGGTCTCGATCTTGCGCAGAGTCTCCGGTGAAATCGCCGCCTCCTGAGCAACTTCGGCGAGAGTGCGATCGCCCCGGGCACGGCGAAGATACGCGCCCAAGCGCTGACCTGCCGCCAGTTGGGCCGGAGTGAGCGGGAGACGCACCATGCCACCAGCCTACTCGACGGTTGGTATAAAAATACCGGACGATCGACTATGGTGGTATTTTAATACCGGCTACCGGGTCGGATGGAGAGGAAAATCTGTGCTGGAATTGAAGACCCCTCGGGAGATCGAAGCGATGCAGGTCACCGGTGTATTCATCGCCGAGCTGCTCGACGACCTCGCCTCCCGGGCCGAGCCGGGGGTAAACCTGCTCGAACTCGAACACCGCGCCCGCCAGCTGATCGCCGACCGCGGTGCCCAGTCGTGCTACTGGGATTACGCGCCGTCGTTCGGGCGAGGGCCGTTCCGCAATGTCATCTGTCTGTCGGTCAACGATGCAGTGCTGCACGGGCTTCCGCATGACTACGTTCTGCGTGACGCAGACCTGCTGAGCATGGATATCGCGGTATCGATCGACGGGTGGGTCGCCGATTCGGCGCGGAGTGTGATCGTGGGTGTTCCGCGGCCGGAGGACGAGCGTCTCATCGAGGCGACCGAGCGTGCCCTGGCAGCGGGGATTGCCGCTGCGCTGCCAGGTAACCGCCTGGGCGACATCTCTGCTGCGATCGGCGCCGTCGCCGCCGACTACGGGTACCCGGTCAACACCGAATTCGGTGGCCACGGACTCGGGCGCACCATGCACGAAGACCCCCACGTGTCCAACATGGGACGCGCCGGACGTGGTCTGAAGCTGAAACCTGGATTGACCCTCGCACTCGAACCATGGCTCGCAGCCGGCACCGACAAAATCATCTACGACGGCGACGGGTGGACCATCCGCTCGGCCGACGGGTCCCGTACCGCACACAGCGAACACACCATCGCCGTCACCGACGGCGCGCCACTCGTGCTGACGTGTCGGGATCACGTCGCGGCCCCTGAGTAGTGGTCCGAGGCTTTGAAAACCCTGCGCGGCAATGTGATTCGCGCTGGCTATTGCTCTGGTGGCCCGCAGTTGCTAGACTCGAACAAAGTTTCGAACGACCTTGGGGGAGGTTGGTTATGGGGGAGTTAGCGGTACCAGATCTGGACGAGGTGCATGCGTTCACCGCACGGCTTCGTCTGGCTTCTGCCGACGGCGATGCGGGGTTGGGCATCGATCTACTCGATGCGATCGAGACGTTGAAGTCGGTGGGCTGCGCAGTGCAGGCGGTGATCACCGACAACGTCGCCACGAGTATCCGACACGACCGTGAAGCTCGACAACTGCCGCGGTCCGAGTGGGACCGGGGGATTGCGTCGCAAATTGCATTGGCGCGCAGGGAATCCCCGAACCGAGGTGGCCGGCATCTGGGGTTCGCGCGGGCGTTGGTGCATGAAATGCCGCACGCCCTGGACTTGTTGCGATCGGGGCGGTTGAACGAATGGCGGGCCACATTGTTGGTACGGGAGACAGCCTGTCTGTCAGCGCATGATCGGGGGATCGTCGATCGCCGGTTGTGCGCGGACCCAGGCATTCTCGACGGAGTCGGCGACCGGGGTCTGGTTGCACGAGCGAAAGCCCTGGCGGTCGAGCTCGATGCCGCGGCGGTCGTCCGAAGGCACCGCAAGGCAATCTCGGAGCGACGGGTCACCACCCGTCCGGCGCCGGACTCGATGGCGTATCTCAGCGTGTTGATGCCTGTGGAACAGGCTGTCTGCCTGCGGGCCACGCTGGGCCGGGACGCCGACAGTCTCATCGCCACCGGCAACAGTGGTGGCCGCACCCGCAATCAGGTGATGGTGGATCTGTTTTTCGCGCGCGGCACCGGAGCGTCACTGGCGTCCGGTGTGCCGGTGTCGGTGAACCTGGTGCTGTCGGACGAGTCGCTGCTGGCCGGCGGCCACGAGGCAGCCCACCTTCAGGGGTTCGGGCCGGTGCCGGCGGGGATAGCACGACACATGGTGGCTGACGCCATCGATGGAGTTGCCGAGACGACATTGCGGCGGGTGTATTCGTGCCCACAGTCGGGGGCGTTGACGGCGATGGAATCCCAGTCGCGCACCTTCCCGAAGAGCCTGAAGACGCTGATCGATCTCCGGGACCGCACCTGCCGCACACCGTGGTGCGATGCCCCGATCCGCCATCACGACCACATCCGCTCGTTCAGCAACGCGGGTGCGACCAGCGCGGACAACGGGTCCGGGCTGTGCGAGGCCTGCAACTACGCGAAGGAAGCACCGGGATGGAACGCCCGCCCACTACGCAGTCCCGGCCGCACCCACCTCATCGACCTCGGCACCCCGACCGGACACCACTATCGCTCCACGGCCCCACCGCTACCGGCGGCCGCGCACCTGCGCGCATCGTGAGGCGGTCAGCAGTCGATGACGAGCCAGCCGCCGTGGTGTTCGAACACCGCGAACGGGCGTCCTGTCGCTTCGCCGAGCTTCGTGAGCGACCGGGTGTCGAAGGTGCGGATATGTCCGTGGCACGCGGTTGCCTCGTCCTCATAGGGGACAGCGACGACAACCCGGTCGCGGGCAACGCGGAGGGCCTCGGATATCACCGCGGTACCGATGCTGTCGTCGACGTGTTCGAGGAGGTGGATGGCGGTGACGGTGTCGAAGCTGTCGTCGGGAACCGGTACGTGCGCGGCGTCGCAGACGAGGGTGTCCAGGTCCAGTCCGAGCTCTGGTGCCACGGCGTCGAGGAGGGTCATGGTGCCGGGCAGAATGTCGGTCGCCGTGACGGAGCGCCCCGCGCGGGCGAGTCGCAGGGGCAAGAATCCGAAGCACGACCCGAGGTCCAGGACGGAACCGCGGACGAGTTCCTCCGCCTTCTCGTGGATCGGTGCGAAGTCGGCGGTGCCGTCCAGCAATTCGTCCAGAGAGTTGCGGTAGTAGACGGTCCAGGCCTCGAGCGCACCGTCGACGGTGGAGCGAACAAGCCCGACCATGGTCGACTCGAACTCGTCCTGACCGAAGTCGGCGTCCTCGATCGACGCGGTCACCGAGGCCACGAGCCGCTCGCTCAGATCCTCCGGTGTCAGGGCATGCCGCACCCGCAAGTAGTCGCCGTCGCGAGTCAGCGTGAGCGGTCCGGCGGTGACGCGCTCTACCGTGACGTGACCGTGTGACCAGAGACCGGATTCGCACGGAGCGAGAGAGTCGAAAGCGGGGGTGTCGAGAGTGGAGGGCATTCGAGGCAACCTTGCCTAGTGGTGACGGCGGGAGGAGATCAGGTTCGTGTGTCGGGCTCGCCGAGGGAACTCAGCCCATCGTAAAGCGATTGCATTCCGCTGGCGAGTAGTTCGTTCAGTTCGAGGGAATCGTCATCGAGCCACTGCTCGTATGCCGACATCGCAACCCCGAGTAGGAGATAGCCGACAGTGCGCGGAATGTGGTCGGTGGGTGAGACTCCGAGTCGGCCGGCCACGTACTCGGCGATGACGTTGCGCCATCCTTCGTACATCACCACCGAATATGCCTGCAGCGCAGGTACCCGCAGAATGAGGCCCATTCGCTTGCGGTGATTGACTTCCTCGCTTGCAGGGAAGGCGTTGAACTCGAGGAGGGCGGCCGTGAGGCCATCCGCGATCGGAATGTCGTCCGGCTGTGCGGCGAGTTGAGCGCGCATCTCGGCGAGGTGGGCGTCGAAATCGCCCCAAGGGATCGCATTCTTGGACGGGAAGTAGCGAAAGAGGGTGCGCCGGGCGATGCCGGATGCCTCGGCGACCTCGTCGACGCTGGTGGCATCGAACCCTTGCCTGGTGAACAGCTCGATCCCCACCGTACTGATCCGGTCCTGCGTTGTGGACGGGCGTCGCCCTATCCGACTGGCTGGTTTTCGACGACTTTTCATGTTTCGTCCCTCCCGGTCTGTCATTCTGCACTCGATGCCATTACAGTGGTGAGGCGAGTCACAGAAGGGTCCTTCTATGACGGGAAGCATCCGAGTAACTCGCCTACGTATCACCGAACAGTAGGAGGAAATCATGTCCGATCGTGACAACAACGTGCTGGAGAACGACCTCGTCGAGGAATCTCTCGTCGAAGAGGTGTCGATCGACGGCATGTGCGGCGTGTACTGACATGCCCGAAGCACCCGCAGCGACCGGTACAGCCGGTATCGATCTCGATGTGGGCTGGAAGCTTCATCCGCAGGTGGCGCTGCGTCCCGAGCCGTTCGGGGCGCTGCTCTACCACTTCGGGACACGCAAGCTGTCGTTCCTGAAGAACCGCACAATCGTCGCGGTGGTGGAGGCCCTTCCCGACCACTCCGACGCCCGGTCCGCATTGCGGGCGCAGGGCATCGGGGACGACACCGCTCCGCAGTATGCGCGAGCCCTCGGCACTTTGGCCGAGTCGCACATGATCGTCCCCGTCTGACCAGCTCTCTTCGCCCCGTATCAGAGGATCCAGCCCATGACCTCCATGCTCGAAAGGCCCTCCGCGGTGACAACCCCCGTCGCTTCGCTCGCCCCGGTCGGCCGACTCGTCGACCAGTTCGAACTGGGACTCGACGCCCCGATCTGCCTCACGTGGGAACTGACCTACGCGTGCAACTTGTCGTGTGTGCACTGCCTGTCCTCGTCGGGGCGGCGTGATCCACGGGAGCTGAGCACCGAGCAGTGCAAGGCGATCATCGACGAACTGCAGCGCATGCAGGTGTTCTACGTCAACATCGGTGGCGGCGAGCCCACCGTGCGATCCGACTTCTGGGAGCTCGTCGATTACGCCACCGCGCACCAGGTGGGAGTCAAATTCTCCACGAACGGGGTGAAGATCGACAAGAAGGTTGCCGCCCGGCTCGCGGCGAGCGACTACGTCGACGTGCAGATCTCCCTGGACGGCGCGACGGCCGAGGTCAATGATGCCGTTCGTGGTCCGGGGTCGTTCGCGATGGCGGTGCGGGCGCTGGAAAATCTGTCCGAGGCCGGTTTCAAGGACGCCAAGATTTCCGTGGTGGTCACCCGGCACAACGTGTCCCAGCTCGACGACTTCAAGGCCCTGGCGGACAAGTACGGCGCCACCCTGCGCATCACCCGGTTGCGCCCGTCCGGCCGAGGAGCGGACGTGTGGGACGAGCTGCACCCCACGCAGGCGCAGCAGCGTGAGCTGTACAACTGGCTGGTTGCCAATGGTGACGGCGTGCTCACGGGCGACTCCTTCTTCCACCTTTCCGCTTACGGTGACGCGTTGCCGGGTCTGAATCTCTGCGGCGCCGGCCGGGTAGTCTGCCTGATCGACCCGATCGGTGACGTCTACGCGTGCCCCTTCGCCATTCACGAGCAGTTCCTCGCCGGAAATATCTTGGCGGACGGCGGCTTTCAACATGTGTGGCAGCACTCCGACCTGTTCCAGGAACTGCGGTCTCCGCAGACCGGGGGAGCGTGCAGCAAGTGCGCCCACTACGACTCCTGCCGCGGCGGCTGTATGGCCGCGAAGTTCTTCACCGGACTTCCGATGGACGGGCCCGACCCCGAATGTGTTCAGGGATACGGCGAGGCGGCGCTCGCAGGTGAGCGCGGCGACATTCCGAAATCCAGCGTCGACCACTCCCGCACCGGCCAGCGTCGGACTCCGCGGGCACCGGTTCCGCTGACGTTGATGGTGCGTCCGCCCGCCAAGATTTGTGACGAGAACCCGCTTGCGGGAATGGAACAGACGTAAACCGTCTGTCGGTATGAGAGGTTTTTTCGACATGGGTAAGAATCCGTTCTTCGAGACTGTGGCCGAGGCCCAGCGTCGCGCGAAGAAGCGTTTGCCGAAGTCCGTGTATGCGGCGCTGATCGCCGGTTCCGAGCGCGGGCTGACGGTCGACGACAATGTCACCGCGTTCGGTGAGCTGGGGTTCGCCCCGCACGCCGTCGGTCTCTCGGACAAGCGCGAGCTGTCGACCACCGTGATGGGGCAGAACATTTCGCTTCCCGTCGTAATTTCCCCGACCGGTGTGCAGGCGGTGCACCCCGACGGCGAGGTCGCGGTCGCACGTGCTGCGGCGGCGCGGGGGACGGCGATCGGCTTGAGTTCGTTCGCGAGCAAGTCGGTCGAAGAGGTCACCGCGGCGAATCCCCAGACCTTCTTCCAGATGTACTGGGTCGGTACCCGGGACGTGCTGATTCAGCGGATGGAGCGGGCTCGTGCGGCCGGCGCCACGGGGCTGATCATCACCACCGACTGGTCCTTCTCCTACGGGCGCGACTGGGGCAGCCCGGCCATCCCGGAGAAGATGGATCTGAAGGCGATGATCCAGTTCGCACCGGAAGGCATCACGCGTCCGAAGTGGCTTTACGAGTTCGCGAAGACGCGGAAGATCCCGGATCTCACCACACCGAACCTCGCGGCACCCGGTCAGGAACCGCCCACGTTCTTCGGGGCGTACGGCGAATGGATGCAGACACCGTTGCCCACCTGGGACGACATCGCGTGGCTCCGTGAGCAGTGGGGTGGACCGTTCATGCTCAAGGGTGTCATGCGCATCGACGACGCCAAGCGTGCCGTCGACGCCGGTGTCACGGCCATCTCGGTGTCCAATCACGGTGGTAACAACCTCGACGGCACACCTGCGCCGATTCGGGCGCTGCCTGCTATCGCCGATGCGGTCGGCGATCAGGTCGAGATCCTTCTGGACGGTGGCGTCCGCCGCGGCAGCGACGTCGTCAAGGCGCTCGCTCTCGGCGCCCAGGCGGTCATGATCGGCCGCGCGTACCTGTGGGGCCTTTCGGCGAATGGTCAGGCCGGTGTCGAAAACGTTCTCGACGTCCTTCGTGGTGGCATCGATTCGGCGCTCCTCGGACTGGGGCACTCGTCCATTCACGACCTCAGTGCATCCGACGTTGTGATCCCGCCCGGATTCGAACGCGTCCTGGGCGCTGAATCCTGACTCGACACGCGTAGATGGCTGCGCAGCTGACCGACCGGATCACCCTGGCGGGGCGTCATGCCTCCTCCAGGGTGCTCTTCGGTCCACACGTCACGAATCTCGGTGTGCGACGGTCTATTTCCCCGCGTCACGTTGCGTACTACGAGCGGCGGGCGAGAGGTGGTGCGGGAATCGTCGTCACCGAGGTCGCGTCGGTGCACGCCTCCGACTGGCCCTACGAGCGCGCGCCACTCGCTGCCGACTGCGTTGACGGCTGGCGTGACGTCGTGTCGGCGTGCCGCCGACACGGCACTCTGGTGCTGGCCGGCCTGGGCCACACCGGACTCCAGGGCTCGAGCGCCTATTCACAGTCCGTGCTGTGGGGACCGTCCCGCGTGCCCGACGTGGTGTCGCGGGAGATGCCGATGCAGATGGAGCGGCGTGAAATCGAGGAACTCGTCGAGGGTTTCCGCGCCGCCGCGGTCGGTGTGGTCGAGGCGGACATGGACGGGGTCGAACTCGACGCCGGGCCGAGGGGGCTACTACGTCAATTCCATTCGGGGCTCACCAATGTACGCGGCGACGAGTACGGGGTCGACCGTCTCAGGCTCACCCGCGAGGTGATTACCGCTGTCCGGGAGGAACTGGGTCCGGGGCGAGTGCTGTCGCTGCGTCTTTCGTGCGACGAGCGGACGTCGTGGGGCGGCATCACACCCGACGTCGCCGCAGAGCAGGCGAAAAGCTTGGCCGGTGCGCTCGATCTCTTGGTCGTGGTCCGCGGCGGCGCACTGTCGGTCACGGCGTACCGTCCCGATTTTCACACTCCGGCCGGATTCAACACGGATACGTGCTTGTCTGTTCGGCGGGCGGTGGCGGGCGGCGTTCCGGTCGCCCTGCAGGGCAGCGTGATCGATCCCGCTCTCGCTCGGCGGGCGCTCGATGACGGTGTCGCGGACGTCATCGAGATGACGCGAGCGCAGATCGCGGACCCCGATCTGGTCGCCAAGATCCGGAGCGGTTCCGCGCCACGACCCTGCATCCTGTGCAATCAGACCTGCCGGGTGCGTGACCCCCGCAATCCTCTCGTGACCTGTGTCGGCAATCCGACCGCCGGGCACGAGGTCGTCGACCCACCGGAACCGCAACCGTATCCGTGTATATCCGCAGATGCGGAGACGGCGCTCGTGGTGGGCGGGGGGCCGGCGGGACTCGAAGCGGCGCGAATCCTCGCGACGTCCGGTCACAGTGTCACGGTCGCCGAGGCGGCAGACCGCCTCGGCGGTCTGGTGAGGACAGCCGCCGCCGATGCACCGCACCTGCAGCCTCTGACGGACTGGCTCGAAGCCGAGTGCCGGTCCTTGGGTGTCGATTTCCGCCTCGGTGTCACTGTGTCCGACGCGGACATCGATGCCGCCCACAAGAACGGGGTGAGCGTGGTGGTGGCCACCGGTAGCCGGCCCCGCCCAGCGCCATTTCCCGTCGACGGGACCACCCAGTGCGTCGACGCCGTCGACGTGTTGAGCGGCGCCGCCCTGCACGAGGGTCCGGTCCTGGTCTTCGATCCGATCGGAGGCCCGATCGCGGTCGCCCTCGCCGAATGGCTCGCGGCGTCGGGGCGCGAGGTCGGTGTGGTGACTCCCGACCCGGTGGCCGGATCGCGTCTGGGCCCGAGCGGCGACCTGTTCGACGCCAACGGGCGTCTGCAACGGGCAGGAGTCGCCCGTCACCTGTCGAGCCGAATCGTGTCGGCGGGACACTCGGGTGCGCGGATCCGGAATCGGTACACCGGTACGGAAACAGTGGTGCCGTGTGCCGCCGTGATCGACTGTTCACCCCGGTTACCCGACAACACTCTGCGCTCCGGCGCGGTTCGGGTCGGTGACTGCGTCGCTCCCCGAACACTTCTCGAAGCGATCCGCGAAGGCCGCCTCGAGGCACATGCCCTTCGGTTACCCGCGTCAACGAGAGATAGGACGATGTCATGGGACAGTTCGACGGCAAGGTAGCGTTCATCACCGGGGCCGCCCGAGGGCAGGGGCGGACGCACGCTGTGCGGCTGGCCCGTGAGGGCGCGGCGATCATCGCCGTCGACATCTGCGGACCGGTATCGACGTACAACACCTATGAACCGGCGACGCCCGACGATCTGGCCGAAACGGTGCGACTGGTGGAGTCCGAAGGCGGCAAGATCCTCGCCGAGCAGGCCGACGTCCGGGACAGCGCCGCGCTGCGGGCTGTGGTGGATCGGGGCGTCGAACAGTTCGGGCGGCTCGACATCGTGATCGCGAATGCGGGCATCTGTAACTGGAGCAGATTCTGGGAGATGCCCGACGAGCAGTGGGAGACGCTGATCGATGTCAATCTCACGGGTGCGTGGAAGACATTGAAGGCGGCAGTGCCGGCTTTGATCGAGGGCGGGCGGGGTGGGTCCATCATCGTCGTGAGCTCGGTCGCCGGTATCAAACCCTTGCCGGGTCAGGCCAATTATGCAGCTTCCAAGTTCGGCTTGGTCGGCCTGACGCAGACGGCGGCAAAAGAGCTCGGCGAGTACAAGATTAGGGTCAACTCGATTCACCCGTACGGTGTCAAGACCCCGATGGGCACCGACCCCGGCAGTCTGGTGATACTCGAGAAGCACCCCCATTATCTGTCGAGCTTCGGAACGATCCTCACCGAGCATCCGCTGGCCGGCACCGACGACATCACCGATGCGGTGCTGTGGCTGGCGGGTGACGGTTCCCGCACGGTCACCGGAAGTCAGGTCGCTCTCGACATGGGCAACACCAAGGTGTGAACACCGCCTACCGTCACCTCTTCACCCCGTTGCGCCTCGGACCGCTCACCGTGCGCAATCGGGTGGTCTTCTCGGCGCACCTCACGGGATACGCCGTCGACGGACTCCCCACCGAGCAACACGCCGCTTACTACGCGGCGCGCGCGAGGGGCGGGGCCGGGCTGATCATCTCCGAGGAACATGCCACCCATCCGGGTGACTGGCCGTACGAGAAGGTGATCGCGGGTTACCGCCCCGAGGTGGTGCCCGGGTATCGGCGGATCACCGACGCCGTGCACGGGTACGGCGTACCGATTCTCGCTCAGCTCAACCACAACGGTGGTCAGGGGTCGAGCCTGTATTCGCGTCGGCCACTGTGGGCGCCGAGTGCCGTACCCGACCCGTTGTTTCGTGAAGTACCGAAGGAGGTAAACAGCGGGGAGATCCGGACGCTGATCGAGGGGTATGCACTCGTCGCCGAGCAGTGCATCCGCGGCGGCTTCGACGGCATCGAACTGCAGTGCTCCCATTCTTCGCTCGTCCGTAGCTTCCTGGCGCCGGCGACCAACCAGCGCACCGACCGTTACGGGGGTTCGCTCCGCAACCGCGCACGGTTCCTCCTCGAGGTCGTGGCCGCGGTTCGCGAGGCGATCGGACCGGACCACGCACTCGGGGTGCGGCTCGCCGGTGACGATCGGTTCGACGGAGGGGTCGAGCTCGACGAGGCCGTGGAGGTGGCGACCTTCGTCGATTCCTGTGGGCAGGTCGACTACATCAACACCTCGATCGGGATGGCCACCGAAACCCTGCACATGATCGAAGCGTCGATGGCGGTGCCCCGCGGCTATGCACTGTTCATTCCGAACGCCATCCGGCAACGGGTGGGTCTTCCCGTGGTCGGTGTCGGACGGTTCACGGATCCAGCTCAGGCCGACCGGGCTTTGGCAGAGGGCCATTGCGACCTGATCGGTGTGGTGCGCGGACAGGTCGCCGATCCCGACTTCGCCGGGAAGGCGCTGGCGGGGGACACGGCCGGCATCCGGACGTGCCTGTCGTGCAATCAGGAATGCGTCGGCCGGATGGGCTTGGGCCGGTGGCTCGGTTGCGTCGTCAACCCGCGTGCGGGCAAGGAATCCGTGGCACTGCCCGAACCGCGGGTCCGCGGGCGCCGTGTTGTTGTGGTCGGGGGCGGTCCGGCGGGATTGCAGGCAGCCGCGACGGCCGCGCTGCGTGGTCACACCGTGACGCTGTACGAGCGGGCGCGGGAACTCGGGGGACAGGTCCGTACTGCCGCAGTGGTACCCGGCCGCCGTGAATTACTCAGTCTGGTCACGAATTTGGAGAAGGAGTGCCGCCGTCTCGGGGTGGATCTGCGCACCGGCACACCGGCGACGGCAGAGGCCGTGGCCGGGTGCTCCCCGGACGTGGTGGTGCTGGCAACGGGAGCTCGTCCGGTGCGCCCCCACTGGGCCGGCCGATCCGATCGGATCGTGGATGTGCGCGACGTCCTCGAAGGACGGGCCGGGCCGCAGGGGACGGTGCTCGTGGTCGACGACCTGGGGTTCCACCAGGGAACGTCGGTGGCGGAGTTCCTTGCGGACGGCGGGTGCGAGGTCACGATCTGTACACCGGGAATGATCGTCGGTCAGGACCTCGGCATCACCCTGGACCTCGAGGGCTGGAATCAGCGGGCGCACCGCAAGGGCATCACCCAGTTGACCGAGGTGGTGCCGACCGGCAGTGACCCCGGCGAGCAATCGCGGGTCGCCGTTGCGTTGCTGCATCACCCGACCGGGCGGGTCAGCAGACTGACCGTCGATTGGGTGGTGGTTTCCGTCCATCAGGAGCCCGACGACGACCTGTGGGCCCCGTTGACTACCGCGGGCTTCGACGTGCATCGCATCGGCGACGTCCTCGCCCCGCGGCGTGCGCACTCCGCCGTCATCGAGGGTGAACGGGTCGCGTTGTCGCTCTGATGGCAGCGCCTTCTTTCGCCTCGCATAGCATCGGGGCATGACCGCTTCCGGGCCCCTCGAGGACGCAGTGTGGACGGATTTGGACCGCGGCGGGGCGACTGTCGCCGTCCCTGTCGGCTCCCTCGAGCAGCACGGCCCGCACCTTCCGCTGGACACCGACACGGCAATCGCCGCAGCGGTGACAGGGGCCTTGCCCGGTGTGCTGGCGGCGCCCGCGATTGCCTACGGAGCCAGCGGCGAGCACGAGGCGTTTCCGGGAACGGTGTCGCTCGGCGCGGATGCGCTCGACACGGTGCTGGTGGAGTACGGGAGGTCGGCGTGCCGCTGGGCGGGTCGGGTGCTGTTCGTCAACGGTCACGGCGGCAACGGTCCCGCGCTGGTCAAGGCTGTTGCCTTGCTCCGGTACGAGGGCCGGGATGTCGCCTGGGTACCCTGCGCCGTGCCGGGTGCAGATGCGCACGCCGGCCGTACGGAAACGTCCCTGTTGCTACACCTTTCACCCGACCGGGTACGTTTGTCCAGCGCCGAACCCGGCAATGTCGAACCTCTCGCAAGCTTGATGCCAAGACTGCGCGAAGGCGGTATGGTCGCCGTGTCGGCCAACGGCGTGCTCGGTGATCCGACGGGCGCCACGGCCGCGGAGGGGGCGCACTTGTTCGGCGCACTCGTCGAAGACGTGTCCAAGGCACTGGCCCGGTGGGAGCCGGGCCCCGATGGGAGGCTCACATGACCCACGCGGGAGTCCTCGGGTGGCTGAGGACGCATCGTCGTACCTTCGGTGTTCCCGATATCCGGTATGACCTGCCCGTGCTGTCCGACCCGCCTACCATCGACTGATGCGCCAAGCTCGACTTCCCGATGGATTCGGGATCCGGATCGATCCGAAGGTGCGCGCATATTCCGGCGGCCGAGTCCTCATCGGCGGTTCACCGACACGCATGTTGAAACTCGCGCCTACCGCTGCGGCCATGATCGGCGACGGATTCTTGGAGGTCGTCGATCCGCAGTCGGCGGTGGTCGCCCGCAGACTCCTCGATTCCGGCGTCGCCAATCCGCGGCCGATGAGCACTCCCTCACCCCAGGACGTCACCGTGGTCATTCCGGTGAAGAACAATCCGGGCGGGCTCCACCGCCTCCTCGCGTCGCTGCGGGGCCTGGAAGTGATCGTGGTGGACGACGGTTCCGACGTTCCGGTGGTCTCTCCCGCGTTGCAGAACGGGTGCGGACGCGTCACCGTTCTCCGCCACGACACCGCCAGGGGTCCCGCCGCGGCAAGAAACACCGGTCTCCGTTCCGCGGCAACCCCCTTCGTTGCCTTTCTGGACTCCGACGTGCTGCCTCGAACGGGATGGATCGAAGTGATGCTCGGCCATTTCAGCGACCCTGCGGTCGCGCTCGTGGCCCCGCGGATCGTCGCTCTCGACCCCGAGGCGAGCACGCTGGCGCGATACGAGCACGGCCGATCCTCACTGGATCTGGGGCGCAAGGAATCGGCGGTCCAATCCGGTGGGCCCGTGTCGTATGTGCCCAGCGCGGCGATGATCGCCCGCCGTGAGGTGGTGGACGAGTTCGGTGGATTCGACGAGTCCATGCACGTTGCCGAGGATGTAGACCTGTGCTGGCGCCTGCAGGAATCCGGCTGGCGGCTGCGGTACGAGCCTGTGGCTCATGTGGCGCATGATCACCGGGTCACCTTCGGCAGGTGGTTCGACCGCAAGTTGTTCTACGGGACAGGTGCGGCGCCGCTCGCCTCGCGGCACGCGGGGATGGTTCCGCCGCTGTCCATGTCTCCGTGGACGTTTTTCGCGTGCATCGCCGCGGCCACCTGCACTCGGCTCGGTCTGCTCGGAGCCGTCGCCACCCTGGCGATGATGGTGGTGCGTCTTCGCCGCATGTTCACCGGGCTCGATCAGCCCACCCGCATCGCCGCGATCCTCGCAGCCCAAGGGTTTGCGGGCGGTGCCTGGCAGCTCGCCTCCGCGATGTGCCGGCACTACTGGCCGATCACGCTCGTGGCGGTGGTGCTGTCGAGACGGATCCGCCGGATCGCCCTCGCCATCGCGATCGCGGAGGGGGTCGCCGACTGGGTCACCCACCGTGAACCCGGCGGACTGGGTCCCGTGCGGCACACTGCGTTCAAACGGATCGACGACATCGCCTACGGTGCCGGACTGTGGAAGGGCGTGATCGCTGCCCGTGATTTCGACGCCGTGAAGCCTCGGCTGAAATCGTAGTGGCCGGTCCCGTCCGAGCTGCCGACGTGGTAGTCGTCGGCGGTGGTTCGAGTGGTTGTGTCGTCGCTGCGCGGCTCAGCGAGGATTCTGACCGAACCGTCGTCCTGCTCGAGTCCGGTCCCGGGTATCGATCGGCGGCCGAGTGTTCCTCCGTGCTCGACTACCGCACGTTGCCGGTCGGCCCGCGCAGTCCCTACGGCGACACCTACGGGATCGAACTGACGCCCGGCATACCTTCGGCCATGGTGCGCGGTCATGTCCTCGGAGGCTCGGGCGCCGTCAACGGTGCATATTTCATCCGCGGGACGGCGCCGGACTTCGATCGGTGGCCGCCGTCCTGGTCGTACGACCACGTGCTGCCCTTCTTCCGCGCACTGGAGACAGATGTCGATTTCGAGGGTCCATTGCATGGGGCAACGGGCCCTGTGCCGGTGCGCAGGCAACCGGCCGATCGGCTGAGTGCGGTGAGTGCAGCCTTCCACCTCGCCGCCCTCGACCTGGGGTTCGCGGAGGAAGCGGACAAGAACGGGCGCGACGGCGAGGGAATCGGACCCGTGCCGCTCAATGTCGGCGACGGCCGGCGGGTCAGTACGGCGTCGGCCTATCTGCTGCCCGCCCTCGATCGCCCCAATCTCACGGTCGACGTCGACTCGCACGTCGTTCGCATTCTTTTCTCCGGCACCAGGGCGGTCGGCGTCGAGATCGACAGCGGCGGCGCTCGACGGGTGGTCCGGGCGGATCGGGTCGTTCTCGCGGCAGGCGCCGTCGAGACGCCTGTGCTGCTGATGCACTCGGGAATCGGGCCGGCTGAACATCTGCGGGACAACGGCATTCGTCCGGTGACGGATGCACCGGGTGTCGGGAGCGACTTCAGCGACCACCCCGAAGTGGGTCTGCCCTATCGGGTGCGGGCTCCACTGCGCCGCGACGCCACCAGTCCGGTGCTCGAGGCCGTGCTCAACGTCGGGCAGATCGAAATCCGTCCGTACACGGCATCTTTCGATGTCCTCGTGCCCGGGTCCGGTCAGCCCGTTCCCCGGCTCGGAATAGGTGTGATGACCCCGGAGAGCCGTGGTCGAATTCGGCTGGCGTCCCCGCACCGCCGCGTTCGTCCGCGGATAGAGTATCGCTACGCGGAAACGGACTCCGATCGCCGGGCGCTCCGGGACGGCGTCGCGCTCGGTGTGGAACTTCTCCGATCGCCGGCCTTCCGCCCGCTGGTGGAGCCGGTATCAGAGGAAGTGTCGGACAACGCGGTGCGCGCCCACCTGGGGACGTCGCAGCACCTCTGTGGCAGTTGCCGAATGGGGGATTCGGACGACGCCGGCGCGGTGGTCGACGAGCGCTGCAACGTCCACGGAATCGACGGACTCACCATTGCCGACACGTCGGTGTTCCCGGTGGTGCCGAGTCGTGGCCCGCACGCCACCGCGGTGATGGTGGCCGAACGGGTCAGTACCTTCCTCTCGGGGTGACAGCCCCTACCTGCCCGACAGCCCTTGCCCGCCGGAAGTGTGGCCCGCGTTACAGTAGTAGAGACGCCGTGGAGGATCCGATGCAGAAGCAACCGCCCACCGGGGGCAACCCGTGGGTCGCCGTACGACCCGGCGACGATGTCGCAGTGCTCGCACGACGGGTGTCTTCGGCGCACCAATTGTTCGTCGACCGGTCCGTGCCCGCCGTCCCCGACACGGAGCAGAATGCCGTCCGCTCCGTCATCCTCGATTCGTGGATGCGGAGCACCCGTAAGGGCGTCAATCCGGACGGCGCCGCCCGGGCAGATCATCTTGCCGCCTCGGAGCTGGCCGAGTACCGGGCCTCGCATCCGATGGCGCTGATCCGCCCGGTCGTGCGCAAACTGCTCGTCGAGGACGCGGCCGATACCGGTCTTCTCGTCGCCATCACCGACGAGAAGGGACAGCTACTGTGGGTCGAAGGCGATTCCACGGCCAAGGATCGCGCGCTGAACATGAACTTCGTCGAGGGTGCCGACTGGAGTGAAGACACCGTCGGCACCAACGCGCCGGGAACGGCTCTGGCCCTCGATCACTGCGTGCAGATCTTCGGTGCCGAGCATTTCAGCCGTTCGGTCCACGAGTGGAGTTGCTCGGCTGCCCCGGTCCACGATCCTGCTACCGGGCTGATCGTCGGGGCGATCGACATCACCGGTGGTCCGCGGGTAGCCGTCCCCGAGGTGCTCTCGCTGATTCGGGCCACCGTTGCCGCGGCAGAAGCCGAACTACGGCTGAATCTGCTGCGCTCGCCGCAGCCCCTCGTCGACACCGTCACCCGATTGGAGGTACTGGGCTCGGGTCGGCCCAGCCTCGTCCGTGAAGGCCGGCGTACTCCGCTGTCGCGGCGCCACGCAGAAATCCTGCTGCTCCTCGCCGAGCATCCCGAGGGGCTCAGTTCGGACCGTCTCGCCGTCCTCCTCGACGAGAGTGATCTGGACTCGGTCACGATCAGGGCCGAGATGTCCCGGCTCCGAAAAGTTTTCGGGACGGCCGGTATCGGTTCGCGTCCGTATCGGTTGCTCGCCGACCTGGTGTCGGATGTGCAGCAGGTGCGCAGTGCCCTCGACCGGGGCGAGCTCGCCGCTGCACTGGACATCTATTCCGGTCCGGTGCTGCCCGGATCCGACGCACCCGGCGTCGAGGACATCCGGGACGAACTGCGTGCGCGGGTGCAGGCCGCGTTGCTCCGTGAGGGTGACCAGCGATTGCTGGCGCGGTGGACCACGTCGGTGCACGGCCGAGCAGACGTGGCCGCGTGGGAGGCCTATCTCGCCGGACTCGATCCACGTTCGCCCCTGTACTCGCAGGTCAAGTCTCGGGTCGATCTGTTCGATCAGCAGTACGCAACGTAGTTGCAACGGTACGTTCCCTAGTGTTGTGAGTCACATCCGAAAAGCAATTGAGCTTCACGACACCAGGGAGTTATCGATGACCGTGTATGCCCGCCCGGGTTCGCCCGACGCCGTCATGTCCTTCCAATCGCGTTACGACAACTGGATCGGCGGCCAGTGGGTTGCGCCCGTCAAGGGCCAGTACTTCGAGAATCCGACACCCGTCACCGGCCAGCCGTTCTGTGAGGTCGCCCGGTCTACGTCCGAGGACATCGAGCTCGCGCTCGACGCCGCGCACGCCGCGGCACCGGCATGGGGCAAGACGTCCGTGGCCGAGCGCGCGATCATCCTGAACAAGATCGCCGACCGTATCGAGGAGAACCTCGAATCCATCGCGCTCGCCGAGTCCTGGGACAACGGCAAGCCGATCCGCGAGACCCTGAACGCGGACATTCCGTTGGCCGTGGATCACTTCCGCTACTTCGCAGGGGCCATTCGAGCGCAGGAGGGGGCCCTGTCGGAGATCGACAACGACACCGTCGCCTACCACTTCCACGAGCCGCTCGGCGTGGTCGGCCAGATCATTCCCTGGAACTTCCCCATCCTGATGGCCGTGTGGAAGCTGGCGCCGGCACTGGCCGCCGGAAACGCGGTAGTGCTCAAGCCTGCCGAGCAGACTCCGGCGTCGATCCTGCACCTGATCTCCATCATCGGTGACCTTCTGCCCGCCGGTGTGGTGAACATCGTCAACGGCTTCGGTGTCGAAGCGGGCAAGCCGTTGGCGTCGAGCCCCCGGATCAGGAAGATCGCGTTCACGGGCGAGACCACCACGGGCCGGCTCATCATGCAGTACGCCTCGCAGAACCTGATTCCGGTCACTCTCGAGCTGGGTGGCAAGAGCCCCAACATTTTCTTCTCGGATGTCATGTCCTCCAACGACGATTACCAGGACAAGGCACTCGAGGGATTCACGATGTTCGCCCTCAACCAGGGCGAGGTGTGCACCTGCCCGTCGCGCTCGCTGATCCAGGAAGACATCTTCGACGAGTTCCTGGCGATGGCCGCCATTCGCACCAAGGCCGTGCGTCAGGGTGACCCGCTCGACACCGACACGATGATCGGCGCGCAGGCGTCCAATGATCAGCTCGAGAAGATCCTGTCCTACATCGAGATCGGCAAGGGTGAGGGCGCCAAGGTCATCACCGGTGGCGAGCGCGCGGAGCTCGGCGGCGATCTGTCGGGCGGATACTACGTTCAGCCGACCATCTTCACCGGCCAGAACAAGATGCGGATCTTCCAGGAGGAGATCTTCGGGCCCGTCGTGTCGGTCACCTCGTTCAAGGATTACGAGCAGGCCATCGAGATCGCCAACGACACCCTGTACGGCCTGGGAGCCGGTGTGTGGTCGCGTGACGGCGGGGTCGCCTACCGCGCGGGCCGTGACATCCAGGCCGGCCGGGTGTGGACCAACACGTACCACCAGTACCCGGCGCACGCCGCATTCGGTGGCTACAAGCAATCCGGCATCGGCCGTGAGAACCACCTGATGATGCTCGAGCACTACCAGCAGACCAAGAACCTGCTGGTCAGCTACGCCGCAAAGGCTCAGGGCTTCTTCTGATGGACGCGGTTCGGGCGCCCGCGCGCCTGAAGGCAACCGCCGGGGCGGTGGAGCTTCTCCGCCGCCTCGGCGGTATCCACGGCGCGCTGATGATGCATCAGTCGGGTGGATGTTGTGACGGCTCCGCGCCGATGTGTTACCCGGACGGCGAGTTCATCGTGGGGGACCGGGACGTGCTGCTCGGCGTCCTGGACCTCCGTCTCGGCGTCGGTGAGACGTTGCCGACGCACCCCGAGGGCGTCGACGCGGTTCCGGTGTGGATTTCCGGTTCGCAGTTCGAGGCGTGGAAGCATACGCAGCTCGTACTCGACGTCGTGCCGGGTCGTGGGTCGGGCTTCAGCGTCGAAAGCCCCGAAGGGATGCGGTTCCTCAGCCGGGCCCGCGCCTTCACACCCGAGGAGAACACCAGCCTCGCAGCCGAAGACGTCATCGTCGGTGAGCGGTGGGAGCAGGGCTGGCGGCCCGCCCCGTCCGCCGAGCCGCAGGTGGTCGCCGAGGCGGTCGACGCCTGCCCCGTGCCCGGCGCCCGCCCGGGCACATGACGCGGCTCCGGTTTTTACGTCGTGGACACCCCACGCTGACACGACGTGTACACAGCACGCTTACCGTTCGCCTCGGCACGTGCGCCGCGGCAGCATTCATATCGATGTAGGGGACGGAATGTCACTCGTTGAACCATCCAAGAATTCCGGAACCGGTGACCACCACGATGGTGTGGACTATCACTCCGAGGACAGCAGTTATCTCGAAAAGCGCACCCTCCGAAAGGGATCGGCAGGGTGGGTACTTCTCGCCGGCCTCGGAGTCAGCTATGTGATCTCCGGTGACTATGCGGGGTGGAACAACGGGCTCGCCGAGGGCGGATTCGGTGGTCTGCTGATCGCCGGTGTGGTCATCGCAGGCATGTACCTGGCGATGGTTCTCGGTATGGCGGAGCTGTCGTCTGCGCTCCCGGCGGCGGGAGGCGGCTACACCTTCGCCCGGCGCGCACTGGGTCCGTGGGGTGGATTCGCCACCGGCACGGCCATTCTCATCGAGTATGCGATTGCACCCGCCGCGATTGCCACCTTCATCGGCAGCTACGTCGAATCGCTCGAGCTCTTCGGGATCACCGACGGCTGGTGGGTGTACCTCGCCGTGTACGCCATCTTCATCGGCATCCACCTCACGGGTGCGGGCGAGGCTCTCAAGGCCATGTTCGTGATCACCGCGATCGCCCTCGTCGGGCTCGTCATCTTCGTGATCTCGGCGATCGGGCTGTTCGATGCGGGGAATCTGACGGACATCGCTCCCACCGACGCGGTGGGAGCGTCGAGCTTCCTGCCGTTCGGCCTGTTCGGCATCTGGGCTGCGGTACCGTTCGCGATCTGGTTCTTCCTTGCGGTAGAGGGTGTTCCGCTGGCCGCGGAAGAAGCGCGTGAGCCGGAAAAGAACGTACCGCGCGGGATCATCATCAGCATGCTCGTCCTGCTCGTTACGGCGGCGGCTGTGCTGTTCCTCGCCACGGGAGCGATGGGCGCCGAGGGTCTGGCGACTTCGGGCAATCCACTCGTCGAGGCCCTCGGTGACGGTACCGCCGCCAAGGTGGTCAACTACATCGGCCTGGCCGGGCTGGTCGCAAGCTTCTTCTCGATCATGTACGCGTACTCGCGGCAGACCTTCGCGTTGTCGCGTGCCGGGTACCTGCCGAAGAATCTGTCGGTTACTAATTCCCGCAAGGCTCCCACCCTCGCGCTCATCGTCCCGGGCGTCATCGGTTTCGCGCTCTCCCTCACCGGTGAAGGTGCCATGTTGCTCAACATGGCGGTGTTCGGCGCAGCCGTCAGCTACGTGCTGATGATGATCAGTCACATCGTGCTCCGCCGCCGCGAACCCGACATGACGCGCCCGTACCGCACCCCGGGCGGAATTGCCACCACCTCCTTCGCCCTCGTGATCGCGGCCGCTGCGGTGATTGCCACGTTCCTCGTCGACCCGGTCGCCGCACTGTGGACGCTGATCGCCTTTGCCGGGTTCATGGCCTACTTCGGCCTGTACAGCCGCCATCACCTGGTTGCCAATTCCCCCGACGAGGAGTTTGCTGCTCTTGCGGAGGCAGAGGAAGAGCTGGGATGACCATGTACACGCACTCGATAGCCGGTGTCGGATATACGTTCGACGGGCTCGTCGACCTGTTGGCCAAGGCCACGCCGCTTCGCAGCGGGGACGAGCTCGCCGGCTGCGCCGCGTCTTCGGACGCCGAACGTGCTGCGGCGCAATGGGCCCTCGCCGACGTTTCCCTCACCACCTTCCTCGACGAACTCGTCGTGCCCTACG
The DNA here is from genome assembly GCF_009859915.1 of Rhodococcus sp. WAY2. Classification (NCBI taxonomy): domain Bacteria; kingdom Bacillati; phylum Actinomycetota; class Actinomycetes; order Mycobacteriales; family Nocardiaceae; genus Rhodococcus; species Rhodococcus sp. WAY2. The sequence goes on from NZ_CP046572.1 coordinate 5,676,920, forward strand.
AGGACGACGAGGTGAGCCGGCTCATCATCGACTCGCACGATCGGGTGGCCTTCGGTGAGATCTCCCATCTCACGGTCGGCGGATTCCGGGACTGGCTGCTCGAGGTGGCAGCGGGCAAGAATGCGGCCGAGATCCTGCGGCGAGTCGGCCCGGGACTGACTCCGGAAATGGTGGCCGCGGTCAGCAAGATCATGCGGAACCAGGATCTCATCGCTGTGGCCCGGGCCGTGCACGTCACCGCCGGGTTCCGAACCACGCTCGGCCGGCCCGGCACTCTGGGCACCCGGTTGCAACCCAACCATCCCACCGACGACCCGCGCGGGATCGCGGCCGCAACACTCGACGGTCTGCTCCTCGGGTGCGGAGACGCGGTGATCGGCATCAATCCGGCGACGGATTCCCCGCATGCCACCTCGGAGCTCCTTCATCTACTGGACGACATCCGTCAGCGATTCGACATCCCTGCGCAGTCGTGCGTCCTGTCTCACGTCACCACCACCATGGGACTGATCGAATCAGGCGTTCCCGTCGACCTCGTGTTTCAGTCCATCGCCGGAACCCAGGGCGCCAACTCGAGTTTCGGTGTGGATATCGCGCTTCTGCGGCAAGCCAACGAAGCGGGCCGCTCGCTGCGGCGCGGCACCGTCGGCGACAACGTCATGTACCTCGAGACCGGGCAGGGATCGGCGCTCAGTGCGGGCGCGCACCTCGGTACGGGCGGCCGGGCCGTCGACCAACAGACCCTCGAGGCCCGGGCGTATGCCGTGGCGCGCGACCTCGAGCCGCTTCTCGTCAACACCGTGGTCGGGTTCATCGGACCGGAATATCTGTACGACGGAAAACAGATCATCAGGGCCGGGCTCGAGGACCACTTCTGCGGAAAGCTGCTGGGACTGCCCATGGGCGTCGACGTCTGCTACACCAATCACGCCGAGGCCGATCAGGACGACATGGACACGCTGCTCACCCTGCTCGGTGTCGCCGGCGCGGCGTTCGTCATCGCGGTGCCCGGTGCGGACGACGTGATGCTCGGCTACCAGAGCCTGTCGTTCCATGACGCCCTCTACGCTCGTCAGGTCCTCGGGCTCCGGCCTGCACCCGAGTTCGAGGACTGGTTGCGCCGTCTCGGCATGGTCGACGGCGACGGCAGGATTCTGCCGGTGGATGCGGCGGCCTCACCGCTGCGGGCTCTGACGGTGGCATCGTGAACCACAGTGCGCACGAACCTGCAGCGCAGGACTTCTGGACCGAACTGCGCGCCACGACGCAGGCCCGAATCGGGCTGGGCCGGGCCGGTGATGCGCTGCCCACTCGGCGGGTGCTCGAGTTCCGCTCGGCGCACGCCGCGGCGCGCGATGCGGTGCACCAGCCGCTCGACGCGGCAGCGCTGGCGGACCAGGTCGAGACGGTCGGTCTGGGACGGCCGGTAGTCGTCGCCAGTCAGGCGAGCGACCGTGGCGAGTACCTGAGACGACCGGACCTCGGCAGGTCCCCCGCCGACCTGTCCTCCATTCCGAGGGGTACCGCCGAGGTCGGATTCGTGCTCGCCGACGGTCTCTCACCCCGCGCGCTGGCCGATCACGGGGTTCCACTCCTGTCGGCTCTGGTCGCGCAGCTCGGTGACACCTACGCTCTTGCACCGCCCGTCATCGCCACTCAGGCCCGGGTGGCGCTCGGTGATCACATCGCCGAGGCGATGGGAGTGCAGACGCTCGTACTGCTCATCGGGGAACGGCCCGGCCTGTCGGTGGCCGACAGTGTGGGTGTCTACTTGACCCACCTTCCCCGGCCCGGACGCACCGACGCAGACCGGAACTGCGTATCCAATATCCATCCCCCCGGAGGGCTCGGGTACGAGGTCGCGGCGCGCGTCGTGGCGTCGCTCGTCGTCGGTGCCAGGAAGCTCGGCAGATCCGGTGTGGATTTGAAGGACACCTCCCGCGCGGATGCGCTGGCGGCCCCCTCGGAGATCCTCGAACTGTAGTCGTGTTACCTAGAGGGTCGGCAGGTCCGCCCGGGTCTGCCCGTAACGACCCTGCACGGGTATGACGAGGAGAAGACCTATGGCCTTCGCTGGCAATGTGGACGAGTTGGCCCTACTGCAGGCTGTGCGTCTGAAAGAGCAGGTCAGTGCCGATGTGCTCGCCGAACACCTGGGAGTCGCCGCGGCGTCCGCGCAGGCCGCCTACGACGCCCTGCTGAGCCAGGGCAAGGCGGAGAAAGTATCGAGCGGCCGGATCGCTCTGACCGAGGCGGGACTGGCCGAACTCGAGGACCAGCTCGACGCCGAGCGGGTGTCCATCGACGAGGATTCCATCGCGGAGGTGTACGAGAGCTTCGTGCCGTTCCACGAGGAGTTCGTCGCACTGATCGACACCGCGGACGCCGATCAGCTTGCAGACCTCGATCGCCGCGCCTCCGTGGTGTTCGACGACCTGTCGGCGTTCGTCCCGCGGTTGTCCCGCTATCAGGACCTGTTCGCGGACGCGCTCGCGAAAGCCGCTGCCGGAGACAAGAAGTGGATAGCCGAGCCGGTCATCGACTCCTATGCCACGGTGTGGACGGAACTGCGCAGGGAGCTGCTGGGCGCTGCGGGCACGCCGGCCTGAAGCCCTCCCGGGCAGGCGGAAGTCACCACCCCCCATTCGGGGGTGGTGACGACGTGAGCCAGGTCACTACCTTTCCTCTTGTCCCGGAAGTCGGGACATCCACACGGACCACGGAGGAATCGAGTGAGCACAGTCTCCACATCGAGTGCGGGAGTGCCCCACACTCCCGCGCCGGTGCGCAAGGGCGGCACCAGCGTTCGTAAGGTGGCCGTCGCCAGTGGCATCGGGACGACGATCGAGTTCTACGACTTCTTCATCTACGGAACCGCTGCGGCGCTGGTTTTCCCCAAGGTGTTCTTCCCCGCCCTGGGCTCCACCGCCGGAACCGTGGCGTCGTTCGCGACGTTCGCGGTGGCCTTCGTCGCCAGACCGGTAGGAGCCATGCTCTTCGGTCACTACGGGGACAGAATCGGTCGTAAGAAGACCCTCGTTTCCACCTTGATCCTGATGGGCGTCTCCACGTTCCTGATCGGACTGCTTCCCGGTGCCGCCACAATCGGTGTCGCGGCCCCGATTCTTCTGGTGCTCTTGCGATTCGGTCAGGGATTCGCGGTCGGCGGTGAATGGGCAGGCGCCACACTGCTCACCGCCGAGTACGCCCCACCGGGCAAACGCGGACTCTATGCGATGTTCCCCCAGCTGGGCCCCGCCGTCGCGTTCATCCTCTCGAGTGCCACCTTCCTCGTCACCGGCGCCGTCTTCGGTGACACGAACTCCACCTTCCTCGACTACGGGTGGCGGATACCGTTCCTCTTCAGCGCCGTCCTGGTCGGTATCGGTCTCTACATGCGCCTCGCGATCGAGGAGACACCGGTGTTCCGCGCCGTGCAGGAGGCCGACCGGGCCGATGTTGCACCCCGGACGCTCCCGCTCATGGATGCGTGGCGCTACCAGACCAAGGAAATCCTTCTCTCCGCCGGTGCCCTCGCCACGCTCTTCGCCTTCTTCTACATGGGCACAGCCTTTCTCACCAGCTACGGCACCGCGACGCTCGGATTCAGCCGTCCCTTCGTTCTGACCGTCGGCATCGTCTCGGCGGTGGTCTTCGGGCTCACCATCATCGTGTCCGCGCTGTACTCGGACCGGATCGGTCGCCGCCGGGTCATCATGATCTCCTGTGCGCTGGCCGTGGTGTGGGCGCTGGCACTGTTCCCGCTGCTCGACACCGGTTCACCCGTCGCCTTCGCGATCGGCGTGATGGTGACGCTCGCGATCTTCGGAGTCGCGTACGGCCCCTGCGGGGCGCTGCTGCCCGAAATGTTCCAGACCCGCTACCGGTACACCGGGGCAGGCCTCGGCTACAACCTCGCGGGTGTGCTCGGCGGGGCAGTACCGCCCCTGATCGCAGCGCCGCTCGCGTCGGCATACGGAAGTGCAGCGATCGGCGTCATGCTCGCCGGGCTGGCCGTGGTGAGCCTGGTGTGCACGAAGGCGCTCGTCGAGACGAAGGACGAAGCTCTCTGACCGGGCGTCACGTCGACCGGGAGTAAATTCGAGAACGGAACGGCCTCGTGTGCCTGCCCGTCCCGTAGGTGTCCGTCGCGACGCCTGGAGAGGAAAGCTATGACAACGCCACTTCCCAGCTACACGTCCGGGCTCGGCGACGCCCCGATGTTGGGGGACACCATCGGAGACAACTTCGATCGAACGGTGGCCGCGCACGGTCGTCGCGACGCCCTGGTCGACGTTCCCTCGGGTCGCCGGTGGACGTACACCGAACTGGCGCAGGACGTGAACACGCTCGCGGCGGCCCTGCTCACCCGCGGCATCGTCAAAGGTGACCGGGTGGGCATCTGGGCGCCGAACTGCCCGGAGTGGACGCTCATCCAGTACGCCACAGCGAAGATCGGTGCGGTGTTGGTCAACATCAACCCCGCCTACCGGGCGCACGAACTGAAGTACGTGCTGGGGCAGGCAGGGATCCGGCTCCTGGTGTCAGCTTCTGAGTTCAAGACCTCCGATTACGGCGCCATGATCGAGGAGGTGCGCCCGGAGTGCCCCGATCTCGACATGGTCGTTCTCCTCGGCAGTCCCGAGTGGAGCACGCTGATGACGGACGGCGCGGCGGCCCTCGCCGACGACCCGTCGCGGCTCGAGGCAGCGCAGGCCGGGTTGTCGTCGGACGACCCGATCAATATCCAATACACCTCGGGAACAACCGGTTTCCCCAAGGGGGCCACCCTCAGTCATCACAACATCCTGAACAACGGATTCTTCGTCGGCGAACTGTGTCATTACACCGAGAACGACCGGGTGTGCATTCCCGTGCCGTTCTACCACTGCTTCGGCATGGTGATGGGCAATCTCGCCTGCACCAGTCACGGCGCCGCCATGGTGATTCCCGGGCCTTCCTTCGACCCGAGGGCAACCTTGCGAGCCGTCGAGGCAGAGAAATGCACGTCGCTGTACGGGGTGCCGACGATGTTCATCGCCGAACTCGCCGACCCGGACTTCGACCGGTTCGACCTGTCCACCCTGCGCACCGGCATCATGGCGGGATCACCGTGCCCTGTAGAAGTGATGAAGCAGGTGATCGAGCAGATGGGAATGGCCGAGGTGTCCATCTGCTACGGCATGACCGAGACGTCACCGGTGTCGCTGCAGACCCGCTCCGACGACACCATCGACCAGCGGGTGACGACCGTCGGGCGGGTCGGACCCCATCTCGAGGTCAAGATCATCGACCCTGCAACAGGATTGACGGTTCCCCGCGGCGAGCCGGGTGAACTCTGCACCCGCGGATACTCGGTGATGCTCGGGTACTGGAACAACCCGGAAAAGACGGCCGAGGCCATCGACGCGGCGCGGTGGATGCACACCGGTGACATCGGCGTGATGGATGCCGACGGGTACGTGGCGATCACGGGCCGGATCAAGGACATGGTGATCAGGGGCGGGGAGAACGTCTATCCCCGCGAGATCGAGGAGTTCCTCTACACCCACCCCGACATTCTCGACGCCCAGGTGATCGGTGTTCCCGACGCCAAGTACGGCGAGGAACTGATGGCGTGGATCCGCATGCGGGACGGCGCGCAGCCGCTCGACGAAGCCGCGGTCCGGGCATTCTGCACCGGCAAGCTCGCCCACTACAAGATCCCTAGATATGTGCACATCGTCGACGAATTCCCCATGACGGTGACCGGCAAGGTGCGCAAGGTGGAGATGCGTGAACAGTCGATGGCGTTGATCGGCGGGTCATAAGCCTCTTCGTGTCCCGGAGATGAACCATTCGGCAACGATTTGTCCAACCACGGTTGAACCGCTGCCACGCTGGCTAATCTGCGAAGGAGCGGTGGCCTTCCGCTCGCACTCGCGTGTGGAGAGGAGAGGGTAATGGTTGGAGACATCATCGGCACCATCATCTTCGGTGCGGTCATCGGCGTGCTCGCGCGTCTGGTCATCCCAGGGAAGCAGGCGATGGGGTGGCTCATCACCATCGTCCTCGGCATTGCAGGCGCCCTCATCGGATATTGGGTGTGGGGCGCGATCAGCGACAAGGGTGATACCGGCGGAATCGACTGGATACGGTGGATTATCAGTATCGCTGCGGCAGCTGTGCTGACCTTGGCGTACACGTCCATGACCAGTAAGCGGAGAGTGTAGATACCCGGCTGTGCACGGGCCCCGTCCGATCCAGGGCGGGGCCCTTGCCGTGCGCCTGGGTAGCCGAAATTACGGACGCAGGCAGGTGAGTGCCATCTCGCGCAGAACCTTCCGAGTGCGCGCCGGAGTCGCGGGATCGACGCTGTGCGGTGTGGAGTTGATCAACCCGAACGTTGCATGGGCCTTGGTACGGGCATCCGTTTCGTCGAGCGACGGGTCCACCCGGAGCAGCACCTGCACCCACAGTTCGACGTAGCGTCGCTGCTTCTGCCGGACCTCACGCCGCGCCTCGGCGGGAAGGCTTTCGAGGTCGCGGTCCTGAATGCGAATCAGTTCGGATTCGCCGAGTGCGAAGTCGAGGTGGAAATCGATGAGGCCGTCGAGTGCCGCCTCGGGGGAGGATGCCTCCGCCGCGACGAGGGAACCGCCCTCCAGAAGTCGCGTACTGATGCCGACGAGTAGTTCGACCAATACGGCGTCTTTGTTGGGGAAGTGGCGGTAGACGGCGGGACCGCTGATCCCGGCGGCGGATCCGAGGTCTTCGAGCCGGACGCCGAGAAATCCCCGTTCGGCGATGAGGCGAGCGGCGGCGTCGAGAAGTTGCCGGCGGCGATCCGCCTTCATCTGTTCGCGACGCGTGATCGGTGCTCCGGCGCCGTCGGTGGACGCTGCCGGTGCTGCCGGTGCTGCCGGTGCTGCCGGCGGTCCGGTTTCGTCGACGTGTGCGGTCATTGCCTCGCTCCTTTCGGGTTGCGGTCTGGACAACTCAGTTAATCACAGTTATCTTGAATTCAGTTATCGAGTATTAACTCACTCGGCACGGGCGTCAAGACGAGAAGGCGGCAGGATGGCACTGGGCGGAAGCACTACGAGAGAGGGCTACCGGGTAGAGCACACCAAATTGGTGGACGAGCTGCGGTCGAAGCTGGCCGTTGCGGCTCTGGGCGGTAGTGAGAAGTCGCGGGAGCGGCACGTCAGCCGGGGCAAGTTGCTCCCGCGCGATCGAGTCGACACCCTGCTCGACCCGGGGAGTCCTTTCCTCGAGATCGCCCCGCTCGCGGCCAACGGGTTGTACGACGACGAATGCCCCGGAGCGGGTGTGATCGCGGGTATCGGCCGGGTGTCCGGCCGTGAATGCGTGATCGTGGCCAACGACGCCACGGTCAAGGGCGGCACGTACTACCCGATGACGGTGAAGAAGCACCTGCGGGCGCAGGAGATCGCTCTGCAGAACCAGCTGCCGTGCATCTATCTCGTCGACTCGGGCGGCGCGTTCCTGCCCCGGCAGGACGAGGTGTTTCCCGATCGCGAGCACTTCGGCCGGATCTTCTACAACCAGGCGACGATGAGCGCGCAGGGCATCCCGCAGATCGCGGCGGTCCTCGGCTCCTGCACGGCCGGCGGCGCTTATGTGCCGGCGATGAGCGACGAAGCGGTCATCGTCCGAAACCAGGGCACGATCTTCCTGGGCGGTCCGCCGCTGGTGAAGGCCGCGACCGGTGAGGTCGTCACCGCGGAAGATCTCGGCGGCGGAGACCTGCACTCGAAGGTGTCGGGAGTGACCGACCACCTCGCCGAAGACGATCAGGACGCGCTGCGGATCGTGCGCAACATCGTCGCCACGCTCGGCCCGCGCGCCGAGCGTCCGTGGGACGTGATCAGCGCCGTCCCCGCGTCGGCGCCGCAGACCGAGTTGTATGACGTGGTCCCGACCGACCCGCGCACCCCGTACGACGTTCACGAGGTCATCGGCCGCATCGTCGATGGCGGAACTTTCCAGGAGTTCAAGGCCGAGTACGGCAAGACGCTGGTCACCGGCTTCGCGCACATCGAGGGACATCCCGTCGGCATCGTCGCGAACAACGGGGTGTTGTTCGCCGAGTCGGCGATGAAGGGTGCCCACTTCATCGAACTGTGCGACAAACGCAGGATTCCGCTGCTGTTCCTGCAGAACATCGCCGGCTTCATGGTCGGCCGCGACTACGAGGCGGGCGGCATCGCGAAGCATGGCGCGAAGATGGTGACCGCGGTGGCCTGTGCCCGGGTTCCCAAACTCACTGTCGTGATCGGCGGCTCCTACGGGGCGGGCAACTACTCGATGTGCGGGCGGGCGTACTCCCCGCGTTTCCTGTGGATGTGGCCGAATGCGCGAATTTCGGTGATGGGTGGTGAGCAGGCGGCGTCGGTGTTGTCGACGGTGCGCAGTGAGCAGTTGGACAGTGCGGGTAACCCGTGGTCGGCGGAGGACGAGGAGGCGTTCAAGGCGCCGATCCGCGAGCAGTACGAGGCGCAGGGCAACCCGTACTACTCGACCGCCCGCCTGTGGGACGACGGCATCATCGATCCCGCCGATACCAGAACTGTTCTCGGGCTGGCTCTTTCGGTGTGCGCGAATGCACCGCTCGAACCGGTCTCCTACGGCGTTTTCCGGATGTGAACGGACATGACTGACATGACACGGATAGATACCGTCCTCGTCGCCAACCGCGGTGAGATCGCCGTGCGGGTAATCCGCACCCTGAGGACCATGGGAATCCGCTCGGTCGCGGTGTACAGCGAAGCGGATCGGGACGCGCGGCATGTCCGCGAGGCCGACACCGCGGTCCTGCTCGGCCCGGCCGCCGCCCGGGAGAGCTACCTGGTGATCGAGAAGGTGATCGCGGCAGCCCAGGCCACGGGAGCTCAGGCGATCCACCCCGGATACGGGTTCCTGTCGGAGAACGCGAAGTTCGCGGGTGCCTGCGCAGACGCCGGCATCGCCTTCCTCGGTCCCTCCGCCGCCGCCATCGAGGTGATGGGCGACAAGATCACCGCCAAGAACGCCGTCGCGAAGTTCGACGTGCCCGTCGTACCGGGCATCGCCCGGCCTGGCCTGTCCGACGACGAACTGATCGCGGCCGCAGGCGAGATCGGCTACCCGGTCCTCGTCAAGCCGTCGGCGGGCGGCGGCGGCAAGGGGATGCGCCTGGTCGAGGAGCCCGGCGCGTTGGCCGACGCCCTGCTCAGCGCACGCCGCGAGGCCGCGTCCGCGTTCGGTGACGACACCCTGTTCCTCGAGCGATTCGTGTTGCGTCCCCGGCACATCGAGGTGCAGATCCTGGCCGACCGGCATGGCAACGTGGTGCATCTCGGTGAGCGCGAGTGCAGTTTGCAGCGTCGCCACCAGAAGGTCATCGAGGAGGCGCCCTCGCCTCTGCTCGACGAGCAGACGCGGGCCCGTATCGGCGAGGCGGCGTGCAACACGGCGCGCAGTGTCGACTATTCGGGTGCCGGAACGGTCGAATTCATCGTCTCCGCCGACAAGCCGGACGAGTTCTTCTTCATGGAGATGAACACCCGGCTTCAGGTCGAACACCCCGTGACGGAGCTCGTGACGGGACTCGACCTGGTCGAGTGGCAGGTACGGGTGGCGGCGGGCGAACCGCTCGGCTTCACCCAGGGCGAGATCACCCTCACCGGACATGCCATCGAAGCCCGCGTGTATGCCGAGGATCCCAGCCGAGGCTTCTTGCCGACCGGTGGTCTCGTCGCCGACGTCGTCGAACCCGAGGGCCCGGGAATCCGCGTCGACTCGGGTCTTCGCGCGGGCACAGTGGTGGGCAGCGACTACGACCCCATGCTGGCGAAGGTCATCGCGCACGCCGACGACCGCGCCGGTGCGTTGCGGAAGCTGGACCGGGCGCTGGCCGGCACCGGTGTGCTCGGTGTGGTGACCAACATCGAGTTCGCGCGCTTCCTGCTCGCCGATCCCGATGTGGTGGCGGGCAACCTCGACACCGGTCTGCTCGACCGCCGGCTCGAGGACTTCGTCGCTGCGGAGGCCACCGATGCCGCGCTCGTCGCCGCGGCCGCTTTCCGCTGGTTGCAGCGCTGGCCGGAGCGTTCACAGGCCGATCCGTGGGACGTTCCCAGCGGCTGGCGGGTCGGGGTTCCCGCGCCCACCAGTATTCGGCTGGCATCGCCGACGCGTACCGACCACGTACGGATCACCGGTCACCCCGCCGACGCCACCGCGCAGGTGGAGGACGGCGACACCCTGTCCCTGACGGCGGCCCTCGACGGAACCACACTGTCCGTCGTGATCGACGGCAGACGTGAAACCTACCGGGTCGCCCAGACCGACGGGCACATCTGGCTCGCCGGATCCGAGGGCACGACGATGCTCCGGGAAGTCGAGGAGCTCAGCGTCCGCACCGGTGACGTACATGCCGGCGAGGCCGAGATCACCAGCCCCATGCCCGGATCCGTCATCGCCGTCGGCGCCGAAGCGGGCGCCCACGTCACCGCGGGCCAGACGCTCGTCGTCGTCGAGGCGATGAAGATGGAGCACTCGCTGACCGCACCCGTCGACGGCGTCGTCGACATCCTCGTCGCGCCCGGCGACCAGGTGATGGTCGACCAGCTGCTCGCACGAGTCACCCCGCACACCGACACGAAAGAGAACGAGTCATGACCGAATATCTCGCCACCGGCCAGCTTCCCGACGAATACCAGCAGCTTGCCAAGACGGTCGCCGATTTCGCGAAGAACGTGGTGGCACCGGTCGCGGCAGAGCACGACGCCAACCACACCTTCCCGTACGAGGTGGTGTCGGGCATGGCCGACATGGGTCTGTTCGGCCTCCCGTTCCCCGAGGAATACGGCGGAATGGGCGGTGACTACTTCGCGTTGTGCCTCGCCCTCGAGGAGCTGGGCAAGGTGGACCAGAGCGTTGCCATCACCCTCGAAGCCGGCGTGTCCCTCGGTGCGATGCCGATCTACCGCTTCGGCAACGAAGCACAGAAGCAGGAGTGGCTGCCGCAGCTGACGAGCGGAAAGAGCCTCGCTGCTTTCGGTCTCACGGAACCGGGCGCCGGAAGCGACGCGGGCGGCACCAAGACCACCGCCAAGTTCGACAGCGGTGAGTGGATCATCAACGGCAACAAGCAATTCATCACCAACTCGGGCACCGACATCACCCGGCTCGTCACCGTCACCGCCGTGACCGGCGTGAAGGACGGCGGCAAGAAGGAGATTTCCACGATCCTCGTCCCCACCTCGACCCCCGGTTTCACCGCCGAACCTGCATACAACAAGGTGGGCTGGAACGCCTCCGACACCCACCCCCTCACGTTCTCGGACGTGCGCGTCCCCGAGGAGAACCTGCTCGGCGAGCGGGGTCGCGGATACGCGAATTTCCTCCGCATCCTCGACGAGGGCCGCATCGCGATCGCCGCACTGAGTGTCGGTGCGGCGCAGGGGTGTGTCGACGAGTCCGTCAAGTACGCGAAGGAGCGTGAGGCATTCGGGCGACCCATCGGGCACAACCAGGCCATCGCGTTCAAGATCGCGCGCATGGAGGCACGCGCCCACACCGCCCGCACCGCCTACTACGACGCCGCCGCACTGATGTTGTCGGGCAAGCCGTTCAAGAAGCAGGCCGCGATCGCCAAGCTCGTCGCGTCCGAGGCCGCCATGGACAACGCGCGGGACGCCACTCAGATCCACGGTGGCTACGGATTCATGAACGAGTACGTGGTGGCACGGCATTACCGAGACAGCAAGATTCTCGAGATCGGCGAGGGCACCACCGAGGTGCAGTTGATGCTCATCGCGCGGGAGGCCGGACTGTGAGCGCAGCAGGAGCCGAGGAGCCGAACCGGATCGTCCAGCGTGGGCTGTGGTTCGAGGAGTTCGAACTCGGAGCGGTCTACGAGCATCGCCCCGGCCGCACCGTCACCGAGGCCGACAACGTCCTCTTCACCACCCAGACGATGAACACCCAGGCCCTGCACCTCGATGCCGCTTACAGCGAGGGCACCCAGTTCGGTGAGCGCCTCGTCAACTCGATGTTCACCCTCTCGACGCTGGTCGGGTTGTCGGTGGCGCAACTCACGCAGGGGACCATCGTCGCGAACCTGGGATTCTCGGAGATCAGTTTCCCGAAGCCGCTGTTCCACGGCGACACGCTCTACGCGGAGACACGCATCGCCGACAAGCGGGAGTCGAAGAGCCGACCGGGGGAGGGCATCGTCACGCTCGAGCACACCGGGCGCAACCAGAACGGCGACGTGGTGGCGATCGCCGTGCGCAAGACCCTCGTCCAGAAGAAGCCGTCGTGAGCTGGGCATTGCCCGGACCGGCCTGGTTGTTCTGCCCGGCCGACCGGCCCGAACGGTATGCGAAGGCGGCTGCGGCGGCCGACGTCGTGATCCTCGATCTCGAGGACGGAGTCGCGCAGGCCGACAAGGAAGCGGCGCGGGTCGCGCTGATCGACACCCCGCTCGATCCGGAGCGAACAGTGGTCCGCGTCAATCCCGTCGGCACCGACGACCACGAACTCGACCTCCTCGCCCTCGACGGCACTCGCTACACCCGATTGATGCTGGCCAAATGTGAGACCGCCGATCAGGTGTTGTCGCTGGCGCCACGCGAGGTGATCGCCCTCGTCGAGTCGCCGCTCGGGGCGCTCGCCGTCGGCGAGATCGCGCTCGCGGCGAGCACCATCGGTGTCATGTGGGGTGCCGAAGACTTGGTGGCCGCGATGGGCGGCAACTCCAGCCGCCGCGAGGACGGCACGTACCGCGATGTGGCCCGGCAGGTACGGTCGTCCACGTTGCTGGCGGCGAAGGGCTTCCATCGCCTCGCCCTGGATTCCGTCTACCTGGACATCAAGGACCTCGACGGTCTTCGCGCCGAGGCGCACGACGCCGTAGCGGTCGGGTTCGATGTCAAGGTCGCCATCCATCCCAGCCAAGTCGTGGTGATCCGCGAGGCGTATGCACCCTCCGACGACGACGTCGACTGGGCCACGAGAGTCCTGGCCGCCGTCGACGAGCAACGCGGAGTTTTCGCCTTCGAGGGCAAGATGGTGGACGCACCCGTCCTGCGTCACGCAGAGGCGATCCTGAGGAGATCCGGCACGACCCCGTGAATACTCTTCAGCCGCGGATGGTTGACGAGTACACACGGTTACAACACAGGAATGGAGAACTGCAGTGCCTGAAAGAACTACGTCGGTGATTGTTGCCGGGGCCCGTACACCGATGGGTCGGTTGATGGGTTCGTTGAAGGATCTCTCGGGTTCGGATCTGGGTGGGATCGCGATCAAGGGTGCGCTGGAGAAGGCGGGGGTGGCGCCGGATCAGGTGGAATACGTGATCATGGGTCAGGTCCTGACGGCGGGGGCGGGGCAGATGCCGGCGCGGCAGGCGGCGGTCGCGGCCGGGATTCCGATGGATGTGCCGGCGTTGACGGTGAACAAGGTGTGTTTGTCGGGGATCGATGCGATCGCGTTGGCGGATCAGTTGATCCGGGCGGGGGAGTTCGAGGTGGTCGTTGCCGGTGGGCAGGAGTCGATGTCGCGGGCGCCGCATTTGCTGGAGAAGTCGCGGGAGGGGTTCAAGTACGGCGATGTGACGATGCGTGATCACATGGCGTTCGACGGGTTGCACGACATTTTCACCGATCAGGCAATGGGAAGTCTGACGGAGTCGCAGAACACGGAACCCGGTCGGCAGACCAGCCGCGAGGAGCAGGATGCGTTCGCGGCGGCGTCGCACCAGAACGCGGCCCGGGCCTGGAAGGACGGGTTGTTCGACGACGAAGTGGTGCCGGTGTCCATTCCCCAGCGTAGGGGTGAACCGATCGTGTTCGGCCAGGACGAGGGAGTGCGTGCCGATACGACGGTGGAGACGCTGGGACGGTTGCGTCCCGCCTTCGCGAAGGACGGAACGATCACGGCCGGGTCCGCGTCACCGATTTCCGACGGTGCGGCGGCCGTGGTCGTGATGAGCAAGGCCAAGGCCGAGGAGCTCGGCCTCGAGTGGATCGCCGAGATCGGGTCACACGGGGTGGTCGCCGGACCCGACTCGACGTTGCAGTCGCAGCCGGCCCGGGCGATCGCGAAGGCGTGCGCGAAGGAGGGCATCGACCCGAAGGATCTCGACCTCGTCGAGATCAACGAGGCCTTCGCGGCTGTCGGGATCGTCTCGACCCGTGAGCTGGGGCTGGATCCGGCGAAGGTCAACGTCAATGGCGGGGCGATCGCTGTGGGGCATCCGCTGGGCATGTCCGGCGCGCGGATCACCCTGCATCTGGCCCTCGAGCTGCAACGCCGCGGCGGCGGTGTGGGTGTGGCCGCGCTGTGCGGCGGCGGCGGTCAGGGTGACGCACTGATCGTGCGCGTTCCCACCAGCTAGGTACCAAAAGAACGCGGAGCACTCCGGCTGTCGGGGAAGATGGAACCATGACAGCCGATCCGCAGTGGGTACCGACCGAGGCTGATCTGCGCAACGCGGTGATCACCGACTTCGGTGTTTTCATTGCACGGCGCCACAACGTTCCGGTAGACGACTACCGGGCGTTGTGGCGTTGGTCGGTGGCCGATCCCGACGCGTTCTGGCAAGCCGTGTGGGACTACTTCGACATCCGCTCTGCGACCGATCCGGGTCCGGCCTTGGCCGAGTCCTCCATGCCGGGCGCCGTGTGGTTTCCCGGCGCCACTCTCAATTACGTCGATCAGGTCTTCCGCAATGCCCGCTCCGACAGGCCCGCCATCCGGTACGTCGGTGAGGGTGGGGTCGACGTCGCTGTCGAGTGGGACGAGTTGCGCTCGCAGGTCGCGGCGCTCGCGGCCACACTGCGGGATCACGGCGTCGGTGTCGGCGATCGCGTCGTCGGATACCTGCCCAACATTCCCGAGGCAGTGATCGCGTTCCTTGCGACCGTTTCGGTGGGGGCACTCTGGGCCGCGTGCGGGCAGGACTATTCCGCGCCGGCAGCCCTCGATCGGCTCGGACAGCTCGACCCGAAGGCGCTGATCACCGCGGACGGGTATCGGTTCGGCGGCAAAGAGCACGACCGCGTCGATGCCGTACTCTACCTGCAGGCCGGGCTGCCCTCTCTGGCCCTGACCGTCATCGTGCCCCATCTTCGACGGGAATCGGAGGTCGGCGACGCCACCACGTGGGCTGAGGCCACGGGCCGGGAGGCCGCACTCGAACCGGTGGCCGTCCCGTTCGACCACCCCCTGTGGGTGGTGTTTTCTTCGGGAACCACCGGACTTCCGAAGGGAATCGTGCACGGCCACGGCGGAGTGCTTCTCGAACACCTCAAGTCACTCGCGCTTCATCTCGACGTCGGCCGAGACGACACCCTCTTCTGGTACACCAGTCCCAGTTGGATGATGTGGAACTTCCAGACCGCGGGCCTGCTCGTGGGGGCCACCATCGTGTGTTACGACGGGAGCCCCGGGTGGCCCACGGCGGATGCGTTGTGGGCGTTGACCTCCCGTCTCGGTGTGACGGTGGTGGGGACGAGTCCCGGATACGTACTCGCCTGCGACAAGGCCGGGGTGGTACCCGTCCGCGACCACGACCTGACGGCGCTCCGCGCGGTCGGCAGCACCGGGTCCACGTTGCCTGCCGCGTCGTCATTGTGGTTGGCGCACAACGTCGGTCGGAACATTCCCGTCATGTCGATCACCGGTGGGACCGACGTGGTCTCGGCCTTCATCGGTGGAGCGCGGACTGTTCCGGTCTGGCCCGGTGAATTGTCCGCTCCCTGTCTGGGTGTCGCCGTCGACGCCTTCGACGAAACGGGCAGTCCCGTGCGCGGCGAGGTCGGTGAACTGGTGGTCACGGCCCCGATGCCGTCGATGCCGGTGTCGTTCTGGAACGACCCGGACGGGAAGCGCTACCACGACGCCTACTTCGACGTGTTTCCCGGTGTGTGGCGGCACGGTGACTGGATCACGATCACCGAACGCGGGACCGTGCTGATGCACGGAAGGTCCGATTCCACACTCAATCGCAACGGGATCCGGATGGGGAGCGCGGACATCTACCAGGTGGTGGAGAAGCTGCCCGAGGTCGCAGAAGCACTGGTAGTCGGGGTGGACCTGCCGGACGGCGGATATTGGATGCCGCTCTTCGTGGTCCTCGTCGACGGGGTGGAGCTCGACGACGCGTTGCAAGACCGAATTCGGGGTGCGATCCGTGAGCAGGCCTCGCCCCGGCATGTGCCGGACGACATCATCCTCGCGCCCGGCATTCCTCACACTCGCACCGGCAAGAAGCTCGAGGTGCCACTCAAGAAAATTTTCCAAGGCGCGGACGCGGCTCGTTCAGTCGACCGCAGCGCCGTCGATGATCCAGCACTGCTCGACTGGTTCGCCCGGCATGGCCGCACGGCGGCTCAGGGTGGCTGACCAGGTAAGGCTTGCTTTTGTTACTGACCGGTAACAAGAGGTGGGTCGGGCGTGGTGCTTGGCATGGGGTGTGAGATATCTCCCTATTGATCCAGCGAGCGCCCGCGCCGGGATGCGACAAATAGGACGTCACGCGCGCTGCATCTCGTCTCATCGTCGGCCAAGTGTGATCGCCGCCGCGGGCGATACGGTGCCGCATCCGCGCGCCAGACGACCCCACTGACCGCGCCCATGCAGGTCAAGGCGAATTCCGCCCTGAAGTTCAGTTTCGAGCGCATGGGATGTCGCTGCCGGAGGCGCGTGCGCGTCACTCCTGGGCGGCTCTCGATTTCATTCCCGCCTCGCCTTCGCCGCGAGTGTTCCGCTTTGAGACCTGCGCGGGGCTTTGGTAGACACGATGGTTGGTAAACAAGCGGTGGTCGGTGCGACGTCCGCCCCCGCGGCCGATCAGCCGATCGTTTGGTACCGCGCGAAGTGGATTGTTCGGGAAGGGGGCGATAAATGTGGACACGACATTTGTCCGTCCGGCGGAATTCCGACCCGCGGTACGTTTTTCGCCTCGCACGTGTACGCGACGCCCGGAATGTGGTTCTCGCTGTTGAACATGTGCGCGTCGCCGATCCAAATTTCGACTGATTCTGGAAGTATCGACGGTCGGGAAGGTCACAGCTCGGCAGGTAACAGTGGTGGGTATGTGACCGATGTATACCCCGGCGTTATTTCGACACAGGACGAACCGAGATGGTCACCGACGAGTGAGAGGAGGGTGCAGGCATGAGTGTGGCGAAAGTTCGGACGTCCATTTCCGCCGTAGACTCGTCTGTCGACTCCGAGGGTGACGAGCACCGATTGGGTGGCCGCTTGTTGGATCGATGAAGGAACGGAGCCAGGAATGAACCCGCTCACCGCGAATGATCCGGGATGCCAGAGCGCCCCAGGGCGCACTGCATCGATCTCCACTGTGGTGGAACTCGTCGATCAGCCCAAGGTGGGCCGTCCCGTTCCCGATTCGCGAGTGGCCTCGGACCGAGGCACGTGCATGTAGTGGCGTTCAGAGCTACCAATCACCAGTCACACAGGCGGCGGCAAGCCACGCGTTCGAGAACGGAGTAACCCTTGGGGTCGGGACATGCAGCGGGTAGTAACGGTGCTCCCATCGGAGCCTTTCCGCTGTCAGCTGCGCAGCGAGGGATCTGGTTCGCTCAACATGCGATGGGCGACATTCCTCTCACCATCGCTCAGTACATCGAACTCCGCGGAGACATCGACCTCGACCTTCTGACCGAAGCCACCATCCGTTCCGGCCGGGAATTCGGCTCGGGCTTCCTCCGCCTCGTCGAGATCGACGGTGTGCCGCACCAGTACGTCGACAAGACGCTGGATGACGCCATCACGTACGTCGACCTCCGCGGCGAGGACGACTCCGTCGACGCTGCCCAGAAGTGGATGCGCGCCAATTACAGCGCTCCCGTCGACCTTCTCGAAGACCGTCTGGTCGTGGTCTACCTTCTGCACGTCGGTGAGAATCACTACTTCTGGTTCTGCCGCATTCACCACATCGCGCTCGACGGGTTCGGGGCGATGGCGCTCATCGCCCGGATCGCAGAGATCTACACGGCGCTGGTCGAGTCCACGGAGCCGCCTGCACCGCGCGCGGAAGACCTCGTCCGGATCGTCGAAGACGAGCAGCGTTACCGCAGCTCCGAACGGTTCGCGAAAGACAGGGAATACTGGGCCGAACGCACCGCGCACCTGCCGGAAGCGCCCAGCCTCGCCGGTCGCGCCGCGAAGGTGGGCAAGTTCGCGCGGCTCTCCTCCGAGGCACTGCCCGAATCGACCGCGACCTTGCTGGACGAGGCACTGGACGGGACGAACGCAAGTTCCGCTCCCGTCGTGGTGGCCGCATTCGCCGCCTACCTCGCCCACATGACCGACCGCACGGACGTCGTGCTCAGCCTCCCCGTCTCGGCACGCACCACCGCCACGCTGCGCCGCTCCGGCGGAATGGTGTCGAACATCGTGCCGCTCCGCCTTCAGATCACTCCGGAGATGACGGTTCCGGAGCTGGTCAAGAGTGTGCAGATCGAGCTGACGGGCGCTCTGCGCCGTCAGCGTTATCGGCACGAGGACATCCGCCGCGACGCCGGCGCGCCCCAGGGACAGCGCGGTTTCTTCGGCCCGTCCATCAACATCATGATGTTCCACAGCGAGATCAAGCTGGGCACCGTCACCGGACATCAGAATGTGCTCACGACGGGCCCGGTCGAAGATCTTTCCCTGAACATCTACCAGGGCGTCGCGGGCCACAAGATCCACATCGACTTCGAAGCCAACCCCAATCTGTATTCCGCGGACGAGTTGAACCGGCACCACAGCCGATTCTTCGACTTCTTCGAGCGGTTCCTCGGGGCCGGCGACGACGCGCCCGTGTCGGATCTGGCCCCGATGAGTTCCGAGGAACGTGAGCAGGTGGTGTCGGGCTGGAACGGCGAGGTCGTCACACCGCCGGCCGGAACGATCGTCGACCTGTTCGACGCCCAGGTCGCCCGAACCCCCGACGCGACGGCGCTGGTGTTCGAGGGGCAGGAGTGGACGTATCGCGAGTTCGACGCGCGCGTCAACCGTCTGGCCCGGGTGCTGATCGGGCGTGGTGTGGGACCGGAGACGAAGGTCGCCCTCGCGATCCGCCGCTCCCTCGACTCGATGGTGGCGATGTACGCGGTGGTCAAGGCGGGTGCTGCCTACGTCCCGCTCGACCCCGATCATCCAGCCGAGCGCACCGCCTACGTCCTCGACAGCGCCCGACCGCAGTGCATCCTGACGGTGACCCGGGACCGGTTGACACTTCCGCCCGGCCACGACGTGGTCGAGATCGACGCACTCGACCTCGAGAGCATCGACGCCGGCCCGATCCGTGATGCCGAGCGACTGGCGGACCTTCGGCCCGCCAATCCCGCCTACGTCATCTACACCTCCGGGTCCACCGGACGTCCGAAGGGCGTGGCGGTCGGCCACGGGTCCGTGCTGAATCAGGTCGCCTGGATCGCGGAGCGCTACCAACTCGACGCGAACGATGTCGTGCTGCAGAAAACCCCCACGACCTTCGACGTCTCTGTGTGGGAGCTGTTCGCACCACTCGTCTCGGGCTCACGCCTCGTGATCGCGGCGCCCGAGGGGCACCGCGATCCGGGATACCTCGCCGATCTGATCGCCCGCGAGAAGGTCACGGCCACCTCGTTCGTTCCGTCGATGCTCTCGGTGTTCACCTCCGAGGCCGGCCGGGACCAACTGGCCTCTCTTCGGCTGGTTCTCGTTGCGGGAGAGGCTTTTCCGCCGTCAGTGGCGGCTGCGTTCCGGGCCCGATCCGACGCGGCGCTGCACAACTTGTACGGCCCCACCGAATTCACCGTGCACGCCACCGCAGGAGAAGTCGATCGCGAGGCCGTCCACACGGTATCCATCGGAACTCCCGTGTGGAATACCGAGGCGTACGTGCTCGACGGTCACCTGCGACCCACGCCCATCGGATCCGCAGGAGAGCTCTATCTGGCGGGGGCACAAACCGCTCGCGGATACGAGGGCAGGCCCGACCTCACGGCAGAACGCTTCGTAGCCAACCCCTTCGGGGTTTCCGGGTCCCGGCTGTACCGTACCGGCGACCTGGTCAGGTGGCGGGTGGACGGCAGTATCGAGTACCTCGGCCGCACGGACTTCCAGGTCAAGGTTCGGGGCCTGCGGATCGAGCTGGGCGAGATCGAGGCCGCGATGTCCTCGTATCCCCATGTCGCGCAATCGGTTGCGGTGGTGCACGACAGCTCCCTGGGGCAGCGGCTGGTCGGCTATGTCGTCCCCGAATCCGGCTCGGACGTGGATGTCGCAGCGCTGATCGCCCACGTCGGCCGCGCCGTACCGTCCTACATGGTTCCCGATTCCGTCATGGTGATCGCCGAGATGCCGGTCGGGGCGAGTGGAAAACTCGACCGCAAGGCATTGCCCGAACCTGTCTTCGCGGCGGAAGCCAGTGAATACATCGCTCCCCGCAGTGCCATGGAGGAGTCGATCGCAGGCCTCTTCGCCGAGGTTCTGGGCGTTCCGCGCGTCAGCGTCGGCGACTCGTTCTTCGCGCTCGGCGGCGACAGCATCGTCTCGATTCAGCTGGTGTCCCGGGCCAAGGAAGCCGGCGTCCTCTTCACGGCCCGCGACGTCTTCGAGCGCAAGACCGTGGCCTCTCTCGCCGAGGTCGCCACCTCGGCCTCCGATTCCGCGACGGTCCACGTTCTCGAGGAACTGCCGGGCGCCGGTATCGGCACGATGCCGCTGACCCCGGTGGTGCACTGGATGACGGAACTGGGCGGCGACTTCCACAGCTTCTCCCAGTCCATTCTCCTCACGCTCCCGCCGAAGGTCGAGAGGCAGAGGCTGCTTCGCACCCTGTCGGCGGTCGTCGATCGCCACGACGCTCTTCGTTCCGTGTTGCGGCGCAACGACGCTGCGGATGGCTGGACGCTCCAGATCTCGCCGATCGGCTCCGTCGACGTCGACGAGCTCGTCGACCGGGTCGAGTTCACGGAGGGGCCGGGCAGCGACTCGTTCGAGGCGCTGGCGGCACACGCCCTCGAACGAACCGTCGACACCCTGGACCCCACCGCAGGCCGCGTGGTGCGGTTCGTCTGGTTCGCGCCCGCGGAGTTCGCAGCGGGCGGCGGCGCCCCCGAGGGGATCGAAGGCGAGGGCGAGGGCACGGAGCCGCAGTCCGGTCGGCTCCTCGTCGTCATCCACCACCTCGCGGTGGACGGTGTGTCGTGGCGAGTGCTGGTGCCCGACTTCGCGGCCGCGTGGTCGCAGATTTCGGCAGGGGCCGATCCGCTGCTCCCGGCGGTGGGCACGTCTGTGCGCCGCTGGGCGCACGGACTGTCCGACAACGCCAAAAGTGCACGGCGAGTTGGGGAACTGGACTTCTGGCGCAACACGCTCGACGGCTCCGATCCGTTGATCGGCTCGCGGGCTCTCGACGGCCGCGACGTGGTCTCCACCACCGGTCGGGTTCGGCTCGAGGTCTCCGCCGACGTCACCGACGGTCTGCTGACCCACGTGCCGCGTGCGTTCCACGGTGGTGTCAACGACGGGCTGCTCACGGCGCTCGCACTGGCGGTTGCTGCGTGGCGTGCGGAGCGCGGAATCTCCGAGTCGTCGACTCTGGTGCACCTCGAGGGTCACGGCCGTGAAGAAACGGTCCTGCCGGGAGCAGATTTGTCCCGGACAGTGGGCTGGTTCACCAGCATGTATCCCGTTCGGCTGGCGGCGCCAGTGGACGATATGGGGGACGCGCTCGCCGGTGGGAAGGCCGCGGGCACGGCGCTCAAGACCGTCAAGGAGCAGTTGGCGCAGGTGCCCGAGCACGGTATCGGCTTCGGCCTGCTGCGCTACCTGAACGCCGAGACGAGGTCGGTACTCGCCGATCTGCCCAGCCCGCAGATCAGCTTCAACTACCTCGGTCGCGTGTCGGTGGGCGACATCCCGGCGGCCCTGCGTGCGGCGGGCTGGATGCCCGACACCGACACCATGGAACTCACCGGCACCCGCAACAGCGAGATGCCGGTGCACTTCGCGCTCGACATCAATGCGATGATCGTCGATGTCGAAGGGGAGCAACGACTTTCCGCCACAGTCGATTTTCCGGAGGGTGTGCTCACCACCGCGGAGGTGGAGGAGTTCACCGCGCTGTGGAAACGCGCGCTCGAGGCTCTCGTCGAGCACGCTCAGCGGCCGGACGCCGGCGGACGGACTCCCTCCGATCTCGATCTCGTACCACTGAGTCAGCCCCGAATCGATGCGCTCGAGAGCAGCTATCCTGCGCTCGCCGACGTGTGGTCGCTCGCTCCCCTGCAGGTGGGCCTGCTGTTCCACGCCGCGTTGGCGAGTAGCACCACCGACGTCTACACCACTCAGCTCGTCATGGACCTCGGTGGAACGGTCGACGTCGATCGCCTGCGCCGGGCCGCGGAAGCCCTCGTCGCGCGGCACCCCAATCTGCGCACCGCCTTCGTCCTGGACGAGGACGGCACCGGTATGCAGGTCGTCGTCGACCATGTGGACGTCCCGTGGACGCACGTCGATCTGCGATCGCTGCCGGAGGCAGACCGCGAAGCTCGAGTCGACGCGCTGATGCTCGCGAACCGGACGGACCGGTTCGACATGACGGCGCCGCCTCTCGTGCGTTTCCTGCTCGTGGAGACCGCGCCGGATCGGTACCGCTTCGCCGTCACCAACCATCACATCCTGCTCGACGGCTGGTCGTTGCCGGTCCTCATCCAGGACCTGCTGACCCTGTACGCGGTGGACGGTGAGGCTCTGGCGCTGCCACAGCCGCGCCCGTACCGGAACTACCTCGAGTGGCTCGCCACCCAGGATCCGCAGCAGTCCGTGGCCGCGTGGGCACAGGCACTGGCCGGCGTCGAAGAACCCACCCTTCTCGCGCCGGCGCACGAGGACACCGCTGCGACGCTCACCCCGGGCGAACTCGTCGTGGACCTGCCCGACGAGCTGCTCGCGGCGATGACCGAACGCTCGCGTGAGCTCGGCGTCACCATGAATACCCTGGTCCAGGCGGCCTGGGGCATCGTGCTGGGTAGGCTGACCGGACGGGACGACGTGCTGTTCGGCACCACCGTTTCCGGCCGCCCACCGCAGGTTCCCGGAATCGAATCGATGCTGGGCCTCTTCATCAACACCCTTCCCGTGCGGGTGCGGGTGCGCCCCGGCGACTCCGTGCGAACCCTGCTCGACCGGATCCAGCACGAGCAGACCGAGCTCCTCGACCACCACCACATCGGACTGACCGATATTCAGCAGGGCCTGGGTCTGAGCGCGCTGTTCGACACGTTGATGGTCTACGAGTCCTACCCACTCGACCGTGAGGCACTCACGCAGAGCAGTGACATCGAAGGGCTCCGTGTTCTCGACGTGACGTCCAACGACGCCACCCACTACCCGCTCGCCATCGTCGCGATGACGGACCCGCGCCTTCATCTGACCGCGAAGTTCCTGCCCGAGATCTTCGAATCCACCCAGGTGCGGGAGATCATGGCGCGGGTGGTCCGTGTTCTCGAGGCGGTGTCCGGCGACGTCGACACACCGGTCGCCCGCATCGACATCCTCGACGGCACCGAACGTGCGTCGCTCCTCGCGGTGTCCGGCACCGAGGACGCCGAACAGCTTCTGTTGCCCGACATCCTGTCCGCGTCGGTGGCACTCGATCCCGAGCACCTCGCAGTCATCGCCGACGGCGCGACGCTGACGTACGCCGAACTCGACGAGCGGTCGAACCGGCTCGCGCGCGTCCTGATCGGGCGCGGTGTCGGTCCGGAAACTGCTGTGGCGCTAGGTATGACGCGTTCTCTGCACTCCGTGGTCGCCACCTGGGCGGTCGCGAAGACGGGGGCAGCGTTCGTGCCCGTCGATCCGCGCTATCCGGCCGAGCGGGTCGAGCACATGATCGCCGACTCCGGATCGATGCTGGGCCTGACCGTCGCGGCGCAGCGCGAGGGACTTCCCCAGGACCTCGACTGGCTGGTCCTCGACTCCGCCGAGTGCGATGCACTCTGCTCGCGGGAATCATCGGCACCGCTGGCAGATTCTGAGCGTACCGCGCCGCTGCGTGCCCTCCATGTGGCCTACGTGATCTACACCTCCGGCACCACCGGTCTGCCCAAGGGTGTCACCGTGACCCATGCAGGGCTGGCCAACTTCTCCGCCGAACAGCGCACCCATTACGGGGTCACCCCCGCAGCACGCACGCTGCACTTCGCGTCTCCGAGTTTCGACGCGTCCGTCCTCGAACTCCTGCTCGCCTTCGGGTGCGGGGCCACGATGGTGGTGGCGCCGGCAGACCTGTACGGCGGTGAAGAACTCCGCAGCTTCCTGGCGGAACACGAGGTGACGCACGCGTTCGTCACGCCGGCAGCATTGGCGTCGGTCGAACCGTCGGGGCTGGACCGACTCGGTGTCGTGGTGGTGGGCGGAGAGGCATGCCCCCCGGAACTGGTGGAGCGCTGGGCTCCCGGCCGCCGGATGTACAACGGTTACGGTCCGACCGAGGCCACCGTGATGAGCAACGTCAGTAACGTGCTCGAGCCCGGCAAGCGGATCGAGATCGGCGGGCCGGTCTGCGGCGTCACGGTCTACGTCCTCGACGGGCAGCTGCGTCCCGTCCCGGTCGGTGTGGACGGCGAGCTGTACATCGCCGGACTTGGGCTCGCTCGCGGCTACCATGACCGCTTCGGCCTCACCGCCGAGCGCTTCGTCGCGAACCCGTTCGGCGGGAACGGCTCTCGAATGTACCGAACCGGTGATGTGGTCCGGTTCGTCGTCGACCCCGAACATCGCGCCGGGTACGGCGTCGAGTACGTGGGCCGCAGTGACTTCCAGGTGAAGGTCCGCGGATTCCGGATCGAACTCGGTGAGATCGACGCTGCCCTGGTTCAGCATCCCGCTCTCGAGTTCGCGACCACGGTGGGCCGCACCATGCCCTCGGGCGCGACAGCGCTCGTGTCCTATGTGCTGCCGTCGGCCGGGAGCACGGTGGACGCCGCCGAGGTCACCCGATTCGTCTCCGGCACGCTGCCTGCACACATGGTGCCCAGTGCTGTTCTGGTGCTCGACGAGATTCCGCTCACCACCGCGGGCAAGCTCGACCGCCGGGCACTGCCCGAGCCCGATTTCGACGCGCTGCAGGGTGAGGTCGTCGAACCCCGCACGGCGGCAGAAGAATTGGTCGCCGGGGTTTTCGCCGAGGTACTCGGACTGTCGAAAATCAGTGTGGCCGAGTCGTTCTTCGACCTCGGCGGTAACTCACTCCTCGCCACCAAGGCGGTCGCGCGAGTGAACGCGGCAGCGGGAACACGACTGGGTGTGCGCGAGCTCTTCGAGGCGCCGACGGTCGAGCGCCTGGCTGTCTTGGTCGCCGACGGCGCGGGTTCGGGGTCCGACCGGCCGGCGCTGGTCGCACAGCCGCGTCCCGAGCGGGTTCCGATGTCGATGGCCCAGCAGAGCATGTGGCTGATGAACCGGTACGACACGACGTCGTCGGCATACAACATCCCGCTCGCGGTCCGGTTGTCCGGCAGCCTCGACATCGAGGCGATGTCGAGCGCCGTGTCGGATGTCCTCGCGCGGCACGAATCACTGCGGACCGTGTTCCCCGACTCCGCCGACGGCCCGTACCAGCAGGTCGTCGACGTAGACCAGGTGCCGGTCGATCTGACGCCCGTGCCGGTGCCCGAGTCCGAGCTTCACTCGGTACTCACCGCATTCGCCACCGAAGGGTTCGACGTCACGGCGGCCCCGCCGCTGCGTATCCGCCTGTTCGCGACCGGCGACACGGAGTTCCTCCTCGTGCTGGTGATCCACCACATCTGCGCAGACGGTGCCTCGTTGGCTCCGTTGGCGCGGGACGTGATGGTCGCCTACAGCGCCCGGACAGCGGGTGCGGCTCCGCTCTGGCAGCCGTTGCCGGTGCAGTACGCCGACTTCGCCCTGTGGCAGCGCGAGGTGCTCGGCGATCCCGCCGACAGCAAGTCCCTCGCGGCCGAGCAGATCTCCTACTGGGAGAACGCACTGGCCGGGGTACCGGAGCTGATCGACCTCCCTCGGGATCACGCGCGGCCTGCCCGTCAGTCGATGATCGGTGATTCCGTCGACTTCGTGATCTCGCCCGAACTGCGCAGCGGGCTCGAGAAGCTCGGCAGGGACCACGGAGCGTCACTGTTCATGGTGACCCACGCGGCGTTGACCACCTTGCTGGCACGGTTGAGTAACAGCGACGACATCACGGTCGGCACGCCCCATGCGGCGCGAACCGACCAGATGCTCGACGATCTGGTGGGCATGTTCGTCAACACGCTCGTCTTGCGGGCCCGGGTCGACGCGGGTGATTCGTTCGCAGCGCTGATCGAACGGATCCGCGACAACGACCTCGCGGCGTTCGGGCATTCCGACGTGCCGTTCGAGAAACTGGTGGAAGCGCTGCAGATTCGCCGGTCCGCCTCGTACTCGCCGCTCTTCCAGGTGATGTTGGCGTTCCAGAACAACCGTCTGGAATCGCTCGAACTGCCCGGACTCACCGTGCGGGTCATCGAGGACATGGCCGAGGGCGCCAAATACGACCTCACCCTGACCATGTCCGAGAAGGCCGATGACGAGGGCCGGCCGTCCGGCCTCGGCGGCCGCTTCACTTTCGCCACCGACCTCTTCGAACGGGAGAGTGTGGAGCGCATCACGCAGCGGTTCGTGCGGATCCTCGAGGCCGTTGTCGAGAACCCACTCGTCGCCGTAGGCGATATCGACATTCTCACCGAACACGAGAGAGCAAAGTTGAGCCAAGCACGACCTGCCCGCACGATGACGGTCCGCGAACTACCGCAGCTGCTGGCAGCTGCGGTGGACGTCGCGCCCGACGCCGTAGCCGTCGCACACGACGGCATGCAGGTGACGTACCGGGAGTTCGATGAACGCCTCCGGTTGATGTCTGCGCCGTTGGCCGATCGGGGAATGGCTCCGGACGCGATCGTGTCGGTCGTTCTGTCCGGTCTGGTTCCGACCATCATGATGGCTCCGCCGTCGGAGGACGGGCAGGACGGTTTCGGAGCGATCCTGGACAAGGTGATCGCCGACGCGTACCGGCTTGTCGGCGACGTGGACCTCGAGAAGTTCGCGGCCGCACCTGCCGTCGTGGAGCCGGCCCCGGCGGACGCGGCGACGGCCCGGCTGGAGTCCCCCCTCGCGGCGTGGCAGGACAGCGTCGAACGCGACCCCGAGGCGATCGTGGTGGTCGCCGGGGGAGTATCGACCACGCGCGCCGAGCTGAACAGACGCGCCAACCAGGTGGCCCGCGAGCTCGCCGAGCGGGGTATCGGCGACGACGACGTCGTCGCCCTGATCCTGCCTCGTTCACTCGACTGGGTCGTCGGCATGCTCGCGGTGTGGAAGGTCGGTGCCGCCTACTCACCACTCGACCAGGCATGGCCCCTCGAACGCATCGCGGGTCTCATCGACACCAGCGGAGCTCGCGCGGCGATCACGACGTCGTCGTGGCGCGAACTCGCACGGAAGCCGCTGGGCGATCGCGTCCTCGACACGGCCGTGGTCCTCGACGACCCGGACACCGTTCGAGCACTGGACTCCCGCGACGGAAGCGATCTCGCGTTCGACCCGTGGGTGGGCGACGAGGCGGGAGCCCGTCTCGCCTACGTCATCTCGACATCGGGTTCGACGGGACGGCCGAAGCCGACAATGGTGCCGATGGCGGGTGTGCTGAACACCTACCGCTGGTACCGCGACGAGATGCGCATCGCCGAGGGCACCGGTGTTCTCGTGGCGAGCTCGCCGTTGTTCGACCTGACGCAGAAGAACGTGTGGGTTCCGTTGATGTCCGGCGGCGTCGTCCATCTGGCGGCCGAGGGCTTCGACCCCGCCGACATTCTGCGGCACCTCGCTATGGCGGACGTCCGCATCGTGAACATGGCGCCCAGCGCCTTCGAATTGCTGGCCGAACTCGACGCAGACGACACGATGGCGTCGCTCGACTGCGTGGTCCTCGGCGGTGAGCAGATTCGACCGGCCGCGTACGCCAAGCTGGTCGGACGAGGCGTCCGCCTCGTCAACTCCTACGGCCCGACGGAAGCGTCGGATGTCACCGCGTCCTACGAGCTCGACCTGACGGCTCCGGATGCCGAGGAAACCCCGATCCCCATCGGGTCGCCGCTGCCCGGTGCCGAGTACTACGTCTTGGACAAGCGTCTGCGTCCCGTCCCGGCCGGCGTGACCGGCGAGCTGTACATCGGCGGTGTCGTGGTCGGGCGCGGTTACGGCGGAATGGCCGATGTCACCGCCTCGCGCTTCGTCGCGAATCCCCGCGGGGATGCGGGCTCGCGCCTGTACCGCACCGGCGACCTCGTGCGCGAGCGCGCCGACGGAGAGTTGATCTTCCTCGGGCGCAGTGACTTCCAGATCAAGATTCGTGGCCTCCGGGTCGAACTCGGCGAGATCGAGTCGGCTCTGACGGCGATGGACGACATCAAGCAGTCGATCGTCGTGGTCTCCGAGCGTCACGGACTGCAGCGACTCGTCGGCTATGTCACCGCCGCTGCGGGTGCCTCCGTGACGGCTCACGACGTGACCTCGCGTCTGCGTGCGGTTCTGCCGTCGCACATGGTTCCCGATGCGCTCGTCGTCGTGGACGAGATGCCGCTCAACGCGAGCGGCAAGATCGACCGCAAGGCGCTTCCCGAACCGGAATTCGCCACCGATAATGCCGAGTTCGTCGCACCCCGCACCCCGCTGGAGGAGGTCGTCGCCGCGGTCTTCGGTGACGTGATCGGTGTCGACCGCGTGAGCGTCGACGCGTCGTTCTTCGATCTCGGCGGTAATTCGCTGAGCGCCACACGCGTCGCGTCCCGTCTGTCGGCGGCGACAGGCGCCACCGTCGGCATGCGAGATCTCTTCGAAGTCCCCACTGTCGCCGAACTCGCCGACTTCATCGAGCGGCAGGACGGTGATCGGGCACCCCGACCGGCCCTGGTCGCGCAGCAGCGGCCCGAGCAACTTCCGTTGTCGCTAGCGCAGCAGCGCATGTGGTTCCTCAACCGCTTCGACCCGACCTCGCCCGCATACAACGTGCCGTTGACGGTCCGGTTCCGAGGTGATCTCGACGTCACCGCGATGGCGTCGGCTCTGTCCGACGTCGTGGCGCGTCACGAAGTCCTGCGAACCGTGTTCCCCGACTCCGATGCCGGCGCACACCAGGTCATCCTTCCCGCATCGGACGTCGACCTGGGCCTCGATCCGGTCGAGGTCGCCGAGTCGGATCTGACGGCTCGCCTGTTCGAGTTCGGCTCGCAGGGGTTCGACGTCACCGACACGCTCCCGATCCGCGCTCGCCTGTTCCGCATCGGCGCGGACGATCACGTTCTGGTCGTGGTGATGCACCACATCGCCTCCGACGGCGCGTCGACACTGCCGTTGGCACGCGACGTGATGGCGGCCTACGCCGCGCGTGTGTCGGGAGGGGAGCCGCAGTGGCCCGAACTCCCGATCCAGTACGCCGACTACGCGATCTGGCAGCGCGCTCTGCTCGGATCCGAAGACGACCCGCACTCCCTTGCGGCGCAGCAGATCGACTTCTGGGCGAAGACTCTGGCGGGTCTGCCCGACGTTCTCGAGTTGCCGACCGATCGGCCCAGGCCGGCAGTGCGGTCGATGACGGGTGCCGCCGTCGATTTCACCATCGATGCCGACCTGCACCGCCGGCTGAATGATCTTGCGCGCGAGCACAATGTCTCCTCGTTCATGGTGTTGCATGCGGCGCTGTCCGTGCTGCTGGCGCGCGTGAGTGCGGGTACCGACATTGCCATCGGCGCGGCGATTGCCGGCCGCGGCGAGGAGGCGCTCGACAACCTCGTCGGCATGTTCGTCAACACGCTGGTGTTGCGCACGCAGGTCGAGCCCGGTGCGTCGTTCACGGCTCTCCTCGAACACGTTCGGGAGCAGGATCTTGCAGCTTTCAGCCACCAGGACGTTCCGTTCGAGCAGCTGGTCGACGCCCTGAAGCCGACCCGGTCCACCGCCTACACGCCGCTGTTCCAGGTGGTTCTGACGCATCAGGTCAACGGAATTCCGTCGCTCGAGTTCGAGGGACTGGAAGCCGTTCCCGGTGCGGTCGACGTCGAGTTCAGCAAATTCGACCTCACCGTCGACCTGCAGGAGCAGTGGTCCGACGCGGGAGCGGCCACCGGCATCACCGGGTCGCTCGGGTATGCGACGGAAATTTTCGACGCAGGCACGGTTCACGGCTTCGTGGATCGCTTCCTGCGAATCCTCGAGTCCGTCGCGACCGACACCGACATTGCCGTGGGAGACATCCCCATCCTCGATCCGCGGGAGGCCGCTGAGCTGGCTCCGGTCCGGGGCGTCGAGGGAGCGGCGCCGCAGACGCTCGTGGAGTTGCTCGCGGGTGCCGTTGCCGCCGACCCGGACGGTGTCGCCGTCGTCGCGGGCAGCGAATCGATTACCTACCGGGGACTCGACGCACACTCGAACCGCATCGCGCGGGCACTGATCGAGCGAGGGGTGGGCGCCGAGTCGTTCGTCGCCCTGGGCATCACCCGCTCGATCGCTTCCGTGGTGGGCATCTGGGCCGTTGCCAAGAGTGGCGGCGCCTACGTGCCGATCGACCCGAAGTACCCAGACGAGCGTATCGCCCACATGGTCACCGATTCCGGTGTGACGCTGGGGCTTTCCGTCGCATCCGAGCTCGACCGGCTGCCGGCCGGCGTCGACTGGCTGCTCCTCGACGGTGACGACGCCGACACCGCTTGGGCGCAGTACTCGGCGGCTCCGGTCACCGACGCGGACCGTCGTTCGTCGGTGACACCGGCGAACAGCGCGTACGTCATCTACACGTCCGGCACCACCGGGCAGCCCAAGGGTGTCGTCGTCAGCCACCGCGGTCTGGCGAACTTCGCTGCCGAACAGCGTGAGCGTTACCAGGTGACCACCGCGTCGCGGACCTTGCATTTCGCCTCGCCGAGCTTCGACGCGTCGGTGCTCGAACTGCTGCTCGCGGTCGGCGCCGGTGCCACTATGGTGATCGCCCCCACGGACGTGTACGGCGGTCCCGAGCTCGCGAAGTTCCTCCGCGAGAACCGGATCACGCACGGTTTCGTCACGCCCTCCGCCCTCGCGTCCGTCGACCCGGCGGGTCTCGACGACTTCCAGTTCGTGGTGGCCGGCGGCGAAGCGGTCCCGGCAGAACTTGCCGCGCGCTGGGCTCCCGGGCGTTCACTGTTCAACGGCTACGGACCCACCGAGACCACGATCATGACCAATATCAGCGACCCGCTGTCCGCTGACGGTCCGGTCACGATCGGTGGCCCGATCCGGGGAACCAGTGCCCTCGTGCTCGATGATCGTCTGCGCCCTGTTCCGTTGGGTATCGCAGGTGAGCTCTATCTGTCGGGGCTCGGGCTGGCTCGCGGATACCACCGGCGTACGCCGCTGACCGCCGAACGTTTCGTCGCCAACCCCTACGGCGCACCCGGCGACCGGATGTACCGCACCGGCGACGTCGTCCGATGGAAGCGGGACGAACACGGTGCGCTGACGGCCGACTACGTCGGCAGGTCGGACCAGCAGGTGAAGGTTCGCGGCTTCCGGATCGAACTGGGTGAAATCGATGCCGTCCTCGCGCGACACGAGTCGGTCGAGTTCGTCACCACGTCTGCGTTGACCACCTCTTCCGGCGACGCCGCCCTGGTGTCCTACGTGCTGCCCACGGCGGGACGAACTGTGGACCAGGCAGAACTGATGGACTTCGCGGGTGAGTTCCTGCCGTCGTTCATGGTTCCGGCCACTGTCATCGCTCTCGAATCCGTGCCCCTGACCCCTGTGGGCAAGCTCGATCGGCGGGCGTTGCCGGTTCCCGAAACGTTCGCCGTCACACGCGAATACCGCGCTCCGCAGTCACACATCGAGCAGACGGTGGCCGCTGTGTTCGCCGAGGTGCTCGGTGTCGAGCGAGTGGGGCTCGACGACGCCTTCTTCGAACTCGGCGGCAACTCGCTCGTCGCTACCCGCGTCGTGTCCCGGATCAACACGGCCCTCGATACGGACATCGGTGTCCGCGAACTCTTCGAGGCTCCCACCGTCGGCGCTCTCGCGTCGCGGGTGGATGCGCGTGGCACCGGCATCGCCGCCCGCCCTGCTCTGGCACCGCGTCCGCGTCCCGACCGCGTCCCGCTGTCGCTCGCGCAACAGCGGATGTGGTTCGCCAACCGCTACGATCCGTCCTCCCCGTCGTACAACATCCCGATGGCACTGCGCCTGTCGGGTGCTCTCGACGTCACAGCGCTGCAGTCCGCTCTCGCCGACGTGCTCGAACGCCACGAATCTCTCCGTACCCAGTTCCCGAGTTCCCCTGACGGGCCGCACCAGGTCATCCGGCCGGCCGCCGAGGTGGATCTGAACCTCGAGGTGACGCACGTCGCCGACGAGTCGGAACTCCGCGATCGTCTGTTGACCGTCGCCACCACCGGGTTCGACGTCACCAAGTCCGTGCCGGTCCGCGCAACGCTCTTCCGGGTGGGGGAGGCGGACTCCACCGAGCACGTTCTCCTCATCGTCATCCACCACATTTCCGCGGACGGCGGCTCGATCGCGCCACTGGCGCGTGACCTGTTCACGGCGTACAGCGCGCGGGTCGAGGGCTCCGCTCCGGCATGGGCGCCCCTCGCGGTGCAGTTCGCCGACTTCGCCCTGTGGCAGCGGGAGGTGCTCGGTTCGGAGGAAGATCCGGCGTCGCCGGCTGCCCGGCAGCTGGACTACTGGGTGAGCACGCTCGCCGATGCGCCCGAGCTTCTCGAGCTACCTCTCGATCGCCAGCGCACGCCCAACCGGGTTCCGCAGTCTGCGCGAGTCGAGTTCGAGTTCGGTCCTGACCTGAAAGCGGCCCTCGCGGACGTCGCGCAGGCGCACCAGGCCTCCGTGTTCATGGTGGTACACGCGGCGTTCGCCGTACTGCTGGCGCGAATGAGCGGTACCGAGGACATCGTGGTCGGTACGCCCGTCGCCGGCCGCGGCGACGCCGCCCTGGACGATCTGGTCGGCATGTTCGTGAACACGCTGGTGCTGCGGACAGAGGTCTCTCAGTCGGCGACCTTCGCCGATGTGCTCGACAGCGTGCGCAACACGGATCTGGGTGCTTTCGGAAACACCGACATCCCCTTCGAAAGGCTCGTCGAGGCACTCGCCCCGGCGCGGTCGAACACCTACGCACCGCTCGTTCAGGTGACGCTGACCTTCCAGAACAACGAGGCGGCCAAGCTCGAGCTGCCCGGTCTGACGGTGACGGCACTCGACAACGAGGCCAACCTGGCAAAGTTCGATCTCACCCTCGCCGTCGACGAGCAGGGCGCCGACGCGGACGGTCCGACGAAGGCGATGTTCAGCTACGCGACGGACATCTTCGACGAAGCGACGATCGAGGGCTACCGGTCTCGGTTCCTGGCGATCCTCGATGCGGTCGTGGCGGACAGTTCGGTGATCGTGGGTGACATCGACATCCTGTCGGCCGCAGAACATGCCGAACTCGGTGGCACTTCCAGCGACGCGGTGGAATCGCTCGGGTCGCACAGTGTTGCGGAAGAGCTCGCGACGCGGCCGCTGCCGGAGTTGCTCGATGCGGCAGCATCGATCAATCCTCACGGTATTGCGTTGTCTCACAACGGTAACGATGTGACCTACCGGCAATGGCACGAGAAGTCCGGTGAGCTGGCGCGTACGCTTGCGAGCGTCGGTGTCGGACCGGAGGCTGCTGTGACGGTGGCCTTGTCGACCTTGCTGCCGGGTCTGCTCGACGGAGCATCCGGTGAAGGTTTCGCGGATCAGTTCGCCGGCATGCTCGCCGGGGTGATCGCCGAAGCCACATCTGCGTCGGATCGCCGCGCCGGTGCGCTTCCCGTCGACCTCGTGGAGTGCTGGTCGGAGCAGGTCCGGGCAAATCCGGACGCCCTTGCGTTGAAGGGGAACGGCCACGCTCTCTCCCGCCGGGAATTGAACGCCCGGGCCAATCAGTTGGCCCGTGAGCTGGCGTCCCGCGGTGTCCGTCCCGACGACGTGGTTGCCCTGGTGGTTCCCCGCTCGATCGAGTGGATCATCGGCATGCTCGCAACGTGGAAAGCGGGCGCCGCCTACGCACCGATCGATCCGGCCTACCCCGCGGAACGTATCGGCGCCATGCTCCACGACTGTGGTGCTCGTGCCGTTGTCGCCACGACGGCGTGGGCAGGCGCCGAC
The DNA here is from genome assembly GCF_009859915.1 of Rhodococcus sp. WAY2. Classification (NCBI taxonomy): domain Bacteria; kingdom Bacillati; phylum Actinomycetota; class Actinomycetes; order Mycobacteriales; family Nocardiaceae; genus Rhodococcus; species Rhodococcus sp. WAY2. The sequence goes on from NZ_CP046572.1 coordinate 5,711,168, forward strand.
GACGTCGAGGCCGACGTTCTCGTACTCGACGACCCCACCGTGGCGTCGGAGTTGGCGGCACACGAGAACTCCGACCCCGTCAATCACTGGACCGAGGACGGATCCGGCGCTCGCCTGGCCTACGTCATCTCCACATCCGGTTCGACCGGTAGGCCCAAACCTGCGCTGGTGCCGATGGCCGGATTCTGCAACATGATGGTGTGGTTCCGCGGCCAACTCGCGCTCGAGCAGGGCGACGGCGTCCTGGTTTCCTCGGCACCCGGATTCGACCTGACGCAGAAGACGGTGTGGGGAACGCTGTCATCGGGTGGAGCGATCCACCTTGCGGTCGAGGGATTCGAACCCCAGTCGATTCTCCGTCAGATCGACGAGAACGAGTTGACGGTGGTCAACATGGCGCCCGGCGCCTTCGAGATCGTCGCAGAGCTCGAGCAGAACGAGGAACTTCGTAGCGTCCGCACCATCGCGCTCGGCGGTGAGGCGGTCAAGGCTGCGCCGCTCAAGAAGTTCCTCGACCGAGGAGTCCGCTGCCACAACAGCTACGGGCCTACCGAAGCGTCCGACATCGTCACGTCCTACGTCATCACGCCCGAAGATGCGGTGTCCGATCAATTGCGGCTTCCCATCGGCCCCGCGCTCGACAACGTGGCGCTGTATGTTCTGGACGGCCGGCTTCGCCGGGTTCCCGACGGTATGACGGGTGAGCTCTATGTCGGTGGTATCGCGGTCGGCCGCGGCTACGGCAACATGTTCGGGATCACCTCCACGCGGTTCATCGCGGACCCGTTCGGCGCTCCCGGCACCAGGATGTACCGCACCGGCGACCTGGTGCGGCGCCGAAGCGACAAGAACTACGACTTCCTGGGCAGGACCGACTTCCAAGTCAAGATCCGCGGCCTGCGCATCGAACTCGGCGAGATCGAGTTCGCTCTGCTGGCGCACCCCGACGTGTCTCAGACAGTCGTCGTCGTCCGGGACACCCCGCAGGGACAGCGGCTCGTCGCCTACGCCGTGCCGGCTGCCGGGGATATCGATTCGCGGGAAGTCTTGTCCTCGCTCGCGAAGACCCTTCCCGCGCACATGGTTCCCGACGTCCTCGTAGTCCTCGAATCCATGCCGCTGAACAACAACGGCAAAGTGGATCGTAAGCGGCTGCCCGAACCGCACTTCGACTCCGACGACCACGAGTACGTCGCTCCCCGTACTCCGCTCGAAGAGATCGTGGCCGGCGTCTTCGCCGACGTTCTCGGTATCGAACGGGCCGGCGCCACCGATTCGTTCTTCGACCTCGGTGGAAACTCCCTCAGTGCCACCCGGGTGGTGGCGCGTCTCGAAGAGGCTCTCGGCACGGAATTGACTGTCCGCTCGGTCTTCGAAAACCCGACGGTCGAGGGCGTGGCGGCCGTTGCCGAGCACTCGGCCGACGCCGACCGCGAGCGCCTGCCGTTGACCGCGGGGCCGCGGCCGGAACGAATCCCTCTGTCACTGGCGCAGTCTCGGATGTGGTTCATCAACCAGTTCGACACCGAGTCGGCGGCGTACAACCTGCCGATGGCGGTGCGTCTGCGGGGAAACCTCGACATCGATGCGCTGGGTGCTGCTCTCACCGACGTGGTGGAGCGTCACGAGTCGCTGCGCACCCTGTTCCCCGAGTCGCCCGATGGTCCGTATCAGGTGATACTTCCGACCGCCGAGGCCGTGGAGCCGTTGACCGTCGAGCCGACCACGGACGAGGCCGACGCCTACCGCCGAGCGCGTGCGCTCGCGAACACAGGTTTCGACGTCAGTCTCTCGGTGCCGTTCCGGGTCCGTCTCCTCCAGATGAGTGGAGGCGAGCACGTTCTGGTGCTCGTCGTCCACCACATTGCCGCGGACGGCGCCTCGATGGCACCACTGTTCCGGGATATGATGCAGGCGTATGTGGCCCGCGCCGGCGGTGACGCACCGGGCTGGGAACCTCTGGCCGTGCAGTACGCGGATTTCGCGCTGTGGCAGCGTGAGGTGCTCGGCGACGAATCCGACGCGGAGTCGATCGCGTCGCGCCAGGTCGACTACTGGCGTCACGCACTTGCCGACCTTCCCGAGTCGCTCGAACTTCCCACCGACCGCCCGCGTCCGCCCGTGCAGTCGCTGCGCGGGGCGACGCTCGACTTCGACATCGACCCGGACACGCATCGCGCACTGGCGGCGCTCGCCCGCCGGCACAACGCGAGCATGTTCATGGTCGTGCATGCCGCGTTCGCCGTACTGCTCGAGCGGCTCAGCTCGAATACCGATCTCGCCATCGGCACGCCTGTGGCGGGCCGCGGCGTGCGTGAGATCGACGAGATGGTCGGCATGTTCGTCAATACCCTCGTCCTGCGTAGTTCGGTGAATCCGGAGTTGCGGTTCCTGGAGCTGCTGGCGCAGGTTCGGGAGACCGACCTCGAGGCATTCGCACACGGAGACATTCCGTTCGAGCGGCTCGTCGACGTGCTGAACGTCCCCCGTTCCACCGCCCACCAACCGCTCTTCCAGGTTGCCCTGGCGTTCAACAACACCGGTAGCTCGACTCTCGAGTTCCCCGGCCTCGAGGTCTCGGTCCTGGAGACCCCGCTGGATGTCGCGAAATTCGATCTCCAGCTCAGTGTGGGTGAGCGTTACGTCGACGGGGGAGCGGCAGGCATCGTCGCGTCGTTCAACTACGCGACCGATCTGTTCGACGAGCGGACGGTGCAGAGGTTCGCCGATCGGTTCGTCCGGATTCTCGGAGCGGTGGCGACCGAGCCGGACGTGATTCTCGGCGACATCGACATTCTCGACGCGGCCGAGAAGGCTGCCATCGCACCTGTGCGCGGTCCCCGGTCACTCGAACCGCGGACACTGCCCGAGCTGCTGCGTTCGGGCGTGGACCTCGCACCGGATTCGGTTGCGCTGTCCTTCGATGGCCGTGAGCTCACCTACCGCGAACTCGACGAGCGATCGAACCGGCTGGCGCGCGTGCTGATCGATCGGGGAGTGGGGCCGGAGAACTACGTGGCGCTCGCCATCACCCGTTCCGTGGAATCGATCCTGGGAATCTGGTCGATCGCGAAGGCGGGTGGCGCCTACCTGCCCGTCGACCCGAAGCTTCCGTTCGAGCGCATCAACGAGATGCTGTCCGATTCGGGTGCTGTCCTGGGTCTCACGGTCGATCGTCATCGAGACGACCTGCCGGACACGGTGTCCTGGATGGTCCTCGATGCTCCCGAGTTCGCCGACCAGACGCGTACGGTGTCGGCGGCTCCGGTATGCGACGCCGATCGTCGCCGTCAGCTGACCGTCGATCACCCGGCGTACCTGATCTACACGTCCGGCTCGACGGGCAAACCGAAGGGCGTCGTGGTCACCCACCGCGGTCTGGCGAACCTCACCAGCGAGGTTCGTGAGCACTACGTCGTGTCGCCGAGTTCGCGTTTCCTGCACGTGGCGTCGCCGAGCTTCGACACCTCGGTCGGTGAGATGCTCGCCGCGTTCAGTGCCGGCGCCACTTTGGTGATTTCACCCGCGGACGTGTACGGCGGCGACGAGCTCGCCGACCTGATCCGCCGTGAGCAGGTGAACAACGTCGTGATGACGCCGACCGCACTGATGACCGTCGATCCCGAGGGACTCGACTCCGTGCGGTCCGTCGTGGTCGGCGGCGACACGTGCACACCGGAACTGGTTGCCCGATGGGCGCCCGGCCGCGAGATGCGTAACGCTTACGGGCCGACCGAGACCACGGTGATCGTCACGGTCACCGAACCGATGGTGGCCGGGGAACGGGTGACGATCGGTAAGCCGTTGCGCGGTGTCGAATCACTCATCCTCGACTCCCGCCTGCGCCCGGTGCCCGAAGGCGTTCCCGGCGAGCTCTACATCTGTGGACCGTCGGTGACCCGCGGATACCACAACCGTCCGGCGGTCACGTCCGAGCGTTTCGTGGCCAACCCGTTCGGCGAGCCCGGCTCGCGTATGTACCGCACCGGAGACGTGGTGCGGTGGGCGGACGACCACCGCGTGGAGTACGTCGGCCGGTCCGACTTCCAGGTGAAGGTTCGTGGGTTCCGCGTCGAGCTCGGTGAGATCGACGCCGCACTGGCGGCCCAGCCGGACATCGAGTTCGCCGTGACCGTGGGCCGGGAGAACCCCGCGGGCCTGACGACCCTCGTGTCCTACGTCCTGCCGGTCGATGGTGCGACGGTGGATCCGGAATCGCTGAAGACGGTTGTCGGCGAGACCCTTCCGCCGTACATGGTGCCGTCGGTGGTGATCCTGCTCGACGAGATCCCGTTGACCGGAATCGGCAAGCTGGACCGCGCGCGCCTGCCCGAGCCGGAGTTCGTCTCCTCGAGTGCAGAGTTCCGCGCACCGTCGACACCGGCCGAGGAGACCGTCGCCACGATCTTCTGCGAGGTCCTCGGTCTGTCCGCGGTGAGCGTGGACGACAGTTTCTTCGACCTCGGCGGCAACTCGCTCAGCGCCACTCGCGTCGTGTCCCGGGTGGGGCAGGCATTCGGGCTCCGGGTGGGTGTCCGGGAGTTGTTCGAGGCGCCGACCGTGGCCTCGCTCGCCGTCCGCATCTCGGCCACTGCCACCAGCGACGAGGTTCGACCCGTGCTCGGGCCACGGAAGCGGCCGGATCACATTCCCCTCTCCCTCGCGCAGTCGCGAATGTGGTTCATCAACCGCTTCGATCCCGAGTCGGCGGCCTACAACATCCCGTTGGCGGTCCGGTTGACGGGCGCCCTCGACGTGGAGGCGCTGCGGGCCGCGGTGTTCGACGTGCTCGAACGGCACGAATCACTGCGGACCACTTACCCGGATTCCGCGGACGGACCCCATCAGGTCATCCTCCCCGCCGAGCAGGTTCCGGTCGATCTCGCGCCGGTTGCCGTGACGGGCGACGAATTACGCTCCCGCCTGGTGGAGATGGCCACCGCGGGATTCGATGTGACCGCCGACGTGCCCCCGATCCGGATGCGGTTGTTCGAGACTGCCCCTCAGGACTACGTGCTCGCGCTCATCGTGCACCACGTGTCCACCGACGGCGAGTCGACGGCACCGTTCGTGCGCGACGTCATGGTGGCGTACGCGTCCCGTGCAGCGGGACGGGAGCCGGGCTTCGGTCCGCTTCCCGTGCAGTACGCCGACTATGCGATCTGGCAGCGCGAACTGCTGGGCAGCGAAGACGATCCGCAGAGTCTCATCTCGGCACAGCTCGACTTCTGGAAGAAGGCGCTGGCCGGTGTGCCGGACCTTCTCGAGCTTCCGCTCGACCGCCCGCGTCCGCCCGTGCAGTCGCTGCGCGGAGCGAGGGTCGATTTCACGATCGACGCGGCGCTGCACCGAGGCCTGGCGGCGCTCGCCCGAGGGCACAACGCCAGTGTGTTCATGGCCGTCCACGCGGCATTCGCGGTGCTCCTGAGCAGGCTGTCGGGCACCGACGACATCTCGGTCGGAACGCCGATCGCCGGCCGCGGTGAGCGTGAACTCGACGACGTCGTCGGCATGTTCGTCAACACCCTCGCCCTGCGCGTGCAGGTGGACGACGGGCGAAGTTTCGACGAAATCCTCGACTGTGCACGTGAAGCGGACCTCGAGGCGTTCTCGCACGCCGACGTGCCGTTCGAGCGGCTGGTCGAGGTGCTCAATCCGGCACGCTCGATGGCCCATCACCCGATCTTCCAGGTGGGCTACTCGTTCCAGAACACGACGAAGTCCGACCTGCAGCTACCCGACCTGACCGTCGCACCGCTCGACATGGAAGGCGACACAGCTCAGTTCGATCTGCACCTCGTCCTAGGGGACAGCCCCGAGGACGAGGAGATGTCCGGTGTGTTCACCTACGCCACCGACCTGTTCGACGCGGTGACCGTGCAGGGCTTCGCGGATCGGTTCCTGCGGGTGCTCTCGGCTGCCGTCGCGTCACCGCAGGTCGCTGTCGGCGATCTGCCGTTGATCGGGGACGACGAGCGCGCCCAGGTGGTGTCGGGCTGGAACGACACGGCACGGGCACTGCCCGAGACGACACTCGCCGATATGTTCACCGCCGCGGCAGTCAGGGATCCGGACGCCACCGCGGTCGTGTTCGAGGACGAGTCACTGACCTATGGCGAATTCGCCGCACGGGTCTACCGGCTCGCTCGCCACCTCATCGATCTGGGTGTGGGACCGGAAACCGTCGTGGGCCTTGCCCTTCCGCGGTCGGTGGAACTGCTGGTCGGCATGTATGCCATTGCGCAGGCCGGCGGCGTGTACCTGCCGATCGATCCGGATCATCCCGTCGAGCGGACGGCGTACGTGCTCGGCAGCGCGCAACCCGTGTGTGTGCTGACTCTCCGGAGCGTCGTCGCGTCGCTGCCGACGGGTGTCGATGTCGTCGTCCTCGACGAGCTCGACCTCACGGGGGCGGCGGACACGTCGATCACCGATGCCGATCGCCGGGCACCGTTGCGGTCGACCCATGCGGCCTATGTGATCTACACGTCCGGCTCGACCGGCCGGCCCAAGGGCGTGACCATCACGCACGGTGCCATCGCGAACCAATTGCGATGGAAGCAGGACGAGTACCCTCTCACCGCCGACGATGCGGTGTTGCTGAAGACAGCGGCCACCTTCGACCTCTCCGTGTGGGAGTTCTGGTGGGCGCTGACCTCGGGGGCACGGCTCGTCGTCGCCAAGCCGGACGGTCACCGAGATCCGTCGTACCTCGCCGGACTCGTTGCCGAGCAGCAGGTCACGAACGTGCACTTCGTTCCGTCGCTGCTCGCAGCTTTCGTCTCGGTGGCGGAGTCTGCCCAGCTCGCGTCGTTGCGACGGGTTCTCTGCATCGGTGAGGCTCTTCCGGCCGACACCGTGCAGCGCCTGCGGGACGTCAGCGGTGCCGAAATCTTCAACCTGTACGGCCCGACCGAGGCGGCGGTCAGCGTCACGCACTACCGGTGCGGCGTCGAACGGGGCGGTTCCGTCCCGATCGGGCGGCCCGAGTGGAACACGCAGACGTACGTTCTCGACACCCGGCTGCACCCCGTGCCTGCCGGCGTGACAGGTGAGCTCTATCTGGCGGGTGACCAGCTGGCGCGCGGCTACTTCGGCCGCCACGACCTCACCGCGGAACGGTTCGTGGCCAACCCCTTCGGGCCTTCGGGTGCCCGGATGTACCGGACCGGTGACCTGGTGCGGTGGAATCGGGACGGCAACCTCGACTATGTGGGCCGCTCCGACTTCCAGGTGAAGGTCCGTGGATTCCGCATCGAGCTCGGCGAGATCGAGCGCGCGCTTCTCGCGCACCCCGCGGTGGCTCAGGCAGTCGTCGTCGTGCACAGCGATCGCCACACCGGTGACCGGCTGGTCGGTTACGTCGTGCCGGAGTCCGGAGATGCACTCGACATCGCGGACGTGCTCGGATCCGTCGGCCGCTCGGTGCCGGGATACATGGTTCCGGCGGCACTCGTGACGCTCGCCCGGTTGCCCCTCAACATCAACGGCAAGATCGACCGCAAGGCGCTGCCCGAGCCCGAGTTCGCGGGGGTTTCGGACCAGTACAAGGCGCCGCGGACCCCGGTCGAGGAGATCGTCGCGGGAGTGTTCGCGGACGTGCTCGGCCACGAGCGTGTCAGTGTCGATTCCAGCTTCTTCGACCTGGGTGGCAACTCGCTCGTGGCCACCCGTGTGGTGGCCCGGGTGAACGCCGCACTCGATTCCTCGATCGGTGTGCGTGAGCTCTTCGAGGCGCCCAGCGTGATCGCCCTGTCCGCACGGGTCGAGCAATCCGATTCGACGGGGGTCGGCCGGCCTGCGCTGGTCCCGCAACCGCGTCCGGCGCGGATCCCGTTGTCCCCGGCGCAGTCTCGGATGTGGTTCATCAACCAGTTCGACACCGCATCGGCGGCCTACAACATCCCGCTCGCCATTCGGTTGACCGGCGAACTCGACGTCCGGGCGCTCGAACAGGCCCTCGGGGACGTCGTCGAACGGCACGAGACCCTGCGCACCCGCTACCCGGACACGGGAGAGGGTCCCGGGCAGGTCGTCGTGTCCTGCGCCGAGGCGTTCACGGAACTCGAAGTCGAGAGCGTCGCCGACGAGGACGGTCTGCGGAACCACGTGATCGCCCTCGTCACCGCCGGATTCGATGTCGCGAAGGCAGTACCCGTCCGGGCCCGCCTCCTGCGGCTCGACTCCGAGCATCACGTGCTGGTGATCGTCGTCCACCACATCTCCGCGGACGGTGCCTCGACGGCGCCGCTGGCGCGTGACGTCGTGGTCGCCTACAGCGCCCGGGCCGCCGGATCCGAACCCAACTGGGCCCCGCTCGACGTCCAGTACGCCGATTTCGCGTTGTGGCAGCATGAACTGCTCGGCGACGAGAACGCCCCGGATTCGTTGGCCGCGAAGCAGATCGACTACTGGCGCGAGACCCTGGCCGGGTTGCCGGACGTGCTGCCGCTGCCGACGGACCGACCTCGGCCTCCGGCCCAGTCGATGCGAGGCGCCAACTTCGAGTTCGAGATCGATGCGGAACTCCGTCGACGCCTCGGCGTGCTCGCCCGCGAGCACAATGCGTCGCTGTTCATGGTGGCGCACGCCGCGTTGTCAGTCCTGTTGGCCCGGCTCAGCGCCACGCAGGACATCGCCATCGGCACCGCGATAGAAGGACGCGGTGAGGCAGCTCTCGACGACCTCGTCGGCATGTTCGTCAATACCCTGGTGCTGCGCTCGCAGGTGGATGTCGACGACCGATTCGCCGACCTGCTCGCGCAGGTCCGCCAGCACGACCTCGGCGCGTTCACGCACACCGATGTGCCGTTCGAGCGTCTGGTGGAGATTCTGCAGCCGGAGCGGTCGACCGCCTTCTCGCCGCTGTTCCAGGTTGCGCTGGCCTTCCAGAACGTCGAGCAGGCCCACCTCGAACTTCCGGGGTTGACCGTCGAGGGTCTCGACGGGGGAGTCAGCGCGGCCAAGTTCGATCTCCAGCTGACCCTCGCGGACGCTGCCGGAGAGCCCGCGGGCACCGGGGGCTCCGCGCCGATGCGCGCGGTGTTCACCTACGCCACCGACCTGTTCGACGAACGCACCATCGCCGCGTTCGCGTTCCGGTTCCGCCTCATCCTCGAGGCGATCACTCGCGACGCCTCGGTGGTCATCGGTGACATCGACGTCCTGAACAGCGACGAGCAGCGGGTCCTCGCGCCCGTGCGCGGTGCAGCATCGGTTCCGCCGCAGACGTTGGCCCGCATCCTCGCCGCTGCGGCGGAGGCGAACCCCGAGGCCGTGGCGGTCGTGTGCGGGAACCAGCAGGTCACGTATCGCGAACTCGACGAGCGCTCGAACCGTCTGGCCCGGGTACTGATCGGCCGCGGAATCGGTTCGGACGATTTCGTGGCTCTCGCACTCACCCGATCGGTGGAGTCGATCCTCTCGATCTGGGCGGTCGCGAAGACGGGTGCCGCCTTCGTGCCCGTCGACCCGAGCTACCCGTACGACCGCATTCTGCACATGGTCACGGATTCGCGCGTGGAGATCGGCCTGACCACGGCGGCGCACAGCGCCGACCTGCCGGACACGGTGCGGTGGCTCGTCCTGGGCGACGAAGACATGGACAGTGCATGCGCCCACGTTTCGTCCGAGGCCGTCACCGACGACACCCGAATCCGTCCCACGCGGGTGGACGACGCCGCATATGTCATCTACACCTCGGGCTCGACCGGTCTGCCGAAGGGCGTCGTCGTCACCCACACCGGGCTGGCGAACGTCACGCGGGAACAGGTCGAACGGCTGGGGCTCACGCCGCAGTCGAGGGTCCTGCACTTCGCGTCGCCGAGCTTCGACGCGTCCGTGTTCGAATTGCTTCTGGCCGTTGCCGCCTCGTCGACGATGGTCATCGCCTCCGGGGTCGTGTACGGCGGCGAGGAATTGGCCCGACTGCTCAGGGAGCAGGAGGTCAGCCACGCCTTCATCACCCCGGCGGCGCTGACGACGGTGGATCCCGCCGGCCTGGGTGGCATCGAGGTTCTGTCGGTGGCCGGTGAGGCCTGCCCGCCCGAGCTGATGCAGAGGTGGGCGCCCGGCCGGCGCATGTACAACCTGTACGGCCCCTCCGAAGCGACGATCTGGAGCACGTCGAGCTCCCCGATGAGGGCCGATCAGCCCGTCACCATCGGCGGTCCGACGCGCGGTGTCGACGTGGTCGTGCTCGACTCCCGGCTCAGCCCCGTCCCGGTCGGTGTCGCGGGTGAGCTCTACGTGGCGGGGCCGAGCGTGGCACGCGGCTACCACAACCGATTCGCCCTCACTGCAGAGCGTTTCGTCGCCAACCCGTTCGGTGGTCCGGGGGAGCGGCTGTACCGCACGGGCGACGTCGTCCGCTGGGTCTACGCCGACGACGAAGGATCGGAAGGACAGGGCGAGCTCGTCCTCGACTACGTCGGTCGATCCGATTTCCAGGTGAAGGTCCGCGGATTCCGGATCGAGCTCGGCGAGATCGATGCCGAACTCGGAAGGCATCCGAGCGTGGACTTCGCGGTCACCCTCGGCCATCATCGCGAGCAGACCGGTCAGACCGTCCTCGTCTCCTACGTGATGCCTGCCCCGGGCGCGTCGATCGACGTCGCCGAGTTGTCCGCGTTCGTGTCCGAGACGCTGCCGGGCTACATGGTGCCCTCGTCGATCATGCCGATCGACTCGGTGCCGCTGACACCCGCAGGAAAGTTGGACCGCAAGGCACTACCGGAACCTCGGTTCGTATCGGTCGCCACCGAGTTCCGCGCGCCGTCGACGCCGATGGAGAAGGCTATCGCCGACGTCTTCGCGCAGGTCCTCGGTGTCGAGAGGGTCAGCGTCGACGATTCGTTCTTCGCCCTCGGCGGCGACAGCATCGTGTCGATCCAGCTGACCACGCGGGCCAAGAACGCCGGTGTCCTGTTCTCGGCGCGAGACGTGTTCGAGCGCAAGACTGTTGCCGAACTCGCCGACGTCGCCGCCTGGGCCACCGACGTCGAGTCGGTGACCCTCGAGGAACTGCCCGGCGGCGGAGTCGGTTCGATACCCCTCACGCCGATCGCGCACTGGCTGACCGAAAGCGCGGGCCGATTCGACAGGTTCTCGCAGGCCGTTCTGCTGACCACGCCCGCAGGCGTGACCCGGGAGCAGCTGGTGGAGACCGTGGACGCGATCCTGAGTCACCACGACATCCTCCGATCCCGGTTGACCCGCTCGGGGAACGACTGGGTGTTCGACACACTGCCCGTCGGCGAGGCTCTCGGCGCCGATGAGCTGTTCGAACGCGTCGAGTTCACCGACAAGCCGGGGACCGAGGCATTCGAGCGGCTGGGGCGTGCGGCACTCGACCGCGCCGCGAGCCGACTCGATCCCGCATCGGGGCGGATGACGGAATTCGTCTGGTTCGCTCCCGCCGAGTCGCTGCCCGGACAGAGCGGACGACTGCTGGTCCTGGCGCACCACCTCGTCGTCGACGGTGTGTCGTGGCGAGTGTTGTTGCCCGACTTCGCCACCGCAGGATCACAGATCGCGCGGGGGGAGAAGCCGCAGCTCGAGCCGGTCGGCTCGTCGGTGCGGGCGTGGGCGCACGGGTTGGTGGAGGAAGCGAAATCTCCACACCGCGTGGCCGAACTCGACTTCTGGCGGACCATGCTCGACGGCACCGATCCGCTGCTGGGCAAGCGGGCTTTCGACCCGGAGCGGGATGTGATCGCCCGGACGCACAGTCTGAGCATGACCTTCTCCACACCGGTGACGCAGGCGTTGCTGACCTCGATCCCGCAGTCCGTGAACGGTGGCGTCAACGACGGCCTTCTCGCGGCGCTCGCGCTCGCTGTCGCGCAGTGGCGCCGGAACAAGACCGGAGTCGACGACGCCCCGGGCGACCAGTCGGTGCTCATCAATCTCGAGGGCCACGGCCGTGAAGAATCCGTTGTCCCGGGTGCCGACCTGTCGCGGACCGTGGGCTGGTTCACCAGCCTGTTCCCCGTGCGCCTCGATGTCTCACGTGCCGACCTGGCCGAGGCCTTCGACGGCGGACGGTCTGCGGGTGCGGCTCTGAAGGCCGTCAAGGAACAGCTGCTGGCGGTCCCGGACCGCGGCATGGGCTTCGGCTTGCTGCGCTACCTGAACGAGGAGACCGCCCCGGCGCTGGCAGCGCTGCCGACGCCGCAGATCGGCTTCAACTATCTCGGTCGCGCGGGTTCGGTCGACCTCCCGGAGGAAATCCGGGACCTCGGCTGGGTCCCCGACAGCGACTCGGGCGAGTTCGGCGGCGCAATGGACGACGAGATGGTCGCGCCTGCTGTGCTCAGCATCAACGCCGTCACCTCCGAATCGGCATCGGGTCCCCAGCTCGAGGCGAAGATCGCGTTCGCCGAGGAGATCCTCGACGAATCCGACGTCTGGGAGCTGGCCGAACTCTGGCACGCGGCGGCGGCTGCGTTGGCAGAGCACGCGTCACGGCCCGACGGCGGCGGCCTGACCCCGTCGGACGTCCCGCTCGTCACCGTGACCCAGCACGATCTCGAGATCCTGGAACAGCGCTACCCGGAGGCCTCCGACGTGTGGCCGCTGGCACCGCTGCAGTCCGGCATGTTCTTCCACTCGGTGCTCGCCGAGGACGCCGTCGACGTGTACACCGCACAGGTGGTGCTCGGCCTCGCAGGCACCGTCGATGCCGCCCGATTGCGGGCTGCCGCCGAGGCGCTCATCGCGCGTCACGCGAACCTGCGTACCGCCTTCGTCACCGACGATGCCGGGGAAGCGGTGCAGGTGGTCGTCGATTCCGTGGAACTGCCCTGGGAAGAAATCGACCTGTCCGGACTGTCCGAGGCGGCACGTGAAGAACGGATGAGCACCCTTCTGGGTGAGCACCGCTCGGCTCGCTTCGACATGGCGCGACCCCCGTTGATGCGATTCCTGCTGATTCGCACGGGGCCGGATACCTTCAGCTTCTCCATCAGCAACCACCACATCCTGCTCGACGGATGGTCGATGCCGTTGCTGATGAAGGACTTGTTGGTGTTGTACGCCACCCGGGGAGACAGCTCGGTGTTGCCGCGGGTACGTGGCTACCGGGACTTCCTCAGCTGGCTGTCCGCGCGTGACACGCACGCCTCACGTACGGCGTGGGCGCACGCACTTGCCGGGCTGGACGGTCCCACCGTGCTCGCCCCCGCACCCAGCGGTCCGGTACGCCCCGAGCCCGCCGAGTTCGCGGTACGCCTCGGTCCGGCGGTCAGCGAGAACCTGGCGCGCGTCGCCCGGGATCGTGGCCTGACGATGAACACCATCGTCCAGGCAGCGTGGGGTCTGCTCCTGTCCCGGATGACGGCGTCCGACGACGTCGTCTTCGGTGCCACGGTGTCGGGTCGTCCGCCGGAGGTCAACGGCATCGAATCGATGGTGGGTCTGTTCATCAACACGATCCCGATCCGCGTGCGCATCGATCCCCGCGAGTCGCTCCTCGGGCTTCTCGAGCGTCTCCAGGCCGAACAGTCGGCCCTGCTCGAGCATCACCACATCGGGCTGCCCGAGATCCAGCAGATCGCCGGAATCGGCGGACTGTTCGACACGTTGACGGTGTTCGAGTCGTACCCGATCGATCGGGCCGGTCTCACCGAGTCCAGCGACATCGACGGGTTGCGGGTCACCGGTGCGCAGATCAGCGACGCCTCGCATTACCCGCTGAGCCTCCTGGCGCAGTCGGACGCCGAGGTCCAGCTGGTACTGAAGTACCTCCCGGACGTGTTCGGGGCAGACACTGTCGAGCGGATCGGGGCACGCCTGGACCGCATCCTCCACACCATCGCTGCCGGCGGTGCCACGCTGGTCGGCGATCTCGACCTGCTGGCGGCCGAGGAACGCGACCTCGTCCTGTCCCGGTGGAACGACACCGCGCACGGCGTCTCCGCCCAGTCCGTGACCTCGATGTTCCGTGCTCAGGTCGCGCGCACCCCGGATGCGACCGCCGTGGTCGCCGGGCAGGATCGACTGAGCTACGCGCAGTTCGACGCGCGGGTGAACCGGCTGGCCCGTCACCTGATCGCGCTGGGCGTGGGACCGGACTCGGTGGTCGGCATCGCGATGCGACGCTCCCTCGACATGGTGATCAGCCTGTACGCCGTGCACGCGGCGGGTGGTGCATACGTGCCGATCGACCCGGAGCATCCGGCCGACCGGACCACCTACGTGGTGGACAGCGCTGCCCCGACGTGTGTGCTGAGCGTTGCCGACGACATCGCCAATCTCGACGTCGACGTGCCCGTGTATCTGGTGGAGGACTTCGACCTCTCCGGCTACGCCGACACTGCAGTCGAGGATGCCGAGCGGCTCGGTGAACTCCACCCGGAGAACCTGGCGTACGCGCTGTACACGTCCGGTTCGACGGGACGCCCCAAGGGTGTGGCGATTCCACATTCGGCGCTGGCCAACCAGCTCGAGTGGATGCGGGACGAGTACGGCATCGGTGCCGAGGACGTGATCCTGCAGAAGACTCCCTTCACGTTCGACGCCTCGGTGTGGGAGCTGTTCTTGCCGTTGGTGGTCGGCGGCACCCTCGTCGTCGCCTCCCCGGACGGTCACCGCGACCCCGAGTACATGGCGAAGACGGTGGGCGCGGAGTCCGTGACCGTGGTCCAGTTCGTTCCGTCGGTCCTGACGATGTTCCTCGACGCGGCCACGGCCGACCTGTGCGGTTCGCTGCGGCTGGTCTTCGCCGGCGGTGAACCACTTCCGCAGTCGGCGACGGATCGGCTCGCACGGGTCGGTTCCGCCGAGCTGGTCAACCTGTACGGACCGACCGAGGTCACAATCAACTCGGCGGCTCAGGTCGTGGACCGTTCGCGCACCGGGACCATCGCGCCGATCGGTGGCCCGGTCTGGAACACCCGGGCCTACGTGCTCGACGCGAACTTGACGCCGTCGCCGATCGGTGTGCCCGGTGAGCTGTACCTCGACGGGGCCCAGCTGGCGCGCGGATACATCAACAGCGCTGCGCTGAGCGCCGAACGATTCGTCGCCGACCCCTTCGGCGTCGACGGCGCACGGATGTACCGCACCGGTGACCTCGTGCGGTGGAACGAGAGTGGTGAACTGGAGTTCGTCGGCCGTACCGACTTCCAGGTGAAGGTCCGCGGCCTGCGTATCGAACTCGGTGAGGTGGAGGAGGCCTTCGTGCGCCACACCGACGTGGCGCAGGCGGCTGTGATCGTGCGGGACAGTGAGGTCGGCGCACGGCTCGTGGCGTACGTCGTCCCGAAGCCGGGTTCGGCTGTCGACACGGCTGCGCTCACGGGGTTCGTCGCAGAATCGTTGCCCGACTACATGCTGCCGGACGCCGTGATGGTTCTTGCCGAACTGCCGCTGGGTACCAGCGGCAAGCTCGACCGGCGTGCCCTACCGGTGCCCGACTTCGCCTCGGCGGCCCAGTTCCGGGCGCCGCGCACCGACAGCGAACGGGCGCTGGCGTCGATCTTCGCGGAACTGCTCGGGCGGGACCGCGTGGGTGTCGACGACTCGTTCTTCGAGCTCGGTGGCGACAGCATCGTCTCCATTCAGCTGGTGGCGCGGGCACGGTCGGCCGGGATCCACTTCACGGCACGCGACGTGTTCGAGCGGCGCACCGTCGCCGAGCTGGCGGCGGTCGCCGATTCGGGCGCGTCCGCGGCAGCTGCGTTGCAGGAATACGAGGGCGGCGGTGTCGGCACGGTGCCGCTCACTCCGGTCGCCCGGAAGATGGTCGAGCGCGGTGGGAATTTCGACCGCTTCGTGATGCCGCTGATGGTGACGCTTCCTGCCGGCATCGGACGTGACCAGCTGATCGCGACACTCTCCGCGGTGGTGGACAAGCACGACGCTCTCCGTGCCACGCTGGTGTCGGAGTCGTCGGAGCCTGCCCTCGAGATCGCACCCGCCGGCAGTGTCGACCTCGACGGTGCGGTGGAGCGTGTCGCCGTCACCGCCGAACCCGGTTCCCCGGAATTCGACGAGGTGGCGAGTGCCGCCTTCGCGCAGGCGCTCGACCGGCTCGACCCCCGAACAGGTTCGATGCTCCAGTTCGTGTGGTTCGACCCGGCCGATTCGAGCCGGGCGGGCCGACTGCTGGTGGTGCCCCATCACCTCGTGATCGACTCGGTCTCGTGGCGCATCCTGGTCCCGGACCTCGCAACGGCCGGTGCCCAGATCGCAGCGGGGCAGACGCCGTCGCTGGAGCCGGTGGGAACGTCCCTGCGGCGGTGGACCGACGGCCTCCTCGAGGCAGCCGTGAGTCCGGAGCGGGTGGCCGAACTGGCCGTGTGGGAGCGGATGCTCACCGGCCCGGACCCCCTGCTGGGGTCGCGGGAACTGGATCTTCGGTCCGACGTCGTCAGCACTCTCGAGCGCACCCGGGTCGATGTGCCGGCCCCCGTCACCGGGGCCTTGCTCGGGACGGCTCCCGGCGCACTCGACGCGGAAATCGGTGACGTGCTCGCCGCGGCCCTCGCACTCGCGGTGGCCGCCTGGCGGCAGGGCCGTGGGATCGACGAGCCGTCGGCGGTAGTCACTCTCGAGGGCCACGGTCGCGAAGAATCAGTGGTTCCCGGTGCAGATTTGTCCCGTACGGTCGGCTGGTTCACCACGATGTATCCGGCTCGACTCGATCTCGCAGGGGTCGATATCGGTGAGGCGATCGAGGGTGGCCCGAGTGCGGCAGCCGCGGTACAGGCGGTACGGAATCAGCTCGGTGCGGTACCTGACAAGGGCATCGGCTACGGGTTGCTGCGTTACCTGAACCCGGCGACCGCCGCGGTCATGAGCAATTGGCCGGAACCGCAGATCGTGTTCAACTACATTGGCCGCGTCAACGCTGCGGAAATTCCCGAGGCGGCGCAGGGCCTGGACTGGCTGCCCGATTTCGAGACCTCGGTGACGGGTGGACAGGTGAACAGTGAGATGCCTGCCCAGGCGGTGCTCGACATCCAGTCGGTGATCACCGATACCGCGGATGGTCGGCAGTTGACGGCGTTCATGTCATTCCCCCCGGGAATTCTGACGGCCTCCGAGGTGGACGACTTCGGGCAGTGCTGGGTAGCGGCACTGACCGGCTTGGTGGCACAGGCGCGGTCGCGAGCCGGACGCTGAGGCATCGTCCGGGCGGTGGGAGAGCTCGTCTCTTCCGCCGCCAGGACGGGCCGGAGCCGACCCCGGTGGTCTTTCCGCCTCGGTAAATACCTCGAGTTCACTGAATCGGCGCATAACCCGCCTTCGGTACCGTGCAGTGTGAATTACTCGATAACTCCAAGTGGCGAGGGTCTTCGCGATAGACCTAGAGTATTTTGAACAATTGTCCAATTAATGGCCTCGGTGCGCGGATATGCGGAACCTTTGCTATTACTGAGGCATGTCGATTTCAACTCTCTCTGTGGTTATCCCGGCGTACAACGAGGAAGCGGCAATCCAGGAGTGTCTGGACAGGATATTCGAGCAGATCGATCACATCGACGAGGTCATCGTGGTCGACAACAACTCGACCGACGCGACGGCAGCGATAGTTGCTGCAGCGCAGCACCGGGAACCCAAGGTGCGGCTCGTCAAGGAAGTGGCACAGGGTTGTGCGCCTGCGCGTAGCACGGGAATGAATTCCGCGACGGGAGATATCGTAGCGAGAATTGATGTCGACACGAAAATAAATGAGAATTGGGCCGCGAATATCAAATCGTTCTTTTCCCGGCACAGCGACAGATATGCCGCGGCGACCGGTACCTGTACCTGCTATGACCTTCCGTTTCAGGGGCTGTTCGCGTCCTTGCAGCGAAAGATGAATGCGAAGAATGAGGCGAAACTCGAGCGGGGTGAGTCGATCGCCGCGCCCGGACTTTTCGGTTCGAACATGGCGATTCTCAAGACGGCGTGGGAGGACATCAAGTCCGCGTTACACGACGGCGAGGACGTCCACGAGGACACGGATCTGTCGTTGACCCTGCAGAGCGAGGGATTGTCCTGTGCGATGGTGCCGGGGATGGAAGCGAGCATCTCCGGTCGTCGGTATCTGTCTCCGGTGGGTAGTTACTGGCGTTACGTGCTGCGCGGTCCTCGCACGCTTGCGCTGCACGGCAAGCGCCTGTCGGCGGCCCTCGGGACGTTCGCTGTCGCCGCGACCGCGATGCCGTTCTATCTCCTCATGTGGGTGCCGTTCCGTGCGTGGGATCCCGAGCGGGAGTCGTTCTCGCTGGGCCGCCTCTTCGCCGGCGCCGAACGGCGACCGCAGCCTCGCGCGCACGTGTGAGGTGCTATGCCCAGTCGAACGACATCTCGCCCGCGACGCCGAGGTGCTTGCACAGTTTGTGAATACCGCCGAAGTCCTGCACCAGAGCAGAACGCCCTGTGTCGTGTTCGGCGTCGTCGATCATCGCCTGCCCGTCGTGGAGGTCGATGACCTCGACGATGGTGCGCCACGTCGAGTAGTCGTTGCTACTGAAGGCGGTCATCGCATCGACGAGCCCGTCCAGGAGGTGCCGCCGGTCGTCGGGCCCCAGCGTGTCGTAGACGACGCCCGCGATCTCGTCGGCGATGGAGGCGTGGCAGTACTCGTCGCGATTGTGTAGTCGGACCGTGGCCCGGTTCACCGGCTGGATCGCCTCGTTCTCGGAGATGAGGTCCAGGTACGAGCTGATGGAGATCTCGGCGACCGTCATGAAGGCGAAGGTGGTGATCGCCCGCTTCCGAGGGTCGGCGGCGTCAGCGGTGGCGGCACGCTGGCGGCGCAGTGTCAGCACGTCCGGCAACGCGTTGTTCGGCATGGCCCAGCCGCGGCGCCTGCGCGTCACCGCGCTCGCGTTCAGATGCATCAGCGTGTGGTACTGCTCGTCGACCATGGCCTCGTGTACCGCTACCGCGAACGTGTCGCCGATACCGGTGTCGAGGGCGTCGTGGGCGACGAGATCGAAGCCCGGATTCACGACGTACTGCTCGATGTCCATCACGTTCTTGTTGAACGCGATCCAGCCCCACGCGCGAAGTCTGTTCTGCTGATCCTCAGGTGCGTGGCGGAAACTGTCGTGGTCGGCGAAAGGCAGCAGTTCGTCGGGGTAGTCCCGCTTGTCAAGGTCGAACAGGGCGTCGAGATCAGGTTCCGGCTTCTTCACTGTCGCCCGCTGCCCCCAATTGCGGGCCAGCCGGGCAACCACGGCGCTTTCGACCGGGTCGTTCCGGTCGTGCTCCGGCAGGGCGTGGGCGTTGTCGATCGTCATGAGGATTCTCCGTTCCCGTCCCAGAACTGGGGCGCGGTGTGCTGGAGGTCGGCGAAAAGTTCGGCGCACAGGCGGGCGAGGGGCTCGCGCCGGTCACCGAGTGTCGAGACCGACCGGGACATGAGGTCGGCGAAGTCCTGGTCGGTGCCGTTCTCGACGGTGTGGTCGACAGCGCGCATCGCGTCGGTGAGCGCGCGTCTGGCCTGCGCGGCGAACGGATTGCCGACCTGGATGTCCCGGTACACCTCGGGTACCCCACCTCCCACGCGTGCGAGGAGGGCGAGAGACATCAGGTGCGGTGGGGTTGCCATCGCCGTCAGCTCGGCGCCGTCGGCCCCCAGTTCGCCCAGCGCCAGTCCGAATGCGAGCACACCGGCGTGGGTGAGTGCCTGGGTGAGCGCGGTCAGCCGATCATGGCGCTCGGCGTCCAGATGGACGACCGACGCACCCCACCCGGACAGCGACGTCAGGAACCAGCCGAGGTCACCGCGGTCCTGATACGTCACCGCCGCGATCGGCCTGCCCTGCGGCGACAGTGCGGGGGCGAACATCGGGTTGATGCCGAGCGCACTGTTGGGCAGCGGGTTCGCCCGCAGAGCGGCGTCGAATCGGCACTTCACCGACAGGGTGTCGACCAGCAGGGCGTGCTCGGCCAGCGACTCGGACAGGAACGTCAGTGCGTTCAACGCCACAGTTTCCGGTACCGCCAGCACCACCGCGTCAGCCGACTGCACCAGCGCGCGCACCTCGGGTGACGGATCGGTGATGTCGCCCTGCACGGAGTCGGCGTCGGCCACATCCGGAACGTCGATGTCGACGGTCCGGACGCGCATGCCGTCGTCTCGGAGCCGACCGGTCAGCATTCGGCCGACATCACCGCGGCCGCCGATCAGTGCGACGGTCCGGGATGATGTCGCCGGAATGGTCATGGTCCTATTTCGTTCGGGGTGTCCGCGGTGACGGATAATGCCCGCACCATGGTGGCGGCCTTGACCATGGCCTCGTCGAATTCTTCCTCCGGATCGGACAGTGCCGTGATGGCGCCGCCGATCCCGAAGGTCACTTCGCTGTCGGTAGCGACGATGGTGCGAATGACGATCGACAGGTCGGCGGTGCCGGTCAGCGAGAAGTAACCGATCGCTCCCGAGTAGACACCGCGCGGTCCCGACTCGAGCCGGTCGATGATCTCCATCGTCCGGATCTTCGGCGCGCCCGTCATGGAACCGCCGGGGAAGGCGGCGCGGACGCACTGGACGACCGAGGCGTCGGCACTGAGCGTCCCACGCACCGTGGACACCAGCTGGTGGACCGCTGCATACGTTTCCACGTCGAAGAGCTTGGGAACGTGCACCGACCCCGGCACACACACCCGCGCCAGATCGTTGCGCGTGAGATCCACGATCATCAGGTTCTCGGCGCGGTCCTTTTCGCTGTCGAGCAGGTCCTGACGCAGGGCCGCATCCTTGGCCGGGGTCGCCCCACGCGGACGCGTGCCCTTGATCGGTTTCGACTCCACCACGCGGTCCGGGCCGATCCGCAGGAAGCGTTCGGGCGACGCGCTGAGAACCGACAGGCCCGCGAACTGGAGGTACGCACTGTACGGAGTGGGGCTGATGGTGCGAAGCAGCTCGAAGGTGTGCAGTGGATCGATCGTCTGATCGACGGTCGCCATGTTGGTCAGGCACACCTCGTACGACTCGCCCGTCCGAATCTCGGCGAGCGAGGACGCGATGTGCTCGAGATACCGGTCGTGGTCGTGACGCAGTGCCAGCTCCGTCGATTCGGGTTTCCTGATCGGAGGCACTGCCGACGCCGGGTGGTCGGGCTCCGCGAGCCGCCGTAGCGCCGCCTCCACCTCGTCGAGCCACCGACGCATCTCGGGATCGTCCTGGTGATCGCTGAGACACAGCGCATACGTGCGCTCGCTGGAATGATCGATGACCACGGCTCGGTCGGCGAACACGAGTGCAGCGTCGGGGGTGGGCGATCGGTGGGCGGCGGCGCCACCCGTCTGGGCCTTCAGTTCGTAGCCCAGATAGCCGACGTAGCCCAGCCCGAACGGCACGCCGGGGAGTCCGGGAACCGACCTGGCCGCCAATTGGCGTTCGAGGTAGTCGAAGAACGGGGCGTGGACCTGTTCCACGGGTAGCCCCTCGCGCATGATCCGCACGATCGATTCACCGACGTCGTAGGTGATGTACTCGGCTCGGGGCCCGGAGCAGTTGCCCATGATGGTGAAGCGCGAAGTCGGTTCCGATGCCGACGTGCCGTCGAGCCAGAAGGCGTTCGGCCCCGTGGCGAACAGATCCTCGAAGGTGGTGCGCGGGTCGACCTCGTGGTCGATGCGGACCTGCGAGATGACGTACGGCGCGTGCGGGACGGGAATCTTCAGCATCGACCCGGGAGTCGGTGTACCCGAGTGCGTCGGGGTGAGGTCGCGGAAGTTCGCGAGCAGTTCGTGTCCGAACGCCGTACTGATCGACTCGGGGTGGAATTGGACGCCCCACAGGGGCCGGCTCCGGTGACGCACGCCCATCAGGAGACCGTCGGTGGTCCAGGCCGTCGCCTCGAGGTCCTCGGGCAGATCCCGCGCGATCAACGAGTGGTACCGCACGGTGGGGAACGGCGACGGGATGCCCTCGAAGAGTTCGCTGCCGTGGTGTTCGACGAGCGATACGCGGCCGTGCATCGGCTCCGGCGCCAGGACGACCTGTCCGCCGAACAACTGGCACAGTCCCTGATGACCGAGGCACACCCCCAGGACGGGCAGTCCGGTTTCGGCGATGACCCGGGCGCTGATGCCGAAATCACGGGGGCGTTCGGGGCGTCCTGGGCCGGGGGAGATGACGATGTTGTCGAACTCGGACCACCGCACGGAGTCCCATTCGACGTCGTTGTGCACGACGGTTGGGGGCTCGCCGTTCACCTCCGCGAGCAAGGTGAAGAGGTTGTAGGTGAAGGAGTCGTAGTTGTCGACGAGCAGCGTCCGAGTACTCATGACGATTCGACATTCGTCGACGGATGGGGGCGGTGGTGGCCGTTGTGGCCACTGTCACCGGGACCGCTCGCGCCCGTCTCGCCGTTGATGACCAACTCCTCGAGCCTGCAGGTCTCGGCGATCAGCAGGTCGTAGAGCGCGTCGAAGAAGGCGGGGGACAGGGAGTGGCTGTCCGCGTAGCGGCGAGCGCGTTCGTGCACCAGGCCGATCCGGTGCGGTTGCATCATCGCGATGTCGGAGCGTCGCTTGAGTTCACCGATACGTCG
The DNA here is from genome assembly GCF_009859915.1 of Rhodococcus sp. WAY2. Classification (NCBI taxonomy): domain Bacteria; kingdom Bacillati; phylum Actinomycetota; class Actinomycetes; order Mycobacteriales; family Nocardiaceae; genus Rhodococcus; species Rhodococcus sp. WAY2. The sequence goes on from NZ_CP046572.1 coordinate 5,733,667, forward strand.
GCACACTTCGAGTCGCCGGCCTAAGGCGTCGAGCAGCGTGGCGTCGACGGCGTCGAGTTCGGCGCGCAGATCCTCGAGTGCCTGGTGCGCCGAGGCGTCAGGGGCCTTTCCGGAATCATCGCTCTTCCCCTCTTCTACGGAGAAATACATAGTCGCCCCAGTCACTCGATCGGCAGTAGCTTTCTCATCCCGACTATCGTGTCTCAGTGGTGGTTCGTTTCTCCGCGCCTCCCGGACTGCCGAGACGGCGAAATGTCGGGTTGCGGATGCGAACCGGTGGTGATCACCCCCATAGTCTCAATCACGGATTGAGACTTCGATGGACTTTTGGGTAACGTAACCAGAAGTCTATTTTCGGCCTATCCAGGATATGAGGCATATGCGTATTTCGTCGGCCACCCAGGCCCTGATGTTAGTGCTTGCGGGCATCTTGATGCTCGGCGCGGCACCTGCAGCGGCGGACCCTGCGGCGACTGAGCCCGAGCCCGTCGCAGATCCTGCGGTGCTGCCCGGGGCGAACGACTGGAACTGCAAGCCCTCGCCCGAGCACCCCCGCCCGGTCGTGCTCGTGCACGGCACGTGGGTCAGCATGGCGGCCACCTGGAAGGACCTCGCGCCGGCTCTCGCGGCCGAGGGGTACTGCGTCTTCGCCCTCAACTACGGGCAGGTCGCCGGTCTCACCGAAGGCAACCTGCTGCGCATGTTCGGCGGTGCCGACATCGCCGAGTCGGCCCAGCAACTCGCGGTGTTCGTCGATCGGGTCCGTTCCACGACGGGTGCCCCGCAGGTCGACATCGTCGGGCACTCGCTCGGTGGCACGCTCTCCCGGCAGTACCTCCGTTTCGAGGGTGGCGCCGATCGCAACAATCCCGCCCTGAACAAGGTGCATTCGCTCGTCACGCTGGGTGCTACCAATCACGGCACCAGTTTCGGGGACGTGCAGATGCTCGGTGCCGTCGCCCAGGCGCTGGGTGTGCCCGTGACGACGCTCGCCGGCGTGGCCGTCGGGCCCTCGTACATCCAGCAGATGGTCGGTTCGCCGTTCCTGCAGGTTCTCAATGCCGCGGGCGACACGGACCCGGGTATCGAGTACACAGTGGTCGCGAGTCGCCGGGACACGGTCTCGACTCCGCCGGAGAACACGTTCCTCACCGCCGGACCGGGTGCGACCGTGCACAACGTGTGGCTTCAGGACGGGTGCGAGTCGAACGCTGCCGAGCACAACGAGCTGACGACCGATCCGCGCGCGCTCTACATCATTCAGCGGGCTCTCGACCCCACGTACGCCGACCGGAACCCGGCCCCCTGTGAGGTGGGCTGAGACCTGCCCTGAGGGCGGCACCCAGTCGGGACGGACTCAGTCCCAGATGCCGATCTCGTCGAGGTGGGCGACCAATCGCTGGGCACCGTCCATGAAGTGTGCCTTGTTCTCGGCTCCCACCACGTCGGCCTTCTTCTCCGCCATGGCCGCGATGAGACGGCGATGGCTCGCGACCGCCGACTCGCCCCAGTCGGGGTCCGAGGAGTAGAAGTGCGCCGGCGTGTAGCGAGTGGCGCTGAGAAGGAACCACGACAGCTTGTTCGCGTTCGCCAGGTGGTTGATGACCCGGTGGAACTTGAACTCGAGATCCTCGATGCGGGCGGCGTCGTTGTCCTCCACCGCCCGCTCGAGCTTGTCGTTGATGTCGGTCAATTCCTCGATGGCCTCGGGGGTGGCCGCCCGGGTGGCCCGCACCGCGAGTTCCTCGCCTATCTGACTCTGGAGCCAGAAGAGGTCGTGGATGTCCTCGCGACTGAGTGGGGCGACCACGTAGCCGCGGTGGGGGACGAGTTCGACGAGCCCTTCACCGCGCAGGGTCAGGAGGGCTTCGCGCACCGGCGTGACGCTGACTCCCAACTCCGCGGCGGTGTCGTCGAGCCGGATGAAGTCACCCGGACGAACGCCCCCGGACATGATCAGGTTCCGCACGTGCACGGCGACGTCGTCGGACAGCTGCGGTCGACGGCGCAGGGCCGCTGAGCTTCGTGACACGGAGGGCAACGTCATGGGTAACTCCTTAGATGCGGCAACCAGCATAAACCGCGAGCGGTGCTTACAAGCCGTAGGTCTTACCGATGATGTCGCGCTGAATTTCGTTGGTGCCGCCGTAGATGCTGGAGACGAGGGTCGAGCGAACGTGCTTCTCCATGTCGAACTCGGTGGCGTAGCCGTAACCGCCCATCATCTGCATGCCTTCGAGCGCCACCTTCTTGGCAGTCTCGGTGACCTTCAACTTGGCCATCGACGCTTCGCGGGCCAGCATCTTGTCCGGGTGGGCGTCGGCCTCCTTGGCGACGCTGTAGACGAGAAGCTTGCAGCACTCGATTTCGGTGGCGAGATCGGCGATACGGTGACGTAGTACCTGGAACGTTCCGACCGGCCTCCCGAACTGCTTGCGCTGGGTGATGAACTCGAGGGTGTCGTTGAACGCCCGCTGCGCCGTACCGAGCATCATGGCCGCGAGGATCAGGCGTTCGAAGTTCAAGCCGGTCATCAGTTGCCGCCAGCCGTTGCCGACCTCGCCGACCACGGCATCCGCGGGAAGCGCGCAATCGGTGAAGTAGAGGTCGTTAACCTCCTTGCCGCCCATGGTGCCGATGCCGCTGATCGTCAGCCCTTCCGTCCCGGCGGGCACGTGGAACATCGTCAGCCCCTCGTGCTTTCCCTCCCCGGCAGAACTCCCCGCGCCGCGCTTGACCGGTTGCCCCGTGCGGGCCACGAGGAGGATGTTGTCGGCAAAGTGCGCGTTGGAACACCACGTCTTCTGCCCGTTGATCACCCAGCCGTCGGCGGTCTTCTCCGCGAGGGTGCTGAGATTTCCGACGTCCGATCCGGCCTCCGGTTCGGACATCGAGATCGACTGCGATCGGCCGGCCACGATGCCGCGCAGGACGACGTCCTTCTGGGCCTCGGTACCGAACTTGGCGTATGCGCCACCGGTGATCCACGTCGGCCCGATGCCACCGATCGGGGCCATTCCCTTGGCAGCCTCCTCCAGAAGGATGCACATGTCGACGAGGCCTGCGCCCGAGCCGCCGTATTCCTCCGGAACCGTGATTCCGAGCCAGCCGAGCTTGGCCATCTTCTCGTAGACGTCTTGGTTGTGGTTGTGCTCCCCGTGGTTCGTCAGCTTGTCCCGCAGTTCCCGGGTGCCGGTCTCGCGCCTGCAGAAATCGGCGATCGCCGCGGCGAAGTCTTTCTGTTCACTGGTGAATTCGACGCTCATGTGCGAAGGGCTCCTCGTGGGTGAGGCGGCGGACGGCCGGCCCGGCGCAGGGGTCTGTGCGGGGCTTGCCGGAATGCGGTCTGCCGCATACTGTGATGTCCACTACATTACATCACATCACATATATTTGATGTGATCCCAGGGAGGAAGTGCCATGCCACAGCAGGCCGAAACGAGCGACACGAGTGCGGGCACCACGCCGTTGCCTTCCGCGGAGCCGTCACCAGGAACGTTCTCGTCCCTGGACCCGCGCACCGGCGAGGTACTGGCCGAGTACTCCATCCACGGCAAGCGTGACGTGCGTGACGCGGTCGAGCGAGCCCGCAGCGCAGCTCAGTGGTGGAAGGGACTCGGTTTCGACGGCCGAAAGAAGTGGCTGCTCGACTGGAAGAAGTCGATGGCGCGGGACGGCGAGCAACTCGCCCGGCTGGTTGCGGCCGAAACGGGAAAGCCGTACGACGACGCACTCCTCGAGGTCATGCTCGCGATCGAGCACCTCGACTGGGCGGCCAAGAACGCCGGCAAAGTCTTGCGCCGCCGCAAGGTGGCTTCCGGCCTGGTCAGTGCCAATCAGGCGAGCAGCGTCGGATACGAGCCGATGGGCGTGGTCGGCGTCATCGGTCCGTGGAACTATCCGGTGTACACCCCGATGGGCTCCGTCTCCTACGCAATGGCGGCGGGCAACGCCGTAGTGTTCAAGCCCAGCGAGCTGACCCCCGGGGTGGCGGTATGGATCGCCGAGAAGTGGGCGGCCCTCGTCCCGCATCAGCCTGTCCTCCAGGTCGTCACGGGTGATGGGTCCACCGGATCGGCGCTCGTCGCAGCCGGCGTGGACAAGATCGCCTTCACAGGTTCTGCCGCGACGGGCAAGCGGGTGATGGCCGCGTGTGCGGAAACGCTCACTCCGCTCGTCGTGGAGGCAGGCGGCAAGGACGCCATGCTGGTCGACTCGGACGCAGATCTCGAGGAAGCGGCCGGCTTCGCCGTCTTCGGTGCCATGGGCAACGCCGGGCAGACGTGCGCCGGAGTGGAGCGAATCTACGTGGTCGATTCGGTCTACGACGATTTCGTCCGATTGGTCACCGACAAGGCGAAAGCTTTGCACCCAGGTCCGAAGGATGCGTCCTACGGGCCGATGACGATGACCAGCCAGTCGGACGTCGTGCGCCGTCACGTACAGGATGCGTTGGACAAGGGTGGCTCCGCCGTGGTCGGCGGGCTCGACTCCATCAAGGACGGCTACGTGGGCCCGATCGTCCTGACCAACGTCCCGGAGAACAGCACGGCGATCTGCGAGGAGACCTTCGGGCCGACGGTCGTGGTGAACAAGGTCGCGAGTCTCGACGAGGCGGTGACGAGAGCGAACGGCACCGCCTTCGGCCTCGGTGCTTCCGTATTCACGAAGGACGCCGGAAAGGCGATGCGCGTGGCCGAAGCCTTGCGGGTCGGTGTCGTCACGATCGGTTCGGTACTCGGCTTCGCCGGTGTCGCTGCGTTGCCCTTCGGCGGCGTCGGAGACTCGGGTTTCGGTCGCATCCACGGAGCGGACGGGCTGCGCGAGTTCTGCAGGGTCAAGTCGATCGCCCGGCAGCGGTTCGCGGCACCGTTGAATCTGCTGACGATGGAGCGAAAGAAGCGCGACATGCTTGTTTCCGCCTGGATGCTGAAGAACCGTCACGGGCGCTGAGTGCGGCCGGAAAGGGCGACAATCCCATGCTGATGAAGAACGACAGTGCCGGCAGGTCCCCAGGCGCCGCTCCCCGCGGCAGGTATGGCTGGGTACACCGAATCGAACAACTCGATCCGGTGCGTGATCACCAGGAGATTCACCGCATCACGGCAGGTTTCGAGTTTCCCTGGGACTACCAGCGGTCCCTCGAGTTCGCGTTGTTCCGGACCTACTGTGTCCCGACCGTCTCCGAATTGCTCCAGCGCACCGGTGAATTCGAGAAGCGGCCACAGAAGCGCTACGACGACACGGCCCTCCTGATGGCAGAACTCGTCGAACACGGGTACGACTCCGAGCGGGGGATCGAATCCCTGCGTGTGGTCAACCGCATGCACGGCAAGTACGACATCGACAATGACGACATGCTGTACGTGCTCACCACGTTCATCTACGAGCCGATCGATTGGATCGACCGCTTCGGGTGGCGGCGGCTCACTCCGCACGAGCGCCTCGCGTGTTTCCACTTCTACCGCGGCGTCGGGGTTCGAATGGGTATCAAGGACATTCCCACGAGCTACGAGGATTTCTACCGATTCAAAGCCGACTACGAGCGGAAACACTTCCGGTACACGGAGGACAACCATCGCGTCGGAACCTACACGCGAGATTTGTTCTGCTCGTGGTTCCCCAGGCCGTTGCGGCCCTTCGTGGCGCAGGGAGTAAATGCTCTGCTCGACCCGATGATGCTGTCGGCGTTCGGATTCGACGCTGCACCGGTGTGGTTGCAGCACACCACCCGGCGTGTGCTCCGATTGCGGGGCAAGTTCGTACGCTTCCTGCCGCCGCGCACCAGCTCGAAGGCCGCCCGGGACGCGCGCAATCGCACTTATCCGGGTTATCCGGTGGGCTACCGGCCGCGGGACCTCGGCGCAGACAAGGACAACCACCGCGGCGCCCTTGGTCCGTCATTGTCCGAGGAGGACGGCCACCATCAGAGCGTGGAGCCGGGCGCGTGACTCCTCGGCGGTATCGAAGTGGATGAGCCGGCCGATGTCGAGTACCAGGCCGAGCGCGGCATGTACGAGGAACCGCGCCTCGGCTGCCGAAAGCTCCGACCGCACCGCGGTGACGAGATGTACCCACTCCTCGACGTGGAGACGCTGCACGTTGCGGAGATTTCGTCGTTCGTTCTCGGGCAGATTCCCGATTTCGGCGAAGTAGACGGACAGCACGGCCGGATTGCGGAAAGCCAATTCCAGATACGACTCCGCCAGGGTGCACAGCGCCTCCCGAGGGTCGGTAGCGGCGGACAGGGCAGCCGACGTCGCCACTGCGAGCCGATCCGCCGCACGATAGAAAACTGCCGCCAAAAGATCTGCCTTGCTGGGGAAGTGCCGGTACACACTGGAGGCATTGATTCCAGCGGCCGCGCCGATTTCCTCGATACTCGAGTCGTGATAGCCGTTCCGGTCGAAAATGTGCACGGCCTCGTTGATCAGCAACTCGCGCTTGGACGTCATGGTCAGCCCGCCCGTGCCCTCGACTCGTGCCGGCACGTCACCGGTCGGTACGGCAGGCGGAAGGGTTGTGCGGAGAATCGACTCACACGCGCTCGTCAGAAGCGCGTGGAGGCGACGAGTAGCCAGGGCGGTGCGGTGTGCGCTGATACTGGCCATCACGCTGAGTGTCGCGGCACCCTGAGTCGTGGCATCGACGGCCGACAGTTCCTGCCGCAGCTCTCGCAGCGGCGCCGCCACGCATTGCGTTACGTGGACGAAGACGTTCCGGATGCGAGTGCGGTCGTCGGCCTGGAGGTACCTGCCCTCCCACCGGTAGAGGCCCCCCAGTTTGCGGTGTTCGATCGTGTTGGTGACCAGCGCGGAGATCAGCCGGTCGAGCCGCTCCCCGGCGGCCGCCTCTTCGAGGCCTGCGAGTGCATCGTCGGCGGCGGTGCGCAGTGCATCGGCGGTCGTGGTGGCTGCATGAACGAACAGGGCGTACTTGTTGGGATAGTGCCGGTAGAGGGCGGGACCTGAGATTCCGATGGTGGCTGCGATGTCGTCGACGCCGACGGCGTGGTAGCCGCGCTCGCTGAACGCTTCCGCAGCGACGGTGGCGATCTGCGCCTTGCGGTCTTTCGGCCGACGGCGAATGGGCCTTTCGGTGGCGGCGCCGGCCGCCGTGTTGGTCCGGGCCATGGTCACCTCCGGTAGTCGGCCTGTGCTGCCAGTTTATCTGTTCGTCATCTTAACCGGCACTCCCGTGCGTATCGATCGACTCCGGGTGCAGTTCCGGGGCCCGGCTCGCGCCAACATGCCGAAATCGCTGTGCACACGTACTGATAGTGCTTGCCCAGCATTGACACCGGTGTGAGTTGGCGAATAAGTTAACCAGTATTCGCATGCGTGTTCAGCCGGTTCGGGGCCGCGCGCGCTCTACGTCGTCGATAGCCGGGCCGCCGCGGGGCGGCACCTATGAAGAGGTGCACTGAGATGCTGAGAACGAAATTCACCGAAGCCGAAGCATTGATCACTCGACGACTTTCGGACGCGACGGGTATGCGCGTCGGGGCAGCGTCGTGACCGCTCCCGCGGTCGACGGCCTCCGCGTCGTCAGCGACGGCGGGATCCTCCGGATCACCATCGATCGCCCCGACCGGATGAATGCGCTGGACCTGGCGCACATGACAGCTCTCGGCGCGATCCTCACCGGCGCGGCCACCGACCGCTCCGTCCGGGTCGTCGTCATTTCCGGAGCGGGAAAAGCTTTCAGCACGGGCGCCGACCTCGCCGCCGCTGCGGCGGCGGGAGGTAGGGAGGCGTCACCCGAGGTGGTGATGGAGGCGGCGAACAGGGTGGTACGAGCCATCGTCGACCTGCCGGTGCCTGTCATAGCGCAGGTGAGCGGTGCCGCAGCAGGGGTCGGCGCCTCGATCGCGCTGGCAGCCGACCTCACCTACGCCTGCCAGGATGCGTACCTGCTCCTTGCGTTCGTCAACATCGGGTTGATGCCCGACGGCGGTTCCAGTGCGCTCATCGCTGCGTCGATCGGCCGCGCGAGGGCCACCCGGATGGCGTTGCTCGGTGAACGCCTGGGGGCGCCGGAGGCCGAGCGCGAAGGGTTGATCGCGGGAGTCTTACCGGCCGGTGAACTGGCGGCTCACGTCGACGCCGTCGCGGCGAAGCTGGCTCATGGTCCGCGGCGTGCCGTCGAACTGACCAAGAGGGCGCTCACGGCATCGACGCTGACAGCGCTCGAAGGTGCCCTCGAGCGGGAGAAGGCCGGGCAGACCGAACTGCTGCAGGGGCAGGATTTCGTCGAGGGAGTGACCGCGATGCTCGGCAAGCGAGCGGCTCGCTTCCTGGGGTGATTCCACCGATCATTCGAGCCGTCCGCATCCGTTCAGCACGCGAATTTCGGTTAACAAAACCGTTCCGATCACAGTCATGATTTGTAATACTCGTCACAGCCATCGCGCAGGTCCGTCGAAGCGCGCTGGAAGAGACGAGTACAGCGAAGGGACCACGAACACAATGCCATCTCGTAGCGAGCTGCTCACCCAGCCACTGCAATCCCGCCGCAACCACTGGAACAATTGGGTAGCGACCCATGCCGAGATGAAGCCGGACCATGCCGCGTTTCGCTTCCTCGGGCAGAACACCTCCTGGCGTCAACTCCACGACCGCTCCGAGGCGCTTGCCGGGGCACTGTCCCGCCGTGGAGTCGCGTTCGGTGATCGCGTCCTCCTCCTGACCCTCAACCGGACCGAGTTCTTCGAAGCGGTGCTCGCGATCAATGCGCTCGGCGCCATCGCCGTGCCGGTCAACTTTCGGCTCACACCCCCTGAGGTCGCGTTCATCGCACGCGATTCCGGTGCACGTGCCGTGTTCACCGAGCCGGCGCTCGCGCCGCTGGTCGCGGCCGTACGCCAGGAAGTTCCGGAGCTGAGCCTGGTCGTGAACATGGGCGCGGTGACCGAGGGCGACGTGCTCGGCTACGAGGCGCTACTCGTCGAAGGCGGGCCTGCGTACAACCCTGTCGACCTTCCGGAGGACACCCCGTCGCTCATTCTGTACACCTCCGGAACCACCGGAACCCCCAAAGGGGCGGTGCTGTCCCACTCGAACATGGTCGGGCAGGCCATCACCTGCATCCGCGCCATGCGCTACGACCGGGGTGACGACATCGGGTTCCTTGCGTCACCGGTATTCCACGTCGCCGCGCTCGGTTCCGTCGCCCCCATGCTGATGCTCGGGGGGACCACAGTGATCCATCCCCTCAAGGCCTTTCATCCCACCGAGATGCTGGACGTGTGGGAACAGGAACGGGTCACCTCCGTTTTCCTGGTACCGGTTCAGTGGCAGGCAGTGTGTGCCGACCCCACCGTCGAGGGTCGCGATCTCGCGCTGCGAGTCATCAGCTGGGGTGCAGCCCCGGCGTCGGATACGGTCCTCCGTTCCATGGCGGACACCTTCCCGCACGCTCTGATCGTCGCGGTGTTCGGGCAGACCGAAATGTCACCGATCACGTGCGTGCTCGACGGCGCCGACGCGATGCGCAAACTCGGTTCCGTGGGCAAGCCGATCCCGACGCTCCACACCCGCATCGTGGACGACGAGATGAACGACGTCGAGCCGGGCACCGTCGGCGAAATCGTCTACCGCGGACCGACCATGATGCAGGAGTACTGGCAAAACCCGACCGCCACAGCCGAGGCTTTCGCCGGCGGCTGGTTCCACTCCGGTGACCTCGTGCGGCAGGACGAGGAAGGCTTCGTCTACGTCGTGGACCGCAAGAAAGACATGATCATCTCGGGTGGCGAGAACATCTACTGCGCCGAGGTGGAGAACGTACTGTTCGCACATCCGAGGATCCGCGAGGCAGCCGTCGTCGGCCGCCCCGACCCGAAGTGGACCGAAGTGCCCGTGGCCATCGTGGCGCTCGCCGACGACGGTGACGACCTCTCGGCCGACGAGCTCACGGCATGGCTCGACGACAAACTGGCTCGCTACAAGCATCCGAAAGACGTCGTCGTCGTCGAGGCGTTACCGCGCAATGCCAGCGGCAAGGTCGTCAAGGGCGAACTTCGAAAAATGCACGGCGCGAACAGCGTCGTGGTCTGAACCCGTGCCGAGATGACATTCGAACTGCCACCCACGAAGGGGCCGTTGAGCCAGTTCGCCCATGAGGTCGGCGCGCTCATCGGTTTCTCGATTGCGACTGTGGTTGCCGCAGTGCGAGTGCTCAGCAGGCGCAAGCTGGCATGGCGAGAATTTCTCGACCAGGCGTGGCGGCTCGCGTCGGTCACCTCGGCGCCTGCACTGCTTCTCATGATCCCGATCGGGGTTCTGATCGCTGTGACGATCGGCAGTCTCGCCGGTCAGCTCGGTGCCGAGGGATATACCGGGGCGGTCGTCGGCTTCGTGATCGTCGGGCAGGCGTCTGCACTGGTATGCGCGTTGATGCTGGCCGGTGTCGGGGGTTCCGCAATCTGCGCCGACCTGGGGTCGCGCACGATCCGGGAAGAGGTCGAGGCCATGGAAGTCATCGGGCTCAACGTGATCGAAAGGCTGGTCGTCCCGAGGGTTCTCGCATCGGTCGTCGTCGGGGTCGCGCTGTGCGCGATGGTCACGGCGATCGGTGTGTCGGCCTGCTTCTTCTTTCAGGTCGTCGTCCAGGACACCTCGGCCGGCAGCTTCCTCACCGCACTGTCCCAGTACACCCGGCTCTCGGATTTCGTCGTCGCGCTCGTCAAGTCCGCCGCCTTCGCCGTCACCTCAGCGCTGATCGCCAGCTTCAAGGGCCTGCACACCAAGGGTGGTCCCAGTGGTGTTGCCGATGCCGTCAACGAGGCAGTGGTCCTCGCTTTCATCTCGGTGTTCATCGTGAATACCGTTCTCAGTCAGCTTTATTCCGTTCTCGTCGTCCCAGTGGGTGGTTACTGATGGTGGTGGTCGATGCCAGATGGTCCGCGGCGCACTGGGCGAAGTCGAAGGCTCGTCAACCCCTGAATCTGCTGACGGGGCTGGGCCGGGAATTCACTTTCTACGGAAGCGCAGTCGCAGGAATCCCCCTCGCAGTGGTGAAGTACTGGCGGCACATCATGCGTCAGGTCGGTGACATCAGCTTCGGTGGCGCCACTGTGCTCGCCGGCGGCGGCGCGATCGGAGTCGTGTTCGCCATGTCCGCAGTTGCGGCCACTCAGGTGGGCATCGAGGGTTTGCGCGGGCTCGATCTACTGGGAATGGGGTCGTTGTCCGGGCTCCTGTCCGCGATTCTGAACACGCGTGAGCTGGCGCCGGTGATTGCGTCGATAGCGCTCGCGGCCAAGGTCGGGACCGGGTTCACCGCGCAGCTGGGATCGATGCGGATCTCGGAGGAGATCAGCGCGCTCGACGCGATGGCGATCCGCTCGCTGCCGTTTCTGGCGAGCACCCGGCTCGTGTCCTGCCTGATCTGTGTCGTGCCGCTCTACATCGTGGGGCTCCTGTCGTCCTACCTGGCGTCGCGGCTGGTGATCGTCACCTTCGCCGGACAGTCCGCTGGTACCTACGATTACTACTTCCATCTCATGCTCACTCCCATCGACATCCTGTACTCGTTCGTCAAGGCGATCGTCTTCGCCACCATCATTGCGCTGGTGCACTGCTCGTACGGGTATCACGCATTCGGAGGGCCCGAGGGCGTCGGCCGGGCCGCCGGGCGCGCGTTGCGCACCAGCATCCTCGCCATCGGAATCGTGGACCTGCTGTTGACTCTTGCACTCTGGGGTCTCGTGCCGTCCGCTCCCGCGCTGGGGCTGCCGTGATGCGGGGCCGCCCGGGCGGCCCAGGGACGATCGCCCTCGCCGTTCGCGGACTGCTCGGCGTCGTCGTCCTCGCCACCGGATCGATTCTCCTCGTCGGCTTCGGCACCGAGTCGATCGTGACCGATCCCGTCGTGCACGCGACCCTGCCTGCAGAGGCAGGGGCCGTGAAGTCGCATTCGACGGTGTCGTACCGAGGCGCCGCGGTGGGCACCGTGGCCAGTGTCGATCCCGGCATCGAGAAGTCGGGGTTGGAGATCAGCCTCGATCCCCACCAGATCCACCACATCCCGGCGAGCGTTCGCGTTCGGATCGTGCCCCGCACCCTGTTCGGCGACCAGATCGTGGACCTTGTACCCACCGGCGCCGCAGCCGGAGCGAGGCTCGCCGAGGGAGCGCACCTCCCACCCGACACCTCTACCGAAACGGTGCAGATGTACGACCTGTACTCGCGCGTCTACCAGCTGTTGTCCGAGGTGGAGCCGGAACAGATGCAGGCGGCCCTCAGTGCGGTCGCGGACGCGCTGCGCGGCCGAGGCGAGCAGCTGGGTCACACTCTCGACAGCTTCCACGAGGTCGCGCAGGCGACAGCGCCGCTCGTCGATTCGGTGGCGCAGCGCGCCCCGCAGATCGCCCGTCTCAGTGAGCAGCTGGCTGCGGCGTCCCCGGATCTACTGGCAACGATGGAGGCGGCGACGTCTCTGTCGCACACCCTGGTGGAGAACGCCGACAGCTTCACCGGGTTTCTCGCCGCCAGTCTCGTCGTCTCCAGGAACTCGGGGGCAGTCGTGGAGGAGAACGCCGATTCGTTGATCGCTGTAGCACTGAATCTTTCACCCACCCTCGGCACGATGGCGAGTAAGTCCGACATGCTGCGGGCAACACTCGACGAGCTCGGTCCGTTCGGCGAGGCAGGGGCATCGGTTTTCGCGACCGGCAAGTTTGCTGTGCGGGTCGCCGCCGACCTGTCGAATCCGCGGCCGTACACCGCTGCGGACTGCCCTCGTTATCCCGGCCTCAGCGGGCCCAACTGCGGTGAAGGACGTGGTCGATGAACGTCCGCAGATCGGCGTTCAAATTGGCGATCTTCCTGGTCGTCGCGGTGTTCGCCGCAGTTCTCGTGGTCAACACCCTGCGCGTCCCCGTCCCCGGCCCGACGGTCGGATTCAAGGCGATGTTCACCGACGCCCAGGGCGTCACGCCTGGCAGCGACGTCACCATCGCCGGCGTGCGAGTAGGAAAGGTCGATTCGGTGCAGATCGTGGACGGTGATGCCGGAACCGCCTCTGCCCTGGTCGGTTTCCGGGTGGAGCGCGATCAGAAGTTGCCCGCCGACACCACCGTCGCCATCCGGTACGGCGACTTGCTGGGTGTCCGGTACCTCGACCTGAGTGCAGGAGAAATCGGGAAAGGCACGCTCGAGGAGGGGGAGACGATCCCGCTCGACCGCACTTCGCCTGCCCTGGACCTGACGGGTCTGTTCAATGGTTTCAAGCCCCTGTTCGAGGCGATCGATCCCATACTGGTCAACGAACTCGCCTCCGAGGTCGTCGCCGTATTCGACGGCCGGAGAACGAGTGTCGACACCCTGCTGCGACGGGTCACCGCGGTGACCGGAAATCTGGCGAATCACGATCAGGTCATCGGTGAGCTCATCGGCAATCTCGAGGTCGTCGCCACCACCGCGGCCGCCAGGGGACCAGAACTCTCGCACTTGGTGGAAAGCCTCACCGCGTTCACCGGGATGCTCGCCGAGAACAACGACGTGTTGATCGACACCCTTGACAACACGGCTGCCGTCAGTGCCTCCATGATCGACATCCTCGACGGCCGAGTTCCCGAACTCACCCGAACGGTAGACCGGATGAATTCGCTTACGGGTGCGATGCTCGGCGCGAACGCCGAGTTCGACCACCTGATGACGGCGACTCCGAGCTTCTTCGCCTCCGTCAACCGCGCCGGCGAGTACGGATCGTGGCTCAACATCTACCTGTGCACCTTCATCGTCAATGTCGACGGTCAGGAAGGCGCATTGGGTCCAGACCTGCATTCGAGGTATTGCCAATGACGTTCGTGGACAAGGTTCGGAACGTTTGGGACTCCCTGTCCGGCAAGGAACGTGTGCGACCGGTCAGTCCTCTTGCCGTGGGAGCCGTGGGAATCACGGCCGCCACACTGGTTCTGGTAGTCGTCCTCGTCGTCCCTCGGCTGAGCTTTACCGTTCGGACCGACGCGTACACGGCGGAACTCGCCAACGCGGCAGGCCTGACCACCTCGGACTACGTCTACGTCGCCGGAGTTCCTGCCGGCCGGGTCACGGAGGTCGAGCTTGCCGGCGATCGGGTCCACGTACATTTCCGGCTCGACGGTGAACGACGCCTCGGCTCCACGACTTCGGCGGGAGTGAAACTGTCGACCATCCTCGGTAAGAGATATCTCGATGTCGCGCCTTCCGGGCCGGGTGAAACGCCGTCGAACGGAGTGATCCCGCTGAGCCGCACCAGCGTGCCCTACTCCCTCGACGACATCGGGTCCGGCGCGATCGAAGCAGCGAGCGAACTGGACGTCGAGGGACTGCAGAAGATGGTTGCGACGGTCAGGGACACGATGCCCACGGATGCCACCCTCAACCGGGATGCGCTGGCAGGGATCAGCGCAGCGTCCGCGATCCTGGCCAAGAATGCCGACCAGATCACGCAATTGCTCGACAGTTCCCGAACTGTGACGGATGTGCTGGTAAGTCAACAGGACCAGTTGTCGACGCTGCTGGGAAACGCCGAGGTCGTCATAAAGACGCTGGCGACGCGACGGGAAGCGATACGTCAGATGGTCGACGATCTGGAATCCCTGGTAGCTCAGGCGTCGCAGTTCCTCGGCGAGAACACACACGATCTCGACCTCCTGCTTGCGAACGCACGTGCGGTGACGGACCGCCTCAACGCCAACCTGGGCAATATCGATACCCTCCTCACACAGGGTGCACCGGCCGCACGCGCCCTGGTCAACTCGACCGGAACGGGCGATTGGGCCGACGTCTCCGCACCCTCCGCCTTCATCGCGGACAACCTGCTGTGCGTCGTCGGACTGCTGACGGGGTGTTCGTGAAGACCGCGGCGCGCAGGGCTGTGGGGATCGCTCTGACGGTCGGGCTCGTCGTGGCGATCGCAGTGGCCGGTTGGCTGGTGATCTTCCGTTCGTCCTCAACCACAGTGCATTCGGAGTTCGCCTACGTGAACGGGGTCTTTCCCGGAACCAAGGTCACCGTGCTGGGTGTCCCGGTGGGCGCCGTCGAGGCGGTGGAACCGAGGGGTGCGACCGTTCTGGTCACCATGTCGGTCGCCGCCGACGTCAGCCTTCCTGCGGATGCGCATTCGTATGTGCTGGTGTCGTCCGCGATCGGTGAACGCTTCGTCGAACTCGGACCGGCCTACACCGGGGGACCGGTACTGGGCAGTGGCGACACCATCCCGCTCGAGCGCAGTCACTCGCCGATTACCTGGGACCAACTGATGGACAGTGTCGAGACTGTGGTCGAGGTGCTCGGTCCGGAAGGCGGCAACGTGGGAGCCGCACTCTCGGCCACCGCGGCGTCCACTCACGGTACGGGCCAGGCGATGAACGATGCCATCCGCACGCTGTCCCAGGCGAGTTCGGTCGTCGCCGGCAACAGCGAGGACATCGGCGCCCTCATCGATAATGTGGAGGTGCTCGTCACGACGATCTCGGCGCGGCAGGCTCAGGTCGACTCGCTGGCACAGTCGCTGACTGTCGTCGGCGACGAGTTCGCCGGACAGCAGTTCGAGACCGGCTCCACGATAGTGCAGCTCATGACTCTGCTGGACCACATCGATCAGCTCGTTGCCGCTCGCGGCGGCGACCTGAGTGCCAGTATCGACAACCTCGCCGGAATGAGTGGAGTTCTTCGACAGCACGACACCGACCTCGCCGAGATCATGGATCTGCTGCCCTTGCTCGTCGACAACATTCAGCGTGCGGTCACCCCCGACCAGCGTGCCCGCATCCGATTGAACATCTCGACCACTCTTGCGCAGGCCGAGCCGACGTCGCCTCTGTGTCAGGTGGTCGATCCGATCCTCTGCCGCGGGCCAGGAATCACCAACCCGATTCAATTCCCTCCCAGCATGTCCGATCCGTTCGGGCTACGTGAACTCATGGTCGGAGGACGATGACGATTCTTAGCAGAATGCACGCACTGACGACTGTGGTGATCCTCGGGGCCGCCGCGATCACGTCCGGATGCTCGCTCAGCCTTCAAGGCCTGTCGGTCGGTCACGCGCCCGACGGGCCGTCGTATCGCATCACCGCAGAGTTCGCGGGTGCCGACCGGGTCGTACCCGGTGCCGAAGTCCGGGCCGGACAGGATGTGATCGGTCGCGTATCCGAGGTGTCCACCCGAAACTTCACGGCCAGGCTCGAGATGCGGATTCGTGACGACGTCCGTGTGCCTCGAGATGTCACCGCGCGGATCGAGTTGCCCACTGCCCTCGGCAATCCGTTCGTGCGGTTGAACTTGGAGGACGGAATCGGGGCGCCGATGGGCGACGGTGACACGATTCCATTGGTACGCACGTCGCGCGGCCCGGACATCGAAAGTGGACTGGCAGCGCTCGCCACCGTGCTCAACGGCAGTGGAATCGATCAGATGAGCACCATCATGAGGGAATTGAGCGCAGCCTTCGCCGGCCGCTCCGACAAGGTGCGAGACCTCGCGGACATGTTGAACGACACGCTGGGCGTCGTCGACGACCACCGTGACGAACTGAACAGGGCAATAGGGGCGTCCCATGCGTTTTCCGCCGAATTGGCGGCCGGGCAGCCGATACTGGATCGCGCGCTGACCGAAATGTCGCCGGTGATCGACCTACTGCTGTCCCAGCGTGAACAGATCACCGCGCTCATGCACCAGGCGTCCGCACTCACCGGGGAAGCCGAACGTGTCCTCGGGAGCGCCGGAACGGAGCTGTCGGCCGAAATCGATGACGCCGGCACGGTACTGGCCGCCCTCGAAGGGTTCGAATCGGAGCTGGCGCCGACACTGGACGCGGTCGCACGGTTCCTCGGTGGATTCGCCGCCACCACACCCGGCGACTACGTGACCTTCAACGGGACTTTCGACGTCACGGCGGTCATCGCGAAACTGCTCACCGGCTCGGCGCCCCTCGAGGTCCCGGAAGCCCGGACGCTGGCCGAGGTCCTCGGCGGAGGTGTCCGCTGATGACCCGGCACGTCGTGGCGCAGCTCGTCATGTTCGTTGTGATCTCGCTGGTCGCGATCCTGTTCGGGTTGCGGTACGTCGCCGGACCGGACACGTTCGACGATCCTCTCCGGCTGAGCGCCGAACTGGACAACGCAGCCGGGCTCGCCCGCGGAACCTCGGTGAACTACCGCGGTGTGGGAGTGGGCACAGTCGAATCGGTCGACGTCAGCCCGCCCGGTTCGGGCATCGTGCTCGGAATCGAACTGCATCCGGGCACCGAGATACCGATCGGGTCCGTCGCGAAGATCAGCACCGAGAATCCGGTCGGCATTCAGTCGCTCGACATCATGCCCACCACCGACCAGCCGCCCTATCTGGTCGACGGAGACGTCATCGCCATCCCGGCGGACGGGGTTCCGAAGTCGCTGGACGCTACCCTCGTTCAGGCGACCGACCTGGTGAACACACTCGACGTGCGCGACCTCTCGACGATTGCCGACACGTTCGGCACCGCCTTCCAGGGAACCGGACCGGACCTGCAGAACCTGCTCGACAATTCGGCCGAGGCAGCGCAGCTACTCGACAGCCGCACAGAAGCGCTCACCACCATCGTCGACAAGGGAATGCCACTCCTGGACAGCGCCGACGGATTGGCTGCAGCACTGCCCGGATCGGCGAGCACCGCACGAAATGTCTTCGAACAACTGCAGGCCAACGATGCGGCCCTCGTCGAATTGATGGGACGCTCGCCCCAAATGATGGCGAGCCTCGACTCCCTGCTTGCCGGCAACCGCGACTCCCTCGGCACCATGCTCGCCGATCTGGTCCTCCCCACCCGCATCGTGGCGGATCGGCAACCGTCACTCGACTACGGCCTGTCGATCATGCCCACGGCACTGCCGAAGATCGGTTCGATCGAGAAGGGCGGACTGGCCGATCTGCTCCTCGTCGGCACGCAGGGCCCGATGTGCGTGTACGACGCCCCCCGCCGACTGGTCACCGAGGCGGAACCACGTGAACCGGCCCTCGACTGGACGTGCCAGTCGCAGGAGTACCTCGAACAGCGTGGTGCGGTCAATGTTCCACGCCCCGACGATCTCGGGCAGGAGAACGCGACTCGGAGCGGGGGTGTGTACGGTCCGCCGGCCGCAGACGACCCGTTGGTGATTCAGCCACCCCTCACAGGCAGGACCCCTCGCTGATTCCGCGGGACTCGACGGGACCGCACGCGGACGTGGGTGCTACGGGGGAGTCCCTGCGGCCCTTCGGTATCCGCGCACCGCGGGGTAGGTGAATACGATCAGTCCACCGATCGACCAGGCGATCGTCTTGATCAGTGGTTCCGCCACCGGACCGCCCATCGACAGACCCTTCATCGCGTCGATGGCACAGGACATCGGCTGGTTCTCGACGAACGACTGCAACCAGGTCGGGTACGCGGCGGTGGGTACGAATCCCGAGTTGAAGAACAGCAGAAGGGTGCAGAGCAGGGACAGCAGTTCGACGAGTGGTGCCTTCCCCGCGTTGACAGCGAGGGCCGTCACCATCGTCGCGAAGCTGACGCCGAAGAGAAGTGGCAGAAGCATGAGGCCCACGCCGGCGAGGATGCCCTGGTCGAACCGAAAACCGAGGGCAATTCCGACGGCGATGATGAGGAGCGTCGTCAGAGAGATGCGCACACACTCGGCCAGCAGCCGGCTGACCAGGGGAGAAGCCCTGTGGACGGGGAGAACCCAGAACCTGCCGAGCAGGCCGTTGGCCCATTCCTTCTTGAGGGACAGTCCCCCCGCGATGGAGCCGAACATGGCACCGACCAGAGTGATCATGGGGACGGTGCCGTACAGACTGTTGACGCCCGTGGCCTTGGTGATCGAAATGCCCAGCACGGCCCAGAACATGACGAGCATCAGCGCGGGATAGACGATGGCCTGGATCATCGTTCCGGGGTCGCGAGCCCAACGCACAAGAAGCCGTTTCGTCTGCAACAGGCTGTGAACCACCAGGGCGGACGCCGAATTCTCGGGATGCGGCTTCGACACCGCGGGGAACGTCACCCGGGTGGGCGCCTCGGCTCGATACTCGGTGGTCATCCGCGCCTCACATTCGACCAGATCGACAACGGAACGAAAGCGAGCACGAGTCCGGCGCACCACAGCAGAGTCGGCGTCATCTGGTGCAGGGTGATCGTGCCCTCGGTCATGGCACGCATCGATTCGGAGAACTGAGATATCGGCTGGTTCCGCACGAAGCCCTGCGCCCACTCCGGGAACTGGCTTACCGGAACGAATCCGGAGGAGAACATCCCCAGAATCAGCTGCGGGAGCGTGAGCGCCTGGCTGGTGACTTCCGGGCTCCCCGTCAGCGTTCCGAGCGCATCGGCACCGGTCGTGAGTGCGAACCCGATAAGCATCGCCAGGGCACAGAAGCCGAGGGTCAGCCGCGTGCCGCCATCGAACCTGAAACCGATGAGATACCCGTAGGTCACGGCAGCGACGAGCGAAATGGACGAGTGCACGAGTGACGCCGACATGCGCGCCGCCAAGGGTATGGCTGCTCCCACGGGCATGGTCTGGAATCGGGTATTCATACCGTTCGACGCCTCGGTCGCCGCTCGATGCGCGGCGGACACGGCCGTGAACGCCATCGCTTGGAGCACGATGATCGGCATGACGAACTGGGCGTAGTCGACGCCCTGGAACTTCATCACCAGACGCAGCGGTAGGTAGAAGCCGACCGTGAAGATCAACGGCGCCAGC
Source organism: Rhodococcus sp. WAY2 (assembly GCF_009859915.1). Lineage (NCBI taxonomy): Bacteria > Bacillati > Actinomycetota > Actinomycetes > Mycobacteriales > Nocardiaceae > Rhodococcus > Rhodococcus sp. WAY2. The sequence continues at coordinate 5,753,381 of NZ_CP046572.1, forward strand.
ACCGCGATGAAGAACTGACCCGTCACCGACATGGTGTGGAGATTTCGCTGGGTCAGTGCAACCCACTGCTGCACGTTGGACGGCTGGGGCTTGCGGTGCTTGCCCGCGAGAGCGCGTTCGAAGGCTACCTGCGGGGGCGCCGTCACGACGGCAGGCTCTCGTCGACGCGTGCATGTCCGGTGAGTGAGAGGAACACGTCATCGAGCGACGGTCGTCGGAGTGCGATGTCGGCAAGTTTCACACCAGCCATGTCGAGGCGACGAAGCACCTCGGCGAGAGTCTGGGCACCGTGCTCGGCCGGAATCGACAAGCGGTCGGAACCTTCCTCGATGACGCGGTCGGGAGGGCACAGGCCTGCAAGAACCTCGCGCACGCGCGGCAGATCGGAGAGTTGGACCGGCACCACTTCGCAATAGCTGCCGCCGGTGCGGGCCTTGAGGTCGTCCGCCGAGCCTTCGGCGATCACCGTGCCCTTGTCGATGACCACGATGTTGTCGCTCAGCAAGTCGGCCTCTTCGAGGTACTGCGTGGTGAGCAGAATGGTGATGCCCTGATCTTTCAGCGCAGACACGAGACCCCACACGCCCTGACGGCTGCGGGGGTCGAGACCAGTGGTCGGTTCGTCGAGGAACACCACTTCCGGCCGGATCACCAGACCGCACGCGATGTCGACGCGTCGACGCATACCGCCCGAGTAGCCGGACACCTTTCGGTCACCGGCGTCGAGGAGGTCGAACTGAGTGAGGAGATCCTGGGCCCGCGCCTTCGCGTCGCCCTTGGGCAGACCCATCAGACGCCCGAACAGCACGAGGTTCTCGCGGCCGGTCAACGACTCGTCGAGGGCCGCGTACTGCCCCGTCATCATGATGCTCCGGCGCACGTCCGCCGATTCGGTGACGACGTCGTGCCCGGCGACGAAGGCCCGTCCGGCATCAGGCCGGAGCAGTGTGGACAGGACGTTGACGGTGGTGGTCTTTCCGGCCCCGTTGGGACCGAGGATGCCCAGAACCGTGCCGCGGGGTACCTCGAAGCTCACGCCCCGCAACGCTGCGACGTCACCGAAGGATTTTTCGATTCCCTCGACAAGTACGGCGGTGTCAGGTGCAGGCATGTCCTCGAGTATGGCACGCGAGAAGTGAGATGAAGCCAGACCCGCGAACCATGTCCACGCCCGGGGAAGGGGCCGGGGAATCTTCTGTAACGCGCGCAGACAGGTACACGATAAATGCCGCACACCTGTACCAGTTCCACTCCCGTGACCGCCGCAACCTCTGCGTCTTCCACGTCGACGGCCATGGTGTGCGAACGTCAGGCCCGGTGTCCGCAGTACTCCCGCAGGGTAATTCACCGCCGCGGAGGGGCCGGGACCGAAATGTGAGCTTCGACATGCGTCGTGCCGTCGTCCACCTCCGCTTCCGCGTCGGTGCGCTCACCGTGGCTGCTTGCCCGAGAGCTAGGAAGTCTCCGGTCCCGCACTGCGGGGTGTCACCCACGTCGTGATGTCAGCGTGGACCACCTCGTTCCCCGCGCGGTCGACGATGCGTACCGGCACCACCAGCTCGGCGCCCTCGGTGATGGTGGCAAAGTCCGGCGGCTCCGGTAGTTCGGCGATCGCCCGCAGCGATCCGTTCGCCTTGGCGAGGTAGTCGACCGTCATGGACTTCGGAATCCATCGATGCGTGCTCGGCACGGTCGCTTCGGACAGCATGCCCATGGCGACCTCGGCGAGGTTGCAGGCGGCGATCGCGTGAAAGGTGCCGAGGTGGTTGCGCACGCCCCACCATTTCGGGGCGTGAACCTCACAACGTCCGGGCCGCATGTCGACGACGCGGGGGAGCACCGAGCCGAAGTAGGGAACGCGTACACACATCGCCAGAGAGAAGAGAGTGTGACCGAGGGCGTTGTCCGGAAGCTTCTGCCAGGCGGCGAAGGTAGGACTCGAAGTCGTCATCCCGACACCTTACTCGAAAGTAAGTTCTGTGGCTGCGGCACCGGTCCGGGTCGGTTTGAAGTCTCGGGCCTCGTACGGCATACTGGTCGGGTTGCCTTGTCTGGGACGCGATCTATTGCGGCCTGAAACAGGTGGGGTGAAGAACGTCGTCGAGCGGTTCGAAAGAGCTGTTCGCGGCCCATGCAAGACGGAAGCAGTACCTACTGTGCACTCGATTTCGAGTGCATCCGGTGCGAATTCCCGGCCCGAAAGCTGAAAAGTTGCGGGTCGGAGAATGAGTGGGAGGGCGACACGCCCGACCGCGTGTACCGGAGAACCATGACAGATGAACAGCGGCAGCGGATCGGGTGCGTCCCGGTCGCCTAGCGTTCGGACAGTTGCGGCCCAGGTAAGGACTGTGCAGACGACGAGGTAGTTCGGCCCGACTCGGGTGGTTCTACGAAACGCGGCAAGAAAAGGACACTAAGCGTGGCGGGACAGAAGATCCGCATCAGGCTCAAGGCCTACGACCATGAGGCGATCGACGCGTCAGCGCGCAAGATCGTCGAGACGGTGACCCGTACCGGGGCCCGCGTCGTTGGACCCGTGCCGTTGCCGACCGAAAAGAACGTGTACTGCGTCATCCGCTCGCCGCACAAGTACAAGGACTCGCGCGAGCACTTCGAGATGCGTACTCACAAGCGGCTTATCGACATCCTCGACCCGACGCCCAAGACGGTGGACGCGCTCATGCGCATCGACCTTCCGGCCAGCGTCGACGTCAATATTCAGTGAGCGCGGCGGAGACAAAAACAATGACTGATACCAAGATCAAGGGAATCCTGGGCACGAAGCTCGGCATGACCCAGGTCTTCGACGAGAACAACCGGGTCGTTCCGGTCACCGTCGTGAAGGCCGGGCCCAACGTCGTGACCCAGATTCGTACCGAAGAGCGTGACGGCTACAGCGCCGTGCAGCTCGCGTTCGGCGCCATCGACCCGCGCAAGGTGAACAAGCCGACTTCCGGCCAATTCGCCAAGGCCGGCGTCACCCCGCGCCGCCACGTTGTGGAGCTCCGCGTTGCCGACACCTCGGAGTACGAGGTCGGCCAGGAACTTACCGCCGAGGTCTTCGAGGACGGCGCCTACGTCGACGTCACCGGAACCAGCAAGGGTAAGGGCTTCGCCGGAACCATGAAGCGCCACGGCTTCGCCGGCCAGGGCGCCTCGCACGGCGCCCAGGCTGTGCACCGTCGCCCCGGTTCCATCGGTGGCTGCGCCACTCCGGGCCGCGTGTTCAAGGGCATGCGCATGTCCGGCCGCATGGGTAGCGACCGCATCACGACGCAGAACCTCTCGGTCCACAAGGTGGACGCCGAGAACGGCCTGCTGCTGATCAAGGGTGCGATCCCCGGCCGCAAGGGTGGCCTCGTGATCGTCAAGAGTGCAGTGAAGGGTGGTGCACGGGCATGACCAGCACCGAGACATCGACGACCAAGCTGACGCTGGACGTCAAGGTCGCCGGCGGCAAGACCAACGGCACCGTCGATCTCCCCGCGGAGATCTTCGACGCGCCTGCCAACATCGCGCTTCTCCACCAGGTTGTCGTCGCTCAGCTCGCAGCTGCGCGTCAGGGCACCCACTCCACCAAGACCCGCGGCGAGGTTCGCGGCGGTGGAAAGAAGCCGTACCGCCAGAAGGGCACCGGCCGCGCTCGTCAGGGCTCGACCCGTGCACCGCAGTTCGCCGGTGGTGGCACCGTCCACGGCCCGCAGCCGCGTGACTACAGCCAGCGGACGCCCAAGAAGATGAAGGCCGCCGCCCTGCGCGGAGCCCTCTCCGACCGGGCGCGCAACGAGCGTATCCACGTGATCACCGAGCTGGTCGCCGGTCAGACTCCCTCGACGAAGGGCGCCAAGGCGTTCCTGGGCGAGATCTCGGACCGCAAGAAGGTCCTGCTCGTCGTCGGACGTGAAGACATCGCGGCGTGGAAGAGCGTGCAGAACCTGGACGGTGTGCATCCCATCGCACCCGACCAGCTCAACACGTACGACGTGCTCAACAGCGATGACGTCGTGTTCAGCGTCGAGGCGCTCAACACGTTCATCCACGGGCCCGCCGAGAGCGTCCAGGAAGAGAACAAGGAGGAGGCCAAGTGACGACCATCGCTGACCCCCGCGACATCCTGCTGGCTCCGGTCATCTCCGAGAAGTCCTACGGACTGATCGAGGAAGGCACCTACACCTTCCTGGTGCACCCGGACTCGAACAAGACGCAGATCAAGATTGCCGTCGAGAAGATCTTCGGCGTCACCGTGACAAGCGTCAACACCGCCAACCGTCAGGGCAAGCGCAAGCGGACCCGGTTCGGTTACGGCAAGCGCAAGGACACCAAGCGCGCGCTCGTGACCCTCTCGGCCGACAGCAAGCCCATCGAGATCTTCGGAGGACCGGTCGCGTAAGCGCCGGGACTTGACGAGACATAGAGGACGAGAAGACTCATGGCAATCCGTAAGTACAAGCCGACAACTCCGGGCCGTCGTGGCTCGAGCGTCTCGGACTTCGCCGAGATCACTCGGTCGACCCCCGAGAAGTCGCTGGTTCGCCCGCTCCACGGACGCGGTGGACGTAACGCACACGGTCGTATCACCACCCGGCACAAGGGTGGCGGTCACAAGCGCGCCTACCGGTTGATCGATTTCCGTCGCAACGACAAGGACGGCGTGCCGGCCAAGGTCGCGCACATCGAGTACGACCCCAACCGCACCGCGCGTATCGCCCTGCTGCACTACGCAGATGGCGAGAAGCGCTACATCATCGCCCCCAAGGGCCTGTTCCAGGGTGCGCCGGTCGAGTCCGGTGCAGGCGCCGACATCAAACCCGGCAACAACCTGCCCCTGCGCAACATCCCGACGGGTACCACCATCCACGCCGTCGAACTCCGCCCCGGTGGCGGCGCCAAGATGGCCCGCTCGGCTGGTTCCAGCATCCAGTTGCTCGGTAAGGAAGGCACCTACGCCACGCTGCGTATGCCGTCTGGCGAAATCCGTCGCGTCGACGTTCGCTGCCGCGCCTCGATCGGTGAGGTCGGCAACGCCGAACAGTCGAACATCAACTGGGGCAAGGCCGGCCGTATGCGGTGGAAGGGCAAGCGCCCGACCGTCCGTGGTGTCGTGATGAACCCGGTCGACCACCCGCACGGTGGTGGTGAGGGTAAGACCTCCGGTGGTCGCCACCCGGTCAGCCCGTGGGGCAAGCCCGAAGGCCGCACCCGCAAGAACAAGGCGAGTGACAAGCTCATTGTCCGTCGTCGCCGTACCGGCAAGAACAAGCGCTAGGAGGGAGTGAAGGATGCCACGCAGCCTCAAGAAGGGCCCGTTCGTCGATGACCACCTCCTCGCGAAGGTGGACGTGCAGAACGAAAAGGGAACCAAGCAGGTCATCAAGACCTGGTCCCGTCGTTCCACGATCATCCCGGACTTCATCGGCCACACGTTTGCGGTTCACGACGGCCGCAAGCACGTCCCCGTGTTCGTCTCCGACTCGATGGTCGGACACAAGCTCGGAGAGTTTGCACCGACCCGCACGTTCAAGGGTCACATCAAGGATGATCGGAAGGCGAAGAGGCGATGAGCAACACCGAAACCGCCAACCCGACCGCCAAGGCAATTGCGCGCCACGTGCGCGTCACGCCGATGAAGGCGCGTCGAGTTGTGGACCTGGTCCGCGGGCGTTCGGTTGAAGACGCCCTCTCCATCCTGAAGTTCGCGCCGCAGGCAGCGAGCGAGCCGGTCGCCAAGGTGATCGCCAGCGCTGCAGCCAACGCCGAGAACAACCTCGACCTCGACCCGAGCACGCTTGTCGTTGCCACGGCGTACGTGGACGAGGGCGCGACCCTCAAGCGGTTCCAGCCGCGTGCACAGGGACGTGCGTTCCGTATCCGTAAGCGGACGAGCCACATCACCGTGATCGTGGAGAGCCTGCCGAAGACCGGAACATCGACCCGTAATCGCCGGAAGGGAAGTGCTCAGTAGTGGGCCAGAAAATCAACCCGCACGGCTTCCGACTCGGCATCACCACCGACTGGAAGTCCCGCTGGTACGCAGACAAGCAGTACGCGGAGTACGTCAAGGAAGACGTCGCCATCCGTAAGCTCCTCGCCACCGGCATGGAGCGCGCGGGCATCGCGAAGGTCGAGATCGAGCGCACCCGTGACCGTGTGCGTGTGGACATCCACACCGCGCGTCCGGGCATCGTCATCGGCCGCCGCGGCGCCGAGGCCGACCGCATCCGTTCCGAGCTCGAGAAGCTGACCGGCAAGCAGGTCCAGCTGAACATCCTCGAGGTCAAGAACGCCGAGGCCGAGGCTCAGCTCGTCGCCCAGGGTGTCGCCGAGCAGCTCTCGAACCGCGTCGCTTTCCGTCGCGCCATGCGTAAGGCCATCCAGTCGGCCATGCGTCAGCCGAACGTCAAGGGCATCCGGGTCCAGTGCTCCGGTCGTCTCGGTGGTGCCGAGATGTCCCGCTCGGAGTTCTACCGCGAAGGTCGCGTCCCGCTGCACACGCTGCGCGCCGACATCGACTACGGCCTCTACGAGGCCAAGACCACCTTCGGCCGCATCGGCGTGAAGGTCTGGATCTACAAGGGCGACATCGTCGGTGGCAAGCGTGAGCTCGCCGCCAACGTGGCTGCTCCCGCCGGCGATCGTCCGCGGCGCGAGCGTCCGAGCCGCCCCCGTCGTTCCGGTGCCACCGGCACCACCGCGACCAGCACCGAGGCCGGTCGCGCAGCGACCGCCACCGCCGATGCACCCGCTACGACTGAACAGAAGGAGGGCTGACGCATGTTGATCCCACGGCGGGTCAAGCACCGCAAGCAGCACCATCCGAGCCGTTCGGGTGCCGCCAAGGGTGGAACCCAGGTGACCTTCGGTGACTACGGCATCCAGGCTCTCGAGCCTGCCTACATCACCAACCGGCAGATCGAGTCCGCTCGTATCGCCATGACCCGGCATATCAAGCGTGGCGGCAAGATCTGGATCAACATCTTCCCGGATCGCCCCCTCACCAAGAAGCCGGCCGAAACCCGCATGGGTTCCGGTAAGGGTTCCCCCGAGTGGTGGATCGCGAACGTCAAGCCTGGTCGCGTGATGTTCGAGATGAGCTACCCCAACGAGGAGATCGCACGCGAGGCCCTGCGCCGCGCGATGCACAAGCTCCCCTGCAAGTGCCGGATCGTGACAAGGGAGGAGCAGTTCTGATGGCTACTGGAACCCCAGCCGCAGAGCTCCGCGAGCTCACCGAAGAAGAGCTGGTCACCCGGCTTCGTGAGTCGAAGGAAGAGCTGTTCAACCTTCGTTTCCAGATGGCCACCGGCCAGATGGACAACAACCGCCGGCTTCGGACCGTCCGTCACGACATCGCGCGTATCTACACCGTTCTGCGTGAGCGTGAGCTCGGGCTGGCCGTTGGTCCGGACGCAGGTGACGCGGCATGAGTGAGGAAAAAGCAGTGAGCACTACAGAGCGCGGCAGCCGCAAGGTCCGCACCGGATACGTCGTCTCCGACAAGATGGAGAAGACGATCGTGGTCGAGCTCGAAGACCGGGTCAAGCACCCGCTCTACGGCAAGATCATCCGCCGGACCAGCAAGGTCAAGGCCCACGACGAGAACGGTGTCGCCGGTGTCGGTGACCTCGTGCAGCTGATGGAAACCCGTCCGCTGTCCGCGACGAAGCACTGGCGCCTCGTCGAGGTCGTCGAGAAGGCCAAGTAAGAACCACAATATGTGTCCAGTATGATGGTGGGGTTGCCTTGCGACAGATGCACGGCAACCCCACCGTTGTGCCACCCGTCAGGGCGGCCTCATGCAGGGTACGGGTACGGACCGCGCACGTCGGGTCGGAAATCTGCCGTGCACGACAGAGTGATCGCCAGTTGGTCGCTCCAGTCGAAAACACCAGGTCAAGGAGAAGTAAGTGATTCAGCAGGAGTCGCGGCTGCGCGTCGCCGACAACACGGGTGCCAAGGAGATTCTCTGCATCCGCGTTCTCGGTGGTTCGTCACGCCGCTACGCCGGGATCGGTGACATCATCGTCGCCACCGTCAAGGACGCCATCCCGGGTGGAAACATCAAGAAGGGCGAGGTCGTCAAGGCCGTCATCGTCCGCACCACGAAGGAACGTCGCCGTCCGGACGGGTCGTACATCAAGTTCGACGAGAACGCCGCCGTCCTCATCAAGCCGGACAACGATCCCCGTGGCACCCGCATCTTCGGCCCCGTCGGCCGTGAGCTGCGTGAGAAGAAGTTCATGAAGATCGTCTCGCTCGCCCCGGAGGTGCTGTGATGAAGGTGCACAAGGGTGACACCGTGCTGGTCATCGCCGGCAAGGACAAGGGCGCGAAGGGCAAGGTCATTCAGGCCTACCCCGCGACCAACAAGGTCCTCGTCGAAGGCGTGAACCGCATCAAGAAGCACACCGCGGTTTCCGCGAACGAGCGCGGAGCTTCCTCCGGCGGCATCGTGACGCAGGAAGCCCCGATCCACGTTTCCAACGTCGCGGTCATCGACTCGGACGGCAACCCCACCCGCGTGGGCTACCGGACCGACGAAGAGTCCGGCAAGCGCGTTCGGATTTCCCGGAAGAACGGGAAGGACATCTGACATGACCTCCACTGAGAACAAGATCCAGCCGCGCCTGAAGACTCGCTACCGCGAAGAGATCAAGGCTGCGCTGAACAGCGAATTCGACTACGCCAACGTGATGCAGATCCCGGGCGTCGTCAAGGTCGTCGTCAACATGGGTGTCGGTGACGCCGCCCGCGACGCCAAGCTCATCAACGGTGCCGTCAACGACCTCGCCCTGATCACCGGTCAGAAGCCCGAGATCCGCAAGGCACGCAAGTCCATCGCGCAGTTCAAGCTTCGCGAGGGCATGCCGATCGGTGCCCGCGTCACGCTTCGTGGCGACCGCATGTGGGAATTCCTGGACCGTCTCGTGTCCGTGGCCCTTCCCCGCATCAGGGACTTCCGTGGCCTGTCGGGAACCCAGTTCGACGGCAACGGCAACTACACGTTCGGCCTGAACGAGCAGTCGATGTTCCACGAGATCGACGTGGACAAGATCGACCGCCCGCGCGGCATGGACATCACCGTGGTGACCACCGCGACCAACAACGAAGAAGGCCGTGCCCTGCTCAAGCACCTCGGCTTCCCGTTCAAGGAGAACTGAGCTAATGGCTAAGAAGGCATTGGTCAACAAGGCCAACAAGAAGCCCAAGTTCGCGGTGCGCGCCTACACCCGCTGCCAGCGGTGCGGTCGTCCGCACTCGGTGTTCCGCAAGTTCGGCCTGTGCCGAATCTGCGTCCGCGAGATGGCGCACGCCGGCGAGCTGCCCGGCGTTCACAAGAGCTCCTGGTGATCCGGTGACGTCGTCGCCTTGACGATGACGACGTCACCCACCACAGACTTCCGGTTCGTAATCTCGGGCCGGGAAACGTAAGACCTACTTCGCGATAGGCCTGCGCCGGACACGGCAGAGGGAACCGTTGTGAGAAAGGTAGAGGTCAACCTCATGACCATGACCGACCCCATCGCAGACTTCTTGACACGTCTGCGCAACGCCAACACGGCGTACCACGATGAGGTGAAGTTGCCCCACTCGAAGATCAAGGCGAACATCGCCGAGATCCTCAAGCGTGAGGGCTACATCGCCGACTACCGCACCGAGGACGCCGAGGTCGGTAAGACCCTCATCGTCGACCTCAAGTACGGCCCGAGCCGTGAGCGCAGCCTTGCCGGCGTGCGTCGTGTCTCGAAGCCCGGTCTGCGTGTGTACGCAAAGTCCACCAACCTGCCCAAGGTTCTGGGCGGCCTCGGCGTGGCGATCATTTCCACGTCCACCGGCCTGCTCACCGATCGCCAGGCGGCCAATCAAGGAGTGGGCGGGGAAGTCCTCGCCTACGTCTGGTAAGGGAGGCCACCACAATGTCGCGTATCGGAAAGATTCCCGTTACCGTCCCCGCCGGTGTCGACGTGTCGATCGACGGCCAGGACGTCACGGTCAAGGGGCCGAAGGGCACCCTCGGCCTCACCATCGCAGAGCCGATCACCATCGAGAAGAACGAGGACGGAACGCTCAGCGTCACCCGTCCGGACGACGAGCGTCGTAGCCGTGCACTCCACGGTCTTTCTCGCACGCTGGTGCAGAACCTGGTCACCGGTGTGACCGACGGTTACACCACCAAGATGGAGATCCACGGCGTCGGTTACCGCGTTGCTCTCAAGGGCAAAGACCTCGAGTTCGCGCTCGGATACAGCCACCCGGTCCCGATCGAGGCTCCGGAAGGCATCACCTTCGCGGTCGAGTCGCCCACCAAGTTCTCCGTGTCGGGCATCGACAAGCAGAAGGTCGGGCAGATCTCGGCCAACATCCGTCGTCTCCGCCGTCCGGACCCGTACAAGGGCAAGGGCGTGCGTTACGAGGGTGAGCAGATCCGCCGCAAGGTCGGAAAGACGGGTAAGTGATATGAGCCAGACTGCAAACCAGAAAGCCAAGCGAATTCCGCTGGGCAAGGATGCGTCCACGAAGCGTCGCCTGTCGAAGGTGCGTCGTCACTTCCGTCTCCGCAAGAAGGTGTCCGGCACGCCCGAGCGTCCCCGCTTGGTCGTCAACCGGTCCTCGCGCCACATCCACGTCCAGCTGGTGGACGACCTCGCGGGCCACACGCTGGCCGCGGCGTCGACCACCGAGGCAGACGTGCGCGCTGCGGACGGCGACAAGAAGACCCTCAGCGCGAAGGTCGGTCAGCTGATCGCCGAGCGCGCGAAGGCTGCCGGAGTCGAGACTGTGGTCTTCGACCACGGTGGACACGGCTACCACGGTCGCATCGCGGCCCTGGCAGACGCAGCTCGCGAAGGCGGGTTGAAGTTCTGATGACCATCATTTCGAACGGAAGGACAGCCTGATGCCGGGACGTCAGAGGCGTGACGGCGGAAGCGGACCCGCCGGACAGAATGGACCCAACACGGGGGACAACCGCGGCGGCGGCGACCGTCGTGGTGGCGGTCGCGACGATCGTCGCGGCGGACAGTCAGCCGAGAAGTCGAACCACATCGAGCGGGTCGTCACGATCAACCGCGTGTCGAAGGTCGTCAAGGGTGGTCGTCGCTTCAGCTTCACCGCACTGGTGATCGTGGGCGACGGCAACGGACTGGTCGGCGTCGGCTACGGCAAGGCCAAGGAAGTTCCTGCGGCCATCCAGAAGGGTGTCGAGGAGGCTCGTAAGAGCTTCTTCCGCGTTCCGATGATCGGCGGCACCATCACGCACCCCGTCCAGGGTGAAGCCGCTGCCGGCATCGTCATGCTGCGTCCCGCGAGCGCCGGTACCGGTGTCATCGCCGGTGGCGCGGTGCGTGCGGTGCTGGAGTGCGCGGGCATCCACGACATCCTGTCGAAGTCGCTCGGTAGCGACAACGCCATCAACGTCGTCCATGCGACCGTTGCTGCGCTCAAGGGTCTGCAGCGCCCCGAGGAAGTTGCCGCTCGTCGCGGTCTCGCCCTCGAGGATGTGGCCCCCGCCGGCATGCTGCGTGCGCGTGCACAGGCTGGGAGCGTGAAGTAATGGCCGAACTCAAGGTCACTCAGATCAAGAGCACCATCGGTACCAAGCAGAACCAGCGGAACTCGCTGCGCACCCTCGGTCTCAAGGGCATCCGGCAGACGGTTGTCCGCGAGGACAATGCGCAGAACCGCGGTCTGATCAACGTGGTGCGCCACCTCGTCACAGTTGAGGAGGTCTAACCATGACCATCAAACTGCATCACCTGCGCCCCGCGCCCGGGTCCAAGTCAGCCAAGATCCGCGTCGGTCGAGGCGAGGGCGGCAAGCGCGGTAAGACTGCGGGTCGCGGCACCAAGGGCACCAAGGCCCGCAAGAACGTGCCCGTCGCCTTCGAGGGTGGACAGATGCCGCTGCACATGCGTCTGCCCAAGCTCAAGGGCTTCACCAACCCGTTCCGCACCGAGTACCAGGTCGTCAACGTCGGCGACATCGCCCGTCTGTTCCCCGAGGGTGGGCAGGTCACGGTCGAGGATCTCGTTGCCAAGGGCGCCGTTCGCAAGAACCAGCTCGTCAAGGTTCTCGGAGACGGCGACCTGACTGTCGCCGTCCAGGTGACGGTCGACAAGTTCACCGGCTCCGCCAAGGAGAAGATCGCTGCTGCCGGTGGTACCGCCACCGAGCTGTGAGCAATCACCGCTAGCCAGTAGATGGCCGCAGTACAGCTTCGGGCTGTACTGCGGCCATTTGCCGCTGTGCACCGGGTCGGCCCCAGGTCTCCCAACTGCACGTTCAGTCGCCACTGTTAGAGTTCTAGAGTTCATTCACGGACAAAGTCCCAGTGACTCGTCCACCCACCGTCGTGCCAGGAGGATCTTTGCTTTCCGCCTTCGTCTCGGCCCTCAGGACCCCGGACCTGAGGCGGAAGATCCTCATCGCGCTCGGCCTCGTCGCGCTCTACCGCGTCGGTGCCGTGCTGCCGTCACCCGGCGTCGACTACGCCAACGTCCGAGCCTGTGTCGACCAGTTGTCGGGCGGCGATTCCGCCGGTATCTATTCGCTGATCAACCTGTTCTCCGGTGGAGCCCTGCTCCAGCTCTCGGTGTTCGCGATCGGCATCATGCCCTACATCACGGCAAGCATCATCGTTCAGCTGTTGACGGTCGTCATCCCGAAGTTCGAGCAGCTTCGGAAAGAAGGCCAGTCCGGCCAGGCGAAGATGACGCAGTACACCCGATATCTGTCGATCGCGCTGGCGATTCTGCAGGCCACCGGCATCGTCGCGCTCGCAGCGCGCGGTCAGCTGTTGCAGGGCTGTCAGGAAGAAATAATCGCCGACAAGAGCATCTTCGGGCTCGTCATCATCGTCCTCGTGATGACGGCGGGTGCCGCGCTCGTCATGTGGTTCGGCGAGATCATCACCGAACGCGGTGTCGGTAACGGCTTCTCGCTGCTGATCTTCGGGGGTATCGCATCCCGGCTGCCGTCGGAGGGCAAAGCCATTCTCGACAGTCGCGGCGGGCTGATCTTCGCGATCATCTGTGTCGCCGCTCTCGCCATCATCGCCGGCGTGGTCTTCGTCGAGCAGGGCCAGCGCCGTATCCCCGTCCAGTACGCCAAGCGCATGGTCGGACGCAAGATGTACGGCGGTTCGTCCACCTACCTGCCGCTGAAGGTCAACCAGGCCGGCATCATCCCGGTGATCTTCGCGTCGTCTCTGCTGTATCTGCCGAACCTCATCGCGCAGCTCACCGGGGCGACGTCGGCTGCAGATCCGAGCTGGTGGCAGCGGATCATCAACGAGTATCTGGTGAACCCGAACAATCCGGTGTACATCACCATCTACTTCGCGTTGATCGTGTTCTTCGTGTTCTTCTACGTCGCGATCACGTTCAACCCCGAAGAGCGCGCCGACGAGATGAAGAAGTTCGGTGGGTTCATTCCCGGCATCCGCCCGGGACGCCCCACCGCGGACTACCTGAATTACGTGCTCAACCGCATCACGGTCCCGGGGTCCATCTACCTCGGCCTGATCGCAGTGTTGCCCCACTTCTTCCTGTCCGGGAGCCAGACCACCAGCAGCATCTTCGGTGGCGCGGCAGTGCTGATCCTCGTCAGTGTCGCCCTGGACACGGTCAAGCAGATCGAAAGTCAATTGATGCAACGCAACTACGAAGGGTTCCTCAAGTGAGACTTGTCCTCCTTGGTCCTCCCGGTGCAGGCAAGGGCACCCAGGCCGCGATTCTTTCCGAGAAGCTCGGTGTCCCGCACATCTCGACCGGCGACCTGTTCCGGGCGAACATCGGCCAGGAGACACCGCTCGGTCTCGAGGCGAAGAAGTACCTCGACGCCGGAGATCTCGTTCCCAGCGAAATCACCAACAACATGGTGAAAGCGCGCGTCGCGGAGCCGGATGCCGCCAACGGTTTCCTTCTCGACGGTTTCCCGCGCACGGTCGATCAGGCGCAGGCACTCGAGGCAATCCTGGCTGATCTGGACACCAAGCTCGACGGCGTTCTCTCGTTCGTGGCGGACGAGGACATCGTCGTGGAACGGATGCTGGCGCGTGGGCGCGCCGACGACAAGGAAGACGTCATCCGCAACCGGCTCCGGGTGTACCGCGAGGAGACGGCGCCGCTGCTCGACTACTACAAGAACGATCTGCTCACCGTCGACGCACTGGGTGAGGTCGACGAGGTCAACTCGCGCGCACTGGCAGCGTTGGGCAAGTAAATGGGTTTCGGGCGCAAGCGCAAAGTTGTTCCCTTCCGGACTGCCGGTGAGCTCGATGCGATGGCGGCCGCGGGCGCCATCGTCGGTGCAGCGCTGGTGGCGGTGCGTGATGCGGCCAAGCCTGGTGTGAGCACGCTCGAACTCGACGAGGTAGCCGAGTCGGTTATCCGCGACGCAGGTGCGGTGCCGTCGTTCAAGGGCTATCACGGGTTCACCGGATCGATATGTTCGTCCGTCAATGATCGTGTGGTGCACGGGATTCCCTCGGCGCAGGACATCCTCGCCGAGGGAGACCTCGTCTCGATCGACTGCGGTGCAATTCTCGACGGGTGGCATGGTGACTCGGCCTGGACGTTCGGTGTCGGTGAACTCGTCGAGGCTGATCAGGATTTGAGCGAAGCCACGCGGTTGTCGATGGACGCGGGAATTGCAGCCATGCTGCCCGGGAACCGTCTCACCGACATCTCCCATGCGATCGAACTGGGAACCCGCGCGGCGGAAGTAACACACGGCCGGAAGTACGGGATCGTCGACGGCTACGGCGGGCACGGGATCGGCCGGGAAATGCACATGGAACCGTTCCTCGCCAACGAGGGCGCTCCGGGTAAGGGTCCCCAGCTGGTGGTCGGATCCGTGCTCGCGATCGAGCCGATGTTGACGCTCGGCACCACCGATACCGTTGTCCTGGAAGACGACTGGACGGTGGTTACCGCGGACGGTACGCGTGCTGCCCACTGGGAGCACACCGTGGCCGTCACCGAGGATGGTCCGCGGATTCTCACGCTGCGCCCGGAGTGACTGCGCCGCTACACGTCGATCAGCAGCGTGACCGGTCCGTCGTTGACGAGATCGATCTGCATGTGCTCGCCGAACACGCCCGTATCGACCGTCGCGCCCAGCTGTCGTAGCGCGACCGTGAAGGATTCGACCAACGGCTCCGCCACGGGCCGGGGCGCGGCCGCGGACCACGAGGGGCGTCGCCCCCGTCGTGTGTCGGCCATCAGCGTGAACTGACTGGCCACGAGGATCGGGGCGTCGAGGTCGGCGGCTGACTGCTCGTCCTCCAGGATTCGCATCGTCCACACCTTCTTTGCCAGGAGCGCTGCCTTCGCCGCGTCATCCGTGTGGGTGACGCCGACCAGGACGAGAAGTCCGTGGCCGGCAGGCGGGGGAGTGATGTGTGCGACCACGACTCCGTCGACCCGGACGGAGGCGGCCGAGACTCTCTGCACCAGCGCGCGCACGCGCAACACCATCCTTCGCCTCGCCGACTGCATTTGGCCTGGTGAGCAATTTCCCGTAACATGGATCAGCGGTGCGCTATGCGTGCCGGTTGTTTGCGTGCCCAGTGCCGGTTTCGATCCGGAATGTTCATGTTTCGGCCGGTGAAGAAGCCATTGGGCGCCACGGTAACGGAAACAGATGCAAGAAGCACGTCAAACAACATGGATCGCGGAGGATATGGCTAAGAAAGACGGGGCCATCGAGGTCGAGGGACGAGTAGTCGAGCCGCTGCCCAATGCGATGTTCCGCATTGAGCTCGAAAACGGCCACAAGGTTCTCGCCCACATCAGCGGAAAGATGCGTCAGCACTACATTCGCATCCTCCCGGAAGATCGCGTCGTCGTGGAGCTCTCGCCCTACGACCTGTCGCGCGGACGCATCGTTTACCGGTACAAGTAAAAAGCTTCCCCGCTCTGACCAGGTCGGGGAGAAGTACGTCCGCCGCGGAACTGCGTAGTGGGCTGCCACAAAACAGGAGATCAGAAGACGTGAAGGTTCAGCCGAGCGTCAAGAAGATCTGCGAAAAGTGCAAGGTGATCCGTCGTAACGGCCGGGTCATGGTGATCTGCGAGAACCTGCGTCACAAGCAGCGTCAGGGCTAGATCTCCGCTTTTCGAGGATCTGCTTGGCAACAAGCAAAGATGACCTCCCAGCACCAGCCAGTACTTTCGGCCACCGGGTTTCACCACCCACGGCAGGTACTGGTCCACCCCCGGCACGGAGGCCGGGGCCCCACTGAGTTAGTTGAGACCCCTTCGGTCGCGAGACCGCCGGAGTTTGAAGAGGCACAGGGGATGGACTGGGAGCAGACCTCCGCTCACCGATAGGAACTGCCACATGGCACGTCTAGCAGGTGTCGATCTGCCCCGCGAAAAGCGGATGGAGATCGCACTCACCTACATCTACGGCATCGGCCGTACCCGCTCCAAGGAGATCCTGGGCGCCACCGGCGTCAACCCGGATCTGCGGAGCAAGGATCTCTCGGACGAGGATCTGGCCAAGCTCCGCGAGTACATCGAGGAGTCGCTGAAGGTCGAGGGTGACCTTCGCCGCGAGGTCCAGGCCGACATCCGTCGCAAGATCGAGATCGGTGCCTACCAGGGGTTGCGCCACCGCCGTGGCTTGCCCGTGCGTGGTCAGCGCACCAAGACCAACGCCCGCACCCGTAAGGGCCCCAAGCGCACCATTGCCGGCAAGAAGAAGGCGAAGTAATGCCCCCCAAGTCACGTAGCACCGGTCCGAAGAAGACCCAGAAGGCGCGTCGCAGGGACAAGAAGAACGTCCCGCACGGCGCCGCTCACATCAAGAGCACCTTCAACAACACCATCGTGTCCATCACGGACCCCGCCGGAAATGTCATTTCCTGGGCGTCCTCGGGACACGTCGGCTTCAAGGGATCGCGTAAGTCGACCCCGTTCGCCGCTCAGCTCGCTGCAGAGAACGCAGCCCGCAAGGCGCAGGAGCATGGTGTCAAGAAGGTCGACGTCTTCGTCAAGGGACCCGGCTCCGGCCGTGAGACCGCGATCCGCTCGCTTCAGGCTGCAGGCCTCGAGGTCGGCACCATCTCCGATGTCACCCCCCAGCCCCACAACGGCTGCCGTCCGCCCAAGCGGCGTCGGGTCTAGCGGGAAGGATAGGTAGAAAAAAATGGCACGTTATACCGGACCCATCACCCGCAAGTCGCGTCGTCTGCGCGTCGACCTCGTCGGAGGCGACCAGGCGTTCGAGCGTCGTCCCTACCCGCCGGGCCAGCACGGCCGTGCGCGGATCAAGGAGAGCGAGTACCTGCTCCAGCTGCAGGAGAAGCAGAAGGCTCGCTTCACCTACGGCGTCATGGAGAAGCAGTTCCGTCGTTACTACCAGGAGGCGAACAACCGCCCCGGTAAGACCGGTGAGAACCTGCTCCGCATCCTGGAGTCGCGTCTCGACAACGTCGTGTACCGCGCCGGCCTGGCTCGCACCCGCCGCCAGGCACGTCAGCTGGTCACGCACGGTCACCTCCTTGTGAACAACAAGAAGGTCGACATCCCCAGCTACCGCGTCTCGCAGTACGACATCATCGATGTCAAGGAAAAGTCGCTGTCGACGCTTCCTTTCCAGGTGGCGCGTGAGACCCAGGGCGATCGCCCGATCCCGGGTTGGCTGCAGGTTGTCGGCGGACGGCTCCGGATCCTGGTTCACCAGCTTCCCGAGCGTGCGCAGATCGATGTCCCGCTGCAGGAACAGCTGATCGTCGAGTACTACTCGAAGTAAGGCCTCCGGCCCGTGCGCCTTTTTGGTAGTTCCCACTACCAGAAAGGCGCACGGGCGCGCAGTGCCTTTCCCATCGTGGGCGTCAAATAGCGGACGCCCGTACAGGAGGAAATCCAATGCTCATTTCTCAGCGACCCACGCTGACCGAAGAGGTCATCGCTGACAACCGCTCGAAGTTCGTCATCGAGCCCCTCGAGCCAGGTTTCGGGTACACCCTCGGCAATTCGCTCCGCCGCACGCTGCTGTCTTCGATCCCCGGCGCTGCTGTCACCAGCATCCGCATCGACGGCGTTCTGCACGAGTTCACCACGGTCCCCGGTGTGAAGGAAGACGTCACCGACATCATCCTGAACCTCAAGGGCCTCGTCGTGAGCTCCGAAGAGGACGAGCCGGTCACCATGTACGTCCGTAAGCAGGGCCCCGGCGCTGTGACCGCAGGCGACATCGTGCCCCCGGCCGGCGTCACCGTGAACAACCCGGATCTGCACATCGCCACCCTGAACGACAAGGGAAAGCTGGAGATCGAGCTCGTCGTCGAGCGCGGTCGCGGCTACGTCCCCGCCGTCCAGAACAAGGCGTCCGGCGCAGAGATCGGCCGCATCCCGGTCGACTCGATCTACTCGCCGGTGCTCAAGGTCACCTACAAGGTGGAGGCCACCCGCGTCGAGCAGCGCACCGACTTCGATCGGCTCGTGCTCGATGTGGAAACCAAGAACTCCATCACCGCTCGGGACGCGCTCGCTTCTGCGGGCAAGACCCTGGTTGAGCTCTTCGGCCTGGCCCGTGAGCTGAACGTCGAAGCAGAAGGCATCGAAATCGGACCCTCGCCCGCCGAGGCCGATCACATCGCTTCCTTCGGACTGCCCATCGAGGACCTGGACCTCACCGTCCGTTCCTACAACTGCCTCAAGCGCGAAGGTGTTCACACCGTCGGTGAGCTTGTCGGCCGTACCGAGTCCGACCTGCTCGACATCCGCAACTTCGGACAGAAGTCCATCGACGAGGTGAAGGTCAAGCTGCATTCGCTGGGCTTGTCCCTCAAGGACAGCCCCGCGTCCTTCGATCCCACCACCGTTGCCGGTTACGACGCCGCCACCGGAACGTGGAGTGACACGGATGCCGGTTCCTTCGGCGATGCCGACGGTACCGAGGACTACGCCGAGACCGAACAGCTGTAGCCGCTTCCGGTCCTTTACTAGGAGATCATCATGCCCAAGCCCAAGAAGGGTGCCCGCTTCGGCGGGTCGGCTTCGCACCAGAAGGCGATTTTCGCCAATCTGGCTACCGCGCTCTTCGAGCACGGTCGCATCACCACCACCGAGTCCAAGGCGAAGGCCCTGCGGCCGTACGCCGAGAAGCTCGTGACGCACGCCAAGGCGGGAACCCTGGCGCACCGCCGCGAGGTTCTCAAGGTCATCCGCAACAAGGATGTCGTACACACCTTGTTCGCTGAGATCGGCCCGTTCTACGCGGACCGTGACGGTGGATACACCCGCATCATCAAGACGGTTCCCCGCAAGGGTGACAACGCTCCGATGGCCATCATCGAGCTCGTCAAGGAAAAGACCGTCACCTCCGAGGCCGACCGCGCACGTCGCGTGAAGGCGTCGAAGGATGCTCCGGCCGCGGCCCCCGCCGCGTCGGACGAGAACGTTGTCGACGCAGTCGAGGCCGAGGCCACCGCCGCCGAGGTCGCGAACGCTGACGCCGTCGTCGACGCCATCGAAGACGAGTCCGCCACCGCCGCAGATGCGACAGAGGCCGACGAGGCCAAGAAGGACTAGTCCACTTGGTTTCGGCACACGCTGAATCGAACGAGCCCGTCACCCCCTCTCGGGGCGACGGGCTCGTTCGATTGCGGCTGGACATCGCCTACGACGGAACCGAGTTCTCCGGGTGGGCTCGCCAGAACGGGCTGCGCACGGTCTGCGGGGAAATCGAGGAGAAACTCGGAGCCGTCCTGCGTACCCCCCTGCAACTGACGGTGGCGGGACGGACCGACGCAGGGGTCCACGCGGCAGGTCAGGTCGCGCACGTCGACGTTCCCGCCGAGTCGCTGCCGGACGATCCGTCCCGACTCATCCGCAGACTCGCCCGCTTCCTCCCGAAAGATGTACGAATCACCCGCATCTCACGTGCGCCGCAGCATTTCGACGCGCGTTTCTCCGCGATGCGCCGGCACTACGAATACCGCCTGACCACCGCGGAGTACGGAGCAGATCCCCTGCGTGCCCGCGACATCGTGTCGTATCCGAAGGTGCTCGACCTCGACGTAATGCGCTCGGCGTCCGCCAGACTGATAGGGCTGCACGACTTCGCCGCGTTCTGCAAGCGCAGAGAAGGGGCCACCACCGTTCGCGATCTGCAACGCTTCGACTGGGAACGTGACGGGGAGATTTTCACCGCATTCGTCAACGCAGATGCCTTCTGCTGGTCGATGGTTCGCAGCCTCGTCGGTGCCGTACTCGCCGTGGGGGAGGGCCGCCGCGACCTCGGGTGGGTGGACGAGTTGCTGCGGGAGCGGTCGAGGGCAAGTTCGATCCTGGTGGCACCCGCGCACGGTCTGTCGCTGGTTCGGGTCGACTATCCCGACGACGCCGATCTTGCGGCGCGCAATGAAGTCACCCGCGACATTCGCACTCTGCCCGAAGGTTGCTGTGGCGACTGACTGAGGCGGAAAAACCCGCGGCCGACGAAGCCAATCGGGCTGTGCAAGAATCCGCATCATGCCATCAGAAATTCGTGTTCGAGTGGAGGATGCACGCAGCCGCACAGCCAAGGTCGGGGTCACTACCCCCAAGGGGCCGTTCGAGTTGCACGTCGACGCGAACGTCGACGTCGATAAATCGGCCACACCGTGGCTCCCTGCGCTGTCGGTTGTCGCGATGCGTCTTCATTCCGATCTGATCTTCTCGGATCCAGTCGACGCTCTCGCGTTGTCGAATCTTCCGCACGCTCAGCGGATTCTGCGCGATTGGTACCCGAGACGGTATTCGTCGGTAAGGGTGGAGGCAGACGAGGTAGCCGGGTCGGATGCCGGTTCGCAGCGGGGAGTGGGTTGCTTCTTCAGTGGAGGTGTCGACTCCTTTCACTCGGCAATCGCAGCGAGCGAACGCATTACGCATCTGATTTTCGTTCACGGGTTCGACATCAAGCTTTCGGATGTCGAGTTGGCGGCGAAGGCGGAGGCGGGAGCGCGAAACGCGGCGGACGCGCTCGGCAAGACGCTTGTCGTCGTCAGGACGAATCTCAGGCAGCTCTCGGACAAGGCGAGGTGTCTGTGGGGCACCGACTATCACGGAGCAGCGCTGGCGACCGTCGCGCACTCGTTGTCGGATCACATCCACACCGCGCTCATTCCGTCCTCCTTTCAGGAGGCTGATCTGCATCCCTGGGGTACGCATCCGGATCTGGACCCGTTGTGGTCGAGTAGTGCGGTGCGGCTGGAGCACTACGGCACGTCGTTGACGCGGACGGAGAAAATTGCGTTCCTCGCGCGAAACGACGTCGCGATGGACAATCTGAGGGTCTGCTGGAAGAACCGTGACGGCAAGTTCAACTGTGGCCGGTGTGAGAAGTGTGTTCGCACAATGGTCAGCCTTCGTGCCGCCGACGGCGCATCCCGCACTCTCCCTCACCGTGTGACACCGGAGGCAGTGAACCGTCTGTCGCTCAGCGGCACGGGCACACTCTTCGCTCTGGAGAATCTGAACGCGTTACGAGAGGCCCGGGTCCGGGACCTGGAGCTGGAAACGGCGCTCGAGCGCGCCATTCGGCGAGGGCGTACGCGGGACAAGGTTCTCGGTGGAATCACCCGACGCTGGCTGGGTATGACGAAGGGATAGGTGTCAGCAGCGTGGCTAGGCGTCGTTCGTATACCGGCGGGTATCGCGATGGTGCAGTAACGTGCAGGATGCCCCGAGGAAGTTCCCAGCCGTGAGGATTTCATGAACGACCCTTTGGACGATCTGCAACGAGCAACCATCGCTGCGCTCGCACCCACTGTGCAGCATGGACAGTCGGTCGCTCTCCTCGACTATCCGGCGCATTTCAACGCGGGTGACCTTCTGATCTACCAGGGGACGCTCAGCTATCTGGCCAGGATGGGTGCGAGCGTGGATTACGTCTGCGCGCTGCACACCTATGACACGAAGGTTTTGTCCGCGTGTGTTCCCGAAGGACCGTTGCTGTTGAATGGCGGCGGGAATTTCGGCGATCGATGGTTCGGCTACCAAAAGTTCCGTGAGCGCGTGATCGCGGAGCATCCGGAACGAAAAATCGTTCAGATGCCACAGACCATCGAGTTCCATGACGACGCAGCGCTGGCGAGGGCGCAGCGAATCTATGCGCAGCATCCCGATCTCACGTTGCTGATGCGGGACCGGCGCGGCTATGAACTGGCCCGTGAACTATTTCCCGAGAACACCGTCGTCTTCTGTGCTGATGCAGCATTGGGAGTCGGAAGGATCGCGCCCTCCGCCGAACCCACGCGCGATATCGTGCTTCTCAAACGCCGCGACCCCGAATCCGTTCAGTCCGCGAAGAGCCTTCCGGCCTCACTCGCGTCGGCGTACATGACGGATTGGCACGTCAGTGCCGCCGACAACGCCCAGTGGTGGCCCACTACGCTCGGACTTCTGCTATTGAACAAGCTGCCGGGTGTTCGGTCCCGTATGTACCCGCTGACGCGCCGTGCCTTCGACTGGCAAGCGGACATGGTGGTCGACAATGCAGTGGCGATCTTGTCGCAGGGGCGGCTCGTGGTCACCGATCGGCTGCATGCGGGAATCCTTGCCGTACTGATGGGCAAACCTGTCGTCCTGGTCGACAATGCCAACAAGAAGGTGTCCAGAATTCATGGCGACTATCTGAGCAATTTCCCGGATACCCACCTCGCCGAGAATTTCGATCACGCGGCCGAACTTGCCGGGCAGCTCGTTTTCTGATGAGCGAAATCGAGCCCGTCCGGTTAGAACTCATCATCGGATCGACCAGGGTCGGGCGCATTGCCCCCGTCGTGGCGAACTGGTTCGTCGAACGCGCTCGCACATATCCTCACGTGGAACTGGGCGTCATCGACTTGCTCGAAACCTCGCTGCCTCAGAACCTCGACGATTCTCCCGCCACCGACGCGTTCCGGGCACGGGTGGGGCGCGCCCACGGATTCGTGGCCGTCACATCCGAGTACAACCATGGGTATCCGGCCGCTTTGAAGACCGCATTCGACAGTGTGAAACACGAGTGGCGCGCAAAGCCCATCGGCTTCGTGTCGTATGGGGGAGTGTCGGGCGGCTTGCGTGCGACCGAGCAACTGCGCCAGGTCGTGGCGGAATTACACATGGTTTCGGTGCGTCAAAGTGTGAGCTTCCACCAAGTGCGCAAGAAGTTCGACGACAACGGTCGCACCACTGATGGCGCCGCCGTCGACTCGGCGGATCGGATGCTCGCGCAGTTGGTCTGGTGGGCCCGTGCTGTGCGACTCCAGCGTGCGACCGAGAGCTACCCCGGTTAGGACTGGTAGGCCGGCTGGTAATCGTCTACCGCGCGGGGCCGTCCGATGAATGCCGTTTCGGAGGAAATGGTGACCAGCATCAACTCGATACTCGTCCCGCCGGTCGACAGGAGAATCCGATCACCCATCGCGCTCGGCTGGACAATGGACAGGTCGGGTTCGGCGCCCGGCCACTGGCTGGGCTCGGCATAAAGGTAGAGAGCAGTGACGCCGGCCCGCGGGGTCGAAGCTTCGACACCGTCGAACACCACGGTGTTGAACTTGTTGTCGGATTGGGAGTTATGTCCCGCGACGCGCAGGCGGTCGGGCGTGGCGATCGAGTCGATCAGGGACGACCATGCATCGGGTCGATCTGTCTGGATGAGGACCCGGGCCCCAGTGGCGACGGCACGGAACACAAGTTGCTGGGCGAGGTACAGCTCGCCCGCGACGTACACCATGCCGACGCCCGGGCCGAAGATGCGTGCTGTGATCCCGTGACCGTAGTCGTCGGATCCGATCAACTGGCCACACCCCGCCGGCGGCAACTGGAGGTGTCGCACTGTGTCGACCGGCACATCGGCCATAGGCATCACAGCGTCCAGATCAGACACTGCCACAGGAAGATTGGACAGAAAACTTTCTTTGTGGCGGCCTCGCATCGAGACGAGCCCGTGCACAGCGAATGGTTCCGGCATCGTCCGGGTGGTGATCCGACATCCGGCGCCGATCAGTACCTGCCCGTCGTTGGCGCTCGGTCGTAGCCGAATGGTCACGGTGGTGCCGAGACTGGACGGCACCCACAGTTTCGCGAGCAACTCTTTGGAGAGAAAGCGCGGATCGACGCTGTATCCGGTACTGCATACCCCCGGCAACAGAGCATGCTTCCACGTCTGAGTGAGAGATCTCGGGTCGACACCGCGGCTGATGACCAGTGCTGCGGAGTCGATCTCGGGTGCTGTGAGAATTCGGGCCCGGCATCCCGCGTCGGCGAGTGCGCGTACGACGCGACTTGCCGCGATGGTGATGGCGCGAGAGGCGCCGTGCTCACCGCCGCCGCGGCGCGCGACGGCCTCGACACTGCCGGTGGCGTCGAATCGGAGGGCGACCCACACCGTCCGGGTGGCTGTCGCGGGAAGGGGGCCGACCAGGCGGTCGTAGACATCGGTGGCCGGCGTGCCCGCGGCGGCGCGATACCCATGGCTGACGATATCGATGCCGCTGAGCGAGATATCGTGCTGGACAAGGCATCCGGCGAGCGCCTCGGTGGGAAGGTCGTGCGTCGACTGGAAACCGTCCCGGGTGATCTGGGTCAGGCTTCCCGCCGGCGGAAGGACCTCGACCACCGCGACCACGCTTGCGCCGTCCCACCGCAAACCGACGGACTGTCCTGTCGGGCCGGCGAAACTGACGGTGCGGAAGCGCGGGACCTTCGGTGTCGTGAAGTAGCGCCACGCCGTTCGCGCCCAGACCAGGGTCGACCACCCGCCGATGGGTACGACCGCCAGAAGAGCGACGACGACGGCGAGTATGACGGCGCCCCACCACACCACTCCGCACACCGAGGCCAGTGCCCCGGCCAGAACTCCCACTATTTGCGCGACAACGACCTCGGTCGCCGAAACGCGATGTGCCAACTGCCAGCTTGTGACGCGCGAACGGTCCACGGTGCCTCCCCCGAATACCTGAACCCAGGCAGACCCGTACCCGTCCGCCGTGACGACTGTGATTCGAACTGTACTGTGTCACCCCGAGCGTTGTGCAGCACGGGGGAGGAACAATGGCTGTAACACCCACCACTCGGTGGCAGGTCAACGGGTATCGCTTTCTGGTCAGACGGATGGAACACGCCCTGGTGCGGCGTGACGTACGAATGTTGCACGACCCTATGCGGTCGCAGTCGCGCGCACTCGCGGTGGGGGTGGTGATCGCCTCGCTAGGACTCGCGGGGTGTGCAGCGCTGGCGCTGTTCCGGCCCCAGGACAAAATCGGTGACGCGTCCATCGTCGTCGGCAAGGATTCCGGTGCGATGTTCGTGGTCATGGGGGACACGCTGCGCCCGGTGCTCAATCTGTCGTCTGCCCGCCTCATTGTGGGGCAGGCCGAGAAGCCGGTAATCGTCAAAGAATCGGAGATCGACACTCGGCCCCGCGGGGCGCTGGTCGGAATCCCCGGTGCACCGTCGGCGCTCCCGCCGGGTGACGCAGCAGCAAAGACACCGTGGGCCGTATGCGACTCGGTCGGGGCAGACGGACATCGTGCGGTCACGACCTCCGTAGTGGTCGGTGAGCCGGACCCGATCGAGGGCGGGGGAGGCCTCGCCAGCGACCAGGCGCTGCTGGTGTCCACCTCGGACGCCGCCTATCTGATGTATAACGGCACCCGAGCGAAGATCGACATGCACGACCCCGCGATCACCCGTGCCCTCGGCCTCGAGGGTGCCACGCCACGACCGGTAAGCCTCGGATTCGTCAACGCGGTTCCGGAAGTGCCGCCGCTGGTAGCGCCCAGCATCCCGGGAGCGGGGAGCCAGCCGCGGTTTGCTCTGCGCGACAAGGTGATCGGGTCGGTGTTCCAGGTAGTGATCGGATCGGAAACCACCCACTACGTCGTGTTGCGGGATGGAATTCAGAAGATCAGTTCCGCTGTGGCCAACCTCATCTTCCTTTCGGATTCGCACGGGGACACCGAGATGTCGAGTGTCTCGCCGGACGCCACCAACCGGATTCCTTCGGTGGAGCAGATCGCCGTGTCGAGCTTCCCGGAGTCGGCACCCGAGATCGTCGACGCCATCTCGAGTCCGGTGAGTTGCCTGATCTGGAAACCTTTGCGCGGACGGAACGAGACCGCAGCGAGTGGTCCGGCCGCCGAGTTGTCCCTTATTGCAGGACGTAGTCTCCCCATCCCCGATGGTGCGCACACGGTGAAGCTGGCGCAGGCGGACGGTGGCGGGGACAGTGCCGATTTCGTCTACGTCGAATCCGGTTCGGGGGGATTCGTGCAAGCGACCGGTATCGAACGCCACAGCACCCGGCGAGACAGCACGTTCTTCGTGGCTGACACCGGAGTACGGTTCGGCGTTCCCGACGCAGACGCCGCGAAAGCACTGGGGGTGACAGCCGAGCCGCCGCTCGCTCCGTGGCAGATACTCGGACTCCTCGCACCGGGCCCCACGCTCGCGAAGTCCTCCGCGCTCGTCGCACACGACGGGGTGGCGCCCGACGCGGACCCGGCCGCAGTCGCCTCCGGTTCGAACTGAAACACCGAACTGCCAATCCGGGCCGACGCACATTCGCGTCGGCCCGGGTTGACTCGGAGAACGAGTCAGCTTCGGTGCTGCGTCGCGGAGTGCAATTTCCGCCGGAGTGGGAATGACGCCAGCACTCCGAGGATGAGCAGTGCAGCGAGCGAGCCGACCGCTACCAGCGCGACATCGCGAGGGCGGTGATCGGGCTGAGTAACTGCAGGAAGGGCCTCCAGGGGGACCGAGCGTGCGGCGCCGTCGGTTGCTGAGCCGCCCGTCGGAACATTCGCAGATACGGCTGCGAGCGGGTCGATGACGCCGTGCCCGACAAACGGATTCCACCCTTCCGCGGGCGCATGCGCCGTGGCCTCGATACGCGCGATGACCTGCTGGGCCGACAATTGAGGAAACCTGGAGCGAACCAGGGCGACGGTGGCCGAGACATAGGGGGCCGCGAAACTGGTGCCGTTGACCGGTTCCGCGCTTCCCTGAGCGCTGTACACGGTATTCGTCAGATCGCCCGTCGTCGGATGCAGTGAGGTAAGGCCCGATCCCGGGGCCGCGACGTCGACCCAGGGACCCGCGAGGCTGAAGTCACTCACCCGACCGTCGGACTCGACCGACCCGACGGTCAGGACGTAGTCGTCGTACCACGCCGGGCTGGCGATGGTGCTCACCGAATCCCACAGGTCGGCTCCGGGTCGGAGCGGGTCGGCCGCCGGATTCTGAATCTTGCATTCCGCGGATCCATAGTTGCCCGCGGCAGCAACCACCACGACGTCCTTCACCGTCGCCGCATACTTGACAGCTGCGCCGAGATAGCGGTCGCCGCCGCCGATTCCTTCTGCCGCAGTCTTGCAGGCGACTTCGGAGATGTTGATGACGCCGGCACCCATGTCGGCGGCGCGCCGGACAGCGGCGGCCATGGTCGCGACGTTGCCGTATCCACCGACCGAGTTGCCGGCGTTGTCGACCTGATCGGTCTGCCCTGCGGGACTGTAGGCACTGCTCGATTGCCGGATTGCGAGGATGCGGGAGTCCGGAGCGCCGCCGGAGAAACCGGACCCGGGAACCTGTCGCGCGGCGATGAGGCCTGCGACGAGCGTTCCGTGAGCGTCGCAGTCGGTTGTCCCGGTCTCGGTCCCGACCAGGTCACCACCATCGACGAGACCGGGAAGTCGCGGATGCCGCGCCACCCCGGTGTCGATGACCGCGACGAGCTGCCCGGCGCCCCGACTGATCGGCCACACCGAACGAAAATCGAGGTCCCGCTGAGCCACCGGGACTTCCGGACCATCGGGCACCCGTACGGCATCTTTGCACGGTCTTCGCTTCTCCACTTTGGTGCTGTCCTTCGGCGGAACCAGTCCCACGTCGATGGGTGCGGGTACCACTGCCAGGGCGCTGCCTTCACCCAGTGCTGCGATGAGGGCCACCACCGCGGTGGCCACAACCAGGCGACCCAGCCGCCGCATCACAGCCCGCGCATCAGCGAGTAGAGGCCGGTCACCCAGCACACCAGCGGGATGATCGACGTGATCAGGGCGAGGTCGATCAATTCGGCGACGCGTCGCATGACGGGCGAGAACGTCTGCCGCGGGGCGATGATGCCGAGGACCAACCCGCCCGCCGCGAACAGCATTGCCACGGCGAACAGAACTATCGCGTAGTCGGGGACGGCGACCGCGGCTGCGGTGAGCAGCAGTACGAGGATCGTCACGCCGCCGCCGATCAGCGGAACGGCCTGCTCGGCGCTGATGTAGGTGCGTCCCCGGAACATCAGGACGGTCGCGGTCGCAACGGCCAAACACAAACCGGGCCAGTAGATCTCGCCGTGCAGTGTGGGCTGCGCGGCCAGGAGTGCGCCGCTGACCGCGAGGATGGTCATGGCGGTGACGAGTCCGGTGAGATACCTGCGCGCACGTGTGGCGCGTTGGGCAAGGGAATCGAACGACGGCATCGTGGTCTCGTCGTCCGGATCGTCCTCGGAAGGATCGACCGAGGTACCCGGTGCGGGAACGGGCGGCAGTGGCAGCTTCGCCAGGAGTATCGCCACGCGAGCCGATGAGGCGAGCCCTGTCAATGCGGCGGCGACGACACCGGCGGCGACCGCGGGCGCTGCGGTGTCGGTCGTCGCCGATACCAACGCGGCGAGGGTGCCGAACAGGGAGGCTACCGCCAGAGCCGTGAAGACTCTCAGCCCCACACCACCGAGTCGCAGCGCGAGGACCGCGGTGGTGCCCGACAGTGCGAGCCCGAGGAGCAGGTGGGCAGCGGCCAAGTCGCCGGGGACGAAGAGCATCCCGGCGGCGAAGGCCGGCGGAACGGCGCACCCACTGAGAACGACGGAACTGGCTGCGTCACCGTAGATGCGGCCGGTGACCGCACCGGTGACGAGGAAGAGGAAGGCAGATGTCAGTGCGCAACCTGCACCGACGAACCCGTCCGTCCCGGATTCGGACCACAGCAGCGCGAACGAGCCGATCACCGTTCCGAGCACGGCGGCGGCCGAACCGACGACCCGTGCGGAGCCGCGCGTCCATTCCCGGTCCGCATCGGCATCGGCGATGGCGACGTTGTACATGATGTCGTCGAACAGGGGCGGCGGGGCACTGTCCTGCACACTCTGCAGGACCAGCAGGTCGCCGTCGCGAATACCGTGCTCGTGCAACGTCAGCGTGGTCGAGAGCGGGGACTGACCGATTTTCGCGAGAACCCACTCGCTCGGTTCGTATTGCTCGAGTGAATCATCGAAGTCATTGGTGCTGCGATGGCTGCGGATCGTGTCGACGATCCCCGGAACGAGGATGGCGATCGGAACACCGAACGGCACCGCCATGTCGACCTGTGAATGGGTCGAGAGCACGGTGATTCGGCACAGGTCTGCTGCGGCACTCGGACGCGTGGACGGCGCGGACGCGCGCAACTCGTCATGGGCGACGGACAATACGATTTCCCCCCACTTTGCGACGCACACCCCACCCTGCGTCGTTACGGCACTGATCGACGACCACTCGGAGGCCGTCGTCCGATTCGATCACGGGAACACTACGTGAGCCGGGCCGCAGCCTCCAGTGGGCATCCGGCGAAAATGCCTTCTGTATGCCGAATCCCTCGGAATGGGTTAATCTCTGACTTCGCGGGCCGAGCCCAGGGGGGCAACCGGAAGTTCCGGATCGGATCTGATGCACGGTTCGGGTCGGTTGGCGTCATGGGGGGACGGGCAGTGAGCACTATTCGCTTCGTGCGTAAAGCGCGGCGAGAAGTTCCGCGTATTCCGGGCGGCGAGGTGAGTCTGCAGGCTCCGCCGGAAATCCCGAGATTGGTCCCGGGAAATCTGCTCACGAAGCTTCTCCCCCTCGTGATGGTCGTCGCGATGGTCGGCATGATGGCGTTGATGTTCACGTCGGGTATGGCGCGCAACCCCATGTCGATGCTGTTCCCCCTCATGATGATGGTCTCGATGCTCGGCATGCTGGCGGGTGGCGGTCGCAGCGGTCCCAAGGCAGCGGAAGCGAACGAAGACCGCAAGGACTACCTGCGCTACCTCGATCAATTACGGCGTGATGTCGCCGAGACCGGCGAGCAACAGCGCAAGGCGCTCGACTGGAGCCATCCCGAACCCGGCCTGCTCTGGACCATCGCGGGAACGGCCCGCATGTGGGAGCGCCGTGTCACCGACCCGGACTATTGTCATGTGCGCGTGGGGCGGGGCAGTCAGCGGCTCGCCACTCGTCTCATCGCGCCTGAAACGGGCCCGGTGGAAGATCTCGAACCCGTTGCCGCCGTGTCTCTTCGCCGATTCGTCCGCGCGCACTCGGTGGTCCAGGAGTTGCCCACCGCAGTCTCTTTGCGGGGGTTCGCCGCCATCTCCGTCGAGGGTGAGCGTGGGGCGGCCCGTTCCCTGGTCCAGTCGATGCTCATGCAATTGTGCGCCTTCCACGGTCCCGACAACCTGCTCGTTGCGGTCGTGTGCGGTCCCGACACCCAGCACGAGTGGGACTGGGCGAAGTGGCTGCCGCACGCCCAGCACCCGGATTCCTCCGACGGCGTGGGTTCTTCCCGAATGATCTACGGATCGATTCTCGAACTCGAGTCCGCGCTCGGCCCGCAGCTGGCCATGCGGAATCGCTTCTCCCGCAATGCTCCGGCTGCTCCGGGCGTGCCCCAGTTCGTCCTCGTCGTCGACGGCGGAATCCTCGAAGGCGAGTCGGGCATGATCACCGACGGGGGAGTGGATTCGGTGACGGTCCTCGACATCGCCGGATTCTGCCCGCGGTTGACGGCCACCCGCGGTCTCCAGCTGGTGGCACAGGACGGGTCGCTCGGAGCCCGCAGCGGTACCGGTGTCGAGATGTTCGCGACGGCCGACCTCGTCAGCGCTCATCAGGCGGAAACTCTTGCGCGTCGCCTCGCGCCGTACCGTACGACGTCGCACACATCGGTCGACACGGGAGACGACGATCAACCCGCACAGACGTGGAGCCGAATGCTCGGTGTCGGCGACGTCGGCCGGCTCAACCCCGATCACGCGTGGCTGCCCCGGCAGGGTCGCGCCCGCTTACGCGTCCCTATCGGCGTGGGAGTCGACGGGAATCCGGTCGAGATCGACCTCAAAGAGTCCGCGGAAAACGGCATGGGGCCTCATGGGCTGTGCATCGGAGCTACCGGATCGGGAAAGTCCGAGTTCCTCCGAACGCTGGTGCTGGGTCTCATCGCTACTCATTCGCCCGACGCACTCAACCTCGTACTGGTCGATTTCAAAGGTGGCGCCACCTTCCTCGGCCTCGAGGAGGCTCCCCACGTCGCCGCGGTGATCACCAACCTTGCCGAAGAACTGGCCATGGTCGACAGAATGCGCGACGCGCTGGCCGGGGAGATGAATCGCCGGCAGGAATTGCTGCGCTCGGCCGGGAACTTCGCCAACGTCACCGACTACGAAAAGGCGCGTCAGGCAGGCGCAGACCTCGACCCGCTGCCGGCGCTCTTCATCGTGGTCGACGAATTCTCGGAATTGCTCAGTCAGCAGCCCGAATTCGCTGATCTCTTCGTGGCCATAGGACGACTCGGTCGATCGCTGCACATCCACCTGCTCCTGGCGAGCCAGCGACTCGAGGAAGGGAAGCTTCGCGGTCTCGACAGCCACCTCTCGTACCGGATCGGGCTCAAGACATTCTCCGCCAACGAATCGCGCACAGTGCTCGGTGTCCCGGACGCCTATCATCTGCCCGCCACTCCCGGCGCCGGTTACCTGAAGTGTGACTCGGCCGAAATCGTGCGCTTCCAGGCCTCTTACGTGTCGGGAACCTACGAGGGTGGTCACGTCGACAGCGTCCGACGGCCGGGCGAGGCGCCCGTCGAGCTGCGCCCGAAAATTTTCACCGCCGCCCCCGTCGCCGTCGACGTCGTCGACATACCGGAAGAACCGTTCTCCCTCGACATCAACGAGGAACATGCGGAAACTCGGACCACCATCGACGTCGTCGTCGAACGCATCCGGAACCGCGGTTCGAGAGCGCACGAGGTGTGGCTTCCCCCGCTCGATGCGGCACCGACTCTCGACGCGCTGCTGCCGAGGTCGATACTCTCCGAACCAGTCCCGGCGCTCAGTGCGCTGCGCGCACCGATCGGGATCATCGACAGGCCCTACGATCAGCGGCGGGACCTGCTTGTGGTGGACCTGTCCGGTTCCACCGGAAACATGGCGGTGGTCGGTGGCCCGCAGTCGGGGAAATCGACTGCGATCCGAACGGTGATCATGTCGCTCGCCGCCACTCATTCGGCCGAGCAGGTGCAGTTCTATTGCCTCGACTTCGGCGGTGGCACGCTTGCCGGACTGTCGGGCCTGCCGCATGTCGGTTCGGTTGCCAACCGTCTCGACGTCGACCGGGTTCGCCGCACCGTCGCCGAGATGAACACGATCGTGCGACAGCGTGAAGCCCGATTTCGCGACCTCGGGGTCGAATCCATGGCCGAATTCCGGCGACTACGCGCTACCGATCCGTCCGGCGGCGCCCCTGCCGCCGGGATCGCCGAAGATCCTTTCGGCGACGTGTTCCTCGTCGTCGACGGCTTCGGTAGCATTCGGCAAGATTTCGAAACCCTGGAACAACAGATCACCAACCTTGCGGCACAGGGCCTGTCGTACGGCGTCCACGTCGTCATCACGGCGTCTCGGTGGGGTGAAGTGCGGCCGGCCCTCAAGGACCAGCTCGGAACTCGCATCGAACTCCGGTTGGGTGATCCCGCGGACTCCGACCTCGGTCGTAAGACCGCTGCGCTCGTGCCGGAAGGCAGGCCGGGTCGAGGCATGACGCGCGACAGTCTGCATCTGCTGGTCGGCCTCCCCCGGATCGACGGAAACTCCGACCCCGCCGACCTTGCGTCCGGTGTCGCTCATGCCGTGTCGTCGATCGCTGCCGCCACCCATGGCCGCCATGCTCCTGCCGTACGCATGTTGCCGGGACAGATCACTCGCGAGGCGGTTCTCGACGCCGCCGGTTCGTGGCCCTCCTACGTCGACCCGACCGAGAAGTGCCTCCAGATTCCGATCGGACTCGACGAGGCCGAACTGGCGCCCACATTCCTCAACTTCGCCGTGCAACCACACTTCTTGGTATTCGGGGACAGTGAATGCGGCAAGACGACGCTGCTGCGCAACATCTGCGAGGGCATCATGGCGTCCAACACCGCTGGACAGGCGAAGATCATCCTCGGTGACTATCGGCGCACCATGCTGGGGGTAGTGGAATCGGAGCACCTTGCCGCCTATGCGCCGTCGTCGGGCGTGCTGACCAAGAACATGAATGACCTCGCGGTTGTGCTCGAATCGCGGATGCCGCACCCGCAGATCAGCCAGCAACAAATTCGCGAGCGTTCCTGGTGGACGGGGCCGGACATCTTCGTTGTCATCGACGATTACGACCTCGTCGTGACCTCGAGCGGCAATCCGGTGGCCGCGATCGTCGAGTACCTGCCCCATGCGAAGGACATCGGATTCCACCTCGTCATCGCGCGCCGTTCCGGTGGCGCGGCACGGGCGCTGTACGAACCGGTCATCGCACGCATGCGCGATCTGGCATCCGCCGGCCTGGTGATGAGTGGAAGCCGAGACGAAGGCAACCTCATCGGAACCGTACGGGCAAGTGCCATGCCCCCCGGGCGGGGCACGTTGGTGACGCGCGGCGGCAGCGGACTGATCCAGCTCGCATGGATGCCACCGCAGTGAGGTCCGCGGTCGCGATTCACCTCACTGAATCCGGCATGTGGTCGTGTTGTCAGGACAGGGCGGTGGAGGGGCTGCCCTCGGTCCGTGTCGCAACCGACGGTTCGCTGATCACTTCGGTGCGCGAGACTTCTTCCACCGAATCGTCACCGCTGTGCTCTATCGACGACGAGTACATCGATGTGGACGGTGGTATCGCTCCGGTCCCGGACGTGCTCGCCGCCGTTCTCCGTGGCGCGGTCGAGGCCGTGGCGGGCGGACCGTCCGTCGGCGCGGTGCTGACATACCCCACCGAGTGGGGCACGGCGCGACAGCAGGTTCTGGCCGACGCAGGCTCGGCGATCGCCGCCGACACCGTGCTTGTGCCCGTGGCGCTTGCCGTAGCCGAAATCGCCGGCGTGGCCGAGCGCGACAGCACCTGGGCGGTCGTCGAATGCCGGGCGACGGGCACCACTTCCACCTACGTGGCGGCAATATCCGGTGACTACCGCGTCGTGGAAGTCGAGCACGAATCCTCGCTGGTCGTCGACGATCTCGATCGGCAGGCCGAGGCAATCACAGACCTGGTCGGGCGCGTCTGCCGAGGCCGGGCGCTCGACGGCATCCTGGTGACGGACCATCTCGACACCCGGCATGATCTGGCACCTGTACGGCGTGCGGTCGTGGCTGCCTTCGGCCGTGAGGTACCCGTCGAGAGCGTGTCGGGTGTGGACATCGTTCGCGCGCTCGCAATGCCGGGCAGCGATGGGGTACACGAGCAATCGATCGTCGCGATACCTCAGAGGAATTGGCTCCAACCGGTTCTGCAGCGGGAGCAACAGGAACGGACGAGGAGGTCGTGGCCGACTTTCGTCGCGGTCGCAGCGGCCCTGGCGGTGGTGACCGGAGCCGGAGTTGCCTTCATCCAATCAACCCTCGATTCCGTCTCGACGTCGACCGTCGAGGGTGTCGTTGCAGGATCACAGTCGCCGTCGGCTCCGGCGTCGTCGTCCGTTGCACCATCGCAGTCCACGATTCCTTCGACCGCGGTGGGCACGGGACGGGAAGTGTCGGTGGGGGGAGTTCGACTCACGGCGCCCGACCGATGGCGGGAGCGGCCACAGTCGGCGACACCGTTCCGGATCGAACTGGTGCCCGACGGTGGCGCGGACAGACGAATCATCGTGACGCAGAACAACCTCCAGGGCGGTGCCGGGTACGACGAGGTCGCGGTCACGCTTGCGGCGAAAATCGCGCAGCGCGGCAGACCCGAGCTGTTCGCCGAACTGGAGAAAGACGTCGTGTTCGGTGGGAGACCGGGGATCACGTACAGCGAATTCCCGGACGAGAACTCCGCGGTGAGGTGGCACGTCGTCGTCGAACGTGACCTCCAGGTCAGCGTGGGATGTCAGTTCCTGTCGGCGGAATGGGCCGAAATCGAAGCCGAGTGTGAGCACGTCGTGCGGTCACTGGAAGTCGATGAGTGAACCCGACGGGCGGCAGAGCCGAAAAACTTCCACAGTGGTGGAACCGATTGGACGGTTGATGCGTCCAATCATGTGTAGGGGTGGATAGGGCAGTCCAGTGGGGGCCGCCGCACCAGACGATCAGAAGGAGTTCCCATGGCGGGAGTTGTTACCGATGTCGGCCAGATGGAGGCCGCGGCTAACCATGTGGAGACGGTGAATGGGCAGCTGCAAGCCACTATCGCCGGCCTCAAGGGGCGTTGCGAAGAATCGTCCTCGGCTTGGGCGGGTGGCGCGCAGGATGCGTTCCAGGCACTGATGGTCCGCTACAACGATGCGTCCCGTCGGATGCAGGATTCGCTCGCCGAAATCGCCGTGAAGATTCGCGAAAACGGCAAGGGGTACGACGCCGCAGAGCAGGCCAACCAGGATGCCATCCATTCTGCCGGGGCTTCGGGATCGCTCGATCTCTGACATGCGTTCCGAGTTCGACACCGGTTACACAACAACAAGGAGCACGGAATGTCATTGAAGTACGGATTTGCCGAGCTGCAGGCCCTGGCGAGCGACATCAGGTCGAACGAGGGCAAGCTGCGCGAAACCCACGACGAGCTCCAGGGCTACGTGCAGGGTCTGGTCGCGCAGTGGGAGAGCGGTGCCCAGCAGAACTACCAGGCGGTGCAGGCCAAGTGGGACGGCGCACACAACGACCTGCTCCAGGTCCTCCAGACGATCGCCAAGGTCGTCCAGGACGGCGCTGTCGACATGCAGAGCGCCGAGGACAGGAACGCTGCTGCCTGGCTCTGACAATCCTGTGATATGCGGCAGTGCCCCGGCAATCGACGGATGCTGGGGCACTGTCGTCAGAGGTGCGGCGAAATATCTCGGTGACGTCAGCCGGCCGGTGGAATCAATCTGCTCAACACCACGCTGCTCTTCGTCTGGAGTACCGCTGGTTCCGACCGGAGATTTTCGAGCGTCCTCTCGAGGTGAGCTGTGTCGGTCGTCCGGACGCGCAGCAGTGCGTTGGCGTCACCCGTGATGGTGTACGCCTCCTGCACTTCGGCGTGTCGAGAGACGATGCGCGCGATCTCGACGGCGGAGGTACGTCCGTCGCAGTACAGCTCGACGAATACCTCCACACCGTGTCCGAGTGCCTGCGGGTCGAGTGACGCGTGAAAACCGGTAATGACCCCTGAGTCGACCAGTCGGTCGACGCGCCGTTTCACCGCCGGAGCGGACAAGCCCACCTCGGCGCCGATGGTGGCAAAGCTCGACCTCGCGTTGCGCTCCAGCTGCGCAACGATCAGTCGGTCCAAGGTGTCCAGGCGCAACGAATCGTCCATATAGAGCAACGCTAGCGCATTGTTTGTCGCTGAGGGTGGGCGGATACTTTCTCTCAGCACCATCGGAGAACGGGGGGAACGTGCCACCGACTGTGGATATCGGCCCGGGAAGTGCAGTGGGGGACGCGACCGGGCCTGTGGCGAGTGCGGACCGGCGCGGTTACCCCCGCACCTACCTGATGTGTCCGCCCACCTACTTCGATGTCGTCTACGCGATCAACGACTGGATGAGTCCGGGCGAGCAGGTCGATCGACCCCGGGCACTCGCGCAGTGGCACACCCTGGTGGACACGTATCGAGCGCTGGGTCACGAGGTCGTGGTCATCGATGCCGTCGAGGGGCTCCCGGACATGGTGTTCGTCACCGACAGTGGCGTGGTGGTCGACGGTGTCGCTCTCGGCGCCCGCTACCGATGTGCTCAGAGGCGAGCGGAAGCGGGCCACGTCCTGCGGTGGTTCCGCGAGAACGGACTGCTCAGACCCAGATCACCGCGTTTCGTGAACGAGGGCGAGGGCGACTTCCTCGTGGTCGGTGACGTGATCCTCGGGGGTACCGGCTTTCGGTCCGACCCTCGATCCCATGCGGAGGCTGCCGCGCATCTCGGGCGTCCTGTAGTTCCGCTGACTCTGGTGGATTCGCGCTATTACCACCTCAACACCGCTCTCGGAGTACTCGACGATGCGACCATCGCCTACCTTCCCGCCGCCTTCTCTCCGGAGAGCCTCCTCCTGTTGCGCCGCATGTTTCCGGACGCGGTGATCGCCGAGGAGAGCGATACGCAGTGGCTCGGCCTCAACCTGGTGAGCGACGGACTCCATGTCGTCTTGCCCGCGCAGGCGACGCGGCTGTCGGATCAGCTGGTGGACCGCGGCTACGACCCGGTACCGGTGGACTATTCGGAATTTCTGAAATCTGGCGGCGGAATCAAATGCAGCACAATGGAACTGCGCGGGTATCGCCAGTTCTGCGAGATGGGAAGCTGAGGGGTGAGGACCAATGTCGGACAGTGTCGTGTCGGTATCCGACGCCACGCGTGAGCAGCTGGACCGGGCGGAGGACCACAGCGCGCACAATTACTCACCCTTGCCCGTCGTGATCGAGTCGGGCACAGGTTGCTGGGTCAAGGACGTCGACGGCGTCGACTATCTCGATGTCCTCGCGGGGTACTCGGCCCTCAACTTCGGCCACGCCCATCCTGCTCTCGTGCGCGTCGCTCGCGAACAACTGGGCCGACTCACCTTGACCAGTCGTGCGTTTCAGCACGACCGTTTCGCGCAGTACTGCGAAGACCTGAGCCGATTGTGTCGCAAAGAAGCCGTGCTGCCCATGAATACCGGCGCAGAGGCGGTCGAGACGGCGCTCAAGCTTGCCCGCAAGTGGGGGTACGACGTGAAGGGGGTGCCGCCGGGGCGAGCCGAGGTGGTCACCTGCTCCGGGAACTTTCACGGCCGCACCATTTCGATCGTGGGATTCTCCTCCGACCCGGACGCGTACACCGGGTTCGGGCCGTATCCCGCAGGTTTCGTCTCCGTCGAGTACGGGAACGCCGACGCGTTCGAGTCGGCGATAACCGACGACACCGTAGCGGTGCTGCTCGAACCGATCCAGGGGGAGGCAGGCGTCCTCGTGCCCCCGGTGGGCTACCTCGCGGCGGTGCGCGAGGTGTGCACGCGTCGCGGCGTCCTCATGATCGCGGACGAAATCCAGAGCGGACTCGGCCGGACGGGGGAGACCTTTGCCTGTGATCACGAGAATGTGACACCCGACATCTACGTTCTCGGCAAAGCGCTGGGCGGTGGCCTCGTCCCCGTCTCGGCGGTCGTCGCCGATTGGCCGGTGATGCGCGTGATCGGGCCCGGGCAACACGGAAGCACTTTCGGTGGCAACCCCCTCGCGTGCGCTGTGGGCAGTGCCGTGGTGGCGCTGCTCGAAACCGGGGAATACCAGGAGCGCAGCCGCCGGTTGGGTGCCTACCTGCACGGCATGCTGCGCGAGCTGCCTGTCCGCCATGTTGCAGAAGTACGGGGGCGTGGGCTGTGGGCCGGTGTGCAACTGGCCGAGGGGATGCCCTCCGCGAGGGCAGTGTGTGAACGACTTCTCGCGCGCCGTGTGCTCGCGAAAGATGCGCACGAGGGAACGATTCGTATCGCCCCGCCGCTGGTCGTCGAACGTGACGAGCTGACCTGGGCGGTCGAACAGCTTGCTGACGCGCTCGCCGAGTGAATTTTGACCCGGAGGCGCCGCGACCGGTATCGTTCTCCGTTGGCGTGCCGTGCGTCGCTGTGTCTTCATGCCACAGTGGCTGGCGGTTCTCGGGTCTCAACTGGCCGCCGGGAATCGCTCGACGATACGCAATGGCCAGCAGCGGATTGAACAAGACGAGGAAGTTCTGTGTCTACGTACACCCCGAAGGCCGGAGATGTGACCCGCACGTGGCACGTCATCGACGCCACTGACGTGGTGCTCGGCCGCCTTGCCGTCCAAGCAGCCAACTTGCTGCGCGGCAAGCACAAGCCCACCTTTGCACCGCACGTTGACGGCGGCGACTTCGTCGTCATCATCAACGCCGAGAAGGTTGCCATCAGCGGCAACAAGCGTGACGGCAAGTTCCTGTACCACCACTCCGGACATCCCGGTGGTCTCAAGTCCCGCTCCGTCGGCGAGGTTCTCGACAAGAACCCCGACCGCCTCGTGGAGAAGGCCATCGTCGGCATGCTCCCCAAGAACAAGTTGGGTCGCGCCATCAGCAGCAAGCTGAAGGTCTACGCGGGCCCCAACCACCCCCACGCCGCGCAGCAGCCGGTGCCATTCGAGATCAAGCAGGTGGCCCAGTGACGTCGCCGGAGGAGCAGAACGTGTCCAATCCCGAAGAGATCACCGAGGCTGTCGAGGTCGCGGCGGACGAGTACGTGTCCGTCGAAGAGCCCGAGGTTGCCGAGGACATCGAGGCCGCTGCTGCTCCGCAGGCCCCGATCGTGATCGATCGGCCCATCCAGACCGTCGGTCGTCGTAAGGAAGCGGTTGTCCGCGTCCGTCTGACCCCGGGCTCCGGCCAGTTCAAGCTCAACGGCCGCACCATCGAGGATTACTTCCCGAACAAGGTGCACCAGCAGCTGATCAAGGCCCCGCTCGTCACGGTCGAGCGTGCCGAGTCGTTCGACATCGTCGCCCTGCTCCACGGTGGCGGACCGTCCGGACAGGCCGGCGCACTGCGTCTCGCCATTGCCCGCGCGCTCATCGAGGTCACCCCCGAGGACCGTCCGGCGCTCAAGAGTGCCGGCTTCCTTACCCGTGACGCCCGCGCCGTCGAGCGCAAGAAGTACGGCCTGAAGAAGGCGCGTAAGGCATCTCAGTACTCCAAGCGCTGATGTGTCGCCGAAGCCGCCCTCAGGGGACGGCTTCGGCACCTGTTCTTCCCGAGAGCAGGCGTCCATCGTTACCGGACGCCTGCTCTCGCGCTTTATCCGAGATGTAGTGGTTTCCGAGGTACAAGGGGTCTGGTCTATGGGGCGGTTGTTCGGGACGGATGGGGTTCGCGGGCTGGCGAATACAGAGCTGACCGCCGAATTGGCGTTGCAGATCGCATCGGCCGCTGCCACGGTGCTGGCATCAGCGGATTCGGGGCGTGCCACCGCTGTGGTCGGCCGTGACCCGCGGGCCAGCGGCGAGATGCTCGAAGCAGCCGTTGTCGCCGGTTTGACGTCGGCGGGTGTCGACGTCTTGAACGTCGGCGTTCTCCCCACTCCTGCGGTGGCCTACCTCACAGCAGAGCTCGACGCTGCACTCGGTGTGATGATCTCCGCCTCGCACAACCCTATGCCCGACAACGGAATCAAGATCTTCGCCGCGGGTGGGCACAAGCTCGACGACGAAGTCGAGGACCGTATCGAATCGGTCGCCGTCGGCACGACGACCAAGCGAGCGCCCACCGGAGCCGGCATCGGGCGCGTGCGAGTGGTGGCGGACGCCGCCGATCGGTATCTGCAACACCTGGCCACGGCCCTGTCTCACCGCCTCGACGGCCTCACCGTCGTGGTCGACTGCGCGCACGGCGCCGCCTCGGCTGTGGCGCCGACCGCCTACCGCGCCGCCGGCGCGAAGGTCATCGCGATCAACGCCCAGCCGGATGGGCTCAACATCAACGACAACTGCGGCTCCACGCACCTCGAGAGCCTGCAGAAGGCCGTGGTGGAGCATGGCGCAGACCTCGGCCTCGCGCACGACGGGGACGCGGACCGCTGCCTCGCCGTCGACGCCGGTGGCTCCCTGGTGGACGGTGACGCCATCATGACGGTCCTGGCCCTCGGCATGCGCGACAGCGGCGAGTTGGTCGACAACACGCTGGTCGCCACAGTGATGAGCAACCTGGGGTTACACATCGCAATGCGCGAGGCGGGTATTTCGCTGATCACCACCGCGGTCGGTGACCGCTACGTGCTCGAAGGACTTCGGGCGGGCGGTTTCACTCTCGGGGGTGAGCAGTCGGGGCATGTCGTGTTGCCCGCGTTCGGTACCACCGGTGACGGGATTCTGACCGGCCTGCGATTGATGGGCCGAATGGCACAGACGGGGCGGCCGATCGCGGAACTGGCATCGGCGATGACGACCCTTCCCCAGGTGCTGGTCAATGTGCGAGTCGCCGACAAGCGTGCCGTGGCCGCATCCCCCGTCGTTCTGGATGCCGTGGCGGCGGCGGAGCGGACGCTGGGTGATCAGGGTCGTGTCCTGCTGCGACCTTCCGGAACCGAACAGCTCGTGCGCGTGATGGTGGAGGCAGCGGACCTCGACTTGGCTCAACGCCTCGCCGACAAGCTGGCAGGTACGGTCGCCTCGGTCTGAGTGGCGCAGCGAATCGGTCGGTGTGGGGAACCGATCGGCGCGCCGGCGCGTCTAAAGCAGTAGGTCGTGAAGAGAGGGTGGGGGCATGAGCGATGGACTCGAGGTCGACGTCAGGGCGGTGGCGAGCGTTGGCGCGCGGATGGTGCGCTCAGCGGAGGTGCTGAGGCAGGAGGCAATCGACGCCGGCCGGTTGGAGTTCGGCGGTGTGCAGGCCGGACGCGACTACTGTGCTCTCGGCGACGAGCTACGGAACGCACTCGCAGTCGTGTCCGTGGCACTCGACGAGTGGGCAACCGACACGGAGGCCATCGGTAACAACTTCCGAGCCGGCGCCACGCGTTATGCAGGCACGGACGGTGCCTTTGCCGACGGCCTCGACCGGGTGCTTCCGTGACGACGGATCCGGCTTCGTTGATGGACGATCCGACGCTGAGCCGCGACTACAAGGAGCAGCTCCTTCAGGCCTGGGCCTCGTCCCGCGAAGAGGATGTGGCGTTGTGGCAGCCCTACTTCGACGCGTACGGCATCGACAGACGCGAACGCACGCCGTCCGCCGACGAGCGTTACATCGCACTCCTCGCGGATGGGAGCGATGCCCGATCTGCTGCCGCCGACCGCCTCCACTTGGAGGATTGTCTGCGACCGGATTCGCTCAATGTCCCAGACGACATGCTGGACCTCGGAGCACGGGGGCTCGAGTTCTTCGAGATGTTCCTTCCTGCCGCACAGAAGCTTCAGTACGACGGCCGCGCGATCACCGAGTACCACGCGCGGTTCGACGCCGAGCGGGGAATGAACCTTCACGTGCTGGGCCGGGACATCGACACGCTGCAGCACACCCTCGACTCTGCACGCAGGGAACTCGAGGAGCACGAGGCGTGTGTTGCTGCGGTCAGCGCCGCGTGGAGTGGGGATGCAGCCGCCGCCGCAATCGATGCCTCGGGCCGCCGGAATGCCCGGGCAGTGGTCGATGTCGACCGGTTACGCGGACTGGTCGACGTGCTGTTCGAAGCGAACCTCACCCTCAGCGCCGCAGTGACGGACAAGGCGTACAGGGTGGTGTCGCTGCACCAGTCCACTGTCGC
The DNA here is from genome assembly GCF_009859915.1 of Rhodococcus sp. WAY2. NCBI lineage: Bacteria > Bacillati > Actinomycetota > Actinomycetes > Mycobacteriales > Nocardiaceae > Rhodococcus > Rhodococcus sp. WAY2. The sequence continues at coordinate 5,795,813 of NZ_CP046572.1, forward strand.
GGGATACACCGCAGCCCAAATCGCAGTGCTGGCCGACATCGCCGTGTACGGCCGGGATGGAGACAACTCCGTCGCCAAGGATTGCATGGAAGACGCGTCGTACTGGTTCCCCGAACTTGCCGACGACGACTACCGGCACATCAACGGCTTGTACAAGGACGGGGGAGGCGGCGCTCTGCGGTGGCTCGACCGAGACGACGTCGTGAAGCGCGCGGCAGGTATTGCCCGCGCGTGGCTCGACGCGCACTTCCGGCCGGTCTACGAAGAGAAACAGCGCGAATTCGCGGCCGCGTGCGAGGCCTGCGCAGACACCATGGAAGCGTCGTATGCGGCGGTGATCGCCGAAGCCGGAATGTTGCAGTCGGACAGCGATATTCGCTCCGTGGATCGCACCGCTCCGGGGCACTCTCCGGCTCCGCCTCCTCTCAACGCCCCGAGCACTCCCGTCGACGCTGCGCCGACAGCTCCTGCCGGTGGTGCACCCACTGTCACCGCGCCTGGGGGATTCGCTGGGCAACCGTCGGGATGGAGTTCGCCGACGGGAACGACTCCGAGTGGCACCGCCCACCCGGCACCGATGACGGCACCGATGACGGCTCCGATCGGTTCCGGCAACGGAGGCCGGGACCTAGGAGTTCGGGACGTAGGAGTGGGAACGCGGGATGTACACACCGAACCTGCGACGTCCTTGCCCGCGGCCTCTCCTCCCGTGCTGCCGAGTCTTGGCGGTGTGCCAGGTCTTGGCGGTGTGCCGGGTCTTGCCGGTGTTCCCGGCATCGGGGGCATGACCGGATTCGGCGACCTTCCCGGGGCGGTGCAGGGGTTGGCCGGTGGACTCGGCGACCTGGGGTCGCTCATCCGTCCACTGATAGAGGACGCGGTGTCGGCTCTCACCCGCCTGGACGATGACGGGGATGTGAGGGCGGAGGAGGAGCCCGACCTCGAGGACGAGCGCGATCCGGGTGTTGGCGGCGAGGGCGGACAAGCGGTGTCTACCACTTCGGACAAGAGCCTCGAGCTGAAGCTCGACGGCAAGTCATGGACTCTGGTCGTCGATGAAGACGGTGCCGGAGTTCACCTCGACATCATCGACGGCCAAGGCGCCACGTCGCGCTTCGGTGTGGAGATCGGTCCGAACGGCCTGCCTCAGATTTTCGCAGAAACCCGCTCGGGGGAGGACCCGCCGCTCCCGACGTCGGCCAACCTGAACATCACGAGGCCGAGCCGCCGCCACCGGAGCCCACCACCGCACCTGGTCCGCAGCCCGTGACCGTGCAGAACGAGCCGCTTCCGGAAACGCTCACAGTCCCTGAGCCTCAGCCCGCACCCGCACCCGCACCCGCACCCGCACCTGCACCTGCACCTGCACCTGCACCTGCACCTGCACCGGAGCTTGCCAGCGGCCCGTCGGCGGCGCTCGACAGCGGCGCAGAACTCGCCGAGGCCGGACCGCTGTGAGCGAGCGGGCCGCACAGTTGCGCGCTCGACGTGCGCAGATGAGGGCGGAACTCGCGCTGTTTCGACGACGACTGGAGGAGCAGCGGGTGCGAGACGAGGCAGAAGCCACGCGACGACGGCAGCTTGCGGGGCGCCCCGCAGACACGAGCACGGCGGCGGACGCGGTCGCGCCTCGTCGCAGCGCAGCCGAGGACGACGACGAGTTCTATCGCCCCCGGAGCTGGCTCGTCGAGTAACGCCGGAACAGCCGGAGCCGTCGAAGAACGCTCAGATGTGGGGAATCAGTCCCTGGAAGCCGGCGTCCGTATTGATCTCCTGCGGATCGACGACCGTGGTGCGGGGGATGTGCGCCTCGGCGTCCGCGAAGGCCGCGTATTTCTTGTCATTAGTCAGTTCGTAGAGCAGGAACCCGGTCAGCAACGCCCGCGTCACCTGCTGCGTCTTGCGCTCGGATCCACCGATGCCGAGTGCGCCGAGAAGTCGACGCCCCTCGGTCAACCCCGAATCCGTTGCGCCGTCCACGGCTCGCAGTACGGATTCGCCGCCCCATGCCTCGGCGAGGGCCTTGGCGTTGCTGTTCATAGTGTCGATATCCGCGCCCGCCACGATCAGCCCCGGAACTGTGATCTTGGGCGCATACTTCTCCGCCTTCGGGGCGGTCGGCGCCGGGAACAACGCGGCCACCGCGGTCACGTCACGCTGTGCTGCGGCGAGCACCGCCGCGCCCGCACCCATACCGTGGCCGGCAAAGGCCACTCGATCCGGCTGAACACTGATCTGGCCGGGTCCCAGCCGGACACCGACACAGATGTCGAGAGTGGCCCGCAGATCGGTCGCGAGGCCCAGGTGTGAAGGCACCGGGCCCCGCTCACTGTTGGGCGCCGCGACGACAATGCCCCAGGACGCAAGGTGCTCCAGCGTGTTCCGGTAGTGGTCAGCTCCGGTCATCCACCCGTGCGCGAACGCCACCGCAGGCAAGTTGAAGCCGGACTCGGGTGTATAGACGACTCCCGGCTGTCCAGCCAGCGCGAGGTCTCCCCGCAGCACGCGGTGCGGTCCCCGCTTCGACAGTTCACGGGCCAGGTTCTTCAGTTTCGGCGCCACGGAGAGAACGTTATCCGATCACCACACAGGGACGGAGTCCCCGCGCCGACCACACAGGGACGGAGTCCCGCGCCGACCACACAGGGACGGAGTCCCCGCGCCGACCACACAGGGACGGAGTCCCCGCGCCGACCACACAGGGACGGAGTCCCCGGTCCCCGCGTCGCGTTGGTGTCCGACTTCGCCGCACCGTCCGGTCCAAGTACCCTGATGAACCATGTGCGGAATCGTGGGATACGTCGGCCACCGGCAGGCTCTGTCTGTTGTAGTGGAGGCTTTGCGGCGGATGGAATACCGCGGATACGACTCTGCAGGGATCGCCGTGCTCGACGGGAAGGGCGGGATGGCCGTCGAGCGTAAGGCCGGTCGTCTGTCGAACCTGGAGGCCGAACTCGACGAGGTGGGTGCCGAGAATTTCGCCGGGCACACGGGGATCGGGCATACCCGGTGGGCCACGCACGGTCGCCCGACTGACCGGAACGCCCATCCGCACCGGGACACGACCGGAACCGTCGCCGTCGTACACAACGGCATCATCGAAAACTTCGCGCCCTTGCGCGCCGAACTCGAGCAGGCGGGCGTCGACCTCTCCAGCGACACCGACACCGAGGTCGCGGTGCACCTGGTGTCGCGGGCTTATGCGTCCGGTGAGACCGCCGGGGACTTCGTGGAGAGCGCACTGAGTGTGCTCCGCCGCCTCGAGGGAGCATTCACCCTCGTCTTCACCCATTCCGACCATCCCGACATCATCGTGGCCGCGCGTCGTTCGACTCCGCTCGTCATCGGTGTCGGTGAGGGCGAGACCTTCCTCGGCTCCGACGTCGCGGCATTCATCGAGCACACCCGGGATGCGGTCGAGCTGGGCCAGGACCAGGTGGTGACCATTACCGCGGACGGCTACTCGATCCTCAACTTCGACGGAACGGTCGCTGTGGGCCGCCCGTTCCGCATCGACTGGGATCTCGCTGCAGCCGAAAAGGGTGGCCACGACTATTTCATGCTCAAGGAGATCGAAGAGCAGCCGGCTGCCGTCGCCGACACTCTCCTCGGGCACTTCTCGGACGGCAAGATCGTCCTCGACGAACAGCGGTTGTCGGATCAGGAGCTGCGCGACGTCGACAAGGTCTTCGTCGTCGCGTGCGGCAGCGCGTACCACTCGGGTCTGCTCGCCAAGTACGCAATCGAGCACTGGACCCGGCTGCCTGTCGAAGTGGAGCTGGCCAGCGAGTTCCGTTACCGCGACCCCGTCCTCGACCGCTCGACGCTCGTGGTGGCGATCTCCCAGTCCGGTGAGACTGCCGACACCCTCGAGGCGGTGCGGCACGCCAAAGACCAGAAGGCGCGCGTCCTCGCGGTCTGCAACACCAATGGAGCCCAGATTCCCCGCGAAGCCGACGCGGTTCTCTACACCCGTGCCGGTCCGGAGATCGGCGTGGCGTCGACCAAGGCGTTCCTTGCGCAGGTCACCGCGAACTACCTCGTCGGTTTGGCACTGGCCCAGGCTCGCGGCACCAAGTACCCGGACGAGGTGGCGCGCGAGTACGCAGATCTCGAGGCGATGCCGGAGCTGGTGAGCCGGGTCCTCGGGACGGTGGGTCCGGTCCGTGCGTTGGCTCGGGAACTGGCGTCGTCGTCGACGGTGCTGTTCCTCGGCCGGCACGTGGGTTACCCGGTGGCGCTCGAGGGCGCGCTGAAGCTCAAGGAACTGGCGTACATGCACGCCGAGGGCTTCGCCGCCGGCGAACTCAAGCACGGCCCGATCGCGTTGATCGAGGACGGGTTGCCGGTCATCGTCGTGATGCCCTCTCCCAAGGGTCGCGCGGTGCTGCACTCGAAGCTGCTGAGCAACATCCGGGAGATTCAGGCGCGCGGTGCGCGGACCGTCGTGATCGCGGAGGAAGGCGACGAGGCCGTGCGGCCGTTCGCCGACCACCTGATCGAGATTCCGGCGGCGCCGACGTTACTCCAGCCGTTGCTGTCGACCGTGCCGTTGCAGGTCTTCGCCGCCGAGGTCGCGCAGACGCGCGGGTACGACGTGGACAAGCCCCGAAATCTCGCGAAGTCCGTCACGGTCGAATAACGGCTCCGCTCAGGTGACGACGATGGTGCCGCGCATGTCGGGGTGCAGGGAACAGGTGTACTCGTAGGTTCCGGGCTCGGTGAAGTTGTAGGTGAAGCTGCCCGTCTGCATCAGGGGACTGCGCAGTACACCCTTCGCCTCACCGACGCCCGCCACGTCGTGGGTGACGCCGCGATCGTCGAAATTCCAGGTGACAGTCTCACCTACCCGGACCGTGAGCCGGGCGGGCGAAAAGGCCATGCCGGCGACCTCGACGACCGGACCGCTGGGCTGCTCGTTCACCTCGGCGGATTCCGAACTGCAGCCGGCGAGGGCACCCGCGGCCGAAATGCTTGCGGCCAGAGCGACTCCGACGATCCGGGACCTTGCACGTTCACGCATGCCGTCGAGCGTAGTCTTGCCTCGGTACCGACCGTTCCGGACGAGGAGTGCCCATGCGGGGCTACTACACCCCTGACGAGATCCGAGCGGCCGAGGCGCCGCTGCTGACATCCCTTCCCGACGGCGCTTTGATGCGACGCGCAGCGCACGGACTCGCGGGTGTGGTGGTTGCGGAGTTGCGCGCGCGGACCGGGGGAGTCGCCGGGCGGGCCGTGCTGCTGCTGGTCGGTTCCGGGGACAACGGAGGCGACGCCCTCTGGGCCGGCACCTTCTTGCGTAAGCGTGGAGTCGGGGTCACCGCCGTGCTGCTGAAACCCGAGAAGGCGCATCGGGCCGGACTGGCGGCCTTCCGGCGAGCAGGCGGACGAACAGCCCGCGCGCTCGAGGAAGTCGGCACGCCCGACCTGGTGATCGACGGGATCGTCGGGATATCCGGGAGGGGAGCCCTGCGCCCTGACGCGGCGACTCTGGTCGCGTCCATGGAGGCGCCGATCATTGCTGCGGACCTGCCCAGCGGGGTGGACCCGGTGACGGGTGCCGTCGAGGGGCCCGCGGTACGGGCGGCGGTCACCGTGGCGTTCGGTGCGCTGAAACCGGTACATGTCCTGGCTGCGGCGCAGTGCGGGCGCGTCGAGGTGATACCCATCGGGTTGACGCTCGGTGATGCCGGGATCACGTCGCTCGATGCGACCGAAGTGGGAGGGGCATGGCCGGTGCCCGGTCCGCACGACGACAAGTATTCGCAGGGCGTCGTGGGCGTGGTCGCCGGGAGTGAGCAGTATCCCGGCGCGGGAGTGTTGTGCACCGGGGCCGCCGTCTCGGCCACGTCCGGCTTGGTCCGCTACGCAGGTCCGGGCGCGTCGGAGGTGCTGGCTCACTGGCCGGAGGTGATCGCGACGACGGACGTCGCGAAAGCGGGACGGGTCCAGTCGTGGGTGGTGGGTCCCGGTATGGGCACCGACGATGCGGCACGTCGTGCCCTGCGGGCCGTACTGGACACCGACGTTCCCGTCCTCGTGGATGCGGACGGTCTCACCCTGCTGGCCGAAGACCCCGGCCTGGTGCGCTCCCGGTCGGCGCCCACCCTCCTTACCCCGCATGCAGGTGAGTTCACACGCATCACCGGAAGCGATCCCGGACCGGACAGAGTCGCGGCCGCCAGGTCGCTGGCGGCCGAGTGGGGGACGTACATCCTCCTCAAGGGCCGCGCCACGGTGATCGCGGCGCCGGGTGGGCAGGTATTCGTCAACGAGGCGGGCGGTTCCTGGTCGGCCACGGCGGGTGCCGGGGACGTTCTGGCGGGCATTGTGGGTGCCTTGCTGGCCGCGGGGACAGTCCCGGACCGGGCGGCTGCGATGGGGGCACGTGCGCACTCGCTCGCGGCGAACGTGGCGGCTCGCGGTGGCCGGGGAGATCTCGCAGCGGGACGCGGGACGGCGCCGATCTCCGCAGGAAATCTGCTCGCTCATCTGAGGGAGTCGATCAGAGTTCTCCGTGCAGGTGTGTCACCCGAGGAAATGGCGGTCCATCGGTGAATGGCAGGATCGGAGGTATGACGCTTGCCGAAGCAGTACCGTCGGACGAACACGGCCGGGTCGAGCCCGCCGATTCCGCCCACGCGACGCCGGACCCGCAGGCCGAAGCAGTGGTCGATCTGGACGCTATTGCACACAACGTCGGAATTTTGCGCGAGAAAGCCGGCGACGCGGCAGTGATGGCCGTTGTCAAAGCGGACGGCTACAACCACGGCGCCGTCCCAGTGGCGCGCGCGGCGCTCGCGGCCGGTGCGGCGGAACTCGGCGTGACAACGGTCTCGGAGGCCCTCACGTTGCGCCGGGCAGGTATCGGCGCACCGATCCTCGCCTGGCTGCACACCGTCGACGCAGACTTCGCCCCCGCTATTCGAGCGGACGTCGAGCTCGGGGTGTCGTCACCGCGGCACCTCGCCTCCGTCGTGGCCGCGGCACGGGAGGTAGGCACCCCGGCGACCGTGACGATCAAGGTCGACACCGGATTGAACCGCAATGGCGTCGCGCCCGACGAGTTGGCGCAGGTTCTCATCGACTTGGCGCGTGCACAGGCCGAGGGCGCGGTACGGCTCCGAGGCATCTTCTCGCATCTCGCGCACGCCGACGAGCCGCATCATGCGGTGATCGACGCCCAGTGTCACAGGTTGTCGAGCGCGGTGGCCGACGCCAAACGCCACGGCCTGGTTCCCGAGGTGGTGCACCTGTCCAACTCCGCGGCCACTCTCACGCGCCCGGATCTTCGTTTCGACATGGTGCGCCCCGGCATTGCGATCTACGGACTGTCGCCAGCCCCCGAACTCGGCGAATTCGGGCTGCGTCCTGCGATGACTCTGCGTTCGCGCGTCGCGCTGGTGAAAAAGGTGGCTGCAGGTGAGGGCGTGTCCTACGGCCATCAGTGGATAGCGCCGCGGAACACCGTGGTGGCGCTGTTGCCGTTCGGGTACGCCGATGGGCTTCCCCGTTCGCTCAGCGGACGATTCGAAGTCCTGCTCGGTTCGGAGCGTCGTCCGGGGATCGGACGGGTGTGCATGGACCAGGTCGTCGTGGACCTCGGACCAGACGGCGGCGGCGTCCGCGAGGGCGACACCGCTGTCTTCTTCGGCAACGGTGATCACGGTGAACCACACGCCCAGGAGTGGGCGGACAAGCTCGACACCATCCATTACGAGGTGGTGACCGGAGTGCGTGGGCGGACCGTGCGGACCTATGTCGGTGGGCGGTAGGTCTCGTGTCTGCCGAAGACAGAGTGCTGGCGGTGAGCGGGACCGTGGTGTTGCCGACAGCCGCTGACACCGAAAGATTCGGGCGTGATCTCGCCCGGGATTTGGCACCCGGGGATCTGATCATCCTCGACGGACCTCTAGGTGCGGGAAAGACCGCACTGACGAAGGGGATTGCTGCCGGTCTCGGTGTTCAGGGAAGAGTGACTTCGCCCACATTCGTGATCGCCCGGGAACATCGTCCGGGGGTGCGTCCCGGCGGCGGGACTCCGGTGGGCATGGTGCACGTGGATGCCTACCGTCTCGGGGGCAGCGGTCCGCACGCCTTGGACGAACTCGACGCCCTCGACCTCGACACCGACCTGGCCGAAGCGGTGGTTGTGGTCGAGTGGGGTGAGGGCATCGTCGAGCAGTTGGCCGACCGGCATCTCCGGGTGCGCTTGAGCCGCGAGCCCGAGTCGGATGTGCGCACCGCCGAGTGGGAGTGGATTTCCTGACGGGTCCGGGGCGCGGGAGCCGTGCTGACGTGCGAGTACCCTCAGATACCGTGCTTGTTCTCGCCATCGATACGTCCACACCCGCCGTGACCGCCGGAGTCGTCCGGTTCTCGGCAGGATCCGCGCCCACTGACGCGGTGGACACACTCGCGGTGCGCGTGACGGTCAACCCGCGCGCCCACGCCGAGGTCCTCACGCCGCACATCCTCGAGTGCATTGCCGAGTCGGGTCACAGGCCGGCTGATCTCGACGCGATCGTGGTCGGGGTAGGCCCGGGACCGTTCACCGGCCTCCGGGTCGGAATGGCTACCGCAGCGGCTTTCGGTGATGCCCTGGGCACACCGGTGTACGGAGTCTGCAGCCTCGACGCGATCGCCGCGCAGGTGCACGGCGAGCGGAATCTCCTCGTCGTCACCGATGCGCGCCGCCGTGAGGTCTACTGGGCCCGCTACTCGGCGGGCCGACGGGTGGAAGGGCCCGGCGTGATCAAGCCCCGCGAGCTCGAGCCGATGCCGTCGGAGGTGGTGGCGGGGTCGCCGTCGCACGTCGACTTCTTCGACCTCCCGGTCGAACCCGTCGAAACACCCTCGCCCGCAGGTCTGGTCGAGGCTGCTGCATCGGTGCTGGCCGGTGGAGACGTGCCGGAGCCGCTCGTTCCGCTCTATCTGCGACGACCGGATGCGGTCGAATTGGCGGATCGCCCGAAGTGACGTTTTCCATCGAACCCATGGTCGCCGCGGATGCCGAGCGGTGCGCCGAGCTCGAGCGCCTCCTGTTTGCGGGCGACGGACCTTGGAGTGCAGCTGCTTTCCGTGCCGAGCTGGCTGCGCCGCACGTGCGGTACGTGGTGGCGCGCACCGACACCGGCCGGGTGGTGGGATATGCCGGACTGGCCCTGCTGGGCAACCCTTCACATCCCGAAGCGGAGGTGCACACGATCGGGACCGACCCGCAGTACATGCGCCGGGGGATCGGCGGAGCGCTTCTGGCCGAACTTCTCCGACTGGCCGATGCGCGGGGCGGACCGGTTTTTCTCGAAGTGCGGACCGACAACGACGCGGCGATCGCACTGTATCGACGTGAAGGATTCGACATCGTGGGAACCCGAAAGCAGTACTACCAACCGAGCGGCGCGGACGCGTACACCATGCGTCGCGCCGGAGCGGGTGAGGAGCCGGTGCAATGATCGTCATGGGTATCGAAAGTTCGTGTGACGAAACCGGAGTCGGTATCGTCCGGTGGAACGGCGACGGTACGTGCGAGCTCCTCGCCGACGAGGTGGCCTCGAGCGTCGATCAGCACGCCCGCTACGGCGGCGTGGTGCCCGAAGTTGCGTCCCGCGCGCATCTGGAAGCCATCGTCCCGACGATGCGGCGTGCGCTCGCCGCAGCGGACATCAGCAAGCCGGACGCACTCGCCGTCACCATCGGTCCAGGACTCGCCGGGGCACTGCTGGTCGGTGTCGCCGCCGCGAAAGCGTACGCGGCCGCCTGGGATATTCCGTTCTATGCGGTGAACCACCTCGGTGGCCATGTTGCGGTGGATACCCTGGAACACGGACCGATGCCGTCGTGCGTCGCGTTGCTGGTGTCGGGCGGACACACCCACCTGCTGCATGTCGAGGATCTCGCGAAGCCGATCACCGAGCTCGGCACCACCGTGGACGACGCGGCGGGAGAGGCGTTCGACAAGGTGGCCCGCCTTCTCGGACTCGGATTTCCCGGCGGCCCCGCACTGGACGCCGCAGCTCGAGACGGCGATCGGGACGCGATTCCCTTTCCCCGCGGGATGACCGGGCCCAGGGACGCGCGGCACGACTTCTCCTTCTCCGGCTTGAAGACCGCGGTCGCGCGGTATGTCGAATCCAAGGAGCGTGCCGGCGAGACCTATTCGATCCCCGACATCGCCGCCAGCTTCCAGGAAGCCGTGGCCGACGTCCTCACGATGAAGGCGGTACGCGCCGCCCGCGACACGGGCGTGGACACGTTGGTACTCGGCGGCGGTGCCACCGCGAACTCACGCATCCGCTCGCTCGCCGAGGAACGGTGCGCCGAAGCCGGTCTCACGCTGCGCGTGCCGAAACCGCGGTTGTGCACCGACAACGGGGTCATGATCGCCTCGCTGGGAGCACACATCGTCGCAGGGGGTGCAGCGCCGTCACTGCTCACCGTGGCGAGCGATCCTGGCCTCTCGGTGGCCACCAGTCAGGTATTCACCTGAACGGGAAGACACTCGGGGGCGCGAATGCCGGAGTCGGCGCCACGGGCATCGGCGCCGGAACCACCGCAATTCCCTCTTCGGCGTCACCGATAGGCGGCAGCGGCGCGGGCGCGCCTTCCGGCGGCGGTGGCAGTGGCGCACTCTCAGCGGGCGGTGCGCTCTCTCCAGGCAAGGGTGCGACAGGGCTCGGTTGATCCGGGGTCGACTCCCCGGGAACCTGCGGCCACAGCGGAGGAATAGCCGGCCATTCGATGTGCGGCCAATCCGGTTGAGTGGGATCGGTCGGAGGCCGGGGCGTCGGCGCGGGAGTGGTGGTCGGCGCCGGTGGTGTCGTGGTGGGAGGCGTTGTGCTCGTCGTGGAGTCGGGCATCCGGGCAGCGCTCCGATCCCACCCCGGGGACGACGACGTGGTCGGCACACCCTGCTCCGGGGTGAAGTCCGACGTCGGTGTGGGATCGTACGACGGAATTCGCGTAGCAGCCGGTGTGTCCGTACTGGGCGCGTGCTGCTGCGACGTGTGGAAGGTGTCGCTCCCGGCGGGCGCGACATTGGGGTCGGGTGCCGGCGCGAGTTCACGTACCCCGTATCCCAGTACCAGTCCGCCCACCACCAACGCGCCGACGAGTGCGCCGGACACCTTGGCCGTCGAACTGGGCCGAGTCGACTCCGTGGGCGGGTACTGCTCGATCGCCTTGGACACGGCAAGGAGTGCGGCGCCTTTGGCGGTGGCGGTTTCCGGTTCGGGGACGGCGACGACACGGGCAGTGAAGGCCCTGCGCACAGCTGCCCGCAACGCGGGAATGTTCGCTCCGCCCCCGACCAGCGCGATGGCCTCCGGTGCGCGTGGTGAGTCCGCAACGGTGGATCGGATGAACTCGACAGCGACCCGAATCACCGGTGCCGCGGAGTCTTCGAAGGCGCTGCGACTGATGCGGATCGGCGCCATGCCCCGGAACTCGACGTCGACCGTGGCATTCAGGTCGGTCGACAGCTGCTCCTTCGCGACGCGGCAACGCTCCGAGAGCAGTTCGCGATCGAGATGCCGCAGGTGGTGGGGGGTGGCGAGATTGGCGACGGCGTACTCGAACACGAGATCGTCGATCGCGCTGCCGCTCACCTGCGCGGTGCGGTCGGCGTGCAGCACGGTGCCGTCGACCTGATCGACCACCGAGACCGACAAACCGGACTCGCCGAAGTCGACGATGGCGACCGTCGCGTGCTGGGCAATTTCACCGGTGTGGCGTAGATACGTGAGGGTGGCAGCGGCTTCCGGCACGAGGTGCACACGATGCCGCTGCCTGCTGACGGCACTGCGAATCGAATGGGCCTGTTCCGGAGTGCGGTACGTGACGGCGAATGCGTCGGGGGTCGTGGGGTCGGCAGGCACCTGGGTGGTCATGAGGGAGATAGAGGAACGGACGAGGTCACCGAGGTCGGTGTGGGCCTCGTCGGCCGACAGGTATCGGAACTCGACGCTCTGCGAACCGTTGGAGTCGGTGGTGACGAGGGCGGAACCGACTCCGGCAGCACCCGTGGACATGCCCAAGGACATATTCATTCCACACACCCCCTCCCACATTGTCGCGTCGTGCCCTGCTGTCTTTCCCGGAACGCCCTCCACGAGAAGCATCCCTGCCCCATGAATCGGCGACCGTTACCCGAACGTTACAGAAATCTGGTGGCTTTCGCTCTCGAGTTTCGCTCCGACGAGACGAGGATGGCGCTCGATATCCGGTCCCACCTGCGCAGTTGTCCGGAGGAATTTCATGGGAAATACCAGCGAGTTTCGCAACCTCGACCCGCGTGATCGTCGGCGCCTGCTGCGCCGTGGGCTCGTGCGCCCGGTCGCGACGGTTGCGCTCTGCGGCGTGGGCTACTTCGTGCTCCCATGGACCTCGGTCGACGGCATCTCCACGATCACGCTCCTCGTGGGGGGACTGCTCGTCGTGCTGCTGGTCGCCGTGTGGCAGATCCGGCAGATTCTGCGGTCCGACGTGCCCACCCTGCAGGCCATCGAGGCGCTGGCACTGATTCTTCCCGTCTATCTGCTCGGCTACGCCGTGGGATACAGCCTGATGTCCCAGAGTTACCCGACATACTTCTCCGAATCGCTCAGCCGGATGGATGCCCTGTACTTCTCGTTGACGGTGTTTTCGACCGTGGGCTTCGGGGACATCACGGCGACGACCGATCCGTCGCGTGCGGTCGTCAGTGTCCAGATCATCGGGAACCTGATTCTCATCGGCGTCGGCATCCGCGTGGTGGCGGCAGCCGTCGGCTGGGCCCGTGGACGGAAGTGACTAACGACCCGACGACAGCAACAGTTCGACGTTGTGGTCGACGGAAGCGCCCAGCCGGACGGGGTCGGTGTGAATGTCGTTGAAGGACAGCTCCCGATACAGAGAGGCGAGTCCGAGCGCGGACAGGTCCGTGTAGTCGACCGAGTACGGGCTGTCGGCTTCGAACAAGGTGGTGAGGATCGACACCGTGCCGTCGGCGTTGTCGACCACTTCGAGGATTCGCCCGTGCTGCGGAAAGTCGATGTGCGATGCGGTATTGACCTCCCAGAACGACTGTTCCGGTGTGGGTCCGGCCCAGGGGGTGATCCGGTTCTCGTGGGTGTGTCCGTTGACCCAGGCGAGCACGTTCGGGAAGCGATGGAGCAGGCTCACCAATTGCGCGGCCGGTATTCGGGGTTCGGTCGGATTGGCCGGGTCCGGGACGAGGTTGTCCATGGTGGTGCTCGTGTGATGGCTGAAGAGGACGAACCAGGTGTCCGAACGCGACTGCGACACCCGGGCGCCCGCGGAGTCGTAGTAGACGCTGCTGCCGGCGAGCAACGTGTCCTCGATCCAGCGGAACTGGGCGGCGCCCAATGAGCCGTCGACGAAACCGGCGTGATTGGTGGAATCCATGCTGATACCGACCACACCGGGAGCGATGTCGAAGGCGTAGTAGCCGATTCCCGTATCACCTGCATCGGGAGCGAACCCGTGGCCTACCGGCCCGGGGCCGGTGTTGGCCGGATCCAGATGGGCGGCGATGAACTGGCGTGGTGTGAACGGGGCTCGTGTCGGATCGGGGGTGACCACCCGCGGTGGCGTCGTGAAGGCGGAGAGGACGCCGGCGATGGCGCCGGGGTCGTACTTCGTCGCGATGTCGACCGCCTTCGCCTGGTCGGGCGATCCCGGAACCTCGAACTTCAGTGAACCGGTGTACATCGCGTCGAGCGGTGGGATACCGCTGGGCACAGTGCCTTCGACGGAGTCTTCGTGATTCCCGAAGACGCAGTACCACGGCGTGCGTAGTCCGGGGCTGGTGACTGGGTCGATCGCTGCTCCGAGCAGGCCGGGGATTTCGGGGAAGCCGGCTTTCTTGTACATGTCCTGGATCGGGGACTCCGGGTTCCAGTACAGATCCGCACCTGAATTCTGCACGCCCTCGTAGCGGTCGGGCGCACCGGTGTTGGGGACGATGGTGCCACCGTTGAGGGCGGTGAGAAACCAGCTCAACTCGGCGAATTCTTTGTTGTCGGTGTTGTCGCCGGTGCTCACGACCGCGTCGAACGGCCGCTGGGTGTGGGGGCCGGCGGCGAGAGCGTTGACGCGGTGAACGAGGGCGACCAGCCCGTGCGCCGTGAGGGTTTCCTGCGGACGGAACGCGGAACCTGTGAAGGGATGGACGTATTCGAACCGCACCGGGGACTGGGCATCGACGAGGTGGACGTCCGTGAGCTGCACCAGCGAAGCGAGCGCGGTGCGGCGGTCTTCGCGGCCGTTCCGGGCCTCGGCGAGTTCGGTGCGCACGATCGTCGGCCAACCCGGACCCGCGCCGAGCTTGCGGTATCCGGACGTTCCCAGAGGGACGGCTGTCGCTTCGAGCGTGGTGCCCGCTCCGGAGGTGGGAAGGGGGGCGGCGCCTGCGTACTGCAGTCCCCACGGACGTCCGCTGATGCCCACCGCTCCGATGGCGCCGAGTCCGGCAATCGTGAGGAAGGTACGCCGGTTCATGTCAGACACCAGACGACCTTAGGTGACAACCCGTCCGGAGGGTGGGATTCCGCTGAGCGCGATCAGCCGGGGGCTCCTCCTTGAGCGTTGGCACTCTCACGTATAGAGTGCCAAGTGGCGCCGATCGAGCTCCGGCACCCGCGACGACGGGGCTGTGTGAAGTGCCGTAAACGGAACACTCAAACAGGTGTCCGAGGATGTTCCTCGGACCCAGATACCCCAAAGTGGAGGGCTCATCGTGGCGAGCGTCAACATCAAGCCGCTCGAGGACAAGATCCTCGTCCAGGCCAACGAGGCTGAGACGACGACTGCCTCCGGCCTGGTCATCCCCGACACGGCCAAGGAGAAGCCCCAGGAGGGCACCGTCGTCGCAGTCGGCGAAGGCCGCGTCAACGAGCAGGGCAACCGCATCCCGGTCGACGTCAAGGAGGGTGACACCGTCATCTACTCCAAGTACGGCGGAACCGAGATCAAGTACGCCGGTCAGGAATACCTGATCCTGTCGGCACGCGACGTGCTGGCTGTCGTCTCCAAGTAAGGCCATACGTGATCCGCCCCGGAGTCCCTACAGGATCCCGGGGCGGAGTGCGTTCACGCGCAGAACCCTGAAATCCAGGAGAAGACGGAACACATGTCCAAGCAGATTGAGTTCAACGAGACCGCACGCCGGTCTCTCGAGCGCGGGGTCGACAAGCTGGCCGACGCGGTCAAGGTGACCTTGGGTCCGCGTGGCCGCCACGTAGTACTGGCGAAGGCCTTCGGCGGCCCCACCGTCACCAACGACGGCGTCAGCATCGCGCGGGAGATCGACCTCGAGGATCCCTTCGAGAACCTCGGCGCGCAGCTGGTCAAGAGCGTCGCCACCAAGACCAATGACGTCGCGGGTGACGGCACCACCACCGCCACCGTGCTGGCTCAGGCCATCGTTCGCGGCGGTCTGAAGAACATTGCGGCAGGCGCCAACCCGATGGCACTCGGAGTCGGCATCAACGCCGCCGCCGAGAAGGTCGTCGAGGCGCTGCTCGCGGCCGCCACCCCGGTCGAGGGCAAGAAGTCCATCGCCCAGGTCGCCACGGTTTCCTCGCGTGACGAAGAGATCGGCGAACTGGTCGGCGAGGCGCTCACTCGCGTGGGCACGGACGGTGTCGTGACGGTGGAGGAATCCTCCAGCCTCGCAACCGAGCTCGTGATCACCGAAGGCGTCCAGTTCGACACGGGTTACCTGTCGCCGTATTTCGTGACCGATCTCGACGCGCAGAAGGCCGTGTACGAGGACGCCCTCGTGCTGCTCTACCGCGAGAAGATCAGCTCACTTCCCGACTTCCTGCCGTTGCTCGAGAAGGTTGCCGAGAGCGGCAAGCCGCTTCTCATCATCGCCGAGGACGTCGAGGGCGAGGTTCTCTCGACCCTGGTGGTCAACTCCATCCGGAAGACGATCAAGGCCGTCGCGGTGAAGGCGCCGTTCTTCGGTGACCGTCGCAAGGCGTTCCTCGACGACCTCGCCATCGTCACCGGCGGTACGGTCATCAACTCCGAGGTCGGGCTGAGCCTCAAGGAGGCCGGACTGGACCTCCTCGGCAGTGCCCGTCGCGTCGTGGTCAGCAAGGACGAGACCACGATCGTCGACGGCGCCGGCACCGACGCCGACATCAAGGGCCGCGTCGCGCAGCTGCGCCGGGAGATCGAGAACACCGACTCCGATTGGGATCGCGAGAAGCTCGAAGAGCGTCTGGCGAAGCTGGCCGGCGGTGTCGCGGTCATCAAGGTGGGTGCCGCAACCGAGACGGACCTCAAGGAACGCAAGTTCCGCGTCGAGGATGCCGTCAACGCCGCCAAGGCTGCTGTCGCCGAGGGCATCGTTCCCGGTGGCGGATCGGCCCTCGTGCAGGCGAGCACCGAGCTGGTCGACAACCTCGGTCTGACCGGTGACGAGGCCACGGGCGTCAAGGTCGTGCGCGAAGCGCTACAGGCGCCCCTGTTCTGGATCGCCAGCAACGCCGGTCTCGACGGTTCCGTCGTCACCAGCAAGGTCGCCGAGCAGCCCAAGGGGCACGGCTTCAACGCCGCGACCCTCACCTACGGTGACCTGCTCGCAGACGGTGTCGTCGACCCCGTCAAGGTCACCCGCTCCGCTGTCGTGAACGCGGCATCGGTGGCACGGATGATCCTGACGACCGAGAGCGCTATCGTCGAGAAGCCCGAAGAAGAGCAGGAGCAGACCGGTCACGGACACAGCCACTAGGGCGGTAGCCGCGAACCGATCGGTGTCCTCATCTTTCGGCCGAACGAAACCCCCGTGCGAATCTGTCGCGCGGGGGTTTCGTCGTGTCGCGGCCGTATTCCCGCCGACCCGGTTCGCTCAGCTCAGCGTGAGCACGGCGAACGGGTTCGACGTCGGCTGTGGTGAGCCACCGGGCGGCTCGATGGTGAAGGCCAGCTTCGTCATCGAGCCGATGTCGTCGAGGACGACGGTGGTGGTCGGCAGGACGTCGTCGGGGGTCATGGTTCCGGCGGGGACCGGTGCGTCGCCGGACTCGGGCAGTAGCCACATCTGATACACGCTGTCGGCGGCGGGCGGGACGACATCGTTCATGACGAGCACGGCGGCGTCCTCGGACTTCGAGTAACTGGCCGTGGCGGAGCCGCCCCCGGGAATGGGAGTGCTCGACGACTGCATGTCCGCGGCCTGGAGTACCTGCTCGGCTACCGTCGGGTCGGGGCCTTCCGTGAGTTGCCGGGCGATGACGGTTCCGCCTGCGAGTATTCCGACCGCAGCGGCGGCCGCCACCGCAATCCGCCAACGACGCCGGCGATTGCGGTGGTGGTCGAGGCGGACGGGCGCATAGGTGTCGGCCTGTGCGTCCTGTCCGATCTGTTCGAGCAACCGGGCCCGCAGCTGGGGTGGCGGGGCGACGGCGCCGACCTCGCTGACCACGGCGAGGGATTCGCGAATAGCCCGTACCTCGGCGGCGAATGCGACTCGGGTGTCCTCGTCGGCGGCGGCGACCCGGGCGTCGAGTTCGCGGCGTTCCTGGTCGTCGAGCGCGTCCAGTGCGTACGGAAAGGCCATGCCCAGAAGATCTTCGTTCATCTCACAGACCTCCCAGGCATCCACGAAGACGTGTCAACCCGTCACGTATACGGGTCTTCACCGTGGACAGGGCGACGCCCAGGTGAGTGGCGACCTCTCGATAGGTTCGTCCGTCGTAATACGCCATCGCGACCGATTCGCGTTGGGTGGCAGTGAGAGTGTCGAGGCACGCGAGTACCGATTGATGCTCGAGCCGGCGGGTGACCTCTTCGGTGACGTGATCGAACGGCCCCGAAACGGAGGTGCTCTCGTATAGCGCCTGACGGTCGGTACCCGCCTGTTCGGACCGCACACGGTCGACCGCCCGGCGGTGGGCGAGCGTCATCAGCCAGGACATCACCGAGCCGCGGCTCGGGTCGAAATTCGACGCGGTGTTCCATGCCTGAAGGAACACTTCCTGGGTGGTCTCCTCGGCGTATCCGGGGTCGCGCAGCACGCGCAGGACCAGTCCGTGGACCCGGGCGCTCGTGCGGTCGTAGAGCTCCGCGAAGGCCTCGGCATCACCGCGCGCAACGCGGACCATCGCGTCACGAAGTTCCGCGTTGTCGATGGCACGCACTGCAGCGGCATCGGCAGAGCCCACCGGGCACAGATCTTCGGCCGGTGTGATGCCCTCGTTGTGGGTCACGAACGCTCGTCTCGCTTCATCGAGCACCACGGTAGCGTGCATGTCTGGTCATCTCCTCCAGCCGGTAGGCATTCGGAGACGGCATCGATGTGGATGGGTGATCGGGCCGGGTGTGTGATGCACGGAACCCCCCGTCCGTATCTACGCGCCGGCTCGACGCCGGCGTGGACGAGGGGTTCCGGGGTCGGTCCGCCCGGCGCGTCAGACCGCGATACGCCCGCGGCGGTGCCGCGCATGCATTTCACGCTCGGTCTCGGACATTCCGCCCCAGATCCCGTACGGCTCGGACACGCTCAGCGCATGGTTTCGGCATTGTGCGAGGACGGGGCAGCGGCGGCACATCTCCTTGGCGCGGGTCTCCCGCTGTGCTCGCGCCCGCCCACGCTCGCCGTCGGGATGGAAGAACATCGAGGAGTCGACTCCGCGGCACAGTCCGTGCATCTGCCAATCCCAGATATCGGCGTTCGGACCGGGGAGGTGGTTGGGTGCAGGCATATGGACTCCTTAGCTGCAAGCTCGCCTCGGGCGGCGAGCGGACCGTGGGCTCGATGTTCAAGCCGCTAATCTTTCACGTCGCTAACCGTAGAGTCGTTTCGGAAATCGCGTCAATAGTTGTTCACAGTGGGAATTTACATATCCCACAAACTGAAAGTTAACCTGGAAAATATTTACATTCCGGCCGGTCCGTGATTCGGTTTCGGGTTGAAAGACCATAGGTCACAGGTAACGATGTCGAGGTGCCCCAGTCAGCGGAGTCCGACGCTCAGCACGCTCACGATCCTGTCGGCAGCGAGCCGACGATGGCGGTATCCGCCCTGGCCAGACGGCTTGGCGTGGCGCCGTCGACGCTGCGCACCTGGGACCGTCGTTATGGGATCGGGCCGTCCGCGCATTCTCACGGCAGTCACCGCCGATACGCACCGCGGGATGTGGCTCGACTGGAGTGTATGCAGCAAGCACTCGACGAGGGGGCGAGCCCGGCCGAGGCTGCGAGATATGCGATTAACGCAATAGCTACATATTCGTCGAATTCGGAACCGACGAGTTCTCCGCAAATTCTGGGTGACAACTCTGTAAACGAAGGCAAAACAAACTCGTCGCACTTTTCGGCCCCGATTTCCGTCCTCGAAGACGCCGAGCCTGCAGTGCGGAATCTGTCGAGGGCATTGATCGCTCGCGACATTGTCACGATCCGCCGCATCGTTTCCCGCGCCGCCGCCGAGCGCGGATTGCCTGCCGTGTGGGAGGCCGTGCTCGTCCCGGTCCTCGACTGGGCGAACGAGGGGCGGAACTCGGACGCCGCCGCAGTGAACTGTCGTGCCTTCGTCGAATGCATGACGGGCATCCTGTCGACGATGACACTCGACGCCCCGATCGCCGTCGGCGGACGGGTGCTGCTCGTGGACGTCCCCACCAGCCTCGACTTTCGACGGCCGTCAATCGTGCACGACCTCGGGTTCCGCGCGCTCGGCGCCGCGCTGGCCACGGCGTCGGTCGACGTCCGCACCTCGAGGCCGGTGGGCCGCACCGCCCTACTCGCGTCCGTGACCAACGCGGAACCGGACGTGATCGTGCTCTGGCTGCCGCCGGGAGACTGTGACGTGGCATCTCTCTCGCGCGCCATCCGACGTCGCCGCAGTGGACTTGCATTGCTGGCGGCCGGACCCGGGGCCGCAGCGGCACATCTGCCCCGGTCGGTGAAGTCGGTCGGAAATCTGGGTGACGCCGTCGACGCCGTCACCGCCCTCATCTGACCAGCCCCGGCGCAGCGGTGACATGAAGCTGCGGCGCAGCGGTGACATGAAGCTGCGGCGCAGCGGTGACAGGATGCGGTCGTGCCCACCACTAGTCGCCACATCGATATCACCCGGATCTTGACCAGCGCGGCGTTCGGCCCCGATCCGGGACGGCACCCGCTACCGACGTCCACGCGTCCCGTCGAGCGGTGGATGCGGGCGGTGGCGCTGGGTGGTCAAGGCCGCTACAGCAGGGCGCGGGCGGAGCTCACGGACATCACCCGCGACCGGCAGGCCGGTCCGGCGGTCGCATCCTTGGCCTGGAGCACGCAAGCCTCGTTGTTACGGCAGCTGGGGGACCACCGGGCCGCGTCCGGTCTCGACGGCCGGGCGCTCGCCCTGATCGGCAGCGGACCGGCCGACCCCGCGGTGGGAAGTGCGCTCGAGCTGGCGGCACGGTGCGATGCGCTCACCGGGCTCGCCGCCGACGCACTGGGATGCGGACGCCTGGCCCTGGGATGGCGTCTACTCGATCGCTGCGGACAGCACCTCGGAGGGGAAGGCGCGGATACGGACGACACCGGGAGTCTCTGGCGACAGCACGTCCGGTTGCATTGGGTGAGCGCCGAACTCTCGCTGGCGGGCGCCGACTTCTCGTCGGCGCGCCGCCACGCCGTGGCCGCGACAGAAATTTCGGCGCACGTCGGTTCGGTCCGCCACCACCTGAAATCCCAACTGCTCCGCAGCGCATCGATGACAGGGGAATCCGATTCCGGACCGGCTGCGCACCTCGCCGCCGAAGTACTCGAGGGATGTGAACGACACGGTCTGATACCGCTGAAGTGGGCCGCTGCCATGTTGCTCGCCGGCGTGACCGGCGATCTGCGCGCACAGCAGGCACGCGAAGAGTGTGAGGAGATCGTCGCGGGCCGCGGCGGACACTTCCGGCGGTGATGGTCCTGGTCGGACGTCCAGGGGTGCTTCCGGTCGAATCCGGGCGAATACCGCTCGGTCCGCACCGTTACCCTTTAAGTGTTCCGCTGAGAGCGGGAGCACACCCATCGGGGGAGGTGCCACTGTAACGCCAGGATATTCACGGACGATGACTAATACGAGCGAGGAGTTGGACTCCGCTGTCGCCGCTGCAACGCAGGGCGACCGGGCCGCTTTAGCTCTGGTCCTGGAAAACATTCGGCCCCTGGTTGTGCGCTACTGCAGAGCCAGGGTCGGTGCTGCGGAGAGGGGACAACTCTCCGCGGATGACGTGGCACAGGAAGTGTGCCTCGCCGTGATGACCGCCTTACCTCGCTACGAGGACCAGGGACGGCCTTTCATGGCATTCGTCTACGGGATCGCCGCACACAAGGTCGCAGACGCGCATCGAAACTCCGCACGTAACAAATCGGAACCGGTCGCCGAAGTACCAGATGTCGTAGCCAACGATGACGGACCCGAACAGAGGGCGCTCGACTCGGAAGCGAGCAGGCAGATGAACGATCTGCTCAGCACGCTGCCGGAGAAGCACCGGGAGATCTTGATCCTCCGCCTTGTGGTCGGAATGTCGGCAGAGGAGACGGCTGCGGCCGTGGGTAGTACCGCGGGAGCTGTCCGCGTAGCTCAACACCGAGCTATCGCGAAACTGAAAAAAGAAGTGACAAAGGCAGGTGAGAGGTTTGGCTAGGGGAAACAAGCGGATCGGCAATCCCGATGCCGATCTCCCAGGCGGCGACGCACCAGTGGACGTTGCGGCAGTGCGCCGTGACGATGCACTGATCGACGCAATCGCCGGTGGTGGTCCTGTTGCGACGGATTCGCCGGAGCAATACGAGCTGGCACTCCTGCTCGCGAACTGGCGTGCAGACATCGTCGCGACACCGATGCCGGACGGGCCGCTGCTCGACGACGTCATCGCGGCCATGGACGAGGCGGATGCTCGCGAAGCCCGGAGCGCCGCTCGCGGCAAGTTGCGTCTACTACGGCCGATCGCGGGCGCTGCCGCAGCGATCGCGGTCGTGATGGGCGGCGCCACCATTTTCTCCTACAACGCCGAACCGGGCGATCCGCTGTGGAGCGTCAAATCGGTGGTCTTCAGCCAGCAGGCCGATTCGACGGTGGCGCAGATCGACACCACGTCACAGCTGCAGGAAGCCGAGCGCATGCTCGCGACCGGCGACGCCGAGTCCGTCAAGAACCTGCTCGACAACGCGGCCGACCGCGCCGGCGGCATCCGCGATGCCGACCAGCGGCGCGAACTCGAAGTCTGGCGTGCAAAGCTCGCAGCCCAGCTGGCCGAGATTGCACCCACCACGACCGCGCAGGCGCCCGCACCCGGTACGACCACGACGGACGCGCCCGCTCTGACCACTCAGCTACCGACGTCGCTGCCAGGACTGCCGGGCACCACGTTGCCGGGCGTCGAACCGCAGCCAGGAACTACTCTGCCGAGCACCGACCTCCAGTTGCCGGGACTCCCCCCGATTCCGTTGCCGCAGTTGCCTCAACTGCCGCAGACCCAGCCTCCGCCGCCCTCCACGGTCGATCCGACGATCATGTTGGTTCCCACACAGCCGACGGACGATCTCCCGACCTTTGAGCCGCCGACGCAGCAACAGCAGCAGTCGACGGTGCCCTTGCCCACCACGACCACCGTTCCGGTGCCTCCGCCCCCCACCAGCTGACATGGTGCGCCGTTACCGGCGCACACAACTGTGGCCCGACACTTCGCGTGTCGGGCCACAGCTGCGTCTACGGGTGATTCGGGTCAGGCGTCGAAGCCGTCACCGTGCAGAGCGTCGTTCATCGAGGCGTCGGCGTAGCCGCGGCAGTAGTCCCAGGTGACGTACGCCTCAGGTGTCGGGTCGTAGGCAGGCTCGTGTGGCCGGACGGTTCCGTCCACCAGGAGCTGGAGGAGGTTGGCCCGGAGCATGTCCCAGTCGTGATAGTGATCCTGCTGACAGTCTTCACAGCACACGACGAGGCCACGAATCCCGCGATGGGCCAGCAAAGCCTCGTATACGGCGAGGTCGGCCAGGTCTTCCTCCACAGCGAGTCGCTCGTGGGGGTCGAGTGGCTGGCCCGGTTCGATCGCATCGAGAGCTGCGGACGGGTCGGCGGGGTCGCCGGCAAAGGGGTCCGGGGGCAGACCGGGAGGCAGTTGATCGCGCACAGCACCACGGTACGCAGGTCAGGCCGGTCTGCGCCAGCCGTTCGGCGTAGGCCCAGCGTGGGTGGGCTCGCATGAGGATCCCGGGGAGCCGATACCATGGTCTGAGGAGCTGGGAATATCGATCGTTGCTCCGTCCTTTCTGTCTGTATCCGCATTCCCGAAATTTCCACGACGGCGCTACCGGCGCTGCATCCGAGTTCCATGGAGGGCCCGAACCGCATGACCAGTTCAGCAGGGCATGTACACACCGGCGGTGACGACCCGAACAAGGTCGCAATGCTGGGTCTCACGTACGACGACGTCCTGCTCTTACCGGCGGCGTCGAACGTCATCCCTGGCCAGGTCGATACGTCCAGCCAGCTGACTCGCGACATCAGACTGCGGGTTCCCCTCGTCAGTTCCGCGATGGACACTGTCACCGAAGCGCGCATGGCCATCGCCATGGCCCGCGCAGGCGGTATGGGTGTTCTGCACAGGAACCTGTCCATCGACGCTCAGGCCGGGCAGGTCGAGACGGTGAAAAGGTCCGAGGCGGGCATGGTCACCGACCCGGTCACGTGCAAGCCGTCCGACACCCTCGCCGAGGTCGACGCCAAGTGCGCGCGCTTCCGCATCTCCGGACTCCCGGTAACGGATGACGCCGGTCAGCTCGTCGGCATCATCACGAATCGTGACATGCGCTTCGAAGTCGACCAGAACCGCGCCGTGTCGGAAGTCATGACCAAGTCGCCGTTGATCACCGCCCAGGAGGGTGTGACCGCGGAGGTGGCGTTGGGTCTGCTCCGTCGCCACAAGATCGAGAAGCTCCCGATCGTGGATGGTCAGGGCAAGCTCACCGGCCTCATCACGGTCAAGGACTTCGTGAAGACGGAACAGCATCCCGATGCCACCAAGGACCGGGACGGGCGCCTGCTGGTCGGTGCGGCGGTGGGTGTCGGTGACGAGGCGTGGAGTCGGGCGATGGCGCTCACCGACGCCGGCGTCGACGTTCTGGTCGTCGACAGTGCGCACGGGCACTCCGCCGGCGTGCTGGACATGATCTCGAAGCTCAAAGCCGAAGTGGACGAGCGGGTCCAGATCATCGGAGGCAACGTCGCCACCCGTAGCGGTGCGGCGGCACTCATCGAGGCAGGAGTCGACGCCGTCAAGGTCGGTGTGGGCCCCGGTTCCATCTGCACCACCCGTGTGATCGCCGGCGTCGGCGCCCCGCAGATCACTGCGATCCTCGAGGCCGTCGCCGCCGCGAAACCGCACGGTGTGCCGGTCATCGCAGACGGCGGACTGCAGTTCTCCGGCGACATCGCGAAGGCGCTCGCCGCGGGCGCGTCGACGGCGATGCTCGGGTCGCTGCTCGCCGGCACCGCGGAGTCGCCGGGCGAGCTGATCCTCGTCAACGGCAAGCAGTTCAAGAGCTACCGGGGGATGGGTTCCCTCGGCGCCATGCAGAGTCGCGGCGCGGCCAAGTCGTACTCGAAGGACCGCTACTTCCAGGACGACGTGCTGTCCGAGGACAAGTTGGTGCCCGAGGGCATCGAGGGCCGGGTCGCGTTCCGCGGCCCCCTGTCTCAGGTCACGCATCAGCTCACCGGCGGTCTGCGGGCAGCCATGGGCTACACGGGAGCGTCGACCATCGAGGAGCTGCAGAACGCCCAGTTCGTGCAGATCACCGCTGCGGGTCTGAAGGAAAGCCACCCGCATGACATCACCATGACGGTGGAAGCTCCCAACTACACCGCTCGCTAGCAACCAGTCACGAGAAAGGGGCGCGCGTGCGCGACCTCGTTGAGATCGGCATGGGCCGAACAGCCCGACGAACCTATGAGCTGGACGACATCGACATCGTCCCCTCCCGGCGGACGCGCTCCTCCAAGGAGGTGTCCACGTCCTGGCAGCTCGATGCCTACCGCTTCGACATTCCCGTGCTCGCGCATCCCACCGACGCGCTGGTGTCGCCGGCGTTCGCGATCGAGTTGGGCAAGCGTGGTGGTCTCGGTGTCATCAACGGTGAAGGACTGTGGGGCCGCCACGCCGATGTCGAGGCGAAACTCGCCGAGCTCGTCGCCCTAGCGGAATCGGACGTCGACGTCGAAGCTCCCATCCGGAAGCTGCAGGAACTGCATGCTGCGCCGCTGCAGCCGAACCTGCTCGCTGCCGCGGTGGCGCAGGTCCGTGACTCCGGGGTCACCACCGCTGTGCGGGTGAGCCCCCAGAATGCGCGGGCGCTGACTCCGCATCTGATCGAGGCCGGCATCGACCTCCTCGTCGTCCACGGCACGATCATCTCCGCCGAGCATGTCGCCCACGGCGACAGTGAGCCGCTCAACCTCAAGACGTTCATCTCCGAGCTGGACGTTCCCGTCGTGGCCGGCGGGGTGAGCGATCACCGCACCGCGCTCCACCTGATGCGCACGGGAGCGGCAGGTGTCATCGTCGGGTACGGCTCCACGGAGGGGGCTACCACCACCGGTGAAGTGCTCGGCATCGGTCTTCCCATGGCCACCGCCATTGCCGACGCAGCGGCCGCTCGACGTGACTACCTCGACGAGACCGGTGGGCGGTACGTCCATGTCATCGCGGACGGGGACATCGCGTCTTCGGGCGACCTCGCCAAGGCGATCGCCTGTGGTGCGGACGCAGCGGTGCTGGGTGCGCCGCTCGCGGTCGCGGCCGAGGCGCCCGGCGGCGGCTGGTACTGGCCGTCGGCGGCAGCCCATCCGTCGGTTCCCCGTGGCACGATGCTGCCGGTGTCCTTCGGCGAACGACCGTCGCTCGACCAGGTCCTCGCGGGCCCTTCGAACGATCCGTACGGTTCTCTGAACTTCGTCGGCGGCCTGCGCAGATCCATGGCGAAGTCCGGTTACTCGGACCTCAAGGAATTCCAGAAGGTGGGCTTGACGGTCCGCGCGTAGAGCCTCGTCCGCTCCACTTTCTCTCATCGCCCAATGCCCTCGGTGTAGTTCGACAGCACCGGTGCGGCATTGGGCGATTATCTTGTGCTGGTGCGCAGCCGTTCCTGATACCAATCGTTACAGTTAAGGTAACCCTTGTGGCAGCTGTCACAGCGCTGGGGTGCATACTGGCGAGTAATAACCCAGGTTCGGTGGAGGTCGAGGATGAAGAAGCAACGCGCGACGGACTATGACGTTCTCATCGTCGGGTCCGGATTCGGTGGCAGCGTCACCGCGCTCCGGCTGGTGGAGAAGGGGTATAAGGTCGGCATCCTCGAAGCCGGCCGGCGTTACGCCGATGCCGACTTCGCCAAGACCAGCTGGGACCTGAAGAAGTTCCTCTGGGCACCTGCGCTGGGACTTTTCGGCATCCAGCGGGTTCACCTCCTGCGCGACTGCCTGATCCTCGCGGGCGCCGGAGTGGGCGGCGGATCGCTCAATTACGCCAACACGCTCTACAAGCCGCCCGCCTCCTTCTTCCAGGACCGGCAGTGGGCGCACATCACCGACTGGTACGACGAGCTCAGCCCCTACTACGACCAGGCCCGGAAGATGCTCGGCGTGGTTCAGAACCCGCACATGACGCCGGCCGACGAGATCATCAAGTCGGTGGCAGAGGACATGGGGGCGGGTGACACGTTCATCCAGACCCCGGTCGGCGTGTTCTTCGGTGAGCCGGGCAAGACGGTTCCCGACCCGTACTTCGGGGGAGTGGGTCCCGACCGCACCGGGTGCATCGAATGCGGCGAATGTATGACCGGCTGCCGGCACGGTGCCAAGAACACCCTGCTGAAGAACTACCTCGGTCTCGCCGAGAAGGCGGGCGCCGACATCATCCCGATGACGACGGTCACCGGTCTGCGGGAGCTTTCGGACGGCACCTGGGACGTTTTCACCCGGCGGACCGGCCCGGTCAAGAACCGCAAGCGCAAGACGTACACGGCTGCCCAGGTCGTGCTGGCCGCCGGAACGTGGGGCACGCAGCACCTGCTGTTCGACCAGAAGGAGACGGGCGCGCTCCCGAAGATCTCCGATCAGCTCGGTGTGCTGACCCGCACCAACTCCGAGTCGATTCTCGGCGCGGCCAAGAACAAGGTCGATCCCGCGCTGGAGCTGACCAAGGGCGTCGCCATCACGTCGTCGTTCCATCCCACCTCGGACACCCACGTCGAGCCCGTGCGCTACGGCAAGGGTTCGAACTCGATGGCGCTGCTGCAGACGCTCCTGACCGACGGCGGCGGCCGACGGTGGATGACGTTCCTCCGCGAACTCGCGAAGGATCCGAAGGCGCTGAAGGTGCTCACCCCGTACCGGTGGAGTGAGCGGACCATCATTGCGCTGGTGATGCAGAATCTCGACAACTCCATCACGACGTACACCAAGAAGGGCCTGTTCGGCCGGCGCAAGTTCACGAGCAAACAGGGTCACGGTGAGCCGAACCCCACCTGGATTCCTGCGGGCAACGAGGCCACGAGGCGCATCGCGGAGAAAATCGACGGCCGCGCGGGAGGCACGTGGGGTGATGTGTTCAACATTCCGCTCACGGCGCACTTCCTCGGTGGCTGCACGATCGCCTCGGACCCCGAGCACGGTGTCATCGACCCCTACCACCGCGTGTGGGGATACCCGACGCTCAGCGTGGTCGACGGTGCCGCGGTGTCGGCGAACCTGGGGGTGAACCCGTCGCTGACGATCTCGGCGCAGGCAGAACGGGCAGCGTCGCTGTGGCCGAACAAGGGTGAGAAGGACTTACGCCCCGCCCAGGGTGAGGGATACCGCCGCCTGAACCCGGTGCCGCCGACCGCGCCGGTGGTTCCCGCCGACGCGCCCGCAGCGCTGGTGCTGCCGATCGTCGAAATCCGCAACGGTTCCTCGACGGCGGCCGCGAAGGAACAGGGTGTCACCCAGAACCAGGGTGTCGCCCAGAGTCACGGTGTCGCCTGAAGAGCGGCGGTCGTGCACGGACATGGGGTCGCGCAGACCACAGAGCTGCGCCGATTAGACTGACCCGGTGACAGATATCGAGCAACAGAGACCCGTCCTCGTCGTCGACTTCGGCGCGCAGTACGCGCAGCTGATCGCCCGGCGGGTGCGTGAGGCGAAGGTCTACTCCGAGGTGGTCCCGCACACCGCGACCGTCGCGGAGATCGAGGCGAAGAAACCTCTCGCCGTGGTGCTCTCGGGTGGGCCGTCGAGCGTGTATGCCGAGGGTGCGCCGCAGCTGGACCCGGCGTTGTTCGATCTGGACGTCCCGGTGTTCGGAATCTGCTACGGATTTCAGGCCATGGCCGGCGCTCTCGGCGGCACGGTGGCGCATACGGGCACACGCGAGTACGGCCGCACCGACTTGACGGTGCAGGGCGGGCTGCTGCACGACGGCCTCCCCAAGAACCAGCCGGTGTGGATGAGCCACGGGGATGCGGTCACCGAAGCGCCGGAAGGCTTCGAGGTGACCGCGACCAGTGAGGGCGCCCCCGTGGCCGCGTTCGAGGACCGGGCCCGCAAACTCGCGGGAGTGCAGTACCACCCCGAGGTTCTGCACTCGCCGCACGGCCAGCAGGTACTCAGCCGCTTCCTGCACGAGATCGCGAACATTCCGCCGGCGTGGACGGCCGCGAACATTGCCGACGCCCTGATCGAGCAGGTGCGCGAGCAGGTAGGAGACGGCAAGGCGATCTGTGGGTTGTCCGGTGGCGTCGATTCCGCGGTCGCGGCGGCCCTCGTGCAGCGCGCGATCGGCGACCGACTGACCTGTGTGTTCGTCGATCACGGTTTGATGCGTGCCGGCGAACGAGTGCAGGTCGAACAGGACTTCGTGGCTGCGACAGGTGCGAAACTGATCACCGTCGATGCCGCGGACACCTTCCTCGGCGCCCTGGCCGGGGTGTCGGATCCCGAAACCAAGCGCAAGATCATCGGCCGCGAGTTCATTCGCAGCTTCGAGGGCGCAGTCAGCGACGTGCTGGGTGAAAACGCTGCGCACGGTGACACCGTCGACTTCCTGGTGCAGGGCACGCTCTACCCGGATGTGGTCGAGTCGGGCGGCGGCACCGGAACCGCCAATATCAAGAGTCACCACAATGTGGGCGGGTTGCCGGAAGATCTGCAGTTCACGCTCGTCGAACCGCTCCGGTTGCTGTTCAAGGACGAGGTGCGTGCCGTCGGCCGCGAACTCGGCCTGCCCGAGGAGATCGTGGGACGCCAGCCGTTCCCGGGTCCGGGACTCGGTATCCGCATCATCGGCGAGGTCACCGAAGAGCGCCTCGACATCCTGCGGCACGCCGATTCCATTGCGCGCGAAGAGTTGACGGTCGCCGGGCTGGACAAGTTGATCTGGCAGTGCCCGGTGGTGCTGTTGGCCGACGTCCGCAGCGTAGGGGTGCAGGGTGACGGGCGGACGTACGGTCACCCGATCGTGTTGCGGCCCGTGTCGAGTGAAGACGCGATGACGGCGGACTGGACGCGAGTGCCGTACGAGGTGCTCGAGCGCATCTCCACCCGCATCACCAATGAGGTGCACGACGTCAACCGGGTGGTGCTCGACATCACCAGCAAGCCGCCGGGAACCATCGAGTGGGAGTGACGCACTGAAAAGCGCGGTGGGCGAGTCCGAGGACCCGCCCACCGCGCTTCCGTGTTGCCCGGGCTATCTCTTTCTATTCGGTGCGAAGACGAGAACTGCACCGACGACCACGGCGACGAGGACGAACAGCCAGCGGAATTCGACATTCGCGAGGGGTTCGAGGGAAAAGGGACCGACGAGGGCCCAGCCGCTCACGAGCAGTGCTGCCAGACCTGCGAGGAACAGGAGCGGGGACGGCCGTTTCCGTGAGGTGGTGCCGGTGTCCTGAGTGTCGTCGATGTCATCCACGACGCACCTCCACATTTCCGAATTGTGCGTTCACGTCGAGATTCAAAATGTGTCCTTCCGGTCCGTCCGCTCCGCCGTCGAGACCGTCGGGCAGGCATTGGCTGTCACCGAACTGAACCGAGCAGTCGTTGCGGACGTTCATGTTCGGTGGCAGGAGCACGATCACCTCACCGTTTCCGTTCACGGTGACCGTCTTGTCCTCGGTGAGCTCGACCCTGCGGAGGTCGAGGGTGAAGCTGCCGAAACCGCCCGAGTATTCGGAATCGAGGTCGGCCGCCGACATGGGCTCCCATCTCTGTTCGCCCATGCTGCGTCCGTCGAAGTTCAGTGAGCCGACGAGCGAGGCCAGAACGACGAATCCCACCAGTGGTCCGGCGACGACGAGCAATCCGTAGCCC
The DNA here is from genome assembly GCF_009859915.1 of Rhodococcus sp. WAY2. Taxonomy (NCBI): domain Bacteria; kingdom Bacillati; phylum Actinomycetota; class Actinomycetes; order Mycobacteriales; family Nocardiaceae; genus Rhodococcus; species Rhodococcus sp. WAY2. Next base: position 5,826,150 of record NZ_CP046572.1, read on the forward strand.
TTGCGGACAACACTTCCGACTACGAGGCCTGCGCCGATCACGGCGAGTGCGACGGCACCGATACGGCCCGGGTTCAGCCATTCCGATCCGGTGGCGACCGACAGTGCCGTCGCGGCTGCGGCAGCGAGGATGGCGAGTCCGATGACCATGGTGGTCAGGCGCGAGTGCTTACGTCCGGGTGCCGCGGCGGGTGTGGGAGTTCCGGCCGGCTCGGGAAGGTCCCAGGCGAAGGGGGCCACTCCCAGCGGATCCCAGGCCGGTGGACGTGGTTCGAGTGGTGCGAACGGTGCCGGAGGCGCGAAGCTGCTGGGGGTCGGCTCCGGAGACTTCTCGAACGACACCGTCTTCTGCTCGCTCGCTGGGGGTTCGGTGAGGGGCGGTGTGTTCGTTCGATCCGTGCTGTCCGCGGTGGGAGTGGCCGCGGGGCTCGGCGTGTAGGAATCGGGAAGCTTGGTGTACGGACTGTAGGTGGGGTGCGGGCCGGCGCCGTACGCGCTGCCGCCGTAGGAACCGGCGCCATACGGGTCGGCGCCGAACGGGTTGCCGCCGAACGGTCCGGGGGCGTAACTCGTGCCCGGATAGCCCGTTCCGACTCCGGTCGGTGCGACCCCGGGCGGGAGGGGCGGCGGCACCGGTTGCCGTTGATACAACAACCACAGTCCGCCGAGCATCAACGCCATGCTGATCAGACCCGATCCGCCGAGTCCGACACCGAACGGCCCGACCGTGCTGGCGGCGATGGCGAGAGCGACGAGGAGGACGACGGTCTTGGTGCCCGAATCCGAGCTGTGGCCGCGGCCGACGAGGGACTCCGCCGGCGAGGCCGGGTCACCGGATTTGGTGAGGCCGAGCCAGCACACCAGATAGAGGAGTACACCGGCGCCGCCGAAGATGGTCGACACCACGAAAGCGACTCGTATCAGTACGGGATCGACGCCGTAGCGGTATCCGATTCCCGCACAGACACCGGCGACGTGACCTCGCCCGGGCAACCGCACCGGCCGGGTCCGCCACAGATCGTGCATCTGCTCTTGGAAACTCCCATTGCTCATACGACCATCGTTGCGGCCGACGCCCCGCGCGTACATCGGGAACTACCCTGATCTTTCCACTCGGAAGAGGCCGTGCGGGTCCGCGAAGTCAGGGTTGGACCCTGATGCCCGGGCGGGGTGATCGTGCCAGTATCGAGTATGTGCAATCTGTGTCGAACGCCGTGCCTTCTGCAGCGCAGACCGGTGGTGGCCCGCTGATGCCACCGGTGGCGCCGGGCGATGTGCCGATGCCGCGGCTCGAACGCCGGGCCGCGGGTCGTGTCGTCGGTGGTGTCGCGGGCGGTATCGCCGATCAGCTGGGTGTCGACGTCCTGAAGGTGCGCGTCGTGTTCGCCGCTCTGGCGGCGCTGGCCGGTGCCGGCATCGTCGCGTACGGCCTCCTGTGGATCTTCACGTCGGCGGGTGCCGACACGGAGAAGCCCAGCGCGTCCGAACGACGCAGGGCCATCGGCCTGATCGCCATCGGTCTCGCTGGTGCCTCCGCATTGTCGTGGTTGTTCAGTGGCCGTGCTGGATCGGTGATTGCGCCGATCATCGTGGTGGCGGTGGGTGCGGCGTTGGTGTGGCGGGAATTCGATTCGGAGGGCCCGCGCACCGTGATCGGGCTGCCGCAGCGGCCCACCGTTCTCACCTGGGCGCGGGTTCTCGGTGGCGTGACGCTGATCGTCTCCGGGCTGGGCGTGGTGATCCTCGCTCAGGTCGATCTGGAGGCCCTGCGGTCGTCGTTGCTGGCGGTCGTGGTGACCCTTGTCGGCGCCGGCCTACTGACCGTGCCCCTGTGGTTGCGGCTGTGGCGTGCCCTCGGAGCGGAACGGGCAGCGAGAATTCGCAACGAGGAGCGTGAGGAGATCGCCTCCCATCTGCACGACTCGGTCCTGCAGACGCTGGCGCTGATCCAGAAGCAGGCAGATCACCCACAGGAGGTGGCCCGGCTCGCGCGCGGACAGGAACGCGAACTGCGCAAGTGGTTGTTCGGCGGCGGCGACGCCGACCAGTCGAGTCTCGCGGAGGCGCTGCGCATCATCGCCGGTGAGGTCGAGGACCAGCACGGTGTGACGGTGCGGCCGGTGACGGTGGGCGACGTCTCCCTCGACGTCGAGGGGACGGGAGAGGGGCTGTCGAAGGAAAGCTTCACAGCCTTGCTCGGTGCGACGCGGGAGGCACTCGTCAACGCGGCCAAGCATTCCGGTGAGACCGACATCAACCTCTTCGCCGAGGCGGAGCGCGAACAGGTCAGTGTGTTCGTCCGGGACCGTGGTGTCGGCTTCGACATCGACGAGGTGCCGCCGGATCGGCAGGGACTGGCGAAGTCGATCCGCGGGCGGATCGATCGCCGTGGTGGACACGTGGACGTGCGGTCGGCGCCCGGCAAGGGCACCGAGGTCCGGATCTCCATGCCGCGAAACGGCCATGCCAAGGCCGGGGCGGAAGCTACCGAGATTACGGACGACGCTGGCCTAGAGTGGGGCGACACTACCGTCCACGCCGAGGAACAGCCACAGTGAGCTTGCCTGAAACACCGCCGTATCGCGTCTTTCTCGTAGATGATCACGCCGTCTTCCGGTCCGGTGTGCGTGCCGAACTCGGACGGGAAGCAGACATGGAGGTCGTGGGGGAGGCCGGCGGTGTGGCAGAGGCGGTGTCGGGTATCAACGCCACCGCCCCGCACGTCGTCCTCCTCGACGTTCACATGCCCGACGGTGGTGGTGTCGCCGTATTGCGCGGCATCGAGGAGGGGCCGGTGTGTCTGGCGTTGAGCGTGTCCGACGCCGCCGAGGATGTGATCGCCGTGATCCGGGCGGGTGCGCGCGGTTATGTAACCAAGACGATCTCGGGTGGGGAGCTGGCCGACGGAGTGCGCCGGGTAGCCGGGGGTGACGCCGTGTTCAGCCCGAGGCTGGCCGGATTCGTGCTGGACTCCTTCACCGGCCGCTCCAATGCTCCTGAACCGCAGCTGGATCCGGAACTCGATTCGCTCACCCCGCGTGAGATGGAAGTTCTGCGGCTGCTCGCGCGGGGGTACACGTACCGTGAGATCGCCGAGGAACTGGTCATCTCGGTGAAGACGGTGGAGACCCATGCGTCCAACGTGCTGCGCAAGACGCAGCAGTCGAACCGCAATGCGCTGACCCGGTGGGCGCACCGTCGTCGGATCGACTGATACGTCGGTCCGCTCAGGGCTGGGCCAGCAGGACGACCACGGCGACGAGCACGGCCAGTATCAAGATGGCGACCATCACGCCCATGGCGATCGGTGCCCACGCCACCACCTGATCGCGGACGGTGGGTTCGGGTGCACCGGGGGCGGGCGGAGTGGGCCGCGGCGGCCACTGCAGTTTGCCCAGCGGGCGGGGAACGTTCTTCAAGGGCGTGCTCTGGGGCACCGCGGGGAGGCCGGCCTGAGTGGAGCCGATCTTGCTCCGTCGGTGCGGAGGGGGCAACGGAGTGGAACGGTGGGCCCAGGAGGGAATCGTGCCGTCGGCGGAATAGACGGGTGAGCCGACGAGGTGGGCGACATCACCGTCCCCGCCCATGGCCACCCGGGCCAGCGCGTCGCGGGCCTCGGCCATCGTGGGACGTCGCGCCGGGTCGGGTTCGAGTAGGTGCAACAGCGTTTCGGTGAGCGGCCCGGCCTTGGCCGGGCGGTAGATTTCGGCCTTCGCGACCCGATGCAGGAGTGCGATGGAGTCGGAATCGATGCCGAACGGCGGCTGCCCCTCGACCACGGTGTACAGAGTGGATCCGAGGGAGAAGACATCGCTGGCCTCGGTGGGATCCTGGCCGCGGGCAACCTCGGGGGAGAAGTACGCGGGGGTTCCGGTGATGACGCCGTTCGTGGATTCGGCGGCGTCGCCCTTGGCGCGGGCGATGCCGAAGTCGCTGATCTTGACGGTGCCGAGTTCCCGGCCCCGGTCGGCGACGAGGATGTTGCCCGGTTTGATGTCCCGGTGCACGATGCCCGCCGCGTGCGCGGCCACCAGGGCGTCCGCCACCTGCGCACCGATCTGAGCCACCTCGAGGGGCGGCAGCGTGTCGGCGATGTTCATCGCCTGGGCGAGGCTGCGGGACGGTAGGTATTCCATGACCAGCCAGGGCTCCCCGGCTTCGAGCGCCACGTCATACATCGCAATGGAATGGCGGTGGGTGAGTTTGGCGGCGTTGCGCCCTTCCCGGAGAGTGCGTTCACGGACGCGGCGGGCCTCGTCGGGGTCGAGTCCGGCCGTCGTGGTGACCTGTTTGACGGCTACGTCCCGGTGCAGCAGTGTGTCTCTCGCCAGCCACACGGCACCCATGCCGCCGCCGCCCAATTTGGACCTCAGACGGTACCTTCCCGCCACCAGGTATTCGGGTCCGATGCCCCTTTCGCTCTGCGCCTGCTCAGTCACGCGTTCAGGTTAGAGGATGATGCGGACACGGGCGGTGTGACGCTCCTGACCTGCGAATACGTGGTCCACTTGACGGGCACTCACCGACCGGCTTTACTGGAAACGAGTTCGAAAATACGTTCGAACGTAGCGTCTGTTCGAGCCGCGTCTTCCCCGTGGTTGCCGACCGCTGTTGGTGCCGAGTGACAGGGGTGTCGAGTTGGCTGATGTGGCCGCAGTTCCGGAGTCTGCTGCGCCGCCGGAGTTGTCGGGGCTCTCCCGTCAGGAGCGTCTGGACTTCCTCCGGCGAAGGATGGCGGCGGTCCCCGCTCGCGGGGAAGCGGTGGCGAATCGCGCTCCGATGGAGGGAGCGCTGCCCACACCGGGCAAGTCTTCGGCCCCCGATTCGGACACGGCCGGGGTGCTCCCGGTTCCGGCTGCGCTGGCCGACCTTCTTCCGAGAGGCGGGCTGGTGCGGGGTTCCGTGGTATCGGTTTCCGGTGCCACCTCGCTTCTGCTGGGGCTGGTCGCGTCGGTCACCGCAGACGGGGGACATGTCGCTGTGATCGGGCATCCCCAGCTCGGGTTGCTCGCCGCTGTCGAGATGGGGGCGCAGCTCGAACGCCTCGCTCTGATTCCCGACCCCGGAGCTGATCCGGTGGAGATCGCCGCGGTGCTGCTGGACGGTATGGATCTGGTGGTACTCGGCCTGGGTGGAGCCTCGGTGGCGCCGTCCCGTGCCCGCGCGGTGGTGGCCCGCGCGCGGAGCAAGGGTTCAACCCTGGTGGTCACCGACGGACACTGGGACGGTGCTGAGATGCGACTGGATGCCCGGGTCCGCGGATATGCGGGACTGGGCAAGGGATCTCAGGAACGGGGGTGCGGCCGGCTACGTTCCCTCAGCCTGGCGGTGTGCGCCCGGGGGCGGTCGTTTCAGCCGCGCACCACCCGGCTGGACGTGCGTTCGGCGCAGGGTCGAGTGGAGTGGGTGAGCACGCCGGACATCGCTCTCCCGGAGGCAGGCTTTCCGGAAGCGGCGGAAGTGGTGGGGCTGTGAGTCGCGTAGTGGCGTTGTGGTGTCCCGACTGGCCTGCGGTCGCAGCTGCTGCAGCCGTGGACCTCCCGCCCACTCATCCGGTGGCGGTGACGTCGGGTAATCGTGTGGTGGCCTGTTCGGCGACGGCCCGGGCTGATGGGGTGCACCGGGGACTGCGTCGCCGCGAGTCCCAGGCCCGGTGCCCCCGGTTGCACGTGGTGACAGCGGATGCCGAGCGGGACGCGCGGTTGTTCGAGCCGGTTGCCGCGACCATCGACGCCGTGGCTCCCGGAGTCGAGGTGCTGCGTCCCGGGCTCGTGGTGTTGTCGGCGCGGGGCGTCAGCAGATACTTCGGCTCCGAGGAAGCCGCTGCGGAGCGGTTGGTGGACCAGGTGTCGGCTGTGGGGGTCGAGTGTCAGGTGGGCATTGCCGATCAACTGTCCACGGCCGTGATCGCCGCTCGCAGAGGGGTGCTCGTGCCTCCCGGCCGGGGAGCGGAGTTCCTGGCACCGCTGCCGATGAGGGAACTGGCTGCCGAACCCAGTCTCGCGGCAGCTCACCGTGGTGAACTGGTCGATCTGCTGCACCGGCTGGGACTGCGCACCATCGGCGCCTTCGCGGCGCTGCCGGCAGGTGATGTGGCGTCCCGCTTCGGAACCGACGCGGTGCTTGCCCATCGTGCGGCGCGGGGTGAGCCGGAGCGTCCCCCGTCGGCGCGATCGCTACCTCCCGACCTGGAGGTGGAAGAACACTGCGACCCCGTGATCGAACGGGTCGACGCCGCAGCGTTCGCAGGCAGGGCGTTGGCGGAGAAACTGCACCGCACGCTGTCCGACGCGGGGGTGGCCTGTACTCGGCTGTCGGTGTCGGCAATCACCGGCAACGGGGAGCAGTTGTCCCGGACGTGGCGATGCGCGGAGCCGTTGACGCCGGAGGCGACGGCGGACCGGGTGCGGTGGCAGTTGGACGGGTGGTTGACCGGGCGCAGCGAGAAGCGTCCCACCGCGGGTATCGCGGTCCTGCGGCTCGAGCCGGTGGAGGTGGTGGCTTCCGGCGCCCTGCAGTTGGGGCTGTGGGGTGGAGTCGGAGATCAGGACGAGAGGGCCCGGCGAGCCTTGGTGCGGGTGCAGGGACTTCTCGGCGGGGAGGCCGTGCAGGTGGGTGTTCTCAGTGGTGGGCGGGGTCCGGCGGAGCGCATCACCCTGCTGCCGTTGGGGGATGAGCTGATTCCTCGTTCCGATCCGTCGGAGCCGTGGCCGGGAACGCTCCCCGAACCGGCACCTTCCGCTGTGTTGACGGCACATCCCGAGGTCGGCATCGTGGACGCACGGGGTGCTGCCGTGACGGTCACGGAACGCGGTGTGTTCAGTGCGCCTCCCGCCCGGTTGCGCTGGGGGAGTAAAGAGTGGACGGTGTGCGGATGGGCGGGACCGTGGCCGGTGGACGAGCGGTGGTGGGATCCGCCGGCCGCCCGGACGGCGGCCAGGGCGCAGGTGCTGCTCGAGGAGTCGCGGGCGCTGCTGGTGATCTGCACGGCGGATCGGTGGACGGTGGAGGGAATCTATGAGTGAGGTGTCTACGCCCGCAACTCGCCGGGTGATCGTGCAGGAACTGACCACTCTCGACGGGTTCGTCGCCGGGCCGTCGGGCGAGCTCGACTTCTTCGAGGCGGTGTCCGATTTCGGTGAGGTCGATCGGGACAACATAGATCTTTTCGCCGACGTGGATCTGGTTCTGTTGGGCCGCAACACCTATCAGATGTTCGTCGAGTACTGGCCCACCGCGGAAGGCGAGGTGGTGGCCGAGGTGGTGAACACGCTTCCCAAGCTCGTGTTCTCGTCCACCCTCGGCAGGGCGCCGTGGGGATCGTGGGAACCGGCGCAGGTGTACGACGGGAACGTGATCGAGCGGGTGCGGCAGTTGTTGCGGGAGCCCGGTGGTGATGTGGTCGTGTGGGGGAGTATCACCCTGGCCAAGTCGCTACTCGCGGCAGATCTGGTCGACGAGATTCAGTTGCGCGTGGTGCCGGTGCTGCTGGGGCGCGGGCAGCGTCTCCTCGACGAGGACACCGGGATGCACGCCCTCACGCTCCTCGAGGCGAAGGGTTACGAGTCGGGGATCGTGACGCTGCGCTATCGGGTCGTCCCTGCCACACCGTGAAACCCAACTTGTGAACGGACCGCCCGTACGGCTCGGGAGGTCAGGGCGGGCCGGCGCGACCGTCCGCTTAGGCTTACTCCTCGTGGAGACGAGCAGGACGACCGCGACCCGCACCGGTGTCGCCCTCGCGTACCGCGACAGCGGAGTGCGCAGTGGCCCGGCCGCTGATCTCGTGCCCGTGGTTCTCGTGCACGGAATGGGCGGTGACGGCGGAACGTGGGATCGGTTCATGCGGGCGCTGGTCTCCCGCGGGCGCCGGGTCGTCGTGCTCGACCTACGCGGACACGGTCGCAGTGCCCGCGCTGCGTCGTACCTATTCGAAGAGTTCGGTTCCGATGTGGTGGAAGTGTGCGACAACCTGGGCCTGTCGCAGGTCGATCTCGTCGGTCATTCGCTCGGCGGTCATGCCGCCTCACTCGCCGCCCAGACCCGCCCCGAGCTGGTGCGGCGGTTGGTCATCGAGGAGGCCCCACTTCCGCTGCGGCCCGGTGACCCGGAGCAGGTCTTCTCGAACAGGCTGCCGTCCCTGCCGGAGCTGTGGCATGCGACGACGAGCCTGATCCGGCACCCGCGGGCCGTGTTCGCCTTCGACCGGTCGATGACACGCTCGGCGCTCGAGCAGTTCCGCCGACCGGACCCGTTGTGGTGGGACCAGCTGCCACGGATCGAGGCGGACACACTGATCCTGCGCGGCGGTCCCGGCGGGATGGTGGATGCCCGTCGACTCGAATCCGCAGTCGCCGCGATACCGAGGTGCCGGGTGGTGGTTTTCCCCGGGGGACACAGCATTCACCGTGATCGGTACGACGAGTTCGAGGCGGCGGCGATGCCGTTCCTGATGGAGTCCGAGCCGAACTGAGCGTGCGCTGTTCACCGTCGGCCGGATTCAGACAAAAGTCCGCAAATGTAAACCCGCAGCGGCCTGGGCAGGACTAGCGTGGAGTAGAAGCGGGGGCTCGGACCCGGCTGCACAGGTATTTGTACATCGGGAAGAAGGCACGAGATGTCGACGATCACACCCGGACGACCGTACGCACCCGGCAGGGAGGGGTTCAGTTCGCTCCGCTCCGGCGGCCTGAACTGGGACGCTTTTCCGTTGCGACTGTTCACCAAGGGGAATGCCAAGTTCTGGAATCCCGTCGAGCTCGATTTCAGCCGGGATGCGCAGGACTGGGAGGAGTTGAACAGCGAGCAGCAGCGGAGCGCGACGTACCTGTGCGCGCAGTTCATCGCCGGTGAGGAGGCGGTCACCGAGGACATTCAGCCCTTCATGAAGGCGATGGCCGCAGAGGGCCGGTTCGGTGACGAGATGTACCTGACTCAGTTCTGTTTCGAAGAGGCCAAGCACACGCAGGTGTTCCGGTTGTGGATGGACGCGGTCGGGCTCACGCAGGACTTGCATCCGTTCGTCGCCGACAATCCGTACTACCGCCAATTGTTCTACGAGGAGCTTCCCGGATCTCTGGGCGTTCTCGAGACGGATCCGAGCCCCGCCAACCAGATTCGCGCCAGCGTCACCTATAACCACGTCATTGAGGGCAGTCTTGCGCTGACTGGGTACTACGCGTGGCAGAAGGTGTGCGCGACCCGCGGGATACTTCCCGGCATGCAGGATCTCGTCAAGCGGATCGGCGACGACGAACGTCGTCACATGGCCTGGGGAACCTTCACCTGCCGACGGCATGTCGCGGCCGACGACAACAACTGGAATGTGGTGCAGGAGCGGATGGCGGAGCTGATGCCGATGGCACTGGGCATGATCGATTGGGTCAACGCACAATTCGAGGTTCAGCCGTTCGGGCTCGACAACGACGAGTTCCTGGCCTACGCCGCGGACCGTGCGCAGCGTCGCCTCTCGGCGATCGAGTCGGCACGCGGCCGGCCGGTCGAGGAAATCGACCTCGACTACTCCCCGGAGGTGCTCGAGGAGCGGTTCGGCGAGGAGGACGCCAAGGCGCTGACCGAGGCAGCAGGCTGAGCGGACTCGGACGAAGCGACGATCAACCGTCGGGCATCCATGGCAGGATCTGGCCATGGCGCTCACCTCGCTCGACCGCAAACTCCTCGGCTGGTCTGCCGCGTTCGTGATCTCACAGGCGAATATCGCCCGATTGCTCGGTCCTGCTGCCCCCCGGGTGGCCGAGATTCAGACGGCGCGATCCGCCCGGGACTACACCGCGATCCTCGACGGCATGGACGCCACCGAGACCGCGCGATATCGGAGTCATTACTACCCCGACTTCATCCATCCCGCCATCTACGCCGTCGCTCTGCGTACGGGTGCGCGACGGCTGGCGGAGTTGACGCCGTTGTCGCCCACCACGCGCAAGATGCTGGCGGCTGCGCCGGTCGTAGCCGCGGCCGGTGACTACGTCGAAAATGTCGTCGGCCTGCATTTGCTGACACATCGGGAGCACATCACCGATGCCACCGTCCGCGCCACCTCCGCGGTCAGCATCACCAAGTGGGTGCTGGCCCTCGGCTCGCTTGTGTATCTGTCGCAGGGTTTCGTGCGGGTGTGGGCACGGGGCCGATAGATTCCGGCGCATGGGTGCAGCAGAGTTGCCGGTCGAGTACTTCGCCGGGCAGATCGAATTCCGCCAGTGGCTCGCGGTTCATCACGCCACCTCACCCGGAATCTGGCTGAAGATGGCGAAGAAGGGATCGGCCCACTCGTCGATCACCTACGACCAGGCACTCGAGGTGGCGTTGTGTTACGGCTGGATCGACAGCCAAGTCCGCCGGGTCGACGAAGATTTCTATGTCCAACGGTTCACCCCACGATCGGCGCGCAGTCCGTGGTCGAAACGCAACCGCGAATATGCCGAGAAACTGGAAGCCGCCGGGGCCCTCGAGGCTGCCGGTGCGGCGGAAGTGGAGAAGGCCAGAGCCGACGGGCGGTGGGACCGTGCCTATGCCGGACAGAAGGCGGCTGAAATCCCGGAGGACTTCCTTGCCGCCCTCGCGCAGAATCCGGAGGCCGAGGCGTTCTTTGCGACGCTGAACAGCCACAACCGCTACGCGGTCATTTACCGGTTGCAGGACGCGAAACGTCCGGAGACGCGTGCCCGGCGCATCGAGAAGTTCGTTCAGCAGTTGTCGGAACGGCGCAAGTTCCACGACTGAGCGAAAAATCGGCCTGACACAATGGCCTCGTGAACGACACGATCACCACTACCGCCTGCTCCGCGCTGTCCGCCGTCGACGAACCCCTGCCGGGAACGGCTGCGCACGTCACGGGCTGGGTGTGTCTCGAACACCCGGGTGCGTGGGGCCGGGACGTGGTGGACGGCACCGCGCTGGGCAGCGAACTCGCCGGGGAACTCGACGCCCGTGCGAAGGCGGCCGGAGTACGGTTCATGTTCATCCGTCGGCCGGGACGAAGCACGACCGATCCGGCGAGGCGCACAGTTCTCCTTGCACACTCGCACCCCGCGTCGGCCTGGTGTGAACGCCTGGACATCGGCAGTCCAGCCGACCTCCTCGACCTCGACCTCGGTGCGGTCGCTGGTCCGGCTCCGCGGTGGGGGGAGCCGGTCGCGGAGCCGGTGGTGCTGGTGTGCGCGCACGGTAAACGGGATCAGTGCTGTGCCGTCCTGGGGCGGCCGATCGCCGCCCGGCTGTCCACAGAGTTCGGCGCCACCGTGTGGGAATGCTCGCACATGGGAGGACACCGGTTCGCGCCGTCGATGATTCTGCTGCCCACCGGATATACGTACGGCCGGCTCTCTGCGGAACAGAGCGTCGAGGCGGTGCGCGCCGCCGCCCGGGACGAGGTGTACGCGCAGGGACTGCGGGGACGAAGCTGCTGGGACGAGCGGGGCCAGGTTGCCGAACTCGCGGTCCGGGAGCTGGTGACCGCGGGCCCGAACGAGCTGGTGGTGGACGGGGCGTCGGTGGTCACCCACATCGACGGACGCCGGTGGTCCGTCGATGTCGAGGAGCGGGAACTCGCGCCCAGGCCGCCGAGTTGCGGAGCCGCACCGAAACCGGTTCGTCCCGTCGTCGCCACCGGGGTACGCCCGCTGGCCTGACCGAGTGCGCTCACCAATGGGCGCCGGGTACCAGCCTTCCGACCTTGCGGGCGGCGCGTCCCCACGGTGTCGACCTGTGCGCGCGTACCCCGTCGGTTCGTGGAGGTCCGGGTGTCCTCTCGGTGACGCTCTGTCCCTTGGCCGCCGGCGAGTCGGGGAACATGCGATACATCTGATGCATCACCCTGTCTTTGACGGCAGGCGCGAACATACTGCCGAGTTCGCCGAGAGTGCCGCTGGGGACATCGATGCGCTTCGGCCGCTCGACCAGGGCCCGGACCACCATGGCCGCCGCCTTCTCCGGTGAGGTGATGGGTCCGACGTTGTAGTTGCCGGTCGGTGCGATCATCGGCGTCTCGACGAGTGGCATGTGGATGGTGGTGTACGTGATGCCGTCCGACAGTGTTTCAGCGGCCGCGACATCGGTGAACCCGTCGAGCGCCGCCTTGCTGGCGACGTAGGCGGCGAATCGCGGTGTTGCCCCCTGGACCCCGGCGCTGCTGATGTTGACGATGTGCCCGAACCGGCGTTCACGCATCTGCGGAAGGAACGCGAGGACGAGTCGAACGGCACCGAAGTAGTTGACGGCCATCGTGCGTTCGAAGTCGTGGAACCGCTCGGTCGAGCGGTAGAGGCCCCGCCGGATCGACCGGCCGGCATTGTTGACCAGCATGTCCACGTGACCGTGCTCGGTGAGGATCGCGGCGACCGTGCGTTCGACCGACGTCTCGTCGGTGATGTCGCACGGATATCCGAACGCCGCACCGCCCGCCGCGCGGATCTCCGCGACCACGGCCTCGAGTTCCTCGGTACGTCTCGCGAGGAGAAGAACTTTCGCGCCCTTGCGGGCCACGGCGATCGCCGCGCTGCGACCGATCCCGGAGGAGGCCCCGGTGATGACGACGTGCCGTCCCACGAGCGGTCCGCCGGGGTGGGAGCGGCGGGCCCGATGGGGATCGAGATGGTTCTGCCAGTAGGTCCACAGCGCCTTCGTGTAGGAGGCGAAGGGCGGAACCTCGATTCCCGTACCCTGCAGAGCCTTTCGCGTTTCTTCGTTGACGAAGACGGTAGGCAGCGTCAGGTTCGCCACGAGCACGGGCGGGATGCCGAGCCCGTCGAGGAACAACTTGCGGCCCGTGTCGAGAGTCGAGTCCGGGGTGGGTGCCAGAAAGGGGCGGACCAGCCCGCCGGGCAGGCTCGCCGCCGGGCGCGGGGCACCGGCGGCCTTGGCGAGCCCCGCGTAGATTTCGCGGACCGGCTGCGGGCGCGGATTGACCAAGTGGAACACCTGACCGTCGCGGTCCGGTGTCGACATCAGCTCCACGATTGCCGCCGCCACATAATCCACGGGAACTACGTTGGTCGATCCGATGTCGGGGACGGCCACCGGGAGTGCGGCCGGGAGCTTGGCGAGAGTCGAGATGGCGGGGAACAGGTAGTATGGTCCGTCGATCTTGTCCATCTCACCGGTGACCGAACTGCCGACCACCACGGCCGGGCGGTAGATCCGCCAGCGCAGTCCCTCGCTGTCGCGAACGATCTTCTCCGCCTCGAACTTGGTGCGGTGGTAGGGCGTCGGAAAACGCTGTCCCCGGTCGAAATCCGACTCGGCGAAGCTGCCCGCGTAATCGCCCGCGACGGCAATCGACGACACGTGATGAAGGGTTGCGCCCAGCTCTGTCGCGAGGGCGGCCACCGCGCGCGTGCCGTCGACATTGGTCGACGCCTGCTCGTCGCCGACGGTGAGGTCGTAGATCGCGCCGAGGTGCAAAACGTGCTGGGCCGCCGGCACCGCGGCGAGGCCGAGGCCGGGCTCGGTCAGGTCGCCGATCAGCGGATGCACACGATCGCCGCCGAGCATGCTTTCGGTGAGGGCGTCGAGTTTGGTGAGCGAGGAGGGGCGGACGAGGACGTGTATCTCTGCTGTGTCATCGCGGTCGAGGATCAGAGGCAGGACGTGTCGACCCAGAAATCCGGTTCCGCCCGTGACGAGGTAGGTGGCCATTCCCCGAACTTACTCCGAAGTAAGATGATGCACTAGTGACGGATTCCGACCTTGGAATGGACCTTCGTCATCCACGCCGGAGCCCACCAGTTGGCCGGACCCATCAGCTTCACCAGCGACGGCACGAGCAACATGCGCACCACGGTGGCGTCCACGAGCAGCGCCACGATCATGCCCACTCCGAGGAACCGCATGATCGACAGGCCGGACACGGTAAATGCTCCGGTGACCACGACGAGCAGCAGAGCGGCCGCGGTCACGATCCGCCCCGTGCGCTCCGTTCCGAAGCGCACCGCTTCCTCCGTGGTCGCCCCCGCCGCGTGCGCCTCCACCATCCGTGACATCAGGAACACCTCGTAGTCGGTGGACAAGCCGAACACGACCGCGAGGATCAGGACGACGAACGTCGCCTCGAGCGGTGCCGGACTGACCCCGAGTAGGCTCGCGCCGTGACCGAGCTGGAAGATCCAGGTCAGGACGCCGAAGGTGGCGGCCAGGCTCAGTCCCGCCATGGCCACCGCCTTGAGCGGCAGGACCACCGAGCCGAACGCCAGGAACAGCAGCACCAGCGTCGACAGCACCATGATCGCCACCATCGCGGGCAACCAGCGGACGATCGCCGCGTTGCTGTCGTCGACGGTGGCCTGTCCACCGCCGACGAGGAGTTCGGTCCCTTCCGGTACTGCGATGTCGCGCAGGGCCGCGACCGCACCACTCTGGTCGTCGCTGTCGACGCCCTCCGCATATACCGCCTGGACGGCGACCAGTTCACCGTTCGACGCCACGACAGTGGCCGCACCGATGCCCTCCACCTGTCCGGCCTGTTCGGCGACGGCGGCACCGTCCGCGGCAGTCGGTCTGCTGCCGTCCGTGCCTCGCAGAATCAGGGTGGCTCCGTTGCCAGTCGTCGGGAACTCCTGGGTGAGTGTGTCGGTGGCGATGCGCGCAGGGTCGTCCGCGGGCAGCGCGGTGTACGTGACCTCTCCGAGGGAGGCGCTGAGCAGGGGAGCTGCCAGAACGAGAAGTCCGGCGACGATTCCGACGGCGATAGCGGCCGGCCTGCGCATCACCCACGTGACGACGGACCCCCAGAACGTGCGGGCCCTCGCCTCGCTGCGCTGGGCTGCGTCCTTGCGCCAGCTCCCTGCGTTGATGCGGGGGCCGAGGATCGCGAGGAGAGCGGGGACGGCGGTCAGCGACAGCAGCGCCGCACTCGCGACCGCGGCCATGGCACCGAATCCCAGCGATGCGATGACGTCCTGGGGAAACACGAGCATGCCCGAGAAGGCGCACACCAGCAGCAGTCCGGAGAACAGAACGGTGCGGCCGGCCGTGAGCACGGTGCGCCGGGTGGCCTCGGCAGTGTCGGCGCCCGACTCCAGTTCTTCACGGAAACGTCCGACGACGAAAAGCCCGTAGTCGATGGCCAACCCGAGACCGAGCAGAGAGGCGACATTGATCGCGAAGGAGTTGACGTCGGTGAACAGGGTGAGCACCCGAAGGGTGGCCAGCGCGCTGAAGATGGAGAGCAGTCCGACGAAGACGGGTACGGCCGCGGCGACCACGCCGCCGAAGAGGAAGACCAGCAGGACCAGTGTGATGGGAAGCGCAATCGCCTCCGCCAGCACCAGATCCTGCTGGAGCCGGTTGTTGAAAGCCACACCCACCACCGAGTTGCCGGCGAACTCGGTGTCGATGCCCTCGACCTCGAGCTTGGGGAGCAGACCGTCGAAGGCGGCCACCGTGATTCCGGCTTCGGGGTCGACGGTGACCGCGGCCGACGCCTTGGTGCCGTCCTCCGACACCATCCGCTGCTTCGTCGTGGTGTCCGCGGTCCAGTATGAGGTGATCTTGTGCGTGGGAACCTCGGCGGCGAACCGCTCGAGATCGGCGGTCACCTCGGGACCGATGTCGTCGAGTGTTCTCCCTTCGGGCGCGGTGTAGACGACGATGATGTCCGCGGTCTGCGGACCCAGGTTGGCCTCGACGATCCTCGCCACTTCAGCGGACTCGCTGCCCGGGTCGGTGTAGCCGCCCGAGCCCAGTTTCGCGAACACCCCCGTACCCCAGACGCCGCTCACCAGTACGGCGGCCACGGCAAGCACCAGAATCCACCATCGCCGGGAAACAACGGTCGAGGCCCAACGTGTCATGCGTCATCTCCGGGTCGTGGTCGGCATTGTGCGACTGCCGACTGTAGTGCGCGTGCGGCGGTGAGCGGCGGTGGTGTGATCCGGCTCCCGCGCCATGATGCATACTCGGATGTGCACGTGCAGCCACACACATGGGGGAAGCCGGTCCGAATCCGGCGCTGACCCGCAACGGTGGGCCATCGGAGTATTTCCGGTGGCGAGCCCGATTACCCGGTGTGTGGTGTGCGACATCCATTCGTCGTGGTCTACGAAGCGGAGTCCCGCAGGCGCACCGCGACTCCGGTCGTGGAGTGACCTGCACGACTTTCATTCGTGGCTCTGAGCCGCAATGAGGTTTACATGCACCGTCCGTTGTTCCGAAGGTCCGGATTGCTCACCGCCGCCGTGGCAGTGCTGCTCGCTGCCGCCTGCTCGCGTGGGGAACCTGGCCCGGGCACTACTTCCGCCGAGTCGTTCACCGCCGCGGTGACGATCACCAACTGTTCGCTCGCGCAGAGCTTCGATGCACCACCCCAGCGCATCGTCAGCATGAACGATCATGTCACCGAGGTTCTGATCGAGATGGGTGTCGGCGACCGTATCGTCGGCACCGGGTACGGCGACGCCACCCCGCTACCCCCATTCGCCGAGGAATTCGCGAAGATCCCGCATCGGTCGAAGGAGTATCCGACGCGAGAGCAGTTGCTCGACCTCGAGCCAGACCTGGTGGTGGGGGGAATGCGGAGCGCATTCGACGAGAAGGAGGGGCGTTCACGAGAGTTCCTCGCCGAGCACGGCATTCCCACGTTCCTGTTCTCCGAGTACTGCGGGCAGGGCTTCCCCGACATCGCCCTGATGCGGGACGACTTCACGCAGCTGGGCGAAATCCTCGCAGTTCCAGACGGGGCGCGTGCGATCAGCGACCGAGTGACGTCCGGATTGCAGTCCGTGCGCGCGACACTTGCGGGCAGTACCGCCGTCCCGGTGTTCTTCTACGATTCCGGCGAGGACGTCCCGCTGACTGTCGGCGGTGTCGGAATCGGTCAGCTCATCGCGGACCATGCGGGTGCCGCGAACATCTTCTCCGACGGGCAGAAACCGTTTTCGACGGCCACCTGGGAGATTGTCGGAGAACGCAGTCCCGAGGTGATCGTCGTCCTCGACTACGGCGCGACGAGTGCGCAACACAAGATCGACTTCCTGACTGCACACCCGATCATGTCGGCGACCCCTGCCGTAAAGGCAGGCCGCTTCGTCGTCGTACCGCTCGACGACTTCTTCGAGAGCCCCCGCCTGGTGCGGTCGGTCGAGACCATCGCGCGCGCCGTCCATCCGGGCGCCTTCTCCGCGCGATGACGGCGCTCACCGAACGGACCGAGGTGCGCCCATCCTCGCGGTCAGCTCGTTCCCCTCTCGGATTTGCCGGGCTGATCGTACTTCTGGTGCTGACCACGCTGTTCGTGATCGGGCTCGCCGTGTCGTTCGGTTCGGTGCGCATACCGGTGGGTGACGTCTGGGCCATCGTGGTGAACCGGATGCTGCCCGGTGTGTTCGACGCCTGGTGGTCGCAGGCACGGGAATCCATCGTCGTCGGTTCTCGTCTGCCGCGGGCATTGACCGCGGCGACGGTGGGCGCCGCGCTGGCACTGTCCGGTGCGGTGGCGCAGCTCGTGACCCGCAATCCGCTGGCCGACCCATACCTGCTCGGCGTGTCCTCGGGTGCCGGTTTCGGTGTCGTGATCGTTACGGTGCTCGGGTTCGGCGCTGGAATGCTCGGGGTCTTCACCGTTCCCGTGGCGGCGTTCGTCGGCGCGATGGTGCCGTTGTTCCTGTCGCTGGCAATCGGCGGACGGTATCCGCAACCCACTGCGATCATCCTCGTCGGTGTCGCGCTGGCACAGGTCTTCTCGGCACTGATCACCTTCTCGCTTCTCGTGCTCGCCGACGAACGACAACTCGGTTCGGTGATGCATTGGCTCGCAGGCGGATTCGGTGACGCGCGCTGGTCGACGATGATCTTTCCCGTATCGGCGCTCGCGACGGTCGGCACTGCCATGCTGTGGAGTGCCCGCCGGATCGACGTACTGCAGACCGGGGACGACGGAGCGACCGTGCTCGGCATGAACGTGCCCCGCTTCCGGATCGTCCACCTGCTGGGAGTGTCACTACTGGCCGGCGCTGCAGTCTCGGTCGCAGGGGGTATCGGCTTCATCGGCCTCCTCGTGCCACACCTGGCCGGCTACGTCGTCGGTATCCGCGCCGCCCGGTTGCTACCGGTCGCCGCGCTGCTCGGTGCGATCGCCATGGTGGGAGCCGACACCGCGGCACGGTCGATCTCATCGAGCCTCGAGGTGCCGGTCGGTGTGGTCACTGCGCTCGTCGGCGCCCCGCTGTTCGTGTGGATGCTGCAGCGCCGGTACCGACGGGCCGAACGATGAGCGGGCTGGGCGTGCAAGGACTCCGGGCCAAACTCGGCTCACGCGACGTGCTGCACGGGGTCGACTTCGCTGTCCGGCCCGGCGAGATGCTCGGTCTGGTAGGGCCCAACGGGTCCGGCAAGACGACGGCGCTACGCTGCTGCTACCGCGCGGTGTCCGCCACCGCGGGCGCCGTCGTCGTCGGCGGGGTGAACGTTGCCGACCTGGCGCGGCGACAACTCGCCCGCACGGTCGGGGCGGTTCCGCAGGAGCCGCAGTCGTCGGCGGGGGTGACGGTGCGCGAGTCGGTGTCGCTGGGCCGGATTCCCCACCAGGGTTGGTTCGAGCGCGACAGCGCCGCCGACCGCGAGATCGTCGACAGGTGCCTGCAGCAGGTGGGGTTGGCGGAACTCGCGGGGCGCGACGTGCAGGCGCTCTCGGGAGGTGAGCGTCAACGGGTGGCGATCGCGCGGGCGCTCACGCAGCAACCGCGCGTCCTGCTCCTCGACGAACCCACTAATCACCTCGACCTTCGTCATCAGCTCATCCTGATGGAATTGCTGCGCGATCTCGCCGCCGGCGGACTCGCACTCGTGGTGACCATGCACGATCTCAGGTTGGCGGTGCAGTACTGCGACACGCTGGCGGTGATGCAGCATGGACGGGTGATCACCGCCGGCCCACCTCCCGACGTCCTCGACGACACGGTGCTGGGCGAGGTGTTCGGAATCCGCGCCGTTGTGCGGTCGGGGCCGAGGCGGTCGATGGACATTCTGGGGTTGGCCGATGGATGAGCACCTGGCTCAGACGTACGCGCTGACCGCCCGTCGGGTTCCGCTGCTGGCCACCTGGACGGCGCTTCCCGACGGCCGCTCGTTTCCGGCAGCAGACATGGCAGACGCCGAGTGGATTGCCCACCGGCTTACGGACACCGCGCGCCGGTGGGGCAGTGGGAATTCCCGGGTCAACGGCACCCTGTGGTGGTATTCGGCCAGTTCCACCCTGACCGGGATCCCGATCGCGACGGCCCTCGTCGCCGGTGTCGCTGCCTGCCCTCGATTGGAGGGCGCCCGGGCGTTCCTGACCGCCGATGGATACCTCGGCGGTCTGACGGCATCATCGGTGCTGCCGGTGGCGGATCTGGCGTCGGAACTCGCCGGAACGTTGACCGTTCTCATCGACGCACTGGCCGAGGCGTCCGGGGTGCGGCGGGCAGTGTTGTGGGCGATCACCACCGATTCGATCGCCAACCGCGCGCTCGACGCCGGCGACGGCATCGGTGATCGTGTGAGAGGGAGCATGTTCGCCCGGCAGCTCGTCGACGCCATGCGTGCCGACGGGACGGTACTGCCCCGGCCGCGGTTCGTCGACGTGCATGCCGGTGCGGTGACCCGCCGGTTCACGCAGCGGGCGTCGTGTTGCCTGATCTACGAGACCCCCGGGTCGGCCAAGTGTGTGAGCTGCCCGCGGAGGCCGGCCGAGGATCGTCTGAGTGGTCTGGCCGCGCTCGTGACCTGACTCCGGTGGCCCGCGTTGACCTGCCCGCGAGTGTGATGGCACACTGAGAGTGTTCGAACGCGCGTTCGAATGATGCGTCTTCCCCAGTGGCATCTTCCATGGTTTCGGCACGGCATGTGCGCGGCATGAAGAGGTGTAGTAGTGGGTTGGGGCAACGGTCCGCCGTCGTGGTCGGAGATGGAGCGGGTCCTGTCGGGCAGGCCCGGACGCGTCGACCCGCAGTCGCTGTATCCGGGCGACGGCAGCGACAGTCCGGCGTGGTCACGCAAGCGGGGAGAGTATCGGGCAGGCGAGCAGATACGTGCCGGCTCCACCGTCCCCTACGCCGAACTGCACGCGCATTCGGCGTTCAGCTTCCTCGACGGTGCCTCCCCGCCGGAGGAATTGGTGGAAGAGGCGGTCCGACTGGGTCTCGAGGCCATCGCGCTCACCGATCACGACGGGTTCTACGGTGTGGTCCGGTTCGCGGAGGCGGCGAAGGAATTGAACATGCGCACGGTGTTCGGTTCCGAGCTCACCGTGGGCGACGCCCATCTTCTGGTGCTCGCACGAGGGCAGGAGGGGTATCGCCGTCTGTCCCGGGAGATCGCGGCAGCGCACCTGGCAGGAGGAGAGAAAGGCAAAGTCCTCTACGACATGGACCGGCTCGCCGATGCGGCGGGAGGTCATTGGCAGATCCTGACCGGTTGCCGCAAGGGGCACGTGCGTCAGGCTTTGGCCCACGGCGGTCCGGACGCGGCGGCCCGCCGGTTGCGCGAGCTGATCGACCGGTTCGGGGCCGAGCGGGTCACGGTGGAACTCACACACCACGGCATTCCGGAGGACGGTGAACGCAACGACTGCCTCGCCGAACTCGCGCAGCAGCACGGACTGGGTGTAATAGCCACCACTGCAGCACATTTCGCGGCCCCCCCGCGCCGGCGGCTGGCGATGGCGATGGCCGCGGTCCGGGGTCGCCGCAGCCTCGACGACGCGGCCGGACAGCTACCTCCGACGGGCGGATCCCACCTGCGTTCCGGCGAGGAGATGGCCCATCTCTTCGCCGCGTACCCGGAAGCGGTCAGCGGTGCGGCGAAACTCGGGCTGGAATGCGCCTTCGACCTCCGGCTCATCGCACCGCAGCTACCACCCTTCGACGTGCCCGACGGCCACACCGAGGCCAGTTGGTTGCGTCAGCTCACGATGGAAGGGGCGCGCCGCCGTTACGGTGCACCGGAGGACCACCCGCAGGCGTACCGGCAGATCGAGCACGAGCTCGACACCATCACGACGTTGAACTTTCCTGGCTACTTCCTGGTGGTCCACGACATCGTGTCGTTCTGCAAGAACAACGACATCCTCTGTCAGGGAAGGGGTTCGGCGGCCAACTCGGCGGTCTGCTACGCCATCGGCATCACCAACGTCGATCCTGTGCGCAACAAATTGTTGTTCGAACGTTTTCTCTCACCCGAACGCGACGGCCCGCCGGACATCGATGTCGACATCGAATCGGACCGCCGCGAAGAGGCCATCCAGCACGTCTACGCGAAGTACGGGCGGCAGTACGCGGCGCAGGTGGCCAACGTCATCACGTACCGGGGGAAGTCCTCGGTGCGGGACATGGCACGGGCCCTGGGCTTCTCGCAGGGCCAACAGGATGCGTGGAGCAAACAGGTCGATCGCTGGGGAGGCGTCGGAAAGGGGAAGGGCACCGACATACCCCCTGCCGTGCTCGAACTGGCGGCCCAGATCGAGGGATATCCACGGCATCTCGGCATCCACTCCGGCGGCATGGTGATCTGCGATCGGCCCATCGCCGACGTGTGCCCGGTGGAGTGGGCGCGCATGGAGAACCGCAGCGTCCTGCAATGGGACAAGGACGACTGCGCGGCGGTGGGTCTGGTGAAGTTCGACATGCTGGGACTCGGCATGCTCTCCGCCCTGCACTACATGATCGATCTGGTGGCCGAGCACAAAGGGATCGAAGTGGATCTGGCGCAACTGGACCTGTCCGAAGAGGCCGTCTACGACATGTTGCAGCGGGCCGACTCGGTCGGGGTGTTCCAGGTGGAGTCGCGGGCGCAGATGGCCACCCTCCCGAGGCTGAAGCCGCGGAATTTCTACGACCTGGTGGTGGAGGTGGCTCTCATCCGGCCCGGACCCATCCAGGGTGGTTCGGTGCATCCCTACATCCGCCGTCGTAACAAGCTCGAACCGGTCACCTACGACCACCCGTCGCTGGAGAAGGCACTCGAACGCACCCTGGGTGTGCCGTTGTTTCAGGAGCAGCTGATGCAGGTAGCGGTCGATGTCGCGGGGTTCACTCCGGCCGAGGCCGACCAGCTTCGCCGGGCCATGGGGTCCAAACGCTCGACGGAGAAGATGGAACAGCTGAAGGACCGGCTCTATCAGGGCATGCGGGACGTGCACGGAATCGGTGGCGACGTGGCCGACCGGATCTATGAGAAGCTGTACGCCTTCGCCAATTTCGGTTTTCCCGAGAGTCACTCGCAGAGCTTTGCGGCGCTGGTGTTCTATTCGTCGTGGTTCAAACTGCATCACCCGGCCGCATTCTGCGCAGGTCTGCTGCGGGCACAGCCGATGGGGTTCTACTCGCCGCAGTCGCTGGTGGCCGACGCCCGACGGCACGGGGTGCGGGTGCACGGTGCCGACATCAACGCCAGCCTCGCGCACGCCACCGTCGAGGCCGGGGGCCTGGAGGTGCGGCTCGGTCTCGGGGAGGTGCGGCACATCGGTACCGCACTGGCCGAGCGCATGGTCGAAGCCCGGAACGACGGGGGTCCGTTCACCTCCTTCCTCGATCTCACGGGCCGGGTGGAACTGAACACTGCCCAGGCCGAGTCGCTCGCCACTGCAGGGGCCCTCGACAGTTTCGGTATCACCCGGCGGGAGGCGTTGTGGGCCGCGGGCGCCGCGGCAGGGGAGCGGCGTGACCGGCTTCCCGGAATGGGGGCGTCCACTCGGGCGCCGACCCTGCCGGGAATGAGTGATCTCGAACTGGCGGCAGCGGATGTGTGGGCTACCGGAGTGTCCCCGGACACCTATCCCACCCAGTTCCTTCGCCCGCAACTCGATGCGCTCGGGGTGATTCCGGCAGCCCGGTTGCTGCAGGTTCCCGACGGCGATCGGGTCCTGGTGGGCGGTGCCGTGACACACAGGCAACGCCCGGCGACTGCGGCCGGTGTCACGTTCATCAATCTCGAGGACGAGACCGGGATGGTCAATGTGGTGTGTTCGGTGGGGCTGTGGGCGAAGTACCGCAAGCTCGCGAACACTGCACCTGCGCTCCTGGTGCGGGGCAAGGTGCAAAATGCGGAGGGGGCCGTCACGGTGGTGGCGGATCGCCTGCAGTTGATGGACTTGCGGATGAAGGCCAAGTCCCGGGACTTCCGCTGAACGCGCTCGGTGATCGGGCGCGGGCGCATGTCGTCGTCGATCGTCAACCGGGCCTTCGGCACACCGCTAGCATTCGGGCATGAAGAGATACGTTCTGTCGGCCATCGTCCTCATGTCGCTGGTGCTCGCGGGGTGTGGCGGATCCGACAGCGACTCTTCCCAGCCCGCGCCGGTGCCCGGCGACAGCAGGTCGCTGGAAGCCGGGGGTGCGCTGCAGGCGCCCGCGAAGGATCAGGCACCCACCGAACGGCAGGAAATCATCACCGGCCAGGTATCGATCACTGCCGACGACCCGGTTGCGGTGGGCAGGCAGATCGTCGACAAGGTCGATGCGGTGGGTGGTCGCGTCGATCAGCTCACCGAGCAGCCCGGCTCCGAGGATCAGGATGCCAGCAGTTCCCTCACCATCCGTGTGCCCGCCGACGACCTCACCCGCACGCTGGACGATCTGCGAGAACTCGGCAAGGTCACCAGCGTCAGCGTCACCAAGAGCGATGTGACGATGCAGTCGCAGGATCTCGATGCCCGGATCGGTGCATTGACAGCGTCGGTCACCCGGCTCCAGGGGCTCATCACGTCGGCTGCGAACACCGCCGATCTGATCGAAGCGGAGAGGGCACTGTCGGAGCGGCAGGGTGAACTGGACAGCCTGACCGCGCAGAAGCGGTTGCTCAGCGATCAGATCGCACTCGCCACCCTCACGATTGACGTCACCACCACTGACACGGAAAGACCGAGCTCGGGCCCCGACAACTTCTGGGAGGGTCTCGTCGCCGGGTGGCATGCTCTGCTGTCGGCGATCAAGGGTGGCGCGGTGGTCGTCGGAGCGCTGATTCCCTGGTTCGGTTTCGTGGCCGTCATCGCACTGGTCGTCTACGGCGCGTACCGTCTGCGCCGGATGTACAACACGCCGCGCCGGCCCACGACCGGTACGGCGCCGCAGAAAGAAGAGGCGAACACAGAATGATCGAAGTCGACCTGTCGGCGTTGGACGAGGCGTTGGCGTCAGGCGCCCCCGTCATCGACGTGCGTGAAGCCGACGAGTACGCGCAAGTGAGGGTGCCGGGCGTGACCCTCATCCCGTTGAGCGAGTTCGTCTCCCGGGTCGGGGAGATACCCGACGCCGATGTGGTGTACGTGATCTGTGCGGTCGGTGGGCGCAGCCTGCAGGCCGCTGAATACCTGAACGGTCGAGGAATCAACGCGGTGTCCGTCGCCGGCGGCACCTCGGCGTGGTTGCAGTCGGGACGACCTGTCGAAACCGGTTAGCGCACGCTCGACCAGCAGTCGATGCAGGTAGCGCAGCGTGCGGAACACCACGACGCTCCAGATCAGAAGCAGCGCACACCACAGCATCGTTGCCGCGCCCACGATCACCGTCGAGTGCATCGCGCTGCCCAGTGCGTTGGCGCCCAGAGCGCAGGTGCCGACGGGAAACGTGAAACTCCACCAGGCGGGCGTGAAGTCGAGTCCTCGGTGGAATGCCCGCGCCGTCACCGTGATCACGGTTGCGAGGGCGAGAACACCGCCCGCGCCCACGGTAGTTCCGTAGACGACGCCGACCGTGTGGAGCCAGGTGTGCCCGGACGCGGCGCCGAGTAGGTTGATCGCCGCGACCGACTGCCCGATCACGCCCAGCGGTATCCACAAGGTCGGGACGAGTGCGGTGCCCGGAAGGCCGTCGCGTAGCAACTGCCGGCCGACGACGACGGTGACCGCCACTGCCGCCGTGAGAGCCAGCGCGAACAGTGCGTAGCAGAACACCAGCAATGTGATCTGCGGCGCGCCTTCCGGGAGGTGCCGGACCAGTGCGGCGCCGCCCGAGGCGGACACCATCGGGGGAACCACCGGCAGCAACCACGACGGCGTGGGCGTCACCCGGTACGGCTGCAGCAGTCGGCCGGCCATCACCGTGTAGGTGACGACGCCGACGATCGTCCCGATCGACCACAGTGCTGCCGCCACGGTCACCGACAGTTCGCCGAGACGGTGGTGACCGGCCGAGCCGGTGGCAGCGCCGACCGTCGACATAGCCATCGACACGGCGCCGTAGAAGGGGAACATGGTGTGGCTGCGGACGTCGGCCAGGGCCTGGTCGCGACGCCGGAACCAGTGGCGCCCGAGAGCGGTGGCCAATGTGAGAAGTAGCGCGGCTGCGAGCAGCCAGAACACCTCGGACACGCCGCGTACTCCGGGAACCTCGGTCGGCAGCGAGGCGGCCACCACCGCGACGATGCCGGTTCCCATCACTGCTGCGAACCAATTCGGCGTCATGCTCACAGCCTGCCGAGTACCTGTCACCGCCGGTAGAAGGCTTGCGGTTGCGTACCCACAAATCGCGTTTGTGGGACTAGCCTTGGGATGTGCCGCTCTCTCCCCGAGTCCCCGAACTCAATGCCCTCGATGTACTGCTGTCGGTCGAGCGTCTCGGGAGCATGGGTGCGGCGGGCCGCGAACACGGACTCAGTCAGCAGGCGGTCAGCGCGCGGGTCCGCACGGCGGAGCGTCTGTTCGGCATCAAGGTGTTCAGCCGCGGCGCCAGCGGAGTGCGGCCCACGGCCGAGGGTGCTCTCATTCTCGAATGGGCCAGTCACATCCTGGCGACAGCGGAGGAGCTCGCGTCCGGAGTCGCGGCACTGCGGGGGGAGAGGCAGGCCGGGCTCACGGTGGCGGCCAGCATGACCATCGCCGAGTACCTCGTTCCGGGCTGGACGGTTGCGATGCGGCGCAAGTACCCCAACGTGGTCACATCGGTGCGCCTGCTCAACTCGTCCGAGGTGACGGCGCGCGTGTTGTCCGGTGAGGCCGACCTCGGTTTCGTCGAGGGACCCGACATTCCGCCGGGGCTGCAGTCCCGGGAGATCGGCCGGGATCATCTCGTCGTGGTCGTCCCGCCCGACCATCACTGGGTTCGACGCTCGCCGATCCCCGTGTCGGAGTTGGCAACCACGTCGATGATCCAACGGGAGTCGGGTTCGGGAACGCGCACCACGCTCGAGAATGCGGTACCGCACTGTGTCCCACCTCTATTGGAGCTCACCTCGTGCACTGCGGTGAAGGCTGCGGTGATCGCCGGAAACGCCCCGGCGGTGCTGTCTTCCCTCGCGGTAGCAGCCGACCTCACCGACGGGCGGCTGGCCTCGGTACAGGTGGAGGGGTTGACCCTCCCGCGGCGGTTGTCGGCCGTCTGGGATCCGGTGCGGGGAGTGCGCGGGGCCGCACGGGACTTCCTCGACATCGCGGTCGGGGCCACCGCGGGAGCGGGACTTACAGCGCAGCCCCTCTGAATCCGTGCTGCCGCCACGCCTCGTACGTCACCAGGGCAGCGGCATTGGACAGATTCAACGACCGCCGGCCGGGCAACATCGGGATGCGCAGGCGTTCGGTCACGTGCGGGTCGGACAGCACCTCCTGCGACAGCCCGGTGGGTTCGGGGCCGAAGAGCAGTACGTCGCCCGGTTCGTAGGAGATATCGGCGTACGACACGGTGGCATGGGCTGTGAAGGCGAACACTCGCGCCGGTTCGACTGCTGCCCACGCGGCCTCCAGATTTTCGTGGACGGTCACGGACGCCAGGTCGTGGTAATCGAGCCCCGCGCGCTTGAGTTTCGGTTCCGAGAGGTCGAACCCCAGCGGCCCCACCAGATGCAGCTCACATCCCGTGCCTGCCACCAGGCGGATGGCGTTGCCGGTGTTGGGTGGGATACGGGGTTCGTGGAACATCACTCGGAACACCCGCACAGCTTAGGGGTACACCGTCGGGCGGCATGATGGACGGATGGATGCAGTGGAAGAAGTGGTGGGTGAGGACTTCGGCGACGCGCGACTCCCGGGTCAGGACTGGCGTCGGCGGCACTACACGAAGTGCCACTTCCGCGACGCCGATCTCAGCGGACTCCGCACGGAATCGGTGATTTTCACGGACTGCGACTTCACCGGTGCCGACCTGTCGGAGTCGCAGCATGTCGGAACGGCCTTTCGGTCCTGTTCGTTCACGCGGGCAACGTTGTGGCACAGCATGTTCCGGCATTGCAGCTTCCTCGGTTCCGAGTTCGACGGCTGCCGGTTGCGCCCGATGGCCGTCGAGGAATGCGATTTCACGCTCGCCTCGCTCGGCGGCGCCGATCTGCGGGACCTCGACTTCACCGACTGCCGGTTCCGTGAGGCCAACCTCGTGCGAACCGACCTGCGGGGCGCGGTTCTGCGTGCGGCCGACCTCCTCGGTGCCCGCACCGGGGGCGCGAAACTGGGCGGCGCCGACCTGCGGGGCGCCCACGTCGACGCACATCTGTGGACGGCGGCCTCACTCGACGGGGCGCAGATCGAACTGACCCAGGCCATCGCCTACGCCGCCGCCCACGGGCTGGTGGTGGAACCGACCTGACGCGGGTATCGGGTACCTGAGAGAATGGGCTCCGTGACTGCAACGATCCTCGATGGCAAGGCCACCCGCGACGAGATTTTCGAAGACCTGAAGGTGCGGGTGACCGCACTGAGGGACCAGGGCATCACACCCGGGCTCGGGACCGTCCTGGTGGGCGACGATCCGGGATCGGCGGCGTACGTGCGCGGCAAGCACAACGACTGCGCCAAGGTCGGGATCACGTCGATCCGACGAGACCTTCCCGGTGACATCACCCAAGAGAAGCTCGACGCCACGATCGACGAGCTCAACGCCAACCCGGACTGCACGGGATACATCGTGCAGCTGCCGCTGCCCCGGCAGCTCGACGAGAACGCCGCCCTCGAGCGCATCGACCCCGACAAGGACGCGGACGGACTGCACCCCGACAACCTCGGCCGGCTCGTCCTGGGCAAGGAGGCGCCGCTGCCGTGCACGCCGCGCGGAATCCTGCACCTGCTCCGGCGCTACGAGGTGCCGATCGAGGGGGCGCACGTGGTCGTCGTCGGTCGCGGTGTCACCGTGGGCCGGCCGATCGGTCTGCTGTTCACCCGGCGCAGCGAGAACGCCACCGTCACGCTCTGCCACACCCGCACGCGGGACCTGGCCGCCGAGGTTCGCCGCGCCGACATCGTGATCGCCGCGGCGGGTGTTCCCGGTCTGGTCACGGCCGACATGGTCAAGCCCGGCGCCGCCGTGCTGGACGTGGGTGTCAGCCGCACCGAGGACGGTTTGCGCGGAGACGTGGCGGCCGATGTCGCCGAGGTCGCCGGCTTCCTGTCACCGAACCCGGGTGGTGTCGGACCGCTCACCCGTGCATTCCTGCTGAGTAACGTCGTGGAGCGGGCCGAGCGCGTCGCGGCTTCTCGCGGCTGAGATGGCGGACTGGGGGCAGTTCGCGAAGAAGAATCTGCCGATGCTCGCCGTTCTCCTCGTCATCGCGGTGGCCGTCGTCTTCGTGCTGGCCGAACGGTGGCGACGGGGAGCGTTCGTCTTCGGTGTCGCGACGCTGCTGGCCGCGATCTTCCGCTTGACGATGCCCTCGGAGCGCGTGGGCCTTCTCGCCGTCCGCAGCAAGTCGTTCGACGTCGGCGCGCTGGTGGCTGTCGGGGGAGCCATCGTCTGGCTCGCCGTGTCGATCGACCCGCTCGGGACCGACTGACGGTCCCGAGCAGGCGCATCGTCAGCGTCCTGTGCGGGCCAATTCCATCGTCTCGGCTAGCAACTTGGCCACGGCATCGGCCTCGGTGAG
Source organism: Rhodococcus sp. WAY2 (assembly GCF_009859915.1). Taxonomy (NCBI): domain Bacteria; kingdom Bacillati; phylum Actinomycetota; class Actinomycetes; order Mycobacteriales; family Nocardiaceae; genus Rhodococcus; species Rhodococcus sp. WAY2. The sequence goes on from NZ_CP046572.1 coordinate 5,854,919, forward strand.
GAACCCGTCGTGGCCGTCCCGGGAGTTGAGTACCCGGAGGCCGTCGCAGGTGGGGATCTCGTTGGCGAGGTCCTCCTGCAGGCGGATCGGATAGAGCCGATCAGAGTCGACGCCGCCCACGATCACCGGTGCAGTCACGGTGGCGAGCGCAGCGGCGACCCCACCGCGGCCGCGGCCGACGTCGTGCCGGTTCATCGCCTCGCTGAGAAGCACATAGGTGCTCGGATCGAACCTGCCGACCAGCTTGTCCGCCTGGTGCTGCAGATAGCTCTCGACGGAATACCGGCCGCCACGCCACGGGTCCTCGCCCACCTGCGGGGAGTTCGCGAACCGTGAATCGAGCTCGCTCTCGCTGCGGTAGGTGAGGTGCGCGATCCTGCGGGCGATGCCGAGCCCGGTACGGGGAATCCGCCCGGTGCCGTGATAGTCGCCGCCCTGCCAGTCGGGGTCGCTGATGATCGCTTCGATCTGCGTGGTCTGGGTACCGATCTGGTCCGCGGTCGCGCGGGCACCGACAGCCAGGACGAGTGCGGACGCGATCCGGTCGGGGTAGGTGACGGCCCATTCGAGGGCGCGCATTCCGCCCATCGACCCGCCGATGACAGACGCCAGCTTCCCGATGCCGAGAAGGTCGGTGAGCTTCTTCTCCGCCGCAATCTGGTCGCGGATGGAGATCTCGGGAAAGCGACTGCCCCACGGACGGCCGTCTTCGGCGATCGAACCCGGCCCTGTCGTGCCCCGGCAACCGCCGAGCACGTTGGTGGCGACGACGCACCATTCGTCGGTGTCGATCGGTGCACCCGGACCCACCATCCCGCTCCACCAGCCGGGTGAAGGATGTTCGTCGGACATGGGGCCGGTCACGTGGGAGTCGCCGGTCAGAGCGTGCTCGACCAGAACCACGTTGTCCCGGGTGGGGGACAGCTCGCCCCAGCGCTGCACGGCGAGGGTGACGGACGGAAGGACGGCTCCACTCTCGAGCTCGAGAGAGCCGATGTCAATGTAGCCCAGACGTCCGTCCGACACGGGCAGCTGCTGCAGTGCGCTCACGGTCAAGATGCCGCCGCCGTCAGGCCGGTTTCGATATCGGCGATGATGTCGTCGATTCCCTCGATGCCCACGGCGAGGCGAACCAGCCCGGGGGTGACGCCGCTGGCGGCCTGCTCCTCGGGGGTCAGCTGCGAATGGGTGGTGGACGCGGGATGGATCACCAGGGAACGCACGTCACCGATGTTGGCGACATGGCTGTGCAAGGTGAGAGCGTTGACGAACTTCTTTCCGGCGTCGATTCCGCCGGCGAGTTCGAACGTCACGATGGCGCCTGCGCCCTTGGGAGCGATCTGCTTGGCGCGCTCGTGCCAGGGTGAGGAAGCGAGCCCGGTGTAGCCGACCGAGACGACCTCGGGCCGGGCCTCGAGGTACTGGGCCACGGTGGTCGCGTTCGACACGTGCCGTTCCATGCGAAGGCTCAGCGTTTCGAGGCCCTGTGCGATGAGGAACGCGTTGAAGGGCGAGATGGCGGAACCGAGGTCGCGCAGCAGCTGTACCCGCGCTTTGAGGGCGTAGGCCGGCGGACCGAGTTCCGCGAAGACGACACCGTGGTAACTGGGGTCGGGGGTGGTGAAGCTCGGGTGCCTGCCCTGGGTCCAGTCGAAGGTGCCGCCGTCGACGATCACACCGGCGATCGCCGTGCCGTGGCCGCCGAGGTACTTGGTGGCCGAATGGACCACGATGTCCGCGCCGTGTTCGAGCGGGCGGATGAGGTAGGGCGTGGGCACGGTGTTGTCGACGATCAGCGGTAGGCCGTGCTGATGCGCGATGCCGGAGATGCCCGGGAGGTCGAGGACGTCGTTCCGCGGATTCGACACGGTCTCGCCGTAGAAGGCCTTGGTGTTGTCGCGAATCGCGCTACGCCACTGCTCGAGGTCGTCGGGATCCTCGACGAACGAGACCTCGATGCCGAGCTTGGGCAGCGTGTAGTGGAAGAGGTTGTAGGTGCCGCCGTAGAGACGGGGGCTGGAGACGATGTGGTCGCCGGCCTCGGCGAGGTTGAGGATCGCGAAGGTCTCCGCGGCCTGTCCGGACGAGAGCAGCAGCGCGGCGACGCCCCCTTCGAGTGCAGCGATACGCTGCTCGACGGCGTCCTGGGTGGGGTTCATGATGCGGGTGTAGATGTTGCCCGGCTCGGCCAGGCCGAACAGTGCGGCAGCATGATCGGTGTTGTCGAAGGTGTACGAGGTGGTCTGGTAGATCGGCAGTGCCCGCGCCTTCGTGGTGGCGTCGGATGTCTGCCCGGCGTGGATCTGCTTGGTCTCGAACGACCAGTTCTCGGTCATGTGCTGTCTACTCCAGTGGTCTGACGAGGCGCGGACGACATATTCGGGATCGTTCGCGCACAGGGCGTGGCTGGGGTCTATCTACGACAACAACAACACATCATGAACCTCCGATGTCGGACCCGCGCTTGTCACCCGACTGCGTGTTAATCAGGGAACCAGGTCATCACCCGGGGCACCCCACCGCGGTGGAGGGTTGCCGGCCAGCTAGCCGGGGCTCGTTGCTGGCACTCATGACCTCTGGTGATCTTAGCGGCTGGAGCCGAACGACCGGAAACGGCACCGATCAGGGCCCCTAGCAGGGAAAAGTTACCCGCGAGTAGGAGCAGGTTGCAGGGCCCCAGGTGTTGCGAGCCCGGCGCATAGCAGTACGCTTGTCTTGTTTAGGCGCGGTCTCCCAGCGACCGTCCTGACCGTCTACGTTTGATAAGCGAACCGTTCGCGGACCCACTCACAAAGTGTGCCCGCAACCGTGTAACCAGGGAAACTTCCTAGGAGGACGCGAAGCACCCATGTCCAAAATCAAGGTTGAGGGCACCGTCGTCGAACTCGACGGCGACGAGATGACGCGCATTATCTGGCAGTTCATCAAAGACAAATTGATCCATCCTTACCTGGATGTGAACCTCGAGTACTACGACCTCGGCATCGAATACCGGGACGAGACCGACGACCAGGTGACCGTCGACGCGGCCAACGCCATCAAGAAGCACGGCGTGGGCGTCAAGTGCGCGACCATCACCCCGGACGAGGCCCGTGTCGAGGAGTTCGGCCTGAAGAAGATGTGGCGGTCGCCCAACGGCACCATCCGTAACATCCTCGGTGGAACGATCTTCCGTGCGCCGATCATCATCTCCAACGTTCCGCGACTGGTTCCGGGCTGGACCAAGCCGATCATCATCGGCCGCCACGCCTTCGGTGACCAGTACCGCGCCACCGACTTCAAGGTTCCCGGGCCCGGCAAGGTGATGATCACCTACACGCCCGAGGACGGCAGCGAGCCGATCGAGCACGAGCTGGTGAACTTCCCCGAGGACGGCGGCGTCGTCCAGGGTCAGTACAACTTCACCAAGTCCATCACGGACTTCGCCCGGGCCTCGCTCAACTACGGCCTGCAGCAGAACTACCCGGTCTACCTGTCGACCAAGAACACGATCCTCAAGGCGTACGACGGCGCGTTCAAGGACATCTTCCAGCACGTCTACGAAACCGAGTTCAAGTCGGAGTTCGACGCGGCAGGTCTGACCTATGAGCACCGCCTCATCGACGACATGGTGGCGTCGGCGCTCAAGTGGGAGGGCGGCTACGTCTGGGCGTGCAAGAACTACGACGGCGACGTGCAGTCCGACACCGTGGCCCAGGGCTTCGGATCGCTCGGCCTCATGACCTCCGTGCTGTTGACCCCGGACGGAAAGACCTGTGAAGCGGAGGCCGCACACGGCACCGTGACGCGTCACTTCCGTCAGCACCAGCAGGGCAAGCCGACGTCCACGAACCCCATCGCGTCCATCTTCGCGTGGACCCGTGGACTCGAGCACCGCGGCAAGCTGGACAACACCCCCGACGTCATCGCCTTCGCGCAGAAGCTCGAGGACGTGGTCATCAAGACCGTCGAGGGTGGCCAGATGACCAAGGACCTCGCGATGCTGGTCGGCGGCGATCAGGGCTTCCTGACCACCGAGGAGTTCCTCGGTGCGCTGGACATCAACCTCCAGAAGGCCATCGCCGAGCAGTAAGCGCACAGCACCGCCAGCAGTACAGATACGGGACGTTCCCTCTGTGGGGACGTCCCGTTCTGTGTTCGCAGGTCAGCCGGGGGTGAGTGAGCTCACGGCCGTCCCATGCACGGCCGGGCCGGAACAGGGAAGAGAATCCTTCCGGAGGTGGTTGCCGACTGAGGCGCTCTCTGCCGTGTAGTCGTGTACGTCTCTATCCGAAAGTGTGTCTTCTGTGAGCACCTCCACGTCCGTCCGCCCCGAGCCGGCCGGTGTCGTCGCGCATCATTCGTCGGTCCGCACGCTCGCCATGGTCGCGCTCGCCTTGGGTGGGTTCGGTATCGGGACCACCGAGTTCGTCGCCATGGGTCTCCTGCCCGACATGGCGGCGAGCCTGGGCATCAGCGAGCCGACTGCGGGGCACGTGATCTCGGCGTACGCGCTGGGAGTGGTCGTCGGGGCGCCGCTCATCGCCGCCCTGACGGCGCGAGTGCAACGCAAGACGCTGCTGATCGCGTTGATGGCCGCCTTCACGCTCGGCAACGCCGCCACCGTGCTGGCACCGAACTATGGGGTCGTGATGGCTGCACGCTTCGTGGCGGGCCTGCCGCACGGTGCCTATTTCGGGGTCGCAGCACTCGTCGCCGCACACCTCGCGGAGCGCGGCAAGCGGGCCAAGGCGGTGGCCCTCGTGATGATGGGACTGTCCGTGGCCAACGTCGTGGGTGTGCCCGCCGCGTCGTGGCTGGGCCAGAATCTCGGCTGGCGTAGCGCCTTCGTCCTCGTTGCCGGCATCGGCACGGTGACCCTCGTCGCCATCTGGTCCTGGCTGCCTCCACTCGCGGCGATGCGGATGACCAATCCGCTCACCGAACTCGGCGCCCTCCGCCGTCCTCAGGTGTGGATGACGCTGATCATCGGCATGGTGGGGTTCGGCGGCATGTTCGCCGTCTACACGTACATCAGTACGACGCTCACCGACGTCGCCGGCCTCTCCCGTTCCCTGGTGCCACTGGCGCTGATGATCTACGGGCTCGGCATGGTGGCGGGCAATCTCCTCGGCGGCCGACTGGCCGACCGGGCACTGGTTCCCGGTCTCTTCGTCTCGATGACGGCGCTCGGGGTGCTCCTCGCGGTTTTCGTCATCGCCTCCCACAACCCGTACACGGCGCTGGTGCTCGTCTTCGGTGTGGGCGCGGCGGGTGCCTCGATGGTGCCCGGGTTGCAGACCCGGCTGATGGACGTCGCCGCGGACGCCCAGACGCTCGCGGCGTCCCTCAACCACGCCGCGCTCAACATCGCGAACGCCTTCGGAGCCTGGATCGGTGGTGTCGTGATCGCGGCCGGCTACGGGTACACGGCGCCCGCCGCGGTCGGTGCGCTGCTCGCCGTGGCGGGCCTCGTGGTCCTCACTGTGGCGGTCGCCATGGAACGCCGCAGCGCCCGTTCGTCTCGGTAGTCGCGCTGTCGTACGCGTCCGCTACGGTGCTTGCCGTGCCACACATCATCACCACCGTCAATGTCAACGGCGTTCGCGCCGCCGCCCGCAAGGGGCTCACCGAGTGGATCGAGCGCACCGAGGCCGACGTCGTGTGCCTGCAGGAGACTCGGGCATCCGACGAACAGCTGGCCGAGACTCTCGCGCCTGCACTGGCGAGCGGCTGGCATCTCGCGTCCGCGGAGCCGTCGGCGAAGGGACGCAACGGTGTCGCCGTCCTCTCGCGTAGACCGGCGGACGCCTTTCGGGTGGGTCACGGTGACGAGGAGTTCCTGGGAGCGGGCCGGTACCTCGAGGCCGACTTCGACGATCTGACGGTCGCGAGCCTGTACCTGCCGTCCGGCGAGGCACAAACGCCTCGGCAGGAGGAGAAGGAACGGTTCATGCAGTCCTTCGGCCGCTACCTGGCAGACAGCGCGCGCGCCGCGGTCGCCGCCGGGCGGCACATGGTGGTGTGCGGCGACTGGAACATCGCTCACACCGAACTCGACCTGAAGAACTGGAAGACCAACAAGAAGAATTCCGGGTTCCTGCCGCACGAGCGTGAATGGATGAGCGCTCTCTTCGCGGAGGACGCCTATTGGTCTGACGTGGTGCGTCTCCTCCACCCCGACATCGCCGGCCCGTACTCGTGGTGGTCCTACCGGGGAAAGGCGTTCGACAACGACTCCGGGTGGCGCATCGACTACCAGATCGCCACCAGAGCGCTCGCGGAACGCGCCAAGCAGGCCGTGGTCGAGCGAGCGGAGAGTTACGACCAGCGGTGGTCGGATCACGCACCCGTCACCGTCCAGTACCGCTGACCCCGGTATCTGATTCGTCTCGTTCCGCCCCACGTGAAAAGATCAGTACTCATGTCGACCCCTGCAGATCAGAAGCCCACCGCCAGGCCCCGGGTGCTCTCCGGCATCCAGCCCACCGCCGACTCGTTCCATCTCGGTAACTTCCTGGGCGCGCTGCAGCAGTGGGTTCCTCTGCAGGACGAATTCGACGCGTTCTACTTCATTCCGGATCTGCACGCGATCACCGTCGCGCAGGATCCCAAGGAGTTGCGTCGTCGCACCAAGATCGCTGTGGCCCAGTTGCTCGCCGTCGGAATCGACCCCGACCGCTCGACGCTGTTCGTGCAGAGCCAGGTTCCGGAGCATGCGCAGTTGGCGTGGGTCCTCAACTGCATCACCGGTTTCGGTGAGGCCAGCCGCATGACGCAGTTCAAGGACAAGTCCGCAAAGCAGGGCACCGAGAACGCCAGCGTCGGCCTGTTCACCTACCCGGTGCTGATGGCCGCCGACATCCTGCTCTACCGGCCGCAGCGTGTACCGGTCGGCGAAGACCAGCGCCAGCACCTCGAACTGGCCCGCGATCTCGCCCAGCGGTTCAACACCCGGTTCGGCAAGGCGTTCGTGATCCCCGAGGCCCAGATCATCAAGGGCACCGCCAAGATCTTCGACCTGCAGGATCCGACGTCGAAGATGAGCAAATCAGGGCCGAGTCCCGCCGGTTTGATCAATCTGCTCGACGACCCCAAGGTATCCGCGAAGAAGATCAAGTCCGCGGTGACCGACAACGAGCGGGAGATCCGCTACGACCGGGAGACCAAACCCGGTGTGAGCAACCTGCTGACCATTCAGTCCGCACTGTCCGGCACGCCCATCGAGACATTGGTGGCGGGCTACGAGGGCAAGGGATACGGCGATCTGAAATCCGATACGGCCGACGTTCTCACCGACTTCGTGACACCGTTACGGGCGAAGGTCGACGAGTTCCTCGCGGACGAGGCCGAACTGGATCGGATCATCGCCGCCGGTGCGCACCGCGCCCGTGAGGTGTCGTCGCAGACGCTGGCGACCGTGTACGAGAAGGTCGGGTTCCTGACACCGAAGGGTTGAGCACTGTGGCGGACGAAGCGAGCATCCTCGAGAAACAGCGGGCAGCGCGCCCCTGGTTCGACCACGTGATAAGGGCCGCCGGGCGATACCAGCAGCAGAAGGGCGACTACTACGCCGCCGGAATCACGTATTTCAGTGTGCTGTCACTCATTCCGATGCTGATGATCGCGTTCGCCATCGCCGGTTTCATACTCGCCGGCCAGCCGGAGTTGTTGCAGGAACTGCAAGAGAGCATCACCAAGAATGTTCCCGGGAGTCTCGGGGACACGCTCAACACCGTCATCGATTCGGCGATTGCGTCCCGCGCCGGCGTGGGTGTCCTCGGCCTGCTCGGCGCCGCCTACGCGGGGCTCGGGTGGATGGCGAATCTGCGCGATGCCCTTACCGCGATGTGGGAAAGTACCCACGAATCCCCGGGGTTCCTGAAGACCAAGCTGGGTGATGCGGGGGCTCTCATCGGACTCGGTCTGGCGATGGTGGTGTCGCTGGGCGCGTCGGCCCTCAGTAGTGGTCCGGTGGCAGGCACAGTCGTGAGGGTGTTGAACCTCGACAACATCGCGGGCATCGACCTCGGTCTGCGCGTCCTGTCGACGCTGGTGTCCGTGGTCGCCACCTGGGCGGTGTTCACCTGGGTCATCTCCCGCTTGCCCCGCGAGCCTGTTGCCTTCCGCAGTGCGATGAAAGCTGCTGTGCTCGCCGCGGTGGTGTTCGAGGCCTTCAAGCAGGTCGGGGCCATCTATCTCTCGATCGTCACCAGCGGTCCGGCCGGCGTGGCGTTCGGACCCATCATCGGTCTCCTGGTCTTCATCTATCTGACGTGCCGGATGCTGCTCTTCGCGACCGCGTGGGCGGCCACTACCCAGGAGAGTCTGGCGCTCGCCTTCGTCCCCCCGCCGGATCCGGCGGTCATCACGCCTCGCGTCCAGGTCAACGAAGGTCCCGGGATCGGCGGCGGACTCGCTCTCGTCGGCGCAGGCGCACTCGCCGCGCTGGGACTGTCCGGCCTTCTGTTCCGCAGTAAACGCTGACGGCGGCAGTCAACGACGGCGCAGGAGGCGCCACGCCCACAGCAGCAGCACGAGGATGATCGCCGAACCGCCGACGCCTACACCGATGCGCAGAGCCGTGGTGTCGTCGGCGCGATCGGAGCTGGAGGCGACGCCAGAGCTGGTCGTGTCAGCCGAATTCTGATCCGGCGTTGCTGCAAGTACCGCGCCGGAGGAGTCCTCGGACGGTTCGAGATCGATGAGGGAACCCACCTCCGCGTCTGAATCGAGCCCGAACCCGTAGTCCAGCAACCGGGCGGCCTGTTCCCAGGGCCGGATGGGTTGAGCTTCGGCGCCCATGAGGGTGACCACCAATCGACGGCCACCGTGGTCGGCGCCGCCGACGTAGGTGTGGCGCGCATCGTCCGTGAATCCGGTCTTGCCGCCCAGTGCGCCGGGATAGTTGTAGAGCAGTTGGTTGTCGTTGGCCAACGCGAATGGGGGACGGTCCTGATCCCCGGGTATCGCGGGGTCCCTGGGGAATCCGGGGAATTGCACAGTCTCCGTGGAGATCAGCTCGGCGAACGTCGGGTTCTTCATCGCGGCGTGGAAGATCAGGGCCAGGTCGAACGGGGAGCTGCTCATGCCGGGCCCGTCCAGTCCGGACGGCGTCGCCGTACGGGTGTCGTGGGCGCCGAGAGTGTCGGCGAGGCGATTCATCTTCTCGACCGCGATATCGTCGCCGCCCAACTGCCGTGCCAGTAGATGAGCCGCATCGTTGCCCGACGCCATCACCAGGCCCTGCATCAGTTGTCGATTGGTGTATCGGCCGTTCTTGCCGATTCCGACGGCGCTGCCCTCCACCTCGGCGTCTTCGGCGGTGGCCGTCACAGTCTTGTCGAGGTCGAGCTCGTCGAGAGCCACGAGCGCCAGCAGCATCTTGATGGTGCTGGCAGGCCGGTATCGGCCGTGCGGGTCCTTGGCAGCGAGCACGGCCCCGCTGTCGATGTCCGCGACGACCCATCCCGACGCGGAGATGTCCGCGGGAGGTGGCGGTGCGTCGTCGGGAAGAACCACCCCGCAGGCACCGAGCTTCGCACCACCGACAGGGCGGTCGGGCACGGCCATCGCGCTCGGTGTCGGATCACCCGGCCGAGGAACCTCTGAAGAGTCGACGGCGGGAGCGGGAGACGACCGGTTCGGACAGTTGTCGGTGTTGGGAGTGGTGAACGGCGTCGACGTGGGCGGCGACGGAACGACGGGAGGAATGGCGCCCACAGACGTCACCGAGAGTCCGGCGAAGAGAACCCCGGACACGACTGCGATACCCACTCGACGCCACCTCATCGGAGAAGGAGCGTATGTCATGGGTACCGAGCGCGAGAAAAGCACTGGCCGAGTGACATCCATTCGTGACGTCGGGGCGAGCGCGCGCCCTCCTGGCCGAGCGAAGACGTCGCGCCGAGTGTGGCAGGCCTCACCCCGAATGTGCCGGAGCAGAGTATTTAGGGAGCCGAACCAACGCTGACATACGTGCCCAGTAGGGGGAGTATGAAACAGACCAGTCTCGCTCTAATGGTGGCAGCGAGCGTCGCGACATCGTCGTTCCAGCGATCCGCACTTCCGGCAATTCCCGATTCTGATGTGAGGCGGCCGAGATGACGGCAGAAGATGTGGTGGGCGCGCAGACCGCAGACCGAGAATGTCGCGATTGCGGCTACGAGCCGGAGCTGAAGCGCACTCTGGGCTCCTTCCAGGTGTTCGCGGTGTCGTTCGCGTTCATCTCGGTGGCGGTCGGGATCTTCGGCACGTACAACGACGTCCTTCGGGACGCCGGTCCGGTCGGCATCTGGCTCTGGGTCGTCGTCGCGCTAGGTCAGACCCTGATCGCCTTGGTGATCGCTCAATTCGCGGCCCGAATACCACTCAGTGGCTCCTCCTACCAATGGGCGTCGCGGCTGGCGAACCCGAAAGTCGGCTGGTTGTTCGGGTGGCTGACCTTTTGTTATCTCGCCATCGGTGTGGTGACGGTCGACAATGCGATGGCAAGCAGCGCTCTCATGCCCCTGTTCGGCATGCAGCCCGACGAAGGCACCGCGCGGGTGATCACGCTCGTCGTGGTGCTCATTCAGGCGGTCTTCGTCGTGTTCTCCACGCGTCTCGTCGGCTTGATCACGTCGGGCGCGGTGGGGCTGGAGCTGGTGATCGTCGTGGTGCTGGCGATCGGGCTTTTCGTCGCTGTGGCGTTCTCGGGCAAGGGCTCGATCGGCAACCTCACCTCACGCGGTATCGCCGAGGGCGCCCCCAATTATTTCGCCGTCGGCGGTGGATTGATGGCTGCGATGATCATGGGGCTTGCCACGCTCGTCGGGTTCGACTCCGCGGCGAACATGGCCGAGGAGGCGAAAGACCCGTTCCGCAGCGTTCCGCGGGCGATCGTGGGATCGGTGGTGGCGGCAGGCGTGCTGGGACTGGTGTTCCTGGTTGCACTCACCATTGCGATCGACGACGTCGCCCGGGTCAGCGCCAGCGACACACCGGTGGCGGCGATTCTGCGCGATCAGTTGGGTCCGGTGATGGAGAGGACGCTGTTGGTCGCGATCGCGTTCGCCTTCTTCGGCGCCGGGATGGTGACCCTGGCCACCTGCTCGCGGATGGTGTTCGCCATGTCGCGCGACGCACGTTTCCCTGCTCACCGGTTGATGCGCCGGGTCAACCCGCGCACGCAGACACCGATTCCGGCGACCATCTTGATCGTCGTCGTGGGGGTGGTCCTGATGGCCGCGTTGCCGGGTGGGGCACTGCTCGAGCTCCTCACGGTGGGGACGGTCATTTCAGCGGTCCTCTACGGCGCGATAATTGTCCTCTACCTTGCGGTGCGCAAGCGTTTGGATCGTAAGGAGGGCGCGTTCGACCTCGGGCGCTTCGAGATGCCGATCGCGTACGGCGCCCTCGTGTGGTCGGCTGTGGTGCTGTTCGTGATCATGTCGCCCTCGAGTGCTGTGACGTCACTCCTGATTGCGCTCGGTGTGCTCCTCGCGGGAGGGGTGTACTTCCTCTACCTACTGGTGTTCACACGCGAGGTACTGGAAACCGAGCCGGGAGACGCCGATGTCTTCTCGCACTGACCTGGAAGTGAACCGATGACTCTCACCACGGCAAATCTGACGGGCGAGGTCGTGCGTGCGGGTGACGACGGCTACGAAGCGGCGCGGGTCGGCTGGAACCGTGTGTATTCGCACTATCCCGAGGCGATCGTGTTCTGCTGCAGTACCCAGGACGTGGTCAACGCGGTCCGATGGGCACGAACGGAAGGCATTGCCCTGCGGGTGCGCAGCGGACGCCACAGTCTCGAAGGCTGGTCTTCGCTCGACGGGGGCCTGGTCATCGACGTCAGTCGGATGAAGAGCGTCGTCATCGACGACACCGCGCGCACGGCGACGGTCGGGACGGGGCTGACACAGCAGGAGACGGTCGCGGCGCTGGGACAACGCGGATTCGTTGTTCCGACCGGCTCGGAGGGTGGGGTCGGTCTGGGCGGCGTGGTCCTCGGCGGTGGCTTCGGGTTACTGACCCGCAGCTTGGGCATGGCTTGCGACAATCTCCTCGCCGCCGACATCGTGGTGGCCGACGGCTCCCGTTCGGCGACGGTCGTCCAGGCCACCGAGCACGACAACCCGGACCTGCTGTGGGCGTGCCGCGGCGGCGGTGGAGGCAACTTCGGAATTGCGACCTCGTACACGTTGAAGCTGCACGAGCTCTCGACCGTCACTTACCTGGTCGCGAGGTGGACCGGCCATGACCACCTGGGCGAACTGCTGCGCACATGGCAGCGCGAGGCGCCGATCGCCGACGAGCGGCTGACCAGTGCGCTGGAAGTGGATTCCACGGTGGTCGAGCTGTCTGCCCTGCTGCACGGTGGCTCACGGGCAGGGCTCGAGGACGAGCTACGTTCGCTACTCGCGATCGGCACGCCCGACGTCACCGTGACGGAGGGCGCCTGGCCGACCATCTACGGCGACGTCGACAGAGGTCCGGACGACGTTCCGTTCTGGAAGTTTCACTCCCAGTTCGTCAGTCGTCCATTCCCCGACGAGGCAATCGATCTGATCGTCCGCTATATGGGCAATACGCCCAGTCCGCCGAGCAACTTCTTCTGCTCGAGCTTCGGCGGAGCCGTACGGCACGCGCCACCCGGTGGATCGGCGTTCCCGCACCGCGACGCGTTGTTCTACTGCGAGCCGGGCGCGGCCTGGAACGACCCCGCCCTGAACTCCACGGCACTGAGTTGGGCGGCCGACTTCTGGCGCGCACTGCGCCCCTACGGCGACGGCGCCTACGTCAACGTACCCAACGCTGCCGCATCGGACTGGGAGCGTGAGTACTACGGCTCGCACTGCGAGCGGCTACGTCAGGTGAAGACCGCCTACGATCCGGACAACGTCTTCAATTTCGAGCAGAGCGTGCCCGTGTCACCGGCTGGACCGAGGTTGTCGACGGCGAGGTGATTCCCGCATGCTGCTCGACGCAGACGAGCGCCTGCGGTAACCGTGTCCGGTTACCGCAGGCGCTCGGGAACTGCTGGTGTGCTGGGAAATTCGCTCAGCGCGCGAACAGCAATGCGCGCTTGACTTCCTGGATCGCTTTCGTGACCTGGATGCCACGCGGGCATGCGTCGGTGCAGTTGAAGGTGGTCCGGCAGCGCCAGACACCGTCCTTGTCGTTCAGGATGTCGAGGCGCTCCGAGGCGCCCTCGTCACGGCTGTCGAAGATGAAGCGGTGCGCGTTGACGATGGCAGCGGGACCGAAGTAGCTGCCGTCGCTCCAGTACACGGGGCACGACGTCGTACAGCAGGCGCACAGGATGCACTTGGTGGTGTCGTCGAAACGTGCGCGATCGTGCTGCGACTGGATGCGCTCGCGGGTGGGCTCGTTGCCGGTGGTGATGAGGAACGGCTTCACGGCGCGGAATGCGTCGAAGAAGGGTTCCATGTCGACGACGAGGTCCTTCTCCACCGGCAGACCCCTGATGGGCTCGACGGTGATCGTGACCGGCTTGCCGTCCTTGGGCAGCATGTCCTTCATGAGGAGCTTGCAGGCCAGACGGTTCACGCCGTTGATCCGCATCGCGTCCGAGCCGCACACGCCGTGGGCGCAGCTGCGCCGGAACGTGAGGGTGCCGTCGAGGTAGCCCTTCACGTAGAGGAGCAGGTTCAGCATGCGGTCGGTGGGCAGCGCCGGCACCTGGAAGCTGTCCCAGTGCTGACCCTCGCCCGACTCCGGGTTCATCCGCGCGATCTTGAGGGTGACCATGACGGCGCCCTCGGGGATGGCAGGGAGATCCGACTTGTCTTCGCTCTTGTCGACTGCAGGTGCGCTCATCAGTACTTACGCTCCATCGGCTCGTAACGGGTCTGGACTACCGGCTTGTAGTCGAGACGGATGTCGGAGAGCAGGCCGTCGCCCTCCTTGTATGCCATCGTGTGCTTCATGTACTCGGCGTCGTTGCGGTCGGGGAAGTCTTCGCGAGCGTGGCCGCCGCGGGATTCCTTGCGGTTGAGCGCACCGACGACGGTGACCTCTGCCATTTCGAGCAGGAAGCCGAGCTCGACGGCCTCGAGCAGGTCGCTGTTGTAGCGCTTGCCCTTGTCCTGCACCGTGATGTGGTTGTAGCGCTCCTTGAGGGCGCGTACGTCCTTGAGGGCCTGAGTGAGGCGCTCTTCGGTCCGGAACACCGACGCGTTGTTGTCCATGGACTGCTGCAGTTCGCTGCGGATGTCCGCGACACGCTCGTGGCCGTGATCGGAGAGGATGAGTTCCATCCAGTCCTCGACCATCTTCTGCGGGGCGTCGGGGAGCGGCACGAACTCGGTGGTGTTCGCGTGCTCCGCGGCGGCGATGCCGGCGCGGCGTCCGAAGACGTTGATGTCGAGCAGCGAGTTGGTGCCGAGGCGGTTGGCGCCGTGCACGGAGACGCAGGCGCATTCACCGGCGGCGTACAGGCCGGCGACGATGTCCTCGTTGTTGCGCAGGACCTCACCGTTGATCTTGGTGGGGATACCGCCCATGACGTAGTGGCACGTCGGGTACACCGGCACCGGTTCCTTGACCGGGTCGACACCGAGGTAGGTGCGGGAGAACTCCATGATGTCCGGGAGCTTCTCGTCGAGAACTTCCTCGGGAATGTGGGTCACGTCGATGTAGACGTAATCCTTGTTCGGTCCGGCGCCGCGGCCCTCGAGTACCTCGAGCACCATCGAGCGGGCGACGATGTCACGCGGGGCGAGGTCCTTGATGGTGGGGGCGTACCGCTCCATGAAGCGCTCACCGTCCGCATTACGGAGGATGCCACCTTCACCACGCACCGCCTCGGAGATGAGGATGCCGAGCCCGGCCAGGCCTGTGGGATGGAACTGGTGGAACTCCATGTCCTCCAGCGGCAGGCCCTTGCGGAAGATGATGCCCATGCCGTCACCGGTGAGGGTGTGGGCGTTGGACGTCGTCTTGTACATGCGTCCCGAGCCGCCCGTGGCGAACACGATCGACTTCGCGTGGAATACGTGGATCTCGCCGGTTGCCAGCTCGTAGGCGATCACGCCGGTGGCAACCGGGCCGTTCTCCGTCTCGGTGATGGCGATGTCGAGCGCGTAGAACTCGTTGAAGAACTCGACGTCGTGCTTGACGCAGTTCTGGTA
Source organism: Rhodococcus sp. WAY2 (assembly GCF_009859915.1). Taxonomy (NCBI): domain Bacteria; kingdom Bacillati; phylum Actinomycetota; class Actinomycetes; order Mycobacteriales; family Nocardiaceae; genus Rhodococcus; species Rhodococcus sp. WAY2. Next base: position 5,870,038 of record NZ_CP046572.1, read on the forward strand.
GAGCGTCTGCAGGATCATGTGGCCGGTGCGGTCGGCGGCGTAACACGCACGGCGCACGGGGGCCTTACCGTGATCGCGGGTGTGGCCACCGAAACGACGCTGGTCGATCTTGCCCTCGGGAGTGCGGTTGAACGGCAGACCCATCTTCTCGAGGTCGAGCACCGCGTCGATGGCTTCCTTCGCCATGATCTCGACGGCGTCCTGGTCGGCGAGGTAGTCGCCGCCCTTGACGGTGTCGAAGGTGTGCCACTCCCAGTTGTCTTCCTCGACGTTCGCCAGTGCCGCGCACATGCCGCCCTGGGCAGCGCCCGTGTGGCTGCGGGTGGGGTAGAGCTTGGTCAGTACCGCGGTGCGGGCGCGCGGCCCGGCCTCGATCGCTGCGCGCATGCCGGCGCCGCCGGCACCGACGATGACCACGTCATAACGGTGTTCCTGCATGAAGTCTGTGCTCCCCTAGCTCGCCGAGATATTGGGGTCGAAGGTGAAGATGACGTACGTGCCCAGGCCCATGATCAGGATCATCGAGAGAACGAGGATCGTGGTCAGCCAGAAGCGCGTGGAGTCCTTGCGGGAGTAGTCCGCAATGACGGTCCGGAGTCCGTTGCCGCCGTGCAGCTGGGCAAGCCAGAGCATGGTGAGGTCCCAGAACTGCCAGAACGGGCTGGACCAGCGGCCTGCGACGAACGCGAAGTTGATGCGGTGCACACCGTCGTCGAGCATCAGCATGATGAACAGGTGGCCGAGGACGAGGAAGATCAGCGCGAGACCGGAGAACCGCATGAACAGCCAGGCGTACAGCTCGAAGTTGTTCTTCGACGTCCGGCGTGGTGAGCGCGGGTTGTCCAGGCTGGCGGGACGGTCGTAGGTCTTGCCGAGACTCTTGGCTTCTGTCGTCATGTCAGTGCCCCGCAAACATGTTGTAGAAGATGCGGCCGGCGCCCGGGATCATCACCAGGAACCAGATCGCGAGAATGACCCAGAGCATGAGGCGCTGGTATTGCGGCCCCTTGGACCAGAAGTCCACCAGCATCACCCGGACACCGTTCAGTGCGTGGTACAGCACCGCGGCGACGAGCGCGAGTTCCATGAGCCCGACGATCGGGTTCTTGTAGGTCTCGATGACACTGTCGTACGTGTCGGGATTCACGCGCACCAGCGCGGTATCCAGCACGTGGACGAAAAGGAAGAAGAACGTCATTACGCCTGTGATCCGGTGCAAAACCCAGGACCACATTCCGGGGTCGCCCCGGTAAAGCGACCGTGTGCGCTCCTTGGCCGGAGCGGCTTCAGTCGTGCTACTCATCGAGTGCTGTGCCTCCAACGTCATTGGTGGACGCGTCGAGCCTGCGTAGCTTTTCGGGGGTACCTCAGCTGGACCCGACGAGATCCTGAACCGACTTCTCTGAACTGTAAACCCAACAGAATCTCGGGAACTAACTCGACTCCGGATTCGTACAGCCTGCGGAAACGAAGTTAGGTTTGCCTCCCCAAATCGAAATGACGGCTTCGGGGGGATTCTCTGCATCCATTCAGTGGGCATGATTGGATGGTCAACCATGAGCGAGATCGATTGGAATCTGTTGCGCGCCAACGCGCAACGGGTGATGAGTAGGGCCTATGCGCCCTACTCGGGATTTGCCGTGGGTGCGGCTGCACTGGTGGACGATGGGCGAATTGTCGTCGGATGCAATGTGGAAAATGTCTCATACGGGTTAGGGCTCTGCGCCGAGTGTGTACTGGTCGGTAACTTATTTGCGGGCGGGGGAGGCAGGCTTTTGGCCTTCACCTGCTGTGACGCGGCCGGGGAGATACTGATGCCGTGCGGACGTTGTCGTCAGCTACTCCTCGAGCACGGAGGCCCTCGATTGCTCGTCGATCACCGAGCCGGAATCCGGCCGTTGGACCAGTTGCTGCCGGACGCCTTCGGTCCGGACGAGACCGAAAGGATCCGCCGTGCATGATGCTGCCTCGATCATCGCCGCCAAACGAGACGGCCGGGAGCTGACCGGTGCAGAGATCGACTGGGTCGTGGAGGCATTCACCCACGGAGTCGTCGCCGACGAGCAGATGTCGGCGCTGGCGATGGCGATCTACTTCCGTGGCATGACCCGCGAGGAGGTGAGCCGATGGACCACCGCGATGATCTCCTCGGGTCGCCGGCTCGACTTCACGCACCTGGGACGCCCCACGGTGGACAAGCACTCGACAGGGGGAGTGGGCGACAAGATCACCCTGCCGTTGTCGCCGCTCGTCGCCGCGTGCGGGGCCGCGGTACCGCAGCTGTCCGGCCGCGGCCTCGGCCACACCGGGGGGACACTCGACAAGCTGGAGGCGATCCCCGGCTGGCGCGCCGACCTCGACACCTCCGAGATGGCCGAAATCCTGTCCGACCCGGCAATCGGCGCGGTGGTGTGCGCGGCCGGTGCCGACCTCGCCCCCGCCGACCGGCGGCTGTATGCGCTGCGCGACGTGACCGGGACCGTCGAATCGATTCCTCTGATCGCCAGCTCGATCATGAGCAAGAAAATCGCGGAAGGCACCGAAGCGCTGGTGCTCGATGTGAAGGTGGGGTCGGGCGCGTTCATGAAGAAGCTCGACGATGCGCGCGAACTCGCGCAGACGATGGTGGATCTGGGGAACGACGCCGGGGTGCGGACACTGGCGTTGCTCACGGCGATGGACGCACCCCTCGGGCTCACCGCCGGCAACGCCCTCGAGGTGCGGGAGGCGGTGGAGGTGCTGGCGGGCGGCGGCCCCGCCGACGTGGTCGAGCTCACCCTCGAGCTGGCCCGAGAGATGCTGAAAGCAGCCGGAATCGACGGAGTCGACCCCGCGGACAAGCTCCGGGACGGATCCGCCATGGACCGCTGGCGGGCCATGATCGGGGCGCAGGGCGGCGACCCCGACGCCCCGCTTCCGAAGGCCCGCCACACCGAGGTGATTCTCTCGGAGACCGAGGGTGTGGTGTGTGGTCTCGACGCCATGGCGGTCGGTCTCGCTGCGTGGCGGCTGGGCGCGGGTCGAGCGCGCCAAGGTGAGGCGGTGCAGGCGGCGGCAGGCATCGAGATGCACGCGAAACCCGGGCAGACCGTCACGGTCGGCACTCCGCTCGCCACACTGCACACGGACACGCCGGAGCGGTTCAGGGCGGCGAAGGTGTCGCTCGCCAATGCATGGACCATCGTCGCCGACGCGCCGAGTGTGACGGCTCCGCTCGTCATCGAGCGAATCGAGGAGCCCTCAGGCTAACGTCGACGCATGACCGCACTGGATCTGTCGGCTCTGCGCCGAGCGCCGAAGGTGTTGCTGCACGACCATCTCGACGGAGGTCTCCGGCCCGAGACAGTTCTCGAACTGGCCCGCGACTGCGGGTACGACGGATTGCCCGCCGATACCGCGCCGGCACTCGCCACCTGGTTCCGCGAGGCTGCGGACAGCGGGTCGCTCGAGCGTTACCTGGAGACGTTCGCTCATACGGTTGCGGTAATGCAGACACCGACCGGGCTCGAGCGGGTGGCCCGGGAATGCGCGGAGGATCTGGCGGACGACGGCGTGGTGTACGCCGAGGTCCGCTTCGCTCCCGAGCAGCACCTCGAGGAGGGGCTGACGCTCGATCAGGTGGTGGAGCAGGTACTGCTCGGCTTCCGGGCGGGGGAGTCGGCCGCGGAGACGCGCGGTCAGCGAGTGCGCGTGGGAGTCCTGCTCACCGCGATGCGGCACGCGGCGCGAAGCCGGGAAATCGCAGAACTCGCAGTGCGGTTCCGCGACCGCGGTGTGGTCGGTTTCGATATCGCCGGAGCCGAGGCCGGTAACCCGCCGAGCCGTCACCTCGACGCCTTCGAATTCATGCGCAACAACAATGCACACTTCACCATCCACGCCGGCGAGGCATTCGGCCTGCCGTCGATCCACGAGGCCATCGCCTTCTGCGGCACGGACAGGCTGGGGCACGGGGTTCGCATCACCGACGACATCACGATCGGCGACGACGGTGTCCCCGTTCTCGGATCGCTCGCGAACTACGTGCGCGACAAGCGGATTCCGTTGGAGCTGTGTCCGAGTTCGAACGTTCAGACCGGGGCGGTCGATGCCCTCGAGAATCATCCGTTCGGCCTGCTCGCACAGTTGCGGTTCCGGGTGACGGTCAACACCGACAACCGGTTGATGAGCGATACCACGATGAGCCGCGAGATGCTTCGACTGGTCGAAACGTTCGGTTACGGCTGGACGGACCTCGAGCGCTACACGATCAATGCCATGAAGTCGGCGTTCATCCCGTTCGATCAGCGACTCCAGCTGATCGACGAAGTGATCAAGCCGGGATTCGCCGTCCTCGTGGGCTGAGCGTTGTCGTGCCTAGACCGCGCGCAGGCGAGCCTCGAATTCGCGCTCGAGGGTGCGCCATGCGTCGGCCTCGGCGTCGTACGGCGCGCTGGGCGCCAGGCGGGTCGGGTCGGGGTCGAGAATGAACGACACGTACCAGCCGAGCGGGTTGGACGTGGCGAGCGCGGTTTCCACCGAGTCGTCGTCGGCGAAGTCCGCTGCATCGGTGAACAATTCGACCGCGAGGTCGAGTTGGTCCGCGTCCACGGCTTTCGGTCCGGCGGCCAGGTCGTCGGCCAAACCGGGAAGGACGTACACGTTCTCGTCCGTGACCTCCACCTCGAGTGAGCCGTCCACGGCCGCCACCTGGATCTCTTCGTAGGTGCTGACCTGGGCAAGGGCGTGGTCGTGGTTATCGGCAAGGTAACGCGAGAGGGCACGCTCCGAAGTGAACACGAAGATCACGCCTTCGCGACCCAGGAAGAGAGCGTCATCGTCGAGATAGCACCGAAGGGTGAAGTAGGTGCCGCCCGAGGTGATGATCTTGATGGGATCGACGCCCACCGAGCCCCAGAACGAGTCGTCCTCGTCGTCGTCTTCTTCCAGGTCGAGGGGAACGAACTCCTCCTCTTCTTCGGCCTCCGCGGCGTCGTCCACGTCCACGGTGTTCTCGTCGGCGGCCAGTAACTCTGCTTCCGCAACGGCCACCGCATCGGCGTCGACGTCGGGGGTGGACACGATGCCATCGATGGCGTCGAGGACGTCGTCCCAGCCTTTCGCTATGGCCGTTCCGATCTGGCTCCAGAGCTCTTCGCCTTCGCGACCCTCGAATGCACTCACACCTGCGGGGAGCGCGCCGAGGATCGGATTGGCGCTGAAGAATTTGACGACGGCGTCGAGCTCGCAGACTTCGCCGATGTTGCGCACCATGTTGAGCGTGTCTTCGAGTTCGCTGACGACGATGGCGTCGGGGTCGCTCGCAGCGAGTTCCGGCACCCCGATCAGATCGAAACAGAAGTTCTCGTCCGGTTCGAGTTCGGCGGCGGACAGCCCGGATACGACGCTCCACGCAGGATGCTCGACGAGATCGTTGTCGGTATTCGTGCGGATGAACGCAGCCAACTCCGCCACCGATTCGAACCCGTACAGGTCTTCCTCGTGACCCAGGAATGCTTCCCACTCGTCGTCGCCCTCACGCCACCGTGGGGCCCACAGTGTGACGAGGTCGCCGTCGGTGAGACCTAGTTCGATCGGGACGATGTCTCCAGCCATGGCGGGAAGCCTATCGACCCGGCGGCCAAAGATATACCCGGCCCATGGCTAGACCTTCCCGAACTCGTCGTGCAACGTCGTCATGACCTGGCTGCGCTGTTCGGCGGCCAGGCGCGCGGCCTCCTGGGTGGTGCCGGTAATCAGCGTGGCCAGGGCCACGGGGTCGAGGCCGGCGATGGAATCGTTCATCCACAGGCCGGTCAGGGTTCCGTTGCCGTCCACCTCGGCGGTGACGTGATCGGACTCACTCGAGGCGCGGGACTTGATCGACCGCAGTCCCTCGAGTGCTTCCTCGAGGAGAGCGACCTGTTCGGTGGCACGGCCGACGATGGTGTCCATTTCGTGTTCGCTCACAGTGGTCGCATCCAGCTCGTCGGGGCGGGTTCTTCCTCGTCCTCGGCGGCCTGGGCCGCTGCCACGTCGGCGCGGGTGGGCAGACCGAGCTTGTCGAGCACGTCGGCAGGCATTCCGTCACGGGCCAGTTCGTCGCGGCGCCGTGCGCCGGCTTCCATGGCGGAACGACGGCACAGCGTCAGAATCTCGTCGGCGAGGCGCTGGCCGCCGTAGCGCAGTTCTCGTGGATCGATGCGAAGTTCGAGGGGGAGACCGTGCTCGGTGGTGCGCACCGACACGGTGCCCGATCGATTGCTCACTGCTGCCGTGACTCCGGCCGGGGGTGGGGTGGGAGGAAACATGATTCCTGTCATTCGGTAGGTCGATAGAAGCCGTAGAAGCCCATGCCGCTGTTACTGGTTCGGATGGGACCCACCTGCACTGGGTCACCGGCCTCCACGAGTTGGCCGTTGCCGATCACCATTGCCACGTGTCCGTCCCACACGGCCAGATCGCCCGGCATCAAGTCGCCCGGGTCGACCGCGGTACCCACGTTCTGCTCCTGTGCAAGACGCGGAATCCCTACTCCGGCTTCGCCATACGCCCATTGCGTCAGACCGCTGCAGTCGACGCCCTCGCCGGGAGCGGTGCCACCCCAGACATACGGGACACCTTGTTGTGACAGCGCATTGCGGACGGCGTCGGCGGCTTCCTTGTTGGGTGCCAGGGCAGTGCTGCCGTCCGGGAGAACAACCTCGACGCCCTCACCGCTGTGCGTGGCGTCGGAAGTGGCGGCGCCGCGGCCGGTAACTCCGGAATTGCCCATGAGGGAATCCGATCGGCTCCCGCTCGCGCCCCGGCCACCCGAAGAGGCGATGTTCGACACCGGACTCATCAATCCGGACATCGACGGCGCGCTCGACGAACTCGCGAATCCGGACGCCGCGCGACTCATCGGGTCGGCGCCCGCGGGGGACACCGGCGTTGCGGACGCGGGCACGGTGCTCGCGGCGGACGTGCTCGCGGGCGCGGTTGCGGCGGGCGCGGTCGGTGTGTCCTCGGCAGGGGTGAGCTCCACCATTCGCGCGGTCTGCTCACTCAGTTGGGTCCGTACCGCGGCGACGACGGTGGTCGCTCTCCCGAGATGGTCGATCGCGGCAGCGATGATCATGGCTTGTCCCGGAGGGGTGGCGAGCGCCGGTCCGGCCGCGATCGCGAGGGAGAGGAACGACTGCAGGATCTCCTGCAATTGCGCCATTCCTGCCCGCACGATCTCGGACGCCTCGGCCACGACGGCAGCCATGTCGTTGCCGCGATCGGCGACGGCGACCGTGGATCGTTGCGCCTCTTCGGTCTTCACGATCGCGCCCGTACCGCCTCGGCCTTCCCAGTCTCCGTAGACGGCGCTGATCCCGGTTCGCCCGGTGTCGTGCACGGCGTCGATGGCGACCGAGGATGTACGGAGAGCGTCAGCCGGACCGCCCGCGGGGAGGACACCGCTGCCGAAGGCGCCGAGGAGATCGAGCATTGGGCGGGCGAGCAGATCGATGGGGATCATGGTCAGGCCCCCAGCCCGACAGCATCGGCGGCGAGCGCAGCCGTCGTGGCCATGTCGGTGCTGTCGTAGTTGGCGGCGTTGGCCAGCGCGGTCGTGCTGATCCCGCCGAGAACACCCGCTAGCTTCTCGATCGACGCCAGGTGCGCGGCGTGCGCCGTGGCGAAGGCGGCGACGAAGTCTGCGCCGATCACGCCGAACACCGGTCCCAGCAGCAGCGGGCCCGCCGCTGCAGCGGCCAGCCCGGCCGCCTGCATCTCCACCCCCATGGTCGCGGCCGTGGCCGCGAACGTGGCGATACTCGCGGTATCCGCCCTCAAGTCGTTCATCGTCAATCCCCCCAGTCGGATTTGATACCGGTCACCTTATTGGACGCCGTCGACATCGATACGGTTCCACCCCCCATTGACACCCGAGACGTGCTGCACGGGTAATCCGAATACCCATGTCGACGGACCCGTGTGGCCCGGCGAAGTCGATCCCGAGGGAATCCCCGCCCGATCCCCTTATTCTTCGAGCATGAACACGCACGTGGTCGACCATCCGCTCGCAGCGGTCCTCCTGACAACCATGCGCGACGCGCGCAGCGACAATGCCATCTTCCGCGGCGCGTTGAGAAGGCTCACGCACATGTTGGTGTACGAGGCGATGCGTGAGGCTCCCGTCGCAACGTTCGACGTGGTAACTCCGGTCGCGGTCGCGGACGGGGTGCGGCTCGCACAGCCACCTCTCCTGGTTCCCGTGCTGCGTGCCGGACTGGGCATGGTCGAGCAGGCCAGTTCCTTGATCCCACAGGCCCGGGTCGGTTTCGTGGGGATGGCCCGCGACGAGGAGACGCACCGGCCGGTTCCGTACCTGGAGTCGCTGCCGGAGGACCTCTCCGGGATGCCGGTCTTCGTTCTCGACCCCATGCTGGCGACGGGTGGGTCGATGATTTACACCATCGATCTACTTGTTGCCCGTGGGGCCACCGACGTCACCGCAGTCTGTGTCGTGGCGGCGCCCGAAGGTGTTGCGGCGCTGCAAGAGTCGGGACATCCGGTCAGGCTCGTCACCGCTGCCGTCGACGAGGGGCTGAACGAGGACGCCTTCATCGTGCCGGGCCTGGGGGATGCCGGTGACCGTCAGTTCGGCCCCCGCTGACTCAGAGAGCGTGGGCGAAGTCGCGTAGAACGGTCAGCCGCTCGCGTGCCGTGGCGCGGGCAGCGCCGAGCCCCTCCCGGTCCGGTGCCCCGACCACGACCTCCAGGTAGCACTTGAGCTTCGGTTCCGTTCCGGAGGGCCGGACCACCACCCGGACGGAGGAACCGGTGAGGACGACGGCGTCGGTGCGGGATGGGCCGCGCAGCTCCGCCAGGTCGGTTGCCCGCACCGGCTCGCCGGCCAACTCCGTCGGCATGTTCGCCCGCAGGCGCTGCATCATGGCCCCGATCTCGCTGATGTCTGCGACTCGACGGGACACCTGGTCGCCGGCGTGCAGACCGAATTCGAGCGCGTAATCGTCCAGGCGGTCCAGCAGGGTCGAGCCCTCGCTGCGCAGGGTAGCGGCGAGGTCGGCGGCGACGACGGCGGCGGAGATTCCGTCCTTGTCGCGCACCACCTCCGGGTCGACGCAATGGCCGATCGCTTCCTCGTAGGCGTACACGAGCCCGTGTCCTGCGCGGACGAGCCATTTGAAACCAGTGAGCGTCCGCGCACTTCGCGCACCGCGCGCCGACGCCAGCTTCTCGAGCAGGTCCGAGGACACGATCGTCGTGGCGACGAGCGGGTCGGGCGGTGCGCACGCGAGGACGTGGTCGGCGAGCAGGACCCCGGTCTCGTCGCCACGCAACATGCGCCAGCCGTCCGGTCCCGGCACACCCACGGCGAGACGATCCGCATCGGGATCGAGGGCGAGTGCGAGGTCGGCGTCGACCCGGTCGGCGAGCGCGAGTAGCTCGTCCGACGCTCCGGGTTCCTCCGGATTCGGGAACTCGACAGTCGGGAAGTCGGGGTCAGGGTGGAATTGGGAAGCGACGGTGTGGATATCGGTGAACCCGGCAGCCACTAGGGCCGCCACCGCCGTCTCGCCGCCGACGCCGTGCATCGCGGTGAGTGCGATGCGCACCGTGCGCGACGTTCCCCTCGGAAGGGAGGCGACCCGCGCAAGATACGACTGCACGAGTTCGTCGGACGCCGGGATCACCGGGCTGCGCGGGACGAGGTGTGCCGGCCCCACCGCGGCAATGGCGGCCTCGATCTCCCGGTCCGAGGGCGAGATCAACTGTGCGCCGCCGTCGAGGTACACCTTGTAGCCGTTGTCGGATGCCGGGTTGTGCGACGCGGTGATCTGCACTCCGGCCGCCGCGCGGAGCCGGCGTACCGCGAACGCGACGATCGGCGTGGGGAGCGGACGCGGCAGCAAGACAACGGAGAAACCGGCACCGGCCAGTACCTCCGCCGCGGCCAGGGCGAACTTCTCGGACCCGTGCCGCGCATCACGGCCGACCACGACGGTGGAACCGCCCAGGCACCGGTCCTTCAACCAGGCGCTGAGGCCGGCAGTGGTGCGGACCACCACCGCGACGTTCATGCCGTTGGGCCCCGCCCGGACCGGCCCGCGCAGGCCGGCGGTGCCGAAGCTCAGCGGCGCGGAGAAGCGGTCAGCGAGTTCGTCGGCGGACAGCGAGGCCAGTTCGGCGCGCGACTGTGGGTCGGGGTCGTCGGCGATCCACCGGGTGACGACGTCGCTCACAGGCGCTCCACCAGTTTGCGCAGAAGCCCTCCCATGCGGTCAGCGGACGCGCGGCCCGCGGCGAGCACGTCTTCGTGATCGAGGTGTTTACCGGTAATCCCGGCAGCAAGATTGGTGACCAGTGAGATTCCGAGGACCCGGGCACCGAGGGCACGCGCCGCGATCGTCTCGTGCACGGTGGACATACCGACCAAATCGGCGCCGAGCGTGCGCAGCATCCGAATTTCGGCCGGGGTCTCGTAATGCGGTCCGGGCAGTCCGGCGTAGACCCCTTCGGCAAGGCTCGGGTCGATGTCGCGGGCGAGCGCCCGCAGTTCGGGGTCGTAGGCGTCGACGAGATCGACGAACTCCGCGCCGACGAGGGGCGAACGTCCGGTGAGATTGAGGTGGTCGCTGACGAGGACGGGCTGCCCGACCGCGTACTCGCTCCGGATTCCGCCGGCGGCGTTGGTGAGGATGACGGTGCGCGCACCCGCGGCGACGGCAGTCCGCACGGGATGCACGACGGAGTCCAGCGGATGACCTTCGTAGGCGTGCGTACGTCCGAGGAGGAGAAGTACCCGCCGCCCGCCCACGTCGACGGATCGGATCGTCCCTGCGTGCCCGAGCGCCGACGGCGGCGTGAAGCCTGGTAGTTCGGCCATCGGCACGGTGGCGAACGGTTCCCCGAACCGGTCGGCGGCGGCGTTCCACCCCGATCCGAGGACGACGGCGATCGGGTGTTCGGCACAGTCGGTGTACTCGGCGAGCGCGGCAGCCGCGGCGTCTGGCGTTCCCATGAGGCGATAGTCTTCCACTCATGCCTTATGTCGATCGCGACGGTGACGTATTCATCCTGTACCTCGGGAACGAGGGGGAGGTGGACAACGAGAACCGCTTCTCCCCGGACTGGATCGATGCCACCCACGCCACGCTCGACGAGATCGAGGCGCACGAAGGCCCCGCCGCGCTGGTCACGACCGCAACGGGCAAGTTCTTCACCAATGGACTGGACACCACCTGGATTTTCTCCAACGCCGACAAGCTCCCGGAGTACCTCGACCGCGTCCACACTCTCTACACCCGGCTGCTGACTTTTCCGATGGCCACGGTCGCGGCCGTCCAGGGGCACGCATTCGGCGCGGGCGCCATGCTCGCGACATCCCACGATTTCCGGGTGATGCGCGCCGACCGCGGGTTCTACTGCCTGCCGGAAGTGACGCTGAACATGCCGTTCACCGTGGGTATGTCGGCGCTGCTCACCACCCGCTTGCCGAAACAGACCGCCGTGGAGGCCATGACGACGGGCCGTCGCTATGGCGGCGCAGATGCGCTCGCCACGGGCATCGTGGAGGAGGTTGCGGACGGGAATTCCGTGCTCACGGCGGCCGTGACCCGGGCATCCGCGCTCACCGCGACACGCGGTGACAATCTGGCCGGCATCAAGCGCGGAATCCATCAGGAAGCCCTCACCGCCCTCGCCACGGTGACGGACAAGAGCAACTTCAGCTTCGGGTGAGAGAATGAGCACGTGAATGCGGATATGGAGGCGGCGGTCCGGTCCATCGAGACCGATCTGGTTGCGCTGTCCCATTCGATCCACGCGGAACCGGAACTGGCGTTCGAGGAGTTTCGGAGTGTCGCAAAGGTCACCGAGCTGCTGAAACGGAGCGGTTTCGAGGTGCGGCAGGGAGTGGCGGGCCTGCCGACCGCGTTCGACGCGACCTTCGGCAGCGGTGATCTGGTGCTCGGCATCTGCGCCGAATACGACGCGCTTCCCGAGATCGGCCACGCCTGCGGGCACAACATCATCGCGGCATCGGCGGTCGGTGCCGGAGTTGCCCTCGCGACGGTCGCCGAGCGCCTGGGCATCACGGTGCGAGTGATCGGGACTCCTGCCGAGGAAAGTGGTGGCGGAAAGATCACCATGCTCGAGCAGGGCATCTTCGACGGTGTGGCAGCCGCCCTGATGGTGCACCCTGGGCCGGTCGACATCACGGGTGCCACATCGCTGGCGCTCGCGGACATCGCGATCACCTTCACCGGGCGGGAGGCGCACGCGTCGGCCGCGCCCGAGTTCGGCCGCAATGCGGCAGATGCCGCGACTGTGGCGCAGGTCGGTATCGGCCTGCTGCGCCAGCATCTTTCGCCGGGCCAGCAGATTCACGGGATCGTGTCGGACGGTGGCACCGCACCCAATATCGTGCCGGCGCGGGCCGAGATGCTGTATTACCTGCGCGCCGAGACGGCGTGGGCGCTGTCCGAACTGACCGCGCGTGCGGAGGCGTGTTTCGCTGCAGGCGCACTCGCAACCGGATGTACCCATGAGATCCGCACGGTGTCCCCGACGTACACGGAACTCACCCCCGACCCGTGGCTCGTCGCGACCTACCGGGAAGAGATTCTCGATATGGGACGGACACCGGTGCCACTCGAGTGGGAAGGCACACGTCCGCTGGGCAGTACCGACATGGGGAACGTCACGAACGTCCTACCCGGAATCCATCCGATCATCGGACTGGACTCGGGCGGTGCTGTCACGCATCAGCCCGGCTTCGCGGCGGCATGTATCACCGAGTCGGCGGATCGCGCCGTGGTAGACGGGGCAATTGCGTTGGCTCGTACGGCAGTTCGCGCTGCAACGGACGACACACAGCGGGTGCGGCTGTTGGAAGGAGTTGATCGCCGGTGAATGCGGCCGTCGACAAATGGATCAGTGCTCACACCGATGACCTCTCGCATTGGCGTCGGCACATCCATGCCAACCCGGAGTTGGCGCGGCACGAGTACGCCACGACGGAGTTCGTGGCGACCCGGCTTGCTGCCGCGGGTCTTTCACCGGAACTGCTCCCGGGAGGTACCGGACTCACCTGTGATCTCGGCCCGGACACCGGACCCCGGATCGCGTTGCGTGCCGACATGGACGCGCTTCCGCTGCAAGAACTCACCGGGGCGACGTACTCGTCGACAGTGCCGGGTGTCTCCCACGCGTGTGGCCACGACGCCCACACCACGATCCTGCTCGGGACAGGCCTGGCCCTCAGCGAGATTCCGGAACTACCGGTCGGTGTCCGCCTGATATTCCAGCCCGCCGAAGAGGTGATGCCCGGCGGCGCACTGGAGGTGGTCGCGGCAGGACGACTCGAAGGCGTCTCCCGCATCTTCGCGCTGCACTGCGATCCCCGTCTCGCGGCCGGGCGCGTCGGAATTCGGCTCGGCGCCATCACCTCTGCTGCCGACACGATCGAGGTTGTGCTCGACTCACCCGGCGGTCACACGTCGCGGCCGCACCTCACCACCGATCTGGTCTTCGCGCTCGGCACCGTGGTCACCGGCCTGCCGGGCATGCTGAGCCGGCGAATCGATCCACGTACAGGCACCGTCATGGTGTGGGGAGCGGTCAGCGCGGGCCGGGCCCCCAACGCCATTCCGCAGACCGGCATGATGACCGGCACGGTGCGGACCGGTGACCACGAGACGTGGGAAATGCTCGAGCCGCTCGTTCGCGACATCGTGCACGGACTGCTGGCGCCCACGGGAGTGCGATACCAACTCAACTACCGCAGGGGCGTGCCGCCTGTCGTCAACGACGAGGTGTCGACCCGAATGTTCGAGAATGCTATCCGCACCGTGGGTGCGGACGCCCTCGCCGACACCCCGCAGTCCGGTGGTGGCGAGGACTTTTCCTGGTATCTCGAGGAAGTTCCGGGTGCCATGGCCAGGCTGGGCGTGTGGTCGGGCGTCGGTGAACAGCTCGACATCCATCAACCCACATTCGATCTGGACGAGCGGGCGCTCGGTGTCGGCGTGCGGGTGTTGTCCAGCCTCGTGCTGGGCTGACTGCTCCGAGACGCCCTATTCGGTGCCCGGGCCGACGTTGCGGCTGTTGCGGGTACGCAGGTCGCGCACGTAGTCGGCGGGTGCCCCGGCGATTTCGGCGGCATCGGCCATGACACCGAGGTACCGCGCAGACGGGAGCCCACCCTCGTAGGCGTCGAGCACATATAGCCAGGCCAGCACCGGTTCTCCGTCGGTGTCGACCCGTACCCGGATCTTGCGGTGAATCCCGAGTTCGGAGCCCTCCCAGCGGTCGAGGCTCACCTCGTCCTCCTCCGGTACGTCGTACAGCACCACGAAGACCTTGGAATCGGGGTCTTCGACCACCGTGGCGAGCGCGCCTTCCCAGCCGATGTCACCGCCGCTGAATGTGAGCCGCCAACCGTGCAACCAGCCCGTTCCCGCCATCGGCGAGTGAGGGCAGCGCTGCAGCATCTGCTCCGGATGCATGTTGGACCCATAGGCGGCGTAGTAACTCACGCAGGTCAGACTACATACCGGGTTGCTCAGGGATGCAAAGGCGTAGGCATGGACCGTGAGGAGTTGCACGACCGCGCGGGAGACGCGCGAGGCGCAGCTCACCTGTCGTTCACTCGATTTCGATCCGTGAAACTGGGTACATCGGAGGGGACCTGGTCGGCGTAGCGAAAGGGTGAGAGCAATGACAGATCAGTACACGAAACAGGATCCCACCACCGCGTACCCGATGCCGGACCGCGAAGGGCAGGGCGAGATCGAACATCCGGGGCTCACCTCGGACATGGTGTCGGCACCCGACCACGGTGAGAAGACCTACCGGGGGAGCGGGCGGCTGGAAGGGCGGAAGGCTCTCATCACCGGAGGTGATTCTGGTATCGGGCGAGCGGTCGCAATTGCGTTCGCGCGCGAGGGTGCCGACGTGCTGATCAGCTACCTCGAAGCGGAAGAGCCGGACGCCCGGGACACGGTTCGGCTCATCGAGGACGCCGGCCGTAAGGCGGTGCCGGTGCCCGGTGACATCAGGTCGGAGGATCACTGCCGAGCGCTCGTCGACACTGCCGTGTCCGAACTCGGTGGGCTGGACATCTTGGTGAACAACGCTGCCTATCAAATGGTGCGGATGGGCGGAATCGCCGAGATCAGTACGGAACAGTTCGACCGTGTTCTGAAGACCAACCTCTACGCGATGTTCTGGTTGTGCAAGGCTGCGGTCGCGGTGATGGAGCCGGGATCGACCATCATCAACACGTCCTCGATCCAGGGCGCGAACCCATCCCCGGAGTTGCTGGATTACGCCACCACCAAGGCCGGCATCATCGATTTCACCAAGGGGCTCGCCGCCGATGTCGCGAAGAAGGGCATTCGGGTCAACGCCGTTGCCCCGGGGCCGATTTGGACGCCGTTGATTCCGGCGACCATGCCGACCGAGAAGTTCGAGTCGTTCGGAGGCGACGTGCCGTTGGGCCGCCCGGGGCAACCGGCGGAGCTGGCGCCCGCGTACGTCTTCCTGGCTTCCCAGGAATCGAGCTACATCACCGGTGAGATCATCGGCGTCACCGGCGGCACTCCATTGACCTGACCGCTCGTTCCCGCGCCGAGTCGCCGCCCGCGGTCTACGCGGCGACGGCCCCGATCTGCGACTAGTAATCTGTTCCCTGGCAGTGCACGACACGACGCGCTGTGATGCTCGAGTTGCAGACCGGAGACCCTGGTCGGCACGTCTATTTGGAGGACAGATGACCCGAATCGTGATCATTGGTGGCGGGCCTGCCGGATACGAGGCAGCGTTGGTGGCCGCTCAGCACGGCGCCGCCGTCTCCTTGATCGATTCGGACGGGGTGGGCGGGGCGTGCGTTCTGTACGACTGTGTGCCCTCCAAGACATTCATCGCCTCGACGGGTGTGCGCACGGACATGCGACGCGCCACCGATCTGGGTATCGCTCTCGATCCTGCGCAGGCCACCATTGCCCTGCCTCAGATCCACGCCCGGGTGAAGAGTCTCGCTCAGGCTCAGTCCGCCGACATCCGAACCAGGCTCCAGACGGTTGGTGTCGAGCTGCTCTCGGGTACTGCGGAGCTCACCGACCCGCGCCTCGGCATGGCATCACATCAGGTCCGCGCCACCCTCGCGAACGGCGAGCAGAAGACGCTCGATGCCGACGTCGTCCTCATCGCCACCGGTGCCAGTCCTCGGGTGATCGCCGGGGCCGAGCCGGACGGTGAGCGAATCCTCACCTGGCGTGACCTCTACGACCTCGACGAACTGCCCACCCACCTCGTCGTCGTCGGTTCCGGTGTGACCGGCGCGGAGTTCGTGTCCGCCTACACCGAAATGGGTGTCAAGGTAACGCTGGTGTCGAGCCGAGACCGGGTGCTCCCCGGTGAGGACGCCGACGCCGCACTCGTACTCGAGGACGTTCTGGCCGAACGTGGTGTCACCCTCGTCAAGCACGCGCGGGCCGACGCGGTCAAGCGCACCGAAGACGGTGTGGTCGTCGTGCTCGCCGACGGACGAACCGTGGAGGGCAGTCACGCCTTGATGACGGTCGGCTCGGTTCCCAACACCGAGAACCTCGGACTCGAGAAGGTCGGCATCGAACTGGACAAGGGCGGATATCTGCGAGTCGACCGAGTGTCGCGGACGCCGGTCTCGGGCGTCTACGCTGCGGGTGACTGCACTGGGTTGCTGCCGTTGGCCTCGGTTGCCGCCATGCAGGGTCGCATCGCGATGTACCACGCTCTGGGCGAGGGCGTGAGTCCCATCAAGCTGAAGACGGTGGCCTCGGCGGTGTTCACCCGGCCCGAAATCGCCACGGTAGGCGTCAGTCAGGCCGCGATCGACAACGGCGAAGTGCCGGCCCGCACCGTCATGCTCCCGCTCAACACCAATCCGCGGGCAAAAATGTCCGGCCTGCGGCGCGGCTTCGTGAAGATCTTCTGCCGACCTGCCACCGGTGTGGTGATCGGTGGCGTCGTGGTGGCGCCCAACGGGTCGGAGCTGATCCTGCCCATCGCGATCGCCGTCCAGAACAACCTGACCGTCAACGACTTGGCAGCGACGTTCTCGGTCTACCCGTCGCTCACCGGCTCGATCACCGAGGCCGCCCGCCAGCTGATGCGCCACGACGACCTTGACTGATCCCGATATCTGGGAAATGCATTTCACATACTGACAGCAGTGGTGGGATAGTCGAGGCACGGTCCACAATCATCGGCCGTGCCTCGGCGCTCTACCGCCCCGCAGACCCAGGACGGACAGGGTGTTCTTCTCCTGACCTCTGTCTCGATGTGCCCCTGGGAGTCGATATGCCGCACACATTTTCCCGCCGGATGGACGGCTTGCGCAGTTCCGCCATCCGTGACCTCCTCACCCTTACCGCCCGCCCGGACGTCGTCAGCCTGGCCGGCGGTCTCCCTGACCCCGAATTCATTCCGCGAGAACGGATTCGGAAGGAAGCGGAGCGTGCGCTCGCTGATCCCGCCTCGGTCCAGTACGGCGAAACCACGGGCCTGCGCCGATTGCGTGACGTGCTCGCTGCCCGTGAGGGCGCCCGGATCGGACGGCAGTTGGACCCGGGCCACGTGGTCGTCACCCACGGATCGCAGCAGGCGTTGAGCCTCCTCGCGCAGGTTCTACTCGACCCGGCTGATATCGTGGTTGTCGAAGAGCCCGCGTATACCGGTGCGCTGCAGGTATTTCGGGCGGCTCAGGCGGACGTCCGCGCGGTGCCGCTCGATCGCGACGGCATGGACACGATCGCACTGCAGAAACTTCTCGAAGCGGGCGTGCGCCCCACTGTCGTTCACACGGTGAGTAACTTCCACAATCCGCGTGGCGTCGTTCTCGCCGCCGATCGGCGGGAGCACTTGGCGGCGCTGGCCGACCGGTACGGTTTCTGGGTCATCGAGGACGACCCGTACGGCGAGTTGTTCTTCGACGCTACGCCGCCCCCTCCGGTCGCTACATTCTCGGACCGGGTGATCCGCCTGTCCAGTGCCTCGAAGATCTTGGCTCCGGCGTTGCGGGTCGGCTGGTTGCACGGTGATCGCGCTGTGTGCGAGGCGGTGGAACTTCTCAAACAGGGCGCGGATCTGTGCGGCTCCTCGCTCACTCACCAGATCACGGCGGCGATGCTGTCGGACGAGGCGTGGCTGGCACTTCACCTCGACACGCTCCGTACCCGCTACGGTGCCCGGGCCCGAGCCTTGACCGCCGCGATGACGACCACTTTCGGTAATGCTGCGACGCTGTCCGACGTGCAGGGCGGGATGTTCTGCTGGGTCGAGTTCACCGACGACACCATCGACACCGCGGATCTGCTGCCGACGGCGGTCGAGCACGGTGTGGCGTTCGTACCCGGGTCGGCGTTCGGTGTCGGTGCAGATCTCGGCGCCGCACTACGACTGTGCTTCGCCACCTGCCCGGAGGACGTTCTGGCAGGTGCCTGCGAGAGACTCGGCAGCGCCTACCTGGATCACGCCCAGTCGTAGGTGCGCTCGACGGCCTTGTTCCACTCGGCGAACAGCCTGGTGGACTCCGCTTCGTCCATCCCGGGTTCCCACCGCTTGTCCATGGCCCAGTTGTCGCGAATATCCTGTTCACCGGACCAGAAACCGACGGCCAGTCCCGCGGCGTAGGCGGCGCCCAGCGCGGTGGTCTCGCTGACGACGGGGCGGATGACCGGAACTCCCAGGATGTCGGCCTGGAACTGCATCAGTGTTTCGTTGACGACCATGCCGCCGTCCACCTTCAGTGAGGCGAGCTCGACTCCGGAGTCGGCACGCATGGCCTCGATCACTTCCCGGGTCTGATAGGCGGTGGCTTCGAGAGCCGCCCTGGCGAGGTGACCCTTGTTCACGAAACGGGTGAGGCCTGCGATCACACCGCGCGCGTCCGGTCGCCACCGAGGTGCGAACAACCCGGAGAACGCCGGGACGACATAGGCACCTCCGTTGTCGTCGACCGAATTCGCCAGCGGCTCGATGTCTTCGGCCGACGAGATGATCCCCAGGTTGTCCCGCAGCCATTGGACCAGTGAACCGGTGACCGCCACCGACCCCTCGAGCGCGTACACGGCAGGAGCGTTCCCGATCTTGTAGCACAGCGTGGTCAAGAGGCCGTGCTTACTGTGCACGGGGGTGGTCCCCGTATTGAGCAGCAAGAAGTTCCCCGTCCCGTACGTGTTCTTCGCTTCCCCCTCGGACAGGCAGGCCTGCCCGAATGTCGCGGCCTGCTGATCACCGAGGATCCCTGCGACCGGTACTCCGGGAAGGGTGCCGTGGGGACGGCCCACGCCGTAGATCTCGGAGGAACTGCGTATTTCGGGAAGCATCGACAGTGGGATCTCGAAGTCGGCGCAGATGTCCGGATCCCAGTCGAGCGTCTCCAGATTCATCAGCAACGTACGCGAGGCGTTGGTGACATCCGTCACGTGCGTGCCTTCCGTGATATGCCACAGAATCCAGCTGTCGATGGTGCCGAAACACAGTTCGCCGGCATCTGCTCGCGCACGGGCGCCGTCGACGTTGTCGAGGATCCACCGCACCTTGGGTCCTGCGAAATACGTCGACAGCGGCAGGCCCGTACGCTTCTGATAACGTCCGGGCCCCTCGTCGCCGCCGAGCCGAATGCACAGCTCGTCGGTCCGGGTGTCCTGCCAGACGATGGCGTTGTACACCGGTTCTCCGGTGTTCCGGTCCCACACCACCGCAGTCTCGCGCTGATTGGTGATACCGATGGCGGCGATGTCACGTTTGGTGAGATCCGCCTTCGCAAGTGCGGATGCCACCACTTCGCGCGTATTGATCCACAGCTCTTCCGGGTCGTGCTCAACCCAACCGGCACGGGGAAGGATCTGCTGGTGCTCCTTCTGAGCGACGCTGACCACCGCTCCGTCGTGATCGAAGATCATGCAGCGGCTCGAGGTGGTGCCCTGGTCTATCGCAGCGATGTACTGAATCACACGCATGAAGCTACTAGCCTGGGCATGAATCCGTCGTCATCTCACAGGAGCCCGAGTTGAGTAGTTCGCCAGGTGTGCAGTTCCTCGGTCCCGGGCAGCGCGACGCTGCGTGGGAGAAGCTGCAGACCGAACAGTTCGACGTCGTCGTGATCGGCGGCGGTGTCGTCGGTGCCGGTGCGGCCCTCGACGCAGCCACCCGCGGACTCAAGGTTGCCCTGGTCGAGGCGCGGGACTATGCGTCCGGAACGTCGAGCCGCTCGTCGAAGATGTTCCACGGCGGGTTGCGCTATCTCGAGCAGCTCGAGTTCGGGCTGGTGCGGGAGGCCCTGCGGGAACGTGAATTGTCGCTGACGACGCTGGCGCCCCATCTCGTGAAGCCGCTCAAGTTCCTGTTTCCCATCACCCATCGGGTATGGGAACGCCCCTACATGGCGGCGGGGATCTTCCTCTACGACCGGATGGGCGGGGCCAAATCGGTGCCTGCGCAGAAACACCTCACCCGGGCAGGTGCCTTGCGGATGGCACCGGGACTCAAGCGGAACTCGCTGACCGGCGGCATCCAGTATTACGACACCGTCGTGGACGACGCGCGCCACACCATGACCGTCGCCCGAACCGCTGCCCACTACGGCGCGGTGGTGCGCACGTCCACTCAGGTCGTAGGTTTCCTGCGGGAAGCGGATCGCGTGTCCGGCGTTCGGATCCGTGACTGTGAAGACGGGCGAACCGCGGAGGTGCAGGCGCACGTCGTCATCAACGCGACCGGTGTCTGGACGGACGAGATACAGGCGCTTTCCCGACAGCGCGGCAGATTCCGTGTCCGCGCCTCCAAGGGTGTGCACATCGTGGTACCGCGGGATCGCATCGTGAGCGATGCCGCCATCATCCTGCGGACCGAGAAGTCGGTGCTGTTCGTGATTCCGTGGGGCAGCCACTGGATCATCGGAACCACCGACACGGACTGGAATCTCGACCTCGCCCATCCGGCAGCTACCAAAGCCGATATCGATTACATTCTGGGCCACGTCAACAAGGTCCTGGTGACGGCCCTCACGCACGAGGACATCGACGGTGTCTACGCAGGTTTGCGCCCCCTCTTAGCGGGGGAAAGCGACGAGACCTCCAAGCTGTCGCGCGAGCATGCAGTCGCGCGCGTGGCGCCCGGATTGGTCGCGATCGCGGGCGGCAAATACACCACGTACCGAGTGATGGCTGAGGACGCGGTGGATCTGGCTGCTGATGACATTCCAGCCAGGGTCGCGCCCTCGATTACCGAGAAGGTGCCGCTGGCAGGTGCGGACGGCTACTACGCGCTGGTGAACCAGACCGTGCACCTGGGTCAGCTGTACGGACTTCACCCCTACCGCGTCAAGCATCTCCTCGATCGGTACGGTTCGCTGATCGGTGAAGTGCTCGATCTGGCGGAGGGTAAACCCGAACTGCTGCAGCCCATTACCGACGCACCGGCCTACCTTCAGGTCGAGGCCGTCTATGCCGCTGCGGCGGAGGGCGCGCTGCACCTCGACGACATCCTGACCAGAAGGACGCGTATCGGGATCGAATACTCGCATCGTGGTGTGAACTGCGCCGAGCAGGTCGCACAGCTGGTGGCCCCCGTCCTCGGGTGGGACGCCGACATGATCGACCGCGAACTGAAGACCTACCGTGCGCGTGTGGAGGCGGAGGTGCAGTCCCAAGCGCAGCCGGACGACCTCTCCGCGGACGCGTTGCGGGCGGCGGCACCCGAATCTCGCGTCGAATTGCTCGAACCGCCCGTCAGTGTGTCAGAAGTACCTTGACCACCACGATCACTGCGGCAACGAACGCTAGGCCGATCGCCGCCCAGTGCGTCATGTGGGTGACCTCTTCGCGCCGCAGCCGGCTGATCACGTAGCTGATCGAGCCGATGCGGACGATCATCACGATCTCCGCGGTCAGTTGCGCCGTTCGCGGCTCGAGCCAACCCACATAAGCTGTGCCGAGGATCACGGTGGGCACCACCGCGGAGGTCAGGATAGGGAGACCGTCCCGCAATTCCCGAACTCTTTCGGTTCTGGACAGCGATCTGCCGAGCCGGAGTGTCTGGCCCACGGACTCGGCAAAAGCGTGGGCGAGGAACGTGGACAGAGCGGCGCCCACCACGATGGCAATGCCCAGGGTCTCCTGGGATTTGGTAACGGGAATGAGCGCGGCGAGCACAAGAATGTTGCCGTAGATATACGCGCTGATGCGGCTTGCCGCATGGTCGGGCGACAGCGTTTTCTCGCTCATCAGCGGCGGGCGATTCAAGAGCCTCGGAAGGTCCCACTCCATCCTTCGAGCATGTCACGATTTGCCTGTGTTCTCCCTGGGAATCACACCCGCGGGCTGTAGTGCTTCGGGTCGTCGCGACGCCCGAGGGGCGGGAGGTTCCGCGGCGGCGTATGCACCAGCGGGGCGTCCCGGCGGGTGCGCCCCGTCTCACGGTCCCACCCGGCGCGGGCGCGAGGATGGTAACGGTAGCGCCACGGGACGAGGCGGAACAGGGCATTCACCGTCCGGCCTACCAGGGTGTGCAGGCGTTCGTCGCGCGCCGTCCAGCGGTACCCGAGTCGCTCTCGTACCGCTTCGTCGTACATTCCCACCGTCAGCCAGACGAAGCCCTTGGCGACTGGGATGCGCGCGAGGGCCCATACTCGGTCGGGTAGCCATCTCAGAAACGGTGGGACGCCCAGGCCGGACAGATCGAGCACGTCACGGGTGGCTTTGTTGTCTTCGAGGACGTTGCGGCACATGTGGTCCCAGTACTCCTGGAACGCTTCCCAGGTCTCCGGGACCGGACGCATGCTCATTCCGTACAGGCGGTACCACTGGATGTGTTCGGTGAACAGTTGCCGCTTCTGCTCGTCGGTGAGGCCGCCCATGAAATTGTCGCCCGTGAGGATCGTGCCCATGAAGAAGGTGGCGTGCGCCCAATAGAACGTGTCGGGATCGAGCGCGTGATACTTCCGCCCGTGCTTGTCGACGCCCTTGATGGTGTTGTGGTAACCCCGGACCTGCTCGGCCGTGTGCTGGGCGCGTTCACCGTCGAACACCACGCCGCCGATCGGATAGAGCGAGCGATACAAGCGTTCCCACCGCTCGTCGAAGAACTCGGAATGCTCTTCGACTCCAGCGCCGAGGCCCGGATGCATGTTCTGCATCGAGCCGGCCCAGACGCCTTGCAACATTCCGCGCCAGTCGCCGAAGTACCTCCAGGTCAGGGAGTCGGGTCCAAGCGGTGTGGGCGCGGTGTCCTGCACGGACGCGCTGTTCGACATCGATTGACTACGCACGTTGTCAGACTAGGATCTGACAACGTGCGTAGTCAACAGTGGGAACTGGAAGCGTGACGCTGGAAGACCGTCGCGAGGCCCGGCGAACGGCGCTCCTGCGGGCAGGAATCACGCTCCTGGGCGCCCCTGCAGGGCCTGCAGTCAACGTCCGGGCCGTCTGCCGTGCGGCCTCGTTGACCGAGCGCTACTTCTACGAGTCGTTTGCCGACCGCGACGAGTTCGTCCGATCCGTCTACGCCGCGGTCGGCGACGAGGCGCAGGCGGTGCTTCTGGGCGCGGTGTCGTCGACCCACACCGCGCGGGCGCGAGCCGAGGCCGCCGTCGAAGCGTTCGTCGAGCTGATGGTCGACAACCCCGAGAGGGGCCGGGTACTGCTGCTCGCGCCGCTGTCCGAACCCGCGCTGAGCCGGCGGGGAATGGACCTCATGCCCGGGTTCGTAGCGCTCGTCCACGACCAACTCTCGGCCGTGGACGACGAGGTGGAGAAGCAGCTCGTCGCGATCGGCGTCGTCGGCGCGCTTACGACGTTGTTCATCGGATATCTCGACGGAACCGTTGCCGCGTCGCGCGAGCAATTCGTCGCCCATTGCGTCACTCTGGTGATGGAGGCCAACCGGTCCGGCCACGAATGAGGTGAGCATGCCGTTTCAGGTATCAGCGGACGATCCGGCTCGTCCACAGCCGTCCCTTCGGGTGCTCGACCACAAATACTTTCAGCTCACCGACCACTTCGTGTACGTCCACGGTGAGACGGTGGTGACGGTGCCCGGTTGCGCGCCGGAGCCGTGTGTACTCCGGACCGACCTCGCCTCCGTGCCCGCGCCGCTCCGGGGGCTGCTCGCTCCGTACGGCCGCCAGCTGCTTCCCGCGATCATGCACGACGATCTGTGTCACCATGCGGAAGCTCACGGAAAATCCGGCATGGCGCTACGCCGCCGGGCCGACGAGTTGTTCCGGACTGCGCTGCTCGACGAGGGCGTCGGACCGTTTCGCAGCCGGATCTTCTGGGTCGGGGTAGAGGTCGGGCGGATCTGGACTTTCACCACGTACACGAGGTTCCTGCTGATCGCCCATCACATCCTCGGAATGGTGTGCTGGGTGTTGGGAGTGCCGTGGGCGATCACCACCTCCCACTACCCAGCAGCGGTCGGCCTTCTCACACTTCCGTGTGTCCTCTCACTCCTGTGGCGCAGGGACTTTCCCGTGGCACTGCTCGGATGCATACTCCTTCCGGTGGTCGCACCGACCTACCTACTGACGTTGGCGACCGCGGCAGTGCTGTGGATACCGGACGTCACCGCCTGGCTGTTCGGCCGCCGAGTGACGCGCAAGCCTCCACCGCTCGGACCGCCGACCACGGTGTTGCGCTAGCGGTCGAACGGTGGCTGGCAGTAGGTGCAGAAAAAGATGTCCTGCTGCCCGAGTTCCCGGCTTCGGATCACCGTTCCGCACCGGCGGCAACGCTTGCCCGCGCGGCCGTACACCCACGGACGGTGCCGGACCGGATTGTTCTTGTCTGCGTGGATCATGCGATGGGCAAGCGCGACCATGGCCGGCAGGTTTGTCACCTCGCGCGCGGGAGTGTAGGGATCGACGCCACGGAGGAAGCACACCTCGTTTCGGTAGACATTGCCGAGACCCGCGAGGTTGCGCTGATCGACGAGGGCAACACCGATAGGTTGATCACCGGCAGCCCGGAGATTGCGGACGGCCGTGTCTGCATCCCAATCCGGCCCGAGAAGGTCGGGCCCGAGGTGACCGACCGCGGCGGCTTCCGCACTCCGGTCGAGTATCTCGGTGATGCCGAGGGAGAAGCCCACAGCGACACGTTCTTCGGTGGCCAGCACGATACGGGCTTGATGGGCTGGGCGACGCCACCGTGCGTCCGCCCGGTAGATATGCCACGCACCTTCCATCTTCAGATGGGTGTGGATCGAGTACCCACCGACCCGGATGAGGAGATGTTTGCCACGGCTGACGACTTCGTCGACCTTCAACCCGGACAGGTCCACGGTGGCGTACCGCGGAACCCGCACATCACACGTGGTCAGTACGTGACCCTCGAGTGCGTCACGCAGCGAGTTGGCCGTGCGCCAGACGGTGTCGCCTTCGGGCATGTCAGGCTCGCAACCGGAAGCCGCGGGGCGTCGGCGCGAACCCCGCCTCGGTGAGAATCGGCGCGAAATCGCTGCCATGGATGGTCTCGCCGTCGACCTTCTCCACGACGATTCGGTCGATTCCCCCACGTTTGACCACTCCGGCGAGAGCAGACGCCGCAGTGCGTAGTACACCGGGATCGTCGGTGAACGTCAGAACTGTTCGCCCGCCGCGTTCTACGAACAGGATCAACTCGCCCTCGACCAGGACCACAAGGCCGCCTGCCTTGCGCCCGGGGCGATGACCTGGTGCGTCGTCGCCGCGCTTCGGCCATGGCAGCGCCGCACCGTACGGGTTGGCGGGGTCGCTGGCGGCGAGTGTCACGGCGGGCAGCGACGTGTGCCGGCCCTCCAGCGAATCACCGTAACTTCGCAACCGGTCCACGACATGGGGAGTGGAGAATTGTGCGCCGCCGAGCGACTCGACGAAGTGCCCACGGCGGCACCGCCCGTTGTCCTCGAAGGTGCCGAGCACCTTGTACATCAGAGCAAATCCACCCGGAACGTTCTCGGTCGTCACGGATCCGCGTGTCACCACGCCGTAGCGTTCGAGGAGAAGTTCGGCAGTAGCGCTGGCACGCAGGGTGGAATCCGTCTCGGCGCCCGGAAGAATCGACCACCGGCCGCCGACGGTGGGCGGCGCCGTGCGAACCGGGGTCGCGAGGCTGCGGTACGCACGGGCGCGCGGTGGGCGCCGCGGCGAACGGTGGCTGGTGGTGGTTCTCGACGTGTCCGAGAGGAGAGCACGCAACGGGGCGAGGGTGTCGTTGCCGATGTGCCCGAGCCACACGAGATCCCACAGAGCAGTGGCCAATGCACTGTCCTCGGACATCTCCAGCGTGTCGGAGAGCTGACGGAAGAAGTACGCACCGCCGCCGGACAGCGTGTCCAGGATCCGACGCTGCAGGTCGGACAGATCCGACTCGGCGGGGGTCGTCAGCGTCAGGGGGGCGGTGTCGGCCGGGTGGAGACACACCCACCCGTCCTTTCCCGAAATGTTTCCTGCGCCCGACCACAACACCTCTCCGGTGGAGGTCAGTTCGTCGAGCATGGCGGGGGAGTAGTCGGCGACGCGGGACGGCAGAATCAGCGACTCGAGCGCCGACGCGGGAACCGGCACGCCGGCAAGCTGTTCCACAACCGTGGCGACTCCGTCGATTCCGCGCAGAGTGCCGCCGACATGTTGCCAACTCGGGAGGAAGCGGCCCAGGGTGGCAGTGCTGACGGGCTCCACTTCCTGGCGGGCTGCAGCGAGTGAACGCCTGCGGAGGCGACGGAGGACCTCCGAATCGCACCACTCACTACCGGAGGCACCGGGGCGGAATTCCCCTTCCATGACCCGCTTTTCCGAGGCGAGTCGTTGCAGAACGTCGCGGGCGACAGCGGACCCGATGCCGAAGCGCCCGGCTGCATCACCGAGCGAGAATGGTCCGTGGGTGCGCGCGTACCGGCTGAGCAGGTCACCGAGTGGGTCGTCGACGGGTTCGATGAATGCGGCCGGCGTACCGATGGGCAACGGAACACCCAGTCCGTCTCGCAGGCGCGCGGCGTCCTCGATCGCCGTCCACCAGTGGGCACCGGCGAAGGAGACGGCGAGCGCACGCTTGGCGCGAACCAGCTCGTCCAGCCACGGTGTGGGATCCTGCGTCGAGCGTGCGGTGACCTCCTCCGTGGTGAGGGGGCCGAGAATGCGGAGCAGGTCGGCCGCGCCTTCGAGGTCTTTCGCCTTGCGGTCCGGGAGAAGGCGTTGCAATTCCAGCTCCGCTTGCGTGATGACATCGGCGTCGAGAAGTTCGCGCAGCTCGACACGGCCGAGCAGTTCTGCGAGTAGGGCAGAATCGAGGGACAGGGCGGCGGCCCGGCGTTCGGCCAGCGGGCTGTCGCCCTCGTACATGAATTCACCGACATAGTTGAACAGCAACGCGCCGGCGAAGGGTGACGGTGACTGTGTCTCGACCTCGACGATGCGGATCTGCCGCCGCGCCATCCGGCGGAACAGATCCTTCAGGGCCGGAAGGTCGTACACATCCTGGAGGCATTCGCGCACGGTCTCGAGCAGAATCGGAAACGTCGGATACTTGCGGGCGACGTCGAGGAGCTGCGCCGAACGTTGACGCTGCTGCCACAGCGGCGCCCGTTTTCCAGGATTGCGGCGCGGCAACAGCAAAGCGCGAGCGGCACATTCACGGAACCGCGAGGCAAACAACGCAGACCCGCCCACCTGTTCCGTGACGATGTCCTCGATCTCGTCGGTATCGAAGGCGAAGAGGTCTGCCCCGGGCGGTGTGTCCTCCGTGTCGGGAAGGCGGACGATGATGCCGTCGTCCGATGCGGTCGCGTTGGAGTCGAGACCGTGGCGCTCGCTGAGCCGAGCACTGACAGCCAGAGCCCACGGTGCGTGCACACGCTGTCCATAAGGTGAGTGCAGGATCAGACGCCAGTCGCCGAGCTCGTCGCGAAATCGCTCGACCACCAGGGTGCGATCAGTGGGAACCTGACCGGTGGCGGTCTTCTGTTCGTTGACCAGCTGAACTAGATTGTTCGTGGCATTGTCGTCAAGACCTCCTGTGAGGCACCGTTCCTTCACCTCCGTTTCGTGGCCGAGCGAAATCTCCCGGAGGAACTGTCCGAGCGCCTCACCGAGTTCCGCCGGTCGGCCGAGGCCGTCACCGTGCCAGAAGGGGAGACGGCCGGGCTGACCGTACGCCGGGCTGACCAGTACCCGATCGAAGGTGATGTCCTCGATCCGCCAGCTGGTGGCACCGAGCGCGAAGACGTCCCCGACCCGAGACTCGTACACCATCTCCTCGTCGAGTTCGCCGACCCGAGAAGCTTTTTCGCCCACCATGTAGACGGTGAACAGTCCGCGATCGGGGATGGCACCCCCCGAGGTGACCGCGAGACGTTGCGCGCCGGGACGACCCGTCAGTGTGTTGGCTTCGCGATCCCAGACGAGCCGGGGGCGCAGTTCCGCGAACTCGTCGGAAGGATACAGCCCTGCCAGCAGGTCGAGCGTGGACTCGTAAGCCGAGCGCGGCAAAGAGGCGAAGGATCCACTGCGGCGGACCGTCTCGAACCAGTCGTCGACGTCGAGCGGTTCGAGTGCGGTGGCCGCAACGGTGTGTTGAGCGAGGATGTCGAGTGGGTTGGCCGGCACCGCGAGTGCTTCGATTTTGCCGGTCACCATGCGTTCGACGGTGACGGCGCAGTGAATCAGGTCGGTGCGGTGCTTGGGGAACACGACGCCGCGGGAGATCTCCCCGACCTGGTGTCCGGCGCGGCCCACACGTTGCAGGCCGCTCGCCACCGAGGGCGGAGCCTCCACCTGGACCACGAGATCCACTGCCCCCATATCGATTCCGAGTTCGAGGCTGCTCGTCGCGACGACACAGCGGAGCCGTCCGGATTTGAGGTCGTCCTCGATGAGGGCTCGTTGATCCTTGCTGACCGAACCGTGGTGAGCCCTCGCGAGCAGAGGGTCGGCGCCGAAGTTGACCTCGGAAGGGGCGCCGATCTGCGAGGCGGGCTTCGGGTTCCTGTCGACGTCGGTGCCACTACGCTCGGAATAGATTTCGTTGAGTCGTGCGGTAAGTCGCTCCGCGAGCCGCCGCGAGTTGGCGAACACGATGGACGATCGGTGTGCGAGGACGAGATCCACGATCTGTTCCTCGACGTGTGGCCAGATCGACCCGGCCTGGGGAGTCGACGATGCCGAGCCCTCGGCAGGCTCGGCGAGACCCAGCTCCGTCATGTCCTCGACGGGAACCTGAACGGTCAGGTCGAACATCTTCGGTGACGGCGGAGCGACGATCCGAATCGGCGCCGAACCGGAGAGGAAGCGTGCCACTTCTTCGTGCGGGCGCACCGTCGCCGACAGTCCGATGCGCTGCGCGGGGGTGTCGAGGAGCCGGTCGAGTCGCTCGAGCGACAGTGCCAGGTGCGCCCCACGCTTGGTTCCTGCGACAGCGTGCACTTCGTCGACGATCACGGTATCGACCCGGGTCAGCGTCTCCCGCGCCGACGAGGTGAGCATGAGGAACAGCGACTCGGGGGTGGTGATGAGGATGTCCGGCGGATTCTTGATCAGCGCGCGGCGGTCGGCGGGCGGGGTGTCGCCCGAGCGGACACCGACCGAGATCTCGGGCGGTGTCAGGCCGAGCCGTTTCGCTGTCTGGGTAATGCCGACCAGTGGGGCTCGCAAATTGCGTTCGACGTCCACGCCGAGTGCCTTCAGCGGTGAGATGTACAGAACCTTGGTGGACCGGTCCTTCTCGCCCGTCGCCGCGAGCTGGTCGAGGGACCACAGGAAGGCCGAGAGGGTCTTGCCCGACCCCGTAGGTGCGACCACCAGCGTGTTGGCGCGGCTGGCGATCGACTCCCAGGCGCCGAGCTGCGCGTTCGTCGGCGCGGGGAAGGCGCCGTCGAACCACTCCCTGGTGGCGGCAGAGAACTTGCCGAGGACTTCGGTCACCGTTCCATAGTGCACCGGAGGTCCGACAGACACCGCACGTCTGCTCGGAACGGCCGAGAGGGCGAGAGCGCGCTTGGAGAAGTGTGTCGGAGCGCTGAGATATGTTTCGCACATGAGTTCGACTGGGGGGTCGGCGGAGAGCCGGGTGGCGGGGCAGCTTTCGCTGCTCACCGCTGCGGTGGACGGGTTGCTGGGCGCTGACGTGGTGGGGTTGTCGGACGCCGAGGTGGTCGACGCGATCAGGAACCTGGAACGCGCCCTTCGCCGCGCCGGTGCGGTGTCGCACAGGCTGGTTGTGGAGAGCGTGGAACGGTCCCTGCCCGCATCCTTCGGCTACCGTTCGCCCCACAAATTCCTCGTCGACGTCCTGCGAATATCCGCGGCCGACGCATCAGCCCGGGTCAGCGCGGCCCGCCAACTGGGGGTGTGGCACGCCTCGACCGGAGAATCTCTCCCGGCCGCTCTGCCGGATACCGCGGCCGCGCAACGGAACGGCGACATAGGTGCCGATCATGCCCGAGCCGTGTCGAGAATTCTGCGCAAAATCCCGCACGCGGTCGACGCCGACGACACCAAGGCCGCGGAATCGACTCTCGCGCGAGTGGCTTGTGACGGGACGCCCGAGGACGTCGAGCAGGCGGGGCACCGACTTCTCGCGTATTTGAATCCGGACGGGAATCTCGGCGACGACATCGACCGCACCCGCCGCCGGGCACTCACCCTCGGCCGGCAGGACACGGAACTGATGTCGCGAATCTCCGGTGAACTCGACCCCACGGCGCGGGCACTTCTCGATCCGATTCTCGCCAAGTGGGCGCGACCGGGCATGAACAATCCGGCCGATCCATCCTCGCCCACCGGCGATGCCGAGCACCCCACTGTGGATTCGGACGTTCTCGCCGCCGCGGCCGCCCGGGACACGCGCACCACGGCGCAACGCAACCACGACGCGTTCAGTGCCATGTTTCGAGCCGTGCTGGAATCAGGAATCCTCGGCCGGCACCGGGGTCTGCCTGCCACCACGATCATCACCATGACGCTCGAGCAACTCGAGAGGGCGATCGGAGGGGTTGCCACCACAGCCAGCGGGGGCCTTCTACCGATCGAGGATGCGTTGGCGCTGGCCGAGCAGGCCCACCCGGTCTTGGTGTTGTTCGACCATGACGGCCGTCCCCTGCATCTTGGACGCCGCCGACGTCTGGCCAGTGCGGATCAGCGGCTTGCGTTGATCGCCGCCGACGGCGGATGCACCCGCCCCGGATGCGCGACGCCGGCCAGCATGTGCGCGGTCCACCACGTCACGGACTGGCAGAAAGGCGGTACCACCGACATCGACGGCCTCGCTCTCGCTTGCGATGCCTGCCACGCTCGGGTCGATGACAGCGCCACCGGGTGGGTCACCAGGACTGCCGAGGGTCGATATCCCGGCAGGACCGAATGGATTCCGCCGCCACACGTCGACCCCGACCGAAGACCTCGCATCAATCATCGCCATCATCCCGGCGAGTTGATCGACCACGCACGGCGTGAAATGCGTGCACCACGAGAAGGGGATGATGCTGTGCCGTAGCGAAGTTGTGGCCGCTGCCAAGCTTGGTCAGGTGAGGTCGGAATCTGCGGACGCCGGCGCGAACGGCCACGGCACTTCGACCGTGTCGGGCGGCTGCGCGGCCGCCGCGGCATACGCACCGATGACGCACGCGAGCAACACCACTGCCACTGCGCGGACGATCCTGAACACGTTGACTCGCTTCGGTCGGAGGGGGCCCGGCTTCGCGGGGCAATCGTCAGACCGTAGACGAACGTACCGACACGTCGGAGTGGGACGGTCAGTCGCGGCTCAGGCGTTCCAGCAGTGCGGCTTTGATTGCAGGACGTCCGGCGGCGACCAGGGTGAAGGTAGCTTCACGCACCAACCGCTCGGCGGTATTGCCCGCGATCAGAGCGGAGCTGCCCTTGGCGGTGACGAGCGCCGTCGCGGTCCGCACGGCGAGTTCGGATGCCCGTGCCCGCGCGTCGGCGATGTCGGCCCTGCCCTCCAGTGCCGCGTTGAGGTCGAGTCGTGCCCGGGCAGCTTGCTCCTCGAACGGATCCGAATCGACCCCCAGCGTTTCGAGTTCGCTGATCGCGCGGCGGGTGATGCCCATGGCCATGCACCCGTTGATCCAGGAGCCGAACAGTTGGCTCTTCGCGAAGTCGTCGGGCGAGACGACGGCGCTTACCAGTTCGCCTGGCACTGCGAGGCCGTCGAAGGTGAGGCGAACGGTGTTGGAACCGCGGGCGGCGATCAGCGGTAGGTCTGCTGCGGTGAGCCCGCGAAGCGGTTGGGCGGGAATGATGACGTGCACGATGGTGTCGTCGAACTCGTCGCGGGCCGAAACCTGAAGCAGATCGACGATGCCCCAACCGGTGACGAACGGTGCGACGCCGTCCAGCACGTACCCGTCCTCGACCCGGCGCGCCCACAGCGTGGGTGGTACCGGAATGGCTCCGGCCAGCGCGACTCCGGCTCGCACGGTGCCGTCGACGAGCCCGTCGAGGTACCGTCCCTGCAGGGTGGTGTTGGGTGAGGCCGCGAGACCGGCGACCACTCCGTGATGCTGCATCCACGTGAAGGCAGTCGCGAGGCACCCGCCGCACAAGGTTTCCAGTACATCGACCAGGACGGACGGTGTCACGCTCTCGTCGTCAGGCGCTGCGAGACCGTAGAAACCGTCGGCGGCCAAAGTCTCGAAATGGCTGTCGGGGATCTCGCCATCGGCATCGACGCTGTCCGCCACCGGGAACAGGACGTTCTCGGCGATCTCTCGCGCCATTTCGGCCCAGTTGCTCACGTCCCGAGCGTAACCGCTCCACCGGCGCGATCAGGTGAACTCGACACCCTGCGCGAGCGGCAATTGGTCGGAGTAGTTGACGGTGTTCGTGGCGCGACGCATGTAGGCCTTCCAGGCATCGGATCCGGATTCCCGTCCGCCGCCGGTGTCCTTCTCTCCGCCGAACGCCCCGCCGATCTCCGCCCCCGACGTGCCGATGTTGACGTTGGCGATGCCGCAGTCTGAACCGTCCGCGGCGAGGAACCGTTCGGCCTCACGCTGGTCTGTGGTGAAGATGGACGACGAAAGCCCCTGCGGGACTTCGTTGTGCATCGCGATGGCCTGGTCGAATGTGTCGTAGGTGAGGGCGTAGAGGATGGGCGCGAACGTTTCTTCCCGCACCACCGATGTTTGTGCCGGCATGCGTACCAATGCGGGGGAGACGTAGTAGGCGGCGCTGTCCGTCCCGCGACGTTCGCCGCCACAGATTACTGTCCCGCCGTCGGCGCGAGCCTTGTCGAGGGCCGTCTGCATGGCGTCGAATGCCTGCAAGTCCACGAGGGGGCCGACGAGGACGCCGTCGTCGAAGGGGTTTCCGACCGTCAATGTTCGATAGGCCGCGGAGATCCGGTTCAGCAGCTCGTCCGCGATGGAGGAGTGCACGATCAACCGGCGCAGCGATGTGCAACGCTGACCTGCAGTCCCTGCAGCCGAGAAGACGATGCCGCGCACAGCGAGGTCGAGATCGGCTGACGGGGCCACGACTGCGCCGTTGTTGCCGCCCAATTCCAGCAGGCTCTTGCCGAAACGCGCGGCGACCCGCGGTCCGACGGCGCGGCCCATCCGCACAGATCCGGTGGCACTGACCAAGGCGACCCGGGCGTCGTCCACCAGTTGCTCGCCGACGTCCACGGATCCCTGCACCAGTGCGTGCAGGCCCGTGGGCGCTCCCACATCGTGTGCGGCCTGCGTCAGCAGGGCGTCGCAGGCGATCGCCGTCAGCGGAGTCTTCTCCGAGGGCTTCCATACCACGGTGTCCCCGCACACCAACGCTATCGCCGTGTTCCAGGACCACACCGCGACAGGAAAGTTGAAGGCGGAGATCACACCGACGACACCCAGCGGATGCCAGGTCTCCATCAAGCGGTGCCCCGGACGTTCCGATGCCATCGTCCTGCCGTACAGCTGCCGGGAGAGACCGACGGCGAACTCGCAGATGTCGATCATCTCCTGCACCTCGCCCCGCGCCTCGGAGGGAATTTTTCCGGCCTCGAGGGTGACAAGTTCCGCCAGTTCGCGTTTGTGTTCTGTCAGTAGCTGTCCGAGCCGCCGCACGATGGCACCGCGCTGGGGTGCCGGAACCGAGCGCCACGTGAGAAAGGCCTCGTGTGCCGCGGAGATCGCCGCGTCGACGTCGTCGGCGTTACTCGTGTCGACCGTCCGCAAGTCGGTTCCGGTGATGGGGCTTCGGGCCACGAGTGCACCGCTGGGAGCACCGATGTCGGCACCGCACCTGATCAGTGCTTCCTCGGCGCGTCGGCGCAACTCCTCGGGGTCGGGAAGGTTCACGATGCTGTCCTCTCTCGGGATCTGTCCTGCTGCTCCTGATAGAGCGCGAACGGGTCGTGCACGGCCCGGCCGAGTGTCTCGGCGAGCCAGGGTAGGTGGTACCGGGCGCCGCAGTCGACCTCGGCGCGGGTGCAGGCGTCTTCCGTCGGAGCAGGGAGGAAGTCTTCGTAGACGATCGGTTCGGCGATGTGCCGGTCACCCTCGCGCCGATACGTGAAGTACGCCATCCCTCGACTGCCGAGTTCGGCTTCGGTGCGCGGGAACCGGCGGTCCCACTCGGCCGCGTCGGCGTCCGCGGCAGCCAACCGGTCGTAGATTTCGCGTCCGGGAGGCGTCAGGGCGAGGCCACGAGCCTCGGCCCCCGCGAACCTTTCTCCCACGACTGTTCCGCCGCTCGAGATGAACCGGTGGGGCTTCGACATCGCACGGAACGAGGTCTGACGGAGGAGAACGGCAGGCCCATCCCATTCGGGAGGTCCCTGAATGCCGTCGACCATCGTGAAGCCCAGCGCCCTCATGCGGCGGCTCAACTCGTCGATGTCCAGCACGCGGGGCCTGAGGGCGTGGATGTGGGTGCCGGCGCTTGCGCCGACCTCCGCGGCGACCGGCGACACCGCTTCGAGCTGGGAGTACCACCCCTTGTCGACCGGTAGTTCCGTCCGCGCCAACACCGTGGTCGCGAGTGACACGAACCGCTCGGCCGAGGGAGCAGTCACACCTCCCTCCTCGGCTGCGAGCGCGGCGAGATGCAGCAGCTCCGTCGGGAAGAGCGACCGCCCGGCGAGAAACCTCTCGAGGCGTGCGTGTAGATCGGCGTCGAAGAACCGGTGATCCGCAGTCGTGAGCACCGAGGTGAAAATGCCGAACGGGTTGTGGTTCAGTTCGAACGAGTCGATCGGACGGAAGACGGTCCCGACGACGGGTACAGGGGTGGCGGCATCGCGCAGGTCGTAGAAGCCGACGGGGTGCATCCCGAATCCGGCAAACAGTATCGCGGCCTGACGCAGTTCTGCGGCACTACCCAAGCGGATCGCGCCGTGCAGCTCCGCGGTGACTCGATCGAGGCTGCCCCATCGCTCCGCCTCCGCGGGCTCGCGTTCGGCGAAATCGGCGTTGACCTCTCCGGTCACCTGTCGGAGCGTGGTGTAAGTCGGTACCTCACGGCCGTACATCACCGACAGTGCACGGGCGAACCGGGCTCGGAGCTCCCACGTTTCAACCATGACGCACCTCCGCTGGGCTAGCCTGCGCTGGTGGTGGAATCTTTTCGCAGCGACACACCCCATACTCCTCTCGACGACATCGATCGGGTTCTGATGCAGGAGCTGGTTGCCGACGGCCGTGCGACCCTGGCGACTCTCGCCGAGAAGGCGGGATTGTCGATTTCTGCGGTCCAGTCCCGGGTCCGCAGGCTCGAAGCCCGAAAAATCATCCGCGGGTACACCGCGAAGATCGACCCCGAAGCGCTGGGCCATGGTTTGTCGGCGTTCGTCGCCATCACCCCTCTCGATCCGTCTCAGCCGGATGATGCGCCTGCCCGTCTGCGCCACTTGCCCGCCATCGAGGCGTGTCATTCGGTGGCGGGGGACGAAAGCTACGTTCTTCTGGTGCGGGTGGCGTCCCCCCGGGAGCTCGAACATCTCCTTCAGGAGATCCGCGCTACCGCCAACGTACACACCCGCAGCACGATCATCCTCCAGACATTTTACGATAGCTAGCGGGATCACCGTATGTTTTCTCGGTTGACACGCGGATGGCAGGAAATATGACGTAATCTCTCGATATGAGCACAGCGATTCGATTTCCCGGCGGCGGGGGCGAGTTGTCCGCCGACCAGGTCCAGGACGTACTGCGTGCGCGCATTCTGGTCGATGGTTTCGACCTGGTGCTCGATCTCGAGCAGTCTCGGGGAACGCACCTCGTGGACGAGCGGGACGGAACGGATTACCTCGACATGTTCGGGTTCTTCGGTTCATCCGCGCTCGGCATGAATCATCCGGCTCTGGCGGAGAGCGACGACTTCCGCGAGGAGCTGGTGGAAGCGGCGATCAACAAGCCGAGTAACTCGGACATCTACACGGTGCCGATGGCGCGCTTCGTCGACACTTTTTTCCGCGTACTCGGGGATCCCGCACTGCCGCATCTCTTCTTCGTCGACGGCGGTGCTCTCGC
Source organism: Rhodococcus sp. WAY2 (assembly GCF_009859915.1). Lineage (NCBI taxonomy): Bacteria > Bacillati > Actinomycetota > Actinomycetes > Mycobacteriales > Nocardiaceae > Rhodococcus > Rhodococcus sp. WAY2. The sequence continues at coordinate 5,906,509 of NZ_CP046572.1, forward strand.
GGTCGAGAATGCGTTGAAGGTCGCCTTCGATTGGAAGAGCCGATGCAACGAATGCCGCGGTATCGACCCCGCGCTCGGAACGAAAGTATTGCATCTGACCGAGGCTTTCCACGGCCGAAGCGGATACACGATGTCGCTGACGAACACCGAACCGGGGAAAGTAGCGCGATACCCCAAATTCCAGTGGCCGCGGATCGACGCTCCCTACCTGTCCGAGGGACGCGACGTCGAGGTGGCCGAGCGCCGTGCCCTGGAACAAGCGCGGCGCGCGTTTGCCGACAACCCCTCCGACATCGCATGTTTCATTGCCGAGCCCATCCAAGGCGAAGGAGGCGACCACCATTTCCGGCCGGACTTCTTCCAGGCGATGGAGCAGTTGTGCCGCGAGAACGATGCCCTCTTCGTTCTCGATGAAGTGCAGACCGGGTGTGGACTGACCGGAACCAACTGGGCGTATCAGCAACTGGGTGTTCGCCCCGACGTCGTGGCATTCGGCAAGAAGACCCAGGTGTGCGGAATCATGGCCGGTGGCCGGGTAGACGAGATCCCGGACCACGTGTTCGCAGTGAGTTCCCGCATCAACTCCACCTGGGGTGGCAACCTCACCGACATGGTGCGGTCGCGCCGGATCCTCGAGGTCATCGAGGACGATCGGCTGGTGGACCGCGCCCGGTTGACGGGGGCGCACCTTCTCGAGCGGCTCCGCCAGCTGGCCGCGGCAGTGCCAGAGATCACCGAGCCGCGTGGTCGCGGTCTGATGTGCGCAATCAGCCTGCCGACGACATCGCGGCGGGACCAAGTGGTCACGGCACTGCGAGAGCGCGAACGGGTACTTGTTCTCCCGACAGGTAAGTGCGGGATACGGTTCCGTCCTCCGTTGAACGTCACTACCGCAGAACTCGACGCCGCCGTCGATGCGCTGGGCCGAGTGGTGGGCGGTACCGTCGACGGATGACCCCCATTGCGCTCACCTCCGTGCCCAACCTCAGAGACGTCGGCGGATATCGGACAGAGAGTGGGGCCAAGGTGCGCACCGGCGTGTTGTATCGCTCGACCGATCTCAGTCGGGTAGCGGACACAGACATGCCGCTACTCGCGGACCTCGGAATTCGGACCGTCTACGACCTCCGTACCGCCGACGAACGCGAAGTCGCACCCGACAAGCTGCCGGACGGGGCCCGAGCAGTTGCCCTGGACGTTCTCGCCGACAAGGGGATCCGATCGATCCCCGCGCAGATGCTCCAGGTGATCGCCGACCCGATGATTGCCGAACGTGAACTCGGCGGCGGCCGGGCGATCGAATACTTCGAGGGCAGCTACCGTGACTTCGTATCGATGCCGAGCGCGGTGTCGTCGTACCGGGAGCTCTTCCGGGACCTTGCGGCGGATGACAGCACACCCGCCCTCGTGCACTGCACCACCGGCAAAGACCGGACGGGATGGGCTACCGCAGCCCTGCTGCTGTTGCTCGGTGTCAGTGAAGAGGACGTGTTCGACGACTACCTGCTGACCAATGAACTTCTACTGCCGTCCTTCGCCGGGGTCTTCGAGAAGTTCACCGATGCAGGTGGAGACCCCTCGCTGCTCGAGCCGGTGCTCGGTGTACGCCGGCAATATCTGGAGGTGTCCCTCGCCACGATGCGGACGTCATTCGGAACAATCGAGGGTTATTTCTCCGACGGCCTGGGCCTCGACGCGGAGCGTCAGGCGTTGCTCCGGGAGCGCATGACTGCGGAGTGAACGGCGAGGCCCAGTCCTACACCTAGCGTGTCCGCAAGCAGATCCCACACGGATCCGTGTCTCCCGATCGGCAGAATGCCCTGCAGGATCTCTGTGACCACAGCGAAGGCTGTGAGCCACAGCACCGTGACCCGAACCGGTAGCAGTGCGTAGCGGGAGGCGCCTGCGAGCGCCGCGAACAGCAGGGCGTGCACCACCTTGTCGGCGTGTTCGGGACCCGATGGCGTCGCCGACGCCGGCGACAGCAGCATGATCAGCGCCAACCCAGTGAGCGCGACTACGGGAACGGACCGCATCGTCACCGCTGGACCGTCAACCCCAACGCGCCCTCCGCGAAGCGTTGTACGGCATCGGCGCCACTGGCAAGGGCGGCGTCGTGCCCGCTCCGAGCCCATCCGGTGAGCACCGCGGTATCACCCGATCGAGTCAGCCCGACCTCGGCCAGCATCTCACCGGTGTTGGGTTGACAGATCGCCCACGAATAGTGCTCGTCGCTCGACCACTGCGCGGTCCGTCGGGCGATGTAGTCGGCGTCGTCGATACCGCCGTCGGCGAGGGCCGGCCGGTCGTCGACTCGTTCATCCGCGCGGAGTGCCCGCAGATACCAGCCGCCGGCATTGACTTCGACCGGTTCCATGTCAGCGATCCCGCTCGCGGTCGTTCCGCATCCCGAAAAGGATTGCTCCGCCGGCCGGGATCATCAGAAAGAACAGCCAGCTGTTGTCGACCGGGACGACGAAGAACAACACGAGCGCCACCAATGGGATCACCGACATCACTATGCGACGCCAGTTGTGGTCACCGTCGGGTTTCGTCGACGTGGGGCGAGCTGTGGCCGGGGCGGCGACGGCGGGAGTCGGGAGGTCTGCGAACACCCGATCGAGCTCGCCGCGGGTGGTCGCCCCGGCCACTGTGGCACTGCGCTCGTCGAACTCGACGACCGTCAGGCGGCCGGCCGCGAAATGTTCGCTCAGCAGGTCGAGGGCCTGCTCACGTTCGGCCGTGCCGATACGGATGTCGGGGAGGTCGGACATGCGAGTGATCTCGGACCTATTTGAGTTCGGCGAGGACGGTGCCTTGGGTGATGGCGGCGCCGGGTTCGACGGTCAGGCCGGTGACGATGCCGGCCTTGTGGGCGTTGACCGGGTTTTCCATCTTCATGGCCTCCAGGACGGCGATGAGGTCGCCCTCGGCGACTTGTTGGCCTTCCTCGACGGCGACCTTGACGACGGTGCCCTGCATCGGGGCGGTGACGGCGTCACCGGACGCGGCACCGCCACCGGCGCCTCCGCGGGTGCGGGCCTTCGGCTTCTTCCGGACGGCACCATTACCACCGGTGGTGGGGGCGCCGAGGCTGAACTGGCCGGGCAGGGACACCTCGACGCGGCGGCCGCCGACCTCGACGACCACGTTCTGCCGGGGCAGGGAGTCGTCCTCGTCGACCGGTTGGCCGCCGGTGAACGGTTCGATCTGGTTGTTCCACTCGGTTTCGATCCACTTGGTGTAGACGTCGAAGCCGGTGCCGTCGCCGATGAACGCGGGGTCGGAGACGATGGCCCGGTGGAACGGGATGACCGTGGCCAGCCCCTCGACCTGGAATTCGGCGAGGGCGCGGCGGGCGCGGGCGAGGGCCTCGTCGCGGGTGGCGCCGGTGACGATGAGTTTGGCGAGCATCGAGTCGAACTGGCCGCCGATCACCGATCCGGTTTCCACGCCGGAGTCCATCCGCACACCGGGGCCGGTGGGCGGGACGAACTTGGTGACCGGGCCGGGGGCGGGCAGGAACCCGCGGCCGGCGTCCTCGCCGTTGATCCGGAACTCGAAGGCGTGCCCGCGGGGGGTGGGGTCCTCGAGGATGTCGAGTTTCTCGCCGTTGGCGATCTTGAACTGTTGCAGCACCAGGTCGATCCCGGCGGTTTCCTCGGTGACCGGGTGTTCGACCTGCAGGCGGGTGTTGACCTCGAGGAAGGAGACGGTGTCGCCCTGGACCAGGTATTCGACGGTGCCGGCGCCGTAGTAGCCGGCCTCTTTGCAGATCGCCTTGGCGGAGGTGTGGATCCGGTTGCGTTGGTCGTCGGTGAGGAACGGGGCGGGGGCCTCCTCGACGAGTTTCTGGAAGCGGCGCTGCAGGGAGCAGTCGCGGGTGCCGGCGACGATGACGTTGCCGTGCTGATCCGCGATGACCTGCGCTTCGACGTGGCGGGCCTTGTCCAGATATTGTTCGACGAAGCATTCCCCGCGGCCGAACGCGGCGACGGCCTCGCGGGTGGCGGAGTCGAACAGTTCGGGGATTTCCTCGATGGTGTGCGCGACCTTCATGCCGCGGCCGCCGCCGCCGAACGCGGCCTTGATCGCGACCGGAACCCCGTATTCCTTCGCGAACGCGACGACCTCGTCGGCGCTCTTGACCGGGTCCTTGGTGCCGGCGGCCATCGGGGCCTTCGCTTTTTCGGCGATGTGCCGGGCGGTGACCTTGTCGCCGAGGTCGCGGATCGATTGCGGAGAGGGGCCGATCCAGATCAGGCCGGCGTCGATCACGGCCTGGGCGAAGTCGGCGTTCTCGGAGAGGAAGCCGTAGCCGGGGTGGATGGCATCGGCACCGGACTTCGCGGCGGCGTCGAGGATTTTGTCGAACACCAGATACGATTCGGCGGAGGTCTGCCCACCCAACGCGAACGCTTCGTCGGCCAGGCGCACGAACGGGGCATCGGCGTCGGGTTCGGCGTAGACCGCGACACTGGTGTACCCGGCATCGGCGGCGGCCCGGATCACCCGCACTGCAATCTCACCGCGGTTCGCGACGAGCACCTTCGTGATGTGCGCGCTGGCATGACTGGGCACTGAGCCTCCTGTGGTTCATGTGGTCGGTCGCCGCGGTGGTTCCGTGAAGTCGCACCAGCGGTGGGATACGGGCATCACTTCGGAGTCTAAGCACTGAACCGAACGCGGTCGTCACCGGATCGAGATTTCCGTCAGGGCTTCAGCGACACTTCGCGCCCTACCGACGAGTAGGTTACTGTAACCTGTTCTAGTTGCCGCCGGAGGCTCGCCACCCAGGTGTGGACGCTCGCCGCAGCGATGTCGTTGCCCGGATATCGGACCGCCAGATTGACTCCCCGAGGTGTGCGATTGATCCATGCATAGACATCGTGGGTGTATTGCCGGCTCCGCAGCGCCCGGGCATTGCGGTCGACCCACTGGCCCGCATCCGGGACGAATCGGACGTCCATGTAGGAGACGACGAAGCGAGGCCGGATGGGGAGGTGGAGTTCTCGCTCGATCCGGTCGAACGGGACGACGGCGATCGGCTTGGTCCGGGCCGTGCTCGCTTCCGCGGCGCGGGCCACCTCCCCGAACTCGTGGGAGGGGAGCTCGAAATCGACCGGGCTGAGTCCGACGAACCATCCGAGCGCCGACGCCCACTGGGGCGCATGCCGGGTGTGGACCGGCGTGATGGTGCGGAAACGTTGCTGCCCGGCGACTTCCGCGCCTGCCAGGCCCAAGCACGCCAGGAGCCCGGAGAAGAACCCCACATCGGCGTCTCTGCAAGCCGTAGAGAAGGCCGCTGCCTAATCGGCGTCGAGAATCCACGCCGACAGGTTCTGCTGCGCATCGTGTGTGCGCGGCCCGATCTCGAGTGGGAACTCCGGCAGTCCTCGATCGGCGAGAGCACCCCGCCACACGTCGAGTGCCTCGCGCTGCACGTCGGCGTCGGCGGGTGACTCCCGCTCGTCCCGCCCGAAATCGACGTAACTACCGACCGGAAACAGGTTGGCGGCGCGGCCCGACAGAATTTCTTCGTACAGCGCCGTCAACTCGTGCGCGACCAGCACGATCGAGAACCCGTCGATGATCGAGTGGTCGGCAGCGAAGAACACGGTGAACCGATCGCGCTCCACCGGTTCGAGCGTCGCGAACACATAGGACGGCCAGCTGTGCGGAGACGCGTACTCGTCGAACAGTTGCTGGAGATGGGCGAAGTTGTCACCGCCCGCAGCGTCGTAACCGTGGCTGATGACGCCGATGTGTAACCCGCCGGCCGGCACTGTGCGCCGTCGGATGGTGTCGTGGGCGGGATCGAACGAGGTGTGTGAGCGCAACACCTCGTGCCGGTCGGTCCACTTCTCGAGTGCCGACTGAAAAGCGGCGACATCGAGGCGGCCCTCGATCTCGAAAGCGGTCCCGAGCCAGGACTCACGCCCGTCGGCAGCGGCGCAGCGGCGCAGGTGCGCCTCATGGATGTACGACGCCGGGCGTGGATCGTCGGTCCACGCCGAGCGCGCACACGGCAACCACTCGGTGAGTGCTCCCACGGGTATGGGGTAATCGGCGAGTTCTGTGAATTCCATAAGCTGTCGTTGGATGCCGGCCTAGCCGCGCAGATGCCGCTTGATGCGTGCGAGCATCGCGGACATGCCGCGCAACCGGAGCGGGCTGACGGCGTCCGCCAGCCCGAGGGCGGAGTAGAAGTCGTCGGGTACGCCGAGGATCGTGGCCGTGCTGTGGCCGTCGAGACCCTGCTGGAGGATCGACGCGAAACCGCGCGTCGTCGGCGCCTCCGGGGGCGCGCTGAAATGCAGTCGCACGTGCTCGGGATCGGAACTGTCTACCAACAGGAACAGCGGCGACTGGCACTCCGGAACGGGCTCCATGGCGTCCTGCTCGAGTTCGGCGGGCAGAGGTTGCAGTTCACGGCTGAACTCGAGCAGCAGCTGCAGCTTGTCGGAACCGTCGACGGCAGCGAAGTCGTCGACGATCTCGGCAAGCGAATCGGGCATCAGGGTCATGACGACGAGCCGGGGACCTCGCCCGGTTCCTCACCCCTGACGATGGGAACGCGCACGGTGTTGCCCCATTCGGTCCACGATCCGTCGTAGTTGCGGACCTGCGGGTAACCGAGCAGGTGGGTGAGCACGAACCAGGTGTGACTCGAGCGTTCACCGATTCGGCAGTACGCGACGATGTCGGCGGCGGCGGACACGCCGCTGTAGATCTCGTTCAATTCCGTGCGGGAGCGGAAACGACTGTCCGGCGCCGCCGCCTTGGCCCACGGAATGCTCTGCGCACTCGGGATGTGACCGCCGCGCAGTGCGCCTTCCTCCGGGTAATCGGGCATGTGTGTGCGCTCGCCGGTGTATTCCTGTGGTGAACGCACGTCGATGAGCGGGCCCTTGCCGAGGTGGGCGAGCACGTCGTCCTTGAACGCCCGGATCGGGGCGTCGTTGCGTTCCACCACCGGGTAGTCGGTGGGTGTGATGTCGGGTACGTCGAATGCGGTGTCCCGGTTCTCGGCGATCCACGCGTCGCGGCCACCGTCGAGGAGGCGGACGTCCTCGTGCCCGAAGAGGGTGAACACCCACAGCGCGTATGCGGCCCACCAGTTGCTCTTGTCGCCGTAGATCACGACGGTGTCGTCGCGGCTGATGCCCTTCCGGCTCATCAGTTCCGCGAACTTCTCGCCATCGATGTAGTCGCGGGTGACCGGATCGTTGAGGTCGAGGTGCCAGTCGACCTTCACGGCGCCGGGGATGTGACCGACGTCGTAGAGAAGGACGTCTTCATCGGACTCCACCACCTTGAGGCCGGGCGCTCCCAGATGTGCGTTGAGCCACTCCGTCGACACCAGCCGTTCGGGGTGGGCGTACTCGGCGAAGGAGGGCGTGGGATCTGGCGCTACGGGCACGGGCGGGCTCCTGCGGGATTGGACGACGGGGCAGACTCGGTGGGACGAAAGCCAATTCTAGGCCGACGGCTCGAGTTCGTCCGAACGGCGTTCACAGTAACCGTCCGGGGGTTCGCCGCAGCGCGTTCGGCATGCGTAGATTCGCCCCGTGAACGGAGGTTTCATGCCCGACATCTCGACCCGTGCCGACCTGGAGTTGCTGCTGAGGCACTTCTACGCACGGGCGTTCACCGACCCGATCCTCCGAACAGCGTTCGACACACTCGCGACCGTCGGACTCGACGACCATCTTCCCGTGATGTGCGACTTCTGGGAGTCGGTCCTTCTGGGGTCCGGCAGCTACCGCGGCGGCGTCCTCGCCGTCCACCGCGCGCTGCACGGTCAGCACGGGTTCACCGACCGGCATTTCGACCGATGGGTCGAGCTGTGGACCGCCAGTGTCGACGACCTGTTCGGCGGCGAGGTCGCAGGCCGTGCACGGGTGCGAGCGGCCGACATCGCGCTGACCATGCGGCAACGCATTCTCGATCCGTCCGAGCGAGCTGGGCAGGCGTCAGATGACGGGAGTGCCCTCGAGGTGCAGCTGGGTGGTCAGTTCGGCGATGGGTGCGACACCGTTCTCGCAAATGTTCAGCATGATCTCGCGCAGCCGTTCGAGGAAGTCGGTGACCGCACGCCGTGCCGTCGGGGTTTCGGGGAATCGGGAGCGCAGCGCAAGGCCCCTCCCTGTTCGTGAGATCCAGAATTGTGCGTCGTCGGCCACCGTCACGTTGCTGATGTGGTGGGCATTCAACTCGTCGTGATCGTCGGTGCCCGGGAGTCGGCGGTAGTCGATGTAGGACACCATGAACACGTCCGTCCGGGTTCGCCGGTACGCGTCGCCGAGCGATTCGCGGACCTGGGCCATCGTGACGCCCTTCAAGGTCAGGGCGGTGCGGAAGGACGCATGCGTGTGCGCCAGCGAGGACTGGAAGTCGCCGTCGGGAGTCACCTCCACGGTCAGGGGGGCACTCGTCGTGAGCCATCCGAGTGCGTTTGCCCACTGCGGGTCCTGGCGAATGTGCAGCGGAAACTGCAGCGGCATCCGGGATGTGCCGTTGATCGACTGGACAGCCAACCCCATCGCGGTAAGCGTGCCGGTGAACAGACTTCCGCCGGAGTCGAAGCAGATCTCCTCGAAGCGTTCGGCGTCGGCGGTGCCCAATAGTGGGCGGACGTCGGCGCCCTGCGGTGCAGGCTTGCCGGCTTCGACACCCAGGTCCAACGGGAAACTCGGCGCGGTGCCACCGCACCGCTCGTAGAACCGTGCCCATTCACGAACCCGGGGGTCACCCAGCTCGGTGACCGGTGTCTCGGCCTCGAGTTCGCAATACCGCAGGAAGCTGCCGGGATCGCCGAGTCCCTCGGTCAACTCCGCCGCGGTGATGTCGCGGGACACGCTGTGCGACAACAGCTTCTGATAGATCTGTCGGAGTTCACCCAGCGCAATGACCAGCGAGTAGCCATCGACCAGAGTGTGATCGAAGGCACTGACCACGGTGTAGTGGTCGTCCCGCTCGATGGTCGCAAAGAGATACGCGGGAAACGTCAACGGGTCGCAGGCCTCGGTGAAGCGGCGTCGCAGATGGTCACGAAGCTCGTCTGGTGACGACGTGAGCACCGGATCGGTGGCGACCACCGAGGCGAGGGCAGGGTCGAGATCGACCCGCATCAACACGTCGGAGGTGACATCGAACCCGGTCTGCAGGGTGTCGTGACGCCGGATGAAGTGAACGAGCGCGAGTTCCAGGGCCTCTTTGTCGAGCCGGCCCGGAAGATCGAAAGCCGCTGCCATCCATACACTCCGGCCGATACCGTGGGTGCGCGCCGTGTCGAGGTGGAATTGCTGGTTGTAGGACGGCGGCACCGCCGATTGCGACACCACCCCCGGGTCCACGGACCATTCGGTCACGATGCCGGGTTCGAGCATGTACTTGTCGATGGACGTGACATGCACTAGCGCACCCCCTCCGGCGAGCGGTAATCACCCTCGCGGGCTACCGTTTTCATGATGGTCGACAGGCGTCCTGCATAGGCGGCGACGGAGCGATGTGCTTCCGGGGTATCGGGATGGGAGATGGCCATCCACGTTCCTTCGAGGACCCGGTTGATCCAGATGGAGGCGATCTGGGTTGCTTTCCCTCCCACGATGCCGGTGGCGCGGGTGGACGAGAAGTTCTCGGTGTCGGGCAACCTGCGTCCGTCGATGTACGACACGATCGGGGGAGGCGTGAGTGTCGTGTGCTGTGACAGGGTGCCGGGGCCCGAGGCGGCCAGCACCGTGTCGATCACCTGTTGCACCGAGACTTCGCCGAGAGTCTTCCCTGAGCGATATGCCTCTTGCGCGCGCTGCGCGAGCCCGGAAAACGTGGTGGCGCCGTCCAATTCGAATCCGACCGGAACAAGATTGATGAACCACCCCTGTGACCAGTAGAACTGCGGATCGTTGCGGGTGGTGACCGGGGAGAGCGCCATGTAACGGTCGCGTCCGACGAGCTCGTGCTCGGTGATGGCCAGCGCCGCGAATACACCACCGATGAAGTTGGCACCATTGGCCTTGCATGCGACCCCGAACAGTTCGCAGTCCCGTGCGTCGGCCAGCTCGAACCGGCTGCCGATGGCCGGCTTCGGCGCGTCGGACGCTCCGAGGTCGAGGGGGAAGCTCGGGAAGCTTCCTCCGTTACGGGTGAGGTGACCGATCCAGCCGTGCACCTCCGGAGACGCCATCGTCAACGTCGCGGCCTTCTCACGCTCGCGCCGACTGTAGTCCACGTAGCTGCCGGGGTCCGGCAATTCCGGCTCCACGCCGTCGAGTTCGGCCTGGTAGATCATTCTTGTCTCGGCGAACATCAGGATCATCGACTGCATGTCGGTGTGCGCATGGTCGATCGCGTGGAAGAGAGTAAAGCTCTCCTCGGCGTCGGGGGCGTCAGTCGCGTAGTGCTCTACCGCACCGAATACGAAGGCCGGCCAGGCGAGTGCACTGGTGTCGTTCGCGAAGCGCGCCGCGACGTGGTCGCGTACCTGCTCAGGCCTGTCCAGAACGGCGCCCTCGGCTGGGGCGAGGTTGATGGACTCGGCCGGAACGACGTGTCGCCGAACGGGATTCGTCGTATCCGTGGGATCTGCTGCTGGGTCGGCGAACGAGAACCAGCTGTGGAGGGTGTCGTGCCGCAGAACGTACCGCTCGAGGGTTCGCGTCATGGCGGCCCTGTCGAGTCTGCCGGGGAAATCGAACGCGATACCGATCCAGGGGGATTGCGTCTCCCCGTTCTGCGCGGCGAGTCGTGCCCGCCTCAGGTGTCGTTCCTGCATGGTGGTCGGCAGGGCAGGGTCGACCGGGGCCTGCGCAGCCGCTCGTGCACTTATGTCCGTGACTTTCCACTCGACGACCCTCCCAGGCTGTGGTGTCCAGTGGGTGATCAAGTTCAAGTCCATCGAGCGGCTCCTGAGGTAGTCGAATGTCGAGGTGTGCGAGTTCGGTCGTGCACGCGCGTCTCGCAACAGGATGCGGCACTGAGTGCCTTACCGCGAGAGGTAACGGAGTACGGAGACTGATTACAGGTCGGTTCCGGTCCAGTCAAGTGTCGATCAAACGCCCCCTACGCTGCAACTTCCTGGCGTAATATCTCGGTTTTTTGAACTACCTCACAACCCGCGGCACACTTCGGGCTACTAGCCTGTGCGGATGCCTGTGACACAGCATGAAATCCCCGACCGCAGAGAGCTCGGTCGATGGGCCCCGTGGCTGGGTCTCACCACCAGTCTCGCTGCCGTGTTCATGCAACTCCTCGACGCCACGATCGTCAACGTCGCGCTGCCGAGCATCGCGGTCGACCTCGGCGCTTCGGTGTCTGCCCAGCTGCTGATGGTGAGCGTGTATACCCTCTCGTTCGCATGTTCGCTGATCACGGCCGCTCGGTTGGGTGATCTGCTCGGCAGGCGCCGGGTCTTCCTCACCGCTCTGGCCGTGTTCGTTCTCGCATCCCTGCTCTGCGGGCTGGCACAGACGCCGATGGAATTGGTCCTGTCGCGGGCCGGGCAGGGCCTGGCTGCCGGATCGATGTCTGCCCAGACCTTCGCCATCATCTCGGGCCTGTTTCCCCAACGTGCCCACCCGCGGGTCTTCGGTATCTACGGAGCGACCATCGGGCTTGCGACGATCTCAGGTCCCCTCGTCGGGGGGCTTCTCATCCAGTGGGATCTGCTCGGTTGGGGGTGGCGCCTCATCTTCTTCGTGAACATCCCGCTCGGCATCGCCGCGCTGGTGCTCGGGTACTTCTATCTCGTCGACGCCAAGGCTGACGGTGTCCGGCGACTCGACGTGGGCGGCGCCGTCCTGTCGGCGGTGGGCCTCTTCCTGCTCATCTTCCCGCTGGCGGAGGGACGCGAGCGGGACTGGCCGACCTCGATCGTGGTGATGCTGGCCTGCTCGGTGCCGGTGCTCATCACCTTCGTCGTGTACGAGTGGCGTCTCGGGCGCCGTGGTGGTGACCCGGTGCTGCGGGTGGAACTGTTCGCCGATCGTGCGTTTTCGATCGGCGCCGTCATCGCCTTCGTATTCTTCGGGACACTTACCTCGCTGATTTTCACCATCTCGCTCACGCTCCAGTTCGGCTTCGGATTTTCGCCGTTGCGGGCGGGGGTGATGACGTTGCCGTGGGCGTTGGGTACGGGTCTCGCCGCGCTGACGTCTTCGGTGGTCTACCGGCGAATCGGCAACCTCGTACTTCCGCTGGGGATGCTCCTGTTCGCGGGCTCGCTCGTCGTGCTGGCCGCTCAGTTACAGCACGAGGGAACCGATCCACGGTGGGGGGCCTTGGCAGGTCCGTTGTTCCTGGGAGGTGCCGGGCTCGGGTTGTTCGTCGCCCCGCTGCAGACGGCGATCCTCGCCACTGTGCGACCGGACAATGCGGGCTCGGTGTCCGGGTTGCTTCCCACGGTCCAGCAGGTAGGCAGTTCCCTCGGCCTCGCCGTGATCGGGGTGGTGTTCTTCAACCTGGTGGCTACGCAGTCGTCGGAGGCTGTCCAGGCGGAGAGATCTTCCCTCACCGCGGAACTGGTACGGGTCGGTGTGCCGGCGCCCCTCGTTCCGCGGGCCGAGGAGACCTTCGTGCGGTGTGCCACGGACCAGCTCGGGTCGACCTCGCCGATGAAGGTGCCTGACGACTGCCGGTCGCTCGGGTCGGGAAGCGCTACGGCCTTGGGTGCTTCGGGGCAGCAGATCGCAGATTCCGCCCTGGTCGCCGCCCGAGAATCCACGCGTGCGGCGGCGGGTGAGGCCTTCCTGCAGGCGGAGCGGCGCATCCTGTGGATCATCTCGGCGGTGGCCGCGGCAATCGGCGTGGCGTCGCTCACCCTTCCGCGGCGGAACCGGCAGGGCGAAGCAGAGTCAGGCGGTACGGCCCGACGTCGCCCACAACTCGGCGATACCGACGCCCACCTGGCCGAGCAGAGTGCGCACGAGGGGTAGACCGATCCCGATCACGCTCGACGGATCACCGTCGATGCGCTCGACGAACCACCCACCGAGACTGTCGAGTGTGAACGCGCCCGCAACCTGCAGGGGCTCTCCCGTGGCTAGGTACGCCTCGAGGTCGGAGTCCTCAGGGCTGGCGAAGTGAACCACCGTGGCGCTCGACTCGTATGCGTCGCCGATCACGGAGCCGTTCACCACCCGCAGAACACTGTGCCCGGTAAGCAGGGTCGCGCTACGGCCGGCCATGGACGCCCAGCGAGAGCGCGCCACTTCGACCGACCCGGGTTTGCCCTGCAACTCGCCGTCGAGCAGCAACATGGAGTCGCATCCGACCACCACGAAGTCGGAGAGGCCCTCGCTCGTCAGGCCCGGCAGCACATCCTTCGCCTTGGCGCGGGCCAGTTCGGTGACGACGTGCTCCGGGGGCGCCTCGGCACCGAGTGCCGCGATGAGCGCGTCCTCGTCGACGCCGGACACCCGGACGATCGGCTCGACCCCGGCGCTGCGCAGCACAGCGAGTCGCGCCGGGGAGGCCGAGGCAAGTACGAACGCCGTCACAGTTGGCGCCTCACGACCACCGGCAGCGTCACTGTCAACGCCGGGATGCCGAGACGTTCGGGAACGCGTACGGCGAGAAGGGCGCCACAGTGCGGTGCATACGCGTGGGAGCGCCCCAGGACTCCGGTGGCAGATGCGAATCGGGGTCTCCGCTGCCGCTGTTCGCGGCGGCCGTCAACACGATGACCAGGGCCGCGATTTCCTCATCGGTGGGCGAGCCCTTGATCACCGTCACGAAGGGTTCGGTGGCGGCGGCACCCGGTTCCGCGGGCAACAGCGTGGTGTCCGCGTCCCCGAGGGCGGCCTCGGCGGCGGAACCGTTGACCGACGCCCTCTCGGCAGCCGTGTCCGAACCGTTCTCCGTGCGCTCTTCAGTGAAAGCGGTCATAGCGGAATGTTCCCATGCTTCTTGGGCGGGAGGGTGACCATTTTGCGTTCGAGGAGGCGCAGGGCGGCCACGATCTGTCCGCGGGTGTGGGAGGGCGGGATGACGGCGTCGACGTAGCCGCGTTCGGCGGCGACGTAGGGGTTGACGAGGGTGTCTTCGTATTCGCGTTGCAGTTGCAGGCGCAGCGCGTCGACGTCGTCGCCGTTCTTGGCGGCCTCGAGGAGGCGTTTGCGGTAGACGAAGCCGACGGCGCCGGAGGCGCCCATGACGGCGATCTGGGCGGTGGGCCAGGCCAGGTTGACGTCGGCGCCCATGTGTTTGGAGCCCATCACGTCGTAGGCGCCGCCGTAGGCTTTGCGGGTGATCACGGTGATCTTCCCGACGGTGGCCTCGCCGTAGGCGTAGAGCAGTTTCGCGCCGCGGCGGATGATGCCGTTGAACTCCTGGTCGGTGCCGGGCAGAAAGCCCGGGACGTCGACGAGGGTGATGATCGGGACGTTGAACGCGTCGCAGGTGCGCACGAAGCGGGCGGCTTTTTCGGAGGCGTCGATGTCGAGGCAGCCGGCGAAGACGGTGGGCTGGTTCGCGACGATCCCGACACTGCGGCCGTCGACGCGGCCGAAGCCGACGACGATGTTGCCGGCGCGTTCGGCCTGGACTTCGAGGAATTCGTCGTCGTCGAGGATCCGGCGGATCACCTCGTGCATGTCGTAGGGCTGGTTCGCCGAGTCCGGGATCAGGGTGTCGAGTTCGAGGTCCTCGTCGGTGAGGAAGTCTTCGATGGCGCCGGGGATCGGGTCGGTGGGCTGGGTGCGGGGGGCGGCGGCCTGGTTGTTGCTGGGCAGGTAGGACAGCAGGTCCTTGACGTAATCCAGGGCGTCTTGTTCGCCGGAGGCGACGTAGTGGGCGACGCCGGATTTGACCATGTGGGTGTGTGCGCCGCCGAGGTCTTCCATGGTGACGTCTTCGCCGGTGACGGTTTTGATCACGTCGGGGCCGGTGACGAACATCTGGGAGGTTTTATCGACCATCACGACGAAGTCGGTGAGGGCGGGGGAGTAGACGTGGCCGCCGGCGGCGGGGCCCATGATCAGCGAGATCTGTGGGATCACGCCGGAGGCCTGGACGTTGCGGTGGAAGATTTCGCCGTATAACCCGAGGGAGACGACGCCTTCCTGGATGCGGGCGCCGGCGCCTTCGTTGATGCCGATCAGGGGGCGGCCGGTCTTGAGGGCGAGGTCCATGACCTTGACGATTTTTTCGCCGTAGATTTCGCCGAGGGAGCCGCCGAAGACGGTGGCGTCCTGGGAGAAGACGCACACGTCGCGGCCGTCGATGGTGCCGTAGCCGGTGACGACGCCGTCGCCGACGGGGCGGTTGTCGGCGAGGCCGAAGTTCACGCTGCGGTGGCGGGCGAGGGCGTCGAGTTCGACGAAGCTGCCGTCGTCCAACAATGCGGTGATGCGTTCGCGGGCGGTGAGCTTGCCCTTGGCGTGGACCTTCTCGACCGCTGCTTCACCGCTGGGGTGCTGCGCCTCGGCCTGACGATTACGCAGGTCGGCGAGCTTTCCCGCGGTCGTGTGAATATCGGGCGTGCTCGCCGACTCCGGCGCGCTCGGCTCCTGAACAGTGGTCATGACAGGTCAGCTTAACGAGAGTGGCGGGGCCGTGGCCAAGGGAGGTGGGCGTCCGAACGCGGCTACTGACCAGTACATTTTCGGGCCCACCATAGGCTGGAGAAATGTGGACTGATCTGAACCGACCCCCGCTCGACGCCGACGCACTGCGTAAAGCCCTCGTCCGCGGCGACGACGAAGGATCCGCCGGCGGCGATCCGCGCGCGTTCTGGTCGCGGCTGGACGTCGTGCAGGAGACCGGTTCCACCAACGCGGACCTCCTTGCGCGGGCTGCCCACGCGGACTGTGACCGGCACGTCCTGCTGGCCGAATTTCAGGGGAGCGGGCGTGGGCGCCACTCGCGCGCCTGGGTCAGCCCACCCCAGGCGCAGATCGCCGTCTCCGCGCTGCTGACGATGCCTGGGATGAGCGTCGGCGACATGGGCTGGCTGCCGTTGCTGACCGGAGTTGCGGTGGTCGACGCGGTGCGCGCCGTCGCGAAGGTGCCCGCCGAATTGAAGTGGCCGAACGACGTGCTGATCGACGGCCGCAAGGTGGCTGGAATTCTTGCCGAAGTGGCCACCACGACGCCTGATCCGGCGGTCGTCGTCGGAATCGGGATCAACGTCACCCTCGCCCGGGATGAGCTGCCCGTTCCACACGCGACGTCGTTGTTGCTCGAAGGCGCGGAGGTCACCGACCGGAACACACTCGTGCGAGCGGTGCTGCGCGCCATCGCGGATCGGTGGCAGCAATGGCACGACACGAACTGGGACGTCACCGATCTCGCGGACGCCTACCGTGCCCGCTGCGGCACACTCGGTCAGCGGGTGCGCGCAGAATTGCCTGGCGGCACTGAACTTCTCGGGATCGCGACGGACATCGACACCGAAGGGCGGGTGGTGATCGCGCCGGACGGCCGAGCAGACACGGTAGCGGTCTCCGCGGGCGACATCACACATTTGCGTCCGGTGCGCATGGAGTGATGCCACACTGTGGTACATGAGTACCTCGAGTCCCGAATCGGCCGACCTCACCGTTCGGCGCACAATGACCGGTCTCACCGTGGTACTCGGACTGCTGACACTGGGTCTCGGGGTCGCGGTGCTGGTATGGCCGGACGTCACCCTCACGGTGGTCGCCGTCCTCATCGCCATCCAGTTCTTCGGTTTCGGTCTGGTGCAGATCATCCGGGCGTTCGCCGACGTCGACGCGGGCGGGGCCGCTCGAACGCTCGTCGGCGTATCCGGTGCGCTCGCAATACTTCTGGCGTTCCTGGTGCTGCGGAGCCCGCTCCAGACGGTGGTGATCATCGCCCTCGTCGTCGGTGCGTGGTGGGTGTTCCGTGGCGTGCTCGAGATTGTCGAGGGCGCGTCGGGAACTGCCGCGGACCGTGGGCTGAGCATCGTGCTCGGCGTCATCAGCGTCGTGGCCGGAGCGATCGTGCTGCTGCAACCCGAACTCTCGCTCGAGGTATTCGTTATCGTCGTCGGAGTATGGATGGTGCTGTACGGCATCATCATCGTCATCACCCCGATCGTGCTGAGCCGTATGCGGTGAGGGCAGACTCTTCCGTATGGGATACCCCGAGGACGCCCTCGCCGACGACGAGGAACTCTTACTCCATCGTCATCCGCACTGGAAGATGTTGCTGCTGCCTGCCGTCACCCTGGTAGCGGCAACGGCCGTTGCAGGATTCGCGCTCGGCTTCGCCGGGAACAAACTCGACGGGTCGTCGCTGAACGTCGCAATGATCGTCGTGGTCTCGCTCTGGCTCGCGGTCGTGATCTGGCGATGCCTGGCGCCGTTCCTCAGCTGGAAGTCCACACACTTCATCGCCACCGACCGTCGGGTACTCATCCGGCACGGCGTGCTGACCCACACAGGCATCGACATTCCGATGGGACGAATCAGCAACGTCCAGTTCCGGCACGGCCTGCTCGACCGGATGCTTCGTACCGGCACACTGGTCATCGTCTCGTCCTCCGACGATCCCCTCGAGTTCGACGACATTCCCGACGTGCAGCGTGTCCACTCGCTCCTCTACCACCAGGTGTTCGACGCGATGGATCTGCACCGTGGTCGCGAGCGCGAAGACCCTCGCGGGGACGTCGATCCCGGCAATGGCTGGTAACCGGTCACAGCTGTTCGCGCATCTCCGTACCCTGTGTAGGTGACTGCCGTATTGCTTGCCGAAGATGACGAAGCCATTGCCGCCCCGCTGTCGCGGGCACTGGGTCGGGAGGGATACGACGTCACCATCGAGCACACGGGGCCGGCGGCGTTGGAACAGGCGCTCGACGGTGCGTACGACCTGTTGATCCTCGACCTCGGATTGCCGGGAATGGACGGTCTCGAGGTCTGCCGGCAAGTCCGCGCCCACAGTTCGGACCTGGCGGTGCTCATGCTCACCGCC
This sequence comes from Rhodococcus sp. WAY2, assembly GCF_009859915.1. NCBI lineage: Bacteria > Bacillati > Actinomycetota > Actinomycetes > Mycobacteriales > Nocardiaceae > Rhodococcus > Rhodococcus sp. WAY2. Next base: position 5,924,428 of record NZ_CP046572.1, read on the forward strand.
CGCACCGACGAAGTGGATTTCGTCGTCGGTCTCGACGCCGGCGCCGATGACTATGTCGGCAAACCGTTTCGGCTGGCGGAGCTGATGGCGCGGGTCCGTGCCCTCCTGCGTCGCCGCGGCGGCGGCGAGGATTCCGTCGTCGAGGTCGGGGGCATCCGTCTCGAACCGGCCGCCCGGCGAGTAATGGTGAACGGCGCCGAAATTGCGCTGGCCAACAAGGAGTACGAACTGCTTCGGGTCCTGCTCGAGCATGCGGGACAGGTGGTCTCGCGCGACACCATCCTCGCGGAGGTGTGGGGCGACGTCGAACTGCGAGGGTCCAAGACGCTGGACATGCACATGTCGTGGCTGCGCCGAAAGATCGGTGACGAGGGGCCCGCCGCCGAACGACGGATCGCGACGGTCCGCGGCGTCGGTTTCCGGATCAACACCGACTAGGCCGGTTCGTGCGCCGCAGAATTCTCCAGTCGATCCTCGCTGTCGTCATCCTCACGGCGCTACTGCTCGGTGTCCCGCTGATCTACACCGCCTGGTTGTGGGTGGAGGACTTCACCCGCAGTGACCTCCAAATTCGCCTCGACCGGATGGCGACGGAAATCATCGCCCAAGAAGGTGCGGACGGTGTCGTGGAGGGGGCCCTCGACATCGATTCGCTGCGTCTTCTGACCCCATCGGACGGCCGGTTGGTGGTGGTATATCCGACCCCCGACGACGGCGCCGCCCGCGTCGATATCGGGGAACCCGTCGTCCCCTCACCGCTGGTCGAGTCGCTGGCGATGGGCACGTCCGGTTCCCTGCGCCTCGAGGTGCCGTCCGACGAGATGCGCACTCAGCAACGCCAGGCGGTGGGCGCCGTGGCGCTCCTGGTCCTGGTGTCGGTCGCAGCCGGAACCGTGGTCGCGGTCGTCACGGCCAACCGGCTCGCCGGCCCGCTGCGGGACGTGGCCGGCCGCGCTGCCCGTCTCGCCGAGGGCGATTTTCGCCCGGACAGTCGTCGCCACGGCATTCCCGAACTGGACAGGGTGTCCGATGTCCTCGATTCCGCCACCGTCGAGATCGCCGGCAGGCTGCAGCGTGAGCACGCCCTCGTCGCCGATGTGTCGCACCAATTGCGCAGCCGCCTGACCGCTGTGCGCCTGCGCCTCGACGAACTGTCGGAGCACTCCGACCCCGCTGTCGTGGTCGAGGCGGACGAGGCGATGGCGCAGGTGGACCGCCTCACCGTCGCGATCGACGAACTGGTGCGCTCCTCGCGTAACAGCGGTACCGAAAACCATGTCTCCGTGATCCGGGAACTCGGCGTTGTCATCGCCGACTGGAAGCGGCCTTTCGAGGATGCCTCTCGCGACCTGGTGCTGCGCGGTGATGCCACGGTGATGGCGTCGACGACGGGCTCACGGCTGCGTGAGGCCGTCGCGGTGCTCGTCGACAATGCCCTCATGCACGGCGCCGGCACCTGCACTGTCGCGGTGCGGCTGATTCACGGGCAGACGCTCAGGGCGGCGGGTCCGGATGCTTCCATCCGCGAAGCGACGGTGTGCGTGGAGGTCTCCGACGAAGGCGACGGGGTGAGCAACGACCTCGCGCCGCACATCTTCGACCGCGGGTTCTCCGGGGCCGGATCCACCGGAGTCGGGCTCGCGCTGGCCAGGGCGCTGATAGAGGCCGACGGGGGCCGGCTCGAGTTGCAGCGGCGCCGGCCGGCGTTGTTCGCGATCTTCGTCCCGGTCGCGCGGGAGCACGTGCCGACCCGGGTGGCCGGGATCAGGGAGCCACGGTAGGAGCGCTCCCTCGGCTCAAGCGTGGCCGATTTCTTCCTCGGCGGCCTCGTCGACCAGATCCGGATCGATGCGGACAGTCTGTTCCGGGAAGGCGAACCGGCGCAGCGCCCAGAACCGGAAGACCATCTGCAGAAGATTCCCGATGATGTAGTTGAGCACGAAGTCGACGATCACCAGAGTGGTGAGATTTTCCTGGTTGGCACGGATATCGAAGACGTTGTTGGCGGTCCACAAGGGGGCAGCGGCGATGAGAACTCCGATGCCACTGATGGTGAAGAACAGCAACGCCTCGTGGTGGCGCTCGCGTCCACCGCGATTCTTGAAGGACCATTCGCGGTTGAGGATGTAGCTCAGCACTGTTGCCAGGACGCCGGAAAGAACCTTCGCGACGACCGGCTTCTCTTCCAGGATCGTGAGGCTGAGCGAGTAGAAGATGGCCAGGTCGAACACCATAGTGGTGCCGCCGACGATGGCGAACTTGATCAGTTCGTGATGCCGCAACGCGAGAGCCCGGAAAGGCTGGGGTACGCGTGCAAGGACACCATCGACGAATGACACAACGGAGAAGTTTACGAAAGCAGGACGCAATACCACTAACTGGCGGTGAAATCATCAGGAGAATCACAGAAAGTGACGTGCTACCACCTCGGCGCGGGGACCCGGCACCGGACGTGACAAACTTATGACCCGTGACCGGCAACTCTGACTCCTCACCGCGTCCCACGACCCCCCGCGATCTGCACGCCGGGCAACCCGTCGTGACGATGATCGGCGGTGGCCAACTCGCGCGGATGACGCACCAGGCCGCGATTGCGCTCGGCCAGACGCTGCGCGTGCTCTCGGGTGCGCTCGACGAACCTGCCGCACAGGTGAGCCCCGACGTCGTTCTCGGCAGCCACACCGACCTGAACGCGCTGCGTGAGGCGGCAGTCGGTTCGCATGCGCTGACCTTCGACCACGAGCACGTCCCGACCGAGCACCTCGACGTCCTCGTCGCCGAGGGCGTCAATGTGCAGCCGCCGCCGCAGGCGCTGGTGTATGCGCAGGACAAGCTGGCGATGCGTCGCAAGCTCGGCGAGCTCGGTGCGCCCGTCCCGGCCTTCGCCGAAGTGACGTGGGCCGAGGACGTCGTGAAGTTCGGCGCGCAGCACGGATGGCCGCTGGTGATCAAGGCCGTCCGCGGCGGATACGACGGCCGGGGTGTCTGGATCACCGACGATTCGGACGAAGCCGAGCGCATCGTCACGCAGCAACTCGACAACGGTGTCGCCCTCCTCGTGGAGGAGAAGGTCGACATGCGCCGCGAACTGTCGGCGATGGTGGCACGGTCACCGTTCGGCCAGGGGGCCACGTGGCCGGTCGTGGAAACCGTTCAGCGGCACGGCCAGTGCGCCGTCGTCCTGGCTCCGGCTCCGCAGCTGCCCCAGTCCCTCGCCGCAGCGGCAGAGGGATTGGCGTTGCGGCTCGCCTCCGAACTCGGTGTGGTGGGCGCCATGGCGGTAGAGCTCTTCGAAACCTCCGACGGCACCCTCGTGGTCAACGAACTGGCGATGCGCCCGCACAACTCGGGCCACTGGACCATGGACGGCGCCCGCACCTCGCAGTTCGAGCAGCATCTGCGTGCCGTCCTCGACTACCCCCTCGGTGATACCGCGCCGATCGCGCCGCTCACCGTCATGGCGAACGTCCTCGGGGCGCCCACCGCTCCGGAGATGAGCATGGACGAACGGGTCCACCACCTGTTTGCGCGGATGCCCGACGCCAAGGTGCACCTCTACGGCAAGGGCGAACGCAAGGACCGCAAGATCGGCCACGTCAACATCGTGGGCGGCCCCGGGTCCGTCGACGACCCCCAGTACGTGGCCGCGGTGCGTGAGCGGGCCGAGCGGGCGGCGCATTGGCTTTCACACGCGGAATGGACCGACGGATGGGATGTACACGGTGAGTGAATCGGCAGCACAGCAGGGCGCGCAGGTCGGGCTCATCATGGGCAGCGACTCCGACTGGCCCACCATGGAAGCCGCCGCGGAGGCCCTCGCGGAGTTCGGTGTCCGGTTCGAGGTCGGTGTCGTCTCCGCCCACCGCACACCGCAGCGGATGCTCGACTACGCGAAGTCCGCTGCCGGTCGCGGCGTCAAGGTGATCATCGCCGGTGCCGGCGGCGCCGCGCATCTGCCCGGCATGGTCGCCTCGGCCACCCCACTGCCCGTCATCGGTGTGCCGGTTCCGCTGAAGTACCTCGACGGCATGGATTCCCTGCTCTCGATCGTGCAGATGCCTGCGGGCGTTCCCGTCGCGACGGTCTCCATCGGCGGAGCCCGTAATGCGGGTCTGCTCGCCGTCCGCATCCTCGGTGCCGCCGACCCCACCCTGCAACGGCAGATGGCCGCGTTCCAGGACGGGCTCGAATCGATGGTTCTCGACAAGGACAAAGCCCTGCGCGAGAAGCTGCTCGGCTGAGTGCACTGTCAGCGCCGACTGCGGCGGCGCCGACGCACCGCAGTGACGATCTCGTCGGCGATCACATCGGGATGCGCCAGGACGTCGTAGGCCGCGAAGCGGAGCACCATCCACCCCTCCCTGACGAGCCAATTTTGACGCCGTCGGTCGTTCCGGAACACCTTCGGGTCGCTGTGGAATTCGCGGCCGTCGACCTCGACGACGATCCGCGCCTGCTCATCGACGAAATCACCCGAGTACGGACCGATTGGGTGGTTGGCCTCGAGCGGACAACCGCGGAGGCTGAGCTCTCTACCGAGTACCCGCTCGGGTTCCGACGCGGCGCGGAGGGCCGCGTGGCGTAGAAGCAGCCGTGCTGCGGGTGCGCCGTGCCGACCGCGGTGGGTGATGCAGAGGTCCCGGAATTCGTCGGGATCGACGCTTCGGTTGAGTTCGGTGTCGACAAGCGACGCGACGTCGCGCTCTGGCATGACGACGGCGCAGTCGAAGAGCGCTCGAGCGGACGAGACCACAGGGAGCAGCGACACCATCGATACCGACGATGTCGGGAGGTCGCGGCGGTACAGCCGTAACCAGTCCGGGGGCGTCACGCGGAGCGCCCTGGGGATCGTCGCCTCGACGACCACCGGCTCGGGTAACCACCCGTAGAGCCAGGCTGCTGTGCGGTGACTCAGGACCCCGTCCGGGCGCCACTCGGACAATGCGGCGCACCGGATATACGTGTCGGGTTCGACGAGGGAGTACACCGATGGCAGGACGCGGTGGTAGCGGCCACTCCGGCACCGGGCGGCGATCGTGCCGCGCGGGATTCCGGCGTCGGTCAGTTCCTTCAGGGTACGAATGCTTGTGGTCATGGTCGACAGCATCGCGGTGACCGCTGGGTCACTCCTGCGGGGAACTGGGACTTCCGGTTGGTCTGTGGATGGGCGTGATGTGGTGGATGAAGCTCGCCGCAAGCACCTATCCTCCACGGATGAGACGCAGTCGTGGGATCGCGGTCATCCGTGCGTCACGGGGGAATGCACAGTCGGCGGCGATCACCCGCTTGGCGTTGGTGTATGGGCGGGCGTGGGGTGGACGGATTGCCTTCGACGACGAGTTCGGCATCTTCGTGTGCAGCGGTATGAGGGGCGGTTTCGCGCGTGGGGGCACCACCATCGGTGGCGCGTTTCTCACGGGCCGGATGCCGGCGCGTCCGCTACTGCGACACGAGTCGGTGCATGCCGACCAGTGGGCGACGTACGGGTGGACCTTCGGGCTGCGGTACCTGTTCGAGGAGTTACGGCACCCCGGGAGGCGCAACAGATTCGAGATCGCCGCGGGACTGGCGGACGGTGGCTACCGCGTCAGCTGACGCGTGATTTTCTCGGTATCGATCCGCCGCGCGTGAGCCGACGGGTCTGCGTTGGCCACCTGCACCAGCGACGCGCCGGCCGCGAAGACGGCGATCAGCCCGCCGATCAGTGCATCGGGCGAATCCCAATCGGCATCGGACGACACCCGATCCGTCGACGTGATTCCCTGCGCGTCGGCCGACGCTCGTGCGGCCTCGAGAACGTCGTCCACGCCGGCCCCGGCGAGCGCTGGTCCGGCGACGGTCGGCCGGAACTGGTCGCCGTGGACGCGGACGGAGGTGGCGTAGTCGGTAATGCCGACCGGGAGATCGGGGACGGGGCGTCCGAATGCGTCGAGAGAAAGCACCGCGACCTCGGGTACGTCGTCGACGTCGTCGAGACGGTCCACCGACACAAGTGCGACTTCCGCCCGCTCGTCGGGCTCGAGGACGACCTCGGCCCCAGCCCACCAGGCACCGAGGAGAACTGCGGCGGTCTGCCAGTGCGCGGGAAGCAGCACGCACACCCGCGCCCCCGGTTCGAGGGCGAACTCGTCCCGCAACAGATTGGCGGTCTTCGCGGCCCAGTTGGTCAGGGTGAGCGCGGAGAGTTCGACCCGTTCGCCGGTGGCGTCGTCGTAGAACGTCACTCGTGGACCCGCCGGGTCGCTCGCCAGGATGGGGTCGAGAAGGGCATCGGTCAGCGTGCGGGAGGCATGGTTCATGGACACAGCTCGTTTCTCGTTCTCTAGTTCACGCAGCGCGGGCCGGAGGAGCCGGCATCGATGGGCGGGCCGGACGGTGCCGGAGTGGGCGAGGTACCTGCCGCGGAGGACGTGCCGGCGGTCTCGGTAGTTCCGCTCGTGGCGGTGGTCTCCGCGGAGGTCGGGCCGTCGTAGTCGTCGGACAGCACCACGCGAACCGAGCCTTCGGGCAGAGACGAATCGGTGTCGGTGGGCAGCCCACCGAGTGCCGATGCAACCGCCTTGGCGCTGTCGTCGTCCGCGGAGTGGGCGAAGACCGTGGTGGAACTCACCGAGGTGCCGGTGTAGTTACCCACCTCACCCTGTATGTAGCCCAGCGCGGTGAGGGCATCGGAGACACCGGTGGCGAGGCCCCCGATGTCGCTGGCGTTCGCGACATCCACGGTCACAGTGGACGCGTCGATGTTCGGTGTGGTGGTGGTCGGGTCCTCCGAGTCGCTCGGTTCTTCACCGACGAGACCCGCCACATACTTCTTCACGGCCTTCGGATCGACCTCGACGATGGACTCGCCGTAGTCGGTCATGCCGTTGAGATCGGCTACCGGAATGGTGTCGAACTGCACCTTGCCACCGGCCAGGTCCTGGAGTTGGGTGGCGAATTCGATGATGTCCCAGTCGTCGTCGAGTACGACGGAACGCTGGACCGCAGCGCTCAGTTCGTTCAGCTTGCCCGGATCGCTGAGGGTTTTCGCGGACAGAACCTTGCCGACGAGCGACGCCATGAACACCTGCTGTCGCACGATGCGGTCGAGGTCACCGCGGGGGAGGTCGTGGCGTTGCCGGACGAAGCTCAACGCGTCGGCGCCCTTCAGCGACTGCTCACCAGCGGGGAAATGTGCCCCGGACATGTCCTCGTCCACCGGCTCGTTGAGGCACACGTCGACGCCGCCCACCGCGTTGGTCAGGAGGACGAATCCGAGCAACCCGACCTCGGCGTAGTGGTCGACGGTGATGCCGGTCAATTCCGCGACCGATTTGATGAGTGCCTCCCGGCCGGACTCCGTCGACTGCTCCTCGGCCTCCTCATCGGTCGCGCCGCCCTCGACGAGCTTCAACCGCTCCGTTTCTTTGGTGGCGCCGTATGCCGCATTGATCTTGGATTTGCCGATTCCCGGAACGTTGACGTAGGAGTCGCGGGGGATGGAAATGGCGGTGGCGGAACTGCCGTCGTTCGGTACGCGGATCAGGACGATGGTGTCGGTATTGGACGCCACCTCCTCGCCGGCCCGCAGCGAATCGAGTTCCTCCTGGGACAACGGGTTGCCGTGCGCATCGGTGCGGCTGTCCGTACCCACCATGAGGATGTCGACGGCGCCGTCGGCGCTTCCGCCGAGTCCGAGACCGCCCGCCGTCGCCAGATTGTTCCGCAACGAATCGATGCTCCGCCACGCGAAGCCCGTGACGACGAGTGCGAGCACCGACAGCACGGCCGCCGCGATGTGGACGGGATGCCGGCGCGTCCTCGGGGGGTCGCCCGGAACGGGTTGCTCGTGTGACACGCAAACCAGGCTACTGGTCGGCGCGTTCGGAGTCGGGACGCGGCGATCGGCGTGCCAGACTGACCGCGTGACGGAAATACTGGTGACCGGTGCCCGGGGACAACTGGGCAGACACCTTGTCCGATGCGCGGAGGCAGCAGGAATCGCGGTGCGCGGCGTGGGATCGGACGAACTCGACATCACCGACCGCGGCGCCGTGGACGCGCAGGTGGAGAGCGGATCGGTCGTGATCAACTGCGCTGCGTACACCGCAGTGGACGCCGCCGAATCCGACGAGGCGACGGCACTCGCCGTCAACGAGCGAGGCCCGGCGAATCTCGCGGCGGCGTGTGCCCGCGCGGGTGCGCGGCTGGTGCACGTCTCCACCGACTACGTGTTCGCCGGCCAGGCGGACACGCCGTACGAGGTGGATTCGCCGACCGGGCCGGCGACAGCGTATGGGCGCACCAAACTGGCGGGTGAGCGCGCTGTGCACGCAGCGCTTCCCACCGCCCACGTCGTGCGGACCGCGTGGGTCTACAGCGGTGCGGGTTCCGATTTCGTGGCCACCATGCTCCGCCTCGAACGTGAGCGCGACACGATCGACGTGGTGAACGATCAGGTGGGTTCGCCCACCTTCGCCGGGGACCTCGCGGCTGCCCTCCTGGAACTGGTACTCCGCACCGATGTCACGGTCCCGGTACTGCATGCCACCAACGCAGGAAAGGCCAGCTGGTACGACCTCGCCCGGGCGGTTTTCGAGGAGGCAGGGGCCGACCCGGAGCGGGTTCGCCCATGCTCGAGTACGCAGTTCGTGCGCCCCGCCCCGCGCCCGGCGTTCTCTGTTCTGTCACAGAACGCCTGGGTAGGCGCAGGGCTCACACCTATGCGGCCGTGGCGTGACGCCTTGCGCGCAGCGCTGACAACGGTCGTGTGAGGCGGAGCGCGCCGGAACGGCTACGCTTGCCCGCGTGAGTTCGAAGCTGGCCGTGGTGACGGTGACCTATTCGCCAGGCGAGCATCTGGAGCATTTCCTGGACACTCTCGCCGAGGCGACGAAAGAAGAGCCGCAGGTCGTGATGGCCGACAACGGTTCGACGGACGGCGCTCCCGAGGCTGCGGACAAGGCGTACGAGCATGTGCGCCTGTTACGCACCGGCGGGAACATCGGTTACGGCGGTGCCGTCAACCGGGCTGTGGCGGAGATCGACGAAGAGATCGAGTTCGTCGTCGTGGCCAATCCGGATGTTCGGTGGGCGCCCGGATCGATCGACGTTCTTCTCGCGGCTGCGGAGCGGTGGCCACGGGCGGGAGCCCTCGGTCCCCTCGTGCTCGAACCCGACGGAAGCGTGTATCCCTCGGCGCGCCAGGTGCCCGACCTGGTGTCGGGGGCAGGCCACGCGGTCCTGGGCACGGTGTGGCCGTCCAATCCCTGGACCGCCGGTTACCGCCAGGAGAACGAGTCGCTCAGCGAGCGCGCGGTCGGCTGGTTGTCCGGTTCATGCCTGCTGATGCGCCGGGCGGCATTCGATTCGATCAACGGTTTCGACTCCCGCTACTTCATGTACATGGAGGATGTCGATCTCGGTGACCGGCTGGGCAAGGCGGGGTGGCTCAACGTCTACGTCCCGTCGGCCGAGGTCACGCACGCCAAGGGGCATGCAGCCGGGAAGCATCCCGAATTGATGTTGCCTGCCCATCACCAAAGTGCCTACCGCTTCCAGGCAGACCGGCACCCGCACTGGTGGCAGGCGCCGTTGCGGTGGGCCCTCCGGGGAGGATTGGCGGTGCGGTCGAGGTTGGCGGTGGCCGCGGCAGTGCGCGAACGACACAAGAATGACCAACGAGGGGGCGACGTCCGATGACAGGTGAACAGAAGACCGATGCAGTGGTGCTGGTGGGAGGCAAGGGCACTCGGCTTCGCCCGCTGACGTTGTCGGCGCCCAAGCCGATGCTGCCGACGGCAGGTCTGCCGTTCCTCACCCACCTGCTCGCGCGTATCGCGGCGGCGGGAATCAACCACGTCGTCCTGGGCACGTCATTCAAAGCGGAGGTGTTCGAAGAATACTTCGGTGACGGGTCGAAGCTGGGTCTCGAGATCGACTACGTCACGGAGACCGAGCCGCTCGGAACCGGTGGCGGCATCCGCAACGTGCTTCCGAAACTGCGCGGTGAGAACACCATGGTGTTCAACGGTGACGTGCTCGGCGGCACCGACCTCGGCGGGATCCTCGACACACACCGAACCACCGAAGCCGACGTCACGCTGCACCTCGTGCGGGTGGGCGATCCGCGGGCGTTCGGTTGCGTTCCCACCGACGCGGACGGACGCGTCACGGCGTTCCTGGAGAAGACTCAGGACCCGCCGACAGACCAGATCAACGCTGGCTGCTACGTGTTCAAGCGCGACATCATCGAACAGATCCCATCCGGACGGCCGGTGTCGGTGGAGCGCGAGGTCTTCCCGGCTCTGCTGGCGGAGGGCGCCCGAGTGTACGGGCACGTGGACTCGTCGTACTGGCGTGACATGGGCACTCCGGAGGACTTCGTCCGCGGCTCGGCGGACCTCGTCCGGGGCATTGCCCCCTCGCCGGCACTCGACGGGCCCCGCGGCGAATCCCTGGTTCACCCAGGAGCGGGTGTCGCCCCGGGTGCCTTGCTGATCGGCGGCACCGTGGTCGGCCGGGGGGCCGAGGTCGGGGCGGGTGCACGCCTCGACGGCGCCGTGCTGTTCGACGGTGCGGTCGTCGAGGCAGGGGCGACCGTGGAACGGTCCATCATCGGTTTCGGTGCGCGCATCGGTCCGCGGGCTCTGGTCCGCGATGCGGTGATCGGCGACGGAGCCGACATCGGTGCCCGGTGTGAGCTGTTGCGTGGGGCCCGGGTGTGGCCGGGTGTGACGCTTCCGGACGGCGGAGTGCGGTTCAGCACCGACGTGTGAAAGGCGTAGGCACACAGGACTACTGCGCCACCTGGCGCAGGTAGTCCTGCTCAGCGCAGCCCGGCGAGATGGACCAGGTGGTCGATCGTCGACTTCTCCGCGGCGGGCGGCAGCGCGTCCACCGGCCACCAGCGCAGGTCTGTGGATTCGGAACTGCGCACGATGTGTGCGTCGGGCCGGGCTCGTACGAGGAAGCGCAGATCGAGATGGCGGGTCGGCTGTCCCAGTGAACAGGTGATGGGATGTGTGTGCGCCGAAAGCAATTCGGGGTCGATCCGTAGATCTGGAATACCCGACTCTTCGCATGCCTCGCGCAGGGCCGCGTCGACGACGGTCTCGTCGGTGGCCTCGCAGTGCCCGCCCAGCTGGATCCACCGGCCGACACGGGGATGCAAGGTGAGGAGGACGTGGCAGCCGCCGTCGTCCAGCACCAACGACGACGCCGTGATGTGACCCGGGGCGTGCTCGCGAAGGCAGCCGAGGGGTGCGGAACCGAGGAACGCAAGCATGGTGTGGCGTAACGATTCGTCGCTCTCGCTACCTGTTTTCCAGGACTCGAGTACCTCGGTCGCAGACCGGTGCAGAGATTCGGCGCTCATGTCGCGGCGATCACCGTTCGAGAAGGGCGTCGGCGGGGTCGGGGACATCTCGCGGCGCGAGCGGCTCCAGGGGATGGCCGATCGCGACGGCACCGAGAGGCTGCCAGTCGGCGGGCAGTTCCAGGACGCTGCGCACGACGTCGGCGGCGAATATTGTCGAGCCGATCCAGCAACTGCCGATCCCCTTGACGGCCAAGGAGACGAGCAATCCCTGCACAGCCGCGCCGACGGCCACGGTGAACATCGTGGATTCGGCCGTTTGCCTGCGCGCGTCGGGATAGCTGTGGGCGCCGTCGGGAACACAGAAGGGGATGACGACCTCGGGGGCGTCGAAGAGAATGTTCCCCCGCGCCACCCGGGCTTCGACGGCCGCCGCGTCCATGCCGTCGGAGGTGAGGTCGGCCCGCCACTGATCCCGCATGCGGGACAGCAGTTCGTCCCGGATCGCGCGGGTCCGGATCCAGACGAACCGGACCGGGCGAGTGTGGTGCGGCGCAGGAGCGGTGAGCGCTTCGGAGATCGAGGCGCGAACGGCGTCGGCGTCGACAGGCTCGTCGGAGAACTGCCGGATCGAGCGCCGCAGCAGAAGGGCCTCGGATCGGCCCTGAGCCAGCGATTCGGCGGTGCCGAGCCAGAACAAGTCTTCCGGTCCGCGCCGGATCAGATCCGCCCCGCGGGACCCGTCGTCGCCGACGTCGAGGCCCCGCACGACAGCGACGGGCACGCCGCCGAGCTTTCCCTTCACGAGATCGCCTGCCGCGGCGATCTCGTCGGCGATCGCCACTTCGGTGACGATCAGCTCGTTGCCCTGGCCGTCGCGGGCCCCGGCATACGCGTGCAGGACGGGAAGACCGGCCGCACCGATCGCGGCATCGATCTGACCATTACGCCACGCCCGTCCCATCGTGTCGGTGACGACGACAGCGACGGTGACACCGAGGGCGGCCTTGATCGCGTCCCGGAGACCACGAGCGCTGCGGTCCGGATCCTCGGGCAGCAGAGCGAGTTCGGACCCCTCGACGTTCGAACCGTCGATCCCCGAGGCCGCTTGGACGATCCCGAGGCGATTCTCGGTGATCAGTGTGCGTCCCTTCCTGGCGACGATGCGGACGGCTTCCTGCTCGACGAGGCGCCGCCGGGCGGCGTCTCGTTCGTCGGGATCGGTGGGGGAGGCGACGATGCGGCCCTCCACTTTGGAGAACACCTTGCTGGTGACCACCAGCACGTCACCGTCGCGAAGCCACGATGCCGCCGCAACCACGGCGGCGGCGAGATCGTCGCCGGGGCGGAACTCGGGCAGACCGAGGACCGGCAGGATTTCGAGCGGGCCGCCCGGCGCGTGATCGTTCACAGCGGCACCCCTGCCACGTCCAGGGCGGCCCGGACCATTGCCGCGGTCGCGTCGTGGTCGGTCATGATCAACGGCACACTCCGGACCTCGACCCCGGGAACGTCGGCGGTGTCGGTGTGGTGGACCAGCCAGCCGTCGAGGATTCCGGTCCCGCTGCGCGCCCCGTAGTAGCGCCCGATCGCCTCCGCCGACGTCTCGACCCCGATGACGTCCAGGCATTCGTCCGCCATGCCGCGCAACGGCTTTCCGCCGATGATCGGGGAGACGCCGACCACCTTCGCGGCCGTCGTGCGCAAGGCCCCGCGGATGCCCGGGACGGCGAGGATCGCCCCGATGCTGACCACCGGATTCGACGGGGCGAGCAGGACGATGTCCGCGGACTCGATCGCCTCCACCACTCCGGGGGCGGGCTTCGCCTGCTCGGCTCCGATGTGCGCGAAACTGTGTGTCGGGACCTGGGCGCGGTGCCGGACCCACCATTCCTGGAAGTGGATTGCGCGCTGCTCACCGTCTTCCGGATCCGTGATGACGACATGCGTCTCACTGCGGTCGTCGGTGACCGGCAACAGGGCGACACCCGGCTGCCAGCGATTGCACAGGGCCTCGGTCACAGCCGACAACGGGTACCCCGTGCGCAGCATCTGGCTGCGAATCAGGTGTGTGGCGATGTCGCGGTCGCCCAGACCGAACCAATCGGGTTTGGCACCGTACGCCGCAAGTTCCTCCTTGGCGTTCCAGGTCTCTCCCGCATGACCCCATCCACGCTCGGTGTCGATGCCGCCGCCGAGGGTGTACATGCAGGTGTCCAGGTCGGGGCAGATGCGCAGGCCGTGCATCCACACGTCGTCACCGACATTGACGACAGCGGTGATCCGAGGGGTGGGAGAGTCGCCCTCCTGCGCCCCGTCGGTGCCGAGGAGTCTGCGTACGCCTTGCAGGAATCGAGCCCCACCGACTCCGCCAACCAATACAGTCACGTTCACGAAGCAAAGCCTAGGCGGTGCTCCGGCGGAGGCGGTCGGCCGCTTCCCTCCGCGAATTCGAGCGCGAAATAGTAATGGACATTTTCGGCTTAGCTTGACCGCGACACGCTGGGCGTGTCTAATCACAAATATGTCATTCCGACGGTTGTAGGCGTGGAATCGCTTGCAGCGGGGATCAATTCGAACGGTTGTTCGAACGGATGGCAGGGGTGTTCGGTTCGGGGTACGTGAACGATCGAAATTTTCTGCGCTATCACAGGTGAGGAGGCGGAGCGATGCCCAATGAGCAGGTCGAGTCGGAGACTCGCTGGAGCACAGTAAGCGACGAACCGCAGACCAATTCCGAAGCAGGCGCAGCAGACGGCGTCTGTGTTCAAGAAGTCTGTGTGCAAGAAGACAAGGTAAGTGAGAATCCGGTGCGACAACTCGTCGCGCAGGAGATCGAGACGGCGGGCACTCGCCCGGCGTTGAGCGTGGTGACGGGTTTCGACCATCTTTTCGAGACCATCGAGGATCAGTGGCAGGAACGCGCGCTGTGCGCGCAGACCGATCCTGAGGCCTTCTTCCCGGAAAAGGGCGGCTCCACGCGGGAAGCGAAGCGAATCTGCTTGGGCTGTGAAGTCAAGGACGAGTGCCTGGACTACGCGTTGGCCAACGACGAGCGGTTCGGCATCTGGGGTGGCCTGTCGGAGCGCGAGCGCCGTCGGCTCAAGCGGGGGATCGTCTAGTCAGTCCTCCTCGCCCGGCAGATCGGGGTCGATGATTTCTGGTTCGACGCCGAGGTAGGTACTCACCTGCTGTACGAGCACGTCGTGCACCAGGTCGGTCAGATCGTCCGGGTCTTTAGCACGCTGTTCGAGCGGACGGCGGAACAGGACCACCCGCGCGCGGGTAGCGGTGCCGTGCCGGTCGATGCCCGCGGGTATCAGCCGCGACAGCGGCACCGGTCCGTCCGCCACGACCTCCGGCGGCCAGTTCACCGAATCCGGATCGAGCGCATGAATTTTCGGGACCTCGTCAACGGCGATGTCCAGCTTTGTGAGGCGCTCACGCCACTGTGCGTCGATCGGCGCAAACGCTTCGAGCACCACGAGATCGAATTTTTCCGCGCGACTGCGCCGTGCGGGCGCGTCGGGCGGGAACACCGACCCGCGAATTCCGCGTCCCCGACGGTCGACTGATCGGGTGGTCACCGGACGCCTGCGTCGTGCTCTGGACATGGACTGGACATTACGACAGCCGCACACTCTCGGTGTGTCCGAGTAGGTGCCGGGCCTCCGTGGGGCTAGGCTCCCTAGCTGTGAGATCTCTGCGTCGATGCTGCCGCCCCGGGTGCAAGAACCCCGCTGTCGCGACGCTCACGTACGTCTATTCGGATTCCACCGCTGTCGTGGGTCCTCTGGCCACCGTCGACGAGCCTCATTCCTGGGATCTGTGCGACACCCACGCTTCGCGGATCACCGCGCCGAAGGGGTGGGAACTGGTCCGGTACGAGGGCGGATTCTCCTCGAGCACGCCGGACGAGGATGATCTGACCGCATTGGCGGAGGCCGTGCGCGAGGCCGGGTTGGGCGAGCGCGGGCGTTCCGAACGAGCCGCCGCCGCCGAAGAACGTGCCGACACCGGCATGCACACCCCACCGGTCCGAACCGGTCGCCGTGGTCACCTGCGGGTTCTTCCCGACCCGGCCAACTGACTTCCCGCTCGTCCGTCCTTGGCGTGAGCGCCGTCTCGCGGTTGCCGGGACGTGCCCGCGCCGGGCAGGCATTAGGCTGGCGCCAGCACTGGTGCTCGCAAAGGAGAAAACAGAAGTGGCGCGATCAGCCGAGTCCGTACATGCCGTGATCAAGGCTTACGACGTGCGTGGTGTGGTCGGTGAACTCATCGATGCCGCGTTCGTCCAGGATGTCGGCGGCGCCTTCGCGCGACTCGTGCGCGACGACGGGGCGAAAAAGGTGGTCGTCGGCCACGATATGCGGGCATCCTCCCCGGACCTCGTGAAGGCCTTCGCCCACGGTGTCACCGCGCAGGGTGTCGACGTGGTTCTCATCGGCCTGGCGTCGACCGACCAGTTGTATTTCGCGTCGGGGCTGTTCGACTGCCCGGGTGCGATGTTCACTGCGAGCCACAATCCCGCCGAGTACAACGGGATCAAACTCTGCCGTGCCGGAGCCAAGCCGGTCGGTCAGGAGACCGGCCTGGCGACGATCGCCGCCGAGGTGATCGAGGGAGTTCCCGAGTTCGACGGAGCGCCCGGCGCGGTGACGGACGAGGACGTACTCCAGCGGTACGCGAGCTTCGTCCGCGGCCTCGTCAATCTCGCCGACATGCGACATTTGAAGGTCGCGGTCGACGCGGGGAACGGGATGGGTGGGCACACTGTGCCTGCCGTGCTCGAGCCCATGCCGGTGACCGTGGAACCGCTGTTCTTCGAACTCGACGGCACGTTCCCCAACCACGAGGCGAATCCGCTCGACCCCGCCAATCTGGTCGATCTGCAGGAGCATGTGCGGAAGACGGGTGCCGACATCGGTCTGGCATTCGACGGTGACGCCGACCGCTGCTTTGTCGTGGACGAGCTGGGAAATCCCGTTTCGCCGTCGGCGGTGACGGCCCTCGTCGCCGAGCGGGAGCTGGCGAAGGAGCCCGGCGCCACCATCATCCACAACCTCATCACGTCGCGGGCGGTCCCGGAACTGGTCACCGAGCTGGGCGGGTCGCCGGTGCGCACAAGGGTCGGCCATTCCTTCATCAAGCAACAGATGGCGGAGACCGGTGCGGTCTTCGGTGGTGAGCACTCCGCGCACTATTACTTCCGCTCGTTCTGGGGCGCCGACTCGGGGATGCTGGCGGGACTGCACGTGCTCGCTGCGCTGGGGGAGCAGGAGCGTCCGTTGTCCGAGCTGATGGCCAAGTACGAGCGGTACGCGGCCTCCGGGGAAATCAACTCCACCGTCGCCGACGCTGCGGAGCGCACCGCTGCAGTCGTGTCTGCGTTCGCCGATCGCAGCACGGGTGTCGACCGGCTCGATGGCGTGACCGTCGATCTGGCCGGCCGTGCCTGGTTCAATCTGCGGGCGTCCAATACCGAACCGCTGCTACGGCTCAACGTGGAAGCGCCCACGGCGGAAGACGTAGACGCACTCGTTACCGAGATACTGGGCATCGTCCGATCCTGACTGCCATAGTTGGAATAACAGGTTTTACACGCACACAAGTTTCGATGAGGCTTGTTCCGAGAAAAGAGAAAGGGGGTGCGGTGTCATGACAGCGCCGACGCCCCTGTTGGATCTCGACGACGGTGACGCACTGGTTGCCGCGGACACCGTGGGAGTCCTTCGGTCCGCGGCGATGGGCGGCGCCCAGATCCGGGCCACCAGAGCCGCCGTCGAGGAGGGGGTTCTCGAACGCCTGCACGGTCTTCGGCCGCGCAGTGTGGTGGTGGTGACCGGCTCGGGACGGGCTAGCCGTGGCGCGGCGATCCTCACGGCGGTCCTCGCCGAACGGATCGGGTTCCCCCTCGTCCGTGCCGCCAGTACACCGGTATGGGTCGGACCCCTCGACGTGGTCGTGGTGGCCGGCGACGACGCCGGTGATCCTCGACTCGTGCAGGCCATCGATGCGGCGGTGCGCCGGGGCGCCGAGGTAGTGGTGGCTGCACCCGATGAGGGGCCTCTGCAGGCGGCCGCGGCGGGGCGCGTGCTGATGTTCGCGCCCAGGGTTCGGGCTCTGACCCGTCATGGTCTGCTGCGATACTTCGCGGTCCTCCTCGCGGTCCTGCGCGTGGTGGGATCCGAGCGGTGGGGCGACGAGGTGCCCGATCTCGAGCAGCTCGCCGACGCCGTCGACAGCGAATCCCTCCGCGATCGACCGACGAACGAGGTCTTCCACAATCCGGCGAAGTCTCTCGCCTCGCGGATGCAGGGACGACGAGTCGTGCTCACCGGCGACACGGAAAGCGCGATGGAACTGGCGCGTCACGGCGCCGAGGCGCTACTGCACGCGGGCCGGGTGGCAACCGCGTCCGAACTGTCGGACGTCCTGAGTGCGGCGAACACATTCCGTGCGCCGGCGGCCGTTCCCGATTCGATCTTCCACGATCCGGAACTCGACGGCCCGCCCTCCGCCAGTCCCGTCCGCACCTTTGTCTTCTCGGCCGAGGCCGAGCTGATGCTGACCGAACGCAAGACCGCGGTGCTGGGGGACGCCGACATCGTCGTCGCAGCTTCCGACGAGGGCCCGTCGCCGTCGCAGCGGTCGGAACTCGAGCAGGCCGCGGTCCTCGTAGGGCGGCTCGACATGACTGCCGCATACCTGCAGCTGATCGGCGGTATCTAGTGCACCGACTCGAAGGTGCGCTCCGATCCTATGCATGGGGATCGCGCACCGCTATCGCTGAGCTGCGCGGACTGCCCGTTCCGACGGCACATCCGGAGGCGGAACTGTGGCTCGGTGCTCATCCGGCGGATCCCGCACGCGTCGTCACCGACGAAGGGGAGCGGTCGCTCCTGGACCTGGTGCGCACCGAGCCGGAGCGCCAACTCGGCCGCCGCAGCGTCGAGACCTTCGGCGAACGCCTTCCGTTCCTCCTCAAACTGCTTGCCGCCGAGGAGCCGCTGTCGCTCCAGGCGCACCCGAGTGCGGAACAGGCCCGCGAAGGTTTCGCGCGCGAGAACGAGCTGGGCATCCCGCTCGGATCCTCGATTCGCAACTACAAGGACGACAGCCACAAACCGGAGCTCGTGGTCGCGCTGAGCCGGTTCGACGCTCTGGCCGGTTTCCGGGATCCGAAGCGGACGGTGGAGCTGCTCGACGCGATCGCGGTGCCCGAACTCCAGCCCTACGCCGGGCTCATTGCGGGGCAACCCGACTCGGACGGGTTGCGTGCCCTGTTCACCACCTGGATCACTCTGCCCCAGCCCGTCCTCAGTGCGCTGATGCCGCGTGTGCTCGACGGGTGCGTCGAGTATCTGTCAGGAGCCAAGGACGGTGACTTCGTTGCCGAGGTCCGAACCGCACTCGAGTTGAGTGAGGTGTATCCCGGTGATGCGGGCGTCCTCGCCGCTCTCCTGCTGAACAGGGTCACCCTCGAGCCTGGGCAGGCGCTCTACCTCGACGCGGGAAACCTCCACGCGTACCTGCACGGGATGGCCGTGGAGATCATGGCGAACTCCGACAACGTTCTCCGCGGTGGACTCACTCCCAAGCACGTCGACGTTCCCGAACTCCTCCGGGTGCTCGACTTCGATTCCGTCGACATCCCTGTCCTCGAGGCCGAGGAGTTGCCCGGCAGCGCCGAGGCCATGTACGTCTCGCCCGCTCCCGAATTCTGTTTGACGAGGATCGATCTGTCGTCGAACGGTGCTGTCGAACATCGCTTCCGGACGGAAGGTCCGCAGATTCTGCTCTGCACCGCGGGTTCGGTTCAGGTGGCGTGCGGTAGCGAGCGCCTCGATGTGGAACAGGGCAGTGCAGTCTGGATCGCCGCGGAGGACCCCGACGTGTCGGTGACCGCGACATCGGACCGAGTCCAGTTGTTCAATGCGAGAGTCGGCGCACCCATCGCGTAGCCTGTGAGCCGCCTTTGCGGACCGAGGTCCGGGTGCGACGAGCGGTTTCGGCGGCCGTCGCATCTACCTCGAACCCGACCTGTTCAGGGCCGCCGAAGCATAGGCTGAACCGCAACTTTCGAATGAGGAGGCTGATGTGGCCATCCAGGACAAAGGCAGTGGACCGGAGGTGAGCGGTCGCGCCAATGGACTGTTCCGGACCAAGTCGATCGAGCAGTCGATCCGCGACACGGACGAGCCCGAGACCAAGCTCCGGAAAGACCTCACGGCGTGGGACCTCACGGTGTTCGGTGTCGCCGTCGTCATCGGTGCCGGCATCTTCACCCTTACCGCCCGGACCGCCGGGAACGTCGCGGGACCTGCAGTGTCGGCCGCGTTCGTGATCGCCGCAATCGCGTGTGGTCTCGCGGCACTGTGCTATGCCGAGTTCGCGTCGACCGTTCCGGTGGCAGGCAGTGCATACACCTTCTCGTACGCGACGTTCGGTGAGTTCGTCGCCTGGATCATCGGCTGGGACCTCATCCTGGAGTTCGCCCTCGCCGCCTCGGTCGTCGCCAAGGGGTGGTCCCTCTATCTCGGCGAGGTGATCGGCAATCACACGCCGATCGCCCAGTTCGGGTCGTGGAAATTCGACTGGGGCGCGGTGCTGATCGTCGCGGTCATCACCGTTCTGCTCGTCACCGGTACAAAGCTGTCGTCACGCGTGTCGCTCGTCATCACGACGATCAAGGTGGCGGTCGTGCTCGTGGTGGTAGTGGTGGGCGCGTTCTATATCGAGAGTGACAACTATTCGCCGTACATCCCGCCGTCCGAGCCCGCCGAGACCGGTGAGGGTATTCACCAGTCGCTGTTCTCCTATGTGACGGGCGCCGGTGGCAGCACGTTCGGTTGGTACGGGCTCCTCGCCGCGGCCAGTCTCGTGTTCTTCGCATTCATCGGTTTCGACATCGTTGCCACCACCGCCGAGGAGACCAAGGATCCGCAGAAGGCTCTGCCCCGCGGCATCCTGGGCTCACTCGCGATAGTCACCGTTCTCTACGTCGCAGTCACCCTGGTTCTCACCGGGATGGTCGACTACAAGGAGTTGGCCGGCGACACGTCCAATCTGGCTACCGCCTTCGACATTCACGGCATCACGTGGGCGAAGAATCTCATCTCGTTCGGTGCACTGGCCGGTCTGACGACGGTAGTAATGGTGCTCATGCTGGGCCAGACCCGGGTGCTGTTCGCCATGTCGCGTGACGGCCTGATGCCGAGGCGTCTCGCGCCGACCGGCAAGCACGGCACGCCGGTCCGCATCACCGTGCTCGTCGGTGTCGTGGTAGCTGTTCTCGCCGGCTTCTTTCCGATAGGCACCCTCGAAGAGATGGTGAACATCGGCACGTTGTTCGCTTTCGTCCTGGTCTCGGTCGGCGTCATCGTGCTACGCCGGACCCGGCCCGATCTGCCCCGTGGGTTCCGCGTCCCGTTGGTGCCGCTGGTGCCGATTCTCGCGGTACTGGCCTGCCTGTGGTTGATGTTCAACCTCTCCGTCGAAACATGGATCCGGTTCGTCGTGTGGATGTTGCTCGGCGTGATCATCTACTTCGCGTACGGCCGCAGACATTCCATGATGGGCAGGCGCAGTCGCGGCGAGGTGATCTGACCCGCAACCCGCCTCGGGTATCCGGTCCGCCGGGAAAGCACCACGGTGCTTTCCCGGCGGATTTGTCTTGCCGCGACCTTCTTGATCGATCAAGTTTACAAAATCGCCGATTTGTATAGATCAAGAACGGAAAGCCGGATATTGTCTACCTCATTGGT
Source organism: Rhodococcus sp. WAY2 (assembly GCF_009859915.1). Taxonomy (NCBI): domain Bacteria; kingdom Bacillati; phylum Actinomycetota; class Actinomycetes; order Mycobacteriales; family Nocardiaceae; genus Rhodococcus; species Rhodococcus sp. WAY2. The sequence continues at coordinate 5,945,491 of NZ_CP046572.1, forward strand.
GACCTGCCTCACGTATGAGGTGAAAGCGAAGGAGCGGACATGGCAACACGTCCACAGGCGGAACCGGCGATACCGACCGAACAGTGGCGGGACAAGAAGCGCTATTTATGGCTACTGGGACTGATACCGCCCACTGCGGTGTTTCTCGCGATCGGCCTCGTGTGGGCCTCGGGACGACTCGGTCTCGACGCGGTGGCGCCCGTGTGGTGGTGGATCGGTCCACTGCTGGTCTACGTCCTGCTGCCGATTCTGGACGTGTTCTTCGGCCCGGACGGCGAGAATCCGCCCGACGAGGTGATGGACCGGCTCGAGAACGACAGGTACTACCGGTACTGCACCTACGCCTACATTCCCTTCCAGATTCTCAGTCTCGTGACTGCCTGCTACCTGTGGTCCGCGTCCGATCTCGGGTGGCTGGGTATCGAGGGTGGCCTCGGGGTGCTCTCGAAGATCGGCCTCGCGATCAGCATCGGCTGTGTGGCAGGAATCGGGATCAATACCGCACACGAGCTGGGCCACAAGAAGGACGAGCTCGAACGGTGGCTGTCGAAGGTGACCTTGGCGCAATCGTTCTACGGCCATTTCTACATCGAGCACAACCGCGGTCACCACGTGCGGGTAGCCACGCCCGAGGATCCCGCGAGTTCCCGTATGGGCGAGACCTTGTGGGCGTTCCTGCCGCGCAGCGTGTGGGGGAGCCTGACGTCGTCCTGGCGACTCGAGAAGGCCCGGCTGGACCGCCTGGGTAAGGGGCCGTGGACGATTCACAACGACGTCCTCAACGCCTGGGCGATGTCGGTGGTGCTGTTCGGCGCTCTGCTGGCAACGTTCGGCCTCGGCATCGCACCGTATCTGGTGATCCAGGCCGTCTTCGGCTTCTGCCTGCTCGAGACGGTCAACTATCTCGAGCACTATGGGCTGCGCAGGCAGAAGACGGCCAGTGGTCGCTACGAACGTTGCACTCCCGAACACAGTTGGAACAGCGACCACATCTGCACCAACATCTTCCTGTACCACCTGCAGCGACACAGCGATCACCACGCCAACCCGACCCGGCGTTACCAGACGCTGCGGAGCATGGACGGCGCCCCCAATCTGCCCAGCGGTTACGCGAGCATGATTACGCTCGCCTACTTCCCGCCGCTGTGGCGCAAGGTGATGGATCCCCGGGTCCTCGCTCACTACGACGGGGACGTCACCCGCGTCAACATCCACCCCGCGAAGCGCGCCGAGGTTCTCGCGAAGTACGGGGCCCGGGCATGAGCGCGTACCGCTGTCCGGTCTGTGAGTACGTCTACGACGAGGCGACCGGCGCACCCCGGGAAGGATTCCCGGCTGGCACGCAGTGGGATTCGATCCCCGAGGACTGGTGCTGCCCCGACTGCGGGGTGCGGGAGAAGCTCGACTTCGAGAAGGCGGCGACCACAACAGGAGGCACGACATGACCGAGTACAAGCTCTACCAGTGTGTGCAATGCGGGTTCGAATACGACGAGGCGCTGGGGTGGCCGGAAGACGGCATCGAACCCGGAACTCGTTGGGACGACATACCGGAAGACTGGAGTTGCCCGGATTGCGGCGCTGCGAAAGCGGACTTCTTCATGGTCGAGATCGAGCGGAGCTGACTTCCGGATGACAGTGCCCGGCGTGGCCACGTACCGGACGCACCGGCGTGCGATGCCGGGCACTAATGTCGTGAGCATGACTTCCTCGCGTGTCAGAGTGACCTACCAGGAGGCCACGCGGCTGCTGCTGCGTCAGTCGGTGCTCGACGCCATGCGCGATCTGTTGTTCGAGAAGGACTGGTCCGACATCACGATGTCGGACGTCGCGGCCGGTGCCGGGGTAAGCAGGCAGACCCTGTACAACGAATTCAAGTCCCGTCAGGGGCTTGCGGAGGCATACGCCCTTCGGTTGGCGGACGAATTGGTCGATGCGGTCGACGAGGCGCTGGTCGCCCACGTCGGGCAGGGGCGAGCCGCACTGCTGTCGGGCTTCACCGCGTTCTTCGCCGCGAGTCTCTCCGATCCGCTGGTGCAGTCGCTGCTACGCGGTGAGACCAAACCGGACCTGCTGCGGTTGATCACGACCGAGAGTGCACCCATCATCGAGCGTGCATCGACCCGGCTGGCAGAAGTTTTCCACCGTAGCTGGGTGCGAGCGAGTGTGGTGGACGCGGGAATTCTGAGTCGCGCCATCGTGCGGCTGGCTATGAGTTACATCTCGATGCCCCCCGAGTCGGAGGCCAACGTTGCCGAGGATCTCGGTGCTCTTCTCGGACCTTTCGTGGACAGGGCAGTCGACGGGGCCGATCGGTTGGAAGGCTGAGTCCGCGGACGGTCGTCTGAGTGTCACCCTTCGGCGGCCGTACCGATAGCCTTGATCGAAACAGCAGCCAACCAGGAGAGGCAGATGACGACCTCAGTTTCAACCACGCCCGTGGCCGAGAGCCGTAACGGGATCGATTTCAAGGTGGCGGACCTTTCGCTCGCGGAGTTCGGCCGCAAGGAGATCCGGCTCGCCGAGCACGAGATGCCGGGACTGATGGCGCTTCGCCGCGAGTACGCGGAGGTGCTCCCACTGAAGGGCGCACGCATCTCCGGATCGCTGCACATGACGATTCAGACCGCCGTTCTCATCGAGACGCTCACCGCGCTGGGCGCCGAGGTCCGCTGGGCATCGTGCAACATCTTCTCCACTCAGGATCACGCCGCTGCCGCCATCGTGGTCGGTCCGCACGGGACGCCGGAGGAGCCGAAGGGAACCCCGGTCTTCGCGTGGAAGGGCGAAACACTCGAGGAGTACTGGTGGGCCGCCGAGCAGATGCTCACCTGGCCGGACGCCGACAAGCCGGCGAACATGATCCTCGACGACGGCGGCGACGCCACGATGCTCGTCCTCAAGGGTGCGCAGTTCGAGAAGGCCGGCGTCGTGCCCCCCACCGACGACGACCAGGATTCCGACGAGTACAAGGTCTTCCTCAACCTGCTGCGCCGCTCCCTCGAGGCCGACAAGGGCAAGTGGTCGAAGATCGCCGAATCCGTGCAGGGTGTCACCGAGGAGACCACTACCGGAGTTCTGCGCCTGTACCAGGTCGCGGCTGCCGGTGAGCTCACCTTCCCGGCGATCAACGTCAACGACTCGGTCACCAAGAGCAAGTTCGACAACAAGTACGGCACCCGCCACTCGCTGCTCGACGGCATCAACCGCGGTACCGACGTCCTGATCGGTGGCAAGGCCGCGCTGGTCTGTGGCTACGGCGATGTCGGCAAGGGCTGCGCCGAGGCGCTCCGCGGACAGGGTGCGCGCGTCGCAGTGACCGAGGTCGACCCGATCAACGCGCTGCAGGCGCTCATGGACGGCTTCGAGGTGAAGACGGTCGAGCAGGCCATCGGCTGGGCGGACATCGTCATCACGTCCACCGGCAACAAGGACATCATCACCTTCGAGCACATGAAGCAGATGAAGCACCAGGCCATCCTGGGCAACATCGGTCACTTCGACAACGAGATCGACATGGCCGGTCTCGAGCGATCCGGCGAGGTGACCCGTATCAACATCAAGCCCCAGGTGGACGAGTTCCGCTTCGGGGACGGTCACTCGATCATCGTGCTGTCCGAAGGACGACTACTGAACCTCGGCAACGCCACCGGCCACCCGTCGTTCGTGATGAGCAACAGCTTCTCCAACCAGGTCATCGCTCAGATCGAGCTGTGGACCAAGCCGGACGAGTACGACAACGAGGTGTACCGGCTGCCCAAGCACCTGGACGAGAAGGTCGCGAAGATCCACGTCGAGGCACTCGGTGGCACGCTCACCAAGCTCACCAAGGAGCAGGCGGAGTACATCGGCGTCGACGTCGAGGGACCGTACAAGCCCGAGCACTACCGCTACTAGAGATGATGGCGTCCCCCGGTCCGCTGCGTGCGGGCCGGGGGATAGCCTTCTTCCCCGTGGGAACCACTTCTGTCGGAACGCTCGTAGCGCTCGAAGGCCTCGACGGCGCAGGCAAGCGGACACTGGTCGCGGCCGTCCAGAAGCGACTTGACGAGGCGGGGCTCCGGGTCGGCACCCTCGACTTCCCTCGATACGGTCGCTCCGTTCATGCCGATCTGGCATCGGAGGCGCTGAAGGGGGCACACGGCGATCTCAGCGGATCGGTGCACGCGATGGCGGTGATGTTCGCCCTCGACCGGTCCGGCGCGATCGCGGAGATGTCCGAACTGCTCGCCGGCTGCGACATCGTCCTCCTCGATCGCTACGTGGCGTCCAACGCCGCCTACGGTGCCGCTCGGTTGCATCAGGGCGCAGACGGCGAATTCGTGGACTGGGTACGGGAGCTCGAATACGGTCGCCTGGCACTGCCCCGGCCCGACCTCCAGCTGTACCTCGATGTGCCCGTGGCTCTGGCCGAACAACGTGCGCGCGGACGTGAGTCGGAAGACGCGAGCCGGGCGCTCGATGCCTACGAGCGCGACCGCGGGCTGCAGGAACGCACCGGTGAGGTGTACCGACAACTGGCCGACGCCGACTGGATGTCGCCGTGGTGGGTGCTGTCCCCGGACACCGATCCGCTCACGCTCGCCGAAAACCTGGCACTCTTGAATGACGGCACGGGACGCCGTGGCGAGAAAGAACACGGCACGCCGTAACGGCGAACGGGCTGTTACGGGCTCCGAAGATGCAACGATAGGGACATGAAGCCAAGGATTCTGGTTGTCGACGACGACACTGCGCTCGCGGAGATGCTCACGATCGTTCTCCGCGGCGAAGGTTTCGACCCGTACGTGGTGGGGGACGGGACCCAGGCGCTCACCGCAGTCCGGGAGACTCGCCCGGACCTGGTGTTACTCGACTTGATGCTGCCAGGGATGAACGGTATCGACGTGTGCCGGGTGCTCCGCGCCGACTCCGGTGTGCCGATCGTGATGCTGACGGCGAAGACGGACACCGTCGACGTGGTTCTGGGATTGGAATCCGGCGCGGACGACTACATCATGAAGCCGTTCAAGCCGAAGGAGCTGGTGGCGAGGGTTCGCGCGCGGCTTCGCCGGACCGAGGACGAACCCGCCGAACTGCTCAGCATCGCCGACATCGTCATCGATGTTCCCGCTCACAAGGTGAGCCGGGGCGAAGAACTGATTTCCCTCACACCCCTCGAATTCGACCTCCTGGTTGCGCTGGCCCGCAAGCCGCGGCAGGTGTTCACCCGTGAGGTTCTGCTCGAGCAGGTGTGGGGTTACCGTCATGCAGCCGATACCCGACTGGTCAACGTGCACGTTCAGCGTCTGCGCGCCAAAGTCGAGACTGATCCCGAGAATCCCGAAGTGGTTTTGACGGTCAGGGGGGTCGGCTACAAGGCCGGACCGCCGTGACAGGTGTTTCCCGATGGCGGCGTCGTGTCAACCGACGCGTATCGCCGATCCTTCGGTGGGGTCACTCACTGAGTAATACCCTCGCGCACACGTGGCGTCGCTCGCTGCAGTTGAGGGTGGTCGTGTCGACGCTGACGTTGTCGCTCATCGTCATCGTCGTCCTCGGAGTCGTGCTCACCAGCCAGATCACCGATCGGCTGCTCGAGACGAAGATCAACGCCGCGACCGAGGAGATGGACCGCGCCCGGAGCACGGTCGAAGGGCAGCTGGCCGGGGCCGAAGACACCAGTTCGCCCACCACACAGCTCGACGGCGCCCGCGCTGCCCTCACGAACAGGGAGCCGGACGCCGGTCAGGATTCCGGATCGGCAGGCACCTTCGACCCGGTGCTGATCGTGCCCGGTGACGGGTCGCGCGCGCCGACCTCGAGTGGTCCTGCCGATCAGATACCGGAGTCGCTGCGGGCGTTCGTGCAGGCCGGTCAGGTGAGCTACCAGTTCGCCACCGTGAACGACCCCGAGGGATACTCCGGTCCCGCGCTGATCGTCGGGAGCCCGACGGCCTCGGCCATCTCGACACTCGAGCTTTACCTCATCTTCCCGTTGGCGAGCGAGGACCGCAGCCTGTCGCTGGTACGCGGGACTCTGCTCGTCGGCGGCGCGGTGCTTGCCGTGCTCCTGGCGGCCATCGCGCTCCTCGTGGCCCGGCAGGTGGTCCTCCCGATTCGGTCCGCCTCCCGGATCGCGGTGCGGTTCGCCGACGGCCGTCTGAAGGAGCGCATGCCCGTGCGCGGTGAGGACGACATGGCCCGGCTGGCGATGTCGTTCAACGAGATGGCTGAAAGTCTGTCCAAGCAGATCACCCAGCTGGAGGAGTTCGGCAACCTGCAGAAGCGCTTCACCTCGGACATCAGTCACGAGCTCCGCACGCCGCTCACCACCGTGCGGATGGCGGCCGATCTCATCCACGACGGCAGTGACGAACTCGACCCCGTGCTCCGGCGCTCCTCCGAGCTACTTGTCGCCGAACTGGACCGGTTCGAGGGCCTGTTGGTCGATCTGCTCGAGATCAGCCGCCACGACGCCGGTGTCGCCGAGCTGGCGGCCGAGCAACTCGACCTGCGGATGTGCGCGCGAGCCGCCGTGTCCACGGTGCGGCACCTCGCGCGCGAGAGCGGGACGGAATTGATCGTCGACCTGCCGGACCAGGCTGTCATGGCGGAGGTGGATCCGCGCCGCGTCGAACGCATACTGCGCAACCTCCTCGCCAATGCCATCGACCACGGGGAGGGCAAACCGGTGCTCCTGCGTCTGCGTGCCGACGACAGTGCCGCAGCGTTCATCGTGCGTGACCAAGGTGTCGGGTTGCGGCCGGGCGAGGAGAAACTTGTGTTCAATCGGTTCTGGCGGTCGGACCCCTCGCGAGTGCGCCGCTCCGGCGGCACCGGACTCGGACTGGCCATCAGTGTCGAGGACGCGAACCTGCACGACGGCCGGCTCGAGGCGTGGGGTGAGCCCGGTCAGGGCGCTTGCTTCCGGTTGACGTTGCCGAGGGTGCGGGGCCGGAAAGTGGTCTCGAGTCCGCTGCCGCTCAAACCCGGCACCGGCAAATACGTTCAGGGACAGCCCTTCCCGGGGGACACGTCGATGCCGCTGCGTAACGACAGCCCCGAAACCGCCGTCGACGAATCCCGGACCGTGCCGCAGAAACGCGAGTTGCCTGAACATTCCGGGCCCCCCGGGCCACGCGAGCGCGAGAGTGCCCACGTCGGCGACCGTGAAGGGCCGCATACAACGGAGCGGGACGGATGATGCGCTCGTCGTCGACGCCCGTGATCCGATCGATCTGGGCTGCTGTGGTCGGAGCCGTACTCGTCACGGTCGGTGGATGCGCCAGCCTGCCTGATTCGTCGACACCCCAGGCAATCGGCACGATCAACCGCGATTCGCCGGGATCGAGCGTGGCCGCACCCGCACCGGGCCGGGAACCGGACCTGCTCCTGCGCGACTTCTTCAAGGCCAGCACCGATCCGTCGAGCCGCCATCTTGCTGCACGGCAGTTCCTCACCCCCGGGGTGTCCGGCAGGTGGGACGATGCGGCGAGCGCCACCATCGTCGACAAGGTCGACGTTCTGCCCGAGGCCCGGTCTACCGATCGCGCGACCTACACCATCCGTGCCAACAAGGTGGGGCAACTGGAACCGGGCGGACTGTACGTCGCAGAAGAGGGAAGTTTCGAGACGAAGATCAGTCTGGAGATGCAGGGCGGGGAGTGGCGGATCTCGGAGCTGCCGTCCGGAGTAATTCTCGACCGGGCCCAGTTCCTCAACACCTATCAACGCAAATCGCTGTACTTCCTCGACCCTGCCGGGACGACGGTGGTGCCGGATCCACGCTGGGTGTCGGGCGCGCAGGATCAGATGGCGGCCCAATTGATGGGTCTGCTGATCGACGGGCCGAAGTCGGCACTCGCCCCCGCTGTGCGTAACGAGCTCGGCGAGGGTGTGTCGGTCCGGGGACCGATCACGAAGGCGGACGGGCGCACCGCTCAGGTGGGTGTGGGGCTCGGGGGCATCCGGATCGATTTCTCCGGTGTACGGCCGATGGATCAGCAAGCGAAGGGATTGTTTGCGGCGCAGGTGATCTGGACCCTCGCGAACGCGGAAATCTCCGGTCCCTACGTGCTGCTCGCGGACGGTGAGCCCTTCGACGATCGTTTCCCCAACGGCTGGACCACCGCCGACGTCGCGTCGATGAATCCGTTCGCGACCTCGAGTGCCACGGTGGGTCTGCATGCCCTCCGCGACGGGTCGATGGTGAGTGTCACCGAGACCGGGGTGACCCCGGTGCCGGGATACTTCGGTTCGGCGCGGAGCATGCGTTCCCTCGCGCTGTCGCAGGACGGCAAACTCGTGGCCGCCGTCGCGGACACCGGACGTCCACCGCCCGAGCCGGCGAGTGCCCTGATGGTCGGCGCCTATGAGGACGGGGCGGCGTCCGTGCTCGAGGGGGGCGCGATAACCCGTCCGACGTGGGCGCCCGACAACTCGGCCATCTGGGCGGCGGTCAACGGCAATGCCGTGATCCGGGTGCTGCGCGAGCCCGGAACAGGGCGGACCTCGGTCGAGAACGTGGATGTGGGTGCTGTCACTGCACTGGGGTCTACCATCACCGAGCTTCGGCTCTCTCGCGACGGAGTGCGTGCGGCGCTCATCGTGGACGGCAAGGTGTATTTGGCCATCGTGGCGCAGAAGCCCGGTGGCGGGTACGCCCTCACCAACCCGCGCGCGGTGGCGATCGGCCTCGGAAGTCCGGCTCTGTCGCTCGACTGGAGCACGAGTGACACGATCGTCGTCGCGCGTGCGGCCTCGGATATTCCGGTGGTGCAGATCGCGGTCGACGGCTCACGGATGGACGCCCTGCCGAGCCGTAACCTCACGGCCCCGGTGGTGGCCGTGGACGCCTCGACGACGACGGAGTTCGTCGCCGATTCGCGCGCTGTCTTCCAGTTGAACAACAACGATCCGGCGGGGGATCGGTACTGGCGCGAGGTTCCCGGGCTGACGGGCGTGAAAGCGATACCGATTCTGCCGGGCTGATTCCGGTGGGGCGATCTGTCGGTGGGGGTGCGGAAGATGACGGCATGCGCATACTGCCCGGCTCACGGACGCTGCTCGATCTGATTCTGCCGGCAGAATGCGGTGGGTGCGCGGAGCCGGGCACGCAATGGTGCCAGGGCTGCGCCGCCGAGTTGGCCGACGATCCGATTCTCCTGCAGCCGCGGGTCGATCCGGGAGTCGCGGTGTGGGCGCTGGGACCGTACTCGGGTCCACGTCGCCGGGCGGTGATCGCTGCGAAGGAACGGGGCCGGCGCGACCTCGCGGTGCCGCTCGGTTCCGCTGTCGCGGGCGCACTCGCGCGGCTGCACCAATGGGGTGAACTGGCGCCGCCCGAGGTCGCGCCGGTGGTCCTCGTGCCCGCTCCCACGCGTTCGCGGGCGGCCAGGATGCGGGGTGGCGATCCCGTAACCCGGATTGCTGTCGCCGCGGTGGGAGCGTCCCGGGTGTGTCCGGCGCTGGCCATGCGCAGAGGGGTGCGGGATTCCGTCGGACTGTCCGCGGATCAACGTAGAGTAAACCTCGAGGGTGGTGTTCTCCTCACCTCGCGCGGCCACCGATTCGCACAGCATCTGTGTTCGGAAAGGTCTGCGGCGCAACGTAAGACGGTAGTCCTGATCGACGACGTCTCGACCACGGGGGCGACCGCGGCCGAGTCGATCCGGGTGCTGTCCGGCGCCGGCATTCCGGTTTCCTCGGTGGTCGTCCTGGCCGGAGTCGGCTGACCTCGCGGCGAGGCCGCGACAATCTCGGTGTCGGCTGGATGAAATTGCGCCGAACAGTGGCACTCGCGCGAGTTACGTACTAGCGTCGCGGACACACCCGAAACACAGGTAGGAGGTGGTACTTCGAACCTGGTGCCGGGCGGACCCCTTCCCGGCATTGCTCAAATCCGCCGCCGCCCATTTCGGGGCGGGGCCGTAATCGGGAGGTACGAGTGACGACCCCTTCGCAAGCTTCGGTTTTCATCGACGAACGCACCACGGATGCACAAGAGAAGACCGATGCCCCTAGCGCCGATATTGTCGTCAAGGGACGCAACGTCGAGGTTCCCGACCACTTTCGTGTGTACGTCTCCGAGAAGCTGTCGCGCCTCGAGCGCTTCGACCCCTCCATTTTCCTGTTCGATGTCGAACTACAGCACGAACGCAATCGACGCCAGAGGAAGAGCGCCCAGCGCGTCGAGATCACTGCCCGAGGCAAAGGGCCGGTAGCCCGAGCCGAAGCGTCGGCCGACAGTTTCTATGCAGCATTCGAGTCGGTCACCGCGAAGCTCGAGAGCAGGCTCCGCCGCACCAAGGACCGAAAGAAGGTCCATTACGGGGAGAAGACCCCGGTATCGGTGGCAGAGGCCACTGCAGCACTCGCCGAGGACGAGAGTCTCGGTATCAACCCCGACATCTCCCTCGACGGCCAGGAATCGCAGCCGCACGAGCACAGGCCGGGTCAGGTGGTGCGGACCAAGGAACACAAGGCCACACCGATGACCATCGACGATGCTCTGTACGAGATGGAGCTGGTAGGACACGATTTTTTCCTGTTCCACGACAAGGAGTCGGACAAGCCTTCCGTCGTCTACCGGCGGCACGCGTTCGACTACGGACTCATCCGCCTGGCGTGATCTGCACTCGTCCCACGTGACGGTGTGAGCGGTCGGTCTACTCGTCCGCACCGAAGAGCGCCTACCATGGAATCCGGCCGGGGTTCTCGGACCTCCGGCCGGATTTTGTGTGTCACCCACCCACCGCCGAAGATTGAGGACGAACAAGACTGTGCCGTCGCTGTCGCTATCCAAGCTGCTCCGTGTTGGTGAAGGTCGCATGGTCAAGCGGCTCAAGCACATCGCCGACCACGTTTCCTCGCTGTCGTCCGAGATCGAAGACCTGACCGACGAGCAGTTGCGGGCGAAGACCGACGAGTTCCGCTCGCGGTACCGCGACGGTGAATCGCTCGACGAGTTGCTCCCCGAGGCGTTCGCGGTGGCCCGCGAGGCGTCGTGGCGCGTCATCGACCAGCGGCACTTCCATGTGCAGATCATGGGTGGGGCTGCGCTGCACTTCGGCAACATCGCCGAAATGAAGACCGGTGAAGGCAAGACTCTCACCTGCGTTCTGCCCGCCTATCTCAATGCCATCGCCGGCGACGGCGTCCACGTCGTGACGGTCAACGACTACCTCGCCAAGCGCGACTCGGAGTGGATGGGACGAGTTCACCGTTTCCTGGGTATGGAGACGAGCGTGATCCTGTCCGGAATGTCTCCCGCCGAGCGGCGCGCGGCCTATGCCGCAGACATCACCTACGGCACGAACAACGAGTTCGGATTCGATTACCTCCGCGACAACATGACGCACTCGCTGGACGATCTCGTTCAGCGTGGTCATGCCTTCGCCGTCGTCGACGAGGTCGACTCCATCCTGATCGACGAGGCCCGAACCCCCCTCATCATTTCCGGACCCGCCGATGCGTCGAGCAAGTGGTATGCGGAGTTCGCGCGTATCGCGCCGATGCTGAAGCGAGACGTCCACTACGAAGTCGACATCCGCAAGCGCACGATCGGTGTGCACGAAGCGGGCGTCGAGCTCGTCGAGGATCAGCTCGGTATCGACAACCTGTACGAGGCTGCCAACTCGCCGCTCGTGAGCTACCTCAACAACGCCATCAAGGCGAAGGAGCTCTACACGAAGGACAAGGACTACATCGTCCGTGACGGCGAAGTGATCATCGTCGACGAGTTCACCGGTCGTGTCCTCGTCGGTCGCCGCTACAACGAGGGCATGCACCAGGCGATCGAAGCCAAGGAAAAGGTGGAGATCAAGGCCGAGAATCAGACGCTCGCCACGATCACGCTGCAGAATTACTTCCGGCTGTACGACAAGCTGTCGGGCATGACGGGTACCGCCGAAACCGAGGCCGCCGAGCTACACCAGATCTACAACCTCGGTGTCATCCCGATCCCCACCAACCGGCCGATGGTCCGCGTCGACAACGGCGACCTCATCTACAAGACCGAAGAAGCAAAGTTCGACGCCGTCGTCGACGATGTGGTGGAGCGGCACGAGAAGGGACAGCCCGTCCTGATCGGAACCACGAGCGTCGAGCGGTCCGAGTATCTGTCGAAGCAGTTCACCAAGCGGGGCCTGCCGCACAACGTGCTGAACGCGAAGTTCCACGAGCAGGAAGCCACGATCATCGCCGAGGCCGGCCGGTCCGGGGCTGTCACGGTGGCAACCAACATGGCCGGTCGTGGAACCGACGTGGTGCTCGGCGGCAACCCCGACATCATCGCGGACATCGCCCTGCGCAAGCGGGGACTCGATCCCGTCCACACGCCCGAGGAATACGAGGCGGCGTGGGACGAGGTCCTCGAGCAGGTCAAGGCCGAGGTGAAAGCCGATGCGGACAAGGTCCGGGAAGCGGGCGGACTGTACGTACTCGGTACCGAGCGGCACGAGTCCCGGCGAATCGACAACCAGCTTCGTGGTCGCTCCGGACGTCAGGGCGATCCGGGCGAGTCCCGGTTCTACCTCTCGCTCGGTGACGAGTTGATGCGACGGTTCAACGGCGCGGCGCTCGAGTCGATCATGACCCGGCTCAACCTTCCCGACGACGTTCCGATCGAGGCGAAGATGGTCTCGAAGGCCATCAAGAGCGCGCAGACGCAGGTGGAGCAGCAGAACTTCGAGATCCGGAAGAACGTTCTCAAGTACGACGAGGTGATGAATCAGCAGCGCACGGTCATCTACAAGGAGCGCCGCCAGATCCTCGAAGGCGAGGACATGGAGGGCCAGGTCGAGAAGATGATCACGGACGTGGTCACCGCGTACGTCGACGGTGCCACTTCCGAGGGGTACGTCGAGGACTGGGATCTCGAACAGCTGTGGACCGCGCTGAAGACGCTCTACCCGATCGGCCTCGACTACAAGGAAATCGTCGGAGACGGCTCCGACGGTGAGGTGAAGGACGTCACCAGCGACGAACTTCGCGAGATGCTTCTCGAGGATGCACACCAGGCGTATGCACGCCGGGAAGCAGAAATTGACGCCGCCGCCGGTGCGGGTGCCATGCGCGAACTCGAGCGGCGTGTGCTGCTGAGTGTGCTCGACCGCAAGTGGCGCGAGCACCTGTACGAGATGGATTACCTCAAGGAGGGAATCGGTCTGCGTGCGATGGCGCAGCGCGATCCGCTGGTCGAGTACCAGCGCGAGGGTTTCGACATGTTCACCGGCATGCTCGAGGGCCTGAAGGAGGAGTCGGTCGGATTCCTGTTCAATCTGCAGGTCGAGGCCGCTGCGCCGCAGCAGGCGGCCGCCCCCGGCGTCAATGTGACGGCGTCCTCGGCGGCCGCGACGGCGTCCGCCTCGCCGACGCCCGCTCCTGCCCGCCCGCTGCCCACCCAGGAGGCGGCACGTCAGTCTCAGGGCACCGCTGCACCGTCCGCCCTGCGCGCGAAGGGACTGGACGAGGCAGAGCCGCGTGGCCTGACCTATTCGGGCCCGGCGGAGGACGGCAACGCCCAGCTCAGCCGCCGCGGCACCGGCAGCGACACCAACTCGGACCCGGGAACCCGGCGCCAGCGACGCGATGCTGCACGGTCGCAGTCGAAGGGCAAGAAGGCGCCGCGGTCCAAGCGCAAGCGCTGAGCCGCTTCGTCAGCCGACCACCATCGAGGTGACGATCCAGCCCGTGTCGGATTTCCGTTCGACACGGGCTGCGATCACGAACACCCGCGGTCCCCGTCCGTAGGTGCCGAACGCCTCGAGTGTGTTGTCGTCGAGTACCCGAAGGTGGACACGGAGCAGGGTTGCCACTCCGAGCCGTCTCGACGGTGACTCGGCAAGCGCGAGAGTCCGTGCCACGTCCAGCAGTGAGGGAACGACCACGGGCCGCAACTGCCGCACGTTGCGCCGCCGATCCAGTACTTCCAGCACCAGCCGGAACGCGTGTTCGGTGAAGCGCTGTGCGTCGGGTGCGGCGCGAGGACGAGTGACGTCGGGCGAGGAGCGCGGCGAGGTGCCGGAGTGCGCCGAGCTACGCGCCGGTGACGAGTGACGGCCCCGACCCGGTGCTCGCCGAGTGCCGGACGACACGGCCGGACCGGCCGCGCCCAGCGCCTCACCTGTCGGCGGTTCGTAGTTGGGCACGCGTGACAGGAACGTGTAGGACTCACTCATTTCTTCCCCCCGGTTTCGGCATGAGACGGCCGTCGTAGCGGCCATCCTTGCACGGATTCAGCGGTCGTGTCGCCGAACCCCGCAGGGAACCCTAGGGTGGGGTCGTGCGGGGATTGATTGTGGACGTCGGTGGTGTGCTCGTGGGCCCCGGTTCGGACTTCGACGGGCTGTCGGCGGTCCTCGCCGACGCGCGGCGTCGCGGCGTCCGGACCGCGATCCTGAGTAACGACCCCGGCGGTCCCGGGGGTGAGTGGTTGCGGGAACTCGGTGACGGCCGGCTGGTCGACCGGGTGGTGCTGTCCGGCGATGTCGGTGTGGCCAAACCCGATCCGCGCATCTACCGGTTGACGGCCGAAGTGCTCGGCCTGGAACCGCGGGACTGTATCTTCGTCGACGACCTGGCGGTCAACGTTCGCGGTGCGGTGTCTGTCGGGATGGTGGGTGTGCACCACGTCGACGGCGTGGTGACCGCGAGCGAGCTGGCGGTGCTTCTCGACGTGGATCGAGACGGAATGCAAGGGGAACAGGCGTCGACATGGTGACGAGACTGACAACGCAGGACGCGTCGTTCTATTTTCTCGAGGCAAGTAGTACGCCGATGCACGTCGGTTCGCTCGCCATCTTTCGCAAGCCCCGAAATGGGTTGTCCTACGAGGAATTACTTCGTCTCGTCGAGGAACGCCTGAGTCTGGTGCCGCGGTACCGGCAGAAGGTGCGGGAGGTGGCGCTGGGATTGTCACGTCCGGTGTGGGTGGACGATCAGGATTTCGACATCGAGTACCACGTCCGGCGATCGGCGTTGCCGAAGCCGGGTTCGGACGCGCAGCTGCATGATCTGGTCGCGCGCCTCACGTCGCGGCCGCTCGACAACACCCGTCCCCTGTGGGAGATGTACTTGGTGGAGGGCTTGTCGAACAACCGCTTTGCTATCTTCACCAAGTCGCATTCCTCCCTCGTCGACGGGGAGACGGCACCCGAAATCGGTCAGGTCATTCTCGATTCGGCGAAGACACGCAGGCCCATGGCGGAGGAATTGTGGATGCCCAGCCCGGAGCCGAGCGAGACCACCCTCGTCGCCGGCGCCCTCGCCGACATCCTGGCGCGGCCCGGGGAGGGGCTGGCGTCGTTGCGAATGACCCTGAGCGGCATGGCGTCTGCGCTCGGCGAGACCGTGCGCGCGGTGGGGAAGTTGGCCGCTGTGGTGCGTACCGCCACACAGGTCGCGCCCGCGACCCCGCTGAATGCGACCATCTCCCGTAACCGGCGCTTCGCCGTGGTCAAGACCGAACTGGGGGATTACCGGAAGATCCGCGCACGGTATGGGTGCGAGGTCAACGACGTCATCCTCGCCGTGGTGTCGGGTGCCCTGCGGAACTGGTTGCTCTCGCGCGGCGAGCCGGTCGCCGAATCGACCACGGTGCGCGCCATGGTACCGATGTCGGTGTACGTCGACCCCGACACGGACGTCGACCTGGGCCAGCGTGGTGAGTGGTCGGATCCGCGGAGCATGGTGTCGTCGTTCCTCATCGACCTGCCCGTGGGGGAACCGAATGCGGTGGTGCGACTCTCACACGTGGCGCATGCGATGGAGGCGCACGCGAAGCAGAGTCGGCGCGTGACGGCTCAGACGCTCGTGCGGCTGTCCGGGTTCGCGCCTGCCACCCTGCACGCGATGAGTGCCCGTGCGGCGAGCAGCTTCTCGCAGCGGATGTTCAATCTGATGATCACCAATGCGCCCGGTCCGCAGATGCCGCTGTACGTCGGCGGAGCGCGCATGCTCGAGATGTACCCGGTGTCGCCGCTGCTGAAAAATCAGACATTGAGCATTGCGCTGACCTCTTACGACGGCAACGTCTACTACGGTTTGAATGCAGACCGTGATGCGATGGCCGATGTGGACGTGGTGGCGGCGCTGCTGTACCAATCTCTCGAGGAGTTGTTGGATGCCAGCCGGTGAAAAGTCCGCGTTGCGAATGACGGGTGACACATGACGAGGGTGTATGTTCCCGCGACCATCGAGATCCTGCACGAGCTGGTGACCGAGTCGAAGTTCGATCCGATGAGCCGGACCGCGTTCGCTGTCACCGCCACCCTGCGTGAGGCTTACTCGTCGGGCGACGACGAGGAGCTGGCCGAGGTGGCGATGGGTGAGGCCGCGCGGGCTTCGCTCCGGCTGATCGCGGGCCGGTTGTCAGAGGGCGGCGACGGCGTCCGTTTCCGGCGGGTGGTCGTGGCAGCAGACGTGGACGACGTCACACCGCGCCCCGATCTCGACGATGCCGTGGTGCGGTTGCCGGGGCCGGTGACTCTTTCGCAGGTGGCGTCGGTCCATGTGGATCTGGCGGAGGCCGAACCGGACATCGAGCGGGCCGTCGCGGCGATCGACGAGGCGGACCTGGGCGATCCGGATGCGGAATTCGTGCTCGGCGACGCCGAGGATCACGTGCTCGCGTGGTATGCCACCCAGGAGATTTCTTTTCTTCTGGAATTGCTCTGACCTCAGGGTCGTCCCGAGAGGACCGCATCCCTACCTCGAGGTAACCTACGGTACCGTAAGTCGGTAACCTACGGTAGCGTAGGTCACGACGAGACAGGTGGAGGTCTGATGGGTCTGAAGGACTGGATCGAGGCGCCCGCAGCAGCGGTGGTGCCCGCCAAGCGGTCCAAACTCAATTGGTTGCGTGGTGCGGCCGCACGGCTCACGACGCCGTTGCTCCCGGACGATTATCTACATCTGGCCAATCCGCTGTGGTCGGCCAGGGAGCTGCGCGGCCAGATCGTCGACGTGCGCGCCGAGACGGCCGATTCCGCCACGATCGTCATCAAGCCCGGCTGGGGATTCGACTTCAACTATGAGCCCGGTCAGTACATCGGCATCGGACTTCACGTGGACGGCCGATGGCACTGGCGTTCGTATTCCCTCACCTCCCCGCCCAACTGGGACGACAAGCTCATCTCCATTGCGGTCAAGGCGATGCCCGAGGGATTCCTGTCGAGTCACCTCGTCAACGGCGTGCCGTCCGGGACGATCGTGCGACTCGCGACGCCTACGGGGAACTTCGCCCTGCCCGACCCCCCGCCCGAGCGAATCCTGTTCCTCACCGCCGGCAGCGGGATCACTCCGGTCATGGCCATGCTGCGCACGATGAACCGGCGCGGCCAGCTTCCCGACGTCTTCCACGTCCACTCGGCGCCCACCGATGCCGACGTGATGTTCGCGGACGAACTGACCCGCCTGCACGACGAACACGACGACTTCCGGTGCAAGATCCAGCTCACCCGCACCGAAGGCAAGTTTGCGCTGTCCTCCCTCGACGACGTGTGTCCGGACTGGCGGGAGCGGCAGACGTGGGCCTGCGGGCCGCTGCCGATGCTGGACGAAATCGAGACGCTGTGGCGGGACGAGGACATCGAGGATCGCTTGCACCTCGAACGGTTCGCGGTCTCCCGGGCGGACACCTCGGGTCAAGGCGGCACCGTGACCTTCGCCAAAGCGGACAAAGTGATGACGATCGACGGCGCCACCACCCTGCTCGAGGCCGGCGAGAAGGCCGGGGCACTGCTGCCCTTCGGCTGCCGGATGGGTATCTGCCAGACCTGCGTCGTGCCGATTCTGTCGGGACACGCCATCGATCTGAGGTCCGGGAAGCAGCACGCCGAGGGAGACCGCGTCCAGACGTGCATCTCGTCCGCGGCGGGTGACTGCACGCTCGACGCGTGAGCGTCGGCGTGTTGTTCATCTGTCTCGGCTATTCTCGGAGTCTCTGACCAGACGGAGGAGCACGGTGGCAATCACCGACATCAAAGAATTCTCACACCTCACCGAAGCGGACATCGAATCGCTCGGGCGGGAGCTGGACGCGATTCGGCTCGATGTGGAGGATTCGCGGGGCGTTCGCGACGCCCGCTACATTCGCCGAGCGATCCGGACCCAGCGGCTGCTGGAGCTCGGTGGCCGGCTCGCGTTGTTCGGAAGCAAGTACCGCCCGGCCTGGCTCGCCGGCACCGCCATGCTGTCCCTCTCGAAAATCATCGAGAACATGGAGCTCGGCCACAACGTGATGCACGGCCAGTGGGACTGGATGAACGATCCGGAGATCCACTCGATGTCGTGGGAGTGGGACCAGACGGGTCCGTCGGAGCATTGGAAGCGCGCCCACAACTACTCCCACCACACGTTCACCAACATCGTGGGAATGGACTCCGATGTGGGTTTCGGCATTCTCAGGATGACCCGCGACGAGGAGTGGCGGCCGATCAATCTGCTGCAGCCGATCGCGAATATCGTTCTGGCAGCTACCTTCGAATGGGGTATCGCGCTGCACGACCTCACGTTCGCGGCCGAGCTCGAGGGTGTGGAGAAGGGTCAGCTCAACTCGCAGGCGAACAAGGATTTCGCACGCAAGATCTTCCGTCAGGTCGGCAAGGATTTCCTTCTCTTCCCGGTGCTCGCGGGACCCGCGTGGAAGTCGACGTTGTCGGCGAACACCACCGCGAATCTGGTCCGCAACCTGTGGGCGTACGTGGTGATCTTCTGTGGCCATTTCCCGGACGGTGCCGAAAAGTTCACCGTGGAGGAATACGAGAACGAAACCCGGCACGAGTGGTATCTGCGACAGATGCTCGGCAGCGCCAATTTCGATTCCGGCAAAGTCATGGGTTTCATGAGCGGGAACCTCAGCTACCAGATCGAGCATCACCTGTTCCCTGATCTGCCCAGCAACCGCTACCCCGAGATTGCGGTGAAGGTGCGGGCGCTGTGTGAGAAGTACGACCTGCCCTACACGACGGGCTCGCTGGCCAAGCAGTACCTGCTGGCGCTGCGCACCATCCACAAACTTGCACTGCCCGACTGGATGCTCAAGGCGACGGCCGACGACGCTCCGGAGACCTCCTCGGAGCGCAAGTTCCGCGACGCTCGTGACGCTGGTGCCGCCATGGTCGAAACGCTGCGTACGGACCCTGTGACGGGGCAGCGTCGAGGTCTGCTGTCGGCCCTCCGGGCCCGTGCTGAGGCCAAGATTCCTCGCCGTCGACGGTGATTTCCCTCACACCTACGCTGAGGTAACCTACGGTGTCGTAACTTACGGTACGGTAGGTCATGTCAGCGCCTACGGGTGTGAACTGTCGACCCAGCCAGGAGGAGGTTCCCCATGGCGATTGCAGACGTCAAGGAATACGCACATCTCACCGAAGCCGACATCGAGGCGCTCGGACGCGAGCTGGATGCGATCAGGCGCGATATCGAGGAATCCCGCGGCGAACGTGACGCACGGTACGTCCGCAACACCATTCGGTTGCAGCGGTCGCTCGAAATCGGTGGCCGGGCCGTTCTCTTCGCGAGCAAGCGCCGCCCGGCCTGGTTGGCGGGCACCGCCATGCTCGCCCTCTCGAAGATCATCGAGAACATGGAACTCGGCCACAACGTGATGCACGGCCAGTGGGACTGGATGAACGACCCGGAGATCCACTCCACCTCGTGGGAGTGGGACGTTACGGGGCCGTCCGCCCACTGGAAGCAGACCCACAACTACATTCACCACAAGTACACCAACGTCCTCGGTATGGACGACGACGTGGGATACGGGCTTCTGCGCGTCACCCGTGATCAGCGGTGGAAGCCGTTCAACACCGGCAACCTCGTGTACAACACCTTGCTGGCACTGTTCTTCGAATACGGCATTGCGGCCCAGCACCTCGAGCTCGGCAAGGTCGCCAAGGGGCGGGTGCCGAAGGAGGAGACTCAGCGCAAGCTCCGCGAGGTCGGCGAGAAGATCGGCAAGCAGCTCCTCAAGGACTATGTCGTGCACCCGGCGATCACCGGCCCGGCGTGGAAGAGCACGCTGACGGCCAACGTGAGCGCCAACATGATCCGCAATGTGTGGACCAACGCCATCATCTTCTGCGGTCACTTCCCGGACGGCGCAGAGAAGTTCACCAAGGCGGATATCGACAAGGAAACGCCCGCCGAGTGGTACCTGCGCCAGATGCTGGGTAGCGCAAACATCGAGGGCGGCAAGGTCATGGACTTCATGTCCGGCAACCTCAGCTACCAGATCGAGCATCACCTGTTCCCCGATCTGCCGAGCAACCGTTACGCCGAGATCGCGGTCCGCGTTCGTGAGCTGTGCGACAAGTACGACCTGCCGTATACGACGGGACCCTTCCTCGTGCAGTACGCGAAGTCGTGGCGCACCATCGCCAAGTTGTCGCTGCCGAACAAGTACCTCAAGGCCACGGCGGACGACGCACCGGAAACCGCGTCGGAGCGCAAGTTCGGTGGAAAGACCACAGCCACAATCGATCCCGTGACCGGCCGTCGGCAGGGGCTCCGCAGCGCGATCCAGCGCTCACGCGGGCGCCGCGGCCTGCGTGCGCTGTTGTCGCGCTAGAAGAAGTTTTCACCGGGCGCGGTTCGCCCCTTCGTCACCACGCTTCGTTGGAAGCGATCGCGGTGAGGAGGTGGCGGACCGCGTCAACGCGTCGGGCCGCTTTCCCTTCGAGCTGATCGAGCGCGCACTCCGGATCGGCGGGCGGGCCCAGATGGGTGCACCCGCGCGGGCAGTCTTCGATCGCCGCGGCCAGGTCGGAGAAGGCGGCCACCACATTCTCGGGGGAGATATGGGCAAGCCCGAACGACCGGATTCCGGGGGTGTCGATCACCCATCCACTCGTCGGTAGGGACAGCGCGACGGACTGTGTCGAGGTGTGCCGCCCCTTCCCGACCCCGGACACCACACCCACCGCCCGATCGGCGTCCGGAACGAGCCGGTTGACCAGCGTGGACTTGCCCACACCGGAATGACCGATCAATGCGGTGAGCTTTCCCGACAACATGGTCATGACGTCGTCGACGGGATCGTCTCGTCCGGCGACCACCACGGGAACATCGAGCTCCGCGAAAGCGCTCGCGAATTCCTCGGGCGGCTCGAGGTCGCTCTTGGTGAGGCAGATGATGGGGTTCAGCCCGCCGACGTAGGCGGCGACCAGCGCACGCTCGACGAAACCGGTGCGCGGTGGGGGATCGGCGAGCGCGACCACGATCAGCAACTGCTGGGCGTTGGCGACGACGATCCGCTCGTACGGATCGGTGTCGTCGGCCGTCCGCCGCAGAACGGTGGAGCGCTCGGCCACCCGCACGATCCTGGCGAGAGTGTCGGGCTTGCCGGAGAGATCGCCCACTACGCTGACCTGGTCTCCCACCACGATGGGGGTGCGGCCCAATTCCCGGGCGCGCATGGTGACGATCAGGCGGTCCGGATCGCCGCCCAGTACGCAGCCCCACCGTCCCCGGTCCACGGACACCACCATGGCCGACTCCGCGCTCAGGTGCTCCGGTCGTGTCTTGGTCCGTGGCCGCGTCCCCCTACCCGGACGGACCCGCACATCGGACTCGTCGTACTCGCGGCGGCTCAGAAGCTCGCCTTCCGACCGGTGCCCGCACCTGCGGTCACCATTGCGGCCCAGAGGTTTTCGAAGCCCGGCAGCGTCTTGGCCGTGGTGCCCACGTCCTCGACCGTCGTGTCGTCGACGACGAGTCCGATGATGGCGCCTGCCGTCGCCATCCGATGATCGGCGTAGGAGTGCCACGTCCCGCCGTGCAGCGTCGTGGGAACGATGGTGAGACCGTCCTCTGTTTCGGTGACGTTCCCGCCGAGCGCGTTGATCTCGGTGGAGAGCGCTGCCAGCCGGTCGGTCTCGTGACCGCGCAGGTGCGCGATTCCCCGCAGATGGGAGGGCCCTTCGGCCAGGGCCGCAAGGGCGGCGACGGTGGGAGTGAGTTCGCCGACGTCGTGCAGGTCGATGTCGATTCCGGTCAGTGTGCCCGGTCCCGTGACCGTCAACTCGTCGCCGTCGAGCCGCACCTGCGCACCCATGGCGAGGAGAATCTCGCGTATCGCATCACCGGGCTGCGTTGTGCGGCTGGGCCATCGTGGCACCGTCACCTCTCCGGAGGTGACGGCGGCGGCCGCGAGGAAGGCCGTGGCGTTCGACAGGTCCGGTTCGATCGCCCAATCGACGGCCCGGATCGCGCCTGGGCTCACCCGCCACGTGTCGGCGTCGCCGCCGCTTGCCGGCGTGGACACCGCGACACCGGCTGCGCGCAGCATCTCGACGGTCATTTCGATGTGGGGCATCGAGGGAACGGACTTGCCGTCGTGATGCACGGTGACACCTTCGTCGAACGCAGCCGCAGACAGCAGCAGGCCCGAGACGAATTGTGAGGAACCGGACGCGTCGATCGTGACGTGTCCGCCTCGGAGTGAGCCGCGGCCCTCGACGGTGAACGGCAGTGCGTTTCCGTCGATGTCCGCGCCCAGCCCGCGCAGCGCGTCGAGAATGGTGCCCAAGGGTCGCGTGCGGGCCTGTTCGTCCCCGTCGAACCGGACCGTGCCCGACGCGAGTGCTGCCACCGGTGGCAGGAAGCGCATGACCGTGCCCGCCAGACCGCACTCCACCGATCCACCGCGGAGGGGTCCGGGGGTGACCTCGAGCGTCGTGGTGTCGTCCTGCTCTTCGACAGTGGTCCCTAGTGTGCGGAGAGCGTCGATCATGAGGTCGGTGTCGCGACTGCGGAGCGCACCGCGCAAAGTCGAGGGGCCCTGCGCGAGCGCGGCGAGGATCAGTGCACGGTTGGTGATGGATTTCGATCCGGGCAGGACAACCGTCGCAACGACGGGCTCTTCGGCGCGGGGTGCTTTCCACTGGCTCAGGCTCACGGTCTCCATCTTCGCCTACGCGAGGGGTGAGGGACACGGCTGGGCGGCGTGTCGGGTGGGTGGATGGACGGCTCGGCCCGTTGTCGGTTGTCTGTGCCACTCTGGTGGGTATGTGTGGCAGGTATGCGACCACTGCGGATCCGGCAACGCTGGCGACCGACCTCAATGCCATCGACGAGGTGGGGGAGGAGCCGGGTCGACCGGATTTCAACGTCGCCCCGACCACCGAGGTACTCACTGTCCTCGACCGTCACGACGCGCGTCGTGTCCGGCGGATGAGATGGGGGCTCGTCCCGCCGTGGTCGAGGAAAGTCGGCGGCGGACCGGTCCTGTTCAACGCCCGCGCCGACTCGATCGACAAACCCGCGTTTCGGAACGCGTTCACCCACACGCGGTGTCTGGTGCCGATGGACGGGTGGTTCGAGTGGAAGAACGAAGCCGCGGGCGGCCAGGGACGGGCGTCGGGCCGAAGCGAGAAGATTCCGTACTATCTGTCGCCGCAGGACGGTTCCCGTCTGTACGTGGCGGGGCTGTGGTCCGTATGGCACGACCGGTCGGTGCGCGACCCCGCACCTGTCCTGAGTTGCGCCATCGTCACGGTCGACTCCGCTGCCCAGTTGGCGGAGGTGCACGACCGGATGCCGCTCGTGTTGCCGCGCGATCGGTGGGACGCTTGGCTCGATCCTCGGCAACCCGCGTCGGCCGATCTACTCACGGCCTCGACCGAGGCCATCGCCGACATCGGGATCGTCCGGGTGTCGACGCGAGTGAACAGCGTCCGGAACAACGGACCCGAGCTACTCGAGCCCGATCCGGGCACGCCCGACGAAGCAAAGGCAGGAGAGCAACTCAGCCTGCTGTGACGGCGGCGACCACCGCTCCGCTCAGCCGCACCAGGTCGGCCGGCGCGAGTTCGATCTCCACACCCCGGCGTCCCGCACTGCACAGCACCCGATCCCAGTTCATGGCGGAGGCGTCGATCACGGTGGGAAGGATCTTCCGCTGCCCGAGCGGCGAGATGCCCCCGAAAACGTAACCCGTCGACCGCTCCGCCTCGCTCCGATCGGCCATCACGGCTCTACCCGCCCCGAGTGCCGCCGCTGCGGCCTTCAGCGACAGCATGTCCGGCACCGGCACGACCGCGACGGCGAGCTTGCCGGTGTCGAGTTTGATCACGAGGGTCTTCAGAATCTGATGGGCCGCGACCCCTACCGTTTCGGCGAGCGCGTCGACGGCCTCGGAGCCGTACGACTCGGCGCGCGCGTCGTGCGCATAGGTGTGTATCCGGTGCGCGACGCGCTGTTTACCGAGCAGGGTGGTCGCGGGGGTCGCAGTTCCGGCCATGGGTGAACACTGTGCCATCTCCTCCCGGCGGCCTCAGGAGTACGTCCCGGGAACACAGTCGGGGGCAGCCGTGTTGGTACGGGCAGAAGCAAGCGTCCAGTGAAGGGAGTGGTCCTACTCGTGATGGCCACGGTAGCGGAGCCCACGTCGCGTCTGCAGTTGGCGGTAACCTTGACGCCCACGGCGACCGAAGGGATCAGCGTGCACGAACATGACCGTCCGAAGGCAGACCGACCCGAGCCCCAGGACGAGTTGATCGCGCGTTTCGAAAGGGACGCGCTTCCACTTCTGGATCAGTTGTACGGTGCTGCGCTGCGGATGACGCGCAACCCTGCGGATGCCGAAGATCTGGTGCAGGAAACGTACGTGAAGGCATACACGGCATTCCGGTCGTTCCGTGAGGGCACCAATCTCAAGGCCTGGCTGTACCGGATCCTGACCAACACCTACATCAACTCGTACCGGAAGAAGCAGCGGCAGCCCGCGCAATACCCCACCGACGAGATCACGGACTGGCAGCTGGCCGCGACGGCAGAGCATTCGTCCACCGGTTTGCGGTCCGCCGAGGTGGAGGCGCTCGATGCCCTTCCCGACGACGACATCAAGGAGGCGCTGCAGGCGCTGCCGGAGGAGTTCCGGATGGCCGTCTACTACGCCGATGTCGAGGGATTCCCGTACAAGGAGATCGCCGACATCATGGGTACCCCCATCGGGACCGTGATGTCGCGTCTGCACCGCGGACGTAAGCAGCTGCGCGGCCTGCTGAGTGACGTCGCACGTGAACGCGGCTTCAACCGGGGTGACGGAGAGCTGCCGGCCGAGGCAGCCGTAGGTGCGGATCAGGAGGTTTCCCGGTGAGCGAGCAGGACGAATTCGAGCAGCTCGACTGCTCCGCGGTGATCGCCGACGTCTGGCTGATGCTGGACCGCGAATGTGATGCAGCCGCGCGCGCGCGGCTGCAGCGGCATCTCGACGAGTGTGGCTCCTGCCTCGAGGCCTACGGGATCGAGGAGAAGGTCAAGAGCTTGGTGAGCCGCAAGTGCGGTGGCGAGCACGCCCCCGAGAGCCTGCGCCAGCGGCTCTCCGTCGAGTTACGGCGGACCATCCTGATCACCGAGACCGAACGCGAGGCTTAGAGCGTCAGACAAGCAATCAGGGGCCGGAAAGCGTGCTGCTTTCCGGCCCCTGATGTGCGTTCTACGGCGCGTCAGGCGTTGGGACGCTTGCCGTGGTTGGCGGCATTGCCCTTGCGACTGCGCTTCTTGCGACCACGCTTACCCATGAGTAGATCTCCCTTCTTTTCACTACAGTGTTCCACGTGTGGTTGGGTGTCTGTGCAACAGGGCTTTCTCGACCCCGGGAGTAAGGATCACGATGGCAGAAGACGTGCGCGCCGAGATGGTGTCGACGGTGTATCAGGTTGTGGTCAGTGCGGGTGACGAGGTGAAGGAAGGCGACACCCTCGTCATATTGGAATCCATGAAGATGGAGATTCCCGTCATCGCCGAGGAGCCCGGCACCGTCACCTCCGTGGACGTCAAGGTCGGCGACGTGATTCAGCAGGGCGACCTCATCGCCGTCATCTCGTGAGCTGACCCGAAGTCCCCTCAGCCGATGTCCACACTGAGCGATCTGCTCGCCGAGCACACCGATCTTCCCGGGTCCGCCGTCGATCACCTGCAGAGAGTGGTCGGGGAGTGGCAACTCCTGGCCGATCTGTCGTTCGCCGACGTGCTGCTGTGGGTCGAGGATTCTGCGTCCCCGAAAGAAACGCGGACGGTGATCTGCGTCGCCCACTGCCGGCCCACCACCGCGTCGACCGCGTATCCCGAGGACGTCGTCGGAACGGTGGCCTCGGAGTCCCAGCATCCGCAGGTGTTGCAGGCCCTCGTCGAGGAGCGGGTGGTGCGGCCGACGGATGGTGGCACGCATGCCGGTCTGCCGCCGCGGGGCGAGGCCGTCCCGGTGCGCTGGGGCGGCGAGGTGATCGCGGTACTCAGCCGGGACACGAACCTGTCGCATCAGCGGGCGCAGAGCCCGCTCGAAGTGGCCTACCTCGACTGCGCCGAAGACCTGTGCCAGATGATCAGCGACGGCACCTTCCCGATCCGGGAGTCGCGGTCGGACACCAATTCCAGTCCCCGCGCCGGCGACGGCTTCATCCGCCTCGACACCGAGGGTCGCGTCGTCTATGCCAGCCCCAACGCGTTGTCCGCCTATCACCGCATGGGTCTGAGCTCCGACCTGGTGGGACGCAACCTGGCGGCCACGACGCGGTCACTGGTCACCGACCCGTTCGAGTCGCAGGAGGTTGCGGGCTATATCCGCGACACTCTGGCAGATATCCCCGGCAGGCGGATGGAGATCGAGGCGCGGGGAGCGACGGTGCTGCTGCGTGCGCTGGTCCTCAAGCCCGGCGGTAAGCGGGTGGGCGCTGCCGTCGTCGTACGCGATGTCACGGAAGTCAAGAGGCGCGATCGAGCGCTCCTCAGCAAGGATGCGACAATCCGTGAGATTCATCACCGAGTCAAGAACAATCTGCAGACTGTCGCCGCCCTGCTCCGATTGCAGGCGCGACGCACCAACAACGAGGAAGCGCGCCAGGCGCTGACGGAATCCGTGCGCCGGGTCACCTCGATCGCGCTCGTGCACGACACGTTGTCGATGTCCGTGGACGAGGAAGTGAACCTCGACGAGGTCGTCGACCGGCTGGTGCCGATCCTGTCCGACGTGGCAACCGTGAGCACACCCATCAAGGTCCGGCGTGAGGGAAGTTTGGGAGTGTTCTCCGCGGAACGGGCCACACCGCTCGTCATGGTCCTGACCGAACTCGTGCAGAACGCCATCGAGCACGCCTTCGAGCCCGGTGCACCCGGGACGGTCACGATGCGCGCCGAGAGGTCCGCACGCTGGCTCGACGTGGTTATCCACGACGACGGAAAAGGCCTGCCGCCCGGTTTCAGCCTCGAACGTTCCGATCGTCTCGGCCTGCAGATCGTCCGGACACTCGTGGCCGCCGAACTGAACGGTTCCCTGGGCCTGCACCCGGGAACGGACGGCGGAACGGACGCAGTGCTGCGGGTTCCGCTCGGCCGCCGCGGACCTCGGTACTGGAACGCGACGTGACGGCGCACAAAAGCAAGAGGCCCGGCACCATGTGGTGCCGGACCCGTCTTCCTCGAAGTACTTCTATACGGTCGTGCGGGCCCGCGTGCGCGCGTTACGGCGCTTGAGTGCGCGTCGCTCGTCTTCGCTCATGCCGCCCCAGACACCGGCGTCCTGGCCCGACTCGAGAGCCCAGGACAGGCATTCGGCGGTGACCGGGCAGCGGTTGCAGACAACCTTGGCATCGGCGATCTGCGCGAGAGCCGGACCGCTGTTGCCTACGGGAAAGAACAACTCGGGGTCTTCGTCGCGACAGATTGCCTTGTGGCGCCAGTCCATCCTTCTGCTCCTTAACTGGGTGCGTAATGCACCGTTTTGTCTTGGTGAGTTCATCTGTGCGTAGAGAATGTTTCCGCACTGTTGCTTGTGAATGCTTTCACGAACTGGCGGGATGTCAATAGAAATCCGCCGCACCGTGGGGGAACTCACTTTCTAAGGTCGCCCTATGAGGCGCGCCGTCCTTTGTACCCCATGGCAGCCCGGCCCGCGAGGTGGAAAACCCGATTTCTCGAGGTCTGCTCAGGATTTGGGCGCAACCACGTCCAGGGCCTCCGGCACCGACACGAACTCCACGTCGTTGCACAGGCCGATGTAATCGCCGTCCATCTGCAGTCCGATCGGCCGGGACGCCGAGATCCGCACCGACGGCACGTCGTCGACCCTGATGAGCTTCTTCGCGCGCGGACTGGCACCGGGGGTCAACAACTGGCGGGCAACACGAAGTGTGGTGACGATCGACGTGGAGGTCATGGCGAAGACGCCGAGCCCACTGTCGTAATTCGTGTCCGGGTTGGTGTGGACCTCCCGTTTGTTCAGATACGTCCACGGACTGGCATTCGACACGAATGCGTAGTGGACGCCCTCGAACCGTTCCTGCCCGGGAACGTGCACCGTGAGCGTCGGCTCGGCGTTCTTCGACCGGAAGAAGACCCGGACCGCTGCCCGCACGTACTGGGCGGGCGTGGCCGGTCGGCCGTTCTTGCGGTGGGCGTCCACGGCCTCACAGACCGCGGCGTCCCACCCGAGACCCGCGTTGAACGCAAACCAGCGATTGTCGCAGTGGGCCAGACCGATCCTGCGCAGCTCGCCGCGCGCCAGCAGGTCGATGAGCTGGTTGGTGGCATCCACAGGATCGGCGGCGATGCCGAGTGACCGGGCGAACACGTTCGCCGAACCTCCGGGTACGACGGCGATCGGCGGAACCAGTCCCACCGACTCGACTCGTGTCGACCCCGGCGGGGGAGTACCCAGGAGGCCGTTCACGACTTCGTTGACGGTGCCGTCGCCGCCGTGGACGATGATCAACCCCATTCCGTCCACACAGGCCTGCTGCGCAAGTTCGGCGGCGTGGCCGCGGTGCGTCGTGTGCGCCACCGTCAATCGCACTCTGCTCGACAGTGCATGGGCGAGGAGGTCGCGCCCGGCGGGGGTCGTCGAGGTGGCATTCGGATTGACGATCAGCAGCGCGCGCACAGGGACCAAGACTAGTGGGGCGTTGTGCGTCACCGTCCCGAGCCTGCCGGCGTCTCGGTGTTCTAGGCTTGCCGCGTGCCGAAGCCGCCTCTCAGCCAGTCCACGCCCGCAACGGTCCGCTCCGCGGGTGCACTGGTGTCGCTCGAGGGTGCCGTCGCCGTCGGGGTGGCCGTCGTGCTGGTCGTGCGTGGGCTGCTCGGCCACGATCAGAGTGTGAGCAGCGGCTACGGAACCGCGGCATGGTTCGCCATCCTCGGTGGCGCAGTGCTCGCCGCGGGCGTGGCGTTGATCTTCGGCAGGCGCTGGGGTCGGGCCATCGCGATCGTCGCGCAGTTGCTCCTGCTCCCGGTGGCGTGGTCGCTTCTCACCGATTCACACCAGCCCGTGTTCGGTGTCCTGCTCGGGGTCGTGGTGATCGGTGCTCTCGGCTGCCTGTTCAGCAGCCCCACGTCGAAGTGGATGGCCGCCGAATACGGTCAGGACGAATGACAGCTCAGCTCACCTCGGATGCCAGCTTTCCCAGCGGGTCCCCGGTGAGCCGGTAGGTGGTCCACTCGTCCTGAGGATGAGCGTCGAGCGATTCGTAGAACTCGATCGACGGAGTATTCCAATTGATCACCGACCACGACAGTCGCGTGTAGCCGTTGTCGATGCACTCCTTGGCGAGTGTGGCGAGCAGCGCTTTGCCGTGCCCGGCACCTCGTTCGGAAGGGCTGACGAACAGGTCCTCGAGGTAGATACCGTGGGTGCCGTCCCACGTGGAGAAGTTGCGGAACCAGACTGCGATACCGACCACGCGCCCGTCGTCGCTCTCGGCGACGTGCGCAAAGGTGGACGGCTGCGGTCCGAAGAGCGCGTCCTGCATTTGCTCTGCCGTGACGGTGCACGCGTCGCGCGCCTTCTGGTGTTCGGCGAGCTCGTAGATCATGGCCGTGATGGCAGAGACGTCCTCGGGTCGTGCGCGTCTGATCATCGGGAACCTTCCTCGATCGTCACGTTGTGAGTGACCAGTTGTTGTGCGCCGTGCTCGAAACCCAGTATCGAGTAGGCGCCGGGCGACAGTGCGAATCGGCGCCCCTCGCTGACCGGCAGATCCGCCCACCGCGCGATGAGGGCGCGAGAGAAGTGGCCGTGCCCGACGAGGATCACGTCGCGGTCGGGAAGCTGCGAATGGGCAACCGAGAGGACGAGATCGCACCGGGCATGAATCTGCTCCGCCTGTTCTCCGCGCGGACAGGGATGAGTCCACACCGTCCAGTCGGGCACCTTCGTGCGTATGTCCGGCGTCGTCAGGCCCTCGTAGGCGCCGTAGTCCCATTCGACGAGCGCGTCCCACGTGCGGTGGATCTTCAGTCCCGCGAGCTGAGCGGTGTCCTGGGCGCGGCGGCGGGGGCTGACAATCACGAGTGGATTGCGCAGTCCCAGAGCGTCGAGTGCGGTGCCCAGCGTCCGGGCCTGCCGTTCGCCCACGTCGGTGAGCGGGATATCCGTGCGACCTGTGTGTTTACCGGAACGCGCCCATTCTGTCTCGCCGTGCCGGAGGAGGACGATCCGACGTTCTGACGGCGAATCACTCGGTGGCATTGATCCATCATGTCAGTCGAATCGCGTGTAAGGCTCGCCTCGAGGGGCGAAGTAGGACAGGATCGAGCCGTGACAACGGTTCTTGCAGTGGCAAATCAGAAGGGTGGGGTCGCCAAGACCACCACCGTCGCTTCTCTGGGTGCGGCGCTCGTTGCGCTGGGCAACAAAGTCTTGGTGGTCGATCTCGATCCGCAGGGATGTCTGACCTTCTCCCTGGGCCACAATCCTGACCGTCTCGAGGCCTCGGTCCATGAGGTGCTGACCGGCGATCTTGCTGCGAAGGATGCCGTGATCCCCACCGAGGACGGTGTCGATCTGCTTCCTGCCACGATCGACCTGGCCGGTGCGGAAGCGTTGCTCCTGATGCGGCCCGGCCGCGAGTTCGCCCTCAAGCGCGCTCTGGCATCGCTTCTGGACGACTACGACACCGTCATCATCGACTGCCCGCCGTCGCTCGGGGTGCTCACGCTCAACGGTCTCACTGCTTCACAATCGGTGCTGGTCCCGCTGCAATGTGAAACGCTCGCCCATCGCGGTGTGGGCCAGCTGCTGCGGACGGTCCGGGAGGTCCAGCAGATCACCAACCCCGACCTCGTGCTGCTCGGTGCGCTGCCCACGCTCTACGACGCCCGGACGACGCACAGTCGCGACGTACTGTCCGATGTGTCCGACAGATACGATCTGCCGGTCCTGTCGCCGCCGATTCCGCGGACCGTCCGGTTCGCGGAGGCGACGGCGTCCGGCGCCACCGTTCTGGCAGGGCGCAAGAACAAGGGTGCGCAGGCCTATCGCGACCTGGCGGACAACCTGGCGAAGCACTGGGCCGGGTCCGAGCTGGTCACGTTCTCGACTGGAAGTGCCGAGTAAGGTCCTCAGGGGTCGGGTTCCAGGCCGCGGGCCAATCCTGTTGCCGGAGTAGTGCATCGGTGCCGCCGTCGGCGAAAACGACACTTCCGCAGAGGAGTGTGGAGCCCGGTCCCATCAGGAACTCGACCACGGCTGCGATCTCCTCGGGCCGACCGCGGCGTCCCAGTGGTACGGGGTAGAAATCCAGGGCTTTCGCCAGCTCGGGGTCGAGGTCGGGTCCGTTCGTCATCGGTGTGTCGATCATCCCGGGTGCAACCGTGTTGAGGCGGATTTTCCGCCCGACCCATTCGGCGCGGACGGCTTCGCGCCGGACCCACCAGGCCAGCGCCAGCTTGGACGCCGGGTATGCCGGAATGGCGGTGGCCTCGTCCCCGAGTTCCAGGGCTCTGGCCTCGTCGCCATCGAGGCATGCGGCTACGAGGTGTTCCGGGATGCCCGGTTGGGTGGTAGTGCTGCTCGACGAGATCAGGACCACCGACGCACCCTCGGCCCGCTCGAGCGCCGGCCGCAGTCCGGTGGCGAGGTCGACAGCGCCGAAGTAGTTGACAGCGACGAGTGTCCCGCCGGGAGCGTGGGAGAGCGGTCCGAGTCCCGCACAGCACACGAGCCCGTGCACGACTCCTTCGCTGACCTCGGTTACTGCCGCCACCGCCGCAGACCGGCCTTCCGGGGTCGACAGGTCGGCGACGACGTCGGTGTTCGCGAGGTCGACACCGATGACGGTGTGACCGGCAGAGGTGAGTAGCTGACCGGTGGCGGCGCCGATGCCTGACGCGGCGCCCGTGATCACGTAGGTTGCCATTGAAGAATTAGAACACGTTACAGGTCTGGCGAGGGTGGGAGTTCTGCTCGGATCGTGTCACTTCGCCATAGTGAGCCCGGAATCCCGTGGTTCCGGGAGAGCGATCGGCGCGCAACACGAATCGGGAGTCGTAGTCGCCACCGTTCTGGGAGCGGAAGGCAATCGGTCGGTTCGTGAACAAGCCGGCGAGATGTCGCTCGAGACGCGCCGCTACCTGGCCGAATTGCTCCTCGGCGAGCCGGTCGGCACTGTCGACGAGGAACGGTGGCATCACCGACATGCCCGTGTACCAGAAGATCCCGTGCTGGATAGGGAACAACAATTCGTCCATTGCTCCGTTGATGCCGCGCGGCCCGACACTGTCCGCGCTACCGCCGAAGCTCACCACCGTCAGGGCCCGCTTGCCGGCAAGCATTCCATCGCCGTATCGCCGCGTCGAACCGTCCGCCCCTCGCACTCCGTAGCCGTACCCCTCCACGAAGACCCGATCGAACCATCCCTTGAGGATGGCCGGCATCCCGTACCACCAGAGCGGGAACTGAACGACGAGTGCGTCGGCCCAGTCCAGTTTGCGCTGCTCGGCGAGAATGTCGGCGGCCAGTGTCCCCTGCTCGAGCGCCTGGCGTGAGCGCTGCCCGATATGGAGGCGTCGATCGTGCTCGTGGCGGAAGTCTGCTGCCGTCACCACGGGATTCCAGTCCATCGCGTAGAGATCGGACGACCGGACCTCGTGCCCGTCGACCGTCAGGGTTCGAAGCGCCACCTTCCGCAGTGCGGCGTTCAGCGACCTGGGTTCGGGATGAGCGGATACCCACAAAATTCTCATCAGCACCCCTTCGTGTCGGGTTCCTCGTCTTTGTCGAGTGTTCACCGGACGCGAGCGCACCAACAGTGGCCGGGCAGCCACTATGTGAAAGAATCGGGCCATGGCTCACCGTGTCGTCGTATTCGTGCGCGATGGTGTCCTCCCGATCGAATTCGGGATCGTCCACCGACTGTTCGGTGAGGCGAGGACAGCGGAGGGTGAGCGGCTGTACGAGGTCCGGACCTGCGCGCTCGCCCCCGGAAACATCCGTACCGACACCGACGTCACGCTCTCGGTGACACACGGACCAGAACTGCTCGATACCGCCGACACCGTGGTCGTCCCGGCGTCGGAGCAGGATTACGCTCCTCCCGAGGACGGGAAACTGCCACGTCCGCTGGCCGACGTGTTCGCGCGAATCCGTCCCGGCACCCGTGTCGCGTCGATTTGCACGGGATCGTTCGTTCTCGCGGCCGCCGGCCTGCTGCACAACCGCCGCGCGACCACGCACTGGAAATCGGCCGACGCGTTCCGGCGGCTCTATCCCGACGTCGATCTCGACCCCGGGGTGCTCTATACCCACGACGGCGAGGTGCTCACCGCGGCGGGTGTGGCGTCGGGAATCGATCTGTGTCTCTACATGATTCGGTGCGACCACGGGGCGTCGACAGCGAACGAGGTGGCCAGGGGCACCGTGGTGCCGCCGCATCGGAGCGGGGGTCAAGCCCAGTTCATCACCGAACCCGTTCCGGAGACCGGCACCACCTCGACTTCGGCTGCGCGGGCCTGGGCGTTGTCCCGACTCGACCAACCAGTGTCCCTGCGCGAACTCGCTGCGCAGGAGTCGATGAGCGTGCGCACGTTCACGCGGAAATTCCGCAGGGAAACAGGCATGTCTCCGACCCGGTGGCTCGTCGAGCAGCGCATCAACCGCGCCCGGGAATTGCTGGAGAACACCGACCTGCCGGTCGACGAGGTCGCGGACGCATCAGGTTTCGGCACCGCCACCTCCCTGCGGCAGCATCTGGGCCGCACGCTCGGGGTGTCCCCAACTGCCTACCGTGCCACCTTCCGCTGACCGGACGCGTCGTGTGTGTGCTCATTCGTCCAAGCCCCTGGGGTTCGGCCACGTTACCGTCGCAGGCATGACGCCACCGAGCACGATCCCGAAGATGCGGGCGCAACCGCTCGTCTCCGTAGCCGACGTCGAACGGGCCGCCGACTGGTATTGCCACGTCCTCGGAGCGGTGAGCGGCCACGGGGGATGCGAGTACGAGCAACTTCTCGTCGACGGAGTTCTGATCCTGCAATTGCACAGGATCGACCTCGGCCACCATCACGGCGCGCTGTGTGACCCGGCGCTGCCGAGGGGTAACGGGGTGGCGATCTGGTTCGAGGCCGGTGACTTCGACGATGTGCTGACACGAATACGGGATTCGGATGCCGACGTCGTCACCGACGTTCACTTCAATCCCAATGCGGGCCACCGGGAAATCTGGTTGCGTGACCTCGACGGCTACCTTGTTGTGATCGCGGAATCCTCCACCCCGTCAGCGTAGGACGGTGATCCGGTCGCCACGTTGCTCGATGACGAGGTCGCCCGCCACAGCGGTGGTGATCGGTCCCGTACCGGGATCGCGTTCGACCGGAATGGTTCTCAGCCGTGCACCCGTCGACAGGTCGAGAACGGCGATCCCGTCGTCGACCGGGACGAGGAGGCTGCCCGCCATGACGGCCCCGGGACCCAGGGCGCCGGGAAAGCTCCACCGTGGCGCGAGATCGGTGGCGCCCAAAGTCACGACATCGGAACCCGTCCACCACGTGATGACGGAACTGCTTGCCGCAGTGACCGAATCGGGCCCGACTGCCGTGGTGAGAGGGTACTCGGAGACGGCGTTGCCGGTGCCGTCGAACAGACCGATCCGCGGACCGGTGGACTTCCCGCCGGGTAGATAGGCGGCAATGGTTTCACCGGACACGCCGAGAACCCGAGCACCCTCGACCCCTGCCTCGACGCCCGCGAGGACGCTGGACCCGTACTCTTCGGGCTCTTGATTGTCCTTCGGTGACGGGTTCATGACGGTCAGTCGGTCACCCTCCTCGCCGGGGCAACGCTCGAGCACGGCGAGCCGGCTGCTGCTGGAACCGACGTCGAGCAACGTGCATCCGCTGCGAGGCTGTTTACCGGGGTTGACGGGTGCGCCGACGCGGCCGTATTCGACGGTGCGCACCAAATCGGAGCGCCACAGCTCGAGGCGGCTGTTCCCACGCGAGGTGACATAGGTTCCATCCGCCGACAACATCACCTCGGGGTCGGCGTCACTCGAACGCTGCGCTACCCGGGCACCGGTGCCGCCCTCGAGTTCCGTCACCTGAGAGCACCCTCGCTCGTCGCGGTAGACCGCCACGACTTTGTCCCACGAGGCGGTCACACCGCACAGCTCACGATCCCGGGAGTACCGCCACAGCTCATCACCGGACGTACGGTCACGTCCGACGACGTCACCACCGTCCGCGGTCACCACGGCGCCGGCGACGACGAGAGGTGCAGTGGTGACGGGGCTCGACGCTTCCCACAGCGAATCGAGAGTCTCGGGCACGGCCAGAGCCGTGACGAGTGCAGAGGGCGGCTCGGCCGCCGTCACCGAAGTGGTGCCCCGGGCGTCGCTACGGAACCACACGACCATCAGGGCGACCGTCACGATCAGGGCGATTCCGGCCGCGACGGCGAGATCGGCGCGCGAGCGCCGCTCAGGTGCGAGCACAGTAGTGGTTTACTCCGCGTTCGTCGTGGCGCCGACCTTCGAGGTCCGGCGGCGACGACGACGGCGCGGCGTGGATGCACCGTCACCCTCGGTGTCACCGGAAGCAGCGGATTCGGGGGCCGTCGTCTCAGCTGTGACCGACTTGGGGCCGACGCTGTCGGCAGGATGCCCACCCCGTGTGCGGCGCCGGGTACGGGTGCGAGTCGGGCGAGGAGCCCGCTCGGTGATGTCGCCGTCCTCGACGGGCGCGGGCTTCTCGGCTTTCGCCACCGGAGCCGCCTTCACCGAGCCGGTCGCCTCCGCCGGGATCGACAGCTCTTCGTACAGGTGGGGTGAGCTGGAGTAGGTCTCGACGGGGTCGGGGATGTCGAGGCCCAGGGCTTTGTCGATGAGCTGCCACCGCGGAATGTCGTCCCAGTCCACCAGGGTGACCGCGATGCCGGTGCGGCCCGCCCGGCCGGTGCGGCCGATCCGGTGGACGTACGTCTTCTCGTCCTCCGGGCACTGGTAGTTGATGACGTGGGTGACGTCGTCGATGTCGATACCGCGGGCGGCGACATCGGTGGCGACGAGGACATCGATCTTGCCCGTGCGGAACGCCTTCAGCGCCTTCTCGCGAGCGACCTGATTGAGGTCGCCGTGGACGGAGCCCACCGAAAAACCGCGCTCGGCGAGGTCGTCGGCGACCTTCTGGGCGGTGCGCTTGGTGCGGGTGAAGATCATCGTCGCGCCGCGGCCGTCAGCCTGGAGCACGCGGGCCACCATCTCCGCCTTGTCGAGCGCGTGCGCCCGGTAGATGTGCTGGCTGGTCCGGTCGTGCACCGCAGAGTCGTCGGCCTGCTCGGCGCGGATGTGCGTCGGCTGGGTGAGGAACGTGCGGGCCAGCGTGATGATCGGGCCCGGCATGGTCGCCGAGAACAGCATCGTCTGACGCTTGTCCGGCACCATCCCGAGGATGCGCTCGATGTCGGGCAGGAAGCCCAGGTCGAGCATCTCGTCGGCCTCGTCGAGAACGAGGACCTCGACCTTGCCCAGGATCAGATGACCCTGGTTGGCGAGGTCGAGCAGGCGGCCCGGGGTGCCCACGACGACGTCGGCGCCCTTCTGAAGCGTCGCAATCTGCGTTTCGTAAGGGCGGCCACCGTAGATGGCGAGGACCTCGAGCTTGTTCTTCTCGCCCTTCAGGTACTTCGCCGCGTTGTCGAGGTCCTTGGTGACCTGGATGCACAGCTCGCGGGTCGGCACGATGACCAGTGCCCGGGGGGTGCCGTCGAGCTTGGCCGTTCCAGTGGTGCCACTGGAGATGCGGTGGAGCAGCGGGACACCGAAACCGAAGGTCTTTCCCATGCCCGTGCGGGCCTGACCGATCAGGTCGTCGCCTGCGAGGGCGAGCGGCAGGGTCAGTTCCTGGATGGCGAACGTGCGCTCGATGCCCTGCTCGTCGAGAGCCCGGACGATTTCGTCACGAACACCGAGTTCAGCGAAGGTGGGAGCAACGTGAGTGGAGTCGAGTTGCGCAGACAGCGTGGTCTCGGTCGCGTCGTCTTCATGGTCGACAGTGATCTTGCTCAGGGGACTAGCCTTCCTCGTAGCTGCACGCACGCACGAGGTAAGGGCCAGGCCGCTGTTCGGCCCGATTTCCCAGTCGACGCTTGTCGAGGTCCTCTTCCGAGTGATCCTGCCTCTGCCTCAGCGCGGAAATTCGCAGAATTTCGGCGAGGCGCGGCTGGGACCGTCGATCAGGTGCGCGCACATTATCGGTGGAGAACCGCTGATCACATCGTGAACGCGATCATTGCCGGACCGGCGTTCGATGGTGACGAACGTGGCGACGAGCGGTTATCCACCATCATTGTAGCCGGACAACGCCCGCTCGCCGGTTGCTCATGGGGAATGTCACTCCCCGACGCACTAGGCTGGGGCGCCATGGAGCCCAACACCCCTGCCTCGTCGAACTCGACCATTCCCGCTGATCATCCCGGTGTCAGCGAACTCTTCGCGGTCCTTGCATACGGCGAGATCTCCGCCTTCTACCGCTTGTCCGAGGACGCGCAGATGGCGCGAACCCTCGAGGGCAAGGTCGCGCTCGCCAGCATGGCAGCCGCCGAAATGGGCCATTTCGAAATGCTCGAGCACGCGTTGACCGCGCGCGGATTCGACATCTACGAAGCCATGGACCCGTTCGTGCGCGCGTTGGACAACTACCACGCCTCGACGACGCCCTCCACCTGGCTCGAGGCGCTCGTCAAGGCCTATGTCGGTGACGGAATCGCCGCCGACTTCTACCGCGAAATCGGCCATTCCCTGCCCGCCGAGGCGGCCGGAACCGTCGAAGAAGTGCTGTCGCAGACGGGCCACTCGGAGTTCGTCGTGCACGAGGTGCAGCGGGCGATCGCCGCCAGCAACCGGGACAAGGACCGCCTCATGCTGTGGGGCCGGCGTCTGCTCGGTGAAGCGATCACGCAGGCGCAATTCGTGTTGGCGCAGCGCGAGGCGCTGACCGATCTCGTGATCTCCGCGTCGGGAGACCTCAATGGTGTCGTCGCCCTGTTCGACCGCATGCAGAAGATGCACGCCGAGCGCATGGCGGTGCTCGGTCTCGTGTGACATCGCCCGTGCGGGCGGCCTGTTCGCTCAGGGCACAGCGCACCTGCGCGCCCCGGCGGGGCCGACTGCATTAGCCTGGCCAGGACAGCTGATGTTTCTCGGAGAGTTCGGAGGTTGACCGTGGAGGTCAAGATCGGTGTAATCGACAGCCCACGTGAGCTCATCGTCAGCAGCGAGCAGACCCCGGACGAGGTCGAGACATTGGTCTCGGGCGCCCTCGGTGGCGGTGACGGGATCCTGTCCCTGCAGGACGACAAGGGACGCAAGTTCCTCATCCAGGCGGCGAAGATCGCGTACGTGGAGATCGGTCCGTCGGATATCCGCAAGGTCGGGTTCGCCCCCACTGCGTGACGGTGTATGAGAAAGGGCCCGCAGCCGTAACCGGCTGCGGGCCCTTTCTCGTATACCGAGGTTCTAGCGCTGCTCAGGATGCAGCGGCACGCGGGACAGACCACCCCACGCCAGGGTGACGGTGGTGTCGACCGCTTCTTCCTTGGGAATGGGACGCGCCGCTTCGAGCCAGTAGCGCGCCGTGAACTGACTTGCGCCGACCAATCCCACGGCCAGGATGCGGGCGCGATAGGGATCGAGACCGGAGTCGTGACTGACGAGGTCGAAGACGGCGTCGACGCACGCCTCGGTGGCCTGCTCGACACGGCTCTGAACCTGAGGTTCTCCCATCAGGTCCGACTCGAACACCAACCGGAAGCCCTGCGAATCGTTGTCGACGAAGTCGAAGAACGCCTGGACCGCCGCACGGACGCGCTGCTTGTTGTCGGTGGTCGATCGCAATGCCTGACGGACACCCGAGATCAGGCTGTCGACATAGCTCTGCAGAACGGCGACATACAACTCGAGCTTGCCGGGAAAGTGCTGGTAGAGGACGGGCTTGCTCACACCGGCGCACTCCGCGATCTCGTCCATACCGGCAGCGTGGTACCCGCGCGTGACGAAGACCTCGCTGGCTGCAGCGAGTAGCTGCAGTCGCCGGGCGTCGCGGGGGAGACGCGTACTGCGCCGCGGCCCGTTACCCTTTCCGGTGGTGGCGTCGCGATCGGAGTTCGTCCGATCTGCGAGTTCAGTCATAGCGCTTTCCAATCTGCACAAGTATTCCGCGTCACATTCTGTGTAACTGTGTGAACGATACCCGCGCGTAGGAATCCGTTCATGGTGGACTCACAGGTCGATGTCCGACTGCAATATTGCCTGACCGGTAACTGCCCGGATCCCCGCTCGCGGCCATACCAGCTGGCACGGGTTGCCCCAGTGTTGCGGGTGGTCCGGGGCGGACACGCCGAAGAGGACATCGGTGGACGGCTGGGACGAGCTGATGCCGGACTGTGAGATTCTGGCGTCGTGACTGACCGAGGAGGACCGCGCGTGCGCGGCAGGGCTCCCGAGAGCTCCGATCACGGGGAGTGGCAATCGCGCAGCCTGAATCAGCGTGCCGCCGCACCCGGTGCCTCTCGGTCCACTTCCCGGGCGCAATCCCATCAACCTCTCCGTGCGCAGTGGGATCCGATCACCGGGGACGTCACCAAACCCCGGACCCCGCGGCCGGAACGGCAGGTTCGGAAACAGAGCAGGGTGGGCCGATTCGTCTCCACCTATGGGTGGCGCGCCTATGCGATACCGATCCTGTTCGTGGTCACGATCTTCGTCGTGGTCGACGCGGTGCGCGGCACTGGCGCCGGAGACTCGGCAGCGAGCACCGACAGTCCCGGATTCGGGACGCTGTCCCGGGACACGGACGGCTCGAGCGTCATCGGAGTGCCTCCCGAGGCGGATGGAAACTTCGCGGCGGATCTGCCGTCCGGAGCGTTGCCGGAAGGCGGCCCGTTCACCACTGCGGGGGCCCGCACGTGGCGGGTGGTGCCCGGCTCGGGTCCCAAGGTCGGACAGGGTACCGAGCGGGAGTTCACCTACTCCGTCGAAATCGAGGACGGTGTCGACACCTCGGGATTCGGGGGCGACGAATCATTCGGGCGCATGGTCGACCAGACCCTGTCCAACCCGAAGAGCTGGACCAAGGACCCACGGTTCGCGTTCCGGCGGGTAGACCAGGGCGACCCTGACTTCCGCGTGTCCCTGACCTCCCAGATGACCATCAGGGAGGCCTGCGGATACGACATCCAGCTCGAGGTGTCCTGCTACAACCCCGGGATCGACCGTGTCCTCCTCAACGAACCCCGCTGGGTGCGCGGAGCCATCGCCTTCCAGGGTGACATCGGTTCGTATCGGCAGTATCAGATCAACCACGAGGTCGGTCATGCCATCGGCTACCAGGATCACCAACCCTGTGAAACGGAGGGCGGTCTCGCCCCGGTGATGATGCAGCAGTCGTTCGGCACCTCCAACAACGACATCGCCGAACTCGACCCCGAAGGCATAGTGCCCAAGAATGGCCTGACGTGCCATTTCAATCCTTGGCCGTTCCCGCGTGGCTGAGTTGAGCCCATGTGTCCCGCCGGCGTGGCGGGGGGAAGAATGGGGGTTGCCGGGGTGTTGACAGTGACATCGTCGAGGAGTCGACATTGAGGACACCGTCGAGGTGTCCTCAAGGCGCCTCGACGGAGTCGGAAGCCGTTGTGCAATCGTCAGGAGTGGATCGTGTCGCTTGACCGTTCTGGAAAAACCCCGCAGCCACTGCCACCGCTCGTGGAGCCGGACGCCGAACTCTCGCGTGACGAGGTGGCTCGCTACAGCAGGCACCTGATCATCCCCGACGTCGGCATGGCGGGGCAGAAGCGGCTGAAGAATGCCAAGGTCCTCGTCATCGGCGCGGGCGGCCTGGGCTCGCCGGCGTTGCTCTATCTCGCCGCGGCAGGTGTCGGAACCCTCGGGATCGTGGAGTTCGACGAGGTCGACATGTCCAATCTGCAACGTCAGGTCATCCACGGCCGCTCGGACGTGGGCAGGCCGAAGGCGGAAAGCGCCCGCGAGTCCATCAAGGAAATCAACGAACACGTCGACGTCCGGTTGCACGAGTTCCGGCTCGAACCCGACAACGCGGTGGAGCTGTTCGGTCAGTACGACCTGATCCTCGACGGTACCGACAACTTCGCCACCCGCTACCTGGTCAACGATGCCGCGGTCCTGGCGCACAAGCCGTACGTGTGGGGTTCCATCTACCGTTTCGAGGGACAGGCGTCGGTGTTCTGGGAGGACGCACCGGATGGGCGCGGACTCAATTACCGCGACTTGTACCCGGAGGCGCCGCCACCCGGAATGGTCCCGTCGTGCGCCGAAGGGGGAGTGCTGGGGGTGCTGTGCGCCTCGATCGGGTCGATCATGGCCACCGAGGCGGTGAAGCTGATCACCGGTATCGGTGAATCGCTGCTCGGCAGGCTCATGGTCTACGACGCGCTCGACATGACGTATCGCACGATCACCCTTCGCCGTGACCCGGCACGCACGCCGATCACCGAACTGATCGACTACGACGCCTTCTGTGGCGTCGTCTCCGACGAGGGTCAGGCGGCAGCGGCAGGGTCGACCATCACTGCGACGGAGCTGCGGGACCTTCTCGATGCGGGGAAGGACATTCAGATCGTCGATGTGCGCGAACCCGTCGAATGGGACATCGTCCATCTGCCCGGCGCGGTGCTGATCCCGAAGGACCGCATCCTGTCGGGGGAGGCTCTCGCCGAGCTGCCGCAGAACAAGCCGATCGTGCTGCACTGCAAGACCGGGGTGCGTTCGGCCGAAGCGCTGGCCGCCCTCAAGAAGGCGGGCTTCTCCGACGCGACACATCTACAGGGTGGAGTCATCGCGTGGGCCAGGCAGGTGGACACCAGCCTGCCTGTCTACTGACTTCGGCGGCACCTGGTCAGCGCGCCTTCCGGGGTCGCCGGGTCACCCGGCGGTAGCGTTGACATCGTGAGCACAGGACAACCCCCTCAGCACGTGTGCTCCACGTTCGGCCTCCGGGAAGTCGAGCCCATTCCACTCGGTGCGGACTGGGACGGCGGGTGGCTCTGTGGAGACGTAGTCCTCTCAGCCGTCGCCGACCACGCCCGTGCCGCCTGGTCGGCCAAGGTCCGGGAAACCCTCGAAGTGGACGGGGTGCGGCTCGCTCGTCCGGTGCGTTCCACCGACGGCCGGTACGTGGTGTCGGGGTGGCGTGCGGACACGTTCATCGAGGGCACGCCCGAACCCCGGCACGACGAGGTGGTGTCGATGTCGGGCCGGCTGCACGCCGCGACGTCCCAGTTGGAGCGTCCCCGATTCCTGGTGCAGCCTCCCGTCGCCCCGTGGGCGGAGGTCGACGTCTTCGTGGCGGCCGATCGGGCCGCGTGGGAGAAGATTCCCCTGCGCGGCGCGAAGGGTGCCGAGCAACTCGAAACGCCGTCGCCGGACGGGCGCAAGAGCCTGGAACTGATCACCGGCCTGGCGACTCTGCGTAAACCCGTGATCAGCCCCGATCAGCTCGTGCACGGGGATCTGTTCGGCACCGTGCTGTTCTCGGGTGCCCTGGCACCCGGCATCACCGACATCACCCCGTACTGGCGGCCCGCGGCGTGGGCGGCCGCGGTGGCCGTCGTGGACGCCATCTCCTGGGGTGGGGCGGACGAGGCCCTGATCGGACGTTGGGAAGACCTTCCCGAGTGGCCGCAGATGCTGTTGCGTGCCGTTCTGTTCCGTCTTGCCGTCCATGTGCTGCATCCCCGATCCACGGCCGAAGCCTTCCCCGGACTCGCCCGTACCGCCGACGTGGTGCGACTGCTGCTCTGAGTGGACGTGCCGAAGGAGGCCCGGCTAGTCGAGAAGTTCGGCGAAGAGGTCCCGCGCGGCGAGCGATGCGCGATGCGCGTCTCCGTCGATGACGGCCCGCACGAGGCGTTCGTGCTCCTTGTGTAATCCCTCACCGGTGGCGTGCACGTGCTGATCCACGGTGTGCTCGATAGCGGGCAGCAGCGAGTCGTAGAACTCCAGGTACACCGCGTTGTGACTGGCTTCCACGATCGCGCGGTGCAGGGCGACATCGGCTGTGATCGCGGCATCCGTCGCGGATTCCTCCCACAGGCGTCGGCGTTCGCGCTGCAGATCCTCGAGGCGGGCGACGTCCTCGGGCGTGCGCCGCCGGGCGGCGAGCGTGGCGGCGGTCACGTCGAGGGCCTGGCGTAGTTCCAGGACGTCGCGCTCGTGGGCCCCGGCGAAGTACTTTCCGAGGGTTCCGCCGACATCGGAGGTGGCGACGACGAAGGTCCCCGACCCCTGCCTCCGTTCGAGCAGCCCGGTATGGACCAGCGCCTGGACGGCTTCCCGGACGGTGTTGCGTCCCGTTCCGGTCAGTTCCGACAACGCCGTCTCGGTCGGAATCTTCTCGCCGACCGCCCAGCGTCCGCTGCAGATCTCT
This sequence comes from Rhodococcus sp. WAY2, assembly GCF_009859915.1. Taxonomy (NCBI): domain Bacteria; kingdom Bacillati; phylum Actinomycetota; class Actinomycetes; order Mycobacteriales; family Nocardiaceae; genus Rhodococcus; species Rhodococcus sp. WAY2. Next base: position 5,989,143 of record NZ_CP046572.1, read on the forward strand.
TCCCGCAACTGCTCGGTGACCTGCGAGATGAGGCTCGCACGCCGAATCGGTTTTCCAAAGGTCATCCGGTCATCCTATGATTTCTCAGGTGAAACTTCTGCGCGGTCGCCTACTCGTCTTCTGCGCGATCGCCATGTCTGCGCTCGTCCTCAGGTTGGCGGTCACGTCGTTCAGCCCTCTCGCGTCTCAGATTCGTGAGGACATCGGCTTCTCACCCACCGTCGTCGGAGTGTTCGGGATGGTGCCGACGGCGATGTTCGCGCTGTTCGGCCTGACCACCCCGCTCGTCGCCAAGCGGTGGGGGCTGGAACGGACGGCGCTCGTCGCCATGCTGATGGCCGGGGTCGGAATGCTCACCCGGGCGCTGGTGAACGACACGTGGTCGTTGCTGGCGCTGTCGGCGCTCGCGCTCGCGGGGATGGGTATCGGCAATGTTGTCATTCCCCCGCTCGTCAAGCGCTATTTCTCCGACTCCCTGGCGGCGATGAGTTCGGTGTATATCGTCGGCGTGCAGATCGGGACCATCGTCCCGGCCTTCGTTGCGGTCCCCCTCGCGGAGGCTTTCGGCTGGCGTACTTCGATCGGTGTGTGGGCCGTGCTCGGTTTCGCGGCAGCACTTCCGTGGACCGTGGTGCTGGCGCGGGCGCGTCGCCGGGCAGCCTCCACGCCGGCGGGAGCGGCTGTCGGTGTTCCCCCGGGAACGCCACACGGCAAGGCGTGGCGATCACCCGTCGGCTGGGGGATGGCGGGAATGTTCGGGATGACGTCGATGATCACGTATTCGATGTTCACCTGGATTCCGGACGTCCTCGCCGATGCCGGTGCGAGCGAGGCGTTCGGTGGCGCGATGGTGGGTCTCTTCTCCTTCATGGGGCTCGTGTCCGCGTTCGGTGCTCCTACTCTGTGCGCACGAATGCGTAATCCCTTCCCGGTGGTGATCGGCTGCGCGCTCTGTTACCTCGTGGCCTTCTCCGGCCTGCTGTTCGCGCCGATGGCGGCCCCGGTCCTGTGGGTGGTGCTGCTCGGGCTCGGGCCCAGTACCTTCCCGATGTCGCTGACGCTCATCAATCTGCGCACCCGCACACACCTCGGCTCGGCGACGTTGTCGGGTTTCACGCAGGGTGTGGGGTACGCCGTCGCGTGTCTCGGTCCGCTACTGTTCGGCGTGTTCCACGATTCCACCGACGGCTGGGCGCTGTCGTTCGGATTCTTGACCGTCGCGGTAGTGATCCTCGTCATAGCGGGAGCTCAGGCCTGTAAGCCGCGGATGCTCGAGGACAGCTGGAACGGCGTTTCGGACGCTCGTCGACACGCTGCGGAAACGTCCACGAAACCTCACATCGACTCCGTCGGGAAGTGAGGATCAGTTGACGTTGCGGTCACCGACCGCAGCACCGCCGCAACACCCGTTTTCTACCTTTGGGTCTCCCACACAACGAGGAGGCCCGGGTGAAGCATTACATCGAGCACTGGGACGCAGAAGACGTCGACGCCTGGGAGGCGGGCAACAAGAACATTGCCAAGCGGAACCTGATCTGGTCGGTCGTCGCCGAACACGTCGGCTTCTCCGTCTGGTCGATCTGGTCGGTCATGGTTCTGTTCATGCCCACCGATATCTACGGCATCGACGCGGCGGGCAAGTTCTTTCTCGTCGCTGTTCCCACTTTGGTCGGCTCGGTGCTCCGGATTCCCTACACCGTGGCAACGGCCCGCTTCGGCGGCCGTAACTGGACCATCTTCAGTGCCCTGGTGTTGCTGATCCCGACGCTGTTCACCCTGTACCTGATGATGAACCCCGGGGCCTCGTACACGACCTTCATGCTCGTGGCCGCGCTCGCCGGAGTCGGCGGCGGAAACTTCGCTTCGTCGATGACCAACATCAACGCTTTCTACCCGCAGCGGCTCAAGGGCTGGGCCCTCGGCCTCAACGCGGGCGGCGGCAACATCGGTGTCCCGATGATCCAGCTGGTCGGTCTTCTCGTGATCGCCACCGTGGGCAACACGGAACCGTGGATCGTCTGTGCGGTCTACCTGGTGTTCATTGCGGTGGCAGCGGTCGGCGCCGCCCTGTTCATGGACAACCTCGGTAACCAGAAGTCCGATCTCCGCTCGATGGCCAAGGCGCTGAAGTTCTCCGATTCGTGGGTCATCAGCTTCCTCTACATCGGCACCTTCGGATCCTTCATCGGGTTCAGCTTCGCGTTCGGCCAGGTTCTGCAGATCAACTTCCTCGCCGGTGGTGAGACTCCCGCACAGGCTGCACTGCATGCGGCGCAGATCGCCTTCATCGGTCCGCTGCTCGGCTCCATCGCGCGACCGATGGGCGGCAAGCTCGCCGACCGGATCGGTGGCGGGAAGATCACGCTGTACACCTTCGTTGCCATGGCGCTCGCCGCCTCCGTGCTCGTGACCGCCGGCACCATCGACGACGGCACGCCCGGCGCCGCCACGGCAGGCGTGATGGTGGCCTTCGTCTTCGGCTTCATCGCCCTGATCCTGCTGGCAGGAATCGGCAACGGTTCCGTCTACAAGATGATTCCGTCGATCTTCGAGGCCAAGGCGCAGGGCCTCGACGGGCTGAGCCGGGAGGCCAAGGCGGCCTGGTCGCGTGCAATGTCAGGAGCCCTCATCGGTTTCGCGGGCGCTATCGGAGGCCTCGGCGGTGTCGGCATCAACCTGGTACTGCGCGCCTCCTACGGCGGGTCTGCCAAGTCGGCGACCATGGCGTTCTGGGTGTTCCTCGCCTTCTATATCGCCTGCATCGCCGTCACCTGGGTCGTCTTCCTGCGCCGCCCGTCCATCGCTCGCGGCATCTCCGTCACCGACGGCGACGAGAAGGTCTCCGTCTCGGCGTGACCAACGAGCAGTTACCGCAAGAACTCGAGTATTTCAGCTAGAAGGAGCGACGGCATGAGCCGCAAGTCAGCAGTAGTTATCGGGCACGGAATGGTCGGGCACCGCTTCGTCGAGGCGCTCCGCGCACGCGACGAGTCGGACGACTGGTCGGTGACGGTGCTCTGCGAGGAGCCCCTCCCCGCGTACGACCGTGTGGGCCTCTCCTCCTATGTGGGTGCGTGGGACCCCAAGGAGCTTGCGCTCGCGGGCAACGACTACCAGGGTGATGCCCTGGTGGACCTCCGGATCGGCCGCAGGGCCGCGTCCATCGATCGTGAGTCGCGCAAGGTCACGACCGATTCGGGGGAGGTCGTCGCCTACGACGCTCTGGTCATGGCGACGGGGTCGTACCCGTTCGTTCCGCCGATCCCAGGCCACGATCGGCCGGAGTGTTTCGTCTACCGCACGCTCGACGACCTCGACGGTATCCGGGCCCGGGCGGAGGCGGCCGGTCCCGGCGCTGTCGGCGTCGTGGTCGGCGGCGGTCTGCTCGGTCTCGAGGCAGCGAATGCACTCAAGCTGCTGGGCATGACCCCGCACGTGGTCGAGTTCGCACCCCGGCTGATGCCGCTCCAGGTCGACGAGGGCGGTGGAGCGCTGCTGGCCAAACTCGTCACCGACCTCGGCGTCACCGTCCACGCGGGTGTCGGTACCGCGGGAATCACCGAAGGCCCCGACGGCATCACTGTCGAACTGTCGGACGGTTCGACCATCGAGGCAGGGCTTCTGGTCTTCTCCGCCGGCGTGCGGCCCCAGGATCAGCTGGCCCGCGACGCGGGGCTCGACGTCGGCGAGCGCGGCGGAATTGTCACCGACCTCGGGTGCCGTACGTCCGACGAGAACATTTATGCGGTCGGGGAGTGCGCCGCGGTGGAGGGCCGCTGCTACGGGCTCGTCGCTCCCGGTTACACCACCGCGGAGATCGTCGCGGACCGCCTCCTCGGAGGAGACGCCGAGTTCCCGGGCGCCGATCTGTCGACCAAATTGAAGTTGATGGGTGTGGACGTCGCCAGCTTCGGTGACGCCCTTGCGCAGACCCCCGGCGCGCTCGAGGTCGTCCTCAACGACGCCGCGAAGGGCACGTACGCCAAGCTCGTCGTGTCGGACGACGCCAAAACCCTGCTGGGTGGCATTCTCGTCGGCGATGCGTCCGCGTATGCGTCGCTGCGTCCGCTGGTGGGCCGCGAACTGCCGGGTGATCCGGCGTCCCTCATCTCCCCGGCTGGCGAGAAGCCAGGTGCCGGGTCGCTTCCCGACGACGCCGAGGTGTGCTCCTGCAACGGTGTCACGAAGGGCGCGATCTGTGGGGCCATCGCGGAGGGCGCCTGCGACATCGCGCAGGTGAAGAGCTGCACCAACGCCGGAACCACCTGTGGCGGCTGCCTTCCCACCATCAAGCAGTTGCTGGCTTCGTCGGGCGTGGTGATGTCGAAGGCGCTGTGCGAGCACTTCGAGCAGTCGCGTGCCGAACTCTTCGAGATCGTGCAGGCCACCGACACCCGCACCTTCTCCGCGCTGATTTCCAAGTACGGCAAGGGTTCCGGATGTGACATCTGCAAGCCGGTGGTCGCCTCGATCCTCGCGTCCACCGATTCCGATCACATCCTGCACCGCAACCAGGCCGGCCTGCAGGACACCAACGACCACTTCCTGGCGAACATTCAGAAGAACGGCACCTACTCGGTGGTGCCGCGGATGCCCGGCGGCGAGTGCACGCCGGAGCAGCTCATCGTCATCGGCGAGGTGGCCCGCGACTTCGGTCTGTACACCAAGGTCACCGGTGGTCAGCGCATTGACCTCTTCGGTGCCCGCGTCGAGCAGTTGCCTGCCATCTGGAAACGCCTCGTCGACGCCGGCATGGAGTCGGGTCAGGCGTACGGCAAGTCGCTGCGCACCGTGAAGAGCTGTGTCGGGTCCACCTGGTGCCGCTACGGAGTCCAGGACTCCGTGGGCATGGCGGTCGACCTGGAGAACCGCTACCGCGGATTGCGGTCGCCGCACAAGCTCAAGTTCGGTGTCTCGGGTTGTGCCCGCGAATGCGCCGAGGCGCGCGGCAAGGACGTCGGCGTCATCGCCACCGAGAACGGCTGGAACCTGTACGTCGGCGGTAACGGCGGTCAGTCGCCGAAGCACGCGCAGCTGCTCGCAGGTGGACTCGACGACGAGACGCTGGTCCGCTACATCGACCGCTACCTCATGTTCTACATCCGCACCGCGGACCGCCTCCAGCGCACGGCGCCGTGGGTGGATTCCCTGGAGGGCGGGCTCGAGCACCTCAAGGCAGTGGTGTGCGAGGACAGCCTGGGCATCGCGGCCGAGCTCGAAGCAGCGATGGACAAGCACGTCGAGGGATATCGGGACGAATGGGCGGGTGTGCTCGAGGATCCGGAGAAGCTGTCCCGATTCGTGTCGTTCGTCAACGCGCCGGAGGAGGCCGATCCGACCGTCGCCTTCGACGAGACCGGTGTCCGGAAGGTTCCCGTGCTGATGGGAATGCCGAAATTCGCAGCTTCTACCTCGGAGTAATCCCGTCTTAACGCCCAGGAAACACCAGACCCGAAGTATGTACCCCACACGGAAATGCACCAGCCCCAAAGGAGGACTGTGATGACCGTCGTCGACGTGAGCGTGCACAGTGCCAGTGGAAACAGGCGTGAGAGCGTCCAGTCAGGCCGGCTCGAATGGACGTCCGCATGCCCACTCAGCCGATTGATCCCCGGACTCGGCGTGGCAGTCCTGCTGCGCGGCGGTGAGCAGGTGGCGCTGTTTCTTCTCGAGGACGGATCCCTGCGCGCAGTCGGGAACATCGATCCGTACGGGCGCGCAGCGGTGATGTCCCGCGGCCTCGTCGGTGACCGGGCAGGTGAGCCCACCGTGGCGTCGCCGCTGCTCAAGCAGGTGTTCTCGCTGATCGACGGTCGTTGCCTCGACGACGAATCAGTTCGCCTGCCCGTGTACGACGTGCGCGTCTGGGCCGGTGTCGTCCAGATTCACAGCTCACATGGGAATGTCGCGGAAGCACCGGCTGACGACGTGTCCGTGGCGGGGGCTTCGAGTTCGTGAACGAGGGGACACCCCTGTGTGGGTTCACGGTCGGGATCACTGCGTCACGACGTGCCGAAGAGTTCGCGACACTTCTGACGAGGCGCGGCGCCACCGTGGTTCACGCTCCGGCGATCCGGATCATTCCGCTGGCCGATGACACCGAGCTCGAGCGCGTCACGCGCCAGATCATCGACAGTCCGCCCGCCATCGTGGTCGCCACGACGGGAATCGGTTTCCGCGGCTGGATGGAGGCCGCGGAAGGCTGGGGCGAAGCGGAAGAGCTCGGCCGGGCACTGGCAGAGAGCCGACTGCTGGCCCGGGGTCCCAAGGCCAAGGGTGCTATCCGCGCCGCCGACCTGAGGGAGGAGTGGTCCCCGGCGTCGGAGTCGTCGGCGGAAGTACTCGACCACCTCCTCGGTGAGGGCGTCGAAGGCAAACGGATCGCCGTGCAGCTACATGGCGCCACCACCGAATGGGAACCGATCGCCGACTTCTGCGAGGTGCTTCGGTGCGCCGGCGCCGACGTGATCGCCGTGCCGGTCTATCGGTGGACACCGCTCGAAGATCAGGCCCCGATGGACCGGATGATCGATCTCATCGCCAGCGGCGGACTCGACGCGGTGAGCTTCACCAGCGCACCGGCAGTCGCGTCGCTCCTGACGCGAGCCAAGGAAACCGGACTGATCGAGATGGTGCTGCACTCGCTCCGCCATCGCGTGCTCGCCGTGTGTGTGGGACCCGTGACGGCCGGACCGTTGCGTGAGTTGGAGGTCCCGACGACGATGCCGGAACGTTCGCGACTCGGCGCCCTGGCCCGGCACATCGCCGACGAGCTGCCCCGGCGCGCCAACAAGATCCAGACTGCGGGCCATGAACTCAGCATCCGGGGAGGTTGTGTGGTGGTCGACGGTGAGGTCCGGCAGTTGCCGCCCGCAGCGATGTCGTTGATGCGGACACTGGGCGCACGTCCGGGGCGCGTCGTTCCCCGCGAGGAGTTGCTCGCCGCGTTGCCCGGGGGCGGCGGTGACACCCATGCGGTGGAGACGGCTGTGGCTCGGCTCCGCGCGTCCCTGGGAGCACCGAAAGCGGTGCAGACGGTGGTCAAGCGCGGTTATCGCCTGGCGCTCGACCCAGTCGACTGCGTCGATTCTCGTGAGGAGGGCGTTCGATGAACGAGACAGCGCTGGTACTGGTGGCACACGGCACGCGGAGTTCGCGCGGCGTGGAGATGATCGCCACGCTCGCGGATGCCGTCGCCGAGCAGGTCGGTCCGACGCGCGTCGCCTTCGTGGACGTTCTCGGACCGTCGCCGTCCGAGGTACTGCGGGACATCACCGGCCCCGCGGTCGTGGTTCCGGCGTTTCTGGCGTCCGGGTATCACGTCCACACCGACGTTCCCCGGGAAGTCGCGGACAGCGGGCACCCGTCGGTCGCCGTTACGCGGGCACTCGGTCCTGACCCCGTACTCGCCGAGGTGCTCCTGCGGCGTCTCGTCGATGCCGGGTGGCAGCCGGGGGATGCCGTCGTCCTCGCTGCGGCGGGATCGTCCGACCCACGCGCACTCCGTGACGTGCGCCGCGCCGCGGCGATGTTGGCGGAACTCGCGGCGACGCGGGTCCGCATAGGATTCGTGGCGACCGCCGAGCCCCGCGTACCGGCTGTCGTCGCGTCGCTTCGCGCGCAGGGTGAGAAGCGGGTGTTCATCGCCTCCTACCTCCTCGCGCACGGACTCTTCCACGCCCGACTCGGTGACGCAGGCGCGGATGGTGTCGCGGAGCCGTTGGGAGTCGATCCGGCCATCGTCGGGTTGGTGTCCGAGCGCTACCGCAGTGGCATACCTGCCGCTCAGCACACCCTGTCGTTCCAGCGCTGGCCCGTCAGCGCGGCAGCGGCACCAGCTCTGCCAGATCCCCGTCGGCTGCGCCCGCCGGGACCAACGCCAACGCTTCGCGGTCGATGATGCCCGCGAGATGCGCGGTCCGGATTCCGGGGTCGACCCGCCACATGCCGTCGGGTTGCGGGACGGCGGGCAGGATCCGGGTGGCGTTGCCACTGACCTCGGATGCATTCGCGATACGCGCCAGCTGACGTGGCGCCGGGGTGCGACCCGTGAGTGCGGCCACGATGGACGGAACAGTGATGAGCAACGTCACCACCGCCGCGTACGGATTTCCGGGCAGCCCGAGCACCACCCGTCCGTCCGGCAACAGGGCGGTCACCTGCGAACCACCGGGGCGGCACTGCACCCTCCCCACCACGATCCGGGCCTCCGCCCGGTCGAGTGCCGCACGCAACTGGTCCGCCGCGCCGCCACCGGTCGCCCCCACGATCACGATCAGATCGGGCTGGCGGACCTCCCGGAACAATTCGTCGAAGCTGTCGGACGTGTCCCGCAGGTGCGTGTCCGCGACCGTCCGGATGCCACACCACGAGAGGAACTGGGGAAGAACGGGTCCCAGAGCGTCCCGCGTCTGCCCTCGTCGCAGCGGACCTTCCCGCCGGATCTCGTCTCCGGTCACCGCCACGTGCGCGCGGACGGGGCCGCGTACCCCCGCAGTGGTCACCTCCGCGCTCGCGGCTGCGGAGACGAGTGCCGGCGTGACGGCCGTGCCCTCCACCGCGAGCCGGTAGCCCTCGTGCCAGTCCTCGCCGCGCCGCCGCGCGTCGTCGCGCACGGGGGCGTCCTGACTGCGGGACAGTTTCGGTCCGTCGGAAGTGTTTGTCACCACGGCGAATTCGTCGCGCACGACGGCGGTGGCGCCGCTGGGGAGGTGCGCGCCCGTCGCAATCCGGGCCGCCTCGCCGTCCGCCAGTTCGAGTTCCTCGGAGCTTCCTGCGTACCGGATGTCGTCGCGCAGCACCCACGGACCGTCGCCCGCAACGGCGTATCCGTCCATGGCGGAGACGGCGATGCGCGGCAGAGCTTCGGCGGCAAGGAGCGGCTCGGCGAGTGTGGCGCCGAGCGACGTGCCGAGCGCCGCGGATCGCGGCGGAAGTGGGGGAACCGCCTCGAGGATCGCGCGCCTGGCCTCGGCGATCGAGACCGGCGACGCAGCGGCCCGGCCGCGGGCCCGCTCGACGTCCTCTGGTGTGTCGCAGTCGGTGACGCCGCGGAAGAGGACCGTGTCGAACGTTTCGGGAACGAGCGCCTTCATGGGCTGATTGACCGCCGACCCGAGCGAGCGCACACGGTCGGTCAACGCGCCGACGCGCCACGCGGACAACAGGAACTGCAAGCGGCCCGACTCGTCGACCGCGAACACGGTGTCGGCGTCCTGCACGGCGGCGGCGAGAGCCTCCACCATCGTGGGTTCTGCGAACGGCAGGTCCGACGCGAGCAGAATCACCCGGTCTCCCGGTTCGGCGTCGAGCACCGCCAGTCCGGCGGCCACCCCCGCCACCGGCCCGGCGCCCGGCGGCGTCTCCTGCGTTTGGAGCACCGTCGAATCGAGGTCGGAGCGCCGCGGTCCCACGACGACGATGCGCGCACAGTCGTCGACGGCGTCGAGAGCGGTGTCGAGCATCCGGCGTCCGCCGACCACCACGGCAGGCTTGTCGACGCCGCCCATACGAGTGGCTCGTCCACCGGCGAGGACGATCGCGTGAACGGGTGCGGCAGGGTTCATTCCTTCATGCTGCCGCACACCCTCAGTCGCTGTGCAGGTGGCTGCGCGGAGGTCCGGCGAGCCCGGACCGCCCACCGTTCGTGGTGCTGACGCAGAGCCAGGCCACCGACGCCAGGCTGAGGGCCAAGAGGATTCCAATAACCAGCATGTATCGATTGTCGATGCAAAGTGGACCGCGATTTCCAGTCCTCTGTGGGAAAGTGGCCTGTATGAGTGGTGAACCGGTCCGAACCGTCTCGGCAGCCGAGTTGGCGGTGCTGCTCGGCGCGGCGCCCACCGGTGGGCAACCGCTGTATCGCGGACTCGCCGACGCCCTCCGCGAGAGGGTCGCCGACGGATCGATGGCCGTGGGAGTTCGGCTGCCCGCCGAACGGGCCCTCGCGGAGGAACTCCGGCTCAGCCGGGTGACCGTCAGTGCCGCGTATCGCGAACTGCGCGAGGCCGGTTGGGCATCGGCGCGACACGGATCAGGGACGTACGTGGCGATGCCCTCCGGTCCGCCGGCGTGGGGAAGCATGGTGGGTGCGCCCGTCGACGGTGTCATCGACCTCGTCAACGCCGCGCCGGCCGCGGCCCCTGAGCTCAGGGAGGCCTATCTGGACGCCGTCGACGAGCTGCCCCGTTTCATGCCTCAGCACGGTTACCACCCCGGTGGACTGACGACGCTGCGTGCGGCGATAGCAGGCCACTACACCCGCAGGGGTCGCCCGACCACCCCGGACCAGATCCTCGTCACCGGCGGCGCGGGTGATGCGACCGAAGTGGTGTTCGAGGCTTTGGTCGAGACGGGCGACCGGGTCCTGGTCGAACATCCGACCTATCCCGGCGCGGTCGAGTCCGTGCAGGCGGCGGGGGGCCGCCCTGTCCCTGTGCCGATCGATGCGAGGGATCCCGACGCCTTCGTCGCCGAGGCGGATCGCGCTGCCCGGCAGAGCGCTCCCACCGTGGCGTACCTGATGCCGGACTTCTCCAATCCGTCGGGAGCCAGGGCGACTCCCGACGGCAGGCGGCGGCTGGCCGCGACCATGGCCCACCACGGCGTGGTGACCGTCGTGGACGAGGTGGCGGCGGAACTCGTGCTGGACGGTTCGGGCGACCTCGAGCCGTTCGGTGTCCCGGTCCCGGAATCGGCGACCGTGGCGATCGGCAGCCTCAGCAAGACCGTGTGGGGAGGTATCCGCATCGGCTGGGTGCGCGCCGAGGCCGCCCGCACCGCGCAGATGGCGAAGATCATGGCGCGGAGACAGTTGTCGGTCTCCGTTCTCGACCAACTCGCCGCTGTGCGGCTGTTCGCGCAGCACGAAGGACTGGTGGTACGCCGTCGTCGCGAGTTGCGGGGGCAGCGTGACGCCCTCGCAGCGGCCGTCACCGAGCGGTTGCCGGCTTGGAGCTTCCAGCTGCCCTCGGGCGGGCTGTCGTTGTGGTGCCGCCTCCCGGCGGGGATCGGTTCGAGCGAACTCGTAGCAGCCGCACGCGCCAGGAATCTTCTGCTCGCGCCCGGACCCCGCTTCGGTACGGGTCATCTGTTCGACGACCACCAGCGACTCCCTTTCACCAGACCGGTCACCGAGTTGACCGCCGCCGTCGACGTGCTGGCCACCCTGGTGATGTCGGGCGAACCGCCGCTGTCCGCGGCGACAACCGTCGTAATCTGACTGCCCGGTCATGGCCGGAAAAAGATACCTGTGAACCGGAGTATCGGTCAGAGACCTGTTCGGTACCCGGAAAACCGGCGGGTCCTCCGCAACTGTCTGGCATAGTGATGGCCGCCGACCTGCTCGCCGGATTGTGGGGTTTCTCATGTGCTCGTTGATTCGTCGATCTCTGGGCGCCGCCGCCGCGGTCCTCGTTGCCGGCCTGGCCGTCACCCTCGCAAGTGCTGGCACCGGTGCAGCGCAGCCGCTGTTGCCGCCGCCCCCGGCGGCGGACGTAGCGTTTCCCATCCCGGACCCGGATCCGTTCTACCAGCCGACGCCGGACATCGCGGCGCGAGCGCCAGGCGACGTCCTGAAGGTGCGCCAGCTACCGCCGTCGTACTACTTCCCCGGCAGCGCGATGTGGGAGGTGCTTTTCCGGTCCACCGACTCGCAAGGGAACCCCATCGCGGCCAACACCACTTATGTACTCCCAGCGAATCACGCCCCCGACGGGCCCCTGGTGTCGTACCAGCACATCATCAATTCGCTCGGGCACAAGTGCAAGATCGTCACCGAGCTGTACACCAGCGACCCGCTCCATCAGATTCGTGAGGCTGCCGGCCTCAACATCGCGTTGGCACGGGGGTGGGCGGTGTCGCTGCCCGATCACCTGGGACCGCGGATGGCCTACGGCGCGGCGAAGCTGGGTGGCCAGATCACCCTCGACGGGATCCGGGCCGTGAAGCGGGTGCCGGAACTCCAGGTCACGAACAGCCCGGTCGGGTTGGGCGGATATTCCGGTGGGGGAATGGCCACCGCCTGGGCGGCTGCGCTGGCCCCCACATACGCGCCGGAACTCGACATCGTCGGTGCGGCCATCGGTGGTGCACCGATGAATCTGGGGAAGATGGCCCAAGGTCTGGGTACCAATCCCCACCCTGCCTTCGGCCTTGCGATGGCCGCGGCGCTCGGGCTGGAACGTGAGTATCCCGACCGCATCGACGTCAGCGGCCAACTCAACGCTCAGGGCCGCTGGCTCAAGCAGATGATCGGCAACGGGTGCACCAACGAAATCATGCTGTTCGGCGTTGGCCGAAGCGCGGCGGAAATGACCGACAACAAGAACTTCATGGACAACCCCGAAGCCTGGAAGGTGATGGACGAGAACAGCGTCGAGCTGTATCCCGGCGTGCCGAAGGCGCCGATCTTCGAATGGCACAGCCCCACCGACGCCCTGATACCGGTGGACTCCATCGACAACACGCTCCGGCGCTACTGCGAAGCCGGAACACCCGTGCAGACGCTGCTCACTCCGACACCCGACCATCTGTCCGCGGCCGCTCTCGGGGTATTCCAGGGGCTGGACTGGATGGACGCTCGCTTCCGCGGGGATCCCCCTCCCAGCACCTGCTGAGCAGTCCGTCAGAACCGGTGGCGTGCCGCCGCGAGATCTACGCGGCCGTCCCGCACGGGCACGCCTTCGAGTTCCAGCTTCGCGATCTGGCGGTGCGCGAGATGCGCAGCCGGACGACCGCCGGCGCCCAGCACCCGGTGCCAGGGCAGATCCGCGGAATCGGTGCGCATGATCCAGCCGACCGTCCGTGGGCTCGACAACCCGGCGGCTGTGGCGATGTCGCCGTAGGTCGCCACGCGGCCGGGAGGAATCGACGCGACCAGTTCGCGCACGCGTTCGACCTGCTCCTCGGTTGTGGCGGGCATCAGAGGAGCGTGCGGATGAGCTGAGCCACCTCGTCGGGCCGGGCCTGCGGGACCATGTGGTCACAGTCGAGATCGACGGCGGTCAGCTGTTCACCCAGATGGTCGGTGAGGGCGCGTCGGAACTCGGGCGTGACATACGGCGGCTGCACCTTGGCCGCCTGAACGAGAACGGTGGGCAGGTTCGCCGGCGGAAGGACGGCGGGACGCGCTAGTTCGCCCCAAGCCGCGACGAGCGCCGGTACGGACATTCGCCAGTTGACCCGGCCGTTCGCGAGAGTGATCAGGTGCTCGGCGATCTCCGCTTCGAGTACCTCGGCGTCCACCTCACCCCAGGAACCGTGCATCTTCTCGGCACGTGCCTCGTCGACATCGGTGTAGTCGGGCGACGAGATCGTGTCGTCCGCCGCCGATCGCATCTTCTCGGGATCCAGCCCGATCGCCGGATCCAGCAGGAGAAGACCCCGGACCTGTTCGGGGAGTGCCCGGGCTAGGTGGAGAGCCAGCGCGCCGCCGAACGAGTGGCCCACGACCAGAACCGGACCCCGTGCGTGAGTACGCAAGGTGTCGATCACGCACGAGACGTGCGATTCGAAATTCCATGGCGGTGACCAGCTGGACCGGCCGTGACCGAGCAGGTCGGGCGCGATCCAGCGCGCGTCGGGGATGTGGTCGGTGGCCAGGGCCTGCCAGCGCTTGCCGTGACCGGTCACTCCGTGCAGAGCAAGGATCTCGGGACCGTCTTCGGCGCCGAACAGATAGGTATGCAGTGCTGACACGGATCCATGATGCCGGATCGGGCCGACGGGCGAGATGTCGGACCGTTCTGATGGAATGCCCGCATGACGGATTCGACGGTGCGCACCAGGACGGCTGCTCCTCGTGCCCGGCTCGTGCACCGTCGTCGGCCCGAGCAAGCACCCCGGGTCTGGGACGAATCGACGAAGCGCGTCTTCGCCACCACTGCACCGGGTGTGGGCTGGAATCCCTGGCAGGTACTCGGCGGTCCGGGAACGGGCAAGACGTCACTGCTCGTCGACGTGGCTGTCGACCGCATTACCGGTGGAGAAGATCCCGAGCACGTGCTGGTCCTCACCCAGTCGCGGCGGGCGGCAGGCCGTCTGCGTGAGGAGATCACCGCGGCGCTGCTCGGACAGGGCGAACAGCACGGTGCCCGTGCCACGCGCGAACCACTCGTGCGGACCGTGCACTCCTATGCCTTCGCAGTCCTGCGACTCCAGGCGGCAGCACACGGAAACCCGCCGCCGCGCCTCATCACGGGCGCCGAACACGACGCGGTGCTGCGCGAGATGCTGCACGGCGACATCGCCGACGGCGCCCACCTCTGGCCGGAGCGGCTGCGTCCCGCCCTGGGGCTGGGGGGATTCGCGGTCGAGGTGCGGGATCTCATGCTGCGTGCGAGCGAACGTGGGCTCGGCCCGGAGGATCTCGTCGCGCTGGGGCGTCGGCACTCGCGACCCGAGTGGGTGGCTGCCGGAAAGTTTGCCGCGCGATACGAACACGGCATGCTGCTGCGAGGGGCGGTCGGTGTGGAGGCTCCCGAGGCCACGGCCCCCGCTCTCGACGCCGCCGAGCTCATCGGTGCCGCACTCACGGCCTTCGCCACCGACCCCGACCTCCTGCGGACGGAACGTGCACGCGTCCGCCACCTCCTGGTAGACGATGCCCAGCACCTCGATCCCCAGGCGGCGGAGCTGGTCCGCCTCGTGGGCACCGGCACCCGGACCACCGTCGTCGCAGGCGATCCGGACCAGTCGATCTACGGCTTCCGTGGAGCGGATCCCGCATTCCTGATCGGGCTCGCGGACAAGGGTGACGAGCGTCAGATCGTTCTTCCACTCAATTTCCGCAGCGCCTCCGAGGTGGCGGCGACGTCGGCACGCATCACTTCCCGGCTGCCCGGCCGGTTGCCCCACCGGACGTGGGTTCCGTCGAACGACGGCGGCCGAACGTCCGTGCATGTACTGAGCACACCCGCCAAGGAAGCCGCGGTCATCGCCGATACCTTGCGCCGCGCGCATCTCCTGGACGGGATCCCGTGGTCCGACATGGCCGTCATCGTGCGCTCGGTGCCCCGTGCCCTGGCTCCGCTCCGGCGGGCACTTCTCGGTGCGGGAGTGCCGGTCACAACACCCGCGTCCGAGTTGCCGCTGGCCCGCAGGCACGGCGTGTCCGGTCTGATGCTGGTGCTCCGCGCGTTGTCGGGTGAGGAATTCACCGGTGAGGACGCGCTCGCTCTGCTCGCCGGACCGATCGGTGGGGCCGAACCAGTGGCTCTCCGACGGCTCCGGCGCGGTCTGCGTCGCGCAGAACTCGCCTCCGGCGGTGACCGCGACTCGGCAGAGTTGCTGCGCCTCATCCTGACCGGGGAGACCAGCAGTACCCGCAAGGTCGTCGCCAAACTCACCGATGTGGAGGCGGCCTCCCTCAACAGAGTGTTGTCCGTACTCCGCAAAGCGCGTGCGCAGCTCGACCGCGGACGCGGTGTCGAGGAGGTCCTGTGGGCTGCCTGGCAGGCGACGGGACTGGAACGACGCTGGGCGTCGGCGTCGGCGCGGGGCGGCCCCATCGGTGCGCAGGCAGACCGCGACCTCGACGCCGTGGTCGCCCTGTTCGACGCCGCCGCGGGGTATGTCGACCGGTTGCCGCGCGCTCAGCTCGCCGGATTCGTCGACTATCTCACCGGCCAGGCCATCCCGAGTTCGTCGCGAACCGCTTCGGTAGTGCCGAGTGACGCGGTGACGGTGCTGAGCGCGCATTCCGCGGCGGGTCGTGAGTGGGACGTGGTGGCGGTCGCAGGCGTGCAGGAGGGGTTGTGGCCGAGTCTGCGGACGCGCGGAAGCCTGCTCGGAACCGAGGCGCTGATCGACCTCGTCAGTGGAGTGTCCGACGGCACTGCGGAGGCGGCCGATCGGCTGTCGCGCACCGCACCGCTTCTCGCGGAAGAACGCCGTCTCTTCCTGGTCGCATGCAGCCGGGCACGGCGGAGTCTGCTGGTGACCGCCGTCGACTCTGCCGGGAGCGACACAGATCTCGTTCACTCCCGGTTCGTCGACGAACTACTTGTCGGAGCGGACGGCGCGGATGTCGCGGACGCGGTGGTACCGGTGACGGATCCGTCCACCCGGGTCCTTGCCCTGCCCGCACTCGTCGCCGAGTTGCGCGGAGTGGTGTGTGATCCTCGAGTGTCCCGAGACGACCCGGATCGGCAGCGCCGGGCTGCTCGTCAACTGGCCCGACTCGCCCGGGCCGGTGTCCGTGGCGCGCATCCGGACCAGTGGTACGGCACGGCCGAGCCCAGTACCGCCGTGGCGTTGTGGACGGAGGAGGACGGACCGGTGTCGCTGTCACCGTCCACCGTGGACCTCCTCAATACCTGCCCGCTGCGCTGGCTACTCGAACGCCACGGCGGATCCGACGGCGACAACACGCACGCCATCGCGGGAACGCTCGTGCACACGCTGGTGCAGGCGCTCGCCGGGCGCATACCGGCGGATCAGGTGGAACGGGCCCTCGAAGACGCCTGGGACTCCATCGATCTGGGTTCACAGTGGTATTCGCGACGGGAACTCGCACGCACCCGGGACATGCTGGCCACGTTCACCGCATGGCTCGGCACTACACGGTCCGAGCTCACCGAGGTCGGTGTCGAGGTCGCCGTCGACGGTGTGCTGGAGCCGAGGGAGGAGGGTGCGCCGGCGATTCGACTGCGTGGACGCATCGACCGGCTCGAACGTGACGCCGAGGGCAGGCCCGTGATCGTCGACGTCAAGACCGCTCGTGCGCCCGTGAGTAAGGAGGACGCGCAGCAACACGCGCAGCTCGCGGCGTACCAGGTGGCGGCCGCCGTCGGTGCGATCGAGGGCGAACCGGCGTCGAAACCCGGCGGGGCCCGACTCGTGTTCGTGGCCAAGCCGCACAAGAAGGAGGGCGCTACGCAACGTGTGCAGGCGCCGTTGTCTGACGAGGACGTCGACACCTGGCTGGCCGTCATTTCCGCCGCGGCCGCCGCCACCAGGGGGCCACAGTTCCTTGCCCGCGTCAATGACGGTTGCCGGCACTGCCCGGTGCGGACGAGTTGCCCAGCGCACGACGAGGGCAGGCAGGTGACGTCCGAATGACAGCGCACATCGACCCGGTGGAACTCGCCATCGGACTCGGTCAGCACCCACCCACACCGGAACAGGCGGCGGTCATCGCCGCCCCCCTGGGGCCGACGCTGGTCGTCGCCGGCGCCGGAGCCGGAAAGACCGAGACGATGGCTGCGCGGGTGGTGTGGCTCGTCGCCAACGGATTCGTCGACCCGGAAGCGGTACTGGGCCTCACCTTCACCCGCAAGGCTGCTCAGCAGCTCACCAGTCGCATCCGGAAAAGGCTTGCCCGGCTGGCGGGTTCGGATCTTCTTCGGCGGGTCGATCCCAGTGGTGAGCTGAGGTCCAAGCTCCTCGCCGGTGAGCCGGAGGTGAGCACCTATCACGCGTACGCCGGGCGGCTGCTGTCCGAGCACGGGCTGCTACTGCCCATCGAACCGTCGGCCACCTTGTTGTCGGAAACGGAACTGTGGCAGCTCGCTCATCGCGTGGTCAGTTCGTGGGACGGCGACCTCGACACCGACCGGAATCCTGCGTCGGTCACCGAGGCCGTGCTGGCGCTTTCCGGACAATTGGCAGAGCACCTCGTCGAACCCGAGGATCTTCGGGAGGCGCACACCGAACTCGACAAGCTTGTGCACACACTGCCGGCGGGACCGCGCCAGCGAGGCGGGCCGGGTAAGGAATTGCTCGACATTCTCGACACACAGCATCGGCGGGTGGAACTTCTTCCGCTGGTGCACCGCCTGGCGGAGACGCTCCGGCGGGAGGGCGCTCTCGACTTCGGCAGTCAGATGTCGCTCGCGGCACGTGTGGCGTCGGACCACCCCGAGGTGGGGCACGCCGAGCGTGCGCGCTTTCGGGTGGTGCTGCTCGACGAGTACCAGGACACCGGGCACTCCCAGCGTGTGTTGCTGTCGTCATTGTTCGGCGGCGGCCTCGACGGGCGGCTCGCCCTCACCGCGGTCGGTGACCCGATGCAGTCGATCTACGGTTGGCGTGGCGCGTCGGCGGCCAACCTTCCGAGGTTCGCCACCGATTTTCCGCTGCCCGACGGCACACCGGCGCCGACACTGGAATTGCTGACCAGTTGGCGGAACCCGCCCGAGGCGCTGGCGCTCGCCAACCTGGTCTCGGCGCCGCTACGGGAGCGGGGAGTGCAGGTCAGTACGCTGCGGGCGCGGCCTCAGGCTGTTCCGGGCGATGTGCGGCTCGCGTTGACCGGCGACGTGGCCGAGGAACGTGCGTGGGTTGCCGACCGTATCGCCGAGCAGTACGCGCAGGCCTCGAGCAGGGGAGAGGATCCACCGACTGCGGCGGTACTGATCCGGCGCAACGCCGACGCCGCCCCGATCGCGGAGGTGCTGCGCTCGCGCGGGCTTCCCGTCGAGGTGGTGGGCCTCGGTGGCCTGCTGCACACTCCCGAGGTGGCCGACGTGATCGCGATGCTGCGCGTGGTCGCCGACCCCATGGCAGGCAGCGCTGCGGTCCGGTTGCTGACGGGTGCGCGGTGGCAGATCGGGGCTGCAGACCTGACGGCGTTGTCCCGGCGAGCGAGGGAGCTGGCCATCGGAACCGGATACGGCACCGCCGGCGCCGTCACCGACTCCTCGGCACTGGCGGAGGCGGTCGAGGGCGCATTGCCCGGCGAACAGGCCGAGCAGGCCGGGATCGCCGACGCGTTGGCGGATCCCGGACCAGCCGAACGATATTCACCGGTGGGGTACGCGCGCATCACCGCAGTCGCAGCCGAGCTGGCATCCCTGCGTGAGCGGATCGGGCAGCCCCTCACCGAACTCGTGGCCGAGGTGGAACGGGTACTCGGCATCGGCATCGAGGCGCAGGCCCGGACCCGCACTGGCGCGGGAACAGGCGCAGGGCGCGAACACCTGGACGCCTTCGCGGATGTCGTTGCCGGATACGCCAGCCGGTCCTCGGCCACCATCACCGGATTGCTCGCGTTCCTTTCCGCGGCCGAATCCGTCGAAAAGGGATTGGCGCCCGGCGAAGTGGAGGTCGATCCGCACCGCGTCCAGGTGCTCACGGTGCACTCGGCGAAGGGGCTCGAATGGGAAGTGGTGGCGGTGCCCCATCTCACCGCAGGCGTGTTCCCGTCACGGACCGCGACCGGAACCTGGCTCGGCGCGCTCGGTGAATTGCCGCCGTCGTTGCGCGGCGACCGCGCGCGGATGGGAGAAGCCGCAGACGGCGTACCGGTTCTCGATCTCGAAAACCTGTACAGCCGCAAGGATCTCGAGGATGCGGTGAAGTCGCACAAGGCGGCCCTCGCGGCACGCAAACTCGACGAGGATCGCCGGCTCTTCTACGTTGCGCTCACGCGGACGGAGCGGGTGCTGTTCGCTTCCGGTCATCACTGGGCGGAGTCGGGCAGCGAACCGAAGGGCCCGTCCGAGTTCCTCACCGAACTCCGCGACTCGATCGCAGACGAGACACACGAGGGTCTCGGCGTCGTGGACGTATGGGCGCCCGCACCCGACCCCGAGGCGCAGAATCCGCTCACCCGAACCCCCAAAGCGGCAGCGTGGCCGCCGGACCCGCTAGGTCTGCGACGTGAGTCGGTCGAACACGGTGCTTCCCTGGTGCTCGCGGCGCTGACCGAAATCGGCGATGCGTCCCTGGAAGGCGAAGAAGACCCCGAGAACTGGGCGGCCGACGTCGACGCGCTCCTCGCTGAACGCGAAGCCCGCGCGCAGGCTCGCCTCGAAGTGGTTCTGCCTGCGCAGCTGTCGGTGAGTCAGCTGGTCGAACTCGAAGCGGACCCGGATGCGCTGGCTGCGCGGTTACGCAGGCCACTTCCGTATCCGCCGAACCCGCTGGCACGGCGAGGGACCGCGTTCCACGCCTGGGTGGAGCGCCGGTTCGGGGCGACCCGGCTGCTCGACCTCGACGAACTCCCGGGGGCGGCCGACACCGATGCAGGACCGGACACGGACCTGGTGACTTTGCAGGACGCATTCCTGCGTTCGTCGTGGGCTCATCGCAGTCCCATCGAGGTGGAGGTTCCGTTCGAGACGGCGGTGGCAGGGACGGTTCTGCGGGGGCGGATCGATGCGGTGTTCGCGGACCCGGACGGCGGGTGGACGGTGATCGACTGGAAGACCGGAGCGGAGCCGAGTGCCGACAAGGAGAAGGCAGTGGTGATGCAGCTCGCCGCGTATCGGCTTGCCTGGGCCGAGCTGATGGACGTACCCCTGGAGCGTGTGCGGGCCGCGTTCCACTACGTCCGCACAGGCCGCACGATCGCGCCGGACACCCTGCCGGACGCCGACGCTCTTGCCGGCCTCATCCGCACCGCCGGCGCGGACGAGGAAGCGCGTCAGGCCTGACGGCGCACTTTCAGGGCCTCGGTGACCAACGGGATCTGCAACGGAAGGCGCAGCAGCACACCAGTTTTCTGCAGGCGCGACGTCTCGGTGCTCTTCAGCCAGTCGACGGCCATCGAGATGTTGGCCGGATAAACCGCAAGGAAGAG
Source organism: Rhodococcus sp. WAY2 (assembly GCF_009859915.1). Classification (NCBI taxonomy): domain Bacteria; kingdom Bacillati; phylum Actinomycetota; class Actinomycetes; order Mycobacteriales; family Nocardiaceae; genus Rhodococcus; species Rhodococcus sp. WAY2. The sequence continues at coordinate 6,009,667 of NZ_CP046572.1, forward strand.
AAGCGCGGCCAGTCCGCCGCCGATCCGGCGGGTTCTCGGTACCACGAGCGCCGCACCCACCGCCAGTTCGGCCACACCGGACGCGTAGGTGTACGTCCGCGGGGCGCCTGGGAGTCGCTCGGGAACGATCGCGTCGAAGAACTTGGGGGTGACGAAGTGAAGCACGCCCATGCCGAGAAGCAGGGCGGCGAGTCGGAGCGCGGGCGTGCGGCCGGTCCGGGAAAGGGTGCTGTCACGTTGCATGACGACAGCTTGCCCGAATCACTCCCGGCACGACAGCGAGACGCCGCTGTGACGATTGAGCGAGACGCCGCTGTGACGATTGAGCGAGACGCCGCTGTGTCCCTTCATGGAGAATCGGGGTTAGGCTGCCAGCCGATGTCGGAGTTCTGTGCCCAGTGGAGACGAATATATGGCCGGTAGGCTACGTGCGAGATTGAACAGGTCGGACACCTTGACGGACCGGCCGGACTTCGCACTGGTGGGTGTCCTCAGGATTCCCCAGTTGCAGACCAGTCCTGCGCGGGCGATCTACCGCCGAGTGGCGATCGCTCTCGCCGCTCTGGCCCTGGCCGTCCTGATCGTCTACATCGATCGCGCCGGGTATCGCGACGCCCAGGACAACGAGTTGTCACTGCTCGACTGCGTTTACTACGCCACGGTGTCGCTGTCGACGACGGGGTACGGCGACATCACCCCGTTCACGCCGTCGGCGCGACTGATCAACGTTCTGCTCATCACACCCCTTCGAATCTTCTTCCTCATCGTCCTGGTCGGTACGACTCTCTCCGCACTCACGGAGAGTTCCCGCCAGGCGTTCAAAATCCAGCGCTGGAGGCAGCACGTGCGCAACCACACGGTCGTGATCGGTTACGGAACCAAGGGGCGCACCGCGATCGACGCGATGCTCGGCGACGGGGTCACCCCGTCGGACATCGTCGTCGTCGACACCGATCAGGCGGTCCTCGAATCGGCGGCAAGCAAAGGGCTGGTCACCGTCCACGGTTCCGCCACCAAGTCGGATGTCCTGAGGTTGGCGGGGGCCCAGAATGCGGCGGCCATCATCGTGGCGGCCAACCGCGACGACACCGCCGTTCTCGTCACCTTGACGGCACGCGAGATCGCGCCGCAAGCGAAGATCGTCGCGGCCATTCGAGAGTCGGAGAACACCCACCTGCTGCGGCAGTCGGGCGCCGACTCGGTGGTGGTGTCGTCCGAGACCGCGGGTCGGCTGCTCGGCATCGCGACGACCACTCCCAGTGTCGTCGAGATGATGGAGGATCTGCTGACTCCGGAGGCTGGCTTCGCGATCGCCGAACGGGCAGTGGAACGCGACGAGATCGGCGGTTCACCGCGGCATCTCGCCGACATCGTCCTGGGTGTCGTCCGGGACGGGCGACTGGTGCGGGTCGGCTCCCCGGAGGTCGATTCGGTGGAGGAGAACGACCGGTTGCTGTACATCCGTAGGGTCGCTAATTGACCGGCAGTACTGTCGACGTGTGACTGCATTCCGGTTGAACGAAACCCCGCTCCTGTCGCGCTCCGCGGTCGGCCGCGCCGAAGAATTGCGTTCGGACACCGACGCCCTGCGAACGGGATGGCAGGATGCGGTACTTCTGCGGGTCAACCATCGCGGTCAGGTCCGCGTCGACGACGACGGCCTCGTGTTCGGAGCGGCAACCGAGCTCGGTCCGGAGCCCGTCCGCGGTGCGGTGTTTCTGGGCATCCGCAAGGACCGGCACGTCTGGGCGGTGCGCGTGCAGGCCATGACCGGCGAGCTGGCCGACCTTCGCGTGGTTGGCGGAACGCTCGACGATGCGGATGCCGGCGTGCTGACCGGCGCGATCGCGATGTTGAACTGGCACGACAGTGCCGGTTTCAGCGCCCTCGACGGCGCTGCGTCGGAACCGACGATGTCGGGTTGGTCACGAATTTCGACCAGCACCGGGCACGAGGAGTTTCCGCGCACCGATCCCGCCGTCATCTGCCTCGTCCACGACGATGGACACCGGGTGCTTCTGGCACGGCAACCCACATGGCCGCCGCGCCGGTTCTCGATTCTGGCCGGCTTCGTCGAGGCGGGGGAGTCGCTCGAGACGTGTGTGATGCGCGAGATCAAGGAAGAAGTAGGTCTCGAGGTCCGCGACGTGCAGTATCTCGGTAGTCAGCCGTGGCCGTTCCCGCGGTCGGTGATGATCGGCTTCTCTGCCGTCGGCGATCCCGACGCCGCGTTGATCTACGCGGACGGCGAGATCGCCGAGGCTCGCTGGTTCACCCGCGACGAGGTGCGCAGTGCACTCGAGTTCGGTGACTGGGCATCCGACGCCGACGCACCCCTGCTGCTCCCCGGCTCGATTTCCATTGCCCGCGGAATGATCGAATCCTGGGTGGGATCAGACGGGGCGAAGGCCTAGACCCCGAGTGCCTTCTTGACCTGGGACAGGGACGGGTTGGTCGCGGTGCTGCCGTCGGCGAACTTGACCGTGGGGACGACGTGGTTGCCACCGTTCACGCTACCGACGAACTCGGCCGAAGCCGGATCCTCCTCGATGTCGATCTCCACGTAGCCGATGCCGGACTCGTCCAGTTGCTTCTTCAAGCGGCGGCAGTAGCCACACCAGGTGGTGGAGTAGATGGTCAGGGCCTTGTTGTCTGTAGCAGTCACGGCGCATATAACACCACGGCCGAGTGAAGTGTTCCCATGCGGCTCTTCCACCGCTGCGCGGGGTGTCGGTTGTCCCTGCCATGATGGACGCCATGTCAGCAGGTGCCCCCGAGGTGACGAGTACCGGCCTCGATCCCGAACAGTCCGCGGCCGTCCTCGCGCCTCGTGGTCCGGTGTGCGTGCTGGCGGGCGCGGGCACGGGAAAGACGCGGACCATCACCCGAAGGATCGCTCACCTCGTCGCCAGCGGACACGTCGCGGCGGGACAGGTACTGGCGGTCACGTTCACGGCCCGGGCTGCGGGGGAGATGCGAGGCAGGCTGAGGAGCCTCGGAATCGGTGACGGCGGCACCCAGGTGCAGGCGCGCACCTTCCACGCGGCCGCACTGCGCCAGCTGAGGTACTTCTGGCCGCAGGTGGTCGGGGACACCGAATGGCGGCTGCTGGACCGAAAGTTCGCGGTGGTCTCCGCGGCGGCCGGCCGGGTCGGGTTGTCCACCAGTACCGAGAGTGTTCGGGACCTGGCAAGTGAGATCGAATGGGCCAAGGCGTCACTGATCGCGCCGGAGGACTATCCGCGCGCGGTGGCGAAGGTGCACCGCGAGGCACCTGCCGACGCCGCCAAAGTGGCCGAGGTGTATCACGGTTACGAGCAACTCAAGGCTCGAGGCCAGGATGCGATGCTGCTCGACTTCGACGACCTCCTGCTGCACACCGCGGCCGCCCTGGAGGAGCATTCGGCGGTAGCCGAGGAGTTCCGGGACCGGTACCGGTGTTTCGTGGTCGACGAATACCAGGACGTGACGCCACTGCAGCAGCGGGTGCTCGATGCATGGCTCGGTGAGCGGGACGATCTCACGGTCGTCGGCGATGCCAACCAGACCATCTACTCGTTCACGGGCGCCACGCCCAACTATCTGCTCGACTTCTCGCGACGGTTCCCCGAAGCCACCGTTGTCCGCCTCGAGCGCGACTACCGGTCGACCCCCGAGGTGGTCTCGATGGCCAACCGGGTGATCGGCGCGGCGCGGGGCAGGATCGCTGGTACGCGGTTGCAGTTGATCGGCCAGCGGAAGTCGGGGCCCGAACCGACTTTCGCTGAGTTCGATGACGAGCCCGCCGAGGCCGCCGGAGTGGCCCGTGCGATCAAGCGGCTCATCGCCCGCGGAACGCCTGCCGCGGAGATCGCGGTGCTGTACCGGATCAACGCCCAGTCCGAGGTGCACGAGCAGGCCCTGACCAAGCTCGACATCCCATATCAGGTCCGCGGCGGCGAGGGCTTCTTCACGCGGACCGAAGTTCGTCAGGCCGTATCGGCACTGCGTCAGGCGGCCGGCCGCGACGACCTGCCCGATGCGGTCGGTGCCGACCTCGTCACCCTGGTGCGTGCCGTGCTGGTGCCGCTGGGTTTGACCGACACGGAACCTTCCGGTGCGCAGGCCCGCGAGCGATGGTCCTCGCTGTCCGCGCTCGTCGCTCTCACGGAGGAACAGCTGGCGCAGGATCCCGATCTGACGCTCGAGGGACTGCTCCGCGAACTCGGCCTTCGCGCGGAGGCGCGGCACCCACCGGTGGTACAGGGCGTCACGCTGGCGTCGCTGCATGCCGCGAAGGGACTCGAGTGGGATGCGGTGTTCCTGGTAGGTCTGACGGACGGCACCTTGCCCATTCAGCACGTGCTGGGCGATGCCAACTCGGCCCCCGACGAGGCCGCGATCGAGGAGGAGCGAAGGCTTCTCTATGTCGGGGTCACCCGTGCGCGCGAACACCTGCAGATGTCCTGGGCGCTCTCCCGCAACGAGGGCGGCCGCAAGAGCCGTCGGCGCTCCCGGTTCCTGCACGGGCTGATTCCGGAAGACTCGCCGGCGTCGCGCATCGCCGCTCCGCCCCAGAACGCGAAGAAGCGTCCGCGGTGCCGACTGTGCGGGAAGCCACTGATCGGTACCACGGCCACGATGCTCGGACGGTGTGAAGGCTGCCCGTCGAATGTGGATGTGGAACTGCTCGATTCGCTGAGGTCGTGGCGGCTCGAGAAGTCCAGGGAGTTGAAGGTGCCCGCGTATGTGGTGTTCAGCGACAACACGCTGACGGCGCTCGCCGAACAGCGCCCGCAGGACGACCGGGGACTTGTTGCGATCCCCGGGATCGGCGCCAAGAAGCTCGAACAGTTCGGTGAGGATGTGCTCGGCGTGATCAGGTCGAGCGGTTCGCCATGACGGCCCTCCGTCCGCAGGCGAACAAATGGCGCATCGCCGCAGGTCAAAAATAGGTTGTGCGGATATGGAATTTTGCCTACTGTGGTTTCAGCGCACGGGGGGACTCGTGCAGTTCACATCGGTTCGACAAGAAATGGAGGTGGCCCCGACATGAAGTTCTACTCCGTACACAAGACGGCAGTCGCTGCCACCTCTGCGTTGCTCGGCATGAGCGCGACGGAGGCGGCACCGGCAATTGCCTGGTCGGCATCCCGTCGTCGTCCCGCAGCAGCAGCCGAGTCCGTGTCGCGGAGTTGTCGAGGAATTCCTCGCTAGAACACTCCCACCGTCTTTCCAAGGCCACGGACCCGCATCGCGGACCGTGGCCTTCGTAGTTCGAGCACTTTCCTCGCTCGCAGCCTCGGCTCTGGTTCGCACCTTGTACATCGAACCGACAAACGACCGACGCACTGAGAGCAGAGGAGAACGACGTGTCTACCGTGACATGCCGAGGGGTATCCGAAACCTCAACCGCCACAAGCGGATTTGTTGACATTGTTTCCACTCGACGGGATCTGCCCTGCCGGGCCGACGATCCGGACCTGTGGTTCGCGGATTCCCCCACCCAACTGGAGCAGGCCAAGGCGCTGTGCGCGTCGTGTCCGATCCGGTTGCACTGCCTCGATGCAGCGCTCGATCGGGGCGAGCCGTGGGGCGTCTGGGGCGGCGAAATCTTCGATCAGGGAGTCGTGGTCGCCCGTAAGCGTCCTCGCGGCCGCCCGCGCAAGGCGCAGACTCTGGTGTGTGCCTGACGACCGAGTGCATGACAACGGCGTCCGCCCGGGAACTCACACGAGTTGTCTGGGCGGACGCCTGACGTCGTTCAGCGGACGGTGGTGCCGTCGCCCTCCTGCGTCGGATCGTCGAATCCGGGTAGCCACCGCGTGAGGATCGCCATATAGGGTGCGTACGCATCGAGCTGAGCGCAGATACCTACCGAGCCGACGAGGACTCGGAAGATCATGAGGTACTCGGGTGGCAGACTCAGGGCTCGGGCCGTCCGGAACTGTGCGCTGTTGAAGTCCGTTGCGGTGCCGGCAGCCTTCTGTAGCCAGGCACGGGTGAAGTGGAAGGATTCGGTCCGAATCGGATCCGTCAGCGGACGCAGGTAGTCGGCGATCTCCTTGTCGGTTACTGTCCGACCGGGAAGAACGAATCCGTTGGCGTGCAGCAACTCCGTCAGCTCGTCGAACTGCTCGTGCAGTGCCAGACGCACCATCGTGCCGAGGACGGGAGGCAGGCCGTCGGGAAAGGGTGCGGCAGCGCCGAAGTCGATGACGCCGAGCCGACCGTCGCTGTGCAACATGAAGTTTCCCGGATGGGGATCACAGTGCAGCAGTCCGACCCGCGCGGGGGAGGCGAAGTGGAATTCGGCCAGCAGAGCACCCGCAGTGTTGCGTTCCGCGGGTGTTCCGTCGGCGATGATGGCCGAGAGCGGCTTCGCGGTCATCCACTCGCTCACTACCACCTTGGGGGAGCTGGCGACGACATGCGGGACCGCGAACTGCGGATCGCCGTCGTAGACCTTGGCGAACCGGCGCTGATTGTTCGCCTCGATGCGGTAGTCGAGTTCCTCTTCGGTGCGGGCAGTGAACTCGTCGATGACGGGACGCACGTCGACGCCGGGCATCACCGACGCAAAGAGACCCGCGAAACGTCCGAGGGTCTTGAGGTCTGCTCGCAGGGCCTCGTCGGCCCCCGGATACTGCACCTTGACGGCGACGTCCCGGCCGTCGGCCCACACGGCGCGATGTACCTGTCCGATGCTGGCCGAGGCGGTCGGCGTGTCGTCGAAGGACATGAACCGCTCACGCCATTTGGTACCGAGCTGCTGGTCCAGCATTCTGTGCACAGCGCGTGCAGGAAGGGGAGGAGCCTGCGCCTGAAGTTTGTTGAGCGACTCCCGGTAGGGTTCGGCGAACTCCTCGGGGATCGCCGCCTCCATCACACTGAGGGCTTGACCGAGCTTCATGGCCCCGCCCTTGAGTTCACCGAGTACGGCGAACAACTGCTCCGCTGCCCGTGCGTTCAGCTGCGCGTCGATCTCCACCCGGTCGCCGCCGGTCAGCTTCCTGCCGAACCCGACGGCGGCACGACCGGCGATCCCCAAGGGAATGCTCGCGAGTTTGGCGGTGCGGGCAGAACTCCTGCGGGGGATGTCGGACACTCCACCATCATGACGGAAGACGGCTCGATTCGCCCACAGCGGGTGCCAGGTACGCACAGCTGCAGGTCACCTGCCTCGGCCACCTTCGGGTCACCAGTCGGTGAGCGCCGAGGTCGATCTCGAGGGTCGCGTCGAGGCTGGCAGGTGCATGCCCGCGAGGAGAGGACAGGACGACCTCGAGTTGCCCCAGCGCCACGGCAGCGGTCGCCATGATGACCGCGGGGCTTGCATGCCCCACCGTGCCGAGGAGTTGTGCGGCCAGATGCGGCCAGTCCTGGTCGTAGGCCGAGCGAAGCAGATCAGCGCAGCGGAGACAGCTGGTGTGACCGGGGAGAACGAGGGGACCTACGACTCCTCGCCCGTCACGTACCCGCACGGGGAGGTGGGGGATCCCGCTGCGGACGAGATCGGCGACCAGTCGCGGCTCGGCAACCAGATCGTCGGCGAGCACGGCGCAGGTGGCGTTCCACCGTCGCACGTCGCCTTCTGCGGAATAGCGGGACGACCGCGAGACGCGGATGCCGGCATCGGTCAGTCCGGCCGAGACTGCGTCCGAGAGCGGTCCGCGACCGTGCACCCGAACCGTATGGGTCTCGGCGGCGTCGGGGGAGTCCGTGACGTCGAGCAGTCCTGCCCTGTCGAGGTCCCCGAGAAGCTTCGAGAAGTCGGTGGGCGACATACCGCTTTCGACCGCCGTCCAGAGCACGTGCGGTCGTGAGGTCTTGCCGTCGAGTAGTCGGAGAATTGCCAGGAGTTGCTCAGTGAGGATTCCGGGCGGCGGCTCGAGGATCAGAGCACGCTCGGGATCCCAGCCGAACTGGACGCGGCCGTCGGGGCGGGTCAGTACCGCGATGCGAGGGTCGAGAGTGGGGCCGATGGGACGCGGATGCTGGACGGTCACACGCAGAGCGTGTCACGACGCATCCGCGCCCCTACCGGTCCGACGACGGTTATCCACAGGACGAAATGGCGGCTGACCTGCCGACTCTCGGCCGCACCGAAATTTCGGACACGGCGACTTTCAGGAGGTCGGTTCGTCGCCCGCGCCGGAATCGCCGCGCTCGGCTTCCTCGGCTCGCTCGCGCGCTTCGGTCGCCTCGAGCTGCGCCATCGGATCGTCGAAGTTTCCGCTCTCCCCACCGCCGAGGACGCGATCGACGAACATGCCGGGATTGTCGAGGTCGGACGAGTCCGGCAGCAAGTCGGGGTGAGCCCAGACACCGTCGCGGGCGTCGATGGTGGACTCCGAGGTGAGACGGCTCCAGAGCTGGGCAGCCTCGCGCACCTTGCGGGGGCGTAGTTCGAGACCGACGAGGGTCGCGAATGTCTGCTCTGCGGGTCCACCGCTGGCACGTCGGCGCCGGAGTGTCTCGCTCAACGCCGCGACTCCGGGCAGGCGGTCGTTCAGTGCGGCGGACACGACCACCTCGACCCACCCCTCGATGAGGGCGAGCAGGGTTTCGAGACGCTCGAGGGCCTGCTTCTGCTCCGGCGTGGTCTGCGGTTCGAATGCGCCTTGCTGGAGGATGTTCTCGAGCTGCGAGGGGTCGGTCAGTGCGGACGGGTCGAGTCCCTTCGCCATGTCTTCGATGGCGGAGAAGTCCATGGTGATTCCGCGCGCGTACTCCTCGACGGTGGCGAGGAGTCGTTGCCGCAGCCACGGGACATGGCTGTAAAGGCGCTGGTAGGCGGCCTCCCGGGCGGCGAGGAAGACGAGTATCTCGCGGTCGGGCTGTTCGAGGCCCTTGCTGAACCTTTCCACGGCGGCGGGAAGAAGTGCTCCGGTACCGGCCGGGCCGAGGGGCAACCCGATGTCGGTGGAGGTCAGCACCTCTTTCGACAGCTGGCCGAGAGCCTGGCCCAACTGTGACCCGAACGCGAGACCCCCCATCTGGCTCATCATGCCGAGCATGGGCCCGGCCATCTGCTTCGCCTCTTCGGGTAACCCTTGTACCCACATTCCCGACACCTTCTCGGCGACGGGATCACACAGCCGCTTCCACGTGTCGAGGGTGTTGTCGAGCCAGTCGTTGGGCGTCCACGCGACGGTTCTCGTCGCTCCGGCAGGCAGGGTCGTCGCCGCATCCAGCCACAGTTCCGCGAGGCGCGACGCGTCGGCGATCGCCTCCGAATTACCCTTGGTGATCGGTGTGACCGACCCCATCTGCTGGCGCGCGAGCTTCTTCGCGATCTCGTAGTTGACCGGCCCGGTCTGCTCGCCCGAACCCATCGACGACCCCATGCCGCTCAGCATCTGACCGAATTGAGTGAGCATCTGGCCGAGGGCCGCCGGATCGAAATCACCCGAGGGGAAACCACCCGCCCCGAAACCGAAGTCCCCGGGGCCGCCCGCATTCTTGGCGCTGTCGGGCCCGGACTGGTCTCCCTTGTCCTTGTCACGGTCGGGATCGTCGTCGGAGTTCGAGAAGCCGAACGGCATATTGCTCATGACTCAACGGTACAAGGCCGACAGTCCCGGGGTCCCTCTCCGCGTCACGCTGACGGCGAACACGCCCGCGGTCGCGCGGGGTGACGGCGGCTGCGCGCTCTACCCTGGTCCAGGTGAATCGACGGATAGTGACACTCCTGGCTGCCCTTGCCCCGATCGTGGTGCTCGGAGTGCTGGGAACGGTCATCACGGTGCCCTATGTGGCCCTCGGTCCCGGCCCGACCTTCAACACGCTCGGCGAGGTGGACGGCGAAGAGGTGGTCGCCATCGAGGGGGCCGAGGTGGACGACACCACCGGACATCTCAACATGACCACCGTGGCAGTGCGCGACAACCTCAACGTGTTCGAGGCTTTCGGCCTGTGGGCCAGCGGGCGCCAGGGAATCGTTCCCCGCGAGGAGGTGTACCCGCCGGACAAGTCGAAGGACGAAGTGAAGCAGGAAAACGATGCAGACTTCCAGCAGTCCGAGAACAGCGCCGAACTGGCGGCCCTTCATTTTCTCGACAAGCCGGTGGTGCTCGAGATCGCCAAGGTCGGCGAGGACGGCCCGTCCAGGGACATCCTGAAGCAGGGCGACAGGCTCGTCAGTGTCGCGGGCACACCGGTGTCCACGGTAGGTGACGTCCAGCAAGCCGTGGCCGACACCGCGCCGCAGACGGAGGTGCCGGTCGTGGTGGTCCGCGACGGCGTCGAAACTTCCGTCCCGGTGGTCCTGGGCGCGCGCCCGGACGACGGGTCGAAAGGCTATCTGGGCATCACTCCGGAGGAGTCGCCGGACGTCCCGTTCACCGTCGACTTCAATCTCGCCGACGTCGGCGGCCCGTCGGCGGGACTGATGTTCGCGCTCGCGCTGATCGACAAACTCAGCCCGGGTGAACTGAACGGCGGCAAGTTCGTTGCGGGTACCGGCACGATCGACTCCGACGGAGACGTCGGGCCGATCGGCGGTATCAAGTACAAGCTGATCGCCGCGAGCGAGGCAGGCGCCGAGACGTTCCTCGTTCCCGCGATGAACTGCGACGAGGCGCGACAGGGTGCTCCCGACGGGCTGCGGTTGGTGAAGGTCGAGAACCTCGACGGGGCGGTCGACGCACTCGCGGCCGTCAACTCCGGAGCCGACGCCCCCCATTGCTGAGACCGGCCCGGCTAGTCGTCTGCTGAGACCGGGTCCGGCCTAGTCGTCGTCCTCGGCTGCATCGAGGGTGGCGTACAGGGCGCTGACGAGATTCGGTGCCAGATTCTCGTATGTCAGCAGCTCGATCGGCGCGTAGGGATCGGCGTCCTCGTCGGGTCGCAGCTGCATCAGGCACAGCGACGGTCCGTCTCGCAGTACCGCTGCGATCAATCGGGCGGATCGACGGTCGGGATGGGACTCGGCGGCGGCCCGCGCGGCGTCGTCGGCGGCGTCCCGATCGGACAGCAGGGGTACCAGTGCCTCGTCGAGGTCGGATTCCGCCTCGGGCGGCAGAATGACGATTTCCTGCACGAGCGCGCATCCCGCCACCGATTCCGGCCAGCTGGTGGTGGCGAGGAACTCGTCGAGAGCGCGTGACCCGCCGGAAATGTCGTCGGGGAACGGATCTTGTTCTATAGGAGTCAATTCCGCACCGTCGGCCAGCTGGTCGAGCAGGCTGGGTTCGGCGGCGGCGAGAAGCTCGGTCGGGACGAGTGCGAACATCTGCGGGGGCTGGTCCCACCCTCCTGCATCGACGAATTCGACGACCTCGCGCACACAACGGGCAAGGGCGTCGGACTCCGGGTTCACATTCTCTTCACTCACGGACTCATCTTCGCACCCTCCGAGGAGGACCGGCGGTCGCGTCCGCCCGTTGTTACGTAGAGTGGGACGAAACGGTCACGCCCACGCAGTTCGGGTGTGGACGGCAGAACGGTGCAGTTGATCGCGGCGCGTCAGCGTCGCCGAGTCGTTGGAGTGTGGCACGTGGGCATGCGGCCCCCCGCAGGATTACCGTCGTTGTCCAAACGCAGTCGAGTGCTGCTGGTGCTGGCGCTTGTCGTCGCTGCCCTGCTGCTGGTGGGCCCTCGGCTGATCACTACCTACACGGACTGGTTGTGGTTCGGTGAAGTCGGCTTCCGCGGCGTCTTCACCAAGGTGCTCGTCACCCGGCTGCTCCTCTTCCTCGTGGTCGGCCTGGTGGTCGGCGGAATCGTCTGGCTGGCACTGCTGCTCGCGTACCGTTCGCGTCCCGTGTTCGTTCCGGTCTCGGGGCCGAGCGATCCGGTGGCGCGGTACCGGACCACAGTGATGACGCGTCTGCGCCTGTTCGGGTTGGCCATTCCGATCGCTGTGGGCCTTCTTGCCGGGCTGATCGCGCAGTCGAGCTGGGTCACCGTGCAGTTGTTCATGAACGGTGGCGCGTTCGGGGTCACCGATCCCGAGTTCGGGCTCGACGTCGGTTTCTACACGTTCGATCTGCCGTTCTATCGTTTCGTTCTCAACTGGCTGTTCGTCGCAGTGCTGCTCGCCTTCTTCGCAAGTCTGGTGACGCACTACATCTTCGGTGGGCTCAAGTTGGCCGGCCGGGGAGGTGCGCTCACCAATGCGGCCCGTGTCCAGCTGGCCGTGCTCGCCGGTACCTTCATCCTGCTCAAGGCGGTCGCCTACTGGTTCGATCGCTATTCACTTCTGTCGAGTAGTCGTAAGGAACCCACCTTCACCGGCGGTAGCTACACGGACATGAATGCAGTGCTGCAGGCGAAGCTGATCTTGCTCGCCATCGCGGTGATCTGTGCCGGCGCCTTCTTCGCGGCGATCGTTCTGCGTGACCTCCGCATCCCGGCCATGGCCACCGCGCTTCTCGTGCTGTCGTCCATTCTGGTCGGCGCCGTGTGGCCGCTGGTCGTGGAGCAATTCTCGGTGCGTCCCAACGCGGCCGACAAGGAGAGCGCGTACATCGAACGCAACATCGCGGCCACCCGGCAGGCGTACGGCATCACCGACGACAAGGTCGAGTACAAGGACTATCAGGGGTACGGCACACAGCCGCCACGAGACGTACCGGCAGACGTGTCCACCATCGCGAACACGCGCCTGCTCGATCCCAACATCCTGTCCCGGACGTTCACGCAGCAGCAGCAGCTCAAGAACTTCTACGGCTTCCCACCGTCGCTCGACATCGATCGGTACGACATCGACGGCGAAGTGCGTGACTACATCGTCGCGGCGCGTGAACTGTCGTCGAAGAGCCTCACGGGTAACCAGACGGACTGGATCAACAAGCACACCGTCTACACCCACGGCAACGGGCTGGTCGCGGCGCCGGCCAACCGGGTCAACGCCGCCGCGGGCGAATCCGCCGAGGAGGCCGCCAACAGTAACAGTGGCTACCCGGTGTACATGGTCAGCGACATCGCGTCGCAGCAGGCCGGGAACCAGGTCATCCCGGTCGAACAGCCGCGTATCTACTACGGCGAGGTCATCGCGGACACCGATGCCGACTACGCCATCGTCGGTGGTGCAAACGGTTCCGATCCTCGCGAGTACGACACCGACCAGGCGCGGTACCGCTACACCGGGGCCGGGGGTGTTCCCATCGGGAACTGGTTCAACAGGCTGGCCTTCGCAGCCAAGTACACGGAACGCAACATCCTGTTCTCGGGTGCCATCGGCTCGGATTCGAAGCTCATCTTCAACCGTGATCCCCGCGAGCGTGTCACGCATGTGGCACCGTGGCTCACGGCCGACGGGGATTCGTACCCGGCGGTCATCGACGGGAAGATTGTGTGGATCGTCGACGCATACACCACGTTGGAGAACTACCCGTACGCGCAGCGCAGCTCCCTCGACGGACTCGTCGAGGACAGTATCGACCAGAACACAGGTCGATTGCTTCCGCGGAAAGAGGTCTCATACATCCGGAACTCCGTGAAGGCCACCGTCGACGCGTACGACGGAACCGTCAAGCTGTACCAGGTGGACGACAACGATCCCGTCCTCGACGCCTGGATGGGAGTGTTCCCCGGGGCCGTGGAAGCCAAGGACTCGATTCCCGAGGAACTGGGCGCGCACTTCCGTTACCCCGAGGATCTCTTCAAGGTTCAGCGCGAAATGCTGGCCAAGTACCACGTCGACGACCCGAAGGAATTCTTTACGAACAACGCCTTCTGGTCGGTGCCGAGTGATCCCACGATCGACACGAGCGCCAATCAGCCGCCGTACTACGTCCTCGTGGGCGACCCCGAAACCGGGAAACCCTCGTTCAACCTGACCAGTGCGATGGTGGGTTACAGTCGCGAGTTCCTGTCCGCCTATCTGTCGGTCAAATCGGATCCGGAGGACTACGGCAAGTTCACCGTGCTCCAGTTGCCGACGGATACCCAGACCCAGGGTCCGCAGCAGACACAGAACTCGATGATTTCCGATCCGCGGGTGGCTTCGGAACGAACTCTGCTCGAGCGTTCGAACAAGATCCAGTACGGCAACCTACTGACGTTGCCCATCGCCGACGGCGGAATCCTGTACGTCGAGCCGATGTATACGGAGCGGAGTTCGACCGGCCAGAACACGTCCACGTTCCCACAGCTGTCGCGGGTTCTCGTGAGCTACCGCGAGCCACCGCCGAGTAACAGCGTTCGCGTCGGCTACGCCCCCACGTTGGCCCAGGCGCTCGACCAGGTCTTCGGTGCGGGCACCGGTGCGGTGGCCACGGCGCCCAGCGCAGCAGAGAGCACACCCCCTGACCCCGACGGGGGCACGCCGCCGGCCAGCCAGGGCGGGGCACCCGCACCCGCGGCACCTTCGCCGCCGCCGTCGTCAAATGTTGCGGCCGCCGTCGCCGAGCTGGATGCGTCCCTGGATGCGCTGACTGCGGCTCAGCGCAGCGGTGACTTCGCCGCATACGGCGACGCCCTCGCTCGCGTACAGCGGGCGGTTGCCGCCTACGAGGCCATCCCCAAGTAAGCCTCACGAAAAGTACGAACGACGAGGCCCTGTCATCCGCGCGGATGACAGGGCCTCGTCGTGTAATGGTCGATCAGCGCAACGCGGCGATCAGCTGCGGGTTCGCATCGATCAGCTGCTGGAACTGCTGTCCGAAGCCGTTCTGCTCGGCGAGCTGACGGGCGGTGTCGATCCCTTGCTGGGCAATCGGCTGAGCCGGTGCGGGCACCTCGGTGACCGGTGCCGGCGCCGGGGTGGGCTCGGGGGCAGGCGCAGGCGCCGGGGCCTCGGCGACGTCGCCACCACCGGTGGTCAGATACTGACCGCAGGTCGGCCATGCACCGGGGCCCTGAGTCTGGAGGACGTTCTCGGCGACGCGGATCTGTTCGGCCTTGCTGGCGTTGGACGCCGTGCCGGTGCCGCCATTGGCTTCCCACGTGCTCTGGGAGAACTGGAGTCCGCCGTAGTAGCCGTTTCCGGTGTTGATGCCCCAGTTGCCGCCGCTCTCACACTGCGCGACACCGTCCCAGTTGTGGGAAGCAGCCGAGGCGGTGCCGGTGCTCAGTCCGAGCGGGACGGCGACGACAGCACCGGTGACGGCGATCCAGCCGAGGGCGCGCTTGCTGAAGGTGGAATTGGTCATGTGGGGTAAATCCTCTCCGCGCTTGCTGGCGTGGCCGGCCTGCGGGCGACGTTCTCGTCGTTCCCGGCACGTGTACCGGTTGCCACGTCCCTGCCCCTCGAAGGTTTCGGGGATTACCGAACCCGCGGGGCAGAGTTGGCAGCGGCGGGCCGGCTTGTGCCCGGTTGTTTCGGGCCGAGAGCGACCGTACGGGAGCTTTGCCGCCGATTCACCCGGCGATTTTGTGGTACGCCAGTACAGCACTGATCCGGGAAATCCGGCGTATCTGCTGGTAGACGCGTGTCGAGACCAATTCGGAGCCGCGTCGTTACCTTCGCGTTATGTGGTGCGTATCACGCCGTTTTTGTGGAGTAGCTCACGTCAGCGTGTCCGCGAATTCCGTTGTCCGGCAGCCTTCGAGCACACGCGCGACGCGAAAGTGCCCTGCGCGCAGCCGTACTGCACGCAGGGCATCGTTCGATCGCGGTAAGCGGATCAGAGGTACTGACCGCAGACCGGCCAGGCGCCCGGGCCTTGAGTTGCCAGAACATTCTCGGCCACCCGAATCTGCTCTTCGCGCGAGGCGTTGGATGCGGTGCCGCTGCCGCCGTTGGCCTCCCAGGTGCTCTGAGAGAACTGGAGTCCGCCGTAGTAGCCGTTTCCGGTGTTGATGGCCCAGTTGCCGCCGCTCTCGCATTGTGCGACGGCGTCCCAGTTGCCGGAGGCGGCCGATGCCGTACCGGTGCTCAGTCCGACCGGCACGCCGACGACTGCTCCGGCGAGTGCGATCGCGCCCATGGTCCGCTTGACGATGCTGGTGTTGGTCATAAGTCTGTTTCCTCTCCGCAATGTGCTGACGAAGTACGTCACGTGTCGGCTGGTGTGCCGACCCTGGTCGGTTTTCGTCCCTGCCCCTCGAGGTGTCGGGATTCCGAATCCGCGGGGGCAGGTCGAGCTGCGGCGGGTCGGCGTTGCCCGGTAGTTTCGGGCTGGCAACGAACGTACGCGTCGATCACGGAATGGTCACGGGGTCGTTTTTTGTGACGCGCGTCCAAATAGTGGGACGTATGGTTGGGATCCCCGCAGGTCGGAAGGTGAGAAATGGTCACGGAGACCGTTACAGGATTTCGTTAGAATGTGACGAGCATCATAACGTTCCGGTAACGCCTGTGACTGTTGAGGTGCTGGAAAGTAACCGATGGGAGAGCTGCATGGTCGCCGTGGACGTCGAGACTCAGACCACGATTGCGCGACCACGACACGAGGTCGCGGCGTACGCGTCGAACCCGGGAAATGCGACCGCGTGGTACGCGAATATCACCGAGGTGCAGGGTGATTGCGCGGGCCCTGTGGAGACGGGCGCCGAGTTCGCCTTCGTCGCCGAGTTCTTGGGGCGACGTCTCGTGTACACCTACGAGGTCGTCGAGCACGTACCGGACACGCGCCTCGTGATGCGCACTGCTGAGGGTCCCTTCCCGATGGAAACGATCTATGAATGGGAAGACGCAGCCGATGGGAGTACGAGAATGACCCTGCGCAACCGTGGTGAGCCGTCAGGGTTTGCGAGGATCGGCGCGCCGGTGTTGGCCCGCGCCATGCGCCGAGCCAACAACAAGGACCTCGCACGCCTGAAGGGCATTCTGGAAGCCGAACCCGGCAACTCGTGACCGTCTGCTCGGCCCGCCGGCGACCCCTGGGGAGCGGCCGTCGACGCGATTTGCTTTCCGTTCGTTCGCTCGTGTAACTTTGTTCATGCAGCGCGGGGTGGAGCAGCTCGGTAGCTCGCTGGGCTCATAACCCAGAGGTCGCAGGTTCAAATCCTGTCCCCGCTACCACTGAAGAACGGCGTCCTGGATTCCCAGGGCGCCGTTCTTCGTTGTGTATGGCTGCGCGCTGTGTGTCTGGGCTCAGGGCTCCATCTCGATGAGCGCCCTACGGAGCAGTTTGCCGGTGGCGTTGCGGGGGAGTTCGTCGATGAACACGATGTCGCGCGGAACCTTGTACCGGGCGAGATTCGACTTGATGTACGCCTTCATCTCCTCGGCATCCTTCGCGGACCCCGGCGCAGGGACGACGAATGCCCGGAGCCGATGCCCGAAATCGGCATCTTCGACACCGATGACGGCTGCCTCGATCACGTCTTCCCTGTCTGCGAGGAGATTCTCGACTTCGAGGGGGTAGACGTTCTCGCCACCGGACACGATCATGTCGTCGTCGCGGCCGTCGACGAAGAGCAGTCCGTTGCGGTCGAAGTGGCCCACGTCGCCGGTCGAGAGCAGGCCGTTGATCCGTTCCTTGTCGCGGCCGTCGGTGTAGCCGGAGAAGCTGAGCCCACTGGCCACGAATATTCGTCCGACCGTTTCCGGTTCGGTGATCTGTTGTCCCGCTTCGTCGTACAGTTCCACGTGGCAGGTGACGGGTGGACGGCCGGCGGTGCCGGGAGCCAACGCGAGGTCGGCGGGTGTCGCCACGGTGGCAACGGCGACCTCGGTGGACCCGTAAAGGTTGTGCAGAACGTGTCCGAACGCTGCGGTGGTCCGTTTGCACAGATCGGGGGACAGCGACGACCCGGCCGCGAAGATGATGGTCAGGCTCGAGGTGTCGTACTTCGACAGGGTGTCCGGGCCGAGGTCGATGATGCGCTGCAACATGGTGGGAACAACGACGAGAACGTCACAGCGGTGCTTCTCCACCAGGCGGATCGTGTTCTCCGGGTCGAACTTTCGGTGCATGACCACCGTCTGGCCGAGGGCGAGCGCGAGCGCGAACTGGGAGACTCCGGTCCCGTGGAACGCGGGTGCGGCCATCATCATCGTCTGCCCGCGCCGCAGGGGAACCCGGTCGAGGAATTGGGCGGACGCCAGCGGCGAGGTGTGGCCCCGCGGCGCACCTTTCGGCGTTCC
This sequence comes from Rhodococcus sp. WAY2, assembly GCF_009859915.1. Lineage (NCBI taxonomy): Bacteria > Bacillati > Actinomycetota > Actinomycetes > Mycobacteriales > Nocardiaceae > Rhodococcus > Rhodococcus sp. WAY2. The sequence continues at coordinate 6,027,629 of NZ_CP046572.1, forward strand.
GGTGGTGCCGCTGGTGAGGAGAACGAAACCACCCTCGGTGGAAGGGGCCGGGACGGGGCCGCGATCGACGCCGTCGATCAGGTCGTCGAGGGTGCGCACCTGCGACGCGGAGCCGTCTTCTGCCCACGATCGGTACGAGGTGACGTCATCGGGGAGTGCCTCGGCAACCTGTCGGAATTCGTCGTCGTAGACGAACGCTTCGATCTGCTCGCGCGCGGCCACGTCGACGAGCTGCGGCCGTGCGAAACCGGTATTCATCAGTACCAGGCGGGTGCCGTTCTTGGCGGCCGCGAGCATGGTGAGTACCAGGCCGCGGTGATTGCGGCACATACATCCCATGACGGACCCTGGGGTGATGCCCTCTGCCTGCCACGCGCGCACCAGGGCGTTCGACTGCTCGTCGATATCGATATAGGTGAGTGGCCCGCGCTCGTCGATCAACGCCACCGCGTCGAGTCGGGCCTCGGCGTGAGCGTGCACCGGACCCGCGAACGGGCCGTATTTCCGGACTGCCAGGAGTGAACGAATGCCCTGGTCGACCCGGGGGAACGGCACGAGGCCGGAGCGGTTCATCACCCGAACTGCTCCCGCGGTGTCCGCGATCTTGGTGAGAAGGTGCTGAGCTGGCATGGATGCCCCTTCCGGCGTGACGGATGTCACGTTCAGACTAGAGGACGGTCGGTGTCGTGTACTGCCGTTACGGCGGTCCTCGTCACCGGATTTCGGACACGAAGAAGCCCCCGCCGCAGGTGACCGCAGCGGGGGCTACACCCCTCGTTGAAACTAGTCCTGAGCTGTTACTTCAATTCGGCAGACGACTTCCCCAGCAGGCGGCGGGCCACGATCAGCTGCTGAATCTGCTGCGTGCCCTCGAAGATGTCGAGGATCTTCGAGTCGCGAGCCCACTTCTCGAGAAGCGGACGCTCGGAGTATCCCCACGTGCCGGCAAGTTCGACGGCCTTCACGGTTATCGCTGTTCCGGTGCGACCGGCCTTGGCCTTCGACATCGACGCTTCGAGTGAGTTCGGCTTCTTGTTGTCGGCCATCCAGGTGGCGCGCAGCGCCAGCAGGTAGGCAGCTTCCCAGTCGGCCTCGAGCTGCAGGAATTCTGCGGCGGCCGCGTGCTGGTTGTATGCCGGGGTGTCGTAGGAGATCTCGACTCCCGCGTCGGTGAGGATGTGGCGCAGTTCCTCGAGTGCGGCGCGGCCGAGTCCCACGGCCATGCCGGCGACGATCGGACGGGTGTTGTCGAACGTCTGCATGACGCCGGCAAAACCCTTCTCTACGTTCACCTCGGGCGTACCGAGGAGGTTGTCCTTCGGAATCCGGCAGTCCTGCAACAGAAGTACGGCGGTGTCGGACGCCTTGATCCCCAGTTTGTGCTCGAGACGCGCGACGCTCAGTCCCGGTGCATCCCGGGGGACGACGAACGATTTGATCGCTGCCCGGCCCTTGGTCTTGTCGACCGTGGCCCATACGACGATGTGCGTGGAACGTTCACCGGCGGTGACGAAGATCTTCTCACCGTTCAGGACGTACTCGTCGCCGTCGAGCACCGCGGTGGTGGTGACCGCGGCGGAGTCCGAACCGAAGCCCGGCTCGGTGATGGCCATCGAGGCCCACACCTTACCGAACCTCTCGAGCTGCTCGTCTGTGGCGACCGCGGCGATCGCAGAGTTGCCGAGCCCCTGGTACGGAATGGCGAGTGTGAGTCCCACGTCGCCCCAGCAGGTCTCGATCACGTTCATCAGCGAGGACATGTTGCCCCCGTTGACGTTTCCGATGACCTTGGGCTCGTCACCGCGCCCGAGGGCAGCGCCTGCGGCACCCTTGCCGGAGTCGTTGAGCCCCTCCACCATGGCGGCCATGGTGTCGAGTTCCTTGGGGTAGGCGTGCTCGGCAAGGTCGTACTTGCGCGAGATCGGCCGGAAAATCTCCGCGGCGACCTGATGTGCCTGGTTCGCGGAGGCTTTGAGCTTCTTGGGAAGTTCGAGGTTGATCATGACTGTTTCCTTAGTTCGAATCCGGCCGCTCAGATCAGGACGATGCCTTCGGCAACACCGATGGCGCGAAGGTCGCGGTACCAGCGCTCCACGGGGTGTTCCTTCGTGTAGCCGTGGCCGCCGAGCAACTGCACGCCGTCGAGGCCGATCTGCATTCCCTTCTCGGAAGCGAGCTTCCGGGCGAGTGCCGATTCGCGGGCGAACGAGAGGCCCTGTTCCGCCCGTGATGCACCACGCAGCGTGACCAGACGCATTCCGTCGAGCTCGATACCGATGTTGGCGACCATGAAGGCCACTGCCTGACGGTTGCTGATCGGCTCGCCGAACGCCACCCGCTCGTTCACGTACGGGATGACGTAGTCGAGCACGGCCTGGCTGGTGCCCACTGCGAGCGATGCCCAACCGAGGCGGGCGAGGCGGATGGCGTCCGCGTACTCGGCCTTTCGCACGTCGGCGTCACTGTCTCCGAGCAGCGCCGACTCCGGCACCGCGACATCGGTCAGCTCGAGGCGGCCGAGTCCGGCGGCGCGCAGACCCATGCTCGGATCGGCTTCGACAACGAGTCCCTTGGAGTCGGCCTCGACGATGAAGAAGGACGGCTTGCCGTCCAGTTCTGCTGCCACGATGAACAATTCGGACGTTGCGGCAGCCGGAACCAGGCTCTTGACACCGTTGAGCCGGTATCCGCTCGGCGAGCGGACCGCCTTGGTCTGCAACGCGAACGGATCGAACAGCGCCCGTGGTTCGTTCACGACGACAGCGGCATTGGGAACCTGCTCACCGGTGAACGCGGGAAGGTACGTCTTCTGCTGGGCGTCGGTACCCCACTGCGTCAGGGCTACCGCGACGCCACTGGGAGCGAGGATCGGAAGCGCGAGGCCCATGTCTCCGTGCGCCAAGGCCTCGGCGACGAGCGAGTTGGTGACGGCTCCGCGCTCACTGGCCGCGCCGTCGAGTTCCTCCGGGACGTTGATCAGGGTGATACCGAGTTCGGCTGCGCGCTTCACGAGATCGGCCGGGGCGGCCGCGGCCGCGTCGGCGTCGTGGCCGGCCGGGCGCAGGATCTCGGCGGCGAACTCGCGCACGGTCTCGACGATCATCTGCTGCTCGTCGGTCGGGGTCAGGTCGAAATAGCCCGCTGCAGCGCTCGGATTGTCGGGGAGCCGTTTCGGCGCGCCCCCGCCGGACACCTTCTTGAAACCGCGGGTGGCGGCACCGAGGGTTCGGAAACCGGTCTTCGTGCCTTCGTAGGTCACCCGGTCGATCGTCTGACGCAAGTTGTACTTCTCTGCCAGATCGGAACCCGTGATCTTGGTCAACACTCGCATCGCGGCACCCATGGCGTCGCGCCTGACGGGGTTGAGTCCGACCGCGGACGTGTCGCGGGGCTTCCGCTTTCCGCTGTCGTGGGGGGCAACTGTGTCTTGCTTGCTCATGATCACCAGCTGTTTCTCGGTGTTCGGGCGTGGACACCAGCTATCTTACTCAGCAGTAAGGTTGGTGTCTACTATTGAGTAAGTTGCGGGCGTCAGGTCCTGAACGACGAACGGCCCGGCCTGAAGTTCCAGGCCGGGCCGTTCGTCGTTCGGCGACGTCAGTGTGCGTGCAGGTGGGGCTTTCGTAGGCGGTCGAGGACCTCGTCGTGCAGCAGGCCGTTGGTGGCCACAGCGCTTCCGCCGTGCGGTCCGTCAGCACCGGTGAGGTCGGTGAAGCGCCCGCCCGCTTCCCGGATCAGTACATCGAGCGGAGCGAGATCCCACAGCGAGACCTCGGGTTCCGCGGCGATGTCGACGGCGCCCTCGGCGAGCAGACAATAGGAGAAGAAGTCGCCGAAGCCACGGACCCGCCAGACGTCGTCGGTGAGGGAGAGGAACTGCTCGCGGATGCCGAGATCCCTCCACCCCGACAGGCTGGAGAACGTGAGACTCGCCGATTCGAGTCGGTCCACGGCGGAGACGGAAATACGGCTCGGCGCGGCCCCTGCGAACGAGGCCCAGGCGCCGGCGCCCGCGGCCGCCCACCATCGGCGAGCCAGTGCAGGAGCGCTGACCACGCCCACGACGGGCACTCCGTCGTCGAGGAGGGCGACGAGAGTTGCCCACACGGGAACGCCGCGGACGAAGTTCTTGGTCCCGTCGATCGGGTCCACCACCCACTGACGTCCCGAGAATTGGGCATCGCCGCCGAATTCCTCACCCAGCACGGCATCGCCCGGGCGCTCCGATTCGAGCGTCGACCGGACCGCCCGCTCCACCGCCAGGTCGGCGTCGGACACCGGAGTCAGGTCGGGTTTGTCGTCGACCGCGAGATCGAGAGCGCCGAACCGGGCCGTGGTGATCGCGTCCGCCTCGTCTGCGATGTGGAGTGCGAGCTGGAGGTCGGCGTCGAGGTCGGTCACGGTCGCACAGATTACTCGGCGGCGCCCGCCCCGCTTCAGTCGCTCGTGACTTCCCTGAGTTTTCCCGTGGCCACGTCGAACACGAATCCGCGCAGTGAGGTGGTGGCCGTGATGAAGGGACTCGACTCGATCCGGCGCAGCGACTGCCGGACGTCCTCGTCGAGGTCCGAGAATGCCTCGGCCGCCCAGGTGGGCTTCAGGCCTGTCTCGTCCTGAATGGATCGCTTGAAGTCGTCGTCCGTGAAGGTCAGCATCCCACAGTCGGTGTGATGGATCAGGATGATCTCCGTGGTGCCGAGTAGCCGCTGACTGATGGCGAGTGAGCGGATCTCGTCGTCCGTCACCACCCCGCCGGCGTTTCGGATCACGTGGCTCTCTCCTTCCTGGAGGCCGAGGATCCGGTACACGTCCAGACGCGCGTCCATGCAGGCGACAACGGCGACGTGCTTACTCGGCGGAAGCGGCAGAGGTCCGCTGAACGTCTCGGCGTACCGTGCATTGTTCTTCAGGTACTCGTCTGTCACCGTCATCGTCGACTCCGTCCGGGGAAACTGCGGAATGGGGACCGCACAGGCATGTGCGCACCCGTGCATCGAACGCCTGGCACGTCGGCGACCGCAAGGGTTCGACGTCGGCTGATCGGAAGGGGTGACTGCCATCGCGCGCGGGGGTGAAATCGCCCGCAGAATTACCCGGTAACCTTGAACACCGTGCATCCCGACGTATCTGCAGAACTAGGCGAGCTCGACACCACCCTCCGTACCGTCGAATCGGTGCTGGATGTGGAGGAGCTGCGTCGCCGCATCGACGAACTCGAACACCAGGCGGCCGACCCTGACCTGTGGAACGACCAGGAGCATGCACAGCAGGTCACCAGCCAGCTCTCGCATTCGCAGGCCGAACTGCGCCGCGTCGAGGAGCTGCGCCAGCGGCTCGACGACCTTCCTCTTCTCTACGAGCTCGCGGAGGAGGATGCGGGTGCCGAGGCGCTCGCCGACGCCGATGCCGAGCGGGAGTCGCTGCGGGCCGACATCGAGGCCATGGAAGTCAAAACCATGCTGTCCGGCGAATACGACCAGCGTGACGCGCTGGTCAACATTCGATCCGGCGCAGGAGGTATCGATGCCGCAGACTGGGCCGAGATGCTGATGCGTATGTACATTCGGTGGGCGGAGAAGCACGGCTATGGGGTCGAGGTCTACGACACCTCGTATGCCGAGGAGGCCGGAATCAAGAGCGCGACGTTCGCGATCAAGGCGCCGTATACCTACGGCACCCTGTCGGTGGAAATGGGCACCCACCGCCTCGTGCGGATCAGCCCCTTCGACAACCAGGGGCGTCGGCAGACGTCCTTCGCCGAGGTGGAAGTACTGCCGGTCGTCGAGACCACCGACCACATCGACGTGAACGAGAACGACGTCCGCGTCGACGTCTACCGCTCCTCCGGTCCGGGTGGGCAGTCGGTCAACACCACCGACTCGGCGGTGCGCCTGACGCACATTCCGACCGGAATCGTCGTCACCTGTCAGAACGAGAAGTCGCAGCTGCAGAACAAGGTGTCGGCGATGCGCGTCCTGCAGGCGAAGTTGCTCGAGGTCAAGCGGAAGGAGGAGCGCGCGGAGATGGATGCATTGAAGGGCGACGGCGGCAGTTCGTGGGGCAATCAGATGCGTTCCTACGTGCTGCACCCCTACCAGATGGTGAAGGACCTGCGTACCGAGTACGAGGTCAACAACCCGTCGGCCGTCCTCGACGGCGACATCGACGGATTCCTGGAGTCCGGCATCCGGTGGCGGATGCGCGAGAACCAGGCCTAGACGCCTATGGAGATCACCGCAACCATGTTCGCTCCCACTCGGAATCTCCTCGACTGGCTCAGCTCCACAGGGCTGGCCGTGTCGTTGACGGTGCTCGGTGCCCTGCTGATGGCGAGACTCGTCAGCTGGGGCGGCGACAAGATCACCGACCGCATCGACAACAGTTACATGCAGGGCGACGCCCTGGTCCGATCCGAGACCACCAAGCACAGGCACTCGGTAGCTCAGGTGATCACCTGGGTGGTCATCACCATCATTTATGTCATCGCCACCATGAAGGTGCTCGATCAGCTCAGCTTGCCGATCGGCAGTCTCGTGGCGCCGGCCACCGTACTCGGTGCGGCGCTGGGTTTCGGCGCGCAGCGCGTGGTCCAGGACATCCTCGCCGGATTCTTCATCATCACCGAACGTCAGTACGGCTTCGGTGACACGGTCCGGCTTTCCGTCACCGGGGCCTCGGATGACGCCGAGGGTGTCATCGAGGACGTGACGCTGCGTGTGACGCGGATGCGGAACACCGACGGCGAAGTCATCACCGTTCCCAACGGACAGATCGTGAAGGCGATCAACCTGTCGAAGGACTGGGCGCGCGCCGTGATCGACGTTCCGGTGCCCGCGGCCGCCGACATCAACCAGGTGAACGAAGTACTGCACCAGGTCGGCGTCGAAGCTTATGCGGATCGCGGACTGAAGAAGCTGCTGCTCGACGAGCCGACGGTGATGGGTGTCGAACGCCTGACCGTCGACGAGGTGAGCGTTCGTATGGTCGCCCGGACCCTTCCGGGTAAGCAGTTCCAGGTCGGGCGGGCTCTCCGGGTGCGCGTCGCCACCGCGATGCGCCGGCAGGGGATCACCGTGTCCCCGGACCTGCAGACCGTCCGGGTGGGGGAGGACGCGGTATGAGTGAAGAACCGAGGCGCGGACTCGATCGGATCCTGCACTCGCATGTCGTTCCGTCGAAGCTGTTCGGCGGACGGGTACGGACGTCGACGCTGGTGCTGTGCTTGCTGTGGGTGGCGCTGTACACCTTGTACACCTCGCTCAATCCCGCCGAGGACGCTGGACAGGCACCCCCGCCGGCCCCGACCATCACCACTCCCGTGCCCAGTGAGGAACAGGTTCCGGTGACGTCACTGCCGTCGTCGACGGTCGACACCCTGACCGAGATCACCGAGACGACGGAGTCGACCACTACCGAGCCGACGCCCCAATCCACCCCTGGGTTGACGATGCCGTCGCAGAGCACGCAGCCGACCACGACCACGCAGCCGTTCGGATTGCCGCAACTCTTCCCCGCTCCTGCAGCACCCGGAACGCCGACAACGATGTCCCCGGTCCCGACCGCGCCCAGCTCGCAGACGGGGCCATGACGCTCGGCCTGCGCGTCACTTGGTCACTGTTCGATAACGGCTAGACTGGCTCCTCGTGATCAGCGTCGAGAATGTGTCGAAGTCGTACAAGACCTCCACGAGACCCGCCCTGGACAAGGTGAGCGTCGAAGTGGACAAGGGTGAGTTCGTCTTCCTCATCGGCCCGTCGGGCTCGGGCAAGTCGACCTTCATGCGTCTGCTCCTCAAGGAGGAGTCACCGACCTCGGGCGACATTCACATCGCCGATTTCCACGTCAACAAGCTGTCGGCTCGGCGTGTGCCCAAGTTGCGTCAGAGCATGGGCGTGGTGTTTCAGGACTTCCGGCTTCTGCAGAAGAAGACGGTGTCGGAGAACGTCGCCTTCGCTCTGGAGGTGATCGGAAAGCCGCGAGCGATGATCGCGCGCACGGTTCCCGAGGTACTCGAGATGGTGGGTCTGTCCGGCAAGGCGGACCGCTTGCCGACCGAACTCTCCGGTGGTGAGCAGCAGCGCGTCGCGATTGCGCGGGCGTTCGTGAATCGGCCGTTGGTGTTGCTGTGCGACGAGCCCACCGGCAACCTCGACCCGGAGACCAGCCAGGACATCATGTTGTTGCTCGAGAGGATCAACCGCACGGGCACGACCGTGGTGATGGCGACGCACGATCATCACATCGTCGACTCGATGCGTCGTCGAGTGGTCGAACTGGACCTCGGAAGAGTGGTGCGGGACGAAGCCCGAGGTGTGTACGGAGTGGGGCGTTAGCCGCCCGCCCTCCCTCGACGCCAGCCCGTCCGCAAGCCATTCGACGAAGGACTCCGATTTCCGATGCGTGCCAGTTTCATTGTCAGTGAGCTCCTCACCGGACTCCGTCGCAACGTCACCATGACGATCGCGATGATCCTCACCACCGCGATCTCCCTCGGGCTGTTCGGAAGCGGACTCCTCGTGGTGCAGATGGCGGGCAAGACGCAGCAGATCTTCCTCGACCGGGTGGAGGTGCAGATCTTCCTCACGGACGACATCTCCACCTCGGATCCCGGCTGCGAGGCGGAGATCTGCCGTTCGCTACGCACGGAACTCGACGACACCCCGTCGGTGGTATCGGTGGAGTACCTCAACCGGGACGATGCCGTGAAGGACGCGACGGAGCGGGTGTTCAAGGATCAGCCCGAGCTCGCTGCACTGGTCAGCCCCGACAGCTTCCCGGCGTCGTTCAAGGTCAAGCTGAGCGACCCCGAACGGTTCGGGGTGATCAACGACCAGTTCGGTACCCGTCCCGGGGTCGAGAGCGTGCTCAACCAACGTGAACTTGTCGAGCGTCTCTTCAGCGTCCTCAACGGCGTGCGCAATGCGGCGTTCGCGATTGCCGTCGTGCAGGCGGTCGCCGCTGTGCTTCTCATTGCGAACATGGTGCAGATCGCGGCGTTCACCCGGCGGACGGAGGTCGGGATCATGCGGTTGGTGGGCGCTACGCGGTGGTACACGCAGTTGCCGTTCCTCCTCGAGGCGGTGGTCGCGGCGGTGATCGGTGCCGTACTCGCCATCGTCGGCCTGTTCACCGCGAAGAACATGTTCATCGACGACGTGCTGGCCGATGTGTACGAGGCGAACATTGTCGCCCGGATCTCCAACAGCGACGTGCTGTTCGTCTCACCCGTGCTCCTGCTGGTCGGTGTGGGCATGGCGGCGGTCACCGCCTACGTGACGTTGCGCTTGTATGTGCGCGAATAATTCGGTTTGCTCCCTCTCCTATGCTGGAGACAACGAACTGCTCATGAACATCGCGGACTGAAAGGCCCGGAACGTGAAGGAAAAGGGCCGCAAGGTCATTGCGACCAACCGCAAGGCGCGTCACAACTACGCCATCATCGACACCTACGAAGCGGGCATCGCACTCGTGGGAACCGAGGTGAAGAGCCTGCGCGAGGGAAAGGCGTCGCTCGTCGACGCATTCGCCACCGTCGACAACGGCGAGGTGTGGTTGCGATCGCTCCACATTCCCGAGTACACCCAGGGCACGTGGACCAACCACGCGCCACGGCGCACCCGGAAGCTGTTGCTGCACAAGCGTGAGATCGATCACCTCGTCGGGAAGACGAGAGAGGGTAATCAGACCCTCGTGCCGCTGTCGATGTACTTCTCGGACGGCAAGGTGAAGGTGGAACTTGCGCTCGCGAAGGGTAAGCAGGATTACGACAAGCGTCAGGATTTGGCCAAGCGCACCGCCGAACGTGAGGTGACCCGCGAACTCGGACGACGAGTCAAGGGAATGCGCTGACCGGCGTCCTGCTCGCGCTGGTCGCTGCCATCGGCTACGGCGTGAGCGATTTCGTCGGTGGAGTGGCCTCTCGGCGGGTGGCTGCACTGCGGGTGGTCATCGTCTCGTATCCGCTGTCGCTGGTGATCGTGCTGGTGATCGCGCCGTTCGTGGCGGGCACGTTCACCACCTCGTCCCTGTTGTGGGGCGCGGTCTCCGGCGTGGCCGGCGGTGTCGCCGTGTGGTGGTTCTATCTGGCGCTGGCAGCAGGCCCGATGTCGGTGGTGTCGCCGTTGACTGCCGTCCTGGTGGCGGGCATCCCTGTTCTCGTCGGTCTCGCTTTCGGGGAACGGCCCGGATCGATTGCGTACGCCGGGATTGCTGTCGCGCTCGTCGCCGTCGTGCTGGTCAGCCGAGAGTCGCCCGACGAGACGGCCGGCGAGGTGGCGGGTGGGCGAGTGCTCACGTTCACGAAGTCCGTCGCGTTGCTGACCGTCGGTTCCGGTGTCGCCTTCGCCATCGCGTTCGTGGCGCTGCACCAGATCGGTGCCGAGGGCGGGTTGTGGCCCCTGGCCGTCTCGCGCGCCGCCGCCACAGCCGTGGTGTGGGTGGTGGCGCTGGCGTCCGGTCATTTCCTTCTGCCACACGGAGAGCCGATGAAGCTCGCCGTCTACGTCAGTTTCCTCGATGTCGCGGCCAACGCCGCAATGCTCTACGCATTCCAGGGCGGGTTGCTCTCCCTGGTCAGTGTGATCGGATCGCTGTACCCCGCAGCGACCGTGCTGCTGGCCATGGTGATGCTCGGCGAACGGGTGAGCAAGGTGCAACAGGCCGGAATGCTGCTGGCGCTGGCGGCCGTCGGGATGATCGCCGTCGCCAGTTGAGACCGCCCACACGCCGCTGCAGACAAGTGGGATGAAACCGCGCCGGGTTCGCGTTACACTGGGTGGCCCCCCGAGAGTCGTGGGGGACGTACGGGGCTGAACGGTTTCGACTGCGTACGTTGAGGTAGGGGAAGCGTGTCGGTGCAGGCAAGAGACCACCGTAAGCGTCGCTGCAAACATATAAGCGCCGATTCCAATCAGCGCGACTACGCACTCGCTGCCTAAGTAGCGACTGCGTGTCTGTCAGTCCGGGTTCGCCCTCGGCCCGGGTACTGGCATCAGCTAGAGGGCTTTACCGTTCGGCTCGGTCGCGGAGCCGAACGGGACAACTCACAGCGACTGGGATCGTCATCCTGGCTTGTTTGCGAGACTGGGAGATCCAAGTAGAGGCATAGCAAACTGCACACGGAGAAGCCCTAGCTTTGCTGCGTAGGACCCGGGTTCAATTCCCGGCAGCTCCACCCCGATTCCGGGCCGGACACCACACCAGGTGTCCGGCCCGAATCGTGTCCGCGAGGGAAGGAACGCCGGTGCCCGTGTCGAAATCCGTCCTCGTGGTCGCCGCGGGAGGAGCGTTCGGAGCCACCGTCCGGTTCATACTGGCCCAGCAGTGGCCAGGTATCTGGACCATTCTGGCCATCAACGTCGTCGGTTCGTTGCTGCTCGGGTACCTCGCCGAGATGCTCGGGCCGGACCGACCGTTGCGGCTGTTCCTCGGGGTCGGTGTCCTCGGCGGATTCACCACGTTCTCGACCTTTGCCGTCGATGCCGTGGGGGAGGATGCCGGACGCGCCGCGCTGTATGTGACGGCCACTCTGCTGCCTGCCCTCCTGGCGGCACGACTGGGCATGCTCGTCGGCCACCGCCATCGCCGGGCTCGTGGAGCGCTCGTATGACCCTGCTCCTCGTTGCCCTCGGTGGCGGACTCGGATCCGCCGCCCGCTACCTCGCTGCGCGCTATGTGGTGCCGTACCGCAGTTTTCCCGTCGCCACGTTCGTGGTGAACATCAGCGGTTGCCTGATCCTCGGAATGGTGTCGGGCGCAGCGATGTCTGCGCAGCTGTTCGCGTTGTTCGGCACCGGTTTCTGCGGTGGTCTCACCACCTATTCCACCTTCGCGGTCGAGTCGGTCGGGCTCGCGCGTATCCGGCGCACCGCGACCTCGCTCCTTTACGTGGTTGCCAGCGTCGGAGCCGGATTGGGCGCCGCCTGGCTCGGCTTCCGATGGACGTATTGATCGCGGACTGTGCCGCGAGGGTGCAGGATGGGACCGATAGTCGAGTACGGCATCGTCGATGTGGAGGAGGTCTCGTGGCGCACGACAGGGCGGGTCAGGTGGCACTGCCGGAGGATCTGGTGGACATTGCGCATCTGGTCACTGCGTACTACAGCCGTGTGCCCGATCCCGAAAATCCCTTGCAGCAGGTGCTGTTCGGGACTTCCGGGCATCGCGGATCGAGCCTCGACTCGGCGTTCAACGAGGCCCACATCCTCGCCACGACGCAGGCCATCGTCGAATACCGGGCGTCGCAGGGTATCGACGGTCCGCTGTTCCTGGGTCGCGATACGCACGCGCTGTCCGAACCCGCCTGGATGTCGGCACTCGAGGTGCTGGCCGCCAATGACGTGACGGTGCTCATCGATTCACGGGACCGCTACACGCCGACCCCCGCGGTCAGCCACGCCATCCTGCGGTACAACAGCAGCCGTCCCGAGTCCGTGGCGGACGGGATCGTGGTGACGCCCTCGCACAATCCGCCGCGCGACGGCGGATTCAAGTACAACCCACCACACGGGGGTCCCGCTGGTTCCGAGGCGACAACGATCATCGCCGACCGCGCGAACGACTTACTGCGCCGCGATCTGTCGGGAGTCAAGCGCGCGTCTGCGGAGCGGGCCATCCAGCGCGCCGAGCGATACGACTTCCTCCGCTTCTACGTCGACGACCTACCGAGCGTGCTCGACCTCGATGCCATTCGCCGCGAGGGAGTGCGGATCGGAGCCGATCCGCTCGGCGGTGCGAGTGTCGACTACTGGGGTGCCATCGCCGACACGCATCATCTCGATCTCGAAGTCGTGAACCCGCTCGTGGACCCCACCTGGCGGTTCATGACTCTCGACACCGACGGCAAGATTCGCATGGACTGCTCGTCCCCGGATGCCATGGCGTCCCTGATCGGAGCACGGGACCGCTTCGACATCGCCACGGGCAACGATGCCGACGCGGACCGGCACGGAATCGTCACTCCCGACGGCGGACTGATGAACCCCAACCACTATCTCGCCGTAGCCATCGACTACCTGTTCGCCCACCGGCCGGGGTGGGGTCCGGCGGTTCGGGTGGGCAAGACACTCGTCAGTTCGTCGATGATCGACCGGGTGGTCGACAGCCTGGGCCGCGACCTACTCGAGGTCCCGGTGGGTTTCAAGTGGTTCGTCCCCGGACTTCTCGAGGGATCACTCGGATTCGGCGGGGAGGAGAGCGCGGGGGCGTCGTTCCTGCGACACGACGGCCGGGTGTGGAGCACCGACAAGGACGGCATCATCCTCGCGCTGCTCGCCTCGGAAATCACGGCGGTCACCGGTAAGACACCATCGGTTCGTTACGGGGAGCTGGCAGAGAAGTTCGGCAGTCCGGCGTATGCCCGTATCGATGCGCCCGCGACGCGGGAGCAGAAAGCAGTCCTGGCCAAGCTGTCGCCGGAACAGGTGACGGCAACCGAACTCGCGGGGGAGCCCATCACCGCGACCCTGACGACTGCTCCGGGAAACGGGGCACCGCTCGGCGGGTTGAAGGTCACCACGGCCAACGCGTGGTTCGCGGCCCGGCCGTCGGGGACCGAGGACGTGTACAAGATCTACGCCGAATCGTTCGAAGGTCCCGAGCATCTCGCACAGGTGCAGGCGGCCGCCAAGGAACTGGTGGCCGACGCACTGCGGTAACCCCGCGCCGAGGCGACCCGGGGTGAGTGTCTCCGTGTCGGCGGCTGCACATAGCATCGATTCCCGATGAACACTCGTGAAGCTGGGCCGCTCTCCGGGACCAAACCCCGACTTCCCTCGGAAATCTGGGTGCTGGTGTCGGCCAGCTTCGTCATCGCATTGGGTTTCGGCATCGTCGCGCCGGCGCTGCCGCAGTTCGCGCGTAGCTTCGACGTCAGCGTGACGGCCGCGACGGTCGTGATCTCGTCCTTCGCCTTCATGCGGCTGGTGTTCGCCCCGCTCAGTGGGCGGCTGGTGCAGAAGTTGGGGGAGCGACCGGTCTACATCACCGGTCTGTTGATCGTTGCGGCGTCCACGGCGGCCTGCGCGGTGGCAGGTGACTACTGGCAGCTGTTGATCTTCCGCGCACTGGGCGGGATCGGCTCGACGATGTTCACCGTGTCCGCAATGGGTCTCGTCATCCGGATCGCACCGGTCGACAGTCGCGGCCGGGTATCCGGGTTGTATGCCACCAGTTTCCTGCTGGGCTCGATCAGCGGACCGCTCGTCGGCGGGCTTCTCGTCGGATTCGGTCTGCGTGTCCCGTTCGTCATCTACGCCATCGCGCTCGTGATCGCAGCCGCAGTCGTTTTCATCAGCCTCAAGGGATCGCATCTCACCGCACCGGACGCCACCGCTGCGGGGGCCGCCATGACCTTGCGAGAGGCCCTGAGGTCGTCCGTGTACCGCGCCGCGCTCGGATCCAACTTCGCCTTCGGTGGGGTCATCTTCGGCGTACGGGTCGCGATGGTCCCGCTGTTCGTCGTCGAGGCGCTCCACCGCGAGGAAGCGCTCGCCGGAATCGCACTCGCCGTGTTCGCCGTCGGCAACGCGCTGGTTCTCATCGTGTCGGGAAGGCTTTCCGACACCTACGGCAGGAAGCTCTTCGTCGTGCTCGGCCTCCTGGTGTGCGGGGCGAGCACCGTCGGCATGGGACTCAGCGAGGATCTCGTCGTTTTCCTCGTGCTCTCCGGTGTCGCGGGTATCGGTTCCGGCATCATGAGTCCCGCCCAGCAGGCGGCCGTGGCGGACGTCGTAGGTGCGAAGTCGCGTGGCGGGCCTGTCCTCGCCACGTTCCAAATGGTGGCCGACGTGGGCGGCGTTCTCGGTCCGGTCGGCGCCGGTCTACTCGCCCAGCACCTGTCCTACGCGGTCTCCTTTGCCGTTACGGGTGGTGTGATGCTCGTCGCCGCAGCAGGCTGGTTGCTGGTGCCGAACAAGCCGGCCCCGAAGGTGTCGGTCGAAGCGCTCTGACCGGCGACGTCTGTACTCTCGTTTCGGTGTGGATCAGGATCGTCTCCCTCGTCGCCCGCGTGTCCCTCGCCGCCGTCTGGCTCGTCTCCGGCGCGCTCAAGGTGGCAGATCCCGCACAGACGATCATCGCGGTTCGCGCCTACCAACTGCTCCCGGAAGACCTCGTCCGTCCCGTTGCCAACGCCCTACCGTTCTTCGAAATCGCCCTCGGCCTACTGCTTCTGATCGGGCTCGGGGTCCGGGCCACGGCGGTGGTGTCGGCGGCCCTGCTGCTCGTCCTCGTCGGCGTCATCATTTCGGTGTGGGCGCGTGGCCTGTCCATCGACTGCGGTTGTTTCGGCGGTGGAGGAGCGGCCGACGTCGATGGCTGGGACTACACCAAGGAAATCCTGCGGGACATCGGATTCCTCGCGCTGGCGGCCTGGTTGATCGTGTTCCCCCGTACTCCGTTCGCGCTGGGGCTCGCATCGCGGGCGCCTTTCTCAGTGGCCCCTCAGCCGACGATGGCAGAGTAAGCACCTGGTAAATCGATCCGACATCGAAGGACTGCATCCACGTGAGCTCGAAGAACAAGTACACCCCGCAGCCGGAGTCCAGCCGGTCCACCTACATCCTCGGTGGGCTCGCCGTACTCGTCATCGCAGCCCTCGTGATAGGCGGCGTGATCTGGCAGAACAACCGAAGCAAGCCGCGCAACGACGGTTACGGGGGAGTGCAGAACTCCGAGGTCCGGGTGTCGGTCGAAGACAACGGCGTGGTGCTCCTCGGCCGTCCCGACGCAGCCACCACGATCGATCTGTTCGAGGACCCGATGTGTCCCTACTGCGCCGAGTTGGAGAACAAGAACGGACAGGAACTGGCCAAGGCCGTCGACGACGGGAAAGTGGCTGTCCGCTACCACATTCTGAACTTCCTCAACCGGTTGTCGGCCAGCGGTGACTACTCCACGCGCGCTGTCGCGGCGTCACAGTGCGTTGCGGCGACCGGTGACGCGTCGGCGTACTCGGACTTCCACGCTGCCTTGTTCGCGCCCGAGAACCAACCGGCGGAGAACGGCGATTCCGACCACTCCAACGAGGAACTGGCGCAGATGGCCCGCGACGCCGGAGCGTCCGACGAGGCCGCGCAGTGCATCACCACCGGGGCGAAGGTCGACCAGGCTGCGATCGACGCGGAGGCCGGCCGTCAAGCTCTGAGCGCGAGCGGTGCAACGGGCACCCCGGCAGTGGTTCAGGACGGCACCGTCATCGACGCGCTTTCCAACGAGAACTGGGTGTCCCAGCTGTAGGCGGCTCCGCCGCCCGTGCGCCTTTCTGGTTGTCCCGGCAACCACAAAGGCGCACGGGCGCGAAGCGCCTCTGAGCAGGCGATTTGTTGGCCAGGTCGACGATGGTGTAACTTTCTTCGAGCACGCGGAAGTCATTCCTGGTGCGAGAGAAAGAACTGAATACGGGGCTATGGCGCAGCTGGTAGCGCACCACACTGGCAGTGTGGGGGTCAGGGGTTCGAGTCCCCTTAGCTCCACCCACTGAGAAGTCCCCCACCATGCAGCGCATGGTGGGGGACTTCTTCATGAGCGTGACCACATGCCATTCCCGTGGCCTTCGTCCGCTGTTGCCGGTCGGGGCAGTCGAACCTGGCCGGCGACTAGCCCGTTGCCTTCCCGGGCAGCAGAAGCTGTTGTTCGACGGCGGCGACGACGGCGCATCCCGGGCAGAGAGTCGTGCCGTCCGTGACCCAGCCGTTCAACCGGGCTGTGCAGCGGGCAGCGGTTCGACTGTCAGCCAGGGCGCGGTACGTGTGGTCACAGTGGTCACAATGGAAGTCCCATGCGCGGGGGCGCGGGGGAACAGTTCCACCGCTCATGTCACGCTCCGATCACCCCACACGACGCGTTCCCACCAGCTGCTCAGTGGACTCGGATCCGGCCAGCGCACACACTCTTCGGTATGCGCTGTTCGATGGTCGCGTCGGTCTTTCACGTCGGATGATCCGTGCTTGCGGTACCGCACAGCTGTGCACCTCCCCATTACCCGGCGTGCCCGCCACGGCGACGGACACGGATGCCTGTGCATCTCGGAAATTAGCACTCACATCGGTCGCGTGCCAGCGCTACCGATCGGTAACGACAAAGTAACCAGTATGGGCAGTCTGTGAACTGTCGCTGTGAACCTCTTCTGAATTGGCACTCAATGTAGGAGAGTGCTAAATTCTTGATGCACAGTGATGCGGCGTCCGACCAGGTGGCAGGCGCTTGTGGACCGAACCCGGAGGATGGATTGCTGTGCTTCACTTCGGGCCCGGTCCGCAGTCCCGCTCGGTCGCCGACGCTTAGCTGAGGGCAGTCGCGGTCGGATCACGCGCAACGGTGAGCCGCTGAGTCGATCGCGCGCCCCGTCACTGTCCCCGTACGTCTGCACGGAGAGGATTTACCGCAACCATGACCACGACTACGTCACCGTCTCCCTCGTCCGATCGCCGGCGCGGCCACCTGCCATGGCTGATGACGTCGACGCGGCCTCTCGGCGCCTACTGCAGCGACGTCTCGGTGATGCTCGGCGCGCTGTCGATTGTGATGTTCTGGATGTTCGGCTTCGGAATTCTCCTCGGCGCCGGAGCCATAGCGACGGGCATCGTCGCATCTCGTAATCCGTCGGTCGAGGCGGACGAGTCGACATCCCTGGAGGCTCTGATCGGCATACTCACCGGTGCCTTCGGAATCGCGGTCGGAATCGTCTTTCTCGCTGCCGCCCTGCCCCACATGTGAAGTAGTAGCTACGTCAGCGATCTCGGGTCGGCACGTTGTCGCAGTGGGACACTGGCGGTATGACTTTCACCGTGACGCATCGGTCGTTCGACCAACTGGCAGAGTTCGCCGTCACCGACTTCAGCGGCGACGACACCTACAGCATCCATGACAGTGGTGCGCTCGTCATCGTCCGCGAAGACCGGGAACTGGTCTATGCGCCGGGAAGTTGGTTCCTGGTGGAGCGCGCCGATGGCAGTGCGGGGGCTCCGGGCAACTACATGTGAATAGAACATACGTTCGATGAACGTGTAGATTCGGCTCTGTGACGCGCCGGACCGAGTTCGCCCCACGGCGATGCCCCAACGGGCACCTGCTCGGTGCCAACACCTGCCTTGTCGGGTGGGAAGTGTGCGACTGCGGCACGTCGAAGAACGGCGGGCACCGCACGCATTTCTGCCGACGGTGTGGTGCCACGATCCGCACACCGCCTTGTCGCAGTCGGCCGACCTGTCACGGTCGGTAGATGTCAGATTTTCTGCTTGACGGAACGCGGGTCGCCCCAGATGGTGTCGGACTGATCCTGGAGAACCAGAACGATCAACGTCTCATCGCCCACGTCGAAGGCGGACACCGCGACGTGAACCCAGAGCCAATGGTCATTGCGGTGACGGATACGCAGGTGTGCCGTCGCACTTGCCCTCTCACCGCCCAGCGAGCGGGCGAGCATCGCGCTCCACAGGTCGCTGTCGTCGGGATGGAAGAGTTGTTCGTGCCGGAGACTGTCGAACTCGTCGATGCCGGCGCCGATCAGAGCGGCGCAGGCCGAGTTGCGGAAGATGATCTGGCGGTTTTTGTCGTGGACGCTGATCGCATGCGGGATTGATTCGAGCATGGCAGCGAATCCTTCGCTATCGAGTTGTGCCACTCGGCCCCCTTGGGTCTCGGGAACATCATCGGGCTCGGTGTCGGATCCGTTACCGAGTCGCATTCGTGCCGCCCGAGCAGACGACCATCCAGCGCGGGGCGCGATCACTGGCTAGGGTTGGCGGGTGCGCTTCGTCACGATCGTCCAATCGTCCGCATTTGTGCCGGTCTGGCTGCGGATTCTCTTGTTGCTGGCTGCCGGGGCGAAAGTATGGGGTGCCGGAATCTACTCAGGATGCTATTTCGGCAGCAAAAATGTCAGTCTGGGTCTCGGTACCTTCATCAACCGCGGCGTGCTGTTCGATGGCACCGCCTCCATCACCCTCGGCCGGCAAGTGGCAGTCGGTCACCGCGTCCAGTTCATTACCAGCACACATCGGCTGGGTCCGGTGTCGGGGCGGTGCGGGGCGGCGGTAGACCTTCCCATCGTGGTCGGTGACGGCTGCTGGATCGGCGCAGGGGCCATCATCCTGCCCGGAGTGACGGTCGGCGAAGGTTGTGTCGTCGGTGCAGGAGCGGTAGTCACCCGCGACTGCGCGCCGAACGGACTCTACGTCGGCTCACCCGCGCGACGCGTCCGCGATCTCGACACCGAGTCTTCGCTCGGCTGAACGGCCCCTTGCCGTTCGACGGCGACAGCGGCGTTCATGCCGTCGAGAAATCGTGAAATAGTCTGTCGGTCTGAAGGTTCGAACCCTTCGAGGATGGTTGTCGTCCGGTCGATGAGCGGGCCGAAGAAGGTTTCACCGAGGTTCATCGCTGTGGCAGTGACCGTGATTCGGGAGCGGCGCCGGTCCTCGGCGTCCGGCGTGCGACGGACGAGCCCGGCCTTCTCCATGCGGTCGAGAAGTGCAGTGACGGATGCCGAATTGATCCCGAGGCGGTCGCCGAGCCAACCCGGGGTTGCAGCGATATCTGCGCGACCGGCGTCCAGGATGCTGATAAGTGCCCGGAGATCGGTGGTGTGCAGTCCGTGCAGCTGGGCGAACTCGGCGCCGAGCAGATTCAGCTCCACCGCGAGAGCGCGCAGCTTGTGCACCGTCTGAGCGCTTTCGTCGAGATTCACGAGACCTGAATGTACTGCCGGAGCGCGGCCGAGGAGATAATATCTCGATCATCGAGATAAATGGAGGAGGCGCTGTGGCGAAACTCGATGACTTCTATCGCGCCTACGACGTCCTGCTGGGCAGCTGGCCGGTGGCGGCCACACCGGTCGACGTGCCGACGGCCTACGGCATCACTCGTGTGAACGTGTGCGGTCCCGAATCGGGCGCACCACTGCTTCTCCTGCCCGGAGGCGGAGCGACTTCCACGGTCTGGGCGGCCAACGTCGAGGTCCTGGCGCGTCGCCATCGTGTCTATGCCGTCGACATCATGCAGGACGCCGGGCGGAGCGTAAGCGATGGCACCCCGTTGCGCAGCACGAGCGACTTGTTCACCTGGCTCGATGAGGTACTGGATGGATTAGGTCTGGAATCGACCGCACTCGTCGGACATTCCTACGGGGCGATGATCGCCCTCGGATACACGTCGAGCGGACGCGGAAACGTCGACAGTGTGGTGCTGCTCGACCCGACATCGTGTTTTGCGGGACTGAGCACCCGCTACCTGCTTCGGGCCGCACCGCTGCTGCTTCGTCCCACTGCGGAGCGTCAACGCGCGCTGATCCGCTGGGAGACAGGTGGCGTCGGCCTGGACGAGCGATGGCTCGAGGTGGCCGCCCTCGGGGCGGTTGCCTTCGCCGGCGCGAAGGTCGTGGTTCCGCGCCGTCCGAAGCCTGCCGCATTCGCCCGGATGACCGTCCCGACCACCGTGCTGCTGGCAGGAAGTAGCCGCGCGCACGACGCGGCGGCGGTGGCGGCCACGATCCGGCGCAGGCTTCCCTCGGCGAGGGTCACGACAATCGAGGGAGCCACTCACCACACGATGCCGATGGTGCCTGCCGCCGCCATCGGCGCGGCGATAGTCGGCGGGGTGAGCTGAGATCGTTCGGCCGGGCGCTACCATGGGCGCCCGGTGGCTCAGCGAAATCCATGGAGGTCGGGGCAGTTGGCGAAGAAGCGGATTCCGGTGGTCATCGTCGCTGGATTCCTCGGTTCCGGTAAGACCACCCTGCTCAATCATGTGCTGCGCAATAATCGCGGTGTCCGGGTGGGTGTCATCGTCAACGACTTCGGAGCCGTGAACATCGATTCGATGATGGTGGCCGGGCAGGTCGATTCGATGGTGTCCCTGAGCAACGGGTGCATGTGCTGCGCCGTCGACGTCAGCGACATGGACGAGATGCTCGATCGTCTGGCGAATCCCTCTTCACAGATCGATGTGGTGATCGTCGAGGCCAGCGGGCTTGCCGAGCCGCGCAACATGATTCGGCTCGTGCTCGGCAGCAGGAATCCGCACGTCGTGTACGGGGGACTGGTGGTGATGGTCGACGGTGAGCAGTTCGAGGAAACGTCCGCCCAGCATCCTGATCTCGGGAAGCACGTGACCCTGGCCGACCTCCTCGTGCTCAACAAGACCGACCGGATCGACGAACCACGACTCGGTGCGGTGAAGCAGTTGGTCCGCGACTACAACGATCGTGCCCCGATTCTCGCGACCGCGCACGGGCGCATCGAGCCCACTCTGCTCTTCGATCAGGAACCGGGGCGTGATCCGGCCCCCGGTGAACAGCTCACGCTCGATCGGCTGTTGCTGGATCAGCACGAGCACTGCGACGAGGGTTGTTGCGGTCACGACCACCTGCATTCGTCCTACGAGTCAGTCGATTTCGCGTCTGCCGATCCGATCGATCCACGGCGGCTGGTCGATTTCCTCGAAAGCCGGCCCGTCGGCATCTATCGCATCAAGGGATTCGTGCACTTCGCGGTACCAGGGCAGTCGCGCAAGTTCGAGGTGCAGGCGGTGGGGCCACACATCCGGTTCACCTCCACGCGCTGGGAATCGGGGGAGGAACGCACGACGCAATTGGTACTCATCGGTGCGGACATCGAACCGGAGAAGGTGCGCGCGGGCCTCGAGGACTGCATCGTGGCCGAGGGCGAAGATGTCGACCCCGGCGCGATGCTGGGGGTGCACCGCTATACCGTGACGGCGTGACCGAGCCCGCGTCTAGCACGCCGTCGTATCCCGAACCGATGCTGTCCGTGTATGAGGCGATCCGCCGCCGACGGGATGTGCGAGCGGAGTTCACGGGGGAGCCGGTACCGGAGGAGGTTCTGGACCGCATCCTGGGGGCAGCGCACAGCGCCCCGAGCGTCGGCAACACGCAGCCGTGGGATTTTGTTGTCGTGCGCAGGCCGAAGACTCTCGACGTGTTCGCCGAGCACGTCGCCGATGCCCGCAGAAGGTTCGCCGAATCGCTACCCGACGATCGCAGGACGACGTTCGATCCGATCAAGATCGAAGGAATACGTGAGAGCGGCATGGGCGTCGTCGTCACCTATGACCGCAGTCGCGGCGGCGAGCACATTCTCGGCAGGCACACGGTCGACGACACCGGCTTGTTCTCAGCCGTGCTAGCGATTCAGAATCTGTGGCTCGCGGCCGCCGCCGAGAACATCGGAGTGGGCTGGGTGTCCTTTTACGACGAGCCCTACCTCACCGAATTGCTGGGGATTCCCGAGCCGGTGCGTCCCATCGCCTGGTTGTGTGTGGGACACGTCGCCGAGTTCCAGCAGGTACCCGACCTCGAGCGCTTCGGGTGGCGGGGGCGCCGGCCATTGGCCGACGCCATCCACCTCGACGAGTTCTAGCCTTGACGGCGGCGTGACGCGCCGGCCGACGCGGTACGAGTTCCGCCGCCCGTGGACGACGCCGCCCGTGGCCTGCCCGCAGCGCCGGAACGGGAGCGACGAGCGCCGCCGCCCTGACCGTGGGCGCGTCCGCCCTGGCCGCCTCGTCCACCCTGACCGCCTTGGCCACCGCCGGGCCGCTGAGTGCGTCCGCCGGTGCTGGACACCGGCGTGGCCTTCGGCGCCGGCGTCACATGTGGTGCGAGGTCACCGACGAGTTCGAGAACGTGGGCGGAGTCCGCGGTGCTGCGGACGGGAGTGACCTTGATCGCTGCCTTCCGCATGAGGATGGACAGATCCTTGCGCTGCTCGGGCAGTACGACGGTGACGACGTCGCCGGCGCTGCCTGCGCGCGCGGTTCTGCCCGAACGGTGCAGGTAAGCCTTGTGCTCGGCGGGCGGATCGACGTGCACCACCAGTTCCACATCGTCGACGTGGACGCCTCGCGCCGCCACGTCGGTGGCCACCAGCACGCGCGCCTCACCGGCCGAGAACGAGGCCAGGTTGCGGTCGCGGGCGGCCTGCGACAGATTGCCGTGCAGATCCACCGACGGGATCCCCGCTTCGGTGAGCTGACGCGCCAGCTTCCGCGCCTGATGCTTGGTGCGCATGAACAGGATTCGGCGTCCGGTGCCCGACGCCAGCTTCTCGACCAGCTTGCGCTTGGTCTCGGGGCTGTCGACGTCGAATACATGGTGCGTCATGGCCGCGACGGGTGAGTTCGCCTCGTCGACCGAGTGCAGGACCTCGTTCCTCAGGAACCGCTTGACGAGCTTGTCGACACCGTTGTCCAGCGTGGCGGAGAACAGCAGTCGCTGGCCCTGCTGCGGCGTGGCGGAGAGGATGCGCGTGACGACGGGCAGAAAGCCGAGGTCGGCCATGTGGTCGGCCTCGTCGAGCACGGTGATCTCGACGGCGTCGAGGCTCACGAACCTTTGCTTCATCAGGTCTTCGAGGCGTCCGGGGCATGCGACGACGATGTCGACACCTGCCTTGAGCGCCGACACCTGGCGGTTCTGGGAGACGCCACCGAAGATGGTGGTGACCTTCAGGTCGTACGCCTGCGCCAGCGGTTCGAGTGTGGCGGTGATCTGGGTGGCCAGCTCGCGGGTGGGGGCCAGGATCAGACCGACGGGGTGGCCGGGCCGACGCTTTCCGCCCGACAGTTCACCCGCGAGGCGGGACACCATCGGGATGGAGAAGGCGAGCGTCTTACCGCTGCCCGTCTTGCC
This sequence comes from Rhodococcus sp. WAY2, assembly GCF_009859915.1. Classification (NCBI taxonomy): domain Bacteria; kingdom Bacillati; phylum Actinomycetota; class Actinomycetes; order Mycobacteriales; family Nocardiaceae; genus Rhodococcus; species Rhodococcus sp. WAY2. The sequence continues at coordinate 6,051,276 of NZ_CP046572.1, forward strand.
CCGGCCGAGCACGTCGCGGCCCGACAGCGTGTCGGGGAGGGTGTCGACCTGGATGGGGAAGGGCGCGGTGATGCCCTGCGAGGAGAGCACCCGCACCAGCGGTTCGCGGACGCCGAGAGCGGCGAAGGTGGTGTCGGGTGTCGTCGTGTCAGACAAGTGTCAGAGCCTTTCGGGCACAGGGTTGTGCCCGGAGGGCCGACACGGAAAAGCGATCCCGTCGGAGCTCGAGCACAGGTTGGCGGCGTTGCCGGTCGGCAAGCTTCTTCGCCGTAAGAAGAGCGGATGCACACGCGTGTGCACACCCAACAGGATTCGGACGTTCCCGAACTGAATGCGTTCTACGACGCTGGGTGACCGTCATGGTCACCTAGTGCCGCCGAGTCTACCCGGTGATGCGACGCCGGTCCGACTCAGGACTCACAGTCCCACCCATTCGGACGCGCCGTCGGCGAAATGCTGCCGCTTCCAGATGGGTACCTCGTGCTTGATCCGTTCGACGAGTTCGGCGCATGCCGCGAACGCCTCGGCCCGGTGCGGTGCCGCCACCGCAGCCACGAGCGCAAGGTCCCCGACGGTCAGCGCACCCACCCGGTGGACCGCGGCAACAGGCAGTCCCGTCGACGACGCAACCTCCTCACAACACGTGCGGAGAAAGCGCTCGGCATCGGGGTGTGCCTGATACTCGAGTGCTGAAACGGATTGTCCGGCATCGTGATTACGTACCACCCCGGTGAACACCACTACTGCGCCGTGTTCCGGTCCCGCCACGGCCGCATCGACCACGGCCGCGTCCAGGGGCAGGTCCGAAATCTGGGCAAGAATGTCACTCATCGTGCATACCTCCACCGGCGATCTGTGCGAGAAGGTGATCGACGATGGGGTCGAGCACCGCAAGTCCATCCTTCACTCCGCCCGGTGAACCCGGCAGATTCACGATCACTGTGCCGTTCGACACACCGGCGAGTCCCCGGCTCAGTGACGCATGCGGCGTCACTGTCGTTCCCCGATTGCGGATGGCATCCGCGACGCCGGGCAGTTCGCGGTCGAGTACGGCCCGGGTGGCTTCGGGAGTGGCGTCGGTGGGGGAGACACCCGTCCCGCCGGTGGTGATGACTAGTGCGGGGCTGCCGGACAGCGCGTCGGCGAGGCCGGCCGCGATCTCGGCGTCGGCGTAGACCAGGGGGCCGCGCGTTCGGAACCCGCGTTCGTCGAGCCAGGCGGTGATGGCCGGACCGGTCGTGTCTTCCCGCGTGCCCGCGGCGCCGCCTGTGGAGGCGACCAGGACCGCGGCGGTGCGCCCTCTCGGTGATGCGGAGTCGGTTGCCGGCTCCCGGGTCCAGTGCCCGCGCTTGCCGCCGTCCTTCGTGAGCAAGCGGACACCGTCCAGGGTGGCAGCGGGATCGACGGCCTTCACCATGTCGTGCAGAGTCAGCCCGGCCACGGCCACCGCGGTCAGTGCCTCCATTTCGACGCCGGTCGGCCCTTTCGTCTTCGCTGTCGCCTCGATCGTGATGGCATCGTCGGCGAATCCGAACTCCACCTTGACCGACGAGAGCGCAAGCTGATGGCACAACGGAATGAGCTCGGACGTCTTCTTCGCACCCGAGATACCCGCAATCCGGGCAGTCGCGAGTACATCTGCCTTGGGGAGATCGTCGGCTCGGACGAGCGCAATGACTTCGGGGGTCGTGACGAGTCGTCCTGCCGCCACGGCAGTCCGGGTGGTATCGGCTTTCGCGCTCACATCGACCATACGTGCACGACCCTCGCCGTCGAGGTGCGTCAAATCGCTCACAGGGGAATCACCTTCACGAGTTGGCCGGCGTCGAGTGCGGTGACATCGGCGGGAACATCGACGAGGACATCCGCCCACGCCATCGCTGCGACAAGATGTGAGCCTGGACCGGCGACGAGTTCTACCCCGGTGTCGGTGCGGCGGGCGCGGAGGAACTGCCGCTTGCCCCGGACGGAGGTGAGCGGCGCCGCGAGTGGCCCCTCCACGGCTTCCGTGGGGGGAAGGCCCGCTGCGCGGCGAATGTCCGGACGGGCGAAGATCTCGAAGGAGACGAGGGTACTCACCGGATTGCCCGGGAAATTCAATACCGGGACGCCGTTGACCACGGCTGTCCCCTGCGGCCCGCCCGGCTGCATGGCCACGTGAGCGAACTGCGCGCCCAGCGGGGACAGCGTTTCCTTCACCACCTCGAAGTCGCCCATCGATACACCGCCGGACGTCAGCACCACATCGGCGGTGAGGACCGCCTCGGCGAGCAGGGTGCGGAACTCGGCGGGGTCGTCGGTGCTACGGGCGATGGAGACCACCTCTGCACCGTTGGCTCGTGCACTCGACGCCAGTGCGATGCCGTTCGAATCGTAGATCTGGCCGGGACGCAGTGCGCTTCCTGCGTCGACGAGCTCGGCGCCGGTGGTGATCACCGCGACACGCGGCCGCGGGCGTACCGATACGCGCTGCAGCCCGACAGCGGCGAGCACGGCGATGTGACGGGCAGCGAGAATGCTGCCCGCGGCGAGGAGAAGGGTCCCCGCCCGGACGTCGCTGCCACGTTCGCGGACGAACTCCCCGGCCGAGCGGGTTTTTTCGATCCGCACCTCGCCATCCGAGGTGACTGTGTCCTCGACGGGGACGATCGCGTCTGCGCCCGGCGGAACCGGTGCTCCGGTCATGATTCGGTAGGCCGTGCCGGGAAGGTGCGTGACGGGTTCGGCCGGCCCGGCCGCGATCACCCCGCGCACGGGCAGCATCACAGGGACCGTCGTGATGGATGCGGCGTCGACGGCGTAGCCGTCCATCTGGGAGTTCCGGAACAGGGGCAGATCGACGGGTGAATGGACGTCGGCGGCGAGGGCGCGTCCCAGCGCCTCACCGAGTGGAATCTCCTCGCCGGGGCGCGTATGGAGCGGTGCGAGAAGTTCGGCGACGTGCTGAGCATGCTGCTCCACCGTCCGCGTGGTCACGACGTTCCTCCGGCCATGGTTACCAATCCTATGCACGGCGGTGCGGCACGGATCACCGCCTCACGGCATACTGGACCAATGCGGGGAAAGGCAACGCGATGACAATGGTGGAGATGGGTATTCCCACCGTGCGGTCGGCCGTCTCGCTCGCGGGCCGCCCCGACGTGGGGCACCTCGTCGACAGATTCGGTCGGGTAGCGCGCGACCTTCGGGTCTCGATCACCGAGAAATGCTCGTTGCGCTGCACCTATTGCATGCCGGAGGAAGGCCTGCCCGCCATCCCGGCGCACAATCTGCTCACGGCTGACGAAATCGTCCGGTTGGTGGGTATCGCGGTGCATCAGCTCGGGGTCCGGGAGGTCCGGTTCACCGGGGGCGAGCCGCTGATGCGCGCCGACCTCGAAGCGATGATCGCCGGGTGCGCCGAACGGGTTCCGGGTGTGCCGCTGTCGATGACTACCAACGCGGTAGGGCTCGAACACCGGGCTGCTGCACTCGCCCGCGCCGGCCTCACCCGCGTCAACGTCTCCCTCGACTCGATCGACAGGAAGCACTTCGCCAGGCTCACGCGACGCGATCGGTTGCCGTCGGTGATCGCCGGGATCCGGGCCGCGGCTGATGCAGGCCTGGCGCCGCTCAAAGTGAACGCAGTTCTGATGCCCGAGACACTGGCGGGGGCGGCGGATCTCCTCGAATGGTGCCTGACCGAAGGGATTGCGCTCCGCTTCATCGAGGAGATGCCCCTCGACGCGGACCACGAGTGGGCACGTGAGCAGATGGTGTCCGCCGACCGGTTGCTGTCGGTTCTGGGTGAGCGGTTCACCCTCGTGGAACACGGCAGGGAGGACGTGTCCGCACCGGCGGAGGAGTGGTTGGTGAACGGTGGTCCGGCCGCCGTGGGGATCATTGCGTCGGTCACCCGCTCGTTCTGCTCCGATTGCGACCGAACTCGTCTGACCGCCGAGGGAACGGTACGGTCGTGCCTGTTCAGTGACCAGGAGGTCGACCTGCGTGGGGCGCTGCGTTCCGGTGCGGGCGACGAGGACCTGGCCCAGTTGTGGCGTGGCGCGATGTGGAACAAGTGGGCGGGACACGGAATCAATGCGGATGGATTCGCGCCGCCGCAGCGCAGTATGGGAGCTATCGGTGGTTGACACGGTGACAGGCATTTCGGTGCGGTATTTCGCGGCGGCCGCCGACGCCGCGGGTTGTACGAAGGAAACCCTCGATCTGCCGACGGACGCCCCACTCGGTCAGGTGAAGATCGCCCTCGTCGCCAAGTACGGAGCCGACATGGAGCGGGTGCTGTCGGTGGCGGCCTTCCTCGTCGATTCAGAGCTCACGCGCGACCTCACGCGCACCGCCGGACACCAGGTGGACGTCCTGCCGCCGTTCGCGGGAGGCTAGAGGCTTTTACAGCACTCCGGGAGCCGCTCAGGCCGTCGTCGTGTCGGCCAGCCACCGGTCGAAGGTGATCGACCCGAACTCTTTTCCCGGAGCCAGGTTGTGCCCTGCCCTCAGGAAGGAACCCAGCGCTCCCGGCAGGGGCACGTCGACGACGAGTCCGTGCGTCCCCGTGGCCTTCTTCCATGCCACAACGAGGTCACGGGCCGTGCGGACTTCCGGGCCGCCGATGGTGATGAGATTTTCGGACGCCGGCTCGGTCGCCAGGGCGGCGTCCGCAAGCGCCCGCGCGACATCGCGGGTGTCGATCGACTGGAATCGCGTTCTCGTGAACGCCGGAATCACCCCGACATGGCTCGGCGGCTTCGCGACCATGGGAATGAAGTCGTGAAACTGGGTGGCGCGCACGACGACTGTGTCGAGCGGCGAGCTCTCGTAGACCCGTTCCTGCCGTCGCTTGGCCTGATAGTAGGCGAACTCGCCGCGGTCGACGTTCACGATGGACAGCAGCACCGCGCGTCGCACACCCGCACCGTCCGCTGTCGCCAGCAGATTGGTGGCGCCCTCGTCCAGCACGGCCCGAGTGCGGCGGGTCTTGCCGTCGGTCGTGTCCACCACCACGTCGACCCCGTCCAGCGCCTCTGCGAGCCCCTCGCCCGTCACCAAGTCGCCGTGGACATGGATGATCTCGGTGCCCGGCGCACCACCGTGCCGGGTGAGGACACGGACCGAGTGCCCGCGGGCAAGCAACTCCTTGACCAGTTGCCTGCCCGCCGTACCGGTACCGCCCGCGACCAGAACGAGGGTCACCGGATCACCGCCACCAGGTGTCGAGAGGCGTGACGGGAACCGTGCGCTTGTGACGCGTGTTGAGGTACATGGTCTCGAGCTTCTCGGCGACCTCCGGGGAAACGTCCTTGCCCTCGAGGTAGTCGTCGATCTGCGTGTACGTCAGACCGAGCGCCTCCTCGTCGGGGAGCGCCGGGCGGTCGTCCTCGAGATCGGCGGTGGGCACCTTCCTCCAGGTGGTCTCCGGTGCCCCCAGTTCGCGGAGCAGGGCGCCGCCCTGACGCTTGGAGAGGCCGGTCAGGGGAGTGAGGTCCACGCCACCGTCGCCGTACTTGGTGAAGAACCCGGTAATGGCTTCAGCTGCATGGTCGGTACCGAGTACGAGGTAGCCGAGTTGCCCCGCGATCGAGTACTGGATGACCATGCGCTCTCGGGCCTTGATGTTTCCGCGGACGAAGTCGCGCAGTTCGCCGCCGTCGCCGAGGATGTCCCGCAGGGCTGAGGCCGATTCCTTGGCAGTGGCGTCGGCGCCGGGTTTGACGTTGACCGACACCGACCGGTCGGGCTGGATGAACTTCAGCGCGATCTGTGCGTCCGACTCGTCCGCCTGGGTGCCGTAGGGGAGGCGGACAGCGACGAACTCGGCCTCATGTCCCTCATCGCGAAGTTCGCTCGCCGCGAGTTGAGCGAGACGCCCGACGAGAGTGCTGTCCTGGCCGCCGCTGATGCCCAGAACGAAGCCCTTCGCGGGTGTCGACAGGAGGTACTCCTTCAGGAACTGGACGCGGGTGCGAATTTCTTTCGCCGCGTCGATGGTGGGCTGGGCACCGAGTTCCTCGAGTATCTGCGCACGTAGATTCGCCATGCCAGAAACTGTAGCGAGTGGGCACGTGGGACGCAGGGTGGGGAAGGCCCGGTACGGTTCCGCGCATGAGCAGATCGGACATCCTCGTCGTCAGCGCTACCAAGGCGGAGGCTGTGCACGTCCCACCGGAGTTCGACGTGCTGATCACGGGCATCGGCAAGGTGAGCGCCGCGGTGGCCGTCGCGAAGGCGCTCGGCGACTATCCGTCGTCGCAGAGACCGCTGGTGGTCAACATCGGCACCGCGGGGGCCCTGCACGAACACCACAGTGGCCTTTTCACGCCGTCGACCGTGCTCAACCACGACATCAGCGGCGACGCCATCCGGGCCTTGGGACACGAGGTCGCGGACCGGCTCGAGATGCCTGAGGGGGACGGCTCGGTGCTGGCAACGGGGGACGTCTTCGTATCCGACGCGGGGGTGCGCGACGTGCTCGCGGAGCGGGCCGATCTCGTCGACATGGAAGGTTTCGCCGTCGCCTACGCGTGCGCACAGGTCGGTGCACAATGCCGCCTCGTCAAGCACGTGAGCGATACGGCCGACGACTCGGCGCTCGACTGGCCGGCGCGCATCGACGCAAGCGCCAGGGAATTGGCGCTGTGGCTGCGCACCCTGTGACCGTCAGGCGCGGGTGACACGCCTGACGAGATCTTCCCAGGCAGCCTCGAGGCGCTCGGTCGACATCCCGAGGTCGCGGATCTCGTGCAGTACGAGCGTCGCCTCGAGGGGTGCGAGGAGCGAGCACGCCAGCAGTTCGTGATCTCCTTCGACGCCCGCCTCGCGGAGCAGCGACACGACGTGCGTCACCGACACTGCGCGAGCCGGCGCGGCGAAACGAGTGCCCGGAGAGTTCTCCGCGGCCCGCCGGACCTCGCCCTCGACCTCGACGGTGGCGATGCGCGCCCGGCCGTAGGCGGTGAGCCGTTCGACCGGATCGGCGCCCGGCCCCAGCGGTGGGGGTCCGAACATGAACGCCTGCTGGAGTTCGCGCTCGGAATGGTCGAGGAGGGCGAGCATGAGTCCCGATCGGCTTCCGAACCGGCGGAACACTGTGCCCTTGCCCACACCGGCCTTGCAGGCGACGGCGTCCATCGTCACCGCGTCGACGCCCCGCTCGGACACCAAGAGGGCCGCAGCATCGAGCAGTAGCCGCCGATTACGTGCGGCATCACACCGTTCGGGCGGTTCGACCCCGATCTGGGGAAGGAGGAGGCGGGTCACGGCGCCAATCCTACCGCGCGGGGAATGTAAGTGGACCATGGTCCGTTTAGCTGATATACCTGTTTCGAGTCGCCCACCGCACCATCGAAGGAAATTGACATGTCGAAGACCAACATTCTCGTACTCGTCGGCAGCCTGCGCGCCGCGTCGGTCAACCGCCAGCTCGCCGAGACGGCAGTCTCGGTTGCTCCGGCAGGGACCGACGTCACCGTGTTCGAAGGGCTCGGTGAGGTGCCCTTCTACAACGAGGACATCGACGTCGCAGGTTCCCTCCCCGCCGTCGAGGCGTTGCGTGACGCCGCCGGCCGCGCCGATGCGCTACTGATCCTCACCCCCGAGTACAACGGCACGATTCCCGCCGTGCTCAAGAACGCCATCGACTGGATCTCCCGTCCGTACGGAACCGGCGCCGTCAAGGACAAGCCGGTCGCCGTCATCAGCGCGTCCCCCAGCGGCAACGGTGCGCAGTGGGCCCATGAAGACACCCGCAAGGCAGTCCGTATCGCCGGCGGCAAGGTGCTCGAGGACGTCACGCTCGCCATCGGCGGCACGATCGACAAGTTCGGTGACCGCCACCCGCGGGAGAACGCCGAGGTCGCACAGCAGGTCGCCGATGTCGTGACCAGCCTCGTGGACGCCACCAAGCAGCTCGTCGACGCTTGAGTCGCTCGCGGGACCGCCGTCGCTACAGCCCTGATCTCTCGAGGGCTGCGTCGACGGCGTCCCGCACCGCGTCGAAGTCTTCACCGGCCGCCAGGGCAGAGTCCCTGGCGGCTTCTATCTGCTCACGGACCGTCTCGTACCGCGCGACCCAATCCTCCTTGTTTGGGCGCCAATAACCCATGACGTCATATCTATTCGCCGGCCAGCCCAATTCGTGGCGCAGGCGGCGGCGTACGTCTCGGGATGTACGCGCTTCGCCCGCAAACCACACGTATCCCGGCTCGGAGGGTCGCGGCCAGGAGCGTGCAGCCTCCGCCAGCCTGCTGGGTCCGGTGCCGTTGCCGCTGCCGTGCAACCAGGTGACCGTCACGTCGGCCTCGGTGGTGAAGTGCTGCCGATCCTCGGCGGCCGTAATCTCGGCGATCACGTGCACGTGCGCCGAACCGGGCAATTCCTCCACGATCCGGCCGACGGCAGGTAAACCGGTCATGTCGGCGACGAGAAGTTGCCATGCCGTATCGCTGGGCGGTGAATACCAACCGGCGGCGGCCGAGAACCCCAGAACATCGCCGGGCGACGCCTGTAGCGCCCACCGAATCGCAGCGCCGCCCGCGTGGACGGCGAAATCGATGTCCATCTCGCAGGCCGACGGGTCCCAGCGGCGGACGGTGAAGCTCCTCTGCTCCTCGCCACCGGGCGGAAAGGCGAGCAATACGCGCTCGTCGGGCACGCCACTCGACTCGAACTCCGTCAGATCACCACCAGACAGGGTGATCCTCAGCATGTTCGGCGTCACCCGCTCCGTGTGGACGACGGGCGCCCAGCGGTCGGGTTGCTCGGAGGAGTGCACGGGCATCCGGTCACGGTACCGGGAGCCAGGCAGTTACCGGCCGGCAAGCGGCGGTGGAGGCGGGGCGCCGGGTGCACGCGGCGGCGGGGGGAGTCGGGTCTCGGCCGAAGGTCGGCGTCCGCCGAGCGGGTCGAGTGGGTCGAGTGGAATCCGGTTGAAATGAGGGCCGCTACAGTCCACTGCTCGGGGTGCGCTGGGGAATGCTGGAGCCTGCTCACAGGTGACGTAGGCTCCTCGAGCCTCGGGTGTACGAACCTTGCCGGCGGGAGCGTTCCGAGGCTCGCCGAAAAGTGATGCGCGACACGCCGACGGGATGACGAAATTTGCCGTCCAGCAGAAGTCGACCAGGGAATTTCATCGATGTGACTCACAACATCTCGGGTTAAGTGTTTCTGTCGGCCACTAGGTGTAGTGTCTTGAGCACTGAGAGACCACTACGGGAATCGGCTCGGTGAACCCCTCCGCTGGGGTGACCGTCCTCTCGATCAGGGGAGATCTCGGGTGCTGAACACACACTTCGTCAGCTCCATTTTCGGCAGTGGAAAGAGGGACTTCATGAGCATCACCGTCTACACCAAGCCCGCTTGCGTTCAGTGCAATGCCACCTACCGGGCCCTCGACAAGGAGGGTATCGACTACGCCGTCGTCGACATCACCGAAGACGCCGAGGCCCGGGACTACGTGATGGCGCTGGGATACCTGCAGGCGCCCGTGGTCGTAGCCGGTGACGAGCACTGGTCGGGCTTCCGGCCCGACCGAATCAAGACCCTCTCGGCAAACGCTGCTTGAAGCGACACGATCGCACCCTCCGCGAGCGAGAGCGAACCGATTCCGGAGCAGCACTGACCGACAGTTCCACTCGAGATGGTGAGTACCGATGACTTCGCTGGTGTACTTCTCCAGCGCCTCGGAGAACACGCACCGATTCGTTCAGCGGCTCGGGGTGCCTGCGACGCGCATACCCATCCACGACCGCGACGGCACCTTCGAGGTGCACGAGCCCTACGTCTTGATCCTCCCCACGTACGGCGGCGGGACCACGGCGATGGGCAGGGACACCAGTTACGTTCCGAAGCCCGTCATCCGATTTCTCAACAATCCACACAACAGGTCGCTGATCCGAGCAGTGATCGCGGCGGGAAACACCAATTTCGGTGAGTCCTATTGCTTTGCAGGAAACATCATTTCTCAGAAGTGTCACGTTCCCTACCTCTACCGCTTCGAACTCATGGGCACAGCCGAGGACGTCGAACGGGTGAAGGTCGGTCTGGGTGAATTCTGGGAACACTTAGACGACAAGGAGCAGGAGCTGTGGCGCCGACCATCACAGACACCATCGATGCGGGGAGCGTAGAGCGTGACGCGCGCGGTGGGGACTCGACGAACGGTCTCGACTACCACGCGCTCAACGCGATGCTCAACTTGTACGGGCCGAACGGCGAGATTCAGTTCGACAAGGATGTCGCCGCGGCCCGCCAGTACTTCCTGCAGCATGTCAACCAGAACACGGTGTTCTTCCACAACCTCGACGAGAAGCTCGATTATCTCGTCGAGGAGAATTACTACGAGCCGGAGGTGCTCGACCAGTACTCGCGTGCCTTCGTGAAGTTCCTGATCGACCACGCGTATTCCAAGAAGTTCCGCTTCCCGACCTTCCTGGGCGCCTTCAAGTACTACACCTCGTACACGCTCAAGACGTTCGACGGAAAGCGCTACCTCGAGCGGTTCGAGGACCGAGTGTGCATGGTGGCGCTCACCCTTGCAGCAGGCGACGAGGACCTGGCCACCAAGCTGGTCGACGAGATCATCGCCGGACGCTTCCAGCCCGCCACCCCCACGTTCCTCAACTCCGGCAAGAAGCAGCGCGGTGAACCCGTCTCCTGCTTCCTCCTCCGCATCGAGGACAACATGGAGTCGATCGGCCGCTCCATCAACTCCGCCCTGCAGCTGTCCAAGCGCGGCGGCGGAGTCGCGTTGCTGCTCACCAATGTTCGTGAACACGGCGCCCCGATCAAGCGAATCGAGAACCAGAGCTCGGGTGTCATCCCCATCATGAAGCTCCTCGAAGACTCCTTCTCCTACGCCAACCAGCTCGGGGCGCGTCAGGGTGCGGGTGCGGTGTACCTGCACGCCCACCATCCGGACATCTACCGGTTCCTCGACACCAAGCGTGAGAACGCCGACGAGAAGATCCGCATCAAGACGCTGTCCCTCGGCGTGGTCATCCCGGACATCACCTTCGAGCTGGCGAAGAAGAACGAGGACATGTATTTGTTCTCGCCGTACGACGTCGAACGCATCTACGGCGTTCCGTTCGCGGACATCAACGTCACCGAGAAGTACTACGAAATGGTCGACGACAAGCGGATCCGGAAGTCGAAGATCAAGGCGCGCGAGTTCTTCCAGACCATCGCCGAGCTGCAGTTCGAGTCGGGCTACCCGTACATCATGTTCGAGGACACGGTGAACCGGGCCAACCCCATCGAGGGCAAGATCACGCACTCCAACCTGTGCTCCGAAATCCTGCAGGTGTCGACGCCGTCGCTGTTCAACGACGACCTCTCGTACAGCAAGGTGGGCAAGGACATCTCCTGCAACCTGGGGTCGCTGAACATTGCCAAGACGATGGACTCGCCGGACTTCGCGCGGACCATCGAGGTGGCGATTCGCGGACTGACCGCGGTGTCCGATCAGACGCACATCTACTCGGTGCCGTCGATCGAGGAGGGCAACAACGACTCTCACGCCATCGGGCTCGGCCAGATGAACCTGCACGGGTACCTGGCGCGCGAGCGGATCTACTACGGCTCCGACGAGGGCATCGACTTCACGAACATCTACTTCTACACCGTGGTGTTCCATGCGCTGCAGGCGTCCAACCGGATTGCCATCGAGCGGGGAACGTACTTCAAGGGCTTCCCGCAGTCGCAGTACGCGTCCGGCGAGTACTTCGACAAGTACACCGATCAGGTGTGGGAGCCGAAGACGGACAAGGTGCGTCAACTCTTCGCCGACTCCGGTGTGCACATCCCCACCCAGGACGACTGGCGTGAGCTGAAGGCGTCCGTGCAGAAGCACGGCATCTACAACCAGAACCTCCAGGCCGTCCCGCCCACCGGGTCGATCTCCTACATCAACTACTCCACCAGCTCCATTCACCCGGTGGCGTCGAAGATCGAGATCCGCAAGGAAGGCAAGATCGGCCGCGTCTACTACCCGGCGCCGTACCTGACCAACGACAACCTGGAGTACTACCAGGACGCGTACGAAATCGGCTACGAGAAGATCATCGACACCTACGCCGCGGCCACCCAGCACGTGGACCAGGGGTTGTCGCTGACGTTGTTCTTCAAGGACACCGCCACCACCCGCGACATCAACAAGGCGCAGATCTACGCGTGGCGCAAGGGGATCAAGACGCTGTACTACATCCGTCTGCGTCAGATGGCCCTCGAAGGCACCGAGGTCGAAGGTTGCGTTTCCTGCATGCTGTAGGCGGCTCCGCCGCCCGTGAGTACTTATTAACCGGCGGCGGTTAATAAGTACTCACAGCCGAACGAAGTGAGGATTCAATGGTCAAGCTGGTGAGTCGCGTATCCGCGATCAACTGGAACCGCGTCCAGGACGAGAAGGACGCCGAGGTGTGGGACCGTCTCGTCGGCAACTTCTGGCTGCCCGAAAAGGTCCCGGTGTCCAACGACATTCCGTCGTGGGGCACGCTCACGGCGCAGGAGAAGCAGCTCACGATGCGGGTGTTCACGGGGCTGACGCTCCTCGACACCATTCAGGGCACCGTGGGTGCGGTCAGCCTCATCCCCGATGCGATCACCCCGCACGAGGAGGCGGTGTACACCAACATCGCGTTCATGGAGTCGGTGCACGCGAAGAGCTACAGCTCGATCTTCTCGACGCTGTGCTCCACCCGCGACATCGACGACGCCTTCCGCTGGTCCGAGGAGAACCCGAACCTGCAGCGCAAGGCCGAGATCGTCATGGACTACTACCAGGGCGACGAGCCGCTCAAGCGCAAGGTGGCGTCCACCCTGCTCGAGAGCTTCCTGTTCTACTCGGGCTTCTACCTGCCGATGTACTGGTCGTCGCGCGCCAAGCTCACCAACACCGCCGACCTCATCCGTCTTATCATCCGTGACGAGGCCGTGCACGGGTACTACATCGGCTACAAGTACCAGAAGGGTCTCGAGCAGCTCACCGAGGCCGAGCGCGACGACCTGAAGAATTACACGTTCGAGCTACTCTTCGAGCTCTACGACAACGAGGTCGACTACACCCAGGACCTCTACGACGAGGTCGGTCTCACCGAGGACGTCAAGAAGTTCCTGCGGTACAACGCCAACAAAGCGTTGATGAACCTCGGCTATGAGGGGCTCTTCCCGAAGGACGAGACGGACGTCAACCCGGCCATCCTGTCCGCGCTCTCACCCAACGCCGACGAGAACCACGACTTCTTCTCCGGCTCCGGCAGCTCCTACGTCATCGGTAAGGCCGTCAACACCGAAGACGAAGACTGGGATTTTTAGAGCGACCCGCTCGGGACTTCTAGAGCGACCCGCTCGGGATTTTTAGAGCGACCCGCTCGGGATTTCTAACGCCCGGACAGTTTCGCCCAATGCCGCACCGGCGCAGTTCGACTGCACCGGTGCGGCATTGGGCGAACTGCGTTCAGCGCTGGAACCACGCCTCGGGCACGTCCTGCAGCGCTTTCTCGAGTCGCAGTCGCGAAGACGGGGTGAGGTCGGACGGCACTGCCTCCGGGGAAAACCATGCCACCTCGAGGTTCTCGTCGTCGGACACCGCCGCGGCTCCGCCGACGTATCGCGCGAGGAAGCACACGTCGAGGTACTGCGCGACATCGCCGTTGGGATAGGTGATGGGTCCGGTCACATCGACGCTGGTGATGCGCACCAGTTCCGCGTCGACGCCGGTCTCTTCGCGTACTTCCCGGAGCGCGGCGGGCCCGGGCTCCTCGCCGGGTTCGAGAACGCCCGACACCACCGCCCACCGGCCGTTGTCGGCGCGGCGGGTCAGCAGTAGCCGCCCGTCGTCATCGCGGACGACGACGCTCACTCCCGACAACCACAGCGGCGCGTGTCCGACATGCCTGCGCAGTGCAGCCACGAACTCCGGGACGGGCACGAGTCCTCCTAGCCGGCGTATCCGTTCAGGGTGTTCCGGAGATCCGTCAGCACAGCCCGCGCGGCCACCAGGCCGTTGCCGTTCCAGACCTCGCCCTCGACGGCGAACACGCGACTGTCGGCGGCGGCCCCGAGGTCTTCCCACGCTTGCCCGGACATGACCTCCTCGGCATGCTCGGTGCCGTCCTTGCCGACGAGGACGGCGTAGATGAGATCGCCTTCGGCGCGGTCGAGTTCGGCATCGTCGATCGATTCGGTCACCGCACCGTCGAGGTTCTGGTAGGCGGGCCTGCGGACTCCCGCGTCGGTGAGTACCTGACCGGCGAACGCCGCCGGTCCCTCCACCTCCAGACTGTCGGCGCCGAAACGCACGACTGAAGCCTGGGTTTGGGCGGCGTCGATATCGATGCCGAGTTGCTTCGCGTCCGCCTGGTATCGCTCGAGCGCGGCTGCGGCGGCATCGGCCCGGCCGAGGGCGTTGCCCGCGAGGAGGAACTGCGTCTTCCAGTACACGGGGTCGGAACCGACGAACACGGTGGGCGCGATGGGGGAGAGTTCGCCGTACAGTGCGCCGGTGGCCGGACTCGAACCGAGGATCACATCCGGCGCCGCCTGCGCGATCCGGGCGACATCCGGTGCGCCGGCCGGCCCGACACTCGGAAGTTCGGAGATGCCCGTGCCGAGGTACCCCGGCTGTGGGGAGTCGCCGTCTCCGCTCGTGGCGGCGCCGACGACGCGTTCCCACAGACCGAGTGCGCATACCGCGTCCAGCGCGGCACTGTCGAGCACCACGATTCGCTGCGGATCGGCGGGCACCTCACTCGTGCCCGTCGTATGAACCACCCGATGCGTCGTCGACCCCGACAGCTCCGGGTCGACCGGTGCCGGCTCCGGGCACGCCGTCGTGGTGTCCCTCTCGATGCCGACCACCGCCGCGCCCGCAATCTTCGTCGTGGTCCGGACGATCGAGGACGCGGGGTCGTCGTCGGCCGGTTGGGAGCAACCGGCGAGAGCGAAGGCGGCGACACCGGCAACGAGACCGATGGACGCGCGGCGGACGGTCGAAAACCTGCGAAGGGACAATGCGGCGACTTCCTGTGTGAGCGGGCGCGTTCAGGTTAGCCGCTGTGCTTGTCGACCTCGAACGTGTCCGACAGGTCGTCGAGAATCAGGTGCGCGCCCTGGATGCTGACGGGCGACATCCAGCGGGCGTCGTCGACGTCGACCTTGCGGCCCTGCAGGGTCTGCCACAGCGGGCTTTCGAGGAAGGGGCGGGCGGCTTCGGCGCTCTTTCCCGCCGGATCCTGCCAGGTGCTGACGAAGATGACGTTGCCGTCGGCCTCGCTGAGCAACTCCGGGCTGATCGACTGCATGATGCTGGTCGGGTCGGCGGGGTCCGGTCCCTGGCTGGCGGGCCGGGCAATGCCCGCATCCTCGAGCACGATGCCGCTGAAGGAGGTGGTGCGATAGAGGCGGGCGGTGGGTTCACCGGCGAATCGGATCACCGATACCACCGGGTTCGACGCCTTGGTGTTGATGGCGGAACCGACGGCCGCGGCGCGCTGCTCGTAGGCGGCGATCTTCTCGTTGGCGAGTTCTTCCTTGCCGAGCGCCTGACCGACGAGGCGGATGTTCTCCTTCCACGTGGGACCGGTCGTCTCGGTGAAGATGGTCGGCGCAATGGCCGACAGCTGTTCGTAGTTCTTACCGTCGCGAACCTCGGCCGAGATGATGAGGTCCGGCTGCAGTGCGGCGATCTTCTCGAGGCTCGCGGTGCTCACCTTGCCCACCGATTCGGCTTCGGCTGCGTACTCGTCGCGGGTGCTGCCGAGGTAGTCGGGCAGCCCGGGGTCCCGGTAGTCGACATACCCGACGAGCGGCGTCTCGAGGAGGAGTACGGCATCGGTGAAGCTGTTGTCGAGGGCCACGACCCGCTGCGGTGCCGCGGGAATCTCGGTGTTGCCGCGGAAGTGTTCGACCGTGCGGGGGAACTGCGCCGATGCGGCGGCGTCGGCCGTGGAGGACGCGTCGTCGCTGCTGGAACAGGACGTGACGGCGACCGCGGCCGCGAGAGCGACGACGGCGGCCAGGGCGCGGCGTCGGGAAAGAATGTTCACGTAAAGCTCCTGGTGGAAGTTAGGTGAGCGATACCTTAGCACCGGAAAAGTCTGAATCCGGGTGGTCACCCTGCATCTCCCGCCGACATCCGCGACACGCCGTCTCGGGTGAGAAAGAGCACGCTCCTGCCGACAATCCGCTGGTCGGCGATACCCCCGTGGGCGCTGAGCCGGGGTAAGTACGACAGGAGGTAGGACCGAGTCCGAGGCCGCTCGGGGCACCGTCTACGATTCGATGAGCGCAAGCCAGAGACCGTTCGCCTCGCAGCCCGGGGACGGACGCGCATTCAGGAGGATCAGTGACTGCCGTAGCGCCCCAGCCAGTCCCCGCGATAGCTGCAGCCAGGCCTTACCCGCCGCGGCAGGGACCCAAGGGCTCGTTCATCTTCAAAATGATCACGACCACCGACCCCAAGGTGCTCGGGATCATGTATTTGACGACCTCGATCATCTTCTTCCTCATCGGCGGTCTGATGGCCCTGATGATGCGTGCCGAGCTCGCTGTGCCCGGTATGCAGTTCTTGTCGAACGAGCAGTTCAACCAGCTGTTCACCATGCACGGCACGATCATGCTGCTGCTGTACGCGACCCCGATCGTCTTCGGCTTCGCCAACTACATCCTGCCGCTGCAGATCGGCGCACCCGACGTTGCCTTCCCGCGTCTGAACGCCTTCAGCTACTGGCTGTACCTGTTCGGCGCCATCATCGCGACCGCAGGCTTCATCACTCCGGGCGGCGCGGCCGACTTCGGCTGGACGGCGTACACGCCGCTCACCAGTGCCCTGCACTCCCCGGGTGTCGGTGCCGACCTGTGGATCATGGGCCTCGCGGTCGGTGGCCTCGGCACCATCCTCGGTGGCGTCAACATGATCACCACGGTGATCTGCCTGCGCGCCCCCGGTATGACCATGTTCCGTATGCCGATCTTCACCTGGAACATCTTCATCACCAGCATCCTGATCCTGCTGGCGTTCCCGCTGCTGACGGCCGCGCTGCTGGGTCTGTTCGTCGACCGTCACCTCGGCGGCCACATCTTCGATCCGGCTACCGGCGGGGTTCTGCTGTGGCAGCACCTGTTCTGGTTCTTCGGTCACCCCGAGGTGTACATCATCGCGCTGCCGTTCTTCGGCATCGTCTCGGAAATCTTCCCGGTCTTCAGCCGTAAGCCGATCTTCGGCTACAGCGGTCTGGTGTACGCGACGATCGCGATTGCTGCCCTGTCGATCGCCGTGTGGGCGCACCACATGTACGCCACGGGCGCGGTGCTGCTGCCGTACTTCTCGTTCATGACCTTCCTGATCGCGGTGCCGACGGGTGTGAAGATCTTCAACTGGATCGGCACCATGTGGAAGGGGCAATTGACCTTCGAGTCGCCGATGCTGTTCTCGGTCGGCTTCCTGATCACCTTCCTCTTCGGTGGCCTCTCCGGTGTCATCCTGGCCAGCCCGCCGCTCGACTTCCACGTCACCGACAGCTACTTCGTGGTCGCCCACTTCCACTACGTGGTCTTCGGCACGGTCGTGTTCGCCACCTACGCCGGTATCTACTTCTGGTTCCCGAAGATGACCGGGCGGATGATGGACGAACGCCTCGGCAAGTGGCACTTCTGGACCACGTTCATCGGCTTCCACGGCACCTTCCTCGTGCAGCACTGGCTGGGAGCCGAAGGTATGCCGCGCCGGTACGCGGACTACCTGCCGTCCGACGGGTTCACCATGCTGAACTCGTTCTCGACCATCTTCGCCTTCGTCCTCGGTGCCTCGACGCTCCCGTTCATCTGGAACGTCTTCAAGAGCTACCGGTACGGCGAGGTCGTCACCGTCGACGACCCGTGGGGTTACGGCAACTCGCTCGAGTGGGCCACCACCTGCCCGCCGCCCCGTCACAACTTCACGGAACTGCCGCGCATCCGCTCCGAGCGCCCTGCGTTCGAGCTGCACTACCCGCACATGGTGGAGCGGATGAAGGCAGAAGCGCACGTCGGACCCGGGCACGGCGGCAAGCACGCCAGCACGGTCCTGGAGGAGGAACGCCACGCACCGCTCACCGTGAGCGGTGAAGGCGAGCCCGGCACCGACTCCGGCCGCTGATACAGATCGTTGCCGAAAGGCCCCGCCCCACCATCGGGCGGGGCCTTTCCCTTGGCACAATGGGTGCCGGACAAGCTGCGCGAGCACGACGACCTTCCGTGCTTCTGCGCACGTGAGACGAACGGAGTTCTTTCCAGCGTGAGTAACACGAACGGAGTTCGTAGTGGGCGCAGCTGACACGACTGTCCTGGTGACCGTCACGGGGCCCGACCGCCCCGGTGTCACATCGGTGCTCTTCGCGGCGCTCTCCCGCCACGACGTGAGCCTGCTCGATGTGGAACAGGTGGTGATCCGTGGCCGCCTGACCCTCGGCGTGCTCGTGGCGTGCCCGGAGGACGGGGAAGCCCTCCAGGAGGAACTGGAGGAGGCGATGGCCACCGTCGGGATGTCGGTGGATGTCGAGATCGGGGCGGACCCCGGCCGGCAGTCGCTGTCCACGCACGCGGTGGTCATTCTCGGTTCTCCGGTGTCCGCGCGGGCCCTGCGATCGGTCGCGCGTGAGATGGCGAAGCTGAGTGTCAACATCGACTCCATCCGGGGCGTCGCCGATTATCCGGTGACCGGTCTCGAACTCCTCGTCAGTGCTCCCGCGACGGCGGCGGTGGACAAGCGGCTGCGCACGGTGCTGGCCGAGGTTGCTGTGGCGGAAAGCGTCGACATCGCGGTCGAGCGGGGTGGTCTTGCGCGCCGGGCCAAGCGGCTCATCGTCTTCGACGTCGACTCGACCTTGGTCCAAGGCGAGGTCATCGAGATGCTCGCAGCGCGAGCCGGGGTCGAGGACGAAGTCCGTGCGGTCACCGAATCGGCGATGCGCGGCGAGATCGACTTCACGGAGTCGCTGCACCAGCGGGTCGCGACGCTCGCCGGTCTCGACGCCTCCGTGATCGACGACGTCGCCGAGGGCCTCGAACTGACGCCGGGTGCCCGGACCACCATTCGCACGTTGCGACGCCTCGGATTCCACTGCGGGGTGGTGTCGGGTGGCTTCCGTCAGGTGATCGAGGGGCTCGCTCACGAACTGGAGCTCGACTTCGTTCAAGCCAATACTCTCGAAATTGTGGACGGCAAGCTCACCGGACGAGTCGTGGGCGACATCGTCGACCGGGCCGCCAAGGCGACGGCGCTGCGTAAGTTCGCTGCCCAGGTGGGCGTGCCGATGGAGCAGACGGTCGCGGTCGGTGACGGCGCCAACGACATCGACATGCTCAATGCCGCCGGTCTCGGTATCGCCTTCAACGCGAAGCCGGCGTTACGTGAGGTCGCCGACACGGCGCTCTCGCATCCCTTCCTCGACGCCGTACTGTTCATCCTCGGCGTCACTCGGGACGAGGTCGAAGCCGCCGACGCCGTGGACGGCGTGGTGAGACGAGTTCCCCTGTCGTGACGGAACCGTGTGCAGCCGCGATCGCCGGCGACGCCGCGCTGTGGGAGGCACGCCACGCGGTCCTCGCGGCCGGTTACGGTGGACGACCCGATCCCGAGGATCCTGCCCTGGTCCTCGCGATGCCGATCGTTTTACACATCCCGAAGTCGAACCCGCCTGCGCGTAGTGCGGTGCTGGCGGCGGCCGCGACGGCGTCGGTGGCGCTGTGCCTCGACCCACGGGTCGGCGTCGATGCGGACGGGCAACCGGGCCCCTGGCGCTCCGACTACCTCGCGTGGGTGGGGTCTCGCATCCGCAAGGTGTCGCGCCGGGCTCGCGGTGCGCAGTGGCGCGCCGCGCAGGAGGTGGACGGCATCACCGTGGAGGTCGACGGCGCCGAGGCGCGGGCACTCGTCCCCGTCGCGGTCGGTGCGCTCGACCCGCGCATCAAGAAGCTGCAGATCGGCGGAACCGACCTCGAGCACGACGACCCCGGCCCGGCGCCCGACGGGACACCCGTGCTGTGGATCGACTCGACCCTGGACATGACCGTCGGGAAGGCCGCTGCACAAGTGGGCCACGCGTCGATGCTGCTCGCGGGAGCGATGAGCGTCGAAGATGCGAAGCACTGGGCGGATACGGGTTACCGCTGCGCCGTCCGTGACGCCGATGCGGCGAGGTGGACGGCGTTGCGCGAGCTCGAGTCCGCGGGGCATGCGGTCGCGGTGCGCGATGCCGGTTTCACCGAGGTGGCTCCCGGATCCGTGACGGTGATCGCCGCCCTGTGAGGCGCGGCGGGTCCAGTGCCCGCGGCTTGGCTATGGGGCGCCGGGAACAATCGGGGAACACTGGCCCCCATGCTCGCTCGACGCGTGATCACGCTTTTCGCCGGACTCTGGTTGTACGGCTTCTCGATGGCCATGATGATTACCGCCGGCCTCGGCCTCGATCCGTGGGATGTATTCCATCAAGGCGTCGCGGGCCGCACGTCGCTCAGTTTCGGCGCCGTGACCGCCCTCACCGGTGCCGGTGTTCTGCTGCTCTGGATTCCGCTGCGTCAGAAGCCGGGTTTCGGCACGATCGCCAACGTTGTGGTCATTGCGGTGTCCGTGGACACTTCACTGTTGTTTCTCCGGCCCGTCGGGTCGCCGGCCGTACAGGTGGCGATGATGGTCGGTGGTGTCGTGCTCAACGCTCTGGCGACCGTGCTGTACATCGGCGCCGGAATGGGTACGGGACCGCGGGACGGACTGATGACCGGTCTGGTACGACGAACCGGATTGTCCGTGCGCCTCATTCGGACGTCGATCGAAGTTGCGGTGCTGGTGACCGGGTGGCTGCTCGGCGGCACCGTGGGAGTGGGGACCGTGGTCTACGCGCTGGGGATCGGTCCGCTGATCCAGTTGATGATGCGCGCCGGCGGTCTCTATCCGACCGCTCGGAAGACGAGCAGCCCGGGTCCGGACAGTCTGATCGTCGAGTCTCCCGAAATGGGGCCACCCGGTTCCGGCGCGCCGTCAGGGGAGTTGGAGTCGAATTCGGCGAGCAGGATTCCGTAGAACCAGTCGGGGCTGCCCAATGCCACCTCGACCGGTCCGCCGGAGTGGAAGACGAGAAGCCAGTTGTCGTCGGTGAGCTGAAATCCGTCCTCGGTGTGGGACCGGATGTCGGACCCGTCGATCCATGCCTGCAGCGTGCGGCGTGAGTCGTCGTGCCACGCATCGTCGTCCATCTCCGCACCGTCGGCGCCGAACCACACGAGGTCCGGGTGACCGGTGGGAGTATGCCGTCCTTCGAAGAATTCCGGTTGCCGCAGTGCGGGGGACGCACGGCGCAGATCGAGAGCGCGCGTGACGAACGCGGTGAGCGTCCGGTCACCGGTGCTCCAGTCGAGCGCCCAGGAATCCTCGCGCGCAGTGTCGGCGGGGACACAGTACGCGTTGTTGTTCCCGCCCAGCGAATGGCCGAATTCGTCGCCTGCCGTGAACATCGGGGTGCCCGTGGAGAGGGCGAGGGTGGCCAGCAGAGCGCGGACATGACGCTTGCGGGCGTCGGTGATCGACGGGTCGTCGGTGGGGCCTTCCACGCCGTGGTTGACGGACTCGTTGTGGTCGGCGCCGTCCCGGTTGTCCTCCCCGTTGGCTTCGTTGTGCTTGCGCCGGTACGCGACGAGGTCCGCCGCGGTGAAGCCGTCGTGTGCGGTCACGAAGTTGATGGAGGCCCAGGGCCGGCGACTGTGGAACAGGTCCTCCGAGCCGGCCACTCTGGAGGCCAGTTCGCGAACGCCGGTGTTGCCATTCCAGAAGCGGCGGACAGTATCGCGGTATCGGTCGTTCCACTCCGACCACTGGGCGCCGAAGTGCCCGACCCGGTATCCATCGGACGTGGCGTCCCAGGGTTCGGCGATGAGTTTGCAGCGGGACAGAACAGGATCCGCGGTGATGGCGGAAAACACCGAAGCGCGAGAGTCGAATCGGCCTCCTCCGGGTCGGCCGAGGGCGGAGGCCAGGTCGAAACGGAAGCCGTCGACACCCATGTCGTGTGCCCAGTACCGGAGGCTGTCGCAGATCATCCGGACGACGATGGGGGAGTGCGCGTCCACCGTGTTGCCGCAACCCGTGAGGTCGACGTCGCGGCCGTCGGCATCGAGAAGGTAGTAGCCCGGGGCGTCGAGACCACGCCAGCTGAGGCTGATCCCGTCGACGCCCTCTTCGCACGTGTGGTTGTAGACGACGTCGAGGATCACCTCGATTCCGGCAGCATGCAGGGCGTCGACCATGGTGTGGAATTCGGCGATCTCCTCGCCGGCCACGGCCGCGTAACCGGGATGGGGCGCGAAGAACGACGCCGTCGAATAGCCCCAGTGGTTACGCATTCCCCGTTCACGCACCGTCTGTTCGGTCAGGTGTGCATGTACCGGAAGTAGCTCGACCGCGGTCACCCCGAGTCGAACGAGGTGACCGATGACGGCGGGCTCCGCCAGTCCCAGATACGTGCCGCGGTACTGGGGAGGGACGCCCCGATGTCGGGCGGTGTACGCGCCGACGTGCAGTTCGTAGAGGACGGTTTCCTCCCAGGGCCTTTCGATCCTGGGACCGGTGGTCCGGGGGGCGGCGGGCGTGACCACGGACAGCGGCGCGTGGCCGAGGCTGTCGAGCTGCGAAGGTTCGCCGAACGGGTCTCCGGCATGCGAGATCAGGGGACGGGGGTCGCCGATCCCCCCGGTAATGCGTTTCGCCCACGGGTCGACGAGGAGTTTGGCCGGGTTCATCCGGACTCCCGCGCGGGGGTTCCACCCTCCGTGCACCCGGTAGCCGTAGCGCTGGCCCGGACCGACGCCGTCCACCACCCCGTGCCAGATTCCGTAGGTCCGCTGCACGAGGTCGATTCGTGTCTCCGCACCGTCCGGAGAAATCAGGCACACCTGTACCAGCTCCGCGTCCGGAGCGTGGACCGAGAACTGGGTGCCGGTGCCTCGCACGTGTGCTCCCAGGGGAAACGGCGATCCGGGCAGGCGCAGGCTCGGCGGGAACGACGCTCTCTCGCCGGCACGTGAATCGATGTGAGACGACACGTAACTGATCCTGCCGCGAATGCGCCGAAGATGTGCGGGAAGATGGATCCGTGCATCAACCTGATCCTGATCTCCTCATCGATTTCGACGACGTCCTCCTCCGGCGCGGGGGTAACACTCTCGTGGGGCCGGTGTCCTGGAAAGTGGAGCTCGACGAGCGATGGGTGGTCCTCGGCCCGAACGGAGCCGGCAAGACCTCGTTGCTCCGCATCGCGGCTGCCGAATTGCATCCGACGAGCGGTAGCGCCCACCTTCTGGGGGAGCGGCTCGGGCGAGTCGACATCAACGAGCTACGACCGCGGATCGGGCTGTCGTCGTCGGCGCTGGCGAACCGGGTGCCTGCCGAGGAGGTGGTGAGCGATCTCGTCGTGTCCGCCGGCTACGCCGTACTCGGTCGCTGGCGGGAGCGGTACGAAGACATGGATACCGAGCGGGCGGTCGAGATGCTCGAAAGTCTCGGGGCCGAGCACCTGGCCCATCGCAGCTACGGCACCCTGTCCGAGGGGGAGCGCAAGCGCGTGCTCATCGCCCGTGCACTGATGACCGACCCCGAACTTCTCCTCCTCGACGAACCCGCCGCCGGACTCGACCTCGGCGGGCGAGAGGAACTCGTCGCGCGACTGACCGACCTGGCTGCAGATCCCGACGCTCCCGCAACCGTTCTCATCACCCACCACGTCGAGGAGATCCCACCCGGCTTCACCCACGCGCTGCTCCTGAACGAGGGCCGGGTGGTGTCGCAGGGGCTGCTCGACGACGTGATCACGTCGGAGAACCTCAGTGAGGCCTTCAGCCAGTCCATCAGCCTCGACAAGGTCGATGGACGGTACTTCGCGCGGCGCAGCCGGATCCCGGGCGCCCACCGGGCGTGAGGGTCGAAACGGGCACCTGTTCCAGTGGGGTGCCGGTGCGACGCACATCACCGGAGGCGTAGGTTCCAAGATCATGGTCTCGAAGCAAGAACGGGCGGCAGTCGACGTGTCACCGAAGGACGCGTCGACGGTCATCCTGATCAGGGATGCAACACCGGAACTCGCGGGGGGCGGCATCGAGGTATTCCTCCTGCGCCGCGTCAAGGGCATGGCGTTCGCCGGAGGTATGACGGTGTTTCCGGGAGGCGGTGTCGACCCGTCGGATGCCGTGGCGGACGTGCAGTGGGCCGGACCTCCCGTCGAGTGGTGGGCCGAACGCTTCTCCACCGACCCCGCCCGGGCGAAGGCTCTGGTGTGCGCGGCGGTACGTGAAACGTTCGAGGAATGTGGCGTGCTGCTCGCGGGCGGAAGCACGGACACGGTAGTGGCCGACACGTCGCACTACGCGCAGGCGCGCATTGCGCTCGAACGACGTGAACTTTCCTTCGGTGACTTCCTGGCGCGCGAGGAACTCGTGCTCAGAGCCGACCTCCTGCGCCCCTGGGCGAACTGGATCACGCCGATCGGCGAAGGGCGGCGTTACGACACCCGGTTCTTCGTCGCGGCAGCTCCCGACGGGCAGATCGCGGACGGAGCCACGTCCGAAGCCGAGGAAGTGACGTGGCTGAGCCCCGCGGCGGCCCTGGACGCATGGAAGGGGGGCGGCAGCGTCCTGCTCCCACCCACGTGGAGTCAGCTGACGGCATTGCAGAACTTCGATTCGGTGGCAGAGGTCCTCGCCGCGGAGCCGGAGATCCCGGTGATCCTGCCGACTCTCATCACGGACGAGGAAACGATTCGGGTCGAGTTTCCCGGGCAGGACGGTTATTACGAGGCAGGCCCGCACCCGTGGTCGGTGCGGGGACGGAAGCGGACACCGCCGGGTCGCGCCGAGTCGGCCGAGCGGAGCAAGTAGCCTCTTGCCTCATGGCTGAATTCGTCACTCTCGAGGTTTCCGAAGGCATCGGCACCATTCGACTCGCGCGTCCCCCGATGAATGCACTGAATCGGCAGGTGCAACAGGAGTTGCGGGCCGCCGCACGGGAAGCGACGGTGCATCCCGACGTCAAGGCAGTGATCGTGTACGGCGGAGAGAAGGTGTTCGCCGCAGGCGCCGACGTCAAGGAAATGGCCGAGATGAGCTTCGGCCAGATGGCGGATGTCATCACCGATCTGCAATCGGACCTGGCCGCGGTCTCGGAGATTCCCAAGCCGACCGTCGCCGCGATCACGGGGTACGCGCTCGGCGGCGGCCTCGAGGTCGCACTCTCGGCGGACCGGCGGATCGCCGGCGACAACGCCAAGCTCGGTGTCCCCGAGATCCTTCTCGGCATCATTCCCGGTGGCGGCGGCACTCAGCGTCTCGCTCGGCTGATCGGTCCCTCGAAAGCGAAAGACCTGGTGTTCACCGGGCGCTTCGTCAACGCCGACGAGGCGCTGGCGATCGGTCTGGTCGACGAGGTGGTGGCGCCCGACGACGTGTACGAGGCAGCTCGACGATGGGCGTCCCAGTTCACGAAGGGCGCCGGCCGCGCGCTGGCCGCGGCGAAAGCTGCCATCGACCAGGGATTGGACGTCGACCTGCACAGCGGACTGGCGGTCGAGCGCCAGCTGTTCGCGTCCCTCTTCGCCACCCAGGACCGCACCATCGGGATGGAATCGTTCATCGAGAACGGCCCCGGTAAGGCTCAGTTCACCGGCGAGTAGTCTGAGCCCGGGAAAACTAGAACCTGTTCACTCTTACCAGCGAGTAGGATTTGCCGCATGACTGCTAGCGCCCACGACGACCCCGCTCCTCATCCGCACGCCACCGCCGAAGAGGTCGAGGCGGCGCTGAAGGACACCAAACTCGCCCAGGTGCTCTACCACGACTGGGAAGCCGAGACGTACGACGAGAAGTGGTCCATCTCGTACGACGAGCGGTGCATCGACTATGCGCGGGGTCGCTTCGACGCCGTCGCGGGAGATCAGCCCCTTCCGTACGAGCGGGCGCTCGAACTGGGCTGCGGTACCGGCTTCTTCCTTCTCAATCTGATGCAGGGCGGGGTCGCGAAGACCGGTTCGGTGACCGACCTCTCGCCAGGCATGGTCAAGGTGGCATTGCGCAACGCCGAGGGTCTCGGGTTGCCCGTCGACGGTCGTGTCGCCGACGCCGAGACGATTCCGTACGACGACAACACGTTCGACCTCGTGGTCGGGCACGCTGTGCTACATCACATCCCGGATGTGGAGCAGTCGCTCCGCGAGGTACTGCGGGTGCTGAAGCCCGGTGGGCGCTTCGTGTTCGCCGGCGAGCCCACCACCATCGGCAACTTCTACGCCCGCTGGCTCGGCCGCGTCACGTGGGAGACCACGACGCGTGTCACCAAGCTGCCCTTCCTTGCCGATTGGCGTCGCCCGCAGGCGGAGCTGGACGAATCATCCCGCGCTGCGGCACTGGAAGCCGTCGTCGATCTCCACACGTTCGATCCGAGTGATCTCGAGAAGATCGCCGAGTCCGCGGGCGCCGCGCAGGTGCACGCCGCCACCGAGGAGTTCGCAGCCGCCCTGCTCGGGTGGCCCGTCCGCACCTTCGAGGCCGCTGTTCCGCCGGAGAAGTTGGGCTGGGGCTGGGGCCGTTTCGCGTTCACCGGATGGAAGACGCTCAGCTGGGTCGACGAGAAGATCCTCCGCCATGTGGTGCCGCGCGGCTTCTTCTACAACGTCATGATCACCGGCGTGAAGCCCGGCAACTGAATTGGGCTATGCGTTCACTCCCGAAGACGTGGAGTTCCTGCAGAGTGCTGCAGGCGCAGCAGCTCTCGCCGAGGTAGACGAACTTGCGCTGACCACGTCGACGCGCCTGGCCGATATCGGCCGGGCGCGTTCGCGTTTCGGCTCTCGGGTGGCCATGCTGGTGGAGACGGTGCTGTTGCGGCGCAAGGCCTCGGTCAAGTTGCCCGGCAGCGAGCACTGGCTCTTCACCGATGATGCACTGCAACAGGCGACTCCGCGTGCCGTGGCAGCTCACCGCGCGACGCGCCTGGCAGAGCGGAACGTTCACGACGTCACCTGCTCGATCGGTGCGGAACTCGCAGCTGTCATCGGGACGGCCAATACGGTGGTCGGCAGCGACATCGATCCCGTCCGGCTGCTCATGGCCCGGCACAATGTTCCCGCTGCGGCGATCGTGCGCGCAGACGCATTGGTGCCGTGTACCCGCGACACCGTCGTGCTCGCAGATCCGGCGCGGCGGTCGGGTGGCAGGCGCACACATGATCCCGCTGCTCTCGAGCCGCCACTACCCGACCTCATCGACGCGTACCGAGGCCGTGATCTCGCGGTGAAGTGCGCTCCCGGCCTCGATTTCGATCGGCTCGACTGGGAAGGCGAGGTCGAGGTCGTGTCCCTCGACGGTGGCGTCCGTGAGGCGTGCCTGTGGTCGGCCGGACTGTCGGGCGCCGGAGTCACTCGCCGGGCAAGCGTCCTCGACTCCGGAGGCGCGGTGTGGACGGTGACGGACGCCGAGGACGACGACATCCCCGAACGCGCGCCGGGGGAGTGGATCGTCGATCCTGACGGCGCTGTGGTCCGGGCGGGTTTGGTGCGGCACTACGCCGCCCGGCACGGACTGTGGCAACTCGATCCTCGGATCGCTTATCTCACGGGCGATTCGGTTCCCGCGGGCGTGCGGGGCTTTCGGATTCTCGAGCAGGTGAAATATTCGGAGAAGTCGCTGCGGCAGGAGCTCGCCCGCCACGACTGCGGTGCGGCGGAGATCCTCGTGCGCGGCGTCGACGTCGATCCGGCCGTGCTGCGTCCCAAGTTGAAGCTCCGCGGAAGCCGTTCGCTCAGTGTGGTGATCACGCGGATCGGCCGATCGGGCGTCGCCTTCATCTGCGCTCCGCCCCGTGAGTACTTGTCAACTACGGGATGTTAACAAGTACTCACGGGGTCAGCGGAGGACGAACAGCTCACCGAGCAGCGTCGGAGTGAGGACTTCACCCTCAGGGCCGATAGACGTGCCGACCGTGAATCCCTTGGCTCCCGGCAAGGTGTCCTGATCGAGCGTTTCGCCGGTGGAGGTGTCGAACGTGAGCACCGCCAGTCCGTCCACACCCTCGCGGACCACCGAGTACCCGGTGGATCCGGCGGTCTGTGCGGGGACTCCCCAATGCCGTAGATCCCTGCGCTCCCAAACAAGTTCGGCGTGGTCGCCCTTGTCCTGCAGTGCAAGGAGGTGGCCGTCGAGTCCGCCCGCGGGAATGATCAAACCGTCCGCGGACGTCGACGGGCTACCCGCAGCGGCGTACCCGATGTCGTAACTCCACTTCGGATCACCGGTCGCAGAGTCGATCGCCCACACCGTGCCCCAGTTGTCGTTGATGTACACGACGGAACCGTCAGCCGACAGATCGGGACTCGATGCGCTGCCCCCCGGCAGGGTGTCGCTGGACCACTCCTGGCTGATCGTGGGATTGTCGCCGCCGGAGTATTTCATCGCGACGAGGTCCGCCTCGGTCGCGCCGGGCGCATAGAACGTGAAGTAGAACGTGCCGGACGCCAGGTCGATGGCCGGCATGTTGGCCACCGGGCAGTCGGGGGAGCCGAAGAAGCAGCCGCTGAGGCCCTTGTCGTCGGGAAGGATGTCGACGTTCGCGCCGTCGGCGACGGACGGCGGCGGGATGAGGTCGTACGACGCCACCACTTTCTGCCCGGTCTGCGGATCCAGCACGCTGATCTGCCCGAGCTGGGTGATGAACAGGAGGTTGCCGTCGCCCGTGAATTGTGCCGACAGCGGCGTTCCGACCACCGGTGTGCGCCAACGTAACTGGCCGTGTTCGTTGAACGAGTTCATGGCCCCGTTCTCACCCACGTAGACATTGGCGGCGCCGTCGACCACCGGGGTGGACGCCACGACTCCGGGGGCAAGCTGGCGGCACCAGCGTTTGCGGCCGCTCTCCATCTGGAAGGAGAAGAGATTGCACCCCTTCTCGGTGCGAGCGGTGAGGAAGATCTGGCCGCTTGCCGCCACGGATGCGTAGTTCGCCACCGGCCCACCGAGGGGCCGCGACCACGCGAGTGAGATGTCGCGCGACCCGGTCACCGGACTGGTGTCACTGTTGCGGGCGTCCGCATGCATCCCCGGCCACCCGCCCGTGGAGAAGATGTCGTCGACGTGCGCCCCGCCCCCGCAGCCGCTGAGGACGACAGCCGAGATCGTCGCCAGCGCCAGTACTGACGAACGTAGGACCCGCCGCATTACATCTCCTCAGTTTTCGACAAACGCTCGGCCCAGAGACTATCCCGCCGAGGCACGCACGATCGGCACACCCCGAACGGTGTCGGTGTCCGGACACACCCGCGCACGGCTCCGGCGGGTGAACGTAGGCTGACGGGCTATGACGAGCATGTGGGGCGCACCGTTGCGTACGAGGTGGAAGGGATCCCGGCGGAAGGACAGCGAGCAGGCCCGCTTCCTGACCCTCGACTCGCTGCGCTGGGTGCTGGCGAACAAGGCGTACACCCCGTGGTACCTGGTGCGGTACTACCGGCTGGCCAAGTTCAAGCTCGCCAACCCGCACGTGATCCTGCGGGGCATGGTGTTCCTCGGCAAGCGCGTGGAGATCCACTCGACTCCGGATCTGTCCCGCCTCGAGATCGGTCGCTGGGTCCACATCGGTGACGGCAACGCGATCCGGTGCCACGAGGGGTCGCTGCGCATCGGCGACAAGGTGGTGTTCGGCAAGGACAACGTGGTCAATACGTACCTCGACATCGAGATCGGAGCGTCCACGCTCGTCGCCGACTGGTGCTACATCACCGACTTCGATCACCGCATGGACAACATCAACGTGCCCATCAAGGATCAGGGCATCGTGAAGGGCCCGGTACGCATCGGTCCCGATACCTGGGTGGCTGCGAAGGTCACGGTGCTCCGCAACACCCGGGTGGGACGCGGTTGCGTGCTCGGCGCCCACGCCGTCGTCAAGGGCGACATCCCTGATTTCAGCATCGCAGTGGGATCGCCCGCGAAGGCCGTGAAGAATCGCAGGGCCGAGTGGGAGGCCGGCGCCGAGGAGCGGGCCAAGTACATCGCCGCACTCGAGGACATTGCCCGCAAGAAGGCGGCCCGGGAGGGCTGAGCCGGGTGGCATAGTCGACCCATGGGCGTCTCGGACCGCGAACTCGAGGATCGTATCCGCGAGCTGCTGTATGCGCGGGCGGCGGATTCGAGTATCTGCCCGTCGGATGTGGCCCGCGCGATCGCCCCCGACGAGTGGCGACCTCTCATGGAGCCGGTGCACCAGGCCGCCCGACGCCTTGTCGCGGCAGGGGAAGTCGAGATCACCCAGCGGGGTGCGGTGGTGGATCCGGACTCGGTGCGCGGTCCGATCCGGATTCGCCGTTTCCGTGAGTGAGGCGAATGTACCGTTCGGCGCGCTGGAGGCGTCCGGCGGTACATTCGCCCCGCGGCTCAGCGTCCGGGCAGGGGGCGCTCGGGAATAACCGGGCGCGCCAAGGGATGTCGCACGCGGCGTTTGGCGCCGGCGTACACGTGCGCCGTGTCCTCGGCCACTGTGCGCCAGTCGAAATCCGCGGTGAGGCGGTCGCGGGCGGCCACTGCTCGTTGCTGCGCCGCCGCCGGATCGTCGAGGACCTCCCGAACCGCGGAGGTGAGTCCCGTGACATCGCCGGGGAGGAAAGACATGCCGGTCACTCCGTCGACGACTGCCTCGCCGAGACCGCCGGCGGTAGACGTCACCAGCGGAGTTCCGGAGGCGGCAGCCTCGAGCGCGATGATGCCGAACGGCTCGTAACGGCTGGGGAGCACGATGGCATCGGCGCCGTGCAGCCAGCTCAGCAGTTCGGAGTGGTCGAGATTGCCGAGGAAGTTGACGGCGCGGGCAACGCGGTGAGTGCGGGCCTGCTGATAGAGCCAGGTGAACTGGGTGCCCTCACCCGCGATCGACAGTGTGGTCCCCGGGTGACTCCGGCGGATACGGGGAAGCGCGGCGATCGCATCCTGCACCCCCTTCTCGTACTCGAGGCGGCCGACGAACAACAGTTTGGGTGGACCCGATCGCGGCGCGCGTCGACGGAAATTCCACGTGGTCACGTCGATCCCGTTGCGTATCACAGTGATCGGCGGGAGTTGCGGCCCGTAGAGGGTGGTCACCTCATCCTGCATCGATGCTGAGCAGGTGATGAGCGCATCGGAATCGTTGGCCAGCCACCATTCGACCGAATGCACCTGACGGTTGATGCGGCCCGACACCCAGCCGCTGTGGCGGCCGGCTTCGGTGGCGTGCAACGTGGATACCAAAGGGACATCGTAGAATTCGGCGAGTGCGATGGCCGGATGTGCCACCAGCCAGTCGTGGGCATGCACCACGTCGGGCTGCCAGCCTTCTCCGACACCGGGCTTGTGCAGGGCGACGCCGGCCCGCACCATGGCATGCCCCATCGCGAGTGTCCACGCCAGCATGTCCTCGCCGAACACGAAATGCGGCGGATCTTCCGCGACGGCGACGACGAGTACGCCTTCTTCGATGTGGGTGACGGTGGGGTGTGTGGACGCATCGGTTCCCGACGGCCGCCGCGACAGCACCACCACCTCGTGGCCGGCGGCGGCAAGAGCGGTCGCGAGGTGGTGCACGTGGCGGCCGAGGCCGCCCACGACCACGGGCGGGTACTCCCACGACACGATGAGGATTTTCACGAGGCCACTCCCGAGACGCCGACCGCCGATGCTGCGGAACGGACAGGCAGGCGCCGGGCGTCGAGGCCGGGGAACAGGCCGTCGGCAGCGTTCCATCCGGCCGCGAGGCGCGCCGCCGACGCGTCGTTGCCCGCAGCCACCGCGGCCGCGATCTCGCGCATCGCGTGCGCGTGCTTGTGTGCCCGGTCGCGCGCATACTCCGCCGCAGAGTCCTTGCTGACCATGAATGCCCAGTCGCTCGACACCGTCATGAGTGCCTCTCGCAGAATCTGATCGTTGACGCGGTTGCGGAGTTCGGGTCTTCCGGGTGCAGACCCGAGGCTACGGGCTTTGTCGACCGTGTCCAGTGCGGCCGCGACCACCTCGGAGTTGAGTGCCACCAGATCGGACACCTTCTCGCCCGCCCACACCCGCCAGTCCTTGCCGGACCCCCACGACGAGTTCTCCAGGGGGACCGGCGCACCGACATATCCCTGGGTGCGGGCGTCCTCGAGGGTGCCGACCCGGATTCCCGCCTCGGGGAGAGCGCGCAGCACCTTCTCGAGCCACTCGGGGCCTTCGTGCCACCAGTGCCCGAACAATTCGGTATCGAAGGCCGCGACGACGACCGCTGGGCGCCCGATTCGCTCGGCCTCTCCGCGCAGTCGCCTGCGGACCGTGGAAACGAAGTCGGCGACGTGCCGGTCGACGGCGGCGGACGCCAGTTCCGGGTCGTACGGCGCCTTGTCCGCCGAGTCCACCGTGCGGCCGGTGACCCTGGCGGGCTTCAGTCCGGTGGCATGGTCGTAGGTGTGGAAGTCCCGGTAGGCGCCATGGCCGGGGTAACCCGACTTCGGCGACCACACCCGATAACTGACCTGCAGGTCGCGGCCGAATGCGACCACGTCGGAGTCTCGGACCGGCCGGCCGAGGGAGGTGTCCCCGCGCAGGGCGGGACCGTCGACCATGAAGTGGGTGACCTCCGCCTCGGCGTAGCCGATCTCCATGCCCGGGGTGTAGGCGCATTCGGGACCCCAGATGCCCGTGGGTGTGGTGTTCCACCTGTTCTTCGCGTCGGCGAGTCCCTCCTTCAAGGAGAACTCGCGCAGTCGTGGGTCGAGCAGCGGCTGGAACGGGTGCGCGAGGGGGCCGCCGAGAAGCTCGAAGGCTTCCCGATCGAGGAGATCGCGTAGGACGGGCGAGCCACCGTGCCGCCACCGCAGTTCGAAATCGGTGAGGGCGTCGGCGGAGGCGCGGTGCTCCCGGGCGCCGAGAGCGCGGTGTGCGTCATCGGGCATTCCGGCAGCTTCGTGAGCTCGGATCTGCCAATTCCCCAGCCAGTGATGCATGCCCGTCAGGCAGTGCGGATCATCGAGTTGTGCAGCGAGGACCGGGGTGATCCCCAGAGTCAGGAGATGGGAGCGGCCTTCGTCGGACAGTCGCCGCAACATGGCCGTGAGAGGAAGATACGACGCGGCCCACGACTGGTACAGCCACTCCTCTCCGACGGGCCAGCGGCCGTGATGGGCGAGCCAGGGCAGGTGCGAGTGCAGAACCAGACAGAACATGCCCGGCTCCGTGTGGTCCGGCGGGCGTGTCCCGCTTCCCACGCCCCCCATTCGTGTGGAATCGGTCACTGCACGGGATCCTTCACCGCGACGGCCACGAGGTCGAGGCTGTCGTCGATGTTGCCCTCGCGCAAGACGAAGTCGTCGACCGTGATGCCCTCGACGTCACGGGTGAGTTCCGCCGGCCAGGGTTCGCCCGCGAGGGCCCGATCGATCTGGGCGCCGATGAACGAACCGCCGTGCTTGGCGTCGAGGGCCTTCAGCCGTTCACCATGGTGGACACCGGTCATCAGCGACACCGTGAACCCCGCTTCCTCGAGCAGCTCGGTCAACTCGGTGGCGTCGAGTTCACGGGTGTGGAAAGGGTTGAGCGGTGTGTCCCGACCGGGCGAGAACGTAATTCGGTTGGGGGTGCTGACGAGAAGTTCTCCGCCCGGCGTCAACACGCGGAAGCACTCCCGCAGAAACTGCGCCTGATCCCAGAGATGTTCGATCACCTGAAAATTGACGACGGCGTCCACCGAGGCATCGCCGAGGGGAAGCTCGGCCAGGTTGCCGTGCAGCATCTCGACCCGGGGGTACCGGGCCCGAACGTGTTCGACTGCGGAAATGTCGTAGTCGAGGCCGGTGACGCGCTTCGCCACGTCGGCAATCATGTTGGCGCCGTAGCCTTCCCCCGACCCTGCTTCGAGGACGGTCCGGCCGGCGCAGCGGGGCAGGAGGTCGCGGTAGACCACCTCGTGACGCCGGAACCAGTAGTTCTCCTCGGGAATGCCGGGCACGGTCCGCTCGCCCGTGAGGGGCAGTTGCTCGTCTCCGGTTGCGGGCAGCGGTGCGTTCTCGCGGTCGCCGACAAATGATTCGCTCACCGGTGCGAGATTAGTGCCACCGACGAGGTCGCTCGTCCAGGTGGTCCACATCACAGCACCGAAAGTGATGTTCAGGCTTATGGTGAACGAGGCTTTCGCGCAAGTTACCAGTGGGTAACTTAGCGTGAGGTAATCTGTCGCAGAGCATTTGTGCGAGGACATACGAAGACGGGAGCTCCGCTCATGCGGAGCAACTCGCGATAACCAGGCAAGTACACACAGGAGGTCGACGAAGACCCATGACGAACATCGTTGTTTTGATCAAGCAGGTCCCCGACACATGGTCCGAGCGCAAGCTGACCGACGGTGACTACACGCTTGACCGCGAGGCCGCCGACGCCGTGCTCGACGAGATCAACGAGCGGGCCGTCGAAGAAGCGCTTCTCATCAAGGAGGCGCAGGGCGGCGAGGTGACCGTGTTGTCCGCAGGTCCGGACCGCGCCACCGACGCCATCCGCAAGGCCCTGTCCATGGGTGCCGACAAGGCTGTGCACATCAATGACCCCGCACTCCACGGTTCCGACGCGATCCAGACGGCGTGGACGCTTGCTGCCGCTCTCGGACAGATCACGTTCGAGAACGACGAGCCCGCCGACCTGATCATCGCCGGCAACGAGGCCACCGACGGCCGGATGGGCGCGGTTCCCGCGATCATCGCCGAATACCTGGGCATCCCGCAGCTCACGCAGCTGCGCAAGCTCACGGTTGCCGACGGCGTCGCGACCGGTGAGCGGGAGACCGACGAGGGTGTGTTCGGACTCGAGGCGAACCTGCCGGCCATCGTGAGCGTCACCGAGAAGATCAACGAGCCCCGTTTCCCCTCCTTCAAGGGCATCATGGCCGCGAAGAAGAAGGAAGTCATCACCTACACCCTGGCCGACCTCGGTGTGGACCCGGAGACTGTCGGTGTCGCGAACGCGGGCACCACCGTCACCGCCTCGACGCCCAAGCCCCCGCGTACCGCTGGTGAGCGCATCGTCGACGAGGGCGACGGCGGCAGCAAGATCGCCGCATACCTCGTCGGCCAGAAGATCATCTGATCCGCGCCCTCCACAGACCAGCAGACATATACAGGGAGAGTTAGACATGGCAGAAGTACTGGTGCTCGTCGAGCACGCAGAGGGTGCACTGAAGAAGGTCAGCACCGAACTGATCACCGCCGCTCGCGCGCTCGGTGAGCCGGCCGCAGTGGTCACCGGTCCCGCCGGTACCGCGGACAAGATCGCCGACGCACTCGCGGCCGCCGGCGCAGCCAAGATCTATGTCGCCGAGTCCGACGACATCGAGGGCTACCTGGTGACCCCGAAGGTCGACGTCCTCGCGTCGCTCGTCGAGTCCGCTGCCCCGGCCGCGGTCATCACCGCCGCGAGCATCGAAGGCAAAGAGGTCTCCGGACGTCTCGCCGCCCGCATCGGATCCGGCCTGCTTTGCGACGTCGTCGACGTGAAGTCCGACGGCAGCGCTGTGCACTCCATCTTCGGTGGCGCGTTCACCGTCGAGGCGAAGGCCAATGGTGACGTCCCGGTCATCTCCGTGCGTCCGGGTGCCATCGAGGCGAAGCCGGAGGCAGGCGCGGGCGAAAAGGTCGAGGTCGAGGTTCCCGCGCAAGACGAGGGCGTCGTCAAGATCACCTCGCGTGATCCGATCGTCGGCGGCGACCGGCCCGAGCTCACCGAGGCGACCGTCGTCGTCTCCGGTGGTCGTGGCGTCGGCAGCGCAGACAAGTTCTCCGTCGTCGAGGAACTCGCCGATTCGCTCGGCGCCGCGGTGGGCGCCTCGCGTGCCGCTGTGGACTCCGGCTACTACCCGGGCCAGTTCCAGGTCGGTCAGACCGGTAAGACGGTCTCCCCGCAGCTGTACATCGCGCTCGGCATCTCCGGTGCCATCCAGCACCGCGCCGGTATGCAGACCTCGAAGACCATCGTCGCCGTGAACAAGGACGAGGAAGCGCCGATCTTCGAGATCGCCGACTTCGGCATCGTCGGCGACCTGTTCAACGTGGCTCCGCAGCTCACCGAGGCTGTCAAGACCCACAAGGGCTAGAAATCGCCTGTCGGCGGCCCCGTTCCCTCGAGGGAGCGGGGCCGCTGTCGTATCTATACCGTTCACCCCGGCTGCATCGACACGACACCTCGTCGATGCCCCGCCGCCGCCCCTGCTCGGTAAACCTGCGCCATGACAACTTCGTCTGTTCTTCGCGCAGCGAGTGACACCGCCGATACCGTTGTAGTTCCACCCCGGTACTCCCTCGTCGTCTCCTCCGACCGCGAGCATCGGGTGGCGGCCCAGCGGCTGCGTTACCGCGTGTTCGCCGCGGAGCCGGGTTTTTCGGTTCCCGCCACCACCACTGGGCTCGAGGCCGACCGATTCGACGAATTCTGTGACCATCTACTCGTCCGCCACGAGGCCACCGGCGAATTCGTAGGCTGCTACCGCATGCTTCCGCCGGATGCCGCCGCACAGGCCGGTGGCTATTACACGGCCACCGAGTTCGACATCTCGGCCCTGGACCCGCGAGGCAATCGGATCGTGGAGATGGGCAGGGCGTGCGTCGACCCCGACCACCGTTCCGGCTCGGTACTGAGCCTGATGTGGTCCGGAATCCTCCACTACCTGCAGCTGACCGGCTACGACTGGGTGATGGGCTGCGTGTCCGTGCCCATGCAGGAGCATCCCGATGTCCCGGCCGGCTCCAACGTGCGCGGCGTGCGAGATCTGCTCCTGAGCAAGCACGGCAACGACCCTGCGGCCCGGGTCGTTCCCCGCAACCCGGTCCGCGTGGCCGGCCGATCCCTCGACGAGATCGAGCCACCTGCCCGGCCTTCGCTGCCCCCGTTGCTGCGGGGGTACCTCCGTCTGGGCGCGAAGGTGTGCGGGGAGCCGGCCCATGACCCGGAATTCGGTGTCGCCGACTTCGTCGCGCTGCAGGGACTGCATCACGCGAACGAGCGTTACCTCGAACGGCTGCGTTCGGCGTCGGCGTACCTCGAAACCGGGACGCAGGCGTGAACACCACCTCGAGCGAGACGCCGGTTCCCGTCCACGCCTGGATGCCGTCGAGTCCGTGCGGCAGCAGATGCCTGCCCCCGAAGGCGCCGGGTGTCTCGGCCGTTGTCGTCGCGATCCGTTGGTTCCTCGTAGCCTCCGCCCTGATGACCGCGCCGCTGCTGACGGCCGGGTGCGTGATGCCACAGACGTGGCGGACCGGTCTTCAACGTCGGTACGCGGCAATGCTGCTGCGGTGTGTGGGCCTGCGGCTCGAGGTGGTCGATCACCGCGGCAAGCGGCGGCACGAGGGTGGCATCCTGGTGGTGGCGGGCCACGTCTCCTGGACCGACGTCCTGGTTCTCAGTGCTCTTCACCCGGCAAGCTTCGTTGCGCGGGCAGACCTTCTCGACTGGCCGATCCTGGGGTCGCTCGCGCGGCGGATGCGGATCGTCCCGATCGACCGGCACGACCTGCGGGCGCTGCCCGGCACCGTGGCCGCAACAGCGACACGACTGCGAGACGGCGAAAGGGTGGCCGCCTTCCCGGAGGGGACGACGTGGTGCGGGCGCGCGTACGGAGGTTTCCGCCCGGCGCTGTTCCAGGCGGCGATCGACGCGGAGTGCCCGGTGCAGCCGGTGTCCCTGCGATACACGATGCGCGGGGGAGAATTGACCACCGGGCCGTGCTTCGTGGGTGAGGAGACGATCGGCGGGTCGATTCGGCGAATCATTCGGCACAAAGGCGTCGTCGCCGAAGTCCGGCTGGCGCCGATCGAGTACCCGGGAGAGTCGCGCCGGGATCTCGCCGCCCGCTGTGAGCGCGCCGTGCGGGGTTCCGAGCCCATCGATCTCGCAGCGCACGACATCCTCGATCCGGCGCGGGAGCCCGCCCAGCGGACCGGTACCCGGATCGAGACGGAAGAGCGCCTGATCGCCTGAGTTATCCTGGTCGGGTCATGACCTCTGCCCGCAGTGCCGACAGCCCTGTCTACCTGGACCACGCAGCTACCACTCCCATGGTGCCCGCGGCCGTCCAGGCGATGACCGACGTCTTCTCGACCGTGGGCAATGCGTCCTCGCTGCACGGCTCGGGACGTGCCGCCCGCCGCCGTATCGAGGAGGCGCGCGAATCGATCGCGGCCGACCTCGGGGCCCGTCCGTCCGAGGTGATCTTCACCTCCGGCGGAACCGAAAGTGACAACCTGGCGGTCAAAGGCATCTTCTGGGCCCGCCGCGACGCCGATCCCGCCCGGGTGCGGATCATCACGAGTTCCGTCGAGCATCATGCCGTCCTCGACGCGGTGGAGTGGCTCGAGCAGCACGAAGGCGCCCAGGTTTCGTGGCTTCCGGTCGACGAGCGCGGTCGGGTGTCCCCGCACGTGCTGCGCGACGAATTGGCCCGCCATGCCGACGAAACCGCACTGGTCACAATCATGTGGGCCAACAACGAGGTCGGCACGATCATGCCGATCGCCGAACTGGCAGCGGTCGCGGCGGAGTTCGAGATTCCCATGCACAGCGACGCGGTCCAGGCCGTCACCCATCTGCCCGTCGATTTCACCGCGAGCGGTCTCTCCGCGCTCAGTATCGCCGCGCACAAGGTGGGCGGCCCGCAGGGAGTCGGTGCACTGCTGCTCGGACGGCAGGTGGCATGCGTTCCGTTACTGCACGGCGGCGGTCACGAGCGCGACCTGCGTTCGGGTACCCCGGACACGGCCGGTGTCGTCGGGATGGCAGCGGCATTGCGGCACGCCACCGCGAACCTCGACGCGCGCGCCGAGGAGTTGACCGTCCTGCGGGACCAGCTGATTACACGAGTGCAGGAAATTCTTCCCGACGCCGTATCGAACGGGCCGGTCGGTGCTGCACGCCTGCCCGGCAATGCCCATTTCACTTTCCCCGGCTGTGAGGGTGATTCCCTGCTGATGTTGCTCGACGCAGCGGGAATCGAGTGCTCCACCGGTTCGGCGTGTACGGCGGGCGTGGCTCGCCCGAGTCACGTCCTGACGGCGATGGGTGTGGACCCGGCCACCGCGCGGGGTTCGCTGCGGTTCTCGTTGGGGCACACGTCGACGGCGGGAGACGTGGAAGCGTTGATCGCGGCGCTGCCGCAAGTAGTGGAGCGAGCCCGCGCCGCGGGGCTCGCCGGTGTCGGAGCGCGTGGAGGGAATCGTTGATGCGAGTACTGGCGGCCATGAGTGGCGGAGTCGACTCCGCCGTCGCTGCGGCCCGGGCTGTGGCTGCAGGGCATGACGTGGTCGGTGTGCACCTGGCGTTGTCCGCCGAACCGGGAACCTTGCGGACCGGATCGCGGGGGTGCTGCTCCAAAGAGGACGCCGGTGATGCCAGGCGTGCGGCGGACGTTCTCGGAATCCCTTTCTACGTGTGGGATTTCGCCGATCGCTTCAAGGAAGACGTGATCGACGACTTCGTGGCGTCCTACGCCGCCGGTGAGACACCCAACCCCTGCCTGCGCTGCAACGAGAAGATCAAGTTCGCGGCGCTGGCGGACCGCGCCATCGCGCTCGGGTTCGACGCGGTGGCCACGGGTCACTATGCGCAGCTTCACGACGGGGTGCTCCGGCGCGCTGTCGATGCCGACAAGGACCAGTCCTACGTTCTCGGTGTGCTCACCGCCGAGCAGTTGTCCCGGGCGATGTTCCCGGTAGGTGACACTCCGAAAGAGCAGATCCGGGCGGAGGCGGCCGAGCGCGGTCTGGCCGTTGCGAACAAGCCCGACAGCCACGACATCTGCTTCATCCCCTCCGGCGACACCAGGGCGTTCCTCGGCGCGCGGATCGGTGTGCGCCCCGGAAGTGTGGTCGACGCCGACTCGGGTGAAGTTCTCGCGGAACATGAAGGCGTACACGGCTTTACCATCGGCCAGCGCAAGGGTCTCGGCGTCCAGGGTCCCGCAGCGGACGGACAGCCGCGGTACGTCACGGCGATCGAGCCGGAGACGGGCACCGTCCGGGTGGGTTCTGCTCGCAACCTCGAGGTGCACGCGATCAGCGCCGAGCGAGCCGTCTGGACGTCGGGCCGGGTGCCGGACGCGCCGATCGAGTGCACGGTTCAGGTACGCGCGCACGGCGGCCTGGCCGAGGCCGTGGCCGAGGCAGTCGACGGCGGCATCGCCATTTCGCTGCGCGAACCCCTCACCGGTGTGGCCAAGGGTCAGGCAGTGGTCCTCTACCGGACGGATCCGGCGGGCGACATCGTCCTCGGCAGTGGAACGATCTCGGGTACCGACTCCCGTCCGACCGCGCAGTGACACACACTGTTTCGCTGGCCGGTGCGGTCACCGGCGTCGGCTCGTGGCCCGGAACCGATGCACGCGAAGCCGCCACGATCGTTCTCGGGGAACTGGGCAGGCTTCCTCACCTGGTGGAGTTGCCCGCGCGGGGGCTCGGAGCAGACATGATCGGCCGTGCGAGCGCACTTCTCGTCGATCTGCAGCTGGACGTATCCACGACGGCGTACCGGGTGGTCTCGCGGAGAGGTTCGGTGGCCAAGCGGGCCACCGACCTGCTGAACCAGGACCTCGACGCGCTCGAAGAAGCCTGGGAGACAGCCGGTCTGGTCGGCGCCGACCATGTGGTGAAAGTGCAGGCGGTCGGACCGCTCACCTTGGCCGCGGAAGTGGAGTTCGGCACGGGCCGCCGCGTCCTCACCGATCCGGGCGCGGTGCGGGACTTCGCCGAGTCGCTGGGCGAGGGTGTGGCCCGGCATGCCGCCGAGGTGACCCGACGTGTCGGTGCGCAGGTCCTGATCCAGTTCGACGAACCGCGGTTGCCTGCGGTGCTGGCGGGCACGTTGTCCGGCCGGACCCGTCTCGAGACGGTCCGCGCGCTGCCCGAACCGGAAGCCCTCGCGGTACTCGAGGCGACTCTCACCGGCTCCGGTGGTGTCACGATGGTGCACTGCTGCGCCGCGGGGATACCCACCGACCTGCTGCGGCGCAGTACGGCACGAGCGGTCGGCCTGGACGTGGCGCAGCTGACAGCAGCCGATCTGGACGGCATCGGGGAACTGCTCGACGCCGGGAAGGAGCTGGCTCTCGGATTGATCCCCAGCGTGGCGCCGTCGGTCCCCACCACGTGGCGTGACCTCGCCGCACCGGCCGTGACGCTGATCGACCGACTCGGTTTTCCCCGCACGACACTGCGCACCCAGGTGGCGGTCACCCCGGCATGTGGGCTCGCCGGAGCAGACGAGCAGTGGAGTCGTGAGGCCCTGCGTCTGAGCACTGAAGTGAGTAGTGCGTTCACCGACGACCCCGAATCACTGTGACTCGCGGGTTGGCTGTCGGCCCGACCGGTTAATCTTCGGACGTGACTGAATCGACCGAAGCCCCGACACCCGCCCCCGGCGACGTACGGGAGCGGTGGAACGAACTGGCCGAGGAAGTGCGGCAGCATCAGTTCCGCTACTACGTCCGCGACGCGCCCGTCATTTCCGACGGTGAGTTCGATGCGCTGCTCGGACAGTTGAACGACCTCGAGAACCAGTACCCGGACCTGCGCACCCCCGACTCGCCGACCCAGCTCGTCGGCGGCGGCTTCGCGACGGATTTCACCTCCGTCGACCACCTCGAGCGGATGCTCAGTCTCGACAACGTGTTCGCCACCGACGAGTTGCGCACCTGGATCAGCCGGGTGGAACAGGAGGCGGGCGCCGATCTGCCCTACCTCTGCGAGGTGAAGATCGACGGCGTCGCACTCAACCTCGTGTACGAGAACGGCCGACTCGTGCGCGCAGCCACTCGCGGTGACGGGCGCACGGGCGAGGACGTCACACTCAACGCACGCACGATCGACGACATTCCGGAAAGACTCACCGGCACAGACGAATACCCGGTTCCCGCCTTGCTCGAGGTGCGCGGCGAGGTGTTCTTCCGGCTCGAGGATTTCGCGGCTCTCAACGCCGCGCTCGTCGACGAAGGCAAGGCGCCCTTCGCGAATCCCCGCAACTCCGCAGCCGGCTCGCTGCGGCAGAAGAATCCCGCGGTCACTGCCCGTCGCCGTCTCGGAATGATCTGTCACGGTTTCGGCCGGATCGAAGGGTTCGAGCCCGTCTCGCAGTACGACGCCTACACGGCGCTCGCCGCGTGGGGTCTGCCCGTCTCCTCACACACCTCCCGCGTCGTGGGCGCCGACGCGGTGGTGGCGAAGGTCCAGTACTGGGGCGAACACCGGCACGACGTCGAGCACGAAATCGACGGACTGGTGGTGAAGGTCGACGAGATGTCGCTGCAACGCCGGCTCGGTTCCACCTCGCGAGCCCCGCGGTGGGCAATCGCGTACAAATACCCGCCCGAGGAAGCCACCACCAAGCTCCTCGACATCCGGGTCAATGTGGGGCGGACGGGACGGGTCACACCCTTCGCCTACATGGAACCGGTCACCGTCGCCGGTTCCACCGTGTCACTCGCCACCCTGCACAACGGCTCCGAGGTCAAGCGCAAGGGTGTGCTGATCGGTGACACCGTGGTGATCCGCAAGGCTGGTGACGTCATCCCAGAGGTTCTGGGGCCCGTCGTCGATGTGCGCACGGGCGAAGAACACGAGTTCGTCATGCCGACACACTGCCCCGAGTGCGGCACCCTCCTGGCCCCGGCCAAGGAGGGGG
This sequence comes from Rhodococcus sp. WAY2, assembly GCF_009859915.1. Classification (NCBI taxonomy): domain Bacteria; kingdom Bacillati; phylum Actinomycetota; class Actinomycetes; order Mycobacteriales; family Nocardiaceae; genus Rhodococcus; species Rhodococcus sp. WAY2. The sequence continues at coordinate 6,093,984 of NZ_CP046572.1, forward strand.
ATGCCGACATCCGCTGCCCCAATCAGCGCTACTGTCCCGCGCAGCTCCGGGAGCGGGTCTTCCACGTCGCGGGCCGCGGCGCGTTCGACATCGAGGTGCTCGGTTACGAGGCCGCGACGGGGCTGCTCGAGGCCGGAGCGATCGAGGACGAGGGTGACCTGTTCTCGATCACGGAGGACGATCTCCTGAAGACGTCGATCTTCCGAACCAAGGCGGGGGCTCTCTCCGCCAACGGCCGGCGGCTCCTCGACAACCTCGACTCCGCGAAGGACAAACCGCTGTGGCGGGTGCTCGTGGCGTTGTCGATTCGACATGTGGGACCCACGGCTGCCCGTGCGCTTGCCGGCGAGTTCGGTTCGCTCGATCGGATCCGCCAGAGTTCTGTCGAGGAGTTGGCGGCAGTGGACGGCGTGGGCGGCACCATCGCCGCCGCGGTCGCGGAATGGTTCGGAGTCGACTGGCATCTGCAGATCGTCGAGAAGTGGGCGGCGGCCGGGGTGCGCATGGAAGATGAACGTGACGAATCGATCCCGCGCAACCTCGAAGGCTTGTCGATTGTGGTGACGGGATCACTCGAGACGTTCTCGCGTGATCAGGCCAAGGAAGCCATCCTCGTCCGAGGCGGCAAGGCCGCGGGTTCGGTGTCGAAGAAGACGGCCTATGTGGTGGTCGGGGAATCACCGGGCTCGAAGCATGACAAGGCCGTCGAACTCGGTGTTCCTGTTCTCGACGAGGACGGATTCCGGCGACTGCTCGAAGGTGGGCCGGAGGCTGTGGCCGATTCGGCGATGTGACCGGTACCTCACTCCTGTTTTTTGGGCACCGTGAGGTGTCCTGCCATAGTTCTGGACATGATCGAAATACGGGATGTGACCCCGGACGAGTACGAGGTCGTCGGCGACCTGACGGTGATCGCGTACGTCGGCGGCGGATTCGTCGAAGCACACGATCCGTACACCAAACGCCTGCGCGATACGGCCGGACGTGTGGAGAAGGCGGATGTCCGGGTTGCCGTCATCGACGGCCGGGTCGTCGGCTCCGTCACGATCGCGGATCCGGCGTCGCCCTACGCGGATGTGGCACAGCCGGGCGAACTCGAGTTCCGCATGCTCGCGGTGTCGCCGGACGCGCGCGGCTCCGGCGTCGGTTCGGCGTTGGTGCGGCACGTACTGGACACCGCCTACGACCGGGGCGACCGGGCCGTCGTGATGTCGACGCAGCCGTCGATGGAAGCTGCCCGGCGCATCTACGACCGCAACGGATTTGTTCCTGTGGCCGAACGGAATTGGCATCCGGTACCCGGCGTGGAGTTGACCGTCCTGGTCCGCGAACTGGTGTGAGGCAGGCCGCGGGTAAGGCCCTCAGCCCAGCACGGTTGCGATGATGCCGGCCAGATACCCCAGCCGCGCGACTTCCGACGGGCGGAACTCTGGACCCCCGGGCCGGCCCAGCATCAGCACGCGGCCGGTGGCGCCGAGTGGGGCCGCGGCCAGGGTGGTGTTCATATCGCGCCACACCCGCGGTACCCAGTCACCCTCACCGTCCAGCGCCATCGGCTTCTCGAGGGGCATCCACGGGATGTCCGTGGCATGGGTTTCCGGAGCTCCGGAACTTCCGACCACGCGGTAAGCGCCCCGCGGTCCCAGGTCCGCGACCACGGACCAGCCGACGCGCAGCACCCGCGGAGCGCCGTCGACCAGGACCTGCAGACGGTCGTCCGCCGCGGTGGCCACCTGATCGATCAACTCGAGTTCGCGGTGGGTGTCGAGTATTCCGGCGTAGGGACGAATGGAATCGATGGTGACGTCGGGGAGGGCCTCGGCGGCGGTGATCAGGGTGTCGGGGAGGGACCCCGGCTCGACATCGACCACGAGGTCGTCGATGGCGAATCCTGCACCCCGCTCCACCACGTCGAGCGACAGAATGTCAGCGCCCACCGAACCGAGGGCGACGGCGAGCGAGCCGAGGCTACCTGGTCGGTCGGGGAGCTGGACGCGAAGCAGATACGACACGTGCGTCCCTTTCACCACGAGATAAACGCGGGAGTGCTACCTGCGACCCCCGTCACGACCATCCTTGCACTTTCGGTTCCGAGTATGCGGTCCCCCCTCCGCCTTCGGGGACCGGCTGCGCGGGAGTTGCTGGTCGCGCTCGATTAGTTGACACCCCCGATACCGAATCGCCTCATTCGCGAAACATGTCGACTCGAAACCTGGGCCCATCACCACCACTCCGGTCGTGGTCTTGGTGGTTCCACCACCCTTCCCGACCGTCAGGAAGCGGCGCTGGCTGCACGGCTGATCCGGCCACGCTCTAGGCTGGGAAGGACATTGTGTACGTCCGACCTGAAAGGGGCCCCGCGGTGCCTGCCATCTCCCGTGACGAGGTCGCGCACCTCGCGCGGCTGTCTCGACTCGCCCTGACCGACGCCGAACTCGACGAGTTCGCGGGTCAGCTGGACTCGATTCTCAGCCACGTGAAGGTGGTCACCGAGGTTCCCGCAGAAGACGTCCAGCCGATGGCGAACCCGAACGCGGTCACCAACGTGACCCGTCCGGATGTGATCGTTCCCGGGCTCACCCCGGAGCAGGCGCTGTCCGGCGCGCCCGCTGTCGAGCAGGATCGCTTCGCCGTCCCGCAGATTCTCGGAGAGGGCGAATGAGCGCCGAACTGACCACACTCGACGCGGCAGAACTGGCGTCGAAGATTCACAGCCGTGAGGTGTCGTCCGTCGAGGTCACCCAGGCACATCTCGACCGCATCGCGGAGGTCGACGGCGGACTCGGAGCCTTCCTGCACGTTGCGGGGGAGCAGGCCCTCGTGTCGGCGAAGGAGGTGGACAGCGCACTCGCGGCCGGTGAGGCTCCTGCATCGCCGTTGGCGGGAGTTCCGTTGGCGCTCAAAGACATCTTCACGACCACCGACATGCCCACCACGTGTGCCTCGAAGGTCCTCGAGAACTGGGTCGCCCCCTACGACGCGACTCTCACGGGCAAGCTTCGCGCCGCCGGAATCCCGATCCTCGGCAAGACCAACCTCGACGAGTTCGCCATGGGCTCCTCCACCGAGAACTCCGCGTACGGCCCCACCCGCAACCCGTGGGACCCCACGCGCGTCCCGGGTGGCTCGGGTGGCGGTAGCGCCGCGGCGCTCGCATCCCGGCAGGCCCCGCTCGCGATCGGTACCGACACCGGTGGATCGATCCGTCAGCCCGCCGCCCTCACCGCGACGGTGGGCACCAAGCCGACCTACGGCACGGTGTCCCGTTTCGGCCTGGTCGCCTGTGCGTCGTCGCTGGACCAGGGTGGGCCGTGTGGTCGCACGGTTCTCGACACCGCCCTGCTGCACGAGGTGATCGCCGGTCACGATCCGCGCGACTCCACCTCCATCGATGCGCCGGTCCGTCCGGTGGTCGCCGCGGCGCGGGAGGGCGCGAGCGGCAACCTGCGGGGTGTGAAGGTCGGCGTAGTCAAGGAACTGCACTCCGACAGCTACCAGCCCGGCGTCCTCTCCTCGTTCGACGCTGCCGTGGCACAGCTCACCGAACTGGGCGCCGAGGTCGTCGAAGTGTCGTGTCCCAACTTCGAGTACGCGCTCGCGGCGTACTACCTGATCCTCCCGAGTGAGGTGTCCTCGAATCTCGCCCGGTTCGATGCCATGCGTTACGGACTGCGCATCGACGAGGGTGACATGAGCGCGGATCAGGTGATGGCAGCTACCCGTGCCGCGGGCTTCGGCCCGGAGGTCAAGCGTCGCATCATGATCGGTACCTACGCACTCTCGGCGGGGTACTACGACGCGTACTACGGCCAGGCGCTCAAGGTCCGGACTCTCATCTCCCGCGACTTCGACAGGGCCTATGAGAAGGTCGATGTCCTCGTGTCGCCCACCAGTCCGTTCACGGCCTGGAAGCTGGGGGAGAAGGTCGGCGATCCACTCGCGATGTATCTGTCGGACCTGTGCACCCTGCCTACCAATCTCGCGGGCCACTGCGCCATGTCCGTTCCGTCCGGACTGTCGGCGGACGACGGTCTCCCGGTCGGGTTCCAGATCATGGCGCCGGCGCTGGCCGACGAGCGGCTCTACCGGGTGGGTGCGGCGTTCGAAGCTGCTCGTGGTCCCCTCGAATCACCGAGTGAGGTCGCAGTCGGGTAGGGCGGTGCCCTGTTCCTTCCCGTAGCGATGCCCGTGCCCGGCTGGGAAATTCAGCGCCGAGACCAGGTCGACGCTCGCCTGGAGGAACGTCAGGCCGGGAATCCATTGTGGGACAGGAGCATCGGCCACGGCCCGCGACAGATCGGGCCGGCGCAGGATCAGGTCGGGTGACCACCACACGACGGGATCGGACGTGTTGGCCAGAACCGTTGCGCCGTCGGTCATCACGGACCCGGCGGGCGGTCCGGCCCACAGCGCCCCACATGCTCGCCGGCCGAGGTCTGCCGCGTCGGCGAATTGCGCGCTCCCGCCGACGGATCCGAGGCTCTGACCGTAGACGTAGAGAGCGGGACGGATCGCATCGGGTAGTGCCGTGATGCGATCGGCGACCGCATCGAACAATGCTGCCGCCGATTCGTCGGCCGCCGAACGGCCGAAGACGAAGGTGATCCAACTCGGTGCGTAGGAATATTGGAGCCCGACTATCGCGACGTCGTCGTCGAAGCGGTCCTCGAATCCTTCCGCCGCGTTCTCGTCGATCCAGCCGGAGCCGGTGGGGACGGTGACGACGATGGCCGAGCGGGCGAATCCGCCGGCCCTCTCGAGTTCCGAGACTGCCAGCGCCGCACGGGACTTCACGTCCGGTGCCGAGTTCATTCCGACGTACGTGCGGATACTCCCGGACTGTTCACCGGCTGCCACGAAGCGACGTCCCTGTCGCCCGAGCGACTCCCAGCTGACAACGGACTCGGGGCTCCCCGCTCGTGCGGCGGACATCGGGCGCTGCGACGAGACGTCGACCACGTCATTGGAATCGCTGTAGGAACGCGACATCATCTCCCACACGGCGGGCCCGGCAACCAGTTGCAGACCGGTCGCGAGAACGACGGCCGTCGTAGCACTGCCGATCCAGCCGAGACGGTGGGCCACCGAGGCGACGGTCGCACCGGCGGCGACCACGACCACGAACGTCGCTACGGCTCCGAGGATCACCTGCATCCAGTGGCCCGGGCCGACGCTGCTCATCCCCATCACCTGCCGGAGGGAGTCCTGCCAGTGATCGGCCGCGACCATCGCCCAGGTGGTGGTGACCATCGCGCCGAGCAAGGCGAGGAGTCGAACGGATTCCCGTGGTACCCGGGAGCCGGAGGAGCGGGTGAGCACCTGTCGCAACCGACGAGCGAGGACGAGCATCCCGAGCCCCGCCGCAGCGAAGACCCCGGTGAACAGTGCCTGCGTCAGGGCGCTTCGAGGGAGCAATGACGGTGTGAGAGAAGCGAGTACGCAGAGAGTGACGACGATCGTGGAGGACGCCCGAGGGAGTGCCGACACCGGAATCGTCGTGGCGAAGGCCCGGCGCAGCGCAGATGCCGGTACCGGCTTCCGTAGTCCCCGGGAGGCCGGGTGCCCAGGACGGTGGTCGTGCTCATGCGACGGCTCCCTCGGGTTCCGGACGGCGGCGGAGGGACCAGACGGCGCCCGCGAGAAGCGTCACACCGAGACCGCCTGCGAGCCCGTACTTGACTCCGGACTCCGTGACGGGCGCGGAATATCCCTGGCGCCAGCTATTTCCCGTGACGGCAGTGGCCGCGATGTTCGCCATGACGTAGCAGGATGCGCGAGCTCTTTCGTCGACGCGCGTGTCACAGGCCGCGTGCATGCGTCGATCGAGCTGTGCGTCCAGGCTCTGTCGGGCCCACGGCTCGAGGTCGTTCCCAGACAGGGAGGCGTAACGGAGGAGGTCGTATCCGAGGTCGTGGGCCTTGCACGACGCAACGAATTCGACCGGCAGCGGAACCGGGGACGAGCAGTCGCCGTCCGGGTCGGCGAGCATTCCCTCGACGCGCTGGGGTGTGTACCCCATGACGGATTCGAAGTCCTCGGGGATGGACGCTTCGCCGAACTCCTCGGCGGAGGTGAGCGTGCGTACCGCGTCCGATGCGGCGGCGTTCTCCGCCCGGGGTGTGCCCGCGGTCCCGGTGCCGGAAAACCCGGTAGTGGTCAGAAGTGCCGTTGCGGCACAGGCCACTGCTGCCCACGTAGTTCTCCGTGTCCCCGTCGTTCGCATGAGGACGACGGTATGAACAAGCGTTACGCAGCCACATCACACCGGAGTCCGGTTCGATTCCTGGCTTCGGAGGACCAGTCGGCTGCAATCTCATACCTCGGTACTAGAAGTACCTCGGCCCGCGGAGTGAGGACGCGCTGCGAAGGCAGCTCCTACGCTCGACGTGTGGACAAGAAGACGCGAATCCGGAGCGTTGCTCGAGGTCAGTGGCTCAACGTGGCAATTGCCTCGGTCACAGCGATTCTCTTCGCTGTCGCGTGGCCGACACTGCAATTGACGCACCAGGTCAGCCCGCCGATTCAGCCGTTCGTTGCGGCGCTCGCAGCGTTCCCTTTCGTTCTGATCCGCGCTAACCCCGCTCTCGGGTGGGCTGTCTCTGCAGTGTCGGCTCTGGTCATTCCGCGGGTCTTCGGACTGCAGGAGGGTTACGACTATCCCTGGCAGGTAGTCCATATCCTGGTGATCCTCGCGCTCCTGGCGGCTGTGAGTATGCGGGCGGCCATTCCCGTGGTCGGTGTCGCGTGGATCTCGACGGTGCTCCTCTTCCTCGCCGACACTCCCGGCACCAACGGCCGCGGCTGGGCCGTCGGGCTCACGGCGATCGTCGTCTTCGGCCTGCTGATCCGCTGGCTCGTGCTCTCCCGCAGGCAACTCGCCCGGCAGGAGGAGTTGAGCGAGCTCGAACGCACGCGTCGCACGATTCTCGAGGAGAAGGCACGCATCGCCCGCGACCTGCATGACGTTGTCGCACATCACATGTCGATGGTCGTCGTGCAGGCGCAGAGCGCCCCATACCGCATCGCGAACGTGTCGGACGAGACCCGCGCGGAATTCGAGTCGATCGGCGCCGCCGGGCGCGCCGCACTGAACGAGGTACGCGGACTGCTCGGCGTCTTGCGGAGCGACGGCCAGCTCGCGGAGCACGCCCCGCAGCCGGGGGTGGACCAGATCGGCGAGTTGCTCGAGGGCAGTCGGCGGGCCGGGATTCCGGTCACCTGGACTGTGTCCGGTGATCAGACACTCGTGTCCGAGTCGGTCGGATTGGTGATGTATCGCATCCTGCAGGAGTCACTGGCCAATACTGCGCGGCACGCATCGGGTGCGGCGGTCGAGGTGAAAATCACGTACCAATCTCCGATCGTGTCGCTTGCCGTGGTCAACGGTCCGGCGAAACGGAGTCTCGCGTCCGCGCTGACCAGGCACGAGTCCACCGGAGGCAACGGAATCATCGGCATGCGCGAGCGTGCGCAGGCCGTCGGGGGAGTGCTCACCACCCGGATGCACGACAACGGTGGATTCGAGGTGCACGCCGAGTTTGCGGCCGCGTCAGCCTAGGCTGACGGGCGTGGCCATCACCGTGTTCATCGCAGACGATCAAGCCATGGTCCGTCAGGGCTTCGGCGCCCTCCTCTCCTCACAGCCCGACATCAGCGTGATCGGCGACGCACCGGACGGGGCTGTGGCGGTGACCGAGGTCAAACGTCTGCGTCCCGACGTGGTGCTCATGGATGTCCGGATGCCGGAGATGAACGGCCTCGATGCGGCGCGCCTGATCCTGTCGGCCGGATTCGACCCCCCGGTTCGTGTGCTGATGCTCACCACCTTCGACGTCGACGACTATGTCTACGAAGCACTCAGCATCGGAGCCAGCGGTTTCATGCTCAAAGATGCGCCCGCCGAAGAACTGGTTCGTGCGGTCCGCGTCGTCGCCGACGGGGAGGCACTTCTGGCGCCGACCGTCACCAGGCGTCTCATCGCCGACGTGACCAGTCGCCGCAGCACTACGCGTCGTAAACCCGCTGCGCTGTCGGCGCTGACCCCGCGCGAGCGGGAGGTTCTCGAACTCATCGCCCGCGGGATGTCCAACACCGAGATAGCCGACCGCCTGTTCGTCGCCGAGCAGACCGTCAAGACGCACGTCGGAAAGGTGCTGTCCAAGCTCGATCTCCGCGACCGCGCACAGGCCGTGGTACTCGCCTATGAGAGTGGCCTCGTCACACCGGGCTGAAAAGAACCCGGCGGTCCAAGGTGCTCTCACGGCGCCGGAGCGGCAAGATGGATAAGGAGAACCACCATCACCAGACGAGGTGCCGTCCCTCTAGGGGACGGCGCCGCAACGGGAGAACGAGGGGTGCTTGGATGCGGATCGGGATCCTGACCGGCGGCGGCGACTGCCCCGGACTCAACGCGGTGATCAGGGCGGTGGTGCGCACTGCCGACGGTCGGTACCGCAGCTCGGTGGTCGGATTCCGGGACGGGTGGCGCGGCCTGCTCGAGGATCGCAAGGTTCCGTTGTCCAACGACGACCGGATCGACCGCATCCTCACCCGCGGTGGCACCATCCTCGGAACGGCCCGGGTGAACCCGGACAAGTTGAAAGCCGGACTGGACCAGATCCGGCAGACCCTCGACGACAACGGGATCGACGCCCTCATTCCGATCGGAGGTGAGGGAACGCTCACTGCCGCAGGATGGTTGGCAGAAAGCGGTGTCCCGGTTATCGGGGTTCCGAAGACCATCGACAACGACATCGACTGCACAGACGTGACGTTCGGCTTCGACACCGCGCTGTCCATCGCGACGGATGCGATCGACCGGTTGCACACCACGGCAGAGTCGCACCAACGGGTCATGCTGGTGGAAGTGATGGGCAGACACGCCGGCTGGATCGCGCTGCACTCGGGTCTGGCGACGGGCGCGCACCTCACCCTCGTTCCCGAGGTGCCGTTCGACGTCGCTGAGGTGTGCGACATGGTGAAGAAGCGGTTCCAGCGGGGCGACTCCCACTTCATCTGTGTCGTCGCCGAGGGTGCGGCACCCACCCCCGAGTCGATGACTCTGCGCGAAGGCGGCATCGACGAGTTCGGGCACAAACGATTCACCGGTGTCGCGCAGCAGCTCGGCGCCGAGATCGAGCGCCGCATCGGCAAGGAAGTACGGACAACGGTCCTCGGGCACGTGCAGCGGGGCGGCACTCCCACCCCGTACGACCGGGTACTCGCCACCCGCTTCGGGGTGCACGCCACGGACGCGGTCCACCGCGGAGACTTCGGGCAGATGGTCGCCCTGCATGGCACGTCGATCGAATTGGTGGCGCTCACCGACGCCACCCGTCACCTCAAGACCGTGCCGCGCGAGCGGTACGACGAGGCAGCCGCCTTTTTCGGCTGACCGCGTTTTTCGGCACACGAGCAGGCGCATAAACTCTTCTGCATGACTGCTGTCGACGCGCCTGCCCTCCTCGACTACGACGATGTGCTCGCCAAGTACGAGCCTGTTCTCGGCATGGAGGTACACGTAGAGCTCGGCACCAACACCAAGATGTTCTGCCCGTGCCCCACCGAGTTCGGTGCGGAGCCGAACACGCAGGTGTGCCCGGTGTGCCTGGGCCTGCCGGGGTCGTTGCCGGTGGTCAACGAGGCGGCGGTGGAGTCCGCGATCCGGATCGGTCTGGCGCTGAACTGCTCGATCACGCCGTGGGGCCGTTTCGCGCGGAAGAACTACTTCTACCCGGACCAGCCGAAGAACTATCAGATCTCGCAATACGACGAGCCGATCGCCACCGACGGTTACCTCGACGTCGTCCTCGACGACGGCACCACCTGGCGCGTCGAGATCGAGCGTGCACACATGGAAGAGGACACCGGGAAGTCGCTGCACGTCGGCGGCGCGACCGGCCGTATTCACGGAGCAAGCCACTCGCTGCTCGACTACAACAGGGCGGGCGTGCCGCTGGTAGAGATCGTGACCAAGACCATCAGCGGTGCCGGTGCGCGCGCGCCCGAGGTGGCCCGCGCCTACGTCACCGCCCTCCGTGATCTGCTGAAGTCGCTGAAGGTGTCGGACGTGCGGATGGACCAGGGCTCGATGCGCTGCGACTCCAACGTGTCGCTGATGCCGATCGGTGCTACCGAACTGGGAACCCGGACCGAGACGAAGAACGTCAACTCCCTCAAGAGCGTCGAGGTGGCGGTCCGGTACGAGATGCGCCGTCAGGCCGCCGTGCTGGAGTCGGGGGGTGCGGTGATCCAGGAAACACGCCACTTCCAGGAGGCGGACGGCACCACCTCGCCGGGCAGGCGCAAGGAGACCGCCGAGGACTACCGCTATTTCCCGGAACCCGACCTCGAGCCCGTAGCGCCCAGCGCCGAATGGATCGAGGAACTCCGCGGCACACTGCCGGAGTTGCCGTGGGTCCGTCGGGCCCGGATCCAGGCCGACTGGGGTGTTTCCGACGAGGTGATGCGCGACCTCGTGAACGCAGGTGCCCTCGACCTGGTGATCGCCACGGCCGAGGCCGGAGCCTCCCCGGAAGCCGCACGATCGTGGTGGGTGTCGTACCTCGCCCAGCAGGCCAACACCCGCGGCGTGGAGTTGACGGCCCTGCCGATCACTCCGGCGCAGGTGGCCGAGGTGGTCGCGCTCATCGACAACGGCACACTGAACAACAAGGTGGCGCGCCAGGTGGTCGACCGCGTCCTCGACGGCGAGGGCGACCCCAAGCAGGTTGTCGCGAACCATCCGGAATTCGTGGTCGAGCGGGACGACACCAAGCTGAAGGCGGCCGTCGACGAGGCCTTGGCAGCCAACCCTGATATCGCCGACAAGATTCGCGGCGGAAAGCTGGCCGCTGCAGGCAAGATCGTCGGCGACGTCATGAAGGCGACGCGGGGTCAGGCAGATCCCGCACGCGTCAAGGAACTCGTCATCGAGGCGTGCAGCTAGTCTCTCGCTGTTGTTCGTACATGGGTGCAGGCGTGCACGCGGGGCGGAGCGGAGCCGATCAGTCGAACCCGCCGCCGCCCGAGGGCAACGGCATCTTGATCACACGGTCGTCGTTGGGGCCGGGCTGACCGGCTGTCTTGTTCACCGTGCTGACCCAGATCAGCCCGTCCGGTCCGAGGGCGGCTCCACCGAGCTGGCCGTACCGGTCCTGGACGATGACGCCCGGGGCAGTGGTGACCGCTCCGGTGCTCGGGTCGGCGGCGAGCGCGGACATTGCTTTGGCCGTGCTCAACGACACCGCGACGACATCCTGCGCGGCCACGCAGCCGCCCACTCCGGGGCGCTCCGGCCACGTCCACACCGGGGAGGACACGGCACCGTCGGCGCTTACGCGCTGCAGGCGATCCTCGAGGGGTGTGCGGTCGGTGACCCAGACCGCCACACCGGGGTCGACGCACACCCCACCGGCGGTCCCGATGCCGGACAGGACGACCTGCGGGCGGGGCTGTGCGGGGGTCGGGGCGGGTGACAGTGCGGTGACTTTCAACAGCTTGCCGGCGAGTGAGGCGGGATCGGACGCGGCGGCCGGGTTGCCGGCGTTTCCGGTGAGCACCATGAGTTCGTCGCCGGAGAATTCGAGTGAACCGGCATTGCCGACATTTCCCCGCGGAATCCCGCCGAGCACTTCCTTGGCCGTATCGCCCGGTGCGACGCGCACCACCCGGTTGTCGGTGGGAGTCGAGATGTAGGCGTAGATCAAGTTGTCCTCGACGAAGCTCGGTGACAGGGCGATATCGAGGAGTCCACCGTCGGAACTGGCGTCGACGTCGATGTGCGCAATCTCTCTGGGCTGGCGGCCCTGTGCGACCTCGAGGATGCGTCCGGTGCGTCGTTCTGCGACCAGCGCGGTGGCTGCGTCGGGAAGGACGACGAGCCCGCCCGTGGTGTCGAGACAGGTGGCGATGACACTGGGGTCCGGATCTTGGCACGGTCCGAGCGGCCCGCTGGGCGGTGGGGGTGTGGTGGTGGACGGAGGCGGACTCTCGGGCTCTACCTCGGCACCCGACGCCTCGGAAGGTTCGGGGCTGAACGGTGAGGACGCCGAATCGTCGAACTTCGCACAGCCTGCCGCGAGCAACGCGGTGACGCACAGCACAGACACCATCCATATCGATCTGCCGGTCGCCCTGCGGCTCAGCCCACCCACCATCATGAGTGAAACGTTACGGAAGGGTGCGGCGTCACCGCCACGCCGCACCTGCTTCCCGGCGATGTTCCCCGCGCCGACCTACCCTGGACGGTGTGACTGACATGCGGAAAGATCCCAGCGAGTCGCCGGACCCCGGTGCCTCGGACCACGGCGCCTCACCGGACTACGGCAAGGTCTCCAGCCCGTACGACTCTCCGACGGAGCGTTTTCCGACGGCCACGCCGGCGCCGGGTTCCGGGGGACGCACGCTTCCGCACACCGACGACGAACTGGATTTCGGCGACGCGCGGGGCGCGGGTCTGCCGACCGAGCAGATCCCGGCCTACCGGGACTCGGGGTCGTTCGGATCGGATCAGCCGACGGAGGTTCTCGGCGGCACTTCCGCCGCAGCGGCCGCATCGCCCGGTACGACCGCGGTCGGGACGGCGGATGACGGTGACGTGAAAATCGGTCGCGGAACCCTGGACCTCGGGTTGCTCGCACTGCGCCTCGCAGTGGGCGGCACGGCTCTGGTGCACGGACTGCAGAAGTTGACGGGAATATGGAACGGCCCGGGTCTCGACGGGTTCGAGGAGATGCTGGCGAACTCCGGATTCCAGCAGGCGAAGCTCCTTGCGATCCTGGGTGCTGTCGGTGAGGTCGCCGGTGGGGCGCTGCTGATCCTCGGACTGGTGACGCCACTGGCCGCTGCTTCGGTTCTCGCGGTAATGATCAACGCGTGGGCGTTCCGCCAGACGGCGGAACCGGGCCTCGAGTACTTCGCGCCTGCGGGAACCGAGTACGAGACCCTGCTCGGTGTGTGCGCCGGGGTCATCATTCTCACCGGGCCCGGTCGTATCTCTCTCGACGGTCGCCGGGGTTGGGCGACCCGTCCGTTCATCGGCTCGTTCGTTGCGCTGATCCTGGGTGTCGCTGCCGGCGTCTGCACCTGGATCTTCCTCAACGGGGCCAACCCGCTCATCTGACTTCGCAGACGACTCCGCCGCACCTCCTCAGGGAAGTGCGGCGGAGTCGTGTCTCTCAGGTCAGTACTGTGCGAATCAGTTCTGGGCGAACTCGGGGAGCTTCTCCTCTTCCGGCGGCTCCGCCTCGGCGGCGAGACGCCGGCCCAGGACGGACTTGCGCCGGCCGTAGGCGAAGTAGATCAGCACACCGAGTGCCATCCACCCGACGAACCGGATCCACGTCTCCACCGAGAGATTGAGCATCAACCATCCGCAGGCGGCGACGGCGAGGATCGGAACCAGCGGAACGAGCGGGACGCGGAAACCGCGCGGCAGGTCGGGCCGCGTGCGGCGAAGAATGATCACACCGATGCAGACCAGCACGAACGCGAACAGCGTGCCGATGTTCACCATCTCTTCCAGCGTGCCCATGGGGAAGAACGCGGCGAGGAAAGCCACGACCGCCCCGACGATCAGGGTGATCCGAACTGGCGTCCCCTTGGTGCCCGTCTTGGCCAGCCCGCGCGGCATCAGTCCGTCCCGAGACATCGCGAAGAGCACTCGGGTCTGTCCGAGCATCATGACCATGACCACGGTGGTCAGGCCGGCGAGCCCGCCGAAGTTGATGGCCGTCTGCGCCCAGGTGATGCCGTGTGCCTCGAAAGCGGTGGCGAGAGTGGCACTGCTGTCACCGACCAGCGGACTCCCGGTCTTCAGATCGGTGTACTTGACCATGCCGGTGAGGACGAGGGTGACGGCGACGTAGAGGACGGTGACGATGGCGAGGGAGCCCAGGATGCCGCGGGGCAGAGCCTTCTGCGGGTTCTTGGTTTCCTCGGCGGTGGTGGCGACGACATCGAATCCGATGAAGGCGAAGAACACGAGGCTGGCCGCGGCGAGCAGGCCGTACCAGCCGTAACTGCTGCCGTCGGCGCCGGTGAGGAAGGAGAACAGGGTCTGGTGCACGCCCTGCGCAGTACTCGACGCACCCTCGGCGGGCGGAATGTAGGGCGCGTAGTTCTCCTTCTTGATGTAGAAGACGCCCACTGCGATGACGAGAAGAACGACGGCGATCTTGATGGCCGTGATGATCGCAGAGACGCGGGAGGAGACCTTGGTGCCGATGGCGAGCACGGCGGTGATGGCGCCGACGATGATCAGCGCACCCCAGTCGAAGTCGATCGGCCCGAGATGTGCTGTGGTGGCGCCGCTGAAGCCGAGCGCGTTGCCCAGATACAGGGACCAGCCTTTGCCCACCACGGCCGACGCGAGTGCGAATTCGAGGATAAGGTCCCAGCCGATGATCCAGGCGACGAATTCGCCGAAGGTGGCGTACGAGAAGGTGTATGCGCTTCCGGCCACCGGAACGGTGGACGCGAACTCGGCGTAACACAGCGCGGCGAGCCCGCACGCGATGGCGGCGAGTACGAACGCGAGCGAGATGGACGGCCCGGCGACGTTGCCTGCGGTGCGGGCCGTGAGCGTGAAGATGCCGGCACCGATCACGACAGCCACGCCGAAGACGGTGAGATCCTTGGCGGTCAATTCCCTCCGCAGCCGAGTGTCAGGCTCGTCGGTGTCCGCGATCGATTGCTCGACGGATTTCGTTCGCCATATGCCGACTCCTGGCATGTGTCGCTCCTAGGTTGTGTTCCCGGTGGCCTCGTGGGCCGGAGGATGGTGGCTGTGCGCCGATGTGATGTAGGTCTCATCGGCCAACTGAGGGAACCACTACTGAGCGCCATGTGCAAGGAGCGGGCCGGTAACTGATCAGAATGATCAGTGAAGGTCGGGCGAGCGGCTCGGGCTCTGAGCGAGTTGACTACCTCGTGATTGCGGTCACGTCACGGCGGACGGCCCTCGCTGATGCAGAAAGAAACCGGGCACCGCGGCGAAGGAATCTCCGCAGCGGTGCCCGGCATCGTGCACCCGAATGGATCGTCGGTCAGGGGACCTGGCGCACCGCTCCCTTGTCGGCGGAGGTCGCCAACGCCGCGTAGGCGCGCAGTGCGGTGGTGACCGTGCGCTCGCGGTTCACCGGCTGCCACGGACGCTCGGACGACTCCATCTTCGCCCGGCGCTCGGCGAGCACCTCGTCGTCGACGAGGAGCTTCAGCGTGCGGGTCGCGATGTCGATGAGGATCTGATCGCCGTCCTCCACGAGGCCGATGGCGCCGCCGCTGGCCGCCTCGGGGGAGATGTGGCCGATGGACAGTCCCGAGGAACCGCCGGAGAACCGGCCGTCGGTGATCAGCGCGCACTTCTTCCCGAGGCCGGAACCCTTGAGGAATGCCGTGGGGTGCAGCATCTCCTGCATTCCCGGCCCGCCGGCGGGACCCTCGTAGCGCACGACGAGGACCTCACCGGGCTGAATCTTCTTACCGAGGATCACCGACACCGCCTCTTCCTGCGACTCCACGACACGCGCGGGCCCCTGGAAGTGGAACAGGTCTTCGTCGATTCCCGCCGTCTTGATGACCGCGCCGTCGACGGCGATGTTGCCGCGGAGCACGGCCAGACCGCCCTCGACCGTGTGCTTGTGCTCGAAGTCGCGGATGCAGCCGTTCGCGGCGTCCGTGTCGAGTGACGACCAGCGGTTGTTCGTCGAGAACGGCTCGGTGGTGCGGACACCACCGGGTGCGGCATGGAAGAGTTCGACGGCCTCGTCGGAAGCCTTGCCCGACCGGATGTCCCACGTGTCGAGCCACTCGTCGAAGCTCTTGGTGTGCACGGTCGAGACGTCGCTTTCGAGCAGCCCGGCCCGGCGGAGTTCGCCGAGGATCGCGGGGATTCCACCCGCTCGGTGCACGTCTTCCATGTGATAGTCCGAGTTGGGTGAGACCTTGGACAGGCACGGCACCTTGCGGCTGATCTCGTCGATCTTGTCGAGATCGAAGTCGTACACCTCGCCCTCCTGGGCAGCAGCGAGGGTGTGCAGCACCGTGTTGGTGGAACCACCCATCGCGACATCGAGGGCCATCGCATTGCGGAACGCGGCGGGCGTCGCGATGTTGCGCGGGAGGACCGACTCGTCGTCGTCCTTGTAATAGCGCAGGGCTGCTTCGACGACGGTGGTGCCCGCGCGGGTGAAGAGCGCGCGCCGGGCCTCGTGGGTTGCCAGCGTGGAACCGTTGCCGGGCAACGCGAGTCCGAGTGCCTCCGTGAGGCAGTTCATCGAGTTGGCGGTGAACATGCCCGAACAGGACCCACAGGTCGGGCAGGCACTGCGCTCGACCTCGGCGAGCCCTTCGTCGTCGACCTCGTCGCTGGCGCTCGCCGAGATGGCGGTGATGAGGTCGGTCGGCGCCTGGGCCACACCGTTCACGACCACCGCCTTGCCGGCTTCCATGGGCCCACCCGAGACGAAGACCGTGGGAACGTTCAGCCGCAGTGCGGCATTGAGCATGCCCGGAGTGATCTTGTCGCAGTTCGAGATGCACACGAGTGCATCGGCGGTGTGGGCGTTGACCATGTACTCGACGGAGTCGGCGATGATTTCCCTGCTGGGGAGGGAGTAGAGCATGCCGCCGTGTCCCATGGCGATTCCGTCGTCGACGGCGATCGTGTGGAACTCGCGAGGTACCCCACCGGCAGCGCGCACGGCGTCGGCGACGATGTCGCCCACGTTCTTGAGATGGACGTGCCCGGGGACGAACTGGGTGTAGGAGTTCGCAATCGCGACGATCGGCTTACCGAAGTCGGAGTCGGTCATTCCGGTGGCACGCCACAGCGCGCGGGCGCCGGCGGCATTTCGTCCTGCGGTGGTGGTTCGGGACCTCAGCGGGGGCATGAGCGTATTCCTTAGTCAGCGTACGGAAGTACTGATCAACGCTACTCGCGCGTTATCCGCCGTCAGTGCGCGGCTGGTTCTTGTCCGGGTCTTCACCGTCGGAGGCCGGGTCGGGCGCCTGCTCCGCGTCCGCTGCGGCCGCCGCGTAGGGGTCGGGGATCCGCCCACCGCTCGCCGCGGCGAGCTGGGGAAGACGATCGAAGGTGACGACAGGGAGAGCCACCTCGCCGCCGTCGGTCAGCGTGGCGCGCGCCCAGCCGCGTTTCGGGAAGCGGAATCCGGTGATCTCCGACCACGAGAGGGCCCGCCCGCCGACCAGTCTTCGCACGTGAAGCCCCTCGGGTGTGACCGTGGTCCGAACCCGGGCGACCCACGCCGCGGCGAGGATCGGGGCCACGAGGAGCCACCCGAAGGCGGCCGGCCAGCCGAAGATGGGGAACGAGACGGCGAAGAGCAGGAAGGCGCATCCGATATAGGCGAGTGGCGAAATTCGGATGACCTGCTTGGGGATGTCGGTCGTGTGGGATGATGAGTCTGGTGGCACGGGCTGCTGCGGAGTTGACACCTCTACATCTTCGCACCGCAGCCGACGTATCTCACATTCTGGGACGGCCGACTCACCAAGTTGACTGTTCACCATTAGCGCGCCTACCGTCGAGCGCGTGAAACAGAATGAGTTGCTCGTAATCGGCCGGCGCGTCGTCGCCTGAGTCGATTTCTTCAACTCGCCAGAAACGACGCGCCACCCTCGTACAGCATTCGCTGACGGGGGTTTTTTGTTGCCCGGAGCCAGAATCAGAGGATTTCCCAGTGAGCGCACCAACCGCACGGCCTCAACCCACGCCGCGCAAGTCGGGGGCTGCCAGCCCTACGACCGCGGCCGCCGCGACGCAGACCGGTAGCCGCCGCCAACTCGCCCCCGAGCGGGTCAGCGGCGCCCAGTCCGTGGTCCGAGCCCTCGAGGAGCTCGAGGTCGACACGGTATTCGGTATTCCGGGTGGTGCGGTTCTGCCTGTCTACGACCCTCTCTTCGACTCGAAGAAGGTCCGGCACGTCCTCGTTCGTCATGAGCAGGGTGCAGGCCATGCCGCCACCGGGTACGCCCAGGCGACCGGCAAGGTCGGTGTCTGCATGGCGACGTCCGGCCCGGGTGCCACCAACCTGGTCACGCCACTGGCGGACGCTCAGATGGACTCCGTTCCTGTCGTGGCGATCACCGGCCAGGTGGGCCGCAGCCTGATCGGAACCGACGCCTTCCAGGAAGCCGACATCTCCGGCATCACGATGCCGATCACCAAGCACAACTTCCTCATCACCGACGGCGTCGACATCCCGCGGATCATCGCGGAAGCCTTTTATCTCGCGTCGAGTGGGCGCCCGGGTGCGGTACTCGTCGACATCCCGAAGGACGTCCTGCAGGCGCAGACGACGTTCTCGTGGCCGCCGGAGATGCGGTTGCCCGGCTACCGTCCCGTCACCAAGCCGCACGGCAAGCAGGTCCGTGAGGCAGCGCGCCTGATCGCCGACTCCAAGCAGCCGGTGCTGTATGTCGGTGGCGGTGTGATCAAGTCGGAGTCCTCACCCGAACTGCTCGAGCTCGCCGAGCTGACCGGTATCCCGGTTGTCACCACCCTCATGGCGCGCGGTGCGTTCCCGGACAGTCATACCCTGAACTGCGGCATGCCCGGCATGCACGGCACGGTCGCGGCCGTGGCCGCCTTGCAGCGCAGTGATCTGCTGATCACCCTGGGCGCGCGGTTCGACGACCGTGTCACCGGTCAGCTCGACTCGTTCGCGCCCGACGCCAAGGTCATCCACGCCGACATCGACCCGGCCGAGATCGGGAAGAACCGGTACGCGGACGTTCCGATCGTGGGCGACTGCAAAGAGGTCATCGTCGAGCTGATCGAGGCCATCAAGGCGGACCGGGCGACCGGGACGACTCTCGACCTCACCGAGTGGTGGGCGTATCTCGACGGGATCCGGCGGACGTACCCGCTCAGCTACGACCGCCCCTCGGACGGAGCGTTGTCTCCCGAGTTCGTCATCCAGGCGGTCGGCAAGCTCGCCGGTCCCGACGCGATCTACTGCGCCGGAGTCGGACAGCACCAGATGTGGGCTGCGCAGTTCGTCAACTACGAGAAGCCCCGTACGTGGCTCAACTCCGGTGGCCTCGGCACGATGGGCTACGCCGTGCCTGCCGCCATGGGCGCGAAGATGGGCAAGCCGGACACCGAGGTGTGGGCCATCGACGGCGACGGCTGCTTCCAGATGACCAATCAGGAACTTGCGACGTGCGCGCTCGAGGGCATCCCGATCAAGGTTGCGCTCATCAACAACGGCAACCTCGGCATGGTTCGCCAGTGGCAAACGCTCTTCTATGACGAGCGCTACTCCAACACCAACCTCGGTACGCACGGTGCGATCCGCATCCCCGACTTCGTCAAGCTCGCAGAAGCGTTGGGGTGTCACGGAATCCGGGTCGAGCGCGAGGAGGACGTCGAGGCGGCGATCCGTGAGGCGCAGTCCATCAACGACCGGCCGGTGGTGATCGACTTCATCGTCGGCGCCGACGCCCAGGTGTGGCCGATGGTCGCAGCGGGCACCAGCAACGACGAGATCATGGCGGCTCGGGGCATCCGGCCGCTGTTCGACGACGACGAGGCCGCGGCGGAGCCCGCAGTCATTCACGAGGCCATGGAACGCGAACAGCGTTCGGGCGCGGCCACAGCGGCCGGGAAGGAAGATCAGTGAGCACCAGCCACACCCTCAGTGTTCTCGTCGAGGACAAGCCGGGCGTGCTGGCCAGGGTGGCCGCGCTGTTCTCCCGTCGTGGATTCAACATCGAGTCGCTCGCCGTCGGCGGCACCGAGATCCCCGAGATCTCGCGTATGACCATCGTCGTGACCGTCGACGAGTTCCCGCTCGAGCAGGTGACGAAGCAGCTCAACAAGCTGATCAACGTCATCAAGATCGTCGAGCAGGACGGTGACGCCTCCGTCGCCCGCGAGTTGCTGCTCATCAAGGTGCGTGCCGACGCCAGCGTGCGCACTCAGGTGATCGAGACAGTGAATCTGTTCCGCGCCAAGGTGATCGACGTCTCCCCGGAGTCGGTCACGATCGAGGCGACAGGAACGCGATCCAAGCTGGATGCATTGTTGCGGATGCTCGATCCGTACGGCATCCGGGAGATCGTGCAGTCCGGGGTCGTGGCCGTGGGACGGGGGCCGAAGTCCATCACGGCCACTCGCTAGTACTTTAGATACGCAAATTCCAAGAAAGAGGTTGAACTGTGGCAGTCGAGATGTTCTACGACGACGATGCCGATCTGTCGATCATCCAGGGCCGTAAGGTCGCTGTGATCGGATACGGAAGCCAGGGCCACGCGCACTCGCTGAGCCTGCGCGATTCGGGCGTCGATGTCCGCATCGGTCTGAAGGAAGGCTCGAAGTCGCGCGCCAAGGCCGAGGAGCAGGGCCTGACGGTCGGCACGCCGGCCGAGGTGTCCGAGTGGGCCGACGTGATCATGGTGCTCGCACCCGACACCGCTCAGGCGTCGATCTTCACGAACGACATCGAGCCCAACCTGAAGGACGGCGACGCGCTGTTCTTCGGACACGGCCTCAACATTCACTTCGACCTGATCAAGGCCCCGGAGTTCGTCACGGTCGGCATGGTCGCCCCGAAGGGCCCCGGCCACCTGGTTCGCCGTCAGTTCGTCGACGGCAAGGGTGTTCCCGCGCTCATCGCGATCGACCAGGACCCCAAGGGTGAGGGCCAGGCGCTCGCGCTGTCCTACGCCAAGGCCATCGGCGGCACCCGCGCCGGCGTCATCAAGACCACGTTCAAGGAAGAGACCGAGACCGACCTCTTCGGCGAGCAGGCAGTGCTGTGCGGTGGCACCGAGGAACTGGTCAAGACCGGTTTCGAGGTCATGGTCGAGGCCGGCTACGCGCCCGAGATGGCGTACTTCGAGGTGCTGCACGAGCTCAAGCTCATCGTCGACCTCATGTACGAGGGCGGCATCGCCCGCATGAACTACTCGGTGTCCGACACCGCGGAGTTCGGCGGCTACCTCTCCGGCCCGCGCGTCATCGACGCCGGCACCAAGGAGCGCATGAAGGCGATCCTCGCCGACATCCAGTCCGGTGAGTTCACCCGCCGCCTCGTCGCGAATGTCGAGAACGGCAACACCGAGCTCGAGGGCCTGCGCAAGGCCAACGCCGAGCACCCGATCGAGGTCACCGGCAAGAAGCTGCGCGACCTGATGAGCTGGGTCGACCGGCCGATCACCGAAACCGCTTAGGTTTCATCGCTTTACCGTTGCGCGCACGACGCCGGCCCAATGTCACCTCGGTCTCGACAGAGCACCCGGGTGTGGCGTTGGGCCGGCGTCGTATCGGACCATCTGCGCTGTCGCGGGCGTCCACTATGTGGTATTGCCTACCGGGATGCGGATTCCCGGTGAGGGCGGACTAAGCTGTGTGTGGTTAAAACACCTCCACACCCACCTAATCAGGGAGTTTGCACGTGAGCCAGCCAGGCCGTCCTGTTGTTCTGATCGCCGACAAGCTCGCGCCGTCCACCGTCGAGGCATTGGGCGACGGTGTGGAGGTGCGTTGGGTCGATGGACCTGATCGCCCGGCCCTGCTCGCGGCGGTGCCCGAGGCCGACGCGATCCTCGTCCGCTCCGCCACCACCGTCGACGCCGAGGTGCTCGCCGCCGGTACCAAGCTCAAGATCGTCGCCCGCGCCGGTGTCGGGCTCGACAACGTCGACGTACCGGCCGCCACCGAGCGCGGTGTCATGGTGGTCAACGCGCCGACGTCCAACATTCACACCGCAGCCGAGCACGCTGTCGCGCTGATGCTCGCCGCGGCCCGCCAGATCCCCGCAGCCGATTCCACCCTGCGTGACCGTGAGTGGAAGCGCAGCAAGTTCAACGGTGTCGAAATCTTCGGCAAGACCGTCGGCGTCGTCGGGCTCGGCCGAATCGGTCAGCTCTTCGCTCAGCGTCTTGCGGCGTTCGAGACGCACGTCATCGCCTACGACCCCTATGTGTCCGCGGCCCGTGCCGCCCAGTTGGGCATCGAGCTGGTTTCGCTCGACGAGTTGCTGCAGCGCGCCGATCTGATCTCGGTCCACCTCCCCAAGACTCCGGAGACCAAGGGCCTGATCGGTACGGAGAACCTGGCCAAGACCAAGAAGGGTGTCGTCATCGTCAACGCCGCCCGCGGTGGCCTGATCGACGAGGCGGCGCTGGCCCAGGCCATCAAGTCGGGTCACGTGCGTGCTGCGGGCCTCGACGTGTTCGAGACCGAGCCCTGCACGGACAGCCCGTTGTTCGACCTTCCCGAGGTCGTCGTGACGCCGCACCTCGGCGCCTCCACGAGTGAGGCTCAGGACCGCGCCGGCACCGATGTCGCGAAGTCCGTATTGCTGGCTCTTGCAGGCGATTTCGTTCCCGACGCCGTCAACGTGTCCGGTGGCGCCGTGGGTGAGGAAGTCGCCCCGTGGCTCGAAATCGTTCGCAAGCAGGGTGTGCTCCTCGGGGCGCTGTCGGGCGAGGTCCCCGTCAATCTGTCCGTCGATGTGCGCGGCGAGCTCGCCTCCGAGGACGTCGAGGTGCTGGCACTGTCGGCTCTGCGTGGCGTGTTCTCGGCGGTGATCGAGGACGCCGTGACGTTCGTCAACGCGCCTGCGCTCGCGGAAGAGCGTGGCGTGACGGCCGAGGTCACCAAGGCCGCCGAGAGCCCCAACCACCGTAGCGTCGTCGACCTTCGCGGCGTCTTCGGTGACGGCAGCGTCATCAGCGTGTCGGGTACCCTGACCGGTCCTCAGCAGGTCGAGAAGATCGTCAACATCAACGGACGCAACTTCGAACTGCGCGCCGAAGGCCTGAACCTGGTGATCAACTACACCGATCAGCCGGGTGCGCTCGGCAAGATCGGCACCCAGCTGGGCAACGCCGGCATCGATATCCAGGCCGCACAGCTCAGCCAGGACGCCGAGGGTGAGGGTGCCACCATTCTCCTGCGGGTCGACCGGGAGGTTCCTGCCGACGTGCGTGACGCGATCTCCACCGCAGTGGGCGCCACCAAGATCGAACTCGTCGACCTGGCCTGAAATCCTTTCGTGCGCGTGTTCCGGCACCTCGTGCCGGAACACGCGCACAGTTCTCTGATGAAGTGAGGCGTTCATGAAGCTTGCGGTCATTCCCGGTGACGGAATCGGTGTCGAGGTCACTGCCGAGGCGCTGAAGGTGCTGCGGAAGCTCGTACCCGACCTGGAAACCACCGAGTACGACCTCGGCGCCCGTCGATACAACGCCACCGGTGAACTCCTGCCGGACGCTGATCTGGCGGCGATCCGCACCCACGACGCGATCCTGCTGGGTGCCATCGGCGACCCGTCCGTGACACCGGGCATCCTCGAGCGAGGACTCCTGCTCACCATGCGGTTCGCGCTCGACCACCACGTGAATCTTCGTCCCTCCCAGCTCTATCCGGGAACGAAGTCGCCGCTCGCGGCGCAACCGGACATCGACTTCGTGGTCGTGCGCGAGGGGACCGAGGGTCCGTACACGGGTAACGGTGGCGCAATCCGAGTCGGTACTCCCCACGAGATTGCCACCGAGGTGTCGGTCAATACGTGGTTCGGCGCGGAGCGAGTGGTGCGCTATGCCTTCGAGCTCGCGCAGACTCGACGCAAACACGTCACCCTGATCCACAAGACGAACGTGCTCTCGAATGCCGGTGCAATCTGGACCCGTGCGGTCGAGACTGTCTCGGCCGAGTACCCGGACGTCGAGACGGCGTACTGCCACATCGACGCGGCCACCATTTACATGGTGACCGATCCGTCGCGCTTCGATGTCATCGTCACCGACAACCTGTTCGGTGACATCATCACCGATCTCGCGGGTGCGGTGACCGGGGGTATCGGTCTGGCGGCGTCGGGCAACATCGATGCGTCCGGCACCAATCCCTCGATGTTCGAACCGGTTCACGGTAGTGCCCCGGACATCGCCGGTCGTGGCATCGCCGATCCCACGGCGGCCATCTTGTCTGCGGCCCTGCTGCTGCGCCACCTCGGGCGTGACGAGGATGCCGTCCGTATCGAGACCGCTGTCGAAGCGGATCTGGCTTCGCGGGGTGACGCTGCGGTCGTGACCGCAGAGGTGGGCGACCGGATTGCCGCAGCGCTCTAGAAACGCGGTTGGTCTCTAATCTTTTCCGGTCCCCCTGGCCGGGTCTGCGGACCCGGCCAGGGGGATCATCGGTATGGAAATCACCGGAAAGGCCGCCGCGATAGCGAAGGTCAGTGGGAAGCCGAGTATTCCGATCAGCGCCCCGAAGGTGGGCGGGACCAGTGACGCAGCGACGAATTGTCCCGTGTTCTGGACTCCGAGTGCGCGTCCGCCCCAGAACGGACCGGCGATCTCGGCGACGGCCGTGAACGCGAGGCCGTTGGGAGCTACGGTGGCAACGGAAGCGGCGACGAGCGCCGGTATCGCCAGTAGGGACGGGGCCGAATCCGACAGGGCCAGCGCCGCCATCGACAGTCCACCGGCGGCGGCCACCCAGCGAAGTGGCTTCAATCGGCTACCGACGGCGTCCGACCAGACGCCGACTGCCATCCGTCCGAGTGCGCCGAGAACCTGAGCGACGGTCACCAGTAGGCCTGCAGCGGTTGCCTCCCAATGCCTTTCGGAGATGAGCCAGACGAGGGCGTAGGTCCATACCGTGTATTGCGGGACGACGAGTAGAACCGATACGGCGTGAATTCGCCACAGGGTACTGCTGTTCCGGTACGGATTAGCCAGCATCTCGAGACCCGCGGCCGACGTGCGACTCGGTCGTGGCGGGTCGACGACTCCGATTGCGCAGGCGAGTGCTGCGGCCGCGCACAGGGCGGTCGGCAAGGCCAGGGCCCAGCCGATCCCGTGTTCGTGTGCGAGGGAGGGCATGGTGAGCGCAGCACACGCGATCCCGAGGGGGAGGGACATCTGCCTGATTCCCATGGCGAGACCCCGGCGTTCGGGTGGGAACCAGCCGACCACGACTCGTCCACTCGCCGCGTTCGCGGAGGCTGCGGCCATACCGCCGAGGACGAGGAACACGCCCGTGGCGGAGAGTGATCCGGACGAGGCGGCTCCGAGTCCGGCGGCCGCGGTCACCGCCATTCCGATGGCGAGCACGGTGCGTTCGCCGTACCGGTCGGCGAGCGCGCCCCACGCAATCAACGTCAGCATCACGCCGACGGTGGGCGCGGCGACGAGAAGTCCGGTGCGGGCCAAACTCAGGCCGTGGCTCGCCTGTAGTTCCGGGATGAGGAAGGCCACGCCATTGACGAAGACAGCCTGCGCCGCCTGCGCAAACATCCCGAGTGCGAGCATCCACCACTTGCGCGCCGATCCGACGGCGGTGGCCTCGACGTTCGTTGTAGTCATGTCAATCTCAGTATCTAGGATGAAGGTCCCATATATTGGCGAATGGTCGGAGTCTATACCCTCCCGGGTGGGAATGCCGGAGGCCGCCCGCCGCCGGGCGATAGACTCTCGGGCATGCGTCTTGGTCGAGTGGCAAGTCCCGATGGTGTTGCGTTTGTGAGTATCGAGGGGGAGGACGGTTCCCTGACTGCCCGGGAAATCGCCGAGCACCCTTTTGGCACTCCTACTTTCACCGGTCGGAGCTGGCCACTGGACGACGTTCGCCTGCTCGCCCCCATACTCGCCAGCAAAGTGATCTGTGTCGGCAAGAACTATGCCGCCCACGCCGCGGAGATGGGTGGGGAAGCGCCTGCGGACCCGGTGATCTTCCTCAAGCCCAATACGTCGATCGTGGGCCCGGACGCGGCGATCGTCCTGCCGAAATCCTCGAACGAGGTTCATTACGAGGGGGAGTTGGCCGTGGTGATCGGCCGGCCGTGCAAGGACGTCCCAGCGGCCAAGGCTCTCGACGTCGTTCTCGGCTACACGGCCGCCAACGACGTGTCGGCGCGTGATCATCAGCGCCAGGACGTTCAGTGGACTCGAGCGAAGAGCCACGACACCTTCTGCCCCCTCGGGCCCTGGATCGAAACGCAGCTCGATGCGTCGGACGTCGACATCACGACCGAGGTGGACGGAGAGGTGAAGCAGAGCAGCAACACTTCGCTTCTGCTCCATGACATTCCGAAGATCATCGAATGGGTGTCCGCGGTCATGACTCTCCTCCCGGGCGACGTCATCCTCACTGGCACGCCGGAAGGCGTCGGGCCGATCGTCGAGGGTCAGAGTGTCAGCGTGACCATCGGTGGTATCGGGACACTCACCAACCCCGTGACCGCAAAGCGCTGACGGCTCTCGTGTCGACCTGGGGGGCGGACTAGCCTGTAGAGGTCCGTTTTCCCAGCGCCGACCCAAGTGAGCCATGACCACAAGCGAAGTTCGCGTCCGTTTCTGCCCGTCGCCCACCGGAACCCCGCACGTGGGGCTCGTCCGTACCGCCCTGTTCAACTGGGCCTTCGCCCGCCACAACGGCGGGTCGTTCGTGTTCCGTATCGAGGACACCGATGCTGCCCGTGACAGTGAGGAGTCGTACCAGGCGATCCTGGATGCGCTGCGCTGGCTCGGCTTGGATTGGGACGAGGGCCCGGAGATCGGTGGGCCCTACGAGCCCTACCGGCAGTCCCAGCGACGCGAACTCCACCTGGACGTGGTCGGGAAGCTTCTGGCGGCGGGTGAAGCCTACGAGTCGTTCTCCACGCCGGAAGAGGTCGAGGAGCGGCACAAGGCCGCCGGCCGCGATCCCAAGCTGGGGTATGACAACTTCGACCGAGATCTCACCCCGGAGCAGCGCCAGGCCTATCTGGACGAGGGGCGCAAGCCCGTCGTCCGGTTGCGTATGCCCGAGCACGACCTCGGCTGGGTCGACCTCGTCCGCGGTGACACCACGTTCAAGGCCGGTACGGTGCCCGACTTCGCGCTCACCCGTGGAAACGGCATTCCTCTGTATACCCTGGTCAATCCGGTCGACGACGCCCTGATGAAGATCACCCACGTGCTGCGCGGCGAGGATCTCCTCTCGTCGACGCCCCGGCAGCTGGCCCTCTACGAGGCTATGCAGCGCATCGGTGTGGCGGATTTCACGCCGCAGTTCGGCCACCTCCCGTTCGTCATGGGGCAGGGCAACAAGAAGCTGTCCAAGCGGGATCCCGAGTCGAATCTGTTCATTCACCGCGACCGCGGCTTCGTGCCCGAGGGTCTGCTGAACTACCTCGCCCTCCTCGGCTGGGGCATTTCCGACGATCACGACGTGTTCTCGCTGGACGAGATGGTCGCAGCCTTCGACATCACGAAGGTCAACTCCAATCCCGCGCGCTTCGACCAGAAGAAGGCCGACGCCATCAACGCCGAGCACATCCGGCTCCTCGAGCCCGCCGATTTCGCGGCGCGGTTGCGCGCCTTCCTCACCGTGCACGGACATCTGGGGGAGACGGTCGACGAGGCGGTGTTCGCGACGGCAGCAGAACTCGTCCAAACGCGGATCGTGGTGCTGTCCGACGCCTGGGGACTGCTGAAATTCTTGTTCGTGGACGAGGACGATTTCACCATCGATCCCGCCGCCGCAGCCAAAAACCTGGGTGCCGATGCCGCGCCCGTCCTCGACGCCGCCCTGGCTTCGTTGGAAGCCGTCGCGGTGTGGAATGCAGCGGCGCTGGAGGAGGCCCTGAAGGCGTCGCTCGTCGACGGACTGGGTCTCAAGCCGCGGAAGGCGTTCGCCCCCGTCCGAGTCGGCATCACCGGCTCGCACATCAGCCCGCCCCTCTACGAGTCGATGGAACTGCTCGGGCGCGACGTGTCACTGTCCCGGTTGCGTTCAGCTCGCGCGAGTATCGCCGAGTGAGAGTGGCCGACGGCCGAAGGATGAGAGAGACCGCCCTTGACCAGGCGATTTGGTAAATCCCGCCACTAGGCTGGTAATCTCTTCTTCGGCCCGAGCGGCCCGCGGAGCCCTCCGGCTCAGCGGTCCGAACAGGCCATTGGGGTATGGTGTAATTGGCAACACAGCGGTTTCTGGTACCGCCATTCTAGGTTCGAGTCCTGGTACCCCAGCGGAAGTTCGGCCGATTTTGTTACCGAACTTCAGCAAGTTATGCTTGCTGAGCTTCCAGAGCAACACCAGGTTCGTGCAACACCAGTGAGTGCAATACCAAGTTCTTGGCCCCGTCGTCTAGCGGCCTAGGACGCCGCCCTCTCAAGGCGGTAGCGCGGGTTCGAATCCCGTCGGGGCTACACAAGAAACACCCTCCACTTCGGTGGAGGGTGTTTCTCTTTCTGTCAGTGTGCTCGCTTATCCACTCTTGCGGCGGAATTCGCGTTTGTGATCGGCCGGGCCGTGCACGTGATGCACTTTGGAATTGCCGTCCTTGTGCTGAGTGGACATTCCGGCCTGATGATTCTTCCGTTCGAGTGCCTCACGGAATTTCTTTCGCATTTCTTCGTTACTCGCTTCGGCCACGGCGAACTCCCTCGGTAGATGGTTCACTGTGTGAAGTTACGCCGGTGGAATGGAGAATGCCCCTCATTTTTCCCGGGGCGCGCGGCAGTGGCAGAAGAATCAGCCGTCGCGCGTCACTGTCGGCGAGCGGGCTGTGTCAGGTAGGCGGCGGTGGTCCCGGCGACGGGCATGGCCGGGAGACCGAGCTTTGCGTGGTCCCAGCTCCGGACACGGTCGGGAACCACCCGAACAGCGATCCGCTTGTGCATCATCTGGTCGACCGCGGGCCGGAGTTCGTCGGAGTAGGGCCCCGTGTACCGCTCCCAGACGCTGACGCCGACGGCAAACAGCGCGTCCGGATCGTCGACGACCTCGGCCCGTCCGTCGATCGACACACCCCGCAGGGTGTCGTAGGTGTCACCGTCCTCGATGAGGATCGTGACACGGTCGTCTCGGCGCAGATTGACGGCCTTCTGCGACTTCGCCTTGGTCTCGAACCAGATCTCGCCGTCGATCACGGCGTACCACATGGCCACGAGGTGCGGGCGGCCGTCCGCACCCACCGTTGCGAGAGTCGCGACCCTGCTGTGGTCGACGAATTCGGTGATCTCCGAATCCGTCATCGTGATCTGTGCTCGCTGATTGCTGCCCATCAAGTCTCTCCTGTCGCGGTACGGATGAGACCGAGCATATTCACAGTCGCTTGTGCAACGCTTCCGCAGCGGCGAGGAGATCAGCCGCCCACCGGGCACCGGGCCGTCTACCCATTCTGTCGATGGGCCCCGACACCGAAATGGCGGCGATGACAGAACCGTTCCCGTCGCGAACGGGCGCGGCGACGCTGGCGACGCCCGGTTCGCGTTCGGCGGCACTTTGCGCCCAGCCTCGCCGACGGACTTCCAGGAGGACGCGTTCGCCGAACGCGGCGTCGGGAAGAACGGCGCGCTGAGTCTGGGGATCCGCCCACGCGAGTAACACCTTGGCGCCCGAGCCCGCGCTCATCGGAAGCCGGGCACCGACGAGGACGGTGTCGCGCAGACCGGTCGGCGGTTCCATGGCCGCCACACAGATGCGCTGGGTGCCTTCCCGGCGGTACAACTGCACGCTCTCCCCGGTGATCTCGCGCAGGCGCGGAAGCACGAGCGCTGCTGCCGACACGAGCGGATCATTGGCTGTGGCAGCGAGTTCGGCCAGGCCGGGACCGGGGCACCAGAGTCCGTCCGTGTCCCGGGTGAGGAGGCGGTGCACTTCGAGACCTACGGCCAGCCGGTGTGCGGTGGCGCGGGGTAGTCCGGTGCGCGAGCACAGTTCGGTGAGGCTGCAGGGCTTCTCGGCCACGGCATGTAGCACGCCTACCGCTTTGTCCAGCACTCCGATGCCGCTATGCTGTCTCATAGGTCGATACCAGTTTCTCGCATGGTGGGATCATAGCGCACCTACGGCTTCCGTCGAGTGCGTGCCCGGGATGAGACTGACGACATCAAGCGCACCGCGGACCGGCCCGAAGCCCGCTGTGCGAAGTGACACACAGAGGTGGAGAAGATGGCGGAGAAAGCACGCACCCTGGCAGAGAAGGTGTGGGACGACCATGTCGTTGTTCGGGGTGAGGGGAACAATCCCGATCTCATCTACATCGACCTGCATCTCGTTCACGAAGTGACGAGCCCGCAGGCGTTCGACGGATTGCGGCTCGCCGGCAGGCCCCTGCGCCGGCCGGATCTCACGATCGCCACCGAGGATCACAACGTTCCCACCGTGGACATCGACAAGCCGATCGCAGACCCCATCTCCCGGACTCAGGTCGACACGCTCCGGCGGAACTGCGAGGAGTTCGGTGTCCGTCTTCATCCGATGGGAAACATCGATCAGGGCATCGTGCACGTGGTCGGCCCTCAGCTGGGTCTGACACAGCCGGGCATGACGGTGGTGTGCGGTGACAGCCACACCTCCACGCACGGTGCCTTCGGCGCACTCGCCATGGGAATCGGCACGAGCGAGGTCGAGCACGTCATGGCGACCCAGACGCTGTCGCTGCGGCCCTTCAAGACGATGGCCGTCACCGTCGACGGCGAATTGCCCGACGGTGTCACGAGTAAAGACCTCATTCTCGCCGTCATCGCGCAGATCGGAACCGGCGGCGGTCAGGGCTACGTTCTGGAATATCGCGGTGAGGCGATCCGGAAGCTGTCCATGGAAGCGCGGATGACCATCTGCAACATGTCGATCGAGGCGGGTGCCCGCGCCGGGATGATCGCACCCGACGAGACCACCTATGAATTCATCAAGGGTCGTCCCCATGCTCCCCAGGGTGCCGACTGGGACGCCGCAGTGGCGGCGTGGGAACAGCTGAAGACTGACGAGGGCGCCGTTTTCGACAACGAGGTCCATATCGACGCGAGCACATTGACGCCGTTCGTGACGTGGGGCACCAACCCCGGTCAGGGTCTGCCGCTCGGTGAGGCCGTTCCCGATCCGGCAAATATCGCCGACGAGAGTGAACGGCAGGCGGCCGAGAAAGCGTTGACCTACATGGGACTCGAAGCCGGGACCCCGTTGCGTGAGGTTGCGATCGACACCGTCTTCGTCGGCTCGTGCACCAACGGCCGGATCGAGGATCTTCGTGCCGTTGCCGAGGTTCTGCGTGGCCGCCACGTTGCGGAAGGCGTCCGGATGCTCGTTGTGCCCGGCTCGATGCGGGTTCGCGCGCAGGCGGAAAAGGAAGGACTCGGTGAGATCTTCACCGCTGCGGGTGCCGAGTGGCGTCAGGCCGGGTGCTCGATGTGCCTCGGAATGAACCCGGATCAGCTGGCGCCGGGGGAACGTTCGGCCTCCACGTCCAACCGAAACTTCGAGGGACGTCAAGGCAAGGGAGGTCGGACGCATCTCGTCTCGCCGCTCGTGGCCGCCGCGACCGCGGTCCGGGGAACGTTGTCCGCTCCGGCAGATCTGGCCTAGGACTCAAGGAATTTAGGAGATTTTTCGATGGAATCCTTTAGCACACACAAAGGTATCGGCGTTCCGCTGCGGCGATCCAACGTGGACACGGACCAGATCATTCCGGCCGTCTATCTGAAGCGAGTGACGCGCACAGGTTTCGAGGACGGCCTCTTCGCCGCGTGGCGGGGCGACCCCTCCTTCGTTCTCAACGTCGCACCGTACGACAAGGGCAGCGTTCTGGTCGCTGGTCCCGACTTCGGCACGGGGTCGTCCCGGGAGCACGCGGTGTGGGCGCTATCCGACTACGGCTTTCGGGTCGTGATCGCGTCGCGGTTCGCCGACATCTTCCGTGGGAACGCCGGCAAGGCCGGTCTGCTGGCCGCTCAGGTGGCCCAGTCGGACGTGGAACTGCTCTGGAAGTTGCTCGACGAGCAGCCGGGTCTCGAATTGACTGTCGATCTCGAAAACAAGACGGTCACGGCCGGAACCACTGTGGTGCCCTTTGAGATTGATGACTACACCCGTTGGCGTCTGATCGAGGGTCTGGATGACATCGGATTGACATTACGGCAGGTAGAGGCCATTTCTGAGTTCGAAAAGTCAAGGCCTTCTTGGAAACCAACGACGCTTCCGGAGCCTGTTTCGACCGACTGACAGAGCGAATCCGAGTCTCTCCGCCAGATAACAATTCCCTGAGAATGGTGCCGCGTTGTATGAGAATTGGCGTGGCACATAGACTCCTGCGGTATTCAGGTTTACCGTAGTTCGTAGTCGGTCCAATGGTGGGCCATTAGTTCGCGGAGGATTTTCAATGAATAAGGCAGAGCTCATCGATGTTCTGACCGAGAAGCTGGGTTCGGACAGGCGCACGGCAACTGAAGCTGTCGAGCATGTTGTGGACACCATTGTTCGGGCAGTGCACCGCGGCGACAGTGTGACCATCACCGGATTCGGCGTTTTCGAGCAGCGCCGCCGTGCGGCCCGTGTCGCACGTAACCCCCGCACGGGTGAGACCGTGAAGGTCAAGCCCACGTCGGTGCCGGCATTCCGCCCGGGCGCCCAGTTCAAGGCGGTTATCGCTGGCGGCCAGAAGCTTCCGGCCACGGGTCCCGCGGTCAAGCGCGGTGCATCGGCAACCGCCACGAAGGCTGCGGCGAAGAAGGCAGCGGCGAAGAAGTCGGCCGCCAAGAAGACGGCCGCGAAGAAGGCGCCCGCGAAGACGACGGCCACCAAGACCGCCGCCAAGAAGGCGCCCGCGAAGACGACGGCCACCAAGACCGCCGCCAAGAAGGCGCCGGCCAAGACCACGGCCACCAAGACCGCCGCCAAGAAGGCGCCGGCGAAGACGACGGCCACCAAGACCGCCGCCAAGAAGGCGCCGGCGAAGACGACGGCGAAGAAGACTGCCGCCAAGAAGGCTCCGGCGAAGACGACGGCGAAGAAGACTGCCGCCAAGAAGGCTCCGGCCAAGCGCAGCAAGTAGAGCTCGCGCACGCAGCGCTCCGCGTGACAGCAGGCGCCGACCACGATCTCGTGGTCGGCGCCTGTGTGTGTACGGCCCCGGGTGATGCTCCGGGCAGCTCAGTCTTGACGAGACAGTGGCAGGGGGCTGTCGATGTGGTCGGCTGCGATGAGCTTGCCGCCGGAGAGCGAGAGCACCCACGTGCTCGCTTTCCGGTTGCGCGCCGGCGGTAGCGAGACACCATCAGTCTTCGCCCACCACTCGAGCAGATCGGGAATGACCCCGCCCTGGCTGCAGATCACCTGTACTCCACCGCGTGCGGCAATTTTGCGCACCAGGGTCCGTGTGGCGGCGGGATCGGCCTTGTAGCTCTCCTCGGACAGCAGCGGCTCGACCCGGATCGTGGTGTCCAGCGAGCGCGCCAGCGGTTCCATGGTCTGGGTGCACCGCGTGCGATCTGCAGAAGAAATCTCGGTGGCTCCGAAAGCCCGGAGCTGCGTGACGAGTGCGTCTGCCTGCAATTCGCCGGTCGGGTCGAGCGGTCGGGTGTCGTCGTCACCCTTGTACCGTTTCCGACTCCCTGCCTTCGCATGGCGCACCAGCAACACTGTTGCGGTGTCGGGAGGTAAGGCGCTGAATCGGCGCAGAATTTTGCGATCCATCGGATACGACAATTGATCGGCGACCTGGGGGACGGGAAGCCAGCGCAATTCGTCTACTTCGTCATTGGCCTCGAAAGCGCCTTCCCGCGCCTCGGCTGCCCAGTATTCGACGCGCTTCAATCGCCGGTGTCCGGGGATGGGGTAGGTCAATGCCCCGAGGTGGCGACCGAGACGTCCTCGGAGGCCCGTTTCTTCCTCTACCTCGCGCACTGCGGCAACGACCGCGGTCTCACCGGGATCGAGCTTGCCCTTCGGGAAAGACCAATCCTCGTATTTCGGCCGGTGAACGAGCGCGACCTCCGTCTCGTCGGGATTGTCGGGAGACTTTCGCCACAACACCGCACCGGCGGCGAAGATGTTGGCTCTGACGGGTTTGTCACCTGAGCTGCTCAACGGGTTCCTTCCTTCTGCCGCGCCGTCGTCGCGTTCAGGATCCGCCACCCATCCGCGTCCGCATCATGGCCTCCTGGTGCTCGCGCACATCCTCGCCGTCCGCCGGTGCCGCCGCCCAACGTCCGTCCGGCTGCAGCAACCAGCACCGAGTGGTGGGGTCGAGGGAAGAGTCGAGAATGTCCGCCATCTGCGCTGTGAGGCGAGGATCTTTCACCTGCGCCATCACTTCCACGCGCCGGTCGAGATTGCGGTGCATCATGTCGGCGCTGCCGATCCAGAACTCGTCGGCGCCGCGGAAATGGAAGATTCGGGAATGTTCGAGGAATCGGCCGAGGATGGAGCGAACCACGATGTTTTCGCTCATTCCCGGAACTCCCGGTTTCAGAGCGCAAATTCCACGGACGACGATGTCCACCGGAACGCCGGCCTTGGACGCACGATAGAGCGCGTCGATCACCTGTTCGTCGACCAGCGCGTTGGCCTTCATGCGAATTCCGGCTTCGTGGCCCTGCAGTTTGCGGGCCACCTCGGCGTCGATCCGCTCGATGATTCCCCGGCGGACTCCGTAGGGCGCAACGAGGAGATTGCGGTAGTGGGTCTTGCGGGAATAGCCCGTCAACGAGTTGAACAGATCGGTGAGGTCCGCGCCGATCTCGGGAGCGGCTGTCAGCAGCCCCACATCTTCGTAGAGCCGGGCCGTCTTCGGGTTGTAGTTGCCGGTACCGATGTGGCAGTAGCGGCGGATCGCCGAACCTTCACGCCGGACGACGAGGCAGGTCTTGCAGTGCGTCTTGAGTCCGACGAGTCCGTACACCACGTGAACGCCTGCGTGTTCGAGTTTGCGGGCCCACTTGATGTTGGCCTGCTCGTCGAACCGGGCCTTGATTTCGACAAGAGCCACAACCTGTTTGCCCGCCTCGGCGGCGGCGATCAAGGCGTTGACGATCGGCGAATCACCCGAAGTCCGGTACAGGGTCTGCTTGATCGCCAGAACCTGCGGATCGGCCGCCGCCTGCTCGATGAAACGTTGCACGCTCGTGGAGAAGGAGTCGTAGGGGTGGTGCACCAACACGTCGCCGTCGCGAAGTGTGGAGAAGACACTCTTCGGAGTCTCCCGCTCGCCGAAAGCCGGATGGGTCGCAGGCACGAACGGCCGGTCCTTGAGTGCCGGCCTGTCGACCGCGTACACCTGCCACAAGCACGACAAGTCCAGGAGTCCGGGTACCTGAATGACGTCACCCGGGTCGACGTCGAGTTCGCGCAGCAGCAATTCGAGCATGTGCTCGGTCATGTCGTCGGCCACTTCGAGACGCACCGGTGATCCGAAGCGCCGACGGGCCAGTTCCCGTTCCAACGCCTGCAGGAGGTCTTCGTCGCGATCTTCCTCGACTTCAAAATCGGCGTTGCGCGTGATGCGGAAAGCGTGGTGCTCCACGATCTCCATACCGGGGAACAACACGTCGAGGTGGGCCGAGATGAGGTCCTCCATGGGGAGGAAGGCGTCGATCGACGACGGAGTCTCGTTGCGGTTGACGCGTACGAACCGACCCACGTTGTCCGGAACCTTGACGCGAGCAAAGTGTTCGCCGCCGGTGGCCGCGTCCTTCACCGTCACCGCGAGGTTGAGACTGAGCCCGCTGATGTAGGGGAACGGGTGCGCATGATCCACAGCGAGGGGAGTGAGTACCGGAAAGACCTGCTCCTGGAAGTGCACCGACAGGCGTACCCGGTCGTCGTCGGTGAGATCGGACCACCCGATGATGGAGATCCCTTCCGCGGCAAGCGCCGGACGCACGGAGTCGAGGAACACCCGAGCATGCCTGTCGGAAATTTCCTGGGTGCGCTTTGCGATCAGCGCGAGCTGTTCACGGGGGGAGAGACCGTCTGCGGAACGCACGGACAGACCGGTCTCGTCCCGGCGTTTCAAGCCCGCGACCCGCACCATGAAGAACTCGTCCAGGTTGGACGCGAAGATTGCGAGGAACTTGGCACGCTCGAGGAGCGGCAGTGACGTGTCCTCGGCAAGCGCGAGAACACGCGAATTGAAGTCGAGCCAACTGAGTTCCCGATTGAGATAACGATCTTCGGGCAGTCCCTCGGTGAGGACGCTCGCGGGAGCATTCGTAGCCGCAGGAGGCGCCATGGGGATGCTCGTCGAGTTCACCACGAGGGTGCCGTCGTGCGATCCATTCTTGTCGTCGACGTCGGTCTGCTGGTCGAGTGCTTCGCCATTACTCACATCACGATCATCCCTCGAGGAAACTCCTGCGGACAATCGATGGGGCAAATTCACACTGGTCGTCGGCTACGACTTTCCGCCCGGGGAAGCGGCGATAGGGGTTGCCGCGTCGAGCGCAGCGCGCGTGGCAGGCCCGACTCCGAGTGCGCGAGCGGAATCCAGGTCGTCGGCCGTGTCTACATCGGTTCGCAAACCCGGCCAGTGCCCGTGCAACGGGCGGGCCCCCGACTCGAGGTGTCGCCGCGCCGATCCTGGCCCGAACTGCGGATCGAGCGGAACGGAAGGGTCGCACGAGAACAGTGCCGCGGTGCCGGTTCCGTGATGATCGACGACCACCGATCGGCCGCCGGTTCTGGCCGCAGCGAGAGCTTCGCCGAATTCGTCACTGCGCAGCGACGGGAGATCGGCCTGCAGGGCGACGACATCCACACCCTGCTCATTCTTCCGAACATGGTCGGCCGCGGCCGCCAGCGCCGCATTGAGTCCGTGCTCGCCCTGGTCTCCCTCGCCACCCTGCTCGTCCACACCGCCCTCGACCGGCGTCGATGTGGGATCGGCATAGACGTGGGCGCCGACGCTGCGCGCGAGACGCGCGACTGCCGCATCGGGCGTGACCACCGTGACACCCACCACGGAGTCGACGCCGCGGACCACCGTCAGGGTGTCGCGCAGCATCGACAGCACCAGGCCGGTGCGGTCGGCGACGTCGAACACTCCGGACAGGCGGGTTTTGGCCACGTGAAGTTCTTTGACCGCGACCAGTACGTGCGCGCGCGGCATCACGGGTGGAGTCGCGGTGCTCATGCCCGATATCTTGCCAGTCCAGACGCTGCGGTGTCGTGCCCCGGTATCGGCGCTACTGTGAGCGGGATACGAAGAGAATCGATGATGAGGGGGCTGTGTGAGCAAGGCTGCTGTACTGGGGGCAGGCTCGTGGGGGACGGCTTTTGCGAAGGTCCTGGCCGATGCCGGAACCGATGTCACCATGTGGGCGCGCCGCGCCGAGGTCGCCGAATCGATCGCCGGGCGGCACGAAAACGTCGACTATCTACCCGGCGTCGCGCTTCCGTCGACGCTGACTGCCACCGATGATGCGGCGGCCGCGCTGGACGGTGCCGACTTCGTCGTTCTCGCCGTTCCCTCCCAGTCGTTGCGAAGCAATCTGGCAGACTGGAGTCCGATGATCGGCGAGGATGCCACCCTCCTCAGCCTCGCGAAGGGGATCGAGACCGGCACTCTGATGCGGATGAGTCAGGTCATCGTCCAGGTCACGGGCGCCGATCCGGGGCGTGTCGCCGTCCTGTCGGGACCCAATCTGGCCCGCGAGATCGCGATCGAACAACCGGCGGCGACAGTGATCGCATGCACCGACTCGACGCGCGCGCTCGCGCTGCAGAAGGCGTCGGCCACGGGGTACTTCCGTCCGTACACGAACTCCGACGTGATCGGCTGCGAGATCGGCGGCGCATGCAAGAACGTGATCGCCCTCGCGTGCGGCATGGCAGCCGGAAGTGGATTGGGCGACAACACCATTGCGAGCATCATTACGCGCGGCCTGGCGGAGATCATTCGTCTGGGTGTTGCCTTGGGCGCAAAACCGACCACCCTTGCAGGGCTCGCCGGCGTGGGCGACCTGGTAGCCACGTGCTCGTCACCGCTGTCGCGGAACCGGTCCTTCGGTGAGCGGCTGGGGCAGGGCGGGTCCATGGAGACCGCGCAGGAGGCCACTCACGGACAGGTGGCCGAGGGCGTGAAATCCTGCTCGTCGGTTCGGGCGCTCGCATCCAGCTACGACGTCGAAATGCCGCTCACCGACGCCGTGCACCGCGTGTGTCATGAAGGTCTCGTCGTGCAGGACGCGATCGGCCAGTTGCTCGGCCGTCGTACGAAGTCGGAGTGACCGGGTGAGTGGAGATTCCACGCGTTGTGTCAAAGCTGTTGCGACAGAAGAGCAACCAGGGTCTCCGATGCAGCGGGGTCCGGTGTTCGCCGCCCCGTACCAGCTGAGCGCCGACGAAGGAACCGAGTCGGACACATATGCCCGGGCATCGAATCCTGGCTGGCGCGATCTCGAATCGGCGCTCGCCATGCTCGAAGGCGCCTCCGGGGCACTGGTGGTCGGCTCCGGGATGTCTGCGGTCACCGTCGCAGTGCGCACTCTTCTCACGGCAGGGGACACGGTGATCGTTCCCGCGGACGGGTACTACCAAGTCCGCGCCTACGCGCGGGAGCGGTGGGAGCCGCTGGGCATCACCGTGCACGAAGTGGCGACCTCGGACATGGCGAGCGAGAGCACCGCGGCGCTGTTGGCGTCGGCGGAAGGAACGACGGTTGTCGTCGCCGAGACTCCCGCCAACCCGTCCCTCGACGTCGTCGACCTACGCGCGCTGTCGCAGCGGTGCCGGGACGCCGGGGCCGTGCTCGTCGTCGACAACACGACGGCGACCCCGCTCGCCCAGCAACCTCTGGAACTCGGCGCAGACGTCGTTGTCGCCAGTGGCACAAAGGCATTGAGTGGGCACAGCGACCTCCTCATGGGCTACATCGCGGTATCGGACCCCGAATTCCTCGCCGCGATGGAGCGGGAAAGAGCTTTGTCGGGAACGGTGCTCGGACCCTTCGAGACATGGCTTGCCCATCGAAGTCTCGGAACTGCGGGGCTGCGTTTCGAGCGGCAGTGCGCCAACGCGTCGGCTGTCGCAGACCTTGTGGCCGCGCACCCCGCGGCGCAACGGGTGCGCTATCCGGGCCTGGCGAGTGATCCTTCCCACGCCGTCGCGTCGGGGCAGATGCGCCGATTCGGTGGACTGGTGAGTTTCGAACTCGGCTCCGCCGAGCAGTTCCATCGCTTCGTGGCAGGCAGCGAACTACTCGTTTCGGCGACGAGCTTCGGTGGCATCCACACGACGGCCGATCGCCGGGCGAGGTGGGGAGACGCGGTTCCCGACGGGTTCGTACGACTGTCCTGCGGGATCGAGGACACCGACGATCTCCTTGCCGACGTCGAACGGGCACTGTCGGGAGTGTGACCGCGGTTGTCGGCTCGAAGTCGTGAGGTCGGCGAAGTATCGGCGATCGGAGGTGGGTGCGGTGAGCACGGCGCGGCGGCGGTACGGTTTGTTCGTGAGCACACCGCGTACCCGGGTAGCCGTCATCTTCGGTGGCCGTAGCAACGAGCATTCCGTTTCCTGCGTCTCCGCCGGGAGCGTCCTGAGGAACCTCGACCCCGAACGGTACGAGGTGGTGCCGATCGGTATCACGACCGAAGGGTCGTGGGTTCTCGGCTCCACCGATCCCGCCTCCCTGTCCATCCGCGGCCGGTCCCTGCCCAGCGTCGATGCCGGTGGTTCCGCGTTGGCCCTGACGGCCGACCCCACCCGCTCGGGCGACCTCGTTGCTCTCGACGACGGTGAAGCAGGGAAGATCCTCGCCTCGGTGGACGTGGTATTCCCCGTCCTGCACGGCGCCTACGGCGAGGACGGCACGATCCAGGGTCTGCTCGAACTCGCCGGAATTCCGTACGTCGGCCCAGGCGTCCTCGCGAGCGCCGCCGGAATGGACAAGGAGTTCACCAAGAAGTTGCTTGCGGCCGAGGGGTTGCCCATCGGATTTCAGGTGGTGCTGCGGCCGGGCACCGACAATCTCACCGAGGAGCAGAAGTCCCGCCTCGATCTGCCGGTGTTCGTGAAGCCCGCGCGAGGGGGCTCGTCCATCGGTATCACCCGGGTCGCCGACTGGGCCGCCCTCGACGATGCCATCGCCCACGCCCGTGAGCACGATCCCAAGGTGATCGTCGAATCGGGGATCAGTGGACGTGAGGTGGAGTGCGGGGTTCTCGAATTCCCGGACGGCGAAGTCCGGGCCAGCGTCGTCGCCGAGATCCGGATGCCGGCTGCGTCGGGCAGCGACGAGGCGTTCTACGACTTCGACAGCAAGTACCTCGATGATGTGTGCGAGTTCGATGTGCCCGCGAAACTCGA
The DNA here is from genome assembly GCF_009859915.1 of Rhodococcus sp. WAY2. Classification (NCBI taxonomy): domain Bacteria; kingdom Bacillati; phylum Actinomycetota; class Actinomycetes; order Mycobacteriales; family Nocardiaceae; genus Rhodococcus; species Rhodococcus sp. WAY2. Next base: position 6,134,032 of record NZ_CP046572.1, read on the forward strand.
CGAATCGGTGAGCGAAGACATTCGCGCTCTCGCGGTGCGCGCCTTCGCCGCCCTCGACTGCCAGGGTCTCGCGCGTGTCGACTTCTTCGTCACCGAAGACGGTCCGGTCATCAACGAGATCAACACCATGCCCGGGTTCACCTCGATCTCGATGTATCCGCGCATGTGGGGAGCGATCGGAGTCGACTACGGCACCCTCGTGTCCACCCTGGTCGATACGGCGCTCGCCCGGGGCACCGGGCTGCGCTAGACGATGTGCGCGCCCGGCTCGCTGTGCGCGCTGTGGTTCACGGATGGGGGACGGGTGCGGGATCCAGCGGCTTCTGTGGCAGAACCTTCGACACCGCATCCGACATTTCCTGCAGCGGCGTGGGTCCGACGCCCCGGGGGACGGTAAGTCCCACGTAGATCCCGCGGTCCACGGCGAACCAGCTGCTCGCGTCGATTCCTGCGCTCTCCCCGGAGATCTCGAACCACTGCACCCCGTTGATCACCTGCAATGACGACGCCTGGTCGAACTCTGCGGGACGGTCGAGGCCGCATCGCAGAACGAGTGGTTCACCCTCGGCCGGTTGCCACGCCGCGGTCGCCGCGGGTGCCGGTGGAGTGAGTTCGGCTCGCGTGTACTCGCCCAATGCGTCCGGGAGACCGGCCATCAACGCCGTGCACTCCGCGGAGGCAGCCGCGGGAGCGGGCACCGGACCCAGCGACACGGGGGATTTCGCAGGGTTGCGCCCGGCAATGACCGCGGCGACGACGATGCCGATCACCAACGCGACCGGAAGCGCCACCGCAGTGGCGATGAGAGCAGGATTACGCCGCTCCACGGGTTCGGTATCGGTAGCTGCGTCGGTCGGGTGCGATTCGTGTTCGGGCATGCTCAGATCGACTTCGGCTTCTCGGGAATGTCGCAGGTGAGGGTGCGGGTGATACCGGGGACCCGACGGATCTCCTGCGTCACCGGCGCGATGTCGTCGGCGCTGACCCGCGCGATCACGTCGTACGGCCCGATCACGTCCTGCGCTGATTGCACCCCGGTGATCTGCGCGATCTGCGCCGCAACGGCCGAAGCTCGTCCGACCTCGGTTTGGATCAGGATGAACGCTTGCACTCTCGCTCCGGCCCTTCCCTGCTCCGCCCCGCATGGATCTCGGTAGAGTCGCGGGTGCTTCGGCGCGCTGATCGGTCACGTGCCGGAGAGTCCCGGCAACAGCTAAAAGGTACCGCAGTCGCACATTCCGTCGACCGGCCACACTGGCGCTGCGCCGGGTGATCCGACACAACGGCGCTCGTGGAGGCACACCATCACACCAACGGATACCCCGGGTTCCCCCGTTCCCCGCACCGTCGCGGATGTCGGGGAGTTCGCCGTGATCGACCGCGCCGTGGAGGGTCGCGTCCAGCCGCCCACCACACTTCTCGGGCCCGGCGACGATGCCGCGCTCGTCCGGGCGGGAGACGGCCGCGTCGTCGTGTCCACCGACATGCTGGTGCAAGGCAGGCACTTCCGGCTCGACTGGTCGTCTCCGCGTGAGGTCGGGCGCAAGGCGGTGGCCCAGAACGCGGCCGATGTCGCGGCGATGGGGGCGCGGCCCACCGCGTTTCTCGTGTCGCTCGGTCTGCCGCCGGATACTCCGGTGGAGGTGGCGGACGGTATCTCCGCGGGAATCTGGGATTCTGCCGAGGAACTTGGTGCCGGCGTGGTCGGCGGCGATCTGGTTCAGGCGGATTCCGTCGTGATCTCTGTCACGGTGCTCGGTGACCTCGCGGGGCAGCGTGCCGTCCTTCGTTCGGGCGCCCAGGCGGGCGACGTCGTCGCTGTCGCAGGCACGCTGGGTGCATCCGCCTGCGGTCTCGCTCTCTTCCTCGCGGAATCGACTCGGTTTCCCGGCCTTCTCGCCGCCCACCGCGTACCGCACCCACCGTATGCAGCGGCGTGGACCGCCGCCGAGGCGGGCGCACACTCGATGACCGACATCTCCGACGGACTACTCGCCGATCTCGGGCACATCGGCGCAGCGTCGGGAGTCGGGATGGCGCTCGCGCGGGACGACATCGCCGTGTCGCCGGACCTGGTGTCCGCAGCTGCGATCCTGGGGACCGACTACTGGGAGTGGGTACTGACCGGGGGAGAAGACCACGGTTTCGCCGCCACCTTCCCCTCCGGCGTGCCGCTACCCGCGGGCTGGCTTCGCATCGGAACGGTCCATGACGGGACGGGCATCACGGTCGACGGCCGGCGGTGGCCGGGGGCCTCCGGCTGGCAGAGTTTCTCGGTATAGGTTGCACCCATGGCTATCTACGCACTCGGCGAGCAGGAACCGGACATTTCCCCGGACGCTTACGTCCACCCCGACGCGGTGGTGATCGGGAACGTCACGCTCGCGGCGGGCGCATCGGTGTGGCCGCAGGCCGTGCTCCGCGCGGACTACGGCACCATCTCCATCGGAGCCGGGACCAACATCCAGGACGGCACCGTCATCCATTGCACGCCGATCGACCCCACCGTCATCGGGTCCGGATGCGTCGTCGGACACGCGGCACACATCGAGGGTTCCACGATCGGCGACAATTGCCTCATCGCGTCGGGTTCGGTGGTGTTGAACGGTTCGGTGATCGGGGCCGGTTCCGTGGTCGGGGCGGGCGCTGTCGTTCCGTTCAAGTTTGAGGTGCCGCCGAGACGGATGGCACTCGGCGTGCCCGCCAAGATCCGAGAAGGCTACGAGGTTCCCGAGGGGCACGTGGAAATGAACGTGAAGATGTACTCGGCCAACGCGGCGTACTACCGCGACGCCCTGCGTAGGCTCGACTGATGGCTGCGCCGTTATCCGATCTGGTGGAGGCCGGCTGGGCCGAGGCTCTCGCTCCGGTAGCCGATCGCATCACCGAGATGGGTGCATTCCTCCGCGCGGAAATTGCCGCGGGCAGGGAGTATCTTCCGTCCGGCGACAACGTGCTGCGCGCGTTCACGCACCCCTTCGCCGAAGTGAAGGTGCTGATCGTCGGTCAGGACCCGTATCCGACTCCCGGGCACGCCGTGGGGCTCAGCTTCTCGGTGGCGCCCGACGTGCGACCCGTTCCCCGCAGTCTCGGCAACATCTTCGCCGAGTACAGCAAGGACCTCGGTTTTCCGACGCCGTCCACGGGGGATCTGACACCGTGGTCCCGTCAGGGTGTGTTGCTGTTGAACAGGGTCCTGACCGTCCAGCCCGGACTTCCGGCCTCCCATCGGCGGAAGGGGTGGGAAGCTGTCACGGAACAGGCAATTCGCGCGTTGGTGGAGCGAACCGAACCCCTCGTCGCCATTCTCTGGGGCCGGGACGCGTCCACCTTGAAGCCGATGCTCGCAGACGTGCCGACGATCGAGAGCGCTCACCCTTCACCGCTGTCCGCCTCACGAGGCTTCTTCGGTTCGCGTCCGTTCAGCAGAGCGAACGAACTGCTGGACAGCCTCGGCGCCGAACCTGTGAATTGGGAACTGCCCTAGCGTTTACGCCCGCACTTCCTTGATCGATGCGAAGTCTGCGCGTCTCTTCTCGACGAAGGCATCGACGCCTTCACGTCCGATCGGGCTGTCCGCTGCGACGGCGATAGAGGCGGCCTCCGCGTCGAGTTGCTCTGCCAGAGTGCGTGTGGTCGATGCGGAGAGCAGGGTCTTGATCCCGGAGTACGAGGAGGTCGGACCCGCAGCCAGGGTTCGCGCGAGTCGAAGCGCCTCGTCCTGCACCACGTCGTCACCGACCAAGCGGCTGAGAATTCCGAGGCGCACTGCCTCGTCGCCGCTGAGAACCGCATCGGTCAGCAGGATTTCGCGAGCACGGGCGATGCCGACGATCCGCGGAAGAGTCCACGACATACCGCCGTCCGGCGTGTATCCGATCGAGGGGTACGCCGGACGCATCTTGGTGCCGGGCCCGCCGATCGCGACATCGGCGAGGCAGACGAGGCTCATTCCCGCGCCCGCAGCCCACCCGTGCACACCGGCGATCACCGGAACGGTCACCGCGTCGAGAGCGCGCACGAAGGCGTGGAAGACGCGCGCGATCTCGGCGACGTACTCGCTGCGCACGGGTGCGGCGGCGAAGGCGCGGACATTACCGCCGGCACAGAAGTTCGGCCCCTCGCCGACGAGGAGAACGCTGCCGATCCGATCGCCCACGGCCTCGAGGGCACGTGTGCCCTGATCGAGGCCTTCGCCGTCCAGCGATGTGCCGTTGTCGGCGGTCGAAATCGTGATGCGGAGCACGCCCTCGTCGAGCTGTACTTTGCTGAGTCCATCGAGAGAAGTCACGGTTGCACCCTACGTGGCGCCCGACCCGGCATCACCAGGACCCGATGTGCTGCATCGATGCGACATGACGAAGCCCCCGGCACCGAGGTGTCGGGGGCTTCGGAACACACGCAGCGTCGGGTCAGCCCCGAGCAACCTTTCCAGCCTTCAGGCAGGACGTGCAGACGTTGAGCTTCCGGGTGTTTCCGGGGGCAACTTCGGCACGAACAGTCTGAATGTTCGGGTTCCAGCGACGATTGGTACGCCGGTGCGAGTGCGAGACCGACTTACCGAAGCCGGGCCCCTTGGCGCATACGTCGCAGACGGCAGCCATAGTCGCGAACTCCTTCAAGATAGTGAACTGTGAAATTTAACTGGCCCCACGTAGGCAGGCCGCAGTGATCGCGGCCCTTACGAGGCAACCGTGCAAGAGTAGCCGCTCGAGTGCTGATTGGCCAAACTCGGCCGGATGGCCGAGCACGTCAGGCTCGATCGGCGTCCCGCGACTAGTCTGACGGCACCTTCGATTGAACCCGTGAGAGAGGATGCCAGTGGTTCCTGAGCGCCCGATGGACGGCCGAGTCCTGACGTCGTGGGCGAGGACGGCGGTCGCGGGACTCGAGGCACGGTGCGAGGAGATCAACAGTCTCAACGTGTTCCCGATTCCGGACGCCGACACGGGAACCAATCTGCTGTTCACCATGCGGGCTGCCCTCGAGGCAATCGACAAGTATGCCGGGAACGACGGCCACCAAACGGACGTCCGTCAAGTGGCCATCGCGCTGGCCCGCGGCGCTGTGGCGGGTGCCCGGGGCAACTCGGGGGTCATCCTTTCCCAGGTGTTGCGCGGTGTCGCCGAGGCAGCGGTCTCCGGCGTCGTCGACACCAGGACTGTCCGGACCGGACTGTTGATGGCCACCAACCTGGTGACCGACGCGGTCAGCTACCTGGTCGAAGGAACGATTGTCACGGTCCTGCGTTGCGCTGCGGACGCGGCAGCGGAATTCCCGGACGATGCGCCTGTCGCCGACACAGCGCGCTCCGCGGCAGATGCCGCGGCCGCCGCACTTGCCCGCACGCCCGGCCAGCTCGACGCGCTCGGGACCGCCGGTGTGGTCGATGCCGGCGGGCTGGGGCTCGTCGTCATTCTCGATGCCTTCGTCGCGGCGGTCACCGGTGAGCGGCCCGTCCGCGCCCCGATCGCGCTGCGAGTGCCGCGCCGCCTGCCGTCCCCGGATTCAGGCACGGAGTCGTCGGACGTCGAGTTGCCGGACGCCGGCGACGACCTCGCGCATCGTGGCCACCACTCCGCCTGTGAGAGCTCACATCAGGATTTCGAGGTCATGTATCTGGTGGCCGACACAGACGAAGCCCGGATGGCAGAACTGCGGAACGCACTCGACGAGCTGGGGGATTCCACGGTCATCGTCGGTGACGGCGACGGGGGATGGTCGGTGCACGTGCACTGTGCGGACGCCGGGGCTGCTGTGGAGGCCGGTCTCGATGCCGGACGCCTACACAGGATTCGCGTCAGCAGTTTTCTCGTCGACGCGCGCGAACACGGCAGGCTTCTACCTCCCGTCCGCACTCGCCCCGATCAGGACGATCGGGGCATCGTCGCGGTCGTGGCAGGCGACGGCGCGGCCGACCTCTTCTCGGGGGAGGGTGCGACCGTGCTCCGATGCGACGCCGCCCCCGTCACCCGCGCGCAGTTGCTCGGCATCATCCGCCAGTTGGGACGCCGAGAGGTGCTGGTCCTTCCCAACGGGGCGCTGTCGGCCCAGGAACTCGTCGCGGTGAGTGCCGCAGCCCGCGATTCCCGGCACGAGGTACTTCTCCTCGCAACCTCGTCCATGGTGCAGGGGCTGGCATCCCTCGCAGTGCACGATCCGGAACGCGAAGCGGTCGACGACGCCTTTGCGATGTCCGAGGCCGCGGCCGCCACCCGGTGGGGTTCGTTGCGCATCGCGCGGGAGCGGGCCCTGACCTATGTGGGCACCTGCGAACCGGGAGACGGTATCGGTCTGATGGGGCACGAGGTGATCGTGATCGAACCGGACGCGGTCGCCGCCGGAAAGCGTCTGGTCGACGTCGTTCTCGGGGCAGGCGGCGAACTGGTCACGCTCCTGATGGGCGCGGAAGCACCGGCCGGGCTGGACACGGAACTGGCCGATCACATCTCCCAGCGGCATCCCGGCGTCGAGGTGATGGTCTACCACGGCGGACAGCCGGGAGATCTGTTGCAACTCGGGGTGGAATGAGGAATTCGATGGCCACACTCGCCGATAGGCTCGACCACCTGCTGGGGCGCAAGACCGCCGACGCGCTGGAGGCGGCGTTCGACATTCGCACCGTCGAGGACCTGTTGCGGCACTACCCGCACCGGTACGCCTCCCAGGGCCGTGAACTTGCCGAGAAGGATCCGCCGGAGGGCGAGCACATCACCATCATCGCGCGGGTGTCGTCGGCGGCAGTCGTGAAGATGAAGAACCGTCCCGGCAGCATGCTGAAGGTGGTTCTCGCGACCGATACGCAGAACGTCGACGTCACGTTCTTCAGTCCTCAGAAGGTCAAACACGTCATCAAACCCGGTGTGCGCGCGATGTTCTCCGGCACCGTGAAGTATTTCCGCAGCAAGTGGAGCCTCACTCATCCGAGTTACCTGATCCTCCCGGAGCCCCGTGCGGGCAGCGACGACCCGGTGGTGAACGTCGGGCGGATTCGTGGGGCGGGGGATCTCGCGGGTATCGCACGGGCTGCCCAGGAGCCGGGCGCGGGCGTCGACATGTCCGTGTTCGACCGCGCCCTGATCCCGCTGTATCCGGCGACGCGGGAGGTGGAGAGCTGGACGATCATGAAGTGCGTTCGGCAGGTCCTCGACCAACTCGACCGGATCGACGACCCGCTCCCCGAACGGATTCGTCACGAGCGCAACCTCATCGGTCTGGACGAGGCGCTCCGCCTCGTCCACCTCCCTGACACTCGTGACGACATCGAGAATGCGCACGACCGGCTCCGCTTCGACGAGGCGGCGGCCCTGCAGCTGGTGCTCGCTCGACGCCGGCACGACAACGCCGAGCGGGTGGCGCCCGAGTGCTCGCCGGTGCCGGGTGGAATCGCGGACGAGTTCGAGCGCAGACTTCCCTTCCAGCTGACCGACGGCCAGCACGCCGTGGCCGAGGAGATCTCCGCGGATCTGTCCCAGCCGCATCCGATGAGCAGGCTCCTGCAGGGTGAGGTGGGGTCCGGTAAGACCATCGTTGCCCTGCGCGCCATGCTGCAGGTTGTCGATGCGGGGTATCAGTGCGCCTTACTCGCCCCCACCGAAGTGCTCGCGACGCAGCATGCGCGTTCGCTGCGGGCGTTGCTGGGTTCACTGGCGACGGCGGGCGAACTCGGCGCCGACGAGAAGGCGACCCGCGTAGCGCTGCTGACCGGGTCGATGCCGGTCGCTGCGAAACGGGCCGCACTACTCGAGGTGGTGACCGGCGACGCAGGCATCGTCATCGGCACGCACGCCCTCATCCAGGACAACGTCGAGTTCTTCAACCTCGGCATGGTGGTGGTCGACGAACAGCATCGGTTCGGCGTCGAACAGCGCGACCGGCTCCGGTCGCGGGCGCGCGCAGGCCTGAGCCCGCATCTTCTGGTGATGACGGCAACGCCCATACCCCGCACGATCGCGATGACGGTGCTCGGTGACCTCGACGTGTCCACCTTGCGCCAGCTTCCGAAGGGCCGTTCGCCGATCAAGAGCAGTGTGGTACCAGCGTCCCAGAAACCGCAGTGGGTCACACGCGCGTGGGAACGGATCCGCGAGGACGTGGCCGAGGGACGGCAGGCATACGTCGTCTGCTCGCGCATCGGTGACGGTGAGAAGGGCGACGGCGAGGACACTGTCGACGACAAGCAACCCGACACCAAGTCGGCCGTGGAAGTCTTCGAGGAACTGGGCGGCACCATCCTGCCCGACCTCCGCGTCGGTCTGCTGCACGGCAGGCTCCCCACGGACGAGAAGGACGCCGTGATGCGCGACTTCACGGCCGGCGACATCGACGTCCTCGTCTGCACCACGGTGGTCGAGGTGGGCGTCGACGTCCCGAACGCCACGATCATGGTGATCCTTGATGCCGACCGCTTCGGGGTCAGCCAGCTACATCAGCTCCGCGGCCGGGTCGGCCGGGGTGCCCACCAGGGGCTGTGCATTCTCGTCACGGAGATGAATCCGGGTGCGCCTGCCTTCGGACGCCTGCAGAACGTGGCTTCCACCAACGACGGCTTCGAACTCGCCCAACTCGACCTCGCGACCCGGCGGGAGGGTGACATTCTCGGGGCAGCGCAGTCGGGTACCACCTCGACGCTGCGGTTGCTCTCACTTCTCGGCCACGAGGACGTGATCGCCGCGGCTGCCGAGTTCGCCCGGTCGGTGACTGCCGACGATCCACGCCTGGAAAACCACCCGGGTCTTTCTGCGATGGTCACTTCGGCTCTCGATGCGGACCGGATCGAATTTCTCGAGAAAACGTGAGAAGTCGACGATCAAGGTGAAGCAGTTACTTCCGGTCACGTAATTCTTCGCTGCTCTGTTTCGGGCCCATTGCAGAATTCGCACACGTCAGGGGCCGCTTTGTGAAGATTGCGGACGATCCTGCATAATGGGATACCGTTTCTCCGCTGCCGGAGTTGGCGGGGTAGTTTGCTCCAATGTTCTCCAAAGTCCTGGTCGCCAACCGTGGCGAAATTGCGATCCGCGCTTTCCGTGCCGCCTACGAACTAGGTGCTGGAACTGTTGCGGTGTTTCCGTACGAGGATCGGAACTCGATCCACCGTCTGAAGGCCGATGAGAGTTATCAGATCGGTCAGGAGGGGCACCCGGTTCGGGCGTACCTCTCGGTCGAGGAGATCGTCGCCGCCGCGAAGCAGGCAGGTGCCGACGCGGTCTATCCCGGGTACGGGTTCCTGTCCGAGAATCCGGATTTGGCTGCGGCGTGCGCCGAGGCGGGTATCACCTTTGTGGGCCCGTCCGCGGAGGTCCTCGAGCTGACCGGTAACAAGGCCCGCGCAATCGCGGCGGCGAAGGCGGCCGGCCTGCCGGTGCTGGCGTCGTCGGAGCCGTCGGCGGATGTGGACGAGTTGCTCGCGGCGGCGGAGTCGATGCAGTTCCCGATCTTCGTGAAGGCGGTCGCCGGCGGCGGTGGCCGCGGCATGCGCCGGGTGGCCGAGCGGTCCCAGTTGCGGGAATCGATCGAGGCGGCCGCGCGGGAAGCGGAGTCCGCGTTCGGCGATCCGACGGTGTTCCTCGAGCAGGCGGTCATCGATCCGCGTCACATCGAGGTCCAGATCCTGGCCGACGGTCAGGGCAACGTCATCCACCTGTTCGAGCGCGATTGTTCGCTGCAGCGCCGTCACCAGAAGGTGATCGAGCTCGCGCCGGCCCCGAACCTGCCGGACGAGGTGCGGGCGAGGATTTGCGCGGACGCGGTGGCGTTCGCGAAGGAGATCAATTATTCGTGCGCGGGCACTGTCGAGTTCCTCCTCGATACCCGCGGCAATCACGTGTTCATCGAGATGAACCCACGGATCCAGGTCGAGCACACGGTGACCGAGGAGGTCACGGACGTCGACCTGGTGCAGTCGCAGTTGCGGATCGCCTCGGGGGAGACCCTCGCCGATCTGGGCCTGAGTCAGGACAAGATCACGTTGCGTGGCGCGGCGCTGCAGTGCCGGATCACCACCGAGGACCCGGCCAACGGGTTCCGCCCGGACACCGGTCGGATCACGGGCTACCGCACTCCGGGCGGTGCCGGTATCCGCCTCGACGGCGGTACGTCGGTCGGGGCCGAGGTTTCGGCGTATTTCGATTCGATGCTCGTCAAGCTCACCTGCCGCGGCCGCGACTTCGACACCGCCGTCGCCCGGGCGCGCCGGGCGGTCACGGAGTTCCGCATCCGCGGGGTCTCGACGAACATTCCGTTCCTGCAGGCGGTTCTCGACGACCCCGATTTCAAGGCGGGCCGGGTCACCACCTCGTTCATCGAGGAACGCCCCCAGCTGCTCACGCTGCGCAGCTCCGCGGACCGCGGCACCAAGATCCTCACCTACCTCGCCGACGTGACGGTGAACAAGCCGCACGGGGAACGGCCGTCCGCGGTGTACCCGCGTGACAAGCTGCCCCAGATCGACCTCTCCACCCCGCCGCCGGACGGCAGCCGCCAGAAGCTGCTCGCCCTGGGGCCGGAGGGATTCGCCCGGGCGTTGCGGGAGCAGAAGGCCCTCGCCGTCACCGAGACCACGTTCCGCGACGCCCACCAGTCGCTGCTCGCGACCCGGGTGCGGACCAGCGGTCTGCTGGACGTCGCCGGGCACGTGGCCAGGATGACTCCCGAACTGCTCTCGATCGAGGCGTGGGGCGGTGCGACGTACGACGTAGCACTGCGGTTCCTGCACGAGGACCCCTGGTATCGGCTGTCGGCGCTGCGGGAGGCCGTACCGAACATCTGCCTGCAGATGCTGCTGCGCGGACGTAACACCGTCGGCTACACCCCGTACCCGGAGAAGGTGACGCGGGCGTTCGTCGACGAGGCCGCGGCCACCGGTATCGACATCTTCCGCATCTTCGATGCCCTCAACAATGTCGACCAGATGCGGCCGGCCATCGACGCCGTCCGCGAGACCGGTACCGCGCTCGCCGAGGTCGCCCTGTCCTACACCGGCGACCTGTCGAACCCCAACGAGAAGCTCTACACCCTCGACTACTACCTCCGCCTGGCCGAGGAGATCGTCGAGGCCGGAGCGCACATCATCGCGATCAAGGACATGGCCGGGCTGCTCCGCGCCCCGGCCGCGACCACCCTGGTCACGGCGCTGCGCCAGAACTTCGACCTGCCGGTGCACGTGCATACCCACGACACCCCCGGTGGACAGCTCGCCACCTATCTGGCCGCCTGGCAGGCGGGCGCAGACGCCGTGGACGGCGCCTCCGCGGCGATGGCCGGCACCACCAGCCAGCCGGCGTTGTCGGCGATCGTGGCGGCGGCCGCGCACTCGGAGTACGACACCGGGCTCGACCTGCAAGCGGTGTGCGACCTCGAGCCGTACTGGGAGGCACTGCGCAAGGTGTACAAGCCGTTCGAGTCCGGGCTGCCGGCCCCGACCGGTCGCGTCTACACCCACGAGATCCCCGGTGGGCAGTTGTCGAATCTGCGTACCCAGGCCGTCGCCCTGGGTCTCGGCGACCGTTTCGAGGACGTCGAAGCCAACTACGCGGCCGCCGACCGCATGCTCGGACGCCTGGTCAAGGTGACGCCGTCGTCGAAGGTGGTCGGCGACCTCGCCCTGCACCTCGTCGGATCCGGTGCCTCCACCGACGAGTTCGCGGAAAACCCCGCCCGCTTCGACATTCCCGATTCGGTCATCGGCTTCCTGCGCGGCGAGCTGGGCACCCCGCCCGGCGGGTGGCCCGAACCGTTCCGTACCCGGGCTCTCGAGGGCCGCGGGCCGGCCAAACCCGAAGTCGCCCTGTCGGTGGAGGACGAGAAGGCGCTCTCCGGTACCTCCGCCGAACGCCGGGCGACGCTCAACCGGTTGCTCTTCCCCGGTCCGACCAAGGAATTCCTCGAGCACCGCGACAAGTATGGCGACACCTCCCAGCTGTCGGCCAACCAGTTCTTCTACGGCCTTCGGCGCGGCGACGAGCATCGGGTGCGGCTCGCCCCGGGTGTCGAGCTGATCATCGGTCTCGAGGCGATCTCCGAGCCCGACGAGCGCGGCTACCGCACCGTCATGTGCATTCTCAACGGCCAGTTGCGTCCGGTGTCGGTGCGTGACCGCTCCATCGCCAGCGAAATCCCCGCCACGGAGAAGGCCGACAAGAGCAATCCCGGCCACGTCGCCGCCCCGTTCGCCGGCGTCGTCACCCTCTCCGTCACCGAGGGGCAGCACATCGAGGCCGGCGATACTCTCGCCACGATCGAGGCGATGAAGATGGAAGCGGCCATCACCGCGCCTCGCGGCGGAACCGTCACTCGCCTGGCCATCGGCTCGGTCCAGCAAGTCGAGGGCGGCGACCTCCTCGCCGTCGTCTCGACGAAGGAGTCCGCAAGCGAGTGACGGACGTTCGATGACCCGCATCATCGCGGGGCTCGCGGGCGGCCGACGCCTGCGGGTCCCGCCGAGCGGAACCCGGCCGACTTCGGACCGGGTCCGTGAGGCGTTGTTCAGCGCCCTGAACAGCCGGATGGATCTCGAGGGCGCCTCGGTTCTCGACCTGTACGCAGGTTCGGGGGCCCTGGGGCTCGAGGCGCTCTCGCGGGGCGCCGATCGTGTCCTGCTCGTCGAATCGGATGCGAAAGCTGCGGGCGTCATCTCGCAGAATGTGAGTGCAGTGGGATTGCCGGGTGCCGCGGTGCGGACGGCTCCGGTGTCCGCGGTGCTGGCCGGCACCGCCGATCGCGTGTACGACCTGGTTCTCGCGGATCCGCCGTATGCGGTGGATGACGGCGCGGTGCAGACGGTTCTGAGTGATTTGCGGGGGCACGGCTGGGTGGCCGACGGGTCGATCGTGGTCCTGGAGCGCTCGTCGCGGTCACCGGAGACGTCGTGGCCGGAGGGTTACGCGCCCGTCAAGGCGAAGAAGTACGGCGAGGCTCGGATCGAGCTGGCGACCTGCTACGGTCTGGACTCATGACTGGCGCTGTCTGCCCCGGATCCTTCGACCCTGTGACCAATGGTCATCTCGACGTAATCGGCAGAGCTGCCGCGCAGTTCGACGAGGTCATCGTCACGGTGATGATCAACAAGAGCAAGCGGGGCCTCTTCACGGTCGAAGAGCGGATCGAGATGCTCGAGGATGCCATCAGTGCACTGCCGAACGTGCGAGTCAGTTCCTGGCACGGCCTGCTCGTGGATTACGCGAAGCAGCAAGGGATCACAGCGATCGTCAAGGGTTTACGTGGCGCCAACGACTTCGACTACGAACTGCAGATGGCGCAGATGAACCAGAAACTCACTGGCGTCGACACGTTGTTCATTCCCACCAACCCGGCCTACAGCTACCTCTCCAGCTCACTGGTCAAGGAAGTGGCCACCTTCGGCGGCGACGTCACGGGAATGCTGCCCGAGAAAGTGCACGCCCGTCTGCTGACGAGGATCGCCGAGCGGGCCGCCGAGAGCTGATACCCGACACACCGGCCGTCACGGCACACCCCTGGCGTCCCCATCCGGCAGACTTGCACGAAGAAGGCTGCGCCGACCTGCTGAGGTCATGAAAGATTGGGGTTGCTCGTGTACCGGGTTTTCGAGGCGCTCGACGAACTTGTCGCGATTGTCGAAGAGGCACGCGGTGTGCCCATGACCGCCGGCTGTGTGGTCCCACGCGGCGATGTTCTCGAATTGCTCGACGATGTGCGCGATGCCATTCCCGGTGAACTCGACGACGCCCAGGACGTGCTGGATCACCGCGACAAGCTGGTCGGTGACGCCAGGTCCAACGCTGAAAAGACAGTCGCCAGCGCCAACGCCGAAGCTACGTCGACGATCGAGAATGCACGGGATGACGCTGATCGCATCCTCGCGGACGCAAAAGCTCAGGCCGACAGGATGGTCGCGGAGGCGCGTGCGCACGCCGAGCAGCTGGTCGCCGACGCAGAGGCAGAATCCGAGGCGACCATCGCCGAGGGCCAGCGCGAGTACGACACTCTCACCACCCGCGCCCGGTCCGAGGCCGATCGCATGATCGAGGCGGGGAAGGCGTCGTACGAGCGCTCGGTTGCGGAAGGCACCGCCGAGCAGGAACGCCTGGTATCCCAGACCGAGGTCGTGCAGCAGGCGCATGCCGAATCCGCCCGGGTGATCGACGCCGCACACGCCGAATCCGACCGGCTCCGGTCCGACTGTGACCTGTATGTCGACACGAAACTCGCCGAGTTCGAAGAGTTCCTGTCCGGCACTATTCGCTCCGTCGGACGGGGACGCCAGCAGCTACGGACGGGTTCGGGCGTGCCCGACTACGCTTCCGACTACGACGCAGACGACCGGCGGGCCGAGCGCCGCCGCTGACCGGCATTTGGATCATCCACGCCGATTGCGTATCGTGGAGTGGTTGCCCAAAGTCGTTCTCCTCATCTCGAAAGTGAAGTGTCTTGTCAACCCATCGCCGCAGCTCATCGCGTTCCCGTAGGGACGCGGATTTCGTGCTGGACACGGTCAAGCTAGGCCGTCGTCCTGGTTCGATGCGCACCGTCGAACGGGTGGTGACGGCGCCGCGGCGCATCGGACTCGACATGGTTGCAATCGAGGAGGGATCGGAGATCGATCTCGATCTCCGTCTGGAAGCCGTGTCCGAGGGCGTCCTGGTCACCGGTTCCGTCAGCGCCGACACAGTCGGCGAGTGCTCGAGATGCCTCGAGCCGTTCAGCGGATCTGTCGATCTCAGCCTCACCGAGCTGTTCGCCTACCCGGACAGCGCCACCGAGGAGACCACGGACGAGGATGAGATTTATCGCGTCGAGGACGACGAGATCGACCTCGAGCCCGTCATCATCGACGCGGTCGGACTCGCGCTTCCTCTGCAGCCGCTCTGCAGCGACGACTGCCAAGGACTGTGCCCAGAATGTGGCGTTCGCCTGGCGATTGCCGAATCTGGCCATGGGCATGACATACTTGATCCTCGCTGGGCTGGTCTTGCAGCCAAATTTGGCGTGGAATCAGATCCTAGCAAGAATCTTGTGAACAACGAAGCCGAGGAGAAGTAGAAGTGGCTGTCCCCAAGCGCAGAATGTCGCGATCCAACACGAGGTCGCGTCGCAGCCAGTGGAAGACCACTGTGCCCACCCTCGTTACCTGCCCCAACCGTGGCTGCGGCGAGAAGACGCTGCCCCACATCGCGTGCCCGTCCTGCGGCACATACAAGGGCCGCCAGGTCACTGCCGCCGTCTAGTTCGCCACGGAGAGGCGTCGTGACGAGCGACATCAGTAATACACCCGCCGGCGGCGAGGAGGATCATGCTTCCCTCCTCGCCGCTCTCGGCGTAGAAATCGAACCTTCGCTGCTCACGTTGGCGTTGACCCACCGCTCGTATGCCTACGAGAACGGTGGCCTTCCCACCAACGAGCGACTCGAGTTCCTCGGCGACTCCGTGCTCGGAGTCACCATCACCGAGCAGCTGTACCTTGCGCATCCGCAAAAATCCGAGGGCGACCTCGCGAAGATCCGGGCGAGCATCGTCAACATGCACGCGCTCGCCGAGGTGGCTCGTGCACTCGGTGACGGCGGGCTGGGAGCCCATCTGCTCCTCGGCAAGGGTGAGGAGATGACCGGCGGGCGCGACAAGCCGAGCATCCTGGCGGACGGCATGGAGTCGATACTCGGTGCGATCCATCTGCAGCACGGGATCGAGACGGCGCGGCGAGTGGTACTCGATCTGTTTAGCGACCTACTCCAACGCGCTCCGCGTCTCGGCGCAGGGCTCGACTGGAAGACGAGCCTGCAGGAACTCACTGCGGAACGTGGTGTCGGAGTGCCCTCGTACGAGATCACCGCGACGGGACCGGACCACGACAAGGAATTCACCGCCACCGTCGTGGTGGGCGGCAAGGCGTTCGGTGTCGGAATCGGCAGATCCAAAAAGGAAGCCGAGCAGAAGGCCGCGAGTACTGCGTGGAACGCTCTGTCCGACGGTGGTCCGGACGTAGCAGCCGACGACGTCAGTGCCTGAACTTCCCGAGGTCGAGGTAGTTCGCCGCGGACTCGAACGGCACATTGTCGGAGCTTCGATCGATTCGGTCGACGTCCTGCACCCCCGCGCGATCCGGCGGCACCTTCTGGGCGCAGCGGATCTCGCCGGACAGCTCACGGGCGAACGAATCGCGCGAGCTGACCGCCGCGGAAAGTATTTGTGGCTGGTCCTCGAACCCAGTGCCGTCGCGCTCGTGGTCCACCTGGGGATGAGCGGGCAGATGCTCGTGCAGCCACCCGAGGCCGTCACCGAGAAGCATCTGCGCATTCGGGCGCGGCTCGATTCCGGGCTCGATCTGCGGTTCGTGGATCAGCGCACCTTCGGTGGATGGGCGCTCGCGCCTCTGGTCGATGTCGACGGCTCACTCGTCCCTGATTCGGTTGCGCACATCGCCCGGGATCCACTGGACACGAGATTCGACTCTGCGGCGACCGTTACGGTGATGCGCCGCAAGCACACCGAGATCAAACGTGCTCTTCTCGACCAGACGGTGGTGTCGGGAATCGGGAACATCTACGCCGACGAGGCCCTGTGGCGCGCGCAGATCCACGGGACCCGCCTCACCGATCGATTGACTGCTGCGACACTCCGCCAGCTACTCGGGGCCGCTCGAGAGGTCATGCGCGAAGCCTTGGATCAGGGCGGCACGTCCTTCGATGCCTTGTACGTGAACGTGAACGGCGAGTCCGGTTACTTCGATCGATCGCTGTCCGCATACGGGCAGGAGGATCGTCCCTGCCCGCGGTGCGGCACTGCAATTCGTCGTGAAAAGTTCATGAATCGCTCGTCGTTCAGCTGCCCGAGGTGCCAGCCTGCGCCGCGGCGAAGTCCGCCGAAACGCCCTGCCTGAGCTCTTCATCGTGTCGCAGAGTCGATTTCGCCTCGAAATAGTCGCCGCCCTTGCGCTTGACGTCGTCCGTGCCCCACTCCCGGTGGTGCGGTACGGGCGCCATTCGTGGAATGTGCTTGCGGCAGTGGATATACGCCTCCTCCACGTCCACGACGACCCATCGCTCGGGCACCCGGCCCTTGGTGTGATCTGCTGGTAGATCCGGGATCTCGGAACGCAGGTCCGCGTCTTCCACGATCCGGGCGGAACCGTTGACGTGCAAGCCGATCAGGTCATGGACGAAGTCCACGAGCATGATTCCCACGTGTGGGTTTTCCCGGATGTTGCCGAGACTCGCCATCACTCCGTTGCCACGATATTCCGGATACGCCACCGTCTTCGGATCGATGACGTGCATGAAACCGGGTGCGCCGGCGCGCAAGCTGTTATCACATTCGCCGGATGCGTCGGCGGTAGCGACGAACGCGAGTTCCTGGCGGCCGACGAAATCGATCATCGTCGGATTGAGGTGGTCGAGCACCTGGTCAGAGTAGAATTTCGCGGCGCGGTCCTCGGTGCCGTACTCGACTTGAAGGGTGCGCTCACCCGCGCTACCGATCTGGCCCATCTGCATTGCCCCGCTTACGTGTCGGTGTCATTGGTCGGTTCACCCTACGGTGCACCGATCGACCGTGCCGTGCTTCGGTGCCTGCAAATCCACAGCCGCCCCACGACTGCCCGTCGGGAGGATGGACGCCCACGGTGCAGGTCCGTCGGCCCCGGGTGGCAGGATTGTGCGCATGGCAGAACAGACTTCCGACACGCCGGCCACAACCTCGTTGTGGGTCGAGCGAACCGGCACCCGCCGCTACACGGGACGCAGCTCGCGCGGCGCCGAGGTCCTGATCGGCTCGGAGGGTGTCGAAGGTGTATTCACTCCGGGTGAACTGTTGAAAATCGCGCTCGCGGCATGCAGCGGGATGAGTTCTGATTTTCCTCTCTCTCGACGGCTGGGTGACAACTACGACGCCACGATCCGGGTGTCGGGTGCGGCCGACCGGGAAAACGAGGTGTACCCGCAGCTGGACGAGGTCTTCGAACTGGACCTGAGTGAGCTCGACGCTGCGGCGCAGGAGCGTCTCGTCGCGCTGGTGGAGCGCTCGATCGACAAGGTATGCACCGTGGGCCGGACTCTGAAGACGGGAACGAAAGTCACACTGACCATCGAAAGCGACGCATGATGCGGCGTGAGCTGACCGCCCTCGCCGGAGGGTTGGTATTGAGCGCCGGCCTTCTCGCGGCCGCGCCCGCTGCTGCCGGACCGGCGTTCGCGCCGCCGGTCGGAGCGTGCACGCCCTGGTCGGTGTCCGAAGTGGTCTCCGGCGCGGGCATCCTCGAGAACCTCGCATTCGACGGGGCGGGAACGATGCTGGTGTCGCGGACCGGTCTCGTCGGCGGCGGCGCCCTGGACGGCGTGGAGCCGGACGGAACGGTCCGCTCGATCGTGCCCGATGTCGACGCGCCGGGCGGAATCGCGATGCACGGCTCCGACGCCTACTTCGCCACCGGAAATTCGTTCTCCGCCGGAGTTGCCGGGACGGAAAGTGGAACGATAGACGTCGTGAATCTCGACACCCGGGATACGCACACGGTGGCCGAGGGACTCGTCATGCCGAACGGGCTGGTGCGCCTCGGGAACGGTGACCTCCTCACCGCGCGGAATCTGGGGTCGGGCGCAGGAGTGACCCGTGTTCCGGCCGCGGATCCACACACACCCGAAGTGGTGCGCACCGACTTGGGAACCGTCGACGGCCTCGCTGCCCACGACGGGAACATCTACACGGTGACGACGTTCGATACGACCACCACGTTGCGCATTCTGCGAGAGGACGATCTGACCGGCCCGGTGGTGTCGATACCGTTGCCAGGGGCCGGTCCGCTCAATGCCGCTGACGACCTCACCGTAGGGCCGGACGGCATCGTGTACGTCGCGTACAACGGCGGTGGCAAGGTGGTGCGCGTCGATCCGGCGACCGGGGAGAGTTGTGCACTCGCGTCCGGGCTTCCGCTGGTGTCGTCGGTGCGATTCGGCGCCGGACCGGGCTGGAACGCGGACGCGCTGTACGTGACGAGTTTCACCGGAACCATTTACCGACTGGAACGGCCGTGACATGACGACGGAACGACTGACAGCATGGGTTCACGGGTACGTGCAGGGCGTGGGGTTTCGGTGGTGGACGCGCGCGCGGGCGCTGGAACTCGGTCTCGTCGGTTATGCGGCCAACCAGGCGGACGGCCGGGTGCTGGTGATCGCCGAGGGCCCGCGCGACAAGCTGGACGCGCTGCTCGCACTCCTGCGTTCGGGCAACACACCGGGCACCGTGGACCTGGTGGTCGAGCAATGGGATTCCGCTCGCGGAGACGTCACCGGGTTCGTCGAACGGTGAACCGAAGGTAAAGTCGTCCGTCATGCATCTGAAGAGTCTGACGCTGAAGGGATTCAAATCCTTTGCGTCCGCAACGACTCTGCGATTCGAACCCGGTATCACGTGCGTCGTGGGACCCAATGGATCGGGAAAGTCCAATGTGGTCGATGCCCTCACCTGGGTGATGGGGGAGCAGGGCGCGAAAGCCCTCCGTGGCGGCAAGATGGAGGACGTCATCTTCGCGGGCACGGCGGGCAGGGCGCCGCTGGGCCGCGCCGAGGTCACGCTCACCATCGACAACTCGGACGGCGCACTCCCCATCGACTACTCCGAGGTCTCGATCACCCGTCGAATGTTCCGCGACGGTGCAGGCGAATACGAGATCAACGGCAGCTCCTGCCGACTGATGGATGTGCAGGAGCTGCTCAGCGACTCCGGCATCGGTCGGGAAATGCACGTCATTGTCGGGCAGGGGCGTCTGGCGGCCATCCTCGAGTCGCGGCCCGAGGACCGGCGTGCGTTCATCGAAGAAGCAGCGGGGGTGCTCAAGCACCGCAAGCGTAAAGAGAAGGCCGTCCGCAAGCTGGACTCCATGCAGGCCAACCTCGCCCGGCTCAACGATCTGACGGCCGAGTTGCGTCGTCAGCTCAAGCCACTGGGGCGGCAGGCGGAGGTGGCTCGGCGCGCGCAGACCGTGCAAGCCGACCTTCGCGATGCCAAGCTGCGGCTCGCTGCCGATGACCTGGTGACCCGCCGGGCGGAGCTGGCGAATCAGGCGCAGGACGAGAAGAGAGCCCGTGAGCAGCACGATGCCGTCACCGAGGCACTCGACGAGGCCACTCTCGAGCTCGGCCGTCACGAGCAGGAGCTGTCGCGGTTGACGCCGGGCGCCGAGGCGGCAGCTCAGACGTGGTTTCGGTTGTCCGCCCTCGCGGAGCGCGTCAATGCCACCATTCGGATCGCCCGCGAACGGGCTCGGCATCTCGATTCGGAGCCTTCAGCGCATCGCGGTCAGGATCCCGACGAGATGGAGGCGCGTGCCGATCGGCTCGCCGCGGAGGAACAAGAACTGGCCGAGGCTGTCGAGATGGCGCGCGCGGCACTCGACGCGGCCAAGGAGCAGCTCGCCGCGGGGGAGGAGGCGGCCGCAGAAGCGGAACGCGCGCACATGGCAGCCGTCCGTGCCATCGCCGACCGCCGGGAGGGGCTTGCCCGACTGTCGGGCCAGGTCGACACCCTGCGGACTCGCGCCGACTCGGTGGACGCCGAGGTGTCGCGGTTGACGGTGGCGATCGAGGAAGCCAGGGCGCGCGGCGACGCCGCGCAAGCCGAGTTCGAAGTGGTCCAGGACGAGATCGGTGACCTCGACGCGGGGGAGGTCGGACTCGACTCTCACCACGAGCGAGCCGTCGAAGCGCTGCGCCTGGTCACCGAGCGTGTCACCGAACTGCAGAGCGCCGAACGCGCGGCAGGTCAGGAAGTGGCATCGCTTCGCGCCCGGATCGACGCCCTGTCGATGGGACTCGAACGCAAAGACGGGGCAGGCTGGCTCGTCGAGAATCGCAGCGACGACGGCATTGCGGGACCGCTCGGCGGCCTCATCACCGTAGAGAAGGGGTACGAAGGCGCGGTCGCAGCAGCGTTAGGTCCGGCAGCCGATGCCGTCGTCGCCAACTCACTCGATGCGGCCCGCGCAGCGGTCGGCGCGCTGAAAGATACCGACAGCGGACGGGCCGCTCTGGTGATCGGAAGTGACCGGATTCCCTCGTCCGGTGCCTCGCTCACCCTCGGCGCTCGTTGGGCGGCCGACGTCATCGAGTGCCCTGCCGAGCTACGAACAGGCCTATTCGCGCTCCTCGCCGGTGTAGTGGTGGTCGACTCGATCGACGACGCCGTCGAGATCGTCGACTCGGCACCGGAACTGCGCGCCGTCACCCGGGACGGAGACCTGCTCGGTGCCGGGTGGATCAGTGGCGGTTCGGACAGGCAGCCCAGCACCCTCGAGGTTCAGGCCGCGATCGACAACTCGGTGAGCGATCTGGCTCAAGCCGAACGGCGTGCCGAGGAATTGTCCGCGGCGTTGTCGGGAGCGCTTGCCGAACAGGTCGCCCGACAGGAGAACGCCGAGCAGACCCTCGCCGCCCTCAACGAGTCCGACGCCGCGATGTCCGCCATCTACGAGCGGCTCGGCCGCCTCGGGCAGGCCGCTCGCGCGGCACATGCCGAATCCGATCGCCTCACCCGGCAGCGGGAGAAGGCGGAAAGCGGGCGTGAGGAGACCCTGGCGGCTCTCGCCGAACTCGAAGAGCGGCTGCGCATGGCAGAGCAGGACGCCACGCCCGGCGGCGCCGAATCGGGTGGGTCCGACTCCACGAGCTACGAGCGCGAAATGGCAGCCGCTGCGCTCGCCGAAGTGCGCGCCGTCGAGGTGGAGGCCCGGCTCGCGGTTCGCACAGCCGAGGAGCGGGCGGAGTCGGTGCGCGGAAAGGCGGATTCGCTGCGCCGGGCAGCACAGGTGGAACGCGACGCCCGGGCGCGTGCGGAACGTGCGATGAAGGCACGGCAGAACGCGGCCGCGGTCGCGGCTGCGGTGGCCGAATCGGGACAGCGGGTGGCCGACCATCTCGGCGAGGTGGTTGCAGCGGCGATGGCGCACCGCGACGAACTCGCCCGGTCGCGCACCGAGCGGACCGAGCAGCTCGAGCAGGTCAAGGAGAAGGTGCGTCAGTTGACGGCACAGCTGGCTTCCCTGACCGACGCCGTCCACCGCGACGAGGTGGCTCGCGCCCAGGCCGCGACGCGCATCGAGCAGCTGGAGGAATCGATCCTCGAACAGCACGGCATCGGGTTGGACGACCTGATCGCAGAATACGGGCCGGATGTGCCGTTGCCGCCCTCGCCGCTGGAGATTGAGGAGTATGAGCAGGCGAAGGAGCGGGGGGAGCAGGTCACGATGCCTGCGCCAATTCCCTACGACCGGGCTGCGCAGGAGCGTCGCGCGCAGCGCGCCGAGAAAGATCTGGCGACACTCGGCAAGGTCAACCCGCTGGCCCTCGAGGAGTTCGCGGCACTCGAGGAGCGGTACAACTTCCTGTCGACTCAGCTCGAAGACGTCAAGACGGCCCGCAAGGACTTGCTCGGTGTCGTCGCCGACGTGGACGCCCGGATCCTGCAGGTGTTCACCGAGGCGTACGCCGACGTCGAACGGGAGTTCGTGCAGGTGTTCGCGAAATTGTTCCCCGGTGGTGAGGGACGGTTGGTGCTCACCGACCCGTCCGACATGCTGACGACCGGCATCGAGGTCGAGGCCCGTCCGCCCGGAAAGAAGGTCAAACGACTGTCGTTGCTGTCAGGTGGCGAGAAGTCACTGACCGCGGTCGCCATGCTGGTCGCGATCTTCCGGGCCCGGCCGTCACCCTTCTACGTGATGGACGAGGTCGAGGCGGCGCTGGACGACACGAACCTGCGTCGTCTCATCGGCTTGTTCGAGCAGCTGCGGGAGAAGTCGCAGCTGATCGTCATCACCCACCAGAAGCCGACGATGGAAGTTGCGGACGCTCTCTACGGTGTGAGCATGCGCGGTGACGGCATCACTACCGTCATCTCCCAGCGCCTGCGGGGTCAGGACATGGCAGCCGCCGGGGCCTGATCCGGGTGCGGTGGGAGCCCTCGCACGTGGGAAGGCACTGCGCGGGCGAAACCGGAGCCTGAAACAATGGGCGGCGTGACTACCGGAGCCTGGATTGCCATCGCGGCCGCATTGGCCGTTCTTCTCGTCGTTCTCGTTGTCGGATCAGTGCTGTACCGGCGACGCCGGATCTCCCTGAAGGCGCCCGACACTCCACAGATCGCCGCGGAGAAGGACCGCTCGGGCGGCTATCGCGCAGGCACCGGTTTCAGTTTCAGTGAAGGGTCGACGGCGACTGCTCCGCCGCGCGAACCCGCGCCGGCGCCACGACCCCCGGCCCCGACACCGGCGCCCACTCCCGAGGTGGTCCCGCCCGCGAAGCCGACGACGACGCCGGACGAGGTGATTCCGGCTCCCGAAAAGCCCGCGGACACGGATTCCGTGATCGCGCCCGAGCCCGTGGTCGCGCCGGAGCCCGTGGTCGCATACGAGCCGGTAGTCGCACCCGAACCCGTGGTCGCACCCGAGCCGGTGGTAACGCCGGAACCGGCAGCGCCGCCCGTGCCCGCGCTCGACGAGATCGCCCCGACCGAGGGCCGACTCGACCGCCTGCGCGGTCGGCTGTCCCGCTCTCAATCCGCTGTCGGGAAGAGCTTGCTGGGCCTGCTCGGTGGCGGTGACCTCGACGAGGATTCGTGGGAAGAGGTCGAGGACACTCTTCTGATCGCGGACCTCGGCTCGGCGACCACCACGAAGGTGGTCACCGCGCTGCGCGAGCAGATGGCGGCGCGGAGCGTCCGTACCGAGGCAGACGCCCGGGCACTGCTGCGCGAAGTGTTGATCGCCGAACTGCGGCCCGAGCTCGATCGGTCGATTCGTGCGCTGCCGCACGACGACCACCCTGCGGTCCTCTTGGTGGTGGGAGTCAACGGCACCGGCAAGACGACCACCACCGGCAAGCTCGCGCGTGTGCTCGTTGCCGACGGCAGACGCGTCCTGCTCGGGGCAGCGGACACGTTCCGCGCCGCGGCCGCGGACCAGCTCCAGACGTGGGCGGAACGGGTGGGTGCCGAGGTGGTTCGGGGCAAGGAAGCAGCGGATCCGGCTGCGGTCGCCTTCGACGCCGTATCGAAGGGCATCGAGAACGGCGTCGACGCCGTGCTGATCGACACAGCGGGCCGCCTTCACACCAAGACAGGATTGATGGACGAGCTCGGCAAGGTGAAGCGGGTGATCGAGAAGAAGGCGTCGGTCGACGACGTGCTTCTGGTTCTCGATGCAACGATCGGCCAGAACGGTCTGGCGCAGGCACGCGTGTTCGCCGAGGTCGTCGACATCACCGGAGTGGTGCTCACCAAGCTCGACGGCACGGCCAAGGGTGGCATCGTCTTTCAGGTGCAACACGAACTCGGTGTTCCGGTGAAGCTCGTCGGACTCGGCGAGGGCGCCGACGATCTCGCCCCGTTCGAGCCGGGCGCATTCGTCGACGCCCTGCTGGGCTGAGCGGAACGACCCCCGAAAAAACATGGAACTGCCGTGACGAAACCTGTACGCAACACAAATGGGTGATGCGTTCACCTGCGCGAAACAGTGCAGTGGCACGGCTGAAACACCGCATGAGCACCCTTCTTCTCAGGTCGTCAGCCAGCAACGGGCTGGGCTGAGAAGGAGGAGGCTCAAGGTGGATTTCCCCACTATCGGTGCACCGGACACCGGGGACACAGCGTGGATGCTGACCAGCGCCGCGCTCGTGTTGCTCATGACTCCGGGTCTTGCGTTCTTCTACGGCGGCATGGTTCGTGCCAAGAGCGTGCTGAACATGGTCATGATGAGCGTCAGCGCCATGGGCGTCGTCGGCATCCTCTGGGTGCTCTACGGCTATTCCATCGCGTTCGGTGAAGACCAGTCGAACCTCTTCGGTGACCCGTTCCAGTACTTCGGCTTGAAGGGACTGATCGGCGGCTCGTACCTCGCGGAAACCGATGACGCCGGTTCGGTCATCGCCGATTCGGCGATCCCCCTCGTCGGGACGATTCCCGCGACAGTCTTCGTGGCCTTCCAGGCCATGTTCGCCATCATCACCGTTGCACTGATCTCGGGTGCCGTCGCAGATCGCCTGCGCTTCGGTCCCTGGCTGCTGTTCGCCGGCCTCTGGGCGACGGTCGTGTACTTCCCGGTGGCGCACTGGGTCTTCGCCTTCGACGGCGTCACCGCCGAGACCGGTGGCTGGATCGCCAACAAACTCGCCGCCATCGACTTCGCCGGTGGTACTGCCGTGCACATCAACGCCGGCGCCGCCGGACTCGTTCTCTGCATCATCCTCGGGAAGCGCCGCGGCTGGCCGGGCACGCCCTTCCGCCCGCACAACCTGACCTTCGTGATGCTCGGCGCAGGCCTGCTGTGGTTCGGCTGGTTCGGCTTCAACGCAGGTTCTGCCGTCGGCGCCAACGGGATTGCCGGCGCGACCTTCATCACGACCGTCGTCGGAACGTGTGCAGCGATGCTCGCGTGGCTTCTCGTCGAACGCATCCGCGACGGGCATGCGACCACCCTCGGTGCCGCGTCCGGAATCGTGGCCGGTCTGGTTGCCATCACCCCCTCCTGCTCGTCCGTGAACGTCCTCGGTGCGTTGGCGATCGGTGTTGTCGCCGGTGCCCTCTGCGCACTCGCCGTCGGGCTCAAGTACCGCTTCGGCTTCGACGATTCACTCGACGTGGTGGGAGTGCACCTCGTCGGCGGCATCGTCGGAACTCTGATGGTCGGACTCGTCGCAACCACAGAGGCACCCGCGGGCGTCGACGGACTGTTCTATGGTGGAGGTTTCGATCAACTCTGGCGTCAGGCAGTGGGCGCCGGAGCAGTACTGCTTTACTCGCTCGTCGGTACGGCCATCGTTGCGTTGATCGTGAAGTTCACCATCGGTCTGCGGGTCAGCGACGAGGGTGAATCACTGGGAGTGGATGAGTCGGAACACGCAGAAACGGCTTACGATTTCGCTGCACTCGGCGGAAATTCGTCAACCGCTCGCGTGTCCGGCAAGGAGGGATGAGGAAATGAAGCTGATCACCGCAATTGTCAAGCCGTTCACTCTCGAGGACGTCAAGACGGGACTCGAGCAGGCGGGCGTCCTCGGAATGACCGTCAGCGAGGTCCAGGGTTACGGCCGCCAGAAGGGTCACACCGAGGTCTACCGCGGGGCCGAGTACTCGGTCGATTTCGTACCGAAGGTTCGAGTCGAGGTCGTCGTGGACGATGCGGCAGTGGACAAGGTCGTCGAGGTGATCGTCGAAGCAGCCCGCACCGGAAAGATCGGTGACGGCAAGGTGTGGGTGTCACCCGTCGAGTCGGTCATCCGGGTACGCACCGGGGAACGCGGCGCGGATGCGCTCTGACCCCAACGGGTCCGGTAAGACCGGCCCTGGTCCCGTCGCGAAGGCGACGGCACCAGGGCCGGTTGCGTCAGGCGGATCGAACGAAGCTGCGGACCTGGCCCGCGCACGCCGACAGCTCCTCAGCGGCGGTTCGGAGAGCACTCCGGGTGCAAGGGGAGGACACGGCCGAAGGCTGGACGCGCCTGCGCTCCGGCACGCCCTCGTCGACCTGCACGAATTCTGGCTGACCACGAAAGGCGCCGAACTCGGTGTCAAGCCCGACTGCGGGTTCGCGCTCGTCGCGGTCGGCGGGCTCGGCCGCCGCGAAATGCTGCCGTACTCGGACCTCGATCTCGTGCTCCTCCACGACGACATGGATCCCGCCGTGGTGTCTCGGGTTGCGGATCAGCTCTGGTATCCGCTGTGGGACGCACACATCAAACTCGACCACAGTGTCCGCACCATCCCGCAGGCGTTGCAGGTCGCATCCACGGATATCACTGCCGCACTGGGGATGCTCGAGGCGCGGCACATCGTCGGCGACGTCGAATTGAGCAACCTTCTCATCAGCGGAGTGCGGCGCCAATGGCGCACCGACATCCGCAACCGCTTCGACGAGCTGATCGCCCAGACCAGGTCGCGGTGGGAACGTAGCGGTGAAATCGCCCATCGCGCCGAACCGGACCTCAAGAGCGGTCGCGGTGGACTGCGGGACGTACAGCTGCTCAACGCGCTGTCCATCGCGCAGCTCACCGACGGCATGCCCGGACTCGGACCCGAATCGCCCGGTGGCGGACTCGCATTGGCGCATCGTCGTCTCCTCGACGTGCGTACCGAGCTGCACCGGGTCGCCGGACGCCCCCGCGACCAGCTGCGGGCCCAGGACGCCGACGAGATCGGCGCGGCGCTGCGGATCGGGGATCGTTTCGACCTGGCCCGCATGCTCAGCGACGCCGCCCGCACCATCAGCTACTCGGTGGATGTCGGGGTGCGGACGGCGGGAAATGCCCTGCCCCGCCGTGGTCTCGCGCGCCTGCGGAGGCCGCCTGTGCGGCGACCTCTCGACGAGGGTGTGGTCGAGCATGCCGGCGAAGTGGTTCTGGCGCGCGATGCCCGGCCCGGCAAGGACCCCGGTCTCGTCATGCGGGTGGCGGCAGCGTCGGCAACCACGGGCATGCCGATGTCCGCTTCGACGCTGAACCGCCTGGCCGACCACGCGCCGGAGCTGCGGGAACCATGGCCCAAGGAGGCGGTGAACGACCTTCTGGTCCTTCTCGGCTCGGGAAGCAGGGCCGTCGCCGCGATCGAAGCGCTCGACCGTACGGGACTGTGGGGGCGGCTTCTGCCGGAGTGGGGAGCCGTCCGCGACCTACCGCCGAGGGACGCCGTGCACACCTGGACCGTGGATCGTCATCTCGTCGAAACCGCGGCGTACGCGAGCGGTTTCACCACGCGCGTCGCCCGGCCCGACCTGCTGATGCTCGGCGCCCTGCTCCACGACATCGGGAAGGGGCGGGGAGGTGACCACAGCGTCGTGGGAGCCGAACTGGCGATCCAGATCGGTAAGCGGCTCGGGCTGTGGCCGTCGGACATCGCGACGTTGACGGCGATGGTGCGCCATCATCTGCTGTTGCCGCAGACCGCGACCCGACGCGACCTCGACGATCCGGAAACGGTGGAACGGGTCGTGGAGGCGCTCGGCGGGGACGGGGTACTCCTGGAGCTGCTGCACGCGTTGGCCGAGGCCGATTCGCTCGCGACGGGTCCTGGCGTGTGGGGCGACTGGAAGTCGTCACTCATCGGGGAGCTGGTCCGCAGGTGCCGCATGGTCATGGCGGGTGAGGATCTTCCCGCGCCGGATCCGCTCGATCCGGAACATGTCGCGCTGGCGGCGGGCGGTGGGGTCCATGTCGCGCTGAACCCGGCCGACAGTCCCCACACCTACGTGGTCACCGTGATCGCCCCCGACGAGCGCGGACTGTTGTCGAAAGCCGCCGGAGTGCTGGCGCTGCATTCCCTTCGGGTCTATTCGGCCTCGTTGGGCAGCTCCGGCGATTCGGCCGTCAATTCCTTCGTCGTGTCGCCGCGCTTCGGAGCACCGCCGCAGGCAGGGCTGCTCCGGCAGGAGTTGATCCGGGCGCTGGCCGGTGAACTGGATCTGCTGGAGATGCTCACGGCCAAGGAGGACGAGGCCCGCGAGAGCCAGCGCGTCGCGGCGGAGGAAGAGCGGGGAGACGCCGTTCCCGTGTTGTATGCGCAGGCCCCGCCGCGGGTCATCTGGTTCGACACCGCAGCCCCCGGTGAGGTGATTCTCGAACTGCGCGCGGAAGACAGGCTGGGTCTCCTGTGCCGGCTGGCCGCCGCGTTCGACAACTGCGGCGCGGACGTCCGGTGGGCGAAGGTGACGACGCTGGGATCATCGGTCGTCGACTCGTTCTGCCTCGATCTCGGTGATCACGACACGCGGGCGAGTAGGGAAGAGGTCGAGCGGGCCATCCTCGGCGTCGTTCCGCTGCCGAAGCCGAAGAAGCAGGAGGGCAGCGGGCGGGAGTGATCGGCCGGACCGGAGCGGTTACGCTGGTGCCCGAGAATATCCACCGCATACTCGCACGACTTCAGGAGCGCACTCGGTGTTCGAATCCCTTTCCGACAGGTTGACCGGAGCCCTCAAGGATCTGCGTGGCAAGGGTCGCCTTTCCGGGGCCGACATCGACGCCACGTGTCGTGAGATCCGGTTGGCTCTCCTCGAGGCGGACGTCGCGCTGCCCGTGGTGCGCGCGTTCATCGCGAGGATCAAGGAGCGGGCCAAGGGCGTCGAGGTGTCCGCGGCGCTCAATCCGGCGCAGCAGGTCGTCAAGATCGTCAACGAGGAACTCGTCGGAATCCTCGGCGGTGAGACCCGTCGACTCGCGTTCGCCAAGACACCGCCGACCGTGATCATGCTCGCCGGTCTGCAGGGTTCCGGTAAGACCACTCTCGCCGGCAAGCTCGCCAAGTGGCTGCGCGATCAGGGACACACCCCGCTGCTGGTGGCGTGCGACCTGCAGCGTCCGGGCGCCGTCACCCAGCTGCAGATCGTCGGTGAACGCGCAGGCGCCGCCGTGTTCGCGCCCCACCCGGGCACGTCGATCGGCGGCGGTGACAACCCGCTCGGGATCACCGCGGCAGACCCGGTCGAAGTCGCGCGGTCCGGAATCGACGAGGCTCGCAACAAGCAGTACGACGTCGTCATCGTCGACACCGCGGGGCGCCTGGGTATCGATGCAGATCTGATGGCGCAGGCCGCGGGCATCCGCGATGCTGTCGATCCGGACGAAACTCTCTTCGTTCTCGACGCGATGATCGGCCAGGACGCGGTCAGCACCGCCGAAGCCTTCCGTGAAGGCGTCGGATTCACGGGTGTAGTGCTCACCAAGCTCGACGGTGACGCCCGCGGCGGCGCGGCCCTGAGTGTCCGTGAGGTCACCGGACAGCCCATCCTCTTCGCCTCCACGGGTGAGAAGCTCGAGGACTTCGACGTCTTCCACCCCGACCGGATGGCCAGCCGCATCCTCGGCATGGGTGACGTCCTCAGCCTCATCGAGGCGGCCGAGCAGCACTTCGATGCCGAGCAGGCCGAGGCCACCGCACAGAAGATCGGCTCGGGGCAGCTGACCCTCGAGGACTTCCTCGAACAGATGATGGCCGTCCGCAAGATGGGGCCCATCGGCAACCTCCTCGGGATGCTTCCCGGCGCCGGACAGATGAAGGACGCCCTCGCCAACGTCGACGAGAAGCAACTCGACCGGGTGCAGGCCATCATCCGGGGCATGACGCCGGCGGAGCGCGAAGACCCCAAGATCATCAACGCTTCGCGCAGGCTGCGGATCGCCAACGGCTCGGGCGTCAAGGTGTCCGACGTCAATCAGCTCGTCGACCGCTTCTTCGAAGCTCGCAAGATGATGGCGGCGATGGCCGGTCGGATGGGCATGCCCGGATCCCGCAAGCCGCAGCGCAGCAAGAAGGGCAAGAAAGGCAAGAAGGGCGGGAAGGGTCCGACGCCGCCGAAGGTGCGCGGAGGATTCCCCGGGGGCATGCCGGGTGGTTTCCCCGGAATGCCCGGTGGCCTTCCGGCAGGCATGCCGGATTTGTCGAGCATGCCGAAGGGGCTGGACGAGTTACCGCCCGGTCTCGAAGGCATCGACCTGTCGCAGTTGAAGCTGCCGAAGAAGTAGAGCGATGAGCGCACTGCACTTGCGGGGTATCGGCCTGCCCGGCGAACAGCCCGTCGAATACTGGGTGGATCAAGGGGTCGTTTCCACCGAGCCGATCGCCGGTGCCGAGACCATCTGTGATTCGGGGTGGATCGTTCCCGGACTGGTCGATGCGCACTGCCACGTCGGCATCAAGTTCGGCGGCGGCGGCGGTGAGAGCATCGAGGGGCTGATCGCGCAGGCGGAGACCGAGCGCGATGCCGGTGTCCTCCTGATCCGCGACGCCGGGTCTCCCGTGGACACCCGATTCCTCGACGAGCGGGTCGACCTGCCGCGAATCGTCAGGGCAGGTCAGCACATTGCCGCACCCAAGCGATACATTCCGGGGCTGCCGGTAGACCTCGAGGACGAGGAGCAGTTGCCGGCCGAGGTTGCGCGGCAGGCGCGCGCCGGTGATGGCTGGGTCAAGCTGGTCGGTGACTGGATCGACAGGTCGATCGGTGACCTCGCACCCTTGTGGAGCGACGACATTCTGGTGGAAGCCATCGCCGCCGCCCACCGGGAAGGCGCACGGGTCACGGCCCACGTCTTCGCCGAGGACGCGCTTCCCGGTCTGATCAACGCCGGTATCGACTGCATCGAGCACGGTACGGGGCTCACCGACGAGACGATCGAGCTGATGGTGGGGCACGGCACTGCCCTCGTCCCGACGCTCATCAACATCGCCACCTTCCCCGAGATCGCCGACTCTGCGACGCGCTACCCGGTGTACGCGGCTCATATGCGGGACCTGCACTCGCGGGTGAAAGACACGATCGGCGCGGCCCACGACGCCGGGATTCCGATCTACGCGGGCACCGATGCCGGCGGATCCATCGTGCACGGCCGGATCGCCGACGAGGTCGAGGAGCTCAAGGCCGTCGGGCTGTCGCCGACCGACGCGCTCGGCGCTGCGTGCTGGAACGCCCGGACCTGGCTGCGGCATCCCGGGCTGGAACCGGGCGCACCCGCGGATCTGCTCGTCTACCGGGACGACCCACGTACCGGAAACGATGCCCTCGCCGCACCCGACATCGTGGTGCTGCGCGGAAATGTCGTCAAGACGCGATGACCTGGTTTTACCCTGACGGTGCTCGTCTGGCAGAATGATCCGCTGTTCGTCGCATCCGGTTCCGTACCGCGCGGCGGTCACAGGTGAGAGGCAAAACCGGACGCACTATTCCTGTGCGTCGCTGAATTGCACGTGACAATGTGTGCACTTGGTGTGCGCACCGAAGGAGAAGTACAGCAGTGGCTGTCAAGATCAAGCTCACCCGGCTCGGCAAGATCCGGAACCCGCAGTACCGCATCGTCGTTGCCGACGCCCGCACCCGTCGCAACGGCCGCGCGATCGAGACCATCGGCAAGTACCACCCCAAGGAAGAGCCCTCGCTGATCGACATCGATTCCGAGCGGGCGCAGTACTGGCTGGGCGTGGGCGCGCAGCCCACCGAGCCCGTCGAGGCACTCCTGAAGATCACGGGCGACTGGCAGAAGTTCAAGGGCCTGCCGGGTACCGAGGGCACTCTCCGCGTCAAGGAAGCCAAGCCGTCCAAGCTGGAGCTGTTCCAGGCTGCGCTGGCGCAGGCCGAGAACGAGCCGGTGTCCGAGGCCATCACCCCCAAGAAGAAGAAGGCCAAGGCCGACGACGCCGAGGCTGCTGCCGACGCGTCGGGTGCAGAGGCCGAGAACTCCGAGGCTGCTGACAAGTGAGTGCCGTCGTCGCCGATGCCGTGGAGCACCTCGTTCGTGGCATCGTCGCCAATCCCGACGACGTTCGTGTCGAGCTGATCACCGGGCGTCGGGGGCGCACTGTCGAGGTTCACGTCAATCCTGACGACCTCGGCAAGGTCATCGGACGTGGCGGTCGCACGGCGACAGCGCTGCGCACGTTGGTCTCCGGTATCGGTGGCCGCGGGATCCGTGTCGACGTCGTCGACACCGATCAGTAGCGGCCGCACAGCAGTGGAGCTCGTCGTCGGCCGTGTCGCCAAGTCACACGGCATCAAAGGGGAAGTCGTCGTCGAGGTTCGCACCGACGAACCCGAACAGCGTTTCGCTCTCGGTGCCGTGCTGCGGGGACGGAAGCCGCGCGAGCAGAAGCTCACCACGTACACGGTAGAAGCCGCCCGGGAGCATTCCGGGCGGCTTCTGCTGCGCCTCGAGGGTGTAGCGGATCGTGCCGCCGCCGATGCGTTGCGCGGCACGCTCTTCGTCATCGACAGTGCGGAACTCGAACCGTCCGACGACCCGGACGAGTTCTACGATCACGAACTCGAGGGCCTTGCCGTTCGGCTGGCGGACGGCACTCCGGTGGGTACCGTCGTCGAGGTACTGCATTCGGCGGCAGGCGAACTCCTGTCCGTCCGTCGTGAGGGGGCGCCGGAATTACTCGTTCCGTTCGTCACCGCGATCGTGACCTCGGTGTCCGTTGCGGACGGTGTCGTCGAGATCGACCCACCGGAAGGGTTGCTCGACCCTGACTTCGGTGAATCTCCTGTCGGCGAATGAGCCGGTAACCATGCGTCTCGACGTGGTCACCATCTTCCCGGAGTATCTCGAGCCCCTTCGCGCTGCCCTGCTCGGCAAGGCGATCGACAAGGGACTCCTCTCGGTAGACGTGCACGATCTGAGGAACTGGACGCACGACGTCCACAAAGCTGTCGACGACTCGCCCTACGGCGGTGGCCCCGGAATGGTCATGAAACCCAGTGTGTGGGGACCGGCCCTGGATGACGTCCTCGCCAGGGGCGGCGACGACGCCGACACACTTCTGGTGGTCCCCACACCGGCGGGCGTCCCCTTCACCCAGGCGACGGCGGAACGCTGGGCAGGGGAGCGCCACATCGTTTTCGCCTGTGGGCGATATGAAGGCATAGACCAACGAGTCATCGACGACGCTGCCCGGCGCGTGCGGGTCGAAGAAGTCAGCATCGGCGACTACGTCCTCATCGGGGGTGAGGCGGCAGTGCTCGTCATGGTCGAGGCCTTCGTTCGGCTGATTCCCGGTGTCCTGGGCAATCAGCAGTCACACCAGGAAGATTCGTTCAGCGACGGGCTCCTCGAAGGCCCGAGCTACACCCGGCCTGCCACGTGGCGAGGACTCGACGTCCCACCGGTGCTCTTGTCGGGTGACCACGCCAAGATCGCGCAGTGGCGCCACGAGCAATCGTTGCAGCGCACCGCGGAGCGCCGGCCGGACCTGTTGCCCTGAGTCGGCCCATCGGCTGTCCCCGGTCGTCGATGCGCGCGCACCGGATCTGCTCGCGGGGGGCGACGGTCCGCACGAAACGCCGCTTTTGCGCTCCCGACCGCCTCACCGCCGACGAGGGTGTCCCCGGGTAGCGGTAGGGTCCATTTTTGTGACTCTGAAGACCGTGAACCAACGCATTGCCGAGGAGCTCGACGTCCGGGAGGGACAGGTCGCGGCCGCTGTGGACCTCCTCGACGGCGGGGCCACCGTTCCCTTCATTGCCCGTTACCGCAAGGAAGTCACCGGAACCCTCGACGACGCTCAGCTTCGCCAGCTCGAAGAACGGCTCCGCTACCTGCGTGAGCTCGACGAACGGCGCGCCGCGGTACTCGAATCGATCGAATCGCAGGGCAAGCTCGACGACCAGTTGCGCGGACAGATCATGACGGCCGAGACCAAGGCCCGGCTCGAGGACATCTATCTGCCCTTCAAGCCGAAGCGGCGCACCAAGGCGCAGATCGCCCGCGAGGCGGGTCACGAGCCTGTCGCCGATGCGCTGATCACCGATCCCGCTACCGACCCCGCGTCTTACACGGCCGAGCAACTCGAGGGTGCGCGAGCGATTCTCGTCGAGCGTTTCGCCGAGGACGCCGACCTGGTGGGCGATCTGCGCGAGCTGATGTGGACGCGCGGGAAGCTGGTTTCCGTCGTCCGCAAGGGCAAAGAGACAGAAGGCGCGAAGTTCGCCGACTACTTCGAGTTCTCCGAGCCGTTCACCACCCTCCCCTCGCACCGAATCCTTGCCGTGCTGCGTGGTGAGAAAGAAGAGGTACTGACGCTCACGCTGGCACCGGACAAGGATGAGCCGGTTCCCGGTGAACCGACCGTCTACGAGGGCCGAATCGCAAGCCGGTTCGGGATCGCCGACCGTGGCCGGCCGGCCGACAAGTGGTTGCTCGACACGGTGCGGTGGGCGTGGAAGACGAAGCTGCTCGTCACGCTGGGCATCGACGTCCGGATGAGGTTGCGTCAGTCGGCAGAGAAGGACGCGGTCGACGTCTTCGCCAACAATCTCCGCGACCTGTTGCTCGCGGCGCCGGCAGGCACCCGCGCCACGATGGGTCTCGACCCGGGTTTCCGCACCGGAACGAAGGTGGCCGTCGTCGACGCGACCGGCAAGGTAGTTGCGCACGACACCATCTACCCGCACCAGCCCCACAACAAGTGGGACGCCGCGCTCGCCACCCTCGCCGACCTGGTGGCTCGCCACGGCGTGGAGTTGATCGCTATCGGAAACGGCACCGCCTCGCGTGAGACCGACGCGCTCGCCACCGAACTGATCGCGAAGTCCGGTGCCACCAACCTCACCAAGATCGTGGTGTCCGAGGCCGGTGCGTCGGTGTACTCGGCGTCCGCGTACGCGTCGCAGGAACTGCCTGACCTCGACGTCTCCATCCGCGGCGCCGTGTCGATCGCCCGCCGACTGCAGGACCCCCTGGCGGAGCTGGTGAAGATCGACCCCAAGTCGATCGGCGTCGGGCAGTACCAGCACGACATTTCGGAGACGCTGCTCGCCCGGTCCCTCGGCGCTGTAGTCGAGGACGCGGTGAACGCGGTCGGTGTCGATGTGAACACGGCGTCCGTGCCGTTGTTGTCCCGCGTGTCCGGTATCGCAGGCTCCCTGGCCGAGAGCATCGTTGCGCACCGGGACCAGAATGGCCCGTTCCGGAGCCGCAAGGGACTCAAGGATGTCGCTCGACTCGGGCCCAAGGCGTTCGAACAGTGCGCCGGCTTCCTCCGCATCCCCAACGGCGACGATCCGCTCGATGCGTCCAGCGTGCACCCGGAGGCGTACCCGGTGGTGCGCAAGATCGTCGGCGCCAGCGGCAGCGGTGTGCGCGACGTCATCGGCAACACGGCGGTTCTCCGCCGCCTCAATCCCGCAGACTTCGTCGACGACCGCTTCGGACTGCCCACGGTCACCGACATCATCAGTGAGCTGGAGAAGCCCGGGCGCGACCCGAGGCCGGAGTTCAAGACGGCGACGTTCGCCGCGGGCATCGAAAAAGTGGCGCACCTGAAGCCCGGGATGACGCTCGAAGGCGTGGTCACCAACGTGGCAGCGTTCGGCGCCTTCGTCGACATCGGCGTGCACCAGGACGGCCTCGTCCATGTCTCTGCCATGTCTCACAACTTCGTGAAGGACCCGCGCGACGTCGTGAAGTCGGGTGATGTGGTGAAGGTGAAGGTGCTCGAGGTGGACGAGGCGCGCCAGCGCATCGGGCTGACTCTGCGGCTCGACGACGAGGTGGGCGCGGCGGCGCGCAAAAGCGAGGGCCAGCGCGGCGGGGGACAACGGCAGGATCGCCGCGGGGGCGGTAAGCCCCAGCAAGGTGGCCGCGAACGCGGCGGTCGGGATGCGCGCCCGGCCCCCGCCGGTGGCTCGATGGCGGATGCTTTGCGGAAGGCAGGCTTCGGCAAGTAATCAGCACCGTGTCGGGCACGAGCATTCGCTTTTCGATGGAGTGACCAGTTCTTTGCTGGGATAGTGGATGTCCATGTACGAATGGCTGGATCGGGAGATCGTCGGGCACGGGCGCCTGCCCCTGCTCTTCTTCCTGCTGGGGTTTCTCGGCGCCTTCCTGTTCATTCGACTGAGCGTCCGGATGATCCGCGCGGAGGTGTCGTGGTGGCCGGGGAATGTCAAGCCCGGCGGGCACCATGTGCACCACGTCGTGTTCGGTGTAGTCACCATGCTGATCTCGGGTGTCGCGCTCGTCGCCGTCTACGTGGACGGGACACAGACCACTGGCGCGGTGCTAGCCACCTTCTTCGGAATCGGCGCCGCACTGGTGCTCGACGAGTTCGCACTGATCTTCTATCTGCAGGACGTGTATTGGGCCGACGAGGGGAGGGCGTCGGTGGACGCCGTCTTCGTGGCGATCGCCGTCACAGGCCTGCTGCTGCTCGGACTCAGACCGCTCGAGTTGATGGACGTCACCAGTTTCCGTGACTCACCCGATCCGTGGGTTCGGGTGGCGATCGGCGTGCTTTCCGTGGTCAATCTGCTCATCGCCGGCGTGGTGCTGCTCAAAGGGAAGATCTGGACCGGGCTGCTGGGTCTGTTCATTTTTCCGATCCTGCTAGTGGGTGCCATCCGGTTGAGCAGGCCGAGCGCGCCGTGGGCCCGCTGGCGATACACCAGCAAGCCCAAGCGAATGCTTCGCGCGCTCGAGCGCGAACGGAAATTGCGCCGGCCGGTGATCCGGGCCAAGATCTTCGTGCAGGACTTCATCGCGGGGACTCCGAGCGCCGAGCACGTGAAGGAGGCTGCCGAGCACGCCAAGGTGGCCGCGGAGGCGGAACTCGACGAGGTGGTGCATCCGGCGCCCCCGCCGATTTCGTCGCGCGCGGTCGCGTCTGGCACAATGGACGGGTTGCCTGGACCAGGCAGCATTACGTGAACTGGGCACGAACCAGACGAGCAACGGCGTTCCACGAACGTCCGGGTGCCGCTCGGTTCCTCTGCTCCTGCGAATACGCAAGGATGGAACACCGATGAACACGCTCGATTTCCTGGACAAGAAGTCCCTCCGCGACGACATCCCCGACTTCCGTCCCGGTGACACCCTGAACGTGCACGTCAAGGTCATCGAAGGCTCGAAGGAGCGTGTGCAGGTCTTCAAGGGTGTCGTCATTCGCCGCCAGGGCGGCGGCGTCCGCGAGACCTTCACCGTCCGCAAGGTGTCCTTCGGCGTCGGCGTCGAGCGCACCTTCCCCGTGCACAGCCCCAACCTGGCCCAGATCGAGGTCGTCACCCGCGGTGACGTCCGTCGCGCCAAGCTGTACTACCTCCGCGATCTCCGTGGCAAGGCTGCCAAGATCAAGGAAAAGCGCTGAGCTTTCCCAGAAGCCCGGCACTGCGTTCGCGCAGTGCCGGGCTAATCTGATTTCGTGACAGATTCTTCGAAGGAGCGGGCATTGTCGTCGGAATCCGATACCACCGGCGATCCCGCGGTCGCATCCGCCCCTGCAGGTGCGACAAAGCCGGAGAAGAAGCCCCGCTCTTTCCTGCGCGAGTTGCCGATCCTCATTCTGGTCGCGCTCGTGCTGAGTTTTCTTCTGCAGACCTTTATCGCCCGCGTCTATCTCATCCCGTCGGAGTCGATGGAACCCACCCTTCACGGATGTGCCGGGTGCACCGGCGACCGCATCGTGGTCGAAAAGGTCGGTTACCACTTCGGTGAACCTCAGCCGGGTGACGTCATCGTTTTTCGTGGTCCCGACTCCTGGTCGCAGGATTTCGTCTCCATTCGTTCCTCGAATGTGGTGGTTCGCGGCGCCCAGGAACTCGGTTCATTGGTCGGCCTCGTGCCGCCGGACGAGAACGACCTGGTCAAGCGAGTAATTGCCACCGGCGGCCAAACCGTCGAATGCTGCGACGAACAGGGACGCATCCTCGTCGACGGCAAACCCCTCGACGAGCCGTACGTCGTGACGGACTTCCCGTTCGTGCCCGGTTCGCAGGCCTGCGACACCGCGCTGAAATCGGCGCGCTGCTTCGGTCCGGTTACCGTCCCGGAGGGGCACGTGTGGGTGATGGGTGACAACCGCAGCAATTCGGCGGACTCGCGGTATCACGTCGGCGACGACATGCAGGGCACCATTCCGCTCGACAACGTCATCGGCAAGGCGGTCGTCATCGCATTGCCACCGTCGCGGATGGGCACCATCAGCTCCCCCGATATTCAGGGCAAGTGACTTCCTGGCCGCCACGTATCGTCATCCGCAGGTCGGCTGGTCTGCGGACGATGGAATCGGCCCTCATTCGTAGCGGGCTGGGGCCGGTGGCGGGCGTGGACGAGGCAGGCAGGGGAGCATGTGCGGGTCCACTCGTCGTTGCGGCCTGCGTCCTGGCCCCGAAGCCCTATCCCGCCCTGGCTCGGCTCGACGACTCCAAGAAGCTCACCGAGCGGACGCGTGAGGAGCTCTACCCGGCTATCACCCGGCTTGCCCTGGCATGGAGTGTCGTGTCCATTTCGGCCGAGGAGGTCGACCGCATCGGAGTACACGTGGCCAACATCGAGGGCATGCGTCGGGCGGTTGCCGGGTTGTCCACCACGCCGGGTTACGTCCTCACCGACGGTTTCCGCGTGCCGGGCATCCCCGCTCCCTCCTTGCCGGTCATCGGTGGTGACGGCGCGGCGGCATGCATCGCGGCCGCGAGCATCCTGGCGAAGGTCACCCGCGACCGCGTCATGGTGGAGATGGACGACGAGTATCCGGGTTACGGGTTCGCGATCCACAAAGGCTATTGCACATCCGCACACACGAGCGCGCTCGAGGCGTTGGGCCCCTGTCGCGAGCACCGCCGGTCGTGGGCGAACGTCGCCGCGGTACGGAACCGAGTGCAGGGCACCGCGGCACCGAGTGGATAACCGTTCGGAAAGTGCGAGATGATGACTATTCACACCAGAGCAGGAGGACTCCGAGACCGATGAGTGCCGAGGATCTCGAGAAGTACGAAACCGAGATGGAGCTGTCGCTCTACCGCGAGTACCGGGACATCGTCGGTCAGTTTTCTTATGTCGTGGAGACCGAGCGCCGGTTCTATCTGGCCAACTCGGTGGAGTTGCTGCCGCACAACGCGGACGGTGAAATCTACTTCGAGCTGCGCATGTCCGACGCGTGGGTCTGGGACATGTATCGGCCCGCGCGGTTCGTGAAGTATGTCCGGGTCATCACCTTCAAGGATGTGAACATCGAGGAACTGGACAAACCCGACCTGCGGCTGCCCGACAACGGGTTGTCCTGAGGTTTCGTCCACGTACGATCAGCCGATGGCCGAACAGAGGCGCGTTGCGCTCGCTCTGGGCAGCGGGGGAGCGCGCGGTTATGCGCACATCGGAGCGATTCAGGTGCTCGAGGAGCACGGTTTCGAGATCGTCGGGATTGCGGGGTCGTCCATGGGCGCTCTTGTCGGGGGTGTGTACGCGGCCGGAAAGCTCGACGACTTCACGCGCTGGGCGTTGAGCCTGACTCAGCTCGATGTGATGCGCCTGCTGGATCTGTCGGTCTCGGCTCCCGGTGCCATTCACGCGGAGAGAATTCTCCACAGAGTTCGTGAGGTTCTGGGCGAGGTCCGGATCGAGGACCTTCCTATTCCGTATACCGCGGTCGCGACCGATCTGGCAGCGGGACGATCGGTGTGGTTCCAGCGGGGGCCTGTCGACGCCGCGATCCGAGCATCGATCGCCATCCCCGGAGTTATCACGCCCTCCGTGCTCAATGGTCGCGTACTTGCCGACGGCGGGGTGCTCGATCCGTTGCCGTTGGCCCCCCTCGTGGCTGCGGGGCCGGCGCTCAGAATCGCGGTCAGTCTGGGTGCCGACGACAGGGAAAACCGGTCTCAGGCTCCCGAGAACGCGAGCGCGGACTCCCGACCTGTCGACGAGTGGCTCGCGAGGTTCCGCCGCAGTACTGCCCAGCTACGTGAACTGGATATCGTGCGATCGGTCGTCGGCCGATTCGGTACTGCCCATGCCGAGCTCGATTCGCTGGACGACACGGTCGAGATGCCGGGCGGGGACAGCGTGAATGCGGACGGGGCGATGGCTGTTCCCAAGTTCAGCCGATTCGCAGTGATGAACCGCTCGCTGGACATGATGCAGGCAACACTGGCCCGATACCAGCTCGCTGCGTACCCACCGGACGTCCTCGTCCGCATTCCGCGCACCGCATGTCGCAGTCTCGACTTCCATCGCGCGGCGGAGATGATCGAACTGGGTCGCGCCCGCACCGAAAGTGCCCTTGCTGATGCCGGACTGACTCCCACGGTCGAGGACTCTGCCGGCGTCACCGGATCGGACACCGGTATGTCGGGGACCTAACCCCGCTCCGAACCGAGGTCGTAGGTCGAGCCGTCTCGGCGAGTCACCCGCAGAGCGAGGATGCCGTGGGCGTTCATCAGGCGGCACACGTCGTCGCGATCGTCGTAGAAGACGCTCACCCGTAGCTCCCGGCACTTGTCGAGTTTCAGTTCGGGTGCTTGGCGCGGATGGTCGAACCTGACCTCGTACACCGGTATGGCGGTACTGAATCCCAGTGTCCGGACGTCACGTTCGACGGTGCCTGCGGTGCGATCCCCGACGGCGGAGATGATGACCACGTCGTGGCCGGCCGACCGATGCATGTCGGCGAGCTCGCGAAAATACTCGGGATAGTGGCTGATGACCTGCCAATAGTCGAATCCGACCACCATGGCGCCGACTCTCCTTCTCGTTCTCCGGTGCACGTTCTTTCGTCCAGCATTCCGCCCGGTAGGGTCGGCCGCCAGCGAAGTTCGAATCGTGATGTGTTTTCCGAGCTTGACACGATTGACCAGCGGTTCGAGTGCTGATCCGAGGCGTAGATCGCCTAGTTGTCCACAACCTGTGGTTGCTCCACAGGTCAATCTTTTCGACCAGCTCGCAGGGTCCCGCACGATTCGCCCTGCGGCACAGTGAGGCAGGGGCGCGGTCCGCATCGGTGGACCGCCGGGGGAGTCGACGGAGGCTGCGATGGCGCACAATCTTGCGCTCGGCGCACATGGGGAAGATCTGGCGGCCCGGTATCTCACCGATGCGGGTTTGGAGATCGTCGACCGCAACTGGCGGTCGCGGTACGGGGAGGTCGATCTCATTGCAGCAGAGGGTGACTGGCTCGTATTCGTCGAGGTGAAGACACGCCGCGGTCTCGGTTTCGGTAGCCCGGCCGAGGCGGTGACGTTCTCCAAGCAGCGAAGGATCCGATTGCTGGCGGTGGAATGGCTGCGCGACTCGGGCCGGCACTGGTCCCGGGTGCGGTTCGATGTCGTTGCGATCATGGTGAACCGTGCCGGGGAACCACAGATCGAGCATGTCCGGGACGCGTTTTGATGGCGCTGGGGCGCGCGCATTCGGTAGCGGTGACGGGGGTGGACGGTCAACTGGTGGAAATCGAGGCGGACATCGGACGCGGTCTTCCGGCCGTGCACCTCGTGGGACTGCCGGACACGGCGCTACAGGAGGCGCGCGACCGAATTCGCGCCGCCGTGACCAATTCGGGCGAACAGTGGCCGGATTCGAAGGTCATCCTGGCCTTGTCGCCGGCGACCTTGCCGAAAGTCGGGTCCGTATACGACCTCGCATTGGTGGCGGCGGTGCTCGATGCGGCCAAGCAGGTCAAGCGGGATCGGCTCCGTGAGACGGTGTTGCTCGGCGAACTCGCGCTCGACGGCCGGCTTCGTGCGGTGCGCGGTGTGCTCCCTGCGGTTCTCGCGGCCAAGAACGCGGGATGGTCGACGGTCGTGGTACCCGTGCAGACCTTGCCCGAGGCCGGACTCGTCAGCGGGATCGAGGTCCTGGGCGCGCGTGATCTGCGGTCCGCTGTCGCATGGATGCGCGGCGAGTACGAACTCGAGTATCCCGAACCGACGGAGCGTCTGATTCAGCCTGTGCGCGGTGACCTCAGCGAGGTGGTCGGTCAAGCGGAGGCGCGCTGGGCCATCGAAGTTGCTGCGGCGGGTGCGCACCACCTCATGCTCACCGGTCCACCCGGAGTCGGCAAAACGATGCTGGCACAGCGGCTTCCGGGCATACTGCCACCGCTGACCGAAGACGAGTCGCTCGAGGTGACCGCGATTCACTCGGTGGCGGGCCTGCTGCCACCGGATAGGCCGCTGATCGACGTCCCACCCTTCATCGCGCCACACCACACGGCTACGGTCAGCGCTCTCGTCGGCGGGGGCAGTGGCGTCGCGAGGCCGGGCGCCGTGAGCCGTGCACACCGGGGCGTGCTGTTTCTCGACGAATTCGCCGAAATCGGCACCAAGGTACTCGAGGCCCTTCGTACGCCCCTGGAGGACGGCGAGGTGCGGATCGCCCGCCGGGACGGTGTGGCGCGCTACCCCGCTCGTTTCCAGTTGATCCTCGCCGCGAACCCGTGTCCGTGTGCCCCGGCCCGTGAGGCCGACTGCATCTGCGCTCCGACGGCGAGGCGGCGGTATCTGGGGAAATTGTCGGGGCCGCTCCTCGATCGTGTGGACCTGCGTGTGCGGATGCAGGCGGTGGCGACCGGCGCGTTCATCGACGAGATCGGTGAGAGCACCGAGAACGTCCGCCGGCGGGTGGCCGATGCCCGCGCCGCGGCCGGGGAGCGCTGGTACGACCACGGTTGGCGTACCAACGCCGAGGTGCCGGGGCCGGCTCTGCGCCAGAAGTTCCGCTTGTCCCGGCCCGCACTCGCACCGGTGGAGCGTGCGCTGCAGAAGGGAATGATCACCGCGCGTGGCGCCGATCGGGCACTGCGGGTGGCATGGACGGTAGGCGATCTGGCCGGTCTCGCGATGCCCGGACCGGAGCAAGTGGTGACTGCCTTGGGATTTCGTGATCGGAGTTTTCAATGACTGTGGAGATCCGCGGCGGTACCGACAATCGGCCGGGTGCGCACGATCCGCGCCGGTTGGCCTGGGCCTATCTGTCTAAGGTGGTGCAAGGTCCGTGCCCGGCGCTGTCGCGACTCGTCGACGAGGTGGGACCGGAGGAGGCTGCGCGCGCGGTACGTGAACGGGATCTGTCGGAGTTGCTGGGGGAGAAGACTGTTGCGCGGGCGCACGTAGATACTGCTGACCACGACCTCGATCTGGTGACCGGGATGGGTGGTCGGCTCATCACTCCCGACGACGACGAGTGGCCACAGTGGCGGCTACTCGGGTTCGACACTCTGTCGGCGTCGCGGGAGGACGGCGCGCCGTTTGCGCTGTGGGTGCTGGGTTCACGTTCGCTGACCGAGCTGACTGAACGTGCGATCTCTGTTGTGGGCACCCGCGCGGCGAGTGGCTACGGCGAACACGTCACTGCAGAGCTGGCGGGTGACCTCGCCGTCGACGGTTGGACCATTGTGTCGGGGGCGGCGTTCGGGATCGATGGCGCCGCGCATCGGGCGGCGTTGGGTGTTGGTGGTCTGACCGTGGCGGTGCTGGCATGCGGAGTGGACCGGGCGTATCCGGCCGGTCATGCCCGCTTGTTGCGCCAGATCGCGCAGAACGGCGCGGTGATCAGTGAGTATCCGCCGGGGACGACACCGGCGAAGTACCGGTTCCTTGCCAGGAACCGGCTTGTGGCGAGCTTGTCCGACGGTGTCGTCGTGGTGGAGGCAGGGTGGCGCAGTGGCGCCCGGAACACGGCGAGTTGGGCGCGCAAGCTCGGGCGCCCGGTGATGGCGGTGCCGGGGCCGGTGACGTCGGTGTCCTCGACAGGGTGCAATCGCATGATCCGGGAGGGGGAGGCTCGTCTGGTGGCGAATGCGGTGGATGTGGTCGACGAGGCAGGTCCGATCGGGTTG
Source organism: Rhodococcus sp. WAY2 (assembly GCF_009859915.1). Lineage (NCBI taxonomy): Bacteria > Bacillati > Actinomycetota > Actinomycetes > Mycobacteriales > Nocardiaceae > Rhodococcus > Rhodococcus sp. WAY2. The sequence goes on from NZ_CP046572.1 coordinate 6,178,078, forward strand.
CGTGCGGGAGTCGATGGTGATGTCGAACGCGATCTCGATGCCGTGCGTGCTCTCGACGGACTGTCGGGGGATGCGTTGCTGGTGTACGAGGCGTTGCCGGCGCTCGGTGCCAGCGGAGTGCGAGAGCTGTCGGAGGCCTCCGGCATCGCGGTCGAGAAGGTGCGGGCGGTGCTGCCGATGCTCGAAATGGAAGGTTTCGTGGACTCCGGCGACACGGGGTGGTCGCGGCAGCGATGAAGATGGTCGGCGCTTCGTTCGGTGACGTGAAGCGCGAGTCGAAGCACCCGATCGGCTACGAGCTGAGGTACAACTTTCGTAGTGCGCACCTCCCAATCGCAGACGAACCGGCAAGGTTCGGGATCACGTAAAGGAGTGAGACATGGGATCAGCGGGTGATCTGTGGCGGAACTTCGTCGCACACGTGTTGAGCTTGTTGATTGCGTCCGGCTCGTAGAGCCGAAAGCGGTGGGGTCCGATCCTCTTCAAAACGGGTCGGAGTCCCGCTGTGCGAGGCCGTTGGTTACCCCTCCTGTACCGTAGTTAGGTAAGACTAACCAACTTGATGTGTAGTGGAGAGGTGACGTATGGCCAAGCCGAGTGCCACATTGACCGTTCGCCGGACCGAGTGGCTTACCCCCCACATGGTTCGAGTTTTCCTGGGTGACCCGGGATTCGACAGCTTTGTGCCCAACGTATTCACCGACGCCTACGCAAAGCTCGAGTTCGGCCCCAGCGAACAGCCCACGCTCCGCACGTACACGATCCGCTCGGTGAACTCTGTCGAGCGGGAGATCGCCATCGACTTCGTGGTCCACGGCGACGCCGGCGTCGCAGGGCCGTGGGCGGCAGCCGCCACGGCGGGTGACACTGTGCGGCTTCGGGGTCCCGGCGGCGCCTTCGCTCCGGACAGCGCGGCCGACTGGTACTTGTTCGCCGGCGACGAGACCGCGATCCCCGCCATCTCGGCGTCGGTCGAGAAGCTCGACACGGCGGCGAAGGGGTACGTCTTCCTCGAGGTGGCAGGACCGGAAGACGAGGTCGGCTTCGACGCACCGGCAGGGGTCGACATAGCGTGGATACACCGCGGTGACACAGCAGACCGAATCGGTGACGACGCGTCCGGAGACAGCGCGCCTCTTATCGAGGCGGTGAAGAACGCCGACTGGTTGTCCGGCAATCCGCAGGTCTTCATCCACGGCGAAGCCCAGGCCGTCATGCACAATCTGCGGTCCTATGTGCGACACGAGCGCGGAGTGCCGGCCTCCTCCGCATCGATCTCCGGCTACTGGCGTCGCGGGCGCACCGAGGAAGGCTTCCGCGTGTGGAAGTCGGAACTCGCCGCCAGCGAGGGCGCCGCGCGCTGATCTTCGCGGCGGACGTTACGCAGTGTGCGTCCGCCGCGTCAGCAGCACGAGCGCGAGCATCGCGACGGCGCCCGAGAGCGGAATCGCGACAGCCATCGGGACCGCGCTGTCGGGGCCGGCGACTCCGACCAGCGGGGAGACGAGTGCCGCCAACCCGAACTGGCCGGCACCCAACAGGGCGGAACCAGTTCCCGATGCCTCGGTCACCTCGCCTTGAGCAAGCGCGGTCGCATTTCCCATGACGAACCCAATGCTCGCCACCGAGACGAACAACGGAACCAGGATCATCCACCACGACGGGGCATCGATCGTTGTTGCGGCGATGAGCAGTACCGCGCCGCCGACAAGCAGCGCCGTGACCCCGAACCCGAGCAGCTGACGGGCGCGGAAAGTGCCGAGCAGGCGCGTGTTCGCGATCGCGGCAATCACCATGCCCGAAGCATTGATCGCAAACACGACGGAGAACTGGCCGGGGCTGAGCCCGAGCACGTTCTGAACGACGAAGGGTGAAGCGGAAATATAGGCGAAGAGTGCGCCGAATCCGAAGATGAACGTCAACGCATAGCCGAGATACACGCGGTTGTCGACCACATACCGGAGATTCCGGACGAGAGCCGCGAGACCGCCTCCGTGCCTCTTCTCGACAGGGAGTGTTTCCGGTACGAGCGTGAGCACGCCGAGCATCATCACCAGTCCCGCGCCGGCGAGCACCCAGAAGATTCCCCGCCAGCCGACCGGTCCCAGCAGCGCTCCTCCGATCAGCGGAGCGATAACGGGCGCGACCCCGCCGATGATCATCATGATGCTGAAGAGCCGCGCGGCGTTGTCGCCGCGGGCGCGGTCCGCAATGCAGGCACGTGCGAGCACGATCGCGGCGCCGCCACTGAGGCCCTGGAAAAGTCGTGCCGCGATCAACGTTTCGACGCTCGGTGCCAGAGCACACACCATCGCCGCGATCGTCGTGACTACGGTGGCCGCAAGGAGAAGTCGTCGTCGACCCAGACCATCCGACAGTGGACCCACCACCAATTGGCCGATGCCGAGCCCGGCCATGAAGGTGGTGAGTGTGAGTTGAACTATGGAGATCGTTCGCTGCACGAATGAACTCTACCGGCGCGGCCGCTTGACTCGTCGTCCCCGCACGGCGACTCTTGCCACCATGAGTACCGCCTTGCCGCCGCATCTCGAGACGGTACTCGACGAGTACGCGCGGCATCTCGGGCTCGAACGCGGACGCTCCCCGCACACGGTGAAGGCGTACCTCACGGACGCGAGATCGCTGATGCACCACTGGCTGTCGACAGCCCCCGGCGCACAACTCGCGGAATTGGACATCCGGGTGCTGCGCTCCTGGCTGGCCGGCCAGTCCGCTGCGGGAGTCGCGCGCACGACACTCGCTCGGCGGACGTCCTCCGTGCGAAACTTCACAGCCTGGTTGTTACGTACGAGGCGAATCCCGCTCGATCCGGGCGCCAGGCTGGGCGCGGCGAAAGCGCACCGGACGTTGCCGGCGGTTCTGCGACAGTCGCAGGCTGCCGACGCCATGGACGCCGCAGAAACGGGTGCGCGGGAGCAGGACCCTCTTGCCCTGCGTGATCGCCTCATCGTCGAAATGCTTTACGCCACGGGTATTCGGGTCGGTGAACTGTGCGGGCTGGACCTCGGCTCGGTGGATCGCGAGCGGCGGCTGCTGCGTGTGATCGGCAAGGGCGACAAGGAAAGGTCCGTGCCGTACGGCAAGCCGGCGGCCGAGGCGGTGGACGTCTGGCTGCATATCGGCCGTCCGGCTCTGGCGACCGAGGCGTCCGGGCAGGCATTGCTGCTCGGGAAGCGCGGGAGGCGGCTGAATCAACGTCAGGCGAGGACAGCCGTTCACGAGGTTCTGTCCGCCGTACCCGGTGCCCCCGACCTCGGTCCGCACGGTCTCCGGCACACTGCGGCAACGCATCTGCTCGAAGGTGGAGCCGATTTGCGCGTGGTTCAGGAACTGCTCGGTCACGCGAGCCTGGCCACTACTCAGCTGTATACGCATGTGTCCGTGGCGAGGTTGCGCGCCGTGCACGATCAGGCGCATCCCCGCGCCTGAGCCCATTTGGTAGCGTCGCCCCACGAATCTGCAGTTTTTCTGCACTATCCCGGGGGAATCGTGGACCGCGAAAACGTGACAGGGCCGCAGCCGGCGTGGCTGAACGACGGCGGCGAAGCGCCGAGGGGGACCGCGGCTACGGATCCGTGGGGGCAACAGTCGTGGGACGAACACCCTCCGGCGACGAGCCAGCATCAGATCAGCAACCAGGACCTGGTGGCGGATGCCCTGCTCAGGCGGCCGCGACGTGCCCCTGCCCGCGGGTGGCGGCGGGGTCTGCACCGGCTGACGGGCGGAACGCTGAATCCGGGGGAGTCCGCGGGGGAAGCGCGCGACGCCGCACTCCTCGCCCGTATTCGGCAACCGATTCAGGGGGATTATCGGATAGCGTTCCTGTCCCTCAAGGGCGGTGTCGGCAAGACGACGACCACCATCGGACTGGGCTCGACCTTCGCGTCCTTGCGTGGAGACTGCGTCATCGCTGTCGACGCAAACCCCGACTTCGGGACGCTGGCGCAGCGGGTACCTCTTCAGACCCATTCGACGGTCCGCGATCTCATTGCGGCAGAGTCGACGATCCGCCGCTATTCGGATGTCCGCGCGCACACGTCGCAGGCGCCGAGTCGGCTCGAGGTGCTCGCGAGCGAACAGGACCCGGCCATCTCCGAGGCCTTCAGCGAGGACGACTACCGCCGCGTGATCGACATCCTGCAGGTGTACTACAACATCATCTTGACGGACTGTGGCACGGGCATCATGCACTCTGCGATGAACGGCGTTCTGCAACTGGCAAATTCGTTGGTTCTGGTCAGCTCGCCCGCGATCGACGGAGCGCGGAGCGCGGCGGCCACTCTCGACTGGCTGGGGCATCACGGTTACGGTCACCTCGTCTCCCGCACCGTCGTGGTGATCAGTGCCGCCAGGCCGGGGTCGTCCGGAATCGATATGACGGAGCTGGCCAATCACTTCCTGCAGCGCTGCCGGGCTGTGAAGGTGGTGCCTTTCGACGAGCATCTCGCCGAGGGGTCGGTCGTCGATCTCGACCTCATGCGACCGCAGACACGTCAGGCATTCGTGGAACTGGCGGCGATGGTGGCCGACGACTTCCCCGAGTCGGCTGGCCGGCACGCCGTCGCGGAATGGCGGTAAGTCCCCGGATCACCGCGGAACGACGGGTTTGAGCCGTATCGGTGCCACCCGGACCAGACCCAGCGGGTCGAGATAGACGCGGTCGCGGCGAAGGCCCCAGTGCAGGCACGCGGCGACGGGCGCGATGCAGCCCGGGTGCCCGGGTTCGAGCGTGCCGAGCACGGTTCCCCTGCCTACCCGGAGACCGGCGGTGACGCGGGCGGTGACCGGTTCGTACGTGGTGCGTAGCCCACCGAGGTGGTCGACGGACACGACGGGTTTGCCGGCCACCGTGCCGGCGAATACCACTACCCCTTCCCCCGCAGAGAGCACCGCCTGATCGGGCACGCCGCCCAGATCGACGCCGCGGTGACCGGGAAGCCAGTCGTGCTCCGGATTGTCGAATACCCGGACGACGCGTGGTCGTGGGTGGAGCGGCCAATCGAACTCCGCGGTGGGAGCCGCGTCAGCGGGCGTGGCGGCGACGACCGAGGCGCACAGCATGGTGGCGACGGCGACTGCCGACACCAGCGTCCGAAGGGTTGCACCGATCATCGTCACGGCTCGAACCATGCCGCAGTCCGGGGACCTGAACCCGGCGCCCGGGGAATCTGTGGACAGGTCCGGGTCGATCCACAGATGCGCGGGCACCACTTGCGCGACGGGCGCGTGTGTGCCCGGGTGAGGCGGCGCGGTTAGGGCGAACGCCGCCGAGGCCGTACACTGATCGAGCGGTCTGTGCTCGCACAGTCCGACTTCGCGCGCCCGCGCAGGTTATCGGCCATCGGCTGGTCTCGCATCTCGGTGTGAGTTCCGGTGGTCACGGGCGTCAGGGCACAGCATCACCGGTGCTGTGCATCAACCGGCAATGAAAGAGAGATACACAGCCATGGCTGTTGTAACAATGAAGCAGCTGCTCGACAGCGGCACGCACTTCGGTCACCAGACCCGTCGCTGGAACCCGAAGATGAAGCGATTCATCTTCACCGACCGCAACGGCATCTACATCATCGACTTGCAGCAGACGCTGACGTACATCGACAAGGCGTACGAATTCGTCAAGGAGACCGTTGCCCACGGCGGCACCGTTCTCTTCGTCGGCACCAAGAAGCAGGCCCAGGAGTCCATCGCGGCCGAGGCCACTCGCGTCGGGATGCCCTACGTCAACCAGCGTTGGCTCGGCGGCATGCTCACCAACTTCACCACCGTCCACAAGCGTCTGCTCCGCCTCAAGGAACTCGAGTCGATGGAGCAGAGCGGTGGCTTCGAGGGACGCACCAAGAAGGAAATCCTCATGCTCACGCGTGAGATGACCAAGCTGGACCGCACCCTCGGCGGTATCCGCGACATGGCCAAGGTTCCTTCCGCGGTGTGGGTCGTCGACACCAACAAGGAGCACCTGGCGGTTGCCGAGGCCCGCAAGCTCAACATCCCGGTCATCGCGATCCTGGACACGAACTGCGACCCCGACCTCGTCGACTACCCGATCCCGGGTAACGACGACGCCATCCGCAGTGCCGCGCTCCTCACCAAGGTCGTCGCTTCCGCAGTGGCCGAGGGTGTGCAGGCCCGTGCCGGACTGAGCGCCGACAAGGACGCGAAGCCCGAGGCCGGCGCCGGTGAGCCCCTCGCCGAGTGGGAGCAGGAACTGCTGTCCCAGGCGACCCCCGCGGACGAGGCCGCTGCCGCTCCGGCAGCCGAGGCGCCCGCAGCCGAAGCTCCCGCAGAAGAGGCACCGGCCACCGAGGCCTGATCCGATGACAACGGCCCTGACCAGAAGCTCGAGTGGTCAGGGCCGTTTCACGGTCTGCACCGAGTACTACCCTGACTTACGTCCCGACAGACATATGAGGAGGCTCGCTCACCATGGCGAACTACACCGCCGCTGACGTCAAGCGGCTCCGCGAGCTGACCGGCTCCGGAATGATGGCCTGTAAGAACGCCCTCGCCGAGGCCGACGGCGACTTCGACAAGGCTGTCGAGCAGCTGCGCATCAAGGGTGCCAAGGATGTGGGTAAGCGTGCGGAGCGCACCACGGCCGAGGGCCTGGTCGTTGCCAAGGACGGCGTCCTGCTCGAGATCAACTGCGAGACGGACTTCGTCGCCAAGAACGAAGACTTCCTGAAGTTGGCCGAGTCGATCGTTTCGGTCGCCGCCGCGGAGAAGCCCGCCGACATCGACGCCCTCAAGGCGCTCGAGCTCGACGGCAAGACTGTCGACACCGTCGTGCAGGAACAGTCCGCGAAGATCGGTGAGAAGCTCGAACTGAGCAAGATCGCGTCCTTCGACGGGCCGGTTGCCGTGTATCTGCACAAGCGCAGTGCCGACTTGCCGCCCGCCGTCGGCGTTCTCGTCGAGTACACCGGCGAAGGCGACGCTGCGGCCGAGGCTGCTCGCGCCGCCGCCATGCAGGTTGCTGCGCTCAAGGCCAAGTACGTGACGCGCGACGAGGTCCCCGAGGACATCGTCGCCAACGAGCGCCACATCGCCGAAGAGACCGCCCGCGCGGAGGGCAAGCCCGAGCAGGCGCTGCCGAAGATCATCGAAGGCCGTGTCAACGGATACTTCAAGGACGTCGTGCTGACCGAGCAGTCCTCGGTTCAGGATTCCAAGAAGTCCGTGAAGGCGATCCTCGACGAGGCCGGCGTGACGATCAAGCGTTTCGTGCGCTTCGAGGTCGGTTCTTCGAGCTAGTCGTGTCAGTCGTATGACCCCGTCGGACGAGTGCGCTCGCCCGGCGGGGTCTACGTGTGCCGCCACTGCCTCGATGAGGCAGGATGAGGATGGCCGTCTGTAGGTGTCGAGCCGGCCCGTCGGTCCGCTCGGCTGTAGTGGAACCGACGAGTGCGGATGAACCGAGGAGAGCAATGTCCGAACCAGCCAGCGAACGTCCAGGATTTCATCGAGTCCTTCTCAAACTCGGTGGCGAAATGTTCGGTGGCGGGAAGGTCGGCCTGGACCCTGACGTGGTGACCAAGGTCGCCGAACAAATCGCCGGAGTCGTGCGGTCCGGCGTGCAGGTGGCGGTAGTGATAGGCGGCGGAAACTTCTTCCGCGGTGCCGAACTGCAGCAGCGAGGCCTCGACCGTGCTCGTTCCGACTACATGGGCATGCTCGGCACCGTGATGAATTGCCTTGCCCTTCAGGATTTCCTGGAGAAGGAAGGCGTCGACAGCCGCGTGCAGACAGCGATCACCATGGGGCAGGTGGCCGAGCCGTACATTCCGCTGCGCGCGCAGCGTCATCTGGAGAAGGGTCGCGTCGTGATCTTCGGGGCGGGGATGGGAATGCCCTATTTCTCGACCGACACGACGGCTGCTCAACGGGCTCTCGAGATCGGCGCCGAGGTGGTGCTGATGGCGAAGGCGGTCGACGGCGTATTCACAGCGGACCCCAATCTCGACCCCACCGCGACGATGTACACGCAGATCACCCACCGCGAGGTCATCGAACAGGGACTCAAGGTGGCCGATGCGACCGCATTCAGTCTCTGCATGGACAACGAAATGCCGATCATGGTGTTCAATCTGCTCACCGAGGGCAATATTGCCAGGGCAGTATCTGGTGAGAAGATCGGAACGCTCGTCAAGTCATGACGAATCGATGCAGAATGACATGGAGGAACAGCCGTGATTGATGAAGCTCTCTTCGAAGCCGAGGAGAAGATGGAGAAGGCTGTCACGGTGGCCAAGGATGACCTGGGTTCCATCCGGACGGGCCGGGCGAACCCTGGAATGTTCTCGCGGATCGGTATCGACTACTACGGTGCGTTCACCCCGATCACACAGCTGGCCAGCATCAACGTCCCGGAGGCGCGGCTCGTGGTGGTCAAGCCCTATGAGGCCTCTCAGCTCGGCCCGATCGAGAACGCGATCCGTAACTCCGATCTGGGCGTCAACCCGTCCAACGACGGCAACCTGATCCGCATTTCCGTGCCGCAGCTCACGGAGGAACGCCGCCGTGAACTCGTGAAGCAGGCGAAGGCGAAGGGCGAGGACGCGAAAGTGTCGGTGCGCAACGTGCGCCGCAAGGCGATGGACGAACTGTCCCGCATCCAGAAGGACGGTGAAGCCGGCGAGGACGAGGTCGGGCGCGCCGAGAAGGAACTCGACAAGACGACTGCTCGTTACGTCGCGCAGATCGACGAGCTGGTGAAGCACAAGGAAGCCGAGTTGCTCGAGGTTTGAGCGCGGGACGAGGAGTGGATCGGGGACAGTGACCGTGCCAACAGAACACGGGACGCCAGGGGGGCCAACGTCTGAGGGCGAGCCTTCCGCGCAGTCGGAGGGAACGCGCCCCGCACAGTCGGAGGTGCCCCCGGCCACAGGATCGAAGGCGGGAAGGAATCTTCCCGCCGCGATCGCTGTCGGCGTAGGCCTCGGTGTCTCGCTGATCCTGATACTCGTGTACGTACCGCTGGTGTGGATCGGTGTCGTGTCCGTCGCGATGGCCGTGGCCACCTGGGAGGTCACCAAGCGGTTGCGGGAAGCGGACATCAGCGCTCCTCGGATACCGTTGCTCGTGGGCGGGCAAGCCGTACTGTGGCTGGGCTGGCCATTCGGCCCGGAGGGTGTGCTCAGCGCGTTCGCGGGAACCGCTCTGGTGTGCATGGTGTGGCGCCTGTTCGACCACGGACTCAAGGCGACCCCACGAAATTACCTGCGAGACACGGCGATCACCGTATTCGTGGCCGCGTGGATTCCCCTTCTGGCCTCGTTCGCGGTGCTGATGGTGTTGCAGGACGACGGGGCGGGCCGGGTGCTCTGCCTCATGATCGGAGTGGTCTGCTCCGACGTCGGTGGTTACGCCGCCGGAGTTCTCTTCGGTAAGCATCCGATGGTGCCGGCGATCAGCCCGAAGAAGTCGTGGGAGGGTTTCTTCGGTTCCCTGCTGTTCTGTGTGATCGGCAGTCTGCTCACGGTCACCCTCATCCTCGGCGAGAACCCGATGATCGGTGTACTGCTCGGCGTGGTCCTGGTGGTCACGGCCACGCTCGGTGACCTCATCGAATCCCAGGTGAAACGTGAACTGCGGATCAAGGACATGGGCACCCTGCTTCCCGGACACGGAGGAATCATGGACCGTCTCGATTCCCTGCTGCCGTCGGCGTTCGTGACGTGGCTGGTGCTCACGGTCCTCGTGTGACCGACCGGCCGTGACCATTCCCAGCCCCAACATCTGGCACTGGCCCGACACCTACGAGCTCGAGAACCGGGCGCAGGACGTCGACGGTGCGCTGTTCCGGCATCTACGGTCCATCCTGGACTGGGGAGGCAAGACCGTCGTCGACATCGGCTGCGGTTCCGGTTTTCATCTTCCGGTCTTCGCCGAAGCAGCGAGCACCGTGATCGGCGTCGAACCGCATCCGCCTCTACTCGACCTCGCCCGGCAGCGGGTCTCCGGCCTGTCCCACGTGCGAATACTCGCCGGATCGGCCGAGCAGATTCCCCTCGGAGACTCGAGCGTCGACCTGGTGCATGCCCGAACCGCCTACTTCTTCGGCCCAGGATGCGGACCGGGAATACTCGAGGCGATGCGGGTGCTCCGACCGGGAGGAGCGCTCGCGGTCATCGATCTCGACGCGACGGCGGAGCCCTACGGTGCATGGATGCGTGCCGACATGCCGCACTACAGACCGGCCGCGGTCGAAGCCTTCTTCGCGGCGCAGGGGTTCGACCTGACCCGGGTACAGACGCGGTGGCTCTTCCCGGATCGGGAGTCGCTGCGCCGAGTCCTGGGCATCGAGTTCACCCGAAGCACGGCGGCGAAAGCCTATGCGCAGACGCCCGGCCTGGCCGTCGACGTGCGCTACCGCGTGCACATTCGCCGAAAGCCGGCCGGGCTGGAAGTACCGCGCGCTTAGTGATTACCGACGCGGCGCGATGTGGAACAGCTTCGCGAGCGCGTGAATCTTCTTCGCCTTCGCGAGTTTGGGCAGGTCACTACCATCGCGTACCCGCGATCCGTCTTCGCCGAGGTCGGCGATCACATCCATCGCCCACTCGGCTTCAGCGGGGGAGGGGCTCAGCGCATCATTCACGGACGCCGTCTGAGCGATGGTCATGCACAGCTTCCCGGTCATTCCCATCGACAGCGTGAGCGCCGACGCGCGCACCAGCGCCTCGACGTCCGAACCGAGGGTAGGCCCGTCGATCGGTGCGGCGATCCGGGCGGCGCGGCTCGCGATCGTCAGCCGTGCGCGCGGATAGGCCATGGCCAGCGGCGAATCGTCCATCCCCGTGTCGCGCCGGAAGTCGCCGCTACCGAAGGCGAGCCGGAAAGTCGCCTCGGCGCGAGCGATCTCCGGCGCAGCTTCGAGACCCATGGCGGATTCGACGAGAGCGAGCACCTTGGTCCCGGCGGGAAGGCGATCGGCGGTGGCGTCGACCTGCATTCCACTCTCGGTCTTGGCGAGCATGACGCCCTCGAGTCCTGGAACGTGGTTCAGTGCCGCGAGGTCGTCGGCCCAGAAAGGGGTGGTCGCATCGTTGATGCGGACCCACGCCCGCCGATTCTCGCCGAGCCAGGCGACCACGTCGGCGCGCGCGCGAGGCTTACGGTCGGGGGTGACGGCGTCCTCGAGGTCGAGGATGACGGCGTCCGCGGCGCTCGCATGCGCCGCCTCGAAACCTTCGGGCTTGCCGGCGGGAACCAGCAGCCAGGATCGCGCCTGCTCGGCAGCGATGCGCGGTGCCACAGTCGTCTCCATGTCGGCCTTCACAGTCGTACCGTTCCGGTGATATCCACGACAACCATCATGCGCGGTCGGCGCCGGCCCGATCCACTTGCGTAACTATTGTTCAGTCAGTAATTAGTGTTCAGGCGTTGCTGCCGGTTTGCCGCTCGCCGGATCTGGATGATCCGGACCCCCCCGGCGAGGGCCATGATCACGGCGCCGGCGATCGACGCCAGCAACAACGACACGCCGAGCGGAAGCGTGAACTCCCAGGCGAACAGTTCGAGTGTTGCGCTGTCGAGGTTCTGCAGGATGAACACGAGAAGCAGTACGAGAACGATGATTCCGATGACGAGGCCGGTCCAGGTCGCGCCCGCCCTGGTGTGTCTGATGCCCTTCTTTCGTGCGACGTCCGGATGCTGGGGTCCTGGGTGGGTGGTGTCCGGGTAGGGCGGATCGCCAGGCGTGGGCCCGCCGACAGGGCCACCGCCCGCCGGGACATCCGTAGGGGATTGCGAGGGGTCGTCCGGTGTTGTCGACATAACTCGATCTTCACCCACTCGGCGCGGTTCTGCACCCGCATCGGACGGCGGAATGGCGTCGATCACGTATCCGCGCGACATCGGCCGCCGAATCAATGGGACAATGGGAAAACTATGGCTGTCTCGCTCCCCCTCGTGTTCACCGCGCCCCGGCGCGGGATGCCGCCCCGGCATCTCGCGGACCTCGACTCCGCCGAACGCCGGAAGGTCGTCCAGGAACTGGGGCTGCCCGGTTTCCGTGCCGACCAGCTGGCCCGGCAGTACTACGCGCGCTTGGAGGCGGATCCGGAGAGGATGACCGATCTTCCGGCTGCGGTCCGGGAGCAGGTGGGGGCCGCCCTCTTCCCGACGCTGCTGACACCCGTCAAACATCTGGCGTGCGACGGTGGAGATACCCGGAAGACGCTGTGGAAGGCGAACGACGGAACACTTCTCGAGAGTGTTCTGATGCGATACCCCGACCGTGCGACCCTGTGTATCTCGAGTCAGGCCGGGTGCGGAATGGCGTGTCCGTTCTGCGCGACCGGCCAGGGCGGTCTGCAACGCAACCTGTCGACTGCCGAGATCGTCGACCAGGTGCGGGCCGCGGCCGCATCCCTGCGCGACGGTGAGGTTGCCGGAGGTCCGGGGCGCCTGTCGAATGTGGTGTTCATGGGTATGGGGGAGCCGCTCGCCAATTACAAGCGGGTCGTCGCGGCAGTGCGTCGTATCACTGCCCCGCCCCCCGAGGGCCTCGGGTTGTCGCAGCGTTCGGTGACGGTGTCGACGGTGGGACTGGCTCCCGCCATCCGCAAGCTCGCCGACGAGGACTTGAGCGTCACCCTCGCGGTGTCCTTGCACACACCCGACGACGAACTTCGCGACACCCTGGTGCCTGTGAACAACCGGTGGTCGGTAGCCGAGGTCCTCGATGCCGCCCGCTACTACGCGGACAAGTCGGGCAGACGCGTTTCGATCGAGTACGCCTTGATCCGGGACGTCAACGACCAGCCGTGGCGAGCGGACCTGCTGGGCAAGAAGCTGCGCAAGGCTCTCGGTCCCCTCGTGCACGTGAACCTCATCCCGCTCAACCCCACACCGGGCAGCGAATGGGATGCCAGCCCCAAGCCGGTGGAGAAGGAATTCGTTCGCCGCGTCATCGCGCAAGGTGTGTCCTGCACCGTGCGGGACACCCGGGGGCAGGAGATCGCCGCGGCGTGCGGCCAACTCGCCGCCGAAAACTGATTCGCCGCCACGAGTAGCGACAACAGGCACGCGAAAACCCCTCGCCGAGGACTTCGGTCGAGGGGTTTTCGTGGAAAGCGGGGGTCTACCGGGGCTTGCGCCGCTGGAGAATGTCGCGGACCAGCACGACGACCATGAGGCCTGCGCAGCCGACCAGCCACAGGTCCTCGACCCGGCCGGTGTGGTTACCGATGATCATCAGCAGCAGGAACAGCGCGAAAAACCAGCCGAGGAAGCGGAACGTCTTGGGCGCTTCACCACTCCAGCCCCATGCCGCCGACGGGACCTCGGCCGTATCGACGTGTGCGGCCACGACGGGGTCGCTGGACGAGGGCTCCAACTGGGTACCGGCCACGATCGATCCTCCTGCAGATTCGGTTGCGCTACTCGCCATATCGTGACATACGACCGTCCGTCGTATGTACCGGGGCCATCCACGGCGGGCGACCGCTGTTCGATCAGGAACAATGGGTGGGTGGATGAAACCAGGCCCACCCGCGTCCTGCTGCTCGGCAGCACAGGTTCGATCGGCACCCAGGCTTTGGAGGTGATCGCGGCCAACCCCGGCAAGTTCTCCGTTGTCGGCCTCGCCGCCGGTGGTGGAAATGTCGACCTTCTGGCACGGCAGATCGCCGAAACAGGTGTGACATCCGTCGCAGTCGCCGATCCGCGGGCCGCTGCCACACTCGATCGGCCGGGAGTGTTGAGCGGTCCGGGCGCGGTCACCGAACTGGTGAAGAACACCGAAGCGGACGTCGTCCTCAACGCCCTCGTCGGCTCCCTCGGTCTGGAACCGACCCTGGCCGCCCTGGAGTCCGGCGCGCGGCTCGCGCTCGCGAACAAGGAGTCCCTCGTAGCGGGCGGGCCGCTTGTCACCGCCGCCGCGGCCCCCGGCCAGATCGTGCCCGTGGACTCCGAACATTCCGCGCTCGCCCAGTGCCTGCGGGGAGGCAGTGCCGACGAGGTGGCCCGCCTCGTTCTCACGGCCTCGGGCGGTCCCTTCCGGGGATGGTCCGCTCAGCAACTCGACTCGGTCACTCCCGAACAGGCCGGCGCCCATCCCACCTGGTCGATGGGCCCGATGAACACGTTGAACTCCGCGACGCTGGTGAACAAGGGGCTCGAATTGATCGAGACCCACCTGCTGTTCGGGATCGAGTACGACCGCATCGACGTCACGGTTCACCCGCAGTCGATCGTGCACTCGATGGTCACCTTCACCGACGGCTCCACGCTCGCACAGGCCAGCCCGCCCGATATGAAGCTGCCGATCGCGCTCGCGCTCGGCTGGCCGGACCGGGTCGCAGGAGCTGCCGCCCCGTGCGATTTCGCCAGCGCCTCCCGCTGGGACTTCGAACCACTCGACTCGGCGGTCTTCCCTGCTGTCGACCTCGCGCGGGAAGCCGGCAGGCGTGGCGGTTGCCTCACCGCCGTCTACAACGCTGCCAACGAAGTCGCGGCTCAGGCATTCTTGGACGGGATCATCCGATTCCCGGCCATCGTCCGCACCGTCGCCGCCGTGCTGTCCGAGGCGGACGAGTGGGCGGCGCCACCGGCTACCGTGGAGGACGTACTGGCCGCCGACGGCTGGGCGCGTGACCGAGCACGTCAGCTCGTCAAGCAGGAAGGCTAGAACTGCATGGTGTTCGCAGTGGGCGTTGTTCTCTTCGCCCTCGGAATCGCACTGTCGATCGCGCTTCACGAAGCGGGTCACATGTGGGTGGCTCAGGCCACCGGCATGAAGGTCCGTCGATACTTCATCGGTTTCGGCCCCAGAATCTTCTCCTTCCGCCGCGGTGAAACCGAGTACGGGCTCAAGGCCCTGCCGCTCGGTGGCTTCTGTGACATCGCGGGAATGACGGCCCTCGACGAACTCGCGCCGGACGAAGAAGACCGGGCGATGTACAAGAAGGCGACCTGGAAACGCCTCGCCGTGATGTCCGGCGGCATCGGCATGAACTTCCTCCTCGGTCTCGTTCTGGTGTACGTCCTTGCCGTCGGGTGGGGTCTGCCCGACCTGAACCGGCCCAGCCATGCCGAGGTCGGTGCGGTCGGCTGTGTTGCCGCCACCCAGGGTCCCGCTCCCGACTACGCGCTGTCTCCGTGCACCGGTACCGGGCCCGCCGAGGAGGCCGGTATCCGGGCGGGCGACATCATCGTCGCGGTGGACGGCAAGGAGACGCCTACCTTCGCGGACGTCGCCGCCGCAACGCGACCTCTGTCGGGTGCAGTGGACTTCACGATCGAACGGGACGGCACCGAGCAGACGGTCGTCGTTCCCGTCCAGCAGGTGCAGCGGTGGGTCCAGGAGGAGGGGGAGAGTCAACCGCACGAGGCGACCGTCGGTGCTGTCGGCATCGCCGCGCCCCCGGCCGTCGTCGAGCATTCGGCGGTGTCCGCGGTCCCGGCCTCCTTCGGATTCACCGGTGACATGTTCGTCATGACAGCCGAACGTCTGGTGCAGATGCCGAGCAAGGCTGTCGACCTGTGGCACGCCGTGACCGGCGGGGAACGGGACCCGGAGACACCGATCTCCGTGTACGGCGCGAGCGTGATCGGCGGCCAGATCGCCGAACAGGGGATCTGGGAAGCGTTCGTTCTCCTCCTCGCAAGCCTCAACTTCTTCCTCGGCATGTTCAACATGCTCCCGCTGCTCCCACTCGACGGCGGACACATGGCAGTGACGCTCTACGAGCGAATTCGCGACTGGTTCCGGAGCAGGCGAGGGTTGCCCCGAGGCGGCCCCGTGGACTACCTGAAGTTGCTGCCCGTGACCTATGTCGTGATCGTCATCGGCGGCGCATACATGCTGCTCACCCTCACCGCCGACATCGTCAACCCGATCAAGCTCTTCCAGTGATCGCTAAACTCGGACCTGAAGCTACGAAAGAAGGCACCCACGTGACCAGCCCTGTCGGATTGGGTATGCCCGAAGGCCCGGCCGCCGTTCTCGCGCCCCGCCGCAAGACCCGCCAACTGCAGGTCGGGACAGTCGGCGTCGGCAGCGATTTTCCGGTGTCCGTGCAGTCGATGTGCACCACGAAGACCCACGACGTCAACGCGACCCTCCAGCAGATCGCCGAGCTCACCGCGTCCGGCTGCGACATCGTCCGAATCGCCTGCCCGCGCCAGGAGGACGCCGACGCACTCGCGACGATTGCGAAGAAGAGCCAGATCCCGGTTATCGCCGATATCCACTTCCAACCGCGCTACATCTTCGCGGCCATCGAGGCGGGGTGCGCCGCGGTGCGCGTGAACCCGGGCAACATCAAGGAGTTCGACGGACGCGTCAAGGAAGTCGCCAAGGCGGCCGGTGACGCCGGCATTCCGATCCGCATCGGAGTCAACGCCGGGTCGCTCGACCCCCGGCTGATGCAGAAGTACGGCAAGGCGACGCCGGAAGCGCTCGTCGAGTCGGCTCTGTGGGAAGCCGGGCTTTTCGAGGAACACGGGTTCGGCGACATCAAGATATCGGTGAAGCACAACGACCCGGTGATCATGGTGGAGGCCTACCGTCAGCTGGCAGCGCAGTGCGACTACCCCCTGCACCTGGGCGTGACCGAGGCCGGTCCGGCGTTCCAGGGAACGATCAAGTCGGCCGTCGCCTTCGGTGCGCTCCTTTCCGAGGGCATCGGCGACACCATCCGGGTATCGCTGTCGGCGCCGCCCGCTGAGGAAATCAAGGTCGGAACGCAGATCCTGCAATCGCTGAACCTGCGACCGCGCAAGCTCGAGATCGTGTCGTGCCCCTCCTGTGGGCGCGCCCAGGTGGACGTCTACACGTTGGCCGACGAAGTGACCGCCGGGCTCGAAGGCATGGAAATCCCGCTGCGCGTCGCCGTCATGGGCTGCGTGGTGAACGGTCCCGGCGAGGCTCGCGAGGCAGACCTCGGAGTGGCCTCCGGAAACGGCAAGGGCCAGATCTTCGTGAAGGGCAAAGTGATCAAGACTGTGCCGGAAGCGCAGATCGTCGAAACGCTCATCGAGGAAGCGATGCGCATCGCGGAAGAGATGGAGGGTGACGCGTCGGCCGGGTCCCCCGTCGTGACCGTCAGCTGACTCGCCCGCCCCTGGGCATCGAAACGTCTCCCGTTTCTGGCGTGTTCGTGGCAATCTGGTGGGCAGAACCACTAGCTGACAAGGTTGGGTAGATGCTCAAGCTCCTCGGTGCCAAACAGTTGAGCAGTCGAGACGCGGCACATGTGCTCCGCGTTCTCGACGCCGATCCTGTCGCCGCCTGCATGGTCGCCGCGCGCGTCGAAGAATGCGGAGTCGATCCGCGGATGATCCACGGGGAGTTGTGGAGTCGAGGAGGACCGCTCGAGTCTCTGTGTTTCTCCGGTGCCAACTTCGTTCCGCTTCGCGGCAGCGTCGACGACATGCGCGCGTTCGCAGACCGAGCCTGCCGGACGCCCCGCATGTGTTCGTCGCTGGTGGGCCGGGCCGAGCTGACACTGCCGTTGTGGGAGATGCTGGAAATGGACTGGGGCCCCGCTCGCGAGGTCCGGGCCGACCAGCCTCTCCTCGCGTTGGCCGGCAAGCCGCACTGCCACCCCGATCCGCTCGTCCGCCAAGTCCGGATGCACGAACTCGAGCAGTACCTTCCCGCAGCGGTGGCCATGTTCATCGAGGAAGTCGGCGTCGACCCCCGCGCCAATGACGGCGGTCGCGGGTACCGGCGCCGGGTCGCCAATCTCATCGCCGCCGGCCGAGCCTGGGCCCGGTTCGAGGACGAACAGGTGATCTTCAAGGCCGAGGTCGGGTCGGTGTCGTCGCGGGTGGGACAGATCCAGGGCGTCTGGGTCCACCCGATGTATCGAGGGCAGGGATTCGGGGCCGCGGGAACGGCAACCGTGGCGGAGGCCGTCATCGCGGACGGCCGGATCGCCAGTCTGTATGTCAACAGCTTCAACACCGTGGCCCGCAGTGCGTACGCGCGCATCGGTTTCAGCCAAGTCGCGACGTTCGCCACAATTCTCCTGGACTGACTCGCTGGCCGCCTACCGTGCCGACGGTGGTCGGAGACATACCATGAGCGGCGATGAACCTCTGGCCAACCACTCGATTCCGCGTCGTGCGGTCCATCGCCCTCGGCGGCGCGGCCGCGCTGATCCTCGGCTCGACGGCGTGCACACCGAAGCCCGACGGCCCCGCGCCCGCCGCTCAGGCATTTCTCACCGCCTTCGCCGACCGCGATTCCGGGCAGGCCGCACAATTGTCCGATCGGCCCGACGATGCTCAACGAGTTCTCGAGTCGGCCTGGGAGTCGCTGCAGGCGGAGTCGCTCGAGGCGAAGACGACCGACGTGGACATCAAGGGAGACACGGCCACCGTCGGCTACGCCTACGAATGGCATCTACCGAAGAATCGAGTCTGGACCTACTCCGGTGAGCTGCAGATGGGGCGCCGGAACGGGGAGTGGGCGGTCCGGTGGAGCTCCACCAACATCCACCCTCGGCTCGGCGACCGGCAGACGATGTCGCTCCGGTCGACCGCGGCGCCCCGCGCTCGCGTCAACGAGCACTCCGGTTCGGATGTTCTGGTTCCCGGAGTCGTGTACCGCGTCAAGTTCGACGCCGGGGAGTCGGGCAACGTCATCTCCACGGCGCAGGGTCTTGCCGCCGCGCTCTCCCCGTTCGACACCACGCTCACCGCGCAGTCGATCGCGGAATCTGCGACGGCGGTCGAGGGTGACTACCTCGTCACCCGACTGCGGTCCGAAGACTACGAGCGGGTCGCGGGCGTCCTCGGTGCCCTTCCCGGAGTCAGCGTCTCGGACGAGGCGGACCTGGTGGCCACGGATCGCACTTTCGCCCCGGACCTCGTCGGACAGGTGAAGAAGACGGTGATCGACGAGGTCGACGGCAAGGCCGGGTGGAGCGTGGTCACCGTCAACCAGAACGGCGTCGACACGGATGTCCTCACCGAGACACCGCCGCAGACCTCCCCGTCCTTCTCGATCAGCCTCGACCGGCCCATTCAGGTTGCGGCGCAGAACGCCGTCGACGCCAGGACCGACCAGGCCATGATGGTGGTGATCCAGCCGTCGACCGGAGACGTTCTCGCGGTGGCGCAGAACAAGGCGGCAGACCGGGACGGGCCGGTCGCCCTGACAGGTCTCTACCCTCCGGGATCGACGTTCAAGATCATCACCGCCGGGGCAGCCATCTCTTCGGGGATCGCGAGCCCCGACACGATGGTGCCGTGTCCGGGACGAATCGAGATCGGGGAGCGCAGCGTTCCCAACTACAACGAGTTCGCGCTGGGCACCGTGCCGATGGCCACGGCATTCGCCCGCTCGTGCAACACCTCGTTCGCGAAACTGGCCAGTCAGATGAAGCCCGACGCGCTGACGGTCGCGGCGTCGCAGTACGGGATCGGCCCCGACTACCGAGTCGTGGGCCTGCCGACCGATTCCGGCTCCGTCCCGCCGGCCGAAGAGCTGGTGCAACGAACAGAGGACGGCTTCGGCCAGGGCAGGGTCGTGGTCAGTCCGTTCGGAATGGCCCTGGCCGCGGCGACGATCGCGCACGGTTCGACTCCCGTCCCGCGGTTGATCGCCGGACGCGAGACCGTGATCGAGGGTGACCATCCGCCGATCAGCCCCGACATGGTCGAGGGGCTGCGCTCGATGATGAGGCTCGTGGTGACCAGTGGCACAGCTGAACGGATCGAGGATCAGGGCGAGGTATACGGAAAGACGGGGGAGGCCGAAGTCGAGGGTGGCTCGCACGCCTGGTTCGTCGGTTATCGAGGTGATCTCGCCTTCGCCACACTGGTGGTCCGGGGCGGGAGCTCCGACAACGCCGTCGCCGTCACCCGAGAGATGTTCGCGGCGTTGCCCGAAGGGTATTGACCCTGCGCCGGTGTCCATCGATATCGGGTTGTGCCGAGGCGCCATCGGCCGATCGGGGGACACAGGTGTAGTCGGTTCAGAGACCCGGTCGGGGGACAGACACCGCCGCCGGGAGCGCCCATAGTGGGTGGCAGAAGATTTTCGCAACCGCGGGATCGAAGAGACCACGCAGACAGGAACTTTCACACATGACACTCGTCTCGGAAGAAACTCGGGTGGACGCATCGGATGGCGTCCGCAGATTGTTGTTCGTCGGCAATCCGGACCCAGGCACGGAATTGACTCAGTGGCTGGCGATGAAGCAGTGGGCGTCGGGCCGCGGAATCGCGTCGATCAGCTCCTGCGACGGAGACGTCCTGTGCGTCATCGCCACCGAAGACGTCCTCGACGGACTCTGCACCCCAGCGGAAGCCATGGCGATGCAGCAGGCGAGGGCCCGTGGGGTGCCCTGCGTCAGCGTCCGCAACGCTCGCCTTCTGAAGGATGCTCTCTGAGGTGCTACTCGTGTTCGGCGAGCTTTTCAGGATCGAGTTCCGGGCCGCCTTTTCCGAGCTTCTTGTTCACGAGCACTGTGCCCGCCCAGAGGACGACGCCGATCCCGAGTAGCACGCCGGCAATCTGATACTGCACGGTCGGGCGGTCGGCAAAGGGTGTGGCGAGAAAGCCGCACGTCAGGGTACCGACGATCGGGAGAATCGTCGGTACCCGGAAGTGCTTGTGCTCCACGGGCTGTTTCCGGAGGACCAGCACGGTGATGTTCACGATCGTGAACACACACAGCAGGAGCAGGGCCGTGGTGCCGCCGAGTTCGGGCACCTCACCGACGAACGTGATCAAGCCGAACGCGACGAGCGTGGTGAAGACGATGGCCACGTACGGGGTGCGGCGGCGGGCGTGCACTCTCCCGAACGGAGGAGGGAGTACCTTCTCGCGGCTCATGCCGTACAGCAGCCGGCTTGCCATCAGCATGTTGATCAGTGCGGTATTGGCGACCGCGAACATGGTGATGAAGGCGAAGATCCCGATCGGGAAGCCGGGGGCGCCGGCCTGCACCACCTTGAGTAGCGGTGTGTCACCTTCGCCGAGGTCGCTCACCGGTACGAGCGCGATGGCCGTGATGGAGACGAACACGTAGATCGCCCCCGTGACGAGAAGTCCCGTCAGCAACACCTTGGGGAAGATTCGGCTGGGTTCCTTGCACTCCTCGGCCATGTTGACCGAATCCTCGAAACCGACCATCGCGAAGAAGGCGAGCGCAGTACCCGCGATCACGGCGCCGACCGGGGACCGTTCACCGGTGTCGAACGTGGCGACCCGGGAGAAGTCACCGTCGCCCACGCCGAGTGCCCACAGACCGATCATGATGATGATCAGAAGCCCGGACAGCTCGATGCACGTGAGGACCACATTGGTTTTGACGCTCTCGCTGACCCCACGGAAGTTGATGATTCCCACGACCGTCATGAACGCGAGACCGAGGAGGGTGATCCCGATTCCGGTGGTGAAATCGAGATCGAAGGCTTCGACGAAGTTGGCCGCGAAGGCACGCGACGCTGTGGAGGCAGACGTGATGCCGGAGCACATCACGGCGAAAGCCACCATGTACGTCAGGAAGTGCACCCCGAAAGCCTTGTGTGTGTACAGCGCAGCTCCCGCTGCCTTGGGGAACTTGGTGACGAGTTCGAGGTAGCTGAAGGCCGTGACGATGGCGACGAGGAAGGCGATGAGAAAGGGCAACCACACCGCGCCACCGACCTGATTCGCCACCTTGCCGGTCAGCGCGTAGATGCCGGTTCCGAGGATGTCGCCGACGATGAACAACAGAAGCAGACCGGGACCCATGACCCGCTTCAGGCTCGGCTGCTCGGAAGAACTCGCACCGGACGCATTCGAGCTCGACGCGTTCGAATCCGTTGTCGATCCCATGACCCACCGCCTTTCGCTGCGCTCGCGCTTCCCGGCCGAGAAGACGCTTGTCGCTAAGGGAGTAATCCCAGCCGCCGTGCGGTGACCACGGCTTCGTGGCGGGACCGCGCGTCCAGCTTGTTCATGGCACTGCGCAAGTAACTCTTGACGGTCTCGGCTCCCACCGACAGCCGCTGGGCGACCTCGGCGTTGGTGCATCCCAGCGCGACGTGCGCCAGCACGTCGATCTCTCGGGGGGTGAGGGTGATACCAGGGTCGTCAGACGCGTCCGCACCATCGCCGCCACCGGGGCTGACAACTGCCGCGAGCCGCTCGGACAACCCGCGCAACTGCTCCTGCAACGACGGATCGTTGACAGTCTGGGCCACACTCCGCATCTGAGCGTGTATGTCGCGAAGCTCTTCGGTGGTGGCGCCGTCGACACCCTGCGCGTCCAGTGTCGTGAGCATCTGGAGGCGGCGGTCGACCTCGTCACGAATGGCGATCTCCGTACCGAGTCGGCGCGAGGCCGCGACGACGACATCCGCGGTCCGATCACCGATCGGTGCGCACTCGCGGATGGCGGCGTAGAGGACGGCCCGGGATTTGCCCTGCACGATGACGGGCACGGCCAGGATGGAGCGGAGACCCTCGCTGAGGACGGGGCGGTCGAAGTGGTGCGTGATGGTCTGGGAGGAGCTGTAGTCGTTGACCGAGACAGGCCTGCGCTGAGCCACCACTCGGCCGCCGAGGCCGGACAGCGGTGGGATGGCCAGCCCTTTGAGGTTGTTGGTACGCGTTCCGAAGAATTCGCTGAGATGGAGAGTGTCGTCGCTCACTTCGCCGCCGAAGAGGACCGGCACGACACCCTGGGCGGCGATCGTGCGCAGCTCACCGCGCAGGGCGTCGCCGTCCCGGGGGCGTAGTAGCGACGGGAGAACCAAGTGGGTCACCCCTTTCCGGGGGTAGTCAGGGCGGTCTGTGAGCTAGATCATAACCGTAGCGAGTTCGGATGAGGCCACGCCGTCGCCGACCCGGCCCCGCGAACGCTCGACCCCGAGTTACCAGCCCGCAGAATACGAGGAGTACCGCATGACCACCGATCCCACCGCACGCGTGCGTGAATTGCTCGATCAGTACGACACGCCGACCGCCGCCGCGGCGGAGTTGCTGTGTGATCGACACCCTGCCGACGACGTGGCGTTCACCGTTGTGGAAGCGGATCTGACCTCGACGGACCTCACCTACGGATTCCTTCGTGAACAGTCGTCACGGTGTGCGGCAGCCTTGGCGGACCTCGGTGTCGAACCGGGTGAGCACGTGGCGACGCTGATGGGCAAGTCGGCCGAACTGGTCGTAGCCCTGCTCGGGATCTGGCGTCGCGGGGCGGTCCACGTTCCGTTGTTCACGGCATTCGCCTCCCCGGCCATCGCGTTCCGACTCGAGGCGAGCAAAGCGAAAGTTGTGATCGCCGATGCGAACCAGCTGGACAAGCTGACGCCCGGTGAGGACATTCCGGCAGACGCGCCCTGGCAGGTGGTGGTCGTCGGCGGCGAGAAGTCCGGCACGGTGGACTTCGAGACGCTGTTGACGTCGCACGATCCCAGCGATGCCCGGGGTGCGGCCGTTGCCGTCGGCGGTGACGGACCCCTCGTCCAGTTGTTCACCAGTGGAACCACCGGAACCCCCAAGGGCGTGCCGGTCCCGGTTCGGGCGCTGGCGTCGTTCCACGCCTACCAGGAGTTCGGGCTCGACGTTCGCAAGGACGACGTCTTCTGGAACGCCGCGGACCCGGGATGGGCGTACGGCCTCTACTACGCACTGCTCGGGCCGCTCGCCGCGGGGACGCGCAGCATCCTGCTGCACGCAGGATTCTCGGCGCCGCTCACCTGGAAGGTCATGGAACGCTTCGGGGTCACCAACTTTGCGGCCGCCCCGACCGTCTACCGGAGTCTGCGGGCGGATCCGACGCCGATCCCCGAGACGGTGCGGTTGCGTCGTGCGTCGTCTGCCGGTGAACCACTCACCCCGGACGTGATCTCGTGGTCGAAGGCGAACCTCGGGGTGCTCGTGCGCGACCATTACGGCCAGACCGAGCACGGAATGTTCATCGCCAATGCGTGGGCGGACGGTCTGCAGGACGAGGTCCGCGACGGCTCGATGGGCAAGCCGCTCCCAGGCTGGTCCTGCGCGGTACTCGCCGACGACTCCGACGCGATCGCCCCGCCCCGGACACCGGGCCGGGTCGCTATCGACACCCGGAACAGCCCGCTGTTGTGGTTCACCGGGTACGTCGACGCCCCCGAGAAGACCGCGCAGCGCTTCACCGGCGACGGCCGCTGGTACCTCACCGGCGACGCGGGCCAGACCGACGAGGACGGCTTCTACTTCTTCTCGGCCCGCGACGACGACGTCATCATCATGGCCGGATACCGGATCGGGCCCTTCGACGTGGAGAGCGTGCTCGTCATGCACGACTCCGTTGTCGAGGCCGCGGTCGTCGGAATGCCCGACGACCTGCGCGGTGAGGTACTCGAAGCCTTCGTCGTCCTCCGCGACGGAGTCGAGGGCACCGACGCACTCGAAGCCGAGCTGCAGACCTTGGTGAAGAAGAAGTTCGCTGCACACGCCTATCCGCGCACCGTGCACTTCGTTCCGCACCTTCCCAAGACTCCCAGCGGCAAGGTGCAGCGCTACCTCCTGCGCCAGCGGTAGGCGCTTCGCGCTCGTGCGCCTTTCTGGTAGTTCCCGCTACCAGAAAGGCGCACGGAGAAGGGCAGGTCTACCCTGATACCCATGTCTGTCCGCACAGCATTGAGCCCCGGAACCGTGTCACCCGTCCTCGCCGTGCCTGCGAGTATCGAGCGGCCCGAGTACGCGTGGAAGCCGACGGCCAACGAGGGTCACGAGCCGTGGGTGCAGACACCCGAGACGATCGAGGCCATGCGCCTGGCGAGCCAGATCGCCGCCCGCGCTCTTCAGGAGGCGGGAAAGGCGGTGGCGCCCGGCGTCACCACCGACGAACTCGACCGCATCGCTCACGACTACATGATCGACCACGGCGCCTATCCGTCGACGCTGGGTTACAAGGGTTTTCCGAAATCCTGCTGCACCTCGCTCAACGAGGTGATCTGCCACGGGATCCCGGATTCGACCGTCATCCAGGACGGTGACATCGTCAACATCGACGTCACGGCCTACATCGGCGGGGTGCACGGAGACACCAACGCAACCTTCCTCGCAGGCGACGTCGCCGAGGAGAATCGCTTGCTGGTGGAGAGGACGCACGAGGCCACGATGCGGGCCATCAAGGCGGTCAAGCCCGGACGCGCGCTCAACGTGATCGGCAGGGTCATCGAATCGTATGCCCACCGCTTCGGCTACGGCGTGGTCCGGGACTTCACCGGCCACGGCATCGGCACCACGTTCCACAACGGCCTCGTCATCCTGCACTACGACGAGCCGTCGGTCGACACGGTGATCGAACCGGGAATGGTGTTCACGATCGAGCCGATGATCAATCTCGGTGACATCGCTTGGGAGGTCTGGGAAGACGACTGGACCGTGGTCACCAAGGATCGCTCGTGGACTGCCCAGTTCGAGCACACGATCGTGGTCACCGAGACCGGCGCCGAAATTCTCACCCTGCCTTGAGCCCGGGCCAACTGAAAGGCGCACTGCTCGTCGCCGGAACCACGTCGGACGCGGGGAAGAGCGTGCTCGTCGCCGGCTTGTGCCGGATGCTGGCGCGTCGCGGTGTCCGGGTGGCGCCGTTCAAAGCGCAGAACATGTCCAACAATTCCGTCGTCACTCTCGACGGCGGCGAAATCGGACGTGCGCAGGCGCTGCAGGCCGCCGCGTGTGGACTGGAACCGAGCGTGCGTTTCAACCCGGTGCTGCTCAAACCGGGTAGTGATCGGACGTCCCAGCTGGTGGTGCGGGGCCGCGCCGTCACTTCCGTCGGTGCCCGCGACTACATCGAGCACCGCGACCATCTCCGGGTGGTGGTGGCCGAGGAACTGGCGTCCCTGCGGAACGAGTTCGACGTGGTGATCTGTGAGGGCGCGGGCTCACCCGCCGAGATCAACTTGCGGGCAACGGATCTGGCCAACATGGGTCTTGCCCGCGCCGCCCGGATTCCGGTGCTCGTGGTCGGCGACATCGACCGCGGCGGAGTGCTGGCCCACCTCTTCGGCACGGTGGCTGTGCTCTCGCCGGAAGATCAGGCGTTGATCGCCGGCTTCGTCGTCAACAAGTTCCGCGGCGACGTGTCGTTGCTGACTCCGGGCCTCGAACAGTTGACTGCTCTGACCGGCCGGCCGACCCTCGGTGTCATTCCGTTCGCGGACGACCTGTGGCTGGACGCGGAAGATTCGCTCGGCGTCGTGGGCGACGCCCCCGTCGGGCGTCCCGGATCGCCGGTGGGAAGCGAATGGCTGCGGGTGGCGGCGATCCGCCTGCCACGAATTTCCAACTCGACGGATGTGGAAGCGTTGGCGTGCGAACCCGGAGTTTCGGTTCGCTGGGTCAACGATCCTTCCCGCCTGCAGGATGCCGACCTGATCGTCCTGCCAGGCAGCAAGTCAACGGTGTCGGACCTCGAGTGGATGCGGCGCAACGGAATTGCCGATGCCGTGGTGGCGCAGGCGAAACTCGGCCGCCCGGTACTCGGCGTCTGCGGCGGTTACCAGATGCTCGGCTCCGTGATCGTCGACGACGTCGAATCCGGTCGCGGCCAGACCCCGGGTCTGGGACTGCTCGACCTCGAGGTGGAGTTCGCGGCAGACAAAGTGCTGGGCCGGGTCACCGGTGACGCGTACGGCGTCCCGGTCGACGGTTACGAGATACACCACGGTCGGGTCCGGCGTAACGGCGATCAGCCGCTGCTCTACGCGAGCACCGGGGCGGCGGAGGGCAGTATCCGCGGAGCTGTCTACGGAACGCACTGGCACGGTCTGCTCGAGAACGATCGATTCCGCCGTCTACTCCTCGACGATGTCGCGGAGCATTCGGGTCGAACCGGCTTCGTCCCCGCCCCCGACACCGACGTGGCCGCCGTGCGGGTCGCGCAGCTCGACCTGTTGGCTGATCTCGTCGAGAAGCACGTGGATGTGGGCGCCCTGGACATCTTGATCGGTGAAGGTGCCCCGGAGGGGCTGGCCACCATCGGCTCCCGCCTCTCTTTCTAGGCAGTTGCCCGCGCACGATCGGCCGTGCTCCGATCTGCCGGACCAGCGTTGTGAACCGGACCGGGTAAGGCGCGAGCGCAATGCGGCGCGGATCGCGTAGGTTTTCTGCCATGGAACTGACACACGTGGCTGTGGGAGACGGAGACTGCACTGTTCGGCTCGACGGGCCGGCGAGCAGGCACGCTGTCCTGCTGCTGCCCGGTGCGGGGGACGCCCCGGACGTCTACGACGATGTGTGCGCCCGCCTGCACAATTCGGATCTGCGCACCATCGTGCCCGAGTCCATCGAGGGACTCGACGACTCCTCTGTGATGG
Source organism: Rhodococcus sp. WAY2 (assembly GCF_009859915.1). Taxonomy (NCBI): domain Bacteria; kingdom Bacillati; phylum Actinomycetota; class Actinomycetes; order Mycobacteriales; family Nocardiaceae; genus Rhodococcus; species Rhodococcus sp. WAY2. The sequence continues at coordinate 6,205,363 of NZ_CP046572.1, forward strand.
GGCTGCTCGACGAGCTGAAGGTGGGATGGGTCAACCTCGTGGGAAGCCGCGAGGGCGCCGAGCTCGCCTGGACGCTCGCCGCTCGCCAGTTCGGGCGCTTCGCCAGTCTCGTCGTTGCCGATCGGGGTCACCCGGCGGCGCCCGACGACAAAGGTCTGGTCCGCGAGGCGGGATGCCCACCGGTGGAGCTCCCGACCACCGTGATGGTCGGAAGCCCTACGCGGCGAGCCGAGGCCGATGCGAGTGGTCGGTTCGTCTACTCGGATTTCCGCGTCGTGGACCTCGACGGTGTCACCAATGTCCCGGCCTCCGCTGCCGCCGCGCTCGCCACCGAGATTGTTCTCCGCACCAGCCCCTGGTAGTCGAGCGCCGAGTCGATTACAGGCCGCTGTCGTCGACGTCGAGTCCGAGCAGGGCGTTCTCGACGACCTCAGGGAGAGCCGGGTGTATCCAGTACTGGCCCCGGGCCAACCGGTGTGCCGTCACATCGAAACTCATGGCCTGGATCAAGGGCTGGATCACCGTGGAGGCCTGTGCGCCGATCACATGCGCGCCCAGCAGTTGCCCGGTGCCACGCTCGGCGATGATCTTGCAGAAACCCTCGTCGTCTTCCATGGCCCACCCGTAGGCGACGTCGCCGTAGGCCTGAATCTTCACGGTGACGTCCCAGCCCGCGTCCCGAGCCTCGCGCTCGGTGAGCCCGACGTGGGCGATCTGCGGGTCGGTGAACACAGCCGCGGGCACGACACGATGGTCGGTACGGCGTAGGCCCGACGTGTCCTGCCACGCGTCCCGCAGCAGGTTGTGCTGGACGACGCGCGCTTCGTGGTTGGCAACGTGCTTCAGCTGATAGGGCGAAGAGACGTCGCCGAGCGCAAACACCCCCTCGGCGCTGGTGCGCTGGAACTCGTCGACGACGACGCGCCCCTGGTCGAGGTCGATGCCGCCGGCGGCAGCATCGATCACGTCCCCGTTGGATCGACGGCCGGTGGCCACGAGGAGGGCGTCGCCCGACACGACCCGTCCGTTGTCGAGTTCCACCGCGACCCCGGCACCGTCCGGGCGGACCGACGCCACCGTCCGGCCGCGGTGCACATCCCACTTCGAGACCGCCAGATCGGTGAACTGACGGGCCACGTCGTCGTCCAGATGGCGCAAGAGGTGCTCGCCCCGCGAGATCAGCGACACCCGCGTGCCCAGTGCCGAGAACACGTGCGCGAACTCCGCGGCGATGAACCCGGCTCCGATGATCACCAGGCGCTCGGGGAGCTCGGGGAGCCGCATGATGTCGTCGTTGGTGTAGTACGGCACGCCCGAACTGCGCACGACGTCCGGGATGATCGGCCGCGATCCCGCAGCGATGACCACCTGATCCGCGGTGATGACCTCACCTGTTCCGGTGTCGATCGTCCGCGGCCCGAAGAAGGACGCGTGCCCGCGGAAGAGCGTCGTATTCGGGGTGTCTTCCGCGCGGTAGCGCTCACCGCCCGCGGAGATGGGATCGATGCGGCCGAAGACCCTTTTGACGATGTCGGGCCAGCGCACACCCTCGAGCTGGGCGTCGACGCCGAATTTCGCGGTATCGGTGACCGTGCGGGCCACTTCCGCGGCGTAGACGAACATCTTGGTCGGAATGCACCCGACGTTCAGGCACGTCCCGCCGAACGTGCCTTTCTCGAGGAGTGCGATCTTCTTGTCCGAAAAGCGTTCGTCGGGAAGGGAATTGCCCGACCCGGAGCCGATGATAGCGAGATCGAAGTGGGTCATCGCGGCGCCTCCGCGGAATTGTGGCCGTGCAGCCAGTCGAGCCAGAGGTCCACCTCGGCGAACGCCTGGGCGCGGGGTTCGTCCGAAGACAGGAAGACGTCGTGCCGGGCGCCCGGAATGGGCACTATCGTCGTGCGGTCGCCGAGACACCCGGCCCACCGGGCGATCTGCCGGACATCGAGGACTGCATCGGCTGTGTCGACCTGAGGGTCGTACCTCGGAGCGAAGTACGACGCCTTGGAACGCAGAATCAGCGCAGGAACACCGATATCGAGACCCCGGTGCAGTTGCGCATGCCCGCGGCGCACCGCCCGGAGCCAGCCGAAGGTGACGGGAAAGCCGCCCAGCGGTTTCCAGTCCAGGTTGTAGTTCCAGATTCCGTTGCCGTCGACGTGGAGACTCACCCCGTAGGTGTCGAGGGTGGTCTTCGGAACGATCGACTTCCGCTTGACACGGCCCAGTGCGTCGACGGCCACCGTTCCCACATTTCGCAGATACGACGGCCCCTGCAGGTCGAACCACGGGCTGTTCAGGATGACGCCGCTGACGCCGAGGGCCGCGGTGCCGCCGGCCTTCTTCTGCCGTCGGTGCAGCCACAGCGGGAGTACGAGTCCCCCGGTGGAGTGTGCGACCAGCAGGACCTGGCCCTCGCCGGTCTGCTCGCGCACGACGCGGAGCGCTTCGTCCAGTTCGGCGTCGTACAGCGTGAGGTCCGACACGAAGTGCGCCGTCTGACCGGGTTTGAGGGAACGACCACATTTGCGCAGGTCCAGGGCGAAGAAGGCGTATCCCTGGTCGGCGAAGTGCTCGGCCAGGTGTTTCTGGAAAAAGTAGTCGGTGAACCCGTGCACGTAGAGCACGGCTCGGCCGGTCCGCTTCGTCTCCTGTGCGGGCTGGTAACGGATCAACGTTGCCTCGACCTCACCTTCGCCGTCGGGATCGGTACCGAGGGGGATGGTCAACTGCTGATATCCGTCGCCGAGGACGTCGGGAGCCCATGTAGTCACAGATCACAATCTAATGGGCGATCCCGGGCCGCGGGGAGGGGCACAATTGGGGCAGGTAACTTCCGCTCATACGCGCGGGTAACCTATGCGGCGAACACGGCAGGCGGATGCGCGCACGGCTAATGGACAAGGAAGTCGATTCTCCAGTGTCAGATCAGAACGCGGTAGAGACGAAGACGGATGTAGTGCTGGTGGGCGCGGGCATCATGAGCGCGACGTTGGGGGCGATCCTGCGGCAGGTGCAGCCCGACTGGTCGATCACCACCTTCGAACGGCTCGACGCCGTCGCGGCCGAGAGCAGCGACCCGTGGAACAACGCCGGCACCGGTCACTCCGCGTTGTGTGAACTCAACTACACGCCCGAGAACCCCGACGGCACCGTCGAGATCGCGAAGGCCGTCAACGTCAACGAGCAGTTCCAGGTGTCGCGTCAGTTCTGGGCGCACGCCGTGGAGAACGGCGTCCTGACCAAGCCGAAGGAATTCATCAACCCGATTCCCCACGTCAGCTTCGTGCACGGCGAGGCCAACGTGAAGTATCTGCGCGCCCGTTACGACGCGCTCGCCGGACACCCTCTCTTCGCGGGCATGGAATACGTGGAGGATCCGGTCGAGTTCGCCCGCCGCCTGCCGTTGATGGCGAAGGGCCGTGACTACAGCGATCCGATCGCGCTGAACTGGACCGAGAACGGCACCGACGTCGACTTCGGTGCTCTCACCAAGCAGCTTCTCGGCTACGTCGGTGCATCCGGCGGCATCGTGCATTTCGGTCACGAGGTCACCGATCTCACCAAGCAGTCCGACGGCAGCTGGGTCGTCAAGGTCACGAACCGTCGCAACGGTGCCAAAAAGGTGGTGCGCAGCAAGTTCGTCTTCGTCGGCGCCGGCGGCGGTGCCCTGCATCTCCTGCAGAAGTCGGGTATCTCCGAGGCCAAGGGCTTCGGCGGATTTCCGGTCAGCGGAGCATTCCTGCGCTGCACCAATCCGGAACTCATCGACCAGCACCGCGCCAAGGTGTACGGCAAGGCTGCCGTGGGCGCTCCGCCCATGTCGGTGCCGCACCTCGATACCCGGGTGATCGGTAGCAAGCCCGGACTGCTGTTCGGCCCATACGCCGGCTGGTCACCTAAATTCCTCAAGGAAGGTCGCGTCACCGACCTCCCCGGTTCGGTCAAGCCCGACAACCTTCTGTCGATGCTCGGCGTCGGTGTCAGTGAACTCGGCCTGGTCAAATACCTGATCAGCGAGCTCACGAAGTCGGAGGCCGGACGCATCGACACGCTTCGCGAGTTCGTACCCAAGGCCGTCGGCAAGGATTGGGAACTGATCACCGCCGGCCAGCGTGTCCAGGTCATCCGGCGGGCCAAGGGCAAGGGCGGTGTCCTCGAGTTCGGCACCGCCGTGGTCAATGCCGAGGACGGCAGCATCGCCGGTCTGCTCGGTGCGTCTCCCGGCGCGTCCACGGCTGTGCCGGCCATGCTCGACGTGCTCGAGCGCTGCTTCCCGGACCGGTACGAGTCCTGGAAGCCGAAGCTGCAGGAAATGGTGCCGTCGCTCGGGGTGAAGCTCACTGACGAACCGGGGCTGTTCGCGCAGGTCTGGGAGCACACGTCCAAGGTTCTTCAGCTCGATACCATCGCGGTGGAAGAGGCCTCGGTCGCCGCGGTCTGACGACGACGGGCGGGCTCGGCTGCGGGCGCGCGCCGAGCGGGCCTGTGCCATAGTTGCTTGTCATGACGGCAACTGCAGCACTGAAGCGTTCGTGGGCACTCGATCTCGATAACAAGACGCTCTATGAGTTGCTGAAGCTTCGAGTCGAGGTGTTCGTCGTGGAGCAGGCCTGCCCGTACCCGGAGCTGGACGGGCAGGATCTGCTGGCGGAGACACGCCATTTCTGGTTGGAGCAGGACGGCCAGGTGGTCTGCACGCTCCGGTTACTCGAGGAGCACGGCGACGGCACCACCTCGTTCCGCATCGGGCGACTGTGCACGTCGCGGCCCGCGCGTGGGCAGGGCCATACCACTCGTCTCCTGCGGGCGGCGCTCGCTGAGGTGGGGTCCGCACCCTGCCGGATCAACGCCCAGACCTACCTGGTGGATATGTATGCGAAGCACGGATTCACGCCGGATGGCGAGGAGTTCGTCGAGGACGGTATCCCGCACGTGCCCATGAAGCGTGGTGGCGGGGCGCCCCGCGGTGCGGGGGATACGGCGTCGGTATCGGATGCGCAGGGTGCCCCGTCGACGGCGGGCCGGTGAGCGCCGACTAGGGTCGGCGAAGGAATGTCCGCGGGGAAGTCCTGTTCCAATCAGGCGCGGTCCCGCCACTGTGACGGATCTCTGATTCGCTGCTGCCACGGGCGCGGCGAATAGGAAGTCCCAGCCAGATCGCCGCGGCATTCGTACCAGCCAACAGCTCTCGGCGAGGAAACCGGGGCGTGAAGGGATGCATCGTGCGCACGAACCGTGACGTGGACCAGTCTCCACGGGACTCCTTGACGGGTTTTCCGTTCAGTGCGGTGGTCGGCCAGGACCAGCTGCGTCTGGCGCTCGTCCTGTGCGCCGTCCACCCGGGCATCGGCGGCGTCCTGGTGCGGGGCGAGAAGGGTACGGCCAAGTCGACGGTCGTCCGGGCGCTCACCACGTTGTTGCCGGCGGTCCGTGACGAGAACGGCCCGCGGCCCGCGCGGCTGGTCGAGTTGCCGGTGGGAGCCACCGAAGACCGTGTGGTCGGTTCACTCGACCTCGAGAAAGTTCTGCGCGACGGTGAACGCGCCTTTCGTCCGGGCCTGTTGTCCGCTGCCCATCAGGGCGTTCTCTATGTCGATGAAGTGAATCTGCTGCACGATCATCTGGTCGACGTTCTTCTCGACGCCGCAGCGATGGGCCGGGTGCATATCGAGCGGGACGGCATCTCCCACTCGCATCCGGCGCGGTTCGTTCTGGTGGGCACCATGAATCCGGAAGAAGGCGAACTGCGGCCGCAGCTTCTGGACCGTTTCGGCCTCGCTGTCGATGTCGCTGCATCGCGTGACGTCGTTGTGCGGATGGAGGTGGTGCGGCGGCGCCTCGACTTCGAACGCGACCCGCAGACGTTCGCCGCTCGCTATGCCGAGCAGGATCACGCTCTGGCTACCGCCATCCTGGAAGCTCGCAATCGACTCGATTCGGTGCAGCTCGACGACACCGAACTGCGCCGGATCGCGTTCCTGTGCGCCTCGTTCGACGTCGACGGTATGCGCGCCGATCTCGTCCTCGCTCGCACGGCCACCGCGCACGCCGCCTGGCGCGGTGCGGACGCCGTGACGGCAGAGGACGTGCGGGTTGCTGCGGAGTTGACGTTGCCGCACCGGCGCAGGCGGGACCCGTTCGACGAGCCGGGCCTCGACCAGAATCAACTCGACGAGGCGTTGCGTCAGGCCGACGAGGACACCAGGGCGGCGGCCGACGAACCGCCCGCCGAAGCACCGTCGAGCGAGGATTCGTCCGAGCCGACCGCGGGCGAGGCCGCGGAGGATCCCGACGGACCCGACGACCCGGGCGGACCCGGGGGCGGAGCGCCGCCGCCGGAGCGGCCTGCCGGGCCGGCGGGCTCGCAGTTCACCACCAAGCTGCTCGAGATTCCCGGTGTCGGTGAAGGCGCGCCGGGTCGGCGCTCGCGTTCCCGCTCGTCGCGTGGTCGAGCTGTGCGGGCGGCCAGCGAGCAAGGGCACGGCCTGCACCTCGTGGGCACGCTGTTCGCGGCAGCGGAACGGCAGGCCGCTCGCGGACGCACGGCCGGCCGGATGATTCTGGACTCGGCCGACCTGCGAGGCGCTGTCCGAGAAGGCCGCGAGGGAAACCTCGTGGTGTTCGTCGTGGACGCGTCCGGCTCGATGGCGGCACGAGATCGGCTGTCCGCGGTCACTGGGGCCGTCGTCTCACTCCTGCGCGATGCCTATCAGCGCCGGGACAAGGTGGCCGTCATCACCGTGCGTGGACGAGACGCCGAATTGGTTCTGCCACCGACCTCGTCGGTGGACATCGCGGTCCGTCGGCTGCGCGGGATGCGCACCGGCGGTAAATCGCCTCTGGCGGAAGGCTTTCTGCGGGCTCGGCAGGTGGTATTGCGTGAGCGGCTCCGTGACCCGCAACGGCGGGCGCTCGTGGTCACACTCACCGACGGACGGGCCACGGGCGGCAAGGACGCTCTGCACCGCGCCAGAGTGGCGGCAGGGTTGCTCGCCGACAGTGCAGTCGCCTCGGTGGTGGTGGATTGCGAGACCGGAATGGTCCGGCTCGGTCTGGCGGCAGAACTCGCCCGGCATCTGCGTGGTGGGTACGTCCGACTCGGTGAACTCTCCGCGCAGCACGTCGCAGGTGTCGTTCGCGCTGCGGCTTAACGACATTCGACGTAGCGGAACCGGCATACAAGAAGCCGGGTGTTATCGAACGGTAGGAGAGTAGGACATGCCCAAAGGTGTTCCCGAGAACGTCCCGAACGACGGCCTCACTACACGGCAGCGAAGGAACGCACCGATACTCGCGGTCCACACCGGCCCGGGTAAGGGAAAATCCACCGCGGCTTTCGGGATGGCGTTGCGTGCGTGGAACCAGGGCTTCGATGTCGGGGTGTTCCAGTTCGTGAAGAGCGCCAAGTGGAAGGTGGGGGAGGAGGCGGCGTTTCGTGCCCTGGGGCAACTTCACGAGGACACCGGGGTCGGCGGCGCCGTCCAATGGCACAAGATGGGTGAGGGCTGGTCGTGGGCGCGGAAGCACGGCTCCGAGGAAGACCATGCAGCGGCCGCTGCCGAGGGATGGCGTGAAATCGCCCGGCGGCTCGCTGCCGAGGAACACCGTTTCTATGTGCTCGACGAGTTCACCTATCCCCTCAAATGGGGGTGGGTGGACGTCGACGAGGTCGTCGCGGTGCTGCGTGACCGGCCGGGTGCGCAGCACGTCGTCATCACAGGCAGGGATGCCCCACAGGCGTTGATCGACGCGGCCGACCTCGTGACGGAAATGACGAAGATCGCCCATCCGATGGACGCGGGCCGCAAGGGCCAGCGAGGCATCGAGTGGTGACTGCGCACTCCGCGGTTCCCGCCGTAGTCATTGCGGCCCCTGCCTCGGGGAGCGGAAAGACGACAGTCGCCACGGGCTTGATGGGTGCGCTGGGTCAGTCGGGAAATGCGGTGGCGCCGTTCAAGGTCGGCCCCGACTACATCGATCCCGGCTACCATGCCTTGGCCGCGGGTCGGCCCGGACGCAATCTCGACCCGGTGATGGTGGGAGCCAACCGAATCGGCCCGCTCTACCGTCATGGGAGCACCGAGTGCGATATCGCCGTGGTCGAGGGTGTCATGGGATTGTTCGACGGCAAGATCGACGCCGCGTCTGCGGAGCCGTCGGCCGAGGGGTCGACAGCACAGGTCGCGGCACTGCTCGGCGCTCCCGTCGTGCTGGTGGTAGATGCCCGCGGGCACAGCCAGTCTCTGGCCGCTGTGCTTCACGGATTTTCGACGTATGACGCGTCGGTGCGCATCGGCGGTGTGATCCTCAACCGGGTCGGAAGCGCCCGGCACGAGGAGGTGCTGCGGCAGGCGAGCGAGCGTGTCGGGCTCCCCGTGCTGGGCGCGGTTCCCCGGATGGCGGAGCTGGAAGTGCCGAGCCGGCATCTGGGCCTCATTCCCGCTGCCGAACACGGCGCCGCTGCCATGCAGGCCGTGGAGGCAATGACTCGGCTGGCCGCCCGGCATCTCGATCTGGCGGCGATCCGGGCGCTTGCGAGCTCCGCGGTCGACGGACCGGCGTGGGATCCCACCGTCGAGGTGGGTGAGGTGCCCGCCGGTGCTCGCCCGACGGTGGCAATCGCCGGCGGCCGGGCCTTCACTTTCGGGTACGCCGAACATCGAGAACTGCTCGCGGCGGCCGGGGCGCGCGTCGTGACCTTCGACCCGCTGCACGACGAACTGCCCGCGGACACGTCCGGAGTCGTCCTTCCGGGCGGCTTCCCGGAAGAGCATGCCGCCGCGCTCGCCGGGAACGGGCGCCTCCTCGCTCAGATACGCGCACTCGCCGACGGCGGCGCACCGATACACGCCGAATGCGCCGGACTGCTGTATCTCGCGCGCAGCCTCGATGGTTCGGCGATGGCATCGGTGATCGATGTCGACGCCTCGTTCGGCTCACGCCTGACTCTGGGCTACCGCGATGCCGTGGCATTGACCGATTCGCCGCTCTTCGCTGCGGGCGAGCGGGTGGTGGGGCACGAATTTCATCGAACGTCGCTCACCCGGGCAGAGGCGCCCGGCTATACGCCGGCGTGGGGATGGCGGCCGTGGGACGGTGCACCCGCGCGCGAAGGTTTCGCCGGAGGGGGCATTCACGCGTCGTACCTTCACACGCATCCGGCGGGACACCCCACCGCTGTCGCGCGGTTCGTGAGCGCCGCCCGCGACTTCGCCGACCGTGGTTGAGGTCTGCGTGGGCGTCGGGTTCCGCACGAGTGCGTCGAGCGCCGACATCGTCTCGGCGGTGCGCGCGGCGTTGGAGTCCGCGAGCGTCGAGGCGCCCGTGACAGTGATCTGCCTGGGCACTCTCGACCGCAAGGCGAACGAGCCTGCCGTCGTGGGTGCGGCCGCGGCACTCGGGGTTCCGGTCCTCGGATTCGACACCGAGACTCTCGCTGCCGTCGTCGTCCCACACCCGTCCGACGTGGTGCATGCACACACCGGGTCGCCGAGTATCGCGGAGGCGGCGGCGGTACTGAGCGCCGGCGGCGGGCCACTGATCATTCCCAAACGGTCCGCGAATGGCGTCGTCGTCGCGGCAGCCCGTAAAGTTTCGTAGGTTCGAGACAAGACTTACCGGAAAATCTGGAGAAACGGGGATAGCGCGTGACTGCCGCCACCGGAGACGAGACCAACTACCTGGTCGGCCTCAATTTGACCGATCGCCGTGTGGTCGTGATCGGTGGCGGAAGCGTCGCACAGCGTCGACTGGGCCTGCTCATCGCATCGGGAGCACGCGTGCACCTGATCAGCCGCGCCGTCACTCCCGCGGTCGAGGGGATGGCGACGTCCGGTCAGATCACCCTGGAATTGCGCGACTATCGGGACGGTGACCTCGACGGCGCCTGGTACGCCATCGCCTGCACGGACGAACCCGACACCAATGCGGCGATCGTCGCCGAGGCCGAACGGAACAGGGTGTTCTGTGTCCGGGCAGACAACGCCCGGTACGGCACAGCCGTCACCCCGGCCAGTGCGGGCTACGACGGCTTGAGCATCGGTGTGCTGGCGGGCGGCGATCACCGCCGCTCCGCGGCCGTGAGAAACGCCCTGGTGGAGGGCCTGCAGTCCGGAGTCGTTCCCGACACCGACGAGGCGCCCGCAGCCGGTGTGGCGCTGGTAGGCGGAGGTCCCGGCGACCCCGACCTCATCACCGTCCGTGGCCGTCGACTGCTGTCGCGCGCCGACGTCGTGGTGGCCGATCGCCTGGCGCCGCCGGAGCTTCTGGCCGAACTCGGTCCCGATGTCGACGTGATCGATGCTGCGAAGATTCCGTACGGCCGCGCGATGGCGCAGGAAGCCATCAACGCCGCCCTGATCGACAACGCCAAGGCGGGCAAGTTCGTGGTTCGTCTCAAGGGCGGCGACCCCTACGTGTTCGGACGGGGGTACGAAGAGCTCGAGGCGTGCGCGGCAGCAGGCGTCCCCGTCACGGTGGTCCCCGGTATCACCAGCGCGATCTCGGTCCCGTCGGCCGCCGGAATTCCGGTGACCCACCGAGGAGTCACCCACGAGTTCGTGGTCGTGAGCGGGCATGTGGCTCCCGACCATCCCGATTCTCTCGTCGACTGGTCGGCGCTGGCGCGGCTGAAGGGCACCATCGTGTTGCTGATGGCGGTCGAACGCATCGACGCGTTCGCGACGGTCCTGATGGCGGGCGGCAGGCCCGTGGATACCCCGGTCACCGTCATCCAGGAGGGCACACTGCGCACTCAGCGCACGCTCCGCGCGGATCTGCAGAGTGTCGCGGCCCGGGTGAAGGAAGAGCAGATTCGGCCGCCCGCCATCGTGGTCATCGGACCGGTGGCAGGGTTTAGCGTGGACGCTGGGTAACGTGAACGCTCGTGTCTGATTCCCGAGTGCCGAAATCTGCTTCAGTGAACTCTGCGGCAGATGCCCCAGCGGTCCCGGCCGCGGCGACCCGCGTGCTGGGTCTCGCCATCATCGTCCTGAGCGGCTTGCAGATGATGGTGGTCCTCGACGGGACCGTCGCCAACCTGGCCCTGGCCCCCCTGCAGGCAGACCTCGGTCTCACCGACAGCGGCCGTAACTGGGTGCTGACCTCCTATGCCTTGGCGTTCGGTGGGCTCATGCTCCTCGGGGGCCGGCTGGGGGACGCCTTCGGCCGGAAGAAGATGTTCATCGGCGGCGTCGCGCTCTTCACCGTCGCCTCCTTGTTGTGCGGCCTCGCGGTCAACGAATTCATGCTGATCGGTGCCCGCTTCCTGCAGGGTGTGGGTGCTGCGGTGGCCTCGCCCACCGCGCTGGCCCTGGTGGCCACGACGTTCGCCGCCGGTCCCGCGCGCAACCAGGCCATCGCGATCTTCGCTGCAATGACGGGGATCGGATCGATTGCGGGGCTGATCATCGGCGGTGCACTCACCGAAGTGTCGTGGCGGCTGATCTTCCTCATCAACGTGCCCATCGGTGTGGTCATCGTGCTGTTCGCCTTCACGTCGTTGAAGGAGACGGCCGGTGAGCGCCTGGCGCTGGACGTACCGGGCGCCGTTCTGGCGACGGTCGCGGCAACCGGTGTGGTGTTCGCTCTCACCGAGGGTCCGGAACTGGGGTGGACCAGTCCCTTCGTGATCGGTGCGCTCATTGCGGGTCTGCTGCTGTTCGTCGCGTTCCTGTACGTCGAGCGCACCGCCGACAACCCGTTGCTTCCCTTCTCGCTGTTCACCGACAAGAACAGGGTGGCCACCTTCGTCGCCATCTTCTTCGCAGGCGCCGTGATGTTCACAGTCGCCGCCTTCGTGGCGCTGTTCGTCCAGGACATCCTCGGTTACAGCCCACTCGAAGCGGGCCTGGCCTTCATCCCGTTCGCGTTCGGTCTGGGAGCCGCGGCCTTCGTGGCGTCGAAACTCGCCGTCCGCATCCAGCCGCGCTGGCTGGTGATCGCCGGGGCGGCCATCATGGTGGTGGGCCTGCTCTACGGTTCCACCCTGGACGCGTCGGCGACGTATCCGGCCAACCTGTTCGTGCCGGTCGTGGGAATCGGTTTCGGCGTCGGACTTGCCGTTGTTCCGCTTCCTCTGTGCGCCATCGCGGGAGTGCCGGAAACCGAGATCGGACCGGTGGCCGCCATTGCTCAGGTCGCGCAGACGCTCGGCGGCCCGCTCGCCCTCGCTCTCATCGGGGCGATGGCGACATCTCGGACGCTGTCCCTCGGTGGGGTGTCGGGCAAGATCGCCGACATGACGCCGGCGCAGATCACTGCGCTCGGTGAGGGCTACACCTTCGCCCTGGTAGGCAGCGCCGTCTGCGCCCTGATCGCCGGTCTGGCGGCACTGTTCATCCGGTTCACTCCGCAACAGGTTGCGCAGGCGCAAGCGGCCGAAAAGGCAGCGCAGCAGTCCTGAATTTCCCTCCCCGGGGCGTGCGGGCGAAAAGATCCGGAATCGTTGTGCCTGGCGTTCTGTAACTGTCTAGGGTCATTTATATGGATGACCGGGTAACAGACACTGCAGCGGTCGGCGTCGTTCCGGAGGACAGCGTGCGGCACGTCCGCACGGTGATCATCGGCAGTGGTTTCGCGGGACTCGGTGCGGCTATACGACTGAGCAAGGACGGGCGGGAGGACTTCCTCGTCCTCGAGCGGGACAGTGACGTCGGGGGCACCTGGCGCGACAACACCTATCCCGGCGCGGCCTGTGACGTGCCCTCGCACCTGTACTCCTACTCGTTCGCACTCAACCCCGAATGGTCACGTTCGTTTTCGGCACAACCGGAGATCCAGCACTACATTCGCAGGGTTGCGCGGCAGTACAACGTCCTCGAAAAGCACGTCTTCGATTGCGACGTGACCGAGGCCCGCTGGAATTGCGGCGTCTCGCGGTGGGAGCTCACCACCAGCCGCGGCCACTTCTCCGCGGACACCGTGATCTGCGCGTTCGGGGCGCTGGCCGAGCCCTCTCTGCCGAGCATTCCCGGGATCGATATATTCGACGGCGAGATCTTCCACTCGGCGCAATGGAATCACGATGCCGACCTCACCGGCACACGCGTGGCAGTGATCGGCACGGGAGCATCGGCAATTCAAATCGTTCCTGCCATCGTCGACCAGGTGCAACACCTGGACGTGTATCAGCGCACCGCCCCCTGGTTGCTGCCGCGATTCGACCGGGCCTATACCCGGATCGAGCGGTGGGCCTTCCACCACGTGCCCGGCGTCCAGCGACTGCTCCGCGCCGCAATCTACGGAGGCCGGGAAGTGCAGGTGGTCGGTCTCGCCAAGGCACCCGTCTTCATGAAACCGCTGGAATGGATGGCGCGCATGAAGATCCGGACGGAGATCAAGGACCCGGCCCTGCGTGAGAAGGTCACTCCGAACTTCCGGATCGGTTGCAAGAGAATGCTGATTTCCAACGATTACTACGCGGCCCTCGACCGGGACGACGTCGAACTCGTCACCGACCCGATCGCGGAGATACGAGAGCATGCGGTGGTGACCAGGGACGGCACCGTGCGTCCGGTGGATGCAATCGTCATCGCGACCGGATTTCAGGTGACGGATTCACCGATGTTCGAGGTCATCTTCGGGCGGGACGGACGCAGTCTGGCGCAGGTTTTCGGTGAAGCCGGTATGCAGGCCTACAAGGGCGCGACTGTCGCCAACTTCCCCAACATGTTCTTTCTCGTCGGACCCAACACGGGGCTCGGCCACACGTCGATGGTGTACATGATCGAATCGCAGATCAACTATGTCGCCGATGCCATTGCGGCGTTGGAGCAGAACGGAATTCGCACGGTCGAGGTCCGCAAGGAGGTTCAGGACGATTACAACCGGGACCTTCAGGAGAAGCTGTCGAACAGCGTCTGGATGACGGGCGGATGCGCCAGCTGGTACCTCGATCGGCACGGCAACAACACCACACTGTGGCCCGACTTCACCTTCAAATTCCGCCGCCAGACACAGCGTTTCGACATCGCAGCCTACGAAGTGTCCGCCGACGCGGGCACGCCGGTGGGGTAGCGACCGGCCACGGCAGACTGTCCTGATGCCGGACTGCCTCAGCGGCGAACCGGCCGGTACCGGCGAACAGGTCTGCCCGCGCCCCCGTACTCGAGGCGTACTTCGAGCAAACCCTCGGCCAGGTAATGCTCGAGGTACCTGCGCACGCTCACCCGGGACAGTCCCGCGAGCTCGGCGCATTCCATGGACGACAACTCGCCCCGCTCCTGCACGATGTCGAGGACCAACCTGCCGGTTTCGACGCTGAGCCCCTTGGGCAGACGGCCCGGGTCGGCGTTCTTGCCTGCGCTGCCGAACAGGGAGTCGATCAACGACTGATCCGCGCCGGATTGTGATTCGAGTGCCCGTGCCCGTCGCCGGAAGTTTTCGAGCTTCTCCTGCAGGTGGGCGTACTCGAACGGTTTCACCAGGTAGTCGGAGGCGCCGCCGTGCAGCGCCCTGCTAACGGTGTCGATCTCTCGTGCAGCGGTGATCATGATCACCCCGACCGGATTTCCCTCCGCCCGGAGGGACTGGAGGACATCGAGTCCGGACATGTCCGGCAAGTACACGTCGAGAAGCACGAGATCGGGCCGACGGGAGCGCACGGCATCGAGGGCGTCGGCCGCGGTCCGCGCGACTGCGACGGTGGTGAACCCCGGCGTCTTGTCGACGAACCGGCGGTGTATCTCCGCGACCATGAAGTCGTCGTCGACGACCAGCACCTCATACATCGTTCCGCCGAACGGTCATGGTCGGAGAGTCTAACTACGGGGAACGTGGACGGTGAACAAAGCGCCTCCGGTGCCGGGCGCGTCCGACACGGAGGCGAATCCGCCGTGCTGCGCGCTGACCAGTCGCACCAGGGCCAGCCCGATCCCGCGACCGCCTGGCACACCCGTCTTGGACGTGACTCCCCGGGAAAAGATTTCCTCGCGCATCGACTCGGGTACCCCGGGGCCCGAGTCGGCGACCTCGATCAAAATGCCGTCGCCGTCCGTGATTCGAATCGATATCGTCGCGTGCGGTCCGCCTTCGGACACGTCGACGGCATTGTCGATGAGATTTCCGACGACGGTGATGACGTCGGTCGCGAGTTCGGGGTCGAGTGCGTGGAGGCGTGAATCGGGCTCCAGTGTCAGAGACACTCCGGTCTCCGCCGCCAACGAGGTCTTCGCGATCAGGAGGGCGGCCACGGCGGGATCGGAAATCCTTTGCGTCACCGCGTCGCTGATCTCTGCTCGGCGTCGAGTGAGGGTTCCGACGAATTCGGTGACGGCGTCGTAGTCACCGAGCTGAGTGAGTCCCGAGATGGTGTGCAACTGGTTGGCGAATTCGTGCGTCTGCGCGCGCAGCGTGTCGGTGACGCTCTTGTGGGACGACAGCTGGCTCTGCATCGACGCCAGTTCGGTGCTGTCGCGCATGGTGGTGACGGTGCCGATCTTGTGGCCCTGGCTGGTAGCGGCCCGCCGGCTGAGCGCCAGCATGCGCGAGGACGTCGAGAGCACCACGTCACGGCCGTCCTCGCCGGTGAGCAGATACCGCCGGACGCCCGGGTCGAGTGGGACGTCGTCGACGTGCCTGCCGACGACGTCACCGCTGAGGTCGAGTAGATCCTGGGCGCTGTCGTTGAGGAGCGTGATGATGCCGTCGGTGTTCACCGCGACCACACCCTCACGAATGCTGTGAAGCAGGGCCTCCCGGTGGTCGGCGAGACTGGCGATCTCGGCGATCTCCAGCCCCCGGGTGTGTGTCTTGATTCTGCGTGAGAGGAGCCACGAACCGAGAAGTCCCAGCCCGGCGCCGATCCCGAGGTAGAGGAGCAGGCGCGCACCGGCACTGCTGAGCAGGGCCCAGGTCGACGGGTAGTCGTCGCTGACCGACACCGCTGCCAGGACGTCACCGGTGGCCGTGAGGATAGGAACGTGGCCGACGATGGCGCGCCGGTCGTCGACCACGACATCACCCGACCAGGCGCGGCCGGTCAGCACGTCGCTGCCGCCGAGTTCCGCGGGCAGCCCGATCCGGGTGGGGTCGGAGGACACTGCCGTCACCCCTTCGGGTGTGACGATCTCCGCCAGTGTCGCGCCCGACAGATTGACTGCCCGATCCACTTCGGGGGCGAGGACCCGCTCGACCGACGGGTCCGAGAGGCGGTCACGCACCACCGGGGTCGAGGCGACGTTCTCGGCAACGGCGATCATGCGCTGGCCCTGCAGTTCGCGAAACTCCACCGTCGATTGGTGAACCGAGACGGCAGCGACCGCGAGAAGGACGACGCCGACGACCACCAGCTGGAGCAGCAGGACCTGCCCGGCAAGACTTCGCACTCTGGGGTGACGTGGTGACCACAATGAACTTAAGTTCCATTTCGTTCGCATAGGTGACGTGCGTCACCAATGGGGACAGTATTGCCGAAGATCACATCGATGGCGAAATGGGGAACGATGGCGAGAACAGGTGGCGGAAGCAGCGTACGCGCGGTGCTCCTGCTGGCGCTCGTAGGCCTTCTCGTGGCCGGGTGCGGAGTTACCCGTGGCGAGGACGAAGGCTTGCACAGGGTACGGATGATGGTTCCGAACAGCCCCGGCGGCGGCTACGACCTCACCGCGCGGACTGCGGTGAAGATCATGGAAGATCAGGACATTACCGGCCGAGTCGAGGTCTTCAACGTCATCGGTGCAGGTGGAACGGTCGCCATGGCTCGACTGATGAACGAGTCGGGCAACGACGATCTCATGATGATGATGGGTCTCGGAGTCGTCGGTGCCGGTTACACCAACGGGTCGTCCGCCCGGGTGTCCGACGCGACCGCATTGGCGAAGGTAGTGGAAGAGCAGGAAGGCATTCTGGTGCCTGCGGATTCGCCGTTGCGCACCATCGACGACTTCGTCGCGGCGTGGCGGGCCGACCCGGCCTCGGTCACGATCGGCGGGGGATCGTCACCGGGCGGACCGGACCACCTGTTTCCGATGGAGACCGCCCGCGCGGTAGGGGTGGACCCCAATGCAGTGAACTACGTCTCCTACGACGGTGGAGGTGACCTGTTGACGGCGCTGCTCGGACAGAAGATCACCGCAGGCACCTCGGGGCTGGGGGAGTACGTCGACCAGATCGAAGCCGGTCAGGTGCGCGTGCTCGCGGTGTCGGGTAGCGAACGGGTCGAGGGCGTCGATGCGCCGACGTTGTCGGAGGCGGGAATCGATCTCACCTTCACCAACTGGCGTGGAGTCCTTGCGCCCCCAGGCCTTTCGGACAGTGCCCGGGCCGACATGGTGGAGGCGCTGGAGAAGTTGCACGACACACCCGAATGGAAGGAGGCCCTGGTGAAGAACGGTTGGAGTGACGCCTTCATGACGGGACCGGATTTCGAGCAGTTCCTGCGCGACCAGGACGAGCGGGTCTCGTCCACCCTGTCCGAACTGGGGTTGGCATGACCACGCCCGTGACACCGCCCGCCGGCGCCCCCGACGTGGTCCCGGCGCCACGCAAACGGGACCTGGCGCAGTTCATCGTGTGTGCGGTCATGCTCACGGTGGGCGTGTTTCTCATCGTCGACGCACTGACCCTCAGCGCCGGGTTCGCGAAGGTGGACCCGGTCGGGCCGCGGCTGTTTCCGCTGGCGGTGGGCATCGGCTTGCTCGTCCTCACCGCGATCCTCGCTGTCGCGATCCTGCGCGGCTCCACGGGGGAGGCCGACGGAGGTGAGGACGTCGATCTCGATTCGTCGAGTGACTGGCGAACGGTGGGGCTGCTCGTCGGTCTGTTCGCCGCCACCATCGCGCTGATCGACTTCCTCGGATGGGCGATCACCGGAACGTTCCTCTTCGCCGGGGCGGCAACAATTCTCGGCAGCCGCCACTGGGTACGCAACATCGCCATCGGCGCGGTGCTCGGCTTCGGTAGCTTCTACGCGTTCTACGTCGGGCTCGGAATCCCGCTGCCCGCAGGCATTCTGGACGGAATTCTCTGACATGGACAATCTGAACTGGCTGCTGCAGGGGTTCGAGCAGGCAGCCACCCCGATGAACCTCCTCTACGCATGCCTGGGCGTCCTGCTCGGTACCGCTGTCGGTGTCCTTCCCGGCATCGGCCCCGCCATGACCGTGGCGCTCCTGCTCCCCGTCACCTACAACGTCAGTCCGAGCGCCGCCTTCATCATGTTCGCCGGCATCTACTACGGCGGAATGTACGGCGGCTCGACTACATCCATTCTGCTGAACACCCCGGGGGAGTCGTCCTCGGTCATCACGGCCATCGAAGGCAACAAGATGGCGAGGGCAGGACGAGCGGCGCAGGCTCTGGCGACCGCGGCGATCGGTTCCTTCGTCGCCGGATCGATCGGCACGATGCTGCTCGTACTCTTCGCCCCCGCGGTCTCGAGTTTCGCTGTAACCTTGGGTGCCCCTTCGTATCTCGCTATCATGCTGCTCGCCCTCGTTGCCGTCACGGCGGTGCTGGGAAGCTCGAAGCTTCGTGGATGCATCTCCCTCCTGCTCGGGCTCGCGATCGGGCTGGTCGGGATCGATTTCCTCACAGGGCAACCGCGCGCCACGTTCGGAATCCCGCAGCTGTCCGACGGCATCGATATCGTCGTCGTGGCAGTCGCAGTCTTTGCGCTCGGTGAAGCCCTCTGGGTGGCGGCGCACCTGCGCCGCCGACCGGCCGAGGTCATTCCGGTCGGCCGGCCGTGGATGGGCAAGAAGGACTGGAAGCGGTCGTGGAAGCCATGGCTGCGAGGGACCGCGTACGGATTCCCGTTCGGCGCACTCCCCGCCGGTGGCGCCGAACTCCCCACCTTCCTGTCCTACATCACCGAGAAGAAGCTCTCGAAGCACAAGGACGAATTCGGCAAGGGCGCCATCGAAGGGGTCGCGGGCCCCGAGGCGGCCAACAACGCCTCCGCGGCGGGCACGCTCGTGCCCATGCTGTCGCTCGGTCTGCCCACCAACGCGACCGCGGCTGTCATGCTCACCGCCTTCGTCTCGTACGGAATCCAGCCCGGACCGACCCTGTTCGAGAAGGAACCGCTTCTCATCTGGACGTTGATCGCCAGCCTGTTCATCGGCAACTTCCTCCTGCTCGTCCTGAACCTGCCGCTCGCGCCGCTGTGGGCCAAGCTGCTCCGCACCCCGCGCCCCTACCTGTATGCGGGAATCTTGTTCTTCGCTGCACTCGGCGCCTTCGCCGTGAACCTGCAGTGGCTGGACCTGGCGCTGCTTTTGGTCTTCGGCCTGATGGGTTTGATGATGCGCAGATTCGGATTGCCCGTGCTGCCACTGATCATCGGTGTCATCCTCGGTCCGCGCATCGAACGGCAACTGCGGCAGAGTCTGCAACTCGGTGGAGGCGACTGGGGAAGTCTGTTCACCGAGCCGGTGGCAATCATCGTCTACGTGATCATCGCGCTTCTGCTTCTCGCCCCGCTCGTCGCGAAGTTCGTCCGTTCGCGGCTTCCCGTCCCCACACTCGACCTCCCGGAGGGACCGTCCGCTGACGACTCCCCGGACACCAGAGAGAAGGCGCACGCATGATCGTCGTCGGTTACACCCCGGACCGGTACGGAGAGGCAGCCCTCGACCACGGCCTCGCAGAAGCACGGCTGCGCCGGACGTCGCTGGTGGTGATCAACTCCTCGAAGGGCGACGCTCTTGCGGATCAGTCGTTCGCCGACCACACGCAGCTGCAGAAACTGGAAGAGAAGCTCGCGGACAGCGGTGTCGAACACGAGGTCCGGCAAATCGTCGGCGACGAGGTGGTCGACGTCATCATCGAGGCGACGACAGCACCGACCGCCGAGCTGCTCGTCATCGGTATCCGCGACCGCACCCCCGTCGGGAAGCTGCTGATGGGGAGCACTGCGCAACGCCTGCTGCTGTCCTGCCGCAAGCCCGTCCTGGCCGTCAAACCGGAGTAGACCCCCGTGAGTACTTGTCAACCGCCCGCGGTTGACAAGTACTCACAGGGGTTAGTCGGTGAGGATGATCAACTCCCGCTTCGAGGCGACCTCGACGCGGAGTCCGGCCTTCGACGCCACGCGGGCGACGCCGCGCACGTCCTGGGGTTCGGCGCGGGAAAGGGTGAGTGCGCGGGCGAGCAGCCCCTTGTGGTGTTTGTTGAAATGGCTCACGACGGTGCGGGTGCCGTCCGGCTTCTCGGTGAGCACGGTGGCGATCACCGCGTCCGGAATCGGTCCGAGCTGCTGATACGTCCCGGATCGCAGATCAACGACGAGGCCATCCGCTTCCGCCGTGATCGCGCGGCTCAATTCCGGCTTCCACAACGACCGGAGGGTCCCCAGACCGGGCAGCTTCGACCCGCCGGACAACCGGTAGGCGGGGATCAGGTCACCCGCGCGCACCGCGCCGAACAGTGCCGATCCCATCGCGAGGCGCGAGAGCGCCTTCGACTTCTGTGCCTTGGTGAACGACTTCGCGTCGAGCGCGTCGAACAGGACGCCGGTATATCGCTCCAACGCCGGTCGGGTCGGCGACACCCACAGCTTGGCGTTCCGCTCGATCTCCTCGGCCTGCGTCGGGCCGAGGCCCAGGGCCTCCTGCGACGCCTCCGCATCGGCGGCGAGGGCCGCCAGCGCCGACACCAGCACCTCACGAGTGTCGGTGAGCTGCGGCATGGACAGCTCGGCCAGGTCGAGGGGGGCGTCGGCGCCACCATCGGACTTGGTTTCTGAAGGAGGAAGCAACACCAGCACGGTGGAGACCCTACCGATCGGCCCTTTCATCGATGCCGAAGCCGTGCCGACGCAGTGGTGCGGCTACCAGCGGACTATTCTGATGACCCGTGATTACCCGCCTCTCCCACCTGTTCCTCCGCACCTTGCGTGACGACCCCGCCGACGCCGAGGTTCCGAGCCACAAGCTGCTGGTCCGTGCCGGCTACGTACGGCGTATCGCGCCCGGTGTGTACTCGTGGCTGCCGTTGGGTCTGCGCGTGCTGCGTGAGGTCGAGCGGGTGGTGCGGGAAGAGATGAACGCGATCGGCGGCCAGGAGATTTCCCTCCCCGCGCTTCTGCCGCGCGAACCCTACGAGGCCTCCAACCGCTGGACCGAGTACGGCGACGGGCTCTTCCGCCTCAAGGACCGCAAGGGCGGCGACTATCTGCTGGGCCCCACTCACGAGGAGCTGTTCGCCCTCACCGTCAAGGGTGAGTACAACTCCTACAAAGACTTCCCGGTCACCCTCTACCAGGTGCAGACCAAATACCGCGACGAGGAGCGCCCCCGCGCCGGGATTCTCCGTGGTCGCGAATTCATCATGAAGGACTCGTACTCCTTCGACCTCACCGATGACGGTCTCATCGCCTCATATCAGGCCCACCGGGACGCCTACGAGAAGATCTTCACCCGTCTCGGTGTGAAGTATGTGATCGTGTCGGCCACTTCGGGCGCTATGGGCGGAAGTGCGTCCGAAGAGTTCCTGGCGGAAAGCGAGATCGGCGAGGACACCTACGTCCGCTGCCTCGAGTCGGGCTACGCCGCCAACGTCGAAGCGGTCGAGACACTGGCGCCCGAGCCCATTCCCTTCGACGGGCTTCCCCCCGCGCAGGTGCACGACACGCCGGACACACCGACCATCGCGACGCTCGTCGACTGGGCCAACGGGGCCGACCTCGGCCGGACCGTGACGGCCGCCGACACGTTGAAGAACATCCTGGTCAAGACCCGGCAGCCCGGCGGCAAGTGGCAGTTGCTCGGAATCGGCATCCCCGGTGACCGAGAGATCGACGACAAGCGCCTCGGCGCGTCCTTGGAGCCGGCGGAGTTCGAAATGCTCAACGAGGCCGATTTCGAGGCCAACCCGTTCCTCGTGAAGGGGTACGTCGGACCGAAGGCTCTGCAGGAGAATGGTGTTCGCTACCTCGTGGACCCCCGGGTGGTCGACGGCACGAGCTGGATCACCGGCGCCGACGAGCAGGGTAAGCACGTGGTGGGTCTCGTCGCCGGCCGCGACTTCACCCCGGACGGCACTATCGAGGCGGCGGAGGTTCGAGACGGGGACCCGTCGCCGGACGGCGCCGGTGCCCTGGTGGCTGCCCGTGGCATCGAGATCGGCCACGTCTTCCAGCTCGGTCGTAAGTACACGGATGTGTTCTCCGTCGACGTTCTGGGCGAGAACGGCAAGCCCGTCCGGCCCACGATGGGCTCCTACGGTGTCGGCGTGTCCCGCCTCGTCGCCGTGATCGCGGAACAGCACCACGACGACAAGGGTTTGCGCTGGCCGGCGGAGGTGTCTCCCGCAGACGTGCACGTAGTGATCGCCAACAAGGACGACACCGCGCGTGAGGGTGCGGAGGGGCTCGCGGCACAACTCGACAAGGCCGGACTCGAGGTCATTCTCGACGACCGTAAGGCTTCGCCCGGCGTGAAATTCAAGGACTCCGAGCTGCTCGGCGTGCCACTGGTCGTGGTGGTCGGGCGCGGCTGGGGTGAGGGAAAGGTGGAGGTCCGCGATCGCTTCACCGGCGAGAGTCGTGAGGTTGCCGCCGAGTCCGCGTTGAGCGAGATCGTGCAGACCGTCAGGGGCTGATCAAATCGCCGCGCGCCTTTCGTCTCGACTGTTAGCTTGGCCTGACACGTCCGGACGAAAGGCCCGCTGTGACGAACTCGCTGCTGTTCGACCCGACTTCCTACGACCCCGAGCATTTCGACCCCGAGACGCGACGGCAACTGCGGTCGCTGATCGACTGGTTCGAGGCGCGGGGTAAGAAGAGGCTGCTCGAGGACGATCTCGGGGCGGTATGGCCGGCCGAATTCCTGGAGTTCGTGAAACGGGAGAAGCTGTTCGCGACCTTCCTGACTCCTGCCGAACTCGCGGACGGCAACCCGGACAAGCGCTGGGACGCCGCGCGCAACGCCGCGCTGAGCGAAATTTTCGGGTTCTACGGGCTGGCGTACTGGTACGCGTGGCAGGTGACAGTACTGGGGCTCGGTCCGATCTGGATGAGTGCAAACCGGGCGGCGAAGGAACGCGCCGCCCGTCTCCTCGACGAGGGCGGGGTGCTGGGTTTCGGTCTGTCGGAGAAGGCACACGGCGCCGACGTCTACTCGACGGACATGCTTCTCACACCCTCTCCGGACCGAGACCTCGCCTTTGCCGCGACCGGCGACAAGTACTACATCGGCAACGGCAACGTCGCCGGCATGGTGTCGGTGTTCGGACGCCGCACCGACGTCGAGGGCAGCGACGGGTACGTCTTCTTCGTCGCCGACAGCAGGCATCCCGCCTACCATCTCGCGGGCAACGTGGTGCACGGGCAGATGTATGTCAGCACTTTCCGGCTCGAGGAGTACCCGGTGCGCGAGGAGGACATCCTGCACACCGGAGTGGCGGCGTTCGAGGCGGCACTGAACACCGTCAACGTCGGGAAATTCAATCTGTGCACCGGGTCGATCGGAATCTCCGAGCACGCCTTCTACGAGTCGATCACCCATGCCCACAACAGGGTCCTGTACGGCAACCCGGTCACCGACTTTCCGCACGTGCGCGGAAACTTCGTCGACGCCTACAGCCGGTTGATCGCGATGAAGCTCTTCAGTGCCCGCGCAGTCGACTATTTCCGCAGCGCGAGTCTCGACGATCGCCGGTACCTGCTGTTCAACCCGATGACGAAGGCGAAGGTCACCTCCGAAGGGGAGAAGGTGATCGCGCTACTGCACGACGTGATCGCGGCGAAGGGGTACGAGAAGAACACCTACTTCCGGGAGGCGGCTCAGCTGATCGGCACCCTGCCGAAGCTCGAGGGGACTGTGCACGTCAACGTCGGACTCATTCTGAAGTTCATGCCGAACTACCTGCTCAACCCCGCGGAGTACCCGGAGATCGGCATCCGGCTCGACGCCGTCGACGACACCTTCTTCTGGGCTCAGGGCCCGACCCGCGGCGCGGGCAAGATCCGGTTCCACGATTGGACGAAGGCATACGAGGCGCACTCGGACATTCCCAACGTGGCCCGGTTCTACGAGCAGGCAACCGCATTGCGGGAACTGCTCACCACCGCTCCGCCCGATGCGGCGCAGCAGAAGGATCTCGATTTCCTCCTCGACCTCGGTCACCTGTTCTCGCTCGTCGTCTATGGGCAGCTGATCCTCGAGCAGGCGGACATCCTTCACCTGAACCACGAACTGATCGACCAGATCTTCCACTTCCAGATTCGGGACTTCTCCGGCTACGCCGTTGCGCTGCACGGAAAGTCGTCCGCAACCGAAGGGCAGCAGAAGTGGGCGCTCGGTGCGATCCGGCGTCCGGTCGTGGACGCCGAGCGATTCTCGCGAGTGTGGACGCAGCTGGAGAGTTACGACGGCGCCTACGAGATGAGCCCGTAGGGGTTGGTCGCGGCCTTCGACGGTCGGTGGTGGCGACGTCGGTCGTGCGGCAGGGGTGTGGGATGGCCATCCCAGGGTGGCTGGCCGAGGTGGTGTAGGCAGTGCATTCTGGTGTGGCAGAGACACTCGCCGACATTCACGTGGAATGCCGCAGCTACGGGTTGCGCTCGGCGGGTGCCGTTTTCGCGGTGGACCGGCACCAGCGGGTGCCGATTTTTCGAACGAATTCATGCTGGCACTCTCGGGTGTCGAGTGCTAAATTTTCAAGTGCACAGTGATGGTGGATGTCCGCCGCGGTGGCGGGCACCGTTGGAGACGTGGGAGGTGTGTTGCTGTGCTTCGCTTCGACCCCTTCAGTGATCTCGAATCCATGACGAAGAGCATGCTCGGCACTCCGGTCGGTTCCGCCCGGGTGCCGCGATTCATGCCGATGGATCTGTACAAGGTCGACGACCACTATGTTCTGCACGCCGACCTGCCCGGTGTCGATCCGGGATCGGTCGACGTCAGTGTCGACAACGGGACGCTCACGCTGACGGCTCATCGGAGCGCTCAATCCGAGGAGAACGTGCAGTGGATCGCCTCGGAACGGTTCACCGGTACATTCCGGAGGCAGCTTTCGCTGGGCGAAGGTATCGACTCCGACAAGATTTCGGCGTCGTACGAGAACGGGGTGCTGAGTGTGACCATCCCGGTCGCCGAACGGGCGAAACCGCGCCGGATCGAAGTATCCAGCCTCGGTGCCGGTGAGCATCGGACGATCGAAGCCGGTCCCGCGGGTGGTGACTCGAGCTGATCGAGCGGCGTGGACGATTGTCCCGGAAGCCCCCTCTCCGAGGGGGCTTCGCCATGTCGTCATCCCCACCAAGGGTGTAAATGACGACACCTTCGGGGGCGAGCGCCACCTCTGAGGGTGCTGGAGGGTTCGGTTGCCGGACGGCAAGGTGGACATCAGTCGAGGAGCGGTAACACTCCACCCGTCCCGAGCGAAGATACCGAGGAGGCCCTCATGTCGAACACCCCGGTTTCATCCGAGCACGATGGTCGCCGGCTCACGGTCCGGACCGAAGACGGGATTCCTCTTGCGGTGCGAGAGTTCGGGTCACCCGATGCGCCGACCACGGTGGTGTTCGTCCACGGGCATTGCCTCCGCACCGAATCCTGGTGGGCGCTGCGCAAGCAGTTGGTCCGCTTCTGGCGCAACGAGGTGCGCATGGTCTTCTACGATCATCGCGGGCACGGCGAGTCCGGAGAAGCCCCTGCGTCGACGTATACCATCGACCAACTCGGTCGCGATCTCGGTTCGGTGCTGAACGCGGTGGCGCCCCGGGGTCCGATCGTTCTCGTCGGACACTCGATGGGAGGAATGACCGCGTTGTCGTATGCGCGGCAGAATCCGCACACGATCGGTTCGCGCATCGTCGGGATGGCCCTGATATCGACCGCCGCATACGATCTCGCCGAGGCGGGCCTCGCCCGCCATCTGCGCAGTCCGGCAGTGTCGTTGCTTCGCAGCGCTGTCCGGCGGGCGCCGCGGGTCGTGCACGGATCGAAAAAGCTCGGCCGGACAGTCGGTACTGCACTGGCGAAAGCGGCGGAGGTACGTAATCGGCCCGTCGACCCGCGGCTCGCCGCTCTGGTGGCCGCCATGGTCAACACGACCTCCGTGGTGACGATGTCCAGCTTCCTCGAGTCGCTGCTCGGCTTCGACGAGCGCGCCTCCCTCGCGGCTCTCGCGCATATCCCGTCGTTGGTCCTCTGCGGCTCGGTGGACATGCTCACACCGTTCCAGCACTCCGCTGCCATGGCGTCGCTGCTGCCCGCATCGCAATTGGTCAGTGTCGACGGGGCGGGACACTCCGTCATTCTCGAACGTGCAGCCGATGTGGCAGCCGCGATCATCGGGCTCGTCGAGCGGATTGCGCACACCGTGCCCGCCGCCTCCGGCCGTGAACTGATGGCGGTCGGCTGATCAGAGATCGCGTTCGTTGATGATGCCGCTGCGCATCGCCCGCTCCGCCAGGCGAACGCGCTTCTGATTCTGCGGCAGATCCCCGACCCCGAACTTTGCGAACAATGTCCTCAAATGCGTCTTGATCGCATCGACGCTGAGGAAGAGCTCCTCGGCAATCTGTTGATTCGACGCCGGATTCGCGAAGGCGGCACCGTGCTTGTAGGGCCGGCACAACGCCGTGAGCACGCCGCGCTGCGTCTCCGTGAGAGACCGGACGTCGGGCATGTCGGTGCCCATCCGGGTTGCCTCGTCGGGTCCGCCGCCGAACTCCTGATAGCGGATTCGGGTGGCACCGATGCGGATGCTGTCGCCCTGCCGTAGTCGCCGCCGTCCGGCGAGGCGTTCGCCGTTGACGAAGGTGCCGTTACGGGACAGTCCGTCGTCGAGAATGGTCCAGTGCGAGCCCACGCATTCGACCACGGCGTGGAGTCGTGACACCTCATCGTCTTCGGTGAGGGGGAGGTCGGAACCCGGCGATCGTCCGATGGTGACGCGCGGCGATTCGAGGGAGAGGTCCACGGTGTGGTGGTGACCTTCCCGATCGGAATAGCTCAGACGAGATTCAGTGTCTCGGTCCACGGCGACAACCCTTCGGCACGTTCCTATCCTGCCCCGCCGCGGGTGTGCTGAGCAAGATCAAGTGCGGCGGGGTGCTTGCGGTGTCGGTCGCATCGACAGCGGCGGTTCAGAAGACGGGTCCGCCGCCGAACGCCGCCCGGTGGGACGGCGGGGTGCGGCCGTTCGTGTCGGTGATTCCGTACTCGCGCGCGAGTTCCGCGGTCACGAAGGTGTGACCGCTGCGGTCGGAGAGGGACGGATCGTCGACGAGCCCGCAGATCACCTGGCCGACGAAATGCGGCGACTCGGCGTCCGCGACAGGAAATCCCGCGATGCTGTCTACACCGCTGGCGAGGATCATCTCCGTCTGAACGATCCCCGGCCACACGGACACCGTCCGCACGTCGTGCGGCGCCAGCTCGACGGCCATGTCACTGGCCATCTTGTCCAGCCCCGCCTTCGACATGCCGTAGAGGACGGAATGAAGGTGGCTCCGGGTGCCGAACGACGAGATGTTGGCGATCAGGCCGCGGCGCCGCGGAACCATCAGCCGGGCAGCCTCCACGGACGAAACATAGTGCGCCCGCAATCCGACGCCGATGAGGGAGTCCCAGTCGTCGAGCGGACGCTCCCAGAAGGGAGTGCTGAATCCCCCGAACCCTGGCGGACTCGCCCACACGTTGTTGACCAGCAGGTCGAGCCGGCCACCCTGCTCGTCGGCGATGCGCCGGAACAGGGTCCGCACCTCGTCGTCGTTCCGGTGATCGCACGCAACGGCGACTCCGGTGCCGCCGGAGTCGGAGACCGTCTCGGCAGCGGCAACCAGTGGGCTGCCTTCCGGTGCGGGGCCCCGGCCGGTCAGGTACACCGTCCATCCCGCCGCACCCAGAGCCGTGGCCACACCCTTGCCGACGCCGCGGCTCGCCCCGGTGACCAAGGCAACGCGGGCGGTCACTGCACCACCACCGTGTCCGAAGTGAGCGGACGGGTTATCGACCATCTCACGCTGTAGTGGCACCGCGACATTCGCCATTCACCGTTCTCGACCCGATAGTCGTCGTCGTACTCGCCGGAGGACACCGTCTCCGTACCGTGGAGCAGATCGACTTGACGGAAAGCCAGCGTCCACGCGCCGGACGCCTCGGTCTCGCCGTGCAACTCGATGTGGGGATGAAAGCCGTGATGCATGTCGACGATGACCGGCCGACCGTCCACTTCCCGTAGGGCGATGTCCGTGAACACCTGGGTGATGCGGTCAGCGTCGTCGAACCGGCCGAGGACGCCGAAGTCGATCGACGCGCCCGACGAGACGAAGCAGGCCCGGAACGCGTCCGGATCCTTTCCGTCACAGGCGCGCCAGTACCGGTACTTCAGCGCCTTGATGGCCTCGACCCTCTCGAGATCGTCCAGACGCCGTTCCATCGAGCGATCGTCCACGCCGTCGTCCTCTCGTTCACCAGTGGCCTGGCTGAGACGCTAGGCCGAAACGAGCCGCGTGGGTGTGCGCATCCCGGTGGCCGGGAACCGCGTTGTCGGGAACCTGGGCGGGTTTACGGTTGGCCGGGGAAGACCGCTGTCGTGGGGTTGGTTCCGAGCGCGTGACGCCAGCCCGCCTCCCGGATCGCCGACTCCGTCAGCGCGGCCACACCCAGCGACCGCGTGTCCTCCGTCTCGCCGTGCTCGACGACAGCGCGCCAGGCGATGGCGGTATCGGCCTCTACTCGTGCGGCGAGCTGGGCCGCCGAGACAGGGTCGGTGACCTGGAACGGCAGGGTATAACCCGCCTCGGCGGCCGGGGCCGTCAACTCTGCGGCCGTCAACGTGTCGATCAGGGCGTCGCGGCGTGCACGGTGGCCCGCGGCGCCGGCAGCCACCTGATCCGCACGAACCGGATTGGAGAATGCAGCGACCACCCCGTAGGCGAATACTGCGGCATGCTCGGCGGCGAGTGCGTCGGCGAGACTCCGCCCCTCGGATTCGGTAGGAGCGGTCACGACAGCACCACCGCCAGGTAGGTGGCGCACGCGGCGCTGATGGACGCCGACAGCCCGGCGCGGTAGCCACTCAGAGTCCGCGCCGAATCAGCTGCACTGCGCTGGGACTCGGCGAGTTCGGCGCGTAGCTGATCCAATGTCGGCGGGGGAGCCGGCGCGGTCGGTGCCGCGGACGCGGACGGCGAGGTGGTCGGCGTCGTTCCGTCCGGATAAGTTCCTGCAGCTCTAGCTATTTCGGCGTCCAACGCGTCTGCGTGCGCGGTGCGTTGGACGCGGACGAGGTCGAGCGCGGCGCTGCGGTCGGGGTGCAGTGCGATCGCGGCCGCAGCGCCTGCGGCATCACGTCGGGCCAGCTGCGACTGGGCGACGAGGGAATCGACCTCTGCCCGGTCGTTCGTGTCCTCGGTGCACCCCGCCAGGAGAGCGACACCGGTGGCACCGACGGCGGAGACTGCTGCGAGCCGGAGAGCGGCGCGCCGGGACACGGCCGGGCCGAACGTCGGCGGTCGGGAGGCGGTGGGCGTGAGCACCGGTCCATGGTGCCAGGTCGGGTGGCGAAGCCGGGAATCGGCGAGCGGTGCTGGTCACGGAAGCCTCCGATCGGCGTTACTCTTAGATGCCCGAACCCGTCGGAACGGGTAGCGGTGCCGCGTGCGCCCAGCACGTGACGCTGCAGCCCCGGACTTCCGACGAACGACCCGCCCGACGAACGACAACTGAAACGAGGAGCTTTCCCGATGCCGGTTCCATCCAAGGAGAGGGTGACGGAGCTCATCTCCGACCTGGTGCACAGCCAGGGTTACGACTTGGAGGACGTTGCCGTCAACCTTGCGGGCAAGCACAGCGCGGTCCGGATCATGGTGGACAGCGACGCCGGGCTCGAGCTCGATGCCGTGGCGCGCCTGAGTCACACGATCTCGGAGGTCTTCGACTCGGTTCCCGACTTCGGGGAGACTCCGTACACGCTCGAGGTCACTTCTCCCGGTATCGACCGGCCGCTCACACATGAGCGGCACTGGCGCCGGGCACGCGGCCGGAAGGTGCGCATCGACCTTCCGAACGAGACCGTCGTGGGCCGTATCGGTCGGTGGGACGACGACGCAGTCGAGGTGGTGATCGGGTCGCGCTCCGGGCCGGAGGTTCGCCGAGTGTCCGTGTCGGACATCGAGAAAGCCATTGTGCAGGTGGAGTTTTCGAAGCCTGACCCGCGAGAGTTGGAGCTCGCAGGTGGAATACCCGAGGGTCGGGTGTCGCCGTCCGACTCCGATATATCGGAAGAGGAAGAAGTAGTAGAGGAGTTGGACAAGTGAATATCGACATTGCGGCGTTGCGCGCCATCGAGGCTGACAAAGGCATTTCGATCGAAACCGTCATCTCGACGATCCAGACGGCGCTGCTGACGGCCTATCGGCACACCGAGGGCCACAAGAATCATGCGCGGATCGACGTCGATACGAAAAGCGGCATCGTGCGCGTGATGGCGCACGACGTCGACGCGGACGGCAACATGGTCGGCGAGGAGTGGGACGACACCCCGGAGGGCTTCGGCCGCATCGCGGCGACTACCGCGCGCCAGGTCATCCTTCAGCGCCTGCGCGACGCCGAGCACGAGCGGAGCTTCGGTGAGTACTCCACCCACGAGGGTGAGATCGTCGGCGGTGTCATCCAGCGCGACACGCGGGCGAATTCCCGAGGCATGGTCGTCGTGCGGATCGGCAGCGAGGCCAACGGTGCCGAGGGGCTGATACCGCCCGCCGAGCAGGTTCCCGGCGAGAACTACGAGCACGGCGAGCGTCTCAAGTGCTACGTCGTGGGGGTGTCGCGGGGGCAGCGCGGACCACAGATCACCCTGTCCCGGACACACCCGAATCTCGTCCGGAAGTTGTTCGCGCTCGAGGTTCCGGAGATTGCGGACGGGTCGGTAGAGATCATCGCCGTGGCGCGGGAAGCGGGCCACCGGTCGAAGATCGCCGTCGCGTCGCGCGTCTCCGGACTCAACGCGAAGGGAGCGTGTATCGGCCCGATGGGCCAGCGCGTGCGGAACGTGATGAGTGAACTCGCCGGCGAGAAGATCGACATCATCGACTTCGACGAAGATCCCGCCCGGTTCGTCGGCAACGCGTTGTCGCCGTCGAAAGTGGTCTCCGTCACAGTGGTGGATCCGGATGCGCGCGCGGCGCGAGTCGTCGTCCCCGACTTCCAGCTGTCCCTCGCGATCGGCAAGGAAGGGCAGAATGCCCGTCTTGCTGCGCGCCTGACCGGTTGGCGGATCGACATCCGCAGCGATGCGGCGCCCACCCCGGAGTCGGCCGACGGACCCGCCGCGACCACTCGTTGAGCGTGGAATGCGGAGATCGGGGCGAGTCGGCGGTAGAGTGGTCAATGGTTCAGCATGAGCTCCCGGATTTCACGCGCGTCAGTGCCGGTTCGCCGGTACGGACGTGCATTGGATGTCGAGAGCGCGCGCTGGCTCTCGATCTGCTCAGGGTCGTGGTAAGTGAGAGTGGGCCGCAAGGCCATATACTCGTTCCCGACCCACGACGTAGGCTTCCCGGACGAGGTGCGTGGCTGCACCCCGATCAGGCTTGCCTGAGTCTCGCAGAGCGACGCCGAGCCTTCGGCAGAGCGCTGCGAGTCACCGGAAGTGTGGATACGTCAGAGATCGAACATTGGGTACGAGCAGAACGCACACGCAGAGCAGTACCTCTCGAACAGAACAGGCACAAGCACTCATGAGCACACCGTGAAGCACCAGCGATGATCGTCCATCGGAGATAACCCGAGGTCGTGCGGGCCCCTCTCAGGGGAGCCTCCTGCTCGACCTCATCAGTGAGGAGAGCAGTGGCAGGCAAGGCCCGCGTGCACGAGTTGGCTAAAGAACTCGGTGTCACAAGTAAAGAACTACTCGCAACGCTCAAGGAGCAGGGCGAGTTCGTGAAGTCGGCGTCCTCCACAGTGGAGGCGCCCGTTGCCCGACGTCTGCGGGAGTCGTTCCCGAAGTCTTCGTCGCCCGATTCAGCGGCACGCCCGGCGGCAAAACCCGGCGCGCCGGCGCCGAGCGCACCGTCGACGACGTCGGCCAAGCCGGGCGGACCCCGTCCCGGCCCCAAGCCGGCAGCCCCGGCTCCGGCAGCACCCGCGCCGGCTGCATCAGCTCCCGCAGCCACGCCCGCGGCGCAGGCTCCGGCCGCGCCCGCAGCAGCGGCTCCGGCAGCTCCTACCAGCAGTGCACCTACAAGCAGTGCACCGAACAGCAATGCGCCGAAGCCGGGTCGCCCGGCTCCGGCCGCGCCGGCACCCGCTGCGCCGTCGGCTCCGGCCGCCAGTGCGTCCGCGGCTCCGTCCACCGGCGCAAAGCCGGGTGGGCCGCGACCGGGCCCCAAGCCTCCGCGTGTCGGTAACAACCCGTACTCGTCGGCTCCGGCCGAGCGTCCGGCGCCGCGTCCGGCTCCCGGCGCACCGCGTCCCGGTGCTCCTCGACCCGCTCCGGGCCAGGGCGGTCCTCGTCCGGCTCCGGGTCAGGGTGGACCTCGTCCGGCTCCGGGTCAGGGTGGACCTCGTCCGGCTCCGGGCCAGGGCGGTCCTCGTCCGGCTCCGGGCCAGGGCGGTCCTCGTCCGGCTCCCGGTCAGGGTGGACCTCGTCCGAGTCCCGGTTCGATGCCTCCTCGTCCGAACCCCGGCGCGATGCCGGCACGCTCGGCTCGTCCCGCACCCGGTGGTGGCCGTCCCGGCCGTCCCGGCGGCGCTCCCGGTGGGCGTCCCGGCGGTGCAGGCGGCGGCGGTGGCTACCGCGGTGGCGGTGCCCCCGGTGCCGGTGCCGGTGCTCCCGGTGGCGGCGCACCCGCAGGTGGTTTCCGCGGCCGTCCCGGTGGCGGTGGACGCCCCGGTCAGCGCGGTGCAGCAGCGGGCGCGTTCGGTCGCCCCGGTGGCGCCCCGCGTCGTGGTCGCAAGTCCAAGCGTCAGAAGCGCCAGGAATACGACTCCATGCAGGCGCCCGCCGTCGGTGGCGTGCGGTTGCCGCGTGGCAACGGCGAGACCATTCGCCTCGCTCGCGGTGCTTCGCTTTCGGACTTCGCGGAGAAGATCGACGCGAACCCGGCTGCCCTCGTGCAGGCACTGTTCAACCTCGGTGAGATGGTGACGGCTACCCAGTCCGTCAACGACGAGACCCTCGAGCTGCTCGGCGGCGAGATGAACTACGTCGTCCAGGTCGTCAGCCCGGAGGACGAGGACCGTGAGCTGCTCGACAGCTTCGACCTCACCTACGGTGAAGACGAAGGCGGCGAAGAGGACCTCATGTCCCGTCCGCCGGTGGTCACCGTCATGGGCCACGTCGACCACGGTAAGACCCGCCTGCTCGACACGATCCGTAAGGCCAATGTCCGTGAGGGCGAGGCCGGCGGTATCACGCAGCACATCGGTGCCTACCAGGTGCTCACCGAGCTCGACGGCAACGAGCGTCTCGTGACGTTCATCGACACCCCCGGTCACGAGGCCTTCACGGCCATGCGTGCTCGTGGTGCCAAGGCCACCGACCTCGCGATCCTGGTCGTCGCCGCCGACGACGGCGTCATGCCGCAGACGGTGGAAGCGATCAACCACGCCCAGGCGGCCGACGTGCCGATCGTGGTCGCGGTGAACAAGATCGACAAGGAAGGCGCGAACCCGGACAAGATCCGGCAGCAGCTCACCGAGTACGGGCTGGTGGCCGAGGAATACGGCGGAGACACCATGTTCGTCGACATCTCGGCGAAGCAGGGCACCAACATCGATGCACTGCTCGACGCCGTGCTGTTGACGGCGGACGCTGCCCTCGACCTGCGGGCCAACCCGGATATGGACGCACAGGGTGTCGCCATCGAGGCGCACCTCGACCGTGGACGCGGACCCGTCGCGACCGTGCTCATCCAGCGTGGAACGTTGCGGGTCGGTGACTCGATCGTCGCCGGCGACGCCTACGGCCGTGTGCGCCGGATGGTCGACGAGCACGGCGAGGACGTACTCGAGGCAATGCCCTCACGTCCCGTGCAGGTGGTCGGTTTCACGTCGGTCCCCGGTGCAGGTGACAACCTGCTCGTGGTCGACGAGGATCGCATCGCCCGTCAGATCGCCGACCGGCGCAATGCGCGTAAGCGCAACGCTCTGGCCGCGAAGAGCCGCAAGCGGATCAGCCTCGAGGACCTCGATTCGGCCCTCAAGGAGACGTCGCAGCTCAACCTCATCCTCAAGGGTGACAACTCCGGAACCGTGGAGGCCCTCGAGGAGGCGCTGCACGGCATCCAGATCGACGACGAGGTGCAGTTGCGCGTCATCGACCGTGGTGTCGGTGGCGTCACCGAGACGAACGTCAACCTGGCCGCTGCGTCGAATGCGATCATCATCGGGTTCAACGTCCGCGCCGAGGGCAAGGCGACCGAGTTGGCGAACCGCGAGGGCGTCGACATCCGGTACTACTCGGTGATCTACCAGGCAATCGACGAGGTCGAGAAGGCCCTCAAGGGCATGCTCAAGCCGATCTACGAAGAGGTCGAGCTGGGCAAGGCGGAGATCCGTGCGATGTTCCGCTCGTCCAAGGTCGGCAACATTGCCGGTTGCCTCGTCACCTCGGGTAGCATCCGTCGCAATGCAAAGGCCCGGCTGCTGCGTGACAACACGGTTGTCGCCGAGACCGTCACCATCTCTTCGCTGAAGCGGGAGAAGGACGACGTCGTCGAGGTACGCGAGGGTTACGAGTGCGGTTTGACGGTCACCTACACCGACATCAAGGTCGGTGACGTCATCGAGGCCTACGAGCTTCGGGAAAAGCCGCGTGACTGATCTCCCTTTTCGAGTGGGGTGACGTAGCAGCGTTATCCGGCGTGCGCTTCTCCGGCCGACTGGTTCGGCCGGAGAAGCGCACGTCTCCCCGAAGGAGGAAAGTTGTACGTCGGTGCGCTCGAGCTCGACATCTTGCTCGGTGACGTGCGATCTCTGAAAGAGAAGCGTGCAATGGTCAAACCGGTTCTCGCGGAGCTGCGTCGCTACGGTGTGTCCGCCGCGGAAACCGGCGAACAAGATCGGTACCGCCGGTCGATGCTGGGCGTCACCATGGCGAGCTCGGCCGTCGATCACGTACACGAAGTGCTCGACACCTGCGAGCGGCATGTTGCAGATCTGCCCGAGCTGCAACTACTCGCCGTGCGGCGGAGAATTTTCGGGCCCGAGGACTGACTCGGTATGCCCTGCCCGGCGGGTCGTCACGACGCCCCGGCGTGCAGAATGAGAAAGACAGAGCAAAAGTAGGACCACAAACTTATCGAGCGGCCAGGGAGAGGAGTCTGATTGTCATGGTGGATCCCGCCCGGGCACGCAAGCTCGCCAAGCGCATCGGCACCATTGTTGCGACGGCAATCGATCACGAAATCAAGGACCCCCGCCTGGCGTTCGTGACCATCACCGACACCAAGGTGACGGCCGACCTCCACGACGCGACCGTGTACTACACCGTGATGGGCGCCGACCTCGAGTCGGAACCTGATCTCGCTGCTGCGGCCGCAGGCCTGGAGAAGGCCAAGGGTGTTCTGCGCTCCAAGGTCGGTGCCGGCACCGGCGTGAGATTCACGCCGACGCTCACGTTCGTCGCGGACACCGTGCCGGACACTGCCCGTCATATGGAAGAACTCCTCGCCCGCGCTCGTGCCGCGGACGACGAGGTCGCCCGTGTCGCTGCCGCGGCGTCCCCGGCCGGAGACCCGGACCCGTACAAGGAGCCACGAACCGAGGATTCGGACGACGTGGATGTCGACGAGCCGTCCGGTTCCCGCCAGGCGGACTGACGCCGACGACATGACCCACACTCAGGAGACGTCCCTGTCTGATCTCGATCGCCAAGAGGTGTATCTGCCGCAGGCGGTCGCCGTACTCGAGAACGCGACGTCGGTGACGGTTCTGTGTCACGTTCAGCCCGATGCCGACACCATCGGCAGCGGCCTTGCGCTCGGTTTGGTTCTCGAGCGTAAAGGTATCCCGGTGCAGGTGGCGTTCGCTGCTCCGGACGAACTGCCCGAGTCGATGCGCGAACTGCCCGGCACCCACCTGCTGGTGCCGGCGGACCAGGTGCATCGAAACGTCGATCTGCTGGTCACCGTCGACTGCGGCAGTGCAGGGCGGCTCGGCACGCTCGCGGGCCGCCTCCATGATGCGGCGGAGACGCTCGTCATCGACCACCATCGGTCCAACACCCGGTTCGGGCGGATGAACCTGGTGGACGAGTCGGCGGAATCGACCACTGCGGTCCTGGCTCAGATGTTCGACTTGTGGGGCGTGGAGATCGACGCCGACCTCGCGCACTGCCTCTACGCCGGCCTCGTGACCGACACCGGTTCGTTCCGCTGGGTCCAGCCCGGGACCCACACCCTCGCCGAGCGGCTACTCGCGACCGGTATAGACGGTGCCCGGATCGCCCGGCGACTGCTCGACACCCATCCCTTCGGCTGGCTGCCGATGCTGTCCACGGTGCTGGGATCAGCCACATTCGTTCCCGGCGCCGCAGGCGGCCGTGGTCTGGTCTATGCCGTCATCCGACAGGCCGATGTTCGGGGTCTGCGCTCCGAAGAAATCGAAAGCGTCATCGATATCGTCCGCACGACATCGGAGGCCGAGGTCGCCGCGGTCCTGAAAGAGGCCGCAGACGACACCTGGTCGGTCTCGCTGCGCTCCAAGTCCGACGTGGACGTCTCGCTCGTCGCCGGATACCTCGGCGGCGGCGGACACCGGTTCGCGGCCGGGTACACCGCAGTCACCTCCGTCGACGAGATCGTGGCGTCACTCGTCGAGTCGCTCGGCTGAGGTTCGGGTCAGTTGGCGGAAGTCTCGGAGAGCACGGGCGATGTAACGGCTGGGACGAAGGTTTCGGGCGATGTAGCTGCGCGCACGGTGTTCGGTCTTGCGCTCCCGGCGCTGGGGGTGCTTGCCGCGGAACCGATCTATCTGCTGTTCGACATCGCTGTCGTCGGAAGGCTCGGTGCGCTGGCACTTGCGGGTCTTGCGGTCGGCGGACTGATCCTGGCGCAGGTCAGCACCCAGCTGACATTTCTGTCTTACGGGACCACGGCCCGGGCTTCGCGGATGCACGGTGCCGGGGACGAGCGTGGTGCCGTCCGCGAGGGGGTGCAGGCGACGTGGCTTGCGCTCATCATCGGCGTGACGGTGGTCGCGCTCGTTCATCTGCTGGCCGGTCCCGTGACTTCGGCGATCGCCGGCGGCTCCGACATCGCGCACGCGGCGGCGAGTTGGTTGCGCATCGCCGTGTTCGGCGCCCCGTTGATCCTGATCGCGATGGCCGGCAATGGCTGGATGCGCGGCATGCAGAACACCGTGCGGCCCTTACGGTTCGTGATCGCGGGCCTCGTCGTGTCGGCGATCGCGTGTCCGCTGCTCGTACACGGACTGTGGGGCGCCCCGCTCCTCGGACTCGAGGGGTCGGCCGTGGCGAATGTGATCGGCCAGGCCGTGTCGGCCAGTCTCTTCGTCGGTGCGCTGGTATTCGAACGAGTGCCGCTGCGTCCGCAGTGGGGCGTGATGCGGGCTCAGATGATCCTCGGCCGGGACCTGATCCTCCGGAGTCTGGCGTTCCAGGCGTGTTTCCTCTCGGCAGCCGCAGTCGCATCCCGGTTCGGGGCCGCAGCTGTCGCCGCACATCAGGTGGTCCTGCAGTTGTGGAATCTGGTCGCACTTACCCTGGATTCCCTCGCGATCGCCGCACAGGCCTTGGTGGGTGCCGCACTGGGCGCGGGGCACGCCCGCGGGGCCACCCGCCTGTCGTGGCGTATCACGCGGTGGTCCACGCTCTTCGCGTCGGCGTTGGCGCTCATGTTCGCGCTCGGTCACAGTGTCGTACCCGGCCTGTTCACCTCCGATACTGCGGTGCTGGACGACATGGCGGTGGTGTGGTGGTTCTTCGTTGCCATCATTCCCGTGGCCGGAGTGGTCTTCGCTCTCGACGGTGTGCTTCTCGGGGCGGGAGATGTCGTGTTTCTCCGGAATGCCACCCTGGCCTGCGCGTTGGTCGGCTTCCTGCCCTTGATCTGGCTGTCGATGCTCCGCGACTGGGGTCTGGCGGGAATCTGGACGGGGTTGACCGTGTTCATAGTGCTTCGGATGCTCGCGGTCGTCTGGCGCGTCGGCACCGGCCGCTGGGCGGTGACCGGTGCAGACCTTCAAACCAGGCACCCCGAGGCCTGACGCGGAGTGAAACGCGAACCGGTGCAACGAGCGATCGACAAGGAAACGCGATCGGGAAGGGGAGTGGACGTGGCAGCCAAGTTGATGGCCGTGAGCGACACCCATGTCGGACACCGGGGAAATCGCCCGATCACCGAGGAGATCTACCCGGATTCTCCGGACGACTGGCTGATCGTCGCGGGTGACGTCTCCGAGAAGACCGACGACATTCGCTGGGCCCTGAAGCTGCTTCGGAGCAGGTTCGCCAAGGTCATCTGGGTGCCCGGCAATCACGAGCTGTGGACGACGGCCAAGGATCCGGTCCAGATGCACGGCGTCGCGCGCTACGACTACCTGGTCACGATGTGCCGCGAGATCGACGTCATCACTCCCGAGGATCCGTTCCCGGTGTGGGAGGCAGAGGACGGCCCGGTCACGCTGGTTCCAATGTTCCTTCTCTACGACTACACGTTTCTGCCCGCCGGAGCCACCTCCAAGGAGGAGGGCCTCGCAATCGCGCGGGAGAAGAACGTGGTGGCGACGGACGAGTTCCTGCTGTCGAGCGAGCCGTACGGCACCCGGGATGCGTGGTGCCGTCACCGCGTGGAGACGACGAAGGAGCGCCTCGATGCGCTGCCCGCCGGCACCCGGACGGTGTTGATCAACCACTTTCCCCTCGTGCGTGAGCCGACCCAGGTGCTGTGGTACCCGGAGTTCTCGTTGTGGTGCGGCACCGAGATGACGGCGGACTGGCATACCCGGTACAACGCTGTCTGTACGGTGTACGGGCACTTGCACATTCCGCGTACCACCTACTACGACGGCGTGCGGTTCGAAGAGGTCTCTCTCGGATATCCGAGGGAGTGGCAGCGGCGTGGCCTTCCGGAGAAACTGCTCCGCCAGATCATGCCGGTGCCGGAGTATCCGCCGGGGACGCTCAACAAGTGGGGCGGTCACTTCAAGGTGACTCCCGAGCAGGAGGCGGAAGTGGAGAAGATGCGGGCGAGGGGGACTTTGTGATCGAGAGGATCCTGCCCTCCGGTGTGGCGTCTGCCGAGCTCTTCGAAGACCCGCCGGGTTTGCGTCCGCATCCGCAGGAGGAGGCGCTGATCGGGCGGGCGGTGGAGAAACGTCGCCGCGAATTCACCAGCGCCCGGCACTGCGCGCGACTGGCCATGGCGAAGCTGGGTGTGGACCCTGCCCCGATTCTCCGGGGAGAGAAAGGCTCGCCGGTGTGGCCTCGCGGCGTCGTCGGAAGTCTGACGCACTGTGACGGCTACCGCGGCGCCGTGCTCGGGTATGCGATGCAGGTGCGGTCCGTCGGAATCGACGCCGAGCCGCACGAGGCTCTGCCCGAGGGTGTGCTCGACGCGGTGAGCCTCGAAGTGGAACGGAAGTGGCTGTCGGGGACTGACGACTCGGTGCACTGGGACCGGCTGCTGTTCTGTGCCAAGGAGGCGACGTACAAGGCATGGTTCCCCCTCACCGGGAGATGGCTGGGTTTCGAGGACGCACACATCACCTTCAAGGCCGCGGACGGCGGCACGGGCACCTTTCATTCAAATCTGCTCATCTCGGGGGAGACCCTCGACGGGCCGCCGCTGGCGTCGTTCGACGGACGCTGGATGGTGTCGGACGGCCTCATCATCACAACAATTGCGGTGCAGTGAGAGTGCCGATTGCCCGGCTGGCAGAATCGGAACACGTGCCTGCGCGTGAAAAGCCTTCGTCCGGTCTCGTCGGTGCCGGTCTGCTCATCGTCGACAAAGACGCCGGGGTCACCAGCCACGATGTCGTGGCGCGGTGCCGCAAACTCCTCGGTACCCGGAAGGTCGGGCATGCGGGCACTTTGGATCCCATGGCGACGGGCGTCCTCGTCCTCGGCGTGGAGCGTGCGACGAAGATGCTCGGGCTTCTGGCGTTGACCACGAAGGCGTACACCGCGACTATTCGGTTGGGGCAGTCGACCGCCACCGACGACGCCGAGGGCGAGACTCTGGCGTCGGCCGATGCCTCTGCTGTGCGAGACGAGGAGATCGCCGCACACGTGGCGCTCCTCACGGGCGAGATTTCGCAAGTTCCTGCGAGCGTCAGTGCCATCAAGGTCGACGGGCAACGCGCCCATGCCCGGATTCGTGCGGGCGAGGAAGTGGAACTGGCGGCGCGCTCGGTGACGGTGTCCCGCTTCGACGTGGTCGCGCGACGCGACGAGGGCACGTTCGTCGATCTGGATGTCGAGGTGGAATGTTCGTCCGGCACCTACATTCGTTCTCTCGCCCGCGATCTCGGCGCCGCGCTCGGGGTGGGCGGTCACCTGACAAGGTTGCGGCGAACGCGAGTCGGGCCCTTCACACTGGACCATGCCCGCACCCTCGAACAGTTGGCCGAGGAGCCGGCGGTCAGCCTCGACATCGACGCGGCAGCGCAGACCGCGTTCCCGCATCGACTCGTCGATGCTGCGGAGGCCGAGTCGATCAGTCAGGGCCGGTGGCTCGAGCCGGTCGGAATCAAGGGTGTGTACGCCGCCATAGACCCGGGCGGCTCCACCATCGCACTGCTGCAGGAACGCGGCAAGCGTGCCAGTTCGGTGATGGTGGTTCGTCCGGCGACGCTGAGATAGCTCACACCAGCCAGATGGCCTGGGCCGCCGGGTTGCCCAGTTCGACGGAGTCCGGACCGGCGTCGAGCCGGACCGACACCGTCCCCGCATAGTCGCGTCGCTCGAGCACCGTCACTTCGACGTCCAGTGCCACGCCGACCGAATCGAAATAGCGCAGCATGGCCGGGTCCGAGTCGGAGATCCGCGCGATCCGGCCGCTTTCGCCGTTCGCGAAGTGACTCAGCTGGCGGGCCGGGGGTGTCGGAACCGAACCGTCGACCGAGGGGATGGGGTCACCGTGGGGATCCCGCTCCGGGTGTCCCAGCTTGGCGTCCATCCGGTTGATCATGAGATCGGACACGGCGTGCTCGAGTATTTCCGCTTCGTCGTGTACCTCGTCCCATCCGTACCCCAGTTCGCGCACCAGATACGTTTCGATGAGCCGGTGGCGACGGACCATTCCGATGGCGGCCACCCTGCCCGCCTCGGTGAGTGCGATGGAACCGTAGCGGGCGTGATCGACCAGCCCCTGATCGGACAGCTTCC
This sequence comes from Rhodococcus sp. WAY2, assembly GCF_009859915.1. NCBI lineage: Bacteria > Bacillati > Actinomycetota > Actinomycetes > Mycobacteriales > Nocardiaceae > Rhodococcus > Rhodococcus sp. WAY2. The sequence goes on from NZ_CP046572.1 coordinate 6,246,616, forward strand.
TGATGGCCTCCGACACAGTGGACGCCGACACGCCGATCTTCTCGGACAACAACTTGGTGGACACTCGCTCCTGCGACCACTCTCCGGTGGTCCAGATGACCTTGAGGTAGTCCTGCGCCACAGCCGACAAGGAGCCGGTCTCCGATGCCGTGTCCTCGGTTGCGATCTGGTCATTCTTGTTTCCGGCCACGCCCCGAGCTTAGGCAAGTCTTACCGGACAGACACATCGACACACCTCGAAGGGGGACTCGCGGGGGAAGAACGGCGAGGTGACGGCACGTCCGCCTACACGATCCCGGGGGACCGGCCGGTCCGGAGATGAACATCGGCGCGCCGCACCGTAGGCTGCCAGTCGTGCTGAGATGGCGTGGTCTCGACGAGGTTCCTGCCGACTGGGGTCGTTGTGTACTCACGATCGGCGTATTCGATGGCGTGCACCGAGGTCACGCCCAACTGATCAGCCGGGCGGTGTCGGCTGCACGCAAGCGTGGAATACCCAGCGTGCTCATGACTTTCGACCCACATCCCATGGAAGTGGTTCGCCCGGGCAGTCATCCCGCCCAGTTGACGACGCTGGCCCGCCGCGCCGAACTCGCGGAAGACCTCGGGATCGACGTGTTCTGCGTCATGCCGTTCACCGCCGAATTCATGAAGCTGACGCCGGAGCGGTATGCCCACGAAATTCTCGTGGAGCGTCTGCACGTGGCCGAGGTCGTCGTCGGTGAGAACTTCACCTTCGGCAAGAAGGCCGCCGGCAACGTCGACCTGCTCCGTCAGATCGGCGACCGGTTCGGGTTCGCGGTCGACGGCGTCACGCTGCTCGCCGAGCACGCCGTCACCTTCTCCTCCACCTACATCCGTTCGTGCGTGGACGCAGGCGACATGGCCGCCGCGACGGAGGCGCTGGGCAGGCCCCACCGGGTGGAGGGGGTAGTCGTCCACGGGGACGGTCGCGGGCGTCAGCTCGGTTATCCGACGGCCAATGTCGCGCCTCCGATGTACGCGGCCATCCCCGCGGACGGGGTTTACGCGGCCTGGTTCACCGTGCTCGGGCACGGCGTCGATCTGGGTACGGTCACCTCGGGGGAGCGCTACATGGCGGCCGTGTCGGTCGGCACCAACCCCACGTTCTCGGGCCGCACCCGTACGGTGGAGGCCTTCGTTCTCGATCGTGAGGCCGACCTCTACGGCCAGCACGTCGCTGTCGATCTGGTCGAGCGGTTGCGAGGGATGGAAAAATTCGACTCTGTCGACGATTTGATCGTCGCGATGGGGCGCGACGCGGAGCGGTCACGCGAGATCCTGTCCGCCTCGGACGGCGCAACGTAATCGAGCCGCATTTCAGCTGGTAAAGTAGTCCGCTGGCGTGCGCTGCGGTTCGCGGTGGCCGCGTCGAATATCGATCCTTTCACGCGAACGTCATTACCAGGAGTGAAAACAGTGGCATTGACCACCGAACAGAAAAAGCAGGTTCTGGGCGAGTACGGCCTGCACGAGACCGACACCGGTTCGCCGGAGGCGCAGGTGGCCATGCTCACCAAGCGCATCGTCGATCTCACCGAACACCTCAAGACGCACAAGCACGACCACCACTCCCGCCGCGGCCTGTTGCTGCTGGTCGGACGCCGTCGTCGTCTGCTCAAGTATGTCCAGAAGGTCGACATCGAGCGTTACCGCTCGCTGATCGAGCGTCTCGGCCTGCGTCGCTGAGTTTCGTGGCACGGCGATCATTCGATCGCCAATCACTCCGGTAGCCGGCGTGGCCTTGCTTAGACTGGGCCTCGCTGGCTATCGGCGTTCGCTGCCGTAGGGCAGCACTACCGTATGCACCCGAGAATGTGGTGTCGGTCTTCGGTAGTGGTCGTCCGGACACGGTCCGGGGGACTTCGATCGACGGCCGCCTCCGCACAGCGACATCCCGAGATCTCGAGAGGGGGATGTCCCTCAGGTGCGCAGTTCTCGCCAGGAGGGTGAGAACGCCCGCGCGGGTACGGCGAAGACGAGAGGGAAGTGAAAAGAAGAGATGACAGAGAACTCCGCAGTAGAGATCGATGAGGGCGTGTTCGAATCCACCGCCGTGATCGACAACGGGTCCTTCGGCACCCGCACCATTCGATTCGAGACCGGCCGCCTCGCTCAGCAGGCCGCCGGCGCCGTCGTCGCCTACCTCGACGACGAGACCATGTTGCTGTCGGCCACCAGCGCCAGCAAGCACCCCAAAGAGCACTTCGACTTCTTCCCCCTGACGGTGGACGTCGAGGAGCGGATGTACGCGGCCGGTCGCATTCCCGGCTCGTTCTTCCGCCGTGAGGGCCGTCCCTCCACCGACGCCATCCTCACTTGCCGCCTGATCGACCGTCCGCTGCGCCCGTCGTTCGTCGACGGCCTGCGTAACGAGATCCAGGTCGTCGTCACGGTGATGAGCCTCAACCCGCAGGACCTCTACGACGTGGTCGCCATCAACGCGGCGTCGGCGTCCACCCAGATCGCCGGCCTGCCGTTCTCCGGTCCTGTCGGTGGTGTGCGTGTAGCGCTCATCACCTCGGCGGAGAACAAGGCCGGCCAGTGGGTGGCATTCCCGACGGTCGAGCAGCTCGAGAACGCAGTCTTCGACATGGTCGTTGCCGGCCGCATCGTCTCCGGTTCCGGTGACGACGCCGATGTCGCGATCATGATGGTCGAGGCGGAGGCCACCGACAACGTGATCTCCCTGATCGCGGATGGCGCTCAGGCACCGACCGAGGCGATCGTGGCCGAGGGCCTCGAGGCGGCCAAGCCGTTCATCGCGCGGCTGTGCACCGCTCAGCAGCAGCTCGCGGCGAAGGCGTCGAAGCCCACCGGCGAGTTCCCCGTCTTCCCGGCGTACCAGGACGACGTGTTCGCCGCGGTCGAAGAGGCCGCCGCCGAGAAGCTGAGTGCCGCACTCACCATTGCCGGCAAGCAGGAGCGCGACGACAAGACCGACGAGGTCAAGGTCGAGGTGCTCGAGCAGGTTGCACCCAAGTTCGAGGGACGTGAGAAGGAACTCGGCGCAGCGTTCCGTTCGCTGACCAAGAAGCTGGTACGTCAGCGCATCCTGCGCGACCAGTTCCGCATCGACGGTCGTGGAATCACGGACATCCGTTCGCTCTCCGCCGAGGTCGCCCTCGTGCCGCGGGCACACGGTTCCGCGCTGTTCGAGCGTGGCGAAACCCAGATCCTGGGCGTCACCACCCTCGACATGGTGAAGATGGCGCAGCAGGTCGACAGCCTCGGGCCCGAGACCACCAAGCGGTACATGCACCACTACAACTTCCCGCCGTACTCCACCGGAGAGACCGGTCGTGTCGGTTCGCCGAAGCGCCGCGAGATCGGGCACGGCGCGCTGGCCGAGCGGGCACTCATGCCTGTACTGCCGAGCGTCGAGGAGTTCCCCTACGCCATCCGCCAGGTGTCGGAGGCCCTCAGCTCCAACGGTTCCACTTCGATGGGTTCGGTGTGTGCGTCGACGCTCGCGCTGCTCAACGCCGGTGTGCCGCTGAAGGCTCCGGTTGCCGGTATCGCCATGGGTCTGGTGTCCGACCAGGTCGACGGGGAGACCCGCTACGTGGCCCTCACCGACATCCTCGGTGCCGAAGACGCTTTCGGTGACATGGACTTCAAGGTCGCGGGCACCAAGGACTTCGTGACGGCCCTCCAGCTCGACACGAAGCTCGACGGCATCCCGTCGAAGGTCCTCGCCGGCGCGTTGTCGCAGGCCAAGGATGCGCGTGCGACGATCCTCGACGTCATGGCCGAGGCCATCGACACTCCGGACGAAATGAGCCCGTTCGCTCCGCGGGTGACGGCCATCAAGGTGCCCGTCGACAAGATCGGCGAGGTCATCGGCCCCAAGGGCAAGATGATCAACTCGATCACCGAGCAGACCGGCGCCAACATCTCCATCGAAGATGACGGCACCGTGTTCGTCGGTGCGACGGACGGCCCGTCCGCGCAGGCCGCGATCGACATGATCAACGCCATCGCCAACCCGCAGCTGCCGAAGGTCGGCGAGCGCTTCCTGGGCACGGTCGTCAAGACCACCGCCTTCGGTGCGTTCGTGTCGCTCCTCCCCGGCCGCGACGGGCTGGTGCACATCTCGAAGCTGGGCTCCGGCAAGCGCATTGCCAAGGTCGAGGACGTCGTGAGCGTCGGCTCCAAGTTGAGGGTCGAGATCGCCGACATCGACAACCGCGGCAAGATCTCGCTGATCCCGGTCGAGGAGGACGGCGCTGCGCCGGCCACCGAGCAGGACGAAGAGCAGGCAGCCGAGAAGTAGGTCTCTCCCGGCTCCTGCCGAGCGGCCCCGCACGTTACTCGTGCGGGGCCGCTCGCGTATTCGGGACCACTGTCAGGTGGCGGGTGCCGCGCCGGCGACGCGGGCGAGCCGCCGAACGAGAAGGGCGATGACCGGCCCGTAGGTGGCGGCCAGCACCGGCTCCACCGGCCCGGGCGCCGACAGCGTCATCGTGATGCGCGAGCCGGAACCGAGGGGTTCGACGGAGTGCTCCAGGTCCATGGGACCCACCCGCCAGGTCCAGGACCGACCGGGCGTCTTGGCGGAGATGACCACCGGAACCGGAATCAACCACAGCACCCGTGCTGCCCCGCAGCGCCCGCACTGCACCTCCGGAGATCCCAGAGCCCAGGCACCGCGAATGTGCGGAGCCCATTCTGGCCACCGTGACGGCCGTGACAGCAGGGACCAAATCGCGTCGGCCGGCGCGGGAGAATCGGCGGAAAAGGAACGGGGCACCCCCGTCATATACCCGATTCGCGACGCCTTCAGCCGGCTCGGACGGGATCCGACGTGAACACCGGATGAAATGCGGCCCGTCGAGTTGCATGTAACTGTGGGTCGCTCCCACGCTGGTCATCAACGGCGTGGGAGGGAGCCGGCATGTTGTTTCGCCTGCCCGGGGTCTATCGGCCTCAGCGGGACACCTGGTTGCTCGCCGAGGTACTTGCCGGACGAGAGCTCGGGCCGGGCACGCGTGTGCTCGATTTATGCTGTGGCACCGGCGCATTGAGTGTGGCCGCCTGTGAAGGTGGCGCGGGATGGGTCACCGCCGTCGACGTGTCTCGCCGCGCCGTGATCAGCACTTGGCTCAATTCCAAGCTGAACCGCCGGACCGTGCGGGTGGTGCGGGGCGATCTCGTCGACCCGGTGCGGACGCTGCGCTTCGATGTGGTGGTGGCGAATCCGCCGTACTCGCCGGCGTCGGACGACTCTGTCCGCGGTCGCGGGCGCGTTCTCGGGCTGGCCTGGGATGCGGGAATCGACGGGCGCGCCGTCCTCGACCGCCTCTGCGTCGCGGTCCCGGATCTCCTCGCTCCGGGCGGCACTCTTCTCCTCGTCCAGTCTGTCCTGAACGGTGTGGAGAAGTCGCGAACCATGCTCGAGGAGCGGGGTCTGCGGGTCGAGGTCGTGGCCTCGGAACACGTTCCGTTCGGCCCAGCACTCGCCGGCCGCGCGCGGATGCTGGAGGAGCGGGAGATGATTCTCCCTGGGCAGCGAACCGAGCGGATCGTCGTACTGGCCGCCACGGATGTGGGCTCGAGAGCCGGTTCACGCCCGAGTAGCTTCGACGAGTGATCCCGCCGGAGGCGGAAACGGGTCGGTCGGTGTCTCCGTGTAAAGTTTGCCGTTCGACGTCGCCCAGTTTTCGAGGACCGCTGAACCACTACATGGCCAAGATCGATCGCCGCCGCGTCGCGGCCCCCATTGCAGCGTCGACCCTGCGTGAACCGGATCCCGGTGTCGAGCGCACCGTGCTTCCCGGCGGTCTCCGGGTTGTCACCGAATACGTTCCCGGCGTGCGTTCCGCATCCGTTGGTGTCTGGGTCGGTGTGGGATCCCGTGATGAGCAGCCCACGGTCGCGGGCGCCGCGCACTTCCTCGAGCATTTGCTCTTCAAGGCCACTCCGTCACGCAGTGCCCTCGACATCGCCCAGGTGATGGACGGTGTAGGAGGCGAACTCAATGCCTTCACCTCGAAGGAACACACCTGTTTCTACGCGCACGTGCTGGATGAAGATCTGCCCCTGGCAGTCGACCTGGTAAGCGATGTGGTGCTTCGAGGCCGCTGCCGTTCCTCGGATGTCGACGTGGAGCGCCAGGTGGTCCTCGAGGAAATCGCGATGCGTGACGACGACCCCGAAGACTTGCTCGGCGATGCCTTCCTGACGGCCCTGTACGGCGACCACCCCGTCGGCCGTCCCGTGATCGGCAGTGTCGAGTCGATCGAATCGATGACTCGCACCCAGCTGCACTCGTTCCACGTTCGCCGGTACACACCGCCGCGGATGGTGGTGGCGGTGGCCGGGAACGTCGACCACCAGCACACGGTGGAGATGGTGCGCCGGGCGTTCGCCGGTCATCTCGAGGAGGCGGCCGAGCCCGCGCCTCGCCGCGCCGGTGCGTTGCGGCTGCGGACAGCGCCCACGCTGAGCCTCACCAACCGCGACAGCGAACAGGTCCATCTCTCCCTCGGCGTTCGGGCCTTCGGCAGGCACGAGTCGCATCGGTGGGCGCTGTCGGTGCTCAATGCCGCCGTCGGGGGCGGGCTCAGTTCCCGTCTCTTCCAAGAGGTGCGCGAAATCCGCGGGCTCGCGTATTCCGTGTACTCCGGCGTCGATACGTTCGCCGACACCGGTGCGTTCTCGGTCTATGCGGGCTGCCAGCCCGAGAACCTCGGCGAGGTCGCCACGGTCATCCGAGAGGTGCTGTCCACCGTCGCCGCCGACGGCATCACAGACGCTGAATGTGCCCGCGCGAAGGGGTCTCTGCGCGGGGGTCTGGTTCTCGGCCTGGAGGATTCGGGATCGCGGATGCACCGCATCGGCAAGAGCGAACTGAACTACGGCAACCATCGCAGCATCGCCGAAACCTTGGCGAAGATCGATGCCGTCACCACCGACGAGGTTCGCGACGTGGCGAGGGTGCTGTTGCAGCGCCCCTTCGGCGCCGCCGTCGTAGGGCCGTATCGACGCAAACGTGATTTGCCCGCGTCGGTGCGTGGCATCGTCCGGTAACGAGCTACCCCCGACAACAGGAGGCGTGCGAGATGAAGATTCGCGGAGCAGTGCTCGAAGAGATCGGCCGAACACGACCCTTCGCGGAGTCCGCGCCCATCTCTATCGCCGAACTCGAACTGGACGAGCCGGGTCCGGGCGAAATTCTGGTCCGGATCGAGGCTGCGGGACTGTGCCATTCGGACCTGTCCGTCGTCGACGGCAATCGGGTCCGGCCGGTTCCGATGCTGCTCGGTCATGAGGCGGCCGGGCGTGTCGAGCAACTCGGCGCGGGCGTGGACGACCTCAGCGTCGGACAACGGGTCGTCATGACATTCCTGCCGCGCTGTGGCCAGTGCGAGGGCTGCGCCACCGACGGCCAGATGCCGTGCGTGCCGGGTACGAAAGCCAACAACGACGGAACCCTGCTCGACGGGGGCTCGCGTCTGCATCGGGGCGACGAGTCGGTGCACCACCACCTCGGAGTGTCCGGTTTCGCCACGCATGCCGTGGTCAACCGCCATTCTGTCGTTCCTGTCGGTGACGACGTGCCCGCCGATGTGGCCGCGGTACTCGGATGCGCTGTTCTCACCGGAGGCGGAGCCGTTCTCAACGCCGGCAATCCGCGCCCCGGTCAGGCCGTCATGGTGGTCGGCCTCGGTGGGGTCGGAATGGCCGCGATTCTCACCGCCGTCTCGCGGGGTGCCGGCGAGGTCATCGGGGTCGACTCGGTGCCGGAAAAGCTCCAGGCCGCACTCGAACTGGGTGCGACGGCGGTATACACGCCTGCCGAACTGGTGGAGGCCGGCATACGGGCGCCCATCGTGATCGAGGCCGCCGGCAATGCGCGAGCCTTCGAATCGGCCGTGTCCGCCACCGCCCCCGGCGGAAAAACCATCACCGTCGGGCTGCCGTCCCCACAGGCGCGCTCGTCGATCTCGCCGTTGACCCTGGTGGCCGAGGCCCGCACAATCATCGGCAGCTACCTCGGATCGGCTGTTCCCGCGCGGGACATCCCCGTCTACGAGGATCTGTGGCGTTCGGGAAAGCTGCCCGTGGAGAAGCTGATTTCGTCCCGCATCTCACTCGACCAGATCAACCACGGCATGGACGAACTCGCCGAGGGCCGCGCGATCCGCCAGATCATCGTCTTCGATTGATCGCACCCGGCTACGGGTGTGGAAGATACGGGTGAGGAGAGGAAGATCTCCCGGTCGGCCCCTGCACTTCGGCCGTCACCCGGTGGTTGCGTAGGCTTTCGGGCGAATCGATGTGACTGGACGGAGCGTGGAGAAGTGAGCGCAGCAGCACCCATCAGGGTCGGAGTTCTCGGAGCCAAGGGCAAGGTCGGCCGAGCGATCTGCGAGGCGGTGGAGCAGGCGTCGGACCTCGAGCTCGTGGCGGAGGTCGATCACGGCGACCGGTTGGAGTCGTTCACCGAGTCCGGTACTCAGGTTGTCGTCGACTTCACGCACCCCGATGTGGTGATGGACAACCTGAACTTCCTCGTTGCCAATGGCATTCACGCAGTGGTGGGAACCACGGGCTTCGATGACACCCGCCTCGACACGGTGCGGTCGTGGCTGGCCGATCAGCCCTCGGTGGGGGTCCTCATCGCTCCCAACTTTGCGATCGGAGCCGTTCTGTCGATGCGGTTCGCCGAGGCCGCCGCGCGCTTCTTCGACTCCGTCGAGGTCATCGAACTGCATCACCCCAACAAGGCGGACGCACCGTCCGGCACCGCCTACCGGACCGCGGCGCTCATCTCCGAGGCGCGTCGCAAGGCGGGCCTGGGCCTCAGTCCGGACGCCACCACCACCGAACTCGACGGTGCCCGCGGCGCCGACGTGGACGGTGTCCGGGTGCACTCCGTCCGGCTCGCCGGGCTCGTCGCGCATCAGGAGGTCATCCTGGGAACACAGGGGGAGACGCTGACCATCCGGCACGACTCGATCGACCGCAATTCCTTCGCTCCCGGCGTACTCCTCGGGGTGCGGCAGATCGCGTCCCGCCCCGGCCTCACCGTGGGTATCGACCCGCTCCTCGACCTGTGAAGAGTAACGAGTCGACCAAGACGGTCGTCACGATCGCGTTGCTTGTCGCCGCGCTCGTGTTCTACTTCGTGCTGCTCGGTCAGCGCGGGATCGCCCTGATCCAGGACGGCGGGGTCGCCGCGGTCGGGCTCGGCGTCGGAGTTCTCATCCTTCCGTTCCTCGGTGCGTGGATCGTCTACGCGACACTCCGGGCCGGCCTGCAACATCAGAAACTCGCCCGTCGCATCGGCGACGAGGGTCTCGAACTGGACGTCACGAATCTGCCGAAGCGTCCGTCCGGACGAATAGACCGCGACGCTGCCGACGCCCTCTTCCAGCAGGTCAAGGCGGAATGGGAGGCGGACCCCGACAACTGGCGGAGCTCGTACCGGCTCGCCCGCGCCTACGACTACGCCGGCGACCGCGGCCGCGCCCGGGAGACGATGAAGCGGGCCGTGGAACTCGAACGTCTCGAACGCGAGAGCGGGGCGGGGCAGTAGTGCCGGAACCGGTCGTACGCTGACGACTGTGCCATCACTCCTCGTCGTCCACCACACCCCGTCGCCGGTCACCCGCGAGTGCCTCGAAGCGGTGCTGAAGGGTGCCCGGGACCCCGACATCGAGGGCGTCGAGGTGCGGTCGATACCCGCGCTCGGGGCCACCGTGCCCGACGTTCTCGCCGCCGACGGCTTCCTGTTCGGGACGTCCGCCAACTTCGGTTACATGTCGGGAGCGCTCAAGCACTTCTTCGATACCGTGTACTACCCCTGTCTCGACGCGGTCGCGGGCCGCCCCTACGGTCTGTGGGTACACGGCAACAACGACACCGCCGGCGCGGTCACGTCGGTACAGAAGATCGTGACCGGCCTCGCACTCACGCAGGCCGCCGAAGCGCTCGAACTCACCGGCGCGGTCGACGCGGCAGCACGTGAGCGCTGTTACGAACTCGGTGCGACGGTGGCAGTGGTTCTCGCCGAGGGCATCTGACGCCTGCTGGCCGTTTCAATCCGCGATCCTGCCTCATACTGTCGGCACCTGGTGACAGGATGCGGTCATGCGTGAGATGACCGCCGCCGCGGCCAGAAAGTCGGCACTGTGGGCGCAGGGATTTGCCGATGCCAGGCCGACGGGTATCCCCACCCGACGGCACATCCGCTCGGTTCTCGACCGGATCCGGCTGTTCCAGATCGATTCGGTGTCGGTGGCGGTTCGGGCCCACTACGTTCCGCTGTTCAGCAGAATCGGCGTCTACGACCGGGGACTGCTCGACTCGGCGGCGTGGTCGCACCGTGCCCGCACGCCGCGCATGCTTGCGGAGTACTGGGCGCACGAGGCGGCGTTCATCCCGGTCGAGGACTGGCCGTTGTTCCGGTGGCGTATGCACCGCTACCGGCACGGCAGGTGGGCAGGCGAGGCCCGGGTGCTCGACCGCAATCCCACCCTCGCCGCCGATGTGCTCGACGTGATCCGGGCGGTGGGTCCCAGCAGCGCCCGCGACGTGGAGAAGCACCTCGAGGTCGACCGGCCCGATCGCAAAGGGCCGTGGTGGGATCGCAGCGACACCAAGGTCGTATGCGAGCAGTTGTTCGCCGCCGGGGCCCTCGCGGTCGACAAACGAGTCGCGTTCACCCGTCACTACGATCTCACCGACCGAGTGCTGCCCGAAAGAATTCTCGCGCAGGAGTATTCGGAGGAGGAGTCGATCCGGCGACTCGTCGGCCGGTCCGCACGGGCACTGGGAGTAGCGACGGAGTCGGACCTGCGCGACTACTACCGGCTGTCGCCGGCGCAGATCAAGCCCGCAGTCGAGGACCTCGTCGAGGACGGTGTGCTCCACGCCGTCACCGTGCGAGGCTGGGACGTTCCGGCGTACATGCATCGCGACGTCCGGACGCCGCGGCGGGTAGAGGGCGCCGCGTTGTTGTGTCCGTTCGATCCGCTTGTATTTTTCCGACCGCGGACGGAGCGGATGTTCGACTTCCGGTATCGCCTCGAGATCTACACTCCCGCGCACAAGCGGGTGCACGGATACTACGTCTTTCCGTTCCTACTCGACGGCGAGTTGGTAGCCCGAGTCGATGTGAAAGCCGACCGAGCGAGGGGAGCCCTCGAGGTGCGGTCGGCCTTCGTCGAAGCGGGAGCGCGTCCCGAGCGGGTGGTGGAGCCGCTGCTGTCCGAGCTGTACCGGATGGCGGAGTGGCTCGAGCTGGGCGAAGTCACGGTAGACAAGCGCGGAGATCTCGCCCCACTTCTCGCGGCCGCGGCGAAGCGACCGCGAGAAGTGTGAGCACTACAGGCTTTCGACGAACTTGGTGAGACCCTTGCTGGCCGTCTCCAGTGCAGTCTTCTGCGCCTTCTTCACGAGGAAACCGGGCAACGGGATCTTCGGATCGACCGTCAGCTCGAAAGTCACCTTGGTACCGGAGCCTGATTCGGTCAGAACATACGAGCCGTCCTGCGCATTTTGCTGACCGCTCTCGACGAGGTGCCACGACACGGTGTCGTCACCCTCGAAGGTGTAGTCGACCACCTGCTCGTCGCTGATGCCGAGAATGGAGACGTTCATCCGAACACGGTGGGGCCGGCCGTCGTCGTGGGTGCTTTCGATGGTCACCGACTTGTGAGCAGACGACCACTCGGGCAGCCGATCCACCGCGGCGATCGCGGCCATCACCGTGGCCGGATCGGCCTTGATCTCGAACTCTTTGACGCCGGAAACGGCCATATTTTTCGCTCCTTCGAGCCCGTGGCGACTCTCACCGTGTGGCTGTTGCGACGTAATTAGAACACCGTCGGTGCCGGGGGAGTGGAGGGAGTACGGCCGCGCTTCAGAAATTGTTGCCGAGGTTCCGGCGCATATGGTCTTTGAGCGCGCCCTGCACTGCCTGGGACACCCACGAGTTCAGCGACACTCCGTTCTGTGACGCGGCCTCCTCTGCCTTCGACTTGATCTGATCCATCAGCCGCAGAGTGACGCGGCTGATGTCACCTGTGGCGTCATCGAAGGCGGCGCTGATGTCTTCGGCGGTGGTGGTGTTCTTGTCCTCGGCTCCTGCGGCGCTTGCGGTGGTGCGGGCGATGTCGACCCCGACCTGGGTACCTTCCAGTCGCACCTTCACGGCGCGGCTCTCGAGGACAGAAGACACCTCACCAGCGAATTCGGTGAGTGCGGACAGTAGGAGGAGCCGGGTCGCCGGTTCGACGGCTGCCGCGAGCGCCGCCGCGGTGTCCCGGGTCCGGTCATCGCCGAGGGCTGCGGCTGCCGTGAGGTCGTCGCGCAGCCGGGCGACGTAACTGTCGAGGTTCATGACGCCAGCATGACGTCATCGGTGACGTCGGTCAAGGGTGTCGGTCGAGGCGTGGCAGCGACCGCCGCATGGGCGCCCCCACCCGCACGGAGCCCGAATTACGGCGCAACTAGGGTTTATGCATCAGGAATGGATCCGTTCTCGGGTCCGGTAGGAGGATCAGGCAGTGCCGCAGACGGTGTCGCTCAGGGTGCAGCTCGTCGCGAAGACGGAGTTCTTTCCACCGGAGGACATCCCGTGGGAGACGGACGCCGACGGCGGGGAGGCGCTGGCCGAGTTCGCGGGGCGCGCCTGCTATCAGAGCTGGTCGAAGCCGAATCCCCGCACGGCGACCAACGCCGGGTATCTTCGCCACCTCCTGGAAGTCGGGCACGAATCCGTTCTGGAACACGGCAGCGTCACCTTTTACATCACCGGAATCTCCCGCTCGTGCACCCACGAGCTGATTCGGCACCGGCATTTTTCCTACTCGCAGTTGTCGCAGCGGTTCGTGCGGGAGAACGACTCCAACGTGGTCGTGCCGCCCGCGATCGCCGGTGATCCCGAACTCGAGGCGCTCTTCGCCACAGCGACGGACGCGAGCCGGGCGGCATACGGCGAGCTGCTCGAAGCACTCGAGGCCAAGCTCGCGGAGACCTCGAGCCTTCCCGTGCGGAACAAGGAGGCCCGCCAGGCCGCCCGTGCCGTACTGCCCAACGCGACCGAGACCCGGGTGGTGGTCACCGGCAACTACCGCGCGTGGCGTCACTTCGTGTCCATGCGGGCCACCGAGCACGCCGACGTCGAGATTCGGCGACTTGCTGTCGAATGCCTCAGGCAGTTGCAGAAGGCGGCACCTAATGTGTTCGGCGACTTCGAGATCGTCGACTGGGGAGACGGATCGGAAGTGGCGCGGAGCACGTTTTCCGCCGACCTGTGAGTGGTGTGCGAAAGTACCTGGGCCACCGGGTAGCCTTCTGACCATGACCTACGGTGATTCCGCTTCTCACGTCGAGCGTCCGTTCGGCACCGTTTCCACTGCGATGGTGACGCCGTTCACCTCCGACGGAAAGCTGGACGTCGACGCGGGCGTCCGCCTCGCGGCGTACCTCGTCGACAATGGATGCGACGCTCTCGTGCTCGCCGGTACCACCGGTGAGTCGCCGACGACCACGGAGAACGAGAAGCTCGAGCTGCTCCGCGCCGTCATCGACGCCGTCGGCGACCGGGCGAAGATCATCGCAGGCGCAGGAAGTAACGACACCGCCCACAGTGTCGAACTCGCGCGCGACGCCGCCCGCGCCGGGGCGCAGGGACTCCTCGTCGTCACCCCGTACTACTCGCGTCCGCCGCAGGCGGGTCTGTACGCCCACTTCACTGCCGTCGCAGATGCCACCGACCTTCCGGTGATGCTCTACGACATTCCGCCGCGCTCCGTCGTCCCCATCGAGACCGAGACGATCCGCCGCCTCGCCGAGCATCCGCGCATCGTCGCGGTCAAGGACGCGAAGGGCGACTTGAACGCCGGCGCCGAATTGATCGGAACCACCGACCTCCTCTTCTACTCGGGCGATGATCCGCTGAACCTGCCGTGGTTGGCGGTCGGCGCCACCGGTTTCGTCAGCGTGATCGGGCACCTCGTGCCGTCCCGGCTGCGTGAACTCCACACGGCATTCGCGGCCGGCGATATCGCCCGGGCGCGTGCCATCAACCTCAGCCTGATCCCGGTCATCCGATCCGTTGCGCGGTTGGGCGGCGTCAGTGCGTCAAAGGCAGGATTGCGATTGATAGGTCTCGACGTGGGCGAACCCAGGCTCCCTCAAGTGGCACCCACCCACGATCAGCTCGATCTCCTGGCCGCCGACCTTCACGCTGCGGGGGTACTCGCATGACCCGTCCCCCTCGTCGTCGCAGCGCAAGCCGCCAGGCCGGACCGCCGTCTCCCAGCCCGGCCGAGCAGCCCACAGCACCTCCCGTGTCCGAGCCGTCGGCGCCGGCGACGGAGCAACCGAAATCGGAACCCCCGCTCGCGGAGACCCCCACTGCGCCGAAGCAGGCGAAATCCGCGCCGGTGAAGGCTGCATCCACCAAGACGGGCGCCACCGGCAAGTCGCCCTCGCGCTCTCGTCGCGGTGGCAACGGCAACAAGCGTCCGGACAACCGGGCGGCAACTCCCGATCCGACCGCGCGGCTCGGTGCACCGCCCAAGGCGCCCTTCAAGGGACTGCGCGTGGTCGCCCTCGGGGGCATCGGTGAAATCGGCCGGAACATGACCGTCTTCGAGCATCAGGGCAAACTGCTCATCGTCGACTGCGGCGTGCTGTTTCCCGAGGATCAGCAGCCTGGTGTCGATCTGATCCTGCCGGACTTCCGGCACATCGAGGATCGCATGGCCGATGTCGAGGCCGTCGTCCTCACCCACGGTCACGAGGATCACATCGGCGCGATCCCATTCCTGCTCCGCCTCCGGCCGGATCTGCCGGTCATCGGCTCCCGATTTACGCTCGCGCTCGTCGCAGCCAAGTGCCGGGAACATCGTCAGCGACCCAACCTCGTCGAGGTGACGGAAGGCCAGCGCACGGCACACGGCCCGTTCGAGTGTGAGTACTTCGCGGTCAACCACTCCATCCCGGACGCGATCGCGGTCGCCATCAGGACGGACGCCGGAGTCGTGCTGCACACCGGTGACATCAAACTCGACCAGCTTCCGCTCGACGGCAGGCTCACCGACCTTGCCGGCTTCTCGCGTCTCGGCGACGAAGGCGTGGACCTGTTCCTAGTCGACTCGACCAACGCCGAGGTGCCGGGATTCGTCACACCGGAACGTGAGATCGGCGGCGTGCTCGACAACGTCATCGGTAAGGCGAAGCAACGTGTGATCGTGGCGTCGTTCGCCAGCCACGTCCACCGCATCCAGCAGGTCGTCGACGTGGCGCACCGCTACAACCGCAGGGTTGCGTTCGTGGGCCGGTCCATGGTCCGCAACATGCAGATCGCACAGGATCTCGGCTACCTGAGCGTGCCCGACGGTCTGGTGGTCGACATCGACACCGCGGCGAACCTGCCCGACGATCGCCTCGTTCTCATCTCCACCGGCTCTCAGGGTGAACCGCTGTCGGCGTTGTCGCGGATGGCGCGCGGTGAACACCGGCAGATCAATGTCCGGGCCAACGACCTGGTGGTCCTCGCCTCGTCACTGATTCCGGGCAACGAGAATTCCGTCTTCGCGGTGGTGAACGGTCTCGCCAAGCGCGGTGCCACCGTGGTCACGCAGCAGAGCGCCAAGGTGCACGTCTCCGGTCACGCGTCGGCGGGTGAGCTGCTCTACCTGTACAACGCGGTCCGGCCCACCAATGCCATGCCGGTGCACGGCGAATGGCGGCACCTGCGCGCCAACGCCGCGCTGGCCAAGGCCACCGGCGTTCCGGAAGAACGCATCGTGCTCGCCGAGGACGGCGTGGTGGTCGACATGGTGGACGGTCTCGCCGAAATCGTCGGGCAGGTGCCGGTAGGACACGTCTACGTCGACGGACTGTCCGTCGGTGATGTCGGCGACTCCACGCTGTCGGATCGATTGGTTCTCGGGGAGGGCGGGTTCATTGCGATCAACGTGGTGATCGACGACCACACCGGCCGCGCCGTCAGCACCCCGGAGGTGTCCGGGCGCGGATTCTCCGACGACCCGACCGCCCTCAAGGATGCCGCTCAGCTGGTCGAGGCGGAACTCGCGCGCCTGGCCACGGAGGGCATCAACGACGCGCATCGGATCGCTCAGGCGATCCGGCGGGTGGTGGGTAAGTGGGTTGCGGACAAGTACCGTCGCCGGCCGATGATCGTGCCCACCGTGATCGCGGTGCCGTCGTTCGACGGCAAATAGTTCCGCGGCAGGTAGATTCGTTCGGGTGACCTTCGCCCGAGATGAACGCCTTGCCCTGGTCGACTCGATGGCCGAGTTCGGCCCGGATGCGCCCACGCTCTGTGGGGACTGGACCAACCGGGATCTCGCGGCCCACCTCGTCGTCCGTGAACGGCGGCTCGACGCGGCCCCGGGAATCCTCGTCAGCCGTCTCGCCGGTTACACCGAGCGGGTCCAGAACGAGACGGCGACGCGCCCGTGGAGCCGGCTGCTCGACGAGGTCCGGACCGGTCCTCCGCGGTGGTCGCCGATGTACTGGGTCGACGCTCAGGTGAATCTGGGCGAGATGTTCGTCCATCACGAGGACGTGCGCCGTGCCCACGAAGGGTGGGATCCGCGGATTCTCCCCACAGCGCGCCAGGACGCCCTGTGGGGTCTTGCACGCAAGGTGGGACGGCTCGGCTATCGCCGCGCGCCTGTCACGGTGGTGCTCGAACGTCCGTCGGGTGAGCAGGCGACGGTGCGCAACGCCGGGCCCCGACAGGTCGTTCTCCGAGGTGAACCTGCCGAATTGGCCCTGCACGCGTTCGGGAGAGACGCCGTGCGGATCGAGGCCGCGGGGGACGCCGAGGATGTCGCCGCGATCATGTCACTGGACCGTAGCTTCTGAGGCGCTCGGCACAGGTCGACGGCTGTTACGGGTGTTGCGGATGGTCCGGAAGGTGCCGCAGCGACTAATCTGAGAACCATGGCAGGTAAGGCGAGCGCCCGCGGTTCGAGCACGACGACGTCCACGGCAAGGACGGGCGTGCGGGGTGCCTCGTCTGCGTCCAAGCCGAAGTCGCGGACGACCCGCACTGTCAGCACTCCGCGTAAGGCCACCTCGCCGCGTGCCGGTGCCGCCCGCGGCGGCGGCGGGAGAAAGCCGGCGGCGAAGAAGGCGTCCGGCGCGAGCCCGTTGAAGTCGGTGGGCCGCGGCATCGGCGCCGGATGGTCGCTGGTGGCCAAGGGTGTCGGGGCAACCACCCGCACCGTCGGCAAGGCTGCCGAGATCGAACAAGGACATCGGCGCGACGGAATTGCGCTCGGTCTGATCGCGATGAGTGTCGTCATCGCCGGAGGCATCTGGTTCTCCGCGGGCGGTCCTGTGGGGGAGTGGATCGAAACCGGTGTCCGGGCGGTATTCGGCGGCGCCTCCGCGGTGTTGCCCGTGATCGGCGTCGGCATTGCCGTCGTACTGATGCGAACGGAGCCGAAGCCGGAGATCCGGCCGCGACTGGTGCTCGGGTCGCTGTTGGTGGGATTGCCCGCACTGGGTCTCTGGCACATCGCGAGTGGCGCCCCCACCGACGCCGACGGCCGGGCGCAGGGTGCGGGTTTCGTCGGCTATGCGGCGGGCGGTCCGTTGACGGACGGACTGACCGTGTGGTTGTCCGCTCCTTTACTGCTCATGGCAGCGCTCTTCGGCGTCCTGTTGGTCACCGGGACCACGGTGCGCGAAGTTCCCGGCAAACTGCAGGCGTACTTCGGCACTTCCTTCGGCCGCGACCACTACGCCGACTACGACAGCGAGTACTACGAGGACGGCGAATACGACCCCACGCTGTTCGACGCCGACGGCTACCCGGTGGACGACTACGCGTCCGGACCGAAGGGCGCACCGGCCGACAACTATCCCACCGACGAATACACCGTGAGCGACACGGCGAAGACGGAAGTGCTGGGACTCTGGGACGCCGAGACCGCGGCGGAGCCGGTGCCGCCGCCACCCGTTCCGACGCCGAAACCCGCTCGCCCCAGGACCAAGCCGGTGGTGGCGCCGAAGCCGGAACCCGAACCGGAGCCGCCGCTGCCCGAGGTCGACAAGTTCGTGACCGATCGGGTTGTGGAGGGTGACTACACGCTGCCTCCGACGTCGCTGCTGATCGACGGTGATCCACCGAAGAAGCGCAGTTCGGCCAACGACGCGATGATCGAGGCGATCACCGAGGTCCTCGACCAGTTCAAGATCGATGCCGCGGTCACCGGGTTCACCCGGGGCCCCACCGTCACCCGGTACGAGGTGGAACTCGGTCCCGGCGTCAAGGTCGAGAAGATCACCGCTCTGGCCCGCAATATCGCCTATGCCGTCGCCACCGACAATGTGCGCCTGCTGGCACCGATCCCCGGAAAGTCCGCCGTCGGTATCGAGGTTCCCAACTCAGACCGTGAGATGGTGCGCCTGGCCGACGTCCTCACCGCGCCCTCGACGCGGAAGGACCACCATCCGCTGGTGATCGGTCTCGGTAAGGACATCGAGGGCCACTTCGTCAGCGCGAACCTGGCAAAGATGCCGCACCTGCTCGTGGCAGGCTCGACCGGCTCCGGTAAGTCCAGCTTCGTCAACTCGATGCTGGTGTCGCTGCTCTCGCGCGCGACGCCCGAAGAGGTTCGGATGATCCTCATCGACCCCAAGATGGTCGAACTGACGCCTTACGAGGGCATTCCGCACCTCATCACGCCCATCATCACCCAGCCCAAGAAGGCCGCTGCCGCGCTGGCCTGGCTGGTGGAAGAGATGGAACAGCGTTACCAGGACATGCAGGCCAATCGGGTGCGCCACATCGACGACTTCAACTCCAAGGTGAAGTCCGGGGAAATCACTGCCCCACTCGGAAGTGAACGGGTCTACCGTCCGTATCCGTACATTCTCGCCATCGTCGACGAGCTGGCGGACCTCATGATGACCGCACCGCGCGATGTCGAGGAAGCGATCGTGCGCATCACGCAGAAGGCGCGTGCAGCCGGCATCCACCTCGTGCTGGCCACGCAGCGGCCGTCGGTGGACGTCGTAACCGGGTTGATCAAGACCAATGTGCCCTCGCGGCTCGCCTTCGCGACGTCCTCGCTCACCGACTCCCGAGTCATCCTGGATCAACCCGGTGCCGAGAAGCTGATCGGTATGGGCGACGGGTTGTTCCTCCCGATGGGTGCGGGCAAGCCGACCCGTCTTCAGGGCGCCTTCATCACCGACGAAGAGATCTCGGCGGTGGTCGATTTCAGTAAGAACCAGGCGGAGCCGGAGTACACCGAGGGTGTCACCGCGGCGAAGGTCGGGGAGAAGAAGGATGTCGACCCCGATATCGGCGACGATATGGACGTCCTGCTGCAGGCGGTCGAACTCGTCGTGTCCAGCCAGTTCGGTTCCACGTCGATGCTGCAGCGTAAACTGCGTGTCGGGTTCGCGAAGGCCGGCCGGTTGATGGACCTGATGGAAACTCGGGGCGTGGTCGGACCCAGCGAAGGCTCCAAGGCGCGTGAGGTTCTGATCAAGCCCGATGAATTGGACGGCCTGTTGTGGTCGATCCGCGGTGGAGATCCGAACGAGGCCCCGTCCGACGAGTAGAGCGGACTCAGTGTCCGAAAACTCAGTGTCCGAAATGTGCGATTCCGGCGCGATGTGGTTGAATGGTCAGCGACTTGGAGGGGAGTATCCCCACCTCTGTGGCAGCATCGTCAGCACGATCGGCACCATTGCCGATCCGGGGCTGCCAGTCGGTCGGACCTCGGTCCGACTCGGCGGGAGAGACCTCCGGTACCCAACGAGGTCTACCGGAGGTCTGTCTACATGCATGTCTCGCCGCTGGTCTGGGTCATCACCTGTGTGGTGATTCTCGGACTGTTCGTCTTCGACTTCTTCGCCCACGTGCGCACCCCGCACGCCCCGAGCTTCCGGGAGTCGGCCTTCTGGTCGACGGTGTACATCGCCATCGCGATCCTGTTCGGATTGATCGTGATGTGGCTCTGGGGCAGCCAGTACGGCGGGGAATACTTCGCGGGTTATGTCACCGAGAAAGCGCTGTCGGTCGACAACCTCTTCGTCTTCGTGATCATCATGGCGACGTTCTCCGTGCCGCGGGAGTTCCAGCAGAAGGTACTGCTGATCGGCATCGTCATGGCGTTGGTGATGCGCGGCATCTTCATTGCCGTCGGCGCGGCGGCCATCAACACCTACAGCTGGGTGTTCTACCTGTTCGGCGCCTTCCTCATCTACACCGCATACACGCTGGTCCGTGACCACGGTCACGAGAAAGAGGTCGAGGAGGAACGCGACAGCAAGATCGTCGCCCTGGTGAAGAAGGTTCTTCCCACCACGGATTCCTACGACGGCGACAAGCTCGTCACCAGGATCAACGGCAAGCGCGTGGTCACACCGCTGCTTCTGGCACTCGTCGCCATCGGATTCACCGACGTGCTGTTCGCCCTCGACTCGATCCCGGCGATCTACGGCCTCACTCAGGAGCCGTACTTGGTCTTCACCGCCAACGCGTTCGCGCTCATGGGACTGCGCCAGCTGTACTTCCTGATCGGTGGGCTGCTCGACCGGCTCGTGTACCTGTCTTACGGGCTGTCGATCATTCTGGCGTTCATCGGTGTCAAGCTGGTGTTGCACGCCCTCCACGAGAACACGCTGGGCTTCGTCAACGGCGGGGAACACGTCGCGGTCCCCGAGATCACGACGGGAACGTCTCTCGCCGTCATCGTCGGGGTACTGGCCGTCACGACCGTGGCCAGCCTCCTCAAGACGCGGAACATGAGCTCCGTCACGTAGCGTTCACTCGCGGAACGCCGGTGGGGGCCGGTACTCGGCGGGTCAGAGACTGAACTCGCCGAGTACCGGGATCCACTCCACGATCCGGGACGCCGTCACCAGGTTGTGGACGGCAAACGGGTCGTGGGTGAACAGCAACTCCACGGTCTCGGCGTCGGCGGCGTCGACGATGATGAAGGCACCACTGCCGTCGGCGAACGGACCCGAAGACAGTACGGTCTTGCGCTCGACGAGGTCACCGAGCCAGGCCCGGTGGGCGGCACGGTGTTCGTCGCGGCCGGCCGCGGTCTCGTCCGAATACGTGTACTCCACTACGAACAGTGACATGGTTTCGCTCTCTGTAGATATGGAAAATTCACTCACGGCTGGGCCGATTTCGTCCCGGATGCCGGGATTCGTCAGAGTGTGAGGAGCATCCGGGTGTTCCCGAGGGTGTTCGGCTTGACATAGCTGAGGTCGAGGAACTCGGCGACACCGGTGTCGTACGAACGGCACATTTCGGCGTACACCTCCGCGGTGACGGGTGTGCCGTCGATTTCCACGAACCCGTGTTTGGCGAAGAAATCGACCTCGAAGGTGAGCACGAAGAGTCGTTCGAGTTCGAGTTCGCGTGCGACCTCGATCAGTTTTGCGACCACCTGGTGGCCCGCGCCCCGGCCCTTCGCCTGCGGATCGACTGCGATGGTGCGCACCTCGCCCAGGTCGGCCCACAGGACGTGCATTGCGCCGCAACCGATTACAGCGCCGTCACGCTCGGCGACCCAGAACTCCTGGATGGATTCGTACAGAGTGACGAGATTCTTTTCGAGCAGAATCTTGCCGGCGTAGATGTCGATCAGACGCTTGATCTCGGGCACGTCGGAGGTTCGTGCTCGCCGCACGATCAGCTGATTGTCGGCGGTGTTCGGCGTCCGAGATGTCATGGCGTGAACATTAGCCAACAGCCCTACCGATATTCTTAGGCACGTGCCGGTACCGCCTCTGACTTCTCCCCGATCCCCAGGACGTCCAGGGGCGCAGTTCGACGCCGTGGTGTGCCGATGAGTACGCAGCGTGAGGATCGGCCTGCGGCAGATGACCCGACGGCTCCGAACCCCGCTGTCGAGCCGGCGAGTGAGACGCAGGTGCCACTACTCAACATCGCCAACATTCTGACGATCCTGCGGATCTTGCTGGTGCCGGTCTTCCTGGTCGTACTGCTGATCGGCGACGGTCACGAGCTGGTGTGGCGGCTGGTGGCGACAGGCGTGTTCGCGGTGGCGGCCATCACGGACCGGATCGACGGTCAGCTGGCCCGCAAATACGGACTGGTCACCGATTTCGGCAAGCTCGCCGATCCGATCGCAGACAAGGCGCTGATCGGTGCCGCACTGGTCGGTCTCTCCGTGCTGGGTGATCTGCCCTGGTGGGTGACGGTCGTCATCGCGGTACGTGAACTGGGCATCACCCTGCTGCGGTTCGCCGTGTTGCGCCACGCCGTCATTCCGGCAGGCAGGGGAGGAAAGCTCAAGACACTCGTGCAGACGATCGCGATCGGTTTCTACCTCTTGCCTCTTCCCGACGCCTTCGATGTCGCCGGCTGGGTACTCATGGGCGCTGCCGTGGCACTGACGGTGATCACCGGGCTCGACTATGTCGTCCAGGCCGTTCGTCTACGTGCCGGGGTCCACCGAGTCGAGATGAGGGCGGGCACCGGCGCATGACCGACCCGTTGACCCCGGGCACCCGCGTGGGCGAACTGGTGGATCTGCTGACCCGGCGCGGTGAGACGGTCGCGACTGCGGAATCACTGACGGCGGGACTTCTCGCGGCGACCATCGCGGGTGTCCCGGGCGCCAGCAAGATCCTCCGCGGCGGCCTCGTCGTCTATGCGACAGATCTCAAGGAGACCCTTGCAGGCGTGGATCCCGTCTCGCTGGCCGCGAACGGACCCGTCTCGGCGTCCACCGCCGGCGGACTTGCCGAGGCTGCACGCGTGCGCTGCACCGCCGACTGGGGGATCGGCCTGACCGGTGTCGCGGGCCCGGACACGCAGGACGGGCACCCAGTGGGCACGGTATTCCTGGGGATCTCCGGTGCCGGTGGGCACTCGGTGCTCGAACTGCGATTGGCGGGCGACAGATGGGGAATCCGTAAATCTGCGGTTTCTGCGGCCGTGTCGGAACTCCTCGATCGCATGCAGGAAACATCCGCAGGCTAAGGTCGGGAACCAATCGGTCCTGTTCGCGCGTTGAGTAGGCGAGACAGGTGACGGATGAAGGAGGAGCGAGATGGCGCTGCTATTGCGTGAGGCAATCGGTGACAGTCTTCGGCGCACGCGCGTTTCGCAGAGCCGGACCCTGCGTGAGGTGTCGAACAGTGCGCGAGTGAGCCTCGGGTACCTGTCCGAGGTCGAGCGGGGGCGTAAAGAGGCCTCGAGCGAGCTTCTGGCGGCGATCTGCGATGCATTGGAGGTTCCACTCTCCGATGTCCTCGTCGACGTCAGCGAGTCGCTGTCCGACCGATCGTCGGCCGAGCGTACGGCTGACGGAGCTTCGGCCGAGGTGTCCGCACGGGCCGGTTCGACGACCATCGCCCGCGACACGAGGGTCGTGATTCCCGCGCCGACGGCGCAGGCACTCGCTGCTGCGTAGCACCGCGCCCGCCGAACCGATAGATTTCACGTAACGCCGATCTCGTCTTCGGTGGTCAGACAGGCAGTCGGGGCGCAGCCCTTGTTCCGGTGCGTGACGGTCGCGCATCGGGTCGCGCATCGCGCGGCGCAACAGATGGAGGCAGGATCAAACCCATGGCTAATCCTTTCGTCAAGGGATGGAAGTACCTGATGGCGCTCTTCAATTCCAAGATCGATGAGAAGGCTGACCCCAAGGTTCAGATTCAGCAGGCGATCGAGGATGCGCAGCGTCAGCACCAGGCCCTTTCACAGCAGGCCGCGTCTGTCATCGGCAACCAGCGCCAGCTCGAGATGAAGCTGAGCCGTCAACTCGACGAGGTCGAGAAGCTGAACGCCAATGCCCGGCAGGCCGTCAACCTGGCTGATCAGGCGCAAGCTGCCGGCGACACCGAGAAGGCGATCCAGTACACCAACGCCGCCGAGGCTTTCGCTGCTCAGCTGGTCACAGCAGAGCAGGGCGTCGAAGACCTCAAAGCTTTGCACGATCAGTCGCTCCAGGCCGCCGCGCAGGCAAAGAAGGCCGTGGAGCAGAACGCGATGGCACTGCAGTCCAAGGTTGCGGAACGCACCAAGCTGCTCAGTCAGCTCGAGCAGGCGAAGATGCAGGAGCGGGTCAGCGAGTCGCTGCGTTCGATGGACAGCACGCTGTCCGCGCCCGGCAATACACCCAGCCTCGACGCCGTGCGCGACAAGATCGAACGCCGCTACGCCGACGCACTGGGCTCCGCCGAACTCGCCCAGAACTCGGTCTCCGGTCGCATGATGGAAGTGCAGCAGGCCAGCATCCAGATGGCAGGCCACAGCCGCCTCGAGCAGATCCGGGCGTCGATGAAGGGTGATGCGCTCCCTTCCGGTGGGACCGCCGCCGCCCCGGCTACCCCAGCCGCCAACCAGCAGCCTCCCGCCGCGGGCCAGACCGGCACTGCGGGTCAGTAGCCGAACACTGATCCCCATGAGTTCCACCCGAGGTGGCCGACCCGGACGTGTCGTCCGGTCGGCCACTGTCGTATCCGGCCTCGTTGGAGTGCAGGGCGCCTTGCGGGACGCCGGTGAGTCGGTCGTCGAGGCTGCTCAGCGCTGGCGTGATCCGCGCGAACGCCTGTTACGGAAGAAGCGACGCGCTCGCCGGTGGGCGCAGCGCTACGGCATCGTGTCCGGATCCTCGGCGACCGGTGCTGCGGGCCTCGCCCTCGCCGCTGCCCCCGAATGGTCGATGGTGATGGCAGGCGGCGGCGCGGTCGTGTTCGCGGTGCCGGCCGTGATGGCGCTGAACCGTTACCGGAAGCTCGACGCCGTCGTGCCGCCGCCGGGCCGCCCTGACCGACGGTCCCTTCCGTCGCCCTCCTCGGCCGCCCGGGAGCCGATGGAGCGGCTCGTGCACAGCGAGCGCGCACTCCACGGAATTCTGGGGGTGCTCAGTCGTTCGGCGTCGATCAGTCCGGATGACATCGAGGACACCCACCGCACAGCGCGGTCCGCGGCGGCCGCTCTGCACGCGGTCGCCGTCGACATCGCGGAGATGGAGAGCGCCGCCGTCGGAAGCCGGGCAGCAGCGCCTTCGCTCCACCGGGCAATCGCGTCCGCCGCCGCCCAACTCGACGACGGCGTCGATCAATTCGAAGAACTGGTAGCTGCTGCCGCCGAAGTCACGGTTCCCGGCGCGTCCGGGGCAGTGGGCGGCCTGGCCACCGAACGTGCGGAGCTGGTGTCGGCTACCGAAAAGCTGGCCGGCCTCGCCGCGGCGCTCGGCGAGATCGACGACATCGTGCGCCGATACCGCTGAGCTCTGTCATGTCTTCCCATGGCGTCGTGACCGGCGCCGCCCCGGCTCGGGGGAGTGGGGGACAACCCTGAACTTTCCCTGATCTTTGCGATGACCTGGTGCTTTACGGGCAGCCACGTGCCAGGCTGGTGTGCGTACCCGACGAGCGGGGTCCATCGGATGTCGCGCAGGAATCGATCGGGGAGATGTGAGTGGAGGAAGTCATGTTCTGGAAAATCGTTCTGGCGATCGTGCTGATCTGGATCGCGCTGGCCGTCGTCGGTGCATTGATCGAGGGCCTGTTCTGGGTACTTGTCGTCAGTGCCGTCGTGTTCGGGGCATATCTCCTGTACAAGGCGATGTCCGGATCCGGCGAGAAGTCTGACATCACACGCCTCTGAGGTGCGGTCTCGAACTATGCAACCGGTACCTGAGGACTGGCATCGCGGGCTCGTCGTCGTCGCCCACCCCGATGACATCGAATACGGGGCGGCAGCGGCGATCGCCCGATGGACCGCACAGGGCAAGGACATCCGATATGTGCTCGCGACCAGTGGCGAAGCCGGAATCGCGGGACTGCACCCTCGTGAATCGGGTCCCATCCGCGAGGAGGAGGAGCGTCGCTCGGCGGCCGTCGTCGGGGTGTCGCAAGTGGAGTTTCTCGGCTACCCCGACGGGCGGCTCGTCGAAAGTCTGGATCTGCGCCGCGACCTCGCTGCGGCCATTCGGCGTCATCGCCCCGACCTGGTTGTGACCGCACACTTCGGCGATAGCTGGGGTCCCGGGCAGCCCAACAGTGCCGACCATCGCGCCCTCGGACGCAGTGTCCTCGATGCCGCAGCGGATGCCGCGAACGAGTGGATCTTTCCCGAACTGGGGGAGAGGGGACTGCCGCCGTGGCGCGGAGTGCGCTGGGTCGCGGTCAACACCATGCAACCCACTCATGCGGTCGACGTCACGGACACCGTCGATCGAGCCGTTGTGTCACTCGCCGAGCATGCACGCTATCTCGAAGCGCTCTCCGACATCCCCGTGGGAAAACAGGCGCGCGCCCAGGTCGAGGCGGTCACCGCCCCACAGCCCGGATTCGAAGCCGACCGCGCCGTCGGCTTCGACCTCTACTACTTCGAGTGACTCCGTCTTCCTGAAGCGCTGTGGCGTAGCGCAACGTGGCGGGACTGGCGGTGGCGATGGAGGCGCACGACTCGGACCGTGACGGAAGCGCCGTGATTCCCGAACTAGCGTCCGCGCCTCTACTTGACGGCCGACGCCCACAGTCCCGGGCGCAGATTCAGTACTGCGGTGCCGAGGTGTGAACATCGCCCATGCGTTACGGTGTTACACACGATGTCTATCCGTAATCCTCTGTCGCGTGACGACAGCACGCCGAGCGTCGACGACGCCATTCTCGACGCAGCACGTTCCTGCATCCTCGACTTCGGGTTGCGCAGAACCACCCTGGCCGAGGTCGCGCGCCGGGCGGGGGTCAGCCGACCGACGGTCTACCGCCGTTGGGCGGACACCCGGGCGGTGGTCGCCGACCTCATGACGCGCGAGATCGCCGATCTCACCCCGGCATTCACACTCGACGAGCCGGTATACGACCAACTCGTCGACGCTGTCGTCGACGTCTCCGCGGCGGTGCGACATCATCCCCTCTTCGTCAAGATTCTGCGCTCGGATCAGGAACTCTTCACGACATACGTCCTCGAGCGACTGGGAACCAGCCAGAAAGCGATCATCGACCGGGTGGCCCTCGCCGTGGTTGCCGGCCAGCGACAGAACTCCGTGCGCGCCGGCGACAGTCGCCACATCGCCACCATGGTGCTGCTCATCGCACAGTCCGCGGTCCAGTCAGCGGCAATGGTCGCCGAGGAACTACCCGATGATGCGCTTACCGAAGAGCTGCGCCGGGCGATCGGTGCCTACCTTGCACCACCGAACCACGAGAGCGCTGGAGGACTTCGGTGACCGACGGAATTGCGACTCACCCCTCGGCGCTCCATGCCGACCGCAGGACGCGCGAACTGCACCAGCTGGCAGACGACGGGCGCGTCGACGTACTCGTGATCGGTGGCGGCGTGACCGGCGCCGGTGTGGCCCTCGATGCCGCGACGCGGGGGTTGAATGTCGTGCTCGTCGAGAAACGCGACCTCGCGTTCGGAACCAGCAGGTGGAGTTCCAAGCTCGTGCACGGGGGATTGCGCTACCTGGCTTCGGGTAACGTCGGTATCGCACGGGAAAGTGCGATAGAACGGGGGATTCTGATGACCCGGACGGCCCCGCACCTCGTCCGGGCACTGCCGCAGCTGGTTCCCGTCCTCGACTCCACCACCGTGTTCGGCAAGACCCTGGTTCGCGCGGGTTTCCTCGCGGGCGACATCTTGCGGGCCGGGGCACACACGTCGCCGACCGTCCTGCCGAGGTCGCGGACGGTGCGTCCCGACCGTGTGGCCGAGCTCGCCCCAGCAGTGCGCAGGCGGGGGTTGCGAGGCGGTCTCATCGCGTTCGACGGCCAGCTCGTCGACGACGCCCGACTCGTGATCGGTCTCGCCCGTACGGCGGCGATGCACGGCGCGAAAATTCTCACACGGACGGGCGCGTACAAGGTGACCGGCACGTCGGCCACACTGCGCGACGAGTTGACCGGGTCGGAAATGGTGATCGAGGCGCGCACGGTGATCAACGCGGCGGGGGTCTGGTCGGGGGAGATCGACCCCGACATCAGTCTCAGGCCTAGTCGTGGCACGCACCTCGTGCTGTCCGCAGGCCGCCTCGGCAATCCCACCGCCGCGCTGACCGTGCCCATCCCGGGGGCGTCCAATCGTTTCGTCTTCGCGTTGCCGGCCCAATTGGGCAGGGTGTACCTCGGTTTGACGGACGAGGCGGCACCCGGGCCTGTGCCCGACATCCCGGCCGCATCCGAGGAGGAGATCGACTTCCTGCTGGCCACGGTCAACACTGCTTTGGAGAACCCGCTGGGACGCTCCGATGTTCTGGGTACCTTCGCTGGTCTGCGCCCCCTCCTCCACACCGGCGACGGCTCGACGGCCGACCTGTCCCGCAATCACGCGGTCCTGCATTCCAGCACGGGACTCGTCAGCGTGGTCGGTGGCAAACTGACCACCTACCGCAAGATGGCGGAAGACGCGGTCGACGCCGTCGTCGAGCTCGCAGGACTGCCGGCGGGTCCCTGCCGCACTCGCGCTCTGCCGCTCGTCGGTGCGGCCTCCCCGGACGCCCTGCGAAACGTGGCCGCGCCGCCGTCGCTGATCGCCCGCTACGGGACCGAAGCCGCGCTCGTCGCCGCCGACCCGGCCATGCTGGCGCCGATTGCGGACGGGTTGGACGTCAGCCGTGCCGAACTCGACTTCGGGGTCTCGCACGAGGGCGCGCTCGACGTGGATGATCTCCTCGACCGGCGTACCCGGATCGGGCTCGTCGCCGCCGACCGGGCGCGGGCGCTGGGCGCTGCCGAATCGGCGTTCGAGACTCGGTGACAACGGCCGTGTGACACCCTGTGCTCGTGCGAGTCGCTGTGGTCGCCGGGCCGGATCCCGGACATGCCTTTCCCGCCCTTGCCTTGTGCCTGGCATTCATCGAGGCGGGTGACGAACCGGTCCTGTTCACAGGCGCCCGCTGGATCGAGCCGGCACGGGCAGCCGGAGTGCCCACCGAACTGCTGAGGGGCCTCGCACCGCGGCCCATCGATGACGACCTCGACGCAGGTGCGCGCATCCACGGACGGGCCGCGCACATCTCCACCGAACTCTTGCCCGACCTGCGCGCGATGAACCCCGACCTGGTGGTCTCCGACATCCTCACCGCGGGCGGAGGAATGGCCGCCGAGAGGTTGGGGATCCCCTGGATCGAACTGTCACCCCATCCGCTCTACGCACCGTCGAAGGGATTGCCGCCGATCGGTAGTGGTCTCGCTCCCGGGACCGGTGTCCGCGGCCGGATTCGCGATACCCTCATGCGGGCCGCGACGGCACGATCGATCCGGCAGGGTGAGCGGCAGCGCGCGCAGGCGCGCGTCAGTGTCGGACTGCCGAGCGAGGACCCGGGCCCTGTGCGCCGACTTATCGCCACCCTCCCTGCGCTCGAGGTGCCGCGACCCGATTGGCCTGCGGAGACGTATGTGGTCGGCCCGCTGTTGTGGGAACCCACCGACGAGGTGCTACCGGTCCCCGACGGCAGCGATCCGCTGGTCATGGTTGCGCCGTCCACCGCCTTCACCGGCGCCGAAGGCATGCTCGAGACCACCCTCAGTGGACTCGAGGGAGCCGGAGTGCGGGTGATCGCCTCGATTTTGGAGGGAGCGCCGACGACGGTCCCGGCCTGGGCGCGCGCCGGGCTCGGACGGCAGGACGTCATGTTGCAGCAGGCCGACGTCGTCGTCTGCGGGGGTGGCCACGGGATGCTCGCAAAGGCGCTGCTTGCAGGAGTCCCGGTGGTGGTGGTGCCCGGAGGCGGCGATCAATGGGAACTGGCCAACCGTGCCGTCCGGCAGGGGAGCGCCGTCATCGTCCGACCACCGAGCCCGGATGCTCTTCGTGCCGCGGTGGAACAGGTGCTGTCCCACGCGGCATTCGCCGAGGCGGCACAGCGGGCCGCGAAAACCATCGCCGAAGTCGATGATCCCGTCGAAGTGTGCCGTGGAGCGCTGCGATGACAACCCGCCCCGCGCGCGTCCGCTAGCGTGGAAACGTGCGACTGACCGAATTTCACCAACTGGTCCGCGACGAGTTCGGACAGATGCGCGGCGACGCACTGCTCGTCGACCACGTCCTCCTCGGCCTCGGTGGCAAAACCGCCGCCGAAGCCATCGAGGAAGGCCGCGAACCACGGGAAGTGTGGCGAGAACTCTGCGCCGAATTCGACGTCCCCCCGCAGCGTAGATGAGCGGCACCGCCGCAGTGCAGATGAGCGGCACCGCCGCAGTGCAGATGAGCGGCACCGCCGCAGTGCAGATGGGCGGCACCAGATGAGCAGCACCGCCGCCTGATCAGACGACCGGCAATCCGGGCGGCGTGTCGAACACCCGATCGCGACAATCGAACACACGTTCCCCTATGCTGGAGATGTTCGGTGGTCAAGGTTTCTGTCGGTACCTGGATCTAACCTGACCGCAGAGCACAGACGAACTCGAGAATGGGGACCGACGATGGCACCACAAGCACACGATCGCGACAAGGCGCTCGACCTGGCGCTTGCGCAGATCGACAAGAACTTCGGCAAGGGCTCGGTGATGCGCCTGGGCGAAGGTGTGCGTCAGCCCATCGCTGTCATCCCGACCGGTTCCATCGCGTTGGACGTGGCCCTCGGCATCGGCGGCCTGCCCCGGGGCCGAGTCATCGAGATCTACGGCCCGGAGTCGTCGGGTAAGACGACGGTCGCTCTGCATGCGGTCGCCAATGCCCAGGCTGCCGGCGGCATCGCCGCCTTCATCGACGCCGAGCACGCTCTCGATCCCGACTATGCGCAGAAGCTCGGTGTCGATACCGATGCCCTGCTGGTGTCGCAGCCCGACACCGGTGAGCAGGCGCTCGAAATCGCCGACATGCTGATCCGTTCCGGCGCCCTCGACATTCTCGTGATCGACTCGGTGGCGGCGCTCGTCCCCCGTGCCGAGATCGAAGGCGAAATGGGCGACAGCCACGTGGGTTTGCAGGCCCGTCTGATGAGCCAGGCACTGCGCAAGATGACTGGTGCGCTCAGCAATTCGGGCACCACTGCCATCTTCATCAACCAGCTGCGCGAGAAGATCGGCGTCATGTTCGGTTCTCCCGAAACGACCACGGGCGGTAAAGCGCTGAAGTTCTACTCCTCGGTGCGCCTGGATGTTCGGCGTATCGAGACCCTCAAGGACGGCACGGACGCGGTCGGTAACCGCACGCGCGTCAAGGTCGTCAAGAACAAGGTGGCCCCGCCGTTCAAGCAGGCAGAGTTCGACATCCTCTACGGGCTCGGAATCAGCAAGGAAGGCTCGCTGATCGACATGGGCGTCGAGCACGGGTTCATCCGCAAGTCCGGATCCTGGTACACGTACGAAGGCGACCAGTTGGGGCAGGGTAAGGAAAATGCCCGAAAATTCTTGCTGGAGAACACCGATATCCGGGACGAGATCGAGAAGAAGATCAAGGAAAAGCTCGGGATCGGGGCCGACGTGACCGCTGTGACGGACGACGCTGCCCCGGTCGACTTCTAGGGAAGAGACCGTGCGTCCGACGGGCGAAGGTGGGACGGAGACGCAGGCCAAGGAATTGTGCCTGCGTCTCCTCACGGATCGTGCCCGAAGCAGAGCAGAACTGTCCGAGCGGCTCGCGAAGAAGGGCTACTCGGCCGATATCTCCGAACGTGTACTCGATCGCCTCAGCGAAGTCGGATTGGTCAATGACGCCGACTTCGCCCAGCAATGGGTCCAGTCGCGGCACACCTACTCCGGTAAAGGCAAGCGGGCGCTTGCCATGGAATTGCGTCGCAAAGGCATCGGCCAGGAGCACGCCAGCGAGGCGCTCGCACAGATCGACAGCGAAGACGAACGCGAACGGGCCACCGAACTGGTCGCGAAGAAGCTGCGGACGCTTTCCGTCGACGACGGCGACCGGGCAGTTCGACGCCTCGTGTCGATGCTTGCCCGCCGGGGCTTTTCACAAGGAATGGCATTCGAGGTGGTCAAAGAACAGCTCGAGCACCTCGGCGACGATACCGACGGAATGTTCGACGACGAGTGAGCCCCGCAGCATTCCGGGAGCAGCGGCAGGGTGGGACGGCGTTCCGCCCTGCCGCTCCACATCACAGTCTCTTGTCGGTGATGTCCAGTCCCGGAACCGAGACCGCAGGGACGACCCCGATGTCCGCAGGGGGGATCGCTCCACCCTTGCGGCCGGAACGCAGTCGCTTCTCCACTCGGGTCGCCACCACGGTCAGTGTCGAGTTGAGCGCAATCATGATGATGGCCACGACGATCAACGCGGGCAGGTAGTTGCCGTAGAAGGCGCCGAGTTGCTGCCCCGAGCGCACCACCTCCACATAACCGATGAGGTAACCGAGAGCGGAGTCCTTCAAAGCCACCACCATCTGCGAGATGATGGCCGGCAGCATCGCGGTGACGGCCTGCGGAAGAAGGATCGTCCGCATGATCTGGCCTTTGCGCATACCCAGGGCCATCGCCGCCTCACTTTGCCCCTTGGGGAGTGAGTTGATCCCTGCGCGCACGATTTCGGCGATCACCGAACCGTTGTAGAGAGTGAGACCCACGATGACGGCGGCGAGGGCCAGATACTTCGACTTGAAGACCTCGTATTCGGCGAAGAGCTGGTACGAGAAGATCATCAGAATCAGCACCGGGATGGAACGGAAAAGTTCCACGATCCCGCCGGCAATCCACCGAATCGGTCGATGATCCGA
This sequence comes from Rhodococcus sp. WAY2, assembly GCF_009859915.1. Lineage (NCBI taxonomy): Bacteria > Bacillati > Actinomycetota > Actinomycetes > Mycobacteriales > Nocardiaceae > Rhodococcus > Rhodococcus sp. WAY2. The sequence continues at coordinate 6,279,264 of NZ_CP046572.1, forward strand.
CAGTCGGCCGATACCGAGAATCGCGCCGAGAATCAACGCCAACACGATCGACACGGCTGCAGCCACGAGCGTTCCGCGGATGCCGGGAATCAGATACGTGGTCCACGATGTCGACTCGACGAAGGGATTCCACTTCGCGGACGTCAGCTGTCCCTTGTCGTCGAGCGCTACGAAGACGAGGTAACCGATGCCGAGGAGGAGGACGGCCACCGCCACGGAGATCAAGCGGTAGGTGTTCCGCGCGCGGGGTCCGGGGGCGTCGTAGAGGACAGTGGCCGAATTGCTCATCGTGCAACCTCGAATCGCTTGCTCAGGTAGCCGAACAGAAGGCCCATCGGCAGTGTGAGAACCACGAATCCGAGGGCGAAGATGCCACCGACGACGAAGATTGCGGCCTCGTTCTCGATCATCTCCTTCATGAGAAGTGACGCCTCGGCGACGCCGATCACCGAGGCGATCGTGGTGTTCTTGGTCAAGGCGATGAGGACGCTACCCAGGGGTGCGGTCACGGCTCGGAAAGCCTGGGGCAGCACGATCAGGCGCAGATTCTGGGAGAACGTGAGGCCGAGTGACCGTCCGGCCTCGGCCTGCCCGACGTGCACGGTGTTGATACCGGACCGGAGCGACTCGCAGACGAAGGCTGCGGTGTAGATGCTCAAACCCAGAACGGCGAGACGAAAGTTGTTCTCGGTGAAGAAAGTCGGTGACTGTTCGGGGGCGAGAGTGACGCCCATCGTCTGGAAGAGCCCGAACGAACAGAAGATGATGATGAGCGTCAGGGGAGTGTTCCGGAAGATTGTCACGTACGCGGCGCCGACGCCGCGTGCGACGGGAATCGGCGACACCCGCATCGCGGCGAGGATGGTGCCGAGTATCAGCGCGCCGATGGCCGAGAAGGCGGTGAGTTGCACCGTCGTCCAGAAGGCGTCGATCAGCTGATCGCTGTACTTGCTCAGTAGGTCCACTTACCGTCTCCCGAGATCCCGGTGGTTGGAGTCGAACCGTGTCGGACGGCCCGCCGAAGCGAGGCCGTCCGACACGGAGAGAAAATACTCAGTAACGATCGACGGTCGGCGGTGCAGGCAGCGGGTAGCCGGAAGCTCCGACGGTGTCGTTGAACGCGGTCTGCCACGAACCGTCCGCGATCATCGCGTCGATGGCGTCGTTGATCTTGCCGCGGGTCTCGTCGTCGCCCTTGGCGAGGCCGATTCCGTACCGCTCCTCGGTGAAGGGTTCACCGACCACCTTCAGCTCACCCGGGTACTGGGCGGCGTAACCGGCCAGGATGATGTCGTCGGTGGTCACGGCGTCGACCGCGCCGTTACGCAGGGCCTCGACACAGGCGGAGTAGGTGTCGAACTCCTGCAGCTGCACATCCTGGGCGTACTGGTCCTTGACCTTCTGCGCGGGAGTGGAACCCGTGACCGAGCACAGCTTCTTTCCACCGCGCAGCGAATCGGGGCCCGTGATGTCGGTGTTCTCCGACTTCACCAGAAGTGATTGTCCCGCAACGAAATACGGTCCCGCGAAGTCGACCTTTTCCTTGCGGGCGTCCGTGATCGAGTAGGTGGCGACGATGTAGTCGACCTCACCGTTCTGGATCAGGGTCTCGCGCTGCGCGGACGGCGACTCCTTGAACTCGATGTTCTCGGGTGCGACGCCCAGCTTGCCGGCCACATATTCGGCCACCTCGACGTCGAAGCCGCTGAAGCTTCCGTCGGGGTTACGCAGGCCGAGACCGGGCTGGTCGAACTTGATGCCCACGGTCAACTTGCCCTCGGATGCACTCTGAGAAGCGCTCTTCTCCTCACCTCCGCCGCAGCCGGACGCGACGACGGCGACTGCCATGACGCCGATTCCCCAACGAATCGCGCGATTGATCCTCATCGAGTTCCTCTCCATAGAAATAACGGGTTGAGACAGGGCAGTCCACCGAAGCCCGCGAGCGGATGACCGCCCGCGGCCTTCGACTGGATCAGTGGCTGAGAATCTTGCCGAGAAAGTCCTTCGCGCGCTCCGATTCCGGAGCGGTGAAGAAGGTGCTGGGATCGGAGTCTTCGACGATCTGGCCGTCGGCCATGAACAGGACGCGATCACCGGCCTTGCGGGCGAACCCCATCTCGTGGGTGACCACGAGCATCGTCATGCCTTCCTTGGCGAGCGAGGTCATGACGTCGAGGACCTCGTTGACCATTTCCGGGTCGAGTGCGGAGGTCGGCTCGTCGAACAGCATCACCTTCGGATTCATGGCGAGGGCACGCGCTATCGCTACGCGCTGCTGCTGTCCACCCGACAGCTGAGCGGGGTACTTGTCCGCCTGATTCGCAATACCGACCCGTTCGAGCAGTTGGCGAGCGGTGGCCTTCGCATCCGCGGTGCTCTTCTTCCGGACCTTCATCGGAGCGAGCATCACGTTCTCGAGAATTGTCTTGTGGGCGAACAGATTGAAGGATTGGAACACCATGCCCACGTCCGCGCGGAGCGCTGCCAGAGCCTTGCCCTCGGCGGGCAGGACCTTGCCGTCCACTGCGATGACCCCGGAGTCGATCGGCTCGAGGCGGTTGATGGTGCGGCAGAGCGTCGACTTTCCGGAACCTGAGGGCCCGAGGACGATCACGACCTGCCCGCGCGGAACTTCGAGGTCGATGTCCTGAAGAACATGGAGGGCGCCGAAGTGCTTGTTCACCGATTGCATCGAGATCATGGACGTGGCCGTACCCGTAGGGGGTGTCGGCGTCGCATCGTCGGCTTGCGTCATAGTCGAAGACCCTATGTGGTGGAAGCGGCAGTCTCGACATTTACTCCGAGAATCCTCGGGATGTCACGGAAACTTTACTGCCGGGTGCCGACGGTGTGTCGTGGTGCACAGCGGCCCCGACGAGGCGATTTGTCGAGGCCCGTACCCTGGGAACGTGGACACGATCGACCAGAACTCTCAGCGCAGCTACGAGGTGCGCACCTACGGCTGCCAGATGAACGTGCACGACTCCGAGCGCCTGTCGGGTCTGCTCGAGGACGCCGGGTACACCAAGGCGGTGACCGGGCAGACGCCCGACCTCGTGGTGTTCAACACGTGCGCGGTGCGCGAGAACGCCGACAACAAGCTGTACGGCAATCTGAGTCATCTCGCGCCTGCGAAAGAGAAGAACCCCGACATGCAGATCGCGGTCGGTGGTTGCCTGGCCCAGAAGGACCGCGATGTCGTCGTGAAGAAGGCGCCGTGGGTGGACGTCGTGTTCGGAACCCACAACATCGGGTCGCTGCCTGCGCTGCTGGACCGTGCGCGTCACAACCAGCGAGCCGAGGTCGAGATCCTCGACGCCCTCGAGGCGTTCCCGTCCACGCTGCCCGCGAAGCGAGAGTCGGCGTATGCCGGGTGGGTGTCCATCTCGGTGGGCTGCAACAACACCTGCACGTTCTGCATCGTTCCCGCCCTGCGTGGCAAGGAAGTCGACCGCAGGCCCGGCGACATTCTTGCCGAGGTTCAGGCTCTCGTGAACGAGGGCGTCCTCGAAGTGACCCTCCTCGGCCAGAACGTCAACGCCTATGGCGTCTCATTCGCCGACCCGGAGCAGCCGCGCGATCGGGGGGCGTTCGCCTCACTGCTCCGCGCATGCGGCGAGATCGACGGACTCGAGCGGATCCGGTTCACGTCGCCGCACCCGGCCGAGTTCACCGACGACGTCATCGAGGCCATGGCGGAAACTCCGGCGGTCTGCCCGCAACTGCACATGCCGCTGCAGTCCGGCTCCGACCGCGTGCTGAAGGCGATGCGGCGTTCGTACCGGACGACGCGGTTTCTGGGCATCATCGAGAAGGTCCGCACTGCGATGCCGCACGCGGCGATCACCACCGACATCATCGTCGGTTTCCCCGGTGAGACCGAGGAAGACTTCCAGGGCACACTCGACGTCGTCCGGCAGGCCCGGTTCACCAGTGCCTTCACCTTCCAGTACTCCAAGCGTCCGGGCACGCCCGCCGCCGACATGGAGGGTCAGCTCCCCAAAGCCGTCGTTCAAGAACGGTACGAGCGTCTCATTGCACTTCAGGAGGAGATCACGCTCGAGGAGAATCGGAAGCTGGTCGGTGCCGAGGTGGAACTCCTCGTCGCTGCCGGTGAGGGTCGCAAGAACGCGGAAACGTTGCGGATGAGCGGACGCGCCCGCGACGGCAGGCTCGTCCATTTCCGTCCCGAGGGCAACATCGACGGCAACATCCGGCCCGGCGATGTCGTCACCCTGGTGGTGAGCGCGGCGGCCCCGCACCACCTGGTCGCCGACACCCCGGTCCTCACCCACCGTCGCACCCGCGCCGGTGACTCCTTCGAGAAGGGCGTCACCCCCAAGACTCCGCCTATCGGTGTCGGGCTCGGACTCCCGCAGATCGGTGCACCGGCACCACTACCCGCTCAGATGGGATGCAGCGCATGACCTCCTCGCACGACGACGATCGCACCAGCGGGGACAACGGTCCGAGCGGCGAGAGCGATCCGATCGAGAGCTATCTGAAGGATTTCGACGAAGCCGAGAAGAAGGTCGCCGGTGAGATCGACCCGGGAGTGCGGGCGCTGGTCGTCGCGATCGCTGTCGTGATTCTGCTGGGGTCCCTGACCTTGCCGCATTCCGGTGTCGCGAACGGCTGGGAGGTGTTGGTCTACGGGGACGATGCCCGCGCAGAAGTCATCACTTTGCCGTCGCGGCTGTTCGTCTGGTTCGAAGTGGTGTTCGGCGTCGTCGCGTCGATGCTGGCGCTGATCACGCGCCGTTGGGCACTGGCCTGGGTTGCGCTCGCGGGAACGGCCGTGTCGATCGTCTTCGGGATGCTCGCCATCTGGACCCGACAGACTCCGGCGCCGGGTGTCGAGGCGGCGGGTCCGGGTATCGGCCTGATCATCGGCTGGCTGACCGTGATCGTACTGACCTTCCACTGGCTGAAAGTCGTGTGGAGCAGGACGGCGTTGCAGCTGGCCGCAGAAGAGGAACGCCGCGCCGCTGCCGCCGAAGCGGAGCGACGCGGCGACTGGAACGTCTGAAGACGCCGTTCTCGCGACTTACTGTCCGCTGACGGCGCCTTCCGCGGCCTCGGCCCATTCACGCCACTGCTGCGCCTGAGCGAGCGCACTTTCGGCGTCCTTGGTCTTGCCCGCCGCGGTCGCCTTGGCGGCCTGTTCCTCGAACTGGCTGACGCGTTCGCGGAACTGCGCTGCCCGGGCGAGAGCCTCGGGATCGGTGCGGCGCCACTGTTCGTCGGCGGCGTCGCGCACGCGCTTCTCGATGGCCCGTAACTTGCCCTCGAGGTCGTGCATCCGCTCGCGGGGCACCTTGCCGATGGCATCCCACTTCTCTTGCAAGTCGCGTAGCGCGGCTCGGGCAGCGTCGATGTCCTTGGTGGGATCGATGTGTCCGGCGGACTTCAGCAGCTCCTCCTTCGCGACCGCATTCTCCTCGAACTCGGCGTCGCGTTCGGAGGAGGCGGCGTTGCGCGCGGCGAAGAACATGTCCTGAGCGCCCTTGAACCGCTTCCACAGTGCGTCATCGGCTTCGCGAGGCGCGCGGCCGGCGGCCTTCCATTCGGCGAGAAGATCACGGAACGCCCCGGCGGTAGGTCCCCACTCGGTGGAGTCGGCAAGGGCCTCGGCGCGGGCGACGAGCTCTTCCTTCTTCGTCTTTGCCGCCGCACGTTCGCGATCGAGCTCGGCGAAGTGCGCGCCGCGGCGTCGGTTGAATGCCTCGCGCGCCTTGGAGTAACGCTTCCACAGCGCATCGTCGACCTTCCGGTCGATTCCGCGAATGGTTTTCCACTCTTCCAGGATTTCGCGGAGGCGATCACCCGCGGCCTTCCACTGTGTGGATTCCGCGCCGATCCGCTCGGCCTCGGCGGCCAGCTCCTCCTTGCGTTCGGTATGTGCCTGCCGCGACTTTTCCTTCTCGTGTTTCGCGTGCGCGGCGGCTTCGTCCGAGCCGGCGATGACGGCATCGAGTCGGGCAGCGAGCGATTCGATGTCACCGATCACCGCTGCCGTCGGCAACGATTCGGCGAGGGCGATCGCCGCGGCCTTGGTCTTCTTCGCGTCTCCGGCTCCGGAGTTGAGCCGGGCCTCGAGGAGGGCCACCTCGGTGGCGAGGTCGTCGAATCGCCGACCGAAATGTGCCAGCCCCTCGGCAGCGTCACCGGCCTGCCACGAACCGATCTGCCGTTCACCGTCGGCGGTCTTGACCCACGCGGTGCCGTCGTCGTCCACCCGGCCGAACTTGCTGGGGTCGCTCCCGGGCGGGGCTGCGACGGCGGGGGCGGAGAGTGCATGCTTCGGCGTGGGGCCCGGTTTGGGTGCACCCGGTTTCGCGGCGCCGCCCGGTTTAGGGACACTCGGCTTCGGCGTGTCGTGCTGCTCGGCGGCAGGCTCCACGGCGGGCTGTGCGTCGCTACTGTCGGTCATCGCTTCCTCATCTCTGCCGCGCGTCACGGCTGCCTGAACGCATTACCGGCTCCATACCGACCCGGCAGGGCTGGTTCCATTGAACCCGGTACGGGCTCTGGGGACTATTGAATCAGGTCAGACTGGCACCGTTGGTACCGAACGAGTGCAGGCGCCGAATCGGATGTCGGGTCCGTTCGGGCGGTCGACTAGCGTGACGCGTGTGTTCACCGCCGCAATTCTCGTGCCCTCACCGCCGCTTCTGGTCCCTGAACTGGCGGGCGCAGCGGCAGCAGAGACGGCATCATTGAGGGACGCGGTGGCGGTGGCCGCCAAGGCGTTGTCGGCGCTCTCCTCCGAGTGGGTTGCGGTAGGTGCGGGCGCCACCACCGTCGATGTGCCTTCCGAGGCGCAGGGCACGTACCTGGGCTACGGGGTCGACATTCGGATCACGCTGCGGCCCGGACACGCCGAGAATCCGGACCCGGAGCTACCGCTCGCGGCACTGACAGCCGGATGGATACGCGGAACCTGGGCGCCGGACGCGGTGGTCGACGCCCGCATATTAGCCGCCGACCTGCCGGTCGAGCGGTGCGCCGAGTACGGCGCGGCACTGCGGGACTTCCTCGACCGAGATGACGAGCCCCGCGGCCTCGTGATTGTCGCGGACGGGGCCAACACCCTGACCGCGAAGGCGCCGGGTGCGTTCGACCCGCGAGCGGAGGGAGTACAGGCCCGAGTCGATGCGGCGCTGGAATCAGGCGACCGCGATGCTCTTCTCGCCCTCGAACCGGGGCTGTGCAACCAACTGGGGCTCGGTGGACGGGTTCCGTGGCAGGTGCTCGCCGGCGTGTTCGACGCGCCCCCTTCCTCCTGCCGGACGCTCTACAGCGCGGCGCCGTACGGAGTGGCGTACCACGTGGGGGAGTGGCGTCCATGACGTCGCCGGTTCCAGTGGCGGTCGTCGGGCCCACGGCCACCGGGAAATCGGAGCTTGCCCTCGACCTTGCCGAACGGTGGGGCGGGGAGATCGTCAACATCGACGCGATGCAGCTCTATCGCGGCATGGACATCGGGACCGCGAAACTGGCACCCGACGAGCGACGCGGCATCGTGCACCACCAACTCGACGTGCTCGACGTGACCGAGACCGCCACGGTGGCGAACTACCAACGGGCTGCGGTCCGTGACGTGGAGGCGATCGCGGCGCGCGGCGTCGTCCCCATCATCGTCGGCGGATCGATGATGTATGTGCAGTCCCTGCTCGACGAGTGGAGCTTCCCGGCCACCGATCCTTCGGTGCGCGCCCGGTGGGAAGCCGTCCTCGCCGAGCACGGTGTCGCCGCAGTACATGCGGAGCTGAGCCGGGTGGATCCTGATGCCGCCGCATCCATCCTTCCGACCGACGGCAGACGTCTGGTGCGGGCCCTCGAGGTCGTGGAGATCACCGGTCGGCCGTTCGCGGCGTCTGCGCCCCGCATCGGTGAACCACGCTGGGGCACACGCATTGTCGGTGTCGACAGGGAGACCGCGGAGCTCGATAAACGCATCGGACTCCGGACCGAGCTGATGTTCGATCGCGGTCTCGTGGAGGAGGTGCGCGGTCTGATCGACGTGGGCCTGCGGGAAGGGGTGACCGCACCGCGCGCCATCGGCTACGCGCAGGTACTCGCGTGGATCGACGGGGAATACGACTTGGACGAGGCCCGGGAGCGCACGTTCATCGGGACTCGTCGCTATGTGCGCCGTCAGCGGTCGTGGTTCCGCCGGGACACGCGTATCCGCTGGGTCGACGGCAGCGATCCACACCTCGCCGACACGACCGTCCGAATGCTGCAACAACCGCCGACACCGGGAGAACGATGAGCCGCACGCCGTCCGGACGGAACCGCCCGACCTCGAATCTCCTGGTCACCGCTCGCAATGCCCGATTCCAGCAGTGGCAGTCCTACCTCACCAACCGCAGCAAACGCTCGAAAGCGGGGCGCTTCTTGATTCAGGGTGTGCGCCCCCTCACGCTGGCGCTCGACTACGAGTGGCCGATCGAATCGCTGCTGTACCGCGTCGACGGCCCACCCCTGTCGGAGTGGGCCCGCGACGTACGCGGCGTCCGGTCGATCGAACAGATCGGTGTCAGTGCCGAACTGATGGGGGAGTTGGGCGAGAAGGCCGACACCGCCCCGGAACTGATCGCCGTGGCGAAGATCCGCGCACCGCGACTGAAAGATCTGCAGCTGCAGGCGAGTCCGCTGATCGTGGTCTTCGACCGGCCGAGCTCGCCGGGCAACCTCGGCACCCTTGTCCGCTCCGCCAACGCATTCGGTGCCGACGCGGTCGTCGTGGTGGGCCACGGCGCCGACCCGTTCGACCCGCAGAGCGTGCGCGCCTCCACCGGTTCGCTCTTCGCGATGCCGGTCGTCACCGTGTCCTCGGTCGACGACATCCTCGCCTTCCGGGACGCACGTCGAGCGGCCGGCACCGATCTGCACATCGTGGGAACGGATGAGACAGGTTCCGTCACGATCGACGCCCACGACTTCACCGGAGGCACACTTCTGGTGATCGGCAACGAGACTCGCGGCATGAGCGCCGCGTGGCGAGCGGCCTGCGACACCGTGGTCAACATTCCCATCGGCGGCGCCGCCAGTTCGCTCGGTGCACCGTCGGCCGGTGCCGTGGCTCTCTATGAAATCGCCCGGCAGCGACGATGAGCGGCCGCGGACAAGCGCGGTCCGGGTGGGCGCGCACCCCGGTTGGATAAGGTGGGACCCATGGACTTCAGCAAGGGGCACGGAACCGAGAACGACTTCGTCGTCCTTCCCGATCTCGACGTGCGCCTCGACCTGACGGTGCCGCGGGTGAAGGCGCTGTGCGATCGCCGGCGCGGACTCGGCGCCGACGGCGTCCTGCGGGTCGCCAAGGCGGGCGCGCTCGCCGAGGCCGGTGTCCTCGCCGACCTGCCCGACGGAACGTCCGCCGACGACTGGTTCATGGACTACCGCAACGCGGACGGTTCTCTCGCCGAGATGTGTGGCAACGGCGTCCGGGTTTTCGCCCACTACCTTCTGTCCACCGGACTCGAGACACGCGACGAGTTCGTGGTCGGGAGCCGTGCCGGGGGTAAGCCTGTCGTCGTCCACTCGGCCGCGGGTCCGCTCGGTGAGGTGACCGTCGACATGGGAAAGGTTCGCGACCTCGGATCGAGCGCTGCCACCCTCGACGGCAAAGTGTTCAACGGAATCGGCATCGACGTCGGAAATCCGCATCTGGCGTGCGTCGACCCCCACCTCACCGCCGCATCACTCTCCGCGCTCGACCTGACCGCCGCGCCCGGCTTCGACCCCGGCTTCTTCCCGCACGGCGTCAACGTCGAGATCCTCACCCGCATCGATTCGGGTGCAGTCGACATGCGGGTCCACGAGCGTGGGGTCGGGGAGACACGCTCCTGCGGGACCGGAACGGTCGCCGCGGCAACAGCTGCTTTGCGTCACGAGGGCGCCGACTCGGGGGAAGTCATCGTCCGCATTCCCGGTGGTCAGGTCACTGTTTCGCTGTCCCACGGACGGGCGACCCTACGCGGGCCGTCCGTCCTGGTGGCGTCGGGCACTGTCGACGATTCGTGGTGGAACGCGCTCACCTGATCGCCCTGCGCGAAATGGACGTGCGCACCCTCGACATTCCGTGGGATCATGAGGGTGTATGACGAAATCACATCGCACAGAAGAATCGCCGATCTCGGACTCCGGTGAGTTCGCCCACGACGATGGGCGGCCCTCGGTCGGCGAGATGCAACTCGAGGATCGCAGCGCGCTGCGCCGAGTTGCCGGCCTGTCCACCGAACTCACCGACGTCACCGAGGTCGAGTACCGACAACTCCGACTCGAACGCGTGGTCCTGGTAGGTGTCTGGACTCAGGGCACCGCAGCGCAGGCCGAGTCGAGCATGGCCGAACTGGCCGCTCTCGCCGAGACCGCGGGATCCGAGGTCCTCGAAGGCCTCGTGCAGCGGCGGGACAAGCCTGATGCCGCCACCTACATCGGCTCGGGTAAAGCGCAGGAGCTGCGCGAGGTCGTCTTGTCCACCGGGGCGGACACCGTCATCTGCGACGGTGAACTCACTCCTGCGCAGCTCACCGCACTGGAGAAGGTCGTCAAGGTCAAGGTCATCGACAGGACGGCCCTGATCCTCGACATCTTCGCCCAGCACGCCACCTCCCGAGAGGGCAAGGCCCAGGTGGCGCTGGCCCAGATGGAATACATGTTGCCGCGTCTGCGCGGCTGGGGTGAGTCCATGTCCCGGCAGGCCGGTGGTCGCGCCGGCAGCAACGGTGGTGTGGGTCTGCGCGGACCGGGTGAGACCAAGATCGAGACCGACCGGCGTCGCATCCGTGAGCGGATGGCGAAGCTGCGGCGCGAGATCAAGGGTATGAAGGCCGCCCGCGACACCAAGCGCACCCGGCGCCTGCGCAGTGAGGTGCCGTCGATCGCCATCGTCGGTTACACCAACGCCGGAAAGTCGAGTTTGCTCAACGCGCTCACCGGCTCCGGGGTGCTCGTGCAGAACGCCCTGTTCGCCACCCTCGACCCGACCACCCGTCGGGCTGCGCTCGACGACGGCCGCGAGTACATCCTCACCGACACCGTCGGTTTCGTGCGGCACCTGCCCACGCAGTTGATCGAGGCCTTCCGGTCCACACTCGAGGAGGTGACGGATGCGGATCTTCTGCTGCACGTGGTGGACGGGGCCGACCCGTTGCCGCTCGATCAGATCCGCGCAGTCCATGCCGTGATCACCGAGGTGATCCGGGAGAACGACGCGCCGGCGCCGCCCGAACTCATCGTGGTGAACAAGATCGACGCAGCCGATCCGGTCACGTTGACCCAGCTCCGCGGACTGTTGCCCGGTGCGGCGTTCGTCTCCGCCCGCACGGGTGAGGGAATCGCCGAACTGCGGACACAGCTCGACGAGGTGCTGCTCAGACCCGAGATCGAGGTCAACGTGCGTCTCCCGTATTCGCGGGGCGATCTCATGGCCCGGATCCACTCCGACGGACAGATCCTCGAATCCTCGCACGAGGAGGACGGCACGTTGATCCACGCGCGTGTGCCGCAGGCCCTGGCGTCGGCGCTGCTGCAGTACGCCGGCAGTGCCTGAGCGGTCCCGGTGGTTGACTGCGGGAGCGGTCGCAGTCGTGGCCCTCTGTGCACCCCTGGTGACTACCGGGTCGGGTTCGGCGCAGCCGATCCTGGGTGATCAGATCACCGTGGAAGCGTCCGACTTCGAACCGTTCTGCACCCCGCACACAGTCGATCCGGGATCGATCCCCGACGAAGCGTCGCTCGACGAGTTGTCCGGGCTGGTGTCGGTGGGGGGCCGGTCCTACGCGGTCGGTGACAGCGGCTCCGATCGTGCTGTCGCGGACCTGGACGGCTCCTGCGGCGTCACCGGCTGGCTGTCGGTGCCCGTCGATCCCTACGACGTCGAGGATCTGGCAACCGGCCCGGACGGGCGTCTGTGGCTGGCCGACATCGGCGACAACGGTCGCAAGCGGGAGACGGTCGCGCTGATCGGAATGGACCGCGCGACCGGGGCGGGGAAATTGCACCGGCTCACGTATCCGGATGGCCCCCACGACGCTGAGACGGTGCTGGTCCAGCGTGACGGCACACCGCTGATCGTGACGAAGGAGGTCTTCGGGCCGGGCATCGTGTACCGGCCTGCGGGAGGACTTTCTGTCGACGCCTTGGCCAGTCCCGGGCCGACCCCGCTCGAGAGGGTGGGGTCACTCGACGTCGCGGAACCGAACGGGGCCGGCAATGCGACCACGGGCGCAGGCACCACGGCCCCGGCGGTGTATTCCACCATGCTCACCGGAGGTGCGGTATCCGCGGACGGAACCGTTGCGGCGGTGCGCAGTTACTCCGACGTGTTCCTGTTCGCCGCCCCGGATGGTGATGTCGCGGCGGCTTTGGCCGCGGGTCCCACCGTCCGGGTGCACCTGCCTGCGCAGCCGCAAGGTGAGGCGGTGGCGTTTACCGAGGACGGGGATCTTCTCATTGCCTCCGAGGCGCGGGACGGTCCCACACCCCCGGTTCAGGTGCTCCGCGGGGCGGTGGCGATGGCGCAGGGTCACGCCTCTTCCGAAGCGGTGTCCGATGAGGAGAAGAGTTCCTCCGCCGGGCTGTCGATCGGAGTGGGGGCAGTCGCGTTGTGCGGGCTCATCGCGGTCGTGGCCTACGCGTGTCTTCGGCGCACCCGCTGAATAGGTGCGGCGTGAGGGCCGGTCGCCCAAAATAGCCCCGATCGCAACAATGTTCTGAAGGGAGTGTCGATTCTGCTGCGTCCTGTTCGTCGTCATGGTGTACGGCAACCGTGCCGGAACGACAAGAGGAGTCGAACATGAAATACATGATGCTGATCAACGCCGCTTCGGCGGATGCGACCTCCCAGTGCACCGTCGAAGACTGGATGGTCTACGACAAGCAGGTCACCGAGGCAGGCATCGTGGTCGCGAGCGAGTCGCTGGCCGACCTGACCACCGCTACGACGGTGCGCGTCGGGCCCGACGGCGACCGGTCGATCACCACGGACGGGCCCTTCGCCGAGACCCGCGAGGTGCTGGGCGGCTTCTATGTCATCGACGTGCCGGACCTCGACGTCGCACTCGATTGGGCGGCCCGCTGTCCCGGCGCACGCGGGGGCGGTTCCGTAGTGGTGCGGCCGATCGCGGACTTCGGGGCCTGACCGTGAGGGACGAGGGGACGCCTGGGATCGAACGGACAGTCGAGTCTGTGTTCCGCGAGGAACGCGGTCGGTTGCTGGCGTCGCTCGTCCGTCGCTTCGGCGATCTCGACCTGGCCGAAGAGGTGTCTTCCGAAGCGATCGAGGCCGCGCTCGTTCATTGGCCGGTGCAAGGTGTGCCTGCCAAGCCGGGGGCGTGGCTTCTGACCACGGCGCGGCGACGGGCGGTCGACCGGTTGCGGCGCGACAAGTCCTATGCCGCCCGGCTCGCAGTCCTCCAAGTCGAGGCTGATCGGGCCGATCCCGTCGCACCCGTGGAGGTCGGCAGCGACCTGCCGGACGAGCGGCTGCAGCTCTTCTTCACCTGTGCCCATCCGGCCCTTCCCGCCGAAGATCGGGGTGCCCTGACGCTGCGTTGCCTCGCTGGCCTGACGACGCCGGAGGTTGCGCGGGCATACCTCGTTCCGACTGCGACGATGGCCCAGCGGATCGTGCGGGCGAAGAAGAAGATTCGTGACGCTCGGATTCCGTTCCGTGTTCCCGGCGCCGACGAGCTCCAGGAACGCCTCCCGGGAGTGCTTCAGGTCATCTATTCGATCTTCACCGAGGGTTACGCAGCGAGTTCGGGCCCGGACCTGCAACGGCTCGATCTCGCCGAGGAAGCGATCCGGCTGGGGCGGATCCTTCGTAGGTTGTTACCCGCCGAACGAGAGGTCGCCGGGCTCCTCGGACTGATGCTGTTGATTCATGCTCGGCGCGCGGCCCGAACTGGCCCGAATGGAGAAATTGTGCTGCTCGAGGACCAGGACCGCGGACGCTGGGATCGCGCGTCGATCGAGGAGGGCAGCGCGCTGGTGCTGACCGCGCTGACCGGTGGCCCGCCCGGGCCTTACGGAGTGCAGGCGGCGATCGCTGCACTCCACGACGAGGCGGCGGACGTGGCGACCACCGATTGGCCGCAGGTCGTGGCGCTGTACGACGTCCTGTTCGCGATCGCACGGTCGCCGGTGGTGGCCCTCAACCGGGCGGCCGCGGTGGCGATGCGCGACGGAGCCGAAGCAGGATTGGCGTTGGTGGAGGAGTTGGACCACGAGCCTCGGCTGCGCGGCTATTACCCCTACCCGGCCACCCGGGGTGAGCTGCTGCGCCGCCTCGGTCGGTTTTCCGAGGCCGCGGCGGCGTACCGGGAGGCGCTCGCCCTCGTCGGCACGGAACCCGAACGCCTGCATCTGCAGCGGAGACTGACCGCTGTCGAAGCCGGCGGCGCGGGGTAGCAACGCGAACGGGGCCCTGCCCGGCCGGGTGGGCGGCGCGTGCAGGGCTCCGGACGCGGAACGAGGCGGCCTCGTGTGTCCTATGCGTCGAGATCTGCCGCCACCAGTTGAGCCACTTTCTCGACGGCATCCGCATCGTCGCTGGTCACTGTCACATCGGTGCCCTTGGTGGCGCCGAGCGTCATGATGAGGAGTGCGGAGCCGGCATCGACCGGTTCGCCGTCCGCGACCGAGAGGGTGACGGGGACTCCGGCAGCGGCCACCGCTTCGGCGATGACGGCGGCGGGGCGGGCGTGCAGTCCGATGGACGAACCAACGGCGACTGTGGTGCTGGGCATGGATCTCTCCTTGGTCTGTTGGGGTTGTCTCGCGGTGATGTTTCCTATGCTGCGACTGTCGCAACGTCGGGGTCGAGTTCGGCGTCGGACGCGCCGGGTTTGATGAATTCTTTGGCTCCGACGACACAGAGAGCGGCGACGACCACGCCGGCGGCCAGGGCGACCAGGAACCACAGCAGGTTGCCGATGGCGAAGAACACGAAGATGCCGCCGTGGGGTGCGCTCAGGGTCACGTCGAACGCCATGATCAGGCCGCCCGTGACAGCGCCCCCGGCCATCATCGACGGGATCACGCGCAGGGGATCGGCGGCGGCGAACGGGATGGCGCCCTCGGAGATGAACGCCGAACCCAGGAGCCAGGCGGCCTTACCGTTCTCCCGTTCCGCCTCACTGAACAAGCTCGGCCGCAGAACGGTGGAGGCGAGTGCCATGGCCAGCGGCGGAACCATTCCGGCCGCCATGACGGCCGCCATGATGCGGAGTGAGGCGGGATCGTTGACGTTGAGTCCTGCCACCGCGAAGGCATAGGCGGCCTTGTTCACCGGACCACCGAGGTCGAAGCACATCATCAGTCCGAGGATGATGCCGAGGAAGATGACCGAACTACCGGACAGCCCGTTGAGCCAATTGGTCAGGCCGGACGTGATGGCGGCGAGGGGACGGCCGAGCACCAGGAACATCAGCGCACCCACGATGAGGGTCGCGAAGAGCGGAATGATGACCACCGGCATGAGGCCGCGTAACCACTGAGGAACGGCGATCCGGCTGATCCACAGGGCGACGACACCCGCGATGAGCCCACCGACCAGGCCACCGATGAAGCCGGCTCCGACGAATACTGCTACCGCGCCGGCGGTGAAACCGGGTGCGATGCCGGGTCGGTCGGCTATCGCGAAGGCGATGTAACCGGCCAAGGCCGGAACGAGGAAGCTGAAAGCCAGCGAACCGAGCTGGAACAGCACTGCACCCAGATAGGTGGTGAGACCGCCCTCGGGCAGGCTGCCGAGGGAGTTGTTCAGGACGATGTCCTCGGCGGGTCCGGAGATTTCGTACCCGCCGAGCAGGAAACCGAGGGCGATCAGCAGGCCGCCCGCGGCGACGAAGGGGATCATGTAGCTGACACCGGTCAGCAGGACCTGACGTAGATGGGTGCCCCAGCCGATCGAGCCGGCGGGTTCCGCGGGCTCGGCGGATGCGCTGCCCCCCACCGTCGCGGCCGACGGGTTCATCCCTGCGCGCAGAGCCTCGGTGATCATGACATCGGGCTCGTTGATTGCGCGCTTGACGCCGGAGGCGACCACGGGCTTGCCCGCGAACCGCTCCTTGCCTTTCACGCCGACATCCGTGGCGAAAATGACAGCGGCGGCGCCTGCGATCAGTCCGGGGGCTAGTGGAGTGCTGCCACTCGAACCCTGGGTTTCCACGTGCACCTTCACGCCCGCACGCTCACCGGCGGCGACGAGGGAGTCGGCGGCCATGTAGGTATGCGCGATTCCGGTGGGGCACGCAGTGACCGCGACGATGTGGCGGGACGCCTCCTCGGCGGCCGGTTCAGGTGTGGCGGCGGGTTCGGGTGTGGCGGCGGCCCGTTCGGGTGTGGCGGCAGCGGGCGTCGACGCCGCGGTCGGTGTCGGCGCGGGTGTCGAGGCCGCGGCAGTGGCCGGCGCCGGGGACAGCACGTCCTGGACGAGGGTGACCACGTCGGCCGGGGTGGACGCCTCGCGCAGTGCACCGACGAAGTCGGGACGCACCAGCGCCCGGGCGAGTGAGGACAGCAACTTCATGTGCTCGGCGCCGGCGCCCTCCGGGGCGGCGATGAGGAACACCAGGTCGGCGGGGCCGTCGGGGGCGCCGAAGTCGACCTTGGGTGTGAGCCGGGCGAAGCCGAGGGAGGCAGCCGACACGGCCTCCGCTCGGCAGTGGGGAATGGCGATTCCACCGGGAAGGCCTGTCGCGGATTGTGATTCGCGTGCCAGCGCGGCGTCGCGAAGAGCGTCCGAATCGGTGGCCCGGCCGGCGTCGGCCAACCGGGTGGAGAGCGCGGCTATCACGTCCTCCTTGGATGCTCCGAGGTCGGAATCCAGGGAGATCAGATCTTCGCTGATGATCTGCGGCCCCGAATCGCGGTCGGGAGTGGAGTGAGACATGGGGTGTCCTTCGGGTCAGGCCGGATCGGGGGCGGGGGAGGTGAGGGCGGTCACAGTGACGGCGTCCCTGTGCACGTGTTCGGGACTCGGCAGGGTGGTACCGGGGAGGGCCGCCGCCGCGCTGCCGTAGGCGACGGCGGATCGTAGGCACTCCGGAGGGGCTGCACCGGCGACGTGCGCCGCCAGGTAACCGGCCAGCGAGGAATCGCCGGCCCCGACGGTGCTTCGCGCGACGATGGGTGGCGGCGTCGCCCACCAGGAACCGTCGTTCGTCACCAGAACGGCACCGGCCGCTCCCAGGGTGACGAGTACCGTCTCGACGCCGCGATCGAGGAGCAGCCTTCCTGCGTGGGCGGCCGCAGTCGGATCGCCCTGCAGCGCGGCCTCTTCGAGTAGGCGACCGTCGTAGCCGGTGAGCTGGGCGAGTTCCTCGCTGTTCGGTTTGACGAGGTCCGGTGCGGCGGCGGGAAAGCGTTCCGCCAAGGCCAGCAGGGGAGCGTCGGAGGTGTCGACCGCCACTTTGCAGGACGCCGAGCGCAGCGACTCGACAAGCGTGGCGTACCAGTCGGTCGGAACACCGGGCGGCAGGGAACCAGCCAACACGACCCAGTCGGCACGCGCACCGAACTCGGAAAGCGCGGTGTGCAGATCGGCGAGGGACTGAGCCGTCATCGGGACACCGGGTTCGTTGATCTTCGTGGTGGTGCCGTCGGGTTCGGTGATCGTGATGTTGGTGCGGGCCGAGCCGGACATGGCCACGGTGACGTGCTCGATTTTGTTGTCCCTGAGGGTGGACGGCAACGGATCGCCGGCGTTGGCGGGGAGGATCGCCACCGTGGCGACGCCGGCGGAGGTCAGGGCGCGCGCCACGTTGACACCCTTGCCACCCGGATCGTTATGGGTGGCGACAGCGCGAAGGACGGAGCCGCGTTCGAGCCGTCCCCCGAGGGTCACGGTGCGGTCGATACTCGGATTTGCGGTCAGCGTGACGATCATGCGATCACCACCTCGATTCCCTGGTCGTGGAAATGGGCTCGGTCTGCGGGGCTGATGTCGGAATCGGTGACGAGAATGTCGACGCTGTGGATGGGTGCGAAACTCACCAGGTGCTCGCGCCCCACCTTGGACGAGTCGGCCACCACCACGACGTGGTTGGCGCATCGGACCATGGCCCGCTTCACCGCCGCCTCGTCGGTGTCCGGTGTGGACAGACCGTGGCCGACGCTCAGGGCGTTGGTGCCGATGAATGCGACGTCCACCCGAAGAACGTCGAGAATGCGTAATGCCTCCTCGCCGACTGCAGCCTGGGTGACACCCCGCACCCGGCCGCCGAGCAGATGAAGGGTGACCGAGTTCAGTCCGGCAAGCCGGGCGGCAATGGGCACGGAGTTCGTGATCACTGTGAGGTCGGCGTCGGACGGCAGTTCCGGGATGATCCGGCCGGTGGTCGTTCCCGCATCGAACAGCACACTTCCCCCGGAGGGAGGCAGGAACGAGGCCGCGCGCTTGGCGATCCGGTCCTTCTGCTCGGCGCGGGTGTGGTCCCGCTCCGTCATGCCCGGTTCGGTGACCGTGAGAGATCCTGCGGGCACCGCGCCACCATGCACGCGTCGGACGTGTCCCAGCCGCTCGAGCAGGGCGAGATCCCGCCGGACCGTCTCGGTGGTGACGCCGAAGGTGTCGGAGAGATCCGCGACCGACATGCGGCCGCGTTGCGAGATCAGTGTGGTGACTGCCTGCTGACGTTCTTCCGGGTACACCGTCTCCCCGTTCCTTGTCTCGAAGAAGTTCGGTGAGGAAGTCCGATCGGGGCGAAGTCCGATATGGTCCGCATCACACGAAATGTTGTGTCATGTTGTTTTACGCCCGACTGTGTTGACATGTCAAGAGTTGAGAGTAATCTCCGTCACAGAGTTGATGCGTGTGCGAACCACGCGATGACTGAACCGACCGGCCAGGAGGACCCGATGACCGAGAACCGTGAAATCGTGCGAGGTACCCCGGTGGTGCCGGGCATCGCCTATGCGCCGGTCATCTGGCCCGCCGCTCGACCTGAGGTCACCAGCGGACTGCCGAGGGTGGACGAATCCGGGCGCGACCAGGAGAAAGTTCGCTTCGAGGAAGCTGCAGCGGTGGTGGCTCAGCGCCTGCGCGATCGGGCAGCCACCGTGTCGGGAGCTGCTGCGGAGGTCCTTCAGGCCAACGCGGCCATGGCGGCAGACAGGGGATGGCTGGGCGCAGCTCAGAAGCTGATTGCCGGCGGGGCGCCCGCCGAAGAAGCAGCCTCCGAAGCAACCGAGCAGTTTGCGGCGCTGTTCACCAAGATGGGTGGGCTGATGGCCGAACGCGTGACCGATCTGCGCGACATCCGCGATCGGGTCGTGTCGGAACTCCGGGGTCTACCCGAACCAGGCATTCCCGTTCCCGACGCGCCATCGATCCTGTGCGCGCGGGATCTAGCTCCAGCAGACACCGCAGGTCTCGACCCCGCGTCGATCGTCGGACTCGTCACCCTGCTCGGGGGGCCGACCAGCCACACCGCGATCATCGCGCGGCAGCTCGGCATTCCGTGCGTGGTGGCAGTACACGATCTCGAGTCGGTTCCGGCAGGCACTCCCGTGCTGCTCGACGGTGCGGCAGGCGAAGTGGTGGTGGAGCCGGATCCGGCCGAAGCGCGGGCCGCGGTCGAGCACGGCCGAGCGGAGCGGGCGAGGATTTCGACGTGGTCGGGTCCGGGGCGGACCAGCGACGGCCGACCCGTATCGATCCTCGCCAACGTGCAGGATGGCGCCGGCGCCAGATCCGCACGGGAGACCGCTGCCGAAGGCGTCGGCCTCTTCCGCACCGAACTGTGCTTCCTCGACCGTGATTCCGAACCCGGTGTCGACGAGCAGGCGGACATCTACGCGGAGGTGCTCGAGGCGTTTTCCGGTCGGAAGGTAGTGATCCGCACCTTGGATGCCGGTTCGGACAAGCCGCTGCGCTTCGCCACTACGGCAGACGAGGCCAACCCGGCGCTCGGCGTCCGGGGAATCCGCATCGCGGTTCAGAACCCGGGCATTCTCGGTAGGCAACTCGACGCCATCGCTGCTGCGGCGAAACAGACTCAGTCACAGCCGTGGGTGATGGCACCGATGATCGCCACCACCGCGGAGGCCGAGAACTTCGCTGCCGAGGTCCGGGCGCGGGGTCTGACTCCCGGCGTGATGATCGAGGTACCGGCCGCGGCGCTGCTCGCGGACCGCCTGCTCCGGCACGTCGACTTCCTGTCCATCGGTACGAATGACCTTGCGCAGTACACGATGGCTGCCGACCGCATGTCCTCCGAACTCGCGGCGCTCACCGATCCGTGGCAGCCTGCGGTCCTCGACCTCGTCGCGCGCACCGCTGCGGCGGGACTTGCGGCCGGGAAGCCCGTGGGTGTGTGCGGCGAGGCGGCAGCCGATCCTCTTCTTGCATGCGTGCTAGTGGGGCTCGGGGTGACGTCGCTGTCCTGCGCAGGTGCTGCGGTGTCCGGCGTGGGCGCCAAGATAGGCACGGTGTCCCAGGAACAGTGCCGTCGCGCCGCCGAGGAGGTACTGGCCACCAGCGATCCCATGGAGGCGCGGAACGTCGCGGCTCGGGTCTTGGGCTGACGACGCTTGCCGTGTCGTTTCGGGCCCCACGGCGCGAAATTCGCAGATCGTCCCTACTATTGGCCAACTGTGACGAGAAGAGAAACCGACGCCTCCGACGGCCCGGTCGGAGGGGGTTCCGACCAGGCCGCCCCCGCGAAGGCCTTCGGGTGGACCCTGCACGGTGACGGTAGGCGGATTGCCGATGGAGAGGTCGTTGCACCTGCCGAGCGTCTGACCTGGCCCCGTACGGTCGGGATCGGGATGCAACACGTCATCGCGATGTTCGGTGCCACCCTCTTGGTGCCGACGATTACCGGCTTCCCGGTCACCACCACGCTGTTGTTCTCGGGGATCGGAACGGCGCTCTTCCTGCTCCTGACCCGCGGCCGCATTCCCAGCTACCTCGGTTCCTCCTTCGCATTCATCGCCCCGTTGACGGCATCCCAGGCATCCGGTCCCGCCGCCCAGCTCGGCGGGGTGGCGGCGGCGGGTGTGCTCCTCTTGCTGGTCGGCGTGGCCGTGAAACTGGCGGGCTCCCGGGTGATCGACGCGGTCATGCCGCCCGTCGTCACGGGCGCTGTCGTGGCGCTGATCGGGCTCAATCTCGCTCCGACAGCGGTCGATTCGTTCGAGTCACAACCCCTCATCGCGGGCGTGACCCTGCTCGCGATTCTTGTCGTCACCGTTCTTGGACCCGGATTGCTCGGCCGTCTCGGGATCCTGGTCGGCGTTGTCCTCGGCTGGATCTTCGCGGCGATCACCGGGGGCCTCGCCGACGAACGCGTGACCGCCCTGCGCGATGCAGCCTGGTTCGGAATGCCCGAGTTGCGGGGGCCCACGTTCGAATGGTCGGTGATCGCGCTGACATTGCCCGTCGTCATCGTCCTCGTCGCCGAGAACGTCGGCCACGTGAAAGCGGTGTCCGCGATGACCGGCCGATCACTCGACGACGTTGCCGGCGACGCACTCGTCGCGGACGGACTCGCCACCACCCTGGCGGGATTCGGCGGTGGCTCCGGCACCACCACCTACGCCGAGAACATCGGGGTCATGGCCGCGACACGGGTCTATTCGACCGCGGCGTACTGGGTTGCTGCCGCCACGGCCGTGGTCCTGGCATTTTCCCCCAAGTTCGGTGCCCTGGTCTTCACCGTCCCGAGCGGTGTCATCGGCGGCGCGACTCTGGTGCTGTACGGGCTCATCGGCGTCCTGGGTGTCCGCATCTGGATGGAGGCGAAGGTCGATTTCACCGACCCGGTAAATCTGACCGTCGTTGCGGCGGCGCTTGTTGCCGGCATCGGGGACCTCACACTGACGATGGGCTCGGTGGAGCTCGGCGGAATCGCCTGGGGTTCGATCGGCATCCTCGTCGCCTATCCCGTCATGCGGTCGCTCGCGGGGTTCCGCAGGTCCTGACCGAACCGGATGGGTCACGAATCGCGATCACCTGGGTCATTCTCCGCTGCGTCCGCCACCTCTACCGTCGAACGAGACGTACCCGAACAAGTTTGATATGAGGAGTCGGCGTGGAGCGCACCCTGTTCGAACCGGAGCACGAACTGTTCCGGGAGTCGTACCGAAAGTTTCTCGCCCAGCACGCCGAACCCAACCATGCCAAGTGGGAAGAACAGAACATTGTCGACCGCAGCGTGTGGGTCGAGGCCGGTAAGCAGGGCTTTCTCGGTATGGCGGTGCCGGAGGAGTTCGGCGGCGGCGGTGTCCGCGACTTCAGGTACAACGCGATCATCACCGAAGAGACCACGCGCGGGGGATACAGCGGCGTCGGCTTCACACTGCACAACGACGTGGTGGCCCCCTACCTGCTCGAGCTCTCCAACGAGGAGCAGAAGCAGCGCTGGTTGCCCGGGTTCGCCTCCGGGGAGCTGATCACGGCGATCGCCATGACCGAACCCGGTACCGGCAGTGATCTGCAGGGAATCAAGACCCGTGCGGTTCGTGACGGCGACGACTGGGTTCTCAACGGTTCCAAGACCTTCATCACCAACGGCATCAACGCAGACCTCGTGATCGTCGTCGCGTGTACCGATCCCGACAAGGGCGCGCAGGGATTCAGCCTCCTCGTCGTCGAACGGGGCATGGAGGGTTTCGAACGCGGCCGCAACCTGGACAAAATCGGCATGAAGGCCCAGGACACCGCGGAATTGAGCTTCACCGACGTGCGTGTTCCGGCGGCGAATCTGCTCGGTGAGGAGGGAATGGGCTTCCTCTACCTCATGAAGAATCTCCCGCAGGAGCGTCTGTCGATTGCCGTGGTGGCCGCGGCGGCCATGGAGTCGGCGCTGGAGATGACGATCCAGTACTGCCGCGACCGGAAGGCCTTCGGCAAGTCCATCGGCAGTTTCCAGAACACGCGCTTCGTACTCGCCGAGCTCGCTACGGAGACAACAGCTGTACGCGTCCTCGTCGACAAGTTCATCGAACTGCTCAACGACGAGAAGCTCTCCGTCCAGGAAGCCGCCATGGCCAAGTGGTGGACCACCGAAGCCCAGGTCCGGCTCATCGACCGGTGCCTGCAGCTGCACGGTGGGTACGGGTACATGAAGGAGTACCCGATTGCCAAGGCCTACATGGATTCCCGTGTGCAGACGATCTACGGCGGAACCACGGAGATCATGAAAGAGATCATCGGACGGGGGCTCAACCTCTGACCCGGTCAGCGACATCTCGAGGACACGGAAGAGCCCGCGGCGTGTGCCGCGGGCTCTTCCGTGTGAGGACTGCCCTCTAGATCTTGCGCATCACGGTGACGACCTTGCCCAGGATCACGGCCTCGTTGCCGGGGATCGGCTCGAACAACGCGTTGTGGGGCATCAGCCACACCTCGTTCTTCGTGCGCTTGAAGGTTTTCACCGTGGCCTCGCCGTCGATCATCGCGGCGACGATGTCACCGTTCTCCGCCACGTTCTGCTGACGCACCACCACCCAGTCGCCGTCGCAGATCGCCGCGTCGATCATCGACTCACCGACCACCTTCAACAGGAACAACGACCCTTGGCCCACGAGTTCGCGGGGAAGCGGGAAGACGTCCTCGACAGCCTCCTCCGCGAGGATCGGGCCACCTGCGGCGATTCGGCCGAGAACCGGCACGAAGGTCGGCTCCGGTAGCGGTGCGCCCTCGACACCGGTAGGAACCGCGGCCAAGGGGGCGGTGGTGGCGCGGGCAGCATTGCCCGCATTGGCAGCGTTCGCGGCGGCGCCTGCGGCAACCTCGTCCACACCGCGCACGTCGACGGCGCGTGGACGATTGGGGTCGCGGCGGAGAAAGCCCTTGCGTTCGAGCGTGCGGAGCTGGTGGGCGACCGACGACGTCGAGGTGAGGCCCACCGCGTCGCCGATCTCCCGGATACTCGGCGGGTAACCCCGCTCGTTCACGGACGTCCGAATCACCTCGAGGACGCGGCGCTGCCGATCGGTCAACCCGGCGGCGGTGCCGCCGCTCACCTGTGGAGCCGAACCGTCGGTCGAGCTGTCGTCCTTCATGGCGAGGGGCCTCCGTTTGTCGTGTCGATCTTCTGCCGTGCGGATGTGGATCGCGTGGTGTGGGTCGTGCGGATCCACTCGAAAATGGGTCGTATGTGACTGTTGTTTCGTTGCCTCGAATCTATCTCGGTTCCGCCGCAGTATCAAACACCTGTTCGACCGTGTCGTGCACGTGTTCGACCGCGAAGGGAAGACTTTGTCGGACCCGCGTGGTAGAAATCGAACATGTGTTCTTTCGAACGCGTGATCGAACACCCGGCAGACTCCCACGCCTGGCGGGACGGAATCGGATTCGAGCAGCGGAGGTCCCGATGAGCAACGCAGTTCTCCATCGGCAGTCAGTTCTCCATCGGCAATCAGTACTGAACGGCCGAAACGTGGATGGCCAGGCCGTCCTGGATCGGCAGGCACTCGGCCCGCGCGCGGTTCGGTCGGGCGCCGGGTCACGCGTCGTCCGCTCGCGTGGGGGGCGGTCGTACCGGACACTGCCCCGCCGGCGTTTCGTCGAGGGTGACCTTCGCCGTCCCGCAGCCGGAACGGTCGCCTACGGCACCCGGTCACGCATGTCTCGGGCCGAGCACGCGTATCGGGGAAGCGACGTGGGTTGGCGGATGGTCCTCGCAAGCATCGCGATCACGGCCGCAGTTCTGTTGGGCCTCGTGGGAGTGGCGCAGTTTGCCACCGTCGACGACATGGGGTCGTCGGGCGCGACCGAGGTCGTTCAGGTCCGGGAGGGCGACACTCTCGCTGCCGTGGCCGCGACTGTCTTACCGGACCGTCCTGTGGCGCGGGTCGTCGAACAGATCATGGAACTCAATGCCATGTCGGACTCCGTCGTGCATCCGGGGCAGACGTTGATCGTTCCTGCGTCCGGCACCCGGTGATCGTGGTGGCTCTGCATGCCTCCGCCGATCGACAGACGAGTAGTCTCGAATGCTGTCAGTCCCACCACTTCGTGTGGTCGCGTCGAGATCGTGCATCCGCTGCGTGAATCCGTATTCGTCGGTTCGCCATCGGGGGAGGCGAAAAGCCGCGGCCACGACGGCTACGACGAAGGAATCGCCATGCACTGCCCGTTCTGCCGGCACCCCGATTCACGTGTGGTCGATTCCCGGGAAGCCGACGAAGGTCAGGCCATCCGCAGGCGACGCTCGTGCCCCGAGTGCGGCCGCCGGTTCACCACCGTGGAAACCGCGGTCCTCTCGGTCGTCAAGCGCAGCGGTGTCACCGAACCGTTCAGTCGGGAGAAGGTGGTGCGCGGCGTTCGGCGCGCCTGCCAGGGCCGCCAAGTCGACAACGACGCACTGAATCTTCTTGCCCAGCAAGTCGAAGATGCCGTGCGGGCCTCGGGTTCCGCGGAGATTCCCAGCAACGAGGTCGGGCTCGCCATCCTGGGTCCCCTCCGGGATCTGGACGAGGTCGCGTATCTGCGTTTCGCGTCCGTGTACCGCTCGTTCAGTTCGGCGGAAGATTTCGCGCGCGAAATCAAAGAACTACGCGCTCATCGCGAGTCCCGCGAAAGCGAATGACACCCGATTCGGCCATCAGCGCACCTTCTGCATCGCGCTGAGAACCCGCTTCTCGGACACCTGTATCGGTGTCCCGATCGTCTGGGCGAACAAGCTGACTCGGAGTTCCTCGATCATCCAGTGGATCGCGTCGATGTCGGGCGAATGGTGCCGCTCCTCCGGCAGCGTTGCCAGCATGCGTTCATATGCTGCATATACGCGGTCGAGGACGTCCATTCCCTTCCGATCGCGGGGTGCACTGCCGGGGAGCGATTCGAGGCGTGCGGCGGCGGCGGTGAGATACCGAGGTAGCTCACGGAGCCGCGCGGATCCGGTCTCGGCAACGAATCGAGGAAAGAGCAGCGCCGCGCGCTGTTCCCGCACATCGTCGGCAGCCTCCCCGGTGGCCCGTTCGAGAACCACGGCCAGTCGGTGATCAGATTCCAGAATCGGCAGGACGAGGCGTAGCAGAATTGCGACCTCGCGGGCCATCGCCGCTCGCGCCTCGGCGACGAGCGCGTCGAAGTCACGGGGAGTGCGGATCGGCGCCCCGTGAGCGGCGATCAACTGGTCAGCCGCGGCATTGCGGCAGTCGTCGATCAACGCGTCGAGGCTGCCGTCCGGATTCTGGCCGAGGGTCAGCCGCTGGGTGTTGCTCAGCCCGGTGACGACCGTCTTGGCCTGGGTCGGTACGGCGGCGAGGAGGAGCCTGCGGGTTCCGGCGCGCATAGCCGCCCGTTGCTCGGACGGTGTGCTCAGGACACGGACGGCGACACCATCGCCCTCGGGAACGAGGGCGGGATAGCCGGTGACTTTTTGCCCGCCCAGTTCTCGGGTCACCGTCGGCTCGAGGGAACCGAGCGTGTCCGGCGTCCAGGTGAGCGCAGGGGGCCGCTCGGAAGCGGAGGCCGCCTTCGCGACTTCCTTTTGCACGCGGGGAGCGAGGGACGTGCGGAGCGCCACCAGATCCTTGTCGCGGCTCAGGACGGTGCCCTTCTCGTCCACGGCCGCGAACGTCATGCGTAGGTGGTCGGGGAGTGCCGCGACATCGAAGTCCTTCGGATCGATGCGGCATGCCCCGAGTCGCGACAACTCCCGAGCCATCGCTGTGACGAGCGGTTCGGAACGCGGTTTCACCGCCGCGAGGGCCGCTGCCGCGAAGTCGGGGGCCGGAACCACCTGCCGGCGTAGGGTTTTGGGGAGAGTCTTAATCAGGGCCGTCACCAACTCGACGCGCATGCCGGGGACGAGCCAATCGAAGCCCACCGGCCGGAGACCGGCGAGCAGGGCGATCGGGATGCGAGCGCTGACGCCGTCGTCCTCGTTCCCGGGCTCGAACTGGTAGGTGAGCGGGAACTGCATGTCTCCCTGACGCCAGGCGTCGGGGTAGTCGCCACCCAGCACGGCGACCGAATCGGCGTTGACGACCGTCGACTGGGTGAAGGTGAGGAGGTCCGGCGTGGCGCGGCGGGCCACCTTCCACCAGGAGTCGAAGTGACGGGCTGACACTGCCTCGGCGCCCACACGCTGATCGTAGAATTCGTACAACGTGTCGTCGTCGACGAGGATGTCGCGGCGACGCGCGCGATGCTCGAGTTCCTCGACATCTTCGAGCAGTGCGCGGTTGGCGTGGAAGAATGTGTGCTGAGTTTGCCATTCGCCCTGGACGAGTGCATGGCGGATGAACAGTTCGCGGGACGTTTGGGGGTCGATGGCAGCGTAGTTCACCGCGCGCCGGGCGACGAGGGGGATCCCGTACAACGTCACGCGTTCCCACGCCATGGCGGATCCGCGCTTGGACGACCAGTGCGGTTCGGAGTAGGTGCGTTTCACGAGGTGCGGCGCGAGCTTCTCGGCCCACTCGGGTTCGATCCTCGCGGACATTCGTGCCCACAACCGAGAGGTTTCTACGAGTTCTGCGGCCATCACCCACCGCGGGGGCTTCTTGAACAGGCTCGAACCGGGGAAGATGGCGAATCGGCTTCCACGCGCACCGAGGAAGTCGCGCTTGTCGCCCTCGCGAAGTCCGATGTGCGACAACAGTCCCGCCAGCAGCGATTGGTGAATCGCCGCCTCCCCGGCGGTGGAGGTACTGCTGACCTCCCAGCCCAGTCCGCGGGTGATCTGGCGGAGCTGGCCATGGAGGTCCTGCCATTCGCGGATGCGAAGCCAGTGAAGAAATTCGTTGCGGCACATCTTCCGGAACTGGTTGGAGGACAGTTCGTTCCGTTGTTCACCGAGATACTTCCACAGCTCGAGAAAGGCCAGGAAGTCCGAGTTCTCCACGGCGAAACGGGCATGTTTCTCGTCGGCCGCCTGCTGGAATTCGGCGGGACGTTCGCGCACGTCCTGGATCGACAGGGCGGAGACGATCACGAGGACTTCGGCGAGGCAGCCGTTCCGGTGCGCCTCGACGAGCATGCGGGCCATGCGAGGGTCCACCGGAATCTGGGCGAGTTCGCGTCCGACCGGGGTCAGGACCGGCTGCTCCTTCTGGGTGGACTGCTCGATCGCGCCCAGCTCTTCGAGCAGGCCGATGCCGTCCCGGATCGCGCGCGGATCGGGCGGTTGGACGAACGGAAACGCGGCGATGTCACCGAGACCGAGGGCGGTCATCTGCAAAATGACGGATGCGAGATTGGTGCGAAGAATCTCCGGCTCGGTGAACGGGGGCCTGGACTCGAAGTCTTCTTCCGAGTACAGCCGAATGCAGATGCCGTCCGCGACGCGTCCACAGCGACCGGAGCGCTGGCGGGCGGAGGCCTGGGAGATCGGCTCGATCGGGAGACGCTGCACTTTCGTGCGCACCGAATAGCGCGAGATGCGGGCAGTTCCCGGATCCACGACGTAACGGATGCCGGGCACGGTCAGGGACGTCTCGGCGACGTTCGTCGACAAGACGACCCGACGTCCCGTGTGGGGAGTGAACACTTTGTGCTGTTCCGCCGCGGAGAGTCGCGCGTACAACGGAACGATGTCGGTACCCCGCAGTCGTCTGTCCCGCAGCGCGTCCGCGGTGTCGCGGATCTCCCGCTCGCCGGACAGGAAGACGAGGATGTCGCCGTCCCCTTCCGCCGACAGTTCTTCGACGGCTTCACACACCGCGTCGACGGGATCACGATCGAAGGTCTGATCGCCCACTTCGACGGTGAGAGGGCGGTAACGCATCTCGACAGGGAAGGTTCGCCCCGACACCTCCACGATCGGTGCGGGCACGCCGTCGACGGCGAAGTGCTCGGCGAACCGCTGAGGGTCGATCGTGGCCGAGGTGATCACGACCTTGAGGTCGGGTCGCCGGGGGAGTAGCTGGCGTAGGTACCCCAGGATGAAGTCGATGTTCAGGCTGCGCTCGTGAGCCTCGTCGATGATGAGTGTGTCGTACCGGCGGAGCATCTTGTCGCGCTGAATCTCGGCGAGGAGGATGCCGTCGGTCATCAGTTTGACGAGTGTGCCGTCCGACACCTGGTCGGTGAACCGCACCGTATAGCCGACCGTCTCCCCGAGTTCGCTGTGTACCTCTTCGGCGATCCGTTCGGCTACCGTCCGTGCTGCGAGCCGGCGGGGCTGCGTATGCCCGATGAGCCCGCGTACCCCGCGGCCGAGTTCGAGGCAGATCTTCGGAATCTGCGTGGTCTTGCCCGAGCCGGTCTCACCCGCGACGATTACCACCTGGTGCTCCGAGATGGCGTGCGCGATGTCGTCACGGCGCTGGCTGACCGGGAGCGCGTCGGGGTAGTCGATGCGGGGAACGCTCGCCCGCCGGCGCTCGAGGCGGGCGCGGGCGGCCGCGATCTCGTCCGAGACGCCGGCGAGCGCCTGGGGCGTGCGCGCTCGGTCCAGTCGCCTGCGGAGCCGGTGCTCGTCGCGCAAAGTGAGTTCGCCGAGGGAGTTCTTCAGATCTCGCCGGCTCGGTGCTGTGATGGACATGCTGAGCTACAGCCTAGCCAACGCGGTCGACGAGCCGACGGCTCGGGCGTAGCGGCAGGGGCAGGTCGTCGCCACGCGCTATTCTCCAGGACGACCAACGTCAGACGCGTACCCCGATATCGGCAACGGCTGGGAGACTATGTTCGACGAGTTCGCAGGTGAGAACTTCGACCTGCTCAGCCGCGACCGCGGCAGCGTCGTCGCGGCCGACGATGGCGTTCCGCTGGCCGTCCGCGAGGTCGGTCCCGAATATGCGCCGCTCACCGTGGTCTTCGTGCACGGTTTCTGCAACCGGATGACCGGCTGGCATTTCCAGCGCGTACACCTCGAAGAGGTGTGGGGACCTACGATCCGCATGGTGTTCTTCGATCTGCGTGGGCACGGCAATTCAGGTGTGCCGCGACGTGAGACCTGCACGATTCCGCACCTCGCCCGGGACATCGACGCCGTGATCCGGGCACTCGTCCCCGAGGGGCCGATCGTGCTGGTCGGGCACTCCATGGGCGGAATGGCGGTGCTCTCCTATGTCGGCCGGCATCCCGACCTGATCGGTTCCCGGGTGGTGGGGGTCGGACTGATCGCGACCGCGGCGGGTGCACTGGGGGACGTCGGCCTCGCGCGGACCCTCAACACGCCGGTGGTCGCCGGATTCAGCACGGCGGCACGTGCCCTGCCTCGCGTAGTCCAGGGTGGCCGGGGCGCGAGCAAGCGCGTGCTGGCGCCGATTCTGCGGTCGGCGTCGTTTGGTGATCGTCGTATCAGCCCGGCCATCGTCTGGCACTCCGAACAGATGATCAACGACACACCCCTGAAGACGCTCGTCGATTTTCTGCCCTCGTTCAAGAACCACGACGAAACCGCCGCGGTGCCGCTCCTCGAACCGGTTCCGACTTTGGTGCTGTGCGGCGACAGGGACCTCCTGACGCCGTTCCGGTATTCGAAGGCGATCGCCGAGCAATTGCCGGAGGCAGAACTCGTCAGGGTGC
Organism: Rhodococcus sp. WAY2; assembly: GCF_009859915.1. Taxonomy (NCBI): domain Bacteria; kingdom Bacillati; phylum Actinomycetota; class Actinomycetes; order Mycobacteriales; family Nocardiaceae; genus Rhodococcus; species Rhodococcus sp. WAY2. Next base: position 6,309,718 of record NZ_CP046572.1, read on the forward strand.
CCGGCGCAGGACACATGGTGCACTTGGAACGGGCGTCACTGGTCTCGGAGGCGCTCGATCGTCTCGTCACGAGGTCGGTGGAATCGCTGCCCGCACCCAGTGCCTGGCGGGACGCCGTGCTGCTGGTCACCGAGCATCCGTGGATCGACACCGCTCGTCGCCGGGTGGCGGCATGGGGGCGGGTGGTCCGGCAGCGGGTGTCGCGGTCTCTTCGCTGATCGAAGGGCGTCGCTATCCGCCCGTATCGTCGCCCACCGGGTGCGGGGGAAGAACACAGAACTCGTTGCCCTCCGGATCGGCGAGCACCACCCACGGCACCCTCGAATCGTTGCTCAGCAGCCGGGCCCCGAGCGCGAGGAGTCGTTGCACCTCGGCGTCCTGCGTGCGCGACGACGGGGCGATGTCGAGGTGCAGTCGATTCTTGGCCGCTTTCTCCTCCGCGACGGGTTGGAAGAGCAGCGTCGGAAATCCCGGTCGATTCGCCTCGACGTAGGTGCGGCCGTACGCGTCGTTCCACTGGCGGGTCGACGGATAGTCCAGAGCCTCACACCAGAATTGGGCCAGTGATTGCGCGTCGCGGCAGTCGACGGCCACGGCGATGATGCGACTGTTCATCCCAGTCGACTACCCGTCGATGAGTCGGCGCACACTGCCGCTGGTCGAAACTATCGGCGTCCGCGGACACGGTGGCAATCGGCAAAGTGGCGACAACATCCGCCACTCGGGACACAATGGACTCACCTGACAGCGGCCTCGAGGGGGCGGAACATGGCATACGAGAATCCACCAGCCGACCAGGATGCCCTGCCGCCAGGAGTTCTTCGACGCGCAATCGCGGCTTCGGCAATGGGCAACGCCACCGAATGGTTCGACTACGGCGTGTATGCGTTCACGGTGTCGTATATTTCGGCGTCCTTCTTTCCCGGCGACACCGGCTCTGCCACGTTGTATGCCCTGCTGGTGTTCGCTGTCTCCTTCGTCGTGCGACCCCTCGGCGGGCTCGTCTGGGGCCCGCTCGGTGACCGTCTCGGCCGCCGTCAGGTTCTGGCGCTCACCATCCTGCTGATGGCGGGAGCGACGTTCTGCGTGGGACTTGTTCCCGGATACGACGTCATCGGATTCTGGGCACCCTTGTTGCTGGTGCTTCTTCGCATGATCCAGGGTTTCTCCACCGGAGGTGAGTACGGCGGCGCGGCAACCTTCATGGCCGAATATTCGCCCGACCGGAAGCGAGGATTCTGCGGTAGTTTCCTCGAATTCGGCACGCTCGGGGGATACGCGCTGGGCGCCATCGTGGTTCTGACGGTGGAGCTGGCGTCCACCGAACCGTTCATGGAGACCTGGGGATGGCGTATTCCCTTCCTGATCGCGGGCCCGATGGGTCTGATCGGCCTGTACCTGCGCACGAAACTCGAGGAAACACCCGTCTTCCGCGAACTCGACGAGGAAGGGGCAGTCGAGGAGGGGGCCGCGACGGAGTTCAAGGATCTGGTGACGGAGTACTGGCGGCCGATGTTGCTGCTCGCCGGTCTCGTCGTCGCTCTGAACGTCACCAACTACACCTTGCTCAGCTATATGCCGACGTATCTGGAAACCCAGATCGGTTTGTCGTCCACCGCGTCGTTGACGCTGTTCATCGTCGGGCAACTCGTGATGATGGCGGTGATCCCGTTCGCGGGCGGGTTGTCGGACCGATTCGGACGAAAACCGTTGTGGTACGTCTCGCTCGTCGGTCTTATCGTGCTGGCGGTGCCGATGTATCTGCTGATGCGCCAAGGATTCGCCTGGGCAATCTTGGCTTTCGCCGTCCTGGGGTTGCTGTACGTGCTGCAGCTGTCGACGATCTCCGCAACGTTCCCGGCGATGTTTCCCACGCACGTGCGCTTCGCCGGATTCGCCATCGCCTACAACGTGTCCACCTCGCTGTTCGGGGGAACGGCGCCTGCCGTCAACGAACTGCTGATCGAGTGGACGGACAACACGCTGATGCCCGCGTTCTACATGATGATCGCGTGCGGGATCGGTCTCGTGGCGCTCTACTTCGTGGCCGAAACGGCAGGAGCCTCCATCCGAGGCCGGGGGCTGCCGGGAATCGACACGGAACCGCATCCCACCGCCTACGCCGAGAAGTAGGCGGCCGAGATCTCTGCCCGGCGACATGGCATAGTCGCCTCGGAGTGGGGTTCACGAAGGGATGATCATGGCGTCGGCACTGTGGCACGGCTTCGCGGATATGGGCGCGGTGGAGGAGAACGGCGCGTTCGTCGTCTCCCGCGGCGACGGCGCGTACATCTGGGACGATCAGGGTAACCGCTACCTCGACACCACCGCAGGTCTGTGGTTCACCAACGTCGGCCACGGGCGCTCGGAGATCGCGGACGCTGTGGCGGACCAACTTCGGACCGTCGCGCACTTCTCGAATTTCGGCGATTTCGTCCCCGCAACCACGGCAGCACTCGCCGACCGGCTGGCCGCGCTGGCTCCCGTGCCGGGCAGCAAAATCTTCTTCACCTCCGGTGGATCCGACTCCGTGGACACGGCAGCCAAACTGGCGCGCCGCTACTGGCACGAAATGGGCAGGCCCGACAAGACGATCGTGGTCGGCAGGCAGAAGGCGTACCACGGCATGCATGTCGCGGGTACCGCTCTGGCAGGAATCCCCGTCAACCGGGAGGGCTACGGCGAGTTGATGGCCGACGCCGCGACCGTGGCATGGGACGACGCCAAGAGTCTCCTCGAGCTCGTCGAGAAGGTCGGCGCCGACCGGATCGCGGCATTCTTCTGCGAGCCGATCATCGGCGCGGGTGGCGTGTACCTGCCGCCGGACGGTTACCTCACCGAGGTCCGGGACATCTGCCGTGAACACGACATCCTGTTCGTCGTCGACGAGGTGGTCACGGGCTTCGGGCGAATCGGCGGCGACTGGTTCGCGTCCACGCGGTTCGGTCTCGAACCCGACATGATGACCACGGCGAAGGGCTTGACCTCCGGCTACGTCCCCATGGGAGCGGTCTTCATCGCACCCCGGGTGGCGGAGCCCTTCTTCGCGGGCGGTGTCTGGTGGCGTCACGGATACACCTACGGTGGTCACGCCGGCGCGGCGGCCGCTGCACTTGCCAACCTCGACATCATCGAGCGGGAGAACCTTCTCGCGGAGTCGAAGCGCCTAGAGGCCTCGTTACATCGGCACCTCGCACCGCTCGCCGACCACCCCCGGGTCGCGGAGATCCGCAGCGGCCTCGGTGCTGTCGCCGCCGTGCAACTCGCCGACCCCGCGGAGGCTTTGCCCTTCGTAAAGACTCTTCGCGAGCACGGAATTTCGAGTCGTGCCGCCGGTCAAGGTGCGATGCAGATTTCACCCGCGTTCGTCATGACGGACGAGCAGGTGGGCGCGCTCGCCGACGGATTCGGACGCGCACTCGGCTAGTGCGATCCGGGTAGCCGGCTGAGGAGTCGGTGCAGGGCGGCGGCCGAGCGAGCCCGCCAGGTAGGCGGTGTCAACGGAATCTCCTGCTTCCCGTCGCGTGCTGCGTAGGCGCGGGTGTAGCGCTCGTGGAGCCGGGCGCGGACCTCGTCCGGCGTGTATGCCTTGCGTTGCCGGTCTGCGCGGGCCGCAACGACACCGGTCGCTGCCACGCCCACCACACCGGCGAGCCCGACGAGTTTCCACCACTGTCTGCCTCGGGGTCTCATCGCCTTAGGCTAGAGCCCATGCACGCGCCCTCGCACACCGACGCTCGATCGGCCGGCTCCCGTATCGACCTCGACACCGCGGTGAACGTTACCCGCACCGGAGACATCTGGATCTTCCGCGGAGAATCGCCGGCGGACCGGGCCATTCAGACGCTGACCAACAGCCCCGTCAACCACGTGGGCATGTCGGTGGTGCTCGAAGATCTGCCGCCGCTGATGTGGCACGCGGAACTCGGGCACTCGTTGCAGGACATGTGGACCGGGCGTTTTCACCGCGGCGTGCAGTTGCACGATCTACGCGCCGCCGTCCAGGTGTGGGGTGCCCGTTACGGACAGCGCGGGTGGTTGCGGCAGCTCGCGGAGCCCGCGACGAAGGAACAGGAAGACGCGCTGATGCGGACCATTGCGCGACTCGACGGAACTCCGTTCCCCTCGACCGCGAAACTCGCTTCTCGCTGGTTCGGTGGACGGCTCCCTCTCGGCCGTCGTACGAGGAGGCGTTCAGGGAGTCTCGAAAGTGCCTACTGTGCCGAGGTGGTCGCCACGACCTACGAAGAGATGGGCCTTCTCGCCGGGGATCACCGCACGAGTTGGTACGACCCCGGAAAGTTCTGGAGTGGCGACCGGCTTCCCCTTGTCCCCGGTGTCACGCTGGGCCGCGAGATCGAGGTCGTCCTCAGCGACGCCGATCTTGCCGCGGGGCGCGGCCGGCGCCCGTCAGAGGGTTCGTGACTTTTCGGCACGCACACGCCCGCCGACCTCGACCCAGCCTGCGGGGTCGTACGTGGTGCGCAGTTCGGAGCCGCGGCCCTGCGTGATCAGCAGGGCGTGCCGGAGGTGAGCGGTGATACGGACGGCGGCGGCTCCAGTCGCCTCGTCCTCCACGATGCCCATGTCGGGCGCAAACATTCGTGACCGAATCGAGTGCTCCACCTTGTCGGTCCAGGCCCACAGGTAGTGGTGGCCCTTGCCGAACTTCTTCGGATCGGCATTCTCGACGTCCCTGACGCTGTTCATCGGGTACAGCGAGAATTCGGGCGCCCACTCCGGCTTTGCCCGCACCCAGGTGATCGCACCCGAGTGCCGGGTGGTCACAGGTCCGGCTGGTACGTCCAGCGTCTTCACTGCGGTACCGCGTTCACGCAGCCACCAGGACAGCCCGACGGTGGGGTGTCCTGCGAAGGGAAGCTCGGTTCCGGGTGTGAAAATTACCGCGCGGGCGGAGTCGTCGCCCGGGGCGGGGAGATCGACGAAGATCGTCTCGCTGTATCCGAGGGCAGCGGCGACTTTCTGCCGGTCGCCTGGCGGGACGGTCGACGCATCGACGATGCCGAGCGGATTGCCGTGGCGTCCGTTCTCGTCCGTGAATACCCGGACGACGTCTACGTGAAGGGGCATTGACGCACTCTATCGCTCCGATGAGCGACGAAGGGCCCCGCATGCGCAGTACGCGAGCGGGGCCCTTCGGGAGTACCTCTGCGAGGTGTCAGACGCTCGCGGTGGCGAGGGTCTCGTTGGCCTCGACGGCCTGAGCGACACCCGCGACGATCGAACCGGCGCGGATCGCTTCGAAGATCACCTCACGGTCGACGCCTTCCTGCCGGAGGGTGTTCTCGTGGGCTTCGAGGCAGTGGTTGCAGCCGTTGATCGCGGAGACCGCGAGCGACCACAGCTCGAAATCGGCCTTGTCGACACCCGGGTTGCCGATGATGTTCATCCGCAGGCCCGCACGGAGATCGTCGTACTTACCGTCAAGGTAGCCCTTGGTGCGGTAGAAGACGTTGTTCATGCCCATGATCGACGCGGCACCCAGAGCTGCGTTGTAGGCCTCGGCCGACAGCGAGTCGGCCGCCTCTTCGGCGATCTCCTTCAAGGTGGTCGCCGACTTGGTGGCAGCTGCGGTGGCGAGGAGGGTGCCCCACAGCTGCTGCTCGTTCAGCACGGTACTGCGCGCGATGGAACTCAGATTGAGCTTGAGGTCCTTGGCGTATTCGGGGAGTGAGTTCTTCAGATTCTCTACAGTCATGACTCAGACGCTCGCAGTCAGCAGTTCGCCGGCGTCGATCGTCGGATCGCCCTTCTTCCAGTTGCAGGCGCACAGCTCGTCGGACTGCAGGGCGTCGAGGACACGAAGGACCTCGTCTACGTTGCGGCCCACGGAACCGGCGGTGACGGAGACGAACTGGACCTCGTTGTTGGGGTCGACGATGAAGGTGGCGCGGTCGGCGACACCGTCGGCGTTGAGAACGCCGGTGGCCTCGACCAGTTCACGCTTGAGGTCCGAAAGGATCGGGAAGGGAAGGGTCTTCAGGTCCTCGTGCTGGGCACGCCACTGGAAGTGGACGAACTCGTTGTCGACGGACGCACCGAGCACCTGCGCGTCGCGGTCGGCGAACTCGTCGTTCAGCTTGCCGAATGCGGCGATCTCGGTGGGGCACACGAACGTGAAGTCCTTGGGCCAGAAGAAGACGATCCGCCACTTGCCGGCGTGGTCGTCGCTGGTGATCGTGGTGAAGTAGTCGTCGGGCTGCTGGGCGTCGACCTTGGAGAGGTCACCGCCGATGACGGCTTTCAGGTTGTACGCGGGGAACTGATCGCCGATGGTGAGCAGAGCCATATTCGTCCTCCTACTTGTCTTGTGAACACGTCGAACGCAGTGCAACCACACCCGAAGGCGCAGTTGAGGGTTTCGGTACCGGAAGCGGGTGACACGAAGGTCGTGCACCCGCGTTTTCTGGTGTGATTCCATTCTGCACGAAACCGGCTGAAAGGTAAAGCCGATAGATGTCTCTACACTGATAGGCATGGCTGATCAGAGTTATCAACCCACACTGTCGCAGCTGCGTGCGTTCGTCGCGGTGGCCGAACACCGCCATTTCGGCACTGCGGCTACACGTTTGAGTGTGAGCCAACCCACACTCTCCCAGTCCCTCGCCACCCTCGAAAGCGGCCTCGGCGTACAGCTGATCGAGCGAAGTACTCGCCGCGTCCTCGTGACCACAGCCGGTGAGAGACTGCTCGGCCAGGCGAAGGTCATCCTCGAAGCCACCGATGGTTTCGTCGCGACGGCGGCGGGCGTGGGGGAGCGGCTCACCGGACCGCTGCGGATCGGACTGATCCCCACTGTGGCTCCGTACGTGTTGCCCGCATTGCTGCCGGCCCTCCGGCAGGACATGCCCGCTCTGGAACCACAGGTGATCGAGGATCAGACTGCGCGCCTTCTCGAATCACTGCGCACCGGCTCGCTCGACGTCGCGGTGATGGCACTGCCCAGCGGCGCGGCCGGGCTCACCGAAATACCGCTGTACACAGAAGATTTCGTGATGGTCGTGCCCGAAGCGCATGAGCTGGCCGGACATACGGGTATCTCGCCCTCGGTGCTGGGTGCGTTGCCGCTCCTGCTCCTCGACGAAGGTCACTGTTTGCGGGACCAGACCCTCGACCTCTGCAGATCGGCGGATGTCCAGCCCATGGCGGGCGACACCCGCGCGACGTCGCTCTCGACGGTGGTCCAGTGCGTTGCAGGCGGGCTCGGCGTGACGCTGGTCCCCGAGTGTGCCGTGCGGGTAGAGATCGGGCGCGGCCCCTTGGCCACCGCACGCTTTGCCGCCCCCGCTCCGGGCCGGACGATCGGACTCGTCTTCCGCTCGTCGAGTGCGCGCGCCGAAGATTACGGGCAGCTGGCGGCCCTGCTCACGAACTCGGCCCCGGTCACTACTTCGCACTGAGCCGCCGGCGGCGGCTCACCGCTCGGGCCTGAGCCGCAGGCGGCGGCTCACCGCTCGGGACTGAGCCCGCGCCGCGAACTCACGACCGGCGGCGAGGTTTCCCGCGGCTGCCACCGCGCTTCCCCGAACCTCCACGGGCATTCTTGTTCCCGGCTGCCCGCTGCTGCCGCGTAGCGCCGGGTTCCGGACGTTTCTTCTTCACCGGCTCGGCCGGTGGACGCCCTCGCGAACTGTTGACCGTGCGCCCGCGCACGATTCCGATGAACTCCTCGACCAGTTCCGTTTTCCGATCCTCGGGCCACGACAGTGCGATCCGCGACTCGGGGCCGTCGGTCACCGGCCGGAACGTCAGATCCTTACGGTGATGAAGCCGGGCCAGCGACTGCGGTACGACGACGAGGCCCACTCCGGCCGCCACCAGCTCGATCGCATCCGCCGTCGTGGCCGGACGCTCCTTCGCCGGTACTCCGGGCAATTCTGCCCATTCGAGAATGTCGTCGAGGGGATGCAGCACGACGTCGTCCGCAAGGTCCTCCACGGCGATCTCGTCCACCGCTGCCACCACATGCTCTCGGGGGATGACGACGACGGGGGTCTCGGCATAGAGGGGGATGGCGCTGAGGCCTTCCCCATCGATCGGCACCCGGACTAGCCCGGCGTCCACCTCGCCGTCTCGCAGAGCTGCCGGCGCGTCGGCCGCGGACAGCGCAATGAGGGTGAGGGGTACGTCGGGCATCCGCTCGTTCCAGATCCGGATCCACTTGGTGGGTGTCACCCCCGGGACGTACGCAAGGCGGAACGAAGGGGGCACTACCGCGTCTGTCACTCCGTCAGGCTACCGGCCGTGGTCGGAACCACTGCGCATCCTCGTTACTCTTGGCACCATGACGTCGCACAAGAGCACCCAGACGATGAAGCCGGCAACCGCGGCGAAGAAGCTGGGTGTGTACCTCGAAGCCACACCTGCCGAGTTCCAGGAGGGTGTCGTGTCCCGCGACGAGCTCACCGCGCTGCAGTCCGATCCGCCCGAGTGGTTGCTCGAACTGCGGCGCAACGGCCCGCACCCGCGTTCCGTGGTCGCGGCGAAGCTGGGGGTCTCCATCGCGGGCCTGGCGCGTGGCGGGGTCACCGAGGCCCTCACCACCGAGGAGATCGACAGCCTCATGGCGGATCGGCCGGAGTGGTTGCAACAGGAGCGCGCCACCCAGGCCGAGGTTCGGCAGGAGGCCGTGCGTATCAAGGAGAAGAAGGCGGCACGACGCGATCAGCCCCGGAAACGACGTTCGTGAACCGCTAGCCCTCGACGATGCTGAGTTCGTCGAACACCACTTCTCCGGCGGCATCGGACTCGGGGAGATCGACGACGGCGGTCAAGGCCCAGCCGTGATCGCCCTGCGGGTCCTCGAGGACCTGACGCACGCGCCAGAACTCGGGGGCCACCTCCACCTGGAAAAGCTGGGGTCCACGCGCGGAGGGGCCGGTGCCCACGGTGGAGTACTCGTCGAAGTAGGGAAGGAGCTGTTCTTCCCACTCGTACGCGTCGATGCCGTCGCCGAGCGCCTCGAGCTCGGACCACCGTCGCCGTGACGCCAGCTCGATGCGCCGGAACATCGCATTGCGCACCATCACCCGGAAGGCACGTTCGTTGGCAGAAATGGGTCGTGGGACGTCGGCGCCGAACGCGACCTGCTGAACGTCACCTTCCGCGCCCGGATCGGTAAGTGATTCCCACTCGTCGAGCAGGCTGGAATCCACCTGGCGGATGAGTTCACCCAGCCACTCGATGAGATCGTCGAGTTCTTCCGTCCGAGCTTCCGTCGGAACCGTCTGCCGCAAGGCGCGATAGGCGTCGGCGAGGTAGCGCAGGACCAGTCCCTCGGACCGTGCCAGTCCGTAGTGGCTGACGAGCTCAGCGAAGGTCATTGCCCGCTCGACCATGTCGCGGACCACCGACTTGGGTGACAGCGCAAACTCCGAAATCCACGGATGCCCACCGCGATACATCTCGAACGCCGGGAACAGTACATCGGACAACGGCTTCGGCCACGTGACCTCCTCGAGGAGTTCCATGCGCTCGTCGTACTCGATTCCGTCCGCCTTCATCTGCGCCACAGCCTCGCCGCGGGCGGCATGCTGCTGCGCCATGAGTACCTGCCGCGGGTCGTCGAGGGTCGACTCGATGACCGAGACAACGTCGAGCGCATAGGATTCCGACTCCGCGTCGAGTAGTTCCAGCGCCGCGAGCGCGAATGTCGACAACGGTTGGTTGAGAGCGAAGTCCCGTTGCAGTTCCATCGTGAGGCGGGCCATCCGCCCATCGGCATCAGGCTCGTCCAGCCGCTGCACGATGCCGGCGTCGATCAACCCGCGATACAGCGACAGTGCCTTCAAGATGTGCTTACGCTGCGCGGGCCGCGACTCGTGGTTGTCCTCGAGGAGATGCCGCATCGAGGCGAAACAATTGCCGGGTCGCGCGATGACATTGAGCAGCATGGAGTTCGACACCGAGAACCGTGAGATCAACGGCTCGGGGGAGGCTGCGACGAGGCGGTCGAACGTGGCCTCGCTCCACGAGACGAATCCGTCCGGCGCCTTCTTACGCTGGACCTTCCTACGTTTCTTCGGGTCGTCACCGGCTTTGGCCAGGGCCCGCAGGTTCTCGACCTCGTGCTCGGGGGCCTGGACCACGACGGTGCCGAGGGTGTCGTACCCGGCGCGGCCGGCACGTCCTGCGATCTGATGGAATTCGCGCGCACGCAGGTGACGCGTGCGGCTGCCATCGAACTTGGTCAGACCGGTGAGGAGCACGGTGCGGATGGGCACGTTGATGCCCACCCCCAGTGTGTCGGTGCCACAGATCACTTTGAGCAGTCCGTCCTGGGCCAGCTTCTCGATCAACCTGCGGTACTTGGGCAGCATCCCCGCATGGTGCACACCGATACCGTGCCGCACGAGGCGGGAGAGGGTCTTGCCGAAGCCGGTGGTGAATCGGAAGCCGCCCAGTGCCTCGGCGATGGCATCTTTTTCGGCGCGGGAGCAGAAGTTCACACTGGTCAGCGCCTGAGCACGTTCGAGCGCCGCGGCCTGGGTGAAGTGCACGACGTATACCGGAGCCTGATTGGTGGTCACCAGTTCTTCGATGGTCTCGCTCACCGGGGTGGTCGCATACGAGAACATCAGCGGGACGGGTCGCTCGGTACCGGCGACGACGGTGGTGGGCCTGCCCGTGCGCCTCGTGAGATCGGTGGAGAAGAACTCGACCTCACCCAAGGTGGCCGACATCAACAGGAACTGGGCGTGGGGCAGTTCGATGAGGGGCACCTGCCACGCCCAGCCGCGATCCGGCTCGGAATAGAAATGGAACTCGTCCATCACGACTTGCCCGATGTCGGAGTCGGGTCCCTCACGTAGCGCGAGATTCGCGACGATTTCTGCGGTCGCGCAGATGATGGGCGCCCGGGAGTTGACGGCGGCGTCACCGGTCATCATTCCGACATTCTCCGCGCCGAACACCTCACAGAGCGCGAAGAACTTCTCGCTCACCAGGGCCTTGATGGGGGCGGTGTAGAAGGTGCGCTTCCCGGTGGCCATGGCGAAGAAGTGCGCACCGACCGCGACCATCGACTTGCCGGATCCGGTGGGCGTCGCCAGGATCACATTGGCGCCGGAGACGAGCTCCATGATCGACTCTTCTTGGGCGGGATAGAGCCGCAGACCTCGATCTTCGGTCCATGAGGTGAAGGCGTCGAAAACGGAATCAGGATCCGCGTCTTCGGGGAGAAGGTCGGGAAGAAGCACTGCTACAGGCTAGCCGTACAGCAGTGCGCCGCTCTCGCGCCTATGTCGCGCTGCGTTCGTCGGAACCCATGGCGTCGAGAACAGCCATTCGGGTGGACGCACTGCCGGTGATCGTTCCCTCGCCGACACCGGAAATCAACATCTGCCGCCATCTGGCCTCGTCGAATGCCAGCGGACGAGTGCCGGCGAGGAACTTCTCGATGGTGCGCAGAAAGCGCATCGGGTCGTCCCGGAACGGGAAGTGACCGGCACCACGGAAGATCTCGAGGTGTGAACCCGGCATGGCGGCATGAGCGAGGTGGGCGTGAGCGACCGGGATGACCGCATCCTGGTCGCCCCAGATGAGTTGCACCGGGAGGTTCTCGGTCAGGTAACACCGGTCGAGCATGGTAACCACCTGACCGCGCCAGTCGACGACCGCGCGCAGCGTGCGTAGGTATGCCTCGTACGCCGTGGGGTCGTAGAGCTCGGCGAGTACGCGGACGAGGTCCGGGGTGTCGTGCAGGATCGCGCCGGGGCGGAGCCTGGTTCCGTTGAGCTGGCCGATCGCATTGCCGAGCAGCCGGACCGTCGGCATTGCCCCGGGAATGCGCAGCAGTTTGAGTGCCTCGTTCAGGATCGGGACCGAAGCGAGGCGGAGCAGAGGATGGACGTCCTTGGTGACGCCGCCGGCAGAGACCAGGACCAATCGGTCGACCATCTGCGGGAACTGGTAGGCGAACTGCATGGCTACTCCGCCACCGAGTGAGTGCCCGATGACGGTGACGTTGTCGATGCCGAGGGTCGAGAGCAAATCGCGCATGCCGTTGGCGTAGGCCGCCACGGAGTAGTCGGCGCGGGGCTTGTCGGAGCGTCCGTGACCGAGAAGGTCCGGTGCGATGACTGTGTAGTTGCGGGCCAGATGCGGGATGATCTCGGTCCAGGTGGAGGAGTTGTCCCCGATTCCATGGATCAGTAGGAGGGCTGGGCCCTCACCGGCCATGCGGAACGCGCGACGGTATCCGTGGATGGTGCGAAACATCATGCGGGTCTCGGCGTCGGGAACAGGCCTGAGCTTACGAATGCGAGTGTCGCTCATGTCGCCTCCTGAACTAGGTGAACTTCCCGAATGTTGACCTCTCAATCATCCGCTTCGGTTCGACGCTATTGCACGGGCGTCCGGTGAACAACTGATCAGGGCGGTCGCACAGCCACCAGGTGGCGGCCGCACAGCCGTCCCTTCGTCAGGCCCCGCCCGCTGTTCCGGAATCGCCATCGGAGCGCTCTCCATGGCCGTCCTGCTGCGCTTGCTCGGCAAGGAAACGCTCGAATTCGGCCCCCAATTCGTCGCCGCTCGGAAGGTCTTCCTCGCTGGCCAGGAGGCTCGACTGCTGCTCCTGAGCCGTTACGTAGGCATCGTACTGACGCTCGAGGGCATGAACCACGGTTTGGACCTCTTCGTTACCCGCGATGTGCTCGTCGACCTGTTCCTTCACCCGTGCGGCTGCCTCCCCGAGCGCGTTGAGGGGCAGCTGAAGATCTGTGACCCCACTAACATTCTCCAGGAGGGTTTCCGCCGCCCCCGGGTAGTCGGTCTGCGCAAGGTAGTGCGGAACGTGAACGGAAAACCCGATCGATTCGTGACCGTGCTGCGCCATCCGTAACTCGATCAACGACGACGCGCTGCCGGGTACCTGAAGTTCGCCTGCCCAGCGCTGGTGGTCCTTGATCAATTCCTTGTTGGTCGAATGAGCAGTCACTCCCAGCGGCCGAGTATGCGGAATCGCCATCGGGATCGCATTGATACCCACCGTGCGCCGGACACCGAGTTGTTCCGCCAGCAGGCGCACCGCCGTGGTGAAGCGTTCCCACCGCAGGTCGGGCTCCATTCCGGCCAACAGAAGGAAGGGGGTCCCCGCGGTGTCCTTCAGGGCATACAGATTCAGTTCCGGCTGGTCGTAGTCTGAGAAGTGGTCGGACTTGAAAGTCATGGTCGGGCGACGTGAGCGATAGTCGACCAGTTCGTCCACCGCGAAGGAGGCGACCAATTCGCTCTCGAGGCTCTCCCGGAGGTGCGTCGTGGCGAGTTTGACGGCGTGGCCCGCGTCGGAGAAACCTTCGAGTCCGTGGATCAGCACCGGTCCCTGCCCGTCCGCGGAGGACAGTTGCGGCGCGGGAAACTCGAGCTCGTACATCTTCGACTGTTCGTCCATCACAGACCTCATCTCCTTCGTGCGTGACCTCCAGTGTCCCCTATCGTCTCCGGCATCGATACGTCGGACATTCTTCGCGGAGGTCTGCTTCGGGGGAACGCCTCGAAGGCAACGGATAATTCCCGTGTACCCCGTTTCCGTGTTCGCCCACAGCGAGATCCCATGCCCAGCGTGGTGTGGGCAGGTCGCCGCGATCGGCATCCGCGCTCCTGGGCGGATGGGCGGCACTCAGTGTTCGACGTGCCCCAGCGAAGCGATTTCGGTGGACAACTCGTGAAGTCGGCGCTGTGCTCGTGCGAGCCGACCCTCGAGTTCGAGGATGTCGACGTTCAGTTGATCCCGCTCGGCCAATCGCCGGGCGAGCTCGTATTGAACCGATTTGGTCTTCATCTTTTCACGATACGCCCAGGACAATGGCAGCTCCTCTCGGAAAAAGGCGTGGACGCGAATACCGAGGTGCCGAATCCGCGGGCCCATGGCTGCGCGAGATTGAGCGCTCTGCCTCCCCGAGGGCACTGCGGGCTTCTGGCAGAGTGGCTGAAAAGGCTCGGTTGACGAGCCGCCAGCAGCGGTACGGGAGGTCGACGGTGAGTTCGCGGCGTACGACGAGTCGAAGCGCGGTCCTCGTTCCTGTCGCTGTGCTTGCCGCGGTAGCCGGGGCGCTCGCGTCGTGCGCGTCCGAGGTCCCGGGTGTGGCTCAACCCTCCAGCAGCATCGCGGCCGGGGTGCCCTCCGGCAAGGGTTTGTCGGCACTGTTGTTGGAGCCGTCCGACTTCCCGTCCCAATATCAGGCGATCGTGCTGCCGCCGCACGCTGTGTCGATGGCAGCACCGGATCTCACGGGTGTTCCCCAGGACGCCGTCGTCGACCCGTCGGAGTGTGCTCCGCCGACCCAGGACTACGGGCCGACCGGAACGGTGATGGCCGTGGGCACCGACAACGCGAGCCGGTCGACGATCACGGTGGAGCTCGCCAAGACAGACACACCGCTCGACGAACTCGAGCAGCAGACGGCGAATTGCGGTGAGATGACCGTAGCGGCCAGCGGTGCCGAATCGACCGTCGCCACCGACATCATGCCTGCCCCGCCGATTCGAGCGGACGACACGCTGGCCCTGCGCCGCACGGTTCGATCCGGCAGTGACGGCGACAAGGTCACGCAGTCGATGCTCACGTTGATCGCGCAGGTAGGAGATGTCCGTGTGTCGGCAACGTTCATGTCCTTCGGACACGCCACGGCGGACACCTCGGCGCTCGACGACGTGTTCACGAAAGCGGTGCAGAAGGTTCGGTCAGGCTGAGCGCGGCAGATAGCACACGGCTCTGACACCCTGCGCGGATCCACAGCGCATTCGCCCGGCTCGGCTGCCCGTTTGTCCACAACCTGCCGCTCATCCACAGCCCGACCCATTGTCGCTGGTCGGTGAATTCAGGGGCTCCGGTGCGCGTTCAGAGTCAAGTGCATGACGACGTCCGCGTTTCCACACAGGTCCGGTTCCGACCCCACCGGCCGACACTTCTTGCCACCCGAGCAACTCCGCCTGTGCGATCCCGGTGATCTCCTCGCCGCGATCCCCGCGCTCCTCGGATTCCGTCCGGAACGGTCCATTGTGGCCGTGTGTTTGACGGATGATTCGACGGTCGGGGCCGTGATGAGGCACGATCTCGTGCTCGGAGGCGGTGATACGCCGACTGCACCCATGTACGCGGCCGTGGACCAATTCGCTGTGGTATGCGAGCGTGAACAAGCCACGGGCGTGCTGGTCGTCCTCGTCGACGACCGATTCGCGGAGCCTACGGACACGTCACGGGCCGAAGTGGCAAGTATCGTGTCGGAATTCGAGGACCTCCTGGATCGGACGTCCACCGAACTGCTCGATGTCTTCGTGACCGCCGACATCGGCGCCGGCAACCGGTGGTTCGGACTGCTGGGTGGGGGACGATACGGTGTGCAATCGGATCCGGCGGCCTCTCATGTCGCCGTGGCGCAGGTCGTCAGTGGCCGGGCAATCCGGTCGTCCCGTGAGGATCTGGAAGCGACCGTAGAGGCAGGTCCGGCCGGCGAGCGGGTCCGCATCGCCGAACTCCTCGACGATGTTCGCGAATCGGCCGCGCCGAGAGGCCAATTCGCGGGACGCACCGACAGACTAGGTGATCGTCGCGAATTGGAATTCGTGCTGGCCCACATCGCGCGGTTGCATTCGGGGCAGGGAGTGGCCGCGCACGAGTATGTCGAGCTGGCCCTGGCACTGGACAATCTGGTGGTTCGCGACAGTCTTCTCGCACTCGCCGTCAGCGCATATGCCGACGACGCCGAACAGCTGTGGATTCTGCTGGCACGTCATCTTCCCGATCCCGAACGGGCCACCGCAGCAGCCCTTCTCGGGTACAGCGCGTACGTACGCGGCGACGGACCACTGGCCGGTGTTGCCTTCTGCGCGGCACTGGAATCCGATCCCGATCATGCATTGGCCGCGCTCCTGGACAACGCCTTGCAATCGGGACTTCGGCCGGCCGCGGTTCGCGAACTGGCCGGTCTCGGCTACGACTCAGCGCGGAAGATCGGCGTCACCCTGCCGCCGCCGATCGACACCTGAGAACAGCATCATCGCCGCGCCGCGTGGGACCTGTCGCCGAGTTGTTGCAGATAGGACCACGCGTCGGCGACGATCTCATCGAGATCGGTGTGTTCCGGCCGCCATCCGAGTTCCGCGATGGCGCGGTCACTGGACGCGACGAGAATCGCTGGGTCGCCGGCTCGGCGCGGCGCGTCCTCCACCGGGATGGGCAGTCCGGTGACCCGGGCACATGCCGAGATCACCTCGCGAACACTGAATCCCGCACCGCTGCCGAGGTTGTAGATTCTGTGACGGCCCTCGATGGACGACTCGAGCGCGAGCAGATGCGCCTCGGCCAGATCCAGAACGTGAATGTAGTCGCGCACCGCCGTCCCGTCGGGCGTGGGCCAGTCGGTTCCGAACATCGAAATCTTCTCGCGTTGGCCGAGCGCGACCTGAAGCACAAGAGGGATCAAATGCGTTTCCACGACCCGGTTTTCGCCGACCGACTTGTACGCGCCCGCCACGTTGAAATAGCGCAGGCTCGTCGCCGCGAACGAATGTGCCACTGCGTAGGACGTGATGGCGTGGTCGATGGCGAGTTTGGTGGCTCCGTACGGATTCGTGGGACGGGTCGGATCCGCTTCGGTGATCGGCGAATGCTCCGGCTCACCGTACGTGGCGGCCGTCGAGGAGAAGACGAGCCGCCGCGTTCCCGAATGTCGCATGGCTTCGAGGAGTTCGAGAGTGGTGACGACGTTGCCGCGCCAATATTTCTCCGGGTACTCCACGGACTCTCCGACGAGCGACTGCGCCGCGAAGTGCAGCACACCGTCGAACCGGGGAGTTCCGCTGGTCCCGAGGACATCCACGGCGACCTCGGCGACATCACCTTCGATGAACTCGGCACCGAGCGGCACCGCGTCGGCATTGCCCGTGGACAGGTCGTCGATGATGACGACCTCGTGTCCCCGCTCGAGCAACACGGTGCTGCACACACTGCCGACATAACCGGCGCCGCCGGTGACGAGAAGTTTCATCGACTATCCCTGGACCTTCACCTGGACGGCGTGCGCCATCTCTTCGGAAAGGTCGAACCCGCTGTGACCGGGCACGGTGATCGTCACCGATCCCGGTTTGGTCTCGACCGTCACGCGGGCGTCCGGAACCACGCCTGCCTCACGCAGTTGACCGATGACATCGGGATCCGACTGAACGTGCTCGGCGAGGCGCCGCACGACCACAGCTGTCGGCTTACCGGGAGGAACGTCCGTGAGACGGATGAGTGTCTCCGGCGCGTCCACCGGGCGTTCGAGACCGAGCAGGGCGAGTCCGGGAATCGGATTTCCGTACGGCGACGTGGTGGGGTTGTTGAGCACCTCCACGAGCCGCCGTTCGACCTCTTCGCTCATGACGTGCTCCCAGCGGCACGCCTCGGCATGGACCTCTTCCCACTTCAGGCCGATGATGTCGACCAGAAGGCGCTCCGCCAGTCGGTGCTTGCGCATGACCGACACCGCAAGTTCGCGCCCCTTCTCCGTCAGTTCCAGATGGCGGTCACCGGCGACCAGGAGAAGGCCGTCGCGTTCCATCCGGGCGACGGTCTGGCTCACCGTCGGGCCGCTCTGCTCCAGTCGTTCGGCAATCCGTGCTCGAAGTGGGACGACGCCCTCTTCTTCCAAGTCGTAGATCGTCCGGAGGTACATCTCCGTGGTGTCGACCAGATCCTTCACACTCACACCCCTTCGTCCTTGCCGATTCTACCGGTCATCGGCCCTCACCGGCGCGCTCCCTCCCGGAGCGCGCCCGGCCGGGCCCCGGAAAGGTCTGTTCGCGCCGTCCCCGGGCCGCGGGAGGGGTCTGCTCGCGCGGTCTGTGAACCTCGAGAGGGGTCTGCTCGCACGATCCCCGAGCCCCGGGAGGGGTCTACTCGCACGGTCTGCGGAGGACCAGTAGCGTGAGTTCATGACCGCGTCGTTCAGTTCCGGAGAGGATTCGGCTGCAGTGGTATCGAACCGTGTAGTCGTGTGGAGTCCGGACTATCTCAGCTACCGGTGGAGTGCGGACCACCCGATGAATCCCACTCGGCTCGAGCTCACCATGTCGCTCGCGCGTGCGCTGGGAACGCTCGAGGGTGTGGAGTTCGTTCGCCCCGACGCGGCCGCCGACGCAGATCTGCTGCGCATCCACACCCCCGGATACGTCGAGGCGGTCAAGCAGGCCGGGCACTCGCAAGCGTCGGGCGTGCTCGGCGCGGACGCGCCGTACGGGCTCGGTACCGAGGACAATCCGGTGTTTCCGCAGATGCACGAGGCGAGCGCCATCCTCGCCGGCGGCTCTCTCGCTGCGGCCAAGGAAATCGCATCGGGGCGCACTCGCAGGGCCGTGAGCATCGGCGGGGGAATGCACCACGCGATGCCCGGCTGGGCGTCCGGCTTCTGTGTGTACAACGATGTCGCCATCGCCATTTCCTGGTTGCTGGACAACGGGTTCGACCGCATCGCCTACATCGACGTGGACGCGCACCACGGGGACGGTGTCCAGCACGCTTTTGTCGGCGATCCACGTGTACTGACCATTTCGTTGCATCAGCATCCTGCGACGTTGTGGCCCAACACCGGGTGGTCGAGCGAAGTCGGCGAGGGGGCGGCGGAGGGTACCTCGATCAACCTTCCGGTTCTTCCGGGCACGGTGGATGCACTGTGGCTCAGAGGGTTTCACGCCATCGTTCCGGGGGCGATCGCGGCGTTCCGCCCGCAGATCGTGATCAGCCAATGTGGCGTCGACAGCCATCGGGAGGATCCGCTCGCCGACCTGTCACTGACGGTCGACGGTCAGCGTGCAGCGTTCCTCGCGATGCGTGACCTTGCGGATCGGTACTCGGAGGGTCGCTGGCTGGCTGTGGGCGGCGGCGGCTACGGGCTCGTGCGGGTGGTTCCGCGGTCGTGGACACACCTCATCGCCGCGGCCCTGGACCGCGAGATCGACACGGGCACCGTAGTACCCGAGGTGTGGCGCGAGCAAGCGTCCGCGCTCGCACCCAGTGTCGATCTACCCGAGACGATGGGTGACGGTGGCGAGGTCGCCTACCTGCCCTGGGATGGGCCGGGGGGCACACCCGAAACAGGAAACGCTTCGGTCGACCGCGCACTGACCCGCATCGACTCCGCAGTCATCGCCACCCGCCGGGCCTGCTTCCCGCTACTCGGCCTCGACCCGGAGGATCCTCGTGA
Organism: Rhodococcus sp. WAY2; assembly: GCF_009859915.1. Taxonomy (NCBI): domain Bacteria; kingdom Bacillati; phylum Actinomycetota; class Actinomycetes; order Mycobacteriales; family Nocardiaceae; genus Rhodococcus; species Rhodococcus sp. WAY2. Next base: position 6,328,920 of record NZ_CP046572.1, read on the forward strand.
CTGAATCGACGGACGGCGCTCCCGATTCGGCGCACGACTACCCGCATCACTGGGTGGTCGATGTGCTGGCAGCGGACGGCGGCGCGGTGGCGCTGCGGCCGATCGTGCCGGAGGACGCCGAGAAGCTCGTCGCGTTTCACGCGAAGTTGTCCGAACGTACCCGCTACCTACGCTATTTCGGCCCGTACCCCACCATGTCCCAACGCGACATCGTGCACTTCACCACCGTAGACCACAAGAATCGGGTGGCGTTCGTGGTGGTGCTCGGCGACGAGATCATCGCCGTCGGGCGGTACGAACGGCTCGTCGGTGAGGGGGACGGCAAGTCGGCGGAAGTGGCATTCGTCGTCGCCGACGCGCACCAGGGGCGGGGACTCGGGCCGATCCTCCTCGAGCATCTCGCCGGGGCAGCAGCAGAAAACGGGCTGACCATGTTCGTCGCCGAGGTCCTCGCGGAGAACCGCAACATGGTCACGGTGTTCCGCGAAGCGGGTTATCAGGTCAGTCGCAGCTACGAGGGCGGAGTGCTCAAACTCGAGTTCGCGATCGACCCCACCGACGCCATGGTCTCGGTGCGTAATTCCCGGGAGCGGGCGGCCGAGGCGCGCAGCATGCGGAACGTGCTCAGTCCGCGGTCGGTTGCGGTGATCGGTGCCTCCACCGACAGTGCCAAGGTCGGGCACGCCGTGCTCACCAACCTGCTGCGGGCCGGGTTCACCGGCCCCGTGTACCCGGTCAATGCCGAGCATCGTTCCGTCCAGGGTGTGCGGGCCTACCCGACCGTCCGCGACATTCCCGACGAGGTGGATCTCGGCGTGGTCGCCGTCCCTGCCGAGTCGATCAGCGCAGTTCTGGACGACTGCCTCGACAAAGGCGTCAAAGCGCTCGTCGTGGTCTCGTCCGGATTCAGCGAAACCGGGCTCGACGGAAAGCAGTCCGAGAGGCGTCTCGTGCACGCGGCGCGGGCGCACGGGATGCGACTCATCGGGCCCAACGCACTCGGAGTGGCCAACAACGACACCGCGGTGTCCCTCAACGCCACGCTGGCGCCCGTGCTCCCGAGCCCTGGCAACGTCGGATTCTTCTGCCAGTCCGGTGCGCTCGGAATCGCCATCCTCGACGAGGCCGCCCGCAGTCGAATCGGCTTGTCTGCGTTCGTCTCGGCCGGCAACCGGGCAGACGTCTCGGGTAACGATCTCCTGCAGTATTGGGATTCCGATCCTGCTACCGAGGTGGTCCTGCTCTACCTCGAAAGTTTCGGCAACCCACGGAAGTTTTCGCGCATCGCTCGCCGCGTCGCCCGCAACAAGCCGATCGTCGCGGTGAAGAGTGGCCGGCACGCGGTTCCCCCGGCCCTGGCGGCCACGGGCGTCGAAATGGACGATTCGATCGTGCGGGCACTGTTCGAGCAGGCCGGTGTCGTGCAGGTGGGGTCGATTTCCCAGTTGTTCGACTGCGCCCTCCTGTTCGGATATCAACCGCTGCCTGCGGGGCCGCGGCTCGCTGTGGTCGGAAATTCCACCGCCTTGGGGGTGCTGGCAGCTGACGCGGCGCGCAGTGAGGGCCTGCACGTCGGCGACCCGGTCGACCTCGGACCGCAGGCCGGGCCGGACGAGTTCGCCAGTGCCGTGCGCACGGCGCTGTCCTCGGCCGACGTCGACGCGGTCATCGCGGTCTTCGTTCCGCCCGTTGCCATACCGGTCGAGCCGTTCGCCCAGGCGCTGAAGGAAGCTGTCCGCGATGCCGACAAGCCGGTTCTGACCACGTTCCTCGCAGCGGAGGGCGTCCCGGACGTCCTCGCGGTGCGGGGCGAGGACGGGCATCCCACCCGTGGCTCGGTTCCGTCCTATCCGGGACCGGAACGGGCCGCGCTGGCGCTTGCGCGCGCCTGGCGGTATGCCGCGTGGAAGAGCAAACCCGCATCCAAGGTTGTGCGACCCGCGGGGATCGACCCCGAGAAGGCGAAAGAGATGGTGGACACCTGGCTGTCCACGTCGTCGGGGCGGTGGCTGTCCGATTACGAGGCGGCGCAACTACTCGCGTGTTACGGAGTCGAGGTGGTGGAGTTCCGCTCGGCCACCACCGAGGAAGAAGCTGTTGCCGCGGCCGACGAACTCGGCTACCCGGTGGCGGTGAAAGCGACCGGTGAGCAGTGGCGCCACCGTCCCGACCTCGGGGGTGTACGGCTAGACCTCGTCGGCCCCGACTCCGTTCGGTTGGCCTACCGAGACCTGGCCGCGGCGTCCGGTGAACCCCTCCTTCACGTGCAGCGAATGGCGACGAAGGGAATCGGCTGCGTGGTCGGCGTGCAGGACGACCCGTCGTTCGGCTCACTCATCTCGTTCGGGCTCGCCGGCGTGATTTCCGACCTCCTCGGGGACCGCGCGTACCGAGTGCTGCCGCTCACCGAAGACGCGGCTACCGAACTGATCGATGCGCCGAAGGCTGCACCGCTGCTGTCGGGGTACCGGAGTGCGGTGCCGGTGAACAAGTCGGCGCTCGTCGATCTGGTCCAGCGGATCTCCGCGCTCGCCGACGACCTCCCCGAGGTACGGGAACTGGCCTGCGAACCCGTACTCGCGTCCGCCGAGGGCGCTCAGGTCACCGACTCGCGGGTGCGCATCGGTCCGGAACCGAGTTTCGCCGACCTCGGGCCACGCAGGCTCCGTTAGATGCGACGCTGCCGGTGCCGGTCTCGAAGACCGGCACCGGCAGCGGGTAGACACAAATCAGTCGGTGCAGAGCGAAGAATCAGCTGGCGTAGGAACGCAGCCGCTCCGCGCGATCACCCTGACGAAGCTTGCCCATCACTTCACGCTCGATCTGGCGGACCCGCTCGCGTGAGAGCCCGAAGAGCTTGCCGATCTGATCGAGGGTGCGCGGCTGACCGTCGTCGAGTCCGTACCGCAGGCGGATCACCTGCTGCTCGCGTTCGTCGAGAGTGGCCAGAACGCTGCGAACGTCGCTGTGCAGAAGACCGGCGATGACCGCGTTCTCCGCCGACGTGGCTTCCGAATCCTCGATGAAGTCGCCCAGAGGAGCCTCTTCGTCGTTGCCGACCGGCATATCCAGGCTTACCGGGTCGCGGCTGTGGTCGAGGAGATCCGCGATCTTGTGGGCCGGAATGCCCGACTCCTCCGCCAGTTCGTCGTCGGTGGCCTCACGACCGAGTTGCTGGTGCAGCTCACGCTTGATGCGGGCGAGTTTATTCACCTGCTCGACGAGGTGCACTGGCAGCCGGATGGTGCGGCTCTGATCGGCCATGCCCCGGGTGATGGCCTGACGGATCCACCACGTGGCATACGTCGAGAACTTGAAACCCTTGGAATAGTCGAACTTCTCCATCGCCCGGATCAAGCCCAGGTTGCCTTCCTGGATGAGGTCGAGCAAGGGCATGCCGCGGCCCGTGTAGCGCTTGGCCAGCGACACGACGAGGCGAAGGTTCGCCTCGAGCAGATGCGCCCTGGCCGACTGTCCGTCGCGGACGATCGTCGCAAGGTCTCGCTTCTTCGCGGGGGACAGTCGCTTGCCGGTCTCGAGAACATGCGCGGCGTACAGCCCAGCCTCGATTCGCTTGGACAGCTCCACCTCGTCTGCGGCAGTCAGCAGAGCGGTGCGGCCGATCCCGTTCAAGTAGACGCGGACCAGGTCGGCAGCCGGGCTCTGGGCGTCCAGATCGGCGGCGCTGGGGCGAATGCGAGTAGTGGTGCTGGGGCTTGTCATGACTTGCCTCCTCATCGGTGGTGTCTCATAGGGAACAACGCTCCGACGGGCACGGAAAGTTCCCAGACACTTTTCGATAGGAGGGCTCTGACCTGCGACTTCGTGCGTTCGGTCCTGAGAAGTTGCTGAGAACACGTATAAGGGGAACCGCACGGAACCCCAGCGGCTACACCGGCAGCACCAAACCGTGGCGCACGAGAGAGTGCACGAGCGGTATCGCCGACTCGGCGAGGTCGGTGGCAACCATGTCGTGCGCGGCAGCCAGGAGATCGATCAGTTCTCCCAGAACGAGACCGTCGCTCCGCATTCCCGCGACGAGGGAGGCGACCAGGTCGTCGATCTCGTGCTGCCATGCGGGACCGTTCCCGCGATGCAGTCGTGCGACCACCTGAGTCCACCCCTCCTCACCGGGGAGGAAGACCCGCTCGAGCGCTGTGCTCTCCTGCACGTGGAAGCGGGCCGTGAGCACGTCGTTCTCCCGCAACCACGCCACCCGGTCGAAGTAGGCGAGCGCCTCCGCACCCAGCGGATCGTCGAAACCGTGCGTGAGATCCTCGGCCAGGAGGTCACTGGGCGCGTCGGTCCGACGCAGGTAGACGAACCCGAATCCGACTCCCTCGACATCGGCGCTCTCGAGGTGATCGAGCCACTGCTCGGCCGTCGCAGCGGCAGAGGGATCCTTCGTGTCCAGTCCACCGTCGCGCATCCAGGTGCCCACGTAGAGGGCGGGGTCGGCCACGTCCCGCTGGACCACCCACGCGTCGATGCCGTGTGCGGGCAACCATGACGCCACCCGGCTCCGCCAGTCCTCTCCCGCCACGTGGACCCAGGACGCGAGGAGCGCGGCGGTGCCGCCGGGAGCCAGGTAGTCGGGGGACCGGGAGATCATCAGTTGGCTCGCACCGTCGAGGTCGAGGCCGGAATCGCGATACGTGTGGCCCACTGTCGCTCGGCTGACGACGAACGGCGGATTCGCGACGACCTGGTCGAAAGTGCGGCCCTCCACCGGCTCGAACCACGACCCGGTCAGCAGTTCGACCTCCTCTTCGTTGAGGGCCATCGTGACGGCTGCCAGATCCACCGCCCTGACGTTCAGGTCGGTCGCGGTGACCGACTGCGCATAGGTCGTTCCGTGCAGGGCCTGGACGCCACACCCCGTTCCCACGTCGAGGAGAGATCCGACGGGCGCACCCGGGGTGGCCTGCAACAAGGACAGAGACGCGTGGCCCACCCCGATGACGTGATCGACCGCAGTCTCGCGGGGGCGCATCGACCCGTCGAGGTCCGAGAGCACCCACCGATTCCCGGAGCCGGTATCGATGGGCCGGAGGTCCAGTGCCGCGCGGACGACACCGGCATCGCTCTCGAGGAGACCCGCGTCGACCGCCGTCTCGACGGTCAGCGGGTGGAGTGCTGCCGCGACCTCGGCGGTCGGGCAGTCGTCGCCGAGCAGGAACAACCGGATCAGTGTTCCGAGTTCACCGCAGCTCGCGCTTGCCCGCCGGACCGGGACGGGCTCGTTGCGGCCCAGTGCGGCATGGATGTCCGGACCCAGTGTGTCGAGCAGGGTGTCGGTGTCATACCGGTTGCGAAGGAGAGCTTCTCGCAGGGGAGCGCAGATCGACAGCAGCGTGTTGCGGTTCACCGGTGCATTGTTGCAGGTCGCGCTCCGGTGTCAGCCTTCGATCGTTCGGTGCGGCGGGGCAGGCAGAGCGGTCGTGTCTCGATGGTCGTACCGACTCGGTTCGTCCTTGGTGCGCGGGGGCCGGTCGTTCGCGATGAGGACTGCGATCCACGGCAACGGGATGGACAGACCGATGATCGCCATGGAGATCCAGGCGTTGCCCCAGATGCCGTAGGCCGCCGCCGAGAAAATGAGTGCGGGGAAGCGGAACGACATGATGATCAGGTACTTGCGGACACGCGCGCGGTGCTGATCCTCGATGGATCGCGCCGCTTCGGTGATGAGAACCGGGTTGTTCGGTGAGCCGGCTTCGCCTGATGCGCCGAACCCTGCACTTCGGGCCATGCCTCCACTGTTCCACTGTCGGGGAGCAAATGCACACGATGGGTCGTGGGGGTGGGATCCTCGGGCCGTTGCGGCATTATTGAGGGGTGAGCACTCAAACAAAGGAACGGCCCGACGTCACCACTGACGAGTCGACCGATGACGACACCCCGAAGTTTTTCCATTACGTGAAGAAGAACAAGATCGCCGAGAGCGCTGTGATGGGCACGCACGTCGTCGCGCTGTGCGGTGAGGTCTTCCCGGTCACCAAGTCCGCGAAGCCGGGATCACCCGTCTGCCCCGATTGCAAGAAGATCTACGAGGGGTTGCGCAAGGGCGACTGAGGCGTCGACGGTTCACGCAGACCGGGGGACGCGGGGGTTTTGTCCCGTAGGACCCCGTCTTCCGGGCCGGCGCTCTCAGGGCTGCCGTCTTCCGGGCTGCCGTCTCGGGGACGGTCCGGTGTGGCGTCCCCGTCGGAGGCCTCATGTCTTCCGGCTGGCCGTTTGCGGTCGCCGATGATGTTGATCGGTCCCGTGGCGATGCGGCGGGTGAGGTTGGTCACCGGACCCGCCGAGGGGCTATCGGCTTGGGCGGCGATCCAGTCCCGCATCTGATCGATGCGAGTCGCGCGGGCCGGCCAGAACTCCTGAATCGTTGCGTTGAACTCGGCGCCCAGAACCACGGCGAAACCGAGGAAGAACGTGAAGAGCAAGAACGCGATCGGGGCGGCGAGCGCCCCGTACGTGTATCCGGTACCGGTCGCCCAGCTCAGGTACCGCCGCAGGCCCGTGCTGGCACCCAGGAAGAAGACTCCCGCCACGAGTGCGCCGCCGAGCAGGCGGTGCCAGGGCAGCGACTTCGGCAGCGCCACCTTGTACAGGGTGGTCAGGCCGATGATCATGAGCAATCCGACACCCGGGTAGTAGAACGTGTCCACGATTTCCGTTCCGATGGTGCGCCACGCCTCGGGCAGGACCTGGCCGACCAGGGTAGGTCCCAGCGCCACCAGCGGCAGGGTGAACACCGCGAGGACGAGAAAAGCAACGTAGAGCAACAACGCGAACACCCGCTGCCAGACGGGGTGGCGTGCCTCCTGCTGCCCGTGTGCCTCCACGATCGAGTCCACGAACGTCGAGATCGCGGACGACCCGGCCCACAGCGACAGCAGGAAACTCAGGGAGACGATCTCCGGGCGACCTTGACGCAGCACGTCGCCGACGGTGGGGCGGATGATCTCCTCGACCACACTGTCGCTGAATACGGTTCCACTGAAGGTGATGATCTTGGACTGGATGATGTCGACAGTGTCCGGCCCGAACCATCCACCCACGTAACCGAGCATCCCGAGCAGTCCCAGCAGGAGCGGGGGCAGCGAGAGCGTCTGCCAGAACGCCGCGGTCGCCGCCTTGGCGAAGATCGAGTCGGCCCACGCCTGGCTCGCTGTGTGCGTGATCACGCTCAGCGTCCGGCGTAGCGGATGCCACCGCGCCCGGTGTCGGGCGGCGCCCCTGTCCGACGCCTTCGCGCGCGTTTCGCTCATGATTCCTCCAGCATCCCTGACGACACGCCCGGTTGCCCACCGCTGCCTTCCTCGTGTCGCAAAGAATCTGCCGCTGCCGGGCGCCGCGAATGCGGTTCGAGTCGGACTCGGGCGCTAGGCTCCTTGACGGACAGCGCCCGCGGGGCTGGACCGGAACACGTCGGACGGACACACGAGGAGTGCAGCAAACAGTGCCATGTCAGCGGAGGGCCGTCAGTGAGTGCTGAGACCGTAGGTCCCGGGGCGGCGCAGATAGTGGGCACCGAGGCATATCTCGCTCAGACCGAACCAGCTCGACCGGCGGCGGGGTCACTGCGCGCTTGGCAGCGTCGTGCCCTGGCCAAATACCTGTCCACCGGTCCGCGCGATTTCCTCGCTGTCGCAACACCGGGTGCCGGTAAGACGACGTTCGCGCTACGGGTGGCGTCGGAACTGCTGCGAGACCGCACGGTCGACCAGGTGACGGTGGTCGCGCCCACCGAACACCTCAAACACCAGTGGGCCGAGTCGGCAACCCGTAACGGGATCGCCCTGGACTCGTACTTCTCCAACTCGACCGGGCAGACCTCGAGTGATTACCAGGGTGTGGTGGTCACCTACGCGCAGGTGGCTTCCCACCCGTTCAAGCACCGGGTGCGCACCGAGAGCCGGCGCACGCTGGTGATCCTCGACGAGATCCACCACGGCGGTGACGCGAAGAGCTGGGGAGATGCGATCCGTGAGGCGTTCGGTGATGCCACGCGCCGCCTTGCGCTGACCGGAACGCCCTTTCGAAGCGACGACAGCGCGATTCCCTTCGTCACGTACGAACCCGACCGAGAAGGGCTTCTCCGGTCGAAGGCCGATCACTCGTACGGATATTCCGATGCGCTCGCCGACGGAGTCGTCCGGCCGGTGGTGTTCCTCGCATATTCCGGTGAGGCCCGGTGGCGGAACAACGCGGGCGAGGAATTCTCGGCTCGACTGGGCGAGCCCCTCAGCGCGGAACAGACTGCGCGTGCCTGGCGCACCGCGCTCGACCCTGCCGGTGACTGGATTCCGGCTGTGCTGCACGCCGCCGACACCCGGCTCGGACAGCTACGTGCGGGTGGCATGCCCGACGCGGGCGGACTCGTCATCGCCACCGATCAGACGGTTGCGCGCGCGTATGCCCAGACGTTGACGGCCGTGACCGGCGAAGAACCGGTCGTCGTGCTCTCGGACGACCCGACGGCCTCCAAACGGATCGCGGAATTCGGCGCAAGCACCCAAAAATGGATGGTCGCCGTCCGCATGGTGTCCGAGGGTGTCGACGTTCCCCGCTTGGCCGTCGGCGTCTACGCCACCAGTGCGTCAACCCCGCTTTATTTCGCGCAGGCGATCGGACGGTTCGTGCGGTCGCGGCGCAAGGGTGAGACCGCCAGCGTCTTCCTTCCGTCGGTGCCGGTTCTCCTCGACCTTGCCAGCCAGCTCGAGGCGCAGCGAGATCACGTACTGGGTAAGCCGCATCGGGAGAAGGAAGGGTTCGACGACGACCTCCTCGCCGACGCGAACAAGCAGAAGGACGAGCTCGGGGAGGACGAGAAGGCGTTCACCTCGATCGGCGCCGACGCGGAACTCGATCAGGTGATCTACGACGGTTCGTCCTTCGGGACGGCGACCTTCTCCGGGTCGGACGAGGAGGCGGATTACCTGGGATTGCCGGGGCTGCTCGACGCCGAGCAGATGCGTGCGCTACTTCGTCAACGCCAGCAGGAGCAGATCAGCAAGCCGGAGGCCCCGCCCGTCGTTCCGCCACCGGTCCCGCAGGTCGCCGAGCGGGTGGCAGCAGCGGGGCAGCTCGCCCAGCTCCGGCGCGAGTTGAACAGTCTCGTCGCCATGCACCACCACAGGACCGGCAAGCCCCACGGCACCATTCACGGGGAACTGCGCCGCGTCTGTGGTGGACCGCCGACGGCCATTGCCACCGTCGAGCAGCTGACCGATCGGATCGCCACCCTGCGCCAGTGGTAGCTCGTGCAAAAGTGGTGACACAGAAGAGACCGGCGAGTGCAGGCACTCGCCGGTCTCTCGGTCTGAAGAGGTGAGCCTGGGACGGGTCACCCGGGCTGACGTATCAGATTGCAGCTTCGGCTTCGGACACGATCGTGGCGTTCATCTCGCGAAGACGGTCTGCGTGCTCGTTGGCGTGGTGACCGCAGAAGAGCAACTCTCCTCCGGTCGGAAGTACCGCGCGAACGCGGGCTCCCGCACCGCACCGGTCGCACCGGTCGGCTGCGGTCAACGGGGGGCTGGTCAGTGTTCCGGGCATGACTCCTCCGTACTGGCTTTCGACTGGTGCCGAGTGCCTGGGGCCTTGGTCCGCCGCGTCGGGGTGGCGCGGTGGATCTACTCTGTCAGACGTTTGCGGTTTACGCGTTGTTCCCGTAGGCGTTTCTCAGTGTTGCATCACACACGAAACAGCTCGGAAACCTGCGCTACACCCCGTGACGAGGGCGAATATGAACAGACTTCGCGGTATGAGTTCGCTGACAGCTGATTCGCCCTCCCGCGTCGGAACGCTATTCTCGCCGAGTGAATTCGGAACAGCCGCTCGTGCACATCTGTAGCCGCGACGAGTGGAATGAGGCGCTCGGAAGCGGCCGACGGGTACCGGAGTCGTTCGGCGCCGACGGATTCATTCATCTGTCGACGCCGGCGCAGGTGCACCTGCCGGCCAACCGGCTCTTCGCGGGGCGCTCGGATCTGGTGATTCTGTGGCTCGATCCGGCCGCTCTCGGCTCGCCGGTGCTCTGGGAGCCCGGTGTGCCGACCGACCCGTCCTCGATGCTCTTTCCCCACCTCTACGGGCCACTGCCGTTGGCTGCGGTCACCTCGGTCGAGGACTACCGTCCCGGCTCCGACGGCCGGTTTCCCGCTCTGATGTGACGGAACCGAAAGGCCGCGCGGGTCGCCGAACACCCTCTCGCGCGCCCGACACCGCCGTGTCGCCCCGCGGGACTACCGTGGAGGCATGAACGTAGAAGTGACGCCTCTACCCGGAATCGGCGTACGCAAAGACTTCGTACTCGCCTCCGGTCGTCGTATCGGTGTCGTCAGCCATCGTGACGGTCGCACAGACCTGATCGTGTCGAAACAGGACGACCCCGACGCGTGCGCCGCGTCCCTGCCGTTGAGTACCGAGGAGGCGGCGGTCCTCAGTAATCTGCTGGGTGCGCCGCAACTGGTGGCCCAATTGGAAGAGGAGCACCGCGACCTCCCCGGAATCCGCACCAAGCAGCTCTACATCAAGGAAGATTCCCGGTTCGACGGGCGTCCGCTCGGGGACACGGCGATGCGTACCCGCACCGGGGTCTCGATCGTCGCGGTGATGCGGGCGGGCGAGGTGTACCCGTCGCCGAAGCCGGATTTCATGCTCACGTCAGGCGACCTTCTGGTTACCGTCGGAACCACAGAGGGACTGGACGCAGCGGCCAAGCTCCTGGCCAACGGCTGACAGTCCCGTGAACACCACCACGCTCGCGCTCATCGAACTGGGCGCGGTGTTCTTCGCGCTCGGGCTTCTCGGCCGCCTCGCCGCACGATTCGGCATGTCGCCGATCCCGTTCTACCTGCTGGGCGGGCTGTGCTTCGGCAGTGGCGGCTTCGTCCAGCTCGGAGACATCAGTGAATTCAGCCATATCGCCAGTGAGATCGGTGTCGTACTGCTCCTGCTGCTTCTCGGCCTCGAATACACGGCCTCGGAGCTCGTCACCGGTTTACGCAGATCGTGGATGGCCGGTGTCGTCGATCTGGTTCTGAACGCCGCGCCGGGCGCGGCCGTCGCGTTTTTCCTCGGCTGGGGGACCACCGGGGCGGTGGTGCTGGGCGGCGTCACCTACATCTCGTCCTCCGGCATCATCGCAAAGGTCCTCACCGATCTCGGCCGCCTCGGCAACCGGGAAACTCCGGTCGTGCTGTCCATCCTGGTGTTCGAGGACCTCGCGATGGCCGTCTACCTTCCGATCCTCACCGCGTTGCTCGCCGGGGTCAGTATCGCCGGTGGCCTCGAGGCAGTCGGCATCTCGCTGATAGTGATTTCGGTCGTCCTGGTGATCGCCCTGCGGTACGGACGCTACGTCTCCGCTGTGCTGGACAGCCCGGACAGTGAGACGTTGTTGTTGAAGTTGCTCGGCGCAGCCCTTCTGATCGCCGGGATCAGTTCGGCGATGCAGGTGTCGGCCGCGGTGGGGGCCTTCCTGCTGGGGATCGCGATTTCCGGTTCGACCGCGCACAACGCGAGCCGTGTCCTCGAACCCCTCCGCGATCTCTTCGCCGCCATGTTCTTTGTCGTGTTTGGTCTCAATACGGATCCGACGGCAATTCCCCCGGTCCTCGGCTGGGCCGTCCTGCTGGCGGTCACCACAGCGCTCACCAAGATGATCACCGGTGCGTGGGCGGCCAAGCAACAGGGTGTCGGCCGCCTGGGCCGCGCCAGGGCAGGGGTGGCGCTGATCGCGCGGGGGGAATTCTCGATCGTCATCGCCGGACTCGCCGTGGCGGCCGGCGCAGTCGAAAGCCAACTCGTCGCCCTCGCCACGGCCTACGTTCTCCTGATGGCGGTCATCGGACCCATCGCGGCGCGGGTGGTCGAACCCGTCGCCGAAGCGTGGCTGCGAGTGCGCGCGAGCGCCTGAAGGGCCGACACCGGTCCCTACGGTGCCGACCGCCGCTTCCCGTCCCTTCGACACGACGATGCCGCGGAATCGGAAGTCCGGGGCGGTCGGTTTGGGATTGATGGGTAATACCGCCCACGAGTAACGTCAGATCTAGCGGCCCGGGCGGTCGCGAAACTTTCAGTGCGTGGTCGTCCGCTTCGCGTCTCACCCACAAGCGCGAATCGAAGGAGTACGGCCATGAGCACGCTCGCGAGTCCAAGGACCGGTTCGGCACCACGCCGAGTGGCACCACGGTTGAGATCCGCGATGTTCACGCTAGGAGCCGCTGCCACGGCGATGGTCCTCGCGGCCACACCCGCCGCTGCGGTTGCGACCACGACCACGGTGGCCGTACAGGGCGTCGCCGCGACCACGTGTCAGGTCACGCTGACCGCGACGGTTGCGCCCCCGCCCATGGGTGGCACCGTGCAGTTCAAGGACGGCAATGTGGCGATCGGTGCCGCAGCGGCGGTCGCGGCGAACGGCACCGCCAGCATCAACCACACTTTCAATACAGCGGGTGCGCATGTCATCACCGCCAAATTCAGCGGAGTCACCGGTTTCGACGCCTCAATGTCTGCGAACGTGACCGTCAACGTCGGAATGGGACTGAATCTCGGCTCGATCTGCCTGCCAATCGGCTGACCGCATATTTTCGACGGACTCGGTCTCCACTACAGGTTGGCCTCGGCGCGCCTCTCCAGACCCTCCTGGGGTCAACATAAGTGGCCTGACCCGCAAATTCGCAGGTCAGGCCACCTTATGCCGAGATTCGTCTAGTCCAGGTAGTCGCGCAGCACCTGGGACCGGGACGGGTGCCGCAGCTTCGACATCGTCTTGGATTCGATCTGACGGATGCGCTCGCGCGTGACGCCGTACACCTGTCCGATCTCGTCGAGCGTGCGCGGCTGCCCGTCGGTGAGTCCGAACCGGAGGCGGACGACACCTGCTTCGCGCTCGGACAGCGTCTCGAGTACCGACTGCAGCTGGTCCTGCAACAACGTGAACGACACGGCGTCGACGGCCACGACAGCTTCGGAGTCCTCGATGAAGTCACCGAGCTGGCTGTCGCCCTCGTCGCCGATGGTCTGGTCGAGGGAGATGGGCTCACGGGCGTACTGCTGGATTTCCAGCACCTTCTCCGGCGTGATGTCCATTTCCTTCGCGAGCTCTTCGGGAGTGGGTTCGCGACCCAGGTCCTGGAGCAGTTCACGCTGGATGCGGCCGAGCTTGTTGATGACCTCGACCATGTGCACCGGGATACGGATGGTGCGTGCTTGGTCAGCCATGGCGCGGGTGATGGCCTGTCGGATCCACCACGTTGCGTAGGTCGAGAACTTGTAGCCCTTGGTGTAGTCGAACTTCTCGACTGCACGGATGAGGCCCAGGTTGCCTTCCTGGATGAGGTCGAGGAAAGCCATGCCGCGGCCGGTGTAGCGCTTGGCCAACGACACCACGAGGCGAAGGTTCGCCTCGAGCAGGTGATTTTTGGCGCGGTTGCCGTCACGGCAGATCCAGCTCATGTCGCGACGCTGGGCGGCGGGAAGCTTCTCGCCCGCGTCGGCGAGCTCCTGCATGATCTGCGTGGCGTACAAGCCCGCCTCGATCCGCTTGGCGAGTTCCACCTCCTCCTCGGCGTTCAGGAGGGCGACCTTGCCGATCTGCTTGAGGTAGGCACGGACCGAGTCGGCCGAGGCCGTCAGTTCGGCGTCCTTGCGGGCCTGCCGGAGCGCCTCCGACTCTTCCTCGTCCCACACGAAGTCGCCGGATGCCTTGTCCTTGTCGGACGGCTCTTCGGCTTCGTCCTCCTCGCCGACTGCAACGACCTCGACGACATCGGACTCGACCTCCGCGAGGTCGCCCTCGGTGATGTCGATGTCCTCGATGTCCGCGACATCCTCGTCGGGGCCGTCCTCACCGTCGCCGGCCTTGCCGGACGTGGCCTTCTTGCCGCCCGCCTTCTTTGCTGCTGCCTTCTTCGCAGGAGCCTTCTTTGCCGCCGCTTTCTTGGCGGGAGCCTTCTTGGCCGGAGCCTTTTTCGCGGGAGCTTCCTCGACTGCCGAAGCAGTTCCGTCGGCGGCCTGTGCGACTGGTGCTTCCGGTCCTGACTCTGAAGTCGAATCAGCAGTCTGACGTGTATCGGTGGCTGCCACGTACGCCCTTTCGTGACGGTGTCGTGCGGCGTCACGCCAGAGTGGTCATCCGGCGGAGAGGTCTACTGGTTTTGCCGGCGCGCAGCCGGGCTCTTCCATTGTAACGACCTATCCGAAACAGTTACGGAGCGATGCCCGTTTCGGCCGCCAGAGCAGCACCGACGATGCCCGCCGAGTTCAGGAGCGCAGCAGGTACGACGGTGGTCCGGTTGGTGAGATGCGGAATCCACTTCTCGTGTTTGCGGCTGATTCCGCCCCCGGCGATGAACAGATCCGGCCACAGCAGGTCCTCGAAGCGGGTGAGCACCCGGGACACCTCCACCGCCCACTCCTTGTAGGAGAGATCCTTGTCGTCCTTGACCGAGGACGCTGCACGATGCTCGGCTTCCTTCCCGTCCACTTCCATGTGCCCGAACTCGGTGTTGGGAAGCAGGACGCCGTTGTGGAGGATCGCCGATCCGATCCCCGTACCGAAGGTGAGGAGGATGATGACCCCCTTGGCGTCCCTGCCGGCGCCGAGGGCGTCCTCGGCAATCCCGGCGGCGTCGGCGTCGTTGAGGACGGTGACGCTCCGTCCGCCGAGCGCCTCGCTGAACAGTGCACGGGCGTCCGTACCGATCCACTTCTTGTCGATGTTCGCCGCGGACCGGGCGACGCCGCCGGTGACGACGCTCGGCAAGGCGATCCCCACCGGCCCGTCCCACGACGCCTGACGAACGATTTCGGCGACGGTGTCGGCGACAGCCTCCGGTGTGGACGGTTGTGGAGTGAGAATCTTGATGCGATCCCCGACCAGCTTGCCGGTCTCGAGGTCCACCACACCGCCCTTGACGCCACTGCCTCCGACGTCGACGCCGAACCCGGTCCTGGTCATCGCGTGTACTCCTCCGTGTCGACTGTGGCGTGCTCGGAAACGCTGCTGCTGATCGTCACACTAATGGGTCGTGCCGAGTTGGGTGGTGGTTGACCCGGAGGCTCATCGAGCCTCCAGCGGTGGTGGGAGGCAGGGGAAGTGTGATCCGATGGGTCTGTGCACGCACCCCAGAGTCGAGACACTGTCCGAGGCCACACCGCCCCCGATCCCCAGCATCTCCGCGAGGTTGCCGTGGCGGTTGCGCAGGAGGCCGCAGCTCATGTCCGCACGCGGCGGCCCGAGGTGTTCGGGATCGTCGGGAGCCGACTCGGTTCCGGCGAGTCGGTGGCGTCGAAGAGTAGTCCGACCGATCCGGTGACGGTGGTCGACACCGAAGCTGAACTCGTCATCCGGGAGCGCCTCGCGCAGTGGCGTCCGGACGATGCGATCCTCGGGGAAGAAGGTGGGGGAGAGGGGGATTCGCTCGACGGCGTGCGGTGGGTGGTGGATCCGATCGATGGCACGGTGAACTTCTTGTACGGCGTACCGGCCTACGCCGTGTCGGTGGCGGCGCAGATCGACGGGGTCTCGGTCGCCGGGGCGGTCGTCGACGTGGCGGCGCAGTCGACCTACTCCGCCGCGTCGGGCCGCGGTGCCACGATGACCGATGTGGACGGCCGCGTGAGCGAATTACGCTGCAACCCTGTCCGCGAGCTGTCGATGACTCTGCTCGCCACAGGATTCGGATACGGCGCAGGCAGGCGCGCCGTACAGGGCGCACTGATCGGCGACATTCTGCCGCGCGTGCGGGACATTCGACGCATCGGCTCAGCGGCCCTCGACCTGTGCATGGTCGCTGCGGGCCGGGTGGATGCCCACTTCGAACACGGTTTGAGCCCCTGGGACTGGGCCGCCGGATCGCTGATCGCCGCGGAGGCGGGCGCCCGCGTACGCGTCCCGTCACCGCACACCTCCAGCGCCGACGGGGAGATCACCGTCGCTGCCGCCCCCGGCATCGCCGACGCCCTCGACGCATTGTTCGCGGAGGTCGGGTGCGACCGGCCCATCCCGGAGTAACGGCCGCGGGATCAGCAGCGGGCGGTGCGAGCGGCCTTCAGCAGGTCGATGTCGAGTGGGGCGGGCTGCGTTCCCGGAGGAGGATCCTTCAGGGACCGCAACACCTCCTCGGCGTCGGTGTTCGGTGAGATCTTCCGGAAGTAGGTGCCGAGCGCGAAATCGACGGTGTCGTCGGTGCGTGCATCCTGGATCAGTTCCGCGCACGGTGCCACCAGCCAGACGGCGCTCGCGGCAGCGAGACCCTGGGGACCGAACCGCAGCTGCCCCTGGCACTGCATGTTCTGGTCGAGGTAGATCGGGTCGTTGCCGGCTTGCACGTCGGGTGCGCTCGCGAATCCGTAGTCGCTCAGCTGGGCGGCGACCTGGGCTGCCTGGCCGTGCTCACCGTTCGCGTTGAACACCCGCACCTTCGTGGCGGACAGGGCGGCCGGCTCGACGTCCCGGAGCATCGACGGGTCTACCTTCTCGCCGAGAGTCTGTTGCGGCGGTGCCCCCGGATCCGCCGGTTGCGACGCCGCCCCAGGAGCGTTGCAATCCACGGTGGTGGCGAGGTTTTCGTCCTCGCCCAGAATTCCCGCCCACACCACCGCGCCGAGTAGGGCGAGAACCGCGAACACCACGAGAATGGGCAACGCTCGCCGTCGCCGGAACGGACGACCGTTCTCGTCGCGCGAACTGCCTTCGGTGATCAGTGAAACCACAGTGTGCCTCGACCTCTCCTACGAACAGCGCTGGCTACGTCCACCCCGTACAGCGCATCGATACAGGGCCCGGCCACACGATGTGGCGCAGGTTCGGCACCTACCTTAGATCCCACCAGTGTCATATCTCCGTACCCGTCCCTGTTGTCGAATGTCACAGCTTGCTGTGGGGTTGGTGACGATTAGCAGACAATTTGCGCGATCCGTTGATTCGGTTACGACTTTTGTACTCCCTTCGGCTACTGTCTGGCGGCCCCAGTCGTTAAATGCACGTACGACGAGGGCGGACAGAAGAGACGAAGTGAGGCGCACATCATGTCCCCGGGAGCTGGATCCGGGCACGTGGGCGGCCGCTGCAACGTTGTGCAGCCGCGGGTGTGATCTGCGCCGAGGCGGTTTTCGTGTGGACGATCGACCGACTTCCGTTCGACGGGCCCCGCGAGGCCGGGATACATGAAAGAAGATGAGGGGAAGACGACATGGCAACTGACTACGACGCACCGCGGCGAACGGAGTCCGACGAGGTTTCGGAGGATTCGCTGGAGGAGCTCAAGGCGCGACGCAACGAGGCTCAGTCGGCTGTTGTCGACGTAGACGAATCCGACACCGCGGAATCGTTCGAACTTCCGGGCGCCGACCTGTCCGGCGAGGAACTCTCGGTGCGGGTCATCCCCAAGCAGGCCGACGAGTTCACTTGTTCGAGCTGCTTCCTCGTGCACCACCGCAGCCGCCTCGCCACCGATGCAGGCGGAGTGCTCGTGTGCAGGGACTGCGCAGCCTGACGTACGAGCGCATGCGACGGACGGTGGAATACCACCGTCCGTTTTATGTGCCCGGGGACTGATCCGTCTCATGTGCCCGGGGACTGATCCGTCCGATCTGTCTGCGGAGCGGACCGTGCCGGTACCGCCGGTACAGGACCCGGTTCAGTGTCCCTCGGGGCGCACACGATCGAGTGCGGCCAGCAATTCGGCCGGCCGTCGGGTGCTGATCAACCAGTACGGAGTCGGATCCTCGGGATCGTCCAGGACGATCAGCACCATCGTCTTCACCCACACCCGGTGCTGCACGAAGGCGGCCGGGTCGAGCTGCCGTCCGAGTGCTGCGCTCTTCGCGGTGGCCGGAACCTCGGCAACCCGCGCGATGACATCGACCGGCAGGTGAGCCTGTCCGACCCGGAGGTGGAAGCCGTCCGCCTCGTCGACGAGTTCGACTCTCGTTCTGCTGAGCCACACCATTCCCCAGATCGGGAGGGGAAGTAGCAGGATATAGGGCAACCAGGCACGAAGGCCGGGCGCACCCATGTGTACCTCCGCAGCCAGCAGTCCGGCGACGAAGAGACCCGCGATCCACCACCACACGGGTACCCAGAGGCGTTCCGAGTACAGCGTCGGCGAGGTGTGGTCGGTGGGCGCGGCTTCGGGCCTGGACGTTTCTGACACGCCACCAGGATAGTCGCTGCCTACGAGTAGGCTCGGTGCACGTGAGCGACCTATCTCCCGGCCTTCCTCTCGGAGGAACTGCAGCCCTTCCCCCCGTTGCCCTCCAGCGGTTGGATCCAGCCATTCCGGTACCGCGACGCGCGCACGACGGCGACGCCGGTGTCGACCTGTGCAGCACTTCCGATCTCACCCTCGAACCGGGTCAGCGCGCCCTCGTCGGTACCGGCATCGCGATCGCCCTGCCCTTGGGCACCGTCGGGCTGATTCACCCCCGGTCCGGTCTGGCCGCGAAGTCGGGACTGTCGGTGGTCAACACGCCCGGCACCATCGACGCCGGATACCGCGGCGAGATCAAGGTCTGCCTGATCAACCATGATCGTGAGACACCGATCGAGATCCGCCGCGGCGACCGCATCGCACAGCTGCTGGTTCAGCGTGTGGAATTGGTGTCCTTCGTCGAGGTGGAGTCGCTCGACGACACCACCCGCGGCACCGACGGACACGGGTCGAGCGGAGGCCATGCCAGCCTCGTCGGCAACGCCAGAGAAGGAGCGTGATCATGTTCGGACGCCGCAAGAAGAACGAATCCGAGGAGGACCGTCCCGGTTTCTTCGACGACACCGACGCGGCAATCCCCGCTGACGACTACGACGATGCCGAGGGTGACTACGACGCGATCAGCGACGTGGACGGCGGCCCCTACGACGCCGACGACCTCGAATCGGACGCCGACCTCACGGTGGGCGAGGTGGGGACCCGGCTCGATCTCGGGTCGGTGCTCGTCCCGATGCCTCAGGGCGCTCAGTTGCAGGTCGAGATGGCGCCCGACGGTTCTCCGCAGGCTGTTCATCTGGTCACCCAGCTCGGACGGATCACGGTCGCGGCGTACGCCGCACCCAAGTCACCCGGCCAGTGGCGGGAAGTGGCCGGCGACCTCGCCGAGTCCCTGAGGGGTGACAACGCCTCCGTCAGCATCGAGAACGGGCCGTGGGGACGTGAGGTCTTCGCCGTGACGCCCAACGCAGACCTTCGCTTCATCGGAGTGGACGGTTACCGGTGGATGGTGCGGTGCGTCGTCGCCGGTCCCAGTGGCGGAAACACGGCCGACTCCGACCTCGTCGCCACAGCCCGGGCCATTCTGCGGGACACCGTGGTCAAGCGGGGAACCGAACCGCACCCGGTCCGGACCCCGCTCCCGGTCGTCCTGCCGCAGGCTCTCGCCCAGCAACTCGCGGCGGCCCACCAGCAGCAGCAGCTGGCTCAGCAGCAAGCCGCCGCCCAGCCTGCTCCGCAGCAATCCGGTGCGCAGCCCGCAACAGCTCCCGCGCAACCCCAGGAAGGGCAGCCGGCACCGGCTCCGCCACCACAACGGCGCGGCGAGTCCGGCTCCGCGATGCAGCAGCTGGGCCGCTGACGCACTCAGGGCCGGCGCAGCACCGAGTCCAGCCCGCGCAGGCTCGCGTATCCGAGTACCGCCGGGTCCACGCCGATGTCGTCGAGTGACACGGTTACCAAGCCCGCGTGCGGTAGCAGAGCGGCCCACGTTCGGGCCACCTCGATCGGGTGAACGGCGTCGTCGGTGGCCGCGGCAATGCCTACTGGCACGTCGATCCGTTCGAGATCGTCCTCTGCGGGACCGTGGTACCGCGACGCCTCGTCCAGGGCAGCCGGAAGATGCGGCCACTGCGATCGCCACGACTTCGCCAGTGCGCGGCCGAGCCAGGGCGGACTGGATGCGACCATCTCGGCTGTCACCCGTTCGAGGCCGTCCGCGCGTAGTCGGGTCGCCGTAAACCGTGCGCTCGCAGCCGCGGGCGCATCCTCGGCCGTTCCGGTCCAGGCCGGGAGAGCCGCCAGCACACCGGCCGTGTGTTCGTGGTGGGTCGCAGCCCACTGCAGCGCAACCGCGGCGCCGATGGAGACTCCACCGACCAGAATCGGTTCACCGGCCGCGGCGGCGGTGTTCAGTGCGTCCACGTAGCTTCCGACGACCCTCCGGGGGTCCGGGTCGACGGCCAGTGTGCGAACTCCGCGCCGGGCAAGTGGCTCCGTAAAGGCCCGTGCGACGAAGTCCGCGTCGGATCCCGTTCCTGGCAGGACCACGGCCGTGCGTGGCCGGTATGTCGAAGGCATGAGGTGATCTTGCCTGGTCCGTCGTGATGCCACTGTGGTCGTGTGGTTGCCGCGAAGCATTGGGTCTACAGTGGCGATTACACAGCCCTACGAGCGGCGCGAAGATCTCGCGCCGCACATGCTCCAGGAGCGCGCAATGGCACCCGCCACGGCAGGATATTTTCGTCGGCTCACTCGCAGGCTCACCGAAGACCTCGATCAGCTGGACGCCGAGGAAATGGCCGAGACGTCTCAGGCGTCCGGCGCGCAGCGGGCCTGCGACTGCAGCCGCGGCGAGGAAGTAACCATGCTGGGCCGGCTCCGCAGCGTCGAGGCGTGCCCCAAGTCCGGCAATGCCAGCATCGAAGCGGAGTTCTTCGACGGCACCGAACAGGTCAAGCTGGTCTGGATCGGGCGACGCAGGATTCCGGGGATCGAACCCGGTAAAACCCTGTTGGTCCGGGGTCGTGTCGGTGATCGTGACGGCCAGAAGGTGATCTTCAACCCGTATTACGAGTTGCGGGGCGAATCGTAGGTCCCGGTTCGTGTGGCACTCTCGTCGAGTGACCGAAACGAAGCAGCAGTCCGTTCTCGAGCAGCTCGGTGGGTTCAGCGGACTGATCTATTCCACCCTGCCCATTCTCGTCTTCGTGCCGGTCAACGGAGTATGGGGTCTCGGTCCGGCGATCTGGGCCGCCCTGGGGGTTGCCGCGTCGATCCTTGTGTGGCGCATCATTCGCCGCAGTCCCGTCCAACCGGCCATCTCCGGCTTCTTCGGGGTCGGAATTTCTGCCTTCATCGCCTATCGCACCGGTGATGCGAAGGGCTACTTCCTCTTCGGGATCTACACCAGCCTCGCGTACGCGGCGGTGTTTCTCGGCTCGATCCTCGTGCGCTGGCCGATCGTCGGCATCATCTGGGGGTTCCTGAATGGCCACGGGAATCTGTGGCGTCGCCACCGGGGCGCCGTGCGGGCCTATGACGTGGCGACCGGGGCGTGGGCGCTGGTGTTCGGTGCCCGGTACCTCGTGCAGTCCCAGTTGTACGATTCCGACCAGACCGGCTGGCTCGCCGTCGCCCGCATAGCGATGGGGTGGCCGCTCGCCGGATTGGCTCTGCTGGTGACCATCTGGGCCGTGCGGCGCGCCGATCGGATCGTCGAGCCGCGGCCACCGGAGGCCGCCGAGCCCACCGATCATCCGGAGGCGGCCGAGCCCACCGATCATCCGGAGGCGGCCGAGCCCACCGATCATCCGGAGGACGCGGTCATGCCGACCGACGACACGGAGGCGGGTGGACCCCGCGAGGATCCACGGTCGTCGTAGGCGGTCGCCCCGACCGCCTCATCCGCTTCTCCGCGAGCCTACGAGAGGCCGACAGCGGTCCGGAGATCGTCTTCGACGTCGACTCCGGCGACGAAGAGAAGCTCGTCGCCGCCCTCGAGCGGGTCGTCCGGCTGAGGCACGATCACTCGACCACCGCGAAGAATGGTGACCAGCGCTGCGTCACGCGGCAACTGGAGCTTGCGCACGGCTTTGCCTGCAAGTGGGGTGTTGTCGGGCAGCGTGACCTCGACCAGGTTGGCCTGCCCTTGACGGAGGGTCATGAGGCGAACCAGGTCGCCGACCGACACCGCCTCCTCGACGAGTGACGCCAGCATCCGTGGCGTCGACACCGCCACGTCGACGCCCCACGACTCGTCGAACAGCCATTCGTTGCGGGGGTCGTTGACCCGGGCGACGACGCGGCGAACCCCGAACTCGGTTTTGGCGAGCAGACTGAGGACGAGATTCGCCTTGTCGTCGCCGGTGGCAGCGATTACCACTTCGTACGTTTCCAGGGTGGCGGCCTCGAGGCTGCTCAGTTCACAGGCGTCGGCGTGAACCCAGGTGGCCTCGGGTACGGACTCCTGCTCGATGTGTTCGAGCTTGCGCTCGATCAGCATGACGTCGTGTTCGCTGCGCACCAATTCCCGCGCGATGGAGCGTCCTACGGCACCCGCGCCTGCGATTGCGACTCTCATCGGCTGCTTCCGTTCGGGTGTTCGATCGTGAAATTTCTCACTGACACTCAGTTCTCCGAGGGTGGGGGATTGCCCGCGAGAGCGACGGCTTCGGCGACGGTTCCGGACACTGCCGCGATATACACCTGATCGTCAGCCTGGAAGATCGTCTTGCGGTCGGGGAGGATGCCCGTTCCGAAACGGATGATGAAGGCCACCCGTGACGAGGTGGCGGCCTCGAGTTCGGCGATCGGCCTGCCAATCCAGTCCTCGTGGAGCGACAACTCGGTGACGGCAACGGTTCCCGAGGGGTCACGCCATTTGGCCGTCTGGCTGTCACGAGTCAGGGTGTGCAGGAAACGATCCGTCGACCACGGGACCGTCGCTACCGTGGGGATTCCGAGCCGCTCGTAGACGGCGGCGCGCTTCGCGTCGTAGATGCGGGCGACTACGCGCTCGACTCCGAACGTCTCCCGCGCCACACGTGCCGAGATGATGTTGGAGTTGTCGCCGGAAGACACGGCCGCGAACGCCTCGGCCCGTTCGATACCGGACTTCACCAGTACGTCGCGGTCGAAGCCCATCCCGACGACCGTGCGTCCGGGAAAGTCGGGATCGAGTCGCAGAAATGCGGCCGGATCGCGGTCGATGACCGCGACGTCATGTCCGATGCGGGTCAGCGATCCGGCGAGGGACGAGCCGACTCGGCCGCATCCCATGATGACCACATACACCTGTTACTCCGTTCATGGACTTGTGGTGTCACGTCCCGAGCACGTGCATACCGAATCGAACCGTACAGTGCCCAGGCGAAAGAGCAACCGAGACACAGATCGCAATCCGGACACTTCGGTGGGCGACGGTCCAGTTTCTTCGCGGACGGCTTACGCTTTGCCAGTGTCAAAGCTCTCGACCGCCACCAAGCGGCTACTGCTCGGCAGACCCTTCCGGAGCGACAAGCTCGGGCACACGCTGCTTCCCAAAAGAATCGCACTACCGGTCTTCGCGTCCGACGCGATGTCCTCGGTCGCGTACGCGCCTGAGGAAATCTTCCTGGTGCTGTCGGTGGCAGGCATCTCCGCGTACGCGTACACGCCGTGGATCGGACTTGCCGTCGCCGCCGTGATGGCGGTGGTGGTGGCGAGCTATCGGCAGAACGTGCACGCCTATCCGTCGGGCGGCGGCGACTACGAGGTCGCCACGGTCAATCTGGGTCCCACTGCCGGTCTCACCGTGGGCAGCGCGCTGCTGGTCGACTACGTGCTGACCGTCGCGGTGTCCATCTCGTCGGCAGCGTCCAACATCGGCTCGGCTGTGCCGTTCGTGGCTCAGCACAAGGTTCTCTTCGCCGTGGCGGCCATCGTCCTGCTCACCGCGATCAACCTTCGCGGCATCCGCGAATCGGGTACCGCGTTCGCGATTCCGACGTATGCCTTCATCTTCGGCATGGTGCTGATGCTGTCCTGGGGGCTGTTCCGGATCTACGTCCTCGGCGAGGACCTACAGGCGGAATCCGCGGGGTTCGAACTCGCCGCCGAGGACTCCCACCTGTACGGCATCGCCTTCGCCTTCCTCATCGCGCGCGCGTTCTCCTCGGGGTGCGCGGCGCTCACCGGTGTGGAGGCCATCAGCAACGGTGTTCCCGCGTTCCGTAAACCGAAGTCCCGGAATGCGGCCACGACGCTGCTCCTGCTGGGCACGATCGCGATCGTCCTCCTGATGGGCATCATCATCCTGGCGCAGAAGATCGGAATCGTCTACGCACACAATCCCGCTGCACAGTTGATCGGCGCGCCGAGCGGCTACGAGCAGAAGACGCTGATCGCTCAGGTGGCCGAGACGGTCTTCGGCGGATTTCCCATCGGCTTCTACTTCATTGCCATCGTCACGGCGCTCATCCTCGTGCTGGCGGCCAACACGGCATTCAACGGGTTCCCGGTCCTGGGTTCCATCTTGGCGCAGGACAGGTATCTGCCGCGACAGCTGCACACCCGTGGTGACCGGCTCGCCTTCAGCAACGGCATCCTGTTCCTCTCCGGTGCGGCCATTGCGTTCGTCGTCCTCTTCGACGCCGAGGTCACCAAGCTGATCCAGCTCTACATCGTCGGGGTGTTCGTCTCGTTCGTCCTGAGCCAGACCGGGATGATCCGGCACTGGACCCGGCATCTCGCGTCGGAGACCGATCCGCGGCAACGCCGCCGGATGCAGCGTTCGCGGGTGATCAACACGATCGGTCTCACCATGACCGGCGCGGTCCTGATCATCGTGTTGATCACCAAGTTCGCGGCCGGGGCATGGATCGCCATCGTCGCCATGGTGGCCATCTTCGTGGTGATGAAGATGATCCGGAAGCATTACGACAGTGTCACTGCCGAGCTCGAAGAGCAGGAATGGGACGGTGTGCTGCCGAGCCGGACCCACTCGATCGTCCTGGTGTCCAAGCTCCACATGCCGACCATGCGAGCACTCGCATACGCCCGGGCCACTCGCCCCGACACCCTCGAGGCGATCACCGTCAACGTCGACGAACCGGATACGCGGGCGCTGGTGCGGCAGTGGGAGAAGAGTGACATCGCGGTGCCCCTGAAGGTCATCGAATCGCCCTACCGTGAGATCACCAAACCGGTCCTCGACTATGTGCGGCGGGTCCGCAAGGATGCTCCGCGTGACGTCGTCACCGTATTCATTCCCGAGTATGTCGTCGGGCACTGGTGGGAGCAGATCCTGCACAACCAGAGCGCGCTGAGATTGAAGAGCAGGCTGTTGTTCCAACCAGGTGTGATGGTCACCAGCGTTCCCTGGCAGCTGAACTCGTCGGAGAAGGCGAAGACGCTCGGAGTCGAGTACACCGCCGGCGCCACCCGGCGTGGGTACGACCCCGAAGAGAAGTGACGAATGGCAGTGATGGACGGATGGCAGTGTTGGACGGATGGCAGTGTTGAGTGAGAACTGGACCGGCCGGCGCCTCGAGCTGACCCTCGGCAATCCGGGGCACGGTGGATTCGTCGTCGCACGGCACGAGGGGCGGGTGGTGTTCGTGCGTCATGGCCTGCCGGGGGAGCGGGTCATCGCGATCGTCACCGAAGATCGCGGCGGATCGTTTTGCCGCGCGGAGGCCGTCGACATTCTCGAGGGGTCGCCGGAGCGAATCGCGCCGCTCTGCCCGATATCGGGACCGGGAGGCGCCGGGTGCTGTGACATGTCTCATGCCCGCCTCGCCTTTCAGCGACAGATGAAGTCGCAGATCGTGTCCGAGCAGCTGCTGCGGCTCGCGCGGGTGGACCGGAACGTGGACGTGGAGGAACTGCCCGGCACCGGTGACGGAACCGGCTGGCGCACCCGGGTGCGGTTGGCTGTCGATGGCAACGGGCTGCCGGGATATCACCGGTACCGGAGTTCGGGCATCGTCACCGACCTCGAGTGCCCGCAGATCGAGACTGCAGCGTATGACGGCATCGCCGAGTACGAGTGGACGCCGGGCAGCGAGGTTCAGATCGTTCTCGACGGGGCCGGAGAGCGCCACGTCGTCGAGATCGCGCCACCGAAGGTGTCGAAGACGGGACGAACGCGTCCCGGTCGACGGGGTGCCGCAGCGCGACGGGCGGCTGTCGCGGCGCCGCGAGTCGAGCGGCTGTTCGAGGGGTCCGGGCGGTCGCGGGAACGGGTACACCACCGAGAATGGACGCTGGCTGCCACCGGTTTCTGGCAGGCGCATCGCGGAGCGGCGCAGACGTATTCGACCGTGGTAGCGGAGTGGGCCGGTGTGACCGCGAGTGATACGGCGTGGGACCTCTACGGAGGGGTGGGTGTGTTCGCGGCAGCACTGGCAGGCGCGGGGCTCGTGGAGTCGGTGGAGTCCTCGAAGCAGGCTGTCGCCGATGGAAGAGCAGCACTGGCGGATCTACCGCAGGTCCGTTTCCACCCGGAGCGGGTCGAACGTGCGCTGCCCGAATTGGCGAGGCCGCCCCGGGTGGTGGTGCTCGACCCGCCGCGCACCGGCGCGGGACGAGACGTGATCGCGGCCGTGTCGTCGGCAGGCGCCGAACGCATCGTGCACGTCGGATGTGATCCGGCGTCCTTCGCCCGGGACGTCGGTCTCTACCTCGTTGAGGGCTACCGGCTCGATACCGTCCGGGCCTTCGATGCATTCCCGTTGACTCACCACGTGGAGTGCATCGCCCTGCTCACGCGCTGACCGGACTGCATCGGCGTGCCGCACCCCGACCTCCGTATAGTTTTCCCTGCAACAGCGGGACTAGGACGGGGATCGGATGTCGGTACAGCCAGATACAGCGCGGGCGCTCGCCGATGCGGTACTCGCACTGGGGCGCTCCCTGCGTGCAGTGGTCTTCACGAGCGGTGAGACGGTGATCGCGCCCGCTCTGACGAGCGTGTTGTTCGTGCTGTCCACCCGTGGTGAGTGCCGGCAGAACGAACTCGCCGCCGACCTCTGCGTCAGTCAGTCGTCCCTGAGCCGGCAGATCGCCGAACTCGTCGATGCGGGATACGTCCTGCGCACGGCAGACCCGCACGACAAACGCGCTTCGCGTATCCAGGTGTCACCCAAGGGATTCGACGTCCTCCGCGAGACAACCGAACGTCGCGCGGAACGACTGCGGGCCATGTTGGACGGCTGGTCCCAGGAGCAGGCATCGGCCGCGGTGACGTCGCTGCTGCAACTCAACGAGACGTTTACCGCGTCTGTGCAACAGCGAAACGGTCGCGTGCAGAGTGCTGCGCCGCCTCAGCGCCCGGTCCGGACCCAGAAGGACTAGACACCCGCTTCCGGCCGGTGCCGGGCACTAGGACTTCCGGTTGTAGAGGCGCATCGTGAGGGGTCCGAAGATGACGATGAAACCGGCACACCAGCCGAAGACCACGATGAGGTCAGCCGACTGCACCGATCCGGCCATCAGTCCGCGAATGGCCGTCACCAGCTTGCTGATCGGATTGACCCCCACGAACGCCTGGAGCCAGCCGGGCATCGTGGCGGGATCGACGAAGATGTTGCTGGCGAATGTCAGCGGAAACAGGATGAACATCGACACCCCCATCACCGCCTGCTCGGTTCGCATGAGCATCGCGAACATCGTCCAGATCCAGGACAGGCTGAAGGAGAACAGCAACAGCAGTCCGATCGACGCCGCGACTCCGACGATCCCGCCATCCGGCCGGAAACCCAGGACCAGACCGAGGATCAGGACGATGATCGAGGCGATCGTGTAGCGCACCACGTCACCGAGCAGGGCGCCGACGAGGGGCGACGGACGCCAGATCGGAAGCGAACGGAAGCGGTCGAAGACACCCTTCTCGATGTCCTTGTTCAGCGTCAGACCGGTGTACATGGTGATCATGACGACGGTTTGAACGAGGATGCCGGGCAGCAGGAACTGGACGTAGGCGTCGGTCGATCCGGCGAGTGCCCCACCGAACAGGTACGTGAACATCAACGTGAACATGATCGGGAACATGGTGACGTCGAAGAGTTGCTCGGGAACGTGCTTGATCTTCAGCAATGCACGCCACCCGAACGACAGGGAGGTCGACCACGCAGTGGGACGCGAAGGGCGCGGTCCGGGCATCTTCAGGACGTCGGCGACCGCCTTCGTGGTGTCGGTGGTCCGGTCGGCGGTGGAGGTCATGACGCAGGCTCCTCGGTGGGTCGGCCGGTCAGGGAAAGGAATACTTCGTCGAGGCTCGGCTGCCCCAATGCAAATGTGCTGACGGCGATTCCGGCGTCGTGGAGGGCCGGGAGTGCCTGCGCGACCCTTCGCGGATCGTCGATGCGGGCAGTCAGCGCCACGGGGTCGTTCTCCTCGGTCACCGGGACACCGAGTACGTCACGGAGCAACCTCGCTGCGGCCGGCCGGGTGCCCGCATCGGTGACGCGCACATGCAGAGACCCGGATCCGACGGACGCCTTGAGTTCGCCGGTGGTGCCCTCCGCGATCACCTTGCCGTGATCGATCACGGCCACCCGGTCGGCCAACTGGTCTGCCTCGTCGAGGTACTGCGTGGTCAGCAGCACTGTCGTCCCCCCGGCCACGAGGGCGCGCACGATGTCCCAGACTTGGTTGCGGCTGCGGGGATCGAGTCCGGTGGTGGGTTCGTCGAGGAAGATCATCTCGGGTGTGACGATGATGCTCGCCGCGATGTCGAGCTTGCGGCGCATCCCGCCCGAGTAGTTCTTCACCTGTCGATTACCGGCCTCCTCGAGGCCGAACGCCGCGAGCAGCCGCTCGCATCGTGATCGCGCTGCCGCGCGCGAGTAACCGAAGAGGCGGCCGAGCAGCAGCAGGTTTTCGGTCCCCGTCAGATCCTCGTCGAGCGAAGCAAATTGGCCCGTCAGCGACACTTTGCCGCGGACGGCGTCCGGTTCGGTGGCGACGTCGTGTCCGAGTACCCTGGCCGATCCGCCGTCGAGGGGCAGCAGTGTGGCGAGCATGCGGATCGCGGTGGTCTTGCCGGCACCGTTGGGACCCAGGACGCCGTAGACGCCGCCGACGGGTACGCAGAGGTCGAGTCCGTCGACGGCACGGGTGGAACCGAAAGTCTTGACGAGTCCTGTCGTCTCGATGGCCAGCTTCGTGGCTGTCAGCATTGCACCCTGCTTTCGCGTTCGAATGGCGTCGAATCCCGAGACCCCGAGCCTGTCCGATTTTTCCGATTCCGGCAAGCGGATTTCGGTATGCCGCTCAGCTGCCGTTCCCTTGCCTCAGCAGCGACCGCAGCATGAGGTCGAGCTGTTCGTAGGCGCCCGACGCCAGTCGCTCGAGCAGCGCGACTTTCAGTGCGGGTTCCTTCGACGCCATGTCGGCATACCGCTCGGGAGTCAGCACCGCGACGGTCACCGCGGTGTCGGCCCGGACGTCGTTGAGGAAGCGGGAATCGAGCATCATCGGCATCTCACCGAAACTCATCCCGGCTGACAAGGTGATGATCCGGTACGTCGACCCCGCGTGATCGGTGATCGTGGTGCTCACCTTCCCCGAGAGAATGAGGAAGAGCCCGGAGGCGGGATCCCCCCGGTGAACGATGTGCTCGCCGCGGTCGAAGGTTCGGATCTCGAGGTCGCGGGTGAGCCGATCGAGCTGTTCGGGGTCGAGTGCGGACAGGACCGGATGCTCGGTGACGGCGAGGGAGGCCGGCTGGCGGGCAGACCGGCAGTGCCGATCGAGGAGAACGTCTTCACACCATTGCACGGCGGCGTCGAGGTCGGCGAATACCCGTCCGGTGTCTCCCGCGAGATCCGAGCGGGAGTTGCCGAGCAATCCGCCAGGGTCGACGAACGCCACGGCGCATCCGCGCTGGGCGAGCGTGCCGCGCAGGGTGGCGATCATCCGGCACGCCACCCCGCTCACATCGTCGACTCGCCGGACG
Organism: Rhodococcus sp. WAY2; assembly: GCF_009859915.1. NCBI lineage: Bacteria > Bacillati > Actinomycetota > Actinomycetes > Mycobacteriales > Nocardiaceae > Rhodococcus > Rhodococcus sp. WAY2. The sequence continues at coordinate 6,358,590 of NZ_CP046572.1, forward strand.
TCGACCACCACTACCTCGAGGTCCTCGTCGACGCCGCCGATCTCACGGACGGCGGTCTCCGCGCCGGCGAACAACAGATCGCCGTGCAGTTCGTAGATGCGGCTGCGTTTGCCGACATCGTCGAGGGTGGCCCGCTCGACCGGGGTGCGCCGCATGCGCGACGGGGCATCCGACACGGAGTAGCGGGCGCGGATCGCGGCGCGTGCCGCCCGGGTGACGTGGAGGAAATGCAACTCGAGTTCGGCTGACAGTGCCCTGCACGCCTCTACTCCGCGGACGCTGTTGCCGTGGGCATCGAGCCTCGGCGAGTAGATGGCGATGCCGATCTGGCCCGGCAGAACCGCCACGATCCCGCCGCCGACGCCGCTCTTGGCGGGCAGGCCCACCTCGTAGAGCCACTTACCGGCGCCGTCGTACATGCCGCAAGTGGACATCACACTCAGCACCCGCTCGACCAGGACGGGCGCGAGCACCGTGTCGTGCGTGACGGGATTGACCCCGTTGTTGGCCATCGTCGCGGCCATCAGGCTCAGGTCTCGACAGGTCACGTCGATCGAGCACTGCCGGAAGTAGAGGTCTACCGCCTCGTCGGGGTCGCCCGTGATGATGTCGAACGAGCGCAGCATGTGCCCGATGGCGCGGTTCCGGTGGCCCGTGTGCGACTCGGACGCGTACACCGCCTCGTTGAAGGTGAGCTCTCGCCCTGCATACCGCGAGTAGGCCTCGCGGATTCGTTCGAATCGCGAGTCCACGTCGGGCCCGGCTACCAACGACGCAGCAGTGATGGCACCGGCGTTGATCATCGGATTGCGCGGCCGCTCGGTCGTCGGGTCGAGACTGATCTCGTTGAAGGGTTCCCCCGACGGTTCGACGTCGATCTTCTCCGCGACGGCCTCCGCTCCTCGGTCGGCGAGCGCGAGGGCATAGGTGAACGGTTTCGAAATCGACTGGATGGTGAACGGCAGGCGCGTGTCGCCCACCTCGTACACGTATCCGTCGACCGTGGCGATGCAGATACCGAACGAATCGGGGGCCACGGCCGCCAGCTCCGGAATGTAGTCGGCCAGCTCGCCGCCGCGGTTGCTGGAGGTCTCGGAGAAGATCTTCCCGATCAACGCGTCGACGACGGTGCTCATGAGACGACCCTAGAGCCTGACGACGGCGAAGTCGGGGGTTCCGAGGGGTGCCGGTGTGGCCGCAGTCGTGTGAACCCGGTCACGGCCGGTCACGCGGCTGTCGAGGATGCGGGCGTGTTCGGAAGACGCCTGTGTGCACATGGTGTGTCGCCCGGTCCCGCGGCTCCGTAGACTGGGTGCACTGTGACGTGACACGAAGCCACGACGCAGAGGCACGTAATGCGGCGTGCATCACGGAGGGAGCGATCTCGTTGGGTGTTCTTGCCCGTATCCAGACGCCTGACGATCTGCGTCAGCTGAGCCCCGCGGAGATGAAGCAACTCGCCGCGGAGATCCGTGAGTTCCTGGTCCAGAAGGTATCGGCGACCGGCGGCCACCTCGGACCGAACCTCGGTGTCGTCGAGCTGACGCTCGCGCTGCACCGCACGTTCGTCTCGCCCGCCGACCCGATCATCTTCGACACCGGTCACCAGGCGTACGTCCACAAAATCCTCACCGGTCGCAAGGGTGACTTCGAGTCGCTCCGCAAGCAGGGCGGACTGTCGGGGTACCCCTGCCGCGCCGAGAGCGAACACGACTGGGTCGAGTCCTCGCACGCCTCCGCATCCCTGTCCTATGCGGACGGTCTCGCGAAGGCATTCGAGTTGACCGGCCAGGCCCGCCACGTGGTCGCCGTCGTCGGTGACGGCGCACTGACCGGCGGTATGTGCTGGGAGGCGCTCAACAACATCGCGGCGGGCAAGAGCCGATCGGTGATCATCGTCGTCAACGACAACGGCAGGTCGTACGCGCCGACGATTGGGGGTCTCGCCGATCACCTCGCCACCCTCCGTCTGCAGCCCGCGTATGAGCGGGTGCTCGACAACGGTCGCAGAATCGTCAAGAAACTGCCGTGGGTGGGCCGTACCGCCTACTCCGTCCTGCACGGGATGAAAGCCGGTCTCAAGGACGCGGTCGCCCCGCAGGTCATGTTCACGGATCTGGGAATCAAGTACCTCGGTCCCGTCGACGGTCACGACGAAGCTGCCCTCGAGTCTGCGCTGCGCCGTGCCAAGGCGTTCGGGGGACCGGTCATCGTGCACGCCGTCACCCGCAAGGGCATGGGGTACGCACCCGCAGAGAATCACGTCGCCGACCAGATGCATTCGACCGGTGTGATCGACCCTCTGACCGGGAAGTCGACGGCGACGGCGTCCGCCGACTGGACCTCCGTGTTCTCGGCTGAGCTCATCGAGCAGGCCGGTCGCCGCGAGGACATCGTTGCGATCACTGCCGCGATGGCGGGTCCGACGGGTCTGGCAGCGTTCGGTGACGCCTATCCCGACCGGATGTTCGATGTCGGCATCGCCGAGCAGCACGCCGTCACCTCGGCGGCGGGGCTGGCACTCGGAGGCCTGCACCCGGTGGTCGCGGTGTATTCGACCTTCCTCAATCGTGCATTCGACCAGCTGTTGATGGATGTCGCCCTGCTGAAGTTGCCGGTCACCCTGGTGCTGGACCGCGCGGGAATCACCGGAAACGACGGGGCCAGCCACAACGGCATGTGGGACATGTCGCTGCTGGGCATCGTGCCCGGCATGAGGGTCGCGGCTCCGCGCGACGCCGCGACTCTGCGCGAAGAACTGGACGAGGCGCTGGCTGTCGACGACGGGCCCACGGCGGTGCGCTTCCCCAAGGGCACCGTGGGTGACGACGTGCCCGCGCTGAGCCGAATCGACGGTGTCGTCGACGTCCTGCGGGACTCCTCCGGCCGAAAGGACGTCCTGCTCGTGTCGGTCGGGGCGTTCGCCGGACTCACTCTGGCCGCGGCCGATCGTCTCGAGCAGCAAGGTATTTCTGCGACGGTCGTCGACCCGCGTTGGGTCCTCCCGGTGCCGGAATCTCTGGTCAAGCTCGCCGAGGACTACAGCATGGTGGTCACGGTCGAGGACAGTGGCCTGCATGGAGGCGTCGGTTCCACCGTGTCGGCGGCGCTGCGCTCTGCCGGCGTCGATGTCCCGTGCCGGGATCTGGGCGTTCCGCAACGGTTCCTCGACCACGCCTCCCGCACCCAGGTTCACGCCGAACTGGGGTTGACCGCGCAGGATGTCGCCCGCCAGATCACCGGCTGGGTGGCGAGTCTGGGGAACCAGCCCCCGTCGGCGGCCAACGGGGCGGTTGCGCACGAGAGCGCCGAACACATCGAGAACAGCGGCCGGCAGAGCTGACACACCCGTGAAAAACAGATCCGGCCGAATCGAAACGATTCGGCCGGATCTGTTTTTAGACCACGTCAGGTCGTCATCTCCTCGAGTTCCATCCCCTTCGTTTCCCGGACCTTCGACCGGACGAAGAAGAACGACAGCAGCGCGAAGAACGCGAACAGGCCGTACAGGAACCACAGGCCCACCGAACGGGTCAGCGGCGGGAACGACAGCGTTACCGTGAAGTTGGCGATCCAGTTCGCCGCCGTGCTGATGCCGAGTGCGTAGGCGCGCATGTTGTTGGGGAACATTTCGCCGAGCATCACCCACATGATCGGGCCCCACGTGGCGGCGAAGAAGATCACGAACAGGTTGGCGCCGACCAGGGCCAGCGCGCCCCACGGGCTCGGCAACTGGACGTCGTCACCGCTACCGGTTGCCTGAGAGAAGGCGATCGAGGCCAACAGCAGGCTGGCGAACATTCCCAGCGAACCGACCATGAGAAGAATCCGGCGACCGATCCGGTCGACGAACAGGATGGCGACGAACGTCATGGCCACATTGATCACCGCTGTGATGACCGAGGTGGTGAACGACTCGTTCTCGGTGAACCCGACCGACTTCCAGAGGGTCGTCGAATAGTAGAAGATCGCGTTGATGCCGACGAACTGCTGGAAGACGGCCATCGTGATGCCTACCCACACCAGAGGCTGCAGGCCGAACTTGGGGCCACGGATGTCGTCGAACGATGCCGTCGACTCCCGGCGGAGGGTGAGACGGATCTCGGAGACCCGCTCGTGCGGGTCCAGTTCACCAGTGATGTTCGCGAGGACGTCCGCCGCTTCCTGATCGAGGTGCTTACCCACCAGGTATCGCGGCGACTCGGGAATGAGCAGTGCGAGAAGGCCGTACACCAGCGCCGGCACAACTCCCACGAGGAACATCCACCGCCACGCCTCGAGATTGAGCCAGAGCTCGTTCGACGCTCCACCGGCCGCGTTCTGCAACACGGCGTCCGACAGCAGCGCGGCGAAGATGCCGAGGGTGATCGCGAGCTGTTGAAGAGAGGCCAGGCCGCCCCGGTAGCGTGCCGGTGCGATCTCCGAGATGTAGGTCGGCGCAATGACGGACGCGATACCGATTCCCAGGCCGCCGAGAATGCGCCAGAGCATCAGGTCGGGGACGCTGAAAGCGAGTCCGGAGCCGATCGACGAGACGACGAACAACACCGAACCCAGCAGCATCACCTTCTTGCGGCCCCACCGGTCTGCGAGGCGGCCCGCAAACCACGCGCCCACAGCGCATCCGAGCAAGGCGATGGCCACGGCGAAGCCGGTGAAGAACGAACTCAGTTCGAAGTGCCCCTGGATGGAATCGACGGCTCCGTTGATGACCGAGCTGTCGAATCCGAACAGGAAACCCCCGACCGCTGCGGCGACCGTGACCCCGATGACCTTGGCGGTGTGTCTTTCGGACATCTGCGTCATCGCATACCTGCTTTCGGCGAGCGTGGCTGTGAGCCGGCTACGAGATTTCGTGTGGAATCACGCTACGCCCGCGACGCCTGATCAGGCGGGACTTCACGCACCGGCCTTGTTCGCCGCCTCGCTCAATTGCGGCGTCAGCCTCTCGAGCGCCCAGGGAGTAGCCAGCACGCTGGTCTGGCTGAGTCCCGCGATCACCTTCGTATCCGACAATGTCACCGCGGTTCCCCGGCCGAGGGCGCCGAGATTCGCGTAGGCAGGGTTGGCCGCGACGGTGCTGTCGTCGGCGACGAACGCGACCACGACATCGGCGTCGATATCGGCGATGTTCTCCACCGAGATGTCGGCGAAGAACTTGTCCGGATTCGACTCGGCGAGCTTCGACACACCGGGTGCGACCGTGAATCCGAGCTCGGTGAGCACCTGCACGCGGGGGTCGGAGGGCATGTAGACGTTCACCGTGGCAGCGTCGGTATCGAAGTTCACCACCGACACCGTCTTTCCGGCGAACTCCGGGTGTTCGGCAGCGGTCTGCGCGAGCCGGTCGTCGAGGCCGGTGACGAGAGCCTCCGCCTCGGCGGTCTTACCGAGCGCCTGACCGATCAGGGTGGTCTGGTCCTGCCAGCTGGTCTGCCACGCCTTGTCCGGGTAGGCGACGGTGGGGGCGAGTGCGGAGAGTTTTTCGTAGGTGCCCTGGTCGAATCCCTCGTAGGGTGCGAGGACGACATCGGGTGCCAGGGAGGCCACTTGCTCGACGGGAATGGTGGTTGCGGTGTCGAGGAGGGTGGTCCGGCTCGGGTCGTAGCGGTCCTGGAGCCAGGGCATCACTCCGTTCGCCTCGGCGCCGTAGGAGTACTTGGGCATGCCGACGGGGGTCTCGCCGAGCGCGTAGACGACGTCCTGGGCGTTCCAGCCCAGGGTGACGATGCGCTCCGGGGCGGCGTCGATCGTGGTGGATCCGAAGGTGTTCTCGATCGTGACCGGAAAGCCGGCTCCGCCGCCTTCCGCGCTCGTGCCGCCGTCGCCGGACGAGCAGGCGGCGACGAGCAGCGCGGTGCCGGCCACGGCGAGTGCGACAGCGATCGGGCGTGGGGGTGTGTACACGGCAACGACTCCTTCGACGAGTGAGTAAAAGGTAAGCCTAACCTATATATCGGGCCGGGGCCGGGTTCTGTGGTCGACTTCGGATCACCGTGATTCGAACTCTGCTTCCGGTTCAGTGGTGGCGTAATGGGGCGCCGTATTCGCGTTTACGCAGGTGAGCGGGGCAGTCCGCGGGGTCCAACCGGCAGATTCGAGGAGGCCGCGCCGGGTGGTCCGCAGGCGCGACTTCCGGTGGTCGAACAGCAGTTAGCGTCTCTTGTCGTTCAGCACACTGCACAATCGACGGAGGAAAAGCATGGCGCTCGCCGCGGATGATGCAGAGGCGGTGGTGGCTCCGACTGCCCTGCACGGCCAGCCCTCTGCCCGCAGATCTCGCGCCGACGAGGCTCGCCGATTCGCCGACCTCTTGCGGCAGCAGATCCACGCGGACTCTTTCGCCGACCGCGGACTGCCTCCGGAATCGGAGTTGGCGCACGAATTCGGGGTGTCTCGGAACGCGGTGCGGGACGGGCTCGCGCTCCTCAAGCAGGAGGGCCTGATCGACCGTGCGCCCCGGGTGGGCACTCACGTGGCGCGGCGCAAGTACGACCACGGGCTCGACGCCCTGCTCGGACTGAGGGAGACCTTGAAGGGACACGGTGAGGTGCGCAACGACGTGCGTGTGGCGAGGGAGATCACGCCACCACCGGCTGTGGTGCGTCGATTGCAGCTGGCAGCAGGGGAATCCGCGGTCTACATCGAACGTGTCCGCTATCTCGGTGACCTCCCGCTCAGTCTCGACCTCACCTATCTGGTGCCCGACATCGGGCGTAACATCCTCGGCCGCGACCTCGAGCGCAACGACGTCTTCACGCTGATCGAGGAGGTCTGTGGGCAACCACTCGGTTCCGCGGATGTGGCGATCGAATCGGTGAATGCGGATGCGCACTCGGCGGCGAACCTACAGACCCCGGACGGGGCCGCGCTCCTGTTGCTCGAGCGTCTCACCCGACTCGTCGACGGACGTCCCGTCGACCTCGAATACATCCGCATGCGCGGTGATCGAATCACCATGCGCAGCAACCTCATCCGACGTCCCGAAATATCGAACTGGGAGCTCACATGACACTTGTCAACGCACGCGCCGACGTACCGGTCACCATCGACGAGTCACTGTGCATCGAGGGGTGCACGCTGTGCGTCGAAATCTGTCCTCTCGACTCGCTGGCCATCAACCCGGACAACGGCAAGGCCTTCATGCACGTCGACGAATGCTGGTACTGCGGCCCGTGCGCAGCCCGCTGTCCCACCGGCGCCGTCACCGTGAACATGCCGTACCTCCTCCGCTGAGCGAAAGACTTCGAAAACATGTTGCGTCCCTACTCCTCTCTCGTGCTGACCGCTGCGGTCGCACTGCTCGCGACCGGCTGCTCGCTGGAAGACACCACCGCCGGGAGCGACGATGCAGTGCCCGTGGTGATCGGTTACCAATCGAAGACGATCAACACGGTCACCGCCGGAACACTGTTGCGAGCCCAGGGCTACCTCGAACAGCGTCTGCAAGAACTGACCGAGGAGACGGGGACGAAGTACTCCGTCGAATGGCAGGATTACGACACCGGCGCGCCGATCACCGCGCAGATGGTGGCCGAGAAGATCGACATCGGCTCGATGGGTGATTATCCCATGTTGATCAACGGCTCACGCACACAGGCGAATCCGCGATCGAAAACCGAGATCGTCTCGGTCACCGGGTACAACCCGGAGGGTGCACTGAACATGGTGGTCGTCCCTCCGAACTCTCCCGCCACCACGCTCGCCGATCTCGCGGGCCGGAAAGTGTCCGCCAGCGTCGGTTCTGCCGGGCACGGCACCCTCGTCCGTGCACTCGACCGCGCCGGAATCGACCCGAGCACCGGCGTCGAGGTTCTCAACCAGCAACCGCCGGTCGGATCCTCCGCCCTCGAATCCGGTCAGGTCGAGGCATTGTCACAGTTCGTGGCCTGGCCCGGGCTTCTCGTGTTCCAGGACAAGGCGAAATTGCTCTACGACGGCGCCGAGCTGAACACACCCACCCTGCACGGGGTCGTCGTGCGGGAGGCCTACGCGGACGAGCACCCCGAAGTCGTCGATGCGTTCCTCCGTGCACAACTCGACGCCACGCACTTCATCCGGACCGAGCCACTCGAGGCTGCACGCATCGTCGCCGAAGACAGCGGACTGCCGCAGGAGGTGGTCTACCTGTACAACGGGCCCGGTGGTACGACGTTCGACACCACGCTCCGACCCGAACTGGTCGAAGCGTTGAAGGCAGACGTCCCGTATCTGAAATCGATCGGTGACTTCGCGGATCTCGACGTCGAGGGGTTCGTCGACGATGCGCCTCTGCGCGCGGCGTTCGATGCCGAGGGGCAGAACTACGATGCCACTGTCACGACCCCCGGCAGCCCCGCAGCGGTGACCGGCACCGATCCTGTGTGCGGCACGCCTGCGACCGATCCGGCTCTGGCCGGGGAAGTCTGGTTCGCCGATGCGGCGCAGACCCAGCCTGCGGCGAGCCCGACCTGCCTGCTCCGGGCGGTCAAACAGGCACGCGCCGAGGGTCGTGACGTCCGCAGCGCGTACGTTCCCGATGCCGAACTGGGCACCCGCTGGTTTGCGGACAAGGCGGTGTGGGTGCGCGACGGTGACACCTTCCTGCCCTTCACCACCGTCGCCGCCGCCGGCCGCTACCTGCGCGCCCACCCGGCGGGAACGGTTGTCACGTACGACCGCGCTGTGGAGGAGGTTCGGCAGTGACCACCCTGCAGCCGTCGATCGTATCGATCGAATCCGAGGTTTCGGTACTGCAGCCCGATCCGGCACCGCTGCCCGCGTCGGCATCGTCGTGGCGATCCCGCCTTCTGCGCATCACGTCCGTCGTCGCCGCCATCGCAGCGTGGCAGCTGCTGACGGCCAACGACGTGCGGCTGTGGTTGCGATTCGACACCCTTCCCACCGTCACCGACGTCGTGTCCGCGTTCGGCACCCAGCTGCGCAACGACCTCTTCTACCTCGACCTGGGCCAGTCCCTGATCCGTATTCTCAGCGGGTTCGGACTCGCCACCGTGATCGGTGTCGCCGCCGGGATCGCGCTCGGGAGGTCGACGCTGTTCGCCGACGTCCTCGGACCGTTGACCGAACTGGCCCGGCCGATTCCGGCGATCGCCGTGGTCCCCGTTGCGATCCTGTTGTTTCCGAGCGACGAGGCAGGGATCGTCTTCATCACCTTCGTGGCCGCATTCTTTCCGATCATGGTCAGCACCCGGCACGCGGTCCGGGCGTTGCCCACGCTGTGGGAAGACTCGGTGCGCACCCTCGGGGGTGGGCGCTGGGATGTGTTGGCCCGGGTGGTGCTTCCGGGGATCCTGCCCGGAGTGTTCGGAGGTTTGTCGGTCGGGATCGGTGTCGCGTGGATCTGCGTCATCTCCGCGGAGATGATCTCCGGCCGGCTCGGCGTCGGCTACCGCACCTGGCAGGCCTACACGATCGTCGACTATCCCGGTGTATTCGTCGGCATGATCACCATCGGCATCCTGGGCTTCGCCACATCGGCAGCGGTGGAGCTGCTCGGCAGGCGTGTCACCCGCTGGCTGCCCCGAGGGGAGCGCGCATGACCGCCACCACACTCGCGACCGGAATGTCCCTCATACTCGACGACGTCACACTGTCGTACACCGGAGCCCCGGTCATCCGCTCGCTGTCGCTGACCGTGGTGCCGGGTGAGATCCTGGTACTCACGGGGCCGTCCGGCTGCGGTAAATCGACAGTGCTCCGGGCTCTGGCCGGGTTGCTGGCACCCACCGCCGGCCGGGTGGTCGCGGACGGTGAGTCGGTGGTGTCGACATCCAGGGACAGGGCTGTGGTGTTTCAGGACAACGCTCTGCTGCCGTGGCGCAGCGTGCGCTCGAACATCGAGCTTGCTCTGGCGCTTCGTGGTGAGCCGAGGAAGGGTCGCCGGGCCACTGCCGATCGCTGGATCGACGAAGTCGGTCTCACCGGGTTCGGAGACTTTCTCCCGAAGAACCTCTCCGGCGGCATGCGACAACGTGTGCAGTTGGCGCGTGGTCTCGCCGGCGCACCCCGCGCCGTGATGATGGACGAGCCGTTCGGCGCTCTCGACACGCAGACCCGCGGGGTGATGCAGCGGCTTCTCGTCGACACCTGGAGCACCCACCCCACGACGGTGGTCTTCGTGACCCACGACGTGGACGAGGCGGTCCTGCTCGGAGACCGGGTGGCGGTCCTGGGCGGTGCGGGCAGACCACTGCGGGCGCTCGTGGACATTCCCCACCCGCGCAAGCGGGAGTTCCTCGGCCACGCCGAAATCCGAGCCGCACGCGGCGAGGTACTGGCGGCGCTGGAACAGACCGATGACGCCCCGACGACGAACGATCCGGAGAACCGATGAACATCCCCGACCTTGCCGAGACCGTGCGTCTCGACTGCGATGTACTGGTCATCGGCGGTGGCACAGCCGGCACGATGGCTGCCCTGACAGCAGCCGAGAACGGCGCGAACGTCCTGCTGCTGGAAAAGGCACACGTGCGGCACTCAGGGGCCCTCGCCATGGGCATGGACGGCGTCAACAACGCGGTCATTCCCGGCAAGGCCGAACCCGAGGACTACGTCGCGGAGATCACCCGGGCCAACGACGGAATCGTCAATCAGCGCACGGTCTATCAAACCGCAACCCGCGGCTTCGCCATGGTGCAGCGCCTCGAGAAGTACGGAGTGAAATTCGAGAAGGACGAGTACGGGGAGTACGCGGTGCGGCGCGTGCATCGCTCCGGTTCCTATGTGCTGCCGATGCCCGAGGGCAAGGACGTGAAAAAGGCTCTGTACCGGGTGCTGCGGCAGCGGAAGATGCGGGAGAAAATCCGCATCGAAAACCGGTTGATGCCCGTGCGCGTCCTCACGGAGAACGGCCGGGCGGTCGGGGCTGCTGCGCTGAACACCCGCACGGGGGAGTTCGTGGCAGTCGGCGCGAAAGCGGTGATCCTGGCGACCGGTCCCTGCGGCCGACTGGGACTACCGGCCTCCGGATACCTGTACGGCACCTACGAGAATCCGACGAACGCCGGCGACGGCTACTCGATGGCCTACCACGCGGGCGCAGAACTCAGCGGCATCGAGTGCTTCCAGATCAATCCGCTCATCAAGGACTACAACGGGCCTGCCTGCGCCTACGTCGCCAATCCGTTCGGCGGCTATCAGGTCAACGCGCACGGTGAACGGTTCGTCGATTCCGACTACTGGTCGGGGCAGATGATGAGCGAGGTCAAGAGCGAGATCGAGTCGGCCCGTGGGCCCATTTATCTCAAGGTGAGCCACCTTCCGGAGGAAACGCTCGACACCCTGGAATCGATCCTCCACACCACCGAGCGTCCCACCCGCGGCACCTTCCACGCGGGCCGCGGTCACGACTACCGCAGTCACGACATCGAGATGCACATCTCCGAGATCGGACTCTGCAGCGGGCATTCCGCGTCCGGAGTGTGGGTGGACGAGCACGGCGCCACCACCGTTCCCGGGTTGTACGCCGCCGGCGACCTCGCCTGCGTTCCGCACAATTACATGATCGGCGCGTTCGTCTACGGTGACCTCGCCGGGGCACACGCGACCGGCACGCTGCCCGGTATCCCCGCGCCCACCCTGCTCCCTGAAGACCAGTTGAAGGAGGCGCACGAGCTGATCTACCGGCCGCTGCGCAACCCCGACGGCCCCCCGCAGCCGCAGGTGGAATACAAGTTGCGCCGATTCGTCAACGACTACGTCGCGCCGCCGAAGACGGCCACCAAGCTGTCCATTGCCGTGGAAACCTTCGAACGGATGGAGCGCGAGATCGCCGAGATGGGTGCCACCACCCCGCACGAGTTGATGCGCTGCGCCGAGGTCACGTTCATTCGCGACTGCGCCGAGATGGCCTCCCGCAGTTCCCTCACCAGAACCGAGAGCCGTTGGGGGCTCTACCACGAGCGCGCCGACCTACCGGAGTCGAGCGACGAGGAATGGGGGTATCACCTGAACCTGCGTCGCGGGGCGAACGGGGAGATGGAGTTCTTCAAGAGGCCGGTCGCACCCTACTTCGTTTCGGTTCCGGGCCTCGATTCCCTTCCGCCGCAGGACCAGACGGTGATCGCGGTGCCTCAGCCGCCGCTGGTCGGAGGACGCGCGCCGGTCGAGGAGCGTTCGCGTATCGCCGCGCCGGTCCGGCAGGAACCGTCGTCGCCCGCCCTCGTCGCGCTGCTCGGCCTCGATGCACCCAGCGTCGACGAGCTGGAGCCGTACCTCCGAAATAACGACCCCCAGGTCCGGGTGACCGCACTGTCGGTGCTGACCGAGGGAACTCCCGACGGCTTCACGGGAGCACTCTTCGCGGCGCTCGCCGACGAGGCCGTCACCGTTCGCCGCGCCGCCGCCGAAGGGCTGCGCGAACTGGTCGAGGTGCTCACCTCCGCCGCTGGGCTCGACGCGCATCTGGAGTCGGGTGACGCCGTGGTTCGGGCCGCGGTGATCGACGTGCTGCGCGCACTGCACGCGGGGTCGGCGGAGCAGTTCCTGACGGCGCTGTCCGACTCCGATCACCACGTTCGGATCGAAGCGGTGCGAGGCCTGGTGTCGCTGGACAGGTGGGAGTCGGTGGCGTCGGGGGCGCACGACGAGAACCGGGAAGTGCGGATCACCGTGGCGCACGGGCTCGCCACCATCGGTCTCGGTGGACTCGACGCAGTGCGAGAGTTGGCCGGTGACCGCGACCCGCTGGTGCGTGCAGCGGCACTGACGGCATTCGCCGGATTGGGGTGCCGCGACGACGATGTCGCCCTCGTCGTCACGGCACTGCGCGAATCCGCCTGGCAGATACGGCAGGGGGCAGCACGCGGACTGGCCGGAGCGGACCCGGGCATTGCCGTGCCCGCTCTCGCGGAAACATTGGAGGATCCGCACCTCGATGTGCGGAAGGCAGCTGTGCTCTCACTCGGACGGTGGTCCGGCGATCGGACTGCGGCTCAGGCTTTGACCGAGGCCCTGGGCGACACCGATGCCGACGTACGGGCCTACGCCCGGCAGGCGTTGAACGCGGCGAACAGCGTCCCGGTCGCCTGACACAGGTGGGGGCGAAGGACGCCGTGGCGTCCTTCGCCCCCACCAGGAAATCAGACGCTTGCGACGCCCGGCGCCAGGAACCGCTTCCCGTTGACTGCCTCGGAGGTGCCCGTGCGGTCCAGGTACGGCGTGATGCCACCGTTCCAGAAACCGAACCCGCCGCCCAGGATCAGGCAGAGGTCGATGTCCTCGGCCGCGGCGACGACACCCTCGTCGAGCATGATCTGGATCTCTTCGGCGAACGCGCGACGAGTGCGCTCCAGTACCTCTTCGGACGTGGACGCCTTGTCGCCCCGCTTCCACAATTCGGCGACCTCGGGGTCGACGACCTGCTTGCCGTCGGCGCCGTAGCTCCACACCGCGGGTTTCTTGGCCTCGACCAAGGCCTCGAGCCCGGGGGAGTTGTGGAACCGCTCGGGGTACGCCTCGGCGAGCGTCTCGCCGGTGTGCAGCGCGACCGCCGGTCCGACGAGTGCGAGCAGCGTGAAGGGCGTCATCGGCATGCCCAGTTCGGCGATGGCGTTGTCGGCCACCTCGAACGGGGTACCCTCGTCCACCGCGTTCATCACCTCACCGAGGGTGCGGATCAGAAGCCGGTTGAAGACGAAGCCGGGCAGGTCGGCGGAACCGACGGCCGACTTCTTCAGCGCCTTCGCGGTCGCGAATGCCGTTGCCAGAGTGGCGTCGTCGGTCTTCTCACCCTTGATCACCTCGAGAAGCGGGAGGACCGCAACAGGATTGAAGAAGTGGAAACCGACGACCCGCTCGGGGTGCTTCAGGTCCGCGGCCATCTTGGTGATCGACAGCGAAGACGTGTTGGTCGCCAGGATCGTCTCGGGAGCGATGTACTCCTCGAGTTCCGCGAAGATCTTCTTCTTCAGATCGAGATTTTCGAACACGGCCTCGATCACGAAGTCGGTCTTCGCGAAGGCGGACTTGTCCAGCGATCCCGATACCAGGCCCTTGAGGCGGTTCGCGGCGTCGGGAGACAGCCGCCCCTTGCCCTGGAGCTTGTCGATCTCACCGTGGACGTAGCCGACACCCTTGTCGATGCGCTCCTGGTCGATGTCGGTGAGGATCACCGGAACCTTCAGCTGCCGGACGAACAGCATGGCGAGCTGGCTGGCCATCAGGCCCGCGCCCACGATGCCGACGCCGGTCACCTTGCGTGCGAGCGACTTGTCCGGCGCGCCCGCCGGACGCTTCGCCCGCTTGTTCACCAGGTCGAATGCGTACAGCCCGGCGCGGAGCTCGTCCGCCAGCAGAAGGTCGGCGAGAGCTTCGTCTTCGGCGGCGAAACCCTTGTCCAGCGATGCCGGATCGGTGAGGTCGGTGTTGCGAGCCAATTCCAGCAGCTCGACGGCCTTGACCGGTCCGGGAGCGTTGTTCTTCGTCTTGCCTTCGACGATGGCCTTCGCGCGCGAGATTGCCTCGTCCCAGCCCTGACCCCGATCGATCTCGGGACGGGACGGAGTGATCTCACCCGCGAGAACCTGTGCCGCCCAGGCGAAGGACTGCTCGAGGAAGTCGGCCGAACCGAACACGGCATCGACGACACCGAGCTCGAGAGCCTTCTTCGGGTTGAGAATCTTGTTCTGGTTCAGCGCATTCTCGAGGACGACGGTCACCGCGTTCGAGGGCCCGATCAGGTTGGGCAGCAACTGCGTTCCGCCCCAGCCGGGGACCAGACCGAGGAACGTCTCGGGCAGACCCAGCGCGCCGGCGCTCTCGGATGCCGTGCGGTAGTGGCTGTGCAGCGCGACCTCGAGACCGCCGCCGAGCGCGACCCCGTTGACGAAGGCGAAGGTCGGCACGGAGGACTCACGCAGGCGACGGAACACCCTGTGACCCAACCGGCCGAGCTCGAGCGCCTGCTCGCGGTCGGTAATGCTCGGGACGCCCTTGAGGTCGGCGCCGGCAGCGAAGATGAACGGCTTGCCGGTGATCGCGACCGCAACCGGGTTCGCCGCGAACGCCTCGTCCAGGGCTGCGTCGAGGGCAGCGAGGCCGCCCGGGCCGAACGACGACGGCTTGGTGTGGTCGAAACCGTTGTCGAGCGTGATCAGGGCGACCGGACCCTCGATGCCCGGGACTGCCACGATCTTGGTGTACGCGTTCGTCACGACCTCGTCGGCGAATGCTGTGGTGATAGAAGTCATTTACTTCGCTCCGTCGAAAATCGGGTTCTCCCAGATCACCGTTCCACCCATGCCCAGACCGATGCACATCGTGGTCAGGCCGTAGCGGACGTCGGGACGCTGGGCGAACTGGCGGGAAAGCTGAGTCATCAGGCGCACGCCGGAGGACGCGAGCGGGTGACCGCAGGCGATGGCGCCACCCCACTGGTTGACCCGCGGATCGTCGTCGGCGATGCCGTAGTGCTCGAGGAATGCGAGCACCTGCACGGCGAATGCCTCGTTGATCTCGAACAGGCCGATGTCCTCGATCTTCAGACCGGTACGGGCGAGCAGCTTCTCGGTGGCAGGGACGGGACCGATGCCCATCACGGCGGGGTCGACACCCTGAAACGCGAATCCGACCATGCGCATGCCGATCGGCAGTCCGAGCTCGTGTGCCGTGTCCTCACCCGCGAGGATCGCCGCGGTGGCGCCGTCGTTGAGACCGGCGGCGTTGCCGGCAGTGATGCGGCCCGCCGGACGGAACGGAGTCTTCAGCTTGGCGAGGTCTTCGATCGTGGTGCCTGGGCGCGGCGGCTCGTCCTCGGTGGCGAGTCCCCACCCCGCGGCGGAGCGGGTGGCCACCGGAACGAGGGTGTCGGCGATGAAGCCGGCCTTCTTGGCGGCGTCGTACTTGTTCTGGCTGGCGACGGCGTACGCGTCGGTGCGGTCCTTGGTGATGCTGGGGAACCGGTCGTGCAGGTTCTCGGCGGTGTTGCCCATCACCAGGGCGCTGGGGTCGACGAGGCGGTCGGCGAGGAATCGCGGGTTCGGGTCGGCACCCTCACCCATCGGATGGTGACCCATGTGCTCGACGCCTCCGGCGATCACCACGTCGTACTGGCCGAAACCGATGCCGGACGCGGTGGTGGTGACCGACGTCATGGCGCCGGCGCACATTCGGTCGATCGCGAAGCCGGGCACCGTTTCGGGCAGGCCGGCGAGGATGCCGGCGGTGCGGCCGATGGTCAGACCCTGATCACCGGTCTGCGTGGTCGCGGCGATGGCGACCTCGTCGATCCGTGCGGGATCGAGCTGCGGATTGCGGCGGAGTAGTTCACGAATGGTTTTGACGACGAGGTCGTCTGCCCGGGTCTCGGCGTACATGCCCTTGGGGCCGGCCTTGCCGAACGGGGTCCGGATCCCGTCGACGAACACGACGTTGCGTTGCGATGTGGTGGATGGAGCCACGCGAATTCCTCCTGATGGAGCAGTCTGGTGCCGGATCACGGCCAAGCGTCCGGCCTCGGGCACAGACTACCCCTAGCGTTACTCGCGGGTAACTTAATGGGTGCTTCATCAGGATTTTGCCAGTAGAACCAGGCGATCGTGCCGGTCAGGCGCTGGGCGGCTCGTCGCCGGGGGTCGCTGACAGTGCCGCTCCGAGCACCGGCACCGTCAACTCCCGCTGCCACGGACGCGCGCCACCCGCTGCGAGGATGCGGTCGACGGCTGCACCGACGTCCCCGTCCACGGGCGGCGTCCAGTCCCAGCACAGTCGGCGCACGAGATCCGGGGTCAGCAAATTCTCCACCGGAACCGACACCTCCTCACCGAGAGTGGCCAACGCAGCACGAGCCGCAGTCAACCGGTCGGCAGCGGCCGGGTCGTGCCGCGCCCACCGGCTCGGCGGAGGTGGTCCCGTGAAGGGCTGAGTCTTGGGTGGCAGCTCGGCGTCCGGCAACGCCCGCGCCTCCTCCAGCGCTGCCAACCAGATTCGCGTGTGCCGCCGCTGACGCGGGCCGCCGAACACCGGAAGGGCGCGCAGAGTGTCGATGCTCCGCGGACTCTTCACCGACGCCTCGATGATCGCGGAGTCGGGCAGCACCCGGCTGGGGGAGACGTCACGAGTGCGGGCAAGGTCCTCCCTCGCCTGCCAGAGGGAGCGCGCCGCGGCGAGCTGGCGTTGCGTCTTCAACGACGTGATGTGTGAGGTTCGACGCCATCGGTCGGGCTTGGGCTTCGGCGGACCGGCCAGCCGAATGTGCTCGAACTCCTGCGCCGCCCACTCGGTCTTACCCTGCTTCTCGAGTTCCGCGGCCATGACCTCGCGCAACTCGATGAGAACCTCGACGTCGAGTGCGGCGTAATTCAGCCACGAGTTGGGAAGAGGCCGCTTCGACCAATCCGCGGCACCGTGCCCCTTTCTCAGCTCGAGGCCCAAGGTCCGCTCCACGATGGCGGCAAGTCCCACCCGCTCGAAGCCCGCGAGACGACCGGCGAGTTCGGTGTCGAACAAGGCCGCCGGTGCCAGCCCCAGCTCGGCCAGCCCCGGCAGATCCTGATCAGCGGAATGCAGAATCCACTCCAGCGGATTGATCGCCTCCGCGAGCGGTGCGAGGTCGGCCGCCGTCGGAATCGGATCGAGCAGCACCGTCCCCGCGCCTTCCCGGCGCAGCTGCACCAGGTACGCCCGAGCCGAATACCGGAAACCGGATGCACGTTCGGCGTCCACAGCCAAGGGCCCGGTGCCCTCACCCAAGGCGGCAGCCGCCTTCGCCACGCCCTCCGCTGTGGTCACGACCTGCGGTACCCCATCACGCGGGGCAAGAAGCGGCACTACCTGCCGGGCGGTCTGCTCGTCGGCAACAGGGGACGAGGTCTCGTCGGTGACAGTGGACGAGGTCTCGTCGGTGACAGTGGACGAGGTCTCGTCGGTGACTTCGGACATGAGACCTGACTCTACGTCGCCGCCCGGGTCCTGCAGCGATTCGGCGGTGTCAGGCACGGGTGGCCGCGGCCTTGGCGAGTTCGTCCAGAGCGTCGGGGAAGGCGTCGGCAAGGTCCCATAGCTGTGGAGCGAGCTCCGGGCAGCTCATCAAGCCGATGTCGAGTTGCCCGTTCAGGGACATCACCGTCACATTGAGGCCGGCACCGTGGAAGATCGGTCCCATCGGATACATCGCCTTGATCAGGGCGCCCAGGAAGTAGAGCGGATCTGTTGGTCCCGGCACGTTCGAGATCACCAGGTTGTGCACGACGGGATGGCGTTCGGCCAGTCCGAGTGTCGAGTACAGGCGCATGGCAGCTCCGAACACGGACTGCCCGATGAACTGGGACCAGTCCTGCAGGAGGGTCGCGCCCAACGTCTCGTTGTGCTCTTTCGACGTGGAGTTGTGTTCGGCGATGGCGAGCAGTCGTTCCACCGGATCCTCGATATCGCTGCCCAGTTCGGTGAACATCCCGCTCACCTGATTGGTGCCGGGCCGGTCCGACTTGCCGCGCACCGACACCGGCACGATGGCGACGAGCGACTTGTCGGGTAGTTCCCGACGCATATCGAGGTAGGTCCGCAGTGCTCCCGAGCAGAGGGCGAGGACCACGTCGTTCACCTTGACCCCGAAGGCGTTCTTCACCTGCTTGACGAGGTCGAAATCGAGCTGGGTGAAGGCAATGGTGCGGTGGCTGGTCAGCGTGCCGTTGAGCGAAGTTCGGGGCGCGGTGAACGGCGCGGGCATCGCGTCTCCACGCCGTGCACGGTCGATCCAGCGGGGGAGCAGGCCGACGCTCCGGGGAATGATCTGCAACAGCTTCACCGGCCGTGACGCGACGGACAGCAATCCACCGACGGCGATCTCGAGTGAGCTGGCCCCGCCGGCGCCCTGGGCGGAGTCTGCGGGATCGGGCCTCGGCGAATCGGGTTCGAGGCCGCACAGCTGGGCGATCATGCTCGCGCCGGTAACTCCGTCGACTCCTGCGTGATGCATCTTGGACATCACCGCGACGGACCCGTCGTCCAGGCCCTCGATGACCCACATCTCCCACAGTGGCCGTGCGCGATCGAGGGGTTGCCCTGCAATGTTCCCGCATAGTTCGGCGAGCTCCTCCCGTCCGCCGGGGGCGGGAACGGCCACCCGATGGCAGTGCCGGTCGATGTCGAAATCGGCGTCGTCCACCCAGACGGGGTGATCCAGATTGAAGCGCGAATCCTGCAGCTTCCGCCGGAACGACGGGATGGCTTCGGTCCGGATGCCGAGTTCCTCCTTCAGCCGGCCGTAGGAGTAGCCGCCGGGGACCGTCGACGTATCGAGCACGATGAGCCCGCAGACGTGGAGGAGCTGCGTCGAGGTTTCGAGGTACAGGAAGGAGGCATCGAGCCCGCTGAGTCGCTGCATCTTCAAATAGTAGAACACGTTCTAGTAAACGGTCCATGGAAAGGAAAGAATGCGAGATGGGCGGCCTCCGGACGGGATGGAGGTGCGCAGTCATCTGTTCAGCTCGGTGCTCGCTCGCGCCTGACGTCGATCGATAGAACATGTTCTACGATGTCGGGATGACTCGAGGCTTCCTTCTCCGGCACGGCGTGGGGGCCGCGCTCGCCGCCAACGCGCTGCGTCCCCTGCCCGGCGCACCGACGTCGGTGTTCGCCTTCTTCTCCGGATGGCTCACCACCGAATTGGCGCCGCACCTCCTCGCGGCGACTGCTGCGGACACGGCCGTCCACGTCGCGCGACACGGACTCCGTTCGCGCACCGACCGCATCGGGGTCGCACTCGCAATCGCCTCGATGAGCGGACTGGCCGCCGCGATCGCCACCGGCCGTGGAGCAGGTGAGGAAGCCGAAAGCGCGCTGGTCGAGGCGCTCGGCGAAAACTACACCGATCGCGACGACGCCATCGAACGTTCGGGACGGCCGGTATGGCGTCAACTCCTCAATCCGTTCCGGATGGCCAACGAAGACGTCACCCGCATCCGCAACCTCGCGTACGGCCCCGGCGGTCGTCGTGCGCAACTCGACATCTACCACCACAAGGACCGCCCGGCGAGCAGCCCCATCCTGCTGCAGATCCACGGCGGCGGGTGGGTCATCGGCAACAAGGACCAGCAGGGTCTGCCGCTGATGTTCGAGATGGCGTCGCGCGGATGGGTGTGCGTTGCGGTGAACTATCCGCTCTCGCCGCGGGCCAAGTGGCCCGAACACCTTGTCGCGATCAAGCAAGCGCTGGCCTGGATGAGGAAGAATATCGAGAACTACGGCGGCAACCCCGACTTCATCGCTGTCACGGGTGGGTCCGCGGGCGGTCACCTGGCTGCCATGGTGGGTCTCACCGCCAACGACCCACGGTTTCAGCCCGGTTTCGAGGACGCCGACACTTCCGTACACGCGTGCGTCCCGTATTACGGCGTCTACGACTTCGCCGGTGACTCCGGGATCAGGGCCGTCCTGCAGCGTGTCCACTCCGGACTGATGCCGTTGATCCTCGGCAGGCACGCCACGTTCCCCGACGACTACCGGGCCGCGTCACCGTTGGCGCAGGTGCGGGCCGACGCGCCGCCGTTCTTCGTCATCCACGGCGCGAGCGACTCCCTCGTGCCGGTCGCGGAGGCACGGTTCTTCGTCGACGAGTTACGCAAGATGTCCCGCAATCCTGTCGCCTACGCCGAACTGCGGGGAGCCCAACATGCCTTCGACGTCTTTCCGTCGATTCGCAGCATCTCGGTGACCCAGGCGGTCGGGCGGTTCCTGGAATGGTCGCGGAGCGCCACCACCGACGTTCCGGCGGCTGAGGAACCGGCGTAGCGGCTAGTCGCCGTTCTGTGTCTTGAGCTGGGCGACACCGGCCGGCGGCAGGCCCGCGGCGTAGGCCAGCACCTCGCAGAACGCCTCGACGTGGGCGGCGAGTTCGACGGACGTCGCGGTCCACGACGCGCGGAGTTCCAATTGGTGTGCGTGTGGTGGTCCGGCGATGTCGCCGTAGCGGACGGACGTGGTGGCGGTGACCGTGCCACCGAGCGCAGTGAGTGGTTCCGAACGCGACTCGAGGGCATCGACCAACCAGCTCCACGCGACCTCGGGAAGCAGCGGGTCCGCCGCGACAGCGGCATCGAGGTCGGCCTGAATGTAGGCGACCAGCCGCATCGTGCCGTTCCAGGCCTCGTCGCCCTCCGGGTCGTAGAGGAGGATCAGCCGGCCGAACGCGTCGCCCTCGCTCTGTTCGGCAACGACACCGGTGTCCTCGTGCACGACTTCCGCGCCGACGGCGTAGCTGAACGGCGCCAGTCGCTGAGGGGGCCGGATGGGGCCCAGCTCGATGTCCGCACGAACCTGCGCGGAGTTCATCGCATCGACGGCGGCGCGGAACTCGGCGGGTTCGGCGCGCGATCCCGAAGTCGTCACAGCTCGGGACGTTAGACCCGGACGTTCGCATCTCGTCGGAGGCGCGCCGAGCAGGGCCGATCGGCGACGGCGCGAGGACATGGCAGCATGAGAGCTGCCGAAATACGAGCCGGCAGAGAGCGTGAGGACCGATGAGCGGGTTGGAAAGCACGAATGCAGGCATGGCCGAGCGGGCCACGTTCACCTCGAGGAGGGTGCTTCCCGACGCACCGTTCCTCGCGGCCGCGAACGGTCGCACGCCGAGCCACCGTCCGGTCTGGTTCATGCGGCAGGCGGGGCGCTCGCTGCCCGAGTACCGCAAGATCAGGGCGGGCATCGGAATGCTCGAGTCGTGCTTCGACCCTGCGCTGGTCAGTGAGATCACCATGCAGCCGGTGCGCCGCCACGGTGTCGATGCCGCGATTCTCTTCTCCGACATCGTCGTGCCGCTCAAAGCGGCCGGTATCGACCTGGACATCGTGGCGGGAACGGGGCCCGTGGTGGCCAACCCGGTTCGATCGATCGGGGACGTGGCAGCGCTGCCACGGCTCGTCCCCGAGGAGGTGGGCGCGGTGGCCGAGGCAGTCCGGCTGCTCACGGTCGAACTCGGCTCGACCCCGTTGATCGGCTTCGCGGGTGCCCCCTTCACCCTCGCGTCGTATCTGGTCGAGGGCGGCCCCAGCCGCAACCACGAGCGCACCAAGGCGCTCATGCACTCCGACCCGAAGACGTGGCACGCACTACTGAGCACCCTGGCCGACACCACGATCACGTTCCTGCAGGCCCAGTTGCGCGCCGGGGTGGACGCGGTCCAGCTGTTCGACTCGTGGGCGGGCGCACTGTCCCTGGCGGAGTACCGCGAGTTCGTCCTGCCCCACTCGGAACGAGTGTTCGCCGAGATTCAGAGCGCCGGAGTTCCGCGAATCCACTTCGGTGTGGGTACCGGCGAACTGCTCGGCGCGATGGGGGAAGCGGGTGCCGACGTGGTAGGCGTCGACTGGCGGATTCCCCTGGACGTCGCGGCCCGTCGCGTCGGCCCGGGTAAGGCGCTGCAGGGCAACCTCGATCCTTCGGTGTTGTTCGCCGGACCGGCGGCCGTCGAGAAGCAGGTCCGCCGGATCGTGGCGGAGGCCGATGCCGCGATGGCATCCGGGATGACCGGTCACATCTTCAACCTCGGTCACGGCGTTCTGCCCGACACCGACCCGGGAGTCCTCACCGCCGTCGTCGAGTTGGTGCACTCGCTGTGACGGTGTCGTCGCCGAATGTGCTCGTGGTCGGCGGCGGCATCTCCGGCCTGGTCGCGGCGTACCGCCTGCGTCAGCAATTGGGCGACGGAGCGCGCATCACCCTCGCGGAGGGTGCCGGGCGACTCGGCGGCAAGCTGCGCACGGACCTACTGGCGGGGGAGCCCCTCGATCTGGGGGCGGAGGCCTTCATCGCACGACGCCCTGAGGTGCCTGCGCTACTGACCGAATTGGGCCTGACCGAGCAACTTGTGCATCCGGCGGGCCTGCGTCCGCTCATCTGGTCCCTGGATTCGCTGCACCCGTTGCCGCAGAACACGCTCATGGGCATCCCCGCCCGGCCCGAAGATCTCGCCGGACTGGTCGACGATAGGACGCTCGCCCGGATCGAGGAGGAGTCGGAGCTGCCCCTGCGCTGGGTTCCCGGCTCCGACGTCGCGGTGGGTTCGCTGGTGGGCGAGCGGTTCGGGGAGCAGGTCGTGCGGCGCTCGGTCGATCCGCTGCTCGGCGGCGTGTATTCGGGTCTTGCGGACACGATCGGAGTGCGGGCCGCCCTACCCACCCTTGCTGCCGCCCTCGATCGCGGAGCGGCAAGCCTGTCTGCCGCCGTAGCGGAGGCGCTTCCTCCGCCCTCCGCCGGGCCGGTCTTCGGGGCATTGCGCGACGGCTACGGCGTTCTCCTCGACGCGCTCGCAGCCGTCGCACGCGCGCACGTCGTCCACGAACAGATACGGACCATCACCCGCGAGTCCGACGGCTGGTCGGCCGATCCGGTCGGCCTCGTGGACGGCATCGTCCTCGCCGTACCCGCACCGCAACTGGCGGACCTGCTCGCCGAGATCGCGCCTGGTGCGGCTGCGGCTGCCGGGCGCATTCCCCTCGCCTCCTCTGCTGTTGTGGCGTTGGCTCTTCCCGCCGCGGCGGACCTACCGCAGAACTCGGGAATCCTCGTCGCAACCGACGCGTCGCTCGCGGCCAAGGCCTTCACGCTGTCGAGCCGGAAATGGCCCCATCTCGCCGGTCGGGACGTGGCAGTGGTCCGCGCGTCGTTCGGCAGGTTCGGCGACGCCGGCATCGTCGATGCGCCCGACACGGATCTCGTCGCGGCGGCGCGACGCGACCTCGGTACGGTCACCGGAGTAACGGACGAACCGGTGGCGGCACGGGTCCAGCGGTGGTATGGCGGATTGCCGCAGTACGGCCCCGGGCACCTCGACCGGGTGGCCGAGATCGAGCGCGACATCGCAGGTCTGGACGGTGTCGAGGTGTCCGGCGCGTTCCTCAACGGGGTGGGTGTTCCCGCCTGTGTCGCCTCTGCGACGACGGCGGCTACACGCCTCGCCGAGCGAGTGGCACGATAGACCCATGGCACGCCTCGACTTCGACGCATTGAACTCTGAAATCCGCTACCTGATGTTCTCCGTGTTCCAGGTGGAACCCGGTGTTCTCGGGGACGACCGGGAAGCTGTGATCAAGGAGGCTCGGATTTTCTTCGAGGCTCAGGCGGAGAAGGGGGTCGTCGTCCGCGGACTCTACGACGTGGCCGGTCTTCGCGCCGATGCGGACTTCATGATCTGGACCCATTCGCCGAGCATCGAGGCGCTGCAGGCCACGTACTCCGACTTCCGGCGCACCACCGCGCTCGGGCGGGCGAGCGCACCCGTGTGGAGCAATGTGGCCTGCCACCGCCCTGCGGAGTTCAACAAGAGCCACATCCCCGCCTTCCTCGCGGGGGAGGACCCGGGCAACTACATCTGCGTGTACCCGTTCGTGCGGTCCTACGAGTGGTACCTCCTGCCGGACGACGAGCGCCGCAAGATGCTCGCCGACCACGGCATGGCCGCCCGCGCCTACAAGGACGTCCGCGCCAACACCGTGCCCTCGTTCGCGTTGGGGGACTACGAGTGGATCCTCGCGTTCGAGGCGCCCGAGCTGTACCGCATCGTCGATCTCATGCGCGATCTCCGGGCCACCGAGGCACGCCTGCACGTCCGGGAGGAAGTACCGTTCTTCACCGGTCCCCGGGTGGATGTGGAGAAGCTCGTCACGGCTCTTCCGTGATTTACCGCACCATCCATGAGTGACGTCGACGAGGCGGACCGCGGGGTCCGCTACCAGCACATGTCCCATTGGGGGATGTTCGAGGCCGAGGTGTCGGACGGCGAGGTCGTCGCGGTTCACCCGTATCCGGGCGACTCGGACCCGTCGCCGGCGCTGGGTAACATCGCCGGTTCGGTGCGCAACAAGGCCCGCATCACCGGCCCTGCCGTGCGGCGCGGCTGGCTCGAGAACGGACCCGGCCCCAGCAGTGCCCGAGGCTCGGACGAGTTCGTGTCCGTCGATTGGGAAGAGCTGACGGAGCGACTCTCGGGCGAACTGCGCCGAGTGATCGACACGTACGGCAACAGCGCGATCTTCGGCGGCTCCTACGGATGGGCCAGCGCCGGGCGGTTCCACCACGCGCAGAGTCAGGTGCACAGGTTCCTCAACTCGCTCGGTGGCTACACACGGTCCGTCCACAGTTACTCACTCGGTGCGACGGGCGTGATCATGCCCCGCGTCGTCGGTACGCACTGGAAGTTGTTCGCGCGGTCGACGTCCTGGAAGGTCATCGCCGAGCACACCGAACTTCTGGTGTGCTTCGGCGGTGTCCCGCTGAAGAACACCGGAGTGAATCACGGCGGCACGAGCGACCACCCGACACGAGGCGCGCTGGACGCGCTCCGGCGTCGCGGTGGCTGCATCGTGTCCTTCAGTCCGCTGCGTGACGACCTCCACGGTGCCGCGGAACGGCACGCACCCGTCCCCGGCACCGATGTCGCCATCATGCTCGCCCTCGCCTATGTTCTGGCGACGGAAGGCCTGCACGACACGGCGTTCCTGGCAAGCCATTGCGTCGGTTACGACCGTTTCGAGGAGTACCTGCTCGGACGTTCCGACGGAGTGCCCAAATCGCCGGCGTGGGCGGAGCAGATTTCGGGAATCGCCGCGGACGAACTGGTGGTACTGGCGCGACGGATGGCGGCGGGCCGGACCATGGTGACCGTCACGTGGTCGTTGCAGCGCGTGCGGCACGGGGAGCAGGCGCCGTGGATGGGCGTCACTCTTGCCGCGATGCTCGGACAGGTCGGTCTGCCCGGCGGGGGCTTCGGCCATGGCTACGGTTCGATGAACGAGCCGGGCCTCGCACCCGTGCCGTACCCCCTGCCCACCCTGCCGCAGGGACTCAACCCGGTCCCGGACTTCATCCCGGTGGCGGCGGTCTCGGACATGCTCCTGAATCCGGGAGCACCCTTCGACTACGACGGTCAGCGGCTGACCTATCCGGATATCCGGATGCTGTACTGGGCTGGGGGCAACCCGTTTCACCACCATCAGGATCTCGGCCGGCTCAGGCGGGCCCTGGCACGCCCCGAGACGATCGTGGTCCACGAGCCGTACTGGACCCCGATGGCACGGCACGCCGACATCGTGGTGCCGTCCACCACGTCGCTCGAGCGGGACGACATCAGCTGCACCCGCAACGACCCGCTGCTCGTCGCCATGCACGCCGCAGTGCACCCGTACGCCGATGCCCAGGACGATTACGACACCTTCAGCGCGCTCGCCCGCAGGTTGGGTGCCGGCGAGAAGTTCACCGAAGGACGCTCGTCGCAGCAATGGCTCGAGCACCTCTACGAACAATGGCGCGGATTCGTCCGGGCGGACGGCGGCCCGGCGCCGAGCTTCGACGACTTCTGGACAGACGGGCAGGTGCGGATGCGCACCGAAGACGGCCTCGTGCTGTTCGGCGATTTCCGTGCCGACCCGGCCACGCACCCGCTCGCGACACCCAGCGGTCGCATCGAGATCTTCTCGGCAGACATCGACAGCTTCGGTTACGCGGACTGCGCCGGCCATCCACGCTGGTACGAGCCGGAGGAATGGCTCGGTGGCGATCGAGCACAGCAGTATCCGCTGCACCTGATCGCCAATCAACCGCGGAGTCGGCTGCACAGCCAACTTGATCACGGCGCGACCAGCCGGGAATCGAAGATCAAGGGCCGCGAACCGCTCCGGATTCACCCCGACGATGCCGCGGCTCGCGGCGTCGTCGCCGGTGACGTCGTCCGGGTCTACAACGATCGCGGCTCCTGCCTCGCCGGTGTCGTGGTGGACGACGGTGTCCGGCGAGGCGTGGTGCAGTTGTCGACGGGTGCCTGGTACGACCCGCTCGACCCCACCGACCCGGAGTCGCTGTGCGTGCACGGCAACCCGAACGTGTTGACCGCGGACGTGGGCAGTTCTTCACTGTCCCGCGGCTGCACGGGCCAGCACGTGCTGGTGCAGATCGAACGCTATCTGGACGAGCTGCCGCCGATTCGCGCCTTCGACCCGCCGACGATCACTTCTCGGTCGGCTCGAGGACCAGCGAAATGGAGTTGATGCAGTAACGCTGATCGGTCGGGGTCGGGTAGCCCTCGCCTTCGAAGACGTGACCGAGATGGCTGTGGCACGTCTTGCAGATGACCTCGACGCGGCGCATACCCAGCGACGTGTCCTCGCGGAGAATGACGGCATCGGAATCGGCGGGGTCGAAGAACGACGGCCACCCGCAATGGGATTCGAATTTCTCGGTACTGCGGAACAACTCCGCGCCACATGCCCGGCAGTGGTACACACCCTCGGTCGTCGTGTCGGTGTATTTACCCACGTAGGGACGTTCGGTTCCGGCCTGCCGCAGTACCGCGTATTCCTCGGGCGTCAGCTTCTCCCGCCATTCACTGTCGGAGAGGACGACCTTCGGTGCGGACTGGGTGGGATCCTTCTGCTGCGAACTCATGGCTCCACGCTAATACGTTTCGCCTTCGCGGGTCCGCAGCCCCGGCGAGACGGCTACGACTTGGCGACAGCCGACTCCGTCTCCGGTTCCGGTTCCGGTGCGAGCTCGGGTTCCGTCGACGGGGCCTTGGTGTGAGGTTCGAGGAGGAACGCCGGATCTATGCCCTGGTCCAGCCGACCCTCACGCTTGGCGGTGACGTAACGGACTGCGAGCACCCCGAAAATGACGATCAACAGCAGACTCCACCCGAGGGTGGTCTTCATGTATTCGGCGGTGCGGCCCGCCTCGACGAACCGTCCCGACAACCAACTGTCGTAACTGAGGAACCCGTACACCGCCAGCCACGCGGGCCAATTTCGCATCACCGAGTTCTTCAGTACCACCGACATGACGAGCGGGAACAGCATCATCGAGTAGTACATCTGGCCCAGCGAACCGAGCAGCCAGGACGCGGTCAGCAGGACACCGGACGTGGTCACCACGAAGAACAGTTCGTCGTGCCGGTAGTAGCGGTACAGCAGCCACAGGGACCCCGCCACCAGTGCGGCGAAAATTCCACGGAGCGTGAAAATCATCCACGTCGGGAGACCGTAGTACCTGCCGTTGCCTACGATCGCGCTGTTGAAGTAGTCGCGCGACTCCATCAGGTACGGAACGGTGTGATGAACGAAGTCCATCGGATCCGCCGACAGCGGCCACGCTACGGCGGTGAGGACGAGGGGGATGCCGAGGGCGGTGACGAACACTTTCCACTGCCCGCGGACGAGAGGAAGTAAGAGAAGTGGCGCCAGAATCGGTTTCACCGCGAACGTCAGGCCGATGGCGACGCCGGACCACATGTCCCTTCGCTTCATGAGCAGCACCAGGAACGCGATCTCCCCGAGCAGCACCAGACCGTTGATGTTGGTGAAGACCAGCGTGTTCGTGACGGTTTCCGACGAAAACGTCGCGAAGAGGAGGATCGGGGCGGCGATCGAGTTCAGGCCGAGGCCGAACAACCGCAACAGCAGGTACAACGCGATGACGATGGCGATCGTGTTGGTCAGGATGAAGAGCCACCGCGACTTCTCGGGGTCGATGATCGCGATCGGTGCCATCAGCAGCGTTCCGGACGGCGGATACAGGTAGTGCGGGTCCACCCAGTCGAAGTTGGCGGTGTAGACGGGGCGGCGGTTGAGGAACGCCAGGGCGGCGTTGTAGACCGGCCGGAAGTCGTCGGTGATGTAGCCGTTGACCGCCTTGACAACCACTCGATGCAGCACGGTCATGACGGCGATCGGCCACAACGCGAAGTTGATGACCTCGTGAGGAGTCCGCCCGGTGCGCGGTTCGAGATGTCGAAGGAACACCACGGCACGGTACACCGGCTAGCCGTGACGTGCGGTCACGCACCCCCTGCGGGTGTCGGGCCCGGTCACCGTCTAGGCGGGGCAGGCGCTGCCGTCGGGTGGCAGTGTTCCGTCGGCGAGATACGAGACGATGGCCTTCTGCGCGCAGTCCGAGTGGGTGGCCGGGTGACCCCGGCCGTGCCACGTCAGGGTGGCGGTGGTGGCGCCCGCGCTGCCCACTGCTCCGGTGACGGTGCCGACGCCGGCGTTACCGACGACGGGGTCGGCCGCGCCGCTGAGTACGAGCACGGGCATCGAGAGGTCACCGGGGAGCGCCGGCGGTGCAGTCGCAGGCCAGGACGTGCACAGCAGGAGGCCCACGGCCGCATCGGGGCCGAACAACGGGAACTGCTCACCCCACACGCGCTGGAGTTGGCGCACGCGGTCCGGGGCAGGCCACTGCTGCCCGTCCGTGCACCGGGTGATGAACTGGCCGTCGGACTCGTAGGCCGCCTCCGCCTGCGCTGCGAGGGCCAGCAGCGGCGCGGTGTTGCCGGCGGTGGCGGCCGACACGGCGTCGGACAACATGCGTACCCGGCCCTGCTGGTCACCTCCGGCCGTGCCCAGCACCCCCGAAATCGCTGTGAGCAGCGCATTCGACGACACCCCGGGGATCCGACCGGCCGCGGCCGCGGCAACGGCTGCGGTGACCGCAGCCCGCGGGTCGGGGCCGAGGGAACAGTTCAGTGCGGTGCACTGCCGGGCGAAGGCGTCGAACGCCGCTTCCTGTCCGGCCACCTGCTGCTCGGTGACGGTCGCGGCGTCCACGGTGGTCACCGCGGGGGAGTCGAGGACGAGCCGGCCGACCCGTCCCGGGTATTCGGCGGCGTAGCTCAATGCAACGGCGCTCCCGTTTCCGGTGGCCAGTATCCCGAGGGAGTCGACCTCCCACGTGCGACGCAGCGTTTCGATGTCATCTGCGGCGTGGGTGCTGTCGAAGGCGAGTTCTTGCGGTTGCAGGTAATCGGTGCAGGCGATGGTGGCATCTCGCCCGAGAGCGGCCACCTTGTCGACCTGGTCGCCGGCACCCGGATCGAATTGTCCCAGGTCGGCCAGTCTGCGCCGAAGGTCGGAGGTCGGCGGCGAAAGGCATTCGATTTTCTGTGACGACGCGATTCCGCGGCGATCGACGGCGACAACCGGACGCGTCGAGAGCAGAGTCGCCAACCCTCCCGTGCTCAGCGCGGCGAGCGTCGACGTCGACGACCGGTCCGACCCGGACGTCAGGACGAGGGGGGCAGCGTTTGCCGGGGTGTCCGCGAGTCGCGCCCGCATCGCGCCCATTGTGAACGATCCGGGAAGGACTCCGCTCTCGTCGACGGCCGATTCGTACGACGCGCACTCGAAGATCAGACCCGAAGGCGCCACCACTCCGGGGCCCAGCGTTTCGAGGGTGCCCTGGGTGCAGTCCGTCCACGTGAGGTCCGTCTTCGGAACCTGCAACTGGGGCGGTGGAGCGTCGGCGTTCTGGGATTCTGTCGGGGTGGGTTCGCTGCCGCCACCCTCGCGTTCGACGGCGACGTGCGGCCGGTTCGACGGTCCGGCTCCACACGCACTGCACACCACGAGAACCAGTGCGAGCAACCCCAATCTGCGCATGCCGGACAGCCTGCCAGGTTCCTTCACGGGCGGGGAAGCCGCACCCAGCGTGTCAGAACCGTGCCGTCGGTGTCGGCGAGGACGTGCGCAGGTGTCATCGAGACCGTGGCGACGTGGGGGGAGGTGGCGATGCGCCCGGCGGTTCCGCCCACCAGGACGGGTGCCGTGGTGAGGCAGAGTTCGTCGACGAGGTCGTCGGCCACGAGCTGTCCGAACAGGCTCGGCCCGCCCTCACAGAGAATCCTGCGCAGTCCCAGTCCCTCCACTGCGGCGATCAACTCAGGACCTGTGATCTCCGAACCGCCGGTGCGAACGACGTGAGCACCGGCCTCGGCGAGGGCAGCCACCCGAACCGGATCGGCGGCGGCGCAGGTGATCACGATGGGCGCGACCTCGGTGTCGGTGAACAGTCGGGCGTCGGCGTCGAGGTGTGCCCGTGCCGAGACGACCGCAATCGGCGGGACGGCGGACAATCCCGATGCGATACGGCGTTGCCTGCCGTCTGCGTCGATTCGCACGCCACCGTAGTTTTCGGCGCGGACGGTTCCTGCTCCCACCAGGACGACGTCGGCCGCCTCCCGAAGGGTGTCGAACACCTTCTTGTCGGCGGGCGTTCCCAGCGTTCCGCTCACACCGCCGACAGAGACGGCTCCGTCGATGCTGCACACGAAATTCGCCCGCACCCACGGTCGCGGCATCTCCACCGGGTACGCATACAGCTCACGCAAGGCGTCCTCGGTCACTTCACCGGTATCCGTCCCCGGCTGCCCGGAGTCCGATGTGAGGTAGGTCGCAATATGTACACGCTGCATGTTAGTGATCACAACACGTGGATACCCTGCTTGTATGCATGCACGTCTTGTCGATCGCAGCCCCGTGGTGCCGGCTGATCAGTTGGTCGCTCAAATGGTGCCCCCGGCCATGTTCGACGAGGTGAGCTTCGCGTCGTACATCCCCGACCCCGCCGAGCCCAGCCAGGCCGTGGCTGTGCAGAAGGCCGAGGAGTTCTCGAAGAAGGTCGGCAAGATCCGCAGCGGCGGCCGACGTGGCCTCTTCGGGAAGAAGACGCCGTCCACCGGTGCCGGTCTCTACCTCGACGGTGGGTTCGGCGTCGGCAAGACCCACCTGCTCGCGTCGATTTACCACAGCGTCCCGTCGCCGAAGGCATTCGGCACCTTCGTCGAGCTGACCCACGTGGTCGGCGCGCTGGGGTTCAACAAGGCGGTCGAGCAGCTTTCCGACCACAGTGTCCTCTGCATCGACGAGTTCGAACTCGACGATCCGGGTGACACCATGCTCGTGTCCCGGTTGCTGTCCGAGCTGTCCGCGCGTGGTGTATCCATCGTCGCGACGTCGAACACCCTTCCCGGCCAGCTCGGTGAGGGGCGCTTCGCAGCGCAGGACTTCCTGCGGGAGATCAAAAAACTGGGCTCGATCTTCGAGACCATCCGGGTGGATGGCCCCGACTACCGGCACCGCGACCTGCCGCCGGCGCCCGACCCGATCTCCTCGGAGGAGCTCCTCGAGCGTGCCGACGCCATCCCCGGTGCCACACTCGACGACTTCGATGCGCTGTGTGCCCACCTGAGCACCCTGCACCCGTCGCGATACAACAAGCTGGTCGAGGGCATCCCGGCAGTGTTCCTGGACGGTGTCCATCCGGCCGACGACCAGTCGGTGGCTCTGCGGCTCGTGGTTCTCGCGGACCGCCTGTACGACGCCAGCATCCCGGTCACGGTGGCGGGCGCGAAGCTCGACTCCATCTTCACGCCCGAGATGCTCGCCGGCGGGTACCGCAAGAAGTATCTCCGCGCCACCTCACGGCTCCTCGCGTTGTCGCGCTTCGAGGTAGCCGCGAACTGAGCCGACAGGCTCAGAGGGCCCGCTGCATCACGAAATCGTGGTGTAGCTGTGACCCCACCAGGAAGGTCTTCGTCCCGACGGTCTCGAAGCCGTGCTTCTCGTAGAAACGCTGGGCGCGCAGGTTCTCCTGATTGACTCCGAGCCACAGTCCCGCGCAATCCCCGGCGACGGCGCGCTCGACGATGGCGTTCATCAGCGCGGACGCGACTCCGGTGCCGTGGTTGCCCGGCAGCACATACAGCTTGCTGATCTCGGTGACCGGACGCAGTGACACGCTCCGGGCCACCTCGGGATCTGCAGGTTCGCCGTCGATCAACATTGCATAGCCGACGATGGCGCCTTCGTGGGTCACCTTGAGCACGGTTCGGCGCGGGTCGGTGAGGTACTCGGAAAACCGTTCGGCCGACAGCACATCATCGATGAAGGTGGCGATGTCGTCCTGGGTGGCGCCAGGTGGGCAGGCGAGCGGAAACGTCGCCGCCGCTACGTCGGCGATCGCCTCGGAGTCCCATATCCCCGCGGAATTTATTTCGACCGTCACCGTTCAGTCACCGCGTCTTTCCTGTTCTTCACCATTATGTGCGTACTGTCTCGCAGCTGCGTCCTCACCGCAATCTGCCACGCCCTGTGCGGCGTGTGAAACCGACCGTATGCGATGCTTCGTTGTCGACTGCGCAGAGTCCGGCGCAAGGAGGAATGACAGCCCGAGTCGGTGAGCGGGACTTTGTTCGACGGAGGAGACCCGGAACAAGACTGAGCCCCAGCCTTGGATGGGGGGTCATGGCTGGGGCTCATTGCCATCGGGGGGGTGGATGGCACGTTCGACGATACATGAGGATTTCCTCACGTTCCAGGCCCGTGGATAACGATTTCGTCACCGGGAAGATATGCAGCCGAACTCCTCGATGAGGTGGCAGGTTGTCCTTCGGGACGGTCCTCGCCTAGAGTGTCTTCCCATGCAGCGCATTCTCGTAGTTCTCCGCCGTAGCGGGGTCTGATACGGACCGACCCCTCGCTGCGGGTCGTTGAGCTACGCGTTGGTCCTCCCTTCACTTTCAGGAAGACCACGAGAATGAGCACCTCCACTTCGTTTGCCGCAACTTGTCACACGTCGAGCAGCGCCGCCGATCCCTTCGCGACGCGTCACGGAAAGCCGCTCCCCCGCGAATTCGCGGACGAGGCGGCCGGGATGAGCTGGACCGCGTTCGAGAGCCTGTATGCGCCGATGTCCGGCCCGTTCCGTCTCGGTCGATGGTCCGAGAAGAAAGCCGCCCCAGGCCAGTGGGTCTTCGAGGCCACCTTGGGTATCGGAGAATCGATCTGCACGATGAGCGCACTCGCGCCGGGCCCGGTGTCCGCGATGACGTCGATGCTCTACGACGCCGGATGTTCGATCGAGATCCTCGCCTTCCACCAGCATCGAATCGGGCACCGCACGGCAACGTTCCTGAGGTGCGAGGCGCGGGGAGTGCGATTGTGGACGATGGGAATCGGTGAATCCGACACCGAGTCGGCGCTGCGCGCGATGATTTCCGGCGCAAACAGGGTGCACTCGGCGTGACAGACAGCGGTTCGGCCCCGTATGACCGGGGCCGAACCGCTGGGAACGTCTTTTCGGATGGACCGAAGAGATGGTGCGCGATACTGGGATTGAACCAGTGACCTCTTCCGTGTCAGGGAAGCGCTCTCCCGCTGAGCTAATCGCGCGAGATCGAGAAGAAATGGAGCGGACGACGGGATTCGAACCCGCGACCCCAACCTTGGCAAGGTTGTGCGCTACCAGCTGCGCCACGTCCGCATGCGTGAAAACCCCCGGGGCCGGGGGAGTTCACTGTCGTGCAAGTACTACAGTCCTACGATCTATCTCGGTGCGCGATACTGGGATTGAACCAGTGACCTCTTCCGTGTCAGGGAAGCGCTCTCCCGCTGAGCTAATCGCGCGAGGTGGAGACGGGAATCGAACCCGTGTGCACGGCTTTGCAGGCCGTTGCCTCACCACTCGGCCACTCCACCGTGAAGGTTGAGTCCAACCTCTCGAGCGGACGACGGGATTCGAACCCGCGACCCCAACCTTGGCAAGGTTGTGCGCTACCAGCTGCGCCACGTCCGCATGCACCGTGTAACTCGCGGAGAATGTTCTCCGTGGTGCGGTTGAGAACATTAGCCGACCATGCCTGTTAGTTACAAATCTGCAGGTCATGAGTGCTGCCGGGCTTCGGGGCGCATCCAGAAAGCGGTGGTGTGTGCGGGTGACCGCGAATCACCACGACGTGATTTTCGTTCGGCCGGTCCGTCGTGTTAATGTTCCAACTCGTTCGAGCGCGAGCATGTGGCGTGCTTCGGTCCCGTGGCTCAGTGGAAGAGCGTCCCGTTCACACCGGGGAGGTCGCTGGTTCGATCCCAGCCGGGACCACCGAGAACATGAAGAGGGCGTTTCCGGGAATTCGGAGACGCCCTCTTCTGTGTGTGCCCTCACGTGCCGATATTCGGTTGTCTGGGTACACGGAAACGGCGAACAATGACAGGGCAGGCCGAACCGCACCCGTGGTGGCCGCTGTCGAAGGATCGAAGTCGAATGTTTCCCGTCACCCTCGAAGGCACTGCCGCGCCGACCTTGATGTGGGCGGAAGAACGGACCATAGAGCCGGCCGCACTTGCCCAGCTCCGCACCATGGCAGACCTGCCGTGGGTCCACGGTGTCCGCGTCATGCCCGACGTCCATGTCGGTAAGGGCGCGACGGTCGGCTCCGTCATCGCGATGCGTCAGGCTGTCGCACCTGCCGCCGTGGGGGTCGACATCGGCTGCGGCATGACAGCGGTCAGGACCGATGTCACCGCCGACGACCTACCGGACAGTCTGCGGTCGCTGCGCGCGCGCATCGAGCGTGCGGTTCCGGTGGGGTTCGCCATGCACGAGAAGTCACTCGACCCCGGTGCCCTCTCGGTGTCCGGCGCCGGCGTCCACAAGGGATGGACGCGTTTCTGGCAGGAGTTCCGCGATCTGCACCCGGGCGTCCAGTCTCGTGAATCAAAGGCGATGAAGCAGATCGGAACGCTCGGCGGCGGGAATCACTTCATCGAGGTGTGTCTGTCCGACGCAGACGAGGTGTGGCTCATGCTTCACTCCGGATCCCGCAACATCGGGAAGGAACTGGCCGAGCGACACATCGCCGTGGCGCGGACGTTGCAGCACAACCAGAGGCTGGTCGATCGTGATCTGGCGGTCTTCCTCGCAGGTACACCCGAGATGGACGCCTACCGCCACGACCTGTCGTGGGCCCAGGAGTACGCGGCCCGCAACCGCGCCGTCATGCTCGCCCTGATCATGCAGGCATTCCGGGACGCTCTGCCGACTCGGCCCGTCCGTTTCGACGATCCGATCTCGTGTCACCACAACTATGTGTCCGAGGAGGTCGTCGACGGGGAGACGATGCTCGTGACCCGCAAGGGTGCTATTCGCGCAGGGAAGGGAGATCTCGGTCTCATTCCCGGTTCCATGGGTACCGGTTCGTACGTGGTGCGCGGACTGGGGTCGGAACTGTCCTTCAACTCCGCGTCGCACGGCGCCGGTCGGACCATGAGCCGTACGAAGGCGAAGAAGCGTTTCACGGTCGACGACTTGAGGCGTCAGACGTCCGGCGTCGAGTCGCGTAAGGATGCAGGGGTGATCGACGAGATCCCGGCCGCGTACAAGGACATCGAGCAGGTGATCGATGCGCAGGCCGATTTGGTCGAGGTTGTGGCACACCTGCGGCAGGTCGTGTGTGTGAAGGGCTAGACCGGACCTGACGGCGCGACCGTGCGGCGGGCACTGGGTAGGGTGGACGATGGCAGTTTCACTCGCGCCTCCGTGCCTGCTTCGTCACGGATTGCCGTTCACACTGGGTCGACACACGAGGGGCAGGTAGATCGTGAGCACCGGGGAAGTCCGGCCGGACGAGGCCGACCGTGCCGACAAGGCCGACACGGAGGGGTCCGACCCAATTGACACCGAGGGTCCCGACCCTGTCGACACGGAGGATTCCGACCTGTCGCCGTTCCAAGAGGCGGAGAGCCGCTGGAAGCGGTGGCGCGCTCGGATCGCCGCCAAGCCGAGTCTGAACCTCGGTTACCGCATCGCCGTCGGCGTGATCGGCGCCTTGGTGCTGGCCGCCGGCGTGCTGGCAATTCCGTATCCCGGTCCTGGATGGCTGATCGTTTTTGCCGGACTCGGCATCCTGGCGTCCGAGTTCGAGTGGGCTCATCGACTGCTTCGTTTCGCGCGGACGAAGTACGACGCGTTCATGGACTGGTTCTCCCGGCAGTCGCTGCTCGTCAAGGGTGCCGGCGCGGTACTGACGGGTTTGATCGTGCTGGCCACCCTGTGGTTACTGGGAACGTTCGGTCTGGTCGGGACGTGGGTCGGCCTCGACTACCCGTGGCTGGAGAGCCCCCTCTAGCGGACGCATGGTTGGGTAGCACAGCTGGGCCGATAGCATGGGCTGGCACATTCTTCATGTCTGCACCGCATACCTCACCTAGGAGAACATCGCTGTGACCACGCCCGCATCCGTCGCCCCCGCCGCCCTTGTCCGGGTGCCCGCAGGGACTACGGCCGGAACCGCGGTTCGGGAAGCCGGTTACCCGAGCAAGGGTCCGGACGTCGTCGTCGTGGTCCGTGACGCCGAGGGTCAGCTGAAGGACCTGTCGTGGGTGCCGGACGTGGACACCGACGTCGAGCCGGTGGCCGCGAATACCGAGGACGGGCGCAGCGTCATCCGCCACTCCGCGGCGCACGTCCTCGCGCAAGCCGTGCAGCAGGAGTTCCCCGAGGCCAAGCTCGGCATCGGTCCGCCCATCAAGGACGGCTTCTACTACGACTTCTCGGTCGATCGTCCCTTCACTCCGGAGGATCTCGCGAACCTCGAGAAGCGGATGAAGAAGATCATCAAGGCCTCTCAGCGGTTTTCTCGTCGTGTCGTCGACTCTCTCGACGAGGCTCGCGCGGAGTTGGCGAAGGAACCGTTCAAGCTCGAACTGATCGACGACAAGTCGGGCATCGACGACCCGGAGGTCATGGAAGTCGGCGGCAACGAGCTGACCATCTACGACAACCTGGATCCGCGCACGGGGGAGAAGATCTGGGGCGACCTCTGCCGTGGCCCGCACATCCCCACCACCAAGCACATTCCCGCGTTCAAGCTCACCCGCAGTTCCGCCGCCTACTGGCGAGGTAACCAGGACAACGCCGATCTCCAGAGGATCTACGGCACCGCCTGGGAATCGGCCGAGGCCCAGGAACAGCACCTCGAGCTGCTCGCCGAAGCAGAACGGCGCGATCACCGGAAGTTGGGCGCCGAACTCGATCTCTTCAGTTTCCCCGACGAGCTCGGCTCGGGCCTGCCCGTGTTCCACCCCAAGGGCGGCATCATCCGCACCGAGATGGAGGATTACTCGCGCAAGCGGCACGTCGATGAGGGCTACGAGTTCGTCAACACTCCGCACATCACGAAGGGGCACCTCTACGAGGTGTCGGGTCACCTCGACTGGTACCGGGACGGCATGTTCCCGGCCATGCACATCGACGAGGAATTGAACGAGGACGGCACCGTGCGCAAGCCGGGCCAGGACTACTACCTCAAGCCGATGAACTGCCCGATGCACAATCTGATCTTCCGGTCCCGCGGACGGTCGTACCGGGAATTGCCGTTGCGGCTCTTCGAGTTCGGCTCCGTGTACCGGTACGAGAAGTCGGGTGTCGTACACGGGTTGACCCGCGTGCGCGGCATGACACAGGACGACGCGCACATCTACTGCACCCGCGAGCAGATGCGCGACGAGTTGGCCACCACCCTGCAGTTCGTTCTCGGGCTCCTGAAGGACTACGGGCTCGACGACTTCTACCTGGAACTGTCCACCAAGAACCCGGACAAGTTCGTCGGTGACGACGCGGTGTGGGAAGAGGCCACGCAGACACTGGCCGAGGTCGCCGAGGCGTCGGGGCTGAACCTCGTGCCCGACCCCGGGGGTGCCGCTTTCTACGGTCCCAAGATTTCGGTGCAGGTGCAGGACGCCCTGGGCCGAACCTGGCAGATGTCGACCATTCAACTCGACTTCAACCTGCCCGAGCGCTTCGACCTCGAGTACACGGCGAACGACGGCACGAAGAAGCGGCCGGTGATGATCCACCGCGCGTTGTTCGGGTCCATCGAGCGATTCTTCGGTGTGCTGACCGAGCACTACGCAGGTGCGTTCCCGGCCTGGCTTGCTCCCGTTCAGGTGGTGGGCATCCCGGTGGCCGAAGCGTTCGCCGATCATCTTTTCGACGTGGTGAAGCAGTTGAAGGCGGCGGGGATCCGCGCGGAGGTCGACGCGAGCGACGACCGGATGCAGAAGAAGATCTTCAACAACACCGCGCAGAAGGTGCCGTTCATGCTCCTCGCGGGTGCCCGCGACGTCGAGGCGGGTGCCGTGAGCTTCCGCTTCCGCGACGGCACTCAGGTGAACGGTGTGGCCGTCGACGATGCCGTTCGGATCGTCACCGAATGGGTCGCGCGTCGTGAGAACGCGTCCCCGACCGCGGAGCTGCTCCAACCCGGTGGGAGAGGGTGAACCACATGGCAGGAGGGGATGATGTGACCGCCGACGGGATGCGAGACAGTCCCGGTAGTCTCGTCGATCGTGGTCCCGGCCAGCCAGACCATCTGCAGCGGATCTGGTCGCCGCACCGCATGTCGTACATCGCGGAGGCGCCGAAGTCTCCGGACACTCCGAACGAACCGTTCACCGACATCCCGAAAATGAACGACGAGGACGGGCTGATCGTCGCGCGCGGCGAGCACGTCTACGCGGTGCTCAACCTGTATCCGTACAACCCTGGTCACCTGATGGTCGTGCCCTACCGCAAGGTCGCCGCGCTCGAGGACCTCACGGAGGAAGAAAGCGCCGAGCTGATGTCCTTCACTCAGCAGGCGCTGCGCGTCATCAAGCGGGTGTCGCGGCCGGACGGTTTCAATGTGGGTCTGAACCTGGGGGCCGCCGCCGGTGGCTCCCTCGCTGAACATCTCCATCAGCATGTGGTTCCCCGGTGGGGTGGGGACGCCAACTTCATCACGGTCCTCGCCGGCGTCAAGGTCATGCCACAGTTGTTGCGCGAGACCCGCGGTCTGCTGGCGAAGGCTTGGAATGAATGACTCGATAGATGAATGACGCGGGGGTCGCACACTCCTCCGTGCAGGGTTGGTGGCAGGACGTGATGAACGGGGTGGGCAGGTGCTGAGCTTTTTCGGACGGGCACCGGTGTCCAAGGTGACCGCGCCGTTGGGGAGGGCTCTGGTCAAGACCGGGCTGACCCCCGATTCGGTCACAGTGATAGGGACCGTCGCGACCGTGGCTGGGGCGGTCGTGCTGTTTCCCAGCGGACATCTGTTCTGGGGTGCGGTTGTCATCACCGTGTTCGTCCTGTTCGACATGCTGGACGGCGCGATGGCCCGGGCCCGTGGTGGGGGAACCCGATTCGGCGCCGTCCTCGACGCCACCTGTGACCGGGTGGCGGACGGTGCGATCTTCGCCGGTCTCGCCTGGTGGGCCGTGTACCACGAGGCGAGCAAGCCGCTCGTGATCGCGACTTTGGTGTGCCTGGTCACCTCGCAGGTGATCTCCTACGCCAAGGCCCGTGCCGAGGCGAGCGGGTTGTCCGCGGACGGCGGACTCATCGAACGACCCGATCGATTGGTCATCGTCCTCATCGGGGCCGGTGTCACCGGGCTCGGCGTGCCGTGGGCGATCCACATCGCCATGTGGCTCCTCGCTGCGGGCAGCGTGCTCACGGTATTCCAGCGGGTTCTGGCGGTGCGGGGGTCGGCCGGCGCACGGGACGTCCTCCCGCTGCCGGCACCCGGCACGACGCCCGAAGACGGACAGGCGACGGCGCAGTGAGCCTCGGTGAACGGGTCGCCGACCTCGGCTACGCGGCCGGCTGGCGGCTAGTCCGCGCCCTGCCCGAGCGAGTCGCTGTCACCCTGTTCGACACGGGTGCCGACTTCGCCGCACGCAAAGGCGGCGGTCCTGAACAGTTGCGCCGCAACCTTGCTCGCGTGCTGCGAGTGACTCCGGAGGAGATTCCGGAGTCGCTGGTGCGTGCGTCGCTGCGGTCCTATGCGCGGTACTGGCGGGAGGCGTTCCGCCTGCCGGGCATGGATTTGGAGAAGACCGGGGCGGCTCTCGACGCCCTCATCGAAGGACAGGAGCATCTGGACGCCGCGAAAGCCGCGGGCCGCGGAGCGGTACTCGCATTGCCGCACAGCGGTAACTGGGACATGGCTGGGGTGTGGTGCGTGCAGCACTGGGGCGCGCTGTCCACCGTGGCCGAGCGGTTGAAGCCGGAGTCGCTGTATCAGCGTTTCGTCGACTACCGCGAGGGGCTGGGATTCGAAATCTTCCCGCTCAGCGGGGGAGAGCATCCTCCGTTCGTCGAATTGTCGGCGCGCCTGCGCGACAACGGAATCGTGTGCCTCCTCGGTGAACGCGATCTCGCGAAGAAGGGCGTTCCCGTCACATTTTTCGGGGAACCGACGCGGATGCCCGCAGGTCCGGCGAAGCTGGCGATCGACACCGGTGCTCCGCTCCTGCCCGTGCACTGCTGGTTCACCGAGGACGGGTGGGGTTTCCGGATCGATCCCCGGATCGATACGTCAGTCGGGGTGGCGGCGGCCACCCAGGCGCTGGCGGAACGGTTCGAGGCGAACATCGCACAGCACCCGGAGGACTGGCACATGCTGCAGCCGCTCTGGCTGTCCGACCTGTCGCAGGCGAGACTCACGCGTATGGAGAGCCCGTGAAGATCGGCATGGTCTGTCCGTACTCGTTCGACGTTCCGGGCGGGGTACAAGCCCACGTCGTAGATCTCGCCGAGGTGTTGATCGAACGTGGGCACAAGGTCAGCGTCCTGGCCCCCGCTTCGGACGACATCGAATTGCCCGACTTCGTCGTGTCGGCCGGCCGGGCGCTGGCCATTCCGTACAACGGATCGGTGGCCCGGTTGAGTTTCGGACCTGCCGCGAGCGCGCGGGTGCGGCGCTGGATTTCCGACAACGACTTCGATGTCCTGCACATCCACGAACCCAATGCGCCGAGCCTGTCGATGCTCGCCATGCGGGTGGCCGAGGGACCGATCGTGGCGACCTTTCACACGTCGACGACGAAATCATTGGTGCTCAGCACCTTTCAGGGAGTCCTCCAGCCCTACCTGGAGAGGATCAGCGGACGGATCGCGGTGTCGGAACTGGCGCGCCGATGGCAGGTGGAATCGCTCGGGTCGGACGCCGTCGAAATCCCCAACGGTGTCGACGTGGGGGCCTTCGCGAACGCCGAACCGTTGCCGGGCTACCCCCGCCCGGGCCGGACCATTGTGTTCCTCGGGCGATACGACGAGCCGCGCAAGGGCATGTCGGTGCTGTTGCGCGCGCTTCCCGCGCTGGTCGACAAGTACCCGGAGCTGCAGGTGCTGGTGGTCGGCCGGGGAGACGAGGACCGCCTACGTCGTGAGGCGGGCCCGCTGTTCGGGCACTTGTGCCTCCTCGGCCAGGTCGGCGACGCCGAGAAGGCGTCGGCTCTGCGTAGTGCCGACGTGTACTGCGCCCCGAATCTGGGCGGGGAGAGTTTCGGGATCGTGCTGGTGGAAGCGATGGCGGCCGGCGCCGCGGTGGTGGCAAGCGAACTCGACGCGTTCCGCCGCGTCCTCCGCGACGGGCAGGCGGGTGTGCTCGTGCCGGTGGGTGATTCCGCGGCGCTCGCCGAGGGTATCGATTCCGTGCTCGGCGACCCTGCGCGCAGTGCCGCACTGACCGAGGTCGGGAGGACGGTCGTCACCGAATACGACTGGCCGGTGGTGGCCGAACAGATTCTGCGGGTGTACGAGACGGTAACCGTCGGGCGCGACGGCGTCCACGAGGTCGGATCGTGACCTTCTCCGCGCTGACCATCTTCGTTCTCGCCCTCGTGGCAGTGGTCGTTCTGGTGATCGGGTTGTGGGCCTACGGAACGGCCAACCGCCTCGACCGTTTGCACGTGCGTTCCGATCTGTCCTGGCAGGCCCTCGACTCCGCGCTGGCCCGTCGGGCGGTGGTCGTGCGGGCTGCGGCTGCGGCGATGGACCCACCCGAGGCAAGGAGGCTCACTGCCCTGGCCGCCCGCGCCGAGCGGTCGGAGCGCACCGAACGCGAAAGCGCGGAGAACGCGTTGTCCAGCGCGCTCTCGCTGCTCGATCCCGAAGATCTCAGACCTCAGCTCGTCGCGGAACTCGCGGACGCGGAGGCGAGGGTCCTGATCGCGCGCCGTTTCCACAACGACGCCGTGCGGGACACCCTGGCACTACGTACCCGCAGACCCGTTCGGTGGTTACACCTGGGCGGCACCGCACCGCTACCCACCTATTTCGAGATCACGGAACGGGCGTCGGCTGCGGCGGTCACCGACGGTTTGTCGCTCGACTCCGTCCGCACGTCCGCGCGGGTGGTGCTGCTCGACGAGCGGGGCCGTGTGCTGTTGCTGAGGGGCCACGATCCGGAGATTCCCGACACTTACTACTGGTTCACGATCGGTGGCGCGGTCGAAAAAGGGGAGAACCTGCGTGCTGCGGCGGTCCGGGAAATCGCCGAGGAGACCGGGTACACCGCTTCCGCGGAGTCGCTTCGCGGCCCGATGTGGCGCCGGGTGGCGATCTTCTCCTGGGGCGGTGAGCTGATTCGCTCCGAGGAACTGTTCTTCGCGCTGCAGACGGAGGGTTTCGAACCTCACCATGGCGGGTTCACAGAACTCGAGGAGCGCACCATCACCGGACACCGGTGGTGTACTGCCGACTGTGTCCGGGAACTGACGGCTGCCGGTGAAGCTGTCTATCCACGCGATCTTGCCGATCTGCTCGAGGAGGCCGCAGCCGTCGCAGCCGCCGCCGACAACCCCGAAGTGCGCGCCATCACGTAAGGCGCGGGGCGGACTCGACGAGGCCAGCAATCCGAGACTGGCTACAGAGCATCGCGGGCCGTCGTCCTAGAATCGAACAAAGCAGCGTGAACGCCCTCGCTCGCGCATGCCGCCATCGAAGTTCCACCACGCCACTACCCAGGAGTTCGCTGTGAGCACCCCCGACACCACCCCCACCACCGGCACTGCGCGCGTCAAGCGGGGCATGGCCGAGATGCTCAAGGGTGGGGTCATCATGGACGTCGTCACCCCCGAGCAGGCGAAGATCGCCGAGGACGCCGGCGCGGTCGCGGTGATGGCGCTCGAGCGGGTGCCCGCGGACATCCGCGCGCAGGGTGGGGTATCGCGGATGAGTGATCCGGACATGATCGACGGCATCATCTCCGCGGTCTCGATCCCGGTGATGGCCAAGGCCCGGATCGGGCACTTCGTCGAGGCGCAGATCCTGCAGTCCCTCGGGGTCGACTATGTCGACGAGTCCGAGGTCCTGACCCCGGCCGACTACGCGAACCACATCGACAAGTGGAAGTTCACCGTCCCGTTCGTCTGCGGTGCGACCAACCTGGGTGAGGCGTTGCGGCGGATCACCGAGGGTGCGGCGATGATCCGGTCGAAGGGTGAGGCCGGCACCGGCGATGTGTCGAATGCCACCACGCATATGCGGACCATCGGTGGGGAGATCCGCCGGTTGACGTCGCTGAGCGAGGACGAGCTGTATGTGGCGGCGAAGGAGTTGCAGGCGCCGTACGACCTGGTGGTCGAGGTGGCGAAGGCCGGGAAGTTGCCGGTCACCATGTTCACCGCCGGTGGCATCGCGACCCCGGCGGATGCGGCGATGATGATGCAGCTCGGCGCGGAGGGTGTGTTCGTCGGGTCGGGGATCTTCAAGTCCGGTAACCCGGCGGAGCGGGCCGCAGCGATCGTGAAGGCCACCACCTTCTTCGACGACCCGGACGTGCTCGCGAAGGTCTCTCGCGGGCTGGGCGAGGCGATGGTCGGGATCAACGTCGACGACATCCCGGTTCCGCACCGCCTCGCCGAACGCGGCTGGTGATCTACACGCTCGACCGGTGACCGATCCGGGCCGACGATTTTCTGGGTCGTCGGCCCGGTTCACTCGAGCAGGAGCATCACGCCGTTGACGCCGGCGACGGCGATCGCTGCGTAGAACGGCGTTCTGTTCGGCGCCCGGACGGTCATCGCGGCAAGAATGAGAACGGCGCCCAGCAATACCCGGTGCCACACCGTGGCTGGGTTACCGGTTCCGAGAAATACGGTGGCCGAGGCGGCCACCAGGGTCAGTGCCGCGACGATCCGAATGGTGCGGGCGCTCAGGCGATGTGGCAGCCCCCGCACGCCGGTGGCTGCGTCCGCGGCGAGGTCGGGCATGACATTGAGTAGGTGCGCCGCGATCCCGAACAGTGCGCCGGCCACCACCATCCACAGCGGCGGAATCTGCGCCGGGTCGAGCGCCAGTGACACGACGGCAGGTAACCCTCCGAACGCCAGTGCGTACGGGAGCCAGGACCACACCGTCGATTTGAGTCCCGCGTTGTATGCCAGGGCAGCACCGACGAGCACCAGGTGCAGAAGCCCCGCCGCCAGGCCGCAGAGCAAGGACGCGACCACGCATGTCGCGAATGCCATGCCGACAGCCCGGCGGACAGCGGTCACGGATATGCGTCCGGTGACGAGAGGTTTGTCCGTACGGCCGGCCAGCTGGTCGCGGGTGCGATCGAGCAGGTCGTTGGTCCATCCGACGACGAGCTGACCACTCAGCACTGCGGTT
Source organism: Rhodococcus sp. WAY2 (assembly GCF_009859915.1). Lineage (NCBI taxonomy): Bacteria > Bacillati > Actinomycetota > Actinomycetes > Mycobacteriales > Nocardiaceae > Rhodococcus > Rhodococcus sp. WAY2. The sequence goes on from NZ_CP046572.1 coordinate 6,403,566, forward strand.
CCGAGGACCATCACGGTGCCCGGATTCGCATCCATACCGACCGCGATCACCAGAGTGAGCACGGTGACCGCGGCGGCCGGGCCGGGGTGCGCGGTGCGCACGAGCGACACGGCAGTGGAGAGGGCCATGGCCCAACGCTGCCACGACGAGGCCTCCGACGGCTCGGGATGTGAGAGTGTCAGCGGAACAACACCGGGAAGGGGCACTAGATGGCGACGATCGATGAAATTCTCGAGGTGGAACGTCTCGAGAAGAACATCTTCCGCGGCATTGCCACCGAGACCACCCTTTCCCGTACCTTCGGCGGGCAAGTGGCCGGGCAGGCGCTGGTGGCTGCGGTGCGTACGGTTGACCCCCAGTTCGCGGTGCACTCGCTGCACGGCTACTTCTTGCGGCCGGGCAACACGACCATGCCGATCGTGTATCTCGTCGACAGGATTCGAGATGGGCGATCGTTCGTGACCAGGCGAGTGAGTGCGGTTCAGGACGGTCAAGCGATCTTCACGATGTCCGCATCCTTCCAGGTCTCCGAGAGCGGCATCGAGCACCACGACGCCATGCCCGTGGTGCCGCCGCCGGACAACCTGCCTTTTGCCCGCGATTCGGACGACCCCGAGATCGCCAGGCTTGCCCGCGAATGGTCCGACTGGGACATCAGGATGGTCGGTGACGGTGAGGTCGACCGCCGACGCGGAATGGCCGCGCAGCAGCAGGTGTGGTTCCGTTCGCGGAAGACGTTGCCCGACGACCCGGTTTTCCACGTGTGTGCGCTGGCGTACATGAGCGACATGACGCTGATCGGTTCTGCCATGACACCCCACAAGGACGTGCAGATCAACGGTGCTTCTCTCGATCACGCGCTGTGGTTCCAGCGGCCCTTCCGCGCGGACGAGTGGTTGCTGTACGACCAGACGTCGCCGTCCGCAGGTTTCGGCCGGGCAGTGGCCCAGGGCCGAATTTTCGATCGGGGCGGAAACCTGGTGGCAGCGGTGGTCCAGGAAGGGTTGACCCGGTTCCTGCGCGAAGAGTGAATCACTGCGCCGTCATCGAAGCGTCTGCACGGCCGGCTTCGGTGGATGGTCGTATCGCACCAGCAGGTCCGGTGGATCGAGGACGCCGGCTGCATGCCGGATGAGCGCGGGCACGGTCCAGAGCGCATCTGCAGGTGTGTGCCTGCGCAACGCTCCATCGCTCAGGTGAAGGGCCACGGTGACGTCGAAGTCGAGTCCGCGCCCGAGGAGCATCGGACCGGTGACGAGGAGTACCTGCCGCGCCGCGGTGGGAACACGCGCACACCGCGCCGAGCGATCGGCCGTTTCGTCCCACAGGCGCGGCAACCAGACGCCGTCGGTGCGTGCCGACCGCAGGACCTCCCGGTCGAGCGCCTCGTAGTCGAACCACAGCGTGCGGTAACTCAGCTCGTCGACGCGTCCGTGCTCGAAGCGCAGGGAAGCCGGTCGAACATAGTCGTGGAGCGAGACCACGTCACAGGGGCGTCCGCGCTCGCGTAGTGCTGCGCAGACTGCGTTCGCCAGCAGCTCCGGGCGAGCGCCGTCGGGTGCGTCGATCGCGACGAGAGCCGTGCCGTCGACGTCCAGGCAGCGTGTCGTGACGAGTGTGACGAGTCCTTCCGGGCTCGTCGGTGTGAACATCGTCATGACACCCATCGTGCCTCGAGCGCGAACAGGGCAGATAACCTTGACGGGCACCGTAGGAGGGCACATGGCGAGCATTGAAGACATCCTCGAACTGGAAGCGCTGGAGAAGGACATCTTTCGCGGCGCGGTGCATCCTTCGGTTTTGAAGCGGACCTTCGGTGGCCAGGTGGCCGGTCAGTCGCTGGTGTCGGCGGTCCGCACCGTCGACGAGAGGTTTCGCGTTCACTCGCTCCACGGGTACTTTCTGCGGCCGGGTAACCCCACCGAGCCGACCGTGTATCTCGTCGACCGCATTCGTGACGGCCGGTCCTTCTGCACTCGCCGCGTCACCGGTATCCAGGACGGCAAGGCGATCTTCACCATGTCCGCCTCCTTCCACGCCGAGGACGCCGGAATCGAACATCAGGACACGATGCCGTCTGTGCCGGATCCGGAGGAACTCGTCGACGCGCAGACCGTCGAGGAGTTCGCGAACAGCGAGTTGTATCAGGAGTGGAAGGAATGGGACGTCCGCATCGTTCCGTCCGATGCCGTCAAGCCGATTCCCGGTATCGCCGCCCAGCAACGTGTCTGGATGCGATACCGCAACAAGCTTCCGGACGACCAGGTGCTTCACATCTGTACCCTCGCGTACCTCAGTGACATCACGTTGCTCGGAGCGTCGAAGGTGCCGCACCCCGGCGTGGTGACCCAGACGGCGTCACTCGACCACGCCATGTGGTTCATGCGCCCGTTCCGCGCCGACGAGTGGCTGCTCTACGACCAGACTTCACCTTCTGCTGGATTCGGTCGGGCTCTCACCCAGGGCCGCATGTTCGACCAGAACGGCGCGATGGTGGCCGCGGTGGTGCAGGAGGGGTTGACCCGCATCCAACGCGACCAGGACAAGAACGACATCCAGACAGGAAATATGGCATGACCCGTCCCCTCGTCGGTGTTCTCGCTCTCCAGGGCGATGTGCGTGAACACCTTGCCGCACTGCAGGACGCAGGCGCCGACGCCGTGGGTATTCGTCGTCCGGAAGAGCTCGACAAGGTCGACGGTCTCGTCATTCCGGGCGGCGAGTCGACCACCATGAGCAAGTTGCTGGAAATCTTCGAGCTGCTCGAGCCGCTGAAGACGCGACTACGGGACGGCCTGCCCGCCTACGGTTCCTGCGCTGGAATGATCCTCCTCGCGAGCGAGATCCTCGACACCCGGCCGGATGCGCAACATCTCGGCGCGATCGATATGACGGTTCGCCGCAACGCCTTCGGGCGGCAGGTCGATTCGTTCGAGTCGGACCTCGACTTCGAGGGCATCGTCGGCGATCCGGTACGCGCCGTCTTCATCCGCGCCCCCTGGGTCGAGCGGGTCGGGGACGCCGTCGAGGTGCTCGCTCGTGTCCCCGAGTCGGGCGGCGCCGCTGCCGGACGCATCGTCGCCGTCCGGCAGGGCCGCGTGGTGGCAACCTCCTTCCATCCCGAGGTGACCGGCGACCGGCGGGTACACGAGTTGTTCGTGGACCTCGTCCGTGAGGCTTAACTCGCTGCCCGCACTGCCAGCAGCGAATTGAGCAGGGCGGCACCCTGCTCCGCGGCAGGGACCGTGACTGCGAACTGTCTGCCGTCCCGGCAGGTGAGCACAATTCCCTCGCCGCCCCGTACCACGACTGCGGTGCCTCGCGGGCTGAAACGGTAACCCCATCCACCCCACTCGGCGGGCAGGATGGTGGCCACCTGAGCCGATTCGATGCCGTCGAGGGGAATTCGCCGCCACCGCACATTCCACGACGACAGCGTCAGACCCGCTCGATCGACGTGCACACCGACAGAGGCGAATACGCCGCTCGCCACGGCCAGGATCAGGAAGAGCGGGGCGAGCCACCAGACGCCCATCAGCAGGGATCCGATCGCGGCGGCCGTCATGAGGAGGGTGAGCGCAGCGGCCCAGGGGCCGCGGGCGTATGCCGTCCACGAGGCCCGTTCGCTGGGCGTCAGAGGTGGGGACAGGGTCGGGGTCGGCCCACTGAGCCGCGCCCGGGTTGCCTTGGGTGCAATCGCGAATACCGCCGCGCCCCAAGCCAACCCGAGTAGCGGGATGACGATCCATGCGCCCATCGTGGCGGCGGCAGGGGATCCGGCGCGCACGGTGAGGGCGACACCGAGGATCCAGGCCGAGGACACCGTCCAGGTGGTGAGTGCGGTGATCGGGAGCCACAGCGCGGCGTCACTTCTGTCGCGGGCCACCACCAGACCGGCGACCACTGCGGCCACGCAACACACGGCCAGCGCGATCCAGAAATACGTCGTGGTGTTCCCCAATCCGTCCGGCTGCGTCCCGGACCAGTGCTGCGGGATCACGGGAGGCACTTCAGCCCCCCAGCCGATCCGCGCGACGACGAGGGCGAGTAGGGGAAGCACGGTGGCGGCGGCACCGACGCCGAGGCGTATGCGGGTGGTGGTCATTTCTTCGAAATCTCCTTGATCATGTCGATCATCTGGTCTGTGTCCAGGCCGAGGCGTCGTGCTTCGGCCACGAATGCTCGGGCGGCTTCCGTGAGTCCGGCGTGGGCGGAATTCGTGTCTGCGCGGATCACCGCTCCCCGTCCACGCCGCAGGTCGATCAGTCCTTCGTCGCGCAGCACGGCGTACGCCCGCAGGACGGTGTGCAGGTTGACGTCGATGGACTCGGCCAGCGCACGGGCCGAGGGCAGGCGATCGCCGGCCGCTATCTCTCCCCTCATGAACGCTCCGCGCACATTCGCGGCGATCTGCTCGCCCAGTGGAGTGCTCGACCCGTGGTCGACTCGCATCAACATGTTTGCATTATATGCAAACAATGGAGATAAAAGCGAGTCGGTGCACCGGAACGCGCAGCAACAACGGAGGGGCGGGTAACATCGTCAGAGCTGAAACCGCGCATTCGGCGTGTCACAGGCAGCAGGAAAGGGGCTTGAATCGCATGAGCGGCCACTCCAAATGGGCCACCACCAAGCACAAGAAGGCCGTGATCGATGCCAAGCGTGGCAAAGCCTTCGCGAAGCTGATCAAGAACATCGAGGTGGCGGCCCGTACCGGCGGTGGCGATCCTGCGGGAAACCCCACCTTGTACGACGCCATCCAGAAGGCCAAGAAGACCTCGGTGCCCAACGACAACATCGAGCGCGCACGCAAGCGCGGTGCCGGTGAAGAAGCGGGCGGTGCCGACTGGCAGACCATCATGTACGAGGGCTACGGACCCAATGGTGTCGCCGTCCTCATCGAGTGCCTCACCGACAACCGCAACCGCGCCGCGGGTGAGGTGCGTACCGCGATGACCCGTAACGGCGGCAACATGGCAGACCCGGGATCGGTGTCCTACCTGTTCACCCGCAAGGGCGTCGTCACCCTGGAGAAGGGTGATCAGTCCGAAGACGACGTGTTGATGGCCGTCCTCGACGCGGGCGCCGAAGAGGTCACCGATCTCGGTGACACGTTCGAAATCGTCAGTGAGCCCACCGACCTCGTCGCCGTGCGCACCGCGCTGCAGGAGGCAGGAATCGACTACGACTCCGCCGAGGCCGACTTCCGCGCGTCCGTCGAGGTTCCCGTCGACGCAGACGGGGCACGCAAAGTCTTCAAGCTCGTCGACGCTCTCGAGGAGTCCGACGACGTGCAGAACGTCTACACCAATGTCGACCTGTCCGACGAGGTCCTCGCCGAGCTGGAGGACTGACCGCCGGCAACCGGTGAGGGGCGGGGGAGCGGTGCTCGCCCGCCCCGACTCGTCCTGCGTGTTGGTGCGCCGCACCGTCCGACCCCCCGGCTAAGCTATCGAACAGCTGTTCGGCGTGGGAGAGGTGGCATGGCGTGCGTGTGCTGGGTGTGGATCCCGGTCTGACCCGGTGCGGATTCGGTGTGGTCGACGGCGCAGGAGGACGGACGGTCATCCCGGTGGCTGTCGACGTGGTGCGTACCCCCGCGGATCTCGAGTTGTCTGCCCGGCTGCTGCGGATCTCCGAGGCGGCCGAGTCGTGGATCGACCTTCACCGACCCGAGGTCGTCGCCATCGAGCGGGTGTTTTCCCAGCACAACGTGCGCACTGCCATGGGCACGGCGCAGGCCGGTGGTGTGGTCGCGCTTGCGGCCGCCCGCCGCGGGATCCCGGTCTGCTTCCATACTCCGAGCGAGGTCAAGGCCGCGGTCACGGGCAGCGGATCGGCAGACAAAGCTCAGGTGACGGCCATGGTGACGCGCATCCTGCGACTCGCGGCCGCACCGAAGCCCGCCGACGCCGCGGATGCCCTGGCACTCGCCATCTGTCACTGTTGGCGAGCGCCGATGATCGAACGCATGGCCCGGGCCGAGGCGGCCGCGGCCGAACAGAAACGTCGATACCAGGCCCGGTTGGCCGAGGTGAAGAAGGCAGGTACACGATGATCGCGTCCGTCCGCGGCGAGGTACTCGAGATCGCGCTCGATCATGCGGTGATCGAGTCCGCAGGGGTGGGATACCGCGTCAACGCGACCCCCGCCACCCTCGGCGGGCTGCACCGCGGAAGTGAAGCCCGCCTGATCACCGCCATGATCGTGCGTGAAGACTCGATGACGCTGTACGGCTTCCCCGATTCCGAGTCGAAGGAACTGTTCGGCCTCTTGCAGACGGTGTCGGGGGTGGGACCGCGGCTCGCCATGGCCACGCTGGCTGTCCTCGAACCGGACGCATTGCGCACAGCCCTGGCCGAGGGCAACGTGACCGCGCTGACCCGGGTACCGGGGATCGGCAAACGGGGAGCGGAACGAATGGTGGTCGAACTGCGCGACAAGGTGGACGCGGTTGCGTCGTCGTCGGGGGCGGTGACGATCGCCGCTGGGAGCGGTTCGATTCGCGATCAGGTCGTCGAAGCCCTCGTCGGCCTCGGATTCCCGGCCAAGCAGGCCGAGCAGGCCACCGACTCCGTCTTGGTGGAAGCGCCTGAATCGACGACGTCCGCAGCGTTACGCTCCGCCCTGTCCCTGCTCGGGAAGACACGATGAATCTCGAATCCCACGCGGACTTCGAAGACGAGTCACCGGTATCGCCCGACCTCGTTGCCGGCGACGGCGACATAGAAGCCAGTCTGCGCCCCAAGAACCTGCACGACTTCATCGGTCAGCCCCGTGTGCGGGAACAACTCCAACTCGTCCTGACCGGCGCGAAGATGCGCGGCGGCACCCCCGACCACATTCTGCTGTCCGGACCACCCGGCCTGGGAAAGACCAGTATGGCGATGATCATCGCCGCCGAACTCGGGTCGTCGTTGCGGCTGACCTCCGGACCGGCGCTCGAGCGGGCCGGTGATCTCGCCGCCATGCTCAGCAACCTCGTCGAAGGGGACGTGCTGTTCATCGACGAGATCCATCGCATCGCCCGTCCGGCGGAGGAGATGCTGTACCTCGCAATGGAGGACTTCCGGGTCGACGTCGTCGTGGGCAAGGGCCCGGGCGCTACGTCGATCCCCCTGGAAGTGGCCCCCTTCACGCTGGTCGGTGCCACCACCCGCTCGGGGGCGCTGACGGGGCCGCTACGCGACCGGTTCGGGTTCACGGCGCACATGGATTTCTACGAACCCGCCGAACTCGAGCAGATCCTCATGCGGTCGGCAGGAATTCTCGGTGTGCAGCTCGGTGCGGAGGCCGGGGCGGAGATCGCCGGCCGGTCCCGCGGAACCCCCCGCATCGCCAACAGATTGCTGCGCCGGGTGCGTGATTACGCCGAGGTTCGTGCCGACGGCGTCATCACCCGCGACATCGCCCACGCGGCACTCGCCGTCTACGACGTCGACCAACTGGGCCTCGACCGTCTCGACCGTTCCGTTCTCAGTGCCCTCGTCCGAAGCTTCGGTGGCGGCCCTGTCGGCGTGTCCACCCTCGCTGTCGCGGTGGGTGAGGAGCCGGCGACGGTCGAAGAGGTCTGCGAGCCGTTCCTGGTCCGGGCGGGCATGATCGCCCGCACACCCCGCGGTCGAGTGGCAACGGCCGCCGCGTGGACCCAACTCGGGCTGACGCCGCCGCCGGACGCCGTCGCCGGTGGAATCGAGGTGCGGGTCAACGAACCGCAGGCCTCGTTGTTCGATCCGGAAGACCCCTGATCGGCCGGGCGGAACGCGCCGCCGCATGCCGACCGAACCGATGTACGGGACGGTAATGGCACACTGGTGTACTGCATCGGTCCAACCGGGACCGGTGCGCTACGGATCGTGCGACATACCTCGAGGTTGACTTACCGATGGACTTTCTCTTCCCGCTGCTCATTCTGGCGCTGCTCGTCCCCATGTTCCTGGGGATCCGCCGGCAGAAGAAGGAGATGGCCAAGACCACCGCTCTCCAGGAATCCCTCTCGGTCGGCGACCGCATCCTGACCACTGCGGGGCTGCACGGGACGATCGTCGCGATGAACGACGACACGGTCGACCTCGAGATCGCCCCCGGCGTGATCACGACCTGGTCGCGCCTCGTCATCCGTGAGCAGATCGTCGACTCTCCGATCGAGCCCGGGGAGCCCGCGTCTGACGCTGCGCCCGATGACCGCGAGAACGGCGGAGACACCACGCCGCGGTTGACCAAGGATTGATCGACGCATCCGCTGCGTACCGCGCGTAGCCGTCGCGTCCGAGGCGCGGCGGGCGTTGCACGGGGCCGAGCCCTGCAGGGGCGGCGGGGTGCCCACCGAACGTTCCACTCGAACTGCACGTACTGAGGAGACATAGAGATCGTGGCACCTTCCACAGGATCGGTGCATCCCGTCCGCTACCTCACCGTTTTTGCGGTGCTCGTAGCGGTTCTGTATGCCCTGGTGTTCTTCACTGGCGACAAGTCCGCGACACCCAAGCTGGGCATCGACCTGCAAGGCGGGACCCGAGTCACCCTCACGGCGCGCACACCCGACGGTAGTAAGCCGACGCCGGACAGCCTGCGTCAGGCGCAGGAGATCATCGAGACCCGTGTGAACGGGCTGGGAGTCTCCGGCTCGGAGGTAGTCATCGACGGTGACAACCTGGTGATCACCGTTCCTGGTGACGACAGTGCTCAGGCGCGTTCGCTCGGTCAGACCGCCCGCCTCTACGTGCGTCCTGTGCAGACGTCGCAGGCGGCGGCTGCCCCCGGCGCGCAGGCTCCCGCCGGCGAAACCCCGGCCGAGCCCACCGGGACACCGGAACCTGCCACGCCGGCACCGGCACCACAGAACCGTCCGTTCCCGGCGCAGGATCCGTCCGCACCCGCCGAACCGACCCCGTCCGACGAGGCCGCCCCGGCCGACGGCTCCGGGTCCGAGACCGCTGAGGCCGCCGACGAGATCGCAGCGGCACGCGCGAGCAGACAGAGTACGGACCCCGCAGTACAGCAGGCGGCGATGGCGACGCTCGACTGCTCGGTTCCCGACCCGCTGCGGGGAAACGACGATCCGGCGCTGCCCTTGGTGGCGTGCTCCACCGACGGCCAAGCGGTGTACCTGCTCGCGCCGTCGATCATCGACGGGCAGGAGATCGCCGACGCCACGTCCGGCTACAACTCCCAGCAGTCGCGGCACGAGGTGAGCCTGACGTTCAAGACGGAGGGCAGTAACACCTGGGCCGCGTTCACGTCGCAGAACATCGGCAAACAGGCAGCTTTCACCCTCGACTCCAAGGTGGTCAGTGCGCCGGTGGTCCAGGGCGCCACACCCGCCGGCAGCTCCACCTCGATCACCGGTTCGTTCACGGCGACCAGTGCCAAGGAACTGGCGAACACGTTGAAATACGGCTCGCTGCCCCTCTCGTTCGCGGCATCCGAGGCGGAGACGGTGTCGGCGACGCTCGGTCTCGCCTCGCTGGAGGCGGGTCTGATCGCCGGCCTCGTGGGTCTGATCCTCGTGCTGCTCTACTGCCTGCTGTACTACCGCATGCTCGGGGTGCTCACAGCGTTGTCGCTGGTGCTGTCGGGTGTGATGGTGTACGCGATCATGGTTCTGCTCGGCCGGTACATCAACTTCACCCTCGACCTGGCCGGTATCGCTGGTCTGATCATCGGTATCGGTATGACTGCAGACTCGTTCGTGGTGTTCTTCGAGAGAATCAAGGACGAGATGAGGGAAGGCCGGAGTTTCAGGTCGGCTGTTCCCCGCGGTTGGGCTCGGGCGCGCCGCACGATTCTCTCGGGAAATGCGGTGAGCTTCATCGCCGCCGCCGTCCTCTACGTGCTCGCGGTCGGTCAGGTGCGCGGGTTCGCGTTCACGCTCGGACTGACCACGATCCTCGATGTCGTCGTCGTCTTCCTGGTGACGTGGCCGCTGGTGCACCTGGCGTCGAAGTCGCCGTTCTGGTCCAGGCCGGGCGTCAACGGGCTGGGAGCCGTGCAGCAGATCGCCAAGGAACGTAAGGCTGCCGCAGCGTCGGCGAAGGAGTCACGAGTATGAGCGAATCGACCACGTCCCAGGCCGGATCCCCGGCGGACGCCGAAACCTCGCTGTCCGACTCGGGTGTCGACCAGGCGTCCATGCCGAAACACAGCCTGCTCTCCCGGCTCTACACCGGAACCGGCGCCTTCGAGATCATCGGGAGGCGACGCTTCTACTACATCCTGACGGGTGTCATCGTGCTCATCTCCCTGCTGAGCATCCTCGTCCGTGGGTTCACTCTCGGTATCGACTTCGAGGGAGGGTCGCGCATCCAGTTTCCCGCGGGTGACGGCGTCGACACCGCGCAGGTGGAACAGGTGTACAGCGAGGCGCTCGGAACGGATCCCGTCACCGTGCAAACGGTGGGGTCGGGATCGAGCGCAACGGTGCAGATTCGCTCCGAGGCGCTCAACGCCGCTCAGGTGATCACGCTCCAGGACGCGCTGTACGAGGAGTTCCAGCCCAAGGACAGCAACGGCGCGGTGAGTAAGAACACCATCAGCGTCGCGGATGTCAGCGAGACGTGGGGCGGTCAGATCACCCAGAAGGCGCTGATCGCGCTGCTGGTGTTCCTCGTCCTCGTCAGCGTGTACATCGCCGTCCGTTTCGAGCGGGACATGGCGATCGCGGCAATCGTCGCACTGTTCTTCGATATCGCCGTGACGGCGGGCGTGTATTCACTGGTCGGCTTCGAGGTCACGCCCGCGACGGTGATCGGCCTGCTCACCATCCTCGGTTTCTCGCTCTACGACTCGGTGGTGGTGTTCGACAAGGTCGAGGAGAACACTCGCGGCATCCTGCACCTGACCCGCCGAACGTACGCGGAGCAAGCGAACCTGGCGGTCAACCAGACGCTGATGCGCTCGATCAATACCACGCTGATCAGCGTCCTGCCGGTCCTTGCGCTGATGGTGATCGCGGTGTGGATGCTTGGTGTGGGCACCCTCAAGGATCTAGCGTTGGTTCAGCTCGTCGGCATCATCGTCGGTGCGTATTCGTCGATCTTCTTCGCGACGCCGTTGCTGGTGTCACTCAAGGAGCGGTGGGGTCCCGTGGCTGCACACACACGTAAGGTGCTCGCTCGCCGAGCAGCGCTCGCGGAGGGCGCGTCGGTGAAGACGGCCGCCGCAACGTCCCCGACCGGAGTGAGCGCCGGGGCCACGGCGGGGGCCGCGCCGCGGCGTGCCGCCGGCGGTGCGCCCCGGCCCGGAACGCGTCCCACCGGGAAGCGCCACAAGAAGAGGCACTGACATGCGCGCATCGGCCCGAGTTCGAACCCGACACCACCGCGCTGCGGCGGTGTCGGGCGCCGGCCTGCTCGCCACCGTCGTGCTCGCGGGCACGCTCGTCGGATGCTCCGACGAGGGGGAGCAGATCCCGTCCATCGGGTACGCGATCGACAGCACCGTTACCACCTACAACGCCGGAACCGTGGCCGGCTCGGTGTCGGGGGCACGGCAGGCGTTCGCCCGCGTGCTGCCCGGATTCACCTATACCGGGCCGGAGGGTGGGCCAGTGGCCGACACCGACATCGGCACGGCCAACGCCGTGCCGGGGGACGCGCTGACGGTGCAGTACAAGCTGAATCCCAATTCGGTGTATTCCGATGGAGTTCCGATGTCCTGCGATGATCTCGTGCTCACCTGGGCCGCGAACAGCGGGCGGTTCACCCGACCCGGCGAGGCAACGGTTCCGCTGTTCGATGCGGCCAGTACCGCCGGCTACTCGGACATCGACCGTGTCGACTGCCAGACTGGGGCAAAGGAAGCCACGGTGACCTTCAAGGCGGGGCGAAACTTCACGGATTGGCGGTCGCTGTTCGGGGCGACGTCGATGATGCCCGCCCATGTGGTCGCCCGCGCCGCCGGTGTTCCCGACCTTGTTGCCGCCGTTCAGAATTCGGACAACGAGGCGCTCGCCCGGATCGCAGACTTCTGGAACGACGGATGGACGATGACGCCCGGCGAGCTCGATCTCGCCCTCTTCCCCGCGTCCGGGCCTTACAAGGTCGAATCGTTTTCCGCGGACGAAGGCCTGGTGCTGGTGGCGAACGACCGCTGGTGGGGAAATCGTCCCGCCACCTCCCGAATCGTCGTGTGGCCCAAGGCGGCCGATTTGGCTGCGCGCATCGCAGACGAGTCCGTCGAGGTGGTCGACGTGGCCACGGGATCGGTCCCGGACATCGAACTCGGCGGCTTCGACGTGACAGACGTGCCCTCGCGCAGCGTCGAGCAGTTCGTGCTGTCCACGTCGGGGCTGTTCGAGACCCCGGCCGGGCGCCGCGCCTTCGCCTCCTGCCTGCCCCGCGAGGAGTTGGCCGCGGAATTCGGAAAGGCCGCGGAGGACGGTGCCGCCGCGGCCTCCGTCGACACCCGGTTCACGGCACCCGACAGCCTCGTGTACGAGTCGGTCGCGGCAACCGCCGGTGGCCGGTACGAGACGTCGGATACGACCGCAGCCACTGCGGCGCTGGCCGAGACCGACAACACCGCGGCCACCGTGCGGATCGGATACCTGGGACCCGATCCGCGCCGTGCCGCGATCGTGGCTGCCGTGGCCGCGGCGTGCGCCCCGGCCGGAATTACCGTGCAGGACGCGGGGTCCGAAGAGTTCACTCCGTCGATGCTGCGAGACGGACAGGTGGACGCGCTGCTCGCGGGAACGGCGTCCGCTCCGGGCGCGGCCGGGACTGCGGCGCCGACTACCTCGATGTACGCACTTCGCGGCGGTAGCAGAAACAACTTCGGGGACTATGCCAACAGCCGGGTGGACCAGATCGTCGATCAGCTCGCGGTCGACAGCTCCACCGCAACACAGCTGGCCTTGTCCACCGAGGCCGAGAACATCCTGTGGTCGGAGGTGCCCACCGTGCCGTTGTTCAATCAGCCTCGCACCGTCGGGTTCGCAGCGGGTCTGGAGGCCGGAACGGTCAATCCGACGCGTTCCGGCGCCGGATGGAATATGGACAGGTGGGTTCTGCGGCGGTGACCGACACTTCTTCCGCACATGACGTCGTCACCCGGCTCACCCGGTGGGCGGACGACTTTCCCGAGCCTGGGGTGCGGTTCGCGGACCTCACGCCCGTCTTCTCCGATGCCACCGGATTCCGCGTCGTGGTCGATGCGCTGGCCGCATGCGCGCCGGATGCGGAGGTGATCGCCGCCGTCGACGCGCGAGGATTTCTTCTCGGCGGCGGGGTCGCACGGGAGCTCGGCTCCGGCGTGGTGGCGGTGCGCAAGGCGGGCAAGCTACCGCCGCCGGTGCTCGCACAGTCGTACACCCTCGAATACGGTACGGCGACGCTCGAAATCCCTGCCGACTCCCTTAAATTGGACGGCCGCTCGGTGCTCGTCGTCGACGACGTCATGGCCACCGGTGGGACGATCGAGGCCACCGCTCGCCTCCTCGAATCGGCAGGTGCCGTAGTGATCGGTGTGGCGGTGGTTCTCGAGATCGCGGCCCTCGGTGGCAGGACGCGGCTCGGAAAGTACCCGCTCACGTCCCTCGTCACGGTCTGAGTACTAAAGTTGTGCCTGGTGGTGCCGAAAGGCCCAGCTAACCAGTGGTAGGAGGTGACGGCATGACTTCGAATCTCGATCGGTCGCAGAACGCGAAATCCCCTTCGTCTGCACAGTCCGATGCCGAGTCACCTGTAGCGGATCCCGCTTCCGGCAACAGCCGCGGAGCGCAGGGATTCGCCGTTCCGGCGTCTGCATCGCGCCGGGTACGAGCGCGACTCGCCAGGCGTATCACGGGGCAACGGAACGCGACCATCCGGCCGGTTCTCGAGCCCCTCGTCAGTCTGCATCGCGAGCTCTATCCCAAGGCCGATCTGGCCCTCCTCCAGCGCGCGTACGACGTCGCCGAGGAAAAGCACGCCAGTCAGAAGCGCAAATCCGGTGATCCGTACATCACCCATCCACTCGCCGTCGCGAGCATCCTCGCCGAGCTCGGCATGGATACGACCACTCTGGTCGCGGCGTTGCTGCACGACACCGTCGAGGACACCGGGTATTCGCTCGCTCAGCTGACCGAGGAGTTCGGCGACGAAGTGGCGCACCTCGTCGACGGCGTCACCAAACTCGACAAGGTCGTTCTGGGTAACGCGGCCGAGGGTGAAACCATCCGCAAGATGATCATCGCGATGGCGCGCGACCCCCGCGTGCTGGTGATCAAGGTGGCGGACCGCCTGCACAACATGCGGACCATGCGGTTCCTGCCGCCCGAGAAGCAGGCTCGCAAGGCACGTGAGACTCTCGAGGTGATTGCCCCGCTGGCGCACCGGCTGGGAATGGCGACCGTCAAGTGGGAGCTCGAGGACCTGTCGTTCGCGATTCTGCATCCCAAGAAATACGACGAAATTGTGCGGCTGGTCGCCGACCGGGCGCCGTCGCGGGATACGTACCTGGCCAAGGTGCGCGCGGAAATTAACGCCACCCTGACGGCGTCGCGTATCAACGCGGTGGTCGAAGGCCGACCGAAGCACTACTGGTCGATCTATCAGAAGATGATCGTCAAGGGGCGCGACTTCGACGACATCCACGACCTGGTCGGTGTGCGGATCCTCTGCGACGAGGTCCGCGACTGCTATGCGGCAGTGGGTGTGGTGCATTCGTTGTGGCAGCCCATGGCAGGCCGGTTCAAGGACTACATCGCGCAACCCCGCTACGGCGTCTACCAGTCGCTGCACACCACCGTGGTCGGGCCCGAGGGCAAGCCACTCGAGGTGCAGATCCGCACCCACGACATGCACCGTACCGCCGAATTCGGGATCGCAGCGCACTGGCGGTACAAGGAGACCAAGGGCAAGCACTCCGGTGATGTCGCCGAGGTCGACGACATGGCGTGGATGCGGCAGCTCCTCGACTGGCAGCGTGAGGCCGCCGATCCAGGCGAGTTCCTCGAGTCTCTCCGCTACGACCTCGCGGTCAAGGAGATCTTCGTGTTCACCCCCAAGGGGGACGTGGTCACGTTGCCCGCAGGGTCGACGCCCGTCGACTTCGCCTACGCAGTCCACACCGAGGTCGGGCATCGCTGTATCGGCGCCCGGGTCAACGGGCGGCTTGTCGCCCTCGAGCGCACCCTCGACAACGGAGAAGTGGTGGAGGTCTTCACCTCCAAGGCGGTCAATGCGGGCCCCAGCCGCGACTGGCAGTCGTTCGTGGTGTCCCCGCGGGCGAAGACGAAGATCCGGCAGTGGTTCGCCAAGGAGCGCCGGGAGGAGGCGCTCGAGAACGGTAAGGACGCGATCGCGAAGGAAGTGCGACGCGTCGGTCTCCCGCTGCAGCGACTGATGAACGCCGAATCGATGGCGGCCATCGCACACGAACTCCACTACACGGACGTGTCGATGCTGTACACCGCGGTCGGGGAAAGCCACGTGTCTGCGCAGCACGTGGTGCAGCGACTGGTGGCCCACCTCGGTGGTGTCGGAGACGTGGAGGAGGAGCTGGCCGAGCGGGCCACGCCGTCCACCATGCCGATGCGCCCGCGCAGTACCGGCGACGCCGGTGTCCTGGTGCCGGGAGCGGAAGGAACCGTCGCGAAGCTCGCCAAATGCTGTACGCCGGTTCCGGGCGACGAGATCATGGGCTTCGTCACCCGGGGCGGCGCGGTCAGCGTGCACCGGACCGACTGCACCAACGCCGGGTCTCTCCAGGAGCAGTCCGAGCGCATCATCGAGGTCCAGTGGGCGCCGTCACCGTCCTCGGTATTCCTCGTTGCCATCCAGATCGAGGCCCTCGATCGGCACCGGCTGCTCTCCGACGTCACCAAGGCTCTTGCGGACGAGAAGGTGAACATCCTGTCGGCGTCGGTGACGACGTCGGGTGACCGGGTGGCCATCAGCAAATTCACCTTCGAGATGGGCGACCCGAAGCATCTCGGCCACGTGCTGAACGTCGTCCGGAACGTGGAGGGCGTCTACGACGTCTACCGGGTGACCTCCGCCGCCTGACAGCTCCGCCCTGTCCCGCATGCACGAACGGGACGTTCGTTCGGTTAGACCGAACGAACGTCCCGTTCGTGCATGACGGGGTACGGGACCGGGCGCCGGAAAGTCGGGCGGTCAGCCGACCTTCGCGGTCTCGATCTGAACCGGGGTGTTCGGCTTGCCGCCGCCCGCGGACATGGAGCCGTCGTCGCCGTCGGCCGCCACCTTCTCGACCGTTGCGAGGCCCTCCTCGGAGATCGAACCGAACACGGTGTAATTGGGCGGGAGCACCGAGTCGGCGTAGACGAGGAAGAACTGGCTGCCGTTGCTACCCGGCTGTCCGCTGTTCGCCATCGCGACAGTGCCGCGGGGGTAGACCACCGGCTCGGCCAGCGCCGGATCGTTGCCCGCGAACGCTGTTTCGGGATATTCGGTGTCGAACCCGTAGCCGGGACCGCCGGTGCCGACGCCGCTCGGATCACCACATTGCAGGACCTGCAACCCTTGTTCCGTCGTCAGGCGATGGCACGGGGTGTCGTCGAAGTATCCCTGCTCGGCGAGGCTCACGAAGCTGTTCACCGTGCACGGTGCCTCGGCCCGATCGAGGGTCAGACCGATGGGGCCGGCGCTGGTGGTGAGGTTCACCGCGACGGTGCCTGCGGTGGACACACCGGTGGCGGACGGGGCGGTGACGTCCTTGGCGGGTGGTCGACCCGCCGGGTACGAGCAGTCGACGGTTGGCGCGGCGGGTGCGGGGACCGGTGGCAACGTGCCGAATCGAGAGAGGTCGAGCGACTGCGCCGCGGCGCTCGTGGGGGATGCCTTCGAGGTGCCGGTTGCCGAACCGCCGGAGTCGGACGAGTCCGAACAACCGGCGAGGAGGACCGCGAGGCCCACGCCTGCGACGAGAATCGAGGTGCGTTTCATCGGTCCATCCTCACATGTGGCGGCCTCAGTCCATCCGGACGGACTTGATGTCGATCGGCAGGTTCGGCTTGCCGCCGCCCGCCTGCATCGAGGCATCGTCACCGGCGGCCGCGACCTTCTCGATGGTGGCGAGGCCGGTCTCGTCGATGGTTCCGAAAGCGGTGTACTGCGGAGGCAGCTGGGAATCGGCGTAGACGAGGAAGAACTGGCTGCCGTTGCTGCCGGGCTGGCCGCTGTTGGCCATCGCGATGGTTCCGCGCGGGTACGTGACGGGAACCTGCAGCGACGGATCGTCGGCGGGGTACTGGTCGGTGGGGAATTCGTTCGTGAAGCCGTAACCGGGTCCACCGGTACCGGAACCGGTCGGGTCACCACACTGCAGCACCTTGAGGCCTTCGGAGGTGACGAGCCGGTGGCACGGCGTGTTGTCGAAGTAGTTCTGGCTCGCGAGGCTGAGGAAGTTGTTGACCGTGCAGGGGGAGTCGGCGTTGTCCAGCGTCAGTCCGATATTGCCCTGGGTGGTCTCCACGCTGACGCTGACGTCGCTGACCGTGGTGTCGATGTCCTCGGTGCGCGGCGGGTTCACCTGTCTGGCCGGCGGCTGACCGTCCGGGGTGTAGGTGCACGACACCTTCTCGGGGAGCGGCTCGGCGCGTCCTGCGGGCATGACACCGGGCGACTGGGGCGAGGCGGACACCGAGTCGGCGGAGGCTTCGGTCGTGTCGTCGTCACCGCTGGTGAGGGCGAAAACGACCGCGCCGGCCGCCACGACGAGCACTACACCGAGCACCGAACCGGCAATGGTCAGCTGCTTGCGCTTGCGTGCTCTGTTCGCGCGGCGCTCGAGTTGACGCTCGAGCTTTCGTTTCGCTGCTTCCCGGCGCTGCTCGTTGCTCGGCACTGCGGTGGTCCTCCCGTATCGGTCTTCTCTGGCAGTCGGTCGATATAGCAGTTGGTCGGTGTGATCTACCCCCGGCACACGACCTCCAGAGTGTGCCATCCAAACCTGAGAACGAGCTGGCGGGGCGGCAGCTTAGGCTGTAGCGACTGCAATGATCACTCGAACAGGAGCGTCGCGCGTGCTCGTCACAGGATTTCCGGCCGGGATGTTCCAGACCAACTGCTACATCCTCGCCCAGGACGATGCCCGCGAGTGCGTCGTCGTCGACCCCGGTCAGGATGCTGCCGGCCCGCTGATCGACTTTCTCGCCCAGTCGAATCTCACACCGACGGCGGTGCTGCTCACACACGGTCACCTGGACCATGTCTGGAACGCGCACGAGGTGTGCGACAAGTTCGGCATCCCCGCGTACATCCATCCCGGGGACCGGTACATGTTGTCCGACCCCGGACGGGGCATCGGGCCGACGATGAAACCGTTCATCGAGGGGATGGATTTCGTGGAGCCGAGCGAGGTGATCGAACTGTCGGACGGCGATCACATCGAGCAGGCGGGCATCTCGTTCGTCGTCGATCACACTCCGGGGCACACACAGGGTTCCGTGGTCTTCCGGACCCGGGTCGAGCAGGAGACCGGTGGGGTCGAGCTCGCCCTCACCGGGGACACCCTCTTCCAGGGATCGATCGGGCGCAGTGACCTGCCCGGTGGCAACCACGAACAGTTGTTGCAGTCGATCGCCGACAAGCTTCTGGTCCTCGCCGACGACACGGCGGTGCTGCCCGGGCACGGCGGATCGAGTTCCATCGGGGCCGAGCGCACATCCAACCCGTTCCTCGTTGGACTCCCGGGCTCGAAGTAAGGAAAAGTAGCGACAGTGAGTAAAGCCAGCACCTTCTCCGCCCCCAAGGGCGTTCCCGACTACGTCCCGCCGCAGTCCGCCGAATTCGTCGCGGTCCGCGACGGGCTCACCCGCGCTGCGCGACTGGCCGGCTACGGCCACATCGAGCTTCCCATCTTCGAGGACACCGGACTGTTCGCGCGAGGTGTCGGTGAATCGACGGACGTCGTCAGCAAGGAGATGTACACCTTCGCGGACCGGGGTGATCGATCGGTGACCCTGCGCCCCGAGGGGACCGCGGGCGTGATGCGCGCTGTGATCGAGCACGGTCTCGACCGGGGCCAGTTGCCGGTCAAGTTGAGCTATGCCGGTCCGTTCTTCCGCTACGAGCGTCCCCAGGCGGGACGTTACCGACAGCTGCAGCAGGTCGGGGTCGAGGCCATCGGTGTCGACGACCCGGCCCTGGACGCCGAGGTCATCGCAATTGCCGACGCCGGGTTCCGGGGTCTCGGGCTCGAGGGGTTCCGGCTGGAGATCACGTCACTCGGTGACGACACCTGCCGGCCCCAGTACCGGGAACGTCTGCAGGAGTTTCTCTTCCGCCTTCCTCTCGACGAGGAGACGCGTCGCCGCGCCGAGATCAATCCACTGCGAGTTCTCGATGACAAGCGCAAGGAGGTGCGGGAGATGACCGCGGATGCGCCGCTCATGCTCGACCACCTCTCGGATACCGCGAAGGCGCATTTCGACGAGGTCCTTGCCCACCTCGACGCATTGGGCGTGCCGTATGTCATCAACCCGCGGATGGTTCGCGGCCTCGACTACTACACGAAGACCACGTTCGAGTTCGTGCACGACGGTCTCGGCGCGCAGTCGGGCATCGGCGGCGGCGGACGCTACGACGGCTTGATGGCGCAACTCGGCGGTCAGCCGTTGTCCGGCATCGGTTTCGGGCTCGGCGTCGACCGCACCGTCCTGGCGCTGGCTGCGGAGGGCAAGACGGCGGGGTCGACCGCCCGTTGCGAGGTTTTCGGGGTTCCGCTGGGTGACGAGGCGAAGGCGAAGCTGGTGGTGATCGCCCAGCAGTTGCGCGCGCAGGGCATTCGGGTCGATCTCGCCTACGGCAACCGTGGCGTGAAGGGCGCGATGAAGGCCGCGGACCGTTCCGGTGCCGCACTCGCACTCGTGCTGGGTGACCGTGACATCGCCGAGGGCACCATCGGGATCAAGACTTTGGCCACCGGTGACCAGGAATCGATCTCGGCGACCGATGTCGTCGCGCACGTCGGAGCGATCCTTGGCGCCTGAGCACGATCCGCCGGTGTCACTCGACCTCGTCCCCATCGAGCTGATTGCGCCGCGCCTCAGGCGGGTCGCGATGATCGCCGTACTGATCGGCGTGGTCGTCGGTGCCGTGCTGAGCCTCTTCACTCCGTTGTGGCTGGCCGTGGTGGTGGGTGGTGTGATCGCCGTCCCTACCGCCCTGTCGGCGCTCGTCACCCTGCGCCGCAAGGTCGTGCTGGAACGCGGTGTCATTTTTTCGACCGGGGGTGTGCGAACCCGTCACGTCGATGTCACGAAGGCGGTCGCGGTCGAGGTGGTGGTGCGCTCGGCTCGGGTCAGCGAAGTGAGTGTCCGCATCACCGATTCCGACGGCGTTCTCGCGGTGCCGTTGGCGTTGTACACCACTGACGGCGGCCGTGAACTGGACGTGCTGGGGCTGCGGAAGCTGGCCGACGCACTGACCACGAGCGAACTGGTGGCGGCCGCAGCGATCGCCTCGGTGCTCATCGAGCAGTTACGTGCCGAGGCGCGCGACGCCGCGCTGACCGAGCGCCCGTTGTTCCGGGCGGTGGAGTTGGTACGTGCAGCCGGACGAGTCCCGATGACCACGCTCACCGATCACGAAGTAGCAGCGCTCGTCGAGTAGACAGACCCAGGTGGGGCGGCAGTGCCTCCTCCCCACCTGCGGCTGTCAGTTCCTGGCGTCGATCTGGCCGTCGTCGAGTTCTTCGCCGCCGATGACGGCCGGAGCCACCATTGGGAGGTCGCCGACGAAGGCGTTGCTGTCGCCCGCGTTCACGAGGTAGCCGGGTGTGGTTCGGCCGCTTAGCTGTTCGTCGCCCCCGCGACCAGCCCCCGCCATTCCTGCGCCGCCGCCCATCGCGCCCACCGGCCCGCCGGCTGTTCCCACTCCGGTCGTTGTCGACGTGCCGAGTGCTCCTGGCGTGCCCGTGGCAGCCGGAGTCGCCACACCGGCAGCGCCTGGCGGAACGGAACCGGCCACCGGTGCGCGCGGCACGGAAGCGACGCCCCCAGAAGCTGTTCCGCCGCCGGCGCCGTACATGCCGATTCCGGTACCACCTGCGATGCCCACCGAGCCGGGGACACCGTGCGCTGCACCGGCCGGCGCGGGCGAGCCGGACCTGGCCGCGACGGAGTCGGCGGACACGTCACTGGGCGACACACTCGCGGCTTGCGTCGTGGCCGAGACGAGTTGATCGAGGCTGTCGGTGACTGTGGAGACCATCGGGGCACCGACGCTCTCGAGCACAGTGCTCGCGACAGCAAACGGTGATGTCGCCGCTGCGGCGGACGGTCCGGGCGGCGGCGGCGGTGGCACGGGCACCGGTGCCGCGAGGCCGTTCATGGTGAGGGTCTGCTCGTTCAGCTCGGTTCGTGTCTGCGTGACCACTCCGATCGCGGCCTTGATGTGTTCGGCGGCCGACGCGAGAAGCATCGCCTGCCCGGGCGGCGTCATCACCATCGGTGCTGCAGCGACCGCGGTGGACGCGAATGATTCGGAGATGGTCATCAGATTTGCGTTGCCACGGGCCACCGAAGCAGCGGCGGTCTGGGTGGTCCCGGAAATCTGCGTGCCGCGCTCGCTCAGTTCTGCGCCGCTCACCTGAGCCTGCTGTCCCTGGACCTGCGCGGCCTGCGCCGCCTGGCTCTGCCAGATCTGATCGAGCGCCTTCAGTCCTGACATGCTCAGCGACATGGCCTGGTCGATCAGTCCGGAGGACATGTCGAGCACCGATGTCGGATCGACGGAGCCGAACGTCCCGGTACCGAAGGCACCCGCAAGGTCGGTGAGTGGCTTGAACAACTCGTCGATTCCCGGCAGTCCGGGCAGGCCTTGTCCCTGGAGGAGGGCCTCCACCGGATTGGGCGGCAACGGCGGAAGAGCAGGCAGCGGTGGGAGTTCGGGCAGCGACGGCACGCCGATCGGGGTGTCGAGTAGCGGGCCGAGCGGCGAACTCTGCAGTGCCTCGAGCGGCGTGCTCGGCAGAGGCGTGTTCACCGCCGCACCGAACGCGGAACCTTGCAGCAGATCCAGGATCGACGGGTGCGCGATGTCGCCGGCGGGCTCGGGAGACGTCACGCGAGGTCTCCGATGGTTCCGCTGATGTCTCCGAGGGCGCCGCCGTTGGCGTCGTCGACGGAATCGTAGGAGTCTGCGGTGGCCCCGGACGCGACAGCGGTGTGCGCGTAGTGGGATGCGAGTTCGGCGACCGACTTGGCGTGGTTGCCCTGCGCCACCGCGAAGGACGCGAGGAAGTCGGCTCCGATCGGACCGAACACCGGCGCCAGCGCGGCGAGGTCGGCACCGAGGTCGATCGCTGCAGCACTACTGATCTGCTCCGCGGCCTGCGCCGCCGTCGCACCGTAACGCCGAATGCCGTCTGTGACGACGAAGACATCGCTCAAGATAACCCCCCAGGTAGTAAGCGTTCGCCAGACTTTATCTCACAGATCCGACGCCGGCGGCGGAAGGTCGCGGGAGGTGCCACCTGCCGTGTGGTCGAGGAGAATCCGCGACTGCGCTCGGATTTCGTCGAGTGGCTGCGACCATCCGAGTGCGCGCAAGCAGGCGTCGGCGAGGAGGGCAGCGGCATCGGTGTTCTCGGGTGTCGGTACCGCTCCGCTTTCGACGTCCGCCCGGGTGGCGATAGCGCTCTCGACGATGCGAAAAGGGAGATCGGTGAGGCCGGGTGCTGATTCGGTGTCGCCGGCCGTGATCTCGGTGAGCGCCTGTTCGGCGCAATGCTGATAGTGCGAGCGCAGAAGAGTGCGTTGGGCCCGGAACGGGGCGAAGCGTTCGGTGCGTAGCTCGGGCAGGAGGTAGAGGGCTCCGAGATTCCAGCGCGTGCCGGTGAGCTGGGTGACGTCGTAGGTGGCGAGTGCGTGCAGGCGTACGACGGCAGGCGCATCGATCTTCTCGAGGACTCGGGCGGCGGCGAGCGCGGGCGACACTGTTTCCTCGAGGAGCGCCACCAGGATCTCCTCCTTGTTGGCGAAGTGGTGATAAAGCGATGCCTGTCTTATGCCCACCATGTCGGCGATCTCGCGCGTGGAGGTGGCGGCAAAGCCCTTGGTGGTGAACAGCTCTCCGGCGGCGTCGAGTATCTCCTCGGGCGTCGTCCGACCCGGCCTGCGTTGACTGGTCAGTCGCGGTCTTCCCGGCCCGGTGCTCACCTACTCATGATGTCAGGTCGGTTTTCCACGCCACCGTGGACACCCGCCGTGAGCTTTTCGTCATACCTTCGAAACGTTCGCAACGATCCTGTTACGGCGGGGGCCGATCTGTATACGTCCGCGTCACCCATCCGGTCGGGCGCGAGAGAAAACTATCGATCGACAGATATTGCTCTCGCCGAAGGAGAAGGCCCTTGAGTACACCTACGAGGACTGCGCAAGTGCCGTCCGCACCGGTACTTGCACCTCCTGTTCCGACCGGGGCCGGGAGAATCGACGACTCCGGCGACCTCGGTAAATTCGGCTACGAGCAGCAACTGCACCGGAAACTGGGGAAGTTCGCTTCGTTCGCGGCCGGTTTCTCCTTCGTGTCGATCCTCACGACGATCTTCCAATTGTTCGGTCTCGGTTTCGGATTCGCCGGACCGGCGTTCTTCTGGACGTGGCCGGTGGTATTCGTCGGTCAGTTCATGGTGGCGCTCAACTTCGCCGAATTGGCTGCTCGGTATCCCATCTCCGGTGCCATCTACCAGTGGTCGCGCCGGATGGGCGGGGAGGTGGTGGGCTGGTTCGCCGGCTGGTTCATGATCCTGGCGCAGATGGTTACGGCCTCGGCCGCGGCGATCGCACTGCAAGTGGTGCTTCCGAACGTGTGGAGCGGATTCCAGATCATCGGCGAAGACAGCACGTTGACGTCCGCCAGCGGTGCCGCCAACGCGGTCCTGCTCGGATCGGTCCTGCTGGTACTCACCACCTTTATCAACTGCATCGGTGTGAACTGGATGTCGCGCATCAACAACATGGGTGTCACGTGCGAGATCGTCGGAGTCGTCGCTGTGGTCGGCATGTTCTTCACGCACGCGCAGCGGGGACCGCAGGTCGTACTCGACACGGGTGCGGCGGGCACCGACTCCGGATACGGCTGGGCCTGGATCGTCTCCGGCCTCATGGCCGCCTACGTGATGGTCGGGTTCGGTTCGGCGGGCGAGCTCGCGGAGGAGACGCGGAACCCGCGGCGGGTGGCCCCGCGCACGATCCGGCTGGCGCTGTCTGTCTCGGCGCTCGGTGGTGGCCTGATGATCATCGGCGCGCTGATGGCGGCTCCGAGCTTGACCGACGGACGCCTCGCCGCGGAGGGTCTGCCGTACGTGTTGTCGTCGATTCTCAGTTCGCCTTGGGGCACATTGCTTCTGGCCGATGTCGCGGTCGCCGTGTTCGTCTGCACACTCGCCATTCAGACCGCGGCGTCGAGGTTGGTGTTTTCCATGGCCCGCGACGGTCGGTTGCCCGCCTCGCAGGTGCTCTCGAAGGTGAACGCGCGCACAGGAACTCCCATCGCCCCGTCCGTCCTCATCGGTGTCGTCTGCATCGCGATCCTCGCGGTGAACGTCGGAAACTCCGCAATATTCGCCACCTTGTCGAGTGTCTGCATCATCCTGATCTACCTCGCGTATCTGATGGTCACGGTGCCCCTCCTGGTCCGCCGCCTGAAGGGCTGGCCGCACGGTGGCCCGCAGGTGGACGCGGACGGCCGGAGTTTATTCTCGCTGGGACGACTCGGCCTACCCGTGAACATTCTGGCTGTCGGCTACGGCGCCCTCATGGTGGTGAACCTCTCGTGGCCGCGAGCCGAGGTCTTCGACCCGAGCGGTGCCTACCCGCTTCTGCGGTGGGCCGCACCCGTCACCGTCGCCGCTGTGATCGCACTCGGAATTCTGTGCTTCCCGCGCGGCCGCAGCACCCCCAACCCCGTCACGATCGGAGCCTGACATGACCTCAGCGGATACCTCGACCACCACTGCCGCGAAAGAACACGCGCGCGCCCAGGCGGGCGCGGTCACCGGATCGATGCCCGTGGTCCCGGCATCGGCGTGGCCGGCGCCCCCCGCCGATGTCGACCCGGCGGCCCTGACGTGGGCCGAGACGGTTCCAGGCGGCCGTTACACCAGCAAGGTTCTCGAACGCGGAACACGTGTGCGGTTGCGAGATGTGGAGGGGTTGGCCTGCGCACACCTTCTGCTGTTCCGCGCAGACGCGCCGTGGGAGCGGTTGAACGTCGCCGACACGGTCAAAGTGCCGTGGCAGGCGTATATCGGTGAAGGACATCCGCTGCTGTCGGATCAAGGCAGGTTGCTCGCCACCGTCGTCGCCGACACGTCCGGACACCACGACGCACTGTGCGGCACTACGTCGCTCGCGTCCAACGCTGCGAAATACGGTGACGGTTCGTTGCATTCACCGTCACCGGCAGGCCGCGAACTCTTCACGGTGGCCGCGGCGAAACACGGGCTCGAACGACGTGATCTGCCACCGTCACTGTCGTTGTTCCACGGAGTACGAGTCGGCGCGGACGGCTCCCTGAACAGCATCGGTTCGGCGGGACCGGGCGCAGTAGTCGAGCTGGTTCTGCATCTCCCACTCGTCGTCCTGATCGCGAACACCGCTCACCCGCTGGACCCGTCGCCGACCTTCGACACGACCGCGCTCGAGATACTCGCGTGGTCGGGCGGACGCTTCGAAGTACCCGCAGCAGCCGAGCCGGAATACCGGCGGGCATTCCTCAACACTGAAGACATCTGGGCTGCCGCGCAGTCGCAGGGGCAGGAGCAGGCATGACCACCAGCATCGACACCGCCGCCCTGGTACCGGGTACGGTCGTCCTGGACGAAGAAGTCGGCGCCCGTGGGCCGTGGTCCGCCGTCGTCGAGGCCGGCGACGTCCTCACCATCGTCGACCTGTACGGCAATCAGGCCGTGGACACCCTTGTCTACGCCGCAGACGACCACCGGCAGCGGTACTCGGCGGCCGCGACCGTGTCTGCACAGCGCAATCTCTTCCTCACCACCGGAAGTGTCCTGAGATCCGACGACCACGACGCCTTGATGACCCTCGTGGCGGACGAAGTCGGCTCCCACGACACCGTCGGTGGAGCCTGTTCGCAAGAATCGAACACGCTGCGCTACGGCCACCACACCAAACACCAGCACGCGTGCGTGGAGAACTTTCTCGCCGAGGGTTCCAAGTGGGGGATAGCCAAGCGCGACCTCGTGTCGAACATCAACTTTTTCATGAACGTCCCCGTCGAGGCGGACGGGACACTGGGGATCGTCGACGGCCTCTCGGCCCCCGGCAAGCGGCTCGCTTTGCGCGCGGAACGAGATGTTCTGGTACTGGTGTCCAATTGCCCGCAGATCAATAATCCGTGCAACGGTTTCGATCCGACACCGGTGCGCATGATCGTGACACGCCCGACGGGAGTCCGGCGATGACCGGCAAAATCACCGTGCAGCGGCCGGGCATGCTCACCACGGTGCAGGACTTTCCGGGCCGGACCGGCTACTGGCACATCGGAGTTCCGCCGTCGGGCCCCATGGACGATCTGTCCTTCCGGCTCGGTAACAGTGCGCTCGGAAACGACGAGGGCGCCGCCGGACTCGAGTGCGCCATGGCAGGTCCCGCCCTGCAGTTCGACAAGGACACGGTGGTGTGTGTGACGGGTGCACCGGCACCGGTCACCGTCGACGGTGACCTGGCGGCGCAATGGCGCCCCATACACGTACCGGCTGGGGGAGTTCTCGACGTCGGTACCGTGTCCGGTCCCGGACTGCGGATCTACGTGCTGGTGCAGGGCGGTCTCGAGGTCGAGGACTACCTCGGGAGCGCCTCGACGTTCACCCTCGGCAAGTTCGGCGGTCATCAGGGCCGGACCCTGCGACCGGGTGACATCCTCGCAATCGGTGACGCGAACGGGTCCGTGAAGGGCGTTCCCGCGGAATATGTTCCGGCGATGTGCCGACGCTGGGAGATCGCGGTCACCGAAGGGCCACACGGCGCTCCCGAATTCTTCACTCGGTCCGATATCGACACGTTGTACCGAACCGATTACGAGGTGCATTTCAATTCGGACCGCACCGGGGTGCGGCTGATCGGTCCGAAACCCGACTGGGCCCGGACCGACGGCGGCGAGGCGGGACTGCACCCGTCCAACATTCACGACAACGCGTATTCCGTCGGCGCACTCGACTTCACCGGGGACACCCCGATCCTGTTGGGACCCGACGGACCGAGCCTCGGGGGTTTCGTCTGCCCGGTCACCGTGGTCGCGGCGGAACGATGGAAGCTCGGCCAGCTGGCCCCGGGCGACACGGTGCGATTCGTACCCATCAAAGCAAATAGGGCGGCGTCGACCCGCGCGCTCGGTCCTGCCCGTCGCGCTGCGCACTCCTCGGTGTTCTCCACCGCGGGTGACGGCGACGACGGCGTGATCGCCCGCCGCGACGGTGACACCGCCGTCACCTACCGTCGATCCGGCGACGACAATATCCTGGTCGAGTACGGTGACATGACCCTGGATCTTGCTCTTCGGGCCCGGGCCCACGCACTGCATCAGCGGCTCGAGATCGAGAAGCCGGCCGGCCTTCTGGACCTCACCCCGGGGATCCGTTCTCTGCAAGTCCGGGTCGATCCGGATGTGTTGCCCATTCCCAAGCTCATGGGATTGCTCGGTGACGCGGAGGACGCATTGCCCGCGGCGAACGAGCTCGTCGTTCCGAGTCGGTCCGTTCGGATGCCGCTGTCCTGGGACGACCCCTCGACGCGGGAAGCAATCCAGCGGTACATGCACGGAGTTCGCGCCGACGCCCCCTGGTGCCCGTGGAACATCGAATTCATCCGCCGTATGAACGGTCTAAGCAGTGTCGACGACGTCTTCGACACCGTGTTCGGCGCCGAATACATGGTGCTCGGTCTCGGCGACGTCTACCTCGGCGCGCCCGTGGCAACACCCCTCGACCCACGTCATCGGCTCGTGACGACGAAGTACAACCCGGCACGTACCTGGACCCCCGAGAACGCGGTCGGGATCGGCGGGGCGTACCTGTGCATCTACGGAATGGAAGGACCGGGGGGATACCAGTTCGTCGGCCGCACGACCCAAGTGTGGAACCATCGCCACCCCGAGAAGTCCGGTCCGTTCGAGGACGGAACTCCATGGTTGCTTCGCTTCTTCGACCGGATCTCCTGGTATCCCGTGGAACCGGAGGAACTGATGGATCTGCGGTCCGACGTCGCAGCAGGGCGCGGGGGTGGCATCGACATCACCGACGGCACATTTTCGCTCGCCGATCATGAGCGGTTTCTCAGCGCGCACGCCGATTCGATCAGCGAATTCCGCGCTGGGCAGACCGTCGCCTTCGCCGCCGAACGGCAGAGATGGTCCGCGGCGGGGGAATTCACGACAGTGGGGTGAGGAGGGCGCTACCCGTCAGAGTCCACCGAAATCGGACAGTACTTCCAGCGCGGCGTCGGTTGCCTGTGCCAGTGCCGCCATCTCCGCCTCAGCGACCGGCGCCGAGTTGGGTGACTGCAGTGCGAAGCCGTTGGCGAGAGTGAGAGTGGTGTAACCACTGTCCGCAGCGCGTAGGAGAAGATCCGAGGGAACATCGGATCCGGCCAGGCGATCGAGACCCTCGCCGACGAAGTAGAACCGCCACAGAGGCCCGAGATCGGCACCGTAGATTTCTTTGGTACGGGAGACGATGGTGTCGCCGTCGCGAGCAATGGAATCGACGATCTCGTAGTAGTCGGGAATGTCATCGGCGGCGGTGCCGGAAGACGCAACTGCCCGTGCCAGATCTATCGTGATGTGCGCGTTGTACCCCACCATCGCGACACGGGCGGGACTCAGCGAGCACTGCTTCGACAGCGAGAAGTACCGCTCCCACTGTGGCTCGACGGCAGTGCCCGTGAACTCGGCATGCAGGTTGCGGAGATACCGGCGCAGCAGATCCGAACTGATCGCAGGTGCCCACCGGCGATCCGCGAACGCAGTGGGGTCGCGCTGCAGAGGCATCACCGCAGAGTGTTCCACCGCGTCGAGTCCGAGGGAGAACAGTCCGCGCCGATCGTGATGGCGCACAAGAACGGCGGTGATCTCCGCGTGACGGGCCACCTCGTCCTCGAGGCGTTCCAGTGACGGGGTGTCCGGGAGAGTCGACAGGTCGGAGAGTTCGATGATCCGCGCGAGCTCCAGCTTCGTCAGTGCCTCACCACATGCCGTGCTCACGGAACTTGGCGGCTGCGCCGAAACATGCGCGGGAAGGGCTCCCGCGCTGATGATCACTGCGCAGAGTGAAATGACCGAGCGTACGGCGATCGACGATCTCGCAGAGTGCATCGCCGGAGCATAGCGAGTCGCCGCCGGTGTTGTGCGGTGACTGCACGGCATCTCGGCGCGATCAGGCCACCGTCTTGAACGGGTCGTGTTCGGCAATCAACTTCTCGAGCCGCGCCTCGTCCACGCGAACGCGTACCGTCGATGCCTCCTGATGCTCACGCACCACCTTGGCGAGCGTGAACGTACTCGTCACCAGGAACAGCAACGTCATGCAGAGAAAGCCACGCTGCCACGGATCGATGGGCAGATAGGCGATTCCGATGAGCGATCCTGCGAAACTGATGGCGAAGGCGATACCCGCCTGAACGAAGAAGGCGGTCGTCGTTCTGGGTGTCGGTGTCGGTGTCATGCAACCCAGTTTGGCGGTTGACTCTGCGCGAAACATGAGTAGCACTACCCGACTTCCGTAGGGTAGATCCGCGTGGTCGCGCCGGATTCCGGCCGGGCAGAGGATTACCTCCCACGTCGAACGGAAACCGGCGCCGAGCATGCGACTCTAGGTGTGGCTGAGTCTGCGGTTGACCTCACGAGTGAGCCACGCGGGGGAGAAGCGGGACCCCAACGACAGCGCTTTCGATTGCAGGCCCACCGGGAAATGCACCTTGTGGTACGGCCGCTTCGAGGGACGAGTCGCCTTGAAGATGCTCGTTGACACGTCGTCGGCGCTCAGTTTGATACCGAGCGAGTTGGTGGTGCCCGTGGATACGCCTGCAGTCATGGCGGTGTTGACGAACAACGGCCACATCGCCTTCACTGAGATGTCGTACTCGGCCCATTCGAGGTCGAGTGCCTCGGTGATGCCGCGCACGGCGAACTTGGTGGCACTGTAGGTGGCGAGTTCCGGTTGACCGTAGATCGCCGAGGCGGAACACAGATTGATCACCTGTGCGCCCGGCGTTGCCTTCAGGTAGGGGAAGGCGGCGTGTGTTCCGTAGACGACCCCGTTGACGTTGATGTCGATCTGCCGCTTGTGTACCTCCAGCGGAATTTCCTCGAACCGGCCCGCGACCAGAATGCCGGCATTGTTGACGAGGATATCGAGACGACCACCCGCTTCGGCGTCGAACTCTCTCAGGCGCTTCTCCCACTGCTCGGGGTCGGTGACGTCCAGAACGCCCGTGACGACGCGCCCACCGGCCGACGTGATCGCCTCCTGCAACGAGGCGAGGCCCGTCGCGCCGATGTCGTAGGCCCCGACGAGGTATCCGGCGCGGGAGAATTCGAGGGCAGTGGAACGTCCGATCCCGGCTGCAGCGCCGGTGATGAAGACCGTTGGAGTGGGCATCTCGACAGGATAGACGTTACCGCGATTATCGGTAAGACCTCGTCGACGTGGCGTGAAACGGAGCATGCGGAACGCGATCGAGTTCGATGGGTAGCCTTCTCCCATGTCGGAGCTTCCTCCTTTCAGTCCCACGGTCGCGCTGCTGACGGTGGGCCGAGTGTGGGATGCCGCGTTCGCCGAGGGGTTGAAGCCGCTCGGGTTGACCACCCGGAGGTACGGGTTGTTGGGGCACATTCGCGGAACGCCGGGTATCTCGTTCAGCGAGCTTGCTCGGCGGTCCCGCATCACTGTGCAGAGCGCTCACACGGCGGTCGCGGCGTTCGTCGAGTCCGGGCTGGTCGACGACGGGACTGCGCATGCCGGGGCGGCGTCCACTCTGCGGGTCACGGCGAAGGGGGAATCACTGCTGGCTCGGGCGGCCGAGGTGGTTGCCCGACTCGACGCGGAGTTCGCCGCGCAGCATCCCGAGCTGACCGAGGCCCTGCGGGTGCACATGCTGCGGGTGATGTCGGCCACCGACTGACCCCCATCACCAACCTTCAGTTAGGCTGAAGGTTATGGAATCGCTGTTGCTTTCCGTCCATGTCGTGGCGGGCATCCTCTTCGTGGGTCCGGTCGCGGTGACCACCAGTCTGTTCCCCCGATACGCGCCGGTGACCGCCCCGGCAAGTGGTGCGACGCAGGTCGAGCGGAGCATCCACGCCGCCCGTGTGCTGCACCGGATCACCCGCGTCTATGGGGTCCTGGCGCTCGCGGTCCCCCTCGTCGGCCTGGTCCTCGCATCCGTGCAAGGCCGCACGAGCGAGGTCTGGGTGGTGGTCGCGATGGTGCTCACTGCCCTTGCCGGTGGACTACTCGCCCTGCAGATCGCCCCAATGCAGCAACACGCGCTCACCGCACCCGGCGACGGAGACCACCTCCGGCGCCTCGGCATGGTGACCGGCCTGTTCAACCTGCTGTGGGTGGTCGTCGTTGTGCTCATGATCGTGCGGCCCGGATCGGATTACGTATGACCGGGTTGCTGCGCATTCTTGCGGCGCTCTCGGCGCTCGAGACCGTCAGTGTCCTGGCGTTGCTGGTCAACCTCGGCACCGTGCACGACGCCACGGTGGCTCGCATCCTCGGTCCGATCCACGGTGCGCTCTACCTGGCCGTCGCTGTCACGGCGCTTCTCGGTCGCGGTCTGACGACCCAGACCCGCGTCGGTGCGCTCGTGCCCGTGCTCAGCGGCCCCCTCACGATGGTCAACCTGCGGCAGGAGGCTCGCAGCGCATGAGTTTTCGACATTACCTGTACCGGCCGCCGGCAGTCAGCGCCGCGGAGGCGGTTCGCCTCGTCGAAGATGGCGCGCTCGTTGTCGACGTCCGACGCCGGTTCGAGTGGAATCGGGTCCACATCCCCGGCGCCGTGCATGCGCCACTGGAGGAATTACTCGATCGGTGCCTGGAGTTCCCTGACGACCGCCTGCTCATCACTTTCTGCACGGGCGGAATCCGCTCGGCCGGTGCTGCGAACCTGTTGGTGGAGAACGGATTCGACGCGGTCAACATGAGCGGCGGCCTCGTCCACTGGCGCACTGCGGGCGGGCCCCTGATCGCCCGGTGAGGGTGTGATGTGGCGGCGCAGCCAAGCGCAGCCCCCGCCAACGATGTATATCAGCGGACGGGGGCGCTACACGGACAATCTGCACGTAGTAACGAGCAGCGCAACAATGATTTTCGATAGCCGACGCCCCGAAGTCCAGAGAGTGTGACCCACGCCATTGCACTATTTTCGGCGCACCTCAGTAACCGACCGGTAGGTGCGATGTCGACTATTCGTGAGAACGTGTGGGAAACGACTGACCTCAGGTTCGAGGCCCCCGTCATGTGACGTATAACACAGCTCAATTCTTCGGAGAAGCCTGGCGTTCGGGGATGTTGGGTTGCCAACCTATACCGGGACCCAAACCTCCAGACCTGATTTCGGGTATGGGTGTAGGTAGTTCGGCCGATGTGCAGGTGTCGAAGACGGTCCAAGGTAGCTGGTAGGCCGTACGCCACCGTCGATGTGGCAGTCGAGAATATTTGCACGTGAGGAAGAGATGTCATGGCACGAATTACCGAGAACCTGGGCTCGAATCTGCTGAATACTTTGCGGGTCGGTGTGGTTGGCACCGTTCTTTACGCCGCACTCATCATGGGCGTGATTGTGGTGGCGGTGTGGAAGTTCCCGATGCCCGGCGTGTAGTCCCGCGGCGCTTCATGGTCTCCCGCCGATGCCTGGCGTCGCGAAGTAAGACGCGGGGCGGTGGCCGTGCAGCGATGGAGCTGACGGGGGCGGCGTGGTTGTGCCTGTGGGTACCGCCTGGCCTGTGATCAATGCGGGGTACCTGTGACGGTGCCTGTTGGTATGAGAGGAACGGCAGTGTTCGGGACGGGCATGGGTGCGATGGTGGCTCTACTGGTGGCTGCACTGTTGATGGTGCCCGTCGCGTTCGGTGTGGCGGCGCGAGCGGACGCGAAGGTTCGCCGCCTCTCGACGTCCCGAGCGTCCGATCCGAATCTGAGCGGCTCGGACGTAGACGTGGACGAGCGGTGCGAGCGGTGGCGGCAACTGGCGACGCGGGCGTGGTTGATCTGCGGCGGCGCTTCGCTGGTTGCAGTGGCGGTCGTGGGTGTGCTGGTCTGTGTCGGGTGACGGCGGCATCGACCACGCCAGTCTGTCGGAAAGCCGAATCGAGTGGTCAGCTGATTGAGTCGTCTTCGGCCTCGCCGGCGGTAGGCAGGTTTATTCGCAAGGGTGTACCGCCTTCTTCGCAGAGGACGGTGACAAACGCCGGAAACACTATTCGCCAGGAACCGGCAACGAGCGTGAGAGCGCTCGCACCGAAGTCAGCCCATTGATTCGGCAGCAAGGTCACCGGCTCGTCCTGTAGCCAGTGTGGCGTCGGAATGCGGCGGTTCCGCTCCTCCGCGGGGTCGATGACGAATCGCACGTCCGTGACCGTGCCGCCCCCGACATTCCGAAGCCGGAACCGGTCGACCGCTCCCCGGATGCGTTGTACGTGGAAGTCGACGTTCTGCGGACGTGGGCATACCTGCCGCACGGCAGTCCGCCTTATTTCGGCAACTTGCGCTAATGCCGCGTCCCGCTCGGCTTCGGCGTCGAGCCTTGCCTGATCGGCAAGGTATGCCCTCCGCCACGCTGCGGCAACGGCGGCGCCGGACAGCACCCCGGTCGCCACGCTCAACCACGATGCGGCTCTCATGTGCGGAAACATACCTGAACCCGCCAGCCCCCTTCCGGCAGCCTGACGTCCACCTGATGCCGGAACTCACTGCCCGTCTCTTGGACGAGTGACCGCAGTGAACGATGTAATGACGTCCTCGGTGGCACCGTGCCGGTGAACGGTGCCCGATGCTGGCAGGATCATGCATGAGATCGGGGCTTCGCTGTGAGGTCCCGGCTCGCACTTTGCTGCAGGGAGACGAAGCATGGCACAGGGCGTTGTGAAGTGGTTCAACGGTGAAAAGGGCTTCGGATTCATCACGCCGGACGATGGCGGAGCTGATCTTTTCGTCCACTTCTCCGAGATTCAGGGCAGCGGCTACAAGTCGCTCGACGAGAACCAGCGTGTCGAGTTCGAGGTCGGCCAGGGGCAGAAGGGTCCGCAGGCCCAGAGCGTGCGGGGAGTCTGACAATCCTCCACGGGGCCGCATCCACTCGGATGTGGTCCCGTCCTGGGCGTGTACCCCCCGGTCTTCACAAGATTCTCCTGCAGTGAGCTTGGTCTGACCCATCGCGCCGCACAGAAAGACTGACAAGGGTAGCCGGTCGATGACCGGCCCCTGAGCCCGTCTCGGACGGCGAGTGCGTCCTCGGCCGTGTCCGATCGCGGCAGGTTCTGCCGAT
This sequence comes from Rhodococcus sp. WAY2, assembly GCF_009859915.1. Classification (NCBI taxonomy): domain Bacteria; kingdom Bacillati; phylum Actinomycetota; class Actinomycetes; order Mycobacteriales; family Nocardiaceae; genus Rhodococcus; species Rhodococcus sp. WAY2. The sequence continues at coordinate 6,438,030 of NZ_CP046572.1, forward strand.
GTCGAGCGCGCGCGGGCCGTCGTGCACGACGTCGCCGAACTGCGGTCCGGCACGCAGGTGATAACCGCGCTACCGCCGCCGTCGACATGAACGGGCTCGAAGGACCGCAGATAGATATCGACTGCGGGACAAAAGAACCCGACGTCGATCACTGGGAGCTGGGCATCACCCGACGTGGGAGCAGTTCCTGGCGCCGTGCCGGTTCACCGCAACCCCGATCTCCTTCTTCCTCCGCGAGCCCCCGGACCTGCGCGCGAGCGAGCCGACCCTCCTCTGTCACCTGCCGGCGAGGATGCTGCGTGAACTCACCGCGTTCACCCGGGAAGCGATCGCCGCGACCCTGGCCGGCCGCGTCTACACGTTCTTTACCGACGGCGGATTCAACGCGCGAGCGCAGATCACCGCCTTGATGCGGACAGTGTCGGCGTTTCCGGCGTTCTGGCAGTTCATCGGAATCGGCAAGTCTAGCTGTGGGATTCGGCAACTCTCGGACCCGGAAGACGAGGTCCCGGGCCCGCACGTGCGGCACTGGTCTGACCGCCCAGGATGAAGCGCTGTCAACGGACAGGAGGGTGCCTGGGCCGGCGGACATGAGCTCTCCGCATCTGTGGACATCAACAATCCGGATGTGTAGTCGTAAAGACCGGTGGTGACCGGTGCCGTTGGTCCGGCGTCGTCTGTCGAGTGGGTGCACTCCTTTGCCGGTGAGGGCGTCGGGGAGGCGGTGTGAATTGCCCTTGGTCACGATGACGTGGGCGTGGTGCAGGAGCCGATCGACGGGTGAGATCGCGCAGCGGCAGTACCGCACCATGGACGCTGAAACCGTCGCGTTCCTCGACCTGTGCGCGAGCCGAGCCGGGGTCGCCTCGGTCACCACCTCGGCCGAACAGGTCCCGGTTCATCCTCACGTGGATGAATGGGCTGGTGTTGCGCTGGCTAGTCGATCGGGACGAAGCCGCCGCCTCGTTGCCGCGACGACCTCGTGTAGATCATCACCGGCAAAGCCCGCTGACCCCCAGCCGAAGCCGCATTGTTGTTGATACGTCGGAACCACGGCGTGAGACCACGACCCTGCACGGGCCCGGCGGGCCACGGCCGCAGGGTCGGTGGCGGCTCCTCGACCCTTAGGTGATACCGACTCCCGCGGCGGATTCCGAGCATCTCCACGTTCGACGTCAACGTCGATAATCGACCTCCGCCGTGTGCCTTACGACGACCGACTCAGCGAAATTGCGTTTCCGAACAAGCCGCGCGGGTATCCCGTTCGAGGGACGAGGAGGTCTGAGGAATGCCTGTTTGGGGATGGATCTTGATCGCGGTCATCGTCGTGATTGCCGTGGTGGCGGTCATCGTTGCGCGCTTGGTCAGCAGCCGTCAGCGGACGGAACGGCTGAGGGGACGCTTTGGTCCCGAGTACGAGCGGACTGTGGGAGAGGTCGGCAACCTAGATGCCGCGGAGGACGAGCTCGCCGCACGCGAACGAAAGCGGGAGAAGCTCGATATCGTCGCGTTGCCGCCCGAGGCGCGTGCGAAGTACGTCGACTCGTGGCGGACGGTGCAGATCGAGTTCGTCGACAATCCGTCCGGTGCGGTCGGGGCTGCAGACCGGCTCGTGATCCGGGTCATGCGCGAGCGTGGTTACCCGATCGACGACTTCGATCAGCGGGCGGCCGACATTTCGGTGGATCACCCGAAGGTCGTCGAGAATTACCGAAGGGCACACAGCATTTATCTGGCGCAGGAGCAGGGCGACGTCGGTACCGAGGATCAGCGTGAGGCGTTCGTGCACTATCGGGCGCTATTCGAGCAGTTGCTCGAGACGGATGAGAACAAAGACAAGCCGAAGGAGACCCGCGCATGACCACCCCAGATCAGCAACCCGAGAGCGCCAGCGGAACCGGGCGGGTGGAATCACCGCCGACGGCGCCCGGCACGTCGGGTGAGGGAACCGCACGGCGGACCGAGACAACCGAATCGTCGACCGAGGCTCCCGGCCCTGCAGCCGAGAGCACCCAGCGGTCCACGGACACCTCTGGTTCTCCGGTTGAGGAGCAGCGGTCCACTGACACCTCTAGTTCTCCGGTTGGGGACCAGCGGTCGACTGATGAGCCCGTCCGCTCGACGGAGAAAGCCCAACCGTCCGCTGAGGAGACCGAATCAGCGTCTAATCAGACACTTTTTGGTGAGGACGAGTTGTCGGTCCTCCGCTTGCGTTGGGACGAGGTTCAGTCGGGCTTCGTCGATGATCCGAGAGAGTGTGTTCACAAGGCCGATGGTCTCGTGTCGGACGTCGTCGATCGGATCACCACCGGATTCTCGGAGGCCCGTTCCCGGCTCGAGGAGCAGTGGGCTCGGGGCGAAGAGGGCTCGACGGAGGATCTTCGTCTCGCGCTTAAGCGGTACCGCGAGTTTTTCCAGCGGCTGCTCGCACTCTGAGGAGGACAGAGCCAGGACAATGGGCTGCGGAGTTACCCCGGAACCACTGCATCCCGCCGCAGTGTTGGCGTTCTCATCGGGGCACGATATGACACGTTCGAAGTTCGTCGAGCACCGGGGAGCGAGACCGGTGGTTGGCGCGGGGGTATCGGTCGACCCGACGGGGACGGCGCAATGTGACTGTGCCGCAGTCACATTCGAGCATCAAGATGCCAAAAGTGGGGGGGAGCTGGTGGATGCGCCACGAGCTTGTCGGATAGGTAGCGCTGAGGGCCGCGGCGCCGATACACAGCACGGTCGGGAAGTTATCCCGAACTACGCAGTCATGACCGGTGCAGTGTTCGACCTTCCTGCAGGTATCGGGAACGTGACGTTCTGGCCGTGGACGTGGTGGAACTCGTTCGCGTCCTAGTGGAATCAGTTCTAGTGGAGTTGGTGATGATCGGACTGTTGCCGGACCTCTTCTTGGCGAATCCACTCGAGGAGGGCGTATGGCCGTTGATCCTTGAGTGGAACAACTTCGTCCGATGGTGGAACCCGCTCTGAAATCCCGCCAAACCGCGTCGCATGGAGACTGTCGCGCACGCCGCGTCGAGGATACGACTGTCCTATCGAGCTCCGACGTCGGCGGGATGCTGCGGTTCAACGGTGCTCGGTGATCACACCGACCTCCCGGGCCTTCCAGCCTCGACCCCCGACCCGTCATCGCCACGTCGCGCCGACGCCACCGACTGCGGTGACGTGTCACCTTTCTGCGGCGCGCCTCATTGTCATGTCAGGTCCTGATGCGAAAACAGAAGTGGCACTGCATAGGTATAGGGCGGATATATGGCGGGGCAGTGTCATTGGTCAGCGCCGAGACCGAGACCGATGGCGGCGCGGCCGATCCGCCGGTGTGGGAGGCACTGCCGGCGGGGGAGGCCGCGGATGGGCATGCGTTGATCGTGACCGCCGCCGGGACGTATACCCCGTCGGGGCGGGAGTTGACCGGTCCGGTCGTTTCACTCGAGAAGCTGGACAAGCTGATTCGGTGGGCCTCTTTGACCCCGTTGGGTGCACCCGCGCAGATCTGGGTCGTCGGGTTGGCGGCGTGTGAGCTACTCGGGTGGGTCATCGATCCGGGCAGTGAGGACGACGTCGACGACATGGAAGCGTTACGGACCCGCGCCGCAGCCGAGTTGACCGCCACCCTGCATGCCACCCTGCCACCGTTGCTCGATGCGGGGTGGGAGCTGCGCGGGGAACCGGGGCATGTGGTGCATTTGTCCCGCACGATCGGGAACTTCACGTCGATGGTCGATGTGGTGATCGAACCGTATGTGTGGACCTATTGGAACAAGGACTTCGGCTGGCACAACCGGGTCGGCGATATGGGTGTCCTCGGCTCACCCACTGCAGGAACGTATCTCCCGGACGACGACCTACCCGCTGCCCGGGAGTTGGGCCGCCGGCTGGCATGGTGCGCACAGCATCTCGGGGTGCTCCCCGGGCCGACACCGGCCCGCACCGGCGCGGCGATCATCGACAAGATCAAGCGGGAACGCACCCGCAGCGGTAAGGGCATCGTCGTGACGACCGCGGGACCGGTGCCGCCGCTCGATGTGGCGCCGCGTGGGGACCTCGAGCCCGCGGTCGGCTGGACCCGGGTACCGGAGGTGAGTGATCTCGCGGATGCGTGCCGGTTGGTGTCGATCGACCAACGCGCCGCCTATTTGGCCTCGGCCGGGATGCTCGAACTCGGTTACGGGCAGCCGAAGCATCTGATCGGCGGTGCGGTGGTGGGGGGCAAGGGCGCCCCGTTCGGGTTGTGGCGGATCACCCTGCCTGCGGGGCAGACTTTGTCGCTGCCGGAGAAGCTGCTCTGCCGCATCCGCACATGCTCGCCGATCAGCTGGTGCAGACCTGGGTCACCGCCGTGACCCTCGATGCCCTTTCGGGAGCCTGTGGCGGATGGTGGGATCGGCGCGGATCTCGACGACCTCGAGATCGCCGAGGCGTGGGTGTATCCGCAGCAGGGGCGGGTGCTGGACAAGTGGGCGAAGATCCTGCGGGAGGCCCGCAAGACCGCGGTGGACACCCGGGATGCGGCGATGAAGGGGTTTATCGGGTACTGCTACAAGGGGTATATCGGGCGGATGGTGAACCCGGACATGTGGACCGCGACCCGGATGCAGCATCATCACCAGCCGTTGTGGCGGGCGTCGATCATCGCGCATTGCCGGTGGCGGGGCCGCCGCGTCGCGATGCGGATCGCCCGCGAACATCATCGTTGGCCGGTCCGCACCGTCACCGACTCCTGGGTGTACCTCCTCCCCGGTGGTGAGGACATTGCCGACCCGAGCGAGGCGCTGGGAAAGATGACGGTGGAAAAGGACGTAATCCTCACCGACACCCGCCTCGCCTCCATGGCGTCGGCTGCGGATGTGCACGAGGTGAATCTGGCGATCAAGGCCGCCTTCACCGACCACGAGGACACCGACGACGATGAAGGGGCGGGGGTGCCCTGATGGCTTTGCATCTGCCGAAGCCGCGGACCAGGAAACCGGCGCAGCAGGCGGTCGGGCTCGACGGCCTCAAAGTCTCGGTGGCGAATGCCGCGACCAGTGGGGTGGAGAAGTCGAAGCAGGTGAAAACCGGGGGTTTGGCCGGGCTGACCAGCAAGGTCTCCGTCAAACAGCTGCGGACCGAACTCGGCAACGAGGGTTTACGGCAGGCGGCGGTCGACGCCGGCCGCACCCCGCCGTCGGATCGCACGTTGCGCCGGTGGGCGCAGCAGGGCCGGATCCCGCACGCGGATGTTCTCGAGCGGGCGCAACGGCGGGCGGCGATCGAACGATTGGGTGGTATCGATGCGGTGGCCGCGAAGATCGGACGGTCCCGCTCGGCGGTGTCCCGGTACCGGTCGGGGGAGACGAACGAGTTACGTGCCGACGCCAGCAAGAAACTCAAGACCGTCAAGGCTGAGGACATCATGAAACGTGCCGGGGTATTACGCCCCGATGGAACACCGAAGACCGCGGTCATCCGCGTCAGAGGCGGCGTCATGGTCCGCAACGGCGCCGACGAGGGCTACGACTACCGGGTCCGGACCCTGGACTTCGCGAACTCCGACACCCCGTTCACCCCTGACGAGTCCCGCGAACTCGCCGCCGCCCTCGCCAACGACGATCACGCCCGGGTCGTCGCCTTGCTCGAACGGCACGCCACCCTCGACTACCCGGAGAACAAGGCTTCGACAGATACAGCGACCAATTCGGATTCCACTTCGACCACATCGACTCCGTCCACATCGACTGGATCTGGGCTGAAAGGGGACGTGCCGTTTCTGCATACCGCGCTGATTCGCCGTTTCGTTCTACGGCGCCGCGGGTTCGTTCGCGGGCGGTGATGGGAAGATGCTGCGCATTTTCCTTCAGTGTCAGAGACTGGGTGGCGTCTTCATTGTGTGTTGATCGTGCGCGCGCGGTTGCGCGTCCCGTAGCCGTCCGCTGAGGGGAGCCTTCGGATAGGGGATCCACCTCCCGTGAAGAGGGGGTTGTTTCGTGAGGACGCTTCACGTGCGGCTGGCGCGGCGGCGGTCGCGCTACTGCTGCTCTGCGCCCGAACTTCCTCCTTGAGTGCCGCACGGAGCGAACTGGTGCTACCGGAATTCATAAGTGCCTTGGTTTCGGCTAAAGCCACCGGAGGTCCTGCGGTGAGACGTGGGCCACCACCGAGGACCGAGATTTGTCTAGCCCGCGGGAGAACCTTGTCCTCGAAGGGACGTTCAGCTGGCCGGGCCTCAGCCAGCGGCTCATGCGGGACCTTGGGTACGCCGACTAGGAGAAGTTCACCATCCTCACCCGGTGGTGGCGGGGCGGGCAAGAAGCGCTGCGCGGCGGCGACGGGTTCGGTGGCCGGTTCACCCCGAGATTCGTCATCGACGCCCTCTACACCGGCAGCTCCGAGGAGGTGGTGTGCGCGCGAAACGCCCGGGCCGCATTTGATCACCCACTGTCGGAGGAGATACCGACCTTTGAGCTGCTCGTCGAGCATGCCAACGGCGTCGACGAGACGTGGGTGAAGGAGAACTGCGTCGTGGTCTACCTGCAGACTCCGGCCGACCCACCCGAGCCCTAACCGTCCCGGTCAGCGAACGGACGGTCCCCGCCTCCCGGTGCGCGCCCCGGTGGTCTCGCACCGGCCTGGGAGGATGAGCACAGGCGCATCCGAGCCGCGCGGCAGTGACTATACTCATAACTGAGGTAAGTCATAGTTTTCTCAGGAGGAACACTGATGCCAGTCGCGCCCCAGCCGCTCGGGCGACGCGAGCGGAACAAGCAGGCCAAACTCGAACGCATCACTGCGGCCGCCAGCGAACTCTTCGCCGAGCACGGCGTCGACGAGGTCACCACCCAGCAGATCGCCGATGCGGCCGACATCGGCACCGGCACCCTGTTCCTGTACGCCAAGACCAAGGGCGAACTTCTGCTTCTCGTGCAGAACGCCCACTACGCCACCGCACTGGTCCGCGGCCGCGCCGCGGCCGCGGGCACGGCGACCACGTTGGACGGGGTGCTGGCGCTGCTTGAACCGATCGTGGAGTGCAACCGTGTCCAGGTCGACAACGGCCGCACCTACCTGCGGGAGATGGTCTTCGGTGATCCGGCCGAACCCCACCACGCCGAAGCGCTGTCCATCGTCGCGCAGACCGAGGAGGCGATCGCCGGCATCCTTGCCGATCGGGCGCAGCTCGGGGCGCCTGAGTCGTCGACACTGGCTCGAGTGATCTCGGCCATCATGTTCCTGGACATGGCGGCGAGCGTGAACGCGGGCTCGAGCACCGAAGAGATCCTCGCGAGCATCCGTACCCAGGTCGCTGCCGTTCTTCCCGGCTAACCGCGGTCGGGTTGTCGGCGTGTTCCTGGATGGTGGCCCCGGAGTGCGCCGTTCGGGTGGTCATGAGTTCACCTGTTGCGGGCTTTGCGGATGGCGATGGAGATGATGGCTGCGACGGCGCAGAGACCGGCGGCGGTGGTCTGCGGCATGCCGTGATCGTGCCCGCTGGGGATTAAGTACGTTCCTACCAGCCCGTTAGGGTGGCCCGCGGATCGCGAAGCCCGCCCGCTAGCGCCCAGAACGTGCGCGACCGGCTCGCTTCACGCAGCGCCGTCAGTGCGGCGTTCGCGGGATTCCCCGCAGGCCGTTCCGGTGGCCGCCACCCGTCGGATGTGCCGAACGGGGTGATGCCGAGCTGTTCGGATCGGTCGCGCAAGAGCCCGGTCACGAACGGCACCATCATCAGCGGCGCCCGATGCCACGGCTAGGGTCGCCCACCGCCACGCGGAGGTCTCCACGACCACCGCGACGAGCGGGAGGAAGACGAGCTGCCCCGATCGCCAACCTGCCGTGAGGATGCCCACGACGAGCCCGCGGCCTTTGAGGAACCGGTGTCCGCGATCGATGCGGCGCACACCTGCGCCATCGACCCGGTTCCCCAACCCCCCCACGTCATGGTGCGCATCCACGGTGCCGTCGCGAACCGACTGGCCGGCACCAACTGCCATGAGGTGGGCGTGAGCGTGAGGGTCGTGGCCCACCGCACGCCGAAGCGTTGGATGAGTGCCGCCGCGAATTGGGCCGTCCACCGCGAACAGCAGCACGCTCACGGTCACGGCGAACGAGATCGCTGACGTCGACCACCTGAACTCCGACTGCAGTGGCGGGATCAACGCCGACGGTGTGGCACGAAACCCAGCTGCCGGCCACCAGCGCCAGGACGTGACAGCGGCGATCAGCAGCGCCGGATGCACCCGCCGCGGCCGAGACACTTCGACCTCGTCTTCCCTCATGCCGGCGATGTCGAAGGACACCAGGCGCGGGAGAGTGCTACGCCTTCAGTGCTGAGTAGTCGGCCCCGGTGGCATCAGCGGAGACCTCCCAGAGGCGGCTGGCAGTGTCTCGGTCACGGGCTCGGCGGCTCCGTGGGACGAGTGCGGCCGAGCCGGAGGATTGCAGCAGACCGTACGGTCCGTAGAACTCGTCACCGACAGCGGATGGGTCTGTGGCGGCGCGAAGGATCGGGAGCGCGCCTTCTTGCGGGGGTTGCATGAATCGCCTCGCCAGCGGGCGGGCGGCTGCGGAGGAGGTGCGGTCGCTCTGCCCGATGCTGGTGGCAGATAGACCCGGGTGCGCGGAGAGGGCGATCGTGTGCGCGCCTGCCGCGTGCAGGCGCAGGTTGAGTTCCGTGGTGAACAGCAGGTTCGCGAGCTTGGATTGCGCGTACGCAGTCTTCGAGGAATACCGGCGTTCACTGTGGAGGTCATCGAATCTGATCCGACCGAAACGGTGCATATAGCTGCTCACCGAGACCACGCGAGAGCCCGGCGTGGACAACAGCGCTGGGAGGAGGCCCGCGGTGAGGGCGACGTGACCCAGATGGTTGACGCCGAGCTGCGCCTCGAAACCCTGGGCGGTGACCGACCGAACAGACGCGGCGATTCCGGCGTTGTTGATGAGCAGGTCGAGCCGGTCATGCTTCCCGGCGAATGCGGCCGAGGCCGTCTCGACGCTGCGGAGGTCCCCCAGATCGAGGTGGACGACCTCCACGGTTGCGGTCGGTTGACGCTCGCTGATGCGATTCGCGGCATCAGCTCCTCGGAGCGGGTCCCGGCAGGCCAGCGCGACGTGCGCGCCGTGCTCCGCGAGGGCTCGGGCGATCTCGAACCCGAGCCCGCTGTTGGCGCCGGTCACCAGGCACACACGGCCTTCCTGGTCAGGGATTTCCGCCTCGGACCATCTGGACCGCACCATCGATATTCTCGCTCCCTCCATGACTACGCGGAGTGTGGGCAGGTCAGTCCTCGTAGTGGGGCAGGATTTCGCCGTTCCTCACGTACGTCAGGGTGGCGGTCACCTCGTACGCGTGGATCGCCGAGGCGTACGGGACGATGAGCTCCGTGAGTTTGCTGACCCGGGTGCCGGTGAAGAACGTGTCCCGGGCGTCGTTGTCGGTGAATCCGAGGATGAGTGAGGCGTGCAGGTGCTGTCCGGCGGGGTTGTCGTGGGCGACGTTCGGGGTGTCCCAGAGTTTCTCGCTCCACGGCAGGAATACCTGCGTGCGTAGTTCCTTCAGAACATCGGTGCTGGCCAGGGCGGGCGCGAGGCTCTTTTTCACGAACCGGTGGGAGTCCATCGACCCGACGTCCCCGCGGCGGCGAAGGTAGACGACGGCGCGCGATCCGGGTTTCTCTCCGGGGGCGACGTCGTACCAGCGTGACGAGTTCGGGGGACCGGCGTAGAGGAGGGTGCGGCGGAACACGTTGATCTCGTCGTCGAACGCCAGCGCGGTCTGCTTGCGGCCGGCCAGCGGGGACAGCGCGTTCTCGAAAGTGACTTCGGCGATGCCGTCGATTTTACGGTCGGCTGGTATCGCGGTCTCCACGCCATCGATGGCGGGCCAGCGGCCGGGGTTGTCCGCGGCGAGGTGGATTTGCCGGTACTCCTCCAGACCCGGCGTGTTGGCGATGATGCCGGAGTGCGGGCCTTTCCAGTAATCCATGCCGGTCTGGCGTGGCTGGTCGGTGCGCATCCACAGCAGGATTGAGGAGGAGAAGTGCTTCGACACGTCCGGCTTCATCGTCGTGGGCTCGCTCATGGTCATGCCTTCCGTTCCTCTTGTGTGCTCTCGGCGGTTAGGGGGTGAGGAACTTCGCGGCGACGGGGGCGAACTTCTCCCAGTACTGGAAGATGCCGCCGTGGCCGGAGTTCGGGTAGATGATCAGCTCGCTGCCGGTGATTCGCTGGTGCAGGTCCTCGGACAGTACGGAGGGGACCATGCGGTCGTTGTCGCCGTTCGCGATCAGCGTCGGTTGGGTGATCTTCGACAGGTCCGACCGGGCCGAGCGTCCATACCGCTGGATGGCCTTGAGTTGGGTGCGCAGGGCCTTGACCGTGATCGGCTTGTCGCGGTCGACGGTGCGCTCCTCGAGGCGCTCCACGAAGGCCTTCCCGGCCTGCTTGCCAGTCTTGTCGCGGTTGAAGAAGAGGAACTCCTTCGGGTCCGACCGCGTCACCGCGGCGCGGAGCATGTCCCAGTAGGTGACGCCCACGACCTTGTCGATTCCCTTCCCGCCGCGCGGACCGGTGCCGGTCAGGACGAGCTTGCGGACCAGGTCGGGGTGCTTGACGATCAGGTCCTGCGCGATCATTCCCCCCATGGAGAAGGAGAAGATGTCGATCTTGTCGAAACCGAGAGCGGTGATGAAGGTGTAGGCGTCGTCGGCGGCCTCCTCCATGGTGCCCGGGACGGTGCCGGAGGAGGCGCCGACGCCTCGTTGGTCGAATGTGATTACGTGCCGGGTCTTTGCGATGGCGTCGACGATGCGGGGGTCCCAGTTGTCCAGGGTCGCGGCGAGGTGCACGAAGAACACGACGGGAATACCGCCCTTGGGCCCCAATTCCCGGTACGCGAATGTCGTACCGCCTGCGGTGATGGTCTTCGCCGGGGCTTTCGCGTAGGAGGTGATAGCGGGTTCGGTGTTGCTGCTGCTCATGATGGCTCCTTCAGAGGTTTGTATTGCTGGCTGGTTGTGATCGGTGTGATGGGGTCAGGGGCCGGTGATGACGGCTTTGCCGCGGATACCGCCCTGAGCCAGTGCTTCGAGGGCCTGCGGGGTGTCATCGAACGAGAAGGTCTGTCCCACAACCGGTCGCAGCACCCCATCGTCGACCAGACCAGCGATCTCGCGTAGCTGGTCTCCGCTGGGGCCCATGAAGAGGAACTCGTAGGTCACGCCGAGCTTCTTCGCCTGCCTGCGGATCTTTCTGCTCAGCGCGGTGATCGCGAGGCGCAGTACCGGGTTCAGGCCGGCCTCGCGGGCGAAAGCGGGGTCGGGCGGGCCGGAGATCCCTATTGCCTTCCCACCGGGACGGAGGATGCGCAGCGACTTCTCTAAGTTCGCCCCGCCGAGACTGTCCAGAACCAGATCGTAGCCGGAGAGTTCGGTCTCGAAGTCCTGCGTGCGGTAGTCGATTACCACGTCGGCGCCGAGGTCGTGGACGAAATCCGCGTTCTTCCCGGAGGCGGTGGTCGCGACGTGGGCGCCGAGGTGCTTGGCCAGCTGGATCGTGATCGACCCGACCCCGCCGGCGCCGGCGTGGATGAGGACCTGCTGGCCCGGCTTCACGTTGCCTTTGACCACGAGCGCTTGCCACGCGGTCAGTGCCACCAGCGGCAGGGATGCTGCCTCGACGGGGCTGATCGTGGTGGGCGCGAGGGCGAGGTCGGACTCGTCGATCGCGATGCGTTCGGCGAACGTTCCGATCCGGTGGTCCCGTGGCCGGGCGAACACCTGGTCGCCGGGCTTGAAGTTCCGGACCTGCGCCCCGGTGTGGATAACGGTGCCGGCGACGTCGTGGCCGAGCGTGAGGGGGGTCTTGTAGGGCAGGATCGCCTTGAACTCCCCGCCCCGGATCTTCTCATCCAGCTGGTTCGCCCCGGCAGCGATCACGCGCACCAGCACGTCCCGGTCGCCCACAGTGGGTTCCGGCACGTGCGCCTCGTGCAGGGGCTGCTTGTACTTGTCGAAAACGAATGCTCGCATGATTTCTCTCCTCAGAAACGGCTGTGTGGGTTATGGCAGCGCCGTGGTGTTCAGCGGCGGAGGAACCGGTCGATGGTGTCGGTGACGGCCTGTCGGTTCTGGAACACGACGCCATGCCCTGAATCGGGGAAGATCCGCACCTGGGCGTCGGGGAACCGTGCCAGCAGGGCGTCCGCGTTCCCGAGTGGGACCATGCGGTCGCTGTCACCGTGCAGGATCAGTGCCAGGCCGCCGGCATCCGCCGGTGACGCAGGTTGCTGCCGTCCCCATCGATTCACGGCGCGCAACTGGGCCCGAAGTACGCCGGCGGCGACGGGATTGTCCCGCCCGGTGCAGCGCCGCTTCAGCCTCGCCTGGTAAGCCCCGGCAGCCTGCTTGCCGTTGCGGGTGCGGGTGAAGAACAGCAGCGTCGTCGGGTTCGTGAACGTCACCGCTCCGCGCAGGATCGCGCGGACCATGACTCCGGTCATCCGGGTCAGCCCGGGACCTCCCTGCGGGCCGGAACCGGCCAGGACGATCCTGTCCACCAGGTCGGGAGCCTGCTCGATGATCGCCTGGGCGACCATGCCGCCCATCGACAACCCGAACAGATCTACCTGGGAGAGGCCGAGGGTGCGGATCACGGCGATCGTGTCGGCGGCCATGTCCTCGAACCGGTCCCGGACGGTGCCGGTGGAGCTGCCCACCCCGCGGTAGCCGATCAAGATCACCCGGCGCTCGGCCGCGAGCGGATCGATGACCTCCGGGTCCCAACTATCCAGGTTCGCGCCCAGGTGCGTCAGCGCCACCAACGGCACGCCGGCGCCGCAGTCGGCGCCGAGGTCCCGGTACACGAACTGCGCACCCGCGGCCGTCACCGTTCTGGTCGGCGCATCAACGAACTGCGCCGAGGTGGACCCCGCTTCATCCGGTGACGTCGTCATAGCTGCTCCTGGCTTCCCGTCCTGTTCGGTTCGGCATCGAGGTTCCGACGCCCACTCATCCGAGTATACTCAATCATGAGCGTACTCAGTTATTCTGTCAAGGAAGGTCGTCATGGGAGTGGACGGTGCCCAGCTGGGGCGACGTGAACGCGCGAAGGAGGACAAGCGTCGCCGGATCGCGGCCGCCGCCCGTGCCCTCTTTGCCGAGCACGGCGTCGGGGGTGTGACGACGCAGCAGATCGCCGACCGTGCCGATGTCGCAATCGGGACGCTGTACCTCTATGCGGCAACGAAGGCGGAGTTGTTGATCATGGTGCAGAACCAGAAGTTCGCCACCGCCATCGACGAGGGTCTCGCCGCCGCAGCGGCCGCCGAACATGGCACTGTAGAGGAGCTGTTGGCACTGCTGGAGCCGGTGGTGGCGTCTATCAGAGACCATCCCGAAAACGGGCGCACCTACCTGCACGAGCTGGTCTTCGGCGACCCGGGAGAACCCCACCGCGCCGACGGCCTGGTCTTCTCCCTGCGGTTTAAAGAGGGCCTCGCCCGGGGTCTGGCCCGCGACGCCGGCATCAGCGCAATCGACGCGGTCACGCTCGCGCGGGTGATCACTGCGATCATCCACGTCACCACCACCGTGTGCACCTGTACGACACGCTCCCGGAGATCCTCGGCCCATCCGCCGGCAGATCACCTCCGTCCTGCCACACCAGCACCGGCGGCACGAACCCCCACCATGCTGGAAACTGGGTCACACCAAGAAGGAGAACCCACGAGCACTACCACCAGTCACGTCGGCGTCGTCGTCTCGGCGCCGGTCCTGGCGGGTGCGTCGCCGCGATCCGCGCCGCCCAACTCGGCGTGACTGTCGGCGTGATCGAGCGGCAGGGGGTGTGCCTCAACGTCGGCCGCATCTCCTCCAAAGCTGCGGGAGAAAGGGACTCAAACACAACGTCCTCGCTGCTGCTCGCAGCGGCGCAGGAACTCCGACAGCAACCCGGCGGTCCGCTCGGGTTGTTCGTCGACGAAGAAATGCCCACCATCCACGGCGGCCGTCTCGAGTTCGAGACATCGGGCACGCCACGTGGCGGCGATGTCGTAGCGCCGGGCCATCAACCCCCGTGCTCCCCAGGCCGCAAGGGTGGGGCAGCCGACGGTGCGGTGTAGATCGGCACTGTCATGGTCGTAGTCGATCGTCAGCGCCGCGCGGTAGTCCTCACATGACCCGCGGATCATCTCGGGGTCGTTCCAGCAGCGGCGGTATTCCGCGAGCAGCGCCGGGTCGAACATCTCGACGGATCCTGCGCCCCAGGTCGCAATACTGTTGTGGAAGAAGAGGTCAGGATCGTGCCCGATCAGAGACTCGGGTGTCGGGCTGGGCAGGCTGAGAAAGAACCAGTGCCAGTATCCGGCTGCGGTGTGTCGGTCGATCGAGTCGATCAGAGTGTGAGTGGGGACGATGTCGAGGACGGCCAGAGATCGCAGGGCGTCGGGATGGTCGAGGGCGGCTCGGTGCCCGGTCCGGGCGCCGCGGTCGTGCCCGACGACGTGGAAGGAGCTGAAGCTCAGGTGTCGCATCAGCTGGACCTGATCGGCGGCCATGGCGCGGAAGGAGTACGTCGAGTGGTCCGGGACGGACGCGGGTTTGCTGGAGTCGCCGTACCCACGCAGATCGCTGCACACGACCGTGAAGTGTTCTGCGAGTACAGGTGCGATCGGAGCCCACATCGCCGAGGTTTGTGGGTAGCCGTGCAAGAGAAGGACCGGCGGACCGTCCCCGCCGACACGGCAGTGGATCTCGGCGCCGTCCACGGCGATCGTGAGGTCCTGGAACTGCTCGAACAACGCCATCGGTGAAAATCGGCCCTTCTCTGTCGATGTCGATCAGCTTCTGACTGACGTAGTTGGTGCGCACCTTCCAGACTGGGTGTCGAGGCAGTCGACGAGGATGACCGAACGGATCGATACCAGAGCGCAGGCCGCCCCGGCACGCTTGCGACATCTCCGGAGGTGTCACCGGGCAATGCGTCCTCGGTGCCGAGCAGGTCAACGATTTCCTCTTCTTCCTCACGATCTTACGGAGCTTGGACTCGGACATCTCTGCATGTGATAAAGATGCTTGAAAAAAGCATACCATTGACAATATTACTTGGAAGTTCTTACTGTGATCTGCATCAACATAGTCAGCCGGCGTCGGTCGGTCGCAGGCGCGGAGGAGATCTGATGGATGACAACGAGAACCGGATGTCGGTCGACGGAAAGGTCGCGGTGATCACGGGTGGTGCCCGTGGCGTCGGCGCCGCGACTGCGCAGCTCCTGGTGGACAAAGGTGCGCGCGTTGCGATCATCGATCTGGAGGAGTCTCCGGTCGTCTTCGATCGCGGGTCCGCGAGCATGTTGTCGCTCAAGGGCGACGTGACCGACGCCAACGATATGGCCGCCGCCGTCGAGAAGGTGCTGGATCATTTCGGACGGATCGACATCGTCATCGCGAATGCCGGTGTCGCCGCGCGCGGATCGACCGTGCGCGCGTCGTCGACTCAGGTCAACGATCGGCTGTGGAACATCAATGTCGGGGGTGTGCTCACCACCGTTCAAGCGTGCCTGCCGTCGGTCATCGCCAACCGAGGACACGTCGTTCTCCTGTCCTCGGTGTTCGCGTTCTTGAACGGTGCCGGCACCCTTCCGTATGCGATGAGCAAAGCGGCCGTTGAACAACTGGGACGGGGACTGCGGGTGGAGCTCGCATCTCAAGGCGTCACTGTGACGACCGTGTACTTCTCGCTCGTCGACACGGAGATGATCCGTCGGAGCGTCGACAGCGATCCCACCGCGCAGAAACTGCTCGGAACCCTGCCTCGCTCGTTTCGGAAACGGATCACGCCCGCGGAGGCCGCGGCGGCGATCGTCGGCGGAGTCGAGCACCGGAAGGCGAGGGTGTTCCGTCCACGACGATGGGCCGGCGTCTCAGCCTTGCGAGGCGTGGTGGGTATGGCGCTCGATGCCCATCAGGCCGCCGATGTTACGACGCAGACAATGCTGCGCGAACTCGACCAGCGAGACGGCGAAGGCCGATTGACCAGCTGAGCATGACTCCTGAGCGGGCGGTTGCCTAAACAGCTAGTTAACGCTATTGTTTTTTAAAGTTTGCTATCGGAGTTGAGCTTCGGCCCGCCACCCTTCAGGAGGATCACCGCATGTCTGTCGCATTCAAACCGGTACGGATCGGATCCTGGGATCTGCCCCAGTCCTTCGTCATGGCGCCGCTGACTCGCAGCCGCGCGGGCGAGGGCAACGCGCCGACCGCGCTGAACGCCGAGTATTACGCCCAGCGCGCCGGGGCGGGCCTCATCGTCACCGAGGGCACCGCGCCCAGCGCGGTCGGTCAGGGCTATCCAGCGGTGCCCGGCCTGTATACCGACGAGCAGGTCGCAGGCTGGCGGCTCGTCGCCGACCGCGTGCACGAGGCCGGCGGAACGGTCGTCGCGCAGTTGATGCATGTCGGCCGGGTCGCCCACGCGAGCAACAAGGGCGGGGTCGAGACTGTCGCACCCAGTGCGGTTCAGGCTTCCGGGCAGATGTTCACGTTTTCGGGCATGGTGGACCACGACGTGCCGCGGGCGCTCGAGTCGGGGGAGATCGCCGGCGTGATAGCGGAATTCGTTGACGCGGCCCGGAACGCGATCAGCGCCGGGCTCGACGGGGTCGAAATTCACGGGGCGAATGGTTACCTGCTGCACCAGTTTCTCGACCCGACGGTCAACGTGCGCGACGACGAGTTCGGCGGTTCGCCGGAGCGGCGGGCCCGTTTCGTCGTTCAGGTCGTGACGGCGGTGGCCGATGCCGTCGGGGCGGACCGTGTCGGTCTGCGGCTCTCGCCCGGCCATCAGTTGAACGGTATGGGTGAGGTTCCCGGGGAGGACCTGAGCGCCACCTACCGGGCGGTCGTCGACGGGATCGCTCCGCTGGGTCTGGCGTACCTGAGCATCCTCGCCAACCCGTTCGAGGCCATCGAACCGCTTGTCCGCGAACTGCGTCAGCGATTCGGCGGCTCGGTGCTCCTGAACCTCGCTGCTCCAGCTGCCACCTCGCTGCAGACGGTCGAGGAGCTTCTCGACAAGGAACTTGCCGACGCGGTCGTCGTCGGGCGGGGTTTTTTGGCCAACCCGGACCTCGTGGAGCGGTGGCGCACCGGTGCCGAGCTGAACGAGGTCGACTTCGGCACCCTCTACGGCGGCGACGCCCACGGATACACCGACTACCCGACCCTGGCCGAGATCTCTTGACAAGAAACTTCTTTCGTTGACCCGATGCGGGTCGACCATCACAACCTCTGCGAGGAAACGACATGAGCACCTACACACCGATCAACACCGCTGAGAACCTCCAGGTCGACGGAGCGCTGGGTCGCTTCACCTACCGCCGGTTCGGCCCGCGCGGTGGTATCCCACTCGTTCTCGTCCACCGCTTCCGTGCCACGGTGGACTGGTGGGATCCGGAGTTCCTCGACATCCTCGCCGCCGACCGCGACGTCATCCTCTTCGACAACATCGGGATCGGCTACACCGGCGGTGATGCCCTCATCACTGTGGAGGGCTTCGCGGCCGGCGCGATCGACTTCATCGACGCACTGGGACTGAGCGAGGTGGATCTGCTCGGATGGTCCTTCGGCGGCGTCGTCGCGCAGGCCATCACCCTGATGCGACCGAGCCTCGTCCGTAAGCTGATCGTCGCGGGAAGCGGATCCGGACTCGCCCCCGACATGCCGAGCATCACCGAGCGCGTCCTGCAGATCATGGCGAAACCGAACGCCGACCTCGAGGACACCCTGTACCTCTTCTACCCGGAGACCGAGGAAGCTCGGAAGCTGGGGCTCGAGCACTTCGACAAGGTCTCCGCCGCGATGCCCCCGGGCGCACCGGCCGTCAGCGAAGAGGCCGCCATGGGTCAGCTCCAGGCGATCACCGCGAGCCTGGCGACTCCGTGGGAACAGGTGGTGGAGAACCTGAAGACGATCACCCAACCCGTCCTCTACGCCAACGGGATGCACGACGTGATGATTCACGCCTTCGCCTCCTACTCGGCGGTCGAGCACCTCCCGTCGGCCAAACTCGTGCTCTACAGCGATGCCGGTCACGCGTTCCTCTTCCAGCACCTCGACGAGTTCACCACCGAGGTCAAGCGGTTCCTCGCCGACTGAGGCGCCGGTGGCGACCGTCGCGATGAGTTGCGGTGTCTGACCGCTGCGTTCGACTCATCTGGTGCCGCGACGAAAAGCTGGCCTCTCGGCGTGGGTCTCCCGCGGACGTGGTGGTCGGCTTCGTCGCGGCACGCTTGTCCACGGATGTCTGGTGGAGAATGCAAGCAGAAACAACGTGAAAATGAAGTAGTGACTATACTATGGGTATGAATGCTCGAACGTACGGCCAGAATTGTGGGCTCGCTCGTGCGCTCGACCTACTCGGCGAGCGGTGGACCCTGCTCATCCTGCGTGACCTGGGAATGGGTCCCCGCAGGTACAAGGACTTGGCGTCGGGGCTGCCGGGTATCGGCACGAACCTACTCGCGAGCCGTCTCAAGAGCCTGGAAGAGGCCGGTGTGATCGAACGAATCGTGCTACCTCCGCCGGCATCGGTCGCCGCGTACGCACTCACCAACGCCGGTGAAGAACTGCGTCCGATGTTGGGGCAGTTGGCCGCCTGGGGACTCCGGCACGGTGCGGGGTTCGATGACGCGGACATGACTCGCGCAGAGTGGATCATCCAGGGGATGTTCGCGCGCGCCGACGCAGACGCGGCCAGTCGCTTCGGTGGCGTGGTCCAGTTCGACGTGGGCGAAGAATCCGCATGGATCGGTCCGTCGGCGAACGGCATCGTGCTCAGGCCGGGCGCCGCTCCCACGACACCGAAAGTGCGTCTTCAGACCGATATCTCGACACTACTCGCCGTCGCGAACGACGAGATCACAGTGGCAGAGGCCATGAAGTCCGGCACGCTCTTCGTCGAAGCGAGCGCCGAGGATATGGACGAGTTCCTTCGCGTGTACGCCCTCGGCGGCGTGGGGGCGTCGGCGAGCTGATCCAGGCGCGCCACGAGAGATCGCGGGGAGTTCGCCCCCTGGATTACGTGCGAAGGACCATGTCGGAGGCGATTGGTGACGCCGCTCAACTCGACCCGCCTGACTTCGTTGTGGGGCCGAACCGGCGAGCGACGGGGCCGAAGCCTTCGGCTGCGGTGAGAGCCAACGAGCCGGTCATGACGCACCAATAGTGCGCACATATGCGCCCAAAAGCCAGTGCCGCACGGTATGGGGTGACCGCCGGCGTGGTCCAGATCGTGGGTGGCGACGGCGCGTAAAGCGTGCAGCTGCCATGTATTCGGCACTTCCCAGATGTGAGGTCGAAATGGCTCTGCTCCGGGAACTTCGGTTACACCAACGCTTGCGTTTCGGTCAACGAAGGCGAACCGGGGTGGTCGGCACGTCTGTGCGGTCGCGACCACGTGCTCAGAAGTCGAAGTCAGTCCGCCACAGCGCTCGAGGCCTCGAGTGCGGAATCGTGGGACGCGTAGGCCACCTCGACGGTGTCGCCCAGCCCGATCAGGACGTTCGTTGCCATTGGCCGCAGGACACGGCGCACAGGGTTGCGGAATTGGGTGAAGAGGCCACTCAATTCCAGACTGATGAAGCCGTGGACGCAGCTCCAGAGTTGGGTGGCGACGATCTCGGGGTCTTGGTCGCCACGGATGCGGCCGCTGCGCATGAGACGAGTCCATGCCTGGACAACATGGGTAACGGCGGCCTGGAAGGTCTCTGACCGTGCGTTGGTGCCGGGAATCGGCGATTGAATCGGTCGGTAGCTTCCGCGTGTAAGAAGCCCGAACACCAGATAGTAGAGGTGCGGGTTCTGCTGGGCGAGTCGGCGGCTGGACAGTGCCATTGTGACGAGTTCGGCCACGTGTCATCGCTGGGACGGACCGCTCCGAAGGCCCGGTCGAGGTCACGGAATCCTCGGTCGACGACGGCCTGAATAGCTCAGGTAGTCCGCCGAGTGGTAGTAGACCGCCACGTGGATACATTCACCGTCTCGGCGACCGATCGTGCTTTGATCTCGGCAGGGCCCTTCTCGGCGAGCAATTTGGTGGTGGCGGCGTCGACGAGTCGCTCGGCGATCTGTTCCCGGGCCAATCAGGTGGTGGATTCCCTAGTGGGCCTCGGCACGACGCCGCGAACCTCCGTTTGCAGGACTCCGCTGGTGTTTTGTAGGAACGAGACAAGGCTGACGGGACGGGCCTGGGTGTCGCCCGATCGACGTCGCCCACCTCGAAAAGGGGGCGCCTGGAACGCGCTCGCCGTCCGTGCCGGGCGGGTCCATTACTCGAACAACCCCAAAGTTTCACCGCCGAGGGTGAGGGGGACCAGATCGTAGTCGTGCAGGATCTCCGTGAAACCGTCCTTCTTGTGGTCGATCACGGTTTCCGCACTCAGGCGCTTGGCCCACTCGGCATGCGTCGTGCTCGTTGTCGTGGCCACGGACGCACACAGATGCTTGGCCAGTTGCCGCACCCCGGATTCGACGCGGACGACGGGACCGGCAAGAACATTGCCAAGCACCGGTCGGCAGACGGTACGGCAGAAGGGGTTTGATATTCCCCGGAACTGCCGGCGCCATACCGTGAGTAAGAGCTTCTCGATGCGGGTCGGCGGCGCCGCGCTCCTGACCGACTCTCATCAGTTGGTTACGGATGTGCCGGCGGCACGGTGGGGCGCGAGCTGAGCTCGCGCTTGAGGATCTTGCCGGTGGCGGTCATCGGCAGTGACGCCACGATCTCGACGATGCGGGGGTACTTGTAGCCCGCCATCTGCTCCCTTCCCCAGGCGACCAGCTCGTCGTCGGTGGTCCGGGCACCGGGATTGAGGATGACGAACGCCTTGACCTCCTCGCCGTGGCTCTCGTGCGGCACGCCGACCACGGTCGCGAGGCTGACGTCGGGGTGCGTCATCAGCACCTCCTCGATCTCACGGGGATATACGTTGAAGCCGCCGCGGATAATCATGTCCTTGGAGCGGTCGACGATGTAGAAGAAGCCGTCTGCGTCCTTGGCTGCGAGGTCGCCGGAGCGGAACCAGCCGTCCTTGATGACCTCGGCGGTGGCCTCCGGACGCCCGTAATAGCCCTTCATGACATTGTGGCCCTTGATCGCTATCTCCCCGATCGCACTGCCCGAGCCGTCGTCTGTGATTTCGTTCCACTCGTCGTCGACGAGTTTGCACTCCACACCCCAGATGGGGACGCCGATCGAGCCTGCCCGTGGCTCCCGGTCCGGGTCGCTGAATGTCACGACGGGGGAGGTCTCCGAGAGTCCGTAGCCCTCGAGGATCTGGACGCCGAGCCGCTCCTTCACCTTGGTGATGATCTCGAGCGGAAGGCTGGCCCCGCCGGAGACGCCGATGCGCAGGTTTCCGGCGATCCGGTCGATGTCGACGTCGTCGGTGAGCGCATCGAGCAGCGCCCACCACATCGTCGGTACCCCGGCGAAGAAGGTGACGTCCTCCTTCTGCATGAGTCCGATCACCTGCTGCGCGTCGAAGCGGGGGACCAGGAGCAGCGTTGCCGCCATGGAGAAGCCGGCGTGCATCTGCACGGTCGCACCGAAGGTGTGGAAGAGCGGAAGGGTGAGGACGTGGGTGTCCCCGGCAGGCTGGTTGTCGAAGAGCCGGTTGACGGTGAGGGTGTTGAGCATCGTGTTCGCGTGCGACAGTTCGGCGCCCTTGGCCTGCCCGGTCGTGCCGCTGGTGTAGAGGATGATCGCGGTGTCGGTGGCCTCCGTGACAACGGAGTCGAAGGTGGTGGGCTGTGCCGCCAGCGCCTGGCCCAGAGTCTCGAGGCCCTCGATCGGGCTCGGCGCCGCGGGATCGGCGGTGATCAGGAAGAAGTGCTCAGCGGGTGACTCCCGGAATCCGGCGTGGCCCTCGGTGCCGATAGCCAGGTCGGGTGTGCCTTCGAAGCAGAAGTACGCCTTCGCGTCGGCGTCGGCGAGGTGGTAGGCGACCTCGCGGCCCTTGAGAAGCACGTTGAGCGGGACGACGACCGCGCCGGCCTTGAGGACGCCGTAGTAGATGATCGGGAACCAGGGCAGGTTCGGGCAGCTGAGCGCAACCTTGTCGCCCGGCTGGATGCCGCGTTCGACGAGGAGGTTGGCGACCCGATTGGCGTCGGCGTCGACTTGGGCGTACGTGAGCCGCGTGTCGCCCAACACCAGCGCGGGACGGGTGGGATACCTGCGGGCGGAGTCCTCGAGAAGGATCGACAAGTTCAACATGACACTCCCTGGGGTCAGCCGCGCTTGGGCAGGAAAGACGTTCGACCGTTGCGCCGCACCATGGCGACGGCAGTAGTGAGGCGTCCGCGGTTCGGATCCGGTGCAAGTCCGGCGCCGAGGCGGTGCAACTGGTCCGTGTGCCAGTTGAGGTCGAGCAAGCCGTCGAGTGCCTTGACGTCGGCGATCTTGCCGAGCACCCGGCGCATGCCGAGGCGTAGCTGATGGGCGACGAGGGCCGGAGCGCGTCCGGTGAGGATGACCTCTGCGGCATCCGGAGTCGTGACCGTGGGGCGACCGATGCCGACGACATCGCATTCACCATTTTCGATGGCGTTGTCCATCGCAGTACGCGATCGGAAGCCGCCGGTGACCGCCAAGGGGATGTCACCTACCAGTGCGCGGACGGTGCGGGCGTACTCGAGAAAATAGGCCTCCCGAGCCCGCGTCGATGCCGCCGCAGTGCCCATCATCGCCGGAGACTCGTAGCTGCCGCCGCTGACCTCGATCAGATCGATGCCCTCCTGGGCCAGTGCGGCGAGAACGCCGCGGGACTCCTCCTCGGTGAAGCCGCCGCGCTGGAAATCGGCCGAGTTGAGCTTGATGCCGACGGCGAAGCTCGGTGAGACGCGGGACCGGATGCGGCGAACGACCTCGAGTACGAAGCGCATGCGGCGCTGCGGGTCGCCTCCCCACTCGTCGGTGCGCTGATTCGACAGTGGCGAGAGGAATTGCGCGACAAGGTAACCATGGGCTCCGTGCACCTGGACACCGTCGAAGCCGGCCTCCTCGCACACGGCCGCGGCGTTCGCGAAACGCTCGATGATGTCCTCGATCTCGGCCGGAGTCAGCTCGCGCGGCGCAGTGGCACCGGGAAAGTCGAGCGGGATCGGGCTCGGGGCAACGGGAGTGTGGCCGATCGCGAGTGGGTTCGACTGGCGGCCGGGATGATTGAGCTGCACCCAGATCGGGACGCCCGCGTCCTGTGTGGTCTTGGCCCAGCGCTTCAGCGCGTCCAGATCCCGGTTGTCCTCGATCACGACGTTGCCGGGCTCGCCGAGCTGACGGCGATCGATCATGACGTTCCCGGTGATGATCAGCCCGTACCCGCCCTCACCCCATGTTCGGTAGAGCTGTTCGAGCCGGTGGTCGGCGGAGTTCTTCTTGTCGCCGAGCGCCTCGCTCAATGCGGACTTCATGATCCGGTTGGGCAGCACCCGGCCGTTGGGCAGGGTCAGGGGTTCGTGCAGCGAGGTCACGATGTGCTCCTTGGGATGCGGATTCGACAACCATGAAACTTCATAAAAGAAGAGTTGATGGTGTCGCTCATGAACTGGAATGGTTTCGAGGGTGGTGAGGGACCTCTGGGCCGTGACCGTCGAGCAGCTGGTCAAGCCCGGCGTCCGGGTCACGATCGGCGAGCCGCCGACTTGCGCGGAGCGGGGTGGACCTGGGATGCGCCGGCGCCTCGCGGGCACGAATGCCGCTGTCGGGCAGGGCAGGATGAGATGCACGCTGGCGTCGGCACCGATAGCGACTGGCCTGCTGAGTTTGCGCCCCGCCGCATTATGAGTAGGCCGGTGGTGGCACGTAGCCCTCCACCTCACGGCCCAGCAGCGCCGCGAACTCGATCGTGGTGAGATCGCCCCCGGCGGGACCCAGTACCTGCAGCCCGACCGGCAGTCCGGTCCGCCCCCGGCGCACCGGGATCGTGGTGGCCGGCCCACCCGAGATGTTCGCGAGGGCGCTCCACTTGACCTGGTCCCAGTAGGGGCGCTGTTCGCCGTCGACGTCGATCGAGCGGCCGAACTTGTCGACCAGCCTGTTGTGGTGGGGAGGTGCGACCGTGGGGGCGACGGGCATCAGCACGACGTCGAAGTCCTTGAAGAACTCGATCCATCGCAGTCGGATCGCGTGGCGGGCAGTGTCGGCCTGCATCCAGCTGTAGTGCGACTGGAACGTGCCCTTCAGGGCGTGCCCGGCGTCGCCCCGGGGGTGCTGCAGCAGCCGACCGAGGAGTGCGGCGTTCGAGGCCGGTGTCAGTCCGGAGCGGTCGTAGCTGAATGCGCCCATGATTACCGCCCCAGCGGCGCGGAGCCTGGTGACCGCCTCGGCATCCTGCTTCGGCACGTAGCCCTCGAGATCCCGGCGTCCGCACACCGTTCGCATCCCCTGCGTCTCGAAGCTGTCCTTCAGGGTGATCGGCAGGCCGTGCAGCAGTCCGAGCTCCTCGCCCGCGGCGCGCTTCGAATCCGCGGCGGCGGCCTCCGCGCGCGCCCGGTCAGGATCGAGGGTCACGATCGCGTTCAGTCGGCGATTGTGAGCAGCGATCCGCTCGAGATGCAGGTCGACGAGCTCCACGCTCGATACCTCACCGGAAGCCACGGCTCGGGCCTGCTCACGGGCCGGCGCGAAAGTGATGTCACTCATCGGAACTCCATTTTTCAAGTAATGACTTGAAAAAAACGTAGCACATTTGACGGTGTGAAGGAACCGTACAGATTCGCGCGGGCACCGGGGCGAGATGGCTGTTGATCTTGACTGCTGTGTGCCGGTGTTGTTTTCGCCCGGCGATCGGGCAGCGTTGCGCGGAATGAGCTCGTCGCGCTCGCGGACCTTCGTGCTGCCCGGGGGGTGACCTTATAGAACAGGTCGCCGCTGGCGGTATGCTTCCATTATGGAACGTACCAGCTACCGGGACATGGATTGCCCGATCGCGCTCTCGCTCGAGCGGGTGGGGGATTGGTGGAGCATTCTCATCCTGCGCGACGCCACGCACGGCATCACCCGTTTCGACCAGTTCCAGAAGAGCCTCGGGATATCGACCAACTCGTTGTCTCGTCGGCTCGGGGTTCTGGTCGAGGCGGGTCTCCTGGAGCGGCGTCAATACAGCGAACGCCCACCGCGGTACGAGTACGTCCTGACCGAATCCGGGCGGGCGTTCCGTCCCGTGTTGATCGCGCTCTACGCCTGGGGAAATGAGCACTTTCCGCCTGAAGCGCCCAACGTCCTTCTCGTGCACAAGGAGTCGGGTGACGACGTCGAGCCACTGCTCATCGACCGCACTACGGGGGATCCGCTCGATGAGGAACACACGAGCTTTCGGCCCGGACCATCCGCCGATGACAGATTGCGCGCCCTACTCGATCGGCAGAACGGGGTCAATGCCTGAAAGGCGCAGTCAGCAGCGGACGGTGACACTTACGGCGACGGAACGGCGGGTGGACCAGTATGGCTGGGCCACCCGCCGTCCTGTTGAATCTCTATGATGCGCTCAGGCGTTGACGTCCACCACTGTCCGTCCACGGATGGTCCCGGCGAGGACCTGTTGTGCCACCGCCGCAGCCTGATCGAGCGGGACCGTGGTGGTCATCTTCTCGAGGAGGGCGTCGTCGAGATGTTTGTCCAGTAGGTCCCATGCCTCGTCCCGGCTGCCGGTGGGGGCGTTGACGGAGTCGATCCCGACGAGGGTTACGGCTCGGAGGATGAATGGCGCGACCGAGCCGGGGAGGTCGAGTCCTTGGGCGAGCCCGCAGTTCGCCACCGTTCCTCCGTAGCGGATTTGGGCAAGAACATTGACCAGCGTGTGGCTGCCTACGGTGTCCACCGCCGCCGCCCACCGTTCGGCGCCGAGTGCGGCCTCGGCAGGTTCTGCCAACTCCGAGCGGGCGATAATCTCCTCGGCTCCCAGAGTCCGCAGGTACGGCTCCTCGGTCGGCCGCCCGGTCGAGGCATGCACCTCGTATCCGAGCGCGGCCAGCAGGGCGATGGCCACCGAGCCGACACCGCCGGCGGCGCCCGTCACCAGCACGGGACCCTGACGCGGGGTGATGCCGCGGCGCTGGAGCGCGACGACACTGAGAGCCGCCGTGTATCCCGCTGTCCCGATCGCCATGGCCTGCCAGGTGGTGAACCGTGCAGGAATCCTGGTCAACCAGCCCGACGGTACTCGTGCGCGTGTGGCGAACCCGCCGTTGTGGTCGACGGCGAGCCCCCAGCCGTTTACCGCGACGGCGTCGCCCGGCGCGAAACCCGACTCGGCGGGGGCGTCCACGACAGTGCCGGCCAGGTCGATTCCGGCGACGACCGGGAACCGCTGAACGACCGGAACGATGCCCGTTACGCCGAGGCCGTCTTTGAAATTCACCGCCGAGTAGTCGACTGCGATGGTCACGTCACCCTCGCCGATGTCATCGTCGGCGATCTCGGTCAATTCTGCGCGCTGCCCGGATTCGTCCTTCACGATCTGTACTGCTCTCACTACACAGTTCCTTTCACATACGGGTAACACTTTGATGGGATGGTGTCGCCCGGCGTCACGCCAGGCAGAATCCGGCGTCGATCTTCATCTCGAGGCCGGTCACGTAGCGCGCCTCGTCGGATGCGAGGAACAGCACCGCGTTGGCGACGTCCTCGACATCGACCCAGGGCGTCGGCATCGGGTTGAGGGTGGCGAACGCCTCCGCGGCCTGCTCGCGGGTCGGGTCTTCGACGTCTGGGACGAAGAGCTGATGCACGGCGGGGTTCTGCACCATGAGCGTGTCTGCGATGCTGGGGTTTACGGTGTTGACCCGAATCTTCTCGGCGGCGAGCTCGAGCGCCATCGCCCGCATCAGCCCGATCACGCCCGTCTTCGCGGCGACGTAGTGCGGGAGGTTGGGCATGGCACGGATCCCGAGCGCAGAGCTGCTCAGGATCAGCACCCCACCTGCGCCGCCCGCTCGGATGTGCGGGATCGCGGCCTTGGCTGCGTGGTAGACACCCGTCAGGTTCACATCGATCATGTCCTGCCAGCTCTGCTCCGCCAGGGCCTCGGTGGGCGCCGCCGAGAGAATGCCCGCGTTCGCCACGGCGATGTCCAGGCGCCCGAACTCGGCGACACCCGCGGCCACCGCCGTCTCCAGTGCGGCGAGGTCGCGCACATCGGCCCGGCTTGCCACGATCCTTCGACCGAGGCCCTCGACCAGGCGCACTGTCTCCTTCAGGTCGGTGTCGGTCGCCAGCGGGTACGGCACCGAATCGATTGCCTCGCAGAGGTCTACGGCGATGATGTCGGCGCCCTCCGACGCCAGCCGCACGGCATGCGCACGACCCTGTCCACGGGCGGCGCCCGTGATGAATGCAACCTTGCCCTCGACACGTCCGGTCATGATTCGTCTCCTCAGTTCTTGTTGTTGAAGCCGGCGTCGACGGACAGGGTCGTTCCGGTGATGTAGCGGCCGTCGTCGGATACCAGGTAGAGCACTGCGTTGCTGACGTCCTGGCACGGCAGTAGGTCGATCGGCATGGGGTTGGTGATGTCGGGCGCAAGATGCGGATTCGCCTCGACGAAACCGATCATCGATTCGGCGGTGATCATCGGCGTCTCCACGCCCGAAGGGTTCACCGTGTTGACCCGGATCGAATGGGCTGCAAGGTTGTTGGCGTACGAGCGCATCAACCCAACCAGGCCGTGCTTGGAGGCGACATAGCCGAGAGCTGCTCGGGAAGAGCCGAGGATACCGCGCAGGCCGGCGGTGGAGCTGGTCAACACGATGGCGCCACCCTGTCCCCGCTCGACCATGGCAGGCACGACAGCCTCCAGCGTGTTGAAGACGCCCGTGAGATTGATGTCGATCGTGTCCTGCCAGGCCCCGTGAGCCTCGTCCACCGCGAAAAGAGCGACGCCGGCGTTGGCAATCACGATGTCAACTGGGCCGATCTCCGACACACCTTCGCGGAGTGCCTGCGCGAGTTGGTTCTCGTCACGCACGTCGGCCTCGACGCTGACGCAACGTCTCCCGAGGGCCTCGACCGACTTACGCGTGTCTGCAAGATCGTCCGGCGACGCTAGCTCGTAGCGAGCCGACGCGAGTGGCTTGCACATGTCCAGTGCGATGATGTCCGCCCCCTGCTCTGCGAGCAGCAAGGCGTGGCTCCGGCCCTGACCACGGGCAGCACCGGTAATGAAGGCGACTTTCCCTTCGACTCGTCCCATGTGGGTTCTCCTTATTGTTGGGACGACACGGCACGGTGACGTGGACAACTTCCGTGGGGTTCGTCCTCCGGGTGAACGGACCCGGGATCGGGGCCGTCTCGGGTCTGTCAGGCGTCAGTGAACCGACGCCGGGAAAGTGCTGCGAAGTCGTTCCAGCACAGTGGCGTCCTCGATGGTCGGCGGCACGTGGACAGGCTCACCGTTTGCCAGGTCGCGCAGGGTCCGGCGCAGGATCTTCCCGGACCGGGTCTTGGGAAGTTGGTCGACGACCAGTGCGGTGCGAAAGGCGGCCACGGCACCGATCCGGTTGCGGACCATCTCGACGAGCTCGCTGACGACGGCCTCCGGGTCCCGGCTCACCGAAGACCTGAGCACGACAAGGCCCACCGGCGACTCACCTTTCAGCGAGTCGGTCACTCCGATCACCGCGCATTCGGCCACGTCAGGATGGGCCGCGAGTACCTCTTCCATCGCACCGGTCGAAAGGCGATGCCCCGCAACGTTGATGATGTCGTCGGTGCGGCCCAAGACCCACACGTCCCCGTCCTCGTCGACATGCCCGGCATCGCCCGTGCGGTACCAACCGGGAAAGTCATCGAGGTAGGACGCGCGGTACCCGTCGTCGTCGCCCCACAGGGTCGGGGCGCACCCCGGTGGCAGCGGTAGCCGCAGCGCGAGGTTGCCTGTCTCACCCGACGGCAACGGAACGCCGTTGTCGCCCAGAGCCCGAACCTCGAAACCCGGACTCGGCCGCCCCCCTGAACCGGGCTTGAACGGCGTGAGCTCACCCCCACGGAAGCGTGCGGTGATCGGCCAGCCTGTTTCGGTCTGCCACCAGTTGTCGATGACCGGCAGGGCGATCCGGGACTGTAGCCATGTCGCGGTCGGCGGGTCGCACCGCTCACCGGCCAGGAAGACCGCACGAAGGGAAGACATGTCGTACCGGTTCATCAGCTCGAGATCTGTGTCCTGCCGCCTGATCGCGCGGATCGCGGTGGGCGCCGTGAAGAGAACATTCACCTGATGCCGGGCGATCATGTTCCAGAAAGCGCCGGCGTCCGGGGTGCCGACCGGTTTGCCCTCGTACATGACTGTCGTCAGACCGGCGAGGAGTGGCGCGTAGACGATGTAGGAGTGACCGACCACCCAGCCGACATCCGATGCGGCCCAGATGACGTCGCCCGCCTGTAGGCCGAAGATCGTCGCGATTGATGCGGTGAGTGCCACAGCGTGGCCACCGTTGTCCCGGACGATGCCTTTAGGCCGCCCCGTCGTTCCCGACGTGTGCAGGATGTACAGCGGGTCCGTGGCCGCGACGGACACCGGATCGTGCGGTTGCGCCGCTGCCTCGGCCACCAACAGGTCGTGGTCGCGGCCCGGGACAAGCTCGGCGATCGCCTGTGAACGCTGCAGGATGAAACAGGCCTCGGGACGGTGGCGCGCCTGCGACAGTGCCGCATCGAGCACGGGCTTGTAGGCGACCACGCGGCCCGGCTCCACGCCGCAGGACGCGGCAATGATCGCCCGCGGGGCGACAGCATCGATCCGGGAGGCGAGCTCGGAGGCGGCGAAGCCGCCGAACACGACCGAGTGGACTGCTCCCAGCCGTGCGCACGCCAACATGGCGATCGCCGCCTCCGGCACCATCGGCATGTAGATGACGACACGATCGCCCTGGCCGACGCCCACTGCTGCCAGCGCACCCGCGACTTTCGCGACACGGTCGCGCAGCTCGCGGTAGGTGTAGCCGGCACTTTCGCCGGTCATCGCGCTGTCCCAGACCAGCGCGAGCCGGTCGCCGGCGCCCGCCTCCACGTGACGATCGAGACAATTGTGGCTGGTGTTCAAGCGGCCACCGGGGAACCAGCGGCCATAGGGACCGGTGTCCGCGTCGAACACCGCGCTCCACGGAGTGTCCCACTCGACGCGGGTTCCCTGCTCGCCCCAGTAGCGCAACGGGTCCGCACGCCAACTCTCATACAGGCTGCTGTAGTTCGTCATACAGCGGCTGCCGTGTCCTGGACGTGTAGAAATCGCGTGACCTGGCCCGCGACCGCATCGGGGTGCTGCTGGTGCGGTGCGTGCCCGGCCTGGGGGTATACCGCGAGCTGCGCGTCGGGTAGCTCCCGGTAGAGCAGCCACTGATTCTTGACCGGGAAGAAGTGGTCGTCGTCCCCGGAGACGATGAGCGTCGGCTGGCGCATCTCGCCGAGCCGGGCGTAATGGTCGGTCTTTCCGCCCATGAAGTCCATGATCAGACCGGCCATCGACTGAATGGTCGCCGGTGCGACGGGAGGTTCGCGGTCGGTTCTGAGGGCGTGGCGGTCAATGTAGGCCCGAGTCTCGGCATCGCGACCCTCGGCGAAGAACAGGTAGCGGATGTCTTCGAAGGAGTACTCGGGTGTGAGGGCGATGCCAAAAACGATGTCGGTGTGCGGTTCGGTCTCGACGTTGCCGCCCGGGCCGGTGCCGACGAGGACAACGCTGCGTACCAGAGCCGGTTCCCGCATCGCGAGGGCCTGCGCGACGAAGCCACCCATGGAGAATCCGAGCACGTCGACGACGTCATAGCCCAGTGCCCTCACGAAGGATGCTGCGTTATCTGCCTTCTCGTCCACAGTCGTGGCCGGCAACCCGGTGGACGAACCCACCGCCGCGTCACTGAAAAGAATGACGTGCCGTTGCTCGGCCACGGCGTCGACGAACGCCGGATCCCAGTCATCGAGGGTTCCCCGGAAACGGTGCAGGAAAACCAACGGGGTCGTGCCCATGTGCTCGGCTTGTCCCACCTCTCGATAGGCGTACCGGACGCCGTCTACCTCGACGTACTGGGTTTCGACCTCGACTGAAAGGTATTGCTGGACAGGTCGATCGCTCACGGAAGAACTCATGTTGCACCTCATCAATTGGCAGCGAGAAGTGGCCGACTCGGAGAGCCACCGTCGGCGCTCTGCCCGACGGACGGTCAGATCGATCAGCACCGCAATCCTCGCGTTTGGGCTGGGAAGCTAAATGTAACCCTAGTCACTTCCATGATGCAAGTAACAGTTGGATCGGGGAGGGCTTGGTGGGCGAAACGGCCTCAGCCAGATGCACATCGGTGAATTGGGTCGGCAATGCCACGAGCCTCGGAGTTATAAGGCGTTTCCCCGCAGTTCACGCTAACTGCACCGCGGCCATTGGATGGCCCACCCAATCGCCGCAGATGACCCTCGGTGGTGGCCTTGACGGTGCGCTGCCCCACCAGATGGCCGATATCGTCGACAGCGACGAACGTATGAATGGATTTGTTGGCGTCGACTCCGAACACGATCAACGGGCAACTCCGATCCAAGTTGACGGGCTATAGGGCGTCGGATCGGTGCGTTCGCGGGCAGGCCTCAATGGGGCATCAGCGGCAGGTTTCTATAAAGCCACGCGAACGACCCTCGGGGCCGGGACTACCCGCGTGCCAGTCAGCGGCAGTGAACTCGTCGTTGACGATCGTCGGTGCGCCATCTTTGGCAGTGTGCGCCCATGAGCACGACGAGCTTTTTCGCGCGGTGCACGAGATCCATAGCGCGCCGCCCATCCCTTTGACCATGTGACCGGGAATCATCCAGTTGGCGGTGTCGCCGGCAGCAGCCACCGGCATGCGCCGAGGGCCGCGACATCGATTCGTCCACATCTGATCATCTCGAAGCTTGCCGCAGAGTCGAAGAAGGAGGCACCTGGCCGAACGGTGACGGTTTCTTGCCCACATTGATCAGGTCGGGGTCTTTGTCGCCCTCGTATGGCTACGGCCTATACCGAGGCTGCCATTCTCCGGGGGGGCGACTGCAGGGGGAGGGGCAGATGCTGCTCACGGAGGCCGCTGGCTGCAGCACCAGATCCGTACCGGCTGGCATGTAGTTGGGGATCAGGGTAGGAAGCCCAATTTCAAGACTGACGTATTCGCCGTCACACAGTTTCTCGGCGGCGCGCCACGAGGAATGAGCCCTCGGCCGTCGAGCAGGACAGCGGTCACGGGCATGTCGGCGAGGGCGCGGAGCCAGTCTGCGATGTACACGCAGAGGGTTTCTCCGAGGTCGGCGTCGATAGGTTTGCTGCTGCCGCTGAACTGTGTGTTTCGGCAGGCCAGCTCAGCGGCGATGGAATCTGGAGCACGAAAGGCGTCTTCCAGGTCTGGAACACTACGGCGGCGAGGTCGACGACTTTCTTCGTTGAAACGACATCGGCCAGCGAGGTCGTGAGGAGGCGTACCCGGTGCGCGAGCGCGCGGACATCGACGACGTCAGAGTTTCGTTCTGTTCGATCAAAACATTTGTCGGACATGCCCTCGCTAGGTCGCGGACTCTTACAGGGGGTTGTCATATGTGACGGAGTCCACTAGCTTGAAATAACGAGGTTTTATAACAAAGTTCCGCCGCCTTCACGCCTATTCCTTTCCGGGTGCAGTTTTCTCGTGGACGAAGTGAGTAAGGAGACAACATAGTCATGTCGGATCTGCATCGCGCGGGGTCCCGCATCCAGACCGAGGCAGTCGGCGGCGGGGTGATGGTTGCACGTTTCACTGGCGATAGTCTCGGCCTGTTCGGCCGTGCGGATGCTTCGGAATTCTTCGACCTCGTCGATCGAGCAGACCGCGATCCCGACGTTCGCGCGGTGGTGTTCTCAGGGTCGCATCCGGACCGATTCATCAGCCATGCCGACCTGCAATGGCTACAGGAAGACGGCTCGGTCATTCCCCCGGTGGGGCGCGGGGTCACCAGCATGGTGGCGAGGGTCGCCCACCTGTTCGGGCGGACCAAATTCACCCGATGGCTGGCAAGTCAGACGCCGATGACCGGCGCGGTTCAGCTCGACCTCATGCATGAAACATTGCTCCGAATGAGCACCAGTTCCACAATCTTCGTTGCGGCCCTCAACGGGTCGGCAATGGGTCTGGGCGCCGAGATCTCCTGGGCCTGCGACCTACGATTGATGCCTGAAGGCGACTATTTCATCGGTCATCCCGAGGTTCTGCTCGGGTTTGCGCCCGGCGCCGGCGGCACTCAGCGCCTGCCTCGGCTTATCGGATCACACCGTGCGCTGGTAGCAATCCTCGAAGGAAGGCCCTTCCCCGCCGAGGAAGCACTGGCAATCGGGGCGATCGATGAGATCGTTCCCGCCGATCGGCTTATTTCACGGGCCGTCGAACGTGCCGCCCATCTTGCGGCGCGGCCGACTGAGGCGATTGCCGCCGCCAAACGCGCGGTCAATGTGGGTGGATCGTTGTCGATGGCCGAGGGACTGCATCTCGAACGGACCGAATTCCTGGCTTCGCTGCCGCAGCGGCAGGCACAGGAGATCATGCTGCACTACCTGCGCGACACCGCAGTAACCGGCGAGTTGCCGCTGTACCAGCCCGGCGGGTACGGCGCGGCCCTCCGGCACGGAAACGCCGCGTTCGACACCACAAACAAGAAGTGAAGAAATGACACGAGAAGCAACAAGTAATTTCAGCCGCCGTACTGTGGACTTCAAGTCCGGCGACTCTTGGTGCTCGGCCTGGTTGTATGTGCCGGCCACTGCTTCCAAAGCGCCTGTGCCCGTAGTCGTCATGGGGCACGGTTTGGGCGCCACGCGGGAGATGGGGCTCGCGCCTTTCGCGGAGCGATTCGCCGCAGCAGGCCTTGCCGTGCTGGTATTCACTTACCGCAATCTGGGCGACAGCGGTGGCACGCCTCGTCAGGTGCTGTCGATGACCAAGCAGTTGGCCGACTGGGACGCCGCGCTCGAGTACGTGGCTGGGCTTCCGGAAGTCGACCGACACCGGGTCGCGGTGTGGGGAAGCTCCCTCGGTGGAGGACATGCGATTTCCGTCGCCGCACGGCATCCAGAACTTAGTGCCGCGGTCGCTCAATGCCCATTCACCGATGGTCTGGCTTCCGCGGGCGGGCTGGGGCTGCGCGAGACGCTGGCGTTGCTCGGTTACGTAGCTCGCGATTTCCTGGCAGCGGCGCGGGGGAAGGAGTCGGTCACCGTGCCTGTTGCGGCGCAACCGGGCGAACTGGCGCTGATGAACGCACCAGATGCACTGCCAGGGATGCTCGCACTGCTGCCTGCCGGCTACCAGTGGGTCAACCGCGCCGCCGCCCGCAGCGTGACGAGCCTGATCCGGTATCGGCCCGGCCGATCGGCCAAACACATCGCCGCGCCGATCCTGATTTGCATCAGCGCAACCGATTCGGTGGCCCCACCCGCACAGACCGAACGCTACGCGCGGCAGGCGCCACACGGCGATGTTCGGCTTTATGACGCCGGGCATTTCGACTTCTACCTCGGGGCGGCGTTCGAGCAACTGGTCGCCGACCAAACCGAGTTCTTGGTCAGCCACCTGAAACCCACGCGCGGTTCAGGGAAGGCGCGATAGCCGATGTCGAATGTGGCGCTGCAAATGCTGTTGTGGATCCTCGGGCATTGCATCGCGCAGGGATCCCGGTTCATGCCATCGGTGAGGTCGCAGATCACCCGCACGTTGACATTCGAATTGTCCGCCGGAGACCGGGTTGCCCGGCATTGGGTCTTCGACGGTCAGCTAAGGCGCGCCGCAACGTATTCCGGGCATGCTGCCGCTCCGGATTGCGCGTTACATATCCGCTCGAGTTGGCAGGCGCTGACGACGCTCAGCTCACCGCGAACGGTCGACAAAATCGTTCGCGGCCTCCACGACGGCACAGTCGAGCTTCAGGGCAGCGCCTTCGTGCTGCTGTGGTTCTACGGCTTGACCCGAAAGTTCGTCAAGATCGGCCGCGCGAGCGGACCCCACCGCCGCATACCCGATCCGTATATCGACCACGATGACGCCGCCTGCGGTGCCGAGACGATCGTCATCGAACCCGCCGTCGTGCGCCTGGATCCTGCGTGGACGGCAGCCTGGAAAGCCCGTACCACGCTATCGATGGTCCGCGCCGCGACCGACGAACCCATGCTGGAGCCCTGATATGACAACAAATACAGCCACGACACGCACTTTCGATCCGTATAGGACGACGACGACGGCAGCCGGGCTCAACGACCGATCCTTGGGCTGGCTCAGATTTATGTGGGACAAGGCCACAACCGACGATGATTGGTCCGATCAGGGCGAGCCGCATCCGTGGTGGGACCGATACAGTGAGCCGCCGATGTGTGCCTTCCCGCGTTTCGACCTCGCTGAAATGGGTTATGTGCTGCCCATGATGCTGGAAGCGACTCCGGCTTGGCGGGAGGGCTACACCCGCATTCTCGACGAGCTGGCCCGGCGCTATGTCACATTCTGGGGCGGCATCGACTGGAATACCCTGATCGGTCCCGACCCGAACGTCGATAGATATCCTCCTGAATGGCTGATGGTTGCCCCCGAGCACCTTCGTGGGCGGTATTCCCTTCCAGGTTGGACCGGAAACGGTATCGAGCCGTGGGGTCTGCAGCCGGACCCGGTCGGCAGCGACGGTAACCTGTTTTACCGGGGCTGGCTGAACCTCCTGTTGGGCATGCGCCATTACGTGTCGGGACAGCCGACACACACCACGCCGTTCGAGGTTTCCGGATACCAGAACCGCAGGTTTGAATGGACGCATCAGCGGATGGCGCAGTTCATCTCTGATCAGCTGGCGGCGCGACCGCAGGGCGCACATTGTGAAAACACTAAGATCTGGCCCTTCTGTATGAGTGCCTCCGGTCTGGGTCTCAAGATCTACGACTCGCTCCTGCACACGTCGCTCAACGAGCCGTTTATAGATTGGATCGCGTTCGCCAAGAAGCACTACATGGGACTCGACCGGCAAGGCCGCATCGATTGGGTCGCGTTCTATTACGATCCCATCGAGAACGCGACAATGACGTTCCCCGGACCGGTGAACGGTTACAGTGCGCTCTGCCTCCTGCACTACATCTACCCGCAGGACCCCCAACTCGGCATCGACCTATATGAGTCCGCGATGCGACAGCTGGGCTGGAGTAACCCCAAGGTGCCGGTCGTCCAGTTGGCAGACGACCCGCAGATGCTGTCGATCGCCCTGTGGATGGCCCGCGAACTCGGTGACATCACATCCTGGGAACGTCTCCGGGCCGTATCCGAAAGTCAGTTCGAGCCGAAATATTTCGGCGAGGACGACAGCCGCTTCGCGTTCTGGCTCGGCGAGGGCGGACAATGGCCGCGCGGCCAGATCAATGCGACGATGCTGATGATCGAATGCGCAGAACCCGGCGCCTGGTCCCGGGTTTTCAACTCCACGAACACCGCCATATTTGACGAGCCGACAGTGCGCGACGTCGATTACCCGCTGATTGGTATACGACGCACACACAACGACACGAAACACCGGGTGCTGGAGATCGACACGTTCGCTGCCACCCCGTCGCGCCGCGGAACACCGACCTCGTTGACGGTCGACAACTTGCCGCATGACACGACGATCTTGCTGGAGATCGATAACCAGGCCTCGGACTCCTGGCGTCGATCAGCAACCGGTGCAGTGGCGATCGACCTTGACATCGATTCCCACAGAATCCGTCTGACTTACCCATAACGCCGCTTCCTCACAGACGACACGAAAGGCATTCCATGAGCACCTACGCCGAATCGGCACGCCGACTGTCCGAACTCCTCGGCCTCACCGAGGCGCCTGTCGCGGTGAGCTTCGATGAATCCACAGCTGGGAACCTCACCGAGCGGGTCCCAGCACAACCTGCCGGATGCTGTTTCTGGGCACCGGCGGAGCAGCAACGCCTCGACACCGTCGCGGCCGATCACGCACACTGCAGCGTGGGCAGCTACACACATGGACTGATCCCGCTCGAACAGGCCGCCGCGGGCGCGGACACCGCGGCTCTCGTCGGCAGCGGCTGGGTTGGCGAGGCCGATCTGATGGCCGCCGCCACCCTGCCCTTCCGGCCCTCCACGATTAGCTACCAACCCCTGGCGGGAGCGGGGAAGGCGGACGTGATCCTGGCCAAGCTGTCGCCGACCGCATTGATGACTCTGCTCGGCGCCGTCCCCGATCTCACCCTAGCCCGGAAGCCGCAATGCGTGATCGTCCCCCTCGCCCACGCCGGGCAGGTCGCCGTGAGCCCAGGGTGCGCGGTCAGCCGAACCCGGACCAGCCTCCCGCAAGATGAGCTGACGTGTGCGATTCCGTCCCGTGAACTCGAATCAGTCCTCGAACGCCTGGAAGCCTCCACCGCCGCGGATCGCACCGTCAGCGAATTCGCGGCGGCGGATATGGCCCAGAACTTCAGCACAGTCTGATCGCACTCCTGTCAGCAAATCTCGGATACCGGAAGGTTCGACGATGGTGGATTCCGCTTTTGAAATCTTCTCGCCCGCACCCAAATCGGCGCATCGCCGGACTATTGGTCGGTCCCCTCACCGCTGGTTTCACACCGGCGAACCCGGCCGGGCAGATGACAACGGCAACTACTTCATCGTCGACGCACTGCTGAAGGCCCCACCGGGAAAATCCTCAAGTTCAGAAAGGAAGCTAGATATGCCGCTGTATCAATGCATGGTTCCAGCCGGATCGCTCGACACCGACCACCGTGCCAGGCTGGCCGAAGCAATTACAACCGTGCACACCGAGGTCACCGGCGCTCCTCGCGGATTCGTCAACGTGGTGTTCACCGAGTACGAGCCGTCCTTGTTCTTCACTGCCGGTAGGCCAAACACCGTGTCGGTGATCAGTGGAAACATCCGGTCCGGCCGGGACCGGCGGTCGCGAGCCGAACTACTGACCCGGCTGTCCGAAGCGTGGACCACGATCACGGGTCAAGACGCCCGGAGCCTGCTGCTCGGACTCGACGAAATGGATCCCACATCCATTATGGAAGCCGGGCTGATCATGCCCCCTCCCGGTGAAAGAAGCGGACTGGCTCGAGCGCCACAAGCAGGAACTCGGAGACTTGCTGTCGAGCAAATAACTGCCCCACGAACCTTGATATCGAGTTGTAAGACCGGGAGAAACGTGATTAACAGTAGTGTGTTCGTCGTCGCCATAACCGGTTTCGAATAGCCCGCCAGACCTGACCTTCAGGGACCATCTCGCCATAGCAGAGAAATTCGGCACCGATGCGGCTCGCCGGCCGCAGCCATGCGCTTCGATCAGGTGGAGGAAGCGCGCTTGGCGGCCACGTCCTGGGCGAATCCAGCTTCGGACAAAAAGCATGCGATGTAGCGGCATGTCAGGGCAAGGTTGGCCTCGCACGGAATGGGTGCCGCGAACGCCGCGGCACGAGCCACCATGAACCTTCGCCGCCCGGCACTCGCCGCGATCCGACTAACGAATGAGAACATATGACGAAGACCCAACAGGCGCGGCTCGCGAGGCGGCCTTCCGGACTGCCCGACGCGGACACTTGGAGCGTCGCGACCGAGGAACTTCGCGCCCTCTCGGCCGACGAGTTTCTGGCAAAGGTCGACCTCGTATCGATAGATCCGGCGATGCGTGGCTGGCTCGATGATGTCCGATCATACCTACCTCCGGTCGGGTATCGATGAGGTCATGTGATCGCTGGCTATTGCCACCGTCGTTGACTCGACCCATCCTGGTTTCTCGGTGGGGGACATAGTCAGCGGTTCCTTCGGGTGACCGAATACGCGATCAGCGACGGCAGCGGCGTCCACAAAGTCAACGTCGGCATAGCACCGGCCGCGATGTGGCTGGGCGCCCTCGGGATGCCCGGCATGACAGCGTTTCGGACTGCTCGAAGTCGGTAAACTGCAGGCCGGTGAGACCGTGGTGATCTCGGGCAGCCGCCGGAGCGGTCGGCGGTGTCGCCGGTCAGATCGCAAAAGCGTTGGGGGCAAAGGTCATCAGAATTGCGGGCGGTCCGGAGAAATGCCGCATGCTGACCGAAGAACTCGGCTTCGGCGCTGCGATCAACTATCGCGGCGAGGATGTGTTGGGGCGGCTTCGCGATCTGGCGCCGCAAAGGGATCGATGTGTACTTCGACAATGTCGGCGGCGTTTCCTGGATGCCGCGCTGGGCAACCTGCGGCGGGGCGCCAGGGTTGTCATCGGCGGTGCGATTGCGTCGTACAACGCAACGGAGCTGCCACCCGGCCCCACGTGCTACATGTCTTTGCGGATCTTCCGCGCGTCCATGTCGGGGTTGGTCGTATTCGACTATTTCAACTGCTATGGCGAGGCCGTCGCGAGGATCGCGGAATGGTTGACCGATGGCACGATCAAGTCACGAGAGCATGTAGTCGAAGGCGGTGTCGCGCGGTTCGGCGAAACGCTTAACATGCTGTTCACGGGTGCGAACACCGGCAAGCTCGTGTTGGCGATCTGAGCCTACTCGGACCGACGTAGATCGACCTTACGCGCCACTGATCAATTTCCGTCTTCGGTTTGGCGATCCTGCCGCCAATAAGTTTCTGGGCCGACGTTGTCGCGCTGAATGCCAGTCGCTTGTCGAGGCAAGAAAACCCCTAGCGTTGTGTCAACGCAGGCCCCGCGGAACGTTTCTGCTGCAACTGCTCGCGCCGTTGGGGGCGGATGCCGCACCGTCCCAGCCGCCGGCGGATTACTGGGCCGCCCGGCGGCGCCTGTGGCGATGACCATTGCGGCGTAGGGGACTTGGCGATCCCCGATATGAACATGGCGCCGATCGGTGTCGAGTTGCGTGGCCGGCGACCGAGGACGAGACCCACTCCGAGGCACTGCTTCAGAAATTCATGTGACCGGAACTCGGTCGACGACCGTGGTCGTGGGCGTCCGATGGGAAGGCCTTCGAGAGAGGGGCCGGTCGGTAAAGGAGGTGGTCTTCGGGGATCCGATCAGGGTGATGGGTCCGTCGAAACCGGTCTTGCGGGCGGTCGCCAAGCCTCGGAGACAACGCGGGAGGCGCCGACGGCCTCGAGGGGGCGGGTGCTCATCGCACGTCTACCTGCTGGTGCGGAGGCCGACGTCGGGCAGTTTGCCACGGCTCTCTCGACGTCCTGTGGTCTGCCTCGGAGATCTCGTCCTCGAGCGCTTCACGATGCCTTCCTCGACCACCTCGAGATGCTGGGCGCAATGGAGTCGCATTAGCCCAGCCCGGTGCAGTTCGTATTGTCGGCAATCACGTTCTTAGGAATCAACTGTCGGAAGCGCACGCGTGACGGGGTGTTTCCCGGCCCGGGGTCTTGGACCTCAGCCTTGTGCTACAGGGCCAGTGTTTTGCCACGGCTACGGGTGCTCTGCGCCTTGGGCATCGAAAGTGGGTATCCCTCATAGTTCGCCGCGGTTGGCCGGCGGCAAATTTGGGAACGCCGGAGCGTCGATCCCCAGGCTTCCGGTGCTTGCCAGTGGTCGAACTCGCAAGAAACACCCGACCTTGTGCGTGTTCGTCTCGAGGGCATGTTTGAGCGCCTTGGCGTGTCCGCCAGGTGAGTAGGCGTAGTCCTGGGCCAGGGCGAGTGTCTTCCACAGGCTGATCGAGGTGTGTTCGAACGGCAGTTTCGACGACACGTCGACACTGCCGCGGTGCCCGGGGTGGTGGGCGGCGCGACTGGCAGCGTGCATGTTGTTGTGAATGAAGTTCGTCAGCTCGCGAGGTCGCACGATTCCGTGCACGATCGCTACCATCGGTTCGTCGTCGGCGAGCGGTTCCGTTCCGAAATCCACCGGCCTCCATCCATGCCAGTCGTCGTTGTCGCTGTTGAACTTCACGCGGACAACCTCGCCGTCCAGACTGAAGCGGTCATTGCCTTCGGCTGCCACGCGTAGCGGTCCGCGGAAGGCTGCATGCGCTGCCTCGGCGGAGTCCCAGGCAGCAACGAGAGCGACGCCCCCGGGAAGGATTCGTGGCGCGAGTGAACGAGTAGCGTTGTTTGCGTAGTTCACCGTTGCTGCGCGTAGCCCTTCGAGCCCGCCATTCAGCGCACCCTTCACGGTGCGGCTCCAGCGTATGCGTCCGCGTGGTGGACGCTCGTATATGTCTATCGTCAGAAAGTCGGCAGTTTCCATTGTGTGCTCCTCAGTTTGTTGCCGTCGTTCTCAGCGTTGATCCGTGCCGCCAGGATGTCGTCGTCTAACGGTGCGGCATGTCAGTCGACCCACTGGTGCTGCCACCAACACGGCTCGGCGACCAGTCCGTCCGATGCGCGACCACATGTCGACAACTCCACTGCCGGTGAGGCATTCGCGGTCGAAGAAATGCTCTGTTCGCAGAGTTGCTCTCCGGTTGGATCCGGGCGCGATCTATGACTTAACCTCTCGTGGTGCTGATTCCGGCTGTGGTCGGACTGCGTCGTAGAGGTGTCCGCAAGCGTGGATAAGGATCGGGATCAGTGCGGGTGAGAGCATGAAGACGACCAGCGGGATATACCAAAGTAGGAACTCTGTCATTGTTGTACCTCTCTGTCTCTCGCAATCGTTGTGGAGGTATGCAGTTGACGGCGCGATTCGGCTTCTGGTAGGTCAGTGTTGATTGGTACGGTCGGTCGCTGCGAGGACGCTCCCGACCACGCGATCGTTGTGTCGGGTGAGCATGTCAAGCCCGCCCTCTCAGCGACCGCCTTCGAGCTTCCGAGCGGTGGCCGCGAACAGCTTCGGAAGGCCCGAGCCTTTCACCAACACGCGGGCTCACCGGCGAGGCGCGCTTCCGCCGAGTTGAGCGTGCCCATGGTCAACGCGATAGAGATCTCAGACTCTGATTCCGATTCCCCGGACGCAACTGGCAGCCCAGACTTGCACACGCGCATAGTGGAGACCTCACGAGCGTGTACGAAGCACCCGAGGTTTAGGCGTGACAGCAGATTCGGCGACACCGCGCCCGTCATACACCGAGCGACCGTGTCGGGTCGGGGCCGTTCCGGGGCGAATTCTTCTGGAGCCAGACCGAGCCCCAGAGATCCAAGCCGATGACGGGGCAGCGGCAGTCCCTCGCCGAACTTCGTCAACGCGTAGGTACCGCTGGACGTCTTCTCTACGACGCCGACGCCCTGAAGCCGACGGAACCGGACCGTCAGTCGGTTCGGTCCCGCGGCCGGCAGCCTCGCGCCGAGGTCGGTGAAACGCTCGGTCCGAGGAGAAACGATCGAACGATCAGCAGGGTCCGTCGCTCGCCCAGCACATCCAGGGCGCTCGCGAGCGGACCCTCTTGTCCGCAAAGACGACCATTCGCCACAGGGCTGACTGTAGGGACGGTCAGGAGTCGACTCTCGACCACCGTGGCTGTGGAGCCGACGCCATGAGATCTCGCGGCGGACGATGCGCTTCCATGATGCGGCCGAGACACGGTCAAGCACCATAGTCCGCAGGGCCGGATGCATCCGCCGAGTTGCCCAAAAGCGCCGCGAACTCGAACGTTCCGAGATCGCCGCCGGCGGGTCCCATTGCTTGCAGGCCCATAGAAAGCCCGGACCCCCAGACCAGTGGGTATCGGCGTGCCCAGCCGTCGGTGACCACCAAAGGGGGGCGATGCCTCCCGCCCAGCCGGGCGACACTCAGGCGCAAATGCGCCGAACGTTTTCGAGGACGACGTGCATCCGGTGCTCGGCGTCACTGGCCCAGTCGTCGTCGCGTCTGGCTCGGCAGGGGCGAGAGGAGCTGTGCGATGAAGTAGCCGCGTGCTGCACCTATACGCCGTCGAATCCCGCTGTCCCGCAGACCGCCGCGGCGGTCGCGAAGCGCTCGATGATGTTCTCGATGTCATCGCGTGTCTACTCACGCGGGTTCAGTGGAATACGTTGGTCCCGGCGCTGCAGAGTCCGTATGGGCGGCCCGCAGTGTGTTCTTGTCGATCTTGCCGACCGCGTTCTTGGCGATGGCTTCGACGACGACGATCGACGTCGGCCGCTTGTAGCGGCTGAGTTTCTGCGTGCACAGCGCGTGCAGCGCAGCCGGATCGACGGTCGATTCGGGTGCTGGTTGCACGTAGGCGACGACGACCTCGCCCCAAATGTGGTCGGGTACGCCGATCACGGCGGCCTCGAGCACGGACGGGTCGCCGGCGAGAACGTCCTCGATTTCCTTGGGGTAGATGTTCTCGCCGCCGCGGATGATCATGTCTTTCGATCGCCCGACCAGTGTCAGATAGCCTTCCGCATCGAGGTGGCCGATATCGCCGGTGTGCAGCCATCCGTCGACGAGGACCCGGGCGGTGTCGTCCGGGCGGCCGAGGTAGCCGCGCATAACATTGGGGCCGCGCACGACGACCTCTCCGTCCACACCCACACCCATGTCGGTGCCGTTCGGGTCGACGATGCGAATTTCTTGACCTGGGAAGGCAATCCCGACCGTTCCGGCGCGCCGGGGCCCCGCAACAGGGTTGAGGGTCGACGCGCAGGTTCCTTCGGACAGCCCGTAGCCCT
This sequence comes from Rhodococcus sp. WAY2, assembly GCF_009859915.1. NCBI lineage: Bacteria > Bacillati > Actinomycetota > Actinomycetes > Mycobacteriales > Nocardiaceae > Rhodococcus > Rhodococcus sp. WAY2. Next base: position 6,481,568 of record NZ_CP046572.1, read on the forward strand.
CGAGGAGGGGAAATCCGTACCGGTCCTCGAATCTGGTCAGTAACTCCGCTGAGGCGGGTGCGGCGCCGCAGATGCCGAAACGCAGTGAGGACGTGTCGGGCCGGACGTCGTCGGGGAGGGCCGCCAGGATGCTGTAGATCGTCGGCACCGCGCTGAAGAAGGTCGGGCGTTCTGATTCGACGAGATCGAAGAAGGTCCGGGGATCGAATCGGCCGGCGATGACGACGCTGGCACCGACGAGCAGCGGGGTGAGGACACTGACGACGATGCCGTTGACGTGGAACAGCGGCAGGATCAGCAGGCATCGGTCTGCCTCGCCCAGCTGCAGTGCCTGCGCGCCCATCTCGGCCATGGCGTCGATATTGGTGTGGTCGAGCATCACCCCCTTCGGCACTCCGGTGGTGCCGCTGGTGTAGATCAGGAGGGCGGGGGCCGACGTATCTGCGGGAGGTGCGGGGTCCGCCGCCACGGGCGCGTCGTACAGATCAGCGACGCGCAGAGTGACGACATCACCCGCCGGAGTCGGGGCGTCCTCGACGACGAGCAAGCGTGCGCCGGAGTCGCCGAGCTGCCGAGCCACCTCGACGTCGGTCAGGGCCGGGTTGATCGGGGTGACGGTGGCGCCGAGTCGCCAGGTCGCGAACAGCAGCACCACGAACTCTGTACGGTTGGTCAGCTTCACGGCAACGACGTCTCCCTGCCCGATTTTCAGCTGATGGAGGTGGCGGGTGGCCGCGCGTACTCGGTCGAGCAACTGCGCATTGGTGAGTGCGCTCCTGGCGTCGGAGACCGCGGGTCCGTGCGGGTCGAGATCGGCGCGGCGGTCGGGCAGCGATGCGAACGTCATGGTTGTCGTGTTCACCTTCGGTGTGATGCGGCCCGGCCCGGTGCGGGTGTGGCGGGCGCTGCATCGAGATGGCGGGTGAGGAACTCGGTTTGATCGCGGACCAGGTCTTCGAAGGGTTCGCCGAGGTAGAAGTCGAAGTGTCCGGCGTCGTAGGTCTTGATCTGTCCGTGCGGTGCGGTACGCGCGTATCGGAGGGTCTGAGCGGGTGGGGTGACGGTGTCGGTGTTGCTGATGCAGAACAGGATCGGGAAGTCGATGTTCTGTGCTGCGCGCCCCGGCCGGTAGGTGACCAGGCGGGGAATCACTCGGGCCGCTACCTCGTTTCGGAACGTCGCCCCGGTCGGCACGATAGCCCGGTAGCCGGGAAGTGCATCCGGGGCATTCATCAGGGCCAGTGAACCGGGTGCGCCGGCGAGCGGAATCATGACCGGCTCGCGGCGGCGAACCTTGGCCGCCAGATCCCGGGCGATCAGAGGCGAGGCTTTCACCGAGGCGGCCGGGCCGAGGGCGAGCGCGGAGGCCAGCCCGTCGGTGAACGGGCATTGGGCGACGGCGGCTCGCAGTTCCGGATGCCGTGACGCGACGGTGATGGCGTGTCCACCGCCGAAGGAACTGCCCCACACGGCAATGCGTGTGCTGTCGAGACCGTCACGAGCCTTGACCCACGCAATGGCGGAATCCCAGTCGGCAAGCTGCTTCTTGATCGACAGCAGCTGACGGGGATGGCCGCCGCTGTCACCGAAGTGCCGGTAGGTGAACGCGAAGGCGGCGATGCCTGCCTTGGCGAAACGCTCGGCGAAGGCGTCCAGGCGCATGTCGCGGGTGGCTCCGAGGCCGTGCCCGAGGATGACGACGGGCGGCGACGTGACGCCGGTGGGCAGATACAGCCATGCCGCGCAGGAACTGTCACCGGAGGAGAAGAGGACGTCGTGACGGGTGTAGGGCTTCTTGGTGGCCATGGCTGGTCTCACTGTCCGTTCGTCGAGCGGGTCCCGGGCACGCGCCCGGATTCGAGCGCCTGCTTGTAGATGTCCGGGTTGTAGAGGGGCAGCTCACCGGTGGAATCGGTGCTCTCGAGGTAGTCGAGCATCAACTGCTGGCCGTCGTCGGACTGATCGGTGCCGAGGAACTCGGTGCGCTCGACATGCAATCCCTCCGACAGCGACATCGAGCCGCCGAAATACACCGACCGCTTGACCGCCGCCACCGCTTCCCTCGGGCGAGCGCCGAAGTATTCGGCGAGCTCGGCCGCCCGAGTCACCACGTCGCCCGGCGCAACAACCTCGTCGACGGCTCCGTTGGCGAGGGCCTGCGCGGGCGTGAACGGTTTGCCTTCGAGGATGGCGACCAGGGAACGATGGGTGCCGATCAGTCGAGTCAGGCGCTGGGTGCCGCCACCGCCCGGATTGATTCCCAGCAGTACCTCGGGCTGACCGATGAAGAAATCTCCGTCGGCCATGACCCGCAGGTCGCACGCCCAGGCGAACTCCGCACCCAGACCGAGCGCCGAACCATTCAGGCCAGCAACGAAAATGACGCCGCTCGCGTTCATCCGCAGGAATGTCGCATGCAGACGGTCGAGCTGGACTGCTCCCCACAGCGGGGTTTTGCGCATCACGGGCTCGAGGGCACGGGCACGATCCGCACCTCGGGCCACCCGCGCGATCGCCGAGGCACCGCGCCGGCCGAACGGCGGGACCGCCGCCCCCTCTTCCTGTAGCCACCGCACATCCGCATGGCTGACGAATCGGCCCGGGCGTGTGCCGGTGAACACCACGGCGCGGATGCCCGGATCCCGGTCCACCCGGTCTACCAACTCCTCGAGCTGGTTGGCGATATCGATGCCGAACAGGCTGTGCGGACCGCCGTCGACCCGCACGATCAACACCTCTCCGCGGTCCTCGACCTCGAGATGTCCCTTGGTTTTGTATGTCATGAGATTTCACCTTCGTGAATGGAGGAAGGGGGAAGCATGTCCAGCGTGCCCGAGTCGGTGCCGGCCGCCAGTAACTTCGTTATAGGAGTACTGTAACCTCGTTATTGGCTAGTGGCAACCGTCACTCGGATAGATGGATGCCCCAGCGGAGCGAAGTCAGGTGTAGATATGGGAGAGACGTCGTCGGTGCCGGTTCCGGGGAGTGTTCCAGAACGGTTGGTTCTGGCCACGGTCGGCCTGCTGGCCGAACAGGGCCCGTCCGCGATCAAGGCGCGAACCGTGGCGTCCTCGGCCGGTCTGTCGACCATGGTGGTCTACCACCACTTCGGCGGGATACCCGAGCTCGTCCGCGCGGTCGCAGACCATGGGTTCACCGAACTCGGCACCGCCTTTTCCCGGGTGCCGGAGACTGAGGATCCGGTCGTGGATCTGTTCGCACTGGCATTGACGTGTCGGCGTCTGGCGCGCGCGAACCCCCATCTATACGACCTGATGTTCGGACTGTCCACCCGCTCTACCTACCGGCCGCTGGAGTCGGACGTGCGATTGAGCGGACATTCCCTGGCGTTCCGCGAAGCCTACGCACGCGTTATCCACGCATGTGCACGTCTCGAGAGCTCCGGCAGAATCGAGCCCCACGCCCCGGAGGTGGTCGCTGCACAGCTGTGGAGTTACGTCCACGGTTACATCACCCTGGAGCTGGGCGAGCATTTCGCCGAGTTCGACGACGCGGTGCTGCAGGTTATGTTGCCGATGGGAGTGAACTTTGCCGTCGGCCTCGGTGACACACGCGAACTCGCCCAGGCTTCACACGAGCGGGCGGTGCGCCTGTACGGGTCGGACCAGTCGGCGGGAAGTTCGGCGGGCGAGTCGGCAGTGGCCTCGGGCGCGTAGCGAGCTCGCCGCAGTCAGTGGAAGATCCGGACCGGAGGACCATTGCGCTCGTCACATAACGAAGTTACAGTCGAGCCATGAAACGAGATCTGGTGGGACGGAAAGTGATTGTCACGGGGGCCGCGCGCGGCATCGGCGAGCAGGTGGCGCGCCTGGCCGCGGCCCAGGGGGCCCGTGTCGCTCTGATCGGCCTCGAGCCCGACAGACTGCAAGCCCTTGCCACGGAACTGGGGCCGTCGTCTCATTGGTGCGAGGCCGACGTGCGCGACAGCACGGCGTTGCAGTCCGCGATCGACGAGTGCGCCGGTGCCATGAACGGTGTGGACATGGTCGTCGCCAACGCCGGAGTGGCCGCCTACGGAACTGTGCGGCACGCGGCCGAAGCGTCCTTCGAGCGAGTCGTGGACATCAACCTGAACGGCGTATTCCGCACACTCAAGCATGCGACACCCCATCTGCAACGCAGCGGAGGCCACGTGCTGATCGTGGCATCGGCGCTGTCCTTCACCTCGATAGGCGGCCTTGCCTCCTACGGTGCGAGCAAGGCCGGGGTCGAGGCGCTCGCGCTCGCCTACCGCGGCGAAGTGGCCCATCTCGGGATCACCGTCGGTCTGGTTCATCCGTCGTGGATCGACACCGACCTCGTGCGAGGCGCCGAGGTCGACATTCCCTCCTTCCAACAGATGCGCAACCGCCTGCCGTATCCGGGGAACGTCACGACCAGTGTCGATCGGGCGGCCTCGGCGATTGTGGACGGACTCGCCTACCGGCGCAGTCGCGTCTATGTGCCGCGGGCCGTCGTCGTCGCCAATTGGGCGAAGGCACTGTTGAACTCACCGCTGGTCTGGCCGTGGACGAGGCGGTTCTCTGCCCTGACAATCCCGTCGCTCGAGACCGAAGTTGCCGCCTTGGGCCGCAACGACCAACTCGTTCCCCGCTTCGAGTCGTCCAGCCGGGAACGATCCCCGGTTTCCGCCTGAGCGACGCCCCGACACAAAGAGCAAGGAGAAAAAGACGATGAAGGCATTCGTTCTCGATCGTTACGGAAACAATGACGGCGTGCGGTTCGGCGACACTCCCGACCCGGAAGTGGGCCCCGGTGACGTCCTGGTTCAGATTCACGCCGCGAGTGTGAACCCGCTGGACCTGAAAATCAGAGAGGGAAAACTCAAACCCGTCCTGCCGTATCGCCTACCGATCGTGTTGGGCAATGACCTGGCCGGAGTGGTCGTCGAGGTTGGACGTGATGTACAGAGATTCCGGCCAGGCGACGAGGTGTACGCGCGGCCGGATCAAGGCCGGATCGGCGCCTTCGCGGAACTCATCGCAATGCGGGAGGACGATGTGGCTCTCGCGCCACGAGAGCTCACCATGGAGGAGGCGGCTTCGATACCTCTGGTTGGCCTGACCGCGTGGCAAGCGCTGGTCGAGAGGGCGAATCTGCAGGCCGGACAGAAGGTTCTCATCCATGCCGGCTCTGGTGGGCTGGGTACCTTCGCGATCCAATTGGCCAAGCACCTCGGTCCGACCGTGGCCACAACGACGAGCACCGCGAATATCGACTGGGTGCAGCGCCTAGGTGCCGACATCGTCATCGACTACAAGAAGGAAGACTTCGCGGTGGTCCTGCGCGATTACGATCTCGTCCTCGACACCCTCGGTGGGGACACACTCGCGAACTCGCTGCGCGTTCTCAAACCGGGCGGCAAGGTCATCTCCGTTGCAGGTCCGCCGGATCACACTTTCGCGAAAGAAGCCGGCCTGAACTGGATCGTGCAACAGGTGATGCGCCTTCTGAGCTTTCGAATCCGAAGGAACGCCAAGCGTCACCACGTCACATACTCCTTCCTCTTCATGAAATCGAGTGGAGACCAGTTGCGCCAGCTCACGTCCATCATCGATTCCGGCGCCATACGTCCAGTGGTTGACCGAATCTTTCCGTTCGAACAGACCAAAGAGGCTCTGGCATACGTCGACCAGGGGCGCGCAAAGGGCAAGGTCGTCGTCAAGGTCAGGTGAGATTCTGCGCAGCACCAGGCCGAACCGGCTCATCGAAACCCATGAGTTGGCGACGACCAAAACTTGCGGATCTGTAAGCGCAAATTTCACTACCGTTGGACTCCATGGTTAGGTGCTGCAGGCAAGCAGGAAGCGGGCGAGATCGTTCGGATACATCAGCACGGCACAGGTTTCGGCGTGGCGAGTGATGTCCGGTCGGTCGAGATTGTTCCGGGTCAGACGCTTCCGGCCGATGCGGCGGACCGGACGGCGTGCCCTCCGAACTGATTACGCAGTGCCGAAACCGCTTTCATGGCGGGGGAGTCGTCCTGGCGGGACGCGAACCGTGCGAACAAGGCTGCGGAGATGACCGGCGCGGGGACCGCGCGGGCGATGGCCTCTTCGACGGTCCAGCGGCCTTCACCGGAATCCTCGGTGTAGCCGGAGATCGCGGCCAATTGGGGATCATCGGACAGCGCCTGCACCAGGAGGTCGAGCAACCAGGAACGGACCACGGTGCCCTTGGACCACGCGCTAAGGACCGCGGGCACGTCGACGATGGATTCCTCCGCCGCGAGCAATTCGTACCCCTCGGCGTAGGCCTGCATCAGTCCGTATTCGATACCGTTGTGCACCATCTTCGCGTAGTGGCCGGCGCCAACAGGCCCGGCGTGCACGAATGACTCCTCCCGTTCACCGTCCGGGCGCAGCGTATCGAAGACCGGCATCAATCGGTCGATGTCGGCCGCGTCGCCGCCTGCCATCAGCGCGTACCCGTTCTCGCGTCCCCACACCCCGCCGGAGACGCCGCAGTCGAGGTAGCGGATGCCGTGTTCGGCGAGAATTTCCGCGTTGAGCCTGTCGTCGGTGAACCGTGAGTTGCCGCCGTCGACGACGAGGTCCCCGGGTGCCAGCAGGCGAGAGAGCTGCCCGATGACCTGACGGGTCGGCGCCCCAGCCGGCACCATCACCCATACCGCGCGGGGAGCGGGAAGTGACTCGACCAACGCTTCGAGGCTGTCCGCGTCGCTGTCGGCGGAATTCGGGTCGTAACCGATTGCCTCTAGTCCACGGTCGCGCAGACGCTCCCGCATGTTCAGTCCCATTTTGCCCAGACCGACCAGTCCCAGTTTCATCGTCACCATTCCCGTTTCACATCGGCGATCTTGCCGAGATCTATGTCTACGGGGGAATCGGGACGACCTCACCTGTCCGGACGGGCAGCCGGCACTGGCCGCTCGGCCAAGTGCATTCCGGCTCGCCGCCTTCGACACTGGTACCCGACGCATTGTCTGAATGCGCCTGTAGTGGAGCGAAAAAGACGGGGTGCAGCTGAAGTGACCGTATCTGAAGTGCAGGAGCGGAACCCGCTGGCAGGCGGCTCGGGCGTTGTCGGCGAGGCATTGATCGGCAACACCGGTCAGGTCGCCGAGCCGGCGTCGATGGTGATTTTCGGGGTCACCGGTGATCTCTCGCGCAAGAAGCTGATCCCAGCCATCTACGACCTCGCGCACAGCAGTCAGCTGCCGCCGGACTTCGATCTCGTCGGCTTTGCTCGCGACAGTACAGACTTCGATTCCCGATTGCGGGATTCTGTGATCGCGCACGCGCGCACACCATTCGATCCTGCGGTGTGGGCGGGGCTCTCCGAGCGCATCCACCTCGTACAGGGGTCGTTCGACGACACCGCGGCGTTCGCCCGGCTCGCCGCCCGGCTGGCCGAGCTCGATGTCCGCCGCGGCAAGCCCGGCAATTACGTCTTCTACCTGTCCATCCCGCCCTCGGCGTTCGAGCCGGTCTGCGACCAACTTGCGATCACCGGACTGAACAGGACTGCGCACGGCTGGCGCCGGGTGGTGGTGGAGAAACCGTTCGGGCACGACCTGGCCAGCTCGCAGGCTCTCGGTGCCGCACTGGAGAGGGTGTTTCCGCCGTCGTCGATCTACCGCATCGACCACTACCTGGGAAAGGAGACGGTGCAGAACATCCTCGCACTGCGCTTCGCTAACGGGATGTTCGAGCCGTTGTGGAACAATCGGCACATCGACCATGTGCAGATCACCATGGCCGAGAGTGTCGGAGTGACTGGACGTGCCGGGTACTACGACGGTGTCGGTGCCGCCCGCGATGTCATCCAGAATCACCTGCTGCAACTTTTGGCGTTGATCGCGATGGAAGAACCGGTCGCGTTCGACGCCGCCAGCATCGCCGCCGAGAAGATCAAGGTTCTCTCTGCCACCGAACTCCTCGGCCCACTGTCGGAGACGTCGGTCCGCGGCCAGTATGGTGCGGGTATCGAGAACGGTGTTCCTGTAACAGGGTTGGTTGACGAGGCGGGGTTCCCCGCCGACTCGGCGACCGAAACCTTCGCGGCCCTGACGGTCGGTGTCGCGACCCGCCGATGGGCCGGTGTTCCGTTCTTCATCCGTACCGGAAAACGCCTCGCTCGGCGGACGACTGAGATCGCAGTGACCTTCAGACCGCCCGCTCACGGTTCGCCGGCCGCGCGAGCTGCTGCGGTGTCCAATGTGCTCGTCTTCCGGGTACAACCGGACGACGGCATCGAGCTGCACATCGGCGCAAAACGCCCCGGCGGCGGCATGCACATCCAGCCGGTCAGCCTCGGGATGGATTTCCGGTCGGTGTTCGACCCTGCCCCGGAGGCTTACGAACGGCTGATCTGTGACGTGCTGCGTGGAGACGCCACACTCTTTCCTCGCCGGGAAGAGGTCGAATGGTCCTGGCGGGTCATCGATCCGCTTCTCGACTACTGGGCCGGTGTCGGTCGACCGGACAACTATCCCTCAGGAACATCCGGCCCGGAGTCGGCGGATCGGATGCTCAGCCGGTCCGGCCGTGCGTGGCGGTCACTCTGACCCGATAGGGCAGGGAGGTTCGGCGAGGTGGGACCGATCGAGGGGTTCGGTCCCACCTCGCTCGCGGACAGAAGCTGATCCAGTCTTGGACACAGGCACACTGCAGCCGACACCGCACCGTCGATAGCGACGGGCCCCGAACACGATTCGTGTTCGGGGCCTTCGCGATTCGATGACTACTTGGTGAGGGCGTCCTTGAGTGCCTTCGCGGCCGCGGCCGGGTCCTCGGCGCTGTAGATGGCGCCACCGGCGACGGCGACGTCGGCACCGGCGTCACGGACGGCGGCGATGGTGTCGACCTTCACGCCGCCGGCGACGGAGAACGGGACACCGGCGATCTTGCCGTCGTCGAGGAGCGTCTGGATGGAGTATCCGGGCTGGGCCTGCTCGTCGAGACCGGCGTGGATCTCGACGAACGCGACACCGAGCTTGGCGATCTCACGGGCACGCTCGACCCGGTTCTCGACGCCGATCAGGTCCGCGACGACCTTCTTGCCGTGCTTCTCACCGGCCTCGACCGCACCCTTGATCGTGGCATCACCGGCGGCACCGAGGACGGTGACCAGGTCGGCGCCGGCGGAGAACGCCAGGTCGGCCTCGAGGAAGCCGGCGTCGGCGGTCTTGAGGTCGGCGAAGACCTCCTTGTCCGGGTGCGCCGCTTTGATCGCGCTGATGGCACTGAGGCCGGCGCTCTTGATCAGCGGGGTGCCGAGTTCGATGATGTCGACGTACGGGGCAACCTTGTGGGTCAGCGCCAGCGCATCAGCAGTGGTGAGCAGATCGACTGCAACCTGCAGCTTCGTCATATGTTTCTCCTGTTATCTATCTTCGGGGGGTTTGGGGGTTCGGGTCAGCCGATGTTGGCGTGGCGTTCCCACAGCCGCTCGGCGGTCTGGTCTTCGTTGTCCCACAGCGCCTGGAACAGTGCGTCGAACGCGAGGAGCACCGACTGCTCGAACAGGCTGCCGGCGTATTGGCGGGTGATGGTCGCGCTGTGGTCCTGCTTGTCGGCCGCCGGCAAGACCAGCACCTCGTCGGCACGCCGGGCGAGCGGCGAGTCGGATGCGGTGGTGACGACCAGGATCGAGGCCCCGACCTTCTTCGCGGTGTCGGCGGCGCCAACCACCGATGCGGTGGTACCCGATCCGGACACGGCGATCAGTACGTCACCGGCGCCGATCGCGGGGGCCGTGACCTCACCGGCGACGTGCACGCGCAGGCCGAGGTGCATCAGCCGCATGGCCGCCATCTGAACGGCCAGGCCGCTGCGTCCGTTGCCGATCACGAACACCGCCCGAGCGGAGGTGATCAGCGACCCGGCGCGGTCCCATTGTTCCGCCGCAACGGAATTGAGCAGCCGCTCGTTCTCGTCGAGCACGATGCGGCGCCCGTCACTGAACCGTGTGCGTGTCTGCTCGACGGTGACGGTCATGATCCTCCTCGGAGATAGCCGATCTGTGGTGAACTCGACACTGCCAACTACCGCCTGCTTCGACACCCGGCCGCTCGGCGGGTTCGGGCTGGCCGATTGGCCAGTGCCCGCCCGTCCCTACCGGCGATACGGTAAATGCGTGGTAAGTACGGAGGACTCTGTTCGGTTGCAGGTCGACCCCTGGGTGGAGATGCGGAAGGTGATCACGGGACCGCTCCCGGACATCGCGACGCGCTTCTCCCGGTTCCTCGGCCAGTTGTGGCCGCACGAAGCCCTGGTCATCTTCACCCGCGAGTGCACCGGGCGTCCCCGCAAAGTAGCCGGTAAGCGCGAGATCGTCGATCGGGTCACCATCGACGAACTCGACGAGATCAAGCAATCCCTCGAACCCGGTGGCGTTTACGACGGCGTCGCCATGCTGGCCGGCGTCCGCCGCCGAGTGTGGGCCATCCGCGACCTCTGCGACACCCTGCTGGTCCTGGTTCCGCGGCCGTCTCAGACGGGTACACCCGACCCCGATGAGGTCGCCGCCGTGTTCGGGATCGTCGCCACGTCGATCCAGCACCAGGTGGCGCAGGCCAGCCCCGACTATCTCGCCGAGTCACGGGCCGCGTCGAGTGAACGTGCCCGCACCATTGCCGAATTGACCGAGGTTCACGAGGCGACCCTCTCTTCGATCCTCGGAACCCTGCGCTCGAATGATCTCGACGACCGCCGCTCGCGGATCACCGCCAGCGAGACAGCCTCGGCCGCCTTGATTTCGCTGCGATCCGCGAGTGCCGCCGACCGTGTCCTTTCCGAGGAAGCGGTCACCACCGCATTCGCCAGACTGCACGGGGAATTGCGGCCACTGCTCAAGCACCGTGAGGTCGACGTCGAATACATCGAACCGCCGGCCGACGGCCGTCCACTCCCCGGTGAGGTGGCGCACGCGGCGCGGGCGATGGTCCGGGCCATCGTGCTGGCATTCGTCGCCCAACCGGTGCTCACCAGAATGCGGATCGCGTGGGACTGCGACGGCGACAACGTCCTGATCGAGGTCCGCGACCAGGGTCCCGGCAACATCGACCGCAACGCCCTGACACGGCAACTGTCCGGGCGCCTGAACACCTTGCGCGGGCGGATCGACATCGAATCCATCCCCGCGTGGGGGAGCCGGGTGACCCTCACCATTCCGTTGGACCCACCCGCCGCCCGACCCGACGAGCACTTACTCTCCACCCTGAACCCGCGTGAACTCGAAGTCCTCGCCCACCTCGCAATGGGCAAACGCAACCGCACCATCGCCGAAGAACTCGGAATCAGCCAGAGCACCATCAAGTTCCACGTCGCCAAAGTGCTCGAGAAACTCGACGTCGCCAACCGTGGAGAGGCCGGGGCCATTGCAGCGCGCGCCGGCATCGTGCCGTAGACCCAGTGCTTGGCCGGCGCAATCGAGGGCCATGGTGTTCCCGCTCGAGGAGCCGGCGGCGGCATCAGGCCACGACGAATGATCGAATGTCATTTATCGAACGGCTCGGCCGCGCTGAGTGCGAGGAGTTGGTCCCAGCTTTTGTTGCTGCAAGAACTTCCGCAGTGCTGCACTGCTGCGGTCGGTTCGTCCCAGAACAGCATATGGGCGGCGCCGGGCACCTCGATCGGTTGTGTGGCCGGATTGGCTAGTGCCGCTTCCTTCGCGTCAGCCGGTGTGACCACCGGGCTGATGCCGCCGTAGATCAGAGTGGTCGGTGCGGGAACGCTGCGCCTGGTGTCAAAGAAGTCTTCGGTTCCGAATCCGTGGTGCGTGTGATCGACAGAGTTGTTGTCGCAGCTGCATAGCCAGCGTGCTCGGAGTTCGTGATGACGTCGCGGCCAACGTGGCCAAAACTGAGCCACGTCATCGGCGTACCGCTTCTGGCACGGTGGGAGGTGCTCGCGTGATTGGCATGCTGCCTGACATCGCTTCGGGTTCTTGGATGACACGTGGGCTGACCTATGGCAATCAGCACCTGTGACCGCGATGCGCTACCTACACGCCGCGCATCCACACCGCTCTCAGCCACCCACTGAACTTCGGAACCGATTCCGGCTGCGCCATCTCATGACATCCGGGCACAAGAGATCGGGTGTGACCGTCCATCCGGCTGCGATCAGCCATCGTTGCACCGGTTTGGAACGGTCGCAGTTGTTCGCCTTCTCGGCGAGAGTTCCGGCGAGGATGGGTCCGACTGACCCAGTACGGGTTAGTCATGTCTCATGACCGAGAATCCGGGAACCGCGCGGGTTCCTAACCAGGTGATCGGTTGGCATTTGGTGCCAGCGAGACGGCGGAGGTCAGATGGCGCTTGTTCAGGCAAACGTGCGGGTGAACTAGTCGGTAAGATTGTCGCCGAGTGGGTCGGCCCATGTTGTCCAGATGTCGGGGCCGAGTTCAATCTCGGTGGTGGTCAGCAGGCACGCGTCGAGTTGCTGATGCAGTGTGTCGGGGTCGATTCCTTGGCCGATGAAGACTAGTTCTTGCCGGCAGTCACCAACGGGTTCTTCCCATTTGTCGAGTATTCCTGCGCGGCGGTACTCGTCACCAGGCCAGTAGGACTCGGGTAGGAACTTCCACCAGCGTCCGATGTAGCCGTGTCGGATCAGATGGCCGGCCTGGGAGATGCTGCCGATCTCGGTGAATCGGCTCGCGTTCCAGAAGTAGCCTTTGGCGCGCAGGAGACGTCCATTGCCCCATTCGCCGGTGACGAACTGGTGCAGCCGCCCGGGGTGGAAGGGGGCGCGTTCCCGGTAGACCACGGAGCTGATTCCGTATTCCTCCGTCTCGGGGGTGTGTTCTCCCTGTAATTCTTGGAGCCATCCGGGTGCCTGGGCGGCCTTCTCCAAGGAGAACAGGCCGGTGTCCAATATGGTGTCGAGCGGGATCAGGCCATGGGACATCGACTGTATGCGGGCAGTGGGATTGAGTGAGCGCAGGACCGCGATCAGTTCGGTCAGGTGCTCTGCTGTGACGAGGTCGGACTTGCTGACCAAAATGACATCGGCGAACTCGATCTGATCGACCAGCAGGTCGGAGATGTCGCGTTCGTCGTCTGGTGCGTCGGCCTCGACGCGGCCGCCGGTCCGGTAGTCGTGAAGGAAGCTGTGGGCGTCGACGACGGTCACCATGGTGTCCAGGCGGGCGACATCTGCCAGCGCGTGTCCGTCGGCGTCGATGAAGGTGAACGTCTCAGCGACCGGTAGCGGCTCGGAGATACCGGACGATTCGATCAGGAGGTAGTCGAATCGTCCGTCAGCGGCCAGTGCACCGATTTCCGCGAGAAGGTCCTCGCGCAGGGTGCAGCAAATACAGCCGTTGGTCATCTCGACGAGCTTTTCTTCCGAGCGGCTCAGTGAGATCTCCCGTTCGACTTCGGCGCTGTCGATGTTGATCTCACTCATGTCGTTGACGATGACGGCCACCCGCCTGCCTTCACGGTTGCGCAAAATCTGGTTGAGGAGCGTGGTTTTCCCGGCGCCGAGAAATCCTGACAACACGGTCACGGGAAGTCGTGTGTCGGCCATTGCGTTGAATCCTTCCGAGAGGTCGGGGAGATCCCGGCTGTGGAGGTGGCGGCGGCGGGCACGCGACTGGATGCGTACCCGCCGCCGCAGTTGGTGACAGTGTGGGAGCGGGTCAGGCTGCCGGTTCGAGGTAACCCTCGAATAGGTCGACTACGACGCTGCCGGCGTCCGTGTCGTCACCGAAGAGTTCTTCGGCCGCGAACTTGACGTGGTAGGTCGATTCCTCGCCGGCGTCCGCGCGGCCGTGGCCGATGGCGTCGGGGAAGGGCCACTGGTCGCTGGTGCGGTGGGTGACGGTCCCGACCCGGCCGCGGCAGTAGCCCGGCATGCGGATGTGCCCCGGGACGTACTCGTCGCGCACCCGGACACGTTGCCCGACCTCGAAGGTGATGGTGTCGGTGCGGGCTGGACGTCCCTCCGACTCGGCCGGCCGGGACAGCGGGAACGGGCCCCCGGCGAGCGTTTCGAGTTCTTCGTGGGTGAGGATGCCCTTTTCGACCATGAGGGTGGCAACGCCGATGGCGTACCTCTCGTAATACGGCGTCATCATGTAATGGCGGGGTTCCATCCGTTCGACGACGTAGCGGACCTCGTCGACACTGAAGGCCCCCAGCTCCGCCACTCCGAGGAAGAACAGGCTGTAGGGCAGGTGTTCCCAGTCGGCGTGGAAGGTGGGACCGATATCGGCGTTGACGGTGTGGGGCACCTTGCCGAACCCTTGAACACCGGCGAGATCGTGAACTCCATCCATGGGTTTAGCTCCTTTGATTCGGTGGATCAGTTGGCCGGGACCTGCGGGACTGCGACCCCGATCAGGCAGTCCTTGGTGACGATCTGCTGCAGTTGCTCCTGGGTCCAGCCGTCGGTGCCGGCGGGCCGTTGGGGGAGCACGATATAGCGGGTCTCGGCGGTGGTGTCGTACACGCGGATCTCGACATCCTCCGGGATAACGGTGCCCATCTCGGACAGCACTTTCCGAGGTTCACGGACCACGCGGGCACGGTACTCGAAGCTCTTGTACCAGGTCGGCGGCAACCCGAGGATCGGCCAGGCGGTGCACGAGCAGAGGGAGCAGACGATCACGTTCTTGAGGGTGGGGGTGTCTTCCAGCGCCACAATGTATTCGCCCTGAGGCCCCAGATAGCCGTACTGGTCCACAGCCGCGGTGCCGTCGGTGAGGAGCAGGTCGCGGAATTCCGGATCGGTCCAGGCCCGCGCGACGAGTTCGGCACCGCGTTTGGGGCTGAAGTCCTCCTCGAAGGTCTTCTTCCACCCTTCGGTGTAACCCTCGGGGACCAGGCCCTTTCCGTCGAGGGCACGGAACAGTGCCCACGCGCGATTCGACGCCGGGGCTTGAGCTGGCGCCGCATTGTCTGGTGTGTGTTCGATCGTTGAGGTCATTGTTTCCACTTTCTGTAGGGGCTGGTACGTACGAAGTGGGAATTTGGTGTGTCGGGACGCGCTGTGGGGTAGGTCAGCGGCTAAATGTCCACTGTTTGTGCATCGCGCAGCATGCCGGTCCGGGGATGGCAGTTGATGTACTCGTACAGTTGGTCGCGTGCATCGGCTACCGAAACCTCGTGATACAGACGCAGCTTCGACAGACCGGCCGCGACTCGAAAAAAGGTAGTGAAGATTCGCAGGTGGGTGGGATGGGATTCTGCCCAACGCTCCAGTTGGTCGAGCGAAGCCCACTGCCCGATGTTGTAGCTCGAGTCGAGGAAGTTCCCTTCCAAGTCGATACTGCGCACGAACCTGTTGCTGTAGCAGCCGACCGTCTCACCGTTGTCACGGAGAAAGTCCATGCCCTGCTGCAATGTGGGGAGGATGTCGTCGAGATACAGGGCGCGTTCTTCCGATTCGGCCTCCTTCCAATCCTGACCGGAGCGAATCAATGCGATGTTGTCGTGGCCCTGGATCACTACCCGACCACCCGAGGCAGGATCACCACTGATCACGCGCAATTCGCCCGAAGGCTGCATCCAATCAGTTTGGGACAGCGGGAAACGTTCGCGCATCGAGCCCCAGTACCCGTGCTCGTTGATGTCGCCGCTGATCCCGTCCATCACCGCGCCGATACCAGGAAGGTCTTCCTGGAAGGCGTACAAAGTCTCGAATTGCTCGGCCCGAGGGGCGACTATCTCACGGAAGTAACCTAGCCCCTCGGATAGTCGTTCGTCCGATGCCCACCAGTCGGCAACATTGGAGCTTCTCATCCACCGAGACTGGGCAGCAACGTCTTTCCAGTACCCCGCAATCATCAGGTTCTCGTAACCCTGGTTGTCCTCATGGTGGGTCAGGTCGTGGTGCAGCGGGCCGTCCTCCAGATCGAAGCTGGAGACGATGCCGCGCATTGCCGCAAGCGCGGCCTGGCGGTGTTCGTCGCCGCGGAACTGCACGCCGAGATACGCCATCACCACCTGCTGGAGTGTCTCATCGGCGCGCCCGACCCACATGGGGAAGGGAGGTTGGTAGTTGTCGGGCACACGTCGGTTCAATGTTCGGGGACATACGAGGTGGTCGCTGATTGCAGATTCCATAAGGACTCCTGTTTCATCGAGTTGGGGCTTCGAGAGAATCTCGGGAACTCGTATAGGTCAGAAGCTACCGTCCTCTGACGGTGTGAATTTGACCACGAGCGACTGATAGTTCGACGATGAGCGACAGTCAGTGAAGAAGCCCGAGAATTGCCGGAAACGGACCGGAATCGCGGCCTTCTCCTATTTGGCACGGAAGACAAGTTCGTCCGCGCCAGGACAAGGCCGAGCCCGTCCGTGTCCTGAAGACTAATACTTCGTTTACGCGAGACTTCTTGCGGTCGCGGCGGCCGGTGGCGTGGGGAATACGCCGACCGCCTGTTCATAGGTGTGTGCCACGCGCAGGACCGTGGCATCGTCGAAACGCTTGCCGACGATCATCAAACCGGTCGGCAGGCCGCCGACCAGACCGGCTGGAACCGAACACGCCGGGTGCCCGGTGACGTCGAAGGGGGCAGTATTGCCCACCATCGACAGCGCGACGTGCAGGTAATCGGCCAGGCCGGCATCGGCCGGGGGGATCTCTCGGGCCGTGTAGGGGACGGTGGGCATGACCAGGACGTCGTAGTAGGCCAGCGCGGCGTCGTAGGCGGCGCGCAACTCGGGGACGAGCTGGCGGGCCATGGCGTAGTACTTTCCGCCACCGACCTCGAAGGTATAGCGACCCGACAACCCCACCAGCTTCACGGTCTTGGACAGCTCGTGGCCGCGGGCGAGGCGCTGGGCGGCGAAGTGCGCGACCAGCTCCGGATCGTAGAATCCGTCGGTGTTCATCCCGTAGGCGTTGCCGTCGAGCATCTGATAGGCGGCGCCCTCGGTGGCGATAACGTTCCACACGTGCACGGCGTCGAGATGCCAGGGAATCGACACCTCCTCCGCCGCCAGTCCGGCACCGCGCAGGACGTCGACCGCGGTATGGACGGCAGCGTCGACGTCCGGATCGGACACGGGTGTGCCGAAGCCTTCGGTGACGACACCGACACGGAGCCCGTCCGCCGATTGTGTGATCGCCGACAGGTAATCGACGACCTCGATCACGGTCGGTTGACGGGGATCGGCGCCATCGGGTCCTGCCAGCACACCGAGCATGACGGCCGCATCGGCAACGGTGCGGGTGATCGGGCCGAGGTGATCGATGGTTCGCTCGATGGGAAACGCCCCGGTGTAGGGGACCAGTCCGTGCGTCGGCTTGTGACCGACGGTTCCGCAGAACGCTGCGGGGATCCGGATGGAGCCGCCCTGGTCGCCGCCGACGGCCATATCGACGTCTCCGTTCGCAACGAGTGCTCCACTGCCGCTGGAGGAGCCGCCGGAATTGCGTGTAGGATCCCATGGGTTGCGGACCGGTGCGGGCTGTGATGTGAAACTGGCCCCGGAGAAACACAGGTCCTCGCACACTGCCTTACCGGTGATCGTCGCACCGGCATCGAGGAGTCGGCGGACCACCGTCGCATCGCGGCGAGGGATGAAACCCTCCACGGTGCGGGATCCGTTCATCATCGGGACACCGGCGACCGCGACATTGTCTTTGACTGCCAACGTCTTTCCAGACAGTGGACCGTCCGGCGCGCCGGCGATCTCGGTGGTGACGTACCAGGCACCGAGACGGTTACGCTCCGGTGCGGCCGGCGCCCATTCCCGCTGCGGGGTCGGTGGGGCAGAGCGCCGATAGAGGTCCTCGACGGCGGTCGACGCACCGAGGGACGCTTCGACCGCAGGCGCAAATTCCTCGAGTTCCGCTGCGGACAGACCGAACCGAAAGTGCCGGTCAAGCGCGGCCAGGCGTGCGGAATCGGGTGGGGGCAATGTCGACATGAAAACTGTGTCTCCTTCGGTTGAACCGCGGCACGCCCGCAGGGGCATGTTCCGAGGACAGTTGAGAGTCCTGTGCTGCCGGGGCAGTAGATCTCATCGGCAGTGGCAGGGGTCGGATGGGGCCGTTGACGAGGCCGCGTGCTCGCGAGCAGGCATCAGGTGTCTCGGTGGCGATGAACCATCCGACGGTGCAGGCGCGGTCGATGACTTGTTCGTCCACATTTGCGCAGCCTCCAGCACACATCATCTTCAGTCCAGGAGATCCTTGAACACCCCCGGCATTTCCGGCGTACTCGAACGGTAGGCGCTTCCGGGGCGTGGCGTTTGACGCTGAGCGCCAGCCAACTTTGCACGTTGCGACACTCGTCGCAGGGGCCAATCACCTGAGTGGGAATGGAGGACTCAGCGGATCGGGTCATAGCACCGCGCGGTGAGGCGGCTCGTCCACAAAGCGTTGCCTGCTCCTCGCCGCCGGGTCGGGGGCATGCCGCTTCGACGTAGGCAATCCGTGCAGGTTGACATGTGATTTCATCGCTCTTAGCGTGGTGTTCGCGCGAGCAGAAGGAGCCGTTCATGTCGTCGTTGCCGCCGCCGGATGGTGACATGGTGGACGATGACTGCCCGGACTGCCGCCGCTCGGACGAGTTGATCAAGGTAGCGCCTGCTCCAGTCCCATCGACACCCCGCCAGGGCCGCGAAGTGGTGCGAACCACCGCTCTCGGCACCTGGATCGAAACGATCCGCGACACGTTCGTGGCACTGGACATCGCGCCGATCGAGCCAGAGAACTTTACCGGGGCGGTGCAGACCCGCCATTTCGCGCACCTGATGGCGGCCGACGTCACGGCCACATCCCAGATCTTCCGCAGAACGGCCAGGCTTGCCAACCGCCATCCGCTCGAGTTGATGCAGATCGGCATGGTCGTCGCCGGTGAGGGGCAGCTCATCCAGGACGGGCGCACGTGCACCCTCGGCCCGGGAGATTTCGCCCTATACGAGACTTCGCGGCCATTTACCTGGAGTTTGCATCCGGAGTGGCACCTGCGCGTGTTCACTTGGCCACGGGCCTCGTTGTCGCTCACCGAGACTCAGTTGCAGGACTTGACGGCGCGGACCGTACGATCCACGTCACCCGTGGGACAGTTGCTCTCACCGATGCTCTCCACCCTCCTGGTGGCCGATGGAGAGGTATCGCACGCCGGTGCCATCGGCCTGGCAAGCGGACTGGCGGACCTGGCCATCACGGCGGCCCAAGAGGAAGGTCAATCCAAGGACCCTGATCCAGGTCTGCAAGACCTCTACGTAAGTATGGTGCAGCACATCGAACGCCACCTGGACGATCCGGATCTGTCCCCCAGCGGCATCGCCCAGGCGTTCTTCGTCTCCACTCGTACCGTTCACAGAGTGTTCGCACGCTTCGGCGCAACCGCTGCGGCCACGATTCGCGAGCACCGGCTCGAGGCCTGTCGTCGTGCGATGATGGCTCCACGCAACAGATCCCGATCCCTGACCGACATCGCCTTCCAGTTCGGATTCGTCGATCTATCGGTCTTCAGCAGAGCATTCACGGCGACCTACGGCATCAGTCCGAGCCGGTACCGCGAACAACATCGATGAACCATGGACCGAAATACTCGACCAGAGCCGGTTCGACTGTGCAGCAACAAGAGATGTGGTTGAACTACTGAGTGCGCAACGAGCGCCGCTACCGGGGCCGGTCGGATTCTCGATTCCCCTCGTCGGCAGGCGTTTTCAGTAGCCGGTCCAGTTCGCTGCCTGCCTCGTCGTAGCCGGCGTCGGAGATCCGTTGCAGTTCGCGCAGGTCGCCGGCCGACACTGCGCGTCGAGTGAGCAGAAGCCCGGCGCGCATGGATCCCTCGTCCAACAACTCCCTCAGCTCCGCGAGGTCGCCGGCCGCGTCGGCGAGGTCGGCCAACCGGTCCTGAGCGGTCTCGTTGCCCTCATCGGCCAGCGCGCGCAGGGTCTCCCGATCGATGTTCTCCATGTGGCCATTCTGCAACCTTCCCCAGGGGAAAGGTCAAGTGGAACGATTGGCCGGGTGATCACCATCGGCCAGCTGGCCAGATACGTAGGAGTGTCGATCAAAACGTCCGCGTCTATCACGACAAGGGGCTGCTCCCTGAACCCGACCGCGATGCGTCCGGCTACCGGCGGTACGGCGCGAATGACGCCATCGACCTGATCCGAACGCTCGCCGAAGCCGGTATTCCCCTGTCCCGTATCCGGGACCTGAGGTCGGCGACCGAGGTGGAGTTCCGGCCGGTGCTGCGCGAGATCGACGACGAACTCACCGCCCACATGCGGAACCTGGAGGCAACGCAGGGCCGTCTGCGTCAGCTCGCCGCCGGGCAGCTGGCGCCGCTGCCCACGGAGGTCGGTGCCCATCTCGAACACCTTGCCCGATGGGGATTTACACCCCGTTGGGTCGACCTGCACCGCGACCTGTGGATCCTCGTGTTCGCCACCCACCCGGACCATGCGATGACACTGTTTCACGACCAAGCCGACATTCTTGCCGACCCGCTGCGCCGACAGCTTTTCCGCGACTACGACCACGCGTACGACCTCGACGCCGATGATCCCCGTATCGACGACCTCGCGCGCCGGATCGTGGCGGCGACGCGGGAACGCTACGGAAAGGGCGAACTCCCGGAGCTGCATGAAGCCTCCGAGATCCCGGCCCTGATCCAACAGACTGTCAACGCCTCGTCCCCGGCATGGCAGCGACTCGACTCGCTCATACGCGCACAACTGGACCCGTGACTCGAAGCGACGGACACCGGTGCATCCGTCACCGCGCGCCGCGGAACATCGGGGCCGGTGGTGAAGAAGCCACGAGAGCGATGTCCTTGTCGTTGCCGAGTCGGCTGTGTCAGGTCATCGATCGACCTGAGGGGGCGAATACGGATAGGTGTAGGCGAGTTCTCTGACAGTTTCGGCATCGAGGCCGGCCTCGACGATGAAGTGGCCAAGCATCTGTACGAAGCGAGTACGTGTCATGCCGAAGCTGACGAAGATGTCCTCGTCAGTCGCACCGCCGTAGGGAGTCCACGCTCGAGCGAATTCGATGAATCGAGCGGCTTCTCCTCGGGACTTGTACTCCGTCTGTATCTGTCGCCTGGTGTGTTTGGTCCGGCGCAATTTCCGATACTCGCGCGTGGAGGTTTCGACGCCCGTAGAGTCTGCGCCGTTCTTTGTTGGCTTCAAGGGACAGCTTTCTGGCATCCGCTTCTACCTGGCGGTCTGTTTGCTGATGTGGTCACCCGTGAAGGTGCGGCAGTCGGCGGAATGGCGGACTCACCGGAGACTGCCGCACCCGAATTTCGACGACGTCGAGTCGACGACTACTTCTGACGTAACCCGGGGGTCAGTTCAGTCGGTCGAAACCCTGGTGGTGACCAGTGGTTCTGCTCCTTGTGCCGAAGTTGTCACTTTCCGTGGCAGAAGCAAGCAGCTGACGGCAACCAGCGCTGTGACGACGATGCCCATCACGAACACGATCGTGAAGGAAGTCCAGGTCGGAGCAGCCGTACTGGTGCCGGTAGTGAGGATGCTTCCCGAAAGTTGGACGCCGAGTGTGCCACCGACCGCCTTGACGACAAACGCGAGACCGCTGAATGCCCCGATCCGGCTGACCGGAGACGTCAACGCCACTGTGTTCATTGCCTGCGTCAGTGTGATCCCACCCGAAGCGCCGATGAGGATGGTCGCTCCCATGACCATGAGGAAATGTCCGTCTGCAGTGAGAAGAAGGACGAACGACGCCCCGGCCAGAATGACACCAGTGAGCATGGTAGTTCGTCCACCGACCCGAAGATCGAGCCAACCGGTCAGCGGTGCTACAACGGCGCCGGCCAAGCCGAGGGGGAGCAGGAGAAGGCTCGTCGTGAACTCGGAGGCGCCGAGACCGAACCCTGTGTCGGTCGGTTGCTGCACCAGCATGGGTACCGCCAGAAACAGTGCATTCGTAGCGAACCCGCACAGCAGATACACGAGGCAGCTCACTGCAAGTGGCCGCGTCGCAAGCAAGCGCACGTCGATGAGCGGCTCGGACGAACGAAGCTCGAGGACGACGAAGGTTGTCAACAGCGCAACGCACGCGAGCACGGTTGCTCCGAATTCAACGGAGAGCCAACCCCATTCGGGCGCCTTGGTGATGCCGATGAGAATGACGGCCATTCCGCTGCCGAGGAAGGTGGCGCCCGTGTAGTCGACGCGGCCGTGATTGGCAGGTGGACATGATGGGACCAGGCGCCACGCGGCGACGAAGATGATGGTGATGATCACGAAGGGGACCGAGAACAACCAACGCCAGGGGAGAACGCTCACGAGCAGCCCGGAGCCGACGAGCGCAAACGCCGTCCCAGCGTAGATGAAGGCAATGACCGAACCATTGCCCGACTTGATCCGGGCTTCGGTCTGAGTATCGCGAATAATTCCGAAGGCAAGGGGGACCACCGCAAGGCCAACACCCTGCAGGAGCTGTCCCAAGGTAAGCATCAAGATCGAGTTCGAAAGACCCGAGACTGCGGTTCCGGTTGCGACGATTGCCAGTACGGCAAGGAGGATCGACTTCTTGTCGCGAATGTCAGACAGGCGGCCGATCAACGGGGTGGCCACCGCACCCGTGAGCAGCACACCGGTGATTACCCACGCGATCTGTGCTTCTGTTGCGCCGAGGGACTCTTGAATCAGCGGCAGAGCAGGGGAA
This sequence comes from Rhodococcus sp. WAY2, assembly GCF_009859915.1. Lineage (NCBI taxonomy): Bacteria > Bacillati > Actinomycetota > Actinomycetes > Mycobacteriales > Nocardiaceae > Rhodococcus > Rhodococcus sp. WAY2. Next base: position 6,504,175 of record NZ_CP046572.1, read on the forward strand.
AGGATCGATTCAAGACCCTTGTAGGCGAATACTGAGGCAACAACGACCGCAAGCGTCAGCGTTGGATTGACGCGGCGCCCCTGCGATCTTTCGGATAATGTCACTTCTGGTCCTCCGGAGAGATGATGGTGATTGCCGTCGATTGCACCCGACTGAACTTCACTGATCATCTAGTTTCTGTTGCGTAGCGCGACTCCTTGGTTCCGGCGAGCAGGGTTGGTCGGGACCAGAGCTGATCGGGCAGCCAGGCCGTCAGCTCGGACGTGCGAGACCGTGGTGATCCGCGACACACAGAGACAGTATTCCTGGTTGGAGCAATGACAAATGTCCGCCGGAGACACACTGCCCTCGACTTTGTGTCCCCGAGGGGGTAGCCAGCCGTTAGAGCGAGTGCGTGACGGTGCATTCGAGGATTACGGGGCCGTCGAATTTGCAGTTTGCGGCCTTCAGCCCACGGCCGTCGCACACTGTTGGGTGATGCGTCCAGCGATATCCTGGTGATCCAGGAGGTGTCGGCCGACACCTCGTCGAATCCCTCAACAGGGCGAAGAGCGCATCGTAGATGGCGACCGACAATGATCCCTTCGCAACACAGCGTGTCGACAACGCTGTGTTGGTGACGGACCTGGAATCGGCGGGATTTTCCGATGCCGAGGAAATCGGGCGCGGTGGCTTCGGCGTCGTGTATCGCTGCACGCAGACCGCTCTGGACCGCACTGTCGCGGTGAAGGTTCTTACCGCAGACTTCGACGACAACGAGAATCGGGAACGATTCCTTCGCGAACAGCGGGCGATGGGGAGGCTGACAGGGCACCCGAACATCGCGAACGTCCTGCAGATAGGTACCACGGACAGTGGCCGGCTTTTTCTTGTGATGCCCTACTACGCCCGTGGCTGCCTCGACACGCGAGTCCGCCGGCACGGACCTCTCCCACTGGACGAGGCCCTTCGCTTCGGGGTGAAGATCGCGGGCGCCCTCGAAACAGCGCACCGGCTCGGCATCCTGCACCGCGATATCAAACCCGCGAACATCTTGCTCTCCGACTACGACGAGCCCGCACTGGCCGACTTCGGTATCGCGCGCATTCAGGGGAGTTTCGAAACCGCCACCGGTACCGTCACCGGCTCACCTGCGTTTACCGCGCCCGAGGTTCTAGCCGGAAAGTCGCCGAGCCCGGCCTCGGACGTCTATGGGCTGGGCGCCACTCTCTTCTGCGCATTGACCGGTCATGCTGCTTTCGAGCGGCGCAGCGGTGAGCAGCTGGTCGCGCAATTCGTTCGCATCACCACCGAGCCCGTGCCGGATCTACGGGAACAGGACATCGCTGAAGACGTCAGTGCGGCGGTGGAACGGGCGATGGCCACTTCCGCACCAGACCGGCACTCCGCCGCCACCCTCGGTGAGGCCCTCCGGCGCGCGCAGTTCGACCACGGTTTCGCGGTCGACGACATGGCGCTCCACACCGGTTCCGGAGGTGAGCGGCCGCAAGAGGCCCTGCCGAACTCCATGGTTGTTCGTCCCGCCGGAGGCAGTTCCTATCCTGGCCCGACTCGGTTGCCGGGCAGGACGACAGGAAACTTGCCGGTGGAGCTGACTAGTTTCGTCGGTCGCAGGCATGAACTGTCGGAAGTGAAACGCTTCCTGGAAAAATCGCACTTGGTGACACTGACCGGTTTCGGAGGCGTCGGCAAAACACGCCTCGCACTCAGGGCAGCTGACAGTGTGCGACGCGGATTCAACGACGGAGTATGGCTGGTGGAGTTCGCCGAGCTATCGGACGGTTCATTGGTGGCAGACCTTGTGGCTGCAGCTTTAGGCTTACGGGATCAACGGGCGAGCAACCAGCGCGACGGACTGTTGAACTTTCTGACTGCACGCGAGCTCTTACTGGTGCTCGACAACTGTGAGCAGGTAGTGGACGCGGCGGCAGAGCTGTCCGCAACCCTTCTTCGCGGTTGTCCGCAATTGCGTATCCTCGCCACCAGTCGCGAGCCTCTCGGCATCGCCGGGGAAGCTGTTCTGCGCGTCCCGCCGCTCACCATTCCCGAGCGCGTGCCCTCACTTCGAGGAACACCTAGCTACGACGCCGTGACATTGTTCGCCGAACGCGCCGCCACGGCTCTCCCGACGTTCACACTGACCGAGGACAACGCGGGCACGGTGGCCCAGATCTGCCATCGGCTCGACGGATTACCGTTGCCCATCGAACTCGCTGTGGCACGGGTGCGAGCCATGTCGCCAGAGCAAATCCTCCAGCGGCTGACCGACCGCTACACGCTGCTGTCCCGCAGCAGCCGAACCGCCCCGACCCGGCAGCAAACGATGCGTCTGTGCGTCGACTGGAGTTATGACTTGTGCAACCCCGTAGAGCGGTTGCTGTGGGCCCGGCTGTCGGTGTTTGCGGGGAGCATCGAACTGGATGCGGCCGAGCAGATTTGCGGCAGTGACATGGATGCGCAGGAGGTACTCGATGCGCTGACCTCTCTGGTCGACAAGTCGATCCTTATTCGGGAGGAGTCCGGCGCAGTAGTGCGCTTCCGGTTACTCGACATCCTGCGGGACTATGGCAGGGAACTCGCGCAGAGAAACGAGGAGTACGCAGATCTGCGCTGTCGCCACCGAGACTGGTACCGGCAGTTGGCGCTCGAGGCGGAGTCGGAGTGGATCAGCCCCCGACAGCTCGACTGGATCTCCCGCCTGGATCGCGAACAGACCAACCTTCGCGAGGTGATGGAGTTCTGCCTGAGTGACAATCCTGGAATCGGACTGACGATCGCCGCCGCCCTCCAGCCGTTCTGGCAGGCGCGCGGACTGTTCAGCGAGGGTCGGCGCTGGCTCGACCGACTCCTTGCTGCGCCGTGGAAGACTCCGACGGTGGAGCGGGTGAAGGCCTTGCATGCACACAGCGTCCTGGCCGAACTGCAGGGCGACCTGACCGCGGCCTCCGCCTCGGTAGCCGAGGCACGCATGGTGGCCCAACGGGTTTCCGACTCGACGGCAGATGCATTCGTCGCCCGAGCCGAAGGAACACTCGCTCTGTACCGCGGCGATTTTGCGCGGGCGCGATCACTGCTGGAAACCGCGATCGAGAAGTTCGGCGCTCACGATTTCTCGCACATCGAGGTGCTTCACATGCTCGGACGGGCATGTGACCAGGCGGGTGACGAACGACGAGCGAACGAGTGCTATTCACAGGCACTCGCGATCACCGAGTCCTGCGGCGAGGTCGTGCACCGCGCCGCGACCCTCCGGGCACTGGGCATCGCCGCATGGCGACGATCAGACCACCCCGGCACGGTTGAACTGCTGCGGCACGCACTGCAGTTGTCCCGTGAGGTAGGCGATCTCCGTACGACCGCAACGTGCCTCGAGGTCCTTGCCTGGGTCGCAGCCGAGAACAAAGATGCGCGGCGTGCAGCTGTACTGATAGGTGCCGCGGAGGAAATGGCGCAGTCCGTAGGGACTTTCACGCTGTGGTTCCCGAACCTGCTCCATTATCACGACGAGTGCGAGCTCAGGACGCTGCACGCGCTCGGCGAACCGACATTCGCGGCATCCCGAAGGGACGGCCGAGGCCTGGGATTCAATGCTGCCATCGCCTATGCCCTCGGCGAGAAAACGCCCACGCCGCCGCCCACACCTGGGGAGACCGCGAAGTTGACCAAGAGAGAACGTCAGATAGCAGAGGCCGTCGCGGAGGGCCTGACCAATAGGGCCATCGCCACCCGATTGGTCATTTCCCCGCGCACCGTTCAAGGCCACGTCGAGCACATTCTGTCCAAGCTCGGGTTCACCAGCCGCGCGCAGATCGCAGCGTGGGTAGTCGAGCAGACTTCTACCTAGCCACGAAACAGAACCGCTCGACTAGCTGCCGGCCGAGGCATCGCCCCTGTGCGGAGCCGACTGGGCACCAGCCTCCAGTGTGTTCTGATTGAGCCGATGAAGTTTCAACGCGAGACGGAGTTCGCTCGTTCGATCCACAGTTCTCCAATCGTCTCCCAATAGGTCCTTCAACCGCTGCATTCGCTGTTTCACCGTACTCACGTGAACATGCAGAACTTCCGACGCTGCTGTCGGACTTCCATCCGTTGCAAGGAGGGCCTCGAGAGTGCTCAACAATTCGGTGTGATGTGCCACGTCGTACCGGGCCACCGGGCCGAGCGTCGTCCGCACGAATCGGTCCACATTCGGTCGATTACTCAGAACCAGTCCGACGAACCCGAGATCTTCCAAGGTGCCGGACATGGCACCGCCCTGTATCCGTTCCATCGCATCACTGCAGGTCACTGCCTCATCGAACAGCTCACGAACGCCGGCTACCGCGCGCGTCGGTCCCGCGCCGGCCACCGATGGCGTCACCCGTCCAGCGCGTGCGATTGCCGAGGACAGCTCCGCGGAATTCGACCGCGGATCATTTCCTGGTATCAGGGCTACTACCGCCGACTTGTTTCCGCGCTGGAGGATATGGCTTTGCCCGGCCAAGCCCCCTCGGATCTTCGCTGCTTCGTCTGCGAGGTAAGCAAGCCGACGTTGCTGCAAGGGTGCTCGCACGACATGAACGGTGTACGGCTGACGCAGTTCCATTCGCAGCTGCGCGGCTCGGTGGATCAGGCGGCTGGGAGCTTCGTCACCAGACAGGAGATCGTCGATGAAGTCGTCGCGACGAAAACCCGCGGCTCCGGCCTCTGCCTCGGCCAAGAGTAGAAGCAAAGCAGCGACGACTGCTGCACGTTCGAGGATCTGAATGTCTGGCTTCGCGGGAGTCCCGTCACCTTGGTAGTACAGAATGCCGAGAAGTCTGGCGGCCGCCAAGATCGGGATGGCTACCAGGCTCCCGGACGTTTGAGTGGTCCGCGCGAGAGCGGCGAGACGAATCAACTCGGGAGGCTGCGCAGTTCCGCTGAGGTCGCCTGCGTCAGCGAGTAGGCGGTCGTCCGGATCGAACACAGCCAGCTCACCGCCGACGATCTTGACGACTTCCTGAACGAGATTGTCGATGTTTCCGCCGGCCAAGGCGACCTGGGAAAGCGTGAAGTGCGCCGTGGTCGCGCGCTCGGACTCGGCGTTGCTGCGGGCCAGCTCGCGGTTCGCGTCCTCGAGTGACCGGAGTGCAGTCTTGGTTTCCTCAGCGAGCCTCGAGCGTTCGATCGAGATGGCGGCATGCCCGGCCAGCGAGTGCAGAAGGTCCAGATCCGCTGGAGTGTACGCACGTTCGTCACGGTTGGCAGCAATCAACGCACCGAGTCGTTTAGATCCGTTCACCAGGGGCACGCCGACGGTCGCAACGATTTTCTCCCGCTCCATCACTCGGTCGACGTCTGGAAAATGAACAAAATTCGGATCGCCGAAGTACCTCGAAACGATCAACGGCATTCCGCTCTCTATTATCCGCCCTGTCATCGCCATCCCCGCCGGTACGCGCAGATCGAGAAGCTCGGAAGTCATGCCCCCCGAGGTCGCACCCAGGTAAGCGTATTCACCGTCTCGTTCCGCTAACCAGAGGTAGACGACGTCGGCGCGAAGAAGCCTCCGCGCACGATCGGCAATACCGCCGAGAAGCCTGTCCGGATCGTCTTCCGAGGTGATGTCAGCGACGGTGTCCAACAGTGCTCGATACCGATCATCTCGCGCCTCGTGCTGACCGGCGACTTCTCTGAGGAGAGCAAGCAGGGCCGGATGGAACCCCGGCTCCTCAGCGCTGACCGGGAGCTCCGAAGCCGCGCTCAAGATCTCGACGACAGTGCGCTCGACCTCCCCGAGATCCGAACCCGTGCGGGAGACGGCGCGCACCAGCTCTGAAGCGACTCGCAGGATGTCGGTGGCTGTGCCACCCGCCAGATTCTCGGAAGATGTGAGCCGCAATTCGTGTTTCATGATCGCCTCATCTCATCCTGCGCGCATTCAGCCGCAGCAGTTGCCTTCACCATACGGTGTATGTCCACCACGGACCAGAATCGGCGCAAGTACCGTCTCCATCGGACATATCGACACGGACGCGACGAACGTAGGCTTCGGCGGAGGCCCGATCGACGCACGAAGTGTAGGGCCGACCGAACGTTGTGGGTGCACGACAAGGCACCGAGAACGATCCGAGATATGTACGACAATCTGTGAGGTGCACGTTGGACGCCGTTGCCTGCGCAACATTCGCACGAACCTGGAACGAGACGGTCGCAGTTCACGCGAGCGAGACCTTCTTGGTCTTCGAAGGGTCGACGAACGAGGTCACGCAATGGACTTATGAGGAGTTCGATCGAATCGTCGATTCGACGGCCGCCGCGCTCGAAGAGGCGGGAGCGGTGCCCGGGTCAGCGGTCCACGTCGTCTTGAAGAATTGTCCCGCCTTCGTGGCAGTGTGGCTCGCTGCGGCGCGCATCGGCGCAACCGCCATCTTCGCCGATCCGGCGTCCTCCGCCAGGGACATCGCGATGCATATTCGTCGTACGACACCGACTGTGGCGCTGTGCGGATCCCGGAATGCCGACACGTACCTCCAGGGCGTCAAGCGTGCATCCGACGAGGGTGCGGCGTCGGCACTCGATATAGAACTTATTGTCCTGAAGGAAGACTCGGTCGACGTGCTTCCTGGCAGCGTCCTGGTCTCCCGCGACCGCCTCCCACGTCTTCTCGACGAACCAGGCCCGCATGACCGACTCGCAGTGATGTTCACGTCCGGAACGACATCTGAGCCCAAAGCTGTTGTGCTGACGCAGTGCAACTATGCACACGTCGCCCAGGCGATGGCGAAGGCCACCGACCTGAGACCGGGGGACCGCTGGTTGGTCACACTCCCACTTTTCCATGCGAACGCCCAGTACTATTGCTTCGCTCCTGCGATCGCCGTGGGTGCGAGTGTGGCCCTGACCCACACATTCTCGGCCTCTCAGTGGGGGAAGCAGGCCGCCCGACTCGAGGCCACCCACGCCAGCTTGTTCGCTGCACCGATTCGGATGATTCTTGCGCGGCGTCCCGAGGACACACCACAATTGAATCTCAGGCATGTGTGGTTCGCCCAAAGCCTCGCTCCCGGTCACTTCGACGAGTTCGCGTCGATGGTGGGATGTGCACCGCGCCAGTTGTACGGAATGACCGAAACCGTTGCCATCGTCACGGCGGAAAGCCCCGAAGACGCGAGTCCGGTCTTCATCGGCAACCCCAGCGACGCAGGACGCAGAACCGCCATTGTCGATCCCCACAGCCTCGAGCCCGTCGAAACGGAGACCACCGGCCTCCTGCTGGTTGCCGGCACCCCCGGGTGTGACCTTTTTCAGGAGTATCTCTCGGACCCGAAGGCGACGTCGGCCGCACTTCTCGAAGAAGGCGGCGAGACGTGGCTACGAACTGGCGACCTGGTGGTGTCCGATCAGGACGGGCGCCTGCGATTCGTCGGCCGGGTCGACGACGTCATCAAGGTGTCCGGCGAGAACGTCAGCCTCACCGAGGTCGAGGCCGCATTGGCGCAGGCACCCGGTGTCCTGGAGGTCGCGGTCGTCCCGCGGCCGGACCCCATTCGGGACGTTGTTCCCGTCGCTTATGTAGTAGCGCGCAACGTGGAGACTCCGCTCGACATCGACGAGCTCACCGCTTGGGCATCGAACAACCTTCCACCACAGGCATGTCCACGCGATTGGCACCAGGTGGCGGAACTTCCACGAACAAGTGTCGGTAAGATCAGACGCTCACAGCTGAAGTCCGAGGACGCGTAACGGTCACTAGTTCCAGTCCACTACCTGGTCCAGCACCTCGGGACAATTCTTCTCCAACGCGTCGACATAACTCCGAATATGATCACGCATGAGGCGCTCAGCTTTTTCAGAGTCACCACTCTTGATGGCGTCGGCGATTTGATCGTGCGATACCGGCAATTCTTCTCGGGGAATCTTCTCGTCGGCGGATTCATCGACATATATGCTGCGGAGTCCGTCCGCGAATAACAGTAAAATCGGGTCGCCGGTGAACCGGGCCACTGAAAAGTGGAAACTACCGGACTCCGCGTTGTCCCCGTCCGCCTCCTCAGGATCCCAGGGTATACCCGACTTCACGCGTTCACTCGCGAGCCGAGCCATCAAAGGCTCGACCTGCAGGCGCGTGTTCAGCACATTTCGGAGCGTCAGGCCGAGTAGATGGAAATACAACGATGAAGCGCTCGCAAATTGCGAGCTTGCGACCTGATTTACTCGGGTACCCCCACCCGGGCCGGGTCGAATGGAGATGACTCCGTACATTTCGAGAATACGAAGAGCTTCGCGAAGCGACGGCCGGCTGACCTCGTAGCGTTCGAGCAACTCCGCTTCCGAGGGAAGCCGAGAGAGCCCTTCGTCTCCAATGTCCTGCACGATTCGACCCGCCACGAGTCGCGCAGTCTTCCGGCCGACAACTTTCATAACGCTCATGATAGCCCTCGCCCTAGGGATTACCGCTGCGTGACGCGATGAAGACGGGTGAGGTGGCCGATTCGTCGGCACCGCCGACGAATCGATGGTGCCTCAACACATCCCAAGATCGCGCCTACACGAGAACGACTCGGGAGGCGGCCCTTCCGCCGTGGCCGAAATGCGGCGCTGACGAACTTGCCAGGAATCGGGCCCGACGAGTGGCCCGTCCCGCTTCGGAGGAATCGATCCGACGGTGGTCTGCGTTCCGGGGTCATGTGTGCGCACTGCTGCGCAGGGTGTTGAGCAGGTGTTTCAGCCGGTGGTGGGCGTGCCCCGGAAAGTGATGGTTGACACAAGACCCAGTTGCTGTAGATCATCTATAGGAACTGTTCCTGAGTCAGCAAAGGATTGTGGTGCCATGAGTAAGTACCGGGTTATCGACACTGATACCCATCTCATCGAGCCGGCGGATCTGTGGACCGAACGCCTGCCGAAGGCGTGGGGCGCGGACGTTCTGCACGTCAAGTTCGATGAGAAGACCCAGTCGGACCTGTGGTTCTTCGGTGATCAACCGCTCAAGGGCGCGTGGACGTGGGCGAACTGGAACTGGAAGAACTTCAACTCCGAGCTGCACGACGGGAGCGGTCCCACCCGCCTCGACGAAGCCCATCCGGCGACCTACGACGTCGACGAGCGCGTGAAGTTCATGGACGATCAGGGCTTCGAGATGCAGGTGCTGTACCCGAACCTCGCCGGGTTCGACTGGAAGCCGTTCGTGCAGCACCCCAACCGGAACCTGGCGATCGCGCACCTGGCCGCCTACAACGACTTCCAACTCGAATGGGTGGCCAAGTACCCGGGCCGGTTCATCCCGATGATGGTGATCCCGTACTGGGACGTGGCGGCGTCGGTCGCGGAGATCGAACGCCTCGCCGATTCCGGCTTCGGCGGCATCGTGACCACCGGTGCCCCGCACGAGCACGGTCAGGCGCCCCTGGGCAGCCGCAAGTGGGATCCGCTGTGGAAGGCCTGCGAGGAGGCGGGCCTGTCGGTCAGCTTCCACACCGCCAGCGGCGACTTCCGCGAGATGCTCAAGCACGACGAGGACGACGGGTTGGTCGGCGGTGTGCGCGTTGCCGCCGACGGACCCCACATCTACCTCGCCAACGCCGTCATCGTCAGCGACCTGCTCGTCTCCGGAATCCTCGCCCGGTTCCCGACCCTGCAGTTCGTCTCCGTGGAAAGCGGAATCGGCTGGGCCCCGTTCGTTCTCGACGCCCTCGACAAGCGATTCCAGAAGAACGGCGTGTTCCGCTCGCACCCCGAGTTCGGTGACATGCTCCCCAGCGACTTCTTCAAACGGCAGGTATCGCTGAACTTCTGGTTCGAACAACTCGACGACTACCACCTCGAAACGCTCTCACTCAAACCACTGATGTTCGAAACCGACTTCCCCCACCCCACCAGCTTCCACCGGCCCACCCTCGCGGAAAACATCGAACTCGTCCTCGGCCGCCAGCCCGAAGAGGTCCGCCGCGCCGTCCTGTGGGACAACGCCGCCCGCCTCTACGGCAAGGCCATGGAAAAACAGGGAGTCAACCCCAGCCAAGCCCTGCCCAGCCTGACCAGCTGACCACACCCCACACCACCACCAACAAGAACCGGGCGCTCTGGGGCACTCCACCCGCACCCGACGGTGCCCCAGAGCGCCCACCCCCACCACCGGAACATCGCCACCTGCCAGCCACCCAGCGGAATTGTGTATCCGTGCGTTGATCGGCGACTGCTACTCGCCGAGAGCGAGGAGAACTATCGCCATGATCTTAAGACGTAACCACCTATTGGAAACCTTACAAGCTGGTCGAATCGCGTTAGGCTGCAGTCTCAATGAGGCGCGGGACCCGGGAATGGTGTACGCCATGGCCGCTGCGGGTGCGGACACGGTGTTCATCGACCAAGAGCACAATCTTCACAACACCGAGACGGTGTTCGACTTGGTCGCGCATGCCCATGCCGCCGGAATCAGTCCGTTGGTCAGGCCACCCCAGATCGACTACGCCTGGATCACTCGTTTGCTGGACGGGGGATGTCAATCCTTGCTGATTCCGCATGTGCGACATCCTTCGGAGGTCGAGCACCTCATCGACCTGGCGTTCTATCATCCAAGGGGTCGACGCGGCGTCGCCTTGGTCGGCGGAGCGGGCGTCAATTATCAGGAGGTCACCAGCGCGACAGACGTCATGCGCTGGGCCAACGAGAATCTGCTTGTTGGGTTGATTATCGAAACCCCGGAAGCGGTCGAGGCGTTGGACGAGCTTCTTCTTCCGGGCATCGGCCTGGCACTGGTGGGGCACGGAGACCTTGCCCAACTGTATGGAGTGCCCGGAGATCCGCGACACCACCTTGTGCTCGAGGCGCAGGAACGGGTGCGTGCGCTTTGCGCCGAACGCGGAATTGCCTACGGCGTGTTCCAGCCGAGCCCCCATCTTATTGCCTCCGAGGTTGAACTGGGAGCGCAGTTGATCGTCCATGGTGGGGTCTTCTCCTTCATCCGCAAATCGGTGGGGGATTTTCATAGGACTGTCGAAGGGGCCTTGACTGCGGACTCGACATCGGCGATGGTCCAGCCCTGCGGCCGACCTTCAGTGCACCGTTGAAATATCAGAGTGTGGAGTTCGAGGTAATCCGATGACCAACGAAGTGGTAATTGTCGAGGCAGCGCGATCACCGCTCACCCAGCGGCAGATGTACGGCAGAACCTCCTGCGAGCTCACGTTGGAAAAGCTGTTGGACGTCACCGTCAACGGCCTACTGCAACGCACCAAGATCGATGAGGACGTTGTCACCACCGTGGTCACTGTGGGTGACGGGGCAGCGTCGCGCCGGTATGCCGAATCGTGGCGAAATGTGTTCGATCATATCGATCTGCACCAGGCGATTTCGTCTACTTCTGCAGTCAGATTGGCCAGTGAAGCGATCAACGACGATCCGCGGAGGGTGGTGTTGGTGGCGGGAGCGGTGGGCGGGCATTCTCTCCATGAGCCTGGACGAGCTGCGGGTCAGCCGACGCCGCCGGGAGCGGACCTATGGTCCATCACGCGAAAGAAGCAAGGCGACTTTGCTTTCGCGTCGCACCGACGCGCCCGGGAATGCGCCCTGTCGGGCGATTTTCGACGCGAGATCATCCCTCTCGAAGTTCACCTCGACCACGAGATGACCGAGTTCATCGCGAGCGACGAGCTTCGGCAGGTGTCCGAGCCGGGCGGTGCCCTTACGCCAGCCGGTGCACCGGCTTCGAACGGTGGAGCCGGCCACGATTGTCGCCCGTCCCATCACAACGCTCGTGCTGCGAGTGGCGCCGGCGCGCTGGTGCTCACCAGCGCCGCCCGCGCCGACGACCTGGGGCTGCACCCTCGCGGGCGTCTGGTGGGAGTCGAGATGCTGTTCGACACGCCGCTGACGGATGTATCGGTCTCTCAACTCGAATCGGTGCGCTCGTATCTGCGGGCGCTCGAAGTTCCGCTCAACCGGATCGATCAGTTCGAGGTTCCGGAAGAGGTGGCGGCGACACCGCTGATCTGGCTCGAGCACTTCCGCCTGAATCCCTACATGCTCAATCCGCGGGGTGGGGCGTTGGCCTTCGGTCACTTGGGTGGACTCGAAGGAATTCGGTGTGTGACAACCATGCTCAGCGCCCTGGAAGATACCGGCGGAACCTACGGCGTGGTGGCCACGTCGGAACCCGAAGGATCTGGCGTCCTGCTCGTGGAATGCCTGAACAGCCCCTGACGACACGTAGGTCAGCACGGGTCTACATGCTCTGCAACCGCCGTCGCCACGGCAACGGCAACTGGCGGTCTTCGCCAAATTTCGATTTCCAAGATACAAGAGAGGTTGAGAATGAAGGCAATGGTCATCGATCGAAAGTCGAATAGCCCTGGACTGGATCTGGTCGATGTGGTTCCACCCGAGATAGGGGACACACAGGTCCGCATCGCAGTGCGAGCGGCTTCGGTGAACCGCGCCGATCTGGCCCAGCTCGCCGGAACCCATGCCGCTGGTGGTGGTCCACAGGCCCAGGTGGTGGGGCTCGACGCGGCAGGGGAGATCATCGAAGTCGGTCCCGGCGTCACCGACTTTGCGCGAGGCGACCGCGTGATGACGATGGTGGCTGGTGGTCTGGCGGAAGAGGTGGTGGTGGATGCCTCGATGCTCATCCCGATACCGACGAATTGGAGCTACCCCGAAGGAGCTGCGGCAGTACTGGGCTTCATGACAGCCCACAACGCGTTGATGACAACTGCGCGGATGACCGGGGGCGAATCGGTTGCGATACACGCGGTGACATCGGGCGTGGGCATGCAGGCCGTCCAGCTGGCTCGTTACTTCGGAGCCCGGCTCATCGTCGGTACCACCCGTTCGGATCGAGGCCACGCGCTCCTTGACGCCCTGGGCGTCGACGAAGTGATCAACACCAGTGCAACGGATTTCGCCGCGAGAGCGCTGGAGATCACCGCCGGCAACGGAATCGACATCGTTCTCGACCACGTCGGTGGCAGCTACCTTCCGATGAACATTCAGGCCGCGGCAGTGAAGGGCCGAATCGTGGGGATCGGACGCCTCGGCGGAGCGGAGGGGCTCCTGGATATGGAGGCGCTGGCATTCAAACGGATCGAATTGGTCGGCGTGACATTCCGCACCAGGACTCCCCAGGAAAGGGCCGAAATCGTGCGCGCGTTGCGGCGGGACATTGCACCCTTCCGCCCGCATGCCGCCCACCGCGATATCCACGAAACGCTCCGCCCGGTCATCGCCCGCGTCCTGCCCTGGAGCGCAGCGGATCAGGCCTATCAATTGATGTCCGACAACGAAGTACTGGGCAAAATCGTGCTGGAAGTGGGTTGACATATGCAGGCCAACATCTTCGATGTAAAAGAAATGATCGGTTTCAAGCCCGTGCAGGGCATGGATGGGCGTGCCGTTTTCGGCGCACATATGCAATTGACCTATGTCACCTTCGAGCCCGGCACGGTGGTGCCGATCCACTCCCATCCGCAGGAACAGATCGGGTTACTCCTCCGCGGCGACGCGACGCTGTTACTCGACACCGGCGAGGTGCAGTTGACCGAGTTGTCCAGCTACGTGGTGCCCGGCGATGTGCGACACGGTCTGGTCGTCGGCTGGGAGGGCGCTGTGTTCGTCGAGGCGTTCCATCCCGTGCGGCAGGACTATGTCGATGCCGCCCGCGGGAAAGATGTGGTGCCGTTCCAATGACATCGACCCACGTGGGGCGCCTCAACTCACGTCACGAAGTGCGTGAACTCGGTGACGAACGGGCATCGGGCGAGTAGCCGTCGCTATGACCGTCGTGCCGAATGCTGCTGCGTCGGCGCCTGCCTGGTCATGGACGCGAGCGGTTGCTGGTGGCGCTCGGCTGTGTGACAGGGCCCGCCTCGAGCAGTTTCGGGGCGACCCGGGTGCCGGGGCATCCGGGTCGTGATCGTTTCCCGTGTCCGACCGAGGTCATCGGGCAGATGGCCGCGGCCTGCAGAACCAACGACAAGGCGCCGGGCCAGAACGTGTGGATCAGTTGGTGCGCCGGTGCTGCACGGATGCCACCAGCCCGTCCAGATCTTCCATGCTTCCCACCAGACCGAGGCCGGGTTGTCACTATTGCGCTGTTGTGCAGCCAACAAGGCGTGCACGGCCTCCCGGTCGAAGGCGTCGGAGCCGTACGCGTACAGGGTGTCGGTGGGGAGAACGATCAGGCGACCTGAACGGAGCGCGTCACCCGCGTGGGAGAGTCCGCGCTGCCTGGCCTCACGGACGTGGCAGTTCAGCGGTTGGTCACCGTCGAGGGCTCATCGCCGCTGATGTCGCGGTGTCCGAACGCGTCGGCAATTCCACCGTCAGGAGGCGCTGGCTGACCTCGATCAAACGATCTTCGCGACAGGCCGCGGCAACGATGAACTTTCTGAGCGCACTGCGTGCGTCGACCAACTCCCAGAACATGGCATCAGTGCACGTGCCCACTGGTGAGAGCTTCGCGTATTGCGTCATCAATTCATCGATGCTCCTCGCGGGTACGTCCCGAAGATCTGCGAGTAACCGATTTCGGTCCCATGCTTTACCGGCGAGGCCTGATCGTGGTGTCCTTGACAGGCACGTCATTCTAGCTGATAGCACCCCGGAGGCGTACGGGACGACTCGTCGAGCAATGATGACCTTCGCGGTCTTCGCAACGGCACTGGCAGTCGCCACAATTTCTCGTCCGGCCATGATCAAACGCTCCTACTCGAGAGTGCGCCCGGCGAGATGGTGGGGTCGCCCTTCTTCCAGTTGCTGCAGGCGCACAGCTGGTCGGATTGCAGGGGCATGACAGTGGTTCGGTTGTAGGCGGGAACCTGATCACCGATGGTCAGCAGGGCCATGGGAGTTCCTTTCGGAGGACTTGGGTGTGGTCGAGCTACGGTGGCCGGATCAGCCGGCTCGGTCTCTCGGCTCTACCGTGTCGAGGTCGGGCGTTCGGGGTTGAGCGTCTCGAGGGGTACGTCGGGGACTGTTCCAGAACACGGACGTATGGCTTGCCGCCGATGCCGCACCCACGAGCAGTGTGGCCAATGCGGCTCTGCCACCGCGGATTCGTCCGAGCCGGAGATGCCGATCCAGACCGAACATGCCCGCGGGGAGACTGACAAGCGCCACACATCCGGCGACAAGGCCCGCTGCGTACTCATATCCCTCGGCAGTGATGAAAAACCCGTTGGGGGCATGCACGGTTCGGATCGCTACACCCATAGTGCCAATCACCGCCGCCGCTGCCACGGGGGTCATGGTCCCAGCGATAAGGGCGCTGCCCGAGAGTATTTCGACGCCGGCACTGGTGGCTGCCTGAAACTTGGGATCGCGGAAACCGATCGATTCGAACCACCGCGTCGTGCCGTCGAGCGAGCGAGCGTGTTTCACTCCGTGTGCGACCATGGTCGCTCCGATAGTCGTTCTCAATAACAGTTCCGCGACATCAACGCCACCAAGCACGCGTTTCTGCCTGACTCGATCCGACTCAGCTCTCATGGATACCCCTTGGGTTGTGCTGTTCCACCTCGGCGCGCCGACCTGTGAGGACCTCGATGAGACGCGACGGGCATGACTTTGACATTTCGACGATTTACCGGCCTGCGCATGGGCATCGCATGCATCGGGGATTGCTCTCGCAGCAGGACACCTTCGCCCTCCGGTTCGCGATATCGTCTCTGAACATGACGTTGATCGGCCAATCCTTTGGTACGTCATGCGCGAGGCGCAGGTTTCCGTCGTGGCCCTAGACCCCTGTCAGCGCGAAGAACTCTTGGCGTGATCGCGGATCATCGCGCAACGATCCCGACAGCGCCGAGGTGACGGTGGTAGAGCCGATGGCGCGTATACCGCGCATCGACATACAGCTGTGCTCGGCTTCGATCACGACCCCCACACCCTTCGGCCCGAGTTTTGTCGTCAAGCAATCCGCGACTTGCTTCGTGAGTCGTTCTTGCACCTGAGGCCGACGGGCGAAGAACTCGACGATGCGGGCAAGTTTCGACAGGCCGAGGACGCGTTCGCCCGGCAGGTATCCGACATGCGCGACACCGCTGAACGGCAACAGGTGGTGTTCACACACCGAACGGACCGGAATGGATTTTGCCACCACCAGCTCGTCATACCCTTCATCGTTCGGGAAGGTCGTCAGCTCGAAAGAGTTGGGGGTAAAGAGATCAAGGTAAGCCCGTGCCATCCTGCCGGGTGTATCTCGCACACCGCTGGCGCCGGTATCGATCCCGAGGGCGTCCAGAAACGCACGCGCAGCGGACTCCGCAGCGCCCAGGTCCGCGTTCCGCGGATCACCTACGCCGGCCAAGCCGTCGTATAGAAGCAAATCGATCGATTGCGTCGAGCTACCCTCGACTGCGCTCCTCGTCTCCGTCACGCCGGATTCACGCGGAGTGCGGGGACAGGGTTGGGATCGCGGAACCAGTCCGTCGGTTGGTGAGATTCCCACTTCGGGTTGCCGAGGTCGAAGGTGGCAATTTCGAGGGGGATCCCGTCCGGGTCGTAGAAGTAGAGGGACTCCACCCACGCCTCGTGATCGCGGGCAATAATCTTGCTCGTCTTGACACCGCAGGCCTGCAGGTGGTCTCGGAACCACACCACGTCGTCGTGACTGTCAACGTTGAATGCGACATGGTCGAACTTTCGCGGAGTCCATTGGTTTTCCGGAACACCGGGCCACAACCATTCGGCACTGACCGAGGGCTCTGCGGTCGTGGGTGTATCGCTGATGCCAGCTCCACCTACCACAATGAGCGACAGCAGGTTTCCGTTCCCCATGTCAAGAAAGGTGTTTTTCAGGATCTGGTATCCGCGCCCGGGTGCTGGATAGTCGGCGGTGGTGCGAACAACGGTCAACCCCAGGACGTCGCGGTAGAACCGGACACTGGCGTCCATGTCGCTGACGATCAGTTGCAGGTGATTGACACCGGCGAGGCGGCCTGTCGCAGCACCGGCCTGTGTCAGGATCGCCGGTTTAGAATCCGTTGCCTCGGTGGTCATTTACGCTTCCTCACTTTGCTTAGAAGAGGTTCCTCGACATGGTTCGCACGAGTCCCGAGGAACCGTGTCGGGTGTTTGGATGGGCGCTCTGGGGCACCGTCGGGTGCGGGTGGAGTGCCCCGGAGCGCCCGGTTCTTGTTGGTGGTGGTGTGGGGTGTGGTCAGCTGGTCAGGCTGGGCAGGGCTTGGCTGGGGTTGACTCCCTGTTTTTCCATGGCCTTGCCGTAGAGGCGGGCGGCGTTGTCCCACAGGACGGCGCGGCGGACCTCTTCGGGCTGGCGGCCGAGGACGAGTTCGATGTTTTCCGCGAGGGTGGGCCGGTGGAAGCTGGTGGGGTGGGGGAAGTCGGTTTCGAACATCAGTGGTTTGAGTGAGAGCGTTTCGAGGTGGTAGTCGTCGAGTTGTTCGAACCAGAAGTTCAGCGATACCTGCCGTTTGAAGAAGTCGCTGGGGAGCATGTCACCGAACTCGGGGTGCGAGCGGAACACGCCGTTCTTCTGGAATCGCTTGTCGAGGGCGTCGAGAACGAACGGGGCCCAGCCGATTCCGCTTTCCACGGAGACGAACTGCAGGGTCGGGAACCGGGCGAGGATTCCGGAGACGAGCAGGTCGCTGACGATGACGGCGTTGGCGAGGTAGATGTGGGGTCCGTCGGCGGCAACGCGCACACCGCCGACCAACCCGTCGTCCTCGTCGTGCTTGAGCATCTCGCGGAAGTCGCCGCTGGCGGTGTGGAAGCTGACCGACAGGCCCGCCTCCTCGCAGGCCTTCCACAGCGGATCCCACTTGCGGCTGCCCAGGGGCGCCTGACCGTGCTCGTGCGGGGCACCGGTGGTCACGATGCCGCCGAAGCCGGAATCGGCGAGGCGTTCGATCTCCGCGACCGACGCCGCCACGTCCCAGTACGGGATCACCATCATCGGGATGAACCGGCCCGGGTACTTGGCCACCCATTCGAGTTGGAAGTCGTTGTAGGCGGCCAGGTGCGCGATCGCCAGGTTCCGGTTGGGGTGCTGCACGAACGGCTTCCAGTCGAACCCGGCGAGGTTCGGGTACAGCACCTGCATCTCGAAGCCCTGATCGTCCATGAACTTCACGCGCTCGTCGACGTCGTAGGTCGCCGGATGGGCTTCGTCGAGGCGGGTGGGACCGCTCCCGTCGTGCAGCTCGGAGTTGAAGTTCTTCCAGTTCCAGTTCGCCCACGTCCACGCGCCCTTGAGCGGTTGATCACCGAAGAACCACAGGTCCGACTGGGTCTTCTCATCGAACTTGACGTGCAGAACGTCCGCGCCCCACGCCTTCGGCAGGCGTTCGGTCCACAGATCCGCCGGCTCGATGAGATGGGTATCAGTGTCGATAACCCGGTACTTACTCATGGCACCACAATCCTTTGCTGACTCAGGAACAGTTCCTATAGATGATCTACAGCAACTGGGTCTTGTGTCAACCATCACTTTCCGCCACCCCCATCCCGGCCCACGGAAACACCTGCTCAACACCCGTACGGCCGAGACATCTCGTCAGCCGGCTTCGGCAGCGGGCGGGGTTGGAAACTCGAGCGGCAGTCCCAC
Organism: Rhodococcus sp. WAY2; assembly: GCF_009859915.1. Classification (NCBI taxonomy): domain Bacteria; kingdom Bacillati; phylum Actinomycetota; class Actinomycetes; order Mycobacteriales; family Nocardiaceae; genus Rhodococcus; species Rhodococcus sp. WAY2. The sequence goes on from NZ_CP046572.1 coordinate 6,522,707, forward strand.
AGTTGGTGGGCCGCCCGATCGAGTCAACGTCGTGAAGCGAGCACGGTCCTGACCGTGCGCAAGTGCTCGACCGCCGCCCGATCCTCGACCGATTACCGATCTCCGGGGAAGACGTCATCGGAGGGATGTACCTGCCGATGGATTTTCAGGTCGATCCACGCCAGGCCGCTCCGTCGATCGCGGAGTGGCTGGAGCAGTCCGGCGTCCACTATCCGCTGGCGCAGCCCCGCAACGTCTTTCGAACCGGTACGGTCTACACCTCCCGCGGACCGCTCCTGGCGAACACAATCTTCTTGGCGGAAAGGCTGCGCACACAGTTTCCCGGCTATGTGGATCTGGACTTGCACCAGATGTACACCCCGCAACCCGACGGCTCGATTCTCATTGGTGTACTCACATTCGTGAGATCACCGCGTCGCCGTTCCAGAGCGAGGCTGGATTGGAGGTTCTGCTCGCCGAAGCCCGAAAGTTGTTCGGAGTGGACACGATCGACTTCAGCGAGCGATGGCAGGACGTATACAGTTCCGCGGCCGGTTCGGAGTTCCTCCTCGTGGAACCCATCGGCGGCGTCCACATCGTCACCGTCACCACCGGAATCGGCATGCCCACCAGCATGGGCTTGGCCGAATCAAGTGTCACCCGCGCACTCGAACCGGTGTGAGGGCGCGAACTGCGGCTACTCTGCCCGGTGGCTCAGACCTCGACGGCGGTGCCGCAGATGCCACATTCCTCGAATTGCCGGCGATTCCAGCGTGCGACGGGAACAAAAAACAACGTGAACTGCTTGGATTCCCGCATCCGTGCCCACTGTGTGGTGTTGTGACAGCGCGGGCACGTTCGCGTCTGCCCCGAGCCGAGGTGTTGCCGCTTGGTGCCGAAACCGAAGAGTAAGAACACCGCACCAGCATAGAGCGGGCTCGGTAGACGGTCATCCGCTGGCAGATCAGCAGTTATCGCCCGGTCGACGGATTTTCACACCGAAGTCAGGCCTCAGGAATTCGATTCCCACGGGTTGACGCATCGGACGCCGAGCGGCTCGAAGTGCTTGGTGTTGCGCGTCGCAACGATCATCTCGGCGGCCTGCGCGACGGCGGCGATGAGAGCGTCGTCGAACGGCGCATGCTCGGGCACCCGGTAGGTGGCCAGCACCCGTGCGGCCGGCAGATCGAACGGAAGCACCCGGTCGGCGAAGGCGGGCAGGACCCGCTCGTCGAACCACCGGCGCAGGACCCCTCCTTGCGCCGGGTCGGAACGCTCCTTGGCCACCACGCCCCGCTCGATCTCGGCAATGGTCATGGCCGTCACGAACAGGTCGGCCACCGGCACCGAGGCAGACCAAGCCTCGACCGACCTGTTGCGTCCCCGGACACGCAGCGCGGACACGACATTCGTGTCCAAGACGTACTTCACAACTCAGCAGTTCGGGCGGTCAGACCGAGGCTTCCGGGCTCGAACTCGATCTCGGCACCCTCATCGGTACCCAGCAGGTCGACGAGCGTGACCGGCTCCCGTTCGAGGGCCTCGCCGAGGATCTCGCGTACCTCTGCTTCGACCGACCGGTGATGCTGCTCGGCGCGCGCCCGCAGGGCGGCCTTGGTTCCCGCGGGAAGGTTGCGAATCAGGATCTGTTCCACTGTGACCACCTCCGATATCACACCAATGATATCACCTGAGAGTGCCGGTGAACGGCAACCCGGAACCTGGACTCACCGACTCGTAATATCACCACCAGCGCTCCGGGTCCGTTCCCGGCGGAGGAGGCGAGACGATGTTGTTCTCGGTGGGGCACGGCCGACTCGGCCGGGAGGACATGACGACGCTGCTGGAGACGGCCGCCATTGAAGCGGTAGTCGACATTCGGCGATATCCGGGCAGTCGTCACAACCCCGACGTCAGCAGTGAGGCGCTCACCCAATGGCTACCGCACGCGGGAATCGACTATCGCCACGAACCGCGGCTGGGCGGGCGCCGGCGCCTGCCGTCCGGCGAGGAGCGGGAGGATCCCTGGTGGCAGGTCGACCAGTTCGCTGCGTACGCGGCGTATACCCGCACGACCGAGTTCGCTGACGCTTTCGCCGAGTTGGTGGAGCAGGCGAGTCGGCAGCGAACGGCGATGATGTGCAGTGAGAGTGTGTGGTGGCGTTGCCACCGCCGCCTCGTCGCCGACGTCGCCGTCCTCGCCCACGAGGTCGAAGTCGAGCACCTCATGCACGACGGCCGGCTAACTTCTCATCTGCCTGCGGCGGGTGCTCGCGTCCGTTCCGACGGACGGGTGGTCTGGGACTGTGCCCGAGCATCGTCGTGAACAACCGCGAACCGCTCGGCGTGGCCATGGGTCCGTAGGTCAGGTGCCGCAGAAGGTTTGGAAGGTATCGCTGAATGCACGCGGTGCGGGCGTGGTGTAGTCGGACCACTCGTCGCGGTGGTCGAACGGATGCGTAACAACCTCGAGCAGCTTCTCGAACGGAGCGAGATCACCGCCGGTCGCGGCGCGCAAAGCAGCATCGACCTGATGGTTGCGCGGAATGTACAGCGGGTTGACGCTGTCCATTGCAGCTGCCGTGTCAGCTGCCCCGAGCCCGTGTGCGGTCAGGACGCCGCGCCAGCGTTCCAACCATGACCCGATGTGCTCGCGCGGTACTTGCTCGCCGAGAGGCGTCGAGTTCCCGCGTAGCTCCTCCGCGAGAGCGCGGAAGGTGCCCGTCCAGTCGGCACCGTGTTCCTCCATCAGCGTCAACAGGTCGTCGATCAACGCACGATCGGTGAGCGTGCCGACTACACCGAGCTTTGCCGCCATACCCGCCGAGTAGTGGCGGTCGTACCGCTCGTCGAAGGTGTCGAGGACCGCCGTGACCGCGGTAATCGCGTCATCTACCGTCGAATCGACAAGCGTCAGCATGGTTTCCGCGAAGCGCGCCAGGTTCCACTTCAGGACGGCGGGCTGGTTGCCGAACGCATAGCGGCCGCCGTGGTCGATCGAACTGAACACTGCAGCCGGATCGAATGCGTCGAGGAAAGCGCACGGACCGTAGTCGATGGTCTCCCCTGAAATGGTCGTGTTGTCGGTGTTCATCACCCCGTGCACGAACCCGGTGAGCATCCACTGCGCCACCAGTGACGCCTGAGCCTCGACCACCGCCTCGAAGAACGCCAGGTAGCGATTGCCGTGACCCGCCTCCGGCAGTTCGGTCAGCTCCGGGTAGTGGCGGGCGATCGCGTAGTCGGCGAGGGGCTGCAACACCTCACCCCGCCGCACCGCGAATTCGAAGGTGCCGACCCGCAGGTGACTGGCCGCAACCCGGGCTAGCACGGCACCGGGCTCGGCGCCGTCTCGAAGAACGTGCCGACCGGTCGCCACCACCGACAGCGCGCGCGTCGTCGGGACGCCGATGGCATACATCGCCTCGCTGACCAGGTATTCACGCAGCATCGGGCCCACAACAGCGAAACCGTCGCCGCCCCGCGAGAACGGTGTGCGCCCCGAACCCTTGAGATGTACATCCACGCGGCGGCCGTCACCGTTCTTCACTTCACCGAGCAGTAACGCCCGACCATCCCCCAGGAGGGGTACGTAGCCACCGAACTGATGGCCGGCATACGCCATCGCCACCGGCTTGGCCCCAGCCGGGGCCGTCGACCCGGACAGGACTGCGACCCCTTCCTCGCTTCGCAACGCCTCTATATCCAGCCGCAACGATGCAGCGAGCTGCTCGTTGAGCACGAGCAACTTCGGGTCGGGCGCCGGTGCGCCCTGCCATGGCACCGTCAGGGCGTCCAGCTCGTCGGCAAAGGTGCTCTCGAGGCCGGCCATCGCAGCGGTAGTGCCGACCGTGAAATCCGGGATTGCCATCATTCGAGAATAACCACCGCCCGACTCGGACACCGCTCTTGTCATCGCACCTCCTCATCCACGGCGGTACGGCCGGATCGCGGCGCTCATGTGATCGCGCCGAGTTCAGCCCCGTCGCGGGGCACCAATTCGAACCAGGCGCTGGTGCCGCCGCGGATATGCGGCTCCGGGTAGCACAGGGCCAGCGACCGCTCCTCGAACGCGGTGAACCACTCGTCCCAGGACAGGCGCTCCAACCCGGTGACGGCCCCGAGGAAGTCGATCCGCAACTGTCCCGCACTGTCCCGCGCAGGAGCCCCGTGATGCGCCTGAACCCACCGGCGAATCTCGTCGTGATCGATGGTGATGTGCGGTGCGATGGTCATCGCGCTCGTCCTCCTCGCGTCCTGCCTGCGTCTCGCCCCCTGCCTACAGGCGTTGCCATCGGCGCGGTGAAACGAAACGACGAAGCCGGGAATGTTCCGGGGGCTCGCGCCGCGCCGACGGTGACCGCCGACCGCACCCACGGTGAGGTGGGCTTTTCGCGGCGCCGCCCTCGTCTTCTCGGGGACGGCAGAATCCGATCATAACGACCTTTCATCCCCACTGGCCAGGGCAAAAGGTCACCAGCGCCCACGCCCGGCCGAGACCGCTGTTCCAGGTCCACTGCGGCGGATAGATCGATCAATCGGCGCAGTCGCGGCAGATCATCCGACTCTCGGTGCGCCCGGCCAACCGGCTACGGTGATGGACGAGGAAGCAACTGGTGCAGGTGAACTCGTCACTTCGCTTCGGTACCACCTTGACCATGAGCTCTTCACTGGACAGGTCGGCGCCCGGCAGCTCGGCCATGCACGCAGCACAATTCTCGAGGTTTGATGACCAGCTCGGGTGGGTAGGGCGCAAGCATGGCGTCGAAGAGGCGCTCCCGGACCGAAAACGCTCCATGGATGAGACTCCACCGGCACGTCCGACCGCTGGTCCCACGCGAACTCCGGGAACACCCCTTCGAAGACCGACGGTAGAGAAGACCCACAGAAGAATGGAGGAGCACAGATGAACAAGGAAGAGCTCGTTTCCGCAGTACGCAGCACTGCGGGAATCGATACCGTCGAGCACGGCGAGGCCGCTATCCGGGCGACATTGCGGGTGCTCGGCCAGCGTCTGTCCGGTGGTGAGACCAAGGATCTCGCCGCACAATTGCCGCCGGCGTTCACCGATACCTTGCCCGCTACCGGGCCCGGCGAGCGGTTCGGAGTCGATGAGTTCTACGGAAAGGTCGCCGAGGACGAAGGCCTGGGGTGCAGTAAAGAACAGGCCCGTCAGCACGCGCGGGCGGTGCTGGCCGCACTGAAGGCGTCCGTGACGGGCGGTGAGTTCGACGACGTGGTGGCCCAGCTTCCCGACGAGTACGCGGATCTCCTCGGTACCGGACCCGTCCAGCACTGATGCCCCGGTAGTCAACCCACCAGAAGAACACCGACCAGCGCGATCGAGGCCACCCAGACGGTGGAGATGCCCGCGAGCACGAAGGGCCGCGCACCGACCTTCTTGATCGTGGCGATCTGGACGCCGGCGCCGAGGGCGAACATCGCGGCGGTGAGCAGGGCGGTCTGCACGATCTTGGCCTCGGCGAGCAGGCCGACGGGCAGCAGGCCGGACGATCGCAGGCCGACGCAGGCGAGGAATGCGAGGACGAAGAGCGGGACGAGCGGGGGCCGCTTCACGTCGGCGTCGGTGCCGGCGAGTCTGCGCTGGCGCACGCTGAGAACGGCCATGACCGGGGCGAGCATGAGGACTCGCGCGAGTTTGACCACCGCGGCGACGCCGAGGGCAGCACCGCCGATCGCGCCGCCCGCGGCGACGACCTGCGCAACCTCGTGGATGGAGCCGCCCGCCCACAGGCCGGCGTCGGTGTCGGAGAGTCCCAGCGCCCGCGACAGCAGCGGAATCGCGGGGATCATGAGTGTGCCGAAGATGACGACGAGCGCGACCGCGGTGATCACCTCTTCCTCGTCGGCGTCGACGACTCCGTCGACCGCTGCCACGGCGGCCGCACCGCAGATCGAGAATCCGCAGGCGATGAGCAGACGCTGGGTCCAGCTGAGGCCCAGCAGCTTGCCCACGAACATCGTTCCCACGATGCCGAGACAGACTATCGAGACGACCACGACGATGACTCCCCAGCCCAGTCCGAGGATGTCGCTCAGCATCAACTGGAGTCCGAGGAGGGCGATACCCACGCGCAACAACTTCTTGGCGGAGAACTGCAGTCCCGGGCGCAGGCGTTCGGGCAGATGCACGATGTTCGACAGAACGGCGCCGAGAACGATGGCGATGAGCAGCGGGCTCACCGTCGGAAGGAATCGGCCGACACCCATGGCGATGGCGGTCGCGACGGCGCACAGCGCAAGACCCGGCAGGAGAGTGGCCGTGGCGTTGTGCAGTCGCGGCAGCGCGGCGGGGCTCGGGGCGCGCTGTTCCTCGGACTTCGATTCCTTCAGCTGACTACTCATACGTCTACGGTCGATCAGAATCGACATTTGCGGTAGCCGTCAGTTCGGCATGGGCACATATCAAACAGATATGTCTTGCGCGCGGGCCATATACTGAATGCATGTCCCGCAAATGGCCCGACTTCGCCGTGCTCGAGTTGCTCGTCGGCGTCGACGACCATGGAAGTCTCGGCGCCGCCAGTAGACTCGCTGGAATGGCCCAGCCGAACGCGAGCCGTGCCGTCAAACAACTCGAGCGGCAGTTCGGCATGACACTGCTGCAGCGCAGTCCGACTGGCTCCACGCTGACCCCCCAAGGCACGGTGATCGCGCACTGGGCTCGCCGGGTTCTCTCCGATACCCGCCGACTGCTCGATGTGGCGGACGGATTGCGCGCCGAACGCACCGCCGAACTGACGGTCGCCGCCAGCATGACGGTGGCAGAGCACTTGATGCCGGCATGGCTGGGCCAGTTCCGCAGCCAGCACCCGGACGTCACCATCCATCTGCAGGTGCATAATTCGACGCAGGTGTTCGACCGGGTGGCCGGCCGGACGTGTGACGTCGGGTTCGTCGAATCCCCCTCGGTACCGAGACCCCTGAAAAGCCTCACTGTGGCGCGTGACCGGTTGGTGGTCGTCGTTCATCCCACCCATCCGTGGGCGCGCAGGCGTAAAGCACTGTCCGTAGCCGAGTTGGCCATGACGCCCCTACTCGCCCGGGAACCGGGCTCGGGTACTCGCACCACGCTCGATGTGGCCTTACAGGAATACGACAGGGCGGCACCGCTCCTCGAACTCGGCAGCGCCGCCGCCATTCGCACCAGTGTGCTGGCCGGGGTCGGCCCGGCGGTGATGAGCACACTCGCCGTGGCGGAGCAGGTGGAGGCCGGCGAGCTGAAGGTGATCGACGTGGAGGGTCTCGACCTCGACCGCGTACTGCGCGCGGCGTGGCGCGGACCCCGTCAACTCGACGGTCCCGCAGGCGAACTGGTACGCCTGGTTCGCCGGGTCGGGATCGATCGCTGAGCCCGCGTGCCTATCCGACGGTGAGGGTCACCGCGCCTGCGGCGATCACCAACACGATGACGGCAGAGCGGAATACGCCCGGCGGCAATCGCCGGGCAATCGCCAGTCCGATGAGGTTGCCCACCAAGGCAGCGAGCACGAATACCGGAAGGCGTGGCCAGATCATCGACTCCGTTACCTCGTCGCGAAACCAGAGAATTGCCAACGCCATGACATTGGCGATGATGAAGTAGCCCGCGAGATCAGCGATGAAGGACAGTGGCGGCAGCCGCGCCCGCATGAGCAGCAGCACGGGGGGTGGTCCGTTGAGAGATGTGGTGGTTCCGAGGTATCCGCCGACGGCCCCGGTGAGCGCCAGCGCCGGGGTCGACGGCGTCCGTGGTGTCTCCGTCCGCACTGGAAGAGCCATGGCGACTCCGCACATCATGACCAACGCTCCCGCAGCCGGTTTCAAGAATTGCTCCGGCAGCATGCTCAGCGTGACGGCACCCAACCACGCCCCTGGTAGGCTGCCGGCTCCCAACAATGCGACTCTGCCCCAATTGATCTGGTTCCGCAGCTGATATGCCGCGCTGAGGCGGGTGACCAGTCCCGCGACGAGGTTCACGAACACCACCTCGGCGACGTCGAATCCGGCCATCAACATGACCGGGGTCGCGATGAGGGCCGTTCCGAATCCGGTGGCGCCACCGATGACCGAGGCAATACCGATACAGAGGGCACCCAGTATCAGCATCGCCATGGTGAATCCCTTCGTTCGGAGGCCTCGGTGACGAGGTCGATCAGGTGGCCAGCGATTGGATCGCACTCACCAAAGACATCAACTCGATGTCGCTGCTGCTGCACCCGCGGGACAGATCGTTCCACGGCGCCGACAGTCCCTGCAGAATCGGTCCCAGCGCTGTTGCGCCACCGAGCCGCTGCGCGATCTTGTATCCGATGTTCCCGGCGTCGAGATTCGGAAAGACCAGGACATTCGCGCGGCCGGCGACCCTCGAATCCGGAGCCTTCGACGCCGCGATCTCGGCAACAAGGGCGGCATCGAACTGAAGATCTCCATCGACGTGCAGGTCCGGGTCACGCAGCCGCACCCGCTGGACCGCCTCGCGGACCTTCTCCACCCGCGGGTGGCTGGCACTGCCTTGCGTGCTGAACGACAGCATTGCCGCGACGGGCGGCTGCTCGGTGAGCTGGAAGTGGGTGGCGCTTGCGGCCAGGGCTATATCCACCAGTTCATCGACGGTGGGGTCGGGCACAACGGCGCAGTCGGAGAACGTCAGCTGCCTGCCGTCCGGTAGCAGCATCAGGAACGAACTCGACAGGATGCTCGAGCCCGGTGCGAGACCGACGATGCGCAGTCCGGCTCGCAGCACGTCGGACGTCGGCCTGCTCGCACCCGCGACGCAGGCATCGACCATTCCCGCACGTAAGGCCGCCGCGGCGAGGCACACCGGGTCGGACAGCGCCGACTCGATCCGATCGGGGTATTTGGCGAATCCCGATTCGACGGCGTCGCGGATCATGGGGTCGGCGGCCGCCTCGGCGAGGTCGATGACGAGTTCCTCGGCGAGGGGGATACTCGAAGCCTCGGCGATACGCCGGATGACGTCCCGCCGCCCGAACAACCTGGGGGAGACGACGCACCTGTGGTGCAGGTGGTGGGCCGCACGGATTGCGCGTTCGTCTTCTCCGTCCGCGAGACCGACGACGCGATTCGCCCCTCTCAGGGTGGCGATCCAGTGATCGATCAGCGACGAATCCTCTAGTCGTGCAGCGTCAATGAGTGGTACAGCGGTGACGCTCGGGGCCATGGCCTCGCTCTCCCATCACTACGAAGAGGGGTGGCGGTCGTCGAACCCGACGACCGCCACCCGCTGGAACTCGGGGAACGTATCGTTCCCTACGGCTGAATTGCCTTCTCGATGTCGGTGAGCATGCTGTCGATGCCATGGAGCAGCTCCGAGAGCACCTCGTCGTCGGCGACGAGCGGCGGCGAAATCATCAGCATCGTGGCACCACGGTCGTCGCCGCGGAGAATGACCTTGGTGCGGGCGAACGCCTCCGGCAGCACCTTGCGCAACACCGTCAGCGACTCCTGCTCGGTGAACTCGCGGCCGCTGTCGCTGTCGGCCATCAGTTCGATCGCGTAGAAGAAGCCGGTGCCGCGCACGTCCTTGACGCAGCGGTGCGCGTTCATCAGCGAGTCGAGTGCCGACCGCAACTTCGGCCCATGCGCGGTGACGTTGCCCAGCACGTTCTCGTCGCGCATCGCGGTGATGTTGGCGACCGCCACCGCCGTCGACACCGGGTGTCCGCCCCACGTCGCGCCGTGCGTGAATACGCCGCCCTTGGGCGAGTCGTACAGCTCGCGGACCAGCTGCTCGCGGACGATCAGGCCGCCGAGCGGGGCGTATCCGGAGGTGGAGCCCTTCGCGAACGTGATCATGTCGGGCACCACACCGGTGAGCCCGTGCCCGAACCAGTGTCCGAGGCGGCCGAACGAGCAGATCACCTCGTCCGAAACGAGCAGGATCCCGTGCTTGTCGCACAGCGCGCGCAGCGCGGGCCAGTACCCGTCCGGCGGAACGAGGGCGCCGCGCCCGTTCTGAACCGGCTCGGCGAACACGGCCGCGATGGTCTCGGCGCCCTCTTCCTCGATGACGGCTTCGATCGCGGCGATGCAGTCGAGCTCGTTCGCCGGGCCGCAGTCGCCGAGGTAACCGAGGGTGTTAGGTACGGAGCGAACCCCGGGCAGCAGCGGTCCGAACGGGTCTTTGATCTTGGGCAGCTGCGTCACCGAGAGCGCGCCCAGAGTGGTTCCGTGATACGCCATCTCGCGGCTGATGATCTTGGTTCGCTGGGGGTTGCCCTGGCTGCGGTGGTACTGCCGGGCGAACTTGACGGCCGTTTCCACTGCCTCGGATCCCGAGTTGACGAAGAAGGTCGTCCCGAGATCGCCGGGCGCGAGGTCGGCGATGAGCGCGGACGCCTCGATCGCGGGAATGTGCGCGCTGCCCCAGTTCGAGGCGTACGCCAGCGTCCCGATCTGCTCGCTCGCCGCCTTGGCGATGTCGTCGCGGCCGTGACCGATGTTCACGCAGAACAGGCCTGCCAGACCGTCGAGGAAACGGTCCCCCTCGGTGTCGATCAGATAGCTGCCCTCGCCACGAACGAACACCGGGAAGTCGCTGTCCCAGGTGTCCTTGCGGGTGAAATGAGGTCCGAGGTGCCGGCGGGCCCGTGCTCGCAATTCGGTGACGTCCACGACCATCTCCTTCGTTGTCGAATGGCTGTGATCCACACCATACGGACGGCGCGGACCGCAGGTCAGGGCCAGAAGAGCGGTATTCGATGGGTCCAGACTGGTCCCGATAGCCGACGCAAAACTGGTCCTTCTGGTCCCATGCCAGAGTGATCCAGACTTCGTTATCGCCCCGGCACCACGACTTGTGGACGGAGCAGTGATCAGCCCAGCCAACGGAGGTCTCAGATGAGGATCGGTATCCCCAAGGAAGTCAAGAACCACGAGTACCGGGTAGCGGCCACTCCGGCCGGAGTGCACGAACTCGTCACTCACGGACACGACGTGTTCGTGGAACGTGGTGCGGGAGAGGGATCGTCGATCGGAGACGACGCCTATGGCGCCGCGGGGGCAAAGATCCTCGACACGGCCGACGCCGTCTGGCAGAGCGCCGAACTGGTCCTCAAGGTCAAAGAGCCCATCGCGGAGGAATACCACCGGATGCGTTCGGACCTCACATTGTTCACCTACCTTCACCTCGCTGCGGGTGAAGAGTGCACCCGCGCCCTGCTCTCTGCGGGAACCAATTCCATTGCGTACGAGACCGTTCAACTTCCCGACGGGTCACTGCCCCTGCTGTTCCCGATGAGTGAGGTCGCCGGCCGGCTCGCGCCCCTCGTCGGTGCGCAGGCACTCATGCGGCCCGAGGGTGGCCGAGGCGTACTCATCGGCGGGGTGTCCGGGGTGCTGCCGGCCCGCGTCGTCGTCATCGGCGCCGGCGTGTCGGGTATGAACGCCGTCGCGGTCGCCGCCGGCACCTGGGCGGACGTCGTCCTGTTCGACAAGAACGTCGACAAGCTCCGCGCCGCCGATCGGATGTACCAGGGCCGGATCCGCACCCTCGCCGCCAACGCGTACTCCATCGAGCAGGAGGTCATGCAGGCCGACCTCGTCATCGGCGCCGTGCTCGTCCCCGGTGCGAAGGCCCCGAAGATCATCTCGAACTCGCTGGTCTCCCGGATGAAGCCAGGCAGCGTTCTCGTCGACATCGCCATCGACCAGGGCGGGTGCTTCGAAGATTCGCGTCCCACCACCCACGCAGACCCCACGTTCCGGGTCCACGACTCGGTGTTCTACTGCGTGGCGAACATGCCCGGAGCGGTGCCGCACACCTCCACGCATGCGCTGACCAACGTCACCCTGCCCTACACGTTGCAGATCGCCGAGAAGGGACTCGCGCGCGCCGCGCGGGAGAACGCCGCTCTCCGCGCGGGCGTCAGCACGGTCGCGGGGCGGCTCACCAACGATGCCGTCGGCGTCGCACTCGGAATCGAGTCGATCGGCGTGGAAGAAGCTCTCGACCTCGTCTGATTCCACTCGCCGGCCCGGCATACTGAGGAGTGCTCACCCGAGAACTTCTCGGCGTGCCGGGCCGGCCTCGTCGTCAGCCCGCCGTTGATGTACAGGAGGCGATGCGTGCCGAGAACACTGATCGAGGTCGACCGCACCTCCACCGAGCCGCTCTACCGTCAGGTCCGGCGGGCGATCGAGCACGGCATCGCCAACGGACTCTTCGATCCACGTCACCGCCTTCCGAGCTCCCGCGAGCTTGCCGTCGACCTGGCGATTTCGCGCAACACGATCAATCTCGCCTATCAGGAGCTGATCGCGGAGGGGCTGGTCCAGAGCCATCAGCGGTCGGGCATGTTCGTGAATCCCGACATGATCGAGACCCTGGCATCCGACGCGCGCGCGACCATCCCACGCATCGACTGGTCCACCCGGATAAGGCGTTACGCCGACGTCGACGTTCCGCACATCGAGAAGAATCTCGACTGGCACAGCTATCCCTACCCCTTCCTCGCCGGCCAGATCGACATCCGGAGCTTCCCCGCCCGCGCCTGGGTGCGCTGCCTCCGTGACGCGCTGTATCAACCGCACGCCTACGCGAGCCTTCAGGACAGCGTCGGAGCGGACGACCCGATGCTCATCGACATGATCCGCCAGCACCTGCTGCCGTCCCGCGGAATCGAAGCAAGTGCGGACGAAGTACTCATCACCGTCGGATCACAGCAAGGCCTGGACCTCGTCGGGCGGGTACTGCTCGGCCCGGAACACCGCGTGGCCATCGAGAACCCGGGCTATCTCGATGCCCGGCACATCTTCCTGCGCACCGGCGCCCAGGTGTACGGCATCGACGTCGACGAGCGCGGCCTGCGCCCACCGGACACTCTGCGCGGCACCGATCTGATGTACCTGACGCCCAGTCACCATCATCCGACCAACGCGACTCTCGGAATCGACCGGCGTCAGCACCTGCTACAACTCGCCGCCGAATCCGGCACCGTCATCGTCGAGGACGACTACGACAGCGAATTCCGCTACCACGGCAGTCCCAGCCCGGCACTCAAAGCACTCGACTCCAGCGGCGACGCCGTGTATCTCGGCACCTTCTCGAAGTTCCTGGCACCCGGACTGCGCCTCGGGTACCTCGTCGGGCCCGCCGACCTGGTCCGCGAACTGCGCAATGCCCGCCGGTACGTGCTGCGCCACCCACCCGGCCATCAGCAACGCGCCCTGGCCATGCTGATCGACAGCGGCGAGTACCACCGTGCACTGCGACACCACCGCAGCCAGATGAAGCACAAATGGGAACGCCTCTGCGCGGCCGTCGACAAGTACCTTCCCTGGCCGCAGGAGTCGTATCCGCCCGGTGGCGTCAGCCTGTGGATGACCGGGCCCGAGAACCTCGATTGCCGGGTTCTGTTGCGCGAGGCGGAAACCCGCGGAGTCCTCATCGAACGGGGTGACATCTTCTACACACAGCCCGTGCCGCCGCGCAACAACTTTCGAATCGGCTACGGAGCGATTCCCCTGCGCTCGATCGAAGAAGGTATCGCGCTCCTCGGCCAGGCGTGCCAGGCGAGTTTCCGCCGGTAGCGGGAACCCGCCCTCGCCTGTTCAGCGAGGGCGGGTCACCGGTTCCGCTTCAGCTGATGGGGTCAGCTCACGCCCACCGATTCTCCGTCGATCATGACCATTGTGGGACGGGGTATTTCGGTGGTGCCGGTCGCGAGATCCCCGAGGCTGCCGTCGAGCGCCACCAGGTCCGCACGACGGCCCGCCGTCAAAGTGCCGACACGGGTCTCGTCGTGCACCAGGTACGCGCTGTCGATGGTCATAGCCCGGATCGCGCGATCCACTCCGATCCGCTGGTTTCCGCCGAGCACCGTGCCGCCTCTCGTCATCCTGGTGACCGCGGTCCTGATGGTCGCGAGCGGATCCATCGGGGTGATCGGGCAGTCCGAGTGCAGTCCGAATCGCAGCCCCAGTTCGTCGGCGCAGGCGAGGGGATCCATCTCGGCTGCGCGCTCGGCACCGAGGAACCGGTCGCGGTGCCGATCGCCCCAGTAGAAGACGTGGTTGACGAAGAAACTCACCCCGAGTTCGGCTTCCCGAATCGCGGCCAAATCGCTCGGTGCACTCACCTGGCAGTGTTCGATGCGGTGGCGTCCCGTCCTGCCGTCTGTGGCTTGCGCTCTCCTCAGCGAGGTGATCGCGGCACCGACCGCCGCGTCGCCGTTCGCGTGCACGGCGACCTGGCCACCCGCACGATGGACCCGCACAATCATCTCGTCGAGCTGCTCCTGCGGGTAGAGCAGGTCACCGTGATGGCTGGGGTCGCACGCGTACGGCGTGCGGAGTGCGGCGGACAGCCCCTGGATCGATCCGTCGGCCCAGAACTTCGCGCCGGCCAGCCGGAAGCGCGCGCCGGCCGCGGGTGCATGCTCGAACGTGACTCCCCGGTCGTCGAGGGCCTCGAGCGCCATATCGCCGCGTAGGAAGCCGACGACGTGCACCGGTAGCTCACCCGACGCGTCCAGCGAGCGGTAGGCGGTCAGCTCCTGCTCACCGGCCGAGAGACCCACGCCGAGATCGTGGATCGTGGTGATACCTCGCGACCGCGCCGACCGCAGGCTGCGAAGCAGGGCACCGTTCACCTCCTGCTCGGTCAACGCGGGAACCGCCGCGGTGAGCCTCGCCACCGCATCGATTTCCCACGCCATCCCGGTGAGTCGACCGTCGGCGCCGCGAGGGAACAGCGGGTCGTCCACCGACACCGTGGATTCGTCGATGCCTGCGGTCGCGAGCGCGGCGGTGTTGGCGACAGCGAAGTGACCGCAGATGTGCAGCACGATGACCGGCCGATCGGTGCTGACGGCGTCGAGATCCGTCCGGGTCGGATGCCGTCCCTCGGCGATCTGGGTGTCGTCGTAACCCCACCCCCTGATCCATCCGCTGCCGGTGGCCGCGGCACGCAAAGCCTGCTGGATGTCGGCAATCGACCGGCACGGTGGTGTCCGGCAGTCGGCCCAGTCGTCGGTGAGGCCGGCGTAGGTGGGGTGGATGTGCGATTCGATGAGTCCCGGGATCACCGTGGCACCGGGCAGGTCGATGCGGCGGGCCCCTATTCCTGCGTAATCGGCCATGTCCTTCCTGGTGCCGGTGGCGACCACGTCGGTGCCGTCGGTGACCAGCGCTTCGACCGTCGGCGACGACGGGTCCTGGGTGTGAATCGAATCGGCGGTGAGCAGTGTCCTGGACATCAGGCACCCACCTCGCTGCGTGCAGCCGGGGTTCCCACGGCGGCGTTCGGCATCCGGCCGTCGGCGCGAAGGCCGCGGATCGGATCGGTGGGTGGCCAGAACACCCGCGTCGACACCACGAAAAGGATGTTGAGGACCAGGGCGGCCGCACCGATGTTGACGCCGTGCTCGGCGAGCCATGCGGACACGGGGCCGTGCTTGTCGAGATACAGCCACAGCACCACGATGTCGCCGAGCACCACGCCCATGGCGAGTGCGGAAGGGCGCAATTTCCATCCGAAGACCATCGTCGCGAAGACCACAGCGGCCTGTGTGACACCGTAGTACGCGGTGTTGACCAGGGTCAGCAGGAGCTGAGGTGTCGCGAGGGTGAGCAGGAGCGAGATCGCGAGGTACGCCACGACCACTCCTCGCACCCAGATTCGCTGGCGAGATTCCGGGATCCCCGGAATGATGTTGCGGGACACGATCGCACCGATTCCGAGAGCAGCCCCGCACAGCACCACGATCGCGCAGAGGGCCGCGCCGCCGGCAACGACACCGGTCAGCCAGTCGGGCAGCAGCTGTCGCGACAACTGCAGGAGCACCTGGTCGGATTCCGTTCCCTCGAGCTTGGTCGGCAGCAGCGTGATCGCCCCGAAGGCGGCAGCGACGAGGAACGGATACATGAGCATGTACAGGGGATTGAACTTGGCGACCCGCTTGATCGTCGCCTCGGACTTCGCCGCGAGCACGGCCTGCACGATGATCGGGAAGATGAAGAACCCGACCGATTGGAACACGATCGTCGTCAGGACGAAGGTCAGTGACGACCCGGTGACCGTGGAGTGTGAGGCCGAGCCGCCACCACTGGCTGCCGCTGCGGCGAACAGCTTCTCGGTCCCGCCGGTCTCGATCACTGCCGCGAGTCCGATCAGGACGGCGCCGAGCAGCAGGGCGGTGTCCTTGACATAGGACACGAATGCGGGGGCGCGCACCCCGGACAGCATGAGGAACAACAGCGCGAGGGCTGCGCCCGCGAATACCGCGACGGTCGGGTCGATGGAGATACCCAGACCAGTCAGCGCGATCTGCAGTCCGGCAAGCTGAAGCTGGCCCCACGGAATGAGGAATACCACCGACGCGATGGCAATCGTCAATTCCAACCCGCGCGAACGGAAATGGCGTCCGGCGACATCGGGCAACGTCATGGCGCCGTATCTCTTGCCGGCACGCCAGAGGTAGGGCGCGAAGAAGTACCCGATCGGGTAGGCCAGCAGGATGTACCCGATGAACCAGACGCCGTAGCTCGCCCCGTGCGCGTACACGCCGCCGGGGAATCCGATCAGGGTCCCGATGCTGTAGGCCTCGCCCGCTCCCAGGATGAAGACCAGCAGCGGACCGAACGACCGGCCACCCACGAGGTAGTCGGAGATCTCCTTCTTGCTGCCGCGCCGCGACAGCACGCCTGCCCCGAGGGCGAGGAGGAGCACGAGGGTGAAGAAGGCCGCGGTCATGACTGTGCTCCGTTCCCAGCACCCGCAGCGGCCGATTCGGCACGCTCGGCAGCTTCGAAGTCCTTGCGGTCGAATAGCTTCCAGGAAAGATGGAGGCACAGCGACGTGAGCGGCATCCACAGGAACAACCACGCGAACAGGATGGGGACTCCGAAGACCGTGGCCGTGGATCCGGCCAGGGCGACGATGCCGCCGAGGACCCCGGCGAACGGGACACCTATCGCGAGTAAGGCGCTTTTTGCCTCGTTGGACATGATTGTTTTGTCTCCTATTCCGACTGCGTCCACCGGCGTCCCGGGTTGGGTCCGGTGCCGGTCGACGTGCACTCTGGCACTAGTGTGGTCTGAATCACTCCCTTCGAGCCATGGGCGAATCCCGGAAAACGCCGAGACGGTTCGTGAATTTCACGGGAGTGCGGAAAACGAGGGAGAGGGTGCCCGAGTCCGTGGGTGAAGACACGATTCAGCGGTTGTGCCGGCAGGTCTCGGAGGAGATCGAGTTGGTGACCGACCGGGCGGTGGGTCAGATCCGCGCCGAGTTGCAGTCGTACGCCGCCGTTCCGATCGACGAGCAGCGCGGATACATCAGCCGACAGCTCGTCGCGACGCTGCACGCACTCGCGGAGAGCCAACCCCTCGCCGACGACGTCCTCGAGCGTTCGCGGCAGCTCGGCCGACGCCGTGCAATGCAGGGATTGCCACTGTCCGACGTCATCGAGACGTACCACATCGCATCCCGCGAATTGTGGAACACGATGGTGGCCAGGGCCGCTGAGCCGACCACCGACCTGCTGCGCGCAGGCGGCATGATGTGGGATCTCGTCCACACCGCCACCAGTGCGGTCGCCGTCGGACACACCGACGCGACCCGAAGCGAACAGGCCATCCGCGCGGGGGTGCGATATCGGTTCTTCGAGGCCCTCGCGAGGTCGGTCGACGGTGACCGCCGTGATGTGCGAGAGCTGGCGGAGGCGCTGGGGTTCACACCACAGCACGAGTTCCAAGCGGTGTGCGTCGGCGCGGAGGAGTGGTCGGAAGCGCAGCTCGAACGGCTGCAACGCATCTTGGACACGATCCCGGGGACGACTCAATGCAGTGGGCACGGCGCCGTCATCATCGCCCTGAGCCAGCGCGCACCGGTTGATGACATCATCCGGGAGGTCCGGCTCGGCCACCCGGGCACCACGGTCGGAATCGGATTGGCCCGCGCCGGCCTGGCCGGCGCGGCGATGAGCATCACGGACGCGCGCCGGGTCCTGCATCTGGCCTCGCCTACCGGCGAGGTGGTCCGTTTCGCCGACGAGTGGGTTGCCGCCACCCTGGCCGACCATCGCGACGAACTCGCCACGCTGCTGGAGCCCGGTGTCACCGTCGCCGCGGACCATCCGCACCTCGTCGAGGCGGTCTTGGCGTTCGCCCGTAACGGGTTCTCCATCAGTGCGGCCGGGCGGGACATTCATCTGCATGCCAACTCGATCACCTACCGGCTGGATCGCTGGCAACAGCTGACCGGCTGGGATCCTCGGACTCTCGACGGCCTGCAGCGGTCGGTGTTGAGCCTGAGACTGTTCCAGCATGATTCGGGCAATTCGAATTCCTGGGAACTACGATCAGCGCAACGCCACCTGCACGAGGACGGCGGCGCCGAGGAAGCCGAGTAGCCACAGCACCCGTTGGCGGACCTGCTGGGCGGTGGTGCGGTCGAACAACCATTTTCCCGCGGCGGCGCCGAACATGCAGAGCGGCGTGAACAAGGCGATCTGCGCCAGGACGGGAACCGTGAGGAGACCACCGGCAGCCGAGCCGGCGGCGCCGAACGCGTCGATGACGAGGAAGAACACGACGAGCGAGGCACGCCCGGCGGCCACGTGGGAGGACGCGGAAAAGTACATCAGGACGGCGGGTGGACCACCGAGGGCGAAGCCGCCGTTGAGGAGGCCGGATGCCACTCCCGTCACGGTCGTCGCACCGGGGCCGGGCAGTGAGTGGCGGTCGGGGACGGCGGCCATCGCGACGGCGGAGCCGATGATCGCCACACCCAGGAGCACGCGCACCAGGTCACCGGACAGCTGTGTGAGCGCCCACATCCCGAGCGGCATGCCGATCAGGGTGCCGACGAACAACCAGCGCAACGACTTCCAGTGCACTTGCCGCCACACCTGGGGCAGCATCGCTGCACTCGCGACGACCTCGAGGACGAACACGGTGGGGATCACCGACGTCGGCGGGAGCAGGACGACGAGTCCCGCCACCCACACCATCGCACCACCGAAGCCACCGAAACCGCGGACGACGCCGCCGGCCACCACGATGCCGAGCGCAAGGAGGAGGGCGGGCAGCGACAGATCCCACACCGTTGCCGCCATACCCACACCGCTTCCGTTCGCCGTTGTCTCCGTCAGAAGTGTGGGGGTCGCGGCGGTGAAGCGACAGATCCAGACGGCGCCCGGTCGTCGGTACCAGAAGAGCACGGGACGTAGCCCCCGGCGTCGGCGCCGGGGGCTACGTGGTGGGAAAAGCGGACTACACGTAGTCCTTGTACTTGTCGAGCAGGCGAACCGGCTTCGACAGCGCGTCGCGGCGGAAGGGATCGCCGAGTTCGCGGGTGCACATGATCTCGATGACCGTCGTCTTGCCCTCGTTCATCTGTGCGGCGACCGCGCGCTGCAGTGCGGGGCCGACCTCTTCGAGCTTGTCGACGACGATGCCTTCGGCGCCCATCGCCTGTGCGATTCCGGCGAAGGACTCGCTCTCGAGTTCACCGGCGACGAAGCGGCGGTTGTAGAAGTCGACCTGGTTCTTCTTCTCCGCACCCCACTGCCGGTTGTGGAATACGACGGCGGTGACCGGGATGTCGTGCCGGACAGCCGTCATGACTTCGCCCAGGCTCATCCCCCAGGCGCCGTCGCCCGCGTATGCGATGGCGGGCCGTTCCGGTGCCGCCGCCTTCGCGCCGATGATGGTGGGCAACGCGTATCCGCAGTTACCGAAGCTCATCGGAGCCAGGAAGCTGCGCGGCTTCTCGAACCGGAGGTAGCTGTTGGCGACGGAGTTGATGTTGCCGATGTCGGTGGAGACCATCACGTCTTCCGGCATCGCCTTCTCCAGCTCACGCAGCACCTGGCGGGGGTGCAGCCAGTTGCCCTCCTCGCCTTCCTGTTCGGCGATCATGTCGAGGCTGAACGGATCGCGCTCATGCGTCCACTCGTCGAGTTCCTTCTCCCACGCGGCTTTCTCGGCGTCGATCTTCTCGCTGCGTGCCGCCCGATTGGCGTCGCACGCGAGGGCCTTGCCCTCGAGGCGTTCGGTGAGTGCGACGGCGGCAGCCTTCGCGTCGCCACAGATTCCGACCGACACCTTCTTCACCAGGCCGAGCATCTTGTGGTCCGCATCGATCTGGATGATCTTCGCGTTCTTGGGCCAGTAGTCCATGCCGTGCTGCGGCAGCGTGCCGAAGGGGCCGAGACGGGTGCCGAGGGCGAGCACCACGTCGGCCTGGCTGATCAGCTTCATCGCGGCCTTGGAACCCTGGTAGCCCAGCGGTCCGGTCCACAGCGGGTGGCTGGCGGGAAACGAGTCGTTGTGCAGGTAGCTGTTGACGACGGGGGCGCCGAGACGCTCGGCGAGGGCCTTGCACTCCTCGACGCCGTCGGCCATCACTACACCGCCACCGGACACGATCACCGGGAATTCGGCCTGGGCGAGCAGTTCTGCAGCCTCGTTCAGGCTCTTTTCGCCGCCGGGACCACGGTCGAGCCGGGTGGGCTGCGGGATCTCGGTCTCGATCTCGCCGTAGAAGAAGTCGCGCGGGATGTTGAGCTGCGTCGGACCCATCTCGGACATCGCGCGGTCGAAGCAGCGGCCGGTGAACTCGGCCATGCGCTTGGGGTTGTTGACGTGGCCCTGGTACTTGGTGAATTCCTGGAACATCGGCAGCTGGTTGGCTTCCTGGAAACCGCCCAGGCCCGTGCCCATGGTGCCGGCCTCGGGGGTGACGATGACGACGGGGCTGTGCGCCCAGAATGCGGCGGCGATCGCCGTGACACAGTTACTGATTCCCGGCCCGTTCTGGCCGATCACCATGCCGTGCCGCCCGCTGACCCGGGCATATCCATCCGCCATGTGTCCCGCGCCCTGCTCGTGCACCACCGGGACGAGCCGGATCCCGGCGGGCGCGAAAATGTCCATCGCATCCATGAAGGCCGAACCCATGATGCCGAACATGTCCGTCACACCGTTCGCGACCATGGTCTCGACGAACGCCTCCGACGGTGTCATCTTCTGTACACCGGAGACAGCGGTGCGATCGGCACCGTTCTTCTTCTTGCTCATGCGTGATCCTCCTTCAGGGGTGCGCCGGAAACGGCAGAGAATGTCAAAAACCGGAACATTTCGTTCGTGATTTTGTGATGTGTTGGAACTGTAGGCCACGTCACACACTTCGTCAATGAATGTTCCTAAAACTGGAACGGGATGTATGATTTTTCGATACACGACGTGAAGGCGTCGCCGTCTGGGCCTAGGAGGAACCGTGGGTGAGATTCACCGGATCGACGAGTCGAACGGACACCCGACAACGGAGCTACCCGGAGACACGCCGACGCTCCGCCTGTTCGCGCTGCTCGAGATGATCGCGTCCAAGGACCAGCTGTTCACGTTGCAGGGGCTCGTCGAGGAGACGGGCATGGCCAAGCCGACCTTGCACCGGATGCTCCAGCAGCTCGAGGGCGCCGGACTCCTCACCCGGCAGAACAACGGCAGGCATTACGGCACCGGCGTGCGCCTGCGTCGCTTCGCCGAGAATCTGCTGCTCAACGACACCCACCACGGTGCGCGACACGCCATCCTCCGAAACCTGGTCGCGGAACTCGGCGAGAGCTGCAACGTGACCACCCTGTCGGGTAGCGAAGTGGTGTATCTCGACCGAGTGGAAACCTCGGAGCCCCTTCGGTTTACACTCCATGCGGGTTCGCGGGTGCCCGCGCACTGCTCGGCCAGCGGCAAGATGATCCTGTCGCAGCTCAGCCCCGCCCAACGCCGGCGACTCCTCGGGCGGATGCCGCTCGAGCGCTACACCAACAAGACCGTCACCGACATCGAACTGATCGAGACCGAACTCAAGCAGGTCCGCCGCGACGGCTACGCCATCGACGACGAAGAGTTCCTCCCCGGACTCGTCTGCGCCGCGGTGCTCGTCCCCTGCGCCACAGGCAATTCCAATCTCTGCATCGCGGTCCAGGCCCCGGTCATGCGACTCACTCCCGACAAGGCGCTCAAGCTCCTTCCTGCGTTACGGCGGGCAGCCGACGCCATCGGCGAGATCGAGAACGAGGTCACGGAGACCGAAGTGACAGACCTGAACTGAAGGAGGGCGCATGCCCGAAATGACCACTGCGGCCCCCAGCCACGTGGTGTCCGCGCGCGAGCTGTTCGGACTCGACACCGACCTGCCGGTGCGTGCCTTCCGCGAACCCGTCGACCATGTCCCCGACATCGACCCCGCGTACCGGTTCGATCACGCGGTGACGACCGCCCTGCTCGCCGGATTCGACCGCAACCGCCGGGTGATGGTCCAGGGACTGCACGGCACCGGCAAGTCCACACACATCGAGCAGGTCGCGGCTCGGCTGAACTGGCCGTGCGTGCGGGTCAATCTCGACGGACATCTCAGCCGGCTGGACCTGATCGGCAAGGACGCGGTCGTCCTCCGAGAAGGCAAGCAGGTCACCGAATTCCAGGAAGGCATTCTGCCCTGGGCACTGCAGCGGCCCGTCGCGCTGATCCTCGACGAGTACGACGCCGGCCGTCCCGATGTCATGTTCGTCATTCAGCGCCTCCTCGAGCGCGACGGAAAACTGACCCTGCTCGATCAGAACCGCGTGCTGTCTCCGCATCCGGCCTTCCGGTTGTTCGCCACCGCCAACACCGTCGGCCTGGGCAATCTCAACGGGTTGTATCACGGGGTGCAGCGACTCAATCACGCGCAGATCGATCGCTGGAACATCGTCGCGACACTCGATCACCTGCCCGCGGAACAGGAAATCGAGATCGTGTCCGCACGAGTGCCGTCGCTGAGCCGTGAGCTCATCGGGTCGATGGTCGCCGTGGCCAATCTGACCCGGAGCGGATTTCGCGTCGGCGACCTGTCGACGCTGATGTCGCCGCGCACGGTGATCACCTGGGCCGAGAACATCGAGATCTTCCACGACCCGGCGCTCGCATTCCGGCTGTCGTTCGTCAACAAGTGCGACGAGGCCGAGCGGCCCGTCGTCGCCGAGTACTTCCAGCGGTGCTTCGACTCGGAACTGGAGCGGTCGTCGATGCTCGCGGCGAGCACGGCCTGAGCGGACAGTCATGACAGAACTGTCCGTGCGCCCCACCTCGGTCCGCCGTCAGCAGGAGGTTCACGAACTCTGTGCCGCCGCGATCCGCGCCCTCGCGGGCGAGGGCGAACTGCACTTCCGCGGACCGGAACTCCATCGTGGACATCGGCGCGTGCCGATGCCCGCCCCGCACCTGCACCCGTCGGTCGACGACGCCGACTTCACGTCATTCCGCGGCGCGGCGGATGGCATGGCGTCGCGCCTCCTCCACACCGATCCCGTACTGCACCGCAGCCTGTGCCCGGACGACACGGCGGGTCGGCTGGTCTTCGAGATTCTGGAACAGTTCCGCGTCGAGTCGCTGGCCGCCGACGCGTGGAGCGGCGTGCGCGCCAACCTCTTCCATCGCTTCACGCAGTGGTCGCAGGACTACGTGACGTCCGGTCTGACCGAGACGGTGCACGGAATGCTGCTGTTCACGGTGACACAGATGTGCCGGGCCCGGATCACCGCCGAACCGATACCCGAGGCCACCGAGGACCTGATCGAATCGACCCGGTTCGCTCTCGCCTCCATTCTCGGCGCCCACCTCCCATGGTTGCGTCGAACCCGGTTCTCGCAAAACGACTTCGGGATCCACGCGCAGGCCGTCGCCGAGCTGATCGGCCGCCACCTGGAGTCACCCACCGACACGGACGTCTCGGCCGACGACCGGAGTGACGGCCGGACGGCGTTCTCCCTCCTGTTCGACTTCGACCCCGAAGACGACGAGACCTTCCAGGCCGCGGTGTCGGGACGCAGTCGTGCGCTGGGGGAGGGCGAAGACGGATACCGCGTGTTCACCCGCGCCTACGACGAGACCCGGCAGATCGCGTCCCTCGTCCGGCCGGAGTTGCTCCAGGAGTACCGCCGGCGACTCGACCTCGTCATCGACCTGCAGCACCTCAACGTCCGGAAACTCGGACGGCAACTGAAAGCCGTGCTCGCGGAACCGGTCCCCGACGGATGGGACGGCGGCCGGGAAGAGGGATACCTCGACGGTCGGCGGCTCGCCCAGCTCGTCACCTCGCCCACCGAGCGCAGACTCTTCCGGGCCGAACGCACCGAGCCGCACACCGACACGACGGTGACCTTCCTCATCGACTGCTCCGGTTCGATGAAGGAGTTCGGCGAACCGGTCGCGGTCTTGGTCGACGTATTCGCCCGGGCACTCGAACTGGCCGACGCCCGCTGCGAGATCCTGGGGTTCACGACCGCCGCATGGAACGGGGGCCGAGCTCGCCGAGACTGGCTCCGGTCCGGCCGTCCGCGAAACCCGGGACGGCTCAACGAGGTGCGGCAGCTGGTGTTCAAGGACGCCGAAACCTCCTGGCGCCGAGCCCGACCCGAAATCGCGGGACTGTTGAAGAACGATTTGTTCAAAGAGGGCGTCGACGGTGAGGCCGTCGACTGGGCGTGCTCCCGGTTGCGGGGCACCCAGGGCCGGAGGCTACTGTTCGTAATCTCGGACGGAAGCCCCCTGGACGGCGCCACCGCGCTGGCCAACGACGAGTTCTACCTGGACCACCACCTGCAGGACGTGGTCGAGCGACACGAGGACGAGCGGGCCGTCGAGGTGTACGGACTGGGCGTCGGGCTGGACCTGAGCCCGTACTACGACCGCTGCCGAACGCTCGATCTGTCGTGCGGTACCAACAGCGACGTCATCGCCGACGTGCTGTCGATCATCGCCCACTGACAGCCATCACCTGCCGGTGGCTCAACAGAGAGGAGTCACACCCATGACCGAACCCGGAGTCTCTCTGGTCACTCTGGACATCGCCGGGACGAGCGTCGACGAAGGCGGCGCCGTGTACGTCGCGCTACGCGACACCGTCGAGAAGCACCTCGGCAAACCGATTCCGGACGATCGGTTCGACCGGTGGAAGGGCACCGGCAAGCGGCAGGCCATCGAGGGCCTGCTGCGGGAGAGCGGCACGTCGTCCGAGAAGAAGGTACTGGACGCCGTCGAATCCGATTTCACCGCAATGCTTCTGGCGGCGTACCGCAAGACTCCGCCCACCGCACTGCCCGGGGTTCACGACGCCTTCGATACGTTGCGGCAGCGCGGCATCAAGGTCGTTCTCCAGACCGGCTATTCACGCCAGATCGCGGAACCACTACTGGAGCAGGTCGGGTGGGAGATCGGCCGGGACATCGACGGTGTGATCACGAGCGATCAGGTGCGGATGAGCAGGCCGTCGCCGTATCTCATCTTCCACGCCATGGAACTCGCCGGAGTGCAGAGCGTCGACGAGGTGCTGGTGGGTGGGGACACTCCGAACGATCTCCGGGCCGGGACGAACGCCGGGGCACGATACGTCGTGGGTGTCCTGACCGGCGCGCACGACGCGGCGACGCTGAGGCTCGAGCCCCACACGCACATCCTGGACAGCGCTGCGGACATCCCCGGACTGCTGGGCTGAACGACGACTGTGGGTTCGGTACCTCACCAGCCACGTTCGGCGAGGCGGTGCGGAACCGGGATGTCGTCGACGTTGATCCCGACCATCGCCTCACCCAGCCCACGAGAGACCTTCGCGAGCACGTCCGGGTCGTCGAAGAAGGTGGTGGCCTTCACGATCGCCGCGGCCCGCTCCGCCGGATTACCCGACTTGAAGATCCCCGACCCGACGAACACACCCTCCGCGCCGAGCTGCATCATCATCGCCGCATCCGCCGGGGTCGCGATGCCACCGGCGGTGAACATGGTGACCGGCAACTTCCCGGCCTTCGCCACCTCGACCACCAGGTCGTACGGCGCCTGCAACTCCTTCGCCGCCACATACAGCTCGTCCTCGCTCAGCGACGTCAACCGGCGAATCTCCCCACCGATGGTCCGCATATGCGTGGTGGCATTCGACACATCGCCGGTACCGGCCTCACCCTTCGACCGAATCATCGCCGCACCCTCGGTGATCCGGCGCAACGCCTCACCCAGGTTGGTCGCACCGCAGACGAACGGAACGGTGAACTTCCACTTGTCGATGTGGTTCGCGTAGTCGGCCGGGGTCAGGACCTCGGACTCGTCGACATAGTCGACCCCGAGGGACTGCAGGATCTGCGCCTCGACGAAGTGCCCGATCCGGGCCTTGGCCATCACCGGGATCGAGACCGCGGAGATGATGCCGTCGATCATGTCCGGATCACTCATCCGCGACACCCCACCCTGCGCGCGGATGTCCGCGGGCACCCGCTCGAGCGCCATCACCGCGACCGCGCCGGCGTCCTCGGCGATCTTCGCCTGCTCGGGGGTGACGACGTCCATGATGACCCCACCCTTGAGCATCTCGGCCATGCCCCGCTTGACGCGCGCAGTGCCGGTGGTGGATGCGCTCATGACTCTCTCCTCTGATGACGGTCGGTGTGTGGATCCTGTTGTGCCGCGGCCAGCAGTTCGAGGTCCGAGCCGCCCAGCGTTTCGATCGCCTCGATGCGCTTCTCGGCCTCCGCGACCGACTCGTCCTGCGAACCGATAGGGGGAGCACCGGACAGCGCGTCGTCGTCGGTTCCGCCTTTGCCGAGCCACCGCCGCACTTCGTAGGTGACCAGGATGGCGAGGAGCGTCAGTCCGCTCATGAGGAACTGGGAGCGGGTTGTCGGCAGGAAAGCCATCGCGAGGATGACGGTGGCCATCAGGGCGATGGTCGCGTAACTCAGCCACGGGAACAACCACATCCGGAGTTGCAGTGCGGCAGGATCTTCGCGCTCGAGTCTGCGCCGGAGCACCACCTGGGAGATGGCGATCAGGAGGTACACGAAGAGCGCGACGGCGCCGTACGAGTTGACGAGGAAGCTGAAGACGATGTCACCCCACACATAGGTGCAGGCAACCGACACGTATCCGACGGTGGTGCCGAGCAGGATCGCCCGACGAGGCACACCGTTGTGGGAGAGCTTGGTGAAGAACTTCGGTGCGTCGCCGTTGCGGGTCAGCGCGAACAACATTCGCGATGTCGTGTACAGCGCGGAGTTCAGGCAGGAGAGCACCGCGGTGAGGACGATGAAGTTCATGATCGTGGCGACGCCGGGTATTCCGAGCACCTCGAGCACCGCGGCGTAAGGGCTCACACCGACGCTTTCGGTGTTCCACGGCTGGATCGCGACGACGACGAGAATGGAGCCGACGTAGAAGGTCACGATGCGCACCACGATCGACCGCATGGCATGGGCCACTGCCCGCTTCGGCTCCTCCGACTCCGCGGCCGCGATCGTCACGATCTCGGCACCGGTGTAGAAGGCGACGCAGGGGACGACCGCGGCGAGGACTGCGCCCCAGCCGAGCGGGGTGAATCCACCGTGGTCGACGAGGTTGCCGAGCCCCGGCGTCGAGTCCGGCCACAGCCCGGTGATCCACAGGGCACCCATTCCGAGGAAGAGGACGATCGCTACGACCTTGATCGACGAGAACCAGTATTCGAACTCACCGTAGGACCGGGCGGAGACCATGTTGGTGGCCGTGAGCAGCAGCATCAGTCCGAGGCTCAGCAGCCACAGCGGGATCATCGGCAGCCAGAGCTGCAAGATCCGGCCGCCGGCGACGGCCTCGACAGCAACAACGATGACGAAGAAGTACCAGTACATCCACCCCGTCGCGAACCCGGCGCGACGTCCGAGCGCCTGCCGGGCATAGACGTAGAACGACCCGACCACCGGCCTTGCTACCGCCATCTCCGCCAGCATCCGCATGATCAGCAACGTGATGACGCCTGCAATGAGGAAGGAGATGATCGCGGCCGGGCCCGCACCGCCGATGACGACACCGCTGCCGACGAAAAGGCCGGCGCCGATCACGCCACCGAGAGCGATCAGGTTCATGTGCCGGCGTTTGAGCCCCTTGCCCAAACCGGAGTTGTCGGTGTGTTCAGGAACGGTACTGTCCACGTTTCCTCCAAATAGCGGCGGCGAAGTCCGCGCCACCCTGCCTGTCCTGCCGGTGAGCGGCGCGGATCGAACACCCTGGTATGTGTGACTCACATCACCTTTGCGGGAGTCACCTCACATTACGACTCGGAGATGCAGACCGCCCAGAACCAGATCTGAGGGAAGGAGAGGGACCAGGCGCCCTGGTGTAGATCTCGCCGCCAGTAGCATTTTGAGACGTTGGCGATCGCGTAAGCGGATCCGTTAGCGGGCGCGCGACCGTTGTCGACCGACCTCGTTACATGTCACATTGCCACATGGCAAGCACACGAGAGCGGGTACGCGGGCACCGCCAGAGACCCGTGGTCATCGTCCAGGACGATCGGTTTGACGCAACCGCTTCGGTCACGGTGTGCCCGCTAACGACCAATCCGGTCGAGGCGCCATTTGCCCGGATCGCTGTGGAGCCGACCGACAGGACCGGGATCGAGAAGCCGAGTCAGATCATGGTCGACAAGGTCACGACGATGCCGCGGGTGAATATGCACGAACGCCTCGGCCAACTCGCCGCTGCCGATCTGGTTCGGCTGGACCGTGCTCTTTTCGTATTTCAAGGACTTGCCGATTGAGCCGACTCTCTCGACGGCGTGATGTCGCAAGCGGATCGTCTACCGGCGACAGGCTCGCTGTGGCGGTCGGTCTTCAAGTCAAACCGCCGCGCCGTAACAGGTATGCGAGGGCGTTGTAGCGATGCCGCCGGTCCGAGGCGTCGACCTTCCTGCGAGCCTCGGTCTGTACAAAATGCGAATACTTCGTACTTTTTCCTGCTCTGATGTACAGTTAGTACATGTCCGATGCCGCTGCTCTCAGCATTTCCGATGCACGCACTCATCTTGCAGCGATCATCGATCGCGCTCGCACCGAACACCAACCCGTCTACGTCGCTCGCCGCGGACGTCGGGTTGCAGCTGTCATCGATGCCGACGACCTCGATCGCCTTCTCGAGCTGGCAGAAGACATGGCCGACATTCGCGCTGCTGAGCAGGCCCGCGCCGAGATGCAGACGACCGGGGAGACGCCGATACCGTGGGATGAGGTCAAGGCTGACCTCGGCCTTGCATGATCTACGAGGTCTCACTGACCCCTGCCGCTGCGCGGCAGTTGCGCAAGTTCGATCCGCAGGTACGCCGACGAGTGCAAGCGGCCATCGAACTGCTTGCCACCGAGCCACGGCCGCCAGCAGCGACGCGCCTGGTCGGCGGCAAAGGGGAGTGGCGAGTCCGAACCGGTGACTACCGAATCGTCTACGAAATCGTGGACGAGCGGCTCTTGGTGCTCGTCTTGACAGTCGGGCATCGCCGTGAGATCTACCAGCGACACTGAACGACTACGATCGCACCGCGTAGGTAGCGGATCCGCTTCCGGCACGGTCCGATGACCGAGACCCAACAGCTGGGGCGCGGGGACGCAGGCCGGCTCCCAGTCGTCGTGCGGTTTCAGAGCGGCAGCGCATCGCCCGGTTCGGGGAGGCAACCTTCGAAGGTGCGGCGTGCGCATTCGGAGATCACCTCGGCAACACTGCCCCGGTGGGCAAGGGTCTGGCGTTGCCGGATAGCCCCGTTGCCCTGATCGAGCACCGACGCCAGCGACGTATTCACCTGCCAGTACTCACCGAGCTCCGCCAGAGCCGGCTTGACGTGTGCCAGAAGCTGGTACACCAGGCGGTGCGCGGGCATCCGGTGCGCGGTCACCGGATCGAGACCGTGCCCGGCGAGCCCGTCGCGGGCCGCCAACCAGCACGCCCCGCGCAACACCTGCTGATCGATCGCCGGCGCCGATTCGCCGCGGTGAATCGCCCTGACCGCGGTCATGACCAACGCGTGCACCAGGGTGGTCAGGGTCATCGTCTCCTTGATGGTGGCGGGGACGTCACTGATCCGGATCTCCACAGTGGGGAGATGATTCGACACCCGCACATCCCAATAGACCATTCCGGTGTCGAGGATGGCGCCGGTCTCGAGCATCACCTGCACCGCGTCGTCGTAGTGCTGCGCGGACTGGAAGTACGGTGGCGGTCCCGCACTGGGCCACCGGCCGAACAGGACGTACCGCCAGCTCGCATAACCGGTGTCGAGGCCGCCGGCGATGGGGGAATTGGCGGTCAGCGCCAGCAGCGCCGGCAACCAGGGCCGCAGATGGTTGCTCACCTGCACCGCTTGCTCGCGGTCCTCGATGCCGACGTGCACGTGACAGCCACACATCACGCCCGTGGAGAGGGCGCCGAATCGCTCGGCCATCTGCTGATACCGCGGTGTGTCGGTAATCGAATTCGAATTCGGTGGCGGGTCGTACATCGGCGTTCCGACTGCCAGCAGCTGGCATCCGGTGCGGGCAGCGGCGTCGGCGGTCACCGCGCGCGATTCACACAACTGATCGCGCAGATCGCGGATGTGGGTGCCGACCGACGTCGACGTTTCGATCTGGCAGCGACAGAACTCGCGCTGAAGGACGATGCCCAGCTCGTTCCCGGCCTCGCAGACCTCGGTGTTGTACAGACTGGGTCGTCCCGTGTTCGGGTCGACGAGGACGAACTCCTCCTCCACCCCCAGAGTCGGACCCGCCGGGAGAAACGAGCTACTCGACGGCACGGTGGTGGTTGCCATTTTCGTACCTCCAACCCACGAATACCACCAACTTTACGAGCATCCAGGCTGTTCCTGCGCGGGCCCGCTCAGTGCGCAGCGATCAGCCTCAGCACGCGGAATTTCCGGGGAATGCCGGTACACCGAATCGGCATCCGACCTCGGTGACGGCGTGCAGGCGCTCGACCGGCTGCCGGACTTCCAACGCAGGCAGAAGGCCGTCGTGCAGGAGTGCCTTCTTCGTCTCAGGTGCCGTGGCCCGGGCATTCAGAGTTCCGCGGATTCGTGCGAAGTCGACGAGTTCGTCGTAGACCATCGACAGCGCCGCCTCTGTGGTCTGGTCCTCGGGCGCGAGCCCGGTGAAATCCACACCGGTCTCGTACTCGTGACGGACTGCGTGCGGACCCTGGTCACACGTGGGTTTGTTCAGATCGATCCGGAACTCCGGCCGATCCGGCGATGGTGGAATGATCGTCCCGGCGTCAGTGCAGACATGATGCGAAATGCGGTCACCGAGTGCGTGCAGGTAGATGCCGATCCTCGCGTTCGAAGATTCGCTGCCGATCCAGGAATCGAATTGCGACGATCGGACTTCCCCCGAAATGACCTGCTGGCCAGTCACATTGGTGAATGGAATTGCGACCGGGGTCTCGAGGCTGTACACACCGTTGATCTGCACAGGCCGATCGTCTCCGTAACACTCTGTGCCAGTGGCATAGTCGCCGTCCGCGGACTGATTGGTGAAGCCTGCCGTGCACAGGGGAGTGCTACTACCCGGGCCTGCCATCGCCCAGCGCCGCACGTGCGTGAGCATGACCTCGTGTCGCGGATCACCGATATCGGGTCGCAAGCCCCGGGCTCGGGATCGCGCGGGCCACGCATCGTCGGCAGAAAGTGGAAGAGAAACCCACCGGTGGCAAAGTGGGTGCGCACGAGGCCGCCGATGTCCTTGGTGGTCCACGCGTCCGCGTCGGGGACGAGTCGGCCGTTGATGTCGCGCGGCGCGAAGGTGCCGAGGTCGGTCGCTTCGTCGTATGCCGCGATCCAATAGGCATCTCGCTCTGAGAAGCCGACGGTGCGGGCGATGATGTACGTGGAGTCGGCGTGCACGAGGCTGCGTCCGCCGAGCGGTTGACGCAGGGTGTACCCGTAACGCGCGAATGCCTCGAGGCCGCAGATCGGGCCGTTGGGGTCGTCGAGCGGACAGCTGGGTGGAAGAGGCGCACAGTTGTGTGGTGGCGCACCGTCCGGGCTGTAGCAGATGTCTTCGGCGAAGCCATACGCCGACGGTGGGGAGACGATGAACACGGCAGCGACCAGCGTCAATGCCACGGTGGCCAATCTCCGAATGGAACCAGTCATCGACAAGCACCTCTCCGGTCGCCCTGTGCGTCCACGTTAACACCGGAGCAGTGACCAGAACTCGAATATCCGCGGAGTCATGTATGCGGCGGTCTCTGCGAGACGGTACGTATTCGACTGTGGCGAACGGTTTTACGACTTCGGCTATCCAAAGGCGTTCAGGGTGACGATTACTAACCCTCAGGTGACTGTTCACACCCGGCCATCTGCCGGACGCTGAGAACGTCAGAACGGAACCCTCAGAGGAAGAAGTCCCCTCGATCGAAAGGAACTCACCCCTGTGTCGCACAACCTCGGCACCACTGCACCCGCCGCGCACGATCACGAGTTGGCGCGAACCGCCGTGCCCACCGTCGAATCCGGCCCGAAGCGAGTCCGCCACCACTGGACCCTCACCCGGACAGGCCTCTACCTTCTGCTCGCCGCCCTACCGCTACTGGCGATCTCGGCGCAGGTGTTCGGTGTCGTGCCGATGAACACCACCGGCGCGCTGGTGATCATCCCACTCGCGGCCGCTCTCGCGGTGTTGTGCGTATTCGCTCCGCACCCGATCGACCGCATCGTCGGCCATGGCCTCGGCTGGGGGATGTTCGCGTGTCTGGTCTACGACATCTTCCGCCTCGACACCGTGTACTTGCTCGACCTGTGGGGCGACTTCATTCCGAAAATGGGTACCTGGCTCCACTCGGGATCCGACACCCGGACCGGCGCGATCGTCGGTTACCTCTGGCGTTACATCGGTGACGGAGGCGGAATCGGAATCGGTTTCTTCCTCATCGCCCTCGCCTTGGGCCTTCAGCACTTGTCACGCCGCACCGTCGTCCTCACCTCCGTCGCCTTCGCGGTGTTCCCGGTGTGGGCCGGCCTCATCGCCACGGTCGCCCTGTCGCCGGACGGGCAGCAAGCCATGTTTCCGCTCACGCCGACGACGCTCGCACTCTCGTTGATCGGGCACCTGATCTTCGGGCTCGTACTCGGCCTCGGCTTCCTGCGGGCTCGGCGCAGCGTCGGCCGGCACTGGCCCTGGTCGCCGCTCCTCCCGGCGGCGCGGAGGGCGGGTAGCCGTACTCATCCCTTTCATGGCCGACCTGCCTCGCGCTTCCGGTCCGCGGTTCGGTTGCCGGCCCGTGCCGGGCGCCCGCGCAGTGCGGCGCTGATGCAGGCCTGCGGTGAGTGCGGTGCGACTGCCCGTGACACCGAAGGCTAGGACTTTCGATGCGCCTGCGCGTAGGTCACGCAGGCGCATCGAACGGTCCCCGCCCTCTCGCGTACCTCCCGATTCCTCGTTACCTGGATCTGGACCCCAGAGGCGTGCCCGAACTGGCACTGTGCTCCCCTCCACACCCTCCATACAGTGTTGTGAATCACACCAACAGTTCAGTTCGCGGTAGATCGTCTCCCGTATCTCCCGCCGGCACTGTTCTCCGTTCCGAACCGCCGACGGTCCGCCCCCGGATCGTGATGGCGACCTGACGATCCCGGTCAGCGCACAGTGGAGGAAGACGTGACCTCAACACCACCCCCGGTCCAAGCTCAGGACTCCGGCCTCGGAAAAGGCCTGAAGAAACGGCACATGAACCTCATCGCCCTCGGTGGCGTGATCGGTGCCGGATTGTTCGTCGGCAGCGGCGTCGTCATCGAGAACGCCGGCCCGGCAGCGATCGTGTCGTTCCTGATCGCGGGGGTCATCACCCTCCTGATCATGCGGATGCTCGCGGAAATGGCGGTGGCTCGGCCCGTCGTCGGATCGTTCTACGTCTACGCCCGGGAAGCGCTCGGTAATCGCGCCGGCTTCTCCGTCGGGTGGATGTACTGGTACTTCTTCGTCATCGTCGTCGCCGTCGAGGCCATTGCGGGCGGGCGCATACTGCAGCTGTATCTGCCGTCCGCGCCGCTGTGGATCCTCAGTCTCGGCCTCCTCGTCATTCTGACCTGTACCAATCTTGTCTCTGCGCGTTCATTCGGCGAGTTCGAGTACTGGTTCTCCTCGATCAAGGTGATCGCGATCGTCCTCTTCCTGGGGTTCGGCGCACTCTGGATCACCGGACTGTGGCCCGACTCGACTCCCGGAGTCGCGAACCTCGTCAGCAACGGCGGGTTCGCCCCGCTCGGGTGGGGCGCGGTGCTCGCGGCGGTCGTCCCCTGTGTCGCCTTCTTCACCGGCGCCGAGATCGTGACCATCGCGGCGGCCGAATCAGCGGAGCCGAAGAAGGCGGTTGCCCGGGCGATGCGCTCGATCGTGGTCCGGATCATCACGTTCTACGTCGGCTCCATCTTCGTCGTCGTCGCGGTCGTGCCGTGGAGCACCGAGGCCGTCGGAGTCAGCCCCTATGCAGCAGCCCTCTCGGCCCTGCACATTCCCGGGGTCGCCACGATCATGAACATCGTCATCCTCACCGCAGTGCTGTCCTGCCTGAACTCGGCGCTCTACACCTCCTCCCGAATGCTGTTCGCCCTCACTCGGAACGGCGACGCCCCCCGGATGTTCACGCACCTGTCCCGCGGCGGGGTTCCACGGCGCGCGATCCTGGCCGGCACAGTGATCGGGTATGCATCCGTGGTCGCGGCCTTCGTCTCCCCGGACCTGGTGTTCTCGTTCCTGGTGAACTCCTACGGCGCCGTCGCGCTCTTCGTCTACCTCATGATCGCCCTCTCCCAGGTCGCCCTGCGGAAGAAGCTCGAAGCGCAGGACCCCTCGGCCCTCAGCCTGAAGATGTGGCTGTTCCCGTGGCTGAGCTACGCGACCATCGGTTTGATGGGTGCCGTGATTGCCGCGATGGCGGTTCTGCCCACCACCCGTTCGCAGTTCTGGCTCAGTGTGGTGACCCTGGTCTTCATCCTGATCGGTTACGAATTCCGCCGCCGCAGCCGGGCCGGCGCGGAACCGCAGGGCACCGTCCCTGCGGCCGAAGAAGCATCGGCGACCAAACCCGAAGCGGAGCAACTCGTCGGAGTTTCAGCGCGCGAGCAACTCTGACGAACCCCCATCGAACTCGAGGACAGGGACCGGACCGGGTCCCTGTCCTCGTTTCTGTGTCCGGCCCCCGACATCGACTTTTCGGCACGATACGGCGAAAATCGGGCACACTGGCAGAACACCTCGGCGGAGGAGGACACCGTGTTCCACCGCGGAGACAACGCCGTCACCGAAGAGCACTCGCTGGACGAGTCACTGCTCGTCGAGCCCGAATCCCGACGGCAGCCCTGGCGCGAATTTCTTGCCTCCACGCCGGGCCGGCTCTCCGTGCTGGGCATCGCACTGGTGACTGCAGCACTCGCGACCGGGGCCATCGCGTCGGCCGCGATCGGTGCCCGTCAACAGCGGATCGACGTGCTACGGACGCATACCGAACCGCTCGCGTACGCCGCGGAAGCTCTGTACAGCTCTCTGTCGATCGCCGATGCCGCAGCCACGACCTCCTTCATCTCCGGCGGAATCGAACCCCGCGAGGTACGCAACCGGTACAACCAGGCGATCGGCGATGCATCGAACGCCCTGGTGACTGCGTCGAACGGAGTGTCTTCGACGGACGCCGGGGCGCTGCGCCTGCTGTCGGAGGTGTCGAGACACATGTCCGTGTACACCACGCTCGTCGCGACCGCCCGCGCCAACAACCGGTCGGGCAATCCGGTGGGCGTCGCCTATCTGGGTGACGCGTCGGCCCTGATGCAGGACACCATCCTGCCTGCAGCCGAGCGTCTGTACATCGAACAGTCGCGGTCCGTCGCCGACACGCAGGCTCACGGTGCCCGGCTGCCGCGCGCCGCATTCGTCGTCACCGCGGGACTGCTGATCGCACTTGTCCTCGCCCAGATCTACCTGGCGCGCAAGAGTAAGCGTCGCGTCAACCCTGGTCTCGTCGTTGCCTCACTTCTCACCGCAACCCTCCTAGTGTGGCTGACCGCAGCCGCACTGGTTTCCACATCGGCGATCGACCGGGCGAGAAGTGAAGGGGCACAACCACTCGCCACCATCACCCAATCACGGATTCTCGCCCAGCAGGCACGGGCGGACGAGACACTGGCATTGTTGCAGCGCGGCTCCGACGAGCAGTCCGAGATCGATTACGAGGCGCACTCCTCCGCGCTGGCCGACACCCTCGGACGGTTGCAGAGCGACGCGCGACCCGAGGTTGCCGACGCGCTTGCCGCGCTGGACGGGTGGCGGACCGCTCACGAGATGTTGCAGCAAAGGCTCGCGGCCGGCGACTACTCGGGTGCGAGCGCCCTCGCCATCGGTTCGGGCGAGCTCGCGTCGACCGCTCGGTTCGCCGCCCTGGACGAATCTCTCCGGACCGGCATCGAGCGATTTCGCACCGAGGAACTGGACGGAATGGCCGCAGCGTATCGGTCGTTGTCGCTGCTCGCGGTGGGTAGCATGGTGATCGGCGTCCTCTGCGGGTTTGCCGTCGGTGGGGGGATCTGGCCCAGACTGAACGAGTACCACTGATGATTCCGGTGGATCGACCGAGACGGACGAGACGGCGCGCCTTCCGCCCGCACCTCCTGGTGTTCGCGTGCGCCACCGTCCTCTTCGCCGGCTGCGCCACCCCGCAACCGCTCTCACCGATCCCCGGCGGCGACTACGCCGAGTTTCCGTTGTCCGACGGGGCGCAGATTCTGCCGCCGTCGGGCGTTGCGCCGGCGGAGCCGCCCACACCGGACACGTGCGGTGCGCTCGCCAGCCTGCGGCCCGGCCCGGCTGTCCCACCAGGAACTCGACCCCCTGGTTCTGCGGTGGCCGACATTCTGGCCCGTGGACGCCTGATCGTGGGCCTCGACCAGAACACCAACCTCTTCAGCTTCCGCGACCCGACCACCGGCACCCTGATGGGATTCGACGTCGACGTCGCGAAGGAGGTTGCCCGTGATCTGTTCGGCGATCCGTCCAAGGTCGAGTACCGGCTGCTCACCTTCGGTAGCCGCTTCGACGCGCTGGAGAACGACGAGGCGGATCTCGTCGTCAAGGGCACCACGATCACGTGTGAACGTGCCGAGCGCGTCGCCTTCTCGACGGTCTACTTCCAGGCCTACCAGCGACTGCTGGTACCGAAGGGTTCCGGCATCGAGGGTCCGGCGGACCTTGCGGGCAAGAGAGTGTGCACCGCCATCGAGACCACGTCGCTCGCCACCGTTCAGCGAGTGCAACCCGAGGCGACGATTGTCGCGGTTCCCGACTGGGACGACTGCCTCGTGGTCCTTCAGCAACGGCACGCCGACGCCGCCAGCACCGACGACTCAATTCTCGCCGGGCTGGCCGCCCAGGATCCGAATCTCGAGATCGTCGGCCCACCATTGGAATCGGAGCCGTACGGCATCGGCGTCAACAAGAGCCACGAGGATCTGGTGCGCTTCGTGAACGGCACCCTCGACAGGATGCGGGCCGACGGGACGTGGATGGCGCTCTACGACAGGTGGCTGACCGTACTCGGCCCGGTTCCGGGCCCGCCCGCACCGACCTATCGGGATTGAGGTGTCGGGCCGTGAGCGACGAAACTCAACGAACACCCCCGGTTGAGCTGCAATCCACCCGCGGTGTGCGGTTCGACCCGTTCGCCGACGATACCGACTCGGCGCCGACGACTGTGGACCGCCCTGGAACGCAAGAACTTTCGATGCTCCTCACCAACCCCGTGGTGGCGGAGAACAAACGGTTCTGCGACCGGTGCCGTCGCCCGGTCGGGCGTTCGACAAGCGGGAAACCCGGGCCCACGGAGGGCGTCTGCGAGCACTGCGGCACCGTGTTCACCTTCTCGCCGCAACTGGAGACAGGCGAGCTCGTCGCCGGGCAGTACGAGGTGCTGGGCTGCCTGGCGCACGGCGGAGTGGGCTGGATCTACCTCGCGCTGGACCACAACGTGAACGATCGCTGGGTGGTGCTCAAGGGACTGCTGCACTCGGGCGATCCCGAGGCGCAAGAGGTCGCGCTGGCCGAGCGGCGGTTCCTCGCAGAAGTCACGCATCCCAGCATCGTCAAAATCTTCAATTTCGTCGAACACCCAGGGCTGGACGGCAATCCCATCGGGTACATCGTCATGGAGTACATCCGGGGGCGAACACTCCGGGACGTACTGGCGGAGGTCGAGGCGGACACACGCGACGGTGCGCCGCGGCCGATGCTTCCGGTGGAACGGGCAATCGGCTACATCCTCCAGGTAACACCCGCAATGGCATATCTGCACTCCATGGGACTGGTGTACAACGACCTCAAACCCGAGAACATCATGATCGGCGACCACGATCAGCTCAAGCTCATCGACCTGGGCGCGGTCGCGCGTATCGGCGACCACGGCTACATCTACGGCACCCCGGGTTATCAGGCGCCGGAGATCGCCACTACCGGTCCGACGGTGGCTTCGGACATCTACACCGTCGGCCGCACGCTCGCCGCGCTCACCATCGATCTGCCGTCGGAGTCGGGGCGCTACGTCGACGGTCTCCCCACCCTGGAGCAGGCACCGCTACTGGCCGAGCACGAGTTCTACCATCGGCTGTTGCTCAGAGCCACAGATGCCGATCCGGACCGTCGGTTCGTCTCCGCCGAGGAGATGTCGACACAGTTGGAGGGCGTGCTCCGAGAGATCGTCGCGCAGAAGACCGGGCGTCCCAATCCGGGTCTCTCCCGACTGTTCAGCCCGCAGCGCACCACATTCGGCACGGACCTCGCCATCAGCCGCACCGATGTGTATGTGGACGGGCATCGCCGCAACGAACGCGTCGGTGCGATAGGAGTTGCTCGGGCGCTTCCCATCCCACTCGTCAACCCCGATGATCCGGCGGCACCCTACCTCACGGTGGTGCACAGCAGGCCGAAGGAACTCCTCGATTCGCTGAGCAGGGCGCGGGAAGCGGTGCGGGGCGGTGCGGAGCCCAGCATCGAGATTCCGCTCGCCGAAGCGCGAGCGCACCTCGACCTCGGACATCCCCGGGAGGCAGGGCAGATCCTGTCTTCTCTGCCGCTCGAGCGCGCAGACGCGTGGCGCATCGACTGGTACAGCGGGATATGTGCGCTTCTCGAGGGCGACTTCGAGGCGGCGCTGGGCCGTTTCGACGCCGTGTTGACCGCGCTGCCCGGCGAGGATGCTCCGAAGCTCGCGCTGGCGGCGACGGCGGAGATGCGCTGTGAGTACCGGGAAGGGGAGGACTGCGAGGTGTGGCGGCGAGAGGCCGAGAAGTTCTACCGCACAGTGTGGCGGACGGATCACGGCGTCATCAGCGCGGCGTTCGGCCTCGCCAGGCAACTCGATCACCGTGGTGACCGGGACGGCGCCGTCCGGGCACTCGACGAGGTTCCGCCCACCTCGCGACACTACGCAGAAGCGCGGTTGACGAGCGTGCTCATGCTGGTCCACGACCGCCCCGTCGCGGACGTGTGCGAACGGGACCTACAAGAAGCCGCCCAACGGGTCGAGCTCCTCGCCCACGACGAACGACGTGCACTGCAGACCCGCGTTCTCGTGCTCGGTGTGGCGGTGGACTGGTTGCGGTCGGGCGGAATACCTGGGACTGCAACGATTCTCGGTGTCCCGTTCACCGAACACGGTCTGCGGACCGGGGCCGAGTCGGCACTGCGGGCGCTCGCCCGTAAAGCGCCCGAGCGTCGGCATCGATACACCCTGGTGGATCTCGCCAATCTCATTCGCCCGACCACCTGGCTGTAGCGCAACCGAATCACAGCACGCCGAACCCGATCTGTTCGCGCCCCCAACGGGCATTCCACGCCATCGCCTGCATCCGGTCGCGCAAATCGTCCCGGCTACGCGCTGTTTCGTCGAGCTGGCCCATCAGTTCGATGATGCGGCGACGGGCGGTTTCCAGTTCCGCCGCGAGACACTCCGCCTCCCTCGCTCTGCGGGTGCGGTTCCTGTGCCCGGTGATCGTGGTCATCTCGGCTCCCATCGTGTGCTCTCGCATCCCATTCTGGGCAGCCTGGTACGGGTCCAGAAGATCCAGATAGTTGCGGCCCCGTGGGTCCAATCTGGACCTATGACCCAGCGCACATGTGGCTCTCACCTCCGCGTTCTCTCGCCCGTAGGGTGCGGGACACGAAGAAGTTCCGGCCGGAGGAGGTGCAGGGTGGCGGAGATCCGGGTCGACCCGCTCACGATCGCAGACCGCACCTTTTCTTCGCGGCTGATCATGGGAACCGGTGGTGCAACGAACCTTTCCGCACTGGAGGAGTCACTCCTCGCATCGGGCACCGAACTGACCACTGTCGCGATGCGCCGCGTCGACTCGGCGGGGAAGACGGGGATGCTCGAACTGCTGAACCGACTCGGCATCGCACTGTTGCCCAACACCGCCGGTTGCCGGGGTGCCGCGGAGGCCGTGCTGACTGCTCGGCTCGCGCGCGAGGCGCTGGGCACCGAATGGGTGAAGCTCGAAGTCGTGGCGGACGAGCGGACCCTTCTTCCCGATGCCGTCGAACTCGTCTCGGCTGCAGAGCAACTCGTCGACGACGGCTTCGTCGTGCTGCCCTACACCAATGACGACCCGGTGCTGGCGATGCGGCTCGAGGACGCCGGTTGCGCCGCCGTCATGCCACTCGGTTCACCGATCGGCACCGGACTCGGCATCTCCAACCCCCGAAACATCGAGATGATCGTCGCCCGCGCCGGTGTCCCGGTCATCCTCGACGCCGGGATAGGCACCGCTAGTGATGCGGCCCTGGCCTTGGAACTGGGGTGCGACGCCGTGCTGCTCGCGTCCGCCGTCACCCGCTCGTTCGATCCGCCGCTCATGGCCGCGGCCATGGCGGACGCGGTTCGAGCCGGACGCCGCGCACGGAATGCCGGTCGTATCCCGAAGCGCTTCTGGGCGCAGGCATCCTCTCCTCTTACCGGGAACCTGCCCACTCCAGCAGATCGTCGGCCGGCCACGTATTGATCACCTGTTCGGGTTCGACGCCGCACCGCATCGCCCGCTCACACCCGTACCCTTGCCACGCAAGCTGTCCGGGCGCGTGCGCGTCGGTGTCGATCGAGAACAGACACCCGAGGTCCATGGCCAGGTCGATCAGCCTGCTCGGGGGATCACGGCGTTCGGGACGGCTGTTGATCTCGACGGCGGTGCCGTGGTCACGGCAGGCGGTGAACACCTTCTCGGCGTCGAATGTGGACTCCGGCCGAGTGCCGCGGCCTCCCGTGACGAGGCGACCCGTGCAATGCCCCAGCACATCGACTCGCGGATTCTCCACAGCTTTGAGCATCCGCCGCGTCATCGCACCACTCTCGGCCCGAAGCTTCGAATGCACACTCGCGACCACGATATCGAGTTCGTCGAGGAGGTCCGGATCCTGATCGAGCGAACCGTCTTCGAGAATGTCGACCTCGATTCCGGTGAGAATACGGAAGGGCGCCAGCTCTTCGTTGAGGCGGGCGATCACCTCGAGTTGGGCGCGCAGCCGATCGGCGGACAATCCGTTGGCCACGGTAAGTCTGGGAGAATGATCTGTGAGAGCGCAGTATTCGTGACCGAGCGAAGCCGCACTCCGCATCATCTCGTCGATCGGGCTGCCACCGTCGGACCAGTCCGAATGAGTGTGCAGATCACCCTTCAGCGCTTCGCGGAGTGCACCGCCACCGAGGGGCTCCGCCTTTTCCCGCAATTCCGTGAGGTAGGCAGGAACACCGTCGAGTGCCTCACGGATCACCGTCGCCGTCTTCGGTCCGATGCCCGGCAAGTCCTTCCAGCTGTCGGTGCGCTGACGGATGTCCCGCTGCTCCTCCGACAAACCCGCCACCACGTCGGCGGCGCGCCGATACGCCTTCACCCGGTGCGTCTCCGCCCTGGATCGCTCGAGCCAGAACGCTGTCTCGCGGAGGGCCTGCACCGGGTCCATCGGGCTGTCGGCGTCCATGCCACCAGTGTTGCGCCCACCCCACGTCACCGCAACGCTTCGCGCGCCCCCTCGCGGACGGCACTGGTGAGGGCCGTGAGTAGCGGCGATTCCAACTTCCACCGCTGCCAGTACAACGGCACATCGATCGGTCGCGCCGGATCGAGCTCGACCAGTCCGTGGTCGGTGCCCGTGTGTAGTTCGGGGAGCAGTCCCCAGCCGAGCCCGTAGTGGACCGCGTCCGAGAATGCCGAGGAGCCGGGAACGAAGTGCCGCGGGGGATGCATTCGTCGTCGGGTGAACCCCCGCAGGAATCTGGCCTGCAGTTCATCCTTGCGGTCGAAGTCGAGCATGGGGGCGACTGCCAGGGCCTCGGCGGTCGGTCCGTCCGGGAACCAGTGGTCGGCGAACTCACGGCTGCACAGTGCGCGGTACCTCATCGATCCGAGTGTCTCCACCGTGCATCCCTGCACCGGCTCCGAAACGGACGTCACCGCCGCCATGACCGTTCCCTCCCGCAGCAGCGCCGTGGAGTGGTACTCGTCTTCGCGGTGCAGGTCGAACAGCACACGATGTTCCGGTGCCAGCCGGGCCAGGGCCGGGATCATCCAGGTCGACAGCGAATCCGCGTTCACGACGAGGGGCAGCGTGCTCGTCTGCGCAGTATTCGGATTGAGCGAGGCCATCGTCTCCTGCTCGAGGTGGGCCACTTGCCGTGCGAGGGTGAGCACCACGCGCCCCGAGTCCGTGGCCCGCGCCGGTTTCACCCGCTGCACCAGCACGCGTCCCACCTGTTGCTCGAGCGCCTTGATGCGCTGGCTCACGGCGGACGGTGTGATGTGCAGGGTTCGGGCCGCCGCCTCGAAGGTGCCTTCGTCGATGACGGCGGCAAATGTGCGTAGCGCAGCAAGGTCCAGCTCCATGTGAAGCGATGCTAATGGCGATGAAGGATAATTAGCTGGCCTGATGGATGGCGGCTTCGTAGCGTGGTGTCCATGGACTTCACACCCAGTGTGCTCACGGCGGCAGCGGGCTTCGGCACCGGTCTGTCGCTGATCGTCGCGATCGGCGCCCAGAACGCTTTCGTCCTGAGGCAGGGCATCGTCCGCCGACACGTCCTTCCCGTCGTCGCTCTCTGCGCGATCTCCGACGTCATCCTCATCGGACTCGGGATCAGCGGAATTGCCACGATCCTCGCCCACGCGCCCGGCGCAATCACCGTCATCCGCTGGGCCGGAGCCGCGTTCCTGCTGGCCTACGCGGCGTTCGCGGCCCGTCGAGCCCTACGCCCCGGCACGCTCGACACTCCACAGGAAGTCGGGTCCGCGACACTCGCCACCGCGGTCTTCACCTGCCTCGCACTGACCTGGCTGAACCCGCACGTCTACCTCGACACGGTGCTGATGCTCGGATCGGTCGCCGACAATCAAGGAGATCCCGGGCGTTGGCTGTTCGGCCTCGGAGCGGCCGTCGCGAGCGTCAGCTGGTTCCTCGCCCTCGGCTACGGCGCCCGATTCCTGCACCGAGTATTCGCCCGTCCCGCCGCCTGGCGGGCACTCGACGCCGGTATCGCCGCCCTGATGCTCACGCTCGGCATCACGTTGGTGGTTTCGTAGTCAATTCGAGGTTGACGCGCCTCGCCGGGTCGACCAATACTTGGCAGCGTGCCCTCGCGATCGAGTCAGCTGCTGTCGGACGCGAACGTCAGGGAGTCGTAGTGGATCCCGTGCAGCGATTCTCCGCTGCCCGCGTCGCCCGGCTCGCTACCGCTGGACCCGACGGAGCACCGCATCTCGTACCGTTGGTCTTCGCCCTCACCGAGGACACGATCTACTCGTGCGTCGACTTCAAACCCAAGCGCACCACGGCATTACGACGACTGAAGAACATCGCCGCGAATCCCTCAATCAGCATCCTCGTCGATCACTACGACGACGACTGGGACCAGCTGTGGTGGGTGCGGGTAGACGGCGTGGCCGAGGTGCTCGACGCGACCACCGCGGAGGGAACCGCCGCCATCGACGTTCTCGCCGCCAAATACCCGCAGTACGCCGCGCGCCGTCCGCAGGGACCGGTGATTGCCGTCCGCTCCCTGCGCTGGCATCACTGGTCCGCCGTGAGTACTTCTTAACACCGGAGCGTTTGTTGAGTCTGGGGACATGTGAGACAGATGATGTCCACCCAGATGTGAGACACGCTGCTGTCGATTGAGGTATGAGGCACCTGACTGGTCGTGGACTTGGTTCATGACCGGAACGGAAGCCGTCATGGAACTGCTACACGCCCTGCTGGTGGTCTCGCAGACCACCGGCGCCGACATGTTCGACGGGAACTTCGCCCGCTGGTGCACCGACCACGGGATCTCCCGCGCCACCGCCTACCGGCACAAGAAACGGATCGAGGAGGACGGCCGGTGGACCGCCCGGTCCCGCCGGCCCACCTCCTGCCCACACGCCACCGCGTGGGAGGTGGAGGCCGAGATCGTGCGGCTTCGCCTCAACCTGCCCCATCACGAGCGCGGCGCCGACACCATCGCCTACCACCTGAACGCGGTCGCCGAGAAACAACACTGGTCCGAGCAGGGCTGGACCATCCCGTCCCGGGCCACGATCAACAAGATCCTCTCCCGCTACCACCTGGTCGTCCCCGAGCCGAAGAAACGCCCGAAATCGTCCTACCGCCGGTTCTGCTACCGCAAACCCCGCGACTGCTATCAGATCGACGCCACCGAAGTTCGGTTGGCGACCGGAGCCAAGGCCACCGTCTTCGAGGTCCTCGACGACTGCACCCGCACCCTGGTCGCCACCCGGGTCGCGGACGCCGAGACCGCCGCCGGGGCGATCGCGGCGATCACCGCCGCGTTCACCGACTTCGGGGTTCCGGCACTGGTACTCGCCGACAACGGCAGCGCGTTCACCTCCCGCCGCACCAAGGGCGGCACCTCGGGCTTCACCCGGGTCGTGAAGCGGGCCGGGGCGCGGCTGATCCACTCCACCCCATACCACCCACAGACCTGCGGGAAGGTCGAACGCCACCACCGCAC
The DNA here is from genome assembly GCF_009859915.1 of Rhodococcus sp. WAY2. Lineage (NCBI taxonomy): Bacteria > Bacillati > Actinomycetota > Actinomycetes > Mycobacteriales > Nocardiaceae > Rhodococcus > Rhodococcus sp. WAY2. The sequence goes on from NZ_CP046572.1 coordinate 6,567,512, forward strand.
CTTCAAGCAATGGTTGGCCACTCACCCCACCCAACCGACCACTCTGATCGAACTGCAGCAGCTCTGCGACACCTACCAGCGGTTCTACAACACCGACCGCCCGCACAGTGCGGTCAAGATGCCGCCACTGCAGGCCTGGCAGAACGCGCCACTCCTCGGTGGGCCACAAGCACTTCCGATCCAACACGACGCCACCGTGCACGCCCTGATCGTCTCCTCCGCCGGCACCGTGTGCATCGACTCCCACACCCGACTGAGCGTCGGCCGGCGCAGAGCCGGGCAGACCATCACCCTGCTCCACGACGACGACCACGTCACCGCCTACACCGCCGACGGCAACGTGATCGGACACCTACACCTCGACCACACCAAGCGCTACCAAGGACAACTCCAACCCGCCTAAAATCTGTCTCGCATCTACGTAGACACCCGTGTCTCATATCAACGTAGACAGCACAAACACCGGAGCGTTGAGAAGTACTCACGGGCGCTAGCCTCGGGTCCGTGCCCACAGCCCTGATCACCGGAGCCAGCCGCGGCCTCGGAGCCGCCATCGCCCGCGAACTCGCACCGAGTCACGACCTCCTTCTCGGAGCCCGCACAGCAGCGTCGCTGACCGCCATCCTCGGCGAACTCCCCGCCGCGACTTCCTGGCCCGTGGAACTCACCGACTACGCCGCGGTGGCCGACGCCTGCGCGCCGATCAAGCACCTCGACGTGCTGGTGCACAACGCCGGGGTCGCCGACCTGTCGACCGTCGCCGAGTCCAGCGTCGAGCAGTGGCGTCACACCCTCGAAGCGAACGTGATCGCCGTGGCCGAGCTGACGCGCCTCCTCCTACCTGCCCTACGCGCCGCTGGAGGACACGTCGTGCTCATCAATTCCGGTGCGGGAATCCGGGCAAATGCCGGGTGGGGATCCTATGCGGCGAGCAAATTCGCCCTTCGCGCCTTTGCGGACTCGCTGCGGCTCGAGGAGCCGGACCTGCGGGTCACCTCCCTTCACCCGGGACGGATCGACACGGACATGCAGCGCGCCATCGTCGCAGGCGAGGGCGGCGAATACCGTCCCGAGAACTATCTTCGAGCCTCGACGGTCGCCGCTGCCGTACGTCAGGCCGTCGAGACGCCTGCTGACGCACATCCCACCGAGGTCGTGTTGCGCGTCCGGTGACAGCGAGACTTTCGTGGCGTCCCGGCAAAAAACCGGCGTGAGATACATCACTGTTTGGTCCTTCAGAAAACCCTTAAGCTGCTCACAATCAACCGTCCTACAGTTCTTCACGTCAGCACAGTTCGCCAGCACGAGTCGGGTCTTTCACGTCGGCTCAGGAGGTAACGCCACGATGAACACCGAAAAGCGCAAGCCGAACGATTCCGTCATCGACGTGAGCGGCGATCTCTTCGCTTCGATGTTCTCCCTCGATCTCGGCGACGGCGACGTGGACTACGACGCCGTCGAGCGGATCCACGATGGCGAGTTCGGCGAGTGGACCCTCGCGGCCGCCCGCTCCGGGCTGTTCCCGCCCCACGCTGTGGAAGCCCTGCATCAGTCGTGGCAGAAGACCCCCCGCTCCCTGCTCGACGCCCTGCTCACCGACGCCGACGAAATGACCCGCAAGCGCTGCAACATCATCTGGGCCGGTCTCGACGAGGCCAGTTCCTTCGACACCGCCGAATACGCTTGACGGTCAGAACGGCCAGGCGGGAACCGACGGCAGCCCGGTACGGGTGGGACGCCCGATCAACCACGCGAGCAGCTCGTGATGAGGCAGCTCCGGAATCGTGACGTCGGGATGAAGTGCCTTCAACTCGGCTAGCTCCGTCGCCAACGTGCTGTCGACGAAAGCCTCCGGCCAGTCACCGACCGCATGGTCCAGGCGGAGGTCGACGTGGTGGATCTCCAGTTCACGCCACCGCAGTACCGGCACATCCCAGGCCGTCACCGGCTTACGCCAGTTCACCGGCGTCTCGTACCGGTCCGCGGTGATCTCCCGAAGCGAATCGATCACGCGGCGGCCGGCGAATCGGAAGTCGGCGGCGAGGAGCTCGACGGGCCGGGCCGCCCCCTCCTCTATCGCGGCTGCCCGGGCAGCAGGCCCGCCGGGATACATCTCCGGAGCGGGCTCCCCCGTAATCACACCGACGGCGAACCGGTTGAGAGCATCCGCGTTCCTCGCCAGATGCGTCACCACATGACCACGACTCCACCCCGGTAACCGGGAGGGTTCACGGGCCTGCTGGTCGGTCAAGGTCTCGAGCGTCGACTCGAGCGCCCGCTGCGACGCGGCCACCTCCTCGAGCAGTGCGGTATACGACTGATCGGTGTGCGGCGCGGTCATGGCCCCGATGCTAGGTGATCGCACCGGAGAACCCACGGAATTAACGACTGCGGGAGAACTCCCGCGATTCGCGGTCGCCCATTCTGGTTACTCGTCAGTTCGGGACGGCAAAGCCTGGCCTTTTCAGCACCCGACAGCCCGTTGAGCCCACGACAATAGGAGAACCATCCATGAGTGATCGCGACACGTCCGGGGAAGCCCGCGAAGGTTTGCTGGACTCCGTCAAGGGCAAGGCGAAAGAGGTCGCCGGAGCGGTGACCGGGAACGACTCGCTGACCGCCGAGGGACAATTGCAGCAAGCCGAGGCTCAGCAGCGCAAAGAGGCGAACACCGCCGAAGCCATCGCCCGGGCGGAGACCGAGCAGGCGGCCGAGGAACTCCAGGAAGTGCGTGCCGAAGGGGCCGCAGAACGCGCCGAGGTCCGGGACGAGGCGGATGTTGCACGGCAAGCCGCCGAAGAGCAGCGCCGAGCACAGCGCCGGGCGGCCGAAGAGGCGCAGCACCGTGAGGTGGTCACGGAGCAGGCCCGGGCCGGAGTCGACGCCCGGATCGAAACCAGTCGGGCCGAAGAGAATGCGCGCACCGAGGTCACTGCCGCGGCGGAGAGCGCCGGAGAGGCCGTCGAGGAGCATCGCCAGTCGATACGCGAAGCGGACGCCGCGCGGGCCGAAGCCGAGCGTGCACGTCGCGAAGCCGAGGCCCTGCGCGACGACGCCGAACAGTCCTGATCACCACCCACGTATCGAGGGAGATTCGATGAATATCGTCAGTGTGCCGTTAGCGGTCCTGCGCCTGCAGTACAAGATCGTGCGGTTCCCGTTGCAACTGATCGAGGACCAGTTCATGTCCCGGCTGGGTACCGAGGCGCCGGCGCGGGTGATGTACGAACGCACTCTCGGCGTCATCGACGGCGCCGTCGGCAGTGTTCTGGGCGATCAGGAGGTCGAGCAACGCGGCGCGGCGCTCACCAAACGAAGCGACGCGCTACTGCGGGCAGCGGAACTCGATGCCGAGGCGAGCCGCAAAGAGGCGGAGGCCGACGCCGAGTTGGAAGCCGAGCGACAGCGCGCCAACGAGCAGCAGGTTGCAGCGCAGGAGGCGAAGCAGCGCGAGGTCGAGCAGGCCCGTAAGCGTGAAGAAGAACGCAAGCGCACCGCCGCGCAGGAGGCCGAACAGCGCAAGCAAGCCGCGGCGAAGCAGGCCGACGAGCAGGCGGCTCAGCGTAAACAGGCCGCGGAGGCCGCCGCACGCAACGAGCGGGAGAAGATCAAGGCCGCCGAGGAGAAGGCCGCTGCCCCTGCCAAGGAGCAACTGCAGGAAGCCGCCGACAAGCAGAGCGAGGCAGCAGACAAGCGGGCGCGGGCCGACCGCGTCGAGGATTTGGCCGAGTCCGAGGCGGCCAACCGTAAGAACGAGAAGGCCGCCGGCAGCTAGGGTTCCGCGGCTGCCACGGTCGCCGCCGACGCCTTGCCGTCGGCGGTGGCCGGCATCCGGGTATCGCCCCGCAGCCGGCGGAACTCGTCCACTCGTCGTTGGGCCTGTTCGGCGGTGGCGTCGTCGGGCAGGTGCGCCACCAGCGCCCCCGCGGCACATCTGTATGCGTCGCTTCGGTGGAATCGTCCTGCAGACGTCATCAACCTGACTGCTACCGAACCGTCGGCCTACTGACCATCTCGATAGTGGGGCCGAAAGCGCGATCGATTCGAGCGCGATCGCCGGTCATAACGAGATCGAGTTGCAGACCACGGACCTGCGCCAGCACAAGTGTCGCCAACGCGGATGCTTCGTCGGGTGGCCACCCTTCCCGAACCAAGCGTTGTTCGATGGGAACGAGCCAATCACTGATGATCGACTGGACAAGTCTTCCGCCGCGCTCGGGTCCTCGTGCTGTGCGTCCGACCAACTCGAACAGCAACACGAACTGGCGTTGCTCTCGGGGTTCATACAACCGGCGCCACGCGGCCTGCACGAACTCCGCCGCCGATTCTGCGGCGCCGAGTTCTCCGTTGCCCTGTAGGTCCGCCAGAAAGTCGCCGTGAATCTTCACTAAGACTTGCAGGAGCAACTCCTCCTTGGACGAGAAGTGTCGCAGGAGAGTCGCATGGGTGACGCCGAGCGCCTGCGCGATCGTACGGAGCGAGACATCGCTGATCCCGTGGTCGAGCACATACTCGGTCGCCGCCGCCAGCAACTCCGGCCGCCGATGCTGATACCGCAGCGTGCGTCCGTCGACCCCGCCTGTGCCCATCGCTGAATCCTATCCCTCCAACTAGACCCGGAATATTAGACGTACCAAGTGGTTGTGATAACCAAATGATACTGCTATTTTCAGTGTACTGCTCGTACACGGCAGGAAGCCGAATCCACTGTCCCAGGCTTCTGGGGCAGACAAGTGATCAGCCGCACCGTTCGCATGCGGCGGTGGCGGCCGTCAGCGCCAACAGCCGCCGCTCGGCGCCTGGCCCGGATCATCGTCAGCAACTGTGACATTCGTGCCGCCGCTGCTATACCGGGGCCGGTCCCGTGATCTGCCGGGACTGGAAATCGACTTGGCGCACATCCGAAGATCACCGCGCCACCACCAACGAACTGAGGACGACCATGACCGATCAAACCAGCACCCTGGCGGAGTTGGGCCTGTTCACCGGCGCCCCGCAGCACGACAACTTCTGCCGACTGGGAAGTTTGCTGCCGACCCGCGAGCTCACCCCATCATCGACGCCACACCAGTGGCGCACCGGCGACACGATCGACCTTCCGGACACCTACGAGTTCGCCGGCGAGACGAAGTCGTTCGAAGACTTCTTCGTCGAAACTGACACCACAGCGCTGCTCGTCCTCGAGGACGGCGTCATTCGCCACGAGCGATACGCGCTCACCGGTGGCCCCGAGGTGCCGTGGATCTCGATGTCTGTGGCGAAGAGCTTCGTGTCCGCGCTGGTCGGTATCGCCGTTGCAGAGGGCCACATCAAGAGCATCGACGATCCCATCAGTGACTACGTGCCGGTCCATCCGGGGTCCGCGTACGACGGCGTCTCGATCAGAAACGTCCTGCAGATGTCCTCCGGGGCGCGGTGGAACGAAGACTACAGCGACCCCACCTCAGATGTCTTCCAGCTCAACGCCGCGATGGCTGGCGTAGGCACCCTCGACGACTTCGTCGCCGGCGTGATTCGCGAAAACGAACCGGGAACGTTGTGCCGCTACAACTCCGGTGACACCCAAGCACTCGCCTCGTTGGTGGTCCGCGCGACCAACCGCTCGCTCACCGACTACATGCAGGAAAAACTGTACGAACCCCTCGGTATGACCTCTCCCGGCGCATGGCTGCTCGACGCCGCCGGAATGGAGGTCGCGTTCGCGGGGCTGAACATGACCGCCCGGGATTTCGCCAAGCTCGGCGAGCTGTACCGCAACGGCGGCGAATGGCACGGCAACCAAGTCGTCCCGGAGCAGTGGGTGCGCGACTCCGTGGTTCCGGACGCCCCCTACCTTCAGCCGGGGCAGCCAATCGTCGGCACACACCGATTCGAGTTCGGATACGGCTACCAGTGGTGGATTCCGGCCGGAGATCACGGCGAGTTCAGCGCGATCGGTGTCTACAACCAATTCGTCTACGTCGACCCGACAGCGAATGCAACGGTCGTGAAGCTGTCATCCAACCGGACCTACAGGACAACCGACAGCGAATCCACCAACCACGATCACGAAACGGGCGCCTTCATTCGAGCCGTCATCAATGCTCTACGCAACTAGTCTAGTCGCCCGCCGACCCGGTGGCGTCCACGTCGGTCACGAAATTCAGCAGGAGCTCGTTCACCTCGGTGGGCCGCTCCTGCTGAACGAAATGCCCGGCGCCCTCCAGTAAATGCACGCCCCGCAGGTCGGGAACGGCCGCCCGCATGCGGTCGAGTGCCGCCGAACCGCTCATCGCGAGGACGGGATCACGGGCGCCGGCGATGAACAGCGTCGGAACCTCGATGGGGGCGCCATCGAGGTCCACGCTGCGTTCCCAGTTCGCGTCATACGCCCGGTACCAATTGAGGCCGCCGGTAAATCCGGCAGCGCTGAATATGTCTGCGTAGTAGTCGAATTCGGCCTCCGACAACCACGACCACGGCAACGGCGGCGCGTGTGGCAACACCTCGAGGTAGCCGTTCCCCTCGGACGGGTGCTGCCAGATGTCGAGGTAGTGATAGTCGCCCGAGAGTGCGTAGAACAGCCTGTGCAGGAATCGGCGAGGGTCGGCGTCGAGTTCCCGATCCGCGACACCGGGTTCCTGAAAGTAGTGGATGTGCAGAAAGTGCTTGCGCGCCACCGCCGCATACAACTCGGATGGTCGGGCGGGGAAGCGGTCGGGCGCATAGGGCACCGCCAGGAGCACCAGCCCCGACACCCTCTCGGGGTGGCGGAGAGCGAGCGTCCACGCGACCGGGGCGCCGAAGTCGTGGCCGACGAATACCGCTCGATCCTCACCGAGTGTGTCGAGGAGGCCGACGAGTTGGTCGGCCACGCGATCGTTCGTGTAATCACCGATGGTGACGGGAGTGTCCGTGCGACCGTACCCGGGCATGTCCGGCGCGAGAGCCCTGAAGCCGGACTCGGCGAGCGCGCGACTCTGATGGCGATAACTGAACCCGAGTCCCGGGAATCCGTGGCACATCACCACCGGCGGTCCTGCGCCCAGATCGCTGAAACTCCATCGGAATCCGTCGACCACGACCTCGCGTTCGGACATCACTCTCCGGACGTGCCTGCCATCGACCGCGCCCTCTCCGCGATGTCGAGTGCCGCGAGATAGCCGAAGACCAGCGCAGGCCCGATCGTTGCTCCCGGTCCCGCATAGGTGTGTCCCATGACCGGTGCGCTCGTGTTTCCCGCCGCATAGAGTCCCTCGATGACGGTTCCGTCTTCGCGAAGTGCTCGCCCCGCCGTGTCGGTGTTGATGCCGCCCTTCGTACCCAGATCGCCCGGGACCATCTTGGCCGCGTAGAACGGGCCCTTGGTCAACTCGCCCAGGCTCGGGTTGGGTTTGTTGCTGATGTCGCCGTAGTAGTGGTCGTATTTGCTCTCACCACGGTGGAAGTCCTCGTCCACACCCCGGCGGGCGAACCCGTTGAACCGTTCGACGGTGGCGGTGAAACGGTCCACGGGGACACCGATCTTCTCGGCAAGACCCTCGAGAGTGGACGCCTTGACGATCGCCCCGCTGTCGAGCCATTTCCTGGGAAGCGGCGCACGCGCCGTGACACTGGCGAAGAGGTACCGGTCCCGGTAGGTCTGGTCGAAGATCAACCAGGCGGGGATGTTCTCACCCGGGCCGTCGCCCTGCCCGTACTCACCGCCATACATGCGGTGGACCGCCTCGACATACGGCAGCGACTCGTTCATGAACCGCTCGCCGCGGTCGTTGACCATGATGCTGCGCGGCAGCGACCGCTCGGCCAGGGCGAACCACGGTCCCTTGGGCAGCGGAATGCTCGGACCCCACCACGCGTCGCTCATGAAGCTCACCCCGGCACCGAGTTTCAGCGCCGCATTGATCCCGTCGCCCGTATTCGACGGTGCCCCGGTGGTCCAGTCGGAACCGATCGGCTCTCGCTGGTACTTACGTCGCATCTCAGCATTGTTGTCGAATCCACCGCACGCCAGGACGACACCGTGCCCCGCACGCAGCGTCGTGGTCTGCTCGTTCGACTTCACGACCACCCCGACCACGCGGCCGTTCTCGGTGACCAGATCGGTCAGCTCGGTGTTCAGCCGCAGGGGAATACCTGCTTGGCGGACCCCGAGCAGGAGTTCCGCCATCAGGGCCGCACCCATGCCGATCAGGTGCTGTCGCCGCGCCTTCGCGACCATACTGCGCAGCCCGACCCGCACCATCCGAACCGGTCCGCGCCAAGTCCGGAATCCCGTACTCAGCCAGCGATAATCCGACTGCTTCACGACGACGTTCAGCGGGGTCTTGCTGTACGGCGGATGCAGGGTGTCGAGGTCGTCGCCGAGTGCGCGCGCATCGAACGGCACGGGCTCACACGAGCGACCGGTAGCCAGCCCACCCGGTGCCTCCGGGTAGTAGTCGGAGTAGTTCTTCACCCATTCCAACTTCAGCGGACTGTGGTCGATCAGGAACTGGAGTGCTTCCGGCCCTCTGTCGATGTAGGTGTCGATCCGCTCGGGATCGACGACCGGTCCGACGATGCTGCGCACGTACGTGCGGGCAGCCTCGAGATCGTCGGGGGGAGCATCACGTTGGAGCACCGTGTTTCCCGGAATCCACACTCCGCCACCGGATCGGGACGTGGATCCGCCCCAATACGGCGACTTCTCGACGATCACGACTTTCAGTCCGCGCGCGGCCGCGGTGATCGCCGCACTCATTCCGGCAGCGCCCGATCCGACCACGACCACGTCGAAGCTCTGGTCCACCGATTCCTTCGCGGGGAGGATGGCGTGGTTGTCCCCTGATGTGGTCATACGGCTCCCTATCGGTACGTGAAGTACCAAAACTAGAACACGTTCCACCATAGATCAAGGGTGGCGTCACTTCCGATCCCTAGGGAATGGGAATGACCAGGAGAGGCATGCCTGGAATCTGCACCCGGATCTGCGGCTGCGGCAACGGCGCGGGGGCCGGAGGCGGTGGCAATTCGACCTGCGGCGGTGGTGGGGGAGGCGGCGGTGGGGGTGGCGGGGGCGGTGGCGGTGGCGGTGGCGGTGGCGGTGCAACCGTAGCCGGGGCAGGACGTGGCGCGGCCTGCTGCACCGCGATCGGCGGCGAATCGACGACAGGGGCTTCGGAGATCACCGGCGCCGGCGGCCGCGGGCGCTCCGCGGGCTGCCCCGGTCCCGCACCGACCGGAACGGGAGTAAGGCCTCCGGTCATCAAGTCCACGACGGCGATGTCGTTCATTGCGAGGTTCGACGGCTGCACTACCAAAAGCCGATCCTCCTGAAAATTCGGCCACGGGTCACCCTGCATTTCCGAATTCTCGCCGAGGATGGGGGCCAGGAGAGGGCTGCCTTGTACACACCGAACCCGCGGCACGCCGTGGTCGTCGACCAGAACGATCGTCCCGGCCTCGAGAACTGATTGGACCGGCTGCGCCCGGCCCCCCTCGAACCCGTGGTCGGTGACCCGGGTATCCGCGCGAAGCAAAACCGGCGTCAGCGTCCGTACGTAACTCCGCACGTCGGCGACGTCGAATACGCCGGACCATGCCGTCATTCGGGCGTTGTCACGTTCGAGGTCGTCGACGAGCTTCTGCCGGTCGCACAGCAACCGGTCCGGGCTTCCCCCGTAGAGACCCGTGCGGTCACCCACCACTCGGATGCCGCCGGTGCCGCCCTCGGTGGGCAGCTCGGTGCCGGCGGGACCGTACGGAACGGTGGTGGGCGTCTGCGGCGGCAGCAGCACCTGGGTCCAGGGATACCCGTCGTCCATAGCGCCGTTGAGCTCGACGGAGACGGTCCTGACCTCAGACCCGGAGGAGCAGGCCACCATCACCGTGGCGGCGACGACACCCGCTACGACCAGCCAGTGACGCGGCGCGCGCCGGAAGCGCGTACCTGCACGTGCGACTGCTCTGCGTCGGGCACCCCTTGCGGCCGGCCCGGCGTCGTCGGTGGCCACACCGACATCGTAAGCACAGTTTCCGCTCGACCGGGCGGTAATCCCGCTGTGGTCGTGCGCGTGTCAGCGCGTGACCATGTCCTCCTGCGACCAGTACGCCTTCATCGTCGTGATCTTGCCGTCGTCGTCGAAGGTCATCACATCGATCGGCGCTATCTCGAGCTTCTGCTCGCCCAGTTCGGTGACCAGCGAGAAGTGGAAGGCCGCTGTGTTTCCGGCGATCCTCAGCGTGTGCAGTTCGCTGGTCTGCTGTAGCGCCTCGAGCATCCCGTAGAACTCGCGGATCGACTCCACCGTGGTGCGCGGGTCGGTACCCACCGGATCTTCCACGATCGCACCGTCGGCATAGAGCGCCAGCACGTCATCGACGGTGCCCGTGGCCACCACCGCGACGTACCTCTCGACGGTCTTACGGATGTCTTCTGCGGACGGTGCCATGGCAAATGCTCCTGAAGTCGACTAGAACGTGTTCTATTCGAGACAGTAGCGGAAACAGAGAACTCGTGAGCACTTCTCAACCACGGAGTGTTAAGAAGTGCTCACGGGTGCGGAGGACGTCAGAGGACGATATTGACCATCTTCCCCGGGACGACGATCACCTTGCGCGGGTCCTTGCCGTCCAGCAGTGCCACGATCTTCTCGTCGGCGAGCGCGATCTTCTCGATCTCCTCGCGTGACGCGTCGGCCGCCACCGTCACTCGGCTGCGGACCTTGCCGTTCACCTGGATCGGGTACTCGACGGTGTCCTCCACCAGCCACTTCTCCTCGGCCACCGGGAAGGGGCCGTGGGCCAGCGACTTCTCGTGGCCGAGCCGCGACCACAGCTCCTCCGCGAGGTGCGGGGCCAGCGGCGCGAGCATGAGCACCAAGGGCTCCACCGCGGAGTGAGGGGCACCGCCGGGGTAGGCCTTGGTGAGATGGTTGGTGTACTCGATCAGCTTGGCCGCCGCGGTGTTGTCCCGCAGCGCCGTGTAGTCGTCGCTCACCCCGGCGATCGCCTTGTTCAGCGCGCGCAGGGTGTCCTCGGAGGGGGCGTCGTCCGTGACCCGCACGGCGCCGGACTCCTCGTCGACCACCACACGCCAGGCGCGCTGCAGGAAACGCTGAGCACCGACGACGTCCTTGGTCGCCCACGGACGCGACGTATCCAGCGGGCCCATCGACATCTCGTACACCCGGAGGGTGTCGGCCCCGTACTCCTCACAGATCTCGTCCGGCGACACGGAGTTCTTGAGGCTCTTGCCCATTTTGCCGTACTCGCGGTTGACCTCCGCGCCCTGATAGAAGAACTTGCCGTCCTTCTCCTCCACCTCGTCGGCCGGCACGTACACCCCGCGCGCATCGGTGTAGGCGTAGGCCTGGATGTAGCCCTGGTTGTACAGGCGGCGGTACGGCTCGCTCGAGCTGACGTAGCCGAGGTCGAACAGCACCTTGTGCCAGAACCGCGAGTACAGCAGGTGCAGCACAGCGTGCTCCACACCGCCGACGTACAGGTCGACGCCGCCGGGATCGTTCGGTCCGTGGATCTCCGGTCGCGGACCCGTCCAGTACTGCTCGTTCTCCTTGTCGCAGAACGTGTCCTGGTTGGTCGGGTCGATGTAGCGCAGCTGGTACCACGAACTGCCCGCCCACTGTGGCATCACGTTGGTGTCGCGGCGGTACGTCTGCAGCCCGTCCCCGAGGTCGAGTTCGACGTTGACCCAGTCGACAGCCTTCGCCAGCGGGGGAGAGGGCTCCGAGGAGGCGTCGTCGGGATCGAAGGACACGGGAGCGTAGTCCTCGACCTCCGGAAGTTCCACCGGCAGCATGGAATCCGGCAGTGCGTGCGCATTGCCGTCGGCGTCGTACACGATCGGGAAGGGCTCACCCCAGTACCGCTGACGGGCGAACAGCCAGTCGCGCAGCTTGTACTGGATAGTGCCCTTGCCGGTGCCGTCCGCCTCGAGGCGCTCGGTGATGACCCTCTTGGCGTCGGCGACGGTCATTCCGTTCAGGAAGTCCGAATTCACGATGGTGCCGTCGCCGGTGTACGCGTCCTTCGTGAGGTCGCCACCGGAGATCACCTCGACGATGTCGAGACCGAACTCGGTCGCGAACTCGTAGTCGCGATGATCATGGCCGGGGACCGCCATGATGGCGCCCGTGCCGTATCCGGTGAGGACGTAGTCGGCGATGAACACCGGCAGCTCGCGCCCGTTGACGGGGTTCACCGCGTAGGTGCCGAGGAAGACACCCGTCTTCTCCTTGTATTCCTGACGCTCCAGATCCGACTTGGCCGCAATCGACTTTCGGTACGCCGCAACGGCTTCGGCCGGGTTGGCCGCACCGCCGGTCCATCGCGGATCGACGCCCTCGGGCCACTCGGCGGCAACGAGCTCGTCGACGAGGTCGTGCTCCGGCGCCAGCGTCACGTAGGTGGCACCGAACAGCGTGTCCGGACGAGTCGTGAACACCTCGATCTCGTGACTGTCGGCCTGGAACTTCACCTGCGCACCGTGCGAGCGTCCGATCCAGTTGCGCTGCATGGCCTTGACCTTCTCGGGCCAATCCAGGTACTCGAGGTCGTCGACGAGGCGGTCGGCGTAGGCGGTGATCCGCATCATCCACTGCTGCAGGTGCTTCCGGAACACGGGGAAGTTGCCGCGGTCGCTGCGGCCATCCGCTGTCACCTCCTCGTTGGCCAGGACAGTGCCCAGACCCGGGCACCAGTTGACCATCGAATCCGAGTGGTACACGAGCCGGTAGGAGTCGAGGACGGCTTCCTTCTCGGAGACCGACAACGACTGCCAGTCCCGCCCGTCCTCCACGGTGCGCTCACCCGAGGCGAACTCCGCCTCGAGCTCGGAAATGCGCCGGGCCTTTCCTGCCTTCTTGTCGAACCAGGCGTCATGAATCTGCAGGAAGATCCACTGCGTCCAGTGGTAGAAGTCGACGTCGGTGGTCGCGAACGTGCGCCGCTCGTCGTGCCCGAGGCCGAGACGCCGGAGCTGGCGCTTCATGTTGATGATGTTCGCCTCGGTGGTGGCCCGCGGATGCGTGCCCGTCTGCACCGCGTACTGCTCCGCCGGCAGACCGAAAGCGTCGTACCCGAGCGTGTGCAGCACGTTGTGGCCCTGCATCCGGTGGTAGCGGGCGAACACGTCGGTGGCGATGTAGCCGAGGGGGTGCCCCACGTGCAGACCCGTCCCCGACGGGTACGGGAACATGTCCTGCACGAACAGCTTGTCGGCGGGAACCGGGCCTGCCAGCGGGCCGACCGGGTTGGGCGCGTCGAAGGTGCCCTCCGCGCTCCATCGGTCCTGCCAGCGCTGCTCGATCTGGCCGGCGAGTTCCGCGGTGTAGCGGTGCTGCGGGGTCGCGTCGGACGGGTTGGCGGGCTGCGCGTGCTCGGTCACTGTGGTCGCTATCTACTTGGCTGACATTCGTGGATGGAGAGGAATACCGTCAACCAGGGTAGAGCCTCACCCCACCCGGACTCACCTGCGCATCCGGGTGCGCCGTATCCTGGTGTCGTGTTGATTGCCTCCGTCGTGCTGTTCGTCCTCGCCGTCGCCGTTGCCGGCGTCGCCCTGGCCGGCCTCACCGAACGTCTGCCGCGCAACCGGTGGGCGGGTGTCCGGACCGCCGAGACACTGCGCGACGACGACGCCTTCGCCCTAGCGAACAAGGTCGCCGGCCCCACGCTTCTCGCCGCGGCCGGGCTGCTGATCATCGGTGGTGTCGCCGGAATTCTGGTCGGTGGAGTCATCGGGATCGGCGCCCTCCTGGTCAGCGTCGTCGCTGCCGCGCTCACCGCGGGTACTGGCGGATCGCTCGGTGCCCGCGCCGCGGCAGCCGTCCCCGCCGCCGACACCGGTGCCTGCGGCAACTCCTGTGGAGCCTGCTCGCTCAAGGACGCCTGCCAGCCGTCCTGATCGGCTGCAGACGGCCCACCCGGTGCCCAGTTCGAAAATCGTCGACCCCGCCGGAGCCGTCTTCGGTGTGATCCTGCCCGTGGTCGCCGCGTTGTCCGGCGTGCTCCTGGCCAAGCTGTGGAAACCCCGGCTACCCGCGGAAATCGCCACGCATTGGACCACCACCTCGCCGGACGGTTTCGCCACCCCGATGTCCAGTGCCTGGACGTTCGCTCTCGTGACGGTCCTCTTCGGCGGTGGCTGCGCCGCCGTTGCCGCCCTCGCGCCGGCCTTGCTCATGATGCGCCGCACCATGCTCGTCGTCGGGTTGTCTGTGGTCGGGATGGTCAGCACCGTGCACGTGGTGATACTCGCCGTCCAACTCGACGTCACCGATCCGGCCGATACCGTGCTTCCGCTGTGGTCCCTCGGCGCCGGGACCGTACTCGGCGCCGGTGTGGGAATGATCGGCGCGGCGTGTCTGCGGGACTACCGTCGCCGGGTCTCGGCCACACATCGGCCCGACGTCACCCTGCCCCGGGCCGCCGCACCCGCCGCAGTGTCCGCCTCCGTGGGTTTCGGGACAGCGGGGTCCGGAATCCTGCTACTCCTGCTCGGCGTCGTCCCCGCACTCGTCGTCTGCCGCATTTCCGGCGGCTGGTGGCCGCTCGCCGTGTTCGTTCCCGTCGGGCTGTTGATCGTCAGCCTCCTGCGCTTCCGCGTCATCGTGGACGAGGACGGCATCCGAGTGATCAACATGGGCATGACCGCCCTCGACTACGGCATCGACGAGATCGAGGGTGCACGCGTCGACGTGGTCAAACCCTTCGACGACTTCGGTGGGTGGGGGTTGAAGGTGAAGGGGCCGCGAAACTACGGCGTCGTCACCCGCACCGGGCCCGCGGTGATCGTCACCACCGCGTGCGGTGACCGATTGACCGTCACCACCGCGGAAGCCGGGGACATGGCCGGGGTCCTCAACGCATTCGCCGACCGACGGCGGGGGTGAGCGCCCGGGTCGACAGTCGTCATCGACCGGTTGCAGGGTGACGGCACACGCGCGATCGCGAGGAGTCGCCCAGTACTGTGGCCTCAGGACGTGAATGCCGATGCCTGAACCGCTTCGCCAGTGCGAGTTCCGCTTCTACGAGGAGCTGAACGACTTCCTCGCGCCGGAGTCGCGGAAGCGCACATTCGCGCATTACTTCATCGGCACACCCTCGGTGAAGGACCGCATCGAAGCGCTGGGCGTGCCGCACACCGAAGTGGATCTCGTGCTCGTCGACCAGGTCTCGGTCGACTTCGCGCACCGCCTCGTCGGGGGCGAACGGGTCACGGTGTATCCCGTGTTCGAACGCGTCGATATCACGGGTCTCACTCGACTGCGACCGCGACCGTTACGCGAATCTTCGTTCGTCCTCGACGTGCATCTCGGCCGGCTCGCCGGCTATCTCCGGTTACTCGGCTTCGACACCCGGTACCGCAACGACTTCGACGACACCGAACTGGTCGAGATTTCGGTGTCCGAGCACCGGATCGTCCTCACCCGCGACACCGGCCTCCTCAAGCGTGCGGCAGTGACCCACGGCGCCTTCCTGCACGAGACCGATCCACGCCGCCAGCTACGGGAAGTACTGGACCGCTTCGACCTCCACGCACGGATCGCGCCGTTCACCCGATGCGCGGGGTGCAATGGGACCTTGACCACGGTGTCTTGGGAGGAGGCACGCCTCGAGGTGCCGCCCGGAGTGGCCGAACGGGAGCGCGACTTCAGTCGGTGCCGGAACTGCGGCCATCTGTACTGGCCGGGCAGCCACCTTTCCCGGTTACGCCGTCGCCTGCACGAGGTGGGCGTGGATCTGGGGCCGATTCCTCAGGAGGCGTGACGCAGTTCGGCAGTGAACTCCGCGGTGCAGAAGCATCCGTCGCCGAGTTCCTCGCAGTCGATGATCAGGGTATGGCGAACCTCGGACAGCTCGACGCACGACTCGTCGGTGCACTCGATGCCGCGCCGGCTGTGCACGATCAACGTTCCGTGGCAGTGGTCGAGTGCCGTCTCGCAACGTCCGCATGGTCTGTTCACGTCTGCTGCCTCCTTACTTCGTCCTGCTCTGTTGATACCACCCGTCTCCGACAGACCCCGGGACGTGCTCGAGGTGTGTCGGCTCAGTTGCGCTCGACGTCGATCGGGTGAGTGGCCAACAGGGCGAGAGGAAGAGGCTGACGTCGCAGGACCTGGGCCCAGACGTCGATGCGGGCCGGTGCCACGACGTCCGACGGCAGCGCGGACACCACCATCCAGTCGTCACGCTGCAGCTCCGAGTCGAGCTGCCCGAACGTCCAGCCCGAGTAACCGGCGAAGATGCGGACACCTTCCACCAGGGGTGCGATGACCTCGGGGTCGGAGTCGAGATCGACCATCACGACGCGGCCGTGCACCCGGCGCAGTCCCGCGACCCCGTCGATGAGCGCACCGGTCCGCAGGGTGGCCAGGCACAGCGCGGCGTCACGCTTGACGGGACCACCGACATAGAGCGCGGCGGGGCGGGCGGCGAGCGGTGCCCACTGTGGCAGCACCTCCTGCACCGCGGTCTCGCTGGGGCGGTTGATGACCACGCCGAGGCTCCCGGCCTCGTTGTGTTCGATCACATAAATCACGGTGCGACGGAATGCGGGCTCGACCAGATCGGTGGACGAGACCAACAAGCTCCCCGGGCGGACCACCGGTTCCGTCGACGCCATTCGATCCTCGGGTTCTTCTGCGTGCGCCACCCGAACATCATCCCACCGCGGCGAGAGTGATGTGTCCCAGGACGCGAGCTGCGTCCGGTTCGCACGAATTCAGGCGGGCGGGAGCCCGGCAGTGTCGGCGAGCACGGCGAGATGGTGTTCGAACAGGGCAGCCGGATCGGTGAACGTATCCGTCCCGTATTGACCGAAGACCTCGAAGTTCACCGCACCGAACAGGCTCGACCACACCAGCACCCCGCGGGCGAGCAAGTGGTCGGGAGTAGTGAGGCCGAGCTCCGCGCGAATCCGGTCGAGATCGGCGGCAAGACCGGCGTCGACGGGGGCGGACGCGTCGGCGTCGAGAAGGCCCGAGCGGTAAGCACCGTCGAAGATGCGGACCAGCGCGTAGATGACCCGGGTTCCGGGCCTCGTGGTCTGTTCGCCGGGGGCGTCGTAGCCGGGAACCGGGCTGCCGAACAGTAGTCCGTAGCGCGCCGGCTCACGCAGAGCCCACGCCCGCACCGCGCGGCCGAGGGCCAGGAACTGCTGTCGCGGGTGCTGCGCAGACGCGACTGCGGCGTCCACCTCGTCCCCGAGCTCGTTGTATCCGTCGACGACGAGCAGGGTCAGCAGTTCGTCGCGGCTCTTCACGTACCGATACACGGCGGACGAGACGACTCCGAGGTCCCGGGCCACCGCTCGCAACGACAGTGCCGCGGCGCCGACGACGGCCAGCTGTTCGCGGCCGATTCGGGTGATGTCCTGCAACGTCTGCTCTCGGGCACGTTCCCGTGGTGTTGCCGGCATGGGTCCAGGGTGCCGATCGCGGAGAGCGGTGTCAACAAACGAGAGCAGCGCTCTTGACTTTGCGCTCATACGGGCGCATTCTTCAAACAGAGAGCGGTGCTCTCCAAACTGGGCATCACACACACCGGGAGCAGAAATGTCGAACACCGAAATCGTCACCGGCGCGGGACCCGTCGGCGCGACAGTGGCACAGCAACTCGCAGAACAGGGGCGACGCGTCCGCGTGCTCACCCGCTCCGGAAGCGGTCCGGAACACCCGCTGATCGAGCGACGGGCGGTCGACGTATCCGACCCCTCGGCCGTACGTGCAGCTTTCGAGGGTGCCGCCGCCGTCTACCACTGCATTCATGCCGCCTATACTGCCGAGGCGTGGGAGCGCACCCTCCCCGCGGCGGAGCACACCGTTCTGGAGGCGGCGGGAGAGGTCGGCGCGGTGGTCGTGTTCCCGGAAAGCCTCTATTCCTACGACACCGAACAGCAGCCCTTGACCGAAACCACGCCGCGCACCGCCACGACGGGAAAGCGCGGAATCCGTGCCCGGCTGCTCGACGCTCGCGCCGCCTCCTCGACCCCCACCGTCAGTGTCGTCGCCTCCGACTTCTTCGGTCCGCAGGTACTCAGCGCTCACGCCGGTGAACGCATGGTCCCGGTCGTGCTCGCCGGCAAGACGATGCGCGTCCTCGGCTCTGCCGACACGCCCCACTCCTTCACCTTCGTCCCCGACCTCGCGGCGGCGATGATCGTCGCCGCACACGACCGCGACCTGTGGAACTCCGTGTTGCACGCACCGACGGCCCCCGCGGTGACCCAGCGGCAGATGGTCCAGGCTTACGCCGATGCAGCGGGGGTGCCGGCGCCGAAGGTGAGCGCTCTCCCGGGATGGGTTCTCCGAGCGGCGGGCCGCCTCCACGAGGGTTCCCGCGAGCTGGCGGAGATGATGTACCAGTTCGAGAACCCGTTCGTCATGGATTCGAGTGCCAGCGAGGAGCGCCTCGGGTTGAAGCCGACGCCACTGCCCGAGGCCGCAGAGCAGACCGTCCAGTGGTGGCGGGAGAGGTCCCTCGCGCAGGCCGGATAAGGTCCCGTGAATGGCGAAACAGCTCGGGAACCCCCGAGGACGACGGGAGGCGTGGCGTCGTACCGCGCACACCCTGCGCAGGTCGCCCGGGCTGGCCCGGCTTGCGACCGTGCGATTCGCCAGCCAGTTCGGCGACGGAATGTTTCAGGCAGCGCTGGGTGGCGCCATCCTGTTCAATCCCGAGCGCGAGACCGACCCGCTGGCGATCGCTGCCGGCTTCGCGGTATTGCTGCTCCCTTACTCGGTGATCGGACCCTACGCGGGGGCACTCCTCGACCGCTGGGATCGCCGGACTGTGCTGCTGTGGGCCAATGTTCTACGCGGAGTGCTGATTCTGGTGACCGCCGCCCTTCTGGGGTCCGGGGCCGGTGAGTTCCCGATCCTTCTCCTCGCCCTCGCCGCCATCGGTGTCAGTAGGTTCGTACTCGCCGGCGTCTCCGCCGCGCTACCGCGCGTGGTCCACAAATCGTGGCTGGTCGCCACCAACTCCGTGCTCACCACCACCGGTTCGGTCGTGTCCGCCCTCGGAGCCACAACATCCGTCGCCATCATCGGTGTCGCGGGCGCAGGCGACCGCGGGTCCGGTATCGCCGTCGCCGCCGCCGCGGTCGGTTCCGCGGTAGCCGCTCTCGCGGCGTCCCGATTCCATCGTCGGCTTCTCGGCCCACACGCGGACGAACGAGCGGATTACGGGGTGGTCCGTGCCGTCGCCTCGGGACTGCGCAACGGAGCCGTGGCCGTGTGGCGGTCCCCGGGCGTCACCACCGCCATGATCGGCATCGGCACGCATCGGATCGTGTTCGGCGCCAACACGCTGATCATGGTCCTCGTGCTGCGAGACACGTCCAGAGCCGGTTCCCTACCGGGAGGACTGGCCGGGTTCGGTGTCGCGGTCGGCGCGACCGCGGCGGGAATGCTGCTCGCCGCGATCTCCACACCGTTCACCATTCCGCGGATCGGTCGCTCCCGCACCATCACCACCGCGTTGATCCTCGCCCTTGCGGCGCAGACGACGCTCGCGGCGACCCTGACCCAGGCCTCCCTGCTGTGGGGTGCACTGGTCCTCGGATTCGCCGGGCAGTCGATCAAGCTGAGCGGCGACGCCGCCATGCAGATCGACATCGAAGACGACCGCCGAGGACAGGTGTTCGCGCTCCAGGACACGGTGTTCAACGTGGCGTTCATCGCGTCGATCGCCGCCGCAGCCCTCGTGATCGCCCCCGACGGCCGATCACTTGAATTGGTACTGGCGGGTTCGGCCCTTTACGCCCTGGGACTCGTCGCTGCCCTACTCAACACACGTCGCGCCCGACACTGAGCGGTCCTGGACGCTCCTCCTATCCGGAACCGGGCAGAGGCACATTCTGCAGACGGACCTGTCCACGGGCCACCTCTTTGCCGGTGTCGGAGGCGGTGATGACCACCGACCACAACTGCTGGATACGGCCCTGCTGAATCGGTAGGGCCACCACGTCGACGCGACCCTCGGTGCGGGACCGGATGAAGTCGGTGCCGTTGTGCACACCGACCGCGAACTGGCCGCGGTCTGCCACTGCCGTGCTCGCGCCGATACTCGCGGCGCTCTCGACTGCCGTCGTGTAGACGCCACCGTGTACGACACCCCACGGCGTGTGGTGCTCGGCGGACAGATCGATGTGGCCGACGACTTTCGTGCCCGATACCTCGTCGAGTTCCAGGCCGGCAGCAGCGACGAAAGCGCTCGCCGCGGACGTGGTCAGGTCGGTCATGGTCCATTCTCCTTGTCGATCCGTACTGGGTTTGAAATCACAACTTACCCTCCCCGATCTCGGGGGCCACGTCAATGGCGGCCGTGGCCGAGCGCCACCTCCGACCGCCAGAGATGAACTGCGCCGCCAGTCACGGCACCGGGAATCGGATCGGAAGCCACCGTGCGCACGCTCGGGTCGGACGGTTCGTCATTCCGTCGATCGGGTACCGGATCCGGATGGCGACGCAGGTCGTACGCGGGTTCGATGTGGTCGCCGGCCACCCGCACCTCGCGGTCCCACGTCCCGTTGCCGCTGGGGTCGGTGAAGTAGCGGGCTTCGTCCCCGGCGTCGTAGTCGAGCACCGAGTGATCGGCCGCCCCGTCCCCGTTGTCGTCCCACATGGCGTCGTCGAGAAGCCCGTCGCCGTCGAAGTCGAGTCGCACCGCGTCCAGACCGCCGAGCGGACCCAGATCGAGGTCGGCTGGGGAGGTCCAGGTGGCGGGGGCTTCTGCGCCGGTTCCGAACGAATACTC
The DNA here is from genome assembly GCF_009859915.1 of Rhodococcus sp. WAY2. Classification (NCBI taxonomy): domain Bacteria; kingdom Bacillati; phylum Actinomycetota; class Actinomycetes; order Mycobacteriales; family Nocardiaceae; genus Rhodococcus; species Rhodococcus sp. WAY2. The sequence goes on from NZ_CP046572.1 coordinate 6,588,257, forward strand.
GAGAGGGTCCATGTAAGGATTCGACGCAGCGCGACCGCATCCGGTTCCGCTGGAGCCGGAAAATCCGGGGCTTCGCCACATCCCGGGTGGCCTCGATCTGCGAAATGCTATGCGACCGTGACACCGTACTGTGACCGGACTGCGACCGGGCACGCCGGGCACTGAACCCGAGAGTGCCGCCACCGGGTGTTACCTTTTGCCCTGAACGTGCAGGTCGGTCCATCCTGACTCCGACCACCGATCTGGAGGGGTCCCGTGGTCGAGAAGTCCTGGTTTGTTGCCGGAGCACCGTTGTGCGTCGCCGCCGTCATCGCGGCGACGATCGGGTTCTCGGCAGGTCCCGCTGCGGCGGAGACGAATTCGTGGTTGCCGGTGAACATCTGTGGCGAGACCGGGTTCAACCCGGCCAAGGAGCCCCCGACTCCCGGTGGTCCGCTGCTACCGTCGATACCGCCGACCATCGCCATCCCGATTCCGTACCCCGATTTCGTGCCGGTGCCGGTCCCCGGCCCTACCGTCGATCAGACTCGCGTGGCACAAGACCTACCCGCCGACCCGTGCGCGGACCCGTGCCCGGACCTCACCGACGAGATCGAGGAACCCCAGCCGGAGGTCGGCTCGTCAGGATCCTCCGGGTCGAGCGCGCTGCACATTCCGAAGATCGAAATCGACCCACGACCGGAGACCATTCCGATCCCCGTCCCCGGCGGCCCGGGTCCCGCGCCGCAGCCCGCACCCCCGGTGCAGATCAACCCGGCCGAACGCGGCTCCCTCACCGAAGCGCTCGGCACCCCGGCCGTCGGTGACGTGCGCCTGGTGTCGCAGCTGACGGGCCACGGTTCGGACAATCGGACCGACAAGCGCTGGCAGGTGGACGGCACGGACCTCGGCATCATCTGGGAGACGAAGCCCGGGGAGGTGGCCATCGCCTTCGGTGACACCTTCGGTAAGGACTGGAATCCGCCCGGCGCCTTCGGGGAAGACTGGCGCAGCAACGTTCTCGGGCACAGCACCGACACCGACCTGTCCGACGGCATGACCATCGACAGCATGGTGCAGGACAGCCGCTGCCACGCCGCCGAGATCATCGACAGCCGGCACATCCCCAACTTCGAGACGACGACCATTCCCACGTCGGGGTTCACGATCGGCAACCGGCAGTTCCTGAGCTACATGTCGGTGAAACGGTGGAGTGTGGTGCCCGGCATGTGGTACACGAACTACGGCGGCATCGCGTACTCCGACGACAACGGTCAGACGTGGACCAAGGATCAGCACGCCAAGTGGCACAACATTTTCGGCGCCCGTTTCCAGGTGTCGGCCATGGTCCCCCACGGCGACTATGTGTACATGTTCGGCACTCCGAACGGGCGTATCGGCACCATTGGTCTGGCCCGGGTACCGGTCGATCAGGTACTCAACACCACGTCGTACCAGTACTGGTCGAACGGAACATGGACGCCGGTCTCCGAACATCTCGCGACCCCGATCGTCGGTGGGGTGGCCAGCGAGCTGTCGGTTCGCTACGACACCGGCACCGGCACGTGGCTGATGAGCTACCTCGAGCCCGTCGGCGGGCGGATCATCCTCCGCCAATCCTCGTCGCCACAGGGCGTCTGGTCCGGCGGAGCCACCCTCGTCGACACGGCCGACTACCCGAAGGCGTACGGCGGCTTCATCCATCCGTGGTCCACGGACAAGGACCTGTACTTCACGATGTCGGAGTGGGACAGCTACAACGTCTACCTGATGCACGCGTCCCTGCGCTGACGCACCCGTGAGTACTTGTTAACCACGCGATGTTAAGAAGTACTCACGGCGTGGATTGCCACCTCGGTGGCCTTGACGACGAAGAACACGTCGAGTCCGGGTACCAGATCGAGCTCGGCGACGGATTCTGCTGTCACATCGGCGCTCAGTTCCAGCCGGCCACGGGCAGTCACCGCCCGCACCCGCACGATGGGGCCGCGCACCTCGATTTCGGTCACGGTCACGCCGAAGACGTTGCGGGGACTGCCTTCCGGTGATCGCCGGTGGACGGCCACCGAATGCGGCGCGAATACTGCGACGGCCGGAGCGGTGCCTCCCACGTCGTCGTCGGGCAGGCCGTGCATCCGGACACCGTTCTCGGTCTCGAACCCGGACGGGGTAGCGAAGACGGCCACGAGGTTGAGTCCTGCGATCCGCGCTGCAAACGAGCTGCGGGGCCGGGAGAGCACATCGCGCACGGACCCCGACTCGACGATTCTTCCCCCGTCAACCACTATGACGCGGTCGGCCAGCGCAAGCGCGTCGAGCACGTCGTGAGTGACGACGACGGCGGTCCGATGCTCCTCACATAGAACTTTTCGCAGCAGCACCCGCAACGCGGGAGCCGCAGCCACATCCAGAGCGGCCATCGGTTCGTCGAGCAGAAGCGCCTGAGGGTCCGCCGCCAGAGCCCGTGCGACCGCGACACGTTGGGCCTGCCCACCCGACAACTGGTGGGGTCTGCGGTCGGCGAACTGCGTGGCGTCGACGGCGTCCATCCAATGCCGGGCGATGGCCCGCGCTTCCCGGCGACTCCGTCCGGCGCTGCGGGGGGCGAAGGCCACGTTGGCGGCGACAGTGAGATGCGGGAACAGCAACGCCTCCTGGGCAAGTAGCGCCATTCCCCGGCGATGTGGCGGAACGGCGATCCCGGCGTCGGTGTCGGTGAGTACCCGGCCGTTCAATTCGACCCGGCCGGTGTCGGGCCGTATCAGTCCGGCGGCGACGGACAGCAGTGTCGACTTGCCGGCGCCGTTCGGGCCGAGGACGGCCAGAACCTCACCCTCCGCGACGTCGACGGCCATCTCGATGTCGCGGCCCTGTATCCGCGCATCGAGGCTCAGCCCGCTCACGGCACCGCTCTCGACGCCCAGCCGCGCGACCCCACCACGATGACCACCGCGACGATCACCAGAACCAGCGACAACGCCACTGCTGCATCGGCATCCGTTTCCCGCTGAAGATAGATCTCCAGCGGAAGGGTACGGGTGACGCCCTCGAGACTGCCCGCGAACGTCAGGGTGGCGCCGAATTCACCGAGTGCCCGCGCGAACGACAACACGGCGCCGGAGACCAGCCCCGGCAACACCAGTGGAAGGGTCACGCGGCGGAAGACCGTCGTGGGTCCGGCTCCGAGTGTGGCGGCGGCGGACTCGTATCGCCTGCCCGCCGTGCGGAGCGACCCTTCCAGACTGACCACCAGGAACGGCAATGCCACGAAGGTTTGTGCGAGCACGACCGCTGTGGTGGTGAACGCGACGGAAATTCCCGCCACTTCCAGGTGCTGTCCGATGAGACCCTTCCGGCCGAACGTGTAGAGCAGTGCGATTCCGCCCACGACGGGTGGGAGCACCAACGGCAGGAGCACCAGCGACCGCAGCACGGGAAGACCCCGAAAGCTACTGCGCGCCAATACTGACGCCATCGGCACACCGAGGAGGATACATAGCACCGTGCTGGCGGCAGCAGTCCGCAGACTCAGCTCCAGCGCGGCGAGCGAGGACTCGGAGGTGACCAACTCGACGAATCGAGGCCAGTCGACGCTTGCCAGCATCGCCGTCAACGGCAGTACGACGAACAACCCCCCGACAGCCGCCGGGACGAAGAGCCAGCGCGGCAACCCGGAGGGAACCACCGTACGCGCCGAACGGGTCACGGCTCACCGAATCCTGCATCGGCAAGAACTGCCCGGCCGTCGGGTCCGGTGACGAACGCGACGAATTCTCGGGCCGTTTCCGGCACGCCCGAATCGGCAAGAGCAACTATGGGATAGGTGTTCACCGCCTGTGCGGCCTCCGGTACGGCCACCACCGTCACAGCGTCACCCGCTCCGGTCGCGTCCGTGACGTACACCAGTCCGGCGTCCGCCTGCCCGGCGATCACCTTGTTCAGGACATCCGTCACCGACGACTCTTCACTGACCGGTGCGAGATCGACTCCCGTCGACGATTCGACCTTCTGCGTTGCGGAGCCGCACGGCACCTGCGGCGCGCAGGTGACCACCAATGTTCCCGGGCGGGCAAGGTCGGCGAATGTGGTAATCCCCTTCGGGTTTCCGGGTGCGGTGACGACGGTCAGGGTGTTCGTCGCGAAGTCGACAGGACTACCCGCAGTGAGTCCCGCATCGACCACCTTGGCCATGTTGCGCTGGTCTGCGGCCGCGAATACGTCGGCGCGAGCACCTTGATCCAGCTGGGCTGCCAGATCGGAAGAACCGGCGAAGCTGAACTCCACCCGAGATCCCGGATGCTGTGCCTCGAATCTTTCCGCGAGTTCGGTGAAACTCGACTTCAGGGAGGCTGCCGCGAACACCGTGATCCGTGCACCCGAGTCGGTGTCGTCGGAGCCGCACCCGGACAGAGTCCCGAGGATGAGCACGGCCAGGGCGATGACGGCGGCTGCTCGGCTGGGGTTCTGTTTCATGAGGTCTCGACGGGGGTCTCGACAATGACCGTGGTGGACTTCACGACGGCCACCGCGATCTTCCCGGGTTCGAGCCCGAGGTCGCGTACCGCTTCGCTGCTCATCAGGGACACCACCCGGAACGGCCCGCATTGCAGCTCCACCTGCGACATCACCGTGTCGGACACGATGGCCGTCACGATCCCGGTGAACCGATTTCGCGCCGAGGACCCCGATCCGAGGAGATCCGGCGACGCGGACGCGTGGGCGCGGGCGAACTCGGCGAGTGCCGCGCCGTCGACGGCCATGCGCCCGGAGTCGTCTTTCTCGGCGGGGAGGCTGCCGTTGTCGATCCACCGCCGGACGGTGTCGTCGCTGACGCCGAGCAGTTCGGCGGCCTGCCGGATCCGGATGCGCGTCATCTAGGCATTACTCCGCAGATGCGTCATAAAGACCATCGTATGCGCGCATTTGCGGAATAGACAAGCGATAGGACCCGCAGAAGCGGATCAGTACACGTCGCGCACGTACCGTTTGTCAGTGGCTAACTGCTTCATATACAGCTCGGTGTCCTCTTCGTCGAGCCTGCCGTGCGTGCGAACCACCTCACGGATCGTCTCGTCCACGTCCTTCGCCATCCGGCTGGCATCCCCGCACACGTAGAGGTACGCGCCCTCCTGCATCCAGTTCCACAACTTCGCTCCGTGTTCGCGGATGCGGTCCTGCACGTAGATCTTCTGCCGCTGATCGCGGGAGAATGCTGCATCGAGGTGGGTGAGAAATCCGTCGCGGTGCATAGCTTCCATCTCCTCGCGGTAGTAGAAGTCAGTCGCTTCGTGCTGCTCACCGAAGAACATCCAGTTCTTGCCGGTGTGCCCGAGTTCGCGCCGCTCGTGCAGGAATCCGCGGAACGGGGCGATTCCCGTGCCGGGGCCCACCATGATCATGGGCGCATCCGCCGACGCCGGCGGTCGGAAATGCGCCGACTTCTGCACGAAGATCGGCACCTCGGCCTCGTCGCAGTGATCCGCGAGGAACGTGGAGCAGACGCCGGACCGATCCTTGCCCTCGTGGTTGTACCGCACGGCGGACACGGTCAGCTGCACCTCGCCGGGATTGATCTTCGGGCTGGACGAGATGGAATACAGTCGCGGCTGGAGCCGCTTGAGAACGCCGAGCCACTCCTCGACCTCGGCGTGAACGCCGTACTGCCCGAGCACGTCCATCGACTGCCGGCCCCACAACCACTGCTGGAGCGCAATCTTGTTCTGCGGTCGCATCAATCGGGCCAGCTCGGTGTCCTGCGTACGACTCTGGACGAACCGGAGCAGCTCGGGCGTCACCTTGGTGATCTCGAATTTGGTCCGCAACGCCTCGTGCAGCGGCATCTCCGGCAGGTCGGCCACGGTCACCGGGACATCGGGCTTCAGACCCGTCACCTTCAGCCACTCGTCGACGACGGCGTCGCTGTTGGTCGGCCAGACGCCGAGCGCGTCACCCGCCTCGTAGACGAACTCCGGATCACTCACCTCGAAACCGAACTGTCGCACGTCCTTCGACGATCCCGCCGCGCTGAGGCGCACGTTCTTCGTGAGACGGGTGACGAACGGTGACTTACGCGTGAAGGCCGCTGCCTTCTTCGGGGCGGGTGCGGGCGCGACGGAAACCACTGCCGCGCCTTCGACGGCCTCCTCCCTGTTGCGAACCAGCTTCTGCACCTGCGCCAGCCACTCGCGTGCTTGATCCTCGTAGTCGGGTTCACAGTCGACGCGAGCGGTGAGACGCTTGGCCTGCAGCTGCTCGAGCCGAGCATCGAGCCGCTTACCGTGGCCGCAGAAGTCGTCGTAACTGGAGTCGCCGAGAGCCAATACCGCATACCGCGTTTCGGTCAGTGTGGGTGCCTCGTCACTGCTGAGGGCCGACCAGAAACTGCTGCCGTTGTCGGGCGCGTCTCCGTCACCGAACGTGCTGGTGATGATGAGGAGGTCACGGACACCGCGCAGGCTTCCGACGTCGTAGTCGTCCATGCTGATCAGATGTGTTCCGTGCCCGGCCGCCTGCAGTTGCGCGGCACATTCGGCGGCGAACTCCTCGGCGTTGCCGGTCTGCGAGGCCCACACCACCACGACAGGTTGCTGGACCGATTCAGTACCTGCGGCGCTGCCGTTCTGGGCGGCGACCCCGGATGTGTCGCCCGAACGGGAGAACAGACCGGCGAGCATCCCGTCGAGCCACACCCGCTTGGAACCCGAGATCGGGGCGTCCCGGGGAAGGACCGGCACGCCGCGGACCTCGGTGGACCGCAGTCCGGACAGCAGCCCCGAAAGATAGGTGCGTTCGTGTTCGTCGAACGTCGGGGGAGCCGAATCATCCAGTCCGAGAAGCTGGGTCAGTTCATCGGCTGGGCTCGCGAGCTGCAGCTGGGATCCGCCGGTCTCCGGAACCGCCGGCTGCGACACCGGTGCCACGCGAGTCAGTGACACCGCGCAGGCCTTGAACTCCGGCTGGAACGACATCGGGTCGACGGCATCGTTGGTAACGGCGTTGATGCTGAGGTACTCGCCGAACGAATCGTTCCAGTGGAAAGGCGCGAAACAGCCACCGGGAAGCACCCGGTCGCTGACGACCGCGGGAAGCACCGCGCGGCCACGCCTCGACGCCACCTCTACCTTGTCACCGTCGGAGATCGACAGCCGCTGCGCATCCGCCGGGTTGATCTCGACGAAGGGTCCCGAGTTCAGCTTGTTGAGCTTGGCCACCTTGCCCGTCTTCGTCATGGTGTGCCATTGGTGCTGCAGCCGACCCGTATTGAGGACGAACGGGTAGTCGTCGTCCGGCAGCTCGGCCGGCAGCATGTGCGGTCGTGGGAAGAATGCCGCCTTCCCGCTCGGGGTGGCGAAGGCGAGCCGGGGGAGCGAGCCGTCGGGAGCCGACAGCAGCCTCTGACTCACCCCGTCATTGACGTAACGGATGGGATTGCGGTCGGTGCGGTCACCGGGCGGGCTCGGCCACTGCACCGGCGTCTGCCGGAGCCGCTCGTAGGTGATGCCGCGAAGGTCGTAACCCGTCTTCGGGTTCCACGTGCGCTTGATCTCTTCGAACACGTCCTCGGACGTCTCATAGGTGAATGCGTCTGCATACCCCATCTCGCAGGCCACCCGCGCGATGATCTTCCAGTCGGGCAACGCCTGACCCACCGGGTCGACGGCCTGCTGCAGCAACGTCAGGTTGCGCTCGGAATTGATCATCACCGAGTCCGACTCCGCCCACAGCGCGCCCGGCAGCAGAATGTCGGCGTAACCGTTGGTCTCGGTGTCGAGGAACACGTCCTGTGTGATCACGAGCTCGGCTGCCTCGAGTCCCTCGATGACCGTCCGCCGATTCGACACGGTGGCGACAGGGTTGGTGCAGATGATCCAGCAGGCTTTGATTCGGCCCGCGACCATCTGCTCGAACATGTCGACGGTGCCCGTGCCGACCTCGGTGCGGATGGTGCCCTCGGGCAGGTCCCACAGGTCCTCGACGAACGCGCGGTCGTCGGCCGCGAGGATCGACCGCTGACCGGGCAGGCCCGGGCCCATGTATCCCATTTCGCGGCCACCCATGGCATTGGGCTGGCCGGTGAGGGAGAAGGGCCCGCTGCCGGGACGGCAGATCGCGCCGGTGGCGAGGTGGAGGTTGCAGATCGCGTTGGTGTTCCAGGTGCCGTGGGTGCTCTGGTTGAGGCCCATCGTCCAGCAGGTCATCCATTCGGCGGCCTCGCCGATCCACTGGGCGGCCTGTCGGATGTCGGCTTCGGGGATGCCGGTGATGTCCGCGACCTTGTCGGGGGTGTACTCCTCGAGGACTTCCGGCATCACCTCCCAGCCCTCGGTGAACTCGGCGATGAACGCGGGGTCGGTGTGCCCGTTCTTCACCAGCAGGTGCAGGAGGCCGTTGAGCAATGCGAGGTCGGTGCCGGGCGTGATCTGCAGAAAGAGATCGGCCTTGTCGGCCGTCGCGTTGCGCCGCGGGTCCACCACGATCAGCTTCGCGCCCGCCTTCACGCGCTCGAGGAGGCGCAGGAACAGGATGGGGTGACAGTCGGCCATGTTGGCGCCGATCACGAAGAACACGTCGGCCTTGTCGAAGTCCTGGTACGAACCCGGGGGGCCGTCGGCGCCCAGCGACTGCTTGTACCCGGTGGCGGCACTGGCCATACAGAGGCGTGAGTTGGACTCGATCTGGTTGGTGCCGACGAACCCCTTGGCCAGCTTGGTCACGAGGTACTGCGCTTCGATGGACATCTGGCCGGAGACGTAGAAAGCGACCGCGTCCGGTCCGTGCTTGTCGATCTGCTCCTTCAGGCGGCGTGCCGTCTCGCTGATCGCGGCGTCGACGTGCACGGCAGTCGGTGCCTCGCCGCGCTCGTCGCGAAGGTAGCCGGTCTCCATCCGACCACCGGCCACCAGCATCTCGGCGCTCGTCGCACCCTTGGTGCACAACCGGCCGAAATTGGTCGGATGCTCCTTGTCGCCGGACGCCTTCAGAACGCGGCGCGCACCCGTCTCCGGGTTCGTTTCGACGTCGAGGACCATGCCGCAGCCGACACCGCAGTACGAGCAGGCGGTCTTCACTGTGGAAGTACCGGCTTTCTGCTGCTGCATCGACTGCTCCTTCACCTGCACGGCCGCGACATGTCCACCTGGTTCTCGGCCCCTATCAAGAGTGCCGATTGGTGTGTTTCGTCGGGATTAACCCCCGTGAGCGTTCGATGACGTCTGTCGCACCCGACAAGCAGCGGGGTGGTGAGTAGAGAGGGGTATGGCAGCAATACGTGTGACGGGCGTCACCGCAGGTGAGCCGGTCGGGTGAGCAACTCTCACCCGTCGTCGCGGGTCAGCCCTGCCGCGACGCCCACCACGACAGCAGTTCGGCCTCCGCTTCGTCGCGGGTGAGGGGACCACGATCGAGTCGCAGCTCCTTCAGGTACTGCCACGCCTTCCCCACGTCCGGACCCGCGGGAATGCCCAGCAGTTCCATGATCGCGTTGCCGTCGAGGTCGGGGCGCACCCGGGCGAGATCCTCCTGCTCCGCGAGCCTCGCGATCCGCTCCTCGATGTCGTCGTAGGTGGCCTGCAACGCCGCCGCCCGCCGCTTGTTACGCGTGGTGCAGTCGGCGCGGACCAGCTTGTGCAACCGCGGCAGCAGCGGACCGGCGTCGGTGACATAGCGACGTACCGCCGAATCCGTCCACTGACCCTTGCCGTAGCCGTGAAAACGCAGGTGAAGGAACACCAGCTGAGAGACGTCGTCCACCATCTGCTTGGAGTACTTGAGGGCACGCATCCGCTTACGCACCAACTTGGCCCCCACCACCTCGTGGTGGTGGAAGCTCACGCCGCCGCCCGGCTCGTTGCGCTTGGTGTCCGGCTTACCGATGTCGTGCAGCAGCGCAGCCCACCGCAACACGAGGTCGGGGTCGCCGTCCTCGAGGTCGATGGCCTGCGCGAGCACGGTCAGCGAATGCCAGTACACATCCTTGTGCTGATGATGCTCGTCGATCTCGAGCTTCATCTGCGGGACCTCGGGCAGCACGTGGTCGGCCAGCCCGGTCTCACACATCACGTTGATGCCGTCGTTGGGGAACTCGCCCAGAATCAGTTTGTCCAGTTCGGCGCGCACCCGTTCGGCCGTGATTCGTTCGATCTGCGGTGCCATGTCCGTGATCGCCCGATGGACGCGCTCATGGAGGGTGAAACCCAGCTGCGACACGAAGCGGGCGGCCCGCAGCATGCGCAGCGGGTCGTCGTCGAAGGAATTCTCGGGAGCCGACGGGGTGTCCAGCACACCCGCCAGAAGAGCATTCATCCCGCCGAGCGGATCGACGAAGTCCTGCGAACCGTCCGCACCGATCTTCACCGCCATCGCATTGACCGTGAAGTCTCGCCGCACCAAGTCGTCCTCGAGCTTCGACCCGAACGAGACGACGGGGTTGCGCGACACCCGGTCGTACGCATCGGCACGGTAAGTGGTGATCTCGATCTGCTGCCCCGCCTTCGCGGCGCTGATCGTCCCGAAGTCGATACCTGTGTCCCACTGATTGTCGGCCCAGCCCGACAACAATTTCTGCACCTGCTCGGGCCGGGCATCGGTGGTGAAGTCGAGGTCGGTACCGAGGCGTCCGAGAATCGCGTCCCGGACACTCCCGCCCACCAGGTACAGCTCGTGGCCCGCCGCAGCGAACCTCTCTCCGAGCGGCGTCAGGACTTCGGACAGCTCGCGCAGCGTCACCGCGGCGCCGGCAAGCAGTCGCGTACGGCGCTCGTCGTCGAGAGAAGGGACAGTCACGTCCAGGAAGCTTACCGAGGTGCGCAAATAGCGGGATATGCATGCGAGGGGGTCACCTCGAAGTTTCGATCACCACAGGACCGTCACGAAGGATCTCGGTTGGGTGCGGCAATCAGGGAGAGGCGGGGAAGGCAACTACTATCGATGGGGTGTCTGCTGCCGAACGTGCGAACAGGAGTCGCCGCAACTCGCGGCGGCGCGGCGCCGTCGGCAAACCCGCGAAACCCCACATGAGGACGGTTCGGGAAACCTCGGCGGGTGGTCTGGTGGTCAACGGTCTCGGCGGGCCCAGGGAGAACCTGTGCGCAGCGCTCATCGGGCGGACCGATCGGCGCGGCCGTCTGCTGTGGTCGTTGCCCAAGGGGCACATCGAGCAAGGGGAGACGGCCGAGCAGACGGCTATGCGTGAGGTCGAAGAGGAGACGGGCATCCAGGGCACGGTCCTGGCTTCACTGGGCAGCATCGACTACTGGTTCGTCACCGAGGGCAGGCGTGTCCACAAGACGGTGCATCATTATCTGCTCCGTTTTCTCGGCGGGGAACTGTCCGACGAAGACGTGGAAGTCACCGAGGTAGCGTGGGTGCCGCTCGCCGAGCTGGGGTCACGCCTGGCCTACGCAGACGAACGGAAACTCGCAGAAATCGCCGGTGAATTGATCTCCAAGATGACAACCACTCTGCCCGACCCCGATCTGAAGCTTCAGAAGGGGCACGACGCCGGATGAGGATGGCTTTTCGCCGGATCGGGGCAGCGGCATCGACCGCACTCGTGGTTGCTCTCGCTCCCGTCGGCACCGGAGTGGCTGTTGCCCAGGATCCCGTTCCGCCGGTGAGCGCCGGGAGCCAGACCGTCGACGAGGATCCGGAGTTTCTCGAGCTGCACATCGACACGGTCACTCCTAACACGGTCACCACCACCAGCGATCCCTTCGTCACGGTGTCGGGATCGGTGAAGAACATCGGCGACCGCACGGTCAGCGACGTCAGCGTGCGTCTGCAACGGGCCCCCGCCGTCGCGAGCAGCGACGCCCTTCGAACCTCCCTCACACTCGACCAGTCGCGGTTCGACACGGTCGGCATGTTCGACACGGTCGCCGACAGCCTCGACGAAGGCCAGAGCGAGCAGTTCACGTTGTCCCTGCCACTGCGGTCGGACACCGATCCCGCACTCGACATCACCGAACCCGGCGTCTACCCCATGCTGGTCAACGTCAACGGCACCCCCGAGTACGGTGGCGCCGCGCGCCTGGACGATGCCCGCTTCCTGCTCCCCGTGTTCGGGGTACCCGGTACGCCGGCAATTCCACCCGACATTTCCAGCCCCGTCGCGGTCACCATGTTGTGGCCGCTCGCCGACCGGCCGCGTCTCGCCGCCGGAGTGCCGGGCTCGGTGACCGACCCGGTTCGTCTCGTCGACGACGAGCTCGCGACCTCCCTTGCCGACGGCGGACGCCTCCACGAGTTGCTGGCGACCGCGGAGTTCGCCACCGGTGAAGCGGTGGATCGCGATCATGCACTTCGCGACAGCATGTGTCTGGCCGTCGACCCCGACCTGCTCATCACGGTCGAGAACATGACCCGCGATTATCTGGTGGTGGACGATCCGTCCGACCCCACCGGACCGGCGCACGCGGGTACCGGCCGGGAGGCCGCCGCGGACTGGCTCGAGCGCGCCCGGTCACTCGCCGCATCGATGTGCACCACGTCGGTGCCGTTCGCCCAGGCCGATCTGTCTGCGATCAGTGCCGTGGGGAACACCGAGCTCACCGCCGCCGCTCTCGAGGCTCCCGCCGACATCGTCGACAACATCCTCGGGGTCACCTCGCTGCGAAACTTCGTGTGGAGCGACGCCGGAGTCCTCGACGACGACACTGCACAGCTGTTACGCCGAGATCAGCCCACCACCACCCTGCTCGCCGCCAACGCCATAGACACCGACGCACCGAGGGACAGCGCCCACGTCATCGAGGCAAGTCCTGCGCAGGCGCCGGTGCCCGGGAACGGTGAGACCACCCCCGCGGCCACCGGGACGTCCGCGCCCACCGGCAGCCTCGACGCGCTGCTGTTCGATCCTGCGGTGGGCGCTGCCCTGGCCGCGACCGGCACCACGCCGCAGACTCCCTCGTACACCCCCGCGCGGGCCCGGTTCGACCTCACCGACGACTCGCAGGCAGCCCGTCTGCAGGACGCCCTCGGTGCCGTGTCCTGGTCTGCACTCGAACCGGCCGTCGCCCGCAGCGCCGGGACACCGCGCTCCCTCATGGTGGTCCCGCCCCAACTGTGGACCGCCGGCGAGAACGACGCCGAGACGATTCTGTCGACGGTGTCGTCGATGATCCGGACCGGTCTCGCCACCCCCCGGCCACTTCCCGCACTGCTGGGTCGCCAACCCGGATCACCGGAGCTGTCGTCACTGGACTACCCGGACCAAGCCACCGAGGACGGGATTCCCGCCCACCACCGCGACGCCGTCGCCGAGCAGATACCCCGCATCGAGACACTGGACGCGGCGCTGATCGACGACCCGCAGGCCACGCTGACCCCGGAGCGATTCACCGCACCGCTCCGCGAGGATTTGCTGCGTTCGATGAGTCTCGCCCATCGCCGTGACGAGAAGCACGACTCGGCGAGTGAGGCATCCGACCTGCGCACCGAGCAGGTGGCCGACACCATGGACGACCTGTTCGGAGCCGTCACCGTCGTGTCCCCTGGCGGTGTCTACACCCTGGCGTCGGAACAGAGCCCCCTTTTGCTCGTCGCCCGGAACGACCTGCCCGTGGGCATTACTGTCCAGCTGCAGGTCGCCGCGCCGTCGGGGATGACCATTACCGACATCGGGCCGACGCCACTGCCGCCGCGGGGCAGCCGGACGCTGACCGTGCCCACCGAGGCCAACGACTCCCGCAAGCTCGTCGTCACCTTCTCGCTGACCACGGCCAATGGGCAGCAACTCGGTGAGCCGACCAGCGTGACGGTACGGTCCAACGCGTACGGGCAGGCCTTGGCGATCCTGACAGCGTGTGCGGGCACTCTGCTGCTGTTCCTCGCCGGCCGCCGGCTGTGGCACCGATTCCGCGGCCAGCCGGATCCAGCTGACGAAGGGTACGAACGTTCATGACCGGGAACTTGCCCGACCGGGGCCAGAGGCTTCCCGATCGCTCGCATCCCCGGGTCGCACCGTGGGAAAGGGACCACTGGGCACGGGAGATTCGACCGGACGAGGCACCGACGGTGCAGTTCGCGGCCATCCGGGTCGACCCGCCGCCGCCGGTCCGGGACTCGGGACCGTCGACGGCACCGCAGAAACAGAGCAACTCCCGCCTCCTCGCGTCCACCGGGTCGATCGCGGTGGCGACGCTCGTCAGCCGCATCACCGGATTCGCCAAGCAACTGCTGGTCCTGACATTGCTCGGCGGCTCGGTGGCCAGCTCGTTCACCGTCGCCAGCCAGATCCCGAACATGATTTCCGAGCTGGTGCTCGGCGCGGTGCTGACCGCCATCGTTGTGCCCGTGCTGGTCCGCGCGGAACGTGAGGACCCGGACAACGGTGCCGCCTTCGTGCGCCGCCTGTTCACGGCCACCTGTGTGCTCCTCGGAACGGCAGCGTTGCTCGCCACCGCGGCCGCCCCGGTGCTCACCACCCACGTGTTCCTGTCCGACGACGGCAAGGTCAACACGTCCCTCACCACAGCTCTGTCGTTTCTCCTCCTGCCGGCGATTCTGTTCTACGGGCTGTCCGCCCTGCTCACGGCAATTCTCAACACCAGGCAGGTGTTCAAGCCCGGGGCCTGGGCCCCGGTGCTCAACAACGTCGTGATGCTCACCGTACTGGTGATCTATTACGCGATGCCGGGCGAAATCACCCTCGACCCGGTGCGGATGAGCGACCCGAAACTGCTGGTCCTCGGCGTAGGCGTCACCCTCGGTGTCGTGGTGCAGGCCGCCAGCCTCGTGCCTGCGATCCGACGCGAAGGCATCTCGTTGAAGCCGCTGTGGGGCCTCGACGACCGGCTCAAGCAGTTCGGCGGGATGGCCGTCGCCATCATCCTGTACGTGCTGATCAGCCAGGCGGGCATGATCGTCGCCACCCGCATTTCGTCCCAAGTGGACGCGTCGGGTCCCGCGATCTACAACAACGCGTGGCTCCTGCTGCAGCTGCCGTACGGCGTGCTCGGTGTCACCGTGCTCACCGCGATCATGCCGAGGCTCAGCCGCAATGCCGCCGCAGACGACACCCCCGCCGTCGTCGACGACCTCTCGGTGGCCACGCGTCTGACGATGATCTCGCTGGTTCCGATCATCACCTTCCTCACCTTCGCGGGACCCGAGGTGGGGCAGGCCCTGTACGGGTACGGCAACTTCGGTACGGGTGACGCAGGGCGTCTCGGCCAGGCCGTCAGTTGGTCCGCCTTCACCCTCATCCCGTATTCCCTCGTCCTCATCCAGCTCCGTGTCTTCTACGCCCGTGAACGCGCCTGGACTCCCACATGGATCGTCCTCGGCATCACTGCGGTGAAGATCGCGCTCTCCGCACTCACCCCCCTCATCGCCTCGAGCGACGACCAGGTGGTGATCCTGCTGGGCGCCGCGAACGGCATCGGGTACATCACCGGTGCACTCATCGGTGGTTATCTCCTGCACCGCAGCCTCGGAAACCTCCAAATGGCCAACGTCGGGAAAACCGTGTGGGTGGTGGTGCTCGCCTCCCTCGCGGGTGCGCTCGCGATGCTCGGCGCCGAACGCCTCCTGCAATTGGACCGCCTCACCACATTGTTCGGCGGCCCGGGTTCCATGGCCCGAGTCGCGATCAGCGGGATCTTGATGCTCGGTGTCACCTTCGTCATTCTCTGGTTCGCGAAGGTCCCCGAAATCATGTCGATCACGGTCGCCGTCACGCGCAAGATTCGGGCTCTGCGCGGTCGCGGCGGTGAACCGGAACCCGAGCCCGACCCGCTCGCCGACGCCCAAACGGAACTGATTCCCGTGGTCCGCGCCACACCGCGCGACTTCGGTGGTCGCCCGCGTGGTATCGAACGACCCGGTGGTCTCCCGTACCCTGGACACGAGCGGGTCGGATCGCCGCCCGGTACGGGTCGGAGTTGGGCATTCGAAAATGAAGGAGTGAGGGTGAGCGACGACGACGTGGCCGGCAGCAAGCGAGCCGGAGGTTCTACGGTGCAAGCGTCCGAACGGAATTCGGCTGCTTCGTCGAATGGCGTCGACGCCCCGACCACCCGAATCGAATCGGAGCCCGCAACTTCCGGCACCCCGAAGACCAAGTCGGACCAGGCGACGACCGCCGACTCCGGCTCCACGACGCCACCGGCGAACGGCACGGCTGGGCCGAACGTCACCGGCTCTGCTGTGTCGGCCGACACTGCTGTTCCGGATAAGACTGCTGTTCCGGATAAGACTGCCGTTCCGGCCGAGACTGCCGCCTTCGATGCAGGCGGCCCCACACGCAAGGACCCCCGGCCGACGGGTGCAGCTGCGGGCCACGACACCAGTTTCGACACCGGCGTGATTCCGATCACTCCCGGACCCGGTCGTGATCGAGGCGCCGGCCCGCGTCCTATTCCCCGCGGCCCCAAGCTGATTCCGGGCGCCTCCGTCGCGGGTGGTCGTTACCGTCTGCTCACACCGCACGGTGGGTCCCGGGGTCTGCAGTTCTGGCAGGCCCTCGACGTCAAGCTCGACCGTGAGGTCGCTCTCACCTTCGTCGACGCCGAACAGCGTTCCACCTCGGCCGGACCCGAAGGACCGCAAGCGATCCTGTCCCGCACGCTGCGCCTGGGTCGCATCAACTCGCCCGGTCTCGCCCGGGTTCTCGACGTGGTCCGTGGCAGCTCGGGCGGCATCGTCGTCGCCGAGTGGACGCCCGGACGTTCGTTGCGGGAGATGGCCGACACCAAGCCCTCTCCGATCGGTGCCGCCAAAGCCATCCGGGCACTCGCCGCAGCAGCGGAGACGGCGCACCGGGCCGGTGGGGCACTGTCCATCGATCACCCCGACCGCATCCGGATCAGCATCAATGGCGACGCCGTCCTGGCCTTCCCGGCCACCCTCGCCGATTCCGACTCCAGTTCCGACGTACGCGGTCTGGGCGCCATGCTCTACGCGCTCATCACCGCCCGCTGGCCGCTCGGCGATCCCTCCGCACCGGCAGGCGACACCACCCATCGGCCGGGAAGTGTCGGTGGCATGCGGCTGGCCGACCGCGACTCCAACGGCCAACCCATCGGCCCCCGGGTCATTCGCCCGGAAGTCCCCTTCGAGATCTCGGCGGTCGCGCTCCGCTCGCTGGAGCCGAACGGGGGCATCCGCACAGCCGCCACGGTCCAGCACATTCTCGACCAGGCGTCGGTCATCAACGAGAAAACCGAACTGATCCCCGCCCTGCGGCTCGGACAGCGCACGCCCGGCATATCCGGGCATGAGCTCGCCGACCCCGAAGCCATCGAGGCGGAGAAGAAGAAGTCCAACAGAATGCTCGCCGCCCTCGTCGGACTCGGGGTCGTGACCATCATCGTGTTGGCTCTGCTCGGTTTCTGGCTGGCCACGTTCTTGACCGGAAGCAGTTCGGACGCTCCGCTCACCGAGCAGGACTTCGGCCTCACCACCTCCGCCGAGCCGCCTCCGGGCGCCGCCGCTCCCGCCGCACCGGCACCGCCGGCCGACGTCGCACCGGTCACCCCCGCGTCGGCCACCGTGTTCTCGCCGCAGGGCACACCCGACTCCGCTGCCAATGCCCGGCTCGCTATCGACGGCAACACCGCCACCGTGTGGAGTACCGACTCCTACTTCCAGCCGTTCCCGGCGCTGAAGAACGGTGTCGGCCTGATGATCACCTTGGACGAGCCGGCCAACCTGTCCAGCGTGTGGATCAACTCGCCGACACCCGGCACCAAGGTCGAGATTCGGAGCGCCCCCTCGGAGGAGCCCACCCTCGACCAAACCCAGGTCATCGGTTCGCAGGTGCTCGGTAGCGGTGTCACCGAAATCCCCGTGACGTCGGAGGCACCCACCACCAACGTCCTGGTCTGGATCACCGGCCTCAGCACTTCCGGGGGCAAGAACCAATCCTCCATCGCAGACGTGGGATTCAACGCCACGACGTAATCGGCTCCCGCTGCTCGTGGCCCGGCGTTCTGAGCTAACATCCGCCGGTGCGCATCTTCCGGGGGGTCGCCGAGGGCGGACCCTCGGATGTCGAGTTGCTCGCTGCGCATGTCGCCGGTGATCCGCACGCCTTTGCGACGTTGCTCGGTCGCCATTACGACCATCTGTGGCACGTCGCGGCGCGCACCAGCTACACGCGCGAGGATGCCGCGGACGCACTACAGGAGGCATTGCTGTCGGCACACCGCAATGCCGGCTCCTTCCGACGCGATGCCGCGGTCCGGAGCTGGTTGCACACGATCGTCGTCAATGCCTGCCTCGACCGCATCCGCCGGAACAAGGCCCGCCCTGCGGTGTCACTGTCGGCCGACGAGGACGACGAGCCCCGGGACGTCCGCGATCGGGTCGCCGAGCTCGAGATGAGCCTGGTGATCGATCGCGCGTTGGCGCAGCTGCCGCCGGACCAGCGGACCGCGATCGTTGCGGTAGACCTCGAGGGTCACTCGACCAGTGAAGCCGCCAGGCTGCTCGGTGTTCCGGAGGGCACTGTGAAGAGTCGATGCGCGCGTGGCCGCAAGAAGCTGGCCGCTTCTCTCGAATATTTCCGGGACGAGGGGAACCGATCATGATCCTGTGGCGTCAAACTCTTATAGGAGCGCAGGACTGTCAGGCCGGTCGGGACCGAGCGGAATCGGTGAGGAGGTGTCATGGCCACTGATGATGTCGGCTCTTCGGATGAGTTGCCGGCTCCGCCGTACTCCGCCGATCTGCTGTCCGATCTTCACGCCGGAGTGCTGCCCGAGTCCGTGAGTGAGCGCCTCTGGCCCCTGGTGCGGAACGATCCAGACGCTATGGAGGTCATTTCCGCGCTCGACAGGGTCACCGAGCAGCTCGGGGCACTGGGCCGCGACCATTCCGTCGCGTCACCGATTCCCGACGACGTTGCCGACCGCATCGCTCGGGCACTCGCGGAGGAAAGGGAGTCCTCGGTCTCTCGGGTGGTGCCCCTCGCGCGGCGTAGAAAGTGGGCGGCTGTGGCAGGCGGCGCACTGGCCGCAGCCGCTGCGGTCGTGGTGGCGATCGCTGTCGTCACGCCGACCAGCAATCCCACCGATCCGCCGATTGCTTCGCCGAGCACCTCCGAGACTTCCTCTCGCCCAGCGGTTCTCGAGCTGGACGCCGGCCTAGACGCCGCGCGCCTCCTCACCGTGATCGGATCCCGCCAACTGGGCGCGCTCGAGAACCCGGAAGTCCTCGCAGAATGCTTGCGCGCGAATGGAATCGAGCCGTCTCGTACGCTCCTGGGATCGGGGGAAGTGCGGCTCGACGGCGCCCCCGGAGTACTCCTCCTTCTTGCCGGGCCTCAGCCACCGCAGATCACCGCGCTGGTCGTGGGAAACAGCTGCAGTGCCACGAACCCGGCCACCATGTCTGTCACCGATATCGGTTGAGCGACAACCCATCAGATCGTGCTGTGCGCAGACGGAACGAGTAGCTCGAGGATTTTGGCACGCAACTCGGGAGTGTCGTCCTCCACGGCGATAAGGCTCGCGAACATCGCGGCACCAGCAGCGAGGACGAGAAGGGCCTTCGCGGTGCTCGCCTCACCCTGATCATCGGCGAACAGGCGGGTGCTGGGCCCGCTGAACCCCTGCCACAAGGCATTTCGCAGTTCGGCGTGATCCCGGATCGCGGCGAGGAGGCCGGGAGTTGCCGCGCGAACCTCAGGCCGTGCGAACAGCTCGGCACTGCCGGTCACGACCCATCGAATCCAGCCTTCCCGATCGGTGCCCTCGAACGGCGTCAGGTCGGGGGTGGCACCGAGAATGGCGTCGAGCACGAGATGCGCCTTGGACGGCCACCGTCTGGTAATCGACGCCCTGCTCACCCCGGAACGGGTGGCGATCGCCCGCATGCTCAGTTGCTCCCACCCGGACTCGACGAGCATCGCGCGGGTCACGGCCAGCACGTCGGTGTCGATGCGCGGGTCACGGGGTCGTCCTGTTCCGGTGGCATTCATCAGCTCGAATTGTGGGACAAAAGCGCCGTCCTCGCTATATCGTATCTAATACGAGACCACTGGCATCGTAATTCGACAGGACGGGCACATGAAGATTGCGGTCACCGGCGGCACCGGATATGTGGGCGCTCATACGACGCTGGCGCTGCTCGCCGACGGCCACACCGTCCGCCTGCTCGTCCTTCCACACGACTCGATCGACGCTGTGGTGGCGGCGGTGGGCGACGCCTCGACTCGGATCGAAGTCGTGGTGGGGGACGTCCGCGACCGAACGTCCGTCGAGCAGCTGCTCGACGGGTGTGACGCACTTCTGCACGGTGCAGGGGTCGTGGGCACGGACGACCGGCGTGAGCAGCTGATGTGGGAGGTCAACGCTCAGGCCACCGCCGCCATTCTCGTCCGAGCCGCCTTCCTCGGTCTCGACCCGATCGTCCATGTCGCGAGTTTCAGCGCGCTGTTTCCATCCCCTGATCCCGTGATCGGGCCCGACAGTCCCACCGCGGCGGGACGCAGCGCGTACGGGCGGACGAAGGCGACCGCCGATCGTGTCGCCCGTGCTCTGCAGGACGCCGGAGCACCGGTCGTCATCACCTATCCCACCAGTGTGGTCGGTCCCGGCCTCGAAGGCACCAAAGGTGTCACCGAACAGGGTTGGGCCGTCCTACTGGGCAGCGGGGTAGCTCCGCGGTTCAGCGGCGGCATGCAGATGATCGACGTGCGCGACGTTGCCGCTGTCCATGCCGCAGTAATGCAGCCCGGCCGCGGACCTCGGCGTTACGTCTGCGGCGGCGAGCTGATCGATTTCAACCACCTCATCTACATCCTCGAACATTCATCGGGACGACGACTGCGCCGGATCCCACTGTCCGGGGGAGTTGTGCGGTTCCTGGGACGGCTCGCCGATGCCGTCGGCAAATACACCGCTGTCAGCGCAGGCTTCAGTTACGAGGCCGCCTGGCTGCTCACCTCGGCCACTCCCAC
Organism: Rhodococcus sp. WAY2; assembly: GCF_009859915.1. Taxonomy (NCBI): domain Bacteria; kingdom Bacillati; phylum Actinomycetota; class Actinomycetes; order Mycobacteriales; family Nocardiaceae; genus Rhodococcus; species Rhodococcus sp. WAY2. The sequence goes on from NZ_CP046572.1 coordinate 6,609,138, forward strand.
CGACGACTGCCGCACGCGCGACGAACTGGGTCTGAATTGGCGTCCGCCCCGAGACGCCCTCGCCTCGACGTTCGCCTGATCGCAGCCCTCACCTCCTCGCCCGAAGGCAGACACAATGACCACTCCGACCGACCGGCGCACGATCTGGGAACCCGCCCGTCTCGGCCCTCTGACCCTGCGCAACCGCATCATGAAAGCCGCCACCTTCGAAGGAGTCATGCCTCGCGGGCAGGTCACCGCCAAGCTCGTCGAATTCCACGCCGAAGTGGCCCGTGGCGGCGCCGCGCTCACCACCGTTGCCTACTGCGCCGTCTCACCCGGCGGACGGGTCCACGCCAACACCCTGGTCCTCGACAAGGCCAGTGTTCCCGGACTTCGGCGGCTCACCGATGCCGTCCATGCCGAAGGAGCGCTGGTGTCGGCGCAGATCGGGCACGCCGGGCTGGTCGCCAACACGCTCTCGAACCGCACGAAGACGCTGGCCCCGTCCACGCGTCTGAGTCCGCCCGCCATGGGACTGGTGCGTGGTGCCACTCACACCGAGTTGGACCAGGTCGTCGCGGACTTCGAGAACGCTGCGCGGGGCGCCGTCGACGCCGGCTTCGACGCCATCGAGGTTCATCTCGGCCACAACTACCTGCTCAGTTCCTTCATGAGCCCCAACCTCAACAAGCGAACCGACGAATACGGGGGCAGCCTGGAGAAGCGGGCAGCCTTCCCACGCCGTGTGGTCGAGCGTATTCGCCGCGCCGTCGGCGACACGATCGCCGTCACCGCGAAGTTCAACATGACCGACGGTGTTCCCAAGGGATTGTGGCTCGACGAGAGCCTCCGTATCGCTCGACTCCTCGAACGGGACGGGCATCTCGACGCGCTGCAGCTCACCGGCGGCAGTTCCCTCCTCAACGGAATGTACTTCTTCCGCGGAGAGGTGCCGATGGCCGAATTCGTTGCATCACAACCGAAATTGGTCGGGTACGGCCTGAAGCTCTACGGACCCCGCATCTTCCCGACCTACCCGTTCGAAGAAGCGTTCTTCCTGCCGATGGCTCGCCAGTTCCGCGAAGCGCTGTCCATGCCTTTGATTCTCCTCGGGGGCATCAACAGACTCGACACCATCGACACCGCACTGGGTGAAGGGTTCGAATTCGTCGCGATGGCCCGCGCACTGCTCCGCGACCCGGACCTCGTCAACAAGTTCCGCGATGAGCACGTAGCGGAAGGCCTGTGCATTCACTGCAACAAATGCATGCCCACCATCTACACCGGCACCCGCTGTGTCATCCGGGAGACTCTTCGCTGATCAGAGGCCCGTGGGGGAGCGATCGGTATCACCTACAGTCCGGGAACAACACCCTTTAGTCTGGTGTTGATCAATTCGACTGTGCACGCTCCCTATCGGAAGGCCCGCATGACCACTCCATCGACGGTTCATGAACTCATCATCGTTGGTTCGGGACCTGCCGGATATACCGCAGCCGTCTACGCGGCGCGGGCGGAACTCGAACCGCTGCTCTTCGAGGGCACCCAGTTCGGCGGTGCTCTGATGACGACGACCGAGGTCGAGAACTTCCCCGGATTCCGGCAAGGAATCATGGGCCCCGACCTGATGGACGAGATGCGCGAGCAGGCCAAGCGCTTCGGCGCCGACATCCGTACCGAGGACGTCGAGGAACTCGATCTGACCGGGCCGATCAAGAAGGTCGTCGTCGGTGGCGAGACCTATCAGGCACATGCGGTCGTACTCGCGATGGGCGCGGCTGCCCGATACCTCGGCATCCCCGGCGAGGAGAAGCTCCTGGGCCGCGGCGTCAGCGCCTGCGCCACCTGTGATGGCTTCTTCTTCAAGGACCAAGACATCGTGGTCGTCGGTGGTGGCGACTCCGCAATGGAAGAAGCGACCTTCCTCACCAGGTTCGCCCGCAGTGTCACGGTGGTCCACCGCCGTGAGGAGTTCCGGGCGTCCCGCATCATGCTCGAGCGCGCCAAGTCGAACGAGAAGATCCGGTTCGTCACCAACGCAGAACCGATCGAGGTGCTGGGGGAGAACAGCGTCACCGGTTTGGTCGTGCGCGACACCGTCACCGGTGAGCAGTCCACGCTTCCCGTCACCGGAATGTTCGTGGCCATCGGTCACGACCCGCGCAGCGAACTCGTCAAGGGTCAGGTCGACGTCGACGAGGCCGGTTACGTACGGGTGCAGACGCCGACCACCGCCACCTCGCTGGACGGTGTCTTCGCTGCCGGTGACCTGGTAGACCACACCTACCGTCAGGCGATCACCGCAGCCGGCACCGGATGTTCCGCGGCCATCGACGCCGAGCGTTGGCTCGCCGAGCGCGGCGATATCACCGCGAACACCGTCGAGGCCGCCGGTGCACCGGTCGACGCCTGAGTTGTCCACGATCGTCCAAGTTTTATCCGTCGAGTAAGGGGATTTCCCGTGTCGAACACCGTCACCATCACCGATGATTCGTTCCAACAGGATGTGCTGGGCAGCGACAAGCCTGTGCTCGTCGATTTCTGGGCTACCTGGTGCGGCCCGTGCAAGATGATCGCTCCCGTGCTGGAGGAAATTGCCGGCGAGCACAGCGACAAGCTGACGATCGCGAAGCTCGACATCGACGCGAACCCGGGTGCCGCCCGCGACTTCCAGGTGATGTCGATCCCCACGCTGATCCTGTTCAAGGACGGCAAGCCGATCAACACCATCGTCGGCACGAAGGGCAAGGCTGCGCTGCTGAAAGAGCTGGCCGACGTTCTCTGATCGACACCTGAACAGCCTGCCCGATTCCCGATTTTGTGGGAATCTCTGAGACAATCGATCGATGTGCTCCTGTCGCATCCGCGAACGGGACACATCGATCGACTCGTTTGTAGAGAGCTGTGCTGTAGTGATACACACGGCCGTGGAATCAGACTGAGAGGCCCGAACATGCACCGACTCCGTCACGGCGACCATGGTCCGGCCGTCGCTGAGATTCGGGGCACTCTCGCCGGTCTCGGGTTCCTCCACGACGGTGTCGCCGACACTCGCCGCGACACCAACAATGGTTCGCACTGGATTGCGCCCGACGCCGTCTTCGACCACCACCTCGACAGCGCCGTACGAGCCTTCCAGCAGCAACGTGGGCTCCTCGTGGACGGAGTCGTGGGTCCGGCCACCTATCGGTCCATGAAAGAGGCGTCCTACCGCCTGGGCGCACGCACGCTGATCTACCAACTGTCTGCACCCCTGTACGGGGACGACGTCGCTACGTTGCAGACACGGCTGCAGGACCTCGGGTTCTACGTCGGCCGGGTCGACGGATTCTTCGGACCGCAGACCCACGAATCGCTGTCGTCGTTCCAGCGGGAGATCGGGATCGCCGCCGACGGAATCTGCGGCCCTGCCACCCTCCGTTCGCTCGAGTTGCTCGGTACCCGGGTCACCGGTGGTTCGCCCCACGCGATGAGCGAAGAAGAAATGGTTCGCAGCTCCGGTCCGCAGCTCAGCGGCAAGCGCATCGTCATCGACCCCGGTCTCGGTGGGGACACCTACGGCACGATCGTCCATTCTCCGTACGGCACCATCTCGGAGTCCGACATCCTCTGGGATCTCGCCAGCCGGCTCGAGGGCCGGATGGCGGCGACAGGGATGGAAACCTTCCTGTCCCGGCCGCACCACGCGAACCCTTCGGACATCCAACGCGCGTCCACGTCGAATGCCTTCGACGCCGACCTCATGATCTCCCTGCGATGTGACAGCAACTCCAGCCCCGCTGCCAACGGCGTCGCAAGCTTCCACTTCGGCAACTCGCACGGTTCGACGTCGATGATCGGGCAGGTTCTCACCGGCTTCATCCAGCGGGAGATCGTGGCGCGCACCCCATTGCAGGACTGCCGGACGCACGGACGCACCTGGGATCTGCTCCGCCTGACCAAGATGCCGACCGTGCAGATCGATCTCGGCTATCTCACCAACCGGTCCGACGCTGCCGTTCTGTCCAATCCGCGGGCACGTGACGCGATCGCGGAGGCCATCCTCATTTCGGTGAAGCGTCTGTACCTGCTCGGGCAGGATGATCAGCCCACCGGTACGTTCACCTTCGCTGAGTTGCTTGCCGAGGAACTGTCCTCTTCTGAACGGTCCTGACCGTCAGCGCACTCCGACCGGGGTGCACTCACCGATGTCGACCATGCTCACCGATGCCGTATGCAACAGGCGTTCCAGAGCAGCCTCCACGTCTTCCTTCCACCCGTGGTCACGATTCAACTCGAGCCTCAGCCGAGGGAACCGGTGGTGTGGAGCGACGATCTCGAAGCCATTGTCTTCGAGAAACTCCGCGGGGATCATGCATTCTTCGGGGGAGCATTCCATGGCGGCGGTCGCCGATGCGATGCCGGAGTGGTCGGTATCGCTCGACCCACCGTCTCGAATACCGAAGGCCTCCAGGGCGCGGACACCGCGCCTCACCAGATCAGCGACCACCGCCTGAATGAGGGTGGCACCCAGATTTTGTTCTTCGCCGGCGGGCTCGAGTCGCAAGCTCGTGAGAAGGACGGCATCGGCACCCACCGGAGCGGTCGGTAGAAGCTGCGCCCGAGGCACGGTGCGTGGGGGAGCGTATAGCGCGCTGCCGACCGGCTTTCCATCCATGACGGCGACCTGACCGCAGGAACCCCACTCGAGCATGACCATCGACAGCCATGCTTCCTTCTCGAATTCCTGGTCACAGAATCCGCGCGAACTATGGATGGCCGCGGGATCCATTTCCCAGAAGACGCAACGACGAGCGTGGGCGGAGAGCTTGTCCAGGCCGTCGAGGGTGAGCGACGTGACGTGAGTCGACATTGGCTAGATCAGCCTCCAAATGTCACTACTACAAGTCATGTGTTGTCCTCTGATCTTCACTGCTCGTTGTCCCCGCTGATCTGCCCTCGAGATGCTGTCACCGGTGCTGTCACAGTGACGGATTACCCGCGGGTGCTTCTACCTCGCCCAGACGGTCATGAATCGGCTCGTTGCGCCTCCATCATCCCGACAATTCGCTGCAGATCGTCAACCGAACCGAACTCGACGACGATCTTGCCTTTGCGCTTGCCGAGGCTGACGGTCACCCTGGTGTCGAAGGAGTCCGACAGTCGCTCGGCCACGTCCTGTAGTCCGGGCATCTGGATCGGCTTCCGGCGTTGCGGAGGAGCGATCTGATCGTCGTTGCGGTTCGCCAGGGTGACCGCTTCTTCTGTGGCGCGGACGGACATGCCCTCCGCCACGATTCGAGCCGCCATCACTTCCTGCGCGTCGGCGCCGGCCTCGAGAGACAGCAGTGCACGGGCGTGTCCTGCGGACAGCACTCCCGCGGCAACGCGGCGCTGGACGGGAATCGGAAGCTTGAGGAGGCGGATCATATTGGTCACCACGGGACGGGACCGACCGATCTTCGCGGCCAGTTCCTCGTGAGTCACCTCGAACTCTTCGAGCAGCTGCTGATAGGCGGCCGCCTCTTCGAGCGGGTTGAGCTGCACCCGATGAATGTTCTCGAGGAGGGCGTCGCGGAGCATCGCGTCGTCACCCGTCTCACGGACGATGGCCGGGATCGTGTCGAGTCCGGCTTCCTGGCCGGCCCGCCAGCGGCGCTCACCCATGACCAATTGAAACTTGCCGTCTTCTACCGGGCGCACCACGATCGGCTGCATCAAACCGAATTCGCGGATGGAGTGCACCAGTTCCGCCAGCGCCTCGTCATCGAAGACCTGTCGCGGCTGCTTCGGGTTGCGCACGATCAGGTTCGGGGCGATTTCCCGGTACACGGCCCCGGTGGGGGAGGGGAGGGGCTCAGCCCCATTCGTAACCTCTCCATCTCCGTTGTTTCCCGTGGATGCAGGAGCTCGGTCGCTGCCGGAAGGTGATGTCGACGAGTTCGGGGTGGGCGGGGTGGGGATGTGGCGCTTGTCTGTGCCGATCACTACATCGGCGGCAGCAGTGCCCAGTCCCGGCGCCGTCGTGGGACCGGTCGGAATCAGCGCCGCCAATCCACGGCCGAGTCCACCCTTACGCGTCTGACTCATCTCTGCTCCTGCTTCGTGATCTGTGCTGTGCGCGCTGCGAGTTCACGTCCCGCGTCGAGGTAGCTCATCGCGCCACGTGAACCGGGGTCGTAATCCAACACGGTCATCCCGTATCCGGGCGCTTCGGAGACCTTCACACTTCGGGGGATGACCGCGCGGAGGACGGCGTCTCCGAAGTGGGACCGGACTTCCGCTGCCACCTGGTCGGCGAGTTTCGTGCGGCCGTCATACATCGTCAGTAGCACGGTCGAGACATGCAGGTCCGGATTGAGGTGGGCTTGCACCAACTCGATGTTCCGCAGCAATTGACCAACGCCTTCGAGCGCGTAGTACTCGCACTGGATCGGAATCAGAACTTCCTTGGCCGCGACCATCGCGTTCACCGTCAGCAGGCCGAGCGATGGAGGGCAGTCGATGAGGATGAAGTCGGCGTCGATATCTCGGAGCGCCTTTTCTGACAGCGCCCCCTTCAGCCGACCCTCGCGGGCCACCATCGACACCAGCTCGATCTCGGCGCCGGCGAGGTCGATGGTCGCCGGGATGCAGAAGAGCCGCTCGTTGTGGGGGCTCGTTTGGATCGCCTCGGCGGCGGTCACCTCACCCAGGAGCAGTTCGTAGCTCGACGGGATACCCGAATGGTGGGCCACTCCGAGGGCGGTGCTGGCATTGCCCTGGGGGTCGAGGTCGATCACGAGGACCGTCAAGCCCTGCACTGCGAGAGCGGAGGCGAGGTTGACCGCACTGGTGGTCTTGCCGACCCCGCCCTTCTGATTGGCGATTGTGAGAATCCGGCGCTCCGGCGGTTTGGGTAGCGTCACGGAGTGGGGGTGGAGTACCTGACTGGCTCTATGTGCGGCCGCGCCAATCGGAGTCTCTTCGGCGGAGATGCCGTTATACGGAGCAGTGAATCCGTCGTCTCCGTTTCCTGAGCTCGTCGCGTGGTCGGATCGATGTTCGGTTTCACGTGAAACTGTTTCACGTGAAACGGCGGATTCAGGCCCACCCGACATTGATTACTCCTTCGATTGGGAATCGCTCGTTACTCGACATACTCACTCCGCATCCGTCGCCCGAGTGTCTCATCGGCGCTGACGGCGTTTCGGTACACGCTCTGCCCGAACCACCACGGTAGGAACCGGAAGAAGACCCACTCCACATTCCACGATGTCCAGCTTGCCAGCACCCAGCCGAGTCAAAGCGGCACGGTCGCGGGCGATCTCGTCGGCCGCGCTCGAACCCTTCAGTGCAAGCATTCTCCCATGCTCGTGGATCAGCGGCAGCGACCACTTGGCTAACTTCTCCAACGGTGCCACTGCCCGCGATGTGACGACATCCGCGCCACCGGCTTCTTTCACGACGCCAGACTCTTCCGCGCGACCACGAACAACCAACACATCCAGACCGTTGGATTCGACGAACTCCGCAAGATATACAGATCGTCGCAGCAGCGGCTCGACCAAGGTGATCCGCAAGTCGGGACGGGCAATCGCCAACGGAATACCGGGCAGTCCCGCTCCACTGCCGACATCCACCACGGACTCGCCCTCAGCGATCAACTCACCGATCACTGCACAGTTGAGAAGGTGCCGTTCCCACAGGCGAGGAACCTCTCGTGGCCCGATCAGACCACGCTCTACACCGTCACTTGCCAGAGACTTGTAGTACCGCTCCGCGATGTCGAATCGTTCACCGAACACCTGGCGAGCCGCCGCTTGTTCGTCCCAGTCGGCCGGCTTCTCACCATTCGGTTCCACGTGAAACATCCTCCCGCGAAGAGCTCATCTTCTACAAACTCAGCCTCTCCATTATCCGCCCTGATTCCCGACTGCGTCCCCTAACACCCACCCGCAACGCCGAACAGTGTTTACACCACCGCCCCCTCGGTGGGGGAGGGGAGTGGTCCGAGCGGAGAACGCCGTCGGTCCGGTAGGCGCGCAACTCCCGCCTTGCCCACGATCGAGAGTTCGAGATCGTCCGAGGCATCCGCTTCCGTGCACGATTGGGAAGCGGTGCCGTGCCGGGTTTGTGTGCGGCGCTCGGGCACACGTCGCGACGTCTGTTCCGTGTGGCGCCAGAGTTGGGGTCGCATCCGGCCCGTGTTTCACGTGGAACATACGGACACGCCCTCAGGATCGTCTCCGACTTCACTGCGGATACGCGCGCCCCGGCCCGGCCTAGCGGATTAGGACTTGAGGCGCATCTCTGCGTCGGACTTGAACCCTCGACCCCGATGGACCGCAGTGACGCCGGTTCCACGTGAAACATCGACTAGCTGAGGCGGACCTCTCGTCCGAACTACAAGATTTTCACCCCGATTTGGGCGCACCTCGACTTCAGCTCGGATCGATCAACCCGCACGCCTGACGTCGATAATCGGTGGGTTGGACGAACGGTATGCGGTACGGGCAACGTTGGGCACGCTGCCAGGAAGTGATGAGGGCGCTGCCGCGAACCGATGTACCCGCTCGGCGGCTTGGAAGCTACCGAACACTGAATTGAACGCGAAGACTCTCGCCCGCCTTCTAGCCGGCGACAGGTGCCCCGAGTTCAGCCATCACCAGGCAGGATTGGATGGAGACGATGTGACTTCTGGTGTCCGCGGTCTCGTCAGCCGAGCGGCTCAAAATGTATGTCGGCACCGGGGAGCGATGTTTCACGTGGAACCACCGATGGTGGCCGTTGATGTCGCTAGGACTGACGCCGCACCCGAGGAACTTGCCCGACTGCCGCGTTCGGAGAAGAGACCTGGGCCCACCTCACATGTCGGCCGCCCTGTGCTGCTGCCGCCACGATCACTGCATCTCCGATTGCCTGACGAATCCCGAGATGCGCCCATTGCGGCGCGTCGACAAGCCCGAATCGGAATCATCACAGTGACGAAACTCCGATGAGTGGTTGGATGGCCGAAAACCGACTCTAAATTTCGCCGATTCTTCGTAATGCACCGCCCGGCTCACCTGAACCGAAGGAATCCCGGACCGCCGACCGCTTGCCGCTGGGTCCGCATGCCAACACCGAAACCAACCACCTCCGAAGTTCCGGACGCAAACCTTCGATCAAAGCGAGCATCACGATCCCGCGTCGTGCGTAGTCGGCGTCCTCGGTGGAAATGTGGCGCGGCGGAAGTAGCCGAGCTCGCTGCAGCGAAACTCAATCGACCGGAACGCCTGCCTCTCGCCGGTACCGCCAACCGACGTCGCTCCGGCCCCAGGCCCGCACGCACACCACGCACCTCGCTCGGCTACGGACGGACTATTCGGCGGTCCCGGTCCAGGCCGAGTTCGCAAAATCGGCGTTTGCGGATGCTCAGCAGTCGCGCGCGAGGGCCGTGGGTGGTCACCAATTCTTGCAGTGAGTGACAGCGGCACGTTGCCGCTCAGGCGACGACTCAGGCCGGGGGAGGGGAGGGGCTGGTGTGTTTCACGTGAAACGAGAGAAACCGACCACTGTTGCCGGAATGGAGAAGGCGGGCCCAAGGTATCCCTGGGCCCGCCTTCCAAATGTGGTGTGCTGAGTCAGTCCTTGATCACGACTACGCGACGCGACGGCTCAGCGCCCTCGCTCTCGCTGGAGACACCCGCGACCTTGGCAACAGCGTCGTGCACGATCTTCCGCTCGAACGGGGTCATCGGAGTGAGCTCCTCCCGTTCACCGGTCTCGAGCACGCGGCGTGCTGCGGAGGCACCCAACTCGGTGAGTTCGGCGCGACGCCCGGCACGCCAACCAGCGATGTCCAGCATCAGCCGGCTACGTTCACCCGTTGCCTGCTGCACAGCAAGGCGTGTGAGTTCCTGGAGTGCGTCGAGTACCTCACCTTTGCGGCCGACCAACTTGGTGAGATCGTCACCCCCGTCGATACTGACGACTGCTCGATCCCCTTCGACGTCCAGATCGATATCGCCATCGAAATCGAGCACGTCGAGGAGCTGCTCGAGGTAGTCGCCGGCGATCTCGCCTTCCTCGATGAGGTAGTCGTCAGAATCGGAGTCAACCTCGGTGTCCGGGTTCTGCGTCGGAGCAGTCACGTCTGTCTCATCTCCGTCCACTGCGATGTCAGGCTCAGTAGCCATACTCGTTCTCTTTTCTGAATCAGCGCCGCTTGCGCTTAGGGGACTTTCCGCGGTTCGTCTGAGGTCGGGCACCGGGTTTCGGCTTCGACGTACCCGTCGGAGAACCGTCACCGCTCGCAGTTCCCGTCGACTGTTCGGAGGCGTCGTCTTCCATCACTCCGTCGACGACCTCTGGTTCGGCCGGGGCTCCGTCTACCGCAGCCTTCTTCTTCTTCGAAAGATTGGGGCGTGCACCGGGCTTCGGGGCGTTCTCCGCTCGACGAGCCAGCGCTGCCTGCTTCTTCTCTTCCTCTTCCGCATCGATCTTCCGGAAGACGATGTGCTGCTGCGCGTAGGTCCAGATGTTGTTACTCACCCAGTAGAGAAGGATTGCGATGGGGAGGAAGGGGCCACCGACAAGGACGCCCAGCGGGAAGATCCACAGCGCAAGCTTGTTCATGATCGCGGACTGCGGGTTCGCGGCGGCCTCAGGGCTCTGTCGAGCGACGGAGGCGCGGGAGTTGAAGTGCGTCGCAACGCTCGCGATGACCATGAGCGGGATAGCGACCGCTGCAATGTTCAGCATGGTCGGGACCGGACCGTAGATCGCGAACGCTTCGAGCTGATCCGACGGGGTGGTGATCGCAGCCGAGATCGGTGCACCGAAAAGTCGGGCACTCAGGAAGGACTGGACGTCCTCGACGCTGAAGAAGTAGTTCGGCGTGTTCGCGTTGTCCTCGACCGACATGCCGAGCTGTCCGAAACCGGTGCCGGTGCGGTTGAACGACCGAAGAACGTGGAACAGACCGATGAACACAGGGGCCTGAGCAAGCACAGGTAGACAGCCCATAATCGGGTTGAATCCGTGCTCCTTCTGGAGCTTCTGCATCTCGACGGCCTGCCGCTGGCGATCACCTGCGTACTTCTTCTGCAGTGCCTTGATCTGCGGTTGCAGTTCCTGCATCTGGCGCGTCGTACGCACCTGCTTGACGAAGGGCTTGTACAGGATGGCGCGCAAGGTGAAGACGAGGAACACCACGGAGAGGGCCCATGTGAAGCCACTGTCCGGTCCCAGGAAGGGAATCGCCCCGAAAACCTTGTGCCAGACCCACAGGATCCCGGACACCGGATAGTAAATGAAGTCGAGCACGGCTCTATGTACTCCTCTGTTCGTCCACGTTCACCGGACAGTGATGACGGCTACCCGGATGACGGCTACCCGCATGTTGGTGAGGGACCGAATCCGGCCCAGCGGGCACGGGATCCCACCCACCAGGGTGCCAGGGCGCACATTTCGCCAGCCGGACCACCGTCAAGACAAGACCTTTGAGAACCCCGTGGGTGCGCAGGGATTCGACTGCGTACTCGCTACAGGTGGGTGTGAACCGGCAGGTCGGCAACCTCAGGGGCGACACATATGTCCGGTACAACTCGATCAGAAAGATAAGGATTCGCGCCGGGAGGGCACGGATGGTTGCCCACGTGGACGTCGTCGGGGTATCGGCACCCGCCACGGCGGCGCGCGACTCGTCGAGTGCGCTTTTCATGCGAAGTTACTCATGCGCAAGAAGATCCAATCGGGAGAGACCTGCACGAAGTTGCTTGTCCAGATCCCGGCTACTTGCAGTCGCGGCTCCCGGAAGAGCCCGAATCACCACATCGGTGGTGGCTGGAACAGCACCCACCAGGTCGATGCAGATATGACGAAGCCGGCGTGCGACTCGATGTCGAATCACCGCCGGCCCGACAGCCTTACTCACAACCAGTCCAAATCGTGGACCGCCGCTACTCACCAGCTCGCCTGTCTGTCCACGGTCGAATGCGTGGACAACCAGATCGCGTCTTCCCATCCGGCGACCGCGTCGTACAGCCAACGAAAAGTCTGAATGACGACGCAATCGGTACGGCTCAGGCAACACCCCGAGCTCCTGAACCCAGTATCGGGATCAGGCGGTGAGGGATTCGCGGCCCTTACGGCGACGCGCCGAAACGATTGCACGACCCGCACGGGTCCGCATACGAAGACGGAAGCCGTGAACGCGCGCGCGGCGTCGGTTGTTCGGCTGGAACGTCCGCTTGCCCTTGGCCACGGTCAACACTCCTCGAAATTCATCGACGCCTCCCGGCGTCCTGGATCTAACATGGTCGAAAACTCAGGTGGTCAACCAGCAGTGACACACGACATCGCCGCTGGACTGAATCCAGCACGATACCGCCACCTCACCACAGGGTGACTGTTCGAGAGTACTGATGACTCCCGGTCAGGTCAAACTCGCTCACCTGCACTTCCTCTGCGAACGGGATGACCGACACGCCGAGGTTCGATAAATGCTTGCACCCCAACTTCCGATGTGCCAAACCGCTGTGAGGTTGCCGACACTGTTGCTAGCGTTGAAACATGGTCTCGCCGATGAACCCTGATCGAGTGCCCAGCTCTCGACTTCACCGTTCTCATCTGCACATTCACCACAATTCATCCACAGGGCACAGATGGTGTCCCGCCTTCGGTCACCCCGAGGGTTGCTGACGCACGTCACATCCCGGGTGGGTCCACCCCCCTCGTCCAGACGTCCTGCGCAAAACCGCAGCTCAGGGCGGTAAATCTGGAATCTTCACCTCGTAACGACGTCTTCACACCAGTCCTCCATGCTTTGTCCACATCTGTGGATAATTGTGTGGAAACACAGTTCAGATGGCATATTCGTAGGTCCGTACGGGGTCCATCCTCAGGTCGGGGAACGCCCAATTCCACCTCGGCGACGGCACCGACATCTCGACAAACTGGGGAGGAACCAC
>NZ_CP046573.1:0-991117 GCF_009859915.1 Rhodococcus sp. WAY2
CCGCGGCGCTGCTCCCGGTGCTCCGCACCGGGAGACGGGGGCGAGTCGCTCCGCTCCCCGCCAGGGAGCCGCTTGCGCGGCTCGCAGTGGGTCGATTCCCGTTGCCGTCGATCGAGTCGCTTCGCTCCTCTGAGTTTCCGAGATTGCGTTCTCACCTGTGCTTTTACTCGTCACGTTCGATCCGGTCCCCCACACCCCAACGAGGCCGGGGAGGCGTGCGGGAGCGCCCGACACGCCGCCCACTCGCCTTCCCGCACCGCTCCATGTCATACCCACAGCATACCACCCACCCCCACACAACCCAAAACAGTTGAAAATCCCAAAACACCCAAATCTGTTGATCAACAAGGGATTCCGAACCTTACAACCTGACGTTCGTGCACAACACACGTAAACACTTACTCATCAACTGATTAACGAATCATGTTGTAAATCAACATCTTTCAAAACCGGCTCAAACCCGGACGAAACAGACACCCACGCGCCCGCCGGCACCCCGACGCCGGCACTCCCCCGACACGTCGCCGGCGCCCCACATCACAAACCGGGGACATGTCATCACACCAGGTCACAGCACCATCACACCCGGTGAACCGACCCGTCACCCCTAGCCTGGAAAGCATGGGAGAACAGACATCGGCACAGAAACTCGACCCCGCATGGGTGGACGAGTTCGCCGAGCGCTGAGGCAACGCCTGGAACGCCCACGACCCCGCACAGGTCCTCAAGCTACTCACCGACGACATCGTCTACGACGACTCCGCCTGGCCCAAGACCATGCGCGGCAAAGCCGACGTACGCGAATTCCTCGACCACGGCTGGCGCGCGTTCCCCGACCTGACCTTCGAGCTGATCGCCGGCCCGCACGTGGCGAGCGACGGCCCACGAGCCGCCTACTGGTGGAAGGCGACCGCCACCCACCAGGGCCCCATCGACCCACCTGGCATCCCCGCCACCGGCAAACACATCGAATTCGACGGCGTCGACATCCACGAACACCGCGACGGCAAAATCGCCACACTGCGGATCATCGTCAACATGAACGACATCGCCATACAGCTGGGCATGCTCCCCGCGCCCGGGAGCACCGCAGAAAAAGTCATAGTCGGCATACACAAACTCAGATCCCGCCTCACCCGCTCCTGAGCCGCCGCACATCCCCTCAGTCCGGGACGTGTCATCTTTCCAGGTCAGAGGGCTCGCCCAGGCGGCGGTTCTTGCCGTCCATCCACGCGATCACATCGAACACCCGCAGTGCCGAGATCTCTTCGGGGAGGCCGGCCTCCTCCCGGATCGACAGCAACCGGCGGTGCAGCGCTGCGTCGTCGGCGCGCAGCGCCTCCCGAACCGGGTTCAGATGTGCTCGCTCGGTGCCCAGGACCTGACTGACCACCGAATCCCAACCGGGGGCGTTCGGTGGCGGAGGGATCGGCATGTCGATGATCCACGACGCGGCCACCCTCGAGACTGCCTTCGAAACGGCGACCACCCGGGCGCAACGGATGTTCGGCTCCCCGACATCCTGCTCGAGAAGATGATCCGACCGGCCCGCCACATCGTCCAGATCCTCGGCCTCGACGACGGTCGTGTCATAGCTCTCGGTGAACGAGATTGTTCGGCGCAGCGACGCTTCCAGAAGGTCGTCGAGGAGACCCCGGCCGGCCGCCTGACCGCGTCACTTCGCGCACGCCTGCTGGCCGCCGGGGTCGCAGCGGGCCGGGCCGTAGGCTACCGCGGCGCCGGAACGGTGGAGTTCCTGCTGGACCCCCACACCGACGAGTTCGTGTTCCTCGAGATGAACACCCGCCTACAGGTCGAACATCCGATCACCGAGCTGGTGACCCGACTCGACCTCGTCGAACTGCAGTTGCGGATCGCCGCTGGAGAAGCAGTCAACCTGACCTGGCCGACCGTACGAGGGCACGCGATCGAGTTCCGAATCTACGCCGAGGATCCAGTGCGCTTCCTTCCCACTCCAGGGCAGATCGAGACCTGGGTACAGCCTGAGGATCCCTGGGTACGCGTTGACAGCGGGTATGGCGCCGGAACCGACGTCACGCCCTACTACGCTCCGCTCGTCGCGAAGCTGTGTGTCCACGGCGAGGACCGCGCCCAGGCGGTCCGACGCTCGATCCAGGCCTTGGACGAGTTCCAGATCGC
Source organism: Rhodococcus sp. WAY2 (assembly GCF_009859915.1). Lineage (NCBI taxonomy): Bacteria > Bacillati > Actinomycetota > Actinomycetes > Mycobacteriales > Nocardiaceae > Rhodococcus > Rhodococcus sp. WAY2. Next base: position 2,161 of record NZ_CP046573.1, read on the forward strand.
TCCGATCACGACCAACCTCGAAGCCCTGCGACGCATCGCTTCCTCTGATCGGTTCACTGCCGGCGACTACGACACATCAAGTCTCGACAATTCGGCGCTCTGAATGGAGGGCCGCCTTCACTCACACGGCTCAGCGTCGCTGACGGTCCCTCCAATCAAGGATGGCATCCGTATGTCATCGGCTACGCACCAGAAGGAGGTCGTACTCGCGGCTGCCGCGGCCGGGATCCCGGCGAAGATCAGCGTCGACCTGGACGGGCTCAAGAAGACCGTGGCCGCCTGCCGTCCCGCACGAACACGATCAGCGAGCCTGGAGGTCGTGGTGACGATAGCCGCGGCAGCTCATCATCCGGGCTGGCGCGCTCCTTCGCTGGTCGGAGAGTCTCATCTCCCCTGTTCAGAGGACGCTTCCTGCGAGGTCAGGACCCGACCGAAACCAGACGCTCGAGGCGGCCCTGGGGACGTCGTCACGCACCGACTCAATCAGCGCGTCCTCGTCTGCCAGAGCCGTGTCATCGCGCAAACCGGCACGGCAACACCGGGTCTCACCGCATTTCTAGCTTCTAGCGGAGACCGGGGATGCATAGGCGCAATGCCTCAACACCGGAACGACCGGGGATGCCGAAGTGCGAGCATGGAACTCCCCACAATCACGACCGCCGCCCGCGATCGGGACCGAGCCCGGTTCCCTGGTCGCCACCATCACCCTGAACATCCCCTTCATCACCACATTCCGACCGGAGATGGGTATGGGGAATGTTCCCTGACCTGGGAAGGTGGGCTGACTTCGGCCGCCCTGATGGCGTGGCGAAAATTCACGCCAGGCCCCCGGTGACTCCATCGCGGCGACAGCCACCCGACTGCTCGCGATCTGATGCCCCACTCATCTCGATCTGCCTCCGCAGGCAAGCACACCGAGCCCAATTCGTAAGCCCACGAGACGTGCAAAGACCGTGGTCATTGACCGGAGATACACAAGATCGAACGACTTCACGTTCGGGTTCGATCAGCGTGTCCTCGCCGTCGATGCTCACGAGGACGAACACCGAGGCACCGTCCGCGAGCACTTTGACGCGGACACCCAAATTTGACGGCCCAGCCTTCCTCCAAGGGACCTGCCGCCGCAGGTCTACACCCCATTCTGGCCGAGCAGTCGACTGTCGGACGAATCACCGTCGCACTGCCTTCGAATCGGCGGATCCAGACTGCCCTCACACGTTCGACGTCGAGGCCGAGACGCCGTTCCCCACGGCTGCCGGGCTCACTGCCCCGGTCATCGTGCACACCGTCGACGCGGCCTCGGGCCGTCCACGCTATCCGCGGCCAGCGGCGCCCGCCGAGTGCGCCGTGCGATCTTCTCGACCGTCGACTCCACCCGGCCGGAACTCGGTACCGGCGACAAGTCCGGGTATTGGGGCGCAATGAGAAACAGTGGTCACATTCGAACGAGCCCGCACGAACGGCGCCAAGTTGATTAGGCAGCTACTGAGTGACAGTTTTGGGTGCCATTGAAGTCCGAAGCAACCGGGTCCTTCGATTGCTTCGACTACACCGGCTGGACTCCATACCGACGCGTGCAAAGAGCCGGTATCTGAGATGGCTTGGTGATGCTCCTCCCGGTCAGTGAGGTAGCGCGGCTGAGCAGCCAACCCGAGCGCCAGCGCCGACTCGACCGCGATGGGATCTGTCCACCGCTGTGCGGGGAATTGAAAGGTCTCAGTGCTCGCGAACTGCGAAAAAACGCCATCAGAGAACCCTGACGGCTGGATACCCAACGCTTGGTTGAGCCGACCCCACATTCAGCGGGTGGGGCGCCGACGAGGAGGGTGAGGACCGCTGCGGGGGTCATCGCCGTAGGAGCCGGCACGCCACGGAATCGGTCCGCGGGCCGTTCAGCGGAACAGATCCGCTCGAACCGCATCTGGAGTATAAGACCGCACCTGGCGTACACTGCCGTGACGCGAGTCACAATATGTTTGCGTAGGTCGGTGCTCCCGCGCGGGGAGACCACAGAGGTAGAGGTGATTTCTACATGTCGGCGGAACCCCTTGCACATTGCTCTCAGTTCCGTACCGGTGACCTCGATGTGATCCGCGATGTCGGCGGGCGTCTACTCGTTCCGCACAAGGTCAAGGCCTCAGGTGCAGTTTCTTCGGATGCCCGTATGAACGCGGCCAAACTCGGCAATACGACTCTGGCGTATCTGAGGTACGAATCTCTTATCACGCTGGAGGCGCCGACGACAGAAGCGCTGTACTTTTTCACGCTGCCGCTCACCGGAAAGGCGGAAGCTCAGCGGGGCAAGCACGAGACCGCTCCGTCGACACCGTCCCTCGGCGTGTCGTTTCGGGGCGAAGACCCCTCGATGATCACCCTCAGCCCCGACTACAGCATGATTTTCGTACGCATCGAGCGCCACGCTCTGGAACGGCAGCTCGAAGGTTTGCTGTGCCACGAGATCAAGGCGCCGCTGTGCTTCGACTTCAGCATGGATCTGACCTCCCCGTCACTGCGCACCTGGGTTGACAGTGTCAGGCTGTTGCAAGCTGAGATGGAACGCGACGCAGAGACGGGTCACGAGCCGCTGCTGGTCGCACGAATCGAAGAACTGGTGATGACCGGCTTACTGGTCGGCCAGCCGCACAACTATTCCGAGCTGCTACTCAGCACACACGGACCTGCTCGGCCGCGTGCAGTGAAGCAGGCGATCGACCTGCTCGAACAGCAGCCGGACGAACCATGGTCGATGTCGGATCTCTCTTGTGCGATAGGGGTCAGTGCCCGGACACTGCAGGACGGTTTCCAACGCTACGTCGGTGTATCCCCGACCTGCTATTTGCGTGAGGTCCGCCTTCAGCGTGTGCGCGAGGATCTCAGCAACCCGGCGTTGCGGACGTCGGTCTCAGATACTGCGTACCGATGGGGATTCGCGCACCTCGGTCGGTTTGCTGTGGCCTATCGCAACAAGTTCGGCGAGGCGCCCTCGGAGACACTACGCAAGTCGGCATCGAAAGAATCTCCATCACTGACGAGGTAAAACAAACCAGGGTCCACCGACGTAGGCTCCAGCGATGAGCGGACCGCGGCAACGCCGTCACCACCCGCAATGCCCGACTGGCGGAGTTGCATTCGCTGTTCGCCTACGCCGCTTATCGTCATCCGGAACATGCCAACACGATCTGCCCGCTTCCTTGCCATTCCGCCGAAACGACACCAACGCACCGACGTGACCTACCTGACGACCGCGGAAAGCTTCGCACTCCTGGCCGCACCCAACCGAACCACACAGGCCGGGCGACGCGACCACGCACTATTGCAGACCGCGGTGACAACCACCGGGATGTTTTCGGAGTTTGACCGATCTGAAGATCGCCGATGTTCATCTCGGGTCCGCCGCGGACGCCGTTTGTCGCGGAAAGGGCCGGAAGAATTGAAGCACACTGCTCGATCGGCAAACCGTGGACATCCTACGCAGGCAGATCGATAGCCGCGCAACCGGATTCCCGCTTCCTACCCGGAGAGACCGAAACACGGATGAGCCGTGACGCAGTGGCGGCACGCTTGACACGACACACCGCAACCGCCGCCGACGCATGTCCGGGCCTGGCCAGCAAACATGCCACCCCAGCAAATCCTGCGCCACACCGCTGCCATAAAGTTGCTCGAGAGGCCGGCCGACTGCTGTTCTGCGCCGAGGCGGCGGATCGAATGGATCCCGCACCCGGCAATGGAAGACCAAACTGGCCGCCCTCGCCGCGCGCACCTGGCCGACGAGCACCGTCTGCCACCTAGCCCCCGGGGCACCAGCGAATGGAACCAGATCGAACACCGCTGGTGCTCTCGCATCTCCATGAACTGGCGCGGGCGCCCCCTGACCAGTCACGAAGTCATCGCCACCACCACACCGGATTGGCTCTAAGTCTAAGTATGGGCGGTCATCCGATTGATGGCCGGTTGGACACTTCCGATAGAAATGCGGTGTCGAGTTGGGGCCATGCCGATGGGTTGTGCTCATTGTCCGTCAGTAGGTTCCTTGCGAGTGCGGGTATCTGTGGTCCGCCCTCAACGAGGAACTGCTTGAGCCCTAGTTCGGCGGATTTGCTCACTACAGGTGCAACGACTTCCTTGGCCGAATCGACTCGGCCCGCCGCAAAAAGGCAGGAAGCGAGCAGCATTTGGGCCTGGAGTTGCGCTCTCCTCCGCTCGTGCGGGATTCGCTGCGCGTGTGCCGCCGCGCGAGTACACGCGAGAGCGACCTGTTGAGGGGATCCGTCGTGAAGCAGCAGACGTATCGAGGAGTCTTCTCGAAGTTCCTCGGTAATCACGACGATGCCATCGTGTTGCGGGGTGTGCTCGAGAGATCCGGCATCGGCGGATTCGCTTCGGGTTCGCACGGCGAAACTGCCGGAGGCATCGACAAGGCCACACCGTATCCGTTCGTTCTCGATCCGCGCTGCCAGGCGCGGGAGCGAAAGCGACGCAGAAATCCCGGCTCCCTCGTCGAGGCGTCGTGCGGCGGCGTCGATGTCGCCGCGTAACGCCTTTATCCGTGCTCCGGTTCCGTAGGTGATCAGCATGATGTCCACTACCCCGCCTTCGGAGCCGAGTTGATGGCTTTCGTCAAGGAGGTGTTCGGCGTCGTCCAAGTTGCCGCGCTCGTATAGCAGCTCGCCAAGCGCCGCGCCGGCAAGTCGAATGGAGTAGTTGGATCCGGCCTCTCGCGCCAAGCGGAGCGCCTCACGAAAGAAGCCCTCAGCAGCTGGGATGTCGAGCTGTTCGCGTGCGGCGATGCCAGCAAAGAAAAATCCGTACCACACAGTGAACGGTCCGCTGGTTCGCTCGTGGTAGGGCAAGGCCCATTCTTGCCAGCGGCGGGCCGAGTCGAAATCGAACCTGTAGATCGCCTCGAAGGAGGCAACATTAGCAGCGGCGGATACGACGAATGGCCGCAACGTTTCCGGCCTGGTCAAGCACTCCGATGCCCGCTCGAACAGCCCTTCCACCCGGTCGGCAAACAAGTCACCCACGGCTTGGACGAGGGACGCCTCCAGCATCTGGTCTTCGGCGTCTGTCGAGTGCGACCCTTCACGCGTCAGAGCCGACTTCACGGATTCCAACGCGGCGTGGGTGGCCTCGGGTCGATGGTGCAGCAGGACATGAGCCCAGCCGAGTAGGATCTGTAACCGGGAACGGGCTGATACCACGGCCTTTGGTAGCTTCGCGATCAACCCGAGCAACGTGCTCATCTGTGAGTGCTCGATGAGCTCCATTCCGTGCGCCTCGATCAACTCGGCGGCCCGTTCTCGATCCCCCGCTTTGAGCGAGTGGTCGACCGCTTCGCTGAGCAGCGCGTGATCGGCGAACCACAGCGCCGCTGTGCGATGTAACGCGGAAACTTGATCGGGATAGTCACATTCGAGTCGGCGGCGGAGGAAATCGGCGAACAGGTGGTGATAGCGAAACCATTCTCTTTCCTCGTCGAGCGCTCGAAGAAACAGGTCGCACTCTTCGACCTCTTCGAGAAGAGCTTGGCAGTGCTCGAGTTCGGTCAACGCTGCTGCCAGGCCTGCACAGATCCGCTCGGTAATCGATGTGCGCAGCATGAAGTCGAGTAGCCGCGGTTCGAGTGTGCTCAAAACGTTTTCGGCCAGGTATTCGGCAATGGCGCGATGGCGACCCGACAGATGGCTGATGAGCTCGGCCGGGTCCTCGAGATTTCGAAGCGACAGCGATGCCAGTTGCAGGGCAGCGACCCATCCGTCGGTTGATTTTCGAAGGTCGGCGACCTCGCGGTCATCGAGTGCCAGACCACACAGGTCGACCAAGAATTGGTGCGACTCGTTGAGGTCGAAACGTAAGTCAGCGGAATCGATTTCGACCAGTTCGTCGGCTACCCCCATGCGGCTCAACGGCAGGCCGACTCGGGTTCGGCTCGTCACGATGACTTGCAGGTGGTGACAGCCATTCTCCAGCAGGAACTTCATCGCACCAACGGTCTCGGGATCGGAGATCCGGTGCCAGTCGTCGATAACAACCGCGAATCGCTCTCGCGTAGAGTGTATTTCGTTGATCAGTGACGTCACAACGTATCGCTCAGCTTCGTCACCATGTTCTTCAAGTTCTTGTCGTAGCTCCGACGCCAAATTAGGTCGTACCTGTTGGATTGCTTCGACCAAATGCCCCAGAAACCAGACGACGTTGTTGTCGTCATTGTCGATGCTGAACCAGGCAACCGAAACGCCCTCGGCGATGAGGACGTCGCGCCACTGTGCGGCCAGGGTGCTCTTGCCGAATCCCGCTGGTGCGTGAATCACGATCAACCGTTTGCGTTCGGCAGCGCGCATCCGGTCAATCAATCTCATGCGCCCGATGAGGGCACGCGCGGCGGTGGGTGGCCGAAATTTGGTTGCGACGCTGGGGGGTGCGGCCGCGGGCGAACGTGGGACGGGGCTCGAAGCATGGCTGATCGGCGGTTTCCCGCGCGGGGAGGCTTCGCGGGAATCCTCGTGGGAATGCGGCTGGTCGACGTCCTGGTCGAGGGCCATGTCGTCGAGGCGGTGGCCGTGGCGGCGTTGGATATCGCGGAGCTGATTGCCAAAGTCCGCAGCCGATGCCGGTCGATCCGCTGGCGTTCGCGCCATCGCACATTCGATGGCGCGAACGAAATCCCGAGGGAACGCCCCTTGGAGGTTGGGCACCGGCGCGGAGACGACGCGCAGAAACTGTGCGACGACGTCTTCGCCACTGTGGCGTTCGAGGGCCGCATGGCCGGTGACGAGGCAAAACAAGGTGGCGCCGAGGCTGTACACGTCAGATGCGACGGTGGGACGTGCACCGGTGAGCACTTCCGGGGCGGTGTAGGCCGGCGAGCCGACCACTGCTCCGGTTGCGGTCTCGAACGCTCCCGTGATGCGCGCGATCCCAAAATCGGTGAGCTGCGGTTCACCGTATCCGGTGAGCAGGACATTGCCCGGCTTGACGTCGCGATGCACTATGCCGAGGCGGTGGGCAGTCTCGAGTGCTCCGGCAAGTTTTACTCCTATCCGTAGCGCTTCGGTCCAGTCGAGCGGACCACCGCGGTGAATTCGCACCCGAAGGGAGTCGCGACGGTGATAAGGCATCACGATGTACGGACGACCACTGATGGTGACTCCGGCCTGAAGCACTTCCACGACGTTGGGGTGTCCAGAGAGCTGAGCCATTGCTTTTTGCTCCCGGACGAATCGCGCGCGGCTTTCGGCATCGAGGTCCGCAGAGAGAACCTTGACCGCCACGACTCGATCGAGTGATCGTTCCCAACATCGGTAAACGGTGCCGAATCCGCCACGGCCGATCTCGTGCGCCTCCTCGAACCCCTCGGACTCGAGTTCGGCACCGACTGCATCGGGACCCTGGTCGCGCTGAGTGTCTTCGGGCTTGGCCTCGGACATGGGCAGTTCGATTCGTGGCGGGGGGACGGAGGTCTTCCGCTTCTCAGTCATGTCCGCAGGTGCCGCCGAGTCGGCGGCACAAGCTCGGTCACAACATTGAAGTCTACAGCGATTGTGATGCCAGACACACCGCGCCGCTGTCGGTTCATCGCCGCGCGGACTCGACGTGGCCGTCCCGTCCCGTCGCGGGCCGCAGCGCGCGGAGTTCCGGAGCGGGATTTGTCAGTCGCCGGCAGCGACGAGCGATGTGCCGGTGTCCTGAGCGTTGTACATGCCATCCGGTAACGGAAGCGCGTAGGTAACCAGGACGCCGAACAGGAAGACGGGTGCCAGCCCGATGGGGAGGTTCTGCGCACCGTGCTTGTTGGCTCCGAAGTCGGTGCCCGGTTCTTGGCGAAATTCGAGGCGAAGTAGAACAGCAATGCCCTTGTGGGCCGCCGAGGAAGAACTACTGCTCATCGAGGGAAGTCGCAGCGTGCTGCCCGCGGAGATTCTCGTGGCCGTCCCTCACGTGGCGGCCGGGCCCGCGATCGGTGGGCGACGTGTCGTCGACAAGTCAGTTGTGGGTGGGCGTGATTCGGGACATGCTCACGATTACCGGAGTGGCCAAGGTGGTCGTCGACGAGTGCGATGCGTCGGCGCCTGCCGCGTAGCGCTGGTCATCCCAGCCACAGCGTCGAACCGCCCGTCGACTTCGATGCCGCAGCTCTTCAGCTAGCGGTACAGCGACGAACGCGAATCCCGAGGCTTTCCGCGGCCTGCACGCGGCTCCCCGGCGGCGTCACGTAATGCCTTGGACGATGGTGTCTCGCACGATCGACTCGAGTGCGGTGCGGGTCCTGCCCGAGAGCTGATCTCCGCGACATCCGGTTCGAACGCGACCATCAGGACCTGATTCAGGCTTGTGTGACGCGTCGGATTGGGGAACAGGTCGGCAGTCGAGGTAGGCCGAGCGCAGCGCATGGAGCTGCTCCACCGTTCCCACCAGACCCCGAGAACGCACCCAGCGCATGAAGTGGGGGTGAGTGCGCAAGTGCACTCACCCCCATTTCCGCCGGCCAATTCCTCCTCGCAGGAAGCGGCGAGCGTCCTTTCCCGGGCCTCGGATAAATACGACTCGGCTCGCGCAGTGCCAGCCCGGGCACGTCGGCGGTCACCAAGACCGTGCCGGGGACGAGGGACCAGAGGGTCAGGGCGGTCGTGGCCACGTCGGAAGTGGGAATACTGGCGGCCAGCTGAAGCTCCTGACGTTCTCTTCGATCGATGCCGCTGACGAGCCCCTGGAAGCGGGGGAGCGCGGTGTTGAGTGCTCCGACGCCAGCCGTTGCTCGGACATTTCTTGGATGACGTTCATGCCAGCCCGCACAGCGACCGCGCCGGCGTTCATGACGATCGAGGCGAAACGCCTCTGTGAGCTTGTCGGTTGCGTGATCCTTCTGAGGAACCGACAGCAGGAGGGGCGCGATGCTGAAGACCGCGCCGACGGCCGGGGCCGTGGCCGTGGCCGTGGCCGTGGCCGTGGCCGTGAGCAGCGCCGCATGTGCGAGAGATGTCCGCTTGCCGCCTCGGACGATCAGTGCTCCGCCCGCGACAACGACCAGGACCGCTCCTGGAGCAGAAAGCTCGTCGGAATCTGATCGGCACTGCGGAAGTTCGCTGCCTGTGTCTCCACTCCGGCTACCAGCACCTGGAACATCGGCAGGATCGTGTCAAGCTGACCGACACCGGTGGTGACCTGTGTAAACTTCTCCCACATGTAACTCTGGAACTGTTCGGGCGTGATCGCCAGCGCGCCGGGGAGGGCGGGAAGTGTTTCGGTTGAGAGTTGATCGGCCATCGCCTGGATCGTGTTCATGTCGGTGCGCGTTTGGGCTAACGCCGCCGATTCGCAACAGGTCCGCAGGCTTCCCGTGAGCTATTCCACTCCGGTCTTCGACGGCATGGCTGTCGAGAGGAAGCGGAAACGGCACTAAACCTTGTGCGGCAATCACCCCAAGGGCCGAGTTCTTTCGCCGGCAGTGCCGATCGCCCATTCTTTGAGGTCTGCTCCGTAGCCACCCCCTGTAGTTCGGAATACTGCCCGGATCGTGTGCCGCACAGAGTGCCTGGGGTGAGATGAATTGCGGCGTCTAATCGACGGTATGACATCGGCTGGGTTCGCGTATCAGTTGCCTGCGGGGAACTTCACCATTTCTGCTGTTCTCGCGTGGGCGCCATCAGGACGGTCGACGACATCCAGAGCGGCGCAAGAGTACTTCCCGTTCGCATATTCGCGGGGTGTGACCGAGTATCGGCGCTTGAACTCTGCAATGAAGTGGGAGGCGCTCGAATAGCCCACGGCGCGTCCCACTTCGCTCACCTTGTTGCCGGATCCGGTGATGAGCATGCGTCGCGCAGCGTCCAGCCGCTCGGATTTGAGGAACTGGTAGGGACTGACTCCGATCGTCGCACGGAAGGTATGCGCAAACGCCGACTCACTCAACCGGACCTCACGCGCGATGTCGCTCACGGTGATTGATTCAGTGAGGTGAGACCTGATGTACTCGATCGCCACCCGCGTAGGATCGGCGGCGGAATCGCGTGAGGCAACCTCCAGCGGATCCTGGCAGCAGGCGATCTGCATAAGGCGATACACGATCTCCTGCAAATAGATCGGCGCGAGCACTCGCTCGTCCAAATCGTCATCGAGAGCTCGAAGGAACCGCAAAACAGAGTGGAGAAGTCGTGCATCCACACTGAAGGCACCGCTGCACTGATTGCCACTGGTACGGCCACGCCGGGCTACCGGCACCGCCGCAGCATCGCTGACCAAGACATTTGTCGACATGCGGCGAATGATCGCCGCGTCGATCTGCAGAAACATCGCGAGGAAGGGGTTATCGGTGGAGGCCGCGACTACGTCGACCGCAGAGCACAGACGGTCCGTGAAGACAACTCCCTCGCGGGGGCCACAACCGTGAGCGATGCGACCGATGTCCACGGACAGCCGTCCCTGGGCGACGAGACCGAAGGTGACACCATGGGCCGGCCCCCACGAATACGGTCCCGGCGCATCGAACCGGCAGACGGTCAGCCCCGGCCGCACCTCCCGGGCCCCGACCCCACCTGCCCAGCAATTCAGTTCGACGAGGAGATCCTCCATTGGCATCGTTTGGGTCACACTGTCCACGTCTGCGCCTTTCGTCCGAAGCGGTAGAGATTCGGCGCGGTCACTTCCGATCCGAGAAGCGGCGTGCGGCGAGCTGCATCGCCTCCCCCACCGTTGCGAACGGTGAGGCATACGAGCGACCCATCGCGGCAAGGTCGTCGATGCTCATCATCGTCACGCCACCGCTGCCGGTGTCCGTAGGCGTCGTCAGGTTATCGACGTGCTCACCGGTGTGCATGGCGTCGTAAAGGGGTGCGGTCATCCGGACCCGATTGCGGTACGCCGGATGCGTGGTGACATCCATCACGCGTTTCCCGCACGACCAGATCCCGCGGTCGTCGCGCAGCGACTCGATGTACACGTCTATCTCGCCCCGGCTGTCACGTCCTTCCTCGGTCATCGGGCGCGACGCGAAGTTGGCGGTGCCGTTGGCTTCGCAGTCTGCGGCGGTATTGACCTTCGTGCGGTCGACGGTGCTCTCGGGGCCTCTTCGGTGGTGGTCATGATGTTCCCTTCTGTCAGGACTACGAGGCAGCCTGGACGAGCTGCAGATGAAGCGGAGGAACGGTGCGGCGGCGTCGAACCATCCGCTGAAGGGGTCGTCGAGGCAGCCGTTCCACGCCGTGGTGCCCGAGACGGCACCGAAATCGTGGAAGGTGATGCGGTAAAATAGCAGTGTCCTTGGTCGTGTCGGCGGGACCCATCGATGATCATCGCCGATGAAGATGACGTGGTCACTGCGGTCATAGGAAGCCCTGGGCGTCAGCGTCGCCGCATTGCCGGACAGTGCAGGAGCGATCGGGCGCCCGTGTCGATCGAGTCCGACCATCCGGGTGCGTACGGCATCGACATCCCCTGACCGGTCCCATCGTGTCCGTCACCGGCGGCAGGGAAGTGATCTCGACGTCGGAGCTGGCGACAATCTACCGCCCGGCACCTGTTCGACAGAACTATCGGCCGCAATTACCCGACCATCACCAAAGCGCGCGATATCTGCCCGGCCTCGACGCGAAAGACCCAGTGGAACAACCCGACATGAGAGGTCGGATGATCAACCACGACCACACCCCATCCTATGCCGCACACCGAGACTCGCAGCGACCAGAGCAGTGAATCGGTGTATCAGGCTTAGCCACTCACCCTGCGGCACAGTACAGGCTCGGGTTTTGCGCCGCCCTACGAGGTTGGTCGGCGTGACGTGCCGAGAACTCTGCCCTCCTCTTCTCCGGGGGATGTGTTGGCCGCAGTCCTGCGGCCTGATGCCGTCAAGAAGCACGGACCGCTATCCTACGTTTGTACGCATCGGCGCCGCCGTTGCCGTCAGGCCGAGCTACGGTGTGATCAACGCTTTGAGGAATCCTTCTTCACGCGTAGTGAACTGTTCAGCTGTAGAAGGTAATTCGGACAGACCTACGCGATGCGTGAGCACCGCGGTCGGATCGATCACACTGTTTTCGATAAGCTGCATCGCATGCCATTGGGCGGTGCGCGCATTGGCGAATCCGTTGAGCACCAACCTTAGGTTCTTGAAATGCATGTCGAACAGTGACACCGGGTGATCGCGCTCGAGGTAGACGCCACCGCCGCTGATCGTTCCGCCGGGCCGGGCGAGAGCCACCGAGAGATCGAAAGCGTCACCGCGGCCAGCAAATTCAACTACTTTGTGCACTCCGAGTCCTTGTGTTGCATCGAGGACCGCCTGGATTGACGTGTCTACAGCATCCGCGCTGGCATCCATCGGCACCGCACCGAGTAATTCGGCCCGTTTGCGGCGGAAGGGCACGGGATCGAACGCGTACACCGTTGCGTTGGTATGACGGCGGACCAGGTCGAGTGCCAACAGGCCCGTTGCCCCGCAACCGACGACCGCGACGGTATCGGTCAGTTCGATCCCCGCAGCGTGTACCGCTATTGCGGCTGCCGGCAGGTTGCATGAGAGGAACGGAACGACGTCATCGGGGAGCGAGTCGGGAACGTGCTCGAGGTGGTCGTCTGCCAACGGTGAGCGTACATACTCTGCGTGGCTTCCCCCCAGGTCTCCGAATGCTGTGCCGAAACCGTAGATCGCCTTGCCTGAGGTCAGGCAATGCGCGGTCTGACCTACCCTGCAGGACGCGCAGCGACCGCAGCTAACCGAGTAGGGAAATGTCACCCGGTCCCCGACGGCGAAGCGGTTGACGGCTGACCCGACTTCGACCACTTCGCCGCAGATCTCGTGCCCTAGCGTTGTGTGACCGGGCGCAACAAGTTCCTCGACCTCGCCGTTGTAGAGGTACAGATCGGATCCGCACATGGATGTGGTGATCATCTTGATGATGACGTCCCCGGGCTGTTCGATGCGTGGATCGGCCAGCTCCTCGATCCTGACGTCCTTGGGTCCGTGGTAAACGGCTGCTCGCATGTCTGCCTCCCTTCTCGGGTAGTGAGTTGACTTACCCGAAACGGTCGTAGTGGATGGTGTCGATTGATTGGCCGCCTGTACTCAGTAGCTTCAGGACTGCGTCTACCATCGGCGGCGGTCCGGCTAGGTAAATCCGCCCACCGGCGAGGCTGTCGGCATGTGCAGCGAGCGCGTCGGTGACGTAACCGCTGGACGTTGAGACGTCCGCGGACGGAGTCGATGAGCAGGTGCGAAGGTGGCCGTCGGGCAGTCCCGCCAGGAGGTGGGCCAGTTGCGACCGACCGACCAGTTCGGTGACGGAGGTTGCGCCGTAAAAGGCCCGCACGGGACGGGGGTCGTTGGTCGCCGCCAGTTGGTGCGCGAGGGCGAGTATCGCCGACACCCCTGTGCCGCCGGCAATCAGAAAGATGGGCCGCTCGTCCTGGCGTAGCCACATGTCGCCGTAGGGCAACTCAATGGGAACAACCGACCCCAGTGGCAGCGAGAAGAGACGTTCGCTACCTCGACCACCGGCGTAGCGCTTGGCGATGAACTCGACGTGACGTTCTCCGGACGTGGCCGCCATCGAATAGCATCGCCGCAGATCCGGTCCGAGTTCGAGAACCGCGAATTGGCCTTCTCGGTAGTCTGCCGGCCGATCGAGCCGGAAACGGAACCGGCGGATGTCGGGAGCGAGCTCATCCACCTGCGCCAAGTGCGCGGTGTAGTCGCCGGTGCTGAGATGAGTCCGCGGGGAATCATCGGTCCGGGTCGCCTTGACGACAAGGTCTGAGCCGGCTGCGCTTTGGCACGCCAGGATTCGTCCTCGCCTGGCGTCCCGCGGATGAATCGCTGGTGCAGTGTCGAAGAGCGTGTCGGTCTGGCCCTCGATGAGCGTGAGCTTACAAGTCCCACACGCTCCCCAGCCGCACTCGAATGGCAGCCAGACGCCGGAGCGCCGGGCAGCGGCGAGAATGCGCTCACCCTCGCGGATTTCGAACTCCCCACCGCCCGGCGTCACCCGTACTCGATAGGCCGCTGTCACGGCTCGTTGTCCCCGGACGGCACCATGAGGCCGCACGCCTGCAGGTGCTGATGCTGTGCGGATGCGACTGCCTCGGTCAGGTCGATGGCCGCCAATGGCTGTGGCGCCTTCTCGAACATCTGACCGAGATTACTGACGGCCTCGAGCATGAGCGGTTGCCATTGCGCGACCCAGCCGGCGAGCACGTCCGCCAGCTGCGGGTCACGCTCGAGGGAGTACCGGACGAGGGCGGCTGACCAGGTCTGACTGCGAGTGCTGTCTTCGCCGAACTCTGTGAAGAGCATCCGCAGGAAATCGTCCCCGTTCTCCCCGGCCAGAGCCGCGAACTGCACGTTGAACACCGTGTCGAGAAGTGGCTTGATCACGAGGTTCAAGGCCGCAAAGCTTTCGCCCCAGTCGTACGCGATCAGGAGCCGTTCCAATGCCTCGCGCGTCGGCTGCCACAGGGGATCGTGTTCCCAGCTGGTCCGCGCGACGTCCGTTGATGCGAGCCGGTCCCCGTGGGCGTTCGCGAGAACCTTCGTCCAGTAGGCCACGCGCTGAATACGGCGCATCTCATCCGCGGCCTGGAAGTTGGCGCAGTTGGTGATGAAAGATGATGGTGCCATCTGGCCTACGTACAGTCCCGTCATCTGCAGGATGTGCAGCGGAAAGCGTAGTGGTACGAGTAGCCGTTCGAGCGTCGCCACCCACTCCGGAGTCAGGCCCCGGGCAGACTCAGCGTGTTCGTGTTGGTCGATGAGTTTGTCGACGAACACTTCACGCTCGTCCTGCAGTGCGACGTAGTCCTTATAGGTGAGTTTGTATGGGTCGCGGAACTGCTCCCAGTCTTCTACCTGGAATGGTGATCCTTCCCGGTGCTGCAGATACCAACCATTGAGGGGCATTCCTGCATGTTCGAACGGTTGCGGATCGCGACGGAAGTGGGTGTGAAACTTCGATGTGACGACCTCGTACGGAGACGGCTTGCGTCGCACATCCCCCAATAGGCTCCATGTCTTGGGTTTGGGCTTGATCCGCGCGTTGGACGCCATCTCAATCTTTCCTTTCCAGAAACCAAATGATCTCATCGTCTTTGACCTGCTTCATGCGACCGGCGAATCCGCTCAGTGCTGGTTCGAGTTCCACCAGCGGAAAGGCGCGACCGAGTTCGCGCTCCAGGCTGAGTTGGGTGAGCCGGCAGTACTCGGGTACTTGAATGCGGACGTACCCTCCCTCATCGTGAACCTGGACATCGGAGTCCGGGTTGTCAGCGATGATCGCTTCCGCAACGGCATCGGCCAGGTCCATGTCGAGTCCGCGCATGAGCGGTCCCACCATCTTGAGTGTCACGTCTGTCATTTCCGCCTTCTAGCTGTCATTCGCTCGGTTGTGATGTCGTACGCCGTCGCACGGTATTCCGACTTGGATCTGTTCATCGGCGACGCGGACGGGGAACCGGTAGAGCCGGCAGCCTGTGGGGTTGAGCCCGTCTCCAGTTCGCATGTCGAACTGCCAGTGATGTCCGGGACATTCGAGGACACCCGATTCGTCGTTCCAGTTCCCGTCGGCGAGCAGCACTTCCTGGTGCGGGCACATGCCCTGGAAAGCCAGGATCTCGCCACCGGCGTGGTGCACCAGCAGAACCTGCTCCCCGTGCAACTCCACGTCGATGATGTCGCCTTCCCACAGTTCACCGAGTTCGAGTGCGTCGGCCCATCCGACCTCGACGTCACTCATCGATACCCCACCTGCAGCACATCGAGTGGGGCCACCCCCGCATCGGCCACGGTGTCGGTTTCCGCTAGTACGTGGCCGTGGAACCGGACTTGCAGAGGCCCGGACTGGGGAGCGACGCGCCGGCCGGCGGCGTGGTGTGCCACCTTCTCCGCGATGACTGACATCGGGTCCGCGTCGTCGACCGGTATGAGCATGACGACGAAGTCATCGTCGAATATCCCTTGCACAGGAAACAAAGCCATCTCGAGCACCCTTCCTTCAGCTGACGCGGCCGCTGCCGGGTTGCCCGGCGAACGCCCACGCGTAGTTCGTTGCGTCCTGTCCTTGTTCCTCCGGCGACAGGCTCATGTATTCCAGGGCGCCGTCGATAGTCGGTGGCTGGATGACCCCGCTCAAGAAGCGATCGATGATCGTAAGTTGCCCAGCGAAGCGCTCCGGGTTCTGCTCATAAACCCACTTGCATGGTTCCGAACAGAAAACGAGGCGCCGATCGTCCGTGTCGACCATCAGCGGCTCGGGAGTGTCCAACTTGCCGACTAGGAATCCGGCTGGGTTGACGAGCGGGATCTGGCACATGTTGCAGACCATCGGAAACGTCTCTGGCAGTGTGAGTTCGGTCTTGCCGGCGCGGACGTTCTCCGTGATGACGTCCCATACCTTGCCGAACGTATCGTTCCAGCCGGGGTACTTCTCCTCGAGCCATACGCGTTCCTCGGGCGAGACACCTGCATCAGGGTTCCACCAGACGGTCGGTCGCCACGTCCATACGCCAAGATGAATGCCGTGGTGATACCAGTCCAACTCCTCGAGGAAGTAGTCCTTCCAATACCACGGAACCTCGAGCCCGAAGTCTCGGAACTGATCCATGAACTGTTTGATCACCATCTCGCTCATGAACTCCTTGAACGAATGCTTGCGGTGCTCGAGGGGCGTGTAGTAGTCCATCGACAAACCGGTCAGCAGAGCGAAGATATGCCAGGTGCGCCAGAACATATGATCGACGAGCTTTTGCGCGACGTCCGCTCGGCCGTTGGCGATGAGGACCTTGATCGTCGGTTCCCCCTGCTGCGCATGCCGGGCCTCGTCCGTCTGGATAGACGAAATCAATGATGCGAAATCGACGTCGCCGACCTTCATCGCGTCGGCAGCCATGCCGAGGAACTGCAAGTTCGTGAATCCGGTCTCGAAGGTGAAGGTCAGCTGGATGGCCGTGGATACAGCGTCATTAGCCGTGAACATGTCGTCGAAGAGGCTGCGTGCGGCGATCGCACCCCATTCGTTCGTGTGAAATGCCTTGTGCGCCCAATCTGCTCGAGGTTCCTTCGCCAGCAGTCCGTGGGGAACGAAGGTCTGGATTTGGCCGTGCCTGGTCTCGTCGAGCGTCCCGTAAGTGGCCATGTTCCGCCACGCCGCACAACGGCCGAACCGCCCCATGCGGGCTTCACCGAGACCGGCGAGATACTCGGGAACTGCGATGGCACCGTAGTGCGCCAGGATCGCCGACTTCCAACCGGGGTCGAGGCTTTCGTACATCGCCGACCGGGCGAGGATGGAATTGACCGCGTATACAGATGTGTCCTTGTCGACCTGATTGTGGACGTACTCCGGGTATGTGATTTTGTACGGTTCGTCCCAGATCCACCACTTCTCCGCCGGTACCCCGTAGCTGTTGGACTGAATCTGCGGCCACACCTGATCTTCCTCGACATATCGGAGTGTCCAGTTCATGTCCCGCGTTAGGTCGTACCATTCGGATCGCGCCAACTGTGGCATGTTGTCTTCCTTACCCTTCTTCTTGGTGTGCGGACCGGCCGCGGCGAAACCCGCGCGGCCGCTGTGGGAGTCTCATTGCCCGGGCTCGGGTGCCCTGCATCGGACTCGCAATGGTGATGTGAAAGAGAATTCGTCGACACAGATCCGGCGGATTGAGACGTCCGAGATACAAAACGCCGAGCCAGGCTCTTCCGGTGTGATCGAGAGGCGAATCAGCCAAGACCGCGCCTCTTATTCTATAGCGAATCATTCTCTGCCACAAGTAGTTTCGCAAACTGTTGCTGTATTCGATTCTCGTACGTGCGCCACTGTCGAATCAATCGCAGCAAGGGGTCCGCGGGGCGATTTCAGTCACCCGAGGTGACCGAAATGCGCACTCGGCAGTTCTCGCCGATCCGATCCCGCCTATCCGAGCGTTCGACGTATGACGAAGGTGTGCAGCACAACGAGCGTCCCGTCCCAGAGGCGGGATGGCCGAATAGCAACCTCGGCCTCGCCGATGGGGACATTGTCGTCCACGACCAGCGAGAACTCGCACCGATCGTATCCGGGCGCGCTCACGCATATCTCGATCACATCGGTACCGGCACACGAACCATGCGCCAATATCTCGAAGCCTCCCTCAGGCTCGGCGTCGAGAAGTACACCCCACACGCCGACAACGGCGCCGGTCACCGCGAGACCATCCTCGCCGACAATCTCACCCGCCAGAAGGAGTTCAGTTGTCCCGATGTCAAATTCACGCATCGCGAGCGCCACGGGAGAGACGAGATGTGTGGCGCTCTCCCCGGGGGGCTCGACGCTGATGACGACCATATGAATCCTCCTCCTTCTCCGGGCGGTCGGCAGTCCTACCGAGTCTGAATCACTGCCGGAATACCGGTAACGCACATAAATCACGCCGATTACGCAGGTACACCGAATAATTCGCAGGCTTCGGCAGTCGCGCCGCGGATCGGCATCCAATCACGTGACCGTCATCGCACGTATCAGTCCTCCGCCGTCGAGCAAGGCCTCCGCGGACAGCACATGGTTCCGGACCAGGCGGCCCCCGCCGTTCAATAGATGCGTTCTGCCTCGATCCATGACCGAAAGGGGCGTTGGTGTGCCGGCGCAGCGTTTTGTACCGTGGCTGGGCTCGACGAAATATCGCCATGACGCTCGACCTTCTTTCATAGCTACTTCCCATCGGAGTCTCGCTCCTGTTGGCAAGACGTTAGATGCATCACACGTCGGCGACTGTCCACCGTGCGCAGAGACTGTCCGGATCGCGCAGAGACTTCGGAATCGCGCGGATTGGCGTTTACTACGTTCGTAGTATGGGCTCGCGACGGCGGTTGCCCGTATCGCCTTCGGCAGTCGGCGACGGCAAATCGGCCGAGGTTGTCGGAAACCCAGCGGTAGGCCACATCGGCGACCGCATCGTGGAAATGGTGCAGACTTGCTGCACTATCGAGCTACCGGCGTCTATGGTGGTTCAGTCGAGCTGAACCTCCAGTAGTGGCGCAAACCCGGCCTCTGTGCCACAGGTCGACCCGGGTTGTCGCCGTTGTATGCGCTCCGTGACGGCCGGTGCGGCGGCCTTCGTAAGAAATCTTACTGAGGTCGACAACAGTTGTCCTCGACCCGGTCGACGCCCTGCGAGTCCTCCCCCAGCCATCCGCGGCAGGATCAGATCAACAGCCGATTGCTCTGCGGCGGTCGCTGTGCGCACCTCGGCGCCCACTGCACCGCCAAGTCAGTTCGATCATTCCTGGTCCCAGTACGACGCTCCATCCTGTGGACCGTCGTCCTCGTATAGAGGCCACCCACCGAGAGTGGCGCCGCTCAAAGTGAGAATCGCGGTGAAGAACTTCTCCAAGAAGAGCATGGAAATCTGCTTTCTGTTCGATTGTGACCATCTGTGTGACTATTACCGTGATGCGCCGCCGCACGCGTGCGACCGCGATGCTTTACCGGAGTTGGCAGCGGGAATCCCCTGCGCCGTCCCGGTCGCGGAAAGCGGCCCCTGAAACTGGTGGACTTCGGATCGGTGAACAATTGCGTTCAACGTCAACGAGTCATGTTGCTCTTTAGGATGTTTCGAGTTTCGCGGTCGACGACTCCACCGTGGAGTGTTGCACGGCGACGGGTTCCTTTGCGCCGATGACCCCCGGCGCCGCGATCCACGGTGACCTTCCCTGTGGTGTGGCCACGAAATCCCTCTTTAGGACTGAGGAGGTGACGCCAGCATCATCGGCCGTTTCCCGGGAAGCACCATCCTGCCGCCGAACCCCTGATGTCGGCTCACCCGTAGTGGAGTCGTGTCAGTTTCCGATGACCGGCAGGATCAGCGCGATCCTCAGTTTCTGGTCGATTGTTTGTCCGAGCGCGAGTGATTGGTCCAGCAGGGGCGCCAGGGCTTGGACTTTCGCGTCCGCGTCCGCCAGGGTGTGCACGATTTGCCCCGCTGGAACGGCGGCGGCATTGGCCTGATCGGTTGCCGATGCACCTGCGTCGATGATGCCGCCGAGTGGGGCGTCCGCGGACTTCAGGGCGTCACCGAGAGCCTGGAGTTGGGTGCCGAGATCGCCGAGGGTCTGGTCCGCGCGGGTGAGGGAGTTGAGCACCCCGACGACTTCTGGAAGGCCCTGGTTGATGGCGGCGTTCGCCGGAGGCAATTCCTTCGCCCCGGACAGTGCGTCGTTTGTGGTCTTGTCCACGATCTTCGCTTGATTGACACCGTCTTTGAAGATGTCGTTGGTGATGCTCAAGTCTCGTGTGACGATGAGAATGCCGCATAAGAGTGCGATGGTGAATGCCAGGGCAATCGCCCAGGAGAGCCGAAACATGGTGTGTGTTCTGCCTTTCACTCGTTCCGTGTCATTTCCTGACCAGTCCGAGCGTTACGGGGTGGGGGTGGTCGCGACGCCGAGAGGGGGGAGGTTCAGGGAGTTGACCGGGGGCCCGACTACCGCGAGCAGCGGTCCGAGTTCCTGGATGTGCCGGGCTTCTTCTTCGACGTTCGCGAGCGTCGCGGCGATGGCGGTGGCCTTGGGGCCAAGGGTTCCCAGGGTGCCTTCGATCGTGGTCAGTCCGGTGTTGATGGCCTCGAGTTGCGTGGTGACCGAGCCGACGGCGGTCGACAGTCCCGCCACCGTCGGGCTCGCTTGGTTGGCACGGCCGGTCACGTTCGCGACCAGGCCCGGCAGGGGCTCCGCGATCGTGCTGACGTCGCCGGTGGAGGCATTGAGTGTCTTGGCTTGTCCCGTCAGCTCTCCGGCCTTGGTGGTCAGGCCTTCCAGGTCGTTGGCCAGCGGGTCCAGTGCCTGGATGTCTCCGGCGAGCTGGGCGTGTTTGGGGACGAGAATCGACGTCAATGTGTCGAACTGGCCGGCGGAATCGATGACCTCGAGGCTCAGCTGCGACGGTCGTCCCAGGGGGTCGACGACGTCGTCGAGTCCGGGAAGGAACCCGTTGACGGCGCAGAGCAGCACAGCAGGCGCGAGCCCCAGCCCGAGCACTACCCCGAGCCATGCCTTCTTGGTGATCATCAGTTCCCTCCCGGTGCTGGAATGAAGGCTCCCTGTTCGGGCACCAGCGCGAGTTTGTTCGTCGTCCGCGCCAGCTCCGCGTTGAGTGCATTCACAAGATCGATCGCCGTGGTGAGCTCGTTGTTCACATCGCTGACGGTGGTGTTCGCGTCCGCCGAGATTTGATGCAGCGACGCTGCGGAGCCCTGCAGCGTGGTGGCGACAGTCTCGAGCTGTCCTGCGATCGCGGTGTCGCCCTGCCCGGCGGCGAGCAACGCCCGTGCGTCCGGCAGCAAGGCAGCCAGGTGATCGACGTCGGCGGCGGTGGCGGTATTGAGCTGGGCCAACACCCCCGCCAATTCATCGAGTTGCTTGTGTGCCGTGGCCGGGGCGGTGAGATCTGCCCGTTGGGCGAAGTACTCGTTGGTCAGCCGGAAGTTGTCCACGATCGTGCGCGCGCTGTCCTGCACGAGCTGACCCTTGTGGATGGCCGCCAACACCAGCCCGAACAGGACCACGGCCAGCACCGCGGCGAGGCGGCCCATCCATTCGGTTGCGATGGCGAACCCGGTGGAACTCGGTGTCGCAGTGGCCGGTATGTCCAGTCGGTGGGGCAGTACGCCCTTTCGGTAGGGCAGCGCCGATGCCGGGATATCGAGTCGCTGAAGTCCGGCCAGGCCTCGGCGGGGGTACGCCTCGTCCGGTAAGTCGGTGCCCTGCTGCATGTCACGTCCAGTCGAGAGTAGGTACAGATCGGTCGGGGCAGAGAAGGTGGGTTCAGCCCGGGAGCGGAAGCATCTGGTTGATGGTCTGCGCGGCCGCAACCGAACCCTGCAGGTCGCTGACGAGGCCCTGAACGATGGCCAGTAGCTGCCGCCCCTGGTCGCCGAACGCTTCCGCGGATGACACGAGCGGGAGCACAGTGTTTTGAACTTCCCCGAGGATGCCCTGGATGTTGGTCAGCTGCTCGTTCGTCAGCTGTGCGCCGTCGGTGCTGCCGGCAAGCATCTGCGCGGCCGGGGTGATCGCTTCATCGAGTCTGGTCAGCAGCGGCCCGAGCGCGGCGGTGGCATCGAGCGCGGTTTGCGCGGTGTGGGTGAGCTCAGTGAGCTGCCGGAGCTGATTGGTCAGTCGGTCGTTGACGTCGACGATGCCCTGGGAGGCGGTGATGCTCGTTTCGTTGGCGCGTTGCTGGTTGTCGAGTCGGGTGTTCAGGTTGAACACGACGAAGGCGAGCAGACCGAGAACCCCGACCGCAACGATCGACAGAACCAGGCGCGCCGGTCCGCCGCGGCGTCCGAAGAAAATCACGGTACTTCTCCTACTTTCCAGACAGGTCGTTGGCGGATTCTTCCGCCGACAGGCGGGCGCTGTGGACCTTCGCGGCGGTTGATCGTGCGTCGGTGAGGATGGCGTCCAAGGTGGCGCGGTCGCCGGCGACAGCCGCAGTGGCGCCGTCGACCGGCGGCTGGAGTGAGCTGATGTGCGCGGTCAATGTGTCGAGCGAGGCGACGAGATCGGTCACGTTCGCGCCGGCGAGGTCGAGGGTCTTCTGCACGTCGCCGGTGATCTGTCCGGTGAGGGTGTTGAGTTCAGCGGTCACGGCCGCATCGGTGCTCAGGACACTCGCCAGTGATGCCTTCATCTTGTCGAGCGCGTCGAATGCGGCCAGCGTGACCTTCTCGTGCTCGACAATCTGATCCAGGGCCGGGTTGTAGTTGCCGGCGGACACCACCGCTTGGTCGAGCCGATAGGGCGTGGCCGTCAAGTCGTAGATCCGGGGATACAGGTATAACGCACCCACCGGAATCAGCGCGAGAACCAGCAGCACGCGCGCCACATTCGTTGTGGTCGAGGCGGGCCGCGGCGGATCGGCGAATCCGTCCGGTGCGATCTCATCGGAAGATGCGATCGGCATTGTGGCCTCGCTATCGAGGGTGTGCCGGTTCCGGCTCGAAATCGCGGTCATGACTCGACGACCGAGACCAGCGCGATGGTGCGCAATGCCGTCAGCGTGTGGGTGAGAAGCCCCTTCACCACGAGCTTGTGCGTGAGGATTCCGCCGAGCACGGTCATCCCACGGTTGGTGAAGAAGCCCACCGGGATCAACCCGCCGGCTTTCATCGGCAGCTGTGACACGTCGAGGATCTGGTCCACGCTGGCCTTGATGGTGACGCTCGGCCGACCCACGATGTCGTTGTAGACGATTGCCTCGTCGGTGCCGAACACGATCGTGCAGGCGCTGTCGGTGTCGGTGCTGTAGATCGACACCGGCCGGGAGATCTTGCGTGCGAACTTGACTCGGGACGGGTAGTTTTCGACGTTCTGCCCGATCAGCATCCCGACGATGCTGGCGACGCCGTTCGCGTCGTCCCCGTCGTACAGGGAGACCGGGTATGTCTCGGATTCAACAGTGGTCATCGATCATGGCCTTTCGCAGGGGTCAGCGATATGTCCTATCGGCCCCTGCGCGGGACTCGCCTGGAGAACACGCGAGTCCCACACGGGCCGTCTGTTAGTGGGTCACACGTCCCAGTCCGTGGGCACCTGTCCCCACGACAACAGGAAATTGTTGAAGGCTCCGGCGTTCTCGATGGCCGCCGACATCGGCCCCTTGGCGAATTTGACCTTGCCGGCCACCAACAGTTTTCCGCCCTCGGCGTCGCCCTCGGCCGCGCGCTGCCACGTCTCGAGGGTCCCGTTGATCTTCAACCACAGGTCGCTCTCGTCGAACTTGCGGATCGTCCAGGAGACAATCTTGGCCTTCTCCCACTCGACATGGCAGGCCACATCGTCTTTGCCGATGGTGCCGAATTCCATGCGGTTGGTGAACGAATCGGGGTCTTTGAACCCCTTGTACACCTCCGCGTTCGCGTTGACGGCCTCGAGCGCCAGTTCGCACCACTCCTGCGAGAAAAACTTCAGCTTGTCGGTCATCGATTCGACTCCTGTTCGGTCACTCTGTCTCGAATTGGCTGTGCAGACACACATTTCACTAGAGCGGAGGGCGTCCACATGGACACACCCATCGCGTCACGAAGCTATCGAGTGACGCCGCTCACATCCGGAATTACCGTAGGCATTGATGCTTCAACCGTCAACGACTGATTTCTGTCGGCTTATCCGGCATCAAGTTCTCCGATCGAAGCGCCCTGCGAGCGATCCACCGGAATGCAACCAAGTAAGGGGCGGATCAGGGCCTGACAATCGACGATCGTCAGGGGCGGGCGCACGGTGATCCACCTTCTCCTAATCACTGGCCGGAGAGTTAGATTGACATGCGGTGCGAATCCAACCCCGTAGATTTCGAGTGCCTGGCGAGTTCAATGTCAGGCGTGTTTGGGCGACTGATCAGTGTTCAAGGAAATGCGATACGGGCAATGGCGGCCGGTCGGAGTCAGCATCCCGCTTCGATCGACCCCATGCGCAGCTACGCGAACAATCCGTTTCGCCAGAAGCGAGTAGAAGGATCCTGCTGACTCGTCCCACATTCCCGCACAGAATCACCCTCGCACCTATCTGCGTCGCCTTATCTCGTGTGTAATCCACGAGAACGCGCTGGATCCGGAAATGGGAGAAGTCCACCGATGGAAGCCGACAGGGCGCTGCATTTGATCCCTTCCGAACAAGGAGCACTTGGCGGCGGGATGGGGGACGCAAACTGGATGCCCCGAGGTAGTTCTCACGTTCGGGACCACCCAAGCAGGCAGGAAGTGAGGAAACCTGTTGCCGCGCAGAGGCGCCGGGCATTCGTCTGCTTGCTGAAATACGCGGAGTCTTTCACATCTGTCGCCCCCCTGCGCTGAGCCGTTCCCGGTCATCGTGACAGGCGTTGCGCATCAACAGACGTCGTCCATTCTGATCGGCGGCTGTCAACGGTGGTCGACATATGGACGGCAATCTTCACGTAGGTATCGAGTGTCTGCCGTGCGCTGTCGCGGGACAGTCTTGCCGAGCAACGCCGGGCGGCACCAAAGCTCGTCGTGTGGACTCGTCGTGCACTAGCGCGAGCACTGGTGTAGCTTCCCAACCAGTTGGCGTGCTGGTATTGATCAATACCGATTCCCGAATGATCACGTCCGGACGGTGCGTGCTCCCGGAACCTCATCCACAGGCTTCGATCATCGCTCGGTACAGATCCACGCCGAACCCCATACCACAGGAGTGACATGTCTATTGTTTCGGAAATGACCGCACCGCAGAAGGTCGAGCTGACCGACGAAGAGATCTTCGCCGGCCACATCGGGGGAAAGCTCTCGGTCGAGACCACGACCGCCCTCGATACGCAGCGCGCCCTGTCCATCGCCTACACCCCCGGCGTCGCGCAGGTCTCCCGCGCCATCCACGCCGACGAGACCCTCGCCGACCGGTACACCTGGACCAGCCGCCTCGTGGTCGTCGTCTCCGACGGCTCCGCGGTACTCGGCCTCGGCGACATCGGCCCCCGCGCATCACTTCCCGTGATGGAGGGCAAGTCCGCCCTGTTCAAGAACTTCGCGGGCCTGAACTCGATCCCGCTGGTCCTCGACACCAAGGACCCCGACGAGATCGTCGAAACCCTGATCCGGCTGCGCCCGAGCTTCGGGGCGGTCAACCTCGAGGACATCTCCGCGCCGCGCTGCTTCGAGATCGAGAAGCGGGTCATCGAGGCCCTGGACTGCCCGGTCATGCACGACGACCAGCACGGCACCGCCATCGTCGTCCTCGCCGCCCTCAAGGGTGCGGTCAAGGTGCAGGACCGCGACCTCCACCAGCTGCGGGTCGTCATCTCCGGTGCCGGCGCCGCCGGTGTCGCCTGCGCGAACATCCTGCTCGCCGCCGGTATCGCCGACGTGACCGTTCTCGACTCCAAGGGCATCGTCTCGGCCGACCGCAAGGACCTGAACGAGGTCAAGGTCGACCTGGCCGCCCGCACCAACCCGGCCGGCCGCCGCGGCGGCACCGCCGAAGCCCTTAACGGTGCGGACGTGTTCCTCGGGGTGTCCGCGGGCACCGTCCCGGAGGAGCTGATCGCGACCATGGCGGCGGATTCGATCGTGTTCGCGTTGTCGAACCCGGACCCGGAGATCCACCCCGATGTCGCCCGCAAGCATGCGGCGATCGTGGCCACCGGACGCTCGGATTTCCCGAACCAGATCAACAATGTGCTGGCCTTCCCCGGGGTGTTCCGCGGTGCGCTCGACGCCGGTGCCCGCCGGATCACCGAAGGTATGAAGCTCGCCGCCGCCGAGGCAATCCTCTCGGTCGTCGGTGACGAGTTGGCTGTAGACAAGATCGTTCCCAGCCCGCTCGATCCTCGCGTCGCCCCCGCTGTCGCGGAGGCAGTCGCCGCCGCTGCCCGTGCAGAAGGCGTCACCAATGGGTTGTAGAAGTCAGGCTTCGAGACCATGTAGACGTACCTGAGCACCGCAGAGTACGCGGCCCGACGAACGCGCATGGGCCGGTGACACGTCCGGGTAATGCTGACGGCGTCGGCTGAGTCTGCTCGGTCCACTGTGTCCCGTCCCAGTAGCGCAGTAAGTTCGCGTCGGCCGGGTCCTGGTGCCATCCGGGCGGGGGTGTCGGAGCGGTCCCTTCGGGTGTTCTCCTCGATCTGCGCTTATGGCCCGCTGCCCCTGTCAGGCGCCGGCGGAGCCGGTCCGTTCGCCCCTCAGATTCGGGAAACGGTCGCGGATTCTCCGGGGATTGTTACATCTTCACCGCCGCGCTACGTCCGGTGACCCGAGGTGCTCTACAGCGCCTACGGCGGCGGGGTGGTGACTACGTGGCCGTCCGGTGGGTATACGTACCGCAGCAGCGGCGGCGGATGGGCTTCGGATACGCAGACAGCGGAGACCGCAACGCAGGGAACTGGTGTGCTCCTCGCCGCGGACGGCGGATACATCGTGTCCTCGCGGGCAACGCAGTTCGTTGATCAGGAACTGGTGGTGTTGCAGGAGCTGTTGACGGGCCGGGTCGTGGCCACCCGGAAGGTCAACACCCCGAACCGGAGTCAACCGAACCAAGAGCAGCTGGTGGTGTCGCCGGATTCGAAGTGGGTGGTATGGGGAGACACCGCGTTTCATGCACCGACCGGTTGCAGCGGCGACCATCCAGGCGGGGGTTACTGTGCGCACTCTGTTCAACGATGTCGGGTACGGACAGGATGCGGACGGCAGCAATGTCGCGGTCGATGTGCTCACCGGAAACACGGTCGGTGATGGCGGCCGCGCCGGTCGCCGCGGCCGCGGATGGCACCGGGGTGTTCGTGAGCGGGGACGGCGTCGACGCCACCGTGTTCGGTGCGAGCAGCAAGACGACCCATTGATCGCCGGGCCAATGGTGTCCCCGCAGTTGACGGGGAATCGGATTGAACGAGCAAGGGTTATAGCCACCCCATCAACGAGCAATCCCCAGATGGTGGGGAGGGAGCAGCGAAGCTGGTTGAGTTACCGCAGGTAGTCCGGAGAATCCCCGCTGTGTGGGGACGGTTTGCCGCATTGGACGTATCCCACGACCAGGCCGGAACCATTCCCGACATGCGTGCGGGGAAAATGTTGGTGCCCACATAACCAGCGGGTTTTCCGTAGGTGCCATCTCCCCGCATGGTCGGAGATGTCGACGAGAAGGAGACCGGATGTGAAGTCCGGTCCCCTCACGATTTCAGCGGTTTGCAGCCGCTGCCCTGCAATAACCGTCATTACCAATGCGTAGTTTCACGGTGCTCACAGCATGATGTCAACGATGCTAGCTCCGGGGCATTGAACCCTCCCACTATCTCGCAGGGAAGATCGAATTGGTAACGCGCGGCGAGCCTCTATGACTCCGTCTCGAGGCCGTCCCCACCGCATGAGGGTATCCCCGCGCCAATGGGGATGGGGATGCTCGGTCTGCACCGTGATCGCAGGCTGGTCGATGGAGCATCCCCGGTGTGCGAGGGACGATTCGATGGCGTTATCAGCGCGCATCCGCAAGCTCGGGCTATCCCTACGCCGGCGGGGAAGGATTCAATCTCGCAAGACGGTGGGGTCTTCTCTGGTGTCTCCCGGTGCACCGGGAGTGAAGACGACGCGCCTTGGTCGCTGGTGATGGTCATGATGGAGCGATCTCCCCGCGGGGAGAGTTGCGCCGCGAGGATCGCGGCTGTGTTGTTGAGCGAGCTATCCCCGCGCGTACAGGGAAGACCGCCCAGGAAGCGCCTATCCGCAACGCAATCGGGGCTAGTTCCGCACGGCGGTGACGGTGTTCCCTACCGACGTGTGTGCGTGCCTATACGAGTTATCCCCAGGTACGGGAGAAGGAATTCGATCGCAGTGGTTGCACCAGTGCCTGGCCGCTGTCAGGACCATCCCCAGTACGTGGGGAGGACATGAACGATACAAGCGCATCGAGTTCCGGCATGGAGTCATCCCCTCGCGTGCAGGGAGGATGGATGATTGGCGTCCTCGCCCGCACCCGGGGGGAGTTATCCCCGCGTGCGCGGGGAGGATTTCGCCAGATCCCTCGGCGTCTACATCGAATTCGGAGTTATCCCCGTGTATGTGGGGACGACGTGACAAGCCCCCCGTGCGGGTGGGCGTAGAGCGAGTTATCCCCGGCGTGCGCGGAAAGGATGCGCCGCTAGCTGCGGACCAGTAGATCGGCCCGGAGGTATCCCTGTACAGGGAGAATCTTCAACGGTTCAGTTCATACACAGGAGAGTCAGAGTTATCCCCGCGTGCACGGAGAGGATTTCGACTCGATTGATGTAAGACAGCAACGAACGGAGTTATCCCCGAGTGCACGGGGAGGATCGGTCCGAACCGAGTCCATTGAGTCACGACCAGGAGTCATCCCCGCGCATGCGGGGAGGATATCGTCATCATGGTCGGATCGGGAAGGTCCGCGGAGTCATCCCCGCGCATGCGGGGAGGATATCCCACTGACTGCTCCGTGGACGGTAGGGGAGGAGTTATTCCCGCGCATGCGGGGAGGATACTTGCTGACCACCGTGTTTACGGGGTGGTCATGGTGTGTGGGTTCAGTTTCGGAGTAGGTTCGCGATCGCCCCGAGGGTAGGGCCAGCGTAGGCGGAAACGGCGCCACCCCAGCCTCGAACACCGCAAAGGTGTTGGGTCTATCCCGCACGCGCGGGAAGATGCACGCAACATGGCGGCCGGGTATGGGTTATCCCCGCAAGTACAGGGAGGACCTCGAACGTATACGGGCACATGGGGTTATCCCCGCGCTGTTGTGGGGCAGATTGAATGTCTTCGTTAATCACATCGACCCCCACCGAGCTATCCCCACGCATGCGGGGAAGATGATTGGTGGTCGCGACATGCCGTGAGGATGTAGGGGGTATCCCCACGCATGCGGGGAAGATGTGGCGGGACGTACTCGCCCGAGTCGTAGTCCCAGGAGCTATCCCCACGCATGCAGGGAAGAAGTTTCCCAGGCATATCCAAGATGGGTTGAATCGGGGCTATCCCCACGCATGCAGGGAAGATACCCCGGCGATCGTCTCCGGCGTGATCACCTTCGGGCTATCCCCACGTATGCGGGGAAGATCCACGCATCAGATCCGGGCAGCGCTACGGCTTGGGGCTATCCCCACGTATGCGGGGAAGATACTTGTTGAGCTGGGCGTTTTCGGTGTGTTTGTCATTAATTCGTTCGGTCTTCGTCAGAGTGCAGGGGTGCCTCCGGCAGTGCGGCCGCGGTGTGGAGTCGATGCGGTCCGGGATGGGGAGAAGTTGGCTGGCGGTTCAAGTTTTTGTGTGGTGCACCTCGTGGTGCGGGTCCCCCTCAATGAAGGGGATGGGTCAGCTGTTGTGTTGTCAAGGTTCGCAATAGAGTTCGAGGGAAGCCGGTATTACCGGGGTGGGCGCATGGTGAGCAGTAGGCCGCAACCGTAGGCGCGGGCGGACCCGATTCCTTCGGTGAGGGCTGCCAGGTGGGCATCGGGATTGGTGATGATGGCGAACCCGGTGAATCTATGGGTGCCGATCGTGAATCCCGCTCCGGCTTTGTGCTGGGTGGTGCGGTCAGTTTTGGTGCGGGAGGTCAGGGTCCAGGGCAAGTCGATGCTCGGGGTACCTGTGAGGGTCAATCCGGCGTTGGTGGCGCGTCGATGCCACCAGTTGACGAGGTCGTCGTGTTGGCGGAGCGCGATCTTGCGGCGACCGTCCGGGCCTTTTCGGATCGGGTTGGCTCGCAACTCGTATCGGACTGCCCCCTCGAGGAGGGGGATGTATTCGTGGGAGGCGGGGGCGGTGGTCAGTGCATCGACCCATTTGCCGCTGGCGTCGGTGTCCCAGTGTGGGGGCACCGCGGAGCGGACGAGGACGCGGATCGTGTTGTCGGGGCGGAGGCTGACCGCGTGTTGGATGTTCAGCGCCGCCCGGTGGTCGGCGTGCCCGGTGGTCTGGCCGGTGAAGAAGTCATACTGCTGCAACCGGTCGGCGAATCCGCTCATGACGAGTGCGTGCATGTGGTGTGCGTCGCCGATGGCGGCGCGGACGGCACCGTGGTTGGCGTCGAGGACCAGCAGTGATTGGTGGAGGGTGCGGGTTGCGGTGGTCACGGTGCGGCCTCCTGGAAGAAGTCGTAGCCAACTTCGGTGACAGGTTCGGGTGGGGTGAGGGTGGTGTGCGTTTCGGCTCGGGCGCCGCGCTGGCGAGTTCCGGCGTAGCTGATCGGTTGGTCATGCACGACAACCGATCCGGCGCTGCCGGGGACGGTGTCCGCCCACGCGTGCAGGGGGCCGCTGTCACTGCGTGTACTGCGGGGTGCAGTGCGGAGCGCGGCGAAGGGGTCGCTGCTGTCGATGTCGGTGACGAGCCCGGCGGACAGCGGTTGGGTGGGGAGATATGCCTTGCGGCCGAGGAACACTGCCCGTGCTGGGCTCGTCAGTGCCGTGTTCACCGTCTCGGTGAGGGTGTCGTCGCCGGTGAGGGCGACGAGGAATGAGGCGTCCGCAAGGTACCGGTCACGGGTCTGATTGGTGTTGCCCGGTTTCGCGACGAGTTCTCCGGTCTTGTCTCGGGCCACGGACGCTGGTGGGGCGTAGATGAAACCGAAGTCCGGGTCGCGCGGGTCGCGGTTGCGGGCCTTCTTGCGCAGTGTCGCGTCGGCGTACACACCACCAGGCAGAAGTGGGTAAGTGCCGGACCCGGTAGTGTGATAGTCGATCTCGATGTGCCCTGCCCGGTCAACGCGAACAGCGAAATGCATGGCCGCGAGGTCATCCACCGGATCGGTGTAGTCGCGGCCGAGAGCGTTCGCAACCAACCCGATCACACCGGACTTGGTGGGTCGGGTGTGACTGGACCGGTAGGCGCCGCGGGGCTTGTCGCCCCAGGACTGCATCGGCCCGTCGAGCCGGACGAGGACACTCGAGGTCATCGGGTCACCTCCGTCGACACCGACGCGGTGGGGGTCCTCATGCGGCGCGCACCGCGGCGATGAAGTCGGCGCTGCGAGTGTGTGCCCCATCGGCGACGGCGGCGGGAAGGTCCGCGGCCCGTGCGAGACGTTCGACGGTAATACCGGGGACGAAGTTCGCGTGCCGGGTGACGGCATCAACGAGTCGTGTGGTTGCGGTGGCCACCACGTTGTCGCTCCGCACGGCATCGGCGAATGCGTCGGCGGCAGAGAGGACCTGCGGACCTGTCACGGCCACTACCAGCGACGGCAGGGTTGCGGCGACGGTGGATCGCTGCTTGGAGTCGGGCACCGCGCGGATGAACCAGTCGATGAACGCTGTTTCGGCGTCGGCGGCGAGACGTTCCGGGTCGGGGGCGGCGGCAAGGTTGCGGCGCAGCTGGGCGCGGTCCAGGTACGCGGTGCGATACAGCACCGGTGCCGCGATCTGAACGACGCCGAGGTTGCCGGATGCGGCTTCACCTTCGGGTGCGGCGTCGTCGACGGCAGTGAAGAAGTCCGGTTCGATCGCTTGGGGGTCGACGGAGAAGGCGTGGGACACACCGACAGCGCCGTCGATGCGGCCGCCGACCGGGATTTCGGCGAGCATGCGCCCGAACAGGGCGAGGTCGATGGTGTTGTCGACGTCGAGGGCGGCGCGGGCGGCGGTGACGACGTCGTCGGGGACGGTGTCACCGATGCTGTCCCAGTGGGCGTCGATGGTGGCGCCGAGCTGGGTAGGCAGCGATTCGGACGCGAAGATCGACGCGGCGGTGGTGCCTTTGTCGGTGGCCTTGAATTTCAAGGCGGTGAAGACGGCGGCGGCTTTCGCGGTGGCGATGTCGAGTTCACGGCCGTGTGTGGTGGCGAGGTGCTGGGCGACGAGCATGGGGAACCGGTTGGTGCGGTGCCGTAGGCGCCGCCGTCGATGGCGGTCTGGCGCATGGACACGCGGATGGCGCGCTTCCATGCCTGGGAGGAGACGCGGACACGGCTTGTGCCGCCGAAGGTGATGCGTTTGGCGGCACCGGAGTCGTCCCGGTTGAGGAGGGAGGCGGGTACGGCGTGGATGGCGTGGAGCGTCAGGAAGTTGGCGGTCGCCATGGGGTGGTGTCCCTTTCGTGGGGTGCGTGGTCCGGTGCCGCTGGGCGGTCAGTCTGTGGGTTCGGTGGGCTTGGGGGGTGCGGTGTAGAACTGTTGGCCCCACCGCAACCGCACCTGGTCACGCCGGGTCGGGTTGTGCCAGTCCCGTAGGTCGCTGATCAGCGTTTCCCAGTGCGGTGGATGGTCGACCCCGGACACGGCGGCCATCACGGAGTCGAGAGCGGCGGCGAGCCGGTGGGGGGTGTCGGCGTCGAGGAGTGTCGCCAGTGCTCGTTCGGCGCGGGGGTCGCGCGGCCCGTACGCACCGGCGCGGCCGAGTTGCCGCATGGCGCGGCCGAGTCCGGTTCCGGTCTTCCCGTAGTGCACGTCGGAGCGTCCCGAATGCCAGATGGTGAAGGCTTTCCCGGCGAGCGCATACAGCAGGTAGTCGTCCTCGTCGGCTCCCTCGGTGACGGCGATGACCGCACGATCGACGGTGGGGTATTCCCACCGGCGCAGTGCGGAGAGGCGTTTGGCCCGGTGCGCGACCCTGTTGCCTAATTTGTGATCACGCGGCGAGTGCAAGATGGAGGCGGGTGAGGTGGCTGGTACGGGTGCGGTCGAGGGGGTGACCGGCCCAGTGGGCGTCGAGTCGGATCATGTTGAGGGCAACCGCGGAGAATGCTTGTTGGAGCTGGGTTTTCGCCAACCCACGGTAGCGGGCGCGCCGCGCGCCGCAGGCTGTGACGGCTTGGTGCATGGTGGATTCGGCGCCGGCGCGGATGGCGTATTTCGCTTGCCAGTCGGCGGTGTTCTGCTCGGCGCGGGCACTCTGCTGGGCGGCGTGCAGCTCGCGGGGCAGCACCGTCAGCTGGCGTCCGCCGCGGCGGGCGGTGGTGCACTGGGCGCGCACCGGGCAGGGCGCGCAGGTCGTGGTGTCGAACTTGATGACGATCGCCTCGGTGCCGCGCTGGCGACACGGGCTCCACGAGGAGCTGGTGTGGCCCTGCGGGCAGCGGGCGGTGCGGGTGTCGAAGTCGATGCAGAAGGCGGCCCGGTCGAACCCGGTGCCGGCCCGGGCCTGGGCGGAGACATCGGCCAGCAGCGGGCTGATAAGCGTGACCCCGTAGTCGCGGCGGGATGCGGCCACCAGCGGCACCGACGGGTAACCCGAATCCACGTAGTGCTCGCCGGGCAGCAGATCGCGGGCCTCGAGCGCCTGGTGGATCGGTGCGGTCATCGCCACGTCCGGCACGGCGGCGTGGGTGACCGCCACGTTCGTGATGATGTTGGGCACCTCGCCGTCCTCGCCACCGGGTGCGCAGCGCTCGGGCGGTGTGCCGCAGGTCTCGGAGTAGTGCACCTTGTAGCCACACCAGAACAGGTCCTCGCCCTTGACGGCCCAGCGGGCGTCGAGGTCATAGGGGGAGGCCACCCGCAGTCTGCCCGGCGGGAGACCGTCCTGCTCCGCCTCCCGCCGCGTGATCACCTCCCGCCCGTTGCTGGTGAGGGTGCGGGTGTAGTTCTGCAGCAACACCACCCGCAGCACCTCCACCGCGGGCAGCTCGGCCAGCCAGCCCGGTGCGTCGGATGCGTAGACCGCGCGCAGCAGCGCGTACCCGTCGGTACCATAGGCGCCGGCCAGTTCCTCCCGCTTGGTCTTGGAGGACGGCATCCGCCAGGAATCGACGCGGCGCCCGTAGCGGGTGTTCCAGTCGCTGACGTCGATGGCGGTGGCCAGCCAGCCCGGCGCGGCCACCGCGAGCGCCTCCAGGGCGGCCCGCACCGTCTCGCCGGCCAGCTCGGTCCGGTTCAGGTCCCGCACCGCGGAGATCACGTGGGTGGAGTCGGTGCGCTGCTTGCCACCCGCGGCCACCAGCCCCTTGTCCTGCAGCGTCGCCAGCAGCAGGTCCAGTGCCAACTCCTCCAGCCCGTGGTCGAGAAGACGGGTCCGGAACTGGGAGAGCACGGTGAAGTCGAACCCCGGATCGTCCAACTCCAGCGCGAGACAGTACTTCCAGTCGATGCGGGCGCGCACCGCCTCGGCGGCCTGCCGGTCGGTGAGGTTCTCGGCGAACTGCAACACCGTCACCATCGCCAGCTGCGCCGGCGAGATGCCAGGCTTGCCGCGCACCCCGAACGCCGCCGCGAACCGCTCGTCGGCGAACAGCTCGCCCAGCTCGTCGCGGATCCGGATCGCCAGCGCCCCCTCGGGAACGCCGCCCGGGCCATCCTCGCCGTCAACACCGGCACACCCACGGGCCGCCGCGGCCGCATCGACACCACACACCCCATCTTGCGGCCGGGTCGGGACCAGCGAAAGACGACCGCTGCACGATCATCCGACAGGAAGATCAACAGTCACGGCACCACCGTCGGCGTGTCACCGAAAATTAGGCAACAGGATCCGTAGTGACGACAAACGTCTGCGCATAGCCGTGGGTGATCACGACGTGGTAATGATCGCGGTCCGCCATCAACCCCCGCACACACGCGCCCACCCGCGTCGCGACCTCGCGCCGAGTCTCCGCGCCCGGGACTGGTCCCCGGTGATCGAGCCGATCGTCATCCGGTGCCGGAATCTGCCGACCGGACAACCACGCGTTCGGTCGCCCCTCGGCCTCCCCGAAACTGATCTCCCACAACCTCGCATCCGCCCTCACCCCAGCACCAAGTGCGTCGGCGAGGATCCGCGCAATCTCCGCGGCCCGTGCGAGATCGGACGTCGTAACCCGCAGCCCCGGCCCATCTCCTCGCGGCGACGACACAGCTCCTGCGCGACCAATCCAGCATCACGACGTCCCCCCGGTGTCAGCCGCGAATCGAACCAGCCGCCCACCAAATCACGCTCGGTGTGCTCAGCATGCGGATGCATCGCGACAAACAGCTCATGCATGAACGGCACCATCAACCTGACTCACGCGAGGACACCGGGAGGTGTCATCTACCTAAGGCGAGTGTTAGACCTGACCCCGGGAAGTCGTCACGAACGGATCCAGCCCCGAGCGAGCGGGCCGTCGCGGTGCACGTGGCGGCGGTGCCG
Source organism: Rhodococcus sp. WAY2 (assembly GCF_009859915.1). Classification (NCBI taxonomy): domain Bacteria; kingdom Bacillati; phylum Actinomycetota; class Actinomycetes; order Mycobacteriales; family Nocardiaceae; genus Rhodococcus; species Rhodococcus sp. WAY2. The sequence goes on from NZ_CP046573.1 coordinate 37,677, forward strand.
GCCTTGCCACCTGTGGATGGCGTTGGGGCGAGAGGATCTGGCCGAAACCGAATGCAATGGCCCGGGAGGTCGAACCCCGTCAGCTGGCAGGATCGTACTGGAACGCGCGCACCGGCAGGCACCCGCGATCTTCGCAGCCCAATCCAGTGCCGCCTTAATTTCGTAGTACAGAATCCCTATTTCTGTAGTACAGTATTGGTGTGGCGATCGAATGGGCGAAAAGCGCAGACAAGCACGGCATCGACCGCGACGACGCGTTGCACGCGATCGAGAACGCCGTCTACGTCGAGCAAGAATTCGACGAACCACGCGTTCCCGGCCACTCGAAGCCTTGGCTCTTCATCGGTCCTCCGCGCACACTTGGGGGTCCGTTGCTCGAAGTCATGGTGGAGATCGTTCCGCCGCGGGGCATGGTGGTTTTCCATGTGATGCAGGCGCGGCAGAAGCATCTCCACCGCATGACGGACCAGCCGTGACTGCCCGATCCCCGGTTGCGCAGGCATCCGGTCCAACCACACTCGAAGGGGTGAAATACCGATGAACAGCAACGATAAGAACTCCGATTACGACGAGCTCGCCGAGTGGGCCGAGCACGAGATGACGCTGCCGAAGAACTCGGCCACTGCAAAGCGGGGCGCCGAGGCCGCCGCAGCAGGGCGCGAACTGCTCGAAAGGGTGGGCGCCGGCCGTCCCTCCTTGGCCGGCGCCGGTGGCGAATCACCCAAGCGGCAGGTCCGACTGCCGGCGCCGCTGAGCAACAAGCTCGACGAACTCGCCGAACGCCAGCACCGCAAGCCCAGCGAACTGATGCGTGAGGCCGTCGAGGAGTACATCCAGAGGCACTCCGCCTGACCACAACCCGCGACCGACCCGTATCAGCGAGGCGGTCAATGTGGGCGTGAAATTTAGATTCGCTATGCCCTCGTCCCTCGCTTCGGTGAGCCACCGCGCAGCACACCACGCGTCGCCACGAACACGAATCATCCATGGGGACACGCTCTCCCTCAGCTTGTCGTTTAACCTCGGCCATCGCGTGGGGCAGTTGGTGCTGGTGTTGTTCGGCGTGTCGCCGCGGCATGAGGCGACCACCGCCTGATCATCTTGAGGTTCCTTCCACAGAACTTTCGAGACGAAGACAGGCGGTGGCCGTGAGTATCAGTGTGCCCGATCGGTGGGCGGTCGGGGAAGGATCGGTCCCCGATCCGCGTGTCGACCTGGTGTCGTTCCGCGAAGAGTTCTACCGGTGTCTGCCGACCCGAGGTGATGCATTGTTCGAGTTGACCGATGCGCTGCTGTGTTCCGGCACCGCGGTTCGCACCCTGGTCGAGTTGTCACTGGCCGCCGAGCATCGGCGCGGTCACGGCGCCTTGTACGACGCAATTAACTGCGGCAGAGTAGATTTCACTCGGCTGCGCCGCGCCCTCGGCGGGCTGACGATCCCGTGTGATCGTGGCGGCCGGATCGTTCTGGCCGTCGATGTCAGTGCCTGGTTGCGCCCGGATGCACCGACGAGTCCGCAGCGCGGGTTCTGCCACGTCTACGGCCGCGGGAAGAATCAGGCGCAGCTGATCCCGGGGTGGCCGTACTCGTTCGTCGCCGCACTCGAGACCGGGCGTACCTCGTGGACGTCGGTGCTCGACGCGGTCCGCTTGCGCCCCGACGATGACGAAACCGCTGTGACGGCGACCCAGGTGCGTGAAGTGATCACGCGGTTGCGCGAGGCCGGGCACCACCGCGACGGCGACCCGGACATTCTGCTGGTGTTCGACGCCGGATACGAGTTGGCGCGGTTGGCGTTCGTGCTCGCCGATCTCCCGGTGCAGGTGTTGGGTCGGATGCGTTCGGACCGGGTGCTGTGCTTCCCGGCGCCGCCACCGGCCCGTACTGGGCGCCCACCCCGGCACGGCCCCGAGTTTCGATTCGCCGACCCGATTACGTGGCCTGCACCCGAGACCACCTCGAGCACCGAGACGGACCGATACGGCACAGCCTCCGCTTCGGCGTGGAATCGGTTGCACCCGCGACTCGTCCATCGTGGCTCGTGGGCTCAGCACCCGGGGCCGCCACCGATCGTGGAAGGCACGGTGATCCGGTTGACCGTCGACCACCTTCCTGGGGACCGGCATCCCACCCCGGTGTGGCTGTGGTGCTCGGACCCGGGCGTCGGTGCTGACGATCTCGACCGGTTGTGGCAGCTGTTTCTGCGGCGCTTCGATCTCGAGCACACCTTCCGCTTCTTCAAGCAGACGTTGGGGTGGACCGCACCTCGGCTCCGCAGTCCCGAGGCGGCCGACCGCTGGACCTGGATCGTGCTGGTGGCCTACGCCCAACTCCGGCTCGCCCGTCCTCTGGCCGAGGACCTACGCCACCCGTGGGAACGGCCTGTCCCACCACCACGATTGACGCCGGCGCGGGTTCGTCGAGGGTTTTCGCGCACCCGTGCGGCGATGCCTGTTCCGGCCAGTGCACCGAAACCCAGTCGACCCGGACCCGGACGCCCACCCGGATCGAAAAACACCCACCGCGCACCGCATCACCACGTGGGCAAACGCGCCGAAACCAAAGGTAGAAAACCCGTCGGGGCCGCCTGCCCAGGGTCGGGTGGCCCCGGGGAATCTCACCCCGGGGCTCCCACAGCACCGTGCTTAACAGTCTCCCGTTACACGGCTCTTCTCACCTGATCCATTGAAAATCGGCCATCCAGTCCCAGTGGGCGAACAGGCGAGGCTGGCGTCGCAAAATCCCCTTCCACCACCGCTCGGCCCTCTTGAACGACCTCAGCCGCTTGAACTTCCGTCTCGCCCACCGCACCAGGTAGGTGTTGATGCGCCGCAACAGAACGTAGATCTCGCTCCGATAGAACTTGCCGTAATAGGTCATCCACCCCCGAATGATCGGGTTCATCCACCCGGCCAACTCGGACAGATCCTTAGCGGTTCGCAGGTGAATACGCCAGCCCTTGACCTCCGCGCTCTTGGCTTTGAGCGCATCGGCACCCATCGCGGGCAGAAACGCACTGAACACTCTCAGTCCATCCCTGGTCTGCGCCTTCCGCGCTCGAAACGTATACCCCAGGAACGTGAACGACGTGTTCTCACATTCGAGCCGCCGATTCTTGTCCTTGCAGTACACGATCTTGGTCTTGGCCGGATGCAGCTGCAACCCGACCTCGGCCATCCGAACCTCTAACGCGGCCAACACTTCCCTGGCCCTATGCTCCGTCGCGCAATGCACGACGGCATCATCGGCATAACGTTCGAACTCAACGGTCGGGAACTCCCGCTCCAGCCACATGTCGAACGCATAGTGCATGAACAGATTAGCGAGCACGGGCGAGACAGCCGACCTCTGCGGGGTCCCGCGATCCCGCTCGACCAACCTGCCGTCGGGCATGAGAATCGGGGCCACCATCCACCGCCGCACATACAGCACAATCCAGCGCTGCTCGTGAGTCGTGTTCGCGGCCACCGCCTTCGCCATCAGATCATGGTCAACCGAATCGAAAAACTTGCTGACGTCCAAATCGATGACCCAGGCCTTCTGCCAGCACCTTTCGCGGCACTTCGCGACCGCGTCCAACGCACCGCGCTCGGGCCGGTACCCGTAGGAGTCGTCATGGAAGATCGACTCCGTCCGAGGTTCCAACGCCAGCGCGACCATCGTCTGCGCCACTCTGTCACCGACGCAAGGTATGCCGAGAACCCTCGTCCCGCCACCATGCGGCTTCGGTATCTCCACCGCACGCACCGCGGGGTTTCATCACTACTACGAGCCGGTCCGCCGGCGCGCGCCGCCACGGTACTCAACACCTCCGGTTTCGGCCGTCCGGTGCTCTCCCTCTTCACCCACCCGCCCGGGAACCGGACATCGGGCAGTATCGACACGCGCCTTCCCACGTTCCATGCAGAAGCCGCAGTTCGGGCTCGCGCCGCCTCCATGCCGGACACCGCCTGGCCAATACACGGTCACCCGCCAGGCTCATCCCGGCGCCATTTAACCGCCCCGGTTTTGATGCCAGCTACTTGTTTCGACACGTCAACAGCGGTTCACTCGCGTTCGCCTTCCCGAACCCCACCTGACGCACTCAAAGGCGCGCCTTCCCCCCGACGCTCACCACGACAGTCTTCAGCTAACGCAGCTCGGGGTGGTTTGAAGCCTCCTACCGCAAGGCGACTCCGAGGGGCCACAAAACCCTCATCTCCTGCACAGCACCGCTTCCAGCAAGGTCACCTACACAACCAAACCTCACCTTCCGCGCTCGTGGCGCACTTAAAAATCAAGCTCAGGTGACGGCGTTATACACCCGCGGCCGCTGCGGCGGTTTCATGCCAAGTGTGGCTTGGGCCAGACGGGGTCGGAACGGGTCACTGGATTCCTGAAGACACAGAGAGTGGTACGAACTTCATCGAGTGTCGGCAACAAGCTGAGTACGGCGAGAAAGTGTCAAGCCGATGCCGTCAGCCGCTGCGCGGACCGACGTGGCGTGCGTGTCAGGGCGGAAGCGGTGGGACGGGCCCGTCACGCTGATCGCCGCGACGACGTCCTCGCCGTCGCGGACGGGGGCGGCCACGCACACGATTCCGGTTGCGGATTCCTCGTATTCGTAGGCCATGCCCTCTTCTGTGATGCGGTCGAGCTGGGTGCGCAGCGGTCCGGGCAGGATGATGGTGCGCGGGGTGTACCGGGCCAGCGGAGCGGAAAGCACCTGCTCCCGCAGCGTTTTGTCGGCGTGGGCGAGCAGCACCTTGCCGATTGCGGTGCAGTGCACCGGCATCCGGCCCCCGATTCTCGACGGTGCGCTGGCCTGTCGATGCCCGCCGATCTTGGACAGGTACACGACCTCCGTCCCGTCGAGGACGCCCAGGTGCACCGTTTCGTGGGTGCGCACGTACAGATCCTCCATGAACGGGATCGCCACCTCGAGCAGGCTGCGCTCGACCGATGCGCGCATGCCCAGCTCGAACAGCGATCCGCCGAGCCGGTAGCCGGCCCCGGTGCGGTCCAGCATCCGCACCGTCACCATGTCGGTGAGGATCCGGTGCAACGTGCCTTTCGGGATGGATGTCCGCCGGGCCAGTTCGGCCAGCGACAGGGTCGAGTCGTCGATGGTGAACGCGTGCAGCACCATCATGACCTTGCCCAGCACCGTCGTGCGGTCGAACTCCTGATCGGACACCGTCGATTCACCTCCGCTGCTACCGGCGACATCGCCCACGATACGGCGCGTGTTCGGCTCAGTGGAACGCAATGCTTGGCGGACCATCTCCCGGCGGCGACAGTGGAACCACAGTCCATTCCCCACGATCACATCGGGAAGTCAGATGAGCACACCTCCGGGCACCAGCCTGCCCTCCACTACCGACGCGGTCGCCGCGGCCGCCGAGCGGTTGAGCACCGCCGCCGCAACTTCCACGCCGTGCGCGCCGGTCCGCGACCTGATCGGTGCCGACGACGTCGCCGCGGCGTATGCCGTCCAGGAGCGGATCGTCGCCGGCCGGATCGCCGCCGGCGCGAGCGTGGTGGGCCGCAAGATCGGCCTGACCTCCCCGGCGGTCCAGCAGCAGCTCGGCGTCGACCAACCGGACTTCGGGGTGCTGTTCGACGACATGTACTGCCAGGAGACCACCCCCATCCCGCTGTCTCGTCTGCTGCAGCCGAAGGTGGAGGCGGAGATCGCGTTCGTCCTCGACCACGACCTGGTGGACGGGCCGCTCGACGACGCCCAGATCCGCGCCGCCGTCGACTACGCGGTGGCCGCCCTCGAGATCGTCGACAGCCGAATCGCCGGGTGGGACATCACCTTCGGAGACACCGTCGCCGACAACGGGTCGAGCGGACTGTTCGTCCTCGGCGAGAACCGCCGCACCCTCGACTCCGTCGACCCGGTCGCCGCGCAGATGCAGATGTCCATCGACGGCACCGAGGTGTCGACCGGCACCGGCGCCGCCTGCCTCGGTGACCCGCTGCGGGCGCTGGCCTGGCTCGCGCGCACCGCCCGCGAGTTCGGCCAACCACTACTGGCCGGGCAGGTGATCTTGTCCGGCGCCCTCGGCCCGATGGCCGTCATCGACACCGCCGGCACCGTCCGCGCCGACATCACCGGTCTCGGATCGGTCACCGCCACCTTCACCCAGGAGTGAGCACCATGAGCGTAAACACCCGTACGGTCACCGTCGCGGTGATCGGATCCGGCAACATCGGCACCGACCTGATGATCAAGGTGATCCGCCACTCCGACGTCCTGCAGATGGGCGCGATGGTCGGCATCGACCCCGACTCCGACGGCCTCGCCCGCGCCCGCCGCCTCGGCGTCCCCACCACCGCCGGCGGCGTCCAAGGCCTCCTTCAGTTGCCGAACTTCGACGAGATCGACGTGATCTTCGACGCCACCTCCGCCAAGGCACACGCCGCCAACGCCGCCCTGCTCGAACCGCTCGGCAAACGGCTGATCGACCTCACCCCGGCCGCCCTCGGCCCGTTCGTGGTGCCGGCGGTCAACCTCGACGAACACCGGGACGCCACCAACGTCAACATGGTCACCTGCGGCGGTCAGGCCACCATCCCGATCGTCGCCGCCGTCTCCCGCGTGACCCCGGTCGCCTACGCCGAAATCGTCGCCTCCATCGCCTCGAAGTCCGCCGGACCGGGCACCCGCGCGAACATCGACGAGTTCACCGAAACCACCTCCCACGCCATCGAAACCGTCGGCGGCGCCCGCCGCGGCAAGGCCATCATCATCCTCAACCCGGCCGACCCGCCGCTGATCATGCGCGATACCGTCCTGTGCCTGATCTCCGCCCCCGACCCGGCCACCCACGACGCCATCCGGAACTCGATCCAGACGATGGTCGACCACGTCGCGACCTACGTGCCCGGCTACCGGCTCAAGCAACAGGTCCAGATCACCCCCGTCCCGGACGGCCAACCCGTGCACACCCTGCTCGCCTCCGGGGACACGGCAGCCCCCACCCACCAGGTGACGGTGTTCCTCGAAGTCGAAGGCGCCGCCCACTACCTGCCCGCCTACGCCGGCAACCTCGACATCATGACCTCCGCCGCAGTGCGCTACGCCGAGTCCGTCGCCGACACGATCGCCGCCCCGGCGGCAACCCAGGGAGCCACCCGATGACCACCAGGCTGTTCATCCAAGACGTCACCCTCCGCGACGGCATGCACGCCGTCCGCCACCGCATCACCCCCGACGACGTCGGCCGCATCGTGGCCGCGCTCGACGCCGCCGGTGTCGACGGCATCGAGGTCGCCCACGGCGACGGACTCGCCGGCGGCTCGCTGAACTACGGTCCCGGCTCCAACACCGACTGGGAATGGATCGAAGCCGCCGCCGCCAACCTCACCCACGCCCGGCTGACCACCCTGCTGCTGCCCGGCATCGGCACCATCGCCGAACTCGAACACGCCTACCGACTGGGCGTGCGGTCCGTCCGGGTCGCGACCCATTGCACCGAGGCCGACGTCGCCGCCCAGCACATCGGCAAGGCCCGGGAACTCGGCATGGACGTCTCCGGCTTCCTCATGATGAGCCACATGACCACCGCACCCGAACTCGCCGCCCAGGCCAAGCTCATGGAGTCCTACGGCGCGCACTGCGTCTACGTCACCGACTCCGGTGGCCGGTTGACCATGGACGGCGTCCGCGACCGGGTCCGCGCCTACCGGGACGTGCTCGACGAGGCCACCGAGATCGGCATCCACGCCCACGAGAACCTGTCGCTGTCGGTCGCCAATTCCGTTGTTGCCGTGGAGGAAGGTGTCACCCGGGTCGACGCCTCCCTGGCCGGGCACGGCGCCGGCGCCGGCAACTGCCCGATCGAACCGTTCATCGCGGTCGCGGACCTGCAGGGCTGGAAGCACAACAGCGACCTGTTCGCCCTCCAGGACGCCGCCGACGACCTCGTCCGGCCGCTGCAGGACCGGCCCGTGCGCGTCGACCGGGAAACCCTCACCCTCGGCTACGCCGGCGTGTACTCGTCGTTCCTCCGGCACGCCGAAGCCGCGTCCCAGCGGTACGGCATCGACGTGCGCACCATCCTCCTCGAGGTCGGCCGCCGCGGCCTCGTCGGCGGACAGGAAGACCTCATCGTCGACATCGCCCTCGACCTGCGTAGCCGAGCAGGCGGCAACTGAGACTGCGGCGCCGTGACGGTGGCGAGGTCTACCGTCACGGCACGATCATGCAGATACCTGTTCCGGTACGCGGCGGCGGGATCTGCTGGCGACCGTCACCGTGACGACAGTGTCGAGGGGACGGGCAGCTGCAGGGATTCAGCGGGTGAACAGTGCGGCGGCGTTGGCGTGGTCGATGCCCTGCCGGGTCGCGTCGTCGAGCGATTCGTTGGTGTCGAAACTTCTTCACCGCACGTTTGGTGGTGCGCACACCCTGGCTCTCGCCCGAGACGGTCTTCGCCTTCCTGCTCAACGCGTCCGGCGCCACCATCCTGATGGTGTACCTCATGATCGCGCTGTCGCAGATCAAGTTGCGCAGCAGCATGAGCCGTGACGAGGTCGCGCAGCTCAAGTTGAAGATGTGGTGGTTCCCGACCCTGTCCGTTCTCGCGGCCGCCGGCATCGTCGGGGTGCTGGTGTCGATGTTCTACGTCGAGTCCTCTCGCTCGCAGATCTCGCTGAGTGTCGCAGCCCTGATCCTGGCGTTGGTGGCCTACCAGATTCGGCGCCGCATCAATCCGGAAAATCCGCTCGCGCACAACATCTCCGATCCTGCTCCGCACACGATCACCGAGTCCTCTCCGGGGTAACCCACGACCGCCGGGGGCGGTGGCGAGTGAGACCGACTGTGGTCTCCGCCACCGCCCCTTTCCGTGTGTCCAGCGGTCAACGAGGGTCAGTCCCGCCGGCGCGCGGCCCCACCTTCGAGTTGCGCGGCGAGCAATTGCGCCAGGTGGTCACCGCGGCGGTCGGTCAGATCCGACAGCTGCGTCCGGCAGGAGTATCCGTCGGCGAGGATGGTGGTGTCCGCGTCCGCCCCCGCCACGGCGGGCAGGAGCTGCTGCTCGGCGACTGCCACCGACACCTCGTAGTGTCCCTTCTCGACGCCGAAGTTGCCGGCCAATCCGCAGCAGCCGCCCAGCCGCTGCACCTGTGCACCGGCCTTCTCCAGGAGTTGCGCGTCCGGGCTCCACCCCATCACCGAATGGTGGTGGCAGTGTGGTTGTGCGACAACGGACTTGCCTTCGAGCGACGGCGGTTCCCACCCTCGGTCCGTCAGCAGTTCCGCGAGGGTGCGGGTTGCGGCGGCGACCGGTTCGGCCGTCGTCCGACCGAGCAGTTCTGCTGCGTCCGAGCGCAACACACCCGTGCAGGACGGCTCCATTCCGACGATCGGAATTCCGGCCGCGGCACTACCGGACAGTGCATCCACGGTGCGGCCGAGGATCTTCTTCGCCGCAGTGAGCTGGCCGGTGGAGATCCAGGTGAGCCCGCAGCACTGCTGCTTGTCGGTCAGTTGCGGCCGGTAGCCGGCGGCCTCGAGCACCTGCACCGTTGCGTGCCCGACCTCGGGGGTGAAGTAATTGGTGAACGAGTCCACGAACAGCAGCACCGGGTCACCGGTTGTGACGCGGTCGTTCTCCGTGGCCTTGAACCAGGACCGGAACGTCCGCTTCGCGAACGGTGGGATGGTGCGGCGCTTGTCCACCCCGGCCGACGACAACGCCAGCGGTCCGATGCCGGGAACGCGCATCGCGGCGTTGACCAGACCGGGCGCGCGGCTGGCGATCTTCGCCCAGCGCGGAAGCCATCCCAGCGAGTAGTGCGAGGCGGGGCGGATGCGGCCCTTGTAGCTCTGGTGCAGCACTTCGGATTTGAACGCGGCCATGTCGACACCGGTCGGGCAGTCCGAGGAGCACCCCTTACAGGACAGACACAGGTCGAGGACGTCGTGAACCTCGGGCGATCGCCAGCCACCGTCGATGTCGGTGCCGTTGATCATCTCCTGCAGCACGCGCGCCCGGCCGCGGGTGGAGTCCTTCTCCTCCCGGGTCGCCTGATACGACGGACACATCACTGCCCCGGTGGCGGTGTTGTCGGCCCGGCATTTTCCGACGCCGGTGCAGCGGTGCACCGCCTGGGTGAAATCTCCGTCGTCGTGGTGGTAGGCCAGGGCCAGGTTGCGGCGCAGGAGTGGGGCTGCGGGAATGCGCAGGTCCGCGTCGACCGGGTGGGGGTCGACCACCACTCCGGGGTTGAGGATGTTGTCCGGGTCGAAGACGTGCTTGACGGCAGCAAAGAGTTTCATCGCGTCCGGTGAGTACATCAGTGGCAATAGTTCGCTGCGGGCGCGGCCGTCCCCGTGCTCACCAGACAGGGATCCGCCGTAGCCGGCGACGAGTGTGCTCGCCGCGACCAGGAAGTCCCGGAAGATGCCGTCGCCGCCGGGCTTGTCGAGCGGCCAATCGATCCGCACGTGCATGCATCCGTCACCGAAGTGCCCGTACGGCAGGCCGGTGACGGCGATTCGTCCATCAGGGCGTCGAAGTCGCGTAGGTAGTTGCCCAGCATGGCCGGTGGCACGGCCGCGTCCTCCCATCCCGCGTGTGCGGGAAGGCCGGCAGGACTGCGGCCGGCGAGTCCGGCACCATCGGCGCGAATCCGCCACAGCTGGGCGGTGCGACCCTCGTCGGTGACCACGAGGCTGTCCACGGCTCCGCAGTCCCGTCCGACCTGCCGGGCCCTGGCCATCGTCTCGTCGAGGTCGTCGCCGACGACCTCGACGAACAACCACGCCGCCCCCGCAGGCAACGGCGGAACCGCATCCGGACCGCGGCGCTCGCGCACCACCTCGACGATCCGGGAATCGATACCCTCGCAAGCGGTCGGATCGAACTTCAGCACCAGCGGGGTCGCGTCACCCGCCGACGCGATGTCGGCGTACCCCAGCACGACCAGGACACGGTGGGCGGGCTCGGACACCAAGCGGACCGTCGCGCGGGTTGCCACCGCGAGGGTGCCCTCCGTGCCGACCAGCGTGCGGGTCACGTCGAACCGATTTTCCGGCAGCAGGTGTTCCAGGGCGTATCCGGACACCTGACGGCCGAATTGCCCGAGCTCGGTGCGAATGGTCGCCAAACCGGCGCGGGTGACCTGCTGCAGTGCACTCAGCGCCGGGGAGGCCGTCACCTCGCCGGCCGAACCCAGTTGCAACGACTCCCCGGTCCCGGTCAGAACGTGCAGGCCCTTCACGTTGTCCGAGGTCCGGCCGTATCCGAGCGTGCGCGAACCGCAGGCATTGTTTCCGATCATGCCGCCGATGGTGCAGCGAGTGAACGTCGATGGGTCGGGCCCGAATCGTAGGCCGTGCGGTGCGACGGCCTGCTGCAGCACCGTCTGAATCGTGCCCGGCTCGACGGTGGCGGTCTGTGCGTCCCTGTCGATCGACAGCACCCGGTTCATGTGCCGGCTGAAGTCGAGAATCAGTCCCGTCCCGACGGCGTTACCTGCAACGGAGGTGCCACCACCGCGGGAGGTCAGCGGCACGCCCTCTCGGCGGCACACCGCGAGGGCGGCAGCGACCTCGTCGGCGTGGCGCGGCCGCGCGACGACCCGCGGTCGCACCCGGTACAGGGACGCATCGGACGAATAGGCGGCGCGGGTGGTGCCGTCGGAGAGAACGTCGCTCACTCCCGAACTGCGCAGCTCAGCGGCCAGTGATTCAGCGGAGATCATTCGTAGCATGCTACATGCACCTAGCATGCTACGAACAGCCCCGTGTTGTTACAGTGAGCGGGTGGCAGACGAAGCGCTCGAACTCGAACCGCTCACCCCGTTCGCGGGACGACGGATGGAGCAGGCGATCGCGGCGGTGCGGGCGGCCATCGACGACGGCCGCATGAAACCAGGAGTGAAGTACTCGGTCTACCAACTCGCCGAGGGTCTGGGCATCTCCCGAACCCCGGTACGGGACGCTTTGCTGCGCCTGGAAGAAGTGGGAGTCATCAAGTTCGAAGCACGCCAAGGCTTCCGCATTCTCCTCCCCCAGCCGAAGGAGATCGCGGAGATCTTCGCAGTCCGGTTGGCCCTGGAACTACCCGCGGTCCGCAAGGCCGCAACCGTGGCCGACCCAACCCTCTCCGACGCGCTGCAGAAGCAGCGACGCCTGATGCAGGACGCCGCCGCCGGCGGCGACGAACACGAGTTCGCCCATCACGATCTCGGGCTTCACGACCTGATCCTCGACGCCGCCGACAACGCCCGCGCACGCGCGATCGTCAAGACCCTTCGCGAGACCACCCGGCTACTCGGGGCCAATACCGCCGACAGGACCAGAACACTCACCGACATCGACAACGAGCACGCGCCCATCATCGACGCGCTCATCGCCGGCAATCCAGTCGAGGCAGAGGCGGCCATGCGGGCACATCTGGAGAACACAGGAAGACTGCTGGTAACACAATCTATCCGCAGCGTTGACGACCCGAGCCTGTCCACGGAAGAGATCTGGGCTACCGTCAATTCCTGACGGTAGCCGTCCCCAGACGGGGCGTACCGTCCCGCGACCACCAGGCTGTTACCCGCCGGTGCTTGCGGGTAACAGTCCGTGCTCATCGGCGTCAGAGTCCGATCTCAGTGACGGCGTTGCCGATCAGCGGGGCGTTCTCCCGCGCGTAAATCTCCACGGTCGCCGGATGTGCCCGGTCTGGCGCATGATCGCGTGCGCGTCGGCGCCGTTGCGGAAGGCCTGGGTGACGAACCCGGCCCGCAGCGAGTGCCCACCGAGTTGGGCGACGATGTTCTCGTCGTACCCGGCCAGGGCGGCGCGGCGGCGGATTGCCGCATGCACCGACGCCCGGACAGGGCGGTGCCCCCGAGGTTGCCGTTCTTGCGGATCGACCGGAACAACGGCGACCGGGCCCTCATCCGCGGCAGCGCGCCGCGGCAGACTTGGTTGTCGAACGGCGGTGCGGCGCAGCATCCGGATCACCCCGGGACGGTTGGCGGTGTCGAAGGCGGCCACGACCTGCGCCCACCGGAAGTGTGGGCACGGTGTGCCACTGGGGCGAGGTGGTGAACGGCAGCGCCTTGACCGATCCGGCGCCCTCCTGGTCGGTCTTCGATTGGCGCAGGCGGATGTGGATACCGTCTAGCCGGTGCACGCTGACGTCGCCGCAGTTCAGGGCGACGAGTTCGCTGCGCCAGAAGGCGCCGGTGAACCCCATCAAAATCAGGGCACTCTCACGCCGCTCGTACACCTCGGCCGCCCAGCCAGTGTCTTCCGCCCAGTCCTTCAGCTCCCCAGGCGGTCCGGCGGGAAACCGCTATGTCCAATTGAGTGCGGCCGACTCTTTAGCTTTAGCAAGGCAAAGACACAATCGACCAACTACGCGAATGGAATCGCAGGTTGCTCATCTCGCCGACACTCCCGGCACACAGTCGCGAGCACGATCGAGTTCTGTGAAGTCGTAGAAGGTCGACGCTGAGAGTTCTTGTTCGGCCCAGGCAGACATAGGTTGTGAGCGTATTGATTCGAGGATGCGCTCCCGCGCGACGAGCACGGGAGAGGGGCGCACGCTCGCTTCACCGTGGATGCCTACCGTAGAAGCCGGGGAGCGCGACCGCTCGGACTGCGTATCGGATCGTCGGACCTCAGTTTCCTACTTTCGGCAGGGTGAGCGCGATGCGCAGTTTCGAGTCGATCGTCTGGCTGAGGGCGAGTGATCGGTCGAGCAACGGGCCCAAGGCTTGAACCTTCGTATCGGCCGCGGACAGGGTGTTCACGATCTCCGCGGCCGGGGCGGCCGCCGCGTTCGCCTGATCGGTCGCGGACTGGCCGGCATCGATGATCCCGCCGAGCGGGGCGTCCGCGGACTTCAAGGCGTCCCCCAGAGACTGCAAGTGATCACCGAGCGAACCCAGAGTCCGGTCGGCTCTGGCGAGGGAGTCGAGTACCCCCACCACCTGGGGTAGACCCTCGTGGAGGGCCTGATCAGCGGGGGGCAACTGCTGCGCACCGTCCAGTGCCTGGTCGGTTGTACTGTCGACGATCTTCGCTTGTGCCACTCCCTCTTTGAAGATGTCGTTCGAGATACTCAGATCGCGCGTCACGATCAGGATGCCAGCGAGAACCGCAATGGTAAAGGACAGGGCGATCGCCCAGGAGAGCCGAAACATCAAGTTCTGCCTTTCACTCGCTCAGTGGTCGACCACAAGCCGGTGCGGGCGGTCATGAGGGCGGTGCGGGTGCGACACCGAGGGCGGGGAGGTTCAGGTCATTGACCGGGGGGCCGATTACCGCGAGGAGGGGGCCGAATTCCTGCACGTGTGCGGCCTCTTCCCGAACGATTGCGAGGGTCGCAGAGATGGCGGAGGCCTTCGGGCCGAGCGCACCGAGGGATCCCTGGACGGTGGTCAATCCGTGGCTGATCGCCTCCAGCTGGGTGGTCACCGATCCGACCGCAGTGGACAGTCCGGCCACCGTCGGGCTCGCGGTGTCGGAACGACCGGTCACCGTCACGATCAGGTCGGGCAGCGGCGCCGCGATCTCGCTGACGGTACTGGTGGAGGCGTTCAGTGTCTTGGCTTGACCGGAGAGTTCGCTGGCCTTGTCGGTGAGTCCTTCGAGATCGTTCGCGAGCGGCGTCAAGGTCTGGATGTCGGAGGCCAGACGCGCGTGCTTGGGGACGAGAATCGCGGTCAGGGTGTCGAATTGGCCTGCGGAATCGATCAGCTCGAGACTGAGTTTCGACGGCCGCCCCAGCGGATCGCTCACATCACGCAGCGCGGGAAAGAACCCGTTGAGGGCGCACAGAACCACCGCCGACCCCGCACCCAGCACGAGTACGATCGCGGTCCACAACTTTTTGGTGATCATCAGTTCCCTCCGGGGGCAGGAATGAAGGCGTCGGTGGCGGGAACGAGCGCGAGCTTGTTCGTCGTGCGGGTGAGTTCCCCGTTGAGCTGGTTCACCAGGTCGATGGCCTGGGTGAGTTCGTTGTCGACGCCGGTCACGGTCATGTTCGCGCGTGCCGATATCTGATGCAGGGATGCCGCCGCGCCCTGCAATGTGGTGGCGACCCCTTCGAGCTGGCCGGCGATCTGTGTGTCACCTTGGCCGGCGGCGAGCAACGTGCGCGCGTTCGGCAGGAGGGCGTCGAGGTGGTCGACGTCGGTCGCGGTCGCAATGTTGAGTTGGGTCAAGACTCCTGTCAGTTCGTCGAGTTGTTTGCGGGCGGTGGCGGGCGCGGTAAGGTCCGCGCGTTGGGCGAAGAAGTCGTTGGTGAGGCGGAAGTTGTCCACGACGGTGCGAGCGCTGTGTTGCACCTGCAGACCCTTGTGGATGGAGGCCACCACCAGTGCGAACAGGACGACGGCGATGACCGCGGCGAGGCGGCCCAGCCACTCGGTTGCCACCGAGAACCCGGTCGCGTCGGGGATCGCAGGCACCAGCACATCCGGCCGATGCGGCTTGGTGCCTTTTCGGTAGGGCAGCGCCGCCGCGGGCACATCGAATCGCTTGTATCTGGTCAGGCCTCGGGGTGGGAAGGCGTCAGGAGGTAAATCGTTGCGCTGCTGCATATCACGTCCAGTGGAAGTAGTGTCGGATCGTCGACGGTGAAAGAGTGCTCAGCCGGGAAGCGGAAGCATCTGGTTGATCGTCTTCGCCGCCTCGACCGAGACCCTCAGGTCGCTCACCAGCCCCTGCACGATCGCCAGCAGCTGGTTGCCTTGCTCCCCGAACGCTTCCGCAGAGGACACCAACGGGAGCACGGTGTTCTGGACCTCACCGAGGATGGACTGGATGTTGGTGAGCTGGTCGTTAGTCATCTGGGCGCCCGCGGTGCTGCTGGCCAGCATCGCCGCCGCCGGGGCGATCGCCTCATCCAACTTGATCAGCAGTGGACCGAGCGCGGAGGTGGCATCGAGCGCGGTCTGTGCCGTGTGGGTGAGCTCGGTCAGTTGCCGGAGTTGGCCGGTCACTTTGTCGTTGACGTCGACGATGGCCTGAGAAGCGGCGATGCTCGTCACGTTGGCGCGCTGCTGATTGTCGAGGCGGGTGTTGAGGTTGAACACCACGAACGTGAGCAGACCGAGTACACCGACCGCCACGATCGCCAGAACCATCCGGGCGGGACCGCCGCGGCGTCCGAAGAAAATCACAGAACTTCTCCTATTTTCCTGACAGGTCGTTCGCGGACTCCTCCGCGGAGACCCGGGCGTTGTGCACCTTCGCCGCCGTCGAACGGGCGTCGTCGAGGATGGCCCCCAACGTGGCGCTGTCGGCCGCGAGGGCCGCGGTGGCGCCGTCGACGGGAGGCTGCAACGAGTTGATGTGCGTGGTCAGAGTGTCGAGGGAGGCAATGAGATCGGTCACGTTCGCGCCGGCCTGATCGAGGGTTGCCTGCACATCGCCGCTGATCTGACCGGTCAAGGTATGGAGTTCGGTGGTGACGGTCGCATCGGTGACGAGAACACTTGCGAGCGCGGTCTTCATCTTCTCCAGCGACGCGAACGCGGACAAGGTCACCTTTTCGTGCTCGACGATCTTGTCCAGTGCGGGGTTGTAGTTCCCGGCGGATACCACGGCCTGGTCCAGTCGGTAGGGGGTGGCGGTCAGGTTGTAGATCCGCGGGCCCAGGTAGAACACCGAGACCGGGATCAGGGCGAGCAGGAGCAAACCTCTGACGATGTTCGTGGCCTTCGACGCCCGAGGCGGTTCCCCGCCCTGCACGACGTCGTCGTCTGCATAGGGCAATTCATCCTGCATCGCCTGGTCATCGTAGGCGTGGCTGGCCGGGCGGCTGCGGCCCGAGAGGGAGGTCATGGTTCGATCACCGAGACCAACGCAATGGTGCGCAGCGCGGTCACGGTGTGGGTGAGCAGACCTTTGACGACGAGCTTGTGCTTCAAGATTTCCCCGAGCACCGTCATGCCCCGGCCGGTGAAGAAGCCCACCGGGATGAGCCCGCCGGCCTTCATCGGCAACTGTGACACATCCAGGATCTGATCGACGGTGGCGATGACGGTCACCGCTGGTTTCCCGACGACGTCGTTGTAGACGACCGCCTCGTCGGTGCCGAACACGATTGTGCAGGCGGTGTCGGTGTCCGTGCTGATAATGGAGACCGGTCGAGCGATTTTGCGTGCGAACTTGATTCGCGACGGAAAGTTCTCGAGGTTCTGCCCGAGCAACATCCCGACGATGTTGGCGACGCCATTCGCGTCCTCACCATCGAACAAACTGACGGGGTACGTGCCGGATTCAACAGTGGTCATGGGGTGGGCCTTTCAGACAGGGTGACGGCGTTTCGTGCGGTCCTGCACGGACGACTCACCCGGATGAGGGGTCGGGCGCGTGCCCCGTGCGAGAGTTTCGTGGGATCAGACGTCCCAGTCGGTGGGGACCTGACCCCAGGTAAGCAGGAAGTTGTTGAGTGCTCCCGCGTTCTCGATCGCCGCGGACATCGGGCCCTTGGCGAACTTGATCTGCCCCTTCATCAGCAGCTTTCCGCCGTCTTCCTTTCCCGCGGCGGCGGCCTGCCAGGTCTCGATGTTGCCGTTGATGATCAGCCACAGCTCGCTCTCGTCGAACGTCCGCGGCGTAAACGAGACGACCTTGCCCTCTTTGAATTCGAGATGGCAGGCGACATCGTCCCGGCCGATGACGCCGAATTCCAACTTGTTGGTGAACGTGTCAGGATCCTTGAAACCCTCGTACACCGCATCGTTGGCATTGACCGCGTCGAGTGCTGCGTCACACCACTCCTGTGAGAAGAGCTTCAGCTTGTCGGTCATCGATCCAATCTCCTTGTCCTTGGATGGCCAGCGCGGCAATTACGCTGGCCGTGCTGCGCGGATTGTGCGGACCTGCCGTGCCGCCGAAGGGGACACGGCGCCTCCCTGGACCCACCGTTCAATCACCCTGAAACCGTTCATACCAGCGAAGGCATCACGGCCTCGAGCTTCTCCGTCCAGCTCGGGCATCGCCGACCAATTGTCGCGATCCAGGCAGTAGTCGGCTTACTGGGTCGCCCTGTTCGAGCTCGGAGGGTCTATCTCTCAATCGAGATGGACACAGGGCCCTCCTGCTGTTCGCTCGCAGCCATGGCCACCCATCTCGTAGTGGCCAGCGCGATCGCGATATTCGTGAGCATGCGTCGGATCGTCTCCGTGGGACGGCGGGGCGTCAGCAGTCTGGCGCATGCGATCGCAGCATGAAGAATGAGTACGGGCATCTATCGAACCTTCCAGGCTTTCGGCGAGGTCCCGAGTCGAGGCATCGGTTACGTCGCGAACGCGGTATCTGCTGGGGGAAACTGGACCAGGCGTACCGTCAAAGAACTTCTAGCACGGGCCGCTAGTTCGTGGTGGTGATTTCGTCGACGAGATGACGCCACCGACGTCCGTTTTCGCGCGCGCCCTCGGCATAGGCCTCGGGTGCTGTCAGAAATGGGGGACGGGCGGGCCCGGCGTTGATGTAGCCAGCCTCGTCGAAGCGGAGCTTCTCCAGGGTGACGTTGTACTTGGAGAACTCGGGGAAGTTGGTACGGGCGAGGAACGGCTCGTAGGTCCAGTCGATGCGATGGGTCAGATGTCGCGCCGCATCGAGGTTTCCGGATGCGAGTGCGTCCCGGAGGGCGAGCACGGGCTCCGGGCCGCACAGCGCGCTGCTGCTCCAGCAGCCAAGCGCCTCGTCCGGGTAGAGGGTGCGGGTCGCCAGCCAGTCGCTTTCGAGCGGCAGCAGCCGCATCTTGCCGTCGACCGCGGCGATGTCCACCGCGAACTTCGGGGTGAGCGCAATGTATTTCGCGCCGATGACCTGGGGCAGCGTGGCGAGCTCGGCGTAGACCGATGATGGGATAGGGCCTTTGAATGCTTCAGGGTTGTCGTAGAGCACGATTGCCATGTCGGGGAACGTGTCGGCGATATCGCGGTAGAAGGCGGCCATCGTGTCGGCGCCGAGTGCGCCCCACATCGGACGACCGAGGAACACCCCGTGGATCCCGAGGTCTTCCAGGAAGCGGATCCGGTCGACGGTGTCACGGGTGTTCAGTGTGGTCGCCCCGATGAACAGCGGCAGGTCGGGGGCGACCTCGGACACGACTTCGGACACGCGCCGTGTGAATGCCTGCCACTCGGTGAGGGTCAGGGTTGCCATTTCGCCGAGCGTGCCGTTGGTGATGATGCCGTCGACGCCGTCGGCGATCAGCCGCCGGATCATCCGGTCCGTCTCCTCGAGGTCGACCGTGTCGCGCCCGGCGAGCTCCCCCGCGTCGGGGAGCGCCGGGGTCGGCGTGACCGCGACGACGCCGCGCAGGTCATTGACTCCGAACTTTTGTGCCATGCCATCTCCGATGTGAAGGTGTCGTTTCCAATGTCGTCGTTGACGTCCTAACGGTTCGGGACGCGCCCCCTCCACGGTGGCCGTTGAAGCTCAGGAACGGCCGGGCTGGGCAGGAATGATCGCAGCGGACACCAGCCCGACGGCGGGGACCGTCGCCGGGCTGGTGGACGTCCGAACCCGTCACGGCGCGTGGGAGGAGTGACCCACCCACGCGCCGACCCTCACTGCGTGAGACCGGCCATCCGCGTCATACCGCGGACCCCGAGACCGCCGTCGCTGTTGATGATGGTGCCGGTCATCGCCGAGGTCCGCTCCCGGGAGGCGAGAAGCGCGTATGCCCATGAGTGATCCTCAGGCTGGGCGACGATTCCCAGCGGATTGATGCCCTCGATCAAACCCTCGATGTCCGGCACGTCCTTGAGACGTTGGCCCTCGTTGGCCAGAGCAGGGATGCCGCGCAGCTCGGTGATGGTGCCACCTGGTGCCACGCCGTTGACGCGCACCTTCGGCGCCAGCTCGTACGCGAGCTCGGTCACGAGGCCGCGTACGGCGAACTTCGACGACACATACAGCGGGCCACCGCCACCGGGGTAGAACGCAGCGTTGGAGAGGGTGAGGATGATGTCACCCTCGTTCTCGATCAGCTCGTCGAGCGCCGCCTTCACGCTGAGCAGGTTGCTCTTGACGTTGACGCCGAAGAGTTGATCGAACGCCTCGCTGATCTTGTCCTTGGGCAGTTGCGGAATCTCGGTGAAGTAGTCGAAAACGCCGACCACGCAGACGAGCGTGGTGAGCGGCCCGAACGCGTCCACGACGTCGGCGACGGCGCGTTCGTTGTCGGCCATCGACGTGGCGTCGCCTTCCGTCACCACGACGGAGTCGGCGGGCAGTGCGTTGCGCAGGTCCTTCACCTTCTCCGGGGAGATCTCGAGGATCCCCACTTTTGCGCCCTGTTGCACGTAGAGCTCGACCACAGCACGGCCGATACCCGATCCGCCGCCGGTGACGAGCGCCACCTTGCCGTCCAGGAATCCCAAGGGAATCAGTCCTTTCTGAATAGAGCCGACAGGGGGCTCGCTTTGAGTTCCGAGCCCGGTCCGTAGGGCGTGTCGAGCAGCGCCGAGTACATGTCCGGCGTCTGCCAGGTGAGGCTCTCGAGTTGCAGCGGATCCAGATGGGTCTGGAATCCGAGGCGCGGCGAGGTGATGACGAGACGCTCACCACTGCCGGTGCGGGTGTAGCCGACCTGGATCACCGTGAACTCGTTGGCGATCTGGATTATCGGCTCTCCGCGGTCGTTGTGGATGATGCTCATGTAGGCTCCTCCGTCACATGATCAGGGCGAGGTTGTGTGTCATTATCGTGGTCTGATCAAGGAGCACAACACGTTTGGCGAGACGGAAGCCGTCGTCCGCGCGCCGGAGCACGTCCTTACGCTCGCCCGAGAGGACGTCGTAGGTAGCAACGTCACCGCGGGTGCGGTAGAGCAGCAGGTTCGAGGTAACCTCGAACTCGTCCTCGCTATCGCCCGGCGCGACTTGAACGTTGGTGACGAAGTGCCGTGAGCGCGACGGCGGGTCCTCCGCCCACGCGTACTCGGTCTCGAGGCGCAGCACGCGCATCTCCATCGAGTCCGCGTCGTCGTCCATGTGGGTCATTCCCTCGACGACGTCGGTCACGGCCTCACGCTCCCGGGTGACCCGCAGGGGCACAATGTAGCTCAGGTCCTCGGCGACGAGGTCCAGCCATTCCCGGTACCTACCGGCGTCGAGCAGCCCGGCCTCCATGTAGAGCCATTCGGTGATCTCACGGACGGTGGTGTCCGAGATCTGTGTCTGC
This sequence comes from Rhodococcus sp. WAY2, assembly GCF_009859915.1. Lineage (NCBI taxonomy): Bacteria > Bacillati > Actinomycetota > Actinomycetes > Mycobacteriales > Nocardiaceae > Rhodococcus > Rhodococcus sp. WAY2. The sequence continues at coordinate 58,828 of NZ_CP046573.1, forward strand.
GTACTCATGGCCTACGCCTCCGCTTTCGCTGGGGTCTTGGGGCCGGCCGCCGCCGATGTCTCCACCTTGCCGTTGCCGTTGCTGTTGCCGGCGTGCAGCGGTGTGTCCGCGAGCATGAGCTGCATCCAGTATTCGAGGAAGTTGCGCTGGTTGGCCTCGGCGTAGTCCAGCGGGTAGGCCTCCCCGGGTCCGGGCCAGTTCGGGTCGGGCTCGAGAACGCCGCGCCCCATCTGGTAGTTGAGCTCCCCTGTCTTGGCGAACTGACCACCCAGAACACGGGTGATACTGCGCCAGTTCTCGGCGTCGTCCTGTTCGAAGGCGCCGGAGATCCCGAAGGTGCGCAGGTAGGCCTTGTAGCTCTCGTCCTTGAACCAGTCGGGCGCATCCTTTTCGACGAGGAAGAACGACATCACCTCCATCTTGTCCGGTCCGAGCGGGTGCCAGAGGCGCAGCGTCAGGAACGGCGTCGGTGGGGAGAGGTGGTCCTTGGCCATCAGGAAGTTGCCGATCGACAGATTCGGGAACACGGTGCCATGGATGAAGGCATTGGGCCGGAAGATCTCGACCTGCTCCGGCGTGAGCCGACGCCCCAACTCCTCGACGATGTTCTCCGGCATGCCCATGAACTCCGGCAGCGGCATACCCGGCGGCGGACCGATGATGCCCAGGCCGTGACCGTGCTCGGTGTGGACGTGCTCTCCGTAGAGTGCGAACTGCGGGTCGGGCGGGGCGAGCCCCAGCTCGACCATCGAGCGGTGGGTCATCATGGTGTGGTAGGCGTCGCCGACGAAGTTGTCTGCGCCGAGCTTCCAGTTCGCGTCGACCACCCACCGCTGCGGGGCGCCGACGACCTGCAACCCGGCGTCACTGCGGTCCAGAACAATATCGAGGTAGAACTTCATATCGCCGAGGTAGTCCTCCAGCGAATCGGCGTTCGGGTCCAGCGAGCCGAAGATCAGGCCCTTGTAGGTGGCCAGGTTCGGCATCGGCCGCAGGTTCCAGTCGGACTTCTTCAGCTGGTTGCCGTACGCGTCCTTGCCGGCCGGCACGCCGACCAGACTTCCCGTGTTGCTGTAGGTCCAGCCGTGGTAGGGGCACCGGAAGTGTGAGGCGTTCCCCATCTCCGCGCGGCACACCTGCATACCGCGGTGGCGGCAAGCGTTGAGGTGCCCGCGGATTTCGCCGTCCTCGTCGCGGCAGACGATGAACTGATCCTCGGAGATGTACCGCACGACGTAATCACCGCGCTCGGGGATCTCACTCTCATGCGCGAGAAAGACCCACGCGTGACCGAAGACCCGCTCGCGCTCGACGTCGTGCACCTCGGGATCGTTGATGATCGAGGCGGGGACGGTCCAGTCGGACTTCACGTCGTGCAAACCCTTCTGGAGGGTCTGCCGGAGTTCGTTGCTCAGCATGCTTTCGGCTTTCTCGAGTCAGACATTCTCTTTCTCCTTCTGGAAGTGCGGGCCTATACGAACCCTGGAGTGCGGGCCATCGAACCCTGAAAGTGTGGTCCTACGAAGCGAATTCGATCCCGCGCAAAGCCAGCTACTTGACTGACGTTCTAACATGTTAGTATCTTTGTTCACATCGGTCAACATAAAATTGTGTCGCAGGTCACCGACGACCGGATTGTGTGTCGTGGGCCACCAACAAGGAGAGCGCAATATGACAACACCCGTCCTTTCACCCGAGTGGATGCAGACATACGGCGAGCTGTGGAACAACACCGAGGCGACACGCCAGGGACTCAAGAAACTGAGTATGGTCATCGAGTACCGACTCGCCGAGGACGAGAGCCGCGCAGGTCAGATCCAGGTGGTCCTCGGCGAGGTCGTCCGGGCGGGCGCACCGGCTGACGGCGTCAAGCCCGAGTTCGTGCTGACAGCCAATACGGACACCTGGCAGCGCCTCGGCCTGGGCGAACTCCCGGCAGCCAAGGCGATGGTCACCCGCGAGGTCAAGTTCCGCGGCCCCATGGCGGTCGCTATGGCGAACCTTCCATCCCTGGAAGCAGCGATGAAGATGATGGGCCAGATCGACGGCACCGACTGGTCGGTGTAACCGGAAAGCCTCGCGCACGAGGGTGGTGTCCGCCCTGCATCGAGCATCCGACGCCGCCGCGAAACAACAGATGAGGACCGTCCCGGTCGACGCGCGACCGGGACGCCGCCCTGGGCTTGGTCACATCATCAGCATTGGACATGCGCGGGTCGTGTACGGACGGCACTCCACCGATGATGCCGAGGGCGCGTTTCCTCGCCCTGCCGCAGCGAGGTTGGGACCCGCTGCGGCCCTTGATCATTCCAACCTGAAGCGACGGGCGGGCTGTGCGGACCTCTCGTTGGCGTAGCGCGTGCCCGTGCTCGTCGGCTGTCCACATCGTTCGTCTTTCCCTTGCGCGCGCCGCGGTTGGACGCTGCTGCGTCAGGGTGAAAGGGGTGTGGTCAGCGCAGTACTCAGGGCTCGCATGGACTGTGGCGCACGCAAGGGGGTCGCCGCTCGTCGGCCGGCGACCTTGCCGACGCGTCGTCAGGCGGACGCGGCGCGGGGCATACTGGCCGGCATCACTTTGTACTGCTTGGTCGGGCGGTGCAGGCGCGGATCGCGCATCCACAGCGACACACGATCGCGGTGGGCCATCGCGAAGCGGCAGTACGACACGCCCTCTGCCCGACAGGCGATCTCTTGCACATCGATTGGGAGGCCTGTCGCCTCCGAGGCCCAGCCCGCCGCGTATCCCGCCTGGAGATGGCAGGCCCGGCCGCGGTGCCCGTCGTTCAGCGCCTCTCGCGCGCTGAACGAGTTGTCCGACTCCCACAGCACGAGGAAGTCCTCGTCGAGCTTGGGCTCCCATAGCAGCAGTTGCACGTCTCCGTAGCCCGCCCATGCGAAGTGGAACGGGCCGGTAAGCACGCGATACTGGGGTTCGGTCATGCCGATCTTGCGGTCCGCGAAGAACGCCGCCGCGTGGCTGAGCCCGATGAGCCGACCGAACCGGTACATCACCGCGGGTGCCAGCTCGGCACCGAGGATCTCGACCAGCTCGCGCGGCAGGTCGCTGGCCACGACGTGGGTCGGAACCAGGGCGTGTGGAACACCGGCGAGCGACACCTGGGCATGGCCCGGGTCGCGCGTGAAGCGCTCCTGGTATTCACACATGTCGTCGAGGGCACGAGCAATCAATGCCGACAGCTGTGTCATGGCTTCTCTCCTCCTCGCTGCGGGGCGGCACCCTCCAGGTAGACGACGAAGCGGTCGCCGCACCGACGGGTGTGCTGCTCTGCGAGGGTCCGGGCACGCTTGGCGGTACGTCGCTCGAGCGCCTCGAAGATGGCCCGATGCTCGGTTCTGGATTCCGTCATCGACTCCCCCATCTGGTCGCCCGTGAACGGAAGCCGCGCAAGCTGATAGCGCAGCAGTGACCACACGCCCTCGACGGTCTGGATGAGCCGCGGCATGCCGCTACCCTCGATGATCTTCAGGTGGAATTCGTAGTTGAGGTCACCGTAGGCCACTTCGTCCCCATGATCAATGGCCGCTTCCATCCGCTCGAGCACGCCACCGAGCTCAGCGAGCTGCTGGGCGCTCATCGCTTTGGCGGCCACCTCGGCGGCAAGGCCCTCGAGCACGCCACGTATCGCGAACAGCTCGGTGACGGTCGTGGAACTCGGCCGAACAACGCGACACCCGACCTGGGGGATGATCTCCACGAGTCCCTCTGACTCCAGCCGCTTGAGGGCCTCGGACACCGGCGTGCGACTGATCTGCAGCTCCTCGGACAGAGCGTAAGTCGAGAGCGTGTCGCCCGGCTGCCAGCGACCGCGGAGGATCTCCGCGGTGAGCTGCTCATACGCTTGACCGCTTCGATTGAGGCGCTGACTGACCATGGGATCCTAGGTGTGCGAAGTGATCGATTCACTCCAGTGTATTGCACCGGTGGACGCGCAGCCGATCCGACTAGAATGTTACTACGCTAGCCGGGTACGGTTGATGCCACTGCGGTGTGGTGGATCACCCGAACCCACGCCGACGGCTTGGCCGACACCATGAACGTCACACGCGCCGGAACATCAAGCTCTGCAACGCTTCTTCGATGCCGCGCCGCTAGGGACAACCGAGCCGAGGGTGCGTGGCGGGGGTGTGATTTCGCCGAGGCCAGGTCGAGGGCCTCCCGGGTGATCGACGTCCGCGAGCAAGCATCCGTGCGCCCGCCGGAGCGCCGCACGATGCCTGCCGAGTCCCCACCCCCGATCCGTGGACCAGCCGTGTCCACCGACGGGGAGGTGGCAAACCACCTTCCACTACGTTGAATAGCGCGCTAGCATACTAGTATCAAACAAATCGAGGAGGGTTCATGAAGATTCTGATCGCGACGGAAGAGACACAGGCGGACCCCGCAACCGAGCTGTGGGTCTGCGAGGTCTGTGAAGACGTGTACGACCCCCAGCTGGGTGACCCGGACGGTGGCATCCCCCCGGGAACTGCCTTCCAGGACATCCCCGACGACTGGGTCTGTCCGGTCTGCGGGGCGCGCAAGAAGGAATTCCGGAAGCTCAGGCCGGGCGAGGAATACCAGGACGTGAGCGAAGACCTCGTAACGGGAGAGCTGGGATGAACGCTTCCGGCAGCGGCCGCGTCCTCGTCTGCCTCAAGCAGGTACCCGCCCCGGGGGCGGTCTCCTTCGACGAACGCACCAAGCGCATTCGCCGCGATTCCGACGCCGCGATCACCAACCCCGCCGATCTGTGTGCTCTCGCGCACGCGCTGTCGCTTCGCGACGCGCTCGGCTGGGAGGTGGTCGCCGTCACCATGGGGCCGCCCGCCGCCCAGGCCACCCTCGCCGACGCACTACGCCGAGGCGCCGACCGCGCCGTCCATCTTCTCGACCGGCGTTTCGCTGGCGCCGACACGCTGGCGACGGCGCGCGCGATCACCCGGCTCGTCGAACGTGAAGCGCCGGACCTCGTCCTCACCGGCCGCTGGACGCTTGACGGCGCCACCGCACAGGTCGGTCCGCAGGTCGCCGAACTGGCCGGGCTGCCGCAACTCACGCAAGTCGTGGCCCTGCACACCGGCGACGACGGTCGCATCCGGGCCGAGGTGGAAACCGACGTCGGCACCGAGGACTGGGCCATCGAGCTGCCGGGGTTGATGTCGGTCGGACGTGGAATCGAGCCGCCCTGGGTCGTCGACGCCGCCGACGCCGCGGCCATCGAGACGGTCACCGCCGATGATCTCGGAGGAGGGCCCCGCGACTTCGGGACCCGCGGCTCGCCGACCTTCGTCGTCGAGATCCGTCCCGGCCGCAGCATGCGCTCCACGGAGCACGGCGCCGACGCCCCCGCCGCCGCCAGCATGCTGGCCGCCGCGTTCGCGGCGGCCCGCGAGGACCTCCGGCCCGCGACCTACGCTGCCGGTCCGGCATCCCCGCCGCGGGAGATCTGGGCGGTCGCCGAGCCGCTGCCGGGTGGCGGGCTGCACCCCACCAGCCTCGAGGCCCTCGCCTGCGCCCGCTCGATCGCTGCCGAGCTGCACTCCACGACCGTTGCCGTCCTCCCCGGTGCGCACAGCAGCGACGCGCCGCGCGTCCTGCACGCGCACGGGGCGGACCGGGTGATCGTGCTCGGTGACGCCGGGCTCGAGGAGTACGCCACGGAGCCGTTCACGAGCGCCCTCAGTGCGGCGATCATCGCCGGCTCGCCGTTCGCGGTGATCGCCCCGTTCAGCGCCCGGGGCCGCGACTACGCGCCGCGCGTCGCGGCCCGGTTGGGCCTCGGGCTCACCGGGGATTTCGTCGCGCTCGAGGTACGCGGCGCGGACAGCGACGACCCGGACCTGCTCTGGCTCAAGCCGGCGCTCGCGGGGAACGTGCTCGCGCCTGTCATCGCGCACACCACCCCATCGATGGGCACACTGCGCCCCGGGTCCTTCCCGGTCGCCGCCGTCCGAGACGAGGGCGATCCGCAGGTCGACGTCCTCGAGCCGGCCGCCCAGGTCGCCGACGACCGGTGCACGCCGATCGAGCGGCGCGTCGAGAATCCCGACGCTCCCCATCTGACAGCGACGCGGGTGGTCATCGGCCTGGGCCCCGGGCTCGATGCGGCGACGCGCCGGGCGGCCGAGCAGTTGGCTCAGGCGACTGGCGGCGCGGTGGCGGCCACCCCAGCGGCGGTGGCCGCGGGCGACGCACCGCGGCAGATCGAGATCGGGCCACTCGCCCGCACGATCGCCCCCTCGATCTATCTGGGCCTGGGGAGACACGACCCCGGGACCCTCCGTGCGGTGAGTGGAGCAGGGCAGATCGTCGTGGTAGACCCCGACGCCCAGCTCGACGAACTGTCCGGCCTCGCCGACGCAGTCGTCACCGCGGATATCGAACCGGTACTTGCTGATCTGTTGGAGCTTGTCGCGGCGGTGCACTAATCCCTCCTCCGGAACTGGCTCACCGTCCCGGTCGGCGCCGGTGAACGGATCGGGCAGCATCGCCAGCCACTTGCGCAGCAGCGCATCGATCCGTGCCCCGGTGAGCCGGTCGCAGATCGCCTGCAGCACGGCCGGATCGTCGACCGCGGCGAACCCGTTGTCGAGTGCCAGTGCGGTGAACCCGAGCCCTGCCCCCGCGGCCTGACGCTGGGCCCAGTGGCGGCCGTTGATACAGAGTTTGGCGTTGCAGGAAAAGGACGAGCAGAACTCGAGGAAGAACGGGCCGAAGTCGGCGGCGACGCAGTAGAAGTAGTAGTGGTTGACCATGCCAGTGGACCTGACGCTCCACGGATAGCTCCGACCGTCGGCGTCGCGGCTTTTCTCGGTGATGGTGGGCTCCGGTGGGTCGGGCGGCCAGTAGGCCAACCAACCGCTACGACGATCCATGCACCCGATCGACGTCGTCGACCAGGGTCACCACCCCGACCCGCCGGTGCCCCTGAGCGCAGCCGCCACCACACGACTCGTCGGGCGGGCGAAGCCCCGTAAGATCTAGGCCGAGAGGTCGGGTGCGATGTCGACGATCATGTCTTCTTGACCGCCGACGAGTCCGCGCCGCCCGACCTCGACGAGGATTTCGCGGGTGTCGAGTACGTAGGTGGTGGCCGCACGCTCCGCGTGCCGGAGGAAGCTGGAGTAAACGCCCGAGTAGCCCAAAGTGATTGTCTCCCTGTCCACTTGCACCGGACGGTCCTGCAGCGGCCGGACGATGCCGTCAGCCGTGTCCTGCAACTTGAACAGATCACCGGTGTGCTTCCATCCGGTCAGGTCTGCGAGGGCGATGAACGCTTCGATGGGGGTGTTGCCCGCTTCGAACTCCTTGCCCGGCCAGGGATGCGTCGACCCTGGCAGCTCCTTCCTCGACCGCAACCCCGGAGTTAGCCACGGACAGTGACAGATTCTGGTGTGCGTGGATTCCGATCTCCGTCTCGGGATCGAGGACCTCTCGGTAAGCGCGCATCCGCGCTCGTATGTCGTTCATGGTCAGACGGCCACCCGAGTCGGTGATGTACACGCAGTGCACGCCGTAGGCTTCCATCAGCTTGGCTTGCTCGGCGAGGTGCGTCGGTGACGCCATGTGGCTCATCATCAGAAACCCGGAAACGTCCATGCCCAATTCTCGTGCCGCGCTGATGTGCTGCGCGGAGACGTCCGCCTCGGTGGCGTGTGTGGCGACGCGGACCGATCTAACGCCGAGTGAATGCACGAGCTTCAGCTCGTCGATTGTTCCGATACCGGGCAGCAACAGTGTGGTCAGCCGCGCCTTCGTGAGAGCTTGTTCCCGTACCCGGCGAGTCTTTCTGCGTTCGCGATGTGCGCTACAGCCGAGGTGACGTCGAAGACGATGTCGATGTCTTCGACGCCGGGCATGCCGATGAGACCGTCGACACCGGCAGCGGTAGCGGGCACTCCGAGACGGGTAGCCCGGGCCAGTCCGTCGGATCCGGCCCACTGCGGCTGCAGCATCCTCGATGGTGAGGCCCGGCCCGCACGATCCTCGTGGAGGATGAATGCCACCTCGGGTTCCACACGTGGGGTGATGAATCGGTCCGCAGGAACGCACCGATCGGACTCGAAGATCATCTCGTCGAGCAGGAATCCGACGTCCGGCTGGTCGACCCCGAGCTGAGCTGCATCACTGCGAGGTCAGCCCCACTTTGTGCCCGCGCAGCACGCTGCCCGAGCAGGTGAGCGCGCACGCTGGTCTGGATCCGGTAGGCCCCGTCGATGGTCAGGCCCGGACAGCGTTCGGAGAGCGGGGAGATCGGGATACGCGTGGTTGCCGCAGCGAGGAGATCGCCGGTGAGAGCGCCGAGGTCGGCCGGCTGCGCCTGGTCGATGGTGTTCCGGCGTGTCGGCGTCATCATGCGCGCACCGTTCCGGCCGCGACCGCTGTTTACGTGAGGCCGGCGGTCGTGTGAACGGGTACGGCCGTGGTCACGGCGAACCCGGCGATGTACTCGGGAATGGGCCGGTAGTACTCGGAGGTCACCGTGTACTGGCCGGCGGCCGCTTTCAGGGCGTTGTGGGCCGCGACCCAGGTGCGCACTTCGTGGGCGGAGTTGCCTGCCGTGGCGGCCATCTCCTTGGCGGTCCACGCATCGAGCTGTTCCAGCTCCCCGGAGGCCAGGATGTCAAGAAGTTGCCGGTCCCACTCCGGGGCGAGGTCCATGATGCCGGCCTCACCCCTGGTGAAGGCCTTGGCGGTGTCGATAACCCGCTGCTGGCGGACCGCTCGCGCCGCGGCGGTGGGGTGGCGGCCACCCAGCAACATCTTCCGTTGTTCCCCGGTCGCTGCCTCGAGCCGCGGTACCGGCGGGTCGTGGGACAGACCACCGGACCCGAGGAGCAGAACCTTCCCGTCGAAATTCTTCAGGAATGTGCCCACGGCCTCGCCGAGCAGACGGATTCGCTTCATCGGCGCGAACGGTGCCGCCACGGAATTGACGAAGATCGGGATCACCGGCTTCGTCGCGATGCCCCCGAGCAGGATTTCCAAGGGCTGGACCGCACCGTGGTCGACTTCCATCGCGAGGGAGACCGCAATGTCCACGCCCTGGTCCAGCACCGACTGCGCCATCTGCTCGGCAAGCGCCGAGGGCACGTCGAGCGGGCCGGCGGAGCTGCCGAAGTCCCCCACGCCCGAGGCCTCGAAGCCGATGCAAAACGGCGGCATGAGCTTGTAGAAGAACCCGTTGTAGTGATCGGGGGCGAAAGAAACGACGAGGTCGGGGTCGTAGTCTTCGATGAACTGCCGGGCCTGCGCGAAGGCCCTGTCCACCTCTGTGCGGACCTCGGGCGGGGGGTTGTTGAACTCCAGCAGCGGACTGTGTGACGTGCAGACCAGCGCGAGCGTCATTATCGGTTCCCTTCGGTGAACAATATGGTCTTCGCCTCAGCGGGCGGGCCAGCACTCAGCCGGCAAGGGTGAGCGGGCCGGTCGGTTCCAGGCAGAAGCCGGACCAGGCGTCGGAGTACTCGGTGTCGTGCGCTGCGCGCAGTAGGTGTCGGTAGCCGCCGGAGTAGAACACGAGTGGATCGCCCGGGGCGTCGTCCAAATGGTGGACCTTCCCGATGAAGAGGGTGTGGTCCCCGGCGCGGTGGGCGTCGACCACCTCGACACTGATGCGAGCCAGGGCGCCCCGTACCAGGGGGGCACCGGCGATCTCGTCGAAGCTGAAATCCGGAAGGAGGTCGGGGCGCCCACTGAAGTGCCGGCTAACGGTTTCCTGGTCGGCACCGAGAAAGCTCACGCCGTAGCGGCCACTGGCGAGCAGCATCTCGTGCATCTTCGCCTTGGTAGCAATGGACACCATCGCCAGAGCCGGGTCCAAAGACACCGACATGAATCCGTTGGCGGTCATGGCGTGGATCCCATCGGCGTGTTTGGTACCGATGATCGTCACTCCGGTAGTGAAGCGCCCCATGACATTACGGAAACGCCGGGGTTCCACAGGGGGCGCCGCATCCGGGCCGGTAGTAGTAGTAGTAGTCGACGTCGATGTGCTCATTGCTCCGCCTCTCGTACTGAGATCTTAGTATGTCAGCTTAGGGGTGTGTGATCGACCTGACAAGCCTCTCCGTCAAAGGCGACCGGAAGCTGTTCCGGTCCACCGGCGATCTACGTCGTCGTCGACCGCCGGTACGGCAAGCCCCACGGTCGGCCGCATTCACCTAGCCCAGAGGGCGTTTGATGGATCCTCTGGGCACCATCTGTTCCGTCGCCGCGTTCGGTTGGACCGCATCATCGAGCGCCTCGAGTACGATCGTGTGAGCCGTATCCTCGAGCGAGATATGGTATTGAAATACTAGAATCTGACAGGGTCTAACTCTCATCGGTTTGGTCCCGTGCAGTGATCGTCGAGAGGCTGGATGTTCCATGACCATGACCATGACCGCGTCGGGGAGCAAGACGGACCAGATCTACGACGCCCTCCGCACCCGGCTGATGCAAGGGCATTACCAGTTCGGGGAGGTCCTGAGCACCTACGAACTCGCTCAGGAGTTCGGCGTGAGCCGCCGGCCGGTCATGGACGCTGCGATGCGGCTGGCGTCCGAGGGATTCATTTCCATCATCCCCCAGGTGGGGTGCCGGGTGATCATCCCCGACGAAGAGAGGGTCCGTGAGCATTTCGCCCTGGCCGGAATCCTCGAAGGTGCGGGCGCCAAGCTGGCAGCCCTCAACGCCACCGAGGTGCAACTGGCCGACATCGATGCTGCACTTGGCCGCTGCGCCGGCCCAGCCGAGGCGGACGATGCGGCGGCCTTCGCGGCCGCGAACCGCGACTTCCACTCCGCCGTGCTGGCAGCCAGCGGCAACCAGCGACTGACCGAGCTCGCCAAACACGCCTGGGATCTGAGCGATTTTTACATCCAGAAGAACCGTGTCAGCACGGACCTGCGCAGATCTCAGAGTGAACACTCCGACATTGCAGGGGCGATCTCGCGCCGGGAACCAGGGCTTGCGCGAGAGCTCATGGAAGGGCATCTCTCGCGATTCTGGATGGGCGTTCACATCTAGCCATTCGCCGGTCACGTCCGGCAGGCGACGGCAGCGGGTCACCCTCGACAGGGTGTAAGCCCGCGGCCCAGCCGTAGCCGGGCGCGAAGCGCCATCAGGCTCCGGAGTGCCGGAGAAAGACCGACCCGAGCGGCGTCCCCGCCCCGTGAGTTGAATCCGGCCGAATGGCGCGTGCCCGTCAGGGCGAACACGGGGAGGTCGACGGCGATGATCTCTGAGGCGACCGCCGAGATCGTTCCGAGAGCAGAACGCGAGTAGCGCGCACACTCCGCTGTGCGGGCCGGGGAAGCACGGCTTACCCCGTGCGCCGCATCCGCCCGCGGACACCGAGCCCGGGCAGGGCACGGAGCCGCTCCGCTCTCTGCATCAGCATGTGTGGGGCATCGCTGTGTCGTTCACCGCATCCGCCCGGCGGCCGCACGCGACACTCCGGTGAAAAACAGCATCTTGTCATTGAGATCTTAGTATGCCAGCATGTTACGTGTGATCGCAGTCACTGGTCGGATATCAGTCAGGTACCGGGGATAGGCATCCGGCCGGCGAAATGTATCGAGGCGGCATGACTGCCGCCGAGCCGGCTGCAACAGGAAGGATTGCCGTGGAAGAGCATGTGAGCATCTGGGGAGACCTCGCGGGTGTCGACCTGGTTCAACGAACGGTCGATGTCGACGGAGTCGCGACGCGGGTCGTGGAGGCCGGGAGCGGACCGAGCCTGATCCTGGTGCACGGGACGGGCGGGCACCTGGAGGCGTACGCGCGCAACGTGCGGGATCTGGCCAAGGATTTCCATCTGGTCCTGTACGACATGCCCGGGCACGGTTACTCGGACAAGCCCGACCGGCCGTACACCATCGACTATCTCAGCGATCATCTCGTGGCGTTGATGGACGCGCTGTCCATCGACCGGGCCGACCTCTCGGGCGAGTCCCTCGGCGGCTGGGTCGCGGCCTGGACGGCCGCGCACCACCCCACGCGCGTCCGCGGGATGGTCCTCAACACACCCGGGAACATCACCAACAAGCCCGAGGTGATGGCCGGCCTGAAGGAATCGAGCATGAAGGCGGTTCGTGAGGCCAACCCGCAGACCGTGCGAGCCAGGGTCGAGTGGCTCTTCCACGACACGTCCCTGGTCACCGACGAACTCGTGGGCCTGCGGCTGCGGATCTATTCCCAGTCCGGCTTCGAGACGGCGATGGCCAACATCCTTGCGGTGCAGGACTGGGAGTACCGGCGCCCCTTCGTGTGGTCACCGGCATGGTGTGACCGCATCCTCGCCCCGACCTTGTTGCTGTGGACCGACCACGACCCGACCGCCGCCGTCGAAGAGGCCTCCCTGCTCGAAACACTCATCTCGGGAAGTCGCCTGGAAGTCATCGAGGGGGCCGGGCATTGGCCGCAGTGGGAGAAACCGGACGAGTTCAACGAGGCACACATTCGATTCTTGAAAGGAAAGTCATGACCGCACGAAACGGCGCAGCGTACCTCGAGAGGTTGCGCACGCACAGTCCCGAGTTGTGGGTGGGATCGGAGAAGATCGTCGATGTCGTCGGGCACCCGGCCACCTCGGGCGCCGCCGCCGAGATCGCCCGCCTGTACGACCTCCAGTGCGAGGACGGCAACGAGGACATGCTCTTCGAACCCGCCGACGGCGACGGCCCGGTCGGAGTGCAGTTCCTCGAGCCGCGCTCCCGCGAGGACCTCGAGCAACGACACGCCATGCACAAGAAGTGGGCGGATTCCACCCTGGGCATGATGGGTCGCACCACGGATTTCGTGAGCGCCATGCTGATGGCCTGGAACGCCAATGCCGACTTCTTCGGCGACAACGCCGACAAGGTACGCGACTACTTCCGGCACGTGCGGGACAACGACCTGTTCCTGTCCCACGCGATCGCGGACCCGCCCGTGGACCGGTCCAAGCCGGCGTCACAGCAGCCCGACCCCTACACCTATCTCGGGGTCAAGGAGCAGACCGCGGAGGGCCTGATCGTCAGCGGCGCGAAGATGCTGGCGACGGCCGCGCCCTACTCCGACGAGATCCTCGTCTGGCCGTTCTCGCTGCGCAAGTTCGCCCCGGAGGAGAAGCCCTACGCCATCGCCTTCGCCATCCCGACCGACGCACCCGGCGTGCGGCTGATCTGCCGGGAGCCGTTCGGCGGCGGCAATGCGTTCGACCAGCCGCTGTCGAGCCGGTTCGACGAGATGGACGCGGTGGTCGTCTTCGACGACGTGCTCGTGCCCTGGGACCGGGTCTTCATCAACCAGGACTACGAGCGGGTCAACCGGATCTGGGAGATCAACTCCAACGCTTTCACCGGAGCCCAGACCTCGGTCCGCCTGATGGCGAAGCTGCAGTTCGTCGCCGGGCTGGCGAAGCGGGCCACCGAGGTGGTCAAGACCGACCAGTTCCCGCAGGTCCGGGACGCCCTCGGGGAGATCAGCACCTACATCGAACTGACAAGGGCCGCGATCCTCGCGTCCGAGGCCGGCGCCACGCCCAACCAGGACGGTGTCCTCTTCCCCGACCTCCGGCCGCTGTACGCCATCCGCAACTCCGGAAACCGCTGGTATCCACGGGTGCGCGAGATCCTCCAGCAGATCCTCGCCGGCGGACTGCTCTATCAGCCGGCCGACGTCAGTGCGTTCGACTCCCCCATCGCGTCGGACCTGGCCAAGTTCTACCGCGGCCCCGACAACAGCAGCGTCGACCGCATTTCCGTCTTCAAGGTGGCAGCGGATCTGGCGGTCTCCGCCTTCGGTGGACGCCATGAACTCTATGAACGCTTCTACGCCGGCGATCCGATGTTCCTGCGCATCAACACCCAGTTCAACCAGTACGACTGGACGGAACCGCTGGGACTGATCGACGGCCTGCTGGCCACCTCGGCCGAACACGCACGGACCGCCGGCGCCGCAGAGCCGGACCGCACCGAGGGCGGCGCCGCGGCATGACCGTCACGGGCAAGCGGGCGCTGGTGACCGCCGGGTCGAGCGGGATCGGTGCCGCCGTCGCGGCATCGCTGCGGGCGGGCGGCGCGGAAGTCTTCATCACCGGAACCCGACCGCACACGGCCGACGTCGCCCGGGACCTCGGGGCGGCGGGCTGGGCGATCGCGGACTTCACCATGCCCGGCGCCGCCACCGGCGCGGTCCGGTCTGCCCTCGACACTCTCGGCGGTGTGGACATCCTCGTCTCCAACACCGGCGGCTCGCGGGCCGCTCCGGCCACCGAACTCGCACAGGCGGACTGGGAGTCGGCCTACCGGTTGATCCTCGACAGTGCCATCTCGCTGACCAATGCGGTCCTGCCGGGCATGTTGGCCTCGGAGTGGGGTCGGCTGATCTACCTCACCTCGGTCGGTGTGGTGCGGCCACTGCCCCGCCTGCACACGTCCAACGTGATGCGTGCCGGCGTGGCGGCGCTGGCTCGGTCCCTCGCGGGTGAGGTTGCGCCGAACGGGATCACTACCCACGTCATCGCCCCGGCGCACGTCGATACCGCGCGGCGGAGGGCCTTGGTGGCGGCGGCCGCCACGTCGGCGGGTACCTCCGTGGAGGAAACGGAGCGGCGGCAGCTCGCCGCCGAGCTCCCCGTCGGCCGCTGGGGGCGTCCGGAGGAGATCGGTGAGCTCGTGGCCTATCTCTGCTCGGAGCGCGCCAGCTTCCAGACCGGGTCGACGCACGTCGTCGATGGCGGAATGACCTCGATCTAAGGCGGAAAGAATGACGAATTTCGACGTGTGGATGGAAAAGCTGCACGACATGAAGGATTTCGACCCGGAGCGTTCGCTGCCGGACGGCCTGGTCACCGGCCCGGACAGCGCGCGCTGGCTCGAGGAGGAGATCACCGGCAACCCCAGCCGGGTCGGGGTACTCGCGGACGTGCCGGCGAAGTCCATGGAGTTCTACCTCCAGGAGATTCCGGCCGGAACCGCGACCGACCTTCAGCGGCACTTGCACGAATCCGTGCACTGCGTCGTTGACGGCAGCGGCTACTCCGAGATCGGCGCGAAGACCCTGCGCTGGACGGCAGGGGACTTCGTCTACACCCCGCCCTGGGTCTGGCACCGGCACTACAACGACGGCACGACGAACGTCCGAATGATCCTCGTAGAGAACTCGCGGATGCTCGACAGCCTCGGCATCAACCGGCGGGAGAGCGCCGGAAACATCCCCTACCACGACAACATCGACAGGAGTTGATCCAATCATGGGAATCTCACAGGTGTCCCACGCCGAACTCGCCGTAGGCGACCTCGAAGCAGCTGTCGGCCTTCACGTCGACGTGCTCGGCATGAAGGAACTCGGCCGGTCCGACGGTTCCGTCCGCCTCACCGCGGGCGTCGACGAAAGGTGCGACCTGGTACTGACCTCGGGTGGCACCGGCGTTCGCCGGTTCGCCCTCAGGGTGGACTCGCGCGACGACCTCGAGTACTACGGCAAACGCCTCGCCAACGCCGGCGTCGAACACAGCACCCGCAGCGACGAGGATCCCGGCGTGAGCCAGTCCTTGCAGTTCCAGACGCCGACCGGCCACGTGATGGAGCTGTCACTGCTCACCGACGCTGAGGGGCCGCAGTACATTCATCCGGCGCGAGCCGCCCATCGCGGCGGGATCCGGGCACTGGACTTCGACCACATCACGCTCCAGGCGCAGGACCCGAAACCGTTGGTCGAGTTCATGGTCGACATCCTGGACTTCCAGATCTCCGACATCTTCGCTCCCGCACCCGGCGTGATGGGTGCTGCCTGGCTCCGTGCCAGCGACCTGCACCACGACGTGGCAATCATCTCCACACCCGAGCCCGGAAAGTCGCTGCACCACTACGCCCTGGGAATGGAGTCCTTCGACCACCTCAAGGTGGCCGCTGACGAACTCGCACGACACGGTGTGCCGATCGAGACCGGACCCGGCCGTCACGGTGTCGGCGCCAACCTCTACACATATTTCTGGGTCGCGGGTAACCGTTACGAACTGTCCGCCGAAATGCCCCGGGTGCGCCCCGGTGCGCCCGGAATGTGGGACAACTTCCCGAAGGCGTTCAGCCCCTGGGGCCTGACCCCACCCGAATCGTTCGGACACGCCTCCTAGGCCTAGGAACCGTTGCCGCCGTTGATCTTCCCTGTCAGCGGCGGCACCGGCACCAATGCCTCATACAGGTCGATCAATGCATCAATGGGCGGATCCCGATCCGCCCATTCCAAGGTGAGGAGACCCGCGAGCTGGCGGACTTCTCGATCCAAGGATTGTTTACCGCGGTAGCCACTACTAACGATGTCCGACCGACGTGCTGGATCGCGTCAAACAACTATTTACGGTTCACGCGTCCGGCCATGATGGCCCGTCAATCTCAAGCCGGTCGACCATCTGAGCCCACTGATCGGGGCGACGATGCCACCGTCAGGCTGCAATAGATTTCCCTACTCATGTGGTGGTGCCAGCGCACAATGCGCTGCCGCCTGTAGGTCACCGATACCACGGAGCGAATCAGTTCTGCGATCTCGAACGAAGTACGGTCCACCTCTCAACAGTGAACGCACCTGACCCCGGCCTGGACCTGGCGATGCTCCGCGGCGGGCACCGTCGGCGAAGGCCGGCCCGGGCGCCGTCGCAGACATCCTGACCCGGATCGAGGCGCACCTCGCACGGCACGACGGCTACGTCGCGTTCTTCGGTGGCAAGGACTCCCTGATCGTCCTCGTCCTCGCCGCCGCGTCGAACCGGATGTGCCGGTGGTGTTCTTCGACTCCGGCCTCGACTATCTCGCCGAACTCGCACGATCGCCGCGGGTCAGCCCTGCTGCGACGCCCACCACGACAGCAGTTCTGGGGTCCAGGTCAGTGTCGTGTCGTCGATGGTTACCTGCCCCCACCGGGCGTCGGGAAGCAGATGTTTGCGGCCGGGCTGCAGCGGCACGATCACCGCAGTGTCCGCGTCGATGGTGGTGGAGAGCACCTGGTGTAGCAGAGCGGTGTTCGCCCGTCGCAGCATCACCGGCTCTCGGGTGACGATGTGCGCGTCGGTGTGCAGTGGCCGGTGCCGGTAGATCCACACGCACACCGCACACAAATTGCGGCCGACCAAGTTCGTCCACGACTCATACCCGGTGAACCGGCGTGATACGACCTGCCCGACCGGGATCATCACCGCGGTGCTGCGGCCGCAGCGAGCACACCCGGTCACCCGATCATCGGGTGTGGTGACCTCAGCGAGCCCCTCAGCCACGGTGTATGCGGCCGAAGCCACGTCGGTCACTGCGGTGATGGTCATAGCCGGCACCGTATCCCGCTCACGGGGCGGTGCTGCAGAGGTCGGCCTGACCGGCTCGTCGGTGTCGGCACCCGGAGAAACTGCGACGAAAATCGTTGACGAAAGAGGCGTTCAACAGCGAGGGCAATCTCCTGGCGGCTCACAAGGAACTTGCACCTGGTGTCCGGATCCGGGGGTGGGTCGCGGTCGAAGTTGCGGCCCCCTAGCGACTGTCGCCTTTCGAAGCAAGACGTCAGCGTGGTGACGGGACGCCCACTCGGCGCCACCATTCGGGCCTGGCTGGGATCACACTTCGCCCCGGGCTGAACACGGGTCGGCTCGGCGGAGCAGCCTTCCTCCGGATGACGCGTAGACGGCAGCCCGAGGAGTACACGCACGGGCAAATCACCACCACATGGAGTACCGCACTACTTCAGGTAAGGCGCGTCCCCGCGCGCAGGGTCCTCCTATGGCCGATCGAACCCTCACAGGACGGACCGCACACCAGGAGCACACCATGACCACAACCGCCGACAGACCCATCGATACCCGCCTGATAAATATCGTCCACGACGCGATTCGTCGCGATCTCGGGCGCACCTTCGACACGTTGTCCATCCCGATCGACGTGCGCCGACGCGCCCTTCTCGCCGATCACCTGCTTTGGACTCTCGCGTTCCTCCGCCGCCATCACGCCAGCGAAGATGCGAACCTCTGGCCTCCGGCCGGACGGCGGTCGCCGGGGGTTCCCCCCTGAATGAGGACATCGTGAACACTGGGTCGTGAGGGCCCAGAGGAAGAGATGTCACCAATGGTCATGAAGGCGTACTCGGCGGAGTTCAAGGCCGATGCCGTCGCACTGTATCTGTCCGATCCGAGCCACACCTTCGACGGCATCGGCAACGACCTGGGAGTCAGCCGCGAGACTCTGCGCAACTGGGTCCGCGCGGAACGCAAACGCACCGGTATCTCCACGGCTGAGCTGCGGGCCAATGGGGCGGCGCGGCCGGCATCGCGGGCAGGCGAGGTATCGTCCGAGTCCGTGTTGGAGGAAGAAAACAAGCAGCTTAAGGCCCAGATCCGGAAGCTCGAAACCGAACGGGAGATCCTGCGCAGGGCCGCGAAATATTTCGCGGGCGAGACCAACTGGTGAGCCGCTTCCAGTTCGTCGACGACCACCGCGACACCGCTCCGGTGAAGTGGCTGTGCCAGATCCTCGAGGTGTCCCGGTCCGGCTTCTACCGGTGGCTTGCCGCCGCACCGGCCCGTGCTGAACGCGCCCACGCCGACGAGGAGCTCGCGACGCGCATCCGCGCCATCCACGACGACTTCGATGGCACCTACGGGGCCCCACGCATCACGGCCGAGCTGCGCGATGTCGGGATCGAGGTCAATCACAAGCGGGTGGAACGGGTGATGCGCGAGAACGGAATCGTCGGGGTGCACCTGCGCAAGACGGTCCGCACCACGGTCCCCGAACCCTCCGCGACTCCGGTGCCGGACCTGATCCGGCGCGATTTCACCGCGAGCGCACCGAACACCAAGTACGTCGGGGACATCACCTACCTTCCGGTCGGTGACGGGCAATTCCTGTACCTGGCAACAGTATTGGATCTGAACTCGAAACGGCTGGCGGGTTGGTCGATCGCCCCACACATGCGCACCGAGCTGGTCACTGACGCGCTGCGGGCGGCGGCCGCCGCCCGTGGTGCCACCGGTCTCGACGGGGCAATATTTCACAGCGACAACGGCGCCCAATACGTCTCGCAGAACTTCGCGGATGTTTGCCGCGAGCTGGGAGTGACCCGGTCGCGAGGCGCGGTCGGAACGTCAGCGGACAACGCCGCCGCCGAATCGTTCAACGCGACGTTGAAACGGGAGACGCTCCAGGGCCGGAAGCGCTGGAACAGCGCGGGTGAGGCCCGCGCCGCCGTCTTCCGTTGGATCACCCGCTACAACACCAGAAGGAGGCACTCCACTCTCGGCCAGATCTGTCCGATCGACTTCGAGCAGCGATCGGCTACGCTGGCCACCGCCGCATAAGAATTGGTGTCCACATCTCGGGGGGAAGCCCCGCCCTCCGCGAAACCACTGCTGGACGAGCTGACCAACGATCATCGTCGCGTCCACCACGCGGCGACCGTGGTCGAACTCGCGGTCTGCGACTACCGCGACTCCGGCACCGTAGCGGCGCGCGAGTACCTCCGTGGTGCGCTGGAACGACTGTGCGTGGTCCTCCTACTGCAGATGGACCGTGATGAAGATGAAGCCGCGTCGATTGTGGCCGCAACTATCACAAGCGCCGAATGGGACGCCTGGATTTACGAACTCCTCCGTACCACCTCACTGGCCGAGCTCACATGGGAACGGCGCTGGCTCACCGATCATCTCGATGCCGAAAGCCGGTCCATCGCCGCGCATGCCTTCCGCATATGCCACCGGTCATCCCCGCACAGCATGTCGATCCTGACAGCCCGCCGCCGCATCCGGGTGCTCTGGAGCGTTCACCACGCTGCAACAGCACGACCTCAGTTCGATCCCGCACCGCTCGCACCCGAGGCCGATTGAGCTCCAAGGTCTTCCACCACTGATATCGACCCTCATCCCACGAACCTGCAAAGGAGGTCCTACCTACCTACCTACCTACCTACCTAAACCCAATACCGTTCAGTTAGCGTCCGCGGATGGTGCATAACGGTGACTGGGTAGGTTGCGGATGGTGTTGGTGGTGCGCGCGTTTGGCGGCCCATTTGAGGACTTTGCGTTTGACGACGCGGGGGTTGGCTCGGAGTCGGCGTACCGGGTTGACGCGGCGCAGTAGTTTGGCGATGCCCTGATCCCACAGTCGGATGACTGCGGTGTGGTTATGAGGGGGAAAAAGAACTGTGGGACAGCGATCGTCGGGTGATCCGCAAGGCGGCGACGAAGGACATCCGGTCAGGGTCATGTCGGCCGGCGGTTGCGGCGTCGCGCATCAGGGTGCGGATGGCGTAGTGGCAGCACAGGTGCCCCCAGATTTCCTGGCGGACCAACGGTGGGGATTTCGACCGCAGGACGGCGCGGGGGCCGCGTTGGTGGGTTTTGAGTTCGTCGAAGGTGTTCTCGATTTCCCAGCGCTGGGCGTAGGCGAGGGCGAGTTCTTCCGCGGGTGCGTCGGAGGGGGTCGAGGATCGTGGTCAGCAGTCGGTACTGCTCGGGGTTTTCCCGCCCGTCGTCGAGGGTGTAGTCGATCACGCGCACCGTGAGCGGTGTGCGTTGCTGCCGATCCGTGCCGGAGGTCGGGACGATTTGTGCCAGCCAGGATCCCTCGTCGAGGGTGTCGAGGTGTCGAGGTGAGAGGGTCGATTTGACCCTCCACAGCAGGTCGGCGCCGGTGGCGGCGGCTCGGGTCCACATGTCGAACCCGTAGAAGCCGCGGTCGGCGAGCAGCAGCATCCCGGGTTCGAGGGTGTCCATCAGATCGTGCGCCAGCTCCCGCTCGGAGATGCGGCACGGTCCGATCGCGGCGTCGAATACCGCGTGGGTGCCGCATTCGGCGACCGCCACCAACCGTGCCTGCGGGAACGCGGACTTCTCGCCGCGGCTCGATGCCGGCCGCCCGAAATGCTCGACGTTGGCCGGTGTGTCGGGCAGGTCGAGGCAGGTCCCGTCGAGGGCCACCAACCGGCGCCCCGCGAGCCAGGAACCGGGCGTGTCCGTGTCGGCGAGAGGTCGGGCGACCCGGCGGAACAATTCCCGCACCGGTTCGTATCCCAGGCGTGAACGGGCCTGGAAGATAGCCGATTTCGTCGGCGGCGACCAGGACTGCGACCATCCTGACGACCACGACAAACCGTCGGTGAGCTGCTCGAAGACCTCCTCGTAGGAGCCTTCCGAATTCAATGCCATCCCGATCGCGAAATACGCCGTCACACGAGCGGTCAACGTCCGACTCCGCTGCTCCCGACGACCGCATTCCGCGATCACCTCATCGACCAAGGACGCGGGAAACACCCTGGTCAACAACCCCACCGACACCACATCCGACAACCGCCGATCCGATACCGGCTTCACCCATCCACTCCGAGGCACGCCCCATCATAACCCGAGCCTCACTAACTGAACGGTATTGTACCTAAACCCGTTCCACCGCAACACTTCACCGCACCATCTCCACCCACACCTCCCGGCACATGCCGGGCACCAGAAAGGCGTTCACCATGAACAAGAACTCCCTCCGCACCGCGATCACGACAGTCGCCATCGCCACCGCGATCGTCGGGATCGGGGCCGGTACCGCCAACGCCAGACCCACCGCCATCCCGGATCCGGCACCGCGGGTCGGGGTCCTGCTCGGCAGCGACGCACTCGTCGACCCGGGCGAGAACTGGACCTGCACCATCCGCCAAGGCGCGACCGTCGGGACCGAAAACGGGACCGGCCTGACAATGAACCGCCATGTGGTGATCAACCCGATGGTCGGTGACTGGCAGCCAGGGCCCGTCAGCGGTTTCTGCGTCGGACCTCAAGGACTCCAACCGCTCGCGCCCGGAGCTGCTGCCGGGTAGGCGCGAGATCGACCGCAGCGCTACCCGTCTCACCTCCTGTCGGGTCGACGGGTAGCGCTGGCAGCTCGGAATCCGCTCACAACGGCACGGCAGCCCGCGGGTCGAAGGAACCAGCGCTTCGCCACCGCGGCCGCCGCACTCGCCCAGGCAGGCCCGGCCAACGCGTCCGCCGAAGGAGGCACCGCGCAGTCCATAGACCAACCCACAGGACCACCACATCGAGTGGCCGACACGACCGCTCCACTCCGGTCCGAGCACCACCACACTCACGACAACTGTCGGGAGAGCGACCAACACCCGGGGTTCGATCGAACCTCGACGACACGGAGAATAATCATGAACAAGAAAGCTCTAGTCACCGTCGCCTCGACCACCGCAGCCATCGCAGCGATCGGCCTGATTTCCGCAGGAACCGCAGGTGAGGTTGCCCCTCGGGAGTAGACACCCGATTTCATGCGGCGACTGACAGCGTAGACGACGCGATCAGTCGTTGTTCGAACTCCACTGGGGTGAGGTATCCGAGCGCGGAGTGACGGCGACGTCGATTGAAGTACGAGAGCCACTCGAACAGGTCCAGCCGTGCCTGCGACTTCGACGTCCAACTCCGTCCGTGCAGCCATTCCCTCTTGAGGCCTTGGAAGAACGACTCGGCGAGAGCATTGTCGTAACTTTGACCGGCTAATCGCGGCCCAGTTTGTGCCGATCGAGGTCAGAATGGTTCATCGTCGGGGCGGTGGATTGCGGCGAAGGCGGCGCAGTTGTTCTTCGTGTTTGGTGACGGTGGCGGCGAGCGCCTCGACCACGGTGCGAAGGTGCGCGACCCCGGTGGCGAGACCGGTCAGGGTGCGGGCGTCGGTTTGTCGGGTGCGGTGTTCATCGACGACGGCGCGCAGTTGCTTGTCCCGGTAGAGCGTCGCCCGGCCGATCTGGGCCTGTTCGGCGACGGCGGTGAAGGTGATCGGCTGTCCCGTGGTGGCGAGTTCGGCGCAGATCCGTTCGACCCTGACCAGGGCGTTCTCGCTCATGCGGTCTCCGATTGCGCGATGAGCGCGTCGAGTCGGGACACGAGGGTGCGGTGCCGCTTCGCCTCGTCGATCCATCCGCGCTTTTCCGCATCTTCGGCGAGATCGTGAGCATCCACGCGTTGTGCAGCGAGTACTCCGAGGTGGGTGGAGTCGGTGTGGAAGCTCGGGCAGTGCTCGCAGATGTTTGCGTAAGGGCAAGAGCCTTGCGCTGGTGCCCGCAGGCAGTAGCCGCCGGCCAGGCGCGATTTGATCGCCGGTGCGTCCTTCCATCCGCCGTCGGTGATGTCGGTGATCGGGAGCTGGGTTCGGCCGGTGGGCATCGGCCCGATGTGGCTTTTCGCCAGGTTCAGGGCGCGTTCGTATTCGGTGCGCACGGTGCTGTCGAAGAGGTGCGCGTAACGCAGACTCATTTGGCTCGAGACGTGTCCGAGAAGCGCCATCAGTGCTTGCAGGGACACCCCGGCGTTAATGAGTGCGGTGGCGTAGGTGTGTCGGAGTTGGTGCGGCGTGACGTGCCCAAGGCCTGCCGTCTGGGCGGCTCGGTTCAGTTCACTGCGAACTGCATTCTGGGAGAGTCGCTTTCCATGGTGGGTGAATAGGAAATCGGCAGGTGCGCCGGTTCGGGGGTGGCGCATGGGTCGGCCGGGTGAGCGGGTGGCGGTGATGCGATCGACGAGGGTGAGGACTTCCTCGTCTAGGGGAATCATGCGTTCGGAGTTGAGTTTGCCGAGGGGGACTTTCAGCCAGGATCCCTGGCCGGGTATTTCGTGGATGCAGTCGAGTTCGAGGTCGAGGAGTTCACCGATCCGCAGCCCGCATGCCCGCTGCACCAACAGTGCATCGGCTGCGAGTCGGTAGGGCGAGTCCGACAGTGCCGCCGTGAGTTTGCGGTCCGCATCGACGGGTAGGTATCGAGGGAGGAAGCGTTGCGCCCGTCGGAGATCGGTGCGGAAGATCAGTCGCCGCGCGGGTGCGTCATCCCAGCCCCATTCAGTGATATCGGCGAGAAAATTGCCGACCGCATGCACGCGCCTGATTCGGTCCGCGACGGTGATCGGTTCACCGGTGACGGTGTTGACGGTGGTGGTCAGTGAAGCGATGAAAGGTTCGATGTGTCGGCGCCGGTCCAGCGCGGACAGCGAGGCGATGTCGGGGTCGATGGCGGCGAGGTATCGGCCGAAGTGCGCCAATCTCGTGGCGAGGCTGCTGACCGTCTTGGCCACGCAGGTGGCGCGTTTGCGTTGCAGGTAAGCCACGAACGCCGGGCGCAGCGCCGCGGGGACGTCGGCCATCCGCTCGTCGAGGGTGAGCGGCGTGACTGCCGGTCGGGCTTCGCTGTCGAGGATCCCGAGGTGAAAGAGAATCTGTCGCGCGCTGTGGGTGGTGCTCCGGTAGTGCCTCGCACCTCGGCCAGTGCGCATCTGGCGAATATCGCACGCGTCCAACAGGTCCTGAAGATCACTCTCGCGGAGATCGGCCAGGGGGCGGCCGGTCTGAATCAGCAGCCTCGCGATGATTTGCGACCCGATGGCCGATGCGACGCGCTGGGTGAATCCCAATTCCACTGCTGCGGAGATGAACTGATTCAGGTCCGGCTCGAGGCAACTGTCGGTCAGTTCGTGCCAGAGGCTCGCGAGTTTGCGGTTGAGGAGGTAGTCGTAACCCGGTTGCAGCCGTCGGCTGACCATCAGGAAGGTGATGAACGGACGGGTCGAGCAGTTCGCGGCCAATCGTGTGTCGAGGGGCAGGTCGGCCCACTGCTGGACCTGGGGCCAGCGCCGCAGGAAGGATCGGGCGGCTTGGGTGTAGGCGGTGTTGCCGCGACGGCGCCGCTTGAGGTGGACCAGGTAGGCGGCGTAGATGTCCGCCGGACTCTCAGGATCGGGCGCGTAGTCGTGTGCGGGCTGCATCGTATTCCGCCTTGACATGTGTTGGTGCCAAATGGATGTACCGGGCTGTGGTGTCGACGTGCGCGCGCCCGAGCAGTGCTTGCATCACTGCCAGATCCACACCGGCTTCGGCCATCGCGGTGCCGAAGGTATGACGGAGTGCGTGCGGGTGCCCGGCGGGCACTCCAGCTTTGAGCCGGTGATAGCGGAAGATGGTGCGCAGCCCGGCAGCCGTCAATGGCTGGCCTCTGTTCGGGCCTTTGGCGACGAGGAACAAGCGAGTGCTCGAGGACTCCGGTCGCTCGGTGAGCAGATACGTTTGGATCAGCCCTGCCACCTCCACATCGAGTGGCACCCGGCGTTCCTTCGCGCCTTTTCCGAGCACTCGTATCCAACGGGCGCCGATGTCAACGTCGGTAACGTCGAGGGTCAGTAGTTCGCCGGATCTCAACCCGGACAGCAACATCAGACCGGCGAGGGATCGGTCCCGCCACGTCCGCAGGCTGGAGAGCAGGTCGGCTGTTTCTCGGCGATCCAGGGACCGTGGTAGCCGCCGCGGCTCCCGTAAGCGCAGAACCGATCGGCGTTTCGGTCGCACCAGGTGTCCGAGTAGACCGCTGCGCTCCTCGGCGCTGACTCTGCGGGCTTCCCGTCCGCTGGGCATCGGGTTGCGCAGGTCGGGTTCGCGCAGCGTGCGGAAGGTGAACAGCCCGGTCAGGGCGGCGAGTTGATGGTGGTCGCCGAGTAATGGTCGAGGCGCTTGCCGGTCATCGACAGCACGTTCGCGGGGCGTCCTTCGATCGAGGTCTCGCGGCAATGCCGCATGAAGTCCAACACCGTGTTGGCGGTGACCGATTCGAGGTCGCAGTTCCGGAATTCGAGCCACCGGCAGAATGCGAGCAGATCGTAGCCGTAGGCGCGCAGGGTACGAGGTGAATAGTTTCGGTCGGCGAGATAGCCGAGGTATTGGTTGACCAGCGGGTAGTTGTCGGCATTGGGCCCGGACAACATCCAGGCGACGTCGGTGCCGGCCTCCAGACGCAGCGTTTGCTGATTCGTCATGAGACATGAGACAGGTGTAACGCCACCGTCGATGGGGATCAAGTATTTCCGTGGACGGCGTGTCGATGCATGGGTAACGATCCGGTGGATTAGCCGGTTAACAGGCATGACCCGACCCGACCTCGACTCTGCCGGATCCCAAGTCGGCGGCATACATCGACGAAAGCTGCTGCGGCGTACTGCGATCCGCGGTCGCTGTGGAAAATAACGCCACCGACTTCGCCACCGCGGGTGCGTACCGCCATCTCGATCGCGTCCGCGACGAGCTCGGTGCGCATATGGTCAGCGATCGACCAGCCCACCACCCGGCGTGAACAGATGTCGATCACCGTGGCCAAAAATAACCACGAGGATCCCACCGGGATGTAGGTGACGTCCCCACACCACTTCGTATTCATCGCTGTAGCGGTGAAGTCCCGCATCACCAGATCCGGAACGAGTGGAGCCGACCTGTCCGCGATCGTCGTGCGTTTGCTGCGGCGCAGGTGCCGGCCGACGACGTGGTGGATCCGCATCAGCCGGGTCACCCGTTTGCGGTTGATCCTGTGCCCGCGGGACCGCAGTTCGGCATGCACCCGCGGGGCGCCGTAGGCGCTGCGATGCTCGGCATGGATGGCGCGGATCTCGGCGACTGTCGCGGCTTCTTCCGCCGCATGCTCGGCACGAGTATCTTCGGTGGCCAGGTGCTTGTAGTAGCCGGAGCGTGAGGTCCCGAGCACACGGCACAGCCGCTGCACGCCGAACTCGGCGCGAAGGTCGGAGATGAAGTCCCAGCGGCGGGTCTTCACTTCACCTCCTTTGCGAAATACGCGGCTGCCCGGCGCAGAATCTCACGTTCGAGCTGCCATTCCTTCTCCGCACCCCGCAGCCGAGCATTTTCTGCCCGCAGGCGCGCGAGTTCGTCCGACTCGGTCTCCCCACCGGCGGTGCGGCGGGCCTCCGGGCGTCCCTCGCGGGCGGTGTCCTTACGAACCCACGTCCGCAGCGTCTCGCCACTGATGCCCAGGTCCGCGGCCACCGCCGCGTACGTGCGTTGACCATCGGCCGCGCGGTACAGCGCGACCGCGTCCTTCCGGAATTCCTCCGTGTACAGAGACTGGCGTCCCACCTCGAGATCCCTCCTGGCTCTCCACTGGAACCATTGTCAGGGGTGTCCACTTCGAGGGTGCAGCCTCAGAACGTTCGGCCGCACGGTCCTGGTGACTGGCCTCGGTGCGGTAGCCGACCGGTTTGACCGCCGGCGAGTTCGACCGTCCCAGCTCGGGGTCGAGGTGGGCCGGTGGGCCGTCCGGGCTGGCGCTGTACCCCACGCTGGATTTCCCCCGGATCTGTGCAGGCGGGTCGACACGGGCCGACCGCGAAAAAGTAAAGGGGCGTGGCAGACGGAAACGTTCCAGTTGGCGTCTGCCACGCCGGGCGGGGAACACCGGTGCCGGTAACCAGCCGGCGGCGACTCCCCGCCCCCTCAGCATACCGGAGATCCCCGGACGCACGCCCACGGATCAATCAAGGGGGACGTGCCATCTGCGCAGCTCAGTAGGGGTTACTGCTCATCGACTGAGGCCGGATCCCCCTTCCGAATCCGGTGTCGTCACTGACCGGCGGATCCACCGCTTCCGGCCGCCAACATCTGATGATCGGCCAGCTGCATCCGGGCATCTTCCGCGCGCAGCGACCACCATTGGATTCCCGCGACCACAACGGCGATCAGGAATGCGCCACAGGTCAGCGCGAACATGAGGGAGCCGAGCCGATCACTGTCGTCAGCCAGCGCGGGATCGATGACACGCATGCTCATGATCAGTAAGGCGCCCGACACCGCGACCAGCGCTCCGCCGATGTACCACAGGACGAAAACGAAACCTGGTGACATCCAGTGCCGTCGGCGGGGTAACCCGAACTCGGCTCGCCGCTTGTTATCCGCCGACCACGCCCGCCGGCGCGTGAGAAGACTTGCCACCGCGAGCAGTCCGCCCACAACAGCCGTGGCCACCATCGCAACGAGAAGAACAGTGGCAGAGACACCGGTCATCTCACTGTCGAATACCCTTGTGCCAACGACGAACAGGCAACACACCCCGTAGAACGCCACGAGCACCATCCAGGCGGCCATGGACAGGTTCTCCGCTCGTGCCCTGTCATTCCCCCCGCGCCACAGTTCGAAGCCGGTAGCTGGCCCCTCCCAGCATGAGAATCCCTAGCGCGACGGCTACGAAAGTCACCATGATCTGTCTCCTCCCTGCCAATGTCGGCCATTGGTCATCCCTACGACGGAACATAGCCGAAGGCACCCACACACTCGTGGCATGCCGTTCGAGGATCGAGCACACCGAACGGTGATCGCTTACCAGTCCGGATCTTTCAGGTCAGCTGAGAACACGGGCCTGTCGGGCCGCACGTAACCAGTCCGGATACTCACCCAAAAGCAGTTCGTACAGGGCTGTGTCCGTGAGCTTGTCGACGTTCTCGACCGCGAAGAACCCGGCGTTGTCGACGAGCCGGCCGGTCAGGGTGTCGAGCTTCTCGAGAACCCCGAAGCTGGACTTGCCGATTCCGATGAACTGCCAGAACGCCGGAAACGCACTGGCTGTCCGCATCAGGGCGGTGATCTGCGCCCTGGCGTTGAATCCGCCGTCGGTGAAGAACAGCACCAACGTCGGAACCGCAGTGGCTTTGTCGAGGGTGCCGATGATCTCTTCCATGATCGGGATCTCGTTGTTGGTGCCACCGATCGCATCGAAATCGATGCCCTCGTGCCGGCCGTGCAGATGAACATAGGTGTTCACCCAGGTGTCAGCGTCGGCGACGGTGACGTCCGGCAGCTTCACGAACCGCTGCGCGTAGGCGTAGGCCTCGAGGTTCCCGTCGGAATCGAGCTGCGTAGCGACCGGCACCATCCGCTCGATGATGCGTTTGACCTCACCGGACCGGTACCGCTTGGACATCGACCCGGTGTTGTCCATGACCAGGACGACGCGGCCGACCGGGTTGGCGGCGCGCTTGCTCAGCAGGACTTTCGCGACCTCCCGTTTCTGCAGATTCAGCTTCTCCCGCTTGACCAGGGAGAGCGTGGCCTCACCAGGAACCGTTCGGACACCGTCCCCGTCGACGGTCGCGGAAGTCGCCGCCGCGACAGCGGACTGTGCGGGTTCGGGTGCCTGGGCTGGGGTTTCGTCGACGCTGACACCGTGCTCGGTGACCAGGGCGTCGAGTCCGCCGCTCCAGCCGGCCGACCGGTTGCGGACCTTCCAGGACCCGTTGCGCCGGTACACCTCGAGCAGTACCGCGGACCGCTCGGTCGTGAGGCCTTCCGCCGGGATCGCGAACGAGGTTCCGCCCGCCTGGGTGAGAGTTACTGACAGGCCCGGGACTCCGGCGAGGCTGCCGGGCACGTTCTCATCGAGTGCGACGGCCACGGCGAGGGTGTCGATCGCCGCGGGCACGGCCGCGAGGTGCAAGGTCACCTGCCCGCCGGTGAGGGTGACCGCCCCTTCCGGGGTGCTGGGGTTGTTGAAGAACACCAGATCGGCGTCGGTCCGGACCTTCAGATCGGCGCCGAGCTGGAAGACGAACAGATCGACCGTTCCCTGCCGGGCGCCGGTCACCTCCACCGTCGTGGTTGCCGTGTCGATCGGGCTGTTCGCCCCGCGAGTCAGAGAGGTCATGGTGTGTTCCGGCCCGCCACGGTGGGGCCGAGTCCTTTCGTCAAGTGCCGCGAGGCGGTCGGTACGCCCGCGAGCAGGAGCCTAGTAACCGGATTCACCGGGTACGCACGTCGGCGCGCCCACAGACACGTGGGGGCGTGGGCGCGGGAGTGCCCGTGCGGGATTGGCTGTGCGGTTACCGCAGCACCGCGACGTGGTTGCTGCTGGTGTAGCGCGGGCTGTCGTGTTCGGTGCCGTCGTCATCACGCAGACGCAGAATCCACACCGTCCCGCCGCGCGGTGACTCGGTGCACGGCTCCGCCCGCACACCGATCAGGGTGCGGTAGGCGCCGGTGCAGGTCTGCGGATCGGCCCCGGTCTTCGACCACACGCTCCGGCCGATGCAGCGGCCGAGCATGACGGGTGGGACGACATTGTGCGTGCGGAAGAACTCCGCGAGCCGTGGATCCGTTGCCGGCAGCGGCGGATACGCGTCGAGCTCGGGCTCACCGAACTCGTCGAACAGGGCGGCGTTCACAGTCGCGGCCCGGCAGGGTGCCGCTCCCGCGCTTGCGCGAGGACCGCGGTGTAGAGGTCGAGGTGCCCGCACGGGTTGTCCCAGCGATCGCAGGTCAGCCAGTGGCCGTCCTCGTGGAACCTGTGTTCCTTCGGGATGCCGCGCGGCCCATGGCAGCCCGGGCAGACCCAGGTGAGAGTGACCGTGCGGATCTGGGTGGTAGGCGGCGCTGGTGCCCCAGCCGCTGCGGTCGATGACGCGGACAGCGCGTTCGGTGAGGTCATGGCCTACAGGTACGGGTACGGGCATGTCAAACCTCTTTCATGTAAGGGGGACGTGTCATCTACGCAGCTAGAGAGGGTTTTTCTGTGCACCTGCGGGATTCGGAACGCGGGCGACCCCACTGCGTGGTCGCCAGCAGGAGTCACCAGAGGGTGGTTTGGACGGGGACGGGGGTGTAGTCGCGGCCGGGCCAGGGTCGCGGCGATCGCTTCCCGGGCGAACGCGGTGACCGGCGTGCGGTCGAGTTCACGCAACACCTTCGCGGGCAGGTGATAACGAGGCTCGTCTCGCTCGCGCGTAGGTCCGAGGGCTCGCGGAAGAAGAAAGGAGATCGGGGTTGCGGTGAGCCGGCACAGCGCCAGGAACTGCTCCCACGTCGGGTCCTTGATGCCCAGCTCCCAGTGATCGACGTCGGGTTCTGTTGTTCCGCAGTCGATGTCGACCTGCGGCCCTTCGAGCCCGTTCATGTCGAGGGCGGCGGTGATGCGGTCCGGGACGAGTCGACCGGCCTGCCACATCCGACAAGCCCTCCGCGGCGGACAGCCACGCGGTAAGCGCCTCCTGATTCCGGCGGGCGAGGATGCTCCAGCGGTGGCGCTCGCGTTCGGCGGGATCGGCGCGCACACCGGGTGCTGCCCACGTCCTCACCGGGCCACCCGCTCTGCGCGGACCTCGTCGGGGCAGCCTGCGGGCGTGGGCTGGGGTTCAGCTGGGCCGGAGCTGATTCGGCCGTCCGCGATGCCTTGCAGTACCCCGCGAGCGGCTTCGGCGTCGCCGCGCGCCCGGTGGGCGGCGCCGAGCCGGATGCTCTTCTCGACCCCTTCGGCCTGGGAGCGGGCCAGCATGATGCACCCCCACCCGCGCGGGTTCGCGAGATGCGCCGGGTCGAGCCCGTACCGGTGGCAGTCGTGCACGATCCGGCCCATATCGAACTCGGCGTTGTACGCCAGCGTCACCTTTCCCGTCGTCACCGCCACCAGCTCGGGATGGACCGCCGCCCAGTCGGGGGCGCCGACCAGCTGGTCGGCGTCGATCCCGTGCACCGCGGCGGCGGCCGGGTGGATCGGTACGGCGCCCGGATCGACGAGGGTGTCGAGGAGCACGACCCCGGTGGCGGCGTCGATCACGGCGATCTCGAGGATCGCACCGTCGAAGTCGGTAGATTCGACATCGCAGACCACCGCCCGGCCGGGCCGCAGCATCTCCTGCGCCCACTGGCGGGGACTGAGCGCATGCGGCACCTGCCCCACTCGCGGGCTCGTCGCTGGTGACTCGGGTGCGGTCATGGTGGCCATCGTGACCGCACCCTCCGACACACTCCCCCGCGCACCGGCGCCAACAGCATCACCCGCTGGCATCGGCATGACCGGCCTCACTGGGCGAGCTTCGCGTCGAGCCATCCGTCGACGAAGGCGGTCATGATCTTCCGGCCGCTCCCGTCGCCGACGGCCAACCCCCGACAGTGCCCGGAAGCTGGGAATGGACTGAACGATTCCCACTGCATGAGACCTCCTCGTGGTGGTGTTCTCAGACGGCCCGTCCAAGCAGAACCTGGACGGCCTGGAACAAGCAGTCCGCGCATTCGGTGACCCGATGCTCGGTTCGCTCCGGCGTGGTGCTCTCCCACGGTGTGCCGTGGTGGTGCAGTGCCACGGCATAGCCGTCATCGCCGATGTGGAAGGTCCCGAACATGCCCTCCAGACCCGCCGTCGTACCCGATGGCACCGGCCCGGAAGGACAGGTAGTTGCAGGTAGCGTCCGGGTTACCGGTCAGGTCGGCTTCGTTGGCATCGGCGAGGCGGATGACCTCGGCCCCGATGTCGAGGTTGATGTGGATCGTCATGGGCATCCTCTTTCCCTGCTTCACCGTGATGTTCTGTCGCTGACATTACATCGTTACATTGTGATGTAGCAAGGCGTGAGGGTCACGATTCCCATACGGACTCCACCCAACAACCTCACAACACATCGTTGTATAGTTGCCGCCATGGAGCCATACCACAGCCCCCCAACACAAACCGAAGCATTACAGCACGGCGTTGTAGGGTCTAGGACATGGACACCTCACCCAGCACAACGCCGGCACGCCGCCACCTCCACCCTCCGGCAGCCCCGTCACGGCATGGCAGGGCTGCTTCCCTCACCATTGCCGACCGGGACGGGAAGGTCTGAGAACATGGTCAGCCCGCACCGCCTCACCACCGACCAAGTCATCGACCTGATCAACGAGGAAACCGGCACCGAGCTCTCGATCTCGACTTTCCGCGGATACGTCTCACGGGGGCAAGCACCGGCACCGGTGGAAAAGATCGGCCGCACCCCACTATGGAAGCGGTCGGACATCATCGAATGGGCGCACAACCGGCCCGGCCAGGGCGCGCGCACCGACATACCGAAGCGGCGGCGACACACCCAGTGACCGGCCGCCACCCCCATACCGTGCGACCATGGGGACGGTGCCGATGCGTTCAGGTCGCAGTGTCCACGCGCAGCCGCGGCAGCATCCGGTGCACCGCGCGGGCATCGCGGCGCCGCAACGACCCCTCCGCCAATAGCTCTCCCATCGTCTCGACCACACGAGCCGGAACGGTCACCTCGTGCTTGACCGCGCCGCCCAGCGCTTCAATCAGCGCCTTGTAAACCCGACCGGGTCTCGAGCGGGAAACTCACCTGGTCGAGCGTCTGCGCCCGGCAATACTGGACTCCCCTGCCTCGGCAGGTGGGCACCTGCCCGCACTATCTGCTCTCTGCCATCGACGGCAGAGAGCAGATTCATACCCCACGACTGCCTGACGCAGCCAGGACAGATCTGGAATACAGCCGCGAGGGAGATTTTCGTTCTGCGCCCTCAGCGAAGTGGAAAGCGGCCTCAGTGTGGCGGCGGCGCCGGTTCGGAGCTGTCGCCGACCGTCTACTCCCCGAGTAGCTGGGACCTACGTCTTCGACTGTCGGTCAATCGCGTTAGCTGGAGCGGTCGTTCGCCCCAGCCACCTCCAGGCCTCGCCGAGTTCCAGTAGGCGGTAGGGGCAGCGAACACGGCCACCGCACCGACAAGCACGGCCAGCAGCAACGTCGCCCATCCGCCCAGCCAGCCCCAGGCTGTCCAGTTCGTGAGATTCAGGTTCTCGGCGGCCGGAGCGTCGAATGGGTTTACTTGTATTCTTCCCCTTGACTTTTCACTTCACTTCGACCGCGTGGGATGCCCCCGCGATCCCCCGGCAGACGGGGTGTCGCATTCCCCCACTGCAGCCTCGGCAGCGTACGCGGGCGCACAGGGATGCGACTGGACATGTGGCGGTCACAGCCCAGGTTCCGGTATGCATGGGCGCGGGTACTGATCGTCTCAATGAGGTCGGTGACCGTGGTCGTGGGTGTCGCGGTGCTTGCCGCGACGGCGGTGTGGGCGTGGGCCAGGTGGTTGACGTGAGCTAATCTCTCTTCGTTTTGGCGACGACGTTCGTCCGCGGCGCGGGGCCGCGCCCTCGGTGGCGGCGAGTTCGGTGTCCAGGTCAGATATGGTGTCCGCAGCGTCGCGCAGCGCCTGGACGGCGCCGTCGGTCTGGGGGTAGGCCTGGTGGTCGTCGGGGTGAGCACCTCCCAGTCGATGCCGGCTGCCGCGGTGACCGCCTCACGCAGTTCAGCAGCGGCGAGAACCCGGGTCCCGAGGTCCACATGGCTGCCCGCAGGTCCAGGTCGGTGAACACCCCGTCCCGGAACGCGCGGGAACCCTTGATCTGCTCGACCGCCAGGACTGCGTCACTCATCAGCTGCCGCAACTCGTCCGGGTCCTGTTACGAGCTGTGCTCAGGTGAACCGGGCAGTCTGATGTTTCCGGACGCTGCGGTTGACGAGGTGCAGTCCGTCGATCGCCCCGCTGGTCAGCAGCACTGTCACCAGTAGCGTCGTCCCAGTCTCGGGTACAAAATCGAGGAAGTCACTGCCCACACTCTCCGACCGCCGGGTTGGCGGTCCCTCAGATGAGGTGGAGAAGGGCCGCGCCCACGCCGCCGACCATGAGGGTCAGCGCGGTGACCGCGGCCGAGATCGTCCCGGGTGACACCGTGTGCGGGCGCGGCGGCTGCCGTGTGGTGATCATGGGTGACGTGGTCGCGAAGTGTCCAGTCCAGCCATTCAGAGCGCGGGCAGTGACGGAGGTCCACGACGCCGCGGTGACCGGCGACCAGAAGGGGGGTATCCCTGAGCGGATATGCAGCGGTCAGGGTCGGCTCGGTGTAGCGGCAGGTCGTGCGAATCAACGGTGCCATATCGGGTCCTCCATTGCTGGATCATTATTCGAGATTCGAGAGATTTAGTGCCGTGCATAACCCGCCGAGCTCAATTCCACACCAAGTGAATACCCAAACAGTTGCTGAACAACAACAATCAGCCCTCGAAATCGGCCCTTCACACCCGCCCCATCCGAGTGCACCACTCAAGAGCTCGCCTCTTCTCGCCGTGGAGCGCAGTGCACACAGGCAACGTGTAGATCGGAGAACTCGGCGGCCGTGCTCACCAAGATCGGAATGGTGGAGGAGGGCCTGATGAGGGCACAAATGGGATTCGGGGGACCTCGGTGGATTTCGCTACTTTTTGCCGCAGTTCGACCGGCAGGCCGTGGCAGCTGTGCGTGACCTTCCCGGACCCTGGATGCGATACTCGAAGCATGTTCGAAGACGCCTTGCTCATCGACGCGGCGGGTCGGCACACCATGCAGCATCACCAGGCCTTTTCTCAGGACTGGGACCGCATCAAGGAGTGGTCCGACAACGTCTACATGCCGTACACGGTGACTCCGATCGGAAGTCGGTTGAGGCCGGCATCGGACATGTACTCGGCGGCGGTCGGCAAGATCGACGTCACCAGATTCTGTTACGGCATTCCGGTCTCCATCGGTGAGTTTTCGCCTGAGGCCGGAAATATTCTGGTACTGACGACGATCAGGGGCAATGGCAGACATGCTGTGGGTCGGGGCGCTGCGGCAAATACCGGAGTGGGGGAGACGTTTGTCGTCGATTGCAGTCGGACCGATTATTTCGTCGAATTCGACGAGGATCACCTGCAATTGAATCTCACTCTGCCGCATCAGCTTGCCGCCGATCACGCCCAGCGGTGGTACGGGTCAGCTCCCGACGACCGCCTGTGGCGACACAAGTGCGCCATTGGCGGGCATGGCTCGAGTTGGCTCGCATTGATGGACTACGTCGTACGCGCAATTGCAGAGTCGCCGGACGCGATGTCGGGCAAAAGGCTCGGCGCCAGGGTTCAGGAACTCATCACCGCTCAGCTGCTCGAGGAGTGGGCGACCCAGGCCGGACTGCAACTCGGTGGCGACGTCGCTTCCGCCGAACCGGCCTACGTGCGATCCGCGGAGGAGTACATCGATGCTTTTGCTCGCTTGGTGCCGACGGCGTCGGAGATCGCGGCTGCGGCGGGTGTCAGCGTCCGGGCGCTCACTGCGGGATTTCGACGGTACCGGGACACCACGCCGGGTCAACGACTGCGCACGCGTCGGCTGGAGGGAGTCCACAGCGAACTGATGCTCTCCGACGGGAGATCCGTCTCCGAAATCGCCAACGCCTGGGGGTACGTCAATCTAGGTATGTTTGCGGCGGCTTACCGGAAACGGTTCGGGGAGCTACCTTCGGAGACTCGGAACCGAATCTGAGGCAGTTGTTTGAACGTTGATGCCGATCGGCTTACACAGTGGATAAGCTGCCCAAATCTGTTGTTTCGTATCAGAGCGTTCTGCGAGGGTTGGAACCGAACGTGACAGCAATTCCGCGAGCTAGGAGCTCGTCATAGCAGCTCGACTGAATCCGTACATCAGTTTCAACGGTAGTGCGCGTGGAGCGTTGGAATTCTACAAGGGTATTTTCGCTGGCACCTGGCGCTGAGCACGATCGGTGGACTCGGCAATCCGGTGAAGGGCGGCGACAAGATCATGCACGGCATGCTCGAAACCG
This sequence comes from Rhodococcus sp. WAY2, assembly GCF_009859915.1. Classification (NCBI taxonomy): domain Bacteria; kingdom Bacillati; phylum Actinomycetota; class Actinomycetes; order Mycobacteriales; family Nocardiaceae; genus Rhodococcus; species Rhodococcus sp. WAY2. The sequence goes on from NZ_CP046573.1 coordinate 95,018, forward strand.
ACCAGGAATACACCCCTGATGGGTGCTGACACTCCGCCTGGCATGCCATACAACCCGGCGACAGCATCATGGTCAGCCTAAGTTGCGACGACGGTGATGTGCTGCGCGGGTACTGGGAGCAGTTGTCAGACACGGGGACGGTGAGCGTTCCACTCGAGAAGCAGATGTAGGGCGAATCCTTGTTTAGGCAACTTCGGAATTTCCTGGGTGGTGAACATCGGAACGCTCCAGAGCTAAAGCTACGTCTTGCCCGGTTCTGCCGAAACGAGACAGCTTCTCTGCCGTTTTGAGGCAGAACCTGCGTGTGATCGTCGTTACATTCTGTCCGACAGGACAAGTTTCGAATCGGATGGAGAAATGCAGTGACGATCGAAGATATTGCGGGGAAGCCTCTTTTGAAGAAGCACCTCGACGACGTGCTGGCGCGAGCTACTCAGGGGGCCGACCGTGTGCCGGGTGTGGTCGCGATGATCACGAATCGGGAAGGCAACATCTATCAGGGTGCTGCCGGAGAGCGGACTCTCGGTTACGGCGTACCGATGACCCTTGATTCAACCTTTGCACTCTTCTCGACGACCAAGGCGATCACCGGTACCGCTGTTCTGCAATGTGTGGAGGAGGGTTTGCTCGATCTCGATGCACCTGCATCCACCTATGTTCCCGAGATCGGTGAGCTGAAAGTTCTGGACGGTTTCGACGACAGCGGTAACCCCGTTCTTCGGGAACCCAAACGAGACATCACCACTCGTATGCTGCTGCTCCACACGGCAGGGTTCGGGTACGACTTCTTCAATGAGTCCTACAATCGTCTCTCGCAGGAACACGGGCAACCCAGTGTGATCACGTGCAGCAAGGCGGCGCTCACGACACCGCTGCTCTTCGATCCGGGTGAGAAGTGGGAGTACGGCAGCAATATCGATTGGGCCGGACAGGTAGTCGAGTCGATCCGAGGTAAGCGACTCGGGGATGTCATGCGTGAGCGCATCTTCGAACCTCTCGAGATGACGGATACGGCGTTCACGATGAGCCCGTCGATGAAGGATCGACTTGCATCGATCCATCAGCGTGAGAGTGATGGAAGCCTCACTCCGATTTTAGGATTCGAGCTTCCGGCAGAGCCCGAGGTACACATGGGTGGTCACGGTTTGCACGGCACGGTCGGTGACTACATGAAGTTCATCCGTATGTGGCTCAACGACGGAGCAGGCACTTCAGGGCGCGTGTTGTCGCGGGAGGCGGTCGCCGCTGCCGTGCAGAACGGACTCGAAGGCCAGCACGTCGGGTTGTTGCCAGGAGTTCTTCCGACATTGTCCAACGATGCGGAATTCTTCCCCGGCGTACCCAAGGGATGGGCATACTCCTTCATGACGAATGAAGAGGTGGCACCCACCGGTAGGCCCGTCGGATCGCTGGCTTGGGCGGGCCTTGCCAACCTCTATTACTGGATCGATCGGCAAACCGGCGTCGGCGGCTTCTGGGCGACGCAGATTCTGCCGTTCGCGGATGCCGGATCCATTAGCGGGTACTTGGAATTCGAGACCGCCGTCTATCGATGATCGGCTAGGTTCCGTTGTCCGGGATCGGCTATTTCTTTCGCTCGGGTTCGAAGTACGTATGCAGCACAGCGCTCGCTGTCATACGTCGAACTAGGAGACGGCATGAATTGCCTCGAAGGTAACTTCGAAGGACAACTCGCACTGATCACCGGCGCCGCAACACGGGTTTGGCGCGCCCACGCAATCGCATTTACGGAGCGTGGCGCCGACATCATGATCTGCGATCGGTGCGCGAACAGTGATGTCGTCTCCTATCCCCCGCAACCGAAGAGGGTATCGCGGAAACGTTCGATTGGTGGAGGCCACCGGTCGTCGATGCATTGCAGTCAAGGCCCCGCGGCCGGCGGCGGTGAGGACGTCACCGTTGCGGCCGGTGAGCCGGTCCAGCCGCACCAGCGTGGAGCGGTTGATGTGCAGGCGGGTTCGGCAGGTGAGATCGCCGCGGGCGTCCTCCCGAAGCAGGTGGGGGCGGAATCGGCCCGCCGCGGTGAGGAAGCGGTGGGCGGCGACGCGGACGATCGCACTGCGTTTCGTGTGATGAGCCCGGGCCAGCTCCTCGAGGCGCCGGTCGGTGGCCGGGTCCAGGTCGAAGACTATTTCCACCCGTGGGAGGCTCCGGGCGGCGGCGGAGGCGCGGCGGTACTCATCGAGTGCGGCGGGTACGCGGTCGGGGTCGGAGAGGAGGCGGTGGGCGGCCACCCGGATCAGGGCGCCGAAGCGGCAGGGGCCGATCCCGCCGGCCACCTCGCCGAGTCGCTGTTTGGTCTGCGGATCGAAGCGCAGCGGGATCGGATCGCCGACAGGGACGCGGCCCATGCTGACGGCGGTCTCGGTCATCGCTGCCCCTCTCCGCGAGGGATTTTCCGAAGCTGGTCCGCGAGGGGCACACCAAGCGTCGGAGGGTGCTGGTCGAGGGAACGCAATGCGCCCCAGCACCGGGGGGGCGGATTCCAGCGGTCGTCGCAACACGCATGGTTTGGTAAAGCCTAGTGCTGCTCGTGAAATTTCGTTCGCGTACGCATCATCGTCATACATCCCGCCTGGCGCACGCTTGGCGGGCACTTCGAGTGCTTCCGCGCACGGTTCCCGGTTGCGGATGGTTGAGGGCTATTACCCCAGTGCGCGTGGCCGCACCCCTCGCGGGCGAGTAGTCACCTTCGAGGGCAGCCAAAGCCTGAATGCTTCGGCCGTCGCTTCCTGCAAAGTCGTCCCACGGGTGGCTACTTCGATTTTCACCTGCTGCAGCAAGTCTGGGTCCAAGCGGGCGGAGAACTGCGCACGCGTCGTAGCACCTACGGACGTTGCAGCAGACCTGGACGAAGTCGTCGGTTCGAGTGATCGGGTGGCATGCTCGATGAAGTAACCGATCTTCCTGTGGAACTCGCTGGCATGCTCGTCCTTCAGGTCGATTTCGTACTCGACACCGTTGACCGCGAAGGTGATCTTCTCACCTTCGTCGCCGAACACTGTCCCGTCGATGTCGTCAACGAGTTCGACAACCCTCTTACGAGCCACAGTGCCCCCGATTCCTCGTGTATGTCTCGATACAGTTCTAGCGCACAGTACTGGGAGCTGCGCGAAAAGGGGGTGAACGTCGTCGAGCGCCCGGTCCGTCCGCCAAAGCGGTGTTGCCGTCGCTACCCGATCGCCAGCGAAGTCGGTTCGGTAAGGCGTCGGAAGATGCCATGGCCTGGGCCGATCAATGTGGCGAGTCGTTCCGCCGGGGTGTCCCATCCGAGCACTTTCCGGGGGCGATCGTTGAGCTCGGCGGCCACCTCGTCGAGGTGGGCACGGGTGTGGCCGGACAGGTCCGTGGACTTGGGAAAGTACTGCCGCAGAAGCCCATTGGTGTTCTCGTTGGTTCCTCGCTGCCAGGGCGAGTGCGGCTCACAGAAGTACACCGGTATGCCGGTGGCGGCGGTGAATTCGTGGTGGCGGGCCAGCTCGGAGCCCTGATCCCAGGTCACCGAGCGCGCCAGCTGCGCCGGAAGCCCCTGCATCATGGCGATGAGCTCGTCCCGGACGATTTCCGGAGACCGCCCGCCGGGTAGGTGTAAGAGCATCACGTAGCGGCTGACCCGCTCGACCAGGGTCCCCATCTGGGATCGTCCGTCCTTACCGATCACCAAATCCCCCTCCCAGTGACCGGGTACGAGCCGGGCGGCGACCTCGTCCGGACGCTGGCCGATCATTACCATCGGCGCCACGAACCGGGGTCTGCGTGCCTGGGCCTGGCGGCGCGGCCGGCGCATGGTGCGACCGGTCCGCAGGAGGGGTTTCTTCCCGCGGGTCAAGCCGCCGCGGGCGGGCTGGTAGACCGCCTGGTAGATGGTTTCGGGTGCGAGATGCACGTCGGTGAGGAGCGGAAAGTCTCGGCGCAGTCTGTACACGATCTGCTCGGGACTCCACCCCTTGTCGAGATGCCGTTGGATACGTCGCCGCAGCGTGGGGTACTTGATCAGTTTGGCTGTCTTGGGTCGTGGGCGGCGTGCGCCGGCACGTTGCTGGGCCGCATAGGGCCGGTACTGCCCATCGGACGGGTCACTGTTGCGGCGGATCTCCCGGCTGATCGTCGAGGGGCTCCGATTCAACTCGGTGGCGATCGATCGGATCGAGGCGCCTTCCCGGAGCCGGTCGGCGATACGGATGCGTTCGGTAGTGCCCAGGTACCGGCCCGACTCGGTGTGCAGGGCCGATGTTGTCACCGGCGGAGCTCCCGGGTGGCCGCCGGACGGTTTGTGTCCGTTGCGCCACCGCTTGCCGGTGCGGTAGTTGATCCCGACGATCCGGCAGGCCTCTTGACTGCTCACGCCCTTGTTCACGAGATCAAAATAAGCGCGCCGTTCCCGATGCAAGGTCTCGCCACGCGAGGGACCCCGTTGCTTGCGTATCTCGAATTCCATCGCCACCCTGAACTGTCGGGTGTTGCGTCGACCGATGGAACCCAAGGGGGTGGCACTGGGGCGCGGGTGTCCAGGTCGGGGGGGACGCTGGACACGGGGGGCGTTCAACAGTGCAAAATTTGGGGGATGCGCTGCGAACGTCGTTGAGTGTACTTCTCCCCGAACGGTCGCGCACACGGCCTCGGCCCGCCGCTATGATGCTGCCATTCCCCCACTCCCCACTAATGATCGACGAGTAGTGAAGACTAGTGTCCCGGTTCGGCGACGGATACGGAACGGGAGCCGGTGTGTGAAGAACATGGCCCGGCTCGGCACAGGGTGAGCGGGCGTGACCGGTGGTTTCCTTTAGGAGATCGAACCTCGACATCGAGCGGCCATCACCCACCGCTGTCCCACCAGGCTTGAGACCACTCCTCGAACGGATTTCGGAATCCAGGTGCGCGCCCCTTTCCGCCGACGAATGAGGGACCCTCGACACCACCCGTGAGAGAGGCCACCCACACCGTGAAGGCGCGTAAACAGACCTCTCGGCACCTATCGCAACTTATAGAGATTTATGGAATCTTCCCTATAAGCGTCTATAGTTGCCGATATGGATCCCGCGCTGAACCCGTTCAAACCCGGCTCGGGTCTGCGGCCCCCTGCTCTGGAGGGCCGGGACCGGGAACGGGAGGAGTTCGATCTGCTTGTCGCCCGCAGCAAGCGAGGCAACTATGACCGCGGGATGGTGCTCTCCGGGCTCCGCGGGGTCGGCAAGACCACCCTGCTCAATACCCTGGCCGAGCACGCCGAGCGGCAGGGATGGTTGGCGATCAACATCGAAGCCAGACCGAACGAGGCCGGGATCGCCGCGGTCCGCGCCCGCCTCGGCTACGAACTCGCCGTCGGTCTGCGCCGCTTCAGCCGCAAACATCAACTCCACAAGGTCATCGACGATCTCGTCTCCCTCGCCCGCAGGTTCACCCTCGGCGTCGGCCTGGGCCCGGCCAAAATCGAACTCGCCCTCGGCGGGCGTGCCGCCAGCGGAGATATCGACCTCGACCTCGAGGAGCTGGTCGAAGCGATCAGCGACGTCATGCGCAAAAAGGGCGCCGCGTTCGGACTGTTCATCGACGAAATGCAAGACCTCGACCCCGATCTGCTCGGCGCCCTACTCGCGGTGCAACATCGTGCCAGCCAACGGGAATGGCCGTTCTTCGTCATCGGTGCCGGGCTGCCCAGCCTGCCCGCGGTGCTCGCCGACAGCCGCTCCTACGCCGAACGGCAATTCTCCTACCGCACCATCGGACCGCTCTCCCCGGCCGATGCGGCCGACGCACTCCGGGTCCCGGTCGAGGCACACGGGGGTGCGTTCACCCCGGACGCCCTCGAGATCGTCGTCGAAGCCAGCGGCGGCTACCCGTACTTCCTACAAGAGTTCGGCAAGGCGATCTGGCACACCGCCCCCACCTCCCCCTTCGATGCCGAGGACGCCCACCTCGCGGTCGAGGAAGGCCGCCGAGCATTGGACGACGGGTTCTTCCCGTCCCGATGGACCCGGGCCACCGACCGGGAACGCCGGTACCTGCGCGCCATCGCCGAAACCGGGGAACCCACGCCCCGGTCCGGGAAGGTCGCCGCAGCCATGGGTGTGGCGACCACCGCGGTCAGCGACGTCCGTGATTCCGCCATCAAGAAGGGTCTCATCTGGTCGCCCGAACACGGTCGCATCGCGTTCACCGTCCCGGGAATGGCCGATTTCATTCGTCGCCAGCCCACCGCCTGAAATCCGGTACTCACGCGCCGACTCGGATATCGCGCTCGCTGACAGCACGCTTATGGCACGCCGCGTCCCCCGGCCGCAGCCGTCATCTCGCCACCCTTTTCGGGTATGGGGACCACCTTCCATGGGCCGAGCCCCTGGCCGCACATCATCCGCACGCGGGGGCCACGGCATGCCGCGATCGCCTACCTCGGTGAGGACGCCCCCACTCTGCCGCTGCGCGCCGGGGACGTCCTCGTCGTCATGCGTCCCGGGCCCGGTGTGCGCGCATGACCTCCCCGTTTTCGCTCACCTATTATGTGGACGCCGGGGTGCGGGTGCTGTCGTCGCCGAACCTGCATGCCAACGTGATCGCCACCGACCGGCGGGCGGTCATCGGCTCCGCCAACGCCTCGTCCAGCTCCACCATCGCCGATGAGGCCGTGGCCATCACCGACGACCCTCACATTGTCGCCGCCGCGCGGAAGTTCATCGACAGTATCGGCAAGATTTCCAGGTCGGGTTACGTGTTCCTCGACAACGCCACCGCCATCTGGCAGATCGGTCGGGCCGTATCCCTGCCCGGAATCGGCGGCCGCAACGGTGCCGAGCCCGATTTCCTTCCCGCCCCGGTCACCCGGATGTTCTTGTGGCACATCACGACTAACAACCCGGCGTCGCGGAGGAACACGAGCGGGCGGCCCACACCAGCCGACGCCGTACGTCCGCGGGGGGTCGGCGGCGAAGTACCAGCTCGACTGGTTCCGCATCGACACCCCCGGTGGGCGTGGGCGGCTCCAGCGCGGTGGCGTCCTGCTTCAGGTCACCGCCGACAACGACTGGCTCTACCCGCCCGGGGGCGTGGACTTCGACCGATCGCGATCCCGCACACCCGCAAAGCGGTGGCGTACCAACTGCGCACCCGAGTCGACCTGGAGCCGATCGCGGTGACCGACGCAGAGTATGACTCGCCGACGTCGGGCATCCCAATCCCCGACTGCGCACCGGCCCATCGTATCGCCTCCGCCGGCCTGCGGGTCGCGCTGCTCGGACTCTGGAACCTCTGAACCGATCCGGAGGTTTCCAGGCTTGACCTGGTGAATACGACATGTCCCCGAGGGCGACGGCGCACCGACATCGCCGCGGGCACGGACTGGAGTGATCAGGCCAACGCCAGGACACGGGAGCGCTTCCCTGTGCCGGGGACCAGGCCAAGGACCTCGGCGTGCCGGTGCGCGACCGCGACGGATCCTTCGCTCTGGCGACCAACCGTGAGTTCCACCAGCTCTCACTACCTGCGCACACGTTGCAACCCAACACGTGTCGACTTCCGTGACAGATGGTCAAACTGATTGACATACTTGAGTTAATGACTATCCGGACAACGCTTGACGGCTTTCACAAGGATGCGATCTCGATGCGAGCAAACCGGTCCTCGGCCTCACCTCTGCAGCTCCACGCGGCGTTCCGCGCCGCCGCCGCCCATCACCCCCGAATCGCGGTGCCCGTCGACTATGTCACCGAATGCGGTTTTCGTCTGGGACTCTGGCAGGACCGCCAGCGGGTTGCCCGTATGCTCGGTACCCTTCCGCCTCAGCGCATTGCGCAGCTCGAGGCGATCGGGTTCGTGTGGAGTGATGACGATCTTCCACTTCCTGCCGTGTCACCGGCCGACGGCAAGCGGCGACGGATGCTTGCCGAAATCGCCGTCTACCGCGAAGAGCACGGCGACGCACTCGTTCCGGCGAACTATGTCACTGCCGACGGTGAACAGGTAGGCCAGTGGCTCTACCGGGCGGTGAAGAAGTGGCGAGCCAACGCATTGCCAGACAACGAGAGGCGTCCACTTGCTGCCCTCGGGGTCTCCCCCGGCCCACGCCCACGGGGCCCACGAATCAGCAAGGCCTGCCGGATAGACATCCCACCTCCCTTGTCTCCGGACGCCACTGGGCGCTCACCCCTCTTTCCGGCGGACAGTGGGAGTTGACCCGCTTGGTGGGCAGACCGCTGTCCCGGCCGGCCACGCCCTGGTCGAGGTGAGGGACACAGCGTCCTGAAATATCCAGCAGCCCTGTAATGTTCCGGCGCCCAGCCGAGGTTCGTGAAGGACTGTTAGATCCAGTCGATGTGGACGGAGTCGATGTGGTCGAAGTGGAATCCGAATTGGTCGCTGTATCTGTCGAAGCCCTTGTTCTCCGGGTAGTCGAGGGTGGCGTGCCGCTCGAGCAAGGCGACGACCCGGGCATGATCATCATTGGCGAGGGCGGCGGCGAGTTCGCGCGATTCTTCGCTGGTGAAGGGGGTGTCGGAGTTCGCGAAATCCAGGGTACGGACCCGGTAGTCGTAGCCCTCGTCGGCGCCGTTGCGGACCATCACCCCACCCTTGATCCGGATGACCGCGGTCTTCGGTGTGCCATCGGGGCGCAACACTCCGGCACGTTTCATGATGTCCTCGGCCCGCACCTTTTTGAGTTTCTTGCTGGCATCGGCGCGTAACTCGTTGGTCTCCCCCGACCGGTACCGGGACACCGCGGAACGGGACCGGCCGATCTTCGCGGCCACCGCGTCGATACCACCGAGACGCTCGATCGCCGCCCGCCGTTGCGCCCGCTCGAGGACATCCGCGTGCGGGATGCGGCCCTGTTGCGCCCACCGGCGCAGGGTGCGGTCCGACGGTGGGGTGCGGCCGGCGTCGATCGCCGCCTGCCGCAGACCCTCGTTGCCGAGTTCGGTGCGCAGTTGTTTGACGGAGACTTTGCTGGTCAGCCCGGCCAGTCCCCCGGTTGTGACCTGCTTCGACTTCTCCACCCCGCTGGTCGCGGCATTCGCGACCGACACCTTCAGGCCGTCGAGCCCGACCGCCTGCTGCGCCGGCTTCTTCGTCCGCGGCTTCGGCAGATGCAAAGCCATCAGTCCACCCCCTCCCCGTCTTCGTCGTCGGCGGTGTCCTCGTGGTCGGTGAAGGCGGCCTTGATCGCCAGGTTCACCTCGTGCACATCCGCAGCCGACGCCACCGCGTCCAGGACGGTGTCGGTGAGGGCCACGTCCTTTTCCACCGTCATCTTCCCCAACGCCTCGCTCGGGTCGGCAATGTCTTGACCGTTGGGGAGGAGGTATACCCAGGAGTCGGTGACAGTGCGGACCGGCCAACGATGATGTTCGCGGGCGATGCGCATCGCGACCCGGCGGCCCCGCCACCGGCAATGCGCGATGATCGACGCCCGCCACAACGGCTGATGATGATGCTGCATCCGGGTCGCGGTCCACATGTCCGGATTCACCATCCGCCCGATGTACCCCTTGTAGCAGGAACCCACGAATCCCTTCATCGCCGCATCCCCAGTCTCGACGGCGGTCTTGCGGGCCTCGCGCAGGATCTTCGCCCACTTGTCCAGCACCCGCCCCTGCTGCGGATACACCCACGCCTCGGTGATGTCGAGGTCGTCGAGGTCGGCGCCAATCCCGCCATCCGCCACCGGTGCGCACAACCCGTCGATACTGACCGAGGTGACCCAGGTCTGCACCGGCTGATCGGCGAGCATGTGCGGATGCGGCAGAGGCAGCTTCTCGGGCAGCGACAACGTCTGCCCCGCCGGCAGGGTGATCCGCCACAACCCGAACGGGGTGCCCTTCGCCCCTGATGCTGCGGCGGCCGCGGCCGACCCACCGGTCACATGTGTGGGTTGTCCGTAGCCGAGTTCGAGCATCCCGGCCGAGGCCAGATAGGCGGCGCGTTGGTCGATCGACACCAACCGGTACGCATCCTCGAGATCACTCGCCTGCGGGACCCGGGTCCAGCCGACCGCGGGCTCGAGATCCCCGCGCGGGGCGCCATCGAGCGGCGGCACCGGACCCGCGGTTGTCACCACGATGCCCTTACCGCTGCGGGTGCGTTCGCGTTTGATCTTGTCGATGATCGCGGCGCCGGTGCGGGCCGGGGTGGGCCCGGGGAGCACCCCGAGATGCTGGGCGCACCACGCCAGCCGGCGGCCCAGTTCCCGCGCCGCCGGGAGGTCGTCGTCGGGGAGATAGGTTCCTGCCGTGGGTGAGCCGAGGACACCCATATCGCCGACCCGGTTGTGCCAGCCGAAGTCCTTGTTCCAGTACGTCCACACATACGGTTCGATCACCACATCGACCATCGACGTGAAGTTCCCGATCGTGCGGGACAGGTGCACCACATGCCCGGGTTCGCCGCGCAGCTCCCACCCCGCACCGAGTAGCGGGGGCAGGGTGGCATGCAGGGTGGCGGTCAACTCCGCGGCGGCGCGGGTCCGCAACGCTTCCATGTCGTCGACGTCGTCCTCACTGCCCGGATCGATCACCCACCCGAGGAGCTCACATGCCGCCAACCCGACGATCCAGATCTGGGCGGGTGCCCCCAACGGGGTCAACGAGGCCCACCGAATCAGCTTGTCCAGCTTCTCGAGTGAATCGACCGGCCCGGTCAACTCCTTTCCCGACGGGGTATACGTCCCGGCGGCGGTCACGATCAACGCATGCCCATCCGCGGCCTCCCCCGCCGGCAGCGCCTCCCACACCGGCGGATCGGCCGCGACGCCGTCGGCCACGTCGCCGTCGGCCTCGGCGTTGGCCTCGGCGTCGGCGCTGACCAGCTCGGGAGACTCCGTGCTCGTGGGAGTTTCGGCGACGTCAACCTGCTCGTCCGACTCAGCGTCCCCCTGCTGGTGTAATTCAGCGTCCCCCGGCTCGTGCGAGTCAGCGTCCCCCTGCCCGTGGAATTCAGGGTGGGTGGCAACGGTGGGTTCCGAGCCCGCCTCATCGGTGACACCCGCCTGATCGGTTGCGTTGGGGGAACCGTCTTTTTCGGCGGATTCGCGGGGCGTTGCCGGGGTGGTGTCGGGCAGGGTGAAGAGGGGGATCTGTTCCCACGGGGAGCTCATGACTCCTGCTCGGCGATCCGGCCGTCGAGATCAGCCGGCGGGACGCGGTAGCGGTCGAAGAATTCCTGCAGGGCCACGTCCACGACATTGGTCACCGTGGATTGGCGATCGTTCACGAGCCAGTTCAGCCGGGCCTCCGTCGAGGCCAGGACCCGGGTGTTGAGCGGAACCTTCGTCGGCCCCTTCCGCGGTTCCAGCTTCGCCGTCAATTCCGGACTCGGTGTTCCCGCACCACCGAAGTCTCCCGCACCGGAAGCGCGTTTCCCCGACCCCGCGGCGCCTCGTCCGGCCCCGGTCGGGCGGCGGCGGGAGCCGCCTTGAGAATTTCCTACCTTCGCCATCCCCACCCACTCGTGTTCGGTGTGCCACCCGTATACGTGCGCGGACATCACCCTACCCACTACGTGCCTTGTTACCGGTATTTTCGCTGGCATGTTTGCGCGCAGAGTTGCGCCCAGGATCTGACCGGGGTGCTACCACCGCGCCGGAGGCATCGACGGGCGCTGGTGGCGACGACGCCGGAGACACTGCCCGGGCACATCAGCGCAGGAAACCGTCGTGACTCGACCACCGCGGGAGCCGTCATTCCACGAGCGTGATCGGTACCCCGGGGGTGATGAACAGGTGGTGCCGGGCGCCGTCATGGGTGAGCGACATCGTCACTCCCAGGGTGTGTCCTTCGGCGAACCGTGCGAGCAGCTCCCGGGTGGCCTCGAATCGGGTCTGGCTGATGCCGTAGGTGACACCATTGAAGATGAGGCTGGGCACCGTACCCTCCTTGTACTTGGCAGTGGATGCCGAAAGTCTCACTTGACAACCCCTCGTCCATAGGGCGGACACACCGGCGCGGCCGACGGAGGTAGCTGCTGGGGCGGGGTTACCAGCGGTGGACGACGGTCGGGTTCGGCTCGTCGCTGCCCCGAATCGCGATCGGAGTCGCCGGCGTGATCAGCAGGCGAACCGTCGAGTTTTGGCTGACGAAACCGACGAATCCCCCGTTGCCGCTGTCTGCGAAGATGCCCCGGATGTCGTCCTCGAGGCCGTGCGCGGCGGCCGCATCGGCGAGTGGATAACGGACCCCGTCGTAGATCGCTTCGTAACTCATGATCCTTCTCCCGCCGGTCGCGTCTCGTGGTGCCCATAGCGTACGAGCGCCGGTCCGCCGGTCGGGGCCGAAGCCGACGCCGACGCGTTGTCCGCAACCGAGATTCGACCGTATCGCTGCACCCCGGGCGACCGCCGTCAGCCCACCCACGCGACTGTCGACGCGCGCCGGGAGCGACGGACCGGCGGCGCCCCCCTTTTAGCTTCTTTTAGCGTTGCCCGGGACCGGCACCACACGCAAGGCGGGCCGGTTACCGTCTGTCGGTATGGGGACCACCTTCCACGGGCCGAGCCCGTGGCCGCACATCACCCGCGCCATCCGCACCCGGGGCGCCCGATACGCCGCGATCGGCTACCTCGGCCAGGACGCACCCGAGCTGCTCCCGCTGCGCGCCGGGGACCTGCTGGTCGTCAACGCCTCCAAGGCCGCTATCCGGGCGCACGCCACCTCCCCCGCCGCCCTCACCTACTACCTCGAGCGGGGGGTGCGGGTGCTGTCGTCACCGACCCTGCACGCCAAGGTGATCGCCACCAATACCCGGGCGGTGATCGGGTCGGCAAACGCCTCCGAGAACTCCACCCTCGCCGACGACGCCGTGATCATCACCGACGACCCCGACATCGTCGCCGGTGTCCGCACGTTCATCGACAGCCTCGACGAGATCACCGAGGTCGATCAGGTGTTCCTCGACGACGCGATCCTCGAGTGGGAGATCGGCCGCGCCGTCCCCCTGCCCGGGGTCACCGGCCGCGTTCGCACCGACACAGATTTCCTGCCCACACCGGTACGCCGGATGTTCGTCAAACACGCCGTCGATTACGAACCCACCGACACCGAACAGCAGGTCCTCGACACCCAGCGGGGCCGGCACAACGCCGCCGGCGGCCCGGTGGTGAAGTACCAGCTCGACTCGCTCCGCCTCGACACACGCGGCACCATTCGGCGCGGTGACGTGATTGTCTTCGTCTCCACCGGCGACGAGTGGATCCACCCGCCGGCCGTGGTGATCTCCGACCCGATGCGGATCCCACGATCGGGCGGAGCGGTGTTGTTCTTCCTACGCACCCGCACCGACCTGCCACCGGCGCCTCTCAACGACGCCGAGAAAACGCTCACCGACCTCGGGCACCCCGGCTCACGGCTGCGGACCGATCACTACGTCCGCTCCCCCAGCCTCCGGACCGCGCTACTCGCACTATGGAACCTCTGAGCGGACACGCCCACGACATGAGTGGCGCGCCAACACCGAGCCGCCCGGCCCATCGAACGCGCCGAGTCTGCACGGAACTCGACGGCGTTCTCATCCGCGACCTCTCGCCCTCGACAATGTCCGGCGTGTAACTGCTGCTTTCTCCCTCAACGGCGAACACAGTCTCTGTCGATGCCGTCGACCGGTTCACCACTGCCCGCTCCCCGCGAGAAGTGGATGCCGGGGTGGTCGAACCCCGTGAGCCACAAGACGGGCACCGCGCCTTGCACAATATGTCGCCCCCGATTTGCGTTGCTAGCTAGCGTAGCGCGGTTAGCTATCCTGGCCTTGTCGTCACGGCCGCGGAGCGTCTGGGCACGCTTGATGACGATGTCAGTTCTGCGGCGGGCCATCCGGTTCCGGCGGGAAAGATAGTGGACCGGGCTGCTGGGGCACATACGTCACTGTGCTGAAACTTTCCCCTCCCTCGCCACAAGGGGCACGACGTTCAAGTCACCGACCGCTCAGCGACTGGACGATGCGCCGTGCGAGTACTTCCAGTGCACCGTCGGGCGACGCCGTGTGGGCCGCGGAGATGCACCGTGACCCACGCGTCCTCTCTTCGGTCAGTTCGTCTCGAAGGCGGCGTAGCCGTTGGCCTTGATCTCGTCCCACCGCGCGAAGTACTGGGGAACACCGCCCGAGTAGTTGAGCATCTGCGCCGGCTTGCCGGGGACGTTCGCGCCCCAGTACCACGAGCGGGCTTTCGTGAACATCGAGTTGACGAACAGTTCGTCGACGTGTGCACGCCACTGCTTTTCCGATTCTTCGGTGTTTTCGAACCGGGTGATGCCGTTGTCGCGCAGGTGCTGCAGGAACTTCACAACGATCTCACCTTGGTACTCGGCGGAGGTCGGGCCGTTGCAGAAGCCGGATGGACTCTGGGGGCCGTAGAGGAACATCATGTTCGGGAACCCGCGGGTGGACAGGCCCATGCAGGTGTCGACGCCGGACTTCCACTTGTCCTGGATACTCAATCCGTCGACGCCGGTGATGTCGATGGCCATGATGCCGCCGCTGTTGTTGTCGAAGCCCGTGGCCAGTACGAGCAGGTCGCATTCGATGACGCCGTCGTCGGTCTCGATCCCGTGGGGCAGCACCCGGCGGATCGGGGTCAGGTTGGAGTCGATTACCTCGACGTTGCTCTGGTTGATGACGTCGAAGTAGTCCTGCTCGAGGGAGGGGCGCTTGACGCCGTAGGGGTGCGGCGGTGTCTCGGGCGCCACGATCGCGGCCTTCTTCGGATCGGTGACCCGCTCGAGGACCTTGTTGCGCCAGAAGTCGTAGAACGTGCGGTTGGCGTCCTCGTCGACGAGGATGTCCTGGAAGTTTCCGAGCCACATCTCGAAACCACCCTCCGCCCACATCTTCTCGTAGATCGCGTCGCGTTCCTCCATGCTCAGGTCGGCGGCGTTCTGCGGCAGAAAGTCGAAGTCGAATCCAGCAAAGGCCTTGTAACGTGCCTCGAACCGCTCGGGCAGTCCCTTCCGGAACTGTTCGTTGTCGTCGTGCGTGAGTGCGCGTTGTTGCATAGGAATCGCCAGGTTCGGGGTGCGTTGGAACACCGTGACGTGTTCGGCGACGTGACCGGCTTCCTGGACGACCTGCACGCCGCTGGACCCGGTGCCCATGACGACGACCTTGCGGCCCGTCATGTCGACGCCCTCCTGCGGCCAGCGAGCGGTGTGGTAGCAGTCGCCGGCGAACGAGTCGAGCCCCTCGAGGTTCGGATACAGCGGCTTGGCACCGAATCCGGTCGCGACGATCACCTGCCGCGCATTCTGCACCTTGCCGTCCGCGGACCGCGCGGTCCACTGCCGGGTCTCCTCGTCCCATGTGCAGGACTCGGCGAAGGTGTCGAACACGACGTCGCGGGTGAGATCCAGTTGTGAGTCGACATATTCGAAGTAATTTCGGACTCCGTCGTGCCCTGGATACAGTTCAGCGAAGTCGTACTTCTTCCATAATTCTTTGTGCGAGAACTGGTAGATCTGCCCGGTGCTGTCGGTGCGTGCGCCGGGATAGCAGTTCCACCACCAGATTCCGCCGAGTCCGCCGGCGGCGTCCCAGACCTTGGCGGTGAAGCCGAGGTCGCGAAGCCGGTCCAGCGCGTACAGGCCGGAGAAGCCTCCGCCGATGATCAGGACGTCGAGCACGTCGCTGTTCGAGTGTTTGCCGGTGCGGGTGGCCGTGTCGGCCTGGGATGCCGTCATGTCGTTCCTCCTCGAGATTTTCCCGGGACGTGCATTCCCGCCCGGACGCCTATGACGTTAGAACCGATTGCGTGATGTGAAGTGTCCGAAATCGAATCACGGACACATGTCATACTTTGTTCACATACGCAGGGCCAGACCACTATCGGGTTCAGAATCCGAGATCGCGGCCGATCAGTTCCTTCATGATCTCGTTCGATCCTGCCCAGATTCTCGAGACCCGCGCATCCCGCCACGCCCGCGCCACCCGGTATTCGTTCATGTAGCCGTAGCCACCGTGCAGCTGCACGCAGTGGTCGATCACCCGGTTTTGCACGTCGGCGGTCCACCACTTCGCCTTCGCCGCATCGACGGAGGTGAGCTCACCGGCCACGTGCGCCTCGACGCACCGATCGACATATGCCTGCGTGACCTCGATCTGTGTCACCAGGTCGGCGATCAGGAACTTGTTGTGCTGGAAGGTTCCGATCACCTGACCGAATGCCTTTCTCTCACGGCAGTAGTCGACGGTCTCGTCGAGAATCTGCGCAGCGTGCGCGAGGTTGGCGATGGCACATCCCAGTCGTTCCTGGGGTAGGAACGACATCATGTGGATGAACCCGCGATCGAGCTCGCCGATCACGTCGGCGTCGGTGACCCGCACGTTGTCGAGGAACAATTCTGCGGTGTCCGCTTCGTCCTGGCCGACCTTGTCGAGTTTGCGGCCGCGCTCGAATCCGGGCAGGGAGGTCTCGACACCGAAGAGAGTGATGCCCTTGGCCTTCTTCTCCGGCGAGGTCCGTGCCGCGATCACCACCAGATCTGCCGAATACCCGTTGGTGATGAACGTTTTAGCGCCGGAGAGCACCCAGCTGCCGCCGTCGCGTACCGCGGTGGTCTTGAGCGCGGCCAAATCCGAACCTCCGCCGGGCTCGGTCATCCCGATCGCGGTGAGCATCTCGCCCGAGCACACCCCTGGCAGCCACCGGGCCTTCTGCT
Source organism: Rhodococcus sp. WAY2 (assembly GCF_009859915.1). Taxonomy (NCBI): domain Bacteria; kingdom Bacillati; phylum Actinomycetota; class Actinomycetes; order Mycobacteriales; family Nocardiaceae; genus Rhodococcus; species Rhodococcus sp. WAY2. Next base: position 111,667 of record NZ_CP046573.1, read on the forward strand.
CGTCGGTGGTCAGATGCACCAGATACGGTGCTACGACGTCACAGTGGATACTGACGCTCGACGCCAGAGCTGCGTTGACCTTCGCCAATTCCTCGATGAGCACCGCGTTGAAGCGGTAGTCGCCCGCGTCACCACCTGTGTACTCGGCCGGGACTTCGAGCCCGAGCAGATCGTGTTTGCCGGCTTCGAGCCAGAATTCCCGGGGCAGCGCCTTGTCGGCCCGAACGTCCTCGGCGCGCGGTTCGAAATACCGCGCCAGGAATTGGCGGACAGAGTCCCGGTAGGCCGCGTGGTCGTCGCCGTAGACTGTGCGTTTCATCGTTGATCATCCCTTCGGGTCGGTCCGACGTCACCGCCTACTGCGGTGGCGCGCGAGGAGTCGGGTAACCCGAGGGTCACCCGTCCTGCGCCCATCGTCTCCGCTCCGAGTCAGGTGGGGATGTCCCGTTATGCGACAGGGGCTTTCGGGAGGTCAGGATCCGTAGCGTCTGTTGTCCATGCCGAGCGCACGGATTGTGCGGTACAGCGGCGATCGGGCGACCTCGAGCCGATCCGCGGCGAGGGACTTGTTGCCGTCGGCTTCGTCGAGGGCACGCACGATCGTGTCCCGCTCGCTGCGTTCGAGGGAAGTGAGTTGTCGACCCGACCCGAGTGCGCGGTAGTCGTCGGGGACGTGCTCGAGTCTGATGTCGAACCCCATCGACCTCGAGATGGCCGTCGACAGCACCGCCGACGCCACGACTGCTCGATCTCCGGCCGCAACCCCAATGGAGCACCCTCGTGCGCGTCGATGTCACGATCATCCACCCGCGCGCGGATCCAGTCGGTCACCACACATCACCACCTCGGAACACCTCGCAGCCAGTACACCCATTATGTAACCGAGGTCACATCGGCTGTGAGTGTCCCAGAACGCTACACCTCGACGCCCGCGCACCACATGTGCCGCATCCGCGTCTTGTCGAGCTTGCCCACCGACGTCTTGGGGACCTCGGCCACCCGCACGAACGTGTCCGGAAGCCAGAATTTCGGCAGGGTCGCCGCCAGATGTGCCCGCAGTCCGTCGTCGGAGACGTCGTCGGTCAGCCGGACCCACGCGACGGGGCGTTCCTGCCACGTCTCGTGCGGCACCGCGATGACAGCGGCCTCGAGCACGGCCGGGTGCAGCAGCAGCGTGTTCTCCAACTCGACGGAGGAGATCCACTCCCCGCCGCTCTTGATGAGGTCCTTGACCCGATCGCGGATCTCGACCTGACCGTCGGGGTGGATCACCGCGACGTCGCCGGTCCGCAACCAACCGTCGTCGAACGCGTCGCCGGTACGGTCGTCGTCGAGGTACGTGCCGGTCACCCACGGTGAGCGAGCTTCGAGCTCACCGGTGGTGAACCCGTTCCACGGTAGACTTCGCCCCTCCTCGTCGACGATGCGCACCTGGAACAGCGGCAGGGGCTGCCCCTGGCTCGCCGGGACGTGACTGAAGGTCCCCATCGGCGAGGTCTCGGTCATACCCCACCCGTTGACGGTCGAGACTCCGTGCGCGGCCCACCAGTTCACCAGCCCCGACGGCGGTACCTGACCGCCCAGCCACAGGGTGTGCACGCTCCCGAGGTCGTAGCGGGCGGGCTCGGCGTCGAACCGCTCGCGCATGAGCGCGGCAACGGCCGGTGCACCGACGACCACGTCCGGGGTCTGCTCCGTCGTGATCCGCAGCAGCTCGGCCGGCGAGGGGTGCGGCCCGGGAAGGACGAGGCGGGCGCCCTGCAGGACCCCCGCGTGTGGAACACCCCAGCTGTGGACGTGGGACATCTGCGTGGCCAGCAGATACGAGCGTGACCCCTCGATCGCGACACCACCGGACGCACTGATCGCCATGGCATGCAGCACGGTGCTGCGGTGGCTGTACACCACTCCCTTGGGCAACCCGGTGGTACCGGAAGTGAAGCAGATCGACGACGCGGTGGTCTCGTCGAACTCCGGAAACTCCTCGATCGGTACGGCATCGTGCAGGAGGCGATCGAACGACCACCACGTCACTGTCGCAGACAGTGCGCGATCGAGGCGGTCGAGCGTGCCGAAGACGACCACGTGCCGGATGCGCGGCAGGCGCGGGAGGACTTCGGTGAGCACGGGCAGAAGGTCGGCGTCGATCAGGACCACCTCGTCCTCGGCTTTGTCCATCGTATAGGCGATGTGGTCGGGCGACACCCGGTGGTTGACGGTGTGCAGGATCGCCCCGGACGCCGGGACGGCATAGTAGGCAACGAGGTGTCCGAAGGTGTTCCACGCCAGCGTCGCAACCCTCGTCCCGAACCCGATTCCCAGGTCGTCGAACGCACCGGCGAACCGGCGGGTGGCCGCGCCGAGATCGCGGTAGGTGAACTCCCGGTCGCCGCGGCCGGCGTCGCATGAAACCCCGACCCGGTCGGCGAAGACGTTCTCGGCGTGCCACAGCAGCGAGCTGATCAGCAGTGGACGATCCATCATCGTGGTGAGCATGGCGGTATTCCTCCGGATCCGGTGGGTGAGCGTGCGACCAGCGTCCATGCCGAACCGCCCTGCAGACCGTCCGAATTCGCGACAGCACCCGGATCCACACGCCGCTCTGCAACGCACTGTTGCGTTGTGGGACACCCACACCACAGCGCACGTCGCAAGACTGGGCTCACACCACCCGTACGGGTCAATCGACCTTCGGCGGATGGCACGGCACGTGGCACGAGCAGAACCCAGGAAAGAGGTACCGACATGTCCGATCGTCAGCTCACCGAGATCGCGGCGGGCTTCACCTACACCGAGGGACCCCGCTGGCATGAGGGCCGGCTGTGGTTCGTGGACTTCTACACCCACTCGGTCAACGTCGTGAACGCCGACGGATCCATCGAACGGGTCTGCACCGTCGACCACCAGCCCTCCGGTCTCGGCTGGCTCCCCGACGGACGCATGCTCGTCGTCTCGATGAAGGACCGCAAAATCCTCCGCAGAGAACCCGACGGCTCGCTCGTCGAACACGCCGACATATCCGCCCACTGCCGCGGCTACGCCAACGACATGGTGGTCGCCGCGAACGGACAGGCATACGTCGGCGAATTCGGGTTCGACCTCATGGGCGGCGCCGACCACGAGCACGGCGTCGTCGTCCTCGTCGACACCGACGGCACCTCCCGCGTGGCCGCCGACGGGCTGTCCTTCCCGAACGGCATGTGCATCTCCCCGGACGGAAAGACGCTCTACGTCAACGAATTATTCGGCAACCGCATCTCCAGGTTCGACATCGCAAGTGTCGGAACACTCGGCCACCGAGAAGATTTCGCCTCCTTCGGAGACCTCGGCGACGAACCGAACGTCGAGAAGCGGCTCGCGGCATGCACGATCGCCCCCGACGGCCAGGCCCTCGACGCCGAGGGCGCTATCTGGATCGCCGACTGCGTCAACCAACGCGCCGTCCGATTGGGTGAGGGCGGAGTCGTCCTCGACGAGGTGAGCACCGCACCGCTCGGCGTGTTCGCGGTCGCCCTCGGCGGAGACGACGGACGAACCCTGTTCCTCTCCGTCGCACCGGATTTCGACGAGGCCAAGCGCAGTGCCGCACGGGAGGCCAAGGTCCTCTCGACGACCGTCGACGTTCCGCACGCAGGAAGGCCGTGACGATGCTGAATACACGTTTCACCGAGGCCTTCGGTGTCGAACACCCCGTTGTGTGCGGGGGTATGACCGGCGTGGGCACCGCGGAGCTGATCTCCGCCGTCGCCGAGGCCGGCGGACTCGGGTTCCTCACCGCATTGACCCAACCCACACCCGAAGCACTCGCGGCCGAAATCGTCCGGTGCCGGGAGATGACCGACAAGTCGTTCGGCGTGAACCTCACGCTTCTCCCGACGGTCAATCCCGTCCCCTACGACGAGTACCGCGCTGCAATTATCGACGGCGGCATAACTATCGTCGAGACCGCCGGCAGCAATCCCCAGGAGCACGTCGCCGCGTTCAAGGCCGCAGGGATCAAGGTCATCCACAAGGCGGTGGCAGTTCGGCACGCCGTGAAGGCCCAATCAATGGGCGTCGACGCGGTGAGCATCGACGGGTTCGAGTGCGCCGGCCACCCTGGCAACGAGGACATCCCGGGGCTCATCCTCGTCCCCGCCGCGGCCCGCGTCCTCGACATCCCGATCATCGCCAGCGGCGGGTTCGCCACCGGGGACGGGCTCGTAGCAGCACTCGCCCTCGGGGCTTGCGCGATCAATATGGGCACCCGGTTCGTCGCGAGCGACGAAGCCCCGGTGCATCCGAACGTCAAGGCCCAGATCGTCGCGAACGACGAACGCCAGACCATCCTCGTGTTCCGGGAGTTCCGCAACACCGCTCGTGTGGCCCGGAATTCGATTTCCGAGGAGATCGCAGCCCTTTCGGCCCGGCCGGGCGCAGAATTCGCCGATGTCGCGGACCTCGCATCCGGGGTACGCGGACGCACCGAGGTGTTGCAGAACGGCGACATGGACGGCGGAATGTGGTGGGCTGGCCAGTCCCAGGGCCTCATCGAGGCCGTCCTGCCCTGTAAGACGATCATCTCGGACATCGTGAGCGACGCCGAAGCCGCCATCCGCAGGATCGCCGCCGACCTCACCTGACATGTAGGCAAGGAACAATCATGGAATACACGACCATCCGCCACGAGATCGAGGACGGCATCCTCACTGTCGTGCTCGACCGTTCCGACCACCTCAACGCATTCACCGTCGAGATGGCCGACGAAATCGAGCACACCTTCGTGTCGGTGAACGATAACGACGAGGTCCGAGCGGTGATTGTCACCGGGGAGGGACGCGCGTTCTGCGCCGGCATGGACCTGTCGAGCGAAGGAAACGTGTTCGGTCTCGACGAGTCGAAAAGGCCGTCCCTCGCCGACATGCACGATCTCCACGACCCAGGGCTGCGCCGGATCCGCGACACCGGTGGCCGTGTCACCCTCGCGATCCACGGCTGCCGCAAACCGGTGATCGCCGCGATCAACGGTGCGGCTGTCGGAATCGGCGCGACTATGACGTTGGCGATGGACGCGCGTCTATTGTCGAGCAGGGCGCGATTCGGGCTGGTGTTCGGCACGCTCGGAATCGTGCCCGAAGCCTGCTCGACCTGGTTTCTGCCCCGGCTCGTCGGCCTGCCCGCAGCACTAGATCTGGTATACCGCGCAGAGATTCTCGATGCCGCCGCCGCGCACGAGGCCGGGCTGGCGCAGGCCATTCATGAACCCGATGCGCTGCTCGGTGAAGCACGGGCACTGGCGGACGCGTGGACACTCGACCGGTCCGCGGTATCGGTCGCACTCATGCGCCAGATGCTTCTGCGGAATTCGGCGGCACCGCATCCTGTCGAGGCCCATCGCGTCGATTCCCTGGCCATGTTCCACACGAGCATCGGCGACGGCGACGAGGGCGTGCGAGCCTTTCTCGACAAGCGCCCACCCCAGTTCCGCGGGAGGGCATCCGAGATGCCGCCGTTCTACGAGGCGTGGGTCGATGCCCCTTCCTCATGAACGTCCGACCGAGCGCAAACAGACACAGAAGGGCTACTGGCAGATGACCACGGAACGAATCGTCGTCGTGGACGGTGCGCGTACGCCTTCACAAACAGGTTATTCGGTTTCGTTTATCGGAAACGAGGCATAACCGATACCCGTCACCATGGAAAAGCTTCCTGGCGTGGTCCGGATCCGTCTCGACGGCTCCCACGTTCCGGGAAGGAAGGAACCGCAGTGCTGCTCGTAGGACCCTCATCGCCGCCCACCGAGGAGATCACCCCCGGCGACCGGGACTGGCGGGAGGACGCCGCGTGCCGCGGTGTCGAATCGTCGGTGTTCTTCTCCCCCGACAGCGAGCGCGGGACCGCCAGAGCCCGCCGCGAATCCAGCGCCAAACAGATCTGCGAGGGGTGCCCGGTTCTCGTGCAGTGCCGCGATCACGCGTTGAGCACCGGCGAGCCTTACGGCGTCTGGGGCGGCATGACCGAAACCGACCGACGACACGCCCGCCGGCTGCGTCGCGGCGAGCACCGGCCCCTCCCGCCGCGGCACCTCGACCGACCGACCTCCGCCGGCACCCGGGGACGCGGCCTCCTGGTAACCAGCGGCCTCCCGATAACTACGCGGGACGAGCGCGAAGCCCCCTGCGGAGTGCCCGACGATGATGCGATGCGGCTAAAGTGTCACGAGCAACTCGGCGACCTGACCGGCCGGCTGGCGTCGATGTGCCACCCGGCCGGGGAGGCCATCGCCGCCCTCATCCGGACCGACCTACCGCTGACCGAGCGGGTGTTCGACCTCACCGAGCAGATCGAGCAGTCACACGGTCCGTGCGAGGAGCAGGCCCTGGCGCTGCTGGCGTTGCAGGCCCCGGTCGCCCGGGACCTGCGCCAGGTCGTCACCGGAGTGAACCGTCTGTAAGTGTTTGTAGTGGCTGGCCCGGGGCTGGCTGGCAGGATCGGTGTCGTCGTCGCGACTGGGTGTGACCCCTGAACCGCATGGCCCTTTCGGGGTGCACTTTCCAGGATCTGTCCACTCGGTCGAGACGGCGACGCCGACCCGGTCTCGCTTCGGTGGCTTGATCAGAAGCCTGACCTACCCGTGTGCGCGGGTCGTGGCCCGTTACAGGCCTGCCTCGAAGTGTTCTTCCCGGGCAGACGCCGACACGACGTCACCCTCTGGGAAGGAGATCCGTCGCAATGCCTATCGTTGCGGATCAGTACGAGGGGGGTTCCCCCCTGAATGAGGACATCGTGAACACTGGGTCGTGAGGGCCCAGAGGAAGAGATGTCACCAATGGTCATGAAGGCGTACTCGGCGGAGTTCAAGGCCGATGCCGTCGCACTGTATCTGTCCGATCCGAGCCACACCTTCGACGGCATCGGCAACGACCTGGGAGTCAGCCGCGAGACTCTGCGCAACTGGGTCCGCGCGGAACGCAAACGCACCGGTATCTCCACGGCTGAGCTGCGGGCCAATGGGGCGGCGCGGCCGGCATCGCGGGCAGGCGAGGTATCGTCCGAGTCCGTGTTGGAGGAAGAAAACAAGCAGCTTAAGGCCCAGATCCGGAAGCTCGAAACCGAACGGGAGATCCTGCGCAGGGCCGCGAAATATTTCGCGGGCGAGACCAACTGGTGAGCCGCTTCCAGTTCGTCGACGACCACCGCGACACCGCTCCGGTGAAGTGGCTGTGCCAGATCCTCGAGGTGTCCCGGTCCGGCTTCTACCGGTGGCTTGCCGCCGCACCGGCCCGTGCTGAACGCGCCCACGCCGACGAGGAGCTCGCGACGCGCATCCGCGCCATCCACGACGACTTCGATGGCACCTACGGGGCCCCACGCATCACGGCCGAGCTGCGCGATGTCGGGATCGAGGTCAATCACAAGCGGGTGGAACGGGTGATGCGCGAGAACGGAATCGTCGGGGTGCACCTGCGCAAGACGGTCCGCACCACGGTCCCCGAACCCTCCGCGACTCCGGTGCCGGACCTGATCCGGCGCGATTTCACCGCGAGCGCACCGAACACCAAGTACGTCGGGGACATCACCTACCTTCCGGTCGGTGACGGGCAATTCCTGTACCTGGCAACAGTATTGGATCTGAACTCGAAACGGCTGGCGGGTTGGTCGATCGCCCCACACATGCGCACCGAGCTGGTCACTGACGCGCTGCGGGCGGCGGCCGCCGCCCGTGGTGCCACCGGTCTCGACGGGGCAATATTTCACAGCGACAACGGCGCCCAATACGTCTCGCAGAACTTCGCGGATGTTTGCCGCGAGCTGGGAGTGACCCGGTCGCGAGGCGCGGTCGGAACGTCAGCGGACAACGCCGCCGCCGAATCGTTCAACGCGACGTTGAAACGGGAGACGCTCCAGGGCCGGAAGCGCTGGAACAGCGCGGGTGAGGCCCGCGCCGCCGTCTTCCGTTGGATCACCCGCTACAACACCAGAAGGAGGCACTCCACTCTCGGCCAGATCTGTCCGATCGACTTCGAGCAGCGATCGGCTACGCTGGCCACCGCCGCATAAGAATTGGTGTCCACATCTCGGGGGGAAGCCCCGTGGGAGTGGTCCGACATCGTGGCCCGTATGCACGGATACCGGCCGGGTGAGGTCGAGCCGACCACCGAGTTGTTGCTCTCGCACAAACATCCCGAGGACCATCCGCAGGTCGCCCGGGTTCTCGATCGGATGGTCACCGATGCCGAACCGTTCAGCAGCAAACACCGCATTGTCGATACCGTCGGCAGGATCCGGCACGTCGTCGTCGTCGGTGACCGTGTGCACGACGACACCGGCCGGGTGATCGGCACGAGCGGGTTCTACATCGACATCACCGATTCCCACACCAGCGATGTGAAGGACTCCGTCGACGAAGTGGTCGCCGAACTCACGCAGTCACGGGCGGTGATCGAGCAGGCCAAGGGGGCACTGATGCTGGCCTACGGCATTTCCGCGGACCGGGCGTTCGACATCCTCGCCTGGCGATCCCAGGACACCAACATCCGGCTGCGCACGATCGCTGAAGCGTTCGTCGCCGGTCTTGCCGACCTCGACCCCGACGAGGCCGGGCTCCGCCACCGCGTCGATCACCTGCTGCTGACCGTGCACAGCCGCGGCCGCTGACCTCTCCCCGCGGCCGTGACGGTGACCATACCGGTGGGGTGGCCGCTGCGGCCGAGGCTCCTGGTGTGGCCCACTACCGCGGAGTTTCCACCCAACGCGGTCGGGCAGGCGAGGAGGCAGCGGCGCCGTAGATGCTGCCGGGAGATCCTTCTGTTGACGCAAACCGGGTAGCCGCAGTGTCGTTCCAGCGGGCGCCGTGCACAGCAACACGCCGTCCGCGCGCGAAATGGGCTACTTGAGGGAGCATTCGCAAACCCCGGTCGCGAAGTATTCAGATTGCGAATTGTGGTGGAGAAGGACCGGGTCGAGGTCAGCCTCGACCCGGACACCTCCTCGCGCACGTAGCCGTGCCATCGCAGCGCGGCGCCGCTGATGCATGAGTTGTTTGTGACACATCCGCACGCGGAGCGGAGGGTGGGTTGCCCGAGATATCGGCGGTTTCGGCCTGCCCCGATTGATTCATACTGGAGTATGATTGCGGTATGACGACGAGGTTCACGATCAGTTTGCCCGACGAGGACGCGCGCGTCCTCGACGCATACGTTCGCGACCACGGTCTGGGTGGCCGGTCGGCGGGGATTCGAGCGGCGGTTCGGATGCTCGGGGCGGTGGGTCTCGAGCGCGACTACGCGGCGGCTTTTGTCGAGGGTGGTGTCGACGACGACTGGGATGTCACTTCGGCAGATGACGAATGATCCGCCGGGGTCATGTGCACTGGGTTGATCTTGATCCGGCGCAGGGGAGTGAAGCGGCCAAGCGTCGACCCGCTGTTGTGGTGAGTAATGATCGCGCCAATGCGACAGCGGAGAGGCTCGGTCAGGGGGTGGTTACTGTGGTGCCGTTGACGAGTAACACTGCACATGTGTTCGCGTTTCAGGTTCTCGTCGACCCTGACGAATCGGGTATGCCGCGTGAGTCGAAGGCTCAAGCGGAACAGGTGCGTTCGGTTTCGGTGCGTCGTCTCGACCTTGAGCCTGTCGGGAAGCTTTCAACGAGAACGCTTGCCGCGCTAGAGGAAGCTTTGCGGCTGCATCTTGATCTGCGCTGATCACTGCCGCACATCTCCGCCACAGATCTTGCTGGCACCGTAGAGGTGCTTGTTGGCCGCGTACACCGTGTGACGGCGTGAACGGCGTATGCTCGCTCAGGTCGGTGCCCGAGATGGGTCCGCGCTGCTTGGCCGCAGTTGGTGGTCGACCTCCGCCGCCGCAAAAACGCGTTCGCGGTCTTCAAAATCTCGTTGGCTCTGCGTAATTCGGATACTTCTCGGCGAAGTCTGGCGATCTCGGCCAACACGTCAGGTGCCGAAGACGATGCGCCGGGGGCCTGGCGGCTCTCCTCCCGCTCGATCCAGTTCCGCAGGGTCGCCGGTGCGATGCCGAGCAGCTCGCCCGACGTGGTGACGGACGGCGACCTTCGAGCCGCCGCGCTCGGCGATCCGGTCCCGATACATCCGGACGGCCCGTCCCTGGGTCTCGGCGGCGTACTCTTCGGCGCAGGCATGACCAACATTCCCCTGATAGATCAACTGCCTCCACTCGATCCAGGATGCTTCTATATCCGTCAAGTCATGCTGGGGCCGGGTATGCAGCGGTCAGTGTTCGGAACAGTTGCCGGGTGATGTACCTCTTCAGGCAGCGCATGATCTCCTTGGTCGTGCGACCCTCGCGGCGGCGCCGGGCAACATACGCGCGGGTGTCGGGGTGGGTACGCATCCGGACGAGGACGATGGTGGTCAGCGCCCGGTTCAGTCGTCGATCTCCGCCACAGCTCGAGTCTGTGACGCATCGTGTTCCCCGACGACGCCGGTATCGGGCAGGTCCCGGCGAGGGCTGCGAACGCGGCTTCGGAACGGACACGGCCCGGATGAGACCAGGCGATGAGCACGGAGGCCGCGACCACCGATCCGACGCCGGGTAACTCCGGCAGTTCCGGTGCGACCGAGCTCACGGCAGAGTCGAGTGCCTTCCTGTTGTCGATCAACTCGGCATCCAGGGCGCGGATTCGCTTCGCCAGTCGGACCGCTTCCGGCCGGCACGTTTGCATGGTGACGTCCTCCGATCGGGAACGCCAGGTAGATATCGCATCAATCTGTTTGCGCGTCAGAGCTTTGCGCGCATCGATGCCGAGGTCGGTGATCCGGAGCAGGGCGGTGAGCGCATTGACTGCTCGGGTCCGCTCGCCGGCCATTTGCTCTCTGGCCACGACCAGGACCCGAAGCGCGGCGCGGGGATCCTCGGCGCGCGGCCAGCGGAGCCGGGAGATGTCGACCGCGAGCACCGACCGGGCGATCCGGACGGCGTCGAGTGAGTCGGTCTTGCCGATTCCGCGTCGGTGCGCCGCCGGCATCGCGGCGGGTTCGACGACGGCCAATCCGGAACCGAGGACCCGCTCGGCGAGACCGGCTCCGTAGGAACCGACGCCTTCGATGACCACCAGAGCCGCGTGCTCGCCCACGCGACGACTGATCCATGTCACCGCTCGCTCGAGCCCGGATGGGTTCGTAGGAAACATTGATTGGTCGACGACTGCACCGGTCGCGGCTGTGACAACCGACAGCGAGTGGGTAGCGGCATGGGTATCGACCCCGATGACGAACTCGGGGGCTTCCCCCCGAGATGTGGACACCAATTCTTATGCGGCGGTGGCCAGCGTAGCCGATCGCTGCTCGAAGTCGATCGGACAGATCTGGCCGAGAGTGGAGTGCCTCCTTCTGGTGTTGTAGCGGGTGATCCAACGGAAGACGGCGGCGCGGGCCTCACCCGCGCTGTTCCAGCGCTTCCGGCCCTGGAGCGTCTCCCGTTTCAACGTCGCGTTGAACGATTCGGCGGCGGCGTTGTCCGCTGACGTTCCGACCGCGCCTCGCGACCGGGTCACTCCCAGCTCGCGGCAAACATCCGCGAAGTTCTGCGAGACGTATTGGGCGCCGTTGTCGCTGTGAAATATTGCCCCGTCGAGACCGGTGGCACCACGGGCGGCGGCCGCCGCCCGCAGCGCGTCAGTGACCAGCTCGGTGCGCATGTGTGGGGCGATCGACCAACCCGCCAGCCGTTTCGAGTTCAGATCCAATACTGTTGCCAGGTACAGGAATTGCCCGTCACCGACCGGAAGGTAGGTGATGTCCCCGACGTACTTGGTGTTCGGTGCGCTCGCGGTGAAATCGCGCCGGATCAGGTCCGGCACCGGAGTCGCGGAGGGTTCGGGGACCGTGGTGCGGACCGTCTTGCGCAGGTGCACCCCGACGATTCCGTTCTCGCGCATCACCCGTTCCACCCGCTTGTGATTGACCTCGATCCCGACATCGCGCAGCTCGGCCGTGATGCGTGGGGCCCCGTAGGTGCCATCGAAGTCGTCGTGGATGGCGCGGATGCGCGTCGCGAGCTCCTCGTCGGCGTGGGCGCGTTCAGCACGGGCCGGTGCGGCGGCAAGCCACCGGTAGAAGCCGGACCGGGACACCTCGAGGATCTGGCACAGCCACTTCACCGGAGCGGTGTCGCGGTGGTCGTCGACGAACTGGAAGCGGCTCACCAGTTGGTCTCGCCCGCGAAATATTTCGCGGCCCTGCGCAGGATCTCCCGTTCGGTTTCGAGCTTCCGGATCTGGGCCTTAAGCTGCTTGTTTTCTTCCTCCAACACGGACTCGGACGATACCTCGCCTGCCCGCGATGCCGGCCGCGCCGCCCCATTGGCCCGCAGCTCAGCCGTGGAGATACCGGTGCGTTTGCGTTCCGCGCGGACCCAGTTGCGCAGAGTCTCGCGGCTGACTCCCAGGTCGTTGCCGATGCCGTCGAAGGTGTGGCTCGGATCGGACAGATACAGTGCGACGGCATCGGCCTTGAACTCCGCCGAGTACGCCTTCATGACCATTGGTGACATCTCTTCCTCTGGGCCCTCACGACCCAGTGTTCACGATGTCCTCATTCAGGGGGGAACCCCCCTGCCCGAGCGCTGAATGCACGGCCGCTGCCCCTCGACGCGGGCAGCGTTGGCGGTGGCCACCGGTATTCGCAACCTCGCCACGCGGGCACGGCGCACGCCACGGCAGCCCCATTCGGCCACGGAGGTCGCACACAAATTGTGCCCTACCGCGGTCAGGCAGCGGTGAATTCCTGGCGGGTGGGTGGGACGTCCTCGCCCGGTGCCCACAGGTCGGTGGGCACCGCCACGGTGCCGGGGCCGGCGACCTCGAAGACGAAGGTGAACTGTGTCGTCAACCCCGGGCGCAGCCCGCCGGGCACGGTGAGCGCCACGGTGATCGGCTCATCTGGGGCGGCCGGTTCGGTCAGCTGCTCGACCGGTTGCCCGGCGGCCAACACCGTTCCCGGTGCCAGCGTGAGCGCATCCGGCGGTGCGAGAATGTTCACGGCGGCGGCCGGGGATTCGATGGACACCAGCCGGTCGGTGAGGCCGCGGCTGGTGTTGACGACGGTGAACGCCAACCGGGCCCGGTCGGCGGGATCGCCCGGATCGTGGTCGAGGTAGATGTTGTGCACTTGGATGTGCCCGACCTCGAGGCTGCTGCCGTTCACCGCGGACACCTGATCGGAGGTCTGGGTGATCTGCCCGGCACCACAACCCGCCGCGGCGAGAGCGGCCACCGCGACCGCGAGCAGGCGCGCCCACCCGCCGCGGACGCGGCGGGGACCCCGGGGTCGAGGATGCAACGCGTCCATGTCAGAGGGCTACCCCACTCCCCATCTGGTAAACGTGGAGTAAAGGAATCCGGCACGCACGTTTTTCATGCATCCTCACGGCGGGCGAAACATTCGGTGGCCAGCGAACCCGGCTGATGGCCGCGCAGCCGTCGTCACCGAACGACACGACCGAGTCGGTGCGCGCCGGACAAGGCGGAGATTCTCCGAGCCGAGTTTCGAGGCCCCTGAGCTGTCCCGCCATAACTACTGTGATGGGGACAGACCAGGAAGCGGTCGCGGTCACCGGTTCAGGAAGGGTTTGTGCGGGTGTTGGCACGATGTCCGCGTGTGAGCAGGATTCCGAGCATGACCATTCCGGCGCCGAGGGTGAAGTGGAGCCAGTCGTCGGCGGTGTTGAGCGGAATGAAGTTGGCGGATTCGTCGTCATCGAGTACCAACCCGAAAACCCACAGTCCCAGGTAGATGAAGCCACCGAGGAGCAAGTAGATTCCGGCGGCTGACGCCAGGCGGGCAGCGGTGATACCGGCAACACCGAAGACCACGTGGACGATGTTGTGGAGCACGGATACCTGGAACAGACCCACCAACATCGCGCCGGAGTCATGCCCAGCGCCCGCCAGCTGGTCGAGGTTGGAGGTGATTCCAGGAATGAAACCGAGGATGCCGACGAGTAAGAACACCACACCGAGAACCAGCGAGGCGGTCTGCACTGGGGTGGAGGTCAGAGTCGGACGAGATCGGGGAGTTGCCATCAGCGTCCCTTCGCACAGTCGGTGCAGGATATGTCCCTTCTCACGAGGTTCCCTCTGCGTGTCGTGGACAAACCGTCAGTGGGCCAAAGCTCATCGCCGAACGACTGCTCTGGTCGGGAGACGCAAATCGTCCGATTGCGTCCCGCCTCGATGGGAGCTGAGTCGATGGGTCACGATATCTACCGCCTCTTGCTGACAGCCGCGAGGTGTAGTGAAGTAGGCGAAGCACCGCCTCGGCCCTCGCCACCTTGTCGAGATCGGCAGACACAAGCAACAGCGCGACGTCCCGGGCAGCGCCATCCCGGCTGAGGAGTAATCCGGACGGATTCGGGTATCCGATTTGTGTGCTGCCGCGTTATCACGGACTGCAACCCGCGACAGCCACTCCCTCCGGCCGTCTAACCCCTTCGGCCGGAGGGTCTTGCAACCTTGCACAGAGACACCGTCCCAGCCCGGCAGTTCAGCGAAACAAGCGTTTCGGCGTTGGCAGTGGGCGGGAGGGCGGTGGTCCAATACCGCGGAACGTTGCAGTACCCATTCCCTTTCCACACCAGTGGTGGGTAAGCAGCATGTCGTACAGTGCTGCGGAGCGACGTCGGCACCGCCACTACGATGTATGAGAGCTCGAGGCAGCTCGACGAGATTCCTGCCTCGGATCAGTCACCGCTTCTCGAGTACCGACCGCCGGCCTGGACGGACGGCTGTGGGTTGTTATTAATCGGTGGTCGCGTGGTCGGCGAGTAGTGCGGTCAGCTCCTCGGCGTAGGCGACCTGACGCCGAAGTTTGCGACAGCTTTCCTCCGCCCGGGCATGGCAGTCGGTGACGAACGCCTGCGCCTCTTCCCGATCCTCGCCGGATCGTGAGGAGTCGAGGATGTCGAGCGAGTCGAGGAGTTGGCGCATCTCGTCGAGGGTGAATCCGAGCGGCTTCATCCGCCGGATGACGAGCAGGCGTTGGACATCGGTTTCGGTGTAGAGGCGAAAGCCCCCGGCACTGCGTTCGGAAGGCCGTACCAGGCCGACCTCGTCGTAGTGGCGGATCGTCTTGATCGACAGTTCGGTGCGTTCGGCGACCTCACCGATCTGCATGTGCCGCACTGCCGAACCCTCGAGGCGGTCCGTCATCTGCTCACCCTTCTTCGCATTCGTCCGGGCACTGATGTCAGTGCTCGGCACCCATTCGCCCGCTCAGGCGCACGTGGCGTTCGGCGGAGGCGGCGTTGAGGCCGACGATCTCCGCCTGCTTGCCCCTGGCAGCGTATTTCGTGGTGATCGCGTCGAGGGTCGCGACGGTCGAGGCGTCCCAGATGTGGGAGTCGGACAGGTCGATGATGACGTTCTCCGGATCGCCGACGTAGTCGAATTGGTAGATCAGGTCGTTGCTCGAGGCGAAGAACAGTTCGCCGCGCACCTTGTAGATGCGGGTGTTCTCGTCGGGGTGGGCGACGTCCACGACCTCGGTCAGGTGCGCGACCCGGCGGGCGAAGAGCACCATTGCGGTGATCACACCGACGATCACCCCGTAGGCGAGGTTGTGGGTGGCGACGGTGACCGCGACGGTCGCAAGCATGACCACTGTTTCGCTGCGGGGCATGCGCCGCAACGTCTTCGGGGCGATGCTGTGCCAGTCCAGGGTGCCGACCGAGACCATGATCATCACCGCGACCAGGGCGGCCATCGGGATCAGGGCGACGATGTCGCCGAGGCCGACGACGAGGATCAGCAGGAACACCCCGGCCAGGAAGGTGGAGATGCGGGTGCGGGCTCCGGAGACCTTGACGTTGATCATGGTCTGGCCGATCATGGCGCAGCCGCCCATGCCGCCGAAGAACCCGGTGACAATGTTCGCCACACCCTGCCCCCAGCCTTCGCGGGTCTTGTTCGAGTGGGTGTCGGTGATGTCGTCGACCAGCTTCGCCGTCATCAACGATTCCAGCAACCCAACCAGGGCCATCGCCAACGCGTAGGGGGCGATGATCGATAGGGTGTCCATGGTGAGCGGCACGTCCGGGATCAGCCAGGTCGGCAGGCTGGACGGGAGTTCGCCTTCGTCGCCGACGTTCGGGACGTTCAACGCGAAGATCACGGTGGCAGCGGTGAGCAGCACGATGGCCACCAGCGGGGCGGGGATCGCGGTGGTGAGCTTGGGCAGCAGCACCATGATCAGCAGTCCGGCCGCGACCATCGGATAGACCAGGGTGGGCACGTCGATCAGGTGTGGGAGTTGCGCGGTGAAGATCAAGATGGCGAGGGCGTTGACGAAGCCGACCATCACACTGCGCGGGATGAATCGCATCAGTTTCGCGACCCCGAGCAGGCTCAGGACGATCTGCAGCACTCCGGCCAGCAGGACGGCGGCGATCAGGTAGTCCAGACCGTATTCACGCGAGAGCGGCGCGACGACGAGGGCGATCGCACCGGTCGCCGCAGAGATCATCGCGGGGCGGCCGCCGACGACGGCGATGGTCACCGCCATGGTGAAGGAGGCGAACAGACCCACGCGGGGGTCCACGCCAGCGATGATCGAGAACGAGATCGCTTCCGGGACCAAGGCCAGCGCAACCACCAGTCCGGCCAATACCTCGGTCTTCAATCGGCGCGGGGACCGCAAAGCGGCCCGCACCGAGCCTTCATCACGAACATGGTTGTCCAGCTGTTGTGTTGCCACCAAGGCTCCGTTCACATGGCGCGGTGACGCCGATGCCGTAGATGTTCGGACGGCGCATCGCTGCACCCGTCCCGGGGAAGCGACATCACCGTCGAGTGACAGATTCTGTCGCAGCCCGCGCGTGTGGCGGGTCTTCGCCGGATTCACCGACTCGGAAGCACTCTACTCTCCCGTAAGGGTAGAGTGTGAATCGGTGCCCGCGTCGGTGGGTTGAGCGTCTCCCGTAAGAATTCGTGTGGGTGCCACCGGCTGGGGGCACAGTGCAGGAAGATCGCGCGGTGTCGCGATAGGGTGAAGTCGGTGCGCCGGGAAGTCTGGTCGGCAATGGTTTCGCGACATCCCGACCAGGACAGGACCGAGCATGCGTACCGAGCCATCTGTAGCGCCCTCCCACCCGGCGAACACCATGCCGTCTGCGATCGGGCGGCGGACATGAAGCGCCTTCCCATCGCCACCCACGGGATCTACCGCGACGACGAGGACTGTGTTCCGGTCCGCCGTGCATGCCGCGAGAGACTCGAACGCTGGCACGTGCCGCACGCCCTTCTGCGACTCGAAACCTCACTGGGGGCAACGACGGTCCTGACCGCCGGCACCAATACGGGCAGGCCACCGATCGTGTTGCTACCCGGTGCGGGCCTGAGTGCCGCGAGCGCCTTGGCGACTGTTTGTGCATTGCATGAGCACCACCGGGTTCTCCTTCCCGATCTGCCCGGGGAACCTGGATTGAGTTCGTCGCGGCGCCCGCACCGGCACGCGTACGACGTGTACGGGCGTTGGCTCGACGAGCTGATCCCGCAGCTGCGCCCGGATCCGGTGATCGTGGTCGGCCACGCCCTCGGTGCCGCCATCGCACTTGCCGCCACTCCGAGTGACCGCATCGCCGGACTGGTTCTGGTCAACCCCGCAGGCATCACCGCGACCAAGCGCACCTGGCAACTGACCCGGTTGCGCGCGAAGTGGATGCTGCACCCGACCCTCGACAACAGCGAACAACTCCTGAGGTACCTGAGTGGATCCCCGTTCACCCCGGACATGAGCCTGGTCTGTTGGTACAGCATGATCGCCGAGCACTGTTTCCCCGGCAGACTCCCGCGCCGACTGCCCGCTCGGATGATCCGCCGCTGGGCCGGAGAAGTCCCGGTCATCGTCGCCGACGGTGAGTGCGATCCACTGCTCGACCGGAACCGCCTGCGCCGACGAGTACGGTCCCTGCTCGGGGCCGAGGTTCAGCTCCTACCCGGGTGCGGGCATCTCGGTCTACGTGAGGCGCCCGCATCGGTGGCCAGCCTGATCTCCGCACTTCCTGCTGCCCCGTTCGCACCGTAAGGAGGCGTGTGAACACTCGTCAACCGGCCCGGGCTCCCCTGTTTCCGCGCGGATCGTGGGCGGAAACCTCCCGCATCGCGGAAATTCTCCGGAAGGAAACCGTCGGCGGTGCGCTGCTGCTCGTCGCGACCGTCGTCGCGATGGTGTGGGCCAATTCCCCGTGGTCCGCCGGCTACGACGGGGTGCGTGATTTCATGGTCGGGCCCGAGGCGCTGCACCTGCATTTGTCGATCGGCACCTGGGCCGCGGACGGGCTGCTCGCGATCTTCTTCTTCGTCGTCGGTCTCGAACTCAAACGCGAGTTCGTGGCCGGGGACCTGCGTGATCCACGGCGGGCCGTGCTGCCGATCGCCGCGGCGGTCGGGGGAATGGTGGTGCCAGCAGTAATTTTCGTGGCCGTCAACCTCCGCACCGGCGGGAATGCCCTGCAGGGATGGGCCATCCCGACGGCGACCGACATCGCCTTCGCCCTGGCGGTGCTGGCGGTGATCAGTACCCATCTCCCCGCGACCCTGCGTACGTTCCTGCTCACCCTGGCCGTGGTGGACGACCTGCTCGCCATCACCGTCATCGCGATCTTCTACACCGACACCTTGTCGGTGGTGCCGCTGCTCGGGGCGCTGATCCCCCTGGCAGTGTTCACGTTTGCGGTGCAGCGCCGGATCCGGGCGTGGTGGGTGCTGATTCCGCTCGCCGCCCTCACGTGGGCGCTGGTGCACGCCTCCGGGGTGCATGCCACCGTCGCCGGCGTGCTGCTGGGCTTCGCGGTCCCGGTCATGCGTCGCCGCGCCTCCGGTGGTCCGGATGCCGGCCCGGGGTTGGCCGAGCATTTCGAGCACCGCATCCGTCCGATCTCGGCCGGGTTCGCGGTCCCGGTGTTCGCGTTCTTCGCCGCCGGCGTCACTGTCGGCGGTCTGACCGGGTTGTCGAAGGCCCTGTCGGATCCGATCGTCCTCGGGATCATCGCCGGGCTGGTGGTGGGCAAGGCCGTCGGCATCTTCGGCACCACCTATCTGCTGTCCCGGTTCACCCGGGCGACCCTGGATTCGGGGCTGCGCTGGATCGACGTGCTCGGGGTCGCGGTCCTCGCCGGGATCGGATTTACGGTGTCACTTTTGATCGGTGAGCTCGCCTTCGGTGCGGCCAGTGCGGCGGACGATCACGTCAAGATCGGTGTGCTGTTCGGGTCTGGGATCGCCGCGTTGGTCGCCTCGATCATTCTGCGGATCCGTAACCGCGCCTATCGCATCATCGCCGAGGACGAAGCGCTCGATGCGGACGAGGACGGCATTCCCGACGTCTTCACCGACAACGGCCAGGGCAGGCGGCCGGGCGCGTCCCCCTGACCTGACCGTGGGCGCCACGGCCACGAGAGGCTGTCGTCGGCCACCGGGACGATGGCGAAGAATGTTGAAGACCCGTCCCCGGATCGGTCGGACAACGGGCGCGATTGAGGGTGTCCGACACGATCTCCGTGTCACGGGTCCGTGTCGGCGTCTTTCGCGAGGAGCTGGTCGAGTACCTGGGTCGCGGCGTCGGCGGCGAGGGAGAAGGGTTCGAGGATCACCTCGGTACCAGCGGCGAGCAGTTGTTCGGCGTCGTGGACGGTGTGGGCGGTCAGGGCGATGTGTCCGCGGTATTGGTGGTGGTGCAGGGCGTGCAGGAGCGCCAGATTGGTATCGAGCAACGGGATGGTGCTGATCACGAAGCGGGCCTGCGCCAGGGGCAGGGTTTCCAGAAAATGCACGTCCTCGGCGCTGCCGTAGACGGCGGTGACCCCGTCGCGGCTGTTCGCACCGACCCGGTGGGGGTCGAAATCGACCGCCAACACCGAGTGCCCGGCACGGCTGAGATGATCGGCGACGTGCCGGCCGAAGCGGCCCAGCCCATAGAGAATGGCGTATACCTCGGCATCCTCGTCGGCGATGTCGACCTTCCGGGTTTCGGTTCGCTCGAACACCTTCAGCCACCGCGCGAGCCGGGCGTAGAGCTGATGCGAGTACAGGATCAGGTAGGTGGAACCGCCGATGGTGAGCAGCCCGACGACGGTGATCAGGCTGACCGTGGCACTGCTGATGTGACCCAGGCTCAACCCCAGCGCGGCCAGGATGAGGGAGAACTCGGAAATCTGGGCCACGGTCAACCCGGCGAGGAACCCGACCCGCACCGGGTAGCGCATCACGGCCATGATGAGCACCACGATCAGCGGGTTCCCGATGAGCACGAACAGCGAGAAGATCGCCGCCTCGGGAATCTGATCGGCGGCGTGGGTGAATTCCAGCCGGGACCCCAAATCCAGGAAGAAGAACAGCAACAGGAAGTCACGCAGGCTGACCAGCCGCGCCCCGAGAGCATCCCGGTACGGGGTGCTCGCCAGCGATACCCCGGCCAGGAAGGCCCCGACCTCGGAGCTGAAACCGAGTGTGTCGCTCACCGCGGCGATCGAGACCGCGTAGGACACCCCGAACAACACGAGCAGTTCCTGGGATCGGGCGATGTGGTGCAGCAGCCAGGGCAGCACGTAACGCATCAGCACGGCGATCGCTGCGAGCAGGCCGAGGCCCTTGACGATGACCAGGATGATGTTCAGGGCCAGGCTGTCCCCGCTCTGCCGTCCGAAGACGTTGAGCGCGATCATCACCAACACCACCACGATGTCCTGGACGATCAGGAAACCGACCGCGATCCGCCCGTGCAGCTGTTCTAGCTCACGTTTGTCCGACAGCAGCTTCACGATGATGATCGTCGAGGAGAAGGTCAGGGCGACCGCGACATACAGTGCGGTCACCGAGTCCATCCCCAAAGCGATCGCGATCAGGTACCCGACCACGGAGGTGAACAGGACCTGCCCGAGACCGGTGGCCAGGGCGACCGGCCCGGTGCTGCGGATCAGGTGCAGGTCGAGCTTCAACCCGACCAGAAACAACAAGATGGCGATGCCCAGGCGCGCCAGAAGCTCGATCGTGCTGTCGGCGACCACCCAGCCGGTTCCGGCCGGCCCGACCAGGATGCCGACTCCGATGAAGGCGACGATCATCGGCTGCCGCAGCCGGGTAGCCAGCAATCCTGCGCACGCGGCGATGGCCAGGATGACCGCGATCAGCGCGAACTCGTGTAGATCCGCCATGCTCGATCCCTTCACACCCGCCCGATCGACGCGGCAAACCCCAGCGGCCGCGTCACTTCCGGGGAAAACGTCAATTCAGGCTTCCCCCGGCGGCGAGGTAGCCGTCGATGGCCCGTTGCAGGCGGTCGAGTGCGGTGCCGTAGGCGGTGAAGTCCCCGGTGTGCTGCGCTTCGCGCAGGCTGGACAGGGCCTCGTTGAGTTCGAGGACCGCGGCGGTCAAGTCCGCCGGCCCGGCCGGCGGCGCGGGAATCGGCGCCGCTCCTTCTACCGGCGGCGCGGGAGTGGCCTGCGGGTCCGATGGTGGTGCGGTGGCCGCGTCGCCGCCGGGCGCGGTCGCCGCGCGCCCGGTTCCGGCGCCGAATACCTGGTCGAGGGCTTCGGCGAGCGTGGGTGCGTACCCGACGCGCACTCCCCCGGTTCCCGGTTCCCGGTAGCTGACCAGGACGCGGGACAGTTGAGGGAACGTGGAGCCGTCGACGTTGGTGGACAGCCGCTCGGTGAACAACGGTTCGACGTAGAGGAAGCCGCCGTCGGCGATCGGCAACGTCAGCAAGTTGCCGTAGTGGATACGGTTCGACCGCTCGAGCAGAGTGCGTTCCGATGCGACGCGGGTATCGGAGATCATCGAGTTCTGGGTTTGCTGCGGGCCCTGGGTTTGGGTGTCCGTCGGCAGCTGCAGTATGTGCATTTTCCCGTACCCCTCCGGGTCCGAGCGGACGGAGAGATAGGCGGAAAGGAACTCGCGGTTGAATCCGACCATCGCACTGGTGAGGCGGAAGGAGGGTGCGGCGGTGTCCTGATCGCCGAGGAGAACGTAGTACGGCGGTTGCTGTCCGTCGGTGTCGGAGGTGGGGTCACTGGGCACCGACCAGAATGCATTGTTGGTGAAGAACTCGCGTGGATCGTTGACGTGATACTTCGCCAGCAGTTCCCGCTGCACCCGGAACAGGTCCTCGGGATAACGGAAATGGGCGCGCAGATCGGCCGAGATCGTGTCCTCGGGCTGCACCGTTCCGGGGAATACGTTCATCCACGCTTGCAAGACAGGGTCGTCTCGGTCTACTTGATACAGGGTGACCGTGCCGTCGTAGGCGTCGACGGTCGCCTTGACCGAGTTCCGGATGTAGGAGACCTGCTCACGTGCGAGTGTCAGGCCCGTCTCGGTGGTGACGGGTTCACTGAGGAACGCCGCCTGTGCGTAGGGGTAGTGCTCGAGGGTGGTGTACGCGTCGACGATCCAGGTGATGCGCCCGTCGACGACCGCGGGGTAGGGGTTGGCGTCGGTGGTCAGCCACGGTGCGACATGCTCGACGCGGGTCTTCGGGTCTCGATTGAAGATGATCTTCGAATCGGCCCCGATGGCACCGGAGAACAAGATATTGCGTTCACCGTACTTGGCGGCGAACGCCAGCCGGTTGATCCAGTTCCCGACCGGCACCCCGCCGGCACCGGTGTAGGTGTACGCCGAGGTGTCCGTGTCGTATTCGCGAGGCTCGGCCCCCGGCTGGGCGCCGACGATGGCGTAGTCCGGGCTCGCCTGCGCGATGAGTTCACCGAAGTAGATGCGGGGTTGCTGCACAGGGATGAGTTGCTGACCGGCGGCCTGGGAGGCAATGTCGCTCACGGTGTAGATCGGGTACCCGCTGTCGCTGCTGGCACTCTGGCCGGCGGCGTCCCGCACGGCGGCATTGACCCGGTTGGCCGGGGCGGCGACGAATCCATTGCCGTGGGTGTAGACGGTGTGCCGGTTGATCCACTGCGTCTGGTTGCCGCTGAGGCTGTTCGGGGACAGTTCCCGGGCAGCGACGATGTAATCGCTGAGCTCCCCGTCGATCGCGTAGCGGTCGATGTCCAAGGTCGGGGTGAAGCCGTAGAAATTCTTCAGCTGTTGCTGCTGCGTGAAGGTGCGTGAGAGCACGTTCGGGTCGAGCAGTCGGGCGTTGGCGATGGTGGTGACGTCGGCCGGCAGATCTCGTGGTGGCCGGGTGCCCACACCGGGGTAATCCTCGTACTCGACCTTCTCGGAGCCGATCCCGTAGGCCAGCCGGGTCGCGTCGATGTTGCGTTCGATGTACGGGCTCTCCCGGTCGGCGGCGTTCGGGCGCACCGAGAACTGCTCCATCAGCGCCGGAAACAGCCCACCCACGAGGATCGAGGACAGCACCAGCAGTGCCGCGGCCATCGCCGGGATCCGGAGATCGCGCACCACGATCGCCGCGAAAAACGCTGCCGCGCAGATGATCGCGATCGAGAACAGAATCAGCCGCGCCGGGAGCACGGCGTGGATATCGGTGAACCCGGCCCCGGTGAAGGTGGGTTCCTTGCGGCTGCTCCACAACAGCGAATAGCGGTCGAACCAATACGCAACCGCTTTCAACACGATGAAGCTTCCTGCCAGCACCGCGAGCTGGATCAGCGCCGACCGCGTCAACGCGGACGTGGCGACGTCGGAGTCGGTCTTCTCCTTGAACGAGAGCCGTATCCCGCCGAACAGGTAGTGAGCGCCCACGCTGACGACGAACGCCAGGAACACCGCCACCAGCAACCACGTCAACACCAACCGGTAGAACGGTAAGTCGAAAACGTAGAAGCCGATGTCGTGCCCGAACTCCGCATCCACGATCCCGAAGCTGCCGCCGTGCAGGAACAGCTGCACCCGTTCCCAGTTCGCCTGGGCGTTGAGGCCGAACGGCAGAGCCAGCACCAGCGGAATGCCGATCGCGAACACCCGGAGCCGGCTCATCACCACGGTCCGGTACTGCTCGATGGGATCCTTCCCCGCGGCAGCCGCGGCGTCGGCGAACAGGGGCCGCGACCGGTACGCCCCGAACAACGCCGCGAAGATCACAGCACCCACGAGCACGGTGACCAGCGTGAACAAAATCAGTCGGGTGACAAGGACGGTGCCCCACACACCGCGGTACCCGACTTCCCCGAACCACAACCAGTCCGTATAGACGGCGATCAGACGGGGCCCAATCACCAGCAGCGCCGCGACGATCAACAGTGCCGCAATCCATACGATCGCACGGCGAGACAACGGTCGCACCCGTTCGGACGGTTGCATTGCCCACCTCCCGCGGCGGCACTTGATCTGGGCGGCTGAGACGACGAGAACTACCCGCGCCCAGAAAGCACCTGTCCGTGTGTTCCTTAGTCTAGGGTTCCCGGGCGCAAGCCCAAAGCCGCACAAAGAACCCCTCCGGGCTCCCACGGCCACGCCCATCCGCCGTGAAAATCCCGTGGTGCACTAGTTCTCGGTGACGGTGATCTTCACCTGATCGACGTTGACGTTGTCCGGGTTTGCGATGCCCTCCGCAGAGAGCCGCTCCCGGTCGATCCCCTTGCTTTCGAGGACGTCCGCGACCGTGTTGGCCCGCCGTTCGGCCAGATCCGTCGCCGCGTCTTCGTCACTGTTCGTCGCATAGGCCTCGATCTGCACGTCACCTTCGGTTGTCTTCAAGGCAGTAGCCACCGCCGTGATCGTGGCATCGGAGGCTGCGTTCAGGTCGGCGGCGCCGGGCGCGAACGCGATCGGTACGGCCTCGACAGCGGCGTTGATCGCGTCCTGGGCCGCCTCCCGAGCCGTGGTCAACGCCGCAGAGGCGGTCGCTTCGACACTGGTCATCGTGTCTTCGGTGGTCTCTGGCATCGATGTCGGGGTGTTCGCTGGGGTGGTGTCATCGGCATTGTCGGAACATCCGGCAGCTCCCGCTCCGGCGAGAGTGATGGCCGCAGCAGCGCATGCACTGGCAATTTTTCTCCGCATTGCGTTTCTCCTTCGTACCCGTTCGGGGTGAGTGATTGTTGTGCGTCCTCGGCCGGTGCCGCAGTGGATGCAGACCCGGCCTTCTTACGGCGAGGTGGGCGCGGCGGCCGTGTGTTTCGCTCGACCGGAGGTGAGGAGTCCGAGGCCGAGCATGGCGATGCCCAGGCCCAGATGAAGCCAATTATCTGCCGTGTTGACCGGAATGAAGTTCGCGGCCGAGTCCTGATCGATGATCAGCCCGTAGAGCCACAACAGCAGATAGATCAGGCCACCGCCGAGAAGGAATAGCCGCGCTGCGGCGGCGGTGCGCGCCATCACGACGCCGGCGACCCCGAAGAGCAGGTGGACCGCATTGTGCAGGATCGATACCTGGAACACTCCGAGGATTTCCGCTTCGGAGTGGTGGCCGGCCCAGTCGAGGGTGTCGTAGCCGGTGGTGGCACCGGGAAGGAATCCGAGGATGCCGACCACGAGAAAGAGTGCCCCGACAGCGAAGGCGGCGATCCGGGCAAGCGGTCTGCTGGTGTGGGTCGAGTGTTCAGTCATCAACGTCCTTTCGATCGGCCGATCGTCATCCGGAGAAAATCGCCAACGGACGGCGGTCACCCTCTGTCCGTTTTGTCCCTATTTTCGGCTACGGTGGCCGCCTACCCGCTTTCGTCTCGGTCAAACAGGGAACGGCGAGAAGCGCGGGACCCGTCGGTGCTCCCCCTCTATCTCGGCGCGGGCGGCCGCCGCTACGAACGGTGTACCCGTGAACTGCGCATTCAACATCAATTCGCCATGGCAATTGTGACCGACGCTGGAGTGGGGTTCGACGGACGTACACGAGTCCGAGGGGCCATTCGGTGCTCCTGCGGCGCGCCGGATGCGTGCCTACCGGTGGAACAGCGGGCGGTGCCGGTGGTCCTGGGCGAACGCGTCGAATACCTCGCGTGTCCCTGCCCCGGTATGGAGGTACTGGGCGTCGAGGCGGCGGGCGAGGCGCTCTGCCTGGGTGTCGAGCATGTCCGCCGCCCAGCGCACTTCCCTCCAGGCGGAGCTCGATCCCGCGGCCGCCAACTCGGGCACGAACGAGAGTGCAGCGGCAAGGGAGAGGGCGGGTTCGGCGTCCCGGAAGAAGTAGGTTTCCTGGTACTGCATCACATCCAGCTCGATGGTGGTCAGGGCTTCGGTCACCGAGCCGAGTAATTGTATTGCCGTCCCCGGCTCAACGCGTGGGAGAACCGCGACCACTCCCGTGTCGGCCATCATGGTGATACGTTGCGCGGCCGCGCGCCGTCGGCTCAGCGCTGGATAGATTTGCAGCACCCAGGAGATCGCTGCGGTGAACAGGACGAACCCGATGAGGGCTTGGACCGGGATCAGCATCCGCAGGGCGGGGTAGGCGGGAGTGATATCTCCATATCCGAGCGTCGCGACGGTGACGAGCGAGAGGTAGAGTGCCGCCACGGGTTCGGATGCCACCGTCGGTGGTAGCGCCGTACTGAAGTAGAAGCCGTCGGGCATATGGGGCAGATAGATCGCCGCCCATCCCAGCACCATCATCGCCGACCACGCCAGCACTGTGCTCACCATGGCCACCGGGCCCGCTGAATTCAGCAGTCTGCCTCGGCCGTCGAGTGCACCGAGCACACGCCAGACGAGGGAAAACAGCAACCGGCAGATCGTGCCCAGTCCGCGCGGGTGCCACAGGGTGGAGAAGATGTCACGCAGGGCTGCGCCGATGAGCAGAGAGCCGACCGCGGTCAGTGGCCATGTCATCGGTAGCGGTGCTCCTTACCCGGCAAGACGGCCGACGTGTGTACTTATCCTGTCGGAACAGTCCTCTCATGAGTGGTTCATCGCCGCTCGAGGGTGTTGCGGAGGTGTTGGGCGAGTGTGTCGAGTTCTCTGCGCTCGGCGGCGTCGAAGTTCTGCTGAGAAGCGGTGCGCTGTATCCGGTCGAGTTGGTCGGTGATTGCCCTCGTGTGATGGGAATGTGCGGTGTGCCAGGCGGCTTCGCGTAGCAGCGACAGCAGTCGGCCCAGCACCACCGGATCTTGGGCACCGTAACGCCGTGGCTGGCTGCACACGAGATCGAGGAGTTCGGGCCAGGTCGGGCGCTGCAACCGCACGCGTGGGGTGCCCGCCTCGTCGTCGAGTGTCACAGGGCCGAGCTGATATCCGGCCAGCTCGCACAGCAGGGCAGAACAGGAACCGAGCGCATGGATCGCGGTGGTCGGGTCGTTGATTCCCGGTGACAAGGCCCTGATCGCGACGTCGACGAGTTGCTGCAACCCGTACCCGACGTCCTGGGTGGCGGTGCGTTCGAGACCGGTCCCGAGCGAACGGGTCACCCGTTCGCGCAGAGCATCCAAGCTCTGCGGGTCGAGCGGATCACCGCGGCCCGCTGGATGACAGTCCGCGATCGGTGTACCGGCAACGAGAAAATCCCCGACCGCTCGGTCCATCCATATCACCACGCCGGCGTCGGCGGCGGCGCGAAGAAGCGCCTGTTCGTCGATGCTGACCAGGAATCCCGACGTAGCAGATTCAACAGGGTGCGATGGTGTCGACGGTAGTCTGGTGGCGCTGCCGTCCCCGCCGCGGCGGGGACCGAGGAGGCGCCGGACCACATCCATGCTGTCGGTATAGACATGGTGGAGCATCGTTTCGATGCGAATCTGGCGTACCAGGTGCGCCAGAAACAGCACCAGGGCCACGACGCTGAAAATGGTCAGGACGGACGCGAAGGTGACCGCGATCCTGGGGACGAAAGCAGGGTCGTCGCCGCTGCCACTTCGGACGGTGCGCAGTACCGTCAGTGCATAGACGAACGTCGCCAGAAACAGGGCGAGCGTGCGTTGGACGAAACGATCGGCCGCGAAGGTACGGAGCAGCCGCGGCGTGTACTGGCTGCTGGCCAATTGCAACGTCACCAGGGTCAGTGAAAACGTCAACGCGGTGACGGTGATCAGGGACGAGGCGATTGCCCCGAGGACCTCGCGTCCCGCATCGGCGCTGCCGCCGAACAGGAGGTTTACTGCCGTAGGCGGCAGCGTGTCGTCGACGACGGCATCGAGTTCCGGGAGGAAAATACCGGCGATGAGTGCGGCGGTGACGGCGGCTGCGGGAATCGGCCACAGACGCGTGTGTACGGCGTCCGCGAACAACCGTCGGCGAGATCCCCCCATTCTAAGAGCCCACCGGGGGATGATTGCCGTGACATGCCGCGGACAGCCGTGGGGTGAGCGGTCTGAAGTGCATCATGGGACTCTCTCCGGGAAGCAGGATCACTGGCTCAGCGATGGCCATCGAGGGACATCCGAGAGTGCCGAACCATCACCGACCGAGGCGCGGGAGATGACGCTCATGCTCCCATCGGATTCGAGGACTACCGCCGCGACGGCGGCCATGTCCCCCGCACCCGAGCCGCGAATCGCCTGGCGCACCTGGGCCGCAGTGACCCGCTGCGCGGCCAGTGCATCGTCCAATAACTTCCCGTTGATCAGCAGGAGCGTCGGCGCGGCCGTCATCACCGCCCGAATCGGGCGCACGCGGGAGGACACTGCCGCAGCCAGATACTGCAATGCCGCCAACACCGTCAGCGCCATGACCCCTTCGGTCCACGACACCTCGGAACTGAGCAGAATCGTCGCCAGCGTCGAACCGAGCGCCACCGTCACCACGAAGTCGAACGCATTGAGCTTGGCCAGGGTTCGCTTGCCGGACAACCTGAGTATCGCAATCAACGCAACATACGCGGCAGAACCCACCACCGCCGTGCGGGCTATATCGGACCACGAGTCGAACCACATCCTCTCGGCGTACCCGAGTGCTTCCGCACGAAACCGCATCGCGGTAACCGGAACCGACACGCCCAGTGCACGCTCGATACCACGCAGGATCTCATCACTTCTCAACTCGGAGCGGAGTCGCCGAGTTGAGTGACCTGCTTGCCCTGCGCGGTGGCCCGCCGGTACAGCACCCGACCGAGCACTCCGGTCACACCGAAAGCGACTGTGCTGCAGACAAGCACCAGCGAACCTGCCGCCAGGACCGTGTCCTGCACGCCGATCCGTTTCGCTTCCAGCGTCAGGTAGAACAACGCCGACACACCCACCGGGCCGAACCAACCGAGATAGAGGGCATCGGGCATCGGTAGACGCAGCGGCCGTCGCAGCAACAGCACGATCGGAATTCGCCGCAACACCAGCACCGCCAGTACAAGAACCGGGCCACGCCAACCGAGCTCACCCCACTGCGACCACGGCAATGCCGCCCCGAGCAACACGAACAACGGCAACACCGCGAAGCGGTTGACGGCCTCATCGATAGGTACCTCTGCTGCCCGTTCGGCGCCCGTCCCGGTGCGATTGAAGGCAAGTCCACCGACGAATACGGCCAGAATTCCGTCCACGTGGATCAGGCCGGCGATCCCGAGAATGCCCAAGGCCAGAACAACGGTGAAGAACAGTGCCGGTGCATGCGCTGTCGCCCCATGCTTCTCACCCGAGCGCAGTGCCCGCCCACCGAGCCACCCCATCAGCGCGCCCATCACGGCGGCACCGAGAATCTGCCACAGTGATTCGCCCACCGCCTCGGCCGCGGACAGTGACCCCGCCGCCGCGATCGCGACGATGACCAGTGGTAGCGCCAACCCGTCATTCGCCCCGGACTCGAGGGACAGGATCTGGCGATCGCGGGCAGGCAGATCTGCTTCGGCTGCATCGCCGGTGACCACACTGGACGCCAAGACCGGATCGGTGGGGCTCAGCGCGGTTCCGAACAGCAACGCCGCCGCTATCGGCAGGCCGAGGATGGCCCACGCCAACCCGGCTGAGACGGCCGCCATCACGGGCATCGCGATGATCAACAAGATGACCACGTCCCGCCCCCGGGGGCGAATGTCGCGGATCGGATAGCGTAAGGCGACCGCCATCACGGAGATGGCCAGGAGTATCCGGCTCACCTCGTGTAACAGGGTGTGCTCGACGGTGAGTGGGGGCATCGCGAGGGCCCCGGCGAGGTGCGGCCCCAACAGCACGCCCGCGGCAAGGCCGAGAAGAGGTTCCGAGATCGGCAGGCGACGCATCTTGGCCGATATCGCCGCCACCATGACCCCGAGCACCCCGACTACCGCGAGTACGACATCGAGCTTCATTCGTCACGGGTACCCCGAGTGCGGTCTCGCTCACCCCGGCGAGAGGAGCGATACCGATACTCCCCTCGAGGGGCCGGGAGTGTCGGGGTCAACGCGCCGGTGTGGTTGCGGCATCGGCACAGTGCGTATTACCAGCGGCCCCGTGGGGCGTAGCCGGGCGCCCAGAACGGCATGTACCCGTAGTAGCCGTACAGGCCCGCGTAATACTCGGGCGCGTTCTCGAGTTCCGGATCGTAGGGGGAGCTTCCCGCAACGTTGTCCTTGGTGCGATCGATGTGGACTTCACCGGCTTCTCGCCGGGTGATCGCATCAACGGGTATCAACCTTTTCGTCTTGCCCAGTCCGAGGAATCCACCCGAACCGATCCGCAGGAATCTGACCCTGTTCTCCTGCTCGTCGACGAGCAGCCCGTCGACGTTGCCGATCTCGTGCCCTTCGCGGTCATACACCTTCTCCCCCCTGATGTCCTCGAGCGGATTCGCCAGTGTCAATGTCGTGTCGTCGAGATCGATCAGCGTGGGGTAGTTTTCTGTTTCCATCTGCCTCTCCTTTTCTCGTGGTTCGCTCGAATAACCTGGAGGCCAGGACGATTGATCCGAGGTGATCGATGCCCGTCGAGGCGGTGCCGACGGTGCCACGGCCTGTAACGGAATGGTGGGTACCCGCACGCCGATGGCGGGACCGGCGTCGAAACCGTCCCGGCACCTGCCACGTTTCCGCGGTTCGGACGCGATGTCAACCGACGAGCGTCGGGCGATTTGTCCGGTTTATCCGAATGGGCGTGGGGGTACGCCTCGGGCAGACCACCAATGACCCTACAAACGACGATGGGAGGTGGAGCAGATGTTCCGGAGGATCGCCTATGCCGCTGTGGTCGGTGTCTGTGCCGCAACGTTAGTGGCCTGCGGATCCGACGAACCGGACTACTGCCGCCCTCACGGTGCGATCGGTACCCGCTATGCCGAAATCGGCGCCGAGGCCGGTCCCCTCGGCCGTTGCACCGGTGACGAATACCAGGTCGACGGCGGCCGCATACAAGACTTCGAGCACGGCGCGATGTACTGGACCAGCGACACCGGGGCGTGGGAAGTCTACGGCGACATCGGAAAGAAATATGCCGGCGACGGTGGTCCCGCTTCGCCGGTCGGATGGCCGGTCAGCGGCGAGCTTTCCACGCCCGGCGATGCGGGACGATTCAACCGGTTCCAGCACGGCAACATCTATGCCTCCGCCGCGGGCACTCATCCGGTGTATGGCGCCATCTTCGACGAATGGGGTCGGCACGGCTTCGAACAGGGCCGGTTCGGGTTCTCCACCACCGACGAGTTCGACATTTCCGGCGGCCGGCAAACCAACTTCCAGGGAGGCTGGATCCGATGGCTCGACGAGGGCAACCGAATCATCACGTCCTGACCGGCAGTGATCCTTCCCGGACGGCCCCGCCCCTCCGGAAACGGTTACCTGCGCCCACTCTTGCCGTCCTTGTTGCCGCCGTACTGGTGACTGGCTGCTCGACCGACGCTGAACCCACCGAGACGACGGGAACCGTCCCACCGGTGTGGACCGGTTCTCCTGCCCCATTGACCACCGGTGAGATACCCGGCCACCCTGGCCATTCACCGGGCGGCAATGTCCTCTCCACCGGGTTTCTCGACGCGGACGGCGGACCTGCGGGGACGGTGACCTTCGTTGAACGGGCCGGTTTCGTGGAGGTCCGAGCCGAGGTTTCCGGTCTCGAGCCGGGTTTTCACGGCTTCCACATTCACGAACGAGGACTGTGCGAACCCGACCCGACACCGCCCGGCGGCGGCGAGCCGGGCGATTTCCTGTCCGCCGGTGGACACATGCAGGTCGGCGGCCATACGGGCCACCCCGCCAGTGGCGACCTGACCTCGATCCACGTTCGCGAGGGCGGCACCGGAACTCTGGTCACCTCGTCGGAGGCGTTCACCCTCGACGATCTGCGCAATGACGGGCAAGGGCGGGCAGTGATCGTCCACGCCGACCCGGACAACTTCGCGAACATCCCTACCCGCTATTCGTTGCCGGGCGCTCCGGTCCCGGACGAGCACACGCTGTCGACCGGTGACGCCGGTGCCCGAGTCGCGTGCGCGGTCATCAAGTAAAACGCACTCCCTCGGTCGACGGTGCCCCGCCCGAAACATGAAGAGGTGACAATCATGAATCCGTACTATCCCCTGGCGATCGCGCTGTATGTTGTCGCCGCGCTTCTCCACGGGAATCTGGGGACCATCCTGTGATGGAAGACAACGAGCCTGTCGATTCGGCGGCAGGCCACATGATGGCAAAGGAGCGTAAAAGGTGACTACGAAAGGACCCGGTGGCAATCCGACTGCGGATGAACCGAATTCCGCGAGAAAGGATGCCGATGATCGCGGCACTACCGCACCCACGTCCGCCAAAGTAGATTTGGCGCCCACGCGAACCGGGAGGATGTGGGTGGCGGTGACCGTCGGCGCACTCATCCTCCTCGCTCTGCTGATCTTCATTCTTCAGAACACCGAGCGCACCGCGATTACCTTCCTCGGCTGGAACTTCTCCCTGCCACTTGGCATCGCCCTGCTGTTCGCCGCCATCGCCGGACTGTTGGTGATGGCTTTAGTTGGCGGTGCCAGGATCTGGCAACTGCGACACGCGTACAACAAACGCTGAGCCGGGCGGCCAAGCAGCCCGGCCTCCCGGGGCCCGCACTGCCGAGTAGCCACCTGGAGCACACGCGAGCTGTATTGCGCCGGGCTTCGTCTCGTACAGGTAAGCAGCGACGGCGCGCCCTCACCCGTGCGCCCGGCCCACTCCCGGAGGCCGAGACTGGCGCCGATGTCGCGCTGCCGGTGTCCTGGATCTACCTCTGCAGAACACCGACCAGGCGGTGCCGCCCCGCCGTGAGGACGTCCCCTCGGTCTCGACCATCTTCGCCTTGAAATGTGTGCCCGGGCCCGTACCGTGGGTGTCAAGACCTACCCCAGGCAGGCTCCCAGATATACCCGAGGACTGGAAAACGGACTTCATGACCGACACCTTCAGAACACTGCGTACCTCCACCTCCGCGAGCACCGAATGGATCAAGTCCCACCTGGATCGGATGGACCAGGCAGCGGCGCGGCCGAACCCAGAGAATAATTTTGATGTCGGCAGTGAGTCGCCTGGCCCGAGGGGCGAAAGACGCCCTCCGGCCGAATAGGCCCCACCTCGCACACCGGCGTTCATCCCTTGCCCTGTGCTGCACGAACCACACTCGGCGGCACTGTAGACCGTGGGCCTTCACAGATCAGCGTGGTGGCCGGCGCCAGTGTGGGTATCCGCTCGTTATGAGCATCATCACCGAATCCATCGACGTCGAGGTTCCCATTCGCGTCGCCTACGACCAGTGGACACAATTCGAATCGTTCCCCCAGTTCATGAAAGGGGTCGAGGAAATCCGGCAGATCGACGACACCCACACCCACTGGACGATCGACGTGTCCGGTCATCTCCGCGAATTCGACGCCACCATCACCGAACAACACCCCGACCAGCGGGTGGCATGGAAGTCCGATTCGGGGCCGACCCATGCCGGGGTGATCACTTTTCACCGCCTCAGCGACACCACCACCCGGGTGACGGCGCAAATGGACATCGACCCTGACGGGTTCGTCGAGAATGTCGCAGACGCACTCGGTGTCCTCGATCGCCGCGTCAAGGACGACATGAAGAGATTCAAAATCTTCGTCGAGGACAAGGACACCCTCACCACCGGATGGCGCGGCGACATAGACCGGCCCACAACCTGACGCATACGAGGGTGGTCGAGCCTTACCAGCTGCATTCTGCCCCGCGCTCGGACGGCACTCGGAAGATCCATTCAACCCA
The DNA here is from genome assembly GCF_009859915.1 of Rhodococcus sp. WAY2. Lineage (NCBI taxonomy): Bacteria > Bacillati > Actinomycetota > Actinomycetes > Mycobacteriales > Nocardiaceae > Rhodococcus > Rhodococcus sp. WAY2. Next base: position 145,619 of record NZ_CP046573.1, read on the forward strand.
GACCGGTCTGTCGCAACCCGCGCGGGTGTGGTGCGGCGCCGCGACCGATGTGACGACCCCTCGCCATCAGCCGGCGGCACCACCTCCACGGTAACTCGGCCACCGTTCGTGAGCCACCGAATCGGCGCAACCGAGAGTCAGCAGGCGTGCGCTGTGCAATTGTTGCCGTGAGGGTGCATGGTAGGAAGATGCCACGGAGGGTAACTCAGCACAGTCCCAAGACCAAGCCGGCTACGGGCACTGCAACAGGCCCGGTGGAGACCGTCGACGCGATAACAGACGCGATGTTGACGGCGTCGCGCCTGCTGGTGTCGCTGTCGGCCCGCTCCATTGCGTCGGTGGACGATTCGATCACTATTCCGCAGTTCCGGGTCCTGGTCGTCCTCGAAACCCACGGCCCGATCAACCTCGCCTCGCTGGCACAAAATCTCGACGTGCAGCCGTCCACCGCTACCCGGATGGTCGATCGACTTGTCTTCGCCGACCTGATCACGCGGGAAGCCAGTCCGCACTCGCGCCGCGAGCTGATGGTCGGGTTGACCAGACGTGGCGCGGCGGTGGTGCGGGAGGTCACGACCCGCCGTCGGCGTGAGATCGCAGCCGTGGTCGAGAAGATGCCACCGACCACCCGCGTCGGCTTGGTACGGGCACTGAAAGCATTCACCGCGGCCGGCGCGGAACCGGACGCGCAGACTTCCCTGGATATGTACTGGGTGTGATCGCCTCGGGCGGCGCAGCCGCTGCCCCGTGCGGCACTGCCCGGTGGTTCACCGCAACGAGGAGGCCCTGCCGTCAGCTCTCGTTCTCTGGATAGCGGCCTTCAATTTGCAGATAGCGACCCGTAGGGGGACTGCGGTCGGCTGGAACTGTGCCGCGGTCATCCCCGATCTCTGAGGTTTCCACTCGCCGGCTCAGTGCACGTCGAGTCGTCGAACTGGAACGCTGGCGGTCAGGGGTCGACGCTACCGCCGAACCTTCGACCTGTATCGGCGCCTGCGAGGAAATACGGACATTTGCGACATAGTTTTTATATGGCACTATGCAATTGTTGCTGTAACGGCGAAACCGCTCGGTCGTGCCGAGCGGGCGAGAGGAGTCCGAACGTAACGACGAAAGCGCGGCACTGAGCTGGGCTTTTCATCCGCACGGCGATTCGCCCCGACCCGCGGGCGCAGGTCCACATGGGTCGGGAAACGTCGCTGTGCAGATCACGACACCGGATCCGCTGTGTCGCCGTGCGGCGAGCGCCCGGTGACCTTGACGAGCCGGACGGTACGACGACGCACCGCCCGGTCCCGACATCGAAATGCAGGTGCTGCTGGAATGACCACGATGACCGATCCGTACACGTCCCGCGTGTCAGGGAGACCGCAGGTGCTCGAACGTCCGCACCCCGTCGTGTGGGGCACGTCCACGACGCCGGATGTGGCGCTCTTCGCCGAACGCGGATATCTTCAGCAGGACCACGCGCTCAGCACCGAGTCCGTCGAGAACTGTCTCGCCGAGATCGACCGGCTCCAGAACGATCCGGACGTTCGCGGCGATGCACGGATCGTCCGGGAAGAAGGCACCAGCGCGGTGCGGTCGATCTTCGACATCGTCGAGTTCAGCGACATCGTGCGGGACGCGGTCGCCGAATCCGGTGCCGAGGACATTGCCCGAGAGATCCTCGGATCCGAGGTCTACATTTATCAGAGCCGACTGAACTACAAACCGGGCTTTCACGGCGGCGCCTTCTACTGGCATTCGGATTTCGAGACCTGGCACGCCGAAGACGGAATGCGGCACCCCCGCGCGGTGAGCGCGTCGATCGCCCTGACCCGCAACGAGACCTACAACGGACCGTTGATGATCATGCCCGGAACGCATCGTTCGTTCGTGCAGTGTGCCGGCGCCACCCCTGAGGACTACTATCGGGAGTCCCTTGTCACCACTGCCCCCCGGGCCGGTGCCCCCGCCGAAAACATCATCGCCGACATGGCCGACAGCCACGGCATCGACGTGCTGACCGGCGCAGCAGGATCGATGACGGTCTTCGACTGCAACGCCCTGCATGCGTCGGGCGGAAACATCAGCCCGTTGCCGCGCGCGAACATCTTCGTGGTGTTCAACAGTGTCGACAATCCGATCGACCGACCGTTCTCCGGCTCGGTCCCACGTCCGTCCTTTCTCGCCAAACGTCCCCCTGCGACCGGGATGGCGGCTGTCGAGTCGTCGACGGCCGCGGACATCTGTGCCACGCGCGAGGGTGGGAACCGCCGGTGAGCGCCGGTCTACGCCCCTCCGTCTTCGACGAACTCGAATCCGAGGTCCGCAGCTACTGCCGGCGTTGGCCGACCATCTTCGCCACGGCGTCGGGTTCGTGGTTGACCGACGAGACCGGGCACGAATACCTCGACTTCTTCGCCGGCGCCGGATCGCTGAACTACGGGCACAACAACCCGGTGCTCAAATCCGCGCTCGTCGACTATGTCGCACGCGACGGAATCACGCACTCGCTCGACACGTATACCGTCGCCAAGCGGGAATTCCTCGAAACGTTCCATCGTGTGGTCCTCGGGCCCCGCGATCTCGACTACAAGGTGCAGTTCCCCGGGCCGACCGGAACGAATGCCGTCGAGGCTGCGCTCAAACTGGCGCGAAAATGCACCGGCCGTGAAACCGTCATCAGCTTCACCAACGCCTTCCACGGGATGACACTGGGCGCGCTGGCGGTGACCGGTAACTCGATGAAACGTGCCGGCGCCGGCGTACCCCTCGTCCATACGACCCCGATGCCGTTCGACCACTATCTGGGTGGGTCCGTCGACGACTTCCACTGGCTCGAGCGTGCCCTGGAAAATTCCGGGAGTGGGCTGGAAAAGCCCGCAGCGGTGATCGTCGAAACGGTGCAGGGCGAAGGCGGCGTCAATGTCGCACGGCCGCAATGGCTGCGGGCGCTCGCCCAACTTTGCCGCGACCGCGACATCCTGTTGATCGTCGACGATGTGCAGATGGGATGCGGACGAACCGGCCCGTTCTTTTCGTTCGAGGACGCCGGAATCGAACCCGACATAGTCACGTTGTCCAAGTCGATCAGCGGATACGGCCTGCCCATGGCACTGACACTCCTCAAACCGCATCTCGATATCTGGGAGCCGGGCGAACACAACGGGACGTTCCGCGGCAACAACCTCGCCTTCGTCACGGCGCGTGCCGCGCTCGAACACTATTGGGCCGACGACGGCCTACAGGATGCCACCCGCCACCGGGGCGACATGATGAGCGCGGCGTTCACCGATCTCACTGCCACACTCCCGACCGTGTCCTCCCGCGGTCGCGGGATGGTTCAGGGACTCGTTTTCGCCGACGCCGCGCAGGCCGCACGCGTGAGCACCCACGCCTTCGAACACGGTCTGCTGGTCGAGACCTCCGGCCCCCGGGACGAGGTCGTCAAATTGCTGCCGCCCCTCACCGCCACCGACGACGAGATCGCATACGGGGTCCGGATGCTCGCCGACGCGGCGACCGCGGCCACCAACCACCGCTGATGCCGCATCGGTCTTGGCGATCGTCGTAGTTCTCGTCAGGCTGATCGCGTTTCCGGTGAGCACGGAGCACGGAGGCTCGTCTGCATCACTGGTCCGACACAGCTGCGGGTTATTCTGCGCGCCCCGCACCGCGGTACCCCGTGTCTTTCGGTCGCTCGTGGTGTCGTCCCCAGATGCCGTCACCGTCCACGGTACGACGTCGTCACGGGCAGATGGGTGCTACCAGGCGGTAGATCTGCTGCGTCTGTTCCGGGGTGGGTAGGGTGCCCCGGTTTTCGGCCTGCGCTGTGATCGTCGCGGTCACGGTCGGCTCGTCGGCGCCGTTGGCGAGATCGATGCACGGTTCGATGGCGATATGCGCGATCGAGTCGTCGTTGCGGTTGCTGGCCAGCTCGGGATAGCGGGTACGGAATGCGGCGACGAACGCGGCGAGATCAGCATTGTAGCGGGCCATTTCGGCGGCACGGTCTCTCTCGTCCTGGGTGCCGGCGGTCTCAGGGGAAGCTGTGGTGGTGTCACGAAATTCGGTGTCTGTGCCGGAGCCGCAGGCAACCAGCACCCACAGGGCGGCGGCGACACCGCACGCGCGGGCGAACCTCATGAGCGCAGGGTTACCACCCTTACGGGGCGGCAAACACTGCCAACCGGCAACCGGTAGTGCGCCGGCACGGGCTGTCTAGGTGCTGGCGAATACGCGGGCTGAGATTCCGAGGTAGATCAGCATGAATACCAGTAGCGCCCAGCCGGTGCCGTGCCAGATCGGCCAGGTGCCCCCGGTCCGCCATGCGCGGTAGGCGCGGACGAAGGCGCCGAGACCGCCGAGGAGCAGGATGCCGGTGGGCACGAAGGCCAGGATGTAGCGGCCCGCGGTGGAGCAGACCATCGTCTGGGCGCCGGTGCACTCGTCCGTTTCCCCGGCGGCCGCCCACACGACGGTGACCACCATGACGGTCAGGGCGGCGCCGATTACCACGCCCGCATAGCGCGCGGCCCGGCGGAAGGTGGCCCCGTCGGACCAGCGTTTCTCGACGTCCTCGGTCATGGCGGACGACCTGTGGTTGCTTCAGCTACCGGCGGCGCGGTCGGCGAGTGCGCTGTGCCCGGATTCGCGGGCACAGTGCGCGCAGCAGTAGATCGTGTCGTCGGCTTCGACGCCGTGCCCGAGAATGCGGCAGCCGCAGTGCGCACACTGCGGCGCCATCGCCTGGGCGGCGCATTCGAAGCTGTCGAACACCGCGGACCGGTCCCCGCGGGTGATGGTGAAGGCCTTGTCGTAGTCGTTGCCGCAAGTCTCGCAGGTGGGCATACCTCTCAGCCCCTTCCGGGTTCGTTCGGCGTCGTGGCATAGACAGCCAGGAGGTCTACCCTCCGGGGTTACCCGACCCCCCGAGGCGTAAAACCGGTGCTCGTGTCAGCGGTTACGAGGCCCTGCTCCTTGCACCGCAGGATTTCCGGCTCCATGACGCTCAGGCTCGATGTCGTGGCGGGCTCAGGCGCACTCCCAGCCAATCCGGTCGGTCGAGGGTCGCGGTGAGGGTCATACCGGCGGTTTCGGCCGCCTCGGCGATCACGCTCGGGTCGACGAAGCCGTCATGGCCGGTTTTTGGGGTCAGCAACCACACGTACCCGTCCGGGCCGAGGAGGGTCTGTGCGTCGAGTAGTTCGTCGGTCAGGTCGCCGTCGGGTTGTCGCCACCACAACAGGGCAGCGTCGGCGAGTCCGTCGAGATCGTCGCCGGTGACGGTTGTGCCGCCGAGTTCGCGGATATCACCGCGTAATTCGTGGTCGACGTCCTCCCGGTAGCCGAATTCGGCAATCAGCATGTCTGAGTGCACGCCGAGCCGGTTCCCGGTGGCGGGTGCGGGGCGTTGTCGGTCGGTCATCATCCTCAGGGTCGTGCGTTTCTCGGGTGTGCCATGGTGCGCCAGGCAGCAGTCCCGGGCGCGGTCATCGCCACCCCGAGACCTTGGCGGGCCCGTGGACCTCTCGTCCGCAGACCCCGCTTATGCAACTCTTGCATAGTGCCATATTGTCGAGTTGTCGTAAATGTCCGATTCGACTGTTGCCGTCGATTCCCGTCCGTTCACGTGCCGGGACGGCGAAACGAAAAGGTGGTGAAGGCTTTGGCTGTGCCGGATCTGTCGCCCGAACAACGTGCCGACGCGCGCCGGGTCGCGCTCGAAGCCAGGACGGTGCGGGCGCGGGCCCTCACGGAGATTTCCGCCGGGCGGTGGACCGTGCCGCGGCTCCTCGCTGCGGCGCAGGCCGAGCGTGCGCTGGCACGGACCAAGGTGGAGGCGGTGTTGCGCGCGTTGCCCGGGGTGGGACCGGTGGGTTCTCGGGTGCTGCTCGCGCGGGCGGGAATCGCCGAGAACCGGCGAGTGGGGGCGTTGACCGAGCGGCAACGCCGGTCGCTGACCGAGATCACCGAGTACCCGATTCGATGGCGGTCGGATTCGGTCGGGTAGCGCGCGTGTAGATGCCGCACACCACGAGAGGCAGACGGCGGGTCTCGGCGCTATCTGCGGTGGCCGTCGCCATCATCCGGAACGGGTGCGAGAAGATTGCAAAGGGACCGATAGTAGTCCAGTAGCGAGATTCGCTGTGTCGGTTCGCCCCAGCGGGCGGGTACCCGGCGAGCGGGCCGTGTCTCGGTGTCGATGCGCCGTTGCCAGTAGGAGGCGAGCCGAGCCGATCGGTTCACCTCGGCTCCCGGCGCACTCATCACGACCCACTCTACTACCCGCATCTGCTACCGAGGCCCGACCGCGGCAGGAGAATGCATCACCGAATAACTGTAGCGGGCAATACTTGCAGTGGCGTTGATATCGCATGGTCTCGGGTTGACAGGCTGGCGAAGTGGGAATTCGGAGCGCGGTGACCCGGTCCTCCGCGGGCCGGGGTGGGGCATGACGGCGAAGGACTGAGGCAGATGACGGAGAGCGAGAACCAGCGCACGCTGATCGATCTGGACGAGGCCGCCCTGATGCTCGAGCATCCGGCCCAGGACATCCGTGGGCGCAGCGTCTACGACCGGGACGGACACGCGCTGGGGACGATCGAGGGTTTGATCGTCGACGAGGCGGAGCGGAAGGTGCGGTTCCTGCGGATCGGCTCGGGTGGGTTCCTCGGGTTCGGCAAGACCGCCCGGCTGGTGCCGGTGGACGCGATCACCCGTATCACCGATGACGCGGTCCACCTCGACCGGAGCAAGGAACACGTCGCCGGCAGTGACCCCTATGACCCGCAGGTGATGCCGGTCTCGGACTTCTACCGGCGCCTGTACGAGCATTACGGGTACGTCCCGTTCTGGGCAGCTGGGTATGTCTACCCGTATCCGCCGCCGCCACCGCCGTGGCCCTCGACCACCACGTAGTCCCCGGACCGGCGATTTCGGTCGGGGCGTACTCCTGCGAGCGCTACGCTCGCCGTCTGCATGCCCGGGACATCTGCAGGGCGCCGGCGCTCCGGTTGGTCAGGGTTCGCCGACGGCGGCCGATTGGGGGGTCTGGGCGGCGGAGGTAGATCGTAGGAAGGGGACGATGCGGTCGGCGATCGCCTCGTTGTAGGTGACCGGGTGCTGGTTGGGGTTGGCGTGACCGGTGCCGTCGAGTTTGACCACCAGCAGGGTGCCCTCCGGTCCGCCGGAGTGGTCGATGAGGATGCGCTGGCTGTAGTCGACGTCGACGACCCGGTCCGCGGCGGCGACCCGGGGACGCAGGAACACCATCGCGGGACGGGGTTTGGGCTCGCGCGGTGCGGCGAGCGCATCGAGGTTGTCGATGGCGCCGGAGGCGACGATGACTCTGAATTGGGACTCGATCAACCCATTGCTCGCCGCCCGCCGAGAGAGGATCTTCTCGCGCAGGACCTCGCCGAGAACCTCACGCAGCTCGGACGGGTCGATGCGGGGGTACCAACTCGAGGGGTCGACGAATCGGTGCTGTCGGGCGGCGACCTCCACGAACAGCCGCAGCACCCGACTTTCGCGGGCGCCGGGAATCCAGCCGATCCACCTCAGCAAATCTTCGCCGGCGTCCCGGCTCTGTGCGCGGACCGCGTGCAGATCGAGGGGCGTGCAATCGAGAATCACCGCGTCGACGGCCAGATCGGTGTCGCGGTAGAGGTGTTCGGCGACTTCGAGGGCGATGACGCCGCCCATGCTGTGCCCGGATACCACGACGGAGCCGACATTTCGGTCGCGGGCATGGGTGGTGATCAGGTCACTGATTACCTTGGTGTCGATACCGCTGTTGTCGTAGCGCACCGCCCACACCTGCCCGATGCGTGAGAGCGTGGGCAGTGAGGTGGCCGTGCGGGTGGCATCGAGGTTGCCCAGTCCGACCAGTTCGACGACCGCGGTGTCCCGTTCCGACGACTGCTGGGCGTCATAGACCGGGTGGATCTGCGGTTGAGTGGTGGCGAGCCGGACCTGCTGGGGCAGCACGTCACGCATCCAGTAGACACTGCTCGCGCACAGCACCGGTACCAGTACCCACACCGCCAGCCACACCAGCGCTCGGCGGGTGCGCCCGAACCGGACCCAGTGATGCCCGGTTCGGGTCTGTCGCAACCGTGCTCGGCGGCGCTCGTCGCTGTAGTCGGCGACGGTGGTGCGGTGGCGTGGGAGCAAGGCAGGCATGGGAATCGGTGCAACGGGCACGGTGGGCGGGAGCGTGGGACAGGTCGGTGGGGCTTTTCTTTCACTGTAGGACCCTTGGCAGGGGAACGCGTTCCCTGTGTCTGCGGCAAAAATGCGTAGCGCTCCAGCGCCACCGTCATCGGCCCAGGCCGTCACCGAGCTCGATGCGCGGCCGGTGTTGTGTGCGAAGCCGCGAGCACACCACCCAGAGGAGGCCGTCGATGGCGACGTTGAGCAGAGCCGGGCCCCAGTAGAGCGCATACCCGAAGGTTTGGGCTGCGGAATCGAAACGGTAGGGGTCGAGGATCACTGGCAGCGACCACGGCAGCCCCAGCGGTAGCAACGGCAAGAGCAGGATCCCGGCACCGATGTTCGCGCCGTCGGTGGGGGATGCGAGCTCGGCGACGAGTAGGAACAGCAGGAGCAGCCCGACCACCAGGGCCGCGTGCGCGCCGAGGATCCACCTCCAGGTTCGGCCGTGTCGCCGACCGGTCGCAGGTCGGGTATCACCCGGAATGGCTGCCGCGGCCGGCGCCGCCGTTCGTGCCGGGGCCGCCGGGTGCGGCGGTGGTTCGGGGTGATCGGTTGATCTCCGACGCCGGGCATGGTCGTGGATGTGGCTGAATCGACGGCGCACACGAGCGTTCAGGTTCATGTCTTCTCCGGGTCGTGCGCGTTCCGGGTGGTGGTGCAGCGGGAGACGCGGACGCGGCAGATGCGGCGGCCGTCGAGGGCGCTGACGGTGAGTCTGTGCCCATCGAAGGTGATGCTGTCACCGAGTTGGGGTACGCGTTGGAGCCTGTGCAGCAGGAATCCCGCGACCGTCTCGTACGGGCCGTCGGGCAGCGCGATGCCGGTGGCGGTCTCGAAATCCTCGATGAGCAAGAGCCCGTCGACGTGTTGGCGATTCGGGTGGCGAGTCGAGTCCGAGGCGGTAGGTGGGCCGAGATCATCGGCCTCGCCGCCGATCTCGCCGATGATCTCTTCCACGAGGTCTTCGAGGGTGACGATCCCGGCGGTGCCGCCGTACTCGTCGACGACGATCGCGATCCGATGATTGCCTCGCCGCATCTCGGCGAGAGCCGCCAGCGCCGGTTTCGATGTGGGCAATTGCAGCACCGGCTGGCAGATGTCCGCCGCGGTGGTGGCGTGATGCTCGTCGGCAAGAAGCAGGTCGCGGGTGTGGACGAATCCGACGACATCGTCAAGTGAGGTTGCGGTGACCGGGTACCGGCTGTGCCCCCAGTGCAGCGCCTGCTGCTGGGCCCGGGCGAGTGGGGTGTCGGCGGCGAGGAAGTCGACGTCGGTGCGTGGGCGCATGACCTCGATCAGGGTGCGTTGACCGGCATCGAACACCTCCGACACTATCTGGCGTTCACTCTCGGCGAGCGCACTGTGCCCGATCAGAAGGTCCCGCAGTTCTTCGTGGGTGATCGCTTGCCCTTTCGCTTTCGGGTCTCCTCCTACCAGGCGCACCAGCAGGTCGGTCGAAGCTGACAGCAACCAGATGACCGGACGCATCACCGTGGCGAACCGGTCCAGTGTCGGCGCCGTCAGCAGGGAGACCTCGGTGGAGCGTTGCAGCGCAATGCGTTTAGGGACCAGCTCACCCAGAATCAGCGACAGATAGGAGATCACCAGGGTGGTGCCGATCAACGCGGTTCCCGAGGCGGCCGCGGCCGGCAGACCCCATGTGCGGAACGTCGGCACCAGCGCGGGTGCGATGGTCGAGGCGCCGTAGGCGGCGGAGAGGAATCCGGCCACCGTGACACCGATCTGCACCGCGGAGAGGAACCGGTTGGGGTTGCGGGCCAACGCAGCGGTGCGTGCGCCGCGGCCACCACGCCGCTCGAGGCGCCGGATCTGCCCCTCCCGCAGTGACACCAACGCGATTTCGGTGGCGGCGAACACGCCACCGACCAGCACGAAAAGGAGCACCAATGCAACATTGACCACGGTGTCGTTCATCGCGGCAGCCTGGATCGGATCGGCCGGGGTCTGTGACGGTTGCCCATGTCCCTTCCTCCACGGAGTCCGTGATCAGCTCCTGGCGGGCTTCAGTGTACGACGAAACCGGACAAATCGGACACCTGGCGGTGCTGGTGATGTCGTCCCGTTTTACGGCCGAGCGCGGGTTGCGACGTTGCCGATTCTCCGCCACGCTCGCATCTGTGCCGCTCAGTGTGCTGATCCAGGTTGTGTGTGTGCTCGTGCTGGTGGCGGCGGGCACGATGATGATGGTCGTCGGGGCCTTCGGGTCGGGGTTGGGGTGCCTGCTCGTCAGCGGGACCTGGTTCTGGCGCCTCTACCGCGACGACAATCCGTGAACAGGGTTTTCGACGCGTCACCTCGTGGACACCGTTGACACCCCGCCGGTTATACGGGCAGGTAGCGTGATGCGGAGTCGACTCGGTGGCGCCCGGCACCGGGGCTCGCCTGTCATTGTCGGAGCGTGATGGGAGTCGACTCGGTGGCGCCCGGCACCGGGCGCGCCTGTCGTTGTCGGGTTGAGCAGAGCCGTCAGTCTCAACCCCTACGACGCCTGCCACGGGTATCGAATCTTGACGCCGCTGCCGGGTGTTTGTGGAAGGATGACTGCTGCCCGGGTCCCGCAATCTCCACAAGAGGTTCCGTGGTTTGCGTTCGGCATGTTCCGATCCATGACGCTTCACGCGCCTCGTCGGCCCACAGAGGAGACCGCCCATGCGCACCTTCGTTCATCTGGTGCTGTTCGTGTGTGCCATCGCGGTCGCGGTCGGCGCGTTCCTTCCCGTCGCCGGTGAAATACAGCCGAGCAACGTCGCGCTCGTAGATCTGCGTGACGGATTCTCCGCCGGGTTCACCGTCGAGCAGGTCGAGGATCAGGCCGTCGACTTCTACCGGTCGATGACGGTATTGCTGCTGGTGGCCGCGGTCCTGCTGCTGGTCGCCGCCGTGGTGGGTTCTCACGCGGCCGGCTGGTTGGCGGTGCTCGTCGGGGTCGGCACCATTGCGGTATTCGGGTGGCGGCTCTACGACCGCTTCGGCGATCTCGTCCGCGACAACTACGACACCTTGCTCGGCGGCCGCTGGGGGTTGTACCTCACCGGCGGCGGCCTGATCGTCGCGCTGTTTGCCCTGCTGGTGCCGAAGGAACGACCGGCCACCTGAGTCGAGGGCGTTCGACGGTGTGCGCGCAGCTCAGACGTTTTCGTCGATGCAGGCCAGCCGGTCACCGGCCATTCCGGCCTGGCCGGGACCGGTCATGGTGCGCTGCGCGTGCAGCACCACCGAGTGGGCCTCGTTATCGCGCACTTCCCAGTCGACGGTCGTCGTCGCCTGCGCGTTGCCGCTTTCGTCGGTGGTGATGTCGAGCCAGATCTCGTTCTGCGGGTTCGCGTAGGCCGGATCCGACGACGGGGATTGCGGTGTGGCGGCGGGATCGACGTCGTTCTGATAGTGCGGTCCCGAATCCGAGGGTGCCGGCCCGCACGGTTGGGTGTGTACATGCACACCGAAGTCGCGGTTGGGGGCCAGGCCGGTCGCGTCGAGGGTGACCGTGGTGCGGCCGTCCTGCTCCTCGGAGTCGATGGTCACGGTCGAACCCACGGGGACGGCGGCTTCGTCGTAAGTGAAGGCGTTATCGTCATCGCCGACTTCCCCAGGCAACTGAAACGCCGCGCCCGGTGTGCCGGGCAGCGGAGTCGGGATACCGGTATTCGTCGTGGTTTCGGCGGACATGGGGGGTGTTTCGACCGTCTCGGTCGATCCGTCGTCGCCGCACCCCGCGGCGACGAGCGCGGTCAGGGATATGCCCGCAATCAGGGCGGCTCGTGGTGTGCTCATATTCGGCGATTACCCCACGGCGAATGCTGGAATCACACGACATCGCAACTCGATTTGCCGGCCAGGAACCCGCGGCACGGGATGAAGAAGTAAGTTGCTCCGACGCGTCCCCGAGTAATGGTGGCGGTCACCCGCAGCGCCGGGTCAACCGGACGAGACTGAGGGCAGCACGCGTGGACCCGATCACGAACTCGTGCCAACCGAGCGGGATCACGAAGTTCGCTGCCATGCTGGTGCCAAAGGAACCGGGGCATCGCCGCCCAGACCCCGAACAGCATGGTGACGGCACCGACCATGCCTCTCGACGGACACGAGGAAGTCCCGGTCGGCCAGCCGTCGGTGTCAGCGGGCGTTTCGGTGTTATCGGGCGACGTTCTCCACGAGCGGCCGCGGACCCGCTTTCGCGGGTCCCTCTCACTGCAGAGACCGTGGCAGAAGCTCGCGATCTCTCCCGTGATTGCGGAGAGATGGTGTGCGGCACTATCCGACGCCTCGGTCACCGCGTGGATGCCATCGCTTGCGGATCCGTTGATGACGCACGCATGTGCCGGGATGTCCCGGGGTACCCGCACAAGAGAGGCCACCTGAATCGGATGTGACGGGCACCGCACCGTACGACGACCGCGTGGGGCAGCGGGAAAGGATCGCATGATGCTCGGATTGGGAATCATCGGCTGGATCGTCCTTGGCGGACTGGCCGGATGGATCGGTAGCAAGATCATGGGCACCGACGCCCAACAAGGCATTGTCCTCAACATCGCGGTCGGCGTCGCCGGCGGGCTGCTCGGTGGGCTACTGGTGGGGCTGTTCGGTGTCGACGTCGCAGGGAGGGGACTGATATTCAGCTTTCTTACTTGCCTGTTCGGAGCTCTGATCCTGCTCTTCGTGGTCAAAACCGTCATGGCTCGGCGCACACACCGCTAACAGCGCCGCCGAATCGGACCTTGCCGCCCCCGTCGATCGCTACGCTGTGGACCACCCGGGCGGTCGGCTCCCCTGTGCGGAGATGCTGGCACATAGTCGGGCTCCGACGTGGTCGACGAAACCAGGGCCTGCTGCGGATCGTCGCCCAGTGCGCGTCGGGTGGTGATATTTCGGCGATCATCCTGATCTCGGGTGCCGGAATCACGTAACACCGGAAGAGCCGGCAAGATCTTTGCGGCAATCTCTGTGCAGCGCGGGTCAAATCCCCTGCTGCGGCCATCGTGGTCGGGTCACCCGGTGTCGCCGGTGGTGGTGAGGGCGGCGCGGGCGTCGACGTGGCCGAGTGCTGTGACGGCGAGGACGGTCACACCGATGAGGACGTCGTTGATGGTGGCGGGGGTGGCCCCGCTACCGAATCCGTAGTCGAAGAGCAGCGGGGAGACGATCAACCAGCCCCCGGCCAGCCCACCGGCAGCGGTCGCGGTCAGCACCCGCAGCGGCCGGGTCAACCGGACGAGGCCGAGGACAGCGAGGGCGGATCCGACCAGGAGCTCGTTCCAGCGGGCGGGGGATAAGAAGTCGGTGCCGGGCTCGTGCCAGAGGAACGGCGACATCGCGACCCAGACGCCGAACAGCATGGTGATGGCGCTGACCATGCCTGGGGTCTGTGGGCCGGGGAGTCGTTGGTGCCAGCGGGCGCTTCGATCGGGGCGTTCGGCCGGATCGAACATCAGCCGTTCGACGAACCCGCGGTGGCCGCTCGCCTCGATCAGGGGTAGCGGTCCGGTCGGTGGGTGGTGGCTGCGGATCATGTCGTTCCTTGTCGATTTTCCCGATTGTCCCGGGGTTCGGGTGGTGGCCCGGCTCTGCGGTTGTGAAGCGCGCGGCGGGACATCTCAGTGGACGTCGACGACGACGGCATAGGTGCCGACCCCGACCAGGCGGACCCCCGCCACCTGCCCGAGGGAGCCGAGCAGGGCGGTGATCGCCCCGGAGCCGGGATCGAAATCGACGTCGGCGACGGTGCCCCACTCGTTCCGGCGGTGGTCAGCACCCGTTTGCCGATCAGGGTGTGGTCGCGGCCGGTCAGCGCGGCGATCGCCGCGTCGGGTTCACCGACCGCGTCCGGCCCGCCGACGATGACGGCATCGTCGCCGAATGTGCCGATGTTCGCCCACGGCACCATGGTGCCTTCTCCGGGTTTTTTCACCTGCACCGCGACCACCCGCCGCACCGCAGGGTCGACCACGAATCCGGCGACCTGCCCGATCGTGTCGGCGGCGTCGGAGCCGACGACCTGCCGGCCCACCGCGGCGGAGAAACGCATCAGGATGCACCTCGTAGTTGCGTCCGGAACGCGTCGACGGCGGCACCGAACCCGGCCAGGTCGTCACGGACGAAACCGGTCGCGCTCGCCGGCACGATCAGATGTTCCCCGGACGCGGCCAGCGTGTCCGGCAGCGGCAGCAGCATTTTGGTTCCTTTGCCCCGCACGGCCTGCGACGATTCGATTTCGTAGCCCACGACATCGCACCGTCCGCTGGCGGGGTCGCCGACCTCGACGATCACATCGACCACGGCGCCGAGCGCGGTGCCGGTGTCGGTGAGCACCTCGGCGCCGAGGACGTCGCTGCCGGATCCGCGGCGGGACGAGGCATGCGCGAGGGCACCCGTCAGCGGGCCCAACGCATCCTCGTCGGCGATCATGACCGCATCGGCGCCGAGCGCGGCCACACGCTCCCACCCCAGTCCCCGATCGAGGGGGCCGGAGAACGGTCCCCGCCCGGCGAGGGTGAACCCGGCGACCTGACCGCCGGTGGGCGCATAGACGATGTCCTTGACCTGGGCCACGGCCTCACCGGCCATCGTCACCACCGGGCGGGCGATGATCTCGCTGCAGCGCATCAGGACGCTCATCGCCTACCCCCACCGCCGGCGTCCTCCGGGTGGTCCGGGTGGTCCGGGTGGTCCGGGTGGTCCGGGTGGGCGATGATGACGCCACCGGCGCGGCGGCGGGCCTGCACGAGCAGGAGCACACCGATGATCACCGCGACCACCGCCGCGATCACGATCAGCCAACTCCACCACTGCATCAAGATCACCCTCCGCTTCGGGGGACCGATGTACCAGGTGTTTTCGAGCGTACTCTCCGCACCGCGGGCCGGGGCTCTCGAAAAGGTCGCGTTTTCACCGCTGGTGGCGGACCGGCGTCCGGAAAGGGCTATTGTGTTCTGCCATACCCTTTTTCGTGTGGGCGACAGGTGAAACAGCAGGACTGCGCGATCGCCGGGCATCCAGATCATGCCTGTGCGGACACGGGGCTGCTCCTAACATGGGTTTCATGGAGGGCATTTCGCCGCCTTCGACACCTCTCGGAGACGTTCTGAAGGTGCGACGACGCCGGACCTATGTCGGCCGCGAGGGTGAGCGTGAATTGGTTCGGGCGAGGCTGGAGTCGGCCGATCAGCAGCTGTCGGTGCTGTACCTGCACGGCCCCGGCGGCATCGGGAAGACGGCACTGCTCGACGTGCTGGCGGAGATCGCGGCAGACGCGGGTGCCACGGTCGTCCGGCTCGACGGCCGCGACCTTCCCCCCTCCCCCACCGCTGTTCTCGACGTACTCGGCGAAACCGTCGAGGTGCCCGTCACCGGGGCGATCGCGCGCGGCGAGGAACGACTCTGCGTCCTCGTCGACACCTATGAGGTGCTGGCGCCCATCGACGACTGGGTGCGTACTCGGTTGCTGCCCCGTCTGCCCGCGACGGCGCTCACCGTGATCGCGTCCCGGACGCCGCCCAGCCCGCAGTGGCGGGCCGATGCGGGTTGGTGCGATCTGTTGCGCGTGGTGTCGATGCGGAACCTCACCCCGCGGCAGTGCCGCCAGTATCTGCGTGAGGTGGCGGTGCCGCCGCAGGTGCACGAGCGGATCTGCCAGATCACCCACGGGCACCCGCTGGCGTTGTCGCTGGTGGCCGATGTCGCATCTCGGGGCGGTGAGGTCGCCGCCGACCCGTTGACCCCCGACCTCATCGGGGTGCTCATGCAACGCTTCATCGATGTGGTGCCCAGTCCGGTGCACCGGCGGGCGCTCGAGGTGTGCGCCCTCGCCCGGGTGACCACCGAATCCTTGCTGCGTGACGTCCTCGAACTCGACGACGCGCACGAGGTGTTCGCCTGGCTGCGGCACTTGTCGTTCGTCGACGCCGGCCCGGAGGGACTGTTCCCGCACGACCTGTCCCGCGACGTCGTGGATGCTGATCTGCGGTGGCGCGACCTCGACTCCTACACGACCGTGTTTCATCGCGTGTGGCGGCACCTCCGCCGCAGGCTGACGTTGTGTAGCGGGCGCGAACAGCAGCGGGTGATCTTCGACCTGAAGTTCGTGTTCCGGAATTTGCCCGGGGTCCTCTCCCCGGTGGACTGGGGTTCGTGGGGCCATCACTATCCGGAGCCTGCACGCGAGGAGGACCGTGAGACGATCGTCGGGATGGTCCGCTCACATGAGGGGGCGGAGTCGGCAGAGATCTGTGCCGCGTGGTTCGTCCGCCAACCCGAGGGGTTCTTCATCGTGCGCCGGCCCGACGGCGGCGCGCGCGGGTTCTTCGGCCTCCTCGATTTGAGTCGCGCGTCCTCCGACGACCTGGCCGCGGATCCCGGTGCCGCGGCTGCCTGGAACTTCGCCCGGGCGCATGCGCCGCCGAGAAGTGGGGAGGCGATCACCCTGACGCGGTTCGTGGTCGACGGCAGCACCTACCAGGACCCGTCGCCCACCCTGAACGCCATCCCGATCATCACCATGCAGCGGTACCTGTGCACCCCGCTGCTGTCCTGGGACTTCCTCACCCTGGCCGAACCGGACCGGTGGAACGAGTATTTCGCTGTCGCCGACCTTCCCCGGGCCGAGGGTGCCGATTTCGAGGTCGGTGCGCGCCGATACGGGTTGTTCGCGCACGACTTCCGGCGCGTCCCGGTCGATGCCTGGTTCGAGCAGGTCGCGGTTCGCGCACTGTCGGAGAATCCCACTGCGCCTGCCCTGCCGGCGGCGCACGTGCTGGTGCTGTCCCAGCCCGAGTTCGAGCAGGCGGTCCGGCAGGCGTTGCACGACTGGCACCGCCCCGACCTGCTTCGGCGGAATCCGTTGATGCGCACCCGGCTCGTCTGCGATCGCGTCGGCGCTGAACCCGATGTCGCCGAACTTGATTCGGTGCTCCGCGACGCGGTGGACGCCTTGGCCGGCGATCCCCGCGACGACAAACTGGTACGCGCGGTGGACCGGACGTATCTGCGCCCGGCCGCGACCCAGGAGGCCGCCGCCGAAATGCTCGGGTTGCCGTTCAGCACATATCGGCGTCACCTCACCCAAGGTGTCGCACAGATCGTCTCGTGGTTGTGGGATCGCGAAATCTACGGGCCCAGAAGTGAACAGAAGTGAGCAGTAATCGGACTGGTGGTTGAGCACCGAATTCTCGCATTCTCCTCGTAGTCGTCGGCCACATCCCCGAGGAGGCTCCCATGACAACGCACATCGGACACCGGACAGTCGTGCTCGGCGCCGGCATCGCCGGCCTACTCGCAGCCCGGGTGCTGTCCGAGGCGTACTCGCAGGTGATCGTGGTTGATCACGATCACCTCCCAGCCAACGCGGTCCCGCGCCGCTGTGTGCCCCAGGGGCGCCACACCCATGTCCTGATCGAACGCGGTCAACAGGTTCTCGAGGAATTATTCCCCGGTTTCACCGCGGAACTGATCGGGCAGGGGGCCCCCACGCTCGACAACGTGCGCGACGTGCGCTGGTGCCTGAGCGGGTACCGGTTTCCGCAGCCGAAGAGCGGAATGACCGTCGTCAGCGCCAGCCGGCCGTTCCTCGAGGACCGAGTGCGTGCCCGGGTGAGTGAACTGCCCGGTGTCACCATCGTGGACCGCTGCGAGTCCCTGGGCCTGGTCACCGCCCCCAACCGCCACCGCGTCACCGGTGTCCGGGTGGTGCGGCATGCCGACGGCAGCGCCGAGGAGGTGCTCGATGCCGATCTGATCGTCGACGCGACCGGGAGGGGGTCACGCGCCCCGAGGTGGCTGACCGAGCTCGGCTTCGAACAGCCGGCCGAGGACAAGGTGCATGTGGGTTTGGGCTACGCGACCCGGATCTATCGGGCCCCGGCGGCGGGGTTGGGCAGCGACCTCGGAGTCGTGATCGGTCCGACACCCGATGCTCCCCGGGGAGGGGCCCTGCAAATGCTCGAGGGTGACCGCTTCCTGGTGACGCTGATGGGGATGCTCGGCGACTATCCCCCCACCGACCCGGACGGTTTCCTCGATTTCGCCCGGTCACTGCGTCTTCCGGATCTCTGCGTGGCGATCCGGGGCGCCGACCCGATCGAGCAACCCCGCTCGTTCCGATTTCCGGCGAGTATCCGCCGCAGGTACGAGCGTCTGGCCCGACTTCCTGCCGGGTTCCTCGTGACGGGAGACGGCTTCTGCAGCTTCAACCCGATCTACGCGCAGGGCATGACCGTGGCCGCGCTCGAGGCCATCACGCTACGCCGGCACCTGAACCGCGGGCCGGAACCGGACGCACGGGCGTTCTTCCGCGACATGTCGAAGGTGGTCGACGTACCCTGGCGTCTGTCGGTCGGAGCGGACCTGGCCTTCCCGGAGGTGGTCGGAGATCGCAATCTCGGTGTACGGATCGCCAACGCCTACATCCCGCGGCTGCACGCCGCGGCCGCACACGATCCCGTGCTGGCAACCGCCTTCCTCCGCGTCGCCGCCCTGATCGATCGTCCCGAACGGTTGATGAGCCCGGGAAACATGCTCCGCGTTCTGCGGCAGAACCTGCCTCACCCCGGCCCGACCGCCCGCCACCGAGCACCGGATCAGGCCAGTGAGGTGAACGCCCCATAACCGGCATACCGACCCCTGGGCAACGCCCCGCCCCCGGAGGGCCACGCGCATACCGCACAGCGCATGGCAGCGCCCGCAGATCCTCCTCGATCAGCACCACCGGTACCGTCGGAAGACGTGGCGCCGGAAGCGGTGACGTAGCTCAGCACCAACCACAAGCCTGTGTGCACCGGGTGACGGCCTCGACGGCGGTCACCCCACAAAGGTTGTCGAGGCCAGACGGTCGGGATGCGATTCCATTCGCCGTCAGCCTGCAGGAGCGGGAAAGGTGGCGGACCAGACTCGCGCCTACGAGGCCGGTTGCGGGTATTGGCAGTCGACGGTGGGGTTCACGCCGGCGTAGTTCAGCGGCCCGGCCACGATGGTGACGGCGATGGTGCCGACGCTGGCGCAGTGGGTCGAGGCGTCATCATAGTATCCGCGTTGCCCGGCGGCGACGGCGCCGATGATCAGCCAGATCAGCACCAGCACGCCGAGTAGGCCGGAGAGCCGGCTTCGGGTTCGCATCGTCTTCTCCTGTCTACGAGGCTCAGTTGGGGATTCGGCGTGCTGCGGCAAGAGCGTCGTCGACCGTGTCGCAGCAGCCCAGCGTGGTGTCCAGGCCAGTTCGGTGCAGTATGTGGCGCACCTGTGGTTGCGCGGCCGTGGTGAGGGTGGCGTTCCGGCGGCGCACTCGGCTCGCGGCGCTGTCGAACAACGCCATACCAGTGCATCCGAGGAACGGCACACGCGTCAGATCGAGGACCAGATCACCGTTGTCGATGGTCACTTTCCGCAGGTACGGCACCAGCACGGGTGCGGTGGTGATGTCGATCTCGCCGCACACAGACAGCACCGCAATACCGTCGGTGCGGTGCTCGATACCGACCTGCAGCATGGGCTCCGTGCTGGCGGTCTTGGACACCGAGTGCGGCCACCCGCGCAGTTCTGGCGCGCATGCTGAAGAAGGTTCGGTGTTCACCAATATTCCGTTCGGTGCGAATCGGTGTGGGGAATCATCGCCCACACATGCAGACCCCCAAGGACACAGGGCTGGGGTACCGCGTGTGTAGATCGTCTCTGCCGTCCACGCTAGTGACCTGTGTCAACGATGGCCAACGCCGAGTGCCCGGTACCGGCGCATGGTTATGTGATTGCAATGCCGAGCCAGCTCTCGGTTCACCGTGGCCGGCGCCGTCCTCACCCCCGTGAGATCCACCGGGCTTCCGGTAAGGGTGCTGTATCGAATAACTGTATCGAGCAACATTTGCTGTGGCGTTCGTATCACCCGTTGCCCGGTTGATAGATCAGGGAATTAGGAACCCGGTGTGTGGTTTGGGGGCGTACTAACCCCGACGATGGCGTCGACCTTCACCGCAATGTCCAACGCGTCACCGTTCGAATGCAAAATCGACGCCGACTGCACCCCCCGATCCACTTCCACAGCCGTGACCCCCTCCGCGAGATGCGTATCCACCCGACTCGGCCACCGTTGGCCGGGTCGATAAGGAGTACGTGCTCCCCGCAGTTCGGCAATCCGGTCCCTCGACACCACGAATTGGTGCTTACCCGAAACATGCACAGGTATACAGTCCAGATTCACCTGCACTAACACCAAATTGAGAAACTGACCGATCGTGCGAACCTACGATCTGTAGGATCCACTGCTCGGTGTCATCAGCTGTGCATCCGACTGCAGGTTCGTAATGTCTTGTCACTGAGAAATTCTCACGAACTTGTCGGAGTCTTCGGGTCGAGGTTTGGCATGTTTACTCCACCATATGGGTACTGGGTCTGGCGGCTCTACCTCGAGGGCGAGCCCTGACGCGAGTCTGCGCCGCTCACGGCCCGCTGTGTGGGCCGCCGGTCAGGCGGCGGCACCGGTGGCCGGCAACAGCCGATGCAGCACGTCGGTGAGGGTGATCAGCCCGGTCACGTCACCTTCGTCATCGAGGACAAGTGCGAGGTGGCTGCGCGTCTCGCGCATGGCGGCCAGCGCCTCGTACACCGGGGTGTCGGCGGGCAGGGTGAGCACCGAGCGCATCAACGCCCGTGCCGTGTACGACGACGGTGCCTGCAGGCTGTCGCGCACGTGCACGACGCCCTCGACCCCGGTATCGCCGCGCACCAGCAGCCGCAGGTGCCCGCTGCGCTGTCCGGCCGCGCGGACCTCGCCGGCCGTCGCCTCCGGCGGGACACTACTCGGCGTCGGATTCGGCCGGACCATCTCGCCGACGGTCAGGGCCTCGAGTTCGAGTGCGCTGGTCAGCTGCCCGTGGTAGCGCTCATCGAGGGTGCCGACGGTCGCGGAATGCTCCACCAGGTGGCGCAGTGCGTCGGAATCCTGACCGGAGCCGACCTGGTCGACCGGCTGCACCCCGACCTTGAGCAGGCACCAGTTCGCCATCTGATTCAGCGCGTGCAGCACCGGCCGCGTCAGCCACATGAAGCCGCGCATCGGGATCGCCAGCATCGTCGCCGACTTCTCCGGATGCGCGATCGCCCACGACTTCGGTGCCATTTCCCCGACGACCAGGTGCAAGAAGGTGACGATGATCAGGGCGAGGACAAAACCGGCGACGTCGGCGAGCCACAGCGGTGCCCCCCACCCGGCGAAGGCGGGGGTGAGCCAGTGGTGGACGGCGGGTTTGGTCACCGCACCCAGGGCGAGGGTGCACACGGTGATCCCGAGCTGGGAGCCGGCCAACAGCACCGACAACTCCGAGGCGCTGCGCAGGGCAGCCCGCGCGGCCTTACTGTCGGGGGCGGCGTCCTCGAGGCGGTGCCGGCGGGCCGCGATCAACGCGAACTCGATCGCGACGAAGAAGGCGCTCCCGCCGATCAGTGCGATGGTGACGACCACGATGACCCAGGGATTACTCATGCCCGGCTCCTGCCTGCGCGGTGACGAGGGTGACGAACAGCAACGACGGAACGTGCTTGTCGATGGCGCGAACCTCGGCGATCAGGTGACGGTTCGGCGGTTCGCTCTCGTGCACCAGCTCCCCCGGATCAGGGGCCAGCCGGAGGGTGACGCGGTCACCGATGGCCGGAAGGCCACCGAATTCGGTGATGACGGCACCGGCGAGGGTTTCGACCTCCCCCTCGGGCAGTCGGTGATCGAGGAGGCGTTCGACTTCGTCGATATGCAGATCGCCGGGCATGAGCCAGCCGTCGGCCGGCGAGCCGGCCGCCGCGGCGGCGAGGACTGGGTCGTGTTCGTCGGCGATCTCGCCGACGAGTTCTTCGGCGATGTCCTCGACGGTGACGATTCCGGCGAAGCCACCGTACTCGTCGATGACCAGCGCCATCTCGTCTCCGACGGTGGACAGTTGGGCCAGCACGTCGGGCAGCGGCAGCGACGTCGGCACGACAACCGCACCACGGGAGCGGGACTGTGCTGTGCCCTGCGCCGGCTCGGTGAGCAGATCATGCAGGTGGATCACACCCCGCAGGTCGTCGGTGGAGGAGCCGACCACCGGGTACCGGGTGTGCCCCGAACCCATCTTCTGAAGCACCGCGGCGACCGGGTCGTCGAGATGGACGGTGTCGACATGCGCCCGCGGGATCATGGCGTGCTCCGCGGTGCGGGTGGGGAAGTCCAGAATCCGATCCAGCAGCGTGGACAACTCCGGCGGCAGTTCCCCGGCATCGCGGGACTGCGCGACAATGTGCTCGAGGTCACGGGGGGTCGCCGAGTGCTCGACGTCGTGGACCGGCTCGATCCGCAGCGCCCGCAGCAGCAGGTTCGAGGACTGGTCGAACAACCAGATCAACCACCCGAACAACCGCAGGTAGAGGGTGGTCGACAGTGCCAGCCACCGGGCGACCGGTTCGGGGCGGGCGATGGCCAGGTTCTTCGGGAACAGCTCTCCGAAGAGCATCTGGACGAAGGTGGAAAACAGGACCGCCAGGACGGCGCCGACTCCGATTCCGACCGCGGTCGGCACCCCGACGCCGCCGAGGAGTTCCCCGAGGCCCCGCCCGATCAGCGGTTCGGCCACATACCCCACCAGCAGCCCGGTGACCGTGATACCCAGCTGGGCACCCGACAGCATGAACGAGGTGCGGCGGGTCACCGTCAGGGCGCGGGCCGCCCCGGTATCCCCGGCCTCGGCGCGCGCCTTCAACCGGGAGCGGTCCACCGACATATAGGCGAATTCCTGGGCAACGAAGTACCCGGTCACCGCGGTAATGGCGACTACGACGAGGACACCGAACGCGATGCCCAGAACGGTCACCATCTGCTTGTCCGCAACCGGGATCGGTGGCTGCGGTCAGCACGGGGCGGGCGGGGTCTTCGAGGTGTGCGCGAAGCGCTGCTCATAACTCTCTCTACAACTCGGCAACAAGAGGTGTTCACCAGATACGACGAACACTGCAATGGTAAAGGTTCCCTTTACCATTGCAGTGCCCCATCCCCGGCGCGGCAACAAGGCCGCCACCCCGGCCCTCGCGGGCGACACGTGGCGGACACCGATCAGTCGAATCGTTCCGAGGGGATCTGCGAGCCGACACCTGTGCGCGACGGTAGAGATCGTGAAGTCGGTCAGAAGAGGCACGACATCAAACCCGATCGTGGTGCATCTAAGTCCGGATAGCGATCGCTGATCGGTTCTCTCAACGGCTGCCAGGGCGTTCTGGGCGGAAGTACTCCTCAGGCGTAACCTCGGGCGGAATCCTGGGAGCCTTGTGGTCAGGGTCGTCGTCGAGGGTGATCGTCAATGACGTGCTGAACGCACCGGTGTTAGGACTCTGGGGGCGGCGATACGGTTCGTCGCCGACGTACCATGCGCCGCTAGCGACGAAGTCGTAGCCTCCTGAACTCCCTCCCCAGGTAGGCGTTCCCATTCGAAGAACACTTGACGACCAAGATCCAAGCCCATGCAAGTCTTCGTCGACGGCGTCGTCGCGTGTATCCAGCAACCACCGGGCGTCTCGGCGGAGTCGATGACGCCCCAGCCCTCGTCGAGATTCCAGCTACGAACGGTTCCGATCGTCGGAGACATAAGTCGATACTGCATCACCACCACGAAACGTTCACTTGCCGATTTTCTACTCGGCCGGCGGCGGTGACGGAGTGATCCCGGTGATGGATCCGTCACTGGTCAGTATTGGCGGGCGGACGAGTTCGAGACGGCGAGCCGCGCTGACCGACTGGACCACCTGGGGTAGCGGCTCCCCTGTGTTCCACCACGCTCGACGCGGTCCTCACCTGGATTCGCCACCCCGGCGATCGCCGAAGACTGGTGTCGGAAAACGTCATATTCCGGGCCTTGTCGACACATCCTGAACAGCTCCGCACGTGTCTCCCGCCCGGACAACCGCCCGTCAGCCAGGCCCCCTTGACAACCAATCATGGTGTAAGCGAAGACTTACCGTTCGTAGACACTTACCAAGCTGGAGACGAATGGGGTGCACTCGCCGACCGCATGAGGCGCACGATCCTCGCGCGCCTGGCCGAGGGACCGTGCGCGGTCGGCGAACTCGCCCGCGAGCTGCCGATCAGCCGACCGGCGGTCTCGCAACACCTGAAGGTGCTCAAGGACGCCGGGCTGGTCCGTGACCGG
The DNA here is from genome assembly GCF_009859915.1 of Rhodococcus sp. WAY2. Classification (NCBI taxonomy): domain Bacteria; kingdom Bacillati; phylum Actinomycetota; class Actinomycetes; order Mycobacteriales; family Nocardiaceae; genus Rhodococcus; species Rhodococcus sp. WAY2. The sequence goes on from NZ_CP046573.1 coordinate 169,990, forward strand.
GCCGTAGGCACCCGACGCATCTATCACCTCGACCCGGCCGGGATCAGCGTGCTGCGCACGCAGCTCGACCGGTTCTGGGCACAGGCCCTGACCGCGTACAAGGACGCGGTCGAACAACCCGCAGGAGAGGTCATGACACAGACACACGCCGAACCGGTGCAGCAGCAGATCGTGGTGAACGCAGGTTTGGAGCGCGCGTTCGCGCTGTTCGTCGAGCGATTCGATGCGATCAAGCCGCGTGAGCACAACATCATGGGGGTTCCGATCGCCGAGACCGTGTTCGAACCCCGGGTGGGCGGTCACATTTACGATCGCGGGGTGGACGGCAGCGAGTGCCGGTGGGCGCGGGTGCTCGCCTATGAGCCGCCGAACCGGGTGGTGTTCAGTTGGGACATCAACGGGCACTGGCAGATCGAGACGGATCCGGACAAGACCAGTGAGGTGGAGGTCCGGTTCATTGCCGAATCCGATCATCGCACCCGGGTCGAGCTCGAGCACCGTAACCTTCAGCGCCACGGCGAGGGTTGGGAAGCGGTCCGCGATGGTGTCGGGCACGACGCCGGGTGGCCGCTCTACCTGCAGCGTTACCTCGAGGTCGTCGCGAACGAGCGGTCCTGATGGCGCCGATCACGACCAGCATCGAGGTCGACCGCCCACCGGGGCAGGTGTTCGCCTTTCGTCACCGACCCGACTCGCTTCGCCCGGTGGCAGAAGGGTGTCGTTAGCGGCCACATGGACGGCGATGGGACCCCGCGGGTCGGCGGGGAATGCCTCACCACCCGCCGCATCATCGGGTTCGCCGAACGGTCGGTCACGTCCGAACTGACGCATGTCGATCCGCCCCGCGCCTGGGGTGTGCACGGGGTCGACTGCCCGATTCGGGCGGTCGTGGATGTGACCGTCGATCCGCTCGACTCGGGGCACCGCTCACGGGTGACGATCGCGGTGGACTTCGAGGGGCACGGGATCGGGAAGGTTCTCGTGCCACTGGCGGTGCGTCCACGGGCCCGCAAGGAGATGCCACGTAACCTGGCCATGCTCGGGCAGCGCCTGGAAGCGCAACCGGCACAGCAGAACTAGACGCCGCACCTCCTCGCCACCCGGAGATGGGGCTCATCCTCGCGGGGTGCGCGGGGTGTTCGTGCGGATGGGTGTGGGGTGGGTTTCGTACATGCGGACCGCGACGGCCACGGCGGCGGCGGTGCTGACCGCGGCGGCGCCCCACACTGCGGCGTGCATGCCCAGCAGGTCGGCGACGATACCGCCCAGGATGGCGCCGACGGCGTAGCCGCTGTCGCGCCAGACCCGGTAGATCCCGACGGCGCGCCCACGCCAGGCGGGGTGGGCGACGTCCCCGATCACGGCGAGGAGGGTGGGATAGACCATGGCGGTGCCGGCCCCGAGCAGCACCGTGCCGGTAGCCCACCCGAGGAAGCCGTGGGAGGCGGCGATCAGCGCCAAAGCTGCGGCTTGCAGGAACATTCCGGCGGTGATCAGGTGCTTGCGGCCGATCAGGTCCGAGAGGGCACCGGTGACCAATTGTCCGGCGCCCCATACCCCGGGATAGAGGGCGAACAGCAACCCGATTTGCCCGGCGCTGAGGTCGGCGGTGGCGAACAGCAGCGGGAACAGGCCCCAGGAAAGCCCGAAGTTGAGGTTGTTGACCAGACCCGCCTGGCTCGCCGAGGACAGGGCGGGCTCGGTAAAACTGGTGGCCACGGCGATCTGCCGGTCGGTCAGGTCCGCGTGCAGGTGATCGTGCGCACCGTCCGCGCGGGGGGTGTGCTGCGCGGCTTCCAGTCGCGCGTAGTCGCGGGTCTCGTGGATGAACACCCCGGACAGCAGCAGCGCGAGGGCGGTGTAGGCGAGTCCGAGCAGGAACGGGGCGGGCCGTAGCCCGTACTGCTCGGCGAGGTAGCCGGCCAGCAGTGAGCTGACGGCGACGGCGCCGTAGCCGGCGGCCTCGTTCAGGCCCATCGCCAGGCCGCGGCGGGCGGGCCCGACCAGGTCGATCTTCATCACCACGGTGGTCGACCAGGTCAGGCCCTGGTTGATACCCAACAGCACGTTGGCGGCGACGACCCACCACCAGTTGGGGGCGGCGATGAGCATCAACGGGACGGGGATGGCGAACAGCCAGCCCACCAGCAGCACCGGCTTGCGGCCGAACCGATCCGACCACGTTCCGGCGAAGTAGTTGGCGGCGGCCTTGGTGAGCCCGAACGCGGCGACATAGGTGAAGATGAATGTGTAACCGGTGAGGGCGAATTCGTTCGCGGCGAGGAGCGGCAGCACGGTCTGCTGTTGGCCGACCATGCCGCCGACGAGGGCGTTGACGGCGACGAGCAGGCCGAACTGGGCAAGGTTGGCGCCCAGGCCGAGCCGGATCGGCCTGGGCGCGACGGTGCTCAGGTGCCGGTCTCTGCTCATGCGCCGGTGGCGAGGGTGCGGCCGGTGGCGGCGGCCCAGTCGTCGGGTCCGCCCTCGAGCACGGGGGTTCCCCCCTGAATGAGGACATCGTGAACACTGGGTCGTGAGGGCCCAGAGGAAGAGATGTCACCAATGGTCATGAAGGCGTACTCGGCGGAGTTCAAGGCCGATGCCGTCGCACTGTATCTGTCCGATCCGAGCCACACCTTCGACGGCATCGGCAACGACCTGGGAGTCAGCCGCGAGACTCTGCGCAACTGGGTCCGCGCGGAACGCAAACGCACCGGTATCTCCACGGCTGAGCTGCGGGCCAATGGGGCGGCGCGGCCGGCATCGCGGGCAGGCGAGGTATCGTCCGAGTCCGTGTTGGAGGAAGAAAACAAGCAGCTTAAGGCCCAGATCCGGAAGCTCGAAACCGAACGGGAGATCCTGCGCAGGGCCGCGAAATATTTCGCGGGCGAGACCAACTGGTGAGCCGCTTCCAGTTCGTCGACGACCACCGCGACACCGCTCCGGTGAAGTGGCTGTGCCAGATCCTCGAGGTGTCCCGGTCCGGCTTCTACCGGTGGCTTGCCGCCGCACCGGCCCGTGCTGAACGCGCCCACGCCGACGAGGAGCTCGCGACGCGCATCCGCGCCATCCACGACGACTTCGATGGCACCTACGGGGCCCCACGCATCACGGCCGAGCTGCGCGATGTCGGGATCGAGGTCAATCACAAGCGGGTGGAACGGGTGATGCGCGAGAACGGAATCGTCGGGGTGCACCTGCGCAAGACGGTCCGCACCACGGTCCCCGAACCCTCCGCGACTCCGGTGCCGGACCTGATCCGGCGCGATTTCACCGCGAGCGCACCGAACACCAAGTACGTCGGGGACATCACCTACCTTCCGGTCGGTGACGGGCAATTCCTGTACCTGGCAACAGTATTGGATCTGAACTCGAAACGGCTGGCGGGTTGGTCGATCGCCCCACACATGCGCACCGAGCTGGTCACTGACGCGCTGCGGGCGGCGGCCGCCGCCCGTGGTGCCACCGGTCTCGACGGGGCAATATTTCACAGCGACAACGGCGCCCAATACGTCTCGCAGAACTTCGCGGATGTTTGCCGCGAGCTGGGAGTGACCCGGTCGCGAGGCGCGGTCGGAACGTCAGCGGACAACGCCGCCGCCGAATCGTTCAACGCGACGTTGAAACGGGAGACGCTCCAGGGCCGGAAGCGCTGGAACAGCGCGGGTGAGGCCCGCGCCGCCGTCTTCCGTTGGATCACCCGCTACAACACCAGAAGGAGGCACTCCACTCTCGGCCAGATCTGTCCGATCGACTTCGAGCAGCGATCGGCTACGCTGGCCACCGCCGCATAAGAATTGGTGTCCACATCTCGGGGGGAAGCCCCCACCGTCAGGTTCCGGTGCCCGGCGCGTTCGAGCAGGCTGGCGGCGCCCATCGCGCGTTCGCCGTGCCCGCACATCACCACGGTCGGTTCGCGGGGCAGGTCGTCGACCCGGCCAGGGAGGGCGCCGAGTTCGATGTGAACAGCGCCGGGCAGGTGCCCGGCCAGATATTCGGGGCGTTGACGGATATCGAGGACCCGCACGCCCTCGACCGCGTCGGGGCCGGTCAGCGCCGTGGTGGCCACCCCCCGTTCGGCGGCGGTCCACGCGGCGAGACCGCCGTCGAGTTCGCCGATCATAGTGTCGTACCCGATTTTCAGTCCCTGCCAAACGATCTCGGCCACGTCCTGATCTGGGTCGCGGACGATGATCAGGGGCCGGTCGGTCGGGGCGAGCCAGCCCAGCCAGCTCGCGAAGACCGGCCGCAGCGGGATCGAGAGGGCACCGGGGATGTGGGCGGCGGCGAACCGAGCCAGTGGGCGCACGTCAATCAGGGCGGCGCCCTCGGCCAACAAGGTCCGGACGGTGTCGACGGTCAGGGACGGCAGCACCGGTTCCCGGTCGAGCAGCGGTGGGCCGACCCGGTTGATCTCCCCGAGCCGGCGGAAGTACGGCGGATAGCTGCCCAGCGACCCCAGCAGCTGGTGCACGAACGCGTCCTCGTCCCGGGCGGCGAGCAATGGGTTCGTGGCGCGCTCGCGGGCGATGGTGCTGGTGCGGTCGGTGCCGGGTTGGGCCGAGCAGAACGAGCCCGCCCCATGCGTGGGCCAGACCGCGACGTCGCCGGGCAGTGCGACGAGCCGTTGCAGGGAGGCGTACTGGGCGCGGGTGAGGGCCTCGGTGCGCTCCGGGGAGATCAGGTCGGTGCGGGCGGCGGAGCCGACCAGCAGTGACCCGCCGGTGAACACCCCCACCTCCTTCTCGCCGTCGAGCAGCAGGAAGCACAAATGTTCGTGGGTGTGCCCGGGCGTCATCAGCGCCCGCAGCCGCAACCCGCCCAGATCCACCTCGTCACCGTCGCGCAACCCGGTGTGCGGGAACTCCCGGTCCCCGGCCGCCGAGGCCAGCACCCGCGTCCCCCCGGTGGCGCCGAGTTGATGTGCACCGGAAAGGAAGTCGGCGTGCAGGTGGGTGTCGGCGGCGAACGCGACGGTCACCCCGCGGCGGTCGGCCGCGGCATGCACCGCCCGAAGATCCCGGCTGACGTCGACTGCCAATGCCCGCCCGTCCCCCAGATCCACCAGATACGCGGAATTGCCGAGCCCCTCGTCGACGAGCGGCACCAGATCGATCCCGGCCATGGCCATCTCCCTGCCTCGGCTTCGCGGACATCCCGGGCGGAACATCCGATCCATGTTCTACACTATTCCAAAGATGATTGGAGAATGCTATGGGTGATCGGATGGCAAAGACGGAACTGTTCGACCAATTCGCCCGGGTCGGCAAGGCCCTGGGCAGCGGCAAACGACTCGAACTGCTCGATCTGCTCGCCCAGGGCGAACGCACCGTCGACTCCCTCGCCCGCGCCTGCGAGCTGGGGCTGACCACCGCGTCCGCGCATCTGCAGACCCTCAAGCAGGCCAACCTGGTCGCCACCCGGCGTGAGGGCACCAAGGTGTTCTACCGGCTCGCCGGAGTGGATGTGGCGCAGCTGTTCGCGCTGGTTCGCACGGTCGCCAACGACCACCTGCCCGATGTCGAGGCCGCCGCCGCCGCGTATCTCGGCCCCGCCGACACCGACCACGTCAGCAAGGACCAGCTGCTCGAGCGGGCCAGGACCGGGCAGGTGACGGTGCTCGACGTGCGCCCCCGCGAGGAATACGAGGCCGGGCACATCCCCGGCGCGATGTCGATACCGTTGGACGAGTTGGCCGATCACCTCGCCGAGCTGCCCGAAGATCAGGAGATCGTCGCCTACTGCCGCGGCGCCTACTGCGTGCTCGCCCACGACGCGGTCCGACTGCTGACCGGCCACGGCCGGGCCGCCTCGCGGCTGACCGACGGCATGCTCGAGTGGCGACTGGCCGCCCTGCCGGTCGACTCCCTGACCTGACCAACCCGCGTCACCGAATCCCCTGTCCCGGAGTCTGTGCGGGCCCACCCCCGAAACCCCGAGGTGATCGATGAGTTCGCAGCAGATCCCGCAGCAGCGCCGCACGCTCGCGGTCCTGGTCGGCGCCCAAGTGCTCAGCGGCGCCGGGCTCGCCGCCGGCATCACGGTCGGGGCGCTGCTCGCCCAGGACATGCTCGAGACCACCGGCCTCGCCGGGCTGCCCAGCGCCATGTTCACCATCGGCTCCGCCGCAGCCGCGGTCACCGTCGGACGCATCTCGCAACGCCTCGGCCGGCGGACGGGCCTGGCCCTCGGGTACGCGGCCGGCGCCCTCGGCAGCCTGGGCGTGGTGGCGGCCGCCGTCATTGACAACCTCGCCCTGCTGTTTATCGCCCTGTTCGTGTACGGCGCGGGCACCGCGACCAACCTGCAAGCCCGGTACGCCGGAGCGGATCTGGCGAGCGCGCATCACCGCGGCCGCGCGGTGAGCACGGTGCTGGTCGCCACCACCGTCGGTGCCGTCGTCGGCCCGAACCTGGTGACCGTGATGGGCAATCTAGCCACCCGGTGGGGCATCCCGGCGCTGTCCGGGCCGTTCCTGCTCTCCGCCGCCGCCTACGCGCTCGCCGCGCTGGTGCTCTGGGTGCTGCTGCGCCCGGACCCGCTGCTGCTGGCACGGACCCTGGCCGCCGACGAAATCGCCCCGGCCGCCCACGAGACCGCCCCGGCGGCGGCGCGGACCTGGTCCCCGGCGGTGGTGCTCGGGGCCACGGTGATGGTGGTGACCCAGCTGGTGATGGTCGCGATCATGACGATGACCCCGATCCACATGCAGCACCACGGACACAGCGTCGGCGCCGCCGGGATGGTCATCGCCGTCCACGTCGGCGCCATGTACCTCCCGTCCCCGCTGTCCGGGCTGCTCGTCGACCGTCTCGGGCCGCGGCCGGTCGCCGCCGCCGCGGCGCTCACCCTGCTCGCCGCCGGCATCACCGCGGCCACGGTGCCCGCCTCGTCGGTGCCCGGTCTTGCTCTTGCCCTCGGCCTGCTCGGCCTCGGCTGGAACCTCGGACTGGTCAGCGGCACCACGATCATCACCGACGAAGTCCCGCTGGCCACCCGGGCCCGCACCCAGGGCACCGTCGACCTGTGTATCGCAGTCGCCGGCGCCGGCGGCGGTCTGACCTCCGGAATGATCGTCGCGGCCACCGACTACACCGTCCTCGCCGTCACCGGTGGGGTGATCGCGCTGAGCATCGTGCCCGCCCTCGCCCTATCGGCCAGAGTGAAGGCGAAGACTGGGTCAGCACCGTCACCGGCGAACGAAACGGTCACCCACGAACTTCGATAGACCTGTCCACGAACATTTCCGATCTGTGCGCCAAGCGGATCGAAAGATTATCCGCTAGTCGACATGGCTCGTTCCCGGACTCGAGGATCGCCGGGTTCAACCCGGCGTGCGCGGAGGTGGTGGGGCCGGACTGGCTCCTACCGACGACGTCACGTTGTAGTTCTTCAATTCAGTTGTCCCCCAGGCGTCGGGTGATGGAATCGGTCGTGCGGTGGTTGGGGCTGCTGGCGGCGCCGATCAGGGCGGCGACCACGGCGGGCGGCGGCGAGGATCAGGTAGGTGTGGGCGTAGCTGCCCGTCCACGCCGACAACGCGGTCCCGACGTGTGCGGCGCCAGATTTGGCCGTCGCGTTCAGCTGCGCCCAGGCCGGCCCGATTCTCGAGTCATGTGCTGTGGTCGGCGCGGTCCATCACTCGGCGAATGTAGAGCAGCTTGTCACCGGCCTCGACAACATCGACTTCCGCCGTGCCGGCGCGGAGCAAGCGGCCGTCACGGACCACCCCGAGCACGATGTCCGGCAGATACCGCGGCGAACCACCGATCTCGTCCCGCTCGACGATGCGTTCAGCGATAGCGAGCCCCGATTCCGGGCCGCCCTCGCCGAGGGCATGCCGTGGGGGCAGGTCGCCAGCCGGCTCGGTGTGCTGCCACTTCTGGCCTCCGGCAGCCCACCCACGGATCCGAGACCGGCAGGATGCCATCGGCGGCCCACGAGAACCCTGGGGAACAGCGTAGCCACGCGGGTGAGAAGACCGTCACGGACGACCCCACCCGATCTCGCCCACAAACCTGAATCCGGCCGTACGTGTTGATGGGTGTCACTTCTCGGCGTCTCCGACCTGCCGGTTATCAACGTCGTGTCAGGGCGTGAATCTCACGAACTTGTCGCAATCCTCAGCCGGTTTCGCTCCATCCCGTAAGGGACGATCCCCGAGCGGCGAGGAACTGACGTCGGCGGGGCGGTTCTGCTGGGGCCGGAAAGACACCCATCTACGTAGGGTTTCCGAATCCGGGAATCTCGAGCCTAGCGGCGAACCACTGGCAGACCGCCAGCGCGTAGAGGTCGGGCGCCTCGACGGGAAGCAGGTGGCCAACGCCATCGATGGGTCGGGGTGTCCAGCCCGGCCGTCGGGCGTGCTGGATGAGCGAGATGGGGTCGACAAGGTGATCGTCCCTTCCCCACAGCACAAGTACAGGCACCCGCACGGAATCGAGCGCCTCGTTCGTCGACCTCTGCGTAATGAACATGGCCTTGACGATCGACGCGAACGCCGTGGCCGTGCCCGGGAGCCGTTCCGGGTGCTCGCGGGCCACTTCGAGGCCCTCGCGCCACAGGTCGACCTGCTCCGGTGAGACACGGCCCGGGTCTCCCCCGATAAGGTCGGTCCGGCCACCTGAGATCGAGCCCGCGTCTTCGAGAGCGGTGCGCTTGACGTCCAGAATGCGCCGGCCCGCCATTCGCAACACCATGCGTGTCGTTGGCGGACCCGCTGCGACGACGAGGCGCCCCAACGTCTGCCACCCGAGCGCCTCGGCTAGGGACGTCCGGCGCCACGGCAGCGCCGGGCCCACCAAGACGACTCCCAGCGTATTCTCGGGCATCATCGTGGCGGCCAGCGCCGCCACCAGGCCGGTAGACCAGCCGTGCAACACCACGTGCCCCTTGAGGCGGAGCTGCCGAACGAAGGCCGACACGAAGCGAGCGTCCAGGTCCGCGCGTGGCCCATGCCGATACGGATCACCGGTGTGGCCGACGATCCCCCCTGGGAGGTCGACGGAAATCACCGGCCCGAGCCGGCGCAGGTGAGGAACGAGATCGATCCACATGCTTGCGCTGCCGGTCATCGGGGGCACCAGCAGGTGAACTGGTGCGTCGGGAGGCGCGGTCGATGCAGGTTCCCCTCGGACATAGTGCACGGGCACGCCGCACACGCTCGTCGACACGCTGCGCAACCCCGCCCACTGCTGCGACCGGACGCCCCAGTCGTCGCATCGCACGGTGAATCCCTTCCTCCATTCCCATGGTATTCGCTAGTTCCCAACGTATTCGGAGGGGTGGATGAGGGCGACGATGGTCAAAGCCGTCCATGCCTGGAGACACGGATTAAGAAATCACGCCTCGTCGTCGCTCGAAGGGACCACCGTCATCCGGGACTCTCGACCCTTGTCGTGCCCGGTGACTACGAGGTTGTCCATTGCCATTTGAAGCGAGGCACGAGCGGTCGTCGACTTGGGTGCCTCAGCAATGTGGCGGAGCGGCTGGCTGATTCCCTGTCACATTATTGAGGTAACCAGCCGCCGGACGGTGCACCAAAGTTAACTAAACATGTAGGTCATGCCCATGAGACGCCTCATATTGGTGGCAGACGTCCCACACTTGCCTCGGACGCAATGGCAATGCATCAGGTCAACTGACAGAGGACACGAAGAATTTAAGGCGGGCCCTCCTTACCGCTTTTCTGCGCCGCCCCGTGTCACTCATGGTTTGTGAGCACTAGGCCGCGATAATTTCAATTATCGCAGCGTCGGGCCCGAAACTGCACGTCACCGCGTTTTTGCTCTGCAGAGCGTCGGTACGCCGATACCGTGCGCCGGTGACGATCGAACCGGTGAACGAGGCCCTGCACGGCCCGTAACAGCATCCGCGGGGCCTTGCTGCCCGGCGAGGTTGCTGACCCGGATCGCCGGCACCATGCAGCGGTCCGGGCCGAGGACCGCCGCGCCCACACCTCGGATTTGGAGCGTTTTGCTCGTGGTATTTCTCCCACGGGCACACTCCCCGGCCGGCGCACCCGACGGTGGTGGCGTGGTATCCGTTGCGTTGGCGTCTGATTCGTCACGGTTGGTGTCAGCCACGGAGACCTACACCGAGGCCGGCGACCGCGCCTACACGTGAGCGACGCTCTCGCGCTGTGTTGGCGCCTTGGGCATCCCGCCCACAGGGACGCCTTCATGTCCTTGACACGCCGCTAATCGTCGCGGCCCCGTTATAGACGTTGGAGGTGCTCGAGCGCCGCAACACCGCACTGCTGGGACTGTCATGACCAGTTCGAAGCCGTCGGCTGTCGGCGAATCCTCGGTGGCTCTGGCTATCGCGGAAGAGCACGGCGTGGCGTGGCGGTGCAGCGTCAGGGATGCAAGTTAACTTGCAATCCGTAATTCGGCAAGGTAACTTGGAATGATGCATCGGAGCCGGTCATCGCCGCGAGCGCCTACAAGCACGGGATCGACTCCGACGACATGGTGCACGCGTTCAACAACGCGATCACCGCGTTCGATCTCGGCGAGGGTTCATCATGCTCGTCGGACCAGCGCTCGACGCGACGTTGCTGGAGATCGGCTACGTCACCAGCACCGACGCCCACGTGATCGTCCACGCCATGAAGGCCCGACCAAACTACCTGAGGTGATGACTATGCCACGCACAACGAAGGACATCCTCGCGCACGCCGACGAACTCGCGAAGCGGTGCGAGGACTACGAACCCCGCGAGGGGGACCGCCGAGACCCGGCCGCGCTCGCCGAGCTGCGCGCCGCAGTAGTCGCCCGCGCCGAAGCCGAGCGTCAGCTCGTCGACCACATCGTCTCGGCCCGCAAGCGCGGCCTGCCATGGTCGACGATCGGCGCCGAGGTCGGCACATCCGGAGAGGCAGCCCGCCAGAAGTATGGGCCACTGCTCGCATCCTGAACGGATACGTCGATCGCCCGGGCGCAGCGATGTGATCACCCACCGGGGCGGCAACAAAGCAGCCAACCCTCGATCGATACGTCGACTACGACTGACACCGAGCGACCCAGCCCACCATCCTTTCCCCTTCTCCGCCCGGGACATCAACGTCGAGAAGGAATCTCGCCGGACCGGGGCACCTGAATTGCGGGCACCATCGTGTCCTGCCCGATCAAAGGCTCGGCGTCCTCATCGTGACCGCTAGTCCTTCCCCGCGAAACAAACCACCACCAACACCGTCAACATCGTCGGCCGAGTAGGGACACCCCGCAGTGCTGTCCGCACACCATTCCATGGGACCTCACACGAGAACGCCACCCACGTCTGCGGGGTGGCCCGGCGTGTGCCGGCGACCCGCAGGGACAGCAGCCGGTTATCGTCGGATACCTGTAGAGAACCAAGGGGGATCGATCATGGCATCACCGACCACGACCGACATGTCGACGCTGCTGATGATCGATTCCGAGTCTGCCCGGGACCGGGACGACGCCTTCTCGGTCATCCCGCTCGACGGCGGCGGGTGGGCGGTGGAGGTTCATATCGCCGGTGTCGCCGACGTCGTCGAATTGGGGTCGGTGGCTGACGAGCAGGCGTTTCTGCGGGCCGAGACCCGCTATCTGCGCAGCCGCACCATTGCGATGCTCGGCGACACGGCCGAACGGTCGGCGACCCTGACCACCGAAGCCGCGAGGACCAGCCTGCGGGTCACCGGCACCCTCACCCCCGGCGGCCGGCTGGTCGACACCGCCGTCGGCCGCGGGCACATCCCGACGGGCCGATGCGTGGCGGTCGATCACGCCGAGGTGCCGAACATCCTGACCGACCCGGCACATCCGCTCCACGCTCAGTTGGCTGCGGCGGATGCGGCCGCGCAGGTCCTGCTGACCGCCCGGCGTGACGGCGGGGCGCTGGCGTTCTACGACCTCACCCAAGGTTGGGCGAGCAACGAGGACGGCGCCATCGTGGCGATCGCCGCCGAACTGCGGACCGTCGCCTACGTCATCGTGCAGGAGATGATGATCGCCACCAACGAGGCGGTGGCGTTGTGGTGTGTGGAGCGGGGGTTGCCGATCCTGTTCCGCAACCACCGGCCCAACCCGGTTGCCGGCAGCACCGACGAGCTGGTGACCGAGATCGCCGCCGCGGCCGGGGACCCAGATCTGTTCGCGAAACTGCGGGGACGACTGCTGTCGACGTTGCGGGCCGCGACGTACGATCCGACGGTCCACGGCCACTACGGATTACGGTTGAGCGCCTATACCCATGTCACCTCACCGTTGCGGCGGGTGGCTGATCTGATCAACCAGCGGATCATCTTCGCCCACCTCGACCACGCTCCCGCCCCCTACACCCCGGATCAGTTGGCCGCCCTCGGCGGCGACCTGAACCGGCGCACCCGCGCCGCCCGGGAGGCGAAGAAGAATCACTTCAAGCACGCCGATCAACGCATCGTCGCCGAGCAGGCCACCGCCGATCTCACCACCCTCGATTCCCGCACCTTCCACAAGGTGCTCAAATCCGCAGCCACCGGACCGCTTCGGGCCGAAGTCGCCGCCGAGCTCGTCCGCCGTGTCGATGCCGACCTGCTGACCGCCCCGGACGTCGCGGTCCTGATCGATGCCGCCGACCCCAACTGGCATCCCCTCCAACTCCGCGTCATCGACACCCTCGCCGATACCCACCTGGAGATGGGCCCCAGCGTCGCGTCGGTGTGGCGGCAAACCCACCCCGACCAACCGGAACCCACGCTCGAGACCCGCCGGAACGGCGCCGTCCACCACCCACTGTTCGCCGCCCGAGCCACCCACCTCGGCATCCGCGGACCCTGGACCACCGCAACTGCGAAGAAACCGGCCGAACAAGCCGCCCTCTGGGCGGGCTTGCGCGCGCAACTGACCGGCACCGACCACGCCGACGCGGAACCGGACTGGCCCACCACCGCGCCATCCCCGCAGCCCACGTCTCCCCCACCGGCGCCGAAGGATCCCGGTTCCACAACCAGGACGGAACCGCAGGGGACGACCGCCCCGGCCGCCCTGAACCTGGACGGGGCAAAGAAGTCCAAGGCACTGTCCAACCCCACCGCCTGGCTGATGAGCCTCGCCCAGAACAACAATCAGCCTCCGCCCGTATGGGAGTTCCGCACCGACGGACCCGCGCACGCACCCCGCTTCACCGCCACCGTGCACCTCGCCGGCCACACCGCCACCGCGGAGGCGGCCGCGAAAACCGCGGCGAAGACCGCATCGGCCACCGCGCTCGTCGAGGCACTTTTCGGCCGGCGATGATGGCGGCGCGCGGTCTTGTATGTACCGCGGCAACACCGGTCGGGCGCCGGTGCGGCTGAATCGCTGCCGGTTAGTCTCCCGCGGGTAGCCGCCTGAGACGCCTGAGGCGCGCCGATGGAACGGGGACGGCCTTTCGTAGCGGCCCGGAGAAGTACGCCGTCGATCGATCGGAGCATCGACCTCCCGACGCCCGTCGGTCTGAAAACAGATGACGCAGGGACCCGTGCCGGGGTTCGGGCGAGCGCAGGTCGTCGGGCAGGCGGTCGAGACACCGCGGATGCGGGATTTCCGACCGATGTGTCAGGCAGTGTCCGCACCGCGGCGTTGCGGTGACGATGACGACCGACCGGTAGCGCCGACGTCGGCGCTACCGGCCTGATCGAGTGTCTTTGAACCCGTTTAGGTGCCCCTTTTCACCCTCACTCCCCCCGCATCGACAACTTGTTTAGCCCCGTTTACCTGCCACTATGCTGCCACTCCCCCACTCCCCACCAGCAATCGGCGCATCTCGGGAGTATGTGTCCCGGTTCGGTGACGATTACGGTGTCGGTTCTCGTCGGATCTGGCGAGTTCGCAGGCAAACTGTCGGAGTAGTGGCGAGTTCTCATCGAATGTGGCGAGTGGGATGCCTCTCGCGCGAGTGGTCTGCCGCTGACAGGGGTGGTGAGCAGGCCGCACTGCGGGCCCCCCGACCGTTCACAGCGACGACCAGTAGCCAACCGCTTGGCTTCGGCTCAGCCCAGGAGCGCCTGTACGACGTCCGGGCGATTCAGAGCAGCAGCACACCAGGCGAAGTGCCCGTCCCTGCCGCCGGCGTCGTACACGTTTGCGGTGATCAGCGAGTACGCCGCGCGGTAGACCAGAAGTGCCTCACGCGGGTATCCCAGGCGCTCCTCGATTTGTTTGTAGAGGCCGAGTTCGGTGTCCAGGGCGGATTCGCTGTACATATCGAAGATCGAGGCGGCCACGGCGGCGTCGAAGACCGGGTCGCCTTCCGTGGTGAAGAAGCCCCAGTCGAGGACTGCGATCGGGGCTCCGTTGTCGTTCACCAGGATGTTGTCCGGGATCAGGTCGCCGTGGATGACGGAGCGTTGTCCACTGTCGATCTCGCGCAGCCGGCGGCGCAGCGCGTCGATCTTCTTATCGAGTTCCTCGACGGCAGGGTCGAGAACCTGTCGGAATCGGGCGAGGCGGCGCTCGGCCAAGGTCCCGAGAGCCTCCGGGAAGTCCTCGGCCGCGTCGTAGAGCGAGATGTCCTCGTCCATCACTGACAGAGCGCGCCCCTCGGGCAGCGGCCCGCTTTCCGCCAGCTCGGCCAGTACGTCGTCAAAAGTGGACCGGGCCTTGTCGAGGGTGGTCCGACCGGCGTGGAGATGGTTGGTCATGTTCGTGCCGGCCAGTCGCTGCTCGATCGTGACGCAGCGGTCCTCTATGACGTGAACCTCGCGGATGCGAGGGGTCGCAAATCGGAAGGGCTTGCCGGCCAACGTGTCGTAGAAGACCTGATCCCGCTGCAGGGACGCCTCCGACTCGCCGAACCAGATCTTCGCGACTCGATCGTGGTCGATCTCGTACACCAGACCTCACGAACTCGGCTATATGGAACTCGACAAACGCGGCGGCGAACTGCTGTTCCAGTTTCTTACCGAGCGGGGGGAGAAGAATCCCGTGGCCATTGCCAGTAAAGACCTCCATCTCTGGCTGGACCAAGACTTTCACCGACTCAAGGCTTTTGCGCGGTTATCGTCGACCGCCTCACCTGGTGGACATAGGTCAGAATGATCCAATGTCACATTTCGGCGGGCTGGGCCGATATCGAGAGTGTGATCAACCGACGAGGACTCGCCGGCCTAATCGCGCTCGTCCTGCTTCCCGCCGGTTGCGCAGCGCCTGATCAGCTCGGGCCGTCTGGCGGCGGCCAAGTCACCACAATCGAGGTTCCCGGCGCCGACGCGAACGCCAAGGAGGGACCGTGCATGTTCTGTCCGAAGCCCCCGGTCGCGCCACCACCGGTGACACAACCACCCGAGCGTGCCCCCGTTCCGCCGACCATTCCCCGGACGCCGACTATTCCCCCGACGGCGGCACCCCTCCCCGGCATGCCGCGGACTCCCGCGCCAATCGACTCGTGGGAACCAACAGCCGTCACCGATATCCGCATCGAGCGCCACGAAGGCTATGACCGGATCATCTACGGATTCGGCGGCACGGCCGTGCCCAGCTGGCGCGCTGAATACCTCGCCGAAGCCACCCCACGAGGACAGCCGACAGCACTACAGGTCAGGGGCGTATCGATCCTGCAGATCTACTTCTTCGCAACATCCACAGCGACCGACACCGGCGGATACAGCGGCCCTACTCCGCTCACCGATCCCTACGCGCGTGCGGTTACTGAAGTGCACCTGGCCCCTAGCTATCAGAGCCACCCGCACAGCGCTGACCTGAGCACCCAGACGTTCATCGGCACGAGCAGCGACCGGCCGCCTTTCAAAGTTGAAGTGCTGTTCGACCCTCTTGCCATGGCCGTCGACATCTTCGGCTAAATGCGGGCCGTGATTCCTTTCGGAGCACTCCGGCCGGGACCGGAATTCGCCGTTGAATCGCTTCGTCCACTGCGCCCGAGGGAGCTACTGGTGAGGTGACAACATGATCAGATGCATGGTTTCGCCGAATTCGGGTGATGGGCGAGTCGGCGGGAAACGCTCTCGATACCTCGCGCGTAATGATCCGGTCCGCAGCAGCTGACCCGACACACCCGCCGGCCAACCTCGAAGATGCAGAACTTCACCGTCGCGGTCGACCCTCACGTCGCTCGGCGTCTTCCTTCGGTCATCGAGGCGCATATCCATCGTAGACCGAGCAGTCCTCTCCGCTCGACCGGGAACAGACGACTAAACGCATCCCGGATCGGGCTCAACGGCGTGCCCTCTTTCACGGCCCAGGTCTTCCATAGCCGCACTCTGCGCGCATAAATACGCTATATCGATGCGCCATTCCCCGTCCGCTTCCCGCACGAACGGAACCTTCCCTGGATCGGTCTCCACGACCTTTCCATTCGGAAATACGTACTTTATCGTCCTCGTGGCAACTAACCGATTTGGTCCAACTGCAGATACTTCTGTCACCTTATTTGTGACAGTAATCTCCGGCCCGATCCCTCTCGGATCCAACGCCGGTCGAGGAGCAGGCCCTGCGCCGGAGATGCTGTTCCCTCTGGCCTCAGCCGACACGCCAGCGCCGTCCACGGCGTCCAATTTCGAGGCCAGAACACTTGCTTCGGGAAGTTGCGGCGACTCGGTAGGTGGTTGAGCCTGAACCACTACAGCCATGGCGGCCGTGACGGCTAATGCCCCGAGACCAGCGGCGATGCTCTTACGTTTCATCATGGACCGCACCCCTTCTACTTCCTGGACCACACGAACAAGTCGATCTCCGTCATTTAGGCATCTCAACCGCGTGCGGAAGCGAGCTGGCCTCTCGCTCGCAATAATACCAAGTCTTGGTCAATGGCAATAGAACGGATTCCGATACCCTTGGGTGGGATCCCAAAGTAAAGCCCAACAACCGGAGTCGAACCACTGGTAGCGGAAAGCAGCGCCCGGAATGCCGAAGTCCGTACAACATCCCTCATTGGAATCGGGATATTGATATTTGCCCTGCTCATATCCGGCACCAGCCCAGAATTCCCATATCATTCCCCAAATTGAATACGCTTCTTGTTCGTAGTTTCTCCAGTATATGTTTCCACGGGTTCCAAAATGTTGGCGTTTGCCGGAGTTGCCCGGGTTGGTCAATTCATCGGTTGTGGGGCATTGCAGAATTCCGGGGACCTGGTCGTACCTGTTCTTTATGAGACCTTGTACCCAATGCCCGCAGAGGTACTGGTTATTGTGGTGATCTGCGCTTGCTACCGGCGTCACTGATGCATTTATTCCACAGGAAACAAGCAGGACGGTCAACAATGCGAAAATTCGCCGGGCCACGCTTCTTCCGAGACTACTCACGAGTTAGCCCTCCCCAGGTTGATTCCGTCGACACTTTTACCCCAAAACGACCGCACCCCGGAACGAAGGCGCCGCATACCGACCGCCAGCGTCGGTATGAGCACCGAGCCAGGCCCAATCGGAGCAACCGCGCCGAGCCGTTCGTGAAGCGAACCTTATGGGATTCGCTACCGGCGATACGGGAGGCTCGCCAGAATTCGACCGCTGGTTTCTCCAGATTGGGTTTCGCCCAAGCCCGGTTGCCCGGTTGCCGGTAGGACCGGACTCCACCTGAACAAAACACGGCGAGAAGACGATCGTTTGGGACTGCCACTGGGAAGATCCATTGATGGCTCTGACGCAAAAGGGAAGTTGATCTGGCGAGTTCTCGGGCCAGTGGTGGCGGCCGCGCGGGAATGGGAACGGCATCTGGTCGAGATCGAGACCGGGTTGCCTCCGGACGCGGCGGCGGATGCGCGGCCACGTCCGGAATACGACCCGATGACCCAGACGATGGCGGCAAGGGAGAAGGCCAAGGCCGCCGAGTTGACCGCGGCGGGGTCCAAGACCGGCGTCCGCACCGTGCAGCGGATGCGCGCCCGCTACCGCGACCAGGGGCTGTGGGGGCTGGTCGACACCCGCTCCGCCCGGGCCGCGAAGCCAACCGGGCATGTCGACGAGCGGGTGGTCACGGCGGCGGCCACGGTGGTCGCTGCGCAGATCGGGACCTCGACGGGCACCAGGTCGCGGGCGATCCGTCAGATCCGTGAACTGCTCGACGACGAGCACGGTCCGGGTGTGGTGGAGCTGCCGTCGCAGGCAACGTGTTACCGGCTGCTCGAGGTGTTGTCGAAGGGGCGGCACACGTTCGGGTCGGCGGTGACGCGTCGCCAGACCGCGAGCAAGCCGCCCCGGCCCTACACCGCGACGACGGCGGCGCGGCCGGGCGAGCAGGTGCAGTTGGACGCGACCCCGCTGGACGTGATGGCGGTGATGGATGACGGGGTGATCGGCCGCGCGGAGCTCGTGCTGTCGATCGACATCGCGACCCGCACGATCTGTTCGGGGGTGCTGCGGCCGGTCGGGGCGAAGGCAGTCGACGCGGCGTTGCTGCTGGCGCGGGCGACGGTCCCGGAGCCGATGCGTCCGGGGTGGGACCAGGCATTGGCGATGGCGGCGTCGCGGTTCCCGCACCAACGTTTGGTCGCGTTGGACGCGCGGATGGCGATGGCGGCCGCCAAGCCGGTGATCGTGCCCGACACCGTGGTCATCGACCACGGCAAGGTGTTCTTGTCGGAGGTGTTTCTGCGCGCCGCGGACACACTCGGCATCTCGGTGCAGCCGGCCCACCAGCAGACGGCGACCGACAAGTCGATCGTCGAGCGCACCTTCGCCTCGATCAACACCCTGTTCTGTCAACACGTCGCCGGCTACACCGGCCGGGACGTCACCCGCCGGGGCACCGATGTGGTCGAGCGCGCCGTCTGGTCGCTGCCCGAGCTGCAGGAGCTGTTCGACGAGTGGGTCATCTGCGGGTGGCAAACCCGCCCACACGAAGGCCTGCGCCACCCGTTCAACCCCGATCAGGCGACCTCGCCCAACGATGCCTACGCCGCGCTGGTCGCGGCCGCCGGCTACGTCCCGGTCGCGTTGACCGGAGAGGACTACATCGAGTTATTGCCCGCGGACTGGCGGGCGATCACCGACACCGGCATCCAGATCGAGTACCGCACCTACAACAGCGCGGAGTTGCGGCAATGGGCCAGACAGAGCTCCGGTGTCACGGCCAAGGGCGGCCGATGGGAGGTTCACTACGACCCCTACGACGTGTCGCGGGTCTGGGTTCGCAACCACCACGGTCAGGGCTGGATCATCGCGCCGTGGACCCATTACACGGTGGTGGGCCAGCCGTTCGCCGACTTCACCTGGCGGGCCTCCCGCAAGATCGCCCGCGCAGCGCGGTGTCGACGACACCAACGAGATGGCCGTCGCGGTGATCCTCGCGGCGCTGCTGCGCCGCGCGGAAACCGGCCCCGGCGCCGACCGGGTGTTGGCGCGCACCCGCACTGCCCGTGAGATGGCCAACCACCTGCCCGCCGAACTGACTGCTCCACCGGCGGCGGCGGTCCCGGCGTTGCCCACCGGGACCGCAGCCGCGCACGAGGGAGCCGGTGAGGAGTCCGGCGCGGTGGAGGTGGCGGTCGGCGAGGTGGTGCCGTTCGGGATGTTCGACCCGTTCGCCGACGACCCGTTCGCCGACGACTCGGGGATCCGCCGGTGACCATCACGCGAACAGAACCCGAGATCCGTCATCCGCTATCGACCAAGCAGGGGTGGGCCTCGTTCGCCGGCCAACCCAACCCCGAGCCGCCGCGCCTGCTGCCGGTGGAGGACTGGCAGCGCCTGGACGGGTTCGAGCGTGAGCTCTACAACGAGGCCCGCCAGGACTACCACTCGGCGTTGTTGCTGGTCGCGACCCCGGACATCCGCAGGGTCATCCACTACGGGTCGAAGCTGGTGGCCAACAACCGCGGCAAGCAGCTCGGCCGCCGCGGGCTGCTGGTGTCGGGCGCCAGCGGCACCGGCAAGTCGACCTCGATCACCCAGTTGGGCAAGAAGTTCCAGATCGACCTGCAACGCCGCTATCCGCCCAACCCCGAGCGAATCCCGGTCGTTTACATCGTCGTCCCTCCGGACGCGGACCCCCGGTCGTTGGCCCGGGAGATGGCGGCCTTCCTCGGGTTGCCGATCGGCAAGAATGACAACCCCCAGTCGATCGCCCACACCGTCGCCGAGGTGATGCGCCGGGTCGGCACCGGCATGGTCCTCGTCGACGAGATCCACCGGCTCGACCTCACCACCCGGAAAGGCCAAGACGCCTCCGACCAGCTGAAATACTTCTTCGACACGATCTCGGCGACATTCGTTTACTCGGGCCTGGACCTCGAGGAGTCCAACCTGCTGTCCGGGATGCGCGGCCGCCAGATCCTCGGCCGATTCGTCCCCATCAAGACAGGACCGTTCGCCTACCGAACCGACCAGGACAAACAGGACTGGGTCAAGCTCGTCGCCCGCATGGAGCAGACCCTGCGGCTGCACAAGCACCAAGCCGGAACTCTCATCCAGCGGGCCGACTACCTGCACGCCCGCACCGGCGGCATGATCGGCAGTCTCGACCAGCTCATCTACGAAGCCGCCAACGACACCATCACCGACGGCGCCGAAAGGATCACCAAGGCCCACCTCGACGCCGTGCTGCTCGACGGCGCCGCCGTCGCCCAGTTCCAGCAGCACCGGCCAGGGAGCGACCGATGACGCTATGGCAGCAACCCGCCCAACTCCTGCCCGTCCGAGTCCGTCCGATCGGCGGAGAAACCGTGGTGTCCTACGTCTTCCGACTCGCCGCCGCGAACGCGCTGAAACGGCCGACCACACTGCTGCGCGCCCTCGGCGAACCCATCAACGGCACCCCCTTCGCCTCGATGATCCACAACCGCGACCTCACGCTCAACGCGCCCGCACTGGCCCGGCTGGAAACCTTCACCGGCCTGCCCGCCGACCAACTGCGCAAAGCACTGCCTAGCCTGTCGAACCCCAGAGCCGACCCATTGCCCCAAACCGACCCGACGATCCGCGTCTTCCGCAGCGCGGCCATCCGCGACCACTGCCACCCCTGCATCGCCCGAATCCCCGGCCGTCCACAGGTCCGCGTGCACGACCGCGACGCACCGTCCATCTGCCGACGACATCGCCGCTGGATCGAAACCACCAGCTATCACCCCGACCAGATCGACCTGTCGGAAAACATCGAGATCATCACCGCCCACCGCCGACTCGGCCGACTGCGCTCGACTGTCGGAGACCATGCCTGGGTTCGTCAACAGCTCAGGCACGCGAGCTGGATCGCCCTGGACTGGCACCTCGCCCGCGCCCTCTTTCAGCCCCAACTACTACACCTTCAAAAACCTGCACACGCGAGGGGACAAACGCGCAGCCACCCTGCCCCAATCCCGAATCGCAACCACACTCCTGGTCATGCCCGAAACCGTCACGCTCGCCGAGATCCTTTGCGATCTCGAATGGAGACGCCATGTCGCCATGGCCGACGACGACCACCACGTGGCCCCGTTCTATCACCACGTCGGCCGACGCCTCGGACAACCCGAGCGATTCGGCGACCGGCTGTCCTCCTCCACCTGGATCGAACCACTCAAGAGCTGGGTCATCGAGCATCGCAACCTATTCCGAACATTCCGCGAGAAGCATTGGAAACGAGTCCACACCCACCGCCCCTACGACCCCTACTACAGCAACGCCATCCTCCCGACAATCCGCCACTTCAAGTGAGAAACGATGCCAATGACAACACCACCCCCAACTGGCGAGCCCCAGATCAACCGACATCAACCTCGCCAGAACAAACGAGAACCGACATACGGGATGGGAACCGGTGGCTGGAGAGTATGGCGCGGCTCGGCACAGGGAGAACTGGGTGTTTGCCGGTGGCCTCGCGCGGAAACCACTGGTGTCCTGTGACAGTCGATCGTCCTTTTTGTCAGTGAATCTTGCTCGTTCCCGTTTCTCTGCCAGTGCAATTTGCTCGGTTCGAGACCATCTCATCTGCAAGAGGGACCCTGGCGGCCAGGGCGCTCTCGTTAAAAGCGCCGGCCAACAGGCTCGATCGGCCTCACTGCGTTCAATCAGGATGCCCGAGTAACTGAGCGCTGAGAACGCCAGTTCAAGCAAGATCCAATGGCGAAATCCTCTGGATCCCCGGTCCAACAGCAGCGTCGACCTAGACCAGTTCGCCACTCAATATTCCTCACCCCAGGTCCAGGCGCCGGCTTCAAGGACGATTCGTTGGCACAGGACAACTGGCCACTTCGAACGTGTAGGAGCTCGAACGCCGGCATCGAAGGGCATCCTCTCCAGCCCAGTCCCACACGCTGGATGTCACTGATCGAGCGAATTCCGAGATCCCGACCTACGCCGCTCCCCGGCCGCGCTTGCGCACGACGTGGCCGCCGGGGTGAGGGTCTTGTCGTCGCCGAGCCTGCATACAGGCGTGATCGTCACCGGTAGGTGGGCGGTCATCGGCTCCGCCAACGCCTCCCACAGCTCCACGACCTCGGATCCCGGGATCATCACCGATGATCCCGAGGTCGTGGCCGCCGTCCGGACATTCATCGACGGTACCGACGAGATCACCGAGGTCGACCGAGTGTTCCTCGACAACGCCACCGCGATCTGGCAGATCTGCCGGGCCGCACCCCTACCCGGGATCGGCGCCCGCAACGGTGCCGAACCCGATTTCTTCCCCATCCCGGTCACTCGAATGTTCCTGTGGCACATCACCAACTACCTACCCGGCGCCGCGGAACAACACGAGCGGGCCGCCCACAGCGGCCGCCGCCGTACGTCCGCGGGGCCGGCGGCGAAGTACCAGCTCGAAGGGTTCCGCATCGACACCCCCGGCGGCCGCGGCCGGCTCCAGCGGGGCGATGTCCGGCTCCAGGTCACCGCCGACAACGAATGGCTCTGCCCGCCCGCGGTCGTGGACTCCGACCCCATCGCAATCCCCCACCCCCGCAAAGCAATCGCGTACCGACGGCGTACCCGAGTCGACCTGGAACCGACCGCGGTGACCGACGCGGAAGTACTGCTCGCGGACCTCGGGCACCCGGATCCCCGGCTGCGCGCCGACCACCCGCATCGTCTCCACCAGCCTGCGGGCCGCCCTGCTCCGACTCTGGAACCTGTGATCGGTCCGCACATTCAGGCAAGAAACCATGACTACGACATGCCCCGCATCGACACTCACCGACCTTGCCGCGGGCAGAGGCTGGAGTGGCCAGACCAACGCCAGCGCGGGGAGGGCGCTTCCCTGCACCGGGGGTACCCACAGATCCCCGGCCGACCGGTGCGCGAGGTCGGAGTAGTCCTTCGCGCTGTCGATTGCTGGTGGGTTCCACCAGTTGTCACGAACTGTGCACCAGGAGCACTCCAACACGCGTCGACTTCCGTGGCAGATCGTCAAAGAGGTTGACATACTCGAGTTAATGACTATCCGGGCAGTACGTGACGGCTTTCCTAAGGATGTGATTTCGATGCGGGCACACCGGTCCGCGGCCTCACCTCTGCAGCTCTACGCCGACTTTCGCCGCCGTCACCCCGCAATCCTGATGCCCGTTGACTACGTCACCGAATGCGGCTTCCGACTGGGACGCTGGCAGGACCGCCACCGAGTGGCCCGCATGCTCGGCACTCCGCCGCCGCAACGCATTACGCAACTCGATGCGATCGGCTTCGTGTGGACCGAGGACAGCGCGCCGCTCCCTGCCGTGCCACCGGCCGACGGTAGGCGGCGACGGATGCTCACCGAAATCGCCGCCTACCGCGAAGAACACGGCGACGCACTCGTCCCCGCAAACTACGTCACCGCAGACGGTGAGCAGGTGGGCCAGTGGCTCTACCGGGCAGTGAAAAAGTGGCGAGCCAACGCACTGCCGGACGACGAGCGGCGCCCCCTCGCAGTCCTCGGGGTGTCCCCCGGGCCGCGCCCACGGGGACCACGACTATCAGCACACCCGATGCGATAGCCCCCCATCACCAACTGTCCCTTAAGACATTTCGACGCTTGCGCCATGAGGTGGACAGGGCGGTAGCGCCTATCCCAGACGGCCACGCCCACGACGAGGTGAAGGGCACAGCGTCCGGACCAGCATCCCGCACATGCTCCGGTGCTCGGCGAGGTGAAGGACTGTCAGAGTCCCGTCGGTGTGGACGGATTCGATGTGCACGGAATGAATCAGAACTGGTCTGCTGCACTCCGGGACGGCTACTGACCGACCCTACGTCGGCCGCGTAGGCCTTCGGCACCCAGCCGGAGAAGTAGTCGTTGAATCACACGCAACTGTGCTCGTCTGTGTGCACGCACTGTGACACGCTCGTCGCCACGCACAGCTTCACGTAACTCAACACGCTGAGCGTCACGCAAATCTAACCGCAGCCTTTCACGCACGCCGTCACGCATATATCGGCTGGTCAGGGATACGTGTGATGACCGCATGGGGAAGTGCCGGCCCCCGGCGCACCCGGTGCCGGGGACTGCCGGCCGAACGGGTCCTTGGGACCGTCCAGCCGCCAGTTCTATTAGTCAGCGCCGTACAGTTCGGCGGTGTAGTGGACTGCTCCCCTTCGCTGCGCTTCGTCCCAGTCGACGCCCATCGCATCGGCCAGATGGTGCAGATCACGAGGAAGTCACCGAAGACCGTCATGGTCTCCTCCTGATCGGTATTGCATGTGCGGGCATAACAGATCAGTCCATCGCCTGCCCGCAGCGCGCGGACGCCGTTGTCGTGGACCTGAGAACCCTCGTCGTAGTCGTCGGTGAAGTTCGGTCGGGTCTTCCTCGCGGATGCGGTCGCCAGCTGAGCTGGCGAGTCGATGTCCGGCAGCCGTTCTGCGCGGAACTCGGTCATGATTTCATCGGACATTGCCCAAATCCCCTTTCATTGTGGTGGGTTGCTACACAGCGGGAGTGCGGTGCAGCGCGGCCAACAGGGTGGTACTGGCGGCGTGCGCGGTCGAGGGTTCGGTGTAGGCGAGTACATCGGCGCTCGCGTCATCGATGACGACGCTCATGTGGGCGCGGTGGCGGGAGAGCATCACGCAGGCGCGGCCCGGATCGAGGCTGAATGGCTCGGCGGTGCGGTATCCGGCCAGCGGATGCAACACCACCACAGCGGCACGCTCGAGCCCTTGCAGAGAGTTCGCGGTGCCGACCAGCACGTCCGGGTGATCAGACAGGAGGGCGCGGATCGCCGCCGCCTGCGTCACGTGGGGAACCACCACCGCGATATCGGCGGCGCTCATAGGTCGCTGGTCCTCGGCGGTGACCAGCTCCGCGCCCGCCAGCTCCTGCGCCCGCTGTGCGCACGCGGTCACCAGCGCCGGATCGGACGGGCCACCGGAAACCGTGACGGAACGGTGCGTCAGCTCGGGCAGCACGACTCCGCCAGCGTTGGTCAGGTGCTCCGGTGGTCGGCGGGAGGTGAACGGCAGGTCGGGGTAGAACAACGGTTGAATCAGGGCGGTGGTGTCCGGTCCGAGTCGCCAGGTGTGGCGCAGCCGGACCACGCCCACCGCGTCGCCGTGTGCGGCTTGCAGCGCGATCGGTCCCGGCAGGTTCGGGGCGGTATCGCTGCCGTCCCAGCGAGACACGTCGCCGGTCACCACCGGGTCGATCTGGCCGGGATCGCCCACACAGACCACCTGCCTGGCCATGGCGCCGAGTGCGCCCAGATCGGCGTAGGTGCATTGCCACGATTCGTCGACGATCAGCACGTCGGCGCCGACCCGGTCGGGGTCCGAGAACAGCCATCGGGCGGTCGTGCCGATCAGGATCGCGCCCACCTGACCGGGCCACCGCACCTTCTGCCCCGAGACCGCTGGCGTCTGCCCGCTGTCGGGTTTCGGCGGTTTCGCTTTCCACATCAGTGCGGCGCGATCGGTGAGGGTGCCGAAGCGCCGCGCGATCTCCACTGCCTGTTCGCGGGTCTGGGCCGCGATGCCGACACGCAGATCCGCACGGTGCGCCAATGCTGCCGCGAGAAGGGCGACCAGTCGGGTCTTACCCGCACCCGGCGGCGACGGGACGACAACGGCGGGATCACCTGACCACACCGAGAACAGCACACGAGCGGTGATCGGATCGGACATGATCTGCGATCCCGGCCACGCCGTGAGCGACGGCGCGCTCGGCCTGGGTGCCGGTGCGCTCGAGGGTGCCGGGTTGGGGATATCGGTTCGGGGGGCGAGGATGCGCATGACGATGGAACCTTTCACGAAAGGTGTTGTGAGGCAGACGGTTTTCGGGTGTCGGTGCAGGCTGCCGGGGCTAGTCCTCTGCTCCCGCGATCAGCACGTCGAGGGGGACCTCACGCCGTGAAGCGACCGGTGTTTGGCCGGTGGAGAGCCAGGAACGGCGGACACGGTAGAGCCGCCAGTATCGGCCCCGACCCGCGCGCATCGTCTGCGGGGACGGCGGCTGCGGCATCAAGCACACCCGCGCACCGGGTGCGGGGGCGTGTGCGCCGACCGAACCGAGACCGAGGACCAACTTTCCGTCCACGACGTGCGCCGAGGTGACCTCGACATAGAACCGCTCGAACGGCTTGTCCGCCGGGGTGCCCATCCAGCCGGTGACCTCGGAGCCGACGCGCAACCGTGAATCGAGCCGCTCACAGGTCACCGACAGCGATGCGTTGCGCCGACGCGATCCTTTCGGCGGCGGGGCCACCGATGCCACCCCCACCGCCACGTGCCCGGTATGGACTGCACGTTGCCGCCAGAGCGGATCATCGAGCAGAGCAGCAGCTTTCAAGTCGGCGGCATCGCATCGGGTGCGCAGTCCCATGGCGGCGCTGGCGGTGTTGTCCGGGCGCGACCAGTCATACCCGGCTGTCGCCGCCGACAACGCACGATCCCACGAATAACGGTCGTCCTCGTGAATCGGCTCCAGGAGTGGCAGCAGCGGTCCGCCGCCGATCCGCGCGGCCCACTCATGCAAGCCGTTAACGCTGTCATCCGAGATGCCGAACCACTGCCGCCACGTGGTCGCTGACCGTTCGGCCTCCGGGGTGGCGCCGAGGACGTACCGCGCCGACGACGCGGCCACCAGATTCACCACCGCCGAGGTGCCGGGATGGTCCGCCCGATCCGCCCACCACGCCACCATCGCCGCCGCACCGGCCACCTGCGGGTCCGGGTGGTGAGCGTGCGCCCGCGCCAAGGTCAGCAGCGCACGCAGGGTGCCGGTGTCGTCGGTGAGCAACGGGGCCGGATCAGTGCGCCCCACCATGGTGCCGCCGTGCACCGCGAGCAGCCCCAGGGCATCGACGTCGCGGGCGCGTTCCTCACCACCACCCACCCCGGACACCGACACCGACACGCCGCCGCCGCGTGCCACCGCACGCACCGCCAGCGCCGCCGCAGACGGGTTGAACGTGGTGTGCGTGAGCCGAGCGACCGGCGACCGGGTTTCGGCGGCATAGAGCCGCTGAGCGAGGTCGAACCATTCCACACTCATGCCGCACCCCGCCCCTCGCCGCTCCCCTGCACCGGATTCGCGGCGCAGTGCCAACCGGCGCGCAATGCCTCCGCCGCCGCATCTGTCGCCGTACCCGCCACTACCGCCGCGACCTGGTGGGCGGCGATCCCGGTACCGGCCAACACCCGGTCGGCGTAGCGGATCAGGTCGCCGCTTCCTGCCGCGCTCATGCGCGAACTCCCGCACCGACCGGCACGTACACCGTCGACGCCCACGACGGTGTACGCCCCGCAGCCGTGTCACTGCCGATCACCGCGCACACCAGATGCGACCGCGACGGGCGATCCGGCCACGGCGTATCCCCGTCCGTCAGGACGATCACCACATGCGGTGCCGGACGCGCAGCATTCGCCGCGTCGATACCCACCCGCATGTCGGTGCCGCCGCCGCCGATCAGTTTCACGTCCGCTATGGACCGCACCGGCTGCGCCGTTGTGCTCGACGCGTCACAGGCCAGAATCCGCACCCGATCACGTGCCACACCGCCAGCCCGCAGCACCCCGGCAACCTCACTCATCGCCGCATCCAGATCATCTGCCGACATCGATCCCGACGTGTCGACCACAATCGAGACCGTGATCGACGGGCCGCGCATCGCCGGGGCGATGATGCCCGGGATCCCGCGCCGCGAGGGTCGCGAATACGTGTAGTTCGTCCGCCCCGCCTGATCCGCCAAGACGCGCCGGATCACCGCACGCAACAACCGATCCCATGCCACCGTCGGCGGTGCCAGTACCTCACCGGCCCACCGCACCAACCCGGCCGGGGCGCTCCCCCGCCCCTTTCCCGAAGACTCACGAACGGCCTGCGCGACATACCGCCGCACCAGGTCGGCCTCCGCGCCGTCGAGACCCTCGGTGACCTCATTCCCGGCCGCACCCAACTCGCCGGGCACAGCAGGGCACCCCGCACCGGACCCGCACCCCGGATCACCATCGCCGTCTGCGGGTTCGCTCGCAGTCGGAGGGGCAGACGGATCTACCAGACTCATGTAGTAGTCCTCCGCGATGCCTCCCGATGCGCACCCGAACGACTCCGGGGTAATCACCCCCTCCGGCAGCCCGACACCGGCCGCGAGAAGGTCATCGTTGATTTCCGCATCGGCGGCGTAGTTCCACGCCAAGGGCGCGACCGGCTTCGGCAAGAACTCCGCGCGCGCGGCATGTGCCCGCAACAAGTGCCCAACCTCGTGCAACAGGACCGCACCCGCCACCGGGACCGGCCACGCGTTCGCACCGACCAACAACGCCGGATCGAGATACAACCGCCACTGCGCATCCACCGCGAATGTGCCCAGCCCCGGCGCAGCCACAGGCCTAGCCGCGAACAACGCCCGCATGAAGTACGGCATCTGTTCGGCAGAAACCAACCGGGCCAGGCGAAACGCGCTCAACTCGTCCGGTTCGAGTACCCGCACCGCGCTCACGCCGCCTCACCGACCAGACCCGCAGCCACCAACATCGGGGCAAACCGCCGCGCCGCAGCCGGAACAGCCGCCTTCGCGGGCCGTGCTTTCGCCAACGTCCGCGCCGCAGCGCCCGCCACATCCGGGGCACCCGCTTCCGCCGCCGCGATCAGCGGACCCCACGCGCTGCGCCACGCCTCGACGGTGCCCCGCCCCGCAGCCCACGCCGTCACACCCGACAACACCGCCCACACCAGGTCCGGACGAGACTGCCAGTCGAACGCCGTTTCCGGATTCTCGATCACCGCCACCGGGTCGGGCAGATCGGCGTTCCTGCGCCATTCCAAGAACTCGACACCGGCCCCCTCACCGATCAGCCCGAACACCGCCGCATTAATCGCCGCGTTGTCGTCGTCACGCAGATGCGGCAACACCGCCGCCAACATCGCCCACGTGCGCCGCGACGGCCACGCTCCCCCGGTCTGCGCCACCGACGACGGGAACGCGTCCAACGCTTCCGGGTTGCGCTGGACATATCCAGTGATCGAACTACGCACCAGCGCCACCCGCTGTTCGTCCGTCGCCACCGCACGCGAGGCGGGCGGCGTGGCCCACCCCGTCGCCATACCGTCCAACCACTCGTCCACAGACGGAGTGAACTCCACATGACAGAACCGATTCGCCAACGGCGCTTCCAGTTCATACCCACCGGCAGCACAATCGGGAGGATTCGCACCCGCAATCACCCGCGTTCCCTTCGGCAATTGCAGATCACCGACCTTCAGGTCCAACGCGACCGCGAGCATCGCCGCCTGCACCGCAGGCGGACTCGTCGTCAACTCGTCCAAAAACAGATAACCGCCACCCTCGGCGGAAATGCGCTTCGCCCAGTCCGGAGCCTCCAACGTCACCCCGTGCTCACGCACCACCGGCAGGCCAGCGAAGTCGGCCGGTTCACGCAACGACCCCAGCACCGTCTCGCACAACACCCCATCCGCCGCCGCCAACCCCCGCACCAGACTCGACTTACCCATACCCGGACCCGAAATCAACAACGACGGAACACCAGCCCGCCCATTCGCATCCAACACCGTCACAGCAGTCGCCAAATCAGCCACAGAAAATCCTCCAGAGTCGAGCGAGTTGGTCAGTCTCGCTACCGAATTAGACTCCTCGATTATACGATTTGACCTGCACAAACAGGAGGTTCTGCGCTCGTCCCGCGTCCCCGGCGCACCCTGTGCCGGGGACGCGGGACGAGGCTTCACTGGGGAACAAGGCAATCTGACAAAGCTCTCCCACCGACGCCACCCTTCATGCCTACAAGTGTGGTTCCGGCAGAACGCCGGCCCAGCCGCCCTCGCCTCGCGAAATTGGCGACGACGGCGGCCCACCGCCAGACTGCTGATCCGCCGATCACGGCTCGTTGGACGGCCAGTCACCGAATCTCCACGGCGACGGGGAGTTCAACACTCAGGCCCGCACGCGAGACCAATGGGTACCGCCCAGTGATCCAACACACAATGCGTGTCTGAACATCACACCGGCATTCGATTCGTACAGTGACACACATGAGGGGGAACGATGGGTAATGCGAAGAGCCGCAGGACCAAGCAGGACAGCCGCAAGACCAAGCAGGAGTGGAATCGACCGTTCGTAACGGGTGAGCAGTTCCGGCATGGCCTGCCGACCCGTCGGCGGGCACAGATGGCGTTGGCCGACTTGAAACCGGCGCAGATGCCGCTACTACTGGACGCACTGGACGAAGCTGCCACACCCGTCCTCAAACACCTCGAGCCGTATGCCTGGTTGGTGCCCGATCTCGAACGGTTCCGCGCCTCGCGAACGATTGGCACCACACTCGCGTGGTTCTGTGAATTCCACGGGCAATCCGCGGAATCGCTGCTGGCCAACGCCCCGCACTACTTCTGCTTCGGGCCGAAGGAGTCCGCCATTGGCGCCATTGAAGAGCGTGTGATGCTCGGGATGTACTGCGCGTATCGGTGCACAAGCGGAGCTACAGTCGATCGGCACGCGTACTACGCCTCCGAGGAAATGACAGCCCTCATCCTCGCCGGCAGTGAGACATCTGCCGAGGTGAGCGTGACTCCCGCAGACCTGCCAGCACCCTCCGGAGTTGCCTACCTCGCCCAAACCGACGGCGGACTCTTCTTACTATGGCAAATCCTGTACGACACCCTTCTGTCAGTTCAGCTCGTATCGGCAGCCGGAATGGAGGAGTTCATCGGCGACCAAGGCGAGCTACGCGAGGGCTTGGTCTACCGATACGTCAACCACGTCTACCTGCCGCTCCCGACCGCGGAAGCCGAACTCAGCCCTCCCGAAAGCGACACTCCGCCGAGCCTGCACTCGATCGGCGGCTTCGTGCCTGCCGCTATGGATTCGGATTTCCCGCAAGAATTCCTCACGATCTACCGCGGATGGACATCCGCCGAGATTCTCGAGGTCTTCATCTCCTTCACCCACATGCTCCGCCAGAAGACAACACAGGTCGAGTCCACGGCAGTGTCGGCCGGGAAGTCCGCGACAACTCGCCGACGTAAGAAGCCCTCACAGATCACGTATCTGTCCTACCGGTCCCGATCCTCAGCGCGACCCACCAATGAGGCAGCAACGCGCACATACTCGCATCGTTGGACAGTCCGAGGTCACTGGAAGAGGCAGTGGTATCCCAGCGAACAACGTCACCATCCGATCTGGATCTCGACCTATATCGCCGGACCGGAAGGCGCACCAATCAAGACGGCCGACAAGGTCACCTTGCTCTAAGCAGTCATGCGACCGCCACACCGGCGAAATTCCGGCTTCTGCGGCGCCAGCATGTGATGG
The DNA here is from genome assembly GCF_009859915.1 of Rhodococcus sp. WAY2. Taxonomy (NCBI): domain Bacteria; kingdom Bacillati; phylum Actinomycetota; class Actinomycetes; order Mycobacteriales; family Nocardiaceae; genus Rhodococcus; species Rhodococcus sp. WAY2. The sequence goes on from NZ_CP046573.1 coordinate 201,583, forward strand.
CGCACAATTGGTTGATAGCTGAGTCGAAATTCCCGACCACCCTGCTCACACAGCACCAGGTGGAAGGTGTTCATCGCAGGTGAATCCGAGCGTTTGCCGGTAAGGGCGGCGCAGACGACGATGGCTACCATCGCCCCACCCGCGGCGACACCCCACACCACGGGTTCGACCGTCCCGCCCCGAGGCGGCACCGGACACCGTCGCGGAGGAGCCAGCTGCTGCCGGCCAGGATTCTCGCGCAGTCCACAAGCATCGACTCCGTGATAACACCGCTGATCATCACATTTCCTCTGCCCCAGCACCTTTCATGATTCAGGCTTTCCCGGTCTGCTTGTTCGTTACTTCGCTTACTGCACTCTTGAGCCACCACCGAAGCGTCCGGCTTCCTACCAACCGCGCCCCATCTCCGAACCGGCTTGGTGCCTGCGACGTGAACGGAACCGGATTGCCCTCGACCACAGGCTCTTGCGTCCAACGGTGCGGCGACCCGTAGATCGCATTCAGGGCATCACGGTCGTTTCCCAGCTCTACCAGCTCCTCTTCGGAGATTTCATGGTGATGGAGCGGATCGGGTGCACCGACAATTCCAGCTCGACGATTGAGTTCCGCGTAGAGCCTGACCAGCTCGCCAGCAGCCTCTCCCACCTCAGAATGTCCGCGCAGACGTTCGATAAGGAAGGGCAGCACAGGGATAAGCGCTCTTTCCTCGACGCGGTCGATCCAATCCACTTCCCAGCCGACGGCCCCATCAGGGCTTGTCCTTGGCTCCCCGAAGAGCTGACGCGCTCCATTGACCGTATATCCCTGGTCGTACAACTCTTGGGCAGTGATCCACGACAGCTCCGACATTTCATCTCCTGTTCCTGCTTCTTGGCGTAAAGGGGCACACCTTCATCGCTTCCCCCGTTCGCCGGTTCTCCATTACAACAGGTCCCCACCGGCCTCTGGATCCGGCTGCGCTGACGGGATCCACAATTCCCGCTCGTCCAAGCGGGCGTGAGCAGCAGCGGGGTGGTCCGGATGCGCCTGCGCCCACCGCGTCTTCCGCTCCAGCAACCTGGCTGTGACATAACAGGTTTCCGCCGAGCGCGGCGGATGAACGCCCACCGTCCGCGCAAGTCGACGAAGCTGTTCAGCCCGAAGTGACAGCAGGTCGGCCGGGGCAAGGCCCCGATCCCAGAGGTACCGGGCGAGGTGGATCGCTTTGGTGCGGCGCCGTCCTTCGGCGTGACTGGTGTGTGCGAAGTCCACGGCCATGGCGATCACCGGTGTCGCTTCGGGTAATGCTTGCGGCGCTCGGCCGCGGTCAGCCCACCCCAGATCCCGAACCGCTCATCATGGGCGAGCGCCTCGGCGAGGCAGGCGTCACGAACTTCGCATCTAGAGCACACCCGCTTCGCCGGGCGGCCGTTCTCCCCCGTCTCCGGGAAGAACGCTTCCGGATCGGTCACCCGGCACAGCGCGAAGTCTCGCCACTGGGGAGCGACCAAGGCCATCCTGGGCCGTGTGTCGGTATCGGTCATCTCGCTCATCTCCCTTTTCCCGCAGATGGTGTCTCGGTGGGGCGGACGGTATCCGCTGACCTGGACAGCGCGACTCGACTTCGCATCACGGCCGTCACGCCGTGATCGATGTCCTCCGTCACGGCCATTCGTGTCCTCTCTCAGCGGCCTTATCCCGTCATGAGGAGGAAGATCCGAAATGGATGAGTTGAGTGACATCGCGCGGAGAACATGCACCGAACCGGTACGCGCACAACACTCATCGAGGTAGATGGAGTTGCCTCATTCGGGTCGGATGCATGTACGGCGGCCGCAGACCGGCCAACCCGAACCCAGCGGATTCCGGTTCGAGCTCGGGTACACAGGCCGGTGGTGTGGTGCGCCCGAGAGTGCCGTCGCTATGCAGGTGCGCCGACGCCCACCGGTCGGCGGCGGGACAGTGTTCGAACTCCCACCGCAAGACCCGGCCCTCACCATGGGCCCGCTTCTTACCGATGACATCCAGGCCACCCAGGATCGTGGCGACGGCGTCGAGATCTCCGACTCCGCGCCACGTGACCGTGCGAGTGCTGGTGATCATCAGGGGCATGTAGCGGGCCCGGTAGCGGCCCTGCCGATCAGAGATCACCGCCGGCAGGGTGTGACTGAGTTGCTCGAGCCCGCGGTGATCGGCCCGCGACGCCCAGTGCCGCACCACCGGATCACCGGCCGGGTCCTCGGGGAACGAGCACGTCGCACACCAATGCCAGTCCTCGCCGGCGAGCTCGCATCGCGCCAGTGGTAGCTCGAGGTCGGGCGGGGCGCACTCGGGTGTCAGCGCCGGAACATCCTCGCCTCGGTCGAGTGCCGCGGCCTTGTGATCGGCCCACAGTTCGGCGGCGAGGATCCCGTCGAGACTGATTCCCCACGGCGTCGCATGCGCCAGTCCCGACGATAAGTGCGCCCGGACAACGAACGGTGCCATCTCCTCGGTGCCCGTCATGTCAGCCAGCACAGTGCTTCGATGACCTCATCGCGCAGTGGTGCGAGCTCGACGCGCCAGTCCACTGACTGCGGGTCCGGGCCGGCCAACACCACCCGATCCGATTCGGCGCGGACCCGCCCGTGACCAATCGCGCTGCGCCCTCCGAGGAATCCGTCACGCGCGAATCTGCCCCACACATCGGTGAAGAACGAGATTTCGAGTGAGGTGGCCCGGTCCAGCCGCAAGAAGGTTTCGAAACGGGTTCCCGCAGGGAGTGTTTCGATCTCGAATCGCATCAGCATCGACGAGCCGGCATCTTTACCGGCTCCGACCACCACCGCGGAGGATCCGGGGAACGCCCGGGTGTCGGTGTCGTCGAATCGGCTGTAGCTCTCCAGGGAAACCAACTCGAACTGACTCATCAGCCGGCCGTCATACGCCCGGGTCATGATCGTCTCCGTCTCACGCACCCGCGGGATGACCTTGCCCACCTTCAAGCAGCCGTCGATCGGTGGCTGACCTCCGCCGTTGCCGCCGAACACCCCGATCGGGGGAACCAGCTCCCGCAGTCGCTGCCGCCGGCGGCCGGTCAGACCCTCGCCGGTGACCTTCGTCAGAGAGCCACCGTTGCGTAGCGCGTGCGCGGCCGAGAGTGGGATCTGCTGTTCGTAGCCGATGACATCGCGGAACAGCTCCTCGGCGATCCTGCGTAACCCGCCGCGCAGGGAGTTCCCTGACACGATCGGCACCAGCACCGGCTTCCCGTCCGGCTGGATCACCGGCTCCCGGCGGAACAGTGTCGTCGTCGTTCCGGAGTCCTCCCCCTTCTGGGAGATCGAGGACAGCGCGGTCAGCTCGACATCCCAACGCACCGTCGACCTCATCGATTTTTCCTTCCCGAAGAGCGAGCGGCGGCCACGGCTTCGGCGACGATCCGTGTGCGCAACACGTACGACGTGGGACGCTCACGCAGCAACGTCAGCACCGGCTCGGACTCCTCACGCAACAGGGTCGCCAGTTCCAGCCGCTGGTCGGTGTTCGTCGGTTCCGATTCGAGGGACCGTGAGACCACCGACCACCACCGGTCGAGATCGCCGCCACCGATATAGGTGGCGACCCGAACACGGTTCGGCAGGTGCTGGGTCCAGTACGTTTCCCGTCGCCGGCCGACCCATCCCGAATCCCAGTCGATCCCGTAGTGCAACAACAACAGCAGGCGTTCTGCTGTCGACGCCGGACCCTCGAGCGGCGGCAGCCCCGCAGGTGCGGCCGCGAGCCATCGATCGGTCGGGCTGGTCATTTCGTTCCCTTCGCGCTCGCCGACACGGTGGCTCGCAGCGCGAGCTCCCACCACTGCCCGATCTGGCGGTACGGGGCGAGACGATCCCAGTCCGCGAAGACCGCCGGCCACCGCCTGGGAGCGATCCTCGCGAGCACCGGATACGGGGCCGCAGGCTCGGCGAGCATCCGGGCACCGAACCCCAGCGCCCGCAGTCGGCGCATCGCTGTCACCGCCGCGACATCACGCGCAGTCCACGGCAGGCACGTGTCGTCGACTTTACCGACCGCGGACACCGCATTTTGCTTCTGGCCTGCGCGTATTCGAAGCGTACATGTGCGCGATGATGTCACGGGTTGTTGATGCTGGCGTGTCGGACCACTTTCTCGTTCGAGCTCAGCCCAGCGGTGCGTCCACCGTCCCCAGGTATCCGGGCGCCGTTCGGTCGACAACGTCCCGTGGAGTTGAATCAGATTGTGCTGGAGCTAGATCGGTGATCGCTGGATGGTGGTCGGATCTGCCAGGCGGGTCTCGAGGTCGGCGATACGCCGATCTTGGAACCGCAGGTTGGAACGGGCAGCAGTCAACCGCTCATCGAGGTTGCGGTTGTCGGTGGTGAGTTGGCGGACCCGCTGTTTGAGTGTGGTGTTCTCGGTAGTGATGCGGTGGATGGCTTCCTCGCTCCATTCGGCTTCCATGTCGCGGATTCGGCCGAGGAGTTCGCCGATGCGGTTGCGTTGGGCCAGGATTTCGGCGTTCGCGGTCTTGAGCCCGTTTTCGGCGTTGAGAGCGCGCTCTCGCCAGGTCGCCTCGTGCTGGTCGTGCTGGTGGACAGCCGGGTGGCGGGACTGTTGGCCGGTGTCGGCTTTCGCGGTTTCTACTGCCGTTCTGGCCGCAGGGTTGGTGTAGAGAAACGTCCGAGAGACACCTGCGCGGCGGGCGACGGCGGCGACGGTGACCGGGGCCGGTTCTCGGTGCAGTCGGGCAATGGCCTCATGAACGCGGTCGACCGCGGCCTGAGCGTCGCGGCGCCGGGAGACCAGCGCGGCGGCGGTGCGGGTTTGGGGTGGGTTTTGGCTACTGCTCATGCGCTGGCTTCTCCGTCGGTCTCGTCGGTCTCGTCGGGTGCTGCTGTTATGGCATCGGTGAGGTCGGTGGCACGGAAGGCGGTTGACCAGACCCGGTGAAAGTAGTCCTGGGGTTTGCGAAGGTCCAGCGCGAGCGCCTGGTCGAGCAGGCCAAGCCCGGCCAGGGCCTTCTCGAGTCCGTCGATGGCGCGGGCGGTGGGCTCGAAGTGCTGGTGCAGGTAGTCGGCGGTGGCGTCGTCGGGTGCACCCTCGGCGAGTTGTCGCCATTGCTCGCGTTTGCGTCGCCAATACAGCAAGTCCGCTCCGGACAGGACGAACTTGTCGCAGCCGTGGCAGTTCAGCGCCCAGGGACAGGCACCGCCGTCGACGACGGGTTGGAAGGTGCAGAAGCCGCCTTCGGCAGGGGTGCTGCGCCGGGACAGGTCGATCGCCAGCGTCTGGGCCTGCGTGCGGGTCATCGGTGCGGTGTCGCCGGCGAGGAGTTCGCCGGGGTGGGCGGCGCCGGGACCGGCGACCCAGACCTGTTGCAGTACGTCCTCGAGATCCGAATGCGACAGGTGCACATAGTGTTCGGCCATCCGATCGCTGACCTGGCCCAGATAGGTGCGGATGTGAGTCAAGCTTGCGCCGGCGCGCAGCAAATTCGTGGCCAGCGTATGGCGGGCCTGGTGGGGCACCCATCGGCCGATTTCGAGCGAATCGACCCACGCGCTGAAGTTTCTGTGAAAAAAGGAATGGGTCAACGCGACGGTGCCTTCGGGGTTGCGCTGCGGCGTCGGGAACAGCGCCAGGCGACCGCGTTCGGTGTCGGTGGGTCGGCGCCCGTGCTCGGCGACGAATCGATCCAGGGTCTTGCGTTGGCGTTCAGCCAGCACCTCGTGGAGACGCTCGGGGATCCGGATCGCGACGTCATAGTTGCCGACCTTGGTCTGGTCGTGCCAGAACATCGGTAGGCCGCCGTAGCGGCCCAGACAGTCCCAACGGAGCTGCAGCACCTCTCCAATGCGACGACCGGTGGTGACGGTCGTTTCCCACATATCACGCAGCCCGCGGTCCAGCGGATCGTGGACCTCGTCGAGTCGCCGCAGATTCTCCGGATCGGCGAGCGCGCGAGCGACCTCGTCGGGAAATGGTCGCCGCGCGGTCCGGCCCGTTGATGCCCCGGCCGTAGGAAGTGCGACGATGAACTCCCGCCCCAGACCGATCCGGTCGGCGGCACCGCTGTCCATCGCGGCGCGCAGCATCTTGCGTAGCGCATTGAATACCGTCGACCGTGTCGTAGTGGTGACGACGCTGGCAGTCCCGTCAGGTCGCTTGATGGCCAGCGACGGCGACCCGTCGCGTTCACGGCGGCGTTGGTCGGTGACGAATCGACGCATGTGATCGCCCTGCAACAGGGTGGGATCGTTCCCGCCGTCGGGGGCATCGTGTTGCAGGAATGTGCCCAGTTCCATTGCTGCCCTGAGCAGCCCATCGTGAACGTGGCCGGAACGTGGGCAGCGCGGCGATTGCAGCAGGTCGGCGAGGTAGTCCCAGACCAGATCCCGCAACCAAGTTGGGCCGATGCCGGTGAGGTCGATGTGACTGGCCCGCCGCTTGAACCGCACCCCGAAGTGCTCGGTCTCGAGGAATCCGGCCTCTTTCGCCTGGGCAGGGGTGAAGTAGACCATCCGAAGCTCGTGCAGGATCTCCTTGACCATGGAGCCGGGAAACTCCACCGATCCACCGGCGCCGATCTCGAACCCGATCAACGACTCCACTTCGAGGGTTCGGCACGTCGCCACTAGTGAGCGAAGCCAGCCCAGTTCCCACCGGCTGGGTCGGACTCGCTGCGTGTGGATGAACAGGCCCCATTGAATTTCGGCCCGCACCAGTGGCCGCAACCCGAGCAGGTTGATCTGTCCCGGCCACGGGGATGCGCGCACGGTGGCGCACCAGCGACCGAACGCCTCCTCGTCGTCGTATCCGACCGGGACCGGCCGGCCGTACCGCTCGTAGCGGTGCCACCACGTCGGCGGCAACACCGCCGCGCCGGGTCGGTGCTCACGCTGGTACCGCCGACTGTGCCAGAGACACAACCCCAGCGGCGACTCGGCGAGGTTCACACACACCGCCACCAGGCAGGATCCGTAGCCCGGCAGCGGCCGCTGCCCGGAGAGCCATCCGTCGAAGTCGTCGGACTCACCGGCGGACTTCCGGTGCTCGCGCCACCGACTCATGTGTCGCTGGCACAGCAGCAGGTCGGACTGCGCGGCGGGCCGGTCTGGGCACACCCGGCAAATCAGCTCCTCGATCCGCACGTATCGCTCCAATCCCTCTGCGGCGGTGAGGAACGCGGCCTTACCGCCGCCACGTTCTCGGTCCTTCGCTCGCAACAAGAGATGTTCCGTGCAAAAGTCCGTGGAGTTGGCGCGGGTCCGCTCGCACCGCTCGACAACGCACTCCCACCGGTAGACAGGGTGTTGCTGCGGAATCCGGATCACGTCCAACCGGAAGATCGGGTCGAAGTCGGGGCCGCCGATCAGCGCCGTGAGAATCTCGAGCCGGTCGCGGCCGCCCCGGTCCGGACGATCCCGACACGAGTGCGGCGATCCGGCACGGGTTCTCCCGGCCGTCATCGCCCTTCTCCCCACACCCGCCGCAACGCCGCGTCAAAGGCCGGGTCGTGGACATCGACGTGCCCGTAAACCTCGTCGACCATCGTCGCCGAGGCCCAGCCGCCTGCGTCACGGGCGATCAACAGGTTGCCGCCGGAGGCGTCGAGCACGGCCGAGGTGAACGAATGCCGAAACGCATGGGGTTTCACCGGTCCCAGGCCGGCGCGGTCTCCGGCCCGGCGCAGCACCCGCCGGGCGGCGACCGGAGCCCACGGCCGCCCGACGGCCCTGCCGTGCAGCTGAACCAGCAGCATTCCGTGATCGGTTCGTCCACGCGGATATTCGGTGGTGATGTAGTCGAAGTAGGAGTGGATCATGGCGGGGCTGACCCGCTTGATCAGCCCGCCGGTCACCGTGCCGTTCTCGAGGCGCCAGGGATGCTTGGTCTTGGCCTCGGCCCGATTCGGGTTGCCGGGGCGGTAACAAACGTGCAGATGCGGGGAACGGCACTGGCCGCAGGCCGCGTTCTCCCGCAGGTGCAGGTCGACCAGGTGCAGCCCGCACAACTCGCCGATCCGCAGCCCGCCGTCGGCCAACCAGGTCACCACCATGCGGTCGCGGGCCGAGTTCACCGTCTCGAGCAGTTTCTCCCGTGCGCCGTCGGGCAGCATCTTCGGATGTCGGCGGCGAGGTCCCGTCGGCGCGAGCGGATTTGCCGGTATCGACGTCGTCGTGTGCCCCAAGAATGTGCGGCGTCGATCCGCCCGCGTCGGCAGCCGACTTCTATCCAGTCTCCGACCGAGCTCGGCGTTCACCCCGAGCGCCGCCTGATGCAGATAGAAGCCCTTCAGACAGGCTGCCGTGGTCGACAGCGCCGCATGCCCGTACGGGCGTTTCCCGACCCGCCACGGCTCGCCCAACGGCATCGCCACCTCGGCGCCGACGATGCCCATGTACCGCTCGAGATCCCGCAGCACCACTCTGTCCAACGCCAGGCACTCGCGCTCGAGCCAGCGCAGGTGATCCACCAACAAGTAGGAATAGGTCCGTTGGGTGCCCGACCCGTCGTGCTCGCGCAGGAACCGGTCCGCCTCGCGATGCTCCGTTCCCTCCGGCCAGACGATCGTCCACGACCGCCTCCCATTTCGCCGGTCGATCCGCTGAACCCGGAGGTCCCCTACCACCACTCGCATCGCCACACGCCCTTCGAGTCTCTGTCTGAACATGACGAACATCCCGAACCCTGGTCGGTAAACAACCACGGGACATCCCGAAAGTCGCGCAGGACGAACGGCGTGTACGGATATATCTGCGGTCGGTAAACTCCACAGCAATCCCACCCCACCGCGAGTGCGGCAGGATGTGCTTTCGACCGGGCCGCAAGGGCACCACCACGGCGGTGTCCGGCTCGAGTGGCCGCGACAAAATCCGTTCGAGATCCGCCGCGGTCACTGCCCTCATTGCTGGTCGTGTGGTGACCACATGCATGCTCCTGCGTAGATCCGGGTACTGGTAGGCCCAGGCGCACGACGTGCACAGCCCACCCTCCGCGGGTGCTTTCCACGAATCGAAACCCGTGAACGTTCGGGAGACCACCTTGGTCACCGCCTCCACCCGAACCGGGGACGCTGCGCATCTCGCACACCGACCCATCCTCGCCAGCTCGATTACCTCGCGTGTCTTCGTCGACGCGAACGCCGCGGCGACGACGTCCAGCCGGCCGGCCACCTCGCACAGTTTCCCCACACCACACTCCTCACATGCCCAGGCGATAAGAAACCGCCCCTACGACTGGAGGAAGATCCACCGGGCGGACACTGTGTGACAGAAGCTGCGAGATCTCGATACCGACCGGACAACGTGAGGAGGGCGTGTGGCGGGCAAGCCCGAACCCGACGGCCTGGACCTGAACATTCTCCGGGCACTGCGCCGGCCCCGCCGCGACCTCAGGGCCCTCACCGGGCGCATCGCCGGGCACCTCGACGACCACGACGGGTACCTCGCCTTCTCCGGCGGCAAGGACTCACTCGTCGCACTCCACCTCACCCGGCAGGTCGAACCGAACATTCCCGTCGTGTTCTTCGACTCCGGCCTCGAGTACCCCGAGACCTACACCTACATCACCGCACTCGCCGACACCTGGAACCTGAACCTCGAACCCCACCGAGCCGACCCACCACTGCTGACCGTCCTCGCCCAGTCCGGCGAATGGGACCACCAACAGCCCACCCGGGCCATGAGCCAGAAGCTGCGCGAGATCCTCATCGGTGCACCCTCCCGCGCGGCGCACGCGGCACACGGGCCGGGAGAAATCTGGGGCGTACGCGCCGACGAATCCCCGAAAGGGACCGGACGCTGGTCGCTCTACTACAACGCACTCAGCAGCCACGTCACACGCGACTGCGACGGCTGCTGCACCAACACCACCGAGCAACGCCGACACCACGGTGGCGTCATCGACCGAGCCGACGGAACCCGTGTCTTCGGGCCCGTCTGGGACTGGGACACCGACGAGATCTGGGCATACATCGCCACACACCAGCTACCGGTGAACCCCGTCTACGACAAACTCCGCCAACTCGGCACCCCCGAGGGGCACCTACGGGTCTCCCACATGCTCGACGGCGCCTTCCTCGAACACGGTCGCATCACCCGCCTACGCCGCGGATGGCCGGAGCTCTTCGAAGAACTCGCCCAAGTCCTCCCCCGGGTCCGCGAATTCGTCTGAGGGCGAGCGAGTATCACGGTACCGGGCCCAAGAGAGTCAGCGCGGTGGCGCGTCGTTTGTGGACCTCGGCCGCCCACCCGGCACCACCACCTGTCCAGGACCACCGGCCACCTCAGCCGGGGCCGGGGATTCGTGACGATCAGTGGCCGAACGGGGGCCTACTCAGGTGACCACACCCACCCAACCAGTGCCGCGACTGTGGTTCCGCCGTGAAGTTTGCGAGAATCTCGTGATCACGTAGGGGCTGGACTCACGTGTCGTCCCATTCGAGTCCGAGCAGCCGCATCGCCCGGATAAGGTCACTGTCGTCGGGTGCCACCGGCATCTGATCCAGTGCGGTGACGTGGGGGCTGACCACCGGGTCACCCGGTCGCTCGTAGACTGCCCACAGCCGCAGCCCGTCACCGTGGCGCGAGTCGAACTCGACACCGGTAATCGGATATCCGTCCGGACCGCCAAGGGTGTTGATCCACTTGGAGATTGCCTGTGTCAACGCCCGCGGGCGGCCGTCCCGAATCGCGGCGCCGTCGAGATCATCGAGTCCGTGCCGGATCGCGGCCGACCGAAACCCGACACGCAGCGTGGCCAGCGTCTCCGGATGCCCGGGGACCGCGAACCACCCCGTCAGCGCGCCGTGGGCGGCCAGGCGAGGCACGCACCACGACCGCGGCACCCGGCCGGGTTCGACAGTGGGGAACGCGGCTGCATCCTCGTCGTCGACGACGATCTCGTCCAGATCGGCGATCACCTGCGCGCTCGGCCGGGCGTAGGCGAGGACCTCGAGGTAGCAGGCCAATCGACTGGCACCGACATAGAGGGTGCGCCACACACCGTCCGGGTCGTCCCACCGGCCGGTGAACCGGCCGTCAGTGGCGTACACCCACGGTGTCCATTCCCACGGCGACGGCGCGAACCCCACCCGAAAGACCTCGCACCCATATCGGCGGGCGCACCACATCGACCCTTGCGCCGTGGCGACGAGGGCATAATCGCCCTGGGTCATCCGACCGCGGCGAACTGCCGGGCCGCGGCGAGGACCTGCGGGCCGACATCGGCGAGTTCCCCCTCGCGCAGCAACAAGGCGGGTGCGCGGTCGTCGAGTATCGGATTCAAACCCTGAAACCAGGCCTGCGCCACCGCTGGGGTGTCGCGGGCGGTGATCAGCCGTGCCGCCCGGTACGCGATCCGCAGCCGTTCCACATCCGAGTCGCTACCGATCGTCCGTGTGCCCTCCGCCCACTGGCGCACTGCACGGGTCTCCTTGACGCGCCCCAGATAGGCGACCAGCTTCGCGCCCAGCAGCTCCCGCAACGCGGTGACCAGCTCGGGCTGGGACATACGGGCGGCCTGGTTATACGCCTCCAGATCCGGCCGGGGATGTGCTGCGGTCATCACGAACCACCTCCAGATCCCAGGGTAAATCACAACCAGGAACCCAGCAAGGCACCAGCCGAGAGAGCAGACCCACAAGGGGACTGCTACCGGAACCGCCTCGAACGTGCGGCACGGTGGACTACGCCGGCCGATGGGAGGTAGTGGCGGGGTACACGGTCGTGGATGGCGCCGAGGTGCCCTCCGCGATGCCGAGCAAGACGGTGCGGGCGGCCGCGGCGTCGCTGCGGGCTCGGTGTCCGCCATCGAGCCGAATGCTCTTCTCGGTGCCCTCGGCCTGCGATCGCATCCGCATGATGCATCCCCACATCTCGGGGTCGGCGAGGTGCGCAGGGTCGAGACCGTGCCGAGCACAATCATGGAGAACGCGGCCCTTGTCGAACTCACTGTGGTAGCTGAGCGTCACTCGCCCAGCGGTCACCGCAATCAAAGCCTGGTGAACCGTAGACCAGCCGGGTGCGCCGATCAGATCGGCCGGGGCAATTCCATGCACGGCATACGCGTCCGGGTGGATCGCAACCTCGCCCGGATCGACCAGGGTATCGAGCAGTGGATCCCCGGTCGCGGCGTCCAAAACGCAGATTTCGATGATGCTGCCGTCCAAATTGGTCGATTCAACGTCCAGAACCGCGGCGCGGCCGGGGACGAGCATGCCCCGTGCCCACTGCTGCGGAGACGTCTGTGTACTGGTCATGCCACCTCCTTCTCGTGATCATCGTGACGGCACCCTCCGACATGTGGTACTGACTTCGACACCTGTTCCTGCCCGGGAAAGTTCCTGGTAGCGCTCGGGCGCCGTTCTTTCCGACCAGGATCGGAGGACGGCGCCCGAAAGGGCTGGGGCGCCACACCACCGGACTGCTTCCTAGCTGTAGGAATGCTCAGGTTCGCGCTCGCTGGAGACCTGCCCGTCGGTGCTGGGCGGCTGATCGCCTTCCTGCGGTGCAGCAGCATCTGCGACGTCGGTTGTCTCAGTCGCGTCCTTGCTGGCGCCACCACGCGCAGGCTTACCGGAGGTGTTCTTCCGCTTCTTCGGGGCGGTGTACCCCATGGCCGCGAGCTCTTTGGCTGTCCATCCGCCGTCGATCGCGTTCTCGTGGGCCGTCCTGATTGCCTCTACTGCTGCCTCGCGTGCGGAATCGAGTGCGGCAAGCTCTTCTACTGCTTCACCGATGGCTCCGACAAGCGCGACTCGTGTTTCGATTGCTTTCTGCGCCAGTGCTTCCGCATTCTTTCGTGCGGTCTCGATCGCCTTCTTGTGGGCTGCTGGCGTAATGGTCATGTGGCACTGTCTCCTTCGTCTCTGCGGTCGTGCCGCACGTCGCGACACGACTTGTTGCCGGTCTGGGTTTATGGTGGCGATCGTATTGTTCCGCTTCGGGATCAGCGCGGGGTACCGTCCCCGTTGGCCCGGTTGGGGTCACAGGAAGCGGGCAGGGATCATGTCCGGGCGGACGGCGCTGATCTGGATGCGCTGGCCGGTCTGCGGTGCCTCGATCATTTTTTCACCGCCGAGGTAGATCGCGACGTGGTTGGCTCCGTCTGCCTGCCAGTTCCCGAACAGCAGGTCACCGGGCTGGGCTTGGTCCATGCTGATCTGCTGGCCTGCCCGGAACTGTTCCTGTGAGGTGCGGGGCAAAACCTTCGTGCCTCCGGTGCCGATGTAGTAGGCGAAACGCGTAAGCCCCGAGCAGTCGTAACCGGCGGTAGCTCCTCCGGTGCCGTCGCCCATCGACGGTCCGGTGAGAAGGCCTCCGCCCCATTGGTAGGGCAATCCGATCGCACGTATCGCCTCTTCGATGACCGCACGCGCGAACTCGAGATTGCGGGGAAAGCGGGGATCGAAGGTCAGATCGCGGACTGCGGTCGGGGCGAGCATTCCTGTCAGGGAGGGGATGCCGGCCGCAGTGGTGGATGCCCCGCTGACGACAGGAGGCAGAACTAACGGATTCGTCTCCTGCTGCGGAGCCGATGACGATGCCTGAGCTGCGGGTCCTGCGGGGTTGGCGACACCGCCGGCGGGCCCGGGTCCTGGACTTGGGGCGGGCAGGACCACCTCGGGAATCAGGCCCTGCGCCTCGGGCGGGAGCTGCTCCCTGGCCCCTGCAGCGGCATCCTGGACTTCCGGTGGAATGGCGTTTTCGATCTCGGCATGCCACTCGGCGGGCAGCTGCTCCTGCGCCTGCTGTACTGCATCGACTGCGTCGTCGAGGTAGGGCTGCGGGTCCGGGACATACTGGACGAGAGCTGGCGCCTGGTCCTGTGCGACCGCCGTGACGCTGTCGGTGATCGCGGGGTCCACTCCGCCGCCCTGGGCGGCTGATGCGCCGGCCACTGCGACGCCGACGATGATCGATGCGAAATCCATGATGTCTCCTTTGCCGAGGATGTGGCGGCCAAGGGCGGAAGTACTGTCTCGATGACCGCGAGGGTGTCGTGCGATCACCGACAGTAGAGAGGGACCTGTACAACTCGACCGAACTCACAACCGCGCCAACCCAGTCCGGCATCCACATCGGCCGACAGCGCGTGGAGAATTGGACCGGATGCGAAAGATCAAATAGGGTATGGGTACTGAGAATGCACCGGGTGAGTCGGAGGCACACCATCTTGTAGGTGGCCTCCGACTTTTCTTTCTGCTCACAGCCCCTTGCCATCTCGTCGTCCGGTATGAGCGTCGGCGCCGGAGCCCTCCTTCCCTTGCGTTGTGTCCGCGGCCTGGTCCGCATCGTCGTGTGGCGCGGCTGTCACCACTCTGAATTGCGCGGGCGCAGCGAAGATATCGGGATGAAAGGTCAGGTCGGGGCGCCGGTGGCGCGGCTTGTCCGCAGTCATGTGTGTTCCTTCCGTGAGTTCAATCTGTCTCGAACGCCTGCCTCGACTCGTCATGGCGTCCCGTGATCGACGAGTTGGACGACCAAGCGCTCCCCCGGTGGCTGTCCGGGCCGCTCGTATGGGACAAAATGAGCCCCCACCACCTGAAGCTGCATTCCCCGTGGCAGCAGATGGTGCGAGTTGTCCACGCGGGAAGATTGCCCGTAGTACATGCCCCGGTCGGTCTGGATCTCGAAGACGACATCGGTGGGCCGGGCGGTCGAGTCCAGCTCGTGCAGCGAATGGGTTGCTGCAGTGAACCGGTCGAAGGACAGGACCGTCCCCGGCGATAGCGTCGAGGGCAGATCTGACGGGTTCACGACCGCGTTGGGAATGCTCACCGACGTGTACACGAGATGGCCTCGTCCGGATTCGCGTTCGTATCGTTGGATCGCCCGGTCCACTCGTTGGACCTGCTTACGGCGAGCATCGTCGAGCTCGACAGCGTCGCCGGCCACCGCGGAAAGGGCGTTGTTCGTCTCCCGCCAGGTCTTCGGGTCCGACGTCAACGCCGCCAGCGCCGTGTACTGGGCTTTCGGCATCGCGTCGAGGACGCGGCGCTTCGCCGCGGATCGGGTGTTCCGTTGTCGTGCCGAGAGGGTGCGACGGAGTTCGATCGCCGGTGGCAGCTGCGGGCGTAGCCGAGAGTTTCCGATTGCCGCCGGCGTGGGCCGCGGATAGGCGCGGTTGAGATCCCGTTGCGCCCGGGTCAATCCAGGTAGGTTCTCGGTGGCGTCGTCGAGTTCTCGTGCTCCGCTGCGGAGATCGGCGCGGGTGTCGTAGGCGTGCTGCGAGATCAGTTCGCCCTCCTTGCGGGTGGCGACGTCGCTGTCGCCCCGGTCGGGATCGAACACACCGTCGCCGCGATCTGGGCTGATCCGGTCATGGCTACGGCCCATCAGCTGCACCGATCGAAGCCGGTGACATCGCCGTGCAGCTGTGCCAGCGCCGCTTCCCGCGCCTGATGTAGATCGGCCAGGTCATTGGCCAGGTCACCGATCGCCGAAGCCGCGAGGTCATCGTCAGCCGAATTCACCAGCAATTCTCCGAGCGCCGGTGCGTGAGCGTCGATGCGACCGAGAGCCGCAGTACCGTCGATCGAGTCCTGGAGCATCAGTAGGTCTTGGTGATACGCCCACAACGCTGCGACCCGCCCGATCAGTGATTCTTTGACCTGCTCGAACCACCGTCGCTGCCCGTGGTAGGCGACCCGAGCCGCGTCAGCCTCGGCACTGACACCTGTCGTGGGTTCGCCGACGCTGACCCGGAAAGTTGCCAGCTCACCGCAGTGGCCGAGAATCGCTCGGAGTTGGTCCTCGACGTCGAGCCGGATGCGGTGGATGTAGAGGTCCTCGTGACTCCATCCCGGCACGTCACGAATATCGTCGACGATCGCGGACGCAGTCATGGCCAGACGAAGTTCGAAGAAGTCGCCGCCGGCCGAGACGTAGGCCTCGAGCTTGGCAATGCTGCCGCGGATCATCTGCTTGTCCGCCGCGGTCAGCCTGAGGGGATCGCGGCGGATCCACCACCACATCGCGAGGACCTCCACACCTGCAGCCACGAAGATGAATACCGTCAGATCCGTGATCGGAGACTGAAAAAGCGAATTCATGTTGAGTAGGACAGGAATCATGCCGATCAGAACAGGTGCGATCACGACGAGGGGAATCTCGACGACGACACCGCCGTTCGTCCGCCCGAACGGGACCTGCGTGCGCCACATATTGCGTCGGGGATAGGTATTCACGTCGTGGGCGGCAAAACCCAGCTCCGCTCGCCTTGCGACGATCGTGGCCACCATCGGCGAGAGGAGTTGCAAGTGGATACGGTCGAGCGCCGTCAGAAACTGGTCGCTCTCGGTGTCGATCTCGACGCGGTCGATCAGGTCCAGAACAGCGCGGGCCGCGCGGTCGCCGGCTTCTGCCGGGATCATCGGCGTAGCTCGCTTCGCCCGATGGGCCGCTTCTCGCTGACCTGCCGCGGTTCGGTGTCCATCTTTCCGGGATAGGTCCGTGGATCCGGCCGGCCCGAGGGGTGATGAGGGAAAACCTCGAATGCTTCTACGGCGGTGTCGAACTGCGCATGCTCGCCCGCCCACCGGATGTGACCGCAGCGGCAATAGGTGACGTCTTGCCACGGGTTGTAGGTCTTCGGTTCGTGATGCAGATCGATGCACCGGTGCCGCGC
The DNA here is from genome assembly GCF_009859915.1 of Rhodococcus sp. WAY2. Lineage (NCBI taxonomy): Bacteria > Bacillati > Actinomycetota > Actinomycetes > Mycobacteriales > Nocardiaceae > Rhodococcus > Rhodococcus sp. WAY2. The sequence goes on from NZ_CP046573.1 coordinate 218,197, forward strand.
CCCGACCTGCACACCACACGCTGCCACCCGTTTCAGAACATGGCGGGTGTACAACCCCGCGCCGCGGTGAACGCGCTCGTCCGGCCGGTGGTGCGCCTGACCGGACGACAGGTCAACGTCCTGGTGAATACTCAACACTTCTCCCATCAGTGGTTGCCTCGGCAGGTGTCAGGCACGCGCAGATTTCACGCCCCGACGAGGTCGGATTTGGATCTGCGGGTGGTGTCCTGTTCGCGGCGCCCTACCGCGCGGCCGAGCAGTCGATCGAGACCCTCGCTCACCACATCGGGACGCTCGAGGCCGATGTGCCGCGCTCCGCTCACCGGGATCAGTTCGGCGAGGGGAAGAGCCGCGGCGAGTCGCTGTGAGTGCCCGATCGGGGTCACCCTGTCCCGGGTTCCACAGATGATCGACGCCGGCACCTTCGCGAGCACGTCGAGCGCCGGGGAAGCGTCGTAGATCCGCAGATCACGCAGGAAGGCGGCCACGGTGGGGATCGGCGTCGCGTGGACCATCCCGTAGGACGTGGCGGCGGCACGGACACTTGCACTCGGAGCAAGCGGGCACGTTGCGCCGACCACCGGCGACAAGATGCGACGTGAGAGATTCCAGCTGCGCCCGAGGAGCCCCGGGGCGTGAGCGGATGCCGTCCGCAGCACCGTCACCGCCGGCGTATTCAGAGCGCGCCCGATGCCGGCGCCGGCGACATTGTCGACGGCGGTCGAGATCAACCCGACTCCCACGATTTGCGCGGCCGCGGCCTCTTGGTGGTGGGCGACGTAGGACATCACGGACATCCCACCCATCGAGTGCCCGACGAGGACAATCGGACCCTGTGGCGCCACCGTGCGAATCACCACATCCAGGTCCCGTCCAAGCTGGCTGATCGTGTAACTGTCGGTGTCAGCCGCGCCGGATCCACCATGGCCGCGGTGATCGAAGAAGACCAACCGGGCACGCCCCCGCCAGACCTCGGCCAGGTAGGCCCGTTGCGGTGCCCAGGCGTCCATGTGGAGACAAAATCCGTGCGCGAAAATCACAGTGACCGGCGCCATCCGGGATCCGATCTCACGCACCGAAAGAGAGGTGCCGTCGGCGGTGAGGATGAGGTGTGTGCGATCCCCGGGGGCCCTCATCGCTGGTCATCCAGACCTCGAGCCAACCATCCGCATCCATACTGGTCCGCGCGGGAACGCCCAGTGAGGGACTCTGGATGAGGTAACCACCAACGATGAAGGTGGCGGATCTTCTTCGCGTCCGTCGGGCGGATGCGGCGAACCTCAACAATCATCGGTACCACTCCTTAGCTTAGTCCTCACGACAGCAATTGCGAGGACCATAGGTCCGGACCTTGACTGCCCCAACCGGGCCGCGAGCGATCGGCCACTCCGCCACAACAAGCACACCTCCGCCTAGGAAGTGCCGCCACTCCCTCTCATCTGGAGGAAGATCCCGCCACCGGGGTTGTGTGACATTGTTTTGGACAGCACCGCTCGGTCACACCATTGACAGCGTCACTTTGTTAGACAGCCGGAGTGTCCCGTTCGTCGCCCCGACTCGGGAATCTTCACCGGACGGGGCTACCGAAACTGCGCACCTCAGCGCGTTCCGGCCACGGGGCGGCTTTCGGGACGTGCCCGGTCGGCGTTCGCCTTTCGGAGCACCGGAGGACGCTGGGGCTACTACCTCAGTGCGCGTGGCCGCATCCCCCGAGGACCCTCACCTTTCGAGGACAGCCACAACCTGAATGCTTCGGCCGTCGCCGCCTGCAAAGTCGTCCCACGGGCGGCTACTTCGATCTTCATCTGCTGTAGCAAGTCTGGGTCCAAGCGGGCGGAGAACTGCGTAAGCGTCCTAGCACCCCCGGACGTGGTAGCAGACTTGTATGAAGTCTTCGGCACGCGCACCCGGGTGGCATGCTCGATGAAGTGGCCGATCTGCTTGCGGAACTCGCTGGCGTGCTCGTCCTTCAGGTCGATCTCGTACTCGACACCGTTGACCGCGAAGGTGATCTTCTCGCCTTCTTCGCCGAACACAGTCCCGTCGATATCGTCGACGAGTTCGACAACCACCTTGCGCGCCACAGTTCCCCCCGATGCCTCACGGACCGTCTCGATACAGCATGAGCGCACAGTACTGGGAGCTGCGCGAAAACGGGTGGACCGCTCAGGGACGTGTCCGAACGCGAATGGGTGGTGAACTGCACGAATGATCGCCTCGAAAGCAGACTCATGCAGCTATAAATCCCAGTTGACTGGCGGAGATGCAGTTTTCTATCGAGGTGTTCGTGTGCCTGGCGCCATTTGCGGATCGTCGACCGGGTCGCGGATCCTTCAGAGTGCCTGGCGTCCTTGATGTGTGGGGCTCGGTTGACAGGGCCGCGCCAGCTGGACGAACGTTGACGTAGGTCGGGGTGGCCGCGAGCGCTTGCCGTGTGATCGACGAGAGGGTCTCCGATGTCCCCTTCCCCGATGTGGTACTGGCTCGGTGACCATTACTGGTACACGGTGTACCCACTGGTCACGATCTTCGGCCCGATCTTCGGCTGATTGCGATGATCGGATTCGGTGACGACGTTTCTTCTGGTGGCCGTGCCTGTCACCGATAGAGCGCTTTCGGACGCATCGATACCACTTACCGATCCCCCTCCCGGCGCTCGATGAGCGACTGGCGGCAATGTCGGGTGCGGTGATGTCGAGCAGTACGCACGTTCCGCCGGTCAGATGCGGTCGGCCCCGATCCGTCGCCGGGTGGCAGGATCAGTGTTATCGAGATCGGGAACTCGATGTGAGTACCCGGATCGAGGTCGTAGGGAGTATCGGCATGGCGCAGGGCATAGTGAAGTGGTTCAACGGTGAGAAGGGCTTCGGTTTCATCGCACCCGACGACGGAACTCCGGACGTCTTCGTGCACTATTCGGAAATCTCGGGCAGCGGCTTCAAGTCCCTCGATGAGAACCAGCGTGTCGAGTTCGAGGTGGGCCAGGGGCAGAAGGGCCCGCAGGCCACGAACGTGCGGGCTGTCTAACTAGTCGGCGGGACCGCATCCGGTGGGTGCGGTCCTCCTTCGATACGGCCCGCGTTCGAGAATACGGAAACACATGGGGTCACTCGTCGTGCTCATCAGGCGGAGCATCGGCCTCATGGGCAGAGCGAACAGCCCGGTAGTAGTCGGCGATCGACGCCTGTTTCCCGGCCGGTGCCGATCGAGAGCGTTCCCGGACTCGGCGGCCGTGCTCTTCGGTCGAAATCTGCCGCTCCCAATCCGCATCTGATCGTGCCCGCGGAACGCGCATTGCGGTCAACTCCCCATTGCGCCCCCAGAGGAGTTGCTCTCCACACAGATCACGCGCTAGCGAACTCGTCTGTCGCGACCCCGACGCGTAACGAACCCTCATTCCTTTGTAATGGTTCGGGCCATCGGAGTCACTACCCGAGGGGCGATAGCTTCCCACTCCGGGAATGCCTCAGCGTGCGCGGCGCCGACTCCAGGCCCTCGACCCCGACTCGTAGCACCGGAAGCGGATCCTCTTGGGGGGCACCGAAGGTGGCCGACCGCCGGGCAGGCGCGCTGCTGAGCTGGGCCGCTATGTGGTCGGTCCTTCGCTGATGGCATCGGCGGTGACGATCATGTTGGCTCTGGCAGTCTGAAGTGGCCCCGGTCGGGCGGCTCGAGTTGGACCCAGTCGACCCTTATCCGGTGAGGGGTGTGACGGCTCGAAGTGGCCCCACCGCGACACGCCCGGGGTGGCTGTTTTCGTCGGTGTGAATCCCGGTGACGGGTGTGGGCGCGATGATCGAGACGAACCACACCGCTGGCCGTGAGGGGTTCGGGTTGGAGTCTCGGGTGCAACTGTTCGAGGACATCCGCCGCGATGCGCGGTGTGAGGGCCTGTCGATCCGCGCGCTGGCGGACCGCCATGGTGTGCACCGGCGGACGGTGCGGGCGGCCTTGGAGTCTCCGATCCCGCCTCCCCGCAAGAGGCCGGTGCGGATCGCGGTCAAGCTCGAACGGTTCAAGACGGTGATCGATGACATGCTGATCACGGACCTGACCGCGCCGCGGAAGCAGAAACACACGACCAAACGAATCTGGACAAGGCTGATCGACGAACACGGCTGCGAGGCCTCGTACTCGTCGGTCCGGGACTACGTCGCCCGCCGACGCCCGGAGATCGTCGCCGAGTCCGGGAGGGGAACCGAGACGGCCTTCGTGCTGCAAGACCATCTTCCCGGCGCGGAGGCGGAGGTCGATTTCGGGGATGCGTGGATCGATCTGGCCGGGGTGCGGACGAAATGCTTCCTGTTCACCCTCCGGTTGTCGCACTCGGGCAAGGCGGTGCACCGGACCGTTGACCGCACTAGCGGCGTGTCTTGCGCAAGATCGGCTGCGTAGTCGGCAACGCTCCGTCCGGACGATGACCTCGGAGGACGGAGTGCTGGGTGAACCAGGAGCAAGAGATGGTGCGGCGGGACCCCTCGGGGATCGTGGTGGCCAGGACGGGCGAGGTGACTCCGACCGACGACCCGATGCTGCCGTGGGTGGTGCGCGATGGGGTAGGAAAGCCGATCGAACCGGTCAGTGAATTCCTGCGGGACCTGTTGGCATGCGCGAACAGTCGCGCCTCGTGCCGCTCCTATGGGTATGACCTGTTGCGGTGGTTCCGGTTTCTCGCTGCCGTCGGTGTCCCCTGGGATCGTGCCCAACGGGCGGAGGTGCGGGACTACGTGCTGTGGCTGCGGACGGCGCACAATCCGGCGCGGGACCGGCGACGTCCTGACGCGCCAGTGGCGGGTTCGTTGAATCCGCGCACCGGGAAGCCCTACCTGGGGGCAGGATATGCTCCGGCCACCATCAACCACGCCCTGTCGGTCGTCGCCGCGTTCTACGACTTTCACCTGCAGACCGGGGACGGCCCGGTGATGTCACCGGTGCCGGCGACGTCCCGGTCCGGTGCACGACTGCACGCGCACCACAACCCACTCGAACCCTTCCATCCGCATCGCCGCGGCAGGTACCGGCAGAAGCAACCCGATCTTCCGCCCCGCGCCGTGCCCGACGACGTGCTCGACGAGCTCTTCGGCTGCTTGGGGTGCAATCGGGACCGGGCGTTGTTCAGCATGTTCCTCTCCAGCGGGGCTCGCGCCGCCGAGATACTGGGGATGACGGTGGCTGACGCGCATCCCGGTGACGGCCGGATCTATGTGCAGACCAAGGGACTCGGTGGAGTCAAGCAGGCGTGTCCGGCCGCGCCGGAGGCGTTCGCGTGGATGACCCTCTATCTCGGCGAACTCGCCGACGAGGGGCATCGCCCCGAGCCGGCGGAGCCGCTGTGGTGGACCCGGCGCCGGCCGCTGCGGCCTTTGACCTACACCGCCCTGCGGGCTGTCCTGACACGGATCAATGACCAGCTCGGGGCCAACGTCAGCCTGCACGATCTGCGTCACACGCTCGGTTTGCGCCTGATCGCCGACCCTGATGTCACCCTCGTCGACGTCCAGCAGGTACTGCGACATCGGCAGATCACCACAACGGGCCGCTACCTGCGTCCCCGGATCGATGAGGTGATCGCCAAGGTTCACGAGCACTACACCCGACCGAAGCCGGCGGAGCACCCGTTCGACGGTTGGTCCTTCGACCCGCAGGACCTGGCCGACGTGTTCGGTCCCGCCTGATGGGCAGTCGGCACGGCAAGGTGGCGCGGACCCCGGTCAGCACCCGCGACCCGAACCTGCTCATCGCGCCACAATCCGAACCGTCGATGCCGGTCGTCACCGACCACGACAGGGCGAGGGCCACCCGGCAGGAGGTGAGCACGTTCGCCGGGACGCTGCTCGACCAGCCGAGCTACCAGCAGCGATGGAGGCATGAGCTCGCGCTGACGCGCATCCTGGACTGGCTCGAGAGTTTCCCAGGAGAGGACTGGCAGGACCGCTGGCTGCTCAGCGGCGCCGAGGAACACGGCAGGGAATGGGGCCCAGTCAATCTCACACCCGCCCAACGAAATCGACTGACCGCCGGTCTGAGAATCATGATCGTGTTGCGCGCGGTCCGACCGTCCTACGCCTGGTTGTCGAGCAGCAGAATGTTGGGCGTCTACGCAGCGTATCGCCGGCACAACCAGGCCGAGACCTTCGCGGTCATCGAGCGTCACGCCGCCCGCCGCAACGGTCACGACCACGCCGCCGAGGCAGTGAATGCGTTGACCCGCATGGTGATCGTGACGGGCAAACCCTTGCGTGAACTGCGCGTCGCCGACTTCGACGACTATGCGGCCGCTCGGCAGGCCTGCGGCAGCAGGGTCGGCTCGCTCCCGATGGCCTACGAGTTGCTGCGCGCAGCTGGCGGGCTCGAGGGTTCGCCGGACACGCTGCGCGCGGCTCAGGCGCGGGGGCAGTTGTCGGTGGCCGAGCTGGTCGACCGCTACCCGGTCGCCAACAAAGAGATACGCGACATCCTGGTGCACTACCTGGTCGAGCGGTCGGCAGCACTGGACTACGGGTCGTTGGTCAATCTCGTCCAGGTGCTGGTGGACCTGTTCTGGCGAGACCTCGAGCGTCACCATCCGGGGATTGATTCACTGCACCTGCCCGAGTCGGTCGCGCAGGAATGGAAACAGCGGATCCGCAGCTTGCCGAACGGGCAGCCCCGTCGCACCGTGCACACCGTTCTGCTGGCCGTTCGCGCCTTCTACCTGGACTTGCTGCAGTGGTCGTTGGAGGATCCGGCTCGATGGGCGCGGTGGGCCGCTCCCTCGCCAATCGGAGACAGCGACATCCGCGGCTACATCAAGGAGGCTCGCCGTCGCCAGGCGCGCATGCAGCAGCGCACTCGCACCCTGATCCCGGTGTTCCCGCGGCTCATCACCGCGGCGACGGATGAACTCGAACACGCCGGTCGCCTGCTCGCCGCCGCCCGCCGAGCGGCAGCCGGTGAAGTGCTCGTCGTCGACGACCAGGCTTACCGCCGAGCAGGGCGGGGCGGCAGCACCTGGCGGCCGGCCGCGGTGTTCGTCACCCCCGTCGACCGGGAAGGCGCCCGATTCGATGTCGAACGGTTGGAGGACAACGCATTCTGGACATTTGCCGCGGTGGAGGTGTTGCGCAGGACCGGCGTGCGGATCGAGGAACTGCTCGAGCTCACTCACCTGAGCCTGCGCCAATACCAAGCTCCGACCGGCGAGATGGTGCCCCTGCTTCAGATCAGCCCGTCCAAGACCGACATCGAACGGGTCATCCCCGCCGACCCGGACCTCGTCGCGGTCCTGGCCCGCATCATCCGCCGAATCAAGGACCAGGACGGTCAAGTTCCCCTGCTCAGCCGCTACGACACCTACGAACGCACCTTCGGATCGATCCTTCCACACCTCTTCCAGCGCCTGACCCAGCACCGACTTCAGGTCATCCCAGCGGACCGCATTCGAGGACTCCTCGCCGGCCTCGCCGAGAGAGCGCGTCTTACCGATGTCGACGGTGCCCCACTGAAGTTCACACCGCACGATTTCCGGAGAATCTTCTCCACCGAGACCGTCAACGGCGGACTCCCGATCCACATCGCGGCGAAATTATTAGGCCATCTCGACCTGAATACGACTCAGGGATATGTTGCCGTCTACCCGGAGGAGGTGATCCGGCACTACCGCCAGTTCGTGGACCAGCGTCGAACCCATCGCCCCAGCGAAGAATACCGCGAACCCAGCGACGCCGAGTGGGAGGAGTTCCGGGACCACTTCAGCCTCAGAAAGGTCGCGCTCGGCCACTGCCATCGCCCCTACGGGACACCGTGTCAGCACGAATCAGCCTGCGTGCGTTGTCCGATGCTCCGCCTCTCCCCGAGTCAGGTGCCACGGCTACTCGATATCGAACGCAACACCCACGACCGGTTGGAGGAGGCGCAGAAGCTGCAATGGCTCGGTGAGGTCGCCAACTTGCAGGAGACACTGCGTCATATCGCGAACAAGAAGCAGCAAGCCGACCGCTTACAACAGCACACTGGCCGCGGCGAGAGCGGCGTTGATGCGCTCGCCTGACCCGCAATCCATTCCGAACGAACGAGTTTGTGGTCGAGTTAGTGCAGAGAAGGGTATTCGCCTCACAGGGGCAGGAGGCCTTCGTCGAGGGCCATGTGATCGCCTTCGCCACGATCGGCGGTGTCCCGACCGGCAAGATCCGGTACGACAATCTGCGGTCTGCGGTGCGTCGGGTATTGTTCGGGCGCAACCGGTCCGAGTCGGATCGGTGGATTCTGTTCCGGTCGCACTACGGCTTCGATTCCTTCTACTGCCTGACTGGTCTCGAGGGCGCCCACGAGAAGGGCGGTGTGGAGGGCGAGGTGGGGCGCTTCCGCCGTAACCACCTGGTCCCGGTGCCGAAGGTCGACACCCTGGACGAGCTCAACGCCCGCCTCGCCGCGGCGGATCGGGCGGACGACGGCCGGCGGATCGAGACCCGGATCCGGACCGTCGGCGAGGACTTCGCCACCGAACAGCCCTTGCTGCGGCCGCTGCCGGCCGAGGAGTTCGAGCCCGGCCTGTGGTTGACGCCGCGGGTGGACCGGTATTCGCGGGTCACGGTGCGCCAGTGCCACTATTCGGTGCCGATCTACCTGATCGGACGGCAGGTGCGGGTCTCGCTGCGGGCCAGTCAGGTGGTGATCTTCGACGGCCGGCGGGAGGTCGCCCGCCATCACCGCCTCGCCCGCAAGGGCGCGCAGGCCTTGGTGCTCGATCACTACCTCGAGGTCCTCGCCCGTAAACCTGGCGCCCTACCTGGGTCGACCGCGCTGTCCCAGGCGCGGGCGGCGGGGACGTTCACCGCCGACCACGAGGCGTTCTGGGCGCTGGCACGATCGGTGCACGGGGACGCCGACGGCACCCGCGCACTGGTCGAAGTGCTGCTGCTGCACCGGAACATGGCACACGCGGATGTGGCCGCCGGGCTCCGCTCCGCGGTCGCTGTCGGTGCCGCCTGCGCGGACGTGGTGGCCGTCGAGGCCCGCAAGGCCGCCGCCGACCGTCCCGACGACGCGGTCATCCCAGTTGCGGCGGCACCGTCGAAGGTGGTGTCGATGACCGCACGCAGGTTGGCCGATCCGGAGGCGGTGATCGCTGGCCTGCCACCGGATTCGCGTCCGCTTCCCACCGTCGCCCCCTACGACGAGTTGCTGCGGCGGCGGCCGCCACCATCGGACGCCGTCTCTGCACGTGAAGGAGCATCATCATGACCGGGTCGACCCCCACCTCACCGGCCGCCGCACGGCGCCGGCGCGGACTCACCCCCGAGGCCGCCGCCACCGCGATCGAGCAGGCCTGCCGTGATCTGCGGCTACCGACGGTGCGCACCCGGTTCGAGGACATGCTCACCGTCGCCCACAAGGAGCAACTGACCTACGAGGGCTTCCTCGCCGACCTGCTGCTGGCCGAATGCGACGACCGCGCCCGCCGCCGCAGCATCCGCCGGGTCAAGGCCGCCGGATTCCCACGCCAGAAATGGTTGGCGGACTTCGACTTCGATGCCAACCCGAACGTCAACCCGGCCACCATCAACAGTCTCGCCAGCTGCGTCTGGGTCCGCAAGGGTGAACCGTTGTGTCTGATCGGGGATTCCGGCACCGGCAAATCACATCTGCTGATCGGTTTGGGCACTGCCGCCGCTGAGGCCGGTTTCCGGGTCCGCTACACCCTGGCGACGAAGCTGGTCAACGAACTCGTCGAGGCCGCCGACGAGAAACTGCTCGCCAAGACCATCGCCCGCTACGGGCGGGTGGATCTGCTCTGCATTGACGAGCTCGGCTACATGGAACTCGACAAACGCGGTGCCGAGTTGTTGTTCCAGGTATTGACCGAACGTGAGGAGAAGAACTCCGTGGCGATTGCGTCCAACCAGTCATTTTCGGGTTGGACCCGGACGTTCACCGATCCGAGACTCTGCGCGGCCATCGTCGACCGACTCACCTTCGGCGGCGCGATCATCGAAACCGGCACCGACAGCTACCGGCTCGCTCAAACCAGGGCAGCAGCCCAAACCGCGAGCTGATCGGAGGCCATGCCGGACGGGACGGACAACACCGTCGACGTCGCGGCGTCCAGCCCGGACATTCGACCAACCCAGAACGCCCAGTTCACCGCATCAGGGTGGGGCCACTTCGAGCCGTCACACCCTCACGGGTAAGGGTCGGCTGGGGCCAACTCGAGCCGACAAGGTGGGGCCAGATCGAGTTGACAGAGCCATCCCCGCCGACGCGCGTCCGAAGCTGGCTGAAGCGACGGAACTCACCGCAGCGGCGCGACGCTACGACTCGATGTATCACACCGAATTACATTGGTGGGCGGGTCATTCGATTCCAGCGGGAGGAATCCCACCGGCTGCGCTGGCCACCGCCGAGGAGCGGGCACGCGTCGGCATCGGCCGCAACTTCCCCTCCGGAACCGACACACACGGAACCGACTCGACGCAGATCGATCAGTCGACCGTGGTGGTGCTGAGCACCGGAACCGACACTCGGATGGACTGGTTGCGCTGCGGTGAAGCCCTTTCCGCCGTACTACTCGACGCAACGGTAAACAAAGTTGCCACCTGCCCGCTCACCCACGTGACCGAGGTCCCGCAGAGCCGGGCGATGATCGGAGATCTTCTCCCCGAGCCCTGCTTCGCCCAGGTCTTGGTTCGCCTGGGCACGGTCGGGAATCTTGCTCCGCGGCAGAATCCCCGGCGTGGGGTGGATACCGTGCTGTCGGTGAACAGGTCTCGGCGAGAAGACGGTAGCTGACGGTCACGTGAGAGAGGAAATACCGTGCACACTCTCGATCTCGATGCTCACGATCTGCGGTACTTCTGGCTGGTCGCCGCTGCACTCACCGGTGGTGCCGCACTGTTCGCAACCTCCGCACTCAATGTGCTCGGTTGCGCGTCGGTGATCGTCTTCTGCGGATTGGCCGCGAGTCACAGCGCCCGGTACCGCAGTTGGGGTCTCACACTGATCTCGATCGGTGTCGGCCTGATGGTCCCGGGGTGGCCGGCTCTTGTTCTGCAAGGCGCCAATTCCCTCTGACCACGCAGTTACCGTCCTTATGGTCCCGTTTCGCGGCGCTACGGTCGCCAGGTTCGGTATGTCGCCTTGCCCGTGTCTTTCCGAATAATCGTGGGGTGGCGGCCTTGTGGCATTGACGGACCGCTCAGATTGCAGGCGACTCCGGCAGCAGTGAGTGCGGCCGCGCCTACGAGAGCGTCACGCCGTGCTCGTCAAACGACGGCGAACGCGCCCAGCGTGGCCGTCACAGCGACCGCACGCACCCCACATGGGTGCACGCCTCGCGACCGACATTCTCGCCGCGCTGGACGCGCGGAGGGTGAGGGTGCCCGGTAGCAATGCCACGCAGATCGTCCTATGGAGCCTTGCCCTCTCCGGGTTCCAGTCCCCGTGTGCTGCCCCCCGGGCGACCGACTATCCACGGCTACTTCGACCGCAAACGCACCGAGAGGAAAAGGGTCGTGGTCGCCGCCTTGATCCGTCTGGACCCACGCCGATGCGGCGTCCTCTACGCCATGCTCGTGGACAAGGCCCGCTATCACACCCTCCGTAACCGCTGCCTTGGGCGAACCCTAGCGACTCCACCGGTTGCGACTTGCGCCCGAATCGGCGGGAGGCTTCAGCTGCGGAGGTGATGACCTTCTCCTCTACGGAGGTCGGTCACGGATAACGACGATAGATGTCGAGACAGAAACTTATCGCAGAGCAGTCCGGAGGAGTACACCATGACCGGCCACCGCCCGATCGTTGTAGGAACAGACGGCTCACCCTCATCGCTGCAGGCGGTGTCCTGGGCCGCCAAGGAAGCCGCGCTCCGTAAGCTGCCTCTGTCGCTGATCACGACGACGTTCGTTCCCGGCGCCTATGGCGTCCCGATCGGAATGCCCGCCAGCTTCTTCGAAGACGAGCAACGCGACGGTCGGGAAAGATTGGTGCGCGCAGAACAGATCGCCCGGGCCGCGGTGCCTGGGCACAACATCGAGATCGTCGCCACGCTGTGCACCGGAACTCCGGCCGGTGAGCTGATCGGGCGCTCGGCGACGGCGTCGATGGTTGTGGTCGGCGCGAACAGGCAGGGAATCGTCGAACGCGCCTTCCTGGGCTCGGTCAGTGCCGCGGTTGCCGCGCACGCTCATTGCACCGCTGCAATCATCCGGGGAGCAGCTGATCGTGATATCAACGACCTTTCCGGGCCCGTCGTCGTCGGCGTCGACGGCTCACGGCACAGTGAATCCGCCATCTCGATGGCCTACGAAGAGGCCGCCCTGCGGCAGGCGGAGCTCGTGGCTGTGCACGCGTGGTCCGATATCACTTTGATAATTGCCCCCGACGGCGGCAGCGACGCCGAGTGGAGACGGGCCGCGGAAAACGAGACCGCTGTGTTGTCCGAAAATCTAGCCGGTCGCGCGGAGGAATACCCGGATGTGAAGGTGCGCACCGTCGTCGTCCGGGATCGTCCCGCAAGGAACCTGAGGGAACAGGCCGACAACGCACAACTCCTCGTGGTGGGGAGCCGGGGGCGAGGCGGATTCACCAATATGTTGCTGGGATCGACCAGCAGGGCGTTGATGCACTCAGTCGCCTGCCCGCTGTTCATCGTTCGCTAGCGCTCCTCGATGACGACGATGCTGCCGGGCAGGGCGGGGCAACTCCAGCGGGTGAGGCCAACGCTGAGATTCTCGCGCAAATCGCATGCACTCGGTACGGGCGCCGCGCCTGTTGGCGCTGCTCGTACCGAGTGCGCTTAGCGGCGGACCCGCGGAAGCAGCCCTTCGCGGTGGCGAGGGAGCTCCGCGTCTGCCGCGGCGCCTATTCTTGTGGTTCTCAACTCATCTCGGTTTGATTTCACGGTGTGGACGACGGCGTGATGACGGCGCGGCCACGCAACGTTCCCACGGCCAGCCGCCGATACGCCTCCACACCGTCCTCGAGCGCGAAGCGTTCCACGGCGATGTCGAACACACCCTGGTGGGCCATGTCGACCAGCTCGATCAGCTCGTTCCGTGCACCCCAGTACGGGACGGCGACGTTGACTTCGTACGCGCCGCGGAAGAAACCTACCTGGGCGGCTGCCTGGCCATCACCCAGTCCGACGATCGCGACGTCGGAACCGACCCCCGCGACCGCCATCGACAGATCGAGGGTCGGTTGCATCCCCACGAGATCGAGCACCAGCGCCGCACCGGCGGGTCCGGTGATCGTGCGGACATTCGCAGCGGCGTTCGAGTCGGACAGCACCGCCTCGTGGGCGCCGATCGCCCGGGCGAACTCGAGTTTGTCTTCGCTGACGTCGAGAGCGACGACGCGGGCCGGAGACAGGTGCCGCAACAGCTGAATGGCGACGTGGCCGAGTCCCCCGGTGCCGATCACCACCGCGGTCGAGCCGGGACGGAGTTTGCCCAGCGACCGTTTAATCGCGTGGTAGGGCGTCAGCCCGGCATCGGTCAGCGGGACCGTCGTCACCGGGTCGAGGTCCCCGATCGGCACGACGTGGCGGGGCGAATCGACCACCATGTATTCGGCGATCGCCCCGGGCGCGCCGAGCCCGGGCGGCAGGATGTTCAGGTCCGCGGCCCGCGAGCAGTAGTTCTCCATGCCCTGGGAGCAGTGCCAGCACTGTCCGCAACCCCACGGCCCGTAGACGAGCACATTTGTGCCGACTTCGAGTCCTTCCACACCGGCGCCGACGGCGGCGACGCGTCCAGCGCCCTCGTGACCGAGTGTCAGTGGCAGCCCGAAGGTGTATTGCTCCTCGGGCAGCCCCATGATGAACGCATCGGAGTGGCAGACCCCGGCCGCGGTGATCTCGAGGAGGATCTCGCCGGGGCCGGGTTCGGGTGTGGGGATCTCGACCAGTTCGGGTTCTGCGCCGATTCGTCGGTACTGAATCGCCTTCATGCTCTCTCCCTCATGATGCTGACGCTGTTTCCTCTGACGGCTAATTCACTTCGGACAGGCGGGCCGCCGCCAGGAGCGATGCCACGCCGTGTTCGATTCCGTGGGCCAAGTCGGCCAGGTCGGGGTTGGTGTCGTAGTCACCCGTGACACCGAAGGTGAGGTGGTCGCTATAGCTCAAGACAGCGATGCCGATGCGTAACCGCAGTGCGATCGGCACGTAGGGGAAAATTTCGAGGATCTCCCGGCCGAGGATGTGGCGCGTCTGACGGGGCCCGGGAATGTTCGTGGCGACGGCCACGACGCTGTGCTGTGGGAACCACATGGCCAGGCGTATCGCCCATGCCAACGGCATGAACGGCCCGTACTGTGCCAGCGCTGTGAACGCTTTTCCGCCTTCCGCCTCGTTGCCGGCTTTGTGCGCGGCGAGGCGCCGGTGCACCGCAGTGAGCTGCTCGACATGGTCCTCGATGTCGACGGGGAGAAACGGCAGCATGAGAGAAACCTCGTTGTGCACCGGGCCCCCACCCGGGAGGTCGGTCCGCACGGACACGGGGACGAGGGTGCGGACGGTACGGGCTTCCGGGATCTCGCCTCGTCGCAGGAGGAGCGTGCGCAGTCCGCTGGTGATCGCGGCAAGAGCGACATCGTTCACCGTGACTCCGTAGGCGGAACAGATTTCGCGGACATCCCCCATGCGGGTGCGGGCGGCACAGTATCGCCGCTGACGTCCGATGGGCCCGATCAACGACGTGCCGGACGTTGACGTCACCATCTCGGCGAAGAGGCGAGCGAAACCGAGGGTGGCGCCGACAGTGGCCGCCACGAACCGCTGCGGTGCGGTCAGTACCGTTGTGAACATTCGAAATTGACGCACCGGCGAGAGAACTCCGGTGATCGTGTCGATGATGCCGGCGGGGGTCTGCTTCCGGGAGACGATTACCGGTGTGGTCCGTGTGATGGCCGGCGGGTCCTCGTCGCACATCGCTTCGAACAGCCTGGTGCCGGCGATGCCGTCCGCCATACAGTGATGCATCTTGGCGAGCACGGCCCAACGCTCCCCGGTGAGTCCTTCCACCACCCAGCATTCCCACAACGGATGATCGCGGTCGAGGCGATGCCCCATTACCCGGGCCACGAACCCGAACAGCGTCTCCTCGTCCCCGGTCTGTGGGAGCGCCACCCGGCGCACGTGGTGGCCGAGGTCGAACACCGGGTCCTCCACCCAGGACGGTTTCCCGAGATCCAGCGGCACCATATGGAGTTTGTCTCTTGCGTGCGGTAGATCGACCAGCCGCGCCACTACCGACTCACGGAACTGATCCGGAGTCGGTGCCGGGCCTGCGAGAATCGCCAACGCGCCGATCGTCAGGCTCGCGTGGTCATCGGAATCCTCGGTCTCGAGGAACCCCGCGTCCAGAAAACTCAGTGTGTCATCATCCATCATTCCCGCCTCA
The DNA here is from genome assembly GCF_009859915.1 of Rhodococcus sp. WAY2. Lineage (NCBI taxonomy): Bacteria > Bacillati > Actinomycetota > Actinomycetes > Mycobacteriales > Nocardiaceae > Rhodococcus > Rhodococcus sp. WAY2. The sequence continues at coordinate 233,577 of NZ_CP046573.1, forward strand.
CCACGTCAGACGTGCATATCGACCACTGTGCCGCAGACAATCCGGGCACGGCAGAGTCGAACTGTGTGCTACTGACCATCTGGAACCTGGCCGAAGGCGTGTGAGCCGTTCGCGGGTGGCTCGACGTACACGGCAGCGCCGGCCGTCACGCCCGCACCGGCGGCGATGATGAGCGTACGAGTGCCGGCACGGCGGCGACCCGCATCGAGTCCGGCCACCAGCGCGGCGGTATGGATGTGTTCGTCGCCGGCGACCAGCACCTGGAAATCGAACAGGCCGAGGTGGCGTACCAGGGCCGAGCGGAATCCCGGGCGGGGCGGAGCGAGCACCACGGCAGCGATATCGGCGAGGGTGAGGCCGGCCCGGGTGAGGGCTTCGGTGGCGGCTGCCGCGGCCGCGGCGGCATAGCGTTCGTCCATCGAGGCCGACTCCCGAAACCGCAGCACGTTTCGGGCGTCGATCTGCCCGACGGTGGCGGAGAACGCGTCGGAGCCGTCGAAGTCGTTCACCCAGTGCACGCGGCCGAGACCGTAATCCTCGTCGGTCCAACTACACAACACCGCGCCCCCGGCCGCAGAGAACGTGAAGTTCTCGCTCATCCGGTGGCCGGGGTCGGCGTCACTGGCGACGACGAGGGCGCAGTCGATCGTCCCGGAGCGTAAGAATCCGTCGACGATCTGCAACCCGGTCAGCACACCACACGTTCCGTTCGCGATATCGAACGAAAACGTGCCGTGCTCGCCGACGTGCGGGTCCTCCGGATGTGCGCCGATGTCCTCCTGGATCATCGCGGCGAGGGCGGGTTCCCCGAGATTGCGGTCCCGATACAGCCCGGCGTTGACCAGAAGGTCGACCTCGTCCGGGCTCCGTTCGGCATTCTCGAGACAGGTCTTCGCCGCGGCCACGGCGAGGCGCAGTGCGCTGTGCCGGTTTCGCCACCCACCCGAGGTGACGTCAACCCGATCAATGATCGTGCCCATAACCAGCCACCAATTCCTCATCCAGTTCCAATAGAACGACCCCGATCTCGAGACCGGAAGCCAGCGAGATCAACGCCACGGTCTCCCCCGGCTGAATATGTCCGGTCTCGAGTTCCTCGACCAACGCCACGGTGTGCGTCGTCGACGCCGTGTTCCCGTACCGGTCGACGGTGATCACCGCGTCGTGCCGGGGAACATCGCCGAACGATGACTCGAGTTCGGCCATGCCTTTTCGGATGGCCCGGGCGGAAGTTTGATGGGTGATCACGTGATCGATGGCGTGCATGGACATCCCGAGCGTGTCCAGGACCTCGTGCAACAGCAGCGGTGTGTCCGCGATGGCGGCTTTCTGGATGCCACGGGAATTGGTGAACATGCGCGCGCCGGGTTCGTTGCCCTTCGGGTAGGCCAGGCATAACCGGCTGTAATCGGCGACGGTGGTGAAGCCGGCGAACCGAATCCCCGCCGATCCGGCCGGAGCCCGCTCGAGGACCAGTGCGGCACCCGCATCGCCCAGCGTCAACGACGCCAATTCTTTGCTCATGATGTTGTGGATGTGCCGCGCCGCGTTCTGCCCGAGCTGCGAGATGTATTCACCACTGACGATCAGCGCGCGTTCGATGATGCCCTGCCGAATCCAATTGTCGGCCACCGTGACTCCGGTCAGCATTCCGGCGCACGCATTGGACACGTCGAAGGTCATCGCCCGATCCGCACCGATCGCCCGGGCGACCGCACTGCTCATCGTCGGCTCGAGCCACTGGGTGAGTCCACCGCGGAACTTGGTGATGCTGCAACTGATGACGGCGTCGAGGGAACCCGCATCCCGACCCGAACGCCTCACAGCGTCCTCCGCGGCGGCCGCTGCGAGGGTATAGGAATCCTCGTCTCCCACCGAGACCCGCCGCTCGCGAATTCCCGTCAATCGCTCGAGGTCGATGTGAGTGGTGTGACGGGTCGTTGCCATCAGATCCTCGGTCGTGAGCCGTGTGACCGGGAGGTGCCTGCCTGCACCCGCCACCCGCGTGCGGTAAGGGGTCCGGGCATCCTCTCCCCCAGCTTCCATCAGGAGCCAATGCTTGATCATGGTTGCCACCTCCGTACCCACCACGATCGTCCCCTCACGCGGCCGCGGACCAGGGCACTTCGGCCCTTACTCCCCCTAGATCGTCACCGAGCTCGGCAGCGGCACCCGATGTTGCGTCTCGAGTAACGACGAGAGGGCTTGTCGACTTCTGTCACGGCACCGAGACGATTGCGGTGTCGGGTGCGGGCGAGCACAGGGCCAGGACGGCGCGGAAACCGTCCGCCAGGGAGTCGGTCAGCGTCTCGAGGTCGGGGACGGCGCCGAGGTCGGTGTTGATGCCCACGCAGCAGTGCGACGTGTAGGACATGAGGGTGACGTTGAACGCCGACCCGAGGGTGGGGCTGAAGGCGTAATACCGGATGATCTGCGAGCCGGCCACGAAGAGCGGAACCGGTGAGCCCACCACGTTCGACGCCACCAAGTCGACATGCTCGAGCATGTCGCCCAGAAGCGAAGCGGGGAGCAGATTCAATGCTCCGGCAATGTGTGACGACAACGCAATCGCCGGTTCTTTGCGCCAACTCTCCACAACGGCGTGAACCTCCCGTATCAGCTGGGCGGGGTCGTCGATGTTCGTCGGCAGGGCGAACCGCGCCAGAGTGATGCGGTTACCACCGAGCGGGTCGGTGTCGGTGCGCAAGCTGATTGGCAATGTCACTCTCAGTGCCGCAATGTCGGCGCCGTGAAGCCGGTGATACTTCGCCATACCCAGCAGGATGGCGGCGAGGAAGCCGTCGTTGAGTGATCCGCCGGCGGACTCGGCGGCCCGGCCGAGCGGTTCGAGCGGGGCCTCGAGGACGGCGAACCTGCGGCGCGTGGTGCGCGTCCGCATCACCGGGGACAGCGTGGTGCGAACAGGACGGGTCAAACGCATCGTCGAAGCCACGACATCAACCGACCGGCGAAACGAGTCGGCCGGACGTCGGATCAGCCCCTCGCCTGCACGCACCATCCCTATCGACAGCCCTCGTACGGTGCGCCCCGTCATATCCCGGTACCAGGCAAGAGAATCGATCGGCCCGGGCCTTCGCCCGTCGTGCGGTGCCACCACCTCGGCGTCGTCTGCTCGCACGGTTCCTTCCCGGGTGAAGTCCACGATCTCCCGGGCGATCTGCATGCCGCCGACGCCGTCGGTGAGGCAATGATGAACCTTCATCACGAGGGCGGCGCGGTGATGGTCGAGCCCGCCCAGCACCGTGAACTCCCAGAGGGGACGCTCCTTGTCGAAGGCGGCCATACCGGTGGTGCGCGCAAAGTCCAGCACGGCGTTCCAATCGCCCGGTTCCGGAAGGGTGCAACGTCTTACGTGCCAGGCGAGGTCGAAGTCGGGGTCCTCGACCCAGCGGGGCGGGGCAACGCCCACCGAAGCGGTGATCACCTTGCGCCGAAAGATCGGAACCCGCTTCGTTCCCCGCTCCATCATGTCGACGAACCGCGGCCAGTCGGGAACCCGGTCGAGGACGGCGACCGCAACAATGGTCGAGCGCAGGATCGGATCTGCCTCCATCCGCCACGACATGTAGTCCGTCTGCGTCATATACCTGTTCGTTGCGCTCACCGTGATCACCTTGCAGTCCAGTACTGAAAAGGCTGTCGCTTCGTTCCGGCCGTTACATCGGCATCATGTGCATCGGCATGTGCGGCAGTATGCCGGCACCATGCAGCCACATCATGAACTCGTGCGGCAGTAGGCCGGCGCCATGCAGCCACATCATGAGCTCGTGAGCCATCTGCAGTGCATCCATGTCGATCACCTCCTCACCGACGTCGTCATCACTCGGTCAGGACGCTGTCTCGGCGCGCAACGTCGCCAGACGTGTCCGGTACTCCGCCTCGTCGATCTCACCTCGCGCGAACCGTTCCGCCAGAACCTTTTCCGCGGCATCGCGGGCAGACGGCACATTGTGGGGGGTCTGCATTCCGTGGCCCAGATAGCGGATCATCGCGACGATGCCCACGATCAGCAACCCCCAGAAGAGGGCCATCCCGACGAACATCAACGCGTATCCCCAACCGCTTGGATCGTTGTGGTACATCGCGCTCAGTCCTCCAGGCTTCTCGGTGCCGGCGCATCAACTCGGGTCGGTACAGCACGGCTCGTACCTCGAGTGTCCCCCGCCAGGCGGTCATCACCACAGGGTCTTTCGCCTCTCGTGACCACCGGCTCCTGGGGGACCCGGAGAACCATGGGTGCCGACGAAGTGCCCTTCGGCCCTACCTGTACCTGACGATGATCCCGGATTCTGGACAGGAGAGCCGCTCACATCGACAGGAGCCATCATGCGAGTAGACCTTCCCATCGTCGTCGGAGTCGACGGCTCCGCCCATGCACTCGACGCCGTACGTTGGGCGGCACACGAGGCCGTGGTCCGCGGCGCCCCGTTGCTGCTGGCTTCCTCCCTGGTGGTGCGGCGCGGAACCTACGGTGACGCCATCAACCTCTCGGCGGGTGCCTTCACGGATCTCGAGTACGCCGGGAAGCAGCGCCTGGAGAGGGCGGCGGAACTGGCAGCCAAGGCGGTCGGTGACGCACCGCTGACGGTGCGCACCGCGCTTCGGGAGGGCAGCCCCGCGACTGTCCTTCTGGAGTTGGCGAAATCGGCCCGCATGCTCGTCGTGGGATCCCGCGGGCTCGGCGGTGTCGCCGGGGGCCTCCTCGGCTCGGTGAGCATAGCGGTCGCCGCCCACTCGCCGTGCCCGGTGGTCGTGGTTCGCGGCATGCCCGACCCGGTCGACGCCGTCCTCGACGGCCCGGTAGTGGTCGGGGTCGACGGTTCGGCGCGCAGCACACCGGCGATCAGCGCGGCGTTCGACGAAGCCGCTCTCCGCGACTGCGACCTGGTCGCGGTGCACGCGTGGAGTGATGTCGACTTGTCGACCGTCTTCACCACCGACGACGCGGACCATCACGATCTGAGCTGGCCCGCGATCGCCGTCGCGGAAGAGGCCGTACTCGCCGAAAGCTTGGCCGGCTGGCACCAGTCCTACCCGGGCGTCACTGCCCGCAGGGTCGTCGTCCGGGATCGGCCGATCGACCACCTCGTCGAACTGTCCGAGCAGGCGCAACTCGTCGTCACCGGCAGCCGCGGACGCGGCGGCTTCACCTCCCTACTCCTCGGGTCCACCAGCCGGGCCGTACTCCATGCCGCCCGATGCCCGGTGATGATCGTCCGCAAGTAACCCGCAGTTCGCCCCGCATCGCGACCGCAGGGACGGCCTAAGACCTCAGCGACGGGTTTTCCTCACGTAAGAGTGCGATGAAGGGGGCATCGCACAGCAGCGAATCCGGGTGCTCGGTGAAGACACTCCCGCGCACCTCCGCGGCGTACAGACGACCGCCCACGAGCACGTGTTGGCTCTACGCATGATGTGGCGGCCGGATATCGATTCCGCATTCGCCGCGAGTGAAACCAGCCAAACACGCATCCGGTCACTACGGGCTCCGGGGGTCCGGAGCCTTCGCCGATCCGCCCCTCGGGCCGTCGGCGGCCTTCATGACCAACCGAATGGGCAACAACCAGCGGAATCCATCGCGCAGCGTCTGTGACGGCGCGACACAACAGGTCCCACGGCGGATGTTCGGGCGGACCTATTTCTGCGGAGGCCCCGACTTACCGCGCACCGCAATGTATGACGTGACAATGGCTGTCATAGAAAAAATCAGCGCTATCAACACGAGCGCCAGTGGCCAGGTCATCCCTTCTCACTCCTCGGTGGACGGCAGATCGTGATGGGGCACAATGCATGGTGCAGAAGGTTCTGGCTGGTCGACCCCAGCAGCGATCCGGCGAATCGATTGTGGCCGTGACTTCCCACGACGACGAGTTGTGCGTCGCGCGCATAGTGCAGCAACAATTCGGCAGCGTTCCGCTCATCGATAACCGTGGTGACTTCCAGGTCCGGATACTTCTCGCGCCAACCGGCAAGATTTTCCGCCACCAGTGCCGTCTGCTCTTCTGCCATGGCAGCCCAGTCCACATTGGTCGCAGTGGAGCGGCCTCGGGACATGTCACCGGCGCTCCATGCGTGCACCGCAAGGAGCGGGACCTCGAAGAGCACTGCGAACTCGACGGCGGACCCGATCGCCGTGATGCTGAGCGCACTTCCGTCGACGCCGACCACGACAGGCCGGTGATCGGGCACCGGTGACTCGGAGTCGGATCGGAAGACCGTGACAGGGCAGTGTGCGTGGTTGACCACCCGCACCACGGTGGACCCCGTGAACAGTGACTCGACCATCCCGGCGCCCGTGGAACCGACCACCACCATTTCCGCGTGCTTGCTCAGTCCGGTAAGCGACATCCCTGCCGGTCCCGGATGGATGCTCGAGGACACCCGGACATCCGGAAACTCCTGCCGCACTCGCCGCTCGGCGCGCTCGAGAATCTCCTCGGCCGATTTCCGGACTTGCTCGGCGAACTCGTCCTGAAACAGCAGGGCAGCTTCGCTGTAGTGGTAACCGGGACTCGGGAGAGCATGGGCAAGGCGCAGCGGCGCGGATCGTCGCCGCGCCACCGCGGCCGCCCACACGGCGGCCCGCATCGCGCGTTCGGAGCCGTCGACACCGACGACCACGGACTGGCGGTTCGCAAGAGTGCTCATTGTCCAACTCCAGTTGTCGCAACACACTTCCGGACTTGCGCCGAACAAACTTCAGGATCGGACACCGGCGGCCGGGGCCGATAGGGCACTAGGTCATCACACCCAATGTCGAGTGACGTCTGCACGCTGGAAGGGACTTTCGGATGACCTTATGCCCTCGGCCGGCACCTCGGCCGGTGAAAGACTCGAACGTGAACCAGATGTGACGGGCTGAACCCCGTGCGGTTCAGCTGGTACCGAACAAGACGAACCAGGAGGCAGCGACATGCGAACACTGATTATCTACGAGTCGATGTACGGCAATACCCATGCTGTGGCAGAGGCGATTGCGCGAGGATTCGCGCCTGCGGGCGACGTCACGACGATCCCCGTGTCGCAGGCGCCCCAACAGGACGTGTCCTCATACGATCTTCTGATCGTGGGCGGTCCCACCCACGTGCACGGAATGAGCCGTGAATCGACCCGGCGCGGTGCGGTCGAGGCCGCCGAGAAACCGGACAGCAACCTGACACTGGAACCCGATGCGGCCAGTGCGGGAATTCGTGAGTGGCTCGACGGGCTCACCGTGGACGTGGGGAATGCTGCCGCGTTCGATACTCGCATCGACAAGCCCGCACTCATCACCGGACGGGCATCGAAAGGAGTTTCGAAGAAGTTACGGCATTTGGGTTTCGAGCTGGTTGCCGATCCGGAGAGCTTTCTCGTCGATACGAAGAGCCACCTCGTCGAGGGTGAGGAAGCACGGGCGCAGCAGTGGGGTCAGATGCTGGCGAAGCAGTCCCCGGCGCACACCTGAGCGATGCGTCTTCAGCCCGGGTGCTGTGTGTGCAGGCCACACCACCCGGGGACAGGCGATCACAGTGCGGCGCGCCTCCCGCGCGTGAAGTAGACGACCGGCCCGATGAAATTGATAGCGATGACCGCCGCCCACCTTCCCTTGCTGCCGTTGATTTCTCGAGGATCGCGGCGAGCGAGATCCACCCAAGCGGCGACGGCCAGCACCATCTGGACGATCGTGAGCACCACCAGCCCGCCGCGCTGACGATCTGTCATGTCACTCCACGTTTTCCGGCTACTTCTCACTTGTTTCGCCTTCCTCATCTTTGTGGAATACCGTCATGTGGCTGAACGATCTCGTCCGGCCCGGGTAAGAATCGTCCGGTGATCACGCCCAGCACCGTCCCGGCAACCAGCCCGGTCACTGTTCCGAGTGCGGTAACGGCGGGTATCGACCAGGTGCTGCCCGGGGTCGTCGCTCCGACGAAGATGACCGCCATCGCGAGAGGCCAGCCGGCCACGTTGGCCAGGACCCATCGGCCCGGCCGGCGAACCAGACCGCGCAGCACCAGCGCCTGCACTGCGCCGAGCACGGCACCCATCACCGCGCCAAGAGCCACTGCACCGGCCAACACCACGAGCAGCGGCGGCCCGTCGCCGCCGTCCGAACCGAGCACACCGGGCACGGAGGCGCCGGCCCAGCCCAGCCCGGCGACCACGGTCGTGACCACCACCCATCGGCCCGCATCGAACCGGGGAAGCAGCCGGCGCAGCCCGTGCGCCTGTAGGACGCCGAGAGCGACCCCCTCGACGAGTCCCCCGGCCACCACCACGGCGAGCGCCAGCGCTGCATCGCGCCCCTGCGGAGCGTCACCCGATATCCGTTGTGCCAGCTTCGCGGCGAGGGCGGCGGCGGTCATGCCGACAGCTTCCGCTGCGGCACACAGAGCTGTCCACCGGGTCGACGACAGACCGGGGACGCGAGGTGCGGAACCGCCGAGGCCGCCATCGATGGGCGCTGACTCGGATGCTCTCATTCGCCGCGTACCTGGGCATCTCGGTGATGGATGGACTCCGCCCACTGATCGATGTCTGCCCAGTCGCGGGCGTCGCCGTAATGCCCGCCCATCAGCCGGAAGAGCACCCGGCCGAAGCCCGGCCAGTCACCGGGGCCGATGGCCCCGGCGAAGAAGCGGTGGCCGCGAACATCCGCGGCCTCCCGCAAGTGCTGCACCACCCGCGGTTCAGGGGTAACCCGGCGAAGATAGGACGCCACCCGGTTCGACAGGATCGTGCTGGTCGCCCCCACCGAGGACACGGAGTACGCCCACACCGCCCGGCCGCCCAGCTGCGGGCGGAGTCGCCCGACGGCGTCCGCCGCTTCAGGAAGCCACTGACCACTGTGGACGGCGCTCCCGACCACGAACGTCTCGTACTCGCGCACCGAGGTGATCTCGCTCAACCGCTGTACGTCCACTCGCTCACCTGCGGATTCGAGGTGCGCGGCAATGCGCTCGGCCACCCCTCGGGTCGATCCTTTCGCGGTCGCATAGCCCACCAGCACAGTCATCGGGTCGACTCCTGAGGGTGACCGGCGGCCGGCTGGTCGTCCGGTGACGGTTCTGGTGGCGCGGTGTGTTCGTGGGGTTCGCGTGGCCCCTGATCGAAGCGGAAGGGTGGATACTCGTCACGCAGGAGCGCGACATAGGCGATGACACGGTAGACCCAGCGGTTGATACCCATGACGAAGTCGAAGAGCGGACGAGGATAGCGGCCGGTGAACAAGATGATGATCGCCGCGACCAGGATCAGGACACCGAGCAGCGAGCCGAACAGCCAGGGCTGCCCGGGGACCCCGACGTCGCCGCTGGTGACGCCGAACCGCCAGCCGCCGAACCAACCCCCCGCGAGCACGGCCAGAATTAAGTAGTGGGGTATCGCCAGCAGCCACCACTTCACCAGGACCAGACCACGGGAGAGCCGCTCGGGATACTCGACATCGAAGTCAGCCGGGTAGTCGGTGCGCGCCAGTGTGAAGGGCGGATACCGGTCGGTGCCCAGCGCGGAATAGGTGTAGAACTGCACCCGCCAGAGCCAACGCAGAACTCCGACGTTGAAGTCGAACAAACCCCGCGGATACCGCCCGGTGAAGAGAATCGCGAATCCTGCCACCACCGTGGTCACAAACAACCCCAGACCGAGGAAGACCAACACCACGTAGTGCGGAATCGCGAGCAACCACTTGACCAGCCACAACCACCGTGACACCGGTTGGTCGAGATCGCCTCGCAGGTGCGCGGGATAGGGCTTCGGCGGTGTGGGTGTGTGTTCGGTCGACGGTGTGGCGGGGGCGGACGCCGCGCCGGTTGTACTCGTGTGTACCGGCCAGTGTGGTTGGGGTGGACCATGTCGGCCGAGCCCGAGCGCTCCGACCACCACTAGTGGTATGCCCACGACGAGCATCACCACGGCGGCGAGGAGCACACCGAGCGCGAGCGGGCCGAGGAAGTCGAGCCGTGCACCGGCCTGGATATCGACCGAGACGCCGGGACCACCGTCGGCGTTCATCACCACAGCGGTCCAGGACCCGCGCTGAAGATCCCACTGCACCTCCTGGGTGCCGGCCCCCGTGGACGAGACGGACCAGAATGTCTGCGTCGAAGGGGTTTCCGGTTGCCGGTCACCGGTGATCTGACGGTAGCTCGGCTGGAAGGGGCCGAATTCGACCTCCGTCACCTCGGTCCGCGGGACACCGGAGAGATAGCGTTCCACCGCCTCACGCGGGCCGATTCCGACGAAAATCTCCCGGTTCGACGGGTCCGCGGTGACCCGCAACAACACCCGGCCGAGATTTTCGGTGCTGAAGCCCTGGGGAAGGTCGGCCTCGTCGAAAAGGTCGATCCGCTCCGACACCAGGGCATTCCCCGGCGATTGATACCTCTGCGTGGGTGAGGTGACATGACCGTCGTCGTTCTGCGCGAAGTATGCCCATCCGAGAAACACTGCACCGCTCAGAAGGGCGAACCCGAGCAAGGCACACAGGCAACCGATGACGAGCGCCACGATTCTTCCAGGTTTCACTGTCCGCCTCCGGGATCTGAGTCCTGCACCTCAGTGTGGTGGCGCACGAGCCGCGACGTGAGGGCCATTGGTCACCACTCGCCGCCGTCTCGGGTCTCCGCTAGGCAGCACCCGCCCGAATAGGGCGTGACGTGGACCGTTGGCCCTACTATCCGGTGGTGTAGCGCCGTTCATTTCCCTAGGAGGCGACACCCGGATGAGGAGGAATCGTCATGGGTGTCTTGTCAACCGTCTCGAGCGTGCGCCACCCCCCTTTTTCCGGAGCGGCCATTGACAGTGTCCGGGCGCAGTCGTGCCGAGAACTATCAGCCCCATTGTGATGAGCGCGTGGGTGGTGCTTGTTGTGATCGGTGTCGTGAGTTCCGCATTGTTCGTGGCCGTCGCTGCGAGTGCTGTGATAACGGGTCTCCTGCAGCTTCTGAAAGCAGTCACCAGAACCCATTGAGACAACACCGCCGCCCCATCTTTGCCCTTCACGTCCGTGGGTCCACGTACTCTGGACCCCACTCGACAAGCACCCGGACAGCTCTGCACAACGCGAAAGCTGAACCCATGACCGGACCTGTGATCGATCTGCGCCGGCACGCGGCCGTCCTCTTCGACCTCGATGTGGTTGTCGACACCAGGTCCGGGAAGCCTGTGACCGTCGATTCCACCGTCATGCTGGTGCGCCGGCTGCGTGCGCTGGGCATCGACACGGCCGTGTTCTCCCCGAGCGGCGATGTGAAGCCGGCAATCGAGGACACCGGAATCGCCGACTTGTTTCCTGCCCGCACCGATGGTGTGGCGCCGGCCGAGGCCGCACACCGGCTCGGAACCCAGCCCGCCGCATCAGTCGTAATCACTCGTTCGGAAGCGGCTGCGACAGCAGCTGAGCGGAGCGGGTTCGCCTTGGTCGTAGGGATCGGCCCGGAAAAGGATTCCTGGGGTGCCGACCACATGGTGACCGACCCGGCGGACATCACGATCCGCCAGGGGGATCGTCCCCTGTCGCAGATCCCCGACGCGATGACCTCCCGGCACGAACTCACCGCACTTCTGCGTATCCGGCGGCCCGCGGTCTTCCTCGATTTCGACGGCACCCTCGCGGATATCGTCAGCGACCCGTCCGCCGCAGTCCTCGTCGACGGCGCCGCAGCGCAACTGGCCCGACTGGCCCGCGATTGTCCCGTGGCCGTGATCAGCGGCCGCGATCTCGAGGACGTCCGGTCGCGCATCGGCATGGAGGGGATCTGGTACGCGGGCAGCCACGGTTTCGAACTGAGCGGGCCGGACGGGGAGCACTACGAGAATCCCGAAGCGCTCACCGCGGTGCCGCTGCTCGCGCAGACTGGACGACTCGTCGAGGAACAGCTCCACGGAATTCCCGGTGTCCTGGTGGAATACAAGCGGTTCGGGGTGACAGTCCACTACCGCAACGTCGCCGCAGCCCGCGTCGACGAGGTGATCGCGGCAGTGTACGAGGCCGCACACGGTGTTGATGGTCTGCGCGTCGCAGCGGGCCGCATGGTCGTCGAACTACGTCCCGACATCCGCTGGGACAAAGGCCGGGCATTGGAGTGGATTCTCGGACACGTCCTCGATTCGAGGCAACTGCTTCCCCTGTACGTCGGTGACGACCTCACCGACGAGGACGCTTTCGACGCCGTGGCGGCCACCGGGGTGGGAATCGTGGTCCGCAGCGACGAGGCGGGCGATCGGCGCTCCGCCGCCCGGTTCGCGGTCAACGGACCTGCACAGGTGTGCGAGCTGCTGCAACGATTGGCCGACCTACTCGCGCGGGATCCGAAAACGGTCTCGCGGGCGGACGCCTGGATCCTGTTCTTCGACGGATACGACCCGACTGCCGAGAAACTGCGTGAGGCGCTCTGCACCGTCGGAAACGGCTACTTCGCCACCCGCGGGTGCGCACCCGAGTCCGGTGCCGGCGCCGTGCACTATCCGGGCACCTACCTCGCCGGCCTCTACAACAGGCTCAGCGACGAACGGTCCGGAATGACCATCGTCAATGAAAGTCTGGTCAATGCGCCGAATTGGCTTGCTACCACCTTTCGTATCGACGGCGCGCCGTGGTTCGACATCGATGCGGCCGAACTCCTCGACTACCACCAATATCTCAATGTGCGCCGTGCCGTCCTCACCCGGCGATGGCGTTATCGCGACGAGGCCGGCCGCACCACCTCGGTAGTCCAGCGGCGCTTCGTCGCGATGCACCTGCCCCACGTGTGTGCGCTGGCGACGACGATCGTGGCAGAAGACTGGTCGGGGCAGCTCGAAATCCGGTCGGTGCTCGACGGTTCGGTGGGTAACACCCTCGTCGAGCGTTACCGCGAACTGGCCAGCGACCACCTCACTGCCCTGCGCGCCACCGAGCTGACGGACGACTCCGTACTGTTGTCGATGCACACCGGGCAGTCCGGAATACCGGTGGCGATGGCCGACCGAAACCAATTGTGGCGCAACACCGAGAGAGCTGAATGCCGCTACCAGCTGTTCGCCGACGACAGGCAGGTCGGGCACGACATCGCCGTCGAGATGACCCCGGGCGAATCAGTCACGCTCGAGAAGATGGTCACGGTCTTCACGGGCCGTGACCATGCGGTGTCACATCCCGCGGACGAAGCTCCGCGCCCGCTCGCGGAACTCGGCCGCTTCGACGAGGTGCTCGACGGTCACGTCCTGGCATGGGAACACCTGTGGGACAGGGTAGGAATCGAACTCAAGGACTACGAGGACGCCTCCCGCATCGTGCACGTCCATCTCCTGCACCTGCTGCAGACGGTCTCCCGGAACACCGCCGACCTCGATGTGGGGGTGCCGGCCCGTGGACTGCACGGTGAGGCCTACCGCGGGCACATCTTCTGGGACGAATTGTTCGTCTTCCCCGTACTGAACCTGCGAGTTCCCTCCCTCACCCGGTCACTGCTGCGCTACCGGTACCGCCGGCTCCCCGAGGCCCGGCGCGCCGCGAAAGCGGCCGGCTACCGGGGTGCAATGTTCCCCTGGCAATCGGGCAGCGACGGCCGGGAAGAGAGCCAGCAGCTGCATCTCAATCCGGCGTCGGGGCGGTGGCTACCGGACCCGAGCTGGCGCCAGCACCACATCGGGGTAGCGATCGCCTACAACGTCTGGCAGTACTACCAAGTGACCGGCGACCTGGAGTTTCTCACCGAATGCGGGGCCGAACTGCTGGTCGAGATCGCACGGTTCTTCACCAGTCTCGCCACCTACGACCGGGTGCGGGCCCGGTACGTCATCAGCGGGGTCATGGGGCCCGACGAGTTCCACTCCGGCTACCCGGGATCACCATTCGGTGGAATCGACAACAACGCCTACACCAACGTGATGGCCGTGTGGGTCATCCTGCGCGCTCTCGAGGCTCTCGACGCGCTTACGCCGGCGGACCGGGTCGACCTGGTCGAGAACCTGGCAGTGGACGCGCAGGAAATGGCACGGTGGGAAGACGTGAGCCGCCGAATGTTCGTGCCGTTCCATGATCAGGTGATCAGCCAGTTCGAGGGGTACGACAACCTCGCCGAACTCGACTGGGATGCCTACCGCGAGCGCTACGGCAACATTCAACGACTCGACCGGATCCTCGAGGCCGAAGACGACGACGTCAACCGCTACCGCGCCTCCAAACAGGCCGATGTGTTGATGCTCTTCTACTTACTGTCCGCCGATGAGCTGCGGGACCTGTTCGGCGGACTCGGCTATCACCTCGAACCCGAGGCCATTCCGCGGACGGTCGACTACTACCTTGCCCGCACCTCACACGGTTCGACCCTGAGTGCGGTGGTGCATTCCTGGGTTCTCGCGCGCGCCAACCGCGACAACGCCCTGGACTACTTCGAACGGGTACTCGCCTCCGACATCGCCGACATCCAGGGCGGTACGACGGCCGAGGGCATACACCTCGCAGCGATGGCGGGGAGCGTCGACCTACTCCAGCGATGCTTCACCGGACTCGAAACCCGTGGCGATCGTTTGGTATTCGGCCCGCAATGGCCGGAGGAACTCGGCGCACTGAAGTTTCCCATCGTCTACCGAGGACTCCAACTCTGGCTCACCGTCACCGGCAGAAAGGTCCAGGTGAGCGCAGCAGACGGTAACCAGCGACCGATCGAGATAGTCTGCCGCGATCAGGTTGCCACACTGGAGCCCGGGAGCATTGTCACTCTCGACTGACGCTTATGCCACCCGACAAAAACACCTCACACCTCCGGTAGCGGGGCCGCCCACGTCAATCGAGTCCCGCCCGTGTCCCTGGGTGCAACCGTGAAAGTTCCACCGGCCTGCTCGGCTCGAGCAGCGAGATTGTGCAAACCGCTACGTGCCACTTTCGGTGGGAGGCCGATGCCGTCGTCGAGGACGTCGACGGTGAGGTCGTCACCAACCGAGACGGTGACAGAGACCGCGCGGGCTCGCGCATGGTGCACGACGTTGCTGAGCGCCTCCCGCACTACCGCTTCGGCATGGTCGGCGAGAGGACCGGTGACCACGTTCAGCGGCCCGGCCATCCGGACAGTGGTGCGCAGGCCACTGTTTTCGGTCTGCTCGGCAACCACGGCGTTGAGTACCTGCCGCAGCTGACGGGAGTTCTGATCGATTCCGCGATGCAGATCGAAGATCGTCGTCCGGACGTCGGTGATGATCTGCTGCACGTCGTCGATCATGTCCTCGAGTCGCGCGCGAATCTCGGGCGCCCGAGTGCGTGCCTGGGTGCTCTGCAAATTCAGGCCGTGGGCGAACAGACGCTGGATGACATGGTCGTGAAGGTCCCTCGCGATCCGGTCGCGGTCCGAGATCAGCGACATGTCGGCCAGCTGCCGTTGATCATCAGCCAGCTTGAGCGCCAAAGCAGCCTGATCGGCGAACTCGGCGGCCAACGATTGTTGCCGATCGTCGAACGAATCCGCCCCGAGTTCTCGGATGATCGCCAGCACCCCGGTTATCGTGTCGACGGATACCCGCAGCGGCAGCAGGAGCGCAGTGCCGTAGCTCCTGCATTCCGTGATCTGCGGAACGCGCATCTGCTCACCGGTGCGAAACGCTCGTCCTATGTCGGAGCAGTCGACGGGAATCTGCCGGCCGTGGAAGGCGGCGGTCGCGTCTCCGGCGTATGCAGTGACCGTCAGCGTGGTGACTTCCGCCGTCTCGACATCGGGATCATCGGGTTGGGCGATCAGTACGTGGTCGGCGCCGGCGAGTGTGCGCGCTCGCTGGGCGATGAGGTCGAGAACTTCCCCGGTATCGGTGGCCGCGAGCAGCTCCCCGCGAATTTCACTGGTCGCGTGCTGCCACCGCTGTCGCAGCCGGGCATCCTCGAATAGTCGAGCATTGTCGACGGCGATACCCGCAGCGGCGGCGAGTGCTTGGACGACGACCTCGTCGTCCTCGGTGAAGGACTGCCCACCCGCCTTTTCGGTGAGGTAGAGATTCCCGAAGACCTCGCCGCGCACCCGCACCGGTACGCCCAGGAATGTGCGCATCGGTGGGTGATAGGCAGGAAATCCGGAGGACGCCGTGTGTGCGGCGATGCTGTCGAGACGGATGGGCTTCGGCTGCTCGATCAACAACCCCAGCAACCCGTGGCCGGTCGGGAGTTCACCGATCAATTCCCGGGTGTGCTCATCTATACCCTCGTAGACGAATTCCTGGAGTCGGTCCCGAGAAGGATTGAGCACTCCGAGGGCGCCGTATCGGCAGTCGACCAACTCGATCGCCGCGTGCACAATCCGTTTGAGGGTCGCATTCAATTCCAGTCCGGACGCGACGGTGAGCACCGCTTCGAGCAGAGCGTCGATCTGGTCGCGGGAGTCCATCACCTGGCCGATGCGGTCCTGAACCTCGACCAGCAGCTCTCGCAGCCGCAACTGCGACAACCCACCTGTCAGTAACGGTTCCTCGTCGGCGCTCATCGTTCGCTCCCACTTACCGAGTATCGACACTCACCACCATCACACCACGACCACGCAGGCAGGCACGGCGGTTCACCCGCCCCTATCACCTAGCTCGAGGAGGACGGGTCAACGAGTACAGCCCGAATCTCCCCGGAAAATGTGGTCAGGACGCTCGAGGGCCACAGTGACGACTTTGTCCTCTGTTTGCGTCCTGGCAACAGACCCGATGCTGGTGGGGTCGGTACTCACCACCCGCGGAAGAAGCAGTCATGTATCAGGAAAAACCACCCGTGGTGGCCATGAATTCGGACGGTCCGCTCCCCACTGCCGAATGCCGAAAGTTGCTGCGCTCGGTTCCAACCGGCCGGCTCGTCTACACCGAGGACGCCCTGCCCGCGGTGCGGCCGGTCACCTTCGCCGCCCTCGACGGCGATCTCATCATCCCCACCGGCAACAACCCGTGGTTCGACCGGTTCGACCGGGGGGTGCTCGCGTTCGAGGCGGGGACCATCGACCCGGCCACCCGCACCGGCTGGAGTGTCCTGGCAATGGGCAGGTCACGGGTACTGTCCGGCACCGACGGGTTGATCGGGTTCGCCGACCCGGCCCGCATACCGTGGAGCAGCTCTCATGACGACCGCTACCTCGTCATCGGCATCGAACAGATCAGCGGGCACCGCACCACGCTGCTCCGCCCGGCAGGTGATCTCCGCTGACACCCATTGCGGTGATTTTCGAGACAGCAATTACGCGTCTGCCTCATCACGTACCCTGTCATACAGGGCGCTGACCACCGAAAATGGAGTTCTGAGCCGCATGATCACAGTCTTCCTCGTCGATGATCACGAGGTCGTGCGCCGGGGTATCGCGAATCTGCTCTCCACCGATCCGGAACTGACCGTCATCGGCGAGGCCGGAAGCTGCGCCCAGGCTCTTGCACGAATTCCCGCACTGCAACCCGACGTCGCAGTCCTCGACGTGCGGCTACCCGACGGCAACGGCATCGAACTGTGCCGCGATCTCCTCTCCCAGCTGCCCGAACTGCGGTGTCTGATGTTGACCTCCTTCACGGACGAACAGGCCATGCTCGACGCCATCCTTGCCGGTGCCAGCGGGTACGCCCTCAAAGACATCCGCGGCACCGAACTGGCCCACGCCGTCCGCGAGGTCGGTGCCGGGAAGTCGCTGCTCGACAATCGTGCGGCCGCCGCCCTGATGGAAAAACTGCGGACCAAACCCACCGAGGAGGAAGGCTTGGTCGCCGGACTGACCAATCAGGAACGCACACTCCTGACTCTTCTGGGCGAAGGATTGACCAACCGGCAGATCGCGGAGCGCATGTTCCTCGCGGAGAAGACCGTGAAGAATTACGTCTCCCGGTTGTTGAGCAAGCTCGGCGTCGAACGCCGCACTCAGGCCGCCGTCATCGCCACCAAACTTCCGCGCACCCGCACCAAGCCGCGGTGACATCGCATCATCACAGGCCCGGCTGCGGCGGGAGCTAGCTAAGTTTCCGGGTCGGACCGCTGTTCCGGTCCCGCTGATACGTCAACTGCCAGGGTTGTTTTCCGTGGCCGAGGTACTGCCACCCGTCGTCCTCGATCTGCTGCCGCAACTCGGCGAGGCTTTCCGTCATCCCGGGTGCCCATTCCTCTCGCGGGGGGATCGATCCCCAGGTCCGGGGAACGGGGAAAGTTGCGCTGAAGTACCACGGTTTACCGTCGACCACCCCCACGAACCGCATGTACGCGTTGCCGTACTGGGCGGACAGGGTCGCGAGGAGGGCGGCCCACCAGTGCCGGGCACCGACCTCTTCCAGGTCCACTCGCAAGGTCTGCACTCCGGGCATACGGCCCATTGTTCTCCCCCAAACCGCCTTCCTCTCCGTGATGTGCACCCACGGTTTTCGGAGGTGTTCTTTCCGACTGCCATCTACCGCGCTGACTCGTGGCCCTCGTCGAAAACCTGGAATTGTTCGTGCAGGGCTGCGGCGAGGTCGTCGATCTCCGGTACCACATCGGGGTCGGCGATGATCGTGACCGTGAGTGTGCCGGCATACGACAGTGCCGCGAACGCCACACCGACATTTCCCGCAGTGACGGTAATCGGCACCATCGACGCGATCGGAACCCCGGCGATGGCCAGTCGGGACGGCGGACCTGGCAGGTTGGACAAAAACGAGTTGACGAGCCGTTGACGGTCGACGAACCACCGAAACAGCTTCACCGCTGCCAGAAACCGGAAAAGGGGCCCGATCAGTGCCGCCGAAGTACCACGAGTTCTCCTCTTCTGGACACGGGTAATCCCTGAAATGGCGGTTAACCGCTCCGCCGGACTCCCGGCCAGCGGTACCCGGACCGGCATCACCCCCACCTGATTTCCCAGGTTCCCGCTCGTTGTCGACCTTCGGGCAGAGACCGGTACCGAGACCACAAGCTCGAGCGGGAACTCGCCCCGTCGGTGCAGGAGTACGGCCAGGACCCCGGTGATCGCGGCAAGGAGGACATCGTTGACGGTTGCCCCGGAACTCCACCCAGCTTCCCGAAGAGTCCGGAGGTCGGTCTCCACCGTCGTCACCCTACGGCGCGGCCCGGTCGGCACATTCAAAGAACAGCGGGGTGCGGGGCGACCGATACTGTGCCCGAGCTCATTCCAGCCCCCGCGCACCCGCGCCACGGTCCGCGGAATCTGCCGCAACGTGCGCAGGCGCTCGACGGCGCAGTCAGCGAGAAGCTCCATCGGCCGTGGCGGCGGGGACGAAATGGGGATCTCGTCCACCGATCCCGCCGCGGCCATGCCATCGACCAGATGCGCCAAGATCGCCAGGCCACCGATTCCGTCGGCGAGAACATGGTGCAGCACCATCACCAGGCCGACGGCACCGAAATCGCCGGCAAGGTCCGTGATGATGATCGCTCTCCACAGCGGCCGTGAGCGAGGCAGCGGCTGAATGACTGCCTCCACCGCCATCGCCAGAGCAGTGGCGCGGTCACCCGGGGCCGGGCAGCGCACCCGTGCGAAATGGGCACCGACGTCATAGTGTTCGTCGTCGGCCCAGTACGACCGGCCCAGGCCCGGTGGCGGGTCGACCAGACATTGCCGCAACCGGCGTATCCCGCTGATCCGCTTCGTAAGGGTGGCCTCGATGGTCGCCAAATCCACTGTCCCGTCACCGGCTGTCCCGTCACCGACGAGGAAGAGCACGGCACCGACATTCATGGGCACCGGCCCGACGTCCGAGGCGAGTTCGGTCAGGTCGCTCGGGCCTAGGCGCTCAACTCCGCGCTGTTCCGCCATGATCCGAGGATGCCAGACATGTTCCCTCCGCAGGCAGGCTTGCACAGTTGCACCCAACGCGACGTGCGGCTGTGGCGTCATCGAAACGGCTGTCCACGTGCGCTCGATCGTCGGGCCTTTCGGCGGCCAGTCATATCGGCCGTACCGATGCCATTTCTGGAGACGCTTCGCCACCGGCAACAACCGTTGCAACCTGGTCACCACATCAACCACCTGAGCATCCGGGCCAACCAACACCCGAGCCGTACCCCGCTCGACCCCCGCAGGATCACCCGTGCAGCCTCGCCGGGATCCGTTCTGGCGATAAGTTCCTCGAACGACCGCGCAACCTCGTCACCATCGACGCCCACCGCATGACCAGCCGTACGAGCGATCGAGGTGCGCACGCCACCGGGAACAACACCGGCACCTTCACCGGATGGCGACCTACCTGCCTCTCTTGGTGCAGCGATCGCACGAGATCGTTCGACACTGCTCAGCTCATCGAGAACCTCATCGAGCGCGGTCGTCGGGATGCGAAAGTCTCACCCTCGGACGCACAAAGTCGTCCGCGTATATGCGAGCATCGAGTCCACACTCGGGTTCGATCGCTCACGGCCTCATCCTGCCCTGAGCGGGCGGTCATCAGAGCGCGCCGCTCGACACACACGAGAGGCACCGTCAGTGCGGCGCAACATCCTTGCCACGAGGGGGGACTTGGCGTTCGAGCAACTCAGCACGCTCCTCGATGGTGACCTCCACGGTGCCGAACATGGGATCACCCGAGACGGCATGCCGCGGCGACAGGAGTCGGTCGGTCACGCTCATCAGCGGACCCCCACCCGTTCAACCGAGCGGGAGCGGCAACTTTGCCGCAGCGTCCTGGAATGCTCGCACAATCGCGGCCGAAATCCGACCGCGGACGGACACTTCACGGCCCTCCCCGATTGCCCACTCGCGAATCTCCTTGGTCGTCGCCTTCGCCGGAGCGGTGCCCGCCGCCGCTCCGGTCACCGGAGCCTTCTTCGCGGCCGTCGCTTCCGCAGCCGACTCCGCAGCCGCCGACCTCGCGCCCGACGTCTTCGCCGGAGCCTTCCTGGCAGCCTTCTTTTGTCCGGAGGTCAACCGACCAAGGGACGGTAACTCCCGAGCTTGAGGAGGGACCGCACGTATCCCGCCTCGGCTACCGCCGTCACCTCGTCGAGGTAAGCCAGGGCGGCCGGATCGGCGGCCTCCAGGTCGAGGCACATCTGCTGCGCGATCCACCGTCGGATCGCCTCGTGGGAGGTCATCTCACATCACCATCTATGGGGTACCCACCGTGGTCGGCGCCCACCCATCCGGCCTGCCGAAAAAGGCGTCCAAACGATGAGCCTTCCGTAGAGGCGATTCCCACCCGCGCCGAGGCCAGAGCAAGACTCCCAACCGTGGTCGCTTCCCAGCCGAGAGCACCGACATACGAGTTGCACTCCGCTGTCCCGCTTACGCTGGTGGAAAAGCTCGACGACGAGGAATTTCAGGCCTCACTGCGCCACCGCGATGTGTGGTTGCGGACGCCGATCACCGAACATCCACGATGAAACCGAAGTCATCGAGGAACGAGTCGACGACACGTGCTCATCCGCGGTCGGCAAGAGCACCTGCGGCATCGATGATGATGTCCGGTGGTGTACCCGTTCGACCAGTATCACGGCGCGTTCGTCTCGGCCGCGCCGGCACCGCGCCGCGGTCGGGATACCGACCAGGATGGTCGTGCAGGTCATCCGCGAGTCGCGGTAATCGCGCCACGCGCACCCGGCCGGCGAGTCGTTCCTGGTTGATTGCCGCCCACCCGGTGGCCTGCGTGTCGAGGACCGCGACCGTGATGTCCTCACCCACGCCCCGCCCCATTGCACAGCAGCTTGCTCCCTATATTTCCGTGTACCGCGTCTTCCCTCTTCTCGACGAACGACCGATACCCAGGTTGAGATGGAGAGCGGACGTGTCGGCACACCCGGGTTCACCACTCGGCAAACGGATGGGACAAGATCGCGCCCCGCCCCCGATCACTCCGGGCAGTCACCACACTGGCCTGCCTATGGGTGTCGACGCAGAGACAAGGCTCGGCGATCCCCGCAACCTCGAGATCATCTCCCGGAACGTCGGGCGACAGCACCGCAGATTTCGTCGCACAATCGAGGAAGAAGGAAGAAAAGCGGAACCTGCTGGGGGTGAGAGAAATGCGCCCGGAGGAATCGGCTCCTGTTCCCACACCGATCCGGTGATGGCGGCTCCGTCCCTGGAGCAGCAACCACCTGATGCGCCGAAGCGACCGCCTCGAGGCCATCCTGGTATTGCTCGCCGCACTACTGGTCCTGTTGGCGATTCCCGTCGCCGCGTTCGGAACTGCGACACATACCCGGCTCGAAGACCAGACCCAGGCACTGCGCGCCGGCGTGCGTCAGGTGCCGGCCGTTCTGCTCGAGGACACACACCCCGCACCCGACAACCTCTCGGTTCGCTCCGCCGGCACAGAGAACACTGCCCAAGCCCGCTGGTCCACCCCGCACGGGCACCGCACCGCACCAGTGCCCACCGACGCGAACGCACAGTCGGGTCAGACGATCACCATCAGCGTCGACGCCGACGGCAACCTCACCGACCCCATCCCCAGCAGCCGGGACAACACCGTGCTGGCCGTGAGCGCCGCATTCGGAGTATGGGCAACCGCCGCCGGCGCCGTCCTGCTCCCCACCGCCCTCGCACACACACTGCTCAACCGAAACCGGTTGCGGCAGTGGGGACAAGAGTGGACACAGTTCGACATGCCACCGAGATAACCCACCACCCACAACGCTGGACCGGCCACTCCCCGCCGACGGGACGCGCACCGCCACAGCGTCCGCCGGGCGCTGATCTGGCAACGCGATAGTCCAGTCCAGTACTGGACGGGGATGACCTCTCAGCTGGTCTCTGGCGGGGTGGGTTCGATGTCACCATCGTCGACGAAGACCAGCCGTCCGTCATCGGCCGCCACGGCCCACCGGCGCACCGGGGCCCAATCGTGCCCGGCACCACTGCCCGCTTCGGCGGCGTAATCGTCGACAACCACCCCCAGGACCCAGTCCGAACCGGCGGCACTGCCGCCCACCCGGACCCGCACCCGCGCCCCCGGCACGATCGCGTCATGGTCCTTCTCCGGTGTGTCGGGCATGGACCTGATTGTCGCATCCGACCCCGCTCCGGGAAGGACGGAGCGCTACGCGTGGTTGCTGGTCGGTACCGTGGCCGGAAATGGGCCCGATCACGAGCCACTGGCCCAACAACAGGTACCTCCCTCCCCCGGCTCGGTACCCGAATGCTCGACCAGGGCTGCGCAGCGATACCAAGAGCGGTGCAACGTCGGGCAGGAATTCGCGGGGCTAGCGGATCGAACGTGCCCAACTCCATGCCCTCATATAGCGACTCCTCCCGCACCCGACGTGACAGACTTCCCATAGATGCTTCGTGCTGCGAACAACACGAAGAATGGGAAACGGATCGGTTGTGGGTGTGGATCGCACGGTGGATCAGGTCTTCGGGGCAGGTGACCCACAGCGGGTCGGAAGCTTCCGCTTCTACCTCGACGGCGAGCGGTGGGAATGGTCCGATGCCGTGGCACAGATGCACGGATACACCCCCGGCACCATCACCCCCACCACCGAACTACTCCTCTCCCACAAACACCCGGACGACCAACGGCAGGTCGCGAAGATCCTCGAACGAATGATCTCCGACGCGGAACCGTTCAGCAGCCGGCACCGCATCATCGATACCACCGGCCGCACCCGTCACGTCATCGTCGTCGGCGACCGCCTGCTCGATAACACCGATGCGGTGATCGGCACCTCCGGGTTCTACATCGACGTCACCGACACCCTCGACACGGACCTACAGGAATCGGTGACCGAAGCGGTCGACGAGCTGGAAAAGACGCGGGCCGTCATCGAACAAGCCAAAGGGGCGCTGATGCTCGTCTACGGCATCTCCGCCGACCGCGCCTTCGACGTGCTGACCTGGCGCTCGCAACACACCAACACCAAGCTCCGGGCCATCGCCACCCAACTCGTACAGGAACTGGCAACCAATGCCGGCAGCCCGAGCGAGTCATTCCGTGCACGATTCGATCATCTCCTGATCACCGTCCACGAACGCATCCCACAACAATGAGCGCGGCCCCGCGGGCTGGGAACACAACCCGCGGGACCTTAATCAGCCCCTGAACCGGTATCAGACCCAACCCTGTTCCGCGAATGCCCCCCAAATCTCGATGCCACACACGTGAGGAGCCTGAAAAAAAACCCGGAGCGGGTTCGCGCACCGAATTCGGCGTGGGTGTGGTGGGGGGCCAGAGCACAGGAATGACGCCGTCCCGGCCGCCTCGTTTCGGCGGCCCCGGGCACCTTCATCACATTCCGTGCTCGAAACCTGATCGATGACCGAGGATCATCGGTGTCATGCGCAGATGGCGGTGGCCGGCGCTTGCACCACCAGCGACCGGCGGGAACCGGGTACACGGCCCCAGCCTTCTCGCCGCCTCACCCTGCGTCCGGCTCGAACTCTCGGAAATCGTCGCCTACCCCAGCGGCATGCAGCTACTGCTCGCCCTGACGGCCACCGATATCAGCGCCCAGATCGCATGCCACGAAACCCGTGCCCTGACCGACCGCAACGACTTCTCCGCGCACTGGTCCTACCTGACCGTCCAGATCGGGGTGGACGATCTCCACGGTGAAGCCGACCCGTACTGCCCCGTGACCACGGCAGCCGGTTCGGGGACGACAACGTTCTACCGAACCGTGCCGGGATACTGGATCCGCACCCCCACTTCCGGCGTTGTCACCCTCACGGCCGCGTGGCCACTGATCGGACTCGAACCCATCACCACCACCCTCGGGGTCGCCACAGTCGTCGAATGACAACCGGCCAGACACGACGCTCTCGTCGACCCCGCCGCCGAGGCGATGCTGCCCGAGTTGCTTCGCGCCCGGTTCGACCACCTGCTCCTGACCGCACACAAAGACCCGATAGATGACTAGTGGCACAGGATTGACGTGGTGCCCAGTCGATGAGCAGTCAACCCGCACGCTTCGGACCGAGACCTGCGCAGCGGGAAACTCGTCTCTTCCGAACTTCCCAGCCAAGCCACCCGTCGCTATGTGGTGGTGATGTCGGGTGGGTCGGGCAGGTCGACATCGAGAACGAAGTCGAGCCAGATAATCGCGTCGGCCAGGGTTTCCGCCCGTAGGGTGATGTCGAATTGTTCGGCGGCGGTGAGCAACCGCTTCCCTTCCGTGAGATCCTCGGCGACGAAGGCCGACACCGTCCGCAGCACCCAACGCTCCGACGCGGGCAAGGCCTCGACGTCGACATATCCGCCGCCGTCCGTGAAGCGGAGTTGCAAGATCAATTCCTCTCCTGGGCCTGCGGCACCCAGGCGCGCGATGATGACGCCGACGATGGCATCGACGACCCAGGTGAGGACGTCGCGATAGGCTGGCCGACCGTTGGTGGGGTGCGGTTCGACGCACACTTCGGAGATCTCACGCGAGAACCGGGCGGCATCACGGTCGCCGACCAGCTGCATCAGCCGACCGCCCAGAGCTGCGGCCGGCGGGCTGGTAGGGCGGCCTGCGTTCGATCCCATACCCGAGAGTGCCCGGTCCCGGGCATCACCACGCAACTCGGTCGACGCCCCCGTGTCCCTTGACAGCTTCGTCGACAAAGGTCTTGATCCGGCCCCAGCAGTGGCAGGGGTCCTCTCGGCGACTGGTTCCATGAGGGTGGCAGAAATCAGATCGGGACGGTCCCATGCGCGTAGCAGGCGACACCGTTCTCCCGCGAACAGAGACAAGGAGGCATCACGCACGCCGCGGCCCCCGCCCCGTCCACTTGCTGTGTCAGCTATTCGACTGACATAGGCCACCCAAACATGTCTGTGACCCGCCACCACAGGAATAGCAGGATCGGCAACGGTAGTTAATATGCGACCTCCCAACACTTTTCGCAATCGATTCACGACTCTCGCGAGTTCCGAAAGAGGAACCGTGACCGCGCCCCTTGGGGTGCCACAGTGTGGCGGAACTCAACACGGTGAGATCGAGGATGCCCCCACGACAGAGCGTTGGTGATCGGTGACTCGATGTCCTTTCGGGGTGTTTCAGCGAAGAGAGACGGCCAGCACGATCGCCAGGACAACGGCCATCAGCTCGATAGTTCCCAAGATCATTGCGGCCACCGCGAGACCGGACCCGGTTTCGTGCTCGCGGCCAGGCCCATACCGCCCGCCGGCCACCCGCAGCCAACGGCAGTGACGAAGATCGGGAACTGCATCCATCGGCATCGAAGAGCGGCCTCCTTCACAATGCCGCTACCGAGGTCGCGACGACCGAGCATCCTGTGCCACAAACGGTTGGGCGCCTCCGGAGAGTGCCGCCCGTACCGCGGCCAGTTTGAGTGTCGTTCACCCCGCCAGCACGGACGCCGCCCCTCGAGGGTGCGCAATCGACACGTCGAACCGCAGCGGGCGGGCGCCACGATGGACCTCGTACGTTCGGCGCCAACCTTTCAGCGCGAGCCTGTAACGACCCGTATGCCCGAAACGACTTTCACGGCGACTCCGCCGACCGGACCCCCGACTTCGGTCGGCGGCGTCACCGAAGCAACGACACAACGCCCTTAACCTCCGTTGCCCCGAGTCCGGGAAGGAACCGGAATCGCGTGAGAGCGTGGGAAACGAGTGGCCTCCAGCGGTCGGGGTAACTGCGCGGAAAGTAGGACATGTCGGTCACTCGACCGATACCCGGCGCCCTGTTTGTCTGATTACCTTCCAGGGTGAAGAAGACGATCCTCGGGATGGCGGTTGTGGCCCTCGCTGCACTCATCAGCGGCTGCGGCAGTGATGGCACACAGTCCGACAGCACGCCGACCACCACGGCAACCATCGCACGACTGGTCGACGCGTCGAGTGCCCGGCCAACGACCACCGCGAGCGCAACGTCGACCACGCCCGCCGCGAACCTTCCTCTCACCAGCTCCGCGGCAGTCCTACCGCCCGTGGCCCCCGTCGCCCCCACCACCACCGTTGCTATTGCCCCACCACCAGCACCCATGGTGATCCCGCCGAATCCCCCGGCACCGATCCCCACCGTCCCGCAGTCATCCGTCAGCTACGGGTCCTGCGCCGACGCGAAAGCAGCCGGGGCAGCACCGATCTATCAGGGCGAACCCGGATACTCGACGAAGCTCGACCGCGACAAGGACGGCATCGCCTGCGACAAGTGACCGGCCCCGTCGCGATCACCGGACTTTCTGACCGCACACACCATCCAGCCGAAGTTACCAACAGCGTTCCCGGAGCCAGGACCGCGGACACCGCACACCGCTGCAGTCGAAAGTGCTGATGTCCGCACCCGTGATCATCCGGATGAGCGACACTTCGGCGAAAGCAGTGCGGAGAGCAGCGCGGTCTTGGAGATGTCGCTGCCGCAAAATCCCCTCGGCCACAACCGCACCCACCGATCACCCGACGTACAGGTAGCCGCCGAGGTGTGATCCACCGAGTAGATGTGGTTGTCGTGGACGGGTCGAACTCGGCCCTGCCGCGGCACCCGCATCGTGCGGGGGTCGATGGCAGTCGAGTGGAACACCGTTCGGGAAGGGGCTGCCCGCGCGGTGGAACCGCCACAACTCGGTGCCAGCCGCGGTGTGCACGGGTGCGCCGTGAGAGGTTCGCACTCGCTCACACGCCCCCGACGGACCGCGTCGAGGACGTTGTCGCCCGCAATCTCGGTCAGCTCACCAGCCTCGAGATCCTCGAGCGGGCTGCGACCATCGAGGATCTCCGAACCCGTCGGCCACCACGACGACGCACCGTACAGGCCCTGCGCCCATCGCGAACCGCCGGTTCGCGTACTTCACCAGGTCATGGATTTGCGCCGCGCCCGGTCTAACTGGAACGCAGGGCACCGGTAGTTCAGGGGGTCCCGATCGGTAATCCGATCAGCTTCCCTTCTTTACGCCGCTTCTGTGCGACGCTGCGGATCGGCTCACTCGTCCGTGGTGTCCGCACTCGTCCGGGCTCGTCGCCGGCGCGGTCGTCGTCCTGCTCGCGCACCTGATTCAGAAACGGAAGAAGCGCGCCACTTGGCCGCGGTGGCCGACACCGCCCGCCCACCGCGTCGCCCGAACTTCGCTCCGTTCACGCGCGGGGCAACAAGTCCCGGCACCCGTCACATAACGATGCGCTGCAAGGCTTTCGCCGAGTCGAGGATCGCCGGATGCTCCAGGTCCAGGGGTTCGACCCGCACCAGTTCGGGTCGCAGCGGGGAAGCCAGCACCGACCACTGCGGGCGGTGATACGACCACCACGACACCGCCTGCCACGCCCGATCCCCCGTGTGGGGTTCGGTCTCCGACCAGATCCGATGCCCCCACCCCTGAGTGACCGTCAGATTCCGGGTCACCACCTGGGTCGGTCGCAACCCCAACCGCACCAACTGCGCCGGATTGTCCAGATCGAGGACCCGCAGATCATCGGGCAACTCGAACACCCCGAGCGCGCGCCGGGACCCCGGCAGCAGCGGGAACTCCAGCATCGACGCCTCCCAGCGGGCGAGGTTCCCGAAACTTTCCCCGCAGGCCGCCTCCGCCAGTCGGGAGAGGTACCAGACGTGATAATCCGGGTGATCGATCCGGCCGCCGCGCTGCGGCCGATGCTCATACATGGGGTGCCCCGGCTGTCCCGGTGCCGCCGCGGACAGATACGGGAAGATGCGGTAGACCAGCACTCAGGCGGCCCCGCCCCACGCCTGCGCATCCAACGCTTCGAGCACCGGAGCAGGCCCGGACAGCTGCAGCACATCGAGCGGACGCGCACCGTCGAGATACGCGTTTGCGCTCTCGAGCCAGGTGTGGGCGGCCGTCTCCCCCCAGACCAGGCGGGCACGGGCCAGCACATGCTCGAGGTCGATCAACAACGGCGCAGCGGCCGGACCCGGCCGCTCCACACCCTTGATCCACCGCGAGGGCTGTGACCGGTTCACCCCGACGATCGCCGCAAGCTGCGCTCCACCGAAAGCGCCGGTCAGGTACCGCACCCGCTCCGCCGACAACGGATCATCGGCGGCCACCCGCGGCGACCTCCCCGCGTGGCCGCTCGCCCGCGCCGCACGCCCTGCGGCCTTCTTCGCCGCAGCCGCCGTCACTGCCTCGTCTCGCGCCTTGACCGTCGCCATACACCCATCCTACCCAACATTTGTGTTGGGTAACACCCGGTCCCCGCGGCCGTGACCCTGAGCCGGGACGGACCACACCGAAGGACCACCATTAAATGGCTAGCGAACCGCCTGACCTGCTCCTGATTACGCCAGAATCCTCGATTCCCGATCAGTCACCCGAAGCGGCCGCTCGACATGGGACAACGACTAACGTGAGGACACACTCTCCGCACCTTCCCTGAGCAAGGAGTCCGACATGGCCCCGCCGATCCCCTCCGGACGGCATACCGGCGCCGCCCTCGCTTCGGCCGCGGCCACGGTTCTGATCGGCTCAACCCCCGCCGGCGCCGACCCCGCCACCCCGCCGATTCCTCGCGGCTCCCTCGTGTTCGTCAACGACGTGCTCGGTCCGCAGGACCCCGGCTTCTGGAACCCCGACGTGCCGGGAACCCGCGTTCTGACTCCACTCGAGCCCGGGGTGAGCGTGCTGTGCACAAGCGGCTTCGAACCGACCCCCGGCTGCTCGACACTCGACATGCGCGACTGGACCTCCCCGCAGCGCTCCCTCGTATTCGTCGACGTACCCGTGATCGGACGGCCACCACTGCGCGTGTGGATGGACATCCTCCCCCGCCTGTGATGAGGGCGCCCTGGGACAACTAATGGAACACCTCTTTGCTCGTTGACACAGGGCCTTCCCCGGTGCGTGCCAGCCGCCACCCTCGGTGGGCTACGAAAAGCCCCGTGCGCCAACCATCGCCGCGCCAACGAGAACGAAAAGCGATGACCAGATAGAGCCGCGGGGAGCCGCCAGGGTCGTATCCGCTTCCCGGGCGCGAACAGATTCACCGGTAAACAGTCTCCGCGGTTGTGGGTGGACACCTCATTTCTGCAGGCGCTTTCGCGCCGGCAACAACGTTGATACGCAGGCCCGAGCAACCTGATCACCACATCAACCACCCGAGCATCCGGGCCAACCAACACCCGCGCCTTGCCCCGCTCGACACCCCGCAGGATCACCCGTGCAGCCTCGCCGGGATCCGTTCTGGCAGTGCGTTCCTCGATCGACCGCGCAGACTCGTCGGGTCCCGAGACATGCCGCATGACCCAGCCGTACGAGCGATCGAGGTGCGCATGCCGCCGCGAACAACACACGTCAAGGTCTGCTGCGGTTCGATCGCCACGGCCTCATCCTGGCCTGAGCGGGCGGTCAGCAGAGCGCGCCGCTCGACACACACGAGAGGCACCCTCAGTGCAGCGCAGCATCCTGGTCACGGGGAGGGACTTGGCGTTCGAGCAACTCAGCAGGCTCCACGATGGTGCTCCCCGCGGTGCCGAACATCGGATCACCCGAGACGGCATGCCGCGGCAAAAGGAGTCGGTCGGTCACGCTCAACAGCGGCCCCCCACCCGTTTCAACCGAGCGGGAGCGGCAACTTCGCCGCAGCGTCATGGAATGCTCCGAGACGCGGAAGGCCCGGACTTCCGGATTCCGACCACCGCCCTCGACCAGGTCCTCGACGAACTCAACCGCCACGACCGACAACACTGACACGCGCCACCTGCCCGTTCTCAGGGACGAGCCGGGTACCGCACCAGCACCACCCCATCGGCGGGGAAGAAGCAGTGATGTCGGACCCCGCCCGTACCCGCACGGACGGGAGGAGGCCGCGATGACGACCGCCACCGACCCGGCGCTGCCCCCGCCCGGAATGCCCTCCCCCGTCCCCGTCCGGTCGCTCGAGCAACTCGCCCTCATCGGGTGCGCCGCAACCAATCCGTGCTCCGGAACGGTCGTGGCGGTCCTGGCTCGACAACCCACCGTGGTAGCCCGGTTCGAATCCAAACGCTACCGAAGGGGTGAATCACAGTGCGCGCCATGGATCGGCGGGGTGAGCTCGACCGGGCACGGATCCTTCCGAGCCGCCAGCCTGCCTGGACCGTCCCGCCGCGGCACCGTCCCGGCCCACCTGTTCGCGCGCGTCGAGTCACCCGTCGACGAAGTCGGACATAATCTTCCTCACGCTCTCGCCTGCGGACTGTAGCAAAATGGGACACTGCCACCGATGTGAGCCAAGTTACATTGCCGGGAGAAAATCGGGCTCCGGGAATCCCCTGACCAGTTATGTAAGGTGGTTATGAGTATCGACAAGGCGCGCCGCGGGCCATGGAACGAACGTGACCGACTCTGGACGAGCGAACGTGACCGATTCTGGACATCAGCGCCATCACGAGAGAACCCAGAGTTGAGCAATCTCCGACCCGAGATCGAAGCGTCGTGGCGGCGGTGTGAAGTTATCGGCGTCTCGTCCGGCGATGACGACCTTCCCTACACGCCGGACGTGGATCGCGACAGCCGGTTGAGAAGAGCCGCCGATCCCGTGATCGACAACCTCGTCCTCCATCTGCTGGACGCCCCCGCGACCATCCTGCTGGCCGATTCCGCCGCGCAGATCGTCGACCGCAGGGCTGGCAACGCTGGGTTGCGAGCGCGTTTGGACCGCGCCTACGTGGCACCCGGATTCCGGTATGCCGAGGAGGACACCGGCACCAACGGGATCGGCACCGCGTTGGAGGAGCGACGACCGTTCCAGGTCAGCGGTGGCGAGCACTACCGTGAGGCGCTACAGAGCCTGGCGTGCGTCGGTGTTCCCATCATCCATCCGATCACCCGCACCGTGGAGGGGATACTCGACATCACCTCCAACCTGTCGGATTCCAACGCGCTGATGGGCGCCCTGGCGAAATCAGCCGTTCGCGAAATTCAGTCGCGCCTCTATGCCGAGTCCTCCGATCGCGAGCAACGGCTTCTCCAGTCCTTCCTGCAGGCCTCTCGCCGCGGCTCCTCCGCAGTGGTGTCCTTGAACCAGGATGTCATCATGACCACTCCGATGGCCGCGCAGATCATCGACACGTCCGACCAAGCGCTCCTCTGGGATTGGGCATGCCGAATGCTCGCCGGCCGCGACGAATTCATCGGGGAAGTCAGGCTCGCCGACAACGTCACGGTATCCGCGACTGCACGTAGAGTCGGAGACTCCCGATCGCCGGCGGGCATCGTCATCGAGATGCGGCAGCATCTCCGCGATACGAAGAAGTCGTCCGCCCGTCAATTGGCGTCAGCCTCCGCCGTCGAAAAACGCGCGGAGACTGTCAAGATTCCCGGCCGCAGCTTGTCGACGAAACGACTGCAGACCGAACTCGAGCGGCTCGCCTCGATCGACGCGCCTGTCCTCGTCACCGGAGAACCCGGCGTCGGCAAGTTCTTCGCCGCAAGCGCCCTCCACCGGATGCAGGATGCCGACGGCCGTTTCACCGTGTTCGACGCTGCTACCGCCTCTGTCGACCCCGACGCGTGGATTACCGGACTGATCAATTGGAACAAGGTCGACGGCGCCCTTATCATCCGGCACCTCGATCTCCTGCCGGAAAAACTGGTCCCCAACGTCTGCGCGGTCCTCAGTGAGGCAGTCGACCATCGCGCGCAGATCATTGCCACCGCCGGCGAAGCGATCCGTCAAGGTCCCGCCGGACGACTGTGCGATCACTTCATGCGCCGCATCGAGATCGATCCACTGCGACTCCGGTCCGAAGATATCGCCGACATCAGTGTCGCCCTACTACGTAAGCACTCCCCCGACCGCAACGGCCTGCGACTGCAACCCGCTGCTCTGCAACTGCTGGTCGCGCGGGACTGGCCGGGAAATGTCCGAGAACTCGAATCGGTTCTGGCGTCCTCGCTCCTGCGGTCGATGGGCTCCGACATCGGAGTGCAGCATCTACCCGACGGATACCGCGACGGTGATCTACGCCGCCGAAATGCGTCGACATCTCTCGAATTGGCGGAGAGTGACGCGTTGCTCAAAGCACTCGTCGAGACCGACGGCAACAAACTACTGGCTGCGCAACGCCTGGGGGTAGCTCGCTCCACCCTCTACCGCAAAATGCGCGCCCTGGGGATCGACGGAAGCCGGTTCCTTCCGCAGTAACGCCAGTCGATGACGGAACCGTGCCGAGCGCGAGATGGAGCGTCAGTCACCGGCTCGCGCCCAGGCCTCGAGCATCCGCCTCGCAATCGAGGCTGCACCGGGCAACAACATGTGCACCTCCGTCGAACTCGTCCAATCCCCGGCACAGCCGGTGACTTGCAGTGACGCGTCGCGCACAGCGCGATTAACAGCGCCATCACACGGCAAGATCAGCGCATTACCACACGGGCCATCGAATTTACCTTGATGCACCAGCTAATTGTCAACGACCGCGTTGGCCATCGCGGGCGGAGTACGGCAGTCAGAGCCAACGGGAACTACGGGGTAACGGAAAAGTACCAACGCAAGCAGAATCAAGGCGGAAACTAGAAACCATTCTTGCCAGCTCGTACTCGCCTCGTTCGGATCCACCCTCGCAACGAACGGCCTAAGAAGGTCGAATGCTGCTGCCTTGCACCAAAGATCGGCGACGACTGCGATGTCGACGACGATTCCTATGCGACATCCTTCGAAGCATCACCAGAGGCAGGCGCAAAATAGAAACGTTACTACTATTGCTGTCTTGAGGGTCTCCGGCTATCGTTATCCCACAACATGGGTGAGGAGCATCACGTGTTCGAACCCACCACACGCTTTACATGACGGACTTCAATAGTCCCCGAGATCTGAGGTGGGATGGGCGTGCAGATGCAGCAGCAGAGCATTCCGGCAGTCAAAGGTGGGAGCAGACTCCACGTGTTCGATATGGACGGGACGCTCCTGATGGGTGCTGCAACGGTAGAACTTTCCCGGTTCTTAGGCTGCTTTGATACCGCATTCGCCCTTGAAGAGGCGTGGCTGCGTGGGGAGATCAGCGAGGTTGCCTTCTGGAACAAGGCCTTAGAGTTATGGGCAGGAGCCAGCGAAGACCAGATTGATGGGGCCTTTGAGGCGGCCGTTTGGCTCGAAGGCATACCTGAGGTCTTCGCTGACATTGCTGCCCGTGATGAGCGGTGCATAGTGATTTCGCAATCGCCCTACTTTTTCGTTCGAAGGTTGGAACGGTGGGGGGCACATGCAACATTTGGGTCGCGAATAGAACTAGGAGGGGAAGTCACTGAAAACTCAACCTTGACCCTCGAAGATAAAGTGCTCATCACAAAGCGCATGCTTAACGACTGGGGACTGACTGCAGCCGAGTGCGTTGCGTACGGTGATTCGACTTCAGATATCTCTCTTTTTGAATGGCTCCCGAACACGGTTGGCGTCAACGCGAAGGACCCCATTCGCAGCCTCGCAGCCAAACTCTATGACGGCAACGACCTCCGACACGCCTACAGCATCGGACGTCGTCTCATCGCTGGACCACAAGCACTCTGACCGGAAGCAGTGGCGGATAGCTCCGCCCCTCCATTTACCGTCACGTTCGTTGATCCACATTTATTATCAACGTACTGCCAGCATCGTCCAGCGGCCTGGTATGACCACGTGCTCAAGCGGAGCCACGCCGTTTCGCGAATTATGGTAGCAACCCAGAGAGGAATACTCATGCCCAATACGCATACGTCCACCACAAAATCAGTGGGCGCGGAAATTCGAGCCTCATTTCCGTCCCGCCCTCAACGCTTCCCGAAAGTGATCAATTTCAAGGAGATCGAGAGTATGCCGCGCCTGCCCTTTTCGAGGGGTTGTGCGAGTGGAGTTTTCATCTCTCGCGAACGCGAGGATTCTCGTTACTACACACAAGGATACTGCTTCCACGATTCGGATATGGAAGACTTTGTCTGGGACGAGACCGCATGGGATGAGGCCTTCTACTGCGTGAAGGGTCAGCTCCGATTGCACGCTGTGGACGCTGAAGGGGCCGAGGCCGACTACGTCGTCGACGAAGGTGACCACTTCTGGGCACCAGCTGGCTTCAAATACACCTTCAAAGCCTCAGGTGTGGACTCGATCAACTTCTGGACAATGGCACCGGTGCAACAGTCCGGGTGGAAATTCACAGGCGACGATCCGTCCTACAGTGACGCACTGATCGCGATGCGCGACAACCCTGAACTTTGAGGAGACTAAATCATGGCAGTTTCACTAAACGAATTTGTTCCACTCGACGGGATCGGACGGTGGGCATACCTCCAACGAGCTCGCAAGGTTCGGCTAGCTACCTCCGATGATGCCGGCGCTATTCACGTAAGCGCCGAGTGGTTCGTGACCGACGAGGAAACGCTTTACATTCCTCTCGACGGTGCGATTGGCGACCCAGGAGCCACTACTACACCGGCGAATATTCACATCAGCAACATAAGCCGAAACAAGGTAGTTTCCGGCGTCGTCGATGAAGGTGACGAAATTACCGAATTCAGGTCAGTGCACTTCCGCGGAACCGCACATATCATAGAGGGCGAAATTGTGGAAACACTGCTCGACCTCTCCGCCGCGAAATATTTCTATCACACTCATCCCCACCTTGAGTTCTATTTTAGCGACGGCGCTGTGAAGAACCGACGTTGGTACCGAATCGACATCGACGAAATGAGCGGCTGGGATGCACGCCTGCTCGCACAACCGCCTATCAATGAACGCAGGCTGCTTCCCAAGTAGGAAAATTCGACGTCACGTCCCATTTTAAGTGCATGGAAAGGCATATTGATGTCAGATCTTGATCCTCAGGCTCAGAATGCTCGACGTTATCCTCGAGCGATAGCCGAAGACGAAATCGAGTCTCTTCCCCAGATGAACTGGAACAACGGAATTGGGACCAAAATCTTTCTCACGCAAGAACGAGATGATGCGAGGTACTTCCGGCATGGAATGATGTACGTAGAGCCCCAGCATGGCGAAGTGCATTGGTTCCAAGCGAACTTCGACGAAACCCAGTATTGCATCTCGGGAATGATGCGGGTTCGGGCACAGGACCGCGGCGGTCGCGAGGTCATTTTGGAGATTGGCCCCGGCGAAGTCCTATACCTGCCAGCAGGATTCACCTACACCATGGAGCCGACGGGACAGGAGAGTCGCCTTTTGTTCACCAGTGGGCCATCGCCACGGCCTGGAATTGTCGAGCAAAAATCGTACAGCAAGCAGTTGCGGAGCCTGCGGGGACAGGGGATGGAAAAATGAGTGAAGACGTGCCAGCCGTTACCGCCAGTGTGGCGGCGCCACTGCGAGGACAGAAGAGGTGGGCCTACCTAGCCCGTCAGCCAATGATCCGGCTGGCTACCTCCAACGAAGACGGAACGATCTACTTGTCGTCGTTGTGGTACGTAGTCGAAGACGAAAAGATCTACCTTCCCATTGACGCCGCCGGGCGCCACGCAGCGAATGTGAGAGCCGGCCGCGCCCTTTCCGCGCTGGTAGATAGTGGTGACGAGTACGCCACCGTCGCCGGCGTACGCATTCTCGGCGCTGCCGTTCCCGTAGAAGATGATCCCGAGCGTGTGGCCCACCTCGAGCAACTGGTGTACGACAAGTACTTCTACACCGGCCATCCCTTTGCAGAGCCGTACTTTCTGTTCGGCAAAGTTGCTGGAAGAACCTACTTCGAACTGAGGCCGGAAAAGATGATCGGCTGGGACACACGGGAGACGACAACCCCGCAGGTTACAGAGGTGCATGAACTTCCGGATTTTCTCAAAGATCGCAGGATCTCAACAACGGACTAGTTCTACGTGACCTCCGAGGACTTTTGGTCCACCTCATCGGGCGTCCGAGTGCGCTATCAGCATCCGATCGAGTTCTAATCTCCCCATCCCCGTAGGAGCATTGCATGACCACCAGAACTGGCTTCACTAATCTGTTGACCAATACTGACAACTATAAGCACACCCAGTTTTTCCAGTATCCGCCCGGCACCGAGTATGTCTCGAGCTACATCGAGTCCCGAGGCGGAGCCTTCCCAGCTACACTTTTTTTCGGGCTACAGGCATTCCTCCGGGAGTATCTCAGCAAGCCGTTCACTGTTGAAGACATTGATGAGGCCGAAGCAATTATTCGCGGTACAAATGTCGAGTTCAATCGGCAAATCTGGCTGGACCTGCTGGAGGACCACGGAGGCTATTTGCCGATCGAGATCGAAGCCGTTCCCGAAGGGACAGTAGTTCCGACAAGGAACGTGATGCTGCAGGTTATCAATACCGATCCCAAGTACTTCTGGGTGCCGAGCTTCTTTGAAACTGCGCTTCTGCGAGCAGTATGGTATCCGACTTCAGTCGCCTCCTTGAGTTGGATGTTGAAAAAAATCATCTGGAACGCCCTGGAACGTACCTCGGACAATCCCGATCTAGCGGGCCACTATCTGGCTGACTTCGGCGCGCGCGGTGTGAGTTCCCTGGAGTCGGCAGCATTGGGAGGGATGGCGCATCTGGTTAACTTCGACCAGAGCGAGACGGTGCCCGCAACAGTTGCCGCAAAGAAGTACTACGACGCAGCGACTCCCGCATTTTCGGGTGTACACATGGAGCATGCAAGTATTTCTTCCTGGGGTCCCGACGGGGAGGCGGAGCAGATGCGACGTATGCTCGACAGGAAATCTCCCATTGTCAGTTTACTGACTGATACTTTCAACCACGAGAACACGGTCCGGAATATCGTTGGCGTCAAACTAAAGGAGCAGGTAGAGGAATATCCTGGACTCGTGGGGATACGTATCGATTCGGGCGATGTAGTGCAGGTCACCTCCGACACGGTCGAGTGGCTGATGGAGGCGTTCGGGTATGAAGTCAATAGCAAGGGGTTCAGGGTTCTCCCGCCCTATATTCGGGCTCTCCAGGGCGACGGCTTGACAATTGAGAGTTTGCGACAGGTCTACGATGAGCTCGAGCGCCGAGGCCTTTCGGCGGAAAATGCACTGTGCGGTATGGGTGGCGGGCTGCTGCAGCAAATAAATCGCGATACGTTCAATTTCGGCCAGAAGGCAAATGCCATTTGCATCGATGGTAAGTGGAAGGACATTGCCAAGAGGCCGACCGGGAACCTGATGAAGCATTCCAAGGCTGGGCGGTTGGCGCTGTGCAAGGTCGACGGTGACTTCAAGACTGTTCCAAGAGGGCAGGTCTCGCCCGAAGAGAATTTGTTGGTACCCGTTTTCCGAGATGGAAGAATCCTGCGGACGTTGGCGTGGGGCGAAGTTCTCGAGAACAGTAACCGTGAAGTTCCCGCCTACTACTACGACGAGGTGCTCTCGAAGGACAGGTCAACCCTGGAAATCGGCTAGTTCACCCGGTTGGCACAGGGGGACACCGAAGTCTTCTTCGAGATCCAGGCGACCGCCACGGTTCGCGCCATCGGCGCCCATCCTGCGAGGTTTAATTCTGTGTGGCGCTTGGCCGTTAACCGAACACGAGAATTTTCGCCTCGCTCACTTCACGGTAGCCAAGGGTATCGTGTGGCAACTGTTCCGGCCGGGGTCGGGTTATAAGACAGTTCTGGATCAGTTCGAGCGCTGCGGACACAGGCTACTCGGAAGGTGGTAGCGCGATTAGTTTTCTATGCCGCGGCGTCGGAAACTTGACTACCAGCGATGGAGAAGGTCGCCAAAGCGAGCAGCCTGCTCGTGAGCGATGGGTGAGACAGGAGAGCTGATCGGGATGTGCAGCAAGCGCTATGGTGCGCTACTTGACGACCAGGAAGCTCCGAATGGGACCCAACAAATCGTCATAAGCTCGGTAGCCTCCAGCCGCACGCGAACACGCCCGTTTCATTGAGCCCTCTCCGCGCCAGCACTCGTAGTGGCGAAGGTGAACGAGCAGGCTTCTGCTTCTCGCATGTTCCTCCCGGAGACCGACCTCGGACGGTAAGCGCTCCGTTCGGCGCGACACCGTATCCCCTCACATGAGTTTGCATGTGCAGGGTGATATCGAGGCGTTCGGCGGGTCCTGCCGTGACTCGCATCCGCCGCGGTCCGCCCTTCGGATCGTCAATCGCCACAAGCGAAGAACCGAAGGGTGGCCCGCGCCATCGATCCAGCTAGAGCGGAGATATCCGCGCGAACATCTCGCCATATCAGGCTCTGCACGCGACCCTCCCGTAACGACCTCAGTTCGGGCGGGTCGGTTGCGTCCAACAATGCGGTGTACGGATCGGAATCGGATCTGACCGGCGTGAGGCGATCACCACCGCCTCCGATAGATTGACTTGCATCAGGTCCTGACCGATCGCGTCACCGACGCCAGCCCTGATCTGCTGCGTAGCCCGCTGTCCACGTTCATCGATGCGCTGATGGGCGTCGACTCTGATAGTTCGCGATGTGACAGCTGAGGCGAGCGCCTCGGGGAGCGTACCAACAACCGAAACGGGTACCGCCACTCCACTGGGGGCGTATGCGATAGAAGTCGGGCGCATCGCTGATTCTGTACGTTCACCGGCACACTTTTCGGGGGAACAACGGTGTGATGGTGATATCAGGGCTGAACCTCCTTCGATGGGTGCTGCGAATCTCGACTGTTTTCGCGGGATACGTGTCCTGGGCGGAGGGCGCCGTGTGGGGAAGAGGAGATCTCAGAATTCGATTAGTGCATCTGCGGGATCAACTGCTTTGCGGGGCTCCGGCGGCTGAGCCGCGTAGCCGACAGCCACGGCACCCAAGGGGCGCCACTCTGTCGGAAGGTTGAGCTGGCCGCGCACTACGTCTGGAGCGAAAATTGTTGAGCCGATCCAGCAGCTGCCGATTCCCTGGGCAGCCAAGGAGACCAGCAACCCCTGAACGGCAGCGCCTCCTGACACGCTAAACATCGTCGCCTCTGCCCGCTGTCGGCGCAGGTCAGGATACTCATGAGCACCGTCAGGTACGCAAAACGGAACGATCACTTCGGGCGCGTTGAATAGGATGTTGCCACGTTCAACGCGTCGGTTCACCAACTCCCGCGGTAGTCCATCGCCGGCCAGATCTGTGCGCCACTGCTCACGCATGGCGGTAAGTAGGCGTGCGCGAATAGTATTGGAACGCAGCCAGACAAATCGAACGGGACGAGTGTGGTGCGGCGCAGGAGCCGTAAGGGCATCGGCAACTGCCGTTCGGATCGCTTGGGGGTCTACCGCTTTGTCGGTGAAAGAACGAATTGACCGGCGGAGCAGTAGTGCCTCGCGGCGCCCCTGGATCAGCGCCTCGGAGGTGCCGAGCCAGAACATGTCTTCCGGGCCGCGTCGGAGCAGATCAACCGCGCTGGTGCCGTCATCCTGCAGTGTGAGTCCGCGCACGACAGCGATCGGATTCCCCGACAGCTTTCCTTTCACGAGGTCTGCCGCGGCGGCAACTTCATCGGCGACTGCTACCTCGGTGACTTGCAACTCGTTTCCCTGAGAGTCTTTGGTACCGGCATATCCGTGCAGCACCGCAATTCCGGCGCTGCCAATCGCCGCATCGATTTGCCCCTTCCTCCAAGCCCGGCCCATCGTATCGGTGATCACTACTGCCACTGTAACTCCGAGCCGTTCCTTCAGCCCTTCTCGAATTGAGTGTGCGCTGGCATCGGGGTCACTCGGAAGTAGGGCCAGTTCGTTGGAGAAGACGTTGGATCCGTCTATTCCAGAAGCGGCTTGGACGATGCCGATCCGATTCTCTGTGATGAGGGTATGACCCCTTTGGGCGACTACGCGTACCATCTCCTGCTCGACGAGTTGATGCCGGATGGCCTCTCGCTCGTCGGTGTCACCCGGCACATCGACTATCCGACCCTCCGCCTTCGATACGATCTTGCTGGTGACCACAACGATGTCGTCGTCGACCAGGAAAGACGCGCGTTGAGCGATATGTGCCACAAGGTTGTCCCCCGGCCGGAACTCAGGTAGGCCGGTCACGGGTATTACTTGCAGTCCATTCATCGCCCCGTGGTCATTCGTCTGTACACCGGTCATTGTGAGCGCTTCCTATGTCGATGGCGTTGTTCGGCGAATTCGTCCGTACGAGTTCGCTTCGGGTGGGCAGATGAACCGATACCTCAGGTTGTGGCCGGCTGACTCCACCAAGAGGGCGCCACAGGGCTGCGGCATCGCATGGGATGGTTGGTCTCCCAACAGGTAGGCTCACGATCGAAGCTCAGTACGTATGAATCATGAGTATGTCGGAACGAAGTGGTCACGCATTGTCGCGTCAAAGCTCACGCTCAGTGCTTGTGCCAACCTTCGTCTTCCTCGGTAGTACGCCCATAAGCGAGTTGGAGCATCGATTCGCGCTGGATGGAACTCAGTTTGGGGGTGACATCCGGTGAGAGCAACTTGATGAGCCGCTCGAAATATGTACGCGGGGTGATACCGAACTGGATAAAGATCTCGTCGTTGCTTCCACCACCGAACGGAGTCCAGTGCTGCGCGAAGCGCAGCATTGCGACTTCGTGTTTATCCAGCATCATCAACTCGTAGTTTGATCGGAACGCTGCGATCCGGGCGGCCGTGCAGTGACCGACTCCCAAATCTCGCGCCGTCCGGAGATCTGCCGCCGTATCCACATCCGATTCAAGCGAAGGCCAGTGGCCGGCCAACTGAATCGCTCCGGAGGAAAGGTGTGCACGTGCCGACCCACTGCCGAACTGAGGCTGCAGGCGCTCACCCCGAGCGGAGAGCAGCAACGTCGTGCCAGTTCCCGCCCGATCGGCACAAATCGCGCGTCGCCCCCCGGCGGCTGAAATGAAGGAGGACAGTTCGCGGGGACGCAACGCTGGGAGATCGGCGAGCAGTGCGCCTACTATATGGCCTGACTCGCCGGCGTGGAGTGCACTCGCCCCGTGATCGAGGGCAGCGTTGAGGCCCCCTCCAGGCTCGCTCTGCAAGACGGTTGCGCCTCGGCGCCCAACGTTCTCGGCTACCTCGGGATCACGAGTAACAACCAAGACTTGGCGAACTGCGCGGGTTCGGAGAACTGCGGTCACTGTGTCGGTCACCATGGCAAGAACAAGGCTTTTGTGCCAGGTGGCGTCGCCCATTCCTCCGTCGGCTGCGCCCAGAAGACGGGTCTTGGCTTCACTCAACGCTTTTACCGGGATCACCATGTCGACCCGCAAACCCTCTGGAGGGTGAACCTGCACAGATTCAACTGTCGGCATCCGTCAACCGCCTCATTCAGTTGCTACTTCATCGGCACTTGTCAGCAAGCTGGCCGCGGCCGCGTCCAGGAACATCCTGGTTGCGCTCAATCCCTGCGCGCCGGCTGCTGGGAGTTGCTGAGCGGGCAACTCCTTCTTCATCAGTGCCGAGACGGCAGCCGCCTTGGCTCCGCCGGTGGTCATCATCCACACTTCGCGGGAGCGCGTGATCGCGGACAGGGTCAGTGAGATCCGGGTGCTCGGTGGTTTCGGGCAGTTGTATACCGCCACCACCTCACGTTGCATGTCCAGCACGGCCGGTGAATCCGGGAAGATCGACGCGACGTGACCTTCCTCGCCCATCCCGAGGAGGCAGATGTCGAACAGGGGCGCCCTGTCCGGGCGACCGTACGCGCACAGCAGCGCCTGGTAGGCGCTCGCCACTGCGGTGGCGTCATTGCCGAAGCCGCCGTCGGAGGGCGCCATGACGTGCACACGGCCCGGGTCCACGGGCAGGTGGTCCAGCAGGGCCTCACGCGCCTGCTTTTCGTTACGGTCGGGGTCATGTCGGGGCACGAAACGCTCGTCGCCCCAGAAAAAGTTCACTCGCTGCCAGTTGACGATGTCGCGATTCGGATCGGTGCGTAGTCGCTCGAGCACCGCGGTCCCGGTTCGCCCTCCCGTGAGCACCAACGACGCGTAGGCGCGCTCCTTCTGTGCCTGGGCAAGTGTCGAAAGCAACCTTGACGCAACGTGGCGGGCGAGCTGTTCAGCGTCGTTATAGATGTAGGGGATCGGCTTCGAGCGACCGGAAGCGGTTCTTGTTGTTGTCATCTGAGGATCACCTCTGGTGAGTGTGTCGGCG
The DNA here is from genome assembly GCF_009859915.1 of Rhodococcus sp. WAY2. Lineage (NCBI taxonomy): Bacteria > Bacillati > Actinomycetota > Actinomycetes > Mycobacteriales > Nocardiaceae > Rhodococcus > Rhodococcus sp. WAY2. The sequence continues at coordinate 276,366 of NZ_CP046573.1, forward strand.
CACCGTGCAGATCGAGTTGGTGTGTGGGGGGCGTGAGGTAGTTGGTCGTTCGCCGTCGCAAGCGGCGGCCGATTCCCTGCACCACCTCGTCCAGGTCTGTCTCGTCGAGTTGCTGGCCGTGGGCTGCGCCGGCGGCACGGCTGATGTTCTCGTCCATCAACGTCCCGCCGACGTCGTTCACTCCGGCTTGGAGCAGTTGACGAACGCCTTTTAGTCCGAGCTTGACCCACGACGCCTGCACGTTGTCGATCAGCCCGTCGTAGACGATTCGCGCAATCGCGTGGATCAACACTACTTCTCGCCAAGTCGGACCACGGCGCGCACCACGCTTGAGGTAGATCGGCGCCGCCATGTGCACGAACGGAAGACCAACGAACTCGGTGAACCCGCCCGTCTCACGCTGGAGTTCTCGGGTGCGGAGCAAGTGCCGCGCCCAGTGCACGGGTTCCTCGACGGTTCCGAACATCATCGTCACGTTCGACGTCAGGCCCATTGAGTGGGCGACGCGGTGACATTCGAGCCACTCCTCGGTGTCGATCTTGTCTGGGCAGAGGATTGCCCGGACGTCGTCGTCGAGGATCTCGGCAGCGGTGCCCGGTAGTGACTTCAGTCCTGCGTCGACCAATCGCTGTAGGTAATTCTCGAGCGGCTCCCCGAGTCGCTTGGCTCCTTCCGTGACCTCGAGGGCTGTGAATCCGTGCACGTGGATGTCGGGCGCTGCTTCCTTCGCCGCGCGGCAGACGTCGATGTAGTAGTCGCCGTCAAAGGACGGGTGGATGCCGCCTTGCAGGCAGACCTCGGTACACCCGAGGTCCCACGCCTCCCGGACACGGCCGGCGACTTCCTGAAGCGTCAGAAGGTACGGCTTACCCCTCAGATTCAGCGACAACGGCCCCTTGGAGAACCCACAGAAGGTGCACTTGAAGGTACAGACGTTGGTGTAGTTGATGTTCCGATTCCGCACGAATGTCACGTCGTCACCGACCGCCCTGGCGCGGAGCTGATCGGCGAAGTCTGCGACCTCAGCGACCTCTCCCCCGCGAGCTCCGAACAGCGTGACGATCTCGTCCACTCCAGGTTGCTGCCCCGAGGCGATTCCGTCGAGGACGTCCGTGACGGGCCCGCCGAACCCTCGCCGGCGGCTCGGCACAAGTTCGGTGGGCGCGAACTCCGACCCGGCACTCCAGACGGTCGAGCGTCGACCGATCTGGACGACTTCCGCCCCGGTGCCGACGTTCTTCGCGTCGGCGTGGCTCTCAGGGAACATCGCACCCGGGTCGTCGCGGCCGAGCGACTCGGCGTCCGACCGATCCATGATCGCGAAATGCAGTCCGGGGTCGATCCATTGGTGGGGGCGGCGCGCGAACTCGGGGTAGACGGTGAGTCGGGGTGTGAGGAACTTGCCGTGCCGTTCGGTCACCTCGCGGAGCCGGTCGAGCGAGGGCCACGGTCGTTCCGGGTTGACGTGATCAACCGTCACAGGGGACACACCACCGAAGTCGTCGATCCCCGCATCGAGCAGCGGACCGAGGTCTTCCGACAGGTTGGGGGGCGCCTGCAGGTGCACATCCGGCGGCAGGATCAACCGCGCCATTGCGATCGTGCGCAGCAAGTCGTCCTGCGGGCAGGCGGGTTCGTTGCGCATCACAGTGTCCGGTTTCGGCACAAAGTTCTGCACAATCACTTCTTGGACATGCCCGTAACGCCTGTGTACACCAGCGATGGCTCGCAGCGCCGTCACACGGTCCTGCGGAGACTCTCCGATGCCGACGAGGATCCCGGTCGTGAAGGGAATCGCGAGGTCGCCCGCGGCTTCCAGCGTGGCCAGCCGGCGTTCCGGTGTCTTGTCGGGCGCACCGCGGTGGGCCATCAGCGTCGGGTTCAACGACTCGATCATCATGCCCTGGCCGGGGCTGACGGTCCGCAGCAGCGACAGAGCATCCGGTGCGAGAGCACCGGCGTTGGAGTGCGCCAGCAATCCCGTCTCCGCGGTCACGAGGCGGCACATTGCGGCCAGGTACTCGACGGTCGAGCCGTAGCCGTGATCGGCCAGCCATTCCGAGGCGACGTCGTATCGGTCTTCGGGCTGTTCTCCCAGTGTGAACAGCGCCTCGTGACACCCGGCCTGCGCCCCCTGCACCGCGATCGCGAGCACCTGGTCGGGCGTAAGGAAAGGCGCTTCGACGCGTGCGGGTGAACGGGAGAACGTGCAGTAGCCACACCCGTCGCGGCACAGTGAGGTCAACGGGATGAAAACCTTCGGCGAATACGTCACCCTTGTGCCGAAGTGCGCGTTACGTAGTTCCGCTGCCCGTTCCATCAGCTCCGAGAGCGGAAGGGTGAGGACGTTCGCGTCATCGACGGAGAATGCGTTGAGGGCGCTCCTTGTGGTGCCGATCTGGTGGATTGTTGATTTCGTACCTGTATCGAAGCTCATGGTGGGATGCTCTCTACGCCTCTACCGGTAATGAGAACCCTCGAGCACGGCTCGACGGCTCCACTTCTATCGATCAGAACAACTGGTACTCACTGCCGAACACTTCGCTGACGGATCCGCCGCGGAAGACCTGGCTGATCGAGTCGGCGAGAACGCCGGCGCAGGACAGCACGCGCACGTTGGCCGGTGCCTGGGGCGACAGCGCGATCGTGTCGGTCACGACGATCTCTTCGAACGGTGCCGCGGCGAGGTTGTCGTAGGCTTGGCCGCTGAACACCGGGTGGGTGGCTGCGGCGAAGACCCTCGACGCTCCTGCCCTCATCACCATCTCTCCCGCAGCACGGAGCGTGCCGGCGGTATCGATCATGTCGTCGACGATGATTGCAGTCTTGCCCCGAACATCCCCGATCACGTGACCTATCTCGGCCACCTGATGTCTCGGGCGTTCCTTGTCGAGAATCGCGAGATCGGCGCCGACACACTTGGCAAAGCTCTTGTTCAGTTTCACCCGGCCGGCGTCGGGTGCCACCACCACGAGATTCTCCATCTCGAGATCGATGAAGTACTGAGCGAGCAACCTCATTGCGGTCATGTGGTCCACCGGTATCTTGAACATTCCCTGGAGCTGTCCGGCGTGCAGATCCATCGCCAGCAGACGGTCCGCTCCAGCCGATTCGAGCATTCGGGCAACCATGCGCGCCGATATTGGTTCCCGCGGAGCACTCTGTTTGTCCTGCCTCGAGTACCCATACCACGGCGTCACTGCGACGACACGGTGTGCGCTGGCGCCCACCGCGGCGTCAATCATCACCATCAGCTCCATCAGAGCGTCATTGGTGGTGACCCCGGTAGCGGAGTTGGTACAGGTCGGCTGGACGATGAAGACGTCGGCGTCGCGGATCGACTCTTCGAACCGGCAGTACACCTCACCGTTCGAGAACGTCTTCAGTACCACCGGACTCAGCCCCACGTTCAGCTCGGCACCGATCGCCTTCGCGATCTCGGGGTTCGCTCGACCGGTGAACAGTTTCAAACGCTTGCCGTAGTTCATGGGCATGCTTGTTGCAGCACCCACGGGTGTAGCGCTGTCGGCGCCACCCGCCGGACTCGAAGTCAGAACGTCCACAGCTCGATGCCTCACTGTCATGTACTCGTCTAGGGGTTTTCCGTATGTGTAAGTCTTGAGTCCGCTGGCTGGGCCACAAATCAGCCCTTACCTGGATGGCGTCATTTCGACCTCGAGCTTGCACAGTATTCCGCTGGCCGACCGTCAGACCGAGTCAGCGCGGTGGTTCGACAAACATCGAAACCGTGCCGCAGCCTTCCACGCTAACCCGAACCAGTTCGGCCACTAAGCGCCGTCTCTCCCAATAAGTCAATCAGGATCCGCCCGTACTACACCCCCCACCCAGTACCGGAGACACGACTTCGACAACCCCAATCCACGATCTTGAACTCTCAAGAGCAAAGTGGAACCGTTTCTATCTGTCCGGAGCTCGTTTCAGCCTTCTCCTACAGACATCGGTAGTTGGTCTTAGTCTTGAGACCGTCTGATCCCTATCCTCGGCCCGAGTAAAGGATTCCCATCACCCGACTTGACCTGCGCTCTTGTCGATCTCGACCTTTCAGTTGTCCCGCACTGACATCGACCAGCCAAGGCGCGGAGAGGCAACTGCGCTCGGTTACCGCAGCAGACAATCTCCCAACAACCGAATGGTATCGTTTCTACTCTGCGTCGCGCAAGACTGCGGGCGCTGCCGTGGCCAGCTCTACAAGCTCCGCGAAAGAAGGCAATCGATGCCCAGCCCGAGACCGCTCATCATCGATACAGACCCGGGAATAGACGATGCATTGGCAATAGCATTGGCGATCGCCAGCAGTGAAGTCAGAGTGGTCGCGCTGACCAGCGTGGCGGGCAACTCCCCCTTGGACATCGCGACCACGAACGCCGCGGCGTTGCTTACCGCATTTGACCGCGGCGACATTCCCATCGCAGCGGGAGCAGCACACCCTCTTGTCGGCGGCTACGAGCGGGTCAAAGATTCGCCACACGGCGACAATGGGCTAGGTGGAGTGATGCTCGAAGGCATGGGGCCACAACGGCGATCGCAAAGCGCGACCGACCTTATCGCCAATGTATTGCGGGATGCCGAACCTCGATCCGTGGACATCGCCGCCATCGGGCCTCTGACCAACATTGCGATCTTCCTCGCTCAGTATCCGGATCTCACGGACCGAATCGCGCGGATTACAGTGATGGGTGGCGGGACGGGGCCAGGAAACATCACCGACTATGCCGAGTTCAACATCTGGCATGATCCCGAAGCGGCCGCCCAAGTGTTCAGCAATGCGGCAGTCGCAGAAATTGTGGTGGTCGGATTGGATGTAACCCGCCGGGCGACTCTCGATCCTGACGATCTCGCACGTTTGCGGCGAAAGTCACGAAGAGGAGCCCTACTCGCCCGAATGATCGAGGCATACGGCGACATTCACGAAGGCGGATGGCCAATGCACGACGCGCTGGCCCTGGCGAGCATCGTCCACCCGCCGGTGATCAGCAAAACACCTGCGACGATCGAAGTCGTTACCGCCCCAGGAGAACGCCGAGGTCGGACCCTAGTCCAGTTCATAGACGCAGGCCAACCCCCGGCCTCGGGCCCACGGATTCAGTTCGCAACAAATGTCGACGTTGCGCTCTTTCGAGACCTAGTACAAACGCGCGCAGCTGGGTAACGGCTCCGTTTCTCGCACTCCGCCTGCGGAACTTGCGTATGCGTGGCACTTACCAGTGGGTTGCGAATACTTGACGGCATTCGGACATCGGACCTAGGATGATGTAAACGTTTCTACAAGACTCACCGCGCGACTCGGGTTTTACCAGTACCAAGATCGAACGACTGGGGGGCGTTGACGGACACCAAGGTCGCAGGCGCCCCGAACGATGCCTAAAACCAAGCCGGATTCTGCCGTTGCCGGGCCCGGGATGGACAGTAGGGAGTCTGTGACGCAGTACGAAATCTTTTTAAGGCACAACCTACGTACCGGCCGGCACCTTCATCGCGACTCGAACAAACATCCACTTTCCATAAGTTAGGACTTTCTATGGCGAACTTGGCGGGCGACTACCCCACGCCATGCGGTGCCACGCTCCTCGTGAACGGCATGTGGACTAGCTCCAGTTCCATATTCAAACGATTCGATCCTGCCCACCTCAGCGAGGAGACGGGAACCTTCGCCGAGGCAGATGCACATCATGTTCAGGAGGCTTACGCTGCTGCTGCAGCAGCAGCTTGTGGTTGGGCGGCGATGCCGGCGGGTCAACGAGGAGCAATACTCTCTCGCGCTGCTGATTTGCTCGAAGGCCGAACCGAAGAGGCCGCACGACGTCTTACTGCCGATATGGGCAAAGCCATTCGCGACGCCCGCGGTGAAGTCCGGCGAAGCGTCGCAGTCTTTCGCTATTTTGCCAATGAGGTTTCCCAACCCATAGGAGACACCTATCCCGGTTCCAGCGCCGATACCTTCCTGATGACCGTCGAGGAACCGGCGGGAGTGGTGTGCGTAATCACTCCCTGGAATTTCCCTTTAGCAATTCCCGCATTCAAGCTCTCCCCCGCACTGGCATTCGGCAACACCGTAGTATGGAAGCCTGCCGAGGCCGCGTCCGGCAGTGCAGTACTGCTGACCGAAGTATTGCTGGAGGCCGGTGTCCCTCCCGGTGTATTGAATATGATTACCGGAAACGGACGAACCCTGTCTCCCGCTCTCACCGGCGACCCGAGGCTGTGTGCCCTGACCTTTACTGGCTCCAATGCGGTCGGAGTCCGCTTACGGCAAGCGGTTGCCGACCGCAACGTGAAGGTCCAGCTCGAACTAGGCGGTAAGAACCCTGCAATTGTTCTTTCCGATGCGGACGTCGACGACGCTGCGACCCAAATATCCCGTGGCGCGATGCTTTCTGCTGGTCAGCGGTGTACCGCAACAAGCCGGGTTTATGTTCAACGGGACGTGGCTCGGAGTTTCTGTCATCGTCTGGTCGAAGAGGTTGAACGTCTCACTGTGGGCGACCCCTATCAGGAAACTACCGATGTAGGTCCGCTCGCATCTGTCGACCAATGTGGCACGGTCGGCGGATACCTCAGGCTCGCTTACGACGAAGGGGCCACGTTCCTCACTGGTCGTGAGCAAGACGAAGTTGGGCACGGCGACGGGAACTGCTTCGTCACTCCCACCGTGCTCACCGGTGTCTCTTCAAACAGCCGGTTGATGCGAGAAGAGATTTTCGGTCCAGTGGTGGTCGTTACCGCAGTCGATGACTACGAAGATGCCCTCACAGCCGCCAACGACACCGTCTTCGGACTTTCGGCTGCGATATTCACGTCCCGTATCGGTACGGTAATGGATTTTATCCGGCGCAGCAGATCCGGTCTGGTTCATGTCAACCGGGAAACGGCCGGTATTGAGCCGCATGTTCCCTTTGGTGGTTTGAAGGCCTCCAGCAGCATGAGCCGCGAATTGGGAAAGTCCGCGCGCCATTTCTTCACTAATAGCAAGACCGTTTACCTGAGATCTCGAGTTGAATAGGGATTCGGATCCTCTTCACTTTTCGAACAGCGCCAGCCAAGTTAAAGAAGCATCAACCAACGCACCGAACGAAGGAAGCACCATGGAGAATTCCAAGAAATTCTACATCAATGGGGCATGGGTGAACCCTGCCAGCTCTGAAACACTCGACGTCATTAATCCCGCGACGGAGAAGCCTTTTGCCACCATCGCACTGGGTACAGCGGAGGATGTTGATCGTGCCGTAGCTGCGGCCAAAGCTGCGTTTGACTCCTACTCGATTACAACCCGTGACGAGCGGATTGAATTGCTGGAGAACATCATCGCCGAGTACAAGAAGCGCGCCGACGATCTTGCCGGGGTGCTCAGCGATGAGATGGGCGCACCGACTGGTCTTGCTCAGGCCGCGCAGGTTCCTTTCGGCCTCGGCCACTTCATCACCACACTTGAAGTCCTACAGAACTTTGAGTTCGAGGAGAAGGTCGGCACAACCACCGTCGTCCGCGAGCCCGTGGGCGTGTGCGGATTGATCACCCCGTGGAACTGGCCTTTGAACCAAATTGCGGCCAAGACCGCACCAGCCCTGGCTGCTGGGTGCACGATGGTGCTCAAACCATCTGAGATTGCTCCGCTCAACGCGCTTATCTTGACCGAGGTCTTCCATGCGGCGGGGGTGCCAGCAGGCGTCTTCAACCTCGTCAACGGCGCGGGTCCGGCGGTCGGTTCAGCGCTATCGTCGCACCCCGACGTCGATATGGTCTCCTTCACAGGGTCTACCCGCGCGGGGATCGACGTGGCTCGCAACGCGGCTCCCACGGTAAAGCGCGTCGCTCAAGAGTTGGGCGGCAAGTCTGCGAACATCGTGCTCGACGATGCGGACCTCGAGGAGGTCATCACGCGCGATGTGAATGGCATGGTTCTCAACTCGGGCCAGTCCTGCAATGCCAGTTCTCGCATCCTTGTTTCAGAGTCACAGATCGACGATGCGATTGCCATTGCCAAGGCGGCGGCGGACGGTATCGTCGTCGGCCCGCCCACGGCGGACGGAACCACGATCGGCCCGGTGGTATCTCAGGCCCAATTTGACAAAATCCAGGGACTGATCCAGAAGGCAATCGATGAGGGCGCAACCCTGGTGACCGGTGGACTTGGACGCCCAGAGCACCTGACTACGGGTTACTACGTGAAACCAACGGTCTTCGCCGACGTAACCAACGACATGACCATCGCCCAGGAAGAGATCTTCGGGCCCGTGATGACGCTCATTACGTACCAGAATGAAGATGACGCAGTTCAAATCGCGAACGATAGCTGCTATGGGCTGGCCGGCATGGTTTCCTCCGGCTCCCACGAACGAGCGCGACGAGTCGCCCGCCGCATGCGTACGGGAATGGTCCACATCAATGGCGCGCCCCTTCTTGCAGATGTTCCTTTTGGCGGCTACAAGCAGTCAGGCAACGGCCGAGAGTTCGCAAAGTTTGGACTCCACGACTTCCTTGAGCTGAAGTCGGTCTATGGCGACAATGACGCCTGACCGGTAGCTCACAAGATCAGGAATTGCCAGGTTCCCATCGAACCTGGCAATTCCTGCCTTTGCCTATGTCTGAGCCGCGCAAGGAATATTGATCGCAATTGGTCCTCGGAAGCAAGATACCGACAGAAAGCCAGGAGATTTCGCCGCTATCCCGGGGACCGGCAACAGTGCGCTGCTAGTAAGGGACTCTCCGGTTATCCGCACACCTCATTCCCGGTGAAGGTTCGCGAGCAGGTATCGCAAAGCTGATAGATCACCCGGCGCCCTTGCGTCACCAGCAGTAACCGCCCGTCACGGTCGACGGGGCTGATGAATCTTCCATCGACAGGCCACCGCGAGAGCGGCCTACCACGTGGCCAGTCGGCCCGAGGTGCGGATTCGTGCTATTCGATCCAGCCCCTGTAGCGGAGGATGCTCGTTGCATACTGGTGGGCGCGAGCGATCGTCGATTTGCCGACACCACCCAGTGGACCATCCCAGACGCGTCGGCCGTGGTCAGAATCCGTTCGAGTACACAATCACAGGTACCGTGACCGGCGATCCGCCGCCGCCGGGTCCAGATCGTCTGCCAACGGCGGCGTCCGACAAGGGTGTAAAGCGTTCTACAGGACGATGTTCGGGTGACCCAGTTCAGGTATTGGCGGATAAGCAATGGGAGTGATCCCGGAGTTGTTGCCGTGCCCGTACTGGTCGGCGTGGTCGTCCGTTCGCCGATGTACCCTAGCCGACATATCACCTCTGCCTGAGCGCGCCGTAAGTCGGACTACTCTCCGACCGAGGCGCCCGTAATTTTAGAACTCCGCAGCCGTGACTCTGTCCAGGCCCAAGCGATAATGCGGGCGATTGCTAAAATACTCATATAAAAAGAATACTATCGAGTAACGATAAGTGCTGGTGTTTTCAATCGGAAACCACGATATTTCGGTATCAATAAATTATCGATTCACCATCTCAGGGCTCTCCAATCTGCGCGGGCCACCAGGGACTCGAGGGTGTTCGGCGCGGTCGTCCGGCAGACCCTCGGTCTTCAGAAATCGGGATGCTGCAAAACATCAGGCAACGGAGGGACGAAGAGCGTGGTCGAGAGCACGACAGTGCTGTTTTGGGCTGTCAGGAGTACCAGTAAGCAGCATGTCCTTGACCCGGCGGCGCCCGGTTGGTCGCGTTGATCATCGACGAGAACACCGCGCCGGCGTGCCCGTCGTGCGGGGTGTTCTGACCTTCGTCAAGGAACGGGTTCCCAGACCGAAAGACATCCCCTACGATCGAGATCGAATTCTGGTGCGAACTCAGGGAATTACGCTTCCAGCGACAAGGACGGCTGGAGATGGTCGCCGGACCCAGGTCTATCCGGCAACCTGCTCAGTGATGCACCTACAGAGTGACGAGGCGCCGGAAGTTGTCATTCCACGCAGCATCAGTCAAATCTCAGAACCGAGGGGCCCAGCCGCCCCGTTTCGGGACACCTGGCGTCAGGTTTTGAGTTCGGCTTCGATCTCCGTCACACGAGGCATCCCTGCCCGAGCACCGACGTGCGCAACAGACAGGGCGCCTGCGGCATTCGCGTACTGTACGGCATCCTCGAGTGGGTCGCCGGCCGCAAGCCGGTTGATCAGAACGCCGTTGAATGTATCGCCCGCGCCGGTTGTATCTCGTGCCACCGTGCGCCGTGGTGGCACATGGTTGATGTTTCCATCTGGCGTTCCTACCAGGGCACCGTCGCCTCCCAGTGTTACGACGACCGAGGCGCCGGTTCTAGCCATGATCGCTTTCGCAGCTGTTTCGTAGTCCGGCGAAGCATCGCCCAGGAGCGTCTGGGCGAGTTCGATGCACTCGCCGGAGTTAGGTGTCAAGATCGGCCCAAGGCCGAGCAGCCCGACGATTCCGGGTATGGGCGGGGCCGGATTAAGGACACAACGTACCCCGGCTAGGGCTGCAGTCTCGACAGCGGCAGCCACCGCGGCCTCAGGTATTTCCGTGCTCACCAAGACGTAATCCGTCCGCCTGAGTTCGGACTCGAGGGCCAGCGTGACGTGTTCGGCGCTTAACGCTGCATTGGCTCCCGCACCGACGGCGATCTGGTTTTCACCGGCCGGATCTACCACGATCAACGCGACCCCGGTGGCTTCCTGCTCCAGGACGGTGACGCCGCTTACACTGATCCCCTCGGCGACGAGCTCACTCAACGCCTCCGTGCCGTTCGCGTCCGCACCCACCGCCCCGACGAGATGCACTTCGGCTCCTGCCCGCGCGGCTGCAACCGCGGCGTTGGCACCCTTTCCGCCGCCGTACCGTTCGACGCGAGCCCCCACGACGGTCTCCCCCGGACCCGGCAACCTCTCGGCGGCGACGACAAGGTCGACGTTGATTGCGCCGACAACGAAAACCCGCCTCCTGGCGGTACCCGCGTTCGGCGGCGTACTCATGAACTACCTCGCGGTGTGGCCACGGAGTCTCTTATCTGTAGCAGCGCTGGGAAGGGTTGTGGAGTTTCTAGGTCGTCTTTGCCATCGATCAGGTCGAATAGGACACGTGCGGCGCGCTCCCCCATGTCCCGGGCCGGTTGGCGGACTGTCGTCAATCTCGGCGTTAGGAGCGAAACCAGTGGTAGATCGTCGAAGCCGACCACACTGAGTTCTTCAGGAACCTGAATGCCCTCGGTTCGGCAGTATTCGAGCACGCCGATCGCCATCAAGTCGTTCGCGCACAACAACGCTGTAGGGCGCTTCTCCGACGGCCCGGACAGCGCTTTCGCCGCAAGTTCGGTGCCTGAGTTCTGCCGATAGTTTCCGCAGAAGACCGGAACGCTGTCGGGATCTATTCCGGCCGCTGCCAACGCTTCCCGGTAGCCGGCGAGTCTCTGCTGCGCCGTCCACAGCCCCTCGGGACCTCCTATGACGGCAATATTCCGATGACCGGCTTCGAGCACGTGCTGGGCAACTTCACGAGCACCCCGACGGTTGTTCGACACAACTGCCGGTACGTCAAATCCGGGCACCTGTTCGTCCACCAGCACGATCGGCCCGAGGCGGGTGAGCTCGAGAAGCGACGTCGGCGACGTCGAGGCTCCCGACAGATAGATGATGCCATTCAGTCTCTGGCTGCGGAGCAATCGGCCGTTGAGCGACTCTGCCCCATCGGTGGCTTCGGGAGCACACAACACGACAAGCACTCCATATGCAGCGGCAACCTGCTCCACCCCTTCCGCCAGGAGCGCGAAGAACTGGTTCGAGAGTTCGGGAACGACGAGCCCGATCGTGGGCGCCGAGCGCCTCTTCAGCCCCCGTGCAGCCTCGTTGGGTGCGTAGTTAAGTACCCGCACAGCGTCGAGCACACGTGCGCGACGTGCGGGCGCAACTGGTCCGCTGTCGTTCAGGACGTAGCTGACCGTGCTGACTGAAACGTTCGCATGCCGAGCCACATCTTTCATCGTCGGAGGCTGACTACTGTTCATAAACTCTTCAATCTACCGCAGCAGTTGCACGAGCCGGTGACGCGACGGATGTACTCGCGCCGGCCGCCCAGTTCACAATCGAGGTCCAGAGCGCACGGTAGTGCTGCCACTGCACAAACTCCGTTGGCGCCCAATGCGGTGCCAGATCTGAGGCAAAGGCAACCGTGCGTCCGACACCGGCGGTGCCGACCACCAGCAGCGGATCGTCACCGAAGCGCGTTACCACCGTGGCATCCGGCTTGGCGATGACTCGGTTGTAGCCGAGAAGCATCGGCCATTCCGCCGGGGTTCCGCCGAGAATCTCGTGGCCAGGCTCGTCGAACGTGGCATCGAGTCCCTCGGGCACCTCGACCCGGTCGTCGTAGTCGAGCATTGTGACAGGAAGAACCGAAGCCAGCGGGCTCATCCCATAGCGTGCCTTACCATCGATGCCGGTGAAGGACATGTAGCCACCCACCATGATCAGGCCGCCGCCAGCTTCGGTGAAATCCACTAGTAGCGCCAAGCGGTTGACGCTGCGCTCGGATCGCAGAAAAGTCTCATCGGCCAACAGGAAGGAGTTTGCTCCGATGTCGCTGAGCACCACGACATCGAACTGCTGTAGCTCTTCAAGCGTCTTCGGGAACAGACCCGAGATCTCATGTGCGCGCATGTACGTCACCTCGAGACCGGAAGCCTTCAGCGAGTTCAAGAAGACGCCGCCGCCTTCCTCGTACTCGACCGTCCGGAACTCGTCGAAGCCCTTGATGTGCACCGTGTGTTTTATCCACGATTCGCCGACCACGAGCACTCGAACGGCTGCGTCCTTAGTCGAACTCATACCTACTCCAGTTCCAAAGATGTTCATAACTCAACTCTTGAGCCATTGCGGGGGACTGCTCCGCGCGATATTGGGAGGGCGAGCTTGGTTGAGCGCGTTTCGCACCTCCGAGAGCACTAGGCCGATTCTGCGCCCTCGGCTTCCCTTCGAAACCGCACTCCCCTTAGCCGATTGGTGGCCGAGTCGTCGGCCCAGAGCAAGAATCGATTCAATATTCGTCTATCTTCTCCCCCAAAACTGGGGCTTCAACGCCTGTTGATTCGTTTCTAATTTACAAGAGCGGCTTCTGGCCGTCAAGCGGAAAACCTGCCCGCCACCCTCGACGAGCCAGACTCGGCGCCGAGCCAGAAGAGTACTTAGAACTCTACCGAGAACCGCCCGGGTTCCTTGCCTATGCTCCAGCCAATTGCTCCCAAAAGGGCTTAATGCAGAGCACTTTGCGACGAAGCAGGGATGATCCAAAGACGCGATCAGGTGGTGGCCGGCGGTATAGCTGGGCGGCCCAATCGATCTGCCACCCGTGATCCATGTCAATCCGACGGCGGTACGTGCGTTTGTCAATGCCGCAGAATTGTAAAGGGCGTTGAAACAATCACCACAACTGTAAAGATTTTGGAAACGACGACGTCGAGGGTTCCACTCTGATCGAGTCCATCCAAACGCACGTTGCGCCTGCGAGGAACCTGAACCTACCCGACCAAGGACTTGGTGAACTCCGCCGACGACGTGCGCAACTGCGCGAACGTCTGTCCTATTTACTCGTGTACAGGTGCGTATAGCCGTGATTTCCATCGAGACCCGCGGCGTCGGCAAGCCCGGTCAGCACCCGAAGCGCAATCCGCGTCGATCAAATTCGTCGAGAAGCATGGAAGGCAGTCCGTCAACACTGAGGAGAAGAGCCCGACTCACCCCGGATCGCCGAGACAACTCCCGAAGTGGTGTTCCCTGGATGCGGTCTGGGCGCTCTTCTGAAGGGCTCACTGGGGCTAATGATGTACCGGGATTGGACCAGCTCCCATCCCCGCTCAACCTTGCTACCAGCGGTAGATGCGCGAAAGGCTGCTGAGGATCGGCCACGATCTCGTATCTGGACGGGACCGGCACCCGGACCGCTCAGCTGCCCTGGGACGGTGGACGCGAGGTTCCACAACGCCGTGCAACGAACTACCTCCACCGAGTTCTCGTGTGGCGCGTCTTCGCCACCGACGAAGTCGCCTAGACGAAACGCCTGCACAAATTGGTTTCCCATCAAGGCCTCCTTGACCGTTGCAGCATCGACATTTACTCTATGTAAACGATTCTACTTTGGAGGATATCCCACCACATGCCTCACAGCTTTGGCCACTTGCTGCTCCCCGACGGTGCAACTCTCTTCACATGGCGGGGGGTGAGCAGCGTGAAGACCGTTTCAATCGATTCGACCCGTTCTGTTTCCGCTCCTTGTGGGCGCTTTCGACTGAGTAACAGCCCGCTCACATGAACCGGGTGGTCGCGTCAGCTGTCGGCGCACAGTTCGGTTGGTGGCAATTGCCGGCCATCAAGCGCGCGAATGTTCTTCCGGCGTGCCGGAGAGCCGCTCGAAATGCGGATTGAGAAGGGAGCTCGCCGGCTCACCGCCGACACGGGGAAGTTGATCCGTGAGTCCCCGGGCAACTCTGCACAGCGCACCGCTTCTGCTCCGAGCCCGGTCGCGCCCATCGGCGCTTCGAATCCTCAGGCAGCATGTGGCGGCGGGCAGGTGCAGCTCGGGAGTTCTTACTGCAGCGGAGACACTGGTGGGAGCGCCAAACCAGCGTCTCGAACGCACGCGGAGACGGCAACTGGGGTCCGCCTTGCATGGACCTCGAGAAGACGGAGGAATCGACGAACGTTGCATACTCTCGCGAGAGGGAGATGGGCGGGGAGCCCGTCACTGCATCTCCTTTTCGAGACCACACCTCTGCAACGGAAAAGCTGATCACTGAGAACTGAACCGGATGTCCCACACGTGCTCGCCACTGCGCACCAAACGAACGAAATCTGTACCGCCGCAACTGGTGGCCCGGGTACTAAGACGTGTGCGTCGCCGTCTCCTACACACACGAGCAGGTTACCGAAGTCAGCGACTGACTCCTGTTGCAGATGAATACCTGCTGGAAACCAAAGGCGATTTCAACAAAATCACAAATTCGAGATACCCCGCGTGGCCCGAGAGTTGTGTGCTCTTCGATCTCGGCCGAGCGGGCATGCTCTATCGATTTCGAAAGGCTCCACGCTATGCAGATCGGGCTTATCGGACTGGGAAAAATGGGCCTCAACATGCGCGAACGGCTCCGACGTTCGGGGATCGAAGTCATCGGGTACGATCCGTACGTCGATACCTCCGATGTGTCATCGATCGACGCGCTCGTCGAAACACTCCCGTCCCCGCGAATCGTGTGGGTGATGGTTCCGGCCGGCGGGCCGACGCAGGAGACGATCACTCATCTATACCAAACGCTTTCCGCCGGTGACCTCGTCATCGAAGGCGGCAATTCACACTTCAGCGATGACGTCCACCACGCCAAGTCTCTCGACACACGCGCAATCGGCTACCTCGACTGCGGTGTGTCAGGCGGAATCTGGGGCCTCGAGAACGGCTACGCGTTGATGGTCGGCGGAGCCGAGGAACACATCGCCCGGGCAATGCCGCTCTTCGACGCCCTCCGACCCGAAGGTCCTCGCAGTGAAGGCTTCGTTCACGCTGGACCTGTCGGTGCCGGCCATTATTCCAAGATGGTGCACAACGGAATCGAGTACGGGCTGATGCAGGCGTACGCGGAAGGTTTCGAACTTCTTGGGGCCGCAGAACTCATCGAGAACGTCCCCGCGGTCATCGAGGCCTGGAGTCGCGGCACCGTGGTGCGATCGTGGCTACTGGATCTCCTGGTGCGGGCAGTAAAGGACAACCCTGATCTGGCGGGAGTCTCTGGATGGACCCAGGACTCGGGAGAGGGCCGATGGACCCTCGAAGAGGCGATTCAGAATGCTGTGCCGGTCCCGGTTATCTCAGCCGCACTGTTCGCCCGATTCGGGAGCCGTCAGAATTCGTCACCAGCCATGAAGGCGGTCTCAGCCCTACGGAACCAATTCGGGGGACACTCCACGAGCAGCGGAGAAGCCGCCGCCGTTCAACTAGAGGCGGCCACCCGATGACTGTGTCGAGAACGAACCACGGAGAGAAACCGGACCGTAATCTCGCGCTGGAACTGGTCCGAGTGACGGAAGCTGCCGCGATGGCAGCGGGACGCTGGGTGGGGCGGGGAGACAAAATTGGCGGCGACGGTGCCGCGGTCGATGCGATCCGACAACTCATCAATTCGGTCTCCATGCGCGGAGTCGTTGTGATTGGTGAGGGCGAAAAGGATCACGCACCCATGCTCTACAACGGCGAGTCCGTCGGAACTGGAGACGGTCCCGATTGCGACGTCGCAGTCGATCCGGTGGATGGCACGACCATGCTGTCTAAGGGAATGTCCAACGCCATCGCCGTGCTCGCGGTATCTGAACGTGGAACAATGTTCGATCCATCCGCGGTGTTCTACATGGAGAAAATCGTGGTCGGTCCCGAAGCCGCCGACGTCATCGATATCACGGCGCCTGTCCGCGAGAACATCCGACGCGTGGCACGCGCAAAGAAGTCGTCGCTTTCCGACGTGACGGTGGCCGTACTCGACCGCCTCCGCCACGGTGACCTTATTGCTAGCGTGCGCGATGCCGGGGCCAGGGTCCAACTACTTGCCGACGGCGACGTTGCCGGGGCCATCGCGGCCGCGGACCCTCGTTCCGCCCCGGATATGTTGCTGGGGATCGGCGGTACACCCGAGGGCGTCATCGCGGCAGCAGCGCTCCGGTGCATGGGCGGCGCGATCCAGGGCGTGCTGGCGCCCACGAATGATGCCGAGCGCCAACGCGCGATCGAAGCTGGGCACGACCTGGATCGGGTTCTATTCACTGAGGACCTCGTGTCCGGAGACAACGTTTTCTTCTGCGCGACTGGCGTCACCGACGGTGATCTGTTGCGCGGTGTGCGTTATGCCGCAGGTGGAGCCGCCACGCAGTCGATCGTCATGCGGTCAAAGTCGGGCACGGTCCGCATGATCGACGGACAACACAGCCTGAATAAACTCCGAGAATACTCGACAGTGAATTTCCACGGCTGACGCTTCGTTCGCACAGACAGATCCGGCCGCCCCGCGCAGGGCGGTTTTCAGAAATTCGAAACGATTGGTAGGAAGCTGAAATGACTTCAGAACTCCGGCTCGGATACAAGGCTTCGGCGGAACAATTCGGACCACGTGAACTGGTCGAACTCGCCGTCCTCGCAGAACACCACGGCCTTGACAGTGCCATGGTGAGCGACCACTTCCAGCCCTGGCGGCACAAGGGTGGACACGCCCCCTTCTCCCTGGCATGGATGACGGCCGTCGGCGAGCGGACCACGAGGATCCAGCTCGGCACCTCGGTGCTGACACCGACCTTTCGGTACAACCCCGCAGTTATTGCGCAGGCATTCGCCACGATGGGGCTGCTCTATCCCGGGCGGGTGATGCTCGGCGTCGGTACCGGCGAGGCGCTTAACGAGATCGCGACCGGGTTCGAAGGCGACTGGCCGGACTTCAAAGAGCGATTCGCCCGGTTGCGCGAGTCCGTGCAACTCATGCGCGAACTGTGGAAGGGTGGCCGAGTCGACTTCGAGGGCGAATATTACCGCGCTACGGGAGCATCGATATATGACGTTCCTAGAGAGGGAATTCCGGTGTATGTTGCGGCTGGCGGTCCGGTCGTCGCCCGCTACGCCGGTCGCGCAGGTGACGGATTCATCTGCACCTCCGGTAAAGGCATGGAGCTGTACAACGACAAGCTGATGCCGGCTGTCGCGGAAGGCGCCCGAAAGGCCGAACGTCAGGTCGATGACATCGATCGACTGATCGAGATCAAGATTTCATACGACACCGATTCCGCACAGGCACTAGAGAACACCCGATTCTGGGCACCGCTGTCCCTGACCGCCGAGCAGAAACATGACATCACTGATCCGATCGAGATGGAGGCCGCCGCGGATGCGCTTCCCATCGAACAGGTAGCCAAGCGGTGGATCGTCGGTTCCGATCCGGACAAAGTGGTCGAGCAGATCAAGCCCTACATCGACGCTGGCCTGAACCATCTGGTGTTCCATGCTCCCGGGCATGATCAGAAGCGTTTTCTGGAACTGTTCGAGCGTGACCTCGCGCCACGGCTGCGCAAGCTCGGCTAACTCCCCGAGTCCCGTCACCGCACCGTCTAGCCATAGACGGTGCGGTGACCGTCGCAGTGCAGGGCGCACTGCGCTGCCACCAGCCTGGTGCGCCGTTGCACTCCGAACTCGTTCACCCATGTCAGGAGACTTCTGCCCGTGTCGATCACAGACGACATCCACGTCCTCACGCAACCGGTTCACCCAGCAGACTGGACCGAACTGGACACCAAGGCCGTCGACACCATCCGCGTACTCGCCGCGGACGCGGTGCAGAAGGTGGGTAACGGCCACCCAGGCACGGCCATGAGCCTCGCACCCCTTGCTTACACGCTCTTCCAGCGCGTCATGCGCCACGACCCCACCGACGCCGACTGGATCGGCCGCGATCGTTTCGTCCTCTCCTGTGGGCATTCGAGCCTGACGCTCTACATCCAGCTCTACCTCGCCGGCTACGGCCTCGAACTCGACGACCTGAAGCAGCTGCGCACGTGGGGCTCGAAGACCCCGGGACACCCCGAGCACGGTCACACCCGCGGCGTGGAGATCACCACCGGTCCACTCGGTCAGGGTCTGGCCTCTGCCGTCGGCATGGCGATGGCGGCTCGCCGCGAACGTGGCCTGTTCGACCCGGAGCCCGCACCCGGGGAGAGCCCGTTCGATCACCACATCTACGTCATCGCCTCCGACGGTGACATCGAAGAAGGTGTGACCTCCGAGGCGTCGTCGATCGCCGGCGTGCAGCAGCTGGGCAACCTCACCCTGATTTACGACGACAACAAGATCTCCATCGAGGACGACACCGCGATCGCCTTGTCCGAGGACACCGCCGCCCGCTACGAGGCGTACGGCTGGCACGTGCAGGTCGTCGAGGGCGGCGAGAACGTCGTCGCGATCGAGGAAGCGCTCCAGAAGGCTCGCGACGTCCTCGACCGCCCGTCAATGATCCTGCTGCGGACCATCATCGGATACCCGGCGCCCACCAAGATGAACACGGGTGCCGCCCACGGTGCGGCGCTCGGCGCCGACGAGGTTGCCGCAGTGAAGACGGCACTCGGCTTCGACCCCGACAAGACGTTCGAGGTCACCGACGAGGTCATCGCGCACACCCGCAAGGTCGTCGAGCGCGGCGCCCAGGCGCACAAGGAATGGCAGGCCGGCTTCGACGAGTGGGCTGTGCGCGCCCCCGAGGGCAAGAAGCTCCTCGACCGCCTCACCGGTCGCGACCTGCCCGCCGGCTGGGCCGACGTACTTCCGACCTGGGAGCCGGACCCCAAGGGTGTCGCCACCCGCAAGGCGTCCGCTGCGGTCCTGAACGCTGTTGGACCGGTGCTCCCGGAACTCTGGGGCGGTTCCGCCGACCTCGCCGAAAGCAACAACACCACCATCAAGGGCTCCGACTCGTTCGGCCCCGCCTCCATCTCCACGTCGATGTGGAACGCCGACCCCTACGGCCGGACCCTGCACTTCGGTGTCCGCGAGCACGCCATGGGGTCGATTCTCAACGGCATCGCCCTGCACGGGCCCACCCGCCCCTATGGCGGCACCTTCCTGGTGTTCAGCGACTACATGCGTCCCGCCGTGCGGCTTGCGGCGATCATGAAGACCCCGGTCACTTACGTCTGGACTCACGACTCCATCGGTCTCGGCGAAGACGGCCCGACCCACCAGCCGATCGAGCACCTCGCCGCGCTGCGCGCCATCCCGGGCCTGAATGTGGTGCGCCCCGGTGATGCCAACGAAACCGCCCACGCCTGGCGGGCCGTCCTCGAGAAGGGTGCCGACGAGGCGACCCGGGCGCCCTCCGGCCTGGCCTTGACTCGCCAGGATCTGCCCGTCCTCGAAGGAACCAGCTACGAGGGAGTGTCCCGTGGTGGCTACGTCCTCGCCGATGCCTCCTCCGGTGTTCCCGAGGTCATCCTGATCGGCACCGGTTCCGAACTCCAGATCGCCGTGGCCGCCCGCGAGACCCTCGAGGCCGAGGGTATTCCCACGCGGGTGGTGTCGATGCCGTGCGTCGAGTGGTTCGACGCCCAGGACGAGGCCTACCGGGACGGTGTGCTGCCTCCGACCGTCAAGGCCCGCGTCGCCGTCGAGGCCGGCATCGCGATGCCGTGGTACCGCTTCGTCGGCTCGGATGGCGAAATCGTCTCGATCGAGCACTTCGGCGCCTCTGCCGACTACAAGACCTTGTTCCGCGAGTTCGGTTTCACCGACGAAGCCGTCACCGCGGCCGCACAGCGCTCGCTCTCCCGAGTGAAGGGATAGAAAACCGTCATGACTCAGAATCCGAATCTTCAGAAGCTCTCCGAGGCCGGGGTCTCCGTGTGGCTGGACGACCTCTCGCGTGACCGCATCGAGTCCGGCAACCTGGCCGAACTCGTCGCCACCAAGAGTGTCGTCGGCGTCACCACCAACCCGTCCATCTTCCAGGCCGCGCTGAGCAAGGGCCACGTCTACGACGCGCAGGTCAACGAGCTGGCCGAGCGCGGCGCCGACGTCGAAGCCACCATCCGCACGGTCACCACCGACGACGTGCGCGCCGCCTGCGACATCCTCGCCCCGCAGTACGAGGCGAGCCACGGAGTCGACGGCCGGGTCTCCATCGAGGTGGATCCCCGGCTGGCGCACGACGCCGACAAGACCGTCGCGCAAGCGGTGGAGCTGTGGAAGATCGTCGACCGGCCCAACGTGTTCATCAAGATCCCGGCCACCGAGGCCGGCATCCCCGCCATCGCGAAGGTCATCGGCGAAGGCATCAGCGTCAACGTCACCCTGATCTTCTCGGTCGAGCGGTACGAACTCGTCATGGGCGCCTACCTCGACGGGCTCGAGGCGGCCAAGGCAGCAGGACACGACCTTTCCCGCATTCACTCGGTCGCGTCGTTCTTCGTCTCCCGCGTCGACACCGAGATCGACAAGCGACTCGAGGCGATCGGTACGCCGGAGGCACTCGAACTCCGCGGCAAGGCGGCGCTCGCCAACGCACGACTGGCGTACGCGGCCTACCAGCAGGTGTTCGAGGTCCAGCCGCGGTTCCAGGGGCTCCTGGGCGACGGCGCGCGGCCCCAGCGTCCGCTGTGGGCGTCGACGGGTGTCAAGAACCCCGACTACTCCGACACCCTGTACGTCACCGAGCTGGTGGCACCGAACACGGTGAACACCATGCCCGAGAAGACGCTCGACGCCGTCGCCGACCACGGTGACATCACCGGTGACACGGTGTCCGGCACCGGAGCCCAGTCGCAGGAGGTCTTCGACAAGATCGCCGCCGTCGGCGTCGACTTGACCGACGTCTTCCTCGTCCTCGAGAACGAGGGCGTCGACAAGTTCGAGGTGTCGTGGAACGAGCTGCTCGAGGCCACCGCGGAGCATTTAAGGACCGCATCCAGAACTCGTTCTGCCGGCGGATATCTGGTCAACTCGTTGTAGTCCTACGAAGTTGCGAACGGCATTGCTCACAATAGGGTCGGGACCTCCGGTGGCGAAGAAATCAGTGCCGCTACCAGGCTGGCGACCCGACGGCGATGGATGATCGATCCTCGCGTCCGCAACCTCGGCAACCGTCACAACAGGAGGAAGGGCCGCGATTACGCCTTCCACCATCATGTGGTCGACGACCATTCCCGATTAGCGTGCCCAGACGACCACTCTACGAACGCAAGTCGACGGTCACCGCATTGAGGGAACAGCCCGCCGGTTCTTCGCCGAGAACGGTATTGAGTGCGGGCGATGTTGGCTGACAACGTTCTTGATATCACCCCACTGCTTCCAGCCGCGCTCGGTCCGACCTCAAGCACCGCTACACGGCCCTGGAACGTCCGCAGACCAACGGGAAGGCAGAGGGAATCAGCCGGACACCGGCCGCCGAGTGGGCATACGTCCAGACGTGTCTGCCCGCCGAGGCCCGCTCGGTCATCTACCAGTCCGGGCTCCATCACTACGAGTACCACCGAACCTACAACCGGAATTTGTTGCACCCCGGCTTCAGCAGCGACTCTCGACGACCGCTCTCTATTGTGTGAAACTGGTGGCATTGTATGAATGCTATTAGGACTGTGCGGCTTTCGACGGGCGGGATCATCCTGATCTGGCCGTAGACTCGGCGATCGTTGAACCAGTCGATGTCTTCGGTGACAGCCTTCCGAGGTCATCGATCGATCCCCACGGCTCTCGATCAGGACGAGGTCAGCGTGCCTTTTCCTGCCCACTCCGCAAACGACACCCCCTTCGTGCTGCACACCAACGCGGCTGCAACCGCATCCGAGAAACTCCCTATATACGTAATCCTTCACTCTATTGCGTAGCCGATATCCATACGGGCATAATCGTTTGCACTGCCCCACCCGTAGTCACAGCGAGAAGAGGACTCAATGCAGCTCACACCAGGCGCTCTCGACGGTCTGCGCATCATTGACCTGACGACGGTGATCATGGGCCCGTTCGCCACCGCCACATTGGCAGATCTGGGGGCGGACGTCATCAAGGTGGAGAACCTCGAGGGGGACATGAGTCGAAGCGTCGGGGCTCAGCGCCACGCGGGGATGAGTGCGTTGACAATGAATTTGCAGCGAAATAAGCGCAGCATCGCGCTAGACCTCGCCTCAGAGGACGGCCAGCAGATCCTCGACGACCTGGTCCGTGACGCGGATGTGCTGGTCACCAACCTGCGGCCGCGCTCCCGCGTCAAGCTCGGCTTAACCTACGAGCGCCTGGCACAGATCAATTCTGGTCTGGTTCTGTGCACCGCCCAGGCGTACGGCTCCGGAACCGATTACCGGGATTACCCCGCCTACGACGATATTGTTCAGGCCGCCTCCGGTGCCGCTAAGCTCTCCGAACTCATTGACGGCGAACCGCGTTATGCCCCCTACGTCATCGCGGACAAGGTCGTCGGTCTCTACATCGTCATCGCCATTCTCACCGCCGCGATGGAGAAGACCCGTACCGGCCTCGGCCAGGAGGTCGACGTACCGATGGTCGACGCGATGATCGGCTTCAACCTCGTCGAGCACTTCGGTGGGCACACCTTCGCCCCCGCCGAAGGGAACTTCGGATGGGCGCGCGTGCTCACGCCGGAACGAGCCCCTCACCGGACGGCCGACGGCTGGATCTGCATCATGCCGTACTCGGCGAAGAACTGGAACGACTTCTTCACCCTAGCCGGCCGCAACGACATGGTTCATAACCCCCGCTACGCGACCGTAAACGACCGCCACCGACATATGGGCGAATTACTCTCGGCAATAGGAGAAATAACACCTCGGCGCACCACCATGGAGTGGCTGGCGCAGTGCGAATCGCTCGGCATCCCGGCCTCGGATCTGCTCGACCTTTCGAACGCGCACGAGGATCCCTATGTCCTCAGCCAAGAGCTGATCACCAGGCGCGAGCACCCCTCCGAAGGCGAGTACTACGCCACCCGCACACCATTTGCGATGTCGCGGACCCCGGTGGTCTTCAACCGACATGCCCCACAGCTCGGCGAAGATACCTTCCCGATCCTCGAGGAACTCGGCTATTCCGCCGACCGCATCCAAGCGCTGACCGATGCGTCCGTTGTCACCGCGATATCACCTACGGCCGCCTCCTCCTGAATGGAAGACCCCTACTGGGACGACCTGTGGCTACCACCGACCGAAGCGGGGTGGGAGAATCTTTGGGGTCCTCAGCAGTGCTGTGCAGGGTCCCGCTACCCGCTGTTCAAGTGCGCTCCGTTTGCAGTGTCGCCACAGCAGTGAACGACTTTGTCCGCCTACCTTTCGAATGGTGGAACCACCGAATGGCTTCCGAAACACGTACTCGGATACTCGATGGCGCCCTGCACCGATTACGGCGCGGAAGCAGCGTTGCGCTCGAATCGACGGCGCGTGAAGTCGGGATATCGAAGCCCGGGTTGATGTACTACTTTCCCACCAAGGAAGCACTAATGTTGGGGCTTGTCGATTACGTTGCCCTGCAGTGGGAGAAACAATTGATGTCCCATCTGCACGGACGGATCGAAGAAGCCTCGCCTCCCCAGCGCATCCACGCGTACGTCGATTTCGCCTTGACAAGGAATTTCGATCGCACAGACATCGTAATGCTCAGTGACCCGCGGCTATGTGAGCCGCTATCGGCACGGTGGTCCGAGCAGATCGCGCCTTGGGTTCATCTGCCGGACGAATTGTCTGCCGACCAACGTGCGAAGCTGACGGCAGCACGCTTATTGGCCGATGGGGCATGGTTTGTCGGGGCAACCAATGTCTTCACCCCCGACCATAGCGCCCGCGAGCGGTTGCGGGCGATAGCCCACGCACTCATTGAGGAAGCGTCATGAAACATGACCCTCCCACTGGGTGATCGCCTCACAAACACGCCATTGTCTTGTCGACCGTCTTCGGTGGCGGTAGCGGTGACGATGGTCAAATCGTTCAGGCTCAGGCCGGAGAGTTGCCGCGGAGCGCCCAACGCACGGCTGAGGAGGGTCATGGCAAGCCCAGAGGACGAAGCGACGGTGCCGCGCGGGTTCAGGAGCAGTTTCGCGTTATTGACAGTGGGCGATGCCCCAACTGGCCGTCGGGAAAGTGCCAGAAATCGAGTCCACCCGTAGCGGGGCCTCCCTTCAGAATCGATGCGCCCTTCCTTCGAAATGGTCGCTAAAGCAGGCTCCAGGTACAAACACAGCAACCGTGCTGTTCGTAGGGTTAATTTTGAGTAGCGACGGACTAGTGCAGTTCAGTGGCGGCCTTCGTGAGGTTCAGTTGTCACTTGCGATGAGTTCAGCCACCCGGGTCCCAATTTCGATGGTTATCGGCGCTTTCCACGACAGCCCCTCGACCTGCAACTGTGGCGTCCGAATAATGATGTCCTGCATCTCAGAGACCTCATGCTTTCCAACAGGGTCTGGATCGACCATCATGGCTCCCACGGCGTTCGCCGCCCGCAGGCGGTCCGTGTCGACGATCTTGTACCTGGGGTAGTCGCCCGTGTAGACCTTGCCCGCGCGGATGCGTTCCATCTCTGCCGGAGACGTGGCCCTGCTTCTTACGACAACGTTGACCACTTTGATGTTGTGCTCATCGGTCCACAGGCAGTCGAGTACCGAACCCTCGTCATCAGCGGAGTTCGCATTATGCGCCGGCGACAGCCCTTCTAGAAATTCCGAAATTGCCACCCCGATGGTCGAGCAGTTGAGCGCAAAACCCGCCGAAGGCCGATCATTCCCGAGGAGGTCCTTCGGGAAACGGCGGGTGGTGATCCCCCGCAAGGCATGCCGCTGCTTCGCGCTGAGGCCGCCTATCCGCTGCGCGTCGGCTATCGACAGCTGCTCGAGGATCCGAGTGGCCCACATCGCATCGGCGCCCGGAAGCGCCTTCATCACCACGCTCACCCTGGTCTTACTCACGATCGCACTGGTTTCCGCCTGCTCGAGTACGTCGGAAACCGTGAGCTCACCGGCCTGAACTGCTGCGAGAAGATTACTGCGTGCCTTCCGGATCGCGGCGGCCTTCGCCCACGCCTCCGCGCGTTCCTCGGAAGACAAGGCTGGTACGTCCATCGAAGTATGCCTCCTCATCGCTTCGATCAACAGAAACCACTCGCAAATCGACCGCTCTCACGTGTTCAGTCATTTTCGGGCTAGATTCCGGTACGCACGGGTGCACCACGCTCGACGGTGAAGTTCTCGGGTGTCGGCAAGGCCACACGCTCGTCATCTCGTGGGACCGCCGACCGAGGCACTGGAGCCCAACGGTGCACGCCTTCCTTGGTGGCCGCCACTTCGCCGTAGTCCGCGACGATCGCACTGGGCGCCGCCTCACGGAACTGGCGCAGGACCACACTGGGACAGCCCGCGTCAACGCAGTACACACCGCCTTCTCGCTTTTGGCGCATCCATCTCAACTTCCTACGGGTCGGTGTTACCAGGCGGCCGACGGCGTGACGCCTCCGCACCACTTCACCTGTGTGTCAAGATCGTTCCAAGATCGTCAGTTACTGGACCGGTGGGATAGTGGCCGCCGCGCACCGTCCGCCGCATTGCGCTTCCCTCGCCTATGGCGAATGCGACGGGGACCGCCACCGCTATCGCTATCAAGGCGATGCCTGCATCAATACCCAGCCGCATCACACCAGCAGCACAGGACACGCTTTCTCGGAAACTCATCAGTAATTGCCCTCCGTGATAGTTCGCCGCACCCGGCGCGTCCGACTGCGAACCACTTCGCCCAAAGAATATACATAAACGATTCTATTTACAAGAGATATTTTCCTGTCTAGAATATTTTACTTACATGCAGCGCAACGATTGGTATATGTTGATTCTGCCACCTCCCCCGAAGCTGGTGGCATGGCAGGGGCCTCGCCGAAGTTGTACCGCCAGTGACGCGGTGGGGCCCCTACCTTTCCATGCCGAAGCCGCGCATTGTGCGAACAGTGCTAGCACCCGGTCCGATAGCGGCGGGGTCGAGAATAACTGCCCGGCATGGTCGTGCCAGGCAGTGTTTCCAGGAACCTGAATCTAAGAACTATCGCAGATCTAGAGAATCGATTCCACACTGCACGCGGATTCGACGGACCCGGGTTCGACACCGCCATCGACGCCAACGTCTGGGTCACCAACTACGGCAGCCAGTCGATCTCGCTGTTCGACAAGCCCGGTAAAGCGCTTTCTCCTCTAACGGCTGCACCTTCGACCAGCCGGTTCCAATGGCGTCGAGCAATGTCCTCCCATGTCGCTACCGACTACGCCGCCACGCTCGAGAGCATCAAGCGGCTCGTGCATGAGGCGCGCTACATCGCCCAGCGCCGAGTGAACACCGAACTGCTCAGGCTCTATTGGCAGATCGGGGCGACGATCATCGAGCGACAGAGGACAGCCCCGTGGGGCAGCAAGGTCCTCTCCCGGCTCTCCGCGGATCTGCGCACAGAGTTTCCCGGTGCGAAGGGTTTCTCGCCGGCGAACCTCAAGTACATGCGCAGGTTCGCCGAGGCGTGGCCCGACCCCGAGGCAATCGGTCAACGACCCGTTGGCCAATTGCCCTGGGGTCATGTCATCGAGTTGCTCGAGAAGCTCGATGACGCCGAGTTACGCGACTGGTACAGCGCCAAGGACATCGCACATGGCTGGAGTCGCCCCGTGCTGGCGCACCAGATCAAGACCCAACTGCGCCAGCGAGAGGGTGCCGCCCCGTCCAACTTCCCGCACGCCCTCGAGCGCACCGATTCCGAGCTCGCTCAGCAGATCACCAAGGATCCATTCACGCTCGAGTTCCTCGCCATCGACGGGGACGCCGCCGAGCGACAACTCGAGGATCGACTCGTCGAACGCATCATCGACACCCTTCGCGAGCTCGGCCCCGGATTCGCGTTCGTGGGCCGCCAGGTCCACTTCGATGTCGAGGACGATGATTATTTTCTCGACCTACTCTTCTTTCACGTCGAGCAACTCCGGTACGTGGTCATCGAACTCAAGACCACGAAATTCGACCCACGCGACGCCGGCCAGCTCGGCTTCTACGTCGCCCTCGTCGAGGACAGACTGCGCAGGCCACAACACCAGCCCACGGTCGGGATGCTCCTGGTAGCGGACAAGAACGAGTCCGTCGTCCGGTACGCACTGGCCGGCACCACCCAGCCGATCGCCGTCTCCCGCTACGATCTCTCGCCCGCCGAGCAGGCCGCGCTCCCCGCCGAGGACGCCCTCACCCGCGCGGTCGCCCTCGAGCTCGACGACCACACCCCGCAGTCGACGAAACCCCAGCGGAACCACTCGTCACGCGATGGATCCGGTGTGTGATGTCGGACGTTCGTCTCCGATAGGGGATCCCGTTTACCCACCGCACACCGCATTTGACGTGGGTGTTAGGGCGTCCGGATCGCCCGTCGCGGCAGGGCATCGGCAGGTACGGCGAGGGCGTTTCGCTGATGGTGTCGGCGGTGACGATCATGTCGGGTTCGAGCTGTCAATGCCCGCGCGTCGGTGCCCTCCACGGTGATCGCCGCCAACCACGGGTCGTCGGGTCTGCGGAGGAACTCGGCCAGCTGCGCCGGAAGATCGCGGCGATTCCCGCCCGGGTCCGAGGGCAGCATCACCGCGGGCATGGCCGGTTCGGTGGCACGTGGTCGCTCGGCGACTGTTCTGCTGTGGTACCCGGGGTATGCGCCCCCGTCGGGCTCATCCCACAGCGGACCCTCCGCTGGTATTCCAACGGCGGGGATGCGGCCGCGGGAGGAGAGCTTGTGCCCCTGCTCGGTATTTACGGCCCCACCCGGGTGGAGTAGGCGATGTAGTGACTCGAAGGTCTCGCGGAGCTCTTTCGCGTGCTCCTTCTTCCGATCGATCACAGACTCGACCCCGTCGACCCCGTCGACCGCGTCGACCGCGTCGCTGATGCTCGCGTGCCGTCGATGTCGTCGAACAGCTCCACCACGACCGGTGCCTGCCACAGAAGATCCACTTCTCGCGTTCTTCGTCGGTACGAACCAGACGACAGTACTGGAAGTACCAGGCACAGCCCCGCCAGCTCGACAGGGCGGAAACCCGCGATTCGAAATCCCCGGTCACGGGTACTGCGACCCTATGCATCCGCTGCACAGCACCACAGTCCTCGCAGGCGTGTCCCTGACCGCCCTGATCGTCGCCGGATGCGGGAGTAACGATTCGACGGAGGAACCCGCCGTACAAACACCGCCCGCATCCTCGGAAACGAGCACCGACATGCTGCCGGTCCCCGACACGTCCGGAGGCGCCTTCCAGCCACCCGGAACCGCCCTCGCCGAAGACAACGCCTTCACCTACAACGAAGCCGCCGTCCCGGTGGGATCGACCGTGAATATCGACTCCGACGAGGACAACAGCCGCACCACCATCACACTCGACGCCACCGGCCTCGCCCCCAATCGCGACTTCGGGGTCCACGTCCACACCCAGCCGTGCGGGCCCTCCCCGGCCGATTCGGGACCGCACTACCAGAACACCGTCGACCCCGCCGCCACCCCGCAAGCATCATCGTCCGATCCCGCGTATGCCAACCCGCAGAACGAGATCTGGCTCGACATCACCACCGACCCGAGCGGCAACGCCCAGGCCTCGACGACGGTGAACTGGGAGTTCCGTCCCGGCGAAGCCAAGTCCGTGGTGGTCCACGACCAGCACACCCAGACCGGCCCCGGGCAAGCCGGCATGGCCGGTGACCGACTGGCCTGCATCGACGAGGACTTCTAACCGCACCCCCGACAGCGGCATCCACTGAGACTGTCGGCACCCGACACGGGGGGGTGCGCCGGTTCACACTCTCCGACGCAGCGACCCGAGCGCACACCACCCCGCAGCACCACGCACGGGACAAGGGTTCGGGAGGTGGGTTACGGGCTCAGACTGACCATATGGACGGTCGGCGGTCGCTCCACGAAAAAGGTGAGACGACACGCACCCGGATCGTCCGGGCAGCGGAAACACAGGCGATGCGTCGAACCGGGCGAACCATTCCTCCCACAAAATGTGTTCGAAATAGTGACCCGAGCGGGCACCGAGGACGCCGACGAGCATAACCTCCGCCGCCCCGGCCGCCGCCATGTCCGAGACCCGGCGCCCTGGTGCAGTGGGATCCCCCGGCGGATCTGGTCGTGATCGACGGTGTCACACACCCGCACACTCATCCGCGCCTCTAGTTTTGGTCCCGGACGTGGGAGGTGGCCATCGTCCGCCCCGATTACGGCGGCGTCGCGCAGGTCGTGCCAGCAGAACGGACGCACCTTCCGGTCGCCGCTATCGCCCGGACGCCGTTGGGGCACAGTGCCATGGCGGCCGTGGCCGCCGAGCCAGGTGGTGCCGGAGAAGGGCACCTGCTGCCTGCGGCACCGGCTGCGGTTGCGGTTGCGGAGCCGATGTCCCGGTTGCGGACTCAGTGAAGGTGGCGTGTGCTCAGTGGATTCGGCGAGGGACAGTACGTGGACGCGATGCGGAAGGCGGCCAGGCAATGGCTGAACCGACGTGGCCTGAACGCGACCGGCACTCCGGAATGCCGGGCCCATCTGAAGAACGCAATCCCCATCTCGGCCGCGCCCGACACGGTCCGGGTGGGCTGCTACGCCTCGCGGGCCTACTCGGTCTCGTCGGACTCGAACGTCGAAACGAGCCGACCGTGCGCACCAGCGTCGGGACCGACCCGACGAGTCGCCTCTGACCTTCCACCATGCTGATGGCCCGGCCTCGGGGCCGGGGCATCGTGTGAGCCACATGAATACTTCGCGACCCGGAGTTGCGAACGCTCACCTCGAGTAACCGCATCTCGAAGGCTGACAGCATGTTCCGCGGAAAGTCCGCGCGAGCGGACCACACCCATGAGCCTCGGCCGCAGCGGCCACTTCCACCACCGTGTGGTCACCGGCACGGCCGCGGGGAGAGGTCAGCGGCCGCGGCTGTGCACGGTCAGCAGCAGGTGATCGACCCGGCGGCGGAGCCCGCCCTCGTCAGGGTCGAGGTCGGCAAGACCGGCGACGAACGATTCGGCGATCGTGCGCAGCCGGATGTTGGTGTCCTGAGAGCGCCAGGCGAGGATATCGAACGCCCGATCCGCGGAAATGCCGTAAACCAGCATCAGCGCCCCCTTGGCCTGCTCGATCACCGCCCGTGACTGCGCGAGTTCGGCGACCACTTCATCGACGGAGTCCTTCACATCGCTGGTGTGCGAATCGGTGATATCGATGTAGAACCCGCTCGTGCCGATCACCCGGCCGGTGTCATCGTGCACACGGTCACCGACGACGACGACGTGCCGGACCTTGCCGGCGGTATCGACAATGCGGTGTTTGCTGCTGAACGGTTCGGCGTCGGTGACCATCCGATCGAGAACCCGGGCGACCTGCGGATGGTCCTCGGGATGCTTGTGCGAGAGCAACAACTCGGTGGTCGGCTCGACCTCACCCGGCCGGTACCCGTGCATGCGGGCGACGGTGTCGGACCACTCCCACCGCTGGCCGGCGAGAAGGAACCGGAAACTACCCACCCGCTGCGGCTCACCACCACCGACCACCTGCTCGGAATTCACGCTTATTTCTAGCGCATCAGTAGCGGAAGGATTGCGAGGTGTCCCCGCCGGGTGTCGCCGGCCGAGGCAGCGAGTGCACCTCTACGGAGGTTCGTGGCGTGAGCCGCGTGCTGTTTGCGGTCGCTGTTTGCGGTCGCGCTGCCGGGGAAAGTGTGGGAAATGAGCGCCGAACAGAACCCCGCTCGTCTCGACGACGATCACACGGTGTCCGTGCTCACCCGCACTCGTACCCTGTGCGGGCAATGCTCGGACGACATCGGTGTCGACGGCGCGGCCGTCGCGGTAGTAGCCAGCGACACCAGTCGGGACCTGGTGTACGCCACCGACATCACCGCCGAACGGATCGATGAACTCGAGTTCACCCTGGGTGAGGGCCCCGGCCTTACCGCGTATCGCTCCTCGGTGCCCGAATCACACTCCGATC
The DNA here is from genome assembly GCF_009859915.1 of Rhodococcus sp. WAY2. Lineage (NCBI taxonomy): Bacteria > Bacillati > Actinomycetota > Actinomycetes > Mycobacteriales > Nocardiaceae > Rhodococcus > Rhodococcus sp. WAY2. Next base: position 307,883 of record NZ_CP046573.1, read on the forward strand.
TGACGGATCCCGCCGCAGTGACACGGTGGCCGATGTTCGTCCCCGAGATACTCGACCTCGGCGTTCGCGCCGTCTTCGCCTTTCCACTCCGTTTGTTCAACGGTGCCCGCATCGGTGTCCTCGAGCTCTATCGCACCCAGCCCGGCCGGCTCGACGCCCAGCACTATCGGGCCGCGGCCGGCTACGCCGCTGCCCTCGGCCCGATGGTGGTCGATGAACTCGATCCCACGCGCAACCCGACGCTGGTCGATCCCGCCCTGTTTCCGCGCGGCACAGTGCACGTGGCCGCCGGAATGATGGCCGTCCAGCTTCGGGTCTCTCCTGCCGCTGCCCTCGCCCGACTGCGGGCGATGGCGTTCGCGCAACACCGCAGGATCACGGTCATCGCCAGGACATCCTCGCCGCCCGACTCAGGTTGCGCCCCGAGGATCCCGGCGGCAACTGAACTTCACCGACGGCATCGCAGTTTCACGCACCCTTGCTGGGACTGATCGGACGGAACCACTTCATGCGGATCCACGGCAGCGACCGCTGTCGCGACATGACCCCCCTTCGTCCTACACGTAGCTGACCTCGACCTCTCTGGCCTGGCGCGCATCCAATGCTGTCCCGAGTGACACGAAACCTGCAAAATGACACGCGCGTGACACGATATTTGGACAGTGAAACGGATTCTCTTCATGGTTGAAATTTGTCTCATCGGCCACTTCAGCTGCGTCACCACGGGGCTCCACCGGATCAGTCCTGGGCCACCCTGCGACACAAAGAGCGACGAACTCGCCACCTTACTCGCCGCCAAGTCTCGCGAATGCCAACTGTCTCATCGACTCGACGACACTGCGATCGCCGTCTTGCACTAGGGCGACACACTGCTGCACCGAGACCTCGGCCACCGCGATCAACTCGTCGCTCACCGCGGCCACGCCCTGATGGCAAGCCCGTCCAGCCGAGTGAGGCGACGTCTCACGGTGCAGTCCCTCGCTGACCAGCCTCGGCGCCAGAGTCTGGATGTCTCATGAGACATGCAAATTCTGGAGAACACCGCTTTGCCGAACCTACAAAACTGGTGTAGGTTCCACGTCTCGGTGTCAGTCCTCTGCGCACCTGACCTGCAGGTTCATAAGGTCGTGCCAGTGCTTGATTCTCGCTAACTTGTCGAAATCCTCAGCCCGGTCGCTGTCCCGTAAAACGATCGATCACCCGCCGATTGATGGTCGGTTTGCCCGGATGGGTCGATTGGCAGGTGTATACCGACCACGCCAGATCCCGACGACTGCGCCCGGTCGTGTCGAAGGTGCATTCTCGGACGCTAGTGGAGGTGTCTCCCGGACCGAGCCAGCGGAGATCCGCAGCGCTGATCGACTCGAACTCACTGCCTGGAGTTTGGGGGCAGTCCGGACGGGTACGCGTAGGCGGTGAAGGCGAACGAGCACCTGCAACCCGATGCAGCGAGTGAGCAGGTCTCGGTGCTGTTGATCGCGGATCCGGGTGAACCAGCTGCTCTCGCGGAACGCATCGCGGAGTACCTACCGGGACGCCTGCGTAGCCCTGACCGGCTCGAGCGCCGGTGGACGACGTGCGTGCGCCAGAAGCCCTACCTCGCAGACGAGCAAGCGAACTTCGCAGATGTCATCGACGCGGTCGATCCGTCCTCCGAGGAGGAGGACATCGTCGTGTACCTCACCGATCTACCGCGCCGCGAGGACACCCTGCCGGTGGTGGCCGACGTCAGCGCCGACCACCTGTTTGCGCTCATTTCCGTCGCCGGAGTAGGCGGCGTCCACATCGCGCACCGCGTCCGCTCCGTCACCGAACTCGCGATCGCCCGTATCCTCGATGAACCGGAACTTACGCCGCCTGGCGCGGCGCGACGGTTCCCGTGTGTGCAGATCGAGGACGGCATCCGGTACTTTGCGCCCTCGGGATTGCGGCGACTGCGACTGCTGTCGGGGATGGTGCGGGCCAACCGGCCGTGGCGACTGGTCACCGGACTGTCGAAGGTGCTCGTCGGCGCCTTCGCCACGGGCGCTATCGCACTGGCCACGAACACGATCTGGTTGTTCGCCGACACGATGGGTCCGTGGCGTATGAGTGCGGCGACGATCCTGTCGATCGTGGCGATGATTCTCTGGCTGATCCTTGACCACGAACTATGGGAGCGGCCGAAGTCGCCGGCCGAGCGGGATCGTTCGGTGCTGTACAACACCGCGACCGTGGTCACCCTGGTCATCGGCGTGATCGTCCTGCACGTGGCCCTGTTCTGCCTGCTGCTGTTCACCGCGTGTCTCACTCTTCCCCCGGAACTGCTGTCCCGCATCCTCGGACACGGGGTGAACTTCTCCGACTACCTCACGCTCACCTGGCTACTGGCGTCCATCGCGACCATCGGTGGAGCGCTCGGGTCGGGTCTCGAAGACGACGCCGCCGTCAAGGAGGCGGCGTACGGGATCCGGCAGCGGCAACGCCTCGAGGAGACACGACAGCCGTCGAATGAGGCGGGATGACCTTCGCCGGCGAAGCTGCACGCCTCAGCCCTGGTGATTCATCGGGATGTTCATCGATACCCGTCGAACCGGCAAACCGTGAACGACTTGATAAGGATCCACGGCAGCGACCGTTGTCGCGACAGGACCGCCGTCGTCCTGCACGTACCTGACCTCGACCTCACTGGTCCTGGGCACGCATCCAGTGTTGTCCCGAGTGACACCAAACCTGGAAAGTGACACGCGAGTGACATGAAATTTGGAAAGTGACACCGCTTCTCTTCATGGTTGAGATCTGTCTCATCGGCCGCTTCAGCTGCGCCACCACGGGGACCCACCGGATCAGTCCCGAGACACCCGCGTCGCTGCCTGCGCGCAAGAGCGATGAACTCGCACCTTCCGCGCCGCCAAGACTCGCGAATGCCAACTGCCCCATCGACTCGACGCCGCTGCGATCGCAGCCTGCACCAGGGCGGCACACTGCTGTACCGAGGCCTCGGCCACCGCGGTCAACTCGTCGCCCTCGGCGCTCACCGCGCCGTTCCTCTGCATGGACACGCCGGTGGAGCCACGCCGCGATCGTTGGTACCTGGATGGCCGCCAAGACCTCCTTCATCGAGCGACTGGCATCCCTCACGGCGGGGCACTCCTGGCCCGCCCGCACGGAACGCCGACCGAATGGTGGCCAACCCTGTGCGGAACCTGTTGTGGCAATCCGCGTCCCGGTCCAGGACGCGCCCGCATCAGACACAGTGGATCGGCGTGCCGAAACTCGTTCGGTAGATCCGTAGGACACGGAGGTATACAGCTCAAGCGGCGGTGTCGATCGGCGCCGTGTCGACCGAACCATGGTCCGAATCCGCATCGACCATTCGCCACTCGGCCCGCTGTTCATACTCGTCAGCTGTGATGGTTCCAGCCACATAGTCGGCCAGGTCCGCGATCTCGCCGCGGCTCGCATCGCTTGGCGGATCATCAGCCAGTGCCTGCGACAGCTCCCACCGCTGCGACTGAGTCAGTGGTTCCCACAACTCCGGCCAACGCCTCGCGTACACGCACGGCTTCCACACCATCGGGACCTCTCCGCCCCCCCGGTTCGGCACTCGCCGCACTCTCTGAACATGTAATTACCCTGGCTGGGCGGCGCGCGTCTACACCACAACCCGAACATTAAGGAAACGCTCAGCTATGCGGCGCCAGCGCGCCGGGATCTCGGCCACACCACCGGCCGAAACGTGCATGCCACCAAGCGCGCCCAGCGCGAGCGCGGCGGCGCCGGCGGCCCCCCGGTCCGGACACGCCGTCCGCATGACCCCCGGGGGAGTGTAGCCAAGCGGTTGCCTCGATTCGCCTGTCGTTTACGGTTCGATCAGTCCGGCGCGGATCGCGTAACGAGTCAACGCGAGTCGGTCCCGCAGTCCGAGTTTCTGCAGAATGTTCGCGCGGTGCCGGTCGACTGTCTTGGCACTGATGCTCAGGGTGTGCGCGATCTCCCGGGTGGTGTCGCCCTCCGCGATCAGTTTCAGTATTTCCTCCTCACGGGGCGTCAAAATGGTGGCCGGCAGTGATTCTCCGGTCCGGTCCCGGTGCAGGTAGTCGCGGATGAGGGCGGTCACCGCACCGGGGTAGAGGAATGGCTCCCCTCGCAGGGTGGCCCTGCAGGCCTCGAGGAGGTCGCGGTCGGCCACAGATTTGAGCACGTAACCGGACGCGCCGGCCTTGAGTGCTTCGAAGAAGTACTGCTCGTTGTCGTACATCGACAAAATGAGGATCCGAACCTGTGGGTGGGACCGGTTGATCTCTCGCGCTGCTTGCAGCCCCGTCATCCGCGGCATCGCGATGTCCAGAATCGCAAGGTCGACCAGGGTGTCGTCGAGCGCACCGATTGCCTCATATCCATTTGCGGCCTCGACCACCACCTGGAGGTCCGGCTCGGCATCGAGGATCATCCGCAGACCGCTCCGCACCATTGCATGATCGTCGGCGAGCAGTATGCGAGCACCTCGACCATTCATCGCACGCTCGATTCCACGCGCAAGGGGACGACCAGCCGAACCTTCGTGCCCTCACCGGACGGCGAGTCGATGCCGAGCGTGGCGCCGACCAGCAGGGCACGTTCGCGCATCCCCTTGATCCCTGCCCCGTCGGCGACGACGCCGCCCTTGCCGTCGTCCACGATGCACAACGTCAGGTGATCGTCGGCGACGTGCAGGTCCAGGTGCACTTCCTGAGCCCCGGCGTGGCGGGCGATATTGGTCAAGGCCTCCTGCGCGACGCGGTAGCAGACCAGCTCGATGTTCGGATCCAGGCGGGCGAGCCTGGGGTAGATGTGTCTGACGACATCAATCCGCGTCGCCTGCGTGAACTCACTGCACAGGGCGTTGAGTGCGCTGTGCAGTCCGAGGTCCTCGAGCACGTCGGGGCGCAACCGGCTGGCGATGCCCCGGACCTCGTCGAGGCTGGCGCGCACCGCCTCCTGGGCGTGGTGAAGGTCGCCGCGCAGCTCGATCGGCGCCTTGTCGACCGCGCGTTTGAGGGCGAGTAGAGCCACGGTGAGGCTTTGGCCGATCTCATCGTGCAGCTCCCGCGCAATCCGCGCTCGCTCACCTTCCTGCGCTGCGAGTGCCGACCCGGTCGCCGAACTCCGTTCGGTTTCGAGCCGGTCCAGCATGGCGTTGAACGAGGCGATGAGATCGTGCAGATCGCCGTTCCCGCGATCGTCGAGGCGGTCGCTACGGTGTGGCGGATCCACCCGGCCCATCGAGCGGGCGAGGTCGTCCAACGGGGCGAGGCTCGAGCGCAACAGAAACGCGTTGGCAGCGAGGATCACAGCCAGCCCCACCACGAGCACCGGTATCTCGGTCAACCTGATGCGGGCCGACACCGTCGCCGGTGACAGCGCGAGCGCGAGGGTTCCGAGGGTGAAGACCAGTCCGTTGATCACGAAGAGTCGCCGGAACAGCGCCCCGGCGGGTGTCCGTGTCCGCCCCCGAAACCTGCTCACGACCGATACGCGAGGGTTCACCCCACCAGAGTGACCGCACAACGACGGCATTGTCCATACATGTCGCTGCCCCACAGAAATGGGTGTCGCACCCCATTGTGACGGGATCGATCGTCCGCACAGACTGAGGTTCATCTCCAGCAGGGAGGTGCTATGCAGATCGATCGGACGACGGTCCCGGGCAAGGGTGTGCTGCATCAGCTCGTCACCCGCGCCGGCGGTCGACTCTGCCTGCTGGTCGATGCCCACAGCACTCGGCACGTGCTCCTCTACGACGAATCCGATCGCGACGTACCGGCCCGGTCGATCGTTCTGGAACCCGACGAGGCCGATCAGCTGGCCGAGATCCTGCACAGTCGGCCGATCACCGATCGGCTCGCCGCGGTGGAACGGCAGGTCGGCGAACTGATGCGAGAACGAGGACGATGATGATGACGACCAGTTCAGCCTGCACGCAACGGAACGAAGCCATGCAAGCACACGAGATCGCGGTGAGCCCACCCACCGTTCGGAGGAATGATCCGGTGTCGAATGCGGTCCGGCTGATGGTCGTCAACCGGCTGCCGGGGCTGATCGTCGTCGACGACGCGGACCGTCCGATCGCCGTGCTACCGGGTACACAGGTGCTGCGGCTCGCCATTCCCGAGTCGTATCAGGACGACCCCGCGCTGGTCCGCACCATCGACGAAATGCACGCCGACCTGTTCTGGCGGGAGGCCGGCCGGCTGACCGTCGGTGACTGCCTGCCCGATCCCATTGCCAAGCCGACCAGTGTGCCTCCGGAGGCGACGCTGCTCGAGATCGCCACCGTCATGGCGAAGAAGCACAGCCCCCTGATTGCCGTGGTCGACCCGGCCGGCAAGCTGGTCGGCGCGGTAACGCTGGAGCGGCTTCTGACCAGCCTGGCGGTGGCCGGGCCCGGTGACTGATCCCGAACCAGCAGACCCGGTCGCGACGACAGGTTGAGCGATGGCCCCCGTACTCGCATTGTTGATCTTCGTCGGGTCTCTCTGGTTCATCGCGACCGAGCGTGCACACAAGGTCAAAACGGTCCTCGTCGCCGCGGCCCTGATGGCGGTGCTCGGGCTGATCCCTGGGGAGCAGGTGTTCTATTCCGAGCATGAGGGGATCGCCTGGAACGTCATCTTCCTGCTGTTCGGGATGATGGTCATCGTCGGGGTGATCAAGCAGACCGGTGTGTTCGACTATCTGGGTATCTGGGCGGCGAAACGGTCCCGCGGCAAACCCTTCCGGCTCATGGTTCTGCTGATGTTGATCACGGCCATCGCATCGCCGGTTCTCGACAACGTCACCATCATCATGCTCATTGCACCGGTGACCATCGTCGTGTGCGCGCGCCTGCGCATCGACCCGCGGCCCTATCTGATCGCCGAAGTGCTCGCCTCGAACATCGGCGGCGCCGCCACCTTGATCGGGGATCCGCCGAACATCATCATCGGAAGCCGGGCAGGCCTCACGTTCAACGACTTTCTCATTCACATGGCTCCTGCCGTGATCGTGATCTTTGCCCTGTTCGTGGTTTCCACCAGGGTGCTGTTCCGCTCCGCGCTGCGCACCGACGAGGTGCACCTGGGCAAGGTGATGGCCCTGCAGGAACGACGCGCGATCAAGGACACCCGGCTGCTGATGCGGTCGCTGGCGGTGCTCGGTCTCGTCATCATCGGATTCGGGCTGCACTCGGTGCTGCATGTCGAGCCGTCGATCGTTGCTCTCGTCGGGGCCGGCGCAATGCTGGTGGTGACCGATATCGACGTGGCCGAAGTACTGCCCGAAGTGGACTGGGCGACCCTGGTCTTCTTCATCGGATTGTTCGTGATGGTCGCCGGCCTGGTGCACACCGGCATTGTCGAAGCCGTCGGCACTGCCGCCGTCTCAACGTTCGGCGACAACTATTTTTCGGCTGCCACCTCGCTGATCTTCGGATCCGCGATCCTCGGCGCGTTCATCGACAACATCCCCTACACCGCGACAATGGCCCCCGTCGTCGAGGGCATGGCCGGTCAGGCGCCGGACGCCGAAACCGGCCGTGCGCTGTGGTGGGCCTTCGCTCTCGGCGCATGCTTCGGCGGCAACGGCACGGCAGTCGCCGCCAGTGCCAACGTCGTCGCGATCGGTATCGCACACCGCGCAGGGCATCCCATCACCTTCTGGCATTTCACCAAGTACGGAATAATCGTCACCCTGCTGAGTACCACCCTGGCATGGGGGTACGTGTGGCTCCGCTACTTCTGACCACGGGCCCCGGGAGGTGGTCGCCGACTATTACCGGATTCGATGATGGACTACGACGGAGCCGCCGCACGGCCCAACCTCCGCCCCCGTGTCATCCACGCTCCGATCACCGCAGCTGGGCGTAATCTGCTCGACGAACGCTCGGATCGAGAGTGCCGCCGGGCGAAAGGAGTGAAAGAGCCTCTTCCCCAATCCTTTTGGTACGCCGGTAAGGAATATTATGTCAGCTAGTAAGTTGGTTATTCGCATGTCCCGCGAATACGACCACTGGTGGTAAGGCTCCTCCGCTGCCGTCGCTGCGGGTATTGACCTGCGGCCTTTACGGATTGGGGAACGCGGTGACATCTACGATGCGCAGTTCGTCGGCGGCCGAGCCGAGCGAACAGAACAGCATCTGACCTGGCTGTTCACCTCCAGCGATTGCAGGATATGCATTTCGAATGCAGAATTTGCACGGACTGAGGGGGCTGGATGGGGCGGTTGGTGTACCTACCGGCGGGCGCGGCTGGCCCGGATCCGGAAGCGTTTCTCGACGATGTGCTGTCCGGGTGGAGGCAGGCCCATTTGGCGCAGAACTTCTCGGACGACACCGTGCGTCGACGGGCCAGTTCGGTCAAGCAGATGACCGAGTTCGTCGGCACCTATCCATGGCAGTGGTCACCGGTGGATGCGGACGACTTCTTCGGGCACCTGCGGGGAGTCCGGAATCTCGCTCATACCACGGTTCGGGCGTATCAAACGGACGTGAAATTGTTCTTCGACTACGCGAGTGACCCGTCCTACGACTGGAACGAGCATTGCGGACGGCTGTTCGGGACGGTGTTCTCACAGGTCATCACCGAGTTCAATCGGGCTCGACACGTGCAAGCCAACGACGCGCGGCCGGTGAAGCGGCCGTTCACCCCCGTCGAGCTACAGCAGTTCTTCGATCTGGCCGACCTCGAACCGGAGCGAATCTTGCGGTCCGGCCGCAAGGGCGCCTTGACGGCGTGGCGTGATGCGGTGGCGTTCAAAACCCTCTACGGATGGGGCCTGCGCCGCAACGAAGTCCGGCACCTGCAGCTGGTCGATCTCTCCCGCAACGCCCGCGCACCGTTCTTCGGCGAATGGGGCCTGGTACGTGTGCGGCACGGCAAAGCGATGCGCGGCGCACCCGCCAAGCAACGAACCGTGCTCACGGTGTTCGACTGGGCCGCGGAGGCACTCGCCGACTGGTGCGAGCGCGGACTTCCCCGCTACGGCCATCCGATCGACACCCTGTTCCCGACCGAAAAGGGCGGCATGATCCCGACGCGCAACCTCTGGCAACGAATGCGTTGTCTCGTCGATGAACTCGGCTTCCCACCGGGCCTGGACTTGCACTCGTTCCGCCGCGCCTACGCCACCAACCTGCAAGTCGAGTACGGCTACGACGTCAGCTTCGTACAACTGCAACTCGGCCACGAACACGCCGCGACCACCTCGCTCTACACCCTCGCCGCACCCGACTATCGAGCGCGCGAACTCGACCGAGTCCTGACCGCGACCCTCTCACGCAGCAACGCCAGCCTCACCGGATCACCACACCCGAAGGAGCCGGAATGAAACGCGAGATCCACTACCACTGGCGCGTGCGCGAACTCATGGCCCGCGCCGGCATGAAAAACAGCCGCGACCTCGTCGGACCACTACGCGACCGAGGTATCACCCTGTCCGAATCACAGATCTACCGCATCGTCGGGCAAGAACCCGACCGGATCGCGTTCAAGGTCCTGGTCGCACTCTGCGACATCTTCGGTGTCGAAGCCGGCGACCTGATCACCTACACCGCGACCGATGCCCGCCAATCCCGCAGCAAGACCGCCAACTCCCCCGCCGACGTCCCCCTCCTCAACGCCTACCGTCCCGTCCGCGCCCGCATCATCACCGACGATGACTGATCCCCGCCCACGCGGACGACCCCGCAGCACCGGCACCCTCGAATGCGCCCGGTGCAGCAACCTCGTCCCCAAGTTCCGGGTGCACTGGCCCGACGGAGCCATCTGCGGCGCCTGCTTCACCACCGCCGCCCGCACCTACGCCCCCTGCGCGTTCTGCGGCGAACACCGCCTCGTGCCTGGAAGATCCTCCACCGGCGCCCACATCTGCCGCGACTGCGCCGGCATCACCACCAAACTCGACTGCGACCAGTGCGGCCGCGAAGCCGAACGCCTCCGCGGCGGGCACTGCGCCCGCTGCGTGCTCACCCACGACCTCGAACGCATCCTCAACCCCAGCTCACCACCGGATCTGCGGATCAAACGACTCATCACCACCCTCGCCGCCGTTCCCCGCCCAGAAAGCATCCTCACCTGGATGCGTCACCCCACCACCGCCGACCTACTCGCCCGCATCGGCAGTCGCGAACTTCACCTGTCCCACCCCGCATTCGACGCCCTACCACCATCCCGCAGCGCCGAACACCTACGCGAAATGCTCGTCCACCACCACATGCTGCCCAGCCGCGGCGACCCCCGCCTGGCCCGCTTCGAAACCTGGCTCGACCACCGACTCACAACTCTGCAACCAATGCCCGAGATTCACGCGCCCATAGAGCAATTCGCCCGCTGGCATCACCTACGACGACTGCGCGTTCCCGACACCGGTCGCAACATGGACAACGCCACCCGCACTGCCAAACAAGAGATCACCGAGGCCACCAAGTTCCTGACCTGGCTGCGCACCGAACACCACACCACCATCGCTCACCTGCGACAAGCACACCTCGACGCCTACCTCAGCGAAGGCACCACCACCCGCCACACCATCCGCAACTTCATTCAGTGGCGCCACCGCACCGGCATCGCAGCGCGATTCACCATCCGATACCGCACAGCGCGGACCACGCCCCTGGCCGCCTCCACCACGCGACTCGAACTCATCCGCACCACCATCGAAGCCGACCACATCACCCTGTCCACCCGCATCGCCGCACTCCTGTTCCTGCTCTACGGCGTCCCCGTCCGCAAGATCGCCGAACTCACCCTCGACGACATCACCACTACCCCGCCCCGACCCACCGTCAGGATCGGCACCCTCCCGGCCCCACTGCCCGAACCCCTGCTCCCCCTCTTACAACAACACCTCGACAGCCGCGCAAACCAGAAGACGACCAACCACGATTCGCACTGGCTTTTCCCCGGTACCCGCGCCGGACAACACCTCACCGAACAGACCCTGATGCAACGACTCCGAAAACTCGGCATCAACATCCAAGCCATCCGCAACGCCGCACTGCACGACCTCAGCAAAGAAATCGACGCCGCATCCCTCGCCGCCCTACTCGGCTACACCCCCAACACCATGAACATCCACGCCGCCCGCGCGGCAATCCCGATGGGCAGCTACCCCGCCATCAAACACCCCAAACGATGAGCGTCCCCGCCCACGAGATCGACATAACTTGATAAGTCCCTTATCCAGTCGCGTGCGCCAAGCTCCCTTACAGATTTCCGTTACTCGTCCGGTGCCGGTGGCGATCGGCGCTCATCAGGCGCGGTTCCGATCTTCAATCCGCTCTGGCTCCTCCAATTCTCGACAGCAGGACCCGCGTCGGCGACCACGATGTCTTTGGGTTTGATCGTCGTTGCGGCGCATCCGCCTGCCCCCGCACCAACAGCTCCCGCGCCTGCGGCTGCGCCCGCAGGCTGACCAGCCATCATTCCGCCGCGGGAGGAGGAACAGGCTCATCGACGCTGCCCCGACACGGCTGCCACTGCGGGCGTCAGGCCAACGCCAGAAACAGCTTCTCGAGTTCGGCCTCGGTCATCGGTTCGGCGTTCTCGGTGGTGTTGCCGGTCAGGCACTCCCGCAGACCGGAGGCGACGATCTTGAACCCGGCCCTGTCCAGGGCCCTCGAAACCGCGGCCAGCTGGGTGACGACGTCCTTGCAGTCACGGCCCTGCTCGATCATCGAGATCACCCCGGCGAGCTGTCCGTGCGCCCGCCGAAGCCTGTTAAGCACCAATGCAACGCTGTCGTCGTCACCGACCATGACACTTCCTTCCGTAAGAGAGATGCCCTAGGCTACCCCCCGGGGTATATAAGTGTGGAGTGCGTGGTCTACGCCCGCTGCCCGTCATCGCACCGCGAGCACCTCGATCAGGACGAATCCCGCCACCGCGAAGATCAGGGCGGCGAACCAGCGTTGCAGCCGGGTTTTGTCGACGTGTCCGCCGTACCGGCTCGCGAGAAGTGATCCACCGATGGCGGTCACGGTGAATACCGCCACCAGCGCCCAGTCCAGGCGCAGATGGCCGAGGTAGGCGATAAGCCCCGCCCCGGAGTTCACGGCGACGATCAGCAGGGACGTCCCCACGGCGACGGCCATTTCCACCCCGAGCAGCAGGACGAGGGCGGGAATGATGAGGAAACCGCCGCCCACCCCGAAGAGCCCGGTCAAAAACCCGACACCGAGGCCCGCCGGGATGGAACGGGACGTGCAGCGGCGCCAGTCGATGGCCGAGGCGCCGTCCGTGCGGCAGGCGGTGCCGACGCTCTCGGTGCTCGACAGCATCCGGATCGCGGAAGCGATCATCACCACCGCGAAACCACCCATCGTGACCGCCGGCGGGAGCAGCCGATTCACCGCGCTGCCGGCGAACGCGGCCGCGACACCGGTGATCGCGAAGACCGCCATGACCCGCCACTGGATCTGCCCCGCCCGGATCTTCGGCACGGCCCCGAACAGCGAAGCGGCGCCGATCACGAGCAGCGACATCGGCACCGCCTGTTCGAGCGGAATCCCCAGGCCGTACACCAGGCCGGGGACGGCGAGGATCGAGCCACCGCCGCCGAGGAGCCCGAGCAGGATCCCGATGACGGCACCGAGCGTCAGGGCCAGCACAACCGTCACCGGATCCTCCTCGGACCTCGGACCGGTATCTCGCGCGCGGTGGTGTGCGCCGACCACCGGTCGCGGGGCGGGTTCGCGGGGATCAGCGGCGGAAAAGGGAGCCGAAGAAGCCGGTCCGCGGCGCGGGTTCGGACACCGGTGCACACGAGCACGACTCGGATGCCGGCACCGACCGCATGACGTCGTCGACGTGCCGGCCGCAGCCTCCCCAGGTCGTTTTTCCGCATCGACCGCACGCGACGGGATAACACATGATCAGTCCTCCTGGTAAACAAGGGTGTTGGTGTAACCCGGCGATGGCCCGGGAAATTGTGTGCGGCGCAGCCGATTCCGGCACCGGCCCCGGTCAAGGCCGCCGCCGGGTTCGGGCGCCGGGCACATCGGCTGTGCGGGAGGGCGGAGAAGGTCAGGCCGGCATCGACTGTTCGGCCCAGGCGTTGTAGCCGCCGGCGAGGTCGCTGACCTGCTCGATCCCCTGTGCGCGCAGCAGTGACGCGGCGACGCTCGACCGCCAGCCGCCGGCGCAGTGCACCACGATCGGCTTGTCGCCCGGCAGGTCGCCGACGCGGGAACGGAGCTGCGGCAATGGGATCGGCACCGATCCCGGGATCACACCGACGTCGCGTTCGCCGGGATTGCGGATGTCGATCAACGTGATCGCGCCCTCGGCCAGCAGGCCGTCGAGTGCGGCGGCGGTGGTCCGGGGCGCCGTCCGGACGAGATCGGCCAGCTCACCGGGAAACGTTCCGCCGGCGTCGGTGTTGAAGTAGCCGATCACGGCGTCGGAGCCGATGCGGGCCAGCCGCATGGCCGCGTCCTGCTCCTGTCCGGGGTAGGTGATCAGCACGATGTCCTCACCGATGTCGGCGACCATTCCACCGGTTTCGGCGAACCGGCCGTCGAAGCCGACGTTCACCGATCCGCGTAGGTGCCCGGCGGTGAAATCGGCGACGCTGCGGGCATCGAGCACCCGGACCCCGGCCGCGAGCGCGGCGCGCAGCTGGGCCGCGGTCACCGCGGGAACCCGGCGCTGCCGATCCAGGACCGGGCGGGCGGCCTTGTTCAGGGCGGCATCGACCGAGAAGTACGCCGGCGCCGCCGGTTGGCCGTCGGTGATCACGGCGACGAAGTCGGCTTCGCTCATCGGCTGCACCGACGGATTGGTGCGGCGCTGCTCCCCGATGGTCGAGGTCAGCTCCGCCGACAGATTCTTCCCGCAGGACGACCCGGCGCCGTGTGCGGGCAGCACCGTCACCGCATCCGGCAGCGGCAACAGCACCTGGTGGAGGGTGCGGTACATCGCCCGGGCCAGGTCGATGGTGCTGCCGCCCCCGAGGTTGGCCAGGTCCGGGCGGCCGACATCGCCGATGAACAGCGAATCCCCGGTCAGCACCGCGGTGGGGACCGCGCCCGGGGTCTCGCGCACGAGCAGGCTGATCGACTCCCAGGTATGCCCCGGGGTGGCCAGCACCTCGAGGTCGACCTCGCCCAGCGAAAGATGCTCGCCGTGCGCCAGCCGGCGGATCGGGTACTCGGTCTGCGCCGCTTCCCCGAAGCCGATCCAGCCGCCGGTCGCCGCCAGCAATTCCAGGTGCCCGGAGACGAAGTCCGCGTGGAAGTGGGTGTTGATCACGCCCTCGATCCGCAGCCCATGTCGGCGCGCGTCGTCGAGGTACTCGGTGACATCCCGGCGTGGATCGACCACGATCGCCCGACCCGTCGCTTCGTCGCCGATCAGGTACGACGCGTGCGACAGACATTCGATGTAGTACTGCTCGAGAATCATCCGGTCTCCTCCTAGGCAAGGAACTTCACTGCGATACGACCAGGTTGCCGCATACCCCCAGGGGCATGCAAGTACCCCGTGGGGTATCTAACAGCGTGGGTGCCGCGGCGACTTCCGCGGCAGACTAGATAGGACACCGCGGGTAAGGAGGTCGCCTTGCTCGATCAAGGGCCGGTCGATCGCACGGAAATATCCGCTGACCGCGAACGCGCCCGGCGGTCGCTGCACGAACTACCGGGTAGCGCCTCGCCGGGGGATTCGATCGCCGCTCGGACGGCACCCGCTGGACCAACGAACAGCTGTGGCGGTTTGAGACATTCGTCGGTTCAAAGGCCGCCGATCGGATATCGCGCCGAGGAAGCCAAATGGGATCTATTGCAGTAGCTGCAGAATCGCGCATCACGCAAGGCGCGTTCGAGTTCGTAGCCAAGCGCTACCCCCTTGGTCGGGCCCCGCCCGCCGGTCCTGGTGCCACCGGAACGGATGCATGCAGCCGATCGTGGCACTCTGGGACACTCGCTTTCCCATTGAGGTATCCGCGGGAAGAGGAACTCAACGACGAGAAACGGATGGCGATGCGTGAGATCGACTATTTCGGTGACGACGGGACCCGCTTGTTCGCCGCCGGGTGTGGAAGCGGTCCGGTCGTCGTACTGCTGCACGGCGGTGGTCCGGATCATCACAGCTTGCTGCCGATGGCGAAGCGTCTCGCTGATCGGTTCACCGTTGTCGTGCCGGACGTGCGGGGATACGGCCGCTCGGTGTGCAGGGATCCGGCGTTGCACACGTGGAGTCGCTACGCCGACGACGTGATCGCCTTATTGGATCACCTCGGCGCACCGGAGGCGGTGGTCGGTGGGACCGGGCTGGGCGGCACCATCGCCTTACGCACCGGCCTGGCCTTCCCCGCACGAGTGCGGGCGGTGGTGGTGATCAGCGCCGAGGATATCGAGGACGACGAGGCGAAATTAGCTGAAACCGCGTTGATGGACCGCTTCGCCGAGCGGGTGCGAGCAGAGGGTATCGAAGCGGCGTGGGAATTGTTCCTTCCCCACCTGCAACCGCTGATCGGGAACCTGGTGCGCTCTGCCATTCCGCGCGCGGACCCGGGGAGCGTCGCCGCAGCAGCTGCCATCGGGTGTGACCGCTCGTTCCGCACGCTCGACGAACTCGGCGCGCTCGAGGTTCCGGTGCTCATTGTCCCCGGCGCCGACGATCGCCATCCGGCTGCGGTCGCTGAACGCATGAGCGCGGCTATTCCGAAGGCGACCCTCGCACGGAACGTGTCGTTCGATGTGCTGCGGACAGCGGACGACCTCGCCGACGCTGTCGTCCCGGAGATCCTGCAGTTCCTCGACAACTGAGGACGGGCATCTGGCCCCGTGTGTGGCCGAGACACGGTCTCTGATCGGCGCGTGGACACGGACTCTTTCACGCTCCGCGTTGCACGTACGTCACGTCGGGCTGGGGTTCTGCAGGGTGTGCCCGGTGTCTCTCTATCGGCAGCGGGGGTTCAGCGTGGACGTGGACACTTGCAAGCCCTCGTGTGCATCGGAATCGGTATCCGAGAAACGGGGGTGTATACACATCGTCAATCAATAGGATCAGCGATGAATGGACGATGCCGGTGAGACCGCCCTTGAACGGGTTTCAGCCCCACGCTCTCGAACTCGCGCGCACCGCTGCAGGGATGTCGCGCACCACGCTTGCGCGCGCACTCGGTGTCGATCCGTCCACCATCCATAATTGGGAAACCTCGCGATCGCACCCCGAGCCGGAGCACCTCGCCCGGATTACCGAGGAGCTGGGAATTTCGCTGGACCGCCTCGTTGTTGTTCCGCGGAACCGTCGGGTCCTGGCCGACCTGCGGATTCTTGCTGGATTGACGCAAAGGCAAGTCGCGTACCGAGCCGGAGTCAGCACCACCACCATCGGCAAGATCGAGCGGGGCGAAGCATCCCTGTCCGATCGCCATGCCGCTGCCCTCGCCGACGCCCTGGGTCTGGACGAACGAACGATCCGGGCCGCGTATCTCCGGAATCGGCCGCTCCCCCAGTCGCCATAACCCTGGGCCCCTCACTCATGGGGTTGGTGGCGTGTCGGCACCCTCCGGCCCATGCACCGCCGCCCCCACACTTTCCGGGGTGGTCTGGAGCAGATCCCGAAAAGTGCGTCGATGTGCCCGGGAAGGGGGGTCTGCGCGCCCATGCACTCAGCAGTCAGCGTTGTCGTTGTCGGCGTGCGGCACGAGGATCGGTACGCGTGTGGTGGGAGCCGGGCCTTGCCGACTCCCACCACCGTGTTCGTTGTGTCAGTGCTGCTCGAGCACCGGTTCCCGTGCCGTGTCCGGTTGGGGCGTGCGCATCGATACCGCGGTGACGCCAGCCCCGGCCAGGGCGATGACGGCGGCGCCGAGGAACGCGGCGGAGAATCCGTTCGTCAACTCCGGGAGGTTACCGATCTGGTTGGCGCCGAACGAGGCGGCGACCGCGGTCATGGTTGCCAGGCCGAGTGCCGAGCCGACCTGGTAGCTGACGTTGACAATGCCCGACGCCAATCCGCCCTCTTCGGGCCGTGCGGCGGAGATCGCCGTGCCGAGGGAGGGAATGAAGGCGAGCGACATACCCGCTGCGGCAACGAGGGAAGCCGGAAGCACGTCGACCCAGAAATTACCGGTGGGCCGGACCAGTGCCATCCACCCCAGCCCAATCGCAAGAACGATCAAACCGGTCACAATCATCGGTTTCGCCCCGAACCGCTGCATAGCCCGCGGCGCGATGACGATCATGCCGAGCATGATCAGTGTCGTCATCGGAAGGAGTGCTGCGCCGGCGGGAAAGGCGCTGTACCCCAACACCTGCTGCAGGTACAGGTTCAGGAAGAACCACATCGGGATCCACGCCGCACCGAGCAGCAGCTGGGCGATGTTCGCGGCGGCGAGGTTGGGGGCGGCGAAGATTCCCAAGCGCATGAGGGGGTCACGGCGCCGGGACTGGATCAGCACGAACGCGGCCAGCAGCACCGCGGACGCGGTGAGGTATCCCCATGTTTGACCGGAGCCCCAGCCGACCTCGGGAGCCCGGACGATGGAGTAGACGGCGAGCGCCAGTCCGGCGGTGACGGTCAGTGCGCCGAGAATGTCGATCGAACCGGATCGGGCGGGGGCGTTGGGCATCAGCAGCGGTGTCGCGGCGAGGGCGATCAGGGCGATGGGAATGTTGATGTAGAAAACCCACGGCCAGCTGAGATATTCGGTGATCATTCCGCCGAGGAACACACCGGCGGTACCGCCGGCGGGTGCGGCGGCACCGTAGACGGCGAGGGCCTTGGTCAATTCCTGTTGGTTGGAACCGAACAGCATCATCAGCAGCGTCAGTGCCGAGGGTGCGATCAATGCGGCCCCGGCGCCCTGGATGGCGCGTCCGGCCAGTTCGGTGCCGACGTTCCCGGCGGCGCCGGCGGTGATCGATCCGGCGAGCAGAACCACCCAGCCGGAGGCGAAGATGCGTTTGGCGCCCCACAGGTCGGACAGGCGTCCGCCGAGCAGGAGCAGTCCACCGAAGGCGATGACGTAGGCGTTGAACACCCAGGTCAGGTTCTCCTGGGAAAAACCGAGGTCGGTCTGCATTTCCGGTAGCGCGATGCCGATGATGGAAGTGTCCATGATGACCATGAATTGGGCTGCGGCGATCAACGCCAGCGCCCACCACTTGCGTGTGGATGAAACCTGCGTAGACATGACAATCATTCCTTACCGGTACGGGGTATTTGTGAGCTGAACGATGACGAGTGCGGTGGCGCGCTTACCCGCAACATCGAAGCCACTGGCCCCAGGCGGCCGCGGAAATCGCAATCTGATCGGATCTTTCGGGCGGATTACTATCTTCTGTGCACATCGCAAATCCTCCTAGATACCGCTCGGAACTTCAGCGATATCGGTACCATAGGGGGGTATCGTACGATCCGCAAGAGGCGGTCGTTTCGAAGCCACCGAGAGAGTTCCGTTCCCCGAGCGGGCTGGGCCGTGACAACACGCCGGCGAACGATCGACGGGGTGTCTCGCGCCGCGAACTCCTTCGGCCCCCCGACCCGCGGGACCAGCACTGCCCCCTTTGTTCACGCGAAGACCCCACTCCCGGTTTCCTGGCTGCGCCACCACCGGGATCCCGCGGGCACTCTCCGGGGGCATGAACCCGGTGAGCACAGGTCCTCATACCGTCGCTGTTGCATACGGTAGGGGGGTATGGTAAATCTGTAGATGGGTCGCGGCACCCCGATCGCACCTGGCGAACGAATCGAAGAAAGAAGGACATCGATGAGCACCACCACCGTCACCGTCACCGGAATGACCTGCGGGCACTGCGTTTCCTCGGTCCGTGAAGAGATCGGCAACATCCCCGGCGTGACCGCCGTAGACGTCGACCTCGCCAGCGGCCGGGTCGCTATCGACTCCGACTCCCCGATCGAGAAGGCATCGCTCGCCCGGGCAGTCGACGAGGCCGGCTACCAGCTCGCCGGCTGACCGGCCGACACCCAGACCCGGACAGGAGATTCCCACGATGAACGCATCGTCGAAGTTCGCCGGATTCACCGTCGGCCTGGCCGCGGTCTTCGCACTCGCCCTCGGGGCCGGGGCCGCCTTCGGCCCCGAGGTGCCCGCACCGGCCGACACACACGACACCTCAACCCACGACGCCGGACCCGGTTCGATTACGGGCGCACCGGTCGCCGAACAAGCACCTGGAGGACTGATGGTCACCGACAGCGGATACACCCTGGCATTGGACACGGCGCAGGTTCCCGCCGGCGCTGACGTGCCACTGCGGTTCCGCATCCTGGGCGCCGACGGAGCACCCGTCACCCGCTACGTGGAGAGCCACGACAAGCAACTACATCTGATCGCGGTGCGCCGCGACCTGACCGGATACCAGCACGTGCACCCGGTACTCGACGCCGCCGGAACTTGGTCCGTTCCGCTCGATCTGACCCGCGCCGGGGCGTACCGGGTGTTCGCCGACTTCACCTCCGCCGGCGGTGACGGCGTGACCCTGGGCGCCGACCTGCAGGTCGCCGGTGCCTACGATCCGCAGCCCCTGCCCCCGGTTGCCGCAGCCGCCGTGGTCGACGGGTACACCGTCACCCTCGACGGCACCCTCACCCCGGGTCAGGCGTCGAAGGTCACCCTGTCGGTGGCCCGCGGCGGGCAGCCGGTGACGGATCTGCAGCCCTACCTCGGCGCGTACGGTCACCTGGTGGCCCTGCGGGCCGCCGACCTCGGCTACCTGCACGTGCACCCGGACGGCCATCCCGGCGATGGTGTCACCGCACCAGGTCCGGGCATCGACTTCTATGTCACCACCCCGAGCGCGGGCGACTACCGCCTGTTCCTGGACTTCCAGCACGATGGAGTGGTCCGGACCGCCGAATTCACCCTGACCGCCGGGCAGAGCTCCGGCGCCGCAGTGCCCCCCGCCCCGGAGCCGATGCCCGCCGGGCACGGGCACTGACGAAAACCACCACCGGAGAGGAGGAACGATGAATTCCGTCACGCAGCACCCGACCGCCGACGGCCGGGTCGAGCTCGAAATTGGTGGCATGACCTGCGCCTCGTGCGCGAACCGGATCGAGAAGAAGCTCAACAAACTCGACGGCGTCACCGCCACGGTGAACTACGCCACCGAGAAGGCCCGCGTCAACTACGTCGGTGCTGTGTCGACCGAGGATCTCGTGGCCACCGTCGAGGAGGCCGGCTACACCGCCAAGGTCCCGGCGCCGCCCGCCGCCGATACCGCGGCCGGCCCCGCCGCGGAGCCGGACCCCACGGCCGCACTGCGTCAACGCCTGCTCGTCTCGCTGGTGCTCAGTGTGCCGGTGATCGCGATGGCCATGGTTCCGGCGCTGCAGTTCACCCACTGGCAGTGGCTTTCGCTCGCCCTCGCCGCCCCGGTGGTGGTGTGGGGGGCGTGGCCGTTCCACAAGGCCGCCTTCACCAATCTGCGGCACGGCACCTCCACGATGGACACCCTCATCTCGATGGGCACCCTCGCCGCCCTGGGCTGGTCGCTGTATGCGCTGTTCTGGGGCACCGCCGGAATGCCGGGCATGACCCACCCGTTCGAGCTGACCATCTCCCGCTCCGACGGGGCCGGCAACATCTACCTCGAGGCCGCCGCCGGGGTGACCACCTTCATCCTCGCCGGCCGCTACTTCGAGGCCCGCTCCAAGCGGCGCGCCGGTGCCGCCCTGCGGGCGCTGCTCGAACTCGGCGCCAAAGAGGTCTCGGTGCTGCGCGGCGGTGTCGAGCAGCGCATCCCTGTCGATCAACTGGCCGTCGGTGACGAGTTCGTCGTTCGCCCCGGGGAGAAGATCGCCACCGACGGTGTCGTCACCGACGGCTCTTCCGCGGTGGATGCGTCGATGCTGACCGGCGAATCCGTGCCCGTCGAGGTCGGACCCGACGACCAGGTCGTGGGCGCCACCGTCAACGTCGGCGGCCGGATCACCGTGCGTGCCACCCGCATCGGGTCCGACACCCAGCTCGCGCAGATGGCGAAACTCGTCGAAGACGCGCAGACCGGTAAGGCGCAGGCGCAACGGTTGGCCGACAAGATCTCTGGGATCTTCGTCCCGATCGTCATCGCCCTGTCCGTCGCCACGCTGGGTTTCTGGATCGGCACCGGCGGCGGCCTCGCGGCCGCGTTCACCGCCGCCGTCGCCGTACTGATCATCGCCTGCCCCTGCGCCCTCGGCCTGGCCACCCCGACCGCGCTGATGGTCGGCACCGGCCGCGGCGCCCAGCTCGGCATCCTGATCAAGGGGCCAGAGGTCCTCGAATCGACCCGCCGCGTCGACACCGTGGTGGTCGACAAGACCGGCACCGTCACCACCGGCAAGATGACCCTGCTCGATGTGATCACCGCCGACGGCGAAGACACCATGCAGGTGCTGCGCCTGGCCGGCGCCCTCGAGGATTCCTCCGAGCACCCGATCGCCGCGGCCATCGCCAAGGGCGCCCGCGACAAGGTCGGCGCCCTGCCGAAGGTGGAGCAGTTCACCAACATCGAAGGCCTCGGAGTGCAGGGCATGATCGACGAGCACGCGGTTGTCGTCGGCCGGGCCCGGCTCCTCGCGGACTGGGCACAGCACCTACCCGCCGATCTCGAAGCGGCCATGACCGCAGCCGAATCCGAGGGCAAGACCGCCGTCGCAGTCGGCTGGGACGGTAAGGCCCGCGCCGTGCTCGTCGTCGCCGACGCCGTCAAGGCCACCTCGGCCGAGGCGATCGGACAGCTGCGCAGGCTGGGCATGACGCCGATCATGCTCACCGGCGACAACACCGCCGCCGCCCGCGCGATCGCCGACCAGGTCGGTATCGACGAGGTGATCGCCGAAGTGCTGCCCGCCGACAAGGTGGACGTCGTCAAACGGCTACAGGACCAGGGCAAGGTCGTCGCAATGGTCGGCGACGGTGTCAACGACGCAGCCGCCCTGGCGCAGGCCGACCTCGGTCTGGCGATGGGCACCGGCACCGACGTCGCGATCGAGGCCAGCGACCTGACGCTGGTGCGCGGGGACCTCCGCGCCGCCGCGGACGCGATCCGGTTGGCCCGCAAGACGTTGGGCACCATCAAGGGCAACCTGTTCTGGGCCTTCGCCTACAACGTCGCCGCCCTCCCCCTGGCCGCGGCCGGACTGCTCAACCCAATGCTCGCCGGTGCGGCGATGGCATTCTCGTCGGTGTTCGTGGTCAGCAACAGCCTGCGGCTGCGCCGATTCCGGTCCCTCACCGGATAACCGCAGGCAACGCATCCAGGAAGCGCGGGGTGGGCGGCGCGTGCAGGCGCCGCCCACCCACATCCCGTCATCCCATGCACTCCCGGAAGGAGAGGACCATGTCCTCGGTGGCAACGACGTTGGTGCGGATCACCCGACACCCCGCGACCCGGGCGGCGGTGAAGTGCGCGGTGCTGTGCGCCGCAGGGGCGGTCGGCGCCCGCCTGGACGGCCCGCATCCCAGCGGGGATACCCCCAGCGGGCATAATCGGGGGTGCTCGACATGATCGTCGGATACCAGGAGGACACCATGGCCACGACTCCCACTCCCGCGGCCACCCACGCACCTGCCGAGACCGATGGCCACGACCACAGCGGCCACGGGTACATCACCGAAAAAGACGCCTACCTCAAGCGCCTCAAGCGCATCGAAGGCCAGGCCCGCGGACTGCAGCGGATGGTCGAGGAAGACAAGTACTGCATCGACATCCTCACCCAGGTCTCCGCGATGACCAAAGCCTTGCAGGCCGTCGCCATGGGACTGCTCGAAGACCACATCAGTCACTGCGTCGTCGACGCCGCCGTTGCCGGCGGTCCCGAAGCCGACGCGAAGATCAAAGAGGCCACCGACGCGATCGCCCGGCTCGTCCGTTCCTGAGCTCCGATACCGGTATGCCCGGTGTCAATCGTCATCGTCCGCGGCGTCGGTGCCGTCGGAAATCTCGATCAGACGGCGCAGGCAATGCGCGCGCAGCGGTTCCGGAAACCCGTCCGCGAGACGGTAATAGACGGTGCGGCCCGCCTTGCGGCGGGTGACCATTCCGGCGGTGCGCAGGATCCGCAGGGCGTACCCCACGGCGTCCTCGCCGAGGTCGAGGGTCAGGGCGATATCGCCCACACACAGTTCTTCGGCCAGGTCGAGCGCGTAGATCACCCGGGTCCGGGTGGGGTCGGCGAGCAGGCTCAGAATGCTGCTCAACCGGGCGGCGTCGTCGCGGCTGAGCAACCGCTCCCGGGCATGCGTCACCCGCTCCGGATCCACCGGGTGCCCCTCGGTGATGGACGCGTGACTCATGCACCCATTCTGACTCACGACACACCCGCCCCGCGGCCCGACCGACTGTTTACCCGTACGGGTTTACGGGTATATGGTGGCGGGGCCGACGTTGTTTCAGCGGCTTCCGCCGCCGACATGCCCCCTTCAGGAAAGGGAGTCATTGTGAGCACAGCCGAGAGAATGCTCGACAGCTATCCGAAGAATCTGGGGCACATCGACAAGGCGAAAGTTCTGGCCTGCATCGAGGCGTGTGTGGAGTGCGCGCAGACCTGCACGGCCTGCGCCGATGCGTGTCTGAGTGAGCCGTCGGTGGCCGACCTGACCGCGTGCATTCGCACCAACCTGGACTGCGCCGACATCTGCGAGACCACCGGGCGAGTGCTCTCCCGCCACACCGGTTTCGACCCCGATCTCACGGCCGCGGTCCTCGAAACGTGTGTCACGGCCTGTAGGTCGTGCGCAGATCGGTGTGCTGAGCACGCCTCGATGCACGAGCACTGCTCGGTCTGCGCCGATGCGTGCCGGCGGTGTGAGAGCGCCTGCCGCGAGCTGTTTACCGCACTCGACTGACCCCGTCTGTGTCACCGCATCCGCCGAAAGAAAGAGAGAAGGTAGTTGTCGATGAACAAGTCCCTCGCCCTCGGCGCCGCATCGGCGGCGCTGCTGCTCGCCCTGACCGCGTGCGGTGACTCCGGCACCGAGGAGAGCGCCGCGACCACCAACTCGGCCGCCACCACCTCGGTAAGTGCCGAAAACGGTGCCGCCGAGCACAACGACGCCGATATCGCCTTCGCGCAGGGGATGGTTCCCCACCACAGCCAGGCGATCGAGATGAGTGACCTGCTGCTCGCCAAGCAGGGGATCGACCCGCGGGTGGTCGACCTCGCGCAGCAGATCAAGGCCGCGCAAGGCCCGGAAATCGAGCAACTCAACGCCTGGCTGACCGCGTGGGGCGAAGGCACCGCGGCGACCACCACGACCGGCATGAACATGACCGAGTCCATGCCCATGGGCACCGGGATGCAGATGCCCGAGGCACCGGGTGTGGTACCGCCGGCGGGCACTACGGGGATGGACATGCCCGGGATGGAGAGCGGCGACGAGATGGAGGGGATGATGTCGGCCGAAGACATGGCTGCCCTGCGCGACGCCCAGGGCGTCGATGCCGCCAGACTCTTTCTCACCCAGATGATCGAGCACCACAAGGGTGCCATCACCATGGCCGAGGCCGAGGTGGAGGACGGCCAGAACGCTCAGGCGAAAGCGATGGCGCAGAACATCATCACCACCCAGCAGCAGGAAATCACCACCATGGAACAGATCCTGTCGACCCTCTAGACCGATATGCGGCTGCCCCACGACCCTTCCGTCCCGCGGTCGTGGGGCGGGAAGGACTTGTCGTGAGCATTACCAACACCTATGCGGTCACCGGGATGACCTGCGAGCACTGCGTCAAAGCCGTGCGTGAGGAAATCGAACAAGTCGACGGGGTGAGCGCCGTCGACATCGACCTCACGGTCGGCGGCAGCTCCCGCGTCGCCGTCACCGCCGACACGCCGCTGCCGCTCGATCAGATCCGCGGCGCCGTCGAGGAAGCCGGTTACCACCTCGCCACCACGGCAAGCTGACCCACACGATGAAGGATTGACGATGGCGCATCCGAGCGGGCATTCCGAGACCGGCGTCCACGCCGGTGATCACCGCCACCACGCGGAGCAGGCGGCCGAACACCACGGTGCCGGGCACGAGCACGGCGGACACGATCACGGCGGTGGCCGGGACAAACACAAAGGCCACGGCGCCCACGGGGAGGTGTTCCGCCGCAAGTTCTGGGTGAGCCTGGCCTTGTCGATCCCGGTGGTGATCTTCAGCCACATGGTCGCCGACCTCCTCGGCTACTCCATGCCCGAATTTCCCGGCGTGATGTGGATCGCCCCCGTCCTGGGCACGGTGATCTTCTTCTACGGCGGTATGCCCTTCCTCACCGGCGCCTGGAGCGAGCTGCAAGCCCGCCAGCCCGGAATGATGCTGCTGATCGGCATGGCCATCTCGGTGGCCTTCATCGCCTCCTGGATCACCACCCTCGAGCTCGGCGGGTTCAATCTCGACTTCTGGTGGGAGCTGGCCCTTCTCATCGTGATCATGCTGCTCGGGCACTGGCTCGAGATGCGCGCCCTCGGCTCCGCGTCCGGGGCGCTCGAGGCCCTCGCCGCGCTGCTGCCGGACACCGCCGACAAGATCACCGACGACGGCGTCATCGAGGTCCCGATCTCCGAGCTGACCACCGGTGATCTGGTTCTGGTGCGGGCCGGGGCCCGGGTTCCGGCGGACGGCACCGTCACCGACGGCGTCGCCGAGGTCGACGAATCGATGATCACCGGCGAATCCAAGCCCGTCCCCCGGGCGGTGGGCGACACCGTGGTCGCCGGCACGGTGGCCACCGACAGTGCCCTGCGTGTGCAGGTGTCCGCCGTCGGCGAGGACACCGCGCTGGCCGGGATCCAGCGGATGGTGGCCGACGCGCAGGAATCTTCCTCCCGCGCCCAGGCTCTGGCCGATCGGGCCGCCGCCTTCCTGTTCTACTTCGCCACCGTCGCCGGCATCATCACGTTCGCGGTCTGGACGCTGATCGGCAACCTCGACGAGGCGGTGGTCCGCACCGTCACGGTCCTGGTCATCGCCTGCCCCCACGCCCTCGGCCTGGCCATCCCGTTGGTGATCGCCATTTCCACCGAACGCGCCGCCAGGGCGGGGGTTCTGGTCAAGGACCGGCTCTCCCTGGAACGGATGCGGACCGTCGATGTGGTCCTGTTCGACAAGACCGGCACCCTCACCCAGGGCAAGCATGCCGTCACCGGAGTCGCGGCGAGTGCGGCCATCACCGAGGAGGATCTCCTCACGCTCGCCGCCGCGGTCGAAGCCGACAGCGAACACCCCGTGGCCAGGGCCATCGTCGCCGCGGCCACGGTTCCCGCCGGAGCGGGTAGCTCTGCCACCGATTTCCGGTCCCTGCCGGGCCGCGGGGTGAGCGCCACCATCGACGGCGCCGACGTGTCGGTCGGTGGACCGGCAATGCTCGCCGACCTCGGTATCACCGCGCCGCCCGAGGTCGCCGCGGCAACCCAGCCGTGGGTAGGCCGCGGCGCGTCGGTGCTGCACGTGGTACGCGACGGCGGCGTGGTCGGCGCCCTCGCACTCGAGGACACGGTGCGGGAAGAGTCCCGCCAGGCCATCGACGCCCTGCACCAGCGGGGCATCAAGGTCGCCATGATCACCGGTGACGCCCGGCAGGTCGCCGACGCCGTCGCCGCCGATCTAGGTATCGACGAGGTGTTCGCGGACGTGCTCCCGGAGAACAAGGACGCGAAGGTCGCCGAATTGCAGGCCCGCGGGCACAAAGTGGCGATGGTCGGCGACGGCGTCAACGACGCCCCCGCCTTGGCCCGAGCCGAGGTCGGCGTCGCGATCGGCGCGGGCACCGACGTAGCGATCGAATCGGCCGGGGTGGTGCTGGCCGCCGACGACCCCCGCGCGGTGCTCTCCATCATCGACCTCTCTCGGGCCAGCTACCGCAAGATGTGGCAGAACCTGGTGTGGGCCACCGGATACAACATCATCGCCGTCCCCCTCGCGGCCGGTGTGCTGGCCTTCGCCGGGGTCGCCATCTCCCCCGCCGTGGCGGCAGTGCTGATGTCGGTCTCCACCATCGTCGTCGCGCTCAACGCGCAGCTGCTGCGCCGGATCGACCTCGACCCGGCCCGGCTCGCCCGACACTGAACCGGGGCGAGCACCCCGACCCGCCTCTTCCTACGTTCTCCGGGGCAGAAGCGCCGACGCGGGCGGTGACCCCTCCGATCGCGCAGACTCAAGCGGCCCCCGACCCTCCCGAAAAAGGGAGTGCACCAGTCCCATCCGTCGGCGACGCAGCATTTTCACGGTTTCGGTCGAGACCGACGTGGGCCTCCTTTCGCGCGGTGTCATCACCACTGCGAACGCATCGGCCCCGCACGACATCAGCGGCGGGATGAACGGCGCTGCGACGGGCAGCCACGCTCGCTCGGATCCCCTGGCCGCCCAACCCCGAGGT
The DNA here is from genome assembly GCF_009859915.1 of Rhodococcus sp. WAY2. NCBI lineage: Bacteria > Bacillati > Actinomycetota > Actinomycetes > Mycobacteriales > Nocardiaceae > Rhodococcus > Rhodococcus sp. WAY2. The sequence continues at coordinate 335,199 of NZ_CP046573.1, forward strand.
GGGTCGCCGTGCGGGCGGGGATCCGCGAGGGGTGATAGCCGGGCCGTTGCCGGAGATGGCCGGAGCACATTCGGTGCCGTGCGGATCGGTCCGGAGCAGGCGAGCACCATCACCGGCCGCTGGTGACCCCTGTGAGGTATCACGTGGGTTTCTCAGTCCGCGTCCGGCTTTCGCGTCCAGGTCTTACCATCTTCGGCCGGTGAGCCGGGGCGGCTCACCAGTGATCTATCCCACTCTCGAAAGATTTGACGGGGCACCGGTCGGAAAAGTTAGGTAGGACTGCCACACCGAAGTTTGGTTAGCCTAGCCGAATTGTTCGGTTGTCCAGTTCATCTCGAGGTACGGAGCCCCGTTTGACCCTCTATCTCACCGCACTGAACCCGACCGACGCTGTCACGCAGGGTGTTCTGCCCGCCGCCGCCCGGCTGGGCTTGCGAACCGTGGTGCTCACCGATGACCCGGACGCGCACCGTACCCGTTACGCCGACCACCCGCACCCCCCGGCGGCCGTGGAATTGGCGGACGTACGCGAAGCGGGATCGGTGGCGGCACGGGTCTTCGCGCTGACGGAGCGGTACGGGCCTGCGACAGCGGTGCTGAGCAACAGCGACCATCTGCAAGCCGCGACCGCGCAGGCGGCCGAACTCCTCGGTCTGCCCGGCAAGGACTGGCGGGCAGCGCTGCGCTGCAAGAACAAATCCCTCACTCGACGCGCGTTGACCGAGTCCGCCCTGGACACCGTGGCCAGCGTGGAGATCGGCCCGGCGGACGACGTGCGCACCACTGCGGCCGAGCTGCCGTTCCCCGCGGTGATCAAGCCGCGGGAGGGCGTGGCGAGTGAGGACGTCCTGCTCGTCGACGACCTGGAAGGGCTCGAGGCCGAGGTGGCGCGCGTGCGGGCGCGGCGCGGCGCGGTCGCCCTGGTCGCCGAGGAATATCTACCGGGGGAGCTCTACACCTACGACACCCTCGGCGACGGTAAACAGCTGCACCATTTCGGATCCTGGCGAACCACCCTCGGCGCGCCACCGTTCTTCGCCGAGCACCGGCGGGAGTGGCATCCCCGTCTGCCCGCGGCCGTCGAAACCCACCTGCGGGCGCAACTGGCCGCCCTCGGTGTGGGTTTCGGGGCCTGCCACACCGAATTCGTCATCGACGGCGACCGCGCGCGGATCATCGAGGTCAATTACCGGCTGATCGGCGACACCATGGACCTGATCTGCGCCGAACTGCTCGGCATCGACCTGTTCGCCGAGCTGATCCAGCTTCACCTCGGACGGCCACTGCCCGGCGACCTGCCTGACCCAGTCAGGCTGGGGCGGCATGCGCGGATCGACTATGTCACCGCGGACCGGGCCGGCACACTCACCGAGGCACCGCCGACCCTGCGCACCGCACTGCCGGGCGGAATCAGCCTGGGACATCGGCAACTCCGCGAGATCGGGGTGAGCGCCCCCCTGCACGGCACCAACCGCGACTACCTCTCGGTGGTACACGCCATCGGACCCGCCCCTGGCCCGGTGGACACCGCGGTCGAGGACTACCTGGCCAGCCACACCTGGACGGTGACCGCGTGAGCACACTCGAACTCGTCGTCCCCGACACCGATGCGACGCCGGAAGCCGCACTGCTGCTCCGCGTGCTCGACACCCTGTTCCGGGAGGATCACCTCGGCATCCATACCGCCGGGGAACTGACCGGCGCTCCCGGCGACCGGTTCGGGCATTCCCTCTGGTGGCGGGCACCGTTGCCGGGTGGGCGGATGGTCCACCTGCCGGTGCGTCCGGACGGTTTCCTCGCCGACCACGCATTGGCCGCCGCCACAATCGTGGTCACCGACACCGCCGGCAGCGCCCACGAGGAGTCGAGCCTGACCGGCGTACTGGCCGCACTGGCTCCCCGGGACGACGCCGAGGCGGAGGCCGGGTGGGCGGCGTTCACCGAGGAATGCCGGCAGACCGCCGAGGTGGTGCGGTTGCATGTCACGGCCGAACCCGCCTTGCACGCCCGGGTGGCCACCGCCGACGGCGACGGGTTCGGTGGGCTGCTGCGGCACGAGGCACTGGCCGCGCTGCGCGATCATCCCGTGCACCCGACCGGCCGATGCCGCTGGGGCATGACCGCCGCCGAGGTGCGCAACTATGCCCCCGAATACCTGCCGACCTTCGCGCTGCGCTGGACCGCGGTTCCCCGTGAGCGGATGCGACTGTCCGCCGCGCTGACGGCCGGGCTGCCCGAGTGGTGGCCTACCGCGCAGGCGCTGGGCCTGCCCGCCGATCACCTTCCCGTGCCGGTTCATCCCCTCACCGTCGAACGCGAGGGCCTGGTCGTGGTCGCCGTGTCCGGCCCGGACGTGCTGCCCACACTCTCTACCCGCACGGTGGCGTTGGCCGGTGACCCTCGGGTGCACCTGAAGCTGCCGTTGCCGACCTCGACGCTGGGTCAGCGTAATCGGCGCACCATCAAACCCGGAACTCTGGCGAACGGGGACACCGTGCACCGGCTGCTAGGGGCGGTGCTCGAGCGCGAAACCACCCTGCGCGCTCGGGTGTTGCTGGCCGACGAGTCCTGTTGGGCGGACAGCGACGACGAACTGCTCGCGTTCCTGATCCGCCTCTACCCACCCGAGGTCGCCGATCACACGCTGGTGCCGGTCGCGGGGCTCCTCGCTGCCGATCCGGTCCGGCCCGGCCACCGGATGATCGATCGGCTGGCCGAGCAGACCCCCGGAGGAGACGTCCTTGCCTGGTTCGATGCGTACCTGACCGCACTGTTCGACTGGCACGTGGCGTTGTGGCTGCGTTACGGAATCGCACTCGAGGCGCACCAGCAGAACATCACGGTGGCGCAGGCACCTGGTGGCGCGCTGCGGCTGATCTACAAGGACAACGACAGCGGCCGGATCGATTGCGTGCGGCTGTCCGCCGCCCTCGGTCAGACCGTGCGGCCGCAGGACTTCACCGATCCCCGCCTGGCGATCACCGAGCCGTCCGAACTGGCCGACATGTTCACCACAATCACCCTGCATCTGTGTGTGGCCGCGCTGATCGTCGAGGAGTCCGGCGGCGACCGCCGGCGCCGGGTCGAGCTGTTCGACCTCGCTCGCACCCGACTCGAGGAGGCGCTGGGGCGCTGGCACGACCCCGGCGATCGCGGCTCGCATGCCGCCGCCGCACTGCTGCGCTCGCGGGTCCTCGACGCCGATCGGCTGCCGATCAAGGCGATGGTCACCGCCGGAACGCTGCTGCCCAAGCACCGACTCGACTGTTCCGATGTCAACAAGTACTACCTGCGGTGCGGGCCGAACTACCTCAGGGCGGGGCAGCCGTGACACCGCCCGGCCCACCACCGCTCGAGGCGGTCGACCGGCCCACGCCGACCACCGGGCTGCGCCGCGGACACGTCGGCGCCATCGCGGTGTCGCATTGCGCCACCTCCTTCGCCGCGCTGGGCCTGCCGCCCTACCTGTCGCAGTTGTTACCCGAACTCGGTGACCCGCACGCGCGGTGGGCGGGGCTGCTCTACGTCCTTCCCACCCTCTGCACCGCCCTGTCCGCACCCGTCTGGGGTCGGCTGGCGGACCGGTACGGGCGCAAGCGGCTGCTGGTGCGCGCCCAGCTGGGACTGATGCTGGCGTTCGGGATGGCGGCGCTGGCCGAGAGCATCACCACGTTGGCCATCGCGCTTGCCGCGCAGGGCCTGCTCGGTGGAACCTATTCCGCCAGTACCGGTTACCTGGCCGCGGGACTGCGCGGTCATGCCCTGGCCCGGGGGCTGGCGATGATGCAGATCTCGGCCCGCACCTCGTTGGCGGCTGCCCCGGTCGTGGTCGGAGTGCTGTCCACCACCCTCGATATCCAGCAGATGTACGGGCTGGCTGCGTTGTTGCCGGCAGTGGCCGCGGTCGCGGTCATGCTGCTTCCGGAACCGACCGACGGCGGCAAGGCCGATGACCGGGCCGCGGAGTCGCCGCCGCCCGGCGAGAAGGACCGACGCATCACCGTCGCCGGCCTCGGCCTGGCCGAGGCCGGGTTCGTGTTGGTCACCGTCGTGACCTACCCGTACTTCCTCCCACTCCTCGCTCAGGTCGCGCCGGGCCTCCCACCGGTGGCCGGAGGACTGTTGTTCGCCGCCCCGCACGTGTGCTACATCGTCGCCTCCACACCGGCACTGCGTTGGCTCCGGGACCGCGCGAGGACGGGCTTGATCGCCGGTTACGGTCTCGCCGCCGCCTCCGCGGTGACCCATCTGGTGCCCGTGCTCCTCCCGTCGGCGCCCGGTCTGGTGTTCGTACTACTCGGCCGAGTGCTACTCGGTGCGGCCCTCACCTTCGGGCTGACGTCGCTGTCCCTGCTCGCCGCCGAAGCGGTGGCCTCGCGCCGACCCGGCCGACTGTTCGGCACGGTCGAGGCCTGTTCCAAGGGCGGCGCCGTGGTGGCCGGAGTCAGTGCCTCCGCGCTGGCCGCGGTCGGCGCGGGCGCCCCACTGGTCGTGTCCGTCGCCGCCGGAATCGCACTCGCGGCCGGCGTCACCCGCTTCACCGCATCCCGATCCCCTCTCCCGCACGACGATTCCGAACGGAGTTCGCTGTGACCCACCCCCTTGCTCCCGCCCCGTATCTCACGGTGCCGGCCGCCTCGCACACCCCCGCCGGCTTGATTTCGGCACATACCCTCCTCGGCTGCCTCGTGCGTGAGGTCACCGGGCCGGACGGCCAGACCGCGATCGATTCCGACCATCTGCTGATCCGGCTGCCGCACACCGGCGAGCTGCTCCGGGCGCGGCTGCACCGGATTTCCACCGTGGGCGCGCATCGGTTCGACGGTCCGGTCGAGCAGCACGACGAGGAGGCCGGTTGGATTGCGGTCGAACTCGACACGCTGGCGGCGTTGATCGCCGCCGAACTGACCGCCCGCACCGGCTACGGTAACGACGAATTCACCGGACAGGTCCGCGCGAGCCGCGATGCGCTGGACGACATCCTCACCTCCCGTCCGGCCCACCCGCAGCGACCGACCACCCAGCCCGCCGCCGACTACCTCGATTCGGAACAGGGACTGATCGCCGGCCATGCCCGTCATCCCGCCCCGAAGTGGCGCTCGGGTGATCCGGGGCAGTGGCGGCGTCACTCCCCGGAGACGCGGACCTGTTTCCCGATGCACTGGCTCGCTGTTCCCGAGGAACTCGTCCACGAACACGCCGCGGGCGGCGACTTCGACCGGCACGCCGAGACCGCGACGCTTCTCGGCCCCGAACGCGAACGGGTGCCGGCCGGCTGCCGCCCACTTCCGGTGCACCCGTGGCAATTTCGGTTGTTATCCACCGATCCCCGGCTCGGACCGGTGCTGGGTGCCGCGCTCGCCGACGGCGCGGTACACGACCTCGGCCAGTGCGGTGCCCCGCTGCATCCGACTGCCAGCGTGCGGACCCTGTACCAACCCGAGGCCGATGTCTTCCTCAAGACGAGCCTGCATGTGCGGATCACCAACTGTCTACGCAAGAACGCCTCCTACGAACTCGCCGGCGCCGTCGAGCTGACCCGCCTCCTGACCGAGCCGTTCGCCGAGGTCGCGCGCGCACACCCCGGGTTCGGGTTTCTCCCCGAACCGGCCGCGCGCAGTGTGGATCTGCCGGACCGGTACGGGTCGGCGCAGGCGCGGCACGAGCTGTTGGAGGGGTTGGGGGTGATTGTCCGCGCGGGGATATCCGGCCACCTCAGCCCGGGAGAACGGGCGCACCTGGCCGCGACCCTGGCCGCCGGACAACCCGACTGCGTGGGCACCCGAACCCGACTGGCCGATCTCGCCGAGGCCGGCGGCACCGCCGACCCGGTGCACTGGGCCCGCCAGTGGTGGCAACGCTATCTGGCGCTGCTGGTGCCACCGGTACTTCGCCTGTGGGCCGAGTACGGCATCGTGCTCGAACCTCACCCACAGAATGTGCTGGTGGTGGTCGCCGCCGACGGAATGCCGACCCGGGTGCTGGCCCGCGATCTCGAGGGAACCAAGCTGCTCGCCGACCGGCACACCACCACCTTGGCGGGATTGCCGTCCGATCTGGCCCACGCCGTGGCCTACGACGAGGAACGCGGCTGGAACCGGATCGCCTACTGCCTGTTCGTCAACCACCTCACCGAGATGGCCGGCGCCCTGGCCGACCTCGCCCACGGGTCCGCACCGCACATGTGCCGGTTCGAGGACGAGCTCTGGGACACGCTGGGGGAGGCGGTCGCCCACGCCAGCGTCGAGCTCGGTCACCCGCCGCGGCTGCGGGCGCTCCTGGCGGGAGTGCCGCTGCCGGCCAAGGCCAACCTGCTGGTGCGGTGGGCCCGCGACGCCGACCGCCGTGCCGGGTATGTGCCGTTCGCCAACCCCTTCGGGACCGATCCGACCGACCCCAACCCTTTCGGAGGCAATCGATGACGCGCACCGCCCCGTATCCCCCGGCCGTCGCCGCCGAACCGTACGTGGTCCCCGCCGGAACCCCGGTCACCGCCGCTGTTGCGGCGGCCGCCCGGACCCTGGGCACCGAGGGCGCACTGCCCGCCTATCTCTACGACCTGACGGCTCTCGACGCGCACGTCTCGGCGGTCCGCGCCGCCTTCGACGCCACCGATACCCGGATCGAACTCCTACATGCGGTCAAGGCCAACCCGGATCCGGAGCTGTTGACGGTCATCGCCCGGCACGTGCACGGCTTGGAAGTCGCCAGCGGCGGCGAATTGGCCCACGTGCGCCGGCACCTGCCCTCCACACCATTGGCTTTCGGCGGCCCCGGCAAGACGGACGCCGAACTGTCGGCCGCGCTGGCCGCCGACGTGGACTGCTATCACGTCGAGAGTCTGCACGAGGCGCGCCGGCTGGACGCCGCCGCCCGGGCAGCCGGCCGAACCGCCCGGGTGCTGCTGCGAGTCAACCTGCCCTCACACTCTCCGGCCGGTGGTGATGCCGCCCTGACCATGGGCGGGGTGCCCAGTCCGTTCGGAATGGATCCCGCCGAAGCCGATGCGGTCGCCACCGAACGTGGACAGCTGCCCGGGATCGAGGTGATCGGGATTCACGCCCACCTGGCCAGCGGGCACGACGCCACCGGGTGCGCCGGCCTCGCCGAGACGGTATTGGCCTGGGCCGGGCACTTCGCCCACCGGCACGGCCTGGCGCTTCATCAGGTCAACGTCGGCGGCGGTATGGCGGTGGACTATAACCGGCCCGACCGGCTCTTCGACTGGGCGGACTATGCTCGGCGACTCTCCCGGATCGTGGCCGCCTCCGCTCCCGATACCGGCCGACCCCTCACCGTTCGCATCGAACCCGGACGCGCGGTGAGCGCCTACTGCGGGTGGTACGCCACCCGGATCCTCGACCTCAAACGCAGCCAAGGTGACTGGTTCGCCGTCTGCGCCGGAGGCACCCACCACCTGCGCACCCCGGCGGCCAAGGGACACGACCAACCGCTGGCCGTGCTGCCGGTGCGCACCTGGGACCACCCCTGGGCCCGACCGTCGGTCTCCGACGAGGCGATCACCTTCGTCGGCCAGCTGTGCACCCCCAAGGACGTACTCGCCCGGCAGGTACCCGTGCCCACGCTGGCGGTGGGTGATCTGGTGGTCTTCGCGATGGCCGGGGCGTACGCGCACAACATCAGCCACCACGACTTCCTCATGCACCCCGCCCCCACGGTCGTGCACCTTCCGCGCCGCCGCGATCCCCACCAACCCGGCTCACGCCCCTAAAGGAGGACGACACATGCTGCGCCCCAATGCGGTCAAGCACGCGCTCGCGGCAAACCGGGAGGTGTACGGGCTGTACTGCTCGACCCCCGACCCGGTACCGGTGGAGATGATCGGCTGCACCGGTTACGACTTCGTCATCCTCGACACCGAGCACACCCTGGTCGACCCTCAGCAGCTCGAGTCGCTGATCCGCGCTGCCGAGGCCGTCGATCTGACCCCGTTCGTGCGGGTGCCGGAGGCCGATCCCGGCGCGGTGCTGCGGGCGCTCGATGCAGGGGCGATGGGAATCGTGGTGCCCCACGTGCGGAATCGGCACGGTGTGGACGAGGCGATTCGGGCGGCCCGGTACCACCCGGAGGGCATGCGTTCGCTCGGCGGCGGTCGCATGACCGGTTTCGGCCGTATCGACTCAGCCGAGTACATCCGGCTCGCGAACGCCGAGATCATGGTCATCGCCCTGATCGAGGACGCCGACGGGGTGGAGGCGATCGACGAGATCCTCGCCGGCGGTGGTGTCGACCTGGTGCTGCCCGGCCCCGGTGATCTGTCCCAGTCCTACGGCGTGCCCTGGCAAACCCGGCACCCGTTGGTCACGGCAGCTATCGAACGCATTCACCGGTCCTGTCTCGAACACGGGGTGCCTTTTGCGGCGATGGCCCGCACCCCGGAGAACCACGCCAGGTGGCGATCGGAAGGGGTGACCGCGTTCGTTCTCGGCGAGGAACGCGACCTCGCCGCGCAGGCCCTGCGCCGGCACCGCGATGTCGTCACCGGGTCCGGCCCTGGCGAGCCGGCCACACCCCCTCCTGTTAAGGTAACCCTACCCTAATTATCTTCTCTCCGTGGAGGTTTCATGTCTTTTTTCTCGCGCGTCCTGACGCGACGCCCGGCGGCGGTGGCCGCCGCCGTGGTGCTGGCGGCGACGCTGGCTGCGTGCGGCTCACCCGGGGGCGGCGACGCCGACTCGGGGTCGGGCACGTCTGCGGCCGGCGGCTCGGAGGCGGTGTTCCCGCGCACCGTGCAGCACCATCAGGGTGAGACGGTGATCGAGGCCAAACCCGAACGGGTGGTGGCCTTGGACAACAGTTTGGTCGAAGCGGTGGTCGCACTCGACGCCCCGCTGGTCGGCGGCATCGGCTCCTACCGTGACCAGTCGGGATTCCCCGAGTACCTCGGTGACGCCGTCAAGGACACCAAGGACGTCGGCCCGTTGGCGACGCCGGACCTGGAGGCGATCGCGGCCCTGCAGCCGGACCTGATCGTGTCGGCGAGCGTGCGTCACGAGGCACTCTACGACGAGCTGTCCGCGATCGCCCCGACGGTGTTCGTCGAGACCACCGGCCCGATCTGGAAGCAGAACATTCGCGACCTCGGTACCGCCCTGGGTGAGGAGGACAAGGCCGCGGAGGTGCTCACCGCGTACGAGACCCGCGCAGCCAAACTCGGCAAGGCGATCAACGACAAGGCCGGCAACCCGACGGTGTCGATGGTCCGGTTCGTCGACGGCCCGACCCGCCTGTACGCGAACAAATCGTTCAGCGGAATCGTCTTCAAGGACATGGGCCTTGCCCGGCCGGCGGACCAGGCCGTAGATGCCTTCAGCGTGGAGATCGGTGAGGAGGAAATCCGCAAGGCCGACGCCGATCACATCTTCGTCACCGTGTTCTCCGGCGCCGAGGCGACCGCCGAGAGTTTCCGCCGCAATCCGCTGTGGGGCGGACTGAAAGGCGTGCAGGCGAACAACGTGCACCAGGTCGAGGACGCCATCTGGATGACCTCGGTCAGTCTGCAGGGTGCGGACCTGATGATGGACGACATGGCCGAAATCTTCGGGGTGGATCCGATGAAACCCTGATTTCGCACTCGCGGATGCATCGGCGCCCGTCCTGCCTACCCGGCGGGGCGGGCGCCGCCGCACGGTACCGGCGGGGGCCGCCGGTCAGATCCGTGCGTAGGGCACGACCACCGGGCCGCCGCTGGCCGGGTCGCTGAGGATATGGCACTCCACACCGAACACCTCCCGCACCATCTGACGGTCCACGACCCGAGACGGTGCACCGGAGGCGACGATCACGCCGTCGCGCAGGGCGACGAGGTGGTCGGCGAAGCGGCAGGCCTGCGCGAGGTCGTGCAACACCATGACGACGGTCCGACCCTGCTCCCGGTTCAGGCGCTGCACCAACTCGAGCACGTCGAGTTGGTGGGCCAGGTCGAGGAAGGTGGTGGGTTCGTCGAGCAGCAACAGCGGTGTGCCCTGGGCGACGACCATCGCGATCCACACCCGCTGACGCTGACCACCCGAGAGGGCGTCGACGGGCCGGTCGGCGAGCTCGACCAACCCGGTCGCGGTCAGCGCGTCGACCACGGCCGCCTCGTCGGCCGGGGACCACTGACGCCACATGCTGGTGTGCGGGGTCCGGCCCCGGGGCGACGAGATCGCGCACGGTGATCGAGTCCGGGGTGATCGGCGACTGCGGCAGCAGGCCCAGCTCGCGGGCGACCACCCCGGTCGGGAGGCCGGCGATGTCCCGGCCGGCGAGCAGCACGGTTCCCGCCTCGAGACGGTGCAGTCGGGCCAGGGCCCGCAGCAGCGTGGATTTCCCCGAGCCGTTCGCCCCGACGATCGCCGTCACCTGACCCGAGGCCACCTCCAGATCCAGATCCGGGATCACGGTACGGCCGGGCCCGTACCCGACACGCAGCTGACGGGCCGCCAGCGACGGCGCGGGCCGGATCACCGTGGCCGGGTCGACGGTGGGACTGGGTGCCAGGTCGGCCATGTCAACGTTCCTTGGATGTGCGCAGGATGAGATAGAGCAGGTACGGGGCGCCGACGAGCGCACACACCGCGCCCGCGGGTAACTCGAAGCCGGGGATCACCCCGCGTGCCACCAGGTCGGCCGCCAGCACCACCACCGCACCGAGCAGCGCCGAGGTCACCAGCGGCACACCCGGGCCGCGCACCACCCGCCGCGCGAGGTTGGGGGCGACCAACGCCACGAACGCGACCGGGCCCGCCGCCGCGGTTGCGGTGCCGGCCAGGGCGACTGCGGCAACCACGATCCACAACCGGCTCCGGCCCACCCGGATGCCGAGTGCGGTGGCGGTGGAGTCACCGAGCAGCAGGACGTCGAGGCGGCGGACCAGCACGGCCGCGAACGGCAGCAGGATCAGCAACGCCGTCGCCACACCCCAGACGTGCTCCCACCCGCGCCCGTGCAGAGAACCGGTGAGCCACACCGTCGCCTTCGTCGCCTGGTCGACGTCCCCGCGAACGAGGGTGTACTCGACCAGCCCGGTGAACGCCGCGGCGAGCACCACCCCGACCAGGACCAGACGGTGCGGGTCCAGCCCGGCGCCGTCCACCCGGCGGCGACCGGTCAGCGCGAGCACCAGAACTGCGGCCAGGGCGGCGCCCACGACCGCCCCGAGCGGCAGGCCGACCTGGGCCAGCCCGGCCGACGCACCGCCGGCGGCGGCCGTCGTCGAACCCTGCGCCAAGAGCACCAGGACCGCCCCGGCACTGGCACCGGCGGTCACGCCGAGAACGTCCGGGGAGGCCAGCGGGTTGCGGGCCAGCCCCTGGGTGAGGGCACCGGCGGCGCCGAGCGCCAACCCGACGAGCAAACCGACCAGGGCGCGCGGCAGCCGCAGCCGCTGAACGGTGAAGACCACGGACGACTTCCCCTGCCCGAGCAGCCCGCCGACCACCTCGCCCGGCGACAGGTCCGTCGAGCCGACCGCGAGCGCGGCCAGAAACAGGCCCACCGCCCCGGCTGTGGCACCCACACCGACGAGCAGCGCGCGGGGACGCAGCAGCGCCGACACCGGCCCCGCCTGCACCACCACGGCCCCGTTACCGGCCCGGGCGGCGCTCAATGCGGGAGCGGTCACCGGGCAGCTGTCCGGATCCGGCGCAGCACCACCAGCACGACCGGGGCTCCGACCACCGCGGTGACGATGCCGACCTGCAACTCGCCGGGGCGCACCACGATTCGTCCGAGCACGTCGGCGAGCACGAGCAGTGTGCCGCCGAGCAGCGCCGCGTAGGGCACCAGCCAGCCGTGCCGGGCACCGGTGAGGGCGCGGGCGGCGTGCGGCACCGCAAGGCCGATGAACCCGATCGGGCCGGTCGCCGCGACCGCGACTCCGGTGAGCAGGACCACGGTGGCCCCGATGGTGAGCCGGATCCGTCCCAACCGCAAGCCCAGTGCGCGCGCCGCCTCGTCGCCGAGCGCCAGGGCGTCGAGCCAGCGGGCGCAGGCCCAGCCCAGCAGGACGGCGACGCCGAGTACCGGAACCACCAGGGCGGCGGTGCTGTTGCCCCGTCCGGAGAGTGCGCCCACGGCCCAGAACCGGTACTCCTCGAGGGTGTCGGCGTCGATCAGGACCAGTGTGGTCGTCGCGGCGGCCAGCAACGCGGAGACCGCGACTCCGGCGAGAGCCAGTTCGGTGGAATTCGTCCGCACGCCTGACCGGCCGGCCAGCAGCAGCACGGCGGCTCCGGCCAGTGCTGCACCGACGATCGCGAATCCGATGTGTGCGGGCAGCGCGCCGGTCCCGAAGAAGGAAATTCCCAGCACCACCGACAGTGCGGCGCCGGCCGAGACGCCGAGCAGAGCCGGATCCGCCAGTGGATTGCGGGTCAGCCCCTGCGCCGCGACGCCCGCGACCCCCAGCGCCGCACCCACTGCGAGCCCGAGGACCGTGCGCGGTAACCGTTGCTCCAGGATGATGATCGCGGCGTCGCCTTCTCGCGCACCGCCGAGTACCGCCAGCACCTCAGCCACCGGCAGCGCACGCGTTCCCACCGCCAGCCCGGTCACCGCGACCAGCACCAGCGCGCCTGCCAGCACCACCATGCCGGCAGCGAGCTGTCCGCTCCGCAACGGCACGCGGCCGAGACTGGCAGGGACGGTCATGCACTCTCCCTCAAAGATCGGCGGCCTGAAAGTTGCCCTACCCTAACCGAAGGCACAAGCTCCGATGCTCACGGCAACGCCCACACCGCCGACCCCGACACCATCGCGACCAACCCCCTCGTCAGCGGCCGGTCCGCACCGGAATGGGTGGGGCGGCGCGGCGACTGCCTCACCTACCTCCTCCGCAACCCATCCACGGTGACCTGCACGAGCCGCTGTACCCCGTCCCGGGTGGGCAGACCGGTGGCCGCGGTCAGGGCGTGCAGGCAATACCTCGCCAGTTCGTCGGCGGCGATGTCGTCTCTGAGCTCGCCGCGGCCGGCGCCCTCGGCGATCAGGTCCGTGACGAACCCGGTGAGCTGGTGCTGCGCCCGGCCGACGTGCTCACCGCGATGCAACGCGGCGGTGTCCACGGTGGGCTCATGGTCGTGGAGGATCAGGGCGTAGGCCGCGAGCACTGCCCCCAGCCGGTCGGCGGCACCGCCGACGGTGCGGTCCCGCACCTCGGCGAGCTGCTCGAGGTGACGGAGGATCTGACGTTCGTGCCAGGCCAGGACGATCGCCTGCACGTCGGGGAAGTACTTGTACAGCGTCGCCCGGCCGATACCGGTGTCCTCGGCGATCCGCGACATCGTCACCGCCGCGAGCCCATGGTGGGCGACGAGCGCCGCGGTGGCGTCCATGACCGCCTCGCGGACGGCTTTGCGATGCTCCTCGATCGTCTCGTTCCACAGCTTCGGCACCCCGCAAGTGTACGCACCGACGTACTCAACACAGTGTGATTCAGGAGTGACGTTGTGTATCGTAAAAGTCCGGTACTGCTGCGGCATTCTGCTGCTCGGATGGGAGGACCCCCACGATGACTGACCCCACCCCTGACGCCGGTTCCCCCCGACCCGACGAGGACCGTGGTTCTCCTCCTCGGCGTGAACCCACGCCGCGCTGGGTAAAAGTGGTCGGCATCGTCGTCGGAATCTTGCTCGTGCTGGTGATCCTGATGATGGTGTTCGGCGGCGGCAACCATGGCCCCGGCCGCCACCTGTCCGCCGGGACCACCCTCGGCTCTGCCGCCGCGATCAGCGGGGACGTCGACGTCATGCAAGCCGGTGGCGGTTCTGTCGGTGATCGTCTCGGAGTGCGGACGGTCGCTGCGTGAGCATGTCGCCGGGCCTGCGTAAGCTCGCGCGGACCGTGCACATCAGCGCCTCGGTCGGCTGGCTCGGTGCGGTACTCACGTATCTGGCGTTGGCCATCGCCGCGCTGACGAGCCCCGCGGCGTCGACCGGGCGGGCCCTGCATCCCGCGATGGAGCTTCTCGTCTGGGCGGTGATCCTCCCGCTGAGTCTGGCATCGCTGGTCACCGGGCTCATCTCGTCGCTGGGCACCTCGTGGGGCCTGCTCCGGCACTATTGGGTGCTGTTCAAGCTGGTGCTCAATGTCGGCGCCTCGGCGGTGTTGTGGCTGTACACGCAGTCCATCGATTACTCCGCCGCCATCGCCACGAAGACGACCCTGACCGATGCCGATGTACTCGTGCTGAGGAATCCGACCCATGTGGTCCACGCCAGTGGCGCGGTCCTGGTGTTGCTCGCCGCGACCGTGCTCGCGGTGTACAAGCCGCGGGGAGTCACCCCGTACGGGTATCGGAGCCGACGTGCGGCTGCCGCCGCCGAGTAGCTCAGAACTACATTCCAGGGCTGAAGTCGTCAGTCCAGGCCGATGATCGATGCCCCTCGTTTGGTGAGCCACTTGAGGGGGTCGGTCTTGTCCCCGTCGGGTGTTTCGACTTCGAAGTGCAGGTGCGGCCCGGTCGAATTGCCCCGGTTCCCGATGGTGGCGATCTTCTGGCCGGCTTTCACCCGCTGGCCAACCTCGACGAGGTTGTCGTTGTTGTGACCGTAGGTGGTGATGGTGCCGTCGTCGTGCCGAATCCGCACCCACAGCCCGTATCCCTGGGCGGGTCCGGCGTTGATGACCTCCCCGTCGGCGACCGCGACGATCGGCGCGCCCAACGTGTTGGCGATATCGATACCCCCGTGATCGCGCCCGTCCCCGAAGGGTGAGGTGATCGTGCCGGACGACGGTGCCACGAACGCGCGGCTCCCGGGCCGATTCCAGGTCTTCGGTTGTGGTGCCGGCACCGGGTCTTCCTGCGCCGCCCCAGCTTCCTCGTCGTGTGGCTCGGTCTCGTCGTGCGGTTCGGTCCCGTCAGTGGTGTGTGTCTCGTCCAGGGTTTCGGTGCCGTCAGCGGTGTCGGTGCCGTCAGCGGTGTCGGTGTCCTCGTGCGTTTCGGTGCCGTCCGGAGTTTCGGTGCCCTCATGGACCTCGGTCTCGTCGTGGGCTTCGGTCTCGTCGTGGACCTCGGTCTCGGTCCCGCTGCCCGCCCCGGCCTCGGGGGACAGTTCCGCGGCGCCCGAGGCCGGTGCCTCCGGCGACGGCGTCACCGGCTCGGCCGTGGTGCTTTGTGGTGCAACGGTCGCGCCGGCCGGTGTGCTGGGCCCTTCCGGGGAGGTCTCGTACTGCGGTGCGGTGGAATCGGTTGCCGCGGGAGGTTCGCTGGGCACAGCGGAACCCTCCGCAACCGTGGATTCGTCGACCGGGGCGGTGGTCGCACCCGGCGGTTCGGTGGAGGTTCCGGAGAGGTCCGGCGGCGCCGAGATCGGTGGCGACACACCAGCGGCAGGGTCGTATTCGAGGGCAGCGAGCAATCTCGGGCCGATGCTCGCGTCGATGCTGTCGAGTTCATTCGTGCAGGCGCTCAGGGCACCACCGATGCCGGGTTCGCCGTGTGCCGACCACGCTCCCAGGCAACTCGTGAGCATCTGCTGGGTGGCCAGGGCGTCCTCGAGGGATCCGTTGGCCTGCGCGTTCTGCAGGCTGGTGGAGGCTATGTTCGCCACCTTCTGCCAGAGGCTGGGGTCGACGATGACCACGTCCGGGTCGGCGGTATCCGCGGTCATGGTCAGCGCATTGGCGACCGCGGCCGCGAACGACGTCGGCGCGGACACATGGGTGGCGGATGCGGTCGGCGCACCGGCAAGGAAGAGCGCGGCGGTGGCGGTCGATCCGCCGACGACCAGCGCGGTCAGTCTCTTACGTGCGGCGAAAGCGCCTGTCGTGCCTCGCATCGCAGTCCCTTCTGAAATTCACGCTCTGCACGAATGAACGGCCAACCGGACGAACGATGCGGCGCGAGTAAGTCAAGACGACACGCCGTAACGTTAGTGCATTTCCTTCCCTTCAGTGCCGCTAATGCCCTTCTTCCTCAGAGGTGACATTCAGAAACATCAGTCAGATCGGTAGCACGACGTTGCTGACGAACTCGTCCCGAAGCCAGGCAATGAACAGATCCCACGCCCCGGTCAGCAGAGCGAGCCCGACCACGATGAGGGCGATCCCACCGACGATTTGGATGGTCCGCGAATGCCGGCGCAACCAGCCCGCCCCGGCCATCGCCCTCGTCGACCCGAACGCGAGCAGGATGAACGGCAATCCCAGTCCGGCGCAGTAGGCGATGATCAACACCACACCTCTGGCGGCCGTGGCGCCTTCGGTTCCGGCCGTGACCGACAGGACGCCGGCGAGAGTGGGCCCGAGGCACGGCGTCCAACCCAAGGCGAAGACCGCACCGAGCAGCGGAGCGCCGGCGAGGTGCCCGATCCGTCGAGGACGGGGCCGGGTGTCCTTCTGCAGTGCCGGAATCAGTCCGAGGAAGGCCAACCCCATGACGATGGTGACGCCGCCGCCGAAGCGTTGGAGCAGTTCTCGGTTCAGGTGCAGGACGCTGATCAACCCGAAGACCGAGGCGGTGGCGAGAACGAAGACGAGGGTGAAGCCGGCGACGAACAAGATGGCGGCACCGGTGACCCGGATCTTGGCCGCGGTCTTCACCCGGAGGTCACCGGCCGGGTCGGTGGTGGTTTCGGCTCCGGCGATTCCGGCCAGGTAGGACAGGTATCCCGGAACGAGGGGAATGCAGCACGGCGAGGCGAAGGAGACCAGCCCGGCCAGGGCGGCGGCCCCGAGCGCCAGGAGCAGGGGTCCGGTGGCGGCGGCGGTCTGGAAGCTGGTGCCCAGTTCCTGGGCGAGCAGGTTCATGATTCGGCCGCTATTCGTTCGATCACCGGTTGCAGATCCTCGGTAAGCAGTGCCCGCAGGTAGACGGCGGCGACCTTGTGATCGCGGTCGAGGATCAGGGTGGAGGGGATGACGCTGGTCGGATAGCCGCCGCCGAGGGCGAGCAGGGTGCGCATGGGTGGGTCGTAGATGGAGGGGTAGGTGACGGCGTTGTCGGTGACGAAGTCCTGCGCCTTGTCGCGGTGCGGGTCGCGGACGTTGATGCCGAGGAATTGCACACCGAGGTCCCGGGTCGCGGTGAACGCGCGCTCGAGGTCGTCGGCCTCGCTGCGGCAGGGGGCGCACCATTGCCCCCACAGGTTGATCACCACGACCTGCCCGGCGTAGTCGGCGAGGGAGACGGGTTCGTCCGTCATCAGCTCGGCCCCGGACAGTGGTCCGATGGATCCACGGACGTCCGGTGGGTCGTAAAAGATGTCCGTCTGCCCGCCGGGGGCCACGAAGTCGAAGGTGCCGCCCTGGGCGACGGCGTCCGCGCCGGTGGCGCATGCCGTTGCCGTGAGCAGTGCCGCGCAGACGGCCGCGAGGGCGGCTCGCCTCCGCCTCGGCCTCGGCGTGGTCATGACAACTCGCGAACGGCTCGGTGGATTTGGGTGGGATCGCCGAAGGTGGCGGGCGTGGTGATGCGGTGGATCGAGCCGTCCGGGCGCAGCAGGAAACTCAGGGGCAGTACTGGCGGTGCGGCGAGCGCGGCGCGCAGCGCGTCGGCGTCGGTGTCACCGAAGGACGGATAGAGCGCCCCCAGTTCGGTGAGCAGCGCCAGTGCGGCGGTGGAGCTGTCGTCGACATCGATGCCGACGATGCGGATCGCATCCGGGGTGTGGGTGTAGGCCTCGAGGACGGGGATCTCCTCCCGGCACGGTCCACACCAGGAGGCCCACAGGTTGATCAGGGTCGACTCCCCGTTCAGGGCGGCACCGAGATCGACCTCGGTGGCCGAGCCGAGGCAGCGGGCGGTGATGCCGCTCAACGCTCCGGCCCCG
Organism: Rhodococcus sp. WAY2; assembly: GCF_009859915.1. Classification (NCBI taxonomy): domain Bacteria; kingdom Bacillati; phylum Actinomycetota; class Actinomycetes; order Mycobacteriales; family Nocardiaceae; genus Rhodococcus; species Rhodococcus sp. WAY2. The sequence continues at coordinate 352,973 of NZ_CP046573.1, forward strand.
GTGGTCGCCGATTCTGCCGCCGGGCACGGCTGCAGCGCTCCGGCGGCGAGCCGGTTCGAGTCGCCCTGGTCGCTTCCTCGGCCCAGTGCCGAGGCGGTGCCCGCTCCGGTGGAGGGATCGTTCCCGGTGTTGCGTGGCCAGAGAGCGATGATCAGCACGACGATCACTGCCAGAATCGGCACGAGCCAACGAATTCCGGCCGGCATGGGTTGACTCATGTCGTGGTTCTTCGGATCCTGCGGTCTCCGGGCCGGTTACGAGGGCATCATCATCGAGCACATGTCGCACATCTGGCACATCGTGCCGTTGAGCATCATCATCTGGCAGTCCCACCAGGCCTGCAGGTTGCTCACCATATCCAGCATCATCGGCTCCATTCCTCGATTCGGACGGGATATCCCGCACCCAATATACGTACTACGTACGTAGATAGTAGATACGGTGGTCCTTTGCGGCGTCCGCACTGGTGGGCGCGAGGACCGAGGCGGTGAACACCGTCCGGGGCGTCGTAGGCTGGGGCGACGAACTTGGTGGGAGGCCACATGCGGGTGCGCGGCTTCGGCGAACTCGAAGCGGTAGTGATGGAGCGGCTGTGGGACCGGGACGGGCCGACCACGGTCCGTGCGGTGTTCGACGACATGGCCCGGGGCCGGGAGATTGCGTACACCACGGTGATGTCGACGATGGACAACCTGCATCGCAAGGGGTGGCTCGAGCGTGAACGCAGCGGTAAGGCGTTCCGCTACTGGCCCACCCTGACCCGGGAGGAGCACAGCGCCCGGTTGATGCGGGAGGCCTTCCACTCCGGCGGCAGGTCCGATGTGGTCTTGACCCACTTCTTCGAGCAGATGAGCGAGGACGAGGCCGCCGGTCTTCGGGTGGCCCTGCAGCGAATGGCCACCGACGAGGACGCCGGCCGATGATGGGCGCGGCGGCGTGTTTCCTGCTGTTCAGTGGGCTCGTTGCCGTTCTCGGCCCGCCGGTGCTGCGCCGCCTGACCCATGGTGGCCTCGCCCCGCGGCTCGGCGTGCTCGCCTGGGCGGCGGCGATCGCGAGCGTGGTGCTCTCGTGGGCGATGGCTGCACTGCTGGTTGTGCTCGACCTACTCCGGTACCGGACTCTGCCCGGCGGGTCGATGATCGGCGCGTGCCTGGCCCACCTGCGGGAGACGGTCGGCGGCGCCGACACCGCAGTCGAGATGGTGGGAGTCGCCGTGGCCGCGACGGTGGTCTCGGCCACCGCGTGGATCGGTTGCCGACTCGCGGTGGGCCTGGTGCGCCTGCGGAGGCAAACGCACGGCCACGCCCGCCGCGCCCGCCTGATCGGCCGCCGGGTGTCCGGCGTCGATGCGGTGGTCATCGACAACACCGAGCGCGTCGCCTACTGCGCCGCAGGTCGCCCGCACGCCGTGGTGATCACCACCGCCGCACTCGAGGCCCTCGATGACCGGCAGGTCCAGGCCGTCCTCGCGCACGAGCGCGCCCATCTGGCCGGGCACCACGCGCAGATACTCGCCGTCCTGCGGGTGCTGACCGCCGCCCTGCCCGGTATCACGGTGTTCACCGCCGCCGCGCTGGAGGTCGCTCGCCTGCTGGAAATGTGTGCCGACGACTGCGCCGCCCGGGTGCACGGGCCGCGGCCCCTGCTCACCGGGCTGATCGCGTTGTGCGCCCCGGCGCAGGTCCCCGATGGGGCCCTCGGTGCCGGCAACATCGCCCTCCTGGAGCGGGCCGGACGACTGGCATCCCCACCGTCACGGTCGGCGAAGATCCGGGTACGGGTGATGTCGGCGGCCGTGGCCGCCGCGCTGACCGCCGCCCCGATCGCCCTGACCGTACTCGAGGTGACCGGAACCATGTGGTGCCTGCCGACGGCCTGGTGACCAGCGGGAATCGAACCCGCGACCGCGCCCATCGCCCGACTGTCTGGACCAATGCCCAGGTCACGGCTGCTACAGTCGAGAAATTGTGACGGCACTTGCGATACGCCCCCCGCGTATGCGGACGGTAGTCGCGGTCGCCGCTGTCCTGTATCTGCTCGCGCACACGATCGCCCAGTGCGGCATCTTCCTCGCGCACGGTCACCAGGGCGAGGACGTCCACGTCTCTTCCTCGTCCGCCCTGCCTGCCGAGGAGCTCACTCCCGGGCACGCGCACATCGACGACGGATCGACCCACGCGGCGCACGAGGCGCACACCGTCGTCGCCATGCCCCGATCCGACAACCCGCTCCGCCCGCTGACCGTCGCCGCGGTCGTCGCGATGGCCCTGGCGGTGGTGCTGGTGGTGCTGTCGGCGCCGCGCACTCCGCGGGCCCCGCCGGATCAACCCATTCCCATCCGGCGCGGCCGGACCGTCTTGAACGAACTCTGTATCAACAGGTGCTGATCAGCAGCCCGCAGGCCATCTGAGGACTTCCCCTCGTGGCCCAGCTCGTGCTGCCCATCACTCACCCACTGCTCTTGTCGCAGTCACATACAGGGATTTTTTCATCATGAACAGTGCTGTTCCCACCACCCTGATTCCACCATCGTCCGCTGCACCCCTGCCGGCCGCCGCTCACCGGTGCCCGCAACCGAGCACCATGGTCGGCAACACCCCCGTGTTGTGGATCGGTGAACCGTTCGCCGACGCCGGGCGGGGTTTCTGGGCGAAACTAGAAGGCAGCAACCCCGGCGGGATGAAGGACCGCCCCGCCCTGCACATGGTCGAGAAGGCGAGGGCCCGCGGCGACCTCGCCCCCGGTGCGATGATCATCGAATCCACGAGCGGCACCCTGGGTTTGGGCCTGGCGTTGGCCGGGATCACCCATCACCATCCCGTCACCCTCGTCACCGACCCCGGTCTGGAACCGATCGTGCACCGGATGCTCGCCGCCTACGGTGCCCACGTCGAATTGGTCACCACCCCCCACCCCACCGGCGGCTGGCAGCAGGCCCGGCGTGAGAAGGTCAGTGAGCTCCTCGGCGCCCATCCGGGGTCGTGGTGCCCGGATCAGTACACCAACCCCGACAACGTCGCCGCGTACGAGTCGCTCGCGCACGAACTCATCGCCCAGCTCGGCCGCGTCGACACGCTGGTGTGCTCGGTGGGCACCGGCGGGCACTCCGCCGGTGTGGCCCGGGTGCTGCGCCGGTTCTACCCCCACCTGAAACTGGTCGGCGTCGACACCGTCGGATCGACCATCTTCGGGCAACCCGCCAGTACCCGGCTCATGCGCGGACTGGGCTCGAGCATCTATCCCGACAACATCGACTATCCCGCGTTCGACGAAGTGCACTGGGTGGCCCCACACGAAGCGGTGTGGTCGTGCCGCACCCTGGCGGCCACCCACCACGCCAGCGGCGGCTGGAGCGTCGGCGCCGTCGCCCTGACCGCCGGCTGGATCGCCCGCACCAGCCCTCCGGACACCCGGGTCGCAGCCGTCTTCCCCGACGGCCCGCAGCGCTACTTCGACACCATCTACAACGACGACTACTGCGCCGAGCACGGCCTGCTGAACGCGAACCCACCGACGGAGCCGGCCACCATCGACCACCCGACCGACCAGATCGTGCAGTCCTGGACCCGGTGCGCCACCGTCGTCGATCCCACAGAGAGCGTGTGATGAAGAACCTTCTGACCCAGTTCCGCAGCTTCGACCGGCCCGCCCAGGTCCTGATGGTCAACCAGTTCTCCATCAACGTGGGTTTCTACATGCTGATGCCGTATTTGGCCGGATACCTGGCCGGACCCCTGGGACTGGCGGCGTGGGCGGTCGGACTGGTGCTGGGTATGCGGAACTTCTCCCAGCAGGGGATGTTCCTGCTCGGCGGCACCCTCGCCGACCGCCTCGGCTACAAACCTCTCATCGTGGCCGGCTGCCTGCTGCGGGTCGCCGGGTTCGTGCTGCTCGCGGCCGTGGAATCACTGCCGGCGATCCTGCTCGCCTCGGTCGCCACCGGATTCGCCGGAGCACTGTTCAACCCGGCGGTGCGGGCATATCTCGCCGCCGACGCCGGGCCCCGGCGGGTCGAGGCGTTCGCCACCTTCAACGTGTTCTATCAGGCCGGGATTCTGCTGGGCCCGCTGATCGGGCTCGCCCTGACCACCCTCGATTTCCGGGTCACCGCACTGGCCGCGGCCGCCGTCTTCGCCGTGCTGACGATCGTGCAGATCTGGGCACTGCCCGCGCACCGGACCGAACCGGCCGCGGCCAAGACGTCCGTACTCGAGGACTGGCGGCTGGTGGTCGCCAACCGGCCCTTCGTCCTGTTCGCGCTGGCGATGATCGGGTCCTATGTGCTCTCCTTCCAGATCTATCTGGCGCTGCCGCTGCAGGCGGCGGTGGTGGTCGGCGACGACCGGTCCGACACCGCCCTGGTGACCTCGCTGTTCGTGGTCTCGGGGGTGGTGGCCATCGCCGGGCAGTTGCGGATCACCGCCTGGTTCTCCCGCCGGTGGGGTTCGGGGCGGTCCCTGGTGGTCGGCATGGCGATCATGGCGGTGGCATTCGTGCCGCTGATCGCGCTGCCAGGCCCGGCCACCGCCAGCGGATTGGCCGCCGCCGGCGCCCTGGTACTGACCGCCGCCCTGTTGGCGGTCGGCACCGCCGCGGTGTTTCCGTTCGAGATGGACACGGTCGTCGCCCTCTCCGGCGGCCGGCTCGTGGCCACCCATTACGGCTTCTACAACACCGTCGTCGGGCTCGGCATCCTGCTCGGCAACCTGGGCACCGGCGCCGTCTTCGGGATCCTGCGCGACGCGGACCTGGGTGCGCTGATCTGGGTGGCCTTGACCGGTGTCGGGGCGGTCTGTGTGGCCGCGCTGTATCTACTCGACCGCTCCGCCCGACTCTCCCCACCGCCGGTCGAACCGGCGCTGCCCGAGACCGACGAGATACCGGCCGCGACCTAGGCCGCCGGGGTGCCCGCCCTGCTCAGACACCGACCCTCACCCCATCTACTATGCAACTACGTAGATTGGGTGGGGTTGTCGGCGACAGTCCCGTGCCGCCCTCTGCGCTCGAACAGGAGTTTGTGCATGATCGAACCGTTTCCCGGCGCCGCCCGCCTGTCGCGCCGGAACTTTCTGGCGCTGGCCGGTCTGGGGGTAGCAGCGACCGCGGTCGGGTGCAGCAGGGGCGGCGGCCCCGCACCGGCGCCGCACGCCGTCGGCCCCGACTCGACGGCAGTGCGGGCGGCCGAGCAGGTCCGCAAAGCCAATATCGGGACCGGGAACACGGTCACCGCCTCGCTGCAGGCTCGGCCGACCCGGATCGACCTGGGCGGGGTCCAGGTCGATACCTGGGCCTACGGCGACCGGATTCCCGGCCGGGAGATCCGGCTGCGCCGCGGCGATCTGCTCCGCGCCGAGCTGAGCAACGACCTGCCGGCCGAGTCGACCATCCACTGGCACGGTCTCGCGTTGCGTAACGACATGGACGGGGTGCCCGGGTTGACCCAGGCCGCCATCCCCGCCCGCAGCCCGTTCACCTACGAGTTCCTCGCCCCGGACGCCGGTACCCACTGGCTCCACCCCCATGTCGGGATGCAGTTCGACCGGGGCCTCTACGCCCCAATCATCGTGGAAGATCCCGCCGACGGTGCCGATTACGACCTCGAGGCCGTCCTGGTGCTCGATGACTGGCTCGACGGGGTGGCCGGCGCAACCCCGGACCGGCAACTCGACGCCCTGCGGCGCGGTGGGATGCCGATGAACGGCATGGGCATGGACCACGGCGGGATGACCGGGATGGGCATGGGGTCGCAGATCGATCCGGGAAACCCGCTCGGCGCCGACACCGGCGACGTGGACTATCCCTACTATCTGATCAACGGCACCCTCGGCGCCGACCCGTTCACGGTGCGGGCCCGACCCGAGCAACGGGTGCGGTTGCGGATCATCAACGCCGGCGCGGACACCGCGTTCCGCGTCGCGGTCGGCGGCCATCAGCTGACCGTCACCCACAGCGACGGATATCCCGTGCAGCCGGTCACCGGGTCCTCGCTGCTGATCGGCATGGGCGAGCGCTTCGATGCGATCGTCACACTCGGCGACGGGGTCTTCCCCCTCGTCGCCTCCGCGGAAGGCAAGCAGGGGCAGGGGTTCGCCGTGATCCGCACCGGGGCCGGTGGACGACTCGACCCGGTCATCCGCACTGCCGAGCTCGACGCACCCCCGATCACCGGCCTGACGCTGCGCTCGCGTGAGGATGTTCGACTCGACCGCCGTAACCCGGACCGGGTGCACGAGCTGATGCTGGGGATGGACATGTCCGGGTATCGGTGGACGATCAACGGCGCCACCTACGGCGAGCACACCCCACTCGAAATCACCCAGGGTCAACGGGTGCGGCTGCGGTTCGTCAACCAGACCATGATGTTCCACCCCATGCACCTGCACGGACACACCTTCCAGGTCGTCGACGGCCAGGGCGCCGGTCCCCGCAAGGACACCACCTTGGTGCTGCCGAATCAGAGCGTCGAGGTCGACCTCGACGCGGACAACCCCGGCCAGTGGCTGGTGCACTGCCACAACCTCTATCACGGCGAGGCCGGGATGATGACCACCCTGTCCTACACCGAATAACCTCTCCCCGCACCGGCATACGAGGCCGGCCATGTGGCGACCGTCGATGCGCCCCTGATTCCCCGTCCCTCCCCTCACGTACAGAATGAGACCCGAAGATGGCTGCCCACCCGATCACCCGCACCCTGCTGCCCACCGCCGCCGCTCTGCTACTGCTCACCGGCTGCACCTCTGGGGCCGACGAGCCCACGACACCCGACACCTCCGTGCCGGCAGTCGATTTCAGCTCCGAACTGTCCCACCTGCACGGACTGCACGTGGGCAAGGACGGCACCGTGCTGGCCGGCACGCACACGGGCATCTTCGCCATCGACACCTCCGGCTCCACCTCCCGCGTCGGCGGCTCCGACGACGACTTCATGGGACTGACCGGTGTACCCAACACCGACAACCTGTTCGCCTCCGGTCACCCCGGGCCGTCCAGCTTCGCCGCCAACCCGCTGGGGCTGCGCAGCAGCACCGACGGGGGCGGCAGCTGGATGGACCGCTCCCTGGCCGGGCAGGTCGATTTTCATGCCCTCAGCACGGACGGCCGCATCCTGGTCGGATTCGACGGCACCGATGGGCTGCTCGTGTCGACCGACGCCGGCACCACCTGGACGCCGGGCGCGAAACTGGTCGCCGCCGCACTGGCGATCAACGACAACGGGGTATGGGCGGTGACCCCGGCGGGCCTCGAACACAGCACCACCGCCGCCCGCACGTTCTCGCCCGTGCCGGACGCCCCGCAGCTGGTGATGATTGCCGGCGCCGGGGATGCGCTGTGGGGCATCGACGTCGACGGGTACGCCTGGCGCAGCCGCGGAGGACAGGACTGGCAGAAACGCGCCCAGGTCGGCACCGTCGACGCGCTGACCGCCGCCAACTACGACACCGCCTACGCCGCCACCTCCCAGGCGCTCTACACCCTGAACTGAACCGGCATGCCCACCCCCGCCCGACCACTGCTCCGTAGCCTGATAATTCTGCTGGCCCTGACAGCACTCGCCATGATGACGGGCGTCGGGGCGGGGCCGGCCAACGCCCATCCCACCCTGCTGTTCACCGACCCAGGATCGGACACCGCGGTCGCCGATTCCCCACCCACGATCACGTTGATGTTCAACGAGCCGGTCACTCCCGGGGCGCCCGCGGTCGTCGTCACCGGCAGCGACGGCCGAACGGTGCCGATGGGTGTCGCCGAATCCGTACGGGGCGGACGGGCTCTCACCGCCCGCCCGGCCGATGCGCTGGCACCGGGCACCTACACCGTGCGCTGGCTGGTGACCGGCGCCGACGGCGATCTCGTCGAGCAGGAGTTCCGGTTCGCGGTCGGTCTCGCCCTGACCGATGACGCGGGCGCGGGCGACGGCGAGTCGACGTCGTGGACCGATGCTGTGCTGCGGTGGTTGCTGTTCCTCGGGCTCGCCCTCGCGTTCGGTGGCCTGGTCGCCGAGCGCGTCACCACCACCGCCCGACGCGAGAATCCGGCGCTCCCGGCGGTGCGGTCCCCGGTGCCGGCCGGCGCCCTCCTCGGGTTGGCCGGCGTCCTCGGACTCGGCGCAGCACTGGCCGCATCCACCGACACGGTGAGTGTGCTGTGGCAGGAACGTGCCGGCCTGGTCTTGCTCACCGAGGCCGCCGGATTGGTGCTGGCCGCCGCGCTGGCCTTTGCCGGTCGCCGGGGATGGGCGGCGGTGCCGCTGGTGCTGGTGATCGCGGCGGAAGGGGTGCGCTCGCACGCCAATATCGCCGCACCCGGGTGGGGTGGTGCGCTCACCGCGATCCATGTGGCGGCCGCCGCGATCTGGGTGGGCGCCCTGCTGCATACGGCCGGCGCGGTGCTGGCCTGGTGGAGCGAACGGGCCGCGGTGCGGTGGGTGTTGGCGGGTTACACCCGGCTAGCGGCGTGGACCTTCCTGGTCGTGGTCGCCACCGGCACCGTCACTGCCCTGCAGCTGATCCCGGTCTCGGCCCTGCTGTCGACCGCCTACGGTCAGGTGCTGGTGGTCAAGCTGGTGCTGGTCGCCGCCGCCTCAGCGGTGGCACTGGCGGCACGGTGGGCGCTGCGCACCCCGGAACGGCTCCCCGCGGTGCGGAATCGGGTTCGGGCCGAGAGCGTGTTGCTGGTCGCGGTCCTGGCGGCCAGCGCCGCCCTGGTCTCCACCACCCCGGCCGGCAGTTCCCAGCAACCCGGTCCCCCGCCGCCGGACGGTCCGGTCCTGCCGCTGGGGACCCTCGCCGGGCAGGTCGGGGTATCGGTCGCCGCCAGCGACGGGCAACTGGTGGTGCGGTTGTCGACTCCGCGGCGCGGTGACTACTACGCCCCCGAACCGGGCCAGGACTTCACCTTGTCGGGGCGGATCGCCGCCGTGGAAGGCGACAGTGCCCTCGCCCTGCGCGGGTGCGGGCCGGGATGTTTCGTCGCACCGGCCACCTGGCAGGGCGGGGACAACGTGCTCACCCTCGGCGTGGCCGCGGCGGGCTGGCAGGGCGACACTGTCAGTCTGCTCGTGCCCTGGCCGACCGCCCCCGGCGGCGACAACCTCGCCCGCGCCGTCGCCGCGACCCGCGCCGAGGGCGAGCTGACCGTGTACGAGTCGGTAACCAGCGACACCACCACCGCCGCGCCCGAACCGCAGCGACTCAACCTGCCCGCCGACTTCTTCCTGGCGCAGGAACCTTACGCCGATGGCACCGCCCCGCTGGCGGTCCGGTTGCCGCACCCGGATGGGACTGTGCGACTGGCGCTCGGCTACCCGGCCGCCGGGATGAATGTGCTGCTCACCCTCGACGCCGCCGGCCGGATCAGCGAGGAAACGCTCACCGACACCAAACATCTCGTCACCCGCAGATTCCTCTACCCGGAACCCGGCGGGGAATGAGCGGCGGGCGATCGCATCAGGTCGGGACGCCACCCGGCCCGCAACCGGCCGGCGGCGTCCCGACGACACCGTGACTCGGTCGTGCCTTCACCGCGTCGGCCACCGGGCCGGGGTCAGTAACATCATGGTCGTGAAAGTGCTGGGGACGACACCGACGGTGCAGCAACTGCTGCGGGTGACCGCCGTCGTGGCGGTGCTGTTCGGTGTGCTCCTCATGCATTCCTCACCCCTGCTCGACCACTCGGCCGCACATCCCACCTCATCAGCGTCAGCTTCCGCCGGGCACGCGCACCCGCACGCCGCGGCCGCGGTGCCGGTGGCCCTCGGGGACATTCCCGTCGTACTGGCCGGGACCGGGTGTGAGGGCACCGACTGCAGCGACCACAGGGGCCTGCATCTGTGCATGTCCGTAATGACGATCGCCGCGGCGCTGGTCCTCGCCCGCTGGTACGCCACCGCCACCACCGGGCAGACCGCGGTGGCCCGCCTGCGGGCCCTGCTCCGTCACCATGTCGGCCGGGCGCCGCCGTGGACAACTCCCACCCTCGCGCAGCTGTCGGTGTTGCGGGTGTGACAGGTGTCCCACCTCAGGTGGGTCACCCACGCAGACGTCTCTCATGCACGCCTGCTTCACCTTTCACACACCGACCTTTTCGAGGAGTCCTATCCATGTGGTCTTTGCGTTCCCCCCGTGCCCGTGTCGCCCTGTCCGCCGCAGCCGTGTCCGGAGTCCTGGTCCTCGCCGGCTGTAGCGACGACAGCGGCGGCGGACACGACATGAGTCAAATGTCTAACACCGCCGCGAGCACCACGTCGAGCTCGTCCACCACCATCACGGGTGCGGTCGCCTTCAATGACGCCGACGTGATGTTCCTGCAGATGATGTATCCCCACCACGCGCAGGCCGTCGAGATGGCGAACATGGTCGAGGGGCGCACCACCAATCCGCAGGTACTCGACCTAGCCAAAAACATTGCCGCAGCCCAAGGACCGGAAATGGAACAGATGACCGCGCTGCTCGCGCAGCGCGGCCTGACTGCCCCCTCCACCGACGCCAGCGGCGGCATGAGCGGAATGAACCACGGCGGCACCAGCGCCGCGGCCGACGGCGGCATGAGCGGAATGATGACGCCAGAGCAGATGACCGATCTGGCCGGCAAGAGCGGCGCCGACTTCGACACCGCCTGGCTGAACATGATGATCGAACACCACACCGGTGCGATCGAGATGGCTCAGACCGAGCTGGCCGACGGCGAAAACGCCGACGCCAAGCAAATGGCTACCGACATCATCGCCGCCCAGCAGGCGGAGATCACCACCATGCAGGCACTGCTGCAACAGAACTAGCCCGATGGGGGTGGGACCGCGGTCCCTTTCCGGTCCCACCCTCCTTCCCCTACGCAGCGTGCACCCCATTTTTTTCTCGGCCCCCCGCTTCGCCGCCGCCTCGCCGGTATGGAGGAACCCCATGAACACTCGCCCACCACGTCGGACCCCGGTCCTGCTCGCCCTGGCGATCCTGATCGCAGTTCTGGCCGCCTGCGCCCCGTCCGGAACCGGATCATCCAGCCCGAGCGGCGATGCGAATCCGGCCACCCCGGCTGCCCCCACGATCACTTTCGTCCCCGCTGATGGAGCCGACACCGTCAACCCCGCGGACCCGGTGTCGGTCGAGTCCACCGGTGGGGCCCTCGAATCGGTCACGATGACCAACGATGAAGGCCGAGTCATCGAGGGCATCTTCACCCCCGACCGCATCGCCTGGAAACCCGGTATCCCTTTGGGTTACGGCAGGACCTACACCATCACCGCTGCCGCACGCCACGACGACGGCACCCGCACCGAGGGGACCAGCACCTTCTCCACCGTGCGACCGGGCAACCTCACCAAACCAACATTCGTCACCTCGGGCGGCAACCTCCTCACCGACGGCGGTACCTTCGGCATCGGGATCGTCATCGTCACCCACTTCGACGAGCCGATCACCGACCGCGCCGCCGCCGAGAAAACGCTGACCGTCGAAACCTCTCCGCCGGTGCAGGGTTCCTGGCATTGGGCGGACGATCAGAACGTGCACTGGCGGCCCCAGAACTATTACACCCCCGGCACCACGGTCACCGCCCGTGCCAACGTCTACGGCGTCGACCTCGGCGGCGGCCTGTTCGGTCAGGAGGATGCCGCCACGTCGTTCACTATCGGCGACGCCCACATCTCCGTCGCCGACGACATCACCAAACAGATCACGGTCACCAACAACGGGGAAGTCGTGCGCACCATGCCCACTTCGATGGGCATGGGCGGCAGCGAAACCATCAACGGGCAAACCCTGACGTTCTGGACCCAGCCGGGCATCTACACCGTCATCGACAAGGCCAACCCGGTGATCATGGATTCCTCGACCTACGGGCTCCCGGTCAACTCCCGCCTCGGCTACAAGGAAACAATCAACTACGCCACTCGCATCAGCAACGACGGCATCTACCTCCACGAACTCGAGGACACCGTCTGGGCGCAGGGCAATACCAATGTCTCCCACGGCTGCCTGAACCTCAGCCGAGCCCACGCGCAATGGTTCTACGACTTCTCCGTCCCCGGCGACATCGTCGAAGTCCGCAATACCGGCGGGGCACCGCTCGAGCTGTGGCAGAACGGCGACTGGAGTGTGCCCTGGGATCAGTGGATGGCCGGAAGTGCGCTGGCGTGACCCCACTTTCCTGGGTTCCGCGGACCTACACCGCCTACACCGCCGCGGTGGACGACTCAGGTGGTGAGCTGACACACGGCGACGATGCCGGCTCGCGCCCCTCCGCCAGCGACACCTCCACCAGATCCCTGCGGCGCGGAAACCTATGTGTGCCAAAGATCCTCCGCGCTCGCCGAGTCCTCGCCCTGCTGGCCCTGCTGGCCCTGCTGGCAGTGGCCGCCGCACTCGTGCCCCGCCCCTCGATCTCCCTGATACGGGACTGGGCGGAATCGATGGGCACAGCGTTCGTGTTGGTGTTCTTCCTGACCCAGGCGGTGCTGACGATCGCCCCGGTGCCGCGCACGGTGTTCACCCTCAGCGCCGGGCTGTTGTTCGGTCCCGCCGCCGGGGTCGCCGTCACGATCGCCGCCACGACAGTCAGCGCCGTGCTGTCGCTCCTGCTGGTGCGGGCGCTCGGGCGCAGCGCCGTACAAGCGCGGCTGACGCACCCCGCAATCCAAGCCATCGATGCCCGGCTGGCCCGGCGGGGCTGGCTCGCAGTCGGATCCCTGCGACTCATCGCCCCGGCACCGTTCGCACTGGTCAACTACTGCTCCGCGCTCTCCGCGGTGCGCCTGCTGCCCTACACCGCCGCCACCCTGGTCGGGACTCTGCCGGGCACGGTCGCGGTGGTGTTACTCGGGGACGCGTTGACCGGGCAGACGAATCCGGCACTGATGGTGGTGACCACGGTCTGCGCGGCGGCCGGGGTGGCGGGCTTGCTCGTCGACACCCATCTGCCCGTGCCGCCGAGGAATCGTGACGCCCATCACGGGGATTGACTTCAGGGTGTCCGCAACATTAGCGGCGGTATTCGAAGCGTGCGGTATTCGCGCCCGCGCACGTCTATGCCCGTCCGGACATAGAAGATGGCGTGATGGTATATCCGACCGAGCGAGGCATCGTGGGAGAACGACGAGGCCGGCGACGACTCCTGCGGCTTGACTCGATAGTCGAGTACCGGGTTGAGAATGGTGGCATGCGTAGCAGTGAGGTCGCCGCCCGCACCGGGGTGAATGTGCAGACGCTGCGGTACTACGAACGCCGCGGCCTGTTGGCGCCGCCACCGCGGTCGCCGGCCGGGCATCGGGCGTACTCGGCCGACGCTGTGACCGTGGTCCGATTCGTCAAACGGGCTCAGGGGCACGGCTTCAGCCTCGACGAGATCGAGGACCTGCTGCAACTGGCCGAAGGCGGACCGGAGGACTGCGACACGGCCCGAGAACTCGCCGAGGCCAAGCTGGCTCAGCTGGCTGAGAAGATCACCGACCTGCAACGCATGCAGCGGTCCCTCGCCGATCTCGTCGCCACCTGCGAACGGCCACGGCCCGACCGGTGCTGCCCCCTCTTGCACACCCTGCACACCGAAGGAGATGACCGATGAGGTTGGAAATCCTGCAGGTTCCGGGTTGCCCCAACGTGGCGTTGCTCGAGCAACGGCTCGAGAAGGTTCTGGCAGATCAGCAGTCCAAGGTAGAGATTTCGCATCGGGTGATCGATGACCCGGCGGTCGCTACCGACGCTGGAATGACGGGCTCACCCACCCTGCTCGTCGACGGTGTGGACCCGTTCGCCGAACCCGGGTCGGTGCCGAGTGTGTCCTGCCGGCTCTATCCCTCCGGTGGCGCGCCCTCAGTGGTGGCACTGCGGCAGGCGCTGCACCTGGCTGCGGCAGGCGAGGCCGGCCAGCCCGCGGATGGCCGGGGCGACTGCTGCCCGGCGGATGCTGCGGGGGAATCCCCGTTGTCCGGGTTGGGTGGATGGCGCGGCGCTGCGCGACCGGACACTCCGGCCGACCGGGCGGTTCATCATGCGATTCTGCGGGCGTTCGCGGATCGCGGCGAAGCGCCCGAGGATGTCGAACTGGACTCGGTGGCAGCCGAATTCGGTGTGTCGGGTCGGCGGGTTTTGGACCGGTTGCACGCCGAGGACGTGATTCGGCTCAACCCTGCCGGGCGCATCGCGTCGGCGTATCCGTTCTCGCCTCCCCGACCCCGCACCGGGTACGCGTCGGGGGTGAGACGACCGTCTACGCGATGTGCGCGGTCGATGCGCTGGGGATGTCCGCGATGCTCGGCACCGAGGCGGTGATCGAATCCGCTGATCCGGTGACCGGTGAGCGGATCGCCGTGACCGTGCGCGGTGAGAGCGCCACCGCGACCCCGGCCACCGTTGGTGGTGTTCGTCGGTGCGATGGCCGGGCAGGGTCCGTCCGCGGACACGTGCTGCACCTCCCTGAGTTTTTCACCGATGAGGCGACCGCCCGGTCCTGGACCGGCGAGCATCCGCAGGTCGGCGGTACCGTCGTCGCCCTCGACCATGCCACCCGGCTCGGCGCGACAATCTTCAGCGGGACGCTCACCACCTGATGACGACATCGCGTATCGCGCAACCCTGACGTTTCCGCCGGGCGAGGCCCTTGTCTTGTGTCCTGTGCCACCGAATCGTGCTTGAAGCCGGCGCCTGGACCTGGGTTAAGGAATTTTGAGTGGCGAATTGGTCTCGGTCAACGCTGCTGTTGGACGCGGTCAGAGCAGGGTGGACCAGTAGGACCAGAACCGGTAGGCGACCAACCCGGCCACACTCAGCACCCAAACCGTCAGGGGAAGAACGTGGTTGGGGCTTCCCCCCGAGATGTGGACACCAATTCTTATGCGGCGGTGGCCAGCGTAGCCGATCGCTGCTCGAAGTCGATCGGACAGATCTGGCCGAGAGTGGAGTGCCTCCTTCTGGTGTTGTAGCGGGTGATCCAACGGAAGACGGCGGCGCGGGCCTCACCCGCGCTGTTCCAGCGCTTCCGGCCCTGGAGCGTCTCCCGTTTCAACGTCGCGTTGAACGATTCGGCGGCGGCGTTGTCCGCTGACGTTCCGACCGCGCCTCGCGACCGGGTCACTCCCAGCTCGCGGCAAACATCCGCGAAGTTCTGCGAGACGTATTGGGCGCCGTTGTCGCTGTGAAATATTGCCCCGTCGAGACCGGTGGCACCACGGGCGGCGGCCGCCGCCCGCAGCGCGTCAGTGACCAGCTCGGTGCGCATGTGTGGGGCGATCGACCAACCCGCCAGCCGTTTCGAGTTCAGATCCAATACTGTTGCCAGGTACAGGAATTGCCCGTCACCGACCGGAAGGTAGGTGATGTCCCCGACGTACTTGGTGTTCGGTGCGCTCGCGGTGAAATCGCGCCGGATCAGGTCCGGCACCGGAGTCGCGGAGGGTTCGGGGACCGTGGTGCGGACCGTCTTGCGCAGGTGCACCCCGACGATTCCGTTCTCGCGCATCACCCGTTCCACCCGCTTGTGATTGACCTCGATCCCGACATCGCGCAGCTCGGCCGTGATGCGTGGGGCCCCGTAGGTGCCATCGAAGTCGTCGTGGATGGCGCGGATGCGCGTCGCGAGCTCCTCGTCGGCGTGGGCGCGTTCAGCACGGGCCGGTGCGGCGGCAAGCCACCGGTAGAAGCCGGACCGGGACACCTCGAGGATCTGGCACAGCCACTTCACCGGAGCGGTGTCGCGGTGGTCGTCGACGAACTGGAAGCGGCTCACCAGTTGGTCTCGCCCGCGAAATATTTCGCGGCCCTGCGCAGGATCTCCCGTTCGGTTTCGAGCTTCCGGATCTGGGCCTTAAGCTGCTTGTTTTCTTCCTCCAACACGGACTCGGACGATACCTCGCCTGCCCGCGATGCCGGCCGCGCCGCCCCATTGGCCCGCAGCTCAGCCGTGGAGATACCGGTGCGTTTGCGTTCCGCGCGGACCCAGTTGCGCAGAGTCTCGCGGCTGACTCCCAGGTCGTTGCCGATGCCGTCGAAGGTGTGGCTCGGATCGGACAGATACAGTGCGACGGCATCGGCCTTGAACTCCGCCGAGTACGCCTTCATGACCATTGGTGACATCTCTTCCTCTGGGCCCTCACGACCCAGTGTTCACGATGTCCTCATTCAGGGGGGAACCCCCGTTTCCGCTCGCGGTCACCACGGCCGCCGGTACCGGTCGGGTGAGAGTGCCGTGGTGCAGGTTACGCAGGGTGACGTACCAGAAGATCGGCACGGTCACCGCCCACACCGCCATGCAGTACGGGCACAGGGCGCCGATCACGTAGAGGCTTTGCACGATCAGCCAGTGCACGAACACCACCGCCGCGGTGACACCTACCTGCAGGCCCAGCCAATACCAGCGGGCGAACCGGGCACCGGCCAGCAACCCAGCCCCGGTCGCAGCGACGACGGCGAAGCCGGCGATCCCGAGAAGCGAGTTGGGGAATCCGAACACCGACGCCTGCGCGGTGCCCATCACCGAGCCGCAGTTCAGGACCGGGTTGAGGCTGCAGGACGGGACGTACGCACTGTCGGCGGCGAGGGCGAACTTCTCGATGGTGAGCACGAACGCGGCCGCGAGGCCGACGAGCCCGCCGATCAGCAGCAGCCACGGCAGCGACCGCGAGAACGGCGCCGCATCACCGCCCGGGCCGGGCGGCGCTGCGGCCAGCGCCTTTGGGGTATCGGTAGCCGCGGGGTTAGCGGAGGGCGGCGTCGAGAGCATCGGTCAGATCCTGGTAGCTGGTGGGTTCGATCTTCTCGCCGTTCAGGAAGAACGTCGGGGTGCCCTGCACCCCGAGCGCTTCCCCGTCGGCGACGTCGGCGCGGATGCGGTCGAGGGTCGCGGGATCGGTGTAGGCGGCGTCGAAGGCGGCCAGATCGAGGCCGAGGTCGGCGGCGTATCCGCGGAACACCTCGTCCTTCGGGGTGCGCTGCTCACCCCACTCGGCCTGAGTCTCGTACATCCGCTGATACATCTGCTCGAACCGGCCCTGCTGCGCGGCGGCCTCGACCGCCCGGGCCGCCCGCTCGGCGTTGAAGTGGCCGGGCAGCGGGAAGTAGCGGACGACGAAGCTGACCCGGTCGCCGTAGTCGGTGCGCAGCTGCTCGATCGCCGGGTACACCGATCGGCAGGCCTCACATTCGAAGTCGAGGAACTCCACGAACGTGGCCTTGCCGTCGGCGACCGTGTTGAGTCGGTGACTGTCCGGGCGCACTACCGCCGCCGCCGCACCGTCGGCGGGAACCGGCGCCGAGTCGGACCGGTTGACCAGCAACAACACCCCCAGGCCCACGGCGAACGCGACCACCAGCGCCACCGACCAACGGATCCCGCGGCTCACCGCGCGCCCCGCCACAGCGACACCGGGGAATCGGGCAAACAGGGCAACCGGAACATGGGCACACCCTAACCAACCTCACCAGCTGCCCGGTGCCACGCCTGGCTCGGATGTGGTGGTCCTCACCACGGCTGGACGCTGGGTGCTGCCCTGCCTTCTCAGAGGCAGCTGGGGGTCAGCGGGCCGCGGCCAGGGTGTCGGCCAGGTCCGTCGGGATCGGCATCGGCGTTCTCAGCCCGGCGCGGGTGCGGCCGGTGTTGCCCTCGGGGTAGCGGCCCAACGCCGAGCCGGGGGCGGCGACGACGATCCGCACCACCTGGCCGAGTGCCTCGCGGCGGTCGTGCTGGCGCAGCGCGAGGGCGAGCATGGCGAGGTGGTTGCGGGTGTGCGGCCACGGATAGGGCTGGGACAGAATGTGTGCCTGTTCGAGGTGCGCCCACCGCTGGGTGTCGTCGGTGGTGGTGCGGGCGGCGGCCATCTCGGCGGTGTAAGCGGTACGGATGACGGTGGGCATCGCGGTCATGACGTGATCTCCTTCGCTTGGGCAGAGCAGGCGTCGAGCGGACTCGAGACGAGACGTCGTCGCCGTGCCCTCGACACCGGTGTACGGGTCATGGGTGGGCGGCGGTGGTGGCTGGAACCGGTACGGGTGCGGCCGTTTCCGGGTCGGTGAGGGCGCGGGCGCGGCCGGCCCGGACACCGTTGGCGATGACCACGATCTCGGCGACCTCGTGCACCAGGACCACGGCGGCCAGGCCGAGGACCCCGAACAGGGCCAGCGGCATCAGCACGGTGATGATCGCCAGCGACAGGCCGACGTTCTGCAGCATGATGCGGCGAGAGCGGCGGGCATGCGCCAACGCCTGGGGCAGGTGCCGCAGGTCCTCACCCATCAGGGCGACGTCGGCGGTCTCGATGGCCACGTCGGTGCCCATCGCGCCCATCGCGATGCCCAGATCGGCGGTGGCCAGGGCGGGGGCGTCGTTGACACCGTCGCCGACCATCGCCGTCGCCCGCCGGGTGCGCAGATCGGCGACGATACGGGCCTTGTCCTCCGGGCGCAGGTCCGCGTGCACCTCGTCGATTCCGACGTCGGCGGCCAAAGCCTGTGCGGTGCGCGCGTTGTCACCGGTGAGCATCGCCACCTGGTAACCGCCGCGGCGCAGCCCGGTGACCACCTCGCGGGCCTCGGGGCGCAGCTCGTCGCGCACCGCGACCGCCCCGATCAGAAGGCCGCCGCGCTCGATCAGGACCGCGGTGGCCCCGGCGTGCTGCATCCGCTCGATATCCCCGGACAGGGGTCCGGGGTCGATCCAGCCGGGCCGCCCCAACCGGGCGGGGACACCGTTGATGTGCCCGGTCAGGCCGGCACCGGGAACGGCATCGACGTCCTCGGCCGGGGCGTACTCGTCGACGGCGGCGAGGATCGCAGCGGCGAGGGGGTGTTCGCTGCGGGCCTCCAAAGCGGCCGCAACACCGAGGACCTCGCCGCGGGTGACGCCGCCGGTGGTGGTCACGTCGATGACCTCCGGGCGGTTGCGGGTCAGGGTGCCGGTCTTGTCCAGGGCGATCCCGCGGATCCGGCCCAGCGCCTCGAGCGCGGCGCCGCCCTTGACCAACACCCCCAGCTTGGACGCGGCACCGATCGCGGCGACCACCGTCACCGGGATCGCGATGGCCAGCGCACACGGAGACGCGGCGACCAGCACCACCAGGGCACGTTCGATCCACACCCGCGGATCGCCGAACACGCTGCCGATCGCGGCGATCAGCACCGCAGCGACCATCACACCGGGAACCAGCGGTTTGGCGATCTTGTCGGCCAGGCGCTGCGCCTCACCCTTGCGGGACTGCTCGGCCTCGACGATCCGCACGATCTTGGCCAGCGAGTTGTTCTCCGCCCGGGCGGTGACCTCGACCTCGAGGACCCCGGTCCCGTTGATCGAGCCGGCGAACACCTCGGCGCCCGGCCCGGCCTCGACGGGCACCGATTCCCCGGTGATCGCCGAGGTGTCCAGGGCGGTACGGCCGGATCGGATGATGCCGTCCGTGGCAATCCGCTCCCCGGGTTTGACGATCATCAGTTCACCGAGCGCCAAATCCGCTGGGACGACGACCTGTTCGCGGCCGTCGCGCAGGACGGTGGCGGTGTCCGGAACCAGGGACAGCAGGGCACGCAGGCCGCGGCGGGTGCGGGCGACGGCGTACTCCTCGAGCCCCTCGCTGATGGCGAACAGGAACGCGAGCATCGCGGCCTCGCCGACCTCACCGAGCAGGACCGCGCCGACGGCGGCGATCGTCATCAGGGTCCCGACCCCGATCTTGCCCTGCGCCAGCCTTTTCAGGGTGGAGGGGACGAAGGTGTAGCCGGCGACGAGCAGTGCCAGCGCTTCGAGGGTCAGTTCGACCGGGTGCGAGCTGTTTGTCCAGCCGACGATCAGGGCGGCGACCAGCAGCACCCCGGCTATCGCGGCGGCCCGGATCTCGGTGATCTGCCACAGCTTGTCGGGTTCGTGTTCCTCCTCGCCCTCGGGGCGGGGGTACTCGTGGCCGCAGCCGCAGGCATCACTCACGGTGTCACCTCCGTACCGGTGTCGGTGCCGTAGTTCGGGCACAACGCGACCGCGTTCCCGGTGGCCGCGAGGAGGGTTTCGGCGGCGGCGAGCAGATCCAGCAACTCCGGCCGGGTCAGCGAGTAGAACACCTGCCGGCCCTGCGAGCGGCCCTGCACCAGGCCGCAATCGCGCAGGCAGGCCACGTGCGCCGACACCGTGGACTGCGCCAACCCGAGCTCACCGACCAGATCCGCCACCCGCGACTCCCCGTCCGCGAGGCGACGCACGATCGCCAACCGGGTGCCGTCGGAGAGGCTGTGGAACAACGCCACCGCCGCATCCAGGTTCGATTCGGTTCCTCGGGAGGCGAGGCAACCGCCCGCACTATTGATCGTCATACGACGATAATAACCGGGAAATGACGATGATGGAAGAAGTCGGTCGAGGTGCCCAGGCGGTTCTGTTCCAGGTTCGTGCCCGTTAGCGCGCCGTGATCCGGCTGGAGGCCACCGGTGGCGACCCGCTCACCGGGGCCGACCGGTCGAGCATCATCGGTCGGCGGGACGCGGTTGCCCGGCCGGGTCGGTGACGTCGGCCGAGGAGGTCAGCCACCGGCGGGCCGCGATCGAGGCCGCCGCCGTGAAGACGACCACCGCGGCTCCCAGGGCCACGGCGACGCCGAGTCGTTGGTCGGCTGCGAGATCGTCGAACCAACCGCGGCGCAGGGTGGTGTAGTACTCCGCGGCGATCACCGTGGGTGATCCGAGTACCAGGATGAGGAAGCCGGCGAAGGCGGTGGCCGCGGCGAGCACCAGGATCAGCCGCGAGCGCGCGGAGCGCGGTGTCGGGGTGGGATCGATCCCGACCGCGACCCAGAAGAACAGCAATCCGGCGGTCACGAGATACGCGTTCGCCAGCAGGTGCCAGGTATGCGAACCGGCGACCGCGTCGTAGACGCCGCCCAGGTAGAAGACGTAGAACCCGCCGACCAGCAGGACCGCGGCGACGACCGGCTGGGTGAGCACCCGCACCGGGGCGCTGCGGTGAAACGTCCGCGACCAGGCCCGGATCCCAGGAACATCGGCGGGCTCGGGGCGCCCGGTCCTGGCCCAGAGGGTCAGCGGCGCCCCGAGCACGAGCAGCAGCGGGCCGAGGAGCCCGAGGGCGGTGACCGCCCCCATATGGACGCTGAACACGGCCGGGGCGAAGCGTCCGATCCCTGAGGAGGTGGCCAGCAGCAGCACCACACACCCGGTCACCCAGCTGGCGGTGCGCCGCACCGGCCATCGGCGGCCTTGCGCATGTAGCCGCCGCACGCCGAGCAGATAGACCGCGGCCAACAGGATCGCGGCGGTGCCGAAGAACAGGTCGAACCGCCAGTCGATCAGCAGGCGCGCCGCGGACGGTGCTCCGGCCAGGTCGTAGCCGAGGGTTTCACCGAGCGGGGTGGGCTCGCGCCGCTCACCGGCAGGCGGCGGGGTCCGCCCGAGCGCGACGGCGATGCCGAGGGTCACCGCGAGGACGACCGACTCCACCACCACGAGCCGGATGAACGCCGTCCGATCGTGGGGATTGTTTTCCAGCGCGGTCACCGCGACGGTGCGCTGCCGCCACCCCGCGGCACCCACGACGACCATGGCCACCATTTTGGCCACGATCATCACGCCGTAGGCGCTGGTCATCAACGCGATCAGCGGCACCCGCACCGCGGCGTTGATCACCCCGGACACCGCCACCACGACGAACGTGCTCAGCGCGAGGGCCGAGAACCGGCGGGCCGCGACGTCGAGATGCGCCCCGCCGCGCCCCGCGTGGAGCCCGAGGGCGACCAGGCCGCCCACCCACAGCGCGGCGGCCACGATGTGCAGGATCAGGCTGTTGGTGGCGACGTCGTGGGCCCCGCCCGCGGCCGAGTGCCCGGACAGCGCCCGGGGCAGCACGCTCACGATCGCCATCCCCAGCACCAGGGGTGTCCACTTGTGCCGCAGAGTAAGTCGGCTCGACACCGCGACCAGCAGTGCGAGCAGGCAGGTCCACGCCCACGCCTGGGGAACCTCGAGGTCGGCGATTGCCCGCAGGAACGGGCCCGGATCGGCGAACACGGTCCCCAGACTCTGGCCCGAGGTATCCGACAGGGTCAGCGGTACCAGCAGCGCCGCGCAGAGCGCCCAGATCATCGCGGCGGCACTGGCTGTGCGCACCGCCAGATATCCGTCGACGTCGAGGACCCCGGATCGTTGCGGCGGTACCAGCGCCGTCGCGAGCAGCAACGAACCCACCATGACGACCGCGGCCGCCTCACCGAACGCCATCACCGCCGGCAACCCGTAGGTGGTGATCGGGCCGGGGTCCGGCAAGCCCAGCAAGCGCAGCGCCTCGGCCGTCGACAGCTGCGCCAGCGCCGCCGCGACGAGCGCCGCGATCGCCGCCCAGCCGAGCACCTTCGGTGCGGCGCGGTTACCGGCGCGGCCGGCGGGCCGCGCACTCCTGTCGTCTACTGCACTCACGCGGAGGAGGCCTTCCTGTCACTTCGTTTTTCAGTCCTGTCGGGCCAGTCCACCGCACGTGCACACCGCCGCCGAAATACTACGCAGGATAGTAATCGGCTCGTGCAGGTCGGCCCGCAGCTCCGCGGGTGGAGGACCGATCGGACTCTCGCCCCGGCGGGGGTCGGTTCGGGTGCGGCCGTGGATGTCCGGACCGGGAACTTCATCCCGCGAGGGAGCTCACCCGATGGTGAGGAACTCCCCGGTGCGGGTGACGGGGTAGGTGGGAAGGGGCTGTTGGGCGGGGCGGCGGACCACCGAGCCGTCGGTGCTCGAGTAGCGGCTGCCGTGGCAGGGGCAGTTGATGGTGCCGTCGCGGACCTCCGAGACGGTGCAGCCCTGGTGGGTGCACACCGCCGAGAAGGCGCGGAACACCCCCGGTTCCGGCTGGGTGAGGACCAGACCGTGCTCGGGCAGGACGATGCCCCCGCCGACCGGGACCTCGGTTACGGGAATCCGGGGGAGGTCGGCAGGTCGGCCACCACCGGCGGTGGCCGACCCGGTGCAGCCGGCGGCAGCGAGGCACCCGGCGGCGCAGGCGGTGGCGAGGAAGGTGCGCCGCGGCATGCCGGTAGTCGGTGGACGGATGCTCATGCGGGCACCGCCAGCGCGGTGGCGAACATCAGCAGCAGTCCGGTGCCGACGCCGAGAAGCACCCAGGGACCGGGTTCGGTGCGGTCGGGGCTGCGCAGCGAGGGGGCGATCTGAATGATCACCTGGATGATCGCCCCGACACCGACACCGAGCAGGAGTGCGGAGACCTCGGGGTTGCCGACACCCGCGCCGAGGACGGCGCCGAGGATGGCCGGTGCCCCGGCGAGCATCCCCAGGCCCAGGAGCGTGGGCACCGAGGTGCGGCGACGGGTGAGCGGGGCGACGATGGCCAGGCCCTCGGTGGTGTTGTGCAGGGTGAAGCCGAGGACCAGGAAGGCGCCGAGGGCGAGTTCGCCGACCGCGTACGCCGATCCGATCGCCAGCCCCTCACCGAGGTTGTGCAGTCCGATTCCGGCAGCGATCATCACCGCCAACCGCAGGCCGGACGCTCCGGCGGCGGCGTCGGCGCCCGCCCGCCGGGCCCGCAGGAATCGGTCGATTCCCATCAGGGTGAGGAAGGCCGCCGCGGCGCCGAGGACGACCAGGGTGGTGCCGCCGAACGCACCCCCGGACGCAGCTGCCAGCTCGAGTCCCTCACTGGCACCGTCGAAGGCGAGGAACGCGAGCAGGCCCACGGTGACGGCGAGGACGAACCGGACCACCTCGGCGCTCACCCGGCGCAGCACCGGCAGCAACAACATGCCCAGCAGGACCGGGATGATTCCCACGTAGGTGCCCAGCAACGCCATCGTGACGTAGAAGTCGCCCCCCGGTGCCGGGGTGGCCACCGCGGCGGGGATCTCGTGCTCGATGACCAGACCGGTGTTGGTCAGCATCGAGATCAGATACGGCTGGCCGGTGATCCACGGATAGTCGAGGGTGATCGTCTCGGACGTTAACCGGCCGAGGGGCTCCTCGGCGCCGGCGACATCGACGAACGCGTCGTTGACGAACACCTGCGCGACGGTGACCGGGTCGGGGCCGACGTTCCGCAACGTCAGGCTGATCTGCCCCGGCTCGAGGACGGTGCGCTCGACCGCGATGTCCTCGATCGGCGGGCCGGCGCGCTCGGGCAGGCTCTGCGCGGCCAGCATCGCCACTCCCGCCAGGGCGGCGACAATGATCATCACCGCACCCAGGCCGCGGATCCACACCCCGGTAGGTGAGGCCGCTGCGTCCGGGGAGGATTCGGTTCCGGTGACCGCGCCGCGCGCCGCGGCGGGCTCCGTCGCCGCGGTACGGCCCGGGTCGTCCGCCCGCGCCGGTTCCGGGGTGGGCGTCATTCGGTCACCTCGAAGAACCCCATCCAGCCCAGGTCGGCGAACTCGGTTTTGTGGGCGTGGAACATGTAGCGGCCCGGGTAGGGGAACCGCATCTCGCAGATTCCGCGCTGGCCCTGGGCCTGAATGATGGTGTCGGTGAACTCGGCCGGCTCGAGCCGGGTCCCGGTCGGGTAGTAGTCGAAGAAGTTGCCGTGCACGTGGAAGCTGTTGATCGGGTCGTACTCGAGGATGTTGACCAGGTAGATCCGCACCAGTTCGTTGCGTCTGACCTGCACCGGTTCGTGCATGTAGTGGAACGGGATGCCGTTGACGGCGTAGAGCTGGTTGCCTTCGCCGTCGAAGGTGGTGTTGTAGCCGTGCATCACCATCACCATTTCGTCCGCCGGGGGACGCCCGCGGGCCGGATCGATGATGAAGGTGCCGTACATGCCGCGGGCGATGTGCTCGGCCAACGGGCTGACGTGACAGTGGTAGAGGTGCAGCCCGAACGGGGTGGCGTCGAACTCGTACGTGAAGGATTCCCCGGGCTCGATGATGCCCCTACCCACCCCGGGAACACCGTCCATCTCCGCCGGATGGATGCCGTGGAAATGCATCGTGTGTGGATGCGCGGACCCGTTGGTGAACCGCACCCGCAACCGATCGCCCTCGGTGCACCGCAGCGCCGGACCCGGTACCCGCGAATTGAACGTCCACGCCGGGAAGACGACACCGGGTGCTACTTCGATCTCCTCGTCACCGGCGAAGACCTCCCACTCGCGCAGCGTGCGACCGTCCGGCAGCACGGAGGTCGTTCCGTAGTCGAAATCGCGGAGCATCGCGGTCGGGTGGAACCCGTTGGCCTCGTGGTCGACCTGCTGACCGGCCCGGAACGTCGGCCCGGCGTTACCGCCGCCGTGCCCGGTATGACCCGAGAGGTGCGAGGACTGGGCGACACTGCCGGGAGCCGGGTACTGCCCGCCCGGTGGTTGGGTCAACCTTCCCGCACCCAGCACCAGACCCGCCGAACCCGCCAGCGCACCACCGAGCAGCACCTGACGGCGAGACGGCGCGCTCACCACACCAGCCCCGACCGGACCGCACACCCGTAACGCACCTTGATCAGCATCGGCACATCTTAGAGTTTGGCATCCCAAAATAGGAACTTCAATATACCGAATCCGAGTCGGACGAGGAGAGGCCGACCATCCCGGTATCGGAAAGGGGGGAGGTCCAAGAAGTGGCAGACGTTCCCGATGAGCGCGGCAGAGACTGCGCGCATGAGGGCACGTTCCCACCTCACCCGGAACCCGGATTATGTGGTTTCTATCACATTCAATCGAGGCGCGGCGTGTCCGCTTGCATGTGTCAGTGAAGCCGCCCGAACCGCGTCGCGGGGTGTCGCCGCGGGGGTCCCCCGCACTCACTCGCCAGCCCCGCAAACGTCGAGGTCACCACCGGTTTTCCCTCCCTTGCGCGGTGCTGCTCGACGGGGATTCCGGAACGGTGGTCCCGTGGCGTTACCTGTCTGCGATGCCCGCTGCAGGGCTCTGACGTGGGCATATTCGAGCAAGATCATGTTTGTATATCGATTAGGTCACGATAGCGAGTTCGATACCGTTTTGTTACTTTCCTTTTCGACGGGGGTCCGAGGCCGCGAATCTCTACGAACGCGGGCCTAGCCAACACAGATGAGGTAAGACACCGTGGCGAAACACCGCAGGACGGCACATCGTTCTCATTCCATCACCGGCCGCCTGAAGATCGCGACCGTCGCCGCGGCGAGCGGTGCCATCCTGATCGGCGGCGCGCAGTTCGGCGCCGGGTCCGCGACCGCCCGCCCGCTCGAGATCCCGCCGGGCCTACTGCCGGCCGGTGTTCAGCTGCCCGCGATCGAGCTGCCCGACCTGCCGGCCGCACCGCCCGCGCCCGGCATGCCCGGGCCGGTCAACCCGGGCACCCCCGCCCCGCTCAACCCGGGCGCCCCCGCCCCGCTCAAGACCCACACCGTGCAGCCGGTGTCCGGCACGCTGTCCTCCGGTTACGGCCCCCGTTGGGGCGCGCAGCACGGTGGCCTCGACATCGCGGCCCCGATCGGCACCCCGATCCAGTCCGCGGCTGACGGTGAGGTCATCTCCGCGGGCCCGGCCTCCGGGTTCGGGTTGTGGGTGCGGGTGCGCCACGACGACGGCGCCGTCAGCGTCTACGGCCACATCAACGAGTTCATCGTCAACGTCGGCCAGCGGGTCGCGGCGGGTCAGCAGATCGCCACCGTCGGCAACCGTGGTCAGTCGACCGGCCCGCACCTGCACTTCGAGGTGTCGGACGCCAGCGGCAACCGGCTCAACCCGAGCCAGTGGCTGCGCGACCGCGGCGTCTCGGTGACCTGGTGAGCTGACTAGAACTTCGCCCCGGCGGTAGTCAGTTCCACACGATTCCGCCGCACTGCGTCGAATGACCCTGGCAGAACCCCGATGTCGTTCGATGCGGTCACACGGGAAGCCCTGGTTCCAGGTTCCTAGCTCGAAAACAGCCCAACCCACACCTCGGGTCGTGGAATCGTCGAGCTTGCCCCCCGACGATGATCGAGCTCCACACCCGAGAGAACGCGCCGCTGATCGCCGAGACGGTCACCGACATCGGCCTCTAACAGACGCATTCGGTCGTC
The DNA here is from genome assembly GCF_009859915.1 of Rhodococcus sp. WAY2. NCBI lineage: Bacteria > Bacillati > Actinomycetota > Actinomycetes > Mycobacteriales > Nocardiaceae > Rhodococcus > Rhodococcus sp. WAY2. The sequence continues at coordinate 379,927 of NZ_CP046573.1, forward strand.
ATTGCATCTGATGACGCAGTCGTAGCCGATCGCCTGCGCCACGTCGCTCCGGTTCGCGTGCACAGGCGGTTCCCTGCACCACCGGCACAATTGATGTCGGACACCGCCCCTACCCTCCCGGTAACAGCACCGCGGAGGCGGAGGGAGAGCAGTGTGGCAGTCGTAGACGACGTTGTTCCGCTCCCCGGGATGCCCGCACATCAGTTGGTCTCGGCGGTGGAACAACTCGCCCTGCTCGGGCAACCGCAACCGATCCGGGTCCCCGAACGACTGTGGCGGTCCTGGCTCGACGACCCCTCGGTACTGGCCCGGTTCGAGGCCAAATGCTATGAGAGGGAATCGGACCGATGCACGGTCTGGCTGGGCAGTGTCTCCTCCACCGGACACGGCTCCTTCCGGGCCGCGAGCCTGCCCGGGCCCTCCCGCCGCGGCACCGTCCCGGCCCATTTGTTCGCGTATCAACGCGAATACGGGATCATCCCCCGGCTGGGATGGTCCGGCACCGACGACGCGGTGCTGTGCCACCAGTGCGACTTCGCCGGTTGCGTGAATCCCCACCACCTGCGGTTGGGCACCAACGCCGTTAACCGCACCGAGTACCACCTGCGGCGCCGTAACCTCGCCAGCCCCCTCGCCGACGTCCGCGGCCCCGCTGGCCGCACCCGCGCCGTCGCCGCCGCGATCCGGATGGGTTTGGCCGATCGCGAACTTCCCCACGTTGTCGAAACACGGATCGCGGTGGCTGAGGCCGCCGGAATGCCCCTGACTCTGTGGTAACAGCAGGCTGCGACCGTCGCTTGCCTTGACCGACAAGTAGTGTCGCGGCACCTGCCTAGAATTGCTGCTCATGCTGACAGCCTGGGGTGACGAGAGCGGATCCCAACCCGACCGCGACCCCAACACGTACCTCCTCGCCGCAGCCTTGTGCGACGAGGAGGATGTTCCGACCGTACGGAAGGCGATGGAATCGCTCCGTCTGGGGCATGAGACGAAGGTTCACGGGCACGGGAGCAGTTCCGATCGTCGGCACGAGCTGGTGGCGGCCGTGAGCGAACTCCCCCTGGCCGGACTCGTGGTGGTCCATACCGAGGAGGGCGCGTCCGATCGCCGGCACCGTCGCAAGTGCCTCGAGTACCTGCTGCCGAATCTCGCGGAGATGCCCTGTTCTCGCATCACCCTCGAGTCCCGAAGCCACCTCGATGCCATTGACGTCGACATTCTGCAGAAGTTCCGGGCGCAGAAGGTGATCACGTCCTCGCTGCGGGTCCACCATGCCATCGGTCGCCTCGAACCGGCCCTCTGGGTCGCCGACGTCGTGTGCGGGGCCGTCGTGCAATCCCGAGTGGGGAATCCCGAATACCTGCGGAGACTGGCGGGCGCCATCGACCTCGAACAAATCTAAGGGCGAAAACGACGCGAGCCACAGGCCTCGTCGTCCGGCGAGTAATCCTGCGGCTCACTTCCAATCCCACCGCGATGGGATGGCTACACCGAAACTATAGCAATCGCCATCAATCGCCACCAGAAAGAAGCGATCGGAATGGGCGCGCAAGGCTGGAAACCGCTGGGTGGGGCTGCCAACAGGGGTTCTTACGCCCCGGAGACCTCCTACACGAACCACTTCCCTCGGCTATTGCCTCGGACATCCGCATTATGTTGGTCCGGGTTGTCTCGACGCAACCGTCGGACCTGGCCGCCGACACCCGTCTTCGGTGGCCGCCTCCCCCGCCACCCGTCAGCGCCCCGTTCGGCACACCCCGCGTCCAGTGACGACGCCGCGGCGGTGTAGCCGCGTGAAACTCGAGCATGGACGCGGCGGCGCTCTTCACCCTCACCCACAACGGATGCCGCACCCCGGCCGCGGTGCTGCGGCTACGGACCGCGTTCGCCCAACAGGCGGATTAATCCTCCCCGTTTTCCGACACCACCTCTTCCCAGCCGGAAAACATCCAGTCACCAAGTTAGATTCACGGCATGAAATCCGCGTCCGCGCACGTCCGTCGCAAACCGTGCCGCACCGCGCACGACGTACAGACCCGATTGGCAACGGGCGCGAGAACGGTAGTCCTCGACAGCCCCCCTGAGACCACCATCGAACTGCGCGACCTCCCCGATGGCCTCACCCTTCGCGTCGAAGGCTCATCTCGCGTGCAGATCACCGACACCACCAATCGGCCAGAGAAACACGCCCCGGCGATCGTCATCACCGGCGCCGCCCACGCCCAGCTCTTCGGGCACACCCGCGCGCACGCCTACACCACCGCCACCGTCGACGCCTTCGATCACGCCCGGGTCACCGCCCACAACCGCGCATCCGTCTCCGCCGTCGACCACGCCCTCGTCCTCGCCGGCGAGAACACCACCGTCTACGCCTACGACTACGCCGCCGTCCACGCGCACGACGACGCGCAGGTACACGCCACCGACGACACCCGCATCGTGCTGCACGGCAACGCCCACGCCGCGGCCGCCCGCGGTGTCACCATCTTCGGCCCTGCCCGCACGAACGTCACGGTCACCGCCAGATAGCGCAGCGCGCCGAACATCGATGACCTGGAACTGGATCGCGATGTCCGTTTTGCCCGTTGTTTACCGCGGTAAACAAACCAAACCGATTGGTCTTGTTTGTTTACCGCGGTAAACAACGGCACGAGGTGCTCGAGCCCCCACAGAGAGTGCTGGTGGCGGTGCGGGGACGAGCGCTGCGGACGCCTGCCGCGTCAGCGCGTTTCGCGCGGGCCGGACCTTTCACGAAAAAACGTGGAGACCTCGACGATGATCCGTTTTCCGAGGACAGCCAGCTTTGCCCTCCGATCGCGTGACGCTCCGCGTGTCGGCCCCGCTCCAACTGCTGCGGTGCCGTACCGTGCATCCCGTCCGAAGTAGCCCACAGGAGTGGGTGAAGCAAACGGAAAGGGTCCCATGACCATTCATGTCCTTCTCAATCAGAAGGGCGGCGTCGGCAAAAGTACCGTCGCCGTCAATCTCGCCGCCGTCACCGCGGACGTACTCAACCAAGACGACGATCCCGACGCCACCTCCCCCGTTGCCGCGGTCTCTGTGGACCCGCAGGGCTCGGCGATCTGGTGGGCCGACCGCCTCGACAACCTGCCCTTTCACGTCGTCCAGGCCCACGACGACCTCACCGGGCTCCGTCAGCTGGGTCAGCTGCCCGGCATCCGCCACGTGTACGTCGACACCCCTGGATGGATCGACCTCAACGCCGCCGACGACACCTCCGACCCACTTGGTCGCGGCCCGGCCGCCGATGCGTTGCGGACGGTCCTCGAGGTTGCCGATCACGTCATCGTGCCGATGGAAACCGAACCGCTCTCGTTCGACCCGACCGCCCGCACCATCCGAAAAATCTTGGAGCCGCGCGGCATTCCGTACACGGTGGTGATCAACAACTGGGATCCACGTGACGGCAAGCTCGATCTCGAGGAGACTAAGGACTTCGTCCGCGCGAACAAGTGGCCACTGGCGAAAACCGTGATCCGCCACTACAAATTGCATGCCCGGGCGAGCGCCGACGGCCTGGTGGTCACCGAGTACCCCGCGAACAGGGTTGCGCTGCAAGCCCGTGAGGACTTCTACCGACTGGCACTGGAGTTGCGGATCGACGGTGGTCGGTGATGGCACGCGGCACCCGCACCAACCTCGCAACCCTCGCCGGCGTCGTCGGCGAGAACTCCCCCGTCGACCGGCCCACCGCCGGTGGGACACCGACCAACGTGCCCTTGAGCGAACTGGCACCGAATCCACGTAATCCACGTGATGACCTCGGCGATCTCAGCGATCTGGCCTCGATCACCGGCACCCAACTCCAACCCGCCCTGGTCGTTACCCGGGACGCCTATCTGCGCCTGTATCCGGAAGACGACACCACGATCGGGCTCGCCCGATGGGTGGTGATCAACGGGTGCCGGCGACTGGCCGCGGCCACCAACTTCGGCCGCCCCAACCTCGATATCGTCGTCAAAGATGAAGTCGCCAAGGACCGAGTCACCCTGCTCGCCGCGGCGGTCATCGAGAACGTCGGCCGCCGCGACTTCGACGTCATCGAAGAAGCCAAGGCCGTCGAACTCCTGATCGGCGAGTGCGGAACCGTAGAGAAGGCCGCCATGAAACTCGCGAAGTCCAAGGGCTGGATCTCCCAGCGACGGGCCCTGCTACAACTCACCCCCGAACTCCAAACCGCCCTACGTAACGGCGAACTCGCCATTCGCACCGCCCGCTCGCTCGCGCAAGTTCCTCCAAAGGAGCAAGTCGAGGCCTGGAACTCCGAACGCAAGCGAAAACATCAAGGCATTGAACAAGATTCGGCTCCCAATGACAGCGGCCACAAGCCGGTCAAACGAGTGCCGGTAACCGCCGCGAAGGTCACCCGCACCTTCAAGCGCCTCGACGCCGACCCGACCACGCTCGCCGACGCCCTTGTCGACTACCTCGACCCCGACGGACTGCAAGCACTCATCAAGGCACTCACCGATCGACACTGACTCGGGACTCCTGCTGGGGCTCTTCACCACATGGTGAAGAGCCCCAGCATCGAAATCCTTGTTACCCAACTGCGTCACGAGCACGACGTGCGACGAACCTAACGCTTCCCGACGACGTCCGCACGTCACGTCGGCTGTGCCTGCATCCACCTATTCAAAGGGGTGAGCAGTAGCTGACGATCGCGAACATCCGCTTCGTTAGCTGTTACCGAGTCCGGCCCACAAGGCAAAACGGGCTGAGCGCCGTTCTGCGGCCACCAGGGTCCGTTTTGGCCAACGTCATACCGGCACACCCGAGAACGGCGCTCTACGGCGAAACTGTGCCCGGTCGACACGCTCCCCATCGTTCGGTTTCAGTGTTCGGTTGAAAAATCCGGTATGACGCGCCGATACCGGACGATGTGGATGTCGGACCGTCCGGAGATACTGATGGACGTGAAAATCGGCTACGCACGATGCAGCACCAAGGCTCAAGACCTGGCCGGCCAGGTCGCCTGGCTCGGCAAGCTCGGCGTCGAGCAGTCACGCATCTACACCGACCATGGATACACCGGGCGCAACAGAAAACGTCCCTCACTCGCCCGCGCCCTCGAGGTCGCCCGCGCCGGGGACGAATTCGTTGTCACCAAACTCGACCGGCTTGGCCGATCGGCCCGCGATTTGCACGAGATCGTCGACGGACTCGTCGCCCACGGCGTCGCCCTCAACATCGACGGCCGGGTGTACGACCCGACCGACCCGATGGGCAAGATGTTCATTGGCTTCCTCGCGATCATGGCCGAGTTCGAGTCGGACCTAAACCGGCAGCGCACCCGGGCCGGCGTCGAGGTTGCGAAAGCGAAGGGCAAGATGCGCGGCAAGCAGCACCGGTTGTCTCCGCTCCGCCGCAGCCTGCTGCTCCGCGACTACGAGACGGGCAAGTTCACGATCGCCGACCTGAGCCAAAATTACAGCCTCAAACGCACGAGTCTCTACGCCAACCTCGAGCTGGCACGTGTGGAACGCGATGGCGCGGACGTGGGCTCGGCGGAAGCGGGACTATCTGCTTGACCGCCCGTTTCAGAAGGCGATTGCACGGCAGGAACATTCAGCTACCAAAGGGTGTCGGACGGGTTTGCGACACTCAACGGTTCGGTAGTGAAAGGTCACCGGCGACTGCCCGTGCCGATCCCGGAGCGTCCGAGAAGGTATCGAATGTGAGACTTGCGTAGAAGTCCACAACTATCCTCCGATCGCCGAGGGTGTCATCGCGGTCAGGCAGAATCATTGCTGTGCCTCCCATGAACAGCCCGGCAGCCCGGCTCGCGAACATTCTGAAAAGACTGCTCGAAGCAAACAAGAACATTTCAACCAAGGACGCGCTCGCGCCCATCTTAGGAAGTGCCGACGGGGTCGAGTTTGCGCGTAGCTTCGGGTATCTGATCGGGCTACCACAGCAGGTTGCGGCCGCAGTCACCAACGCGGCCGATCCCGACCATGACGACGTTGACTGGTATCTCCAGTGGAGGCCCACCGTCGACCGAGCATTGAGCCAGGCATGGGCTTTTACGTCTGCGGTCCACAGTGTGCAGCAGTTGTATTCCTCAAATGACATCATTTACCTCGAAGCGTGCGGCAATCTGCTCGGTCGCGCGCGAATCGAACCTCGCATTGCACCCGAAACGCTCGACGACCTCTGGCAGAAGACGCAGGATCTTCGCGATGACCTGTTCAACGCAGAGGACCTCCCAGCCGATCTCAAGTCGTTCATGCTGGACCAGCTCGAAGGAATTCTCCGAGCATTCCGTGAGTTCATAATCCGAGGACCCGAAGCGCTGGCAGAAGCAATCAACCAAGCTGTGGGCGCAACAGTCACATCGAGGATCATGCCCCGGATTCAGGAGAGCCCCGAAGCACAGCCGTGGTGGAAGAAGTTTTCCGTCCAGATCGCCCTGATCACCAGTTTGATCGGCATTCCTGGCACGGTTTTGGCCTTACCACCTGCGTATCAAGCCGCTGTCGAGGCCATTTCGCCGTCCGCTGAGGCGGGGCGGCCTACGTCTACCATCGTCATAGACCAGTCGGTGAACATCGAGCTTGATCAGTCGCCATCAGAGGATGACTCGGCACCTTCACACCCGTAATAGTGGTTCAGGCGCGCGGACGATGTCGCACCTATAACCATCTCAGTAACGGTCGTCACTGAGGCGCGCCAAGGAGACTTGGATATCCGAGCCCGACCTCGCGCGCGACTTACGCAGATCGATCCATGGCACGCTGCGTCGCGAATCTGAAGTCTGTGGGTCAGAATCCCCTCTATGACTCTTCCGCCGCAGCCGATGCCGCAGCCACCGGCTCCGACGCCGACCCCTGGTCCTTCAACTCGTTGGGGACGTGCTCGTGTCTGGTTTCGAGATCCGCCATGGTGGTTCAGAGATGTCGTGATTGCGGTGTTGGTGTCTGCTTTGGTCGTACTGGCAACTACGGTGATCGACGATAGGCGTGCCGTTAGGGACCGAGAGATTGCAGCAGCTGCCGAAGTGCGCGCGGAGCGTATCGAAAACCTACGGTTTGTGCGGGAGCGCTCCAGTTCGGACGCCGATCTGCCTCGCCCGTTTGCGGCACTGGATCTTGCCGACCAGAGCCTGGGGGGATTGCAGTTGCGCGGCGCGATCTTCAGCGGTGCAAGCCTGTCCGGTGCCACCTTCGACGGCGCGGACCTTTCCGGAGCAAAACTTTCGAAGGCAGATCTGACGAAAGCGCAGCTTCAGGGTACAGACTTGACCGGCGCGATCCTCTTACAAACCAATATGACCGGTGCTTACATGTTGGTCGTGAACCTGTCCGGCGCGAACCTGGTTGAAGCAAATCTGACCGGCGCGCACCTGCCGGGAGCAAATTTGACTGGCGCAATCCTGACGGCGGCGAACTTGACGAGAGCGGATCTGTCCGCAGCGGATCTGTCCGGCGCGTTAATGACCGGCGCGGAGCTAGCCAACGCAAACCCGGCCGAGACGACGCTGGCGGGCATGCATCTACCGGATGTGAACCTCACAAGTATCTGCTGGGATGACTCCACCAAGTGGCCCGCAAATTTCACACCGCCATCAGATCGGACAGGGTGCAACGAGTAGACACTCGCACTAACACTCCGTTGTTCCCCAACTGCTCCCGCGTTTCGCGAGTTCCAGATCGGCTGAATGAGAGGCAACGAAAAAGCGCGTCATCCAGAGCAGCTTAACCACGTTTCATTCGGCGTCGTGGACTGAACTACGCAGGGAGACAGGGCTGATCCCCCGCTCAGGGATCACACGAGTTGAGTACGGTCAGCACCGTTCCGTTTCGATGACGAAGCGCGAGGCCAAGCCGATCTCGAAGGCCGACGGCAAGTCAGGCTGTCGGGTACCCATGCGAAGATGTCCCCGTTCCGATTGTTTCCCGGGGCAGTGAATCAACGATCCGACAGGAGTCTGAAATTGGGTGCGTGGGTCAATATCGACTGTCCCGAAACCGGATGCAGTTATCGCACAACCTTCCGGCTGGGGATGGGCGAAGAAGACGACCCTGACGCCTACGACGAGCGGGTTCACGTACTCGGTGGCGAGCACCCTAATCATCCGGAAAGCTAGGGACAGTGACCACAGACCACTACACGCCGAGTGGCGACTATCAGTCGATCAGAAGCGCCGCCGCCGCGCGCATCGCCGACTATGCGCGCGAAGCCACCATGACTCCGTTTGACCCCCAACAACTCGGCATGCACGCCCGTGTCCTGAAAAAAAGCTTGGACGCTCACACCGCCGCGACCGAGTCCGTCGGGTCCGACTGCCTTAAGTGCAACCAACCGTGGCCGTGCCGCGACATTCGTCTGATTTTCGTACCGCCGAACATCCTTAACTAACACACGACGCTCGTCGGAGCAGGCGACGCACACGCTGGTCGCCCGCTCCGGGCGTGCATCGACCACTTTACGCAGGCTGCAAGTCGGCCTCGGTGTCGAACGGCTGCGGCAGGGACAGCACGGAGGAGCCCTCGTCTTCGGCAGCGGCGACGAACGACTTCCATCGCGGGGGACTGGTCAAGTTCAGCGGCTACGGGCCGTGAGTTCGACCCGTTGGCGGAGCGAGCCATCTGCGTGCGGAACCCATGCCCCAACAGGCACCCACCGCCGCTTTCTGAGGGCTGTTCGAGCGGCGATGACCGCCGGCAGATCATCGGACACAGCGCCTATTACCCAGCTATCGAGTAGATCGCCGTCACTTGTACGGACTTCGACGTCATGCGACTCTGATCCGTCCTGAAGGATCGCGACCGGGCGTTTGAGGCGATCGTGCTGGGCGATTGCGTGAAGCTCGCACACGTACAGGATGGTGGGCAGTCCGGGAATAGCGGCTAACAGCGAGGACAACAACAGCAACAGATCCGAACCGGTGGTCGAGACAAGAGCCTGGGCGACGACGTAGAGGGCAGATATCGAAGCCATTCCGATCACGCCCAGCGCCCAGGCGGCAGAGCGCGGAAGCCGATGACCGCTGCGGTGGTCGGCGAGCATCACCGTGGACGCGACAACCGACACGCTCAACGCTGCCACGGCCGCAGTCAGACCATTAGTCTCGTCGACAGCGATTGCCACGACGAGGATTCCGGCAGAGAACGCACTCATCACCACCGCGATTTCAGCAGTAGCTACGGCGACACCAACCACTTCATCCCGGGTCCATGCACCCCGGAAGACTGACGATCGCTCGCGCATCGGCACTGTCCTCTCCCTCATTTCTCGGGACAGCTTATCGGGGCGCTGACAGCCAGATTCGTGGTCCCATAGTGCCGCCCGTTGACCCGCCGCCCGCCCCACGATCCGATCAGGTACGCCTCCCAATGGTGCTGGGTTCGTTGCGCTGCACGGGGAGTGCAACGGCGACTCTCCTGTGCGGCCGCAACGTGTGGATGTTGCACCGCAACGTCGGACTCGGTGGACGTTGTTGCCGCAACGGATCTGTCGAGGGGTTGTCCTCGGACCGGTTGTCGGCGGTCAGGTCGAAAAGCGCGAACTGGTCGTCACTCCCCCAGCCTGGGATCGGACATCACCGGGCACCGACCAGTGCGTACTGCTGGCCTGTCGTTGCCGCATTGCGGCCATCCGTTGCGTCGTCGACCTCGGGCAGCGGCGGGGTTCGGAACCCCGCCTGTACAGCGCGTTGCGCGACCTTGTCGTATCGGCGCATTGCGGTGGAAGCCGCCTTGGCGTGGGTAATCGTTGCGATTTCCGCGTAGCTGAGATTCTCGGTGATCCGGAGGCGGGCGGTTTCCTTGACTGTCGGGTCGAAGTCGTCGCAGGCGTCGATGAAGTCCAGGAGGTTCTCGATGGTCTGTTCCCCGTCGGGCAACACGTTGACCTCCGGTGACGCCTCGGAGGGCGCATTGCGGGCAACCAACCGCTCCCCCAGGTCTGCAACGGCGGCAACGCTGGGTGCATCCGCAACGAGCGGTTCGGCACCCACCGCAACAGTGGCTGGCGTGGTGTCCGTCTGGTCTTCAAGCGGCACCGACGCGTCGCCAGCTGCGGTCCCTCGCGGTGCCGGATCGCCGGCCTCGGCAACCGGCCCCGTCGCAACGTCGGATGCCGACGCAACGTCGGGTGCAACAGGGTTGGCCTGAAAGCGTCGGAACGCCTCCCATGCTTGGTGGTTCACCTCGATACTTTGCTCCTCGAGCACGTTGCTGAGTTCGTTGCGCCCCACCTCAGCCCTGACGTTTGCAGCCTGCATGAGGGCGTTGTACTCGGCGTAGGCGGTCCCGATGGACTTGATGAGAATGCCGACGCCGTGCGTGAAGGCCAGAACCAGCAGCGGCGGAATGATCGCGAGGAGAGCGGCGCCGGTCGGTGTGAGGGGGGTGTAGCCCAGGTCGATACCAGCGGCGAGTTTCCGTGCAGCGTCTTCACCGGCCCGGTGCGCGTGGTAGGCGTTGCCGTAGACGCTGATGAGGACCACGCTGACAGCCAGCGTCAGGAAGAACTTCTTCCCCGCTGCACTTCCGTTGATCTTGCTCAGCGCAACGGTCGCGATCGTTGCGCCGAGGATTGCGCCGTCGACGATGGAGGGAAAGATCCAGGTGAGGTATTGCGGGACACCGGCCTGCAATGCGAGGTCGCGTTGCACCGCAAAGGACAAAACGAATGCACCAGAGGTGATCCCCACCGCAATGGCGATCGCAACGGCGAGGGCTGCAATCAGGGATCGGAGCTGGATTCGTGCTGCTCGGAGATTAAGGTCAGTCATGATCGGGTTTTCCTTCCACGGGGTCCCGGTCGACGAGGCCCCTGCCGACCCACTCGGCAGGGGTCTCTCTTCGTTGCGGCCATTCGCTGACCGCGCTCGCGTCGCGCTGCTAAGCAATTCTTTCTGCTGGTAGGACCCATATCTGCTCGGGTGCAATGCACCTTTCGCCCATATGGGCTATTTCACCCCATATGGGCTGTAGGGGTTATATGGCGATTTCGTCGGCGGGCGCGGGAAAGGGTTCGCCGTTGTTGTACTGATTTTCGAGTCTGGCGCAAAGCTGGTCGATCGCGGTGCGGATGAATACCTGCTGACTCTTGATCCCGGTACGGGGGCGAGTGTGCTCGAGGGCTGCAACCATGCGGTCCTTCAACTCTTCCTCCAGCGATAGCAGAATGTCGGTGGTCTGAGCCTTCCGCTTTCTCTCCGTTGGCTGCCTCGCCGGCGCCGACGCCTTGCGCTGTTGCGGCGTTGCGGTCGGCGTTGCGGTCGGCGTTGCACGCGGGGCGGTCGTTGCGGGCGTGACTGACGACGTTGCGGCTGGCTCGGGTGCAACAGGCTCTGGCGTTGCCGTCGTCTTCGCGGCGGCTTGCTTGAAAGTGTTGCGTGCACTGCGAGGTGCGGGCGGGGCAGGTTTGGGAATTGCGCTCATCAGAGGGCCACCTTCTCCAGGATTTCGATGAAGTTCTTATGGAGGTTGCGGGACCACGCCGGCTGGCTGGGATGCTCATCGAAGCCCATTCCAACGTTGGTCAATTTCGATATGTCTGCCTTCTGCGGGATCGGGTCGCCGAGGAGCGCAATCTGGTCCTCAACCGCGTAGTTCTTTAGATAGCTGACGATCTCGGCGTGATCGTTACGGCGTCCGTCGATCTTGTTGATGACGATCCCAGCTATTGGGAGGACTTTGTCCATGTACTCGGCCAGGTCTTCGAGGGCCTCGCGAATCGAATCAAGCCCGTCGACGGCATCCGATTCCGGCTGAACGACGATCAGTACGTTATCCGCGGCGTACAGGGCGCTCCGAGAGACAAGGTCAATCGCGGGACGGCAGTCGATCAGGATGTGCTCGTACTCGCCCGAGACTGGCTTGAGAGCGCGAGCGAACGACATCTCTCCCCCAGGCTTTGTGCCGAGCTGATCTGAGACAGCCTGCAATTCGGCGAACCCGGATGGCAGGACATGAATCGCTTCACGCCGCGCCACGACGATCGCATCGCGGGCCGGTAGATCCGTCTGACGGTCGAGTACGTCGGCTAGCGAGTGTGGTGCGGGCTCGGATGTCGTGTAACCGGTGAGGTGCTTGGTTGAGTTGCCCTGCATGTCCGCGTCGACTAGCAGAACTGTGCGGCCTATCGCGGCGGCGGCGTGCGAGAGCCCATTGGCCACCGTTGTCTTTCCCACGCCGCCCTTGAGGTTCGCGATCGCAGTGATCGTCATGTCCCTCCCTCCATTCCCATATGGGAGCTTATATAAGCTAATATTAGCTTATAGCATCGTATCTTTGGTGTCGTGCCGGTAGATAGTGGAATCGTATGCAGCCCAATATCACTTAACGGGTAATGACATGCGGTTATATAGAGAAACTTTCGCTCATATTCGCTACCTAAAGCACATCGCAAGGAAGATGATGCGAGATAAGAGCAGTTGCCAAAACATCTTTTGATCTGATAAATGGCAGGTCAGCGACATCAGGGCTGACGCAAACTGTGCTCAGCCAAGTGCGAGGTCCACGACACCAACGTGTTCCACAACGACGAGATGAACACCTAGGGCACCTACTCGGATTCGATCGAGATGACGTAGATCGACAACTGACAAGCCGAACGATCGGCAACCCCCCGCACCTGGCCAGTCCGATTCCATGAGGGCGTCAATAGCCGATCGACTGCGCTACGCGCGAAGGGCACCTCCATGCCCGGCATCGTGAAGAAGCTGACCTTCACTATGCCGGCAAGAACGCCGGCCGGCGTCCGTCAGTCTCCCTCTACGGAGTCCTCGCCGTCGACAACGATGCCCGAACAGGGCCAAGCAGTCACCCGCGGCCCTTTTCCGGCCGCATTCGGTTCCACACCTAAAGCACGTTCGGGGAAGCTGGATTCCACCGACCCGTTCGAGACGCGGCGGCAAATACGGCTGGTGCCCTCACCGTCGAAACGATGAGGGCACCAGTTCTCGGATAGGGCCGGTCATTTCCGGCTCGCCCGGATGGATGGATGGATGGATGGACACCCCAGGAAGCCCATCGAGCTTCAGGTCTTGTAGAACCGTTGGGAGTCTATCGCGATGGCACCGCACGATTCCGGATTGTGGTTCTCACTTTGGAACTCGGCTACCAGCCTCGCTCGCGCCATTCGGCGAGGTGTGGCCGATCTACGCCGAGGGTGGTGTCGTCGCCGTGGCCGGGGTAGACGACAGTGCTGTCTGGGTATCGGTCGAAAATCTTTGTTTCCACGTCGGCGATGAGGGTGGCAAAGTTCTCGGGCTCCGCAGTCTTCCCGATACCGCCGGGGAAGAGAGAATCGCCGGTGAAGAGATGGGTTCGCCCACCGTCGGGTTCGGTAAGGGCGAGAGCGAGGGACCCGGGAGTGTGCCCGCGGAGATGAATGACCTCGAAGGTGAGAGTACCAATCGTGATCGTGTCACCGCCCACGAGAAGACGGTCTGGAGTGACGGGCAGGGCGTCGGCATCGAGTGGGTGCGCTGCAGTGAGGGTGCCGGTAGCCGCGACGACATCCTTGAGCGCCCACCAGTGGTCGATGTGCTGGTGAGTGGTGACGACCAGGCGAAGCTCGGGTGCTTCCTGCTTTACGAGCGCTGTGACGCGTTCAGGTTCGTTCGCGGCGTCGATGAGTAGCGCTTGCCCGGTCGCGGTGCACTCGATGAGGTAGACGTTGTTGTCCCCGGCCGCGACGGACATCTTGATGATGCGGCCGCCGGGGATGAGGCGCACTTGGGGGTTCGATCCAGGTGAGACGTGACCGGTGTAGGGCTGGTCGAGGGTAATAACCACGTTCAGTGGGACCTTTCTTGATCGCGGATTTGCGACGGTGGTCGCGGCCAGTGGTACATCATTCTGCTCGTGCGGGCGTACTGCGTCGGGGAGGGTACCGCGGGCGATAAGGTAGCCCGCCACCGGTGGATAGTTCGTCACAGTGACGAATTGCCTGCGATTATGTGCGATTGCAGTCACGCCACAGCACCTTCCGCCGGTGCAAGACAGCTACGGACGATGTCACGTGCGGTCCGGTAGTCTGCCCGGCCGCTGGATTTTGTGGGAAATCTTCCGTACTTGATCCTGGCTGGTCCGCCGATCGGCAGCGCGAGGGTTGTTGCGACTTCAGAGTGACGTTTGAGTCCGCGCTTCTTGCCCTTCCGCCGTCGCCACGCTAGTTCGTCGTTCCACCATTCGAACAGCTCCCGATCGATGATGTGCCGCTCCCGTCTGTTAGCTGACACGTCGGCCACGCCTAGCTCCTGCGCGGCCCCATGAAGCCGCCTCAGCACTCTGTCCGCACCCCGCGAACTCGATCCAATCAGCTGGAGACGACTGAATCGCCGTAGGGTCTTTTCCACGGTCACAGGGGAGTAGCCCGTCGCACTCGTGACCTGCTGAGTAGTCCGTGCTCCACCGAGGAGCGCCCAGTGGATACGAGCAGCGGCAGCACCGAGACCGGGCCGGGGGGACCAGAGGTCGTGTGTGTGGTGAGCCAGGACTGTAAGACCGGGTTCCGTGAGCGGGGGCGGGTTCCCTTGTGTTGCAGCTGCATCTTCCCAACCTGTCGGGGGAAGATTGAGAGTCCAGCTGGCTGCTCTGGTGCCGGCCGCAGCGGAAGTCCGCGTGACCCACCCGGTCTGAGCAAGCACACGTAGGCGCCGTGAGATCGTCGACGCCGCGAGGCCCGCCCTCTGCGCAAGACGGCGACAGTCGATGTCCAGGGTGCGAGTACGGGCTGTACGGGCGAAGGAGATCAGGGCGTAGAGGATCCGCTCGTCGCTCTCGCCACCGGGTTGAGCGAATCGCGCTGCGTGGACAGTGAGGGCCCGTTCGATCATGTCGAGATCTTCGTCGAGCGGTTCCTGCGGGAGAGTGCGATCGGGGAGGTAGGAGAAGGTGGCGGCGCGCTGTAGGGCTCGGCCCCATTGACGGGCGACGTCGTCGCGGCCGTTGTCGCGGTCTTCCCGAAGGCGGACAAGTCCGGGCGCGGATGCGGCCGCGGTGCGGGCATCGCTGAGGGTATGGCCCGCACATGCCATCCCCAGAAAGATGCTGTGTGTGATGGCGCTTCGATCGGCACGCTTACCGGGCGCGGTGGAGAGGAGCTCCTGGGTGGCGGCAGACAGCAGACGGCGTGGGCGGTCGAGGTGAGGGTTTGTCTCCGGGTCACCGATGCGGATCGGTGTGGCGCGCACCGTCGCCGAGGTCGCGGCTGTCGGCCTCGGTATGGGTGGGGTGTGGGGGTGGCGCGCTAGAAGCCAGGTGACGACTTCCGGCGTCGTTCCGCGGCTGACGCGGTTGAGAGCCTGGTGCAGCTCGACACCGGCCAGGTGAGGGACGGACCGTCCTCCGTTGCGATGGGGTGCGCCTGGAGGCCGCACAACCCCCGAACCAGGGTTTTCCAGGGGTGATCTGTCGAAGGTGGCGTAGTGCTGTTTGAGTACGCGGGCCAGTTCGCGGACATCAGCCGAATCGGCGCCGTCCGCGCTCAGGCGGAGCCAGATATGTTGGCCGCCCGCCGGGCCGGAATGCGCTCGCAGGTAATGGACACCGAGGCTGTCGAGGTGTGCGGCGAAGCGGTCCGAATCGCTACGAGCCTGATCGGCGCCAAGACGGGCAGAGTCGAAGTCGAACGCGAGAAGCCGAAAGCGGTGGTCCACCGAGCTTGCGAGATAGATCGCCCATGGATAGTCAGGCGCCTGCTGCGGCACCACCATGCTTGCGCGGTACTCGTGTGTGCGCGATGGGTCGACCCGGACGGTCCGGCGAGGCGACCATTGATGCGCAAATGTTTGATATAGATCAGCATGCGTGTGCTCGTTAGTTGAGACACGCGCATGAATGGAAACCTCATCAGGGCATGCAGTGATACCCTGGGTGCTGTCTACCACGACAGTCCCTTCGGGGAACATTTGAAAACCGCAGAGAACCGAGCGGCCACTCGTTTCTCAGACCTCGAATACCCTCGGCTTGCCCGCCGGGGGTTTTTCGATTGTCACTTGCGGTTGAAGTTTTGAGTCGCGGGTCAGCCCCGCGTCCACCTAGCGGTTCACGCTGTCCGTGGCAAGACCTCCTGTTGGATCGGTGCAACTAAGTCCGTGAGACCAATTTCCGCAGCCAAGATGGCGGAGACATAGTCGTTTTCGGTCATATCGTGCTCACGAGCGGCCCTGTGCACTGCCGCTTTGAGCTCCACCGGCACGCGAGTAACGAGCCGTGTGCGTTCTCCCTTGCTTGGCCGTCCTATGCGGCGTGTCGATGGTTGTGCCATGCCAGACATTGTGGTGCCTAAAATCTCTTCAAGATGGACGACACGCCGTAAGCAACGCAATTCATACGATCATCACCGTTGGCAACATACATGCAACATATGAGCATCATAACGGTTCCGCCATCCCCGCTCCTGTCTTCGGGCCGGCATGCGGTAGAACCGGGGCATGAGCGAAGAGATCCAAAGCGAAGGCGACATCAGCGCAACGGCAGTGGCTGTCGCGCACTTCCGTGCTCTGGAGACCGGACGTGATGACCGCCTTTTTTCCGACCCCTTAGCAGCGCATTTCGTCGATGCTTCGGGGTTGCCGATCGGGTCAATCGGTCTCAGTGACGTGACAGCGTCGCGGGTCTATCAGTCGGTCGTCACGCGTACGAAATTCCTGGACGACGCGCTGCGCGAGGCCGCTGCCTCGGGTGCGGTCAAGCAGCTAGTCGTGCTTGGCGCGGGCCTGGACACCCGCGCCCGAAGGCTCGTCCTGCCGGGGGTGGAATCGGCTTACGAGCTGGATCTCCCGCACCTCTTCAGTTTCAAGCGGCGCGCGCTCGATTCAGCGCCCACGAAGCCGATCGGCGCTGCTTTTCCGGTCATTGACGTCGCAGCTGATCTCCTCGCCGATGATTGGGGGACACATCTGGTCGCTGCGGGATTTGATGCAAAGCTGCCGACTGCATGGGTCGTAGAGGGAGTCTTCATCTACTTCACGACTGAGCAGAACGCCCAGATCATGAAACAGCTCACGCAGCTCTCCGCTTCCGGAAGTCGTCTACTGGCCGTCCATTTCGGAGTCGGTTCGCTTGAAGAGGCGCAGTCCAAGGAGATGGCGGCGCGCACTGAACAAGGGGGCTACGGCTTTAAATCCGTAGTGGCCGATCCCGGTGATTGGCTGGCCGAATGGAGTTGGGTGACCGAATCCGTATCGATAAAAGGCTTCGCTCAGGCCCTTGGCAGGGAGGTCCCGTACCTCGAACAGCCAGGGCATGAGGTTGCCTGGCTCATTGCGTCGCGATTGCCGTGACGGGTTGCTTGGGAGCTAGATCCGAGGCATCTGCGAGCTCTACCTGGAGATGGAATGCGGCGGTCGGTGTTCTCGCGGCCGCCCAGCAAGCCCAGCGGGTGTATTTCAGCTCGTGTGAGCGGTCCAAGACAACTACTGGGGTGTTTGCCCGTGCTGTGAGCCAGTCGCGGCCGTATTTGCGCAAGAGGCGGTAGCGCTGGAGTCGCTGGGGCAGTGGGGCGCCGGCGTAGATGCCGGCGGCCAATGCCGCGAATGCCAGCGCCGCGAGCACAAGTACCAGCGATATGGCCTTGGCGTTATGCGAGTATGCGTTGTCGATCCCCGAATACTGCAAGAACAGGTCGACCCCCTTGTGAGAGCAGTAGAGAATCCCGACCGCTGCTGCGCAGAACAATGCGCCCAGGGCGCGGGCCAGTAGTCCTCTACGTACGAGGAACAGGGATACCGCACAGTGGTAGGCGGTCACACCACACGATGCGAGAATCGGTAGAAGGAACGCCAACCAGTACAACAGCACCGAGCCGGTGACGGGAAAATCGCTGGTCATGTAGGAGGTGGGCTGGTCGGCCATCGGCGAATACAGAAAGGCGATGGTCATCACGCCGACGATGAGGCCGGCCTGGAGCATCTGCAGCCGTGCCGAGAATTGCACGCCGCCTGTGATGTAGGCAGCGATACCCATTAAGGGAATGGCAATCAACGCCGCCCACGTCATACCAACCAGAGACATGATGTTGGCGACGCCTGTGAAGTCGCGGAGTCGTGGATTGATGATGTCGTCCGTGATCACGGGTACCCGACAGAGTTTGGCGAACCCGAGGCACAGGAGGAGCTGAGTCACAGGATTGGACAGTCCCGCCAGAGGGCCACGAGTTCGAGTCGCGGCACCATCGACGACAATCCGGTAGGAAGCGACGGCGAGCACCGCTAGCGAGATCACGGCAGTGATAAGGATCGTCATTGGTCCCATCCGAAGGCACGCGCAGCACGTTCGAGCATCCGACGATGCCGAGGTGATGCATCCTCTGGTACCAAAGGCGCAGTCAACTCCGACCCCTTCTCCAGGAGAATCCGACTGAACCATTCGGCCTGCCGCTCGACCGGCTCTTGGTATTGGGATCTCATCAGGCACAGAGGAGTCGAGAATCGCGTGATCATCTCTCGCGGCAGACGACTGTTGAGACGCGAATTGTATCGCGCGACGGCCTCACGGCTGAGACGACCATGGCTGAGTACGATGTGGCCCAGCTCATGACAGATGATTGCGTTGCGTTGCATTCCCGTTGCCCCAGCACGGTAAAAGACGAGGTCACGGTCTTCGCGTGGAACCCACAGTCCCGACACTTCCCCGCTCAGCTTCGGCTTGCGCTGGAGTGGAGCAATGACGATAGGCCGACCACGTTGCAGGCTCAGTTCCGCGACGAGCCGGTCGAGTGACCACGGCCGCTGCATAGGCATCCTGGCGACCGCACGTTCGGCGATCTCTTTATCTTCGTCCTCGCCAGCAAGTTCGTTCACGATTCCCTCGTCGTCTACTTGGTTGTTCGGCGGCCATCTTCGGCGGCCTCGATCTCGCCAAGTAGCTCGTGGAGTTCGTCTCGCGCTTCCGGACTGAGATCCTCGGTAGACGAACGGAAGCCCCCGACTAGGACCGTCTTCGTGTCACGCTGCACTAGCAAGGTCTTGAGATTGTTGAAGTACTCGACGTACTGCGCCGGTTCATCGGAAAGGTAGACGGGTTCATCCCAGCCGAGCGCTTCCGCGATAGCGATTGCCACTGCGGGATCAGGTAAGCGGTGCCCGATGCGAATGTCTTCGACCTCGTCGGCGGTCAACGCCATGCCGGTACGTCGCGACACTTCTGCGGCAATATCTGCGTACGGTGCCGGGGAGTTCGCGCTCTTGCACCACAGGACGAACAACAGATCGAGGCGTTGAAACAACGGGATTTCACGATATTTGCTCATGGTTGTTCAGCTCTTTCTTGCTTGTAGTACTCGCTGCTTGGCATTCCAGCGCTGATGGAACGCGTCGCGGGTGACCTCGTCGAGGTCTTGTTCCTTGCCTGCGAGCCAACGGCGGTAGAGCTGTTCCTCTGCTACCTCGGGGTCAGCGCTCTGCACTGAGCTGGAGAGGTGCTCACGGTAGGCCATTTCGACAGCTGGAGTAAGCACGCGACCTGGCCCTCCAGCGCGTTCGAGAACCTCTGTCGCGTAGGCGGCACTGAGTTTTCGGATGATGCTAGCCAGTTCGTCGGCGGCCTTCTCGGCGGTCGGCAAACAGGATGCTGGCAGATCCTGGCGGGTAAGGACGTCGTAGACGACATCGGACGTGGTCAGCAGTCCTCGTACGAGTTCGACTGAAATCTCAAGCTTGCTGAAATTGAGCGGATTTGCCGGCGCAGAGAGTTCTGAGTTCTCTGCTGACTCGGTATCGAGTGGATCAGGTTCGCCACCCGCCAGTGTTCGGGCCGCGCTACCGGGGGCCCACCTCAGCCCCTCGTCTAACCGCCGCAGGGTCCGCGCCCTTGGCGGGGCCGTTTTCGAGGTCGGATTCTCGATTCGCGCCAGGGTCGTGTCGGCGGGACCGCCAGCTGCGTGTACCTGGTCCCGAGTCAGACCCAACCACCTTCTCCGTGCAGCGACGACAGCGCCGAATTTCTCGAGCTCACGGTGGTTGGGCATGCATTCACAGTAAATGCGGACCCGGCCCCAGAAGGAACCACCCGCCGAAGAAGCCATTCGACTACCCGTATGATGCCTATATGATGCTTGTAAATATACCAAACGTTGCTTCTGTGGGGTAGCTTGACGCAGGGGTTGTCCCTACCGACAGAGCCCTGCGGCCCTATTTCCACTGTGAGACCGGCTCGACCCCGCGTCGTTTTCACGTACGAGCGGCGGCACGTTAATGAGAAGGAGATCGACTGATGGCGGATCACGATGTGGCTCCAGAGCCTGTCTGCCTGGGGTCTGTAGCAGCTCGTCCCTCGAGATGGGCAGGGCCGTAGTACCCGTCCTCGTTCTCCTAGCAGCCCAATGGTGGTTGCACCACCGAAAGAGAAGGAAACAAGATGACGCATAACAGATATGGCGGCCGCCACCGTCACCGCATGGAGCGAGTGACGGTCGCGGGAACTATTCCAGTGGTCATCGCTTTGACGTTGGGCGGCGTTGCTCAAGCAGAACCGGACGCCCAGCCGGGTGTATCGGTGGAGCAGGCTCAGCCCGGTGTGAGTAGTGAGCAGTCGCAGCCAGGTGTGTCGACGCCGGCTCCGGCACCGCAGCGCGAGTATCTGGCCGGGTATCAGCCCTCTCCGGAGGTTGCAGCCTCTCCGGGCCGGTCTTACGAGGATTTCCAGAACGGGAATCAGTATGTCGAGGCACCGATCTACACGGAGCCGACGTATCCGCAGGCCTACTACGAGCCCGCCCCCTATCAGGAGCAGTACTACGGGAATCCGGGTACGCAGTGGACTGAACCACCGGCCGCGCCCGAAGCGGCCCCGGCTGCGCCACCGGTTCCGATGGTGAAGCGGAAGGTCATCGCTCCGGTCGATGCACCCGAGGGGTACATCTTCACCGGTGCCGGATTGATCCAGCAGCCGCCGTGGATGCCGGACGCGGACCGGGATCGGATCACGAACACGATCGCCGCCGTGCAGGCCGACGCGGGTAACGCCCTGATCAACGCTGGTGTCGACGCACCGCAGGCCGATCGGGTCACCGGCGGTGCGATCGGCGGCGGGTTACTCGGCGCGGGTATCGGACTCACCGCTTTGGGCGGGCCCGCCGCGGTTGTCGGAGCGGGCGGTGGTGCGTTGATCGGTGCCGGTATCGGTGCCGCTGTGACCGCCCCGACCGGCGGTTGGGGTGTGGGTCCGGGTGCGGCGATCGGCGCTGGAGTCGGCGCGGCCGTGATAGGGCTGCCCGCGGCCGCGGTCGGCGCCGGGGTGGGTGGTGCCGCCGGCGCTTTGGTCGGTGCCACGGTCTTCGGTGGCCAGGACCTCACGATCGAGGAACCGGCACCGGCGGTCCCTGCCGTCGAGGCAGCTCCGGCCGCACCTGCTCCGCTGTGGACACCGCCAGGGATCGATACCAGCGCTGTCACCACACAGACGGTGGCGGTGGTCGAGCAGGTTGAACAGTTCCCCACTGGCGCAGAGGTTGTCGAGCAGGCACGCAATTTCACGGAAACGGCACCGGCGTACTTCGAGCAGGCAGCACCCCAGGTGAACGCGACGCTCACGCAGGTGCGTGGCGCGGCGCTGGCACAGCAGGGCGGCGGCCAGGTCGTCGCCGCAGCGGACCAGGCCGGTGCGAACGCGGCGGCCGCGGCCGTACCAGTGATCGAGCAAGCATCAGCGTTCGCCGGTGCCGTGGTCGCCGGCCTGAACGCCTGATCACAGCAGTAGGAACCGGCACCCCGTTACGGGCGTGTCCGGGTGACCGGAATCCGACGACGAACACCGAACAGGAGATGGGACCGATGGTGGATTCGCGATTCGATGGAGACAACCGTTTGGACGAGAGTGCCATCGAAGATTGGTTCACCGCGCCGCCGTCGCCGGATTCCGGGAACACCGATGATGCTCCTGCCGACCCCGCGGACGGGGTCGGCAGGACGGCATTCTCCGTCGTAGAAGGCGGCAACGGGCTCGAGGATGCGAACGCCGAGGAAGACGACTGGTTCGATGTGACCAGCCCGATTCTCGGCGCCCGACCCGAGACCGAACCCATGCCGCACCAGCAGGGCGGCTCGGAGTGGAGCGATCCCGATTCGACCATGGGGAAGCCGTGGCCATCGGACCCTGCCGCTGACGGCGTGGGACCGGATTCATGGGTGGTGGACCAGCACCCGGGGGATACCGCAGCGAAGCCCGCGGACGAAACAGGCCGGTCATGGTTGTCTCGTCACCGCACCGCGGTGGCGGTCGGTGGATCGATTACGGCGGCCGTCGCTGTCCTCGCCGGTGTCGCTGCGACCGCGGTGGCCGCATTCTCAGCACCCGATAACCCTCTGCCGATCAGTGCGGTGATCACCGCGAGGCCGACGGTAGCGGTGACACCATCCCCGGCGCAGGCAGCGGCCGAGGGAGTTCGCCCGTGGTGTTTCGGCTTCACCGGGGGAGAGCCGATCGATGGGTCGTCCCCGGATGCCGGCGAAGCGGCGATTGCGAGGTTCCAGGCCGCGTACTACGTCGACCGCGATGCCGCCAAGGCCCGCTCGTTCGTGGCGGAGGGTGCGGTCGTGGGAACGGTCGAGCAGATGACCGAAGCGCTCGCCACCCTCGCACCGGGCACTGAGCATTGCCTGCTCGCGTCGGCGCGGGGTGGCGGTGCGTACGTGGTCGATCTGTTCGTGCGCCCACCCGGCGGTGCCTCAGCCCATTACCCGCAGAACGTGGCGACTACGCCGGGACCGAACGGCGGGGCGCTGATCACAGCGATCACGGTCAGGACAGGGGAGTAGCCCGTGACGAATCCGGACGGTTCCGGTGCCCGAATTGTTGCCATCCATCCTCGAGAGGGGCAGTAAAGATATGCACATTCATTCACCGACTCTTCTGCGCGCGGCCGCGGCCGCATCTACGGCGCTGATGCTGGTCGCTATGGCAGGGACCGGTGCCGCAGGAGCGCAGCCTGCGACGTCGACTCCATCCTCGCCGACGACCACGACCCCGGTTTCTGCGTCAGCAGCGGATTCGGGATGCACACCGTTGCATCTGCTGTTGGTCAACGGGACCACCGATTCCTCACCGACTGCGCCGACCGATCAGGACGGTGGTTTCTTCTCTCAAGTCGCGATCCCGGCCCTGCTGGCGGCGAACGGCGACAGCGGCAGCAAGAATGTGATCGATCGCTCGTACGTGAACTACTCGGCGAGTTTCGGTGGCAAACCCGGTGATCAGTCCACGGACACCTACGAGCAGTCCGTGCAGATGGGAATCACCAATGCTGCGGCGATGCTCACTGATTTGGCGAGCAAGTGCCCGGACACCCAGGTCTTCATCGGCGGATACAGCCAGGGCGGACAAGTAGCCTCGGCGCTCGCCCGTGAGATCGGTGCCGGTGACGGGCCTATCTCCGCGGACAGGTTCGCCGGCGCAGCATTGTTCTCGGACCCGACTCGCCCTGCAGGTGCGCCGGTCTTCGCGTCGTCGTCGCAGACAGCTCCTGCGACCGCACCCGGAGCCAAGGGTGATTCGGTCGAATCGGTCGAGGTCGCTGCGATACAAACCCCGGCCGGGGGAGGTATCGCTCCGGAGACGACGGGGGAGAGGTCCTTTGGCCAGGTCGCGGATCGGGTTGCCTCGTTCTGCACGCCGGGTGATCTTGCCTGCGATACCCCTACCGACGCCCCGTTGGCGCGCATGGTGGCCAATATCGCCGGTCAGTCCAACATGAACACGCAGGACCCGGTGGCGATCTTGACCAGTGTGGGTGCCGCGTTAGGACAGTCGGTGATCTACACCGGGGCCTCTGTCGTCAACGACAACATCAACTTCGATTCCAAGGCAGGCGTTTTCACTGTCAAGGACTCGGGCACCACGGTCCTCAATCGAATGGTCGCCTACAGTGATCCGTCCAAGCGGGCGGACGGCATCAGCGAAGCGGTGTCGGCGGTGACGAAGATCGCCGGTATGGGCATCGCCGCGGCCGTCACCGTGGCCAAGGATGTCCTCACGCCGCAGTCCATCGCACAGATCGCGGCGGCCGGGGTGGCTGGGCCGCAGGCGGCGATCGGTGTGCTGGGTGCCAAGATCCTCACCGCGACCGTCAAGCTCGTCCCGCCGGCCACGGTCGACAAGGCCGTCACCCTCGCATTCAACGAGGTCAAGTCCGGCATCGCGGACAACAAGGGTCTGGCGAAGATGGCGACCGACACCGCCTACTGGGACACCATCGCCAAGCACGGAAGCTACACCACGGTCCCCGTGGGAACCGGTGGCCAGACCCCGGTGGAGTTGGTGACGGAATGGATCGTCGCGCTCGCCCACGATCTGACCGGTGACCAGGTCCGCCGTACCGGGTCGACGACACCCGATCAGTCCGGGCCACTGCTGGCAGCGATCGGACAGCAGAGCCGTTCGGCATCGGAAATCCTCGGAACCAGCGCCACTGCAGGTTCGACATCGTCGACGAGGCCGTCAACGACCTCCACCTCGCCGAGCAGCCCCGCAACCAGCTCGCCGAGTTCCGCGACAGTCACCGCGACACCGACCCCAGCCGGAATCAACTGAGCCGCAGGTGAGGGGCACCCCCGGGTGTCCCTCACCCGGCCAGTAGTTCGCGGTGGTGGTGGCACCCGAAGTTGATGGAAGGACACGAAGATGGCTTCACCTCTCTCCCGCGAGGGTGATCCGGACAACGACCCCGGCAGCGTGACCGGTCGGGTCGTCGTTCCCGCTGGACTGCGGATTCCACCAACCGAATCGAGGGCTCCGGTATGGGATACGGCGATCGCGACGACAACTCCCAGGCCGGCGTTCTGGCTTCTCGGCGCGCACGACACCGCCGCCGGTGTGGCGACGTTGACGCGTACCTGGGCACCTGCCGGTGACTCCCGGATGGGATGGCCGGCCGCGGATCGCTATCGCAGTGTGGTCATCGTTGCCCGCACGCACCGTGAGGGATTGCAGAGTGCTCACGACCTGCTCTTGCAGTCAATCGCCGGATTGACCGGCGGCTGCGCACTGCTGGGACTGGTCAGCGTGCCCGATGCCCCCGGAAAGTTGCCCGCCACGCTGCGCCGGCAGCTCGACGTCGTCGAGTCGGCGGCCCCGCGGGTCTGGCGCCTGCCGTACCTACCGCACTACCGCACCTTGACCTACAAGCAGATGCCGGTGTGGTCACCGAACGATCCCGCGCCGCCGCCAGGTTCGAAGCTGCGGCGCGCAGACCCGACCGAATACCCGGACCCCAAACTCGTCGAGGTCGGGGCGGAGATATTCGACGCCGCCCGCCTCGCTGCGACCCGTCAGGCCCCCTGAATTTTCACCCCTGAAAAGTTCACCCTCGCCGAAAGAAAGGCACTCTCATGGTTGCAGTCCTCAGTTCCGTACAGGTCGCGTATCACGCTGCCAGCGTTGATGTTTTGGCACAGATCGGCACCGAGCCGCCGCAGCCGCCGCCCGGCGTCGACAAGTTCCTCATGCTGCTCTCCTGGGTCAAATGGGGTGGCGTCGTCCTCGCGATCGCCGGCCTGGTCATCGGCGGGGTGATGCTCGCTATGGAGCGCAGCGGCGCCCGCGACGGCGACGGCAAAAGCAAGATCGTCGGCGCGATGATCGGCGCGGTCGTCATCGGTCTCGCCCCTGCCGTCATCAATCAACTCGCCAGCTGACCGTGATGAGCCCAGCGGTGCTGATCGGCCAGCCTCCTGCCGATCGGCAACGGCTCCCCACGCAGGCGTGGGAGCCGTTGATGCTGGTGGTGCGGTACGTGAGCTGGATCGGCATCGTCGCGTGCATCGCGGCCCTCGTCACCTTCGGTGCGATGCTCGCCTACCAGCGTGTGACCGCAAGCCAAATCCTCGAGGACAAAACCCTGTTCCGGATCTGCGGCTGCGCGGTCCTCGTCGGCTCCGCCGCCGCCATCGCCAATCGCCTCATCGTCTGAGAAGAGAAGAGAAAACCATGCGCACTATCGGTCGCCGCTCGGTTGCCGCGCTCGTCCTGGCGGCGACCGTGCTCGCCGCCTCTGCGGGGTGTGGATCGGACCCGGATACGCCCGGCCCCGTCGTGCCGCCGGTGGACACCACCACCGCGCCAGCCCATCTGAGCTGGGAAAACTACAACGGTGTTCGGCTGCCTCGCTCACCCGAGGACGGCCCGAAGACCACCTCCACGATTCCCTCCGGCTACTCCAACACCCCGCAAGGCGCTGTCCTGGCCGCGATCCGCGGACAGGCGTACCTGGCGCTCACCCCGGATACGAGCTGGGGACAGATGGTCTCGGTTGTCACCGCCCCTGGCCCTGGCCGCGATGAATTCGCCGCGAACCGGGCGCTGGTCTCGGTGACCGGCCCGGTCCCAGCCGAGCAGGCACCGAAGTTCATCGCCTTCAAGGTCACCGAGTACACGCCCGGTGATTCCGCCACCGCCGCTGTCGACGTCGTGCAGGAAATCGGTTCCCCGCCAGCCCGCTTTGTGTACCCGGTCGCCTTGCAGTGGATCGGGGACTGGCGGCTGGTCCTTCCCACGGCCGCAGAGAACGTCGATGCCCGCGAGGCCCACAGCCTCGACGGCTACACCCTCATCGAGGAGAAGAGCTGATGAACGCCAAACAGAAATGGATGATCGGCGGGGCGTTCGCTCTGGTCGTCGTACTCGTCGCGGCCGCGTTCGCCTGGTTCGCCGGCAGTGACGCCACCGAACCCACGCCACCGGTAGCCGCCCCGCGGAGCCCCGAGCCTTCAGCGCAGGGCAACAACGGGGCAACCGGATTCGGGGACCCCACCACCGATCTGGCCGGCCGGAAAGTGATGATTCCGAACAATCCTGCGGGAATGATCCTTCCGCAGCGCGACCCCGGGCCGCGCACTGAATGCTCGACAGATCAGCCCACCACTTCACCTGGTGGAGTGATGATTCAACGCACCTTCAATGTCGCGACCTTGTTCTCCGAAACCGATGGCCCGACGACATCGGACGGAAACGTGATCTCCGGATACTCGAGAACCCCGCAGGGTGCGGCGCTGGCGGGGTGGAACGTGATCGCACGCTCGTACGTCGGCGGACAGGTGACGGTCGATTCGATTCGTCAGATGAGTGTCCCGAGCCCGGAACTCGACGCGCTGCTCGACAACCCCGATCGCGAGGGCGCCGACCCGAAGAACCTCCAATCGTTGCAAGCCCCGGATGCGTTCCGGGTATTGAGCTGTGACCCGGACTTCGTCTCTGTCGAGTGGGGCATGAAGCGCACCGTCGACGAGAACGGTGCCTTGCCTTCCCCGATCTGGAAGGGCATCCGAACGAACCTGCTCTGGCGCGATGGGGACTGGCGAGCACAGTTCAACCGCGAGTCGATCTCCGCCGGTCAGACCTATTCCGCGTTGGACGGCACCTGGACACGGTGGTCACTGTGAAGCGGATCGTCGCGGCAGTTGCTGCGTTGCTGTTCTTCTCGTTGAGCAGCGTCGGTGTCGCTGCCGCCCAGGACCGGCCGAGCGTTCCCCCTCCATCGGAAGGCCCGACACTGAACTTGCCGGACGACACCGGAGCACAGGGCAACGAGTTCCAACAAGCGCGGCGGGAATGCCTGGAAGAGGACCACATGGGTGGACCCTCAGGATGGCTCGACGACGCTACCGGCGGCCTCTTGAGCGAGGCGTTCTGCCTGGACAAGGCATCGACGGATCATCCGGGTGCCGCGTTCTCCACCGCATTGTCCTCGGCCGCATCGACCTTCTGGGACGACCCGGTGGGCAAGTTCGCCAAAGCGGTCATGGAAGGCAACATCGCCGCATTTTCGACGGTCATGACCTTTTGGATGTCCGTCCCGATTCCCGGGCTGACCGGTGGTGATGCGATGACCGGTATCCGGAACATCACCTGGGAGATCCAACTGGTGGCATTCGTCGTCGGCATGATCGTCGCGGCCGCGAAGTTGGCGATCGCCCGGCAGCAAGCCGTCGCGGAGGGTGCGGACGAAACCGCGAAAATGCTGACTCGGACCATCTTCGCGGCCGGTCTGCTCCCCACGCTCGTCATCATCTTCCATCTCACCGGTGACGTGTTCTCCACCTGGGTCCTCCAGCAGGCATCGGGCGGAGACCTGGGTGCCAAGGTCACGGCCATTGCGTGGATCGACGAGAAGACGGGCCTGGGACCAGTTCTGGCCCTGGTCCTCACTGGTCTCGGGTTACTCGGGTCCGTCTCGCAATTAATCGCATTGCTCGTCCGTGAGGCTGTGCTGGCGATTGTTGTCGGCTTGGCTCCGGTAGCGGCGGCGCAGTCGGCGACCGGAACGGGCCGTCAGAGTTGGGCAACGATGATGGGCTTCGTCGTCGCGGCGTTGCTGTTCAAGCCAGTCGCGTCACTGTTCTACGTGTTCGCCTTCTGGGCTTCGTCATCGAACGTTGCCTCCGCTGCGGTGATCGGCTCGGTTCTGCTGGCAGTGGCAGGTTTGTCGCTGCCCTCGCTCATGGCGGCTGTTGGACCTGTCGGCGCAGGTGGCGGCGGCGGAGCGCAGCAGGCCGCGGCGATGGCCGGTGCTACCGGAGCGGTGCTCGGCAGTGCGGCCGCACTGGGGACCCGGGGCGGATCCGGTGGTGTTCGCGCTGGGGGAGCCGGCGGCGGATCGACCGGCGGTGGCGGCGGCGGTAAGGGTTCTCCCGCCTCCGGTGCGGCGTCGTCGTACGGCGGCCGATTCAGTAGCGGGAAGTCGTCCGGTGGTGGTGCACCGGGTGCCCGCAGCTCCGCAGCAGCGGCAGGTCGTTCCCTTTCCGGTGTCGCCGGAGCTGTCGGCGCCGGCACACGAACGGCCGCGTCCGCAGCGGGAGCGCTCGGCCGCGGCGCTGCGGTCGCCGGTCAAGCGGCAAGCCAAGGCGCGGCAGCAGCGGCGAACATCGCTGGCGGCGCTGTCGGCAACTACCACGGTCACATTCCGAGATAAGGGTTCTTTCACCCTATTTCGCTACTTCTTCTCCTTTTCCTTCTCAGAAAGCGAGTTCTGATGAGTACCGAGGCCTCTGCCCGATCGTCGCTGGCAACCCGAATCGATTCCCTGTCCGCAGCCTTGACGAGCGCAAAATATTCCTCGGTGGGCGGGTTCATCCGGGAGATGTGGTGGACCCTTCGCCCCGTCGTCTTGTTCGCCGCTCACGTGACCCTTCTGACGTTCGTGCTCGGGTTTTCTCGGTGGGCTGCCCTCGACACGGTCCGCGGCGACATCTCCGAGGCCGGTACGTCGCATCCGACGCTGCTGAGCATCGTCGATGCCTGCGACGCTGTGATGCGGGCGGCGGAAGCGATCGGGTCGAGCAGCGTGGCGGCAACCTCCGCATTGTGGACCGCATGGATCGCCGCACTACTGGCGGCCGTCTTCACTGCGGTGTCGATCCGCCTCTCGCAGCGGCAGGATATGACCGTCACAAGCTCGTTGGCCCGACCCCCACGCCGCCTGGTTCGGGAGGTGTTCGCGGTATTGCTGGCGTGCGCGATTGTGGCGCAGGTTGCCGGCGAACCCAGTCATTTGGTTTCCGTGCCCGTGTGGGAATCGGCAGTGGTCATCGCGTTTCTGATGTGGACAACGGTGTACGCCGAGCGCCGCTGGATGGTTCCTCCGAAGCGATACACGCGCTTGACGGAGCTGCCGGTCGGGACACCGATCACGATCGGTCGGGACGCTCGCGCACTCGACCCGCTTGCCGATCGGGTGGTCGGTGCAGCAACTGGCACCACGGATACGACCCGATGAGCGCCGTGGCCGAGCGGACGAATGAACGTCCGCTGTACGGGTCGGGTTCGGTTCCCCGTCGCACTGGCATTTTCGGTTTGTCGATTTGGGCGAGCTCGTTCGCCGCCGTCGGCTTCCTGACCTCCCTGATTGTGGGCGTGAGCTCAGACGTTCTCAGAGGTTTCATCCTGGCCGCGGTGTTCGCGGTAGTGATCGCCCCCTTGGTGATCCGGTGGGGTCACCGCTCGATGTACGAGGTGATGCAGTTGAAGATTCAGTGGTGGAAGCGTGCGGCCACGGGGTCGACCGTGTACCGGTCCGGTCCGCATTCGCGTATTCCGGGGGGCCGCTTCCGCCTTCCCGGCCTGCTGGCATCGACGACGCTGCACGTCGGCGTCGACCGGTTGGGAAACCCGTTCGGGATGATCTACCGGCGCCGCGGTGCCGAGTACACGGTGGTCCTCGAATGCTGGCCCGGCGGCGACGAAGCGTTGACGACGCCGGAAAAGGACTTGATGACCGCCGACTGGGGCGCCTATCTCGCCGGTCTGGGCCTGCCCGGTGACATCGTCGCGGCGGTGGCGATCGTCGAATCGATTCCGGCCACGGGATACCGGTTGGGCCTCGAGGTCGAGCAGTCCATCAAGCAGTCCCGCTCGGAGATCGCCTCTCGGATTCAGCGCGAAGCGGCGGTGGAGTTCCCCTCGGGTAGGTCTCAGACGTTGTGCCGTTTGGCGATCACGTTCAAGGCGACGACGCGCGAACGCCGCACCGAGCCGGAGGAAATGGCGGCCGAGCTGGCGCGGCGCCTGCCCGCCGCGTACGAGGACCTGCTCAATGCCGGTGTCGAAGCCTCGCCGATGTCTGCTGAGCAGATCGTCGCGTTCGTGCACCGCAGCTACAACCCGTCCGCGGAGCGCGAGCTCGAGGAACTCGAGATCCTGGACGAGTCTCACGGTATCGATTGGGAGGATGCCGGTCCGGCTGCGGCGGTGACGAAGTGGGATTACTACCGGCACAACGGTGTCGTTTCGGTCGTGTACGAGATGAAGGCGCCGCCGGAGTCGGTGTTCACCGACGAGGTCCTCAAGCCGCTGTTGCGGCCGCACGACGACTTGGATCGTAAGCGTTTGACGCTCATCTACCGCCCCTTCTCGGCTGGGGATGCAACCAAGCAGGTCAACCGCGATCACAAGGATGCCCGCGCCGCGGTGAATCAGAAGTCGGGTCTGGTGTCGGCGGCGGCGGAAATGCGGGTGGAGACCACCGAGCAGGCCCGCCAGGAACAGGTCCGCGGTGCCGGTCTGGTGCGTTACTCAGCGCTGATGACGATCACCTGCGCCACCGGGTCGGAGGTACCGAATGCGTCGTCGATCCTCGAATCCTTGTCCGCCCGCGCGATGTTGAAGCTGGTTCGCGCCTACGGAATGCAAGATGCCGCGTTCGCGGCAGGACTCGGTGTCGGGGTGTTGCTGGGTGAGCACACAACCACCTCGAAGATCGCCCGCAACGGCTGAAGGAAGAGGATTCGACATGCAGTGGAAGACCGTGGACGCCCTCACCGGCGACGATCTCGCAAACATCATCGGCAAGTGGGAGTTCGCCGAGCTCGAGGCCCTGGCCGAAGCGATCGACAACGGTGCGGCCTCCGCGCCGTTCCCGCTCTCACCCAAGGCTCGTGCTCTCAAGAAGTGGCGCAAGGTCAACGAGGAGAGAGACGACGCCGACGAGCAGACTCCCGACCCGTCCTGGCGGCGTGCGTTCAGGGCTCTGCCTCGGCGCGGGTTCCGGGACAGCTACATTCGCAGTGACGGCGGCGGCGCGATGGAGACCGTACTCGCCCCGGTCGAATACCAGGTGTCGACGATGCACGCCTGTGGTCTCAATCCGTGGATGATCGGTGCCACGGCCCCTACGCTCGGCACTCCGATCGGGATGCATCAGATCACCGGCGATTCCGCCTCGTGCGATGTGCTGACCTGGTTCGCCGAGGGGTTGATCACGAACCCGTCTGCGTTCGTGCTCTCCCTGCCAGGTCTGGGTAAGTCCTCGTTCATCCGCAAGATGTTTCACGGTGCCGTGGCCCGCAATCAGTGCCCGATCGTCGCCGGCGACATGAAGGGCGAGTACGTCGGCGCTACCCAGGCGATGGGTGGTCAGGTCATCACGCTCGGGCACGGCAAGGGCCATCTCAATCCGCTCTCGGCCGGGGCGATGGGCGCCGTTCTCCCACGCCTCGAGCAGCACCTCACGCGACTGCGCAGAGCAGAGCAGACCGCCGCTGCCACCGGGCAGCCGCTGTCGGCAATCGACCCGTTCACGGGCCGCGAGCGGGTGAGCGCCGAGCACATCGAGTCGCTGATCGAGGAAACCAAGCTGGTCGTGCATTCGCGCCAGTTGCAGATGATCACCGCGCTGATCGAACTGATTCGTCAGGAGTCGATCAAGGACTTCGAAAGCTCACTGCTCTCGCGGGCATTGCGGGAGTTGCGCGACGGCGGCGAGTTCTCGTTCGTCGCTCCGCCTCTGGTCAAGGACTTGTCGAAGGCGATCATCGCGGGGTCGCCGCGTCTTCGTAAGGTCGTCTTCGCCCAGTCCGAGCAGCACTACATCGAGATCATCACCCGGTTGGTGCAGTCCCTCGAGGCGCTGCTCGACGGGCCGCTCGGCGACATCTTCGCCGATCACACCAGTGTTCCTCTCGACTTGGATTCGACGGCGATCTGCATCGATGTCTCCGCTATCAGTCGCGGTGACAAGAAGCTCAAGGCAGCGGTCATGCTGAGCTGCTGGTCCGATGCCTACGGGTCGATGGAGGCAGCACATCTGCTCGCCGACGCCGGCCTGGAACCACAGAAATATTTCCTCGCTATTTTGGACGAGCTCTGGCAGGTGCTCGGAGCTGGCGCGGGCATGGTCAACCGCATCGACGAACTCACCCGACTCAACCGCAGCGACGGAACGGGCCTGCTGCAGATCACGCACACCGGCCGTGACCTCGAAACGCTGCCCACCGAGGTCGACGTCAAGATCGCCAAGGGCTTCATCGAGCGTTCCGGAATGGTCATCTGCGGTGGGTTGCCGTCCGGTGAGCTCGATCGACTCTCCGACGTCCTCGAATTCACCACGGCCGAGCGTTCGATGATCACCTCCTGGTCTCGCGGCGCTCCGATGCGCCGAACCAGGCGTGGTCCGCGCCGCAACCCTCCTGGCCTGGGCAAATTCATGATCAAGATCTCCAAGGACAACGTGCCGGGCATACCCGTGCAGACGGTGTTCACCCAGACCGAAATCGAGTTGAAGTTGCACGACACCAACTCCCGCTTCACCGAACTGTTCGAACTCGAGGGAGTGGCGTGAGCAGCCGGTACGGGGACGAGACCCGCGCCTGGGCGGAGAAGACGTTCGCCGAAACCCGCCATCAGTACAACTCCCGCCTCGAATGCTGCCAAGCGATCGCGAAAGTTCTCGGCGCACACGTCAACACG
Source organism: Rhodococcus sp. WAY2 (assembly GCF_009859915.1). Classification (NCBI taxonomy): domain Bacteria; kingdom Bacillati; phylum Actinomycetota; class Actinomycetes; order Mycobacteriales; family Nocardiaceae; genus Rhodococcus; species Rhodococcus sp. WAY2. The sequence continues at coordinate 413,085 of NZ_CP046573.1, forward strand.
GTGTCGCGGTGGATCGGTGAGAGCTACGGACCCGCACGTCAGGCACCGCCGGAGGAAGTGACCGCGAAAATGCGGGCCCTGGAAGAAGAAGTGCAGCGGCTACGCCGACAGAACCACGATCTCGCCTCCAGCCGTGGCATCGCCGGCAGAACCCTTGGGCTGGCGTGAAGAAGGGACTCGCTGCGGCGCTGGTATTGATCCTGCCGCTCCTCGTGGTGATCTTCGTCGTGACCTCGGAGGAACCGACGTCGACGGACTGCGTCCCCACAGGCGGCGGCGCGGGATCGTCGGTGGCGCAGGGAGTCCCTGCGGGGTCGATGTCAAAGCCGATGCGTTCGGTGGACGCTCACCTGACCTCCGGATGGCGCACACCGGACCGGCCTGATCACCACGGCATCGACCTGGCGGGCGCGGTCGGTGCACCGATCTTCTCGCTCGCCGACGGGGTGGTCGCCGCCGCAGGTGCCGCGACGGGATTCGGTCAGTGGATCGTGATCGATCACCAGATGGACGGGAAGATGTTCTCGACCGTCTACGGGCATATGAACGACGACGGCGTCCTCGTCGGGGCGGGGGACCAGGTCAAGGCTGGTCAGCACATCGCCAACGAAGGCTACAACGGGGAAGTGTCCCCTCCCGGCCCCGGCGGGGCTCACCTGCATTTCGAGGTGTGGGAAGGCGGCAGACTCACCGGCGGCCACGACGTGGACCCGATGCCGTACTACCAATCCGCCGCCGAACCCGGCACCGCCGGCCCCGCCCCCACCGCACCGACGACCCCGGGACCGTCGACTCCATCCACGCCTCCGGGTGCAGAAATGGCGGCGCTGCCGACCACCGTGGGATCCGAAGAGCATTGGCAGATCGACACCGTTCGTGTCGCCCGGGCCGTGCACGCGAAGTTCCCGCAGCTGACGGCGATCGGCGGATGGCGCCCGGTCGACTCCTTCCCTGACCATCCGTCCGGTCGCGGCGCCGACATCATGATCGACAACTACTCCAGCGGCGAGGGCCGCAAGCTCGGCGACGCGGTCAAGGACTACCTCTGGGCCCATCGCGAGTACTTCCAGATCGAGTTCATGATCTGGCGTCAGGAATACATTCCATCCGACGGCCCCCCGAACCTCATGGAGGACCGGGGCAGCCCCACACAGAATCACTTCGATCACGTTCACGTGACCACGGTCGGACACGGCATGCCCACCGCCGGTCAAAGCTACGGGCCTGCCCCCGACGTGGATGGCGGCGCCGCCCCGAAGGCTGCGGGAGACTGCACGATCGGCGGCGCCGATCTGGGCGACGCAGATCTCGCGGCAGGCACGGTGCCGCCGGAGTTCGAGAAATGGCTGGTCATCAGCGCGCAGCAGTGCCGGGAGATCACCCCACCGCTGCTGGCTGGTCAGCTCGAGCAGGAATCGAACTTCAAACCAGGTCAGATCAGCCCGGCCGGTGCCGCCGGTTACACCCAGTTCATGCCCGAGACCTGGAATGCCTTCGGGTATCCGGTCGACGAGAACGGCAACCGGAGCGGGCCAGCCGGCGCGGGGGATCCGAACGACATCGCCGATGCGGTGATGGCCCAGGGCGCCTACGACTGCTACGTCGCCGACTACCTACGGCCCTTGCACGGAAATGGGCAGGTCACAGGAGATCCGATCGACACCATGCTCGCCGGGTACAACGCCGGGCCCGGTGCGGTCGAGCAGTACGGCGGGATTCCCCCGTACGCCGAAACCCAGGCGTACGTCGCCGACATCAGAGAACGCATGACCCGCTACGACGCCGCCCTCGCGGGCAAGAACTAGGAGAACAGCGATGAGAGAGAACAAGGGCATCGCGATCGTCATCGGTGTCGTGGTGGCGCTCGTGTTGATCGTCGGAGTGGTGTTCGCGGTCCGCCAGAGCGTCGGCAACGATGCCGGCCCCGCAGCCGCGGAAGGCCACGACTCCAACCACCACCATGAGGACCCGCTGTCCCCGGAACACGCGGATCCGCAGACCGTGGCCACCAACGCCATGTCGATGATCTTCTCCTGGCAACCGGCCCGCGACCGGTCCGGGTGGGAGGCGCTGAACCGCGCCGGACAAGCGGATCTGCTGACCGGCGTGCTCGCGGAGGCCGCTACCACCGAACCGATCCCGCTTCCGAGGCCGGCGGCCGAGTGGGCGGCGTGGTCACGTAGCGGAGACACCCTCACCGCCGCGGCGACGGCGGAATCGGCGCCCTCGATCAACGGCACGACCGCCACGGTCGACGTCCGGATCCGGCAAGTCGTGCTTCACCCGGACGGCGGATCGACGCCGTACAAGACCTCGGCCGCGGAGGTGACCCTCGAGAAGGATGCTTCCGGGACCTGGCGGGCGGCGAACTACCGGATCGAAGAGACCGGATGACGAATGCCGCTGTAGCTGCACCCATTTGCCCTCGATGCACACAGGAAGTGACTCATGGCTGAGAAATTGCACACCCGCGATCCCCACAAGTCGGATCTCGGCATCTACCTCGTCGGCGGGCTCGTCGGGGTTGCGGTCGCCGCGGTCTCGGTGATCGGGATCTCGGTCCAGGTGGGATCGTCCTGGGCCGGTATCGACCAGCAGGTGCCGGGAAATCCGATCGACGCCGGGTTTGCCGTGATGAACGGCAAACTGATCTGGCCGACGCAGGCAACCGTGATCGCCGCCGCCGTGGCGGTGGTCGTGTTCGTTGTCATCGGCGTGTGCTCGTGGTGGTGGGCGGACCATAGGTCCAAGCGCCGCAGCAAGACGCCGGTCGGATTGGCGACGTTGAAAGACCTGCGGGTCGCCAAGCTTGACGAAGCCTCGGCGCGCAAGGAGGGCCGGTTCCTGCGCCCCTCACTCGAGGGCATCTCGGACAAGGACATCGAGACCGCGGAGCTGGCGTTGCGCCTGGGTTTCCTGCACAACTCCAAGCACCCGGTGTGGGTGTCGGCGAAGGACGCGATCTACGTCGAGGGTGCAGCACAGCAGGGTAAGTCGTCCCGTTTGGCGGTTCCGATGGTGCTTTCGGCTCCCGGTGGTTGCCTGATCACGTCGACGAAGGTCGACGTCTTGCATCAGACCTGGCTGCCGCGGTTTTTGCGCGGTGAGGTCGTCGTGTTCGATCCGGAGGACATTTCCGGGTGGCCGGATCGGATCACATGGTCGGTGATCGCCGGGTGTGAGGACGCGGACGTGGCGATCCGCCGCGCTGCTGCTTTGGTGGCGGCGAAGCCGAAGACCGCGAAGTCGAGCGGGGACGGGGATTTCTTCGATCAGAAGGCAGCGACCCTGCTGCGGTGCTATTTGCACGCGGCCGCGCTCGGGGGCATGCGCCTCTCGGACGTGGTGCAGTGGTGCGAGTCCACGGACGCGGAGGATGCCCGGGCGATCCTCGACGAGCGTCATCCGGAGTGGGCGCGCACGCTCGCCGAGATCTTGGATGCGAAGTCGGAGAAGACGACGTCGAGCATTCTGATGGTGCTGACCTCGGTGATGGAGCCGTTGGCCTCGCCGTCGTTGCTGGCGGCGGTCGATTGCCCGGCCGCGGAGTCGTTCGACGTGCGGGACTTCGTCGATAAGGGGACCGGCACCATGTATGTGCTCTCCGAAGGCGGTAACGGGTCGGTGGCACCGTTCGCGGCCGCGTTGGCTGCGGAGGTGTTCTTCGTGGCGAACAAGCTCTCGCAACGCCGCGCCGGCCGCAAGCTGGACCCGTCGCTGCGTCTGGTCTTGGACGAACTCAATAACGTTGCGCCGATTCCGGAACTGCCCGCCAAGATGTCGGACTCGGGGGGCCGCGGAATTCAGTTGGTCGCGTTCACCCACAACTTCTCGCAGACCGAACGTCGGTGGGGCCGCGAAGGGGCGAAGGAACTCGCTGGTAGTGCCAATATTCGGCTGATTCTGCCCGGTCTGCTCGATACCGCGACGCTCAAGGAAGTCTCGACGTTACTCGGCTCGATCGAAGAGTTCGTGCTCTCGGCGCCGTCGCCGCGTGGACGGGGAATGGGCGCTGCGCGGGGCGGAAGCCTGCACCGCCGCCAGGTGATGGAGGAATCGGCGATCCGCGAGCTCGAAGAGGGCACGGCGTTGATGATTCGCCGCAACAACAAAGCCGTCATGCTCGACCTTCCCGGTTTCTGGGAGGACCCCCAGATCAGTGAGGTCGTCGCCGCGTCGGAAAGGCAGGCGGCCGTCGTCATCGAGCAGGGTTTCGTGTCCACGTCCGCCCCGATCGAGGTCATCCCGCTCAGCTGAACAATTTCTCGCTTGCCCATCGAATTTCCTAGCCGAAGAAGGAGTTGTGCTCATGGTTCAAGGTCGTCGCAGTAGCACGAAGTCACGCAGTTCGTCCTCGTCGGCGCAGCAGTGGGACGAAGTCGGTAAAGCAGTCAAGGCCGGCGCGGACGAATTGCGTGCGTTGACCACCCACTCACAGCTGTACGAGTGGGCGAAGGAACACAAGTTCGCGACCGCGTCGATGTTCCCGAAGTTCAAGACCGAGCTGAACAAGCGGCTCGACATCGATTACGACGAACTGCGGTCGATCGCGCAGCGTGAGCGCCTCGCACAGATCGAGGCAGCCGCCGTAGACGGTCCGTTGGTGGAACTGTGGGCGGCCGGTGACGACGAAGTCTCCTCGTTTGCGGTGTGCGGGTCGGAGGGATTCGTGGCCTGGTACGGAGAGTTCTTCGCCGGCGACAAGATCCGCAAGGAAGGCGATCAGAACTCGGCGGACCTCTCGGCCGCCGGTAAAGCGGTGTTCCTGGCAGGCAAGGTCCGCGAAGAACTCGAGGTCGACGCACTGACCGTGCGGATTCACGTTCTCAATCATCACGTTCGCAGTGAGGACCTCATGCGGGCATCTCTCGGCGCGGGAGTGGTGGTGGAGATCGACGTCGATGACGACACCACTGCGTTGGACTGGTGCCGCGAACCGGGATCGAAGTCCTGGCGGGAAACGAAGCTCGAACGCCTCCTCGCCCGCGACACCGACACCGGCGAAGACACCGGTCACGGCGAGACGGACACGGTCGACGACAACGACGAGACCATCGAGTAAGAGTACGGATATTGTTGCGGCACAGGATGATGCCCGTATACGTCAGGTCGGTGTGTACGGGCCACCCTGCAACGGAAAGTGAGTCGAGACGGTGGATGACGAATTCGACGACGAGCAGCTCGAGGACGATGTCCCTGCGCGGGTGTACCGGTGGGCCGATCTCGACGGGGAGCAGGCGGCGGAGCTGTGGGCGGAGCTGATCGCTTGGGTGGGGTGGTTCCGGCGCCGGTATGCCGTGACCGGGTCGGATGCGGTGATTCCGCCGTGCTGGTTCCGCCATCCTGTGGCGGTCGAGGAGTTGACGGCGCTGATGGTCGCGCACCAGAGCGCCTACACCCTCGACGAGCCGGGATCGGAGCTTGCAGCGTTTCATGTGCAGTGGCTCTGGCCGACGTTGCGCGATCTCGCGGTCCGGGCCGGATACAAGCGGTGCTCGGACTTGAAGTGCTCGTTCAACGCGCCGGAAGTGGTCGATGACCTGGACGGTTTGGGGGAGTGGGTTAGCGACGACATTGCCGCCCGGCGATGACGTCTGCGCCACGGAAAGTGCCGTTGAGCTGCATTTATAGGCATTTTCCTGTAAGGTGATGGAAGCGATCGAACGTATCGCACGGGGAGGGCTGGGCCGCATGACGACTGCACACAAGGTCACCACACGCACCGCATCACGCGGTGTCGAAGAGTCGGTGCAGTTCGCGGTCGCGGGTGTTCGTCTTGCCGGCGGCACCGTCACCGAGGCCGACAAGGCGGCTGCGCGCCGCGTTGCTCGTGGTGTGAGCACTACGGAGCAAGAGTTGGCGGCGTTGCGCCAGGAACTCGAGCTCTAATCGTCCGTTGCCTGCGACAACTTCACAGTTCGGTTCCTGGGATGACTACTTCATCCCGGGAACGACTGTTTTACGGAACAAGCTGGTCAGCGCGGCGCACCCGTACGGGACGCCGGACGCGGAGAAACTGCGTCGATACGAGGAACAGGCTTCGTTGCTTCGTATGACCGAACTGAACAGGACCCCGATCGAGGGGAAGTTCGACTACGACCACTTCAAGGCCATCCATCGGGCATTGTTCCAGGATGTGTACGAGTGGGCTGGTCAGGAACGTGTTGGACCGGATCAGCAGATGGTGAAGAGCGGCCCGGATGTCGTTCATTTCGCGCCGGGGGATCCGAACGCGCCGATGGTGAATTACGGCTACTACCCCGGTGTGGGTGATCAGATCCGTGAAGCAGCAGAAAGGCAGTTCCGGAAGCTGGCTGCCGAGAACCTGTTGCGCGGCCGCGGCCGCGCAGAGTTCGTTGCCGGCCTCGCCGATCACTGGGGCGAAATCAATACCATCCACAGTTTCCGGGAAGGGAACACCCGGACACAGTTCGTGTTCTTCTCCGAACTGTCCCGTCAGGCCGGATACGAACTCGACGTCGCGCAGTTCGCCGAGCACGCACCCTTACGGACCGAATTCGTGTGGGCGCGTTTCTACAACCAAGCCACCACGAAGACGGATCGTCTCAAAGCCGTGTTGGACCAGGCGCTCACCGAAATCGTCCCTCCCGCACGGTCACTGGCCGATGCGCCGCCGACCGCGTTGGAACGCTTGGCACGCAAGCGCTTGCGTAGGGGTTCGGAGAACGAACTCGAAATGTGACGGTCCCGAAGTCACAAGGCGACGATGGCGGTGAGGCCACCGACACCCCAGTCGAGGGTGCCCGGACTGTCCCGGCGACCCAGGACGAGCATCGTGGCAGCGGCGGCGGCTACGGCGAGTATTCGTCCGTCCGACTCCACGGCGGTCGCGCTGACCTGCGCCGGCATCCGAGGGCGGGGTCGTACCGGATTCCGGCGTCGAACCGGGCGTCGCCTCGCTAGTGTGGTGCTCATGGCGGCGCTCGGTGAACTTCTGGCCGGGTGTGATCGCGAGCCGGGTCGGCGGAGACTGGAATTCGAGCGTATCTGCCAGTGGTATCTGACCCGTGATCCGGTCTACGCGTGTGCGCTTCGCCGGGTGTGGCTGTGGTCGCAGTGGCCTGGCCGGTGGGGTGACGATGCCGGTATCGGTCTCGTCGCCGAGGACCGTCGCGGACAGCTGTGGGCGATCGGGGTGAAAGCGTGCAGCGACGCCGCCTGGGTCACCCACCGTGACGTGGCGAATTTCCTGGCGGCGTCGGATCGGGCGGAGTTCTCCTTTCGTCTGTTCATCGCCCCGACCAACCTGATCGGGCGGGCGGCCCGGCACTCGATCGCGACCGAGCGCAGGCCGGCGGGTCTAGTGCTCCTCGATGACCTCGACGCCGCGGTGCAGTGGCCCGCCGACCCCGCGGACCTGCGGGCCCGGCGGCCGGCACCGACCAGGCCGCGCCGTCATCACCGGGACGCGGTCGAGGCGGTGGTGCAGGGCTTCGCGCGGGCCGACCGGGGTCAGCTGATGATGGCCCACGGGACCGGAAAAACTCTGACGGCGTTGCTGATCCGCGACACACTCGCCGTCGAACGCACACTGGTGCTGGTGCCGACGCTGTCGTTGCTGGCCCGAACAGTGCGTACCTGGGCCGCCGACACCACCGTGGGATTCGACGTCCTTGCCGTGTGCGCGGACGGGACCGTCGCCGAACCGGAGTCGGGGGTGGCGAATACGAGTGATCTCGGCCTGCCGGTGACGACCGACCCAGGGCAGATCGCGGCGTTCCTGCGGCGGCGCTCCGGCCCACGGGTGGTGTTCGCCACCTACCGGTCCGCTCCGGTGATAGCCCGGGCGTTCCGGCTCGGTAAGGTGCCGGCCTTCGACCTGGCCATCGCCGACGACGCCGAGGACCGCGCCGGACACGGCGGGGGCGCCACCCTGTTCGACACCGGTGCCATCACCGCGCGCCGCCGACTGTTCCTGACCGCCCCCGGCGCCCGCGTGAGGCGGGGCACGCAGGAAACGCAGGAGGCCGACGCCCCGGCCTATGCCGCGGGCGACCGGGAGGTGTTCGGCCCGGTGTTCCACCGCCTCGGCGTCGCCGAGGCGGTCGAGCGTGGTCTGCTCACCGACTACCGGGTGGTCGTCATCGTTGTCGATGGCGGCGCGGACCGTCACCGGCCGCGCAATCCATCCGTCGCCGCCGACGGGACCGAGGCCACCGACTCCCGCGTGCTGGCCGGTATCGGCGTGGCCCAGGCGATGCACCGCTACCACCTGCACCGCACCCTCACCGTTCACTCGGCGGTGGACCGTGCCCAGCAGTTCGCCCGCTGGTTCCCCGAGGTGATCGCGACGATGCCCGCGCACGCACGGCCCACGGGTCGAGTGTGGTCCGACTACGCCTCGGGTGAAATGCCGGCCCGGAAGCTGCACATGCTCGGGCAGCACCTCGGCGGCCTCGGCAACCGTGGGCGAGGACTGCTGGCTACCGCGCGGCCGCTCGGCGTCGACGTACCGGCCGTGGACAGTGTGGCGTTCATCGACCCGTGCCGGTCGGCCGCCGACACCGCCGTGGCCGTCGGCCACGCGGTCCGCCCCGCCCCGGGCAAGACCATCGGCACGATCGTGCTGCCCGTCTTCCTCGACGCAGGTACCGATCCCACCACCGCCCTGGAGGACTCGTCGTTCGAGCCGGTGTGGGACGTGCTCACGGTACTGCGCTCGATCGACGATCGACTCGCCGACCAACTCGATGAACTCCGACCCCTGCGGGGTCACGAGAGGCGCCAGCCCCGGCTTCCTCCCCAGATCAGGCTGCACCTGCCGGCCACGATCGGCAGAACGTTCGCCCGCGCGTTCACGGCGTACCTGCTCGAGCGCACCGCCGATGCCGCTCCGCTCGGCGGGTGGGTCGAGGGACAGGGTCCGCCGGACGGGAACGATGCACCCGGCCGCCGAACCCGACTCGCAGCGCTGTCCGGCAGCACAGCACAGGACCCGGTCGCCGACCCGTGGGAGGCCGGCTACCGGCACCTGCTGAACTACGCCGCCCACCACGGCGATGCCTGTATCCCGGTGTCTTACACCGTCGATGGTTACCGGCTCGGGGCGTGGGTCAATCGGCAACGCACCCAGTACACGCGAGGCGCCCTGGGCGCCGACCGCGCCCGCCGACTCGAGGCGGTACCGGGCTGGACGTGGGACGCCCGGGCCGATCAGTGGCAGAACGGTTACCGCGAACTCCTCGAGTACGTCGACCACCAGGGGCATGACCGGGTTCTGCCCTATGGCTCGCGACTGGGCAGCTGGGTCAGCCAGCAACGCCGTCACTACGCCCGAGGGATGTTGCGCGACGACCGGGCGCGGCGACTCGAGGCGGTGCCCGGGTGGACGTGGGATCCCGGCGCGGATCGGTGGGAGGAGGCATTCGGCCGGCTGGCCGAGTACGCCGACCACCACGGTCACGCTCGTGTCCCGCAGTCCTACACGGTCGACGGTTGCCAGCTCGGTCACTGGGTCCACAAGCAGCGCCGCACGTTCGCACACGGCGCCATGGATCTCGGCCGCGCCCGCCGGCTCGAGGCGGTGCCCGGGTGGGCGTGGGATAGCGCCGGGGGCCGGTGGGAGGAGTTGTGGGAGGAGGGTTTTCGACGACTGGAAACGTACGTGGAAACGATCGGTGACGCCCGCGTCCCCTATGCCTGCACCACCGGGAGCTACCGGCTGGGGGTGTGGGTCAGCATCCAACGCCGCCACCACGCCGAGGGCCACTTGGATTCCCCCCGTGCCCGCCGACTCGAGGCGGTCCCCGGGTGGGTGTGGGACCCCTTCGCGGATCAGTGGGAGCAGGGGTTCCGCCGGCTCGTGGACTATGCCGCCCACTTCGGTGACACCCGAGTCCCACGGTCGTACACCGTCGAGGACTACCGACTCGGCGCGTGGGTCACCAAGCAACGCACCAGACGCAAGGCCGGCGCTCTGGGCGCCGACCGCGCACGTCGACTACAGGCCCTGCCGGGCTGGACCTGGGCGGGGCACTAGAGATTCGAGCCTGGATTCAGGCGCTACCTGTTCACCGGTACGAGGATCAACTGATCCAGTGATGCCCTGCCGCGATCGTCTCTCCCCGAACGGAACATCCGTTCGGAGGTCCTTTGAGGGCCGGTCAGCGTTCGAGGTCGTGGCCGCGTTGCTTGTGCTGGTCGGCTTGTTCGCGTTGGCGGGCGAGCATCATGGCGCGGTTGTTGCGTTCCTTCGCCTTCGGCCCGGTGGTGTCCTTCTCGGCGGTCTGATCGCGCTGCGATATCTCGGCCGCAGCCTGCTCGGGGGTGAGGTCACGTCGGCGTTCTTGTTCGGCGGTGATCGCGGTGTCCTGCCCGGCGAGTTGCCTCTGCTGGATGTCGATCCGTTCCAGGGCTTTGTCGGCGGTGTTGAGAGCCTGACGGTCGCGCTCTTCGGCTTCGCGGAGCACCACGGGCAGCTGCTTGTCCGCTTCGGCGGCCGCAGCGGCAACCTGATCCCATTCGTGAGCGGGTGCAATCGCTTCGGCGTTGGTACGGGCCGTTTTGAGCTGCTCGACCGCGGCTGCACGTTCGGCCGCGAGAGCGCCGAGCTTAGCTTCGAGTTCGGCTCGTTTGCTGCGGGCGAGGCGTCCAGTGCCGGCGAGTTCGGTGCGGGCGCTGTCGATTGCGGTGTCGACGCGGCGCACTGCTTCAGTGCGGGTTTCGATCGCCGCGCGGGCTTGGGCAAGCGCATGTGCGGGCGCGGTGATGCGGCTGTGTTCGCGGCGCACGTTCTCGGTGCGGCTGCGCGCGATTGCTGCTGCGCGGGTCGCGGCGGTGAGGGTGCGGAGCTGTTCGAGGTGGCGTTGTTTCGCGGCGATATGGCGGCGGGCGGCGACAAGTTTGGCTCCGCTGAGTGCGCGTAGGCCGGTGAGCTGGTGGGCCGCTGCAGTGCGAGGTTCCCGGGCCGTGGTGGGTTCGGTCTCGTGGTCGCGCTGCGCCGGTGCGGCACGCGTCTTCCCGCGTTGGGTGATGGGTGCGGTCTCGACGGGACCGGGTTGGGCGGCGGTACGCGTCGTTTCCGGCGAGCGTTCCGGCTGCGGTGCAGGGGTGGGTGTGTCGAGGGTGTCGAGGTAGTCGCGTAGCTCGGTGGCGTAGGCGGCGAGGGCGCGGTCGGTGCGGCTGATCGGTTCCCGGGTGGCGGGCAGCGCAGCCGCGGTGGGGGCCTCGTCGAGGGTGCGGATGCGTTCGAGCAGAGCGGTTCCGTAGCCGTCGACGCGTTCGGGGCCTTGTTCGGTGATGGTGGCCACGAGGGTGTGGGGGTCGCGGCCGCCGTGGATCTCTGCGTCGGCGACGGCTGCTAGTAGTGGGGTCCACTGTCCGTCGTCGCGGATCGCGTCGACGACGTGAGCGGGGAGGGCCGATTCGAGCAGTGTCGCGGCGTCACCTTCGGCGATACGGGCAAGGGCAGCGTTGTAGGCGGCCTGCTGCGGGTGCGTGTACTCGAGGTCGACGGGGCGCAAGCCGTCGAAGTCCGTCGCGGTGACGGTGGGGGAGCTGCCGATCTGATCGCGCATCCGGGCGGCGAATTCTCGCAGGGATTGATCACTGCCGCGGTGAGTCGGCGGGAGGATCGCCAGCTGGTCGTCGGCGAGTTCAGGTGTCGGCACGCTCTTGAGTCGGCCGAGCAGGGCACCGGGAACGTTTCCGACGGTGGCTAGTTCACGGTCGGTGGCCGCGGTGAGAATGGGGGCGATGTCCGCGCCGTGGGTGGCGAGTTCCCGCACCCGTGCGACGAGGGAATCGAAGCCGTCCTGCTTCTTCGCGGTGGCCAGGATGGTCGCCGGCAAGGTGCGGTCGAGCAGGTGCAGAGCGTAGTCGGTGCCGAGTTTGACGGCGGCAACGTCGTAATAGGTCTGGAAGCGGCCGGGGTCGCTGGCGCGGTCGAGTGCTTCGCGTAGTTGTTCGGTCGCGGAGATCTCCTCGCCGCGGCGATCGAGGATCTCGGCGAACACACCGCCCCGGGTGGAGACGGGGTCCGGTTGGTGGTCGAGGTCGCCTTCGGGCAGCTCGTCGGTGACGAGGTAGGCGTAGTTTCCGTGGCGACCGCGGGTGAGCGCGACGTAGCCGGCTTCGCGGGTGACCGATGCTCCGAGTAGTGAGCGGGCCACGTCGACTGTCATGCCCTGGGCGCGGTGAATTGTGTGCGCGTAGCCGAGTTCGGTGTGCTTGGCCAGGTACCAGTTCGGGAGGGTGACGGTACCGCCGTGGCGTTTGTGGACGGCGATGACTCCGTGCTCGGTGACTGCCTGCACGGTCCACAGGTCACCGTTCTCGATGCGGCGGCCGGGGCGGGTTCCACCCGCCGAGGTGATGCTGGTTTCGTTGCGGCGGGTGACGATGTTGTCCCCGACGTAGGCGTGGTTGCCTGCCGCGAGAGCTGCGTGAGCCCCCTGCGTGACGGTGCCGTCGACCAGGTGGATCGCCTGCGCTGCTTGGTTGAGGGACTGCACGTCGGCGGTGGTCGGGGCGAGCATCACCGAAGTCGATCCGGCGGCGGTGTCGGCGAGGTGATCGCGCAGGAGTGTGTCGAGTAGTTCGTCTCGGCTGCCACCGAAGAGGCGGCCGCGGTCCTCGTACCACTCGATGACGGAGTGCTCTCCCTTGCGCAGTGTGAGGGAGATTTCGCGTTCGTCGGAGTCGCTGAAGCGGACGACTTCTTCGAGTTCGGGTGCTCGGGTATCGCGGGCGAGGAGTCCGAGTGCGCCGCCGGCGTTGACGGCAGACAGCTGCGCGGGGTCACCGATCAGTCGGACGACGGCACCGTGTTGGGCGGCGATCTGGACGAGGGTGTCGAGCTGGTGTGTCGATGCCATACCGGCTTCGTCGACGAGCAGCATCGTGCCGCGGCTGATCTGGACGTCGGCACCGTTGCGGGCGCGGGTGAGGATGTCGTCGATGGTGCGCCCGCGTACTCCGATGTCCTCTCCGAGCACGCTCGCCGCTGCTGCAGACGGTCCGAGCGCGATCACCTCGCGGCCCTGCGCCTGCCATGCGTCAGTGACCGCTTTCATGGCGGTGGTCTTGCCGGTTCCCGCGGGGCCGATACCGACGGCGAGAAGCGCTTCGGTGGTCGCGAGGTGACGTGCCAGGGCGATCTGTCCCTTGTTGAAGGGGCGGCCCTCGAGGTCTTCGCGGTAGGCGAGGGCGGTCTCGAATGCGGTGTCGGAGATGGTGAACACGGTCGGGGTGTGGGCGGCGTTGAGGAGTCGTTGTTCGGCGTCGAGCATTGCGTTGCTGGTGTAGCGGGCCTTCTGGTGATCGGTGAGAGTGGATTCGCCGTTGGCGCGTGTCAGTGCCGTGGGCATCTCGTCGAGGGAGATGTCGATGAGGAGGGAGTCGCGGTGCAGGGCGCGGTTGACGACGATCTCGACCGCTGCGCTGGCTTGTTGCTCGGACGGAAATCTCACGCGCGCGAGCATGTCTTCGGCGACGGTGCGGACGTTCGCCTCGGTCCACGTACTGCGGTGCAGTGACACGCGTTCGACGACGGCTTTGGCCATGTCGTCGGCGTCGAACTGGTTGACGTCGATGAACGTTTCGTCCTGTGAGAGGGCAGCCGCGAGTACGGTGTCGATGCCGTCGGGGCCGAGTATGTTCTCGGCCTGCTGACGCCATTCCTCGCGCATCGCGGCCAACGATTTGGGGGTTTGCTTGCCGGATCGGGTTTCCAGGGTGGCGCGTTGCACCAGGGATACCTGCACAACTTTCGACGGATTCTTGCCGTGTTCGGCGCGGTATTCGGCCATCAGTTCGTTGGCGCGTTCCATGATCTGTGGGCGGCGAGAGAATCCCTCGAGAAGCTCTTGGGGCATCCCGGCGATATCGCGGACGGGTTGCTTGTTCTCGCCGCGTGAGCGGTCCTCGAACGCGACGGGGAGTGCGCGGCTGATCTTGTCCGCAACGATGCGGTTGTAGCGGGCAGCGCCTGCGACGGCGATACGGTGCAGAGGTCTGGCGTCGAGGGACGACCAGTTTCCGTCGATGCCGCGGACCTTGTTCGCGACGGCGCAGTGGGTGTGCAGGTTGGGGTCACCGTTGCGGTTGTCGAAGTGGTCGAACTGGGCGATGACCAGTCCGTGAGTGTCGACTTGCTCGACGCCGGCGGTTCCGCGGCGGGTCAGCGCGGCTTCGGATTCGATCCACGCGATGGTCTCGTTGACCGCCTCTTTGTGGGCCTTCTCGATGGCGATCCGTACGTCGTCGCCGCCGAGTCCCCACAGGACCGAGACGCTCTTCGCGGGTGTGAACACGAGGTCGTATCCGGCGACGGGCTGGCGGATCTTCGACTCTTGGGCGGCCATGAAGCGGACGAGTTCGCCTTTGGTCGGCGCTGATTCTCCGTGCTGCTGGTGGAAGTGTTTCGCGGCGATCTGGAAGCGCATTGCGTCGCGTTCGTCGCGGGTCGGCGCCTTGCCGGTCTCTTTGCGGTGTGCGTCCAGGGCGGCATTCAGCTCGTTGACGAAGGGGACATCGTTCTTGAATCTCGGGAAGGCGCGGCCAAGTTTCTGCGCTTCGAGCGCAGCGTGTGGGGCCATCCCCGCGGCGATGGCTTGATCGAAAAGTAGGTCGGCATTGGGGTGCAGTCCTTCGCCGAACAGGGCGCGCATCTGCTCTTCCGAGACCTGCCCGGACAAACCGAGATCGTCGATTCCTTTGCCCATCCAGAGGCCCGGTGGCGTGCCTTCGGCGACGTAGTAGTCGGCCAAATTCTGTCCTCGGCCGATCTCGCGGTCACCGCTGGCGACTTGTCGGGTGAGGTAGGTATAGCCGTCGCCGGCATGTAGGCGGTGGAGCGTCATCACGACGACATCACGCTCAGATCGCGTCGCGGAACACGCCCTTCGGCACGCTGACGGAGCGGTCGCGGGAGCCGCCAGCGGCCATCTTTGACGCCACTCAAGTCCGCGCTACCGGCACCGCCGGAGAGCGACTTGAGCGTCATCATGAGGTACAGCTTCCCCTAGGCCCAGGGCAAGTGCAAATGGTGTGTGCGGTTCGTCGGTTGAGGCTTTGAGCTGAGGCACGAAGTAGAGCTGAGGCACGAAGTAGAGCTGAGGCACGAAGTAGAGCTGAGGCACGAAGTAGAGCTGAGGCACGAAGTAGAGCTGAGGCACGAAGTAGAGCTGAGGCACGAAGTAGAGCGTGTGCACCAGGACGATTGAGACCAAGCGGTCTAGGATGATGCACATGACGTCTACCGCGAACAAAGTAAGCGCGAGAGAACGTGCTCGCTCCGCCACTTCCGCGCGCCTTGCTCGCGAGCAGGAACGCATCAAGCAGAACGAAGATGACCTCGCTGCGTTCTTCAAGGCGCAGGAGACCAGTGAGAAGGTTGAGTCGGATGCCGAGACGCGAATTGCGCGGATCCGCGACGAGACGAAGACGAAGCTGGTTCAGTCGGAATCCACTCAAGCGCTGGCGCTGCTCGCATTGAAGAACCGTGGCGAGTCCGTGGCCGCGATTGCTGAGATGGCGGGACTGTCGAGCTCGGAGGTAAACCGGCTACTGAAGATCGCGCGTCAGAGCGCGGCCGCGGAGTTTGGCGACGGTCCGCGGCCACTGAAGGGCGCGGACGGTGACACGCCTTCGACCACAGCCGCCACCGATCCGGAAGCATCACAGCCTTCGGAGCGCTCGTCCGATGAGACTCCGTCCGCAGTGGCATCCTGACCACCAGTTACGAGTGATGCGATGTCGACCCGCACGCGATTGTCCCCAGTGGGGTGTCAGCGACCGATTGTGCGTTGCATGAGATCGAGCGGAGCGGGCCAGGAATGTCGGGCATCCACATGAGGGATGTCGCTGTCCCCGATTGGGGGCAACCGCCCGCGCCGCAGTCGTGGAGTCCGGAAGCGTTAGGTGCGGAGAAGTGGAACCCTGATGCCTGAGCCCCTAACGCTTCCGGCGCCGGGTGACCCGGAGCTGGCGAGGTTCGACAGTTTCGTTGTTCGTGGACCCAGGGCGACCGACTGCTGGTTGTGGCGGGGTGCCGTGGCTGACGATTCCTACGCGAGATTTTGGCTCATGCGTGGCGGGCGACAGCGGGTGGTTCGTCCGCACCGGTACGCCCTGTCCCTCGAGCTCGGGCGTCCCCTCACCGATGACGAGGTCGCGTTGCACGAAGTGTGTGACAACCCGATCTGCGTTCGGGCGTCCTCGCAAGCGTTAGGTCCTCCACATGTGGTGCTGGGAACGCAGGCACAGAATCTCGCCGGGATGGGTGCAAAGGGTCGTGGTGGCGGCCGCGGGCAGACATGGCGTTGGTACGGGCCGGACCGTGCAGCTCGGGTCTCTCGTTCGCGGGCGTTACGGGATGCGGTGCGTAACGGGTGGGACGACGATGCAGTGCAAGCAGCGCTGCGAATGTCGGATGAACCAACACTGTTCTGACAGAGCACCAATGATGAAAACCGATGATGGGGAGCGTGTGTAGTGGAGGAATCGCAGATCGAAACCCGGCTCCGGGCGTTGGTCGTGAACTCGGCCAACCCGAGCGGGGCGGACCTCACCGCCATCGTCGAGGGCACACCAATCGAGGACGTCCGGCCCGAAGCGCCGACGGTCGACCTGGTGTACCCGCCGGCAGAAATAAGTCGGCACTTTCGGTACTGACCGTCACGTCCCGCCGCGCCACAAGTAGCCGCGTGGGCTCTGTGTCGCGCAGTGGGTTGTCGGGCTCGATGCCCGTCAACCCACCACAGGGGTCGGGACCCGCGCGACCACAGCGACGCACGCACCGGTGCCCTGCCTCTTCGTGGTGAAGGGGCAGGGCACCGGTGTGTGTTGTGTGTCAGTCGATGTCGACACCAAGCTCTTGTGCCTTGGCCACGCCGATGTCGATGAGCTCGGAAAGGTGAACGGGGTTCAGCCCGTGCCGGATGCTGTGCTCGAGCAGTCGCAGCAACTTCATTCCCAGCTCGTGGCCACCGGCGGCGGAGTCGGCTCGCTCGCAAGCTATGCGGGCCTCGACGCCGTGTCCGGCCATGTAGGCGAATAGTCCGGCGATGGTGAGCATGTGAGCGCGAGCCACGCCCCGCAGGTGACGGGAAATGTGCACGGTCGCGGCGGTGGCGTCCTCGAGTCCGTGACGACCGGCCGCGATGATCGCATCGCGGCGCTCGCCGCCCAGTGTCGCAACCATTCCGACGCGTCCGGCGAGGTCGGCGCTCGGCTGATCGCCTGTGCGGACAACCTCGAGCAGTTCGGCGAGGGTGGCGCGCACGAAGTCGTCGCCCTGTTCGACGCTGGCGGTGTGGGCGCCGCGCATGTCAGCCTCGGCCGCGAGACCATAGCGGGCGTAGAGGGCGGCGGCCGACGATGCGACGTTGCGCCCGTACAGCACTGCGGCCACGGACACATCGCTGAATCGGTGATCTGCGGTCACACCCATCTCGAGGGTGTCGAGGTCGGTCCACGTTGCGCCCTCCTCGATGTTGGCCGTGTGCAGCATCCGCACTGTGGGGATGTTGTGGTGCGCGAGGTGTTCGCGTATGGCGAGCGCGTTGCTGATCGCCTCGTCGATCACCACGGGCGAGCCGTCGACGATCACGACGGTGATCGCGCCGGTGACGTTCTCCCGGTGCCCGATCGCGGCCAGTGTTCCGCTGTGGCGGTCGATGCCTCGGTCGTCCGCGTCGGTGCGAGCGGCGAGGAGGATCCGCGTCTCGGTGTGGTCGTCCACGATGCTCTCGGTGAGCAGAAGCATCACGATCGAGAAGACTGGAACGAAACCGAGCAGAGCAGGAATTGACGCGACAACATCGGTGGCGGTGGTAAGGCGAATGGACTGCATGACGCTCCTTCGATCGAACACGGTGACCGGGCCACGTGGCCCGCCAATTTTTTTGCCCTTCTGGCGAAGGAGAATCGGATCGGCATGAGGGGGCCGGAGTGCAACTTCTGAGCCGGGAAAGTTTCTCGTCGAGCGCAGCGAGTCGAGAGAAGTTTCCCGGAGCCGTAGGCCGGAGCGCAGCGGAGTCAGGGGTTGCGCGCAGGTCACCGCCGATCAGAATCGGAAGGCCAGAAGGGCAAACAAATCAATGCTCTTCCCGGGCGGAGCGCAGCGCAGCTCCTCTTGGGGGACACCGCAGGTGGCCGGCCGCCGAGCAGGCGCCATCCCCACCGGCGGCAAAGGATCCAGAACTGACCGCCTATGACCCTCGAATGCCCGGCTCTAGATCGTTCGGGGTGTCCCGATTGACGCCCCGGAAGCAGAATCATCACCGGACGGGTCAAACGGGAACGCGCAGCTCAGGGAGTCTCGGTCAACGCCCCGCTTCCGGAGATGTGCCGATCAACGTTCGGCTTGCGGGGAACCGGTCGCGGGTTTACTCGGGCTCGAGCTTGAGTGCTTCGAGTCGCGGATCGGACAAGACCGCCTCGGCGAGTGCACCATCGTTCGTGGCTAACAGGGTGCTGTCGGAGTCAATTCCGGTTGCAACACACCAGGTGTGGTCGTCCGGCCACCAGAAGTTGGGGCACAGGAACGGATGGGGAAAATCCGGGAGATCATTTTCCGCCTGAGCCGTGCGATAGGTAAAGTCGGCGCCTTTCACGCTCGCGGCATGCTTCCACTCGACGCTGACCTCGGCGATTCCTTCCCAGATGAGGCCGAACCGAGCGCTGTCCGCCAGGAGTTCTTCGAGAGGACGCAGAACCTCGGGTGGCGGGCCGCCCAGGCTCGGGTCCCGGTCGTAGACATCGTCGAACACACTGGCAGGCCGGATGCCGACAAGGTCACCAAATTGGGATCGGTGAGACAGCGAGGTTCCGTAGAAGGCTGCGACGTCACCCCAGCGAACGACGGATTGACCGTAGTGGGCAGGATGCAGAATCCGAATAGTCGTGCCGAACACGCACCCCATCCATGGTCGCCCGTCTGCGTCGTATAGGTGCGGATACGAAAACGGTGCGAGCCAGCGATCTGGCTCGATGGCCGAAGACTCGGCCCACGAGAGCAACCTCTCCCCACTCATGGGACTCGGTCCTCGCTCACCAGTCCATTGTGTCCGACGAACCAATCCACTGTCTGACGGATCTGCTCGTTCACGTTTCGGCAGACTGGGTACAAGCTCGACCGGTCAAGGAGGAAGAGGGCACCGGTCGCCGATCATCAACCAGGACTGGCGAACACACGAGCGTCCCGTCCGTTGTCGTTATGAATCGCCGTCGATGCGCCGGATCCGCGCCACCCTTTGAATTCGCGACAAGCGGATCACAGCCTGCCGACGCGGCCGCCGATGACCCGACGGCTGACAATCCCTAACACCGATTTCCACGTTGCCGGCCCCAGGGCACCGGGACCCTGCCAGCAAACCCAGGCCGAGACCGCCCACGGCCCCGGCTGGAGCCTTTACTTCGCGATGCCGCCAGAGCACCCTGGCAGGTGCATCCCGCATCCTCTTTCGAACCACAGACCCGGGAGATTCCTCGATGCGAACACACGACCGACTCCCCGGCACCTCGCTCGTCGTCGGCTCCGCCATCGGAGTCGCGGCCGTGCTGCTGTTTGGGGCGCCGCCGGCCACCGCGGCGCCGACCGACACCGTCTTCCCCATTCCGGTCGCCGGGATCGGAGTTGGTGTGACCGGACTCCCTAACGCGGGCCACTTCTACATGACCGCCACCACAGACCCGGACATGCCAGGAGTCACCCGCGTGGGCCCCTACACCGGAGTCTTCGTCCACTGGCGGAACATCTCGACCGGCGAGGGCGGCATCACGTACCTCGACAACCCCGGCGGCACGCAGATCCGGACCGGTTCCGGGATGGTGGTTGCAGCGGTCACCGTGCCCGACCAGGCGGGAACCCGAGTACTCGCCCTCGTACCCGGCGCCGGCGCCTGGTCCGTGCCGTAACTGTCTGACACCCGCGCCAGGGTCGCGGCAAATAGGACGCCCGATACCAGATCTTCACCGGTGAGACCCGATGAGCACCTCCGCGGGTGGCCTATTACCGATCCGTCAATGGGTCGGATCGCCTTGTCGAGGGACTCTCGTCTGCCGGGTTTCACGGCGTGATGGCGTCGATGAGGCTAACGTCCTGACCATGCCTATCCGGGTCGGTGTCGCGTCTCTGAGCTGGTTTTCGGGTATGTGCCGCCGTCGAGCTACGTCCACATCGGGAGAGCCATGTCGTGGCACATAGGCATGCTTCCACCGGAAACATCCGACCTCGGCGCCATCGCGCACGGGCCTGCCATTCTGGCGCGCAGCCAAGGCCTGGAGGTGGGCCTCCGCACGATCATCGCGTACAAGGGTGGGCTGGAAATCGCTGTGGTGGTCGTCGCCACGGGCGCGCATGCCGACGTCGCCGAACGCCAGTACAGGGCGCCGGCCGAGATCGACCCGGTCACCGGACGCCCGAACCCCCAACCGGTCTTCGGGGTGGCCTTCCGGTTCAGTGCCGCCGACGACTCGACCGAGCAACCCTTTCCCCGCCGCAGTACCGCCGCAAGGTCGAAGCCCGGCGTGTTCCGTCGCGAATTCTTGTACACCACGACTGAACTTCCGCGCTCCACCCTTCTGCGATATCTCGTCGCCTGGCCACAGGTCGGGCTTTCCGCCACCACAGTCGAACTCACACTCCCTGACCCGGATGATCTGCGTCGCCACATCATCCCCATGCCGAACTAAGCCGGTCATCAGGGGATGTCGGGTTCCATCAGGACGAGCGTGCCCGGAGGTGACTGCAACTGAAGGTCGAGTAGTTCGGCTACGACCCGGTAGCGTCCAGCCGCAAAATCCTCGATGTCCGATGCGAGGTTCACCTGCAGGGACATGCGGTCGCCCGGCGCAAGGTCGGGCAGTGGAGGTGCGTGGGTGAAGAACAGCACGCCCGTTCCCGTTCGTTCGCCGTCCGGTCCGAGCACCCACCCGTGGACGGTCATGTGATCGCCGACGTCGTTCATCCAAAGGTGGTCGGCGGTATTGAGCAGATCGATCGACACGTTCGGCTGTGTGCCCACCGTGGCGGTCTGCTCGGCTGGCCACCGCAGTTCCAGCCCCGCCCGCCGGGCTGCACAGGGCCGCCGCACCGGGACCGGGCCGGGATCGGTGCTGACGGTCCAGGCTTCTCCGATCCAGTGCAGGAACACCAGTACCCACGCATTTCGCTGGTGGGGGTGTGGCGCGGCGAAGACGTCTCGTGGGTTGTCGATGAACTCCCAGCTGGGGAAGATCGGTCGCCATCCCTGGCGGGGGAGATCGAGCAGGTCGTCGGGAGAGCGCAGGGTGAGCTTGCGGCCACTGATCAGGTCCCACAGCGACGAACCGGGTCCTTCGAGCGTCGCCGGATCGACTTCGAGGGAGCCGAGCTGAACCAGCCCCGGGTCTGACCGGTTCTCTTCGGAATCCGACCTCGTCATCATCGAATTATCGCGCGCTGTCGAACCTTTTGTTCACATGATGCCCACCGACGAAAGCAGGTCACCGGTCAGCGATCGGCAAACAGGGCAGCTCGCTGATCGGAGGGCCGATGTCGACGAGCGCAGGTCGAGGTCCGAGTTGCTGGTGGGACTTACGCCCCGCCGCCGCCGGCTCCGCCGCCGCTGCTGTTGAAGGGAAAGATGTCGGTATGCGTGCCGTCCATGCGTCGCGGCGAGAGTGACGAGTACGGGCTCGGTTTCCGATCATGCAGCAATCCCCGCAGGGTGATTCCCAGCCCTCGGAGAGTTCTCGTGAACCAGTTTCCCGAACGAGCCGGTGCGGTGGCGGACTCGTACGGGATGGGCTCCTTGCGGACGTAGTGCTCCATACGCCCAGCGTAGTCAGCATGGATACCGATGTCGTCGGCTTTCTGGCCTTGACGGATCGTCGGCTTGCGGGCTCGCTCGCGGTTCGAACGAGAGACAGAGCTGCGTGGGTTACCGTGAATCGTGACTCGATGAGGGGGGTGCTTGTGGTCGAGGACGGGGCCCGGAGATGGCGCGACAGCACGTGGTTCGACGTGGTCGTCATCGTCTCGATCGTTGCGGCCGGAACCGTGGTGGCCGGCTTGCTGAACGACTACGAGGCCGGTGAGCCGGGTGCCGACCGTGCGTACTCCTATGTGTCCGAACCCGTGCCGTACCCGGTGCGGATACCGGGGTGCGATGCGGTCGAACCGCCCTCGGAGCCGAAACGCCTCACCTTCGCCACCGTCGGTCCTCAGGGCTACGACGACCCGAGGTATCCGTGGTTCTCGGGGGCGAAGGCGGCGGCGATGACAGAGGCCGCCGTTGATGCGCTACCGGACTCGGTGGAGTTGGTCTTCGCCAGTCCAAGCCAGTCTCTGCAGTTCGAGCCGATCACCGATGTCGACCCCTCCGCCTTCCCGCAGGAGGAGGATGCGGACCTGTTCAACGGGTCGACCAACGCTCGCGGCTCGCTGATCCGAGACGGCCACGTCGGCACCGTGACGGTCGATGTTCAGGCATGGGACCGCCCCGTCCTGCCGTGCGTGGCAGGGGCGTTGGATCGACGCGACACCCGCCCGGACGGCACGGTGCTCGACTCGCTGGATACCTGGTATGAGGTCAACGGTGTACGCACCCTCGAACGCAGGGTCGTTGCGTACCTTCCCGACGGCACTCGGATCATGGCTACGGCCAGCGACGCCGACAACACCGACCCGAGGGCGGGCAGCCGGCACAGCGGGCAGGTCCCGTTGACCCTCGACGAGTTGACCGCGATCGTGACCACCCCGGCATTGACGGTGACCGCGCCGGTCATCCCGGCCGTGCCATTGATGCCATCCTGCGGGGCCTTCACCGATTGGAACGGGCCGGAGCTGACCCGGGAGAAAGTGGCCCGGCTCGACCGTGCGCTCGAAGCGCGGTGGGCGAGCATGCCGGGAAGCAGCGACCTCATCCTGGATCGGCCGATCGGATCACTCCGGTTGACCGACTTCGGTAAGGACACCGTCTGCGAGGTGGTCACCGTGACATCGGCTGTCGGGGCAGGGCGCCTGGAGATCGTCGTCGTCAGTGGTCAACCCGCGTCGTCACGCCAGGATGCGTACCTCAACGACATCGACCCGAATCGCATCACCGCCGTGTCCCCGGACGGGGCCACCGTCACTCGCGGGTTCTACCCCGATGACGGCAGCGCCTACTTCTCGATCACTCGTCCCTCCACCCAACAGATCATCATCAGCACCACTCCGATCAGGGGCTCCACCGTGCCGGTGACACTGGAGCAGATCGAATACCTGGCCACCGCACCCGAACTCGACCTGGACTGAAACCCGCGGACCAAAATCCACACGCCGATGGGCAGCCGATGGCACTGCGAGCGGTGACCAGAGGGGGAGAGGCAGCCTGGCCGCTTCAGCACACCGGATCAGCTCGTCGATGCTGTCGGGATTGTCGCCGCAGGCGATGCCGGTGCGGATTGCCAACCGCCCGATCGTCGGTAGGTCTTCGCTTCGGATCGGGCAACGACGGTGGGGTCGCCGAGCCAGGACCGCGATAGTCGTTCGGGGATGGTTGAGGGCTATTACCCCAGTGCGCGTGGCCGCACCCCTCGCGGACGAGTAGTCACCTTCGAGGGCAGCCAAAGCCTGAATGCTTCGGCCGTCGCTTCCTGCAAAGTCGTCCCACGGGTGGCTACTTCGATTTTCACCTGCTGCAGCAAGTCTGGGTCCAAGCGGGCGGAGAACTGTGCACGCGTCGTAGCACCTACGGACGGGGCAGCAGACCTGGACGAAGTCGTCGGTTCGAGTGATCGGGTGGCATGCTCGATGAAGTAACCGATCTTCCTGTGGAACTCGCTGGCGTGCTCGTCCTTCAGGTCGATTTCGTACTCGACACCGTTGACCGCGAAGGTGATTTTCTCACCTTCGTCGCCGAACACTGTCCCGTCGATGTCGTCAACGAGTTCGACAACCCTCTTACGAGCCACAGTGCCCCCGATTCCTCGTGTGTGTCTCGATACAGTTCTAGCGCACAGTACTGGGAGCTGCGCGAAAAGGGGGTGAACGTCGTCGAGCGCCCGGGTCCGTCCGCCAAAGCGGTGTTGCCGTCGCTACCCGATCGCCAGCGAAGTCGGTTCGGTAAGGCGTCGGAAGATGCCTTGGCCTGAGTCGATCAGTGTGGCGAGTCGTTCCGCCGGGGTGTCCCATCCGAGGACTTTCCTGCCCGTTGGTGTTCTCGTTGGTTCCTCGCTGCCAGGGCGAGTGCGGCTCACAGAAGTACACGGGTATGCCGGTGGCGGCGGTGAATTCGTGGTGGCGGGCCAGCTCGGAGCCCTGATCCCAGGTCACCGAGCAGGCAGCCGCCATCCCCACCGGCGGCGGAGGGTCCAGACCCGACCAACTGCTGCCGTGGTGCGTGCGCCAGGTGGTGTAGTTGACCGCTTAGGACTCTCGCGGCCGCTCGGGTGCCCACTTGGAGGGCTTGCGTGTGTGGTTGGTCGCGATGGGGGCGAGGTGGTGTAGCCCAGGGAGGCTGTAGACGTTCAGGGCGAGCTGGGATCGCCAGAGCTTGTGTTTGATCGCCCAGAGCCAGTGTCCGGCGAGCCACAGCCCGATACCGGCTGCCAGGGTGGGGATCGCTCGTGGATCGGCTGTGTGGGTTGCGAGCCGGAGGAGGCTGATGAGGATGAGGACGGCTCCTGCGAATCGGGCGAGTCCTGAGCCGAATAACCACACGGCCCATGCAGCAAGTGCGGCGAGTGCTAGTGCTCCCATTGCGGCACCCTTTCTGGGTTGTTCGTGTGGGGCGGGCTGACACAGTTCTGCGGGGCTATTGCGGTGTGTGGGTGTAGAAGTTCCGGAGGATGAACCGCTGCGGGTGCCCGTCATACACCGCGGCCGATCGCGTCGGTGTTTATCGCGCGTTGCGTAGGGCGTCGAGGAGTCTATCCACGAGTGTGAAGGCGTCGTCGCGGTCGAGGATCACGCTCTGGCCGTAGGTCCAGATCTCGACGCCGTCGACGAGTCCGTCGATGGTGGAGGAGATCGGGTTCGCTTCGATTCCGATGGGCCTGTCGGTGCTGCCCGTATTCGCTTGTTCGGTGTGGTCGTCGAACCCAGTAGCTTCCGGCTGTTCACGGGATCGGGGACCGCCGGACGGGACGGTTCCTCCGTCGATCTGCTGATGAAGGTTGGTGCTGGACTGTTCAGTGGTCATCGTTGTGGTGGTCCTGCCCGGTGGTGAGGGAGTGAAGTAGATGTGCGCGTAGGAAGTTCATCAGGATGGTGTTTCCCTCGGTGTCGAGTGCGGTGGTGAGGTCGATCCGCTCGTGCTGGGAGTGGGGGTTGTGCGCGGTGTCAGTCACAGGTTCCTCCGGTTGAGCTACCGGCCGCGTCGTGGATGATCGTGGGGCACTGCTGGTGGTGCCCGACCGCTGCGCGTCCGGCCATGGATGTGGGTGTGGGTGTGGGTGTGGGTGCGTGAGGGGTCCGTCAGAACAAGGTGATCTGAGATTGGGCGGCGGCGTCATCGGTGCGTTGCTGGTAGGCGGTGGCGAAGGCTTGCGCGGTCCCTTCGGTGCATCCCAACTCCCTGGCGACCTGTGTCCAGGTGAGTCCGGAGTTGTGGAGTTGGAAGGCGTCGCGTTCGTCGTCGGTGCACAGTTCGGGGTGGATGCTCACTGGTTGTCTCCTTCGATGGCGTTGCGGCGGTCGGTGAGTGCGCGTTGGCGTCGGCCGAGGTCGCACATGTGCGCGTAGAGCTGGTCCTCGGAAAGTTCCCGAGCGGCCTGGGTGAGTGCGGTTGCTGCGGTGGCGAAGCTGCGCCGGTATGCCTGGCTGAACAGGGCGCGGGCGTAGTGATCGATCGCGGCGTGTTCGGCGCCGAGGGTGGTGATGTTGGCGAGGTGGCGGGAGCGTTCGGATCCGTGATGACCGGCGAGGTCACCGGATCGCTCGAGCGCTGCCCCGACCATCGCCGCATTGTGGGGTGCCCCGCTCTCGATCAGGCCGCGGATCAGGATGAAGAACTCGCGGTGGATGGGGCGCGCGAAGTCGGTGGGTTCGAGGATGCCGACGGAGTGTTTCGCAGCTGCCGGGGGTGCCCACAACAGTGCGCACAGGAAGAGCGCTTCCACGTCTGCGTGGAGGTCGTCGGCGAAGTCTTGTGGTTGGAGGGGCTCGGTGTCGGCGGCCTGCGTCTGTCCGGGGACGAGTGCGAGTGCTGCGCTCACGGGGCGGTCCTTTCGTGTGGGCATGGTGTCGGCTGGCCGGGATCAGGGATTGCGGTCTCAGGCGGCGGCCGCGATGACGTCCTTAATGTGTCGAATTCGGAAGCCGGACCAGCGCTGGTCGCCGGCCACGACGACGGGCGCCTGGAGGTAGCCGAGGCTCCGCACGTAGTCGCGGGCTTCGGGGTTCTCGGTGATGTCGACAGCCGTGTACTCGATCCCTGCTTTGTCGAATTGCATAAACGTCGCGTTGCACTGATCGCAGCCCGGTTTGGTGTACACGGTGATTACCACAATTTTCCCCTCTGCCCGAATTTCGATTACGTTTATCTTATCGAATTGAGCGCCCATATCCAAGCCTTCCGAAGTAGTTATTGCGGTAATTACACCAGCCATTCATATAACACTTTCCGCGTCATTTTTCGGCACCGCCAGCACGCTTCCCAACAGCGCTTACCTGGAGATCTACCATCTCCTCACCTGGCCTCGGAGCCGCTTTCCCCTGGTACTGGCGAATGTTCTGGCGGGGCGGCGGTGCGTCAAGGTGAGCGGGGAAAGTTTTCCGCGATATAAGGGAGCGTGCGACCGCGTGGAGAAGTTTTGCGAGCGACCTTGATGCGTGGTCGTGCCGGTAGGAGAATGAGAAAAATAAGGGGATGGTGCCGGAATTGTTTTGGGTTTCTCCGACCTCTCGGCGTTTTATCTTTTTTGACCCATTTATTTCGGTGGTGCGGTGCATGGCGGTTACGCTTCCCCGCCATGCACCGCGTTTGTGGGCTCCTGGGTCAGACGTCGGTTATCTGGGCGCTGGCCGCGGCGGCGGCGACGTCGATCGTCACCTTCTCCAGCGCGGTTCGTGGCACATTCCAGTACCGGCCGTCGTCGCCGCCCAGCTCGGCGATCTTCACCGTGGCACCGTTCGAGAGGACCACGAATAGCGTGGTCGGATCGATCTTCCGGGCCTGCTTCACCCGCACCGTGGACCCGGTCGACAAGGGCGCGACCGCGACGATCGGTTTCGCCAGCAATTCCTCGGGAGCGGGCATCAGCACGGCGGGCTGTGCCCTCACTCCGGGGCCGATACCGTCGAGTGGCTTGAGCTCGTAGTTCACCTTCAACCGGCGCACCACCTCGAAAACGCGCCCCTTCATGTCCTTGTTCGCGACCGCGGGGTCGATGATGACGCGGTCGCCAGCCTGGAAGATGTTCCTCGACTTTACCGACCGCGGACACCGCATTTTGCTTCTGGCCTGCGCGTATTCGAAGCGTACATGTGCGCGATGATGTCACGGGTTGTTGATGCTGGCGTGTCGGACCACTTTCTCGTTCGAGCTCAGCCCAGCGGTGCGTCCACCGTCCCCAGGTATCCGGGCGCCGTTCGGTCGACAACGTCCCGTGGAGTTGAATCAGATTGTGCTGGAGCTAGATCGGTGATCGCTGGATGGTGGTCGGATCTGCCAGGCGGGTCTCGAGGTCGGCGATACGCCGATCTTGGAACCGCAGGTTGGAACGGGCAGCAGTCAACCGCTCATCGAGGTTGCGGTTGTCGGTGGTGAGTTGGCGGACCCGCTGTTTGAGTGTGGTGTTCTCGGTAGTGATGCGGTGGATGGCTTCCTCGCTCCATTCGGCTTCCATGTCGCGGATTCGGCCGAGGAGTTCGCCGATGCGGTTGCGTTGGGCCAGGATTTCGGCGTTCGCGGTCTTGAGCCCGTTTTCGGCGTTGAGAGCGCGCTCTCGCCAGGTCGCCTCGTGCTGGTCGTGCTGGTGGACAGCCGGGTGGCGGGACTGTTGGCCGGTGTCGGCTTTCGCGGTTTCTACTGCCGTTCTGGCCGCAGGGTTGGTGTAGAGAAACGTCCGAGAGACACCTGCGCGGCGGGCGACGGCGGCGACGGTGACCGGGGCCGGTTCTCGGTGCAGTCGGGCAATGGCCTCATGAACGCGGTCGACCGCGGCCTGAGCGTCGCGGCGCCGGGAGACCAGCGCGGCGGCGGTGCGGGTTTGGGGTGGGTTTTGGCTACTGCTCATGCGCTGGCTTCTCCGTCGGTCTCGTCGGTCTCGTCGGGTGCTGCTGTTATGGCATCGGTGAGGTCGGTGGCACGGAAGGCGGTTGACCAGACCCGGTGAAAGTAGTCCTGGGGTTTGCGAAGGTCCAGCGCGAGCGCCTGGTCGAGCAGGCCAAGCCCGGCCAGGGCCTTCTCGAGTCCGTCGATGGCGCGGGCGGTGGGCTCGAAGTGCTGGTGCAGGTAGTCGGCGGTGGCGTCGTCGGGTGCACCCTCGGCGAGTTGTCGCCATTGCTCGCGTTTGCGTCGCCAATACAGCAAGTCCGCTCCGGACAGGACGAACTTGTCGCAGCCGTGGCAGTTCAGCGCCCAGGGACAGGCACCGCCGTCGACGACGGGTTGGAAGGTGCAGAAGCCGCCTTCGGCAGGGGTGCTGCGCCGGGACAGGTCGATCGCCAGCGTCTGGGCCTGCGTGCGGGTCATCGGTGCGGTGTCGCCGGCGAGGAGTTCGCCGGGGTGGGCGGCGCCGGGACCGGCGACCCAGACCTGTTGCAGTACGTCCTCGAGATCCGAATGCGACAGGTGCACATAGTGTTCGGCCATCCGATCGCTGACCTGGCCCAGATAGGTGCGGATGTGAGTCAAGCTTGCGCCGGCGCGCAGCAAATTCGTGGCCAGCGTATGGCGGGCCTGGTGGGGCACCCATCGGCCGATTTCGAGCGAATCGACCCACGCGCTGAAGTTTCTGTGAAAAAAGGAATGGGTCAACGCGACGGTGCCTTCGGGGTTGCGCTGCGGCGTCGGGAACAGCGCCAGGCGACCGCGTTCGGTGTCGGTGGGTCGGCGCCCGTGCTCGGCGACGAATCGATCCAGGGTCTTGCGTTGGCGTTCAGCCAGCACCTCGTGGAGACGCTCGGGGATCCGGATCGCGACGTCATAGTTGCCGACCTTGGTCTGGTCGTGCCAGAACATCGGTAGGCCGCCGTAGCGGCCCAGACAGTCCCAACGGAGCTGCAGCACCTCTCCAATGCGACGACCGGTGGTGACGGTCGTTTCCCACATATCACGCAGCCCGCGGTCCAGCGGATCGTGGACCTCGTCGAGTCGCCGCAGATTCTCCGGATCGGCGAGCGCGCGAGCGACCTCGTCGGGAAATGGTCGCCGCGCGGTCCGGCCCGTTGATGCCCCGGCCGTAGGAAGTGCGACGATGAACTCCCGCCCCAGACCGATCCGGTCGGCGGCACCGCTGTCCATCGCGGCGCGCAGCATCTTGCGTAGCGCATTGAATACCGTCGACCGTGTCGTAGTGGTGACGACGCTGGCAGTCCCGTCAGGTCGCTTGATGGCCAGCGACGGCGACCCGTCGCGTTCACGGCGGCGTTGGTCGGTGACGAATCGACGCATGTGATCGCCCTGCAACAGGGTGGGATCGTTCCCGCCGTCGGGGGCATCGTGTTGCAGGAATGTGCCCAGTTCCATTGCTGCCCTGAGCAGCCCATCGTGAACGTGGCCGGAACGTGGGCAGCGCGGCGATTGCAGCAGGTCGGCGAGGTAGTCCCAGACCAGATCCCGCAACCAAGTTGGGCCGATGCCGGTGAGGTCGATGTGACTGGCCCGCCGCTTGAACCGCACCCCGAAGTGCTCGGTCTCGAGGAATCCGGCCTCTTTCGCCTGGGCAGGGGTGAAGTAGACCATCCGAAGCTCGTGCAGGATCTCCTTGACCATGGAGCCGGGAAACTCCACCGATCCACCGGCGCCGATCTCGAACCCGATCAACGACTCCACTTCGAGGGTTCGGCACGTCGCCACTAGTGAGCGAAGCCAGCCCAGTTCCCACCGGCTGGGTCGGACTCGCTGCGTGTGGATGAACAGGCCCCATTGAATTTCGGCCCGCACCAGTGGCCGCAACCCGAGCAGGTTGATCTGTCCCGGCCACGGGGATGCGCGCACGGTGGCGCACCAGCGACCGAACGCCTCCTCGTCGTCGTATCCGACCGGGACCGGCCGGCCGTACCGCTCGTAGCGGTGCCACCACGTCGGCGGCAACACCGCCGCGCCGGGTCGGTGCTCACGCTGGTACCGCCGACTGTGCCAGAGACACAACCCCAGCGGCGACTCGGCGAGGTTCACACACACCGCCACCAGGCAGGATCCGTAGCCCGGCAGCGGCCGCTGCCCGGAGAGCCATCCGTCGAAGTCGTCGGACTCACCGGCGGACTTCCGGTGCTCGCGCCACCGACTCATGTGTCGCTGGCACAGCAGCAGGTCGGACTGCGCGGCGGGCCGGTCTGGGCACACCCGGCAAATCAGCTCCTCGATCCGCACGTATCGCTCCAATCCCTCTGCGGCGGTGAGGAACGCGGCCTTACCGCCGCCACGTTCTCGGTCCTTCGCTCGCAACAAGAGATGTTCCGTGCAAAAGTCCGTGGAGTTGGCGCGGGTCCGCTCGCACCGCTCGACAACGCACTCCCACCGGTAGACAGGGTGTTGCTGCGGAATCCGGATCACGTCCAACCGGAAGATCGGGTCGAAGTCGGGGCCGCCGATCAGCGCCGTGAGAATCTCGAGCCGGTCGCGGCCGCCCCGGTCCGGACGATCCCGACACGAGTGCGGCGATCCGGCACGGGTTCTCCCGGCCGTCATCGCCCTTCTCCCCACACCCGCCGCAACGCCGCGTCAAAGGCCGGGTCGTGGACATCGACGTGCCCGTAAACCTCGTCGACCATCGTCGCCGAGGCCCAGCCGCCTGCGTCACGGGCGATCAACAGGTTGCCGCCGGAGGCGTCGAGCACGGCCGAGGTGAACGAATGCCGAAACGCATGGGGTTTCACCGGTCCCAGGCCGGCGCGGTCTCCGGCCCGGCGCAGCACCCGCCGGGCGGCGACCGGAGCCCACGGCCGCCCGACGGCCCTGCCGTGCAGCTGAACCAGCAGCATTCCGTGATCGGTTCGTCCACGCGGATATTCGGTGGTGATGTAGTCGAAGTAGGAGTGGATCATGGCGGGGCTGACCCGCTTGATCAGCCCGCCGGTCACCGTGCCGTTCTCGAGGCGCCAGGGATGCTTGGTCTTGGCCTCGGCCCGATTCGGGTTGCCGGGGCGGTAACAAACGTGCAGATGCGGGGAACGGCACTGGCCGCAGGCCGCGTTCTCCCGCAGGTGCAGGTCGACCAGGTGCAGCCCGCACAACTCGCCGATCCGCAGCCCGCCGTCGGCCAACCAGGTCACCACCATGCGGTCGCGGGCCGAGTTCACCGTCTCGAGCAGTTTCTCCCGTGCGCCGTCGGGCAGCATCTTCGGATGTCGGCGGCGAGGTCCCGTCGGCGCGAGCGGATTTGCCGGTATCGACGTCGTCGTGTGCCCCAAGAATGTGCGGCGTCGATCCGCCCGCGTCGGCAGCCGACTTCTATCCAGTCTCCGACCGAGCTCGGCGTTCACCCCGAGCGCCGCCTGATGCAGATAGAAGCCCTTCAGACAGGCTGCCGTGGTCGACAGCGCCGCATGCCCGTACGGGCGTTTCCCGACCCGCCACGGCTCGCCCAACGGCATCGCCACCTCGGCGCCGACGATGCCCATGTACCGCTCGAGATCCCGCAGCACCACTCTGTCCAACGCCAGGCACTCGCGCTCGAGCCAGCGCAGGTGATCCACCAACAAGTAGGAATAGGTCCGTTGGGTGCCCGACCCGTCGTGCTCGCGCAGGAACCGGTCCGCCTCGCGATGCTCCGTTCCCTCCGGCCAGACGATCGTCCACGACCGCCTCCCATTTCGCCGGTCGATCCGCTGAACCCGGAGGTCCCCTACCACCACTCGCATCGCCACACGCCCTTCGAGTCTCTGTCTGAACATGACGAACATCCCGAACCCTGGTCGGTAAACAACCACGGGACATCCCGAAAGTCGCGCAGGACGAACGGCGTGTACGGATATATCTGCGGTCGGTAAATTCGACATAGTCTTTTGTTCTCCTTCGGTAGTGGATACGTGGGGGGTGGTGTGGTGGTTATGCGGGGATCCAGGTCACGCCCTGGTCTCCGATGAGGGCGAACTTCCCGGCCGGTGCACCGCCGGTGTACTGGTGCAGTGCCGTGCGGGCGCGGGTGACCGCGCAGCCGAGTGCATCGGGGGAGTCGCCGGGCGCGACGACGCTGGCCTCGCCCATTGCCAGGGCGACCGAGTCGCCTCGCGTGTCGTAGAGGCCGACGGCCCAGCTCGTGACGGGTTCCCCGGCCGCCACGGCGGGATCACCGTTGGTGGTGGCAAGGAGGTAGATCGATCGGCCGTCGGGGGCGTAACCGGCATTGCCGGTGAGGGCGTAGCAGTTGCCGCCGGTTGAGGCCACGTCGGGATCGGTGACGCCGATTGCCGCGAGTCGGGTCAGCTCGCGGGCGTAGATTTCCTTCAAGGTGCCGTAGTGGGGGTAGTCGATCAGCTCGGATGTCTCTTCGACGGGAGCCACGGGTGATGTTGATGTGCCCATGTGAGAGGACCTTTCGTTCGGAGCCGGACCGCTTGCAGCGGCCCGGGTTGTTGGGGTGCGCCGAGCGGGTGGCCGGCGGAATGCGGGAGTCCGTCTCTTCGGCCACACCCCGCGCCGCCGGGTGCCGGTGGTGAGTGGTGTGGGGATGTTCGGCGCGGGGTGTGGCCGACCGCGTTTTCGCGGTGACCGGCTGGCCCACGGGCCGGGGCGGTGGTGTTCCGTCCCGGCCGGTGGGGGGTCGGTCAGTCGAGGGTGACCTGATCGGCGGTGCGGGTGCGGGCGATGACTTCCTCGACCTCGGTCAGGGTGTGCCCGTTCTCGGCGAGGAACGCGAAGTATCCGGCGCTGCCCTGCGGACGCCACCGCCACGCATCCTTCACCATCCGCGCTTCCAGACCGGCGAGGACCAGGGCCAGGGTGATCACCTGGGCGCGGTTGTCGCTGGCCTTGTCCACCATCGTCACGAGCGCCTCGGACGTGGCGATACCGGAGTTTCCGAGGATTTCCCCGACTACCTCACCGGCCTTGTGCTCGGTCAGCAATCGCGGATCGGCGGCAAGAGTCGCCGCGACGAACTTCGCTGCCGACTTCGGTGGGGTCTTCCGGGTCAGGAGAGTCCGCAGGAAGTCGCGGCGGACGGTGGTCGCCGCAACGGCTTGCTTGTTCAACGCGATGACCTGCCGACGCTCCTTGCGGGCCTGCGCCTTCTCCTCCGTCTCTCGGCGGGCCGCTGCCACGGCCGCGTCCTCGCCGCTCATGCCATCCTCGGCGGGTGCGACGGTGCGGGCGGCGGCGAGGATCGGGGAGAGGGCCACCCCGGCACCCTCTGAATCCAGGCACACGTACTCCGGCACCCACACCTGGCGCACCTGCACGGTGTTCGCGTGCCGGTAGCCCTCTGCCGGGGTGGCCTCGTCTTCGTCCTCGGTTCCCCAATCGACACTCTCGGCGTCGATCTCCTCACCGCTGGCGGTATCGACGTAGTGTTCGGCCTGGGTCAGCCACACCGCCCACTTGGTCGGGTCGTTCTCGGTGTCGGCTTCGGTGACCTCGCCGCCTTCCGTGTGGACCAGGTCCGTGAGCAGCAAGTCGCGGGCGTAGCCGGGTTCCTCGGTGAGGATCGTGTATCCCATCACCGCGTAGGGCTGGGCGGCGTCGGCGCGTGCGGCCTTCTCGGCGCGGTCGTTGCGCAGGCGCTCGGCGGTGAAGCGGAAGTTCCACCGGCCGTTGTTCAGCAGCTCCTCGACGGCGTCGCTGTCGCCCGCAGCTTCGATTATGTGGACAACTCCAGCGGGTCAAACTTCAGTTGATCTCGTGGAGTTCTGGGTTGCGTCCATGAAGATGGTGTACGGACCCGATTCGGATCTGACCGGCGTGTCGTAGCCCAATAAGGCGGCCATCGCGTGACTCTTCGAGAGACCGACCAAAGTCACTCGATGAAGGACCACGCGATGACCACTGCCCACGATATCGACCTGCACCAGTTCCTGACCGACCGGCTCACCGACGCCAGCCCGGACCTGCTGCGCAGTCTGCTGTCTACGTTCATCGACGCGCTGATGGGCGCCGAGGTCGACAGCCTGTGCGGCGCCGGCTTCGGTGAACGCTCCGACGACCGCGTCAACAGCGGCAACGGCTATCGGCACCGGGATTTCGATACCCGTGCCGGCACATTCGATATCGCGATCCCCAAGCTCCGTCAGGGCTCGTACTTTCCGGACAGTGAGAATGACGGGTGCGAGTTCACGGGTCGTTCGCAGCGGTCAAGGATCGACACGCCGCGCGGAGGGTGTGGCATGTGCGCCGCCGCCGCGGCTCTCGCGTACTCGCGCGGGCTGGCGGCAAGCGCGGTCCGGACACGGTTGGCGGAAGGCACGCGAAAGTACCAACCAGTTTGGAGTTGCTCCAATGAGGACACTTTCACCAAGCTGAGATCTACATCAGACTTAGAATTGAGTTGATTCTTTCGTGCTTGGGTTATTGATGTCCGGGTATCAACAAGTCCGATTGTGAAACGGGGATGGCGATGGCCGATCCGTGGGAGCTGATTCTTCACCACACATACGCCGGCACGCCTGGCGTCATCTACGACCTGTCGCCGGCACACGGCAGCCACGGCGTTGTTCAAGGTCCTGTGCTTTTCCTTGCCGACGGCGCACAACCAGGAACTGGTGCAATAACGAGAGGTTTCGGCAAAGGAAGGGTGCGCGTCAAAGGCGGTCGAGGCTGGGAGAAGCTGGACGCAATACGCGGAGAGATCGTATTCTCGGGCGTATCGTTCGTCGTGCTGTCGGGTATGAAGTATCTCATCGACTGCGAACAGTTCACGGTGGTTTTCTCGCGACCGAAACCAAATGTGACGTCCTTCACCGTTGTCTTCAGGGCCGGTGCCTGGTCCAGTGCGGTCACTGCCGAAGGCACCCTGGCAGAGGGCCAGTGGACTCGGTTGGAGTTCGAGTACGACGGCGTTTCCCGTGCGACCCTCTCCATGGACGGCAAACTCGCGGCAGTCAAAACAGGGGTGTTTCCTCCGCTTCCCGGTGCATCACCAACCTGGCTCACGATCGGTTCGAATCCAGACATGGATTGGTGGTCGGAGTACGAAGGCCTAATCGACGAGATAAAGATATGGCGGCGAAATCCGCAGGTACTGGGCGCCAACTTCCTTGAGAGACCCTACGACAAGGAAACCGCCGACTGTTGGGCGAACTGGGGCCGGGCTTTCGCTGAATGGCTGCAACAAAATGCCCAGTGTGGACAATTGTTCGAGAGTGTCACTCATGATCTTGTTGGGGCATTCCGTACAGTTTCCGCCGACCCTGTTTTACGTGAGCGGCTCGACAATGCTGTTAAAAAGTACCTGACGCAATGGCATTCTGGGAATCTGAACAGTGACGAGATGATCCAGGCGCTCCGCGAAATCGCGAATATTCTGGACGCCGTCGGTATCGACATGCACGCAACCCTGGACTCCCTCTTCGGGTCAGAGTGTTGGAAGCAGCTCATAGCCGAGGTGCCGCGTCCGGACTGTGACAAGCAACTGACCGGAATGCTTACCGCACTCGCTCAGACGCTCGAAACGGAGTAGTCATGGTGGGAACCAAACTCGCAGTCGCCTCCAGCACTGCGCTGGCCAGCAAGTATTCGACAGCGGCGTTCACGCCGACGCAAAACAGACTCTTACTGGCCTTCGTGATGAGCGGCGGGTTCCCAACATTCGGTGAGGACCCAACTGTCGAGCCGACAGCGAGCAGCGGCAATGGCGTCTCATGGATCGTGCTTGATACGCAAAAGCACCCTACTGCTGCGCATCGTTTGACGTGCTTCCGTGCGATGACGAAAAATTCGGTCGCGGCTGCGCCGCTGACGTTAACGTTCGCGAGACAGCAGCGGTGGTGCGCCTGGGCTATCTATGAGTACGACGGGGTTGACGCCACCGGAGTCGACGGCGTCACTGCGATCGGCGGATTCTCGCGAATCACAGTCACCGGCACCCTTCTCGACACGAGCTTCGCGTCCCCCGACAAGCTCGCGGTGGGTGCAATTGCATTGGACGGCCCAGTCACCAATCTGGCAACTGGCAGCGGTGCCACCGTGCTCGACACCCAACAAACGAATGTGTACATCGGCGGAAACGGCATGCTCCACACGCAAGAACGGGCCGGCAACACCGGATCCGAAAGCCTGCGCTGGACCTGGAAGGAAACCGCGAACGCCGTCGCAATGGCGGTCGTGTTGAACGCGCCGATCATCGGGGGACCGCCGCGAGACCCCAATGAAAGTCTTATCCGACAATACGAACCAATCCTGTTCCTCCATGCTCAAGAGAGCTTCGTTCCTTCGGACGCTAAGCGCTACATCGAGCACTGCGCACTGTGGCGGGCTCAGGCACCTTTCAACGTCAAAGACAGCTGGGGAGGTGCAGGGTCACCGTATCCGCGCTCACCAATGCTGGCCAAAAACGGAATCGGCACAACAATGGGTGAACCCGGGTTCATTGGTGATGTCGCTAACATCGTCGACACAGCGACCGAAGAGCGCTTCCTCGAATTGGCTGGATGGAAGGACAAGGCCGAGGCGAACCAACCGGTCGTCACCGCTTCCAGCGCCCACCCATATGCAAACAGGGGCGAGATCTTCAATCGTTACGACACTGAACAGGCCTTGGTCGACAGCAAGTTCTGGTACCACGCCGAGATTTTCGACTCGAACCGGTTGCGCACGCTGCTGCTGAACGAAGACGCCGCTCCCAACCTTGGTCCAATACTTGAATCGTTCAATTCTCCGATACTGTTATGTTATTATCTATTCTTTCCCGCACACGAACAGCACAGCATGGAAGGAACCTGCGGTGGCGACACCGTGGCTCGCGAAGTCGGCTCCTGTGGAGGCGATTGGGCGTGTATCGCGCTCTTGCTCGACCGGGTCGACAGCGGAAAGCCCTATACCCCTGAATATATCGGGCTGACCGGTGACCAGACCCCGTTCACGGAACCGCGTGGCCCCCATTACTTCGATGATGCCAACCGAATTAACCTAAACGTCGAACGCTGGACCCCTTCGCTACCAGCTACTGTCGGATCACACCCTCGGATCCATGTCGCACTGGGGTCTCACAGCCTCGGGATGACCGCTGGATTTATACCGGGCAACCCATTTCCGGACAATGCCCAACCGCAATGGTGTGGCCGGTTCGACACGCCATCGCTATTGCCTGCTCCACCCGAAGAACCAAGCATCTGGGAAGACCTGGCCATAATTTTCGGCAAGATCTACATCGGCGGCTTCATCGGAGGTGTGGCCGCGATTGCCGAGTACGGAGGCATGGGCTTAGACGTCGTGGGCGTCGCGGTTCCGCCGCCGACCGCCAATTATCCTGCCGCCGGCTCCGGAACGACCATAAAACCGAGTGACATCGCCTTTGCGGACCAAGGTACAAAGGTCGAAAACTGGAAAAGCCAGAACGCATTGATGATCAACGGCCGCCGCTACGACTTCATCGTCGACCGCCGCCAACAGAAGTGGTGGCCGAGCGATCCCACCGACCAAATACCAACCGGATTTAACGGCCGGTGGGGACCACGTGTAGAGGATGACCCAATCGCCAGGCGCGCCGGCATGCGATTCCCAGACTTCTGCAAAATGTTCTTCCAGGCAATCAACGACGGCCAAAACAAAAACTTGTTGTGATGCGCGGTCCAGGGCGTTGGTGTGTGAGTGTGCGCTAGGGGTCCGTCAGAACAAGGTGATCTGAGATTGGGCGGCGGCGTCATCGGTGGTTGCTGGTAGGCGGTGGCGAAGGCTTGCGCGGTCACCTCGGTGCAGCCGATTTCTCTGGCGACCTGCGCCCAGGTCAGCCCTGAGTCGTGAGTTGGTAGGCGTCGCGTTCATCGTCTGTGCGCTGGTCGGGGTGGATGCTCACTGACTGTCTCCTTCGATGGCGTTGCGGCCGGTTGGTGAGGGACTTTCGGGGCCATCCCGCGACTATCGTCGGGCCCGCGCCCGGCGGCAGGTCCCCGTCGCGGAAAGTGGGTGGTCCGGTCACCCGGATCCGCGCCGGCTCCGAGCGACTGGTCTTCCTATCAAAGACACCCCCAACCGGACAGAAGGCGACCGCCGTCCCACACCCTTGGAAATGAGACGCCCCCGGCGCCGCGTCCGGATACCACAAACCCCCAGGTCAATGTGTCTCAAAAGTTAGTTCCACAACGTCGTGTCAAAACGGTCGTACAGAACTGACTTT
The DNA here is from genome assembly GCF_009859915.1 of Rhodococcus sp. WAY2. Lineage (NCBI taxonomy): Bacteria > Bacillati > Actinomycetota > Actinomycetes > Mycobacteriales > Nocardiaceae > Rhodococcus > Rhodococcus sp. WAY2. The sequence continues at coordinate 451,452 of NZ_CP046573.1, forward strand.
CGGTACGCTCCATAGGTGGAATTGGGATACGCCCGGGTGTCGACGAGCAAGCAGGACCTGACGCGGCAGATCGACGCGCTCCGCAAGACCGGGGTCGACCAGGCGAACATCTACGTGGACAAGAAGTCCGGGGCCACCACCGAACGTCCCGGATTGCAGGCACTGCTGGGCTACCGCCCGCAAGGGCGACGTGATCGTGGTGCACACCCTCGACCGGCTCGGCCGCACCGTCCGCGACACCCTCAACCTGATCCACGACCTGCACCGGCGGCATCCGCTTGCGGGATCGCCAACCACTCCTGACGTCACTGCTGGGACGCTGGGGCCCAGTCCGCTTCGCTTTCGCGGAAGGAGCGGTCTGCGCCGCATCGGCACCCCGACGAGAGCGCGGCCCTGGCACCCCATTCGGCTGCCGATGCGCCCAAAAATACCCTGATCCAGACGATGAAGCGTGGATCCAGGTTTAAGGCACTGCCCAAACGCCGGCGCCCGGTAGAAGCGTGGTGGGGGTGCCCGGGTAACCGGGTATACCGCCCGCTGTGAAGGCAGCGATTACCGTCCCGGATCCAGTCTGGGCGACCCCGGGGGAAGGTCCGTACACGAGGTCCGCAGCGCCACTCGCGCCGGTCGATAGGTTGCGCCAGTGGACGACAAGATCGCAGTAGAGGTATGCGCCGCACCGGAATCGAGTGATCCCCGGCTCCTCTGGGTCGGTCCGGACAGTGATGTACGTATTCGACGGCGGGTTAGTCAATCCAGTCGGTCCGTTGGTCAGTCCCGCGAAGGGGATCGGCAGGACCGTGTCGGTCGGGGCTGCGCTCACGGGCTGGGCGGCGAGCAGCAATGCCGCGAGGGCGATCCCGACGAGAGTAGTCATGCTGCGGGGCATCGAAGCGGTTCGGAACATGGTTCCACCTCCTGCAAGACGTCGAGCTGAGCGTAGCCCGGACGGATCCGTTGGTGTGTCTACCGCCGGATGGGCCGATCATCGTCGTGTCGCACGCATTTGTCGGCAGGCAGGGGCACGATGCGGGTCGTGACTTGGACACAGAATGACCTCTCGGACGCCGGGTTCTCCGGATTCGTTCGATTCGCCGAGTTACCAGGGACGGGCGTCCCCGCCGATCCCGGCGTGTACGTAATCGTCAGGCCGACGCGCACGGATCCCGCATTCCTCGACAAGAGCTCTGCAGGTTGGTTCAAGGGCAAGGACCCGTCGGTCCCTCTCGCCGCGCTCGAGAACGCCTGGGTGCCGAGGTCAGAACTGGTGTACATCGGCAAGGCCAGCGGAGGAAGCACCGGCAGACGGGGACTGCGTAAGCGCCTCGACGAATACCGGCGGCACGGAGCGGGGGAGCCGGTCGGGCATTGGGGTGGCCGCTACATCTGGCAGCTCGCCGACAGCGAGGAGCTACTAGGTTCTGTCTGCTAATTGCGCAGACGGTGCGTTGTGACTGTTGAGGCGAGGAGTACGCCACCGAGGTAAGTGATGGCGTACTTGTCATACCGAGTGGCTATACCGCGCCAGTGCTTGAGTCGATTGAAACCCCGCTCAACGGTGTTGCGGTGTCGGTAGAGCGCCGGGTCGAAGGCCGGTGGTCGCCCGCCTCGGGAACCTTTCTCCTTCCGTCGTGCAATCTGATCGGATCGTTCCGGAATCGTGTGCGAGATGCGCTTTTCCCGCAGGAAGTTTCGAGTCGAAGGATGGGAGTACGCCTTGTCTGCCAGCAACCGCATCGTGCCACCGTGCCGATCCGGATAGATCTCGAGCAGCGGCGCCAGCTGTGGGTTATCGCCGACCTGCCCGGCAGTCAGCAACAGGGCGACCGGAGCGCAGGTGCCGTCGATGAGGGCGTGGATCTTGGTCGTCCACCCGCCTCGGGACCGTCCCAGGGCGTGATCGGTGGGCTCGCCCGCAAACGTGTAATTCGACTCAGCCCCCTGTGGATCTGGGAGCTGGAGCACCCGCCGCATGCTGATGGGCACGCACGCTGGTCGAGTCGATCGAGACCAGAGCCGCCAACGCCTCATCGTCGACATCACGGACCGCATGCACGGCGCGGAACATTGCCTCGTAGGTTCCGTCGATCGACCAGCGCTTGTGTCGTTCCCAGATCGACTGCCAGGCACCGAACTCGTCGGGAATATCCCGCCATGGGGAACCGGTCCGGAACCGCCAGCAGATCGCCTCGAGTGTCACGCGGTGGTCGTTCCATGGCCGACCACGCCGCGGACACGACGTGGGCATCACTTCCGCGAGCACCTCCCACAAGTCATCGGAAATCACACCTGAACGAGTCACCTGTCCACCATGAACCATCTTCGCCTCGCGATTTAGCAGACACGCCCTAGTCGGATGGAGACCGACTGCCGAGGAGGATGCGCGCACGCTCGAACGAACGATGATCGCCGAGTTCTCTGCGGCGCACAGCAAACGTCCGTTCGCGAACCTGACCGGATAGCAGGAGAGACTCCGCATCCAGGGGTCAGGATCAGTTTCAGCACGTGTTACTTCAGGTGCCGGTATAGCGTCGTACGTCCGACGCCGAGGATCTCTGCGATGTCGACGAGAGGCATTCCGTTCTCGCGCATCTTGTGCGCCTGCCGGATCTTGTTGGCGGTCATCTTCGGTGGCCGGCCGCCGATGCGGCCGCGCGCACGGGCGGCTGCGAGGCCGACCTCGGTGCGTTCCCGGATCAAGTTCCGTTCGAACTCGGCGAGCGCACCGAAGATCGAGAAGATCAGCTTGCCTCCGGAGGTGGTGGTGTCAATCGACTCTGTGAGCGAGCGGAATCCGACGCCGCGCTCGTCGAGGTCCTCCACCGTCTGCAACAGGTGGGGGAGTGAACGGCCGAGCCGGTCGAGCCGCCACACCACCAGGGTGTCTCCTTCCCGCAGGTGCGAGAGGAGATCGTTGAGCTGCGGGCGTGATGTTGTCGCCCCGCTCGCGGTGTCCGTCCACACGCGAGAGCAGCCGGCAGCGCTCAGGGCGTCCCTCTGCGAATCGGCGGTCTGCTCGGCGGTCGAGACCCTCGCGTAGCCCAAAAGTTCGTTCACGAGCCAGGAGTGTTCCATAACTCACCGACAAGCGAACTTGTGAAACATTGGTTTCCGACACGAGTTTCGGAACATATCCGGTCCCAGGTTGACCATCGGCGCCACGGACGTTTCAAAAACGGTCATTTTTGCAACACTGCCGCTAGTCGGGACCTCCGTCATGGAAATTCCCGCGATCGACCGCCGCACGGGAAAGTTCCGACCGACACCGACCAAACTTGGTCGGTGCAGTGGGTTTAGTGTGCTTGCACCTCCCCATGGGATTTGCGAAGGAACAGCAACTACAGGATTCGACCAGAGGCTTCGTCTCAAGCGGGAAGGCCATATGCCCTGACCACATTCCTGATGAGGCGCTGAAGCAACACATCCAGGATTACGCTTTAGAGGCGGCGTGTAGTTTCTGCCCCGCTATGGGAACGGATGATGGGGAACCCATTGCGGCAGCTTTTGACGATTTTATGTCCGGGTTCATGGTCGGTGTTCATCTTCACTATCGAAGGGCGAATGACGAAGGCACACCCTTCGAAGATGGGGACTTCAAGATAGAACATTTTGATTCAGATGCAATCGCCGTAGAACTATTCTACGAAACCAGCCAGGGAGTCGATTTAAAGAGAAAGTAAAGTATGAAACACTCGATTCTTGTTTATGACAGATGAAAAGGAAAGCGAATACGATCCCGAAGATATTTCAGTTGTGGACTTCTTCAAAAGGCTCACCAAGATCCTCTTCCAGATCGACGATGTTTGGCGCCAGCTTGGCAAAGGTTCAGAACTCTATCGTGGCCGGATGTTCGAGTTAGAGCAGGATGTCAGCAAGTTGTCCGGCTGCCGCAAATCGAATGAGCCCCGCCGGCATCTCAATGTTCTATGGAGGCGACTCCTATGACACCGCCCTGGCCGAAATAAGCGCACACAGGAAAACAACCCACGCTCTCGTTGGCAAGTTCAGGACCGTAAAAGACAATATGGTTATAAACCTTTCACGATTGCCGGAACTGCCCAGTTCTTTTAATGGAGATGCCCGCGAAGAATATTACATGATTTCATTTTTACGTCAGTTTGCTGAGGATCTGGCCCAGCCGATCGTCCTAGACGGCCGCGAGCATATTGACTATGTGCCCACCCAAATTTTCACCGAATACCTCCGCCTTGAAACCGCGTACCCAGTGCACGGCCTTGTTTTTAACAGCACTCAGTGCCCTGGTAAGAACACTGTGCTTTTCTGCGGCCTGGACGCCTGCGCAAATGATGGATCCACAATTCCTGATACCATCGAACTCGTATTGGAAGCAGGCTCCGTCAGGGATATCGAGGTTCCTCGCACGCCCTCCACCACGTGACTACGGGCGCTACCCGTAAGTTTGCGTCATGCCATGGGTCCCCGTAGTGATCTCGATCGTGAGCGTCTGCATCGCGCTAACCGCACTCGTTCGCGGCGAGCTGTTGCGCCGTGCCCATGAAGGAGGAGCAGTAGACATCGAGGTCAAGCCGGTCAGAGGCGCCCGGGTCTTTTCTCCACAGACTCGGCGTGGCACCGCGGAATGGGTTTCTCACGTCAATGTGACCATCACCGGGCGTGGTACCCGAAACCTGTGGGACGTCGGGGTGAGGGTAGTGCGGGGCGACTTACCCGCGCCGCCACCGTCGACCGTATCCCTTAGCCCTGGAATCGCGCTGCCGAGCTTTACGGTGGAACCGGTGGACTCAGGAGTCTCGCTTGAAGTTCTTGCGCGGGAAAGCAAATCCGGGCCAAGGAAGACGGTGGGCAGCTTTGCGGCCGATGTCACCCCACAGGGCAATTGGGTCCCCTTCGGCAGCTTGATCAGTGAGGTCGAAAGTTAGGGCGCTGGCGAAACTTCCTCCGCCGATGTTGTCGGTGTGCAGGGCAAGTGCCCTGTAAATGTGTCGAGGATGGTGGTTCGAGTGCGAGTTCGCCGTCACCCGGGTGTCCGTGGTGGTCGATGCTCATGTGCGTCCTGGGAAGTAGTCGGTGGACATGGCGCTCCGGTGTGAGTGTGCCGCGGGGGTTTGTCAGAACATGCTGATCTGGGCCTCGTGGGCGGCGGCGTCGGTGCGCTGCTGGTAGGCGAAGGCGCGTGCGGCGGATTCGGTGCAGCCGATCTCGCGGCCGACTTGCGCCCAGGGCAGTCCGCTCTCATGCAGTTGCCAGGCGTCGTATTCGTCGTCATGGGTTGGGTTGGCGGCGTGGATGGTCACTGGTCTGCTCCTCGGAGGTTGGCGAGACGTTGGGTGGCGGCCGAGAGCAACCATGTGCTCGAAGAGCTGGTCCTCGGGAAGTCGCTCGGCGGCTTGGGCGAGGGATTCGGCGGCGGCGCGGAAGCTACGCCGGTAGGCCTGCGAGATGACGGCGCGGGTGTAGTGATCGAGGGCGATGTGGTCGGTGTTCCGCGGGTGGTGATATTCGCGAGGTGCCGGGAGTGTTGGCGTCCGCGGTGGCCTGCGAACTTGCCGGTACGTTCGAGATCGGCGCCGACCATGGTGCGATCGTGCGGAACACCGGAGCGGACCAGGCCGGCGATGACGGTGTAGAGCTCTCGGTGAATGGGCTGCTGGAAGTCAGCGGGATCGAGTGCGTCGACGGCATGGTCGTATCCAGCCCGGCGGGTCCAACAACTGGCGGCCACCTGTTGCCCTTGGCACGTAGCTACCCCGTACGCGGGCGACACCGCACACTCGGGCGCGGTGCGGCCGTTGCGATGGCGACGGTCGGATAATCTCGGCTCAAACCTCGGTGAGCAAGCGGCGTAGAAGTGGGGAAGCATGGCAAGACTCAACCTGAAGGCCGTTGAGGAGCGAGTTTCACCCCTTGGCGGTCGCGACTCGTACGACCGAGAGTTCATCTTCGATCTGCTCCTGGCCTACGGGAAACCGCAGGGCAACGTCACACGCCTGCGCAAGGGCTCGCTCAACGTCGCGGACGACCCTGAGACCGAAGTTGCTCAGAAGAACGTCGTCTACTTCAAGGAGACGACCAAAGACCCGCTCGCAGTGATCGAGGAGCTGCGGACCTCACCGACGGTCGTCCGGTACAGCACCCGGTTCGTGATCGTCACCGACTTCTCCGAGCTCCTCGCTGTCGACACCAAGACCGGCGAGAACCTGATGATCCCGATCCGGGACATCGACCAGCACTTCACGTTCTTCCTGCCCTGGGCCGGCATGGAAAAGGCACAGTACGTCGCAGAAGCACACGCCGACGTCAAGGCGGCCGAGCGCATGGGCAAGCTCTTCGACGAGCTGCTGAGTGCGAACCCAGACCTGCTCGACCGGCCGCACGGCCGGCACGGGTTGAACGTGTTCTTCACTCGCCTGCTGTTCTGCTTCTTCGCCGAGGACACCGGCATATTCGAGGAGAACCAATTCACTAACGCCATCGGATCGCACACCCATGCCGACGGCTCGGACGTTGCCGAGTTCCTCACCGACCTGTTCGCCGCGCTCGACACGGTCGAACCCGGCGATAAGCCCCGCTACCTGGCTGGCTTCCCATACGTCAACGGACGTCTCTTCAAGATGACGCCTGACGTCGTGGTGCCGAAGTTCACGAACAAGGCCCGGCAACAGTTGATCGAGTCCGGATCCCTGATCTGGCGCGAGATCAACCCGGACATCTTCGGGTCGATGTTCCAAGCGATCGTCACCCCCGGCAAGCGCTCCGACCTGGGCCAGCACTACACCTCGGTACCGAACATCCTCAAGACCATCGAGCCGCTCTTCCTCGACGAACTCAAGGAACAGTTCGACACAGGATTTGACTCCGTCAAGAAGCTCGAACAACTCCTGGAACGGATCAGCGCGATCAAGGTCTTCGACCCCGCCTGCGGCTCGGGGAACTTCCTGGTCATCGCCTACAAGGAGCTGCGCAAGCTTGAGCACGCGATCCTCGAGCGGCTCGCCGACCTCGATCCCAAGCATCAGGTCCTGTTCGCTGAGTCGAAGATCAACATCGAAAGCTTCTACGGCATCGAGATCGACGACTTCGCCGTCGAGGTCGCGATCCTCTCCCTTTGGATCGCCAAGCACCAGATGAACACCGAGTTCAAAGAAAAGTTCAACGTCTCGATCCCGCTGATCCCGCTCAAGGAGACCGGGAGGATCCAGGCCGGAAACGCTACCCGGGTCGACTGGAACGAGGTGTGCCCCAACCAGGGGGAGTCGGAGATCTACCTGATCGGGAATCCTCCGTACAAGGGCGCGAAGACGCAGACCAAGGACATGAAGGCGGACTTCCCGCACGTCTTCGGGAACCGTTCGTACTCGAAAAACTTGGATTACATCGCGCTGTGGTTCACCAAGGGAGCGGATTATATCCAAGGCACCCCGGCAGAGCTCGCGTTCGTCACCACCAACTCCGTCGCCCAGGGCGAACACGTCGGGCTTATGTTTCCGCGACTCTTCGAAGCTGGCTTGGAGATCGGCTACGCATACACGTCTTTCAAGTGGGAAAACAACGCCAAGCGGAATGCTGGGGTGACGGTAGCAGTCATCAGTCTCCGGAACGTTCGACGCGGCCCGAAGTACATCTACTCCGATAGCATTCGGCTGGAGGCGACGAATATAAATGGGTATCTCGCCGACGGCTCCAACGTCTTCATCGCGCGTCGCAAGAAACCACTCGGCCAAGGGCTTCCAGCGATGGTGATCGGGTCGATGCCTCGAGCGAAGGGACTGGTTCTGACAGCAGACGACCGGCGCAGGATGCTCACCGAGGACCCGCGGTCAGGAGACTTCATCAAGTCGTACATCGGCACTTCAGAGTTTGTTGATGGGGTTGACCGATACTGCCTGTGGGTCGAGGACGATCGAGCTACTGAGGCGGCTGCGGTGCCCGCTATCGCGAGCCGCTTCGCTCGGGTGAGCGAGGAGCGGCGCCACAGCGACGCAGACAGCACGTCTGCGTACGCATCAAGACCCCATCGCTTCGTACAGATCAGCTACAAGCGGACAGAGTCGATTTTCGCTCCGAAGGTGTCATCGGAACGAAGGGACTACATTCCGTTTGGCTACATGGACGCTGACACGGTCATCTCCGACCTGGCCTTTGCTGCCTACGATGCCGAGCCCTGGGCGTTCGCTCTGATGACGTCGAGGACGCATATGGTCTGGACGAAGGCGGTCGGCGGACAGCATGAGACTCGCATTCGATATTCGAACTCGATCGTCTACAACAACTTTCCCGTCCCGTCCCTCTCCGAAGAAACGAAAGAGCGGCTGACCGCCGCGGCACTGCGTGTGCTGGACGTACGCGAGTATCACTGTGAGAGGACTCTCGCGGAGTTGTACGACCCGGACCTGATGCCTGCCGACTTGCGCGAAGCACATGCAGAGATCGATGCGCTGGTGGACTCGCTCTACTCCAAGCGCGGGTATGAGACCGACGAGCAGAGACTGTCGGACCTGTTCGCTATGTATGAAGCGATGACTGCCGAGGAGGCTGCCAAGGCTCCGGCTAAGAAGACGAGGAGTGCTCGGAATTGAACGCGATCAAGAAGCCGGTCAACATCGTCGATGTGACCTACGCCCGGACGGGTGCGTCGGTCAACACCGACGCGTTGGGGATGCGCGAGATGCAGCAGCGCGTCTTCGTCAAGCGCGATGCTCAGCACCTGCTGGTGAAGGCTCCGCCGGCCTCCGGGAAGTCACGGGCCTTGATGTTCGTGGGGCTAGACAAGCTCTACAACCAGGACCGCAGGAAGGTCATCGTCGCCGTGCCGGAACGGTCGATCGGGGCGTCGTTCACGTCGACGAAGCTGACCGAGCACGGGTTCTTCGCCGACTGGGAGGTCAAGCCCGAACACAACCTCTGCGACCCCGGTTCCTCGCAGGGCAAGGTTGGGGCACTCATCGGCTTCCTTAACGGTCCCGACGCGATCATGGTCTGCACCCACGCGACGCTGCGGTTTGCGTTCGAGAAACTCTCCCCAGCTGCATTCGACGGCACGGTGCTGGCGATTGACGAGTTCCACCATGTGTCCGCCGACACCGAGGCGAGTCGGCTCGGCGCGCTGCTGCGCGACGTCATGAACGGCTCGGACGTGCACATCGTGGCAATGACCGGCTCGTACTTCCGGGGCGATTCGGTGCCGGTGCTCTCCGCCGAGGACGAGGCGAAGTTTACTCCGGTCACATTCAACTACTACGACCAGCTCAATGGCTACCAGTATCTGCATTCGCTCGGCATCGGCCATCACTTCTACCAGGGCCGTTACACCGATGCGATCGGCGAGGTCTTTGACCTGGACAAGAAGACGATCATCCACATCCCGAACGTGAACTCGGGTGAGTCCACGAAGGACAAGATCGAGGAAGTCGGGTTCATCATCGATTCGATCGGCCTAGTCGAGGACACCGACCCGGACACAGGGATCATCAGCATCCGTCGGTCAGATACGGGCGAGATCCTGCGGGTGGCCGACCTCGTCGACGACACCGACCAGAAGAAACGCGCCGACACCCTGCACTATCTCGGGACCGTCGCGTCGAAGGACCGCGACGCGGTGGACGTCATCGTCGCGCTCGGGATGGCGAAGGAGGGTTTCGACTGGCCGTTCGCGGAGCACGCGCTCACGGTCGCCTATCGTGCCTCGCTGACCGAGGTCATCCAGATCATCGGCCGTGTCACCCGGGACTCCCCCGGCAAGGAGCACGCCCAGTTCACCAATCTGATCGCCGAACCGGATGCCTCCCAGGGCGAGGTCAAGGTGTCGGTGAACAACATGCTCAAGGCCATCACGGCCTCGCTGCTGATGGAGCAGGTGCTGGCGCAGAACTTCACCTTCAAGACGAAGCACCCCGGCGAGGGTGGGGCTCCCCCGCCTGGTGTCATCACGATCAAGGGCTTCAAGGAGCCGTCCACCGAGCGGGTCAAGCAGATCGTGAAGACCGACCTGAACGACCTCAAGGCGACGATCCTGCAAGATGACACCTTCGCGAAGGCCGCGGCGGGCTCTGTGGATCCCGAGACGACGAACAAGGTGTTGATCCCGAAGATCATCCGCGAGCGGTACCCCGATCTGGACGAGTCTCAGGTGGAGGAGCTGCGCCAGCAGGTCGTCGTCGACTCGGTGATCAAGAACGGCGAGGTCCGCGAGGTCGGTGACAAGCGGTTCATCAAGATGTCGGAGAAGTTCGTCAACATCGACGACATCAATATCAACCTCATCGACTCGGTCAACCCGTTCCAGCGTGCCTTCGAGGTGATGTCGAAGTCGGTGACCCCGTCGGTGCTGCGCATCATCTCCGACGCGATCACCGCTACCCGGGTCGAGTTCACTGATGAGGAGGCGTTCGCGCTGTTCCCGAAGATCCAGCAGTGGGCGAAGGTTAATGACCGCAAGCCAGACGTTCGCTCGGAGGATCCGACCGAGAAGCGCTACGCCGAGGCGTTGCTGTACTTGCAGAAACGCAAGCACCAACACCTCGCCGAGCAACGAGCCACGCAGACAGTGGAGGAGTCATGACGAACAGCGAAGACTTCGGTCCAGTGGATTTCTCCTATCCTGCGGTCGACATCCAGTTGCTGATCGACTCCGATCTCGATGGCCTCCTTGACGCCCCAGAGAAGCCGAAGAAAGTCACCTCGTCCGATCGCTTGGAGCGTGCCTTCCTCGAGATCGTGGACTTTCGGCGTACCCACGGCCGGGTCCCCAGCTCGCTAACGCGAGAGATCGCCGAGCGCAAGCTGGGAGCACGTCTGGACGGGATCCTTGCCAGCGAGGAGAAGATCGCTGCGCTCAAACAACTCGATGAGTTCGGCCTGCTGGACGCCCCTGAGGCTCCTGCGTCAATCGATGACCTGCTGGAGGGTGATGACTTCGACCTTCTCGGCGATGACTCGGGTCTGCTGGATGTCTCCGATCTGCCGGTACGTCGTCAGGTCCACGAGGGCACCGACGCCGCGCGCCGTCACAAAGCCGAGGACTTCGAGCAGTTCGAGCACCTGTTCAAGCAGAAACACGCCGAGCTTCGGGCGGGGACGTCCAAGCTCCTGCCGTATCCCGGTATGACTCGCATCCTCCCCGGCGCGTTCTTCGTCCTCAACGGGGTGATGCTGTTCATCGCCGAGGTCGGTGAGACCGAGTACAAGAAGTCGACGGTGCGCGAGAACAAGCGCGAGCGGCTTCGGTGCATCTTCGAGAACGGCACCGAGTCCTCGATGTACCGCCAATCCCTCGCGATCCGCCTCAGCGACGAAAACGGCCAGATCCTCGAGCAGACCGAGATGCCTGAGATCCTCACCGACGACGAAGTCAGCGGCTACATCTACGTGCTCCGATCGCGTAGTGATGACCCGCAGATCGCCAGCATCGAGCACCTGCACAAGATCGGCTTCTCACGCGGACCGGTCGAGACGCGGGTCAAGAACGCCGAGAAGTCGCCGACGTATCTGATGGCCCCGGTCGACGTGGTGGCCAACTACCGCGCCTACAACCTGAAAGCCTCAGCGCTGGAAAATCTCCTCCACCGAGTCTTCGCCGAGGTGCGGCTCGACATCACACAGATCGACCGCAAGGGTCGCGGCTACGACCCATCGGAGTGGTTCGTAGCCCCACTCAACGTCATCGACCAAGCGATTGACCTGATCATCTCCGGCGACATCGTCGGTTATGTCTACGATCCTCAGGCTCAGAAACTGATCCGGCACGGCTGAGATGCCACCGTTCGTTATAGATATCCAGTTGAAAAATCCGGTATGACGCGTTCTACAGCCACCAGGGTTCGTTTGGTCAGAGATTATTCGGCAGCTCGTCTGTGTGTTTCCGGCGAGTCCAAGAGTGTGTCTCGATCCGGCAGACGTTGATTTGAACACGCCGCTGTACCAGCGATCTATGCATCAGACTCGTTCAGCAATGAGGGTACGAACGTTTGTGCACAGCGTTCTGCAACCCTACGTCAGGCCTTGGAGAATCGGTCCAGCGGTAATCGTGATCTGTACGCTGTGGCCGAGCGACGGACCTACTGACCGGTGATGCAGGGCAAGTTGGACTATGCGCCCGTCGTCTATAGCCCACGGGCTTAACGCGTTGCGGAAACCGAGCAGCCCGCCGAGCGCATTGATGGTGAGCCTCCACAGGTTCGCCCAAGTACGCGGTAACCCGGTCACATAGGCGATATGGAGAGCAACTGGTCCATCCGGGACGGGCATCAACCCAGCAACAGCGTCCCGGATCTCTTCCTTGAACTGGACTTTTGCATACGAGCGGCGCGTCACCAACGTTGCTTTCTGGCCAACTCGCCGGTGGGGATGGGACACCGGCCTCTAGCACCATCCCGTCGGTCAGCCACGCGGTGAGAGGCGACGTGATACCCATCCGCTCCTGCAGGACTGGCGCCAAGACCGGCACCGCCGGCCCCACCGTGACCGTTGAAAAGTCCGCGTGCTTTTGGTGCACCAGATGCTCGCAAACTCTCGGTCGACAGCCAGTTTCAGTCTCTCTGCGAGGGAGAACGCAAGGATGTCCAGACTCGACTGCTGGAGCAACGATTTGCCTGACGGAATGCCAACATCCAGGCGGAGTGCAGCGGGGCCGGACACCGCAGTGACTGCCGGTGCGAGAAGTTCCTCATTTTCATCCAGGAATCGGTCCATTCGGCGCTGGTCTCGCGAATTCAACTGCGCGAAACTTAACAACCCTGGTGGCACACGCAGATGGATTCGTTCACCCACCGGACTAGCGAAGCTGGGTGCTGGCAGGGTCATAGAGAGACGGTAGCGAAACGCGACAAGTGCTCTCGTACCAGGTTAGGGGTTGAAGGCCACCCGCTCGGATGCTGCGGTTCCGCGTGTGGCACTCTCTCAGAGCTCAAAGAACCTCCAAGAATTCCTTGAGCCGTGCGGTTCGACGCCCACCTCGCGATGTCCTGCTATCCGGTCGAAGGCGGGTCTGTCAATTCTGCAAAGCAACGATAGTCATCCTTACGAAGCGTGGCGATTGCGAACGAGCGCAAGGGGTTGTTGTGCCCGACTGCCTGCTATCGCAAACATTTGCGCGCGGAGCCCGACGAGTAGGAATGCGACTTTGATTCCGAGATGCGCGAATAGAGCCAAGGCGACGCAGCCTGCTACCTCGGTGAATCCGCCCGGCGGCAACACGGTTACTGCAAGCAGTACTGCGTTAATGAACAACGCCACCTGAGCTGCATAGAGCGCCGACCTGAAGACGACCGTCGCCTGAAAGACTGGGTCTCGTCCTACTTCTAGCCGCGGTGCCGCTACGACGTCCTTCACCCTGCCAAACAGTAGCGACACTGTGCCCATCAACGCGCCGGCGAAGATCGCCGCTGCAGGAAACCACTTCGATGGTTCCAACTCATGGCGCCAGAACACGAAAGCAAGTGCCCCCGTAGCCACGGGAAGCCCTACCAAGGTCAGCGCGTACCGAAAGCGAACAGCTCCCGTGGTTTGGTCGCGAAGGTCAATGACCGCATCGTCCGCGAGGTTACGTAGCGCGATCCGGATCCTGGGCAAACTCGGTCACCTCCCACACCGGCAAATTTTCTGCGTCGTCCCAAGCCCTATCTTCCCACTTCGGCGGCAGCTTACAGTCTGTTTGTTCCACGAGGCTCTTTACTACGGCCTTCGACGCCCGCTTGAATGCTGCGTCGGTGTCCTCAGCGCCGACCGGATTGACAGGGTAGGTGATCAGCGGGGGGCGAGCCCCCGAGACGCGGATTGTTTGGCTCCTGCGGCCAGGATAGGACACCTCGGCGACAAGTTCGCTAGCTTCGTCCTCGTCAGGTCCACCGTCGTCACCATCGGAGAGCGCCACTGTGCCATCGGCCACGGGCAGCGCATTACTCGGTGGGAAGAAGTGCTCGCGCATCTTCTTCAGAATCACGGACGATTCGGGATTTTCCTTGAACCGGAGAACGCGGTGGTACTCGCCCAACTTCCGAGATGTTCCTCCGATGCCGAACATCTGCATCGCGCTGGCGTCGATTCCTCGGTGTATGGCGGTGATGCTTTTCACTGACACCGCTTGACCAGCCTTTTCGGCCTCTTTCCAAGCGTCAACCTCCGCCGTCCGCCCCATGGTGATCATTACCTCTGGATATTGAGCCCGGAAGAGGTTGATGAAGATTGTCCTGAAGGCCTGGCCGACCGAGCGTCCGGCGACTGTCTCAACCAGTAGGAAACCTACGTGTGCGTCAGGCGGCTGAACGAAGTACACGGCGAAGTTGATCTGCTCGATATCCTGGGCGGTGCGCATATAGCCGGGCCCGGAATCGCCTGGCTTTTTGATGACGCTAAAGATCCCCGATGTGCCAGAGACGATCTTGCACCGATATGTATAACCAGCCGTCTCGACGTCGTGCGGCATCCCGAAGTGACGGGAATCTTTTTTGACTAAACGTCCCTTAGGCATCGAATTCACGTAAGTGGCGAAGAGGCGGATAAGCGAAGCCCCCCGCCCGTCAAAATTATCTAGAGGGAGGGTGATCTTAGGTTTGCGAAGCTCTGACAGAGAGACCTCGTACGCGACGAGAGCGTGCTTCATGCCACTGACCACTGCCGAAGCGTCGTCATTTGCCTCATCTGTCACTGTCGACCGTCCCATCAGCCATTCTCCGAAAATTGTGCCAGCAACCTGTTGGATGTGGCGTACGAATTTCGCTTCGCATCATTGCATGCCAGGTCCGCGGGCTTGATTGCTGGAACAGTTCGCGCTACACGGTGCCTCTGTGGTCAAGTGGGGCGTGTCCGCTCGTGGTGGATGCCGCGTAGGAACGGGTTGAACTCGCGTCGGTCGGAGTTCGGCGTGCTTCTTGAAAGCCGTTGTCTGGACTTTCATTGGACAGGAGGCAGGATTTCCATGGGGTCTTCACGGTCAAGCCGAGCTTCCGGTATTCCCCGAGGTTGTCGCTGCGGCGTCGTAGCCAGTTGGTGGTCTTTCCGACCTTGATCCACCTGGTGTCGAATTCGATCACGTACAGGTGGCCGTTCGAAGGGCGGGAACTTGCTGTGCTGCATCAACCTTCCTCCTGTACGGCGAGGTGGATCAGAACCGCTATGCCAGCCACTTCACGGTGGGGCGTGGTTCGTTCCGATGGGTGCGAGGTGGTGGAGTCCGGGGAGGCTGTAGGCGTTGAGGGCGAGTCGGGTGCGCCAGGTTCTGTGTTTGTATGCCCATATCCAGTGTCCGAGTAGCCATGCGCCGATTCCGGTGGCCAGGATCGAGACCGAGAGTGGGCTGGCGCCGGTGTATCCGATGCGGAGCAGTCCCTCGAAGATGATGAGGGCGCCGATGAGTCGGGCGGTGATGGAGCCGAATGCCCAGATCAGTAGCGCACCGATCGCGATGAGTGCTGCCACTGCCATGGGTCGACCTTTCTCGGAGGGGCCGTGTGGTGACAGCATCCCCGGAGGGTCTGACACGTGACTTCGGCATGATGCTCGAGCCCGGCTACCCGATTGTGTGATCGTGTGCGTCTGCGGTGAGTGTGCGGAGGTAGTGTGCGCGCAGGAAGTTGTCGAGGATGGCGGTTTCTGCCCGGTCGAGGACATCGACGAACGCGGCCTCTGCCCGTCCTTGTAGGTCCTGGAGGTCTCCGGTCACGGCAAGAGGGTCCTTTCGTGGGCGTGGTGGTGAGCAGGCGTATCGGGTCGTCAGAACAGGCTGATTTGGGTTTCGGCGGCGGCCGTGTCGGTGCGTTGTCGGTAGGCGGCGGCGAAGGCTTGGGCGGCGGCTTCAGTGCAGCCAATTTCGTGGGCGACCTGGGACCAGGTGAGTCCGGTTTCGTGGAGTTGGAAGGCATCGCGTTCGTCGTCGGTGTGGACTGGGTGGTCGATGCTCATCGGGTGCCTCCTTTGATGGTGCCCAGGCGTTCGGTGAAGGTGCGTTGGCTGCGGCCGATTTCGCACATGTGCTCGTAGAGCTGATCTTCGGGGAGTTGTTGTGCGGCTTGGGTGAGGGCGGTGGCTGCGGCGGCGAAGGAGCGACGGTAGGCCTGGCTGAAGACGGCGCGGGCGTAATGGTCGATGGCGGTGTGTTCGGCGCCGAGGGTGGTGATGTTGGCGAGGTGGCGGGAGCGTTCGGATCCGTGGTGACCGGCGAGGTGACCGGATTGCTCGAGCGCGGCTCCGACCATGGCCGGATTGTGAGGTGCGCCGCCGCGGATCAGGCGGGTGATGAGGCGGAAGAACTCGCGGTGGGTGGTGCGTTCGAAGTCGGTGGCCTCGAGGATGTCGACGGCCCGGGTGGTGGCTTCGGCCGGCGCCCAGAGCAGGGCGCACAGGAACAGCGCTTCGACGTCGTTGTGCAGGTCATCTGCGTAGTCTTCGGGCTGAATCGGGTCGACATCGGCACGTTCGGGAGTGCCGGGGACGACGGAGAGTGCGGTGCTCATGCCGGTTCGATCCTTTCCCGTGGAGCGCGGTATGTCGCGGCGCACTGCAAGCAGGCAGGTTTGGCGTAAATGGTGACCGTCATGATTTCCCCTTCGAGTATCATTTTCCAGTGGTTTCAGTTTATCGAATTTCGCCGTTTATTCCAAGATTTTTACGGTGATATTCCGCCTTTTATTTGCACTATTTTCGCAGGGCCCGCGAGCGGTTTATCTACACTTTTTCGTACCGTCGGTCGACATCCGCCGAGCACGTGTCCTGCACTTATCGTTGCAGGTGTACGCCTTCTTTTCGTATTGGACGCGCTTCTGTCCGGTACACCGGAACGTCAAGGGAAAGTGAAATAAGCAGTCGCTCGATATAAGGGAGTACGCGACCGCGGGCGTCTACTTATTTCGCGTCCTTGATTGGATCGTGGCCCGGTAGAAGAATTTCGGGAACGGCAGGAAAGAATCCGTTTAGGTTCGTTTCGTGGCGTATTTGAATTTTGCTTTTCGGTGCCGGCGGCCGGGTGCGCTTAGTGTGTGGCTCCCGTGGTGGCCGCTGTTCGGCCGCATCCCGTGCCCCGCTCGGGGAGGTGAGGGACGGGGCTGGGCTGCGCGGGATGCGGCCGACCGCGATTGTTCGCGGTGACCGGCCGTGGGCCGGGGCGTTGGTGTTGCGCCCCGGCCCAGGTGGTGGTCAGTCGATGTCGATGGCGGTGGGGTCTAGTTGTCCGGCGATGGCTTTCTCGACGTCGGTCAGCTCGTGGCCGTTGGCGGCGAGCATGTCGAGGTAGGCGGCGGCTCCGCGTGGGTGGTGCCGCCAGCCGTCCTTGACCATGCGTCCTTCCATCGCGGCGACGACCAGGGCGAGGGTGAGTACGTGGGCGCGGGCCTCGCTGCTCTTGTCGGCCAGCTCGGCGATGTTCTTGCCGTGGGTGAATCCGTTGAGTCCGAGCAACTCGCCCAGGTGATCTCCGGCGTGGTACTCGCCGAGGAGTTGCGGGTCGGTGGCCAGGGTGGCGGTGACCCAGGCGGCGGCGTTCTTCGGCGGAGTCTTGCGGGCGAGCAAGGTGGTGCGCAGGAAGTCGCGGCGGACCGTGGTAGCGGCCTCTGCGGCTTTGTTCAATTCCCGCACGCGGCGGCGCTCCTGCTTCTGGGCCTCCTGGTGTTCGCGTTCGCGGCGGGCGGCCTCGACGGCCTGCGCCTGCTGGTCGGCCGCATCGGCATCGACGTTGGCGGCGTCGACCTGGGTGGTGTGCAGGGCGGCGGAGGTCTCGGTCAGCTCGAATCCGCTGCCCTCGAGGGCGGCCGGGTCGAGGAAGACGTACTCCGGGACCCACACCGGGTGGGCCTCGACGGTGCTCACGTGCCGGAAGCCATCCTCGGGCTGGGCGTCGTCGTCGTCCTCGGTCGACCAGTCCACGCTCTCGCCATCGACTTCCTCGCCGGTTTCCCGGTCGAAATAGGCTTCGTCCAGGTCGACCCACACGCCCCACAGTGCGGGGGTAGTGGTGGTGTGTCCGGCGGTGACCGGCTCACCGGTGGTGGTGCGCAGGTCGTCGAGGGTGATGTGCTCGACGATGCTGGGTCCCTCGGTGAGGATGACGTAGCCGCGTTCGGCGTACGGGGCGGCGGCGTCGGCGCGGGCAGCGCGTTCGGCACGGTCCCGGCGCAGCCGTTCGGCGGTGGCTCGGAAGTTCCAGCACTGCGGGGAGAGCAGTTCGGCGACGGCGTCCTCGTCACCGGCGATGTCGAATTCGGCGATGACCTGGGCACGCTCGAGCGTGAGTTGTCCCTGGTCGAGGCGCTCGCGGACGGTGACGGAGGCGCCGACGGTAGCGAGTGCCTTGACCTGCTCGCGGGGCAGCTGGATGGCCTTGGACACCTTGCTGACTGATGCGCCGAGGTCGAGCATCTGCGCGACACCGGCCGCGCGTTGACCAGCGGTCAGGTCGTTGCGGTGATCGTTCGCGACGATCTGCTGGGTGATCCGCTCGATGCCGCGTTCGGTGTCGCTGGTGGCGGTGTCCGGGGTGACCAGGGCGGGCAGGCTGGTCAGACCGGCGTCGCGGGCGGCGAGGGTGCGGCACTGGCCATCTCGGACGCGGATGGTGCCGTCTGCGTAGCGGACGGCCTTGATCGCTTGGAGGACGCCGTGTTCGCGGATCGATTCGGTGAGTTCGGCGAGCTTGACCGGGTCGACGGTGTCGCGGGTGTTGGGTTCGATCTCGGCGTCGACCGGGTTCAGGTAAACCAGTTCCGCGTGGGCGGCGGTGGCGGTGTCGGTGATGTTTGCGGTCATGGTGTTCTCTCTCCTAGGGTGAGAGGAGAACACCGGGCAGGTAACAGCTGTCCGGTGTTTCCCTTTTCTCAGTGGGTCTTTGGTGGTGTCAGGCGGTCCGGAGCATCCGCGCCCGGGGGGCCGCGAACAGGTCGGCGTTGATCTGCGCGACCAGCTCGCGGGCGACCAGCTCGAGGATCGGTCGCGGGTCGCTCTCCCATCCGGCGAGGATGACGGCCCGGCCCCGGATCGGGGTGTCGGTGCCTGTTCCGTAGCGGGCGATGATCGCGCGGGCCGCATGGTTCTCGGGCTGGCGTGGGTCGAAGCGGTGGTTGGCTCCGGCGAGCAGGCAGGCCACACCGGGGCTTCCGTTGCCGCCGATCGAGAAGGCGGCGAGGCGGTAGTCGCGGACCGCGTCCAGGGCCGCACCGCGCCCGTCCGCGATCCGGCGGCTGGTCCAGAAGTCGTCCACGCGCATGTCGGTGACCTGCAAGGTGCCGTCGGTTTCGACGGTGATGCCGGTGATGGTCTCGGTGCTGCGGGTCATATCGGGTTCTCCTTCGGTGATCAGGTGGTTGGGGTCAGGCGGTGAGGCCGAGATCGGCCGGGTGCACCGGCCGGTGTGCGGCGAGGATGCGCGGGTCGTCCTGGTCGAGGTCGAAGACCATGCCGAGAAGGACGGTGCGGGTACCGGTGTCGAGGTCGTCGAACCCCGGATCGCCCGGCACGGCGACTTCGGTGTAGATCACGCGTGCGACGTCGAACGGGTCGAAAACGGAATCGAGAATGATGGTGTTGCTCAACGGAAGACTCCCCTGCTCGGGACCAGGCACCTGCGGCCCCTGATCGTTCTTTTTGCCCTGCTGGCAAGGGAGAGTCGGATCGGCGGTATCAGGACGGGGTGCAACCCCTGGGCCGAGAAAGTTTCTCCTGGGAGCGAAGCGAGTACGGGTGGAGAAAGTTTCTCGGAGCCTTGTGCCGGCGCTTGCGCCGCCAGGGGTTGTTCCCCGGCCGCCGTCGATCAGGATCGCCAAGGCCAGCAGGTCAAAAGAACGATGCTCTTCTTCCTCCGGCGGAGCGCAGCGAGTGTAGGGTCTCGAGACTCGTGGCCAAATTTCATCTGGGATGGCCACTCAGTGGCCAGTTGGCCAATTGGGTGAGATTGAATTCGACGTGGCGGCGTGGCTGATCTCGAATGCGGTGGCGGAATCTCACGGCGAGTGGCGGGCCGGTGGCGGATCCGCCACCGTGGTGAGACTCGCCCATCTTCGGCGTGATCCAGATCGTTCGGGGTGTCCCGATTGACGCCCCGAAAGCAAAAACATCACCGGACGGGGCTACCGGAACGGCGCTGGTCAGCGAGTTCCGGTCAACGGCCGGCTCTCGGGACGAGCCGGTGAATATTTTCGGCAGCGGTCCGGTTTCCGACTCCATAAAGGTCTTCAGGTTAGTTCTAGTAAGGTTTCCATGAGCGACAGACTGCTCTGTCGGTTCTTTCAAAACGGGGATACTGTTATGTATGGCTCCACGCTCGTCCCGGAAGGCGAAAGGCGGGGTTACTACATCTGGGAGAGGGATTCACCGTCATGACCCGTCAGCAGGAGCGCGCGCGACGCACTCGCGCTGCGCTGGTGGAGTCGGCCGCGATCGAGTTCGCCAAGCGCGGCTATGCGGCGGCGCCGCTCAACACGATCCTCGAAGGCTCGAACGCCACCAAGGGGGCGATGTACTTCCACTTCCAATCGAAGGAAGAACTCGCCCGAGCCGTCCTCCAGTCCGGAATCGAGCAGTTCTCTGCTCTGACCGATCGGTGGACGCGTCGCACGGACATCGGGCCGTTCGAAGCCCTCCACGGCTTCGTTCTCGATCTCGCGAAGCTGTTCCATTCGAGCGTCCTCGTCCGGGCCGAGTTCCGGCTGATCGTCGAACTCGAGTTTTATCCGGACGTACAGTCCGGCGGCTCGCAGTTCTGGGGGCGGACCGCGCACGAGTTCGCGATCCGCGCTCAGCGCGACGGACTGCTCCGCCCCGGCGCCGACCCCGAGCAGTTCACCCGGGTCCTGGCGGCGTCGCTCGCCGGCCAGCGGTACATGTCCGACATGGCGGCGCTGGAGGGCGACCTCGGCGAGCGGTTCACGGAATCGCTCGAAGTGATCCTCACTGCGATGGCTTCACCCGAATGGCTGGAGAACTTTGCGAGGGAAGGATGGCCGGATTCCGGCTCAGAACTGCCCGATTCGTAGTCTGACCTAGCTATTTGGGAAGTTCTCGATCCGTGTCCTAAGCGACGCTAACCTGCCGTCGCACCTGGCCGCGAACGCAGCGGTTCGCCTGACTCCGCCCTACTAGGAGCTCTTGAAGAGAGAGTTCTTCGTCGAGGAAGCCGGCACGACCTCCAGCCGCTGTAGCTCAGCACCGGCACCGGTGATGTCACCGTCAGCTTGGTCGAGTATTTGCAGTCCTATCTCAACTCCGCGCCAGTCCGCTGACAGATCGAAATATCCCAGGAGATCAACGACCTCGGCGACCCACCGTTTCGCGCCGCGTCTGTCACGTCGCAGCTGGGCGTAGTAGGTCACCATGGCGTCGCTCACCGACTTCTTGCGCTGCCCCCACTTCTCGCCCTTCCGGGCCGCCTCACTGGCTAGCTGCCACAGCTGTGCAACGTCGACGTGCCGATCCAGCACCGGTTCCCTCACACCTGGCACAGTAGCGATCCAACAGGACAGGTGATAGCGACCCTGCTGCATGTAGCCGATCCGCTTACGGGGTCGCCAACCACTCCCGGTGAGGGTGCCAGGGCGTCCTGATCGCCGTCGCGGCAGGGGCATCGGCACGGCTCCGTCTCGCTTCGTAGTGACTGAGGAAATGCCAGGGTCTTGAGACAGATTGCTGTGGCCATGCCGTGAGACAACCAACAAGTCCGCAGTTCGCGACGTCTCGAAATGCCAGCCGTCCAATAGGTAAGCGCCGTTTTCAGCATCTCAGACTAGAAACAACGCATTCGCGAGAGCGATGCCGATCCCATTGCCGCACTGATCACTGGCGATGCGTTTCTCAGGGAAAGCCACAGCCGCTTTGCTACATCGAAGCGCTTTGGACCCTCCAGCTCTTCCACTAGTTCATTCACGGTCTGTTCTTCTGTGAACAGGATAAGCAAGGGAAAAGTGCGAGGAGCAATGAAGCAATCTGCCCCATATGCAATAACCAGATGGCACCAGTAGGCACGATGACTGTAACGGTGGACACACTCTGAGCGATGAAGAGGCATGGTCGGGGAGACCTAGAGCAATGATCAGAACCTGTGTATCCCGGGAGGGCGCACCTTCCCGGAAGATGATCTTCGACGAAACAGGATTCTGATCAAGACCAGCGCGCCAACGCTGGCGGGAAGGTACGCCCGTGCTCACGGTAGTGGACAGCAGCGACGACTCCAACGAGACCCACGATGCAGCGCGTGTGGGCGGGTCGTTGCTCGACGAGATCGTCCGTGACGGCGCCCGGCAGATGCTCGCCGCAGCCCTGCAGGCGGAGGTCGCCGACTACATCGCTCGGCATGCCGGTGAGATCGACGACAACGGTCACCGACTGGTGGTTCGCAATGGCTACCACGCCGAGCGCGAGGTGGTCACCGCCGCTGGCGCGGTGGCGGTGAAGGCGCCGCGGGTCAACGACAAGCGCGTCGACCCCGACACCGGTGAACGTGAGCGGTTCTCCTCGGCGATCCTGCCGGCATGGGCCCGCAAGTCATCGCAGGTGTCCGAGGTGCTGCCGCTGCTGTACTTGCACGGGCTGTCCACCAGCGACTTCGGGCCCGCCCTGGAACAGTTCCTCGGCTCCGGCGCCGGTTTGTCGGCCAGCTCGATCACCCGCCTCACGACTCAGTGGCAGGACGAGGCGAACGCCTTCGCCCGGCGGGATCTCTCGCAGGCGGACTACGTGTATCTGTGGGTGGACGGCATCCACGTGAAAGTACGGCTCGACCAGGAGAAACTCTGTCTGCTGGTGATGATCGGGGTCCGCGCCGACGGGCGCAAGGAACTCGTCGCCCTCGCCGACGGGTACCGGGAATCGACCGAATCCTGGGCGGACCTGCTGCGGGACTGCCGGCGGCGCGGGATGCGGGCCCCGGTGCTCGCGGTCGGTGACGGTGCCTTGGGGTTCTGGCGGGCGCTGCGGGATGTGTTCCCGGAAACGCGGGAGCAGCGGTGCTGGTTCCACAAGCAGGCGAATGTTCTTGCTGCGCTGCCGAAGTCCGCGCATCCTGGTGCGTTGGCGGCGATGAAGGAGATCTACCTCGCCGAGGACATCGACAAGGCGCAGGTGGCGATCAAGGCATTCGAGATCGATTACGGCGCGAAGTACCCGAAGGCGGTCGCGAAGATTACCGACGACGCCGATGTGCTGGTCGAGTTCTTCCGGTATCCGGCCGAGCACTGGGTACATCTACGCACGACAAATCCCATCGAATCTACTTTTGCGACAGTGCGTTTGCGGACCAAGGTGACCAAGGGGCCGGGGTCGCGGGCGGCCGGGATGGCGATGGCCTACAAGCTGATCGAGGCCGCCCAAGCCCGCTGGCGGGCCGTCAACGCCCCACATCTGGTGGCGTTGGTGCGGGCAGGTGCGCTGTTCCACAAGGGCAAGCTCCTCGAACGGCCTGTCGAGCTCACCCCGGAACCGTCACCGGACAGCCCGGAGACCGAAGTCGCCTGATGACCCCCGATCCACAGGATTTGACGATTCCTCGGAGACCTAGGGGAGAAGTATGAACAAGGCACGTGCCACAGCAGTAGTCGGTATGACGGCTGTGTTGATGTTCCTAGTGGCTGGTACTGCCAGCGCGTCACCACCAAGTCCTGACCCTGTTTGGTACTCATGGTTTCCCACCAGGGAAATGGGTGACATGTTCAGTCAAGTCGTGTGGTTTCTGACTGGCTGGATGACCGGATACGGAACTTGGTAACGAGCACATCATGCCAAACTCACCATGGGACATTTTCCCGTACAACCTGTTCTTTTGGATAGGAAGACTGATCGAGCCTCTGTTCATCGGCGGTGGGTCATGAGTAACTGGCTATGGCCGTGGTCAATCGTGGGTGACTGGATCATTCAACTATTCAGTCTGATCGGTGGTGCATCATGAGCGGCAATGTATGGGATCAGTGGGATCATTCAGGCACGATTGGCTTTATCGCCAACTGGTTCATGATGGTCTGGCAGACCTGGGGTGGATCATGATCGGCTGGTTGCCTGACCTGTTCACGTTCTTCGATGACACATGGCCTCTGACACCACTGTGGAATGACTTTGCCCGATGGTTCAATCAGTTCTAGGACAATCATGATCGGCAACCTGCCTGACCTTCCCAATGGAATTGGTGATGTGACCTATTGGCCGTGGTCTGCCTTACTACAGTTCGTCAACTGGTGGAATCAATTCTAAGGAGTCGCGATGATCGGATTGTTGTTTGACTTACCACTTTGGCCGGGACTGGACGCAGACTATTTCTTCCCTGGTGCGTACTGGAATCCGTTTGCACGCTGGTTCAATCAGTTCTAATCGGTGCCGTGTCCCACCCCGCGATGGATTGGGATTCATCGTTCGGGGCGTCAGTGAGTCGTCGCCGACGAACGCAACGCACAGCCCTTCGCGAATTGGGCAGATCCTCCTTGGCCTGGGGAATTGAAAGTCAATGAAGCCGTGGAAGTGGCGAACTTGGGTGCGATGTGCAATGCCCGAACACCAGCAAATGCAGCCCCCGGACTATCACCGATGCCTTGAGCAGGTCTTCTCCTCGGATACAGGCGGCGACGACTCGGCCGCAGTTCCGACAGACGTTCGCTGGGACTGTCGCGCGAACCCATGCGCAGCGGACGCGGCCACCGCGAGAAATTTGTAGAAAGGGACGAGACGATCCTGCGTGACCTGCGAGAATGGAGCGTGGGTCGGGCCCGCACCACCGGAGGATCCCATGTCTCGGTTTCCGCGTCTCGCGCTCGTCGCCGTCATGGCGGTCGCCGTCCTGTCTCTGACCGCGGCGCCCGCACACGCCGCACCACCGCCCGTCCCGGGTGGATGTGCACTGCAGACTTTCCTCATCGGCGCCATGTCGACATGCGACCCGGGGACGGTGAACACACACCAGGTATCGATGGGGTGCCAGCTGCTCTTCGGATTCCCCTACCAGGCCGCTCTCGTGTGGGGGCCCGAGGTGCCCACGTCCCTGCCCTCCATCGCGCTGTGCCCGCCCCTTCACTACGGGCTCGTCGGCACCGTGCACACCCGATAACAAATTCTGCACCCGCTGAACAGCGAAAATGACACCCCTTTTTTGGGATGATTCTCGGCGGCGCAGGGCGGTGACGGATCCGCTTACGGGATCGCCACCCACTCCCGGTGTGGGTGTCAGGGCGTCCTGATCGCCGTTGCGGCCAGGGCATCGGCACGGCCCCGCCTCGCTTCGTAGTGGCTGAGGAAATGCCACGGTCTTGAGACAGATTGCTGTGGCCACGCCGTGAGACAAGCAACAAGTCCGCAGTTCGCGGCGTCTCGAAGTGCCACTGGCAGCGAGACCCTACAGCGAGCTCGAATCGGGGGACACCGCAGGTGGCCTGGTAACCGCCGGAGGCGGGTACATCGCAACGCAACCCAGCCCCCACACACCGACCGGCGGCTGTGGTCGATCAGTTCGTGTGGGGCGGAGCGTGTCCGGTCGATCAGTCCGACTGTGTGCGGCGCCGCGCCTGACGACGGGCGTGGCGGGCCATGAGAGGCGCTCTGTTCTTCTCGCTGCGGAAGATCTCGCTGTTCACTGCCTGTTCGATCATTCCGGGGGCCTCGAGCACACGCTGCGCGGCCAGACGCATCAACTCGGCGCGATCGGACCCCAGCCGTGCGGCCAAGGCGTCGAGCCTGTCCCGCAGCGGGGCGTCGAAGTGCACATTCACCCTGGCGGAGAAGATTTCGGGCCTAAGATCACGCAACGGTGCGATTTCCTCCAAGTCCCCCGCGAGGTCACCGGGCTCATCGAGCAGGCGCCGAAGAGCAACCCGAAGAAGCGCGGTGCTGAGCTTGTCCCCGTGCCGGCCGGCGAGACGCCAGATCTGTTGCCTGCTGGACGGGTTGACCATCACCTCGACCTTCTCGGACAGCCCGGTCCGCTCCGCCTCGCGGAGCATCGGATGTTTGTAACGGCCGGGGGTTTCCAGGAAACGGTGCAGGGCAATCCGCATGAGTGCGCTGACCGTGGTGTCGTACCGGGCGGCCAACGCCGTGAACTTTCGCGCGGTATCCGGCTCCAGCTTGATCGTGAGCATGACCAGAGGAATCGCCCGCCGCGCTGCCGAGAGTCGCCGCGCCTCGGCGAGGCGGGTGCCGACGGCTTTGGGCTGGGTAACCAGTCGCCGGCAGGCGACGCGGATCAGCGCCCCGAACCGGCGAGGGCCGATGCCCTCGGCCATCTCGTCGAGTCGGTGTTTGGTCTCCGGGTCGAAGCGCAGCGCGATGGGATCACCCACCGGGATCCGCCCTGGCCTCGACTCCGTCATCCCTCGCTCTTCTCGTCCGCCGGTGCGCATGAGTGTGCCCCGACGTCGGGGGGGATGACGCCGGGGCACGGGGGTTCCGGGAACATGAATGGGGGGATGCTCACCAGAACGAACCCGAGTCTACGGATCGCCACCGACAGGTGACCGCGCGGCCGCGATTCCCAGTCAGGATTCCTCAGTCAGTCGGACTTGGGGAGGGTGAACCACCGGTCAGCCTGTGGTTGCGCACCGGCGCAGGGCGGGATCCGCACCGTCTCCCCGCACACGGCTGGTGGTAGGGCGGTATTCGAAACGTGCAGTATTCGCAGACCAAACGCGTCTCATGGACCGGTATCGATGACCGATGAGGCCTTCCCCAAAGTGATAGCGAGCGTCCTAGCCGGTTTGGTGGGAAAACGCGCCACGCCCGTTACGGCGCGGGGCTACGGCAGTTGACGGTCCGCGGTGCTACTGGAAGCGGACGCATCCTCACGGCGTTCGGCGAGATAGGCGGTCCAGTCCCGTCTGGCGCGTTTGGCCCACCGCACACCGGTGGCGCTGTGAAGTCCGAGGAGGTCAGCGAGGACGGCGGCGGGCAGTTCACCGGCGAGGGTGATCAGCGCAGTGTTCCGGCTGGCACGAGGGGTGATGCCGTGCTGCTTCAGTCGAGCACCGAAAAGGCCGGGCCATATCGATGTCCGTGGGTTATGGCCCGGAAACATCAGCACCGTTTCGACAGGCACAGATAGCACCGATCGAGGCGATGCCGGTTGCGGCAACTGCTCGAGAAGCTGTCCCAACGTCGAAGGTACGAGCAGTTCGTGATCTCCCAGACGTAAGTAATGGTCCCGGCCTCGATGGCACAGCTGATCCGTGTGCAGGCGAAGGACATCCCGAATTCTCATCCCGAACAGGAGGACGAGAGCGCCGCCGGCCCGAAGATCGAGCGGAATCGCCGAGTCGGTCAGGCACCGACGCAACTGATCGAGGTAGTCGTCAGTCTCGGCGAACATGGAAGGTTGACCGACACGAGGAGCCGGAATCATCACGTCGGCGGCCATGCCCCTGTGCACCGCCCAAGCGATGAAGCCCCTCGCGAGATAGCGGCTCGAGGATCCGGCAGCGAGCCATCGATCCAGGTGGTGTTGTCGCATCGACTCCAGAGTCAGCTCCTGCTCGTCGAGTGCGTCGAGCAGCTCGAGGACCGCACGAAGCGCATGTCGAAGCTGAAAAGCGGCCGTACCTGTGATGTCGACTTCGCGGCGCTGCGCCCGCCGACGAGCGCGATGCAGCAGGTGCCACTGCGCGTAGGGCCTAATCAAGCGTGCGTGGCCGTCCGGGCGACCAGCGAGGGTGTGCTCGAGCCACGGGAGGACCCGGTCGAGGTACTCCATCCGCTCGGGTAGCACGTGGGTCTGCACGAGCATGTCGCGCACACGATGAACTGCCCGGGTCGGAGGCATTCGATCGAGCAGTCCGTGGGTGACCGGCTGCTCCGACTTCGCGAGTTCGGAGAGAAGCTGCGCGGCAGCGCTTTTCCCAATCCATACGAGGACACTGCGCGGCTTTTCGGCCCCGAGGAGTGCGTCGAAGACCGGCTGGAATTCTGTGGAGATGTCGCCGCGCTCATTCCCGAGCATCTCGCGGAGCCGGTCCTCCAGGCAGCAGCGGAAGCATCGGCCGGCGGAGTAAACGCGTCCGGGTTCACCGCACCGCCGGCATCGGTAGTCGTAGCGCGAGCCGGCGCACGGCCCACAGATTCGCTCCCCCGTGGCGTCGTCGATTCCGATCAGGACGTGGCGTTGGGAGCATCTGGCGCATTGCGCGGGATTTTCGCGCACACGGGTGTAGCACGACGCGCACACGGGGCCGACAGGCCAGGCAGCGAGGATTGTCGTTATCCGACGATTGCATAGGGAGCAGTCGACCTCGGGCGGTCGCCGCGGACGTATCGGTGGCTTCTTCGGTTGGGGTAATTCCTTCGGCTTCCGGGAGGCCTTCCACATGCACATCGCGCAGTGGAAATGCTCGACAGCCAACTGCTTCCGCGTGGCGTGCACCCACCTGTCGCAGGTCTCGCATTGGACGTTCGGTTCGGGTTTCGGACGGCAGCGCGAACACTGATCTGGATGGTCTGTGGTGGCTCGCCGGACGATGCGTCGCTGCTCTCCGCATTGCCCGCACCGGCGCCGCGCCTGGTGGTCGCGGTGGTAACACCTCGAGCAAACCGGTCCAGATGGAGTCCACTTGTGTGCTGGCCGGTGGTTTCCGCAGGTGCTGCACGTAAAACACGGGCGGGGCGTCATCCGCTCGCGCCCGGTGGCCGCCGGATTGTCGTGCGCCGAGCCACCGGCGCCGACCGGCCGGCCCCACCTGCTGCTGCCTTCTTGGGCATCGACGCGTTCTCCACCTTGATCTCGATCAGATCGTTCGGGGAACAGCCGAGAATGTCACACAAGGCGGCAAGGACGTCCATCGAAAGTCTTTGGGGCGGTTGGGTGACCAACCGAAACACCTGTTCGCGGGACAGCCCGATTCCGCGTTCGGCCAGCAACGGCACCAGATCGGTGGTCTGGTACATCTCCCGGTCTGCCATCATCCGGCGCAGCCGCCACTCGTAGCCCATTTTCTTGATCACGACTCACGCTCCCACAACTCGACATCACGTTTGGCCAACGCGGCCCTGAGAAGCCGGTTCCGATACTCGTCGGACACATGGGTGTACAAGGCAGTGGTGCTACCGAACGCGTGGCCGACCTGGTCCTGCACGAATCGTTCGGGGTAATCGAACTCGATCAGGTGGGTGATGTATGAGTGCCGCAGCGAATGCAAATCCAGCTCGGTCGGCAGGTCCGCAAGGTCCCTGGCTCGCGCGAACGCCTCGTTCACTGTGCGCGGGGACACCCGACCGCATCGTTCGGTCACCCACAATGCTGGGTGCTTCCCGACACCGAAGTGTGGGCGTACCTGGGGTCCCGGTAGTAATGGCACGGAAAACAACGATGTTCGCGTAGTGCCTGGTCGGCGGTGATTTCTCGGTTCGGGCTGCGGGCCGGGGTGGTTGGTGCTTGGCTTGGCGCCGATGAGGTTGGTCGGCGTGTTGGAGGCTGGGGTTCGTGGCGACGCGGGTATTCGCGGACGAGGAGTTGCAGCGCCTGCGGGAGTTCCCGGAGATCAGTCGTGAGGAGTTGTTCCGGTACTTCACGCTGACCCCGGCGGATCTGGCGTTCGTTGCTCCGCAGGGCAGGGGCCCTGCGGTCCGTCTGGGCCTGGCGGTGGCGTTGTGCACCTTGCCGTGGCTGGGGTTCGTGCCGGACAGGGTGTCGGCGGCGCCGCCGGTGGCGGTGGCCCGGTTGGCGGATCAGCTGAATGTAGATGCGGCGCAGCTTCGTTCGTATGGCAAGCGGGCGCAGACGCGGACCGAGCATGTGCGGCTGGTGGCCCAGTATCTGGGGTGGCGGCCTGCCGGGTCGATGGAGTTGAAGGAGCTGGATGAGTTCCTGCTGGCGCGGGCGATGGAGCACGATTCGCCGACGCTGTTGTTCCGGCTGGCGTGTGAGTACCTGATTTCGGCGCGGGTGATCCGGCCGGGCCCGGACACGGTGGTCCGCCGGGTCGCGCATGCTCGCACGCAGGCGCAGCGGGAGACGTACGACCGGTTGGCGCGCGTGTTCACGCCGCAGCGGTGTAAGGAACTGGATGCGTTGCTGGTCGTCGACTCGTCTATCGGGATGTCGCGGTTGCGGTGGTTGTCGACCGGCCCGGTGGAGGCGTCGGCGACCGCGGTGAAGGCCGAGGTCGAGAAGCTGATGTTCCTGCGCATCCTGGGCGCGGATGAGCTGGATATGTCGGTGCTGCCGGCGGAGCGGCGGCGGTTCCTGGCGACTGTGGGCCGACGCTTGACGGGCCAAGCCTTGGAACGCCGGGATCCGCAACGCCGCTACCCGATCCTGC
Source organism: Rhodococcus sp. WAY2 (assembly GCF_009859915.1). Taxonomy (NCBI): domain Bacteria; kingdom Bacillati; phylum Actinomycetota; class Actinomycetes; order Mycobacteriales; family Nocardiaceae; genus Rhodococcus; species Rhodococcus sp. WAY2. The sequence continues at coordinate 481,625 of NZ_CP046573.1, forward strand.
TCACGGTGTTGGCGCAGTCGGCCACCGATGTGCTCGACGAGGTGGTGCAGCTGTTCGATCAGGCGATCTCGGCCAGGTTGAGCAAAGCCGAACGCCGGATGCGCGACGAGCTGGCCGAGCGCGGTAAGGCCGGAGAGGATCGGCAGGGGTTGCTCGACGACTTGCTGGCCATCATCACCGACACGCAGATCCCTGACGAGGAGATCGGCGGCCTGATCCGGGGCGATCGGATCGGATGGGAGCGGTTGCGGGCCGCCGTCGCGCAGGCCAAGCCTCGGCTGCCGCGCGATCACGGGCACCTGGCCGCTCTGGACAGCTCGTACTCCTATCTGCGGCAGTTCACCCCGCAGGTGCTGTCGACAGTCCGGTTCGCCGGCGGCACCGCGGCGACCGAGCTGCTGATCGGGGTGCACATGCTGCGGGCGCTGAATGCGACCGGTACCCGCAAGGTGCCCGACGACGCGCCGACGGGGTTCGTGCCGACGAAGTGGCGCGGCTACCTCGACGAGGCCCGCAAAGCCGGCAACACCACCGCCTATCGGCACTACTGGGAGCTGTGCGTGCTGCTGGGGCTGCGGGACGGGTTGCGCAGCGGCGACGTGTTCGTGCCGGGGTCGCGCCGCTACGCCGACCCGGCCGTTTACCTGCTGACCCCGCAGGCGTGGGGGCCGCAGCGTGACGAGTTCTGCCGCCTGGTCGGCAAGTCCGCTGATCCGGCCCGCGCCCTGGCGACCGCCACCGACGAGCTGCACGACGCTATGGGCGAGTTGGAGAAGGTGCTCGCCGACGGCGACGGCCCGGTCCGTCTCGATGAGGCCGGTGACCTGGTGGTCTCGCCGCTGTCGGCAGAAGACGTTCCGGCCGAAGCGGTGGCGTTGAAGCAGGAGTTGACGGAGATGCTGCCGTTCGCGCCGATCGTGTCGCTGTTGATCGAGCTGGACAAACGCACCGGCTACCTGGACTGCTTCACCCACGCCGGCGGTAAGCAGTCCCGCACCCCGGAGTTGAAGCGCAATCTCATCGCGGTGCTGCTGGCCTACTCCACCAACCTGGGTCTCACCCGTATGGCGGAGGCCTCCGGCATCTCCTACGACATCCTGGCCTGGACTTCGGAGTGGTATGTGCGGGAGGAGACGCTGCGGGCGGCGAACCTGACGATCATCGACTACCACCAACGCCTGCCGCTGACCCCGATCTTCGGGGCCGGCACCCTGTCCTCCAGTGATGGGCAGCGGTTCCCGACCCGTGGCAAATCGGTCACCGCCAGGGCGTTGAGCCGCTATTTCGCGAACGAAGGACTGAGCACGTATACCCATGTCACCGATCAGCACGCCACCTACGGCACGAAGGTCATCGTCGCGACGCGACGTGAAGCTCACTACGTGCTGGACGAAATCCTCGGCAATGCAACGGATCTGCCGATCACCGAGCATGCGACCGACACGCACGGCGTCACCCTGGTGAACTTCGGGCTGTTCGACCTGCTCGGGTTGCAGCTCTCGCCCCGCATCCGGGACCTGGGCCGGATCACCCTGTACCGGGCGGCGCCGCGAGCCCAGGTCGAGTCCGCGTTCCCGCACGCGGGCCCGCTTTTGACCCGGCGGTGCAATCTCGATCTGATCGCCGAGCACTACGACGACCTGCTCCGGCTGGCCGGGTCGCTGAAGTTCGGGCACGCCACCGCGTCGCTGCTGGTCGGCAAGCTGTCGGCGTCGGGCCGGCAGAACGCCCTCGCGGCGGCGCTCAAGGAGTACGGGGCGCTGCGGCGCACGATCTACGCCGCCCGGTATCTGTCCGACCCGGGCTATCGACGCAAGATCTCCCGCCAGCTCAACAAGGGCGAATCCCTGCACGCGCTCCGCCGCGACCTGCTCTACGCGCATGAAGGAACCGTGCGCGCGAGGCACCTGGAGGGACAGACCGAACAGGCATGGTGCCTCACGTTGGCGACCAACGCCGTCATCGCCTGGACCACGGAGTATTACGGTCTGGCGACCGAACAGATGCGGCGGGCCGGGCGGCGCATCGATGACGAGGTGCTGGCGCACATTTCTCCGGCGCACAGCGAGAACATCAACTTCTTCGGCGCCATCGAGGTCGACATCGACGCCGAACTGGCCCAGCTCGGCCCCACCGGGTACCGGCCGCTGCGGGTCCGCGACACCCTCTTCTGACCGCCGGCTACCACCTTCCGGGAGAGGGTGCTGGGGCGTAGCTGGGCACATCGGTGGCCTGGGTTGGGTCAGCGACAGCGTGGTGGTTCGGTGGCGGTGAGGACGCGGTCGCTGATCGGGCGCAGCTGGGCGTAGGCGTCGGCGACGGGCAGCACGAGCCCGGTGGGGTGCCGGCTCTGCCAGTCGGCGGCCGCCACGGCGGTGGCGAAGTAGCGGCCGGGGTTGCAGGTGGTGGCGCGGACCCGGGTCGGGTCGAGTTCGTCGGGGCCGGGTACAGAGATGACCGCGGTGGCCGGGTCGAGGCCGCTGACCCCGGAGGCCGGGTCAACGGACAGTCGGATGGTGGTTCCGGTTGCGGCGCAGGTGGATTCGACAGTGGCGGGGCGACCGATGATGGCGGGGAACAGCAGGGTGTCGGCGGCGCACCAGGTGTAGAGCTGGTGGCCGTCGACGGTGAACCGGTGCGGGGTGGGATTGAGGGTCAGGCCCCAGCCGAGGATGCGGTGCCGGTCGTCGTATTCGATGTCCGCGGCGGCGGGCGCGTTCTCGACGTCGGCGACGCTGGCGCCGGCGGCGGTAGCGAGCTGTTCGATGGTGATCGGTTCACCGGCCGCGAGCAGCCGCATCGCGGTGCCCATCAGGTTCGTTCCCGTATTGGCGGTGGAGTCGAACAGTGTGTCGACGATGGTGGTGGCGAACGGGTTGGTCGTCATCGCTGGTGTCCCCTCGGAGCGTGTAGTCACGGGTGTGGGATCGAGTGTCGGGCTTGCCACCGCAGGGAAGGTCAAGCGCCGCAGCCGCATGTCCTCGGATCCGGCACCCACGGCGGGGCGGCGGCTCGGTCGTGGCTGGTCGCCCGGGTCAACGCGTCGTGGTGGTGGTGTTCGAACTCGTCGATGCGGCGGCGCTGCTCGTCGAGGTCGCGGATGCGGTCCTCGATCCGGGTCCGGGAGCGGGCCAGTAGTTCGGCCAGCTGCGGTCCGACCGGCCGGGCGCTGTCGTCGCAGGTGGCGGCGAGCTGACGGATTTCGGCCTCCGTGAGGCCGAGGCCGCGCAGGGTGGCGATGACCTCGACGCACCACAGCGCGTGTTCGTCGAAGAGCCGGTATCCGGCCCGGCTGCGGCCGAGGCTGTAGATCAGGCCCAGGTCGTGGTGGCGGCGTAGTACTTTCGCCGGCACTCCGGTGCGGCGGGCCAGGTCTCCGATGGTCATCACCGGTGTGTTCATGACGGCTCGATCCGGTCCTCAGCCCGCGCAGCAGGACAGCTTGGCGACATCGGCGGTGAAGGTTTGGGCGGTGAGTTTCAGCGCTTCGGCCATGGTCAGATACGGCGCCCAGGTGCGGGCGAGCTGGTCGACGGTCATGCCCGCGGTGATCGCGTACCCGGCGGCGGTGATCAGATCCCCGGCACCCTCGGCGACGGCGTGCACGCCTAGCACCCGCCCGGTCCCGGCCTCGGCGACGAGTTTGACCACACCACGGGTGTCCCGGTTGACCAGGGCACGCGGCACGTTCGCACCGGTGAGCAGCCGCGACTCGGTCCGTAATCCGGCTGCGGCGGCTTGGCTGTCGGTGTGGCCGACCGCGGCGATGGCCGGGCTGGTGAATGTCACCCGCGGCAGCGCCGTGTAGTCCAGGGTGCGGCCGGCGTGCCCGAGGGCGTTGCCGGCGGCGAGTGTGCCCTGCGCCGCCGCGACGTACACGAATTGGGGGCCGCCGGCCACGTCGCCCGCGGCCCAGATCCGCGGGTTGCTGCTGCGCTGATGGGCGTCGACGACGACGGCGCCGCGGTCGTCGGTGCGTACCCCGACCGCCGCCAGATTCAATCCGGGGGTGTCGGGGCGGCGGCCGGTGGCGATGAGCAGCTGGGCGGCCCGCAGTTCGGTGGTGGCCCCGTCGGCGGTGCGGACGGTGACGAGTTTCTCGCCGCCCTCGGCCAGTGCCTTGTCGAGGGTGGCGCCGGTGAGCACGGTGATGGCTTCGTCGGCGAACACCTGCGCGATGGCCCGGGAGATCTCGGGTTCCTCGAACGGCGCCAGCCGATCCAGGGCCTCGATCACCGTGACCCGGGTGCCGAGCCGGGCGAACAACTGTGCCTGTTCGAGACCGATGGCGTTGCCGCCCACCACGATCAGCGACCCCGGCAGGACGTCGAGCTCCATCGCGGTGGTCGAGGTCAGATACCCCGCCTCGGCGAGCCCGTCGGTCGGCGGCGCCCACGGCGCGGCGCCGGTCGCGATCAGGTACTGATCGGCGTCGATCACCCGCGGGCCATCGGCCCCCTGCTCGACCCGCAGCACCGGTGCGTCGGTGGTACCGGTGAAGACGGCGGTTCCCGAGACGATCTCCCAGCCGTAGTCGGCGGCCAGGTCGAGGTACTTCTCGCCGCGAAGCCGGTCGACCAGCGCGTTCTTGCCCGCGATCAGCTCGGCGAAGTCCACCGGTGCCCCGGTCGCCGCCAGCCCCGGGAACCGGTCGGCGCTCGCCGCGGTGTGCCGGGCCTCCGCGGCGGCCAGCAGCGCCTTCGACGGCACGCAGCCCACGTTCACGCAGGTGCCGCCGATCGCGGCGCGCTCGACCATCACCACCCGTTTGCCGAGGTTGACCGCGGCGATGGCGGCGGCGAACGCCGCCGAACCGGAACCGATGATCGCCAGATCGGCGCGCGGGGATGTCGTGGTCACGGCGGGTTCTCCTTGCTGGGGGACTCCGGTCACGGAACAGGTTGCTATTCGCGTTGACGAATATCTCCGGACATCATACTATGCGCTTATCCGAATAGTTCAACTTTCTTCTTGTGGAGGCGATCCCCTTGCCCCGGTCCACGACCGCCGCCGTCACCGCGCCCGGTGGCGAGACGGCCTGCACGCACCTGGATGCGACGGCGAAGTTCTTTCGCGCGCTGTCGGATCCGACGCGGTTGAAGCTGCTGGAGTTCATCCTGGCCGCCGAGCGCACCTCCGCGGAGTGTGTCGAGCATGCCGGGATCTCCCAGCCGCGGGTGTCGGTGCACCTGTCCTGCCTGGCCGACTGCGGTTATGTGACCGCGCGCCGTGACGGCAAGAAGCTGCGCTACTCCGTCGGCGACCCACGCGTCGCGGACCTGGTGATGCTGGCCCGCTCCCTCGCCGCCGACAACGCCGCCGCGCTGACCTGCTGCACCCGCATCGACACCGCTCGTGTGAACGGAGCAGGACAATGATGAACGTACGCAACAACTCCACGGGGATCGGCGGCCCGCTCGCGGTGGTGGGTGCCGCCGTGGCCATGATCGTGTGCTGCGCCGGACCGGCCTTGATCGCGGCCGGTGCGCTCACCGCCCTCGGCGGTGCGCTGCGCAGTTGGGGACCGATCGTGGCCGCCGCGGTGATGGTCCTCGCCGCCGTCGGCTACACCGCGCGCCGTCGTAAGCCGCCGCAGCGAGGGACAGTCCGCGGACTGCTGGGCACCCGCCGATCGCATCAGCCCAACGCGTCGACCGATCGGAGTTCCCAGCCGTGACCACGCCGATCACCCGACGCACGGTGAGCGCGGCGCTCGCCGCCCTGGCGGTCACGGTGCTGGCTGCCTGCGGCACCGACACCGCCTCGCCCCGCGCCGCCACCGACCCCGTCACGGTCACCGCGCTGTCCGGGGCGCCGGTGACCGTGCCCAGCGGCAAGCCGACGGCGATGTTCTTCTTTTCGGTCGGCTGCGGTGAATGCGTGGGCGGCGCGAAGTCGCTGTCGCAGGCTGCGCGACAACTCGGTGACACCGCCGCTTTCGTCCTGGTCGACATGGATCCGGCCGAACCTGCCCAGGTCGTCACCGACTTCCAGCAGCAAACCGGGACCGACACCGTGCCCGCGGTCATCGACACCGATGCGACCCTGACCAAGCGGTACTCCGTGGCCGCCCTGTCGACCCTGCTCGTCGTCGACCCCGGCGGTGCGGTCGCCTACCGGGCCGCCGACCCGTCCGCCGATCAGATCACCGCCGCGCTGGCGAAGGCCGGGGACCGGTGAACGGGCTGCTGGCCTTGGCGTTCACCGCGGGCATGCTCGCCCCGGTCAATCCGTGCGGTTTCGCGCTGCTGCCGGCCTGGATCACCCACACCCTCGGCGACACCGCCACCGAACCGCTCGGGGTACGCACGGCGCGGGCGCTGCGAACCGGCGTCGCTTTTACCCTCGGGTTCGCGGGCACCCTGGCCGTGGCGGGGCTGGCCATCAGCGCCGGTGCCCGCGCGCTGATCAGCGCCGCGCCGTGGCTCGGTCTGGTCGTCGGTGTCGCCCTGGTATTGCTCGGTGTCGTCATGTTCACCGGCCGCGTGCTCGGTCTGCGACTGCCCACCCGAGCGCTGCGCCCGGCCACCGGGCCGGGCGGCACAACCGGGATCGTCCTCGCCGGGATCGGCTACGCCGCGGCGTCGCTGTCGTGCACGTTCGGGGTGCTGCTGGCCGTCATCGCCCAGGCCCAGGCCACCGCGGGCTGGGGTGCGCTGCTCGCGGTGTTCGTCGCCTACACCCTCGGCGCCGCGACGATCCTGCTGCTGGTCAGCCTCGCCGCCGCGGCCGCCGGTACCGCGCTCACCCACCATCTCGCCGCCCTCGCCCGGCACGGCACCCGCATCACCGCGACCGTGCTCATCCTCACCGGCGCCTACCTGGCCTGGTACTGGCTGCCCGCCGTCACCGGCGACACCACCGGCACCAACGGATTCGCGGCCCTGTCCACCACCGCCAGCACCTGGCTGCAGAACCACACACCACTGATGGCGACGATCGCGGCACTGACCGTGCTCACCGCCGCCGTCACCGTCCTCGCTCACCGCATGATCCGGCGCCGCGTTACCGATGCCGCACCCGTCGACTGCTGCACCCCGACGACCGTCATCGAGGAAGGGCGCCCGCAATGACCGAACGCTACGACACCCTCGTGCTCGGCGGCGGAATGTCCGGGCTGCCACTGGCGCTGCGCGCCGCCCGCCACGGCCGGGTCGCCTTCGTCGAGAAGGAACTGCTCGGCGGGACCTGCCTGAACCGGGGCTGCATCCCCACCAAGACGATGATCGCCTCCGCCGCCGTCGCCCATCAGGCCCGCCGCGCCGCCGAGTTCGGCGTCCGCGTCGGCGGTCCGGTCACCGTCGACCTGGCCGCCGTGGTGGAGCGTAAGAACACCCTCGTCGATTCCATCCGGGCCGGATCGTATCGGGCCGTCGAAAAATCCGCCGACCTCGACTTCTACCACGCCGCAGGACAATTCACCGGTAACCGGCGCCTCACCGTCGACGGCACCACCCTGACCGCGGACCGGATCATCCTCGCGACCGGCACCCGCACCACCCTCCCGGCCATCGACGGCTTGGACGCCGTGCCCTACTACACCTCCCGCACGCTGCTCGACCTCACCGAACTACCCGCCCACCTGCTCGTCGTCGGCGGCGGCTACGTCGGCTGCGAATTCGCGCAGATGTTCCGGCGATTCGGCGCCGAGGTCACCATCGTCCAGCGCGCCGACCGGCTGCTGCCCGGGGAAGACCCCGACATCAGCGCCGCCGTCGCCGACGGCATGACTGCCGACGGCATCACTGTCGCGACCGCCACCACCTGTACTCACGCCGCCGGGACGGCCGGCAACATCCGGATCGGCTGCACCGGCACCGAGACCGCCGAGATCACCGGCAGCCACCTGCTGCTCGCCACCGGGCGCACCCCCAACACCGACGCCCTGGGCCTGGAACACCTCGACCTGCAACCCGACCCGCACGGCTTCCTCACCGTCGGCGACACCCTGAACACCTCCGCCGACAACGTGTGGGCGATCGGCGACCTGCGGGGCGGGCCGATGTTCACCCACACCGCCCGCGACGACGCCGACATCGTCTACCGCACCGTCTACCGCGACCAGGACCGCACCACCACCGGACGTGTCGTGCCGCACGCGGTGTTCACCGACCCCGAAGTCGGAGCCGTCGGCCTGACCGAACCCGCCGCCCGCGCAGCCGGCTACGACGTGATCATCGGCCGCCAGAACTTCACCGGCGTTGCCAAAGCACGCGCCATCGGCAACACCCGCGGCCTGGTCAAATTCGTCGCCGACGCCGCCACCGACCGGATCCTCGGCTGCCACATCGCCGGACCCGACGGCGGCGACCTCGTCCACGAAGCCGTCATCGCCATGACCTGCGGCGCCACCTACGGCCAACTCGCCGCCGCCATCCACATCCACCCCACCCTCGCCGAAGCCGTCAACGCCGCCGCCGGCGGCGTCCACCGACCCGCCGCCGACTGATCCCACAGATAACACCCTGTTATCTATGGCACCATGAAACCCGGCCTGCGACGACTCCGCTCCGGCGGTGCGCGAAGCGGCCCCATTATCTGCGGCAAGCAGGCCGGGGAGGTCACAATGTTGTCGTCCGGGATCACCGTCCGCGCCGCCGGCGACGGCTTCCTCGACTCGATCCGCTCCCCGAACACCCGCCGCTCCTACGCCATCGCCGTCGACAAGACCACCGCCAGGCTCGGCGAGGCCCGGCCGCTGGCCAATGTCGCCGACGACGAGATCGGCGAAACCCTGGAAACCCTGTGGGGCGACGCGGCGGTCAACACCTGGAACGCCCGCCGCGCCGCGGTCGCGTCCTGGCTGGCGTGGTGCCGCGAGCACGGACACACCGCTCCGGCGGTCCCCGCGTGGGTGAAACGCTCCACCCCGCCGGACTCGGCCGCCCCGGTGCGCTCGCGCACCGCGATCGACCGGCTCATCACCCGCCGCGACATCGACCTGCGGGAGAAGACGCTGTGGCGGATGCTCTACGAAACCTGCGCCCGCACCGAGGAACTGCTCCAGGTCAACATCGAAGACCTCGACCTGGCCGGGCGGTGCTGCCCGGTGAAGTCCAAGGGCGCCAAGCCCCGCACCCGCCGCCGCGGCGCCGCCCATCACGAGTACGCGCACGAGCTCGTGTACTGGGACGCGGGCACCGCCCGGCTCCTGCCACGCCTCACCAAGGGCCGCACCCGCGGACCGCTGTTCGTCACCCACCGCCGACCCGGACCCCGCAAAGCCGTCGCCGACCGCGACATCTGCCCCGACACCGGCCTGGCCAGGTTGTCCTACGGCCAGGCCCGCGCCCTGCTCGACGCCGCCACCGCCACCAACGGACCCGGCACCGGCTGGGACCTGCACGAACTCCGACACTCGAGCCTGACGCATCTCGGCGAGGCCGGAGCCAGCCTGCTCGAGCTAATGGCCAAGTCCCGCCACCGCAAACCCGACAACCTGCGCCGCTACTTCAAACCCTCACCGGCAGCCATGCGCGGCATCACCAGCCTCCTCGGCCCCGACCGGACCGGCAACCGATAACTCACCCCGACCAGCCGCTACGCGAACTTCGTTGTTTTCTGCGCCGTTACTACCGGAACCCCTACCTCGTCGAGGTAATGATCAAGCACGCCGACCACCCAGTCCATCTCCGGGACCGTCAACACCGTGCGCCGCTTCGGCGGCCCACCTCGGGACGCCTTCCCGTGGCGAACGAAGAGTGCTCCACAGCGGCCGAAACTGCCGACCTTCGGGTTTACGCGCAAGTCGGTGAGGTCCAAGCCGACCACCTCGCACCGTCTCAGCCCGAACGCATAGACGAGCTTGAGTAAGGCGGCATCACGAACTGCCCGCAATGCGCCTTTGTGGCCGATGCGGCGGATACGTTCCGCCTCCTCGTCGGCGGCATCGAACAGCAACTGGACTTCATCGTACGACAACGCCCGACGACCAGCACGGCCCTCGAACTCCGAGACGTGGACCACCGTGTTCCAGGCATGCAGGATCTGGACCGGGGTCGCACCGAACCGTTCGGCACACACCGCGCCCCATCCGTAGCGCTGATCGACGAGGTAGTCGCAGAACATCCGCAACGCGATCTGGTAGCCGCGGGCAGTCGAGACCGCAGCCGGGGTCGGCCCCGAATTCAATTGCGCGAAATACGCATCCGCCTCGCTGGGCAGCCACTCCCACGGATACTGACCGCTGAAGTCGGTGAACCGCCGGATCATCGCGATCCGCTGTTTGATGGTCTCGACTCGAAGAAAACGCGCCTTCTGTTGATCCGTCCACCCCGCCAGCATGGCCTCGAACACGGCCGGCTTGGGGTCCAGATGAACGACGTTCGCCGCCAACGACAATCCCGCCGAACCGGCGACCATATCTGCCACAATGTCGTTGTATCAGATGCAACATAGATGCGTCTAGAGTTTCCGCTGCAGACCGGCGTCCACAGAGCCCCAAGGTTGCTGTCCCGTCTCATTGAACTTGAGGCAGTCTCATCAATCTGAGGCATTCGGCGTGTCGTCTCACGAAGTTGAGGCACCCGGTGTTCTACTTTGGGCTGTTCGTGCTGCGTCGAGTCCAGGGTTGTGATGGTGGCGAGGGGTGTAGCGGCGGCGACGGCCATCATCCATCACGCGGATGGGTTCGAGCTGCGGTTCTTGGAGGTCGGTTCGGCGGGTGTGGTTGAGCGTCGGGACGCGCTGGCGATGTGCTGGGCGACGCGGTTCGAGGATGTGCCGCCGGTGCGGCAGTTCCCCTCCTATCGGGGGCAGCGGAGTTTTTCGGGTGAGTATTTCGCTGCCCGCATGGAACGCCATGTCGGGTACGAGTCGTGGTTGGAGCGGGATCAGCTGATGATGCTGGACTTCTCACCGCGTGTGAGGTCGTTCGCGGCGCAGCCGTTTTGGCTGTCATGGCAGTCGGGCGGCAAGACCCGTCGCCATGCCCCTGACTTCTTCGTCCGGATGGTCGACGGCCGTGGTGTGGTGGTCGATGTGCGCGCCGACGACCGAATCAAGGACGAGGATGCCGCGGCGTTCGCGGTCACGGCCGCAGCGTGTGAGTCGGTGGGCTGGGGTTATCGCCGGGTGGGCACGGTGGACCCGGTGTTGTCGGCGAATGTGCGATGGCTGGCCGGGTATCGGCATCGCCGATGCCTGAACGATGCCCACCGCGACATGCTGGTGGAGGTGTTTTCCCACCCGTCACCGCTGGTGGCTGGCGTGGAGAGGGTCGGCGATCGGCTCGCGATGCTGCCGTCGTTGTTTCATCTGATGTGGACCGGGGTCCTGGTTGCCGACCTGGTGTCGGCGCCCTTGACCGGGGAGTCTGTGGTCAGGGTGGCTGGGGGTGGCCGATGACGGTGTCGCGGCCGGCTGAGCTGCGGGTGGGCGAGGAGATTGAGGTCGACGGGGCCGCCTACACGGTCACGGGCTTATCGGGGACCGAGGTCCGGTTGGTCGATGTGGCCGGCGGCGAGCGCAGTATGGGGTTGCCGGAGTTGCTGTCCGCGCCGGGGTTTCGGGTGGTGACCCGGGTGGCGGCGTTGCCGCCTCGAGGGCTATTTGATGGTGTCGCCCCCGAGATGGTGGAGCAGGCGCGATGGTGGGAACACCACATCGTCGAGGTGATCGCGGGCGTTCCACCGGAAGCGGGGCGGGCCGCCCGGCCTCGACCGGAGTACGACCCGGCGGTGCACAGTCTGCGGCAGCGCGAGTTGGCGAAGGTCAACGAGCTCTCTCTTGACGGCAATGAATTGGCGTTGAGCACGTTTCAGCGTTGTCGCCTGGCCTACGAGAAACACGGTGTGTGGGGTTTGATCGACCACCGCTCGACCCGTAAGGCGGGCGCGCGGACCGACGAGCGTGTGCTCGCCGCGATCGACCGGGCAGTGCTCGAACAGACGAACCAGTCGACGGGGACGGTCACTCGGCTGCGGCGGCGGGTGGAGCAGATCCTCGTCGAGGAGCACGGTGTCGATCCGGCGTCGGTGATGCCGGCGCGGGCCACGTTCTATCGGCTGGTCGAGCGGATCTCGGCGGGCAAGCACACCTTCGGTTCGGCGCGGACGCGTCGCTCGTTGGCGCAGCGGCCGGACGGCCCGTTCGGGACGGTCACCGCGCTGCGACCGGGTGAGTGGACGCAGATCGACTCGACTCCGTTGGACGTGCGGGTGGTGTTGGACAACGGGATGGTCGACCGGGTCGAGTTGAGTTGGATCGTCGACGTGGCCACACGGTCGGTCCCGGCGGCGGTGTTGCGGCCGACGACCAAGGCGGTGGATGCGGCGCTGCTGCTGGCGCGGGCGATGACCCCGGAGCCGATGCGGCCGGGCTGGTCGGATGCACTGCGCATGTCGCGGTCGGTGCTGCCGCACCGACGACTGACCGATATCGATCAACGGCTCGAGCACGCCGCCGCGCGGCCGGTGATCGTGCCGGAGACCATCGTGTGTGATCACGGCATGGTCTACATGTCACAGGCATTCCGCAACGCCTGCCGAGCGATGGGCATCAACCTGCAACCCTCCCACGAAGGCTCCCCGTGGGAGAAGGGCACCGTCGAAACGAGCTTTTCCGCGGTGGGCACCCTGTTCGCGCAGTACGTCGCGGGCTATGTCGGCAGCAGCGTCGAGCGCCGCGGCCGAGGCGCCGAGGACAGCGCCGTGTGGTCGATGGTCGAGTTGCAACAGCTGCTCGACGAGTGGCTCGTCTCGACCTGGCAGAACCGTCCCCACGACGGGCTGCGGCATCCGTTGATCCCCGGCAAGGCGCTGACCCCCAACGAGATGTATGCCGCGCTGGTGGAAACCGCGGGATACGTGCCGGTGCCGTTGACCGCCGACGACTACATCGAATTATTGCCGGCGGTCTGGCGGGCGATCAACGCCTACGGGGTGAAGATCGGACGCCGCACCTACGACTGCGCGGCGCTGACTCCCCACCGCCGCCAGCACTCCGGGGTGAACGCGCGAAAAGGATTGTGGGAAGTGCACTACGACCCCTACGACGTCACCCGGATCTGGGTCCGCAATCATCACGACGGCGGCTGGATACAGGCCCCGTGGACCCACTTGCGGGTCGGGCCGACACCGTTCGGGGAACAGGCCTGGGATCACGCCCGACAGATGCTGGCCCGCCGCGGTGAGGACCCGGTGACGGAAGCCGAGATCGCGAGCGCCGCAGCCGCATTGCTGGACTCCGCCGAACGCGGTCCCGCACGTGAGAAGCCGACCAAGAAGGACAAGCGGGTCGCCGGCCGGACCAGAGCAGTGGCAGCGGCCGATCGGACACTGCCGCCGACGGTGTCCGGGCCCCCGCCGCGATGGGATGACGACGAGGACAACGACGAGGACAACGGTCAGATGGCGGACGTGATCCCCCTCGGGGTCTTCGACGCCCGTGAGGAGGCCAAGAAATGGTGGTAGCCGGTCACATCAACGATCCGGCGGACGAGTTCGACTCCGGACTCGAGACCGACCGGCGGGAGCCGACGATGACACTCGCCGGGTGGCGACGGTTCGTCGACACCCCCGCCGCCCACTTCGACCTGCTGCCTGAACAGCGGTGGGCGAAGTTGTCGGAGCAAGACAAGGACGCCTACGACGAGGCACGGCTGAACTATCACTCGGAAATGATCATCGTCGCGACGTCAACGCTGCGTGACGTGGCCCGACAGGGCCGGTTGTTGACCCTGCTCAACCGGCGCGAGATCAGCGCCCGCCGCGGGCTGATCGTGTCCGGTCCACAGACCACCGGCAAGACCACCGCCCTCAAACAGCTCGGCCGCGCCCACGAGCTGATGGTGCGGCAACGCTATCCCGAGCGCTCCGGCGATCGCATCCCGGTCGTCTACGTCACCACCCCACCGAAAGGATCGCCGCGCAAACTGGCGATGGAGTTCGCCCGCTTCCTCGGCCTGCCGCCGGTCAAACGCGGCTACAACACCACCGACATCGCCGACGCGGTCTGCCAGGTCATGATCGCGGCCCGGGTGGACCTGGTACTGGTCGACGAACTGCACAACCTGAACCTGGCCACCTCCGCCGGCGAGGACATGTCCGACCACCTCAAATACTTCACGGAGCACCTGCCCGCAACGTTCGTCTACGCCGGGATCGACATCGAGCGTCGGCTGTTCACCGGGGTGCGTGGCAAGCAGATCGCCGGGCGTTGTGTGCTGATCAACACCGGCCCGTTCCCCTGCGACGCCGAATGGAAGGCCCTGATCGCCACCCTCGACGACGCGCTGCGTCTGCACCGTCACGAGCCAGGGACGCTGACTCGCCATGCCCGCTACCTGCACCGGCGCACCGGCGGCATGATCGGCAGCCTCTCACACCTGGTCCGCGCCGCCGCCCAACTGGCGATTCTGGAAGGCGAAGAGGCCATCACCCGCAAACTCCTCGACTCCATCCCGGTCGACCACGCCGCCGAGTCCGCACGCAACGGCGCCGCCTGATGTTCCCCTTCGGCACCCGACTCACCCCACCTTCCCGTCTGCCTCGACCCGTGCCTCCGTTCCACCGGGAAACCCTTGCCTCCTACCTCTACCGGCTCGCCACCGCCAACCAGCTCCACCCCGACGATCTCGGCGCCCACCTGACCGGCGCACGCCGAACACGCGCACCGATCACCCTGCACGGCCTGGCCGCCGCAACCGGCCGATCCCCGCGCAGCCTCAGCCACGCCCTGCCCGAACTACGGATCGCGTCGACTCCGACCGCTCACCCACCAGAACCCCTACTCACCCGCCGGACCGTCTGCCGGCACTGCGCCGCCCGTCGCGACGCGTTCCGATTCGCGACCACCTGGCAGCCTCCCGAGGTCAATATCTGCCCCACACACCGGATCTGGATCGGGCCACCCGTCCGCGGCCACGGCGTCCCGCAACTCGACGTCAGCGCCGTTCCCGAAATTCTGCACGCTCAACGCCGCCACTACCGGCTGGCCCGGCGCCACGGGCGCCGAACCGCCGCCGACGCGTTCGCCGAAGCGGCCCACATCACCGCGCTCTGGGCCCGGCACGCCTTCCACGACCGCGGCCGAGCACGGCTGATCCGCGCACTTGTCGACCGCCCTCCACTCACCGGCAGATTACGTCCCGACGACCCCATCACACCGGTCGTGACCTATCCGCAGACCGTCGACCTGGCCCGGGTACTCGCCACTCCCTACTGGCGTCGACCCGCTTCAGGCGACACCGACGACCTCCCACGATTCCAGCAGGACATCGACACACACCTCGGCATCGAGTACCACCCCGAAAACAGTCCCTACGACCCGCTGTTCGGCTGGTTCACCAAACACCACGACCCACACGCCGCAATTCGATGACATGCCTCAACATCATGAGACAAAACGCGATCATTGCGTCTCACCAATCTGAGGCACACCAGGTCAAGCCCCTGACTCTGCCTCACTTTCGATGAGACAAGACAGTTGCGGAGCGAGGGACCGGGACCCTGCGACCTGCCACGAAGACGCCCCACAATCGCCAGCCGAATGGTTGCATCTAGTGCAATTCCGCCTAATTGCGACAGAAGAACGTGCGATGCCCCGAGTTCTTGGCCGCCGCGGCCGGGCACCCGCAGACCTCCCAGCCGACGAGGCACCGCCCACTAATCAGCAGGTGATTGCTCGGACACCGATCCGCCGCTTCCTCGTACTTCACCCACCCAGTCTATCCGCACATACATTCGAATTGAGCTAGTCTAGGGGTGCCCCGACTCGGAGGGAAGCCTTGCCGGGGCGCAAACTTTATCGCCGTGGACCTGGGCCTTCGGCGGTGCGGGCACGGAGGGTTCGTGAGGTAGGAGACCGGGTGCTGGTGCACCCTGAGGGGAAGTCGGTGTTCATCATCCTCAGCTTCTAGGATGACCGCGCACTGATCGAGTCCACGATCGAGGCGCCAGGGAAATATCCGTTCAGCATCCGGGTGAAGTACCTCGTACCTGCGCCATAGCCGGAGCCCGGCCGCCTGGTGGCGAAATGGGGTCAGTGCGCTGCGTCGAACGATTCCTGGACGTCGGCGGGGATCCGGCCGCGCGCGGACACTTCGTAGCCGTTCGCGGCCGCCCACTCCCGCACGTCCCGGGCCTGCGACCGGGACCGCGCCGCGCCCGCTCCGGGACGGCGCTTCTGGCCGCCGACCTTGGTGGCATGTTCGATGTAGAAGTCCATCGTCTTGAGGAATTCTCGGGCGTTCTTCGTCTTGAGGTCGATTTCGTAGTCGACACCGTTCACCGAGAACGTGATGTGCTCGCCCTCGCCGGCCTCGATGAGAGTTCCGTCGAGGTCGTCGACCAGCTCCACGACCATTTTCCGCGCCACGTGTGTACTCCTTCTGCTCCGGTTACAGCCAGGCAGAGACTACTGCCCAGGCGACGGAAGGCCATCGGCTTCATTGTCGTGCAGGAAGTAAATCACCACGGATATGCCTCGTCGGGGCGGACAATCAGCGGATGAGCGGTGCCGACCGGCGGGGGGCTGATTGCTCCGATGTTGGCGACCCTGGCCGCACCGCCCGAGGGTGAATCCAGCGGATCTTGGGCGGCGGAAATCAAGTACGACGGCTGCCGGACTGCTGGCATCAGCCGGTGGCCAGGGTGATCCGGTTCTGTGGTCCCGGAATCTGAACGTAGTGACATCGTCGTATCCGGAACTGGTCGAGGCGGCTTTCAGTGGCCGCCGCCGGGTCGTGCCCGACGGGAAGTTGTGCGTTGGGAGCCGGCAGACTTCGCTGTCCCGGCAGGGTGCTTCCTACTCAGGCGTGGTGTCTATTCGGCGAGTTCTCCGACTTCGGCGGTGGTGGTGACGGGTTCGGGCCCGTCTGTGCCATCCGGCGGTCAGCGTGATGGTTCCGGAGGTGGGGAGGATGCCAATCCAGTCGCGGGACCGGCCGCGTACCTGCTGTCCGGTGGTTATTCGGCCACCGCGACGACCCCGAAGGTTGCCGTGACGGGTTCGAGCCCAATCAATGGCCACCCGGCCGTGACGGTGACAACCCCGCAGGCTGGTGTCCTGACCCAGTATCCCGGAACAGTCGGCAGTCGAGGGACGGAACCGCGAAAAGTGGCGCTAAGGAGTTACCGCAGATAGCAGCACACTATATGCGGTAACCTCTGAGTCATCCTCGCTCGATACCTCTTTCGCGCCGAGGCGACTCGGGAAACTATCTGCGGTAGCAAGTGGAGGTCCGGTAGATGGGGCGGGTTCGGATGCTTCCGACGGCGGCGGGCGGTGTTCGCCTCGCCGACGCGGTCAAGGTGTACCTCGCCGCGATCACTGTGCAGAACACGCGCGAGACCGCCTTGGTCAGCCGCGCGAGTAGACCTCCCTCCCCGGTCAGCTGCAGCCCCTCGGCACGTGCCCGCTCGGTCAGCTGCCGCATCAACTGTTCATCGACCGCGTCCAGGCCGTCGGTCTCCTGGGCCACCGCATCTGACGTCATCACTTCAGTCACTGGAGCCTCCTACGTCTCAGGAGTTACACCGTTGACGTTACAGTCCCCGATCCGTCTGCGTGTGCCCTTGTGCCGCGCGCCGGAGCGGCGAAAGATCGGTCCCGCAGTGGCTGCGGCCGCGGGCCGGCGGCGCCCGCCGGCGGTGGACCGCGACGGGTCGTCCACCGTTGTGTCGCCGCGGGGACGACGTCCCCGCGGGAGGAGGCAGGTCATGTTCAAAGTCATCCAGGGTGGTCGCTGGTTTGGGGATGCGGTCCTCGATGCACGCACAGCACCGGCCGAACTTGGTCGCGAATGAAATTCATGGCTCGTAGAACGAGGAGGTGTCATGCAAGCTGATGCTCAGCGCATCGAAGTCATGAAAGCCCAAGATCCCGGTAATCCGTGGGACGCGTCCGGGGTCATGGTTCTCAGTGCAAACCGGCGTGAAATACGTGAGGTGATAGCAACGGCCCAGCGGTTGCTTGCCTGGGATGAGATGCCGTTCGGAGAAGTTCGCGATTTCAAGGCGGCCGGGGAGATGCTTTCCACCATTGCGGCTATGACGAAGGAGGCATTGCGCGGAAACCCCTCAGCCGCGGAGCATTTGGCTGCGAGTGACGACTTGGTCGAGCTGCTCATCAAGGTCAAGACAGCGGGGGATCACCTCCACGAGGCCCAGCTCGCACAGCATACGGCAGGCTTCAAAGTAGTTCGGGATGCGCTGGCTTGTCTTCACGGCGTCAATTCTGTCGCGGAGCTCATCGAGGGCACCCCTGCTGCAGTCTGTCTCCTCGGCTTCGATCGAGTGATCCTCTCGCGTGTCGACGAATCGTCCTGGATCCCCGAAAATTTCTACTTCGTTGGCGACCCCCAGTGGGCCGCGGAAGTGCGCGTGATCGGTCACGAAAATCCGCTGACGCTGGGCCCGGGGCTTATCGAATCGGAGAGCGCGCGCCGAAAGGTTCCCCTCATCGCCACGAACGTCCTGCAAAGTCCGCACGTTCATCGTCAGATCGCTGATGCGACACTCTCGAGGTCATACGCCGTCGCGCCCGTCATGCCGGAAGGGCGTGTAGCCGGTTTTCTTCACGCGGATTGCTATTTTCAGCGTCGGAACATGGAGCAGTTCGATCTCGAGATGCTCTCGATTTTCACCGAAGGCTTCGGATACGCGCTGCAGCGTGCATCACTCCTGGACCGCATGGCCAAGCTGAAGTCTGCAGTCAATAGCCTGGCAAACGGCATCTCGTCGGTGGTTGAAGAGTCTTCAGGATTTGAGCTGGGATCCAGCGGGTTCTACCGTGAGCGCCCGGAGATCACTTCGGGTCGGATAGGTGACTTCCCGGTCGGGCAAGCCGAAGGGGAGCTACCGCCGACTCGGCGGGAACAGGAAGTGCTGAGGTTGATGGCGGCGGGTGAAACGAACGCCGGGATCGCGAGTCAGCTCTTCATCTCAGAGGGGACCGTTAAGTCGCACGTGAAACAGATCCTTCGGAAGCTGGGTGCGGCCAACCGCGCACAAGCGGTCTCCCGGTGGTCCAAGATCGAGCAGAGGGAACGCGCCAACGGATGACGCTGACGACCGTTCGGCAAACGGTTTCCTATCTCCGGCCGATGGGTTCGCGGCCCCGCTCCCAGACGAGTCGATGAGCGCGGCCGAGTAGTAGGCCGGCAGCGTCAGCAGTTGCCCGTGCATCACGAGCTGATCTGGGTGTCGCGCCGAAATCGGCTGCTGGATAACAATGTCGGGTCGAGTGAATTCCTGCCTGAGAAGCGCGGGGACGACGAGTCGGCTCTGTCAACCTCGACTGGCCGAGGTTGTCAAAACCATGCGGTGCCGACGCCGGTGATCGTCGCGGCGTATGTCGCGCCCGGTTTGACGGCGACCATGGGGCCGAGGGCGCCGGAGAGCACGACCTCGCTGGCGCGAAGCGGCGATCCGAGGGATCTGCTGATGTTCGCCAGCCACGCCAGGGCGCGCCAGGGTGTCCATGGCCATGAGAAAGTCCCCACTGGTGGCCGAGTAACGGTCCCCGGTGGTGGCCAGATGAAAGTCCCCGCCTCGTGTTCGTCGTGATTCCCACCGGAACGCCAGGCCTGAGCGGTGAAGGTGAAGGTGCCACCCAGTCACCTGTCACCGCCCAGGGAGTTCCATTGAAGTCTGCGAAGGACCGCATGGACATCATTTCCGCCTACCGCGAGGTCGGCACCTACCGAGGCGCCGCCGAGATGTGCGGCACCACCCACAAAACCGTCCGCCGTGTCATCGAACGATTCGAAGCCGGCGACACCCCGCCCCCACGGCAACCCCGCCCCCGCAACTACGACACCGTCACCGAGATCGTGGCAGAACGCATCGCCTCGTCCCGAGGCAGAATCTCCGCCAAACGCCTGCTCCCCATCGCCGCGGCCGCCGGATACACCGGTTCGGACCGCAACTTCCGCCGCCTCGTCGCCGACGAGAGAACCAAGTGGCGCAAGAACAATCACCGCGGCCGCCGTCCCGCCGTGTGGACACCGGGTGAATACCTGGTCATCGACTGGGCCACCCTCGGTGCCGGTCTGCACCTGTTCTGCGCGGTGCTGGCGTATTCACGGTGGCGGTTCGTCGCCTTCGCCACCGACG
Source organism: Rhodococcus sp. WAY2 (assembly GCF_009859915.1). NCBI lineage: Bacteria > Bacillati > Actinomycetota > Actinomycetes > Mycobacteriales > Nocardiaceae > Rhodococcus > Rhodococcus sp. WAY2. The sequence continues at coordinate 501,682 of NZ_CP046573.1, forward strand.
AACGCGCCGCCACCACCTTGACGTTGATCGCCGAGGCCCTCGCCGCGATCGGCGGGGTGCCCACCAAGGTCCTGGCCGACCGGATGGCCTGCCTCAAAGGCGCAGTCGTGGCGAACGTGGTGGTCCCGACCCCGGACTACGTGCGGATGGCCACCCACTACGGGTTCCGTCCCGACTTCTGCCACGCCGCCGACCCCGAGTCGAAGGGCGTCGTCGAACACCTCGTCGGCTACGCCCAACGCGACCTGGTCGTCCCGCTGCTCACCGACGCCGACCTGTCCGGCCGACCGGTGAACCTGGCCGCCGCGAACGCCGCCGCGAAGGCCTGGTGCATCGAGGTCAACACCCGGGTGCACACCGAGATCGACGCGGTCCCCGCCCAGCGACTGCGCGAGGAACAGGCCGTGCTCGGGCCGCTGCCGTCGCTGCGCCTGCAGATCGGGCCGCCGCCGGTGACCCGCAAGGTCGACAAGCTCTCCTGCATCCGCTTCGGCTCGGCCCGCTATTCGGTGCCGACCCGCCTGATCGGGACCACCGTCACCGTCACCGCCGGCGAGGGGCGACTGCTGATCGCCGACCCCGCCACAGGGGAGGTCGCCGCCGATCACGCGCTCACCGCCCCGGGCACCGCGTCGATCCTCGACGAGCACTACCCGACCCCACGACAGGCTCCCAGTCGTGGTCCGCGACCGAAAACTGAAGTCGAGAAACGATTCTGCGCACTCGGTCCGGTCGCCGAACAGTTCCTCGTCGGTGCCGCCGCGGCCGCCAACACCCGCCTGCCCGCCGAACTCGCGGTGCTCCTGGATCTGCAGGCCGCGCACGGCACCGATGCCCTGCTCGCCGCCCTGACCCGGGCGGTGGCGTTCCGGCGGTTCCGCGCCGACGACGTCCGGTCCATCCTCGACGCCGGCGCCGGGGTTCCCCAACCCCGCCCCGGCGGTGAGGCGCTGGTGCTGGACCTGCCGACCGCCCCGACCCGATCTCTCGACGCCTACGCCGTCACCCGAGAGGAGACCGCGCGATGAGCAGTTCGAGCACCGCCGTTCCGCCGGCGGTCGCGGCGTTGCCCGCCGACCTCGACGCCGGTCTGCGCCGACTCAAACTCGCCACCGTCCGCCGCACGGCCGCCGAGGTCCTGCAGACCGCCAAGATCCAACGCTGGACTCCGGAGGAGGTGCTGCGCACCCTGATCGAAGCGGAGTTGGCCGCCCGCGACGCCTCCAACATCGCCGCCCGGCTCAAAGCGGCCGCGTTCCCCGTCGCCAAGACCCTCGACAGTTTCATCGTCGCCGAGTCCTCCATCCCACCAGCCACATTCGACTATCTGATCGGTTTGGAATGGGTTCGTGCCCACGCCAATCTGGCGCTGGTGGGCCCACCGGGGACCGGAAAATCCCACACCCTGATCGGGTTGGGGATCGCGGCCGTGCACGCCGGGCACAAGGTCCGCTATTTCACCGCCGCCGACCTCGTCGAAACCCTCTACCGCGGCCTGGCCGACAACACCGTCGGCAAGACCATCGACACGCTGTTGCGGGCGGATCTGATCATCGTCGACGAGGTCGGGTTCGCGCCACTCGACGACACCGGCACCCAGTTGCTGTTCCGACTCGTCGCCGGCGCCTACGAACGGCGTTCGCTGGCGGTCGCCTCGCACTGGCCGTTCGAGCAGTGGGGCCGGTTCCTGCCCGAGCACACCACCGCCGCCGGCATCCTCGACCGGCTCTTGCACCACGCCACCGTCGTGCTCACCGACGGTGAGTCCTACCGGATGCGCCAAGCCCGACACGAACGAGGTGAACGCCCCTGATCCCAACCCCGAACACCCCACGAGGCGGGGACTTTCACCTGGCCAAGAGCGGGGACATCACGATGGCCGTTGACACAGGGGCTGCCCAGGCAGTCTGCCCCGACGCCGCGCGAGGCGAGTGTTCCGTTTTCGGTCATGGTCATGGTGATCGTGGTCAGGTCAGGTAGCGATTGGCGCGGCTGGACGTCGCCGAGCACGTAAAGGCCGCACGAGGCGTTGTCGGCGATGGTGTCACCGAGTGTGATGTCCCAACCCGCTATTCGACTGTCGACGATCTCGAGTAGCATCCCGACGATGTTGGCGAGGCCATTCGCGTCCTCCCCGTCGTACAGAGTGACGCCGTACGTGGCGGTTTCAACAGTTGTCATGGGTAGTGCCTTTCAAAAGGCAGGGATTGACGATGTGTCATGCGGCCCCTGCGCGGGACTCGCCTGGAGAGGCGTCGCCGAGGGCGCGCCAACGCTATTCACCGTGAGTCGACCGAGCCGACGAACAGCTTTCACCTGGTGAAGAAGTCGATTGCCAGCCGGTTGAACTCGTCCCGGCGCTCTGCCTGCGCCCAGTGGCCGCATCGCGAGAACACGTGGAGATCCGCATTCGGCATGCGCTGCAGAGCAAACAGGCCGCCATCCATCGGAACCACACGGTCGTCACGACCCCAGACCAGCAGGGTTTCGTGCTGCACCTCGTGCAGATGCCGCCACAACTCGGCGTCGGGCGAGGACATGATCGACCTGACCGCGCGGAGCGCTCCGGCCCGAGCGTCCGGATCCATTGCTGCCTCGAGTCGCTCGGTGATCAGTTCGTCCGTAACCATGGCCGGGTCGAAGACCATCATGCGAATGAAAGCTGCCATGCGATCACGAGACGGTCCGGGCGCATCGTAGAAGGACGACAGGATCTTCAGTCCTTCGCTCGGGTGCGGCGTGACAACGTTCACGGAGACGCCGGCTGGCCCCATCAGGATCATGCGATCGATACAGTCGGGGCGGTCCAGTGCAAGCCGCACCGTCGTTCCACCACCCATGGAGTTGCCGACGAAGTGGGCCTTCTCCACGCCGAGGGAAGAGAGAAGGTCGGCAATGCACCGAGCGGCGAAAGTCCAATAGTCCCCATCGAATTCGGGCTTGTCCGCCAGCCCGTATCCTGGCTGATCCGGAACGACGACGTGGAATTGCTCGGCCAGCGCGGCCACGTTACCGCCGAAGTTGCTCCAGCCCGATGCCCCGGGGCCTCCCCCGTGGAGCAGAACGAGCGTCTCTCCGACACCCGCCTCGTGGAAGTGCAGTTTCGTTCCCTGGACCGCCACGGTCCGCGATGCCAGGTTCGTAGGCCCGATATGCGTATCGCCCATCATTTCATTCCCTTCTCTTCGAGGATGCGAAAACTTGCTCTTAGCGGACTCGCAACAGCGATTTCAAATCGGTGCCTTCGTCCGCGAGCGCAGCAGCGTCGACCGCGATGCGGCGACCGATCATGCGTTTGGCGACACCTATGTCGCGCGCGTTGTCCATGCTGAATGCCGCCACCACCCTCGACCGGCTCAGGTAGAAGATCGAGAATCGGCGGTCGTCCGGCACTCCCCGCACGACCACCTCATCCACGGCATACGGCACGCCCGCCATCTGCAGGTTCACCGAAAATTGGTCGGACCAGAACCACGGGACCTCCGAGAAGGCCTCGTTTGCGCCGAGGACGTTACGGGCGACCGCTACCGCGTGGTTCTGCGCGTTCTGCCAGTGTTCGGGGCGGATGTGGCGCCCCAGGGTGGGTTCGAACCTGTTCGCGACATCGCCGGCAGCGAAGACGAACGGGACGGTCGTACGCCCGTGCGCGTCGACCTGCACTCCGTTTCCGGTCGAGAGCCCGCTGTCTGCAGCGAGCTCGTCTGCCGGTACGGCGCCGATGCCCATCACGACGAGATCAGCATCCCACCGCCGCCCATCGGTCGCGGTGACAGTCACGCTGTCCTCGGACTCACACACGCTCGCGATATTCACCGACGTCACCAGGACGATCCCCTCACTTCGGTAGAAGCTCGACAGGATCTTCGAGGCAGCGCCACCCAAGGACCTCAGGAAAGGACCTTCAGCGGTCTCGAGAATGGTCACGGAGTGGCCGAGACCCACCGCGCCGGACGCAACCTCGGCCCCGATGAAGCCGCCCCCGACGACGACAACCGACTGCGCCGTGGCCAGCTGCGTACGCAACCGAGCCGCATCAGAAAGCGTGCGGAGCACGAGCACGCGGGACTGTGCGTCACTCCGAGACCCCTCGAATGTGCGTGCCGCAGCCCCGGTGGTCAGGATCAACTTGTCGAAGCGGTGAGAATGGCCCAGCACATCCTGCAGCCGTCGGCTCGACACGTCGACGCGGGCGATCTTTCGGCCGAGCCGCAGCTCCACATCGTGATCGTGGTACCAGCCCTCAGGATGGACCAGCAGGGTGGACATCTCCGGCTCGTCCACCAGGAGGGACTTCGACAGCGGCGGGCGGTGGTACGGGGCTGTCGGCTCGTCGCCGAACATCACGATCGAGCCCGCGAAACCGTTTCCGCGCAGCGTCTCCGCCGCCCGCGCACCAGCCAGACCCGCGCCGACGATCACGACGACCTCAGCTGCACTCATCACGCGACCACCTTGTACGGGGACGAGCCGGCCTGCGCGCCGCACCGACCCGATGCGACGTCATGGAGCGCGACATACCTATACCAATCATGTTGTGATGTACACGAATTCGCCGTCGGAACGGGTCTCGAAGCGGCGAAGCGGGAGTTGCGCCGGCAGGCACACCGGCAAACCCGATCGGATATCGAACTGACCACCGTGGAGCGGACACTCGATGACATGGCCGTCGAGAAACCCGTCGGCGAGCGAAGCGTCCTCATGCGTACAGGTGTCCTGCACGGCAAGAATCTCGCCCTCCACTTCGAAGATCGCGATCGGACCTGCCGCACTCGGGACCGAGACCCCGTCACCGCTGCGCAGCTGGGCCAGTCGACAGCGGGCGATCTCGGTCGAGTTCCCCGAGCCGTCCGCCAACGGTTGGTCCACGACAATCGGCCCCGCGGAGTGCCCGCTCACGCTTCCCAGTCCGTCGGCACATCGGCGAACTGATGCAGGGCCGCTTCCAATCCTGCGAAGTGCTTGAGCGCCGACGCGAGGCTGCCCTTGAACTTGATCGGCCCGGTCACAGCTCGCCGCACGCCCATCTCTTTCGCGGCGACTTTCCTCCAGGTCTCCGCTGGAGCTGCAAGATTGAACTTTGGGTCCTTGCCGGGAATCTGCGGTCCGGCGTAATCGATGAGCCCGTCGCCGTTGACGTGGATGTGAACGGGCGCCCGATCGCGATCCGACACGGACATCTGCACGATCATGTCGATGCCCTTCGTCCCTTCGATGGCCGTCGTGTTGCCCTTCCACACCTCGGCGTAGTGCTTGATCCAGTCCTCGTTCAGCAGGGCGTGCATGATTTCTCCTTCGTATCGACAAAATTCGCGAGCGGAATGCTTACGTTTGGAAGTGGTTTCGGAACTCGAGGCGCAGGGTCCGCCAGGCCTCCGGATCGCGCGCCGCGTCCGCTAGCAGGACCCAGAACTCTTGGCGCGCATGACAAAGTAGGTCCAGCGCCACCGGATCGAGGAACGTCTCTCGGTCCGACCGCAGCGACGTGACCCGCAGGCGTGACCCGTTGGCGGTGGAGTCCCGCACAACCCGCACACCGGCGTATTCGTTCTCGATGAGCAGATCCGGATCTCGGTACTTATCCGGCGCGACACCACTGCCTCTCTGCCGAGCCGCCATCAGAACAGAACGCTGATGTTGTCGGAGGTGAACGTGTTGTGATCCAGGAGAATTTTGCGCTCCAGGATGTGCCAGGACGCGCCATCTCGCACCAAGATGTCCTCCCGCATCCCGACGAACGTGTGCTCGGTGGCCTCCAGGCGCGAGCGAAACGTCAGAAAGTTGGAGGTTGCGAACACCTGGCCCTCGACCTCGGACTCGGTCGCGGTCACATTCGTGATGAGGCGGCGAGTCCGCGACGGGGGGATCTCCGCCCAGGCGCTCTTGGCCGACAGGCTCGCGACGCGCAGCTCCAACGTTCCGTAGTCGTCGTCGAAGAGCGCGAGTTCACCCGGCTTCATGCGGTCGGGCTCCCCCTCGCGCGTCACCCGCACCGGCGCCCAGTAGGTGCTCTCGCTGGTGAACAGTCCGATCCACTCGTCGTATCGGCGTTCATCGAGAAGCCGTGCCTCGTGGTAGTAGAACTGCGCGACGTCGAGGGAAAGGATTGCGAGGCTTCCGGGGGGCGTTTCGTCAAGTAATGTCATTGCGATCACCAAATCTCGTTGTCAGAGGAGCTTGGACGGGCCATCAGATGCGAGTCGGGGGAATCTTTGAGATCGACTCGGGCGACGCCGCCTGCATGTACGTCTTCCAGAGCTCGTAGAACCGGCGCTGATTGATCTCCGAATAGATGCCGCCCGCGATACCCGGAACGTCGTCGTCCCCGACGACCTCCGCCGCGGTTCTGTCGGAGCCGAGGCCCAGCATCATGTTGCTGTCCAGCTGCCGACCGATGAACCCGCGCATGCCGTTCTGGCACTCCCGCCAGTTCTCGCCGTCGTCCTGCTCCAGCAACCCGGCCGGGCCGAAGGTGAGCTCGTACTGTTTCCGGACCGCATCTTTGACGTCTTCGGGCAGGCTCTTGTCGAGTACGCACCACTGATGGATCAACGTCCGGTCGGGGCCCTGCGGGTGGTGTACCCGCATCAGGCGGAACTGCTCGAGGTCCAGCCACGCGAAGGTCGGGAACAGGGCACCGTGGCCGAGCGGGATGAGCCGCGCAAGCTCCGCGCCCTTCTCTTCGGCGATTCGCTTGCGCTGCTCCGCCAGGAACTCGGTCTGGATGTTGGGCAACGTCCAGTAGGAGTGCAGGGGTTCCTCTCCGCCGACGTCTTCCGAGACCGGCCTGGTGAATGCATGGCCGATGAAGCCCATTCCCGCCGAGATCTGATAGCCCTGGTCGGGCACCGCCTGCATGAGTCCGAGCTCGGCCGGGCGTGCGTGCGAGTGTTCGACGTGGTACATGTCGGCGGCGAAGTTCTCGGCGGCGATCTTCCAGTTCGTGTCGACGGTCCAGCGGTGTGCGCCGGGGACCACCTCCACACCGGCGGGGTCTCGCGCGAAGAGCAAGTCGAAGTATGTCTTCAATTCGCCGAGCCACTCGTCCAGCGACGGGCCCTCCGGCGCCCAGTTGCCGAAGAGGAACCCCCGGTACTCCTCGACCCGGGTGACCTCGCGAAGACCCCACTCTTTCTTGTCGAGGACACCGGCGTAGCCCAGCCGGAACTTCGGAACGCCCTCGAGCTCACCGGCGCTGGAGTAGGTCCACGCGTGGTAGGGGCACTTGAAGAAGCTCGTGTTTCCTTCGTCGGAACGACAGACCCGCATACCGCGGTGTCGGCAGGAGTTCAGCAGTGCCCGCACGCGTCCGTCGTGACCGCGGGAGACGATAACGGAATCTTCACCCATGTACGTGGTGATAAAGTCGCCCGGTTCGGCGACCTGGCTCACGTGCCCGAGAAACAGCCAGGTATTGGCGAAGAGGCGCTCGAGCTCGAGCTCGTAGACATCTCGGTCCACGAAGATCGAGCGGTTGATCAGGCCCTTGTCGTACTGAACCGCGTCGATGAGGTCGTTGATGCGCGAATCAACTGTCATGGCGGAGAGTCCTTTCGACGGATTTGTTGGTCAAATACGTGATGTCGATGTCTTTTTCAACGCTTGACAGGAGATCGAGCGCTTTCCCGAGCGACATCATCTTTTCCATGTCCCCGCTCACCTGCATACGCCCGGTCATCGCGGCCGCCTGACCGTTGAGCGCACCTCGCGACATCGTCACATTCGTGGAATAGTCAAGTGCCGCTTTGATGTCCGCAGATTCCGTCGGAGCACCGAGACGGCCGGCGAACGAGTCACCGGAGAACGCCATGTGGTACACGTCGGCGGCCGGACTATCCGCGACCGTGAGCTCGAAGATGGGCATGCTGCCCGGCGGCTTCCTTCTTGAAGGCTTCATGTTTGTTTGCGGCGACGGTCAATGCGATCGCCCAGTCATCGGTAAGAAACTGCACTGGCAAGATAACTCCTCATGTTGTGAGCCATTAGCGCATCAGGGTGTTGAGTCAGGGTGCTACTGCCTCGAAGGCGCCAGGGGGCGTTTTAGCGATCATCTTGTGTCCCCAGATACTCGTCCGGTCGTACTGCGACACAGACCAATTGGCACCGACAGGAATTGCACCCCACCCGTATTCGATGTCGAAGCCGGAGGGCGACCGAACGTAGAACGAAACCATCTGATCGTTCACGTGGCGACCGAGCATCATCGAGATGGGGATGGAACGCTCCATACACAGGTCGTAGGCCAAGCCGACGTCATCGATGTCGGCCACCTCGAGCATCAAGTGGTGCAGCCCGCGCACACCGGGAATCTGAGTAAGCGCCACGCTGTGGTGGCGCGGGTTGCAGTGGTAGAAGACGAGGTCGATGAACGTGGAGATCTCGTCGCTCTTCTTGAATCCGAAGCCATCGGTGTAGAACCCGTGCGCCGCTTTGAGATCCGGCACAGCGAGCACTACGTGACCCATGCCTTGCTCGCCAGTGACGAATTCGGAAATCGCGCGACCGGGCCGAAAGGACTTCGGTTCCACCTTCTGACCCGAGACGAGCTCGTGCCTGATCCCACTCGGGTCCTCGGCCACCACCATGGACAAGACTTGTCGTTCCCAGCACTCCTCCTCGGTGCCCCAGCGGCTCGTGACGCCGCTGCGCTGCAGGACCTCGAAGCAGGTACCCAGCGAATCCTCGTCGCCTGCATCCCAGCCGAGGTAGAGCAATGCGTTGCGCTCGCCCCGGTGGATCGCGAGCCGATGGTGCCGGTCGTCCATCCTGAGCTGCAGGACATCTTCGTTCTCGCTGAGGCGAGCCTCGAGCCCCAGCACCTCCGGGCCGAAGCTCTCCCACTCGGCCAGCGCAGGCGAGGTGACTCCCATATACGCCAATGACTTGACCATCTACCGCATTCCTTCCTTGGTTGTTTCCATCAGAGATCCGCCCCTCCCGCTGCCTGCACCAACCCGCGGACCTGCATTCCGCCGTCGCTATTGATAACCACGCCGCTGATCGCCGCTGCGTTCTCCGGCGACGCCAGCAAGACATACGAGCCGGTGTGGTCCGCGGGCTGCTGGACGATCCCGAGCGGGTTCGTCGCTCGGACGAGATCCGGGAAGTTCGCCGCATCGCGAAGGGAAGTCTCGGCCTGACCCAGAGCGCTCGCGCCACGAAGATCGGTCAACGTCCCGCCGGGAGCGACACCGTTCACCCGGACGCGGGGAGCCAGCTCGTAAGCCAACTGACGGATCAGGCCGACGGCGGCATGCTTCGAAGCCGTGTAAACAGATCCACCACCGGCCGGCAGAAAAGCCCCATTGGACAGCGTGAAGACGATCGACGGGGAGGAACTCTCCAGCAGCGCCGGAAGAGATGCCTTTACGCCCAGCAGATAGCCTTTGACGTTGACCGAGAAGATCTCGTCGAACGAGCCCGACAGAGTTGCACCCGGAGTGGTCGCCACCGGGGCGAAATAGTCAAAGATTCCAGCGTTCCCGACGAATGTGTTGAGCCCGCCGTGAGCCGCTACCGTCGCCGCCACCGCTCGCTCATTGTCTTCGAACGAGGAGACGTCGCCTTCGGTCACCACGACGTCCGGCAAGTCTTTCCGCAATGCCGCGATGTTCTCTGCGGAAGCATCAAGGACAGCGACACGTGCTCCTTCCGCCAGAAAACGCTCGACGACGGCGCGGCCGATCCCGGACGCGCCACCTGTGACGAGCGCACTACGTCCATCGAGCCATCCCATGAATCTCTCCCTCTGGTGAGATGTTGTCGTCCCGGCCGCACCGGGATCGCTGTCGTTGATTCGGACCCCTCGCGTTTCAGCGTTCGCCGCCGGAGTGGGCCACGTCTCAATCGTGCTGTGCCGTGGTTCGCCGCACATCTCCCTAATGGGAGGGTCCACATCTTCCGATTGAGAGGAATTGACGGCGGACACCATCCGTTTCGGAGGATCGCCGCCCGCCCCCTGAGATGTGCTGGCGATACCGGTAGAGCCGATTAGCTGGGCCGACCGGTGCAAAACAACGCTGTGGGTGAGCCGCTGGTAATGGACCCACCTCGAATGCACCAGAACCTGCCACCGGTCGCGGTTTCTGAGATGAGCCCCCAGTTCCGTTCCGGGACGCCTCGCAGGCGTGAAAATGGGATCGGGTCGCCTGCCGACGCCGACGTCTTCTTGGCTATTGAGCCCGTTGATGAGCCTGGCGCCGGGGCCCGACCTGGAAGGGTCACGCACTGTTGCTTCGAGCACGCCGGTCAGAATTTCGGTTCCCTTGACCGAGGCCCTCAGGCGCCCCGCCCTGTTGGAGAGTGCGGATGCGGATGGAGGACAAGGGAAGTGAAGCCGAAACCGGAAGAGATCCCCGACGCCGATCACGAGCTGGTGATCGAACGGGTGTGCGCGATCGATGTGGCCAAGGCGTCGGGCAAGCTGTGTATCCGGGCGCCGCAGCCGAGTAATAGTGGTCGGCGGGTCAGCCGCGTGTGGGACGTGGACGCCACCACCGGCGCGGTGAGTGAGCTGGCCGATCTGCTGGGCGAGGGGATCGAGAAGGTCACCGTGGAATCGACTTCGGACTACTGACGGATCTGGTTCTACCTGCTCGAGGCTGCCGGGTTGATGCTCCTATAGATGTCAAGCGGCCTGAGCGAGCCCTGTGCCGGTGTTCGCGGTGGTGTCCCGCGGGCAGAGGACACTGTAGATTTCGCGGGCAATGTAGCGCTTGAGGCATCGGACGACCTCGGCTTTGGTCTTGCCCTCGGCGAGTCGACGAGTCATGTAGGCCCGGGTCGGTTCGTGCCAGCGCAGGCGGACCACGGCGACTCGATGCAAGGCTGCGTTGGCCTGCCGGTCGCCGCCCCGGTTGAGCCGGTGACGGTTGGTCTTGCCCGAGGACGCAGGGATCGGGTTCGACCCGCAGAGGGCGGCGAATGCCGCCTCGCTGCGCAAGCGGTCGGGGTTGTCCCCTGCGGTCATGAGGAACCGGGCGGCGCTGTCCGGGCCGATCCCGAACACCTCGAGGAGTTGAGGTGCGGCGATGGCGGCAAGTGTGCGGATCTGTTCCTCGAGTTCGCTGATCTCGACGCGAAGCTCGAGGTTGCGTCGCGCTAAGGCAGTGGAGGGACAGCCTTGAGAGAAGTGGCGTTAAGCGAATCCAGAGCAATCCTTGCCGGGTAGGTGATTGCATGGCGTTGTGATCGATGAGGGCGGCTACGGCCGGTTCGGTGCGTATTCGCGAGTGGAGTTGGAACGGTTCTTCCACCTGGACGACGAGGACCGTCGGCTTGTCGCGGCGCGGCGTCGCCGGAACCCGATCGAGCAGGTCCTGGAACAGACCCGCGGGCAGGGTGCCAGACAAAGGTTGTGAGTGCGTCGGCTATCAGGCGCACGACCCGCAGGGGCACGAGGACTCGGCGATGACGATGAATCGGCTCGTCGATTCGGTGCGTTTCACCGGCCACATCGGGGTGGTGGGGATCTTCCTGCCGCAGGACCCGAAGGCGGCAGACAAACTGCAGCAAAACGGTGAAATCGCCTTCGATATGGGCAAGTTCTGGTTCAAGGGCCAGAAGATCGGGACCGGGCAGGCCAACATCAAGCACTACAACCGGCAACTTCGCGACCTGATCCATGAGGGCCGGGCCAAGCCGTCCTGGATCGTCTCCCACGAACTGCCACTCGCCGAGGCCACGTCCGGCTATCAGCACTTCGACGCCCGCGACGACGGCTGGACCAAGGTGGTACTCCATCCCTGAGCTCGGTCTGCTCGAGTGCCGATGGTGGATTCGGTGGGCCCGGACACCGCGTCGACTCATACCGGAACACGTGGCCTTCGGTCCGGGCCACCACTCGAACCGAAGGAGAAGAGAAATGGCAACTGAACTGAACGGCAAGCGGGTCGCGATCCTGGCGGCGGACGGCGTCGAACGGGTGGAACTCGAGCAACCTCGCGAGGCGGTGCACACTGCCGGCGGGGTGACCGAGCTGCTCTCACCGAGGACCGGGGAGATCCAGGCCCGCAACAACGACCTCGACTCGGCCGGCACCTTCACCGTCGACCGGGCGGTCTCCGGCGCGTCGGTCGACGACTACGACGCGTTGCTGCTTCCCGGGGGCACCGTGAACCCGGACAAGCTGCGCATCGACCCCGCAGCCGTAAGGTTCGTGCGCGACTTCGCCGGTTCGGACAAGCCGGTCGGGGTGATCTGCCACGGCTCGTGGACCCTCGTCGAGGCCGGGGTGGTCAAGGACCGCACGCTCACCTCGTGAGGCGGGGACCGTGAGATTCGTGCATAGCCCGGCGGTACCGGCCTAGTTTCGAAGAACACGGGGGTTGGGAGTGCCATGGGGCTGCACGCATGAAATGGTCCCGTCTCGTTCATCAGCGCCTCCATCCTGCGGTCGAAGAAGTCGCGGTAGTAGATCGTCATTGCCGTGGGGTCTTTGAGTTTGACGAACCCGGTCCAGGACTTGCGTAGCGCCTCGAGTCGGGTGATCGCCTCGGGGTGCAGATCCCACCACGGGCACCACCGCAGCCCCCGCTGGCGCCCTGGGACCGCAGAACCTTCCGTTGCGCCCACGCCCCGATGTGCTCCTGCACCCATTCGGCAGTGGAGGGACAGCCTTGAGAAAGTGGCGTTAAGCGAATCCAGAGCAATCCTTGCCGGGTAGGTGATTGCATGGCGTTGTGATCGATGAGGGTGGCTACGGCCGGTTCGGTGCGTATTCGCGGGTGGAGTTGGAACGGTTCTTCCACCTGGACGACGAGGACCGTCGGCTTGTCGCGGCGCGGCGTCGGGACTACAACCGGTTGGGTTTCGCAGTGCAGGTGGTGACGGTTCGCCATCTGGGCATGTTTCTGCCGGACCCGCTCGATGTGCCACCGGAGCTGGTGGACTATCTCGCGGAGCAGCTCGACATCGATGACCCGTCGTGTGTGAAGCGCTACACCGACCGGCGCGAGACCAGGTTCGAGCATGCCCGTGAGATCCAGCAGGAGTACGGACTCCTCGCCTTCTCCGAGGTGGAGTCCGAGCTGACGGCGTGGATCGCCGATCAAGCGTGGATGACCGGTGAGGGTCCGAAGGCGATCTTCTCCGGCGCGGTGGCGTGGCTGCGTGCGCGGCAGGCGCTGTTACCGGGTGTCACGACGTTGGAGCGGCTGGTCGCCGACGGCCGTAGGGTCGCTGATCAGCGGTTGTGGCAGCAGTTGGCGGGTCCGTTGCCTGCGCAAACCTCGGGTGCGTTACTTCGAATGCTGGACGTGCCCGACACGGGGAAACAGCGGGTCAACGAGCTGGATCGGCTGCGGAAGGGTCTGTTCCGCACGTCGTCGAAGGGCATGGTCGCCGCGCTGAACCGGGTGGCGGACCTGGTCGCGGTGGGGGCCGGATCGCTGGACGTGTCGGCGGTCCCGCCGCGCCGGCTGCTGGGGCTGGCGACGCACGGCATCGCGGGCAAGACGACCCTGTTGCGGCGGATGTCGCGTGAGCACCGCCTGGCGGTGCTGGTCGCGACCGTGTCGGCGTTGTCTGCGCGGGCGATCGACGACGCCTTGGAGTTGTTCGACCTGGTGATGACCACAGAGTTGTTGTCCAAGGCCGAACGCGAATCCAAGGACGAGAAGCTACGCCGGTATCCGCGGGTGTCGCGCAACGCCGGCAAGCTCGCGGCCGCGGTGACGGTGCTGCTGGAGATGAGCGAGGTGAACCCGGACATCAGCTTGGAGATGGTATGGGATCTGATCGAGAACGCGGTCACCAAGAGCGAGCTGCGCGCCGCGGTCGCGGTGATCGACGAGCTGGTCCCGGCCAATGACGCCGAGCTGAACGGGCAGCGTTTGGAGGAGTTGGCCGGGCGACTGGCCACGGTGCGACCGTTCCTGCCGCTGATGATGCGGACCATCGAGTTCGGCGCCACCGCCGACGGTGCCCCGGTGCTGAAGGCGATGAAAACCCTCGCCGATCTGCTGACGACGAAATCGAAGCTGCCCGCGACGTATCTGGATGCCCGCCTGGTCGACCACGACCTGATCACCGGCGGCTGGTCCCGGCTGGTCTACCGGGAAGGCCGCCCACCGGAAACGGTGGACAGAGCCGCGTACACCCTGTGTGTCCTGGAGCAGTTCCATCGACACCTCAAGCACCGCAACATCTTCGCTGTCACGTCGTTGAGGTGGCGTGACCCTCGGGCGCACCTGCTCTCGGGCGAGGTGTGGGAGCAGGCCCGCGATGCGGGCATGAACGCCCTGGATCTGCCGGCGCTGCCGGGGCCGCTGCTCGGGGAGCACGCGACCAGGTTGGACGAGATGTACCGCGAGGTCGTCTCCCGGCTGGACTCCGACACCCCGGCCACCGTCGATGACGAAGGAAAGCTGCATGTCGCCGCGCTGGTCGCGGTCCCGGACCCGCCGTCGCTGATCGATCTGCGACGCCGGGTGGAGCGGATGATGCCGAAGATCGATCTGCCCGAGCTGGTGCTCGAGGTGATGTCGTGGCATCCAGGTTTTATCGAGGCGTTCACCCATGTGTCCGGAAACGACGCCCGCGTCGCGGATTTGGGGTTGTCGGTCGCCGCGGTGCTGTGCGCGTACGCCATGAATGTCGGCTTCGGTCCGGTGACCAGTCCGGGCGTGGAGGCGTTGACCCGTGACCGGCTGCACCACGTCGACCAGAACTACGTCCGGTTCGACACCCTGGCCGCCGCGAACACCGTCCTGGTGCAGGCCCAGTCCGAGATCGGGTTGGCCCAGGCGTGGGGCGGTGGGTTGGTGGCCTCGGTGGACGGAATGCGGTTCGTGGTTCCGGTCCGCACACACCACGCCCGCCCGAACCCGAAATACTTCGGCCGTAAACGCGGCATCACCTGGTTGAACATGCTCAACGACCAGTCCGCCGGCCTGTCGGCTCAGGTGCTGAGAGGCACGCCCCGCGATTCGCTGCACACCGTCGATGTGGTGCTCAGTCAGCAGGGCGGGAGGGTGCCCGAAGTGATCATCACCGATACCGGTTCCTACTCCGACATCGTGTTCGGGCTGCTGCACCTGCTCGGCCGCCAGTACCGGCCGGAGCTTGCGAACCTGCCCGATCAGCGGCTGTGGCGCATCGACGGCAGCGCCGACTACGGCCCGCTCGACCGCGCCGCCCGCGGCAAGATCGATACCGACCGGATCGCCCGACATTGGGAGGACATGTGCCGGATCGCGGTGTCGCTGCATTCCTATGTGGTGTCCGCGCACGAGGTCACCCGCATGATTTCACGCGACGGCAACCCGACCCCGCTCGGCCACGCCATCGCCCACTTCGGGCGGATCTTCAAGACCATCCACATCCTGCGGTTGGCCGACGACGAACCGTACCGGCGCGAGGGCCATGGCCAGAAGAATCTCGTGGAAGGACGCCACGACCTGGCGCGGCGCATCTTCCATGGGAAGAAGGGGGAGATCAACCGCGCCTACTACGAAGGCATGGAGGACCAGCTCTCCGCACTCGGGCTGGTGCTGAACTGCGTGGTGCTGTGGAACACCATCTACCTGGACCGGGCGCTGGATCAGCTACGCGCCCAGGGCTATCCGGTGCTCGATGCCGACGTGGCGAGGCTGTCGGCGTTCGTGCGCGGCCACATCGGCATCGACGGCCACTACGCCTTCCACCTGCCCGACCTCGGCGGCACCCACCGGCCACTGCGCGACCCCGACAACGCCGACGACGAATAGGTGGGGGGTGTGGTCTGTCATCGGCGATCCGGCCGCCTGCGGGCGGCGGGGTCGTTCTCGGCCTGCCACTTCACGAGTCCTTCGTCGGAAATCCGCGCGTACTTCGCCAGCGACCGCACCGAGGTATGCCCGGACAGCTTCATCAGTATCGGTGTCGACGCCCCGTCCTCGGCCGCGTGGGTGAGCCGCGAGTGCCGAAGCTGATGCAGTGTGTACGGCCCGTCGTCGAGCTCGGTGGTGTGGGTCTCGAACAGCTCGGCCGCGCGACGATACGACAATCGGGCCCGGCCGGTGGTCGGGTCGACGTCGACGAGCGCGACCGACGGCTTGGCCCGGCGGTCGGTCAGGAACACCGGTCCTGTGCGACGTCCGGCCAAGAGGCGCGGTAACAGCCGGGCGGTACCGGTCTGCCAGGCGATGACATCGCGCGCACCGCCCTTGCGGGTGACCACCGCGCACCGATTCGCCGCGTCCAGGTCGGGCACATCGAGCATCAGCACCTCCTCGGCTCGCGCCGAGGATTCGTACAACAAGTGCCACAACACCCGCTCCCGCAGCGCCGCATCCGATCCCAAGATTTCGGCGACCCGGTCCTTGCTCAATGCCTTGCTCGTGTCCGGCGGCGCGGGCCGCGCACGCAGACGCACCAACGGATCACCGGACAGCCATCCCTGCTCACGCCAGTAGACGCACGCCGACGCGAGCGCGGTCAACCGGATGTTCAACGTCTTCGCGGCCTTGCCGCCCCACACGAAGGTGAACCAGCCACTCACCCGGTCAGGCTCCTGGCCCAGTAGCGCCACATTCGTATCGGCGCCGAAGTCGTTGACCAACCGGTCCAGCGCCGCCGCGTAGGTCTCGCGCGTGTTCTGCACAGTGATCGCGGCGAGGTACACCTTGACCGCGTCGGCGAGGCGAACACCGCCCGCCGCCGTCGGAAGCATCCGAACCCGCCCCATCTACCGGACCTCCACTTGCTACCGCAGATAGTTTCCCGAGTCGCCTCGGCGCGAAAGAGGTATCGAGCGAGGATGACTCAGAGGTTACCGCATATAGTGTGCTGCTATCTGCGGTAACTCCTTAGCGCCACTTTTCGCGGTTCCGTCCCTCGACTGCCGTGATGGTCCCGGAGGTGGGGAGGGTGTTCATCCAGTACCGGGGCACGGTGCGGTATTCCATGCCCTTTCCCACCCCGGTGTTCGTGGTCAGCGGGTAATACGGGTCTGCCTCACCGGAGAGGTCGTCGACTCCGATGGTCACGGTCAGATATGACCACTGGGCGGAGAAGTCGTCGCGGTTGGTCAGGGCGCGGGTTTCGTGGCGAGCGATCTCGGCGCAGATATCGGTGGCAGTCAGCGCCAAGCGTATCTGCATCCCGGCGGGGTAGGCGATGATCTCCGAGAGCTGAAGCCGCACGCAGCGCAGGTCGGCGAGAACCTTGGGGCCGTGCACCCGTCTGCCGCCGATGGTCGGTGGTGGCTGCGCCGGCCACCGGTGTCTGCCCATGACCCCGATAGTCCTCCGACAGCTCGTGGGGTGCCACCACGCCGTGCAAGCACCGCATCGCGGAGCGACGCGAGAAGGATGGAGGAATAACCGACCACGTTGACCGATCCGTTGCTGTTGCCAAATACGGTCGGGCACACGTGCCAGTTATGCCACCAGCCTGTGTGCCGAGATCGCGCACCACGAAACCCGCCCGTTGACCATCCGCCAACGGGTCGTCGGATTCCACTAAGGCAGAGGAATGATCGCGGCGGCGAGCTCTGACGGGTCCGGAAGCACCACGTGCACGGGTAACACAGATGCAGGTCAGCGTCAGCGGTCACGAGTGGCTGGGTCGGGATGAGGTCCATGTCCAGCCGGGCACGGCCTGGAGTCGGTGTTCGCGGTCGGCGGCGAGGGTTCCGGCCGTGCGCCTGGTGCGTTGCTTGTTGACCCAGGCACCGAGCCGGTATCCCTCGATCGTGTAGGACCTCGGGACCCGGCAGTGACCGTGCTGTGCGACGAAGTCGGAGAGTCGGCGGTAGCCCTCCTCCCACTGATCGGCGAAAGGGTCCCACGTCCAGCCGGGCAGGGTCTGCAGTCGCTGTCCCCGGTCCGGGTCCAGAGTGCCTTTCACGTGGTGTGCGCGTTGCGCGGTGACCCACACCCCGAGCCCGTGCCCATCGGCCGTGTAGGAATAGGGGACGCGGGCGTGCCCGTGGTGTTCGACGAAGTCCACCAGTCGGTGGTAGCCCTCCTCCCACAGATCCGCGGCGGGATCGATCGTCCAGCCGGGCAGGTTGTGCAGTCGCTGTCCCCGGTCCGGGTCCAGAGCGCCTTTCACCTGGTGCGCGCGTTGTGTGGCGACCCACGACCCGAGCCAGTAGCCGTCGACCATGTAGGACGGCGGGACTCGGGCGTGACCGTTCTGTTCGACGAACTCCACCAGTCGGCGGTAGCCCTGCTCCCACAGATCCGCGTGCGGCTCCCAGGTCCAGCGCGGCAAGTTCTGGAGTCGGCGTGCCCGGTCGGCGTCCAACGCGCCGTGGGCGTGGGTGCGGCGTTGCTGGCTGACCCAGGCCCCGATGCGGTCCCCGGAGTTGGTCGGGACTCGGGCGTGACCGTGGTGTTCGACGAACTCCACCAATCGGCGGTAGCCCTGCTCCCACAGGTCGGCGTGCGGCTCCCAGGTCCAGCCCGGCAAGTTCTGGAGTCGGCGTGCCCGGTCGGCGTCCAACACGCCGTGGGTGTGCTGGGTGCGTTGCCGGTTGACCCACGCACCGAGCCTGTCACCATCGACCGTGCAGGACACCGGGACGCGGGCATGGCCGTGGTGTTCGACGAACCGTTCCACCAGCCCGAACCAGTACTCCCAGTCGGCGGTGGTCTGCTCGAGCAGCCGCACCGCGAACGCGTGGGCGAACTCGACGCCCGCCCCCGCCGGCAGGTCGAGACGGATCCTCGGGGGCAGCGGTGGGCGTCGTCGAGGGCACCGACCGACCCGGCGTCGGAGTTCGTCGAGGTGCGCCCCGAGTTGCTCGTCGTGTGAGCGCAACACCCGGATCACCTCCCACACCGGCTCTAATGCCGCCCCGCCGACGGCGGTCGCGGGATCTGTGTCGGTGTCGAGGAAGACCGGAATCACGATCGTGCCGACGGTCTTGCCGGTCCCCGGTCGCAGGGCATGGTCGACGGCCCGCAGAAGGTCGTCCCCGGACCCGGGTGGGTCGAGGAAAGCCACACTGTCGCAGTCCAGTACGCCGGCGCCGTCGGTGAGGCAGCCCGCGTGGGCGAGGACCCCCCGGTCGCCCGGGCCGAGACGGGCCAGGTGGTGCCCGCGGTCACGACGCTGCCCGGTGGGCATCTGCCCGGATACGTGATCGGACCACACCCGGCCGGTGGGCCGCCGGCGCACCGGCGTCCCCGCGATCACCTCGGGCAGCGTACGGGCGAACTCCCGGGCCCGACCGACCGAGGAGTGGACGGTGATCGTCCGGTGCAGATCGTGACGGTGCATCGCCGCGGCCAGAGCGAGGTACCCGACCCACCGGCGCGCATCGGCCCCCTCGGCGGTGGTGATGGACCGGCCGGACCGCGCCGCCCACTGACGGCAGGTGCGGTCGTCGATTCCGGCGACGACCACCCGGTAATCGGTGAGCAGGTTCGCCTCGATCGCCTCGGCGATCCCGAGCCGGTGGAACACCGGCCCGAACGCAACGTCGTCATTCGTGACGGCGGCAGCGGCAGCGGTCGCGGTCTCGGTCGCCGCCGGCGGGACCCGGCCCGGACTGTCGCGGTCGCTGCCGGTCAGGAACAGTCGGCGGCGCGCGCGGATGGCCTCCGGTGTCCGGAGGGTGGCGAGACCGTCCCGCCCGGCACCACACGAGGCTTCGACGGCGATGACCAGGTCGAAGGCGGGCACCCGGCCCGGCCGGAACGCCTCGGCGATCGCGGGAGCACCCTGGTGGGTGGCAAACACCACCCGCCGCCCGGATCGGCGGCGCAGAAACGTCGCGATCTGCCCGGGGTCGACGGTCACCGGCAATCCCAGATCGCTCGTGTTCTCCATTACCGCATCGGGTTCGGGGCCCGTCCCGCCGGTGCACACCGGGAGGAAGTCGAAGTCCACCGGGGTGTTGGCCGTCCACACCCGCAGCGTGTGCGCCAACCACGACAGCGACGGCACCAGCACCAGCGTGCGTTCGGCCCCGAGTGTGTCGTGGAGGAACAACGTGGTCAGCGTCCGACCGGTCCCGCGGGCCATGATCAGCTGCCCCCGGTCGGCCCGAGCGAAGCCGGTCACCACCGCGCTGATCGCGTCGCGTTGATGAGGCCGGGGGCGTTGTGGGGGCCATCGCCGGGCACGCACCACGGCGGGGGAGACCGGCCAGTCAAGGTCCGCGGCGTCGAGGTCACTGAGTAGTACCAGTCCCGCCGGCTTCCGCGCAGTCTCGATCGTGTGCTGGGCGGTGCGCCCGATCAGGTCGGTCGTCGCGATCAACAGGCCGAACGCGAACGGTGCTCGCCCCGCGGCGGCCAGGAAGGCCTGCGCGTCGCGTTGGGTGATCCACGCGGCGGTGTCACGTGGCGTGGCCGTGATCGCCCACAGGTGGCCGCGGCGGTCCTCGGCGACGAGATCGATCACGGTCTCACCCGCGTACCGGCCGGGCCAGTCCTTCCACAGCCACACCCGGCGAAGCTGGTGCGCGTAGACCGGGGCATTTGTCAGAAACCACCGGCACAGTTCGGCGAACTGCTCACGACGCCGCCCCGGGTCGGCGTCGAAGCGGTCCATCAGTTCACCGAACGCCGCCATGACACCGACAGTAGGAGGTCGGGGACCGGCCGAACCCCGAAATACCGAGAGGGCGTCACTTCGCGTTGCCGATGCCGGTTCTCTCCGCTGCGCCGACGGCCTCGCCGTGCGGCGAACACCGTCGTTCGAGCCATGTCAGGGGTCGCCCCCGACAAGCTCCCGGGTTCGGTCCAGCACCGAGTTGATGACCTTGTCGTCTGGTTCATCACCGCGGGGTGAGGTGATCGTGGAACTGGTCGGCATGCCGAGCCGAGGAGGACCGGCATGACCACCACCGCCCCGGATTCGATGCTCCCGCTGGCCGAGTCCATCCGCTTACTGGCCTCGGTTCCTGCGGGCGTCCCTCCGACTGCGAATCCTGATCGAAACGCCTGCGCGGCTTGCTCGCGCTCAGACCACCCCAGGCCCGAAGAATCTCGATGCTCTCCGCCCGCCCAGAAACCAGAGGAAGCCGGTTATCCATCCGCCGGGCCGCGGCAACGGCAACGGCTTGGTCATCTCGGTCGGGCATCTCTCCTTCTCCGTTCCGGGCAGCTCGGTGCACCCACGCCTGCTGGTTCTTCGAACGCGGCGCCGACCCGAGGTGCGTGGTGGTGCCCAGGACCGGGCACTCTCGGGCATGGGATCGAACACTGGCCGCCCCACCAGCCCACCGGCCGCAGCACTGGGCGGTCGACTGATGCAGCTGGTCGGTGACCGTGATACCGCCCGGTTCTCGTGTGAGATCTCCGCAGTGTGCGCCGACCCGCACCCCACCAACGGTCGGCCGGCCTACCGCGACATCCTCGCCTGGGTCGTCGATGCCATCGTCGGCGTCCTCATCGCGCGCCTGGGTGCCGCAGGCCCAGGAGAGAAATTCATCCTGGAATTCCGGTCCACGGACGGCGGGGACGTCGACGTCGAATCCTTGCCCCCGTCGGAGCGTTGGATGCTGCGGACAGTGTCGGCCTTCCTCACCCAGAATCCCGCTGAGGGGATCCGATTGCTCACCGCCGCAGAACAATTCGACATCACCCTACGGGCGGAAACCCTGGCCGACGCGATCATCTGGCTCGACCTCGTTCTCGACATCGACCTGCCCGACCCACCCGACGTCACCACCACATAGCGGCGGGCGGCCCGGCTGGGAGACGGTCCGGAAGAGGACAGTTTCCGCGCTGCGCAAGTCTCGTCCCCGGGCCCGCGGGCCGAGTGCTCATTCGTGCGGGATACCCCGTCAGTCCCGTGCCCCTAATCCTCTGTCGGGTCCTTGTGTGCGGTCAGGAGCAGGTGATCGAAGCGGGCGCGAAACGACTCGGGCAGCATCGCCTCGGCGGTGAGGCTCTCGACGAAACGTTCGGCGAGGATGCGGAGTTTGGTGTTGGTGTGCTGCGAGCGCCAGATCAGGATGCCGAAGGCACGTTCGGAGGAGATGCCGTAGACGAGCATGAGTGCACCCTTGGCCTGCTCGATCACCGCCCGCGATCGTTCGAGTTCGGCGACGGCCCCGATCAGTGCCGTGTTGAAGTCGCGTAGATCGGTCTCCAACGTTTCGGTGACGTCGATGTAATACCCGGAAGTGCCGATGACCTGGCCTTCCTCGTCGAGCATCCGGTCGCCCACCACGATGACATGGTGAATGCGGCGGTCGGTGTCGACGATGCGGTGTTTGCTGCTGAACGGCTCACCGGCATGAATCATCTTCTCGAACAATGCTGCGATCTGCGCGTGGTCGTCGGGATGCTTGTGGGAAAGCAGAAGCTCGGTGGTCGGAGTGACCTCACCCGGTTGATAACCGTGCATCCGGGCAACGGGATCGGACCATTGCCAGCGTTGGCCGTCGAGGTAGAACCGGAAACTTCCTCCCTGTGGGGGTGCATTCGACCCGCGGACCTCAGCACTGTCCACAGCTACACCCACCACCCTTCTGGTCTCGAGCCCACCCGCTCGACTGCCACCGCCACAGTATGCCGAGCACCCAATCGAAGGACGCACATCAAGCGTCGGGTTCGCCGATCACGACTTCCTAGTGGACCGGCATGGATCGTCACGCAGCTGACAGGCGCGCTCCAACGCCTTCGGAGCCAGGCTCCCGATGGAGGAACCCACACCGGCACGTACCGAAAGCTGGACGTTGACCGAAGCTCGCTGACCAGTGCAGTCCCAGTAGACCCGTCCGGTGACATTCCCATTGCCGGGGGGCGCCAAACGGAGAGCCAAATGCAACAGCGGAGTAGGGGCCCGGCACCCGATTGTCGAGAATCCATCCCTTTTCAACATCTGCCCTGAACAGCGCATTTGCAGGCTTTAGGGGTCGATAACCCGTGTCGTAAAACTATGTCGAAAAACCTTGACGCGGGGTATTGTCGACACATGCTGATCGGTTACGCACGTGTCTCCAGCGCAGACCAGAACCCCGACCATCAGGTCGATGCTTTGGTCCGCGCCGGGGTGGCCGCCGAGAACATTCATGTCGATCATGCGGGTGGAGCGAAAGCGTCACGTCCCCAGCTCGATCTGGCGTTGGCGCGGCTCCGCGAGGGCGATGTCCTGGTGATCACCCGGCTCGACCGGCTCGGACGGTCGGTGCTGCACCTGGTCACCCTCGGCGCCGAGCTACGTGAGCGCGGCATCGGCCTGAAGGTGCTCGAGCAGGGCATCGACACCGCCACCGCCGAGGGCCGCGCCATGTTCGGCATGTTGTCGGTTCTGGCCGAGCTTCAGCGCGAGCTGATCGTGGCGATTATCTTTATGCCGCAACCTTTCGTGAGGGACGTGGGATTGCAACACGCTTGCTGACGTCGCTCGCGGATATCCCACACCCTGTGAGGGACGTGGGTTAGCTTCGTCTCGTGAAGGGGCCGTACACGGTTGAGAGGGCGATCGGGCCCGTCGATGGCAAGGTCACCTGGCTGGTGCTTGATGATCGCCTGGATCTGGTGCACGAGGTTGCCCAGTTCGCGTTGTACCTCGACGGCGGCGGTTCGAGCGTCAACACGCTACGGGCCTACATTCCGCGGCTTGCTCGTTTCCTGAACTGGTGCCACTGTCAGGGGGTTGACTGGACCACGATATCTCTGCCGCAACTGATTTTGTACAAGCGCGGTCTGGAGGCGGAGCCGGGTCCAACGGGCAAAGCGCGGGTCGGGAAGACGGTGAACGCGCACATTACGGCGATCGTCGAGTTTTTGAGGTACTGCGCCCGGATGGGCAGGATCGACGACGCCGTCGTCGACAAGTTCGTCGAGGCCAAACATCTGCGTTTTGTGCCGGAGATGATGCCGCAGCGCGAGCACGGCGCCCACCGATTCGTCACGGCGAAGGTCGTCAAGGCCAAGGAGATCACCCGGCCTCCGGAGTCCCTCACCGACGATGAGGTGAGCGCATTGCTTTCCGCGACAACGAATGCCAGGGATTTGTTCTTGATTCAACTGATGGTCGAGACCGGCCTGCGGATCGGCGAGACGTTGGGGCTGCGCCGTGAGGACCTGCACCTGTTGCCGGACTCGCGGGCGCTGGGCTGCACGATCGCCGGCGCCCACGTGCATGTGCGGCGCCGGCTCAACGACAACGGTGCGCTCGCGAAGAGTCACTACCCTCGCAGCGTGCCGGTGGGCACACAGACGGTGGACGCCTACCGCGACTACCAGTACGAGCGCGACCGGCTCGTCCCGGACAGCGGGTGCGATTTCGTGTTCGTGAACCTGTACTGGTCGACCGCTCCGGACACGGCGATGAAGTATCCCAACACCCGCAGCTGCCTGACCCGCGTGGCCCGCCGGGCGGGGGTGCAGGCGCGGCTGCACATGCTGCGGCACACGGCGGGGACGGCCTGGGTCCGCTCGGGCACCCCGATCGACGTCGTCCAGAAATTGATGGGGCATCAGAGCCCTGTCTCGACCGCGAAGTACCTGCATCCCTCCGACGAGCTGATGCGCCACGCGGTCGACACCGTGGCGTCGCTGCGGTCCTGCCGACCCGCGACGACGCGATGAGCGCGGCAGCTACCGCGGGGACGCTCGCGCCCGCACCGGGCGAGACCGACTCGCGGTGGCGGGCGTTGTTGACCGAACGACTGGTGGAGCCGTGGCGTCCCGGCGAGTGGAATCCGCAGACCCTGATCTTCACCGGGGATCCTGGCAACCCAAAGACATTGGTGTACCTGTGCACGAGTGCGGGGTGCGTGAACCCGACCGGGACCCGCAACTCGATCTGCGCGTTCTGCACATCCAGGCGCAGACCGCGCAGCAAGGGTGTGACGCGGCGCTTTCACGACACGGTCGTCGAGTCGTGCATCGTCACCGGCGACGGCGTCCGCTGCGCGCGACCTCGCTACTCGGCCACCGGGCTGTGTTTTACCCACCAGAATCGGTTTGCGCCGGCCGCGAAGACACGCGGCATCTCCTTGAGCGCGTTCGTGGCCGCAGCGGACCCGCTTCCCGCCCTGGCAGTGTGTGCCGTCGAGCAGTGCCGCCACCAGGTTCTTCATTCGTCCACCCCGCTGTGCTTGACCCACCGCCACCAGTACCGTGCCCGCGGCGAGCGCGGCGAGCCGGTGATCGACCAGCACGCCTTCGCCGCCCGGGCGCTGCCTCTGATCCGCTCGCACGAGTTCACACTGGTCGGATGCACCGACACGGTCCGGGCCGAGGTGTTGTGGCTGCTGCAAGAACGCGACCGGCGGGGCTTCGGTATCTCGATGCTGCGCATGCGTAACCTCCTCGCCGCCGCTCGCGGTGCGGACACATTGTTCGACGTCGACGCCCGATACGAGCGGGACGAGAGGTTCCTGCGGGGGTGGTTGCCGCTGCTGACCCAGCAGCGGGCGGCGTTCGACGGGGTCGACCTGTTCGCGGCCGATCGGTGGGGACCCGAGGTGCTCGAGCGGTTCCCCAGCGTCCACCGCACACGCGGTCGGCGCGTCGTCATCGACTGGTCCGCCGTCGGTTGCCGCTGGCTGCGCGAGCTGGGCAAGACGTGGGCGAAGGAAACCCATCCCCGCTACGAGAACCTGGGGCCCTCGGTGAGGGCGTTGACGTGGGCCTCGGAAGCCCTCGAGACCAGCCCCGCCTTCGCCGACCCGACGGTGGCCGGGCGCGGCGAGATCGCCGCCATCATCGACCACTGCCGCCGCAAAACCACCGTGGACGGCGCACCCTACGCGGGTCAGTATCCCGAAAGCCGGCTGTGGGACATCAAGACCGTCCTCGCCTACGGCCGGGCCGCCGGGCACATCGACCACGTTCCCGGCTCCTTCGTGTTCACCACCGCGCACCTGAAACATCGCGCGCCCCTGCCGGCCCGCAACGACGACGAGCCGGGGCGGGCCCTGCCCGACGAGATCGTCGAGATCCTCGACCACAACCTGGCGTTGCTGCGGCCGTCGATGAAGGCGGGGCACCGGGCCCAGGGCTGGACGAACGAGGACTATGCGCAGCTGCGACAAACGATCTACCAGCTGCTGCGTGACACCGGTCGGCGCCCGGGCGAGATCACCGCACTGCGCCGCGACTGCCTCGACGTCGACCCCGGCGGCGGGCCGGTGCTGATCTACACCAACGCCAAGGCCAACCGACTCGACCGGCGACTGCACATCACCGCCGGCACGGCGGCGGTGATCACCACCTGGCGCGAGCGGGTGCGACTCCTGCGCCCGGACCGCGGGGACGGCTACCTGTTTCCCCAACTGCACCTTGCCGATCCGTACTCCGACCGGCATTTCACCGCCGACGCGTTCGGCGTCATCTTCCGTCAGTGGATCGACTCGATCGACGAACTGACCGCCCTGATCCGGACGGCCGACCATCCCGCCGGCATCATCGACCGCCGTGATCTGGTCGCCTACTCGCTGCGCCACACGTGGGCGCAGAACCACGCCGATGCCGGCACGCCCGTCGACGTGCTGGCGGCGTTGATGGACCATCGCAACCTCAGATCGACCCAGACGTACTACCGCATCGGCCACCAGCGCAAACGTGAGGCGATCGACCGCGTCGGCAGGCTGGTGACGGACCGTCGCGGCGACCTGCGCCCGGCCGCAGACCGTATCGAATACGAACGTCGCTCGGTGTCAACGCTTCTCGGTGGGTGCGTCGAACCGTCCAACGTCAAGTCCGGGGGCAAGGCCTGCCCCATCCGGTTTCAATGCGGCGGCTGCGACCACTACCGCCCCGACCCCTCCTACATCCCCGAGATCGAGCACGAGATCCGCAAGATCAAGGCCGACGTGAAGGAGGCCGAGCTGTGCGCCGCGCCGCAGGTGGTGGAGAACATGCGCTACAACCTGGCCATGTTCGAGCAGATCCTGGCCAAGATGACCGGGCACCTGCAGCGACTCGATCCCGAAGAACGCGCCGCGCTCGACGCCGCGATCGGCACCATACGCAGTGCCCGGGGCCAGCACCGACGAGCCCTGCCGCTGATCATCCCCGACCGGGGAAGCGCCGATGACTGACCCTCGCACCGCGAAACTGCTCGCCACCCGCCGGCAACTCAGCCGCACCAAACACGAACAGGCACTGACCGCATTGGACGAACTCGTGCGATCGGGCGCCCGGATCACCTTCACGCGGGTCGCCCGCGATGCCGGCGTGTCGACCTGGCTGCTCTACAACACGCCCGCGCTGGCGAGCGCGGTCCGCGAGGCGATGACACGGCACAACGGTCCCGAGCTTCGACCGCGGTCGTCGCCCGCGCCTGGCGACGCGTCCAGCGACAGCCTGCGCACCGACCTGGCACTCGCCCGGCACGAGATCGCCGCGCTCCGCGAGTCCGAGCGCAAGCTCCGCGAGCGGCTGCGGCGCACCCTCGGCAGCGAAATCGACAACATCGACCGCCCCCAACTGGTCGCACGCATCGCCGACCTCGAGACCCTCGTGGCGAAGCTGCGCGCCGAGAACTCCGACCTGCGCGAGGCCAACACCAGGTTGACCGAGCTGGCCGACGGTCAACGCGACGACCTCGAGACCGCGAACACCCTGCTGCGCCGGTACATGAAGGAAGCCAGTCGCCACCGGCCGCCGGGCGAACAGAGCCAAACGCAACACCTCATTGGCCCCGACGGGACCGACGATGCTCCCGGAGGGATCGGCTGACGGCTCGCGCAGCGTAATCGCTTGGGGGGTTCGGCCAACGAGATGATCACCATCCAGCGCTAGTGGTCTTGGTCAGCATGGTGGGGGCACAACAGCTTTGGCGATATGCACCAACCCTCGGCGGAAAGCCATCGCTGCGCGGGCAGAGGCAGACGGTCGTCGGCCCCGGGAACGAGGTCTCCGACGAGGATGGGTCCGTCGCCGCATAGTGCGCAGGCAATGTCGATCACCGGCGGCTCCGGCTGACACCGGCAGCAGTGGTGGCCGGTGATGATCCCGCCCTCCGCGGTCGGATCGGGATGCAGCCAGGTCACGGCGAGGTCGGCACGCTGGTGCGCCGTCTCGGCTCGGGTGGTCGGTTCGTGCCCACAGGTCGGACACGCCCATGCCGACCGCGTTGATCGTGGGGCAGGTTCCCCGGCGCCGATCGGGTCGACGATAGCCTCGCTCGCCGCCTCGTCTTGTGCTGCAGTGGGTTTAGCTTGCTTGTTGAGATGTCCGTAGAGGGTGGTGCGGCGGACCCCGAGGAGGTCGGCGATCTGGGCGACGGTGTGCTCGCCGCCGTCGTAAAGGCGTTGGGCGAGTTGGACCTGCTCGGCGGTGAGTTTCGGGGGGCGCCCGCCCTTGCGGCCGCGGGCCCGGGCGGCGGCGATCCCGTCCCGGGTATTCGCGATGGTCAGCTCCTGGGACAATTCGGCGAGCACCGAGAGCATCCCGAACATCGCCCGGCCCTCTGCGGTGGCGGTGTCGAGGCCCTGCTCGAGCACCCTCAGCCCGACCCCGCGCTCGCGCAGCTCGGCGCCGAGAGTGATCAGGTGCAGCACCGACCTGCCGAGGCGGTCGAGTCGCGTGATCACCAGCGTGTCGCCGTCGCGGAGCAACTTGAGCACAAGATCCAGCTGCGGGCGCGACGCCTTCGCGCCGCTCGCGTGATCGATGTAAGTGTCCTCGGCCGCCACCCCGGCCCGGCGCAACGTGTCGACCTGATGATCCGGGTTCAGATCCGCGTCGGACACCCGCGCGTAGCCGAGCAACATGCGTCGACAATACCCCGACCACCCTGGTTTTCGACGTCGAGAGCCGACGTATTTGCCCTGGATAATGGCTATTCATGATGGTGTTGAAAAATCGAACAGCCCGTGCCATCGTTACCTCCTCACGGCACTGCTGTGTCGCCGGGGCCATTGCAACTCTGATCGTCTGCTGAATTGCCACGCCGGGGCCCGAGCCCCCAGCCAGCGACGAACTCGACCGGTATCGACACGCCGACTGTCGGCGCGCGCGACGAATCGAGGGATCTGTCGGCGACCGGGAACGGTAGAAGAATCGACTGGGCCCCAGAGCCTGTCGCTCACGTAACTCACAGACCGATTACGGTCATCAGTCGTGATTTCGCAGCTTGGAGCCAGATTCTGAATGCTTCGCATCTAGATAATGGCGAACACTCGAGACGGGTTGGCCGCTGCGCGCGCCCGCGGCCGTAAGGGCGGCCGGCCGTCGAAGCTCAGCCCGGATCAGATCGAACTCGCTCAGCGCCTCTACGACGCGGGCGAGCACACCGTCGCGCAGATCGCGGGCATGCTGAAGGTGCCGCGCACCACGGTCTACGGGCATCTGAACAAACGGCAGAAGGACAGCGCACCGGCCGCGCAGGCGAGCGTGGTCGGCGATCCTGCTGTCCGCCCGCCTCGGACGTGCCCATCCTGCGGATACGAACCGACCACCCGCGCCGAGGCAGCGCACCAACGTGCCGACCTCGCGGTAACCTGGCTCCACGCCGACCCCCATCACCGGGGGAGGGTCATCAGCCGACACCACTGTCGGCATTGCGAACACGGGCAACCGGCATTCGACATCGCCTGCAGCGTCTGCGGCGACGGACCCATCCTCGCCGGCGCGCTCGCCGAGCAAGCGAAGAACGGCAACCTGACCGAGCCGGTGCGACGATGGCTCACGGCAGCGGAATGGGCAGTCACCCCGGATCTCTTATGCCCGGGCCACGCCTATGCCGCGGACTGAACTGAAAACGCCGACGGTTGCTCACAGCGTGTGGCCTACGATCGCCCGTGTTCTGGATCGTTGTGCCGGGCAGCCCGGGCGATCTCGTGCGCGACTATGGCCTCCTGCCAGTCCCGCTCCGTCACCACGGCGTGACGACGGGCGACTGGAGGTGGCACGCCGAGTCGCCCGCCGATCTGGGCCCAGGACCTGCCTGCCGCGAGAGCCTCGCTGACGGCTCTGGTGAGGAGTTCCTCGGCCTGCTCACCCCCGGAGGCGGCCCCACGGATGGCTGAGTCCGCGGACGGCTTCTCCTGACCCGGTTGGTGAGCATGGATTGGTTTCTCCATTCACGGACTGTATCGGCCACTGGGCCTGTGGTGGTAGCCACTGCTCCTGCGTAATCCACCCTGACGGGATACACCCCACTACCGGCGCTTTCCGCCCTCCACGGCGGTGCACACGACCTGGGCCGTTGTCCCAACCCGGCCCTGCGA
This sequence comes from Rhodococcus sp. WAY2, assembly GCF_009859915.1. NCBI lineage: Bacteria > Bacillati > Actinomycetota > Actinomycetes > Mycobacteriales > Nocardiaceae > Rhodococcus > Rhodococcus sp. WAY2. The sequence goes on from NZ_CP046573.1 coordinate 531,755, forward strand.
AGTAGTGCGAGCGACTCCTTGTAACGGAGGGGAAGTGCGGTGCGGTGTAGTAGGTGCCTCACCGGTTGCGTCAGTCGTGTTTCGCTCCGGTGGGGCCTCGAAGCGGGTGGTGAGGCACCGTCAGGGAATCGACGATTCTGAGCCATGGTCCGCCGCCCCGACGGTCGCTACTCGCTGGATCAGTTCGCTACCGGGGCGGGAGTGAAGTGACCGTGGATCGGCGCCGCCCATAGGCGATCCCCGGCGGATTGACTCCCCAGGGCGAACACGCTGATGTCGCGATAGCTGTTGCTGCTGCGGTGTTGTCGGTGGGGCGGTTTATGGTGGCTTCCGCGACGAGCAACAGGTCGCTGCACACTGACAAAGATCATGGATCGTTCATGGTCCTGATCTGCGGAGTCTCCTCAGATCGGTTGGTGGTGTGGCGACCTGTTTTCAGTTTCGGTGGGCAGGTTCGTGTGATTTCCCGGCCGCGGTGCGGTGTTCGGCAAGTTCCGGTCCCAAACCTCGCGCGGCAGGTTCGCCGGCGGGGTGTCCCAGTCGGCATGATGGATGTCCGCGTAGAGACCGCCGAGGTGGTGCGTGGCCGCCGCCGCGCCGCGGCGGAGCGCTTCGGCCGCGATCGCGTCAAGGCGATCCGGGCGACAGGGCACGGTGAGACTCCCTCGAAGGTTCAGGTGAGACGCCACAGTCGGCAATTTCCGGTGGGCGTGGCTGTGCGGCAGTGGTGGTCCCGGGACGGGTTGGTCAGATCAGGGGTGTGCCGGTATTTCCCGGCCACGCAGCAACGAGACGTTCCGTGCTGGCGTGCAACTGGTTGAGCTCATCGACGACCAGGGCCAGGAACTCGCCCGGCCGCTGAGTGGGGTCGGGAAAGCTCGCCGGCACGTCTGCCTCTTCTTCCGTGGTCAGCTCGTTCCAGTTGTCCGGAAGATCGGCGAAGATCCCGCCGGTGATCGTCGGCCCGTCCTTCGAGACCATGTAACTGATCACCAGTTCCCGGGGACGCAGGTCGTCCCGATCCGCCGGCTCGACACCGAGGTCCAGGTGCCCCCACACTGCCTTGTCCCAGGTGATGACCTCGGCGTCGACGGCCTTCTGCAGAAGCCAGTGACCCACAAGGTGATAGCCGTCGTTGACCCGACTGGGGGTGAGTCGGTCGAGCCGGTCGGTGTGCAGTGTCAGAAGTGCCATCGAGTGTTCCTTCCAGAACGGTGGGCGAGAGGAGAACGGCGGGGAACTCGGGTCGACCGGTCAGAGGTGTCGCCACCGTTCATGTGCTGATTGCCGGGAGATTCCGACTTCGCGGGCGATCTCAGCCCATGAGGTCCCAGACTGTCGTGCCGCGGCCACGGCTCGGTCGAGGCGAGCGGCGGCGGCATTCAATTCCAGGGCAGCGCGTTTCACCCAGGTGATTGCTTCGTGCGGGCGAACGTGGTCGAGCCACTCTGCGTGGCAGATCTGCTCGACCCACTCCGGTGCGGGTCCGCCCGAGGCGTCGTACGCCTGATCGGGCCGGCGTGCGAGGCCGGGATCAGTCACGCGCTCGAACGGCAACGGTGCCCGCCATCCGCAGCTGCACCATGTCTGCCAACCTTTCGCCTCTCCTTCGGGCACCCAGGTTCCGTCGTCGAGTTCCATCTCCACACCCCGATAACCGACGACACGGCGCCCACCCGAGACCAACGTCGTCGCATACCCCTCGTGGTCACCGTTTTCCACCACCCAGGACATGCCCCCTCCTCCACTCGATGTCAGGAAACCTGACACCCACATGATGTCAGGGAACCCTGACAATAGCCGGACTTCAGTCAGCGGCGCGCGGTGGTGCAGTCGTTGACGAGTGCGTGCACGAGGGTTGGAACCCGAACCGTGAGGACGTCGAGAACCTGACCGCTCGTGCCCGCGGTGCGATCGACCGGGCGGAGTATCGGCGGCGCGCTCATGCCGCCACCCGGCGCCAGACCTGCAACTGCCGGGCGTGCCGGCCGCCGGGTCCTGGACCCGTATTTCTATTCGCCTCCCGATCACCGCACGCTGCGCAACCTGTGCGACGAACGCGATCCCACGTCTTGATTCCCCGCATACCCGAACACGCGAGCCTCGCGATCTAGGGCCAATTGGTCGCCACGACGTCGGTGGGACATCTCGTCGACGCGTATGGGTCCGCGGTGGCGGGCATGCGCATTCAGGCGATCGCCGCTCCATGGCGGGCGTGGAAGACGGAGTTCTGGAGGTGGGGGAGAGGCACGCACGTTGCCTGACCGTGTCCATCGTCGTGACCGGAGCGCGGATGGGAGACTATCGCAGTGAGCGCCGCAGAGCTTGGGAAAGAGACGATCGACATCCTCGCCTCGATGAGAATCGACTCTCACGTCGGAGTGCTCTTGGGGGCAGGTGCGTCTGCGGCAGCTGGTCTGCCCGACTGGAACACCTTCGCAGTCGAACTGTTGGCGACAAGCGGCGCAATCGAGGATCACGAAACGGCTAGGGCCTTCTTGGCCGGTCAAGATCCGGCCATCGTTGCGGAAGCCGCGAAGAATGCTGCCGGGGACAACTGGACCTCGTTACTCAAGTCTGCGCTGTACGGCGAAGAACCTGTGGATCCGGCACCGCTGCACACGGCCGCGGCCGCCCTGGCGGAGAGGCGTGGTCCCGACGCGATCTCACTGTTCACTTTGAACTATGACGACTTACTCGAGTCGGCGCTACGCAACGCCTCGACGGATTTCGAGGAGGAAGTCGAGGTCTTCAGTCGAGAAAAGGGCAGCCCACGTGCCCCAAGGGGTGCGTACGAGGTGCATCATCTACACGGCTTTCTTCCCCCGAACGCTACCTCGTCTGACTCCGTAATTCTCACGCTGACCGACTACAACAGGTTGGGGCAGCGACGGACTACCTGGCAGGAATCTGCACTTCACGACTCCCTTCAGAAGGGGCCCCTGATCCTGGCTGGAACGTCATATCGTGATCCGGACATTCGGCAATGGATTCATGACCTCACGTGCGACGGCGAGAGCGGCGAGGTACTGGTTTTCCTTGCACGAGAAGGCATGGGACTCGACCGAGTCCAGTTCAACCGCGTGGAAGCCGCCCTCAAAACCCAGTGGTCAGCACTCGGGGTACAGGTGATCGCAACGCACGACTACTCCGACGCCGCTCAAGCCCTTCGCGAACTACCCTTCGTTGGGGTACGCGGCTACTTACCTCCGCGTGAGAGAGCCGCCGCCCTATGGCGAACCCATGTCGAAGATTTCTCCATACTGCAGCAGGGGGATTCCGATGAGCTCAACCACGATTTGGAGACGCTGCAGGATCTGCTACCCAACTTCACGAACCTGACGTTGTGGCTGGCTGATGGTGGTGGCGGGCTCGTCCGGTGGGCAGCCAACGATCGGACATACCGCCATCCCGAGTATCTGCGTCGCGCGGTTCCTGGACATGACAGCGACTGGATTGCCGGGCAGTGCATTGGACGCAACGGGCAACTCGTCCGAGACATTCCGCAGGCAGGGTCAACCACACGATGGCGGTCCGTAGCAGCAACGCCGCTTGTCGTTGAGTTCTCCTCCGCGCCTGCGCTGCCGTGTGGAGTAATCAGCGCTGCTTCCACGGAGCCGGTTGCAGAGGAGCAGGTTGACGATGTCAATGCGGTCTTCGCGGAACTGTCCGAGAAGTGGTCCCTCTTGCTGGAGATTCGGACGGGTGTCTTCGGCCAGCATTCGTCGTAGTGAGCTACCCTGGACCCACCGAGGGAGGTGGCAGCATGAAATCGACCGCACGAACCGCAAGGACTTCTGCACGCAAGGTGTCGACCGACACCTTGCTGGTGAGCAGTGCGACGACACGAAGCTCCGCCACCGGCAAGTTCCGGAAGTCGGGCGAGGTCAATCGATTCATCGTAAAGTCCAGCCCCGCCGTACGCGACCAAATCGCACAGCGCAACCAAAGGCACTCAACGAGCTAAGTCCCTGCGACATTGCCGAGGCCTGCAGCTCCCGGGATGCGTCCGCCGATCAGTGCCCGCGATGCCCAAGAAGCGCTCATACCCGTTCCTCGGCAGGTGGATGTTCTCTCGATCCGCACGGATTCCTCACCAAATTCGACTGGCCAGGAAGCAGCGTGGTGGGCATTCGGGCCTCGGCAGGATCCCAAGGCGTTATGTCAACTAGAAGGAGCCTTCGGCACCGGATTCACCCTGGCCGCGCGTCGCCAATTACGCGCTCACCCTCAACACATCGTCGAACCGGCACCGCCGTTCGACCTCGCACCCGCGCGAGCGCAGCAACGTCCTCGTGGGCGTAACCAGAGCGCGTTCCCGCACAGAGCCGCCAACCGGGCCCGCACGATAAGGGTGCCGGCGGCAAACAGCACCCGACAGACGCCCGGCCCGGAGCGCTTCGAATGACGTTGCGCCGCAGTCAATTTACCTTGCCGATAACGATTATTATGTCAACTAGTAAGTTGGTTATTCGCATGTCCCGCGAATACGACCACTGGTGGTAAGGCTCCTCCGCTGCCGTCGCTGCGGGTATTGACCTGCGGCCTTTACGGATTGGGGAACGCGGTGACATCTACGATGCGCAGTTCGTCGGCGGCCGAGCCGAGCGAACAGAACAGCATCTGACCTGGCTGTTCACCTCCAGCGATTGCAGGATATGCATTTCGAATGCAGAATTTGCACGGACTGAGGGGGCTGGATGGGGCGGTTGGTGTACCTACCGGCGGGCGCGGCTGGCCCGGATCCGGAAGCGTTTCTCGACGATGTGCTGTCCGGGTGGAGGCAGGCCCATTTGGCGCAGAACTTCTCGGACGACACCGTGCGTCGACGGGCCAGTTCGGTCAAGCAGATGACCGAGTTCGTCGGCACCTATCCATGGCAGTGGTCACCGGTGGATGCGGACGACTTCTTCGGGCACCTGCGGGGAGTCCGGAATCTCGCTCATACCACGGTTCGGGCGTATCAAACGGACGTGAAATTGTTCTTCGACTACGCGAGTGACCCGTCCTACGACTGGAACGAGCATTGCGGACGGCTGTTCGGGACGGTGTTCTCACAGGTCATCACCGAGTTCAATCGGGCTCGACACGTGCAAGCCAACGACGCGCTGCCGGTGAAGCGGCCGTTCACCCCCGTCGAGCTACAGCAGTTCTTCGATCTGGCCGACCTCGAACCGGAGCGAATCTTGCGGTCCGGCCGCAAGGGCGCCTTGACGGCGTGGCGTGATGCGGTGGCGTTCAAAACCCTCTACGGATGGGGCCTGCGCCGCAACGAAGTCCGGCACCTGCAGCTGGTCGATCTCTCCCGCAACGCCCGCGCACCGTTCTTCGGCGAATGGGGCCTGGTACGTGTGCGGCACGGCAAAGCGATGCGCGGCGCACCCGCCAAGCAACGAACCGTGCTCACGGTGTTCGACTGGGCCGCGGAGGCACTCGCCGACTGGTGCGAGCGCGGACTTCCCCGCTACGGCCATCCGATCGACACCCTGTTCCCGACCGAAAAGGGCGGCATGATCCCGACGCGCAACCTCTGGCAACGAATGCGTTGTCTCGTCGATGAACTCGGCTTCCCACCGGGTCTGGACTTGCACTCGTTCCGACGCGCCTACGCCACCAACCTGCAAGTCGAGTACGGCTACGACGTCAGCTTCGTTCAACTGCAACTCGGCCACGAACACGCCGCGACCACCTCGCTCTACACCCTCGCCGCACCCGACTATCGAGCGCGCGAACTCGAACGAGTCCTGACCGCGACCCTCTCACGCAGCAACGCCAGCCTCACCGGATCACCACACCCGAAGGAGCCGGAATGAAACGCGAGATCCACTACCACTGGCGCGTGCGCGAACTCATGGCCCGCGCCGGCATGAAAAACAGCCGCGACCTGGTCGGACCGCTACGCGACCGAGGTATCACCCTGTCCGAGTCACAGATCTACCGCATCGTCGGGCAAGAGCCCGACCGGATCGCGTTCAAGGTCCTGGTCGCGCTCTGCGACATCTTCGGTGTCGAAGCCGGCGATCTGATCACCTACACCGCGACCGATGCCCGCCAATCCCGCAGCAAGACCGCCAACTCCCCCGCCGACGTCCCCCTCCTCAACGCCTACCGTCCCGTCCGCGCCCGCATCATCACCGACGATGACTGATCCCCGCCCACGCGGGCGACCCCGCAGCACCGGCACCCTCGAATGCGCCCGGTGCAGCAACCTCGTCCCCAAGTTCCGGGTGCACTGGCCCGACGGAGCCATCTGCGGCGCCTGCTTCACCACCGCCGCCCGCACCTACGGCCCCTGCGCGTTCTGCGGCGAACACCGCCTCGTGCCTGGAAGATCCTCCACCGGCGCCCACATCTGCCGCGACTGCGCCGGCATCACCACCAAACTCGACTGCGACCAGTGCGGCCGCGAAGCCGAACGCCTCCGCGGCGGGCACTGCGCCCGCTGCGTGCTCACCCACGACCTCGAACGCATCCTCAACCCCAGCTCACCACCGGATCTGCGGATCAAACGACTCATCACCACCCTCGCCGCCGTTCCCCGCCCAGAAAGCATCCTCACCTGGATGCGTCACCCCACCACCGCCGACCTACTCGCCCGCATCGGCAGTCGCGAACTTCACCTGTCCCACCCCGCATTCGACGCCCTACCACCATCCCGCAGCGCCGAACACCTACGCGAAATGCTCGTCCACCACCACATGCTGCCCAGCCGCGGCGACCCCCGCCTGGCCCGCTTCGAAACCTGGCTCGACCACCGACTCACAACTCTGCAACCAATGCCCGAGATTCACGCGCCCATAGAGCAATTCGCCCGCTGGCATCACCTACGACGACTGCGCGTTCCCGACACCGGTCGCAACATGGACAACGCCACCCGCACTGCCAAACAAGAGATCACCGAGGCCACCAAGTTCCTGACCTGGCTGCGCACCGAACACCACACCACCATCGCTCACCTGCGACAAGCACACCTCGACGCCTACCTCAGCGAAGGCACCACCACCCGCCACACCATCCGCAACTTCATTCAGTGGCGCCACCGCACCGGCATCGCAGCGCGATTCACCATCCGATACCGCACAGCGCGGACCACGCCCCTGGCCGCCTCCACCACGCGACTCGAACTCATCCGCACCACCATCGAAGCCGACCACATCACCCTGTCCACCCGCATCGCCGCACTCCTGTTCCTGCTCTACGGCGTCCCCGTCCGCAGGATCGCCGAACTCACCCTCGACGACATCACCACTACCCCGCCCCGACCCACCGTCAGGATCGGCACCCTCCCTGCCCCACTGCCCGAACCCCTGCTCCCCCTCTTACAACAACACCTCGACAGCCGGGCAAACCAGAAGACGACCAACCACGATTCGCACTGGCTTTTCCCCGGTACCCGCGCCGGACAACACCTCACCGAACAGACCCTGATGCAACGACTCCGAAAACTCGGCATCAACATCCAAGCCATCCGCAACGCCGCACTGCACGACCTCAGCAAAGAAATCGACGCCGCATCCCTCGCCGCCCTACTCGGCTACACCCCCAACACCATGAACATCCACGCCGCCCGCGCGGCAATCCCGATGGGCAGCTACCCCGCGATCAAACACCCCAAACGATGAGTGTCTCCCCGCCCACGAGATCGACAGAACTTGATAAGTCCCTTATCCAGTCGCGGCGAAAAGCGCTCTGCCTCAGACACCTTTCAACTACCCGCATAACTCCAACTGATGGGTGAGATGGGACCTCGGCGAGCGCTGATCATGCGAGACGATCTCGGCTGGCCTGAGTCGCCGCCAGTTCAACCCGGTCTTCGATTCCCACCGAAGACTTGACATACCAGTTACTGCAGGGGGTTGAATTCAGCTCGAATGCCGTCATGGCCAGCCATCTTGCGGATGCTCGCGCAATGGCGAGTTCGGTGAGAAGCCCCTGGGGCGAGGCCCGTCGTCGCCGTGCGGCGATCCTGAGCACGGCGATGATGGCCTGGATAAAGATTGTGGGCACAGCTATCCCTGTCTGCAGTGGTCCCTGTGATCGAAGGCCTCGGCAGCGAGGCCAGTGCGCGGGCTCGGTGGGTCGACGGACATCGGCGACTGTCGCGTTCCGTGCGGCGCTCGATCACCTCCGTCGGAATAGTCATGCCCGATAACGTCCGCCTGAGTGGCCTCGCCAGCTGCCATGTGTTCGCGTTCCTTTGATCGTTGATATGCCAAGCCGATTCCCCCGCAGGCCGGGGACAATCCACGACTCACGGTCTGGCCCTAGAGGAAGGGCATGCCGTTTCTCCAGTTCACGACACCTCTAGAACTCGGCGCCGACCCGGACCGAGGTAGACGCCGACGATTCAGTTCATCACGATGACTGGCCGACCATTGACCTTGCCGCTTTCGAGGTCGTCGAAGGCGCTCAGGGCGTCGTCGAAGGTGTATCGAACGAGATTGATGCCGATATGGCCCGTTCTTGCCAGCGCGACGAGGTCCTGCAGGTCCTGGTAGGTCCCGCTGTAGGGGCGGGTGATCGAAGCGCCCCATGGCAGGGAGTCGGCTACCTGTGAGGTTTCGAACTCGAAGACTCCGTCGTTCAGGCCAGGAACTCGGATCGAGCCGTACGGTGCAACCACTGCACCGGCAAGCGTCAACGTCGCCGAGTTCCCAACGAGGTCCAGAACGAAATCGGCGCCGTATCCACCGGCCGCGTCCATCACTTGTTGGGTCACGTCCGAGGAGTCGGCGGCGAACGTGTAGTCGACTTTGTGGCGCACCGCGGCGAGCGCCGCCTCCTTGATGTCAAGCGCGATGATTCGAACGCTGGTGAGGGTACGAAGCAACTCGACAGCGAACTGGCCGAGACCGCCCACTCCGATGACCACCGCCGTCGAGCCCGGCCGCAAGAGGTCTCTGGCGGCATTGATGGAGTGATAGGGCACGAGGCCTGCGTCGGGGAGAACCGCCGCGAATGCGGGGTCGAGACCATTCGCGGGCACGACGGCCCTCGCTGGAACCGTGACGAATTCGGCCATTCCCCCGTCAATGGAGATCCCTGGGGTTGTTGCGGGGTACATACGCCCGCCCGTGTTCAGACAGGCGTTTTCGCGCCCGGCGACGCATTGCCGGCATCGGCCGCAGGACCAGACGGGGTGCACGACAACGAGTCGCCGATCGACAGGTTGTCCACGCCATCCCCGCACTCGACGATGTGGCCGGCGATCTCATGACCGAGCACCACGCCTGTGGGGATCATCGGCTCGGGTGCGGCGCGGACATGAACGTCGGTTTGGCAGACACCTGCGGCGGCGACGCGCAGCACCACGTGGCCTGGAGTGCTCTTCGGATCAGGCACCTCGCTGTGTTCGACTTGGTTCACACCGCGATATTGGGAGATATTGGTTAGCTCGCATGGCGTCGTCTCCTTGTAGCTCTTGCGGAACGTGCAGATATGCCGTGCCGAGAACCCCGACAGGTCGACAAAAAGACACCGGCGCAGGCCGTGGCAATGAGTGTCACATTGCCACCGCCTGCACCGATGAGTCCCGTACGCGTCAGTCTTCGCTCAGCACGATGGCTGCTTCGGGGCAACTGGAAGCGCCGAGCCGCGCTGATTCTTCCTGACCCTGACGGACTTCTCGTTCAACGTCGCGGTTGTCCGAGAAGCCCTCGTCGTCGGGCTCGTACACGTCCGGGGCGATGGAGTAGCACCGTCCGTGGCCCGTGCACAGTCCTCCGTCGATTCTCAGTTTCATGGTGATCAGCCTTTCGCTTCGTCGTCGACGTCGAAGGTGATCTCGAGCGACGTCGTTGTCCTGAGTTGGCCTGTTTCGGTCTTCACCGACGTTCCTTCGGTGATGTGGAAATTGGGAATGCGTCGGAGGAACTCTTCGAGCGTCACCTTGAGTTCGAGCCGGGCCAGATGGGAACCCAGGCAGCGGTGCGGTCCCATACCGAAGGCCGTGTGCACGACACCCTTGCGGTGAATATCCAGGGTGGTGGGATCTTCCGTCGTTGCCGGGTCACGCGAGACTGCGGCATAATTGAGAGCGATCCAGTCCCCCTCGCGAAGTTCGAGGTCACCCAGAGTGGTGTCCTGGGTGACGTAACGCGCTGGCGCGACCACCGGGGCGAAGAGGCGAACGAACTCTTCGACGGCTTGTGGAATGAGGCCAGGGTTCTCGCACAGTTCCCTACGCACATCCTCGTGCTGGGCGAGGTAGTTGACCGCGGCGGTCATCGCATGGGTGGTCGTCGCCAGCCCACCGAAGACGAGGTCGAGAACGATCGCGACTTTGTCCTCCCACGGGGCGGGTTCGCCGTCTTCCCGGGTGACGCCGGCGTTGACGATGTCCACCACGTCTCCCCGTGGCGCTTCCTTGCTCCGCATTTCCAAATATTCCGACAGATAGTCGTTCACCTTCATGAAGTACTGGGGACGTTCTTCCACGGGGCCGAAGGTTCCCTTGTCGATACCTTCGAAGAGTTCGGGCAGGTCGGCCTCGGGCACTCCCATGACGCAGCGGAAGAAGACCATCCCGGGAAGGTGCGCGGAGAAGTCGCGGACGAAGTTGCAGCTGCCCTTCGTCTCGAAATTGTCGATCAGCTCGTTCGCGATCGTCCGGATCTGGTCCTCGAAGCCGGCGACTGTCGTGGGCGAGAAGAATGGGTTGAGAGCCTTGCGCCACTTGTCGTGGTACGGCGGGTCCGACTCCTCGGGCAAGATGGTGGGTGTTCCTTCCGGTCGGTTGACCGCGTAGCCCTTGGCTGAGCTGAAGGTACGCCAGTCCTGCGCCGCCTTCTTCACATCTTTGTAGGTGTTGATCACCTTGTAGCCGTGCCCGCTCTGGCTGTGCGCGACTGGACATTTGGCTGCCATCTCGTTGAGCACCTCATCGAAGCGCTCGTTGAATTCCGGATCCTCGAAATCGAAATCCGAGAACATGTCTCGCTTGAACGGCTGAACCGACGGGTTCTGGGTCATGAGGAAACCTTCCTTGCGGGATTGCTGTAAGCGTTCGAGGTGAGGTGTTCACGCCGGAGCCGAGGGAGTGATGTTCGGCGATCCGGCGGCAGCCTCTGCCTGCACTCGCTGTGACTCCTGCCACAACAAACTATAGTTATATTTACACTCTTTGAAGGTGCTGTCAAGCGGCCCGCGCGGAGGCCTGGCCGGCACGCCAACGCACGGGCGGAGTGTTCTTACGTGAGCACACGGTCGCGTGTTTCCGGCATCCGCGCATACACGACCAGACCGAAAAAGGCTGCAGCAGCGACGTACAGCCATACCCAATCCTGCAGTCCACTCGTCGCCAACCAGGTGGTGACATACGGGGCGGTTCCGCCGAAGACAGCGACTGCAATCGCATACGGAAAGCCGATTCCCGTCGTGCGCACCTCGGCTGGAAACTGTTCGGCCATGACCGTCGCGATCAGTCCCGCATACCCGGCAAGCAGTGTCACACCGATCATCTCGACCGCGAAAAGCGTCCAGAATCCCCCGTTACCAAGGAGAGAGAACGCGGGATAGGCGAAGACCACGAAGCCGCCCGCGAAGGTGAGCATCACCGGCTTGCGCCCTACACGGTCGGCGAGAATGCCGACGAAGGGCAGGAGGCAGAGGAAGTAGGCGAGTGCAATGGTGTTAGCCACCAGCGCCGTCTGCAGATCCATCGTCTTGATCGCTGCACTGACGTAGCCGGGCATGTAGTTGATCCAGATGTAGTAGATGAGGACGCCCGCGGCCGCCATCCCGATCACGCGCAGTGCCTCCCGTGGGTGTTTCCGGAACACTTCGGTCAGAGGGTTACGGGCCACCCGGCCCGCCGCCTGCACAGCGCGAAAGCTGTCGGTTTCGTCCAATCCGATCCGCAGCCAAAGCCCGACCAGGCCCAGCAGACCGCCCCCGATGAAGGCGGCCCGCCAACCCCAGGTGGACATCGTCTCGGCGTCGAGCGTAGAGGTCAGGATGAGCGATAACACGGCGGCGATGAGGACCCCTAGTCCGGCTGAAACCTGTTGCCAAGAACCAGCGAACGCTCGGCGCATGCCGGTCGCAGACTCCACCAGCAACGACGAGGAGGAGCCGAACTCGCCGCCGGCCGAGAATCCCTGCACCAGGCGAGCCAGCAGGAGGATGATCGGCGCCGCGACTCCGATCTGCGCGTAGGTGGGGCACAGTGCGATGACGAAGGCGCAGCCCGCCATCATCACGATGGTCAGCGTGAGCCCCTTCTTCCGGCCGTGCCGATCGGTGAAAACGCCGATCAGTGCGCCGCCGACCGGACGCATGAGGAACCCGACCGCGAACACCGCCAATGTCGCCAGCAGGCTCGCTGCCGGGGAGGCCGGTGGGAAGAACTGGCTGGCAAAGACCGGCGCCAGGGCGCTGTAGAGCGCCCAATCGATCCACTCGACAGTGTTTCCCACAGATCCGGCGATCAAGGCCTTTCGCCGTCGTCGAGATGCGAGTTCTGACTCGCTGTTACGTTCCTGGACCGTCATAGATGAACCTCCGCTGACATCGACACACCTGATGAAGAGGCACCACCCCAGGCGCCGGTGTGACCCAAGTAACTACAGTTACTATATGTATATTTACTTTCCGCAGTGACCTTGTCAACACGAGACCGGGAGGCGACGGGCGGCCGACGACTCGAGGGGCAGGACGCATCGCGCCCTGCCCCTCGACGGGTAGTTCGGGTGTCGGCCCGGCAGCTAACTGCCGACGAAGTGCGCTGGGCGCTTCTCGGCCAGCGCGCGGCGCGCCTCGCGGGAATCGTCGGTTGCCGTGACAACCGCATGATGCGAGGAGATGAGATCCAATGCGGTTCTCAAGTCATGTCTTTCACCCAACCGGGTGCTGCGCTTGATGAGCTGCACCGCGATAGGCGGTTGGCGGGCGATCTCGGAGGCCAATTCGTGGATGGCGTCGTCCAGCTGATCGTCGGGATGCACCGCGCTGACAATGCCGAGGGAAAGCGCCTCTTCGGCATCGACAATTCTTCCGGTCCACATGAGTTGAAGAGCTGTCGCGGTGCCCACGATGCGAGGCAGTAGGTAGCAGCCTCCGTCCCCAGGGACAAGCCCGACACGGATGTAGGCCTGCGAGAATCGGGCCGACTCCGCCGCCAGTCGAATATCGGTGAGCAGTGCCATGTCCATGCCTGCGCCGATCGCGTCCCCCGGAATGGCGGACAAGTACGGTTTGCTGAGCGCCTCCGCAGCGTGGGCGACCTTGTGGACGCGTTTGGTCAGTAGCTCTTTCGCACCCAGAGGCGTGGGCGCGATGCTGTCGAGGACAGAGAGATCGACGCCGGAGCAGAAGGCCCCGCCTGCGCCCGTCACCACCACCACCCGAACGTTCGAGTCCTCCTCGGCCTCGATGAGGGCCTGAGCCCACGCGTCGATCATCTCCAGAGTGAAAGCGTTCTTCCGCTGCGGGCGGTTGAGTCGGATGGTGGCGATGTGTTCGGCCACCTCATATTCGAGATCTGTCATCGCCATACTTTCACAGTCGGCCACGTTGGTGGGTTGGTCAGCTCGAAGAGCCGAGGACGAGCACGTTGTAGTACTGGGCACCGGACCCGGCACCGGCCACCAGACCGGTACGAGCGCCCGGTACCTGCCTGTCGCCGCCGTCTCCACGGATCTGCCGGACCGCCTCGATGATCTTCAACGTCGGTGCCCCCCAGCCGATGTGAGAGAAGGAGAGGACGCCGCCGTCCGTGCAGGTCGGCAATCCTCCGTCGATTCCGATTCCGGTGTCGAGCGCGAAAGGGCCGCCGTCACCTTGTTTGCAGAAGCCGAGGGCCTCGTACTGCCTGAGAACCTCCGCGGAATTGACGTCGTAGAGCTGCACGAAGTCCAGGTCGTGTGGGTCGATCCCGGCACTGGCGTAGGCGCGCTGCGAGGCGTCGGCGCCGATCATCCACACGTCGTCGTATCTCGGCGGGTCGACGTACTGCTGACGCATCCATTCAGCCCCGCCGCCGAGTATCCGCACGGGCGTCGACGGTAGGTCACGCGCGCGCTCCATCGACGTGACGACGAGCGCCGCGGCGCCCTCGTTGGCCAGACAGACGTCCAGCCGGGTGAACGGGTCGACCAAGGGAGGAGCGGCGAGAACATCCTCGGCCGTGTACGGGCCACGACCCGCCATGACTGCGTCGGGGTTGGCAGATCCGGTATTGCGAATGGTCGCGGCCACTTCGGCCATCGCCTCCCGCGCGTGCGGGTATTGGTGAAGGTAACGCTGCGCCACCAGGGCGAACTGCGCGGTGGTGAAGGACCCGAACGGTTCGACGAACTCGTTGGCCGGGCGGGTGTAGGAGGCGACGCGACCCGCTTCGGCATTCATCACACCCGCCTGACCTCCGGTGATCAGAACGGTGTGGCACTGTCCGGTCGCGATCGCCGCGGCCGCGTCGAGTACTGCGGGCACGCCTTGCGGGTAGGTGTCGCCGATCCAGCGGACCTGGATGCCGAGTAACCCTGCCCAGTCGGCCGAGCCGGGCTGGAAGACGGTGCCGCCCGGACCGGGCCATCGGGCACAGATGCCGTCGACCTCACTGCGATCGATTCCGGCGTCGGCGAGTGCCAGCTTCGCCGCCCGCACACTGGCAGTCAGTGAATTCATGTCGAGGTGCTTGGCCTGAGGGGTCATGCCGACGCCGACGACGGCGACATCGTGGAACGGGTGATGCCGCGTCATGACACACCGGCTGCAGTCGTGAACTGCTCCCGTACTTCCGCTTTGGTGATCTTGCCTACGGCATTGCGCGGAAGATCCTGCCACACTTCGACACGCTCGGGGATCTTGATGCTGGGCAACCCGTGGGTTCGGCACCACTGCTGCAGTTCCTCGGCCGAGGGCACCTGCGATCCGCTGGCGATCACCGCGGCGGCGATGGCTTCACCCCACTCCGGATCTTCGAGGCCGACGACGGCTGCTTCCCGCACCTGGGGGTGCAGGGTGAGGACGTTCTCGATCTCGGTCGGCGCGATATTGAATCCGCCGCGGATGATGAGGTCTTTTTTGCGACCGACGATTTTCAGGTAGCCGTCGGATGCCCACTGGCCGATGTCACCGGAGTGCATCCACCCGTCGATGAGGACTTCCGAGGTCCTCTCGGGTTCGTCGTAGTAGGACACCATCGTGTACGGGGTGCCGAAGACGATTTCTCCGGGTTCGTTGTCCGGCACGTCGGCCCCGTTGTCGTCGACCAGGCGCACCATCACTGCCATCGATTCTTTGCCGCAGGTGGCGAACAGTTCCGTGTTTCCAGCCGCCGCTGCCGCGTGGTCGCTCTTGCGGAGCATGGTGCCGATCGAGGCGATCTCCGCCATTCCGTAGAGTTGCACGAACACCGGCCCGAAGCGTTCGACAAGGTCTTTGACACGGTCCGGGGCGATCGGTGCCGATCCGTATCCGATCGTGCGTAGTGTGGGCACAGCGTCCGCGTCGATTGTCGATTCGAGCAGGCGAATTAGCATGGTGGGTACCAGAAAAGTGTGCGTGACGGCATTCAGCCGCACTTCTTCGGCGAACCGATCCGGCTTGAACCCACGGGAGTCCGCGAAGCCGATCGCCCCGCCGAGGAGAGCGAGGGGGGCAATGGTGATCTGCATGCTCGAGTTGTGCGGAATGGCGATCATCCAGCGCGAGTACTCGGAGAGCTCGTATTCGGCCACCGCCACTGCCGCGTGCTGCAGGGTTGCACCGACGTCGAACAGAATGCCTTTCGGCCGCCCGGTGGTGCCGCTCGAGTACACGATGCAGAAGTTGTCGTCCGGCCCCACCAGGCGCTCGGATTCGGGGGCTGCCGCCGACGATGCCGCCAGCTGCTCCTCGTAGTCGACCGGGTCGTCGATGTCGAGAACAACCACGTCGGTGCCTTCGGTGATACGCCGGGCCATCGGGGCCAGCTCGCCGTCCGCGAGGATCACCTTGGGTGTGCAATTGGCGAAGATGTCGACGTATTCCGGCTCGCCCAGCCGGAAATTGAGGCCGACATAGACCGCTCCGGCCTTGGCGCAGCCACCGACGAGTTCGACCACTTCCATCCGGTTGGCGACCAGTACCGCGACCCGGTCGCCGCAAGCGACACCGTAGCGATCACGCAGGAGGTTGGCCAGGCGGCAGGCTCGGTCGTTCACCTGTGCCCAGGTCCGAGAGCGAGCGCCGGCGAAACACGCCAGAGCTCGAGGATTCCGTCGGGCGTTCCGGCTGTAAGCGAGTCCGATGTTCATCGCGGGTCCTTTGTCTCGATGGTGCGGAAGGCGGGAAATGTCCACTGCTCGTCGATCGGCACCCACGTCACCTCGACGCGCGCACCGACCGGAGTGGGCCTGTCTCCCCTATCGACGATGTTGGTCAGGATGTGCCAGCCCTCGTCCATATCGACGATCGCCAATTGATACGGCGCCGGAATAGCGGGTGAGGGTGAGCGGTGTATCACGGTGCTGCTGTAGACAGTTCCCGCACCGGAACTCGCCTGGAAGGTCCACCGCTCACTCAGGCACCTGGGGCAGATCAGCTGGGGGGTGAAGAAGTTGTGCCCACACTCGTCACAGACGGGCCGGACGAGGCGATGTTCGCGGGCCGCCTGCCAGAACGGTGCGGTCAGGGAGCTGGCGGTGGGTAAGGGACGCTCCAGTCGAACGTCCATTACCGTCCACCCACCAGTAGCAGGTGGGCTGCCTCGTCGACCGGCATACCCACGGTAACTCCGCGGTCGCGCGCTGGTCCGTTGCATGCGCTGATCAGCCCCTCGTGATAGCCGCGGAAGGCGTCGCCGATCGGCGCGGTTCGGCCGTCGATGCACGCACCGGCGAGTCCGGCTTCCTCTGCGGTGTGCAACCCGACGATCCCGGATTCGTTCTTCGACATTCCCCCGTCGTGGCAGATGAAGCCCCACGGATCAGCCTCGAGCAGGAACTTCGCGCCGCTGCGACCGGTGTGACCGGCGGTCACCATCACACTGCGGCCGGCATCCTCGGGTAGCGCCCACACAATGGAGTCGGTCACCACGATGCGCCTGCCGTCCTCGAGCTCCTCGACCACCTGTCGGCGGATCTTGTTTCCCACCGTGGTGTCTCCCAGGTCTTTGTCCCGCAACAACTCCGCCGCCTGGCGCACCGGCATGCCTACTACGACACCGAGACATTCCGCGTGGTAGTTCACATGCGAGATCCGACCACTCTCGTAGAGGTCACGACCGTTTCCCATCTCGACGGTCATCCCGTCAGCGGTGGCAGCCGGTATCCCCAGTGCCTCGAGGTACCACAATCCGGCGATGCCGGCACCGTCCTTGCCGACGCAGGCATCGTGGCCGATGACACCGCGCGGTCGATGAACCGCACACATCCGCGCAGGAAGCACACCGATATAGGACGCCGGAAGAACCACGTCACGGTCGGTGTTGCGATCGTCCACCCAACGCGCGGAGTCCATGATGACGATGCGCCGCCCCTCACGCTCGGCGACGATCTCCTGCGGATGGTCCTTCTCCCGCTCGAGCAGTGTCTCTCCCACGTCACTATCTCCTTGCAGATCGGCTGAAATGGCCGCACCAGTTTTGAACGATGTAGTGATATCATACGCATATTTAACCGGCCCTGAGAAGAGCCCAGGTGAAGATTCCGCCACAGCCGAGGATCACACGGGTCCGCCTTCGAGAAGCCCGCGACGGTCCGGTCAAGATCCTCGACGCCAAAGATTAAACATGTCTATAATATACATATTACTCTACCCCTCGAACCACGCCTCGAGTGGCCAGACGGGGCATCACAACGAAGGAGAATTCGGTGAATCTCGACGGAACATCTGCGCTGGTGACCGGGGGCGCTTCCGGTCTCGGTTTGGCCAGCGCACGCGCACTGGCCAAACGCGGGGCGCATGTCACCATTTTGGACCTCCCCACCTCGGCCGGCGAAGACGTCGCATCGACGTTCGGTGGAGACGCGAGCTTTGCTCCCGCCGATGTGACCGAGACGGAAACAGTCGAGGCCGCACTGGATCTCGCGCAATCCCACGGTCCGTTACGGGCCGTCGTCCACTGCGCCGGCCGCAGCCACACGATGCGAATCCTCGACAAGCAGGGGAAGCCCAATTCGCTGGAGAACTACGCCGGCGTCATTCAGACCAATCTGATCGGTTCATACAACATTCTGCGTCTCAGTGCAGCACGCATGGCACAGAACGAACCGCTCGACGGCGACCGCGGCGCCATCGTGATGACTGCGTCGGTCGCTGCATGGGAAGGCCAGATCGGGCAGATTCCTTACGCATCCTCGAAAGCAGGCATCGTCGGGATGACGATCGTCGCCGCACGAGATCTCGCGGCGCATCAGATCCGCGTGGCCACCATCGCACCCGGAATCTTCGATACCCCGTTACTTGCACGGCTTCCCGAGAATGTCCGGCAGAAGCTGGGCGAGTCTGTTCCACATCCCAGCCGACTCGGCGATCCCACGGAATTCGGCGACCTCGCTGTGCACATCATGGAGAATCCGATGCTCAACGGTGAGACGATTCGCCTGGATGGTGCAATCCGGATGACGGCGCGATGAGCACCGCAGAGATTGCAAGCGAATCGTTGCTCGTCGGCGAGCTGACGGACGGGGTGGTCGTGTTGACCATCAACCGGCCCGCCGCGCGTAATGCGATCGACCTCGGCACCGCTCGGGCTATCAGCCGCACTTTCGACCTGCTCGACTCCGACCCCGACTGCAGGGTCATCGTTCTGACCGGTGCGGGTGGCCACTTCTCGGCTGGTATGGATTTGAAGGCCTTCCGGGCAACCGGTGAGCGTCCCGTCGACGAGCGGCGTGGAGCATTCGGTCTGGTCCGCAAACCTCCCCACACCCCACTCATCGCCGCCGTCGAGGGCGCCGCGGTGGGAGGTGGGTTCGAGATCGCCCTGGCGTGCGATCTGATCGTCGCGGCGGAAGATGCCGTATTCGGCCTGCCGGAAGTACAGCGTGGGCTGACGGCCGCCGGGGGCGGTCTGCTCCGGCTGCCGTCCCGCATCCCGTATCACCTGGCGATGGAAGCCGTATTGACCGGTCGCCGCCTCAGCGCCACGTGGTGCGCAGAGCAGGGCCTGGTCAATCGAATCGCTTCCCCCGGCGCGGTGCTCGACACGGCCCTCGAACTCGCCACGGAGATCAGCCGCAACGGCCCCCTGGCAGTCCAGGCATCGAAACGGGTAGTCATCGAGTCCGGGAACTGGCCGGCCCAAGAGGCTTTCGATAGGCAGGAAGCCATTGTCGATCCCGTTCGTCATTCGGCCGACGCACGCGAGGGCGCTAGTGCATTCGCAGAGAAACGCGCACCGCACTGGACCGGCCGCTGAGGCGACTTCGAGCCGCTGCACTTCGTCATCGCGGCGGTGGTGCTGTAGTCAACTGCAGCACCACCGCCGCGATGCGGACCGCAATGTCACAACGCATGATTGACACTGTTCATATACGTCAGTAGCGGTGGTAGCGAGTCGAGGACTCGCCGCCACCGCTACCGGCGTGTGCTCGGAATCTATCCGGAGTATGCGCCGCTGAGCAGAATCTGCTTTATCTCGGTGAACTCGAGAATGCCTTCGGCGCCGCATTCACGACCCCAACCCGACTGCTTCACTCCACCGAAGGGCTCGGTCAACGAGCAACCCGCGAGATTCAGTGCCACACCACCGGACCGGATACGTCGCGCAATCGCCAGCGCCTGGTCGCTGTCCTTGGCGTACACCGAGGCGGCGAGGCCGAACTTGCTGTCGTTGGCGATCCGGATCGCATCGTCGAGATCGTCGTAGGCGATCACCACGGTGATGGGGCCGAAGACCTCTTCCTGGGCGATCTCCATGTCGTTGGTGACGTCGCGCAACAGGGTGGGCGCGAAGTAGTAACCTCGGTCGAGGCCCTTCGGCCGGCAACCACCGGCGGCGACCACAGCCCCCTGCTCGACCGCCTTGGCCAACATCCGCTCGGTCCGCTCGACCGACCTCTTGTTGGCCAACGGGCCGAGGTCGGTGTTCGGATCGAAGGGATCTCCCACCTTGATGGCATTGAAAGCGTCCGCCAGCTTGACGACTACTTCGTCGTAACGACGACGCGAAACAAGGATTCGGGAGAGCGCGACGCACACTTGTCCGCAGCCGCCGATGGCACCGGGAACGAGTGTTCCGAGGACTTCATCGATGTCGACATCGTCCGCGATGATCGCCGGCGACTTCCCACCGAGCTCCAGTACGGTTCGCGCCAGCCGGTGCGAGGTCTGCCGAACAACTTCCATGGCCACGGCGGTGCCGCCGGTCATGTGCACCATGTCGATGCCCTCGTGCTGGACGAGGTGCTGGCTGGTGGCGAGTTCCGCGGCGAGGCCGCTGATGACGCCACGCGGGAAACCTGCGGCCCGAGCGGCGTCCATGATCAACCGCGAGGTCAGCTGTGACTCAGGGGCGAATTTCACCACCACGGTGCATCCTGCGAGCAGGGCCGGGATGACTTTCATGCCCATCAGGGGCACGGGTCCGTTGTAGGTCAGGATTGCGAGAACTGTTCCGATGGGCTGGTGCTGTACGAGCACTTCACTGTCGGCATTCTTGCGAATCTCCTCCCACTTCAGGGTTGGAGCCACCTCGATCGCGTGACCCCAGATGGCGCTGCCTGCGCCCGAATTGATCATCTCTCCGTGCGCCTGGGTGTAACCGGACTCGAACATCCAGGCCCGGTTCAGGGCGTCCAGACGGGATTCGAGTTCGTCGGCGAAGATGCGGCAGATTCGTGCCCGCTCCTCGACGGTCATGCGTGGCCAGGGACCCTCGTCGAACGCGGACCTTGCCGCGGCAACGGCAGCGTCGGCGTCAGCCGCACTCGGCGCGGCGACCGTGGCCACCACCTTTTCGGTGGACGGCATGACGACATCGATGGTCTCGATACTGGCCGGGGTAACCCAATCCCCGGCGACAAATACCTTGTCGAGCTCTGGAACTGCGACGTCGAGCTCATTTTCGGTGGGGGCGGTAATCGACATCTGGACCTCTCAGGTTGACGCGCATTTGCGACTGGTGCTGTGACGGAGATAACAACTATAGTTGTATAACATAGCCATGTTTTAGCCGTCAATCAAGCCCACTGGCATGGAGCGGGAAAACCCCACTGGCCGTGTGATCCAGATCTCGACAACGCGGCGTCAACGCGCTAAGGTGCATAATATAAGCCTATTTTAGACATCCCATCCGAACCAAGGAAGTGCTCATGACCACCGCATATGCGTCCGCTCAGCCCACCGAGAAGAAGCAGTCGTTAGCGATCATCGATTCCGACGTTCACCCCTACATGGAGAACGGGCTGGCAACCCTGGTGCCGTACATGAGTACGGCGTGGCAGAAGCGCATCGGCGCCGGACTGGGCGGCGGCCACACGGTGGCGTCTCAGTTCCACCTTCCCCTCGACTACCTCTACATCAACTCCTCCGGGGGTATGCGCGGCGACACCTCGCGTCCCGGCATGTCGCCTGCGACCGACCCGGAGTTCACCGCCGCGCAGCTACTCGACGGAGCCGGCATCGATCGGGCGATTCTGCTCTCCGGACACCTGCTGGGTATCGGAGCGATGCCCGATCCGCAGGTTGCTGCCACCATCGCGTCGGCATACAACGACTGGATGTGTGAGCGTTGGCTCCAGTTCGACAAGAGGTACCGCGGCGGCCTCGTCATCGCACCGCAGGATCCCGAACTCGCAGTCAAGGAGATCGACCGGATGGCCGATCGTCCCGGAATCGTCGAGATCTTCATGCCGCTGCACGACATCCTGATGGGCGAGAAACACTACTACCCGATCTACGAGGCAGCGCAGCGGCACGGGCTCCCCATCTGCGTCCACCCCAGCGGAACCGAGAACGTCTACGCTCGCGCGCCCCGGATGGCTGGTACCCCGACGTTCTACATCGAGTGGCACGCACTGCTGGGCCAGATCCATCAGGCCAACACGGCGAGCCTGCTGTGCCACGGTGTCTTCGAGCGCTTCCCGGAGCTGAAGGTCGTCATCGCCGAGGGTGGCATCGCGTGGATCGCGGAACTCAGCTGGAAGCTGGATGCCGACTGGTACGGACTGCGAGATGAGATCCCATGGGTCAAGCGGCATCCGAGTGAGTACCTGAACGAGAACATGCGGTTCACCACGCAGCCGTTCGTCGAGCCCCCCAAGAAGAAGCATCTGCTTGCGCTGATGGACATGATCAACGCGGAGAAGGTTCTGATGTTCAGTTCCGACTACCCGCACTGGAACTACAACGACCCTACCAACGCCCTCGCCGGTCTGCCGGAGGATCTCCAGCGCCGGATCATGTTCGACAATCCGCGGGAGTTCTACGGTGACCGCATCAACTGAGTGGGAGACCACGGCCATGAATGTCATGCTGACGACAAACGACACCGAAGTCGACCTCGACCTCGTTGTGCACGCCCGACGGATGCTGACGCCGGACATCGTCGCGTTGGATCTTCGGTCGAATGACGGTGCGCTTCTACCGTCGTGGTCTCCCGGCGCACACGTCGAGATGAATCTCGAGAATGGGCTTTCACGACAGTATTCCTTGTGCGGGGATCCGGCCGATCGGCAGACATGGACTGTTGCCGTGCTACGTGAGCCGAGCAGCCGGGGCGGATCCGACTACATCCACGACAAGCTGTCCACAGGAACCAGCGTCAAAAGCAGGGGGCCGAGGAACAACTTTCCGCTCGAGCCCGCGAGCGCGTACCGCTTCGTGGCCGGCGGGATCGGCATCACTCCGATGCTGCCCATGATTCGAGCGGCTGAGGCCTCGGGCACCCCGTGGACGCTTCTGTACGGTGGGCGCTCCCTCGAGTCGATGGCTTTCCGGGAGGAGCTGAGCCACTACGGCGACAAGGTCACCTTTCACCCACAGGACACTCACGGACTGCTTCCGTTGGCTACCGAGCTGGCGGATCCCGCCCCCGGTATAGGAATTTACTGCTGCGGACCCGAGCCGCTGCTCGCTGCCATCGAGGGTTACTGTGAGTCGGTCTGGCCCACAGGCGCGTTGCACGTGGAACGGTTCCGCGCCGATCTACCGGATCTGACGCACGCACATCCGATCGAGGTCGAACTCGCCCAGTCCGGCATGACGCTGACGGTCCCCGCCGACAAGAGCATTCTCGAGGTGTTGACCGACGCGGGTGTCATGGTCGACGCATCGTGCGAAGAAGGCACCTGTGGAACCTGTGAGGTAGTGGTCCTCGAGGGAACACCGGAACACCACGACGTGGTCCTGACCGAGAGCGAGCGCGAAAGCGGCGAGTGCATGATGATTTGCGTCTCGCGCGCGAAGGGCACATGCCTCAAGCTCGACCTGTGAATAACGCTGCGTCGCACTGCGTGTCTTCCGCACGACCGGCGCCCAATCAATGCACTTGGCTAGACAAGGATGAATAATGGCTTTTGAGCTGGATCAGCAGTATCTCGACCTTCGTGATGAAGCAATCGCGGTCGCGGCCGCGGCCGAACCGTTTGCCGTCGAGGCCGACGCGATGAGCACCGTACATGAGGGCATGCGGAAAATTCTCGCCGAGAGCGGTCTGTGGGCACTGACCGTGCCGGCCAGATGGGGCGGACGTTTCGAATCCGTCGACCCGCTCGCCGTGTGTGTCGTTCGCGAGGTTCTCATGGGAACGTCGGC
The DNA here is from genome assembly GCF_009859915.1 of Rhodococcus sp. WAY2. Classification (NCBI taxonomy): domain Bacteria; kingdom Bacillati; phylum Actinomycetota; class Actinomycetes; order Mycobacteriales; family Nocardiaceae; genus Rhodococcus; species Rhodococcus sp. WAY2. The sequence continues at coordinate 555,437 of NZ_CP046573.1, forward strand.
GCACCTGGATTCGCTCTTCGCGTTGCAGGGCATCGGCAGCTTCGGACTGGCGCGGGCAGGTAGCGACGAATTGCGGGACGAGTGGCTGCCCAAGGTCTCCTCCGGAGAGGTCCTCGCCGGTCTCGGGCTCACCGAGCAGGAGGCCGGGTCGGACCTGAAGAACATCGTCACCGAGGTACGACGAGACGGTGAACGTTTGGTGCTGAACGGCAACAAGTCCTTCATCTCCAACGGCGGCGCGGCCGGCTTCTATTGCGTTCTTGCGCAGGAAGGACAGGGGCAGAGCCTGTTCCTCGTTCCGGCAGACGCACCCGGCTTAACTCTCACCCCGACGCCGGAGATCATCGCGCCCCACATCCTGGCCGAGCTCGCGTTCGACAACGTCGAGGTCTACGAGGGCAACCGCATCGGTGAGATCGGCAAGGGACTCGAGCATGTTCTTGCCACCCTCGCCGTGTTCCGGGTCTCGGTCGCCGGCGCATCGGTCGGTCTCGCCCAGGCCGCCTTGGAAGAGGCCGCCCGGCACGCGGGCACGCGCGTGCAGTTCGGGCGTCCCCTGGCCAGGCTGGGCGCGGTGGCCGACATGCTCGGTGCTTCGTGGTCCGAACTCGAAGCGGCACGCCTGCTGACCTACAAGGCCGCAGACATGGCCCGGGTCGATCCGGCCGCATCCCTGCACTTCAGCTCCATGGCGAAACTGGTCGCCAGTGAAACCGCCGGTCGTATCACCGACCGCGCAGTGCAGATCTCCGGCCGCTTCGGTCTGGTTCGTGATTCCAAGCTCGAGCGACTGTACCGCCAGGCCCGCCCGATGCGGATCTATGAGGGCTCATCGGAAATTCTCCGGCTCGGGATCTCCAAGGCGCTCGTCGGCAACGTCGTGGCCGGCCATGCAGGCTCGACGGAAGGACAGCGACGATGAGCCCGCTCGCGGCGCACGAGGCCGTCATCATCGATGCCGTCCGGTCCCCGGTCGGCCGTGGCCACCACGAGAAAGGCGTGCTCCGCGACGTGCACCCCGCCGACCTCTTGGGACAGTGCTACGAAGGTGTCCTGCAGCGCGTGGGCATCGATCCGGCGGCCGTCGACAACGTGATCACCGGATGCGCCAACCAGATCGCGCAGCAGTCGTCAGGCATTGCCCGTACCGCCTGGTTACAGAAGGGACTGCCGGCGACCACAGGCGCCACGACGGTAGACATCCGTTGTGGCTCCGGCCAGCAGGCGGCACACTACGCGGCGTCGTCGATCGTCGCCGGCATCGACGGTGCGGTGATCGCCGCAGGCGTCGAGCACATGGGACGCAACGGGTTCCGCGTGCATCAGGGCTCACAGGAACAGTGGGGCCAGGCGTTCACCGACGAACTGCGGTCACGATACCCGCTTGTCTCACAGGGCGTCGCGGCCGAGCGGCTGGCCGACCGCTACAGCATCAGCCGCGCCGAGATGGACGAGTTCTCCGCCCTGTCCCACCAACGCGCCGCGGCGGCGGCCCGGGACGGGCACCTTGCCCGGGAGATCCATCCGATCGACGTCAACGGCACCAAGGTCGAAGCTGATCAAGGTATCCGGGCCGACTCGACTCCCGAGTCCCTGGCAGCGCTGAAACCGGTCTTCTCGGAAGACGGGAAGGTGACAGCCGGCAACTCGTCGCAGATCTCGGACGGTGCCGCCGCAATCTTGCTCACCAGCGCCGAGTTCGCGCAGGAACACGGGCTCCGGCCGCGTGCGCGGGTTGTGGACCAGGTGGTCCTCGGAGTCGACCCGGTAGACATGCTGACCGGCCCCATCCCCGCGACGGCGCGCATCCTCGACCGGAACAACCTGAGCATCCGTGATATCGACGCCATCGAGATCAACGAAGCCTTCGCATCGGTGGTGCTCGCGTGGCAGCGCGAATTCCAGCCCGACATGGGCCGCGTCAACTCCTGGGGTGGCGGAATCGCTATCGGACATCCATTGGGCGCCACTGGAGCTCGACTGCTGACGACGATCGTCAATCGGTTGGAGAACACCGACAGCCGCTGGGGACTGGTGACCATGTGCTGTGGTGGCGGACTCGGTACCGCCACGCTGATCGAAAGAATCTAAATCATTCCGGCACCGTTCCCCATGGTGGAACGGTCTCACTGCAAGACTGGAGCACGACAATGACACGCCACGTGATCGGCAAACTGGACGAATTTCCTGACGACACCCGCCGCGTCGTCGACATCGACGGAGAAGAAGTCGCAGTCTTCAACGTCAGAGGAGCCTTCCACGCGTTGCGCAACGCCTGTCCCCACAAGGGGGCGCCGCTGTGCACACTTCCCCCCACCGGGATGATGCTCGAAAGCGCACCCGACGTTTACGAATGGGGACGTGAAGGCGAGATCGTGCGCTGCCCCTGGCACGGTTTCGAATTCAATCTGTCCGACGGCAAATCGGTCGTCGCGCCCCAGCTCAAGCTCCGCGCCCGCGTCTACAAAGTCGACGTCGAGGGTGAAGAGGTCGCACTCTACGTCTGACCGAAACCATCTCAGATAGCACCCGACCCGGGCCGGTGACCACCGGCCCGGGTCCTTTCGTGCTGCCGCCGGATGACCGTTGAACGGAGCGCCGAATAGTTCGGGTGGTTATCCGCCTCCAGTCGGAACCGAAACCGTCCAGTCGCAACCGAAACGGCCCTGGTCCGATCTCTTCGCGAGATCGGACCAGGGCCGCTGGTGACGAAGGGACCGAAACCTCCGCCTCGTGTCTGACATGACCAGGACTCCTCGCTCCGCGATCTTGTGCTCGGCGAGGTCCTGGAAGGCCTGGTTGACGTCGTCAAGGCTGTAACGCGAGGCTGCGGCGTCGATCAGGACGTCGCGATCTCCACAACCTCGCCCGGCCCCGGTATGGGATCTGGGACCTCCTCGACGACGAGATCAGAGCCGATGGACGGCAGTCGAGCTGCACGCATTCAAATCCTTCCTTCCTTCGAGATGGCAGTTGCATCGACCGTCATCTCAGGCAGTGAAGCGGTAGCGGGCCAGACCGCGCACCCAGTAGGACGGCATCCATTCGGGGTCAGTTTCGAGCGGCTGCAGATCAGGGAACCGAGTCAAGAGCCCGCTGACGGCCTTGGCGCACATCATTCGGCCGAGCGGTGCGCCGATGCAATGGTGGGCGCCGGTGGCGAAGGAGAGGTGCTTGTTCAGGTTGGGCCGGTCCAGAATGAACTTCTCCGGCTCGTCGAACACCGTTTCGTCGTGGTTGGCAGACGCGATGTATGCGAACACCATGGAATCGGCCGGAATGGTGACTCCGGCGACGTCGACGTCACGCGTGGAGGTTTGGAAGACCATCTGCACGGGTGAGTTCTGACGCAGCGTCTCTTGAACTGCGGCCAGCGCCCGGTTCGGGTCGCGCCGCACCTCATCCAGAATTGCCGGATGCGAGAACAGGTTGTAGACCGTCGAGCTGATCAGATGGGACGGAGTCTCCGAGCCGCCGAACTGCATCAAAGCAACCAGGCTCAAGATTTCGGTGGCGGTGAGGGTGTGGTTCTCTTCCTCAGCGCGCACCAGGTCGGATACCAAGTCGGTTCCGGGGTTCTTGCGTCGGTACTCGATCTGCTCGGTGAAGTAGGTCCGGAGTTCGGTGACGCTCGTTCGGATCTGGTCGAGTTCCTCTTGCGCAAGGACCCCACGGCTGGGCGACTTCAGCAGATCCATCGTCCAGCGCTTGAAATCCTCACGCACGTCCGGGTCATCCACACCAAGAAGGTCGGCCGTGACATTGACGGGAACATAGGCGGCGAAATCCGATACCAGGTCGAACTCGGCACGCTTGCTGTCCAGGTTGTTCAGGAGCCGTTCGACCACGGCATCCACTTTCGGTTCCATGGCTTTGATCGCGCCCGGACGAAAGCCGGCGTTGGCCAGACGCCGGATGCGTGAATGTTCCGGCGGGTCTGTGGCGATGATCGACTTGACCTCCGGAACCGGGTCGAACTCACCGAACGCATTGGTGGTGAAGTCCTTGGCAGAGAAGATCTCGGGATGCTTGAAGGTGTTTTCCACATCGGCATATCGGAACACTCCCCACGCACCCACCGACTCGATGTACTGCACCGGCGCGTTCTGGCGCAGTTCTTTGTAGAAGGGGTAAGGGTTCTGCTGAACCAAGAATTCGAGCGGATCGAAACCCGTAGCGGTTGTCACCATGACCTCCAGATCGAGACCGACCGGCTCGACAGAGCCGCACGGTCGCTTGCCTTTTGTGATCCCCCACACGTACATAAACAGAATAAACATATGCATGTTATATCCACAACCCTCGGCGGTCGTCGGACCCGTCCCGTCGATTCCGCCGCGGCTCATGCGAGCGGAATCGGCCTCGCGACGCTTCGCCATAGTGGCCATGATCGATCGGGCGCACAGACACAATCGGTCCGGGAGATCGCTCAGCGACCTCCCGGACCGAAAAGTTCTCGACAAGCGCGTCAGAACGAGAGTTTCAACAGCCGAGCCAGATTCAGTCCGAGAATTTGCTCCACGTCACTGTCGGCCAGGCCCAGGTCGCGCACGGCCCGGATCTCGCGGCCTTGATCAGCCATCGGCCAGTCCGAGGCAAAAATGACACGTTCCGGCCCGTGCGTCTCGATAAGTTTCCGAACATCGGCCGGATCGAGTTCGGCAAGGCTGGGCGGCCATGACGTGTCCAGGTACACCGGTAGCCCCACCACGGTGTCGACTGCTTCCTGGAACTGACGGTAACCGCCGAAGTGACAGGCGATGACGTCGAGCTTCGGAAACTTGCGTACCAGCTGCGCCAACATCGCCGGACTGCACACACCTTCCGAACTTGCCGTCGCAATGGATCCGATGTGGATAATGACCGCAAACTCGCCCTGCATCGCATCGAACAGGCGGTCCATCCGGGGATCGTCGAGCGCGTACTTCTGAAAAAATGGGTGGATCTTCACCCCCCTCAGGCCATGCCGGCGCAGGCTTTCGACGTTTTCCTCCGCCGACAATTCAGGATGCACGGAGCCGAATCCGATGAAGTACTCGGGATCGAGCGAGCCGGAGAACCTGTTGGCCTTCTCGACGGCCTCACCGTCGTTCGCGACGGCCAGGCAGACCGAGCGGTCGATTCCCGCCGCTGCCATAGACTCTATGAGCCCGTGCGCCGTGCCGTCGCCCCGGCGTTCGAGGTCGGGGACCGATCCGGCGAGCGCCCGTTTGGCGACCGCGTCCGGCCACATGTGGGTGTGTGCGTCGATGATCATTGAGCGCCTTTCAGAGCCGGCTGACTTCGCCGCCGTCGATGACGGCTACCGAACCGGTGACAAAATTGGACAGTGGTGAGGACAGGTAGGCCACCAGCGGACCGAACTCCGCAGGATCGCCCATGCGTCCCGCCGGGATCTTCTTCAATCGCCGCGCCAGGACGTCCGGCGAGTCGGTCACTGCGCTTTGCGCGTCTGTGGTGAAAGCGCCGGGGGCGATCGCGTTCACCTGAACGCCCTTCTTCGCCCACTCCCCCGCAAGGGCTTTGGTGAACTGCACAACCGCACCCTTGGAGGAGGAGTACGCCACCAATGTCGGCTTCCCCTTGAGGCCGGAGGTGCTGGCCACATTGATGATCTTGCCCGACCCCTGAGGTAGCAGGTGTCGGGCCGCTGCGCGGGTCAGTACGGCGGGCGCCCGTACGTTGACATCGAACACCTCGTCCCACTCCTTTTGGGGTTGTTCGGCGAACCGCCCAGCTGGAGCGATTCCCGCATTGTTGACCACGATGTCCAGCCGCCCGAACGTCTCGACGGCGATATCTGCAAGCGCCGCGACCGCGTCCATGTCACGCATATCGCAGGTTTGCACAGCAGTGCGCTCGGGATAGCGACGGTGCAACTCCTCGAGAGGCTCGCGCGTTCGGGCGACCAGGACCACGAATGCACCCTCGTCGAGCAGCGCCTCGGCTGCCGCCTTACCCAGTCCGCGACTGGCGCCGGTCACTATCGCGACCTTGCCTTGAAGCTGTAAGTCCATGTTGTCACTCCTTCTGATTTTCGACGCGTTGCGCCGCCGTCCCGGCAACCCGGGATCGCTCGACGCAACGGGCTCTTGCCATAGTCACTTAACCTGATTATATTTCTCATATTAACTGGACTGTCCGGCGAATTACCAGCCCCACCGAGTGCGACAACCCGCGCAGGCGCGGAAGCGCCGCCGGCGATGCCCCCCCCGTCAGGTCCATCTGGGTCAATCCCCTGCTCCACAACGAAAGAGGACAAAATGAGCGTGAAGATGACGATCAATGAGAGCAAGCGCTACAGCGTTTCCGCGGAGCAGATTTGGAAGCTTTGTGGGGCACCGGGCGAGATCGAGAACTGGCTCCCCGCTGTGGAGAAGTCCTGGATGGAAGGCGACGTTCGCTACGCCGAGCTCGCAGGCGGCGCCGGTCAAGCGCGCGAGCGTGTCACCGAGCACGATGACGCAGGCCACTACTACGTGTACGACTACCTCGACGGTCCGCTTGTTCTGAAGTCCTTCAGTTCACGGTTCGCAGTGGTTCCCACGGCTGATGGCGGGTCCGAGATTCTGTGGACCGCGGAGTTCGCGGCCGACGACGAGTCCGAGGGAACGGAGCTGGCTGGAGCCGTCACGGGCATGTATCAGGGTGGCCTCGAGAATATCGCTGATGTTCTCGGTTCGGTTCAGTCGTGAGTTTCTCGAACTGCGCGATTCACCACCTCGGACGGCCTACCTCGGGGAGGAGACCTTCATGAGTCATGACCGACTCGTCCCTCGCGTAGTCGACGACCCGAGCGAGTTCGGCCCGCTGCGAGATCAGGTGCGTACCTTCGTCCGCGAGTGTATCGACGCCGGGGATTTCACCCCGGGAGTCGATACCTGGCTGACCGAGTGGAATCCCGAATTTTCGCGGCGACTGGCCGCGCGGGGCTGGATCGGCATGACAATTCCTACCGAGTACGGGGGCCATGGCCGATCCCACATCGAACGGTTCGTCGTCACCGAAGAGCTGTTGGCTGCGGGCGCCCCCGTCGCGGCCCACTGGATCGCCGATCGCCAGATCGCGCCGTCGTTGTTGAAGTTCGGAACCGAGGAACAAAAGCGACAGTATCTGCCGGCCATCACCAACGGTGAGTGCTTCTTCGGGATCGGAATGAGCGAACCGGACTCCGGTTCGGATCTCGCCAGTGTGCGGACGAAGGCGACTCGGGTCGACGGTGGGTGGACGATTACCGGCACAAAGGTGTGGACCTCAGGCGCCCACCACGCGGATGCATTCTTCGTGCTGGCACGGACGGCACCCAGAGACCCCGCTGCACGTCACGCGGGACTGAGCCAATTCATTGTCGATCTGAGGTCGCCGGGGATCGCCGTCCGCCCCATCGTCTCGATGACGGGAAGTCATCATTTCAATGAGGTGGTCTTGGAGGCGGTGTTCGTACACGACGAGAATGTTCTCGGTCGTGTCGGTGACGGCTGGCAGCAGGTGACTTCGGAGCTTGCGTACGAACGCAGCGGTCCGGAGCGTTTCCTTTCCACGTTCCCGCTGCTTGCCGAGACGGCCGAGCAAGCTGCTGCCGATCGTTTCCCCGCCGACAGTGGCGTCGGTCGCCTGATCGCGCGGATCGCCGGGTTGCACCACATGTCTTCAGCGGTGGCCGGTGCCTTGCATCGGGGCGAGCGTGCCGACAGCGCCGCGGCCGCCGTGAAGCTCCTGGGGACGGTGACCGAAGGGGATATAGCGGACTACGCCGATCTACACATGAGCCGAGGCGGGCGAGCACAGGAAGAGGGGCCTTTCGGCTCTTTGGTCGATCACGCCGTTCTCCAACGGCCCGGATTCACGTTGCGGGGCGGCACAACCGAGATCCTCGAGAGTGTCGTCGCCCGAGAGCTAGGACTGCGCTGATGACTACGCCAACGATGGTGGACCCTGATCTCGTCGAGATGATGGAGTCGGTGTTCACCGCGCACCGAGATAATGCTGCCGACTCGGCGGAGTCGGCGAAGTTCAACCCTCAGCTCTGGCAGATGCTGGACGAACTGGGCCTGATACGGCTCACAGGTAGCGAGGCTCACGGCGGAAGCGGTGCCGACTGGCATGCCGCCTCTGCTCTGCTTTCTGCAGCAGCCGCCGCGGCTGTTCCGGTTCCCCTCGTCGAGCACGATCTGCTGTCGGGGTGGCTCCTGGAGACCGCAGGACTTCCCATGGACGGTGGCCTGCGGACTGCATTCTTGCTCGAGGATTCGGCCGCATCAAGCGTGGTGCCCTGGGCGCGTGACGCCGACTTCATGGTTGTTCTTCGTCGCACCGAAGCATCATGGGCGGTTGCGGAGGTAGCCCGCGCCAACACCACTCTCACACCCTCGCAGAATCTCGCCGGCGAACCACGCGACACGGTGAGGGTCGACGTCGAGACTGCCCAGTGGACATCGGTACCCGACGGTGTGGCCGAGATCTTCGTGCTCCGCGGGGCCCTCGCTCGCACACTGCAGGTATGCGGAGCCATGGAACGGATCGTCGAGCTATGCATCGACCACGTCTCCAGCCGCGCACAATTCGGCCGGCAACTGTCCAAGTTCCAGGCTGTGCAGCGACTGGTCACCGGAGTAGCCGCCGAGACCGCGCTCACGCGCTCGGCGGCCGATGCGGCGGTTGCCGCGATCGAGCGAAACGGGTGGGACACACCGGGCGCGTCATTCGCTGTAGCGGTAGCTAAATCGTGCGCCGGTCATGCCGCGTCGACAGTGGTGCGCGGTGCTCACCAAGTCCACGGTGCCATCGGCACCACTCGTGAGCACGAGCTTCATCGGTACACCCGGCCTGTGCTGTCCTGGCGGTCGGAGTTCGGATCCGTAGGGCAGTGGGACCGACTGCTCACCCAGACCGCAGTCGCCGCCGGACGAGATGGGGCTTGGAAGTTGATCGTCGAAGGACGCCCACTGACAGGAGTGCTCGACATCGCGGTATGAGCAGCGCCGACAACCGGCTGAGCCGACTCTCGCGTCGGCACAGCCGGTTGTTTTCGTCCTCCGACTTACTTTGAAACCGCGACCTGGCGGTTCAGTCCGGGATGTCAGCGACCGTACTCGTCGTTTTCTTCCAACGGGGGCCAATCCTCGACCATGTGCAAACCTCGCCCGAGATGAGCGGCACCGTCGATCTGTAACAGTTGGCCGGTAATCATTCGCCCCGCCGGTGTCGCGATGAACGCGACGAGCTCGGCAACGTCCTCGGTCGGAGTGGGCCTCCCTGCCGGCACGGACTCGGGGACGACGCGATTGCGCAGCGACGACGCAATCCCTTCAGGCAACGAGTCCGAGATCACCACCCCAGGGGCCATGCAGTTGGCGCGAATTCCCAGGTGAGCCCACTCGAGTGCAAGAGTCTTCGTCATGGCCAGCACTCCGGCGCGGGCAGCAAGCGAATGCGCGAGACCGACACTGCCCCGCTCGACCCCAGACAGAGAGATTGTGACGATGCTGCCACCGCGCCGGGCGAGGAAGGGTTTGGCCGCCGAGATGACGGTGAAGACAGCATTGAGATTGAGATCGACCACCGACCTGAATCCGTTGTCGGAGATCTCCGCCGCTGCAGCGTAGAACTGCCCTCCCGCGTTATTGACGAGAAGATCCATGCCGAGCTCGGTCGAGGATTCCGATATGACCGACCGCACCTGCTCGCAGTCTCGAACATCGACCGAGAACCATCGGAAGGTGCCTTCGGTGCGCGAGACCAGCTCAGCCGTCTGCTGCAGCGCAGCTTCGGTGCGACCTATTCCCGTCACCGTGGCACCGAGCTCCGCCAAGCGAACGCTGATCACCTGTCCGATGCCGCTGCCGGCACCCGTTACCACGGCGTGAGTTCCCGACAAGAGCGTCGGCTGTAACACCTTGACGTCGGCAACGTCCCAGGCACGGCCAGATTGCGGCGGATGCGGCCGATAAGTCGGCATACCGACTCCCTTCGAGACAACCAGCGCCTCAAGCTCGAATAGGTTCAGTGCATAACATATACATGTTTACTGCGCCCGATCCTGTCCGGTCAACTCCCAGGCAGCGCCGGTCGACGCACGACGGCACGAACACGCACCTGGGGAGCGGAAATGTATGATGAACATATGCCAGGAAACAAGGCGACCAAGTCGACTACGGTCGGTAGTCGCGCACGCAACGGTCGCCCAGCTGCCACCGGCGAAACCACCCAGATTCTGCCACGCTCACGGGACGTCACACCGTTGACACGCCCGCCGGAGATGCCGCCGAAACGCGCCGAGATGATCGCTCAACGCATAGTGCGGATGATCCAAGAGGAAGGCCTGAAGTTCGGGGACGCTCTCCCTGTCGAAGCCGACATGCATGAGTCTTTCGGGGTGGGAAGAAGCACCCTTCGCGAGGCTCTTCGCATACTGGAACTGCAGGGCGTGATCGTGATCCGACCCGGCCGCGGGGGCGGACCCACCGTGGGATTGCCGGACTCGCGCCACCTGGCGAGCACGCTCGCCCTCTTGATGCAGTTCTCGGATACACCGTTTCGATCCGTGTTGGAGACGCGTGAGTACATCGAGCCGATCGCCGCCGCCTTGTGTGCGCAGAACGGTGAGGATCGGGTCATCGACGGATTACGCCAGTCCGTCGACGCCATGCGCGCGAACATCTCCGATGAGACCGTGTTTCTCTATGAGAACCACAGATTTCACGAACTGATCGCCGAAGGTGCACAGAACCCGCTGATCTCGTATTTTCTCAACTCACTCGACTGGATCATCGACGGCGCTCGACTGGGAGTCACCTACAGCCCGTCTTCGCGCAAGCACGTTGCGGTGATCCACGAGCAAATTTGTGAAGCAATCGAAGACGGCGACAGTGATCGCGCACGGGATGCTATGAGTGAGCACATGAAAGAGACCCGCGCCTTCTTCGAGCGAAAGCATCCCAAGGTGATGAACCAGGCACTGAGCTGGGGAATGTACGGCTGACGGGCCGGCCGGGCGAGCGGTCCTGGATTTCTCCGACCATATCTTTTGTCAGTCTCGCCGCCGGCCGGACGCGTCCAGTGCACTCGATTCGGTCCTTGCCTGGTCGGCAGCATCACGGTCGGTATCAGCAAGGGCGAAGGTTATGGCTTCTTGCGGGCCCAGCCGTAGGCCCTTGCGGTGTCGTGCACGAAACTCTTTGTCCCCGAGAATTGTGCGGGTCATTTCATGGCACTCTGTGTGGTAGGCACGAAGTTGTTGGAAGAGCAGGGGGGAGCTTCCCACCGCCGCTCCCAACGACTCGGCCGCGCCCAAGAACGTGGCGGCTCGACCGAAGTCCTGGTTGCGGCCGGCGATCCACGCCAGGACCTCCAGACTGACGGCGGCCACGAGAGGCTCGTCGATCAGACGACACAACCGCAGGCACTCGTCCATATACTGTGCTGCGCGGACAGGGTCCCCCTGCCTGAATTCCGCTACGCCGATGCCCCACAGCGAATACGACCGATACACCGACTCACCACGTGATTCGGTCACTGCGAGCACCTCATGATGACAAGCAAGTGCGCGCTCGCTGTTGCCGCCCAACTCGTACGCCACTCCCAGCATCATCAGGATCCAGACGCGTACCGCGACTTCACCGTCGGCGGTAAACACTTGGAGCGCTTCTTCGAGTCTTTCCGCTGCCTCCAGCACATTGCCGCTGTACAGCGCGAGAATACCCTTGGCGTGGGCTATACGGGCGTCGCTGACCGGGTCCGTCATCTCGGCCAGCAGCGCCTCGCCCTGGGCGATCAGATCCCATCCGGCGGACAGATCACCCTGCATACCAGCGAGCACGCTGTCGGCGTAGATGGCCTTGACCCGATCTGCCGAATTTCGCACGGGGCGCGTTCCCAGAGCACGATCCAGCCAATACCTCCCCTCGCTGAGCAGGTTGCGGGACAACCAGAAAGGGAACAGCGCCGCAGCAATCTCGAGTGCGGAACCTTCCTGTGATTCCCCCGGCTCGACTATCGCGAATTCCATAGCCTCACGGAGGTTCGACTGCTCTCGAGACAATCGGGCAATCCACTCGAGTTGACGGACACTGATCCAGTCGCGCTTGGCATCTTGCACGAATTGCCGATACCAATGATGGTGACGACGCCGCAGTAGCGCCCAGTCTCCCGAAGCGCTTGCTTTGACTCGTCCGAATTCACGGATCGTCTCCAACATTCGGAATCCCACCGCACTGCCATACTCCTGCCGGACGAGAATCGACTTGTCGACCAAGGAGAAAATTCCCTCGAGCAGGTCGTCTCGATCGACGTCCTCGCACATACTCTCTGCAGCATCGAGTTCGAAGTGGCCCACGAACACAGACAGATTAATCCATATCTGCCGTTCCAGCGGCGTGCACAGGTCATAACTCCACTCGACACAGAGAAGAAGAGTGCGTTGCCGAGGTGGCGCAGAACGGCTTCCATGGGTAAGTAGCTTGTATCGGTCGTTCAGCCGCTGGGCGATTTGGCCGAGCGACATCGCCCGTAGCTGCGCTGCCGCCAATTCGATGGGTAGCGGCAGACCGTCGAGTTGACGGCAGATGCGAACGACAGTGTCGATATTGTCATCGGAGAGTTCGAATCCCGGCACCGCCGCTGCGGCACGTTCCTCGAACAACGCAATCGCGTCGTAATTGGGGGAGGCCATCAACGCGGGCTCGTGATCGGCGTCCGGTGTTCTCAAGGACGGCACCCGCAAGACAGATTCACCGGGGATGTTCAACGGCTCGCGGGACGTCGTCACGATCGAGACGTCCGGACATGTTCGAAGGACCGTCTCAGCAAATCGAGCGACCGGTGCGATGACGTGCTCACAGTTATCGAGCACGATCAACAACTTCCGATCGATCAGGAACCCAACTACCTCGTCCATCGGATCCGTATGTCCGGTGCGCAGGCCGAGGGCTCTCGCGATCACGTCGATGAGAACCGACTCGTCCATGACTTCGCCGAACTCCGCCAGCCATACGCCATGCGGAAACTCGTCGCGTAGGTCGGCAGCGAGTCGCAACGCCAGACGAGTCTTCCCGACACCTCCGATTCCCGTCAACGTCACCAAGCGCGCAGTGCGGAACATGCCTCTCGCGTGGGACAGTTCGTTCTGGCGCCCGATGAAGCTGGTCACCTCCAAGGGTAGATTTCCCGTGCGACTCTGGAGCGCGGCCCGGCGACCCGAGTGCTCGTCGGTGGAACTCGTCGAGACGGCCTCTCGTCGACCGAGCGGAACCACTGGCTGTTCCATGAGAAGCGCCATGTCATCCACTTCGAAGCCGTTCCGCGCCTGGAGCGCGCGGAGTTCGTCGCCGAACTCGACGGCACTGCTGGGACGGTCACCGGGATCGCGCGCCATCGCATGCTCGATCACTGCGGCAATGTCTTCGGGGATGCCGTTGTCACGCAGGTTGGGGATCGCGTGCCTCGTGATACGCACGAATTGCGCCACGACCTGCTCCCCGGACCGACGCTCGAACGCCGCGTGACCGGTCAAAGCGCAGAAGAGGGTCGCGCCGATGCTGTAGACGTCCGAGACAGGCGTCGGCGCATCGCCCTTCAGTATTTCGGGAGCTGTGAACGCCGGTGAAGCGGTAATCATGTCCTTGGCAGTCTCGAACCCGCCCGCGATGTGCGCGATTCCGAAGTCAGTGAGGGCTGGCTCGCCGTAACTCGAGAGCAAGATATTGCCCGGTTTGATGTCGCGGTGCAAAATACCGAGTCGATGCGCCGTCTCCACAGCACCGGCGATTCGGACACCCAGCCGCAACACCTGGTCCGGGCCGAGGGGACCATCGTGCCGGATCAGCGTATCGAGTGAGTCCAAAGGGTGGTACGGCATCACGATGAACGGGTGGCCGCTCGCCGTGGAACCGACTTGTAGGACATTGACAATGTTCGGGTGGCCGGTCAAGCGACCCATGGCACGCTGCTCTCGGAAGAATCGCGTCCGATTCTCGTCATCGAGCGCGCGGGTGAGAACTTTGACCGCCACCGTGCGGTCCAACGAAGGCTGCAAACACCGATAGACCACCCCGAAACCGCCGCGACCGATCTCACAGGCCTCCGTGAAACCAGCCGAAACCAGCTCGCGTTTCAGAGCGGCGTCGTCCTGCCGTGTCTCCACCCGTCCGTCCTCGACCTCTCACCGTCCACGGTCTCCGTCGAGTTCCCGCTGCGACGGCGTTTCGACGGTGCAGCAACGCGCAGCCCGGCATGTGAACGTCGTCACAACATCAACTCATCTGTGAATGTACCCGCCGCCGAGATCACGACCGAAGACGGTGCGGTGACCTGCCCATGAGCCCCCGTCAACTCCGACGGAAACCACAGCGATCGGTCACATCACTATCCCGCTGGAGCGCTTTTGCTGCGTCGAGAATCACCGGATGGTCCAGGTTCAGGGGTGCGACCCGCACCAACTCGGGGCGCAGCCAACTACCCAACAACGGCCACCGCGGGCCGTGATATGACGACCACGAAACCGCTTGCCACCTAGGTGCCCCGGCTGCCCCGGTGCTGCCGCGGACAGGTACGGGAAGATGCGGTAGACGAACAGTCAGGCGGCCCCGGTATGCCACGCGTAGCCTGTCGAGTAACACACACCGATGGGTGAGATGCCTACGGTGACCGAATTCGTCAGCCGGATTCAACGGGGTATGCGGAAAACCCTCGGTCGCACGTCGCCTGCCGCTCAAGCCTCCGTACTCCTGTGTCTCTTCCCCGCGCTATGACCTGCGCAAACGGCACGTCCCCAGATCAGATCCAGTCGATGTGGACGGAGTCGATGTGGTCGAAGTGGAATCCGAATTGGTCGCTGTATCTGTCGAAGCCCTTGTTCTCGGGGTAGTCGAGGGTGGCGTGCCGCTCGAGCAAGGCGACGACCCGGGCGTGATCGTCGCCTGCGAGGGCGGCGGCGAGTTCGCGGGACTCCTCACTGGTGAACGGGGTGTCGGAGTTCGCGAAGTCCAGGGTGCGGACCCGGTAGTCGTAGCCCTCGTCGGCGCCGTTGCGGACCATGACACCACCCTTTACCCGGATGACCGCGGTCTTCGGTGTTCCATCCGGGCGTAACACCCCGGCACGTTTCATGATGTCCTCGGCCCGCACGTTTTTCAGTTTTTTGCTGGCGTCGGCACGCAGTTCGTTCGTCTCCCCGGACCGGTATCGGGACACCGCCGAGCGGGACCGTCCGATCTTCGCGGCCACCGCATCGATACCGCCGAGGCGTTCGATCGCCGCCCGCCGTTGCGCCCGCTCGAGCACATCCGCATGGGGGATGCGGCCCTGTTGCGCCCACCGGCGCAACGTGCGGTCGGACGGCGGGGTGCGGCCGGCGTCGATCGCCGCCTGGCGTAAGCCCTCGTTCCCGAGCTCCTTCCGCAATTGTTTGACCGTCACCTTGCTGGTCAGCCCGGCCAGTCCCCCGGTTGTGACCTGCTTCGACTTCTCCACCCCACTGGTCGCGGCATTCGCCACGGACACTTTGAGGCCGTCGAGCCCGACCGCCTGCTGGGCCGGTTTCTTCGTCCGCGGCTTCGGCAGATGCAAAGCCATCAGTCCACCCCCGCCCCATCATCGTCGGCGGCGTCCTCGTCGTCGGCGAAGGCGGCCTTGATCGCCAGGTTCACCTCGTGCACATCCGCCGCCGACGCCACCGCATCCAGGAGGGTGTCGGTGAGGGCCACGTCCTTTTCCACCGTCATCTTTCCCAGCGCCTCGCTCAGGTCGGCAATGTCCTCACCGTCGGGGAGGAGGTACACCCAGGAGTCGGTGACGGTGCGGACCGGCCAACGATGGTGCTCGCGGGCGATGCGCATCGCGACACGGCGGCCCCGCCACCGGCAATGCGCAATGATCGACGCCCGCCACAACGGCTGATGATGATGCACCATGCGGGTAGAAGTCCACATGTCCGGGTTCACCATCCGCCCG
Organism: Rhodococcus sp. WAY2; assembly: GCF_009859915.1. NCBI lineage: Bacteria > Bacillati > Actinomycetota > Actinomycetes > Mycobacteriales > Nocardiaceae > Rhodococcus > Rhodococcus sp. WAY2. The sequence continues at coordinate 571,385 of NZ_CP046573.1, forward strand.
ATGTACCCCTTGTAACAGGACCCGAGAAACCCCTTCATCGCCGCATCCCGGGTGTCCACAGCGGTCTTGCGGGCCTCACGCAGGATCTTCGCCCACTTGTCCAGCACCCGCCCCTGCTGCGGATACACCCACGCCTCGGTGACGTCAAGATCGTCGAGATCGGCACCGATCCCACCATCCGCCACCGGCTCCCGCAGGGCATCGAGAGTGACGGTGGTGACCCAGGTCTGCACCGGCTGATCGGCGAGCATGTGCGGATGCGGCAGAGGCAGCTTCTCGGGCAGCGACAAGGCCTGCCCCGCCGGCAGGGTGATCCGCCACAACCCGAACGGGGTGCCCTTCTCCCCCACCGCCGCGGCCGCGGCCGCCCCACCGGTCAAATGTGTGGGTTGCCCGTAACCGAGTTCGAGCATCCCGGCCGAGGCCAAATAGGCGGCGCGTTGGTCGATCGACACCAACCGGTCCGCATCCTCGAGGTCACTCGCCTCCGGGACCCGGGTCCAGCCGACCGCGGGCTCGAGGTCCCCGCGCGGCGCCCCGTCGAGCGGCGGCACCGGTCCGGCGGTCGTCACCACGATGCCTTTACCGCTGCGGGTGCGTTCCCGTTTGATTTTGTCGATGATCGCGGCGCCGGTGCGGGCCGGTGTCGGCCCGGGGAGCACCCCGAGATGCTGGGCGCACCATCCCAGCCGGCGGCCCAGTTCCCGCGCGGCCGGTAGGTCGTCGTCCGGGAGATAGGTTCCTGCAGTGGGTGAGCCGAGGACACCCATATCGCCGACCCGGTTGTGCCAGCCGAAGTCCTTGTTCCAATAGGTCCACACATACGGTTCGATCACCACATCGATCATCGACGTGAAGTTCCCGATCGTGCGGGACAGGTGCACCACATGCCCGGGTTCGCCGCGCAGCTCCCACCCCGCACCGAGCAACGGGGGAAGGGTGGCATGGAGGGTGGCGGTCAACTCGGCTGCGGCGCGGGTCCGCAACGCTTCCATGTCGTCGACGTCGTCCTCACTGCCCGGATCGATCACCCACCCGAGGAGCCCACACGCGGCCAACCCGACGACCCAGATCTGTGCGGGTGCACCCAACGGGGTCAAAGAGGCCCAGCGAATCAGCTTGTCCAGCTTCTCGAGTGAATCGACCGGACCGGTCAACTCCTTTCCCGAAGGGGTGTACGTACCGGCGGCGGTCACGATCAACGCATGCCCATCCGCGGCCTCACCAGCCGGCAGCGCCTCCCACACCGGCGGTACGGCCGCGACGCTCCCGGCCGCATCACTGTCCGCGTCGGTGGTGTCCAGGTCGGGAGACTCCGGGCCCGTGGGAGTTTCGGCGACCGTGGGAGTTTCGGCGACCGTGGGAGTTTCGGCGACATCAACCTGCTCGTCCGACTCAGCGTCCCACTGCTCGTGGAATTCAGGGTGCGTGGCAATGGTCGGTTCCGAGCCCGACTGATCGGTGACACCCACCGAATCGGTTACGTCAGGGAGACCGTCCTTCTTGGCGGATTCCGGGGACGCCGCCGGGGTGGTGTCGGGCAGGGTGAACAGGGGGATTTGCTCCCACGGGGAGCTCATGACTCCTGCTCGACGATCCGGCCGTCGAGATCGGCCGGTGGGACACGGTAGCGGTCGAAGAACTCCTGCAGAGCGACGTCTACAACGTTGGTCACCGTGGATTGACGGTGGTTCACCAGCCAGTTCAACCGGGCCTCCGTCGAGACCAGTACCCGGGTGTTGAGCGGAACCTTCGTCGGCCCCTTCCGCGGCTCCAGCTTCGCCGTCAACTCCGGACTCGGCGCCCCCGACCCAGAAACACCCCCCGCGCTGGCACCGCGCTTTCCCGACCGAGCGGCACCTGCGCGTCCACCCCCGGTCGGGCGGCGGGCGCCGCCCCCAGTGTCTCCCACTTTCGCCATACCCACCCCACTCGTGTCCGCCCGTGTTACTTCGGTTTCAGTCATCCTACCCACTACACGCCTTCTTGCACGCATCTACGCACGCACACGTGCGTGCATATTTCCGTGCAGAGTGGATGCAGAACAGTGGCGACGGCATTAACGGCTTTTGCCCGCCCGCGCCGGTGGCCGGTTACCGTCTGTCGGTATGGGGACCACCTTCCACGGGCCGAGCCCGTGGCCGCATATCACCCGCGCGATCCGCACTCGGGGCGCCCGGTACGCCGCGATCGGCTACCTCGGGCAGGACGCACCCGAACTGCTTCCGCTGCGCGCCGGGGACCTGCTGGTGGTCAACGCGTCCAAGGCCGCTATCCGGGCGCACGCCACCTCCCCCGCCGCACTCACCTACTACCTGAACAAGGGGGTGCGGGTGTTGTCGTCACCGACCCTGCACGCGAAGGTGATCGCGACCAATACCCGGGCGGTGATCGGGTCGGCGAACGCGTCCGAGAACTCCACCCTCGCCGATGACGCTGTGGTCATCACCGACGACCCCGAGATCGTCGCCGGTGTCCGGAAGTTCATCGACGGCCTCGACGAGATCACCGAGGTCGATCAGGTGTTCCTCGACGACGCGATCCTCGAGTGGGAGATCGGCCGCGCCGTCCCCCTGCCCGGGGTCACCGGCCGCGTTCGCACCGACACGGATTTCCTGCCCACCCCGGTGCGGCGGATGTTCGTCCAGCACGCCGTCGATTACGAACCCACCGACACCGAACAGCAGGTCCTCGACAGCCAGCGGGGCCGGCATTCGACGGCGGGCGGGCCGGCGGTGAAGTACCAGCTCGAGTCGCTCCGCCTCGACACACGCGGCACTCTTCGGCGCGGCGACGTGATTGTCTTCGTCTCCACCGGCGACGAGTGGATCCACCCGCCGGCCGTGGTGATCTCCGATCCGATGCGGATCCCGCGGTCGGGCGGAGCGGTGTTGTTCTTCCTGCGCACCCGCACCGACCTGCCACCCGTGCCTCTCACCGACGCCGAGAAGGCGCTCACCGACCTCGGGCACCCCGGCTCACGGCTACGGACCGATCACTACGTCCGCTCCCCCACCCTCCGGACCGCGCTCCTCGCACTGTGGGACCTCTGAGCGGACACGCCCACGAAATGAGCTGCACACCGGGACCATCGAGCCGCCCGGCCCCTCGAACGCGCCGAAGTCTGCACGGAACTCGACGACAACGTTCTCGTCCGCGAATTTTCGTTCTCGACAATGCCTGGCGTGTAACTGCTACTTTCTCTCCCACCGCCGAACCCAATCTCCGTCGATGCCGTCGACCGATTCCACCACTACCCACTCCGCACGAGAAGTGACTACCGGAGTGGTCAATTGTGGCACAGGTTCGTCTCGTGAAACTGGGTGGCGGCTTCGTCGTCTGTGCACGTCAACGCCACTCGGTGCTCGTAGCGGACCCGCCGAATCGCCACGGAAATGCCAACTACGCTGTCCGTCCACGTCTCGATTCTCGTCAACATATTTAGCATTCCCGCAGGTCGCGTATGCCAACTCCATTGAGAGCGGACATCCGTCCGCTGCCGTGCCCATCACTATGCCGAAGCAATGGTAGAACGACCCGGCAATTCCCACCCCAGTCCTGCCTGGTGTAGTGACATAGTTCGCCTACTGAAGGCCTTCTATCGCTCGCGAAGTGTCGAGATCGCCTGGCACTGTCTCCTACTCGGTGGAATCCGGATCGCGAGTGATGCCTCGATAATCGACCACAAACCGTCACCGGTCACCGGCGCTAACCATCCGCTACGAACACATCGCCGAATTCCTCCGCCTGGCCACCACCCTCTTCAGCTCCAGGAAACTCGCCACATAAGACACGCTCTATGGCATGACGTAATGCAGCGAGTACTTGATTCGCCACTCGCGTCGAGATCGCTGCGGCGGTTCCTTTTCGGGATGTCTCAGGTGTGGAGTCCGTCGAGTTTGGTGAGGACTTGCAGCATTACTTCGTCGGCACCGCCACCGATGGACGTCAGCGCCATGTCCCGGAGGAATCGGGCGGTCCAGGTTTCCTCCATGTAGCCGATTCCGCCGTGGTACTGCAGGCAGGTCGCTGCCACCTCGCGGGAGAGCCGGCCGATCTCGAGCTTGGCCACCGTCGCGTAGCGGCTGGTGTCCTCGCCGCGCATGTAGGCCTCGGCGCAGGCGTAGTTGTAGTGCCGCAGCATGTCGAGGCGGGCGTAGAGTTCTGCGAGCCGGAACGCGACGTGCTGGTTGTCGATGAGGGCCTTGCCGAACGCGGTCCGCTGCTTGAGGTAGTCGCGGGTCCGGTCCAGGGCCTGCTGCAGTCCCCCGACCCGGTCGTAGGCAGCGCTCATCCGCTCGTTCTGGAACTGGGTCATCTGCTGCTGGAAGCCCCGGCCGATCTCCCCGATGGTATTGGTGACGGGGACCCGCAGGTCCGTGAACGTCAGCTCGGCGGTGTCGGAGGACCGCATCCCCAGTTTGTCGAGCTTGCGGGAGACCGCGAAGCCCGGCAGGTCGGTCGGCACCACGATCTGGGAGAAACCCTTCGCGCCGGGCTCGTCGGAGGTGCGGGCGAGCAAGCAGATCCAGTCCGCCTGGGTTCCGTTGGTGATGTAGAGCTTCGATCCGTTGATGACCCAGTCGTCGCCGTCACGCACTGCGCGGGTGCGTAGCCGTGCGACGTCGGATCCGGCGTCCGCTTCGGTCACCGCGATCGAACACACCGCCGTGCCGGCGATTGCGGGCGCGAGATACGCTTGTTTGAGTTCTTCGCTGCCGAAGCGGTGCAGCGACGGGGTGGCCATGTCCGTCTGAACTCCGATCGACATGGGGACACCGCCGGCGTCGATCCGGCCGAGTTCCTCCCGCAGGATGACCGTGTACAGGTGATCGGCGTCCTGCCCGCCGTAGGCGCTGTCGTATTCGAGGCCCAGCAGACCGAGTGCACCGAGTTTGGGGAACAGTTCGTGTGCCGGGAACCCGCCGTCGGCTTCCCACTTGTCGACGTTCGGCTGGATCTCCTTGTCCACGAACTGGCGAACCATCTTGCGGAACGCGATGTGCTCTTCGGTGAACATCACCATGTCGGTGATTCCTCTCTATATGTCTCAGCTTTTCGGCCGAAGTCGCTTGCTGCGCCGCTGCTTGCTCTGCCCGAGGGCTGTCGCCGAAGGAGGTGGGCGGTGGAAGCTGACGCTGTTCCACCGACCAACCTTCTGCGATTCGTCTAGCTCGCCAGGCCGAGGCGGTCGCGGAGCCACCGCCCGGCGTTGGCGATGGTGGTGTCGGCTTCTGTGGACTTGCCGGCCATGAATAGGTAGACGTGCTGTTGGCCGGGCTGAATCTCCAGCGTCACGTCGACTCCCGCGTCGCGGGCCTTGTCGTGGAACCGTTCGGCGTTGTCCTGCAGGGTCTCCGCATCGCCTGCGCTGACGAAGACAGGCGGTAGCCCGGCCAGGTCGGCATACAACGGGTTGGCGAGCGGTTCGGTCCGCGACGTCTCCCCAAGATAGAGCGTGACCATCAACTCGCTGACATCACGGGATACCAGAGCCTCACTGTCGGCGTTGCTCTCCATCGTCTTGCCGAGGTTTTCCATGTCCAACCACGGGGAGAAACCGAGAATGGCGGCCGGCAGCGGCTCGCCGAGCTCACGCAACTTCAGGGCGGTTGTAACGGAAAGATTTCCACCCGCCGAGTCACCCGCGGTAGCAGTATTCTCCGGCCGGTAGCCCCTTGCGCGCAGCCACTTGTGCACGGCGACGAGGTCCTCGATCTGCGCGGGAAAAGGAAACTCCGGCGCCAGGCGAAAGTCCGGAATGATCGCTTGAACTCCCGCAGCCTTGGCAACGTGCGCGGCAAGCTTGCGGTGACTGGCTGCGGACCCGGTCACGCAGCCTCCACCATGGGCGTACACCAGGATGTGCTCCGTGCTGGCACCGGCCGGGGTGGCGAGGATGGCGAACACGCCACCGGCGTCGACGTCCTGGTAGGTGACGTCGGTCGGCTCGGCCGCGAGCAACGCCAGGCTGTCGAGCATGTTGCGAAGCGTGGCGATGTCCATCTCCGGATTGGCTGCCATTCGAGCGGACATCTCGGTATAGCTGTCCTTCAACGCATTAGGAAGAGCGGTACCCATGTTGTTCTCCTGTCGCTTGGTCACGATGTCTTGGTAAGAGTGAAGCCTTCGAAGCCCTCGTCGATGCAGGCTTGTGCTTCCTGCCGATAGGCTCCGGCGCCGGCGAAGTAGAACAGGCAGGCGTGCGGCTTTCCGGGAATGTTGTCGCCGAGCCACCAGGCGCCCTTGCCCTTGACCAGAACTGTCGCGTTGACGATGTCATCGAGATGCTTGCGCCACCTCTCGACCGCGTCAGGATCGGCCTCCATCCGCTCGATCCCGTTGTCGTGCATGTGCTGCAGGGCGGCACCGATCCACTCGACGGTCCCCTCAGCGACGACGGGGATGTTGGCGAAGGGTGTCTGTGGTCCGCCCACCATGAACATGTTGGGGAAACCGTCCACGCCGATTCCGAGCTGCGTGCGGGGTCCGTGCTCCCACTTGGAGCGCAGCCTTACGCCGTCGCGGCCCCGGATGTCGATCTGGTTCAGCGTCCCGGTCACCGCGTCGAATCCGGTGGCGAAGATGATGATGTCGGCGTCGTACTCTTCGTCGCCGACCTGGACCCCGTTGGGGGTGATACGGGTGATCGGAGTCGTGCTCACGTCCACGAGTCGGACATTGTCGCGGTTGTAGGTCTCGTAGTAGTAGTGCCCGAGCGGGGGCCGCTTGCCGCCAATCGGATGGTCCTTGGGACAGAGCAATTCGGCGGTCGCAGGGTCCTCGACGATCATGCGGATCTTGTTGCGGACGAAGTCCGCTGCGATCTTGTTCGCTTCGTCGTCGACGAGGATGTCGTCGAAGGTTTCGAAGATGAACCCGAACCCGCCGATCTCCCAGCCGCGCTCGAGGATCCGTTGGTGCTCGTCGGGAGTGACGTCGGCCCTGGTGCGGCCGGCGGGGTCCATCGGAAAGCCGTAGAAGTGCTGGCGGGCCTGCTTCCAGATCGCCTCGTAGTTGGCCTTGATCTCGCGGTCCTCGAAGTCGGTGAGGACGTCGTTTCGCGCGGGCAGGACCCAGTTCGGGGTGCGCTGGAGGACCGTGAGTTCGGCGGCCTCGCGCGCCACCTGCGGGATGATCTGCACCGCCGTGGCCCCGGTACCGACGACGGCGACCCGCTTGCCGGCGAAATAGACGCCCTCCTCCGGCCACCGCGCGGTCTGGAACCACTGGCCCTCGAAGTCGGCGAGCCCGTCGAAATCGGGAAGGTACGGCTGCGACAGCGGTCCTGTGGCCGTGATGAAGTACCTGCAGGTGTAACTCTGCCCCCGGTCGGTAGTGACGGTCCAGGTGGTGCTGGCATCGTCGAACTCCGCTGACTGCACCTTCGTGTCGAACTCGACATCGCGCCGCAGATCGAACTGGGTAGCCACGTGCTCGAGATACGACAGAGTCTCGGGCTGGGCCGGGTATCGCTCACTCCACCGCCAGTTCTGCTGCAACTCCTCGGAGAAAGAGTAGGCGTAGACCCAGCTCTGGCTGTCCACGCGGGCTCCGGGGTACCGGTTCCAGTACCAGGTGCCGCCGACGTCGGAGCCCGCTTCGATCACCCGCGCCGACAGGCCCAGCCCGCGTAGTTCCTGCAGCATCCGCAGCCCGCTGAAGCCCGCACCGACGACCACCGCATCGAAATCCGTAGACCTCCCATGCGGCGCGTCTCTGTGCGTTTCGATCTGTGTAGACATCTCTGATCTCCGTTTCCGGCCCGGGCTCTCGGCACGGGCGCGCTCGGGTTGCTGTGTGCCCCCGAAACACATCAACCCGCTCATTTTGTGGGGTGGCCGCTCGCGGCGGGGGTGTGCTGTTGACGCTGCCTTCTGCGCACTGTGCGCGTCAACGGCGAAGAGGTCGTTGGGTGATAGGAAACGCAGATAGGGCGATACCCAGACGAGGGCTAGCCGCGATAGTTCCGGCGTTTGAGAATCAGACCGGGGCCAGCTGCGAGGCCCTCTGGCGAATTGGAGTAAAGACGATGTCCCTACGTCCGGAACTCGGCGGTGTCGCGCTACTGACCGTCAATCTCGTGCAACGGGTCTGCCTCGGTGACCTGCCCACCCGCGCAGCTCAGCAATTCCCGCACCGGCCCGCGGTTGTGGACGGGGACGTGGTGCTGACCTACAGCGAACTGGAGGCGCGGTCGAACGCCGCCGCAGCCGGACTACTCGACCTCGGTCTGCAGAGGGGTGATGTGGTGGCGATGCTGATGCCCAATTGCTGGGAGTTCCTGGTGACGTTCTTCGGCTGCGCGAAGATCGGTGTGGTGTGCATGCCGGTCAATCTCGGCATCACGGCCGAGGGCGTAGCGTTCCAGTTCGACGACGCCCGCCCGAAGGTGGCTGTCGTCGAGGAGTCGTTCGCGGCGCTGCTCGAGACGGCCCTTGCCGCGACCACGGTGTCGTCGGTAGAGCGCGTCGTGGTGGCCCGTACTGGCGCCCCTCACGCCGAGCTCGCCGGCATCCCGGTGATGCCGTTCGCGGAGCTCATCAGCGCAACGGTCCCCGCTGTCGAGGTCCTAGTCGAGGACCGTGACATCGCTCAGTGCTTGTACACCTCCGGTACCACCTCGCGTCCCAAGGCCGTCCTGACCAGCCATGTCGCAGTGATGATGGCCGCGCTGAGTACTTGCGTGCAATTTCGGCACGAACGGGGAGATAGTTGCTCGGTTTTTCCCATCGTGCTGCCTCTGTTTCACGTCACTGCCCTGAACTGTCTGACGTTGCCGGTGCTGCTTACGGGTGGGACCGTGGTGCTTCACCGTAGCTTCGATCCGAATGCACTTCTGCATGATCTCGCCGCCAGACAAGTCACTCATTTGATGCTGCTGCCGGTCATGTGGGGTCAGCTGGTGGACGCGGCGGGCAAGGGAGCGCCTGGTAGCGAAAACGTACGAATGGCGATCTACGCCATGGCTCCGATGAGTCAGCAGCGTCTGGACGAGATACGCGAGGTGTTCCCGAACGCCGATGTCGTGCTCGGATCCGGCCAGACCGAGTTCACCCCGCCGTCGGTGCTGCAGTGGCCGTCGCACCAGTGGGACAAGAACGCCTCATGGGGCACCGCCGTCATTACCACCGACGTGCGCATCATGGGGCCGAACGGCAAGCTGCTGCCACGCGGGCAGGAAGGCGAGATTGTCTACCGCGGCCCGCAGGCGATGCAAGGCTACGGCAACAATGAGGCGGCCAATACGGCTGCCTTCACGCACGGGTGGTTTCACAGCGGCGACGTCGGCTGTCCCGTCTCATTGAACTTGAGGCAGTCTCATCAATCTGAGGCATTCGGCGTGTCGTCTCACGAAGTTGAGGCACCCGGTGTTCTACTTTGGGCTGTTCGTGCTGCGTCGAGTCCAGGGTTGTGATGGTGGCGAGGGGTGTAGCGGCGGCGACGGCCATCATCCATCACGCGGATGGGTTCGAGCTGCGGTTCTTGGAGGTCGGTTCGGCGGGTGTGGTTGAGCGTCGGGACGCGCTGGCGATGTGCTGGGCGACGCGGTTCGAGGATGTGCCGCCGGTGCGGCAGTTCCCCTCCTATCGGGGGCAGCGGAGTTTTTCGGGTGAGTATTTCGCTGCCCGCATGGAACGCCATGTCGGGTACGAGTCGTGGTTGGAGCGGGATCAGCTGATGATGCTGGACTTCTCACCGCGTGTGAGGTCGTTCGCGGCGCAGCCGTTTTGGCTGTCATGGCAGTCGGGCGGCAAGACCCGTCGCCATGCCCCTGACTTCTTCGTCCGGATGGTCGACGGCCGTGGTGTGGTGGTCGATGTGCGCGCCGACGACCGAATCAAGGACGAGGATGCCGCGGCGTTCGCGGTCACGGCCGCAGCGTGTGAGTCGGTGGGCTGGGGTTATCGCCGGGTGGGCACGGTGGACCCGGTGTTGTCGGCGAATGTGCGATGGCTGGCCGGGTATCGGCATCGCCGATGCCTGAACGATGCCCACCGCGACATGCTGGTGGAGGTGTTTTCCCACCCGTCACCGCTGGTGGCTGGCGTGGAGAGGGTCGGCGATCGGCTCGCGATGCTGCCGTCGTTGTTTCATCTGATGTGGACCGGGGTCCTGGTTGCCGACCTGGTGTCGGCGCCCTTGACCGGGGAGTCTGTGGTCAGGGTGGCTGGGGGTGGCCGATGACGGTGTCGCGGCCGGCTGAGCTGCGGGTGGGCGAGGAGATTGAGGTCGACGGGGCCGCCTACACGGTCACGGGCTTATCGGGGACCGAGGTCCGGTTGGTCGATGTGGCCGGCGGCGAGCGCAGTATGGGGTTGCCGGAGTTGCTGTCCGCGCCGGGGTTTCGGGTGGTGACCCGGGTGGCGGCGTTGCCGCCTCGAGGGCTATTTGATGGTGTCGCCCCCGAGATGGTGGAGCAGGCGCGATGGTGGGAACACCACATCGTCGAGGTGATCGCGGGCGTTCCACCGGAAGCGGGGCGGGCCGCCCGGCCTCGACCGGAGTACGACCCGGCGGTGCACAGTCTGCGGCAGCGCGAGTTGGCGAAGGTCAACGAGCTCTCTCTTGACGGCAATGAATTGGCGTTGAGCACGTTTCAGCGTTGTCGCCTGGCCTACGAGAAACACGGTGTGTGGGGTTTGATCGACCACCGCTCGACCCGTAAGGCGGGCGCGCGGACCGACGAGCGTGTGCTCGCCGCGATCGACCGGGCAGTGCTCGAACAGACGAACCAGTCGACGGGGACGGTCACTCGGCTGCGGCGGCGGGTGGAGCAGATCCTCGTCGAGGAGCACGGTGTCGATCCGGCGTCGGTGATGCCGGCGCGGGCCACGTTCTATCGGCTGGTCGAGCGGATCTCGGCGGGCAAGCACACCTTCGGTTCGGCGCGGACGCGTCGCTCGTTGGCGCAGCGGCCGGACGGCCCGTTCGGGACGGTCACCGCGCTGCGACCGGGTGAGTGGACGCAGATCGACTCGACTCCGTTGGACGTGCGGGTGGTGTTGGACAACGGGATGGTCGACCGGGTCGAGTTGAGTTGGATCGTCGACGTGGCCACACGGTCGGTCCCGGCGGCGGTGTTGCGGCCGACGACCAAGGCGGTGGATGCGGCGCTGCTGCTGGCGCGGGCGATGACCCCGGAGCCGATGCGGCCGGGCTGGTCGGATGCACTGCGCATGTCGCGGTCGGTGCTGCCGCACCGACGACTGACCGATATCGATCAACGGCTCGAGCACGCCGCCGCGCGGCCGGTGATCGTGCCGGAGACCATCGTGTGTGATCACGGCATGGTCTACATGTCACAGGCATTCCGCAACGCCTGCCGAGCGATGGGCATCAACCTGCAACCCTCCCACGAAGGCTCCCCGTGGGAGAAGGGCACCGTCGAAACGAGCTTTTCCGCGGTGGGCACCCTGTTCGCGCAGTACGTCGCGGGCTATGTCGGCAGCAGCGTCGAGCGCCGCGGCCGAGGCGCCGAGGACAGCGCCGTGTGGTCGATGGTCGAGTTGCAACAGCTGCTCGACGAGTGGCTCGTCTCGACCTGGCAGAACCGTCCCCACGACGGGCTGCGGCATCCGTTGATCCCCGGCAAGGCGCTGACCCCCAACGAGATGTATGCCGCGCTGGTGGAAACCGCGGGATACGTGCCGGTGCCGTTGACCGCCGACGACTACATCGAATTATTGCCGGCGGTCTGGCGGGCGATCAACGCCTACGGGGTGAAGATCGGACGCCGCACCTACGACTGCGCGGCGCTGACTCCCCACCGCCGCCAGCACTCCGGGGTGAACGCGCGAAAAGGATTGTGGGAAGTGCACTACGACCCCTACGACGTCACCCGGATCTGGGTCCGCAATCATCACGACGGCGGCTGGATACAGGCCCCGTGGACCCACTTGCGGGTCGGGCCGACACCGTTCGGGGAACAGGCCTGGGATCACGCCCGACAGATGCTGGCCCGCCGCGGTGAGGACCCGGTGACGGAAGCCGAGATCGCGAGCGCCGCAGCCGCATTGCTGGACTCCGCCGAACGCGGTCCCGCACGTGAGAAGCCGACCAAGAAGGACAAGCGGGTCGCCGGCCGGACCAGAGCAGTGGCAGCGGCCGATCGGACACTGCCGCCGACGGTGTCCGGGCCCCCGCCGCGATGGGATGACGACGAGGACAACGACGAGGACAACGGTCAGATGGCGGACGTGATCCCCCTCGGGGTCTTCGACGCCCGTGAGGAGGCCAAGAAATGGTGGTAGCCGGTCACATCAACGATCCGGCGGACGAGTTCGACTCCGGACTCGAGACCGACCGGCGGGAGCCGACGATGACACTCGCCGGGTGGCGACGGTTCGTCGACACCCCCGCCGCCCACTTCGACCTGCTGCCTGAACAGCGGTGGGCGAAGTTGTCGGAGCAAGACAAGGACGCCTACGACGAGGCACGGCTGAACTATCACTCGGAAATGATCATCGTCGCGACGTCAACGCTGCGTGACGTGGCCCGACAGGGCCGGTTGTTGACCCTGCTCAACCGGCGCGAGATCAGCGCCCGCCGCGGGCTGATCGTGTCCGGTCCACAGACCACCGGCAAGACCACCGCCCTCAAACAGCTCGGCCGCGCCCACGAGCTGATGGTGCGGCAACGCTATCCCGAGCGCTCCGGCGATCGCATCCCGGTCGTCTACGTCACCACCCCACCGAAAGGATCGCCGCGCAAACTGGCGATGGAGTTCGCCCGCTTCCTCGGCCTGCCGCCGGTCAAACGCGGCTACAACACCACCGACATCGCCGACGCGGTCTGCCAGGTCATGATCGCGGCCCGGGTGGACCTGGTACTGGTCGACGAACTGCACAACCTGAACCTGGCCACCTCCGCCGGCGAGGACATGTCCGACCACCTCAAATACTTCACGGAGCACCTGCCCGCAACGTTCGTCTACGCCGGGATCGACATCGAGCGTCGGCTGTTCACCGGGGTGCGTGGCAAGCAGATCGCCGGGCGTTGTGTGCTGATCAACACCGGCCCGTTCCCCTGCGACGCCGAATGGAAGGCCCTGATCGCCACCCTCGACGACGCGCTGCGTCTGCACCGTCACGAGCCAGGGACGCTGACTCGCCATGCCCGCTACCTGCACCGGCGCACCGGCGGCATGATCGGCAGCCTCTCACACCTGGTCCGCGCCGCCGCCCAACTGGCGATTCTGGAAGGCGAAGAGGCCATCACCCGCAAACTCCTCGACTCCATCCCGGTCGACCACGCCGCCGAGTCCGCACGCAACGGCGCCGCCTGATGTTCCCCTTCGGCACCCGACTCACCCCACCTTCCCGTCTGCCTCGACCCGTGCCTCCGTTCCACCGGGAAACCCTTGCCTCCTACCTCTACCGGCTCGCCACCGCCAACCAGCTCCACCCCGACGATCTCGGCGCCCACCTGACCGGCGCACGCCGAACACGCGCACCGATCACCCTGCACGGCCTGGCCGCCGCAACCGGCCGATCCCCGCGCAGCCTCAGCCACGCCCTGCCCGAACTACGGATCGCGTCGACTCCGACCGCTCACCCACCAGAACCCCTACTCACCCGCCGGACCGTCTGCCGGCACTGCGCCGCCCGTCGCGACGCGTTCCGATTCGCGACCACCTGGCAGCCTCCCGAGGTCAATATCTGCCCCACACACCGGATCTGGATCGGGCCACCCGTCCGCGGCCACGGCGTCCCGCAACTCGACGTCAGCGCCGTTCCCGAAATTCTGCACGCTCAACGCCGCCACTACCGGCTGGCCCGGCGCCACGGGCGCCGAACCGCCGCCGACGCGTTCGCCGAAGCGGCCCACATCACCGCGCTCTGGGCCCGGCACGCCTTCCACGACCGCGGCCGAGCACGGCTGATCCGCGCACTTGTCGACCGCCCTCCACTCACCGGCAGATTACGTCCCGACGACCCCATCACACCGGTCGTGACCTATCCGCAGACCGTCGACCTGGCCCGGGTACTCGCCACTCCCTACTGGCGTCGACCCGCTTCAGGCGACACCGACGACCTCCCACGATTCCAGCAGGACATCGACACACACCTCGGCATCGAGTACCACCCCGAAAACAGTCCCTACGACCCGCTGTTCGGCTGGTTCACCAAACACCACGACCCACACGCCGCAATTCGATGACATGCCTCAACATCATGAGACAAAACGCGATCATTGCGTCTCACCAATCTGAGGCACACCAGGTCAAGCCCCTGACTCTGCCTCACTTTCGATGAGACAAGACATCGGCTACCTCGACGACGAAGGCGTCTTGTGGTTCACCGACCGGATCAAAGACATCGTCAAGTCCGGCGGGGAGAACGTCTCCTCTGTTGAGGTCGAGCGAGCCCTGCTGGGCCATCCGGACGTGGCCGATTGTGCGGTCGTCGGGATGCCGGATGACCGCTGGGGCGAGAGTGTGACAGCAGTAGTGGTCCCGGTCCCCGGCCGAACAATCGCCGACGACGCGATCCGCAGCTTCGCGAAAGAGCACCTGGCCGGATACAAGGTACCGAAACGCGTTGTCGTGGTCGACGGACTGCCCAAGACCAGCACCGGCAAGATCCAGAAGCACCGAGTGCGCGCACAGCTCGAGTCGCGGACTCAGGCGTAAAGGCAGAGCCTGCTGACTCCATCGAGATAACCGGAGATCGCCAGAAGGTGCGGCACGTCTCGCTCGGACGCGGCTCTTGGCGAACGATCGAATCGGTTCGCCGCTAAACGATTCCGCTCTCTTCTGCTGAATCAGACTTCATCACGGTCGCTGACCACCCCTGTCAGGCCTCGGCTCTCGCGCGAACCGCAGGAGATTCGCCCGGCTACGGAGGAGCCTTCGGGGACGCGGCGACGGGACGAGTGCGTAACACGACCCTTGAATCGTAACTGCCGTCAAGGTCGAACGCATTCGGTCACCGATGCGCCGACAGATCACCTTGGCGTTCTCGGCAAATGCGATCACATCACGTCGTGTCTGGTCAGGCTGACAGGCGACGGTGATCGTTGACGGCGCCCACGCCGGTCAATGGCACGATCCATGAGGCAGAGTCCTCCGAGAACCATCCACTAAGGGCTCGGCGCGGCGGCATCACCACGTCCTCGAACCTCGCCGTGAACTTCTATCTGTCCACGGTTCCCACCGGCAGGGGACGCACATACGACCCGACCCGTTCGTCGCTGAGGGGCCAGAAATCCGTCATGCCGCGGCCCGGCAAGTTCGGCAATCGGCTCGTCGCGCCGATTGCATCGGCTTTCAGAGATGTTGCCCCCGGCCAGGCGATGGTTACGACCGGCACATAACACTCATCGATCATCGAGCAGAGACTTGGTGTCCAGCAGTCATCGGATGCAGGTGGGCGAACGAGTGCCCCGTCCACCTCACCGTCGTCGGGCGTATCGAACTGCAGGGCGAACCTCCGTTCCCGAAACTCGATCGACGATGCCGCATGTGTGTCGCGGAAGGGGCTTAGCGGCGGCTCGAACAGCTTCCCGGTGGCATGTCACCCCAGAGGAGCCCAACCGTAATTTCGCGGCCGGCCTCAGCGTCCACGTGAATCAGCTGGACCGCCTGCGCCAAATCGCGAATGATGTTCCAGGCCTTCTCCATACGCATTCGTTCCACCGGGTGAATTCGAACCCACCCGGCGAACGGTTCAGCAGTGTCGCACCGAACGTCACGTCCAACCGGGACGATCTGCGACAGCTGCGGCTGCACGATGTAGAGCTTAGGCGCTGCGTAACAGAGACGCCTTCTTCGACAGCGGCAACAAAGATTCGCTGTGACCGCGGACAAGTCAAGCCGATACCGCGGTGAACCAGAGCATATAGAGCGGACCGCGCCTGAGGAATAGGCTTGAGGTGCTCATTCATGACCCGATTGAATGAGACGAAATCCTAATAGCCCGATATGAATTCGAGTACTGGCATGACTCGGCAGGCGACATAGCATCGTTGTATCAATCGGAACGACGACAAGAGGGTCACTGATGAGTCGAATGGATGGAAAAGTCGCATTTATTACTGGTGCCGGCCGCGGGCAGGGTCGAGCACACGCGCTGAGACTCGCCGAGGAGGGGGCCCACATCATCGCCCTCGACTGCCCGAGCCAGGGCGCAATCCCTCACCCACTGGCGACCGAAGACGACCTGAACGAGACCGTGAAATTGGTCGAAAAGCTCGATCGGCGCATCCTGGGTCTCGTGGGAGACGTTCGAAATCAGGCCGATCTCGACTCAGCAGTCGAATCCGGCTTAGCCGAGTTCGGTCGGATCGACGTCGTGGTGGCCAACGCCGGAGCATGGAGCACCGGCCCGTTCTGGGAGATTCCCGAAGAGCAGTGGAAGGATGTTGTCGACATCGATCTGCTCGGTGTGATGCGTACCTTGAAGGCGGTGACGCCGCACATGATCGAGCGCGGGACCGGTTCCATGATCGTCATCGCGTCGGTGAACGGCCGGGAGGCGGGGGCGAACTATGCGCACTACGTCAGCGCCAAGCACGGTGTCCTCGGCCTGATGAAGGCTGTGGCGCTTGAACTCGGACCGCACGGCATCCGCTGTAACGCGGTGCTGCCCGGTGTCGTCAGAACGCCGATTCTCGACTGGCAGGGCGGGTGGGACCTGATGGCGGGCGGTCCTGGATTGGGAACCAGGGAAAGCATGGAATCCGGCGGCAAGGCGTATGCCCTACTGAAGGACGTCGGAATGCTCCCTCCGGAGGCGACCAGCGAGGGTGTGCTCTGGCTGGCCTCCGACGAGTCGCGCTATGTCTCAGGTCAGGAGCTGGTGATCGACGGTGGACACATGCTTCTGCCAGGACTGAACATGGCCAATATCGCTGCAGCGGCCGCCGAGCAGAGCTGACGCCTGGGCGGAACCGGTCGTCCGGTGTGGGCTCATCGCTACCGACGAGCCCACACCGGTTATCAGTGGCTGGCCCACGAATTCACGATTTGAGCGAGATGTACCAGTAACTGTCTGTTCACTCGCTTCGAGTCCATGTCCGAGCAGTCCCTGCTCGATCGCCGGGCGATCCTCGGCGCCCCCGCACGGCTCGAGTCCCCCGCGGACCGCGTGCTCGACGCGAATGGACCAACATCCGTCGAACGCCACCCCCCTCGCGGAAGTTGCTCGCCCACGAACAGGTCGATCCGCTCCTGGACGAGGACACGCCGTTCCCCGAGTTGTCATACTACGCCGGGGCGCACGATCCTGACGAACAGCCCCGCGTCCGGCTCATCACCGGGATCGGTCCGGCCAGCGGCGTGGAGTGCATGATCATCGCAATCAGTCGACGGTCGAAGGTGGCTCGCTCAACCCCCCCCGATACCACCGTCAAGCAGGTGCGTGCCCTCGACATCGCCGAGCGCAAGCGGCTGCCTATGATCACGCTCGTCGAATCCGATGGCGCAGGTCGTCCCCGTCAGACCGACATCTTCGTGCCTTCACGGACCTTCCTTGAACTCACCCGCCTCACGGCCGCCGGAATCCCGACCGTTTCTCTCGTCCTCGGCAGTTTCACCTGCGATGCGTACGTTCCGGGGATGAGTCGGTATACCGTGCTGGTCAACCTCTGCTGACTCAGGAGTGCCTTCGCACGCTCAGCAGTCGTGTGCCGGCTCCGTTGAAAACGGACTTACCGAGAAAGCTCGCAGAGATTGCCGCCGGGAATACGATCGATCATGAGGCGGCTGATTTCCTGTGCGCAGGCTGCGAAGGCACGAACTTCGGGCCTCGTCTCCTCCTGGTTGAATGCCACAGCGATCTCGGATGGCGTGGCATCGTTGAGCGGAATCGCCCTGAGCGACGAGTCCTCAAGGCCCATACGCCAAGTGCTCCCCGCAATCGGCATGAGAACATGCTCGAACATCAGCGTGAATTTCAGTTCAGCGACCGTCACCGCGGGCGTGCTGCAGGTCTGACCGGGCTCCTGACGAATGTCGTTCAGAAGCCAGAAATCGATCCAGCTACGAGGAACATTGACAAGATCAATCATGGGTTCGTAGAGGATGTCTTCGACAGACAAGCTACTGGCGTCCGCTAGGGGGTGAGTTTTACTCATGCACACCATTCGGGGTTCGCTGAAAAGCGGCAGAACAGTAAGACGATCGTCGGAGCACGGTGGGCGCACAAGCGCGATGTCAACATTGCCATCCGCCAGCCCGCTGAACTGTTCGTCGAAAGTGCACTCATGAATCTTGATCGGTACGCCAGGATGTGCGTCCTTGAATGCCCTCACGATGGGCACGGTCAGTTCTGCTGCTGCAATCTGTCCTGCCATCAGACCAACGACTAGCGGACGCGCTACCGCAGTGTCCCGCACCTTCTCGACCGCGTGATCGAATCTACGAATAAGGTGCCGCGCTTGATCGAGCAGAACGAGGCCGGCGGGGGTCAGCTCAACTCCGCGGTGCGAACGTTCGAAGAGGTCCACACCGATCTCTCGTTCCAGCCTTCGAATGACCTGCGAAACTTGAGGTTGGGCGGTGAAGCACTTCTGAGCCGCGCGGCGAATGCTGCCTTCTTCAGCTACGGCAACGAACATCCTCAGGTGCCGTACATCCATGTCCATCTACGTGTTCTCCTGACTGCCTGGACGAGCGCGGCGCTAACGACAATCATCCCATCGATGTGACCTATATTACAGACAGCCGCTGGGGTCGAACGTGAGGTGTGCCGCGCATCAGACAGGTGACTTCCCGCCGAGCTTCCGGTGGCGGCAGACCCCGTTTCCGCCGGTCAGTTTCTCGCACTCGGCCTGGGCGCCGCGTTCACGGCCGGGGCGTCCACCGCCTGTCGCGTTTCTCGCGCCAAACACACCCGGGACTCCCCCGGTGCAGACATCGACTTCCTAGTCGGCGTTCCTGCTCGCGTGACGAATCCCCAGCGTCACTGGACGACCCGAGCCTCACCGCCGCGCAGCGAGTGCCGTTGCGCTCGCAGGGCGAGAGTCAGCAGCCGTGCATCTTGATCAATGCTCACCCACCACGATCGGACCGAAGTCTCGTCGCGCACCCTCGCTCGGACGTTTCCACGCGGCGATGCCTGCGGCCCGGCGCGCAAGGGATCGATCCGCGAGAGCGGTGAGCAGATTTCTATTTGCACGCCCAGGCCGCGTTATGGAAATGGACCGATACGAAAAGCATGGCACGCGAGAGCAATCACCGACCTACCCACACTGTGACCCACAACATAGCCTTTCGTACAGAGCCTCCGGCCCGTATTGACATCCCAAGGACGACTCAGTGTGAGGACTCGAAGGAAGGACAAGTCATGGCCAGCGCATGTCCGCGAATCACGGGATGGGTGTTGTCACCCTGCGATCCAAGCCCTAAGAACTCACCACTCGCCGACAGCAACCATGCAAGCAGGACAGTGCTGAAGCTTCGTGAAGCCGGACAGCCCCTGCCGGCCGCAATCGTGGGCTTCTCGCCATAATTGGACGGAACATCACGGCAGTGCGCTCAAAACGACACCGACACTGATCCCCCGCCACTCGAGACGTAGCCGACATCATGTCGACGATGTTCCTGGGACATCTCCCCTAGGCCGGTTGGTCAATCCACTCCACGCCGACCTCGTTGGGTTGTCGCCGCTACTGGTGATCGCGGGCGGCTCCGAGACGCTGCTCAACGACTCCGAGCAGCGCTCTGACCGAGCCGTTGCGGCAGGAGTCGAAGTCGAACTCAGCACGTATTCGGAACAACAGCACATTTTCCCATTCATGGCGGGCGGGGCCGCAGAAGTGGACACGGACATCGCCGAGTTTGGGATGCGGCTCCGTGCGCGGTTTGGACCCAACTGAAATATCGATGCGGGGAACACTTTCCGCAGGAATTCGTAAGACGCAAACAATCACAAGGAGGCGGAAGTGTCGGTTCACACCCAGGCTGTCCAGGGAAAGAAGACTAGCCGAAACGAAGAGTTCGATGCAGTCGTCGTCGGGGCGGGCATCGGAGGAATGCGAATGCTCCACGAGCTTCGGCAACTAGGTCTCTCGGTCAAGGTTATCGAAGCGGCACCGGAGGTAGGCGGGACCTGGTTCTGGAACCGCTACCCCGGGGCGCGCACAGATAGCGAGAGCTGGGTATACGCGTACTCGTTCTCGAAGGAACTGCAAGATGAGTGGGATTGGTCTGAGCGGTTCGCAACTCAGCCTGAGGCTCTTGCCTATCTGAAGTACGTTGCCGATAGATTCGACATGCGAAAAGACATCCTTTTCAACACACGCGTCAACTCCGCAATTTATGATGAACAGTCCAATGAATGGACGGTTACCACCGAGCAAGGCGGAACATACACCTGCAAGTACTTCATCCCGGCCTCAGGACTGCTGTCACTACCATACAAGCCTGACTTTAACGGTATAAACAATTTCCAGGGAGAATGGTATGTAACCGGAAATTGGCCCGAGGAAAAGGTCGATTTCACCGGAAAGCGGGTCGCGGTTATCGGAACCGGCGCGACTGCCGTGCAGGTTATTCCTATTGTGGCCCTCACGGCCGAGCAGCTGACGGTTTTTCAGCGTACACCTAACTACGTAATGCCGGGTCGGAATTACGTCTTGACAGAGGACGAGCGCCAGTCCATTCGCGCGAACTCGGATACCATTTGGGCCATGGCCCGCCAGCATTTCTTCGGGTTCGCAATGGCTCCCGCAGGACGCGTCATGGCCGATTTCACACCGGAGGAACAGCAGAAGATCCTCGAAGGAGGCTGGGAAGCGGGTGGGTTCCGGTTCATCTTCGAGACGTTCGATGACCTCCTGGTTAACGACGAATCGAATGCAGTCGCTTCCGAATTCGTGCGGAACAAGATTCGCGCGATCGTCAACGACCCTGCAACCGCAGAGATGCTCTGCCCGAAGGATTATCCACTGGCGGGAAAGCGGCCTCCGCTCGGCCACTTCTATTATGAAACCTTCAACCGCGACAATGTATCGCTCGTGGACGTCAGCAACAACCCAATCACCGAAATCGCAAAAAACGGGGTCCGTGTCGGGAACGATGAGTACGAAGCTGACGTGATCATCTTCGCCACCGGGTTCGATGCAGGAACGGGCGCCCTGACCCATATGAACGTGCAAGGAAGGGGTGGCGTGACTCTGAAGGAAAAATGGGAGCACGGACCGAGGACTCACCTCGGCATTGGTGTCGATGCCTTTCCGAACATGTTTATGATTTCCGGCCCGCAAACGCCATTCGCCAACATTCCTGTAGTCATCGAAGGTGCCGTTGAGTGGATCGGCCAGGCGATCAAGTCGCTCCGAGACAACGGTCTCGACCGGATTGAGGCAACACCCGACGCGACGGAAGCGTGGAATGACCATATAGCGCAGATCGTCAATGCGACAGTACTGTCCAAGGGCAAGCGTTCGTGGTTCTTCGGCGACAACGTGCCAGGCAAGGCACATGCATCCCTCTTCTACTTCGGTGGCGCAGGCGAATACAGAAGAGAGTGCCTGGCATCTGCCGAGAACAACTACGACGGATTCGTCGTGGCTTGAACCAAACCGGCGACGGCCAGGAATATGAGCACTAGAAACGAGCATTTTCTGACCGTCGCCGTGCGGAGGCCGTGACATCCCAGCGCACTGGCGGTAGTCAAGAGTTCGATGATTCCGCCGAGCGCATCGCGACTATAGAGTCGCACAGTTCCGCGCCTTGTCAGTCGGTTCCTTCCTCTCGCCCGATGCCTCAAGAAGGAGTGCGACACCTCACGGAAGACGACCACGGGCGCGGGCGACACACGCAACGACGTAAGTACCTGGCTCTCGCTGCACCTTCGCTGTACGCGTCCTCCACATAACCGGACACAACTGCGGCGGTCGGGCTCACTGCGTGGCCTGAACGGTGTGCTTACAGTGCGATTACACTCGGGCACCATAGGACTCGCACGAAGTAACTTCCGAATCACTGCGACGACCGACGTCGTCGGTGCCTCCAGACCCGGATCGCCGAATGTCGCTCACGGCAAAAGAATTTGACTCGAAACGCGAGGACGGCAGCGTCAGCCACTCGACGTGATGCACGTTGTAGGCGCTCACGTTCCGCGAGCCGCCAACGTTGTCCCTCAGTACTTGCCGCGCAACACAGAACAAGTGGAAGCCATCCATTTCGACGGCCCAAGATCGACAACCGACAACGTCCGC
Organism: Rhodococcus sp. WAY2; assembly: GCF_009859915.1. Taxonomy (NCBI): domain Bacteria; kingdom Bacillati; phylum Actinomycetota; class Actinomycetes; order Mycobacteriales; family Nocardiaceae; genus Rhodococcus; species Rhodococcus sp. WAY2. The sequence continues at coordinate 593,552 of NZ_CP046573.1, forward strand.
CTTCTAGCGCAACACAGGGCGTCCCTGAGCCACCGTTCGGCAGAATGTCGCCGGGCGGCGATATCAGGAACGCTCTCGCACGCACAAATGTGTGTCGTTCAGGTGGCGAGTCCGCCGTCAACCATGAGTCGCTGTCCAGTGATGTAGGAAGCCTTGGTGGAGGCCAGGAAGACGATCGCTTCCGCGACCTCTTCTGGAAGCGCGAGGCGTGCCAACGGGGTCTGCTCTACGGCTAGCGAGAGAAGGTCGCGTGTGACCTCGTCGGCGTCGCGCATCGGGGGAACCATTCCGCCCTCGACGACACCGGGCCCTACCGCATTCGCCCGGATACCGTTGGCTGCCTCCTCTGTAGCCAGCATCCGCATCATCATGGCTACGGCCGCTTTGGGAGTCGCGGACAGTGCGTCTGTGGGCACCGTGCGGTCCACTGCCGTGGTGATGAGCGCGGTGATCGATCCCCCACCTCCGGCTCGAAGTGCAGGCACGGTTGCCTTGGCGATGTTGAAGAACCCGAGGACATCGGTGTGGATCACGTCGGCGAACTCGTCGTCGGTGAACTCGATCAGTGGCCGGGTGCGAAAGACGAGGCCGGCCGCCGATACTACGGTATGGATCCGACCATGTTCGGCCAGTGCGGCTTCGACAACGGCGGCCACGGACTCTCGATCGGTTACATCGCAGGCCTGGGTCGTCGCCTTGTGTCCCAGCGCCCGGATTGAATCGGCGAGCTCGTCTGCTTCTGCTCGGCGGGACCGGTAGGTCAAGATGACGTCGCAGCCGCGTTCTGCGAGCAGGCCCGCTGTGGCGACGCCGATTCCACCAGTTGCGCCGAACACCACAGCGCACCCTGTGGAAGGGAAATCCGGCGTCTGGACTCCGAAGGATGGCATGTCTTCTCCTGATGTGTGTCGATGGATGCTAATCGAGGACCTGGCGCCGAAGCGGATGTGGCTCGGCGAGGCGTGACTCGGAAGAATTGCTCCAAGGCTGGTCCGCTGTTAGCAACATCACTGTCCCTCTGAGATTCCGCCTAAGTCATTGAATCGGCACGAAAGGGGTGAAACTCATCCAGTATCGCGGCCTTTAAAAAAGCAGTTACAGAATTGATGACGCTCGGCGAAAGCGGATCTGGCGCAATTTGCGTGAAGATCCTGGGCGTGTCGTCACGGCGTGTTGATCTACGGCGGGTGAGGATCATCGGCGTGTGACCTCGAGAGTGTGCGGGCATTGTTGCCCCATCTGGTGGGTGTCGTCGTTGCCGGCGTTCAGAGGGTGGGTTCGACCATCCGTGTCGCCGCGGAACCGAAAGGCGAGCGGGTTGGTGCCCGCATTGTGGCGACGAGTCCGCCCGGGTGCATTCCCGCTACCGCCGGCAGCTGTCGGACACCGCGATCGGTGGGCACCCCGTCACGATGATATCCGAGTCCGCCGATTCTTTTTGCGACACCACCGACTGCACGGCAAAGACTTTCGCCGCATCTAGCAACTGCCCTCGTACGGGATGTCTCTGTCGGCGATTGGGCGGTAACTCGCGACCGCAGAACGGTGCGGCGGTTCGCCCACGCCACCGACCTCGACGAGCTGCTCACCCACCTCGGCATCCCGCGCGAGTCTGCTGGATGAGTTCAAGCCATATCTGCACGAACGGTTCAATGCCGGGTGCACCGATGCGGCACGCCTCACCCGGGAAATCGTTAGACTCGGGTATCGCGGCAGCGACACGACCGTCCGCTACCTGCAGCCCGTCCGGGCGTCGCACCAGCAGCTACCCTCACCTCCGGTCGGCCAGCATCCGGCAGGCCACCGGCTGGCTGACCAGGCATCCCGCCCGGCTCACCGACGACGACCGCAGCCAACTCGATGCACTGCTCGATCGCAGTCCCGCGCTGGTCTCCACCCACCGCCTCGCGCACGACTTCGCCGAGATCATAACCGAGCGCCGCGGATCCGACCTCGCCGCCCGGATGACCGCTGGCGACGCTGACGGGAAGCCGGCGCTGCGGTCCTTCGTCCGGGTTCTGCGCCGAGATCTCGACGCCGTCACCGCCGTTATGATCCCGACCAAATCGGTGCACGTTTCTCACGGAATGCTGTGGCGCCCTCCCGGGCGTCGTTTGAGGAGAGGATTTGCGGGGCCGCGAAGTCAACCATGTCGAAGGCTTGCTCGGTTGTCAGGCACATGCTGGCGGTGAGCAGTTCTTTCGTTCGAGCGACCGCCAGGGGCGCGTTCCGGCTGATTCGGTGTGCCAGGTCGATGGCATCCTTTGCCGCCATTCCAGTTGATGTAATCGAGTTCACGATTCCGATCTCCTTTGCTTCACCGACCCGAATCGTGTCGCCCGTGAGAAGTAGATGGGCTGCATGGTTGCGCGGGATCATCTGTGTGAGACGGACAATTCCCCCGCCCGCGGCGATGAGTCCTCTCGTCACTTCGGGTAGTCCGAACCTTGCAGTTTCCGAGGCGATGACGAGGTCGCATGCCAGGACGAGTTCGAAGCCGCCCGCTACTGCATGGCCTTCGACGGCAGCGATCAATGGTTTGCGCGGAGGCATGCGCGTAAGGCCGGCCAGGCCACGGCCTCGTGTTTCCGGCAGCGATCCATCGGCGAAGGCTTTGAGATCCATGCCGGCGCAGAAGTCGGGCCCTTCCCCTGTGAGAACCCCGGCTTTGAGGTTGTCGTCCGCGTCCAGCCGGTCGAAGGCGTCGGCCAGGGAGTCGGCCATCTCGCGATTGATCGCATTCTTCACCTGCGGCCGATCGAGAGTGATCACCAGCACGGCGTCGATCTCCTTGCACGTGAGTGTGGCTGACACTTGCTGGCCTCCTGTTATGTTGTCGGCCCGTACCGAGCCGAGCCCCTAGACGACATTGCATTTCTGCCTGCCCGGCGACCAGCGCCGGGCAGCTCTCGTTCTGATCCCCCAGTGGAGCAGGGCCAGTCGCCGTAGCCCACGTCCACGGTGTAGGCGGCGGCTGCATGACAACAGCTCGGTCCACATGCCGAGACTCCGCAGGTTCGCTGTCGGGCTACTCCGCAAAGTTCCGTATGTCGCCGAGAAGTTGGCCACCGTCGACGACCAATGTTTCGCCTGTGATCCAGCGGGCGGCGTCGGAGGCAAGGAACAGGATCGCCGAGGCGACGTCGTCCGGCTCACCGATGCGTCCGAGTGGGGTGGCCGCGGCCACCTCGTGCTCCTGGTCAACCCACAGTGCTTCGGCGAGCTTTGTCCTGACCACCCCGGGTGCGACGGCATTGACGCGGACTGCCGGTGCAAGTTCCATCGCGAGTTGCTTCGTGAGATGGATCAACGCTGCCTTCGAGGCGTTGTACACGCCGATTCCCTTCTCCGCGACCATGCCTCCGAGCGAGGCGGTGTTCACGATCGCCCCACCGTTGTCCGTCATCCATGCCTTGGAGGCGAGACCACTCCACAGCAGTGGTGCCCAGAGGTTGACATCGAATGTCTTCGAGAATCGCCCGTGGTCCTGTTCTGCCAGCCTGCCGTAGGCAGGATTCGTGCCGGCGTTGTTCACCAGGATGTCGAGACCACCGAATCGATCGACGACGTTGTCGATGCACCGCCGGGCACCGTCTTCGTCGAGGGCATGTACACCCACCCCGATTGCCGTCCCCCCGACCTGTGTGGCAGCCGCGTCGCGGATTGTGCCGAGCGGGAGGTGAGGATGACGTCGGCACCGGCGGCAGCGAAAGCCTGCGCGGTGGCCAAGCCGATGCCGCGGGAGGCGCCGACAACGAGCGCAGTGCGCCTCAGATCGCAATTACTCATCGGACGAGCTCCTGTTTCAACTGTTGACCCATGAGGTGGACTGCGCGGGACGAGGGTCCGGGTGTTTCCGGACCCTCGTCGACGTGGTCAGTTGTTCACCCGGGAAGTGAGGCGGTCACAGACCGAGGTGCTTGCGGAGGAAGGCGCCGGCGGCAGAGATTGCGGCGTCGGCTTCCGGCGATCGTCCGGCCATGAACGGGAAGACGTGCTGCATTCCCGGCGTGGTCTCGAGGGTCACATCGACGCCTGCTGTGCGTGCCAGCTCCGCGAAACGCTCGGCGTTGTCCTGAAGAGTTTCATAGGTGCTCGCGGTCAGGTACATGGGCGGCAGACCGGTGGGGTCGGCATAGAGGGGGTTGGTCAGCGGATCAGTCGGTGAGCCGGCTTCGCCGAGGAACATCTGAGACATCATCTCTACGACCGGACGCTGGACGAGCGCGTCGGTTTCCGCGTTTGTTTCGAGGGTCTTTCCGTTGTGCTCCATGTCGTACCAGGGCGAGAAGCCGACGATCGCCGCCGGAACTTGTTCGCCGGTATCGCGCAGCACCAGCGCAAGGGTGGTGGCGAGATTGCCGCCCGCAGAGTCTCCCGCTGTGGCGATGCGTTTCGGGTCGATGCCCTGGTCGCGCAGCCAGCGGTGGGCTGCCTGCGCGTCGTCGAGTTGAGCGGGGTACGGGTGCTCGGGGGCGAGGCGGTAGTTCAGGTTCAGCACCTTCACGCCGGCGGCCTTGGCCAGGTGACCGGCGAGTTTGCGATGGCTGTGCATCGACATGACGGAACATCCGCCGCCGTGGGTGTAAATGATCGCAGCATCGTCGGGTGCGCCCTCGGGAACGATCCACATCGCCTCGACACCGTTGGCGTCGACATCGCGATACGTGACACCCTCGGGTTCGGTCGCCAGAAGGTGTGCCTGTTCGTACATATCCCGCATGGTCGCCAGGTCCATGGCGGGATTGGCGGCGGCCCGATTGCCCCAGCTTTCGTAGAGTTCACGCAGTGCGTCGGTGCGCGCGTCGTTCGTCATCGTGTTTCTCCTGATGTATTGACGGGTTGATCGGTGCGCCGGTGTGGCGTAGAGCGAAGGTGGTGAGGGTGCGGCCGTCGTCGTTGTGAGGTGGACACCGGATCCCTATATGGCGGTGCCCGGACGAGGGCGATCACGGTGTCATGCTGCGAAATTCGGTGTCGGCGAACCTCCGGTGCAGCTTCTTGCCAGCGGTGAGCAGGGTGTGTTCGGCGGGCCGTGATCTGCTCGGTCCGGGCTTGCTCGTCTCGGTGGCCTCGATCCGCCGCCACCCGCGCGGCGGGTGCGGGCGACGCGTCGATCCGTGCGGCGGTGTTCTCACTGCACGCACCCCCGTTTATGGGGGTTGCCCGCGGTGGAGGGGCAGGCATTGTGCGCGTGAGCCCTCCTCCGCATGGGGCGGATCGTCGATCCCGGAAGCACTGCGGCCTCCGGAACCGCTACAGAACAGGGGTCCCCCGATCTGCCGAGATTCAATCGCCGATGGTGGCTACCAGACGGTGGCCCTTCACGCCGCGGGCGACTTCGTCCAAACCGGCGGGGATGTCGTCGAATCCGATCGTCCTGGTGGCGATCGTGAGACCACCGGATGCGATGTACTTGATCACCTCGACGGTGTCCGCGGGCGTGCCACCCACCGAGCCGACGAGTTGCAGGTCTTTCATTGCCAGCAGATAGGTATTGATCGTCGACTCCTGCTGTCCGACACCGACCTGGACGATGCGGCCACCGTGCCGGACTGCCTCGATGGCGCCGGCCGTGGTCGTTCCAAATCCGGCGAAATCCACGATCAGATCGAGTTCGAACGGGGCGAGTTCGGTGACGTCGTTGACCACGTGCTTGACTCCACGTTCGAGGCCCGCGGCGTGCACGTCGGTGTTGATCTCGGCAGCGTAGACCTCGGCGCCGGCGAGAACGGCCATGCGCGCCCCGGTCAGGCCGAGTCCACCGAGGCCGATGATGCCGACCTTCATGCCCGGTTGCAGACCGCCGCGGACGAAGACGCCGTGGTAGGAGGTCATGCCCGCATCGGTCGCTGCGGCAGCCTGGACGAAGGGGACTTCGTCGGGGATCGGGATGAGCTCGCTCGCCGGAGTGAGGTGCTTCTGCGCGTATGCGCCGTGACGGCCGATGCCGATGGTCTTCTGGCCGATGACGCCGCTCGTGCCGTCTCCCATCGCGCTGATCGCTACGCGGTCGCCGATCGCAGCCGTTGTCACCCCCTCGCCGATCGCGGACACGACACCAGAAGCCTCGTGCCCCAGAATGATCGGGGTGAATCCGAGGACTTCGGTCAGGGTGCCGTCGGTGATGCCGACATCGCTGTGGCACAGGCCGGCGGCCTTGAGATCGACGACGACTTCACCGGGAGCCGGGGTGGGGTCCGGTACGTCAACGAGTTCGAGCTGAGTACCGGGACCGTGGAACATCCATGCTTTCATGGCGATCTTCCTTCATGTGTTAAGGCGTGCGGTCGAGTGCTCGGGATGGACGATTTCTGGTGCAACCATTCCCGGCCACTGTGGGGTTATCGAGTGGCAACGGCGGGGGTGTGGATTTCGAATCCGGAGTAGCCGTCCGCGGCTTCCTGTTCGCAGATGTCCATGTACTTGTCGGCGCCACCGAAGAAGACGTTGATGACGGGGGCCTTGCCTTCGACGTTGGTGCCGGTGAACCAGGAGTGCACGTCCTTGCCGGCGACGAGCAGTGTCTGTTCGGCGATCGCCGTGATCTGTTCGGTCCAGGCGTCCTGGGCCTGTTCGGTTGCTTCCATCAGTGCACCGCCTGTGGCGTTGATGTGGGTGATGGCATCGGCGATCCAGTCGGCGGTGTTCTGTGCGCACGGGGGGATGTTGGTGAACGGGCTCTGCGGGCCGGTGATCATGAACATGTTCGGGAAGCCGTGGGTTCCGATACCCAGATGGGTGCGCGGGCCAGGGGCCCACTTGCCGGCGAGGGTTTCGCCGTCACGGCCGACGATGTTCATCCGCGTCAGCGCGCCGGTGGAGGCGTCGAAGCCGGTGGCGAAGACGAGTACGTCGACCTCGTGTTCGGTGCCGTCGGCCAACCGGACACCGTGTGCGGTGATCTCGGCGATCGCGTTGCCGGACACGTCGATCAGGTCGACGTCCTCACGGTTGAACGTCTCGTAGTAGCCCGAGCCCGACGGTGGCCGCTTGGCGCCGAAGGGGTAGCGCGGTGTCAGCTTTTCGGCGACGGCCGGATCGGTCACGGCGGCGCGGATCTTGTCGCGCACGAATTCGGCGGCCGAATCGTTGGCGGCGGTGTCGAACAGCAGATCGTCGAAGCTGAACAGGAACGGGAATCCGCCGTACTCCCATGCCTTTTCGTAGACTCGGGTGCGCTCCTGCTCGTCCGTCGAGCCGGCGAGCAGGTTTGCATTCTCGAACGGGAACGAGAACCAGTGCCGGCGCACCTTGGCCCACACCTCGTCGTAACGCGTCTTGATCTCGTCCATCTCCTGCTGGGAGACAGCCCGGTTGCGGGCCGGGATGACGTAGTTCGGGGTGCGCTGGAACACGGTCAGGTGCTCGGCCTGTTCTGCGAGCAGGGGAATGGCCTGCACGCCGGTCGAACCGGTACCGATGATCCCGACCCGCTTGCCGGCCAGGTCCACGCCCTCCGCGGGCCAGTACGCGGTGTGCAACCACTGGCCCTCGAACGATTCGATGCCGGGGAAGTCCGGCAGGTTCGGGGCCGACAGGATCCCCACGGCGGTGACCAGGTACGTCGCCGAGGTGCGCTCACCGGTGTCGGTGCGCACCTGCCAGCGACCGGATGCTTCGTCGAACTCGGCAGTCTCGACCCGAGTTGCGAACCGGTAGTGGCGGCGCAGATCGAACTTGTCGGCCACGTACCCGAAGTAGGACTGCATTTCCGGTTGGGTGGGGTAACGCTCCTTCCAGGTCCACTCCTGGAGCATCTGGGGGTCGAACGAGTAGCAGTAGTAGTAGCCCTCGCAGTCGGTGCGTGCCCCGGGGTAGTGGTTCCAGTACCAGGTTCCTCCCACATCCGGGGCGGCCTCGTACGCCTGCACCGTCAATCCCATCTCCTGCAGCCGGTGCACCATGTACAGGCCGCCGAATCCGGCGCCGACCACCACCGCGTCGACTTCCCGAACGGACTGCGGTGCGGTGGTCCCGCTCGCTGCTGATGTGGACATCATTCCTCCAAATGGCCTCGAATGTGATCGTCATCACCGTCGCAGTTTTATGACATCTATGTCAACGAAATCGGTGCAGTCTCGTGATACTTATCCGATATCACAGCAGCTCATCAGCATGAATGAAAACATGACATGGCCATCAAACTCGCGGAATCGTCGTGGACGCACGACAGATACGCCGTCCGGGGCTCTTCCTCCGACGGCACTGCACCCGGAGGGTGCCATTGGCTGCACCCGGGGAGCAGGTCAGTCCTGTGGGTTCTGCGCTGCGCTCGAGACCAGCGGTGTCCGCCGGGTGAACTGACCGGACGCCCGGCCCGGTCCGGGCGGACCGGCGTAGGCCTGCCCGAGCGTCATCCACTGCTCCGCGATCGGCCCGGAGGTGACCAGGGTGGTGTCGGCGACGTGACGGCGGCGGGTGAGCACCAGGCAGAAGTCCTCGATCGGCCCACTGACCGAGTCCTCGAGGCCTTCGTCGCCGAACTCCCATGTCCCTCCTGAGGGCAGGGCCAGGCGCACCCGTACACCGGTGTCGGGGACTGGCATTGCACGATTGCCGAAACTGAACGGGAACGCCAGGCACGCGATCCGTGCGATGTGCTCCAACCGCGACGTCACCGGCCGGCTGGCCCCGACGGTGTCGGCGACGTCCTGACCGTGCGCCCAGGTCTCCATCAGCCGGGCGGTGATCATGGACGCCACGCTCATCGAAGGCCCGTACCAGGGGTGGCGGGTGCCGGCCGGAGTGGAGCGGAACGCGTTCAGGAGCGAGCGGCGACCTTGCCGCCACGTGTCGAGGAGTTGCGCGGAGGTCAGCGCCAGCAGGGGTTCGAGGACCGCGATGCTGTACGCGTCCGGATCCCGATCGGCGCGGCGGCGCTGTTCGGCGAATGCTTCCGGGTCGGTCAGTGACATCTGCGCGGTGGCATCGAAGAAGGCGAGGTGGGCGATCTGATGGCGGCTGGTCCATCCCTCCGCGGGGGTGGGCCGGTTCCAGTCGTCGTTGTCGAAGACTGTCACGATGTCGTCGAGAGCGGTCTGCTCGTCGTAGAGGTCGGTGATGAGGCTCGCGAGTTGGTTCACGATCGGGGTCCTGTCGTTTCGTTGATCTTCGGTGCGATTGGTCGGGCGGCGCCGGCTGGTGCCGCGTTGTCGATCTTGTGCTGCAGGCGGCGCATGCCCTGCAGCCATCGATCGGGTTGAGTAGCCCTGGTGGCGTAGTACTGCGCCACTTGCGGGTGCGGGAGGATGTAGAAGCGGTCGTCGCCGAGGGCGTCGATCACGTCGTCGGCAACCTGTTCGGCTTCGAGTACGCCCTGGCTGAACACGACGTCCCCGACCTCGTTGGTGGGGAGCATGCGGGTTCGAACACCTTGCGGGCACAGGCATTGGACGGTGATGCCGCGGTCGCCGTAGGTGGCCGAGACCCATTCCGCGTGAGCGACGGCTGCGTGTTTGGTCACCGAGTACGGTCCGGAACCGAGCATGGTGAGCAGTCCCGCTGCCGATGCGGTGACGACGAGTCGCCCTTGTCCCCGTTCCAACCAGTCGGGCAGCAGTTCTCGCATGGCGCGCACGTGGGCCATCACGTTGACGTTCCACGAGCGTTCCCAGTCCGCTTCTGCGTCGTGCGCACCGGTCTCGATGCCCGCGTTGGCGAAGTAGATGTCGATCGAACCGATCGCCTGCCGTGCCTGTGAGATCAGTTCGTGCACGGCGTCCTCGGCTGCCGCGTCGCCCGGTAGGGCGTATCCGCCGATCTCGTCGGCGACGGCCGTACACGCGGTGGCATCGCGGTCGTTGACGGCGACCCGCGCGCCCGCGCGGGCCAGTCGGTGTGCCAGGGCGCGGCCGATGCCGTTGCCGGCGCCGGTGACGACGACCCCCGCTCCGTGAAGCCAGGACGGGTCGTTGCTCGGATTCATCGGTTTCGGAACCTCTCGATTGGTGGAGTCGCGCGCGCAGAGGGGCGCGCGGGTTGTGGTCGGACGGGAGCCGACCTTTCAATTTGACAGGTTTGTCAAGTAGATCGTCAAGGGGAGGGCTGCACGTGGGTCACGTGGTCCGGTGGGACCGGGATGTCAGACGCTGCTGGCGTTCGGCAGCAGGGCGATGTTCTCTGCGGCCGCTGCGAGTGCGGTGTCGAGGAAGGCCCGGATCTCAGGTCGGGTGTTCCCGCGCCGGTACGCGACCCCGATGATCGACGGGCTGGCGTCGGGTAGCTCGATGGCACGAATCAACGGTGAGGGCGCCAACCGGGCCATCGCGGCACAGCCGGTGACGACGACCTGGGCGGTTTCCAATGCCAGTTGGATGCCCTGCACGGTCGACACCGGCGGGATTGCCTGGTCGACCAGGGAGCGCCCGCGCTCGGGGTCGAGCTGCCAGAAGCTCGCGAACGAGTCCGGCGCGTCGAGGGCCAGCATCGGATAGTCGGTGATGTCGTCGACGGACAGGTGCTGCTCGGCCGCGAGTTCGTGCGTACTCGGCACGAAGAGTGCACGCGGCTCCGCCGCGATGGGCACGACATCGACGTCGTCGTGCTCGATCGGGCAACGCACGAGTGCCAGGTCGATGACTCCGCTCGTGACCAGGTCGACTTGGTCGGCGAAGCTGGTGTCACGCAGTTTGACGGTGATCTCGGGGTGCTGGGTGCGGAATGCATCGAGGATGGGGCGGGTGAGCTCGCCGGCCGACAACGGGCCTGCCACTGCCCCGATCCGCAGATCCGGGCCGGTGTCTCGCTCCCTGACCTGCATGGCGGTTTTCGCGTCCTCGACCTGGGAGATGATCTCGCGGGAACGACCGACCAGTTCCCGGCCCGCGTCGGTGAGGACCACCCCCCGGCTGGACCGGGTGAACAGCGCGACTCCCAGCTCACGTTCGAGCCGAAGCAATGCTTGTGAGAGAGGTGGCTGCGCCATGTAGAGCCGGCGGGCGGCGCCGCGCACACTGCCTTCTTCCGCGACGGCGACCAGATACTGCAGCTGTCGCAGGTCCATCGCACCTCCGTCTGCACCTCGGTCATGCGGGGTAGAGCACTACTTGGGCAATTCCGCGGTTGGCCTCGAGCCAGCTCACTCGTCGGCGAGAGTTCCCACCGCGTTGGACCACAGGGTGGTCACGGTATGAACGGCGACGTCCTCGTCGTAGGACTCGCCCTGCAGGAACGACCCCCGGGCGACCTGCTCGATCATTCCGCCGAGAATTTGCGCGACGACGTGCGGATCGAGATCGGGGTCGAGGCGACCCTCCTTCTGCTGGTGGCGGACGCCGTGCTCGATCCGACCGCGGAACAGGGCGCGGATCCCCCTCAGCAACTCCTGCGTGTAGGAGTCGTAGGGAGCGACCTCCTCGATCACACCCATGATCCGGGCGTTGCGCGAAAAGGCCTGCAGGTAGCGGCGGTTGGCGGCCTCCAGGCGAGCCCTCGGGCTGGATCCGGCGTCGCCCCCCACTGCGGAGGCTTCGAACATCTCCCCGGTGACCTGCTTGAGTACCTCCCGGAAGAGTTCCTCTTTCGACTCGAAGTACGTGTAAAAGCTGCCGTAGGCGACCTCGGCCCGGCGGGTGATGTCGGCGACCCGGGCCTCGTTGAGACCGACCTCCTCGAAGACCTCCCGACCTGCTTGGACGAGCGCGGCCCGCGTCCTCTTGCCGCGAGCAGACAGAGACTGCACCGACCCCGCCGCCTTCGGGCCACCACCGTTGCTCCTGGTGCCGGCCGGTGCGGCATTCTCGGCACCCGAAGGTGTCGCGCGTGCGGGTTGTGCCATTGTCTGCCTCCTTCCGAGACCGTACTGACGTTCCTCGATGATATGACATCTCAGTCAACTATGACGTCGGTGACCGGACCCGGCCGCCGGGGGTCTCCTCGATCAGCGGTGCACGCTGGCGGCCACTCCCGTGATGCGTTCCCTCAGCTTGCGCTTGAGGATCTTCCCGGTCGCGGTGTAAGGCAGCTCCTCGACGAACACCACCCGCCGCGGGCACTTGAAATGCGCGATCCGGGCACGCGCAAAGTCGATCAGTTCGGTTTCGTCGATGCTGTCCCCCACGGACACCACCACCGCGACGACCGTCTCCCCCCACTTCTCATCCGGGACACCGATCACGGCGACCTCCGACACCGCGGGGTGACGGTAGAGAACCTGCTCCACCTCGATCGGATAGACATTCTCTCCCCCGGAGATGATCATGTCCTTCTTCCGGTCCACCAAGGTGATGAAACCCTCGGCATCGGCGCGTCCGAGGTCGCCGGTGTGGAACCAGCCGCCCCGGGTGGCTTCGGCCGTCTCCGCGGGTCTGCCCCAGTACCCGGCGAAGATGTTCGGTCCGCGCAGCACCAGTTCGCCGACCTCACCGACCGCGACATCGTGATCGTCGTGATCGACGATTCGGACGTCGACGTGCATGAACGGTCTGCCCACCGAGCCGGCGTGCGAGACCACCGATTCCTCGTCGAGCAACAAGGTGTTCGGTGATGCCTCGGTCATCCCGAAGCCTTCCAGGAACATCCAGCCGCGCTGCTGATAGAACTCGATCACCGGAAGCGGGCAGGGGGCGCCGCCGCACAGCACGTACTGCATCGACGAGACGTCATAGGAGTCGAAGTCCGGCACCTTCGACAGCGCCGCCCACATCGCCGGGACCATGAACTGGGTGGTGGTGCGGTACCGCTGGATCAGGGCCAGGGTCCGGTCGGGATCGAACGCACGCACCGTGATCACCGTGCCACCGGCGTAGAGGATGGGCAGCACCGACAATCCGAGCGCACCGATGTGGAACATCGGCGCCACCGCGATGGTGACGGTCCCGTTCGTCAGCCCGCTCCCGACGGTCGCCATGTTGAACGCATTCCACTGCATGTTCGCGTGGGTGAGCATCGCACCCTTGGGGGTGCCGGTCGTACCGGAGGTGTACATGATCACGCAGGTGTCGTCCTGGCGGACGAGCGGGTCGGGGCCTCGCCGTCCCGCCGCGGTGAGCAAGTCGTCGAACGTCGAGACGGGCAGGCCGCCGACCTGGGCGCCGGCGGTTTCGACCACGATCCGTCGGACGCCGTGCCCGCCCCGCTCCACCGCGCCGGTGGCGAGGTCACGGAATCTGTTCGATACCGCGAGCACGGTGGCGCCCGAGTCGGCGAGGATGTAGCGAACCTCCTCTGCGCCGAGCCGGAAATTGACCGGGACCACGATCGCGCCGAGATTCGCCGCGCCGAAGAGCACGCGAACGAACTCGATGGAGTTTTCCATCAGGATCGCGACACGGTCCCCGCGGCGGACACCGAGTTCGTGCAGTGCGGCCGCCGTGGCCGACACGTCACGCTCGAGATCCGTATACGACACCGCCCGGCCGCTGTCGCCGTCGATCAATGCCGTCGCGTTCGGTCGGCGATGCGCGCGTCGAACGATCCAATCCCCGATTCCGCCTTGCATGTGTTCTCTCCTAGCGTCTTGGTTTCGTTGCCCGATCGCGGCGAGGTGCCGACTCAGCAGTGGGGTACCCATGCCGGTCGACGTCGTTCGGCGAATGACCGAATACCTTCTCTGCCTTCCTCGGAGTTGAAGTATTGCGCCGAAAGATCTTGCATTGCAGAGAGTTCCACGGCGATCGAGGGGGCCTCGGAGCGGAGCAGTCGCTTGGTTCCGGCCCACGCCTTCGGTCCGCTCAGTACCAGGGTCTCGACGAGGTGACCGATCTCGTCGTCGAGATCGTCGACCGGGACCACTGCGCTGAGCAAGCCGATGCTTGCCGCGTGATGTGCATCGAATGTCTCGGCGGACAGGAACAGACGGTAGAGCGCATGGGGCACAACTCGATGTCGGAGCGGGACCGAGATGACCGCGGGAACGACGCCGATCCGCACCTCGGTGAAGGCGAAGCTGACGGTGTCCACCGCCACCGCGAAATCGCAGGCAACGACCAGTCCGGTGCCGCCGGCGCGGGCCGGGCCGGCAAGACGGGCGACCACCGGTTTCGGTGAGGTCCACAACAACTCCAGCACCGCGGAGAAGTCGCGTGCAGCGGCACCGCGGCGCTCGGGTGCTTCCTTCAGATCCGCACCGGCGCAGAAGACCGGTCCGGTGTGGGTCAACACCACCGCCCGGACGTTGTCGTCGCGCACTGCGGTGGTCAGCTCGGCGAGCAGGTGGGCGCACAGGTCCGCGGACAACGCGTTGCGGTTGCCCGGGGAATCGAGGGTCACGGTGGCGACCCCGCCGGTGACGTCGCTGATCACCAGTGGCCGCTGACCGACCGTCTCCGCCGCCGTCATCGGCTTGCCTGGGGTGCGTCGAGCAACCGCTTGGCGATGATCTCGTTCATGATCTCGTTCGTTCCACCACCGATACCGAGGATGCGGGAATCGCGGTAGTGGCGTTCTACCTCGCTCTCGCGCATGTAACCCATCCCGCCGTGGATCTGCACCGCTTCATTGACCACGAAGTCGCAGGCTGCGACGGCGGTGTTCTTGGCCATCGCGACCTCGGCGTCAACCTTCTCCCCGGCCGCCCAGCGAGCGGTTACATCACGCACGTAGGTGCGTGCCACCAGCGTCTGCCGCTGCATCTCCGCGAGCTTGTGACGGATCACCTGCCGCTGCGCGAGCGGCACACCGAAGGTCGTGCGGACCGTCGCGTACTCCTTGCCCAGGGCGAGAGAGCGTTCGGCGGTTGCGACGGCCTGCACCGCGAGGGTGAGCCGCTCGGACTCGAAGCGTTGCATGATTTGCCGGAATCCGGTGTTCTCCTCGCCGATGAGGTTGCGGACGGGCACCCGCACCTCGTCGAAATGCAACTCGGCGGTGTCCGAGCACAACCAGCCCATCTTCTTCAGCCTGGTCGCGACGGTGAATCCGGGACGGTTGGACTCGACGACCAACAGGGAGACCCCGTGATGGCCGGGTCCGCCGGTCCGCGCAGCGACGGTGACGAAGTCGGCGCGGGTCCCCGAGGTGATGAACGTCTTTCCACCCGTGATCACGTACTCGTCACCGTCGCGCACCGCGCGGGTGGTGATGGATCCGACATCCGAGCCGGTCCCTGGCTCGGTCACACCCAGGGACGCGATCTTGGTGCCGGTGACGGCGGGACGGACGAACTCGTCGAGTTGCCACGGATCTCCGGCGGCGGCGATGTGAGATGCGCCGATGGTGTGGGAAAACAGCGCGGAGGTGACTCCGGTGCTGCCACCGGCGAGGATGATCTCCTCGTTGGCGACCATCAAATCGATGAAGTCGCCTTCACCGCCGGCCTTCTCGGGGAAGTCGAGGCCGAGAAGCCCGAGTGCACCGGCCTTCTCGTGCAACGATCGGGGCATCTCGCCCGCGTCTTCCCACGCCGGCAGGTTCGGCACTACTTCGCGAAGTGTGAAGCCGCGCACGGCCTCACGGAGGGCGCGACGCTCGTCGGTGTTCCAAAGGTCGTTCGCGGAGGTCATCGGGTCTCCAGGGGGTCGGTAGGACTGTCAGGATTTCAAGATGCGCGGTGCCGGTACTGGCCCGGATCCATCCATTACCGGGGGCTGCCACGCTGCACCGCGCGGTGAGCCCATCGGCGGTAGTAAAGCTCGCCGTTCCGGTGCGCGTCGTCGTGGAATTCGGCTCCGCACTAGTGGAATCTCTTCCATTACAGCTCGTGTTTGACATATTTGTCAAGTAAATCTGTGCGCTATTTCAGCAGATCGATCGGCATTTTGCCCGCAACATACGACTCGGCAGCGACCGTTAGTTGACATACCGATCTGTGAGACACGGGTTTGCGGCGCGGATATCGGTGCTATCGGTCGGCGCTGGCGCCGACTGTGCGCGTCAGCTCAGCCGTTCGAGGACCATCGCCATGCCCTGTCCGCCTCCGACGCACATGGTTTCGAGGCCGAACTGCTTGTCGTGGGTGGTCAGGTTGTTCAGCAGCGTGGCGGTGATGCGGGCACCGGTCATGCCGAACGGGTGACCGAGGGCGATGGCGCCGCCGGAGACGTTGAGCTTGTCCTCGTCGATGTTCAGCTCCCGCGCCGACCCGATCACCTGCACGGCGAACGCCTCGTTGATCTCGACGAGGTCGATGTCGGAGATGCCCAGTCCCGCGATGGCGAGGGCCCGCTTGGACGCCTCGATCGGGCCGAGACCCATGATCTCCGGCGACAGCCCGGACACCCCGGTGGACACGATCCGGGCGAGCGGGGTCAGCCCCAGCTCCTTGGCCTTGGTGTCGGACATGATCACCAGGGCGGCGGCGCCGTCGTTGAGCGGGCACGCGTTGCCGGCGGTGACGGTGCCGTCCGGCCGGAACACCGGCCTGAGCTGGCTGACCGCCTCATAGGTGGTGCCGGCGCGGGGGCCGTCGTCGGTGGACACGACGGTGCCGTCGGGCAGGGTCACCGGGGTGATCTCCCGCTCGAAGAAACCACTGTTGATGGCCTCCTCCGCGCGGTTCTGCGAGCGCACCGCCCACCGGTCCTGCTCCTCGCGGGTGATGCCGGTGATCTGGGCGACGTTCTCCGCGGTCTGGCCCATCGCGATGTAGGTGTCCGGGACCAGGCCCTCCTCGCGGGGGTCGACCCACTGCTGCCCGCCCTGGGCCAGCTTCTCGGTGCGGGCCTGCGCGTCGGCGTAGAGCGGGTTCTGGGTGTCGGGCAGCGAGTCGGAGCTGCCCGCGGTGAACCGGGACACCGTCTCGACACCGGCGGAAATGAACACATCACCCTCACCGGCCTTGATCGCGTGCAATGCCATCCGGGTGGTCTGCAAAGACGAGGAACAGTAACGGGTGATGGTGGTGCCGGGAATGAAGTCGTAACCCAACTGCACGGCAACGTTGCGGCCCATGTTGAAGCCCTGCTCACCGCCGGGCAGCCCGCAACCCAAAATCAGGTCGTTGATGTCGGTGGGATCGAGGGCGGGAACCTTGTCCAGTGCCGCCTGCACCATCTGCGCCGCCAGGTCGTCCGGGCGCATGCCCTTGAGCGATCCCTTCATGGCGCGACCGATCGGGGAACGGGCGATGGAAACAATGACGGCTTCAACCATGGTTTACTCCTGCGTCGGTAGAGCCGAGACGGCTCTGGATCCGGGATGGCCCGCATGTTGTGCTCTGTAGCGGCACATTTCTTTCGCACTTCGTATCGCCGGGCCGGCTCGCACCGGCGTCCGTGTTGCCGCGGCCGCGTCAGGCGCAGTAGCCGGTCGTCGCGGCGCGGCCGACGACGAGCTTGGAGACCATCGCACGCGAGGACAGCCGCAACAGCGCGTCGACGAGTTCGACGAGGTCGTCGACCTGGATCATCGATTCGGGCGGTATCTTGTCGTGAATCCAGGTGGCCATGTCGGTGTCGACAAACGCCGGTGCGATGGCCGTGGCGGTGATTCCGTTGCCCGCCTCTTCGGCGTTGAGGGTTTCGATCATGGAGATCAGGGCGGCTTTCGTTGCCCCGTACACCGCCAGGCCCGCCTCGGCGTAGACCCCGGTGATCGACGCCAGCGCAACTACCTTGACGCCGCGCTCGGGATCGGCGGTTGCCGCGGCGCACAGCAGTGGCAGCGCCCGCTGCACCAGGGTCAACGGTGCCCGCAGGTTGATGTCGATGGTCTTGTCGAACCGTCGCATCGAGTACTCGGCGATTGTTCCGCTGGCCCCGAATCCTGCATTGAGTACCAATGCGTTGAGGGTGCCGAATTGGTCGGCGTGCAGGTCGATCATTTTGTGCACGGTGTGTTGGTCTGCCATGTCGCCGGCAACGACGACCACGTCCTCGGCGCCCAGTCGCAGGAGATCTTCGGCGACGGCGGCGAGTCGGTGGGAATCCCGCGCGCTGATCGTGAGTGCGTATCCCTGCTCGGCGAGCCGGGTGGCGATGCCCAATCCGATGCCGCGGGTGGCGCCGGTGACCAGGGCGGTTTTGCTCATCGGTTTCATCCTTTCAACGCTCGCAGCCCTGCCGTGATGAAGTCCGGGACCGACTCGCCGGCTCTGTCGAAGCCGTCTCCGACGGTCGCGCCGACGAGGTAGCGGTGATTGATACCTTCGGCGATGACGGCGAGTTTGAAGTTCGCCAGGGCCAGGTAGAAGTTCCAGTTCTTCAGTTCCCTGCCCGAGGTGGTCGTGTACCAGTGTGCGAGGTCGTCGACCGAGGGCAGGCGTTCGCTGGTCCATGCCGCGGGTTCGCCGATGACCAGGTCGAACGCCGGATTGCGGTAGACGCACATCAAGGCGACGTCGGTGAGCGGATCACCGAGTGCGGACATTTCCCAGTCGACGACGGCGGCCACCCGGCTCGTCTGGCCGGGCGCCAGGATGGTGTTGTCGATCCGGTAGTCGCCGTGCACGATCGACGCCTCCGAGTGCGCGGGAATCGACTCGGCGAGTGCGGCGTGCAGTCGGTCGAGATCGGCGGAGTCTGCGGTCTTGACTCGGGCCCATTGCTTGGCCCACAGGGCGACCTGACGGGTCACGTACCCGTCCGGCCGGCCGAACGAGGCGAGTCCGGCGGCCTGGTAGTCCACGTTGTGCAGGGCGCCGAGGACGCGGACCAGTTCCCGGGTGCAGTCGTGAATGTCCTGGTCGGTGAGGTCGGCCAGGTCGGTTTTGGTCCGGATGACGCGTCCGCTGACGTGTTCGACGACGGTGAACGACGCGCCCATCACGGAGTCGTCTTCACAGAGGGCGACGGTGCGCGCGACGGGGACTGCGGTGTCTTGCAGGGCGGAGGTGATCCGGTACTCCCGGGCCACATCGTGGGCGGTGGGGGTCAGTCCCGCGGTGGGCGGTCGGCGCAGCACCCATCGGGAGGTGTGGTCGGAGATGGCGTAGGTGAGGTTGGATTTTCCGCCGGATATCAGCTCGGCCCGCAGCGGGCCGTCCAGTTCCACGCCGGAATCGGCCAGAAACCTTTCGAGCGCAATCAGATCCAGGCCTCGATGCTCGGTCACGGTCACGGACGGGCCTCCCGTGCTGCCTTCTTCGCCGCACCGATGACCCGTTTGGCGAGGGACCACCGGTGCACCTCGGAGGCTCCGTCGTAGATGCGGAAGCCGCGTACCTCGCGGGAGAGCCGGGCGAGGGGAAGGTCCCCGGACACGCCCAGTCCCCCGCACATCTGCACGGACCTGTCGACGATGCGGAAGACAGCCTCCGCGGCAAACGTTTTGGCGATCGACGTCGCGTTGCTCGCGTGCCCGCCCTGGTCGAGTTCCCAGCACGCCTGGGTCAGCAGCGCCCGGGTGGCGGCGATGTCGATTTCGTTGTCGGCGACCATCTGCTGGATCATGCCGAGGTCGCCGAGTTTGCCACCGAAACCGTCCCGTTGCGCGACGTGCGCCACGGCGACATCATGGGCCCGGCGGGCGGCGCCCAGCCAGCGCATCACGTGGGTCATGCGGGCGGGGCCGAGTCGGACCTGGGCGTAGGCGAAGCCCTGGTCGGCCTCGCCGAGTACGGCGCTGTCGGGGAGGAACAGGTCCTCGAAGAACATCTCGCAGTGGCCGCCGATCAGGGCCCGGTCGAGGGTGTCGATGTGTCGACCGACCTTCAGCCCGGGCACATCGGCCGGGGTGATGAACATCGTGGCGCCGCCGCGGTCGCCCGGCTGCCCGGACGTGCGCGCGAAGATGATGAAGATGCCCGCTCCGTCGGCTCCGGTGATGAAGTATTTGTGGCCGTTGATCTTCCAGCCGCCCGGAACCTTCTCGGCGCGGGTGGTCAGCGCCGTCGGGTCCGAGCCGGCACCGGGCGACGGTTCGGTCATCGCGAATGCCGACCGCATGTCTCCGTGGGCGAGCGGGGCGAGGAACTGTTCCTTCTGCTCGTCGTTGGCGATGTGCGCGAGCATGTGGACGTTGCCCTCGTCCGGGGCGGCGATGTTGGTCGCGACCGGACCGAACAGTGAGTAACCGGTCTCCTCGAACACCGGTGCCCGGTCGGTCATGTTCAGCCCCAGGCCGCCGAACTCGACCGGCGCGTGCGGGGCGAAGATTCCTGCTTCTTTCGCCGCTCGCTGCAGTTCCACCCGAAGACCGTCACCGCCCGCCGACATGATGTCCCCGCCGTGCTCATCCTCGATGGGCAGCACCACCTCACGGGTGAATGCGCGGGTCTTCTCGACCAGGGCGGTCACCTCGGGCGTATACGTTAGATCGATCGCCACAACTACCTCTCTCGGTGGTCGTTTGCCCGCCGCGGAGCGGGCCGACCAGCACTGTCTTGATTCGTTTGGTCTGCCGCGGGCAGGTTCTCGGTGCCGGTGATCGTGGTCTCGATCATCTGCGGGGTTCTTCGGCTGTGACGAGTTCGGCGGGTGCATGCCCGTCTGTGTGCAGGAGGGCGGTGGGGATGTCGAGGTGTTTCGCTCGCACATACTCCCCCAACCCTTTCCCCTGGGAGTCGAGGTCGAGGTTTGCTGCCACCCCGCGCCCGAGCAGTCCGACGATGGTCACTCCGCATGCGCGCAGATGGGGAAGCTCCCACATCCGCACTGGGCAGTGCGTGGCCTCGGGGATCAGTGCGCGCACAGCGTCTTCGGTCCACCACGAGCGCAGCCAGCGGTGCTCGGCGTCGGTGCGTGCCCAGACGCCCAAGGTGGCGTTGCCGGCCTTGTCGCCCGAGCGTGTTCCGAACACCGTGCCCAACGGTTGCCGGACTGTCGGGCCCTGCGCCGGCTCCGGGGCGGGGGGTGTCGGTTCGGCAATGGCCGGTGCGGCGGCGGCCTGGGGTGCGGGAGGAACGCTGACCGAGGTTCCGTCGAGGGTGATGCGCTGGGGGAAGGAGTGGGCGGGCATCAGTGTCGGCCAGAACACGCTGATCTCGCTGCCGGGCGTGGGCGGGGAGGTGAAGTACAGTCCGGGGTAGCTCGCCAGCCCGGTTTCGATGGCCACGCGGGGAAACGCCGCGGTCTTTTCCCGGGAGGGATCGGTGACCGCGATGGTCAGCAAGGCGACCGCCTCGTTCATCGTCGCGGGATCGGATCGGTCGGCGCGGAGCAGGCGGACGGTGACGTGCTGGAAGGAGTCCTTTCCGCCGGGAATCGCCGTCCACAGGGCCTGCTGGGCGAGGTCGGCCTTCGCCTGAATGTTCGTTCCGGTCAGGACGAAGGTCATCTCGTTGCGCCAGCCACCGGAGACGAGGGCACCGACCTTGACGTTCGGCGGTGCCGGCTCACCGCGCACTGCCGAGATCCGGACGCGGTCGGTGTCGAGCTGGTCGAGGCGGACGGTGTCGAGGCGGGCGATCACGTCCGGATTCGCATACCGGGGTCCGTCGATCTCGTAGAGCAACTGGGCGGTGACCGTTTCCACGGTGACCGCCCCACCGGTGCCCGGGTGCTTGGTGATGACCGACGAGCCGTCGGCGTCGATCTCCGCGATGGGGAATCCGAGACGGTCCATGCCCGGTATTTCGGAGAAGAACGA
This sequence comes from Rhodococcus sp. WAY2, assembly GCF_009859915.1. Lineage (NCBI taxonomy): Bacteria > Bacillati > Actinomycetota > Actinomycetes > Mycobacteriales > Nocardiaceae > Rhodococcus > Rhodococcus sp. WAY2. The sequence continues at coordinate 614,957 of NZ_CP046573.1, forward strand.
GAAGTTCCCTCCGGTCGCCTGGGCTCCGCATTCGATCACGTGTCCGGCGACGACGGCCCCGGCCAGTGCGTCCCAGTCGGTTCGGGGCCAGCCGAAGTGCCAGGCCGCCGGGCCGAGGATGATCGCGGCGTCGGTGACGCGACCGGTGATGACGACATCGGCACCGCCATCGAGGGCTTCCTTGATTCCCCACCCACCGAGGTAGGCGCTGACGACGTCGGGGTCCTGTCCGGCTTCCGAGAACGGCTGGCCGGTGTCGAGGTGGGGCGCGTCCCATCCGGTGCGGCGGGCGGCGGCGAAGGCTTGGGTGGCGTCGTCACCGTCGACGACGGCCACCCGTACCGTCCGGCCGAGGCGTTCGGCGATGTCGACGATCTGCGCGGCGCAGCCGTGCGGGTTGAGGCCACCGGCGTTCGATACGATTTTGATTTTCCGGTCGAGGCAGGTTTCGAGCACCTCGTCGAGCTGTTGGACGAAGGTGCGGGCGAAACCGGTGTCGGCGTTGCGTTTGCGCTGTTTGACCAGCACTCCCATGGTCAGCTCCGCGAGCCAGTCCCCGGTGAGGACGTCGATGGAGCCTCCGTGGACCATCTCTCGTGCCGCCGACAGGCGGTCGCCGAAAAATCCCGAACAGTTCGCTATCCGAAGCGGTGCGGTGCTCATGAGGGGTCTCCTGCCGCGAGGGTGATCAGGACGGTGTGCGCGTCGACGTATTGGCCGACCGAGACGTGGATCTTCTCGACCGTTCCGTCGACCGCGGCGGTGGCCGGGTGTTCCATCTTCATCGCCTCGATCACGGCGAGCTTTTGGCCTGCGGTGACCGTGTCACCGACCTCGACGGCGATGTTGACCACGGTGCCGGGGATCTCGTTGACCGGGCCGAGGGCGGCGGCGGTGAGATCGCCGGGGTCGGGCAGCCGCGGCTGCGGTTGCCAGCCGGACTGGCTGCTGGCGTCGTTGACCCAGACGGACCCGTCGGAATACGTCCGGACCGTGCAGGGGTAGTCGACGCCGTCGTAGTGCACCCGCACGCTGTCGGTGCCGAGGTCGCGGAGGGTGAAGTCGTGGACCGCGCCGTCGATGGTCAGGGCGAGGTCGGTCTCTCCCGACCAGCCGCCGAGCCGGTAGTCGACCTGCAACGCCATCTCGTCGCCGGTCCGGTGCCAGGTGGCGTGGGTCATCAGGCGGGTGGCCAGCGGCCGGAACCCGGGCCGGGCGTGTCCGCGCATCGGGTCGGTGTCTCTGCGCCGGGCGGTCGAGACCGCGATGGCGGCGGCCAGGTGCACCGGCCAGGCCGTGGCCATCGGTGGATCGAGCAGGTCCGGGTGGTGGTCGAGGAAGTCGGTGCGGGTGGCGCCGGCGAGGTAGTCCGGGTCCCGCAGCAGGGCCGCGAGGAACGCGCGGTTGGTTCGCACGCCGTGCACCTGCGTACCGTCGAGTGCGGCGGCCAGGGCGAACGCCGCCTCCGAGCGGGTGTCGGCGTGGGAGATGATTTTGGCGATCATCGGGTCGTAGAACGGTGAGATGGTCGCCGGGGTGGCGATGCCGTCCTCGTAGCGGATCCCGGTCCGCTCTGGGTGCGTGTAGTGATGAAGGTCGCCGGGGGTGGGTAGATAGTCGGCCGCGGGATCCTCTGCGTAGAGCCGGACCTCGATCGCGTGGCCGCTGATGGTCACGTCGTTCTGATCGAACCCGAGGCGCTCACCGCGTGCCACCCGCAGCTGCAAAGCGACCAGGTCCAACCCTGTGACCTCTTCGGTGACGGGATGTTCGACCTGCAAGCGGGTGTTCATTTCCAGGAAGTAGAAGCCGCCGGTGGTGTCGTCGAAGAGGTATTCCACGGTGCCGGCGCCGAGGTAGCCGAGCTCGCGGACCAGGGACACCGCGGTCGCGCCCATTCTCTCGCGCACCTCAGGTGTGATCACCGGCGAGGGTGCCTCTTCGAGGACCTTCTGGTGCCGGCGCTGGACCGAACACTCACGCTCGCCGAGATGCACCGCGTTGCCGTGCTTGTCGCCGAACACCTGGATCTCGATGTGCCGGGAGGAGGTCAGGTAACGCTCGAGGAACACCGTGGAGTTGCCGAAGAGATTCGCCCCCTCACGGCGAGCGGCTGCGACCGCGTCCACCAGCTCGTCGGGGTGCTCGACCAGGCGCATGCCCTTGCCGCCGCCGCCGGCGACGGCCTTGACCAGCAACGGGAACCCGACCTCGGCCGCGGCGGTTTTCCAGGTATCGGCGTCGTCGCCGGTGATGACCGCGTCCGGCAGGACCGGCACGTCGGCCTTACGGGCCCACTCCTTGGCCCGGTCCTTCAGACCCATCTCCCGGATCGAGTCCGGGCTCGGTCCGACGAAGACGATCCCGGCGGCCTCGCAGGCCTCAGCGAATTCGGCGTTCTCGGAAAGGAATCCGTAGCCGGGATGGATGGCGTCGGCGCCGGTGCGGCGGGCGGCATCGAGGATCTTCTCCCACACCAGATACGACTCGGCGCTGGTGGCACCGCCGATCGGGACGGCGAAGTCGGCGTCGGTGACGTGCGGGGACCGGGCGTCGGGGACGGAATACACCGATACCGTGCGGATTCCCAGGGCGCGGGCGGTGCGGATGACCCGTCGCGCGATTTCGCCACGGTTGGCGATGAGCAGGGTGCTGATCGAAGTGTTGTTCACCAGGTTCTCACAATCGGAAGGTAGCGAACCGGGAGGTGCCGGTCACCGGTGCGGAATGGGTGGCGGAGAGGGCGAGGCCGAGCACGGCGCGGGTGTCACGAGGATCGATCACACCGTCGTCCCATACCCGCCCGGTGGCGTAGATCGCACCGGACTGGCTGTCGATCATGTCCTCGATCTCGCGGCGGACCCGGGCATCGTCGGTATCACTGAACGCCGCGCCGGACCGCTGCGCCGCGGACTTGCGGATGATCGACATGACCCCGCCGAGCTGGGCGCCCCCCATGACGGCGATGCGGTGATTGGGCCAGGTGAAGACGAACCGTGGATCGTAGGCGCGCCCGGACATCGCATAATTGCCCGCACCGTACGACGCGCCGATCATCAAAGTCAGGTGCGGGACAGTGGAATTGGAGACCGCATTGATCAGCTTCGCACCGTCCTTGATGATTCCGCCGCGTTCGGCCGCGGAGCCCACCATGAAGCCGGTGATGTTCTGGACGAACACCAGCGGAATGTCCCGGGCGTTGGCGAGTTGGATGAAGTGCGCCCCCTTGTTCGCCTCGTCGGAGAACAGGATGCCGTTGTTGGCGAGAATGCCGATCGGATATCCGGCGATCGAACCCCATCCGGTCACCAGCTGGGTGCCGTACAGCGGTTTGAACTCGTCGAAGCGCGAGCCGTCGAGCACGCGGGCGAGAATCTCCCGCACCTCGACGGGCCGCTTGGCGTCGGCGGCCGCGCACGCGAGCAAATCGTCCGGATCGTGGACCGGGGGGTCGGCCGGAAGCGACGGCCCCGGTCCGGCCTTGGTCCACTGCAGGTCCGAGACGATCTGCCGGCCCAGACGCAGCGCGTCCCGTTCATCTTCGGCCAGGTAGTCCGCCAAACCCGACACCCGAGCGTGCATCTCCGCACCACCGAGCGACTCGTCGTCGATGTCCTCGTTGATCGCCATCTTCACCAGCGGCGGGCCACCGAGATACACCGACGCGGCCTGCTTGACCAACACCGTGTACTGGCTCATTCCCGGCAGATACGCGCCACCGGCGGTGGAACTACCGAATACCAGGGAGATCGTCGGGATCCCCGCGGCAGTGAGGCGGGTGAGTTCACGGAAGGTCCGCCCGCCGGGCACGAAGATATCGGCCTGCCGGGGAAGGTCCGCCCCGCCGGATTCGACGAGCGTGATCACGGGCAACCGGTTGCGCTCGGCGATATCGAGGGCACGCAACTGCTTCGCCACGGCGTCGGGGTTGAGCGAACCGCCCTTCACCGTCGACTGATTGGCGATAATCATGCACTCCACACCGCTGACCGGGCCGATACCGGTAATCAGTCGGCCACCCGGCTGCTCGGCCGGGTCGTGCGCGCCCGCGTAGCAGGACAATTCGAGGAACGGGGCGTCCTCGTCGAGGAGCAGATCGACGCGCTCGCGCGCCAGCAGCTTGCCGCGTGAGCGGTGGCGCTCGACGGCCTTGTCTCCACCCGCATCGAGCACCCGGTCCGCGAGGGACTCGAGTGGTTCGAGAGCGTCGAGCATCGCCCGGCGATCGAGCCCGAACTGCTCGGACCCGGTATCGAATCGTGTGGACAGGACAGTCATAGGTACACCTCGATCAGCTTTGTGGAATTCGTGCGGTGAGGCAGTCACGGCGACACATGCGCGGCAACGAAGGCGACACTCCGCCACCCGTACCGCTGCCGGTGGCCAGGGCGCGGGTGAACGCATCCAGGGCACGCCTTGGCGTGACATCGTGCATCGGGTCGAGCCGTCGGTGTGAGACAAGGCTGTGAAGAACCCGACCCTGCCGCATGTGACCTTCACCATGTAACGCTCAGGTGATTGACTTGTCAAGTTCTCGATTGGGGCCCTGGGCAGGCAAGAGAGTGTATATATAGGCCGCAGTTTCCCATATCCCTTGACACAAGTTGACACAAATATCGATACCTGGCTCCGGCCTCGGAGTGGCCCGGAGGGCCCTGCGTTCGCAGCCCGCGCCGAGTGCCGCTCCGCCTCGGGTGGCGCCGAACCCAACTGGGGGATCGCGCAGATCGGGAGCATTTGACCTGCGGCGGAACCCGAATCCATGGAATCCGTCGCCGCGCCCGGAGGCATGCACGGGGTGCCGGCAGCGGGACTGGTCGAACACACCTCGCCGAGCGTGACAGCGCCGCGATCGAGACCGTTATCGCTCCACACAACGGGCGCGCCGCGGACGGGGTACGGACCCTCGCCCGTAACACCCGGCGTCTCGCGCCCAGTGAGACGAATTCTGTCTCACCAGAAGACCCATCCCGCGTTGACTTCGAAAAGGAATGCATGCGATCGTGATCGGCGTCACAAACCAATGCACTGCCAGCGGCTGGAGCAACGGTTGGCGCTGAGCGGCACTCTGCTTTTCGCGACCGCAGAGGCAAGAGCCCACCACATCGAACGCTTCCCGGCCAACGCGCAGACGGTGCATTTACCCTTCGTAAGCTCGGCCGCGGCCCATTGCGGCCGAGTACGGGGAGGTTTCTCACTGAACCAGCTCAGTGCGCCTCATACCTGCGGTCACGCCGGGCAATTCAGCCACGAAATCAATTCGGGCTGGACTGAGCACCTACAGACATAACCAGTCTTCCCAACATCCACCGAGCCCCTGCAAGGAGACACAGTGGTAATTCGACGCTCCTCGAAAATACTCATCGCGATAGGGGTGCTGTTACTTCTAGCGGCGGCCGCAATTCGGTTCGTCGCTGTTCCCATCGCGACGAAGCTTCCCGGCGATCTCGACAGCACGGCCCACTACGAAGGCACCGCCGATCTGCTCAACCCTGAAGCACTTCAGGTCGGTGACCTCGCCAACGCGATCGCAACCGGAGTGCCCATCACCATCGATCGGCATGTGTATGTGTCGAGCACATCCGGCGATACCGCGATCATGCACGACGACACGACGGTGCACACCCCCGCCGGGTCCATTCCCAACAACCACACGTACGCCCTGAACAGGTCGACATTGGACAGCGCGCCGTCTACCGACCCGTCCGTGGAATCGCATTCGGGTCTGACGATCTCGCTTCCGCTGCACCCCTCCCCCTCGTCCGACTATCGGTACTACGACTCCGCCACCCGAACGACGGTCCCGATGGTGTTCGTCGACAACGGAGAGGTCGCCGGACGGACCACCTACAACTACACCGTCTCGGCCCGGGGGGCGCTGCAAGACCCCGCCGTAGCCGAAACACTCCCGAAATCCCTTCCGAAATCGCTGCTCAGCTCCCTGACGCCGCTGTTGCCTGAGCAGACTCGTGCCAGCGTGACCAGCGCACTCGAGCAGCTTTCAGATCCGGTACCGCTGACATACGACGCCGACACTCAGGCAACCCTCGCTGCGGACACGGTCACCGGCGCACCGGTCGACGGCTCTCTCAAACAGAAGATCATTGCCAACATCGATCTCAACGGGCGCTCCGTCCCGCTGATGCCGGTGATGTCGATCGACGCCACGCTCACCCAGGGCTCGGTTGCAGATGCGGCCGCTGCAGCGGCCTCCGCGAGCACGATGCTCTCGCTTTTCGAAATGTACATTCCCCTCGGTCTGCTCGTCATCGGCGCAGCGTGCATTGTGTTGGGCGTTGTTCGCCGACGGCCGACACCGCTGGCAGATGTGGAACCCGCCGAGGAGGAAGTAGCCGCTCGTACGTGAGCTCGACGACGCAGCACCGGAGAGCGACGGATCGGCGTGATGTCCGTACGGATGTCACTTCGCGCATGAGGACGAGATGAACGACCAAGAACAACGCATGATCGAGTACGCAAGCCAGTGGATGAGCTACGGCGGCGGCGATGATGAGATCCTGGCGGAGTTCGGGCTCACTCCCGAACAGTTCTACCGCCGATTACTCCACCTGGTGTCCACTCCACGGGTCGGCGGCCCGAACGCAAAGGCCCGTGGGCAGTTGGGCCGATTTTCCTCGAAGAAGGTAGCTGCTTACGCGACCTTGCGTACCGCGCCGATCCGGCGGTAAGGAGCCGCGCCAGTCGAAATCGAGGGGAATCCCGCATCATTCGCGATCTGGTCACCGTCACCGAAGCCCCCGCGATCCGGGGACGTCGGCGGTAACCCATCGATGAGGACGAGCACGGCGCTTGGGCGGTGCAGGAAGCTCACCGAACACCCTGCTAACCGGATGTTCCGCCGGCAAGCTTCCGTTCGCCAGTGCGACTCGATCCCGGTGCATTGAGAAGCACCGGGACCGAGTGCTACATCGACCAAGCGCAGCCACACCCGGTCCGTCCCTTGCAAGTTCCTCCCGGTGCAACGCCACGCGTATGCGCGACATCCCTGTGCCGCCGGCTCGGTCAATGGCGTAGTTACCACCGGCCGGCCGCCGCAACCTGTTCTCCCAACCTGCTAGAGGTCGAGGGAACCGCGCCGGATTTCCCGAGCTCGTGCTTCCGAGCGCCACAATGACCGCCCAGTTCTCTACACCTAAAATACGTTCGCTGAGTGAACGTTTGGATGTACGGTGTCCCGAACCGCGAGCACTGTGACTTAGTCTTAGACCGAACACAGTTCGGGCGCGGCAGGTACTCACGCGTACAGCTGTCTTGACGTGTATGTCCCCGTTTGCCGCGGGTCTGGTGGTGGCTGGAGGATCACTGCCGTGCACTGTCCACGCCAAGCGAACCAGTCCCCCCAGGGGAAGTTCGGACGGTCGGGTTTGGACAGCTGCGCCGACATGTAGCCGTCCGGCGTGTAGAAGATCAGGCCGCGCGGCTCATTTCCCAGCGACTCGGACGGATCGGACCCATCCACCGGAATCTCCTGATACGACAACCGTTTCCACGCACCGATCAGCGGTCACGCAAACCCTCAGTCACTACTGCCTCCAGCGATCGATAGGGTCTTTGTGGGCGGCCCCCGGTTGGCCCCACTCGGAACTTCCCGGGCCACGAACTCCACTGGCAGTGGCGACGACCAGTGGCCGAAGACCCGACAAACACCTGTTAACTTCAAGCACCGCGGCAGCGCCGGTTCCGAGTCGCCGGTGTCCTCATCGGGTGCGCGGGAGGACGGTGAGCACCCGCTCGATGTGGTCGCGGAACTCCCGCATGTACCCGCGCAGGAACTGCGCGGTCGACTCGTCGGAGATCGTGCCGTCGTCGCCGTAGATCTCCGGCTTGAACGTGATGTATGCCTCCGGGGCGGTCATCTGCCGCGCGTTGGTGAAGCTCAACACCGCGCGCAGACTCTGCTGCCCCACCGCCGTGCCGATCGCGCCCGGGGAGGCGCCGATGACGGCCGCGGGCAGGTGGTCGAACGAATTCTGGCCCCACGGGCGGGATGCCCAGTCGATCGCGTTCTTCAACGCCCCCGGGATCGACCGATTGAACTCCGGGGTGACGAACAAGATCGCATCCACCGCGGCGATCGCCTCCTTCAACGCCCGCCCCTCGGGCGGGTAGTCGGCGTCGTAGTCCTGGCTGTAGAGCGGCAGATTCCCGATGGGGATCTCGACGAACTCCAGATCGTCCGGGGCGAGGTTAATCAGCGCGGTGGCCAGGATCCGGTTGATCGAGGTGGAGGACAGACTTCCGACGATGTAACCGACCGTGTAGGTGCTCACCGGTGTTCCCTTCGCGCGGTAGGCGGGTTCCCTCCATCATCCGTGTTCGGTAGGCCGCTTCGCCGGCGATCGACCAATCCGCGCGCCCGAACTTCGTCATGCCATCGAGAACGCGACGCGATCCGGTTCGCGGGCCGACTCGGCCCAGGGCGACGGGTTGGTCATCGCCGGCGAGGATCCGAAACGGTTCGCTGGATCGTGGGCGCGATCTGAGGTGACGGTCACGAACCGTGAAGGTGAGCGGCGTGATTCACCGGAGAACGCGGAGAACCCCGTCCTTTCCGATTATCCGTCTCCGCGTCTCCGCGTCTCCGCGCTGCCCAACGACCCCGGCCGACGGCCATGAACTTCGCACGACACCACCTCGCGCTGATCGTCGACGACGAACTCAAGTCCCGTGGCGAGGTCCTGGCCAGGCTGCTGAAGACTCATCGTCCGCAGCCATCGCGACATGTTGCCGGGTCGGGCCAGCCGGCACCGACAATATGATGCACTGAATTATCACATGCCGCTCCGTTCCCCGCGGAGAACGAAGCCGGGTCTGGTGGATTCAACTGAAATGCATTCGCTGAACGGGATTGGAGACATTTGCGGCATCGGCGTCCTTCAAACTTTCTTTTCCGTCAGGACCGTCCGATCGGTGTTATCGAGCTTATGCTTGTTGGCACTTCCCTGGACCGTCTCGTTCATCTCCGCAGCGAAACTCGATACCTTCGCATATCTCGACGACCGGATCGATGAACAGCAACCCCAGAAAACAGGTACCGACATACGCCGAACTACGCATGTGCAGCCTCGGCAGAGCACCCCACAATTGTCACGTCCAATTTTCCAAACACGGCCGAACCGGAAGGAGGCCGCCGGACACAGCTTCCGAACAACAAAATCCACTCGCAGTCACGCAGGCAGCACACCCGCGCAGACAGGCAACATATTTGTCCCCCTTTGAGGGACCAGTGCTGCACCCCAGAAGCCGCTCCACCACTGGTGCGAGTCCGGGGAGAGTCCGTCCGTACGATGGCACCGTCATACGGGCGGGCCACTCCAGGGCAACCGGAGATTCCCAGATGAGAAGTGGTCGAACCACGAAGACAAGCACTGGCAGTGGAATCGCTGCGCCGAAACCCCTCGCTATGCCCGAGTCCACTGCCAGGTGGACCGGAAATGAACGTACAACGCCCCCTTCGTCGTGCCCGCTGCCCGAGCATTTCGACGAGACTGGCGCCCTCGAACCCGGACCTGTCGAACATCTTCCGCTGCCCCGCGGACGATCTGCGCACGGGTCACCGCCACCCGTTGCTGTTGCTGTTGCTGTTGCTGTTGCTGTTGCTGTTGCTGTTGCTGTTGCTGTTGCTGTTGCTGTTGCTGTTGCAGCATCTACCGCACCTTCCGTGCCCCTTTGCGCGCGACTGCGGCGTGCGCGACGCTGCCACCGGCACCGGTACGCTTCACCTCCGGAAAACCTGCGTCCACCTGCACAGCCGCCGACACCCGCTCACACGAAAAAAACAGACCACCGTGCCGCTTCTTCGGTGGGCGCCGTCGCGGCTCCGGTGTGTCACTACCGGTGGTCACGCCGGTACTGCTCGGCGATCTCGCCTGCATCCCGCGCCAGCCAAGTCAGCTCCCCCACCTCATCCCCAGGTAACAGCAGATCTCACATTCAACCGCAACACCCGCACCGGCGAGGAACAGACCGGCAGTCCGACCTCGAACATCCATCCACATCCACCACAGGGCACTGTGCCCCACACGCCGAGAATCTCTCTGCGCCCGGGCGGGCGGAGTTCGGGAGGATCGTTACCAGGCGAGTCGATCGGTCAGACACCGAATCCGCGCCGCCGGGACCAACGCCCGCAGTCGAATGCGCCCTTCGGGGGGGAACACTCACGTTCTCCGACGGCCGCCAATCGTAAATACCGCCCACAGAGAAAGTAATGCGGCCTGGGTCACATTCGGCGATCGGGGCGAGCAGCGGATCTACCCTTTCCTCGCGCCGGAACACGAAGAAGCAGGTCCACAAGCCCCGGGGCCAGCCAAATCCCCACTGGCTAGAAGCGATTGGCGCAACCGTTCCGCCGAGATCCGTAGATCGGGGCGAAACTGCACATGAGACACACGTCCGGGGAGTCGTCGGCGACTCCAATTACCCGGGTACACCACCGCGGCCCCGCACCGCCCGACCGAAGCGCGCCCTCTCGGATACACACCGCGTGCCGAGCGCGGTCACGGCTCAACGCGGCGGGTACCTGGTGTATGTCCCGGCGAGGCCCGGCCGGAGCGGACTTCACACCGACCGGGCCGCTTCGGCTCACCTGCACGGCGATCAGCGTAGTTCGGGCGCCTCTGGCGCGTACGTCACTAGAGCCACAATTGTTCCAGAGTCCGCGACTTCCCATCCGCGTGCGCGGATCTCGCATCGACAACCGGCAAGCAACCACCGCACACACTCCCGGCGCCCACCGACGTCATCCGACGCAGATCAGTACACCCACGACCGCCACGGCGACCAGCGAGGCGCCGCAGCAGAGCAGCCACGCCCTCGTTGCCAGCTGCCGCCACCGATCACCCTGCTTATCCGCATCCGCAACGGCGACCGAGCCCACCGGATTGGGATGGGACGCCCGGGGCTCGGCAAGGAGGCGGGCCTTCGCGTCCACTCGTGCCGCCACACCGAACGAGACGGGGACCACCAGAAGCGCCACCACCAGCAGGCCAACCATGAGGATTACGCCCGTCCCGAACATCATCGTCCCTTCCACCGCACCAGGGCACGTCACATTGCCGCGCGTTGATCACCGGCCGCATGGAGCCACGGGCACAATCACGCCCCCGGTCAGCTCTATCGCCGAACTGCCACCTCGTGTTTCACCCGCCGGCATCGGCGCAGCACCATTGCGTCGCGGGCCTACACGCCGGGCATCGGGAACTTCCACACCGCGACCACAACCACGCCCATGATCAGCCCGGCGTACAGAACAGTGCCAACCACGCCGACCCGCACCGTATTCAGCAGACGTGAGCCCAGGTTCTCGGTATTCCGTGCCATGACAACTCTTCTTTCACTACAGATAGTTTGACTGCCCCGACGATGACGGCGCACCAGCTATCTTGGACCGCCCGCGACACCTACACATCGGCCGAAATGCCTACAGTCATACCCTAAATCGGGTCTGGACGTTTAAGTCTGGATCTGGCGCTCAAGACTTGAGATCGCACTTACTGGTCGGTTATCGAGTGGTGCGGAAATTGTGCGGTGGTATGGATCACACACCCTGGACTTGCGGTATCCGGCTCATAAAGTCGGTGATGCGCTGCTCGTTACGACGTGCAGGTTGTCCGTGTAGCGCCCCTGCCACCGATGACACCTCCGACGGCGGTGCCGGCGGACCGGGTGGGGTAGGTGTGTGCCGTGGGATCATCGGCCAGCATCCGGGCGACAGCATTCTCGTCCGGGCACGGCCGATATTGCACACCAGCGACATCGGGGTTCGAGGCGAGGACTCGGCGAACTGCGGGTCTCGACCGCGTGGACATACCCTAGGCATGAAGACGGGTATGCCTACCGGCCGTTCTACCGTCGCCCGATGAAGATCACCCGAGGAGTGTGGGAGTCGAACAACTCCCGAACAATGCACGTCGAGGCCCCGATGCACTATCAGCGCCACCGCACTCAACTCCCCCACTCCCCTCCCCACACCCGACGCCTGCACCATCCGCCGCTGCGACCAGACGACCCTCGCCGCCGACGCACGGTTCGGTATCGCCAATACATCCACTCCTCGCCGAAACAGATCGGTCTGAAGAAGCGAGACGAATCCACACCTCGAACATTTCAGTTACGTTGTCAAAGAATATGTTTCGCAGTCCTCGCTACCGAAACATCGTCCCATCCCGCTCGATTTATCCTACGAGTGTGCGGGCGGCTGCCGACGACATCGAGGGAGCTACTGTCAGACGTTTTGCCGCCGAGCGAGGCGGTGACGGTGACCGTGACCCCCTTGTCATGGCTGAGCTCGGTGGCCGGGCCGACCTCGAAGCGGAAGTGGTCGAGGTGGTGGTCGCGGACCGTACGGCGCAGCTCGTCGACCGAGTCCGCGAGGTCGGTGACGGCGAGGAGGTCGATGTCCTTGCTGTAGCGGGCCTGCGGCAGGCGCACCATCATTCCGATGCCGCCCTTTAGAATCGACCCGTCCGCGTCAGCATCGAAAACGCGGGTCAGAAAGCCTGTGATGAGGAATCGGCGGCGCACAAGGGCGATTTTCTGGCCGTGCTCTCGGGCGTACCGGTTGAGGCGGTCGGTGATACTCGCCCGCACCGCCTGCAGGGAACGCGCCACCGGGCTCACCGGTCGACCGCTTTCGCCGACCAGCGTCTTAAAAGCCGCACCGACCTCGAGCCTTCGGAGCGTTGAGGTCACCCGGCGGGGCCACTGACTCAGCATCAGCGCACCCTGAACGCGGACCGGTTCATCGGTCGAGATCTCATCCTGAGACGCGTCATGTACAGGGATGCGCGGTCGTCGGCCGACGACGGGACTCGACCGGGCGCAGCACCACATAGGTGAGTCGGAAGTACCGCCAGGTGCGTTCGCCGCTCCGTCGGTGCACGCCGTCGTGCCGCCCGAGCACGGCCACCCGGCGCTCGTCGCCGTCGGGGTCGACGTTCCCCTCGTGTACAGCGATGTCCACAGGACCGCTGTACGTGTGCCGTTGTCCGAGAGCTCGACCCGAGGCATGTGGGCGTGATGGACCGTCCAGGCTGGGTCGCTCGTCAACGTTTCGCAGGTGAGCGACGAGAGTTGTCCACGTCGGCGAACGTCCGCGGTCCGATCTCGATGCCGGCGTCGGGCTGAAGAACTCCCGCATGGCCTCGGCGTCCTTGTCATCGAGGTTGCGGAGGTGCTCGCATGTCCGGTCTGGCGTCGCTGAGGACGGTCGGTTGCACGAAGAAGCCGGGCTCATCACCGGCCATCAGGGTCGCCCCGTCAGCGACCCCTGACTCGATGTACCCCATGACAGTCGTCCGATGCTCGTCGGAGATGACGGGCCCCATCTGCGACTCGGGGTCGAAGCTTGTAGCCCACGCGCAGGCTCCGGGCCCGCTCGGCGACTCCCGAGACGACCTGGTCATACAGCTACTCGTGGACAATGAGTCGCGATCCGGCCGTGCACACCTGGCCGGCATTGGTGAAGATTGCCGCTGCGCCACCCTCGATGGCCTGCTCGACGTCCGCATCGGCGGAGACCAGGACTGGCGACTTGCCGCCAGCTCCGGTGACACCTTCTTCAGGTTGCCAGTCGCCGCCCGGATGATGCTGCGCCCCACCGAGGTCGATCCGGTGAAGGCGACCCTGTCGACGTGCGGGTGCTCCGCCAGCCGCGCCCCGACGACGGCGCCATTGCCCGTGACGAACGTTGACGACGCCGTCAGGAACCCCCGCCCCTGCGCGATGTCGGCGAGGAGCAGGCTCGTCAGTGGGGTGAGATCGGCCGGCTTGAGGATGCAGCTGCACCCCGCGGCGAGCGCAGGTGCCAGCTTCCAGGACGCCATCGTGAGGGGCGCGTTCCACGGGGTGATGAGCGCAGTAACTCCGGCCGGGCGGCGCAGCGTGTAGGCGTGGTACTCGCCGTGGCCATTGTGAAGCTCGATGACGCGACCCGCCAACGAATGCGTCAGACCAGCGTAGTAACGGAAGACGCGGGGCCGTGGGGCGAGCTCGTCGACCCGCTCCTCGATGAGATCCGTCATCCGCCACAGCACTGCCGCGCGGCGATCCGCGGGGAGGCCGTGCCACGTACCGCTGTCGAAGCTGCGCCGGGCGGGCGGCCACGGCGGCGGCGGCCAGGCGGCGTCAGACTCGGCGATCCCTGCCTCCGGAACCGTGGCGATCACCTCACCCGTGCCAGGGTCCAGCACCGTCCGCATTCCGGACGTCTCGACCCGGTCGCCGTCGATCATCATGCGCCACTGTCTCTCGCGCCAAGCCGGGACGTGGGGTGCTGTCGTGACATTCGTGTCAGAGCCTTGGCCGCTGACTGACATCCATATAGAGAGATATCAATGTCTGATGTCGATGAGAAAACGGTCAGCGTCACGCAGTGGCGCCGGCCACGACCTTGACGTTGTCGACGCCGCGCAGCTCTGCCAGGACCCGCGCGTGAGTCTGCTCGTCGACGTCGGCGCACCCGCTCGCCAGGACCGTGACGTCATATCCGAGCGCCGCGCCTTCGCGCGTGGTCAGGTCCACCACGTACTGCGTCGCGACGCCGACCAGGACAATCTCGGTGATGCCGTGCTGCTTCAGAACGTCGTCGAGGTCGCTGCCCTTGAAGCCGCCGATCTCCGCCTTCATGACAAGAGGCTCGCCCTCCGCGGGGGTGCCGGCCAGTTCGTCGGGCCGCAGGTCCCTGTCTTGGGGGTCGACTCCGGACATCCGCTTCATGAACTCGGCGCCAGGAACGACCCAGACTACGAGGTCGCCGTCCCGACGTGCCTGGTCGATCCTGTGCCGGATCCGACTGAGCAGACCGTCGAAGTCGGTGTCGGGAGCCATGATCTGCCCGAACGAACCTTCTGGCCTCACGGTCCCGTAGACCAGATCAAGGAGAAGGAGAGCTCGTGTGGGGTTCTTCGCGGGCATGTCTGTACCTCTCTGGTTGATGAACTGGCATCCGTGAACGGCAGGCGATCCCGCCGGGCGTTCGCACTCAATCGTTCGATGCGGCCTGGTCCTCAATGAACGCGGCCAACTGATCGGACGCATCGCGCTGGACGGCATGGCCCGAGTCGAATGTGCGGATGATCGCGCCGGGTCGTCGGGCTCGGAACTGTGAGACCTGTCGGTCGTCGACATTGCCGCGCGAACCTCGCGCCAGCTGCACTGGTCGAGACAGGTGCTCAAGCGTCCTCCACAGCTACAAGCGAGCGGACAGGGTCGGCAAGCGAGGATCCTCAACGAGCTGTGCGCGACCACGGGCTGACATCATGACCATGCAAGGAAGGCGCTGCAGGGTGCTCTGCCGCCGCAGTCGAGCGGACGAGGGTGACACGGCCACCGAAGTATGGTCCGAACGAACTCGGTGAACCGTTCCTTGGCCGCGGACTCCGATGGTGCGGTGTACACGGGCCGCAGATCCCGGCTCATCTCGTCCCAATACTTCCGTGACGCATATCGGAAGGTGTTGTGACACCGTTTACTCGCGATCTGTTCGTCATTGGACCTTTCGGCCGACGAGGTGGGAGAAGTGGGGTAGTCCCAGGTGGACGGTGGTTGCGCGGGTGGTGAGTTCGCCGAGTTGGGCGAGTTTGTGTTCGGCTCTGACGAGGCTGATGCGGAGTCCTTCGACAGCCTTCGCGGTGGGCTTCGTCGATGCGGGCGAGCAGGTTGTCGCGGACCTCGGTGAGTGGGCCGCGTTGCTGGGGTCCGGCCGCAGTAGCGGGCAGCGCAGGCAGGAGTGCTCGTGAATTTCCCCAGAGGTGAACCGTTCTCCATTTCCGTAACGTCGAGGACTCACCGCCGCGCCCTTGACGCTGTCGCGCAGCAATTTCTGGAAGCCCGGCGATGAGTAACCGAAGTGGGCACCGCCAGACCATCCTGCGGACACGGCAAACACCCCGACACCGGACCGTGGTGGCGGGCTCCGGTCCGCGGTGTTCGGGTGGATTCTCGCTAGTCGGTGACGCCTTCTGCGCGAGCAGCGGCGGCGACTGCCTCCGCAACAGCGGGGGCGACGCGAGGATCGAGCGGGCTGGGAACGATCTTGTCTACAGCCAACTCGTCACCGACGACCGAGAGGATTGCCTCGGCGGCGGCAAGCTTCATGCCTTCGGTGATACGGCGGGCGCCGGCGTCGAGCGCACCGCGGAACACACCGGGGAAGGCGAGCACATTGTTGATCTGGTTCGGGAAGTCGCTACGCCCGGTGGCCACGATCGCCGCGTGCTTCTTCGCGACCTCGGGGTGGATCTCCGGGTCCGGGTTCGACAGCGCGAAGACGATGGCGTCGTCCGCCATGGTCGCGATGAGTTCTTCGGGAACCGTGCCCGCGGACACACCGAGGAACACGTCCGCACCGTCGAGGGCTTCGACGATCCCGCCGTGCCGGCCGGTGGGGTTGGTGCGGGCCGCGAGGTCGACCTTGACCTCGTTCAGGTCCTTGCGGTCGGCCGAGACGATGCCCTTGGAATCGAGCACGGTCACGTCGGCGATGCCGGCGGCGAGCAGGATGTTCGCGCAGGCGACACCGGCGGCGCCGGCGCCGGAGATGACGACGCGCAGCGCGGAGATGTCCCGCTTCTGCACCTTCACCGCACCCTTGAGGGCGGCGAGGACCACGATCGCGGTGCCGTGCTGATCGTCGTGCATGACCGGGCAGTCCAGGGCCTCGATCACGCGCTTCTCGATCTCGAAGCAGCGCGGTGCGGAGATGTCCTCGAGGTTGACCGCGCCGAAGCTCGGGCGCAACCGGATGAGGGTTTCGACGATTTCGTCGGGGTCCTTGGTGTCGAGCACCAGCGGAATGGAATTGAGGCCCGCGAAGTTCTTGAACAGTGCGGACTTGCCTTCCATCACCGGAAGGGAGGCGCGGGGGCCGATGTCGCCGAGGCCGAGTACCGCGGAGCCGTCGCTGACGACGACCACGAGGCGGCTGGTCCAGGTGTAGCGGTCGGCGAGGGTCTCGTCGGCGTGGATCGCGCGGGAAACCTGCGCGACGCCGGGCGTGTAGGCAATGGACAGGGCGCGCTGGGTATCGAGGGCGGTCGTGGTCTCTACCGAGAGCTTCCCCCCGATGTGGCCGGCGAAGATCTCCTCGTCGGTCAGCTCGACCTTATGCGGTGTGGTGGGTTCGGATGTCACGGTCACGGGCGGATCCTCCTGGGATGTGATCGGCAGCTCTGGTGGGCGGTGCGTGTGGGTCAGCGGCTCGGGATCGGGATGGGTGGGGTGCGGGCAATGCCCGTCCGAACCAGCCGTGATAGTCGATGTCGGGGATGCGGGTCAATAGTGCGTCGCAATCCTCTGGGGTTCCGTAGTTTTCGTGGCCTCCCTATGCGGCACCGGGGGCCGATCCGAATAGTGTTCAGTCGCACCGTTTCAGTGCCGATGTCGTGGGCTGCGGCGACGGTGAACGCTTCCACGGCACCGCTGATCGCCGCGCGGCGGCGGTGTCCGATGGGGAGCGCCCCAGACCGGTCAGAGTGATGATCGTTCCGCCACGCGGCTGTGCCGCATCGATCGCGTCGCGCGGGTGAGAGTGAGGAGGAAGGCCAGCGCCAGGTCGGTGTGGCCGAACCGGCTCCATTCCGAGGGAACGATGTAGTCGCGCGAGCCGATCGCAGGCTCCGGTCCGGGAAGCCAGGCCGCGTGGACGCATCGGGATCACGCTCCCGCCGCCGAGTCGCCCAAGACCATGTCAGGGCTCGAGACCTCGAAACGTTCAACCGCTATAGCCATATCCTGCATTCTGGATCCACTTTAGGTGCGTGTCAAACGTGAGCGACCAGTGCTGACCAAGCGCAGCGATCACGGCGGAGGATCGATCTCCAGACTCGAGCGGCGCGGGTCTGCAACTGGAACCGTGCAGGGTGACGTCGCGGGCGGTGTTCTCAGCATCCGCGACGGCGAAGCTGTGTGAACCATCCCGGGTCCGATGCACACAGTGAGATTCGTGGGCGACCGGTTGATCGGCACGGTGTGCAGCGTAGTGCCTGTCCTCGTACTCAGTGGGCGGGATCCGCCCAAGCCGGTGCATCAGCCGGTCGGTGTTGTACCAGTGCACCCACGCCGAGGTGGACTCCTCGACGTCGCTGACGGTGCGCAGCGGCCCGATGTGGAACGGGGAGTCGTCGGCGATGCACTCGGCCTTGTAGAGCCCGACCGCCGTCTCGGCGAGGGCGTTGTCGAAGGCGTCGGCGACCGACCCGATCGACGGCAGCAGTCCCTGCAGGAACAGGGGCTCCCCGAAGCGCAGAGCCGTCTATTGACCGGGTTCAACCGGTGGACGCAACACCCGAAGGGATGGAGGGGTTTTCGATGCGACGACCACCGGGATGGGCAGCAGCGTTGACGGGTCGGGCGGTGATGCGCTCACCGGGCCGGCCACCGTGCGCATCGGGCCGGTCGACCCTCAATGTCGCGGACTTCACGTACGTGCGGATGGCGCACGGCCTTCTCCTGCACCTCGGCTGGATAGACATCCGGCATAATGATCATCTTCCCAAGAAAGAAGGTGTGCATCAAACTCGGGACGGTTCAATGAGACGGATGGTCGCCCTCCGTGTCGGCGTTGTCGGCGTGTTGAGCGTAGTCGGTGGTGCGTTCTCGGATGGGAATGCGGTGCCGCCAGTCCAACACTCAGCCGATACCGCCAGGGCGTCAGGTTCCCACGTTCCGTGCTGGTGCCTGAACCGGGCTCGCGCCACCCTTTACCCCGGTCACCACCACGGTGCTAAACAGGTGTCCCCCTGGCTCCTCCGGGGCGTAAGAAAACAGACCTCGATTTCGATGAATCTCTATTACTTCGACGCTCCCTCAGTGGTTCACTCACGTTCGCCTTCCCGGCGCTCACCTGACGCATCTCATGCGTCATCTCCTCAACGCTCTCCACCACGGATCTTCACCGCAGCAGCCTGGGTGGTTTGAGACCTCACCCTGCAGGGCGGTCCCGGACGGCCCACCTCCATCGCCAGCACGACTCAGCATACTTTCGGCCCGATCTTCTACATCACAGCCTCCAGGTGGCGCACATTTTCGTCATACTCACTCATTGGGGCCTCCCTCCGACACGTGGATATGACACCGCTAAAAGTGCGTCTGCTCCGTGACCCAGGACGCGACCTGTGCCCGGGAGGTGAATCCGAGTTTGGCCAGGATATGTTCCACATGACCTTGTGCTGTGCGAGGTGAGATCACCAGGCGACGGGCGATAGCCTGATTGGTCAGGCCTTCGCCGATCAGGTCGGCGACTTGGCGTTCCCTCTTGGTCAGTCGCACCGACGCATCGATGTCGCGCGTGGAGGTGGTCGGCGGTTGCTCGCGAAGGGCGTAGGCGATGGCCGCATCGAAGGCGACTTGTTCACCTTGGCTGTATGCCGCGGCGAATGCTCTGCCGCCGAGGGCCTGCTGGGCATTCTCCTCACATTTCTGATGGTAGACAAGTAGATCGGGATGCAGAACCGCAGCACTTCCGATCGATCGCGCCATTGCTTCTGCAGCTCCCATTAGGACCGCCGCCCGCTGTGGGTCACCCAGGTCGCCGGTGGTCCAGGCCAATGCCTCGAGGCACGAGGCGGCCACGCGCACGTTGCGCACTTGCCGAACCAGCTTCAACGACTCCCCGAGAAGCCGGACCGCACGATCGGTATCGCCCTGTCGCCACACGGCAATGGCCAGGGCCCACAGCGCATATGACCGTTGCACCTTCTCGCCGTGCGTTTCCGTGATCGCGAGGACACGCTCGAGACATTCGATCGACTGCTCTGTCAAACCGGACAGTCCGTAGACTGTCCCCAGCGTGATCAGGACAGCTACCTCGAGCGCCTGGTCTCCGCGTTCGCTGAACTCTGTGAGTGCGGTTTCAAGGTGAGAGCGGGCACGTTGAAGATTCCCGCTGAGAAGGCCGAACATGCCGTCGGCGGCGTCGACGAGAGCGCGCATTAGGGGGTCGGTGGTCTGCGCTGTGAGCCTGCGCCCTTGCTCGATGAGTGTTGCCCCGGTGGGGAGGTCGCCCTGTACGTTCGCCAGCACGCTGGCACAGTAGAGCGCCTTGACCCATTCGAGGGTGGGTGGGCCGCTCTGGCGGGCGAGGAGTTGGTCGTACCAGCGCCGGCCCTCGTTGTAGAGGCCCTGGGAGGTCCAGAACAGGAACAGTGCGGCCGCGGTGCGTAGTCCTGCGGCGGGGTCGTCGTCGACGCTGAATTCGAGGGCTTTCCGCAGGTTCGGTTGTTCCTGCTTCAGGCGGGTGATCCAGTCCAGCTGGCGGGCACTGATCCACTCAGCGTCCGCGGCCAGCGCCAACGCTTCGTACCAGTCCCCGTGCCGGCGACGCAACGCCAAAGCCTCGCCGGTCCGCTCGAGTTTCTCGTAGCCGTATTCGCGGAGGGTCTCGAGCATCCGGAACCGCACCACCGACCCATGTTCCTCCCGGATCAGGATCGACTTCTCCACCAACGACGTCACCGTGTCCAGTAACTCGTCCGGATCCAGGCCCGCACCGCACACCTGCTCCGCCACATCGAGTTCGAATGTCCCCGCGAACACCGACACCCGTCCCCACACCAGTTGTTCACCGGCGGTGCATAACTCGAAGCTCCAGTCGATACACAACCGCAGCGTCTGCTGCCGCGACGGAGCACCCCTGCTGCCACGGGACAGTAGGGCATAGCGGTCGGTCAGCCGCGCAAGGATCTGCTCGGGCGACATCGCCCGCAACCGTGCCGCCGCCAACTCGATCGGTAGCGGCAACCCGTCGAGCCGGTTGCAGATCCCCGCCACCGTCCCCGCATTGGTTTCGGTGAGCACGAAGCCGGGAACGGCGGCGGCGCCGCGTTCGGCGAACAACGACACCGCATCGTATTTGGGCAACCCTCGCAGCGACGGCTTCCGCTCGGGATCGGGGACAGCCAGCGGGGGAACCCGCAGCACCGCCTCCCCACCGATACCGAGAGGTTCACGGCTGGTGGCCAGAATCCGCAATCGCGGACACGCCCGCAGCAGGAGGCCGGCGAGTTCGGCGACAGCGTCCACCACGTGCTCGCAGTTGTCGAGGACCAGAAGTAGTTCCCGCGGTGTGAGGAACTCGATCAGGACCTCCCGCAGTGGCCTCGCCGAATGGTCCCGCAATCCCACGGCAGCGGCCACCGCATCGACCAGCAACGACCCGCCGCGCAGTTCACCCAACTCGGCCAGCCGCACACCGTCGTACCCGCGCTGCACAGCCGACGCGACCCGCATCGCCAGCCGGGTCTTCCCGACACCCCCGATCCCGGTCAACGTCACCAGTCGGGAGCCGGTCAACAGGTTCTTCGCCTCGGTGAGTTCGTGTCGGCGGCCGACGAAACTGGTGATCTCCAACGGGAGACTTCCCGTCGTGTCGAGCGTCGAGGGCGCCGGTGACCGTCGTCCGCCGTGCGAGGTCGGTGGCAGGTGGTTCCCCTGCGCACCCGGTTCGGCGTGCAGGGCCATCTCGTCGACCGGGAAGCCGTGCGCGTGTTGCAGGCTGCGCAGTTCGTCTCCGAAGTCGGCGGCGGTGGCCGGGCGCTGACCCGGTGTCCGGGACATCGCGCGGGCGATCGTGTCGGACACGTCGTCGGGGATCCCCTGCTCGGTCAGGTCGGGGACCGGTTGTGTGGTGATCCGTAGGAACTGGGCGACGACCTGCTCACCGCTGCGGCGTTCGAACGCGGCATGCCCGGTCAGGGTACTGAACAGGGTGGCG
This sequence comes from Rhodococcus sp. WAY2, assembly GCF_009859915.1. Taxonomy (NCBI): domain Bacteria; kingdom Bacillati; phylum Actinomycetota; class Actinomycetes; order Mycobacteriales; family Nocardiaceae; genus Rhodococcus; species Rhodococcus sp. WAY2. Next base: position 636,687 of record NZ_CP046573.1, read on the forward strand.
CCGAGACCGTAGACATCGGCCGCCGGGCTCGGTGGGTCCCCCGCGAGGACCTCCGGCGCCGTATATGCCGGCGACCCGGTGACGGCGCCCGTGGCGGTCTCGAAACCGCCGGTGATGTGTGCGATACCGAAATCGGTCAGCTCCGGCTCACCGTACTCGGTGAGCAGGATGTTCGCCGGTTTGACGTCCCGGTGCAGGATCCCGAGCCGGTGCGCCGACTCCACCGCGCCGGCCATCTTCACCCCCAGCCGCAACGCCTGATCCAACGGCAACGGCCCCTCACCGCGGATCCGCGCGTCCAGGGAATCCTGCGGGTGATACGGCATCACGATGAAGGGACGGCCGCTATCGGTGGTGCCGACCTGCAGAATGTTGACGATGTTCGGGTGCCCGGTCAGCCGGCCCATCGCCCGCTGCTCCCGGAAGAACCGGGCCCGGTTCTCCTCGTCGAGATCGACGGTGAGAACCTTCACCGCCACCGTGCGATCCAGGTCCTCCTGGATGCACCGGTAGACCACGCCGAAACCGCCGCGGCCGATCTCCTGGGCATCGGCGAAGCCGGTGCCTGCCAGATCCGCGACCGAGGAGGGCGGGTACCGCTGCGTGTCGCGCGGATCACCTTCACCCATCGATATACCCACTCCGTCGACTCGTAGTTCCTGCGCACTGATCCCGACGGCACTAGCGCAGTTCCTCTGTGACGCCACCTCTCTTGGCGTGCCCTCAAAGGATATCGCCGTACGCGGTTTCGGTTTCCAGGGTGCGGACGAAGCGGTGCAGCTGCGGCAGGTCACGGAGGTTGTCAACCTGTCTCAGACAGGTTGACAACTTCCGGCCCCAGTGCCAACCAGGGTGGGGGCAGTCCCACCTTCTCCTTGAGCCGCTCGTTCTCCGCGCGGAGCTTGGCTACCTCCGCCCGTTCGCGACTGTTTATCCGACGGCTCCTCGACTTCTCCGCTGCGGTCACCATTGATGCAGTGAATTCTCCCCGGATCGCGGGCCTTGAGCCACGCCTGGACCGTGGAACGGTCTAGGTTGTTCTCCCGCATCAGCCGAGCCTTGGCGCCCCGTTCGAGGCACTCGTCCTAGCGCCGCAGGAACTCGATCCGGTAGGCCACCGGATACGAGCGTCTACCGGTGGGGTTCGTCCGACCTCGGCCTCGAGCATGTCCGACTCCGTTCCCCGCGTTCTTTGCCAGGTGTCTCACGACCATCCTGGCAACGAACGGGTCATCCACCTCTCGCAGACCAAATTGCGTCGGTGATCGGAGACAAGCTTGACCCGGGTCGGTTCGTCGAGCCGGGCGATCAGCAGATTCTCTTCGCGCAGCGCGGCCATCGCCACGGCGTGCGGGTCGGCGGGGTCGGATTTTCCCGGCTGGCGGCGCTACGCCGATGCACTGCCATCAGCTGGGTCTTCACGCGGCCCACCGCGTGGACCCGACAGAGCAAATCCGACTCGAGCCGCCGTCACGTTTGCGGCAGCCCGCGAGCGCGAACTGCACCTGCAGCCATTGGGCGGCCCACTCGATTGCCGACAGATGTCCCTCGGTGGTGGCCGTGACGGTCTGCTGCCCGACCTTGCGTCCGACCTCGTCGACTGCGACGACGGGGTGTGTGGATTTGTGGGCGTCGACCCCGATGGGGTTCAACTGACGACTCCGTTCCGTGAAGGTATATGGGCGAGGTCGGTCGTCGTTGGGCACGCCTCAATCAGCAGCATCAGCGGCACGCTTCAGAGTTATTGATTTATCGGTGGATGCGACGGAATCTGCAATCTCGTAGCGCCCAGGGTGTCGATCGGCGCAGGCTCGCACCTCCTTGCCGCCGTCCACGGGCGATTGGCTTATTGATCGCGTGCCATGCCGGTCGGCACCTGCCTGGGGTGTGGCTCGACAGAGGCGTGAATGAGATCTTTAAGCCCGGATACACCGATTCGGTTGGGGTGGTGAGCGGGTGTAACTACGAAATGCGCGCGGACAGCGTCGCCGACATGGCTGTATTGCGGCACGGGGCGATGGGCACGGTCTTCGACCGCCCCTCCGCCCCGTCGACACTGGGGATCGTTTCTCCGCGAATTCACCTTCGGGCACGTCCGGCAGCTCGACACCGTCGCCTCCCGCTTCCTACTCAGGCTCGCCGCTCGCACCCAATACCTATCAAGTACACCGACGCCCTCTACGACGAGGACACCGGCACCTGGATCTCGAGTGCGGAGGTCGCCCGAGATACCGTTCACCGCGTTCGCCTCCCAGCGCAAGACGCACCGGATTCCGGGCGGTTGGTGGTGCGCCGCATCCTTGACCTGCGACCGAAGAAGGACCCGGGCCAAGGTGAGTTGTTCGATATCTGGCGGTTCCACGCCTTCTTCACCACCACCGACACCACGGATCTCGATACCGTCGCCGCCGACAAGCTTCACCGCCAGCACGCCATCGTCGAGCAGGTGCACGCGGACCTGAAGAACTCCGCCCTCGCGCACCTGCCCTCGGGCCGGTTCACCGCGAACGCCGCCTGGCTGGTCTGCGCGGTGATGGCGTTCAATCTCACCCGCGCCGCCGTTACCCTCACCGACGACCCGAAGCTGGTCAAAGCGACCACCGGGACCATCCGGCGGACTGTGGTCGCGGTGCCCGCGCGGATCGCCTCCTCCGCACGCCGGTTGACGCTGCACCTCCCGCACCACTGGCCATGGGAAACGGCGTGGAACATACTGTTCGACTGCATGTTCGGCCGCAATCGGCCGATCATCGCCTAACGCCCGCGACAACTGCCCACCCTCGACGCGAAAGAGCCAGTGGAACAACCCGGCACGAGCGGTCGGACGATCACCCATGCCCGCATCCCACCCGCTGCCGCACAACCACATTCACACCGACCTCATCAGCCGATCGGTGCATTCGGGCTAAGTCGGCCTCGAATCGGGCGTTGTCGGCCGAATCCAGACAAACGCTCCGGGAACAGCGGCGGTCAGCCGCCGACCGGCCCCCGTGGCCCCCCACACCGTGACAGGTCATAAATCAAAAGTTGATCGCACCCTTGTCCCGCAAAGCGACTAGCTCGGCGTCGGAGAAGCCGCCGATCTCCTGCAGGATTTCCTGCGTGTGCTCGCCGAGCGTAGGCGAGGCCTGATATGCGGAGGGTTCATAGCCCGCCAATCGGTATGCCGGACCGGGAACCATCAGTCCGGGAATATCGGGGTGATCCATGGTTCGGATACTTCCCCGAGCCAAGAAGTGTTCATCATGCGCGATGTCCTCGCCGGTGTAGAGCTTGCCGACCGGCACTTCGGCTTCGTTCAGCATTTGGACGACCTCGTCGCGAGGGTATTTCGCTATCCATTGTTCGACGATTTCCGAGATTTCGCGATCATGCTGAACCCGGTCGGCGTTCGTGGCAAAGCGAGGGTCCTCGATGAGCTCAGGTTGGCCCATGAGATTGAATAGTCGTTCAGCGATGTTCTGCTGGACGGCAGAAACCGTGATCCATCCGCCGTCCGACGCTTCGAACGTGCCTCTCGGAGATCCGCCGAAGCTGCGGCTGCCGGTGGGCTGCGGCACCTTGCCGGTAGCACTGAACCTCGCGATGACGTCACCCATCATCTTCATCAACGGCTCGTACAAGGTGCAGTCGAGCTCCGCTCCCTCGCCAGTTCTCTCTCTCCTGAACAGTGCCTGACTTACTGCAATCGCCGCACCGAACGCCGCGGTTGAGTCACCGAGCATAAATGGAGAAGCATGCGGCCGGTCCTCGGGCCAGCGGCTCACGTATGTGTAGCCGCTGATCGCCTCGGCCACTCCGCCGAAACCTGGCTCGGGAGAGCGCGGGCCGACTTGGCCGAAGCCGCTCATGTGCAACATGATGATTCGCGGGTTCACTGCACGCAACGTGTCGTAGTCAAGCCCCCACCTGGCAATGCGGCCGGGACGGAAGTTCTCGGTCACCACATCGAAGTGTGGGAGCAGCTTCTTGATGACCTGCTGTCCCTCTTCCGAGCGAAGATTCACCGCGATGGACTGCTTGTTGGCATTGACGCGCGCAAACATCAGAGACACACCGTTAACCAACGGCGTGATCTGTCGGCCCGGGTCCCCCTTCGTGGGATCTTCGACCTTGACGACCGTTGCACCGAAGTCTTGTAGGAGACGAGTTGCAAAGGGCGCCGCGCCAATTGTGGCGATCTCCAAGACGCGAACGCCGTCGAGTGGACCGATCTGGCAGTTAGTATCCGGCATAGTAAACCTCTTCCCGCATCAGTGCGAATATCGAAATACATGGAGCTGCGGTAGTCGAGCCCGCATGGTCAGGTTGCGTTGTCCTGGGCGTCCGCCGGCGCAGGGCAAGCCCCGGCAGGCCAGGAGTTCAGGTGGTCAGTCCGGCCAAGGAGAGGAACTCCGCGCGTGATCGTGCGTCGTCCCGCAAGGTACCGTGCATCGTTGAGGTGACCGTGCGCGTCCCGGCCGCCTGGACCCCCCGCATGGTCATGCACAGGTGCTCTGCCTGGATGACCACTCCGACGCCCCGGGGCGCCAGATTATCCCGCAGACAATCGGCGATCTGCTTCGTCAGCCGCTCCTGGACCTGCAGGTCTCGAGAGAACAGCTCGGCCACGCGAGCCAATTTCGACAGCCCTAGGATGCGATCACCTGGCAGATAGCCGATGTGAGCCACACCGTGGAACGGAAGCATGTGATGCTCGCACAGCGAATATACCGGGATTCCGGAGACCAGCACGAGTTCGTCATAGTTCTCGTCGTTCGGAAAGGTGGTCAAGTCGAAATCTCGTGGTGTCAGCATATCTTGATACGCCTGGGCGACCCGACGTGGCGTCTCCTTGAGATGCTCGTCCGCGGGATTCTTACCAAGCCCCACCAAAAGATCGGCGACCGCCCGCTCAACTGCCTGGACATCCGGCACGTGACGGCGATGCACCCCACGAAACGCTCGGGCTGGGGCGGGTCCGCCGTTATTGAGCGTCCCGATGCTTGACTTCGCTGCTTCCATATCCGGCAACCTCACCATTTCAATGTGTATCGGGCAGTAGGCGGGGGCCTACAGCGACTCGAGCAGAAGAGCATCCCCCGCATTTCCTCGTCCCTCCGAAACCTGGATGCCGAGCCGGCCTCCGGTGGCTTGCAACGCCGATAAAACAGTCGCCAAGGACCTCAGGCCGGCGGCCGGGCCGGGACGTCCAAGTGCGATCGATCCGCCTCGGGGGTTGAAGCGGTTGCTGTCGGCGTTGAACTCGCGGCACCACGCCAGAGGTGTCGCCGGGAACGTCTCGTCGATCTCGTAGTGATCGAGGTGATCCGGGTCGATGCCGGTGTGCTCGAAAACGGTATGTGAGGCTCTAATCGGGCCGGTCGGCTGCACGTCCGCGGCATCCGTATGTTCGGCAAGGGCGAGGATGCGGGCCCGTGTCCGTACGCCGAGCTCCCCGGCCCGGTCGCTGCCGAGCAGGATCGCACCAGCAGCGCCGATGACGGGCCGACTGACGTTGCCGGTGTGCAGGTGCCAGCCGATCTCTGGGTGTTGGCGGGCGATGTCGGGGTCGTAGAACAGAGGTTTCTCAGTGCCATCAATGGAGCCATCCGTGATCGTTTCGTCCGCTGTGACAACAATCCGGGAATCGGATGACCACACTACGGCCGGAATGGTCTCGGGGCCGAACTCGCCGCTTTCGGCGACCGCCCTGGCTCGCCGCCGCGATCGCTGAGCGTAGGCATCGAGCTCGTCTCGGCCCAGCTTCCACCGCGACGCCACCAGTTCGGCGTTGATCCCTCGCCGAGACGGGCGCGGCGACGCCGCGGACAGATCCGGTTTGGTCGTGCCGAGCACAAGGATCACGTCGCGACGCCCTACCGCGCGTGCCGCAGTGTGAATGATTGAGTGCTGCAACCCGCCCCGTCCGAGCAGCGCCGGCGGTCGGTGTGTTACTCCGATAAGTGCACAGGTCTGTCTTGCGACTTCATCGAAGGCAGGTCCCCCAGCGATCAGCACGCCGGTCACTGCGGCAGGCTCGAGCAGAGTCCGGTTCAGCAACGCCGATGCCACCTGAGCGAGCAGCACGTGGGGCGAGAGTGTGGCCAGAGTCCCGTCAGGACTGCACGGACTCAACGGTGACCGTACGACATCGGCGATCTCCACGTCCTCGCGGGGCGCTCCCGTGTCCGTATTGTTGATCGCAGTCATCGAATTCCTCCCACAGGCGATAGTCCACACCGACCCGAAGCACTTGGCAGCCCGATGTTCTTCGTGCCGAGTTCCTATCTATTGATCAAGGCCGACCGACCGCCAGCCGGCCTCCGGTCGTTCGACACCATCGGTGGGCCTATTCCGGGCTGGGCGCTGGCACCGGGGCATCATTCGCCCGCTGAACCATTGCTCGGGCGACGAGTTGAGCCTCTCGTGCTGCTGGGATCTGGTGCTTCACAAAGGGGATCGACCGGGCCGTTCGCACTTGCTTCTCAGAATCGTGCCACCCCGGCGTCGACGACCAGCTCACCGTCGATGCGGATCGTGACATCAGGAACGAGGCCGTCGAGATGAAGGTCGCAGTTCACGTTGCCGCCGTAGCCGTTTGCGCTGTCCCCCATTGCGATATGCGCGGTCCCTTGCCGCTTCTTCGCCTCAGTGATGTCGTCCACCAACCGTGCTTCCGGGTTGATGCCGATTCCGAGCTCGCCGATGTTCAATGCGTTCGGTACGCCCGCGATGATGGCACGCAGACGGTCCGCTTCCTCACCGCCCTTGATCTCGGTCACCTCACCCTTGTCGACCGTCCAATGAATAGGCTGGACGATCCCACCGACATCGGTCATCGCGACCTCGACGACGACCTGTCCTACCGCCGTGCCCTCGACCGGCGGCAGCGAGACTTCGCCGCCTGGCCACGCCATGGTTTCGCAGCGATTCTGAGCGATTCCGGAAAGCCAGCCGACAGCGGTCCGGTCGGTGATGGACATCGTGATGTCGGTTCCGTTCGGCGCTGTCACGTGAGCCGTCGATCCCCCGGTGAGGATCTCTCGGAGCCTGGCAGCAGGTGCGCGCAGTTCGAGGAAGTCGTATTGCATCGCACCGTCCGACCAGCCCGATTCGTGCGGTGGCGAGTTGAGGGCGCCACGTACACCGGCCTCTTGCGCGAGCGGCTTGAGACTGGAGTGATAGGGAGACCGGCTGCAGGCGCTGATGACGACATTCGACGCCACGATCGCGTCGAGAACAGACTTCGGCAAGTCCTCGCCGCTCGTGCGTCGAGGGTCGATCATGATCACGACAGGCTCCGCGCCTACGGTTCGGACGGCCTCGCTCAGCGCCTTCGGAATCGAGGGCGAGGTGACTGTGTCGACGAGAATAACGACCTGCTCGCCGGCGCTGACCGCCAGGTATTTTTCGATCGTGCGCCGAGCGACGGCGCGAACGCGGTCCTGAGGTGTCATTCGACTCCAGTCCTTTCGTGGTTATGTGCACAAGCGGATTCCATCCCACATCGATCGCTCGACAGCCGATCCGATGTACGGGGCGAAAAAGGGTGTGAGCGCCCTGGCGCTCGAATCATCAGCACGTCATGTGGACGACGCTGCCTTTTACCATGCCCAGTGTACCATCCTGAAGCCAGGATCCAGCATGCAATAGGTGTCAGTTTTTCGCACCCCTTTGCGCCGTGGGTCCGGCGATGCGAGGGACAGCATGACGGGCCCTCGGCGGTAGGCGTGCAGCAGTACGATCGGCTCGAGCGGTCTTTCCCGGAGGATCTGTGTGCGCGTTGTTGTACCCGTCGCCCCGCTCCATGAGTGCGAATTCGACCTCAGCGAGGGTCCTGAACAGGGTGTGGCGATGAACGCAGGGTGGTGCGGTAGGTCACCGCTCATATCGTCACTGGTCAGAATGACCGACCTGGCGTCGACGGGCATGTCGCAGTCGACGATCCTCAGCGGCGACGAAATCATCTCGGCGTCGAAGTAGTCGTCAAGTGTAAAGGGTTTGCCATAGAACGCGGCACGAGGATTGTGCTGAGCCATTTGCCGATTGTTCACGACGATGGCGCCAAGATCTGTTTCGTCCTGGCCGGTATCGTGCAAAAACCGTCGTGCCTGCAAAGCCCAGCGGGGCGCACCGGCAACAGCTCCGTAGGGTCCTGTGCTCGCGATGGTGGTCAGTGCTGCGTACGCGATCATCTCGGGTGGCGCGGACACAGTGCTGTGCTACCGGACTGTGACGATGAAGGGGCACTCGCGGGCAGTCAAGGCCGCCGCGCGTTCAGGGGCAAACGATGTGGAGTGAAGACGCGTTCTACGCTGTGCGCTCGCCAGTAACGAAGGTTTCGTAGGTCGAGTGCGCGCTGCACGCTCATCAGCGTCGGCCCGGCCGCCGTCGCTCCGCCGAGGCGATCAGGGAAGGTGGTGATCCCATCAAAGTCGGCTGGAGTCATCCCGGCGTTCGTCAGCGCATTGCGTGCCGACTCGATCGTCAGATCCAATCCACTGCGCCCAAGATTGTTACCGAGGGGCGAGAATCCGACACCGGCCACCACCACCTGCCCGCGTAACGGATTACGCCGGGATGGACTCAGAACGAACTCCTTCGCCGACCGCCGCGTCAACCACGCCGCGCGCCAATGTACGCGGCGAAAGATAGGCGAGCGTCAACTCGGCATCATCATAACCGTGATACATGACCTCGACATCCAGACCGATATGGAGGTCGTCGACTCGGCACCCGAATATGTTGTTGGTGGCCAGCCTGATCGACGGCACGTCCTCGAGCTCGACATACGCGGTCGCGTAGGGTCGTGGAAGACTCAGCCCGAAGTCCCGGTAGCTCACGGTGTAGTTATAGACCTTGCCAACGCCGGACACTCGCTGATAGGTCAGTTCGGCTGATCTGCACGCAGGGCACCTCGGCAGAGGGTAGTGGGTCCAACGACTACAATCGCCGCAGCGTTGGATCACAAGTGATGCTCACGTAGCGATCGCCAGAACCCCTCTGTCTCCAGCATCCATGACTGGATGCAGGCCCTTCCACGATCCTGGTGGGTCCAGGATCGTGCTGCACATATTCCTCGCTCGTTCACTTCATTGCGTACCCGATACCCCGAAAGTCGCCCGCGGGGTATCGGTTACGCGCTGCATCACCAGGTTTAGTCAGCTGACCTCGAGAATGATTTTTCCGAAGAATGATGAGCTCTCCATCAGCAAGTGGGCGTCTTTGATCTGGTCGAGGTTGATGACCGAGTCGACGACCGTCTGAACCTTCCCGAGCTCGATCATCTCGAGTAGCCCGAGCATGGATCGCCGGAAGTGTTCGACGCTGGGTCGGCCGATGCCATGAATCTCGAGGCCCTTCACGAATGCGCGCCCCAGGTGCAACTGCACGCGAGCACCTGCAGTCACGCCCGTCGAAACATACCGGCCGTCTCGTTGGAGCAGATCGAAAACCTGGTCCCATACCGCTGCGCCCACGCCGTCGATCGCAACGTTGACGCCCGCGCCGTCGGTGATCCGTTTCACCGATTCACCGATGTCTTCACGGGAGTGATCTACCGCTTCGTTCGCTCCGAGTTTCAGTGCAGCAGCGCACTTTTCCGCGCTTCCGACTGTCGTGACGACTGTGCACCCGGAGGCACGTGCTACCTGGATGGCGAAACTCCCGACGCCGCTGCCGCCAGCCGTTACAAGGACTATCTCGCCGTCCTTGGCCCGAGCTCGGGTGACGGCGTTGTATGCGGTGTGGCCGGACGTCGGGATCCCTCCCGCCTCGATGTAGCTACACGTCGACGGCATCGGGAAGGTCAGCAGCGCCGGCGCAACCGCGAACTCAGCGTGTGCGTGTTTGCCACTCGCGACCACGGCGTCACCGACATGGATATGCGGGTTCAGCCGTGCCGCGTCCGAGCCCATGGCAACCACGGTGCCCGCCATGTCCCGCCCACCGATGTGCGGCAGCGGCTTGCGCACGCCGTGGGAGCCGTCCCGCGAGAAGATGTCCAGGCGATCCAAACTGCTCGCCTTGACCTCGACAAGCACCTCGTCCGGTGCGTACGTGGGAATCGGGAACTCACCGACCTCGAGTACGTCCACGCCGCCGATGGACGCGTGGAACGCAGCCTTCATCACAGACCTCACAGCACCGCACCTTCCGTTCGGACTGTCGCACTACCTGCGGCAAGCGGAGCACTCGCGCCGCACTCGGCTACGGAAGCCACCTCACGCATGGAAGTTGTACAGATTGCGCGCATTCGTCTCGGCGATCTTTTTGCAGTCGGCATCAGGGATGTCGGCCATCTGCTTGGCAAGCATTTCGCGAGTATGCGGATAGTTGCAGTCATTGTGCGGGAAATCGGCCTCCCACATCAGTTTGTCCATCCCGATCTTGTCGCGAAGTTCGAGAGCGATGTCATCGGAGATGAAGCAGGCCCAGAAATGGCGCTCGTAGAGCTCGACCGGAGAAATGGACTTGTCGACGTCCCCCACGCGCGTACGCTCCCACGTGAACTGCGTCCGTTCCACCATGTAGGGAATCCAACCGGCGCCGCCCTCGGACAGAGCGACCTTCACTCCGGGGTGCCGATTCAAAAGGCCGGAGTACATGAGATCGACCATCGCGCCCATCGAGTTGACCCCGCACAAACTGATCTGCACCGCTTCCGTCGACTCCGTCGACGGACTGAACAGCTTGCCACCGGTCCCGATATGCGTCGACAAGACCAGACCGGTCTCCTCGGCCGCGGCGAACACCGGATCCCAATGATCGGTCCACCACGACGGAAGGCCCAACGTCGTGGGGTTTTCGATCATGGTGATCGTGCGCGATCCCTTCGCAGCGCATCGACGCATCTCGGCTGCAGCGGCCACCGGATCCCACAGCGGAATGATGGACATCGGGATGAACCGATCCGGATACGAAGCGCACCACTCGTCGAGCATCCAGTCATTCCACGCCGAGACACAGGCGGCCGCCAAGTCCCAGTCGGTGGCTTCCAGAAAGCGCGTCCCCGCGAACCGCGGCCACTGAGGGAAGCAGAGGCTCGCCTGCACTCCGTCGACATCCATGGCTTTGACCCGCTCGTCGACGTCATAACACGCCGGGATCATGTCGTCGTAGCTGTTGGAACGAAAATCTCTGTCCGATCCGCCCTCGTCGCGGAAGATGCGGGTCGTCGGACTCCCCTGGAGCTGCACCGGATATCGGCGGCCTTCCCACTCCCAGAATTCATCCGGCCCGTTATCAGGCCGCACCACACGAGGCCCCGCCTCCCGATATTTCGCCGGTAGGTATTTCTCCCATACATGGCGTGGCTCGATCACGTGGTCGTCCACCGAGATCAGCTTGACGTCATCTGTGAGCATCAGGTCCCTCCTATTGATAGTGACCGCGCACTGAGGCAGTTACCGAGCACTGTATCCTGAATGCAGCATTTGTTCAACGGGTGCGGCTGTCCGCAACAGGCGGCGCTCGCCTTGAAATGACTGCTAGAGACGGACGTTGAGTTCCTTCTCGTGCGTTCCGGTTCGGCCACCGCATGATTGCCCTTTCGCATCCGACCGCATCATGCCCGACACGCAGCAGGATCGTGCCGATCACCTGGCCCGCCGGAAGTCGTTGACATGCACAAGGTGGGGCGTGCGCAGGCTGCACGCGCACAAGTGTTGTCTGGCCGTATTCGGCGCCGAAATACCGGACCGCCGGGGCGGCACCGCGCACTCCTCAGTGGTGAAGCCGATCGAGAATCGACCGGCGATCACCGAGCCGCGTGTCCTGAGCTAGCCACTGAAGCCGAGTTGAAGTGCGCCGGAGACGCCACACCGCCCCCCTGCCGGAACGGTGACCGACACCTTCGACCGCAGTTAGAACTTGACGACCCGCATCAGGGTTTCACCGAGAATGAGCGACTTCTGTTCTTCGGTCAGTTTATCCGTGTCGCGGATGAAGTTCACCGACTCCGCATAGGTATGCAGGCCGGGGTGCCCTGATTTTGTCTTCAGCTGCCTGAACCCGAGACGCCCGATTATTCGCGAAATATCCGACCCCCACATCACACGCTGAGCGCCATAGGCATCGATGATCGGGCTGACATGGGGCCACAGGTCATCATGTGGATACGGAGAATCGGAATATGTCAGGATGCCACTGAGCTTGACGAACACGTTCTCGTTCCGGGCCACGTCGAGAAGTTTGGGGAGGTCCCTGTACCACGGCTCGTACGGTTCGTGGAGTGGAGATTGCGGTGACAACGAGGTGTGATCGAGGATGATCTTGAGGTCGGGGTAGCGGGACGCGATCTCGTGCGCTATTTGAAGGTCCCCGGGTAAGTACGTGAATAAGGGCAATCCGGCCGCCTCGCACTCGCGGAACACGCCGTCAAAGGCGCCATCGTGATAGGCCCGAACTCCGTCCGGATATGACGAGATCGATAGACGCCAGCCGAGTTGCCGCGACGAGGATCCGGCCGAGTCTCGAATCGCTTGCTCCACGGGCACTGGTCCCGTCCACGGAAATGCTGGTCTGATCCAGCCGAATCGATCAGGCATCTGCGTCGACATATTCTGCGCCCACTCCCCCGCTTCGACGGTGCCGCGATCGACGGGAAACAGTAATGCACCGTTGACGCCCGCGGCGTCGAGCCAAGCAAGCGTGAGCTCACTCAAGAGCAGATCGTTGACTGCGGCGTCGCCTGGCTTCACCAGCCACACCGGGGGCTCGTGGAACTGGGCGTCAATTACTCGGTAACCGGCCCGAGGGCTCACGGCAGGCGTGACCTGCACGGGATCCGCGGCGGGCGCGGTCTCGCCCCCGGAGCGGGGGCCGTTGGCTGTGCAACCGGCGAGCGTGACGGTCGCAGCTCCGATGAGGGCGGCACGGCGACTGATGCGGGCAACCATGAGATTCACTTTCGGGCTGAGAGTTCGGGTATGAGGCTCACTCCGAACAACTGATTAAGCGGCTTAATCCGAACCGAGCACCATCAAGGGGCGTTCGTAGTCGTTCGGACTCATCCCGATTGACGAGTGCCTACGGCGACTATTATAGGTACCCATCCATTTGTCAATGGCAGCAACCCATTCCGCGATTTTGAACGTATCCCGATAACGGTACTCAGGTTTGAAGATGGACCATAGCGATTCGGCGCCAGAGTTGTCCCAGCATCGACCGGTCCGGCCCATAGATCGGCGCAGCCCGTGCCGTTCGCAGACGGATTCCATGCGGTCGCGCCCCAGATCCGGCCGCCCGCCGCACTTGTCGGCTTCCGCACCAGAGCCGAAGCGGATCACCCAGGCCACCACCGAGGTAAGCGGACCCACCGAGATGATCCCCCCACTCGCCGGATCTTGCCGACCGGCGCGGCGGCCCCGGAGTGAGCGGCCAGACCCCGGCGGCGATGACGGTGTCGCCGGCGGCCAGGGCAGCAATGGCCTCGCGACCCAGGTGTGCACGAGGTCGTTGCTAGGACGAGATCACCACCACCACCCCGGCCGGCCCGCACCGCACGAACCCCGCCCGGGGCACCCCGCGCCGTGGGCAGTTCGTTCTCGTGGGCAGTAGAAGCGCGCCATCTCGGCGCAGTCGACGATCTCTCGCGCGCCGGGACCTTCAGCATCAGCAACCGCGTCAGCCGGATCAGGCTGCCACCCGCTCGCCGACGACCACATGGCCGAACTCCTCCGGTGTGCCTGCCCCGCGACGGGGAACGCTCCGGAGCGGCCCCGGAACACGCGCTCGGCGCCCGCGGAGGTGGCATCGAACGCGCCCCGGACCCAGTCGGAACGGGTCGGATATTCGCGAAACTGCGGTGCGTACCCCATCATGGATGAGTACTGTACCTTATGCATCCAGGATACACCTGTGTCCGTGTAGGCCGAACCTTTCCATCTCGTCGAGGAGTAGCCGTGACCGATGTCCATTCGGTCAGCCCTGACCTGGGGTTTGATCCTGACCCGGGCCATGGACCCCAAAGGCACCGGCCGCACCCGGTGGACCCCGCCACTTACACCGTTAGCCGGACGCTCCCAAAGGGGGCCGCCGGCGGAGGTGTCGGAGCATCGTTCAGGAGGCGAAGCCGCTGCGCCAGGCAAGGACCGCCGCGTTGGTCCGGTCACTGACATCCAGCTTCGTCAGGATGCCGACACGGGCGCAGCCAACAGGTGACCCGATGGCGCAGCTGACCTCTCGTTCGGTGTGCTCGCGGTTCAGCGGGCGGGCCCGACGAGCTTTCCGCCGTCGACCACATAGCATTGGCCTGTCACCCACGATGCTTCGTCGCTGGCGAGGAAGAGCGCGACATTAGCTACCTCCGTGGGTTGGCCAAGACGCCCCAGCGGAACCGCCTCTTCGAGGCGGGCTACGAACTCCGGTCCCTTGACTTGCACTAATGGAGTATCCACTGGCCCCGGACAAATGGCGTTGACACGAATTCCATCGGCGGCGTATTCAACTGCTGCCTGGCGTGTCAGCATCACCATCGCCCCTTTACTCATCGCATACGCCCCTGCGCCCGGGGGCGGGTGAAAACCTGCAATGGATGCCGAGTTGACGATTGCCCCTCCTTGGGAGTCGAGCATGAGGGATATGCATCGTTGGAGCACGATCATTGCACCGCGGACGTTAACTGCGAAGACTCGATCAAACTCATCCAGTGAGCACTCGTGCAACCGGGCCAATCTCGCGGTACCAATTCCCGCGTTGTTGCAAAGTATGTCGATTCCGCCGAACTTCCGTCGCGCAAAATCGACCAGTGCGTCAACCGACTCGACATCGGTGACGTCGCAGTGATGAGGAAGGATCGAGTCAGGGAACCCAGCAGGCGTAGCGCCTTCGGTTCCGTTGACGTCGGCGGCCAACACTGTTGCCCCCTCGCTTGCGAACAGTTGCGCCATGGCCCGCCCCAAACCAGAGCCAGCTCCGGTCACGATGGCAGTTTTTCCCGCTAGGCGCTCAGTCATCTCGCTCCTTCGATTGGTGGGGTCCTTCACGAGTGCGGCCGAACCTGGGTCCACCACTAGCGTCGCGACGACGTCTCGTGAGCGATGTCGCTGAGGGCAGCACGAAGCGCCGGCTCGATCACGGCTTGGGTCCCGGCGACGGCGTCATTGAGCTGGTTGGGCGTGGAGGCACCGAGCAAGACGGAGGTCACACCTGGGTAGTCGAGCGTCCACCGAAGGGCTAGGTGCCCTGGAGCTATACCCCACTGGCGTGCGAGCTCGACTAAGGCACCGACCTTGGCGCGCGCCGCGGACGTGTCGTAACGCTGCCGGTAGGTCACCCTGGAGCCCATCCGGGAACTCTCCGACGGCGCTTGCCCGTCAACGTAGCGCCCGGTCAGTGCACCGCCGGCGAGGACCTGATGAGCGAGGACGCTCACCTCCTCGGCTAGACACGCGGGGACCGCGTCGCGGAGATGCTCGGGCACCAAGAGGCTGATCGGTAACTGGATTCCTTCGAACCTGCTGATCCCCAAGCGATCCGAGATCCAAAGACTCTTGTAGACCTGCCATGGCTTCCAACCGGAGCAGGCGATCGAGCGGACCTTTCCTGATGCAACGAACCCCTCGAGGGTGCGCATCAGTTCCTCAATCCCGGTCAGCGGGTCGTAGAGGTGCACCGTGTAGATGTCGATGTAGTCGGTTCCGAGGCGGCGGAGGCTGGCGTCGAGGCCGGCCGTGAGGTGCTTCCTGGAAAGGCCGGCATCGGTGGGTGCGATGCCGTGTGCCCACCGTTCCGCGTGATCCAGCCCTTCTGGTGAACGAGCCCTCGCGAGCTCGCCCTCGCCGTCACCCACCCGGGAGCCCACCTTGGTCGAAATGATCACCGAGTCCCGATGACGTGCAAGCGCCCTGCCAAGCACGACCTCGCTACGACCGCCCGCATATATGTTCGCCGTGTCGAACGTGTTGATGCCGGCCTCGAGCGCCCGCTCGACGAGCCCGACAGCAGCGTCCTCCTCCACCGTGTCCCCGAACGTGGCCGCGCCGAGCACAAGCTCGGAGACGAGGAGACCACTCCGACCGAAAGGTACGTACTTCACAAGACTCTCACCGCACTATTCAGAGCAACGACGCTGGGAGCTAACTGCACGATGCCGGCTTCACGCATCGTGATCTTCGAGAAGCCGAACTCCTCGTGCCGCGCTTCACCGGTGATCGTCCCCGACTTGTGAACATCGACCGGACCACCCATTGACCGAACGGAAGCCATTCTCATCCCTTGTACGACATCGAGTACGGTGCGACCGATGCGTTTCCACGCGGAGACGGACTCAACCTTAGAAGCCCGCGGCGACCACACGCGAACATGCCTCCACTAAACGGAAAGATTGCCAAGGGGACCAGCGCTCGCGGGGTTCTTTTCGTCAGCGGACTTTGCCATCGCAGGCACTAGACGGACGATTTCGGCAGGCCCTGCAACGAGATGCGCGATGGCCGGCCGTATCTCCCGCATTGCCGCGCTCGAGCCATGCACGTCTCGCGCCGCCTGATCGCTGTACAGTTCGTATGTCCATATTGTGACGAGATCGTCTGTGGCTTCGTGCATTACGAAGATTTCGGTCCCCACTTCCGTATTCGCCTGCTCTACCATCCGGCTGAGGGCGGCGAGTAGTTCACTGCGCTTGCCAGGGAGCGCTGCGAGCTTTGCGATTTCTGCAACCTTCGTCATACAACACCTCAACTTATTCATCCCCCGCAGGGAGGGTCCGATCGGGCTCGATGGCACTGATTTGTACGATTGTTCCACACTTAGACATCCTGGATGCAGGATGCCTGAGGCTACCGCTGGGCTCTCACCCGGTCAAGCGCCTCCGACATTCGCGCCATCAGCGACCTCGACCTGGTCTGTTTCACGGCCGGATGTACGCATCCGATCATCATCAGATGCGTGCACTAGCCGCCACCCAGGCGGCCTCACCCTGACTGCCACCCCTTCGTGCAGCAGGCCCGTCACCGTCCACCGAGGCGCGCGACCACTGGCGCGAACTTCTCCATATTTCGAGCAAGGACCGTCACCCGATTGAACCCATACGTGTCTCGCCGCTCCTCGAGGGTGTCGACAATCCGATCGACGTCTCCGATGAGCACATGTGGATGCTCGAGCGCGGCAGATGTCGACATCCTGAGCAGCCCACCGGTCTCCTCCACGAGGCGCGCCTCCAGCGACTCATCGATCCGGTCGGAATGCACGACGAAAGGTACACCAACCTCGAGTTCGAGCTCATCGAACCGATCATCGGCGGCGTCGCGAACCCAGCCGATCTGTTCGCGGGTCTTTTGCGCATTCGAAAGGTCGAGAATAGACGGAGCCAGTTTATCGCCCACGGCCACGTTGAAGGCGACGACGTCGCCTAGGCGAGCAGCCAGACTCAGCATCCGGCGCCGCCCCCCACCGATGGCAATCGTCGGCATCTTTTCGGGAACCGGCCGCGCGGAGAAACCAGCCACCTGCAGCCCCGTCACACCCGCGACGTCAAGAGGTTCGCCAGCAAAGCTGGCTCGCAGGATCTTCACAACATCGCCGAGCCTGTCGATTCGCGTTCCCGGTGGATCGAACGGGATTCCCATCGCGTCATACTCGGACTTCATCCAGCCTGCACCTAGGCCGACGTCCAGGCGGCCCGGGCTGATCGCGTCGATCGTTGCAAGCTCTTTGGCGAGCACGACGGGATGGTGGTAGTCAATGCAGATCACCCGAAAGCCAATCGCGATCGCAGACGTGTTGCCCGCTATGGCTGCTGCAAGCGGTAGTGCTGCAAGCACCTGCGGCGCGTGATTCGCGGCAGTCATCGCTGGTCCGGGCCCAGCGTAGTGATCATTGATGTAGAAGCCGTGGAAACCGAGGGCCTCCGCCTGTTGCGCCAATCGGACAGTGTCGCTCGGCGTGTCACCACCGTTGCTCATCAGGCCGAAGCGGAAGGGCTTACGCATAGTGGTCATCGGGAAAGTAACTCAACTTCCAGTCGTCGCCGGCTCGACGTCTAGCCATTGCTCGACTTGGATGAGGTTTCCATCTGGGTCCCTCAACGTCGCAGTCGCGATAGTCCCCCCGGACGGCTCTCCGCTCCATTCACCACCGAGCCGGGCTGGCGCCGAGGACAACGCGGGATAACCTTTCTCCCGCGCCCGTTCGAGAGTGGCGTCGATGTCAGCAACCAGGACCGCAGCGTGGTGAATGCCGAGATCGAACCAGTCTGCCGGTGCCCCCTTGGCTTTGCTCCCGAATTGCTGGTCAAGGACGATGTAGCCGGAACCAGGACCTTCGTCCCACCGAAGATAGACAGCACGGCGATGAAAAGGTCGGTCGACTCCGTCCCGCTTCTCTTCACGATCGATGGACACTCGAAGCCCGACCACCTGCGTATAGAACTGAATCGAACGCTCCATGTCTGTCACGCCGATTGCGATGTGCGAGATACCAACGCATGTCATCTCGATAAATCCTTCTGATTCGTCGTTGCGATTCGAACCTCGAATCGATGTCGGCCGACCCGGGTGGCAGATTCCTCCAACGGGGGCACGTCGCGCACTTCGGAAGAGTCCTGGATTCAGGATTCTCTCACGCTACCGTGCGGCTCTCAGCCGGTCAAGCGGGTCCCGTGACCGGTAGTACGCGCGTGCCCCGCTGTCGTCGGCGGACCCGCCGCCGTGACAGGCGACAAGTAAGTCTCGATCGAATGTCCGTCGGACCGGCTCACCGGGAGGAGTGCGGCGCGAGGGACGGAGGACGTCAACGACCATCGCTGCGACTTCGGGCCCCCTTGACCGACCGAGAGGCTCGCGGTAACTTCTTCGCATCCTACATCCAGGCTGTCTTAGATCGCCGGACAATCAGTGCTCCATGACAACTTCCACTCAGGTCAGTCGGCACCGAGCCAAGGCTGAAATTGCTGTGGCCGAATCAAAGGACGTACTTGTATGACATACGTTGGAATCTCGCATATCGCAATCGGCGCGACGGACACCGGGGGCCCTGGGGGCATGCAGGAATCCGAAGGCCAGGGAAGCGTCGGTGACGCGCTGGTCGTCGAGCGGATTGGGCGGCTGGGGTCGGTCCTGTGAGCACGCACGTCATGGATGCAACGGGACTGGAGCTGCCTGAAGGAGTCGTGGACCTGTACGTGCACGCGCTCCCTGACCTGATCGAACGGATAGAGGACGACCTAACGCTCGCAGAGCGCCTCCGGGCGGCGGGGTTCCGCGGTGGACTTCACCGACATCATTTCGAGCCCACTGCCAGCCGGTGCCGATTCGTTCAGCAGGTCACGGGGTTCGATCTGTATGGCGCCATTCTGTGCAACGACACCGTCGGCGGGTTGAACTCCCTGGCCGTGGAGGTTGCCTTGGCGGCCGGCGCCAAGTGGGTGGGGCTGCCGACCCTGAGTGCCGCGCACCACCAGAAGGCGGTCGCGCACGTTCCCGAGGCCGCCCGGCGCGGCGTCGACTTCGCCGCAGGGTCGATCCGGTTGGTGACAGAGGACGGGCGCCTGCTCGACTCCGTGCGATCCATCGTCGACCTTGCGGACGAGTACGACGTACCAGTGGGCGTCGGGTACCCCAGCTACGAGGAGTGCGTCGCGCTCTTGAAGGCAGGCCGCCGAAGTGCGGCACCGTTCGTCCTGACCAACCCGAACTGGACGATGGGCCTCAGCTTGAGTGAGGTCGAGACATTGCTCGGCTTCGGGAACGTCGTTGTCGAGATCACTGCGTACAGTCTCTACCGTGCTCCTGCTGAGCAGGTGGACAGCATGTTCGATCGGCTGGCTAAGGTCGCGCGGCTCGCGGGTGATGTGCGTATGGTTCTGACCTCTGACTCCGGCATCACCAAAGCACCTCCAGCACCTGAACTGATGCGCTGGGCAGTCGCGGAACTGATCACGCGCGGCTTCAACGAGGCTCGGGTGCACCGCATGATCACCGCGACCCCGGCGGAGCTGCTAGGGCTCCGCTGAGTGGGCTGGATCGCTTCCAAGCCGTCGCCGGCGTCTGGATGAGGTCAGCACGACGGAAGTATGGGCGGTCCGCGGCAATCGCCGGTCGGACGTTGCCCTGACCCCGGTATTTGACCCGGGGTATCAAAGACGAGCTCAACGAGCTGACGAGACATTCAAGCGGTGCCTCGCAACCAATCCGTAGGACACCACCTCATCACAGGCGCCTGAAATTTGTAAGCCTTGGCAAAGTAGACAGCCTGGATCCAGGCTGCGGAGCACCCGCCGCCACGGCAGGCGTCACACTCGCACCATCGGGCCCTCAATAGATGATCAGTTGACTCGACTGATTCCAGACCTGCGTGCCTGGGTCGGTCGCTAAGGGCCAGGTGCGCAGATCCGGAGATCGAAGGCGGGACGGATGCATCGGCCCGGTGGGCGCACACCGTCACCGGGTCTTCGTCAGGAACCATCACCACTGACCCGACCCCGTCGGAGGATTTGGAGTAGCAGGATGACCGTGCGTTTCGACAACCAGGTCGTAATCGTCACTGGAGCAGGAACTGGAATGGGGAGAGCGCACGCGCTGCTCCTCGCCGACCGTGGCGCCGCCGTCGTGGTAAACGATATCCGTGGCGCTGCCGACGTGGCCTCTGAAATCACTGCTGGTGGAGGCCATGCCGTCGCCGATACGAACGACATCGCAGAACCGGCTGGCGCATCGGCACTGGTGCAAACCGCGCTCGACTCCTTCGGCGGTCTTCACGGCATCGTCAACAACGCCGGAATATCGATCCATGCCGAGCTGTTGGACATCACGCCCGAGCTCCTTGATCGAACGATGAGGGTCAATGCGTACGGACCGCTCTTCATTGCTCAGGTCGCCTGGCCGCATCTGCAGAAGTCCAATGGTCGGATCGTGATGATCTCTTCGATGGCGGCAGTCAGTGGATCGGCTCACCTCGCTCACTACGCCAGTTCGAAAGGCGCACTTCTCGCGATGACGCGTGCGCTAGCAGCGGAAGGCGCAAATGCCGGCATCGGAGTCAATGCAGTCCTTCCGACAGCATTCACCTCCATGATGCGCGACACCGATGGCGTCGCAGGCGCCGCGCGTTTGCGCGTGCGGAATATGATGGCGGAGGATCTCAGCCTGGACTTCTCCGACGACGAGGGTTTGGAATCTCAATCCACGGCGATCGTGTCCTCCCTGGTGGCATGGCTGCTACACCCCGACTGCACGGCTCAGGGCGAGTTCTTCAGGGCGAGCACACGTTGGACCCGAAGGGCGACCTATGTCATGTCCGAAGGCATTATCAGCAAGGGGCTCACTCCCGAGGATATTCGAGACAATTTTGCACGCATCAACGACATGTCGGTCACCGAAACGCCGCCCACGTCTCTCACAGTCTGAGCGAGGTGTTGAATTTCTCTGACCCGTCGGCAACCGCAGGCTATCGCGCCACCCGACCTCGGGCGGCACCGGCGGCAAGGGCAGCATCACTATCCGGTCAGCTGCGACCCGGTCACCGGGCGTGCAGCCCCAGGACCCGCATCTTCCGGGCGTTGGCCCTGGTGAAGAACCCGGCTGACTGGGTGTTGAAGTCCTCGGGACCGGTGAAGGTCCAGCCGAGTAGGAAGGGCCGCTCGAGGTAACCGTGGAGCCGCTCGAGCATCCCCTTGGCTTCAAGGGTCGGCGGGCTTGCAGATGTACACCTTCGCACCCAGCACGCTGCGGAACCCCTGACAGTCCAACATGAGCTCGGACTGCCGTGCACGCCACCTGCCGACCGCTCCTTCGCCGTCCCACACCAGCGTCTTCGGCACACCCTGCAGCTGGGTCGCCAACAGCTGCCCCAGCCCGCGTTCGAGGGTGGCGTTGATCAGCCCCGGGATGAGCCCGCCATCGCGGGTTCGGCTCAAACTGACCGGAATCGATCTTGGCGGACCCAGTTTGTGGAGGCCGCCGGACAGCGTTGTCCTCTACCGTGTCCCCGAACGTGACCGCGCCAAGCAAGAGCTTCGAGACGAGGACCACTCCGGCCCGAAGATGCGTACTCCACAGAACTGTCACCGCACCGGAGACAAGACCTGGCGAGACTGCCTTTCCGATCCCCTTCTCGCGCCACTCACCAGGGCTCGCTGGCCCGCAGACGTCCGTGATGAAGGGTTTCGCTCACGCGAGTACGCCCATCGACGGCTTGCTCACGCGCGTACCTCCATTGACGGATTGATCGTGACGGAGATCGCGGGTGTGCCGTCGTCGAGTTCACCGGACAACGTGCGAATAGCGTCTGCGGCACGGTCCAGCGGGAACGAGTGGGAATGGAGCAGGTGCAGTGGGTGCCGACCTCGCTCTAGAACCCTCATCGCCATGGCGAAGCTGTCCGAGCTCGCCGCTTGAACACCCCGCATTGTGATGTGCCGGATCACCAGCTGGTCGCTGACAAAGCCGGGCACCTCCTTGCCCCACTTCACGCCAGCCAGAATGATCGTCCCACCACGTTTCACGACGCGGATCGCATCGACGATCGGTTGGGTGGCATTGGGCGTGACGTCGATCACCACGTCAGCCATGGTCCCGCCCGTCGCATCCGACACCGCGTCGAAGACGTCCTCGTCCTCCACGCAAACCACGCGGTCGGCCCCAAGCTTGAGCGCCACCTCGAGCTTGTGCGCATCGCGCCGCAGGCCGGTCACCACGATCGTGCCGGCGCCCGCCTCACGAAGCGCCGCGACGCACAGCAAGCCACGCTGTCCCGCTCCCAGCACCACAACGTCCGCGCCCATTCGCGTCTCCGGCACGAGGACTGACCACTCGATCGCGCTCGCCAGCGGGTTCAGTAAGGCGGCCTCGGCGAGCAAGACGCCATCGGGCACCTTGTGCACCATTGCGTCACGGTCGAGGTACATGTACTCGGCGCAGCCACCCCAAAGTCTGGGCTCCAGGCTCAGCGGCAGACTCGCATGCGCTCGGACGGAGAGACCCTGCAGTCGCGTGTCAGTGCAGCCCATGTTCTCGCCCGCTCGACACGCGGCGCATTTGCCGCAGCGCAGAGCCGGCTCCACGCCCACACGATCACCCGCCTGCACACCCCAACGCTGGCTCGCCACCGGCCCGATAGCCTCGATCGTCCCGACCGGCTCATGCCCCAGGATGAAGGGCTCTACGTCACGTCCGAACTTATGAACGTCACTGCCGCTGATACCGCAGACCTCCACCCGGAGAAGGGCATCATCCTCGCCAATCTCCGGCAGCGGGACATCATGGATTTCCAGCGTGTACGGTGCGGTCAGCACCGCGGCTCGGCTCGTGCGGGCCCTCATGCGACGAAGTCCGGCAGCGGGTGACGGAAGAGTCGCGCAGCGTTGCCATACGCGATCAGGTTGCGATCATGCTCGGGCAGGTCACGCAGGAGGTCATCGAAATGCGGCTGTGTATCCGGCCAGGTGCCATCGGCGTGCGGATAGTCAGCCTCGATGGTGATGTGCTCAAGCCCGATGATGTGGCGTGCTTCGATACTGCTGGGGTCGCTGAACATCGCGTGGTAGAAATTGCGGGTCAGGACTTCCGCCGGGGAGAGTTCGTCATTCCAGTCGCCGAGCCAGGCCAGGCCAGCGTGATCGGCCATGTAGTTCAGGCGATCGATCATCATGGGCACCCATCCGATACCGCCTTCCGCCATCATGATCTTGAGGTCGGGATGCCGGCTCGGAGCACCCGACCACAGCCAGTTAGTCGCAGACACCATCGCGTGAGCGGGAAACAGTGAGACATTCACGTTCTGCGGTGCGTCGGGCTCACTGCGAACGAGATAGCCAGTTCCCGAACCTGTGTGGAGGCAGACGACCGTTTCGGTTTCTTCGCAGGCACGAAGGAAGGGATCCCAATACTTAGACGTGAGACTGGGCAGGCCCAGCGCGGTCGGCATCTCGGGGAAGGTCACCGCCTTGAATCCACGCTCCGCATTGCGGCGGATCTCCTCCGCGGCAACGACTGGGTCGAGAAGCCAGGGCACTTGAACCGGGATGATCCGATCCGGATAGGGCGCGGCCCACTCCTCGATATGCCACTGGTTCCACGCGCGAGCGCACGCCAAGCCGAGCTCGGGATCGTTGAACTCAGCGAACCTGGCGCCACCGAACCCTGCGATCCTAGACGGAAAACACAGCGACGCGTAGATGCCGTTGATGTCCATGTCCTTGATGCGAGCATCAATCTGCCAGCACCCGGGCCGCAAGTCCTCGAAGCGCTGCGGCTCATCCGACCATTCCGAAGGCGGCCGCCCTACAACAGCATTCAGCCCCATGTTGGGGAGACGACGGTCCTCAACCTGCCAGACCTCAACACCATCTTGCTCCACGATCTTCGGGATCTGCCCAGCGAACTTTGACGGCAGACGCCCCTCGAACATGTCCGGCGGCTCGATGAGATGGTCATCCGTCGAAATGAGCAAGTTTCTCACTTCACGGGGCTCCGGATCGGGCAGCAGTGTGACGGTCCGCTCGACAATCGTCATGGATCCTCCTGGCTTATGAACTTTGGGTGCTGCGAGGCGAGAACTACTCTAACATAACCTGGATGCAGCATCCTGAATCGCATCGTCGCTGGGTCCCGGCCACACCCTGACCTACCAGGAGAAGTCGCACCCACAGGGGTTCACCCGGCGATCGACCGCCTCGTCGACAGCCGGCACCCCAGTCAAGAAGTGCTGTCAGGCGCTCGGTGTCTCCAGCCCCGGCTACTACGGCTACAAGAACCGGCCAACGTCAGCCACCCAGCTGCGGCGAGAATGGCTGACCAGCCTGATCCGCGAGATCCACGTCGCCTCCCAATGGCGATGAGTGTCAGGGTCGGCTCGTCGGCTCCCAACCGATCTCAGTGCTGATGACCCGGGCAGAGATCTACGGCCCGCCTGGACCGTCCAGGGTCAAGCGGCTTCGCGGTGGCGTGACCAGCGAGGACCTGGTCAACCGGAAGTTCCACACCTGGCCCCGAACGAGCGGTGGGTCACCGACGTCACCGAGCACCCGACCCGCGAGGGCAAGGCTCTGCGCCGCGGTTCTCGACGCCTACAGCCGCCACATCGTGGGCTGGTCGACCGACATCCGCCGAGACAGTGCGCTGTGAACAGCCCTGTGATTCCGGAGGCTTCTGGTTGGGTCTCGACCGTGCCCGGATGAGACGGTCCCATGCAGCGTAGGGCGCGACCTCGATCTCGATCGGTGTCATGTCATCGATCGATTGTGCCGTGGATCGGCAGACGTATCCGTCGCAAGCGGCTGGTTACTGCCGCCCCGCCGGCGTACCACGATCCCGGCCGCGATCGGCACTGCCATCTCGGGCGTCATGCCGATGTCCTTCAGACGCCGAACGCGGTCCTCGTGAGTGCGACGGCTGCCCATGGCACTAACGTAACTACAAGGCGGTCACCACCAGCCAGGACCGCGTGGAGTACGAGCGCAACGATGACCGCGGGTCCGAAAGGCGATCGGACTGGCCATCGACCGCAAGACGATCAACGAGGCAGTGTTCGACGGCGCGGCGCCCGAAGCCGGACAGTTCTTCTTCGAGGGCTTGCCGGGGCACGTCCCCGAGCTCGAGGAGAATGCCTATGACCCCGATGAGGCGCGACGCCTGCTCGCCGAGGCCGGCTATCCGGCCCTGACGATCAACGCCCTGGCGACCGGATCGGAGCCGGGGCGCACGCTGGCGACGATCTACCAGGACCAGCTGGCGAAGGTCGGCGTGACCTTCAATGTCCAGATACCCGATCCGGCTGACCTTCGCCCGAGCTGGATCACGGGCGAGTATGACGCGCTGGCTTCCGTGCTCGACGTGCGGGGCGAGCCCGGCTTCTTCCTGCAGGAGAACATCCTCGGCCCATACAACCCCGGAGGATCCGACCCCGAGCTGGTCAAGGCGGCCGAGGCCGCGCTGGAGCTCGGGCTCGACGACCCCAAGCGGGCCGAGGCACTCGAAGACCTGTCCCGCCGGATGGCCGAGGAGCCGGTGCACGTGCCCGCGGTGCGCGTACCGGGCGTCATCCTGGCCAGGGCCGACGTGATGGGAGCCCCTTGACCGTAGTAATACCATCGACCAAGATGCATCCAGTATCCATAATTTAAGGTGGTCCGGACGATGCACTCAGCGCTTGATGGCAAAGACCTCATCGCTTCCTACTACACCCTTTCCGGCTCACCGACCCGCGCGATCTCCCGTCACCCGTTCGTTGAGCGCGTGCAAGCCGCCTCGGGTGCCGGCTATGCCGGGATGGGGCTGACGATGTATGACGTCGACGCGGTCTTGCAATCGGGTCTCACGCTTGGGTCGATGCGGCGCACTGCGGACGATCACGGCATCACGGTCGCCGAGCTGGAGACCCTCGCCTTCAGTCCCACCCCGACCACCGAAGAGCTTGACGCGGCTCGGCGGATGGTCGAGGTGGGCCATGTTCTAGATGCACGGCACATGAACGTCATCGTCGGACTCCCGGGCGGGACGCCGATCGAACGCGACGAGGTGGCGACCGGGTTCGCGCAGATCTGCGACATCGCCGCCGAGGCCGGCATGCTGGTCGGTATCGAGTTCATGCCGTTCAGGGCGGTGGCAACCCTCCAGGATGCGATGTCGGTCATCGACATGGCTGGGCGCCTCAACGGTGGCCTCGTCGTCGACTCGTATCACTTCTTCCGGGGCGGCACGTGCTTCGAGGACCTCGCGGCGGTGCCGGCCGAGCGGATCATCACGCTGCAGGTCACCGACCTGCCATGGGACCCCCCGGCCGATCTGCTGGTCGAGACGCAGACGGGGCGGCTGCTTCCGGGCGAGGGGGAACTGCCACTGCTCGACTGGATCCGTACGGTCGACGCGACCGGCGCGAACGCCCCGGTGGGAGTCGAGATCCTTTCGGATACTTTGCGAGAGCTGAGCGTCGACGAGGTGGCCCGCGCCACGTACGAGTCAACCAGGCGACTCCTCGAAACGGCACGTGCTTCGTGAGTGCGTCGGTCGCCCACTCGATCCAGCACCGGCTTCCGTCCCGGACACCCTTGCCGTGCTACAGCGCTACTCGCGCAGAGTTGCCGGACGCGCTCGGCCGGAGACCGCGAGACCTGCGACCCATCACGCCGACGACGTGCATCAACTCCGGCGCTGAGCGACAGGCCCCTTAATCCGCAGGACCGCCCCGTCACCGAAGGCCTGCCAGACCCTTGATCCGGGCGCCTCGGCCACTCCCGGAAGTGTCGCACCGACCGTCCTTGATGCGGAATCGCAACAGTGCCCCTCACAGATCACGTGGGTCCGGGTGACCTGCGCGTCGGAAAGTGTGCGCCCCCGGTGAGGGCATCTCTCTTCGAACGCCAACCATCGACGCCGGGTACGAAGTACGACGATGTCAGCGGCGAGGAACGGCACGCGAACAACAACTCGTTCGTTCACGGCCAGAGTCGGAGTCGTGCCCGCGGCGATCCACCTCCACACCTGCCCCTCTCCCTCGGGGCCCGCACTCTGACCACTGGATGGCGTCGCCCGAAGAAGGCGCGTCAACCAGCTAGGTCGCGGCAGCTAGCCATGGTTTAAGCGCTGGGCTGCCGCGGGGCGTGGACTCCCAGCTGCCCCGAACCCGTCGCTCATCGCCTCATCGCCTCATCGCCTCATCGCCTCATCGACGTCGGCATACAGGCGGTAGAACGTGTGCTTGCCCAGCACTTGCCCGCAGGCAGATGCGTTGGACCGTCACTGGCTTACCTTCGGCCACGAGCGATCGAACGGCCCCCCGTAGCGAGCGCTGATCCAGAAGCGAGAGTTCGCGGGTGCCCATCGTTCCGCCATGTCGGCCTCCGCACACTAGTCTACGATCACTAGGGGATACTGCATCCAGGTTCTATAGACGGATCAGGCCCAAGGTGCAGACTCAGGCGAGCGGCGCGCCGAGCTTCATGTCGATGTCGCGTGCCGCATCGAGGACCGTCACGGCTCGCGCGCCGATCTGACCCTCCCGAGCGGCAACGGTGACGACGTATCGTCCCGAGATGGGCCGTGGCATCGCGTAGCGGCCTTCATGGTCAGTGCGGATCGATCCCACCATTTCTCCGGTTCGGCGAGTCATCACGACGAGCGCATCCACCACCGGATCGTCATCGGCGTTCGCTACTACCCCCGTCAGGGTGAGACGGTCTCGAAGACCGATCGGCGGGAGCGCAGCGGCGTCGGCCATGTGCATCACCCGTGAGCGTGGCCGCCACCCATCCGCGGCCGTCACCACCAAATAGTCGCCGGCTTCAGGAATGGCCACGGTGAACCGGCCTTTGGTGTCAACCGGGCCCCAGTCGACGGCCTGCCCGTCGATTGTGAGGACGCTGACCACCGCGCTGCGAATCGGATCGCCCCTCGGGTCCAGCACCAGACCCGTGACCACCTGGGCATCGGCGCCGCGGTGCTCGGCTCCGGAGCGATCGGCCTCGGCGGCGTACTCCTCCATGCTGAGCATCGGGAGCCCGAGGAGGACAGTGATAGCAGCGGCGGCGGCCGACAGCCAGAACAACAGGGTGAGCGAGTCGAACGAGAGTAGCTGGGTGCCGGCGACCGTCATCCCCAGCGAGGTCGTGGCGGCGGCCGTGGCAGCGCTGGCTGCCGAGGTCCCCACCGAACGCAGGAGCACGTTGAGACCGTTGGCCGAGGCGGTCTCGGTCACAGGTACGGCTCGCATCACCAGCGTGGGCATGCTGCTGTATACGAGGGCGTTGCCCGCGCCCACGAGCACCGATCCGATGACGACCTGCGTGACGCTATCGCTCATGAATACGCGACCGACGTAGGTCACGACCATCAGCGCGCTACCAGCAATGAGCGTGACCTGCGGGCCGAATCGACGCGTGCTCCAGGCCGATACCGGGGCCAACAGCGCGAACGCGGCCACCGTCGGCACCATCCAGAGGGCCGCATGCAGAACATCCAGACCGAGGCCATAGCCGGTTGACGTCGGCAGCTGGAGGATCTGGATCGAGACCAGCATGTTCATGTACGTCGCGAAGCCGGCGAACACGGACGCCACGTTGACGAGAAGGACTGCCCTGCGCGTCGCGATCCGCACGTCGACGAGCGGACGCGGAGTCCGCAGCTCGACCGGTACCCACACCGCCAGCGTCGCCAGTCCCCCTAACGCCAGCCCGACGCTCAGCGGTGAGCCCCAGCCCCACTCACCACCCTGCGACAGTGCGATGAAGAGAGCCGTCAGCGCAACGGATAGCAGGAGCGCACCTCTGACGTCGAACGCCCCGCCCGTGCGCACGGCAGACTCGGGAATGACAAGTCGCGCGCCGATCATCATCAGCGCCCCCATGATCCCGGTCACCCAGAAGCAGCCGTGCCAGTCGAGGTGCGCGCTGATCAGGCCGGACAGAGGCAGGCCGGCACCCGCACCGATCGCGAGAGTCGCACTCATCCAGGCCACCCCCAGCGGCACCCGGTCCCGCGGGAGCTGGTCACGCATGATCGCGATGCCAACCGGCACCAATGCGACACCCGCTCCCTGGAGGGAGCGCGCCAGGACGAGCAACGGCAACGCGCTACTCAGGCTGCCGATCAGCGAGCCTGCCACCGAGACGCCGAGGGCAAGCAGCATCATGCGGCGCTTGCCATACATGTCCGCGAGACGCGAGATGGTCGGAGTGGCAACCGCGCCAGCCAAAAGTGTCGACGTCACCAACCAGGAGGCACTACCAGCTGAGGTGTTCAGCAAGAGCGGCAGCTCGGCCAGCAGGGGCAGGAACAGGGTCTGCTGCAGAGAGACCACTGTGCCGCACAACGACAGCATGAGGACTACGAGGGGAGGGCTCACCTCTGTCGGTGCAGGTGCGTCGACTGCAGGCTTGGTACTCACCGAATTCACGGTGCCACCTTCCGCTACCGATCCAGCGGTCGCTCCCGGGAGTCGGCGCCGTGCGGCGCCCAGCGCGGAAGGCCGATCTCTGCTTCGAGCACCGGTAGGGCCTTGATGAACATCGGCATTCCGATGTGCCCGATGATGCTGTAGATGACACCCCAGATCTCTTCCGTGGTGACGCCGAGGTCCCGCAGGTGCTGGATGTGTCCACGAATCGAGCCGGGAGTAGCGCCCTGGAGAGTCATTACCGCGAGGCGAGCGAAGCTTGCGTCGCGATCATTGATTTGGAAGTCCCTCTCGATGGACTGCCGCATCGTCCTCAGGTGCGCCATCAGCTCGGCGGGAACATTAGCGAGTTCGCCGGGGACCGGCAGGTCAACATTGCTCATGCATCAATCCTATCATCCAGTATCCAGCATCCAACATGCCGGGCACATTCACGAGCGAAAGCCTTGGAACGGAACGCCGGAGGCGACCAGGTCGTCCGCGACGTCGCCGGGGATAAGGATCGTCTTGGGCTCGAGGAACTCGAGATAGCCCTCCGGACCGTGCTCCTGGCCGACCCCGCTCAGCTTGGTCCCGCCGCAAGGTGCGCAGAATCGCGCGCCCTGACTGTTGACGCCGATCACACCTGTCTCGATACGCTGTGCCACCGCGTAGCCGCGCGCGGCGTCCGCCGTGAAGACCGCTCCCGACAGGCCGTAGCTGATATCGTTCGCGAGCGCGACGGCCTCGTCCTCTCCGTCGTAGGGAATGACGCAGACCACAGGACCGAAGATCTCCTCCTGCGCCACACGGTGGGAGTTGCTCACCCCGGAGAGCACGGTCGGCTCGAAGTACCAACCACGGTCCAGACCTTGCGGCCGCCTCCCGCCTGCAACGACCCGCGCGCCCTGACTGGTCGCGAGGTCCACGTAAGACTCCACACGATCGCGCTGCGCCTTGCTGATCAAGGGGCCCATTACCGTTGCGGGATCCATAGGATCTCCGATGACGATGGCCTCGGCCCTGGCCGCAAGCGCCTGGACGACCTCTGCCTCCATCGACCTGGGCACCAGGACACGGCTCAGCGCGCGACAATACTGGCCCATGTTGCTGAGCACGGTGCCAGCTACCACATCGACAGCGGCTGGCACGTCGGCATCGTCGAGGATGATGGCGGCCGACTTGCCGCCCAACTCCAGCGCCACCTTCTTGAGCAGCTGTCCCGCCTGGGCGCCGATGCTGCGGCCCACTGCGGTGGAACCGGTGAAGGTGATCATGGGCAGTCGCGGATCGGCCACTATTTGCTCACCGATGTCCCCGTCCCCAGCGACAACGCTAAGCATGCCTTTCGGCAAGCCCGCGTCGGCTAGGGCACGAGCGATTGCATAAGGCGACAGGGGCGCCAATGGAGAACCCTTCAGCACTACCGGGCATCCCGCAAGGAGCGCGGGCGCCACCTTGAGAACGGAAAGACTTAGCGGCCCATTCCAGGGGACGATTGCACCGACCGGGCCGACCGGCTCGAGCTCCACGACCACGTTGCCCATCGTGTCGGAGCGCACGACGCGCTTTGGAACGGTCCGCGCGTTCGACACCGCTGCGTGCAGCATGCCGGCCGCTGCCTCGACCTGTCGCCGGCTCGTGGCCAGTGGCATACCGGTCTCGACCGTCGTCGTCTCCGCAATGCCCGGCGACTCCGCGACCAGGGCGGCAGCCGCCTTCTCGAGGACGGCACTGCGCTCGTCGAGGCTCAGGTGGCGCCACTCGCCTGACCGAGCGGCCGACGTGGCTGCCGTGATGGCGACATCGACGTCCGCCTTGGAGGTTCGACCCACCTTGGCAACCCGCTCCTCGGTCGAGGGCGAGACGACGTCGAAGAAGTCACCTGGCGCCGTCGGCTTCCACTCGCCGGCGATGAAGGACTCTAGGTGTTTCCGCATTGCATCCCTTCGGTTCGGGCGCGCTGACCGCGCCTCGCCTGTCTGGCTCAACTCGTGCGGAGGGTGATCGTCGCCGGTCCCTGGGGATCCGATGCTGAACGGCGACGGAGCAGGTCAGTCGTCCACGGTGTGCGTCCAGGCCGGATCGACCCGCTGCTCGTCCGGGATCAGGTTGCCATCTGAGCCCGGTTGGTCTCTTCGACCACGGTGGACGCGACCTCCAGCAGCTACTCCCGCTTTACTGGGGCGAGGCGATCTTTGCGACCACGGCAGCCTTCGTCATGCCTCGCCCTGGCTCCAGCGGTCCCGCGCCCAGTGGTCGGGTCTGCTCTCGTCCCACCAGGTCTCGAGCTCGGAGAAGTCGTCCTTGCGGATTTCTAGCAACTTGCACCCCTCGGGACCGGCAGACGTCGAGTAGGGAACACCAGCCTTCGTGAAGTATCCGTCTCCCGGCTCGAACCATCGTCGGCCCTGGCGGGCTCGACCCTCCATCACGATCACCAGTTGGTCCTGGTTGTGATGATGGCGAGGAATGATGAAGTTGGGTGCCAGCGTCATCTCGAAGAGGTGCAGCGAACCCACCTGCTCCTGCCGCACCAGGAGTCCGTCGCGGAAGTACTCACCCAGATTCTCTACGGCTTTCAGGACCGACTCAGGAATTCGAGCTCGCTCCACGGGCGTCCCCGTCCTCGGCGTGGCTGGGGCCCACTCGCTTTCCCGCGACAGCGAGAAGTACGCGACCTTTGGCATCTTGTGGTTCATGTCACTCGCCTCTCCGTTTGACTTCTGTGGCTGGGCTTCCACGGCTACCCCCGCGTCAGCAGCATGGCCGTGGCGCGAGACCCGCCGCTCGCTCCCGCAAGTCCGACCTCGACGCCTGGAATCTGGTGGCCCCCGGCGGTGCCTCGCACCTGGAGGGCGGTCTCGGCCACCTTCTCCAATCCGTGGTACCGACCCGCGCCCAGCTGGCCACCATCCGTACAAACGGGCAGCGTCCCGTCCGCCGCGAAATAGCCCTCCTTCGCCGCACTTCCTGAGGAACCACGGGGGACGAAGCCCAGGTCTTCCAGCGACATCAGCGCCTGGAAGGAGATCCCGTCGTACACGTTGGCGATGTCGACGTCGGCCGGCGTGAGATTAGTCTTCCGCCAGAGCTCCTTGCCCAGAAAGGCAGTGGCATCGGCCAAACCGTCGACCAGATGGGTCTCCAGATCCGGTCCCGGCGTATGTGCGATCGCCTCGATGGCGACCGGGGGGTGAGGGAGGTCCCTGGCTCGTTCGGCGGTGGTGAAGACGATCGCTACGCTGGCATCGACCGGCATGTCGCAGTCGAGGATCCGCAGCGGAGACGAGATCATGTCCGAAGCCAAATAGTCGTCCAGCGTCAGGCTGCGGCCATGGAAGACCGCCCGCGGATTCCGCTGAGCCATCTGACGATTGTTGAGCACCATCGCGGCAAGGTCGGTCTCATCCTGGCCGGTGTCGTGTAGGTAGCGCCGGGCTTGCAGTCCCCATCGGGGGGCGCCCGCCACGGCTCCGTAGGGGCCGGTGTACGCCTCCTCGCTCCACATCAGTGCCGCGGTTCGCGCTTCCGCCTTCGCCTGCCGTGACAATGCCCTGGCCTGAACGGTGCGGAAGCAGAGCACCGTGTCGGCCCCACCGGAGGCGATGGCATAGACCGCGCTGACAGCGTGGGCGAGGTTGCCGACGCCGTTGATGCTGTGCGCCTGCCAATAGTTCAGGTTCCGCAGGCCGAGCGCACGCTGCACGCTCATCAACGTGGGCCCCGCAGCGACGCCGCCGCCGACCCGGTCAGGAAATGCCGAAAGCCCGTCGATGTCGTCCGCGACCATTCCCGCGTCAGCGATCGCCTTGCGGGCCGACTCGATCGTCAGGTCCAGCTCCGAGCGCCCGAGGTTCTTGCCGAGCGGCGAGAAGCCAACACCGGCGACCACGACCTGGCCGCGGATCGGGTTCCGTGATGCACTCATGCTGCGCCTCGCGTTGTCGCCGGTTCCGCGGGCTCGAAGTAGGCCAGGGTGACGTCGGCGTTGTTGTAGTCGACGAACGCCACGCGCACCGGCATTCCGATCCCCAGCTTCTCCGGCTCGCACCCGATGATGTTGGTGGAGAGCCGAATCTCGGGAACGTCGTCGAGGGTCACGTAGGCCGACACGTAGGGCAGCGGGAGACGCAGACCGAACTCGCGATGGACGACGGTGTAGCTGTAGAGGGAGCCTCGGCCGCTCACCTGCTCGAACTCGAGCCGGTCAGAGCCACACTCGGCGCAGCTCGGCAACGGGTAGTGAATCCACGTGGCGCACCCCAGGCAGCGCTGGATGCAGAGGCGGTGCTCCTTCAGGGCGCTCCAGAATCCTTCGGACTCCGGCTGGATTGCCGGGACCGGGCCGTGCCACTCGGACGGCGGTTGGATCATCGACGCAGACTCCTGTCAGGAACAGATCTAAAGGTTGGGCCCTCGCTGGGACCCCTTGGCTCATGCGTGGAAGTTGTAGAGAGTTGCGGGCGTTGGTCTCGGCGATCTTCTGGCGTCTTGGTCGGGGATGTCGGCCAACGACTTCGCGAGGAGCTCGCGGGTGTGGGATCGAATCGACCGGGTCGATCACGGGGCGAGCGGGAACCGGAACAGCCGCTCGGCATTGCGGTAGGTCATCAGCTCCACCTCGTCGTCCGGCACGCCTGCGAAGCACTCCGCGACAACCTCCTGGCAGTCCGGCCAGGTCGAGTCGGCGTGGGGGTAGTCGGTCTCGATCATGATGTGGTCCACACCGATCTGGTGGCGGTTGATCATGGTCGAGCGGTCGTCGAGGCTGCAGAAGTAGAAGTTGTTCAGCAGCCGCTCCGCGGGCGACAGCTCGTCCTTCCAGTCGTTGTCCCACAGGTCTGAGGCGCGCCCCTCCATGTAGCGGAGGCGATCGAGCATGACTGGCACCCAGCCGAAGCCGCCCTCGGCAAGGGACACCTTCAGGTTGGGGAACCGGCTGAGGATGCCCGACCAGAGGAGCTCGGTGCACGCGACGAGCAGGTTCACCGGGAACAGGGAGACCTGGATCTGCTTGGAACCATCGTTCACCGGACGCGGAACCCAGCGACCCGATCCTGCGTGGATGCACACGACCGTCTCGGTCTCCTCGCACGCGGCGAAGAACGGGTCCCAGTGCCTGGTCTCCTGCAGGCTCGGATAGCCCACGTTGATCGGGTACTCCGGGAAGGTCACCGCCCGGAACCCACGCGCCGCGTTGCGTCGGATCTCCTCCGCGGCGATCTTCGGGTCCGGGAGCCACGGCAGCTGCAGCGGGACGATACGTCCCGGATACGTACCGGCCCACACCTCGTGGTGCCAGTCGTTCCACGCCCGCACCGAGGCAAGACCCACCTCCGGGTCCTTGGTGTCGGCAAAGACCACCCCACCAAAGCCAGCGATCTGTGACGGGAAGCAGACCGAAGCAGCAATACCAGCCACGTCCATGTCCTCGATCCGGGCGTGGATGTCCCACGTGCCCTTGCGGATCTCATCGAACCGCACCGGCTCGGCGTTCCACTTCTCCTTCGGCAGACCAGCGATCGCATTCACCGCGATGTTCGGGAAGACCTTGTCGTCATACACCCACGCCTGCGCACCGTCCGGCTTCGTGATCACCTTCGGCGCCCGATCCTGCAGCTTCGCAGGAAACCGCCCCTCGAACATGTCCGGCGGCTCACACAAGTGATCGTCCACCGAGAAGATCTTGAACTGACGCTCCTGCTTCACCTCTGTCATGATATCCAGGATACACGTTTCCTGGATATCTGCCTAGGCTTTCGGTCCGAGGGAATTGGGTCCAAGCCATACCGAGGACGCGGCAGAGCTGCCCTGCGGGGCCGGTCCACCACTGCGCTCACCTCGCCACGAATCCGGGGCAAGGCCGGTGCTCGTCCGCGCCTGGACGTCAGATGCCCGAGAGGTTCACACGATCGACGTCAGCCGCGGGATACGCTCGATGATCATCGCATCGCCGGCACTCCCGAAGCCCTCCGAGGCCAGAATTCCTAAGCGGCCCCCGGTCAGCTCGAGGGCGGAGAGCGCGGTGGCCAGGGAGCGCAGTCCGTCAGCAGGGCCTACATGTCCCAGGCCGATCGAGCCGCCACGCGGGTTGAACCGCTCGGGGTCGGCGTTGAACTCCCGGCGCCACAGCACAGGGATCGGGGCGTACGACTCAGCGACCTCATAATGATCGAGGTCGTCGGCCTGCAGACCGCTCTGGATCAGTAGCGAGCGGGCGGCCTCCACCGGGCCGCAGTTCGGAGAGCCGGCTCGGTGGGGATTCTCCGCGATCCCGAGGATCCGCGCTCGCGGCCGAAGCCCTAGGCGGGCGGACTCCCCGGCGCGCACGAGGATCGCCGCCGCGGCGCCACTGGCGGGCTGGCTGACATTGCCCGAGTTGAGGTGCCACCCGATGGACGGGTACTTCTCGGCGAACTCAGGGTCGTAGAACAGCGGAGCGCCGTCGCTTGGCACAGATGGACGCAGAACAGTCTCGTCTGCCGTGACGACTTGGCACGTTTCGTCCCACTTGACCGCTGGGACGATCTCGTTGGCGAACTCACCTGCCAGGGCCACGTCGCGGGCGCGCTGCCGGGACCGCCGAGCGTACGCATCGAGGATTTCGGGCTCCATGCTCCACGTGGCCGCCACCAACTCGGCCTTGACCCCGCGTCGCGTGGACCGCGCCGCGGCGTCCACACCGCCTTCCCCGGTCACGCCCAGGACCAGGACGACGTCTCGAGGACCCGCCGCTCGCACACCCTCATGAATGACTGCCTGCAACGAGCCCCGCGTCGTGTCAGGTGCTTCCACTCGAACCTTGACTCCCGCGATCTCGCACGCGAGGCGAGCAATGTCGGCGTAAGCGGGCCCACCACCGACGAGAACGCGGGTGATATCCCCAGGCCTGAGATGGGTCCGGTCCAACATGGCCGCCACGACCTGCGCCAAGAGATCGGCGGGTCGGATGCCGGCCAGGACGCTGCCCGGCTCTCGGAAACTCAAGGGTGACCGCGCGACGTCTGCGATGACGGCGTCGATCTCGTCCGTGCACGTCGCCACTGCCCCACTTGCAGCCACCATCTTGGCCACCCCTTCCGCACTGTCCGATCCGTCCATGGTAGAGCGGATCGGGCATACCGTCTACTGGATCCCGGATTCTTGTTTCCGGTTAGGTGCGGCACTGTCTCCTATAACTCGTGACGGTCGCGAGCTCGCGAGTGCTCGTCAGCCAGCCGCTGGAGGGACTCGGTCAGGATCCGTTTTGCGTGCGGCGACAGGGGCTCGAGGAAGTCGTTCTCGGCCTCATCCACGGAGACGGCGGCATCCGCCAAACGACGCTCGCCCTCCTCGGTGAGCTCCAAGGTGACGATCCGTCGGTCAGTGGACGAACGGAGTCGACGTACCAACCCCAGGTCCTCCAGCTCGTCGACGATCTGCACCACCGTCGTACGGTCGATGTAGAGCCGCTTCCCGACGTCGCGCTGCGAGCGATGGGGCACCGTGCCGATCAAGCGCAACACGGTGTACTGCCGTCCACTCAGGCCGTGTCCGGCCAGAGCCTGGGCGTGCCGGTCGTGGAGCAGGAGCTGGGTGCGCGTCATGGCGAATGCGAGGAACCCCAGCTGGACGGCGAAGCTCTCCTCGCCGCGCTCATCGGTCGGTTCCTCGACTACTACGCGGGCGTCGGAGGTCATGGCCCGGATCTTACCGGCCCATCATGGACTCTGATGGTCAGTGATGCTGACGATCTGGGCAAGTATGGCTCACACCTGACTTGCGGTCATCGGCTCACCCAGAGGCACCGTCGCGGGCAGTTCGGCGAGGCCCCGGTTGCCGCCCAGCAGGCAACGCACCTCGTGACGGCCGTCCGGCACGAGCTCAGGAACGACCTGCGTGCACCGATCCTCCCGGTGGGCGCAGCGTGACGCGAACGCACACCCTGACGTGCCGACTTCCTGGTTGCTGAGGGGCAGCGGGCTCGACCTCGCCCGCCGCCGGCTGGTGTCCGGCGTTGGCACGGCCGCCAACAGTGCTCGGGTGTAGGGGTGCCGCGGACACTCGAACAGCTCAGCCGTGGGTGCTGCCTCCACCACGCGTCCGCGGTACATCACGACGACCCGGTCGGCGATGAGCCGCACCAGGGAGAGGTCGTGGGTGATGAACAGATAGGCGACGCCGCGCTCCTCCTGGAGGTCAGCGAGAAGGTTGACCACCTGCGCGCGGATCGAGGTGTCCAGGGCCGCGACCGGCTCGTCACAGACGATGAGGTCAGGGCCCGTCGCGATCGCGCGCGCGATCGCAATGCGCTGCAGCTGGCCGCCGGAGAACTCGTAGGGGTACCTGTCGAGGTGGTGGACGTCCATACCCACGCGGCGAACGAGCTCGAGCACCCGCTCGCGCCGCTCGTCGCGCGACAGGTCGGTATGCACAAGGAGGGGCTCGGCAACCGCGTCGCCGACCGTCATCGTCGGGTCGAGGGACGAGTAGGGATCCTGAAAGATCATTCGCATCCGCGCCCGCAGACTGCGCAGTTCCTTGCGCGAGCACTCCGTCAGGTCGATGTCGTCGAAGACGACACGGCCCTTGTCGGGGTCGATCAGGCGGAGGGCGATCCTGCCGAGCGTCGACTTTCCCGCTCCGGACTCACCGACGACGGCCACCGTCTCGCCACGGCGGACGACCAGGTCGACGTCCTGAACCGCGTGGAACCGGCCGGTCGCGCGTCCGAGGAGGTTGCGCGAAGTCACGTAAGACTTCTCGATCCCCTCGACACCGAGCACGACCCGCGCCTCTTGGTCATCGCTCTCGGTGCGTCCGGGCGCGAGGTCCATGCCCGGAGCCGCGTCCTCCGCAGTGACCGCTCGATCCGTCGCCGTCATCGAATACCCTCCAGAATAAGTTCACCAGAACGCGTGCAGCGAACTGCGCCGTCCTCATGACGAGTGAGCGGAACAGCGTTGCCGACACAGCTGTCGTCGCTGTAAGAGCACCGTGCCGCGAAGCGGCAGCCCGTGGGCCACGCATACGCCGGCGGCACACTGCCCGGGATCGCGATCATCCGGCTCTTGTGCGCCGCCGAGTCCGGCAGCGAGCGGATGAGACCCTCGGTGTACGGGTGGCTCGGGCGCGTGAACACCTGTTCCACCGCTCCCTCCTCCACGACCTGACCCGCGTACATGACTGCGACGCGGTCGCTGGTCTCGGCCATCACTCCGAGGTCATGGGTGATGAAGAGAATGGTGAGAGCCATCTCGTCCTGCAGAGTCCGCAGCAGAGCCAGCACCTGTGCCTGCACCGTCACGTCCAGTGCTGTGGTGGGCTCGTCCGCGATGAGCAGGGAGGGCCGCGGGGCAAGCGCCGCGGCGAGCATCACCCGTTGACACATTCCCCCACTGAGCTCGTGCGGGTATGCGTGTGCCCGGCGCCGGGCATCTGGGATCTCGACGAGTTCCAACATCTCGACGGCGCGCTTGCGCGCATCCTTGCGGCTCACACCCTCGTGTGTCCGGACGGTCTCGGCAATCTGCTCCCCCACCGTGAAGACGGGATCGAGGCTGCGTCGGGCCTCCTGGAAGATCATGGCGATCTCAGATCCCTGAATCGCCCTCATCTCGCGTGGACTGACCGAGGTCAGGCCGGTGTCGCCGTACCATATCTGGCCGCTGACGACTCGACTGATCCGTCGGTCGAGTAGGCCCATCACCGCAAGCGAAGTGACGGTCTTGCCAGAGCCTGACTCACCGACGAGTCCGAGCGTTCCACCCCGCGGGATGCTGAGCGAGACGTCCTCGAGCACCCGAACGGGTCCGCGTTCCGTCGAGAATTCGACAGACAGGCTCTCGATCCGAAGCACCTCGTCCGTGGGGGCCGTGGGCGGCGTGGACGGCGCATTGTCGGTAACAGCGGTAGACATCCTCAAGCTCCTCGTGTGTCGCGGCCAAGGGCGTCCCGGAGGCCATCGCCCAGGACGGAGAAGGCGAAGACGGTTACCGTCATCAGCACGGCGGTGGGCACAATCAGCGCGGGCGCCGTGTGGATGACGTTGAAGGCCTCGCGCAGCATCGAGCCCCAGCTCGATGTCGGAATCTGCACGCCGAGACCGATGAAGCTGAGACTTGCCTCGGCGGTGATGACGTACCCGATGGTGAAAGACGTCTGGACCAACAGGGGGCCGCTGGCGTTCGGCAGCACGTGCCGCAGCAGGATCCGCGGCGTGCTGCAGCCGTCCGCGCGCACCGCCTCGATGTATGTCTCGTGCGCGACCGTCTGGGCTGCGCTGCGCGCGACCCGGTAGAACCGCGGCGCAAAGACGATCCCGATAGCAACCATGGCGTTCGTCAGGCCAGGCCCGGCAACACCGACGATCGCCAGAGCGAGGATCAGCGGAGGCAGACTCAGCAGACCGTCCGCAATGCGACTGAGCACGGAATCCGTGGTTCCGCCGGCGTATCCGGCCAGCAGGCCAAGGGGCATCCCGAGAACCGTGGCCACGGCCAGACCCTGGAACGCTGCCAGCAGGGTCACGCGAGCCGCGAAGACGAGTCTTGCGAACACGTCGCGACCCACGGGGTCCGTGCCGAGCCAGTGCGCGGCGCTCGGCCCTTGCAGGCGATCCCCGAGGACCTGAATATTCGGATCCTGGAGCGGCAGCAGTCCGGCTGACGCGGCGACGACGATCAACACCAGGATGTAGACCAAGGCCACCACCGCACCACGGTTGCGACGGAAGCGTCGCATGGTCCTGCTCTGACTCCGGCTCCGACCACGTCGGGAACCGGCCATAGATTGGGCCTGCGCGACAGCACTCATGAGGAGCTCCTCAAACGTGGGTTGACCACGGTCTCGATCAAGTCAGTCAGAAGGTTGATGACGATGACGGCCACGGCGGACACCAGGACGACGGCCTGGATGAGCGGCAAATCATGTCGAGTGACCGCGCTGAACGCGAGGCTGCCGTACCCGGGAATGGCGAAGACCTGCTCCACGATAACCGCGCCGCCCAGGATCCGGCCGATCTGGAGGCCGAGAACCGTCAGCACCGGCGGGGCGGCATTCTTCAAACCGTGCTTGAGCAGAATCCGACTGGGCTTCAATCCCTTGGCTCGCTGGGTGCGGATGTAGTCCTGCTCGAGCACGTCCACCAACGCGCCGCGGAGCTGGCGTGCGACCTCAGCGGCCGAGGGCAGGGCCAGGGCGAGCCCTGGAAGGATGAGGTGGGAGAGCCATCGGCTCACTCCCCCCTCAGCAATGGAAACGTATCCGGTTGCCGGAAACGCCCTGACGGTCAGGACAAGTGCGATAACGAGCAAAAGACCGAACACGAACGGTGGTATCCCGATGAAGAAGGAACCGACCGCGGTGACGGCGCGGTCGACGTATCCACCCCGGCGTACCGCGGCCGCCATTCCAGCGGGAATGCCGATGAGCACGACCAGGATCATGGCCACGAATGCCAGGGACAACGTCAGTGGTAGCGCCTCGCCGATCATTGACGCCACGCTCTGCCCGGCCACCAGTGAGTCACCCAGGTCACCACTAGCGAGGCCGCCGATATAGTCGCCGAAGCGCTCGATCAACGGCTGGTTGAGCCCGAGCGCCACCCGGACCTCCTCGATCCGCTCCGGAGTGGCGTTGTCGCCCGCAACCTGCGCCGCCGGGTCGCCGGGGGTGGCCTCCACCAGGAGGAACGCGACCAGGGCCACGACGGCGAGGACCGGGGATGCGAGTAGAACCCGCCGGACGATCGCCGCAATCACGAGCCACCGCCCGCTCGTCGTGTGGTCGAGCCGATGGCGGTCCGGCCCCCGGGGGGCACTGGTGCGCTCATGCTCCTCGCCGGGAGCGCGCACCGCTCGTCGTTGACGCTGCTCGGCATGAGACTTCCTTCTTCCCTAGAGGTGGTGGGACTGGCGGTTCCCGTCAACGGGACACTGGGAACTGGCGAGCAGGGCGTCGGGGAGTCCGTCATCAAGAGCTTCAGCTTTCGCGTTGACGACGTCGAGCCAGCGCGCCGCAGATCCGCAATCCTGGATACACCATAGGTGCGTGTGACTCGCATTACAAGCCCTTCGCTCTGACCGAAATTCAGGATTCACGCGCCCCATGGGTCTTGAATGCAGGATACACTTTTACTATGAACGAACTCGACACATCCTTCAAAGCCCTCGTCGACGAGCCCGGAGATGGCAAGCTCGCACTGATCGCGGGCGGCTCCAGCGGCATCAACTTGTCCATCGCGCAAGGCCTGGCGAGGCAAGGCTCGCGCGTCGTGCTCCTCAGCCGCTCGGCGGACAGGCTCGAGGCTGCGGCCAGGTCGATCAGCGAGGAGGGCGGATGGGTCGAATGGTTCTCCGCCGACGTCCGTGACGCCGAGGCGGTGGCCGCAAGCGTGGAGTTGTGCGCGCGGCGGCACGGGCCGATCGACGTGGTGTTGTCAGGTGCGGCGGGCAACTTCTTGGCGCCTGCCGCCGATCTGTCCTCCAACGGATTCCGGACGGTTGTCGACATCGACCTGACTGGGACGTTCAACGTGTTCCGTCACAGCTACCCGCACCTGCGCCGTCCGGGCGCCGTCCTGATCGCGATCAGTGCTCCCCAAGCCGTCCGACCGATGCGCAACCAGGTGCATGCAAGCGCCGCAAAGGCGGGGGTCAACATGTTGGTGAAGAATCTGGCCCTGGAGTGGGGGCCGGAGGGCGTGCGGGTCAACGCGATCTCGCCCGGCTTCATCGCGGAGACGGAGGGGACCGCGCGCCTGATCGACACGCCGCAGAAGAAGCAGGCCCTGCTCGAGTCGATTCCGCTCGGGCGTCTCGGTCGAATGACCGAGATCGCCGAGCTCACCGAGTTCCTGGTCAGCGACCGGGCGGCGTACATCACCGGGAGCGTCATCGAATGCGACGGTGGTCTTCTCGTCGCCTGACCAGCCTCGGTCCGGCTGTGGAGGCGCAAGTGCGGACCTCGAGCGTCTCCCCGTTGTCAGCGACGACGCCGCAGGGCTGCGGACACGTCCTCCACCGCGACCACGTGGGCGGGGTTGCGGGCCAGCTCTGCCTGGGCGACCTGCTCGCGCGCAAGCGCATCGGTCAGCGAGGCCCGGTTCTCTGCCGCGTCCAAGAGCGTGCGGGTTGCGCGCACCGCTGCCGCCGCGTCGACGAACCGCCCGGCGACTGCCATCACCTTCGGCATCAGCTCGTCCTCGGGCACCACCGCAGACACCAGGCCCCACGACTTCGCATCGTCGGGGCTCACGGCCTCCCCTGTCAGGAGGACCTGCCGCGCGCGGCCCCAGCCGATGACCCGGCCCAGGAGCTCCGACACACCGCAGTCGGGGGCTAGGCGCAGGTCCAGGAACGCTGGGACGAAGCGTGCCGTGGAGCTCGCGATGCGGAGGTCGCAGGCAAGTGCCAGCCCCAGGCCGCCGCCCGCGCACACCCCGTTGACGGCCGCGACCACGGGCTTGGGGTGGCAGGCGAGGCGCACCAGGAGCGGACGGTACTCGGTCTGGAGCGTCTGGGTCGCGGTGGTGGCGTCGAGCTTCAACGCGCGCCGGTGCTCATGCAGGTCCTGACCCGCGGCGAACACACGGCCGGTTCCGGTGAGCACCGTCGCCGCCACTGACCCGTCGGTCGCGACCTCGTCCAAGACTTCTATCAGTCTCAGCCTCGTCGAGCTATCGATGGCCGGCCGTTCCATCCTGACGACCGCCACACTGCCCACGACCTCCAATGTCACGCTGGGGGCAAGGTCCACCTCCGTGAGAGAATCCTTCGAGAGGCGCTCGCCCGCAAGCACGTGATGTCCGGAGAGAGGGTCGTTCAAAACTGCACGCCCTCTTTGACGACGGTCTCACCGTCGATCTGGATGGTGACGTCCGGGATCAGCCCGTCGAGGTGCAGGTCGCAGACGACGTTTCCGCCGTAGCCGTTCGCACTGTCCCCCATCGCGATGTGGGCCGTGCCTTGGCGCTTCTTGGCCTCCGTGATGTCCGAGACCAGTCGGGCCTCGGGGTTGATGCCGATCCCGAGCTCGCCGATGTTCTCGGCGTTCTCGACGTTCTTGACGATTCGGCGAAGGCGTTCCGCGTCGTCGCCGCCCTTGATTTCGCGCACCAGTCCCTTCTCGACGGTCCAGAGAATGGGTTCGGCCACGCCATCGACGTCCGTCATGGCGACCTCCACCACCACCGTCCCCTGCGAAGTGCCTTCGACCGGCGGCAGCGACACCTCGCCACCAGGCCAGGCGGTCGTCTCGCACGGGTTCGACGCGATTCCGGTGAGCCAGCCCACGGCGGACCTGTCGGCGATCGACATCGTGATGTCCGTGCCGTTTGCGGCGGTCACGTGAGCGACGGAACCCTCGGTGAGAATCTTCCGCAGGCGGGAGGCCGGCTCGCGCAGCTCCCACAAGTCGTACTGCATCGCCCCGTCGGACCAGCCGCTCTCGTGCGGGGGCGAGTTCAGCACGCCTCGCACACCCGCCTCGATGGCCAGCGGCTTGAGGCTGGAGTGATAGGGCGACTTGCTGCACGCGCTGATCACGACCTTGGCCGCCACCACGGCGTCGAGCACGGACCGGGGAAGGTCCTCCCCGCTCGTCTTGCGGGGCGAGAGT
This sequence comes from Rhodococcus sp. WAY2, assembly GCF_009859915.1. Lineage (NCBI taxonomy): Bacteria > Bacillati > Actinomycetota > Actinomycetes > Mycobacteriales > Nocardiaceae > Rhodococcus > Rhodococcus sp. WAY2. The sequence continues at coordinate 681,075 of NZ_CP046573.1, forward strand.
TGGATGATGACCGGCTCGGCGCCTACCGCTAGCACGGCTTCCTGAAGAGCTTGGGGGATGGACGGCGAGGTGAGGTTGTCGACCAGGATGACGACCTTCTCGCCTGGTGCGACGACGAAGTACTTCTCCACCGCCCTTTTCGCAATTGCCCTGATACGTTCCTGCGCCGTCGTCATGTGACCACTGTTCCTATGGTGGCTGCACCCTGCATGCGGTTGGACTCGGTACGACACAGCCGCGCAGCAGGACTTCGCGCGACCACGACCCGGTCTAGATGTCGAGGGTGATCGACGGTGTCCTGGCCCGAGAGACGCAGATCATCATGACCTCGTTTGCCGCCCGCTCGTCGTCGTCGAGCACCGAGTCGCGGTGGTCGGGGATCCCCGCGAGCACGCGAGTCTCACAAGTACCGCAGACGCCTTCCTCGCAGGAGGTGAAGACCTCCACGCCGGCGTCCTCCAGGGCTCGGATGATCGAGGTGCCGGGTGGCACCGTGACCGCGACGCCTGAGGTCTCGGCAACGACCTCGAAGCTGGTCTCCGGGCCTTCGTCCAGCGTCCTGGGGTCGGCGGCGAACCGCTCCACATAGAGCGCCCTCCCACTCTCGCCGCACAGGTCGCCGAGCGCGTCCAACAGGCCGGAGGGGCCGCAGGCGTAGATGGCGACCCCCGCGTTCGCGGTTGTCACCAGCTCCTTCAGGTCCAACATCCCCGTCGTTTCCTCGGGCTGGAGAGTCACCCTGCCGCCGTACGTCCCGAGGCGGTCGACGAAGCAGAACCGATCCGCGCTCCGAGCACCGTAGACAAGACGCCACGGAACGTCCTTTGTCTCGGCGGCGGCGATCATCGGGAGGAGGGGCGTGATGCCGATGCCGCCGGCGATGAAGAGGTACTCGTCCGCCTGCCTGAGGGCGAAGTGGTTGCGCGGTCCCCGGACCTGGACGGGGAGGCCGGGACGCGCATACTCGTGGATCGCGCGAGATCCGCCCCGTCCGTCCTTCTCACGCAGGACCGCGATCCGCCAGGTTTGGCGATCGTCCGGGTCACCGCACAGCGAGTACTGCCGGGTGAGCCCGTCGACAGTGACGTCGATGTGGGACCCTGGCGTCCACTCGGGCAGGTCCCCTCGGTCGGGATCGGTGAGCGTCAGCATCAGCACGTCTGTGGCGATCGGGACCGCGTCTGCGACCACCAGGTTCAGCTGTGCCGCCTCAGGCTGGTCGTTCACTGGCTTGACCTCCGTCATCGTCATTGGTTGTCCGCTCTCGCTGCCGTGGATGGTGTGATCCGTGCGTTCCGTCGAAGCTCGAGGCCCTCACAGCCAGGGACTGATGGACTTCCGCTAGGCCCGGGGGTGCGAGGTCAGGAGCTACGGCGCCGACGGCCGCCAGGTTCCCGCTGTCGCACCGCCGTCGACGTTGATCGACTGACCGGTAATGAAGCCCGCGGCATCGGTGGACAGCCAGGCGACGACCTCGGCGATGTCAGAGGTCGTCGCGATTCGGCCGAGTGGGACCTTCTTGGCCCGCGAAGCCAGAAACTCCGCGTCCTGGGAAAAGCGCCCGTTGCGCGCTGTCGGGGTGAACGAGGGTCGCACGGCGTTCACCCGGACCCCCGCGGCGCCGTATTCGAGAGCTGCGACCCGGGTCACGGCCTCGAGGGCGGCCTTTGCGGCTGCGTAGGGCGCAACCTGCGGCGATCCGTCCACGACAGCCCCAGAGGAGATGTTCACGATGGATCCCCAGCCGCGCTCCACCATCCTCGGCCCAATCGACCGCATCAGGCGGACTGAAACCCGCAGGATCAGCTCGAGCTGGAGGTCCCAGTCCTCGTCCGGCGTCTCGGAGAACAGGGTTCGGCCCTGTCCGGGCGCCGCATTGTTGACGAGGATGTCGACGTCGGCGGCGGACCGACCCAGCTCCTCCACCGCTTCCTTGTCAAGAAGGTCGACCACCTGCGTCTCGGCCTCACCGCCGGCCTCGAGGATGGTCGACTTGACGTTGGCGAGCCCCTCGGCGTCGTCGGCGGCGAGCAGGAGCGACGCGCCCATCGAGGCAAGATGCACGGCGATGCCCTCGCCGATGCCGCGACTGCCCCCGGTCACCAGGGCGCGTCGACCGGCCAGCGGACTGTTGTTGGATGACATCAAGACCTCGTTCTGTCGGTACCGTTTGTTTGATCTGCTGGCAGGTCACCGGCCGGTGTAACGAGGAGGCTCACTGGCCTCTTCGCTACGACTGCTCCGGGCGACCTGCGTGTCCTCCATGGTCTGGAGGTAGTAGCCATACGCCCGTTCCAGGTCGTAGAACTCCGAGACGGCCATCGCCTTGTTCACCATGTGCCTGGCGAAGGACACTGCGACCGGGGGCTTCTTCGCGAGCTCGACGCCGAGGTCGATCGCGCGCTCCAGCGTCTGGTCGACCGGAACGATCTCGTTGCACAGCCCAAGCGCGTGGGCCTCCTCAGCCGGAACACGTCGCGAGTTGAGGATCATGTCCATCGCGCGGTGCTTCCCGACCATGCGGGCCAGGTAGACGGCAGCGCCCGCGTACGGCGTCTGGCCGACCGTCATCTCGAAGCTCCCGAAGACGGCGGACTCCCCGGCGATGATGAAGTCGCAGGCCTGAGCCAGCTCCCAACCCCCGCCGAGGCAGTATCCGTTCACGCCGGCGATCAAGGGCTTGCGGAAGTTGTGGAGCGTCTCCCACATCTGCCCGTAGGCATAGCCGTAGGCCAGCCGCATCGGCGGGGTGTCCTCGTCGTCCTGGGCGTGGCGGGCCGGCCGGTGAGTACCGAGGTTCGCGCCAGCGGAGAACGCACGCCCGCGACCGAACAGCACGACGGCGCGCGTCACGCGGTCTCGGCCGAAGTCCAGCAGCGCCTCATTGAGCTCGGCGAGCGTTGTTCGCGCATCCGTGGGATTGAGCCTATCGGGGTCGTTGAGCTCGATGATCCCGACCTCGCCGCGCCTCCAGGACACGATCGTCTCGAATGGTTGCTCCACTGCGCACCAACCTCCATAACAGAATCCTGGATCCATAGTGTAGCACACAGGACACACCGACATCTCCCGTGCTCGGGAGACGCGGAGTTAGGGCGTGTCTGACAAACATGTGAAGCGTTGTGCACGATGATGTTCGGGTGACTCGGTTTCAGGTGTTGTCGGATGCGCAATGGGATGCGATCGCGGAGCTGTTGCCGGCGCGTACGGGTCGGCGTGGTCGTCCCTTCGCCGATGCCCGGTCGATCGTCGAGGGCATCATCTACCGGTATCGGTGCGGGATCGCCTGGCGCGACGTCCCGCAGGTGTTCGGCCCCTGGCAGACGATCTGGACCTGGCATCGACGGCTTGCCGGTGACGGCACTTGGGATCGGGTGCTCGAACGGCTTCTGACCGCGGCCGACGCATCCGGAATGATCGACTGGGCGGTGTCGGTGGACTCGACCATCGCGCGTGCCCATCAGCACGCAACGAACGTCACCCGCCACACAGGGGGCTGGATCGAATTACACGAATCCGCACCTCGAGCCGCCTGACCACGCCGTCGGCCGCTCCCACGGTGGCCTGTCGACCAAGATCCATCAACTCGTCGACGGTCACGGGTTACCCCTGGTGGCGCCGGGGCAGTCGGGCGAGTCACCAGCTTTTCCCTACCTACTCGCACACCTGCAGGTACCGCGTGCCGGCGGTGGGCGTTCCCGCACCCGCCCGGATCGAGTCCGGGGCGACAAGGCGTACTCCTCGCGAGCCCACCGCGACCTACTACGCCGCCGCGGAATCGGGGCGGTGATCGCGGAACCGGACGATCAGGCCGGACATCGGCGCCGGCGGGGTTCACGCGGCGGCCGCCCGCCAGCATTCGACCGTGACGATTACCGGGGTCGCAACATCGTCGAACACCGGTTCTGCCACCCGAAGCAATGGCGAGGACTGGCCACGCGCTACGACAAACTCGCCATCGTCTACCGAGCCGCAGTGGTCCTTAACGCCGTCATCGCCTGGACCCAACATTTGTCGGACATGCCCTAGCCGCCTGCGCGGCGAACGGCGAACCGCGGCGTCCGAGAGCCCTCCAGGACGACGGCTGTGCCGCGGTGGACCAGGTGCATCAGATGGGCCATGGTCTCGTTCACTGCCGAGAACAGGACGTAGCCGCCGTACTGCTCCCACGGGCGGGACCACGTGAGCTTGGCAGCGATGTCCCACGCGGTCGCGCCGGGCGACATCCGGAGAGCGCACACGACCTCCGCCAACCTGCCCTGGTGGTGAGCAGTGATCTCTGCGGCACGCTCGGCGGCTCCCCTGAATCGCCACTCATGAGCAGGGAGCACCTCGTAATCCGCGTCGAGGCTCACCCGCTGCAGGGAGTCGAGGTAGTCGCCGAGCGCATCCTGCTCGGGTCTGCGATCCGCTGGGACATTGGGGCTGATTCGTGGCAACAGATGGTCGCCGGCGAAGAGCAGGCCGGCCGCGTCGTCCACGAAGCAGACCTGGCCCGGCGTGTGGCCTGGCACGTGCACGGCGCGGAGTTGCCGCCCTGGCACGGCCAAGACTTCCGAGTGGGCGACGTATCGGTCGGCTCGCGCCGCACGCTGACGGCGTCCCCACGTCGATTCCCGGGCATCCATGACCCGGGTGACCTGATCGGGGGTCGCGCCCAGGTGCCGCATCCACTCGGACTCCACGCGCCGCGCGACCTCTGGCTTCCGGTAGTGCGGTGCCTCGATGTGCTCGGCGTCGGCGGGATGCATTCCGAACCAGGCGCCACTCTCCTCGATGATGCGACGTGCCAGGCCGATGTGATCGAGGTGGTTGTGCGTCGCCAGCACGCCGCTCACGTCGCCGGCTCCAGCCCCCAGAGCGCCCAGTCCCGAGAGAAGAGCCTGCCAGCCCTGCTCGCTCTCCCAGCCCGCGTCGATCAGCACGACCTCTCCCCCGGCGACGAGGGCATAGACAGTCACGTGACTGAGCGAGGAGGACGACATCGGGATCGGGATCGACCAGACTCCCGGGCGCACCTCCTCCACAGGCGGCAGCTGTCGCTCAGCTCGTCCGGCGGGCTCTTGCGTCCCAGTCGTCCCACCTCGGCGGTTCACTCATCCAGCATAGCCGAATCCTGGATTCAGTGTCGAACGCCCGTGCGTGGATCCTCGCGCGTTCGGCCGAGGCGCGGACGGATCCGGCCGAGGGTCGACAATTGTCAGCGTGAGCCGCGGCCGGCGAGCGCGAGGAATTCGGCACGCGAGGAGGGGTCGTCCTTGATGACACCGCGTAGCGACGAGGTCGTCGTGATGGCGCCGGGCGCACTGGCGCCTCGGAGCGTCATGCAGAAGTGCCCTGCCTCGATCACGACGCCGACACCGCGGGGCTGAAGACGCCGCGGGGCTGAAGACGCTCGTCAAGGATGGACGCGACCTGGGTCGTGAGTCGCTCCCGCGTCTGGGGCCGGCTTGCGAAGTGGGCCACCACTCGAGCCAGCTTCGACAGTCCGCCGATGCGCTCCGCGGGCAAGTAGGCAACGTGGACCCGACCGATGAAGGGCACCAGGTGGTGCTCACACACCGACTTCATCGGAATGTCCCGGACGAGGACCATCTCGTCGTACTCCTCCGCGTTGTCGAAGGTGGTCATCTCGAAGTTCACGGGCGTGAGCAGGTCGACGTACGCCATCGCGAGCCGACGCGGATTTCGGGCAAGGTCCGGGGTGGCAGGATCGCTCGGATCGATACCCAGAGCCAACATCATCGCCGCGGCCGCTTGCGTTGCCGTTTCGATGTCGCGCGGAGGCGCCGTCACCTCCGCCCGCGCCACCGCTGGAAAGGCAGTCATTGGCGTTGTGTTCCCTGCGTTTGCCGAGTAGTGATCCACTATTCCAGGATGCAGGATACTGGAATGGCGCGTCGATGCTCAGTTCGCTCGGTTGACGCGACGCGGATCCACCCGGGGAGGGGGCACACGGCGTTGAGGGCCCGCAGAGTCAGCGGGCGTTCTTCTCCCGCCACGCGATGACGTCCTCCGCGTGCTTGATGAAACGTGCGACGTGCTTGCACGCGGACTCCTCTGCCGCCTCCGGCCGCTGCTTGACGATCGCGTCCAAAATGCGCTTGTGATCAGCCTTGTCCTGACGCCGCAATGCCTCTCGCGCCTTGTCGAACGCCTTGTGACCTTCATCGTCGAGGTTCCGCATGATCAGGTTGTGGGACGAGATCCGAACGAGGCGACCGAAGTCCTTGAGCTGACTGTTCCCCGAGGCCTCGAGGAGCAGGAGGTGCCACTCCATGTGCGCCTGACTGAATGCGACGATGTCGAGGTTGCCGTCGGTCGTGGCGCGCTCCATCGCGGCATCTGCGGTGCGCATGCGCTCCAGGAGCTCCTCTGGGACCTCCCTGGAAGCGGCAAGACGTGCAGCGAGACCGTCCGTCACCTCTCGGACCTGGAAGGTGTCGCGAAGCTGCTCCACACCCAGCTCCGCCACCTCGACGGTCTTGTTGCCGTTCGAGATCCGAACAAGGCCATCGCGCTCCAGTACCCGGAATGCTTCACGCAGCGGCGTACGGCTCACGCCCAGACGCTGGGCGAGCTCGATCTGCAGCAGCTGGGTGCCGGCGGGGATGTCGCCCTTGATGATCTGCTCGCGCAGGAGATTAGCAATATCGTCGGCAAGCCGCTCGCGCGGTGAGATGCTGGGCAACACCGAGAGCGACGCTTCGACTGAGTTCACTTTGCTGCTCCTATTGGACGCGCCACGCGGGGGTCGACGAAGACGAGTTGTCCCAATAATACAGGATGCGGCATTCACCGTACATCTAGACGGCGCCGGCGCCCCGACCAGGCTCGCCCTGGTGCGACTGCCTCTTGGGGCCACATGCGTGGCCCCAAGAGCGCAGGTCAGACGCCCTGAGCGACTCCGAGGGTACGCACATCGATCACGCTGGAGAAGTGGCTGAATGTCATCTTGCCGATCCCCATCACGTCGGCCCTGGCCAGGATGACGCCCGGTACGCGCACCGCGGGCACGTGCACCGGCTCCTCAGCCATCCGGCGGGACAGGTCTTCGAGTGCCTCGGCCCGCTTGGGGTCGTCGAGCCCGAGCTCCAGCGCGGCCTCGGCCGCCTTGACCAGCTCGGGGTCGGATCCTCCGGGGTTGTATGGGCCGAGGATGTTCTCCTGCAGGAAGAAGCCGGGCTCGCCCCGCACGTCGAGCACGGAAGCCAGCGCGTCATACTCGCCCGTGATCCAGCTCGGGCGAAGGTCAGCCGGATCGGGTATCTGGACATTGAAGGTCACGCCGACCTTCGCCAGCTGGTCCTGGTAGATCGTCGCCAGCGTGCGCCCCGGCTCCGATCCGGTCGCCAAGGCGTTGATCGTCAGGGCCGGATAGCCGGCCTCGGCGAGCAGACGTCGCGCCTCATCGGGATCATAGGCATTCTCCTCGAGCTCGGGGACGTGCCCCGGCAAGCCCTCGAAGAAGAACTGTCCGGCTTCGGGCCCCCCGCCGTCGAACACTGCCTCGTTGATCGTCTTGCGGTCGAGGGCCAGTCCGATCGCCTTTCGGACCCGCGGGTCGTCCAGCCCGGGGGTCTTGGCGTTGAGGAAGATCCCATAGATGATTCCCTGGAAGGAGTCATCGCTGACGAACTGTCCCGAGTCGAGCAACGGCTGGTAGTACGCAGCGGAGCTGGGCTTGAAAGGCGCGAGGTCCACCTGACCGCTTTGCAGCGCCGCGAGCCGCGCGTTGTCGTCGGGGATCGACACAGTGGTGACCCGTGCCAGCCGGGGCGGGTTCTCAGTGTCCCAGTAGTCATCGTTGCGCTCGTAGGCCACGCGGTCCTGGCTGATGGTGACCGCCTTGTAGGGGCCGCTGCCGGCGGGAGCTCGAGCCAGATCCGTGCCGGCGGCGAGCGCCTTGCCGCTGATGATCGCTCCGAGGGTGATGTTGGTGGCCAGCGAGTAGGCGAACATCGGCGTCGGCTTGCTGAACTCGATCCGGACCGTGTTGTCGCCCTCGGCCTGGATGTCGCTGACGTCGCTCATCAGGTGCTTGGCCGTGGAGGTCTCCAGCGTCCTGGCCCGTTCCAGGTTGGCCGCGACCACGTCCGCATCGAGTTCGCTGCCGTCATGGAACCGGACACCCTCGCGGATGCTCAGGGTCAACTCGCGCAAGTCCTCACTGAACTTCCACTGCGACGCAAGCATCGGATGCAGGTTGAACTCATGATCGAAGCTGATCAGGCGGTCGTAAACGGTCGACAGGTACCCAGAGTCGGACGTGACGTTCTTTGCCCGGTGTGGATCGAACAACGGCACTGGGCCGATCTGGGAGACCGTCAGCTCGGCAGAGAGATCTGCAGGGCGGTCGTCGCCGCCCCCGGCGCCTCCCGGCTGCCCGACATCGGGCCCAGCGCAGGCAGAGAGAACGAGAGCCACGGCCGCAAGGGGCAGCCCTCGTTTGAAGATGGAACGCATCGAGGGTCCTCACACTTTCAATGAGGTGGATCCGGAGGATGAGCGAATGCCACATCCTGGATTCAGGCTACCTCTTTGTGACGCCCGACACAACACTGCACGATTGGCTGCCCGGGCACCCCGGCGTCCGACACCCGGAAGTCTCGTGCGCCCGAAGGACCTCCTGATCGCCGCCCGCATGGTCGACCCTACCGGCGCGGGGCGCGGCATCGCCGCGCGGCGGGTGCCCGGGAAGCCGACGGCGCGCCGAAAATGCGAGACGGGGACGGCCGGCCCGCCGGCACCCCCGTCCGCGTCGTCACTTGGTGATGCCGTACCGGTCCAGGCGGTAGCAGCTGATCGCGTTGCCACGCAGAAGCTGCCACGTCTCGTGCTCGCTGAGGTCAGCGGCCGTGACGAGCTTCTCCGCCATCTGGCGACTGTACGGGTAGCTGGTGTCGCCGTGCGGGTAGTCGGTCTCGAACATGATCTGGCTCATGCCCACGCGGTCTCGGACCTCGAGCCCGGCCAGGTCGTCGAAGATGCAGCCGTAGATCTGGTTCATGTAGGCGCTCGGCCGTTCCGGCACGCGCAAGCGCAGGTCCTTCTCGAAGAGGTGCCCGAGCTCCCATTCGTTGTCCAGGCGCCCAAGAACGAACGGGATCCACCCGACCTGGCTCTCGCTCAGTGCGATCCGCAGCTTGGGGTGCCGCGGCAGGATGCCCGACGCGAGCCAGTCCATCATCGTTCCCAGCGAGTTGAGGAAGCTCAGCGACTTCCCCACCAGCGGCGGGGCGTCAGGGGCGGTCGTGGGCATCCGGGACGAGGACCCGATGTGCATGTTCACGACGACGTCATTGTCCTCGCAGACCGCCCACAGCGGGTCCCAGTAGCCGCTGTGGATGCTCGGCAGGTCCAGGTGCGCCGGGTTCTCGGAGAACGTGATGGCGTGTGCGCCCTTGGCGACGCACCGCTCGACCTCGGCGATGGCGAGGTCGACATCCCAGAGTGGGATGAGGGTGACGGGGATCAGACGGCCGTAGCCGTCTCCCGCACACCACTCATCGATCATCCAGTCGTTGTAGGCCTGGAGGCACAGGAGCGCGAACGCCTTGTCGCTCCGCTCCTTGAACGTCTGCCCGCAGAACCGCGGCATCGTGGGGAACATCAGCGCCGCCTCGATGTGGTTCTCGTCCATCGCCGCGAGACGCGCTTTCTGCTGCCAGACGCCCGGGTCCGCCTCATCGAAGGTAACCGCGACTTTGTACAGGGTGTTGGCGAGCTTGCCGACCTGGACCTGACCGGCAGGGAGCGCCATTCGCAGGTCCTCGTAGACCCAGATGTCTGCCCACCTCGCTTCAGGGTGGTCGTGATCCTCCTCGACCGTGAAGCCGTACTGATCCACCGCCATCACCCCCTTGACCCGCTCCACTCGGGGAGCGCGATCGCGGTACTTGGCGGGCAGGCGGTCAATCCAGACGTTGGGAGGTTCGACCACGTGGTCGTCAACAGAAATGATCAGGGGAGTCGTCGTCATGATTGTCAGTGTGATAGATGATCGGAGTCGCTGTCAATAACCTAGATCCTGGATGTAGGATGAACGCACCTTACGAAAGGGAGACCATGACTCGCCCCCTGATCCTTGTCATCGGCGCCGGCCCCGGTGTCAGTCGTTCTGTCGCACTCCGCTTCGCGCGCAAGGGATACGACGCCGCACTGGTCGGCGTGGATGCCGCGCAGCTGGCCGCGCTTACCGACGAGCTTGCGGACGTCGGCGCGAGGGTGAACTCGCTCGAGATCGACATCACCGACACTGATCGCGCGCTACCGGCTCTTCGGGAACTCCTCGAAGCGGTCGGCCCAGTCGACGTACTCCACTTCAACCCGAGCGCCTACACCGAGCAGGGCCCGGCGGAGCTGTCCGCGCAGCAGTTGCTTGTCGATGTGGCCCTTGGGGTAGGGGGACTCCTGACCGCACTTCAGGCAGCGCGGCCAGTGATGTCTCCTGGGGCCCGGATCACCGTCACCGGATCGATGGCCGCGGACCAGCCCTGGCACGGAGCGGCGTCGCTGGGCGTGCAGAAGGCCGGAGTCCGGAACCTCGTCCAGAGCATCGACGCTGCGATGTCCGCCGACGGCATCCGGGCCGTCTCGGTGACGGTGTGCGGGATGCTGCGCCCCGACGGTCCATTCAGCCCCGATCGCGTGGCGGAAGCCATCTGGGATGCGGCCCACCAGACTGAGGAACGCTGGCGGACGGAAGTTCGCTATCAGCCTGCATCCGACGCGTGAGACGCCGTCAGCCGGCGACCTCGGCCCGCGCACGCTGCGGCCGCTCGATCAGTGCGGGAACGTCTGCATCGACCGGCCACGGCGTGCCGGCGAAGTAGCTGAGCGCAGCCGCTGCGATCTCGCTATGCAACCCGGACGACTCGCACATCTCGACGGCCAGCGCCAAGTCCTTGCCCAGGGTCTTCAAGGTCCCGCGCCCCGCGAGTGGGCCAAAGAGCATGGTCTCGAGGTGGCGATCCGAGGTCCGAGACTGCGAGGAGCAGTCCGGCAGGACTCGAGCGAGCGTGGACTTCTCGATCCCGGCCTCGAGAGCCAGGTTCAGAGCATCCCCGAGAATCGCGCTGGCCACGGCCACCTGCATGTTGTTGACCAGCTTGACGGCTTGCGCGGTGCCTACGGCTCCTAGGTACTCGACTCGACTGGCAAGGAGATCGAGGTAGGGCTTCGCCAGCTCGAACGCAGTCGGTGACGCACCGACCGGCATCAACAGCTCGCCAACAGCAGCCGCAGGAACGCCGCCTCCCAACAGTGGCGCATCGACGTAGTGCGCACCACGTGCCTCGGCAACGCCCGCGAGACGACGTGCCGCAGACGGCCCCACCGTTGCCGTGTTGATCAGGACCTTGCCACGCACGTCGGCCGACAAGATCCCGCCGTCGCCCTCGTAGACCTCGCGGTCGGACTGCGGCCCATGGAGGCAGGTCATGACCACGTCCGCCTGGGCCAGGTCCGCCGGACGCGGCGCCACGGTCGCCCCCAGAGCGACCAACGGCTCCGTCCTGCTCGCCGTCCGGTTGTAGACGATGACACTCGCGCCGGTTGCGACGAGCCGCGACGCCATCACGCTTCCGATGTCGCCGAGACCGGCGAAACCGATGTACTTCTTCTTCAACGCGAGCTCCTGACTGCTCATTCTTGATACGGCCAACCCTCGCGCGATGACCGCGACAAGGGGTAGAACCTCGGGACGAACCAGAGGAGGTGTCGGCTACCCGGTCGGGTTCAGCACGACGTTGATTGCGGTCGGGTCGTCAATGTCGCCAGCGACGAGTCGCAAGGAAACGTTCATCCGTAGCCCACGACGCTGGCCGCGTCCATGTCGCACCGGTGCCCACACGCAATGGCATGAGCGATCGGGGACCCTGGATTCAGGATAGCACGACACTCCCGGGAAGCGCTCGGCAGATCGAGCGTCAGGACCGCGCCTGACCTACCTGTATTCTGGATCCGTACCCGACATCTCCGGCAGCTGATGGGAGCCGCATGACACTTCCCAAGATCTCGCCCGGGCCGACCGGCAGGTTCCACCACCAGGTGGTCGCCATCACGGGCGGGGCGCGCGGCATCGGCAAGACCTATGCGCATCGCTTCGCAGGTGAGGGCGCGGGCATCGTCATCTCCGACCTCGACGTGCGCGAGGGGCGCAGGACCGCAGCTGAGCTCCAGGAACTCGGAGCCCAGGTCGTGGCGATCGAGGCCGACGTCACGCGAACTGCGGATGCGGCTTCGATTGCCAGGGAAGCACTCGAGACCTTCGGCCGGCTGGACGTACTCGTCAACAATGCTGGGATCCACGGCGCGGAGTCTCGGATCCCGTACACGCAAGAGGCGCTACCGGACTGGCGCCGGCTCCTCGACGTGAACGTCTTGGGTCCGCTCAACTGTTCACTCGCCTGCCGGGAGGCTTTGGGCGCCGACGGCGGCGGGGTGATCATCAACCATTCATCGGTGGCAGCGTTCAGCAGCTACGGCGCCTATGGTCTCTCCAAGCTCGCGCTGAACTCTCTCACTGCGTCGCTCGCACGCGAACTCGCCGACGACGACATTCGAGTCGTGGGGATCGCACCGGGGATGGTCGATTCAGAGAACGTCTTCGAATCGACCAACGAGGAGCTACGGCAGAAGCGCCTCGATGCCCAAGTGATCAGGCGGATGGGGAGCATGGATGACCTAGCAGCCGCCGCGCTGTTCCTAGCGTCCGAGCAAGCCAGTTTCGTCACTGGAACGACCATGATCATCGACGGCGGTCTGTCCTGCTTGACTCGGTGAGACCAGAACAACCGGGAGCTGCGGGAGAGTTCGGCCCAAGGTCTCACAAAGTCCCTATCAGCGCCGCCACGTTGTCGGAGCCGCCGGTGGGAATCGAACCGACGGCCTAGTCACGCCGCTTGAACTGCTCGGGGCTCAAGCTTCCAGGACACCGGTTGCCTCCCTTCGGCACCATCGCGAAGCACATCTCCGTTGAATGCCAAACTCGGGCCGAGCTCGCATCCACCGCCCCGCCTGATTCTCGGCCTTCTCTGGGTCGCCCTCGGACATCGATCCCGACCGTCGACGACTCTCTGAATCGCCCGGCCTCTACCGCTCAAAGCAGCCTTCTCATCAGCGGCACGCATGCTAGGCGGGTCGCACTGGGCCACTAGGTGGCTAAAGATCGCGTAGCCGGATTTTGGGGTCAAGTTTTGTGATGTTCGGGTCACGTTCGACGGCTTGGTGTTTCAGGCTGCGAGTTGCGCTGTGCCGGTGAGGGTATCGACAGCGATGCGATACGTGGTGGCAGCCGATCGCAGGCGAGCGGGAGTGGTTGTCGGGGTGGCGAGTTCGGCCAGGCCGGTGCGCAGGACCCACCAACACCATCCACAACCCACCCAGCCGCCGAAATGCACCATCCTTGTTCATAACTGAACGGTGTCGTGCGCGAACATCGTCTAACTGAAAGGAAAACACGTCCTCTCCGCTGGACGCGATGACCACGAACGGCTACCTCAATAATTGAAGTGGATGGACAGGCGCTGACACCGGTCACGACAATCCCTAACATTCCCGACCCTGCCACCATCCGCCGACCTAGTCGACGGCACCCACATCACACCGGGGCTGTCATCACGCCAGGTCACGGCACCATCACATCCCGTTAGCACACAAACAGCAGGCGTCACCCCGGGCTAGCCCCGGCCGCGATATCCTTGCTAGCACGCGATCGAAAACTGAATCCACGGTTGTATCTGCGCTGGTCATGCCGTCGGGACCAGTTCGCGGCACCACGAGCCCGACGGAGTGAGTAGTCCGTCCGATGGGTGAAGGTGACCCGCTCGACACGCAGCGGTACCCGCCGTCACCAGCCGCGGAGCTGGCCGGCGCGGGCTTCGGCGATGTTCAGGAGATCGGCCGTGGCGGTTTCGGCGTGGTCTACCGGTGCATCCAGGCGGAACTGGATCGCACGGTGGCGGTGAAGGTGCTCACCGTCAATCTCGACGAGGAGAACCGGGCCCGGTTCTTCCGGGAGCAGCGGGCGATGGGTCGGCTGACCGGGCACCCGAACATCGTCAACATTCTGCAGGTCGGTGCCACCGATAGCGGCCGTCCCTTCATTGTCATGCCGTATCACCCGCAGGATTCACTGGAGGCACGGATCCGCGGTGAGGGGCCGCTGCCGTTGGATCAGGTTCTTCGGTTGGGGGTGAAGATGGCCGGTGCGGTGGAGTCGGCGCACCGGCTCGGCATCCTGCACCGGGACGTCAAACCCGCGAACATTTTGCTGTCAGAGTACGGGGAGCCGGAGCTGACCGATTTCGGCATCGCACACATCACCGGCGGCTTCGAGACCGCCACCGGCGCCGTCACCGGGTCACCGGCGTACACCGCGCCGGAGGTACTCGCGGGTGACCCACCGAGCCCGGCTTCCGATGTCTACGGTCTCGGCGCCACCCTGTTCAGTGCCCTGACCGGGCATGCCGCGTTCGAACGCCGCACCGGTGAGCAGGTCGTCGCCCAGTTTCTACGAATCACCACACAACCGGTCCCCGACCTGACCGAGCAGGGGATCCCCGACGACGTGTCCGACACGATCGCCCGCGCGATGGCCCGGACCCCCGGGCAGCGGCCGGCCACCGCCGCCGACTTCGGAGACGAACTGCGCAGCCTGCAACACGCGCACGGCTTCCCGGTCGACGAGATGGCACTCCGTGCAGAACCCGATGCAGAGGTGGATGCGGAGATCAGTGAGCGAGTACCTGTGTCGCGCAGCCGGCGACGTTCCACTGCCCCCTCCACTCTGGGCGCGGTGGGCAGACTCCCCCTGGAACTGACCAGTTTCGTCGGCCGCCGACACGAGCTCACTGAGGCGAAGAACCTGCTGACCGGCTCCCGACTGGTGACGTTGACCGGGATCGGGGGTGTCGGCAAGACCCGGCTGGCGATGCGGGCCGCGGCGAGTGTGCAGCGCGAGTACGCCGACGGTGTGCGGCTGGTCGAGTTGGGTGAACTGCGCGACGAGTGGTCGCTGGTCGACGCAATCGCCGGTGCCGTGGGATTGTGGGATCACTCGGCACGGCCGTTGCGTGAGGTCCTGATCGAGTTCCTTTCACCGCGAGAGGTGCTGTTGGTTCTCGACAATTGCGAGCACGTGGTGGACGCGGTCGCCGAACTCGCCGCCCACCTGCTGCGGGTGTGCCCGCGGTTGCGGATTCTGGCGACGAGCCGTGAACCGCTTAGCGTCGGAGGGGAGGCGGTGCTGCGGGTTCCGCCGCTGGGTGTCCCGGATCCGGAGCGGACACCGTCGCTGCGGGGGTTGCCCAAATACGATGCGGTGACCTTGTTCGCCGAACGCGGCGCCGCCGCCGTTCCCGGCTTCGTGCTCACCGAAACCAATGCGGGAACGGTGGCCGGGATCTGCCACCGGGTCGACGGGTTGCCGTTGCCGATCGAGTTGGCGGCGGCCCGGTTGCGCGCGATGTCACCCGAGCAGATCCTTGCGCGGCTGACCGACCGCTATGCCCTACTGTCCCGTGGCAGCAGGGGTGCTCCGTCGCGGCAGCAGACGCTGCGGTTGTGTATCGACTGGAGCTTCGAGTTGTGCACCGCCGGAGAGCAACTGGTGTGGGGGCGGCTGGCGGTGTTCGCGGGAACCTTCGAACACGATGCCGCGGAGCAGGTCTGCGGTGCGGGCCTGGATCCGGACGAGTTACTGGACACGGTGACGTCGTTGGTGGAGAAGTCGATCCTGATCCGGGAGGAATCCGGGTCGGTAGTGCGGTTTCGGATGCTCGAGACTCTCCGTGAATACGGGTACGAGAAACTCGAGCAGACCGGCGAGGACTTGATCCTGCGTCGCCGGCACCGAGAGTGGTACGAGGCGTTGGTGCTCGATGCGGAGGCCGAGTGGATCAGCGCCCGCCAACTCCACTGGATCGCCCGACTGAAACGGGAACAACCAAACCTTCGGGAGGCCCTCGAATTCAGCATCGAAGACGACCCCGCCGCCGGACTCCGCACCGCCGCCGCACTCCGCTGGTTCTGGAGCTCTCAAGGCCTCCACAACGAGGGGCGACGCTGGCTCGACCAACTGCTCGCCCGCCAGAGCGGCCCACCCACTCTCGATTGGGTCAAGGCGCTCTACTACAACAGCATCATGGTGAATATACAGGGCGACCTTGCGGCCGGGACCGCACTCGTCGAGGAGGCACGTGCCCTCGTCGCGCACACCAGTGACCCAGTTATGCGCGCTTACGTCGACTGCGCCGACGGCATGCTCGGCCTTCTCAGTGGTGATTTCGCGCGAGCATGCTCGCACCTGGAAACCGCGCTCGCGGCGTTCAGCGAACGCAGGGATACAATGCTCGAAGTAGCCGCCCTGTACCCCTTGGGGTTGGCCTATCAACTGTCCGGCCTGACGGACCGGGCGATCGAATACCACGAACGTGTTATCGCGATCACGGAGATGCATGGCGAGAAGGTGTATCAGTCGCATTCACTGTGGGCCTTGGGAATTGCTGTGTGGCGTCAAGGCGATACCGATCGCGCGGTCCGGCTTCTCGAACAAACGCTGGAGCTGACTAGGCACGTGCACGGCCCCCGCTTCGCCGCGGCCTGCCTCGAGGCGCTGGCCTGGATCGCGTGCGAGCGGCACGACGCCGCTCGGGCCGCAGTGCTGATGGGAGCCGCGGACGGGCTGGCGACGTCGGTGGGAAGTGCTGCCGTCATACACTCGACACTTCTTGCTTACCAGAAGGAATGCGTTCAGTCGGCGCGACAGAAACTGGGGGACAGAGCATTCGCAACGGCCTACCGCAAGGGTGAACAGCTCAGCTTCGACGCGGCCATCGCCTACGCCCTCCACGAACATCCGCCCGCCACCTCCGCGCCCGATTCCGAGGGGTCGACGCGACTGACCAAGAGGGAACGACAGGTCGTCGACCTGATCGCCGAAGGCCTGACCAATCAGGCCATCGCCGACCGCCTGGTGATATCCCCCCGCACCGCACAAGGGCACGTGGAACATATCCTGGCCAAACTGGGTTTCACCTCCCGGACACAGGTCGCTGCCTGGGTTGCCGAGCAGGCACACGACTAGATTTCTAGGACCGGCGGAGCCTGTACTTTGAGTCAAGTTCGCGGTTCTCGGGTCGACTTTTGAAGGCGTAGCGTGGGACGTGCTCGCTCCACAGCGCAAACACAGCGCACCTGACCTGCCGATACGCACTTCGCGTGATGGTCAACATTCTTCGGCGTAGCGAGTGGTGGTGGTCGGCCACTCTGACCGCGGGTCCCTGCGTCAGGCTGCGCTGAAACCGGAGCCGACGACGACACGCCTTGTCGGGCTGCGGCGCAGCCCCGGTAGGGACGTTGGCCTCGCTGACGACCATGTGGCCGAATTCTTCCCGTTGCGCCTGCACAGCGCCGCGCAACTGCTCCGCAACGGGCCCGGACTCGTGTCCGTGCTCGCGGAGGTGCCTCGAACGCGCGGCCGGCCGCGGCGACTGCATCCTGCTCTGTCGCGTCCGCGCTACGCCCCGGCCCAGTTCGCGGGACGGTCGGTATTCGCGGAACGGCGACGCGCGCGACGCCGTGGACGGGTACAATCTTTCCTGTATCCAGGATACGTTTTGTGTTGTTGAAGGCCGACACCTTCCTTCTCGTCGAGGAGTAACCGTGACCGATGTCCATTCTGTCAGCCCTCCCCTGGGATTTGATCCTGATACCTTGCGCGAGGAGGACCTCGCAGAGAGGGACAAGCGGCTTCGCTCAGACGGACTTTCCCAGTACATCAATCTCACTGGCGCCTTGAAGAGTCCGCCGAGGACACTTATGCCGAGCCGGGGTTCACCCGCGCTCCGATGGTCGATGAGGTCGAGACGGCAATCATCGGCGCCGGCTTCGCCGGACTCCTCACGGCGGCTCGTCTTCGGCAGGCCGGCGCCGAGAACATGCATCCGGGTGATCGAGATGGGAAGTGACTCGACGGCACGTGGCATTGGAATCGCTACCCCGGGATCCGCTGCGACGTCGATGCTTACTGCTACATGCCGTTGCTCGAGGAGCTCGGCTACATCCCGGGCAAAACGCCATCCCAAGACCTCCACACCACCACCGAAAACCCCCACAGAACATAGACAGTGTCAGGTAGGTCGGCCAGGTCGACGTTTCGTGCACGGGCCCTCCTCCACCCAAAATCGACCGCGAACTACCCTCCCCGGTCACGGACACGATCGACCCCCCACACACACAACGGACTCCCACCGGGAGGGCAGCAGTCCTGATCGTCGAACGCTCCGACTCCCTCGGCGATGGCGTCCGCATTCGGCGGCTATGAACACAGGATGGTGACGATGTACACAATGGATGTGACACTGCTCGCGCTCAGGCTTGGACTGGGCGGAATGCTTATCACGCATGGGATTAACAAAATTTCTGGCCCTGGCGGCCTTGCCGGTACAACGAGTTGGTTCGAGAGCCTTGGCTTTCGTCCTCCTTGGCTTCACGCCCGACTTGCCGCATTCACCGAGATCGGCGCCGGTACCCTAATGGTTCTCGGCTTGTTAATACCTTTTGCTTCTGCTGCCTTCGTGGCGTTGATGACCGTCGCGGGTCGAACTGACCACAGCGGGAAAGGGTTCTTTGTATTCAAAGGCGGTTGGGAGTATGTCGGGCTCGTCGGATTGGTGGCGGTGTGTATCGCGGCGATGGGACCTGGTGGATGGTCGATCGACGCAGCATTGGATTGGCATCTAAACGGTCTAATTTGGGCGATTGTTGCATTTGGGTTCGGGGTAATAAGCGCAATGGCGCTCCTACTAGCCGGTCGGACTAAAACCATGCCAGTAAGTACCTAACCCTGCAATGGCTCTATCGAGAATTATCAATTAAGTCTTGATTGTGGATTTAGCAGAGAATGCCACAGTGGAGCTAGCGAAGTAGGAGATCGGCCATCTCGACTTCTCGGCGACCGGCTTTCTCCTATTCCTGAGAAAATTCCAACGGGTCTCTGGTACTCGGATCCAAGCGGAAGGAGAGCCACCAGTTGCTCTGACGATGGGTCCAGGGGACTCTATTTATGGGCTGAAATTATTGAACACTCAATCATATTAATGGGTAACTAAGGAAAGGTTCAGGTGCGATGCGGCAGCACCAGGAAAGCAAAGTTCCAGAAAAGACAATCGACAGTCACGGGGTTCACCATCCGGAATCAAGATGCGTCGAGCCCAGCGATATCAGGCGTGAATACGTTAGAGATGACATTAGGCGGTACAAGCGGAAACGGCGAGGGCGGATCCATTCCGACTCATTGACGTCGGACGAACGGGCGTTTATCGCCTTCGCGCAAGCTTGGGCTCCGTTCGGGGGCGTGCCGGCCGAGCAAACCTTCATCCAGTTCGGTATGACCGTGGCACAATTCATGAATCGAGTGGATCGTATCCTTCGGAAGGCGGATGGTTCGCGTGCTAACCCACAGGACAGTCGATTGCTTACATAAACTGCGGCCTACGCCGAAGGCCTATACGCTATCCGGTATCGCTCGCCGGCAACGTCGGCTAATCAAGCGGGCGGCTACTCGCGAATGGTATTCCGGCCGCGGAAAGCCTGATCACCCATCGGCAAGCGAACCTCCGCTCGGAGACCTGGAAATTTCAGAGTAAACGTGTTCGACCTCCGTTTTAGTGGACGCGTCTTTCTTGGCGGTATGCATCTGACCATGACCTGCACGGTGACCGATCCGCGTGGTCCACTCACGGGCGCAGTCGCGTGTTAGCCCGCCAAAGCGGCGAGACCGTCGGCACGACGGAAACCGGATTTGCCGGTTCCTAGTGCTGCGAATCGTGGCGAACCAATAGACATTTGCTTTGAGCGTCAAATTCCAAGGGGCCAGAAATGATCTACACGAGTGACCAGATTGATTTGACCGGCCGGTCGGCGCTCGTCACCGGTGCGGGCAGCGGAATCGGCTCGATGGTCGCGCGGGCTCTTGCGACCGCGGGAGCTGCGGTGTTGGTCGCCGATGCCAACGCGAGCGCCGCCGCTGCAGTCGCAGACCGAATCGTTGAGAACGGCGGAAATGCCGACCATGTTCGTCTAGATACTCGAGATCGTGCTGCAGCTGAAGCGGCAGCAGATCGGGCATCCGGTCTTGCTGACGGGATCCTGCACATACTTGTGAACTACGTGGGCATAACTGTACCGCCAACGTCCTCAAGACTGATGAAGGAGGCGCTCCAGTGGATGCTCGACATTCACTTGGTAGGAATCTTCCACTGCTCCAACGCTGTCCGGCCCTTCTTACCCATTGACGGCACGGGAAGGATCATCAATGTTCCGCCACTGGCCACCACTACCGAGGCCCTCGGTAGCAAGATCGGTTCCGGAAAGACGGTAGGTATCGCCGGTCTAACGAGATCCCTTTCACTCGAACTTGCCCAGCACAAGGTCCTTGTCAATGTCGTAGCACCGTTGGTGTTGACACAGCGGCCGGAAGGTGTCCAAAGGTACGCTAGGCCAGCACCGGCGACGCTCAGAAGAAACGGATCGCAGCAATGGTCGGATGACGATGCCGTCGCGGGCGCCGTGGTTCTTCTCGCTTCTGACTCTGCCCCGCCTCTGACGGGTCAGGTCCTGCCATTAGGTGGCGGCGGGATCGCGATCTGATTCTTCGATGAGATTGGCGCCCAAACGACGGCAATCGATCCCGCACTGTTTCGTAGATACCTAGCGGGAGTCGATCAGCGAGCGCTCGACAGGTAACGGATCAGGACGGGGAGGCTGATCACCGAGCCTCCGGCCGGCGAGCACTGCAGGAACCTGAAGTGAGGGTCGATTCCTGACTATAGAGCGTGCCCCGGCCGGTTGGTCAGGTCGCCTGTGGCGCGATGGGATGTCGTGCCCACTTCGAGCACTGGTCCATTAGTGAATCGCCCCGAGTTCGGCGTGGGCTCGGTTATCTGGTTCCCGCCTCAGCGAGGGCGGATGTCGCACGGTAGTCGGCCGCCGCGTGATTCGACCAGTAGGCGGTCTCGTACTCGGCAGGTGGGATGTGGTCGATATCGCCGTGAACGGCGACGCCGGTTGTAGTACGAGAGCCAGTCGAACAGCTCGAGCCGTCCCTGCGACTTTGAAGCCAGGCTCCGTCCGTGCAGCCATTCCCTCTTGAGTTCTTGGAAGAACGACTCGGCGAGGGCATTGTCGTAGCTCGAGCCCACCCGATCTCGGCTCGGCCGGATCCCATGACGACGGCAAACATCAGCGAAAGTTGCTGCGGTGTACTGACCCGCGGTCTGAAGGGTGAATAAGCTGGTCGATCGCCTGCCCGTTTCTTGTTCGTGCCCAGATACCCATTTCGAGGGCGTCGAGGGCGAGATCGGTGCGCAGGCTCGTCGACAGTTGCCAGCCGACGACCCTCCGGAGAGAACACGTCGGGTGACGAATGCGGCGTACACCCACCCGGCGAATGTGCGGACGTAAGTGATGTCGGCAACCCACAGCTGGTCCGGCGCCGCCGCGCGAAACTGGCGCTCGACCAGGTCCGCAGGACACTTGGTTTCGGCGGCCGGTGTCGTGATCCGCGGGTTCTTCGTCCGCGTGACTCCGCGTAGGCCTTCGGCACCTGAGACGCTCGACCGTGCACCGGGCCACCCGGATTCCCTGCCGGTTCCGCTCCGCGTTCACCTTCCTCGCGCCGTAGACACCGTAGTTCTCGGCATGCATTCTTTGGATCTCGGGGATCAGTTCGGCGTCGCGGACCGCCCTGGCCGACGGCGGCCGGGACTTCGCGGCATAGTACGTCGACGGGGCGACCTGAACGAGAGCTCGGCAGATCGGCTCGACCCCGTAGTCGGCCTTGTGTGCGTCGATGTAGTCGACGATCACTTCAGTTTGCGGTCGAGCTCCGCTGCCGCGAAAAATGACGCCGTCTTCAAGATCTCTTTGGCCCGCTTGAGTTCCCGCACCTCACGTTCGAGTGCAGCGATCCGCTTCGCATCGTCGGTCATGGTGCCTGGTCGGTCACCACCGTCGATCTCGGCCTGACGAACCCAGGTACGAAGGGCCTCCGGATGGATACCCAGTTGGTCAGCGCTCCTCGCGATCGCCCCGGCCCGTGTGCTCGGGTCGCGACGGGCCTCAATCGTCAGCCGTGTTGCCCGATCCTTCAGCTCCTCTGGGTACTTCCTCGGCGCTCCCTTGAACTCATACTTCCGTGTGATGAGCCCCTCTGCCAGAGTCGGGGCGCAACACCGTCGACACCGGGGTGTAGACCTACTTCCGCGACTTCGCTCGCCGCAGCAGTGTGTCCAACGAGAACTCCAACGGGCAGCTTCGTCAGTACTTCCCCAAGGACACCGACCTGTCCGCCCACACCCGAACACCTCGACTTCGTTGCAGCCGAACTCAACGAACGCCCCGGCGAGACGCTTGATCGGTATACTTCGGCCGAGCGTCCGACGAGGCGCTTGTTGCGACGATCGCATGAATATGCCAGGCTCTTACGCTCGCATAACGCACGGCTGGCTACAGATACACTGTGCACATCAAACTCTGTCCGGTTCACTCTGCGGCGTTTTCGCCAGCTGCGTCTTGATGGCGGAGGGCTTCGGCGGCATAAATAGGATCACTGCGGCACCGATGAGCCCTGGGATGGCAATGACCAACAGGGTCCAAGGCGATCCCGGCGCAGTCCCTGCTACCACTAGACCGAGCACGATCGGCGCGGTGATCCCTCCTACCCTGCCCATGCCCATTGACCAACCTATTGCGGTCGCCGACACGTCGACGGGATATAGCCTGGATGCATAGGCGATCAGCAGACCTGGGATGCTTGTGCCCGCCGCCCCTGAGAGCGCCACGATCAGGTAGTGCGCGCCTGACGGCAGATGTACGGCGAGCAACGCGATACATGCCGCCGCTGTAAGGAATGCAGCGCAAATGACTGGCTTTGAGCCCATTTTGTCTGCCAGAACAGCGAGCACCAAGGTGCCGATGATGGCGCCCACGTGCTGCCACACGCTGAACGACAGGGCCGCAGCCAAGTCGTAACCTGCCTGTCGCATGAGCTGAGGAAGCCATGTGGCGATACTCCAGTTACTGAACAGGGCCACGAAACAGGTGGCGCCAAAGCAGACGGTTATGAACACGTAGCGCCGGGAGAACATTGTTCGAAAGGCTGCAAGCTTGCTCGAGTCGGCCGGCGCTGAATGAGAGGTGGCAACGTCGTGACGTTCGATCTCGCTCAGATCCACGCCCCAGCGGGTGGCGATCCGTTCAGCCTCGTGGTGGCGTCCCTTCGACTGGAGGAACGCTATCGACTCGGGCAGGTACTGCAACGCGAGCGGAACGATAATGACGAACGGCAGGAAGGCAGCTGCGTATAAGGGGCGCCAACCCCACTCAACAACCAGGCTCTTGCCGATCTGGGCCCCCAACAGGCCACCAAACGGGTAACCCATGAAGACCAGCATCAATACGCGGTTACGCACCCGCGTGGGCGCGTACTCCCCGGCGAGCGCGGCGGCGGTAGGAATCACTCCTCCTAAACCCACACCGGCCACTAGACGCAGCAGGCTGAACAGTTCCACAGACGGCGCGAACGCGGACAAGCCAGTGAAAATCGAGAACACCGCGACGCAACCAATGAGCATCTTTCGGCGGCCCAGTATGTCGGTCAGCGCGCCGGACCCGATCGCCCCGACGGCCATACCAATCACGCCGAGAGAGCCGACTAGGCCGACACTTTTCGGAGTGAGTCCCCACGCTGGGTCCTTCAACAGCGACGGCACGGACACGCCGAATATAGCGGCGTCGTAGCCCTCACTGATCGCGGCAAGCCAGCACAACGCAACGACAACAAAGGTGACGGGCCCGAATGATTTCCGTTCACCAGCTCGTTTAACCGGTTCCGTACTCTCCACCGGTTCCGTGCTCATAACTGACTCCACTTCGTTTGGTCAAGGATCGGCGAGGCGGCCCATGCAGTATCATGAATCCCGGATTCGTGATACCGTAGCATTAACGCTCTATGTGACCGACTCGTCGAATTGGCCAGCGTGTGATCCATCTATCAAGTTCGTCGCCATTATGCACTTCGGGTATCCCAGCGGGCCCCGCCGCGAACAGATATGTTCGGTAGCAACCGCCGCGGATCCCGATTGTTGGGCGGCGATGAGGCCCGCGGTGGTGCAAGTCCAGGGGCCGCGACGACGAGGGCCTCGGTTCCGGTATCGAGGGTGGGTTGGATCACCCGGCGATGACCAGAATGTCCTCCGATACCCGCCCGGGCTCCTCCGCCTTGCGGTACGTGCCGGGGTCGACACGGTTACCGCAAGGCCGGATGTGAGAGCCGCCGACCGTCCGCGGAGGTGAGCCTCACAGGTGTGGATCCATCCAGTTACTCCCACCCGGGATGCCAACCCGGTTGGGGTGCAGAACCGCCGGCCGGCGGGCATTATGGCGGCCCGGCCGGCGGTTCTGCCGATGTCGGCCCGCTCCCCAGCCACCCTGCCCTCATCGCCCTGCATCTCGGAAACACCGCCGCTTACCGAAACGGCACGTCGCCTGCAGATCAGATCCAGTCGATGTGGACGGAGTCGATGTGGTCGAAGTGGAATCCGAATTGGTCGCTGTACCGGTCGAAGCCCTTGTTCTCCGGGTAGTCGAGGATGGCGTGCCGTTCGAGCAAGGCGACGACCCGGGCATGATCGTCGTTAGCGAGGGCGGCGGCGAGTTCGCGGGACTCCTCGCTGGTGAACGGGGTGTCCGAGTTCGCGAAATCCAGGGTCCGGACCCGGTAGTCGTAACCTTCGTCGGCACCGTTGCGGACCATCACACCACCCCGAACCCGGATGACCGCAGTCTTCGGTGTCCCATCGGGGCGCAACACCCCGGCCCGGACCATGATGTCCTCGGCCCGCACAGTTTTGAGTTTCTTGCTGGCGTCGGCACGCAGTTCGTTCGTCTCCCCCGAGCGGTACCGGGACACCGCCGAGCGAGACCGCCCGATCTTCGCGGCCACCGCGTCGAGACCGCCGAGGCGTTCGATCGCCGCCCGGCGTTGCGCCCGCTCGAGCACATCCGGGTGCGGGATGCGGCCCTGTTGCGCCCACCGGCGCAGTGTGCGGTCCGACGGTGGGGTGCGGCCGGCGTCGATCGCCGCTTGACGTAAACCCTCGTTCCCGAGTTCGGTCCGTAACTGTGTGACCGTCACCTTGCTGGTCAGCCCGGCCAGTCCCCCCGGTTGTGACCTGCTTCGACTTCTCCACCCCGCTGGTGGCGGCGTTCGCCGCGGAGACTTTGAGGCCGTCGAGGCCGACCGCCTGCTGGGCCGGTTTCCTGGTCCGCGGCTTCGGCAGATGCAGGGCCATCAGAACACCCCCGCCCCTTCGTCGTCGGCGGCGTCCTCGTGGTCGGCGAAGGCGGCCTTGATCGCCAGATTCACCTCGTGCACATCCGCGGCTGACGCCAACGCATCCAGGAGGGTGTCGGTGAGGGCCACGTCCTTTTCCACCGTCATCTTTCCCAGCGCCTCAGCCTCGAGAGAGTCGATCGTCACATACAGTATCGGCATGTACATCCTGGATCCGGGATGATACGGTGCTGCGGGCGGGCCACCGCCCAGCTACCGCTACTGCGAGGAGGTTCGCGTGTCGAGCCGACAGACCCCGTCGGGGATCACCATTTCGTCGTTCGAGGACCGTGATGGGTGGACGCCACTCGCCTTCGGCTTGACCCAAACGCAGATCATCCTGAGCGAGCCGGACAACCCGAAGAGCCCCGTGCTCTACATGACGCACTTCCCACCTGACACGGTGCTGCCTCGCCACCACCACGAATCGCCGTTCTGCGACGCCGTGGTCACAGGGTCGATGTGGGTAGAGGACGACCAGACCTGGTATCACGCCGGCACCGTGCGGCACGTGCCGCCACTCGTCGTGTACGGCCCCACCAAGAGTGGGCCGAACGGGCTCACCCTGCTTGAGTTCTATGCACAGGTCGAGGGCGTGCCCGCCACTCTGTACTACGACTCGATGAGCCCAGAGCAGGTAGAGGAGCTCGAGCGGTATCTCGCCCAGCGCCCGGCGCGCACCAGGGAATGATCGCATCAAGGATTGCGACCGCGACGTCGAAACGCCCTGATGGAGCACGCTCGTCGTAGATCCGCCGCAATGCCCTCGTCCTCGGCAGGTCAACCGATGGTGGCGGCCAGGTGGGAGTGCAGCTTTCGGAAGTGGCGCTCGGCGGCCGACTCGTCGTACATCGACGTGTCGGCAATCGCGACCTGGTGGGCGCGGGAACCCCGAACACGCGGGCTTCGATGGCATGTCCGGTGAGGGTGATGTCGCCCTGGGTGAAGCCGAGCGGTTCGCCCGCCGCCACCCGCACCTGCCACTCGACCAGGTCGAGTCCCGTCGGCGTACCGGCTTTGTGTTGAACTGGAGAAGAATTGGCATGCACAGACACCTGAACTGCCGCAGCGCTGCTCGATGCGGTCACCGCCAAAGTATTGGCGGATTTAAACCTTCACCTCGCCGAGACCAGTACCGTCATACGGATGGGCGGCTATGGAATCAGCCGCAGCCGGCGGGCGCGGGAAACTGCTTCATGCCTGGTGTGGGTGCCGAGCTTTACCGCGACGGGTCGTCGTCTGCGGCACCTGGCACCCGTGGCGCGCACCATCTCGACGTTCACTCAGTGGACGCCTTTGTGCGTGGCGTCCAGACCACGAGCACTGTGCTGACAACCCTTGCAATGCAGAGAGCAGCCGCTTTCAGTGGAACTGACCATAGCGACAGCTCTGTTCATCGAGTGGACGACTGTCCGCGAGAAGGGGACGCGGTAGGTCTTAAGGAGAGAGGATGCACGCCGCTTCAGGAGGGCTCGGCATCTCCGAAGGAAGCTGTCGCGGGCGTGTACGAACGCACAGTGTCCGGGGCGAAACGCCGCGGCGGCAGAAGTGCGACGCCCTGATCCCGCTCCCAACTTTGACCGCCGAACAACTATTCAACACAACACTATTCGAGGAATCCATTGCGATGACTACTGCAGAGATAACCGACCGCACACGTGTACCGGAGGATTTCGTCAGCGGTCTGGAGGGCGTGGTCGCCTTCACCAGCGACATCGCTGAACCCGACAAGGACGGCGGCGCGCTGCGCTACCGCGGCGTCGACATCGAAGACCTCGTCGGCAAGCACGTCACCTTCGGCAACGTGTGGGCACTGCTCGTCGACGGCCGCTTCGGCCCCGGCCTGCCCCCGGCCGAACCCTTCCCCCTGCCCGTGCACACCGGCGACGTCCGCGTCGACGTCCAGGCCGGCCTCGCGATGCTCGCCCCCATCTGGGGATACCAGCCCCTGCTCGACATCGACGACGACACCGCCCGCGAACAACTCGCCCGCGCCTCCGTGATGGCCCTGTCCTACGTCGCCCAGTCCGCCCGCGGCATCTACCAGCCCGCCGTCCCGCAGAAACGGATCGACGAGGCCAAGACCGTCACCGAACGATTCATGGTCCGCTGGAAGGGCGAACCCGACCCCGCCCACGTCGAAGCGATCGACGCCTACTGGGTCTCCGCCGCCGAACACGGCATGAACGCCTCCACCTTCACCGCCCGCGTCATCGCCTCCACCGGCGCCGACGTCGCCGCCTCCCTCTCCGGGGCGATCGGTGCCATGTCCGGCCCGCTGCACGGCGGCGCCCCCGCCCGCGTCCTGCCGATGATCGAGGACACCGAGAAGTCCGGCGACGCCCGCGCCCTGGTCAAGGGCATCCTCGACCGCAAAGACAAGCTGATGGGCTTCGGTCACCGCGTCTACCGCGCCGAAGACCCCCGCGCCCGGGTGCTGCGCGCCACCGCCAAACGCCTGAACGCCCCCCGCTACGAAGCGGCCGCCGCCCTCGAGCAGGCCGCCCTCGCCGAACTCCGCGAGCGCCGCCCCGACCGGGCCATCGAAACCAACGTCGAGTTCTGGGCCGCGGTCATCCTCGACTTCGCCGAGGTTCCCGCGCACATGATGCCCGCGATGTTCACCTGCGGCCGCACCGCCGGCTGGTGCGCCCACATCCTCGAGCAGAAACGTCTGGGCAAGCTCGTCCGCCCCGCCGCCATCTACACCGGCCCCGCACCCCGCACCCCCGAGTCCGTCGAGGGCTGGGACCAGATCGCCCACACCAACTGATCATTCGACATCTTGGAGTGCCTCGACGGTGTCCGTGATCCTGACCCGGCCGGGTCCGGTCGCCCGCTGAGGGATCGTTGACCGGTCGGCGACCCCCCGGCGGCCACCTCATCGAGTTGCTGCTTGACCTGCGGATCGAAGCGGAGCGGGATCGGGATCGCCGACAGGGACGCGGCCCATGCCGGTGGCGGTCTCGGTCATCGCTGCCCTTCTCCGTGAGGGATTGTTCGAAAGCTGGTTCGGGAGGGGAAGACCGAACATCGGAGGTTGCTGGTCGAGGGAACGCAATGCGCCCCAGCACCGGGGGGTGGCACTGGGGCGCGGGTGTCCAGGTCGGGGGGACGCTGGACACGGGGGGCGTTCAACAGTGCAAAATTTGGGGGGATGCTCTGCGAACGTCGTTGAGTGTACTTCCCACGAAACGGTTGCGCACACACGCCTCGGCAACAGCCCGTCATCCACACACGATGAGTTCCGGGCCTGCGCCGTCTGCGGGAGCTCACACCATGGTCCGGTGTCCGGTGTCGGGGTTATGAGTTCCGGGACAATGCCGAGCCCCGGCCTGGGTAGCACCGTCGGGAGATCCGATCCACGGCGGCGGCGAGAGCGGGAAACCCGGGGACGGCGGCCGCGGAGCCCGCGGTCGCCGTCCCCGGGCGAATCATCTACTCGCGCAGCCTTAGTTGTGCTTGTATCCCATCTCTAAACCGTCGAGGTCGAGGTGTTCGAAGACGCCGTGCTCCTGCGACCAGCAGGTGCTGCCGTCGTGGAGGCCGCTGCACTGGTTGTACAGGCCCTCGGTGTCGAGGGCCGAGGCGGTCGGCGCCAGCGCGAGGCCGGCGGAGGTGATGCCGGCCAGCAGTGCGGCACTGGCGATGAGCTTCTTCATGGGGTTCTCCCTGCCTGGGTGGATTTCTGCTGTTGGTGCGGATGTGTGGCCGGTCAGCTGCTTTTTGCTGCTCGGTGATCGAGGCGTTCAGCGCGGAATCGGGTTCGCCGAGGACCGCCCCGGTGTCGGCGGCGACCTGTGCAGCTCGAGGACGGGGGCGGGACGGGGCAGTGCCGCCGAACAGTGCTTGTCCGGTGGGGTTATTCGGCGTCTTGGTCGGCGTGCTCGAGGATCAAGTATTGGGCGGAGATCTGCTGATCGACGTCTTTTTTGTTGTCGGTGCCGCTGGCTTCACCGACGTAGCGGCCGTTGGCGACCATGCAGTAGTCCTGGGTGCCGTTGACGGTGTCCTTGGTGACGCACTTGGCGTCGGGTAGCCCGGGCGGGGTGGGGGCTGTGGTGAAGCCCTCGGCGAGCAGATCGTTGTGGAATTCGGTGAGGATGGTGTGGGCGCCGGCGTCGTCCTTGGCCCGGTAGACGCTGGTTTTGTAGACGGCGTTGTGCTCGGATCCCGCAGCGGTGAGGACCTTGTACGTCAGGGGCGGGTTGGTGGAGCGGTGCGCCATGCCGCGGGGGCCGTAGGCGGCCATGTCGTCGCCGAGTTGGGCTTGGGCGTCGTCTTCGGGGATGGCGTAGATGAGGACCTTGTCCTGGTCGATCATGGGCAGTTCCGGGGACTGGCCCCCGTTCTGGGCGCGGGTCGGGGTGGCCGGGAACTGGTCGATGAGCGGTTCTTGCAGGGACAGGGCCTTCGCGACGGCCCGGGCGGTCCAGTCCTTTTCGGCGGCGGGGGCTTTCGCCCAGGTGTAGAGCAGGTAGTTCCCGTGAGGGGTGAACGCGTTGACCGAGACCTCGGGGCCGGCGGAGAAGTTCGTCTGACCGGTCGAGACGAGGGTGTGGGGCAGAATGTCGATGTTCTCGGCGGTCTCGAGGCCGGTGCCATCGTCCACGGTGAGCAGGTTCTGGTGGATCTCGCGGGCGGTGGCGGCGGCGTCGTCGGGGTTGTTGAACCGCATCACCGCTTGCACGACGGACCGGGACGGGTCGGTGGTTTTCGTGGTGGGGGTGGTGGCGGTGGAGACGTAGCCGTAGAGCATCTGGTTCTTGTGGGCGATATCGCCGGCGGCGTCGCTGAGGACGACACCGAGGTTCTTGCCGCTGCGCATCACCATCGTGGGCATCTTCACCGAGGTCAGTTCGGGGTCGATCTCGAAGGGGACGACGGTGAACTCGGCGAGCCGCTGCCCGTCGACGTCTAGGATCGTCTCCTGGGTGGCCCGCCCGAACTCCGGGGCCGGGGTGATCAGGTAGTCGCCGGTGTCGAGGGCGGCCGGATCGACCGCTGCGGTCTGGGCGTCGCCGCCGGATTTGCCGGTGGGTTCGGCGGGAGCGTCGTCGGTACTGGCGCAGCCGGCCAACAGCACGGCGGCGGCGAGCACAGCCGCGGCGGGCCTCCACATGGTGGTCCTCATCGTCTTTTCTCGGTCCCTTCCCTGTTTTTCGCCCCCCGCTGGTGTTGTGCGTGTCCGGTTTTTGGTGTCGCCGGGCGGGGGCGTGTGGTTCTGGTAGTTGGAGGCTCCGGCCGCCTGGAAGGTTCCCACACCGCGTCAGTGTCCTGCGTCACACCCGATTCGGTGGTGGGAGGTGGGCCGGGGTTGACGGTGCCGGTCCGGGCCCGCTCACGCTAGGGTTTCGACCGGCGCCCACCTCACCGGTGCGCGCAGGTCGACGACGGGAAAAGGGGGGTGGATGTGGACAGTGCCGCACGCGCCGGGCAGCCGGCCGACGACCCCTCCCCCGCCACCCCGGCGCCGCGGGAGCGCGCCGAGGTGTTGCTGACGTCGATCACCGGGAAGATTCTGCGGCCGTTCGGGTATGACGCGATCAGTGATCTCGCCGAGCAGCGGGCCGCCGCCGTGGGGCAGACCCGGTCGGTGGTGGTGGTCGGTGAGGTCAAGCGGGGCAAGAGCTCGTTGGTCAATGCGCTGGTCGGCTGGCGGGATGCGTCCCCGGTGGGGGTGGACGTGACGACGTCGACGACGATCAGCTTCGGTGAGGCCACGCCCGGGCAGCCGGGTGGGACCGCGCAGATCCTGTTCCCGGACCGGACCGAGCAGATTCCGCACGCCGATCTGGCGGACTGGGTCTCGTGCGAGGGCGCCCATGTCACCGACACCCGGGCCCAGGAGTTACCCACCCGGGCGATTGTCCCGGTGACGGGCAGCCGGCTCGGTGATGTCACCGTGATCGACACCCCGGGGGTGGGCGGGTTGGATCCGTCGTACGCGGTACTGGCGGAAGCGTCGGCATCGCAGGCGTGTGTGTTGGTAATCGTGTGCGATGCGAGTACCCCGCTCACGGCACCGGAGATGGCGTTCATCGAGCGAACCGGGTCCGCGGTGGAGTCGCTGATCGTGGTGGTCACCAAGACGGACAAAAATATTCGCCGGTGGCGGCTGATCGTCGAGGAGAACCGGGAGCTGCTGGCCCGGCATCTGGGCCGGCAGGTTCCGGTGGTGGGGGTGTCGAGCCTGCGGGCGGTGATCGCCGCGGAGATGCCGCCCGGCCCGGCCCGGGACGCAGCGGAGGTGCGGTCGGGGATCACCGAGCTGCGGGAGCTGATCGGATCGAAACTCGGCATCGCCGAACATCTTCCGGCGATCACCGGGTTGCGGACCGCGGCCGAGGGATTGACGGGGTTGGCGGCGGATATGCGCACCCAGATCGGGGCGATCACCCGCAGCGGTGAGGTCATCCCGGATCTGACCGCCCAGTTGGCGCAGTTGCAAAGCCTGAAAGACCACTCGGCGCAGTGGGAACAGTATTTGCAGCGGGATCTGACGTTGATTCGTCAGCACGCCACCGATGATCTCGACCGCAGCCTCGACAGTATCCGGGAGAAGTGGACGACCCGGATCAACAAGAACGGGATGGCGGTGTTGCGGCGGAACCCGCAGCACTTCACCGCGGAGATGGAACGCGATTTTCAGGCGGCGATGGCCGGGGCGGTGAATCTGTTCCTCGAGCAGCTCTACACCCAGATCGTGCAACCGAGGTTCGCCTCGGAGGTCATCTGGCACGAAATCTCCGAACAGGTCCTCGCGACGTTGTCGAACCGCACCCTCGACACCCATCAGGTGGCCGGGAAACGGCAGGGGCTGCTCGATCCGTCGATGATCACCATGGGGGTGATGGGCTCGTCGATGCTCGGCGGTCTGATCGGGGTCTCGGCGATGATGGGAGTCGGGGCGGTCGTCGGCGTCGCGTGGGTGGGGTTCAATCTCGGGTTCAAGGCGATGCGGGCCGGGAAGACGAATCTGCTGGCCTGGCTGCGGGAGACGATCGCGACCACGAAAACGACCACCGCGCGGATGCTCGAATCCACCCTCGCCCTGGCCCGCCCGGAAATCGTGATCCGCTACCGCGAACACGTGAAGACCTCCATCGAAACCTTGCAGAAACAGATCAAGGACGCCGAGGACACCATGCGGACGGACCAGGCCACCCGGGAGAAGAAGGTGACCCGGCTGGAGAACAATCTGCGGGTGGTCGAGAACAACATCACCCGCGCCGAAGCCTTGATCGCCGAACTGTCCACCCCCGCTCCCCCGGCTGGTATTGGGGGTGTGCGGTGACGGCCACCCCCGCTGCCCCCGGCTGGGATCCGGTGCGCGCCGGTCTGGATCGGGCGTTGCATGCGCTCGCCGGGCTGGCCCCCGATCTCGCCGTCCACGCCAACCGGATCGGCCAGATCCTCTGGTCACCGCCGCGGATCGTGATCGTCGGCCGCCTCAAGGCCGGCAAATCCACCCTGGTGAACGCGTTGATCGGGGCGCCGGTCGCCGAAACCGCCGCCCTCGAGGCCACCAGCATCGTCGCCGTCTATCAGGATGGCGCCCCCTCCCGCGCGGAGGTGGTGTTACTCGACGGTGGGCGGGCGCCGGTGCATTTGGCCCGCGGGCACACCGCCGAGCTGGGGGTGCCGCCGGAGCAGGTGGCCTTTGTGCACCGGTGGTTACCGTCCGCGGCGATCCGCGATTTCACCCTGGTCGACACCCCCGGCCTGGCCACGCTGACCGCCGAGAACGAGGCCCGCACCCGCCGGGTCCTCATCGACGGCTACGAGCAGACCCGCACCGCCTCCGTCGACGCCGACGCCGCGGTGTTCCTGTTCGACTCCGCGCCGCGCGCCGACGAAATCTCCTTCCTCAAACAGCTCGGGTTCACCCCGCTCAACACCCTCGGGGTGCTCTCCCGCGCCGATGGGTTCGGCGAAGGCGCTCTGGGACAACGGAACCCACTCGAGCACGCCATCGCCCACGCCCGGGTCCTGGCCGGGCGGCTCGCCGACACCGTGATGACGGTGATGCCGATCGCCGGGTTGCTCGCCGAAACCGCCCACACCGGGGCGCTCACCGAAGCCGACGCCCGCGTCCTGGCCTCGCTGACCGGACACGGACCCTTCGAGGTCCTCGACCTCCTCGACACCGACACCCCCACCGCCCTGCCCGCCGCAATACGGGATCGGCTCCTCGATCTGCTCGGCGAGTACGGGATCATTCATGGCCGCGACGTCGCCGCCCGCGGCGCCGCCGCCCTGAACGAGTGGTTGACCGCGCATTCGGGGATCCCGCAGGTGCGCGGGGTGCTCTCGCAGCATCTGGGCCGGTTCGCCGCCGTGCACCGGGCCAGCCGGATCATCCGCGAACTCGACCAGCTCGCATTCACCCACCCCGCCCGCGACCAGATCCGGGCCGTCGTGGACACCCTGCGCCGCGACCCCGCCCTGCACACCGTGGTGCTGTTCGAACACCTGCGGTCCATGCTCGAGGCCGACCCCCGCTCCCCCGTCACCACCGAACTACGCCGCCTCCTCGAACACCGCACCCCGGCCGGCCAACTCGGCCTGCCCGAGGGCGCGGGCCCTGAGCAGGTGCGAATCAGCGCGCAGCAGAAGCTGAACTGGGCGCACACCCAGGCCCTGTCGACCATGACCGCCGCCGAGGACGCCGCCCTGATCGTGCTGGCACACACCTACAGCACCCTCGCCGCCACCTGACCCACCATGAGCACGAACCTGATTTGGTGTGGGCGGGATGGGAACCTTTTCCCCGTAGTACGCATCGAACTGGTACCCGCTCGATCGAGAAGACCCGTTTTTGTGTGGAAGGACCCCTTGTGATGTTCTACCGACCGTGGAAGCCGCTGCCGGCGCGCCGGCGTGACATGATGCCCGGGCGCGGCCACTCCGTCGCCGGATGTGGTTCGAGGGGTTTGAGGTCGGGGGGTTGCAATGTCTAGGCCGGACTGGTTGCTGGGGATCGACTTCGGCACCTCCAATACCGCCGCCGCGCATACTGGTGCGGTCAGCGGCGCGGTGGAAGCGTTGCAGCTCAGCCACAACCGCACCACGATGTCCTCGGCGGTGTTCGTCGAATCACCACACCAGATCGCGGTCGGGGACGTGGCCACCAACCGCGCCGAGAGCAACCCGGCCGCCTACCTGCCCTCCCCGAAACGGGTGATCGGTCAGGACGTGGTGCACGTCAACGGCTACGCGATCCCGTCGTCGGTGCCGGTCGCCGCGGTCCTCGATTCGGTGATGGCGCGGGCGCGGGCCGCGCACGCCGGGCAAGCACCCGCCCGGCTGGTCCTCACCCACCCGGAGGCATGGTCTCCCCGCGAGATCCAGGTCCTCCTCGACGCGGCCGCCCAGCTCGGCCTCGACGCCTCGCAGGTGACGACGGTCTCCGAGCCGCGGGCGGCGGCGCACTACTACTCCCGCTCCCACACCCTGCCCCCGGGTGCGAAGATCGCGGTGTTCGACTTCGGTGGCGGCACCCTCGATATCGCGGTGCTCGCCGCGAACGAGCACGGCACATTCGACGTGGTCGCCGCCCGCGGCGACAACGGTCTCGGGGGGAAGAACTTCGACGCCTACATCCGCCGGTGGGTCAACGAGCAACTCGAGGCCCGCAACCCCGAACTCGGTGACTATCTGCGGTCCGCGCCGATCGATATCCGGCACGCCCTCGACGATTCGATCCGCCGCGCCAAGGAACTGCTCTCGGAGGCGCCGTCGGCGACCATCACCGTCACCGGCGGCGGGCACACCGAAAAGTTCCAGATCACCCGGGAGGAATTCGAGGAACTCATCACCCCCGCTGTGGAGAAGGCGGTCACCCTGACCCGGGCAACACTCGCCGACGCCCACGTCACCGACCCCACCGGGCTGCATGCACTGTATTTGACCGGCGGATCCTCCCGGATCCCGATCGTGCAGGACCACCTCCGGGCACTGGGGCCGATCGCCACCCTCGACGACCCGAAAACTGTCGTCGCGCAGGGGGCGATCGCCGCGGCCGCCCCGATCGTCCGCGGCCTCGGCAACACCACCGTTGCGGGCGGAGCCCCGCGGTACACGCACCCAGGCCCACCCCCGGCCGCCTCACCCCGCAGCCCGGGCGGTCCGGCGGCGACCGCCCCCATCCCGAACCCCGGACACAGACCCGGCCCGGCGACCACCTGGCAACCCACCCCATCCCCGGCGCCCCCCGGCACCAACACCGATGCCGGGGGCGGGAGGAAGAAGGCGATGGTGCTCGGCGCCGCAGCCGCCGCCATCGTGGTGATCGCCGGAGTGATCGGGGCGATCACCCTCACCGGCGGCGACGAGAATGCTGCCGATCCCCCGGCCGCCGCGGCCGGTGACCCCGCAGCAGCGGAGCCGGCGGGCGCCTCCGGGAACGGGGCTACCGAGGTTCCGACCACGAAAGAGGCTGTACTGGCGGCGCTTCCGGCATCGTTGCGGTCCGATCTCACCGATTGCAAGGGCACCGGGGAGACCGAGAACGGTGGCGTGGAGATGCAGTGCACCCTGAAGGAGGGCAGCGCGTTGACCGCCGGGATCTCCGATCAGGACTTCCAGTCGATCATCGTCAGCGTCGACGCCGCGGAAGCGAAGAAGCGGGTCCTGGGGATCCGGCAGGGCTTTCACAACGACACCACCTCCACCGACAACGAGATCGTGGAGAACATTCCGCGGACCGCGGCCGCCCACATCGACGGTCCGGGCTACGCGGGCACCTACTCGATCTGGTATGCCAACGGATCGACCGGGGTGATGGCCAGCTTCGGCGACGCCCAGGGCCTGGCCGGGGCGAAAACGTTCCTCTCCCGCGCCGGCCTGATCAACTAAACCCCCACCAACACGCACATTTTCCGCGCCCGCCCCGGCTGTGTTTCCGGGGCGGGCGCCCCGCTGTGCGCACCGGTGTTCGGGTGCGGGGAAAAGTTTTTCGCTCGGCCGGGAACCTTTCGGGGCGTTCACCGCATCCAACTCTCGACAGCGCAAAGAACTTCGCTTTCCCCGCCCGATAGCTCCTCGACGACAAGGACTTCTGATCATGAGCAACCCCCGCAGCGCACAGGACAACCAGACCTCCGACGCGACCTCGGCCAGCCCCAACCTCACCGGGGACCCGCAGGACGCCACCTACACCCCCGCCCCGGGCATCGGACAGCCGCCGGCGGCGGGTGACCCGATCCCCGCCGCGGCCCCCACCGGCCCGGAAACCAGCGGTGATACCGATCTGGGCGCGGGAACCGCAGCCGAGGGCGATACGGGCGTCGTCGCGGGTGGGGAGTACTCCTCGCCGCGCGATGTCGACGGCGACGGGCTCGTCGACCTGATCCACAGCCGCGTCGAGGGAGTCGAGACCATCACCCATATCGACGAGGACGGGGCCATCACTCTCGTCGAGCAGGACACCGACGGTAACGGCACCTACGAGACCGGGATCGCCCCCACCGCGGGCGGGGTGCGGCTCGCCGAGGACCTCGACGACGACGGCACCGTCGACCTCGCCACCCACCTCGACTCCGCCACCGGTGCCCCGATCCGCCAGGACGTCATCGAGGGCGGGCTGATCACCGACACCCAGTTCGACACCAACGCCGACGGCAACCCGGATGTGCACCTGATCGACAGCAACGGCGACGGCCACTTCGACACCGCGGCCCTCGACACCGACGTCGACGGCATCACCAACGACACCCTGGTCGACACCAACGGTGACGGCACCTTCGATTTGCGCACCACCGACACCGACAACGACGGCTCCCAGGAGACGTTCGATACCGCCACCGACGGGCACCTCGGGTCGATCGAGCAGTTCGAAGCCCTCATCCCCGCCGAGGACCACTACCACGAGCAGGCCGGCACCTACCCCGGCGAGACGCCGGCCGAGCCCACGCCCACCGACCTGGCCTGACCCCAAGCCCGACCCCACCCACCACAGCGCCCTCGCACTCCCGGCCAGGATTCGGCCGGTGGGTGCACCCCCACCCCTGCCCCCTGCCGACGTCGGGTGCGGGCCGACACCTCACCCCGGGAGAGCACCGAATGGATGACATGCACGCGGACCTCACGGCCGCAGCCTGGTCCGCCGGCCCACTCGACGACGACACCTACCTGAGCGAACCGACCCCGGCCGAGGAGGACCTCGACCCGATTGACGGCCCGGTCGACGAGGATCCGTTCGCGGCAATCGTCGACCCGCCGGCAGCGGTGGATCTGTCCGGCATCGACCTGAGCGCACTCGACCCCGATCCAGGCCCGCCCCCGATACTCGCGCCGCCGCGGGACGAGGCCGACGTGAAGGCGGCCGACCCGGCGCCGGTCGCCGACCCGGGTACGGCACCCGTTCCGGTCCCCGAGGCGGGCGGGGACGGGGTGTACGGGGACCCGGTGGAATGGTCGGTGAACTGGTTCTACCAGCAGGTCGACGGGTACTGCGGGCCGGCGAGCGCCGCGCAGGTGATCGCCCAGTACACCGGCGTGGTCATCGACGACCCCCAGCACCTCGTCGACCGGGCCCTCGAACTCGGACTCACGCAGGACGGTGACCCCACCCGCGGCATGACGTTGCCGAACCTCGAGATCCTCCTCGAGGATCAAGGGGTGCCCTGCACGGTGCAGGACAGCTCGATCGACGACCTGAAAACCAAACTCGACGACGGCTACGGGGTGATCGCAATGGTCGACTCCGGTGAGATCTGGCACCCGGATAAAGAAGCCGAAGAAGACGACACGGCCGATCACTTCCTCATCGTCGCCGGCATCGACGAAACCCGCGGGGTGGTGATCCTCTCCGACCCCGGCGCCCCGAACGGCAACCAGATCGAGGTGCCCATCGACCAATTCCAGGAAGCCTGGGCCGACTCGGGCCACCG
Organism: Rhodococcus sp. WAY2; assembly: GCF_009859915.1. Taxonomy (NCBI): domain Bacteria; kingdom Bacillati; phylum Actinomycetota; class Actinomycetes; order Mycobacteriales; family Nocardiaceae; genus Rhodococcus; species Rhodococcus sp. WAY2. The sequence continues at coordinate 719,370 of NZ_CP046573.1, forward strand.
GATACTCGTCGCCGACACCCCCGACCCCGACCTGGCCGACCACCCGGACCCGGTGACAGCGCCGGTCGCGGTGGCGGTGACGGCATCCGGTCGGCGGTGGGCGATGATCGACCTCTAGTCGCCGGTCGCTACCAGCCGACGACAGGCCGGGCGTGCACACTGGACTACGCCACCCTCACCGACATCGGTGACGGTGACCGAAAAATGTGGTGCTCGGCGGGAACCTTCCGGCGATCCGGTGCATCCAACAGGTGGGCGTGCGCTGTGCCGGCGCACCGACAGACTCCAAGGAAGCGAGGTGAGAGCAGCAATGGACGACGATTCCGTCCTTGCCGCACTAGGGGTATCGGGTAATGCGCTGCCGCCCGTGCCCGACGAGGTGTGGGCGCGGGCCCTCGAGATCGCTCTCGACCCGACCACCGCGCCCGTCGACCCCGGCCTCGTCCCCGACCTCGACGACATCCCCGTCGTATCCGAGGACGACGAGATCATCCTGCTCGACGACGACACCGACCTCGACACCGACGGCCACGTCACCGGCCTGAACCACGACATCGATACCGACGTCGACGCCGACGACCCGGATGTCAACCTCCCGGCAGGCGAGGACCTTTTCGGTGACGACAGCGCCGACCCGACCCTTCTCGGTGTCGACGACCCGGCCGATCCCGGCATCGACCTCGGCGGGCACCACGACATCGACCCGCTCTAACCCACACCGATCCCGCCCTCCCCGTTTCTGGTGTGGTTCGCAGGGGAAGTTCCTGGGTCGGGCGGGCTGTATGTGACGGCGGGTACGATTCCCTCGGCGCCCGGGGCGGCGACTAACTAGTGATCACGGTACGGGGGGACCAGACATGGATGACGCGGACCTGATCGCGGCGTGCCGCGCAGGGGATCATCACGCCTTCGCCCAGCTCGTCGGCCGCTACCGCACCAACGCCTGGCACGTCTGCCTGCAGATCACCGGCAACACCCACGACGCCGAAGACGCCCTGCAGGACACGCTCACCGCCGCCTGGCAGAACCTGCCGAAGTTCCGGGGCGACGCCCGTTTCAACACCTGGCTGCACCGCATCGCCGCCAACGCCGCCCTCGCCGTCGTGCGCCGCCGCAAGAACACCGACAGCCTCGATGACTCCGACGGCGAGTACGGCATTCTCCTGGAAGACCCCGCACCCCGATTCGACGACCAGGTCACCACCATCGACGCGGTCCGCCGCGCCCTGGCCCAACTCCCGGAAGACTTCCGGGTCGCGATCGTCCTCGCCGAGTTCGCCGCCCTGCCCTACGCCGACATCGCCGAACACCAGGGTGTCACCGTCGCCACCGTGAAAACCCGAATCCACCGTGCCCGCAAGCAACTGGCCACCCTGCTCACCCCCGCGCTCGATCTTTAGAAGGCTCCGGCCGGGTGGCGCGGTGGCCACACCGCGGGTCAACTATCACCGGCGCTGAGCGGGAAATGATGCTGACTTTTCTGCTGTTCCCTCGTCCGCGTGGCCTGTCCGTGAAACGCGCCGACCGTCGCGGTCCGGGCGCCCTGGCGGTTCGGGTCCTCGGTCGTGCGGGAAGATGACCGGGTGAGCGATTCCGGACTGCTGCCCGACGACTACCGCGACTTCCTCGAACACCTCAAGACGCAGGTCCAGCAGGCCCGGATCCGGGCCACGCGGGTGGTCAACACGGAGTTGCTGCTGCTGTACTGGGACATCGGCCGGGCGATCCTGGACCGCCAGCATGCCGAGGGGTGGGGCAGCAAGGTCATCGACCGGCTCGCTGTTGATCTGCGGTCGGCGTTTCCTGAGATGCGTGGATTCTCCCGGAGCAACTTGCACTACATGCGGAAGATCGCCTCGGCGTGGCCGCGGAGCGCATTCGTCCAGCAGCCTGTTGGACAAATTCCGTGGGGACATGTGACGGTGCTGATCGACCGTCTCGACGACCAGGCCACCCGCGATTGGTACGCGGCCGCGGCGTTCGAGCGGGGCTGGTCCCGCAACGTCCTGTCCCACCAGATTAGGAACCGGCTCGACCAGAGGATCGGGGCGGCGCCGTCCAATTTCGCCGAACACCTGCCCACCGGTGACTCCGACCTGGCGCAACAGTTGGTTCGTGACCCCTATGTTTTCGACTTCCTGGATCTGAGCGATCGGGTCGCCGAGCGGGAGCTCGAGGCGGCGTTGATGGCCCGGTTGGAGCGGTTCCTGCTCGAGCTCGGGCACGGTTTCGCGTTCGTCGGTCGGCAGTATCACTTCGAGGTCGACGGTGACGATTTCTACATCGATCTGCTGTTTTTCAACTGGATCCAGGCCCGGTTCGTGGTGGTCGAGCTGAAGGTCGGTCGGTTCGAACCCGAGTACGTCGGCAAGCTCGGTTTCTATGTGTCCTGGATCGACGAGAATTTGCGCGATCACACCCAGCACGCACCCACGATCGGGATCCTGTTGTGCGCCGGCCGCAACGACAACGTCGTCCGCTACTCCCTGGCCGGGACCACCGCACCGTTGGCCGTCGCCGACTACACCTACGCGACCCTGCCCGCCCCCGTCCGGGAACTCGTCCCCACCGACGACGAACTCGCGTCCGCAGTCGGCGAGACACTCACCCACCTCGAGGCGAGCCGACGACCGGACGGTGATGCACAGCCATGAGCGATCGGTGAGATCGGTGAGATGGGTGAGAGGATGGCCGGCAACGCGCTACCCGCGGCGTATTCCGTGACCCAGCACGGGCCTTGACCCCGTTGACTGTGAGCACGAAAAGCGTTCTCACTCAGCCGCAATCCCAGCAATGCACAATTGTGAATTCGTGTGACGATAGAGAGGGCGACGATGGATAGCGATCACCAGGCACAGATCCCACGCAGAACTCGGCCGCAGCACACCGAGCACGGATACGGCACCTACGAATGGGACCCGCAGCACGGGGTGGTGTTCCGCATGGACCTCGACCAGTTCGGCACCGTCGGCGGCGTTCAGATCAGCCAACACGCCCCGCCCGTGGCGCCGACATCACCGTCTTCCCCGATCCCCCACACCCGATGAAGAATCCTCGATACTCGAACGCATTCAGGAGGATGACGCTGTGACCGACCGGACCACCGACGACCTCGAGCATGACCTCGCCCTGCTCGCGAACGTGCGCGCCTACCTTCGAGACGCGGAAGGGCCGGACTTCCGTATCCCGACCACCGCCCTCGATCGGGTCCTCGACGAACTCAACAGTCACGACCGACAACACTGACCCGCGCCACCTCCCCCGTTCTCAGCGACGATCCGGGTACCGCATCAACACCAGCCATGAACGGCAGCGATCATGTCGGAACCCGGCCCTTACCTTCGCCGTAACAGCACGGACGGGAGGAGGCCACGATGACGCTCGCCGCCGGCCCGGTGCTGCCACTGCCTGGAATGCCCCCCGTCCCCGTCCGGTCGCTCGAGCAACTCGCCCTCATCGGTGCGCCGCAACCGAGGGATGAAACCCGTTGCGCATCATGGTTAGGCGGGGTCAGCCCGACCGGGCGCGGATCCTTCCTGGCGGTGAGCCTGCCTGGACCGTCCCGCGGCGGCACCGTCCCGGCCAACTTGTTCGCGTACCAACTCGAATACGGGATCATTCCGCGGTTGGGGTGGTCGGGTACCGGTGATGCGGTGCTGTGTCACCAGTGCGCCTTCGACGGTTGTCCGAACCCACGTCACCTGCGTCTGGGTACCAACGCCCTCAACCGCAGCGAATACCACCCGCGCCACCGCGATCTCTCCAGACCTTTGGCCGACGTCCGCGGCACCGCCGGCCACACCCGCGCCGTCCGCACCGGTCCATCCAAGCAGGAAGGTTTAGAAGTGATCGAAGAACGGGTCCTCGCCGCCGGGACCGCTGGATCTCCCCAAACCTTCTGGTAGCCAGCGTTTTCGACGTCGAGGCATTCCAGCGCTACAACGTCATGCCGCCACGACTAGTTTGCCAAACATTCCGAAGCTTAGGCTGACAGAATCTAGGACTATCGGTGGTCAAGGTGGAAACCCTAGTCGATGTTACGCACACTTCGAAGGTTCTTTCGACACTCTGTCAGTCGGCCTTCAGTCGCGGTGCCAATCCAGTCGCCTCTACGAAGCCCGACTTCGTCTTACACTTCTTGATCAACCATTTCACGCACGACTCGGTATAGAGATAGTCCCTATGCACGCTGTCATAGATGCAGAACTCCGACCGGGTGTTCCCGGGATCATTGGATCCCTTTGGCGGCCGCCAGTTGTTCTTCCTCCATGCAGCCGCCATCTCGTATGACGGTGTGAACTGAAACGGAATCTCGGCTGACACCAACTCTGCGACTTTACCCGGCTTGAGCTTATCGTCGTTCGAAACGGGCCTTGTTTTCTGTTTTGTAATCACGTAGCGCTTCTTTGCTGCGATCTCTTCAGCCATCCGACGCTCGTCAGCGGTCAGGTCCTTGTAGTTGACAAACTGCAGCGACAGGTCCCCTTTTCTGTTGCCGCTCTCAAGAAGTATGGTCAGGCGCATGCAGTAACGGGGATCGCGCGAGACCTCATCGCTCAGGCCGGCGTCGTACTCGGCGAGGAAGGTACGCAGATCCTTCGGCAAGGTTTTTGTGAGCTTAAGCAGGTCGCTCTTGCCTTGGTCGGTGAAGCCGCCAATGAAAACTGGGAAATGAAGGCGGTGGGCAAGGGAATACTTGCGGCCAGCGAACGCCGTGACGAAGTCCTCATAGTTGAGGAGCATCGAGTGGCACTCACCGTTCACCACAGTAATTAGCGCGTCATCCGTGCCCGTGTGCCGGTGCTCGATCTTGTTGCGCAGCGCAATGAAGAACTCAAGATTCGCCCGCACGCGGACTGTTCGCTTGGGTACTCCTGCTTGAGGAACCACTCAAGGGGCTGTGACATTCGCTCCCCGTTGATCTGCTTGTACCGCCTTGGACGCTCGGACCTGAGGACGTGATAGTTTTCGCCGTCTCGCATCCATTTCGCCTGAAACGCATACAACCACGCGATGTGCATATGAATGACGAAGCCCTCCAGGGCACGCTCACGTCCAGCATCATTGAATAGACTGACGGCCAATAGAGCTTCTTGCTGCGAGGCCCTTAAGAGCAACTCCCAACGCTGGGGACGAGCCACTTGACGCGAGCCTCCTACTGTCACCGTGCCGCAACGAGAAGTTGCGCGTACAACAAAAGCCATCCAGGAACATTCTGACAGACCAGCACGATGGTCAGGCCGCGGCAGCCGCGCGGGCGCACGATGGCAACTGGCATGGTTTGGTGGTGAACGGCAGTGCCCGGACCGCACTGGCGCCTTCTTGATCGGTCTTCGACCCGCGGAACCGCACATGCTCCCCGTCCAAAGGGTGCATTGCAACGTCCCCACAGCTCAGGCCGACGAGATTGCTGCGTCGGACGCCCGGCAAACACCCGAGGGCACCAGTGCCTCTCCCGCTGGGTTAGGCATGCCTGCGGTCCGGTGGTATTGCCCGAAGACTGACACCCATCGACTCAGTGTGGATGGCGAATACGCCCGCTCCCTTCACCATTAACGATGTCGGCGGCGTCGACCAGGTACGGCGACAGTGACTGGGTGCGCCGGCAACGTTTTGTGTCCTCGGATCTCGCATCAGTTGCGGAAGCGCCGCCAATCGGAGGCGTAGACACGGCGGGTGCCTGGTGCCCGTGACGACGTGACAGCGCCGGCGATTCGTGTGGCTGTCTCCTCGCTCAGGTCCGGCGCCAAACCCGCTGGGCGGCCCCGACCACATCCGCGTCCTGATTCGGTTCCACTTCCTGTTCGAATGACAAAAGCTGGATCCTACTGGGAGTCACCGACACGATCATTCGGCGGGAATCGTGTCGGGACCTGCCCTTTCAAAGGCTCGTGCAGGTCCCTGTCGACGACTCAGCTATTGCACGAGTTCGGCGGCGCGTTTGTACAGGTCGATCCCCCTGCCGCTGTCGACGACAAGGCGTGGGGCGTTCGATGACAGGTCCGGGATGACCGAGAGGGTGAGCACCTCGCGGTCGGACAGGTTCGCGGTGTAGCTGACCGTGACTGACTGTTGAGACCCGTCGGGAGTCAACGTGATGATCTGCTTGCCCTTCGCCGGGACCCCATTGAGGTCGACCGGGTCGGGAACACGGAAGAACCCTTCACCTCCGGGCGCCCGGAAGGAGCCGGTGTCACAGACATTGTCAGCGTCATTGGCGGGGTGGGGTTCCTTCTGTGACTGCAACCCGATGACGATCATTTGTCCTTGACCGGTGAATGTCACCGTTTCCACCGTCGACCCTTCCTGGTAGGCCGCCGAGGACTGGAAGGACTGGGCGCATTGTGCCGGCCAGATTTCCATGCCCTCGGTAGTCGGTGTGGCCTTGGCGATCAGCTCCGCAGTCACGGTGGTCACACCAGACGCCTTCGCGGTGTAACCCTCTGGGGCCTGATCCTGCAAGGTGCTCAGACCTGTCGGCGACGACCCCGACGGATCATTGGCCGATGCCGAACCGCACGCGGCGAGCACGCTGCCGCCGGAAACGACCATCAGCACCGTCACCGCAACCGACGCCGCCCGGTGGCCCTTGCTCACATGCTCATCCTTCGCGGACATCCGCGTTCTCCTTGTTCCGTCGGGATTGGTGTGTTTCTCGCCGAGCTGGCGTGGGCTCACGGCGCGGCGTACTCCGGTGCCGAATTTTCTCATCAGCTTGCCGCCATCGCGGCGCCGCCGACGGCGAGCGGAATCCCGATCTGTGGCTGAACAACGACGAGGACGCCGACACCCACCACAGCCGCTCCGACCCCGACCTTCTCCCATGTCGAGAGTTCGTCATCGTCGTCGGGTTCGGCGGGCTTTGCCGGCGGCTTCGACACGGACGGCGGGGAAGACGCTCTCGGGGCCGCCGGCGGTGCCGAAGGCGACGGCACGGAGGTTTGCGCCGGTACCGAGGTCGTGATTTCCGTGGGCGGTGCAGTCGGGACCGCCGAGGAGAGCGGCACCGCGCTCGTGGTCGGCGTCGGTGCGGCCGTTGTCACCGGAATCTCCTGCACGGTCGTCACCGGAATCTCCGCCACCGAGGTATCGGGGAACTCCGGCTCCACCTGGGTGGTGACCTCCGGGACCACCTGCTCGGTGAAAATTTCCGGCTGTGTGGTGTACGGGATCTCTGGGTACGCCGTCGGTTCCACCGATGGTGCGGCTGACGGTTCGGCTGACGGTGCGACCTCGCGCGTCTCCGGGGAAGCGGGCGGGGGTGAACCTGGCTGACCTGCTCCCGGGACCACGATCTGTAGTGCTTGGTTGAGGTAGTACTCGGCAAGGGCTTGGAGGATCGCGACCTGGGCTTCACGCTCGTAGAGGCACAGCAACTTCCGATCCTCGTCGCTGAACTCCGGCTTGGGTGTCGTTTTCGGACCTTCCCAGTCACCGATCGACTTCTGCTGTTTGGAGCTGTTCCACTGGGAGTGCAGTGGACGCAGATTCTCTCGGGAATCGGCGATCTCGATCTGCTTCTCGAGGGGCAACTGCATGAACCCCGGTATCTGCACTAACCGATTCAGCGAGACGACATGATCTGCCTGCCAGTTCTTGCTGGGCGTATTGACATAGTGGTCGCCGTATTTGCCCGCCGCCACATCGTCCGTGACCCGGTCTCGATTGGTATCGGACGGCGCCCGTTTCCTCAGTGCGTCATAGGCCTGGACCTGCGTAGGAGTCAGCGCGGTGCGGTTGACGCCACCAGGGATCAAATCGGGTGTGCAGTCGGCCAGAACCTCCTCGAGCGACCGGCGAGCAGCCTCCTCCTCGAGAGTTTCCGCTTCCTGCGCCTCGGGAACAGCCGCACTCTCGGCGGGAACCGCAGGTTCGGCGTCAGGATCCGACAGGATCCCGGGTTCGGCCGGACCAGCAGGTGGCTGTCGCTGCCGCTGCGGAACCATAATGGGCCCATTGAGGTTCGGTTGAACAGTTAGTGGCGAGTTTGCATCGGGATTGGTTTCGGTGACCAACCCCTCGCCTGAGTCGGGACCGGGATCGACCGGATCAGTCGGATCGAACGGCTCGTCTTCCGGCTCAGGACCCGGGTCATAACAGGTATACGGGGCGGGGGGCGGCGGAACCGGTCCCGGATCCCCGGGATGCGCGGACAGCCATGACGACTCCCAGGCATCGTTGTACATCTGCGTTTCTCGTTCGCATCGCTGCGCCGGTGTCTCCGGGGCCCCATATGCCGGTTGCGTCAGCGCCACCACCGGAGCCGCCACCAGCACCGCACACACCAACGCCCGTAGTGCACGTCTCACAATCTCGCCTCTCCCCCGCGGTCCCCGCTCTCTACAACCACATGACAGGGCCGTAGGCGGCGACGGTGTCGTCGAAAGAGTCACTGGTGGTGGAGAAGGTGACGTAGGAGCGGATCGAGACCGGGCCCATGCACCCATCGATCTTGAGGTGCACGTTCTTCACCGACACCCCGGCCTTTCCGTTTGCCAGTTCCTTCGTCTTGAACGGCACATCCGTGATCGTGCCGGGCTTGAGCGTCGTCGAAACGTTCGGCTGAACCTGCGCACCGAGATCGGCTTTCGGCCCGGTGGCCGAGATCCCGATCGAGGGCCCCACCGAGAGGCCCAGACCCACCGCAAGTCCCGAGGACACATCGATGCCGCAGCCCACCTGATACCCCGTCTCGAGTGAGGCGCCGTTCACCGGCGCATCACCACTACCGGTGATATCGGCCTCGGCGCGGTACGAGACGAAGCCTTCCCGACTGAACTGGGAGGCAGCCAGGTTCGGAACCTGATTGACGATCTCGCCGGTCTTGCGGATGTTCAGCACCCACCCGTCGCCGGTCGTGGTGGTTTCGAACGCGTCGGGAACCGGATTCGGCTCCGCCGAGCCTGCACCCGCGGCAAGGACCATAGCCCCCACGGCCACAATCGACCCGATACTCAACCCGCGCAGCATTCTGACAGCAACCGACATAACTATCCCCCTCGTGAAACGTGAATCAGGGGGCGGGCACGCCGGATCGATGCCCCACGACCCCCCGCACGGCTCCGCGAACGGTAACAGACAACAACACCAGCTACCTTCCAGCTGTGACAGGTCACCGCGAATACGGCCCCGGCGTTGGGGCAAGGAACAGTTGCTAAAGTCATGGGCGGGAGAGGCCACGTCACGCGCATACTTCCGGGGGCGAACCCGTCGCACGACGAAGGATCAGAAAGGGTGTGGCTTGTGACCACGGACCAAGAAGTTGTACAGCTTCTGGCGACGCGGCATCCGTTCCACGATCTCGAAGCAATTGACGCCAACCAGTTAAGCGACGACGAGGCCGGCACCATCCCCCGATGGTGGATCGACGCGCAAACCTCGAACAATCCCGTCGACGTCGCGCTCCGGGCATGGGACAACGCGATCCCCGGGCAACTCCCGCGCACCACCCGGATCGTCCGGGACGCCGCACCCAGCCTCAGACTGTGCCGCGCGACCCTCTCTGAGGATGGCCGGACCGCCGTGGTTCTGGCCTACATCTTCGGGGAAGCCAACACTTCATACTTTCGAGTCGCATACGGGCTAGCACCATTGCCGCAGAACGAAATTCCGTTGTTCACCGCCGGGATCGATCACGGGCTCAGGACGTTCTATACGACCGTGCAGAACGGATTCTTCAACGAGGACCCCATCGGCCTGATGCCAGCTCAAGACATGCCGCGGATCTCGAACTTTGGGGAGGCAGCCGATTTCGAGTACGTCGGGCAATCACGGGACCCCGTGAGCAACGAGCTCCGTTTCGTAGAGATCGTGGAATCCGAGCTACCCGACATCGACCAACTCGTCGGCGTCTGCCGCGACGCCTCCGACAACGCAGTCGCTCTGGATACACGCGACGACACCGGTCGAGTCTGGGAGATGTGGCACGGAGGCCTCGAACGCGTCGACAAAACCCTTTGGGAGGCGATCGACGAATGGGTAACACGCCTGTTCGGAATCGATGACAACCATTGACAACTGGTCTCACCTCCACCTGACCGGTGGGATAGCCATCGGTCAGGTTCGCTTCAGCAGGAGTGCAGGACCTGGCTCATCGCGTCCTTCTCCGCCTGGGTTACCCACAACCGGTAGAGGGATTTGACGTCGATCTGGCGCGAGACGTAGGTGCATCGGTAGCTCTTGTTCGGCGGCAACCAGGATGCGGCGTCGGAGTCGGACTTCTTCGAATTGGTGGGGCCGTCCACAGCTTGCAGGTTCCGTGGGTCGTTGGCCAGGTCGCGGCGCTGCTCCGGGCTGAGCTGCTGGGCGCCCTTCTGCCACGCATCGGACAGGGCGACGACGTGATCGATCTGCACCGCGGTGGAGGTGTCCTGGCCACGCACGAACGCAATGGTGGTGCCGGTGTAGGGGTCATGCAGGGTGCCGGTCGCCACCACGCAGTCCCGGGTGCTGGCCTTATAGGTGAGGTCGACCAGGTCGCGGCGCAGGATGTCGTTGCGGGTGTCGCAACCGTTGTGGCCGCCCTCGACGCCGTTGTCGTCGGACCACGATGGGCCGAACTGCTCACGGGTGTAGCCGGTCTTCGGGGCGCGGCCTTTGACCGCCAGGGTGTCGAGCTTCGCCAACGCCGGTGCCACATCGAACCCCGCCGACGGGGCGGCTGGTGCGTCCCCGAGGGAGCCGGTGTCCGGGTTTGCATCGGCTATGGCCGAGCACCCGGACAGGCCAGCGCGGTGACCGCACCGAGGGCGAGAAGTGCGGTCCGGGGTCGATGACGCATGCGCCTGTTACCTTGTGACTGCTGTGCACACGAGTATCGCTGGTACCTCCGACAACCGCGGTAGTCGGCCCGGCTGAAATGCAGTGACGCGAGCTGCACGTCGAGCATCCTGGCGCCTGTGAAAGCTTGGGTCAGGCTGTGTGTCGGATCAGCTGCCAGCCGCGGTGTGCGGCGATGAGGCCGGAGACCGCCCCGAGGACTGCACTGAAAATGAGGCCCGCCGCGAGGAACGGCATGGGATTCACGGAGTCCGTGTCACCAGTGGCTCCATCGGAGGCGAACGGATCGCCCACATAGCCCACCGAGAAGCGGACCGGGTACGACAGCCACCAGGCGAACAGACCGGTGCATATCAGGCCCGCACCGAGCCCGAGGGCCGTTCCGATCAGTATCAGTGTCCGCACACGATCAACGTCGTAAACGTCGGCTGTGCTGTTACCGACGTCGTCCGCTGCACGGCGCCGTCATCGTTCCGGCAGTTCAGTCCCTACCTGCCCAAATCCATTGGCAGAGGCACTCCGATTGACCTCTGCAGAGGAACAAGAGTTTTGAATAGGAGTTTTGCCGCAGACGCTGCGTATATTTTTTTTGCAGCAGTCACCCCCCACAAACCATGAGTGACACGGAGCGACTCCCGAGTCGCCACTTTTCGGCAGGGTTTGTAGGTTCCGCGGCGTGGTGTCACTTTCCAGATTTCATGTCACTCGGAGAACCTGGATGCGTGCCCAGAACCAGTGAGGTCGAGTTCCGCCACCTACGGGAGGACAGTGGTCCTGTCGCGACAACGGGCGCCAGGTCTAAAGCGTGCCAGTTCCATTTAGCCCCGTCACGGAAATGGTCACCGGGCCACCTCTCGAGAACTCATTGCTGCCGGATACGCCGAGGACGTGGCGGTTGCCGCCGAGGTGGATCAGAGCCGTTCGGTGCCTCTTTCTGCGCGATTACCGGTTCGTCGACTCACGACGGCGCTGACATTTTCAGGATTGCTCAGCGGAATCGAGCCGTCCGCCTTCCTCGAATGCACCGGTACCCTGGCTCAGTGCCGTATCGGGCGATGTAGTGCCACACCTTTTTCAGGTCCTGCGGATCGAAGTGCTCACACCGTGCACGACCGAGGATGGACGGGGTAAGCTCGCCCTGGTGTGCGATGTCTCGGGCCACGTCGACGATGTGCGGCCCCCGGTAGTCGGGATGATGCGCAGTCTCCTCGACATCCACCTGGTATCCGTCGTGCCACAATACCGGGCAGGCGAGCGCCGGGCGATCTCGTCGAAGGGTGTGTGGCGGTAGCTTGGGTCGAGAACGAGGGCTTCGACATCTGACGCGATGTCGATGGTGCCGTGGACGTGTGCCTCGATGTAGTCGTCGAGCGGATCGTCGAATTCCACCGCGGCTGCGGCCTCCATCAAGTTCATCGCATCGGCGGTGCCGAACAGTTCGGGCTCGAAGACGCTGTCGGGAAAGCAGAAGGTGGTGCGGTCGAGGGTGTGCTCGGCCAGCAGGAAGTAGGAGGAGCCGAATCGAGGTGACCCGCCGTAAGGGTCGGCGCGGTAGTTCAGCGATCCGTACCTCGGTCGCTGAGAAGGCGGGTGCTCGTCGTAGGCGCCGCCGAAGATGCGGCTTTCCCAATTCCATTTATCGCCGCCGGGGTGGGCAGTCAGTCCGCCGTTGCCGGTCTGGGTCTCAAATTGTGACAGGTAAGCGCCTCTGTCCGCGATGGCTTGCAGCGTCGAACTACCGGCGAAGGGCAGGTCTGGATGAAAGTGCAGTGTCACACGTAGTGTCCGGTCGAGCGGTACGCCCTTGGCGAGCCTGCGCGCGTGTGCGACGGCAGTGGCTCCGGGAGAGGTATCGACAGGCACGCAGTGATTATCTGATCGATCGTCGCAGTTGTCCGCAAGCCGAACCCGCACCGGGCGGGGCACGCTACTAACCCGACGCACTCACCCGAGAGTGCCTGCCCGTTCATCAGTGACGAGCTGTGTGCCCGTCAACTCGGCCAAGCGTTGACGGGTAGCGGCCACGGCAGCCTGTTGCTGGGTCAGGCGTGCCGCGATGCGGTCAAGTTCGGACCTCAAGTCGGGGCACAATTCCAGAGAGGTGCCGTGGACACCAGTACGGGCACAGTCCAGATAGCGTCGAATCATATTGGTGCCCAGACCAGCAGAGATCATGGCCTGGATCTGCTCGACGACGGTCACGTCTGAAGCAGCGTAATGCCGGTACCCGTTGGTGTCCCGGACCGGTTCGAGCAGTCCCTGATCCTCGTAGTGTCTCAGGGCCCGAGCGCTCACTCCCGTCCGGTGCGCGAACTCCCCGATGAGCACTGTTTCCCTCCTCGTCGCCTTGACCTTCACACTGGCGTGAACCACTATCGTCCCCGAACGTGACTACGAAACCAACAACGGCCCGCGCAATCATCATCCACGGTTACGCCGCGACTCCGTCCGACCACTGGTTCGGCTGGCTGGGCGAGCATCTCGAATCCGCTGGCATCCCCACATTGATTCCAGCACTTCCGGTCCCGGAGGCGCCGGATCCGAGAAATTGGCTGAATGCCGCGGGGCAAATTGGCATTCCGGACGAGGAAACTATCCTCATCGCTCACAGCCTCGGATGCCTGACCGTCCTTCGCTACCTGGTGGCTCTACAGCGGCCATGGCGGCTAGGCACGCTGATCCTGGTCGCGGGATTCCTCGAACGGCTCCCCGCGCTGCCGAACCTGGACGGGTACATCGGGGAAGGCTGCGATGTTAGTTCCATTCCGAATCACATCGGCCGACTGACAGTGATCCGCTCCGACGACGACCCCTATGTCCCGACGGACCACACAGATCGACTGGCCAACCAGTTGATGGCAACTCCGCAGGTGGTTACAGGCGCGGGGCACTTCCTCGCCGAGAATGGGGTTACCGCAGTGCCCGCGGTCCTCGAGAAGGCGTTGACCGCTAGTACCCCAGTCAATTCCTCAACGCCTCACCACCGGAGGGCATGCGGCCGGCTCGCCGCGCAACCCGCTCTACCGCGGCCGACGGTCAACGGTTGCGCTCAGATCGCCGACGCAACGACCACGTGACAATGTCCGAAACTGACCACTGCATGGGCGACATCGAAGTACCGAGACTCATCACCTCACCAGTCGGTGGACATTCCGTGTGGGATCTGCCTGACGTCGTGAATCACCCACTACGGCGGTAATCCTGTCCCACTCGACGATCGGTGAGAGATCGTTTAACCGAGGCTGGGATGGCGCACGGAATTCTACGCCCGTCACTCATGGCGATGACCTGAGTGGAACTTCTGCACGGAGGGGCCCGCACACGCACCTCGGTTCACCGCCACCGTGCGCCTCGCCGGCCACAGCCCACCGCTGACACGACCACGAAAACGGCGGCGAAGACCGCATCGGCCACCGCGCTCATCGAGACACTTTTCAGCGCTGAAGACGACAGGTGCCTGCTGAAGGGGTTCCTGCTATCCGATCCCACCGAGCCCCCGGCATTGCGAGGAGCGCTAGATGAGATAGCAGCACTCTGCGATAGCACCGATTCCGCGACGCTGACCTGCCGAAACGACTCGTCCGGTCGCGGTTCGGTCCGTCTGAAATCAGATCCAGTCGATGTGGACGGAGTCGATGTGGTCGAAGTGGAATCCGAATTGGTCGCTGTATCTGTCGAAGCCCTTGTTCTCCGGGTAGTCGAGGGTGGCGTGCCGCTCGAGCAGTGCCACGACCCGGGCATGATCATCGTTAGCGAGGGCGGCGGCGAGTTCGCGGGACTCCTCAGGGGTGAACGGGGTGTCCGAGTTCGCGAAATCCAATGTACGGACCCGGTAGTCGTAGCCCTCGTCGGCGCCGTTACGGACCATCACACCACCCCTGACGCGGATGACCGCGGTCTTCGGTGTCCCATCGGGGCGCAACACCCCGGCGCGTTTCATGATGTCCTCGGCCCGCACGGTTTTCAGTTTCTTGCTGGCGTCCGCGCGTAACTCGTTCGTCTCCCCCGACCGGTACCGGGACACCGCCGAACGGGAGCGTCCGATCTTCGCCGCGACGGCATCGATACCGCCGAGGCGCTCGATCGCCGCCCGCCGTTGCGCCCGCTCGAGCACATCCGGGTGCGGGATACGGCCGTGTTGCGCCCACCGGCGCAACGTGCGGTCCGACGGTGGGGTGCGGCCGGCGTCGATCGCCGCCTGCCGCAAACCCTCGTTGCCGAGCTCCGTGCGTAACTGTTTGACCGTCACCTTGCTGGTCAGCCCGGCCAGTCCCCCGGTTTTGACCTGCTTCGACTTCTCCACCCCACTGGTCGCGGCATTCGCCACCGAGACTTTGAGGCCGTCGAGCCCGACCGCCTGCTGGGCCGGTTTCTTGGTCCGCGGCTTCGGCAGATGCAGCGCCATCAGTCCACCCCCGCCCCGTCGTCGTCGTCGTCGGCGGTGTCCTCGTTGTCGGTGAAGGCGGCCTTGATCGCCAGGTTCACCTCGTGCACGTCCGCAGCCGACGCCATGGAGGCTAGGAGGGTGTCGGTGAGGGCCACGTCTTTTTCCACCGTCATCTTTCCCAGCGCGCCGCTCGGGTCGGCAATGTCTTGACCGTTGGGGAGGAGGTATACCCAGGAGTCGGTGACGGTGCGGACCGGCCAACGATGGTGTTCGCGGGCGATGCGCATCGCGACGCGGCGGCCCCGCCACCGGCAATGGGCGATGATCGACGCCCGCCACAACGGCTGGTGGTGATGTTGCATCCGGGTCGCGGTCCACATGTCCGGGTTCACCATCCGCCCGATGTACCCCTTGTAACAGGACCCGAGAAACCCCTTCATCGCCGCATCCGAAGTGTCCACAGCGGTCTTGCGGGCCTCACGCAGGATCTTCGCCCACTTGTCCAGCACCCGACCCTGCTGCGGATACACCCACGCCTCGGTGACGTCGAGGTCGTCGAGATCGGCACCGATCCCACCATCCGCGACCGGCTCCCGCAGGGCATCGAGAGTGACGGTGGTGACCCAGGTCTGCACCGGCTGATCGGCGAGCATGTGCGGGTGCGGCAACGGCAGCTTCTCGGGCAGCGACAAGGCCTGCCCCGCTGGCAGGGTGATCCGCCACAACCCGAACGGGGTGCCCTTCTCCCCCACCGCCGCGGCCGCGGCCGCCCCACCGGTCAAATGTGTGGGTTGCCCGTAACCGAGTTCGAGCATCCCGGCCGAGGCCAAATAGGCGGCGCGTTGGTCGATCGACACCAACCGGTCCGCATCGGCGAGGTCACTCGCCTCCGGGACCCGGGTCCAGCCGACCGCGGGCTCGAGGTCCCCGCGCGGGGCACCATCGAGCGGCGGCACCGGACCCGCGGTCGTCACCACGATGCCCTTACCCGATCGGGTGCGTTCCCGTTTGATCTTGTCGATGATCGCCGCGCCGGTGCGGGCCGGTGTCGGCCCGGGAAGCACCCCGAGATGCTGGGCGCACCATGCCAGCCGGCGGCCCAGCTCCCGCGCCGCCGGGAGGTCGTCGTCCGGGAGATAGGTTCCCGCCGTGGGTGAGCCGAGGACACCCATATCGCCGACCCGGTTGTGCCAGCCGAAGTCCTTGTTCCAGTACGTCCACACATACGGTTCGATCACCACATCGACCATCGACGTGAAGTTCCCGATCGTGCGGGACAGGTGCACCACATGCCCGGGTTCGCCGCGCAGCTCCCACCCCGCACCGAGTAGCGGGGGAAGGGTCGCATGCAGGGTGGCGGTCAACTCCGACGCGGCGCGGGTCCGCAACGCTTCCATATCGTCGACGTCGTCCTCACTGCCCGGATCGATCACCCACCCGAGGAGCTCACATGCAGCCAACCCGACGATCCAGATCTGTGCGGGTGCACCCAACGGGGTCAAAGAGGCCCACCGAATCAGCTTGTCCAGCTTCTCGAGTGAATCGACCGGCCCGGTCAACTCCCGCCCCGACGGGGTATACGTCCCCGCGGCGGTCACGATCAACGCATGCCCATCCGCGGCCTCCCCCGCCGGCAACGCCTCCCACGCCGGCGGATCGACCGCGCCGCTCCCGGCCACGTCGCTGTCCGCGTCGGCGGTATCCACGTCGGGAGACTCCGGGCTCGTGGGAGTTTCGGCGACCGTGGGAGTTTCGGCGACATCAACCTGCTCGTCCGACTCAGCGTCCCCCTGCTCGTCCGGCTCAGCGTTCCCCGGCTCGTGTGAGTCAGGGTGTGTGGCAACGGTGGGTTCCGGGCCCGACTCCTCGGTGACACCCGCCTGATCGGTTGCGTTGGGGGAACCGTCTTTTTCGGCGGCGGATTTGGGGGGTGTCGCCGCGGTGGTGTCGGGCAAGGCGAAGAGGGGGATTTGCTCCCACGGGGAGCTCATGACTCCTGCTCGGCGATCCGGCCGTCGAGATCGGCCGGCGGGACCCGGTAGCGGTCGAAGAATTCCTGCAGGGCGACGTCCACGACGTTGGTCACCGTGGATTGACGGTGGTTCACCAGCCAGTTCAACCGGGCCTCCGTCGAGGCCAGTACCCGGGTGTTGAGCGGAACTTTCGTCGGCCCCTTCCGCGGCTCCAGCTTCGCCGCCAACTCCGCACTCGCCGTTCCCGACCCAGAGACGCCCCCCTCATCGGGACCGCGCTTTCCCGACCGAGCGGCACCGCCGCGTCCGCCCCCGGTCGGGCGGCGGGCGCCGCCCCCGGTGTTTCCCGTCTTCGCCATACCCACCCCACTCGTCTCCGCCCGTGTTACTTCAGTTGAGTCATCCTACCCACTACGAGCCTTCTTGCACGTATCTACGCGCGTGAACTTGCTTGCATATATGCGCGCAGTAATCGGTACGGTGTGCGGGGATCCGAGACGCGGAGTCACGCATGGTCCCTGGACCACGCGCCTTCTCGCGAAACCGGAGTCGATGATCGGCCGGACTCGTCACTCCACCAGCGTGATGGGCACCCCAGGTGTGATGTACAGGTGGTGTCGAGCGCCGCCGTGGGTGAGGGACATGGTCACTCCTATGGTGTGTCCCTCGGCGAAGCGGGCGAGCAGTTCGCGGGTGGCCTCGCATCTGGTGGGGCTGATGCCGTAGGTGACGCCGCCCAAAGATGAGGCTGGGCACCCTACTCCTCCTTTTGCGGACCGGTGGGTCGTTGCGGATAGTGTTGTGACACCTCGAGCGGTGAGGACGCCAGGTTCCGTCGCGGTCCGTCGGGGTATCGGCTCTGGGTGGGGTTACCAGCGGTAGACGATGCTCGGGTTCGGCTCGTCGCTGCCGCGAATCGCAATCGGAGTCGCCGGTGTAATCAGCAGGCGTACCGTCGAGTTTTGGCTGACAAAACCGACGAATCCGCCGTTGCCGTTGTTCTCGAAGATGCCTCTGACAGCGTCCTCGAGTCCGTGCGCGGCGGCCGCGTCCGCGAGTGGATAGCGGACCCCGTCGTAGATCGCTTCGTAACTCATGATCCTTCTCTCGCTGGTGTCGTGGTGCTCACAGCGTAAGAGTGCTGGACCGACCGTTGTGGCCGGTACCGACACATTCTCCTCAACTGAGAATTGGTCGAATCACTGCACTTGGGGCGACCGCGGTCAGCCCGCTCCACGCGACTGTCGACGCGCGCCGGGAGCGACGGACCGGCGGCGCCCCCCTTTTAGCTTCTTTTAGCGTTGCCAGGACCGGCACCACACGCAAGGCGCGCCGGTTACCGTCTGTGGGTATGGGGACCACCTTCCACGGGCCGAGCCCGTGGCCGCACATCACCCGCGCCATCCGCACTCGGGGCGCCCGGTACGCCGCGATCGGCTACCTCGGCCAGGACGCACCCGAGCTGCTCCCGCTGCGCGCCGGGGACCTGTTGGTCGTCAACGCCTCCAAGGCCGCTATCCGGGCGCACGCCACCTCCCCCGCCGCCCTCACCTACTACCTGAACAAGGGGGTGCGGGTGCTGTCGTCACCGACCCTGCACGCGAAGGTGATCGCCACCAGTACCCGGGCGGTGATCGGGTCGGCCAACGCATCCGAGAACTCCACCCTCGCCGACGACGCCGTGATCATCACCGACGACCCCGACATCGTCGCCGGTGTCCGTCAGTTCATCGACGGCCTCGACGAGATCACCGAGGTCGATCAGGTGTTCCTCGACGACGCGATCCTCGAGTGGGAGATCGGCCGCGCCGTCCCCCTGCCCGGGGTCACCGGCCGCGTTCGCACCGACACAGATTTCCTGCCCACACCGGTACGCCGGATGTTCGTCAAACACGCCGTCGATTACGAACCCACCGACACCGAACAGCAGGTCCTCGACACCCAGCGGGGCCGGCACAACGCCGCCGGCGGCCCGGTGGTGAAGTACCAGCTCGACTCGCTCCGCCTCGACACACGCGGCACCATTCGGCGCGGTGACGTGATTGTCTTCGTCTCCACCGGCGACGAGTGGATCCACCCGCCGGCCGTGGTGATCTCCGACCCGATGCGGATCCCACGATCGGGCGGAGCGGTGTTGTTCTTCCTACGCACCCGCACCGACCTGCCACCGGCGCCTCTCAACGACGCCGAGAAAACGCTCACCGACCTCGGGCACCCCGGCTCACGGCTGCGGACCGATCACTACGTCCGCTCCCCCAGCTTGCGGACGGCGCTACTCACTCTGTGGGGCCTCTGACCGTTCGGCGAGACTGTACATACGTGTGAGGTCTGCTCCGCAGAACCGAAGAACCCACATTGGAAACGCTAGACGGCGGTAGATCCCGCGACACGTTGCCCGCGACTCCGAGCAACGCCTATGCGGTGCTGCCAGCCTTCGGATTTCACTTCCGAAGCACTCCATTCCCACGAAACGAAGGTACTCGCGTCCTTCGTTCACACGGTCGCCGCGAGGACGTCCCCCGGGTTCACGGCATGCCGCTGACAAACCATTAGCACTCCACCAATGCGAGTGCTAAATTTTGTGTAAACGATGACACGGACCTGCGAGAACCGCTGGGCTCGAACGCAGTCCCTAGGTAAAGCCCAAGCGCACTGTTCCGGCTGGACAGTGGCTGGACGGCCGCCCTTGGATCGATGGGCACTCCGTCTCGTCGCATCGACGACCGGGCTACCCGAGGCAATGGAGGAGGGATCGTGAACGCTGCCACCCCGTGTAACTCAGGTGCCGCAGGCAACGAGAGTTCCTCCACGCCTGCACGACCGCGGGTACCGCGTGGGCGATCACGGTTACCCTCGGTGTCGGTTCTACTGGGCGCGTTGTCCATTGCGTCGTTCTGGGTGTCCGGACTCGGGTTCATCCTGGGGGTGAGCGCCGTGGTCTGCGGCGCTCTCGCCGCCTCCCGGTCAGGCGTAGCGGATGATGAGCCCGCATCGCTGCGAGCGTTGCTCGGAGTCGTCGCAGGAGTCGCGGGGATCACGGTGTCCGCGATCGCTCTCTTTCCGGTGCTGGCCGATCTGTGATCGGTGCACCAGTCCACCTATCTCCTGTCTCGACCTTTGGAAAGGATCCGCACCGCCCGTGACCGTCGCCGCCAGCCCGCATGGACCCACCACACAGACTCCGCCGGAAGCCGACTTGGATGACGGTGCGCCGCGCTGCGCAGCGCTCCTCGAGTCTTGGGAAGCGGGCATCGCCGTGACCGTCGGTCTGGCGCTGCTGACTACCCTTGTGTGCGCCGTCTTCGGGTCGCTCGCGCTGGGTCTTCTCGTGCTCGTCGCGATCGCCGGCATTGCCGGTCTGATTGCCGCTGTCCTTTAACGCCGCTACCTGGCGGCATCCCGCCGGCGTTCAGGGCGATACGCACCGAACACCAAGTCCCGCCACCGCTACGGCAATCGACGCCGCCAGAAACCTCTGGCGCTACCGCCCTTGGGAGCCGATCCGCGGGACGCCCATCAGCACCTGGAGCGTAGGTGTGGTGGTCGCCGCCGAACCTACCGATCAGGCCATGCTCATCAATGCACACCGCCAAGTTGCATCCAGTGCCTCTGACCGCCAACAACATTCGATCCCGGTCATCATCCGCGCCAATAAAGACGCGACCACGAATTTGACATGCTACGGGAGCGGGTCAGCAGCTTCCGCATTCCCGGAAGCATCTCATGCGACCCGTTTTTCGCTCTCAATCCGCTCGCTTGGCACAGCCCGAACAGATCGTAGTGGTCGACAGCAGCACCCAACCGAGATCGACCACTACCGGAAACGTGCGTGGCGTACGACACACTCTTGGGATGGACGTTGTTAGCGTCATACGATCTGTTTCGCACCGGCTGATCCGATGCGCAGGACGGCGGTGCCGCAACCCGTGAGTTGAATTTTTGTTCAGCTGTCACGCTTCGCGCTGCATCACCGATTCTCGAACTGCCGGTGTCGCGGCCCCGCCGTCCGCCAGCTCCGGCGGGGTTCCGCGTGCTCAGCGTTGGCGGCAGAGCCTCATTCGGCGGCCTCACGAAGCAGTGAAAACCTCCCGTTTCGAGTTCGTGGTGTTGTAACCCTTTCCAGCACTTGAGGATTCATTCAGCCCTGTTCTCACCGCGATATTGACGAGTGCTCCAAGGTCAAACGGCGGTCGGATTTCATTGCAAGGGAACAAATTTACTCTTACGGCACCGTCGCCCCCGGGAGTGTCGTCGAACATGGCTTCCCGTGTTTATAGAACCATTTCCGGAGACATGCACCGCTCCCCCACCCTGGACGTCGTTGCACTACCTTCATGAGTCGATGTGGGCGGAGGCCACATCACATCGCAGGTTAGTTATGAAGTTTTAGCGATTGCCACAGTTCGCCAGGGCGACATATGAACTCTCACTATGGCCAACCCTGTTCTGGAATCTTGACCCTCAGATTTCGCAGACGCTCAAACTTTCCCGCAGCATCAGGGTGATGCACCGTGCATCACCCGTCTACCGCGTGATGCACCGTGCATCACTGCGTGGCAGTCACTCGGGTAGGGGGTGAAGGCGTCGCAAAGCATGGGGAGGTAGACATCTCGAGCCTGTCTGGCGCAGGTCACCCCCGCCGCTTCGAAGTATCGGGAACCGCTTCTAGTCGCGCCCGGTGGACCGCCGTACCACTCACGGTCGGACTCGTCACGTGACGAAGACCGGCTAAAGTCCATGCCCTCGTTGCAGACCGCCGCCGTTTTCTTACGGCGGGCCTCCTGTGTCGCAGTGGTGACGCCCTGGCCATCGCTCGCCCGAGCCAAAGACCATTGGCATGGTGCATTCTGTTGGGTCAACCTGCGTATGGTTTCACTCATCCCCAAGCAAGCCGACACCGCTAGTGAATACGGCGATTCCTCAGGTCGCTCAGCGGCGAACTTCCCCCGCCAACCCCCTAGCCACCGGTGGCGTGGCCAAAAGGGCGGGATGATCCTGGACAACCATCAACGGTTTCCCCTCAGCCTTACCAAGATTCCCTCCGCATTGCGTCGACCTCCCATCTCCGGGCGGAGTGCGGGAAAGAGCCCGAAGCTGCGCACGCACTCGTCGCCGGCACCGCCCACGGAGGGCGGGTCAGGCCGCCCGGAGGAGCACCGCGCAGCCCGCAAGGACACGGTGCACCTCGCCATGAGTACGGGCGGCGTCTCGCGCGACACCGAATTCATCGGACCGCAACTCGAAGCGGCCCATTGTCTCTAGTCCTATTCGTACTGCCACTTGCCGGATCTGGATCCTTTACGCGCACCCGATCTGCCGTGGCCGTTTACCCGGAATCGACAACAGCTCATTCTTTTCCATTCCAGAGTCCATAACTCGACAACGTGCACGATCGACCATCATGCGGTGATGCACCATGCATCACCGACCCACCGGGTGATGCAGCGTGCATCACCACGCGCACAGGTGACGCACCATGCATCACGGTGACCTATCTCCCGGTATGGGATCGACCCGTTCCGTCGACCTCACCGATCGAGGGAGATGGCGCTCTTCTCTTGGATTTAAGAGCGCCATGATGGGGCCATTGACCGGTCCACCTCATCGCGAAGCTCATGTTCATCCGGCTTTGGGAGTCGCGCCGACGCATATTATTTTGGACTACCCATCCGACTCGAATGCCGCGAACAGTCTTCGCGCCGTTTCCACATTCCCCCCCCTCCCCAAAAAAAAACTCGACTCCCTCCCGTTAGCTAAGGAACGGGCGTCTCCCTGCGGCGATAGTTCGTCGGCGATGACGCATCACTCTTCGCCGTGGGATTCAAGAGTGTGCATCCCACACCGGTCGCCGCGAACTACGGTGCGGTCGGCGTGAATCCCAGTCGTTTCTTGATCGTTCTGCAGGACGCAGTATCAACTCGTGCGTCCTGCACGAAAGCTCGCCAGTCGCCAGCTATGCCCTTCTTCGCAGCACCCGACCTGTTAGCGCAATTACAGAGTCGTCTCGGCTTGTTCGCGAGGACCGCTTCGACCTCGGTCAGGATGGTGAGTAAAGGTCAGCGACCGCCGGGCATCGCGGAATCTTCTGTCTAGTACCTTCGGATTGTCATGCCGACAGGGATTACGTTGCAACGCGACCTCGAGGCTCTACCGGGGCACGAAGGTCGAGAGTCAGCCCGGCCTCGACGACGAAGCGTAAGCCGTCAAAAAGTCATAGCCGACACGATCGCAAAGCTGGAAGAGTTTCCCTCCAAATTGCAGCGGTCGTTGCGCGCGCTTTCCAATTGTTTTCAGTATTAATAGATCCTTACGCATGCCAGCAGCCAGCCACTCGGGTGTCATCGGCACCGTGCTAAATGGAGGTTTGGCGCGATCGACCGTTTCGTTGGCACCCCGTCTCCTTGGATGCATCCGTCCGTGGTTCCTGCCCGAATGTTCCGCCGATTCGTCGCCGGCCCGATTTACATCGAACAATGCGCTCCGGCCTATACGCCGAGAAAGGCCGCTCGATTCCTTCAACATGGCTCAGCTGCAGATTGCGCGTGTGATGGTTGGTCGACTGGGGATTCGCCGGTGATTTCACGGCGGACTTTACTTACGTCGTTCCCCATCATTTGTTGTTGGCGGCCCGCGTAAAGTCGTGTGTAACTCGATGTATCACCTACATTCTTTCATCACGTGACGTTTCAAGGGTGGTGTGATTACCTACCTAGTCGCAAAGCTATTTGATCAAATATTTCTGTCTTGGGTAGGTGTGCCGATCGCATACGATTCGGAGCCAGATTCACGCCCGGAGAGGCTTCCGCGCGTCATTTTCGGGTTTTATTTAACTCGGCGTGTCGCTGCGCGGTTTAGTTAAACCGAAAGAGCAGGATTTAAGGCATGACAACTCGGAAAAGTCGGGGCGGGCGCCCAGCCCGCGACGTCGCCGTTCGCCATATCGGGGTTGAGTTTCCCGCGGAGATCGCCGACCGGATTCTCGCACCGGTTGACGATGGTCGGGTTAAGACAATCACCGATCGAATGATCGCGCTCGTTCAGCTGGCACTTGAGAACGAGCCAGCGATTCCGGCGCAGGCCAGACAGGAAGAGTTGCCGATGACGGGCTGAACAGAGCCCAGAAAAGGCGAAACCCCCCTTCGCTCGCCAGCTCCGGGGGTTCCGCTCGTCGTACAAACCGCCACGCAATGGAGGAGGTCTGCCTTCTATGAGTATAGAACGCGCGATTCGTCGTGCGCACGCGACACGACGTGATATTGGTGTTCGTGACGTCTCATCTCAGCGTCGACGTGGGAATTCCGTGGACGCAGACACTTTGCCGCCGGCTCTTCCGGCGATCATGCACGCCGTGAGGGGGTGCCTCTTCCACTAGCGAAAACGTCGGTGGGTCCCACCCTGTCCGGATGAGACCCACCGCTCATATTTGGCCGTTCCAACACGACCGCTCCTGTGATTGGCAGTCCCGCGAGCAGTCGTGTCGATACCGTGCGCTCTTGCCAGGGTAAGCCATGTCCCGCTGCTGATGCCAGCGACTCACGGCAACAACCTGGTTAAGGGTGCGTGAAAGGCGCGTCATGCACCCCAATTCTGCGACCTCTGCGGTCGCAATTTCCGTCAACTCTGTTCGGATTGCCCCTGTCAGTGAGTCACCCTCGCCCATTGACATCGAATGGAACGCACTCGTCTCCGCCGCTGTCGAACGGGTTAATCAAGTCGAGCGGCTTAACGCGGAAAGCCAGCAGCGGGGCCGCTCCTGGTCACTGCCCGTTGACCCTGGCCGCCAGGCATCGACGCCGGCGTGGACCGGGCGTGCGGCCTGGCAGCACCAGGTCCGCGAGATGCTGAACTCCTCGACCGGGCGTGAGGTTTGCCGCCGATTCAGGGTCAGCACAGAGTTCGTGTTTGCCGTGGCTGTGACGATGGCCTCGTTCGCAGAGCGGTCGACGGGCCGTCGGGTATGCGCCTCGAGGGACAAGATCGCCCACCGCAGCGGAGTCAGCGTGTCGGTAGTGAAACGCGCCCGAAGGGCACTCCAAACATTCTCCGTCGCCCGCGAGATGGTGCGAGGAAGGTATTTGACGGCTGACGAATCGCACGCTGCTGAATCACACCATGGGCGAATTCAACGTCGCGCGGCCTCTGTTTGGGCACTGACGTCGCCGAAGTCGCTGGTCATCGCTGCTAGGCGCGCGGTGAAGTCGCTGTCCAAGACGGTCCGGCGGTCGAAGGAGGCTGCTCGCTCGCGTTATCCACAGCTGGGCGTTCGTGGCCCCCTATCCCCTTCCAGGGGATTTAAGTTCTTATCTCTTGTTAGAGAGTTATCACCAAAACGCGCGCAGACGCGCGCGGGCAAGCATTCAAGAAATCCGAAGACCCTGGCGCAGCAGCCGCGACCGATCGACTTGCAGCGCACCGCCGCTGAGCTGGTCTCTTATGCGCCAGCGTTCGAATCGGCTGGACACATCGGTGCGATTTGCGATGTTCTTGCGAGTGTTGGCGTCGATGTGAATCGGTGGCGTGGGCGGGACATCGCCGCCGAACTCACGCGTGACACCCAGCAACGAGGCTGGATCTGGCCCGAACGCATCGAGCGGCCCGTTGGCTACCTCCGTTGGCGATTGACTCAGATCGATTGGAACCGGCCCTCACCATCTGAGATGGCCCAAAAAGCCGCCCAGGAGGCCCGTCAGCGCATTGCTGACCGCGATGCACGCCTCAGCCGCGGCGACCGTCCGATTGCAGCCCCAGATCATCGTCAGCGGTGTCGGGAGGCGTTCGCGTCGGGGCTTCTCAAGCGACGGAAGGCCGATACGGGAATCTGAATGTGTTGCCGATATGCCTGCTGAAGTCTTATCCCCACCCATTACTCGCATGGTGATGGAGAGGGAGAGTGACGACGCGGCGCGAGTCCTCAGGGAGTGGCGAGCCGCGGCATCGCTGTCACCCGAACCCCCTCTTCAGATGATGCGTCGGGGTCGATTCCGGGCGCGGACAGGCGAGGCGTGAGAGCACATTGACCCGCGGCCTATGGCGCGCCTCTCAGTGTGGCGAGTGTTAGACCGGCCCTGGAAGTCTTGAGCGGGTGCCCGAGCGGGCGAACCGATCGCATTGCGCGTGGCGGGGCCCCGTCAGTTGGCAGGATCGAACTGGAAAGCGCGCACCTCCTGCGGGACCGGCAGGGGACGCAAATCTTCGCAGCCCGTTCCCGTGCGGCCTCGAAGGACGGCGACGCTGGTCCGTGTGGCCACCTTCGAGCGGTTTCCTCTGCGAGTAAGGGCCCTCTTTGGCACCGTCTCATCCTCATCAACCAGGACAGGGGGAACACTCTCGTCTATTCCACCGCCGAACACCCAGACGCCGGCGGCCTTCGCCTCCCACACCACCGCATCCGATGCATCCGAGACTGCGAGAGACTTTGTTCGGGAACGCGATTAAGAACTTCAACGGCGCCCCGACTCCTCCCCCGTTTGTGAGATCGGACCGTGCTCGCCGATACGGGCGCGGTCCAGACAAGGCTCGCTCGCCCAACGAGCGGAACTAGCCCTCTCAAGGCGTCCACCGCGTACACGGCACCGTGGCGGTCTGGCACGTGATCCACGCACCCTTGCTGTGTCTTGTCTGCCGTCCCTATTCGTTTCCCCGCTCTAGATTGTGCCCACTCCCCCAGCGGAACATTCAGTTGTTGCCTGTTGCGACGGACGCCTTCGTGTCGAGCCATGCGTGTGGACATGCGGCCTCTCGCGGAGGATTGCGCACTGAGAAGAGTGCCTGACAACGGAGAGCCACGGCGATTGAACGGTTCCAGCGGTTTAGTGGAACGCGCGTGCCCGACGCTCCCGCCGAGTCGTAGGTGCGACTTTCGAATCCCACCGTGGTCGTCCGAGGTGCTCGCACTGCCCCCTACCCGCCACCGAAATGTGGCTCCTGCGCCTGATCCGGCGGCATCATCGAATTAGAACGGGGCACTCTTGAGCGAGTCTTCCGACCGGTGGGTGAACGATGAGCTTGTCGGGAGCGGCGGATGACCTCAATGGAAGCGGATTCGTCACGCTCGACTCGACCGGAAACACTGATGGCGGCCGCCAATTCCCGGACGGTGTTGTATTTGTACCGCGTCGGACCGACCGCGATCTTGAGCCTTCGTCTCAGTCGGCGGGGCCGACGCACTCGGTGACGCACCGTGCATCACCCAGGATCCGGTCGGGCAGTGCCTCGACGAGGCGAGCAACCACGGCCAGATGCAGGGGCTCTACTTTGCCGATCGGTACGGACGTCGAATCCGACGCTCGTTTCGAGGCGAAAGGCTCCGCATGCCGCATGCAGGGTGGCCGTACCGGATCCCGTCGGCAGGAGGTGCGTCGCCTTCCGGCGACAGCCCAGGTGATACACGGTGCATCACCGGGAGGTGCACTCGAGTGGATCGCAGAAACCGGACCGCTCAGAGAAGCAGAGTTTCGGTCCGGCGGACACGACGACCTTCAGACCGGGTAGTGCTAGCCCATCGGTGATGCAGCGTGCATCACCGATGCGCTCACAGAGCGTGCAGGGATGCAATCCCTGACGCGTTCGCCGGGGTGCCGGGAATCGGATCGAACTCGCTTGCGTGTCGAGTATTCGAGCGAGACAGCCCGGGTGATGCACGGTGCATCACCAAAGCTGCCGTACGGCGGAGGACCTAGCCGGAAAGCGTCAGCAACGGTGCCTTTAGCCCATGTGGTGAAATCGGCAATCTCCTTGGCCTGTCCGCGAACAGACGGATCTGGTGCGTCAGTCCGTCCGACCCGGTGGACTGGGAAGTGTCTCGGAAGCCGATGCCGGGCGGGCAGCCGGTGAGTCGATCGCGGGAATCGGCCCACTCGGAGAAGCAGCATTTCGGCCCGGCGGCACGCGACCTTCAGGCCGGATGCCGCAATCTCATCGGTGATGCACGGTGCATCACCTCCGATCCCAATTCGGCCTTTTACTCTCGGCGTGACTACATTCCCGAGGAATCGCGTCCGGTGATGCATCGTGCATCACCGAAGTGCGACCGGGTGGTGGCATCGACGAGATGAACTCCAACGGCCAGATCGAGGAGCTCAACTTGCACCGATCGGGATGGATGTCGAATCTGAAGAGGACGGACATAGCGCCTACCGGCCCCGATCGCCGCGCCGCAAGACCACACATGCCGCATGCAGGGTGGCCGACCGGATCCCGCCGGCAGAAGGTGCCTCGCCTTCCGGGGACAGGCCGGGTGATGCACGCTGCATCACCCTGGGGCTGTCGGCTCGGACTTGCTAGACGTGGGTGGTGGACCATGTCGAGTGCATCGCGGAGACCGGGTCGCTCGGAGAGGCAGAGCTTCGGTCCGGCGGATACCATCGCCTTCAGACCGGGCGGTGCTAGTTCATCGGTGATGCAGCGTGCATCACCGATGCGCTCACGGAAGGTGCGAGTCCCGCTCGATAGGGCGCGTAGCTCGACTTGACCGCCCGCACCGCGGTGATGCACGGTGCATCACCGCAGCTTCCAGCGCGGACTTTTACGTTCGGTGTCACTACACGTGCGAGGAATCGCTTCTGGTGATGCACGGTGCATCACCCAGAGTGCGACACGCCGCCGGAGGTCTCAGGCGAAGGCGCCCCCGCCCATTACGCTCCTTCTAAATACATGCAAAGCATGCGTACAGAATGGAGGGCGATGAACGCCGGAGTGACATCCGAAATGGTGGCCACCACTCAGTCGACAGGTCCGGCCTCGACCAAGCCGAAGCCTACCGCGCGTAAACCGGCAGGCAGGAAGACCGCGAGTCGATTCCGCAAGTTCGCTGGTGGCGAAGATAGCGAGGAACTGGCGGCCGCAGCGTCCTCTGATGTAACTACGCCAGTGAATGGTGATGCAAATTCTGGCGGCATTACCGCCGCGCTCGCCGGATTGGCGGCGGCTGATGGTCAAACCGTGGTGCAAGTTCCGGTGCACCAGACCGTTCCTCATCCGTTCAATGACCCAGGCAGGTCCGAGCCTCAGGTCGGCGATCCGAAGTGGGACGAGCTGGTCAATGGGGCTAGGGCCAACGGCATTAAGGTCCCCGGACTCCTAGTGACTCGCAAGGGGTTCCTTGCGAAACGGCCTGACCTCGCTAACGCTATCGGTGACGACGCCGAGTATGTCGTCATCTACGGGCACCGTCGCCGTGCGGCCGCTATTGCGGCCGGCTTGGCAACGATTCCTGCGGTGATCGATGACGCCGTGATGGATGATCATGGCGACCTTGATGCCATGACGCTCGAGAATCTTGGACGCCAGGATCTTTCCGAGATCGCGGAAGCCCAGATGTTCGCTCGGTATTCCGAGTTGGGGTTGTCGCAGCGCGCCATCGCCGAGAAGCTCGGTGTCGACCAGGCAACGGTATCGCGGCGGCTTTCGCTGCTGCTGCTCGTCCCCGAGGTTCAAGCAGCGATTGCAGAGGACGTCATTCCTAGCGCCGAAGGTGCCGCTCTGGCGGGGGCGCTGCCCTACGGGCCGGTGCGGAGTTGGCAGAAGAAGGCCGATCCGGCTCAGGGCACGGATGCTCGTCGGGCCGAGCAACTTGCGGCGTTCGCGCTGATGTCTGATCGGGAAATGAGTCCGACTCGTGCCGCTGAACGTGTGTTGACCGAGAGGAAGTCTCGGGAGCAGGCATTGGCCGCGGGCCTCGAGATCGTGGATCCACGCGAGCGATTTGGCGACAGCTTTCATGAGCATCGATTGTTTGAAGTCTCCGATCTCGATCTCGCGAGCGCGAACGTTGTCGGCGCGATCGATTCCAGCCAGGGAACGCTGGTGTTCTATGCAGTTGACAAGCCGATTGGCGAGACTGAGGATGCTAGCGAATCGGCTGCGACGTTAGCGGCGGAAGCTCGGGCGGCAGCTCAGAAGGCGCGTCGAGAAGCGGGCAAGAAGCTCGTGGCTTCCGTTCCTTCGCGGGAGAAGCTGGTGACCCATTTCATCGACCAGTACGCCTACGGTGTCTCCGCTCTGGCTACGAGTGCGGAGGGGTGGCGACTGGCACAGGAGTATCTGAGACTCGAAGGTCTCGACGCGACCGAATTCAGAATGAGCGCCCGGAACGGTGACGAGAAGCGTCGCATTGAGATCGCTTGGGCCTGTGCGGTCGCGGGATATGAACTTGCGGCGTCCAACGGCTCGGAGGAGTGGGGACCGTCGGACCTGACGTACTTGGATCTGCTGGCCGAGCGCGCCGGCTACAGACCGACAGCGTGGGAGGAAGCTCGCATCGATGCTGCACGCCGGGCATTGCGTGTCGCCGATTGATCGGGGTGATGCACGGTGCATCACCGATTCGTATTGCCTCACCCGGGTGATGCACGGTGCATCACCCGGGAGTGGACTCAGCCAAATCACGATACTTAACTTCAAGGAGTTCCCGTGGCTACCTATGCAGTAGCAACACTGTCAGGCAGTGCTGGCAAAACGACCACGGTCACCTCGACCGCCACTCTGCTTGCTCAAGACGGATACCGCGTGCGAGTCATCGACATGGACAGTCAGGCAAACGCGAGTACGTGGCTCGGATATCCAGAGGCCTCCGGTAAGACCGCCGCCGACGTCCTGCGGCGCCAAGCCTCCATCAAGGAAGTTGAGCGCCCGGCACGGGTGCTGCGGGGGTACGACGAAAGCGACCGGCCCGTCTACGAGGAGATCCCGAACCTCACAATCGTGCCCGCCGCACGCGACACACTCGACAAGCTGATCGTGGAGTTGCCTGCCGTGACGGGTGGTGTGCTTCATCTGCGTGACGCTCTGGAGGAAGCGGATCCAGTCGACGTCACCTTGATTGACTCCCCCGGTTCTCTGAACGTTTTGGTGATTGCTGGGATTCTCGCCACGATGGTCGATGAGGAAAGTCCGTACGGTTCGTGGGGTCTGATCACGTGCACGAAGCCTTCCGGTAAGGAGAACGAGGGCATCCCGGCGTTGGAGCAGGAACTGCGGAAGATCAAGCGGACGTACCGAGTGGACGTGCCGCTGCTGTCTATCGTTCCCTGCGCAGTCCCGCCGATCGGCGATGTCTACCGTGAGCAGATGGAGGATCTGCTCAGCGAATATGGGGACAGGGTGACGCCCCCGATCCGTCGTGCGAGCATCGTGGACGAGGCCTACACGAATTATGTTCCTGTGCCGATCTACGGTTACCGGGCGAAGACGGTTACCGCCGACTATCGAGCCGCGCTGACTCATATGCAGAAGCTGGGGCTGTTCGGACAACGGGCGGCAGTCGCGTAGGGGCTGGGACCACCCGTGGTGAACGATGTTGGGCGGCATATGCGGCCTTCGCGTGGGACCAGCACAGTCAATGTGCCCCATGATCTGCACGCGCTCGTTCGGGCTGCTGTGCGGCTCGTGCGGCGTAAGACTGGGCGGTCGTACTCGTTGATGCAGTTCACGCAGGAGGCGTTCGCGGCGCAGCTGAGAGTGATTGCGGAGACCTACAACGATGGTCGCGCGATCGAGCCTGACGCCGAGCCTCTGGAGCCTGGCAAGGCTGTGTGAGGCAGCGTGGGCTGTGATGCGGTCCAGGAGTGGTGACGAACATTTGAAGACTGTGCGTCGTCGTACGGAGGTAGATCCGCTTCTGGCTGTGTTGCCTGCATAGGGATTTTCGCCGCGCTGAAGCAAGTCTCGATGTCTGTCCTGGGCATGCCGGTCGTTGGAGGTCAGTGGGAGCGCTACGCGACACACGGTGGGGTGAGGCGTTGAAAATTCGCCGAGTCTGTGCCGAGCACGCTGACCTGGCAGCACAGAGGGACTGGGCCCCATCGAGGCCCGGGTACTAGTCCGTCCCGGTATCGGCAGGGGTCGCCGTCGGTATCGACGATGGCGGGGACAGCAGCGACCGTTCTGGCCTTTCGAGGGCGCAGTTGGTGTTCTTAGTCCGCTCGGACGTCGAGATACAGCCGCAACGCTTGCTCGACCAGTGCGCTGCGGCTACCTGCAGACCATTCCTCGGCGAGCGCATCGAGCGTGGCGGTATCTGATGCGATGATTCCGGCGAGCGGTACGCGTGCCTGTATCTCGCTGTGCCGGCGCCGCCGAGGCTGGGTGCCGACGTCGCGCCTCTTGAAGAGGCCCCCGCCGGTCTGTACAGGCTCGGTAGTCCAATGACGTTGAAGTTCATGGGCGTGCTTTTCGACCGCGTCCAGAACGACCTGGCCGTAGGCGCGCGCGGTCGCCCGGTCGCGTTGGCGCTCGTTCAGGGTCAGTTCGCGCAGTGCCGTGTACACGGTCGGGGGTAGATACACCTCGGGTGGAGCGACCCGTGTCGGTGCGGTGTCGCTGCGGGGTTTGGCTTTTCGGCGGGGTGGAGCGACCAGTGTTGCCGCCTCCGGTTGAGGCAGGGCGGGTTCTGGCTCGACTCTTTCTGTGTCAGGCGACTCTTCGTCGGGGACTGGTGCCGGTTGCGGCGCCTCAGCGGTGGGTTCCGCATCGACCTGGATCGGGCCGTCTTCTCTGCTGTTTTGCGGGGTCGCTGGTTGCGGGTCTGGTGAGTCCGCTGGTGTTTCGGTGACGATGCTCAGCGAGGGAAGTAAGTCATCGAGATCGCCGAGAGCACCGGGATCGAATGCGGCCTTTCTGCGTCGTGCACTCATGCCACTCCCCCGGAGACTTCGTCCTTCTCCGCAGCAGAGAGCCGACTGAGGACCTCTCGGGTGAGAGATTGGTAGTCCTTGGCGAGTCCGGAAGGGTCGCGGGACCACAAACGTTCCGCGATGTTCTTCTTTTCGCGTAGCCGTTGAATCCGGTTCTTCAGTGGATCCTCTGCGACTGCAACCAGCTCCGAGGGCGTGATGTGCCGGATCCGGAGATCGACCGCGGCTGCGCGATCAGACCGAATGAATGTTTCGAACGGGGCGGCGCCGCTCCCTTCGAGTAGCTCCTCTACCTGTTCGAATACCTCGCGGTTGCGGGCGGTCGCGCGGGGATTCGCGTCAAACAGCACAACACCGAGAAGTTTGATGAGTGAACCGCTCTTGCGGGCCCGGAGGTAGCGGGCTGCGAGGAGTTCCACACCGGACAAGCTGGCGTCGTCATCTTTGGTCGGCACGAGCAGGTATCGAGCGGTCCCCAGCAGGGCATCGAGGAGGGGGGCGTCTCCTGGCCCGGAGTCGATGAGGATCAGGTCGTACTGCTCGGCTGCCTGCAAGTCGATGAGGGTGGAGACGAGATTGCCCCTCAGGTCCATCCCTGATTGAGCGGCTGTGGCGGCGATGGCACCGATGACTGCGAGCGCCGGCCCACCGGGAATGAGGTCGAGGTTCGGGCGGACGTCTCGCGTCGGTTCGAGCGGGTGCGCGTATTGAAGGGCCATGCTGAGCCCCTTCCCTCGATCCCCCTCGACACCGAGATCTGAGGACGTGACGTTCGCTTGCTGGTCGGCGTCGACGACGAGCACCCGCCGGCCGGCAGCAGACACCATGCCTGCGACGGCTGAGACGATGGAACTCTTACCGACACCGCCTTTTTGATTTGCGACAAGCACACTGCGCGGGGGCTGCGTTGGCGACATGCCTAGCAGGCTACGGCGATGCGGCCGGGTGGACGGCCACCGACACACCCCATTGGTAAGGCGTTCTCACAACCCATGATAAGGACCTGGATCATGGCCATGAAGCAGCAGCTATCAAAAGGTCTTCGTCTAGGTATTACACCCGGTCAGCATTCAGGTCAAATCCATGGCCTCTGAAAAGGCCGTGTACAAGATCGTGCGGCAGCTCGTCGACATGGTCGTAGATAGGACGATGTCAAAGGTCTTGAGGAAGGCCGAGTGTTTGGTCGCTGACATGGCCGTTGCGGCAGGTCATCAGTAAGGGGAGTAGTAGGACCGCGTACACGGTGCGAGTTACGGGCGTCGCGCAGGTGTTACACACGGACGCAGTTAAGGCCATACGTAAGGCCGCAAGGATAACTACATGTCAGAGCCATTTTCTGCAGTGCTGGAACAAGAGACTGGACCGCTTTTGCGGGAGATTATGACGCTGACTCCGCCTCGCGCGCTAGATGAATGCACGAGCAGCGCAGTCGAAAACGGGGTAGATCGTCATACGAGTCGGCACTCCCGGAACATGACGAAAAGGGCCAACACTCCCGGTGCCCCAGAGGCCTCAGTGGAGGAGGGGTGTCCAAGGAGTGCTGAATCCCCTACGCAGAGGCGGAAAACCACGAAATCCGGCATTCTCCACGGAATGGGGGAGGGGCCACATCGGCGCGTATGGGCAGATGGTGCGAGCACTTACGACGACGGGGGATCGGCGTGCGAGCGCGCGGCCTCTTTCGCTAGCCGAATTCTAGACGCATGGCCAGATGAACGGTGGCATGTAAGGCCATACCTAAGGCCATACATGAGGCCGTACGTGACCCTGAGTAGGCGTGGCGTTCATTTGCGCCGATACCCCTTCAAGGCGCGCCTAGCCCCCGGACCTCTCTGCGTCGCTGGACCTTAACATCGCCCACCGATCAGTGGTCGCAGCCAATCAAAGTACCCACAGGCGATTTCGTCACTTGACGAAATGTCGAAAAGCTTGTTCTTCTCGCCAGTGGTGCCAGATTGGGTGTCAGCGCGGCAGGCTCGAGCGCATTACCAATCGAACGCGCGATGCGTCGCCATTGCTGCGCGGTGATGCGGGTGATGCACGGTGCATCACGCGGGCACCCAGCTTGGACGTTGGCGTTCGGTGCGAATACTTTGCGGGAGGACGCCCTGCGGTGATGCACGCTGCATCACCGTGACCAAGCCGCTATTGCAATACCGCCGTAAAGCGCCGCCGCTTCGGCGGACACCCTTCAGGTCTGAGATGCACCCGCTGATGATGTCCGTTTGAGCGATCGCGATGCGCCGACGCTTCGGAACGGAGGCCTGTGGCGACAGCGCCACCTCTCGAGTGGGGGCGGTCGCGGTGTCGGCCGAAATTGATATACGAGCCAACGCGAGACTCGGGGAACTGAGGTTCCGCGAGCACCAGCCGGATCGCCGCGGGAATGAGTGAGAGGCGCAATGGCTGCGTGCCACAACGCTCAGGGCGGAATGTCCATCCACATACCGTCTTGGATTCCGAGTGCGAGGTTACGGGGGAGGGCCGAAGCAGGCAGTCGAGACGTCGTCCGGCCGGACTCTGGGCTGATGGATAGCCTCGATCGACTATTGACACTGTCTATCCGGAGTGCGACTGCCCGGCAATGCGGCACGCTCGGGTGAACGCGTGTCACGTACGCAGGGGGACAGGGGCCCCAGCGAACGGGGCGCATCCGCTTCGTGTTGGCGACCCCCGAGGTGAGTCGTCGGGACGCGACTACCTGGGTCAAGCCCGCGGAGAACGTCGTGTTCTCGCGCTGTTCAGGCTGTTCTGTGGCACCATTCGGGGATCGGAGCTGGTTACGCCTCCAGTTGCCAACGTGGCTCAGTGCCGAGACGGCCATCTGCGTGTTCGTGGCGGCGTGGTGTGAGTTCAGATTGGTGACGCCATGGTCAAGCATGTTCACGCATCGGGGGACCACTCGATTTGCGCGCCCGTATGCGGGCCCTGGCGTTGACTCGACGTCGTCTACCGTTGGCGAGTTCGGTCGTCCAGGTGTGTGGGCCCGGCCGCCGCCGCCAGTTCATTGCGGGGCGAATTCATCTGCCAGGTCTTCCTTCGCAGCAGTGCAGTTCTTGCGGAACCGGTACGCTCCCGGCGTACCGCGTCACTCGAAGGGACGGCAACGTCGGTCCTCCGGTTCTGCGCTATACGCCGCAGTATGGGGCGTGCCGGCGCTAGCATGGGCCTTGAAGTGTCTTCTCGTTTGATACGACTGGGTGCGTGTGTGAGGTCGTGGAATGACTTCGACGGAGTTCGAGTTCCAGATGCGGTCGGACGTCCCAGAGTGTTCCATGAGGGCGCCGCTGCTGCGCAATACGGTTGTATGTTTCGAATACTCGTGAGTGTCGCCTCCCCGGTGCCGATGGCGCTATCTCGTCTGACCCGGACTCTCGAAGTCCGCGTGTCTGGTCCTCGTGTGAAGGTTGCCCGGACACAGTGAGATAGTTCCGTTCGGAAGATGAGCCAACATTGAGTGGCTGGGATTATCGTCGTTGATGTCTCCACGTTCTCTGTGGATCGGCGGTCTCCTTGGTGAATCGGGTGGTGTTACGCCGCGGTCCTTGGTCCTTGGTCCACGGGGGCGCGGGCCGGGGGAGACTCCAAGTGCTGCGAGTGGGCCGCGCTCCTCGTCGGGCAGTTGGTCCGCTCGCCACTTCTTCACCGCCCGGTAGAGCCACTGACCTACCTGTTCCCCGTCGTCGTTCACATAGTTCGCGGGAACGAGTGCATCGCCGTGTTGCTCGCGGTAGGCGGCAATCTCCGCGAGCATGCGACGCCGCTTGCTGTCGGTACGAGTCACGGCGGGTAGAGGGGCGTCGTCTTCGCTCCACAGGAATCCGATCGCATCGAGCTCGCGGATCCGCTGGGCAGGCAGTGTCCCGAGCATCCGAGCGACGCGCTGACGGTACTGCCAACGACCGAGCCTGAATCCACACTCCGTGACGTAGTCTTCGGGTATCGCGGTTCCGGGGTGTTGTTGCCGGAAGGCCGAGTACAGCTCCACTGCTGAGGTTGCGGACCGCTGAGTTCGCATCGAGATCAGTCCTTCTGTGAAAACCCGACATGTCAAGTAGTTAGTCTCTGCTTCGATTATGTCAATCGCTTTGAGCGCGTGTCATGCATGACCCGGCAATCTGGTCGAGGGATTCGGCGTAGCGAGCGGCATTCGGCTCGTCGGCAGTTGCAAGATCGCCACAAATCGTAGTGAAAGATGCCTGTAGACATGGACGGCTTCAGCACTTACCGGATGCGGGGTTGCGGTGGGGGCATAGCTGGTTTCGGCCGGCTACCGGCAGTTGATAGATGACCTGGGGTGAGCGTCGGCAGAGGTTCTTTCGTTGGGCTGCTCGGTGGATTTGAGCCCGAAGGGGTGCTGACGTGGCCGCGTGTCTCGGTTGGATGCGCGCAAATACCGCAGCGAAAACGTACTCGCTGCAATGCCGACCCGATCGCCTTGTCGGATTCGCAGGTACGCCTTACTTCGCAGTAGTGTTCGCCGGGAATCGACGATGAAGGAGTGGAACTGTGGCGCGCAAAATTGTTGTCGAACGCCTCGACGACATCGACGGGACACCGATCAAGAATGGCAAGGGTGAAACCATTGCGTTTTCCGTTAACGGTGTCGACTACGAAACTGATCTGAAGACCAAGAACGCCAAGGAGTTCCACAGCACTCTCAACTACTACATCGAGCATGCAACTCGCGTTGGTGGGCGGAAGCGTCGGTCGACTGCGGCAGTGGCTCCATCGAATGGGCGAAAGCGGGCAAAGGACATTCGGGAATGGGCAACGGCCCAGGGGTATGAAGTGTCCTCGCGGGGACGCATCCCTGCCCAGCTCGAGGATGCGTACAACGCAGCGCACTGATACTTGTGCGTGTACTCGGCCACAGCCTCCAGCCAGGGTATTCGGATTTGGCTGGAGGCTGCGGTCCGATCAGGAAGCTGTGGAAGCTTCGATGAGTGCTTGGCGCTGGTTCGCTCCGAGTCCGCCGATCCGGCGGGTCTCGGCGATCGACAGTTCCTCGAGGAGTTTCGCGGCTTTCACTGATCCGACACCGGGAAGTGCCTTCAGCAATGCCGATACCTTCGTCTTCTTCACGATTTCGTCTGTTTCGGCCTTGGCGAGTACCGCGGCCACGGTGAGCTTTCCAGCCTTCACGGCTGAGAGGAGTTCGCTACGCGCTTTGCGGGCTTCGGTTGCCTTCGCCAGCGCGTCGGCGCGTTGTTCTGCAGTTAATACAGGTAATGCCATGTGGTGCTCCTTGCTGCATCGCTCAGCCAGTTCGTCTGGCTGCTGTTCGCCATAGTGCCAGGTGGCCCGGACATGCGTGGGTAGTGATCGGCTTGAGTCCTACAGTTTTGGTGGTCGATTCGG
The DNA here is from genome assembly GCF_009859915.1 of Rhodococcus sp. WAY2. Taxonomy (NCBI): domain Bacteria; kingdom Bacillati; phylum Actinomycetota; class Actinomycetes; order Mycobacteriales; family Nocardiaceae; genus Rhodococcus; species Rhodococcus sp. WAY2. Next base: position 757,502 of record NZ_CP046573.1, read on the forward strand.
GGGTCGGAGGGTATTGCCGGATCGGGGGAGTCAATGGCCCTGAAGCAATTTCGCTTCCGAGTGGGAGTGAGATGCGCAGGAAGTCATCACGCACTGTGGTCGGGATCAAGTTGGTTGAAAAGCGTTGCGCCGTTGACTGTGTACTTGTTCGCGCGGACGTGAACCGGGCGGGCGTCGAACAGCTTGGTGTCGACTGATTGGGGCTTCGTGGCCGAGACAGTGTAAAACGGCGGGCACCTCCTATCTGGGTGCTATCGAGACGCTGACGCCAGGTATCTCTGCTCGTTGGTCAGCTGGCGAGTCGACGCTGCACTCACTCACCTCCTGCCGGAAGAGCTCGGAGGGACACTTCGTGGGTACGTTGGCGCGGCCGTGTGGTTTTCGTTGAGGCGATTCGTGGTGGCCGCGGTCGAGCGGCTTCCTGTGCGATGCGGCGGTCGGATGCGCCCGACGTGGATACCCGACGGTGCCGGGGTGGTGTGTACATGGTGGGTACGGCATGATTCGCGATGTCAGGTGTCGGTGCGGGTGATCAGGTGGCGTCGGTGGAGGTGAGTGATGGACCCATTCGAGTTCGTTGTTCACATTCCGTGCCCGCATTGTCGTGTGGGCGTTGGGGAGCGCTGTGTCACGAAAGACGGCTATGAACGGAAGATCCCGTGTCTGTATCGTGTGAAGCTCGCGAAATGGCCTGACGCAGAGCAACGACCGGATGCTCCGCCGGATTCGTAGTCAGACCGATTCACTTAATGTCGGCGACTGTGTGCTTGATTTGTGGGGTGTGCCGGCCGCTGTCGGCGGCGAAGCGCGCGTTGGACTGTCCGGCTGGGTTGAGCACTTTTCATGCGGGCGTTGGGTGGATGCGTCTCTTCGCTGCATCGCGTCCCCGGCGCCGACCAACCCATCCGGTCATATCGCTGCTGAGTGGTGGCGGAGCGACTGTGCGATCTGGTGCGGAGTGCTGGATTCATCTGTGCCGGTCCGGCTCCCGGGGTGTGATTGCCGTTGCGGGGCACCATTGCGTGACCTTCAAAGAGCCGAGTTTGTTGCCGGTAGGAATCGTAAATGTGCAGGCACCTAGCCAGGCTCCGCGGGATGTACGCGCCCAGGCGTGCAGCACGCCGGGAACCTGGACGTCAAGATTGAGCCCGTCGGCGCGGACTCGCAACGGGAGGTCGTGAGCGAGGCGTCCGCCGCCGTGCGCGATCGCGGTAGCCAGGTCGACAGTGACCGGCCGGGGTGGTTCTACGGTGCGCCATGGCTTTGGGTCGTGCACTGCCTGCCAGCTCTCGAACATATGTTCCATTATCCGCCACCGTGGCGCTTCTCCACCAGCCGGGAGCCGATTTCTGTGTCCGAGGTCAGAAGCATGTTGAAGAAGCGGGCGGACAGGCGATGCCGGTGTGAGTCGATTGGGAAGGCTGGCGTGGCGGGTGGCGAACTGCGTTGTTCGGTTGGCGCAAGGTGGGCGGATATCTGGTTCGGCGATTGTGGTCGGGAGCTTGCTGGCCAATTGGTCTCAGTGGTGACGTTTCGGGTGACGTGGGCATTCCGTCGGACAGGCGACAAGGGCTGTCGGTGGAGCACGTCATACTTGTGTGCCACTTCAGTCCCACAGGTAACAGGAGAACTGCCACATGCGTCGTCGTCCCCGGTCCGCTCTGCTCGCCCTCGGTGCGGTCACCGCGCTCGGCTTGACCGGGTGCTCGGCCCTTGCTGATGCGAACCCGGGAACCGGCTCCCTCGGGGACGCGCCGGCCGTCCCGTCGGTGGGGTTTGATGCGGCACCGGCGTTGGCGAAGCTCGACACCCTGGCGGTCAAGGGCCGCGCCCCGAAGACCGGGTACACCCGTGAGCAGTTCGGCCCCTCGTGGTCCGACGACAACGGCGTCGAGGGCGGCCACAACGGGTGCGACACCCGCAACGACATCCTGCGCCGCGACCTGGTCGACCTGACCTACAAAACCAGCACCCGGGACTGCGTGGTGGCGACCGGCACCCTGCACGACCCCTACACCGGCACCACCATCGCCTTTGTCCGCGGCCAGGACACCTCCACCGCGGTGCAGATCGATCACGTCGTCGCCCTGTCCGATGCGTGGCAGAAGGGCGCCCAGCAGCTCAGCCCGGAGCAGCGCCGCGACCTGGCCAACGACCCACGGAACCTGCAGGCGGTCGACGGCCCCACCAATTCGAAGAAGTCCGACTCCGACACCGCATCCTGGTTGCCGCCGAACAAGAGCTACCGATGCACCTACGTCTCGCGCCAGATCGACGTCAAGGCCCTGTACCGGTTGTGGGTGACGCAGGCAGAGAAGGACGCGATGAGCCAGGTCCTGCACTCCTGCTGAGAACGAAGGTCATCGCGCCGAGGGGGATGCATTTACGGCAACTCCGCTATGGTCACCCATTCGGGTCGACGCGGCGCGGAGGCTTTTCCGCGCCGGATGTCGACGAAGCCGCCACTGGAGGGTGGATTCGCGTTACTCGACGGTGCTCACACAGCGGATTCACGTCCTGCGCAATTTGCAACTAGCCTCACACCGGGTTGACCGCCCCTGATCGACAATCCGCGGTGCATCGGCAGATCGAAGGGGCCGAAGGCGACTGGAACGGTGCGCCTCGCTTGGTCCAGGCGCATCTTGTGGCATCTGCCCACGAACAGTCATGGCCGAATCCTCCTCACAGAAGACGTTTCCCACCCCTCGCGGCTATGGGGTTGCTCAGTGGAGGAGTTCGATGCGGAGTGCGCTGTGGCTTTCCGGGCCGTGCAGGTCGATTGGACCAATGTTGGCCACGTGAATGCTCACCGAATGCACGGCGCGCCTTACCTCACGGTATCGCGCCGGGTGTTAGATCGAATCTACTGTTGTGAGCGAGGTGGTTGTCTTGTTTCGTGCTGTTCGGGCACGTCGATACACGCGGGAGGACGCTCCGGTACGAAGGGGGACGCGGGCCGGTGCCCGTCAGACCGGGCAACACCGGGTACTTAATCGGCCAGGAGACCAGGCACGGCACTGGAGACGTCCCGTCAACCAGAACTGCCGGGACGGAAGTGCCTCGACGAAATCTGACCTGGCACACCCCAATGCCAGCCGGATCGGCGGGCGTGTCGAAGGAAAGAGGTGATCGACACTGATGTCCATCGCTGGTACTGATGGTTCCTGGTGCAGTGTCGCTGCCGATTACTTCTTGAGGAGGCGCAGTGTCCGATAGCGGTGTGCCGTTGTTGATGGTGGATCGGTCCGAGGCACTCGACCGCGATGATGCGTTCGCGGTAGCCGAACTCGCCGACGGTTCGGGGTGGAAGCTGGAGGTGCACATCGCCGGCGTCGCGGACGTCGTGCCCCTAGGCTCCGCGGCTGATGCGACGGCTTTCCTGCGCCGTGAATCGAAGTACCTTTCCCGCCGGACGGTACCGATGCTTGGCCGCGACACCGAGCAAGCGGCAACGTTGACCGAGATTGCGGAGAGATCCACACTGCGCGTCCAGGCTGCTCTGTCCGCGGACGGGATTGTGTCCGGGGTGAGTGTCGATCGCGGGCGGGTGCCGGCCGGCCGGTGCGTCGCGGTCGATCACGCGCAGATCACCGAAATACTGGGTTCAGTCGACGACCCGCTACACAAGTGCGTGAAAGCTGCGAATGACGCCGCGCAGGTGCTGCTTCAGGGGCGTCGCCGGTCCGGTGCCTTCGCGCTCTACGACCTCACGCATGGCTGGCGTTCCACCGAGGAAGGGGGAATCGCACCGATTCCATCCGACGTGCGCACGGTCGGGTATGTGATCGTGCAGGAGATGATGATCGCAGCCAACGAGGCGATCGCCATGTGGTGTGTGCGGGAGGATCTCCCGGTCCTGTTTCGCAATCACCGCAGCGCGGTGACCGCGGGCAGCACCGAGGACCTTGCAGCGGAGGTGGCGGTGGCGATGACTGATCCGGTGCTGTTCGAGAAGCTGCGTTCGCGTCTGCAGTCGTCGTTTCGTGCTGCCACGTATGCCCCGACGGTGCACGGCCATCACGGGCTTCGGTTGGCGGCCTACACGCACGCGACGTCGCCGCTGCGCAGAGTGTCGGACCTGATCACTCAGCGGGTAATTTTCGCCCACCTCGATTCCGCGCCTGCCCCGTACACAACCGAACAACTCGGCAACCTCGCCGTCGACATCAACCGGCGCATCGCCGCGGACCGGGAAGAAAAGGCAGCACACTTCAAGGCACTCGATCGGAAGGTGACCGCGCAGGTCGTCGCCGCCGGTGAACTCGAGGGTCTCGATTCGAAGCGGTGGGCGAAGGTGCTGGCGGCCGCGACCGCACGCGACCCGATCGGTGAAGTGGTCACCGAGCTCCGCCGCCGAATCAAGGCCGACGAGGTAACTGTCACCACCATCGTGACGTTGCTCGACGCCTCGGAGGGTTGGACACCGATCCGATCCGAGGTCTTCGACTGGGCATCGCAGTCGCATCCGGAATTTGGGCCGAGTGTGGTGTCGATGTGGCTACAAGCCCATCCCGATCTGCCTAGACCCGAAATCGATAGCGATCACCGTGGGCCCTCCCACACCCCGGTATTCGCTGCCCGCCTCCGTGTAGGTGACGTCTGCGGACCGTGGGCAACGGCGGGAAGTAAGAAGCGAGCCGAGCAGGACGCGGCATGGGGCCTCACCCAGGCGGTCGCAGCCGGGAAGAGCCACCCGGAGACGGACTCCCCGCTGCGGGATGAGCCGCACGCAGTGCCCCCGAGCGCCACGCACGCAGGGATACGGGCGCGGCCAGCACCAGCGAGCAACGGAAACCCGACTTCGGATTGTGGGCAGGCGTCGAAACGGCGGGAACGAGCGCACAAGAACCCGATCGCGTGGGTACTCAGCCATGCCCAACACCACGGGCATCCCTCCCCACAGTGGTCAGTAAAGATGGAGGGCTCTGCCCACGCCCCGGTGTTCACATGCGAAGTCCAATACCGGGACCACGCGGCGATTGGCCGCGGAACAACAAAAACACACGCGAAAACCGCTGCGGCAGAGTATCTTATCGATTCGCTTCTCGACGAGGCGTCGCCTGCTCAATCACACCCGTAGATCGATCTTATCCGCGGATTCGTTCGAACATACGCAGTGCCGTCCGTAGCAAGGTCTCGTCCAGGGGCTCCGGGCAGCGATACAGCTGATTCCCGAGTTCGCCGGCGCCCGGTGCTGGATCGGTGGCCAGCCAAGGGATTGACGCGGCGAAGGCGCGGCACATTTGGAAGATGATCGAGGTCGGAACCCTGGAGAGTGAGGCCGCAATTCCTGGTATCGGCCGCGGCGCGCTGAGGAGACACCTTGCTTCGCAAGGTAAACAGGTGGCCAGATGAGCACTGTTCTTCTCGGCTGATGCGTCAAACCCGACCGAACGTCGGGATTGCGGTACACGCTGAATACCGCAATGCTGCGGGCATGACCAGTCCTGATGGGCACGACCTGGCAACCAGACGCCGCGATGCCCGGTGGGTGGTGAGACACCTAAAATTCCTGGCCGACAACTACGTTGACCAGGCGCTCGTCATGGAAGCTCTTTTTCGAGGACTTTCCCAATCAGAGGTGGCGAAACTGCTTGGCATGAGTAAGAAGACGGTCAACACTCACGCCCGTATGCCGTTCATGCGAAATGCGGCCTTGAAAGATTCCCGCGTCGATGACCTCATGCGCAACGATCGGGAGTTCTTTGCCTACGTGTGGGGCTCGGACAAAGCGGCGAATTCCGCTGTAGCGCGGTGCAAGCAGTATGACCGCGAGCGCCTACTGGTGGAATCGAATAGGGGAGTGTGAGCGGTTGACGGTGCTGGAAACTCGCCTCCGCCAAAAAGGGTCGAAGGGCACGCGACGCGATGACCCCCTGGACTTCGGCGAGGGTGTCAGTATTGCGGGTGATCTAGGGAAGATCCGATTGCGAGCAATCAAGGGCTCCGTCAGTCGGTGCCGAACGTAGCCGATCTGTTCAAGTTCGGTCGCGGTAACCCATTTGATAACCACCAAGCGTCCCACGTGCCCTCGGCACGCGATGGTGGCTGCCGCTTTGGTTTCGACATACTGTCGGTTGATGGTTCCTGGCGGCAATTGAAACAACTTTAAGTTGTTAAGGTTTTAGGTGTAGCCAGCCCATCGCGGTGGGAGCGGAAGTGGGCCGCAGGATTACTCGTCGGATGACGAGGCCTGCGGCTCGCGCCGTTTCCAGGTTTGGATCGGTTGGAGACCGAAGGCTCCGGCCAAGTTGCCTGGGTGCCGGAGGTGGTTTCCCACTGGAGATTGAAGGACGGCTTCTCACCCGGTGTCGGCGACCAGACTGTCGGGGAGGCTGGCCGGTCGACATCATGAGCGGACCCGCAGCGCCCGCGACCGCTGCATGGTGCCGGCGATCCGCGCCGCCACCTCCTCGGGCACCACGGGCCCGCGGGTGCTGTTACCGGCCCGCGCGGGGCCTCGTTCACCGGTTCGATCGTCACCGACGCAGGGGGTACCGGGGCGCTACGACACGCTGCAGAGCAAAAACGTGCTGACGTGCGGTTTCGGGCCCGACGGTGCGATAATTGAAATTATCGTGACCAAGTGCGCACAAACCATGAGTGACACGGGGCGGTGCCATGGAGACCCGCGAGTCGTCGATGTTGTAGGTTGTCGCGATCGGTGTCAGTTTCTCAATTTCGTGTCAGTTGCCTGTCAGCGAAGTGCTGGTTTTCTCAATTTCGTGTCAGCAGGGCAGCCGACCCTTCATCATCTCCCCAGCTCAGGGCACCTCTCAAGGACTCTCTCTGTCCAGAAGGTTCCCCAGGGTCATGACAAGATAGTGAGAATCCCGCACTGACACGGGGCTGAGAAATCACAGCTCAACTCCGCCCACTACTGACAAGTCGGGCGCGCACCTACAGTTGTTGTAGCTCCGCAAATCGGTGTTCTCTAGAATCCGTATATCTCACGAGACATCCAGATTCTGGCACCGAGGCTGGTCAGCGAGGGATCTGCCGGGTGGTCGGACCGGTGCTCGACAGGCCAATGAGACGTCGCCTTCCGGCTGGATGGACTTGCCATCAGGCGTGGCCGCGGTGAGCGCCGGGGGCGACGAGTTGACCGCGGTGGTCGAGGCCTCGGCCCCGCAGTGTGCCGCCCTGGTGGCAGGGCCGCGATCGCAGCGGCGTCGAGTCGATGGGACAGGTGGCATTCGCGAGTCTTGGCGGCGAGGAGGTTGGTCAGTTCGTCGCTTCCGTCGCAGGCCGCGACGCGGGTGTCCCATCGGGCCTCTTCTGTTGGTGGCGCAGCTGAAGTGGCCGACGAGACAGATTACAACCATGAAGAGAAGCAGTGTCACTTTCCAAATTTCATGTCACTTGGGACAACACTGGTGCGTGCCCAGGACCAGCGAGGTCGAGGTCAGGTATGTGCAGGACGACGGCGGTCCTGTCGCGACAACGGTCGCTGCCGTGGATCCGCATCAAGTCGTTCATGGTTTGCCGGTTCGACGAGTCCGAAGTCATCATCGGCGCCGGCACTATGCGGGGATGTTCTGGTCGGCCACCAATCGTGGCCATGTTCTGTACGAGAGTCGGTGGAGCTGGATCGGCTGTGGTTGGCCGACTTCGCTCCGGGGGTCATCCGGATGGCGGCGCAGCCGATGTGGCTGTGCGGCTTGGATGGAGGCGGACAAGTGGATTCGCCGCATCGTCGAGAAGCGCGACGCATTCGGCCGGAACCCGGACGTGCTGACCCGCACAACCTGTCGACGCGTACGTCCGCCAGCCGGGTCGGGCGTCGTCCCATTGCGCTTCTCGGCGAGGAGGTCGAATGGTCAGCTGGTGTGGGGGATGTGGTCCCAGCCCTCGACGGACTCGGGGGTGCGGGGTGCGGGGCCGGTGTAGATGGCGGCGGGGCGGACGAGCTTGCCCAGACGTTTCTGTTCGAGGATGTGGGCGCACCAGCCGGCGGTGCGGCCGCAGGTGAACATCGCGGGCATCATGTGCGCGGGAACCTCGGCGAAGTCGAGGATGACCGCGGCCCAGAACTCGACGTTGGTTTCGATGGCCCGGTCGGGGCGGCGCTCGCGCAGTTCGGCGAGGGCGGCCTGCTCGAGGGCGGCGGCCGCTTCGTAGCGGGGGGCGTTCAGCCGTTTCGCGGTGGCGCGCAGCACGCGGGCGCGGGGGTCTTCGGCGCGGTAGACGCGGTGACCGAAGCCCATCAGCTTGTCCTTGCGGTCGAGGATGCCCTTGACCAGGGCGCGGGCGTCACCGGACTTCTCGGTGTCCTCGATCATCGGCAGGACGCGGGCGGGGGCGCCGCCGTGCAGCGGGCCGGACATCGCGCCGATCGCCCCGGAGAGGGAGGCGGCGACGTCGGCGCCGGTGGAGGCGATGACGCGGGCGGTGAAGGTGGAGGCGTTCATGCCGTGTTCGGCGGCGGAGACCCAGTAGGCGTCGATCGCTTCGACGTGGGCGGGGTCGGGTTCGCCCTTCCAGCGGACCATGAATCGTTCGGTGACGGTCTTGGCCTCGTCGATCCGTTTCTGCGGGACGGCGGGCTGGTAGATCCCCCGGGCGGACTGGGCGACGTAGGACAGGGCCATCACGGAGGCGCGGGCGAGTTGCTCGCGGGCGGTGTCGTCGTCGATGTCGAGGAGGGGCTGGTATCCCCAGATCGGGGCGAGCATCGCGAGGCCGGCCTGGACGTCGACGCGGACGTCGCCGGTGTGCACGGGCAGGGGGAAGGGTTCGGCCGGGGGCAGGCCGGGGCCGAAGCGGCCGTCGACGAGCAGCGCCCAGACGTTGCCGAAGGTGACGTGCTTGGACACGAGGTCTTCGATGTCGACGCCGCGGTAGCGCAGGGCGCCGCCGTCCTTGTCGGGTTCAGCGATGTCGCTGGTGAAGGCGACCACGCCCTCCAGACCGCTGACGAAATCCTCCGGAACGCCCGTGTGGTTGGTGATCTCTGCAGTAGTCATCGCGTGTTCCTCGAATGTTTTGGTGTCGGGGGCTATTCAGCTGGACTGCGGTGTTCTTGGCCATCACCGGCGAGAAGTCGACCTTGGAGTGCAGGCAGGGCGGAGATGCCCAGCGCATGCCGTAGGCGGAATCACCATGCACCATTGATGTGGCCTGCTGTGCCTGCCTTCCGGTCGGTGACGCCGTGAGGCGACGATCCAGTTCTCGGACGGTTCGCTCTTAGGTGACTGTCGATGACCCTCGACGCTCTAATCGCAGTCCTGCCGGCAACCACCCTTCCCAGGCGTCAGAAGGGGAGGTCGATACGCTTGATGACACCGTCGGCGGTCACGCTCGTGGGAACGAGGTGGTGTCATCACCCCGGAAAGCGACAAAGAGATGTTCGAGTAGAACTTGATCGATCAGTGCACCGAACTGTTACAGCAAGATTGAGCTCGGCTGGCCTGCAACTGGGGCCGTGAATCAGAGTGCGTAGCCGCCGTCGGTGTTGATCGTCTGTCCGGTGACGTAGCGAGCGGCGCTGCCCGATGCTAGATACAGGACCGCCTCAGCGACGTCCTCGGCTCGACCGGCGTACGGAAGGGCGCGATTGCGTTGCAGGATCTCCAGCGCCGCCGCGTTGTAGTGTCCGGACTCCCTGAGCCGCCAATGCATCCCGGCCTCGACGCCGCCGATGCCCACTCCGTTGGCACGCACGCCGTATCGGCCTTCCTCGCGAGCGACCCCACGAATGATGGCCTCGACGGCCGCCTTCGGCGCCACCGAGAGGATGTCCTTGGCCGGGTACCGCCGGAGCCCTGCCGTATGCAGGGCGACGATCGAACCTTGCGAAGCACGCAGATGCGGAATCGCCGCGTGGACTAGATTGAAGAAGCCCGCGGCATCCTGCAACAAGTAGTCACGGAACTGGTGCGGCGGAGTCCGGCTGATGTGCATCATCGGCAGGTCTGGACCCGACGCATATACGAGTGTGTGCAGGCCACCGAACTCATTGGCGACCTGATCTACACACTTCTTCGTCTCCGCCTCGTCCTCGGTGTTCAACGCCTCCACTGCCGTCCGGCGCTTCAGGGAACGGATCTGCGCTGCGACCTCTTCGGCCGTCGCCTCATTACGCCGATAGGTCAGCACGACATCGCTGCCTGCCTCGGCCAGACGCCGGCAGATCACTCGGCCGATACCCCCGCTACCCCCAATGACCAAGGCTGTGCCAGTGGAGAAGTCGGGTGAGGGGCTGCTGGACATGATGCTCCTTAAGTCAGTGGTCGAGAACGAGAGCCTGGGCTTAATTGCGAGCCAAGGAAAAGTTGAATCATTCGCGATATCGTATACCGGTCTTGATAGTCGAACAAGGGCAGTGTGGGGAGGTCTGCGCCGGTTGTGTGAGGTTCGGGAATCGACACGCACTCTTCGGTTTCGCCGACTAGGAGTCGGCGCTCGCGGGTTACGAGAAATCTGGCACGTGTGGTAGGGCGGGGCTCCCGAAAGATCTCGGTGTGCGTCGATCCGCAATTTTCCGCCCAAACCTAGGATCTCGGCCACTTGTCGCACCATGGACCCTCCTCCACAGGGTGAACTCGTAGGCGTAAACGAACCCTTGACGTGCCGACCGTCACACCGCTACCGTACGCAATGTCGAATGTGCAAACGAATATGAGAACGGGGTCGGTATGACTGCACCCGACAGTATTGGCGTACGGCGAGGAGGGTCCACCTGATAGCGGGCCCTGATCGGGACCAGATGCGTGTCGTACGCTCACCTCGGCGTTCGTCGGCTCGCGGGTAGAGCGGTACGACTTCCATCTATTAGCTACGCCTCGTAGCCGTCCTTAGCGTGCTGCATCTTCCCCAGCTCAGGGCGACGGCGAGCATCCTTCGACCAGGTCCGAAGGGACGGCGGGGACTGTCGGGCAGCATGCCTCATGGCATTTTTGGGTGAACTTTTCTCGACCGGCACACGGTATACGGACGCCTCGCGGGGCTACCGGGTAGCCGGGCCAGTCGGGAGGAAGGCTGACCAATGTTCTACGTACCCCGCCCCACGGTGTATCGCTCGTCGGACCAACCGATCGCCGTCAGTCGGCAACTCGTCGCGAACTCGTAATGACCAGCAACCCAGCGAAACCAGTTCGATCCGAGACAAACGACAGTAGATTTTCACATAGGAGCAGATGTGACCCCAACGACAACCGACTCGGTCACACCGTCGTCTACAAGTGAGCAGCAGCGAAAGGCGAAGAGAGCAACCGCAGTAGCGGCTTTCGGAACGCTCATCGAATATTACGACTTCAGTGTGTACGGCTACGTGGCGGCCACGCTGGCGGTGGTCTTCTTCCCGAGTGACGACCCGATGATCGGACTGCTGAACACGCTGCTGGTGTTCGGCTCCGCGTTTGCTGTTCGCCCACTTGGTGCACTCTGCTTCGGGTGGTTAGGTGATCGGGTGGGTCGCCGCGCGAGCCTGATGGCGAGCATCGGTCTGATGAGCGTGGCCGCCGCCCTGACCGGGATGCTTCCAGGGTATGCGCAGATAGGTGTGGCGGCGCCCATCCTTCTCGTGGTGTTCCGCATGCTGCAGGGCTTTTCCTCCGGGGGGGAAATCGGCGGGGCGGTCAGCTATATCCGCGAATGGGCGGAACCGCACCGGCGACCCTTGTATATCTCGTTGGTCCCTAGCCTCGGCGTGCTCGGAAAGGGTGCGGCGGCCGGGATAGCTGCGTTGTCCGCTTCTTTCCTCCCGTCAGAGGCGATGGAGGCGTGGGGATGGCGGATTCCTTTCCTGCTCGCAGTTCCGCTCGGGATTCTCTGCCTATATCTGCGGCTGTCCATCGAGGACAGCCCTGAGTACACCGCATCGAAGGCTGACAACACGGCCACAACACGGCCCCTTAAATTGCTGCTGGCGCACCACCGGGCACCGTTGGCCAAGGTTGTGGCGATCGCCGTCGTTCAGAACACCGGCGTCTACCTCGGTACCGTTTTCGTGGCGGTCTATTTCAGCAATATCCTCGGATTCTCCAAGGGGCAGGCCGCGACCATCGTGCTGCTCGCCGTCGTGGCGGCGGCGATGTTCATCCCAGTCGCCGGACTGCTTGGATGTCGCGTCGGAGCGAAAAAACTTCTGACTATCTCCTACATCGTGTACGCGGCCGTCACCATTCCCTCGTTCCTGCTCATGGGGCAGCATTCAGTGACCCTCGCAGTTATCGGTCTCGTCATCGGCATGGTTCCTTACGCACTGTGCTCAGCAGGCACGCTAACGCTATTGCCGGAAATGTTTCCGGTGCAGGTTCGCCACACCGGTGTCGCCTTTGGTCACAGCGTCGGTGCGGTGCTGGGGGGTGGCCTCAGTCCGTTCGTTGCCACCTGGCTGATCGACGTCACCGGAAACAACCTCGCGCCCGCCTACATCCTCACTGGAAGTGGGATCCTCGGTATTGCAATCGTTCTGGGCGCCGTGCGGAACGCAACCACCGGCGCCCACCTCTACCGCTGACCGTTCGACGATTGGGGCGGGCGGGCACTCAGCAAGCGCAACGCTTGGAAAAACAAGACAAAACAAGAGCGCGCACAGTTTTCTGGATGTTTCGGACGGAAGCCGGATCAATGGGCGACGACCCAGAAAGGGCTGTTCGCCATACTGAGTATCCATTCCGTATTACGAATACGATCAGCGTGGTGATGATGCTGATCGTCTTGGTCCCACAACTAGGAGGCATCGTGAGCAATGACAAGCAAGCCATCCACGAGGTAGTTCTCGGGTATTGCCGCGGCGTCGATCGCCTCGACCTCGACCTAGTCCGATCGACCTACCATTCGGATGCTCTCGATCACCACAGTTCCTTTACCGGCAGGATCAATGAATTCCTTGTCTGGGTGGAGACTGAGCTGGCCAAGTACCGCAGCACGATGCACTTCGTCGGCAACCACCTAGCGCAGGTCGATGGAGATCGTGCCGTTTCGGAGACTTACGCCATGGTCGTCCACGTCGGCCAGTCTCCCCAGGATGAGGCCAACTACACCTCTGGCGTGCGTTACATCGACTACATGGAACGGCGCGACGGCCGCTGGGCGATCTCGGAGCGTTGGGCCATCCGTGACTGGATCCGGTCAGAGGTCAACAATCTTTCCCTCCCACCCAGGCACGTCGCACAGGGTGCTCAGGGACAGGGTGACCGGATTTTTGAGGCGCTTAAACTTCTCGAGGGCGGCGATTCGAGTTCGGCTCTTCCCCTGAATGCAGGGCTGGCGGGCCAGGGCGCGTAGCCCCTCGGTTGTTGCTGGCCCGTTCAAGCCGCGAGTGTCAAGCGCCTGGGTGAGTGTCGGGGTTTAGGTGATGTGTTCGTCGTAGTAGGTGCGGGCGCACGGCGTTGTAGTGTTACAACGTCACGCGATTCCACTCGCTGCTTCTTCGTTTGCGTGAGTGAATGCCGGTATCAGATGGCATTGCATGTCTTCACGGACACGGACACTTCGTCAGCGAACTCAATGTCTCTTCCGAGGTCCTCGCGACCAGTCTCGCCGCCGCGCGCTTTGCGGAGTCAGTGTCGTGAGGGGTGTGATCACTTCGTCGTTTATCCGCACGCTGCTCTTGCCCTCGCTTGGTGATCACCACTGTCCCATGTGGCCGCCGAGCCTGCGAAAACTCCGGAACGGAGGACACCGGACCACTTACCTCCGAGGTGAACCCAGTTCGATCGTCGAGGACTACGCCGATCCACCGACCCGAGAATGGGGTGCCGGCAAATCGGCGGGTGGTCGCGCATTGCAAACTACTGCGTTGGATTTGAGCGGGTGTGTCCGTCCTCAACGTCCGTCTGCTCCACGACCCAGGCTGCGACCTGAGTCCGGGAGGTGAAACCCAGTTTGGCCAGGATGTGCTCCACGTGCCCTTGTGCTGTCCGTGGCGAGATCACGAGGCGCTGTGCGATGGCCTGATTGGTCAGGCCCTCAGCGATCAGGTCGGCGACTTGGCGTTCCCTCTTGGTCAGTCTCGGTGACGCATCGACGTCGGGCGTGGAGGTGCTGGGCGGTTCCTCGTGGAGGGCGTAGGCGATTGCCGCGTCGAAACCGAGCTGTTCACCCTTGCGGTGGGCCACTCCGAATGATCTGTCCCCGAGTCGTTTCCGAGTCTTCTCCTCGCATTCCTGGTGATAGGCAGTCAGATCGGAATAGATCACCACGGTGCTTCCCACCGACCGCGCCAGCCCTTCTGCAGACCCCAGCAGAACTGCTGCCCGCAGTGCGTCGTGTTGTTCGAAGCTGATCCAGGCCAGCGCCTCGATGCAGGCTGTGGCGATGCGCGGGCTGTGCACTTTCCTGGTCAGCTCTAGTGCTTGTCCGAGAAGTGCCACCGCACGATCTGGACCACCCTGCTGCCAGACGGCAATTCCCAACGCCCACAGCGAGAGCGATCGGTACATCTTCTCGCCATACTTTTCCGTGATTGCCAGGACCCGCTCGAGGCATTCGATAGCCTGGTCAGTCGAGCCGCGTAGCCCATACGCTAACCCCAACGGGTACAAGGCGGCCACTTCGAGCGTTCGGTCACCGTGGGTGCTGAACTCGGCCACGGCGGTTTCGAGGTGCGAGGACGCGTGCTTATGATCACCGCTGTAGAGGGCCAGCATGCCGTCGGCAAACGAGACGAGGGCGCGGATCATGGGATCGCTGGTCTGCGCGGTAAGCTCATGCCCCTTCGCGACGAGTGCGGCTCCGGCCAGGCGGTCACCCTGCACATTGGCCATCATGCCGGCGCGTTGGAGTGCCTTGACCCAGTCGAGGGTGGGTGGGCCGCTCTGGTGGGCGAGGAGTTGGTCGAGCCACCGCCGGCCCTCGTTGTAGAGGCCCTGGGAGCCCCAGAACAGGAACAGTGCGGCCGCGGTGCGTAGTCCTGCGGCGGGGTCGTCGTCGAGGCTAAATTCGAGGGCTTCCCGCAGGTTCGGTTGTTCCCGTTTCAGACGGGTGATCCAGTCGAGTTGGCGGGCGCTGATCCACTCGGTGTCCGCGGCCAGCGCCAACGCTTCGTACCACTCTCGGTGGCGGCGACGCAAAGACACAGACTCACCGGTCTGCTTGAGTTTCTCGTAGCCGTATTCGCGGAGGGTCTCGAGCATCCGGAACCGCACCACCGACCCATGTTCCTCCCGGATCAGGATCGACTTCTCCACCAAGGATGTCACCGTGTCCAGTAACTCGTCCGGGTCCAAGCCCGCGCCGCACACCTGCTCCGCCGCATCGAGTTCGAAACTTCCCGCGAACACCGCCAGCCGACCCCACACCAGTTGTTCACCGACGGTGCACAACTCGAAGCTCCAGTCAATACTTAACCGCAGCGTCTGTTGCCGCGTCGGCGCGCCCCGGTTGCCGCGGGTCAGCAGGGAGTAGCGGTCGGTGAGCCGCCCCAGGATCTGGTCGGGCGACATCGCCCGCAACCGTGCCGCCGCCAACTCGATCGGCAACGGTAACCCGTCGAGCCGGTTGCAGATCCCCGCCACCGTCCCCGCATTGCTTTCGGTGAGCACGAAGCCGGGAACGGCGGCGGCGCCGCGTTCGGCGAACAACGACACCGCATCGTATTTGGGCAACCCTCGCAGCGACGGCTTCCGCTCGGGATCGGGGACAGCCAGCGGGGGAACCCGCAGCACCGCCTCCCCACCGATACCGAGGGGTTCACGGCTGGTGGCCAGAATCCGCAATCGCGGACACGCCCGCAGCAGGAGGCCGGCGAGTTCGGCGACAGCGTCCACCACGTGCTCGCAGTTGTCGAGGACCAGAAGCAGTTCCCGCCGTGCGAGGAACTCGATCAGGATCTCCCGCAGCGGCCTCGCCGAATGATCCCGCAACCCCACGGCAGCAGCCACCGCATCGACCAGCAACGACCCGCCGCGCAGTTCACCCAACTCGACGAGCCGCACACCGCCGTCGTACTCGCGCTGCACAGCAGCCGCGACCCGCATCCCCAGCCGGGTCTTCCCGACACCCCCGATCCCGGTCAATGTCACGAGCCGGGAGCCGGTCAGCAGGTTCTTCGCCTCGGTGAGTTCGTGTCGGCGGCCGACGAAACTGGTCATCTCCAACGGGAGACTGCCCGTCGTGCCGAGCGTCGAGGGCGCCGGTGACCGTCGTCCGCCGTGCGAGGTCGGTGGCAGGTCGCTGCCCTGCGCACCCGGTTCGGCGTGCAGGGCCATCTCGTCGACCGGGAAGCCGTGCGCGTGTTGCAGGCCGCGCAGTTCGTCGCCGAAGTCGGCGGCGGTGGCCGGGCGCTGACCGGGTGTCCGGGACATCGCGCGGGCGATCGTATCGGCCACGTCATCGGGGATCCCCTGCTCGGTCAGGTCGGGGACCGGTTGCGTGGTGATCCGCAGAAATTGTGCGACGACCTGCTCGCCGCTGTGGCGTTCGAACGCGGCATGCCCGGTCAGGGCACTGAACAGGGTGGCGCCGAGACCGTAGACGTCAGCGGCCGGGCTCGGTGGGTCCCCCGCGAGCACCTCCGGCGCGGTGTAGGCCGGCGACCCGGTGACGGCGCCGGTCGCGGTCTCGAAGCCGCCGGTGATGTGTGCGATACCGAAATCGGTCAGCTCCGGCTCACCGTACTCGGTGAGTAGGATGTTCGCGGGTTTGACGTCGCGGTGCAGGATCCCGACGCGGTGCGCCGACTCCACCGCGCCGGCCATCTTCACCCCGAGGCGCAACGCCTGATCCAACGGCAACGGCCCCTCACCGCGGATCCGCGCGTCCAGGGAATCCTGCGGGTGATACGGCATCACGATGTAGGGACGGCCGCTATCGGTGGTGCCGACCTGCAGAATGTTGACGATGTTCGGGTGCCCGGTCAGCCGGCCCATCGCCCGCTGCTCCCGGAAGAAGCGGGCCCGGTTCTCCTCGTCGAGATCGACGGTGAGGACCTTCACCGCGACCGTGCGATCCAAGTCCGGCTGGGTGCACCGGTAGACCACGCCGTAACCGCCGCGGCCGATCTCCTGGGCATCGGCGAAGCCGGTGCCTGCCAGATCCGCAGCCGAGGAGGGCGGATACCGCTGCGTGTCGAGCGGATCACCTTCACCCATCACGTTGGTCTACTCACTGCCGTCGGATCATCGTCCCGCGTGCTGGCCCCAACGGCACGACCAGCGCAAACAACCCTGCACCCGCTCTCAATGCCCGATCTAAGGGTATCGCTGACGGGTGCCATGAATCCGAGATACAAGCCGACCGACATGACTGAACGGGAAGGTGCGATTGGTCCGGCTGATCCGACGACCCCGGCGACCAGCGCCCGCCGCAGTCGTGAGCTCGACGCCGTGAGCCACCGCTCGGGATCGGCGACCGGATTAGTTCTTTACAAACCGGATCCAAGCGGCGATGAGTGTCACTCCGCCGGCGCAGCGGCGCGCACCTGGCCGAACACGAGGAACGACCGAGGCCGAAGCTGATCGCGACCGGGCCAGGGCGGGCAGGTCCGTGTCCATCACTGGACTGAAACCATCCTTCAGCGGTCGGCTTCGCGGCGACTACCAGGCCCTTTATGACCGCCTGCGGCGTCCTCTAGGAAGTTCCGAAAGAACGTTGACACCTCCTGTCGTTCGCAATACTGTATGTACATGCATGATATCGAACACACGCAGTCTTCCGTGTGAGCTTCGGCATAGAGGAACTCCGTGGGGGCGTTCCGCGCTTTGACGTTCCGGTTGAACGAGACGCAGTCACCGGGCATCGAGTGAAAAAACCGGATCACATGCAACAGAAATCGAATGGAGTGTTCTTATGACGTCCCACGACGCGGTCGGTTCCGAATCGTCTGGTCCTCCCAATTCGGGTACGTACTCGAAAAAAATGGAGATACGCGCCGTCACCAGCGGTGCACTGGGTTCTGCCCTCGAGTACTTCGACTTCGCTTTGTATGGCGTACTTTCCGCCACGCTCTTCCCGCAGCTTTTCTTCAGCGACCTCGGACCGACCGGAAGCGTGCTCGCGTCGTTCGCGACGTTCGGTGTCGGTTTCGCCGCCCGGCCCCTGGGCGCACTGATCTTCGGCTATTTCGGAGACCGGTTCGGGCGCAAGCCGATCCTGCTCACCACGCTGGTGATGATGGGACTCGCGTCCGTGGCGATCGGCTTACTGCCTTCCGGGCAGGGCATCGGCATCGCAGCGATTCTCGTCGGCTTGCGCTTCATCCAAGGTGTCTCCCTCGGCGGCGAGTTGGTGGGCAACCAGCTGATGACCATGGAACACGGTGACCAGAGCCGACGTGGCCTGCTCGGATCGGTCATTACCGTTGGCTCGCCCATGAGTCAGGTGCTGGCCAACCTGGCGCTCGTCGCCCTGAGCGCCTCGCTCACTACGGAACAGTTCGAGTCGTGGGGTTGGCGTATTCCGTTTCTGTCGAGCATTTTGATCGTGTTCGTCGCCATCTTCATTCGGCTCAAGCTCGAGGAAACCCCGGCTTTCGTCGCTGAAGAAGAGAATCGCGCTGCGGCGCCCAGCGCAAGCGGCAAGGGACTGGCCGTGTTGTGGTCGCATCCGCGTACAGTCACCACGCTCATCCTGTGCTGGGGTGGTCCCGCACTGTCCTTCTACCTCGTCGCGGTCTACGGACTCAGTCATCTGACGAGCAACACCGGCCTGTCCCGCGACACCGGTTTCCTGCTGCTGATGATCGCCAACGCGGTGTCGATCGTGGGCTGCCTCGGTGGCGGAATACTGTCCGACCGAATCGGACGCAAACCGGTGATGGTCGCCGGCATGCTCGGGTGCATCACGGGCATCGCGGTGTTCTTCCCGTTCTCGGGACCTGAGCACATCTTCGTTACCGGTGCAAGCATGGCGTTGGTGCTCACGTCCATCCAGGCCATGGCCGGTGTACAGCCCGCTCTGTTCGCCGAACAGTTCCCCACTGAGGTGCGCTTCTCGGGGGCGGCTCTGTCGCACTCCATCTCGAACCTGATCTTCGCCTCGCCCTCGGCGTTCGTCGCCGCGGGGCTGGGAGCGCTCGGCGGCCCCGGGCTCGTCGCCGGGTTCACGCTGGCCATCTTGGTGGTGTCGATGATCGCGGTGACACGGACCCGCGACGGGCGCCATCTGGACCTTGCTGCCTACACCGAAATCAAGAAGCCCGGAGACGAGGGTTCCGATTCGGAGTCATCCCCGGCGCGGCAAACCGTCTGAAGTAGTCCCGCGCCCCGGGTCGAATCGGCCCGGGGCGACGCAGCAGTCTCACACGGCGACACCCATTCTGTCGCAGGCGGGGGCGGAAGCCGAGGTGCAGCAACCCGGCTTCCGTCCCCGCGTCGACGTATCCGAAACCTTCACACCAACGTATGCTGATTCGAGATTCCGTACATTGAGGGTAGGGGAGACCCCTGCCGGACGGTCCGAACTTTGCGTGAGCGTCGTGCGGGTTGGCTGGCGAAACCCTGCAAAGATTGTGCAGACGAACCGACGAAGAGGTGGAAGTGGCAATGTCCAGCACGGACAGCACTCCGGCCCGCGGGGCCGAACACAGAACGGTCAGCCGAGTGATGGCGATTCTGGAGGTCATCATCGCCAGCGAACCGGAAGGGCTCCGTCTTGGCGAACTATCAGATGCCATTGGGGCACCCAAATCGTCAATTCACGGATACGCCAGGGGCCTGGTCACCACCGGCTACCTCCGCGAGCACGAGGGTCGATACCTGCAGGGACCCGCGGTCTCGACGTTGCTCGCCATCGGCGGACAGCAGGTCCCAGTCGGGTACCACCATGCACTGGAGCAACTTTCGAAGGCGTGCGACGAAACCGCCATCCTCTCGATTCTCGTGGGTAACTCCGCCATCATCGTCGATCTCGTCGAGCCGACACAGACGATCCGTGCATCACCGCCGATGCACCAGCGCAATCCACTGTGGCCGGTGAGCTACGGCAAATGCTTCCTCGCCTTCATGGAGCCACGACGCCGAGACGCCTACCTCCGACGGATCACCGACGACCCAGCCGAACGGGACCGGATCGCCGAGGAACTGGTGACCGTGCACGACACCCGCATCGGCTACAACCGTGGCGAACGCAATCCGGACCTCTTCGGTGTGGCGAGCCCGATCCTGCTGCAGGGCAAGGAAGTCACCATGGCCATCGGCCTGGCGGGACCGGCCGCGAGGATGGATGCACAACTCGACAGAATATCCAAGAGCGTCCTCGACGCCGCGGAGCGTCTCTCGACCGCAGGTGTCCGGGAGTAGGGCTCGACTCGATCACGTGGAAAGGTTCGCGCCGCCCGAACATGTTCGGGCGGCGCGAACCTTTCCACGTGGTGGTCTTATGTGGCGCCGTGCAGGTCGGTCCTGCTGCGTTCGAGCGCCTCCCGGTGCTCCGGCGCGGCGATCCGGACCAGCTTCCGCGCGCGATCGGCATCGGTGCACCCGGTGAGCACGGCGACACCGTGCTCGGTGACAACCGCATCCACATCGACCCGCCCCGTAGTGACGAGCCCGGACAAAGTGGGGACAATCGTCGAGCTCGTACCACCGGCGGGTGAGGGCACTGTGGAACGCAACACGATGATCGACCGGCTACCCGTCAGCGCGGCGGCACGGCTGAAATCCACCTGGCCGCCCACAGCTCCGATGTACCGCCCGCGTGCGAGCTCGGAACCCACCTGACCGGACAGATCTATTTCGATCGCCGAGTTGACGGACACGAACGAGCGCAGCTGCGACAACACCACCGGTGAATGAGTGTAGGACGTAGCGCGAAACTCGATGGGCAGATCCGCAATTCGACAGACTCCGTCATTGGTTCCGAAGGCCGACCCGGTGACGACGATGCCCGGGTCGACTTCCTTACGGGCTCCCGTGAGGACGCCCTTGTCGATCAAGTCAAGCACTCCGTCGGTGATGATGCCGCTGTGGAATCCGAGATCGCGATGGCCCGCCAGCGCATCGAGTACCGCGTGGGGCAACGACCCCACCCCCATCTGGAGGGTGTCCCCGTCGTCGATGAGCGATGCCACCTGGCCGGCGATGGACAGGTCCACCTCGTCGGGAGCCCTGACGGGAGCCTCGAGAAAGGGGCGATCCGTTTCCACCACGGCAGCGAACACCGACAACGGCAAGCGAGGGCCGCCTGTGGTGGCCGGCATCCGATAGTTGATCTCCCCGATGAGGGTCCGTGTGTGGGGTATGGCGTCGGCCATGTAATCGACCCCGACCCCCAACGTGACCAGTCCCTCCTCGTCCGGTGGTGAAACCTGGACGATGCCGACGTCGCAAGGAAGTCGGCCGGCGGCGAACATGCGAGGCAGCGCGGAGTAGTGACAGGGCAGCACCTCGAGCCGGCCGCTGCGGGAAAGGTGGCGCAGCTCGCCGAGGGCGCCGTACGAGGTTATCGCCAGCGCATCGGGCAGCTCCCGCCTCAGTCGGGGATTCCAGGATGCGCCCGAGAAGGCCGTGAGGGGACCTATCCGATCGACGGCGTCGATCAACGCGTCGACGAGGGGAGTCGGCTCGGCGCCGCCCTGACCCCACCAGATGCCGTCCCCCGAGCGGACCAGCCCCATCATGTCCAACATGGCTGCACTCACACTCTCTGGACGAGGGTGGCCGTACCGAGTCCTCCGCCGCAACACATCGTCACGAGACCGATCTCCACGTTTCGACGCTCCATTTCGGCCAGCAGGGTCGCGAACAGGCGGGACCCGGTGGTGCCGACCGGATGTCCGAGGGCGATGGCGCCGCCGTTGACGTTGACCCGTTCCATATCGGGCTTGAGTTCCTGTTCCCAGGCGAGCACGACCGACGAGAAGGCCTCGTTGACCTCGACGAGGTCGATGTCGGCCATCGTCATACCGTTGCGCTCGAGCAGCTTTCGTGTCGCGGGAATAGGCCCGGTCAACATGATGGACGGATCGACGCCGACAGTCGTCTGGTCGACGATGCGGGCGCGCTTCGCCAACCCGAAGCGGTCGACGGCTTCGTCCGAGGCGAGGACCAGACCGGCGGCACCGTCGGTCATCGGTGAGGACGTTCCGGCGGTGACGCGCCCGGTGCCGGGCCGGAACACCGGCGCCAGCGCCGCGAGTGTTTCCGCGCTGATTCCGGGTCGGATGCCCTGATCCGACGTGCGCAGTGCGCCGTCGAGATGCAGCGGCACCATTTCGCGTTCGAACCGTCCCTCGGTCACCGCGTCGGCGGCGAGCCGGTGCGAGCGCACGGCGAATTCGTCCATCGCCTCGCGGCTGATGCCCCACTGCTCGGCGATCCGTTCGGCGGCCTCGCCCATGGAGGGGAAGTCCCAGGCGTCGAGCAGCGCGGCCGGCCACGCCGGGCCGTAGAGCTTTTCGATCTCGCCGGCCGCGCTCATCGGGATGCGGCCCATGTGCTCGATGCCACCGGCGATCACGACGTCGTGCGTGCCCGAGGCGACGAACGCGGCGGCCATCGCGACCGCGGTCTGCGCGGACCCGCAGCGACGGTCCACCTGGACAGCTGGCACGGTGGGTGAGTAGCCCGCCGAGAGCCAGGCGTTGCGGCCGACGTTGCGGGACTGTTCCCCGAAGGGGGAGGTGGTGCCGACGACGATGTCCTCGATGTCGGTGTCGGCCAGGCCGGTGCTCGCGAGCAGCGCCTTGTAGACCTCGGCCAGCATAGTGGTGGGGTGCACCTCGCGGTACCACCCCTTTTGCTGGTGACCGCGTCCCATGGGTGTGCGGAGGGCTTCGACGATCCAGGCGTCGCGCCTGGTGCCGGCGAACGCCATCAGATCACCATCCCGCCGTCGACGGGCAGCACCTGTCCGGTGATGTAAGCCGCCGCATCGCTTGCGAAGAAGACGAACGTGCCGGCGATCTCGTCCGGAGATGCCCACCGGCCGAGCGGAATCCGGGCGAGCGTCGTCTCGGCGAGCTTTTCGTCGGTGCGTATGGTGCTGGTCATGTTCGTCGCTGCGAGGGGCGCGACCGCGTTGGCGGTGATCTTCCGCCTGGCGAGCTCCTTGGCGAACGATTTCGTCAGGCCGATGATCCCGGCCTTTGCCGCACTGTAGTTGACCTGGCCGATGGTGCCGACGAGTCCGGCCGCGGAGGTCACGTTGATCACGCGACCAGTGCCGTCGTCGGGCAGCTGGGGCAGTGCAGCCTGGGTGACGGTGAAAGTACCGCCGACGTGGACGTCGAGCACGAACCGGAACTTTTCGGGAGTCATCTTGGGGAACATCGCCGGGGCTATGACGCCCGCGTTGTTGACCACGATGTTGAGGGTGCCGCCCCCGAGATCCGCCGCCTGCTCTACGGCGGTGGTGGCCTGGTCGGCGTTCGTCACGTCGAGGGCAGCCGCCTGGGCGCGTCCGCCGGCGGCCACGATCCGGTCGACGACCGCAGCGGCCGCGTCCTTGTCCCTATCGGTGACGAGCACAACCGCACCGGCAGCGGCGTAGGCCGTCGCGACGGCGGCGCCGATGCCGCCACCGGCACCGGTGACCAGGGCCGAACGGCCCGCGAGAGTGAACGAATCGGACATCAGTAGCTCCTGGGAAGTCGGAGAACGTGCTCTGCGAGGAAATTGAGGATCATTTCTTGGCTGATGGGGGCGATCCGGGTCAGTCGGGCTTCACGGAAGTACCGGGCGACGTGGTATTCCTCCGAATAGCCCATGCCGCCGTGGGTTTGTACCGCACGGTCGGCGGCGTCGAAACCGGCGTCGGCGCACAGATACTTCGCGGTGTTGGCTTCGCGGCCACAGGGCAAGCCCTTGTCGTAGAGCCAGGTTGCCTTGCGGAGCATCAGCTCGGCGGCGTCGAGTCGTGCCAGCGAGTCGGCGAGCGGGAATGCGACGCCCTGGTTCTTGCCGATCGGCCTGCCGAAGACTTCGCGCTCGTTGCCGTACCGGACCGCGGCGCGCAGGGCGGCGCGTCCGATGCCGAGGGCTTCGGAGGCGATGAGGCACCGCTCGGGATTGAGGCCGTCGAGGATGTACTTGAAACCCTGGCCTTCTTCTCCAACGCGGTGTTCTTCGGGGATACGTAGGTCGTCGATGTACAACTCGTTGGAGGTGACCGCGTTGCGCCCCATCTTCCGGATCGGGCGGATGTCGACGTGGGCGCGGTCGAGGTCGGTGAAGAACAGCGTCAGGCCGTCGGTCTTGCGGGCCGAGTCCTCGTATTTCGCTGTGCGGGTGAGCAGCAGGATCTTCTCCGACTCGACCGCCTTGGAGATCCATACCTTGCGGCCGTTGACGACGTAATCGCTGCCGTCACGGCGGGCGAAGGTGGTGATGCGGGTGGTGTCGAGACCAGCGCCCGGTTCGGTGACGCCGAAACACACGTGCAGGTCGCCGTTGGCGATCCGGGGAAGGTTCTCCTTCTTCATCTCGTCGGAGCCGTGCACGATCACCGGGTGCATGCCGAAGATCGACATGTGGATCGAGCTGGCACCGTTCATGCCGGCTCCCGATGCGGCCACTTCCTCGAGCAGGATCGAAGCCTCGGTGATTCCGAATCCGCTGCCGCCGTACTCCTCGGGTGTGGTGATACCGAGCCAACCACCCTGCGCGAACGCGTCGTAGAACTCGGTGGGGAATTCGTGTGCCTGGTCCTTGTCGAGCCAGTACGTGTCGTCGAATTTTGCGGCCAGTTCGGCCACTGCTTTTCGGATGGTCTGCTGGTCGTCGGTGAGCTCGAAGTCCACGTTCCGGCCTCCTCAGCATTCGGGAGTATGAATATCCGTACGATATAGTGAATACAAGGTATGGTCAACGGAGCGGCCGACGAGAGTTCCGATCCCAGATAGCTGACTGGCGTCGCAGATGACCGAGATTGATAGAGCGGAGGCTCCATGCGCACAGAAGATGTAGGAAGTCCGGGCCGTCCCCGGTCGGCTGTGACCGAGGAGGTGCTGACCGCAGATGCGGCACTTGACACGACCGGACGAGGATCGCGGCGAATCGTCCAGCGCGGCTTGTGGTTCGATGAGATGGAGCTCGGCACCGTCTACGAGCACCGGCCGGGCCGGACGGTCACCGAGACCGACAACGTCCTTTTCACGACGCTGACGATGAATACCCAGCCGCTCCACCTCGACCAGGCGGAAAGCGAACAGCTCGCCCCCTTCCATGACCGCCTGGTGAACTCGATGTTTACGTTGTCGACGCTCGTGGGACTGTCGGTGGCGCAGTTGACCCAGGGCACGATCCTGGCCAACCTGGGGTTCTCCGAGGCGAAGTTCCCCCATCCGGTGCGCCACGGCGACACCATCTACGCCGAGACCGTCGTCGCGAACAAGCGGGAATCGCGCAGTCACCCGAACGCCGGCATCGTTACCTTCGCTCACACGGCACGCAACCAACGGGGCGAGATCGTCGCCGAAGCAACCCGCACCACGCTGGTGAGGAAACAGTCATGAGGCAGTGGACGCCGCCGCCCGGATGGTTGTTCTGCCCCGCCGATCGACCGGAGCGATACCGTAAAGCAGTGCAGCGCGCGGACATAGTGGTCCTGGACCTGGAGGACGCCGTCGCGCCCGAACACAAGGACGACGCCCGCCGAGCCGTGGCCGAGCTCGTGGACGACGGAGTCTACGACTTCGAGCGAACCGTGCTCCGCATCCACGGTGCCGGCAGCTCCGAGCACACAGCAGACCTGCAACTGCTCCGCGAGACCTCCATCGGGCGCATCATGTTGGCCAAGGCCGAGCGGGCCGACGACCTCGCGCAACTCGGCCACCTCGACGTGATCGCCCTGATCGAAACGCCGCTCGGTGTGGATCAGTGCTCCTCGATCGCGGACGCCACGTGCGTCACCGCTTTGATGTGGGGCGCCGACGACCTCGTCGCCGGCCTCGGTGGACTGTCGTCCCGATGCCCCGACGGTCGGTACCGCGACGTGGCCCGCTACGCCCGGTCGCGGGTTCTCGTTGCCGCCAAGGCTCGCTCCCTGGTCGCCATCGACGCCGTCTACATGGACATCCCCGATGTGGATGGTCTTCGCGCCGAGTGTCTCGACGCGGTGGCGGTGGGTTTCGATGCCACCGTCGCGATCCACCCCACGCAGGTCGACGTCATCCGCGATGCGTACGCACCGCCCGCCGATCAAGTGCGATGGGCCCGGGACCTGCTGGCCGCGACGAACGACGGCCGCGGGGTGACCACCTTCGAAGGTCGGATGGTCGACGGTCCGGTCTATGCGCAGGCACGCCGCATCCTCGCTCGGTCGCGCCACACCAACGAGCCTGCCGAACGCGCGACCGATCCGGGCGACTGCCTGACACCCCGTCGAGAGAAGACGTCCAGCGCGGGACGCGCTGCAAAAACCGGAAAGTGAAGGACTCGGACAATGGCAGTAATGGTGACCGGAACGGGCTTCGTCGGAAGCTACGTCGTCAGAGATCTGTTGAAAGCAGGCAAGAAGGTCGTCCTCTACGGTTACTTCGGCGGCAGGGGAGAACCGGCGGATATCGAGCTGCCCGATCTGAAATTCCTCGACTACCTGCTCGGGGGAGATCTATTCGACAAGGTCACCGTCGTCGTGGGTGACATTTCGGATCAGGCAGCCGTCAGAGCGGCCGTCGAATCCAACGACGCCGACTCGGTAGTGCATCTCGCCTCGATGGTCGGCGCCGCGTCGGAGGCGAACGCGCCGGCCGCCGTCCGGGTCAATGCCGGGGGAACGGCGAATGTCTTCGAGGCCGCCGCCCAGCTCGGAGTGAACAAGGTGGTCTGGGCGAGCTCGGTCACGGTCTTCGGGCCCCGGTCGGAAGGACCGCAGGGCTTCATTACCGATGACAGCAACTACGACCCAAGCGGTGTCTACGGGGCAACCAAGGTGTTCTCCGAGTACTTGGCCACCCGGTACTACGAGAACTTCGGGCTCGACACCGTCGGGCTGCGTTTGAGCCGGGTTTACGGTTTCGGTGAGCACGTCAAGGCGGGGCGCGGATCCGGTACGACCTGGTTGCTCGATGCGTTGCATGCCGCGGCTGCCGAGTCCGGCCCGGCGAGGTTCCTCTTTGGGGATCACAGCCTCGACTTCCATTACGTCGAGGATGTATCCGACGCATTCGTCCGGGCCCTGGAAGGCCCGGATGTCGGCGGCAGATGCTTTCTGACACATGGCGATTACCGTCCCATCGAGGAGGGTTACGAGTTCCTCCGTGCACTGCTGCCGGGGGCGGACCTCTCGTTGGAGAAGGGTGGCGGCGACGGCCTGCCCGCGGGCTCCACCATGGCGTGGGCCCGCCGCTACGACGCGAGCAAGGCCGAGGCCGAACTCGGCATTCGCAGCCGTTACTCGATGGAAGAAGGTCTCTACCGGACGGTGAGCCAGTATCGCCGGTATGCGGGTCTACCCGAGGTTTCCCGCCCCGCGGCGAGGTGACCACTGCCGGTCCGACTGCCCGCCTCGCGACCGGCGAGGCACCTCGGCCGGAGCGTCGACCGACCGCTGCGTATGCCCTCTCGTATGCACAAATGCAACGCGACCGACCCTAAACTTCGACCAACCGCTGGTTCTCACTCCCGAGCTCATGATGCCTCTCCCGAACCGTGAAAGACCCGGCGGTGCGGACCGTCCAGGACTGCACCTCCTGATGGAGATTCGGGGCAAGTGGGAAGGATGTCGAAGTCGAAGTCAAGTGGACGAGCCCCGGGCCAACGAAGTGACCGGGCGTATGCGGCAGCAGGTCGGGCGATCGTCGAAGCGGTCGGTCCAACGTGAACATGACACATTCAGGCCCTGCGCCACCCGGAATTGAGGAAGACAGATGACCGACACCACCACCGCACCGCCCGTTCGCCCCGCGAGCTTCGACGAGCTCACGGCGTTGATCGGCAAGGAGTTGGGCCCCACCGACTGGCACATGGTCACCCAGGAACGCGTCAACGCCTTCGCCGACGCGACCGGCGACCACCAGTGGATCCACATCGATCCCGAGCGCGCCGCCGCCAGCCCGCTCGGCGGCACCATCGCGCACGGGTTGTATAGCCTGTCTCTCGGCCCGGCACTGTCAGCGACCCTGCTGCGGTTCGACGGATTCGCCCACAGCCTGAACTACGGCTACAACAAGGTGCGTTTCCCCGCGCCGGTGCCGGTGGGTTCACGCATCCGGATGCGCGTCACCGTCCAGTCCGCGGAACAGGTCGGGGGCGGCATCCAGGTGACGATGAGTCAGGTCGTCGAGCGCGAAGGCTCCGACAAGCCGGTGGTCGTGTCCGAGTCCGTCGCCCGCGTCGTCGAGGCCGGATAACCCTGATACCGGATGGCGGCGGTGTCGCCGCGGTTCCGCTCGGCGCCGTGAACCGGCTCGATGCTCGTGCCGCGACGTCGGCCACAAGTGTCCAGAATGATCTCCAACGCTGACACGGCGGTGCCGCTCGCGGACCCGGGTTCGTGCCCACGACGGACGCGGCGCCGCCGAGGACGTACTCGGTCTCGGGCCGTGTGGGCGTCGTGTTCACGGCGACCACGACCCACTGCGCCGCCCAATTCCCATATACGCCACTACGAACTCGGGAACGGACGGTCCGGCCGCCGGAAGGATTCTGTCGGGGGACGGGCCGGTACCGTGAGCGCTCCCATATACGGGCTCGGATGTCGGCCAGATGCTTTCTGACACATGGCGATTACCGTCCCATCGAGGAGGGTTACGAGTTCCTCCGTGCACTGCTGCCGGGGGCGGACCTCTCGTTGGAGAAGGGTGGCGGCGACGGCCTGCCCGCGGGCTCCACCATGGCGTGGGCCCGCCGCTACGACGCGAGCAAGGCCGAGGCCGAACTCGGCATTCGCAGCCGTTACTCGATGGAAGAAGGTCTCTACCGGACGGTGAGCCAGTATCGCCGGTATGCGGGTCTACCCGAGGTTTCCCGCCCCGCGGCGAGGTGACCACTGCCGGTCCGACTGCCCGCCTCGCGACCGGCGAGGCACCTCGGCCGGAGCGTTGACCGCCTGCGATATACGCTATATCGTATGCGCATACGTAATAGCGACAGAACCGCTCCCGGCCCCTGACGCCGCTCCTTGCTGGTGAAGACACCGGCGGCGCTGGACAGCGCCGCGAGCTCAGCGATCCCACGTGCCGGGGGTCCGACCACAACGCGACTAAGAGGCCTCGGACCTCGCAGACCGAGCAGAGTCACCCAGCCACTCACTACCGGGCACGTGTCACCTCAGCGCCTGAGGAATGAAAGGAACAACCGATGAAGTCCAAGGCTGCACTCCTGATGGAGATTCCGGGAAAGTGGGAGGTCGTAGAAGTCGACATTGACGAGCCCCGGGCCAACGAAGTGTTGCTCCGCAACATCGCGGCCGGGCTGTGCCACTCCGATGAGCACCACGCCACCGGAGACAGCGACCGGCAGCACCTGCCGTACTGCGGCGGGCATGAGGGATCGGCGATCGTCGAAGCGGTCGGCCCGGGGGTGAGCACGGTCCAGCCCGGCGACCACGTGGTCACGGCTTTTCTTCCGAGCTGCGGCCGCTGCCGTTGGTGTGCGCGCGGCATGCAGAATCTGTGCGATGTCGGTGCCCTCATCCCCACCGGCGCCATGCTTGACGGGACGCACCGCATGCATCATGAGGGACGTGACGTCGCCCAGGCGTGCTTTCTGGGCACGTTCTCACAGTGGAGCGTCGTCCCCGAACGCAGCTGTATCCCGATCGACAAGGACATTCCTCTCGTTGCTGCCGCGCTACTGGGATGCGGCGTACCCACCGGCTGGGGATCCGCAGTCATCGCCGGTGGGGTGGTGCCGGGTGACGTCGTCATCGTGATGGGGACCGGCGGCCTCGGAATCAACGCGGTCCAGGGTGCGAAGCACGCCGGTGCCGCGCGGATCATCGCTGCGGACCCGATCGAATTCCGGCGCACCAGTGCACTGTCGTTCGGTGCGACCGACGCCGTGTCGTCGATCGAGGAAGCCACCGACCTCGCACGCTCCCTCACCAACGGTCAGGGCGCGGACGTTGCGATCATCACGACCAGCATCCTCGACGGCGTCCAGGTCGCCCGAGGGCTCGAGGCCGTCCGGAAAGCCGGGACGCTGGTTGTGACCGCCGTACCCGGCCGCAACCCCGGCGAGCTTCCCATCGATCTCGCGCAGTTCCCCCTCTTCCAGAAGCGCATCCAGGGCTGCTTGTACGGCGCCATGTCGCCGACACTCGCGGTGCCCAGGCTCCTCGATCTCTACCGTGCCGGGAGCCTGAAGCTGGACGAACTCGTCAATCGCACCTTCACTCTCGACGAGATCAACGACGGATGGGCTGCGATGTACGACGGGTCCACACTGCGCGGCATGGTCCTTCACGACACACCGTAGGACGCGGAGCCGGCGCCCTCCCCAGAGGAGGTGGAGCCGCGCAGTGACGAACATGCCCTGTCCGGGCCTGGCCGGACAGGGCATGTTTGTGCGTGATCATGTTTCGCGGTGCGGGATCCCCGACTTCGGTGCGGTGTCGGGCCCCGGCGCCCCAATGATCCCCATCCCCGGCCCCTGCCCGGTTGCGGCGCTGACCACCGGCCGGTGCCCAATCGACAAACGCCGACGGCACCCTTATGCGGGGTTCCGCCGGCGTTCGGTTGTCGGTCAGCGATCGAGCGCCTCGAGGATCGACTTCGTCTCGAGATAGGCGTCGAGTCCCTCGGCGCTGCCGTCCCGGCCCCAGCCGGACTGCCGATATCCGCCCTGCGGGATGTGAATTCCACCCGCACGGTGGACGTTCACCCCGACCCGGCCGGCACGCAACTGCCGTGCCACCGCGTGCGCCGACCCGATGTCCCTGGTCCACACGCTCGCGGCCAAGCCGTATTCGGTGTCGTTCGCCAGCGCGATGGCTTCGTTCACCGAGCTGAACCGCATCGCACCGATCACGGGGCCGAAAATCTCCTCCCGCATCACCTTCATCTCGTGGTTCACATCGGCCAACACGGTCGGTTCGAAGAAGAATCCCGTGCCGTCGACAGGCGATCCGCCGCTGATGGCACGGGCACCGTCCTCGACGCCGCTGCGGACGTACTCGGCCACCCGGCTCACCTGCTTCGCCGAAATCAGCGGTCCGAGTTCGACGCCCGGTTCGCTGCCGTGGCCCATCTTCAATGCGCGTGCCGCTTCGCCGACACCGTCGACGACGGCGTCGTACACCGAATCGTGGACATACAGTCGCGTACCGGCCGTGCAGATCTGACCCGCGTTGTAGAAGACGGCTGCGGCCACCGCAGGGATCACCTTGTCGATGTCCGCGTCCGGCAACACCACCACCGGGGATTTACCGCCCAGCTCGAGTGTCAGCTTCTTCAGATTTCCGGCTGCCGCGCCGAGGATCAGTTTGCCGACTTCGGTGGAACCGGTGAAGGACACTTTGTCCACACCGGGGTGTGCGGCAATCGCAGCCCCGACCGTCGTCCCCGACCCAGTGACGACGTTCACGACACCCGCGGGTACCCCGGCGTCTTCGAGAAGCGCGGCGACCCGCAGCGTCGTCAGAGGCGCTTCCATCGCCGGTTTGAGGACGCAGGAGCAGCCCGCGGCGAGGGCGGGGGCAAGCTTCTGCGCGGCCATCACCAAGGGGGCATTCCACGCGGTGATCAGACCCGCGACCCCGATCGGCTCACGCAGTGTGTACGCGTGCACACGCTGCTCCGCCGGGCCGAGTTCGAGTGTTCCGCCGTGAATTTTATCCGCGAACCCCGCGTAGTAGCGGAACGCGCTGATCGCTTCGCCCGCCATCGCATAGGCGTGCGCGAGCGGCAGGCCCACGTTCGCACTCTCGAGCCGCGCCAATTCGTCGCGGTGGGATTCGAGGATGTCCGCCACGCGCCAGAGCACCACGCCGCGGTCGGCCGGCGACAGGCGTCGCCACCGACCGTCGTCGAACGATCTCCGTGCTACGGCAACGGCCCTGTCCACGTCTTCGGTGTTCCCCCGCGCCACCCGCGCGAGGACGTCACCGGTGCCGGGGTCGAACACGTCGAAGGTTTCGCCCGTCAGCGATGCGGTTTCGGTCCCGTCGATGATCATTCCGAGTGGGGTGGCCGGATCGCTGCGTCTGTCCTGTGGGGTTACGACGATGTCTGTCATCAGAGGTGCTTTCGCTTTCGTCAAGCGTGGGGTGCGCCGGTCGGGGCGTTCTCAGCGTGCTACTGAGCTCGGAACTGTGGTGTACGGCGCTCACGTGCCGCGGCGATGCCCTCTCGGAAGTCTGCCGTCAGCTTGAGGGAGGTCTGGTCCGTCCAGTCTCGTTCGAGAGCATCGCGCACAGCATCGGCGAGGTCGCCGTGGAGTCGTCGCCGGATCGCCGCGACCGCCAGTGGCGCCGAGGCTGCGATCTCGGCGGCATACGATCGGGCCTCGCGAAGCAACAACGCTTCGTCGTCGGTGAGCCGATCGCACAGCCCGATCTGCAGGGCTTCGTCTCCGTAGATCGTGCGACCGGTGTAGAGCAGATCGCTCGCCCGCTGTAACCCGATCAGGCGGGGAAGGGTGAGTGAGAGCGCGAATCCTTGGCTGAAACCCAGTCGCGCGAAGTTCGCGGAAAAGCGGCTTTTCGCGGTGGCGATACGGAAATCCGCGGCGAGAGCCAACCCGAGACCCCCACCGACGGACGCACCGCGCAGCGCCGCGACCACCGGAACGGAGCGTTCGAACAGTCTCGGAACCACCTCGTAGATCGGCGAGGTGGCGGCGCCCGGAGCCGCGGTGTCGTTGCCGGCGAAATCGGCTCCCGCGCAGAAGTGCCGGCCGTCACCGTAGAGCACGATTGCGCGGGCGCCGCGGGCGCTCAGATCGTCGAAGGCATCTGCGAGCGCGATCAGCAGACCCGCGCTGAGATAGTTGTAGGGGCCTCGCTCGAAGGTGACGGTACCGACGTGCGAACTGTCGAGCTCGGTGTCGAGGACGAGTTCGGGTGTCATCGCACGCCCACCTCGACAGCGTTCTCGACCAGGTGGTAGTCGCCGAGGTCGGCGTTGTTGAGCAAACTCCAGAACTCGACGAGCTCCCAGGGATTGTTCCCAACCACGCGTCCCTTGTCGTTGCGGACGTAGGTGGTCATTCCCTGGTGGGTCCAGATCATCTGCTGGTGACGTTCCTGAACGGCGTCGTTGTAGGTCTCGAAGACGTCCCGCCGGCATTCGACTTGACCGATGCCTGCTTCGAACATCGCACGCAGGGTCTTGAGCACATAGTCGATCTGGCATTCCATCACGAAGATGAAGGCGCCGCCGTGTCCGAGCTGCGTGTTGGGTCCGTACAGGACGAACAGGTTGGGGAATTCGGGAACGACCGTACCCAGGTACGCGCGCGGGTCGGTGTCGTCCCAGGCTTCGCGGATGCTCAGGCCGTTGCGGCCCTTGATCGGCAGGGGAGAGAGCATGCGGGCGACGTTGTAACCGGTCGCCAGGATGATGACGTCGACCTCGTAGCTGTTCCCGTTGCGGGTGTGGATCGTGTTCCCCGAGATGTGATCGATCCCGTCGTCGGCGTTGTCGACGAGCGTCACCTCAGGACGGGTCAGCATCCGGAACCAGCCGTTGTCGAGCAGCATGCGCTTGCCGTACGGCGGGTAGTTCGGAATGACGCGCGGTGCGAGATCTTGCCGGTCGCCGAGTTCTTCACGGATGTACCGTTCGAAGAACCGCCGGTGCCCGGCGTTGATCGCATTGATCGAATGCTGCGGGTCTTCCCAGTTCGGATCCTTCTGCAGCGACGGATACGTCTTGCTGTCGAAGATCCAGCTGAGCCTGATGCGGTACCAGTGCTGGTACAGCGGGACTTCACGCATCAGGAACCGGATCGGGTCCGGGACCGGCTTGTGGAACTTCGGGAAGGGCGCCGCCCACTGCCGGCTCCGTTGGAAGATGGTGAGCGACTGAACGTCGTCGACGATGGCGGGGGCGAGCTGCATGGCGCTGGCCCCGGTGCCGACGACCGCAACCCGCTTACCGGTCAGATCGAGTTCCGAATCCCAGCGCGCAGTGTGGACGACGGGCCCGTCGAACTCGCCGAGCCCGGCGATATCGGGGACGATCGGCTCCGCGAAGAGCCCGACAGCGCTGATCAGAACATTGGTGCGGATGATCTCTTCCGTACCGTCGGGATTACGCAGACGGCTCACCCAGATGTGCTCGCACTCGTCGTATTCGGACGCGAGAACTTCCGTCCCGAACCGGATTTGGTCGTAGATCCCATTGCGTCGAGCAGCACCACGGAAGTACTCGTCGATCTCCGCCTGCGGCGGGAAGTACCGGCTCCAGTCACCACCGTCGAAGGTGTACGAGTACAAGTGACTTGGCGTGTCGACACTGCATCCGGGGTAGCGGTGCGAGTGCCAGACACCACCGGTGTTGCTCTGCTTCTCGACGATGATGTACGGGACGCCGGCCTGCTGGAACTTGATGGCTGCGCAGATTCCGGACATCCCCGCTCCGACGATCAATGCAGTGAAACCCGCTGGGACGAGTCCATCCAGTGAGGGGGTGTCGGGGTCGGAGAAGGACTTCAGACGGGCGGTCATGATCCCGGCGTATTTCTCGGGGACGGGTGCACCTTCGGAGGCCGTCATCATCTCGACCAGCAGGTCGGGCGACGGTTCCGGGACGGCGATTGCGCCGTCGCGGTGCCACGCGCGGATCGCGTCGAATGCACCGTTGCGGATCCGGTCCTGAATTTCGGTGGAAAGACCGCCGGTGTCGTTGTCGTCGACACCGCGACTACGCACCGGCCGGTACGGCTCGTCGAGCCAACGCTTGTCGCCGGTCAGCTGCACCAGCACGAGGAGCAGCGTGGGTATGTTCGCGATACCGATTGCATCGCGCAGCTGCTGGTCGAAGTCGGTAGCTTCCGGCTGGTCCCGGTCTGCGGATTCCGTGGTCGTGTTGGACAAAGCCACACCTTCCCCTCGTCATGAGCGGGCGCTGATGTTCGCGCTCCGCGACCGCCGATCAGCGGCGTTCGATATTATGAATAGACATACGGTATATCGGAGATCGTACGGCCGGGTTTACTTCCGGTCAATACGCGGACCGATGCGCTTTCGGCCAAGATCGGGGTGCATGCTGCGGCTACCGCAGGGGTGCAGTGCGGCACGCGGCATCCCGCGCCGGAAGCGCGCGAACATCGACCTCCCCGACGAATGTCGACTGCATCGCACCCGGCCGAGCCGAGGCGTCGGTGCGGTCACTGCCTCGCGATCAAATCGTGGAGACCCTCATGCAGTGCGTCATCCGTCGGCAGTGAGACCTGCCGGTAGAACAGTTTTTTGGTGGCCGCGACGAGGGAGGCGTCGAATCGTGCATACACGGCGGCAAGCGTGAGCGCCTCCGCGTCGGCACTGTGCTCAGCAATGCGATTGACCACGCCGTACGCCAACGCTTCCCCGGCGCCGAGTCGGCGGCCGGTGGTGACGAGTTCGAATGCCAGGTTGCGGTTCATGTGCGCGAGTGCACTGGGTATTACCAGCGGGGGGTAGGCGCCGTTGGGCAGTTCGGGGTAGCCGAGGGAGAACGCCTCACCCGCTACGACCAGGTCGGCACCGAGCGCCAATGCGGCACCGGCGCCGAGCGCCGGGCCGTGGACCGCCGCCACCACGGGGATGGCGAGAGTGCTCGGATACGCCAGGACGTCCGTCATGATCCTGGCGCGGTCGATCATGGCTTCGGTTTGCCCGGGGCGGAATTCGGAGATGTCACCACCAGCGCAGAAAACCGGTCCGCACGCCCTCAATACGATTGCCCGCACGTCTGCGTCTGCGTCGGCGGCGGTATATGCCTCGCGTAATTCGGTGAGAAGCTGCGTGTCGAGCGCGTTGCGTTTGGCGGGCCGGTTGAGCGAAATGAGGCGCACCAGACCGCTGTCGAACTCCCTGTCCTCGACCAGCACGGTGTCGTGTCCCTCGGATGTCGACCGGGTCATCTCACTCCTCGAAGGGTTCCGTCTTTCGTTGCTGCAGGGGAATCTCCGTTTTGTCCCCGATGGGCGTGAACGCGGGACGGAGCAGGTCTGCGCCTGCGGATCCGCGCGCTGGCGGTCGCATTCTCGACAATATGTGTTTGTAATCTCGTATGCAAATACGATAACTTGAATACTAGGTGCCGCGGTGCCATGCATCGACCGCGAGTTCGGTAGCCCGAATTTTCTCCGGGCCACGAGTGTGGGCCGACCGGAGACCGGTAGCGGCGACTGTTTCCGCTCGCACAAGTGTGAGGGCCTATGAGAGGACGCAGCAATATGAAACGTGACGCGACAATGCGGTGGCTCGGCGGCGTGCATGTGGTCCAGGTAGGGCGGTCGGCCGCTCTCCAGGTTGCCGGTGCCGCACTGGGACAATTGGGCGCCGCCGTCAAACAGGTGGCCACCCTGCGAGACGTCGACACCAACGCTGACGTCGTATTGGTCGACCGGATCGAACGACCGGCAGTCCTTCCGGACGGACACGTCCCGACCGCGGACGAATACCTCGAATTCGTCGCCGCCAACAACAACGCCGTCTGGGTCACCGCCAGCGCCTTCGGGCTGACCAATGTCCGCTCCAATATGTTCGCGTCCGATCTCACGCTGCTCGCCGCCGGCGGCATACTCGGGCACTCACGCATCGGGGACGAATTCGCACCTACCGTGCCCCCGGGCACGGTGGCGCTCAAGCTCGTCGGTCACCTCACCGTCGCCGCCGCCCTCCACGGTATCCACGCCCGCCGCGCCGGAAAAGGACCGGTGCACGCGGACCTCTCAGCGCAAGCCGCGATCATCGCGACGGGACTGTCACTCGAGATGGCGCACGCCCTGTCGCGTTGCCCGGACGAAGGCGGCAGCGCCCGGTACGGCGCCCCCTCGGGCTTCGTCGACTGCCGCGACGGTGCGGTCTACGTCCTGGTGATGGAAGAACACCAATGGCGGGCCTTCCGCTCGGTCATGGGATCCTCGCTCGAATCGGTAACCACGCTCGAAGACGCCCGCAAACAGCCCGACCACGTCAACTCCCAGCTGGCGACCTGGGCATCGACCCGCACAGCACAGGAGTGCGAGGAAGTACTCCAGGGGGCGGGTGTCCCCTGTACCGCCGTCAACGCCGTCGACACCTTCGCCGAGCGATCCCGCGCGCTCGGCCGGAACTTCGACCTGTCCGGACCCGACTGCACCGTGCTGCCCGCCCAGATCGCCGAGGTGCCGAAGGAAAACGGCGCCAACTCCGGGGGAAGGCGCCTGTCGGATCTTCGGGTACTCGACGCCGGACATGTTCTCGCAGTGCCACTTGCCGGAGCCTGGCTGGGTGCGATGGGCGCGCAAGTTGCCAAACTGGAAGACCTCGACAGGCTCGACGTCTACCGCCGCCGAGGTCCGTTCGTCGACGGAACACCCGGCCCGAACCGCAGCGCGTATTTCAATCAGCTGAATTTCTGCAAACGTCCGCTGCAGTTTTCGGGTGGCGACTCGCCTCGGGCCGTGGACCTTGCCTCGTTCGACGTCGTGATGGAAAACCTCAGCCCGCATCGGGCGCGGGCCATCGGGGTCGACGACACTTCGGTGCTGGCGCAACCCTCACCGAAACTTCTGCTCTCGTCCAGTGGCTTCGGACGCACGGGCGCCTGGGCCGGTTACCGCGCCTACGGCCACAACATCCATGCCTTCGCCGGACTCGTCAATGCCACCAAGGACGCACGTGGCGGGATGGGGGATATCGGCACGCCGTGGGCTGACCCTCTGACCAGCGTCATCCTCGTCACGTGGACACTGGCCTGGTGCCTGGCGGATTCCCACACCTCCAGCTTGGCGCTGGATATCTCCATGGCGGAACTCGTCGCCGTCCAGATCGCCGAACTCGCCGGCCCCGATGCGGTCGACCCCTACGCCGTACGAGAATCCGAAACCGAATTCTTCATGCGCGAACATGCCGGGGGACGGCTGCTCGCAATCACCCTCCGCAGCGACCAGGAACGCGCCCGCTTCGAAACGACTACGGGTGTTCGGGTGCCTTTGATCGACCGCCGCGTTCCCCTTATCGACCAGGAGTCGACCGATCCGGACGGCCGTGACCTCGAGCAGGCACTCCTCGAGCAAGGACTTGCGGTGTCCGTTGTCCACACCTCGGCAGGACTGGTTCGAGACGAATTCGTCAGAGACGCCGAATTGTTCCGTTCCGTGGAGAGCCCGAGCGTGGGCCGCTACAAGGTGACAGGTTTGCCGTGGACGTTTGTCGGTGACGAGGTGCCGCCACTTCGACCCGCACCCGAACTTCCGATGCGCGGCTAAGGCAGCTTGGTGGGCGGTGCATTGCGGAGGCGCATTGGCGGAAGTGAAGGACGACGAGGCAGAAGACCGTCTGCTCGCCGCGGGGTTGCGAGCGTTCCTCGTGTACACCGCGGCACAGTTGGCACACGAGGAACCGGTCCGCTTACCGCTGCACCGGAAGGCAGTGCGGCGGCAGATCGCATGTGACAAAGAAGTCCGCCACCGACTCCGCGTGAGCGAAATCGAGCAACTGATTAGCTTCATTTATGTGTCGCTGTGTCCGAACCGGAGGTGTCCGAGTCGATCTCGGTCCTCGACGACGCGCCAGGACCGAGATGCCGCCGTACAGCTAAGGAGATTCATGTGAAAGGTATCGTCTTCCCCGGGAACGACCGGGCCGAACTTCGAGAGTTCCAGGACCCCGAACCGAGATACGGAGAGGTGGTCGTCGGCGTCCGGGCGTCGGGCATGTGTGGCAGTGATCTGCACGCGTATCACGCGCCGGCTGCCGATGGGCAGGAACGCGTGATCCAGGGCCATGAGCCGTGTGGTGTCGTCGAGAAGATCGGCGAAGGGGTCCCGAGTCATGTTGCGCAGGTGGGCGATCGCGTGATGATCCATCACTACTGGGGATGCGGCACCTGTAGCGAGTGCCGTTCGGGTTGGTCTCAACTGTGCACTTCGATGGAGCCCCGTATCAGCTCGGTCAACGAGCACGGCGGGCATGCTTCAATGATCAAGGTCCCTGCCGCACAGATCCTGCCCCTACCCGATGAACTGAGCTTCAAGGCGGGGGCCGCCATCGCGTGTGGAACGGGCACGGCTTGGGGAGCGCTGCTACGCCTGGGTGACGTGGGAGGAAAGACGCTTGTCGTGGTCGGGCAAGGCCCGGTCGGGGCCTCCGCCACCATGCTGGGCGTCGCTCTAGGAGCCCGGGTGATCGCGGTCGACCTATCGGATGCGCGGCTGCACAAGGCGCTTAGGTTCGGTGCGGATGCGGTGATCAATCCGGCAAACGAAGACGTTGCCGACGCGGTTCGCAGGCTCACAGGAGGCACCGGCGCCGAGCTCATGATGGAGACCTCTGGCAACAGTCGGGGCGCCCAGTCGGGCATCGACAGTCTCGCGATCTGGGGGCGTGGGTGCTTCGTGGGTGTGGGAGCGGATGTCCATTTCAACACACGTGACACCCTGCGCAGGCAGCTGACCCTCCTGACCTCGTGGACGATGTCCACGGTTGAACAGATGCGGTGCGCGCGATTCGTCATGGAACGGAATCTTCCCGTCGACGACCTGTTCACGCACACGTGGTCTCTGGGCGACGCAGAGGATGCGTACCGGTGGTTCAGTGAGCAGACCGATGGCAAGGGTGTGTTCGTGCCCTGACCGTGGTTGCCAAAGTCCCCGGTCGGGTTGTGCTCGGAAGGCTGGCGCGGATCGCGAGACGTGTGGTGGCTCGGGTCATCTCGGGTATGTCGACGCGAACCGTGCCAGCTTTGTCATGTGGCGAGAGTGACCCGCCGTCGCGTGCGTAGCGTGCCGGTCCGCGGCGTTCAGATATCGGCACTTCGCTTGGTGCGCGGCAGCGCTGTCATCCCGGATCGAAGAACGTGCCGGGGCTGGGGTTTATGGTCGTTCCCCTGCCGAGCGCCGGCCGATTTTCGGCATTGACAGAGGAGAAGCATACGCGATAACGTACTAGAATTCGTGATATCGAACACATATGGGTGTTCTCGTTCGCTCCCTCGCCGTACGTACGGCGGGAGCATTCCCGCGTATGTGCCCTTCCTCAGGAGTCTTCATGACCGAGCCAGATATCTACGCCCCCGACCGTACGTCGCCACCGAGTGAAGAGGCTAGATCGTTGTACCGGACGGTCTTCGCCTGCGGGACGGGTACCGCGCTGGAGTACTACGACTTCTTCATCTACGGCACCGCCGCAACCCTGGTCTTCAACAAGCTGTTCTTTCCGCAGGTCAGCCCCTTGGCCGGCACCTTGCTGTCGTTGGCGACTTTTGCCGTCGCCTTCATCGTGCGGCCGCTGGGCGGGGCTCTGTTCGGCCAACTCGGGGACCGCATCGGCAGGAAGCGCATGCTCTTCCTGACGATGCTTCTCATGGGTGGCGCCACCCTCGTGATCGGCCTTTTGCCGACCTTTGACCAGATAGGGCTGATGGCGCCGATTCTGCTGGTGATCGTGCGACTCTTGCAGGGACTCGCGCTCGGCGGTGAACAGGCTGGCGCTACGGTCATGGCGGTCGAGAGTGCCCCGGTCGGACGTCGTGGATTCGTTGGTGCCCTCGTCATGTCGGGCGGTGCCTGGGGGATGCTCATCTCCAACGCGGTGTTTTTCCTGCTGGCCTTCCTCCCGGATTATCAGTTCATGTCGTGGGGGTGGCGCATCCCGTTCCTTCTGAGTTCCGTGCTCGTCGGTATCAGCCTGTTCGTCCGCTACCGCCTGGAGGAGGCGGAGGACTTCGAGGTCGTCGCCGAACTCGACGCCGTGCGGAAGACGCCGTTGAAGGACGCGGTCACTCAGTACTGGGGCCGGATGTTGCTGGTCGTGCTCGGGATGATCGGTATCGGTGTCAACTTTTACATCCTGTCGGTCTACTCCATCTCGTACGGGACGACCATCCTCGACCTCCCCAAGAGCACGATCCTCTCGGCCATCATCATTACGACGATCTTCGCAGTGTTCCTGGTCCCTGCCTTCGGGGCGTTGACCGACAAGGTGGGGCGGAAGCCGGTGTTCCTCGCCTCCAACGGGATCTTCATCATCGTCCCGTTTTTGTGGTTCGCGCTGCTCCACACGGGTGAGTATTCGCTCATTCTCCTCGGATTCTTCCTGATGATCGTGGGCTACTCGTCGGGGCTGTCGGCCTACTCGACCTTCTTCGCCCTCTCGTTCCCGACGAGCGTGCGCCTGAGCGCGACTGCAGTCGCGATTTCGGTCGGAGCGGTTGCCGGCGGATCGGTGGCGCCGTTCGTGGCGACGTGGCTGGAGGCAGCGACAGGGGGATGGCACGCCGTGGCCGCGTACATGTCGACGGCGGCCGCGGTGTCGCTGATCGCCGGTCTGTTCATTCGTGAACTCCCAAAGGGAGTGGCCGTTGGAATGCCCGAGGCAACCGACGCCGGTGTCATCTCCGGAATGGAAGATATTACTGATCGGGTGATTTCGTGATCCGGGAAGTCGGATTTGTCGGTCTCGGGTCACTGGGTGCGGCGATCGCACACCGCCTCGTGACACAGGGAATCGAGGTCCACGGCTACGACCTCTCGGCCCCTGCGAGGGATCGGGCAGCTGCGCTAGGAGTTGCGGTGGTCGACTCTCCGATGGATGTTGCTCGACGGTGCGAGACCGTATTCGTCTGCGCACCCTCGTCGGCGCAGGTCCTCGAGATCCTCTTCGATCCGAGGTCTGGTCTTGCGGCTTACGGGTCTGCTGAAGCGCTGTCGGGCGGGATTCGATCGGTGATAGACCTCACCAGCGGGGACCCGGCGAAGACATCCGAGATCGTGGAGCGACTCGGGGACGCCGGTATCGGGTACCTGGACTCTCCTGTCAGCGGGACCGGTGGTGCGGGTGCCGCAGCGGACGGATGCTTGACGCTGCTGGTCGGTGCTTCGGCCGACGACCTTGCGGTGCACCGCCCGGTGCTCGACCTCATCGGTTCCAGCGTGCATCACCTCGGTCCGGCGGGAAGCGGCCACGTCGCGAAATCTCTCAACAATCTCCTGGTCGCCGCCGAGATGATCGTGACATCCGAGGTGGTCGTCTCGGCCATGAAGGCAGGTCTGGACCCTGCAGCTCTGGTCGATGCCATCCAAGCGAGCTCCGGCCGAAACTTCTGCACCGAGTACCGGTTCCCGGAGTTCGTTCTGCGGGGGAACTTTTCGCTCGAGTCCGGCGGAGCCTCCCGGCTCCTCGAGAAGGACTGCGCGCAGGCGGTGACCCTCGCCCGGACACTCGGATCTCCGATGCCGGCCGGAAACGTCATCGCTGAATTGGTCCGCATCGCCGTTGCCGACTACGGAGGGGAGTTGGCTTCGACCAATATCGCCCGTCTGTACGCACAGTGGGCCGGAGTGCGGTTCGGTGACGGCGATGAGTAGCGCGGTCGGGGGCTGTACCCGATCGGGATCGAAACAATGGTGCGGAGAGAGATCGGAGTTCGGATGAAGCTGGTGATGGTCGGTGTGGACGAGAAGGGTCGGTCGTTTGTGCGAAGCGAGTCGTCGCTGTCCGTCGACGAACCGCACACCCTCTGGTTCGGGGGAGTGCCAAGTATCAGGTCGGCCCTGGCGCGACTGGACCCCGGTGCGGCGCTGTCCGGCATCGAACCGGAGGCCGGGGATATCCGCTGGCGCCTGGCGGTCGTCGAAGCGGGTGCTGTCGCATCGCTCCCCGAAATGGAGGACGCATTCGATGATGACGGAATGCACTACACGCGCACGGCGGATTTCGACTTCGTCGTAGCGGGCGAGGTCGTGTGCAGACTGGACACCGCCGACATCGAACTGGCGGCCGGAGACGCCATCGTGCTCCCTGCTGCGCGGCACGCGTGGATCGCAGGTGAGGTCGGGGCCCGCATTCTATGCTTCATGGTCCGGCCACACGACTGATCGTGAACCGGGTGTGCACGGTCGACGACCGCGTCGAGTTCACCTGGCCTGCAGAGTGATCAACAATGGAAGGTAATTTAGTGGTGTGGCAAGGCAATTACCATGACCTGTACATCGACGGACAGTGGCGTGCGCCCGCATCTTCCGATGTGATCGCTGTCGTTTCTCCGTTCACGGAGCAGGTGATCGCGGAGGTGCCGGACGGATCGCGTGAGGACATGGACCACGCGGTAGCTTCCGCACGGCGGGCCTTCGACGCCGGTCCGTGGCCGCGACTGCGGCTGGAAGAGCGAATGGGTGCCGTTCGGCGGCTCAGTGAGTACATGCTCGAGAACGAGGAGCTCATCGCGTCGCTGGTCACCTCCGAGATGGGGTGCCCGATATCGCTGTCGCGGGTGATGCAGTCCCGCTCTCCGCGAATGTTGGTGGACAGCTTTCTCGATCTGGCCGAGGACTATCCCTGGTCTTCAGTTCGGACATCATCTGCAGCACAGGCATTGGTGACCAGGGAACCGGTGGGAGTGGTGGCCATCGTGATCCCGTGGAACGCTCCGCTGCTGTCGTTGCTGATAAAACTTGCTCCCGCGCTCCTGTCGGGCTGTACCGTCGTGGTCAAGCCTGCTCCGGAAGCTCCTCTGAACACGTATCTGCTCGGCGAGCTGCTCGACAAGGCCGAAATTCCTGCCGGAGTGGTGAACATCGTTCCCGCGGGACGTGAGGCGGGCGAGCATCTGGTGACGCACCCGGATGTGGACAAAGTAGCCTTCACAGGCTCGACGGCGGCCGGTCGCAGGATCGCATCATTGTGTGGCCGCGATCTGCGTCGGGTCACTCTGGAGCTCGGGGGTAAGTCTGCCGCAGTGGTGCTGGAGGACGCGGATCTGGACCTCGTGATCGACAACGTGCGCGCCCTGTCGTTGCGGAACAGTGGCCAGACTTGCAGTAACAAGACCCGGATCGTTGTACCGCGCCGGCTCGAGCGGGAGATCGGAGACCGGTTAGTGGGCATGATGGAGGGATTGAAGGTCGGTGATCCGATGGATCCGGCCACGGACATCGGGCCCCTTGTCGCACAGCGGCAGCAGGAGCTGGTCAAGAGCTACATCACGACGGGCC
Source organism: Rhodococcus sp. WAY2 (assembly GCF_009859915.1). Taxonomy (NCBI): domain Bacteria; kingdom Bacillati; phylum Actinomycetota; class Actinomycetes; order Mycobacteriales; family Nocardiaceae; genus Rhodococcus; species Rhodococcus sp. WAY2. The sequence continues at coordinate 801,394 of NZ_CP046573.1, forward strand.
GGGAGGAAGGGGCACATCTCCTCGTCGGGGGAGGCACGCCAGCCGACCTGCCTCGAGGCTGGTTTGTGGAGCCAACAGTGTTCACCGGAGTTACACCGTCGATGCGCATCGCACAGGAGGAGATCTTCGGGCCGGTATTGACCGTGATCGCGTACGACAGCGAGGACGAGGCGGTGGTCATCGCCAATGACTCAATGTATGGGCTCAGCGGGTCTGTGTTCTCTCGGGACGACGCTCGGGCCCTCGCCGTCGCGCGTGGCATCCGAACCGGAGTCGTGGAGATTAACGGCGGCCCAGTGGGGTGGCAGGCTCCGATTGGCGGGTTCAAGGCCAGTGGAATCGGTCGAGAGTCCGGACCGGAGGGGTTCGACGCCTATAACGAGCTCAAGTCGTACGGCCTCACGAACACTCTGGCGTCAAGTGTCGGAGCCTGACGGACGTCGAGTACTTCGCGCCGACCGCCGTCCTCGCGCGGCGGCGGCCGGGTTGGGGTCGTTTCCGCAGGTACGTGTGCTGGGGTTCATGCCGCCTTCACAGTAAAGGTCGCGGTCGACTTCGCCTACGGATTCGATATCCACGAAGACGAGGTCATCGCCTGGATTGCCGACATGGAATGGATGCTGGGACCGCTGCTGATCATGATCGAATGAAGCTACTCGAGGGGCCCTCTTGCTGTGCCGCAATCTGTCTGCCCTCCTTTGGAGCTGTCCAGCGGTCGACGGTTCCCGGAGGTTCGAACACCCCTGAGTGACGTGAAACTTCGTAGTTTCTGCGGGGAGGAGTCTGGCGTCGGGAATGGGTGTTGCGACTTTGAAGCGAACCCGAAAACGTTCAGACCAGGATACGGGTATGGGTGTCGGTACTTCGGCTGATGTGCATGTGCTGAAATCGGTTCACTGTGTGTGGTGCACCGTCAGCGGCGGTGCCGTGGAAACCCCTGCACGTGGGGAGAAGAGTTGCGATGGCACGGACTACCGAAAACCTCGGCGCCAATCTGCTGCATGGGTTGCGTGTCAGTGTGGTGGGCACCGTTCTGTACGCCGGGTTGGTCATGGGGGTGGGTGTGGTGGCGGTGTGGAAGTTTGCGATGCCCGGCGTGTGAGGTGTGGCCGGGTCGCCGGCGGCCGGTGGTGGATCCGCGTACAGACTGTGGTTTCGGTAGTGATTCACGTGTTCATCGATGTTGTTGCGTGGTGGGCGTACCAGTCGAGAAGTTCGAAATGCTCGATGGTGGCGGGGTCGGCGACGTCGGTCGGTTTGTGGCCGAGCAGGATCCGTTTGATCGGTACCTCGAGTTTCTTGCCTGTGCGGGTGTGTGGGATGCCGGGAGCAGTGATGATGTCGTCTGGAACGTGTCGACTTGAGGCTTCGTTTCGTAACCGGTGACGGATGCGGTTCTTTGTGTCGTCGTCGATCACCTGTCCCGAGGCCGGAACGACGAACATTGGCATCCAATAGCTTCCGTCAGGTCGTTCTACACCGATGACCAAGGCTTCGGTGATTTCGGGGAGTTCCTCGACGATGTCGTATATGTCGGCGCTGCCGATGCGGATGCCGTTGCGGTTGAGGGTGGCATCGGAGCGGCCGTGCACGGCGATGCCTTGATCGGTGGTGATGGTCACCCAATCGCCGTGACGCCACACACCGGGGTACGTGTGGAAGTAGACGTCCCGGTATTTCTGGTGGTCCGTGTCGTTCCACAGGAACACGGGCATCGACGGCATGGGTGAGGTGACGACGAGTTCGCCGACCGCTTCACGCACCGGAACCCCGGTGTCGTCGAAGGCGTCAACGGCGACACCGAGCCACGGACACGATATCTGTCCCGGCCACGTCGGAACGGTGGGGGCACCGCCCAGGAAGGCCGTGACCACGTCGGTGCCACCGGTGATGGACACAGCGGGGGTGCCGGCGCCGACGTGCGTAGCGACCCAGTGGGCAGATGCCGCCGGGAAGGGAGCTCCGGTGACACCGACGGTGCGCAGCATCGTCAGGTCGTGGTCGTCGCTGGGCGCGCAGGCAGCCTTTTCGCAGGCGAGGAGGTAGCCGGGGCTGGTGCCGAGCACAGTGGTGTTCGTCTGTGCTGCGATGCGCCAGATGGTGTCGATGTGTCGATGGGTTGGGCTGCCGTCGTAGCAGACGATGCCGGCGCCGAGAAGCAGTGCGGACAGTTGGAAGTTCCACATCATCCACGACGGTGTCGTGTACCAGAACAGGCGGTCGGTGTGGGCGAGGTCGAAGTGGAACGCCAGTGCTTTCAGGTGCTCGAGGAGCACGCCGCCGTGCCCGTGGACGAGGCCTTTGGGTTGACCAGTGGTTCCGGAGGAAAAGACCACCCACAGCGGATGGTCGAACGGCACAGGTTCGGTCAAGAGAGGCTTGGTGGTGTCGGCGGTGGCGTCGCTCCAGGACAGGTAATGGGGGTCGTCGGGAAGACCGGTATTGCGGTCGACCAGGATGGTGCGTTGAACCGACGGTAGGAGCCCGCGGAGTTCCTCGACGGCCTGTCGTTTGTCGTGGTGCCGGCCGCCGTAGTCGTATCCCGTTGCGGCAACAAGAACGTGGGGATCGAGTTGCGCGAATCGGTGCGCTGCTCCGGCCGGTGCGTAGTCCTGCCCACAACCGGCCCACACGGCCCCTAGGCTGGCGGTGGCGAGGAAGGCGGTGACCGCTTCGGCGGTGTTCGTCAGGTATCCGACGACTCGGTCGCCGCGGCCGACACCGAGGTTGCGCAGTGTCTGCGCCAACGCCGCGACCTGGGTGCGCAGATCGGCGAAGGTCAGTGTGATGGGCGTTTCGGTGCCTTCGTGGATCTCGACGACGGCGGTCCGGTCCGGTTCGGCGTGCCGGAACAGGTATTCGACATAGTTCAGTTCGGTAGCGGGGAACCAGTGCACATCGGGCATCCGATCACCTGTGAGCGCCGGTCCGGTAGCGCGTTCACCGAGGTCGAAGTAGTCCCAGATCGCAGTCCAGAATTGTTCGACGTGCTCGATGCTCCACCGCCAAAGCGCCGCGTAATCGGTGGTGTCGGAAATTTCTGCCCGCTGGTGCCGACAGAGCCAGTCGGCGAAGTTGGTGATTCGGGCGTTGGCGATCTGTTTCGCGGTGGGGGTCCACACGGGGGCGGCCATGGTGTTTGTCCTTCGTGCGGTGAGCTCAGGGGTGGGTAGCTGCGGTCGGCCGTGACGTGTCGGGCGCATCGGTGTGGGCGATGTCGGAGTCGATGAGTGCGTCGATCTGTTCGGGGCTGTACCCGAGACCGGTGAGTATGCGCCGGGTGTCGGCGCCGCGGTCGCGGGGGGCGACCCGCACGCTGCCCGGAGTGCGGCTGAGTTTGATCGGCACCCCGGTGGTGCGGTATCCGTCCGTGTCCACGACCATCTGCCGGTGCAGCACGTGCGGGTCGCGCAGGGCTTCGGCGACGTCGTGCAGCGCGGATGCCGGCACCCCACGGGCGAGAAGCTCTTCCGCCAACCGGTGTCGTTGCAACGGGAGGATCTTCCCGGCGAGCAGCGGGCGCAGCTCGGTGACGTTGCTGACGCGGTCGGCGTTGGTGGCGAACCGCGGGTCGTCGGCGATGTCGGGGAGGCCGAGCAGGGCGGCCAGGTGACGGAACTGGCGGTCGTTGCCGGCGCCGATAAAGATCTTTCCGTCGGCTGCGTCGAAGGTGTCGTATGGGGCGATGGTGGGGTGTGCCGACCCGGTGCGTTGGGGGATGCGACCGTCGGCCAGATGAGCCGGGGAGTGCGGGTGCAGCAGGGAGATTGCGGTGTCGATCAGTGTGCAGTCCACCAGCTGTCCTATGCCGGTGCGGTGACGTTCGTTGAGGGCGAGCAGGATTCCGGAGAAGGCGTAGATACCGGTGACCATGTCGACGATCGGCACTCCGACGCGCAGCGCCGGTCCGTCGGCTTCGCCGTTGATGCTCATCAGGCCGCTGTAGGCCTGCACGACGGCGTCGTATCCGGGCATGGCTCCCATGGGTCCGTCGGTGCCGAAGCCGGTGATGCGGCATTGGATCAGGTGGGGGTACCGCTCGCGCAGCAGCTCGTCGGGATAGCCCCACTTGGTCAGGGTGCCGGCCTTGAAGTTCTCCACGAGGACGTCGGCGTCGGTGAGCAGGTCCGCGAGCACTCGTTGGCCTTCGTCGGTGCGCAGGTCCAGGCAGATGTTGGATTTGTTCCGGTTGACGCCGCTGAAGTATGCGCTCATGGCGTCGCTGACGAAAGGCGGTCCCCAGGTGCGGGTTTCGTCTCCGTTGGGTGGTTCGACCTTGATGACCTCGGCGCCGTGATCGGCGAGCATCTGGGTGCACAGGGGGCCGGCGAGAACTCGGGACAGGTCGAGCACGCGAAGGCCGGTGAGGCTTCCGGCGGCCGGTGGTGTGGTGAGCACAGTGGTAACCGTCCGATCGTGGTCGGTAGGACTGATGGTCAGTAGGATTTGGGCAGGCCCAGGACATGGTTGGAGACATAGTTCATGACCATCTCCTGGCTGACCGGGGCCAGACGCAGAATCCGCGATTCCCGGAAGTAGCGTTCGACGTGGTACTCGCGGGCGTATCCCATGCCGCCGTGTGTCTGGATGGCCTGGTCGGCTGTCTTGAAACCGGCGTCGGCGCACAGCCACTTGGCCATGTTCGCCTCCCTGCCGCACGGCAGGCCCTGGTCGTAGCGCCAGGCCGCATTGCGGGCCATCAGTTCGGCGGCGTCGAGGCGGGTCACGGCTTCGGCGAGGGGGAAGGAGATGCCCTGGTTCTGTCCGATGGGCCGGTCGAACACGACACGGTCCTTGGCGTATTGCACTGCCCGGTCGAGGGCGGCCCGGCCGATACCGAGTGCCTCGTGCGCGAGCAGGATGCGTTCGGGGTTGAGGCCGTCGAGCAGGTACTTGAAACCTTTGCCTTCTTCGCCGATGCGGGCGCTGTCGGGGACGAAGTAGTCGTCGATGAATACCTCGTAGGAGGAGACGGCGTTGCGGCCCATCTTCGGGATCGCGTTGAGGTGCACGTGCTCGGGATCGATGTCGATCAGGAAGAGCGACATGCCGTCCGTGGAGCGCTGCACCTGCTCGCGTTTGGTGGTGCGGGCGATGAGCACCATCTTCTGTGAGTCGCCGGCCTTGGTGATCCACACCTTGCGGCCGTTGAGGATATAGCCGCCGTCGACGCGTTTGGCGAAGGTGGAGATGCGGGTGGTGTCGGTGCCGGCGTTCGGTTCGGTGACACCGAAGCACACGTGCAGGGATCCGTCCGCTGCGGCGGGCAGGATCTCCTGGCGGAGCTCTTCGCTGCCGTGCTTGACGATGGTGTTGAGTCCGAAGATGGTCAGGTGCATGGTGCTGCAGCCGTTCATGCCGGCGCCGGAGGCGGCGATCTCCTCGAGTAGCAGCGATGCCTCGAAAATCCCCAGTCCACCGCCGCCGTACTGCTCGGGGATGGCGATACCGAGCCACCCGCTCTTGGCGAACGTCTCGTAGAACTCCCAGGGGAATTCGCACTTTTCGTCGCGTTCGGCCCAGTAGTCGTCCGAGAAGCTGCGGGCGAGTTCGCGGGCACCGGCGCGCAGTTCCCGCTGTTCGGAGGTCAGTTCGAAGTGCATGGGATGGTCCTTTCGATGATGGTGTGGGCGTGGGCGATCAGGGGACCGTCGATCATCTGATCGCCGAGCCGGAACACCCCGCCGGTGGAGGCGTCGGGATGGGCGAGGACGGACTGGGCCCAGGTGATCTGGTCGTCGGTGGCGCGGAAGGCCTCTCGGATCGGGGGAACGTGTCCGGGGTGGATGCAGGCCTTGGCGCGGAACCCCATAGCGGCGGCCTCGATCGATTCGCGCCGGAGTCCATCGAGGTCGGAGATGTCGATGTGGACGGCATCGATAGCAGCTTTGCCTTCGGCGGCGGCCGCGAACAGGACAGTTGCCCGCGCTTGTTCGATCATCGGGCGGTACCGGCCGTCGGGTCCGCGGCTGGAGCGTCCGCCGATGTCCGCGACGAGGTCTTCCCCGCCCCACATCAGGGCCACGCAGTTCGGTTCCGCCGCCAGCCGGGAGGCCGCCAGTACCCCGGCGGCGGTCTCACACAGGGCGATCACGTCGAATCCGTGCAGGGCACGCAGGTGTTCGGAACGGGACGCCTTGGGAAGCATGAGGGTACGTACACCCGCGGCGCGCATGGCGGCGACATCGTCGTCGAACCATGGGGTGTCGACGGCGTTGATCCTCACGACGGCGCGCTCGGGCTCGGCCGCGGCGGCCGCGGCGACCTGGGCACGCGCAGCGTCCTTCCGGTCCGCCCCGATGGCGTCCTCGAGGTCGAGGATGACCACGTCGGCGCGGCCCAAGGCCTTGCCGAACCGGTCCGCACGATCGCCCGGACAAAACAGCAGGGACGGCCCCGCCCCGAGGAGGGTCATGGCTGGTCCTCGGCCGGCAACCGGCGCATCATCGCGGTGCGGCGGGCTTCTGCGACCACTTCGTCGCGCTGGTTTCGCGCGACGTGCAGGAATTCGACGATCCCGACTTCCGGGCGCGACTTCGACTCCCGCTTACTCAGCACGGTCGTCTCGGCGTAGAGGGTGTCGCCGGCCAGGACCGGCGACGGGAAAGCGATTTGCCCGAAGCCCAGGTTGGCCACGGTCGTCTCCTGAGTCAGTTGCGCCACGCTGAGCCCGATCAGCGTCGACAGCGTGAACATGCTGTTGACCAGCCGTTCTCCGAACTCGGTCCGCGCCGAGGCCGCCGCGTCCAGATGCAGGCTCTGCGGGTTCATCGTCAGCGTCGAGAACAACGTGTTGTCGGCGGCCTCGACGGTCCGGCCGGGACTGTGGCGGTAGATCACCTCGGGATCGAGTTCCTCGAAGTACAGACCGCGTTGGTGGATACACAGCTTCATTTGTTCCTAAATATGGACTCGATGGCCTTATATATGGATCAACTTGAGTGTTGCGTGAGGCCCGCCACATGTCAAGCCGGCGGGGGGAGGTGCGGACTCGCGGTCGGCGGGGCACCGGCGGGACGGCTTGACGTGACGTGGCCCACTCCCTAGCATTCGTCCTAGTTCATGAATGAGGACACAAAGTACATAAATATGAACACTTTCGACGCGCGGGCTGCATGCTGTCTGGTCCAAGCGCGATCTCCGGCCCGATTTCCTGCACGACGCGTTCATCCGCGACCATGGACCATAGAAAAGGATCCAGCCACGTGACCGAGCAAATGACCCCACTCAGTACCGCCACCCCACCACCGGCGGCCCACAAGTCCGTCGGTCCCGCCGTGGTGATCGGATCGGCACTCGAATGGTTCGACTTCTACCTCTACGCCTCGATGGCCGCCCTGGTGTTCGGACCGATCTTCTTTCCCTCGGAGAACTCCGCCACCGGCACACTCGCCGCGGTCGCCACCTTCGCGGTCGGATTCCTCGCCCGTCCCTTCGGCGGCATGATCTTCGGCGTCCTCGGCGACAAGATCGGCCGCAAGGCGGTGCTCTCGATCACCTTCCTGCTCATGGGAATCTCATCCGGTCTCATCGGCCTGATCCCCTCGTACGCGTCGATCGGCATCGCCGCCCCGATCCTGCTGGTGCTCTTACGCATCGCGCAGGGCCTCGGCGCAGGCGCGGAGTTCGGCAGTGCGATCGCGGTGTCCTACGAGCACGCCGACAAGAAATCTCGGGGGCGGCTGGGGTCGTGGCCGGCGCTGGGTGTGAACATCGGATTGCTCGTGTCCTCCCTGACAGTGGCCATCCTGACCAGCCTCAGTGACGAGTTCCTCTACGGCTGGGGCTGGCGCATCCCGTTCATCGCCAGCTTCGCCCTCGTCGGCCTCGGCTTCTGGGTGCGACGGCAAATGCCCGAAACCCCGGATTTCGAACGCCTCGCCGCCCAGAAGAAGAAACTCGAAAAGTCCCGGCCGATGCGCGATCTGTTCAAGTCCGACTGGCGGGGGCTGATGGTCGTGATGGCCATCACGATCGGGTACAACGGCGTCAGCTACGTCTTCAAGACCTTCTCGCTGTCCTATCTGACCGAATTCCGGGATGTCGCCGCCAACATCGGGGCCTTCGGCATCACCCTCGCAAGCGCTGTTGCCATCGTCACCGTGCCGATCGCCGGCCGCGTCTGCGACATGGTCGACTCCCGTCGAGTCATCTTGTTCGGGGCCGCGGGCGTCGCCGCCATCGCCTTCCCCTTCTTCTGGCTCCTCAACACCGGACGCCCCGTCTACATCTGGGCGGCACTGATCCTGGCCACCGGCATCGCCATCCCCGCCATGCTCGCCGCCTCCGGATCCTTCCTCGCCCGCCAGTTCCCCACCGAGGTCCGCGCTTCCGGACTGGGTACCGGCCGTGAGGTCGGGGGCGCCTTCGCCGGTGGTCTCGCACCCCTGGCCGCCCTGACCATGGTCACCATGTCCTCGACCAACGCCACCTGGGGAGTGTCCCTGCTCTTCATCGTCGGCGCGCTCCTCATCGCCGGCGGATCCCTGTTCGATCAACAACGCACCATCGACCGGCGCAGCGGCACCGTCGCGAACACCTGAGTCGATGCGTCCGGCCGTTCCCCACCATGGAGGGCGACGGCTGGACGCCTCGGTTCGTGGCAGCACGTCCAGATCAGCGATGAAGGCACTCGCCAGTACGCCGAACCTGGCAGAAATTGACTCACCCCCGCCACGCCGCCGGGCGCAGTCGAGGAAACCGGAGGGCCAACACGCCATGCACGCAGGAAAAGCACCCAAGCTCCTCCGCTCGATGGTCGCCGCCGCCACCTTGTCCACCCTCGGTGCCATCCCGGTCTACCTGCTAAGCGCCCAGTCCGTCCTCATTCGCCGCGATCTCGACTTCGACGAGGCACAGTTCGGGTTCACCGTCAGCGGCTTCTTTGCTGCCGCCGCACTCACCGCGACGTTCGCAGGACGCTTCCTGGACCGACTCGGCCGACGTCGCAGCACGATCGTGGCCGGTGGCACGGCATGCGCAGGCGGTGCCGGAGTAGCCCTGATCGCACACTCCTACCCGATCATGACCCTGACACTCGTCGTCCTCGGCGTCGCCAATGCCGTGCTGCAGATCACCGCCAACCTCTCCCTGGCCGATACCATCCCAGTTCATCGCCAGGGCCTGGGCTTCGCGGTGAAGCAATCGGCCGTTCCCCTGGCCATCCTGATCGGGGGACTGTCGGTTCCAGTGATCGGAACACTGATCGGTTGGCGGTGGTCCTTCGCGTTCACCGCAATCACAGCAGCGCTGCTCATGCTGAGGGGACTGCGAATCCGCCCCAGCAACACCCGCGTCACGGCTACCGCACACCACCCGCAACGGCCGCCGCGAGCGGCGCTGATGCTGGCATCCTGCGGCATGGCGATGGCCAGCATGGCAGTCACCTCACTCGGGGCCTTCGTCGCCTCATGGGGTTTCCAACTCGGCATCAGCCCGGCCCAAGCCGGCTACCTCATGGCGGGCGGAAGCTGCCTGTCCATCTGCGCCCGACTCATCAGCGGTCAACGCGCGGATCGCCGCAACGGCGGCAACCTCACCGTCGTCACCCGGCAGATCGTCTTCGGAGCCTGCGGCTTCCTGATCTTAGCCATCGACACCGTGCCCACCTTCTGGGCTGCAGCGATCCTCACCTTCTCGATCGGCTGGGCCTGGCCGGGACTACTACTCTTCGCCATCGTGCGGATCGGGCGCGACGCGCCCGGCGCCGCCTCTGGGGCACTCCAAGCAGGGGCCTTCGCCGGCGGCGCGGCAGGCCCGGCGATATTCGGGCTGATCGTGTCGCACGCCGACTACCCCACCGCATGGCTGACCTGCGCCGCCGCCATGCTGGTCGCCGCCGCCCTGCTGACCGCGGCACGCCGGGGCTTCCTCCACGATCTGCGGACGCGACCGCTGTCCCACCCCGCCGATACCGTCCACTGACACGGAGAGAACGGATTGCCATGACCACGTCCACCCCAGCAGTTCGCAACGCAACAACGACGCACCCTTCGCCCGCGGCACTCTCATCGCCGGACGGTATCGTGAACCGACCGACGAGCCGAAAGTTGGAGACAGCAGTGTCAATGCCGGGTGACGCGAAAGAACACCGCACTGTCTCTCGGGTCACCAATATCCTCGAGCTCGTTGCTCGCAGCGAAAACGGGACCCGCTTCGCCGATCTCGCCGCGGCAATCGACGCTCCCCGATCCTCTGTCCACGTCCTGATCAAAGGCCTGGTCGCTAACGGCTACCTCCACGACGAGGGCGGCAGGTACACCATCGGTTCGGCGGTCCGCGCACTACTTGCAGCACCAACAGTGCCCATCGACAGCGCCGCCCGGCCCAGCATGGAAGCGCTGCACAACAAGTTCAACGAAACCGTGATGCTGTCCTTCCTCGTCGGAGACGCCGTCGTCTACACCGATGTCATCGAATCGACCCAGATGATCCGCTACTCCGCCCCGCTGCGCACCCGCCGACCGCTCTACCCCACCAGCTCCGGCAAATGCTTCCTCGCGTACGCCGGCGACGCCTTCCGCGAAAACTATCTCGCAGCGCACCTTCCGGACGAGGCTGTGCGAGAGCAGGTCCGAGCCGAACTCCGCACGATCGCAGACGAAGGCATCGCCATCAACCGAGGACAAACCCTTCCCGACGTCAGTGGTGTGTCCGTGCCGATATTCGGCAATGGACAGCTACTCGCGGTCCTAGCCATCGCCGGGCCGACAACGCGCATCGCCGACCGTCTCGACGAGTTCGCGGCAGCCGCCAAAGAGGAAGCACGCCAGATAACGACGCGTCTAGCCCGCTAACTGGCCCCCCGCGCGGATGTAGATGCCAGGTACTTCAGATATTCGGTGGATCCGAATCTGGCACCTCGGTCTAGTTTTCGCTCGGTAGTGCGGCCTTCGAGCCTGATCGCCAACGCTTTTAACGGCGCAAATGCTGCGGCCACCACAAGGTCAGGGCAAGCCCTGCGGACTAGCCGCCGAAAGGATCCGTGTCCGGTCGAGCCACCCCGGCTATCCGTGGCCCAACGGTTTCACTCCCGTCGGCAGTCTCAGACCTTGAACCGTGCCACTACGGCGGGATCGTCCGGCCAGGACCGCCAAAACCGCTCGGGAACACGTACGGGAGGACATCCCCTGGAGGCCGGGCTGAGCCGGGCGGCGGTGCTTGATGTTAACGGCGGAGTCCGGTCGGTCACAGCGATCACCCTCCCTGAAGGTTCGAGCATTAGCGGCGGATGCTTCGACAGAGGGTGGGGGATAGGGTACGGTGCTGTCGGTGTCGCGGCTGACACATCGATGTGGTGTACTTGGAAACCATTGATTAATAACGCAATTCCCATCTAGTTGACATAATATCTGTTACCGGCAATCGAAAGTAGTTGTATGCCAACGAGTGTGGCGCACAACTCTACCGAGGTGATCGTTGCGGGGTGGGGTGAGCCGCAGTCGGGGTCAGCCCTTCGCGGAGGTCGGTCTCCGATTCGATCGTTTCTGCGCACGGATACGCCAGCCAAAGTCGCGGAGATTCACGATGGATGGGTTGTCGGGAACCGCCAACAGGCCCGCGCCAGACCGTCGGCCGGTGTCGGGGGATCAGCGCGCGGAGCCGGGCGGCATCGTTCCGCAGTGTCTTCTGCAGGTGGGGGCGGACGTCCTCGGCGACGTCTGGTGGTAGTGAGCAGCCTTGGTGTACGAGGTCGGCGGTGTGCTCGATGAGCCGCGCCGCTCGCGTGAGGAGCGGCTCCGGCACCAGACGTTGGGGATGTCTCCCTCGTGGTCTCGGGTCAGGACGCCGAGGGTGGAGATCAGTGCCATCGCTGTTGCGGGCTCGCCGGGGTCCTTGTCGGCGACGGCGTGGGCGGCCGCCTCGACGAGGGCGGTGATCGTGGCACCGAGGGTGGGCAGGGGCATGGCGATGGTGCGGGGCAGTGTGAGCAGGTCGGCGCCGGGTGCCTCTTTCTTGATGCTCAGGGCCATTTCATGGGCGAGGGTGCGCAGTGTGTCGTGGTCGAAATACCTGTGGGCGGTGCGTTCGGTGATGCGCATCTGCTGCGCTACGGCAGCGACTCGGTCGGTGAGCAGGTCCTCGAGTTGGTCGGTGGGGACGGTCAGACCTAGTCGTGCCAGTTCTCCATCGAGGGTGGACGCGGTCGTGCTCAGCCATGATGATGGTCGCGGCATCGAGGCCTCCTGATGTGGGCGTTCCACCACATCTGGTCTGTTTATCAGTTCGCCCACTGTGGCGGCGGTAGGTGAACGAAACGTCAGGCCGGACCCGGACGGACATGTCCGGCGGACTACTCGAGCCCGAGTTACGGGTGCGCCTTGGAGGTCAGCTGATTCGGTTGGAGGGCCGGGCCGCCATCTGCACATTTTCCGGTATAGCCAAGGCCCAAACGGATGCTGGTGACCGCAGGGAGGCGCTCAGCCGGTTTCCTCACTCGACCAGGGTTTTCGACATAGTTTGCTGACACGGGTATCGACGCCCTTGTGTGCTGTTCAGGGGAGGATAAGGATCGATTCTCGGCAAATGTCCCGTCACGAAAGCGAGGCACGGCTCACGAAATGGGGTGTCCGGCTTGCAGTCTCGGGCAGGTTGAGGCACCGGGGCATGGTGGTGACTTCCAGTGCTGCTGGCGCGTTTCGCCGACGCTCGTAGCGTGGCGGTGATCGGGCGAGGTGGCGGTACCACGGGCGGTCCTGCACGCCGAGCCCCCCGGCGCCCGGGTTCGTGTATCTGCTGTGCACGGGGGTCGCTGTCGATGGTTGACTGGGGATCGTGCCGACCTCAGACGATGTACGACGGCTCGCCGAGCAGCTGATGGCCGAGTTGTCCCCGGAGCAGCAACGGACGTTCTTGGGCGCGATCGGGGCGGATCGTTCGATGGCGTTGGTCGAGAATGTGCTGCGAGTCCCGGAGCCTGTGGTCGGTGATGCGCCGACCCGCACGCGCGGGGTTCGGGTCCGGCTCGACCTGGTCGGTGCCAAGCCGCCGGTGTGGCGGCGGCTCGAGCTGCCCGGCGATCTCACCCTCGACCGGCTGCATGTGGTGATCCAGGCCGTCATGGGGTGGCTCGATGGCCATCTGCACCGGTTCCGGACGGGCAGCGATCCCCGGTCGCCGTACTTCGTCACACCGTTCGACGTCGAGGAGGGCGAGGACGGCGTGCTCGAAGACGGTGTCCGGCTCGATCAGGTGCTGACCGGCACCGGTGACCGGCTCTGGTACCAGTACGACTTCGGGGACGGTTGGGACCACGTGCTCGCGGTGGAGGCGGTCCTCGACGAGCCGCCCGCCGAGGTGCGCTGCACCGGTGGTCGGATGGCCTGCCCGCCTGAGGATTGCGGTGGGATCTGGGGGTACACCGAGCTGGCGGTGTGGGTGCGGGGCGGGTGCGACCCGGCGTCCGTTCCGGCCCCGTTCGAGGACGCCGGTCAGGCCCGCGACTGGTTGCCGCTCGACTGGCACCCCGACCGGTTCGACGTCGACGAGGCCGACGCCGCCCTCGCGGCTGCGGTGGCCGCGCCGGTCCGGGTGGCCGGGGAGCTGGCCGCGCTGTGCGAGCGACTCGAGCGAGGCGGCAACGGGGCGCTCACGCAGGTCCTGGCGCGGGCGGCGTCGCACGCCGGGGTCGAGGTGAGGGAGGCGGACGCCGCACGCCTGATCGAGCCGTACGGCGCATTCCTCGACCTGATCGGCGAGGGGGTGCGGCTGACGAGCGCCGGCTACCTTCCGCCGGTGTTGGTCGAGCAGCTTGCCGAGCGGACCGGCGTGGCGGGGTGGTGGATCGGCAAGGCGAACCGCGAGGACCTTACGTGGCCGGTCGCGCAGCTCCGCGACAGCGCGCGTGCGCTGGGCCTGGTGAGTGTGCGGAAGGGTCGGCTGGCGCCGACTGCGCTCGCCCGCCGGTGCCGTGACGAACCATTGCCGTTGTGGCGGCACATTGTGTCCCGATTGCCGGTGGGCAGAACCGAGTTCGACCGTCAGGCGGGCTGGCTGGCACTCGCCGTCGTCGCGGGTGGTAGCCCGGCCGAGGAATGGGCCAGCGAGATTCGAAACCTGCTGCTCGGCCTCGGTTGGCGCGTGGAGGGCAGTCCGGTCCTCGGCGTCGCCGCGGTGGTCAGCCCCACACTCGACGTCCTCGAGCTTCTCTCGGGGAAGACGCACCGCGGCCGGCTCACCGGGATGGACTCCGCCGTTGCCGCCACCGCCCGGGCCGTGATCGGCACCGACCACGACGACGCGACCTGACCCGATTTATCCCTCGCCGCAGCTGTGCGTCCGCGTCCCCTCGTGGTGGAGACCGGGCGGGCGTTGTCCGGGCCGCTATGTCACCAGTCGTTTGAGTGGTTGGCCGGTTATCGCCGCGATCAGGTCGAAGTCTGTGTTCAGATGCAGAACGACTCGGTTGCTGGTCTCCGCGGTCGTCGCGATGGGCAAATCCGGGGTCGGCGGCCCCGCGGGCTGGCGATTGAACCCGCGGGTCCGGGATCAGTCCCGGAACCGGTATCGGGCCCAACCTTGTCCCGGGAATGCCCGCAAGAACGTGAGCGGCAGGTATCACTGGGATCGACCGCCCCAGGGGGCCGGGTTGCGGACCGTGGCCCAAAATCTATTTTCGTATTACGATAATGGGTATGGCTGAGGAGACGGTTGACGGAGCGCCCGTCACGGACGGGATGATCCAGAAGTGGGCAGACGAGGCCGAGGCCGGTTACGACGTCGACAAATTGCGCAAACGTGGCCGACCGACCGTGGGGGACGGCCCCGGCGCAGTGGTGCCGGTACGGATGGACGAGGCATTGTTACAGGCATTGAACGCCCGTGCCGAGCAGGAGCATGTTTCCCGCTCCGAGGCGATTCGAGAAGCGGTGCGTGCCTGGACCCAGGTCGCGTGAAGGCGCATAAATCCGCGCTCAAACACGGGATCAGCGAAAATGATGGCATCTACGCGGCACAGCATCGCGTATATACCGCTGGTCTGGACGACGACAACCCCGCGCGCGAGTTCCGGCTGGGTTTCGACCCGAACGGTCGGCTACAACACTCACCTCAGGGTGTGGTGTGCGATCCGGTAAGCGGAATCCCCCATGGGAGACGAACGTCCGACATCACATACCGGATCCACCGGGTGACGAGTGGTTCCGATGGGGTTGCGTCGACTGCGGGGTGTGGTCGTCGAGCTCGAGGGCGACCGCGCGGGTGAGGGCGTCCTCGGCGGGGAGCGCGGCCTGTTCGGCGGGCGAGAGATCGTAGCGGGAGACGGCGATCGGCTGGGTGGTGCCGGCCAGTGCGTACCGGACGACGGACTCGTTCTTGTCCGCCGCGGCGTCCCCGTCGATGGCGAGGAACTCGAGCGTGAAGGGATCCTTGGTGATCTGCTGAGCGAGCTCGGAATCGGTGCGCTCGAGAGCGTGCGGGAAGTTGGAGGGGGCGGCACCCTCTCACTGGTGCAGTTGGGTCTTGATCTGGTGCGCCAGCACGGGGCGACTCCAGCCATGTGCGATGTCCTTGGCGCTGTACCAGTCGCGTAACTCGGCGTCATCGAGCTTTCGAGCAACTCGATGACATGACCCCACGGCAATTGGCCAACGGGTCGTTGACCGATTGCATCGGGGTCGGGCCACGCCTCGGCGAACCTGCGCATGTACTTGAGGTTGGCCGGTGAGAACCCCTTCGCTCCGGGGAACTCTGTGCGCAGATCCGCGGAGAGTCGGGAGAGGACCTTGCTGCCCCACGGGGCTGTCTTCTGTCGCTCGATGATCGTCGCCCCGGTCTGCCAATAGAGCCTGAGCAGTTCGGTGTTCACTCGGCGCTGGGCGATGTAGCGCGCCTCATGCACGAGCCGCTTGATGCTCTCGAGCGTGGCGGCGTAGTCGGTAGGGACGGGGGAGGACATTGCTCGAGGCTAATGGAATCGGCTGACCCCGCTGGTATCGCGGGATGCGACCCAGCTGAAGCAGGGGCGGGAGCGGCAGAGGAGTCTGGGCCACCAGCCGGGTCCGTTTGAGGATCGGTTATCGGCCCGGCGGGCGGAGATGGGAGTGCACCTGCAGGTTCACGTGCACCAGTGCATGTGATGCAGCGTGTGAACGTGCGTGTATCAACTGAGGCTGGGCTCAGCGGCGGCCGGGAACACGCACGGCGGACATGCTGAGCGGGCGAAGGAGTGCGGCACGGCGGAGGTCGGAACGTGGAGGCATCTCTGCGCGGCCGAAGAAGCGAGGTCGAATCGCGCGATTACGCAACGATGCCCCCACGGTGGGCGGCGGACCCGGCACGGAGCCATCTACTGCAGGTTTGACGCCGAAACCCTTCCCCCGCAAGGGGGGAGGCGGAGCGAGCGCCAGCAGCAACTAGTGACCACGGCCGCAGCCCGGCCGGGACGCTCGACGGCGAGGATTGCCCGGGCCTTCTGGGCGCCCGTCGTGTGGCTCATGGGTATTAACCCATCCTGGCAGTCACGTCTCGTGGGGGGAGTGGGTAGTGGTGGAACCGGTCGACGGCATCGACAGAGACTGCGTTCGGCGGTGAGAGAAAGCAACAGTTACACGCCAGGCATTGTCGGGTACGAGAGTTCCTGGACGAGAACGTTGTCGAGTTCCGTGCAGACAAAGCTCGGCGCATTTCGAAGGGGACGGGGCGGCTCGGTGGTGGGGCGTAGCTCATTTCGTGTGCGTGTCCGCTCAGAGGCCCCATAGTGCGAGCAGCGCGGTCCGGAGGCTGGGGGAGCGGACGTAGTGATCGGTCCGTAGCCGTGAGCCGGGGTGTCCGAGGTCGGTGAGGCTCTTCTCGGCGTCGGTGAGGGCTACGGGGGGCAGGTCGGTGCGGGTGCGTAGGAAGAACAACACCGCTCCGCCCGACCGTGGGATCCGCATCGGATCGGAGGTCGCCACGGCGGGCGGATAAATCCACTCGTCGCCGGTGGAGACGAAGACAATCACGTCACCGCGCCGGATGGTGCCGCGTGTGTCGAGGCGGAGCGCACCTGCCGTGCCCGGTGACTCGGTGGTCGCCCGGCGTTCCCACAACGACACCGGTTCTGGCCGCAAGCCCGGGCGTTTTCGGAGCCGACGTCCTACGATGCGGGCATGCTCACCCGCCGTATCTTCCTCGGGACCCTCGCGTTCAGCGTGGCGGTAGTCGCCGGCTGCAGCACCGACACCAATCCGGGAGGGAGCGCGAACCTGCCGGATGCGGCCGGGCTGCTCGCCGAGTCGGCGTCCGCCCTCCGCGATATCAAGAGCGCACACTTCACGATGACCGTCAACGGCTCGATTCCGGGCATCAGCGTGCAGACCGCCGAGGGCGATTTGACCAGGGAGGGCGGTCCGGCCGGTGGCGCGAAGGGCACGGTGAAGCTGACCCTGGCCGGCCAGCTGATCGAAGGTGAATTCGTGCTGGTCGACGACTCGTTGTACCTGAGGGGCCCGACCGGCACCTTTCAGCGGTATCCGTCCTCGCTCACCTCCGAGTACTACGACCCGACCGCCATTCTCGACCCGGACCGGGGCTTCGCGAAGGTGCTGACCAGCATCACGGATGCGAAGACCGAGACGAGGGAAAAGGTTGACGGGACACCGGCGTACAAGATCACCGGACGGGCGGACAAGGATGCGGTGGGCAACATCGTTCCCGGGGTCGAGTCCGAGGTGGACATCACGGTCTGGCTTGACGAGGACGGCATGCACCTCCCGATGAGAGCGTTGGTCACGTTCCCGAAGCCGGCCGGCGCAGACGCCCCGACCGTCGACGTGGTGGTGTCCGATCTGGACAAGCCCGTGACGGTGACACCCCCGCCGTGAGTGTCGAGCTGATCCCGGGGCGGAGCAGGACCGTCGCGATCGGCGCCGCGGCGCTCGCCGTGCTGCTCGGCGCGCTGGACACCTACGTCGTGGTGAGCATGATCCGGCAGATCATGGACGACCTGCTGATCCCGGTGAACCGACTGGAGCGGGTGACCCCGATCGTCACCGGGTACCTGCTCGGCTACATCGCCGCGATGCCGCTGCTCGGCCAGGCATCGGACCGGTTCGGCCGCAAGCTAGTGCTGCAGAGCTGCCTCGCCGGGTTCCTGGTCGGCTCGGTGGTCACCGCCCTCGCCGACGACCTGCCCATGCTCGTTGCCGGGCGGGTCGTCCAGGGTGTCGCAAGTGGAGCGTTGCTGCCAGTGACCATGGCGCTTGCCGCCGACCTGTGGGCAACCCACAAGCGGTCGAACGTGCTCGGCGCGGTGGGTGCCGTGCAGGAGCTGGGCAGCGTGCTGGGCCCGCTATACGGAGTGGCGATCGCAGGCCTTGCCGTGTGGTCAAGCGCGTTCGGCATCGCCGGCTGGCGCGGCGTGTTCTGGATGAACGTACCGCTCGGCGTGCTCGCCATGATCGCGGTGCAGGTTTCGGTGTCGCGCCGCGATCCGGCGCACGAACCCGTCCGGGTGGACGTGGCCGGGGCGCTGCTGCTCGCGGTCGCCCTTGGGCTGGCCGTCGTCGGCCTGTACAACCCGGACCCGCGCACCGCCGTGCTGCCACCGTGGGGCGGGCCGATGCTGGTCGGGGTCGGTGTCGCGACCGTCGCCTTCGTCGGCTGGGAGCTGCGCGCCAAGACCCGGCTGATCGACCCGGTCGACGTGCAGATGGGCGCGTTCCTTGCCGCGCTCGGCGTATCCGGTGCGGCAGGCGTCGCGCTGATGGTGACCCTGGTGGACGTCGACCTGTTCGCCCAGTCGCTACTCGATCGGGACGACCGGGGAGCGGTCATACTGCTGCTGCGGTTCCTGGCCGCGCTACCGGTCGGCGCGCTGCTCGGCGGGCTGCTGGCGGCACGGCTGGGCGACCGCGTGGTCGCGGCGGCCGGCATGCTGCTGGCCGCGGCGGGTTACTTCCGGATGGCCCGGTGGCCGATGGACGTGCTGTCCGTGCCGTACCAGGTCGGGCCGATTGCGGTGCCCCGGCTGGACACCGACCTTGCCATCGCGGGGCTAGGTCTCGGCCTGGTGATCGCGCCGCTCTCCGTTGCGGTGCTCCGCGCCGTGCCGCCCATCCAGCACGGGATCGCCTCGGCCGGTGTGGTGGTCGCGCGGATGACCGGGATGCTCGTCGGGGTTGCCGCGTTATCCGCGTGGGGGCTGCACCGCTTCCACAGCCTGACTGCGAACCTGCAGGTGCCGTTTCCCGTCGGCAAACCTCCCGAGCAGGCGGCGAGGGAGCTGGCCGAGTACACCGGGGCAGTCGACCGTGCTCTGCTTACCGAGTACACCGAGATATTTCTGATCACGTCGGTGGTGTGCGCGGCGGGAGCGCTGCTGGCATTGTTCCTCGGCCGCCACCCAGCCAAGGCTTCGGACTCCGCCGAGAACAGCATCACCAAGCGGACATGACTCCGTCGAATGGCGACCTGACCGAGTACAAGCACACTCCGTCCTTGGTCCTCACCACAGCCTGGCCTCACGGTCGCCGCGTCCGCGTCTGCGTCCGGACCGAGTCCGGGACCGGAAGACCGACGATGCGGGCGAGTTCCGCATTCGTCGGATTGCGCAGCACTTTCTCGCCGTGCCGGATCACCGGGGGAGTGTCCTCGGGGGCGACGTCCAGGCTGCGCAGCAGCTGCTCCGCCCATTTGTCCCGCTGCGGGTCCTCACTTTCGGATTTTCGATCCGGATGGGCGTCGGCCAGGGATCGCTGCGCAGCCCCGCTCCGGTTGGTGGACGCGCTCGGTCCCGGGTCCGGAGGAGTCGCTCGCCGGAGCGGCGTGGGGTCGGCGGGCGGTGAGGGGATGCGGACCACGGGGTGAATTTCGTTCTCGAGCTCGCCCCACGGTGGGTCGTCCCCTTGGATTGGGGAAGCATGTCGGGTAACGTACAATTTCTTGTACGCAATAACGGAGGTGTGCTCATGCGAACCATGACCTACTCGGAGTCTCGCGCGCGGTACGCCGAGGTCCTCAACGCCGTCGTCGATGACCGGGAAGAAATCGTCATCACGCGTGCGGGTCACGAGCCGGTGGTGATGGTTTCGCTCGACGACTATGAGTCGTTGAAGGAAACGGCATACTTGCTCAGGAGTCCGGAGAACGCCCGCCGGCTGTTGGCGTCGATCGATCGGTTGGAGTCCGGCGGGGGAACTGTCCGGGATCTGGCTGAATGAAACTTGTCTGGGACGAGTCCGCGTGGGAGGACTACGTCTGGTGGCAGGCGCAGGATCGGAAGATCGTCAAGCGGATCAACACACTACTCAAGGATGTCGAACGCAACGGGAACGACGGAATCGGCAAGCCCGAGCCCCTCAAGCACGGTTTTCAAGGCTACTGGTCCCGGCGTATCACCGATGAGCACCGGCTGGTCTATAAAATCGTCGATGATCAGATCCGCATTGCTGCCTGCCGTTACCACTACGGACACTGATCGCGCTCACCACGGCGGCTGGGCTTGTCGACAACGACTGCGGAATGGTTCTAGTCCGCTGGGCAGGACGCTCCGACTGTCCGCGTTTCGGGAGGGCTCGCAGTAGGGCAGGATTGGTGGTTGAGGTGTGGCCGACCCGCCGAGTTGGGGACGTCTTGGAGGCTGGGCTGGACGCCCTGACCGACCGCGGCCTGCTGACCCGTAGAACCGATCGGCAGCGTCTGCTGACGATCGGCTTCGACGACCTTCGGGGAATCCTGCACCGCGCATCGCTGCACAGGCCATCACCTCAGCCGGCGAACGGCCTCCCCGCACCGACGCTGTCGCTGCAGCCAGCTGATGCGCATGGACGGCGTGTTTCGGCCGGCGAGTGGCAGGGTGCCCTTGACGGTCGTTTCCACGGTTCTGCCGATCACGATCACCGCGATGACTCGGAGGAGCAATGTGTCACGGCCGAGGAGGAACCGGCGACGAGCCGCGCCCTCGATCCCGGCGGCGCTCCACTCGCGGGTCCACTTCGCCCAATCCGATGCCGAGTGCGCGCCGGCCAGGATGAGCCCAGGACCACCCGCCGGCCGCGCACGCGTTCACCATCGTCGTCTCTCCGCCCCCCTCGAACCGATCAAGATTGACGGCGGCGAACTCTCTGCCGATCCTCGGTCTGGTTGCGCTCCCGCTCATCGGGTAGCGACCCATCCTTGTGTCGTTACTCGGCGGCCCACACCAAGGTGGACACCCAACTGTGAGCCCACTTGCGGGGGTTATGTACATCCGCTCGCTCTCGATTGTAGGAGTCCCTGGTCCAGGCATCATTCCTACTCGAAGATGCTTTCGGGAAGCCAGTCTGCGTCGAACAGTCGGGCGAGCTTTCCGAACGCCCCGAGATCGCCATCGACACTGGCTGATGTCACCATGAGCCGATTGATCATGATCCGAGCCGCCTGCTCCTCCACCGTTCCGGCGGCGAACAGGAGTGACCATGAGCAAACCTGCCCGTCGCGATGCGCACGACCCATCGTTTGGCGTGCGGCAATTCCGGAGTAGCGAGGCTGGTGGAAGAACCCGACGCGACGTGCCGATGAGGCGCGGGAACCGTCGACCATCAACTCGGAGGCCTGCAGATTGATCGCAGATGCGGTGTTGAACACCACGACCGGGTTGTGGCCGCGCTGAAATCGAATGCGCTCCGTCTCGAGATCGCCGCCGCCGAAGATGCGCGAGACGCCAATGCCCTGCTCCTCCAGGAGGTTGGCTACCGGGTCGGCGGCCGTGGTGACCAATTCGACCGCGACGAGTACCTGGTAGCCGCGTTCGACGTGTGCGGCTACCAACTCGGCGGTCTGCGGGGCTCGCAGCATGCCTGCCTTCTGCCGGAACCGCATCAGAGCGGCACGGCCGCGGGCGGTGTCGTTCCCCTGCCGGGCGATTCTCATCGCGCTCCGGAACTCACTCCAGTCCTGTTGGTACGCAGCCCATTGTGTGGCGGTGAAGTCGAGTGGCAGGCCGTCGATAGGTGGCGCCCCCCAGGGCGCGTCGCGATGCACCATGACGGGCGGGTCGCAGTCGGTCATCCATTTTCGGACGCGGGTGACGGCCTGATGCTGCAGCCGCTGAGAGCCTTTGGCTTGGTCGTTCCAGTCCCATTTGCCCTTGTCCCACCCGGGAGCCAGGGGTAGGCCACGCTCGACCAGTTTCTTACCGAGATCGGCCCACTCGCCCGGCGGGTCATCGTGCAGTTGCGCGAAAAGCGAAGACAAGTAGGTGTATTCGCCTGGGTGATGACCCGGCGTCGCCGTCACGGTGATGACGAACGGCGCCTTCTCCGGCGTCGCGGAGAGACGGTTGATGCGCCGCTGGTATTGGGTGCGCTGGGCCGTGAGGTGCCTGAATTGCTGTGCCTCGTCATTGATGATGAGGGAGAAGGAGTACTTCGGTTGGCCGTTGCGTCCGAGTAGCTTCTTGAGCTGGTCCGGGGAGATGATCAGCCACCGATACCCACCGTCGCCGAACGCAGCGAGGGCGTCGC
Organism: Rhodococcus sp. WAY2; assembly: GCF_009859915.1. Taxonomy (NCBI): domain Bacteria; kingdom Bacillati; phylum Actinomycetota; class Actinomycetes; order Mycobacteriales; family Nocardiaceae; genus Rhodococcus; species Rhodococcus sp. WAY2. The sequence continues at coordinate 823,815 of NZ_CP046573.1, forward strand.
GCCACGCGGCGATGGTGATCTGGGCCGGCCGGTCCACGGTGATGAGTACGGTGTCGCCGCCCCCTAATTTCAGCGCAGCCTTCGCGCCGATGATTGCGCTGCCGGTTTTGCCTACACCGGGCTCGTCGGCCAACAGGAATCCGCGCTTGCCGTGGTGAAAGGCCGTCGCGATCGCCTTCGCGGCGTCCACCTGTTCGGGCCGCGGTATCTTGTGGAAACCAGTAGCGCCCGGTTGCCGCACGCCGTTGAGGTCCTCTTCGACCCAGCGGCTGTACGAGTACGGTTTCGACGCGTAGAGGGTGAGTTCGTCGGGCAATTGAGCGCCGATGTAGGCATACGCTTTGAGCGCTTTGTAGTACTTGGCACCGGGCGCGGATGCCCGATAAGGGACATCGAGGATCCAGATCTGCTCCCTGTGCCCCGGGGTGGGTATCAGCGGCGCGGCGCTGGCTCGTCTGGGCTTGGAGCGTCGCTGGGTGGTCTTCCGTGCGGCCATGAGTGCAGGCTATTCCAAAGACGAATCGTCGAGGTCAACGACCATCCTCGGCCGGGCCCGTCCGTCCATCGCCCGCCGCGACAGCACGCGATTTCTCGGCGTCAGCCACCGGGGAGGGAGGGATGGAGTGGAGGGAGGGAATGGAATGGAGGGAGGGAATGGAATGGAGGGAGCCGATGACCGGAATCGAACCCGCGTGTTCAGCTTGGGAAGCTGATGTTCTGCCATTGAACTACATCGGCGCGCACGACATTGGGTGCGCGTAGGCTTCCCAACACCCTGCGACGGAAGCATATGTCGCCCACTGACGCGCAGGGATCGCGAAGAGGATCCAGCGGATCAACGCCCGCACCGGGGGACGCCCGACTCGCCCGCAGCGGTGTTAACGGGTGGCCTGATCCTGCTGTCACGCCGCCGCTGCGCCGCCGCGAGGAGAGCGCGGGAAGCGGGAGAGCCGAGGCGCAACCGTTACAGGGAGGATCAGTGGCTCCATGGCGCAGGCAACCACATCCAGCTCATCGGCATTATCGACGGCCGCCCTAGTCAACCAGGCCATTCCGGGTGCGTAGCGGACGCAACACCATTGCAACGTCGTCGAGTGCAACGTTGTCGAGCATCCGCATTGCAGCTGGGCGGGCGCCGCGTTGCATGCCATGCGGATGACTTATTCAGTTCACTCGAGAACGGTGGAGGGGCACATCCCGTCACTCGATCCGAAAGTGGGCAAGTAGATCCGGTGGCGAGATACACGCCGGTCAGGGTTGGGATAATGGCACAAGGCGTCGCCAGAGGCAGTGTGGAGGGTTCGCGTAGTAGCCTGCGCGAATGCATGACTCTTTCACGTCATCCCCAGCTCAGTCGCGCCGCGACCTCGTCATGTCACTGGGGCTGGGTCTCGTCGTTTTCGGCGCGGAGGCCCGGAGCCTCACGCGGACGGAAACCTCACGGGCGACCAACTTCGCCGACTCCTACCTGCTGGACTAGTTGGAGCAATCGGTGGTGAACTCGTTGCGAGTGTCACGTAACTCGCAGCGGGGCGTTGGGCGTACGCCAGTGCTGCCCTTGTTCGCCAGCTGGTCGAGATTGAGTACCTCGCTTGGGCGGTGACCAATGATCCAGACGATGCGTGGAGTGGTTCAAGTCGGACAAAGAACCCGCCTACAGCGATGGCAGCCGGGCAAGATCCGCCAGCGTTCGGAGGGACGATTTCCGAATAAGGACTATCACGATCACTGTGAAATTGGCGGCCACCCCGTTCCGGAACCTGCGATGAGTGTCCTAGACCATCGGGACAAGTGGGTTGAGGTCACCCTCTACGAAACCGCGCTGCACGGGGCAGCTACTTGACACTATTTGCTGCGTGCACTTGAGGGCATCGATCCGATCTCAGAAGTGGAGCGCCACCACCAACTCATCGACCGAGCGTACGAGGTATGGCAAAGAACGGAAACCATGGACAAGGGACTCCGAAGCGAAAACGACGAGTAGTGATCTAGTACGGAGAGCGGTTATCGAGCACCTCTTACATGGATTCCGCCGGCCGCCCGGTGACCGATCCGCAAGTGGACGCAGCAACGATGCCAGGCCGGGGCGCCGGCAGCGTGTTCGACGGCGTCGGAGCGGCCGATGTCTGGGGCGAAGCTGTTTGTTGCGGACCAACTTGTGTGCGAGCTTGTGACACAGCTTCAGCTGGGCGCAGTGATGCTCTCGAGTTTGGGGGTCCGTGCAGCCGATCGTGCGGCTTGGGCGCGCATCTGTGTGGGGGTGGTGCCGAACCATTGGCGGACTTTCCTGCTCATGGCGGACTGTTCGGAAAATCCGAGCGCATAGCTGACTTGGCTGAACGGCAGGTTCGACTCGGTGAGCAGTCGCAGGGTCGCTGTGCGGTGGACCTCGTCGCGGATCTGTTCGAAGGTGGTGCCTTCGTCGTGAAGTCGCCGCTGCAGGGTTCTGGGGTGAATGCTGAGCAGATCGGCGATTTCCGACTTGGTGCCTCGGGTGGCGCCGATCGTGCTGCCGAGAGTGTTTCGGACGCGGGTGGCGGCGCTCGTGTCCTGGTGTGGAAGTCGGGCTGCGATGTATGCGAGTGCGGCCCGTCTGATGGCCGGGCGCGCGTGATGCAGCTTGACAGCGAAGACGTTCGGGTCGAGGTGGAGGGCGCCTTTTGGCTGTCCGAACGCGACGGGGGCACCGAAGGCGGACCGGTATGCCCGTGGCGAGGCCGCCGGGGTGTGCGGCAACGACACGCTGAGCGGTGTGATCGGAAGGCCGGTCACACCGCGCGCCAGGGTGAGCAGCGAGGCGAGGCATCCATCGATTATCTGCCGGTAGGGCACACCGGGATCGACCTCTACGTCGAACCGCAGCGTGACCCAGTTGTGCGGGTTCGGCGCGGTGGAGGGTTCGAGGACGAGCTGGTAGCTGGGGCTGTGCACGAACAGGTACCGCGACGAGTCCAGCAGTGCGGCACCAGCTGTACCGGAACTCTGTATGACGACGGCGAGAAGTCCCAGCATCTGTAGGTCTTGCGTTGCCCCGAGGCGGAGCCCGAAGTCCGGCCTGTCGCAGACGCGGGCGGCATCGTCTAGCAGGTGGGCTACGGCGTTGAGCGAGACCATGGATTCGGGGTCCTCGATCTCCTTGCCGGCGAGTCCGTGCTGGCGGCGAAGCCGGGCGGGGTCGGCTCCCCAGCGGCGAACGAGGTCGTCGAAGCCTTGAAGGGCTCCGGCTCGGACGATGGGGGTCACCCGTTCAGGCTCGGGATGGTGTCTCGATATGTCAAGTGTTTGGTCGGGTCGGTCGCACTCTGGAGCGCGACACATGCCAACTTGCGCAGGAGGATCCATGGCACAGCAGGACGTTCTTCTCATTCACGGCACTTGGGGGCATGGCGCGGAGTGGGACGACTTCGCTACCGAGCTCGAGACACGTGGGTACCGGGTACATGCCCCGAGCTGGCTCGGGCACGGTCATCCCAAGGAAATCGATATCTGGGGCACGGCCGAGGAGGTGACCAAGCTCGGTTTGCTCGACTATGTGAACGCCCTGTGTGAACTGGCGGGGACCATGGACACGCCCCCGGTGATCTTTGGGCACTCCGTCGGCGGACTGCTGGCGCAGCTGGTTGCGGCTCGGGTACCACATCGGGGCATCGTCCTCCTGGCGCCCGCCCCGGCAGCCGGCATCTTTGCCCTGTATCCCTCCCAGGTTCTGCTGTGGGCACGATTCCTTCCCCGTTGGGTCCTGGGGCGGCCGATGTATCCGGTCAAGAAGGCGACCTGGGACAAATACGTGGCCAACACCCTGCCGCAGCAGTTGTCCGACGAGTTCTACGGCAACCTGTGCGCCGAGTCCGGCCGAGCCTACCGGGAGATGGTGTTCTGGATGTTCGACCGAAAGCGGGCCTCCAGGGTCGACTTCGACAAGATCACCGGCGACGTGCTCGTGGTCGCGGGCAGCGAAGACAAGTGTTGCGTCCCGACCATGGTAAAGGCCACCGCGAAGCGATACCGCGGGCGCGCGGACTACGTTGAACTGCCCGGCTCGGATCACCTGATGATTGGTGGTCCCTTCATGCCGGCAGTCCTGGCGGAGTTCGAGAGGTGGGCCGACATGAAGGACATCAGCAGCCAGTCGGTTGGTGCCTGAGCCGATGAGCGAGACTGTGGACGCTGCAGGGGTGGGTCCGGACTCTCGGGAACATGTCCGGTGCACTTATCTACAGTCATACGGACTTGGACGCCGCAACTCCGACGCCGAACCATCTACCGACTTTTTGGCTGAGACCGCACCGCCTCCTATCGCGTGAGATTGCCGCCACATATCTCCGCGAATCGTAGGTCGGCAGAACAGAATTTTCGGTTCGGGTGTCGCGTTTGACGATCGTCATCCGGTGCCGATAGGCGTTCGGCTTTCGGGTTCTGCTCGCTGGCCACCAGCGGTCTTGGACATACTGAGGTCATGACGAGCCGAGGAGTGGTCCGCAGTTGGGACGTGCGGGGTATGCAGGGCGTGATCGACTCCGCAGACACCCCCGGCGGTAGCTGGACTCCATGGATATCCGTAGCGGTTCCTGGATTCCCCGGTTTGGCTGAAGGTCAGGAAGTCGAGTTCGAGTGGCATCAACTCGACGAGTCCGCAGACGGTTACGACTTTCATACGGTGCGCGCATGGACAGTCGGCACCGAGCCCTACACGCGGCCGGGGCCGTTCAGCTCGAGGGCTTGGCATATCGATCCCGACGGCAGTGCCCACGAGATTACCGACCTCGACGACACGATCCCGCCCCGGATCGGCACCCCAGCGAGCGGCGTCGTCACCACGTGGAATGACGACGAAGGCTGGGGAGTCATCGACTCTGCGGACACACCGGGCGGTTGTTGGACCTTCTACAGCGCCCTACACCCCGACGAAGTCATCAATGCCCAGCCGGGCGACAGTTTCAGCATCGGCGGAGGAATCCGTGGTCTCGACGTCGGCGAGCAGGTCGACTTCGAATGGGAGTCGGTCATCGATCAGGACGGATACAAATTCCGTGCGATCAAGGTCAGGCCGCGGCGGGAGATCCCAGCTTGGCGCGTCGAACGAATCGGTAGGTAGCGCTCGGAGTTGCCAAGGATCGGTGTTCGGTCGGCGATGCTCGACCGGTCATCGCTTCGCCGACCCTTCGGACGCGGAGGCACAGGCGGATTAGATCGGCACAATCGCTTCGTCGAGAGCATGAGCCGGTGGGATCTCCAAGACGACGCGTGTGCGGTCGAGGCCGATTGCTGGCCAGCGGTACTCGATCTCGAGGAAGGTGCCTGTCGGGCGCCCGTTGATGACATAGGAGAACTCGCGGACGTAGTGCCCTTCCATCGTGTGGGGATTCTGGCTCGATCGCTCTGTATGGATGTTCAGCTCGGGCGAGACCACCCATGTACTGAACCCGTCCTCGGGTTTTGCAGCCGAAAGCCGGCCGGTCCCGTAAGTGGCTCGGAACTGGCGGGCGAGTTCGGCAGACTTCGATCCCGTAGCGGAGACGGCCAGCGTCATATCCATGACGTTTCGATACGCGATGAGGTATCGGATTCCCACGCGGTAGCCGTTCGAGTCGGATAGCAGGAGGGGCCCGTGCGCGATTGCACCCAGTTCCGGGGAGACGGGGTCGTCGATCCAGCTGAACTGCGACATCGTTCGAGTATGAACGGGCAGAACTTCACAGCGGGTAACTGCGTGCGACGGACAGCGCGGGTTCGGTAGCGTTCATTGATGGACCTGGTCACTCTCGTTCTCGCGTCACCACGCGGGCGATTTTTCTGCGCGAACGTCGCGTACATGTGCGGTGCGGACGAGCGAGCCGCCCGTCCACGAACGCTTGCGGACGTCCTCGAGGTGATCGAGGCAGTCGATGTTCGAGCCGTGTCGGGGCTGTCCGAACTGGACCTACTCAACGCTCTCGCGTTCGCGACGGACTGGGCACGGTACTGGCAACCGCCGGACGAGGACGATCTCATGTTCGCCACGCCGGAAATCGTGGCGGCTTTACGTCCGGTCGCTGCCACCGTTCTGGAAGCCCCGCTCACCCGGTGGTGGGCGGAGCCAGTCGACCTCGACAACCAGCGGATGATCGGCCAACTGCCTTCGGACGAGGAGTGGCCGGAATCGACGCTGCCGTACCGCAGTACTGCTGTTGGTCTCGATCAATGGCGTGACCACGTTCTCTCGATGGAAGCACGGTTTCGCACTTGGCGCGCGGAACGTCCGGACAACCCCATCAGTGGTGAATGGTGGTCGACACCGTTGCCCAGTGCCGCGTTGGAAACCAGCCGGGCACGGGATGATGTGGGCGCACTGGAATTGCTCCTGGAGGAGGACTCGTTCGGCGGGGACGAAGCGAGGGTCTGGCCGGTCTCTGTCCGCGGCACACCCCGGGTATACGAGATCACGAATCCGACGGACTGGGCGCGTTTGGTCGACGCGTATCGCTTGGACGTCCGCGAGTCCAAGCGCTCCGATTGGTTCCACACCACCGGTGAGCATCACGACTGGTTCATTCCTGACTGGGCTGCGGTGGCCGACGACTACGACGCCGTGCATCTCACTTTGCACGGCTACCTGACCACACCCGGTCTCGCAATCCCATTGGCAGGCAACAAGGGTGCAACTGTGCTGGCCGGTTGGAACCCGGACGCGACGTGGTGGCTGAACAACGACGTCGCGCACGTCGACGACGAGCCAGCCTTGTGGCGATGGTGCGACGACGACGAACACTGGGTACGAGTCTGAGCCCCGGAGAAGGATCCTTGACCGGGTGACTACTGACCGAACGTGAAGCGCAGGTTCGCGTTGATGAGTTCGTTCATTCGCTTTCGCATGCGGACGATCGTTTCCCCGTCCGGCACCGGTTCGTCGACGATCAACGTCCAGGACAGAGTAGTGGCGCCGTGTGGTGGGCCAACGATGTCGAATCGGATCCGTGCATCCGGTCGCCACGGCCAGATCGATGTCCATACGACGAGGTTCGGATCGGTAGCTTCTGCGATCGTCGGACGTTGTTCATCGTTGTGCAGGATCAGCCACGGACGAATCGGGTCACGGTCAGGGTCGGTGAGGGCTTCGTAGACGATGCGAGGCGGCGGCGGTTGGGTCCGGCGCCGACTGCCGATTTCGGGCACACCGAACCATATCGTTGCCTCTCGCTTTCCGCTTGCCGATCCCTTTCCAACCAGCGGGCTGGTATCGCAGAGCTGGATGGTGCGCACGATACCCCGCTTCGTCACCGAGGTAACAGCGTCGAGACCGGCCTGGCGTGCAATCAGGCTAATGACACGGGCGGGCAGCTCGGACGCGCGAAGATGACGTTATGCCGACCCGGGACTTGTGGAATCAGGACAGTTTGGTGTGGCACTTCGGCTTGTTCGACGGAGGCCCGGCGATCGGAGCCGATCACGACGTCGAGGCGCCGCAGGTATGGGTGCGTGCACTCGAAGCCGTCGCCCGCGATCTGCGGTGCCTGCGGTACGGGCGCGACGTGCGGTTGGGCGGATTGGTGTGGGAGCTTGCCGTTAACGGCAACTACGCCGTCACCATCGGCTGGCAGGGCGTACATGGCATCAGTGGGTTCAGCCGCTGCGACGGCTTGTCGATGGATACTCCGTTCACTGAGGCCGCGGTCTGGGTGGCCGATACCGTTCAGTCAGACCTCGTTGGCTACGACTTCGTGCAGTGGCCCTCACAGGGACAACGCCTGCTGCAGCCGCGCAAGCGCGACGATGGTCCGGTGTGGATCGATACCCATACCGATGCCACGGTTGCCGCCATTGGCGAGCTATGTCAGTACATCGAGCGGTAGGGCAAGACCCTGGTCCGTGAGTCTCTGACGGATCCATAATCGGAGCTGCACTATGCTTCTGCCAAACCATGTGTGTTGCGACGACCGCTGGGATCCGCCCCCCGGATGCCGGGGCCGACTATTGCGCACCGGCGGACGAGAAAAGATCGAGGGATGACGGAGTCGAGGCCAGGGCGGATCCCGGTGGGTGATCCTATCGCGCTGCGCTTCGACCCAGAGACCAGACACCGACTCGACGAGATGGCCGAGGGTATCGGCCCTCGCCGGTTCGGGGCGCTGATCCGCGTCGCCTGCCGACGACTGGTCACCCAGCCCAAAGCCGTCCGCAACCGTCTTGAGGAAGCGCGGCGACTCTCGGCAGTGCGGCGGGCGATACCGCTGGTCATGCTCACGCTCAAACTGGAACCGGACACCGCGCAGAAGTTCACGGCGCTGGCCGCCGAGTACGACACCACGGTCAGCGCACTCATGCGGATTGCCCTGCACCGATTCCTGGGAACCCCCGGCCGCTACAAACATCCGATGCTCCGCGAGACCGGGCGGACCGGACTGACCGAGAAGGTCGAGGTCATGGTCAACCCGTCAGCGAAGCAACAGATCTGGCGCCTCGCTGGCCGGCACGGGGACAAGCTCAGCACCGCGCTTCTCCGGGTTGCTCTTCGGCGCCTACTCGACAAGCCGGGTGATCTCACCGCAGACCTGGAGGCCATCGCACCGTTGCGCGATCTTCGGCCCGAGATCTTTTCCGCCAGGGTGAATGTGCACTTCGACGCCCCGCTGCGGGACAAGCTCGACGCCTTGGCCGCACGAGTTGGGTCTGATCGCGCCGAGTTGGTGCGTCTGGCCGCGGAGCGTCTGCTCGAGGCCCCAGGCATGATCGAACAGGCGGTGAACCGCGAGATATTCCGCAGCGAGAAGAACAGAGCGCCTCTCATGGCCCGTCACGTCCGTCGCCAGGCGCGGCGCCGCCCGCAGCCGGACTGATCCGCCGGACGCCATTCCTCCATGCGAATTGATCGACCGCAGCCGCTGGTCAGTGTGCCGGGGCTGGGTTGTGTTTCGGTATATCCGGCCTCCGGCGGTCTCCAGGCCACCTGCGGTTCCCTCGAGTCGAGCTGTGCTCCGCCCTGGAAGAACAACGGCGCTGGTCTGCGCGACCTGCTCGGGGGCCACCAATTCGAGGTTCGGTCGCGGGCGGGTCTCCAATCTGGCGAGGATGACTGCCGGCACGAGATGGGGTGGAAGCTTTCGGTGCATAGTGCGACGAGGCGTCTGCGGCGGCAATCGAGCTCGGCGCGGTCCCGCTCACAGGCCGGGAGGTGCGGGAGCGGATGGCGACAGCGGCTACGAGATCTTCTCGCGCGGCCGGATGCACGCTCGACGTCCAGAACCTTTCGGCCCAGCGTACGGAGCCCCTTTCGGCACGGGGCGGCCCGGGCCGGACACGGTGTGCACCGGGCACGCCTGTCCACGCGTTACGCAGTCGATTGCGTTCAACGTGTCGCGTCGACGCGAGGGTTCGGTCCGGTTGCGGATCGGCGGAGCTGATGCAGGGGGCGGGCGGGGTCCCGACCTGACGGTTCGAGGGCTCCGAGGTGGAAGCTGCCGGCACCTGGTGGTGTCAGCGGCTTCGTTTCCTTCCCGGGCACGTAACGCAATGTAGGTCTGACCCAGTAGGGGTGACGGTGCCCGCCAGTGCGCCTATTGGCAAGTGGTCGCTCGACGCGACGATTCTGATGTGGCACCCGGGCATCGGGTCGAACATCGTCGCGCCTTTCAACGAAGCCGCGGTCGCCGATATTCCAACCGTTGGCCGATCGGGCGGTGATGTCGAGGAGTTCGGTGAAGGATTCGGCGCACCTCAGCGAGTGCAGCGTTCCTCTGCTCGGGGGTTGCTTGGCTGGCGTTGCGGTGTGCGATTGCGGTGTGGCGAGCAGTCTGTTCGCGGCGTCGTGTTGCGTCGGCGGTGGTGCGGAGTTGGCTGGGGGAGGGTCCGGTCCAGTTGATGTGGGTGAGTCGCCAGCGGAGGAGGGCGATCGGTGAATTGATGTGGTCTCTGGTGGGCCAGGTCCATCCGCGTTGGCGGGTGTCGCGGTCGAGGGTGTGTGCGATGTCGTGGCCGGTCCAGTGTGTGGTGTCGATGCCTGCGGCTTGGATGGCGTCGCAGATGTGTCCGATGTGCCGGTGCGTGGTGAGTGCGGGTGAGGAGGCGATGAGTGTGGCGGCTGCTCGTTGGAGGTGGAGTGGTCGGGGTTGTGGGGTGGGTTCGTTGTGCCGCGCGTGTGCGCGTTGGTGAGTACTTCGTGACGAAAGATTATGGGAAGGAACGTAAGTACTGGGGGATAGGGTGTCAGCGTCGGTGGCCTGGGGATGTGTTGTGGTGGCTGCGGGGGTGCGTTGTTGGGGTGGGGTGCGGTGGCGTGTGCGGCGTCGTTTGGTGCGTGTGCGCTTTGGGCGCGATATTTTTTGTGGGCGTGGGGGAGTGGATTCGACAACGTCTTTGGGGGAGCTGAGTGCCCAGACGGAGGCTGCTTGGTGTTGTTGGCCGCCGTGGTGGAGTTCGGCGGCCAGATACTCGTGGGTGCGGAGTGTTCGGCCGCGTTCGAGTTCGACGCCCATGTGAAGTTGCTTGAGGACGCGGCGGGCGCGGTTGACGACGGAGAGTGAGACTCCGGCGTGGTGTGCGATGAGTTGCCGGGAGGCGGTGACACCGCGGCCGGTGGCCGAATCGGCGAATCGGGCGTGGGCTGTGGCGACGGCGATCAGGCGTTCGATGCTGATGCTGTGTGTGGTGAGTGCGGTCTGGCCGGTGGTGGTGTGGGTGATGTGGTGGCGGAGTTGGCGGAGCCATTCGGTGCGGCTGGTCCATACGGGGATGGTGGCTTCGCGTCCTGGTGTGGTGGGGAGGGTGAAGGATTGGCCGCGTTGTCCGGTGTCGTGGTTGTACTGGTGGATTTGGTTGATGGCTTGGGTGGCGGCGTGGACGGAGGCTTCCCAGGTGTCGACTTCTACCGACTGCGGAATGCGCGTGTTGGCGTGTGTCGATGACGTGGTGTGGGTGGTGGCAACGTGTTGTGTTGATGCCGATTCAGCGCATGCGTTAGCATCAGACGTACCTGTCACAGGTAAGTCCCTTCGGGGAATGCAGAACGAGCGCCGAAAGGTCTGAACTTTCGCCACTCACCTCAGAGATGTGACGGCCCGGCAAGGCCTTCACCCTCTTGGTTGAGGAGGACCGGCAAGTCCTCCTCAACGAAATGCCGCGGAGCGGTTCGTGAATCCGAAACCACCCCCACCAAGGGGGTTTTCGTGTTTCTGAGGTCTGCGCAATTTTGTTTGTGTTTCGGGGTCGCGCGGTTGCTACTCGGTCAAGGGCATCGCCTTACTGTGGGCATGTGTGAGTGCCGATCCACGACGGCCGCCACCGCGAACGGCTGAGGTTTCGCGCGGGCCGCTGAAAGAGATCAGAGAAACGTGGTTGCGGCCGCAGCCCAACCAGTTACGCCGACCGAGGTACCGATTTCACCCCAAGCAACAGGCACGCCGCGGCGGCGACCTCACGTATCTGCTCGACGGTCGCTGTTTCAGGATCGGATGCGACAAGGTCGACAACGTCCACAAGCGCATCGCATGATCCCGCACTGAGACGAGACCCGGCAGGCGAGAGCCGGACTGGACCATGCGTGTCGATAAGATCCGCGGCGGACATCACGGTCGACGTGCCCGCGTCGGCGACGAGTAGCGCACAGATGACGCTGTCCATCGCGATGAGCTCCCACGTTCGCCCGTGGCGGTCGGTGGCAGTAACACTTGTCATGCGACCGCCCCTCTCGTCGCGGGGTAATGCAGGCGTGAGTTCCACGCCTCGATGGCCGCGGCGATGCACATCTCGGCGACAGCCCCTGGTTTCGAGGCCAGATGCGCCCAGAAGGCGGCGGCGACAGCTTCCGCACCACTGAACTGATGGCCGCCCAGGTAGTCGTGGGCGTCGACGACGGAATCGGCGACCGCAGACCAGGCGTACATGGCCGCTGACTTAACGCGGCCGGTGCCGATCGCAGCGAGTCGCTCCATCGCCTCCCATCGGACAGTGAGAGAGTCGACGGGTCCGGTCGGAGTGGCGCGGCACAACTCGGCGACGGTGTATCCCACGGGCGTGGAGAAGCCTGGAACGGTGGCAAGACCCCACACCGGGTGAGTGTAAAGATCGGCGAACCACCCCCAACGCAGGGAAGCGGGCCCTTCGGTTCCAGGGCACTCGACCTCGCCGGTCGCCATGAGAAGGACGCGGTCGGAAAGCCGGATCATGCCGCCGACTCCTGTTCGACTACTCGTTGCCCCTCGACGCGGTTGTAGTGCATCCGAAGCTCACGATCGGCGGCGATCAATGTTCCGACGTGGCGATCTCCAACACCAGCCCGGATCACGGAAGGCGTCGGATCCCCACCGGCCGCCTTCGTCGCGGTATCCGAGCAGCAGGTCTCGAATCTCGGGCGCTGCACGCACTCATACTGTGCATCGAACATCGCCCCATAGGGACCCTCATCTACCTCCCACGGCGCAATCATGACGCCCACCGCGCTGGCGCTGCCGCCCTCGGCTCTACACAGAGAGTAGGGACCGGGAAGGGCTGCTTCTGGTCTCGGAGACGGATGCCGTCCCGCGTTCGCACCCACGCCGACAGCGCTGAGATTTTGATTGGGTCGCCGTCGCGGTCATAAGCCACCGCGGCCCACACCATCGATCGTGCTGGGCCGACCTGCGCCTGCTCCTCGCAACTCGCAAAGAACGGGCAACTTTTGCAGGCGTCGATCGCGGTCAAGAGCTGACCTGTGCTCGCGACGTCGGTGTCCCATCCCCGCGGATTTCGCGTGCACGGAAGTCGGCCGTCGGTGACCTCATCCCCGTTGACGCGATCGGGAAGGTTTGAGCTGATCCGGCGAAAGAATGCCTCCTCGTGAGCTGCTCGGTACACCGCGCACCGCTTAGAACTTGCTGAGCATGCGCATAGGGAGTCGTGAGCTTTGATGAACCGTCGGATTTGATGGTTCGACCAAGCCAATACATCTCTTTCGTCGACTTCCCCGTCGGCGACGCCTATCGTTTCCATTGGCAGGTCTCCAATTCTGCTAGTTGAAAACACGCTGATCAGGGCTGCAACCCTGTTTGGTCAGGCCCCTGTCCGGCTGTAACCGGGCCGGGGTCTTCTTCTCTCAGTACATTGCGGACATCTTGAGTCGGTGCCAGTTCATGGGATGATGCCCTTCGGTAACTCTATCCATATCCGCCATTTAAATCCGCCGTATGTGCGGATGTCAACAGGATCGAGGCATCGTGACCGCTTATGAGAGGGAAGATCGTCGGCGGTCGAAGTTGACTCGGCGTGTGACGCGTGGCTTTGTGCCAACTGCGTTGACTGCTGCGCGTGAGGCTGCTGGTATGTCTATTCCCGACCTCGCCCGCAAGTCGGATGTGGGAGAGTCGACGCTCCGTCGATGGGAAAACGGCGGTGGAACCCCCCAGATCGACTCGCTGCGTACCGTGCTTCGGGTACTTGACGTCAAGGATCTGGAAACCGTGATCTCGGTGCCACGTGACGAACGCTTTCCAGGTGACTGGAGGACGTTGGCCAAGATGACTCAATTCGAGCTCGCTGATACCGCAGGAATCAATGTTGCGAAGCTTGGACGACTTGAACGCGGTGAGACGTGGCCGGAGGATCATGCCGTGGCTGCACGGATTGCTGCCGCACTGAACATCGCGGTCGAAGAGCTCCGCGAAGCATATGTTCGTGCTCGAAACCGTCCTCCTCAGACGCCCGCGTAGGACGGCGTTGGTCGGTTCATGCGACAACTCGCGTGTGTTTGCTTGTGACGAGGTTCGCCGAGAGGCAGCTGGGGGCCACCAACTGCCTCTCGGCGAGGCTGAGTTAATCAAGGATGACGTCGCGCGCTGCACCGCAATAATCAGTCGATCGGTCGGTGAAAGCATCGGCACCTCGCATCTCAAAAACGGCATGGACAAGGGAACGTCATGAGTGACGCTCAACTCTCGTCCGGTACCGTCAGCGACCTGTGCCGGGATAACGCATCAACGATGCGTGAGTTACACGGATGTTATATGGATCATGCGGTGGGCCGCAACACGAAACCGTGGCCTCATTCGAGCCCCGGGTGTCCGTCGTCGGTCGGTGGGACAGGGTCAGGTTCGATGGACGTGCCGGTGATATCGAATTGAACCAATGCCAGCAATGGGCCATCTCTTGCAGCAGGCAACACTCCTCCTGAAGCGTCGACAACCGTCCAGCCGCCACCGAACCGGCGTAGCCGAATGCCTTTCACCTCACCGCGCGGAGTATGGCCGCCGAAGACCTGCCCCGCCGTGTGAAAGATGCGTTGGACGTCGTCTGGATGCGGCGTGTCCCTGTTGTCGACGATGCCCTTCCACTGGATTTGCGGAATTGGGTCGGTGATCCAGTCGATCAGTCGCATCTTGCCAACGTCCAGGAGGACGATGTGACTTTGCGATACGTACCGCAGGGCGGCCAACGTACTTGACTCGAGACTTTGGGGCGGAAGGGCGGTGGTAGTAGAGACATCGTGTAGGACACCGCGCCACACTGCGTGGCCATCGGGGGACTCGTCCGACGCTACAACCAGTTGGGCGGCCCTCTGGCCTATCGGGGTGAATACGGTCGCCAACCCCTCCCATGATTTGCCTAGCTGACGAGTAAGGATCGTGCGCATAAGGGAAAGACCGTCCGCGACCTTAACGAATCTCAGCGCTTCAGGGGCGGTCAGGCCACGGCCGGCAGTGGCCCATTCCGGTCGTCCGAACGCGCCAGCAGCTGTTTCTGTTAGATCGACTAGTCGTCGGTCGGAATCCCAGGTGAATCCGATGGCGGCCGATGGCTTGTCCGTTGGCGCTGCATCTGCTCCCACCCCCACCCAAAGGTGGACGGCGTGGAGTGCATCGCCAGGACCGACGACTGGCTTCCCGATCACGCGCAGGACACGGCCATTGCCCAGCGTGACGGGCTTATCGAGGGGAACCAGGTCGTGTCGCATCTCCGTGATGTGCTCTTCGATCCACGCCGCCGCTTGCTTGGACGGCAGCTTCCCCCCGATGGCCGTTACATCTCTGAATATTCCCGTGAATGAGGTTCGGCCGCTGGGCTTTCCGCCCTTCTCGATGACGGTCAAACGTTCCTTCTGCAGGGTCTCGACAAGCACCCATCCCGACGTAGACAACAGGTGGCCCCCTGTACGCGTTCGATTCCTATGTCATTCGAGGAGACTACACAGACCCGTTGTTCCAGCGTGGAATGGCAAGTGGTTAACCGGCGTACATGCTGAATTCATCCAGCGAACAGGTGTGACCCCGAACACCGAAGAGCGATCACCGATCATTTCCGCGCCCTACGCAGTCACTGCGGGTGGGCGTGGCGCGGTGCTTGCACTGCCTCGTGCTTGCACTGCCTCTGTCTGGCGAGCGAGGCGCCGATGCAATAATGTCCGCCACAGCCCGCAAGATCAGGCCGTGTTCTCGGGGCTGAGTCAATGTCTGCAGATCGAAGCGAAAGGGGCGAAGCCGTACAACTTCGCAGCGGCAAGACACGGTGGCGGTAGACGCTCAAGACTCCGCACCTTGCAAAGGTCTGTGCGCGAGATCATCGGTGACATCCCCCCGCAAAAAGCTCATACAAGTGAGGAATTGATGGAGCGAAGAGTTTTGGGCGCTGGAACGAACGATGCAGAACGTTGCGCTGAAGTTCTTGCAGCCGCCTTCGCGGACGATCCGTTGATGGCGCAGATTTGGCCGGGGTCGGCTGAGCGGAAGCGCTCGCTACCACTCTACTTCCGTACATCTTTGCGTTCCCATCACTTGGCAGGTGGGGGAGTCGATATCGCGGTAGGCCGGGACGGCGACGCAACCTCCGTTGCGGTGTGGGACCCACCGAACCACTGGCGGCAGCCCGCCGTCAGCACACTGCGGGCCGCTCCCCATCTCCTGCAGGCGCTCGGTACGCGCGTGCTCGCCGCGCTTAAAATCCGTCGCGCACTCGATCACCACCACCCCAAGCCTGCGCACTGGTACCTGGTGAATATCGGGACGAGGCCTGCGCTTGGCGGTCTGGGCTTCGCAGGCGCGTTGCTAGACACGCGCCTTGCCGTGTGTGACGAGACGCAGATGCCGGCTTACCTCGTCTGCACCCGTGAAGAGAACATCTCGCTATATGAGAAGTACGGATTCCGTGTCACGGAGGCATTCACTCTGCCCGCGTCAGGCCCCACGATGTGGTCGATGTGGCGGGATCCGGAAACTCCCTGAGCCTGCAAGTAATACCAGGCCGGTCACATTCAGCTAGCTTCCCGGATGGACACACCTTGTTGATGTCCAGCGTTGTGTACTGCCGGTCGAACGAGATTCTCCTCGCACGCTTCTAGAGTTGGTCGAACGCTGCTCGTGCGTAGGGGAGTGCCTCGGCGTACTTGTGACGGACTGTGTCTTGGGTCCGGAAATCGGGCAGGTTCGCGTTGTAGGCTGTGCGATCTTCGAAGTACGTACGGCCGCCAAAGTGGTCGGACAGCTGGATCGCCACGGCGTAGTCGACCGGGTTGCCGTTCTTTGCGGCGTCCCCCTGGCTTTCCGCACCTGCATAAAAATTCTCAATTGCGTCCGTGACGGCTCCCTCGTCGAGGGCAGGTCGGTTGTCCCACTTCTGGCTCCATCCGAAGAGGTTCCGTCCTCCCGAGCCGGAGTGGTGGACCCGCCAGAATCCTTCAGCTCGTGAGGCGACGAGAGCCGCGATAATGGCGTTGTCAGGAGCCTTCCGCTCGTTGCCGAGAGCGATGATGCGGGTGACGGTTTCCCTCTGCTGTCCGTCGGCGGTGTCGTCGACGAAGGGATCGACGACCTGGGTGGTGGCGTGGATCGTGGGTGCCGGTTGTGATGCGGTGTCGTTGTTCGAGTTGCTGCCACACCCCGCGACGACCGCGGTGGCAAACATCATGGCCGTCAGAGCTTTAGTGACGCGGTACTTCAAGGTTCCCCCTCGCTCGTTAGGTTGTGTTCAGTAGGTGAGGTTATCGATCAACCATCGGCCGTCTGCTTCGGTAAGGGTGAGCCAAACTGTGATCTCGGGCTCGACGGTGTGGGGGGTGTCGCCGATGACCGCGGTTTGGGTGATTGTGGCCACCCGGTGAGCGGTGGCGTCGGTGTCGGGTGGGCAGCCGGAGCAACCGATGGCGACGTCGGCGATGACCCGGGCGTTGTCGCTAATCCATTGCTGCCATTGCAGGCTGGGTCCGCGCTCGTTCCGGACATCGGAGGCAAGGCGTGCAGCCAGGGCCGGTGTGAACCATTCTGTCGCGCGCCGGAATCCGCTGGTGGGGCTCTCGTCGGTGGCGGGAGCCCAAGTGAATGTGACGGTCATGGCCTGGCGGGCGACTTCCTCCGGCGAGGTCGGTTCCGGGCGCTGAAATGAGCTGGTGCCCGTTTCCGGTGCCGGTGCGGTCGTGGTTCTCTGCGGTGTCGCGGTTCCTGAGGGGTTGCCGTTGCCCCGGCAGGAGTAGAGCAGTACCGCGACTGCGGCGGTGATCACTATGAGCACGATCGAGGTTCTTCGCATGGTTCCTCTCCTCCTCGGTCACATACGGCGGGCGCGCATGTCTGCCATTACAGGTGCTCGTTTGACCACGTCACCGATGGTGGGTGCATGAACCATCTGCCCGTTCCCGGCGTAGATACCGACGTGGCCCGGACCGCCGGCCGCCCAGGATCCGAAAACGAGGTCCCCGGGCTTGGCCTGGGAGATCGGGATTTCAATGCCCACCTTCCATTGTTGCTCGGAGGTACGGGGAAGGATGGTCTTGCCCCCGGTGGCCCGGGCATAGGCGTACTGGGTCAGGCCAGAGCAGTCGAACCCGCCATCGGACGGACCACCCGCGCCGCCGCCGCCCCACACATACGGGGTGCCGAAGTACTGGCCGGCGGCCTCGACGACATTGCTGCCGCCGGCGGTGGGGGAGGGGACGAACTCGCCGCGGCCGCCAGGTTGCTCGAACTGGGGAATGTAGGAGAGGACTTTCTGCACGTATGGGCGGGTTTCGCTGGAATAGTCACCACCGGAGGGCATCCCACCGGCTCGCTTGATGGCACCCTCGCCGGCGTTGTAGCTGGCGATGTAGAGCGACAGCGGATCGCCCTTCACGGAGCCGTCGGCGATCCAGCTGTCGATCGATCGCGCGATCTCGCAGAAGTAGCGGCCCTGAGCCATCACCGCATCGCCGACGTCCGCTTGAGACACACGGCCGTTGCCGTCGTCGTCGCGGCCGTACACAGCCCAGGTGCCATCCATGAACTGGGTGTAGCCTTTCGCTCCTGCGGGGCTGGTGACGGCGCGGAACCCACTCTCGGCTTTGGTGTCCGCAGCGAGCAGTGCCGGGCTGATCTGGGGGCACAGCGATCCGCCCTTGCGGAACCATTCTTCGAATGCGGGTGGGACACTGCCGGGTTTGAGGTCGCCGCCGCCCGCGGTGCCGAAGCCTCTGCCGCAGTCGAGAGGAGTGGATGCGGCCATGAGAGCTATGGTCGATCCTGGTGAGCTCGAGTTCTGTCCGGATGGTGCAGGCGCGCCGCCAAGCTTGGTCATAGGGTCGATTGCGGTGCCGTCCTGCAGGCGGCCGCCTTCCCAGTATTCGAAGTGCAGGTGTGGCCCGGTCGATCCGCCGGCGTTACCGATGTCGGCGATGTGGTCTCCGGCCTTGACGCTCTGCCCGGGTTTGACGTGGATCCCGTTGGCGTACATGTGCCCGTAGACCGTGGAGACCGGCCGGCCGTCGACCACGGAGTCGATGATGACCCAGTTCTCGAAACCGAGACCGGTACCTTCACCGCTCGAACCGGCGGCGACGACGAGGCCGTCGAGGGCGGCGTAGATCGGGGTACCGACCGGGCCGGCGAAGTCGACACCGTTGTGCATCGCCCCCCATCGGGGTCCGAAACCGGAGGTGAACGTGGTGGTCCCCGGTGCGGTGGGGTGCTGGATCGGCCCGGACGGGATCAGCGCGGCCGCCGGCGGATCATCGGGTGTGCTGTCTGCGCGCGTGCCCCCGGAATCGGAGTGGGCGGGCCGGCAAGGTTTGGGCAGATCGATGATCGCCCCGCCGGTGCAGGCGCTGGCCATCCCGATGGTGAATGACGCGGCGAGCGCAACCGCGGTCAGACGCCGAGCGGTCATGCGATCGGGCCTGGCAGAGGTGTGTCGAGTTCGGGGATTGGGATGGGGCCGGGGACCGGCACGGGGGCGGGGATGGTGGCCCGCTGTGCGGGCGGAGCAGGCTCCGAGGGCAATAGGGGCTCGGGGGTGCGCTCCGGGCTCAGTGAGGTGGCGGGTGACGGCGTGGTGGTGGGGGTTGTGGTGCGCGGGGTGGTGGGAGCCGGGTCCACGTCCTCGAGGTCGAGCGTCGGGAGGGGCGTGTCGACTTGCCAGCCGCCATCGGTGTCGGTGACCGCGACGGTCAGGGTCCCGGCACTGGTGTCGATCTCCACGGTCGTTCCGGTAGTGCCGGTGCCTGACAGGGTGCGTGTCGGCCCGAGAATCGACACCTGAGCGGTGGGCCGGGCCGCGGCGAGGGTGTCATTGACGCGCTCGGGGCGGGTGACACGGCTGAGCGCGATCGCCCACTGAGTTGGTGATGTGGTGGTGTCGACGAACTCGTGTGCGTAATACATCGCCGCTGTTGCGGGACTACGACCGATCGAGCTGGCCGGCATCGACGCGACTTCAGCCTCGGTGATCTCCTTGGTTGCGGCGGTCTTGATGGCCACCGACGTGGTGTGGGTGTTCGCCGCGTTCGCGAGTGGCTCGGCCGTGTCGCCGGCTGTCCCGGTGACTGCGGTGACCATCAGGCGGGCTAGGTAGAGGATCGCGACCATAATCGCGATCCCGCTGGCGAGCCGGCCGGGACTGCGCAGGACCCAGCTACGAATCGCGGTGGTGATCGGGTTCGCGGTTCTCACTAGTTCACTCCTAGTTCCCGATTCGGCCGGTCAAGCACTCCCGTCGACTGCTCCGCCGCGGTGTCCTCACGCAATCGAGCGCGGGGCAGATCGCTGCTCGCGGGCCCCGCCACCGCCGTGGCCGAGGCCGGTGCGGTCCGGGTGATCGACACCCACGGACGCCTATCCTTCTCAGTCGCTTCCGTTTCCTCGCTCGGCCGGTAGATGGTGGTCGGTGCGATGATCGCGTCGGGTCCGCCGTCCCACCGGGTCGTGTCCTGATGGGTAACGAAGATCTCGCTGTCATCGGTGTGGAGGGCCTCGAAACCGTCGGTGAAACCCGTTGCGGGGGTGTGTCTGCGCAGGTCTGCGAGCTTGGTGTTTCCGTTGCCGCCGGCTGGGTCGGCGGTGAGGTTGATACCGGGGAGCCGGGTGCCGGGGTCGGGCCTGTCTGGGGACGATTTGCGCAGATCTACCATCGCTCGACGGTCGCCGCTGCGTAGGGCGGCCAGCTGTGCTTGGCGGGCGCGGTCGCGGTAGTCGTCGGTGCGTGCGGCCGACAGTGCGCGTCCTTCTTGCCGGACGATCGGGGGCTTGTTGCCGCCGATCATGTCGGACCACTGCCGACCGGTCCCGTCGGCGGCGCGTCCGGTGCCGGCGCGGGCGAGTTCGAGGTTCTTCTCGGCCAGTCCCATGGCGGGGTTGGTGACCATCGAGCTGGCGGTGAGCAGTTTCTGCTTCCAGGAGCCGTGCCTGTGTCGGTCCATCGCACCGCCGATCATGCCGCGATGCGACTGGGTAATGGTCTGTGAGAGCCGCTTGAACGGGCGCAACAACATCCAGAAGACGATGGTGAGGATGACCAAAAACCACAGCCGCCAGGTTCCGTCGACCGCATCATTGCGGTACAGCTTGATCAAGATCAGCAGGTAGACCGACATCAGCACCGCAGCGGCTATCGCCCACAGGTAGATCCCGCCGAGGATGCGTCCGACACGGATCAGGATCGATCCGGAGACGATGGCGAGCGGAACCCAGACGGGGGCGGTGATGATCGCCAGCCGGATCGCTAGCAGCGCCGAGAGTTTTAGCACCGAGGAACCGATCCACAAGAAGGAGGGCATCGAGGTCTTGACCATTGACAGGAACCCGGTCGAGACACGGCTGCTGTCTTTGCCTTGAAAGGTGTAGAACGAGAGCCCCTTGCTCTCCAACGGCTCGACGACCTCCCGCCGGAACTTCTCGGCTTTGGCCTCGTCGATCTCCTTCTGTGCCGCGTTGTTGGCCTTAATCCTTTCCTGCTCGTCGTAGGTGTAGGCGATCGACTCCCGCAGCCTCGGCCACAGATTGTCGAGCGTCGTGTCGTTTGCGTTGGTGCCGAAGTATCCTCGCTGCACGTCCGGGATGATGATTCGGTCGGTGATCACCAACCGGGGGTCATCGGTCATGCCCGCAGAGTTAAAAATCTCGCCCTGAGTTTTCGTGATCAGCGCGCTGAAGGTCTCGTCGGAGATCTGGATCGCCTTCGCTGGTGCACCGACCATCAACCCGCCGATCGCCAGCGCGCCGGCACCGATCGCAAGCTGCCGAAACACCGCTGGGGCATCTGATCGCAGACCGCGGTAGAGGATGATCAGCCCGGCCGCGGCCACCCCCAGCCCGAGCCACGGCCCGTAGACGGTCGGCCGCAATGAGTCGGAGACCGCGAGCACGATCTCGTCGAACTGTGCGATCGCTCCCTGTCGCCCGGTCTCGCGGCCCTCTGTGGGGGTGTTGGCCTGCTCGTCGAGCCAGAACGCCGCGGCAGCGAGCGATTGCCCGATCGTGAGGAAGGTATTTCCGATGTCGGTCTTGTTGCGCACCAGCGATACCCCGGTGATGTCTTCACCGCAACCGAGGTCGTAGATGTGCCACGTCAGACCTGCCCAGCCGTGGCCGCCGTACCCGGTGCCCGACAGCTGTGATTCTGTGGGCTTGTTAACCGATCCGGAGTCGAAGAACGCCGGCGCCGCCGAGTTCGGGGACTGCGGTGCCGGCACGTCCTTGCAGTTGAAGCCCGCGGCGTGGGCGTTGGCCTGCCCGCACAGGGCGCTGAGCCCGACCAGCATCATGACCGCGCACAGTTGGATGATCCGTTGCAGCAGGTGTGCGGGTGATCTGGTGGTGCGGGCGGTGACGGGCATCGAGACGGTCCTTCCCAAGGAGGGGGTCAGGCGGCGGTGGCCCGGGAGTTCAGTGCTTGCGCGACGTGGGCGATGTGGGTGAAGTTCGTCCAGTTCGCGCGCACCAACTCGATGTCGCCGCCGAGGCGGACGACGTAGGTGCGGGCCTCGTCGGCGCCGGTCTTCGCGGCGCGCTGTTTACGAGCCTTGTTCGCGCGCGGGTCGTAGGTGTCGTTGCGGCCCCCGCCGAGCTGGTTCGCCAGGATCGTCTCGTACCCCTCGCCTTCGTCGAGGCCGAGGAGTTTGAGTGCGTCGGAGATCGCCCGTTCGGACGAGCCGAGTCGGCCGATGATGATCTCGTCGGTCAGCTGTGACTGGTCCTGGTCGTCGGCGCCGTCCGCCAATCCGAGAAAATCGCCGGCAAGCTGGCTGCATACCAGTGCGCGGGTGCGGAACTTGCGGGTATCGCGACCGAGCCGGACGTAGAGAGTGCGCCCGGCCCCGGACTGCTTGAGGTACTTGTTCTCGTCCAGGAACAGCAGTTTCGGTAGTGAGCGCGGCTTGTCGTAGACCAGCCGGGTCGCCAACCACGCCGCGAGGTGGATCAGCGGCCCGGCCAGGCGTTGGCTGTCGGTGGCCGCACTTCCCTCGGCCTTGTCGTCGATCTGCAGGCCCGGCATGGTCAGGATCGTCAGGCGCTCGTCGAGGACCGAGTCGAACAGTTCGGCGGCGGCGTCGTCACCGGCGGTGGCCGACGGGAACAGCACCCGGGCATCGCGCAGCTGCGACATCGTGCGCAGCATCGGCCCGATCCGGCCCGCGGCGGTGCGCAGTCCTTCACCGATGACGGGGGTGTTTTTCGAGCCAGCGGTCTGGCCGCTAATCGTGCCGTGTGCGAACCCGTGGCCGTTGGTGTAGACCACACCGGCAGCGATGTGATCGATTGCGTCGAGGACCTTGCCCAGATGGTTGGTCGGCTGACCCCCGACCATCGCTGCTGCCATCCGGACCACACTCTTGGCATCCCGGTCGCTGCGGTCGTCGGCGTCGAGCATCGAGATCAGCACCCAGGACGCGAGCTGGACTCGCTCGGCATGGGCGGCACCGCGATCGTCCTCGTAGGCCGCTGCCGCGGCGGCTGCCGGGTCGGATTCGTGTGCGTACTCGGGATGGCCGGGGCGGTAGATCTCGTCGGCCGCGTCCGGTTCGGACACGACCCGGTAGACGTTGAGGACGCCGGGCTTGGCGCCGCGGCCGGTCAGCTCGTAGACGCGGGTGAACGGCTTGAGTTCGGGCAGTTCGGCGAGGGCGCGCAGCGGACCGGACGGGTCGAGGATCACTCCGTGCGCGCCCAGGCGCAGCGCCTGGTAAGTGATCATCCCAGCCAGATGGGTTTTGCCGGCTCCCTGGACGCCGACCAGGGGGGTCAGGCCGCCCTTGTCGAAGAAGTCGTGGGCGGCGAAGAGATTCCAGGCAACGGGGCGCACCGAGATCGACGCGGTTTCGCCGAGGATGATGCCCTCCTCGTCACCTATCCGGTCGGCCGCCGCGCCCATCCCCGCCGACATGGCCAGAACGCTCATCCTGCGCTTGTGGGCGGTGTTGGCGAGCTTCTCACCGGGCATGAACTCTTGGAGCAAGTGGTACTGGCCGTTCTCGACTTCGAGTTCGACATCCGGTGCGTACTGCTGCTGCAGCTTCGAGACACGGTCCCGCACCTGCTGAGGGGAGGAACCGGACACCGCGATCCGCCACCACCCCGATCCTCGGGTGGCCAGTGCCCCACCGTTCGACATCTCCGTCCGCAGGCGCCGGGACAACCCGTGCTGTGCCGCCAACTCATCGGGTGGGGTTTCGTCGTGCTCGACGGTGTAGTGCCGGTACTGCGCCTCGATCGCGTTGCGCTGCTTCTGTATCTCGCCGAGTGTCTCTTCTGGGGTGTGCAGGGTGATCCGCTCGGACCACTCCAAGGGCAACCCGAGCTGGTCGCCGAGCAGCTGCCACGGCATCTTCTGTTCCGGGATGGCCAGTGGTGCCATCCTCCCCACCGTCAGCACGGTCACGTACGACCTATAGGTGCGGCCGGCGATCGTGCCTTCGACGACAGTGTGTCCGGCGCCGGGCGTGTAGTGCATGTCCGTCAGGTTGCTCAGCGACAACAGATCGGGCAGACCCCAACCCGACGGTGCGCGTGCTGCGGCCGGTTCGGTCAACGGCATTCCTACAGCGGCGGAGCGGCGAAGCAGATAGTCGATCTGTCCGCTGTCGGCCGGCAGGGCTTCGACACCGGGGGAGAGCATTACGCGTTCGATCTCGGCAATGTGTTCGGCCGCGGCGTCCTGTTCGGCGCGCAGGACCTGCTCCGACCACTTCGACAGCCGCGGTCCCAATCCCTTCACCGCGGTGCACATGTCGGCCACCGCGACGATTGCCTGGGCGGTCATCGATCGGCGGGGCAATTCGATGCCCCAGTATCGGCGCTTGCGGGTAGGGGCGGAATCAAGCAGCGCCACTTGCTGACCGATGAGGTACTCGTCCCACGCGAGAGCGCCTGGGACGTCGGGGAGTCGGTTCTCGGCGAGTCGCGCGTGGGCGCGTCCCCATTCCTTGACCGGCCAGGCCTCGCGCACGGTGCGCCGGTGGATACCGGCCACCCCTTTGCTGCGCAGTTCCGCCAGCACCAACGCTTCGTCCCGGATGAACCGCGACTGATCGGCAATCGCCCGCATACTCCACGTGCCGGGCGATTGCACGAACCACAACGTGGCGGTGTCGTCGGTGATCGTGACGTTGCCCAGCACCGCCCGCAGCCGCCACTTGGACTGCTTCCGCAGCCGCGCCTTGCTCCCGCGATCCGCGGCGGCACTGGTCGAGTGCCCCTGCGGACCCGGTCGGGACTTCTTCCCGCGCCGTTTGCTGCCCCTGCGGCGGGCAGGTTGTGCGGCCACGTCCTCGTCGGAGCTGGCGACCGGGGAAAGGTCGGTGGGCAGTGCATCACCCAAGCTCGCTTGGGGTGCAGCGGTGGTGTGCGGGTCGGCGGTCTGCAGTCCGGCTTGGCGCGCCGCGCGTAACCATGACTCGGGCAGCACCGGCGGCAGTGCACCGGGCGGTGGGACGAGGTCGGCCGGGTCGAACCGGTTACCGGGATAGCTCATGACCTACCTGCTCGTAGTCGTAGGAAGTCGTGTGATCAGCGGCAGCGGGGACGAGGCGAACCCGCACGATCTGGTCGGGGATCGACACCCTCAGCGGCGCGGTCCGAAATTTCTTGTCGAGCTTGACCGCAGGGCGTGGGGAGGTGAGGTCGTTGATCGCGGACCGGGCCAGTGACCGGATCGTGCGTTCGTGGCCGAGCCCGTCGACGATCCGTTTCGTCCCGAGATAGGTCAACCCCAGCACCGCGGTGACGCTCCAGCCGCTCCACGGCACCGTCAGCACCCCCATGACGAGGATGTACGACAGCAGCAGTAACAGCACACCGATACCCATCGCCTGCCATCTGATCGGCCTCGGGAACGCCCGCCCCGGAGGACCTAGCCAGTGCTGATCCACCCGGTACAGGTCGTCATCGGTTTCTATCACCGCTGTCCCCTCACCGGCGCTCGTTGATGGCGCGACCGATTGCGAACACGATGGCGGCGGCGATGATCACGCCGAAGATGATCGTCATGACGGACATGGGTTTGGGTTCCTCTCGAAAGTGTTGAGTCCGTGCGGTTGTTCCGCTACCGGTCACGCACCGGGGACGATCAGGCGGATGATCCCGGTGCCCACGTTCATCGCCGCGTCGGGGTTCGCCGATAACCCGAACCACCCCAACGCGATCAGCGAAAGGCCGACGATCGTGATGACGGCAGACCAGGACGAGCGAATGGCCTTCGCGAGAAGCACAATCGCTCCCACGCCGAGGATCGGCGGGACCACCTGCTCGCGGAGGAATCCTCCCACCCCGGTGGTGTCGATCCCGTCCTGCGCCAGGTACGTCAGCTGTGACGCAGCCTCGAAAGTCTCGTGAAGCATGTTCTCTCCCAGAAGATTCACGACAACACCGAATGGTGACGGAACGAACAATGGCACAGGGTGGCTTCGGTGCACGAAGACCCCCGCACGCACTCGGGCGTGTCGCTGCGGGTCCGCTGAGGGTGGGAACGGTCGCTGCGAGGACCAGGGCTCCACCATCGGGGCACCTTCTCGGGGACAACTTGGTGAGGAACGTGATTCACCCCATGTGGGGTAAGCGTCGACCGATTGCGGCATCGGGTATGCCTGCGCCCCACTCCCTTCGGGAGACGCCTCCCCCCTACGGGGGGAGGCGAAGTTGAAAATAGCGCCACAGTTCGGTTTCGGCGAGAGTGGGCCAAACACCACTTGGCAGAGGTCTTTTGAACTCCTCGTCCGGGTAGGTGTCACCGCGGTCGAGGACGCATTCACGGGAGATGCGAGCGGGGCGACACGCCCGAGTGCGTGCGGGGGTCCTTGGTGAAACCTTTTGCAAGCGGATTCACTTGTGCGCATCAGCACGACGCCGATGTCCGACCGAGAAGGGTTTCTGCGATGCCGTCGAATGACCCTGTGGGCGAGTTCTTCCGGGATGTGTTCGGCTCGTCCGCTACCTCGTCAGCCTCCGGCGGACGAAGGCGTTCCGAGCAGTCGGGGGAGGAGGGTGCGCGTTTCACCCCGTGGGTGGCCGTCGTCCTGGTCGTCGCTGTCCTCGTGTGGTGGATGCCGACCTTGCTGGTCTCTGCTCAGGTAGCCGAGCTGTCGCCGCGCGCGCCGCTCTGGTCTCAGTGGCTCATCGACTTTCGGCCCCGACTCGCCGTCGCGGTCGCTCTCGTCGGTGCCGGGGACCTGATTCGGTTCCTGCGACACCGGCAGCGGCGAATCCTGTCACCGGTGGTACGGCAGACCACCGGTCACAACCCCGTACGGATCAGACTCAGCGTGCGCACCGGGTGGCACAGCACCGCCTGGGCGGCGATCCGTCTGCCGCAGGGATCGGTCGTCGATGCGACCCGGCAGGAGCGTCTCAATTCGGCGGTCAATGCGTTGATCGTCGGGTCACCGCTGTGGCACCGCGTGCGCGCTGCGCTGCCGGCCCTCGCACCCACTCGTCCCCTGCGACTCCTGCTTCGCAAGACACCGGCGCAGATCGACCGTGTCCCGGCGGGAGAACCTGCACCCGACAGTAATTCCCCCTCGACGTCGAAGGCGGATCGATGAACCGATTCCTCGGACCCACAGTCACCGACTGGAAGTACGTCACCGACTTCCGGGCCGACAAGAGCACCATCACGATCACCCGCCGACCGGTGCTCCCGGACACCCGCAGCCCACGGCACCGCATGCTCGCCGAACTGTTCTCCGACGGCAAGGCCCTGCGGGACGTGACGGTCTCAGTCGGCGCCTACGCCAACGACGGAACCGAAGCCTCGTACCGCATCCTCTACAAGCACACGCTGGCCACCGGCATGGAAGCCAACCGCGACAAGCTTTCCGAGGCTCTGCTCGCCGCCCTCGGTACGCACGAGTCAGGGCAGCTGTGGCGAGTCGATTGGAACCCGGAGCAGCCCATCATCACCCTCTCGCTCCGCAAACCACTCGAGAAGATGATCCTGCACTCGTTACCGACACCGGCCATCGAGCTACCCGTGCCGAGGCTCGACAAGCACGGCATCGGACGTCAACAGATCGACTGGCCGAGTCGGGTTCCGAACAAGCCAGGACAGCGCCTGCACGTCCCGTACGCCTCGTGCGAGATCGGCTCTGACGTAGTCGACGCGTTCTGGAACGTCTCACACCGCTCGTCGGCACCACACATGCTGGTCGTCGGACCGACCGGCGGCGGCAAAACAGTCCTGCTGACCACGGTCATCACCGAACTGGTTCTCCGCGGTATCCCGGTCATCGGTGTCGACCCCAAACGCATCGAGCTGCACCAGTTCCTCGGCTACCCCGGTGTACCGGCAATCGTGTTCGAACCGCTGCGCGCGGCCAAACTGATCTACGCACTGTGGTGCGAGATGCATGCACGCACCAAATATATGCAGATCCAACGCATTGCGCCCGCGAATATGCCACTGCTGGTGGCCGTGCTCGACGAGTTCTTCATCCTGTCCGCCTCGTGGACTCAGATGGCCAAAAGCGGAACCGACGTGGAGAAGGACGTTCTGAAGTTCTGCAATCCACTGGGGCGGATCGGTGAACTGGTTGCGCTGGCCCGCTCGACAGGTATCCGCCTCGCCGTGGGTGTTCAGCGTCCCGATGCGCACCTCTTCGGCCGCGATTCCGGTGGTGTGCGCGACAACTTCAAGACCCGCGCCTCGTTGGCCCGCCTCAGCAGCGACGGCGCCTACATGATGTGGGGAGACACCACCGTCGGACGCGACATCGATGCCGCCATCGCCGGCCGCGCCACCGTCACCGATCCCTCCGGTGACCCGGCACTCGCCCAAGTGTGGTTCACCCCCAGCGTGGACGCTCACCCCGCAGTACGCGCCGATATGTCCAACGAAGAACGCTGTGCCGTCGACAGTCTCCGCCCAGAGGTGGACACCCCGGTGTTCTGCTTCTCCGCCGAGTTGCCCGAGTTCGTCGCCGAAGAACAAGCTCTGATCGCCGCAATGGCCAACGACGTGCGCGACCCCATCGCGATCTCGAGCAGCATCAGCGCACCGAGTGCGGCCGACACCATCGCGGATGCGATCCCGGCCCGCTCCATCGAAGAGGGCATGCACATCGTCGTCGGACTCGACGACGACCCGGACCTGACCGGACTGGTCGCCTCGGTCGAAATCGCCCGCGAAGTCGACCGCACCAACGACGGCACCGTCACCGACGAAGGCAAGGTCATCGTCGGCATTGCCGTCGAGAGCGCCGGCCGCCGCCCTGAGGTGCTGTTCGTCGAGTACAGCGGCCTCGACACGGTCGTGCTCGTCGCACCGGAACTCCCCACCGCCACCTGACTTTCGCACACACACCACCGCTACCAGCGCAACAAGAAAGGTCCCACGATGGCAGTCCGGCAGATCGAACGAGCAGTCATCCTCGAGCCCGAGGACATCGAGGCCATGCACCGCCCGTTTATCAACAAAGGCAACTCCGACCCCATCGTTCGAGCGTTCCGCGAAGCGTTGCGAGCCTCCACACCCGGGTGGCTCTCGGCCCTGGACTCGGAAAGCAAGACCGTCTCCCGCAGCCGACTCGACGAGCTCCTCACCGCGATCGGTCATCGACGGGACCTGGTGGGCGCACTTCCCAACGGCGAGGTCAAGACCGAGGCACTCGAGCAGCTCACCAGTCTCGATGAGCTGATCACCGAGATGCTCGCCCAGCTCGACGGCACCACCTCCGGCACCGGGAGTCTGTGATGTCGGCCCCGCAGATGACCGTCGCCATCGACGACGGAGGACGCCACGCCACGGCGCATGTGCCGTCGCAAGCCGCGACGCTCGACCTGCGAGGCGACACCGAGCAAGACCTGATGACCGCCGTGCTCGCGCAGGCCCACGCCGAAGCACGAAGCAGCGGCCGAACGATCACCGTCGCGGTCAGCGGCGGCATCGACACTGCGCCGATGCGCCTCGAGGTCGACCCCGACCAGACCATCCGCCCGGCCCCAGCACAGACCGCGGGCCAGGGGCCCGTGACACCCAACCGGGGACGGCCCCAGGGCCGCCCGGGCGGCGGCACTCCCGTGGTACGGATCCAGGCGGAGGGCATTGAGCCTTCCGTTCCCGTGCGGTCGCCAGCGAGCGATCCGACACCCGAATCGGCAGCCGTGGCAGCTGAGGAGGAGGACGGACACGCTCGCACACCCGCGCGGTCGCCGCACCAGATGCCGGGGCTCACGGCCCCCGAAATAGCCCCCGGAGCGGGCGAACCCGCGCGTCTGGGAGTGCGGGGCCGGCTCAACGCCATGCTCGGGTTACGCCTCGCGCCCCAACCGCAGTCACCGGAGATGCGGCTGCGGGCCGCCGAGTCGGTGATCACCCGGACGCTGCCGGATTTCTCCGTGATGACCGTCGTCAACCCGAAAGGAGGGGTCGGCAAGACGCCGATCGCCGTGGCTCTCACTCAGACCTTGGCCAACCTCCGCGGCGCCGGCACCGTGGTGTGCGCAGATCTCGGCGAGGTCGGAGGCAGTCTCGCAAAGCGGGTCGCCGTCCGTCCGCCGCACGACAACGACATCCCCGCATTGCTGGCCGCCCATCCCGACCCGCGCGCCCCCATCCGGCCCTCGGTACTTTCGCAGCACCTGACCCGTCAACCGTCGGGTGAAGACATCATCGCGGGACGCCGCGGCGGTGCCACGTCGGTTCTGGGCCGCAATGACGCGGCGCATCTGGCCGCGATTGTGGCCCAGCACCGCGACATCCTCGTCGCCGATACCGGCAACAACCCCCTCGCCGGGAGCTGGCAGTGGGCAGTCACGGCAGCCGACGCCGTCGTGATGCCGGTTCCGTTGCGCTGGGACGCCGCAGATGCCGCGGAAGAAATGATCACGGAGCTGGCGTCGACGGGCAACGGTGTCCTGCAACGCACGATCGTCGTCATCACTACCGGCCCCGGAGACGCCCCGATGGTCGAACACGACACTGTCGAGGCCCTCCGCGAACTGGGAGTGCCACTTGTGGCGCGCATGCCATTCGAGCCGCTGTTCGCTTCCGGGGAACGCCTGGCACTGTCCCGGCTCCAACCCCACACCCGGGCCGCGCTGACCCGACTGGCCGAAGAGGTCGTCAAGACGATCACCGGCCCCTGATTTCAGCTATCACCCACTCACCCTCGATTCGCATCTGGCCACTTCACGAAAGGCACACAATGAGCAACGTCACCGGCGGCAACCTCGCCGCCCACCACGCCCGAGGCCGACACCGCCATCACAGCGCCACCCAGTCCGCCACGGCGTTGGCTGTCATAACCGCTGCCCTGGCGTCCGGAATCGCCCTGTCCCCGTCCGCAATCGCCGAACCGATCCAAGGCGGCGTCACTGGCGACAGCAACCAGGAAGGCGTCACCGGCGGCGACACCCCCAGCGCCACTGCCCCCACACCAGCACCCGAGCCCACCTACGTGCCCGAGACTCCGACGGAACCGGTGTACTGGGTCGAGCCGCCCGCCGAGTACCAGAACATCGAATACCAGCCGCTCCCGAACTACGACTACGAGACCAATGCGTACGTCGAGCCAACGGACTACTACGTCGCACCAGTGGAATTCGACCAGCTGCACCTGCCGACCCCGGTGGCGCCGACGAAGCCGTTCATCGCGCCCCGGGACACCCTTCGACTGGGTGAGCTGCACATCAAGCAACCCAACTGGGTGTCCGACATGGACCGGGACCGCACGAACAACACGATGGCCGTTGTGCAGGCAGGGGTCTCGACGGGTTGGCGGTCGATCGGTGTGGAAACCTCGCGGGCCGACCGGATCGCCGCCGCCCAGGTCGGTGCCGGAGCAGCCGGAGCAGCGCTCGGCGCAGTCACCGCAGGCGGCGCGGCGGCCACCGCAGGCGCACTGGTCGGTGGCACGATCGGCGGCATCGCCGGAATGACCGCGGGCACCGTCTTCCTCCCCGGACTCGGGTGGGTGCCCGCCGGGATCGTCGGCACCGCCGCCGGGGCGGGAATCGGTGCCGCCGCAGCGGGCATCCCCGCCGCCGCAGCCGGCGCCCTGGTCGGCGGCGGAATCGCAGTGGCCGCGGTCACCCCGATCGCTGCCGGCGACAAGAGCGAACCGAAGGAGATCGACGTCCCGGACATCGACTCCGAAGCCGTGACCGCACAGACCGAGACGGTCCTCACCGACTGGGAGAACTCCGGACCGATCGGACAGGCCGCCGCCTCGGCAGTGCAGGACACCGTCGAGTCCGCGCCCGCGATCGACCACCAGGCCCGCGACTTCGTCGCTGCACAGCCCGGCGGGCAGCAGATCATCGAGCAGATCGATACCACCATGAACTCGTTCTTCAACGACGCCACGCCCGGCCTGGCCGCAAACCTGCTGTCGGAAGCCATCGGTGGCGGCATTCCGGCCGCCAACTGACTCGGAAGGTGGGTGCACAACCATGACGAAGCCGAACATCGGCCGAAACCCTGCACGGCATCCAGCCGTACTCGACCTCCTCGGCAACACACCCACCGCCCACCAGCCGCCGGGTGCCCGCACCAAGGCGCAAGGCGGCCCGGCCACACCGCCGCCCACACGGCCGCGTCTTCCGTCCACGAGCGCCCGCCGCCCGGGAAAGAAGGCGGTGGCCGGCATTGCAGTGGCCGCCGTCGCCGTGGCCGGTGCGATGGCAATCAGCCACCTGCGCAGCGAAGACAATGAAACCGCGGCCACCTCCAGTGCCACCGTTGCAGTTGATGAGAACGGGCTGCCCATTCTGAACCTGCCCAAACCCGAACAGGCCGAGAAGGCTTCCGCGTCGGAGGGGGACTGCCGGGCCGACCGCGGTGACCAGAAGAGCGGCGCCGGCGCGATCGCAGCATTCAATTTCGCCTACTACAGCCAACGCAGCGGCGAAGCCGCCCGAGCCTTCGCAACACCGAACACGTCGGTGCTACCAGGCCCCGAGTTGCAGCGCGTCATCGACACGGTCCCGCTCGGTACCAGCTACTGCATCCGCACCATCGAACTGTCCCACGGGGTCTACCTGGTCGATCTCTCCCTGATGCGGCCGGACCAGCCTCTCTCCCGCGGCACCCAGACCGTCACCACCCAAGAGATCGACGGGCGCTGGTATGTCGATGTCTTCACCTGAGTGTCCAGCTGGGAGGTGCGGTTCGGACTGCGCCGCCGACCCGGAAACGAAGACTTATTGCGTGCAGAGTGCTCGAACTATCGGGATGACCGCAACACCAGCGCCGCAACACTGGCGTTGCCCGCACGATGGTTCGAGCGGCAGAGCGACCGCGCAATAGTGCGCCAGTACGTCATCGTTTCGCCGCACCTGACCGCGGAACAGGGCCGTTGCGGAGAGAGCGGGCTTGCTAGCCAGGCCATGGGATCGCAAGCGTTGCGGCGCGGGAAGTGGTGCCCCGGTCGCTGCTGCAACACCGCGCAACACCCTTATGAAGTGCCGCAACGAACATCCGCAACGAACATCCGCAACACCACAGGAAATACCAGCGGCGGCAACATGGTCCATCGCCTAGCCGGGACCCCGTGAAAGGAGACCCCCGAGCATGAACGACCTCAGTATCCGAGCCGCGCAAGTCCAGCTCCGCGCCCTCATGGCGGCCCTCATCGTTGCGATCGCTATTGCAGTCGGCATCACCACAGGTGCCTTCGTGCTCTCCTTCGCCGTGCAACGTGACCTGGCGTTGCAGGCGGGTATCCCGCACCACCTCACCTGGATCTTCCCGGCCATCGTCGACGGCGCAATACTCGGCTCGACGATCGCGGTCGTTGCGTTGAGCAAAATTGGCGGTAGCGCAATCGGAAAAAGGTTCTTCCTCGGGCTCGCTGTGGTGGTGGTCTTCATCAGTGTCTTCGGCAACGCAAACCATGCCTACCGTGCGGGGGAGGCCGCCGCGCGCAACGTTGCCGCCGGAATCGAACTGGGTTACACCCCGCTGTCACCGACCGGCGCATCGCTTATTGCAGTCATTCCACCGTTGCTCGTGCTGGCCTTCACCCACGGCATCGGCGTTCTCATCAAGGCCATCGGCACCGCCCACATGGAGTACAGCGCGGTCGTGCGAGACCCCCGACATCGTGAACAGCAATGGGCGGGCGAGGACGCTGGGACCGACTCTCGGAATTCTGCACCGGAGCCGAGGTCGGTCGACCGCAACGCCGGACGCAATGCGCAACTCGTTGCCTCGACCCGCCGGGACATAAATTCTACCGTTGCACCGGGCGTCGACGTTGCGTCGGCAGCCGAGTCGTCGGAACCCGACCGCGCCAGGTCGGCCGCTACGAGGCCAGACATGGACCGTGACGTTGCGGCTGCCCTGCAACGGAAGGAAACGGACCCTGCTGACCTCACCGGTGTTGCGGGACAGAGTGAGGAACACCAGAAGCGCAGTATCCGCAATGCACTGCACAGTCCCGCCGCCGCCGCACAAGAGATCAGCAATGCCCCGGAGGACCCACCTCAGTCGTTCGTGCTGCCGGACGAGACCCAGACCATCGACAACCTCCTCGCCTTCATCGACGCCTGCGCCGACTTCGAACCGATAGTGAAGGAGACGGCCCGATTGCGGATCAGTGAGCAACGCAGCTACGCGGAAATCGCCACGCTCACGAACGCCAAGGCCGCTTCCACCGCAATGCGTCGCTTCGACAAGGTGGCGCAACGTGCGGTCGAGGCAGGATTCCGGACCCCGCCGCTGCCTGAAATCGACGACGCGACCGAGGGCCGCAAGGCCGCAACGCTCGACCAGCAGTACGCCTTTGCCGGGGCATTGCAATGACTCGAATTGGCGAGAGTGTCCACACGTGATTCCGTGCAGTCTGCAAGGCGTGGGAATGACCGACAAGGCGGACCTCAGACAAGAACGGTCATCGGTGGAAACAACACGCTCGGTCGCTCGAGCGCAATATCGGCAATGTCATGCACCACTCAGGCGAGCCGCGCAATGCAACGCTCGGCAACGACAAAGCCGGCGGGGCAACACCGGCCAGCTCCGATGCCACAGCGAGTTGCTGCAGGCTTGGCACCAGCTGCTCCAACAGTCGGGGCTATCCGCTGTTCGCGGACACGACCGGTGGAGGCGCCCCGTGTCCGGTGCAGTGGGTGAAGAGCACCCGGCATGACTCGGATCGGTCGACGAGAGCGTCGGGTCGGACAGGTAGCATCCTGCGCGCAGTCAATGGGTCCATTGCCCCGGAAAATGATCGGAATCGTTCGTCCATCAGGTTGTCGAGATCCCCTCGACTACACGGGACGGCTATGGTCCGGGTTCGCCAGGGACCGATACCGCAAGAGACAAGGGAGGGGACCGTCGATGGCAGGGGTCAGAACCTGTACGAGGACTGCAAACGCCTGGCAGAGCGCCGGATTAGTCGCCGCGCTATGGATAGGCGGGACGTTCGCCACCGCGGCATCAGCCCAAGCCGAACCTGCCGACCTACTCGCGCCGGGGGCTGTGCTCTCCGAGCTACCCCTCACCACCGTGGTGCTTCCTGCCGGCGCCGCCGACACCAGCACCCGAATCCGCTACTCCACGCTGCGCACCGCCACCGACCCGGGCGAGTCCACCGGATCGGTCTTCCTGCCACAGGGCACTCCACCGGCTGGGGGGTGGCCGGTCGTGTCCTACGCCCACGGCAACGTTGGCATCGACGATGCCTGCGCCCCCTCGGTCACCGGGTCCACCGAGGTCGAACGCGCGTCAATCGAACAATGGCTGGCTGCCGGCTACGCGGTCGCGGCCACCGACTACGCCGGGATCGGCACCGACGGAGTCAATGCGTACACCGACGGCCCGGCAGCCGGCGCCAACGCCGTCGACATCGTCCGCGCGGCCCACCACATCTACGGCGACCAACTCGGCGACCGATGGATCGTGGCCGGCCTGTCCCAGGGCGGGCACGCCGCCTACTTCGCCGCCCACCAGGCCACCACTCGAAGCCCCGAACTCGACTTCCGTGGTGCAATCGCCGTCGGCGCCCCCACGCACCTCGACCAGCTCTTACCGCTAGCCGGACCCAACTTTCCACCGGTGCCGAACGCTGGGATCGCCCAGTACGTCCTCTACACCCTCGCCGGCCTCGACGACCAGCGACCGCAACTCGACATCCGCCGCCGTCTGACCCCAACCGGCGTCGAGCTCATAGAGAAGGCGAAGGTGACCTGCAACAGCGAGTATGACGAGTATCTGCGCACAAACCCGGTCACCATCGCGGAGCTTTTCACCACCCCACTGGACAGCCCCGACCTGCGCGCAGTGCTCCAACACATGCAGCAGGCACCTACCAGCGGATTCGACCGCCCGATCAGAGTCGTGCACAGCCTTACCGACACCAAGGTGCCGATCCCACTGACCTGGGCGCAACTGAGTGAAATGCGTTCGAACGGCGTCGATACCGAGTACCAGCAGCTCTCCGATGTGGACCATTCCGCCAGCTTGACCGCCGCCATGCCGGAATCACTGGCCTTCGCTGCGCGGGTGCTGAGGTGAAGACACCCGGAACACCTTGTCCAGTGCTGCGGGGGTTGAACCGCCGGCTTCTCTCGTTGCGCCCCGGTTAGCCTGATGTCAACGGTCGCTCGCGACACTTTGTGTCCCCATTCCGGCGATGACAAGAAGACACGCACATCTTTTGCACTCCTGGCTCGAGCACAGTCCTACCGTGCACGCCGGGGCCATACGACTGCAGTCCTGATCACGCCACTGCCGACACGCCCGACCGCGTGCGGGGGTCGTCGCTGGTAGAAGGACCACTACCTGACACTGACAGCCGGAAAACCCTCGGTTGCAGCGCGATAGGAGTCCGGAAAATGGCACGGTTCGCCAGAGGTGGGATCGCGGTGATCACCACCACCGCAGTCTTATCCGGGACCGCGCTCATCTCAGGTTCCGTGATCGCGCATGCCGACCCGGCCAGTTGCTCGTCGACGTTCAACCTGTTCATCCCCGGCACATGGGAGACCAATGAGCACGCCGACCCGAACCGGCCGGTGGGCATGCTGGCCCCCGTCGCGGAGGCGATCAAGGCGAAGAACGGTGCCCGAGCGCAGGTATACACGCTGCCGTACATGGCGCGCGCGTTCGATAACGGCCACACCTACGCTGACAGCAAAGCCGACGCGGTCAGCAAGGCCACCGCCGTGCTGAAGAACTACACCAACGAATGCCCGGACGCGAAGATCACCATCACCGGCTACTCCCAAGGTTCGGACGCTGCAGGTGATCTCGCGTCGGCCATCGGAAACGATAGAGGACCGGTCGACGCGGACCGGGTCCTCGGTGTGGCCTTGCTCGCCGATCCCGGCGCTGGCACGAAGGGCGCCGCGACGGTCGGACCGAAGACCTCCGGGCAGGGGATCGCCGGTCCCCGGGAACAGGGTATGGGCAAGCTGTCCGGGCGGGTGGCCTCGATCTGTGACCCGAAAGACCTGTACTGCTCGATCCAAAAGGGCGCCAACCCGTTCCTCGGATCGCTCGGATCGATCCTGTCGAAGACCACAGGCGCCACCGATGCCGGAGATGGTAACGCGGCAGTCGCCACCGCACTGACTTCGGATTTCGCCGATGCTGACCTGCCCGGTCTCGGCTCGAATCTGGACGTTCTCGGAAAGCAACTCCGCGGCATAGATTCCGGCGGCTTGGTCGATGTGAACCAGATCGCCGATACTGCGACCTCGCTGTCGAAGACCCTCAGTCCCCTGGCCGAGCTGCTCCAGTCCGGGGCCGCAAACAGTGCCGCCACCAGCAACCTCGCAACAGCCCCGGCCGGCACACCGGAAAACGCGGCCGCGCAGGTCCTCACCACAGCCAGCCACGCGGACCTGACCGGTGCGCTCGACTCGGTAGCCACAATCGCGAACACCGCGGCCAAGCTCTCGAATAGTGGCACCACCATGCTGCCCGCCACCGCCCCGCAGATCTCGCAGCTCTCCACCACCGCCGCGTCACTCGGTAGCCAGATCGCCCCTATGGCAACCACACCCGCAGATGCCCTGTCGACCGCGTCGAGCGTGTTGTCGGTCCTCAAACCGAAAGTCGTCGTCGAGCAGGCCCTTAACGTCGTCACCGGCATCACCGCACTCGACATCCCGAAGATCCTGCACAACCTGATCGTGCTCCCGCAAAAAATCGCCGCTGGCGATGTCCGCGGCGCCCGGGACGCCGCCCGGGAGCTGAACGTGCAGTTCGCGCCGTTAGTGAAGATGGCCGCTGCTGCCGATTTGAAGTGGGTCTCCCAAATACTCTCGATCATCCCGGACCCGACCGGGTACACCCGGATCGCAGCGCTGGTCACCAGCATTCTCGGCAACGTCGACGTGATCAAGCTGGCCAACATCGCCGGCCAGGCCCAGGAAATCGCCTGGGCGGCCGCGGACAAACTCTTCCCACCGCCCGGAGTGCTACCCGACCCCCTTGGTGCCGCGGCGCAGACCGCGGCGTTGATCCCCCTCGGCCTCGAACTCGCCTCGGTGGCCGCGAACATGCTCACCGGCAAAGCCAGCAAGACTGACCCCGCGCTACTCGGCAAGCAAGCCAACCCGGTCGGGAACGCGATCACCACGCAGACCCAAACCC
The DNA here is from genome assembly GCF_009859915.1 of Rhodococcus sp. WAY2. NCBI lineage: Bacteria > Bacillati > Actinomycetota > Actinomycetes > Mycobacteriales > Nocardiaceae > Rhodococcus > Rhodococcus sp. WAY2. The sequence goes on from NZ_CP046573.1 coordinate 862,023, forward strand.
TCGACCTCGCAGGACTCGCCGGATCGGTGTCCACGATGGCGCGCTCGCAGGGGGCCGAGGACCTCGCCACGGTCGTCGGCGACGGCCTGAACGCAGCCAGCTTCTTCGCCTCCGGTGCCCACCAGAGCTACCAAACCCTGGTCGTCGACAACGCCGGCCGCAATGCCATCCAGTGGGTCTCGGACTGGCTGAACCTGCAAATCAACCGCGCCGTCTGACCATCCCGACAGCGTCCCCACTCGACAAGGAGTCCGAATTGGCCCCGCGAGCACACCGCCCCACCGCCCGCTGGGCGACCTGCCCATACTGCAACAAACGCACCTACTTCAGCCGAAAGGATGCACGCGCCGCCCGCACACAACACGACAAGCGGCGCGGACTCTCGATCTACACCTGCCCCCACCAGGAAGGTGGCGACAGCTTCCATGTCGGGCAACGACCTAAGGGCCTTACTCGCGGTTGCATCGGCCGCGACACACTTGTCGAGAGCCAACGAGTCTCGCACCATCAACGACATCTCGACACCGGGGATGCATGGTGACGTGGATGAATGCGACCGGTACACCGACGACACCCATCACTTTCGAACCCGGTGACCGGATCCGCTTCGGCCTCGAACCACGCCGCCCCTACACCGTCCGGGCGACCTCCGAACACTTCGTCGTCTGCACCCGCCAACGCGACTTCGCCCCCAAGGGTGACGTCGTCTACACAGTCATCGACTGGAGGAACGGGATCCGCGGACCCATCAACGTCATCGGACAGTCCTGGGACGTGCGAACCGACGAACAATGCCAGCTCGTCGTCGCCGACCTCGACGCCGGCCGGTCGAAGATTAGTCACCGCAACCGTGTTCAACTCGACATCCTCGATCGCGGTCAGTCATGACATGCCATAACCCCCTTCCGCGCTGACGGTGGACCGATGACCTTCAAAGACCCGCAACAGAATCGGATCCCACACGAACGCATTCGAAGCTCACCGGTCACACAGCCCGGTGTTCACAACACCCCGAAAGGTGAATACATGCCCCTCTTTATGTGGATCTTCTACTGGCTCGGCCTCGGCGGCGTCCCCGGCACCGGCCCGTTCTAGCAGGACGCACTCTTCAGCCGAAAGGCTCTCACTCGGGGTTGCACACCGTCCGCGTCTCAACACGTCCTCAGTAGCCCTATCCACCGTGGCTGGATCGGTCCACGGCCCGCGCCCAAGCCGTGTGCGGAGCAACTCGACACCGACGTGCTCGATCACCTCCTTGCGCCGAGTGGCAACGCCTCGGGGTCACCCCGCCGGTGTGCTGTTTCGCAACGACCATGCCTCACCGTGGGCAGTTGTCGGCGATAGGTGGCCGCGCGGGCTGCGCTCGTCTTTTCTCGGGCGCAGCTCCCCCCAAACATTACAATGTGGCAGTGTAATGTGGCTAGTTGGCAGGGCTGACTGTGTGATCCATCAACGGATTCTTTTGTGGCGGGAACTGCGGCAGGGGAAGGGAGGTGTGTCCGCGTGAACAGCAGTGCCCGCAACGGATTCGGCCCGTGGTGTCAGTTGGGAGACAGGCTATTTCGCCAGTACGATGCGCCCATGTGCCGTTCAAGAGCTCATGGAAGTGGCCGACGTTGCCCTGGCTGCGGCAGTTACAAGGCTGCTGCGAAGGCGAACGCAAACCGAAGGCTGGGCCGCGAAGCCCGCAAGAAGGTCGTCACCCACCTCAAGGAACAGGGGCTGCTCGGCGCCGCAGCGGCAGTGCAGTCGGCCCCGCCGAGCATCCTCAAGGAATTCATGGGCGGGCTCGGGATCGACGCGAAGACCCTCGGTGACACACCGATGCCCAGCGATCATGCCAACCCGCCGAGTGCGAAACTGCTCATCGCCCAGGCCGTCAGCGAGCGCGAGAAGCTGACCGCCCCGAAAGTCACTGCGGCGCAGGCGGTAGTTGAGCACGCGAAACAGCAGGTTATCGCCGCCGACGCGGAAGCGGAGGAAGCCCGTAAGGCGGTCAACCGGATTCGGACGCGGCTGAGGAAGGCGAAGAAGGCCGCCGAAGACGGTACCGGTTCATCAGACGACATCGCAGCGAAACAGGGGGAGCTCGACGACGCGAAACAGGCTCACCTGGATGCGAAGCGCCGGCAGGTCGAGGTTCGAGAGGACCTGGCCGCCGCGAAGTTCGGTCTGCGCGAGGACATGGCCACCGACGCCGAGCGCGACGCCTACTACGCTTCCCTGTCCAAGGACGAGGTCGACGCGATCGCCCGCTCGCTCAACCGCCGCGCAGCACCAGAAGCGGCGAAGGCGCTCACCGAAGGTGGACAGCCGACCCTGTCGTCGACACCGCGGGACACCAGTGTCTACACCGCCGGGACCATCGCGATGGAAACCGGGTCCGGTGTCACCGATGTCGAGGGCCGCATCCTCGACGGCGGCACCGCGATCTACCGGCGCGGCTCCTCGGATTTCTTGATCCTGCAGCGCAAGGGCGACGCCTACCATCCGGTGGGCCAGGCGACCGGTAAGAATGATGCGCTCGCGAAGGCCAATCGCATCCCGAAGCTGATAGATCCTGATCCGCTGCCCGCGAACGCCACCGAGCTGCAGAAACAGGCGCACGCGATGAAAGCAGACGTGGGGCTGGAAGTGGCTCGTCGAGCTGCCTCGGGTCTCGCGTCCACTCCGGCCGCGCAGCAGGGCGTCATCGACGAGGAGATGGCCGAGGCGAAGGACAAGTTGACCGACTCCGCCGGGGGCGGCCCGGTCCGCGCGGACATCCACGACGGCATCAAACGGCACCGGCAGACGCTACGGCAACAGTCGGCAATCAAGGCCGGTGAGCAGGCGCGCGCGAAGGCCCTCTTCGACGGCGCCAGCAAGGCCGAAGCCGACGCCGCCTACGCCAAGGCCCACCGCCGGGCCTTGGGTACACCGACAATTGGTGGCGGCACGATTCCGCACTTCGAGCACGACATCCCACCGCAGAGTCTCGGCGCGGACAAGCACGCCAGCCTCTGGCGCAGCGGAATCCGCGCCTATGGCAAGGAGACTGCCGACGACTATGCCGTGATCGCTCAGCGGGCCGGCGACTTGAAGTCGTGGGGCTTCCAGCTCGGGCCGGGTGGCCAGGTGCACACGTCGAACATCGGGGCGCTGACCACCTCCAATACGGCGTTCGTGCAGAAGGTATTGAGCTACCAGGAACGCAGTGCCCTGACGACCTACACCGGCGGCAGCTACCGATCCATCAACGCCGCCATCACCGGACGCGACGCCAACCCCTCCGGGCACGTCAAGTCCGTCGTATCCCAACTAGACTCCGCGTTCGACAAGTTCCGTGCGCACAACCCGAACAAGACGCCGATGACCCTGGTCCGCGGCACCCAGATCCCCAGCGGATGGAAAGGCACCACCGAGGAGTACATCGACTCGACCTTCACCGTCGGTTCCCGGATGGAGATCGGCAAGGTCACCAGCTTCAGCACCAACCACAGCACCGCCCACAACTTCGCCGGCCACCCGCCGTACATGATGGTCGTCCGCACCCGTGACGGCCTGCCCGTCAAGTCCATCTCGAACTTCTCGTCCGAGGACGAGGTCGTCCTGCCGATGGGGACCCACCTGCGGTGCGTGAAGGTCGACCACCACGGCATCAGCGGCCGGCCAACGGTCTACATGGTCGCCGAGGACTTGGTCGCCGAGGCCGAAGACGGTGACGGTTCCGCCACCAAGGCTGCATAATTGGCCGTTTACGAGCAAAAATGACACGTCCCCTCCGGGGAGGGGCTGACGGAAGGACCCCACGATGGCACTCAACGACGAGCAGCTCGACGAGATTCGTCGGCACCTCGATGAGGGCATGACTCCCGACGCGATCGCGGACTACCTCGGCCGCGTCGCCGATCTCGACCTCATGGACATCGAAACTGTCCGGACCGCCGCCAACGACATCGCACGAGGACAGACCCCATGACCGTGACACCCTCGATCAACCCCGACGCGGCACCCACCGACGACGTCGCGATCCGGTACGCCAATGCACTGACCGGCCTCGCCGCCGGCGACGCCTGGGGATATCAGGTCGAATTCACCAGCTACGCACAGATGCCGGCCTACCCGGTCGCCCCGCCATCCGGGCATTGGGTCATCTCCGATGACACTCAGATGACCCTCGCCCTGCATCACGCGCTGGTCGAGGTCACCGACTTCGCCGACATCGAAGCGGTCACCGACGCCATCACCCGGCACTTCCTGCTGTGGCAGGTCGACCCCGACAACACCCGCGCCCCCGGCCGCACCTGCATGACCTCGTTGAGAAACCTGCGCGCCGGCGCCCGCTGGTACGACACGGACGGGGCCGTCGAATCCGCCGGCTGCGGGGCAGTAATGCGTTTGGTCCCAGCTGCATTCGCCCCCGAGCCGTATTGGTTGGGCCTGACCGCCCTGCAGGCCGTGATCACCCACAAGCACCCACGCGCTGTCGTCCCGGCGCTGCTCCTCGCCGACGCAACCCGCCACGCCCCCGAACGCCGCGGCCGGTTCCTCGAACACGCCCTGACAGTGGCTGCACAGATCTACGGCGGCACCAGCACCTTGTTTGAGGACTTCTACCTGCGCGATGTCCTCGCCCCGATCACTGGGGATGTGTCGTCTTACCTGGTAGACGGACTGGACGACGGGACCGTGGACATCCTCACGGCCGCCGCGGGCCGCCTCGAACAACTCCGCACCCTTCCGCCGGCCGACTTCGGCGACCCCTGTGCGGGAATCGGCCAAGGCTGGGAGTCGGCCAGCGCAGTCGCTCTCGCCCTGCTGGTCGCGGACCTGGGAACCGCAGAGGATGAGGCCGCCCTGACGGGACCCGAGGCGCTCGCCTGGGCATCGACCAGCAACGGCGACTCCGACTCCATTGCGTGCATCGCCGGCGGGCTCATCGGCGCAGCCCACACCACCGAGGATTACTGGCACACCGCCGGCATGAACCCGCTCTTCGAGCCGCGCTACTCCGCCGAACTCGCCGCCGCGGCGATCCGGCCTCCGGAAAACTGAACACTCGGTGACCACAGACCCTGGGCCGAACAGGGTAAGGGGGTCATTGACCAGGGGATATGACACGTCCCTGAGTAGCCGCAGGCGCCGCCAGCCCTCATAGAGCGGATAAGTACCTACCCATAGGGGCACACCTGTGGCGTTGGTCGACGAGGCAAACGGCGGCGGATCGGGGAAGATACCCGCGCAACGATTCGGTCAGTCGACGATCGGGACGGTGGTTTCGGGCTGGCCGTCGACGGACGACAGAGGATAGTGCGGACAGGTGACCACCTGACTGGGCACCGGGATGGCACGCCGGGCGGGGTCGAGGTAGAGGCGATACGCGAACTGTCCGCTTCGGTGGGTTCCGGTATCCGGGTCGAGAGCGCCGAGAAAGTAACCGCCCGTGGAGTCGACGGTCGAGAAGATTGCCCGAGCCCACTCATTGGGCTCCACTGGCGGCAGATGCCGCGGTTGTCCCGTCGACGCGTCAACGGTGCGTACGACGACCGTGACCACGGTCCCGGCCGACGCCGGAAACCACGCCTCGGCCGCGACGTCGAACGGTGCGGTAGACGTGTGAATGCGCAACTCGACATTCGTTCCGGTCCGAGCCGTCACCGTGAGACTGTGTGGATTCGCCGTGCCGTTCTCAGCTACGAGGTCCGGCAGCGACTCGTGAGAGTCAGCGTGGATTCTGCCGAGGTCAGCGGACATACCGGCAAGCGTACGTGCAGCACACGGGGGGCGGCGGGGGCGGCGTAGTTCCATATCGATACTGCTCGCGGAGCCTAGATCAGCATGATGGGCGATCGGTGACCCCTGTCCGTGAGTGACCGCCGATGGCAGGTCGGTGCGCCTGATCTGGGCTTACTCCTTCCGCCGGAGTGCCTTGATCACGGCGATGAGGCGCTGGTGCGGCACCGGGTATCGACCAAAAGCATGTACGCGAGGGCGACGACGGCGATTGCGGCCGCAATGCCGAACAGCGTGACCGTCACTTCCCCGCAGATGACGATGGTGACGACCGCAAAGGCGCTGAGGGTCTTCATGGTGGTTGTCCTTTCTCAACGACCCCACGCGTGTGCAGGGGCTCACCCCTTGTGTTGGGAAGTGGCTCGAATGCCAGGTCCGATGTGGAGGCTCACCGTGAATCTGGGACTTCCGGATGGCGCCGGGATTGCACATAACAATTTGACGTTGTAAGGTGAACTCCGAAGGGGTTCCTACTGAGGGGGATACGTGATGTACGACTTGCAGATGGCCAATCTGACGGCGGCGCTAGCACAGATCGACAAGGCCAATGCCCGTCTGGCGCGCAACAACATCGCCGAACGGTTCACCTACGCCCTCGACCCCTACACCCACGAGGAGACCAACGCCCTCGGCATCACGATCGCACAGGAGCGGGTGCGCCTGACCTTGGTTGCGCCGCGGATCGGGTTCGGTGGATGGGTGTTCATTGCCCGTCTGGTCGAGGAGGAGGCGGGTTACGTCACCTTCTGCGCTCCCGGCCAGAACCTGGACGGGTGGAGTCGCCCGGAGACCCCGCACTGCGACTACTGCGGCAAGTTCCGCCGCCGCGCCAAGTTGTATGTGCTGCGCCACACCGAAACCGGTGAGATCAACCAGGTCGGCGCCAGCTGCATCACATTGTTTCTCGGGGTGAAGGTCGCCGGACTGTGGACCCTCGAATACGACCTCGATGAGCACCTGCCCGCCATAGGCGGGCAGCAGTGGGGTGAACCGGCAGCCGGTGGGGACCGGTCGCTGCACAAGCTCGACACCATCGCCCTGGCACTGGCCTTCTCCGAAGGCGGCCGCGGCTACATCTCCCGTGCCAGGGCGCGTGACCGCGAGATTCCCGCAACCGCGGACACCCTCGCGACCGCCGTGTGGGGGCTGGCGTCCATCCGCAACCAGGCAGTGCGCCGTGAACTCGAGAACGGCGTAGCGAAGGCCCACCGAATCAGGGCTGAGCAGCCCGAGCTGATCGACGCCGTCCTGGCCTCCGTCGCGACCGTCGACCCGACCACCGATTACGGGATGAACCTGCGCACCCTGCTCGCCGGGGAATACGTTTCGGCGAAGTCGGTGGGTATCGCCGCATCGCTGGTCGCTGTCTACGCCCGGCAGCAGCAGTACGACGCTGAACGCGCGACCCTCGTCCCCGGATTCGTCGCGCCGAAGGGTGCCAAAATCGCCGACCTCGACGCCACCGTGACCGTCTCCCGCATCATCGACGGCCATTACGGATCCAAGACCCTGCTCGTTCTCCGCACCGACGGCAACCAGCTGATCAAGTGGTTCGCCTCCGGTGTGCGCGACTACGAGCCCGGCCAGCGGATGCGGATCCTGCGCGCCACCGTCAAAGACCACGAGACGTTCCGCGACCAGGACCAGACCGTCGTTACCCGCGCCAAGCTCGACACCCTCGAACCCGCCGCCTGACACACGGCACCAACCCCACAGCGCGTGCCCGGCCTCGACGAGATGACCCCGACGGCCGCCGATGACGCGCGCCCACCTCCCGCCACCGACAAGGACCCGCCATGCCTGCGCTGATTCGCCCGACCTACCGCTACACCGACCCGTCTCTGACTCCGCCCGCGCCGGGCGCTGCCCTGGTCATGGAGGTGGGCCTGGTGTTCTCCCGCCCCGGAATCGGCCCGAAGGGCGGTGGCCAGCACGGCGGTGTCCCGCTCTCCGTCGGCCCGACCACCACGCTGTTGCGCCGGCACGACGGCATCGAGATGCGGTTGCCGAATACCGATCTGCTGCTCTGGAATTCCCCGTTCCTGATCGCCGGTCACCGACACGGCGTCTTCGACCTGCGGCACCGTCCGGGCTGGGAATGGCTGGGTTGGACGCTCGCCGACCACGTCATGCACGACCACCACGCGAGCGTCGCCACAGGACTGGCGCACGGCGTCGTCCCTGTCACGGCGGGTGAGCCGGCGCCGTTGGTGGTGATTCCCTGTGGGGCACGAAAGGCTGCTGTACCGATGCCGGCCGGTGCCCTCTACCTCGGCTCCTACCACCGACTGTGCCAGAAGGCGGCACTTCGGCTCACCCCGCGCCAGAACATTCGCATCCTCTCCGGGCTCCACGGGTTGCTCGACCTCGACACCGTGACCGCCCCGTACGAGATGCGGCTGGGAGAGCTCGGTTCGATTACCGCCGACACCGTTCACGAGCAGGCCGCTGCACATGGATTGCTCGATACCGACGACGTGATCGTCCTCGCCGGCCGCGACTACAGCCGGATCGCCACCGCGGTCTTCCCACACGCCCGCACTCCACTCTCGGGTTGCCGCGGAATCGGAGAACAGCAGCAACGCCTCGCGCACATCGCTGCCATAGGCGCGGCCGCTATCGATGCGGCAGAACTGCATCCGAAGTCGGCATGACCCAGAAACGTCGGTGCCGCGCGATAGATTCGAACGAGGACGACGCACGTCCGGACTTGTGGGGGCAAAAATGCTGACGGTTTCGTATCTCGTGCCAGGCGCGCCCCTACTAGGGTGCCGCCGGATCCTCGAACTGAAAGGGCGACGGTGAATAAGCATGACCGCCACGACAAGAAGTAACGACCCCGCAGAAGTGCACTGGGACACGGTTGTTCTCAACCAGGCCGAGCGCAGACGCTCGCGCATGGTCGACAGTGCCGGTGCCACCCTCGTCCCTCTCATAGCCGTCGGAACGATCTCAGCGGGGATTACTGCATTGAGTCTCCTGCTCGGAGGAGCTGGAACGGCATTGCTGCACGTGAACTGGGAGGTCGCGGACCCGGCCCGCGCGGAGGAGGTAGTCGATGACTTCCTCAACGTTGTACCGGAGGCCGGCACGGCACTGCTGGGGACGCTACTGGTCACCGGTGCCGCGATCGCTGGACTGCACCTCCTCGCCCGGATCGACCGGAGACGGCAGCCAGCACGGATCGTCGGCGCCGAGTTCGAGCACACACCGGAGGAGTTGCGGCAGCTGATGAGTGACGCAGTCCTGGCAGTCGAGCAGATCAAACATTCCCGCGCATTCCACGAAGGGATGTTCACTGACCTGGACTTGCGCACGGCCATGTGGGACCTCGGGGCCCGAGTCCTCGCTGCCGCCGAGCTGCACGAGGCGATCACCGCGGCCGCCAGTGCCCGCCCGGAAATGCTCACCCCTGACGACCACCAGGCTTACCTGCAGGCACGCATCCAGATCGAGCACGCCGTGCAGGCACTGCGCGACGCTGCGGATACCGTGGCCGAGCTTTCTTCTGAACTCACCGCCGCCGATGCCGCCTCCCGCGCCGCCGTCGAGTCAAGCCGACAGATCGAGGCATCGTCCGGTCACCTCGATCGTCTGGCGCACGCCCACACCGCCGTCGCGGCCACCACCGCGACACCCGCGATCACGGTCACCGACCTCAGCGAGACGATCAGTACCCGAGTCCTCGCATACCGAGATCTGCCGCGGCCCTGACCGGCGACAGATCCGGTGTGCGCGGGAGGCTGCACCTGGCAGTCCGCCGGGCCGCCTGACGCGTACGCCGCCGGCGCCGGCACGAAGATCCACAACCTCGGCGGAGTGCACCACGACGTGCACCATGCGTCACTGTCGTTGTCGGTGTACGACCCTGCATGCGGAGACGGGGGCGGCGATCCTGGGCCGTCACCTCGCCTGACCTGCACTGACCGCGAACGCCCGACCACCTTCCCCGTGTGGTCGGGCGCTGTGTGTCCGGGGGTCACCAGACATGCCCGCCGCGAGCGAAGGCGCCGAACACGCCACGGGGATGGTGCTTGACTTGCAAGAATGGTGTGTGGGTCGGGCCCGCACCACCGGAGGACCCCATGTCTCGGTTTCTGCGCCCGGCCCTTATCGCGTCCACGGCGGCCGCCGCCCTGTCCCTGACCGCGGCGCCCGCACACGCAGCACCACCGCCTGTTCCGAGTGGATGTGCACTGCAGTACTTCGCGATCGGTGCGATGTCGACGTGTGATCCTGGGACGGTGAACACCCATCAGGTGGAGCTACATTGTCAGCTACTCGGTGCGTTCCCCTATATGCATTTTCCTGTGTGGGGACCGGAGGTACCCACATCCCTGCCCTCCATTGCGCTGTGCCCGCCCCTCCACTTCGTGCTCGGCCCCACCGTGCACACCCGATAGCCATGCTTTGACCTGCGGAAATGACACGTCCCAGGACCTGGTCCCCCGGTGACGGCGCGACCGCCAGTAGGGTTCGGTCCTGCTGTGAAAAGAAAACATGAGATCGGGGAACTGTGGCGCGCAAGGTAATAGTCGAACTCGTCGACGACATCGACGGCACCATCTTCGGTGACGGAGAAGGGGAGAACATCACCTTTTCCGTCAACGGGGTGGACTACGAAATCGACCTGAAAGACAAGCACGCCAACAAGTTCCACAAGCAGATCGGGTACTTCATCGACCACGCGACGCGGACAGGTGGCCGCAAACGCCGCTCCGACCGACCCGTCGTTCCCGTCGTTGTAGATGTTCCGGTGCGGCGGCGCGGGGAAGTCAAAGAGATCCGGGCGTGGGCGGCCGAGCAGGGCTACGACATCTCGTCCCGCGGCCGGATCCCCGCCGAGGTCGAGCAGGCGTTCCGCGACGCCCACTAGAAAGCCGGGGAAGATGAGGCGGTCACTGCGCAATCCCTGGTACCGGGCGTCGATCAGAACGGCCGCGAGTGCCCACTGGCTGACCACCGGTAGCCGGGGCCTGCGCGGGATGACCGGGGAACCAGTCGAACTCGACGACACCGAGGCCGCGACCGTGCTGGCCGCCCTGGTGGAAACCACGGGGCGGGCGCTGGCCCGACCGTCCGTCACGCATTACCCGGCTCCTGGCCCGCCTGGACGTCGCCGGCCACCATCCCCACATGGCCGAGGTCATCCACACACTGGCCACTGACCCGGCATGGCCGCCACGCGCCCGCGAGATCGCGGCGACCTCGGCCGACTGGTAGCGCCGAGGAGCTGTTGGTTCCTGCGAGCGGGTCGGGCTCGGTGCGGGTGCTGGGATGCCGCAGAACGGTGCTGACCTGAAGGGTAATCCCGTCTATCTGACATCGTCGGAAGCGGGGAAGGAGTGTGGCGTCGGGGTTGCGGTGTTGAAAGAGCTCATCCGGGCACGCACGCTCGTCGACGGGGTTGTTCGCACGTAACAGTCTCCGAGGGCACGGGCGATACTCCGTGTGCACGATCCTTCCGACCAAGGAGAGCGCCATGTTAGACCTGGGATTCTTCTCTGCCTTCCCTCAGTTCACCGACGCCCTCGTGGCAATAAGCATGTGGTGGGAGTCGCTTCCATTCAACTGAGAATCCAGCTGTAACGATCCGTAAGACGAATAGGTCGTGCGAGGCGCTGGCGCTCGCCGACCTCGGGCACACCGTAACCCGCGGCTGCGGACCGACCACCGCATCATCTCCCCCACCCTGCGCGCCGCCCTCCTCGGACTCCGGAACCTCTGACCGCTCCCCAAAGAGAAGGGGACGTGTCATTTCTCCAGGTAAATGGCGTTTTCAAGAAGGTGTCCTCGATCTACCTGCCGGGCAGGCGGACTCGATCTTGGGTGAAATCCCTCGTAAGACAGAGAACGTCGGCCGTCGTGATTGGCTGGGTCGCTGGAGGTGGGGCGCAGCGGAACGTGGTCGGATCGCTCGTCCTGGGCGCCTATGACGACGAGGGAGTCTTGAGGCACATCGGTCACGTCGGGACCGGATTCACAGCCTCGATGCGCCGGCAACTGCGCGACCAACTCGCGAAGCTTGAGCGCTCGACCAGTCCCCTTCCCGCCTCGTCAACACATGCTGACGCCCCTCATGGTGTGTCTTGGGTCGAGCCACACGTGGTCGTCGACGTCGAGTTCCGCGAGGGTGGCGGCCTGAGACACTGGTCGTTCAAGGGCGGCGATCAGATATCCCGCCAGAGGACGCCACCCTGCCCGATCAACGCTGATGGGAAGGCCCCCTCGATCGTGTCGGCAGCGACGGCGGGTGGGTCCGGATCGATCTTGTTGCCGCGCCCGCAGCGGCATAGGGCGATGTACGTACCCGAACGCTGTTGCAGCGCTTGACCGTCGTATGAACGTTCCCGGCCTGTGAGCTCACTCCGGCCACGTCTTCTCAGGGTTCGAGTTCCGGGTCTTCCCCGATGTTGCTTACGGCATGCGGGTGATTGACTGGGAAAAGCGGCTCGGACACCTTGCTGAATTCCGCTTATGCGTACTCGAATTCGACCGGAAGGTTGGTCATGAACCTGATCGTGCGCCCTTCGGGCCCTGATGATGTATCCGTGCTTCGGGGCGGGATCTGCATCGCAACCGTGGTGGCATGCCTGCCGTATCTTCTGCTCAAAGTCGCATGGATCATGGGTTGGACGATCGGCGTCGAGGATGCCGGTTTCGCCGATACCACCCGGGTCGCCAATCTCGCTACCTCCGGTATGGAACTGGTCGCGATCGTGATCGCGATCGGACTGGTCGCCTCGTGGGGAAGAAAGATCCCTGCCTTCGCAATCGCTTTCCCCGTCTGGGTTGCGACCGGTCTGCTCGTCCCCGTTGCAGTCGGTTCGGTGCTGGGCGGTGTGATCCAAGCGGTGACCGGTGGCGGAAACGCATACAGCGGCAACGACGAAATGGCCGGATGGGTATTCGGTTTGGTGTACGGAGGCTTCGCGCTGCAGTCCGTCCTACTGTTGGCCGGTTTCGTTCTCTACGCGCGCGACCGCTGGGCGGTCGTAGCCGACGGTGGCCGCATGCACGACGGCGCCGGAAAGACCCGTCCCCTGCAGAATCTCCTGGGGGCTGTCTTCGTCGTCGCCGCGACGATCTTCGCCCTTCAACAGCTGAGTTGGGCGGTATGGGGTGGTGGGATGTTCTCCGATCTGACGACCGCTCAAAGGGTGTTCCTCGTAGCGGGGCCCTGTCCGCTGTCGTAGGTGCCGCAGCCGTGGTCGGTCTACTCAGGGGGAAGCGGCTCACGATCTCCGGGCTGACGCTCATCTGGTTGGGCACCTCCGTGACGTTCACCAGTGCGCTCAAAGACACGTTGACGACCCTCGCTGTGGACGCCGAGGCGTGGGGCGCGTCCCGCCAAGATCCGGGCAATGCGGCGCTGACCCTGCTTGTCCTACTCGGCGCATTCGCTGGCGCCATCGGAGGTGCGCTGCGTCTTGTCGAGGAAGTGTCTCCGGCGAGCGAGGTCTCGAAGGTCGCGGCGTGAGTATGTCAGACCACGAATCGTCGGCGTTGCCGCGCTTCGCGCAGAGAAAGTTGTCCAACTCCAGACCCGCTCGGGATTCGTCTTGTACACCGATTGGTGCGTATCCCGACGCTGCACTACGAACTTTCCGGTGTCGCGGACCTACCCCAATAAATAAACAGAGCGTTCAGCCCCCCAGGGTTCTTCGGCATGGGCCCAGTCAGTCAGCTCAGAGGTAATGGTCAACGGTCAAACCCTATCCATAACCCAGGCACCTACCCGTTCAGCGTCCAAGTGAAGTACCTCGTCCCGGCCGCTTCCTAGCGCAGCCAGCACACTCGCTGGGCCCCACATCAGGCCTGTCTGTCGCGCGCCTGGGCCATCCGATCAGCCAAGCGGTACACCGCCCGCTCGTCAGGGATACCGACCATCCTGGCGCGCTCGTGGGCCGCAAGGAACGCCGTGACCTCTGCATTCCCCCGTTGGCGGTCTCGGTGCTGGAACGCTCGGCGTGCCTCGGCCAGGTCCTCGAGGACCAACCACTGGAAGCGATCTAGCGTGGCGGCGATCTCGGCCATCCGCGCCCGCTGTGATCGGGCCTCGCGCCACCGGTCGGCCAGGGACGCCCCGGACAGCAGCGTATCGACGACGACACCGCGGAACTCGCTGATCACGGAGCGACCGTTTCCTCATCACCGGCGACGCTGGACAGGGTCCGTCCACTTCTTACCTGGTTTTCCCGCAAGGTCGCGCGGGCGAGCATCTGCTCCATCTGGGGCCACCCGAACCGGAGATCGGCTGCGATCATCCCCGCGCGGGTATCCAGGTCCGGCTCGAACGCAGTGAAGACCACCCTCGCCGCCGGTGCGAGAACATCGTGTTCAACGGCGTGCACGGTCTCGCTCGGCCAGCGTTCCTCGCCGCCTGTGGTGTCGGGCTCTCCGAACAGCTCGGTCAGTCGGTGCCGAACGTAGCCGAGCTGTTCGAGTTCGGTCGCGGTGTAAAACTCGGTCAAGGCTCCCCCTGGTGCGTTTGCTGTTGCCTGCTCTGACTGTTTGACCACCGTCTTGGTCTTACAGCTGGTCTTCCTCGATCAGGGTGAGTCCAGCGCCGAGTGCTGGGCTGTTGATGACGTTTGTGCGTACGAACTCGATCTGGGCGGTCAGGTTCGCTCTCAGCGCGGTGAGTTCGTCGGTCATCCTGTGGGTGTCGGTCGCGGCGAGCTCGTTGCGAGTGATCTGCGTGTACGCCTGGTGAAGGCTCGCCTGCTGTTCTTCGAGTTGGTCGAGGGTCTTCATCTGCTTGATGAGTCGATCCAGCGGTGCGAGTTCGTCGCGGTACGCCAGCAGGGCGGCAACTCGGTTGATGAGGCTGGCCCGCATCTCGTTGATCAGTCCGGTGCTGCGGTCGACTGCCTGGCGGAGGCGCTCGACGTCTGGTCCTTCGTCTTCGAGAACGTCCGGGTCGATGGCGGCCGAGAGTTGTTGCTTGTCCAGTAGTGCCGCGCTGCTCGCGATCTCGAACCGTTCCCGCCCGAGGTCCAGTCTGATTCGGTGTTCGTCGAGCAGTGGCGACTTCCACGCTGCGCTTTTGCGGATGTCGGTGATGATTCGGTCTGCGACGTAGGCGATCTTTTCAGCGTCGCGGGGTTGTTTCCGCGCTTCTGCCGGGAAACCCGTGCCCTGGTAGGCCTCCTCGATCGCGAGGTGTTCGTCCGAGCGCACGTGCAAGGGGTGATGGGCGGCGTGTCGACCGCGAGCGGCGGCTGCGATGCCGAGACCTGCGGGAAGAAGGAATGGAATGGTCGTCGTCAGGGGACTCGGTTCCCCTTGCGCCGCGACGATCGCGATGGCGCACAGCAGGGACACGAGAGACAGAACGGCCAGGGCGACTGTCGTTCCCCACCCGGACTTCGGCACCCGCGACCAGTAGTTGTTGAGACCAACCCTTCTGCGATCGTCGAGCTTGCGGGTCAGTTCCGGTGTGAGCGAGCTTCGGTCGAGCCGTTTCAGGTCGCGGAGCTTGGAGCTGGTCGCATAGTCATATTCGGTAATGCCGGATATGAGCTTCTCGACTTCCGTCGAGGACACCAGTGAAGCCAGTCGAGTGTGATCGCGACTGATCTCCCCGGATGCCTGCTCATCGCAGTTCTCTTTGCCGTTCATTCTCTCCCCCTTAGTGCCGCCCGTACACGGGCGCGGATTAACTTCTACCGCCAGCTCCGCCGGCGTGCGCAGCGCCCAAGCCTCCCCCTGGTCTGATGTTTGCCTTGTTCAGGCGATCGGGTTAGCCCCCACTGCGCAAGGTTTCGGATTCTTCGTCTGACAGTCCCAGCAGTTCAGCGACTTTGTGCTCTTCGTTTTCCCGATCCGCGGCGATCACTGGTGCATACTTCCGCTGCGCTGCCTGCTTCGTGATTCCGCCTAGCGCCTGGCCGATCTCGGCCCAGCTGATCCCGCGGCGTCGGGCGACGGCCACGATCTGCTCCAGTGTCCATTTGGCGAGATTCGTGGCCTCGTGCTGGGCCCGGAGCGCTTCGACGACCTGTTCGTTCGTCACGGATCCGCTGAAACGCATGACGTCACCGGTGTTGCTGCGCTCTTCCATCCCGTCCATGCGTCATCATATTGCTGACATATCTAGCATTTGTCAACATAATGATGACGCAGTGGGCCACCGGCGGTCTCAGCGTGAAGTGACGGGAGTCGGGTGACAGTCACCGGGACGTGTCATCCGTGCAGTTCGGGGCGACTTTCGGGCCGGTGGCCGTTGCCGCGGGACAGTGGCGCGAGGTGCGGGGATCGCCGCAGCCCGCGCTCGACACCGCCTCGGTGGCACGGCCGTTGCGCGAGAACACCGGTCGGCCGCCGCCGTGGCCGGCGTCACCGACACGCACGCGCCGATTCGACCTAATCGCAGCCTCGGGTTCTTCGGCTACGGTGGCCGGTGCCGCTCTGCTGGGCCGCCTGGTCGAGCACAAGGTATGGGGCCTCGCCGCGGCCGCGGCGGTCCTGATCACCCTCACCGTCGGCGCCGCCCTGGCCAACAACTCCCGACGCGCCTCCAGCTCCCCGAGTCAGGCCGCTTACCAGGAGAAATGACACGTCCCCTCCTTTCGTGGCAACGAGTGCGCTGCGGGCAGCTCGGGTCTCGGCCGGTGGCAGACCTCGAAACCTGCGGACGTTGTCGTCCGAGGACCACCGGTGACGGTTCGCTCACGTGGCGAAGCAATCTGGCGGACGAAGTATCGTTCCTCGGCATGGATTCTTGGGTGGCGTACGACGCGATGGGGCAGGATTTCGCAGATCATGCAGCTGGTGGGGCGGCCAACGCGCACTATGACCGGCCCGCGATGCTCGCCGCTCTCGGGAACGTCGCGGACCAGGACGTTTTGGATGCGGCGTGCGGCCCAGGTTTCTACCTCGAGGAGTTGATCGAGGGTGGGGCTCGGGTGCGGGGATTCGACGGCAGCGAGGAAATGATCCGGCTCGCCCGGCAACGCGTGGGCGAGGGTGTGGAGATCCGGCAGGCCGGCCTCGACCAGCCGTTGCCGTATGGCGACGGATCGTTCGACAGTGTCCTGTGTGCCTTGGCGATTCACTACGCTGCTGATCGTCGCGCCACATTTCGTGAGTTCTTTCGGGTGCTGCGGCCGGGTGGTCGGTGTGTGATCTCGACGCAGCACGCGACGACGGATTGGCTCCGTAAGGGCGGTTCGTATTTCGATGTGGTGCTCGAAACAGACATCTGGCGCGTCGGTGGGCGCGAGCAGGAAGTTCGGTACTGGCGTGAGCCGCTCAGCGAATTATGCTCGGCAGCCACGGATGCCGGCTTCGTGATCCGCCAGGTTATCGAGCCGCGTCCCGCGGAGAGTATGCGTCAGGCGTGGCCGGAGGATTACGCCCAGCTGATGCAGCGGCCCGGATTCTTGATGCTCGACCTTCTCCGGTTGTCTGAGGTGGGCAGACCTGACTGAGTCGGTGCGGTCCGTGCTCGTCCCGAAAAGGGGATCGTCTGCCGGTCGCCATCGCAGGCGTCACTCGTGGCGACCTCCGCACGGGGCGAGATCGGAGTCCAGCGAATGGCCTCCGGCAGACGATCCTCCGCGGAATGGGATCTTGGTGCGGGACCGAAGCGATATGCCGCTTTCGTGACCCTTGTCGAAATGGACCGCGCCGATGGGGGTTAACTGGCGGGGACGTTACTGCTTCGGATGATGCACCCGCACGCGCCAGAACTAGGAATCCAACGATGACAACTGCGCCCGTGCCTGAATCACTCTCCTCTCGGTTCCCCGAGGTTGCCGCGGAGTGGGATTTCGAGGCGAACGACGGTCTGACGCCGGATCAGGTCACTCCGGGTAGTCACAAGAAGGTCCATTGGAGGTGTCGGAAGGCCGGGCACCAATGGGTGGCCTCGATATCTAACCGCACCAAGGGGCGTGGATGTCCCGTGTGCTCCAACACGAAGGTGCTGGCGGGCTTCAACGATCTCGGGTCGCAGTTCCCCGAGGTTGCCGCGGAGTGGGATTTCGAGGCGAACGGCGGTCTGACGCCGGATCAGGTCACTCCGGGCAGTAACAAGAAGATCCACTGGAAGTGCCATGATTTCGGGCACCAGTGGCAGGCCCAGATAGTCAAGCGCACCCAGAAAAATGGTCACGGCTGCCCGATCTGCTCGAATCAACAGGTCCTGGCGGGCTTCAACGACGTCGGGTCGCAGTTCCCCGACGTTGCCGTCGAGTGGGATTTCGAGGAGAACGGCGGTCTGACGCCTGATCAGGTCACTCCGGGCAGTAACAAGAAGGTCCACTGGAAGTGCAACAAGTTTGGGCACCAGTGGGAGGCAAAAATCTCTGAGCGCACCCGCGGGGGCACCGGCTGCCCTGTGTGTTCCAACAACAGGGTGCTGGCGGGCTTCAACGACCTGGCGTCGCAGTTCCCCGACGTCGCCGCCGAGTGGGACTACGAGAAGAACATCGGCCTGACACCAGACCAAGTGACCGCCGGGAGCAACAAGAAGGCGCACTGGAAGTGCCGTATTGCTGGGCACCAGTGGCAGACCCAAATCACTAAACGTACCCAGAATGAGAGCGGCTGCCCTGTCTGCGTCAGCAGGAAGGTGCTGGCGGGCTTCAACGACCTGGAATCGGCGTTTCCCGAAATCGCAGCGGAATGGGACTACGCCATGAATAGCCCGCTCCGGCCCGACCAGGTAATGACGAGTAGCAACAGGAAAGTGCATTGGAAGGGGACCTGCGGTCACAACTGGGCGGCCATCATCGCAAGCCGCACCAACGGCGGTAACGGCTGTCCCATCTGCGTGAATCGGCAGGTCTTGGTTGGCTTCAACGACCTGGGGTCGCAGTTCCCCGAGGTCGCGGCGGAGTGGGACTACGAGCGGAATAACGGTCTGACGCCGGGTGAGGTGGCCCCGCGGAGTAGCAAGAAGGTCCACTGGAAGTGCCGGTTCGGCCATCGGTGGGACGCCATAGTCGTGAGTCGCACCAGCGGCGGAACCGGCTGCCCTTTTTGCTCGGGACGTCGCGCGCTTGCAGGGATCAATGACCTCGCGTCGCAGTTCCCGGACATCGCTGCGGAGTGGGATTTCGCGAAGAATGCCCCGCTGAGACCGGCTGAAGTCGCTGCCGGATCGGATACCGAAGCGCACTGGCTGTGCCCCAACGGGCATCAGTACACGATGAAGGTCGAGTGGCGGACCCGCCGGGGCCGTCCGCTGGGCTGCCACTGCCAGGTACGCATGTGGAATGCCCGAAAGCTGGAGGGCTTCGTGGCGGATCTGGCCGAATACACGGATTCGATGACACCGGCGATGATGTACGCGGTCTGCCAGCAGGCTGGGGTGCTGTCGTCGTCGAAGTCGGACGTGATCGGGAAGGCGCTGGCCGATCCGGCGAGCCTGAAGGACTTGGTCGACAGCAGCAATGCCGGGGATCGCGAACCGTCGGGGTCGCTCGGTGAGGGCACTGAACCGGCGGCGGATCCGGCAGAAGACGATCTCTGTGTGCTCGATCCAGAGGGCCATCTTCCGACGGCGGCGGAGGTAGCGGAAGCGGCCTCCGACCCTGAAGCCCCGACAGTCGATCCCGGGTCGGGTGAGGACTCATTCGCTCTTCCCGCCCTCAACGTCGACGACATACTCGGCATGGGCGAGAAGTTCTTCGCGAGCGTGGACGAAGACACGGTGGACTTCTTAACGGCCGCTGCGGCCGGACAGATTTGGAAGTTGGCCTACCGGCTGGACTCCGGTGCCATCGCGGAGACGGAGCGAGTACAACTGCAGGCCGAGTTGGACAAGACCCTCGAACCGCGTGCGGACCAGTACTCGGAAGGTATCCGCCTTCGCTTCCGGTCCGAGTACGAGCAGGCGCTCGCTATCGTTCCGCCGGCGAACTGGTCGTTCAAGCCGGGAAGCGCCACGGCGATCGTGTCGCCCAACCTGATGCAGCGGCATGTAGCGGCTCAGGTCATCACGCGCCGGCGGGTCGGGAACTGGTCCGGGACGGGTGCGGGAAAGACAGTGTCGGCGATCCTCGCGGCCGGTCTCCTCGAGGCTGGTCAGGGGGACGGCATCCTGCTTGTGGTCTGCCCGAACAATGTGGTCGCGGGCTGGGTCGGCTCGATCAACAACTGCTATCCCAACGCCCGCGTCGCGCAGAAGACGCTCACGCCGGTGTGGAAGAGGGGGTCGGGTCCGCGTTGGTTGGTCATCAACTACGACCGGCTGCCCGGCAACGAGGGCACGCTCAAACAGCTTATCGGCGAGAACCGCATCGACATGCTCGTCATCGATGAGGTCCATTACGTCAAGGAGCGGGAGAACGTCGCCCCGTCGCAGCGCCGGAGGGTGCTCTCTGGGGTCGCTGTGGAGGCGGCGAAGTCTAACCCGAACGTCGCCGTGCTCGGCATGTCCGCCACCCCGGTCGTCAACGATCTGCACGAGGCGCGGAGCCTGCTCGAGCTGATCGAGGGCGTCCAGCTCGACGACATCGACACCGCGAAGAACGTGCCGAACGCGATGCGCATCCATCAGTACCTCACCCGGGTGGGTTCTCGGTGGATGCCCGACTACAGCGCCAACCTTGCCCCGGTCACGGTGCCGCTGGACGTGTCGCACCGCCTCGACGACGTACTCGCGCTCGGACCGCAGCCCAGCCCGTCCGCGCTGGACCAGATTCTGTTGGCGGACAAGCTCGACACGATCGTCGCGAACTGCCGCTCCGGGGGTAAGACCCTGATCTACACACAGTTCGTCACCGGCATCGTGGAGCCGCTCACGGAGGCCCTACAAGCTGCCGGGCTTCGGGTCGGGCTGTTCACCGGCGACGACAAAGACGGGTATGCCCGCTTCGTCGG
Organism: Rhodococcus sp. WAY2; assembly: GCF_009859915.1. NCBI lineage: Bacteria > Bacillati > Actinomycetota > Actinomycetes > Mycobacteriales > Nocardiaceae > Rhodococcus > Rhodococcus sp. WAY2. The sequence goes on from NZ_CP046573.1 coordinate 882,633, forward strand.
CAGGTGGACGAACGGCGATGCGGTCCCGGACGAAGGACGGGTGGACGTACTGATCGGCTCCGAGGCCATTTCCACTGGCGTCGACGGTCTCCAGCACGTCTGCGACACCCTCATCTTCGCCACGCTGCCGTGGACGCACGCGAACTATCAGCAGATCGTGGGACGCATCCATCGGCAGGGACAGACCGCACGGACAGTCAAGGTTGTCATCCCCGCGACGTTCGCCGACATCACGACGCCGGACGGGGCGGAGCAGCAGTGGTCGTGGTGCGGCCAGCGCTGGGCCCGTGTCGAGATGAAGGAATCCCTGTCCGACTGTGCTGTCGACGGTGTGGTCCCGAAGGGTGTCCTGGTCAGTCCGACAGAGGCCGCACGCGCCTCGCTCGAATGGCTGCGCAGGCTCAAGGACGACGAGGTGCAGACTTCCATCCGGAAGCCTCTCGACCAGCTTCTCGGCGAGGACGTCGAACGGATGGCGCCCGCCGCCAAGATTCGCCGCTACAGCGACCTGTCCGCGGTGCACGGTGCGTGGGCGTCAACGAATTCCACAGTCACACACAGCAGGCTCGCCGAGAACCCGGCCGAGTGGCGGCGGTACCACGACCTCTACACGGAAGCCCGGCGTAAGTGGGACACGGTGCCGGCGTACGAATTCGCGAAATGGCTCAACGACGGACGGCGCCCGTGCGTCGTCGCGGACCTCGGATGCGGCGAGATGCTGCTCGCCGACCGGGTGACGAGCGGTCACACGATTCTGCCGTTCGACCATGTAGCGTTCGACGACCGCGTGACTGTCTGTGACATCGCTGCCGTCCCGCTCGATGACGCATCCGTTGACATCGCGATCCTGTCGTTGGCCCTGATGGGCAAGAACCACGCCGACTACGTCCGCGAAGCGCACAGGATTCTCCCGGTCGATGGGCATCTGTGGCTTTGTGAGCCCACCTCCAGCATTGGTTCGGACGAAACGCACCTCAGGGAGGTGCTCGCAGGATTTGGCTTCGACCTCTATCGCGTACAGGTCGAGGGTCAGTTCACATTTGTACGAGCCATCAAGTCGGACAATGCTCCCCAAGACGTCACCGCGCCAATCAAGATGGGACCCAATAATTGGTAATACCGTAAGGGTCGCCAAGCAGGACCCTGACAGACCGCCTGCGCCGTCAGACGCAACCTACTTGGTTTCTCCGGATAGGGATCGCTAAACGACACCACCAGCAGGTCGAACGACACCTCCCGTGAACCGGTCCCGGTACTGGATGAGTCTCCGCGGAGCAGGGGCCTGCGGCCAGATCTGGAGTTAGAGGTGTACCAGTGGCTGCTCAGACTTAGGTGGGTACGAGTCCCAGTATTCGGTGCGGCCACGGGCGAGCACACGGATCCGGCCTCGGACAGGTCCGCTGCAGACCAATTGCAAGGTAATCGAATCCGGAACGGTACCCGCTCCTGCGGGGTCGCCGAACCGCGGACAGAGGCCTCCTCGATGGGCTACTTCGCGGACAACCACAGCTTGAATGCTTCAGCCGTCGCTGCCTGCAAAGTCGTACCCCGGGTGGCTACTTCGATCTTCACCTGCCGCAGTAAGTCGGGGTCCAGGCGGGCGGAGAACTGCGGGAGCTTGGTAGCGCCCCCGGACGATGCAGCGAACTGCGGCACGAGTGAATCCGAGTCGCCATCGGGGGCCGCATCCGACACCGGAGTGTCGAATACACCCGAGGGTTGGTCCTTGGACATCTTCATCTCCTTGGCGAACCGATGAGGTAGCTGTCGATGAGATCGGCGAGACCCTTCCGACGTTCCGTACCCATTTACCCATCCCAGCAATCGCAAGGACCGGCATGCAGACACCGCCTTAAGGGAGCCTTAAGGGTTACGCCGAGTAACAAACAATGCTTGGTGGAACACACATTCACGACCGAGCCGGGACCAAAATTTGAAGCTGACGCGTAGGAAAATAGCACACTTGCAGGCAATGTACCTTGTTACCACAAAAGAATGGCGTGAAACCTGACCGTCGACTGGTAAGTGGCTCATTTACCGACCGAGTAAAAGGTGTGATCGGCAAGAAAAAGACTAGAAGTCTGAAATAGCAGTGCAATGTAGCTTGGTAGCAAGCATGCAATCCATTGTACTGGACGTCCAACCAAAAATGTAAAAGCCGTCCACCAGGCACGATGCGTGCATTTGCCTCTTTGTCGGACGCACGAGCTACATCCTTATGGAAAGCAATCACATGCATTCTCCAGGCGTCAGTGACTCCATTCATTCTCCGATCCGCTCTCCGTTTTGAGAATTACCGCGACGAACACGCTCGCTAACCGGGATGAGAATTGTCCGGTCGAGCGACACGCCGACCGGGTCGTTGACTTGGACCGGCTGGTTTGCGAATCATTCCCGCTATCAACCGCTCCACGGTGAGGGGAAATTTCGTGACATCTGTGCACAATTCGACGCAGGTGCGCTCTCCGCGCCGCTGGTTCGTTGCTGTGATCGCGGCGGCGACCGCCGCGGCCCTGATGATCTTCGGTGGGGTGGCGTCCGCGGCGCATCCCCCGGTCGGGCTGGGGACCGCCGCCTCCTTCGCGGTATTGGCGGGCCAAGCGGTCACCAACACCGGCCCCACCGTCGTCTCCGGAGACCTGGGGGTGAGCCCGGGCACCGCGGTCACCGGTTTTCCACCGGGAACGGTGATCAACGGCACCCAACACGTCGCCGATGCCGTTGCACTACAAGCCCAATCCGATCTGACCACGGCATACAACGACGCGGCCGGCCGACCGGCCACCGCGGCGGCGCCCCCCGATCTCGGTGGCCTGACCCTGGTCGACGGCACCTACAACACGGCCGGCCCGATGGGCCTGACCGGCACCGTCACTCTCGATGCGCAGGGTGATCCCAACGCGGTCTTCATCTTCCAGGCCGGATCCACGTTGATCACCGCGTCGGGCAGCACGGTCGCCCTCATCAACGGGGCCTCTCCGTGCAACGTGTTCTGGCAGGTGGGTAGCTCGGCGACTCTGGGCACCAACACCACCTTCGTCGGCACCATCATGGCGTTGACCTCGATCTCGGTCCAGACCGGCACCACCGTGAACGGACGCGTACTGGCACGCAACGGCCAGGTCAGCCTGGACAACAACACCATCACCCGACCCGACTGCGATACACCGCCGCCGACGTCCACGACGACACCGCCGCCGACCACGACAACCACCACGACGGCACCGCCGACCACCACCACGACAACGACAACCACAACGACAACCACGGCGCCGACGACGACGACCACGACACCGCCGGTGACCACCACCACGACCACGGCACCGACGCTGACCACCGTCACTAACGGTCCCGTCATTCCGATTCCGATCCCGATCCCCATTCCCATCCCGATTCCCCCCGGAATTCCCGGCGTGCCCGGCGTTCCTGGTGTCCCCGGCGTTCCCGGTGTGCCCGGTGTGCCCGGCGTTCCCGGTGTCCCCGGCATTCCCGGTGTGCCCGGCCCCGATCAGGGCCCTGGTCCCGGCCTTGGTCCCGGTCCCGGCCCTGGTCCCGGTCCCGGCCCTGGCCCTGGTCCCGGCCCTGGTCCCGGTCCCGGCCCTGGTCCCGGTCCCGGCCCTGGTCCCGGTCCCGGTCCCGGTCCCGGTCCCGGTCCCGGTCCCGGTGAGCAGGGTGGACCCGGTGAGCAAGGTGGCCCCGGTCAGGGTCCCGGTGAGCAGGGCGGTCCCGGTGAGCAGGGCGGTCCCGGTGAGCAGGGTGGACCCGGTGAGCAGGGGGGACCCGGTCAGCAGGGCGGTCCCGGTGAGCAGGGTGGACCCGGCGGAGGCGGCGAGGGCGGCCCTGGCGGTAACGGGTACATCATCCCCAAGGGGCACCCCGAAACAGGGGCAGGCGGCACCACTGCCCACTCTGATGACGGCGTGCTACTCCTCTTCCTCGCAGGCCTGACCCTGGCCGGGTCGGGTGTCGCGGCAAGCCAGGGTCTTCGCCCGCGCAGGCGGCAGCGATGAGCGAACCGAACCCCGAATGGCCAGAGCCAGTCCCGGGCCCTGAGTGGCCAGGGACCGAGGGGACGATGGGCAGGGCGAAACGCTGGTGGGTGCTGGCCGCAGTCCTGCTGCTCATCGCGACGGCAGTCCTCGCCCTGCGCAGCTATCAGAATTCGGGTGATCCGCAGCTGACACCGCCAACGGTGACCGACACCGTGCCGGCACCCTCTGAGGGGGTGTCCGGCCCGGCGCCGGTCGCCCTGCGGATCCCCGAGCTGGGGGTGGACGAATCCCTCATCACGCTCGGCCTCAACCCCGACGAAACAGTGGAGGTGCCCACCGATTTCGACAAGCCGGGATGGTACAAATTCGGGCCCGCTCCGGGGCAGCTGGGATCGGCCGTGATCCTCGGGCATGTCGACTCACACGAGGGCCCGGCGGTGTTCTACCAGTTGAGGAATCTGCAGGCGGGCGACTCGGTCGAGGTGAGTCTCGCCGACGGCAGCACCGCCCACTTCTCCGTCACCAAGGTGGAGACATATCCGAAGACCGAGTTCCCCGCCGAGCAGGTCTACGGCTCCCACGGCGACCACACTCTCCAACTCGTCACCTGTGGAGGGGAATTCGACCCCCACGCCCGCAGCTACCTCTCCAACGTCGTGGCCTACACCTCCTTGGTCGACATCACTCCGGCCGCCGCCAACCAGAAATGACCAGCAGGCTCTCCAAATCTTCGAGGGCCGTCGACACCGCGAGAGGTGGGTCATCAGGACAGGAACGCGCCGCTGATGGATCGATGACCGGTCTACGATCACTCCTGCGACCAGACATAGGTTCTCGACCGTATCGTTGCAGAGTATGACCGCAAGCACTCCATCGTGGGTCGAGTTGATGGGCCGTCATGCGGCCAGCGACATGCTCTATACCTCGGCGGCCTTGAGCTACCGATACGTCACTCGCACGGGCGACGTCGACGAGGGCACATGGGAATTCTGGCACGGACCCGGCAACAAATGGCGTATCGAAAGATCGGGTCAGCCGATCTTGATCCGGAACGGCGAACTCGCGTTCAGTTGGCGTGACGATGAGATGCACCGAAACACAGGTCATATCCAACTTCACATCCTGAAACCAATCAGTCCTCTCTTGTTTGTAGGACCCGAGTCATTCCTCTCGCCCTCCACCCTCAGTAAGAACACAACACCCGCCAGGTCCCCCATCGAAACCGTTGTGAATGGCCGGCGCGCGTGGTCAATGATCATGAACTCGACGTCGCACGAGGAGAGCATCGAGTTCGTCATCGACGACGAGACAGGACTCATCCTCCGCACGGGATCTTCCAACGACAAGCTCTACGCCGAGTTGACCGAGGTCACAACCTACGAAGACCTTCCCGATGAGGTATTCGATTGGGAAGGAGCTATCGCACCGCCGACAGTGAAGGAAAGAAGCCGGGACCCCGAGCACCTCCGACAAGTCCACGAAATGGCTGAAGGTGCAACCCCACGGTACTGGCCGACCGGAGTGTCCTTCACTCCGATCAGCGGAGACCCTGACACCGGTGAACTCGTGATGAGCCTCCACGTGAACGGACACGCGTCACTGGCTCGGTGGCCCCTCGGCGCGCAACCCACACTGCTCGATCGTCAACTCACGCAGCGATACCCACACTCAACCGAGTGGTCGGACGATCGATGGACGTGGCGATTGTTGACAGTTTCAGCGTTGGGCGAAGACGATGTACGACGCGTCCAAGAATCCATTTAGACCTTGGACTTAGCAGTCCCGTTAGCTGAACCCTCACCGGTGCATTCCGCTAGAGGCTCCTTGACCGGAAGCTCCTGACCTGTTGTTGTCCCGTATGGGTGGTCCCCTGACTATTTCCGCAACGGGGCGGTAAGCGGGGCACCTGGGTCATGCCGGCGCGCGGCGTCACGGCGGTCATTGGCGATCGGTTGATCCGATCTTATGGGCAAAGCGCTGCACAGGGTGGATCGGAGCGGCGCAGTACCTGCGGGTGTCGGGGTGTTGTGTCACACTCGGGGTATGGAGGGGGCCAACAAGTTTGCGCGTGAGGTGATTGCTTTATTGCGCCCAGTACTACCGGCGCAGACACTCGACCATGTGAGTTTCGCGCTCGAGACCGGTCAGGTCCACAAGGCGCTGATCGAAGCACTGGGCGGCGCGGTCAAGCACGAGGTGACCGTTCCGGCCCGTGTGGTCGAGACGGTGCGCGAGCTGCTGGCGGAGGGGTCGTTGCGGCGCCGCGATGCCCGCGCGGTGCACCGGATGCTGCAGCGGCTGCGCGTGGACACCGCGACCTGAACTCACCGCCGCCGTCCCCATGGTCACACGGTATGGGGGGGCGGCGGCCGGTCACTGCGTGCGTCGCCGCCGCTTCGGTATGTCGGTGCGCGCGCCCTGGCCGGGCCGGTTGTGCGCCCACTCGACGATGTCCGACCGCTTCCACAGTGGGGTGCGGCCGATCTTTTCCACCGGTGCCGGTGCTTGCCCCCGCGAGACGTACCCACGGAAAGTCGAGAGCGAGATCTCGGTGCCGGTTTCCTCTTTGATCAGGTCGATGACCTGGTCGGTGGTGAGGCGGTGCGGGCTGACCATGTTCTCAGACCTCCCCGTCTCGGTCGGCAGCGGTGATCGGCGCAGCCCGGCCATGCCGTGACGGGGCTGCCGGTGGGTGGAGGTGGCGGCGTTCCGGTGCCGCGCTGGGTGAGGTGTCCATGGCCTAGACCCTACAACGCCGTGCTGTAATGATTCGGTTCGTGTCGGGGTTGCTGTGGTATGGCTCCATGACGGCAACTATACAATGCCGAATTGTGAGGTGCGGGCTGAGGAATGGGCTGAATCGCGATGAAGCAGTGACGCTCACGCCTTGCGACATCACAACTCCACGCTGTAAGGTCTGTGTCAGGGCGTCACAGTGCAGCAGGGAAGAGGAGCTCGATGGTTCAGGTAGCGAAGGCGGTCCCGGCGGAACTCGCGATCGGGGCACGCGAGTGGTCCGAGATGAACATCCACATCAACCCCGAAATCGGGGTCGAGTTCATCCGCCTCGCCGATGGCAACGAAGCCGATCTGACCGGCGACCCGGACGCTACCTGCAACTATCTGTACTTCCAGGCCCGTGCCATCGGGTACGACGGTGGGTCTCCGGGCATGTACGGGACCTTCCATATCGGCGATGACGGCTACGCCGTGGCACTGCACCACCACGGCACACCGTGGGAGAACACCACGCCGTTGCGAACCGAGCATCGGGTCACGGAATGCGCGGACTGCTTGTTCAAGGCCGTCCAGGTTCTGGTTGAACAGGCCGTCTGAGAACACACTACGAGGAGGTCTCATGCAGTGGGAATCGTCTAGTTCATGCCCGACTCCCGCGCACTGTCGGGGGTTGGCTGTCGGTGACGGGAGCGGCCGGAAGATCATGATCGCCTTCGTCGATGGATGGTTCGACGCGAAGCTCGCCCATGAGGCCGGTCCTGCCGATACCAGCGGGTGATGCTCTCGGCACGGGTGTGCGGGGGAGTGTGAGTTCCTAACCGAGGTCAAGCCACCTGGCGGCTCGTAGGCTTGGTATTGGCGGGCTGGGCTGTTGGAGCGCATCGCGACTCCTGGGACTCCTGGTCCGCCGCCTGCTTGCGGCGCTCACGCATCCGCCGGTATCGGACGTTTTCGCGCCGCCGCGGGTCGATCTTGTAGCGCGCCTTGACGATCGCCCGTCCTCGGCCTCGGTGATCGGCGTGCCGTCGACGTCCCGCAAGGCGTACGGCTGGCCGGCACGCATGCAGGCGGCGATCCGGGTGACCAGATGGGTGGCCAGATGACAGATCGCAGACTCGTGGTGCCGGTCGCCGACCATCAACCGCTGGTACTTCGCCGCGAACTGGGGATCGACCCTGCGGGCCTGGTCGGCGGCGGTGCACAACATCTCACGCAACAGCGGATCCCCGGCCTTGGTGATCGAGGACTCGACCTTGCTCACCCCGGACTGGTTGACCTTGGGAACCAGACCGGTGTACGCGCGGATCGCGGCCAGGGACGTGAACCGGTGCGGATCGCCGATCCGTCCAGCGATAACCGCGCTGATCACCGCCCCCACACCGGGAGCGGAGGCAACGATGCCGGCCGGGTCGGCGTCGGCGTAGAGGTTCGCGACGCGCTCGTCGATCTGCCTGATCTGACGGGTCAGGAACAGTGCCTGCTCGGCTTCGTGGGCGATGTCCTCGGCGAGCTCGGCGAAGTCCATCCCGTCAGACCCGTCGCCGGTGCCCCAGAGGGCGAGGGTCTCTCGGGCCGCGGTGATGAGCCCGGCGGCGTGATCGTCGCGCCACGCACCGCGGGACCGGGCGATCAGGAACCTGGTCAGCCGCGCTCGGCCCAACCGGATCACCGCATGCGGATCGGCATAGCGGGCCAGGAACTCGAGCGCCGCGATGCCGTAGTTGGATCCGAGTACCGCGTACCACGCCGGCCCGAGCAACTCGACCAACGCATCGAGCCGGGCAAAGACCGCGACCCGGCGCTTGACCATCGTGGAGCGCTGCTTGACCAGCCGTCGCAGCGAGTCGGCGGGCCCCTGCCCGGAGTACTCCCGCAGGCCTTCGGGGTGCAGCAAGGGCAACCGGGCGAGCAATTCGGAGTCGATCCGGTCGTTCTTGGTGTGCTTGGAGTAGTACTTACGCAGATCGGCCGACTGGGTGGTCGGGACCATCACCACGCGTGCACCGTGGCAACGGAACCACTCCGCCAACACGATCCACGCGTTCCGGGTCGGCTCGACCACCACGGTCAGCTCAGCCGGATCGGGCAGGTCCAAGTCCGCCCACAACCGTTCCAGATCGGCCGGCCGTGTCCAGAACTTCCGGCCACGCCATACCGTGGCGCCATCACGGGCGAGCGTTGCCTGATGCTCCGCCCGGACGGCCACGTCGATCCCCAACGTCAATGCCATCGTCATTGCTCCTGTCGGTCCACATCCCTGTTCACCAGGTGACTGACCATCGCGGCCACGGCCCAGACATTCTCTAAGCAGGAGTCCACGCCTACCGGGCTGGCTCCAAGTTCCCGAACAAGGACACCGCTCGACCAGACACCGAGCCCGCAGACGACCACTCAAAAAGCCAGGGATCACCAGGTGTCCCGGTCGGACGTTTCGGCCCGCCTGCGGACTCCCTCCGAGGCTAAATGTCGGAGGGTGCGGTCACGATGGCCACCATGACCGCGCCCGAGTCACCAGCGCCGAGCCCGCGAGTGGGGCAGGTGCCGCATGCGCTCAGTCCCCGCCAGTGGGCGCAGCAGATGCTGCGGCCCGGCCGGGCGGTGGTCTGCGATGTCGAATCCACCGACTTCGACGGCGCGATCCTCGAAATCGCCGTGATCGACGCCGCCACCGGGGTCGTGCTCCTCGACACCCTCGTCGATCCGGGCGCCGTACCGATCCACCCGGCCGCCGCCGCGGTGCACGGGATCGACGCCGACCAACTGGTCGGCGCCCCCGACTGGGCGGCGGTCCATCCCGAGTTGGTGGCGGTGACGGCGGGAAAGGTGACGCTGGCGTACAACGCCGAGTTCGATATGGGCCGGATCCTGCACGACTGCCACCGGTACGGGCTCGACCCGGAGCACCTCGCCGACCCGCAGGTGTGGGGGTGCATCATGCTGGCCCGCTCCCAGGCCGAAGGGGTCGAGAAGAGCATCCGGCTCGGCGCCGCCCACCGGGCGCGCGGCGACGCCGAAGCCGCCCGTCGTGTTTTGCAGGGCATCGCGGACGGAATCAGCCACCGCCCAGTCGAACCCCAGCCCACGCCCTCCGACCGTCCTGAGGGTGCTGTCGAGCTGGCGCAGCGGGTGGCCCGGTGAGGACGTGGGCAGCACCCGGTGTGCGCGCCGATCCCGCAGAACGCGAGCGCCGACGCCGGAGCATCCTCGCCCGCCGGAATCAGGACGCGCTTACCGCGTGGCTGTCCGCCGAGGAGGGCTTGCGGATGTGGCAGGCCGGCCGACTCGTCCCGGACCGCATCACCGCCGCCCTCGACATGAGCGGGCTCGAAGGGCCGCAGGTCGACATCGACTGCGGAACAACAGAACCCGACGTCGATCGCTGGGAGCTGGGCATCAAGTACCCGACGTGGGAGCAGTTCCTGGCGCTGTGCCGGCTCACCGCAACCCCGATCTCCTTCTTCTTCCGCGAGCCCTCGGACCTCCGCGCGAGCGAGACGACCCTCGTCTATCACCTGGCCGCGAAGGTGCTACGTGAACTCGACCGCACGCCGGTCACCGCGTTCACCCGGGAAGCGATCGCCGCGACCCTGGCCGGCCGCGACTACACCCCCGTCCCGGCCCAAGACACCCTCTGGTGACTCTGCTGGCGGCCGCACCAGTGGGGTCGCCCGCGTTCCGAATCCCGGAGATGCACAAAAAACGTTTTCTAGCTGTGTAGGTGACACGTCCCCCTTTTCGTGAAAGAGGCTGACATGCCCGCACCCGTAGACCATGACCTCACCGAACGCGCTGTCCGCGTCATCGACCGCAGCGGCTGGGGCACCAGCGCCGCCTACCCCCCCAGATCCGCACGGTCACTCTCACCTGGGTCTGCCCGGTCTGCCATGGACCGCGCGGCATCCCGAAGCACCAATTCCACGAGGACGGCCACTGGCTGACCTGCGATCGCTGGGACAACCCGTGCGGGCACCTCGACCTCTACACCGCGGTCCTCGCGCAAGCGCTTGAGCGGCACCCTGCCGGGCCGCGGCCGTGAACGCCACCCTGTTCGACGAGTTCGGGGAGCCCGAGCTCGACGCGTATCCGCCGCTGCCGGCAACGGATCCACGGCTCGCGAAGTTCTTCCGCACGCACAACGTCGTCCCACCCGTGATGCTCGGCCGCTGCATCGGCCGGAGCGTGTGGTCGAAGACCGGGGCCGATCCGCAGACCTGCACCGGCGCCTACCGCACCCTCATCGGTGTGCGGGCGCAGCCGTGCACCGAGTCACCGCGCGGCGGCACGGTGTGGATTCTGCGTCTGCGCGATGACGACGGCACCGAACACGACAGCCCGCGCTACACCAGCAGCAACCACGTCGCGGTGCTGCGGTAACCGCACAGCCACTCCCGCACGGGCACTCCCGCACCCACATCTTCACGTGTCTGTGGGCGCCGACGTGCATGCCCGGTGAATCCGGTTACTAGGCTCCTGCTCGCGGGTCGTACCGACCGCCTCGCGGCACTTGACGAAAGGACTCGGCCCCACCCCTTGGGGCCGGAACACACCATGACCTCTCTGACACGCGGGGCGAACAGCCCGATCGACACGGCAACCACGACGGTGGAGGTGACCGGCGCCCGGCAGGGAACGGTCGATCTGTTCGTCTTCCAGCTCGGTGCCGATCTGAAGGTCCGGGCCGACGCCGATCTGGTGTTCTTCAACAACCCCAGCACCCCGGAGGGGGCGGTCACCCTCACCGGTGGGCAGGTGACCTTGCACCTCGCGGCCGTGCCCGCGGCGGTCGAGACGTTGGCGGTGGCCGTCGCACTGGATGAGAACGTGCCCGGCAGCCTCGCCGATGTCCCGGGCCTGTCAGTGGCGCTCACCCAGGCGGGCGGCGATGCTGTCGAGATTCCGGCGGAAGGCCTCACGACCGAGCGGTCCGCGGTACTGCTCGAGGTGTACCGGCGGAACGGGTCCTGGAAAGTCCGCAACCGGTCGGCCGGCTGGAGCGGCGGACTCGACGCCCTGGTCACCGAGCACGGTGTCAACGTCGACGAAACCCCTGCACAGGCACCCGAACCCGCCCAGTCCGCTGTCGCGGCGGCGACTTCGGCGACCGTCGACGGCGACGGGGTGCGGACGGTGCCCGGCGAAGCGAAGCTATCCCTGGTCAAGCGGGAGAAGCTGAACCTGCAGAAACGGGAGGTCGCGAAAGTCCTGCTGAGCAAGGGCGCCGCCAACCCGGTCGGCCGCGTCGTCCTGGTCATGGACAACACCGGGTCGATGTCCAAGCGGTACCGGTCCGGTGAGGTCAAACGCATCATCGAGCGGATGGTGCCGGTCGCAACGCAGCTCGATTCCGACGGCAACCTCGAGGCCTACGCCTACGCCCAGCGGTTCGTGAAGCTGCCGGACGTCACCGTCGCCGACGCCGACACCTGGGTGAACACCTATGTCCACCTCCGCGGCCGCCACGGCGGCATCGATTTCGATGCGATCGGCGGCACCAACAACGAGATCCCGATCATGGAAGAAATCATCGGTACCCTCGACAAAGCCACTGCGGTCCCGACATTGGTGCTGTTCTTCACCGACGGCGGATTCAACGCGAAGGCGCAGATCACCGCCCTGATGCGAACCGCCAGTGCGTATCCGGCGTTCTGGCAGTTCATCGGAATCGGCAAATCCAGCTTCGGGGTTCTCGAAAAACTCGACACCCTGACCGGCCGGCTCGTCGACAACGCCGGGTTCTTCGCGGTCGAGAACATCGACAAGCTCACCGACACAGCCCTGTACGAGCTGCTCCTGAGTGAGTACCCGGACTGGTTACGCGCGGCCCGGGAGGCCCGTGTTCTCACCTGATCCGGGGCTGGCCGCACACGTTCGCGCGTACCGTATGGACCTCGCGTGGATGGAACTGCGTGGCATAGCAGAGAAGTGAAAGTGGGTCTCTACCAGTGCAGATGACACGTCCCTTCGGTAGTCTCCTGCGGGCCGGTCTTCGCGGCTCTCCGGTATGCTTGCCGGGCGGGGATGCGCCGCCGGCTGGTTACCGGCACCGGTGTTTCCCGCCCGGCGTGGCAGACGCCAACTGGAACGTTTCCGTCTGCCACGCCCCTTTACTTTTCGCGGTCGGCCCGCCCGCCCGCCTGCACAGATCCGGGGGGCGCCAGCGTGGGGTACAGCGCCAGCCCGGACGGACCACCGGCCCACCTCGATCCCGAGCTCGGGCAGTCGAACTCGCCGGCGGTCAAACCGGTCGGCTACCGCACCGAGGCCAGTCACCAGGACCGGGCGGCGGAACGTTCCTCGGCCCGCGAGCTCGACGACATGGTCGAAGACAGCGCGTTCACCCGGGCCCGCAAGGACCTCGAGCGCGCCTTCCCCAGAGCCGCTGTCGCCGACGTCTCGGCGCGTAAACGCCGGCAGCTACCGATCCCCGACTCGATCCGGATCCCACCCTCGGCGCGGCAACGTAAGGCACGGTCGGTCGCGAAAAATATCGCCCAGACCCAGCTTCCGGCCGTCGGATACAAGGCGGTGGACACCCTGATCAGCGATACCGATCATTGGTCGCAGCTCGGCACGGCGCTGAGCGCGGCCCGCGGGGACGCCCAGCACCTCGACGAGAAGACCCGAACCCAGGTCCAACGCGTCGACCGGGCGATCCAGACCGCCGAACGGACCAACGACCGCGGCCACGTTCTCTACTGCGCGGCCCGGCTTCCGCACCCGGTGCCCACATCGGGGACGAATCTGCCGGCCGCGCTGCAGCAGGGTGCGATGCTCGACTTCGACCGCTTCACCATGACCTCGCACGCGATCCACGAGCTGGACGCGACGATGACCGAGGACGACGTCGTGTTCGAGATCGAGACGGACCGGGGCATGTACCTGGGGCGTTCGGACAAGGTCGACGACACCGCGCACCTGCTGCCCCGGGGGATGCGGTTCGAGGTCGTCTCCGCAGGGCAGGGGCGCTACCGTCGACCGGACGGCACGATCGGTTCACGCATGATCGTTCAGCTACGCGATATCACCGGAGTAGGAAAGGCCAGCTGATGGGACTGTTCACCGATGGAAAAGGCCGACCTGAGCTTGTCGTCAACCCTGACATCAAGTTGGGCCGCGCCGTTTACCGGCCCGTCGATGACAGCCCGGCCGCCGAACCGGCGGAGACGCCGAAGCAACGCGCCCGCCGGGAGCTGAAGAAACGCATGACCGAAGAACGTGAGCGCAAAAAGAAGACCGGAGACGCACCCACCGATTAAGGGGTGGCGCCTCCGGCTCATCCAGTGCATCTGCAGTGCCGACCATCGTAGCGGCGCGCCACCATTTCGACGCCGGGATACGGCGAAACAGGAGACACCCTCACCCATGCCCGAACTGACCGAGGTGCTGACGGCCGTGCGCAGCACGTATGCCCGCGACCTGGCCCGTTTGCATCGCAAAGCGCTGGGTCCGGACGGCGCGAGTGAGGACTTCCACCGGCGCGGCGGCCCGCCGAGCTTCGTCGGGCGTTCGGTTCTCGATCGGTCGGCCGAGGTCAAGCTCATCGCCTCCCACATCGCTTTCGAGAGCCCGCGAGAACTTTCCGGCGCCTACCCGGAGCGGTCCGTTCTGGTGGTCACCTCGGTCAGCGGCCGGCACGCCCGCACCGGCGCCCAGGCGGCGCTCGATCTGGTGGAAGCCGATGCCTGGGGCATGGCCCTCGCCCCGGTAGGTTTCGAGGAGTTCTGCCTCAGCCTTGGCACGGTCGCCCGTTCGGTGAGCGGGTCACGCCACTACCGGCACATCCTCGGCCCCGACGGCGCGGTCTGCGCGATCTACCCCGACGACCGCGACACCCTCCGCGCACTGTTCACCAAAAGCTGACGCTCGAAGCGAGGTCGTAAGGGGCATGTCGTTTTCCCCAGTTCGTCCGGGGGTGCGCTACTCACCCGAGTGATTCTGTCGGAGCCTGCCGGTACGATGACGTACATCGCACTTGAGCTGCGGCGACCGCTAAGAATCCTGCTGTCGGCCGTCATACAGGGGAGACAGCACATGGGGTATACGTCCATCGTTCTGGATGACGTCCGAAGTCAGTTGGCGCCCGCTGATGTTGTGTTGAAGGAGGCCCGACAGCGCCGTGACACGGTCAGGCGAGCTGCGGAGTCATTCGAGGGAGTCTTGAAGTCGTACAGCTCTGGTTCCCTCGCCCACGGCACAGCGAATTGTCCAATCCACCAGCGAGACAAGGGCTTGGACGCAGATTGCGGTGTGGTCTTGGATCGCCGCGTCCACCAGTCGCTGGGGCCCGACTCGCAGGACAACGTTGGCCCGGAGCACATCGTCGCGGCCATGCTCGAGCACCTCAAGCCGAGAGTTCTCCCGCACTACCCGGCGGCGACCTTCGAGGTCACCAAGCGAGCGATCTTCATCGAATTCCACGAACCAATGGGCAGTGGCGAAGATCCCACCGTGGATCTGGTGGTGGGTCTCCGCCGCCGCGAGGAAGGCCTGTGGATTCCCAATACCGAGCAGCACCGATGGGATCCGTCCCATCCAGAGAAGCACACAGACCTGTTAACCGCGGAACCGAAGTCGCTTCGTGTCACGCGAGCGCGGGCGATTCGACTGGCGAAGGCCGAGAACAAGCGTCCAGGACGGCATTCGGACCCGCCCTTGTGCTCGTTCAACCTCGAAGCTCTGGCACTGATGTTCGTAGAGCCGGGGCAGGGCGTGCCGACCGCTCTACTGCAACTGTGGGAGCGCGGCGCCAAGGATCTGGCTCGCCGTAACACTCCGGACCCGGCCGGCGTGTCCGCACCCATCAAGGTGGCCGATCGCGAGTACGCCGTCGAACGACTCACTCAGGCTGCGGACATGCTGCGCGCAGCGCTCGAGCGCGACGACGACGAGTACCAAGTGCGTGCGTATCTGAGTCGGCTGTGGCCGGAGTTTATTGCACCTACGCCTTTCGGCGAGACGAAAGCCCGCGTCGCGGCGCGGCTGCAGGCTGGGAAGCCGTTGGCCGTGACCAGTGCCGGGGCCCTGGCAACAACTGGTACGGCTCTCAAGCAGCCGCGGGCGTACGGTGTTCCGCCTGGGGGGAGCGACGATTGACGCGCGGCACTCCAAGGCGTCCTCGTTTGTGGCTGGAGGACGGGCCACGCCGTGGTCGAATCGAGGCGGCGGCACGCCGCGCGTATCCGAACCTCACCTATACGCGGCGTCGGCGGGCGGATCATTACGTCAGCGTCTACCGAACCTTGGTGGATGTGCCGGGATATGAAGAACGCGAGGTGACAGTCGAGTTCGACCACAGGTATTCGACCACCCCAAAGATCTTCGCTGATGGCCCTTCTGATCCCTCTGCGTCGCCGCACCGGTATCCGGATCGGGGGCGTACCCACCTGTGCATCTGGTACCCGCACGATCCGTCGTCCCGCACCTGGGTACTGGAGGATGGTCTCCTCGCGCTCTTTGGCATGGCCGCCGAACACTTGTTCAAAGAGGCGTGGTGGCGCGAACACGATCATCAGTGGCTAGGCGAAGAATATCCCCACGGTGAGCTGTCCCACGAGAAGGAAACGGGCTGATGACAGCACCGATCCCCACGCCGGTACCGGGCGAGTCATCAGTCCCGACACCGAGCCCGGTGACAACTGCGCCGACCACGTCTCCCGCGATAGTGACACCGACCCCGGACAACGGAGGGAACGCCGACGTGTTCGTGTCGGGCGCCGTCATCGCTGCAATCGTGGGTGCCGTAATCAATGTTGCCCTTGCGCAGTACAAGGACAGGTCGGAAGAACGAGCGCGTCTCCGCAAGACGTTCGCCGAGGCTTTCGAGGTCGCGATGCAGTACAAGGAATTTCCCTACGCCATTCGCCGGCGCCGAGCCGACCAACCGGAGGCCGAACGCGTTCGACTTTCGGAAGAGATGCGCGCCGTGCAGGCCAAGTTGTCGTACTTCGTAGTGTGGACAGAGGGGGAGTCGAAAGCGGTTGGCGCGGCGTACTCGGCCCTCGTTGCACAGCTCCGACAAGTGGCGGGGACGGCGTGCAACGAGGCGTGGAAGGAGCCGGCAGTCCAGGATGATGCCGGTATGAACCTGTCCTCGACCGTCATTAATCTGTCTTCGCTCAAGCCGTTCGAAAAGGCATACGTCACCGCGGTTCGGGATCACTTCAAACCGTTCTATCGCCGCTGAACCCGCCATTTCCTGTGGCAGTCCACACCCTGGGACCGCACACTGACCAGGCTGACTGCTGCTCGGTGGAACCAACCGAGACTTCCGATCAGGTCAACTGTCGGATGCGTGGGAGGGTGTCGGCGAGTTGCTCGAAGAGGTCAGGCCAGCCCCGTCGGAGCCAGGTCAACCGGCCGCGGTCGAGATGGGCGCCGTCGATCAGGTGGGAGAGGCGGTGCTGTACGGGCGGGACACCTAGCCGGGTGAGGACGTCGTAGACCGGGTTGACCGGTAGCTGGTTCCGGGAGATGTGGGCCCAGACATCCTGGGTGGTCCAGTTCCAGATCGGCCCGTAGGCGATGGTCCCGTCGGTACGGGTGATGATTCCGTCGCGGCGGCCACCGCGGGTGTAAAGCATGCGGCGGGTGGCGGACTCGTCGGCTCGCACACCCCACAGCTCACCGGGGCCGAACATCTCATGCGCGCGCCGCGCCGGGCCCCCGATCAGAATGTCGTGCAAATCGATCCGGGCATCGGTATCGGGGGCGCAGTGATTCCACAGACCAGAAGCAACCAGGGCGTCGAGGAGCGGCGGCTCGGACGCGATCACCCGCAGGTCGAGGCGCCACGCCACAGCGAGTTCACGGATGTAGTCATAGGTTTCGGGGTATTCGAGGCCGGAGTCGAAGAACACCACCGGCACATCGGGATCGACGCGTCGGGCCAGGTCGAGGACGACAAGGGAGTCCTTGCCGCCGGAGAACGCCACGTAGCCGTCGTAATGGGCGAGATATTCGCGGATCCGGGTGCCGATCTGTTCGAGCGCGGACAGACCGGATTTGGTGGACGCCTGCCGCATCCCGCGCAGCGTTGCAAGGTCGAGTCCCGATTCCGGTATTTTCACCACTTGTGGAAGGTTACTGGTGCGCAGTTGTGCGCTGCCGACCCGCAGCGTCGCCGCAGTGTCCCGTGGATGCTGGCAGGGGTGCGCCGGTATTCGCGCTCGCTGAACCGGAATGGGCAGGTCGTCGCCTCGCAACTCAAGTCGCGACGTGTCGCTCGGGACCGATCGGCCTGAGCGTCATCTTGCGGCCATCAGGAACGGCTTGCCTTCGACATATGGGAAACGTCCAACTTCGGGCGAGGCATGGTGTGCTGCGGGGATGTCAGAGACGTTTCGCGTTACGGAGAACTTGGATCAGCGGAAATGATGAGGCCAGACCGACCCCCAGGTGCGGGTGGAAGCCGCCGATGTTGGCGAGGACCGCGTAGCGGGCGCCGCTGTCCCGCCATTGGGCGAGTTGCTCGACGATATCGGTGGGGGTGCCGACGAGGAACGTTTCGCGGACGAGGGAACGTGGGACGCGTTCGGCATAGGCGAGGGCGGTGTGCTCGTCGATGGTCTGGGGAAGTATGTCCTGCGCCCCGGTGAAGTCGCTGCCGAGGGGATGTTCGACACCGTGACGGGCCCAGACTTCGGCGGGAGCGACGAGTGCCCCGACCCGTGCGAGCACCGAATCGATCATCTCGTCGACCTGGGCGTTGGTGCGGGCGGCGAGGACGAAGAAAAAGGTGGCAGGGAGGATCTCATGCGGGTTGCGTCCGGTGTTGTCTGCCGCGGCCCGAACGGTGTCGAGCTTTTCTGCGTATTGCTTGGGGCTTTGCGCATAGCCAGGGAACCAGGCGTCGGCATAGCGGCCGGTGATTTGCAACATCCGGGATCCGTGTCCGGCGACCCAGATCGGAGGCCGCCGCCCTTTGAAGGGTGGGAGGTCGAAGACCGCACTGCGGAGCGGGAAGTACTTTGAGTCCCGGGTGACGGGTTCGCCGCCGGAGTTCCACAGGGCCCGGATAGTGGCGATGGCTTCCTCGAATCTGCCTACTGGCCGGGACCAGTCCACCCCGTACGGTTGGTTACCCTCGCGTTCGCCGGGTCCGAAACCGAGGATTGCGCGGCCGCGGCTGAGCAGGTGCAGGGTTGCGGCGGCTTGGGCGGTGACGGCGGGGTTGCGCCGTCCGGCGTCGGTGACACCGACCCCGAGTCGCAGGCGCGCGAGTTTGTTGTGGGCGGCGACATAGCCGAGGGCGGTCCAAGGTTCGTAATACGCGTTCGCCCGGGGTAGCAGTTTCGCGGCGCCGCTGTACGCGGGTTTCCAGACCGAGGCCGGGAACAGGCTGTTGAGGTGGTCCGGCAACCACATCGAATCGGCGCCGCCGGCGGTGGCGACCGCCCGGGTGGTGCGCAGCAGTAGGTCCGGTGCGAAACGGGGATGGATGGCGCAGTCCATCACCCCGGTTCTGAAGCCGTTCATGGTTGTTCCTCCGGTTCGGTTCCGGTGGTGCGGAGTGCGGCGGCGAGTTTGGCGTCGGCGAGTTCGAGGAGCGACGGGAGGGCGCGGGCGTCGATGTCGAGGTAGGTGCACATCTGGTCGTCGGTAACGCCGGCATCGCGGAGACGTAGGGCGAGGGAGTAGGGCTGGGGGAGTCGCCGCAGAGCTGCCTCGTGGGGTGTGGGTGGTGTGGTCATGGTTTCAGGGTGCGTTCGCCGCGCAGGGTGGGGTGGAGTAGTGGGCTACTCCAGTTGGTCAGGGCGGATCGTCGGTGAGGCCGCCGAGGTCGTCGCGGCCGGTGAGGCCGGTTTTGCGGGAGGCACGGTAGAGGTGACCTTCGACGGTGCGCACCGACACGATCAGCTTCTCGGCGATTTGTTTGTTCGACAGTCCTTGCGCGGCGAGGGTGATGATTTCGCGTTGCCGGGCGGTCAGCGGTGACGGCTGGAGAGCTTCGGTCAATGCGGGGGTGCGGGCACTGTCGCAGGCATCGGCCAGTCGCCGAGCGCGGGCGGCGGCGGTGAGGGCGGATCCGTTCCGGGCGTGCCGGCGGTGAGTGGTGGCGGCGTGCGCGGCAGCGTCCATGGCGGACAGGAGGTCGCCCATGTCCTCGAACTGACCGGAGGCGTCGAGGAGGCCGCCGGCGTCACCGGCGTCCAACGCGGTGGCGTGCAGGGCGGCGGCGGGAGCGCGGGGCCCCTCCACCTGCTCGACGAGTTCGCGAAGTCGAGGTGCCGTGGTGGAGTCGCCGAACCGGGTTGCAGTGTGGAGACATATCACCTCGTGGGCGTGCTGGTCTTGCTCGGCCGCGCATTGGGCGCCGCGGTGTGCGAGTGCGATGGCTTCGGTGGTGGCACCGGTGGCTGCGGCGACCCAGGCCTGAGTGAGGAGATACTCCGGCTTCAGATAGGGGACCGTGGTCTGGCACCAGGTATCGAGTGCGCGCAGAGTCTCCGCCGCGCTTGTGCCGTCTCCGGACATCGCTTGGCATTGGATGAGCGCGCAGTACCAGATTGTGGGGATGTAGCCGTTGGGTATTCCGGCAGAGGTGAAGCGTTGTTCCAGTCGTTTTCGTGCCGCGCCGAGGTGCCCTGCTGTCAGTTCGGCTTGTCCTTTGATGATCGAGGACAGCCCTTGTGCCCATCCGGCCTCGGAGGTTTCGTCGTAGATTCGTGTGGCCACGTCGGTGGCTTCGCGCACGTACCCGGCCAGTCGTAGGCCTCGGATGTGGAACTCGTGGAAGGGGAGGCGAACTATCGAAACCCGTGGAGAGGCGGTCATGAGGTCTCGTGCGCAGGCGGCAATGGTCGCGATCTCAGACGTCCTGCCCGTATCTCCCAGAGCGATCAGGAGGGCGCCCAGCGCCCACATCTGAGACAACTCGGGCGGATCCGGCGTTCGTGGTGCCGCGCATTGTGCGGCCTCGATCGCCTCGCGGGGGTTTCCGTTGAAGGCGTGAATGATCGCGCGACCACCGGCCAGTACACCGTGGGCATTCGGTGCCGGTACTTCGCTCGCTTCGAGGAGCACAGCTTCGGCTTCTTCTGGACGATTGAGTATCCAGAGCAGATTCGCCAGACGAAGGTACGCGACGTCGATGCGCTGCCCATCGGTGAGCGGACGGCCGAGGAGTTGTGTCAGGACCTGTTCGACTTCCTCACCGCGGCTGAGCATGGTCAGGGCTATCGTCAGAATGAGGTGGGCGTCGTAGCCGGCGCCGTCCGTAATCGCCGCCTTGCACAGGCGGACGGCGAGTTCGGGGTCGAACAATCCCAGTGCTGCGGTCGCGGCCTCCGTGAGGAGGACAGGGTCGGCGGTGAGACCGGATTCGAGGATCAACACCGCGCGGCGTACGAGGTCGCGGACATCGGAATTCTCCATGGCGCCAAGTGCTTCGGCGATGTCCGCCCGCAGCCGCCGCAGCCGCAGGGGTGTGGCCCGGGCGCGGCGGTCTTCACCGTAGAGCGGGTGCGCCAAACGCACCGGGTGGCGGCCGGCCTGGTCGACACTGATCAAACCGAGTGCGTGTGCATCCTCGACGGCGCCGACGTCGGTGAGGTCGGCCAAAATCTGTTCAGGAAGCGGTTCCCCGACCGCGAGAACGTCGAGCACGGCGCCGACGGCGGGGGGAAGGGTGTCGAGTTGCGCACCGATGAGATCCGCCAGTCCCGGTGAGGCGGTGGGGGGACCGTCCCACACCCAGACACCAGCACTGAGCCCCGGCGCTTCCGGGCTTGGGGTGAGTCGTCCGGACGCGACTTCCTGCTCGACCAGGTGCCGCAGGTACAGGGTATTGCCGCGGGTGACGTTCCATAACCGGCGAGCGGCGGCGGGATCGAGCGGTCCGCCGAGGACCGTGGTGACGAGTTCGGCGGTTTCCGCCTCCGAGAGGGGTTGAAGTTCGATGCGCTGCAGGTATCCGTCCTTCCACAATGCGCTGACCGCATCGGGAACGGGTTCTCCGGTACGAACGGTTACCACAACCGGGCTCAGGCGGCGCTGGACCAGCTGGAGCACCACGAATGCGGACAGGTCGTCGAGCAGGTGTGCGTCATCGACACCGACTATTGCCCTTGCACCAACCGGGTGGTCGGACAGGTGATCGATGACGCCGCGGACAACGGACATCGCGTCCGCAGTACCGACGTCGGTCCATTCGGCAAAGGCTCCGAGTGGAAGCGTACGGGCCGAGGTGGTCGCTCGCGCCCATCGCGATTCCCAACGCCCGGGGTGCACGTTGGCGAGCGCTCTGCGGGCGAGGCGGCTCTTACCCACCCCGGCGGCGCCGGCGATCACCACTCCGCGGTAACCGTCGGCTCCGGTCACGGCGGCGTTGATCAGGCCTAGTTCCTCCGCACGCCCAACCAACGGCCAGACTCTGGCCACCTCTCGATCGTATGCATGTCCTGTGCTAAAAATCGACCACCTGGTTCGATTCGTGTCTGTGATCGACAAGCGGTACCGGTATTTCTATGACGGTTTGTACGCGGGTTCCGGCGGTAGCGACGGCCATCACCGGGCCAGCATTCTGTTTCACCGCGGTTACCCACCTATCGCCCTCCGGGAAGACTTGGGGCGACAGGTGGGTGGAGAGCGGGTTCGCGGTTACTGCGGGGTTCCCGGGATCGATGTGAACCCTTGACTGCCGAGGCAGAAACCAGTGACTGGTGCCACCGTATTCCAGTCCCCGATCATCGGGTTGACTGGAACCTTGTCCAATTCGGTTCCGCTCCCTGAACCGAAGCCGAGGTTGAGCCCCTGGACGACGGCGCAGGTCCAGGACTCAGGGTTAGTCATAGCGAGTGCGTCGCTGCTGAGCTGGATATCTACGGGACCACCCAGGTCGCCGATGAGTGTTGGTGCGGCGGTGGCTGTGCCGGAACCGATTCCGAGGACGATCACTGGGGTGATGGCGGCGGCGAGGGATGCGCGGAGAACGTTCTTGTTCACTGTTGTTGCCTTTCTGAGGCCGGCACGGTGCCGGGGTGTGGATGCAGTTGGTGCGGTGAAGTGTTGCGATGGAACGGCTTTAGGTAAGTAGGACCTCCTTCGCGGATTCGTGGGATGAGGGTCGATATCAGAAGTGGAAGACCCTGGCGATCACTCGGTCCCGGGTGCGAGCGGTGCGGGATCGAACTGAAGTCGTGCTGTTGCAGCGTGGTGAACGCTCCAGAGCACCCGGATGCGGCGGCGGGCTGTCAGGATCAAGGCGCTGTGCGGGGATGACACGGTGGCATATGCGGAAGGCATCCGCGGCGATGGACCGGCTTTCGGCATCGAGACCATCGGTGAGCCAACGACGTTCCCATGTGAATTCGACCAGTGAGGTGGTGCGGAGGAGTTCGTAAATCCAGGCGTCCCATTCGGCGCTGGTGATAGTTGCGGCCACAATCGGCGCGGCTTCATCTTCCTCACGGTCGAGCTGCGGTAGGAGGACCACGCACAGTCGCTCCAGCGCACCACGGAGGTACTCGCGCGCCGTTACGGTGCCGGAGTCGCGGTAGTCGCAGACCGCGAGTTCGACCACGCTCGCCGCGTGGTGGACGCGATGATGATCGTTGGTCAGCTCGTCCAGCAGTGGTTTCGCGGAGGGCGACCGCCGTCCGGCCGGAGGCCAGAGGTTCGTATCTTCGCTGGCGTGATGGCGGCGGAGAAACGCAAGAGTCCAGCGGAGGTGGTCGGCGAGAAGGGTGCGTCGGCGCGCATCGATCGGGATGGACAACGTGTCGAAGGTGCGCCCGAGATCGCGACGAATCGCGTCGTGGACGATATTTATCAGGCGGGTATCGATGGGTCTGTCGGCGGTTGTGGTCATGGTGTGCTCCGAGTGTGCGGTCCGTCCTGTGAGGGTTCGATCGGCTATACGAGAACCCTGCGCGCGGGGACGCGCCCTACCTGAAGTAGTGCGGTACTCCATGTGGTGGTGATTTGACCGTGCGTGTACTCCTCGGGCTGCCGTCTACGCGTCATCCAGTGGAAGGGCTGCTCCGCCGAGCCGACCCGTGTTCAGCCCGGGGCGAAGTGTGATCCCAGGCCAGGCCGAATGGTGGCGCCGAGTGGGCGTCCCGTCACGACGCTGATGTCGTGCTTCGAAAGGCGACAGTCGCTTGGGGGCCGCGGCCTCGACCCGCTCCCGGATCCGGACGCCACGTGCAAGTTCCGCAGTCGGAGGGATGCTACTGCCGCTGGCGAAGCGAGCCGCCACGAGATTGCCCTCGCCTCTTTCGTCAACAATCTCTCGCCGCAGTTTCTCCGGGTGCCGGCACCGACGAGCCGGTCAAACCGACCTCTGCAGCACCGCCGTGAGCGGGCTACGGTGCCGGCTATGACCATCACCGCAGTGATCGACGTGGCTTCGGCCGCATACACCGTGGCTGAGGGGCTCGCTGAAGTCACCACACCCGATGATCGGGTGACCGGGTGTGCTCGCTGCGGCCGCCACACCGTCGTAATGACTCCGGTCGGGCAGGTCGTATCACGCCGGTTCACCGGGTATGAGTCGTGGACGAACTTGGCCTGCCGCTATTTGTGTGCGGTGTGCGTGTGGGTCTACCGGCACCGGCCACTGCGCACCGACGCGCACATCGTCACCCGAGATCCGGTGACGCTGCGACCGGCGAACCCCGCCCTGCTCCACCAGGTGCTCTCCACCACCATCGACGCGGACACCGCGGTGATCGTGCCGCTGCGGCCCGGCCGCAAACATCTGTTCCCCGATGCCCGGTGGGGGCAGGTCACGGTCGATTTTACCGACCGCAGATATATCCGTACACGCCGTTCGTCCTGCGCGACTTTCGGGATGTCCCGTGGTTGTTTACCGACCAGGGTTCGGGATGTTCGTCATGTTCAGACAGAGACTCGAAGGGCGTGTGGCGATGCGAGTGGTGGTAGGGGACCTCCGGGTTCAGCGGATCGACCGGCGAAATGGGAGGCGGTCGTGGACGATCGTCTGGCCGGAGGGAACGGAGCATCGCGAGGCGGACCGGTTCCTGCGCGAGCACGACGGGTCGGGCACCCAACGGACCTATTCCTACTTGTTGGTGGATCACCTGCGCTGGCTCGAGCGCGAGTGCCTGGCGTTGGACAGAGTGGTGCTGCGGGATCTCGAGCGGTACATGGGCATCGTCGGCGCCGAGGTGGCGATGCCGTTGGGCGAGCCGTGGCGGGTCGGGAAACGCCCGTACGGGCATGCGGCGCTGTCGACCACGGCAGCCTGTCTGAAGGGCTTCTATCTGCATCAGGCGGCGCTCGGGGTGAACGCCGAGCTCGGTCGGAGACTGGATAGAAGTCGGCTGCCGACGCGGGCGGATCGACGCCGCACATTCTTGGGGCACACGACGACGTCGATACCGGCAAATCCGCTCGCGCCGACGGGACCTCGCCGCCGACATCCGAAGATGCTGCCCGACGGCGCACGGGAGAAACTGCTCGAGACGGTGAACTCGGCCCGCGACCGCATGGTGGTGACCTGGTTGGCCGACGGCGGGCTGCGGATCGGCGAGTTGTGCGGGCTGCACCTGGTCGACCTGCACCTGCGGGAGAACGCGGCCTGCGGCCAGTGCCGTTCCCCGCATCTGCACGTTTGTTACCGCCCCGGCAACCCGAATCGGGCCGAGGCCAAGACCAAGCATCCCTGGCGCCTCGAGAACGGCACGGTGACCGGCGGGCTGATCAAGCGGGTCAGCCCCGCCATGATCCACTCCTACTTCGACTACATCACCACCGAATATCCGCGTGGACGAACCGATCACGGAATGCTGCTGGTTCAGCTGCACGGCAGGGCCGTCGGGCAGCCGTGGGCTCCGGTCGCCGCCCGGCGGGTGCTGCGCCGGGCCGGAGACCGCGCCGGCCTGGGACCGGTGAAACCCCATGCGTTTCGGCATTCGTTCACCTCGGCCGTGCTCGACGCCTCCGGCGGCAACCTGTTGATCGCCCGTGACGCAGGCGGCTGGGCCTCGGCGACGATGGTCGACGAGGTTTACGGGCACGTCGATGTCCACGACCCGGCCTTTGACGCGGCGTTGCGGCGGGTGTGGGGAGAAGGGCGATGACGGCCGGGAGAACCCGTGCCGGATCGCCGCACTCGTGTCGGGATCGTCCGGACCGGGGCGGCCGCGACCGGCTCGAGATTCTCACGGCGCTGATCGGCGGCCCCGACTTCGACCCGATCTTCCGGTTGGACGTGATCCGGATTCCGCAGCAACACCCTGTCTACCGGTGGGAGTGCGTTGTCGAGCGGTGCGAGCGGACCCGCGCCAACTCCACGGACTTTTGCACGGAACATCTCTTGTTGCGAGCGAAGGACCGAGAACGTGGCGGCGGTAAGGCCGCGTTCCTCACCGCCGCAGAGGGATTGGAGCGATACGTGCGGATCGAGGAGCTGATTTGCCGGGTGTGCCCAGACCGGCCCGCCGCGCAGTCCGACCTGCTGCTGTGCCAGCGACACATGAGTCGGTGGCGCGAGCACCGGAAGTCCGCCGGTGAGTCCGACGACTTCGACGGATGGCTCTCCGGGCAGCGGCCGCTGCCGGGCTACGGATCCTGCCTGGTGGCGGTGTGTGTGAACCTCGCCGAGTCGCCGCTGGGGTTGTGTCTCTGGCACAGTCGGCGGTACCAGCGTGAGCACCGACCCGGCGCGGCGGTGTTGCCGCCGACGTGGTGGCACCGCTACGAGCGGTACGGCCGGCCGGTCCCGGTCGGATACGACGACGAGGAGGCGTTCGGTCGCTGGTGCGCCACCGTGCGCGCATCCCCGTGGCCGGGACAGATCAACCTGCTCGGGTTGCGGCCACTGGTGCGGGCCGAAATTCAATGGGGCCTGTTCATCCACACGCAGCGAGTCCGACCCAGCCGGTGGGAACTGGGCTGGCTTCGCTCACTAGTGGCGACGTGCCGAACCCTCGAAGTGGAGTCGTTGATCGGGTTCGAGATCGGCGCCGGTGGATCGGTGGAGTTTCCCGGCTCCATGGTCAAGGAGATCCTGCACGAGCTTCGGATGGTCTACTTCACCCCTGCCCAGGCGAAAGAGGCCGGATTCCTCGAGACCGAGCACTTCGGGGTGCGGTTCAAGCGGCGGGCCAGTCACATCGACCTCACCGGCATCGGCCCAACTTGGTTGCGGGATCTGGTCTGGGACTACCTCGCCGACCTGCTGCAATCGCCGCGCTGCCCACGTTCCGGCCACGTTCACGATGGGCTGCTCAGGGCAGCAATGGAACTGGGCACATTCCTGCAACACGATGCCCCCGACGGCGGGAACGATCCCACCCTGTTGCAGGGCGATCACATGCGTCGATTCGTCACCGACCAACGCCGCCGTGAACGCGACGGGTCGCCGTCGCTGGCCATCAAGCGACCTGACGGGACTGCCAGCGTCGTCACCACTACGACACGGTCGACGGTATTCAATGCGCTACGCAAGATGCTGCGCGCCGCGATGGACAGCGGTGCCGCCGACCGGATCGGTCTGGGGCGGGAGTTCATCGTCGCACTTCCTACGGCCGGGGCATCAACGGGCCGGACCGCGCGGCGACCATTTCCCGACGAGGTCGCTCGCGCGCTCGCCGATCCGGAGAATCTGCGGCGACTCGACGAGGTCCACGATCCGCTGGACCGCGGGCTGCGTGATATGTGGGAAACGACCGTCACCACCGGTCGTCGCATTGGAGAGGTGCTGCAGCTCCGTTGGGACTGTCTGGGCCGCTACGGCGGCCTACCGATGTTCTGGCACGACCAGACCAAGGTCGGCAACTATGACGTCGCGATCCGGATCCCCGAGCGTCTCCACGAGGTGCTGGCTGAACGCCAACGCAAGACCCTGGATCGATTCGTCGCCGAGCACGGGCGCCGACCCACCGACACCGAACGCGGTCGCCTGGCGCTGTTCCCGACGCCGCAGCGCAACCCCGAAGGCACCGTCGCGTTGACCCATTCCTTTTTTCACAGAAACTTCAGCGCGTGGGTCGATTCGCTCGAAATCGGCCGATGGGTGCCCCACCAGGCCCGCCATACGCTGGCCACGAATTTGCTGCGCGCCGGCGCAAGCTTGACTCACATCCGCACCTATCTGGGCCAGGTCAGCGATCGGATGGCCGAACACTATGTGCACCTGTCGCATTCGGATCTCGAGGACGTACTGCAACAGGTCTGGGTCGCCGGTCCCGGCGCCGCCCACCCCGGCGAACTCCTCGCCGGCGACACCGCACCGATGACCCGCACGCAGGCCCAGACGCTGGCGATCGACCTGTCCCGGCGCAGCACCCCTGCCGAAGGCGGCTTCTGCACCTTCCAACCCGTCGTCGACGGCGGTGCCTGTCCCTGGGCGCTGAACTGCCACGGCTGCGACAAGTTCGTCCTGTCCGGAGCGGACTTGCTGTATTGGCGACGCAAACGCGAGCAATGGCGACAACTCGCCGAGGGTGCACCCGACGACGCCACCGCCGACTACCTGCACCAGCACTTCGAGCCCACCGCCCGCGCCATCGACGGACTCGAGAAGGCCCTGGCCGGGCTTGGCCTGCTCGACCAGGCGCTCGCGCTGGACCTTCGCAAACCCCAGGACTACTTTCACCGGGTCTGGTCAACCGCCTTCCGTGCCACCGACCTCACCGATGCCATAACAGCAGCACCCGACGAGACCGACGAGACCGACGGAGAAGCCAGCGCATGAGCAGTAGCCAAAACCCACCCCAAACCCGCACCGCCGCCGCGCTGGTCTCCCGGCGCCGCGACGCTCAGGCCGCGGTCGACCGCGTTCATGAGGCCATTGCCCGACTGCACCGAGAACCGGCCCCGGTCACCGTCGCCGCCGTCGCCCGCCGCGCAGGTGTCTCTCGGACGTTTCTCTACACCAACCCTGCGGCCAGAACGGCAGTAGAAACCGCGAAAGCCGACACCGGCCAACAGTCCCGCCACCCGGCTGTCCACCAGCACGACCAGCACGAGGCGACCTGGCGAGAGCGCGCTCTCAACGCCGAAAACGGGCTCAAGACCGCGAACGCCGAAATCCTGGCCCAACGCAACCGCATCGGCGAACTCCTCGGCCGAATCCGCGACATGGAAGCCGAATGGAGCGAGGAAGCCATCCACCGCATCACTACCGAGAACACCACACTCAAACAGCGGGTCCGCCAACTCACCACCGACAACCGCAACCTCGATGAGCGGTTGACTGCTGCCCGTTCCAACCTGCGGTTCCAAGATCGGCGTATCGCCGACCTCGAGACCCGCCTGGCAGATCCGACCACCATCCAGCGATCACCGATCTAGCTCCAGCACAATCTGATTCAACTCCACGGGACGTTGTCGACCGAACGGCGCCCGGATACCTGGGGACGGTGGACGCACCGCTGGGCTGAGCTCGAACGAGAAAGTGGTCCGACACGCCAGCATCAACAACCCGTGACATCATCGCGCACATGTACGCTTCGAATACGCGCAGGCCAGAAGCAAAATGCGGTGTCCGCGGTCGGTAAAGTGGAGGACATCCTCCTGAGCTGGCAGGATCACGATGCCGGACGGTTGGTGGTGCTGCACCGGCTCCGTGGCCACGGCTTCACCGAGGCCATGCTCCGCGACGACACCCCGACCTATGCCGTGCTGCGCCGCATCCCGTCTGACCAGTGGCCGCAGGTCTTCGACGATTGGAACCGGTTGGCGTCGTGGCGGGGCGCGGAGCCGTGGTGGGAAGTCGGTATTCGCGCAACCCGCTAGGGATCGAAGAGATCTGGACTCGAGAAAACCCCGGTTCTTCTCTAGGATCAGTGTGATGAACACGGTGGGGGAGAACAGGTTTTCGGTCACGAACCGGTGGTTGGCCACGGCCTGGCAGCTTCCACCGTTGACCGACCCGGCCGCGCAGGTGGCGGAACGGGTGGTGTTGCTGCTGCACTACGGAATCGACTGGTCCGACAGCAACTGGGTGGCCGCCCGCCGCGGTGACTACTGGGACAACCTGCTGCCCACCAGGGTCCGGTTGGCCACCTACAACAGCATCAACCTGCACCAGTGGTGGACCGCCTCCGCCGCCAGGCTCGGCTCTGCCCCGCGCACCGACGAGCAACGCTCCGAACTGGCCACCCTGCTGACGAGCGAGGCGCGTCCGGTGCTGCAGGTGATGCGCGATCAAACGACCGCCCTGACGTTGCGGACCCGGATCGTCGCCGACGCGGTCCGCGCCGCCCGCACCGAGCACGGGTTGGCGTCGTGACCGTGACCCGAATATGGGAGATCGAGATGACCGCCCGCTCGCCGATCTCGCACCGCGGGGAGCTGATCGGCACCACCGCGATCGGCCGGCGCATGAAAATCATCCAGCCCGACGGGTCGGTCGAGCTGGTCCCGGTCATCTCCGGCAACTCCTTCCGCGGCGTACTGCGCCGAATCGGCGAGGAA
The DNA here is from genome assembly GCF_009859915.1 of Rhodococcus sp. WAY2. NCBI lineage: Bacteria > Bacillati > Actinomycetota > Actinomycetes > Mycobacteriales > Nocardiaceae > Rhodococcus > Rhodococcus sp. WAY2. The sequence goes on from NZ_CP046573.1 coordinate 912,749, forward strand.
CTTCTACGCGACGTCCTCGACTACGAAGGCACGCTGCCGCTGGCGGTCGCACACACCCTCCGCAACGGCGGCGCGATCGTGAAAACGCAGGCGGAACCGATCACCGGCCGCCGCCTGCACCAGCTTCGCGAGTTGGTGCCGTTGCTGAGTGTGTTCGGCGGCGCCGTCGGTGCCGCTCCGATCGACGGCTGCCTGCGGGTTGGCCATGTGGTGCCGATCGTCACCGAAGCCACCCCGATCCTGCGCCGCGAGTATCAGGGGCCGATCCCGTCCCGGTTCGACATCGAGGCCCTCGAGTCGTACTCACACCTCGACGATGTGACCGCCGGCCACGCCGGCACCACTGTCGATCCCGAGGCCGAGACGGGTGGGTCGGGGTCGCCGATGATGCGGTACGACATCGAAACCCTCGCCCCAGGCTCCCGGTTCGAATCATGGGTACAACTGGTCCGCGGCTCCGACCTCGATCATGCGTTCGCCGCCGACGTCCTGGCCGAGTTCACCCGGTCGGGCTGGCTCGGCGGGCGCACCGGGATCGGGCACGGCCAGATCGCCACCACCATCACTGACCAGGCCGGGGGTGCCCCGGTGGTCGATTGGCGAGAGATCGTCGCCTCCCGGCGTTCTGAGGCCCTGGAAACCCTGCTCGCACTCCCGGCATGACCCTTCAGATGGCTGCGGGGATGGTGCCGCTGCTCGTCCGTGCCCGAATGGCGGCGGGTGTTGCGCACGGGGTGCCGTGGGGGATCAGCCTCGACGGCCTGCTCGCCTCGGAGATCCGCGAGAACACGAAGGCCGCCGCGCGGGCGGCGGGCACCGACTACGAGCCGTACAGCCTCGATACCGTGCCGGAGGACCTGGACCTGCCGTTGGCCCGCTGCCCCGGCGACGGTGCCGACGGGTGGCACTGGGCGGCGACATTCGCCTACCCGGAGGACGAGATCCCGGGTCCGCACGTGCAGTACTGGTCCGCCCGCCCGGATCAGCGGGCGCTCGGCCAGATGTCGGATCAGCTGCCTGCGTTGGTGTCCGAACGTCAGGGCCGCTACCGCTCGCGGGTGATGCCGCTGCCGCTGACCGTCTGCCGGCACCTGGTGTGGCGCGCGGTCGGCGACCCGACCGTCGTCGCCGAGCTGCTCGGACCCGTCGTGTCGATCGGAAAGAAGCGCAGCGCCGGCCACGGCCACGTCCTGTCCTGGGAGATCACCGAAGAACCGGACGCCGCCCGGTGGGAGTTCGCGCACCTGCACCCGGACGGCCGCCTCGGCCGCACCGCACCCTCGGCCTGCCTGAACGACGTGGGCGACGTGCGGACCGGTGGTGCCGGGCAGATGGGGCTGCGACCGCCGTATATGCACCCCGCCTGTCGTGCACAGGTGTTGTTGCCGGCGACCTGAGGCTGCCGGGCGAAACTGATCTGCTGGCGAAGGGTGCGATGGTGTGAGTTGTCCTGTCGAGCTGTGAAAGTCGACGGATCTTGCTCGTTTTCGAACGAGCCTTGTCGGCTTGATTTCCGATAGCGTGAGGCGAAGCGCGCGCACCGTACTCCCTCGACGGAAAGGCGATTGATGTTGTTTCCCTACTCGAATTCCGATGTCGCGGTCAGTCATTACTCGGACTGGTCGTTTAGCCACTGGTTGTTCGCCGGCGCAGTACTTTTGGCGTCAGTCTTGCTGACCGTGATCGCTGTCGGGTTATGGACGGCTGCGATCCCGGAGGACAACATCGTTCTGTATGCGGGTAGTGCGGGTGTCGGTACGTTGGCGGTGGTGCTGCAGGCGACTTCTCTCTGGCAGATCGCCCGGCACATCGAGCTGTACCGCGTCGTGGTCTTCCTTGCTCTTGCTGTGGTCGTAGCAGTAGTGGTATCCGTCCGCTCGACCGTGAGGAACGAACCCTCAGGTACGCGTGGGTATTACGGCCTGCGGGTGCCTAAATGGGTGATCAGAGTGCCGGTTCTGGCTTCTGCCGTGATCGCGGTTGGTGTCGTGATCGGGGACGGTGTTACCCGCGCTGCTGCGTCGATTCCGATGGCTGTGGGGCTCTTCGTTCTTCTGTTCCTGTCTGCTGTCGGCTACGTGGTAGTCAATGCGATGTCGCCATCGGCATCACGTCGCTAGGAGAGGGCAATATCAGGCCGTCGTCGGAATAGTGATCTGCTCTCTGCCGTCGATGGCAGAGAGCAAATAGTGCGGGCAGGAGACGACCTGTCGAGGCACGGGAATCGCCTGGCGGTCGGTATCGAGGTAGAGGCGGTATGCGAGCTGCCCGCGTCGATGGCTGCCGGTGCCTGGGTCGACGGCGCCGAGGAAGTATCCGTGCGCGGAGTCGACGGTTGAGAAGATCGCCCGCGCCCACTCGGCAGCCTCCGCGGGCGGCAGATCTCGCGCCACGCCCGTCTGCGCGTCGACGGTGTGGACGATGACCGTGACGGCGAACCCGGCCGCCGCGGGGAACCACTTCTCGGCCGCGACGTCGAACGGTGCGATGGACGTGTGAATCCGCAGCTCGAGGTCCGTTCCGGTGCGAGCCGCCGCTGTGATGATGTGGGGATCCGCCGAAGCATCCTGTACGGCCAGGTTCGGCAGCGCCTGGTGGCCGTCGGCTCGGATGCTGCCGGGATCAGCGGTCATGGGGCAAGGGTACGGGCCGCCGATACCCGGCCCGCGGGGTGACGGCGATTAGTCCGACCGGCGCCCGATCCTGCAGAACGGGGTTTGACCTGCAGTGATGACAGGTCCCCTAACGGAAGGACTGGGCCGGTGAATGTGGGTGACCGCGTCAAGGTGCATACCGGCGCCACCTCGGAGTTCGTCATCGTGAGCATCGACGGCGGGGACGCGGTGATCGAGTCGGTGCGCGATGACGTCCCCCGGCCGTTTCCCCTTTCCATGCCGCCTCGACCGGGCGGTAATCATCGCCGCCGACGCCGCGTTGGTTGCGGCTCGCCCGCTACCGGAGATGAGGTTTTCCGACGCGGAGTTGATCGCCCTGCTCGAGCGGTACTCGCACGTCCGGGCTCGGGTCCTGCGGTACTGACCAGACGGCGACGACCTACGCCAACTATTCGCTCGCCACGACAGACGCGACGGCCGACAGTGGCGGGCGCATCCAACCTCTACGTGTCGCGGCCGCCACCGCTCCTGTCGGCCGATGCTGCACAGATTCTGTGTGGCAGCAGGTTTCACGCGCCAGTTGCGGCGATGTTTAGCGTCACGTCATTGCTGTGACTCAGAACATATCTCGAACGGGGTACGGAGATAACCCTGAGGGGGACTGTCACACGCGTTCAGCAGTGGTTTGCTTCAAGTTCTCCGCAGTCCACCTGATTCTCGAAATGTGAGTGACCATGACTCAAGATGAAGTCGCCATGCTTACCTTTGCCCTGCGCTGGGCGCCCTACGGAGGCGGAGACGAGCACATCCTTCCCGAGTTCGGACTCCTCCCTGCAGTGTTCTACCGGCGTCTCCAGACCATACTGATGGCGCGCGCGCTCGACGGAGTCGAATTCGCAACAAGGCGTGGTCTGCTCGAACTGTGCGCGGTCAAGATTTCGGGGTCGAGTTCATCGGCATCGAGTGCTGGACGGCGAGAGGTAGCACAGAGCGCTTAGGCGGCTCTCCGGCACAATTCTCTGCGGTCGATCGGTTCGTCGTTTCCTGGCGTTGAGAACGACCTCAGCGGTCGGTGTTGATACACCCTGTCCACGACGCGAACCATTGATGCAGTGAGTATGTCGTTTCGAAGCCGCCGGGATGTGTCAGGGACACGTCGCGGGACTCGCTGACGATGTCGGCGGTCGGCTAACCGCCGAATCAGGCTCGGGACAGCGAGGTGCATGTGGGGCAGCACGGTCCGGCCGTCGGCCCCGCCGCGGCATGTCCCGTTGCCGGGCTCCGTTCTACGCCGTCGGGGCGGGCCGTGAGGCGCGTAGGGACACGAAACGACGGAGGTCGTCGCGAAAGGTGGGATCGAGTTGGTTGGCTGTCGGTCCTGCCAGGATGCTGTTCAGTCTCGCAATGTAGCAGGCTGGAGTCATGCCGAACTCGACCAGAAGGTCGCCGGTTGTGCCACCGCCGTAGGGAAGCCATCGGCGCGCGAACTCGATGATCCTCATGTCTTCGATGGCAGAGTCGTCGATCACGGTGCTACCTCCAACCGTCATACCTGGACAAACGTGGAGAGATTCTTCCCGACCGAGTTGTTTCGGGAGGGTGCCCGGAACCGGTCAGACTGTCGCCAGAAAGGGAGTGTTGTGTGAAATTCCTACCGAGTGCGCGAGACTATTCGATCTGTCTAGTGCACCAGCGCGCGGAATGGACTGCAACTCCTTGCAGGAAGGATCCCCCTGTTGGGGAGTGTTTTTCCCCCTCAGGGGGAGTCCGGTCGGGTGACGTGAGCCATATCTTGAGAGATGTCTTGGTACGGCGTTTGGGTCTATGTGCCTCGAATCCCGGCATGTTCATCCCTGGAAGTTTGGAGTTCCGATGTCAGCCGTCAGCTCGGTGGAACAGCCCGGGGAGGGGGTTGGCGTTGTGGGAGGGAACCACTCACGAAGGGTGGGGACCGAATCGGATTTCTTGACACGTTCGAGCTTCTTTCCTGGCAACAGCATTCAGTCAAAGCTCCTGACACACGCGTTGCGTGTGACCGTCAAGCCGGCGCTCGGTGTGTGGGCGCATATTCCGAGCGCACGTTGGGCCGCGCGGGTGGTTGACCAGGCCGCACGTGTGCTACCCGCGCTCGATGGGGTCGGGCATCGTCGTGTGCGTTTGACGGATTGTGACGCGGATTGGATCCAGGCGCACAACGCCGACCTGCACAGTGTGGTCCTCTACCTTCACGGCGGGGGGTTCCTGACCGGTGGCCTCAATACGCATCGTCGTCTCGCTTCTCGGATATCGCAGTCAGCCGATGCCAGCGTGCTCAGTGTCAATTACCGACTGATGCCCACGCATGCAATAGGGGACGCCGTCGCCGACGGGCTCGCCGGCTATCGCTGGTTGCTTGCACGTGGATTCTCCCCGAGCCAGATCGTCATCGCCGGCGATTCCGCTGGCGGATATCTCGCGTTCATGGTGGCACTGGCACTCTCCGACCTGGATCTGCCGAGGCCGGCCGGTCTGGTCGCATTATCACCGCTCACCGACTTGGACCCGACCGTCAAGTTGCAGCATCCCGCGTCTGCACGATGTCCGATCCTTCCCAGTTCTGCGCTGATGGCGCTGACCGCCCTCACCGAGCGCGTGGAGCGCCGTACTCGTGGCGTTTCGGGACTGCCGTTGTCTCCCGTCAATGCAGACTTGCGCGGGCTCCCGCCGGTACTACTTCAGGTCGGATCCAGAGACATGCTGTATCCCGATGCGCGGTTGATGTTCGAGTGCCTCACCGATGCCGGGGTTCCCGTCGCCCTTGAGATCTGGGACGGCCAGTTCCACGTCTTTCATGTGGCTGCGGATCTTCTGCCCGAGGCGCGCAGGGCAATTGAGCACGTAGCGGAGTTCATTCGCGCGGTGACCACCGTTCGAAGCGGCGATTCCGCACCTGACCCTCTCGATTCGGACCGCGAGATCGCTTGACACAAGTCGGTACGGGCGTGCTCTGGGATTGAATCCTGTACGGCAGATTGCTAGCGCGATGTGAACAGCAGGTCTGTGTGAGCAACATTTTCGGCACGAGTCGCACAGGGCGATTTGCGTGGAAGGGTCGCCAAATCCTCACGACGGATGGGAATCGATTTCAATGGCGTGGCTGTTGCTTGTTATAGCGATTGTTCTCGAGGTTGCGGCTACGAGTATGTTGCCGCTCACGCATGAGTTCACCCGATTTCGGGTATCTGCGGCGGTGCTGGTGCTCTATGGGGGAGCGTTCTTTCTGTTGGCGAATGCGGTCAGGCAGATTGACATCGGCGTTGTGTACGCGCTGTGGTCGGCGCTGGGGACGGCGGCGGTGGTTGCACTCGGCGTCCTTTTCCATGGAGAACGCCTCTCACGGGGCAAGGTTGCCGGTCTGGCTCTCACTATCGTCGGTATCGTCGCGATGAATTTTGGAGGGTAGTTGCCATGGGTTGGTTCTACCTCATGGGTGCGGTTGTCGTGGAAATCTTTGCCACAACCGGTCTTCACTTAACTGACGGGTTCACGCGGCCGCTTCCGACGGTCGGGGTTCTCGCTGGATACCTCCTTTCATTTTTCTTCTTGTCGAAGGCGCTCAGATCGCTCTCTCTCGGTGTCTCGTACGCGTTGTGGTCGGCAATTGGCACCGCCTCTATTGCGGTGGTGGGCGTGCTGCTGTTCGGTGATGCTGTGTCGGTCGCACGAGTGGCTGGATTGATATGCATCATGGCCGGTGTGGTCATTTTGAACATGGAGGCGGATCGTGGTTCCAGGCCTACCGTGTCTGCGGCCGCCCCGCAATCGGTGGAGTGCGACTGAATTCAATCTCGCACGGCGTGGGCCTTGTGATGGTGCGCGAGCGATCCCCGCGCGGAGGGAAGCCGATCGTGGGCGGTCTTCTCGCCGATTGTTCCGGTTGGACGATTACGTGTGTGCTGTCAGGTCGAGGCCAGTAGGTTGGCGATGCGTGCGTCCTCGTCCAACAGTATTTGGGTAAGTCCGAGCTCCGTGCATTTCGCCGCGACCGGAGCCAGCGCGGTGCGCGCTTCCGCGAACCGCTCGGCGACCGACAAGCACATCGCCAACAGCAGTTTCGCGCGGATGAGCGCTCGGGGTCTGGCCTGACTTTCGATGCTGAGTACGAGTTCCTTCGCCCGCCCGCAGGCATGCTCGATCTCCTCGGGGGAACCCTCGCGGAGTAGCAGTCTTATCGACGAATCTTCGTCGAGTTCGGATGTGATGGTGGCGATCCCGTCTGCTTGCGGGCGATACGCCTTCAACGCCATCAACCGCGTGCGGATCTCGTCGCCGACGGGAAGCCCTGTGCGGATCCGCTCGTTGACCATCCGTGCGGCCAGACGTGGCAGCCGCAGCGATTCGGCAATTCTGGCGCCCTCGTCGAGCCGATTTTCTGCCTCCGCATGATGTCGGAGTGAGGCTTTGACCCGTGATCCGGTGCCGTAGGTGGCGAGCATGAACTCCACCAGACCGCCGCCTTCGGAACCGAGTTTGTAGCTTTCGTCCAGCAGTTGTTCGGCCTCTGCGATCTTGCCCATCTCGTAGAGGAGCGCTCCGAGCAGGGCCCCGGCGAGTCGAGCCGCATGGGCGTGAACCCCAGATTTCCCGGTCATCGCTACGGCGGAGCGGAAGTAGTTTTCTGCCGCAGGAATGTCGAGTTGTTCGTATGCCGCTGCGCCGGCCAGACAGTATCCGTACATCACACTGAACGGCCCGCTGGTTTGCGCATGATATGCGGCGGCCCAGTCCTGCCAACGGCGCGCTGCATCGAAGTCGAATGTGTAGAGGGCCACGAAGGAAGCGATGCTGCCGGCGCCCGACGCGAGGAAGGGCCGCACCGTCTCAGGGTGGCGCAAGCAATCGGTGACGAGTTCCTGTACCCCTGCAATCTCATCGGCGAAGAGTTTGCCGGATGCTTGGACGACGGCAGCTTCGACGCGAAGGGCGTGGATTGCGGCATCGTCTACGTCGGTGTTCGTGAGTGCGGCATCGAAGAGATCGAGTGCAGCTCTCATCTGTCGTGGTCGCTGCATCAGTATGTTCGCCCAGGCGATGTTCAGTTGGAGTCGGGCACTTGTCACAGCGAGGTTCGGGGGAAGTTTGGCGACCAGGCCGAGGAGGGTTGTCATCCGCGAGTCCTCGATGAGTGTCATTCCGCCGTCCTCGACCAGTCGAAGCGCGTGGGCGGTGTCGCCGGCGGCAAGCGCGTTGTCGACAGCCTCGCTGAGCATGTTGTGGTCGGCAAACCAGTGCGCGGCGATCCGGTGGAGTTCTTCGCGACGGCCCGGATGGAGGCGTTCGAGGCGGCGATGAAGGAGATCGGCAAAGAGGTGGTGATACCTGAACCACTCCCTGTCGTCATCGATGCTTTGCAGAAACAGGTCTCGACGTTCGACTTCCTCGAGCATCTCTTGGCCGGATGGAACGTGTGTCAGCATGCCGGCGAGGTCACCGCACGTCTTCTCCGTGACGGCGGTGGACAGGAGGAACTCGAGGATCGTCGGTTCGAGCGTGCTCAGGACGTTCTCCACCAAATATTCGTGGATGGCATGGTGGCCTCCGGAAAGATGCGCGATGAAGTCCATGCGATCGCTGCGCCCGCGTAGTGACAGGGACGCCAGTTGCAGCGCCGCGACCCACCCGTCGGTCGAGCTTCGAAGGCTGCTCACTTCCTGGTCGTCGAGTGTGAGTCCGTTGACGTCGACGAGGAATGCCCTGGATTCGGCGGTGTCGAATCGCATTGCTGTCGGCCCGATCTCGACGAGTTCATCGCGTACTCGCATGAGGCTCAGCGGGAGCCCGGATTGGGATCGTGTTGCGACGATCACCTGGACGTGATGGCATCCGTTCTCGAGTAGGAAGTCCATTGCCGCCACAGTGTCGGAAGAGGTCACTCGGTGCCAGTCGTCGATCACAATGGAGATCGCGGTGCCGCCGTCGTGGATGTCGTTGATCAACGTGGGCAGCACATAGCGCGCGGCATCTTCGTAGTGATCTTCGAGGATGCGCTCCAGGTCGGGCGCGATCGTGGGCAGCGCGGTGTGGATCGCCTTCACCAGGTGCGACAGAAACCAGGCGACGTTGTTGTCATCGCGGTCGATGGTGAGCCAGGCGACGGGCATTCCTTCGGCTATGAGAGCGTGCCGCCATTGGGAGGCCAGGGTGCTCTTACCGAAACCTGCGGGCGCGTGGATCACTGTCAGGCGCCGCCCAGCGCCGGCGCGGAGGGTCTCGAGGAGTCGTCGGCGCTCGACCAACGGCCGAGCCGAGGTCGGGGGACGAAATTTTGTGGCGGCGGTGGGCGGGGTGTTCGGGATTGCTGCCGGGGTCGTCTCCGAGTGTGCCCCGCCGGTTCCGGGCGGGGGCGGGGTGGCTCGGAACGGATCGGCGGGCATCGCCATCGCATCCATCTTCAGCCCGTGCAAGAGTTGGACCGTTCGAAGCTCGTTTCCGAATGCGTCGGCCGATGCCGGTCGATCGGCGGGGTCGCCCGCCATGGCGTGTTCGATGGCGGTGCATACGTCGTCGGGAATACCGTGCTCACGCAGGTCGGGGACCGGTTGGTTGGTGACCCGCACGAACTGGGCAACCACCCCTTCCCGGGTGCGCCGCTCGAAGGCGGCGTGTCCAGTCATCAGGCAGAACAGCGTCGCACCGAGACCGTATACATCGGACGCGGGACTCGGAGGTTGGCCCTTGAGCACCTCAGGGGCGGTGAAGGCGGGGGTACCGACGATGCTGCCCGCGGATGTTTCGAAATCGCCCCCGATCCGGGCGATGCCGAAGTCGGTCAGTTGCGGCTCGCCGTATCCCGTGATCAGGATGTTGGCGGGTTTGATGTCGCGGTGGAGGATGCCCTCGCGGTGAGCGGCCGCCAGAGCCCCGGCCAGTTTCACTCCGATCCCGAGCACTGTGGGCAACGGGAAGGGGCCTTTCTGCCGAAGCAGGGTTTGGAGAGAACCGTGTTCGTGGTAGGGCATCACGAGAAAGAGGGAGCCGTTCGTGGTGACGCCGACGTGGAGAATTTGGACGATGTGGGGATGGCTGGAGAGTTTGCCCATGGCGCGTTGTTCTCGTACGAAGCGGGTGCGGTCGTCGGGTCCGACATCGGAGGTCAGCACTTTGACGGCGACCGTTCGATCGAGGGAACGCTCGGTGCAGCGATAGACCACCCCGAATCCTCCGCGTCCGACCTCCTCCGCATTCTCGAGTCCGGCCATCTCCAATTCGGTGGCGATATCGCGGCTCACATCGCGCTGAGTATTCGGCAGGTCGACTTCGTCGAACTCGTCCATCGGTGGCTCGATCCTCTATGTACTTCTACCCTATTGCAGCAGGTCAGAGGATGTTCCGCGACTGTGGGCCTCGGCATTCGGGGCGAAGTCCGCCAGCGAGCGGTTCATGCGCACCTCCAACCAGTGTGATTTAACTCACATGCTAACCCAGTGCGATTCGGTGCTGTTCCCAAATCCGAGTGGACAGCAGGGGGTGGCGGCAGATCCCATCTTGTCAGCCGCTACCGACGGCGCATTCCCTCGAAGGTCAGGCGTAGGACTGCCTCGGCGAGATCCTCGGCTGATCCTCCAGCTCGCGGCCGGTGCCACTCGATGAGCGAGTTGATCATGCCGAACACAAGGCGGCCGGTGAGCGCGGGATCCATGCCTGGCCGGAGGTCTCCCTCCTCCGCGGCCCCGACGACGAGGTCGCGTACAAAGAGATCGAATTCCCGTCGACGGGCGATGGCGCGGCGTTCCACGGGAGTGTTCCCACGAACGCGCAGCAGGAGGGTGACGTAGGGCAGTTCTGCGACCAGGATCTCGGCGGTGCGCCGGACGAGGTACTCGAGGCGGTCGATGTGTCGGCCGCTGGTGGCCTGCTGTTCGGTGGTGAGGGCGAAGAGCGCGTTGAGTGCTCGCGCCAACGCTCTCTCGAGCAGTTCGGTCTTGCCTGACACGTGATGGTAGATCGACGACTTCGTGATTCCCAGCCGCTCGGCCAAGGCCTCCATGCTGGTGCCCTCGTAACCCCTGTCGTTGAAGACCTTCACGGTGACGGCGAGGAGGGAATCGAGGTCGTAACCGGGTCGGCCGGGGCCCTGAGCGGGACGTACGGTCGTCATGAATCCGCTCCTTCCCGGTGCGACCGTGCGAGGCCGCAGGGATCGTCGAACTCGTCTGCCACACCCGCATTCCCCGAGTCGATGATCGCGCTGTCTCCGCGGTGCGGCAGATGCGTGCTCCGCGGTGTGGTCGAATCCGCGGCGGATGCAGATCCCGGGTGCGGCAATGTCGGTTTTGCTGTACCGGATGAAGTGGCGACTCCGAACAGCGCTGGTCGACGCAGACTCACACCACTCGCCGAGCCTTCATCTCGTCGAACACGGGCGCGATACGAACGACGTCGCCTGTGGTGGGAGCGTGCACCATTTTGCCGTTGCCGAGGTAGATTGCCACGTGCCCGGGGCCGGCCGGGCCCCAGTTGCCGAACAGCAGGTCGCCTGGTCTGGCGTCGGCAACGGGAATCTCGGTGCCGATGTTCCATTGGGTTTCGGAGGTGCGAGGTAGCGATACACCTTCTGAGGTTGCGGCGTGTACGGCGTAGGAGGTGAGTCCGGAACAGTCGAAACCGCCACCGGAGGGCCCGTTCACGTTGCCGCCGCCCCAGACGTAGGGGAGACCGATATAACGCAGTGCGGCCTCGACGATCCTGCCGCCGACCCCTCCCCAGTCTCCGGGCCCGGGAGCGAGGATCGACGCGAACCTGGATTCGGCTGCCCGGATCTTCGCCACGTAGGGCTTTGTCTGATTCTCGTAATCAGGAAGCCCCGAGGGCATTCCGCCCGATCGGCGGACCGCTCCCACGCCGGCGTTGTATCCGGCGAGCGTCAGGTCCAGCACGTCACCTGAGACGATGCCGGCCTGCTTCCAAGAATCGATCTCCTCGTACATGTCGCAGAGCAGATGCCCGGACGCCATGACCGAGTCGCCGACAGCAAGCACGTCCGCCTTTCCGTCGCCGTCGGCGTCCCGCCCGTACTTTGCCCAGGTGCCGGGCATGAACTGGCCGGGACCACGGGCGCCATCCGGAGACACGGGCGCCGAGGCGCCGTATCGGAAGTTGTTTTCCGCCGAGTACAAGGCCGCCAGGACAGGAGCCTTGATGCCGTCGCAGATACTTCCTGCCTTCTGAAACCAGGGGACGAATACTGCAATCGCCCCCAGCTGTGAGGCTGACCGGGTGGAGGCGTCGGACACGGTGGGGAGGTGGGAGATCTCCGAGACGGCAAGCGGCGTCGAGTCGAATCGTTCAACGGTGTCCCCGTATTCGGGGATTGTCCCATCGGGTTCGGGTTCGGTGACAGGAATCTCGCCGGTGGTGTTGCCGGTGGTCTCCGGTGGGGGAGAGGCGCTCTCGGGTGGTGGCGCGTAGGTTTCTATCGCTTCCTGGACTGCATCCGCGGTATCGGTGATTACTTGTTGTGCTGCGCCTTGCGCCTCGGGCGGTAGCTGCTCGACGGCGTCGTTGACCTGTTGCCCGATCGCGGGTGCGGCATCGGTGATCTGTTGTACTTGTTGGGTGCCATAGTCTTTCAAGGCGGGAGGGGCCTCCGATCCGTGTATCGCGCCGCCGAATGCTGTGGCGACTGCGACGATGATCGCCGAAGGATCGACCGACATCTACTTCCTCCCGTACTGTGACCCAACCGTGTGAAAACCTCTGATGTGATTCAAGTCTCGCCGACCGGGCGATCATGTTCCTCACACCATTTGGGGATAAGGGTCCACCTTTAGGGAGATTCCCACGGTGTCGTACCGGTACTTCGCCTGCAGCCGAGCCGCGCTTGTCGAATCGACCTCGACCGCTCAACGGCCAGGACGCCGAAGAAGTCGCGATGGCCTCACCGGCGCGATCACCACGGACGAGCTCCACCGTCGCGGATCAGGGAGTGGTATGCCGATTGTGCACTCCGGAGACCACAGCGCCCCGTGTCGCCGCGTCGAGGCCGTAGGGGGTGTACAGGGTGAATCGGTCGATGATGTCGCCGAAGCGGCGTGATATCTCGGCCGCGGCCGCCTCGGGCTCGCCGACGACCGCGAAGGTGCGCAGGACGGTGTCGTCGATCAGCCGTGTCATCGACTCCCAGTCGTCGAGCTTGGACAGCCGGTGGAGCTCGGTCTGCAGGTCACCCCAACCGTGGAGGTCGAGGACCGCCCGGTACGCCGGCGTGGACCCGTAGAACGCGATCTGTTTGCGCACCGCGGTTGCCGCTTCCTCGAACTGCCGTTCATCAGATCCGGTGACGACGAGTCCGGGATAGGACAATGTGAAATCCTCGAAGGTCTTTCCGGCCTTGGCGAGCGCCGATTCGATCTGCGGCACGGTCACTTCCCGCAAATATCGTTCCGTGGTGAAGCCGTGCACGAGCATCCCGTCCGCGGCCTCGGCGGCGACGGACGTCATCTGCGGGCCCACCGCGGCGACTATCACCTGGGGAGGGCCGAATTCGTTACGCGGAGGTCGGAACATCGGTGTCATCAGGGTGTGGCTGTAGAAATCGCCTCGGAAGTCGAGGGGTGTGTCGTTCTGCCAGCTGTCCCAGATGGCGCGGAGCGCATTGACGAATTCCCGCATCCGCGGCGCCGGCGCGGACCAGGGCATGCTGAACCGACGCTCGATGTGCGGCTTGATCTGTGAGCCCAGTCCGAGTGTGAATCTCCCCGAGCTGAAGGATTGCATGTCGTTGGCGACCGTGGCCAGCGTCATGGGGCTGCGTGCGAATGCTACTGCGATCGCGGTGCCCACGTGGAGTCGGGGCGCGTTCTCTGCGGCGAGGAGGAGCGGCAGGAAGGGGTCGCGGCTGACCTCCGTCGACCACACCCCGTCGAAGCCAGCCCGCTCGGCCAGTTCCACCTGCTCGCGTATGTCGTCGAGGTTCGCACCTCCCGTCCCGTCGATGGACCCGCCGATATTGCCGTCGATCAGCATTCGAACTCCTACGCTCCAATATCCAGTCAGGGTTGACCGGATGTTGGTTGGACGATACCGTGAGCGAACGGTCGGCGACAGTAGCCGATCGCAGGTTCTTCACTTCCGTCCTCTGTGGCTCCGCGCATCTCAAAAATCGCCTCCCCAGGGGATTCGTTCACGATTCGAGGAGAGTTGCCTTGTCTGAAGAGGCATATGTATACGAGGCGATTCGCACGCCTCGCGGTAAGGGCAAGAACGGGAGTCTGCACTCGGTGAAACCGATCGACCTCGTGGTGGGCCTGATCGACGAACTGCGCGCACGGTTTCCGGACCTGGATCCGGGGTACATCGACGACATTGTGCTCGGTGTGGTCTCCCCGGTCGGCGAGCAGGGCGGCGATATCGCCCGGGCCGCCGCCCTGGTAGCCGGCCTGCCTCTGACCGTGGCCGGCCTGCAGATCAACCGATTCTGCGCATCGGGCCTCGAGGCAACGAATATCGCTGCACAGAAGGTGCGGTCGGGCTTCGAAAATCTCGTCATCGCCGGCGGTGTCGAGTCCATGTCGCGGGTACCGCTGGGCAGTGACGGCGGTGCCCTCTTCAACGACCCGACGACCGCATACGATCTCCACTTCGCTCCGCAGGGCATCGGCGCGGACCTGATCGCCACGATCGAGGGATTCAGTCGCGAGGACGTCGACGCCTACGCGGCCCGCTCGCAGGCCCGCGCCGAGACCGCCTGGACCGGCGGCTACTTCGCCAAGTCGGTCGTTCCGGTCAAAGACTTCAACGGTGTCCCCCTGCTCGATCACGACGAACACCGCCGCCCCGGTACCACCGTCGAGTCGCTGGCGTCACTGAAGCCCTCCTTCGCCGCACTCGGCCAACAGGGCGGATTCGATGCTGTTGCGCTGCAGAAGTATACGTCGGTGGAGCGGATCAACCACGTGCATCACGGCGGCAACAGCTCCGGCATCGTGGATGGCGCCGCCCTGGTGCTGATCGGCAACGAGAAGGCCGGCAAACGGTTCGGCCTCACCCCCCGAGCCCGGATCGTCGCGACGGCTGTCACCGGGGCCGACCCCACGATCATGCTCACCGCCCCCACCCCGGCGGCGCTGAAGGCCCTCGATGTCGCCGGACTCACCGTCGACGACATCGACCTGTTCGAATTGAACGAGGCGTTTGCGTCGGTGGTCCTGAAATTCCAGAAGGATCTGGCGATTCCGGACGAGAAGCTCAACGTGAACGGCGGTGCGATCGCCATGGGACACCCGTTGGGGGCGACCGGCGCGATGCTCGTCGGAACGGTTGTCGACGAGTTGGAGCGTCGCGGCGCCCGGCGCGCGCTGATCAACCTGTGTGTCGGTGGCGGAATGGGTATCGCAGCCATCATCGAGCGAGTCTGAAAGGCAACGGCAACAACATGAGCGCAACATCAACCATCACCTGGTCGCAGGAT
Organism: Rhodococcus sp. WAY2; assembly: GCF_009859915.1. Lineage (NCBI taxonomy): Bacteria > Bacillati > Actinomycetota > Actinomycetes > Mycobacteriales > Nocardiaceae > Rhodococcus > Rhodococcus sp. WAY2. The sequence goes on from NZ_CP046573.1 coordinate 927,812, forward strand.
TCGGACGGAATCGTGCTGCTGACCCTCGATGACCCGAGCCAGTCCGCGAACACCATGAACTCCCAGTACGTCGAGTCCATGGGCACGATCCTCGACCGCCTCGAGGCGGAGCGGGAATCCGTCACCGGTGTCGTGATCACGTCGGCGAAGAAGACCTTCTTCGCCGGCGGCAACCTCAACGACCTGGTCCGGGCCACCGCACAGGACGCGGTCAAGTTCACGGACTTCGCCAACGGGATCAAGGCCCAGTTCCGCCGACTCGAGACCCTGGGCCGTCCGGTGGTGGCAGCAGCCAACGGCGCAGCCCTCGGCGGCGGCCTCGAGATCACCCTGGCCACGCACCACCGCATCGCAGTCGATTCGAAATCGGTGATCTTCGGACTGCCCGAAGTCACGCTCGGGTTGCTACCCGGGGTCGGTGGCATCACCCGGACCGTTCGCATGTTGGGCCTCGAGAAGGCCCTGACGAGCCTGCTGCTGACCGGCAAATCGTTGAATCCTGCGGCCGCGAAGACGCTCGGCCTCGTCGACGAGCTGGTGGCCAGCGCCGACGAACTCGTTCCCGCAGCCAAGAAGTGGATCCAGGACAACCCGGATGGCGGTGTACAGCCGTGGGACCGGAAGGGGTTCCGGATCCCCGGCGGTACCGCACTCAACCCGGCGGTGACGGCGAATCTGCGCCGTACCGTGGCCGGAGCACCCCTCGAGGCGCCACGGGCGATCGTCGCCGCCGCCGCCGAGGGCGCACTGGTCGACCTCGACACGGCGGCACAGATCGAGACACGCTACTTCGTCGGCCTCGTCACCGGTCAGGTGTCGACGAACATGATCAAGGCCCAGTTCTTCGACCTGCAGAGCATCAAAGCCGGCGGAAGCCGACCGGAGGGGCATCCCAAGTTCGCGGCGCAGAAGGTCGGCGTGATCGGCGCCGGGATGATGGGTGCCGCGGTGGCCTACGTCTCGGCCAAGGCAGGAATCGACGTCGTGCTCCAGGACGTCTCGATCGAGTCGGCTCGAAAAGGAAAGGCCTACGCCGAAAAACTGGAGGCCAAGGCCCTCGCTCGTGGAACAACGACCGAGCAGAAGTCCACCGCGCTGCTCGCCCGCATCACCCCGACCGACAATCCGGCCGACTTCGCGAATGTCGATTTCGTCGTCGAAGCGGTCTTCGAGAGCGTGGAAGTCAAACAGGCGGTCTTCAAGTCGATCCAGGACGTCGTCGCCCCCGACGCGGTGCTGGGCTCGAATACGTCGACGCTGCCGATCACCACGTTGGCCGAAGGCGTCGACCGTAAGGAAGACTTCATCGGTGTGCACTTCTTCTCCCCGGTCGAACGGATGCCGTTGGTCGAGATCATCGTTGGCGCACACACCGCGCCGGCAACGTTGGCGAAGGCTTTCGATTTCGCGCAGCAGATCAAGAAGACCCCGATCGTGGTCAACGACAGCCGCGGCTTCTTCACCAGCCGCGTGATCACCAAGTTCCTCGACGAGGCGGCCGCCGCGGTCGGGGAGGGAATCGAACCGGTGATCATCGAGCAAGCGGGGGCACAGGCCGGCTATCCCGCACCCCCGCTGCAACTGCTCGACGAGCTGACATTGACCCTGCCACGCAAGATTCGGCAGGAAGCCCGTGCGGCGGTCGAGGCGGACGGCGGCGTCTGGGTCGAGCACGGATCGGAGGCCGTACTCGACCGGCTGGTCGAGGAACTCGATCGTCGCGGTCGGTCGACCGGTGGCGGCTTCTACGAGTACGACGAGTCGGGCAGCCGCGTCGGCCTCTGGCTGGGGCTGCGCGACGCATTCCAGTCGGGGAGCACCGAGATCCCGTTCGACGATCTCAAGGAACGGATGCTTTTCGTCGAGTCCCTCGAATCGGTTCGCTGCCTCGACGAAGGGGTACTGACCTCGGTTGCCGACGCCAACGTCGGATCCCTGCTCGGTATCGGGTTCCCGGCGTGGACCGGAGGCGTCCTCCAGTACATCAACGGCTACCCGGGTGGGATCGCGGCGTTCGTCGAGCGAGCACGCGTACTCGCGTCCCGGTACGGCACTCGTTTCGAGCCGCCCGCCTCACTGGTGGCCAAGGCCGAACGTGGAGAGACCTACGAGTAACGGCGTCATTTACGATCGGGGTTGGCACCACTGTGGGCAGTGGTGCCAACCCCGTTGAGGGCCCTTTTCTCCGAACGGATGGAGCTGATGTCGGTGTCGATCAGTGACGCCTCGGTCAAGCGCACCCAGCAAGAACGGACGGCGATCACGCGCAGGCAGATACTCGACGCCGCCGTGGCGGTGTTGTTCCGGGACGGCTACTCCGCCGCCACCACGTTGCGGATCCAACAGGAGGCCGGAGTCTCCCGTGGCCGACTCCTACACCAATTTCCCTCACGCGAAGCACTGCTCGTCGCCGCCGTCCAACATCTCGCGACGGCGCGGATGGAGGACATGCGGCACCGCGAGGATTGGCCGCAAGATCCCGCGGAGCGCATCGACTGGGCGGTCGAGATCATGTGGCCCACCTTCCACCAGCCGTACTTCTGGGCAGCGACCGAGTTGTGGCTCGCCTCCCGAGCCAACGACAAGTTACGCGAAGCGCTGCTACCGGAGGAGCGCCGACTGGGCAAACTCGTGAGAGCAACGACCGACGCGTTCTTCGGAAGCGAGTTGTGCGCACGACCGCGCTACGAGTTGGTACGCGAACAACTCAACACGTCGATGCGGGGTGCCGCACTGACCTATGCGCTCGATCCGCGCGATCCCGCCACCGACCCGCACCTGCACGAGTGGAAACTGATGGCGCGAGAACTGCTTACGTGAGGGCCTGTACGGCGGAGTTATCCCGCGCCACCGCTCTGGCGCGGGATAACTCGTATTCCCGGGCGGTCCTCTCGATGAGCGTGGCGACCGAGAGGACCGCGTCCACCCCGGACACGCTGTGCCCACCACTCCACGCCGTGCGGTTGCTGAGCAATCGGTCCTGGCGGAAACCCTCGGATGCGGGATGTTCGGCGGCGTTTCCGGCCTGCCGATCGACCCAGCACTTGAGCAGGCTCGCCGGAATGCCACCAACCTGGGTCGAGAGGACGACGTCGTCGAGGCTCGCCTCGACCAGCGCGCGCCGATAGTCGTTGTCGGCCTGACTTTCGTCGGTGGCGATGAACTTCGTTCCCATGTACCCGAGGTCGGCGCCGAGTACCTGGGCGGCATGCAACGCCACGCCGTCACTGATCCCGCCGGCCAGAACGATGGTGCCGTCGAATCGCTCGCGGACGGCGCGGACGAAGGAGAACGGGTTTGCCCAGCCCGTCTGGCCTCCGGCACCCGCGGTCAGGAGCACCAACCCGTCCACGCCCAAGGCGATGGCCCGGTCCGCATGCTGCAACGTCGCGACGTCGGCGTAGACCTGGCATCCGATCGCGCGCAAGGGGGCGAGAACGGGCTCGGGGGACCCGACACTGGTGATGACGAGTTCTACGCCGTGATCCACCAGGCACGCGAGGTCTTCGCGCAGTCGCCGGTTCGATCGGTGCACCACGAGGTTCGGCGCAAAAGGCGCAGACCTCGGGACCTCGCTCACGGCCGTCTCGATGCGGGTGAGCCAGTGGTCGAGTTCGCCGGTGGTGGCCGCATTGTGGGTGGGCACCGATCCCACGACGCCTTCGCGGCACGCCGCGATCACCAGGTCGGGGCCGGATACCTCCGTCATCGGGGCGGCGATCAACGGAACGGTCAATCGATTCGCCAACGCTTCGGAAATGGACACGTCAGACTCCTTGCGAGAAACACGAGAGGCAGGTGTGCACCTAAGTAAATGCCGAGAAAGCGGCGATGGCGCATGCTAGGTTGAAAATCAAGCTACAACCCCGGTAAGTAAATCTCAAGCCACATCGAATGCGTCGAAGGGAGCGGGCAGCATCGACGAACTAGTGCGCCCGAGGCGGGCTCGGCTCACGAGCACTCCGCGTCCCCGTAACCGCAGGGCTCAGATCCTGGCCGCCGCGAGCGTCCTGTTCTCCGAACGCGGCTACCACAATGTGGGCACCGAGGACATCGCCTCATCCGTCGGGATCACCGCCGGGGCCCTGTACCGGCACTTTCGGAGTAAACAGGATTTGCTCGCCTGCACGGTGGTCGAGAGCTTCGATCAGGCAGGTGAGCTGCTGATCTCGCACGGAATCGATGACCTCACGGCACTGCTGCAGGGGCTGGCGGAAACAGCCGGCACTCGACGTGACCTCGGAGTTCTGTGGTATCGCGAGATTCGACACCTGCCACCGGAGCAACAGGCGGGCCTGCGTGGCCGATTGCATGATGTGGTGTCGCGTCTCTCCGCAGTGCTCGGCCATTCCGTGCCGGGGGTGAGCGGCGCTGATGCGGAACTGCTGGCGTGGTGCATTCTTGCGGTTCTGACCAGCCCGGGCTATCACCGCACCGAGATCCTGCCGGGCCGTTTGATCGAACTGCTCGCCACCATGGCCATTGCCGTAGGCGCCGCTCCATTGGACAGTGCAGCTGAACCGGCCGCCGATCTTCCCGGACGGGCCGGCATGGCGCCGGCATCCCGCCGCGAGGCACTCCTGGGCGCGGCCACCAGACTGTTCAGCGCGAAGGGATACCAGGCGGTCACGATGGACGAGATCGCAGCCGCTGTGCAGGTCCACAGCGCCAGCGTCTACCGACACTTCGATACGAAGGCCGATCTCCTGGCCGCGGTGATCGACCGGGGCGCGGAACCGCTCCAGTTGGGGCTGTCGCAGGCACTGTTCTCCGCGGACACCTCCCAGGAGGCTCTGGACGCCGCGGTCGATGCGTACATTGCGTTCGCGATGATCCACTACGACCTGCTGGCCGTGCTGACCTCCGAAGTACTCAGCCTTCCACCCGCCCGAAGACACGCTGTGCGCAGCGCGCAGCACGACTACGTCGTGCAGTGGTTCCAACTGCTGGAAGAATCCCGGCCCGAGCTCGACGACACCGAGGTGCGATTTCGCGTTCACGCTGCTCTGACAATCGTCAACGACGTATCCAGGACGGTACGGTTGCGCTGCATGCCCAACGTGCAGGAACGTGTGCGCCTGGCCGTCCGCCGCGCATTGTATGGCTGGCCCTCCCCGGCTCCATAGTTAAGGGCAATTCACTACCGACCGCGAGTCAATCCCGCGCGATTCCGGTACTTACCCCCTGACAAGGGGGTATTCAAACTCGCCGCGTTGACAATAGTGATGCGGGTCACCACAATGGCAGACGTAAGTAAATCGCGAGCCACGACATGGTGAATTGAAGGCAGGTGCAGTGCCGCAGCATCCCGAGGATGGACGTCGCCGATATGGCGGCAATGGATGCCTCGCACCTCGATATGGAGGAACAGTGAATACTTCCGCCGCCCAGCCTTCCCCCGCTCGCCGGCTGAGCGAGATGGCGGTCGCGATGCGAGAAATGGCGGGGGTGGAAACCCAGACCGGGAACGTGGGTGACACGATCGATGAGGCCAGCGCACTGGCTTCCATTCTCGAAGAGCTACATCAAGCGCAGGACGTTCTCTACGAGCAGGCCTGCCTGACTCCCCAGCACGGTCTGGAACGAGTGCTCGGTTCGCTGGCCCGCCTACGCTCGGCGGCCGCCGGGCCCGGCCAGTTCTTTAGCAGCTCGGCCGAAGAACTCTGTATCGCAGGAGGATTCGACCGGGTTCTGGTCTCTCGTATCCAGGGTTCGATGTGGATTCCGCACACCCTGCACCTGGTCTCCGAGGCCATCTCGGCCGCGCTGCGCAACTATCTGAGCGACCTCGAGATCCCCTTGAGTGCGTCGCAGCTCGAAGCTGATGTTGTACGGCGCCGGATCCCGATGCTGGTAAGCGATGCCGGTTCAGAAACCCGGACGTATCGTCCGCTCATCAGGTTGTCGAGAACCACAAGCTATGTCGTTGCGCCAGTTGTGGTCGACGGAACAGTCGTCGCCCTGCTTCATGCCGACACGAATATCTCAGGGCGAGTGCTGACGTCCGCCGACCGTGACATCGTTCGGCTCTTCGCCGACGGACTGGGACCGATCTACGAACGGATGGTGCTCACGGCGCGACTGCGTGAACAGCGTGATCGTCTCGGTATGGTTTTCAGCGCCACGGAAGCGATGATCGACGACGTTCACGGTGGCCCGCTGACCCTCGAGGCCCCCATCGGGATGTTGCCTCCGGCGGCTGTCGATCCTTCTCGGCCAGAGCGCGGAGCGTCGGAGGTGCCGTTCGCAGGGCGGCCCGAACGGCAACTGACCGCACGGGAAGTTGATGTGGTGGAACTGTTGTCGAAAGGCGCGTCGAACGCGGAGATCGCTGCCCAGCTCACCGTGTCCGAGAGCACGGTGAAATCCCACGTGAAACACATCTTCCGCAAGCTGGGAGCCACCAACAGGGCCAGCGCCATCGCGCGCTACGGGAAGATGAAACGCTCGATGGGACGGACGCTATGACACAGGCATTGATCGCAACGACGCAGCACCAGGCGGCGCGGGGATCCTTGCAGGGATGGCGGCGCAAAGACTTCGAGCTGATCACTCGGCTGGAGGCCATCCGGGACGAGATCTTCGCTGATGTCGGTTCGACCACTCTTCCCTGGATCCGGCACGAGCGTCCCGCCCATTCCGCAGAGGCGATTTCAGTCCTGACGCACCACTGTATCGACGAGCTGCGACGAGCGGCGGGAGCCGACACGGCCAAGGTGGAGCGACTGACCACGACAGTGCTCGACCTGCAGCAGTTGGCGATGGATCTGTACCTGAACGAAATGGGCCGCAGGACCGAGCGTCTGGCCGAGTGTTCGGCGGGACTCCACCGCTTGCGGACCGTCCCGAGCACCTCGGACCTTCTCGACCGCCTCTGTGAGGACGTGGCCGTTCGTTGCGGATTCCGGCGGGTGGTGTTGTCACGCGTCGAGGCGGGAACGTGGAAGCCGTGGAAGGCGTACCTGGGCGAGGGTGATGAATCGGACTCATGGTTCACCGACTGGATCGATCGCGGGATACCGTTCGATGAGCGGGCTCCTGAGGCGCGGCTGCTGACCGATCATCGGCCGGCGATCGTCTACGACACAGAAAACGCGCCCGTATACCGGCCGATCATCGTCGAGTCGGGTCGCTCACGGTCGTACGTCGTGTCGGCCCTGGTCCTCGACAACAACGTTGTCGGTTTGCTGCATGCCGACCACTTCCCGGTTCCCAGTCGGATCGACGAGATCGACCGCGACGTTTTGTGGGCCTTCACCGAGGGGGTCGGCTACATCTACGAGCGGACGTCGCTGATGGAGCGGTTGCGGAGCCAACGCGACCAGATCAGGGAAATCCTTTCGTCGACGGTGGCCACGATGGACGAGCTGTGCGAATCGGGGATGGCCTCGGCCGGCCGGGCCGACTCCGATCCTGCTGGAGTGGACTCGTCGGCGGAATTCCCCTCACGTCCCAGCTTGGTCCCTCTCGCCGAATTCACCTCCCGGGAACAAGAGGTGTTCACATTGATGGCGGCGGGGGCGACCAACAACGACATCGCCGAGTCCCTGGTCATCACCGAGGGGACGGTGAAATCGCATGTCAAGCACATCCTGCGGAAGCTCGGTGCGACCAACCGTTCTCAGGCCATTGCCTGGTCGATCGGCAACCGCATCGCGTAATCGATTCGTCACCCTCTGATCAGCATCCCGCCGCCCGGCCCTGTGCCGGGCGGCGGTCGTATTCCGGTGCCAAACTTAGTTCCCCGGGTACGCCGGTTCGGAACTGACGACCGCTCGCCGCCGCGTCGGCATTCCGGACCGGACCTGCCGGCTCGGTGATCGACGCCCCAATCGCCCGGCGCCGCGTCTTCCGAGTATCCCCCTGTTGAGGGGTGGGTTTCCTCCCCAAGTAAGTCGCCGCCGGTGTGACCTACGCAATACCTTGAAGGTGTTCCTGAAGTGAGCGGAGCACATCGATATTCGAGTATCCGCGGGGACCATGACAACCACCGAGGAGAGCGATATTCATGAGTCATTCCTTTGCTGTCAAGTGGCTGAAGGCCTTCCGTGAGAGCCCCGAAGCGGTCGTCGCGTTGTACGCCGACGACTTCCTCTTCGAGGATCCCATCCTCGGCCAGAAGATCACCGACAGGGACGAGCTCCTCCGTGTCTTCGGGCCGTACGCCAACAAGGACACCGAAAACGGCATCGGCATCAACAACTTTCGGATCGATGAGGTTGTCGGCGACGAGAAGTCGGCGATCTACCGGTGGACCTGGAAGGCGCCCACGGCGACCGCTTTCGTCGGCGTCCCGGCCAACGGGAAGGTGCCCGGAGCGCGGGGACTGACGTTCCACATCTACAACGAAGCCGGCCTCATCACCCGGGAAGCGAGCCTGTGGGACATCGCGACGGCAGCGGCGGACCTGGGACAGCCCATCGACCCGTCCAGCGTGACCAAGTCCGCTGTTCTCGTCTGACACCGAACCCTGCGAAAGGAAACTACGAGCACCATGAGTAAGCACGAAGAGCACGCCCGGCGCTGGATCACCGCGTTGACCACCGACACCGCGGCGACGGTCGCCCTGTACGCCGATGACCTGGTCTACGACGACCACGCCGATTCCGACCACGTCACCGACACCGCCATCACCAAAGATGAGCTGGCGCCGAAGCTCGCCCCGTACGCGAACACCGACACGGCCAACGGTGTCGGCCTGCACTCCTTCGAGATCACCGACTCGTTCCCGGTGGCCGGCGTGGCCGGAAACCCGGCCGTGGTGATCCTGTGGAACTGGACGGGCACCGGTCTCGAGACCTACAAGGGAGTTCCGACCCAGGGCAAGACGCTGTCCACCCGCGGAATCACCTGGCACCAGCTCGACAGCGACGGACAGATCGTCCGCGAAACCACGTACTGGAACGACACCCCGGTGCTGCAGGAACTCGGAATCCCGATCGTGACGCCGGAGTACTGGGTCGAAGGATTCGACCCGTCCGTTCTCGTTGGATCCTGACCATGTGGGGGCCGTTGCCGGACGTGCTCGATCGGGCATGTACCTACTACAAGGACAACGTCGCGATCGTCGATGGTGATCGTCGGGTGACCTATCGCGAGCTTCTCGACTGGCGCAACCAGGTAGCGAACGGACTCGTCTCTCTGGGGCTGCAGAAGGGCGAGCGCGTCGGCCTGCTGATGCCGAACTGCTTGGAATTCATCCCCACGCAGCACGGAATCTGGGCTGCCGGCGGAGTGCTGGTGCAGATGCCTACGCGTAACGCTGCCAACGCATTCCGGTCGAGTCTCTCCCAGACCGATGCCACCACGCTGATCTATCACGCCCAGTTCGACGCAGTCGTCGCCGAGATCAGAGGTGACCTGCCGAAGCTGCAGACGGTGATCCGGATCGGGAGCAGTCCGGCTTCGGCGCCCCCTGAGATCGGCGAAGTGTTCGGCTACGACGGACTCTTCCGCTCGCAGCCGACGGTTCGCCCCGAGGTGGAGATCGACGTCCACGACGAGGCGTACGTCCTGTTCACCTCCGGGAGCACCGGGGACCCCAAGGGTGTGGTCAACTCGCACTTCACCTGGGGCCACTACAGCATCACCGCGGGTCTCGAGATCGGCGACATCGCCTGGGGTGAGGTCTTCGCGCACGGTGCGCCACTGACGCACTACACGCAGATCTTCGTCATGCCGACGTTCCTGCGGGGCGGCACCAACGTGATGCTGCCCGGGTTGGACGTGGACAAACTGCTCAGCACCATCGAGCAGGAGAAGGTGACCGCGACCGCCGTCGTTCCCACCATCATCTACCTGCTGCTCGACCATCCGCGCCGCGAAGCGCATGACCTGTCTTCGCTGCGGACGATGGTCTACGCGGGATCTCCCATCGCACCCGACCGGCTGCGTCAGGCGTTGGACGTGTTCGGCCCGATCTTCATCCAGGCCTACGCCGGGACCGAACCCGGGTACGTCTCCTGTCTGCGCAAGAACGAGCACCGGGTGGACAGCGAGGTGTGGATCAAGCGGCTCGCTTCGGCCGGTCGGCCCCTGTTCCACGTCGACGTGACGATCCAGGACGAAACAGATCGGGTGTTGCCGCTGGGCGAACCCGGTGAGATCGTGTCCCGGCAGCTCGGGCAGATGCTCAGCTACGTCGACGTCTCCCGCAACGCCGAGGCGCTGCGGGAGGGCTGGGTGCACACCGGCGATATCGGTCGCCTCGACGAGGACGGGTTCCTCTACATCGTCGACCGCAAGAAGGACCTGGTGGTCACCGGCGGATTCAACGTGTTTCCGCGACAGGTTGAGGATGCCCTGGCCGGCCATGCCGCAGTTGCGCAGGCAGCAGTGATCGGAGTCCCCCACGAGAAGTGGGGCGAAGCGGTACATGCTGTCATCGCTCTCAAGAGCGGTGTCACGGCAACCGAGCAGGAACTGATCGATCACGTCAAAAGGGAGATGGGCAGCGTCCATGCTCCCAAAACGGTGGCATTCGTCGACACCCTTCCGGTCAATCCGGCCGGAAAGATCGACAAGAAATCGATCCGTGCCCCGTTCTGGGAAGGGCGGGACCGCCAGATCAGCTGACCATCGAACCTTCGACACAGCACTGCTGTCGCTAGTCACATCAGAGAAAGAGGAGCACGCCGATGAGCGTCCCGCACTACTCGCTCTATATCAACGGCGAATGGGTTGATACCGGCGAGAACTACGAAATCCGTAGCCCTGCAACCGAAGAGCTTGTCGCTACCGTCGCCAAGGGTGGCGTGGCGCAGGTCGACCAGGCCGTCGCCGCGGCCAAGGCGGCGCATGAAGAGGGCACCTGGCGGCGTACCCCGCCCGCGCAACGCGCAGCCCTGCTCAACGATGTCGCCACGCGCCTCGGCGGCCGTATCGACGAGCTCGCCGCGCTCCAGACACGGGAGAACGGCGCCACCATCCGGATCACCGGGGCCCTGCATATCGGGTTGTCGATCGCTCAGATGCAGTATCTGGCTGACCAGGCCGCCACCTACGAGTTCGAGACGGCGGGTCCCGAGATCGGGCCGGTGCCGGCCGAAGGTCTCGTCCGGCGCGAGCCGCTGGGTGTGGTTGCGGCGATCGTGCCGTGGAACATTCCGCTGCTGGTCATCGTGTGGAAGATTGCCCCGGCTCTCGCAGCGGGTAACACGGTCGTCCTCAAGCCTGACGAGCACGCCCCCCTGGTCGCGCTCGAGCTGGCGAAGGAGTTCGAGGCGGCGGGACTGCCGCCCGGCGTGCTCAACGTGGTGACCGGCGACGGCGAACCCACCGGCGCGCACCTCAGCGGTCACCCCGATGTCCGCAAGGTGGCCTTCACCGGTTCCACCGCGGTCGGCAAGAGCATCCTGCGTCAGTCCGCCGACACCGTGAAGCGAGTGACCCTCGAACTCGGTGGCAAGGGACCGAACATCATTCTCGACAGCGCCGACCTCGACACCGCGATAGACGGTGCGCTGTTCGCGGCCCTGGCCAACAACGGCCAGGCCTGTGAAGCCGGTACCCGACTGCTGATTCCGTCGAGCAACCGCGACGAGATCATCTCGCGTCTGGTCGAGCGTGCCCGCACGCTGAAGGTCGGTGATCCGCTCGACCCCGCGACCGGAGTCGGGCCGATCATCTCCAAGGTCCAGCACCAGCGGATCCTCGACTACTTCGCTATCGCCGAAACCGAGGGCGCCAAGGCCGTGATCGGCGGCGGTGTTCCCACCGGTCCCGGGTTCGACAAGGGCTACTGGATCGAACCGACAATCTTCGTCGGTGTGACCAACGACGCCAGGATCGCACGCGAAGAGGTGTTCGGACCGGTCCTGGTCGTGCTCACCTACGACTCGGTCGAGGAGGCGATCAAGATCGCCAACGACACCGATTACGGACTGTCCGCCGGGGTATGGGGCGACGAGGACCAGGCGATCGAGATCGCCCGCGAACTCGATGCAGGCATGGTGTGGATCAATGACTGGCACGTCATTCATCCCGCCTACCCGTTCGGTGGATTCAAGCAGAGTGGTCTGGGCCGTGAAGGCGGTCCCCACGCTCTCGACGAGTACACCGAGGCGAAGTTCATCTCGTTGAATCGCTCTCCGGGTCCGGAGGCGCGTGCCTTCGCGATCGTCATCGACCCGGCCTGATAAATGTCGTGATCGACCCGATCTGATAGATACGGCCCCTGCACGATTCATCCATCGGAATCGTGCAGGGGCCGATATCTGTTCCGCCTCATTACTGCTGCCGCAGCGGATGCGGCATTGCTGCTGTGCCGGATAGTGAACTGCGGAAGCGCTACGCACGTGTTCCGGGCCTCCGCCAACCCGCCCTCGATCGGAGTTCTCGAGGCAGCCCAGGTAGTGGTGTCCGCGGTCGGCGCCACCGTGCTCTGCGTCAGCGCATGTCACCCGGCCGGACTGCCCGGCAACTTCGTCCTCTTCCCGTCCACGTTCTTCGGAGTGAACGTCGGGGCCGGCGGGCCGGTGATTGGTGCGCTACAAGACGAACCCGTCGACCTGGCTCGTGGCGACGGGTTCGATTGCCGCTATCGTGGTCTTTTGCGTCCCCGCGGTGCGGCGCGCTTCGTTCCGAAGCGCAGGCGGTAGACGATGTCGAGTCGGAGGCAGCGGCGGCGGTCTGATCGCAAGGAATCCTGCATGGTCATCCCCATGCCCGCCGCAGGGCTCGCTGCGGTGTTAGGTCGTCGTCGAATTCACTCCGAGGACGGCGAGTGCCGAATCGGCAAGGATCTGCCGGAGGCGGTCGATCGGTAGCCCGACACTGTGGAACAAGCTCGATTGAATTGCCCCGATCGCGGCGTGCACGACCGCTCGGGCTTCTCCGTCGTCGAGGTCCGAGCGTAGCTCGTCGACCAGGTGTACCCACTCCTCGATGTAGAGCCGCTGCTTTCGGCGCAGGCGTCGGCGGTCGTCTTCGGGGAGGTTGTGGATTTCGTTGTGGTAGACCTGCGCGACCTCGCGTTTTCCGACGACGAATTCGATTTGTCCTTCGACCAGCTCACGCAGTGCCTGCTCGAGTTCGATGCCGCTGTCCAGGGTGCGCTCCGCGTCTTCGAGGAGGCGGTCTATCGCGCTGTCGAAGAGTTCGACGAGGACGGCGGACTTGCTGTCGAAGTGCCGGTAGATCGCGGAGCCGGTGATCCCGGACGCGGCACCGATGTCGGCCATCGACACGGAATTGAAGCCATTGCGCGCCACCAGGTCAGCCGCGGCGGCCAAGATCCGGTAGCGGCGCGCCGGGTCCCGTGTTCGTACCGGCTCGATTCTGTCGTCGATCATCCCACTACTCTCCACCATCGTCGTCTCACCTTCTTTCATAGTGCTCGGCAAACGTGTCCCGAACCACGTTCTTCTGGATCTTGCCAGTCGTGGTTCGGGGGAGCGCATCGACCACGATGATCGACTTGGGGGTCTTGTACGGATCGATCAACTGTTTGATCTTGCTGATCAGTGTCGCGGGATCGACTGTTTCCCCCGAGGCCGGCACCACGACCGCGGTGATCGCCTCGCTCCATCGGTGGTGGGGGAGCCCGACGACAGCGGCCTCCGCGATGAGCGGATCGGCCTGATAGATCGCTCGCTCCACTTCGAGGGAGGAGACGTTCTCGCCGCCGGTCTTGATGACGTCCTTGAACCGGTCGGTGAACCAGAGGATGCCGTCGTCGTCGAATCGTCCGATGTCGCCGGAATGGAACCATCCGTGGGCGAAGGCCTCGGCGGTGGCCTCGGGGTTGTCCAGGTATTCGGTCATGGTGTGCGGGCTTCGGTAGACGATCTCGCCCTCGCCCCCCGCCGGCAGGAGTCCGCCGTCCTGTCCCATGATGGCCGCCTGCACCCCGATCACCGGCGTTCCGACAGCGCCGGTGTGGGTCAGCTGGTGTTCGGGACGGAACAGCGTGGTCGTCGGACTCATCTCCGTCTGGCCGAACAATAGGTAGAAGTCGCAGGCAAAGACGTCGATGCAGCGTTCGATCAGGTGCCGCGGCATGGGGGCCATGGCGTACAGAGCGCGGCGAAGCGAGGAGAGATCGCGGGCATCGATGTCCGCATGCTCGAGCATTTCGCTGTACATCATCGGGAGGGCGAAGATCTGGGTGATTCGTTCGGATTCGATCAGGGCCAACAGGCGGCCAGCGTCGAAGCGGCGTTCGATGAAGATCGTGGCCCCGACCATGATCGCCGCGGTGCAGTGGGTGTTGAGTTGCGCGGTGTGAAACATCGGCATCATTGCGACGAACCGGTCGTCCTCACGGAACTGGGCCTCGAGCGCCATGGTCATCGACTCGAGGTAGATCGCGGCGTGGTTTCCCACCACCCCTTTCGGGAAGGAGGTGGTGCCACTGGTGTACAGGTACGACAGCGGGGCGCGGTCGGCGATGACATGCTCAGGTTCGGAATCCGGCGAACCGCTGGACAGGTCCGCGAAGGCGGTCACGGTGGGATCCCCTGTGGTGCCGTCGCCGTCGATCAGAAAGATGTCAACGAGGCCGAATGGAGCGGCGAGAGCGTCTTGGACTCGCGACAGGGATTCGGTCTCGACGACGACCGCTGTGGCCGCCGAATGGTCGAGGACATAAGAGATTTCGCTTGTGCCCCAACCGAGATTGATCGGCACGCACACGAGCCCCAGTTTCGCGCAGGCGTAGTAGGTGACGAGGAACTCCGCGCAATTGCCGGACGCGAGCGCGAGCGCGTCGCCGCTGCGGAGGCCGTGGCGGTGCAGGCCGTGGGAGACGCGGTTGACCCAGCTGTTGAACTCGCGGTAGGTGAATCGACGGTCCCCGTCGATCAGGGCCAGTGCCTCGGGTCTGCGCCAGGCCGCCCGGGTGAGGCTGTCACCGACGTTGATCCGGTGGATCAGGTTGCGACCGATTTCGGTGGTGGACATCGTGTTCCTCAGTTCGGGGGAGGCGCTTTCAGTAGGACCGGGGCAGTTGCAGGCTGTGTTGGGCTACGTAGTTGAGGATCATCTCGCGGCTCACCGGGGCGATCCGCAGAAGCCGGGCAAGCCCCCACTGCGGGAGGAGTCCGTAGTCGTTGCTCAGTCCGTTGCCGCCGTGCGTCTGGATGGCGGCATCTGCCGCCGCGACCGCGGCCTCGGCGGCGGCGTACTTCGCCACGTTCGATGCCTCGGCCGCGGGTTTACCGTGCTCGTACAACCAGGCGGCCTTCGCAGTGGCCAGGGCGGCCAGCTGCACCTCGATTTGCGCCTTTGCCAGCGGGTGGGACAGTCCCTGATGCATGCCGATCGGCTGGCCCCAGACCGTGCGTGTTCGCGCGTACTCGGCCGCGCGGGCCAGGGTGAACCGGCCGACTCCGACACAGATCGCGGCGCCGGTGATTCGCTCGGGGTTGAGTCCGTCGAAGACCTGGGAGAAGCCCTGGTGCTCGACTCCCAGCAGGCTGTCGGCCGGAACCCGTACGTTGTCGAAGTGCAGGGTGAACTGCTTTTCGGGGAGGGCGACCCCGACCGGGAGCGCGTGTTTGACCAACCCCGGGGCATCGGTGGGGATCAGGAACAATGACAGTTGTGCCCGGCCGGTCAACTCGTCGTGTCCGGTACGGGCGACGACCACGAGCGCCTCCGCCTCATCGACACCCGAGATGTAGTATTTCGTGCCATTCAGAAGGTAGTCGTCGCCGTCGCGAACGGCGTGCGTGGACAGTTGGTGCGTGTTCGAACCCGCGTCGGGCTCGGTGATCGCGAAGACCACCTTGGTCTCGCCCGACGCCATGCCCGGGAGCCACCGTTGACGCTGGTCGTCGCTGCCGTACTTGGCAATCAATTCCCCGGAGATGGCACTGGAGACGAGCAGGAGCAGCAGTGGACAGCCGTGCGCGGCGGTTTCCTCGCAGACCAGGGCGAGCTCCGTCATCCCGGCGCCGCCCCCGCCGTACTCCTCCGGGAGGTTGATCCCGATGAAACCGCTGTGACCCAGCGCCTTCCATAGTTCCGTGGTCGGTTCATGTGCCAACGCGTTGCGGGTGTAATAGTCGGGACCGAACTTGGTGGTGATGGCGGCGACCGCCTCGCGGATCGCGACGTGCTCGTCGGATTCGGTGAAGTCCATGGTGGTTCCTCCGGTGGGGGCGGGCGTCGCCGCCGGTGGCGTCAGTTGGTCTCGGGGAGCAATGTCGTCGGGATGTCGGTGTGCCGGGCGCGAAGGTACTCACCGAGACCCTTGGCTTGCGCGTCCGTGCGGGTCGAGGACGCCACTCCGTCGCCCAGGAATCCGACGATGACGAAGTTCAGTGCCCGGAGGTTCGGGAGCTCGTAGCGGTGCACGGGCAGGGACGCCGCCTCGGGAACCAGCTCGATGAACTTGTCGACGGTCAGGTGCCGGCGCAGCCAGTCCCACCGCTCCGGGGTGTCGGTCCACACACCGACGTTCGCCTTACCGCCCTTGTCGCCGGAGCGGGCGGCCACAACGGACCCCAACGCCAGACGCGCGGTCGGTACCGTGTCGGCTGCTTCGTCGTGCGGTGCCGGCGTCAGTGCCGGTACCGGTGTCTGGGTTCGCGGGCAGTGGTCGATGAGTTCCGTGGTGCCGTCGGCGTGGAAGACCACATGTTCGATTTCGCGTGCCGGGATGAGCGTGGGCCAGTAGACACCGAATTCCGATGCCGAAGACGGCGGGGTGGTGGTGTGGAAACCGGCATAGCCGGCGACGGCGATCTCGGTGACCGCGTTGGAGAAGGCGCGGTCGACCTTGGCGCGATCGGCGTCCTTGACGGTCACCCGCAGGTGCGCTGTCGATTGGGCGGCGGTGGGCGGGTCGGGAATGTCGTAGCGGAGCAGTTGGACGTCGACGTCGTCGAACTTTTCTTTCCCACCGAGTATCTCGAACAGCTCGTCGACCGCCCAGGCGGCCTTTTCTTCGATGTCGAGTCCGGTGAGAACCAGGGTCATCGTGTTGCGGAAGCCGCCGATGTAGTTCATCGCGACCTTCAGGTCGGGCGGCGGGGGGCTGCCCGTGGTTCCGGCCACTCGGACCCGGTCGGGACCGTCTTGGGTGATCTCGATCGTCTCGAAGTGCGCGGCCACGTCCGGGTTCAGGTAGAGGGGGCCGTCGATCTCGTACAACAACTGGGCCGTGACGGTTCCCACGGACACCAGACCTCCGGTTCCGGGGTCCTTGGTGATGACAAAGCTGCCGTCGTGCGCGATTTCGGCGATCGGGGAGCCGGGGTAGCGGCGATCGTGCACTTCCCGGATCTGGGAATAGTTGCCGCCGGTCGCTTGCGGGCCGCACTCGATGATGTGTCCGGCGGCCACCGCCCCGGCAAGGGCGTCGAAGTCGGTGCGCGCCCAGCCGTGCCACCAGGCGCTGGTGCCGACGACGAGCGCTGCGTCGGTGACGCGTGGGCAGATCACCACGTCGGCACCCTTCCTCAGTGCCGCGGCGATACCCCAGCCACCGAGGTAGGCGTTCGCCGACACGGGGCTCACAACGGCCTCCGCCAACGTGCTGCCCTTGTCGAGGTGGCGGAACTCGTGCCCTTCGGCTTGGAGTGATTCGAGCCGGGGCCGGATGTCATCGCCCTCGAGATGCGCGACGGTCAGGTCGAGCCCCTGGTCGGCGATGAGTTTGCGGACCTCGTCGGCGAGACCGGCAGGATTGAGACCTCCGGCGTTCACGACGATCTTGATTCCCTTGGCGGCACAGTCGGCGAGTGATTGACGGGCCTGGGTGAGGAAGGTTTTCGCGTAGCCGGTGGTGGGGTCCTTCTTGCGGGCCTTCCAGAGGATGAGCATGGTCAATTCGGCCAGGTAGTCGCCGGTGATCACGTCGACCGGGCTGCCGTCGACCATGTCGCGGAAGGCGGAGAGCCGGTCGCCGTAGAACCCCGATGCGTTGCCGATACGGATCGGCCGGCGCGGGGTGTCGGACTCGCTCATCGGGTTCCTCCAGTGGTTGACGGGGCGGCGAGGCTGGGCCGGCCGCTGCCGGGGGCACCGGCGAAGGCCTGGGCTATGCCCATCCAGGTTCGGGCGACGGGGCCGGTGACGACGAGGCGGGTGTCGGCTACGTTGCGCCGTTGAGTGACGACGAGGACGAAGTCCTCGGCCGGACCTACGACGGAGTTCTCCGCGTCAGCGGATCCCCACGTCCACTCGTTCGCGTCGGGGAGCGGGGACTGCAAGACCACTCGGACAGGGTGGTCGGGCACGGGCAACCCATTGAGCTGATGGGCGAAGGCGAAGGTACTCACACCCAGGTGAGCGATGCTGCGCAGACCAGGACTGGGCGCGTGTCGTACGCCGAGGGCATCGTAGATATCCCGGCCGTGCGCCCACGTTTCCATCAACCGTGCGGTGGCCGACGAGGCGACACTCATGTCGGGTCCGTACCAGGGCATCCGTGCCTTGGGGTCGGTCCGTCGCAGCGTCTTGAGCAACTCAGTTCGAGAATGGACGAACCACTCTTCCAGGTCTCGGTGGGACATCGTCCGTAGGTCACGAGCGATCCGGTCCGGAAAATCCATGCCACCGGCGATCAGCGCAGCGGATTCTTCCCGGAACCGGTCCGGATCCTCGATCGCGGTTCTCGCGGCGTCGTCGAAGAAGGCCAGATGTGAGACCTGATCGCGCACACCCCAGCCGTCGGCTGGGGTGTCGTTCTCCCATTGATCCGGGGTGAGATCGCGAAGAACGAGGATCAGGCGCACGGTTTCGACGTCGACGTCGTCGAGGAGCCCCGCATAGTCCAGTGCCATCAGTGCCCCTTCCAGTGGGGGCGCCGCTTCTCGCTGAAGGCGAGCATTCCCTCTTGGGCATCGTCGCTGAGGTACACGGGTTCCCAGATCTTTTCGGCCATCTCGAACGCCCCGGACAGGGGATGCTCGGCGGTCAGTCTGGCGGTCTTCTTGCCGGCACTCACCGACAGCGGGGCATTGGCAGCGATCAACTCGGCGAACCTTTGTGTGGCTTCGGTCAATTCGTCGGGCTCGACGACCTGGTTGACGAAGCCGATCTCGTAGGCACGCTGGGCGGTCAGGGCCGCGCCGGTGAGCACGATTTCCATCGCGATCCGCGGCGGGACCATCAATGGCAGCGGAGCCGCCCAGGGTGAGCCGCGGCCGATCTTCACCTCGGAAATGGCGAAGGTCGCCGTACTCGAGGCGATGCAGAGGTCGCAGGTTTGTGCCAGCAGGAAGCCACCGGCGAAGGCGGCACCGTTGACGGCCGCGATGGTCGGCTTGTCGACTTCGATGTTGCGGCCGAACTGGGGAACGAAGTCCACGGGGGGGACGGTGAGTTGTTCCTGACTCATTTCCTTGAGATCACCGCCTGCGCAGAACGCCTTGTCGCCACTGCCGGTGAGAACGAGCACCTTCGCGGACTCGTCGTCGTTGAAGCGCCGGACGCCGGCGAACAGGCCCTCCCGCACCGCGCGGTTGAGGCTGTTGCGGGCATCGGGCCGGTTGATCGTGAGCCATGCGACGGAATTGCGCACCTCGTAGGTGACCGCCGCGGTGGAGGTGTCGTGTGTCATCTATGCGTCCTCCTGCCCGTCGTGCACCACGGCGAGCACAGTTCCGGAGTCGACCTGCTGGCCGACGGTGACGGGAATCTTCGTCACCACTCCATCGATGGGGGCCTTGACCGTGTGCTCCATCTTCATGGCCTCGAGCACGACGACGGCGGCGCCGGCTGTGATTTCGTCTCCCTCGGAGACCTCGATCCGCACGACCGAGCCGGGCATCGGCGCGAGCAGGGAACCGGATTCCTGCACATCGCTCGGGTCGGGGAATCGTTCCACCTCGTGCAATTCGGTGGCACCCAGGGCGCTGTTGACGAAATGCGCGGCACCGTCACGGACGATCGAATAGCGGCGGCGCACACCCTCGATGACCGCATCGACCAGGGTAGGGGAGGTCTCGATGAGCTCGATGCCGTCGATGTCGCGGCCGTCGACGGCCGCGTTGACCCGGTCGCGGAGAAACTCGTATGTGGCCTCGATCTCGTTGTCGCCGTGGCGGAACAGCACTGCCTGGGGTGCACTGCGGACAGTGCGGAAGCCGGAGGGAAGTCCCGGCAGCGTCGCCGTCGTTGCTCGGCGCTCGGACTGAACGGCGACCGCGGCGACGAGCGCGTGAGTCGCGGTGGTGGCGTCGTCGTTGACGCGGCCGGCGGTCAGATCGGCGACCGAGTGCCGGTCGAGGTAGCCGGTGTCGGTCTGCCCGTTGCGGAACTCGGGTTCTCGGAGAATTCCGATCAGCAGATCGCGGTTGGTGGTCACGCCGTGGATGAGTGATTCGTCCAGGGCGCGCGCCACCCGGTCACAGGCCTCTTCCCGGGTACGGCCGAATCCGATCACCTTCGCCAGCATCGGATCGTAGAAGGTACTGACGGTGGACCCCGATGCAAATCCCGCGTCGACGCGGATGCCGGGGAGGTCGGCGATCTCGAAGGTGGTCAGCTTCCCGGATACCGGCACGAATCCGGCCGGCACGTCCTCGGCGTAGAGACGAACCTCGACAGCGTGTCCGTTGAACTCCGGTGATTCGATCTCGGGGGGCAGCTTCTGGCCGGCGGCAACGAGGAGCTGTCCTCGCACCAGGTCTGTTCCGGTGACGAGCTCGGTGACCGGGTGCTCCACCTGAAGTCGGGTGTTGACCTCGAGGAAATAGAAGGCGCCGTCGGGTGCCATCACGAATTCGACGGTGCCGGCACCCTCGTAATTGAGCGCCTTACCCGCCGAGACCGCGGCGGCGCCGAGTTCTTCGCGCAACTCCCGGTCGACTGCCGTCGAAGGGGATTCCTCGACAATCTTCTGGTAGCGACGCTGGATGGAGCACTCTCGTTCGCCCAGATGAACGACGTTGCCGAAGCTGTCACCGAAGATCTGCACCTCGATGTGCCGTGGCGACTGGACGAACTTCTCCAGGAAGACGGTGCCGTTGCCGAACGCCGACTGTGCCTCGCGGCGGGCGCTGCGGACTGCTTCGACGATCTCGTCGCGGTCGTTGACGATCCGCATTCCGCGGCCGCCGCCGCCGAACGCGGCCTTGACCAGGACCGGCAACCCGATGTCGTCTGCTGCCGACCTCAGCCGCTCCGGGTCTTCGTCGGATTCGTTTTCGATCACCATCCCCGGCAGCACCGGGACCCCCGCATCCGCCATGATGCGCTTGGCCTCGATCTTCGATCCCATCGCCGCGATCGCCTCGGGCGAGGGACCGACAAAGATGATGCCCTCGTCCTTGCATCGTCGTGCGAAGTCCTCGTTCTCCGAGAGGAACCCGTAGCCGGGGTGGATGGCGTCCGCGCCGGTACGGTGTGCGGCCGCGACAACCAGATCGACCCGAAGGTAGGTGTCGGTGGGGGTGGTGCCGGGAAGGTGGATGGACTCGTCGGCCTCGAGCACGTACGGAGAGTCGCGATCGGCGTCGGAATAGAGCGCCACCGTCGAGATGTCCATTTCGCGCGCCGTCCTGATGATGCGCGACGCGATTTCGCCTCGGTTGGCGATCAGCAGTTTGGTGATCGTTGACACTGCGGTACTCACATTCTGAAGACGCCGTAGCCACGCTGGCCGGCAATGTGGTTGGAATGGGCGGCGGACAACGCGATCGCGAGGATCGCGCGGGTGTCACGTGGATCGATGACGCCGTCGTCGTAGAGGCGTCCCGAGATGAAGAAGGGATGTGACTCGGACTCGATCTGTTGCTCGATCGCGGCGGTGCGCGCGGCATCGGCCTCCGCGTCGAATTCACGACCGGCGGCCTCTGCGGCGGTCTTGCCGACAATCGACATCACACCGGCGAGTTGCTGCGCACCCATCACCGCGAGCTTGGCATTTGCCCACGTGAACATGAAGCGGGGATCGTATGCGCGACCGGACATTCCGTAGTTTCCGGCACCGAAGGAACCGCCGACGTTGATCGTGATGTGCGGAACCTTGCTGTTGGTGACCGCATTGATCATCTTGGATCCGTCCTTGATGATGCCACCCTGCTCGTATTCGGTGCCGACCATGTAGCCGGTGGTGTTGTGCAGGAAAATCAGCGGGGTGTCGGTCTGGTTCGCCAACAGAATGAACTCGGTGGCCTTCTTGGCCTCTTCGCTGAAGAGGACCCCGCGGTGGTTGGCGAGGATTCCGACCGGGAATCCGTGGATCGATGCCCAACCGGTCACCAGACTCGACCCGTAGCGTGGTTTGTACTCGGAGAACCTCGAGCCGTCGGCGACACGCGCGATGACATCCCGGGGATCGAACGGGACCCGAGGGTCCCCGGAGGCGATGCCGAGAAGTTCCTCGGCGTCGTACAGCGGGTCGTCGGCGGCCGCCGACGGGGCCGGCCCGAACTTGCGCCAATTGAGGTGGCTGACGATGTCGCGGCCGATTCTGATGCAGTCGTTCTCGTCGACGGCGAACTGGTCGGCCACACCGGAAACACGCGAGTGCATGTCCGCACCCCCGAGGTCCTCGTCATTGGCGTCCTCTCCGGTGGCCATCTTCACCAGCGGGGGGCCGCCCAGGAACACCTTGGCCTGTTTGTCGACCAACACCGCGTAGTCACACATGCCAGGGACGTATGCGCCACCGGCGGTGGCGTTGCCGAAGACCAGCGCGATGGTCGGAATCCCCATCGACGACAGTTCGCTCAGATCGTGGAAGATCTTGCCGGCGAACACGAAGAGTTCCGACTGCGTCGGCAGGTCGGCGCCGCCGGACTCCACCAGGTAGACCACCGGCAGCCGGTTCACGCGAGCGATCTCCAACGCACGCAGATTCTTCTTCAACGTGAAGGGGTTCATCGTTCCGCCCCGCACCGTGGGGTCGTGGGCGATGATCATGGTTTCGACGCCGGAAACCACGCCGACGCCAGTGACGATGGCCGCCCCGACGTTGAACTGAGTTCCCCACGCCGCCAAGGGTGACAACTCCATGAACGGAGCATCGCGGTCGATGAGGAGTTCGATCCGTTCGCGGACCAGTAGGCGTCCGCGATCGTGGTGGCGTTGGGTGTACCGCTGGCCACCACCCGCGATGACGAGGTCGAGTTGCTCATTGAGCGCGGCGACCGCGGCGAGCTGAACTCTGCGGTTCTCCTGATAGGTATCCGATGACGTGTCGATCACCGAGTCGAGTACGGGCATCCGTACGCCTTTCTTTCAGATCTGGGGACTCTCACCGACGAGGGCGAGCATCGAAGCTGTGACCAGAGTAACCCAAAAGTGAATCGCGGTACACTTACATCTTGAGATCGCTCCGACTCGGCGCTATCGTAGGAGGTAACGCAGCGGCAATCTCAGCTCATGTACATCAGGCTTCACTAAATGCCGAGGAAGATCGCCGTCGGCTGCAGAGAACCTTTCCGCTTGAATGGAGAATCCGTTGTCCCAGTCCCTCGACAACTCCGCCCAACGGGCGGGAGCGTCCACCGCTATCGATGCCGATCTCTACCGGACGGCACTTCGTCGTCATCCCGCCGGCGTCACGATCATCACCCTCGACTCCGCGAACGGACCGGTCGGGTTCACCGCGACCTCGTTCTCGTCTCTGTCACTGGACCCGCCACTGGTGTCGTTCAATATCGCACACACCTCGTCGAGCATCAGTGCCCTACACCAGGCGCAATCGTTGATCGTCCATCTGGTCGGAGATCACCAACTCCCACTCGCGCAACGCTTTTCCGCGAGTGCCGATCAGCGTTTCGCTGACGAATCGGCCTGGGTGACATTGTCCACCGGAGAGCCCCTCCTGCGCGACACGCACTGCTGGTTGCGGACCGGCGTGCATCAGCTGATCGAGGCCGGTGATCACACCTTGGTCATCGGGGCGGTCGAGGAGATCCACATCGATGATGCCGACCAAACCTCGGACGCGGCCCCTCTGCTGTATCACGAGGGCCGCTACCACCGGGCCGTACCGTTCGGGTCGTAGACCGCCACGGCCACTGCCTCCCCGCACCCCAACTGGAGAAATGTGCCATGACAAGCCTGAACGCAACGTCCCGACCCGCCCTGAGGGTCGCCGCGGAACTCAACGGCTACGGCCACCACCCCGCGCTCAGCATCGGCCCTCGGTCCGGGCGTCCAGAGTCTCGCTGGGTGGACCTGCGCGGAGCCGACGACGACGGCGGTCTCCCGCACGATCACGCGACGATCGTGCGGATACAGGCCGCGGACATGGCCCAAGCTCATCGAGAGCGCGCGACGCTGCGATCGGAGATTCAGGCCAAGGGAGGTCATCCCGACGATATCGCGGTGCTCGTCGACATTGCGGTGCTCATCGCGCCGGAGGCCAGGTCCGCGCGCAAGGAGCTGATGACGCTCGACAGCATGCTGCCGGGCCCACGACCGAGCGAGTCCTTGGAATACATCGGCACACCCATCGGACTCGCCAGCCTGATCGCGGATCTGTACGTCGTCGGTGTCGTCGACGGTGTCACCCTTCTGCCAATGTCGGAACCTGCAGTGCTCGACCACGTTGTGAACGAGTCGCTGCCGTGGTTAACGCTCCGGGGCGTCTACCCGCCCCCCGAAGGGGCGGTCCTGGCACGCCCTCTCCGGTAGATCGTGCTGTACCTCGCTCACGAAGGCCGCGTCGATGACGACGCGGCCTTCCGTGTTTCCACCAGGCGGGCGCTGCCATCCGCCCGACCCGAAGAACGGAAGCGGGGGAGGTGCGCGCCCCCAACCCCTCACTTCCCCCCCGCCTGCCGCCCCTCAAAAACGCATTCGGCGCACCGTTCGATCCCGCCCTGCTCATTCGACGCCGCCGACGATCTCTGCCGTTCCGCTCGAAACTGTTGCGAAATAACCTCTCTCGAGAACTTTCTACCGACGGCGAGCTCGTGGCCGGCGCGCACACGCACCTCCGGGACCCGTGCGGGCATCTGGAATTGCGCCGCCGACTTATCTCCCCAACGTGGGGGTGAAATCCCTCTTCAGAGGGGTGTGGACACGGAGTGACCGCTGCCACACTTGGTTCATCCAGCACCGGAACCGAAGGGTCGACATGAGTACATTCGCCAACGCCGACGAGGTCTACACCTATATCGGTGGAATTTTCGACAGAGCCACGAAGGAAAAGACTTTCATCGACGCAACCGCGGGGACCGGTCTGGTGATCAAGCTGATCCAGACAGATCCGGACGCGGTGATGATCATCGATTTCCCGGGGCAGAAGGTCACCACGGGCGATGCGACCGAGGGAATGGCATCCACGGTGCAGTTGCGGATGTCGTCGGACAACAGCAACAAGTTCTGGCAGGGCAAGCTCAACTTCACCCTGGCGATGGCACAGCGGAAGGTCAAACTCGACGGCAAACGCTCGGTGGCGCTCAAGCTTCTCCCACTCACCGGCGGCCTGTTCGACGTCTACAAGCAGCTTCTGAAGGAAAACGGCCGCGAAGACCTCTTGATTGGCTGACACCACGCTTGAACAACTCATAAACGACACAGCAATTGGAGTGCACATGCTAGAGCAGGACATGACCGACGAAGAGTTCCAGCCCTACTTCGAGAAGGCGGAAGAGCTTTCCAAGTTCTTCCGCGAGATCGGCCCCAAGTACGACGCGGAAAACACGTTCGCATACCCGTCCATCAAGGCGTTCAAGGAATCCGGACTCGGATCCCTTCCGGTGCCGAAGGCGTTCGGCGGACCCGGCGGCAACCTGCTGCAGGCATCGAAGGTCATCAGCGAGTTGTCCAAAGGCGACTCCGCAATCACGTTGGCCTACAACATGCACTACATCATGGTCGGCATCGCCGGCAACCTGATGAGTGAAGAGCAGAACAAGTACTGGCTCGGACGCGTCGCCGACGGCGAGATCATGTTCGGTCCGTTCTCCGAGCAGCGAGCCGGATTCAGCGGCCTCGCCGACATGAAGGCCATTCCCCAGCCCAACGGCGGATGGAAGCTCTACGGCAAGAAGACCTGGGGAACACTGTGTGAGGCCGCGGATATCATCACCACCAACGCGACGATCACTGACGCCGAGGGAAATCTCCCGGAGGACTTCCAGGAGCGCGTCAACGCGGAGAGCTTCTTCATCGGCGACTTCAACGTCGACGAGAACGGCCAGGGTGACGGCATCCGCATCGAAAAGACCTGGAACGCTCTCGGTATGCATGCCACCGGTACGCAGACCATCCACTTCGAGGGCTACTACGTTCCGGAAGACGGGTTCATCTGTGAGTGGCGCTCCGGCGCATTCGGTGTCCTCGAGTGGGCATCACTGATGTTCGCGAGCATCTACCTGGGTATGCAGTACCGCGTTCTCGAGGAATCTCGCGCCACCCTGTCGAAGAAGACCCTCGGCGCCACCTTCGGTGCCATCGTCGCAGAGGACACCAAGGTCTCCGGCGTCGGCCACATCATCGACGGTATCGGCGACATGGCCTCGCGCGTGGAGATCTCGCGCCGGGTCCTCTACCAGACCTGCCAAGAACTCCTCGACGGCAAGGACGACGAATGGCCCTTGGAGCTCCGCTTCCCGTACATCGGCCTGGCCAAGACCTTCGTCGCCGAGAACGTCATGCACATGACCAGGCACGCCATGAGCATGGCCGGCGGGTCGTCGTTCCGTAAGGGCGCGATCTTCGAGCGTCTGTACCGCGATTCGGCGGCCTCGATGTTCCAGCCGCTCAACTCCGACCAGTCTCGCACGTACATCGGCGAGTATCTTCTGCAGCCCGAGCAGCTCAACGACTGACCGGCTTCCACGAAAGCCCTCCGGTTCCCGCCCCGAACGGGACGCCGGAGGGCTTTCGCGTAGGCGCCGCGAACCTCCTCCGCGCGCGGCGACAGCGGGGGCGACAGGGGCCTGTAGAGGCGTTGCCGGCGGTTGCCTCCTTGCCGTGTGGGCGGGTCGGCCGTTCCATACGCCGCTACGGGAGGTCCCCAATGGGGGGGCAAAAGTACATTGCGGATCACTTTCTCCTCCCCTCATCCCCCCTCGGGGGGAACTCCGACGCGATTTCCTGCCACTTCGGGGTGAGATTGCTCCCCCAAACGGAGGAAGTGAATCGCAATTTACTTGTGTTGTGATCTAGCGTAGCCCTACCATTCAAATGTGATGCGGCGCACAACATATCTGGTTGTGGATGGGCCCGAGTAGCCCGATCAGTCGCTCGACACACTTCATTTTCCATTTGACGAGGAGGAAACCGGTGACCGGTTCCCCACCGCTCGCTGTAGATCCGCGTGCACCGGGCCGCGACGCGCCTGTCCGCAAGCCCGGGAAGGCTCGGAGCTGGGCCGAATCGGCGCTGCGGCCCCTGGGCGCATTCTTCGAGATGTGCGCGGCGACATTCCGGGCGCTGTTCCGGCCCCCGTTCCAATGGCGAGAGTTCGTTCTGCAGTCCTGGTTCATCGTTCGCGTCGCGTTGCTGCCTACCCTGCTTGTCGCGGTGCCGTTCACCGTTCTGGTGGTCTTCACACTCAACATCCTCCTGGTCGAGTTCGGCGCTGCCGACCTGTCCGGTGCCGGGGCGGCACTCGGCGCGGTCACCCAGATCGGCCCGCTCGTCACCGTTCTGGTCGTGGCCGGCGCCGGAGCCACCGCGATCTGCGCCGACCTCGGAGCCCGGACGATCCGCGAGGAAATCGACGCCATGAAAGTACTGGGCATCGACCCGATCCAGCGTCTGGTGGTCCCGCGCGTGCTCGGCTCCACCCTGGTGGCGCTGCTGCTCAACGGGCTGGTGATCACGATCGGCATCGTCGGAGGCTTCTTCTTCTCCGTCGTGTTCCAGAACGTCACCCCGGGCGCATACGTGTCGTCGCTGACCTTCGTCACCGGTTTGCCGGAGGTCATCATCTCCGAGGTCAAGGCATGCTTGTTCGGGCTCATCGCGGGTCTGGTGGCGTGCCACCGTGGGCTCACGGTGAAGGGCGGCCCCAAGAGCGTCGGTGACGCCGTCAACGAGACGGTCGTATACGCCTTCATGGCCTTGTTCGCAGTGAATGTGATTGTCACCGCCATCGGCGTGAAATACGGAACGGGGCGATGACCGTGACCAACAGCCTGACCGGAAAACGACGAGCATCGAAGGTCGCAGCGGCACCGCTGCGGTTCCTCGAATCCCTCGGTGAACAGGCAGTCTTCTTCTGGCGAACCATCCGGTTCACTCCGCACGCCCTGAAGACATACTCGCGCGAAACCCTCCGGCTGATCGCCGAAATCGGCATGGGATCCGGGGCCTTGGCGGTGATCGGCGGCACCGTGGCGATCGTGGGATTCATGACCTTCGCCGGCGGAACCCTCGCCGCTATCCAAGGGTTCAACTCGCTGGGCAACATCGGCGTGGAGGCACTGACCGGGTTCTTCGCAGCGTTCTGCAACGTCCGGATCATGGCACCCGTGGTCGCCGGTATCGCGCTGGCAGCGACCATCGGTGCGGGTGCCACCGCCCAGCTGGGGGCGATGCGGATCAGCGAGGAAATCGACGCACTCGAAGTGACCGGCATCCGGTCGATGTCCTACCTGGTGTCGACCAGGGCCATCGCCGGCATCGTCGCCATCATCCCGCTGTATTCCATGGCCGTCATCATGTCGTTCCTCGCGGCCCAGGTGACGACCACCGGGATCTACGGCCAGTCTGCCGGCGTCTACAACCACTACTTCTTCACCTTCTTGCGGACGAGCGACCTGTTCTGGTCCTTCCTGGAGGCCCTACTGATGGCCACCGTGGTCATGCTGATCCACTGCTACTACGGCTACAACGCCGCCGGTGGCCCCGCCGGTGTAGGCGAGGCGGTCGGACGGGCCGTACGCACGTCACTGATCGCGGTGGTGATGGTGGTTCTGTTTGCCTCACTTGCCATTTACGGAACATCCGGCAATTTCAACCTGGCCGGTTAGACGGGGGAACGCGCTGATGGGAACACGCAATAAATCACACTACAAACAGCCACCGCTCCGGGTCGCCGGCGCCGCGATGCTGGTCGGCGTCGTCACGGCCCTGGTGCTGTGCATGCAGACATTCCGCGGGGCCTTCGAGGAAACCGTTCCGTTGACCGTCGTCGCCGAAAGGTCCGGCCTGGTGATGGAACCCGGGGCCAAGGTCCAACTCAATGGTGTCGAGATCGGCAGGGTCAAGGAAGTCCAGCAGGTGGCCGGTACCTCGCGGCTGAGCCTCGATATCGATTCGGCACGCTTCGACCTGCTCTCGGCCGACACCACCGCCGAGATCAAAGCGACGACGGCGTTCGGCGCCAAGTATGTCGCGCTGACCAGCGCCTCAGGGCAGGGTCAGCTCGCCGCGGGAAGTGAAGTCCGGTCGGGCAACGTCACGACGGAGATCAACACCGTATTCGAGAACTTGACGTCGGTGATGCACCACGTCGACCCGGCGAAGCTGAACTCGGCACTCGGCGCGGTCGCCGAGGGTCTGCGCGGCCGGGGGGAGCAGCTGGGCGACACCATGGTCAAGGCCGATTCCGTCCTCGTCCGACTCAACCCGGTCCTGCCGCAACTGCAGAGCGATCTCCGTGACACGTCCACCGTCGTCAACACCTACGCCGATGTCGCGCCCACCCTGATGGACTTACTGAAATTCGCTTCCACGACGTCGGATTCGGTCGTCGAGCGCGAGGAACAGCTCGATTCGACGCTGACCGCAGCGGTGAACTTCGGCAACGACGGCGCGGCGCTGACCAATGACCTCGAGCGCGGGCTGGTCGATTCCATGCGGCTACTGCTGCCGACATCAGGCCTTCTGTCCAAGTACAGCCCCGAAATCACCTGTCTACTCCAGCAATCGGTCGACACCCGCGACGTCTTGTCGAACTCGTTCGGTGACAATACCGGCTACTCTCTCGACCTCGATGTCGGGTTCCTTCCCGGCGACGACCCGTATCGCTACCCAGAGAACCTGCCGAAGGTCGAGGCATCCGGCGGTCCGGGCGGGCAACCGGGGTGCTATCCGATGATCACCAAAGACATGTACCCGTCGCCCGTGCTGGTCACCGACACCGGCGCATCGATCGCCGATGCGACCAGCCCCCGTCTGGGTTCTCCATTCTTCGTCGACTATCTGTTCGGGAATATCGTGGGAGGGCCTGCACGCTAATGAAAATCACTGGAACCATTGCACGTTTGGCCCTCTTCGCGGTGATCATGGTGCTCTTCACCGCCGCGGTCGTCGTGGTCTTCTCCCAGGTGCGGTTCGGCAGCGAACGCACCTACAAGGCCGCCTTCGCTGACGCATCCGGTTTGAAGTCGGACGAGTTCGTGCGGGTCGCCGGCGTCGAAGTCGGGAAGGTGAAGTCCGTCGAGATCGTCGACGAGGCCACCGCCCTGGTCGAGTTCTCGCTCACCAAGGCCGTGCCGTTCACCGAATCCACCAAGCTCGCCGTGCGGTACGAGAACCTCATCGGAGCCCACTACCTCGAACTGCTCGACAGCCCCGGGTCCAACACCACACAGCCCGAGGACTCGACCATCCCGGCAGATCGCACGATGGCCGCGCTGGATCTCGATGCCCTGATCAACGGCTTCCGGCCACTGTTCAAAGCACTGGACCCCGATCAGGTCAACAAGCTCTCGACCTCACTGGTGAATGTTCTGCAAGGACAGGGCGGAACGGTATCGGACTTCCTGAAACAATCCGGCGAACTGACCTCCGCACTGGCCGACCGTGATCAGCTGATCGGCTCGGTGATCGACAACCTCAACCGGGTCCTCGGCACGGTCGACGAACACAACAAACAGTTCGACGACGGTATCGACAAACTGCAGCAAGTCATCAGTGGACTCTCCGAGCAGTCCGACCCGATCGGCGACGCCCTCGTCCGCGTCAACGACGCGTCCGCCTCCGTCGCCGACCTCCTGGTGAACGCCCGCCCGGCGATCAGGAACGACGTCACCGAGATCGGACGAGTCGCCGGCAACATCAATGCAGACAAGGACTACGTCAACTGGGCGCTCAGTACGCTCCCCGATGCGTACGGTCGCCTCGCCCGACTCGGACTCTACGGCGACTTCTTCACGTTCTACCTCTGCGATGTCACATTGAAAGTCAATGGCCCTGACGGTAATCCCGCCCTCATCCCGATCATCGGACAGCGGGCAGGAAGGTGTACAGCACAGTGAGCCGAACACAGAAAACGAACACGGTACGCACCGGTCTGATCGGCGTCCTGGTGGTCGCGGCCCTGGTGCTGATCTCGGTCAACTTCGACCGCATCGCCTCCACGCTGAGCTCGTCGGTGACCTACACCGCATACGTCGGTGACACCGGCGGGCTCGAGACCGGCGACAAGGTGTTCCTCTCCGGCGTCCACGTCGGCGATGTCGAGGACATCGACCTCGACGGCGACAAGGTTCGGATCGCATTCAGTGTGGACGGCCCACGTCTGGGCGTGGACTCCGAGGTATCGATCAAGACACTGACCGTGCTGGGACGAAAGTTCCTGCAGGTCACGCCGAAGGGGGACAAGGCGCTCTCACCCGATCAGCCGATCCCGCTCGAGCACACCTCCACCCCCTATCTCCTGACCGATGCGCTCGGCGACCTGTCCACCACCGTGAGCAACTTGGACACCGACCAGGTCACCAACGCACTGGACACCCTCAGCCAAACCCTTGATCAGACCGCACCGAACCTCAGTGCCGCGCTCGACGGGGTCTCCCGGCTCTCGGACACCGTGGGCACCCGCGATCAGATGGTCAAGGACCTGTTCCACAACGCGGAATCACTGACCAAGGTCCTCGGCGGCCGCAGCGAACAGATCAACAAGCTGCTCCTCGACAGCAACACACTCTTCACCGCGCTCGATCAGCGCCGACAGGCGATCGACACGCTCCTGGTGAACCTGTCCGCCGTCACGGCTCAGGTGGCGTCGCTGGTCGATGACAACGAAGCCCAACTCCGGCCGGTACTCGATCAACTCAACAGTGTGACAGCACTTTTGAACGAACGTAAGGACGATGTGAAGAAGGCGATCCTGCCGGCAAGCCAATACATCACCTCGCTCGGTGAATCGGTGGCCTCCGGCCCGTTCTTCAAGGCGTACATCATGAATCTGCTTCCCGGCCAGTTCCTGCAGCCCTTCATCGACGCCGCATTCCGGGAGCAAGGCGTCAACCCCGGCACGCTCAACGGGCAAAACCAGTTCCCGGTGACATGTGGACACAACGCGGCCCCGGGGCTGACCCCGCCCGGCCACACCACGCCGCTTCCCGATCCGAGCACCTGCCCCGTCCAACCCGGCGACCCCGCCGCTCCCGCTCCCGCAGCCGCTCCGGCCCAGCCCGGACCACCCGCACTGCCCGGCCTGCCTCAGCTGCCGCCACTACCGCAGCTACCTGGACTTCCGCCGCTACCCGGATTGGGAGGATGACCATGTTCGCGTCTTTGATGACACGCGGATCGACCCGACGGCGAACCATAATCCTGACCGTCGTCGTCCTACTCGTGGCCGGAACACTCGGCCTCGCATGGCGCGCGTACGACCGAGTCACCACGAGGTCCGCGGTCGCGTACTTCGAGAACACCAACGGCCTGTACGTCGGGGACAAGGTCAAGATCCTCGGCGTCGACGTCGGGGTGATCGATTCCATCGATCCCGACGGCGAGCGGATGCGGGTGGGGTTCCACTACGACGCCGACTACAAGGTCCCTCAGCAGGCCAAAGCGGCGGTACTGTCACAGAGTCTGATCTCCTCACGTGCGATCCAACTGACACCCGCGTACACCGGCGGCCCCGAACTGAGTGACGGCGGACAGATCCCGATCGAACGCACCGCTGTGCCAGTGGAATGGGACGACCTTCGGGAACAGCTGCAGCATCTCGCCGAATCGATCGGCCCGACCGAGGCCAACCAGGCCGGCTCTCTCGGCGACTTCGTCGACACGGCAGCCGAGTCGTTGGCCGGCAAGGGTGACGACATCAATTCGACCTTGACCAAGCTCTCCGATGCCATGTCGACGATGTCGGACGGCCGCGACGATCTCTTCGCCACCGTGCGCAACCTGCAGGCATTCATGACCGCACTCGCCGCCAGCGACGATCAAATCGTCGAGCTGAATCAGAACGTCGCCGCGGTGTCGTCGGTGCTCGACAACTCCGATCAGGAACTGGCGACCGCATTGCAGAACATCGATGCGATGACCAGCCGGCTGGGGCAGTTTGTGAAAGACAACCGCGACGGGCTCAGCAAATCGGTGAGCGACCTCGCCACCGTGACAACGTCGTTGAACGAGATTCGGCCCGACATCGAGCAACTTCTGCACGTCGGTCCGACGGCAATCCAGAACTTCTACAACATCTACGAACCCGCACACGGGTCCTTCACCGGCGCGCTGGCTGTCACCCAGCTTCAGAACCCGGTGCAGTTCATCTGCGGCGCAATCCAGGCGGCAAGCCAGCTGGGTGCGGCCGAGGCGGCGAAACTGTGTGTCCAACAGCTCGCACCGGTATTGCAGCTCGTGCAGATGAACTACCCACCGGTCGGAATCAACCCGGTGGCCGGCAAACAGGTCAGACCCGAGCAGATCGACTACAGCGAAGAATGGCTGCGCGGTACGGTGCCTGCTCCCGCAGCTGTCGAGCCCGTCGGCGCACCCGCCGGACTGGCAGGGCTGCTCGGAATCCCGGCACCCGCGAACGCTGGAGGTGGGCGATAATGGCCAACAACAAATTCACCCGAGGTGCCATCGTGGCACTCGTCGGCGGATTCACCCTCACGGTGTCGGGTTGTGACTGGCAAGGCGCCAATTCCCTGCCACTGCCAGGAACCGCCGGTTCCGAAGACGGCTCGTACACCGTCAAGATCGAGATGCCGAACGTGACGTCGATCCAGCGCAACAGTCGGGTACGCGTCGGCGATGTCACGGTAGGCAACGTCGACGACGTGCAGCTCGCCGGATGGCACGCCGTCGTTACGGTCTCACTCGAGTCCGACGTCCACCTCCCCGGCAACGCGACAGCGAAGGTGGGGCAGACCAGTTTGCTCGGTTCGCTGCACATCGAACTGGCACCACCATTGACGGAACCACCCGCGGGCGAACTCCGCGACGGCGACACGATCCCGATCGACAACGCCAGCACCTATCCGACCACGGAACAGACACTCGCGTCGGTGTCGACCGTGCTGAACGGCGGAGGCCTCGCACAGATCCAGGAAATCAGTGGTGAACTCAACGCTGGGCTGTCCGGGCACGAGGGAGAAGTCCGTGACCTTCTCAATCAAGCCGATACGTTCAGCGGCAGTCTCAACGAACAGCGCGATGACATCATCACCGCCGCCGAAGGCCTCGATCGCCTTGCCTCGACCGTCGACCAGCAGAACGCCGTACTGGCCGGCGCGCTCGAACGCATCCCGCCCGCGCTGGCCATCCTTGACGAACAGCAGAGGAAGCTCACCGACACGGTGACCTCCGTCGGAAACTTCGCCGACTCGGCGAACCGGGTTGTCACGGCGAGCTCGGAAGACGTACAGGGCAACGTCCGTGAGCTCGAGCCGGTATTGCGCGAACTCGGCAACTCCGGTTCCGACCTCACCCAGGCACTGGGTCTGCTTCCCACGTATCCGTGGCCGCTGGAAAACATTCCGAAGTTCTTCAAGGGCGACGCCGGTAACCTCTCCGCCACCGTCGATCTCACCATGGGTCGCCTCGACCGAGGACTACTGCAGGGGACACCCCTCGAGGGGTCGCTCACCAATGCCGAAACCGCCCTTGGTCGTACGGAGGGTCGAATTCCGGCGGTCTCGACGAAGAACCCGCTGACGGCGGGACTCGACAACGTTGCGATGAGGGGTACCCGATGATTCTGTCGAAATTCGTCAAGATTCAGCTGATCATCTTCGCCGTCCTCACCGTGATTGCCCTGACCACGATGAGTGTCGTGTACATGCGGTTGCCCGCGCTGGTGGGCATCGGGCGCTACTCGGTCGCCGTCGAGCTTCCGACGAGTGGTGGGCTGTACAGCAGCGCGAACGTCACCTATCGCGGGTCGACCATCGGTACCGTCACCGATGTCACCCCCACCGCCGGCGGGGCACGTGCAACGCTGAATCTCGATAGCTCGGTCCGCATCCCGGTCTCAGCCGAAGCCCAGGTGCACAGCAGGTCCGCGATCGGCGAACAGTACCTCGACTTCGTTCCCAACTCGCTCGAGGGACCGTTCCTCGAGGATGGGTCGGTCGTACCAGCGAGCCAAGCGAGTGTGCCGCAAGACATCGGACCGATGATCGACACCCTCAACGCCAGCCTCACCTCGATCCCGCAGCAACAGCTGAGCGCACTGATCGACGAGACACACACCGCCTTCGAGGGATCCGGCCCCTCACTGCAACGGATCCTCAACGGATCCGACCGGGTACTGGACCAGGCCTACACCGACGCCGACGCCACCACCACGTTGATCAACGACGCGGCACCATTTCTGGACTCCCAAAAAGTCAGCAGCCCCGCCATCCGCGAGTGGGCGGCGAACCTGGCGGGCACCGTCCAACAGGCCGACGCGAACGACCAACACGTCCGACACATCCTGGAAACCAGCCCCGCAGCGGCCAGTGAAGCCAGTGCACTCTTCCAGCAACTGCACCCCACCGCCCCACTGCTGGCGGCCAACCTGACCAGTCTCGGTCAGGTCGCGGTCACCTACAATCAATCGCTGGAACAGCTGCTGGTCCTGCTGCCCGCCAGCGTCAGCGCCCTCAAGACGATCAACGTCCCCGACCAGGGAACGTCCAACGGCGCATTCCTCGACTTCAACCTGAATCTGAACGCACCCCCGCCCTGCACAACCGGGTTCCTTCCCGCCTCCGAACGGCGCGACGGCTCTGCCGTCGACGCACCGACGCGCACATCCGACCCGATCTTCTGCGCGGTGCCGCAGGACTCGTCGGTCGCCGTGCGCGGCGCACGGAACCTGCCGTGCATGGACAACCCCGGCAAACGCGCCCCCACCGTCGAGATCTGCAAGAGCGACGAGCCGTACACCTCGTCGGGAACCAACCCCTGGGTAGGGGACCCGACACCGACCACCGGCAACTCCGCCGCCCCCGCGTCCCACACACAAGAACCGGCCGCCCCCCAGATCGGGACGGCAAGCTACAACCCACGGTCCGGCCAGTATCAGGGCCGCGACGGCAGAACATACACGCAAACAGAGCTCAACCACACGGGATCTCTCCACGGTGAAACATCTCCCGTACAGGCGATTCTGACAGGAGGCCACTGATGCTCCGACGTAAATCCGAAACCGTATCGGATGTCGCCGCCGTCCGCGCCGCACTCGACGCACGGCAGGCTGCCGAGGCGGCCGTTGAGGCAGCCGAGGCAGCAGAAGCCGCGGCCGCCGCACAGGAAGCAGGCGATACCGGCGACGTACCAGCCGTCCGCCACGATCCGCGGCGCCGCAGACCAGGTGCCCGCCGATGGAACACCCTCGCGACGGCGCTGTTCGCGGTCGTTCTGGTGGGCTTGTTGGTGGCCGCGGGGGCCCTCGCACACGCGCACCAGGACAGCCAGGACGCCCGCGATCAGGATCTGGCCATGCTCGGCGCTGCCCGGCAGTCAGTCCTCAACCTGATCTCCCCGAGCTCGCAGGATCCCGCGGCCGGCGCGGACCGCATCATCAACGACGCGACCGGATCGTGGCTCACCGAGTTCGAAGGCACAAAAGATCAGTTCGTCTCCGCCATCGCCGAGTCGAAGACCGAGTCGAGCGGCGAAATTCTCGGTGCCGGCATCGAGGGCCGAAACGACGACGGCAGCACGACCGTCCTGGTATCGGCGGTGTCGAAGGTAAGCAACGCCGCCGGCGCCAAGGACGAGCCACGAACCTGGCGTCTACGAGTCGGCATCGTCGATGTCGACGGGTCCTACAAACTGTCAAAGGTGGAGGTCGTGCCATGACCTGTGAACTCGAGAACAAACATGCCGCAGCGGAACCGACACAGGAACCGCGCGCCGCGGCCGCACCGAAGCCGGCCACCGCCAGGCAAGCCGTATTCCTCAGATGCGGACTCACCGCGGTCGCACTCGGCGCCGTCGTGGCCACCGGCGCAGTTCTCGAGTTCCCCCTCTGGTTCATCGTTGCGGGCACACTCGTTGTCCTCGTCACCGGCGCTCTGACCTACCGCAGTGAGGCCGCGTTCGCCCACTCCCTGACCATCCGAGGGCGGCGCACGCGCACACTGGTTGCGGTGGCGCTCCTGGCCTCTTCGACGGCAACCTTCGCCGCCGTGGCACACCTGCACCTCACCGTCTCCGGCGAACACACCGAACGGACACGGGCCGCTGTTGCCGAGAAGGCCGGTGAACTGACCGCAGGGGTGCTGACCTACAAGGCGCCCACCGTCGAGGACGACGTCGCCCAGGCCAAAAGTCATCTGACCGGCGAATTCTTGGAGTCGTACACAAAGCTGACCACCGAGACCATAATCCCGCAGGCGAAGCAAGGTCAGGTCGAGACGCATTGGGAAGCGAGCGGAACGTCGGTGGTTTCAGCAGACTCCGACTCCGCGGTGGTACTCGTCTTCCTCCGCGGCACCACGGCCAGCGCCGCGAAACCGGATCCGACGTACCTCTTCAGCAGTGTACGAGTCCGGCTGGAGGCATCCGGCGATCAGTGGCTCATCTCCCGACTCGAGCCCCTGTGAGATGCCCGTGCTGAAACGTCCAAGGAGGCTGGGATGACGAAAACATCCACCAACACGTCACGATCGCGGATCGACGACGACACCACGACCCTGCGCGCTCGCGCAATCGAAGCCCGCGCGGCCGCGGAGGCCGCACTCGCTGCCGCCGAGCGCGCCGCGAAAGCGGCAGAACCACGTCCGCCGGACGATTCCCCAGACCCGGCTGCCGACGAGCAGCCGCAGCGTCCGGCAAGACGGCGTGGTGCGTCGCAAGGGCGCCGGGGTACAACGATCTACCGCGCCGCGGTCGCGTTCCTCATTGTGACCTCCCTCGCCGGATCCGCCTCCGGTATCAAGGCATGGTGGGATCACCGCGAGGTCGAACAACGCGATTCGGCGGACCAGGCCCTGATGCATTTCGCTGAAGACGCAGTTGTGCAGCTTATCTCGACGAGCAAAGACGATCCCGACGCCTACGTGCAACGCATCCTCGACAACGCAGCCGGCCAGTGGCACGACGACTTCGACGCCCGCAAACAGACCGTTCTCGACACCATGAAAGCAGCGGGCAACGTCACCGTCGGCCATGCCGTCGAATCCGGCATCGAGCGACGAAATGACGACGGCAGCACCACTGTTCTGGTGGCTGCGTCGGCGGACGGCAACGTACCGCTCGCCGGGCCCGGTTCCGCTGACCCCGCCACTGGAGCGGCGGGAGATCAGGCCCAGCCGTCGGGCGGTGATCCCGGTATGACGGCGACGATCGAGCCACAGGAGTACCAGCTGCGCGTGGACGTTGTCGACGTCGACGGGCAACTCAAATTGTCGAAGGTGGGATTCGTCCAATGACGACACTGAACATCGATACCCAGGTGAAAGAAGAGAACGCAGAACCCGAGCGCGACAGCGCGGGGGAGCAGGGAGCATCTCTTGTGCGCCGCGCCCGGGCACTGGCAGTCGACATGTGCCCGCCACTCGCCGCGGCGGCATCTGCAGGGGTGCTGTCCCAAATTCTGGCGGGGCAGGTATGGGCCGTCCTGTGTTGGGGTATCGTGGCCGTGTCCGGGCTCTTCATCGTCGCCAACAGCATCATCTGCCAGGGGCGCACCGGGCGAACCGCCGGCAAGTACCTCGAGGGCCTCCGCACTGTATCCACCACCGCGGGAGCTCCGATCGGCATCGTCCGTGCAACGATCCGGGTAGGGTGCCTGCCCGTCGACGGGATCTTGTTCCTCATCGGGCGGTTCTGGCCCCTCCATCGGGGACAGCGGCGCACATACGCCGACAACATCGCCGGATCAGTGGTCAGGACCTCCGATACGGAGGGGCCGACCCATGGTCGGCGCCGACTCGGCATGACCGCCGCAGCGATGATCCCGCTCGGTGCAATCCTCGTCCTCGTCCTCGTCCAATTCTTCGTCCAACGCGCCGGCGACCAGGACGTCGTGGCAGCGCACGGGTCCGTGACGCAGGTCGCTTCCGACGGCGCCGTAGCGCTGTTGTCGTACAAGCCCGACACCGTCGATCAGGATCTGGATGCCGCACGCGGCGTGCTGACCGGCGATTTCCTCGAAACATACACAAAGCTGGCGAAAGATGTGGTCGCGCCGACGGCAAAAGACAAGCAGGTAACGATGCAGGCGTCCGCAGCAGGCTCTGCGGTCGAATCGGTGTCCGCAGACCAAGCATCGGTTCTCGTCTACATCAATCAGAGCACCACGACGGCAAGCAGTCCCGAAACGACGCAGTCACAGAATGCAATTCGGGTCGGACTTACCCGCGTCGACGAGACCTGGTTGATCAGCCGATTCGAGCCGTTGTTCTGACCAATACTGCAGCGGATAGTGGCCACCGCTGCGTAGCACCAACTCCCTAGGCCGTGAGAGTGAGGAAAACAATGGGTGTCGAGGTAGCGGTCACCAATCTGACGAAGTCTTTCGGATCGCAGAAGATTTGGCAGGACGTGTCGCTGACGCTTCCGCCCGGCGAGGTCAGCGCGCTGCTGGGCCCGTCGGGTACCGGTAAGTCGGTGTTCCTGAAGTCGCTGATCGGTCTGCTCCGCCCGGAGCAAGGATCGATCGTGATCGACGGTACCGACATCCTGGAGTGTTCGACCAAGGAGCTCTACGAGATCCGCAAGCTGTTCGGCGTGCTGTTCCAGGACGGTGCCCTGTTCGGGTCGATGAATCTCTACGACAACGTGGCGTTCCCGCTGCGCGAGCACACCAAGAAGAGCGAGTCCGAGATCCGCAAGATCGTCATGGAAAAGCTCGAACTGACCGGACTGATCGGCGCCGAAACGAAACTGCCCGGCGAAATCTCCGGAGGCATGCGCAAGCGCGCCGGCCTGGCACGGGCCCTCGTACTGGACCCGCAGATCATCCTGGTCGACGAGCCGGACTCCGGCCTGGACCCGGTCCGCACCACCTACATCTCGCAGACCTTGATCGACATCAACGCCGAGATCGATGCGACGATCCTGATCGTCTCGCACAACATCAACCTCGCCCGCACGGTGCCGGACAACATCGGTATGCTCTTCCGCCGCCAACTGGTGATGTTCGGGCCCCGTGAGGTGCTGCTCACCAGCGAGGAGCCGGTGGTCAAGCAGTTCCTCAACGGCACCATGATCGGCCCGATCGGCATGTCCGAGGAGAAGGACGACGCGCAGATGGCCGCAGAGCAGGCCATGGTCGACGCCGGTCACCACGCCGGTGGTGTCGACGATGTCGAGGGCATCGTCCCGCAGATGAAGGCCACCCCCGGCATGCCATTCCGCCAAGCCGTCGCCCGCAGGCAAGAAAGGGTGCGCGAGATCATGGACACCTTGCCCTTCAGTGCCCAGCTCGCGATCCAGGAGAGCTTCGAATCAACGGCACTGACAGAAGAATTTCCGGCCGTCATCACGGACGAGATGTACGCGGTCGACTAGCGCGGCCGACCCCGACCAACCCACGAAAGAAGAGAGATCAGATGATCATCGACCTGGTTGACCCGATCCAGAACCTCGTCACCGCGATTGCATGGTTACTCGTTCGAGGTCACTTCCCTCCATTGTAGGAACTGCGACAGCCCAGATCGACGGACGAGCGACACAGGCAGGACCGATGGCTTCACGGCGACGAGTACCGTCAGCAATAGTCGACGAGGCAACAGCGGTACTCGACGAACCGGATTGGCGATGTGTGGCGCAACCAGCATTGTCACCCATTCTCCGCGGAGCCCTGGACGCCTTCCACGAAAACGGGTTTCGCGGAACGACGGTGCGAGAGATATCTCAACGCGCAGGCGTGACGATGCCCACGCTGTACTACTATCACGGGAACAAGGAAGGCATCTTCACGGCTCTGCTCGAGTGTGCGACCAAGGACGTCCTCTCCCGCGCGTACGCCGCGCGGGACGAGGGCGGGGACAAGCCGGAGGTCCGACTGCCCTATGTGGTCGAATCGATACTCCTCGGAACCCTCGTCGACCCCCGGATGGTGGCGTTGGAGCCGGATATTCGGTTCCTCAGCGCACCGAATCGCGACCGCTTCGAGCGTGTGCGAACGGGGATCGAACGTCTGCTCCTCGGGATCGTGCGAGAGGGGCGCAGGCGCGGGCTATTCACCGTCGCGGATCCCGTGCTCACCACAAGGGCATTGCTCGACATGTGTGATGCCATTCCCGGCTGGTATGTCGAGTGTCCGCCCAAACCCCATGCCGTCGCGCAGAAATATGGTGCCATTGCATTGAACGCGGTGGGCTATCGGGCGGACACCTAGATCGGGGCTCCTCCAGAGCGCCGATCACGCGTCGACAGAACGTGATTCATGCCGGGTCGGTGAACGTGGGGGCGCGCCCTGAGACGCCCGCAGCGACAGCGGCGACCTGGTTTGGTGTACCCAACAGTCCCAATTGAAGCCTGGACTCCAGGGCCAGCGCATCCGCCGTGTCCCCGCCACTCCAGGTCTCATCGTAGAGCCGCTTTGCCGCCCGGATCGCGTCCGGCGACTTCCCGGCGATCTCATCAGCCAATTCGAGTGCTGCGCTGAGCGGGTCCTCCGCCGTGCGAGTGACCAACCCCAACGAACTCGCCTCCAAGCCCGAGACGATACGTCCGGTGAACGTGAGTTCCTTCGCCACGTCGATGCGCATGACACGTGGTAGGGACTGAGTGATAGCCATGTCCGGCACCAGTCCCCACTTGACCTCCATGAGGGACAACTGGGCGTCGGGCGCAGCGATTCGAATGTCGGCGCCGAGCGCGATCTGCATACCGCCACCGAAGCAGCTTCCCGTGATCGCGGCGATCACGGGCACAGGAACTCCCGACCAGTCATACGCCGCGCGCTGGGCGAAATTAGCAAGTCGCCCATCCTCCCGGACGAACAAGGCATCGATACCTCCCGCTGAATCAGCAAGAAAACTCGAAATATCCAAACCCGAACAAAAACTGCGCCCCTCGCCGTGAAGCACAACCGCTCTCACCGTGCGCTCTGTCGCGAGGCGATCCGCGGCCTCGAGCAACCCCTCGAACATAGCCTTGTCCAACGCATTGTGCTTGTCGGCACGGACCATCGTGACAATCGCTACACCGCTGTCGCTCACACTGAGACGAATTCGTGTATCACCCATGGTGGTTGACTCTAACTCCGGGACTGCCTACCCGAAAGCCGCTCGCAAGTGACGCATTCCTCGATCCTCAATTCTCGTCCCTCCCGCTCGAGCCCCCGGCATTGGTCCTTCCCCCGGCGACCGACGCCTACCCCCAAAGTGGGACTCCCGTACCCCCCTGGGGAGATGTGCGACATCGCGTTGCCGACCTAGCCTCAAAGGATCGTTGGCCCATACCGGCCAAGCAGTGACGGTTCGTACAAAGGTGTTGGACTAGGAGCAGCTATGGGGCGCATGCCACCCGAGGTCATGCAGCATGAACTCGACATGATCTGGCAGAGTATCTTCACCTGGCTGAGTTGGGCCATAGTCGCCATTATGCTGGCCATTGCCTTCCGAATGTGCGTCCGGCAGCGGACCCCCTTCTACCTGCTGGCCTGTCTGGCGGCCGGTATCGCGGCCTTCGCCGAACCGCTCTACGATGTAGCTTTTGACCTCTGGTTTTACGATGTCCACAACGGCGAGCCGGGAGCGATGTACTCCCACTTCACTGCATTCGGGGTCGTTC
This sequence comes from Rhodococcus sp. WAY2, assembly GCF_009859915.1. Lineage (NCBI taxonomy): Bacteria > Bacillati > Actinomycetota > Actinomycetes > Mycobacteriales > Nocardiaceae > Rhodococcus > Rhodococcus sp. WAY2. The sequence continues at coordinate 970,544 of NZ_CP046573.1, forward strand.
AGCCGAACTGGTCGCATAGCGGCTACATCATCCTGTACGCGAGCGCCTGCCTCTACGCGGGCCGCCACATGTACGAGGGGAGCCTGCGGCGCAAGCATCTGTTCCTGATCTGGATAGCCGAGATCGTCACCTCATGCGTATTCGAGGTCATCGGCACCGGTACGAATGTCTATACCTACTACGGGCCGTACGAATTGCGGATCTGGAACTATCCGTTGGTCATCGGCGTACTCGAGGGAACCCAGGTGGTGCTGTTTACTGTGCTGGCAGTGCAGCTCTGGCGGCGGGTGTCCACCGCGTGGGGCCTCATCGGCCTCTTAGCGGTCTTCCCCGTCACAATGTTCGGTGCGAACTTCGGCCTCGGTGCACCAATCATCATCGCGCTACATCTCGACGAGTCCGAATTCTCTAGCGGAATAGTCTGGGCAGCAACCTTACTTACTATGACGCTGTGCATTCTGGCAGTGAACGGCGCGAGCAAGTTTCTTCCTCGGCCGTTTGCTACGCCCGAGCCGGACGGCGCGCCGGCTCCGAAGGCAGACGCGGTCGCGGCCGCCTGAGTGTGGCTGGGGAGGGGAACCACATCGACCCAGAACGGCGTCTGCGAAAGCGGGATCGGCGAAGCCGTCCTCCTCGAACGTCGGCCGTAGCGTCGCCAGGGTCTTCAAGATGGTGCCGGACTGGGAGTGCTCGTCGACCTCGATCTTCTTCCGAGCGGTGCCCCCGCGCCTGATCTTCTCGGAGAACGCGGGCCTGCGGCGCTGGGACTCGTCCTGCTGCTGGCTCGCGCCGTATTTGCGGGATCGCGGCGCTCGGTCCGCACGCAGGGTTGGATTGGCCGGGTTCAACGGGCCCATCCTCTCCTGCGGCGCGATGGGTGCGGGTCCACTCGGTGGCGCGGAGGATTGTGCGCGACGCCGCCGCCCGCCTCGGTCACGTTACCTGCTTGGGTGCGCCGTTATCCGGCGCCGGACTGTGGCCGGCGACCGCTCCGATTGTCGCAAGTCCGGATCCCACCCGTGCCGACGTCACCAAACTGTGGGTGGTGTAGGTAGGCGGCGGTGCTGTTGCACACTCGGGAAGTTCGCGGCTCACCGGAGTAGCAGTTTGGCGATACGGTTAGCGGCGTACGTTGTGGCGGAGGCTATTTCGTTCAATCGGCTTTCGATGCGTCGGCTGGGCCCGCCGATGGCTAGGCATGCCGCGAGACTGTCACCTACTACGATGCGTGCGGCGACGGCGCTGAGGTCGGGGAAGGTGTCGCCGTGGTTGAAGGCCACGCCGGTGGCCCGGGCTTCGAGGACTTCGGCGCGCAGAACCTCTCGCTTCGCAGGGTGAATGTGCTCGTCGATGTAGCGGTCGATTTGCTCGTCGTCGAGCTCGGCGAGGTAGAGCTTCTCGGTGGACGACGGGTGGTCGCTGGGAGGGCGAACCCGTGGCGGTGAATATCTCACAACTTGATTGGACTCCACATTGTGCAGGTAGATGAGGGTCCCTCCGACCACGCGGCCCAACATGACCGTTTCGACGAACTGTCGCAGAAGGTCCTCCATGAAGGGCTGCGCGATCGGCACGATCGACGGCCTGTCGACAGCGGCGAGGGCGCCGATGGACGGGCCGGTGCGGTAGCGCGACCCGTCGTATGTGAGATAGCCGCGGAAGACCAGCGCTTTGAGCAGTGGGTGGAGCGATGACTTGGCGGCCCCGGCGCTGAGTGTGCCGCTCCCGGTCGATTCGTGGCAGCTGCTGTACAAGTCGCTCGATTCGCACCGAGATCCGGTGGCCGACGTCGCCACGGTTCTGGTCCCGAGGACGCCCTGGTCGGGCGACGGCCCTCGGCCGCTCGTCTCCTATCAGACCGCGGAGGACAGTCTCGGATCCCGGTGTGCCCCGTCGTATGCGCTCACGGCGGGCCTGGGGGCCGTGACGTCGAACGCGGCGTCCGAGTCGGTGATGATCGCCACCCTACTGTCCCGGGGGTGGGCGGTCGTCACCGCGGACTACGAGGGCCCGGAGTCCGAGTTCCTGGCCGGACCGCAGGCCGGCTTCGCGGTTCTCGACGGGGTCCGCGCCGCTCGGCATTTCGAGCCGGCCGGACTCGACGTGAACGCGCCTACGGGTGTGTGGGGATACTCCGGTGGCGCCTTCGCCACGGCGTGGGCCGCCGAACTCCAGCAGCCCCATGCTCCCGAGCTGGGCCTGAGCGGAATTGCACTGGGCGGGTTACCTGCCGACCTCGAGGCGACCATGCGGAACGTCGATGGCGGGTACGGCTTCGGACTCACCTTCGGCGGAGTGACCGGGATCGATCGCGCGTATCCCGAGAAGGGGCTGAGCGAGCTTTTCACGGCTGAGGGTCGAGCGGCCATGCACGCGAGCAGCGCCGCGTGCACCGTCGATCTGATCGCGACCTACGCGTTTCGGTCGTTGCGCGACTACACGATCGACCCTGGCCGTTCGACCTTCGCCCGCTGCGTGAGGTTCTCGCGAGAACAGCCCGACCGCAACAGGAACCAGCGCACCGGTCTACAGCTATCACGCGGAAGCAGACGAATTGGTGCCCGTCGCGGTCCACGACGAGTTCGTCCGTCAGTCCTGTGCCGCGGGCGATACGGTGCAGGTGGTGCGACCGCCCGGCGGAAGTCACAATACGACGTTGATCTCCGGCGCGCAGGGTGCGATCGACTTCCTCGCAGCACGATTCGCCGGTGTGCCTGCCGTCGACGACTGCCGATGAGGACAGTCAGTGGAGCTAGGACACAGACGGGCGGCGGAACTCGACGGGCTCACGGACTATCTTATTTGCTGATCGCGACGAGGTGGGGTTCACCAGGTTGTCAGCGTGGTGTCGAGGGCATCGACGAGTCGCGAGAAGCTGAGGTCAGTTGACCGGGGAATCTGGAATGCTTCGCCGAGCTCGAGGTGGACGAATCCATGCAGGCTGCTGCGTACGAAGCGGGCCGTGTCGACGCAGTCGTCACCGATGATGCCGTAGCGCCTCTGAGGACCGGCGGCGTCTCTCGTGCCGAGCGCTCAGCCCCGCCGCGGGCGCATGGCGCGGGCGAGCGGGCGTGGCCACATCACTCACCGAGTACGCCCGGTACCTGCACGGGTATGCAGACCGGCCGCGGCGGAATCTGCCGACGCCGGCGCGAGCGACATAGAGGACGACCGAGATTCAGATGCAGAACTCTGCCCGTGCGGAAACCCGGACGTTCCTGTGACCGATCCCGACCATGTTCACGTGGTGGTTACCAGGATCGTCCCTGTGGGCGGCTACCGTGGAGAGGCGTCCCTCATTCGGCATCGCCGCCGGTCCCGAGCACTACCCTGACCGAGAGCCCCAGCCTGCGGAGCAGCCATGGAACTACTGGCCCTCATCGTCACCTTGGCCACCGTCCTCCTCATCGTCCCGGGCAGCTACCTGCTGCTGTGTGCCGTGATTCTCATCGAACAACGCCACCACGAAACCGATAGACCCCATAACGACCGCACCCATTAAGAACTAAGGTCGGGGGTCGGTTTCCCCGTGCGGGCTGTCCTCCCCAGATCCTCGACCCGTGGGCAGGTCGGGTTGAGTGCAGTCCTGCCTTGCGTGGCGGTGATGTCGATGCGAACCGCCGGGTAACGAGTGCCACGTCCAGGTGGTCTCGATCCGCTGATCCCACCGCGTACCTCAGGAGCGAGATGACTCCGTCAGCGTCGGGATCGGCGTCGATGGCGATACGGATTGCGCTCACGTGGCCACGCTAAGGCCGGTGTGCCGGACGCGCCGTCTGCGGTACCCATTGAGTCGAATCTCCCGGAGTTCACTGACCTGACGGGCCGGTCGTGGGCGTCCCAGGCGGTGCGGTGCTTGCACAGTTCGCCGGTGGCGGCGACCGCGGTGTCGGTGTGCGGGTCGACCCACACCGGTCCTTCCTGGCGTAGGCGCGGGTTGAGGATGTGCTGTCCTCGCGATGGCCACTGGATGAACTCGTAGCTGGTCAGCACGCCTTGCGTGGCCCCCCAGACCGCGGCCTGCGTGTAGGCGGGCATCCATGGATACGCCGTGGCAGAGGTTGAACCCGCCGACCCCGGCCCGCTCCAGCCGATGGTGACTGCATACTGGTCGCTGATGGCGAGTTCCCACACCAGACGATCTACCTGCACGTCACGTCCGTAGCGCAGGCACCACAGATCGCGGACAACGGCTCCGATCGCGATACGCAGCGGGCGGATCGAAGCCTGTGTGTCGAAGTCCGGCTCGTCGTCGGTCATGACGAAGCGCCACACCAAACTTCCCTGGTCCACTCCGGGATCGGCATGGACCCGTCGTCGCAGTCGACGGTCTCTGTCTCGGTGAGGCTAAGGCTCAGTCGTCGTCCAGAGAATCGACGATCTTCATGGTCTCGACGCTCACTGTAGCGACCCGTTGGATCAGTTCGACGATGTAGCGCGGGTTGTCGTGTTCGTCGCACCACTCGTTCGGATCGTTGACGATGCTCGACGGCTTGTCGAACTTGACCTGGTATCGGTCGATAATCCACGCCAACGCCGACCGTGACCCGAGCATGTAGCGTTCCGCGTCCTCCGGGATGCCGGCGATCGTCACCTTCGAGTTATAGACGATGGTGGTGCGGTCCTCGACGTTCTTTCCGGTTTTCGTGTCTTTTGTCTTGCCCCACTTCATCTTCGACAGCCGCCACGATCGAACGAGGATGGCATCGGTGATGTTGTCGACACGGCGGAAGCCGTACTCGTCGATCTCCACATCGTCTGCGGCCGCGAGATCGAGCTCCCCTTCGACGGGCTCTGTCTTGACGTAGGTCCAACGAGGGAAGAACTGGCCCATACCTGATCCCCAGAAAGACAGGTCGGGGATCGAGCCGGTCATCAGGCACGAGAAAGGTTTGTCTGACCCGGTTCCGACCACATAGAAGCCGGTGTTCTTGTGGTGAGTGGTGGGGAACATCGATGGTAGCTCACCGCGGCGGTCGTTCAGTTCCGCCGACATGTAGGCGTATTGGGTCGTGAACGGCCGGTACGTCGATGCTCTGACGCCGGTGTAGTCGAGTTGGATTCGTGATCCACGCGCCAGCTGTTGCTTGATTCGAGAATTCCAGCTGAGCTTTCCGGATTCTGCAAACTCGGGTGAGCTGCGAAGGAAATCGTCGACGGACTTCTCCGAAGGCATGGTGATACCGGTGTCTCGACAGAACGTTTGAAATTGCGACAGTGCATCCTCGTACTGTGCAATCAGTCTGCTTACGTTATTGGTGAGTATCTCACTCGAGTATTGATAGCACCAGGCATCTCGACCGGTCTTGAGGTCCGACGAGTACCGTTCGAATACCTTGATCGCTTGACTGGCGTTCTTGTCTCCGATGGTCGGCCAAGTCTCGAACTCGTCGTTGCGTTGGTTGGTCCAGTCGCCATGACCGTCAGGCGTGATGGTCTGCCAGTCGATGGTGTCGAGGGCTGCATCGTTGACGATGCGGAGTTTGTCCTCTCGGCCGAGATAGTCGCCGATGTCGCGGTAGAAGATCTCGCAGCCGCTGGTATGCGTGGGGTGCTTGATGCCGATGAAAATGGCCACCGTATTGCGGCTGCCAGAACCGAAGACCTTGCCTCCTTCTCGACGGGAGGTCTCGCCGGCGGTGCGCTGGTTGCCGCGGAGGTTGTAAACGTAGATGCGGGAGTACTCATCGGCCAAGGAAAGCCGAATACCACTGGCGGTCTTGCCGTCGATCCAGCCACCGTTGGACACGAACGCGACGATCCCGGTGTCGCCGATACGGTCGGTGGCCCACCGGAACGCGCGCAGGTAGGAATCGTAGAGGCTGTTCTTCAGCTGCGCTGTCGAGCGTTTGACGTAGGTTTCGGCGATCCGCTTGTCCAGAGTCGGATAGGAGATGTTTGCGTTGAGGTCGTTGGCATTGGTCTGCCCGACCGAGTACGGCGGATTCCCAACCACGACGTTGATCCGGGTTGCGAGTTGTCGGACGATGCGGTCATTGTTTTGGGGAAACATGATCGCATCGAGACTGTCGCCGTTTTCGGTGATCTGAAAGGTGTCGGCGAGGACAATGCCCTCGAATGGACTGTAGGCCTGAACACATTCGTTGCCCAGAAGAGGGTGATAGGTGGACTCGATGTTCACCGCCGCGATGTAGTAGGCAAGAAGCATGATCTCATTGGCGTGCAATTCGTTTGCGTACTTACGGACCAGGTCAGCTGGCCTGATCAGCCCGGACTGCAGCAGGCGGGTGACAAAGGTGCCGGTGCCGGTGAACGGGTCGAGGACGTGCACGCCTTCGTCGGTCAGACCGCGGCCGAAGGTGTCGCGCGAGGCTTGGTCGGCGGCACGGAGGATGAAGTCGACGATCTCGACGGGGGTGTAGACGATCCCGAGGGCATCGGACTGCTTGCGGAAGCCGATGCGAAAGAACTTCTCATAGAGTTCCGCGATCACTCTCTGTTTGCCGTCGGCGGTGGTGACCTCGGCGGCCCGCACCCGCACCGAGTCGTAGAAGCTGTCGAGTCTTGCGGTTTCGGCCTCGAGACCGGAATCGCCGAGTGTGTCAACCATCGTCTGCATTACCCGGGAGACGGGATTGTGGGAGGCGAAGTCGTGGTCGGCGAACAGGGCATCGAACACTGGTTTGGTGATCAGGTGCTGGGACAGCATGCTGATTGCATCAGCTTCGGTGATGGAGTCGTTGAGGTTGTCCCGCAGGCCTTGGAGGAACTGCTCGAACGCCGTAGTCACCTGGGGGTCAGCGCCGGCGAGGAGGGCGCGGATACGGGTGATCTGGGCGGAGGCGATGTCGGCGACATCCGAGGCCCAGTCCTCCCAATAGGCGCGGGTGCCGACCTTGTCGACGATCTTCGCGACGATCGCTTCCTGCCACTCCGAGAGCGAGAACAGCGCCATCTGCTGGGCCATCTGCCCACCAGCAGGACCGGGGTCTGTTGCGGTGTCGGTGGCGGTGCCATTTGTAGCGGTGGTGCCGGTATCGTTGCTGTCGACGGATTCGTCGCTGCCGCGGGTGGGCCCGATGTGGCCGCCCATCAGCCGGTCGTTGCCCTTGCCGGTCTTGGTGTTGGACTTGGCATTCAAGGCGATGGAGTTGACCATCGCGTTGAACCGGTCGTCGTGCGCGCGCAAGGCGTTGAGGACCTGCCACACGACCTTGAAGCGGCGGTTGTCCGACAGCGCCTGCGACGGGGACACCCCGCCCGGGACGGCTACCGGGAGGATGATGTAGCCGTAGTCCTTGTTGTCGGCCTTGCGCATCACCCGCCCGACCGACTGGACGACGTCGACGACCGAGTTGCGGGGGTTGAGGAACATCACCGCATCGAGGGCGGGCACGTCCACGCCCTCGGACAGACAGCGGGCGTTGGTGAGGATCCGGCATTCTCCCTCGGGCACCGGGGCTTTGAGCCACGCCAGTTCGGCGTTGCGTTGGAGGGCATTGAAGGTGCCGTCGACATGCCGGACCGCGCAACTTAGGTCGAGGTTGGTGTTGTCGACGTTCTGGCCGTCGTTCTCGGTGTCCTCAAGCAGGTCCCGGTAGGCGTCGACGACGGCGGGGAACACCTCGGCGACCTGTTTGGAGGCGGCGATGTCCTTGGCGAACGCGACCGCGCGGCGCATCGGGGGATCGCCGGGGGCGAAGCCGGTGCCGTCGGGGGTGCGGCCGGCGCGTTTGGCGAGCCCGTTCCAGCAGCCGACGATCTTGGAGGCGTCATCGAGGCGGAGCTCGCTGAAATCGCCGGCGAGCTGGGTCTGCATCGGCGAGGCGATCAGCTCCTCGTCGACGGTCAGCACGATCACCTTGTAGTCGGTGAGCAGCCCGCGGGCGACCGCGTCACCGAACGAGAGGCGGTGGAACTCGGGACCATAGATGGTCTCGTCGTCCATCGAGGTCAGTTCGGCGGAGTGCTCCTCAGCCTGATCCTTGACCTTGTCGTCGAACAGCCGCGGGGTCGCGGTCATGTAGAGCCGGCGGTCGGACTGCAGGTAGTCGGCGTCGTGGACGCGGACGAAGTTCGACTCGTCCTCCCCGAACAGGGTGACCCCGGTGGTGCGGTGCGCCTCGTCACAGATCACCAGGTCGAACCGGTCCACCCCGTCCTTCTGCGCAGCGGCAACCACCGGCAGGGACTGATAGGTGGTGAACACGACCGTCAATCCCTTGGCGCGTTTACGATGCCCCATCTCAGCGGTGAGCTTGAGCGGGTCGGTGGTGACCGGGATCGCGACATCATGGATGCCCATGTCCTCGGCCGAGCGGGAGACCTTGGTGTCCGAGCACACCGCGAACGCCCGCAGATCCAGCTGGGTCTGCGCGGTCCACTCCCGCAGCGTCTGCGACAACAGGGAGATCGACGGGACCGCGAACAGGATCCGGGCACTGCCGCCGTTCTCCTCGGCGGTGCGTTCGGCGATCTTCAGCGCTGTGAAGGTCTTCCCGGTACCGCACGCCATGATGAGCTTGCCGCGGTCGTTGCCGGCCTCGAACCCGGCGAACACCGCGTCGATGGCGTCCTGCTGGTGCAGGCGCGGATCGTGCCGCTTCGCCTCCGCCAGGTCAACATTTAGCTCGCCCTGGGACCAGGCGATGTTCCAGTCGATCGGGGATTCGGCGATCTCGGCCAGCCCGATCCGCTGCACCGGCGTGGTCTGGTCCTCGAGTGCGTCCTCGGCGTTGCGGCCCCACCGGTCGGTGGTGGAGATGATCACCCGGTTGGTGAACGGCTTCTTCCCCGAGGCGGTGAAGAAGGAGTCGATGTCGGCCTTGGCGAGGGTGTGGGTGGGTTCGTAGAACTTGCACTGGATGGCCGTGTACTCGCCGGTGTCGCGTTCGCGGGCCACCAGGTCGATGCCAGTGTCGGGCTTGCCGGCGCGGCCCGGCCAGTCGATCCACCGCCACACTGCGTCGTACTGCTGCGAGACATCGGGTCGAGCTCGAAGTAGCGGACCATCAGCTGCTCGAACTTGGTGCCCCGCTCCGAGTTGGACGGCGCAGCGCGGAACGCTTCGATCACCTCGTGAACCGACGCCATCGATATCTCCTTCGCCCACACCACCACACACCGGGTATCGGTGTTCAGCCGACTATCTTGCCTGGCCGGTCCACACGATCCGTCGGCGGCACGTCGCACACTGAACTAGATCCAGACGGCTTCTGTCGCCCATGCTGGTGGGCAACCCATCTCGGATTCGGACCGATTCAGTGCGGCGAGCCCGGTCTGGATTTGCTGAGTGATCGTCGTTGTCCAGTTCGAGCGGGGATCGACGTGGTCGAGCAGATAGGCGAGCACTGCCAGCGAGGCGTACACACGTTTCGTGGTCGCCGGTGCCGCCGCATGCTGCAGATCAGGGATGGTGGTCAGGTGCCGGCCGGAGACCTGGACGTCGATGTTCCGGTTCCACAGTCGTGAATGGTGTGCACAGGTATTGCGGATGTAGTTGAGGTTCTTCATCCAGCTCACCAGGGCTGCACCGTGGCCGGCGCCGGAGTTGTCTCTCAGGTCGAAGCTCGCGGCGATGTCGTCGCGATCCTTTTGCATGAGTCCTTCGTAGAGGCGCGACAGGCCGCCGAAGTCGAGGATCTCGGTGACCACCCACACCGGGAGCGGACCGCCGTACTTGCGCTTGAAGTGCGTGACGAACTCTTCCTTCGATCGCCCCTGGTCCTGCCCGACTTTGCGCAGCCATTTCGCGTGCGGACCGTCGAGCCATTCGGCATGGGCCGGCGGGCGCGACGGGTCCGCAACACCGACGAACTCGGGGCCCAGGACGGTGGGGTCGGTGTGCGCGAATGCACCGTGCCGGCCGAGGGTGTGACCGACCCGCACCCGCATGACGACTTCTATCCGTTCGATCGCGTCGAGAACCAGCAGCTTCAGTACGCGATCGAACTCGTAGAGATCGAGAACCTGCTGGAACGACGTCCCGGGCTTGAATCGGTCCTCGATGACCGGGGGGCCGCTTGCTGGCCTGGTACGAACGCGGTACGGATACCAGTACCCGCTGAGCCGGTAGTACCCGACGGTGTCCAACCACCGCTCCGCGGCCGCGGGGTCCGCGATCGTCATCCCTCGCGATTCCAGCAGCTGCCGCTGCTGGGGAATGGTCTTGAACGGTTTACCGTAGGTGGGTTGACTCACGAGATAACAGAAAACCAGCCTCCCCCTCAGATGAGCGGAAGGCTGGCCGTGTTGGTTGCAACTGTACCGGAACCCGCCGACAAACTGTGTACTCGGCGTTCATCGACATGGTCAGGCCTGAGTTGCTGCCGAAGCCGCGGGCAACTCCAGCGAGTGCCGTCGCAGTATTAGGCGTTGAGGAATTTCTCGACCGTGCGATCGAGAAGGTTCTGCACCCAGCGCCGAACCGTCGATATCGGCGCCGCGTGATCACGGGCCCACGGTATGTCGGTGCGGCTCAGATCGGCACGGCGATCGCCGGTGGCGGTGTGGCTTTCGGTGGTGCAGTAAGGCTGCGTGTCGTGCGGTAGGTGCTCCAGGTGGTGGGTGGCGAGGGCGAACCTCAGGGCGTTCGGGACTCCTTGTCCGCCGGGTCGGGCCACGAGAGTCACGAAGTGTTCGAGTTGGCTGCCGCTCACTGCGGCGCACAGTGCGGCCACGTTGGGGCGCCCTGCGACCGGTGACCTCTGTGCACGCCGGATATATCCGGGGTCGTCGAGGTTGCCGCCCATTTCCAATGCCACTTCGGACATGTCGATCTGCCCGGTACACGCCAGGCAGGGTCGGCCGGGAGTGGCGGTCTGGCTTCGTCGTGTCGCCGCTCGCATGGCGCCGTCGTCGAAGGTGTCGATCGCGATTCCGCCGTCGATGACGGGGATGAGGTCGGCGTAGGCCAACGTGTTGAGTACGGCACGGGGCCAGGGCCTGTCGACGCACGAGAAAATGAGGTCATAGTCGAGCGCTGCCGCACGGCCTTCAGGCGTGCAGATGTTGGCGTGGTGGGTGTGGACCACGAAACGGCGGGCGGTGGCGGCTCGGCGGGCGAGGCGTGCGGCGACGTCGACCTTGCGACGGTGCAGGCGCACGTCGCGGCGGGTCGCACCGATCATGCGGTCTCGGTTTACCTCATGGATGCGGTCGTGGTCCATGACGCCGATCTCGGCGAGGCCGGTGGCGGCCAGCCGCTGCGCCACGTCGAGTCCGACGCTGCCGACGCCGACGACGAGGATGCGCATCCGGGTGATGTCCCGGTGCCGCGACTCACCCCAGGCCGAGATCGTTCGGCTCTGCGCTTCCTCGACCTTCGGCGGTGGCCGCAATGCGTTGTTCCACGAGATGGTCAGGTTGGTGCCGACGCGGCGTACGGCTTCTGCCCACACCGGTGTTGTGTCCGACCAGATGCGGGCCGACCAGGTCGTGTCGCCGGCCAGGGTCATGCCGACCAGGGGTAAACCGGTGACCTGCTGGGCCAGGACGGCGTAGGACTGTTCGGCGTCGAAATCGGGGCCACTGAGGCGTTGCCACCCCTCACCGCGGGGGTGGCTGTGCAGCATGACCAGGCCGCGGCCATCGCGCGCGGCTTCCGCTGCGACGCGAAGGACGTACGAGCCGGTGATGGTGGCGTTGCCGTGTACGGACCTCTCACCATCACGGGGAAGTTCGACCGAGTGCAGCACCCTCGAGACGCGGCGTGCACCGGTCGAGACCTCGTAGGTAGCCAGGCAGATGTCCTCCTGCCCGTCGGTGCGCAGCAGATGCCGAGCCAGCGCGTCGTGCATCTCCTGCGTCATCGCTACCGAATGCCCGTCCATCTCAGACCGCCTGTCCGAGCATGCCGCGCACGTGTGCAATCCAGACCAGGATCGGCTTGCGATCCATCCGCCATGGGCCGGTGTCGCGGGAGTGTCGTTGCCAGCCAGGTGGGCAGTCCTGGACATCGGTGTTGGTGTGGGGAAAGGCGATCTCGTCGGGAAGATGTATCCAGTGTGGTGGCACGGTGGGCCACCCTTGCAGTTCGCCCACGCTGACGCCGGTTTCGAGCCGAATTCCGGCGTGCCGGCCCGATGCGGGGATGACGTAGTACCGCACGACATCCCCGCACCGGGTCGGCTCGTGCCCTTCACCGGCGAGGTCGGCGATGAAACGCGCGGCGCCGTCGGCGGGCGGAACGACGTCGCTCATTAGGCGACCTGGGCGCTCTGACGAACGGTCACGAAGGCATCGCCCTCCTCGAGGTCGATGACCTTCTCGTCGCGGTAGACCTTGGGCTCGCCATTGCGCTTGATCTTGGCCAGGTCGTACTGCGCGGGATCGAGGCCGGCGAGCCGTAGCAGCGCGGCCGATTCCTGATCGTCGTCACGAGTCGTGAACGGCTGGCCGTCGATCGTGATGGTGAGCTTCTTCCGCGATTCGTGCTTGTCGGCCATGCCGACCTCCTCAACTTCGTCCCGGGCGCGCCGGCCAAGGGTGGGTTTGTTCCCGATAGCAGCATATCCGATAGTCGACACTTGTCCATCACCCTTAAGCTTATTAGCAGTAGTTACTTCCATCACCCCTAGGGTGAAGCGTATGATCGGAGTCAGTCGTGCGGAGCGTCCTGCCGGGTACGCCCGGACCGCGCGGTAGGGTTCCGGTCACAGGCGTATGGGTGATGGAGTGAATCCGAGTGCAGATCGAGTACGGCGACGAGGACTTGCGTCGTCTCGCTGAGGACCGCGACATCACGTCGCTTCGGTGGGAACGCGCCGTGATCGCGGCCTATCGCAAGAAGTTGCAGATCGTAGATGGCGCCATGGACATGCGGGATCTCCGCGCGATGCGATCCGTCGGTCTCGAGCGGATCGACACCGGCAGTGCGGAGAACTGCTATTCGATCCGCCTCAATGAGGGGTACCGATTGGCATTCGCGCTCCGGCTCGAGGACGCAGACCTCGTTGTCGTCGTCCTTGAACTCGTCGATGTATCAGTGAAAGGAGGTGTGCGGTGAGTACCGAGCTGGCAGTGGCCGTCCCCGTTGGCGAGATCCTGGCCGACGAACTGAATGACCGGGGATGGACCCAGGCCGAGTTCGCAGAGATACTCGACCGTCCCGCACAGTTCGTGTCGGAGATCGTCTCCGGCAAAAAGGAGATCACCAGGGAATCGGCGACCCAAATCGCCGCCGCCCTTAAGACCTCTCCCGAGATGTGGCTGAAAATTCAGGACAAGTACTACCTGTGGCGACACGCACAAGATGAGCGCTCGCAAGGACAATTGAATGATGTCCGACTGCGCGCGCGATTGAAGGATCTTGCCCCCATCAGTGTGCTTCGGCAGCGGGGAATAATTCAGGGCGAGACGCCTTCAGAACAAGCGCGTGAACTCGAACATCTCTATAACCTCGACAACATCTTTAGTGACCCGGCGATTCTGGTCGCCGCTCGTCGTTCCAAAGCAGACGAACACGTTTCCGGCACTCAGCTTGCCTGGATTGCTTGCGTGCGGCAGCGAGCTGAGGAACTTGAAGTTGGCACCTACGATCGTGCGGCTCTGGAAGAATTGGCAGCTAATCTGACTCGATTGATCAAGGAGCCAGCCGATTTCATTAGGCTCCCTGGCCTTTTTGCCGAGGTCGGCGTTCGTCTGGTGTTCGTAGAGGCGTTTCCTGGGAGCAAGATGGATGGCTGTGCGTTCCTGCTTGGAGATGGCTCGCCCGTAATTGGCATTTCAGGCAGGGGAAAGCGGTTCGACAAGGTTCTCTTCACCGTGCTGCATGAGGTCGCCCACATAATCCTGGGCCATCTCGACGACGAGAAATACATCATCGACGACCAGGGGGAAAGCCCCACGCTCGGCGCGGAAGGTCCCGCCAACGACCAAGCTGCCGATTGGGTATTGCCGGCCCCACTTCCCGCGGTACCCGCACGAATCAACCAGCCATGGTTAATGTCGGTAGCCAGCAGCCTAGGTATTCACCCAATCGTCCTAATCGGCCGCCTTCAGAATGATGGACGAATCCCATGGAAGAGCACGTTGGTCAAGAATGCCCCTTCAGTGCTCGCCGAACTCAAGAAATGGTGACGACCGCAATTCAACGTAACTAGGACGATTCTCGGCAGATCAAACACGCACGAATAGAGTCCAAGCGATGGAGGTGAAGGGGCCGATAGACCTCGCTGCTGGTGCGCGGTACTTCAGTGGACTCGGTTTGAGCTGGTTATCCGTATTCGATTGTCACTGGGGTCTTTTAGCCAGAACGACTTACCATCCTCCGCCCAACGGAACTCCACATCTTGCGCGCTCTCGATTCGTGCTGCCGCACGCTTTAAGTCGCCTACAGAGAGTGTGATGATGACCCCGCGATGACTGCGAATACCCCGGTCCGGAGTCTCGGCCGAGAGGATGAGGCCTTCTCCGACATGGAGCTTCTCGCCGGCCATTCGGCACGGAACGCCGAGGACGTCTCGGTAGAACTGAAGTGCAGCGTTGAGGTCATCGACCTTGATCTCGACCGCCACAAGTTCCGGTTCGATCAGCGCAGCCGCGCGGCCATCGCTGTGTTCCGCGGTCGTGCTCGACGACGTGTCGTGGTGAGGGGTCAGCCGCGCCGGATTCGCTTGACGTACAGCTTCATTTGGTGTTTTCGACAGCCGGTCGAAGAATAGGGTTTGGCCGTCACCCGTCCGTCCCACAATTCGGACTGCGAAGTTCTTGGTCTTAGTTTCCAATTCCTGGATCTCAAGCACTTCGAACGATCGGCCGTCCGGGATGTAGTCCGCAGATGCGTTCTCGAAGAGAGCAGTCATCCATTCCTTGACATGTCGTATATCTGAAGGCACTGCCTTGAAGGCCAGTTGTTCGCTGTCGCTCAAACCTATATCGGCAACCGCACGTGCATTGCGGCGGAGATGCTCGTGATCTTGGACACTGGTCGCCATTTCGTTGAGCCATCGGGTTCCGTGTATCGCCCCTAGAAGCGAACCGGTCATGGAGCACAGAGTGTCGGTGTCGGCGTTCTCCAGAAAAGCGGTCCGTAAGAGTCCGCTGACCGGCTGGGTTGCTGTACGTGCTCCCACATACAGGGCTCCGACTGCGGTCACGGTGCCGGATCCACTCTCCTTCCCGAAGCAGCCGATCTCGCGGAGAGTCTGTTGGTCGTCTGCGAGCGCTCCGCGTGCTAGACCGACGCGTGCAATACGAAGTTTTTCCTGGACTTCCTCGACGGTGCGTTTCCAGGAAGCAGCCAACTCCATTGGGCCGCGTCCTTGAGTGACTTCGCCATAGGCCTCGACCCATTCTGACGGAACCGTATCGAAGAACACAGCCGGATCACGCCATGCCGCCTCGCCAAGGACAGACTCCAGCAGTTCCCCGTACTCAAGGGTTCCCTCGTGGAGCAGTGCATGGCGAAGGCCGAGAGCGTGTACGCATCCGCCGAGAATCGCGCGTGGGTGGCCGTGTGTGGTAAGACCGTCCAGGACCACACGGTGGAGAAGCTCTTCGATGCCTCCCGAGGCAGTGACGGCGACATGCGGTGCGATCCGCATTGCTACACCGTTGGCGCCCGCCAGGAAGTACTTTTCCGCTCTAGCCATGTCCCTCTTCGAGGTGAACACCCATGGCTCGCCGCCGTCAGCCCAGGCACGTGAGGCGCGAAGAACGGCACCCCCGCCACCACGTTGGTATCCACCCCACAGGGGCAACTCGATTCGCGTGAACCACTCGAACCAGTCAGAACCACGCAGGCAGGAATGAGCAACCGCAAGCAGAAGCTGGGTGTCGTCGCTGTATTCGCCGGCCCCGACGGGGTCGAGGTAGCGACCGAACTGCGTGCCCCCGTGACGGGTCCAGGACCGAAACTCGGGCCGCGGCTCGACGATCCGCGCAGCCTTACCTCCGACGATCTGACTGCGATCTTCCTGCGGCCACCCGAGCGCATCGCCGACGGCTGCACCGAGGAAGATGCCGGCGACCTTGTCATGCCGCGTCGTGGTCATGCCAAATCCTCAGCGGTGGGCGTCCATACAAACTCGGGCACCCGCTGTCCGCGCCAGATATGGCTTCTGAGCTGTGCGCGGTCGAAGAACATGGGTGCATATCTCCATTCCATCCGGCCTGGCTGAAGTCCGTACATCTGCAGAGTTCCGAACAGCTCCCTCGCCCGCTCGGCGCTCTTCGTCACTATCGCGGAAACCTCGGACAGATCGATTGACCCGGGAATCAGAACCTCTGCTTGTAAGTCGGTTGGGACTGCCGCTAGGTGCGTGGAACGCCGGGGGAATCGTCCATCAACCGTCTTGCTGCCCCAACAATCGAGCATCGCCTGTCCACCCTCGCCTAGATATGCACCGCCCGCCGTCGCGGCGTTGCACGAGGAAAACAGTGTTCCGGTCCGCCTCACCAGATCGCGGTTGAGAATCAGGCACACCCAGTCGGGGTAATTGATGAACTCGGCCTTGCCCTTCGCCTGGTGGTGGTAGTACGCGTTCGGGTACTCGAAGGAGCTGCACACATGGCTGGGTCGTCCGTCGTACCGCTGAAGGTCTGTCGGTGAGTAGCGATCAGCGGCGTTGGCTGCAAGGTCTTCCGAATTCCGGATGGCTCCATCCCTGAAGATGGGATCGAGGTTGACTGCCGAGGTGAAGTGAACGAGCCGGGAGACGGGCACGCGCGTGAGGGCTTCATCGATCGGAATCATGGCCATACCATCTCGTCCCACAGATCCGTGTTGTCCGGCAGGAGGCGCGTAAGTGTACCGCTGTAGGTCATCAAAAGCGTTGACCGAGCTCGTGTGATACTGACGTACAGCAGACGGGCTTCTCGCGCGCACGCTTCGTCTTCAACGTACGCGGCGAGTACTTCGGGGTGGGGTACGTGCGACTCATCGAGGAAAGGCATACAGACAGAGGCAAACTCGAGTCCTTTTGCCGAGTGGTAGGCACCCACATAGAGACCGGGCTCGTCATCCCACTTAGCAAGGTCGGCGTCCAGCCTCCTATATGGGAGAGGTCCTGCAACCCGTCGCGCTGACTCCCACGTTCGCGCCAAAATAGCGACCTTCTCGACCTTGCTCCTGTCACTGGCAAACCGTCGTACGAGATCGATCTGGCCGTCACCGTCGACGCACCGCGCCAGCGTTGGCTTCACACCCCCGACTATGGGTTGGACGGGTTCGACAAGATCAATGTCACCGGACTTCATGTAGGTGGATTGCGCCAACGCGATTGCAACACGTGCTATCTCGGCCGTGTTGCGGAGGTTGTCTACGAACTTTTCAGTCGGTCGACCATTGAGGTTGATGCCGGCACTGCGCCACGACAGTCCCTGCCCATAGATCGCTTGATGATAGTCACCAAAGAAGGTGAGCGATCCTCCCGGTGCAACGGCGAGGGTCAGTGAGCGGATGGCTTCCGGGGAGAGATCCTGGCCTTCGTCGATGATGATGTGCAGGTACTTGCGGTCACCGCTATCCCGCTCGAAGACTCCCCGGGTTACGGCGGCGAGATCGTACCAGTCATACCAGAAGCCGGCCTCGTCCCGGAATTTGCGGTAGGCGTCGCGTATTTCCCAGATGACCTTCCGCGGAAGCCCCTTTTGTAGTGGTGTGTGACGCCCAACTCGGTCGGCCAGCTGGTAGGCGTCCTCGGTGGTGAACCCCATTCCGCTGATCCAGTGCAATTCGTCGATGAACCAGTCGAGGTCTCGATCCAGGACCGAGCCCCTATAGCGGCGCCTCGCGCTCTGCACTGCTTTGGCCACCGCATCACTTACCTGCTCCGGTTTCGCAATCCGTCCCCACTCCATGTGACCCTTCGAGTTCAGGTATCCCCGGGCGAACTTGGCATAGGTCTCGATGGTGATTTTTGACTGTGCGGCCGGCTCGAGGTACTTGAGGTAGGTGACGAGAGCGTTGTTGAAGGTGACGACCAGAACGGGGCCATTATTGGCGGTCGATGGCCGGGCAAGGTGCAGCGCACGCATCATGGCCATCGTTGATTTGCCGGTTCCGGCAGTACCGAGTACGACGTGATGCTGGTCTGACGAGAGGTGAATAACCTTAGGTTGCTTGCCTTTGGGCTGTGGAAGTGGACTCACTTAGTCTCCACTCGCCTGCGAGCGCGTCACTGGCACCCTCACGTTCCGCCTCCTTGTAGCCGGGAGCGACGTGCCGACCCGCGTGGCGCGGAGACTGGCACACCAAACCTCACTGAACTGCGAGACTAGCGGTCGGGACCGCGGTCGTGTTTCTGCGCCTCGCTGTCGCGCACTGGAGTGCGGGGCTCCGGTACAGCGCCGATCCTGCGAGTTCGACCCCCGGCACCCGGTTCGAGTCCTGGGTCCACCTGGTCCGAGCCTCCGACGCCGACCACGTCTCGCCGCCGATGTGCTGGACGAGGTCGCCCGGTTTGTGGCCCGCGTCGCGTACGACCGGCCCGGTGGTGCTGGTGGACGAGGAACTCGCTCGGACCGCCCCGGCGCGGGCCTACGGTGATTGGTGGGGTGCGCTCGGCCTGCCGGACCTGGCGGAGAAGGCCCGCACGCTTCTGCCGGAAACAGCCGGCGGCCGCGCCGCGGCCGATACCGCCCCTGATTCCGGGCCCGGCGCGTAGCGACGACCCTCGCGACCGACTCGGACGCTGCGGCGGTCGCGGCGCTGACGAAGCATTACGGCCGCCCGTATCTGGGCGACGACGCTTAGGTCGGTGCGCACTTCGATTCGTGGTCGAGTGCCGGGGATCGGGTGGGGGAGGCGGACCGGTTCACCGCGGATGATCTGGTCGCGGCGGGTGTTCCTGTCGGTGCAGGTCCCGGCGAAGGCGGCGCGGGCGATCCTGCACACCGAGGCGGCGGCGTTGAATTCTCTTCTGGCGGCGATCGGCCCGGATCGGGCCCTGGTCGACGAACCGGAACCGCTGACCCCGGGATGGCCCGCCTGGGACCTGGAAACCGCTCTCTGGGCGCTGCCGGGGATCGGTCGGGCGAAGGCGACGAAGCTGATCGCCCGCAAACGTCCCCGGCCGTATCCGAGCTGGGATTCGGTGGTCAGTGAGGTCCTGGGCACCGAGCGAGCACATCTGAACCCGGTCCGGGGCCCTTCGCGCCGACGACGGCGCGTTGCATCACCGGTTGCTGTCGATCCGGGAGGAGGCCGGCCTCCCCGAGGAGATCTCCGCGCGCCGGGTCTTCGACGTGATCGCGTGGATGGACGGCAAGAATCGCGGCTTCGAAGAGCGCTCTGACCTGGGAAGATGACACGTCCCGGAGTACGGTTCGGACGGTGCCGCCGAAAAGGGGGCGTTCGGCCGCCGGTGGGTGTGTGGTCGGCTTACCGTGATCGCACGGTGTTCGCGACCGTCGTGGACACGTGGCGGAGGAGGGGCGATGACTGCGAAGTTCGAGCTTTTCAAGGACGCGGCCGGCAAGTTCCGGTTCCACTTGAAGGCAGCCAACGGGGAGATCATCGCGGCGAGCCAGGGGTACACCTCGAAGGCGGCGGCTCAGACCGGGATCGCGTCGATCAAGGACAATGCCGGATCCGCTCCCACTGAGGATTTGACCTGACCTCTGATGATTCCCGTGGCGCCGATGAGCTGAGATCGCCGCCCGCGGGATCGGGAAAAGGGCTGCGGATTTCGCTGGGCGTCATCGCGGATCTGTTGCTGGGTTTCTTCTGCTATCTGTCGGTTTTGCTGTGGCAGCACTACGGCAATGTTCCGCAGCCGCGGGTGTATCCGCACGGCTCGTTCACCTCGTTCGGGCCTGATCCGCCGCCTGCCTCGTATTGGGTGAGCTGGGCTGCACCAGCGGTGGTGGTGGTGGCGTGCGGTGTGATGACGGTTCCGTGGCGGCCCGCCCGGCAGTTTGCTCTGCCGTCGGTGTTCGCGTTCGTGCCGATGGCGGCAATGGTGGCGTGGTTCATGATCGGAATGGAACTGTTCTTCACCCCCGACTGAACCGGCGGCGAAGCTCTGAAGTCGCTTGATCTGACGGTCCGCACCTGACTTCCGGGGTGCGGGCCGTGTGCTGTGCGTGGGCGTAATGGTGCTGTGACCTGGTGTGATGACATGTCCCCGGTTTGTGATGTGGGGGTGCCGGCGACCTGTCGGGGGCGTGCCGGCGCCGGGGTGTCGGCGGGCGGGGTGTCTGTTTCGTCCGGTTTTGGGTCGTTTTTGAAAGATGTTGGTTTACAACATCTTTGGATAATCGATTGGTGAATAAGATTTTACGTGTGTTATGCACAAACGTCAGATTGTAAGGTTCAGAATTTGTTGTTGTTGAACATATTTGGGTGTTTTGAGATTTTGACTGTGTTGGGTTGCCGGGGAATTGGGTGGTATGCTGCGGGTATGACATTGAGTGGCGCGGGAAGGCGAGTGGGCGGCGTGTCGGGCGTATCTGCCCGCTTCCCCAGCTTCGTTGGGGTGTGGGGGACCGGATTGAACTGGGCGATTAAAGGCTCAGGTGAGAGCCTAATTTTGGAAACTCAGAGGAGCGAAGCGACTCGATCGACGGCAACGGGAATGGGCCCACTGCGAGCCGCGCAGCGGCTCCCTGGCGGGGAGCGAAGCGACTCGCTCCGCCTCCCGGCGCGGAGCGCCGGGAGCAGCGCCGCGG
>NZ_CP046574.1:0-461378 GCF_009859915.1 Rhodococcus sp. WAY2
CCGCGGCGCTGCTCCCGGCGCTCCGCGCCGGGAGACGGAGCGAGTCGCTTCGCTCCCCGCCAGGGAGCCGCTGCGCGGCTCGCAGTGAGCTGTCCCGTTGCCGTCGATCGAGTCGCTTCGCTCCTCTGAGTTTCCAAGATTAGGTTCTCACCTGCATCTTTCATCGTCCCGTTCGATCCGGTCCCCCACACCTCAACGAGGCTGGGGAAGCGGGGGTGCGCCCGACCCACCGCCAACTCGCCTTCCCTCACCGCTCCATGTCATACCCACAGCATACCACCCCACCCTCCACCAAACCCAAACAGACTAAAATCTCGAAACACCCAAGCTTGTTGATTAACAAGAGATTCCGAACCTTACAAGCTCACATATGTGCACAACACACGTAAACACCTACTCACCAATCTATTACCGAAACATGTTGTAAATCAGCATATTTCAAAAACACCACCAAACCGGATGAACCGGACACCGGCGCGCCGCCGACACCCCGGCGCCGGCACTCCCCCGGCACCCCACATCACAAACCGGGGACATGTCATCACACCAGGTCACAGCACCATCACACCCGGTAAAACCGACCCGTCACCCCCTAGCCTGGAAAGCCTGGGAGAACAAACATCGGCACAGAAACTCCGAATTACCTCCGGAAACCGCGTCCGCAGTGGGGCACCCTGTGAAGGTAACTCCGTCAAGGCCGACATCGCCTGCAACACGCCTAGACCTTCGGGGAACGTCGGTGAGCAGCCGAGAACCTGTGTTGGGTCGTGGGAGTTCCAGGCGTTGCCCCAGCGCTCGGCGAACTCGTCCTGGTCCGAACGTTCGCTCGCGCGTTGCACGTGCTAACCATCGAGAACGACAACCTCTGCCGCGGCTCACGCAGCCGACCGTTCGGCTGGCGGTCAGCGGCGGAAGAATGAACGCAGGGTGTGGCGCTGGTCCTAGACCGGGGTGGTGTCCTGACGGCAGGTGCAGCGATCGGCGGTAGGCACGGAGCGCATGACGGTGTCGACGTGTCGGCCGCAGCCGCCCCATCCGGTGTTGCCGCAGTTCGGGCAGGTGACGGGGTAACACATGGGGATCCTCCTGGGTACGGGTGCGGGGCTCGGGTGAACGGTTCGGGTCAGGCGCCGGCGACTGCGCGTCGTTCGGCGACCGTCGCGTGCACCCGAGCCATGTCGAGGGCCTTCACCTGGCCGATCAGGTCGTCGAGGGCGGGCAGTGCGCCGGCCGGGAGTAGACGAGCACGCCTTCGCGGAAGGCCATGATGGTGGGGATCGACCGGATGTTCGCCATGGCGGCGAGTTGCTGCTCGGCTCCGGTGTCGACCTTGGCGTGCACGATATCTGGATGCGTGGCCGAGGACTTCTCGAGTGCCGGGCGAAGACGCGGCAGGGTCCGCACCAGGAGGCCCGGAAGTCAGCGAGCCCGCTGTCGGCGATCGTGGACTCGAAGTCCACGATCGGTGAGGTTTTCGTTGCGATCGGTTGGGCTCCTTCGTCGATCGGGACTGCGTGTGGCCTGATCAAGCGGGGACGTGCGCCTCGGCCCAGGAGTTGTAGCCGCCGAGCAGGTCGGACACGGTCTCGAAGCCCTGCGCCCGCAGCAGCGACGCGGCGACACTCGACCGCCAGCCGCCGGCGCAGTGCACCACGATCGGCTTGCCTGTGGGTATCTGCTCGAGCCGGGTATGCAACTGCGCCAGCGGGATCGGCACCGCCCCCGGTATCGTCCCGAACTCCCGCTCACCCGGATTGCGGATGTCGACCAGGGTCACCGTATCGGCGGTGAGCAGAGCGTCGAGCTCGTCGATGGTGGTGCGGCGCGCCGACTGCACGAGATCAGTCAGCTCGGCGGGAAAGAGTCCGTCGCGGCCGACGGTGAGGTAGCCGATCGTATCGTCCGAGCCGATCCGCGCCAGCCGAACTGCCGCGTCCTGCTCCTCGCCCGGGTAGGTGATCAACACCAGCTTCTCGCCCACTTCGGCGACCATCCCGCCGGTTTCGGCGAACCGGCCGTCGAACCCGACATTGACCGAGCCGCGCAGATGCCCTGCTGCGAAGTCGTCCACGCTGCGCGCGTCGACCACCCGGATACCGGCGACGAGTTCGGCGCGCACCCGCTGTGGCGAGAGTTCGGGGATCGCCCGGTCTCGGGCGAGGAGAGGATGAACCCGCTTGTTCATCGCGACGTCGACGGAGAAGTAGGACGGCGCCGCGGGTTGGCCCTCGGTGACCAGCGCGACAAAGACGTCCTCACTCATCGGCTGCACCGACGGATTGGTGGCGCGCTGCTCCCCGATAGTCGAGGTCAGCTCGGTCGAAAGGTTCTTCCCGCAGGACGAGCCGGCACCGTGGGCGGGCATGACGGTAACCCGATCGGGCAAGGTCAGCAGCTTCTCGTGCACCGTGCGGTACATCGCCCGGGCCAGGTCTCTGTTGAATCCGTGGCCGAGGTTGACCAGGTCCGGCCGGCCGACGTCGCCGATGAACAGTGAGTCGCCGGTCAGCACCGCGGTCGGGGTCGCACCCGCCCGCTCGCGCACCAGTACCGAGATCGACTCCCAAGTGTGTCCCGGGGTCGACAGGATCTCGAGCTCGACCTCGCCGAGGCGGATTCGCTCGCCGTCGCGTAGGCGGCGGATCGGGTAGTCGGTCTCGGCGGCCTCGCCGAACCCGATCCACGCCCCGGTTGCCTCGACCAATTCGAGGTGGCCGGAGACGAAGTCCGCGTGGAAGTGGGTGTTGATCACACCCACGATTCGCAACCCGTGCTGGTCGGCGTCGTCCAGGTACTCGCCGATGTCACGGCGCGGATCGACCACCACCGCTCGGCCGGCGCTCTCGTCACCGATCAGGTACGACGCGTGCGACAGGCACTCGATGTAGTACTGCTCGAGAATCATGCGTTCCTCCATCGGGTCGATGTCCTCGGTATAAGCAACATGGTGCCATATACCCCATAGGGTATGTCAAATACCCCTTGGGGTATCAATCCTCGCTCGATTCGCCGCCGGGCGAAAACGGCGCATGGCTGCGCGACGGCCGCCTGGGCCGAAAACGCTGACCCTTTCCTATTCGATCCCTCACCCGTCCAGCCCCGTATCCGCACGCCTGCGCGAGGTTCCCATGACTGCACCGCCGAGCCGAACCGCCGCGGATCCTCCTCATCCCGTTGCTCGCTCACGTCGCGGGCAGCTGGCACACTTGCGTACCGGCATACCCCCTGGGGTACAGTGAGCGAGCTGCCACAGATACCCCCTAGGGTATGAAGGAGTTTGATATGCGCGAGGTAGACCTCGGTGAATTCGCCGTGCGCTGGGCCGACGGAATTCCCGTCGTGGATGTGCGCGAGCGGTGGGAGTACGTCGACGGGCACGTACCTGGTGCGCTGTTGATGCCGCTCGGCCAACTCGCCGCTCACA
This sequence comes from Rhodococcus sp. WAY2, assembly GCF_009859915.1. Classification (NCBI taxonomy): domain Bacteria; kingdom Bacillati; phylum Actinomycetota; class Actinomycetes; order Mycobacteriales; family Nocardiaceae; genus Rhodococcus; species Rhodococcus sp. WAY2. The sequence goes on from NZ_CP046574.1 coordinate 3,425, forward strand.
CCGCGGAGATTCCCGCGGGGGGACGTCGTCTACGTGATTTGTGCGTCCGGTAACCGCAGCCGGGAGGGGGCCCGCATCGTCGAGGCCGCCGGCCGCGGCGCGGTCTCGGTCGCCGGGGGCACCTCGGGCTGGGCCGCCCTGGGCCGGCCGCTCGACACCGGAGACGGATCGTGAGCAAACCCTCACGCCCGACCTCGCCGATACGCGCTGCCAGCGCTTTCGTTCGGCCATCACCTCGAGGAGGACTTGTATGACCCGCAGTACGGCATTGGACGGCAACGCCCCGACGGCCGAGCCGATCACCAACGGCGGTGTGCTCGGCCGCATGGGCGCCGCCATGGCCGGGCACGCGAAATGGGTGTTCGCCATCTGGCTGATCCTGCTGGTCGCGCTCGGCGCGGCCGCGCCGTCGGTGTTCAGCTCGCTGGCCGGTGCCGGGTGGCAGGCCAACGGATCGGAGTCGGTGCAGGTCCGTGAGCTCGCGGAGCAGCATTTCGGGGGTAACTCCTCGGCCGCGGTGCAGGTGGTCGTGCACTCGGATACCCAGACCATCGACAGCCCGCAGATGCAGCAGACCCTGGCCGACGTCGGGACCGTCTTCGCGGGCGACCCGCGGTTCGGTGCGGTGATCGCACCGCAGCCGGGAATGTCGATCAGCCCGGACGGGCACACCGGCATTCTCATTGCGGGCGCGAACGCGAGCACCGACGACATGGTCAAGGCCGTCGACGAACACAAAGCGGAACTGACCGCCCTCGCCGGCGACGGAATCGAGGTGTACCCGACCGGCGCATCCGCACTGTGGAGCGACTTCAACAAGGCAAACCACGACGCGATGATTCAGGCCGAATTGTTCTCCTGGCCGGTGACGTTGGCGATCATGGTGCTCGCGTTCGGCTCGCTGGTCGCCGCCGGGCTGCCGCTGCTGTTGACCCTGGCCGGGCTCGTCGCCTCGGCGGGCGGCCTGGTGCTGCTCAACCAGGTCACCCCGATCTCGGTGTGGGCGATGAACTTCGCGATGATGTTCGCCCTCGCCCTGGGTATCGACTACGCGTTGTTCGTCGTCGCCCGCTTCCGCGACGCGATCCGTCACGCCTCCTCACCGCGTTCCGCGGTGGCCGAAACCATGGAGACCGCGGGCAAGGCCGTCGTCCTGTCCGGAATCACGGTGCTGGTCAGCCTGTCCGCCGTTCTCCTCGTGCCCGCGCCGGCCGTGCGGACGATGGCCGTCGGGATCATGCTCGCGGTGTTCTTCGTCTTGCTGGCCTCGATGACGCTTCTGCCCGCCGCCCTGGCCGCGCTGGGCGGCAAGGTCAACGCCGGCTCCCTGCCCTACTCCAAGCGGCAAACACACCGTTCGCCGCGGTTCGCCGCCTGGGGCGAACTACTGCATCGTCACCCGTGGCCGTTCGCGATCGGTTCCCTCCTGGTGCTGATCGCGCTGTCGATCCCCGTGCTCGGACTGAAGGTCGCGATGCCCTCGATCGAGGTCGTTCCCACCGACGCCCCGGTCCGCCAGGGCTATGAACTCGTCCAGGCCCAGATGGGCGAGGGCGCACCGGGCATGCTGCAGATCATCACCCCCGCCGCCGAGGGTGCCGAGACCGCCGCAGCGGCCGCGGCCACGGCCGGTATCGCCATGGTGACCCCGCCGCAGCCCGCACCGGACGGCAGTGGCTACGTGATGCTGCAGGCCATGCCGACCGTCGATCCCTCCGACGCACGAATGGGCACTATCCTCGCCACCCTGCGCGCGGATCTGCCCCCAGACGCGTTGGTCGGCGGGGCGCCCGCGGAGAACCTGGACCTGCAGCAGGCCCTGAACGACTACCTCCCGCTGATCGTCGCCATCATCCTGATCCTGGGGTTCGCGCTGCTACTGGTGGCGCTGCAGGCCCCGTTGATCGCGCTCCTCGGCACCGTGGTCAGCCTGCTCTCGACCGCCGCCGCATTCGGAGTCGCGAAGCTGATCTTCCAGGACGGTCACGGTGCGAGTCTGCTCGGCTTCACCCCCCAGGGCTTCCTCGACGGGTGGGGACCGGTGTTCTTCTTCGCGATGATCTTCGCAATCGCCATGGACTACACCGTGTTCCTGCTGGCCACCGCGAAGGAACACTACGAACGTTCCGCGGATCCGAAGGTCGCGCACGTCGACGGTCTGGCGCATTCGGGACGGGTGATCTTCGCTGCGGCCGCGGTGATGGTCGCGGTATTCTTCACCTTCGCCCTCGCCGACCCGTTGCCCCCGAAAGAGATGGGCATCATCCTCGGCGTCGCCGTCCTCCTCGACGCGGTGTTGATCCGGCTGATCCTGCTGCCGGTACTGCTGCGCCTGACCGGGCACGCCGCCTGGTGGTCACCGGCCTGGCTGCGCAAGGTCCTGCCGAAGATCAATTTCTCGCACTGAGGCCGGTGCGGAGGCGGGCCGGCGCGCCCCTTACCCGCCCCCGCACCGATACCCCGGGGGGTACAGTGGTGGAAGGTCTAGGAAAGGAAACCGCCATGGTCGGCGACGAAGACAGCATTGCATTGGTACTCAACCGGCTCCGCCGCGCCCACGGGCAGCTCGCCGGGGTGATCTCGATGATCGAGCAGGGACGCGACTGCAAGGACGTCGTCACCCAACTCGCCGCAGTCTCCCGCGCCCTGGATCGCGCCGGGTTCAAGATCGTTGCCACCGGGCTACGGGAATGCCTCACCGGCGAGCCCGAGGACGGCAAGAAACCGATGACCGAGGCCGAACTCGAGAAGCTCTTCCTCGCCCTCGCCTGAGCCTCGTTCACCCTGACCTCCCGTTCGACGTCGACGAAAGGTGACCATGACCGACGAACTCCCCGCCCGCGACTGGACGATCGAGCGGGTGGTCCCGTTGCTGGCCGGAACGATGGTGCTCGCGAGCGCCGCGCTCACCCTGGCCTTTTCGTCGTGGTGGCTGCTGCTCACCGGGTTCGTCGGCGCCAACCTGCTGCTGTTCGGCGCGGTGGGATGGTGCCCGGCGAGTCTGTTGCTGCACCGCCTCGGCGTACCGCGCCTGGCCGCGCCGTGTCCCGCCCCATCGGGACGATGACCGGCTCAGGTGACCGACCGATCCCATCCATATTCTCCGAGAGAAGGGCAGCACACGCTCATGACGCTCGCACTGTCGACCACCCTGCACACCTCGTTCGCCGACGCGGTGGACCGCACCCGCAAAGCCCTGGCCGACCAAGGCTTCGGGATCCTCACCGAAATCGACATGAAGGCCACCCTGAAGCAGAAACTCGATGAGGACATGGAGGACTATCTGATCCTCGGTGCCTGCAATCCGCCGCTGGCGCATCGCGCGGTCACCGTGGACCGGCAGATCGGGCTGCTGCTGCCGTGCAACGTCGTCGTCCGCGCCGACCCGAATAATCCGGGTGCGGTGCTGATCGATGCGATGAACCCGCAGGTGATGGTTCAGGTCGCCGACCAACCCGGGCTCGGGGCGGTCGCCGACGACGCCACCGCCGCATTGCAGGCCGCCATCGACTCCTTGGGCGCGGGCGCAGCGAAGGACTGACACCGCACCTGCCCATTCCCGTTGACGGAAAGGAGGATCGGTGACTCTGACCGTCGCGCTCGCCCTCGGAGCGATCATCGGCGTGCTGCTCGGACTCCTCGGCGGCGGCGGATCAATTCTGGCCGTCCCCGCGCTGGTCTTCGGCCTCGGTCTCGACCTCGAACAGGCCATTCCGATCTCCCTGCTGGTGATCGGCATTGCCTCCCTCGCCGGCGCCGTCCCGAAAATTCGCGAGCACCAAGTGAATTGGCGCATGGCCGGGGTATTCGCCGCCTGCGGCATTCCCGCCACCTTCGCCGGCAGCGCGGTCGGGCGCCTGCTGCCGCAATCGGTGGTGATGGTCGGTTTCGCCGCCGTGATGGTCGTCGCCGGGATCCGGATGCTGATGGATCGTGGTGACACCGGCACCGCCTGCGAGGTCGGGGACTCGGGGATCGACTGGCGCCGCTGCGCCCCCCGATCCATCCCTGCCGGAGTCGCGGTGGGCTTTTTGACCGGCCTGTTCGGTGTCGGCGGCGGCTTCTTGATCATCCCGGCCCTGGTGCTGATGCTCGGTCTGGACATGTCGGTCGCAATCGGCACCTCGCTGGTTATCATCGTCGCGAACTCGGCGGCCGGTCTCATCTCGCACCTGAGCGGCGCGAGCATCGACTGGGCGATCACCGCCGCGTTCGCGGGCACTGCCATCGCCGGGTCCCTGATCGCCGGTCATTTCGGCTCCAAGGTCGTCACCGACCGGCTGCAGCGGTGGTTCGCCTATCTCGTCTTCGCCGTCGCCGCCTATGTGCTGGTCGACACGATCTTGCTGCGCTGATGCCGCGGGCGGCTTGCGTCACACCGTTGCACCTATGCCCTCCCGGGTATGCGAACACCAGAGAATATGTGAGGAAGGAAACGAGTCATGGACGTGTCGATCATCGAGACCTCGAGCCTGGGCGATCGCAGTTACCTGATCAGCGACGGTGCCGTCGGCGTCGTCGTCGACCCGCAACGCGACATCGACCGGGTACTGGCCCTGGCCCACGACCGCGGCGTGCGGATCACCCACGTCCTCGAGACCCACATCCACAACGACTACGTCACCGGCGGGCTCGAGCTCTCCCGCACCACAGGTGCCGAGTACGTCGTCCCCGCCGGTGACGACGTCGGATACCAGCGGCGCGCCGTCGGTGACGGCGACGTCATCGACGCCGGACCCATCCTGCTACAGGTCATGCACACCCCCGGCCACACCCACCACCACGTCAGCTACGTGCTGCGCGAGACCACCGGCGGCATCCGCGGAGTCTTCACCGGTGGATCGATGCTCTTCGGCACCACCGGCCGCACCGACCTCCTCGGCAACGATCACACCCGGGAACTGACCCACGCCCAGTACCACTCGGTGCGCCGCTTGGCGGACGAACTCCCCGCCGACACCAAGGTCTACCCCACCCACGGATTCGGTAGCTTCTGCGCCGCCACCCCCGCGAGCGGGGACTCCTCCACCATCGGCGAAGAACGCACCACCAACCCTGCCCTGACCCAGGACGAGCAAAGCTACGTCGAGGAACTGATCGCCGGTCTGTCCGAGTATCCGGCCTACTACGCGCACATGGGCGTAGTCAACACCCAAGGACCGGCCCCGGTCGACCTGTCGCTGCCCGCACCCGTCGACCCGGACGAGCTCCGCCGCCGCATCGAGGCCGGGGAATGGGTGGTGGATCTGCGTGAGCGCACCGCCTTCGCCGCCGGCCACCTCGGCGGCACCCTTGGCTTCGAATTGTCGGACTCGTTCGTGACCTACCTCGGCTGGCTCTACAAGTGGGGTGCACCGCTGACCCTGATCGGCGAAAACGAAGACCAGGTCACCGACGCCCGCCGAGAACTGGTCCGCATCGGCATCGATGACCTCGCCGGTGCCGCGGTCGGCGAAATCCACACCCTCGTCGCCGGCACCGAACTGCGGTCCTACCGGGTCGCCGACTTCCCCGCCCTCGCGGAGAGACTTCCCGAGCACGACATCACCGTCCTCGATGTACGCCAACGCAACGAATACGACAGCAGCCACATCGACGGGGCGATCAACATCCCGCTCCACGAACTCGCCGACCGACAGGGCACCCTCCCCGACGGGGAGATCTGGGTGCACTGCGCCTCCGGCTACCGATCCTCCATCGCCGCCTCGATGATCGACCGCCCCGACCGCACCACCGTGCTGATCAACGACGAGTACGACAACGCGAAGGACACCGACATCACCAGCACCCCGTAGGTATCCGTGCGCACGCAGTGACCGGGGTACGACGGATCGCCGAGATCCTCACGCCCGCATGGCCTCGACCCGGATGGATGAGTCCGCATCATGGCCCCTCCGGAATCCTTGTGCGCCGAGCACCGACGCCAATGACACCGGGCAGCACCCCCGACCAGCACGGCCACGGCGAGGGTCGCGGCCCCGCTCTGATGTATGTCGGCGACCGCGTCGTGGGCCCGGCGCTGATCGCGCTGGAATCCCGAACTATAAATTCAAAGATCCCTCATCAAGAGCTTCAAGCATCTGCTGACGCTGCGACCTGGGCAGTCGATCGCAATGGCGCTGAGGCCGGAGGAAGATGGTCCGTACCGAGGGTGCTGAGGCGATCGCAGGCGAAGGCAGTGATGTCGAGGTCAAAGCGTGTAGACCGACGGGAGATCGCCGGAGAATTCGAGCGGGTGAGGGCTGAGTTTCATCGATTGGTCGGCGGCGCGAGCTCCGAGTGCTTCGACCGGCCCTCCGCGGGCACCCGCTGGACGAACGAGCAACTGTTGTTTCACATGGTGTTCGGCTACATGGTGGTGCGCCGTCTACTGATCCTGGTCCGGATCCTCGGCCGGCTACCGAACGGCGTCAGTTGCCGCTTCGCCGCCGCCCAGAACGCCTCGACGCGATTGTTCGACGAGGTCAACTATCGGGGAACGTGCCAAGCGGCCGGGTATTCAACCGTCACCGCATGGTGCGGCAATGCGACAAGGTCATCGATTCACTTCTGCGGAGTCTGGTGGAAGAGGCCGAGAACGACCTGCAGCGCGGCATGCACTTCCCCGACCGGTGGGATCCGTTCTTCGCGGACTACATGACCCTCGAGGACCTCTACCGCTGCCCCGCACAGCATTTCGCCTTCCACCGGCGGCAGCTCACCCTCGACTGACGATCGCCGGAAGAAGGGACATTCAGGTCGCGACCGGCAGGTCGGCCAGGCGCCACTCGAGCATGCCGTCGGTCAGCCGCGATGCCTGCCGGTCGTGGTCGGTCAGGAGCCGGACCGCGTCGTGCGCGAGCACGCAGTAGGCGCCGCGGCAGTAGGCGACGATCTCCTGATCTTCGGGCAGGTCCGCGAGACGATCGGCCAACTCGTCCAACGGAATCGACACCGCTCCGGGGATGTGCCCGGCCTCGTATTCCTCGCGGGGACGCACATCGAGGACCGTCACCTTCCCGGACCGGGCCCGCTCGAGCAGCTCGTCCCGGCTGACCTGGTCGGTGTCCGGACCCAGGTAGGCGGTGCGGGCGGCCTCGACATCGGGCAGGTGCTCGTTGGCGACTGTGCGGACCAGCGCGAACAGCTGCGCCACATCCGCACCGGCGAGCCGGTAGAACACCTTGGTGCCCTCGCGGCGGGTGGCGACCAGATTGGCTTGCTTGAGGGTCTGCAGATGCGCGGACGCGGTGGTCAGCCCCAGCTCGCTGGCGCGGGCGAGGCCGTCGACGGTGCGTTCGCCCTGGGCGAGCAGATCCAGCAGTTCGAGCCGCTTGCCGCTGCCCAGGGCCTTGCCGACCCGGGCGAATTGGTCGAACAGTTCCGTCTTCGCGATCCGATCACCCATGGCATTCTCCAATCATCTTTGGAATAGTGTAGAACATGGATCGGGTGTTCCGCCCGGGATGCCCTCAGCGCCGAGGCAGGGAGAAGGCCATGGCCGGGATCGATCTGGTACCGCTCGTCGACGAGGGGCTCGGCAACTCTGCCTACCTCGTGGATCTCGGCGACGGGCGGGCGTTGGTGGTCGACGTCAGCCGGGACCTGCGGGCGGTGCATGCCGCTGCCGCACGCCGCGGGCTGACCGTGGCGTTCGCGGCCGACACCCACCTGCACGCCGACTTCCTTTCCGGCGCCCGCCAACTCGGCGCCACCGGCGGGACCCGGGTGCTGGCCTCGGCGGCCGGGGACCGGGAGTTCCCCCACACCGGGCTGCGCGACGGCGACGAGGTGGACCTGGGTGGGTTGCGGTTGCGGGCGCTGATGACGCCCGGGCACACCCACGAGCACCTGTCGTTCCTGCTGCTCGACGGCGACACGGAGGTCGGGGTGTTCACAGGCGGCTCGCTGCTGGTGGGTTCGGCCGCGCGGACCGACCTGCTCGGCCCTGATCGCACCGAAGTCCTGGCTCGCGAGCAATACGCCTCGCTGCAGCGCCTCGTCGCATTGCCCGGCGACGTCGCGGTCTGGCCCACGCACGGGGCGGGCTCGTTCTGCTCCGCCCCACCCGGCGCGGACCGCACCAGCACCATCGCCCGCGAGCGCGCCACCAACCCGTTGCTCGCCGCCCCGGACGAAGACGCGTTCGTCGCCCAACTGCTGGGGTCGCTGGGCAGCTATCCGCCGTACTTCCGCCGGCTCGGCGAGATCAACCGGGTCGGTCCCCCGCTACTCGACCACGATCCGGTGCTGCCGGCCCTGACCGTCGACACCGTCCGGGCCCAATTGGCCGAGGGCGCCGCCCTGATCGACGTGCGCCCACTGGCCCGCTTCGCCGCCGCCCACATCCCCGGCGCCCTCTCGATCCCGCTGCGGCCGGTGTTCGCCAGCTGGCTGGGCTGGCTCGCCCCGGCCGACCGGCCCCTGATCATCGTCCGCGACCGAGACCAGGACGTGAACGAGATCGTCTGGCAGGGCTTGAAAATCGGGTACGACAATCTGATCGGCGAACTCGACGGCGGCCTCGCCGCCTGGACCGCCGCCGAACGGGGGGTGGCCGCCACGGCGCTGACCGGCCCCGACGGGGTCGGCAATGTCCGGGTCCTCGACATCCGTCAACGCCCCGAATACCTGGCCGGGCACCTGCCCGGCGCCGTCCACATCGAACTCGGCGCCCTCCCCGGCCGGGTCGACGACCTGCCCCGCGAGCCCACCGTGGTGATGTGCGGGCACGGCGAACGCGCGATGGGCGCCGCGAGCCTGCTCGAACGCGCCGGGCACCGGAACCTCACGGTGCTCGAGGGCGGACCCGACGACTGGGCCGCCGCCACCGGCCGCACCCTCGAGACCGGCGCATGAGCACGCCCGCGCCCCGGCCGATCCGGCTCGGCCTGGGCGCCAACCTTGCCCAGTTCAGCCTGCTCGTCGCCGTCAACGCCCTCGTCGGTGGCATGGTCGGCCAGCAGCAGACCGTGCTGCCGCTGCTCGCCGCGAACGAATTCGCCCTCACCGGTTACACATTCATCTTCACCTATGTGGCCGCGTTCGGGATCACCAAGGCCGCCGCCAACTACTTCGCCGGGACCTGGTCGGACCGCTACGGCCGCAAGCCGGTACTGCTGGTGGGCTGGCTGTTCGCCATTCCCGTCCCGTTGATGCTCATCGCGGCCCCCAATTGGTGGTGGGTGGTCGCCGCCAACGTGCTCCTCGGCATCAACCAGGGCCTGACCTGGTCCACCACCGTGGTGATGAAGATCGACCTGGTCGGCCCCCGCCGCCGCGGCCTGGCGATGGGCCTGAACGAGGCCGCCGGCTACGGCGCCGTCGCCGTCAGCTCACTGATGGCCGGCTACCTGGCCGAGCAGTACGGGCTACGGCCCGCCCCGTTCCTGCTCGGACTCGCCTACACCGCCCTCGCGCTGCTGCTGTCCGGGGTGTTCATCCACGAAACCCGCGACTACGCGCGCCTCGAGGCCGCCCAGCACATCCCCCGCGCGGACGGTCGCCGCGATCACCTGCACGCGGACCTGACCGACCGCCAGATCGCCATGGCAACCAGTTTCACCGAGCCCGCCATGTCCTCGGCGAGCCAGGCCGGCCTGGTCAACAACCTCAACTTCGGCCTCTCCTGGGGCCTGTTCCCCCTGCTGTTCGCCACCGCAGACCTCAGCGCCGGACAAATCGGGTTGCTGTTCGCCCTCTATCCCGGGGTGTGGGGCGCCGGACAATTGGTCACCGGCGCCCTGTCGGACCGTATCGGCCGCAAGCACCTGATCACCGCCGGCATGACCCTGCAAGCCGCAGCCCTGGCGCTGATCGCCGCCTCCCACGGCTTCCTCGGGTGGGCCGGCGGCACGGTGCTACTCGGAGCCGGCACCGCCATGGTCTACCCCACCCTGCTCGCCGTAATCGGCGACGTCGCCCACCCGGCCTGGCGCGGCCGCGCCGTCGGGATCTACCGGGTCTGGCGCGACAGCGGCTACGCCGTCGGCGCCATCGCCGGCGGCATCGTCGCCGACCTGATGGGCATGCACGCCGCCGTCTGGGGCGCCGCCGCCGTCAGCGCCGCCGCCGCCCTCGCCGCCGCGGCCCGCATGTACGAAACCCACCCCAACCCCATCCGCATGAGCACGGAGCGTGCGCCGAAGGGGTGAGACCCATCCGGCGAGGACGTAGGCCGCCTAGTTCGGCTGCGCCGGTTGCGCCTCCAGACGCTGCTTGAGCGTGGCCAGATTGCGCGGCATCTCCTTGCGGGCCTGCGGGCGCACAGCCAGTGGGACGAGAACCTTCCCGATCCCGTGGCCTACGAAGTCCACCGCGATCGTCACCCGGGAGCGATGTGCGGAGTCGAGCGGATCGACCGTCACATCCACGACCGCCCGGATCGGGCCGTCGACACCGTGCACACCCCACGTACTCGGTGGGTCGATATGCGTGAGTTCGGCGGTCACCGAACGTTCGGCGAAACCGATACGGCGCGCGGTGCGGCATTTCTCACCGACCTGCGGGGTCCCACTGCCGTCCATGTGCCCGCCGACGACACCCTTCTGCCACTCGACGAAGCGGGTCGGGTCGGTGACGTAGGCGAACACCTGCGCCGGTGGGCGGGCGACGTCGATGCTGGTCGTGATCGGCGCCATCAGCGCTGCTCACTGTCGACGGCGTCGAGGTAGCGCTGCAGGTAGAGTGGCCACCCGGCGTCGTGCCCGACACCGTCGCGGACCGCTTCCCAACCCTCGCCGTGGCGCTCGAGGTTGCGGTGCTCGAGCTCGACCCGGGTGCGATTGTCGGATTCGGCGATGAACCGGACCTCCACCTCGCTGGTCTTGTCCGGGTCGGTCTCGATCTGCCAGTGCCCGTTGATGTCCCAACTGAACACCACCCGGTTCGGCGGCTCATAGGCCAGTACTCGCGCCCACCGGCATTGTGTGCCGTCTTCTCCGCGGTCGTAGATGTGGCCGCCCACCCTCGGTTCGAACACGGTCTCGGCGATCGGGACCGCCATGATGTTGTGCTCACGCGGCTTGATCGCATCGAATCGCTCGATGAACAGCGCGAACGCGCGCTCGAGCCCTGCGTTCACCACGATCTGCTGTTGCACCGGTTCGGCGTGTGTTTGTGTCATGACCTCTCCTGCGGGTTGTTCGACCGCGTCCTTGTATGCGGTCAGGGCCTGTGCCCAGAACCGGTCGAGCTGGGTGCGCAGCACGCTGATGCCGGCCGGGTCGAGGTGATAGATGCGGCGTGTTCCGACTGCCCGATCACGGACCAGTCCAGCGTCTTTGAGCACCTTCAGGTGCTGCGAAACCGCTGGCCGGCTGATCGGCAACTCGCGGGCGAGCTCACCGACCGCGCACGGTCCCTCGGCCAGACGCTCGAGGATCGTGCGCCTCGTTCGATCAGCGAGGGCGCCCCATTCGTCTCCAGCTTGGTAAGTATCTACGAACGGTAAGTCTCTGCTTACGAAGAGTTGTTGTCAACAGTGTCCCGCGCACCGTTTGGCTAATCGGCGATTGGCCTGGTCCGGCGTTGTGCTGCTGACGGTTACCAGAGCATGAGAGGCAGACCGGCGGCTTCGGCACACCGGATCCGCTCTTCGATGCTGTCGGGATCGTCGCCGCGCGCGAGTCCGGTACGAATGGCGGCGGCGACCGCGCGGATGCGCCCGGCGGGGGCGCGGACATCGGCGAGCGGGTTAGCGAGGTTGCGGCGGCGCAGGTCGGTACTCGGTGCGGTTGACGGCGTTAGTCCCCAGCTGCATGTGCGCGGGTTGGTGCAGCCGGCGAAGTCGCACTGGTGACACAGCACCGTGTCGTCGGCGCCGGACCACCCGAGCCGCGGGATGATGCCGTATTCGAGCTGGTAGGCGAACAGGTGGGCGGGCACGGTGCCCCGGCGGGACGGGCCGGGCAGGCTCGCCGCCCTGAAGGAGCCGTGCCCGGTGGACGAGACACTGCCGAGCCACACCGTGCACCGACCACCCGGGCGTCGGTAGGTCTTAGCTTCGAAGCGCGCCACGACCGCGGGTCGTCGAGCCAGGACCTCCACAGCCGTTCGGGGACCCGGATCGGTTGCGGCTGGCCGATCAGGGCGAGTTGCTCGACTTCGCGACCCGTCGTGGTCGCGGGCATTCCGGGCAGCATCGGTGCGGCGGTGACCATGGGTTATCTCCGCTCTCCGGGCTCGTCGGCGCTGTTACCGGTGTTACCGGTGTTACCGGTGTTACCGGTAAGGCTAAGGAGGTATTCCTGTCAGGTTGATGGGGGACCGGAAGTTCAGCCAGGAAGTCGTCGACCCCCGGCGAGCGCGCTGTTGACTATTGCGATGGGCAGCTGTGGGCGTCTATTGGAATTCGCGGATCGAGAGAGTAATCGGTAACGGTGAAAAAACTCGAGAAGCAGAGATCCGGCCGAGAATGTGAAAGCATTCCCGGCCGAACCCCTGTCTGGGGAATTCTCGACAGCAAAGTACCCGCAGACGTTCGTGCCGTGGTCGTCGTCTTGCCCTTGCACGCCGGCGCAGCCGAGACCTGGTTTTGCCCGCCGGGCAACTTCTTCATTTCTTGGGTGTTGTCTACTCAGCCCGTCTTGTGCGGGTCCCCGTGTTCCGGTCGGGGGTTCCCGGTCAGGTACGGGTGGGTGTCTATGTCGATGCTCTCCTGGATCGGTTCGAGTCCGATCTGTGGCCACCCAGCCGTCACCGTGAGTTCGGAGTCGAGGTTGTCGATCCAGTAGCGCGGACATGTGCGGTACTGCGTTGTCGAGCAGGGACGGGGTGGCCGGGTGACCGGGAGGTATGGGTCCGCCTCACCCTCGAGGTCCCCGACACGCACCCGCACACAGAGATACGACCAGCTCCCGGAAAAGTCGTCGGGGTTGGTCAGCGGGCGAGTCTCGTGGTGCGCGAGCTCGGCGCAGAGGTTGGTCGCCGCCAACGTCAGACGCAGTTGCATTCCGGTGGGGTAGGCGGTGATGCCGTCGAGCTGCAAGGTCACACCGGGGTGTGCGGCGAGGACCCGCCGGCCGCCCGCGTGCACCCCGCCGGTGCTCGGGGGTGGCTGCGCCGGCCACCGGTGTCTGCGCATGTCTCGATCGTCTCACCGCTGCCCGACGAAAGTCACGACCAGTTCCAGGCGAGTCACACCCGACAAGCGCGGGAGCTCGTGTGTGGTTTACGTGCCGGCGGCGATGAGTTCGGCCACCCGGGTACCGATCTCGGTTGTCACTGCCGCTTTCCACGACACCACTTCGACCTGCAGGTGCGGCATGCGGATGACGATGTCTCGAATGCTGGAGGGTTCATCGAGTATCCCGGTCGGGTCCGAATCGACCAGCATCGCGCCCACCGCGTTCACCGCCCGCAGCCGGGAGGTGTCGACAATCTTGTACTGGGGGTAGTCACCCGTATAGACCCTGCCCGCGCGGATGAGTTCCATCTGCTCCGGCGTTGTCGCCCGCTCCCTGATGACAACATGGACTTCTCTGTTGTCCTGCTCATTCGCCCAGAGGCCTTCGAGGAGGGCCGACTCGTCCTCCCGAGGATTCATACTGTGTGCCGGTGACAGTCCTTCCAGGAATTCCGGTATGGCCGCCGCGATCGTCGAGGGATCCAGCGCAGCCGCGGCCGGTGCTGCGGGCCGCTCCTTCTGTGTTGTGTCCTCAGGTGAGCTGCCTGCGACGAGGTCGAGCAAGGTGCGGCGTTGATGCGGGCCGAGGCCACCGATCCGTTGAGCCTCGGCAATCGAGAGCCCGCCGAGAATGTGTGCTGCCCGCACCGCATCCACCCCGGGAAGAGCCTTCACCACCACACTGACGCGGGTCTTGCTCACGATCGTGTCGGTCTCCGCCCGCGCGAGGACAGCGGCGATCGGAAGCTTCCCGGCCTGGATTGCGGCAAGAAGGTCGCCGCGGGCCTGGCGGATCGCGGTGGCCTTCGCCCACGCCTTTGCTCGCTCTTCGGGGGTCAACTCCGGAAAGTCCATAACCTGCTGCTCTCCTCTACGGCCCTATTTTTGTCGCCCGCCTATCTCACCATCACCGCACCGAGATACGGCGCGATTCGCGGGATCCAGCATGCGCCCGCCTAGTGGGCAGTGGTTGAAAGTGAACCGATACACCGAATACCAGAATGTGGCATAGGGAGGATGCGGCAGAGAGACAGCTGTGTCTGCGACCACCGGCTCACGCTACGGTGTCACCACTCACCTGATCTGTTCACGAAGGAAAGACCTGTGCCTGAGCGCTCTGCTGCCACTGAGGGCCAGGTTGTCGATCTGGCCGCAGCACGTGCCGCCCGGACCCGCGCATTACTCTCCGGCACCCGCCCGGTCTCGGACGTGCTGGCCCGCGCGGGCAGCCCGGGGGTGCGGAATCTTCGCGTCGATCAGCTGATCGCCACGTACCTACCGGGGGCGGCGCTCGGACCGGCCGCGATCATGGCCGTGTTGGGCATCGCGGAGGACAGCCTGGTGGGTGATCTGACGGCCGAGCAGCGCCGCAAAGTGCAGCAGGGAATCGAAATCCAGCTCACCCACGGCTGGTAACCAGCAGCCAAGCCTTCAGCACTACCCCAAGGCTCGAGGTTCGCGAATGTGAGGACCCTCCGGCCGCAGGGGAGGCGGCCGGAGGGTCTGACTGTCGCGGCAGGGGTGCAGCCCGTGATCACGCGCCAGCACCCATTGAATACCCGTTGCCCCCTGGATTACTCCTCAATCGAACCGAGGCCTGCCAGCACGCGCCCTGGCGCTTGCTGATCTCCTCGGCGGCCCGATGCCCCGGGGGGTGAGGATGCTGGTGGGCGACTCACCGTGCCCGAAATCATGCGCGCGGGTGCTCGAGCGGATTAACTGGCCTACGGGCCGTCGCGTGATGAGGGCGCGGCTGCCCAACCATGGAACCGAACCACAACGAGTAGTGGAGGCAGCACATGGCAGGTATCGCCTCGAAATTCGACAAGGCCTACGAAACCCGTCCGATCGAGGAACTCGCGCAGGCCCCCGTCGCCGCGCTCGAGGGAGTCAGCGAGTCCGACGCCGAACACCTGAAAGCCGCGTTCAACATCAAGACCGTCGCCGACCTGGGCACCAACAAGTTCTTCCTCTGGGCGCAGGCAGTCGCGAAACTCGCCGAATAGACCCCGGACCCGGGTCGGCAACCGCCCCAACCCGGGGTGCAGAGGAATACCCCCGCAGACCCCTCGAGGCTGCGGGGGTATCTCCGTCACACGGCGGTGCTCCATTCATGCGGACGGACGGCGCCGCTTCCTCCGCTGTCCGATCTGCGCGACCTCCGAAGGGTGCGACCTTGAAGTCGCGTCCACGCTGCCCGCTCATGCGGTTCCTCCATCCGTCTCGATCCGATCCCCTGCCAAAGCCAGCTGGTCGCCGCTGCCCCACACAAAAATCGAGGACGACACCCTGGGGCGGAATCGAAACGGTTGATCCACCCGGGGAGGCTGCGGCACGTGGATACACTTGTGCCACACGCTCATTGCCACTTCTGAAGCCGACCACGACAGACCTCAGGAATCTCCCGGGTGGGAGCGCGGCGACAAGACCACCAGCGCACCGAATCCCGGGGCAGGGGTGTGTGTGCTGTGCGCCATTTCCGCTGGTCAAGGAGAATTCAGGTGCGGATTCGGCACCACTACCCACCGCCGAGCATCAGGCAGCGGTGCCACAGTGCGGCAGAGTTGACGTGCGCCTGAGGGCGGGCGGTGAGCCTCTGGAACTCAGCGACACGAGGCCGCCGCCCCGGGATGGGTGCGATCGAGCTCCTTCGCCAGCGCACGCAGCGCGGTCTCGGCCTCGAGCGCCCGCGGCGTGGTAGGCGTCGGTCATCTTGCGGCCCACATCGCTGACCGCACCGATCGCGGTAGCCAGGCCACGACCGGCAGTCTCGAGCACAGATCCGAGCTTGTTCAGGTCGCTGCCATTCGCCAGCACCCCGCTGGCCTCCTGCGTATGCACCTGCTCGAGTTCGTTGGAGACGTCCGCGTCCTCGACGGCCTCTGCGGTGTCCTCCTTGTCGTACGGGACTTCTTTATCGAGGTCGATCTCGGAGGTCCCCACTTCGGCCGTGGAATCAGCCCTGTTCCGGGTGTGGGCTCGCGTCGAGATGGGGCACCTCGCCTACCAGCCAGCCGTCGGGGTATCTCCCCGGTGGCTGGGTCGCTTCGATCGTCTGCTCGGGTTCGGGGCCCGGCTTGGCGACAAGGTGTTCGTGGGACAGCTCGATGAGCTTGTCGAACGAGGGCAGGCTCTTGACCGCGACGTAGCTCAGGGCGAGGCGACGACAACGATGTCTTCAGCAGCGGACTGAAGGGTTTTCTCGACGAAGTCGTGGTCACCTCGCGTCACTGATGCCACCACGACCTCACACGTGACCGGTCATGGGCTCCTCTCGGGTCTGCCCCCGTCGCGGGGTGTCACGCGTTCTCGCCGTACCCAGTCGCAGCCGGGGCGGTGCCGATACAGTTGCGGCAGCGCCGCACCCGCCCGTGATCGGCGATCGCGGCGAGGCAGCGGAGCAGCTGCCACGGCGGTGCGCACCCGGCCCGGTCGCTCGACCGGGTGGTCGCCGGCATCCGGCCCTGTACGCGAACGGGGTCGCGGTCATAGGGGTTGGTCGCTCGACGCTCGATCGCCGACCGACGTCCCGTATCGCGCGATCGACACGGCGCGCGACGAATACCGTGCGCGGATGACGTACGGATTCGATCCGCTGGGTCCGTCGATGGCGAACGATATTCCTGTCGACGCCGCGGTGCTGTTGCGAAGTGTCGCTCCGGATCTGACCGACGACGAGCGCCTCGACATACTGCGACGCACCGCGATTTCCGCGGGTTCCCCCCTCGATCGTGCCGACAGCGACGGCGGGTGGGTCCGGATCGATCTTGTTGCCGCGTCCGCAGCGGCATAGGGCGATGTACGTACCCGAACGCTGTTGCAGCGCTTGACCGTCGTATGAACGTTCCCGGCCTGTGAGCTCACTCCGGCCGAGTCGCATCAGGGTTCGAGTTCCGGGTCTTCCCCGATGTTGCTTACGGCATGCGGGTGATTGACTGGAAAGCGGCTCGGACATCTGGCCAAATTCCGCTTTTGCGTACTCGAATTCGACCGGAAGGTTTGTCATGAACCTGATCGTGTGCCCTTCGGGCCCTGATGATGTATCCGTGCTTCGGCGCGGGATATGCATCGCAACCGTGGTGGCATGCCTGCCGTATCTTCTGCTGAAAGTCGCATGGATCATGGGTTGGACGATCGGCGTCGAAAATGCCGGTTTCGCCGACACCACCCGGGTCGCCAATCTCGCTACCTCCGGTATGGAACTGGTTGCGATCGTGATCGCGATCGGGCTGGTCGCCTCGTGGGGGAGAAGGATCCCTGCCTTCGCAATCGCTTTCCCCGTCTGGGTTGCGACCGGTCTGCTCGTCCCCGTTGCAGTCGGTTCGGTGCTGGGCGGTGTGATCCAAGCGGTGACCGGTGGCGGAAACGCATACAGCGGCAACGACGAAATGGCCGGGTGGGTATTCGGTTTGGTGTACGGAGGCTTTGCGCTGCAGTCCGTCCTACTGTTGGCCGGTTTCGTTCTCTACGCGCGCGATCGCTGGGCGGTCGTAGCCGACGGTGGCCGCATGCGCGATGGCGCCGGAAAGACCCGTCCCCTGCAGAATCTCCTGGGGGCGGTCTTCGTCGTCGCTGCGGCGATCTTCGCCCTTCAACAGCTGAGTTGGGCGGTATGGGGTGGTGGGATGTTCTCCGATCTGACCACCGCTCAAAGGGTGTTCCTCGTAGCGGGAGCCCTGTCCGCTGTCGCAGGTGCCGCGGCCGTGGTCGGTCTACTCAGGGGGAAGCGACTCACAATCTCCGGGCTGACGCTCATCTGGTTGGGCACCTCCGTGACGTTCACCAGTGCGCTCAAAGACACGTTGACGACCCTCGCTGTAGACGCCGAGGCGTGGGGCGCGTCCCGCCAAGATCCGGGTAATGCGTCGCTGACCCTGCTTGTCCTACTCGGCGCATTCGCTGGCGCCATCGGAGGTGCGCTGCGTCTCGTCGAGGAAGTGTCTCCGGCGAGCGAGGTCTCGAAGGTCGCGGCGTGAGTAAGTCAGACCATGAATCGTCGGCGTTGCCGCGCTTCGCCGCAGAGAAAGTTGTCCAACTCCAGACCCGCTCGGGGTTCGTCTTGTACACCGATTGGTGCGTATCCCGACGCTGCACTACGAACTTTCCGGCGTCGCGGACCTACCCCAATAAATAAGCGGAGAGTTCAGCCCCCCCCAGGGTTCTATCGGTCATTGCAACACCTTCGGCGAGGTGGTGTTGGAATGGCGAAGAATGCGGATGCTGCTGCTCAGGCCCGATTTCTGGGGTTGGTTCGCGACGGACGAGGTCTCAAATACTCCGCCCGCACCGCCGGAGTCCATCTCGATGTCGGTTATCAGTGGTTGCGCGCGGAGTTCTTATTTCTCCGTGAAGGAGGTCTCGACTGCGAGCAGTCTCGAGCCACCTTGGGGTGTGTGACCTCGAAGATCGCTGTGTGGGAGGCGTCCTTCATCTCGGGTAGCTACAACCGGCACCACTTGAGGGTCGAGCGAAGCCGAGAGAAGACCTTCTGGTCTGCGTTTGCGGTGCGCCGGACGGTGCGGCAGTCAGCCGTGATCGCCGGGGTGGGTAGCTCGACAGCGTATCGGTGGATCGAACAGCGGTATTACCAACTCCGTGCGGACGGTGTTAGTGAAACCCAGGCTCGGCGCCGGCTGCGGCTGAGCAAGACCAGGGCAGGGGCGTGGGAGTCCCGGCGTGCACTGAGAAACAGAAAGGCCGAGCGCGGCCGGGATGAGTCGATCCAGGTGGCGGTGCGTGAGTCCGCTGCGCGTATCGCCGCAGAGCTGGCGACGAAAGCAGCGTCGAGACTGTCGCGGTCCGCGGTCCGCGACACGCGGTATTGGGAATTGATCACCCAAGGGGAAACGAATATCGCAGCCAGCACACTCGTCGGTGTGACTCGCCAAACCGGGATCAATATTCAACGAAGGGCGCGACAGCGCAAGACTCTGACCGGCGCCGACGTGCCGTCGGAGCGGTATTTGTCTTTGGTGGAACGGTTGCAGATCGCCGACCTGGACCATTTGAAACTGTCGATCCGCGCCATCGCCAGGGAGATCGATCGGGCGCCGTCGACGGTCAAACGTGAACTCGACCGGCACCGCGATAGCCAGGGCCGTTACCTGCCTCATGTCGCCGATGAGACGGCCCGTCGAAACCGCAGCCGGCCACGTGAACACAAGCTGCTCGCCAACGACGTGTTGCGCCGGGTCGTACAGCGCAAGCTCGATCGGTTCTGGTCGCCGGAGGAGATCGGCGGCTGGCTGAAGCTGAAGTATCCGGAGGACAGCTCGATGTGGTTGTGCATGGAGACGATGTACCGGGCGTTGCTGGTGGCAGGCGGGAAGGGTCTGGACAAGAAGTACACCGCCAAATTGCGCAGTGGTCGGAGCGTGCGTAAACCTCGGTGGTTGGGGTCGGCGAGATCACTCGGTGCGGTGCGGAACATGACGATGATCGGTGACCGCCCGGAGGAGGTCGACACAAAGGTCGAGGTGGGTCATTGGGAAGGGGATCTCATCCTGGGGTTGCGCTGTCGATCGGCGATGATGACCCTGCGGGAACGGAAAACCCAGTACGGGATCATCGTCAATCTCCCCGTCGATCACACCGCCGAATCGGTGAAAAATGCTGTCATCAAAGCCTTTGCGGGCCTACCGAAACGAATGCGCAGAACGTTGACGTGGGATCAGGGAACGGAGATGTGTTTGCACCGAGAGATCTCCGCGGCCCTGGATCTGAAGATCTACTTCGCCGAACGTTCCAGTCCGTGGCAGCGGGGTGCGAACGAGAATTTCAACGGGCTCACTCGACAGTATTTCCCGAAGGGCACCGATCTGTCGGTGCACAGTCACGCTCATGTGCGGTCGGTAACGCGTGAGCTCAACACTCGCCCACGGAAGAACCTGGAGTACGCAACTCCCGCCACGGTGTTCAATGCCGAGCGACGGGCCACAGCTCACCGGCGCCGCACTGCGCTGGAACTCGCGATGGCGACTGCGGTAACGTAACCCGTGAGCTGGGAAGACCCAGATTTCAATAGACTTGTGTTGCAACGACAGTGAGAATCCGCCCCCCATCACCGGACATTTTGGGGGGCGGGGTCTTACGGGAATCCGCAGGTCGGGCGCGGCTACGAAAACCGTTGGCGGTCGGCGACGACGGGTGTGTGCTGTGGGATTCTTTCACCGGTGTCATACCTCGCCATGCTGTTTCGTAGATCCATGACGGTCGGCGGCATCTGCTGCAGAGATAGCGGCGCGCAGCTCGGACACATCGAGTGCGGGCACCTGGTCCTTCGCCGAGCTTCCCGCCGAGCTGGCCGGTCTGCCGCTCGATCAGGTGCAGCTCAAGGCACCAACATGGTGGGGATCAGCGCACTCGAGAGCCTGTTCACCCCGAACCCTGCGACGGCGCCGCAGGCCATCGCCGCAGAAGCACCGCCGTTGCCCGATGCGCCGCTGTCCGCCCCGATCGGCGAACTCGCCGAATCCGACCACGGACTGATCATGTGCATGGGCAAAGGCGGGGTCGGCAAGACCACCATCGCCGCCGCCCTCGCCGAGGGCGTAGGCGCGTGCATTCGAACATCGGATGCCGTAGCGCGGTGCGGGTCGGTCGGGCTTGACCGTCGAGTCGGCTCGACGGGATGGTGACGCACCCGAGTGCACCGCGATGACGGCTGGCCGGTCCATCGAAGCCGGTTCACCCATGGATCCTCACCCCCCTCGGTGACGCCGTGCGGTCACTCAGGCTCCTGTCGACGGTGCGGGGACGAGTAGCACGGGTCGGCGGGCGTGGTGGACCAGTTTGGAGGACACCGATTCGCCGAGGAACCGCTCGAACAGGGACATCACGCCGCCACGGGAGGTGCCGATGATGATCATCAGGGCGTCGTTGGCTTCCGCGATCGTGGTCAGCAGCTGCGCCGGGTCTCCTTCCCGCGAGTAGTAGGCCCAGTTCCCGGGCATCGTTGCCAGCATGGTGCAGGCCTCGCGGCGTTGCTGTTCGACGGAGTCGGCGAAGCGTTCTTCCCAGTCGTCGCGGTCGGGTTCGATGGGCATGTCGTCGATGTCGACGATGTGCGCGACGTGCAGAAAAGCATCGAGGCGGCCGGCGAGGTCCATCGCGTATGTCAGGGCGGCGTGGCTGGCGGGGTGCCGGTCGAAGCCGACCACCAGATGACACACCGCCGGGGTCGGGGCGGCGGGTCCGTCCACCCGCAGCGGGGTGCGCCAGTCCCGCAGGTTGTCCCGGGTGGCGTGGCGGTTTTCCTTCTTGGTCATTGCTCTTCTCCTCACACCGAAGCCAGGGCGAGACCGGCACCGCCGGCGACGATCGTCAGCAGCAGGGCGCCGACCGCGTTCGCGAGACCGGCGGCGTATTGCTGGTGTTGGATCAACCGGGCGGTCTCGAAACTGGCGGTGCTGAAGGTGGTGTACCCGCCGCAGAACCCGACACCCACGATCAGCTGGATCTCTCGTGGAACACCGTGGAAGAGGATCAGGCCGGTGACGAACCCGAGGAGCAGTGACCCGGTCACGTTGATCGTCGCCGTCGCCCAGGGGAATTCCGACGCCTTACGGTGTTTGATCGCCCCATCGATCACGAACCGGGCGATCGCGCCGAGGCTGCCGGCGCAGGCGATCCACAACATCATCATCGCTCCGCCTCCGTGCACCGCAACCGAAGTTGCGCGCCGACCGAGATCCCGGCGGTGGTGGCCACCAACCCCACCAGCACGGTGCCGGCCGCGTAGCTGCCGGCGGCCCACCACTGGTGGCCGCGCAACAGGAGGTCGGTGTCGACGGCGAGGGTGCTGTAGGTGGTGAACGAGCCGAGGATCCCGGTGCCCACCGCCAGGCGCACGCGTTGCCGCCACCGATCGTCCGGGCCGAGCCGGGTCAGTGCCTCGAGCAGCAACCCGAGCAGGAACGCCCCGATGATGTTGATCGCGAACGTGGTCACCGGCCAACCGCCCGCGACGGTGGGGAACCACACCGCGAGCTGGTAGCGCAGCGGGGCCCCGATCAGGCCCCCAGCTCCGACTGCGGCGATCGCGGCCGGGCGTACATGCAGCGGTCCCGGGGTGCGGGGCGCGGTGTCGGGATCGACCGGCAGGGTGGGATTCGGGTCGCGGCGACCGTCCACGGGCAGGCTCCTTCCACAAAAGGGAAAGGAGCCATCAGCCCCGAGGTGGGGCGGTTCAGACAACCCCTTCGCAGGGTGGTCTCGGCGGAGATCCATCGCCGCCAAAGAGCATAACCTGGCGGCCGGCGCCTGTCCGTGAGGCACACCCGAGGCGGGTTGGCCGCCGCCCTCCCGGTCACCAGGCCACCCCGTCCCTGCTCGACCACGGGCTATCCAGTACCGCACCTGTCCGCGCTACTGGATCGACAACCTCGACTCAGACACCCTCACGGTGACGGCCGGATGGCCACAGATCGGACTAGAACCGATCCAGGAGAACATAGACATCCACCCGCACCTGGGCTCGAACGCCCGGCCTGGACACGGGGCCCGCACAAGACGGGCTGAGCGGCAACGCCCAGAAATGACATAGCGGCACCACAGGCGGACCCCGATCCCGGGGACCCGTTCGGGCAGACGCGCGACGACGGCACGACCGTCTGCGGGTGCTGTGCGGTTGAGCATTCCCCAGACAAGTCTCAACGCCGCGGCCGCCAAACTCGCCGCACTCGACCGGACATCCTCGCACGGTTCCGGAACGGCGGAGTTGGGCATGCCGATACTCGGCCGAAGCAGCTGACCGGGAGGCCGGGCGCCGAGGCGGTCACTGTCCGAGACCCACAGCACCCGATTCGTACTCTACCCTCCCGTGAGGGTAGGGTTCCGGGTTGTCGGTGATGCCACCGCAGGATCGTTCCTGCGTGGGTCGGTCGTGGGCCTGTGTCGCTCCGAGCCACCGCATCAATTCCTGTGACGCCTCTTTCGGCGTCGTTGACGTCTAGGGCATCGGCGTGTGCACGCCGGTGCGAACGGAGCTGTGATGGCAGGAGAACTCGATACGCCCGCGGAGACCATGTCGGTGCGGGCCGCGTTGCGGTCCCCGCGCCGCCTCAAAACCGAGGTCCTCGCCGGAATCGTGGTCGCGCTGGCACTGATTCCGGAAGCGATCTCGTTCTCGATCATCGCTGGCGTGGACCCCCGCGTGGGTCTGTTCGCCTCCTTCACCATGGCGGTGACCATCGCTTTCGTCGGCGGCCGCCCCGCGATGATCTCGGCTGCGACCGGTGCGATCGCCCTCGTCGTCGCGCCGCTGTCGCGTGACTACGGCATGGACTACCTGATCGCCGCCGTCCTGCTGGCCGGTGTGCTGCAGGTCGTCCTGAGCCTGCTCGGCGTCGCGAAACTGATGCGATTCATCCCGCGCAGTGTGATGGTTGGTTTCGTCAACGCCCTCGCCATCTTGATCTTCACCGCGCAACTCCCCCACCTGATCGACGTCCCCGCCCTGGTCTATCCGATGGTCGCGGCCGGACTGCTGATCATGGTGTTCCTGCCCAAGCTCACCACCGCGATCCCCGCCCCGCTGGTGGCCATTGTGCTGCTCACCGCCGCCACCGTGATCTTCGCGTTGAACGTCCCGAACGTCGGCGACGAAGGCGAACTCCCGTCCAGCCTGCCGACCTGGGTGATCCCGAACGTGCCGTTCACCATGGACACGCTGTCGATCATCGCGCCCTACGCGTTGGCGATGGCCCTGGTCGGGCTGCTCGAATCGTTGATGACCGCGAAGCTGGTCGACGACATCACCGACTCCCACTCGGACAAGACCCGCGAAGGCTGGGGGCAGGGTGTGGCGAACATTGTCACCGGAATCTTCGGCGGCATGGGCGGCTGCGCCATGATCGGCCAGACCATGATCAACGTCAAGGTCTCCGGAGCCCGCACCCGCATCTCCACCTTCCTGGCCGGGGTGTTCCTGCTGATCCTCGTCGTCGGACTCGGCGACGTCGTCGCCCTGATCCCGATGGCCGCCCTGGTCGCGGTGATGATCATGGTCTCGGTCGGCACCCTGGACTGGCACAGCATCGCCCCGAAGACGTTGCGGCGCATGCCCCGCAGCGAAACTTTCGTCATGCTTGCGACCGTCGCGGTCACCGTTGCCACCCACAACCTCGCCTACGGGGTGATCGTCGGTGTCGTCACCGCAATGGTGCTCTTCGCCCGCCGGGTCGCGCACCTGACCGAGGTGGTGGACGTCGCCCACCCCGACGAGAACACCCGCATCTACAAGGTGCGCGGCGAACTGTTCTTCGCCTCGAGCAACGACCTGATCTACCAGTTCGACTACGTCGGCGATCCGGAGAACGTCATCATCGACCTGTCCGACTCCCACATCTGGGACGCCTCGACCGTCGCGACCCTCGACGCGATCACCACGAAATACGCTGCCAAGGGCAAGAACGTGGAGATCGTCGGCCTCAACGCCGCCTCCGCCGAACGCCACGTGCGCCTGAGCGGGCAGATGGGTGCCGAGCACTGACATCATCCGTGCCCGGACGAATGCAGAGAAAGGTGAGCAGATGACGGACCGCATCGAAGGTTCGGCATTGCGGCACATGCAGATCGGTGAGGTCGCCGAACGCACCGAACTGTCGATCAAGACGATCCGCCACTACGACGAGGTCGGCCTGGTACGGCCTTCTGAACGCAGTGCCGGCGGCTTCCGCCTCTACACAGATGCTGATGTCCAACGCCTGCTCGTCATCCGGCGGATGAAGCCCCTCGGATTCACCCTCGACGAGATGCGCCAGCTCCTCGACTCCCTCGAGACTCTGGCCTCGAGCCGGCCCGCCGAGGACAAGGCAGCAGCGCAGGCATTCGTGACCGAATGCCATGCGCGCGCCGAAGAAAGCTGTCGCAAGCTCCGCAAACAGGTGGCCTACGCCGAGGAGCTCACTTCGCTGCTCGCCGACCACGCGGCCGGGTAGTTCGTAGTCCGGTAAAGCAGGTCGAAGGCGAAGAAGTTGACGGTGACCTGGCGGCGCAACACCGCCGACGGGCGTACCACGCCGGTTCCCCGATTCCAGCTGTCGCGCCAGCGAGGATTCCATGTCGTCGCCTCGACTGCTGTGTACACGGCGCGATAGAAGGAACTGGACGGTTTGGTACTCGCAAGTAGCACTGGATCAATCGTAACCTGCACGGCGCAATGCAATTCCACAGGCAAGGTCGTGAGTTCGACAGCGATCGATAGCGAAGGAAGATTCCATGGGCATGCGCGACACGGTCAACGGTGCATTCAGAGTAACGCGCCTAGCATTCGACGCCGCTGCTGCCGTCGCATCCATTGTGGTCGCCATTCCTGTCGCGTTTGCCATCGGCGAGGCGACCACCATGGCGCGCGCCGCACGCGGCGATCTCACTCCCGCCACGACCGAGGCGACGATCAGCGGCAGAACTCGTCTGCGCAGCGCGCCCCTCGGTGACATCGACCGGGCGTTCCATCTGGCTGATCATCCGTAGATCCTTCTTCGATCCCCCAACGACGGTTCACAGTGCCCCTGTGGGCGTACCTGAAACAGGCGCGCAGACCAGAACCCCGACCATCAGGTCGATGCGCTGCGCCGTGCCGGGGTGGCCGCCGAGAACATCCACGTCGATCATGCGGGTGGAGCGAAAGCGTCACGGCCCCAGCTCGATCTGGCGCTGGCGCGGCACCGCGGGGGCGACGTCCTGGTGATCACCCGGCTCGACCGGCTCGGACGGTCGATGCTGCACCTGATCACCCTCGGCGCCGAGCTACGTGAGCGCGGCATCGGTCTGAAGGTGCTCGAGCAAGGCATCGACACCGCCACCGCCGAGGGCCGCGCCATGTTCGGCATGCTGTCGGTGCTGGCCGAGTTCCAGCGCGAGCTGACCGCGGCCCACACCCGGGACGGGTTGGCCGCCGCCCGGGCCCGCGGCCGTAAGGGCGGCCGGCCGTCGAAGCTCAGCCCGGACCAGATCGAACTCGCTCAACGCCTCTACGACGCAGGAGACCACACCGTCGCCCAGATCGCGGGCATGCTGAAAGTGCCGCGCACCACGGTCTATGGGTATCTGGAACACACGCCGTGCTGCAGGCGCCGCCCGGTGACCGGTTCCGCCGAGGTTTTCACGATCGCCCCACCGTTGCGGAGGGTGTGCGCGACCGCCAGTGGCAGCTGGTTCTCGTAGCCGAGGACATCGCGCAGCATTTCCTCACCGATCCGGCGCAGCACGCCTCGGAAGGAGTTGCCGGAGATGACTGGTACCAGCTCGGCCGACCCGTCTGGTTGCAGGATCTTCATCCGCCGGCCGATCGCGGTGGTGCCGATCAGCTCCCCGCGGTGCGAGATCGGGGATTTCGCGGTCATTTCGATCCCCCAAGGCGGGCGGACCGACCGCGGAAAGTAGGGGGGCGTGGCAGACGGAAACGTTCCAGTTGGCGTCTGCCACGCCGGGCGAGGAACACTGGTGCCGGTAACCAGCCGGCGGCGCCCCCGCCCCGCAAGCATACCCGAGAGCCGCGAACACCGATCGCAGGAGACTACCGCCGGGGACATGTCATCTGTGCAGGTAGAATACCTATTTCGCAATCGCGCCATGTCATTTGGGGACAACGGGATCAGCTGAGGACGCGGGCCTGCCGGGCCGCGCGTAACCAGTCCGGGTACTCGCTGAGGAGCAGTTCGTACAGGGCTGTGTCGGTGAGCGTATCGACGTTCTCGACCGCGAAGAACCCGGCGTTGTCGACGAGCCGGCCGGTCAGGGTGTCGAGTTTCTCGAGAACCCCGAAGCTGGACTTGCCGATTCCGATGAACTGCCAGAACGCCGGAAACGCACTGGCTGTCCGCATCAGGGCGGTGATCTGCGCCCGCGCATTGAATCCGCCGTCGGTGAAGAACAGCACCAACGTCGGGACCGCAGTGGCTTTGTCGAGGGTGCCGATGATCTCTTCCATGACCGGGATCTCGTTGTTGGTGCCGCCGATCGCATCGAAATCGATACCGCCGTGCCGGCCACGGAGGTGGACATAGGTGTTCACCCAGGTGTCGGCATCGGCGACGGTGACGTCCGGCAGCTTCACGAACCGCTGCGCGTAGGCGTAAGCCTCGAGGTTGCCGTCCGAATCGAGCTGCGTCGCGACCGGCACCATCCGCTCGATGATCCGTTTGACCTCACCGGACCGGTACCGCTTGGACATCGACCCGGTGTTGTCCATCACCAGGACGACCCGGCCGACCGGGCTTGCGGCACCCTTGCTCAGCAGGACTTTCGCGACCTCCCGTTTCTGCAGATTCAGCTTCTCCCGCTTGACCAAAGAGAGCGTCGCTTCGCCGGGCACCGTCCGCACCCCCTCCCCGTCGACGGTCGCCGAAGTCGCCGCCGCGACAGCGGACTGTGCGGGTTCGGGTGCCTGTGCAGGGGTTTCGTCGACGCTGACACCGTGCTCGGTGACCAGGGCGTCGAGTCCGCCGCTCCAGCCGGCCGACCGGTTGCGGACCTTCCAGGACCCGTTGCGCCGGTACACCTCGAGCAGTACCGCGGACCACTCGGTCGTGAGGCCTTCCGCCGGGATCGCGAACGAGGTTCCGCCCGCCTGGGTGAGAGTTACTGACAGGCCCGGGACTTCGGCGAGGCTGCCGGGCACGTTCTCATCGAGCGCGACGGCCACGGCGAGGGTGTCGATCGCCGCGGGCACTGCCGCGAGGTGCAAGGTCACCTGCCCGCCGGTGAGGGTGACCGCCCCTTCCAGGGTGCTGGGGTTGTTGAAGAACACCAGATCGGCGTCGGTCCGGACCTTCAGATCGGCGCCGAGCTGGAAGACGAACAGATCGACCGTTCCCTGCCGGGCGCCGGTCACCTCCACCGTCGTGGTTGCCGTGTCGATCGGGCTGTTCGCCCCGCGAGTCAGAGAGGTCATGGTGTGTTCCGGCCCGCCAGGGTGGGGCCGAGTCCTTTCGTCAAGTGCCGCGAGGCGGTCGGTACGCCCGCGAGCAGGAGCCTAGTAACCGGATTCACCGGGTACGCACGTCGGCGCGCCCACAGACACGTGGGGTTGTGGGCGCGGGAGTGCCCGTGCGGGATTGGCTGTGCGGTTACCGCAGCACCGCGACGTGGTTGCGGCTGGTGTAGCGCGGGCTGTCGTGTTCGGTGCCGTCGTCATCGCGCAGACGCAGAATCCACACCGTCCCGCCGCGCGGTGACTCGGTGCACGCCTGCGCCCGGACACCGATCAGGGTGCGGTAGGCGCCGGTGCAGGTCTGCGGATCGGCCCCGGTCTTCGACCACACGCTCCGGCCGATGCAGCGACCCAGCATGACGGGTGGGACGACATTGTGCGTGCGGAAGAACTCCGCGAGCCGTGGATCCGTTGCCGGCAGCGGCGGATACGCGTCGAGCTCGGGCACACCGAACTCGTCGAACAGGGTGGCGTTCATGGTCGCGGCCCGGTGGGGTGCCGCTCCCGTGCTTCGGTGAGGACCGCGGTGTAGAGGTCGAGGTGCCCGCAGGGGTTGTCCTAGTGATCGCAGGTCAGCCAGTGGCCGTCTTCGTGGAATAGGTGTTCCTTCGGGAGGCCGCGCGGTCCTTGGCAGGCCGGGCAGACCCAGGTGAGAGTGACCGTGCGGATCTGGGGGTAGGCGGTGCTGGTGCCCCAGCCGCTGCGGTCGATGACGCGGACAGCGCGTTCGGTGAGGTCATGGTCTACGGGCACGGGCATGGGCATGGGCAGGTCAGCCTCTTTCATGAAAAGGGGACGTGTCACCTATGCAGCTAGAGCAGGTTTTCTGGATTCTTGCTGCGCTACGGCGGGATTCAGAACCGGCCGTCCGCGATGCCCTGAAGAACACCGCGAGCGGCTTCGGCATCGCCGCGGGCCCGGTGGGCGCCGCCGAGCCGGATGCTCTTCTCGACCCCTTCTGCCTGGGAGCGGGCCAGCATGATGCACCCCCACCCGCGCGGGTCAGCGAGCTGCGCCGGGTCGAGCCCGTGCCGGTGGCAGTCGTGCAGGATGCGGCCCATATCGAACCCGGCGTTGTACGCCAACGCAATCTTCCCCGCCGTCGCCGCCACCAATTCGGGGAAGACCGCGGCCCAGTCGGGGGCGCCGACCAGCTGGGCGGCGGCGATTCCGTGCACCGCGGCGGCGGCCGGGTGGATCGGTACGGCGCCCGGATCGACGAGGGTGTCGAGGAGCACGGCCCCGGTGGCGGCGTCGATCACGGCGATCTCGAGGATCGAGCCGTCGAAGTCGGTGGATTCGACATCGCAGACCACCGCCCGGCCGGGCCGCAGCATCTCCTGCGCCCACTGGCGGGGACTGAGCGCAGGCGGCACCTGCCCCACTCGCGGGCTCGTCGCTGGTGACTCGGATGCGGTCATGGTGGCCATCGTGACCGCACCCTCCGACACACTCATCCACGCACCAACCGGTCGATCGGACATCGAACCCCCTCCAGTTGCCGGCATTGCTTTCACTGGTCGGCTTTCTGGTCGCGCTGGTCGCGCTGGCCGCGCTGGGCGAGCTTCGCGTCGAGCCATCCGTCGACGAAGTCGGACATGATCTTCCGGCCGCTCTCATCGCCGACGGCCAACCCCGACAGTGCCCGGCGGACCACGCTGCTCAACGCCGGAGAGAGCGGATCTCCCTCGTCGTGGGCAGTGCGCCCGACCTCGGCGAAGTCGACTTCCCGCAGCTTCGACGGATGCGTGAACCAACCCCCTTCCGGGGTGGCGTACCGCTCGGGCGCCGCCGGCATCAAGGTCACCGACCCCCGCGAGCACGCGGTCACCACGTACACCCCGGGACGCACCGTCCACGACACCATGCCGCCGATGGCAGGTTCCGTCGGGACTGCATTCACTGTCTGAACCATCGAAGATCCTCTTTCCCTGCTGCACTGTGACGTTCTGCCCCGACTTTACATCGCTACATTGTGATGTAGCAATGGGGGACACGTCATTCGCCCCTTCGGCTCCGAGCCATTACCTGACAAGGTGTCGTTGTCTAGTCGCCGTCATGCGGCCGTACCACAGCCCCCGACACGAACGACAAGCGTTACAGCACGGCGTTGTAGGGTCTAGGCATGGACACCTCATCCGGCGCGGCACCGGCACGCCGCCACCTTTGTCACTCGGAGGCGACGTCGTGCCGTGGCCGGTCTGCGCCCCTCACCGCTGCCGACCCGGACGGGAAGGCCTGAGAAACATGGTCAGCCCGCACCGCCTCACCACCGACCAAGTCATCGACCTGATCAAGGAGGAAACCGGCACCGAGCTCTCCATCTCGACCTTCCGCGGGTACGTCTCACGCGGGCAAG
Source organism: Rhodococcus sp. WAY2 (assembly GCF_009859915.1). Taxonomy (NCBI): domain Bacteria; kingdom Bacillati; phylum Actinomycetota; class Actinomycetes; order Mycobacteriales; family Nocardiaceae; genus Rhodococcus; species Rhodococcus sp. WAY2. Next base: position 33,824 of record NZ_CP046574.1, read on the forward strand.
CACCGGCACCGGTAGAAAAGATCGGCCGCACCCCACTATGGAAGCGCTCGGACATCATCAAATGGGCGCACAACCGGCCCGGCCAGGGCGCCCGCACCGACATACCGAAGCAGCGCAGACGACGCACCCAGTGACCGGCCGCCGCCATACCGTGTGACCATGGGGACGGCGGCGGTGAGCTCAGGTGGCGGTGTCCACGCGCAGCCGCGGCAGCATCCGGTGCACCGCACGGGCATCGCGGCGCCGCAACGACCCCTCCGCCAGCAACTCCCGCACCGCCTCGACCACACGAGCCGGAACGGTCACCTCGTGCTTGACCGCCCCACCCAGCGCTTCGATCAGCGCCTTGTGGACCTGACCGGTCTCGAGCGAGAAACTCACATGATCGAGCGTCTGCGCCGGCAGTACTGGACGCAACGCGGAGATCACCTCACGTGCAAACTTGTTGGCCCCCTCCATACCTCGAGTGTGACACACCACCCCGACACCCGCAGGTACTGCGCCGCTCCGCTCCACCCTGCGCGCAGCGTATGCCCCAAAAATCGGATCAGATCGCCAATGACCGACCGCCGCGCGCCTGTCTCGCCAGGTTCCTCGTCGTTCGATGCGGAACGTAGAAAGCACCACACAACGCCAGATTGCGGACAAGACTGCGGGTAACGCCGCAGCGGCGCCACAGGCCGAGAACGCCGACGCCATCGATCGCGCCGGTCGCGGCATGAGTAGGTATCTGCACGGCGAGTAGGTTCTAGTGCGCGATCGTCGATCTGAGCGGGTGTGAGGCCGGGGAGGCTCAGGTCGGCGCTGGTGTCTTAAGCGCAACGCGCATCGAGGGAGGGGTCTCACTACTCGCGGGGCAGCGTTGCCGAGGTCCATTCTGAACCGTTGTACCAGCGGTTCAGCTTCGGATCACGCTGATCTGGATACCAGCCCGGAGTCATACCCTGAGTTGATGGAGTCACCAGTTGCACCGGTGGCGGACGCTTGTCCCCGACACGGACGAGTGCGCGGATCGCGAGGACGATGACCGCGCCGACACCGATAACGATCGCGTAGAACACCAGCTCAACCGAGGTCACGCCGTTACCGACGCCAGAGAGGAGTAGGACCACGGCCGCAATACCACCGAGTACCCAGAGGATTCGCCGCATCCGGGTGCCCTGTTCATCATCCATGCGAAACACATACCACGCAGATTGGTCTCGACGAGGACGAACCCCTGGGGGGAGGTCCCCGGCGCCTCGCCGTCGAGGCAGCCCCGTATTGCGTCATGGGACGGCGCAATGCTCTCGTTCGGCTTCTTCTCATATTCGTCAGCGCCCGGGAGCTCGGAGACCCGAAGACGCCCGCAATGGCTTCCCAGGCTGCCGCTGACGGCGTTCCGTCACCGGAGGGTAGATAGCCTCGACCGCCGGCAACGGTGCCGGTCTGTGCCGTTTACTCAGCCTCTTCTCCAATTGGCGCATCAGTTCGTCGTCAGTCAACAGGTCGGGGTCGGGAGCCACCACTGGCACAATCCCGAGTTCATCCGCTGTAACCGCACCGGCAGCGAGCAACGCCCTGGTGACCGGAACCCCGAACGCCTCCGCTACCAACTTAATTGACTTGATGCCAGGTTCCATCCCGTCATTGATCCAACGCGTGACGATAGACGGGTGGAGACCAATCTCCTTGGCTAACCGATTCCGAGTCCAGCCGTTCGCTTCGAGTTGCGAACTGACGAATGAAACCCATCTTGACATGCTCGGAGCGTAGTCGCGGTCTCCCGACACCCCGGCAGCGAGACCCTACAACGCGATGAGAGCTACCGGGCAGCGGACACTGGTTGCTGCACAAGGAGGGGACGTGTCATTTCTACCGGTAAACAACCTGATTCGGGGAGCTGGGAAAGGAGTCGGGAGTTGTCACCCGCGACCTCAACCCCACCGCGGGTAGGCCCGACGACCAGCGCATGACCCGGAAGCTCTCACCACCCGTAGAAGATCAGGCTTGCCCACGCCACGATTGCCGTGACCGCGGCCAGGGCGACGGCGCCGATGGCAAATACCCGCGTGGCTCGCACAGCTTGCTGAAGGCTCCTGTCCGAGACAATGTCACTGGTCGCGCCGGTGATGGCAACGTAACACCCAGCAATCACTAAAAGTGCGCACACGCACACCACCCAGAGTCCCCATCCGACCGAGATGCCGAGCGGCGAGTCGATCTCAGCGAAGTTGCGAATGCCGGAAACGAGATCCCAAAAGCTGACGATGGCGGCAACTGAGCCAGCGAGGAGGGCAGCGAGCCACGTCCATGCGACTTTGGACACCGCGGCAAGCAGAAGCGCCAATGCGGCAACCGCACCGGCGACCAGGGTGATGTATCCGTCATCGACTTCAATCCCGGAAGCGGATACCGGTCCGGCTACGGCCCACGGTCCGAGGCTGCCGACGATAACGCCGATGCTGGCTATCCATGCGATGACGTATCCCGGCGCGTTCACGGCGGAGAGGAACGGAACCGGGGGGCTCGTGACAACCATCGAGTGTCCCTTCTGCACGAGATCTGCACGCCTGCGTGCGCGTCGAATGGTGATGGTCAAGTGGACTTCAAGCTATCTTCCTCCGGCGGGCACGGCGTAGGAACTCTTGCACAAACATTGATCCGCACGTAAACACCGGTTGCCCATCGCCCTGCACGTGGCATGCACCCGATGCTGAAACCTTCGAGGCGCCAGACTCGCCCGGAGAACGACGGTGCACACGGCGGCGGTGCCGAGGGATCCGGCGTCGGCGAAGTCGTCGACCCGCAGGGAGCGGATCACCGTGCGGCGGGGATCGTCGAGCCAGATCTGGCCGATGCGGATTTCATCGCCGTGCCGGTTGGTCATATCCGCGGTCATCGTGGTTCTCCTGTCGATAGTTGGTTGCTGACGAAGCGGAGTGCTTACGCGGCCGAGGCGGCGGTTGCCGGAGCCGTGTGGTGAGCGGTGAGGGCCTCAGCCCACCACAGATCGAAATTCGCGTGTTCCTTCGCTGCGGCCAGGGCGGGGGCGACGACGAAGTACCGTTCGATCGCGGGGAACAGCGGGCCGCGCCGGTGCTGATACACCCGCACGATGCCGTCCTCGCCCACCTGGCGCTCGATCAGCCCCTTGGCCTTCCCCTCGGCCGCGAGACGGTCCAGAACGGTGTGCAGGGACGCCTCGGTGCCGCGGCCGCGGATCCGCACCGAGCGGACGGCGTTGCCGAGCTTGGCCGGGTCACTCTTCCGCGGCCGCAGGATGCGCCGCACCTCGTAGAGGGCGTGCGGCGCTGCGGCGAGGACACCGTCGAACGCCTCGAGCACCCCGGTCATCTCCTGCGCGCGGAGCATGTCGATCAACCGGCGACCGCCCACCAGCCCCTGCGCCGGATTCAGGGCCAGCGCTAGGTGTTCCATCAGCAGGGTCTTCGCCCCCACCGCCGGATCGGCGGCGTACCGGGCGAAGATCTCCGACCGATTCTGCTTGTTGGCGAACGCGAACGGGCAGAAGGTGCAGGCGGATTTACCGACCCCGGTGCCGATCACCGACTCGGTGAAGGCGATCGCGTCGCCGCGGAACCAGCCCCACTCGATCAGCGGGTACTCCCCCGTCCGCAGGTCGGTGTTGTAGCCGGCGTCCTTGTCCGCGCGGCGGCGTTCCCCGGCCTCGAAGCCCATCACGTGCCGGTACGGCCGGCCGCGGGTGAGGCGGGCGATGACCGGGTCGAGGGCATCCCCCTTTGCATGAACGGAGCAGATTCTGGCGCCACCGGACTGGGGAATGGTGCCGGCCTCGACCATCTCGTCGTAGAGCGTGTACGCGCCGTCGAGGCACAGGCGGGTCGGGCTGCGGGAATCGTCGAGGATCACCACTCCGTCACCAGCGATAGTGACGTGCCGGCGGGCGCGGGCGACCTGCACGAAGCGCACACCCGCGGCCGCCAGCCGGGGCAGCACCCGCTCCTCGATCACGGTGCGGGTGGAGTCCCACTCGTCACCGGTCATCGCCGACACCACCACCAGTTCGTCGAGACCGAAGTCGCGGCTGGTCGAGTCCTCGAGCCACCGCAGCAAGATCGCGGTCGAGTCCTCGCCCAGCCCGTAGCTGAGCACGACCTTCGGTGTGGGCTCGTCGTCGTTCACCGACAGGTCAGTGCAAGCAATCGTCAAGTGCATGTTCCTTTTCGCTGATTGCGTGAGGTAAGCCGGGTGAATGTCAACGTGGACTGTTCGAGAACCGACCTTACAATGTGACGTTGTATGGATCAAGTGGGGAGACCCTGCCGTGCAGATGCTTCCACCCGGTTGCACTCTTTCGTCGCGTTACTTCCCCCGTCGATACATGGGATGGGGACATGTCATCTACCCAGCTCAGTGGGTCATTTTTGGGATCCAAACAAGCCCCGGATGACCTCAACGCCTGTGGGTGCAGGGACACCGATCGTGGAATGGGATCGGGCGCTACCGGCCCCGGGCGTCTTGCGGCCGCGCTACCGGCCCCGGGCGTCTTGCGGCCGCGCTACCGTTCCCGGGTATGGGGACGACATTCCACGGGCCGAGCCCCTGGCCGCATATCACCGCGGCGATCCGAACGAAAGGCTCCCGCTGGGCCGCGATCGCCTACCTCGGCCAGGACGCCCCCCTCCTGCTCCCCCTGCGCGCCGGGGACGTCCTGGTCGTGAACGCCTCCAAAGCGGCACTGCGCGCACATGCCACCTCACCGGCCGCCCTCGCCCACTACCTGGGCGCCGGGGTGCGGGTGCTGTCCACACCGAACCTGCACGCGAAGGTGATCGTCACCGACCGTCGGGCGGTAATCGGCTCCGCGAACGCCTCGCAGAACTCCACCGTCGTCGACGAAGCCGTGATCATCACCGACGACCCGGACCTGCTCGCCGCCGCCGGCGCATTCATCGACGCAATCGACGAGACCACCGAAGTCGATGCGGTGTTCCTCGACAACGCCAACGCCGAATGGGCGAAGGGGCGGGCGCTCACCATCCCCGGGGTGACCGGCCGGATCCGGACCGAACCCGACTTCCTTCCCTCACCGGTGACCCGGATGTTCGTCTGGCAGACCGAAGAGTACGACCCCAGCGCGTCCGAGCAACGCGAATGGACGACCCAACAACGGCGCCAGCGGCGCCGCTGCCGGACCGACCGCGAGGTACCAGCTCGAATGGTTCCGCCTCGACGAGCCCGGCCACCTGAAACTCGGTGACGTCCTGATCCAGGTCACCGACGACTGGGTTCATCCGCCCGCCGTGGTGCACTCCGGGCCCGTGACGATTCCCCGTTCCCGCGGCACTTCCTCCGCACCCGGAACGATCTCGAGCCCATCGCGTTGTCGGACGCGGAGAAGACGCTCGCCGACCTCGGGAACCGTAACCCGCGGCTGCGGACCGACCACCGCATAATCTCCCCCACCCTGCGCGCCGCCCTCCTCGGACTCTGGAACCTCTGACCGCTCCCCAAAGAGAAGGGGACGTGTCATTTCTCCAGGTAAATCACCGTTTTGCTCCTGGAAGGTCAGACACGATGTGGCTGCGCCTAGCGCCTCGCACGACCTATTCGTCTTACGGATCGTTACAGCTGGATTCTCAGTTGAATGGAAGCGACTGCCACCACATGCTTATTGCCACGAGGGCGTCGGTGAACTGAGGGATGGCAGAGAAGAATCCCAGGTCTAACATGGCGCTCTCCTTGGTCGGAAGGATCGTGCACACGGAGTATCGCCCGTGCCCTCGGAGACTGTTACGTGCGAACAACCCCGTCGACGAGCGTGCGTGCCCGGATGAGCTCGTGCAACACCGCAACCCCGACGCCACACTCCTTCCCCGCTTCCGACAATGTCAGAGAGTCGGGATTGCCCTTCGGGTCAGCACCGTTCTGCGACATCCCAGCACCGTACCGAGCCCGACCCGCTCGCAGGAACCAACAGCTCCTCGGCGCTACCAGTCGGCCGAGGTCGCCGCGATCTCGCGGACGCGTGGCGGCCAGCACGGGTCAGTGGCCAGTGTGTGGATGACCTCGGCCATGTGGGGATGGTGGCCGGCGACGTCCAGGCGGGCCAGGAGCCGGGTGATGCGTCGCGGACGGTCGGGCCATCGCCCGCCCGTGGTTTCGACCAGGGCGGCCAGCACGGTCGCGGCCTCGGTGTCGTCGATTCGACTGGTTCCCCGGTCATCCCGCGCGTAGACCCCGGCTACCGGTGGTGCGCTCGCGGCCGTTCTGATCGACGCCCGGTACCAGGGATTGCGCAGCGACCGCCTCATCTTCCCGGGCTTTTTCTAGTGGGCGTCGCGGAACGCCTGCTCGACCTCGGCGGGGAACCGGCCGCGGGAGGAGATGTCGTAGCCCTGCTCGGTCGCCCACGCCCGGATCTCTTTGACTTCCCCGCGCCGCCGCTCCGGAACGTCGGCAACGGCTGGAACGACGGGGCGGTCGGAGCGGCGTTTGCGGCCACCGGTGCGCGTGGCGTAGTCGATGAAGTACCCGATCTGCTTGTGGAACTTGGTGGCGTGCTTGTCTTTCAGGTCGATTTCGTAGTCCACCCCGTTGACGGAAAAGGTGATGTTCTCCCCTTCTCCGTCACCGAAGATGGTGCCGTCGATGTCGTCGACGAGTTCGACTACTACCTTCCGCGCCACAGTTCCCCGATCTCATGTTTTCTTTCACATCAGGACCGAACCCTACTGGCGGTCGCGCCGTCACCGGGGGACCAGGTCCTGGGACGTGTCATTTCCGCAGTTCAGAGCGTGGCTATCGGGTGTGCACGGTAGGGCCGAGCCCGAGGTGGAGGGGCGGGCACAGCGCAATGGAGGGCAGGGGTGCGCATCCACTCGGAACAGGCGGTGGTGCTGCGTGTGCGGGTGCCGCGGTCAGGGAGAGGGCTGCGGCCGCCGTGGACGCGATGAGGGCCAGGCGCAGAAACCGAGACACGGAATCCTCCAGTGGTGCGGGCCCGACCCACACACATTCTCACAGGTCACGCACCATCGCCGTGGCCTGTTCGGCGCCTAGGCTCGCGGCGGGCATGTCTGGAGATCAGTTTCTGCCGGTTGCCCGGAGCTCGGTACATCTCGTCAAGCATCAGGGTTTCGATGCCGGCGTGCTGGCGCAGGATGCGTGTGGCGGCGAGAGACACCAGTTCCTGCCGGGTCGGGCCGAGCCGGCCGGCGAGGGCGTCGAGGTGCACGAGGAGTTCGTCATCGAGAGCGACAGCGTTCCTGGCCTTGGGCGGCTCGGGGCGCAGATCGTGCACGGGGGCAACGGTGGTGAGGTCGGCCGTCAGGTTGCCTGGGTTGTCGAGGAGTCGGCGGATCCCGACCCGCACCAGCGCCGAGACCCGGCGGGGCCCGTACTCGTCGGCGAGCTCGTGCAGTCGGCGTTTGGTGTCCTCGTCCACCAGGAACGAGTGCGGCTTCCCGAACGGGCGCCCCGCCGGGGACGGCGCCTTCACCGCTCCGGCGGGCCCAGTGGCGGCGGCGGTGGTGGTGGTTTTGCGGCATTCGTTGCGGGCGAGGAGCTGACCGCGGTTCGACTCCCCCCGGTAGATCTCGTCGGTCACCGCCTGCTCGAGATCACGCGGATGAGCCAGGAGTTGCTGGGCGGCCAGGCGCATCAGTTCGCCGCGATCGGACCCGAGACGGTGAGCAAGGGCGTCGAGTTGATCGCGGAGATCGTCATCGAAATGCACATTCGTGCGCGGGCCGAAGATTTCCGGTGCCAGATCCCGGACCGCCCCGATCGTGGTCAGGTCGGCGGTGAGATCGCCGGGGTCGTCGAGAAGCCGGCGCAGTGCGACCCGCAACGCCGCGGCGGTGAGGACGTCACCGTTGCGGCCGGTGAGCCGGTCGAGTGTGGAGGGGTTGACGTGCAGGCGGGTTCGGTGGGTGAGGTCGTCGCGGGCGTCCTCACGGAGCACGTGGGGACGGAAGCGGCCCGCCGCGGTGAGGAAGCGGTGTGCGGCGACGCGGACGATGGCGCTGCGTTTGGTGTGATGGGCCCGGGCCAGATCCTCGAGGCGCCGGTCGGTGGCCGGGTCCAGGTCGAAGAATATTTCCACGCGCGGGAGGCTCCGTGCGACGGCGGACACGCGGCGGTACTCATCGAGTGCAGTAGGTACGCGGTCCGGGTCGGCGAGGAGGCGGTGGGCGGCCACACGCACCAGGGCGCCGAAGCGGCGGGGGCCGATCCCGGCGGCTACCTCCTCGAGGTGTTGCTTGGTCTGCGGATCGAAGCGGAGCGGGATCGGATCGCCGACAGGGACGCGGCCCATGCTGGTGGTCTCGGGCATCGCTGTCATTCTCCGTGAGGATGGTTTGTCCGGAACTAGTTCGGATGGAGACCGAGCGCCGGGCAGACGGCTGGTCGATGGAACGCACTGCGCACAGACGCGCCCCTATGGGTACTTATCCGCTATGGGGGCTAGCGGCGCCTGCGGCGACTCAGGGACGTGGCATATCCCCGGGCCAATGACCCTTAGCCTGTTCGACCCAGGGTCTGTGATCACCGGGTGTTCGGATCTTCCGAAGGCCGGATCGCCGCGGCGGCGAGTTCAGCGGAGTAGCGGGGCTCGAAGAGCGGGTTCATACCGGCGGTGTGCCAGTAATCCTCGGTGGTGTGGGCTGCGCCGATGAGCCCGCCGGCAATGCACGCAATGGAGTCGGAGTCGCCGTTGCTGGTCGATGCCCAAGCGAGGGCCTCGGGTCCCGTCAGGGCGGCCACATCGTCCGCGGTTCCCAGGTCCGCGACCAGCAAGGCGAGAGCGATCGCGCTGGCCGACTCCCAGCCTTGACCGATCCCCACACATGGGTCGCCGAAGTCGGCCGGCGGAAGGGCGCGTAGTTGTTCGAGGCGTTCCGCTGCGTGGGTGAGGATCTCGTAGGTGCCGTCATCCAGCCCTTCTACCAGGTACGACGACACGTCCACGGTAATCGGGGCGAGGACATCGCGCAGGTAGGAGTCCTCGGTCCAGGAGCTGGTGCCGCCGTAGATCTGTGTGGCCGCCGTCAGGGCGTGTTCGAGGAACCGGCCGCGGCGTTCGGGGGCGTAGCGAGTGGCGTCGGCGAGGAGCAGCGCCGGGACGACAGCGCGCGGGTGCTTGTGGGTGATCACGGCCTGAAGAGCCGTCAGCCCCAACCAATACGGATCCGGAGCGAATGCGGCTGGGACCAACCGCATCACTGCCCCGCAGCCGGCGGATTCGACCGCCCCGTCCGTGTCGTACCAGCGGGCGCCGGCGCGTAGGTTGCGCAGCGACTTCATACAGGTGCGGCCGGGAGCCCGGGTGTTGTCGGGGTCGACCTGCCACAGCAGGAAGTGCCGGGTGATGGCGTCGGTCACCGCTTCGATGTCGCCGAAGTCGGTGACCTCGACCAGCGCGTGGTGCACGGCCAGGGTCATCTGAGTGTCATCGGAGATCACCCACTGCCCGGATGGCGGGGCGACCGGGTAGGTGGGCATCTGTGCGTAGCTGGTGAATTCGACCTGATACCCCCACGCGTCGCCGGCGGCGAGGCCGGTCAGTGCATTGGCGTACCGGATCGCGACGTCGTCGGTCGGGTTCGCGTCAGGGTTAATCGAGGGTGTCACGGTCACGGGGTCTGTCCTCGTGCGATGTCGTTGGCGGCGGTGCGGACAGTTTCGATGTCCATGAGGTCGAGGTCGGCGACGCGGCCGAGGTAGTCCGCGATCGCGTCGGGGGTCATGCCCTCATCGAGGTGCCGACGGATTTCGTCGAGCTGCTCGTCGTTGAGTGCCATTGTGGGGGTCGTCCTTCCGTCTCGCCCCTTCAGGAAGGGGACGTGTCATAGTGCCTGGTGATTGTCGGTCTATGCGGCTTTCGTGCTTGGTTTATGCGGCTTTCGTGCTGGGTCCGCTGCCGTGTTCGGCGTCGGCGACGAGATCTTCGGCAACCATGTAGACCGTTGGCCGGCCGCTGATCCCGTGGTGATCGACCTTCACGCACCGCAGGTGGGTTCCCATCGGCAGGACGACCTCGTCTTCGGACGAGAAATTCGAGATGGATTTGACGGGCAGGCCGTCCCGGGTGCGGACGACCATCATGTACGGCGGATGGCCGGCGAAGTTGTGGGCGGTGCTGTGGTTGGTGCTGAAGCTGGTGACCTTGCCGATCTCCATCCTAGAGCCGACGGTGAAGGCCAAGTCGATGTACTCCTCGGTGGTGCCTTTCCAGCCGCTGGGGATCTGGGTGCCGCGGACCAGGGTCATCGGCGTCTTGTTCGGGTTGTGTTTGCGGAACTTGTCGAACGCGGAGTCTAGTTGGGATACGACGGACTTGACGTGCCCGGAGGGGTTGGCGTCGCGTCCGGTGATGGCGGCGTTGATGGATCGGTAGCTGCCGCCGGTGTAGGTCGTCAGCGCGGTGCGTTCCTGGTAGCTCAGTACCTTCTGCACGAACGCCGTGTTGGAGGTGGTCAGCGCCCCGATGTTCGACGTTTGCACCTGGCCCCCCGGCCCGAGCTGGAAGCCCCACGACTTCAGGTCGCCGGCCCGCTGAGCGATCACGGCGTAGTCGTCGGCGGTCTCCTTGCCATAGGCGCGGATTCCGCTGCGCCAGAGGCTGGCGTGCTTGTCCGCGCCGAGGCTTTGCGGTGGGATGTCGTGCTCGAAGTGCGGAATCACACCCCCACCGGCCGTCGGTGTACCCAGGGCACGGGCGTGCGCTCTGGTGTAGGCGGCGTCGGCGGCGGCCTTGCTGGCGCCGTCGGCGAGAGCCTTCGCGCGCGCCTGTTCACCGGCCTTGATTGCAGACTGTTGCCGTAGCGTCTGCCGGTGCCGTTTGATGCCGTCGTGGATGTCCGCGCGGACCGGGCCGCCGCCGACGGAGTCGGTCAACTTGTCCTTCGCCTCGGCCATCTCCTCGTCTATGACCGCCTGCTGCGCGGCCGGAGTGGACGCGAGACCCGAGGCAGCTCGACGAGCCACTTCCAGCCCCACGTCTCCCTTCATGGCGTGCGCCTGTTTCTGCAGCTCAGTGGCGTTCGCGGGCAGCGGATCAGGATCAGCCAGTTTCGGGATGCGATTGGCCTTCGCGAGCGCATCGTTCTTGCTGGTGCCCTGGCCCACCGGATGGTAGGCGTCGCCGTTGCGCTGCAGGATCAAGAAATCCGAGGAGCCGCGCCGGTAGATCACGGTGCCGCCGTCGAGGATGCGACCCTCGACATCGGTGACACCGGACCCGGTTTCCATCGCGATGGTGCCGGCGGTGTAGACACTGGTGTCCCGCGGTGTGGATGCCAGGGTCGGCTGTCCACCTTCGGTGAGCGCCTTCGCCGCTTCTGGCGCGGCGCGGCGGTTGAGCGAGCGGGCGATCGCGTCGACCTCGTCGTCGGATAGGGAGGCGTAGTAGGCGTCGCGCTCGGCGTCGGTGGCCATGTCCTCGCGCAGACCGAACTTCGCGGCGGCCAGGTCCTCTCGAACCTCGACCTGCCGGCGCTTTGCCTCCAGGTGAGCCTGTTTCGCGTCGTCGAGCTCGCCCTGTTTCGCTGCGATGTCGCCTGATGAACCGGTACCGTCTTCGGCGGCCTTCTTCGCCTTCCTCAGCCGGGCCCGAATCCGGTTGACCGCCTTACGGGCTTCCTCCGCTTCCGCGTCAGCGGCGACAACGTTCTGCTCCGCTTGCTCAACTACCGCCTGCGCCGCAGTGACTTTCGGGGCGGTCAACTTCTCGCGCTCGCTCACGGCCTGGGCGATGAGCAGTTTCGCGCTGGGTGGGATGGCATGAACGCTGGGCATTGGTGTGCCACCGAGGATCTTCGCGTCGATCCCGAGCCCCTCCATGAACTCTTTGAGGATGCTCGGCGGGGCGGACTGCACTGCTGCCGCGGCGCCGAGCAGCCCCTGTTCCTTGAGGTGGGTGACGACCTTCTTACGGGCCTCACGTCCCAGCCGTCGGTTCGCGTTCGCCCTCGCAGCAGCCTTGTAACCGCCGCAGCCAGGGCAACGTCGGCCACTTCCATGAGCTTGTGAACGGCACATGAAGGCATCGTATCGGCGAAATAGACTGTCCCCCAACTGACACCAACTGTCGATACCGTTGCGGTCCCTGCCGTTCATGCGGACACACCCCCCTCCCCTGCTGCAGTTCCGCCACAAAGAATCCGTTGATGGATCACACAGTCGACCCTGCCAGCTGCCTACATTACAATGCCACATTGTATTCTACGCGCTCGGGCCGCGCCCGACGAAGACGGGCGCAGCCCGAGTGGCCACCTATGGCCGATAGCTGCCCACGGTGAGGCCCTTTCGGCTGAAGAGGGAATCCTCCTAGAACGGTCCGGTGCCGGGGACGCCGCCGAGGCCGAGCCAGTAGAAAATCCACATGAAGAGGGGCAATGTATTCACCTTTCGGGGTGTTGTGGACACCGGGCTGTGTGACCGGCGAGCGTCAAATGCGTTCGTGTGGGCTCCGATCCTGTTGCGGTCCTTTAGTCATCGGTCCACCGTCAGCGTGTACGAGGACTATGGCATTTCATGACTGACCGCGATCGACGATGTCGAGTTGAACACGGTTGCGGTGACTTATCGCCCACCGGCCGGCGTCGAGGTCGTCGACGAGGAGCTGGCATTGTTCGTCGGTGCGCACGTCCGAAGACTGCCCGATGACGTTGATGGGTCCGCGGACCCCGTTCCTCCAGTCGACGACGGTGTAAACGACGTCACCCGTGGGGGCGAAGTCGCGTTGGCGGGTGCAGACAACGAAGTGTTCGGACGTCGCCCGGACGGTGTAGGGGCGGCGTGGTTCGAGTCCGAAGCGGATCCGGTTACCGGGTTCGAAGGTGATGGGTGTCGTCGGCGTACCGGTCGCATTCATCAACGTCACCATGCACCCCCGGTTGCACGCTGCTGTTGAGGGAGGGAAGCTCTTTGGCTATCGACGAGAGTGGCGCGGCTGATGCAGCCCTGGGTAAGACTTTTCGGTCGGTGCCCGATGTGGAAGCCGTCGCCGGCATCACCTTGGTGGGGGCAGGGGTAGATCGACAGGCCCTGCCGCTTCTCGTGGTGTGTGCGGGCCGCGCGGGCGTCCTTGCGTGTGAAGTAGGTCCGCTTGCTGCAGTGCGGGCAGGTCGCCCAACGGGCGGTAGGTCGGTGGGCGCGAGGGGACAATTCGGTGCTCCTATGACTGGGGACGTCGTCGGGATGGTCAGACGGCGCGGGTGATCTGCAGGTTCAGCCAATCGGAGACCCACTCGATGGCATTGCGGCCGGCATTGTCGACGACCAGGGTCTGGTAGCTCTGGTGGGCTCCGGAGGCGAAGAAGCTAGCCGCGTTCAGGCCCTCCCCGACTACCGCGGCGAGATCCTCGGCTCCCTGCGAGCGCGCCATCGTCGATACCGACCCGGCGAGTCCTTGCAGGTCGAGGGTTTGCGCTTGCGTGGTGATCGTGTTTCCCACGGGGTTGCCCTGCTTGCCCAGTAGCGCGGGGTCGGTCTTGCTGGCTTTGCCGGTGAGCATGTTCGCGGCCACCGAGGCGAGTTCGAGGCCGAGGGGGATCAACGCCGCGGTCTGCGCCGCAGCACCGACCGGGTCGGGTAGCACTCCGGGCGGTGGGAAGAGTTTGTCCGCGGCGGCCCACGCGATTTCCTGGGCCTGGCCGGCGATGTTGGCCAGCTTGATCACGTCGACGTTGCCGAGAATGCTGGTGACCAGTGCTGCGATCTGGGTGTACCCGGTCGGGTCCGGGATGATCGCGAGGATTTGGGAGACCCACTTCAGGTCGACACCGGCGACCATCTTCACCAGCGGCGCGAAGTGCACGTTCAGCTCCCGGGCGGCGTCCCGGGCGCCGCGGACATCGCCGGCGGCGATCTTCTGCGGTAGCACCATCAGGTTGTGCAGGATCTTCGGAATGTCGAGGGCTGTGATGCCGGTGACCACGCCCAGGGCTTGGTCGACGACGACTGTCGGTTTGAGGACCGATAACACGCTCGACGCGGTCGACAGGGCATCTGCGGGGGTGGCGGCGACGGGCGCGATCTGGTTACCGAGCGATGCGGCCGTGTTGGAGAGCTGCGAGATGGGCGGGTCGGTGGCGGGAAGCGTGGTGGTGCCGCTATTGGCCAGCCTGGCTGCGGTGTTCGCGATCGTGGCTACCGAGTCCAGCGCACCGGTCAGGTCCGCGTGGCTGGCTGTGGTGAGTACCTGCGCGGCCGCGTTTTCCGGCGTGCCCGCCGGGGCTGCGGCAAGGCCCGTGGTTGCGGCACTGTTCGCGGCCCCGGACTCGAGCAGCTCGGCCAGGGGACGAAGAGTCTTGCCCAGCGCGGTCGCAGTGTCCGCGACCTCCGCGACATCGACCGAGCCGCCGGTGTCGAGGCCGGAGAGTTGCTTTCCGAGCGCGTCCAGATTCGAGCCGAGACCGGGCAGGTCGGCGTCGGTGAAATCCGAGGTCAGCGCGGTGGCGATTGCCGCGTTACCACCTCCGGCATCGGTGGCACCAGTGGTACCCGGGGTCTTCGACAAGATCGATCCGAGCGATCCGAGGAACGGGTTGGCACCCTTGTGGATCGAGCAGTACAGATCTTTCGGATCACAGATCGAGGCCACCCGCCCCGATAACTTGCCCATGCCCTGCGATCGGGGACCGGCGATCCCCTGCCCGGAGGTCTTCGGCCCGACCGTCGCGGCGCCCTTCGTACCGGTACCGGGATCGGCGAGCAGGGCCACACCGAGGACCCGGTCCGCGTCGACCGGTCCCTGGTCGTTTCCGATGGCCGACGCGAGATCACCTGCTGCATCGGAACCTTGGGAGTAGCCGGTGATGGTGATCTTCGCGTCCGGGCATGTGTCGGCGTAGTGGCGCAGCACGGCGGTGGCCTTGCTGACCGCGTCGGCTTTGCTGTCAGCGTAGGTGTGGCCGTTGTCGAACGCGCGCGCCATGTACGGCAGCGTGTATACCTGCGCTCGGGCACCGTTCTTCGCCTTGATCGCCTCCGCGACGGGGGCCAGCATGCCCACCGGCTGGTTTGGGTCGGCGTGCTCGTTGGTCTCCCACGTGCCGGGGATAAACAGGTTGAACACCGCCGCGCAGTTCATCGGGGCGGCGTTGACGATCGCGGGTGCAGTAAGCACGACGCCACCGCCAGCGACGGTCGCAGTGGCGATCAGCGCGACGGTGCGACGGGTTCTCGAACGTCTCGCGGGCATTGGCACCTCTATTACCGGAACGGACACTGACGCCTACCTTCACCCATTTCGGCGTTTCGTCCCAACGGGGTGTCGGCGTGACCCAGGCTCCTTTTTCGACCTCTGACCGGCGAGTATGTCCATAGGGAGGTTGTTTCAGCCGCGATGCGACAAGGGCCACCCAGTCGGTGCCGCAGCGATCCGGTAGTGGTGGCTTCCGGCGTTTAGTTCCAGTCGATATGGATGGATTCGAAGTGCGCACCGACGTCGGCGCCGTCACCTAGATACGGGTGGCCGTAGTACCGGGTCAGCGCCAAGGTCGCCTCGACATCGGAATCGGTCGCCAGACTCGTCGGAAACTGGAACCTGGCCGGCACCCGTTCGGGTGTTCGCCCGCCGGAGGCGGGCATGTTCATCGCTGGTCAAAGTCCACGGTGCTTTGACAAGTAGAAGTGCTATTCGACGCGGCGGGGTTGCTATTCGGGGAGTCCGAGTCTGGCTGTTAGCGTTGGGATGCCAATTCCCTGGATCACGTCGAGGCAGGCGCGCATGACCGCTGGGTCTTGCGCGCACTGCGTGCTGATGTCGAAATTGACGTATGCGGGTACGGGGTTGACGGGCGTCGATTGGACCGCGTTCGAGGGCTTAGGTCCGAAGTTCCAGAGGATGAGGATGGCGCCGGCCATCGCAGCGATCAGGGCCGCGACCCGGAACGGTGATACTCGGCGCGGAGTGTTGGTTGCGGTCTCGATCATGGTGTGCCCTTTGTTCCTTACTCGGTGCAGTCAACGTGCAGGGACAGGTAGATGCGACGTGGTTGGTCTGCCCGGTTCCAGTCCTGCGGGGCGTCGATGGTGGCGGCGATGTCGATGTGGTCGGGCTGGGACCAGTCCACGGCCTGCACGGTGTCGAGGTATTCGTTCTTGGTCTCGACGTCAGCGGGGGCGAGGTATTGGTCGGTGTTCTCGATCGTGAGTATCTGGGCCCCGTGGCGGGCGCGGATCTTCCAGCCGTGGGGGGCCGTGATGTCCACTGCAAGCTGTTTTCCACGGCCGTAGCAGCGGGCGGAGACCTCGTCGGGCCGGGGGGTGGTGATCTCGGTATCCGAGTGGGTCTCGCCCCATCCGATGACGATACTGCCCAGGTCGGTGCTTTCGTCGGTGACAACTGACCCGCTGATCGAGGCGGTGACCGCCGCGGCCGCGCGACCGTCGTCGTCACCGCAGGCGGTCAGTGCGGCGAGAGTGACCCAGGACAATGCTGCGATGGTGGCCGCACATCGCGGCCGTGTGCAGAACAAGGGCATCAATTTCGCTGAAGTCCTTTCGGGGCGATGCTCAGTTGAAGACGTCGACGTACCATTTGCCGTCGACCTCCTGGGTGGTGACGGTCTGGGTGCCGCGTTTGGCCGGCTGAGCCGGCTGCATTACCGACAGATCGACCAGGTAGACCCCGACGGACAGCTCGACGGTGCGGAGGCAATAGCTGGTGCCGATCGGGACCGCGTCGATGACCTTCTGCAGGTCGGGACCGGGCAGCACCGATGAGGTGGAGGTGGCGAGGGCGCGGGCAGCTTCGCCGTTGCGCAGGCTGTAGTACGCATGGTTGAAGGCTGCGATCACGCCTGCGCCGCTCTTCTGATCACCGCGGTCTGCCCGGCAATCCCCGTCCGACGCGGATGTCCTGTCGGTCTGCTCGGGTTCGGGCAAGTTGAGGATGGGCAGCCCATTCTCGTCAACTGCAACGGCGGCGGTGGTTGTGGCTGCCGGAGAGGCGGTTTCACTGTCTCCGCTACGCAGGTGGCTGATGGCCACCCCGCCGGCCACCACGACGGTGACCGCTGCAATGCCGGCCACCGCGTTCTTTCCAAGGCGACGGCCGCGGGGGGACGGTAGAGGAGACCGGGGTGGGGGCGGTGGTGTTGCCGGGCCGCCGGGCGCCATGGTGCGGGCGCCCGGCGGATGGTCGACGGTGGATGGGCTACCGAGAAGGTCGAGTACCGCGGGATGTCGCGGCGTCGATCGGCCGAGGGTCGGCTTCTTCATGGTTGTGCACCCGCCTTCGTGGTTTCAGTTCGCGGTCGGAATGCCGCCGCCGATGGCGCCCGACAACAGGTTTGCGGCCAGGCCGGGCGTGGCGTCGTTGAAGAACGAGGTCAGGGTGCCCTCGACCTGCTCGATGATCTGCTGCCCGCCGGGCTGTGCAGCGACGAAGTCGCGGGCCTGGTGGTCGATCGCGGGCGCGAACTCGACGGTGTCCTGCACGGCCGAGGCGGCTGCCTGCCCGATCGGGCCGGAGTTCTCCCAGTCGGTGAGGACCGTCTCGGTCTGAGCGGTCACGGCTTCGGAGTCGATGTCCGGAACGTCGATCTCCTTCGGTTCACCCTTGTCGCCGGCCGCGATCGGGGTGACCGCGGCCACCGCGATTCCGCCGCCGACCAGGGCCCCGGCAGCGGCGGCGGGGATACCCGCTGCCGCGGCACCGATTCCCGCCCCGGCGGCGGTGCCGACGATCCCGGCGGGCACCCACCCGATTCCGGGAAGGAAGACGGTGCCCGCGGTCATTCCGGCGAGGCCGCCGATGGTGCCACCGACCAGTGCGCCTGCGGTGGCCGCCGCCCCGCCTGCGGTGACTGCGCCGAGGGCTGCTCCGGCCGCTCCGGCAGCGACCTGCGCGGCGGCGATCCGGTCGGCCCGCGAGGTTTCCACACCGATCGACCGCCAACCCGTCGAGACCCCTGCCTGCACCACCGCCATCGTGTTGTTCGTCCGGTCCCGGTCCATGTCGGACACCCAGTTCGGCTGCTTGATGTGCAGCTCACCCAGACGAAGGGTGTCCCGGGGCGCGATGAACGGCTTCGTCGGCTCCACCGGCGTCGGAAGATGCAACTGCTCCCACTGCACCGGTGCGACGTAGTAGTCCTCCGGCGCCACATACGCGTTGGTCTCGTAGTCATAGTTCGGGAGGGGCTGGTACTCGATGTTCTGGTATGCGGCGGGCGGGTCGACCCAGTACACCGGTTCCGCCGGGGTCTCGGGCACGTATGCGGGCTCGGGTGCAGGCGTCGGGGTGGTCGTTCCAGTCTGGGTGTCACCGCCGGTGACCCCTTCCTGGTTGCTGTCGCCGGTGACGCCGCCCTGGATCGGTTCCGCGACCGCGGACGGGGTGAGGGTGAGACCGGAGGCGAGGGCGGCGGTGATCACCGCGAGCATGGTCGCGGCCTGGGTGGCGCTCTGGCGGCGGTGCCGGCCATGGCGGCGAGTGGCGCGGTTGGTGACGGGCATGGTGTAGCTCCTGTTCTGTGGTGCTCGAGAGTCCGACGTGAGCGAAGGATTACGAGCGGATACGGGTGATGGGCTGTGGGCGGGCGATCGAGTGCAATTCGGTGGTGTCGATCAGTCCCCCGGTGGTGGGGTCGATGGTGATCAGCAGCTCGACGACCTTCGCGGCGGCGGCGATCAGCGCTGTTCGGGTCTTCGGCTGGAGTTGCGGGTAGTTGATGCGGCCGCTGTGCAGGAGCCTGTCGTAGGGAATGCGCACGAACCTGTCCGGCGCGATGCCGCCCCTGATGAAGGTCTCCACGTCGTCGAATTCGGTTTCCGGGTCATCGTCGGGCCCTTCGGTGATCAGCATCAGCACTCGGTCGAGAACTTCTGGTGCCACACCCGCCAAGTCATCGATCATGTCGGCGACCGTGCCGGGAATCGTGCCGCGCAGGGGGACAGGAATGACGACGACATCGGCTTCGGTGGCCCACTGCCATGCCGAGGAGTTTGTGTTGTTGCCGGTGTCGACGAGCAGCATCTGTCGGTGTCGGCGCAGGACCGAGGCGAGGGTCTCGCAGGCGTGGCGGTCGATAGCCGCGGCAGCGATCCGCCGGTAGCCGGGCACGATCTCGACGCCGGTGGGCTGTCGGATCGTGAACCTTCCCAGCGCGCTGGCCCGCACTCCGGGGGCTGTCAGCTCTTCGGCGTGTTCGAGGACATCCCATACGTCGGGTCCGTGGTCGGCGCCGACTGCGGCCCGGTCAGCGAGGCCGCCGCCGGAGTCGCTGACGTCGAAGGCGACGATCGAGGTCGCCGGCCGGTACATCGCGAGGGTGTCGGCGATGCCGAGCAACAGCGGTGTCTTTCCGACGCCTCCTTTGGGGTTGAGTACCGCAATCGTCGCGTCGGCGTGCACCTGCCGGCCGATGGTAGCGATAGACCGACTGGTCACAGCGGCGGTGCGGCGTGCGCGTTCCTCGGAGGATCCCGATTTCGGGGGGAGCTTGAAACCGAGCGTGTTGAGGGTGCCGCGCAGTCCTTTGCGGGCGGGCGAAACCACGTCGGGTGAGTCGTCGGGGGTTACGTGCGGCGCGGAGAGCTGCGGGCGCACATCCAGTGGACCCTTGATCGGGTCTGTGACCGGCCCGGTCAGCCGCAGCCCCACCCGGGAAGGCGAAGAGGCATCGACGGGTTGCGGGGCAGCCTCGTAGGCCATCTGTTCGGCCGCCACCACCACCGGCCCACCCCTAGGCGTGAAGACAGGCTCCACAACCGGTCCAGGTGGGGCCTCCGTGATGATCGGCAGGGGCATGCTCGGAGCACGTTCCTCTGCCTTCCCGTCCGGGCCGACGGTCAGGAACCGAGTGTCCTTGGCTGTCCGGTAGACCACCTCGACATCAACGCCCTGAGCCTGCGCCATGTTGTGCAAAAACTCGTGCACAACAGTGGAGAGGGTCTTGCTTTCGTGCGCCTCCAGATTCATTGGAGGCACGTTGGCGTCCGCCAGGGTGGCGCGGGCTGTGGTCTTGGAGGTGATCTCGACATCGACAGTCGGCGTCATCTCTAGCTGACCCCGAAGGCGCTGGCTCCGGACAGCGCGTTGTCCATGTCGTCGACAACGGCCTCGGCCGTCTCCAGCTCGGCAAGGGCCTTGTCACGGGCGCTTCCCTCAGGCAGCGCCTCGATAACGACGCGGCGCTTCGACGAGGCGGCTCGAATCTCTGCGAGCCGGTCGCGGGTCAGCTCCTGCTCCTCGCTGAGCTTGGCCAGCCACGCGGGGACCGAACTCTTGAAGTATTCCCGCAGCGACTTGATGACAGGGTCGTTCGCACCCTTGGCAACGAACGGACCGCGCAGCGCGGCCACATCCTCGGTCGTCGGGGTGATCGACTGGGAGATACGGCGGCTCATGGGTGTTCCCTTTCGGTGATGGTGTTGGTGTAGCTGGGGGTCAGTCTCGGGAGGTGCCCTCGAGGAAATTTGGCGTTACCGCGAGTGGTCATACAGGCGCTCCGACGAGGTCGGGTTCTGGGAGGACGACGACGCCGGTGGCGTCGTAGGTGATGCGGGTCTTCACGCGGCCCGTGCCGACGGTCAGGACGGTTTCGATGACCTCGCCCTTGGTGCCGCGGCGAACATCGACCGAGTCGACGGTGACCGCGACGAGCTCGCCGTTGTCGTCGTCGACGAGGACGGTCATTCCGGCCTCGACTGCGGAGGCCGGAATGACGTCTGAGAAGTCGTCATCGTCGGTGGGCGCGACGTCCACCATCGGTGACGTGGCCGCCCGGTCACCGTCGGTGGCTGTCGTGCCGATGACGATCGGCTCGGGAGCACTGCCGTTGCTCCGTGCCCGCTTGGCGAGAGCACGCTCGGATTCGATGAACGAGGCCAGATCCTGCGAGTAGCAGGTGAACTGCGGGGCCTCGGCGGGCATGAGGCCGTCGATGATCGCCTTCTCGCTCTGGGCGAGCTGGTTCCACTTGTTGGGGTGGCGGTCGACGTTGGGGGTCCACCACATCTGCGCGTCGACGGGGATGCCGTCGTCGCCGAGCGCGATGCCGCGGCCCTTGACGGAAGTGTCGACCTCGCGACCGACGGTCGAGTCGCCCCACATCATCAGCGCGCCATCCTGCGACAAATTGCCAAGGCTGATGCGGGTACCGAAGTTGTCCCGCGCGTTGCCGGAGGCACCACCGAACAGGCTGGCGTCGGGACGCTGCACACCGAGCAACAGCCGGATGCCGGCTGAGCGGGCGAGAACAGCGAGGTCGGCCCACGCACCGAGAGGGTCAAGGTCTTTGATCAGTGCGCGGGTCTCGTCGTCGCCGGTCTTGGCCAACCGCTGCCACTTGCCGGAGAGAATGAAGAACTCGTCGAGGACCGCGATCATCAGTGGTAGCTGCGAGCCCTCGATTTTCATCTGATGGATGTAGGCGTTGCGGGCCATCAGCTCGGCATGCAGTGCGCGCACGAACATCGCCGCGCGCAGTGCGTCGTAGATGATCGCGCCGCAGCCGGGGTAACCCTCGAGTCCGTCGAGTTCGATCATCTTCGGATCGACGCCGACGAACGGGATTCCCCGGCGGGCCGCTTCGGTGAGCAGGGTACGGATCACCGACGTCTTGCCACCTCCGGTGGGGCCGACGATCAGGCAGTGCGGTTTGTTGGAACTGGTGGAGACGTCCCAGTACATGATTCGGTCCGCGGTACCGGTCGCATACGGCAGGTGCCGCAGGTTCTCATCGACCAATTCGAGCGGATGGTCGACCCGAGGGGGCATCGCGGTCACCAGACGCATCACCAGGTAGCCCTTGTCGGGATACCAGTCGATAGTCCAGTTACGGCCGGACTCGTGCTGCCCTGCCAGGGAGGCGAGGGCTTCCTCGACCTTGAGCTGGAAACCGTTGGCGCCCGCGTTCATCGACTTCTCGAACGCGATCCGGTAGCCGGTCTCGATACCGGCCTCGTCGACAGTATCGACGGTGACCTTCGGGTCCTTGAAGATCGAGGCGCCGTCGAGCGCCGTCTGGAGGACCTTCTGACGGTAGGAGCGGGTATCCGGCTCGATGGCCTCCCGGGCGATGATAATGCGGTCGCGGTGGGCCTCGTGACGTACCTTGACCTCCCATTTTTCACTACTGGGAAACGCCGTATCGATCGCTCGGGACAACTCCTCGAACTGCTTGGGCCGAATGACGGTGCCACGGTGCAGTTTGATCGTCGCGCGTCGGATCACACGCCATCCGGACGGGAACGGCACGGCGATCGCCTTCGGCAGATGCCCGATAGCCTGTCGGACCACCGATTCGAGCATCTGCGACCACTTGTGCACGCGGTGGCGCAAGACGTCGACGATGACGAGAGCGACAGCCGCGACGACGAGCAGCACCCGGTAGCCGTGCAGCTTCGTCAGCATCTCGACGACCGTCTCGTTGGCGGCGGTAGCCGACATGACGCGCTGGGAGTACACAGCAACACCCGCGGCGACGACGGCGATCGGCGAGATCGGGGTGAACCGGCGGATGCGCGTCGGCTGGCCGTCCTCGCCGACCTGGTTGCCACGACCGTCGCCGGAATCGCCGAAGAGGTCGCGCCACGTCGCGACCAACCAGTCTTTGAGTGGGTCGTGATTTCCGCTCACCGCCTGTACCTTTCGATCGTTGCGATCCTGGACGCCCTCCGGGAGGCGTCTTTGAGCACAGTGACAGAAACCCGCGATTTTCCTCAACGGGGTGTCCCCCTCATGTGGCGCACCACGGCGGCGCGACGAACATCGTTCTCGCGCCGGATCTCCAGGTCGGATCGCCGAATCGAATCCTCAACGCATTCAACTCGCGCCCTTGACGGGAGCTCTCACCCTTGCGTTGAACGGTGGTTGCATCGGCCCGTCAACGCTCTTGCCTGGGCGCCCGGTCGCCGCTGATCGACACGCTAGGTCGAGCGCTCATCGGAGCTTTCACCGAGCGCTCTACTGGCACAGTGTGAGGGCGGTCTTCAGCGCTCGTGCGAGCGCTCTTTCGAGCGCTTCGCCACGCGCCTCTGCGGGCGGCTGTGCCAGCTCGATCGAGAGGTGTTGTGAGGGCTGCAGAACGCGTGGACATGCGTAGCGGTGCGCGCTCGCCGACGGCAGTGCTTCTGGCACCGCACATAGCGTTCTACATGGGCGTTCCGAATAACGTTGGCGCTGAGCGCAATTCTGGATTACACTCCCCCCAAGGAACGCCGGGGGGAGTGGCCCCCGGAGGGGGTGGGCGCGGGAGGCGCTTTTTCGAGCGCTCGAATCCACTGCCGAAATCTCTCGCCGAATCCGGCGCCGTTTTCACCGCGCGCATCAGAGCGCTCTCTCCGCGCACCGGCTCACCAACGCTGGATCCGCCCGCTGCGGACTGCCCGTCTCGGCGCGGCCTCCGACGCCGCCTGCACCGCGTACGCGGACCGCCCGACCTCGCGCTTGTGAAAAACCTCGGTGCGTACCCATAGACTCGACGCTCCGTGGCGCCTATACGCGAGTCTCCAACCCTGTGCCCCATAGGGTCCTGATCACCGCAACGACACACGGGCCGCCCCCATCGTGCGAAACACCGCGCGGGGAATCCGCTCACGCGAGCCTGATTACCGGCTGCCCATCGAGGTCGAGTGGTCCGCGCCGCGCCGCCACTGCGCGCCCATCGGAAACGACCTTCCCGATGCCGCACCGCCCCCGTTCACCTGCACCGACGGCCCGACCCCGGCGGGGACACCCCGTTGAGATGAAAAGCGAAATCGACTTACGGTCGTGCGCATCCACATTCAGGGTGCACCGAATCTCAGTGATGGAGAGAGCTCATGTCCCTTACGTCCGCAGTCGTCGATCTTGCGATCACCACCGCCCCGGGTATCGACGTGCTCGCCCAGAACACCGAAGTCACCACCGACACGCTGCGCTCGTGGATCGGCGACAACATCGTTTTCACGATCCTCATCTTGATCGCGTGTGTGGTCCTGATGGGCGGTGCGCAAGGCAAGCTCTCAAGGGTCTTCACGGTCGGCGGGCTGTCGCTCGTCGGTATCGCCTTCTTTTCACTGGCGAGCAGTGAGAGCGCCGCGACTGGTGTTGGTAACTGGCTACTCAGTCTTTTCGGCATCGAGGTGGCCTGACCTACCGTGCCCGATCACCAATCGACGATCGAAGGGAGCCGACCGTGATCGACAACGACGACCTGCTGCACCGGGTGGACCAGCACTACCTCGGCCCGACCGGGTTCACCCTGCCGGTCCGGATTCGGTACGCGTCGCTCGGACTCGGGGCCGCATTCATGGCAACGATCTTCGTCATCGCCCGCGGCATCGTCCACGTGCCGCTAGGGTTCAAGTCCCTCGTCGTAATGGTGGTCATCACTGTCGTGCTCACCGCGCGAGTGACGAAGTTCGTCAACGCCGATCGTCCGGTCCGGTCGGTGGTCCGGGCGGCGTGGAATGACCTGAATGCACCGCGCCCGCCGAAGCCTGGTCAGACCGTCGTACTCCGGCTTCCCGTCATTTCCCGCCCTGCTAGTAGTGCGGGTGCCATCACGCCGATCGAAGGCGAGTCCTCCCGATGACTTTGCAGCCCGACAACGAGATCGCCGCATTGTTCGATCCGAACTTCGACGAGCCGGAGCCGGCCATCGTTCCGCCCGGTGCGTTGCCGCCGTCGTGGGCGGCGGCAATGGCGGCGAACCGATCGGCCACCACACCTGCCCCGGCCCAGGAATTGGCGTGGTCGCAGGCTCCGAACAGCAACATCGCAGCTCCCGCACCGGTCGCGGCCCCCTCCCCCGCAGCTGACGCGGAGCCAGAACCCGCCGCGCATGGCACGCGGCGCGGGAAGAAGCCCGGCCGCCGTGGGGACCCGGACACGGAGGTCACCCGGCAGGTCACAGCGGCGAAGAAGCGCGCGGACCGCGAACGCAAGGCGGTGCGCCTCGGGCTGGTCGGCGTGGAGGGCAACGTCACTCGCACGCGCCGGCAGTCGACGGCATGGTTCGTGCAGCCACCGGGACCGTGGAACATGCGTCCGGTCGGCAAGCAGCGACGCTACATCCAGAACGAGGGCTTGGTTGTGGCGAACCTCGCCGAGTCCGGTGTGACGGGGCTGCACCGGCGGCTGGTGCGCACACCGTGGCCAGTGCGGCAGTGGGCGCAGGCGCATGACGCGTGGGCCGATCCGATCCCGGACGTGCCTGGGGCGCTGTCGTGGGCGGATTACCTGCGCGGACAACAGCACGCGATGCTGTGGGGGAACCCGACGCAGAAGGGCCGCTACTGGGGTGTGGAGCTGCCCCCGCGCTCGGTGCTCGCGCAGGGTCTCGACACGGTCGGCCAGTGGCTGCTTCCGGTCGTCGACTGGCCACTGCTGGGCAGGTTCGCTCAGCTGTGGCGCAAGTGGGCGCGCGATGCATTTCTGGGCGAGCAGAAGGCGATCGCCGATCACCTCTCCACGATCGAGCGGCACCTGTCCGGTCAGGGTGTGAACGCTAAACCCGCAACTCCAGGCCAGATGGATTACCTGTTGCTGCGCTCTGCGACGCTTGGGCTGCCGCTGGATGCGGACGGTGTGATCTCCGGTGCCGGCGACTGGGAGGAATCCGATGTCGCCACACTCGAGGACCTCACCAATCTCGAGCTGACTCCTGGCGACGGCTACACCACGGTGCGCGGGCAGGTCGGCGGCAGGGACTACACCGGCTACGCGATCGTCCTGACAGTCGGGCGTATGGCGCCGCTGCCGATACCGGAGAAGATGCTGCCGTGGCAGGTGATCGGTGATCCGTCTGGGGAACCGCTCGAATGGTCCGAGCGCATCTCGCTCAAGACGAAGGGGCAGACGCTGCGTAGCCTGCGCCGGTTGACGTCGAAGATCGAGGCCCAGTTCGACCACTACACCGTCGAACACGACCAGTCCCCGCCGCAGGAGCTTGCCGAACAGCATGCACTCGCCCAACAGGTGATCTCCGACATCGATGAGGACCATTCGGGCCTGTCGGTGCGCACCGAGGGCTGGTATCGCGTCCTTGTCGTCGGCTCGTCGCCGGAGGAGGCGAAGGAGAAGGTCGCGTTGTTGCAGGAGATGTACGCGCCGCGGATTCGCCTGGAACAGGAGCACGGCCAGTACCAGCTGCTGCGCGAGTTCGTCCCGGGCGAGCCGCTGGCGAACATCGCGCACTGCCGGCGGATGAACGTCGAGGCACTGTCGGCGGGCATGGCTGCGGTCGGTGACCGGATCGGTGACCGCACCGGCGTGGTGGTGGGACAAACTGCGTCGATCGCCCCGCGGCCCGCGGTGTGGGATCTGTTTGCCGCGCACGAGAAGAAGCACAAATCGGGTCTGACGCCGATCGTCGCTGTGCCCGGCTCGGGTAAAACGTTCCTCGCGGGTTTGCTTGTCTACCAGGCAGTGCGTGCGGGTGCCTACGGTGTGGTCCTCGACCCGTCCGGGCCGCTGAAGAAGCTTGCGCAGCTGCCCGAGTTTCGGGGCATCGCCGAGGTGCAGGCCCTGACAGGGCGCACCTCTCGTCCGGGATCGCTCAACCCGTACCGGGTGATCGTCGACCCCCGGCGCGAGGACCCGGAATACGACCCGATGAGCCCGGACTACGCCGACGACACCGATCCGGTCGCAGCAGCGCAGTCACAGTACGAGGCGGATCTACGAGCCGCGGAGGCGGAGCGGATCTCGGTGGCGGTGTCGGTGCTGAAGATGATGCTCCCACCCTCGCGGCTCGAACATCAATGGACCGAGACGGTTCTACAGACTGCCGCGAACATGGTCGGCGGCCAGCGCAACCACAACCTGAGCGAAGTCCTCACCGCCATCGCCACGATCGGCGAAGGCAAGGGAGAGACCAACGTCGACCTGATTTCCTGCGCACGGTCCATCCACCAGGACCTGGCGATGATGTCCCAGCTCGCCGAGGCCCGCGTGCTCTTCCCGGAGGAGGGAACCATCGGCGACGGCGAGACCGGCGACCGCAACGTGCGCCTGACGGTCCTGACAATGCCGGGCCTGCAACTGCCCCCGACGGGCACCGACCCGGCTCAGTGGACCCCGCAGCAACGGATGGCCGGCCCGCTCATGCATATGGCGGCGTGGATGGCGAACCGGCTCATCTACGAGCTGCCGCGTTACGAACGCAAGGTCCTCTTTCTCGATGAAAACAAGTACCTCGAGCAGACCGGCGCCGGACGCACCCTGAACCTGCGGATCGCCCGCGACAGCCGGAAGTACAAGGTTCGTGCGCTGGTGTGCTCGCAGCTGCCCGACGACTACCTCGGCGTCGACGGCACCGACGACAAGTCCGCGCTGACGTACGAGGTGATCATCGGTGACCTCGGCGGCAACGCCCATGCGATCGAAGGCGCGCTCAAGCTGCTCAACCTTCCCCTCGGCGAGGGCTACGAGTCACTACTGGCCGGTCTCGGGGGCGGCGGCGAGGACACTCTCGACGAGGACACCGACACCGAGCACCTGGACCAGGCCCGCCGGTTCATCGTGAAGATGGCCGACGACATCGAGCTGATCCGTTCGGACTGGACGCATTACGTGCATCTGGCCCATGTGTTCGACGCCCTGGACTCGCGAGCGACCCGCACGGCGATGGGGGGTGCGGCATGAGCCCGCTGCGGCCCCGAGCCGCACAGATGGACCGTTCCCCTTCCCCGCGCCGCTTCCGGTGGCGTACAGGGATCGTGGGGCGCGTCCTGGTGGTGCTGATGATGGCCACGGTGTCGCTGATCGGACTCGGTGGCACCGTCGCATCGGCCGGCGGATTCGACTGCCAGGACGTGCCCTCGCCGGAGTTCCCGAACGAAGTCATCGAAACAACCTTCGACTCGACCAGCGCCGATCTGCCGGCCACCGGCGGCACCGGCTATCAGACCTATGGGTGGGCCGGGCTCAAGTGGCACACCTACGACCTTGGTTGCGGCGCCGACCTGGTCAAGGCACCAGGTGCAGTCGGCGACACCACCCTGGGCAATACCTTTTTGACCATCGGCAAGTCGATGGCGGCCGCCGCGTTCTGGCTCGACGACCAGACCAAGACCGGCCAGGACGCCACCGAGGCCGGGGTAACTCCCGCGCTCGAGCGGTTCGACCAGATCGTCTTCTCGATCACCGAAGGCATGCGAGGCCTCTACGGGCAGTGGGTCGGTATCGGCCTGGTCATCGTGGCCGCGATCATCCTGTGGAAAGCCCTGAAAGCCGACGCGGCCGGGGTCACGAAGACAGCGGCGATCTCGGCGGCGGGGCTCGCGCTCGGAGCGTTGATGGTCGGGGCTCCACAGAAGGCGCTCCAAGTTGCCGACGAGACGTTCGGGGCGCTGATCACCGAGACGCAAGACCAGATCTTCGCGGTGCAGTTCGGCGACGACGGGGGCACGCTCGCTGCCGGCGGCACTGACCCACGCAACGTGCTAATTGACAAAATCTTCCTTCCAGACTGGCGCAAGGGATGGTTCGGCACCAACTACGACCCTGAGGACAAAGCTGGCCTCGGTGTGAAGCTCCGAGACTCACTGGCATTCACCTATGACCAGCAGAACGCGGTGAAGGACGATCCGAAGGCGCAGGCGCAGCTCGCCGAGGAGAAAGCCGACCAGTTCCGGGAGATCGTCACCGATCTCGAAACCGACTACCAGCTCTCCTACTACCAGTTCCAGGGCAAGGACTCGGGCCGCACATCCACCGGTTTCATGGGCATGATCAAGCTAGCCATGCCGTCATTGCTGTGGATCGGCGCGTCCCTGCTGAAACTCACTGCGCTGCTCGCGATTCGGTTCACTGTCCTGTTCGCCCCGATCTGGATTCCCGTCGCGATCGCCTACGGCGGGTGGCTTGCCCGCGTGATGCGCATGCTCGCCTCGGCCTACATGTGGGGCGTGGCCGGCGCAGTGATCGTCGCGCTCTACCTGATGGCACTGGTCCAGCTCTACGCCGATTCGAACGGGGTCGTCGACGGGTCCTGGCGACTGTGGTTCATGGTGCTGCTGACCGTCGTGTGCTGGGCGATCATGAGGCCGTTCAAACGGATGAGCCAGACGTTCACACAGAACAGCGCGAGCATGGTCAACCGCAAAGCCCGAAGCGCCAAGAAGTCCATCAAACGCAAGGCATTCGACGCTGCGAGCTTCGCGGTCGGTGGGCCGGCGCAGGCGATCGCGGAGAAGGCCGCCGAGCGCTTCGCCCGTCGCGGCCGCGACGGACACGAGGACGACGACGGGGCGACCACGATCACTCGGCCCGAGGGTCGCGCACTGGGCAACCGCCGCCAGCAGGCGCTCACTCAGTCGCGTGCGGATGCCCGGAAGGCGCAGGGGCTGGGCCAGGCCGCACGCCTGGGACAGACGTCCGACCCCGCGATCGAGCGCGATGCACGTATCGCGGGGATCGCCGCCGTGGCGAGCCGCGACATTGCCCGCGGCAAGGGCGGGGTCGACGACAGAGACGCCGACCGCGCAATAAGATCTGGCGCCGCGGCGTGGAAATTCTTCGACCAGAACGAGGCCGACAACCGCGTCCAGGAACGGCGGGCCCGCAGAGAACTGCTGACCGCCAGCGTCGGGCAGCGGTGGGACGGCGGCGACCGCTCGGCCATCGCGCCAATGAAGGTCTACACCCCCACCCGCGACCAGCGAGGGACACCTCGCCCCACCGCGTCCTCACCGCACCGCCCACCGGCGAAGGCGTCGCCGAACGCGAAGGTATGGAACGCCGCCGTCCCGGCCCGCACGACACCTGAGGACCGGTACATCTAATGTCGGCATCTGGACCCAACCCTGTCCTCGCACCGATTCGCCGATGGGTGCTCTACTCCCGCACCCACTTGGCGATCACGGTGGCCGGCGCCGTTGCGTTGCTGTTCGCTGCCGGCGCGGTCTTCGGAGAGCCCCCTCCGCCGCGGGCGGTCGCTCATGAGGCTGACACCACCGGGGAACCGGTCACGCCCGCGGAGACGATCAGCTACGACCTAGACGAAGTGACCGAGTCCCTGGTCGCCGCAAAGACCGCAACCTGGGCCGCCTCGAGCGCACCTGCCACAGCGATGGCCTACGCGCACGCCTTCGTCAACACAACACCGTCGGATTCGCTGTGGGCCACTACTATCGGCCGACACACCGCCGACAAGCCGGGAGAGCACGTGGTAGCGGCCAGGCCGCGGACCCCGGTGGCCATTACCGGCCCCACGGTCAGCACGCTCACCGACGGGCCCGACGGCACGAAGGCCGCGCGGGTGACCATTCCGACGCAGGCCGGGGCCCTTCGGATCACGGTCACCGTCGACGAGGCCAACGGTGAGAAGCGGTGGGTGGTCGACACTCCCCTACCGACCCTCGACCTCTCCGAGGTCGAGAACATCGCCCCGCCGACCACAGCCACTCCGCGCACCTCGACACCATCGACCACCACCGCGACCGCGACCGCGACCGCGACCGCGACCGCGACCGACACCACACTGCCGCAGCCGATACCGACCTCGAGCCCGTCAACGACGCCGCAGCCGACGGTCGATCTTGATGAGCCGACGACCGCAAGCCGCGGAAACGACCCGACGCCGGTTCCCGGACCGATTCCGATCCCGGAACTCGACACCCCGATCCCGGGGGGACGGTGAACATCCGCCGCGCACGGTCGGCGCTGCTGCTCACCAGCGCCATCAGCATCCTGATCGGGACATCGGCCTGCTCGCTGGGCGCACCGGTCATCCCGAGAGATCCGTGCCGGACCGTGAGATCCGACAGCACCGACGGCGTCGGGTCGATCACCGACAACCTGACACTGACCGTGTCAGGACCAATCCGTCTGCCGGTCGAACCCGGGGCCACCACGTTCACCTCCGGATTCGGTGAACGCTGGGGAGCTCAGCATCAAGGTGTAGACCTCGCCGGGCCGGTCGGCACAAAGATCCTCGCCGCGCTCGACGGCAACGTCGTCAAGGCTGGGGACTCCGGTGAAGGACCCGGGTTCGGGTTCGAGAACTGGGTGGTCATCGACTCGAACGTCGATGGCAAGCCCGTGAGCACCGTCTACGGCCACATGTTCGCCAATGGAATTCACGTCAAGCCGGGCCAGCAGGTCAAGGCTGGCGAACACATCGCCGATATTGGCAACGCCGGCGGTTCCACGGGCCCGCACCTGCACTTCGAGTACTGGCAGGGCGGCCGGTTGCAGGGCGGAACAGCCCTCGACCCCGTCACGGTCCTGCCCGACATCGCCGAACAGAACGGCACCGGCGGAGGCGACCTCGACACCGTCAGTAACAGTCCCGTTCAACTCGTGGCCGCATCCCGGTCGACGGCTGACTGCTCGGGTTTCGGCATGGCCGGCGGTGGCGAGCTGGCATTCGGGATCGTGCCGGCCGAGTTCGAGCCGTGGCTACGTCGCGCCG
Organism: Rhodococcus sp. WAY2; assembly: GCF_009859915.1. NCBI lineage: Bacteria > Bacillati > Actinomycetota > Actinomycetes > Mycobacteriales > Nocardiaceae > Rhodococcus > Rhodococcus sp. WAY2. Next base: position 65,152 of record NZ_CP046574.1, read on the forward strand.
GCAGTGTCTGCCCTCAGATCGACGCTCCGTTGCTCGCCGCTCAGCTACAGCAGGAGAACGGATTCCGGCATGGCGCCGATGCTCCGGTGTCATCGACCGGAGCGCTGGGCCCTGCACAGTTCATGCCCGGCACCTGGGCAACGTGGGGTAAGGACTACGACGAGGACGGGAAGGTCGACCCGAACTCCATCGGAGACGCGGTGATGTCGCAGGCGCACTTCATGTGTGCCCTGTACCACGATGTTTCCGGCTACATCACCGACGGGAAGGCCAAGGGCGACCCGATCGAACTGACGCTTGCGGCCTACAACGCCGGTCCCGGCGCCGTGCTCGAGTTCGGCGGTATCCCGCCCTTCGCTCAGACCGAGAACTACGTCCCCACGATCATGCAGGCCCGAGCGCAGTTCACCAATCCCAATGCCCGCGGTCGCTTCATCCCGAACACCTCCGGTGACAGTAGCCAAGTCGTCACGGCCGCTCGCGAATATCTCGGCACCCCGTACGTGTGGGGTGGCGGCGGAACCGGCGGACCATCCGGCGGTGGGTTCGACTGCTCAGGTCTGACCTCCTACGCGGTGCACGCGGCCAGCGCAGGCAAGGTCTCCCTCCCCCGCACGTCCGAGCAGCAGTGGGGTGTCGGCATCGAGATCCCGATCGATCAGGCCAAGCCCGGCGACCTCGTCTTCGGAAGCTGGGGCCCGAACGGGCCTGGACACGTGGGCGTCTACTCCGGCAACGGCCAGATGGTCCACGCACCCACGACCGGCGACGTCGTCAAGGAAGCCGCAGTCCAGGCAGGGATGAAAGCACGTCGCGTGATGTAGGGTGACATGCTATCTCCGCAGGTGTAGGTTCTCACGCTACTTTTCGCCCTTCTCACGATTCTGTCGCCAACTCGTCGTCGGCAAACCGGATATCCAACGAACCTCCAGGTCAGCGACTTATGCGTATGGGGAGGAAGGATCCGCCGAGCAGTGGAAGCTGGCCCTTGTCAGGGGAAAGCGACATTTTGATGAGAAAAGCCACCGACAGAACGGTGAGAAAGCTACACGAAACCGCAGGTCACGAGACGACTCGGCGACACGTACGACGATAACCTACAGCAGGTACAAGTGCTGAAGTAACCTTTCGCCCTCTCACCGTGTCCTGTGCTGTGACAGTCGATCGTCCTTTTTGTCAGTGAATCTTGCTCGTTCCCGTTTCTCTGCCAGTACAGTTTGCTCGGTCTGTTATTGCTGGGGAGTAGGGGTGGGTTCGTGGGCTGTCGTGTCGTGACGCTGGTGGGGTGCCCTTGGGGACCAGGCCGGTTGCCACCGGCTGGGGAGGAACGGCTGGGCGAGCGCTGATCAGGTGGGCGACGCTGTGGTGGCGTTGGATCGTGTTCGGGCCGACGATTTCGGGTTCACGCTGGGTCTGCGCGATGCAGTGGGCGGGGATCGATTGGTGCGGCTGGGGCAGTGCGGTCACTTGACGCTGGAGCAGGCCGCGCCGGTGCGGACGTTCCGCTGGTCGCGTGGGCTCGGTCATTTCCCGGGGTGGTGGTGGTCGGTGACAACCGGCCACCACGTGGGCTACGAGTCCTGGTTGGAACGCGATCACGTCCGCGCGCTCGATTACGACCGGGACGTCGTCGGCCTCGCGTCGCAGCCGTTCTGGCTGCACTGGAACGATGGCAGACGCAAGCGCCGCCATGCCCCGGACTATTTCGCTCGCTTGGCCGACGGGTCGGGAGTGGTGATCGATGTCCGCGCCGATGACGCGATCGAGCCGAAGGACGCCGAAGCGTTCGCGGTCACGGCGCAGGCGTGTGAGCAGGTCGGCTGGCGGTATCGGCGAGTGGGGGTCTTGGATCCGGTGCTGGCGGGGAACCTGCGGTGGCTGGCACGGTACCGGCATCCGCGGTGCGCCGGCGGGGCCGAGATCGGGCAGCGGCTGCGGGAGGTGTTTGCGTCATCGGCGCCGCTGCTGGCGACCGCAGAGCGGGCCGGAGACCGGATCGCGGTGCTGCCAGCACTGTTTCACCTGATGTGGCAGCAGGAGCTGGTGGCCGATCTGGCGGCCGCCCGGTTGGGCCCGACCACGCTGGTGACGACTGTGGGTTCCGTCGGTGGTGCTCGGTGAGCGGGGGCTCCGCGCCTCGGCGGCCTGCAAGGCTGTCGATCGGTGATCGCGTGCGGCTGGCGGGAACGTTGCACACGGTGATCGCGGTATCTGGAACACGGATACAGCTGGCGGACACCGGCGGTCAAGTCACCGCGGCCGGTCTGACCGATCTATTGGCGGCCGGAGACTTCGAGGCGGTGAGTGCGCCGGCGCAGGCTCCGGTTCCCCCGTCCACGCTGTTGGACGGTTTGCCGGAAGCTGTGGCGGCGGAGGCGTTGTGGTGGGAACAGCACATCGTCGAGGTGTTGCGCGGGATCCCGCCGCAGGCCCCGGCGGGGACCAGGCCGAAACCGGAGTACGACCCGGAGCGGGTGTCGCTGACCCGCCGGGAGCAGGCCAAGGCCGCGGAGCTGACCGGGGCCGGTCGTCCGGTGACCGCGAGCGCGATCACCAAACGCCGACGCCGCTACGAAGCGCGCGGGCTGGCCGGGATGGTCGATCATCGGATCGACAAGCCTGTCACTGCGCACGGTCGGGCCGATCCGCTGGTGGTGGAGGCGCTGCAGCAAGCGATTGCCGAGGCGACGCAGGAGTCCTCCCGCACGGCCACCTACCTGTTCTGGCGGACCGGCCAGATCCTGGAGGCCGCCCACGGTCCGGGCGCCGTTCGGTTGCCATCGCAGCGCAGCCTTTACCGGTTGTTGGAGAAGCTGTCGGCGGGCAAGCACACCACCGGATCGGCTCGCACCCGCCGGTCGCTGGCCGATCGCCCGGACGGGCCGTTCGGCGAGGCGGACGCGTGGGCGCCGGGTGAGGTGATGCAGATCGACTCCACCCCGCTGGACGTGCTGGTCCGCCTGGACGACGGCGTCGTGGGCCGGATCGATTTGACCGGAATGATCGATGTCGCGTCCAGGACCGTGACCGCGGCGGTGTTGCGTCCGACGACCAAATCTGTGGACGCGAGCGTGCTGCTGGCCCGCACCGTCACGCCTGAACCGATGCGGCCGGGCTGGTCGCAGGCGCTGGCGATGTCGCGGTCGGCGCTGCCGTTCGAGCGGCTGCTGGACATCGATGCCCGTATGCAGCACGCCGCGGCCCGGCCGGTCGTCATTCCCGAGACGATCGTGGTCGATCAGGGAAAGGTGTTCATCTCCCGCAACTTCCGGGCCTCCTGCAACTTCCTGGGCATCAACTTCCAGCCCGTCCACGACGCATCCGGTTGGGAAAAGGGGCATATCGAGCGGATGCTCGGCTCGGTCGGCACGCTGTTCGCCCAGTTCGTCGCGGGCTACACCGGATTCAACGCCGAACGCCGGGGCCGCCACGTCGAGCAGCAAGCAGTGTGGTCGGTGATGGAGTTGCAGGAACTGCTGGACGAGTGGCTCGTGGCAGCCTGGCAGAACCGGCCCCACGAGGGGCTTCGTGACCCCGTCCATCCGGGACGGATGTTCAGCCCGAACGAGAAATACGCCGCGCTCGTCGAAACCGCAGGCTATGTCCCGGTGGCATTGTCGGCGGACGACTACGTCGAACTGCTGCCCGCGACCTGGCGGGCGATCAACGCCTACGGCGTGAAGCTCAGCCATCGCACCTACGACGACCAAGCCCTGAACCCGTTGCGGCACCAGCGATCCGGCATGACCAATCATCGGGATCTCTGGGAGATCCATTACGACCCCTACGACGTCTCACGCATCTGGGTCCGCAACCACTGGAAGGGCGGCTGGATCACCCTGTTCTGGAAGCACCTGCACCGCGTCGCAGCACCGTTCGGGGAACTGGCCTGGGACCACACGCACCGCGCCCTGCCGGCCGCGACCGAAGAAGAAGTGGCCGACGCTGTCGCCGACCTGCTGAAACGGGCCCACCAAGGACCTTCCGACAGTGATGGAAGGAGCTCGGCGAAACTCAGCCGCCGGGACCGCCGGGTCGCCGCGCGCACCAAGGCCAGCTCACCGGCTGCCCCTATACAACCGCAGCCCGCACCGCGAGAGAGCATCGACGAGGAACCGGACCCGGTTCGCACCACTCGTCCGGGCAAGGGCGCCAAGGTGATACCGCTGCCGATCTTCGACCCCTTCACCGAGGCGGACAAACGATGGTGACCCGAACCGGATCCGATGAGGAATCCGGTGATGGCGATTACGGACACCTGCAGCTGACCACGCTGGACGGGTGGCGCAGCTTCGTCACCGAGATGCACACCGCGCCGAACCTGCTGCCCACAGCGATGTGGACGGGCCTGCCCGAGGACAAACGCGACTACTACGACGACGATCGCATCAATCACCATTCCCGGTTGCTGGTGGTCCAGACACCCACGATCCGCCAGGTCATCACCTCCGGTCGCCGCCTGGTCCAGCTGAACCGCAACGCCCACTACGGGCGATGCGGCCTGATGGTGTCCGGGCCCGCCAGAACCGGTAAGACCACCGCCCTGACCCAGCTCGGCAAGACCGTCGAGGTGATCCACCGGCGGCGCCACCCCCACGCCGCGGACGACATTCCCGTCATCTACATCACCATCCCACCCGCCGCCACCCCGAAGATGATCGTGATGGAGTTCGCGCGGTTCTTCGACCTGCCGATCTCGCGGCGCGCCAACATCACCGACATCGCCGACGCGGTCTGCGGCGTGAGCCGTGACGCCCGCGTCACCCTGGTCGCAGTCGACGAACTCCATAACCTCAACACCCGCACCCGCGCGGGCGCCGAAGCATCCGACACCTTGAAATACCTGAGCGAGAGGGTCCCCGCCACGTTTGCATATGCCGGGATCAGCCTCGACCGCACCGGGCTGCTGTCCGGCACCCGCGGCGAGCAGATCGCCGGCCGGTTCGGCATGGTCCGCACCAGCCCGTTCAGCCAGGACCAGCAATGGACCGCGCTCATCGCCGCCTTGGAAGACAGTCTGCGACTACATCAGCATCGGCCTGGATCGCTGACCGAACTCGACCGCTACCTGCACAGGCGCACCCACGGAATGATCGGAAGCCTGCTCTGGCTGATCCGCAGTGCGGCCATTAATGCCGTCCTCGACGGCACCGAGAAGATCACCAAGAAGTCCCTGGATGCCGTCGACGCCGACATCGCCTCCGAATCCCCGGCCCCTCCCGTCGGATAAGAGGCGATGCCCAACATGCTGCCCCGAGATCGAGCCGAGCTGATACTCGCCCTGGGCAGGGCCGGATGGTCGGTGAGCGCCATCGCGGGGCAGCTCGGTTACAGCCCGACGACGATCCGCTCTTACCTGACCGGGCGCAAGACGCCCGGAGTTCGAACCGCACGCCCCCGCCTGCTCACCGGTGCCCTGGCCGACTACAGCCGCCAGCGCCTCACCGAAGACCCGCAGCTACGGCCCCACGCCCTGTTCAACGAGTTGAAAGAACTCGGATTCCAAGCCAGCAAAGCGACCTTCTACCGCGAGATACAGCAGCTCAGGCAACCCAGCGGACAGCCGACTCACCCGAACCAGGATCTTCTCGACCTGGTCAGCCGATCGCGCCTGCTCACCGATGCTCTGGCCGACTACGGCCGTCTGCGCCTCACCGAGGACCCGCAGCTACGGCCCAACGCCCTGTTCAACGAGTTGAAGGAACGCGGACTCAATGCCAGTAAAGCGACCTTCTACCGCGAGTTACAACAGTTCCGGCAACCCGTCGAACAGCCGGCTCTCCCTCGCCCACTCGGCCGTCCGGGCGAGCACACGGTCGTGCTGCCGCGACCGATCGCACCGATCACAGGGGAATCTCTGAGCTCCTACCTGCCTCGGCTCGCCCAAGCCAACCACCTCACCCTCGCCGAAGTCCTGGCCGCACTGCCGTCCTGGTTCTCCACGAAAATCAACAACCCCGACGAACTCTCCCAGCACCACATGCTCGTCCCCGCGACCACCGACGCGCTAAACGCACTCGCTCGTCTCGCCAGAACAACCCCACAACGCCTTGCCGGGGCACTACCAGCCTTCGGCGCCACCCACACCCGCGGACCGGTCCGCGCTACCACCGCCTGCCGCTACTGCACAGCCCGCCGCGGCGTCAGTGACCCAATCCCCGTTCACCTACCTGTTCACCTGAAAGTCTGCACGCACCATGGCATCTGGCTCAGCGATACTCGTCAGCCCAACCTCGACGTCACCGTCTGCCCCGAAATCATCACAGCCCAGCATCGCGCCAACCGGCTCCTGCGCCGATACACACCCCAGCAGCTCGTTCTCGCTCACGAAATCGCCGTCACGGCCATCCCGTCCTGGCCGACGACTCAGGCCGCCATCCCACGCCACTGGAGACACCGACTGCTCACCCTCCAGACCGTCAACCAACACCGCGGCATCGGCACCGACCACGAGGCCTACACACGCGCAGCGAAATACCCCGACGCCATCGCCCTCGTTCCCGGGATCCTCAACATCCGAGCAAACGAGCAAGATCCAATGGCAAAGTCACCCGATCCCAGAGCTCCCCGACAACCTTGACCAGCACTCGGTTTGCCACTCAAATTTCCCTACCGCAGGTCAGGGCGCACACATCAAGGACGATTCGCTGACACAGGACACACCGATTTTCGTCAATCTCGCGTATGCGCAACAGAATGCTCGCAGCTCAAACGGTACTTCCCCGCCAGATTCTGAAGCATGCCTCTGGGAATCGTCCCGGTCCGCCTCGCGCGGACACCCCCTCGGAACCCAGGGACAATTCATTTACCCTGGTAAACAGCCCAATTCGGCTGACGGAAGGGAGGCTGGCGTGAAGACACGAAAGCTCGTCATCGTGGTGTTAGCGGTCGCTGTCGTCGGGTTACTGACCTACACGTACCTCTTCCGAACCAGCAATGACGAGGACTCGGCGAGCGTGGCGCCGTCGACGTCGACGTCGACGTCGACGTCGACGTCGACGTCGACGTCGACCAGCGCACCCTCGACCACCGCGGCTGCGGCGCCACCAGTCGACGCCGAGGCCACAGAGCTGCCGACAGCCTCCCGCGCCGCCGAACAGGCCGCCCGACAAGGCCTGACCGTGGCGTTCACTTGGTACCCAGCCACCGACATCACCCAGAATGACGCGTACGGGCGGGCCCGGAACTGGCTGACCGCCAAGCTCGCTGACCGCATGCTCGTCGACGCCCGCACTGAGCGCGGGCCGGGTGTGCAGTGGGACGAGTGGGCGCAGCAGCAGGCGAAGGTCATCGCCGATGTCAGCATCGAATGCTCCGGGTGTCCCGAGGACACCGACACCCTCGTCCACCGCGCGGCTACCATCGAACAGACCGCGATCTCCGGCAACAGCACCGATTCGGTCAAGCCTGACACCACCGTGTGGGTCATCCTCGTCCGCGAGGTCGACCGCTGGCTCATCGACGACATCCGCTACTGACCGGAGGGCCCTTGACCCGCAAAAGCATTACTGCAGCACTACTCACAGTTACGCTCGCCGTCGTCCTGACCGCATGCAGCAGCGACGAATCGCCTACCACAGCCCCCAGTGTCCCGAGTACCACCGCAGCCGCATCTCCGTTCGGCGCCGAGGCGAATAGTGCCCTCATCACCAAGATTCACCGTGACAACGCGACAGCGATTGTCGAGACCGTGGAGGCACGTAGCGGTTCCCCTGACCAGGCACTCGCGGCCCTCCTCGCGGCAGAGGCGGAAACCGGATGGAGATCGGGACTTTCGATGCCCCCGCCATCGGTAGACATCCGGGACATCTACGGCTGGCGCTTCGGGTACAACATTGCTGCGGACTCCACGGATGCAGTCAAGGCCGCGACGAACACATTCATGGACAACGCCGCCACCATCACCGTCAGCGCGGACGACCCGGCTGCCTACGCGCTGGCCGTCCAGACCGCAGACCCGCGCGGCTACAACGAAAAGGAACACTTCTACAAAAAGGGTGAGACCGCAGCCACCGAGTACGCCGTCGCCCTGCCCAAGGCCCAGGCTGCATACGCCGAGCTGCGCGATTCGCAGTAGTGAGGGATACGAGGGGACGTGTCCTTTGCGCAGGTAAACAGCATGAATAGATCTCTAGTCCAAAAGGCGTCGTTGGTGATGCCAGGCATTCGCACGACTTCTTCGACGGGTCTGTCTTCGGTCTCGATGTGTATGAGGGCGGCATCAACGGATGCGTCGTCGGCGACGTCGCACTCGATGCTGTGTACACCTTCAGGGACGGCAGAGCCACGGTGCGTTGTGCGTTCCCCACTTGTTCCGTGCAGCTCCTGGCCCATATGGTGTGACATGGTGTACCACCAAATGATGGGAGTTACGTGTCCAAGGTTGATCAGAAGGGCGTCCAAGCTGGGGCTGCGCCGTATACCGCGCCCTTCCTGCACATTTACGACCTATGGGTGGTTCACCTCTCCAACGATCTGGCCTGGCGCTGCGGCCGAGAACGATTCGTGGAGATGTATGACCAGCACGTCAGACGCTGTCATCTCGAGGTAGGTCCCGGGAGCGGCTGGTACCTGGCGAATGCCCAACTGCCAGCAAGGACCGAGCTCACCCTCCTGGACTTGAACGCCAACAGCCTCAAGCACTCCTACCGTCGGTTGTCCCCGCGCTATGAAGTGCGGACAGTGGAAGCCAACGTCTTGGATCCCGTGCCGTCGGACCTAGGACCATTCGACTCCGTCGGTATCAACTACGTCCTGCACTGTTTACCGGGCGGCTGGCCTGAGAAGCGTGCGGTCTTCCAGAACCTGGCCGGTGTGCTTGCAGCGGATGGCGTCCTCTTCGGTTCCACAGTTCTCGGGCCGGAGGTGAAACGGAACATCTTCGGCTTGGCGCTCAGTGAGGCATACAACCGTCTCGGGGCTTTCCATAACCGCGACGACGATTACGCCGGTCTCGTCGAAGCCCTGCGGGTCTCGTTCGGTCGCGTAGAGGTCTCTCAGGTCGGCAATGTGGCGTTGTTCGTCGCCAGCAAGCCCAAGCGCTAGTTTCGACGACGGGGGCGAAGCCGCAATCCTTCTGGTTTGAGGGTGATCTGCTCCTGGACCTCGAGTTGGTATGCGGGGTCTGCCTCGAAGTTGAAGCGGTGCAGAAGGAACGCCAGCGCGAGGATCGTCTCGTGATAGGCGAACTGGCGGCCAATGCACGCACGGAGACCGGTCCCGAACGGTTTGTAGACCACTGAGCTCTGTATAGGTCGCAGGTTCTCAGGCAGGAACCGATCCGGATCAAACTCCTCCGCATCGGCTCCCCACACCGGGTCACGGTGAGCCTGCAACGTGAGCACAAAAACCCAGTCACCGGGCGCAAACCTGTACTTTCCTCCGATTACCGTCTCTTCTTTAGCCTCTCGAAAGTAGCCCGGAGCAATGGGCCACAGGCGCAGAGTTTCGTCCACGACCCGGCGGAGGTAGCGCAATCGCGCGACGTCCTCGTACCTGATCGCTGTCACGTCGCCGGCTGGCCACCTCTCATCCAGTTCGGCGCGGGCTTTCGCTGCGATCTCGGGGTTCGTTGCGAGGTAATGCAATGCGAAGGCGAGTACCCCTGCCGATGTCTCGTGCCCTGCAACGAGGAAGGTGAGGATTTGATTCCGCACGTTGACCTCGTCGAGCAACTCACCGGTTTCCGGGTCGGGTTCGGTCAGCATTCGGGCAAGGAGATCGTTATGTGTTCCTGAGTCTTCTGTCTTGCGTCGTTTGATGACGTCGTCGACGACCTGCTTGACGTAGTGAATATCGCGCTGGTGTTGCGCGGCCTGTTTACGGCCGATTGTCTTCTGCAAAATTGGAGGCAGGTTCGAGTTGCGATTTATGTAGGTCAGGCCGCGCATCATGGCCTCGACAAAGGGATGGTTGTCGGTACGCCGGAATGAGTCGAACGTGTAGTCGAAGCCGGTTCGGGCGATCACCTCTAGGGTAAATCGGTTCATGTCCTCGGGGACGTCGACCCAGCCGCCCTCCTCGCTCTCCCACGCCGACACGAGCTCTTGGGCGGTCTCGCACATCGTGTCGTGGTAGCCGCGCATGGCCTGCTGGGTGAACCCCGGCGCGAGAATGCGGTGTGCTTTTGCCCAGTTCGGCTCATCGTTGTACGCCGTGAACAAACCGTCGCGGGAGATCGGGCGGAGTTTCTTGAAGAGGACGCCGACGTGCTTGGTCCAGGTGTCTTCGTTATTGACCTCGGCGATCAGTTCGGGGCCTGACACGATCACCATGGGATAGTTCACGATCAAGCGTTCGAAGATGGGGCCAAGCTGTCGCGCGTCTTTCATGCTGGTCTGCGTGGGCTTCGCCGGGTTGATCGTGAGGAGATCCCCGAGCAGTGGAAGGCGGTAGCGCGGGTGCGGCAGTGCCTCACCAGTTGTCGTAGTAACCATCAGGGTGTGCCTTTCTCAGCTGGCGGGGCCAGTGGTTGCGCTCGTGCCTTGCACGTAAGTCTCGATGTAATGGCGGACTGTCGGCCAGTCGTCTGCCAGCGCGATCAATTGATCGCTCGTGGCGGTGAGGTGCTGTTCGCTGGGGCGTAGGTCGAGGAACTCGAGCCGAATGCCTCCATCGTGGGGAGCGAGGTCCGACAGTTTGGCCTCAAGGGCGCGCGCTATCTGCAGTCCAGCCAGGAGTTGCTTGCGCCGGTCTTCGTCGGTGTGCGTAGCTGCGACGTAGTCGATGTCGTCCTGCGCGGCGGGCACGACGAATCGGCGCAGTCGGAGCAAGGCATCATGTATCTCGATGATCATCCGATGAAGTCGGCGAGCCGGGTTTTCGGCACGAGCTGTACGGACATCGGGAAATGCGTCAGTGAGATCTTGCCACAGCAGATGCAACCGACGGATACTTCGCCCGGTCCTGTCCCAGCCCAGCCGACTCATCACCACCGCGATTGTCGGAACGGTGACCACCGCAGTGGCACCGGTAGTTGCGAGGAAGAAGGTCAGAGCCTTGACCGTCATCCCCGGATCTCGTGTTGGGGTCTCGGTGACGACCTCATACAACGTCGTCAGTGGTGCAACAACGGAATCGACTACGAGCGCACCCGCCAGAACCACGTTGAGGGCGTAGAGAAGGCGCTCTCGACGAGTGGTGTCCTTGGCAAAAATCTCCTTCAAAAAAACGCGGACGATCAGCGCACCACACATAAGGATGGGTGCGTAGAACGCGAGCCAAGCAATCACGGCCGGCCAACCGAGGTACTGGTCAATGAGGAGTCCGGCGTTTCGTGCAGGAGTGCCTGCTATAAGGACGGTCAGGCCGGACCCCAATCCGATTCCGTAGTAGATCCACTGCCTCCGCCACACTGACACCTCAGCTACCTGGGCGGCTGCGACCCCCGTTCGCTGACCCGCGGCCCACAGTTGTGCCATTCCGTAGATGGCCTGCACGATGAGAACGATGAAGCCGAAAGAGATCTGCCGAAGAAGATCAACATCGCCGAATGGGCCGAGATAGCGAGCAAAGACGTCCTCCACGACCTTCTCACGGAGGAGCATGGCAGCAGCGGCAAATGACAACGCCTGGTTGATGAGTTGATCGGTCGGCGTTCGATTGAGTAGCCGGAATCTAGTGAGGGTCACGACCAGCAGCAGGATGATGATGGGCCAGGCGATCCAGCCGGTTACGGGTGAAGTCACCGGAAAAAGGTACTGCGGAGAAGGGACGCTCGTCGTTGGCGGACTGTCATTGCCTCGACCATGATCAGGTCTGCGAAGACCTCCGCGTCGTGCTCCTGCTCGTCCTCAAAGCTGCTTCGGCCGAGCACCTTCAGGATGGATGATCCCGCAAGGTCGGGGAGCAACGTCGAGAACACCCCGCCATCGGGATCAACCAGGGCACGTTCGTCGTGCTTGAGCATCATGTGGCCCACTTCATGACCGATAATCTGATCCGCGTGGTACTCCAAGACATCGGAGCCGTAGACGATGAGGTCGTCATGCTCTCGAAAGAGCCACAGGCCGCAGGTGGTATCCGAGTCGGTCGCCGCTCTCAAGGCCTCGGATCTGACCGGCACAAGGCGTACCGGTCGGTCCCGGTATTCGGCGACGACCTCGATGAACTGCTGACGTGCCCACGGGACATTGGTCGGCATCCGCCTGACCAGCTCCTGAGCCATTACTGCGATCGAACCCTCATCCACCCCGGACACAACTCCCGATTGGTTCAAATGCTCGAAAACCTATCCCTGTTGCTGGATCGCTGGCAAATCGCCTCGCCCAGCGCAGACTAGGCATCGACGTCTGTCTCCGCCGACGGCTCCGGTGGAAGTTGACACAGAATCTCGGCGATGGCACTCGCGAAGGGACCTTTCCCATGTCGTGCCTCGATTCGCTTTACACCGGCGTTGCGTGCACGAATGACCACCTGCAACTGAAAGTCGACGGCCGCCGTATGAGGCCCATCTTCCGTGAGGTATGTGCGTGGCGCGTCAAAGTGCTGTTCAAGCGCCCGGAGCAGCTCAGGTTCTGGCGGAGTCGCCGTTTCACCACCGCGTAGTTCTTCGATGCGGCTTGCCGGGATTTCTTGCCCAAGGATCGTGCTAATCGAGCGCGCAACCTGACCGGTGGTCTGTTCAGGGTCCTCTTTGAGGTGAGCCACATCAAAGAGCCTGTTGATTCGCTCGGCGACGGCTGGAATATCAACTGTCACGCCAGTTTTCCCCCTTCACGCGTGATCTGTATCTGTTTCGCTCGTAAACGTCGGTGGAACCGTTTGATCATAGTGGGGTCGAGATCGGTGGCCTTACCGAAGAGCCATCGCCGGTACTGTTTCTCCTCGGCATCCGGGTCATCATCTGAGACAGGGGGGCTGAGCAGCTCTGCGAATGCATACTCGAGGAGCGGGTGCGTGGTCGAACCGTCTTCGCCGAAATTCCGCTCGAGAAGGTCCGTAATGAACGCTCCGGCGACAGTGCTCACGCATGCGTCGACGTCATCACGTGCTCCACGGAGGTCTGCCGGAGCGATGGGCTGGTTCTTGTCCGCAAGATCATGCAGAACCTGTTGGGCACTCATCAGACGCAGTACCGCCTGCAGGGAAACTGTCATCTCTCCGCCACCTGTAGCCAGCGGTTGCTTTTCCCTGACCGTCGGCTCTCCGCCCTCCCAGTAGACCCGTGCGGCGCTTCCCGGACTCCACTGCAAACCGACATCAAACTTGGAAAGAGTGCTTGGCCTCGGGTTCTGAAGCTCCGCACGCTCAGCCTGCGTTACTACTGGCGGTGTCGGGCCCCCAGCTGCCTTGAGGCCCCCAATCGTCAGATTGAGGAGCTTTCGTCGCTCAGCAACCTTGACTGCAAAGCGCTGAGGGTCTCCTGATCGCATGCCCACATCATAGGTGCCCCACGAAATCTGACAGCAATTTGCTCACAAATATTACCGACTTTCCGCCAGGATATGGCTAGTAAATGGCAGTTTTTTGCATCTTAATTGTTGATTTTTCCGCCGGAGGCTCTAGGCTGCTTCCGTGACATCCGGGAGTACAGCCCAACGGCCGGGCGATCGCCGAGGTGACGGTGGCGCATTGCGGCCATCACGATTGACCACCGGCAGGCCCCTTATCCAGATCAAAGCTGCCCGCGGGTCAGGACTTGACGCCGGCGAGGCGGTCCTTCGTCCGCTCGCAAGTGACGACGACGACTTCAGCATGAAGACCAAGCACCTCGGCCATAGCTTCGGCACTGTCACCACTGAGCCTGGATTTGCCTCGCTCAAACGTGCTCAACGTACTCATGGACACGCCGATAATTCACACCACCGGATCCTGGTCGTAGCAGCCGTAGATGATGCGGAGGTCGCCGAGGAACCGCTCATCCAGCCCAATCTCGATGAGATCGTCCATGCGCAAGTCGAGCACGTCGGCGACTTCAGCCAGTCTCTTCGTATCCGCGACGCCCGAGGACTATGCGGGAGTGCCGGGCGGGCGGGTTCGCACCCGCTCGAAGCTTGCTCGCAGATCCTCCTCCGAAATCTCCAGAGCGTCGGCAAGCTTCTTTGCGAAGTTGTCGGTGAGGCGGGCATCTCCCCGCTCGATCGCGCCGACCATCGAGGTGCTGATACCAGCCTTCGCGCCGAGTTCGGGCTGAGTCAGGCCGAGAAGCACGCGCCAGTCACCCGGGTAACGATCCTCGCGCTTGATGTCGACGAGGTTAGCGCAGCCGGGGGACCGCCAGAACAGCAAGTCGACTGTTAGCGCAGTCGGACAAGCCATGAGACCAGCGGGTTAGCGGCCCGCGGCCTCGAATGCAGAACGGAGCCTGCAAATGAACACGTTAGATGGCGCTGGTGCTCTACGCCTAGCGACTGCAAATTCTCATGCTGGTCGAGAGAAGGTTGACGGGCACGATCGCGTGACCAACGGCCCTCTCCGCGAGATCCTGGCCAAGCATCGTCCGAACTATGACCACGCGTCGTGCACGGCCTGCGGGTTCGTCTACACCCCCGATCTCCCGTTGTGCCCGCCCGTCGCTGACGCTCTGCGTGAACTGTCCACGGGGGCCGCGCGGCCCCAGGACCTGTCTCTCGGCCGCTACACAAGCGGTCGACTCCGCGCGATGGCACGCGAGCACACCGGTGAGGGCCGGTGCCGGCGGTGCGGGTTCGTCTACGCCGGTCAGGTGCGTCTATGCCCGACGTCGCGGCGGATCGCCGCTGAACTCGAGACCCGCGGCCAGGCGCCCGCGACCCAGCCCCACACAGGTCAGGGTCTGTGCGTAGGTAAGGGCTCCGGTTGGACCGTCACCAGCACAAAGGCGGCGGCCTGGAAGCGTGCGATGGCTGCCTGTTCGGTGTGCCCGCTGCTCGCGCAGTGCGAGAGGCAACTGGAAGACAGGCTCGCTTCCGGTGTGAAGGTCCGCGAGCAGATCATGGCCGGACGGCTGTTCACCGTCACCGGCCGCGAGGTCGAAGCCGCTGGGGTTGATGCGTTCGCGGTTTCCCGGGGGCGGACAAAGAAGAAGCAGCAGAAGCCCCGGGCTCCAAAAGGGGTCCCGTCTAGGCCGGCCACCAGAACTCGCGAGGTCGCGGCATGACGTCACTCGCCGAGCGGGTCTATCTGATGGCCAGCGGACAGGCAGAGACTCCCGCCGCCGAAGGTCTCGCGGAGATCCGATGGGATTGGTTCGCTGACCTGTACGCCGACCCTCGGTGGGGGCTTGTCACTATCCCGGGCTGCAGCACGGCGGCCGCGGAAGCCGTGGCCGGACTCTGCCGGGCGACTGCTCTCGGTCCCACAGCTGATGTTGTCGAGGTTACTGGTCGGGTCAGCTCACTCACGGCACGCTGGCACGCCATCGATCGCCTTGCCACGATCAAGGGCGGCCGCGCACGGTCCGAGGCCGCCGACTATGCCTGGGCTGCAGTGTCGGATTCCGCTGTCGACGCCTACGACTACCTGGCTGGCATCGAGTTCAGCGGCGCCGAGACTGTCTCTTGCGCGTTCTGGGCCCAACTTGTCACCCAACCCGCCGACGTCGCGGAGGTCCGCATCAACGCCGCTATCGACGCCTGGGAGGTTCGTCTTCAGGGTTCGGCGACAGGAGTCGCTGCATGACCACAGTCAGTGCTGTCGACGTCCACGGGCGTCAGTGGGAACTAGTCCCGATACGGGATGTGATCTGCGCCAGGATTATTGCGGACGGTATCGCGAAACCAATCGTGCTTACCGAGCAACTTCTCGCCGAATGCGGCCCTCTTATGATCTCGGCTGCGGCGCCCACCCTGAGTGTGGGCGCCCGAGAGAAGCTCACCGATGTCATCGACCTGGTCGTGACGGCCCCTGAAACGGCTTCCATTGAGCAGATCCGTGAGGTTGCTTCGCTCGCCCGTCTACTTCTCCACCGACATCCCGCGTAGCAGTAGTCAAGATTCTGCGCGCTCCAGAGCAGGGCAGATCGGGCCCCGATCACCCAATCTTGTCGCGCCCTGGCCAGAAGCGGGATCGCTGAACCCGCGGCCAAGTCCGTTCAGTTCTCACACACCAACTCGTTCACGAAAGGCAGCCACCTTCATGACCACTTCAGTCACATGCGACACACCGAACAGCGCCGGTTACCCGTATCGGTTACAGATTCGATCTAGGGTTTCCTCATGGCACAGCACAACAAGGGGCCCCGCGGGCAAATCGCTACCCGCGCGCCCCTCAGACACCACAAGGTTTACGAGAGTCGGGCAGCCGAACTCGGCATCCCTGCTGGCGACTACTCCGTGCTCGTCCTCGCCATCACGCACGGACTGGACATCCCGGAATACATCAGCGAGAAACTTCGACCGGAACAGCTCCGACTACTCGAAGTCGAAGCTGCAGGGTCGCTGCACCGCGTCGAGCAATTGGCGATGGGCGCATGAACGACACCTAAACACGGAACAACCCCCAGGGCTTGGCGGCGTCGGGGGTTGTCCGTCTATGAAATTTCGGGACCTTACCAGCTCCCTGACCACCACTACCTTGAAAGGAAGAGGCGGTGCTTACTCCATGATAACGCACGGCCGCAACTCTGCCTTGCCTGCGAACCTCCAGTCGGTCACGTGTCCGTCTCAACGAGACCACATGCCGGCTACAGCGTTCCCACACGGTCAGGACCCTTTCGACGGCGCTATCCCTGTGTTGGCTTACCAGGGCTCCCATTACGCAACGGAATCTGCGGGTTCTGAGCTTCCACTTCCGGTGCCGCTTACGCGCGCCCCGGCCCTTCTAACCGAGGAAGGCGGTGGGCCTGGCGGATAGCTGATCGGAACTAACTCGATAGCTAATTCAAGAGCAGCGGTACCACCCAAAGGGACCCCCGAGCGGGGGTGGGTTTAGTCAATGAATCCCGCTGGGAGGACTGGCAGGTCCTCCCGTCTAGGGCGATCGTCTGGCAGGACGGTCATTCCCTGAGGTGAGTGGAAGAAGTGAGCAGCTTCTTCGACTCGGTACTGCATTCCCCGAAGGGACTACCTGTGCTAGGTACGTCTCAGGGTAACGCATACCCTGAATATCTCTCAACGGTTCAACATTCCGATCGCGGCGTGTCGTGGGACAAATCACACAACTCGCCAGTTCCTCAAACCGCTACGCAAGCAACGCAACCACTGGAGACCCCGTGGATTGACGAGCTGCGTCGACTCAATGCGGACACCGATCAGCGCGGCAAATCCTGGACGCTCCCCGTAAACGCGGGACAGGAGGCGAGAATCCCGATCTGGACAAGCCGTGACGGATGGATGCGACAGGTCCGGTACGCAGTCACCAAGACCGCCGACGGCCGCGCCGCAGTCGCCAAACACAGGATCGGCGTCGAAAGCATGGTCGCTATCGCCGCCGCGCACGCGTCGTCAGCCGACTCGAAAACTGGGCGCCGCGTTACCGCCACAGTCCAGAACCTCGCCGCCCGAGCAGGTGTGTCCGAGTCGGTGGTCAAACGAGGTCGACGCGTGTTGAAAGCACTACACCTTGGCTTCGAGTTGGTCCGTGGCCGCACCCTGACTACGCGTGAATTCCAAGCAGCAGAAGTCCACCACGGTGGGCGTCAGCACCGCGCCGCCAGCGTATGGGCTCTATCCTCCCCACCCGACCTCGTCGCAGCCACCCACGCTCCCCCACAACCAAAAAAACACGGCAGCTCCCACGGCAGGAGACACCGCGCGGCGAAGCATGCTCGCCACACCGCCACTGCCGGTTCGAATCCCAATCCCCAGGCCCGCGGCCGTGACCCCCTATCTTTGAGTGGTTTATCCCCGAAGGGGATCTCTTGTAGAGAAGTAATCACCAAACGCGCGTGCGCGCGCGCGAACCGATCCTCATCCTCGAATCGAAACAACCCTCGCCCCCTGGGCCTCCAACGAGCAGCGTCCGCACTGGTCGCTGCAGCTCCAGCCATCGCCCCCAGCGGCCACATCGGAATCGTGTGCGACGTCCTCGTCCGTTCAGGAATCGACACCACCCGCTGGACAGGACGCGATATCGCTCGAGCTTTGACGGCTGACACAGTCTCGCGAGGTGAGCTCTGGCCAAACGAGGTGCGCTCGCCAATCGGATATCTGACCTGGCGTTTGTCCAGACTCGACTGGTCGGGCCCCTCCCCCAGCGAGCAACGCGCCGCAGAGGCTGCGCACAGCGCACAACGCCGAGCTGCGCGTGACGCCGAACGCGAACGAGCTCGTCGCGCAGCAGCCTCGCCTGAGCACCGAAGGGCACTCATGGAACAGATCCGCGCCACCCTGGCACCCCAAAGGCAGGCAGCCTAACCATGCCCATTGATCCTCTGCCCACCATGCACATACGGCAACGAGCGTGGGACCGGGTACGGACGACAACCACCGCGCCGACCGAGGTACCACTCGCCACCGCACCCCGGTCCTATACTGCGAGAATCATCGTGGCCTCGCACAGGACGGAGTGCGCTCGTGGGTAGGAAGAAGACTGCGTCCCAATCGACCCACCGCCACCCGCGCGTGTATGTCAGCCGAGTCCAGACGCCTCCACGCATCAGCCGCAACACAGACTCAATCCGCGAACGCCTCCGCAGCGGCGCAAAAACTGTCGTAGTTGACACAGCAGGTCAGCTAATCGAACTCGACGACAAAACATTCGCATCGGCCGGCGACGAATGGACCCTACGATTCACCGCTGGATCGCAAGCACGAATTCATCTCGACTCACCACTACCCGCGACCGCGCACATCGTTGCCACTGACGCAACGACCGTGGAAGTCACAGGGCAAGTTCACGTCTGGGCCTACACCCACGCGACAGTTACTGCCTTCGACCGGTGCAAGGTGATAGCCCACAATCATGCATTCATCAGAGCATGCGACCACTCCACTGTGTGGGCCGACGACAACGTCGTTGTATACGCCTACGACGAAGCCACGGTCCAAGCTAGAGACCACGCGATACTCGCGCTTTCCGATAAAGCACACGCAGTCGTGGACACCGCAGTTGAGGTTCGCGGCCCGGCCCGCAAGAACGTCACCATCAGGTGCACAGCATGATTCCCGGATCATCCGCACTCTCCGCTCCGTTAACGCACCACCTGTCCACCCGCAGTTGCAAGAGGGCCTTCGTATACCTGGCTGTGAATCTACATAACCCAGCCTCGCGTTGCTAGCAACGCGAGCTAGCATTGCTAGGCGACCCTCGCGAGCCTGAATAGTTCGGCAAGCGTTGATACCCCGGGTACCTCCGCTTTCTGTCACGTGACGGCAGATACGGACGTCGCCGAAATCTCACCGAACGGCGCGTCGTGATGACGACTTGCTCGGTGTCTGTGGTGGACTGCGAATATGCCCAAAAGCCGAGGCCGCCGCAAGGGCGGCAAAAGCCGACCCATTCGCCGTGCTCCCCGGCAACTCCACCCCGCCGATCTTCTCCTGCGCGACGCCCGGCAACTCCTCGAAATCAACGATGTGCTCACCGCCGAAACCTGGGCCAGCGGCTGGCTCGGCGAGGCGTGGTCGACAGCGGCAGTAACCGAACGCGAGCCCGCGCATCAACTGTGTATGCAAGTCACCGGCAGAGCATGCACCACACCGTCTCCGTACTCACTGGCCGCGATCGACGCGCTCGCGCGGGTCGCACCTGCGCCCGACCTTTCCATGCTGACCGACACCCTCCACATCTTGGCCGAAACCCAACCACTGCCGGCCTGGCACACCGTCGAGGCGTGGACTCCGACCGCGGCGTGGCGCGCGGTCGGCGTGTACGACAGCGAACGGGTCCTGTTCATCGACTACGACGGACCCCACCCACACACATTGATGGCACATATCTACCAGGCCGGCGGGCTGATGATCGACAAACTCGCTCTCCTGAATCCCGGCGCAGCCACCACGTGGGACCAGCTGCGCGAACCTGACGAGGCACCGATGCCGCTCCAAACGGCCCCGGTCGCCGAGGTACTCGCTGATCTTGCGCACGCGTTGCGCACCACCGACATGACCTGGCCCCGCACCGCCGACGAGGACTTTTGCGAT
Organism: Rhodococcus sp. WAY2; assembly: GCF_009859915.1. Classification (NCBI taxonomy): domain Bacteria; kingdom Bacillati; phylum Actinomycetota; class Actinomycetes; order Mycobacteriales; family Nocardiaceae; genus Rhodococcus; species Rhodococcus sp. WAY2. The sequence goes on from NZ_CP046574.1 coordinate 85,155, forward strand.
CACAGGGCGCTGGCATGGTCCCGCTGCCGGGACTACCTGCCAGAATGGCCCGAACATGCCGGACTACCCGAGGAAAGGCGCCGCCAACTGGTCGAGAACTTCCTCACCGATATCGGAAGCGACGACGAGGTGAGCCGGTCGCTGGCCGAGCTGTTCCTCGACTACGGCGACGGCTACATCGGCGCCGGACCGTTGTGCTGGAGCCCGGGCGAAGTGATGCTGCTGCTTACAGATTGGCTTCCCCGCAAAGCTGTCCTCGACGCCGACCAACGAAACGCACTGTCCTTCGTGTTGCGCCGATGGCTGACCTTCGCGCTGACCCAGCAGGGGATCGACCGCCAGTGGATCAGCCCCGTCGTCGATGCTGTCGATACCTTCCTACCCGAGTTCCATGACGCGTTCGACGATGAAACTACTTGGGGCCCCGCCAAACAGGTGGCCGCAGCGCTCACCGAGCGAGGCGTCGACCTCACCGACCGCCACGCCGTCGACGACGCCATTCGGCAACTCAACGCCGAACAACTCGCCCACCGATTACTGCCCTGATCCGTCGGCTCCGTGCACACGCGATTTACACGTCCGATTCGTTCTGAAGCTGTGGAATTCCTGCGACGCGCTGGCCAGCGTATGCGCGCTCGTTGGGCAAGCGACGTAACTCCGCAGTGCGATGCTAGTAAGGCTACCTAGCGTTGCTAGCGGTACTAGATAGAGTAGTAACACGAGCCAATTCAAGGTTTCCCGACTAGCTATGCGCGCGTTGATTGCTCGCCCACCTATAGCTGCTAGGACTGAAGTAGTAGCTAGCGGTGAAGTGACCGTTGTACTAAGGACGCTGGCGGAAATAGCAGGTTTCGCTCACAGAGATATGGACGCTAGCCTAGCTAAGCTAGCGGAGCGCGGCTAGCCCGAAAGTGGTGCACGGTTGATCCGGGGCGAGACGCTCGGGCAGCATGTCGAGCTGTGAAAGCTCGAAGCCTGGCCTGCTCCGTTTCGCGGGGTTCCGCCGCGCCTCGGCAGACGCGATCGGGCTGGAGGATGCGTTTCGCGTGACGTTGCCGCTTGGCATAGTTGTGGCGGCGACCCTCTGACCTGCAGAAATATCAACGCTAGCTCCTATAGCATCGACGGGATCTACTTTGGTGGCAAGGAGGGAAGCGTAACTATCCAGGCTATCTGGACTATCGGTTCTAGCCTTCATATCGCGAATAGTTCTGCTATGGAGACGATCACAGCTACCGAGCCTATCGCAGCAATGCTCGCAACCGTCGCTATCGGAGAGATGTCAGCAACGATATCTACCGGAGCTAGACACCGTATGTGCGCTACAGTAGCGCCGCTTTCTATGAACCCTTGCATGTCTATGCGGACTCGCCGTTCTAGCCTAAATAAGCTGGCTACGCAGGCTAGGGGTCGTAGGATTGCGTTCAGAGCTATGAGTGGGAACAGAACTACGAGCGCAACGCTTGCTAGAGAAGGTCAATTATCAATCGTCGCTGTCTTCGCTATAGTCGCAATCTTATCTAACGAAGCTACGCAAAATAGTGCAGTAAGCGTTGCAAGCAAAGCGATCGCAGACAGCGTAGATACGTTCGCATTCGTAGTTCCCGTAGCTATGGCTGCGTTCGCAGTGTCGGTCGCTACGAAAGCTGAACTAGAGACACTAGATACGCTATGCACGCTAGCTCACCTAACAAATAGGGCTAGCGTTGCTCGGCGTGTCGAGCTAGCTCAGTAGCCAAGCCTCGCTATGCTCCCTACGCGAGCGTGCGGAGTTGCACTAACGCTCATCGCGCGCATCTGGAAGTCTCCTGGCCTCGACGGAACGGAACCAAGTCATGACACGCAAATGTGCGATCTGCAATCAGAAAGGGGGAGTGGGCAAGACCGCCACGACCCTCGGTCTCGCGAGCGCAATTAGCAACGCTGGCGGACACGTCCTCGTTGTCGATGTTGACCCCCAGGGTAACGCCACCAACGGCGTGGGCGTCACCATCACCGACGAGATGCTGACAACCTACGACCTGATGAGCCGAACGGAGTCGGGCACGGCGATCGACGCCGTCATTGCCACTCCTTGGGACGGCGTCGATCTGATCCCGGCCGATCAGACGCTCGCGAACATCGAGTCGGATGGGGCCAACGACCTCATCTTCCGCCTCGACATTGCCTTCGAGGGCCTCGACCTGTCCGCGTATGACGCTGTCCTTTTCGATTGCCCACCGTCGCTCGGCAAACTGCTCTTCGCCGTTTTCTGTGCGGTGGACGGGGTCATCGTAGTAACCGAGCCCACCATTGACAGTGTTCAAGGCGTCACCAAGCTCCTCGAAACCGTCGAGAACGTCCAGCGACGCCCGAACCCGAATCTGGCTATTGACAAGATCGTCCTCAGTCGACGACGGGGGACGGGCGAGCACCAATTCCGGGAGAGCGAGCTGCGGGAAGTCTACGGCGACCTCGTTGCGCGCACCGCCATCCCGGAGTACGCCACTCGGCAGGACGCACACAGTGCGCGCACCCCGATTCACAAGTTCGCGGGCGGAAAATCGTTGTCATTGCAGCTCGCGTACACCGACCTACTCAGCGAACTACCCTTCAAGACCGCAGGAGCGACCGTATGAGTGTCCAACGTGAACCCGCTATCCGCAGGCCCGCGCACCCTGCCGCAGATCTTCCTGAGCGCCCCCGGGTCGTCAAAGACCCCACCCCGGCCGCCGTCGACGAGAAGCCGACGCAACTTCCGCCCGAATCGACCATCAGATCTGTCGCCGACGCGCCCGTCACGCCAGTCTTGTCTCATGCAGCCGAGGCGGCATCGGCTGTCGAGAAACTCAGCGAACAACACAACGTACGGGTTCGGCCCTCGACCAAGGCTCGCCTGACGCGCGGTGTGGACAAGCTGCGCTACGAGACCGGGGACCGGAGCATCACTATCTCGTCAGTCACCGACGCCGCGCTCATCGAGTACCTGACCAACAACGGCTGCTAGCGCCCATAGCAACACTAGCTATCGGTGCTAGGTGAGCGCTCGTGGTTCGGGGTATGCCCACCGCGACGCACTGGCCGCACCAACACAAGGAAGCCCCCGCCGATTGCGCCGGCGGGGGCCTCGTGGACCGGGACCCCGTGAAAGGACACCCGATCATGAACGACCTTAGTATCCGAGCAGCACGAATCCAGCTCCGCGCGCTGATTGCCGCCCTAATCGTTGCCATCGCCATTGCGGTCGGCATCACCACCGGAGCGTTCGTACTCTCGTTCGCCGTGCAACGCGACCTCGCAATGCAGGCCGGAATCCCGCACTACCTCACCTGGATCTTCCCCGCCATCGTCGACGGCGCAATCCTCGGCGCAACGATCGCCATCGTTGCGCTAAGCAAAATCAACGGCAGCGCAACGGGGAAGCACTTCTTCCTCTGGCTCGCAGTCGTCGTCGTCTTCATCAGCGTCTTCGGCAACGCCTACCACGCCTACCGCGCCGGGGAAGCCGCCGCGCGGAATGTTGCAGCTGGCATCGACCTGGGATACACCCCATTGACTCCAACCGGCGCCTCACTCATTGCAGTCATTCCGCCGCTTTTAGTTTTGGCTTTCACCCACGGCGTCGGAATCCTCATCAAGGCCATCGGCACCGCCCACACCGAGTCCACCGCGGTCGTCCGAGACACCCGAGACCGCGAACAGCGGGACGGTGAGGACATCGCGACCGATCACCCCACGGTGGCGGCCGAGTCGATGCCTGCATCCGAACGGAACCCCGGCCATATTGCGGCCTTCGTTGCTCCGAGCATTGCGCCGGACCTGAACGTTGCGCCGGACCTGAACGTTGCGCCGGCCCCTGACGTTGCGCCGCGCATTGCTCAGGCCGTTGCGCAGGTCGCCGACGTTGCACCGGCAGACGACTCCTCGGCACCCGACGACAGCCGTGAGGCCGCCGCGACCGCACCTGAGAGTTCCACCGGCGTTGCGGATGCCGCGCAACCAACCGAGGCGAACCCCGATGACCTCACCAACGTTGCGGCCCTCACCGAGGAGCACGTTGCGCCCAGCGCACTGAGCAAGCGCAATGACGATGCACTGAAGGTCGGCAATGCGCCGGAGGACTCGCAAGAGCCATTCGTGTTGCCGGACGAGGCCCAGACCATCGAGAACCTCCTCGACTTCATCGACGCGTGCGCCGACTTCGAGCCTGTAGTGAAGGAGACGGCCCGACTGCGCATCCTCGAACAGCACAGCTATGCGGAAATCGCCACGCTCACGCGGGCCAAGGCCGCCAGCACCGCAATGCGCCGGTTCGACAAGGTTGCGCAACGCGCGGTCGTCGCCGGGTTCCGGACGCCCCCGTTGCCGGAGCTCGAGGAGATGGCGGACGGACGCAATGCGGCAACGCTCGATCCGCAGTACACACTGGTCGGGGCACCTTGATCACCCGCCCCCGGCAAGGCGGCGACGGCCAGTTCGTACTCTCCGCGGCTCGACCGGGGAGACGACCGCCCGACCAACAGAACGAGGCGCGACCACCCAGCAAATTCCGAACCTCCGCAACACCCAGCGCCTCTGACCGCAACACAGCCCGACATTGCAGACCAACCAGATGAGGTTGGCAACGCAACGCCTGGTTGCGGCAACGCAACGCCGACCAGCACGAGGTTGGCAACGCCGGCGCCCGATTCGGATGCAACAGACAATCGGACGTGTGGACCGCAATGCAGATGCAACACCATCACAACGTCGGCGATCATCTGCGCATTGCAGGTGGGCGGGCGCCGCGTTGCATGCGGGTAAGCCCCAGGGAGTGGTGGGAATCGGTTGTGGAGTGGTTCGTGTCGTTTTGGGATCTGGAGATTCAGCGGACATCGGTGCGCGCGGGAAAGCGTCCGATCGCGATGACGCCATGGCTCAGGTCATCGCCGCTGGCCTCGACCTGGTGGGCTGTGAGGACGGATCGGTGGTCAATAAGTCTGCCCACGTCCGCATCGGAACCGAGCTGGCGGTGGTGACCGGGTTCGACAGTTCACGCCTGGACGAAAACCTGCGCTGCCGTATCGAGGCTGCCATCACCGCGAAGCAATAACCCTGCCCGCACGATGCGGCAACGGATATCCGTCGAGCTGTAGTCGGGTCTCCTCGGGGGTACCTGGCGAGCTGACGGCCGCACCGCAGCCGTACACCGCCACTCGATCCCGCAAGTGGGGTAGATCTGGATGATGATCGAACACGACGGTGACCGCGATCGATCGCAGTCGCGAGAGTCGAGTACGGGTCTCGCCGAATGTTATCGCCGCTGCCGAAGTCACTCGACGGTGCCGCGGGCATATCAGTGAGCGTCTCGACGCGGGTACTTTCACTTGCGGAATGGTTGGCGAACCCATCTCGTGTGGCTCTTCTGGCGGGGGGAGGGCAGGCGCGATTTCATCACGGTGACGTAAGTCCCCGAGCCTGGGGCGGCTGTCTGTTTCTGCGCCGACGACCCGATGGCCAGCCGCGGATCGCCATCACGTGCGGTGGTGGCTGCGCAGAAGGCTCAGATCGGTTGGGCTGCAAGACCCGGACCGGTGGGCGGCGTTATCGATCGTGCGCCGAAATGCTCCGCGATGGTAGTGGCGTGTCCCCCGTGAACGGCGCCACTATGTTTTAGAGTCTTGTTGCCCGTGAACTGGGCGGATAGGACGATGGAGAACATGGCTGGACGGAAGCGGAACTCCGCGGAGGACATCGTGCGCAAACTGCGCCGTGCCGACGAGCTCGCTGCTGCAGGCAAGACGCAGGAGGAGATCGCTGCGGAGCTCGAGGTGTCGGCAGCGACGCTGTACAACTGGCGACGCCAGTACGGCGGGATGGACACCGACGCAGCGAAGGAATGGCAGGTCCCCGATAGTCGGTCCGGTTGTTTCTAGAGCCGGTTCCTACGTGCAGTCGATCAGTCGATCCCGCACGCCACGGGCTGGTGCCGGTGGGTGCATCCGGCAGCGTACTCGGCAGGAGTCTTGTAACCCAGCGCCGAATGACGGTGTCGATGATTGTGGTCGTTCTTGAAGTCCTCGATCACCACGCGGGCCTCGAGCAGCGTAGGCCAGTAGTTGCGGTTCAGGCACTCATCGCGCAACCGGTTGTTGAACGACTCGATGAACCCGTTGTTCCATGGCGTGCCCGGCGGAATGTAGGACACCCCCACCGACCCAGCGCAGAAGGCCCGCAGTGCCTCGGAGATGAACTCGGGCCCATTGTCCATGCGCAATACCAGCGGCTGAACACCCCACATCGCGAACGCCTTCTCCAAGCCCTCGATCAATCGGTCGGCGGTGATCGAGCGGTCCACGATGTTCAGCAACGACATCCGGGTGTGCTCGTCGACCATTGACGCGATCTTCACCGTGTTGCCGTCGACGGTCGAGTCGAACTGGAAATCCAATGCCCACACAACATTCGGAGCATCCGCGTCGACGATCGGAACGGAGGACTGGCCGGCACGTTTGCGGCGTGGGGCACGCCGGACTTGCAGTCCTTCCTCCTTCCACAGGCGGTGAACCTTCTTCTTGTTCACCAGGGCGCCCTGGTCGTAGCGCAGCCACGCCCACGCCCGACGGAACCCATGCCGCGGATACTTGCGGGAATACCCGCGTAGCTCTGCGCGCAGATCGGCATCCGGGTCGTCCGGTGTCTGCGCCAACGGCAACCGCCGGTAGGAGGATCGGGAGAGCCCAACGACCTTGCACGCGAACCGCTCCGACATCTGCATGGTGCCGGTGAGCAGGGTGATCGCGGCGCGTTTGGCGGTCGGGCTCAGAATTTTCCCTTGGCGATCTCCCGCAGCGCGTCCTTCTCCAACTCGGCATCGGCGAGCAACCGCTTGAGCCGGCTGTTCTGCTCCCGTAGCTCCTTGAGTTCCTTCGCGGCGTCGGCGTCCATACCGGAGTACTGGCGACGCCAGTTGTACAGCGTGGCCGCCGACACCTCGAGTGCGGCGGCGATCTCTTCGCCGTTCTTGCCTTCCGCGGCCAACTCATCGGCTCGGCGCAGCTTGCGCACGATGTCCTCCGCCGAGTGACGTTTGCGTCCCGCCATGATCCCTATCGTCCCTTCTTCGCCCTCACCAGGGCAATCAGGACTCTAGAACAACCCGGACCTACTCAAGGGGGACACGCCACTCGGAGTGTCCCCTGTCGCGGTCGGCCAGTGGGAATCCGGAACAGCGAACCCGCGACCGGACAACATTGAAGCCCTCGCCCGAGTCCTCGACGTCCCAGTCGCCTTTCTCGCGGCCGGCCGGCCGTATGCACGTCTGGATGCGGCCGATGCACATTTCCGGAGTCTGCGCCGCACGCCGGTCAGCCAGCGCGACAAGGCAATATCGTTCGCCGAGCAGGTCTGGGAGCTGACCTACGCCCTGGAGAAGCGGGTGCGGTTTCCGATCATCGACCTACCAGGCTTCTCCGCCGGGGAGGTCGAACAAACCGACTTCCCAACCGACCCAGTCGCGGCGGCTCAAGCACTTCGCTGTCACTGGGATCTGGGCACGGGCCGACTCAGTCGCATGGTCCGAACGATGGAGCAGCACGGCATCATCGTCACGCTGGTGCCCTTCGCTGGCACCGATACCAAGAACATCGACGCCTTCTCCACCTCGAAGCTGCCACGGCCCATCGTCGTGCTCACACCCGACCGGGCCGATGACGTGTACCGCCACCGATTCAGCGCCGCTCACGAGCTTGGGCACCTGGTGATGCATAGCGATTGCTTACCCGGAGATACCCAGCAGGAGCGAGAGGCCGACGTGTTCGCCGCGGAGTTCCTGACCCCACGAGCCGAGATCACGCCGCTACTGCCACCTCGTCTCGACTTCAAGAAGCTGGGGGAGTTGAGCGTGCAGTGGGGCGTATCGGTCGACTCACTGCTCCGTCGATGCAAGGAGGTCGGCGTCGTCTCCGAGGCTACGTACAGGCGGGCCCACCAGCGGCTCGCCACACTTCGAACGTCGGGTCTGTTCGTTCACGAGTCGGTCCAGGGGTATCCGGGCGAGATACCAGCGCTACTCCGGTCGGCTTTCGAAATGGCCGAGACAAACGGGCTGACCCTCAAGGAACTCGCAACCGACTTGCGGCTCAATCTTCCCCGACTGCGACTTCTCTTGGGACAGGGTGACACTCGACCAAAATTGACACTCGTCTAGCGATCCTGCCGCGCACGAATGCCCACCGTGCCGAAGCATGGGCAGCAGGCCTCCCGGCAATGTCGCGAGCTGGACTCAGCTCGTTGAGTGCCGTTGGTTGCGCTGTGCGATTTGGTCGCGTACGGCAGGGCTGGAATTGACGATGAACCGATTGACCTCGCCCGATTTCCGGAACTTGCCGGTGGCGGAGCTTCGTGTCGTCGCACTGCTCACCAGGAAAGTGTCGGTCGACACCCTGCGTGCAGAAGTCCTTGCGGTTCGTGCGGTCGATTTCATGCTGCCACCTCCCTCGGTGGATCCAGGGTAGCTCACAATGGCGAATGCTGACCGTAGACACCCGTTCGGATCTCCAGCAGCAGGGACCACTTCTCGGACAGTTCCGCGAAGACCGCATTGACATCGTCAACCTGCTCCTCCGCAACCTGCTTCGTGGAAGCAGCGCTGATTACCCCACACGGCAGCGCAGGCGCGGAGGAGAACTCGACAACAAGCGGCGTTGCCGCCACGGACCGCCATCGTGCGGTTGACCCGGCCTGCGGAATGTCTCGGACGAGTTGCCCGTTGCGTCCAATGCACTGCCCGGCAATCCAGTCGCTGTCATGTCCAGGAACTGCCCGACGCAGATACTCGGGATGGCGGTATGTCCGATCGTTGGCTGCCCACCGGACGAGCCCGCCGGCACCATCAGCCAGCCACAACGTCAGGTTCGTGAAGTTGGGTAGTAGATCCTGCAGCGTTTCCAGATCGTGATTGAGCTCATCGGAGTCCCCCTTCTGCAGGATGGAGAAATCTTCGACATGGGTTTGCCATAGGGCGGCGGCTCTCTCACTCGGAGGTAAGTAGCCGGGTACCCCAACAAAGGGCAGTTCGCGAAGGGCTTGAGCGGCATCGGAGTAGTCGTGCGTTGCGATTACCTGTACCCCGAGGGCTGACCACTGGGTCTTGAGTGCGGCTTCCACGCGATTGAACTGGACTCGGTCGAGCCCCATGCCTTCTCGGGCGAGGAAAACCAGTACCTCGCCGCTCTCACCGTCGCACGTCAGGTCATGAATCCATTGCCGAATGTCCGGATCCCGATACGACGTGCCAGCCAGGATCAGCGGCCCCTTCTGGAGTGAGTCATGAAGCGCGGATTCTTGCCATGTAGTCCGCCGCTGCCCCAACCTGTTGTAGTCGGTCAGCGTGAGGATTACGGAGTCAGACGAGGTAGCGTTCGGGGGAAGAAAGCCGTGTAGATGATGCACCTCGTACGCACCCCTTGGGGCACGTGGGCTGCTCTTTTCCCGACTGAAGACCTCGACTTCCCCTTCCTCGAAATCCGTCGAGGCGTTGCGCAGCGCCGACTCGAGTAAGTCGTCGTAGTTCAACGTGAACAACGAGATCGCGTCGGGACCACGCCTCTCCGCCAGCGCGGCCGCGGCCGTGTGCAGCGGTGCCGGATCCACGGGTTCTTCGCCGTACAGCGCTGACTTGAGTAACGAGGTCCAGTTGTCCCCGGCAGCATTCTTCGCGGCTTCCGCAACGATGGCCGGATCTTGGCCGGCCAAGAAGGCCCTAGCCGTTTCGTGATCTTCGATTGCGCCGCTTGTCGCCAACAGGTCCACCGCGAAGGTATTCCAGTCGGGTAGACCAGCTGCCGCAGACGCACCTGCTCCCAGGAGCACTCCGACGTGAGAGTCGATCCTCATCGAGGCGAGGATGTCGATCGTCTCTTTCCCAAGCTCTGCGGCGCTCACTGCGACAGTCTCCCATCCAAGCTCCGGCCACGACGGCGGACACGGTCAGGCCACAAACGTCCTGTCCAGCCACGACCGTGTCGGCGCAGACCGGCCGTCTACGCCGACACCGAGGCACCCTCGACGGGTGTGCCATCGAACCCGAGGACGAGGGATCGCTGCTGGCGATGCTCTTTGGATGGAGAGAACTGCCCGTCTCGTCTCCTCGGTCAGAGCTGAGCAAGCAGCGATCCCCGGGTTCTATGGGGCGTCGAGCAGACTGGAGGATACGGAGGCGCGGCCCGCGTCAGCGTTGTACCGGTCGGTCGTTGGTCATTGGTGACCCGAGTCGGTATCAGTTCCGTGTGCGGACGTGGGCCTGGATGGGCGCCGCGGCGACGGTGGTGAAGGGCACCGCGAGGGGGAAGTCGTTCTGCAGGGAACGGATTTCGATTGTTCGGATGACGGTGGCGAGTGCGAGGGTGGCTTCCAGCATCGCGAAGTGGTCGCCGATGCATGACCGTGGCCCGCCGCCGAACGGGATGTATTGCCAGCGGTCGCGGTCACCGGAATTTTTGGTATTGAATCGGTCGGGGTCGAAGACCAGCGGGTTCTCCCAGAGCGCGGGGTCGCGGTGCATGGCGTAGATGCCGACCAGCACCATGCTGCCGGCCTCGACCCGGTAGCCGGCGACCTCGATGTCCTGCATGGCGGTGCGCCCGGCCACGGCGACCGGTGGGCACAGCCGTAGCGCTTCGTGCAGCACCTGCACGGTGTACCCGAGGCGGGGAACATCGTCGGGCGTCAGTTCGCGATCACCGAGGCCGGCGACCTCGGCCGCAACTGTGTCTTGCAGGTCGCGGTGGTGGCCGAGCTGCCATAACGCGTAGGCGAGGGTGGTGGCGGTGGTGTCGTAGCCGCCCGCGGCGAAGGCGATCAGGTCGTTGCCGATGTCCTGGTCCGACAGTGCTTGTCCGGTCGCCGGATCCGTGGCCCCGATCAGGGCGTGGACGAGCGGCGCGTCGCGGGTGGGGTCGGCGCGGCACGCCTGCAGGATCTCGTCCGAGAGCCGGTGCATGGCCGTATCCGCTGCCCAGGCTCGCCGACGTGCGGGGGTGGGGAGCCACCGCGGTGCGCGGACCGGCCGCATCCCCCGATCAGCGATATGCGACAGGGCGATACGCAGTGGTTCAGCGAACGCATCGGCCCTCTTGTCGAGGTCGGTTCCGAGGATGGAGCGGCCCAGTGCCCGCATGGTCAGTCGGCGGCACTCGGCGTCCAGGTCGACTTCGGTGCTGTCACCCCACCCGTCGGCGACCATTGCTGCGGCCTGGGACATGTGGCCGGCGAAGGTACGGACGCGCTGCTTGGTGAACAGCGGTTGTAAGGTGCGCTTGCGTGAAAGCCAGAGCTCGTTGGGGAGGTCGACGATGTTGTCGCCCATCAGGTGCCGCATCTCCTGGTGAACGGCGGTCCGATCGCACGCGGCGTCCTTGCGGCTCAGGACGTCGCGAGCTCCCATCGGGGAGGTGACCCACACGATCGGTTCGTTCAGCCATTTCGGGCCGAGAGTCACCCTGCTCACGGGCCCGCCGGTCTCGCGTAGCAATTCCTGGCCGGTGTGGTATTCCCTGACTGCCTTCAGTCGCTGCCGGAAGGGCAGCGGGTTTCGGGGAGCCAGTGGTAGCGAACCGACATCGCCCTCACGGTGAGTGTTCATGATCGTGCGCCCCCCTGTGTTTGGCTGATCAATTCCGGCCTCTCCCGAGGTTGCCGGGTCACGTCGTGCCGATCCGGATCGACCTTACGACGGAACCGGGTCGACCGACCGGCTGTCGCTCGACTCCGATCAGTTCGCGCCGAGGTGGCCGCGGCCGCACGACGATGCCAAGATCTTGCGCGACGAGGGAAAGCCCGACAGCCTGAAGCGGGCACCGACAACGCACGAAGGGGGAGCCTTGACCGAGTTTTACACCGCGACCGAACTCGAACAGAGCGGCTACGTTCGGCACCGACTGACCCAGCTGTTCGGAGAGCCCGACACCACAGGCAGTGAGGAACGCTGGCCGAGCGAGACCGTGCACGCCGTTGAACACGACGTTCTCGCACCGGCGGCGCGGGTGGTCTTCCCCGCGTTCGAACCGGACCTGGACACCCGCGCGGGGATGATCGCAGCCGATCTGCGCTTCGGGTGGCCCCAGATGGAGCAGATGCTCGCCCGCGTGAACCTGCGGGAAGACCAGGCGAGAAGTGGACGGACCCTGTCCAGCGTGGCCGCTGACGAGGGAACGGCCGCTCCGTGATCAGCGAGTTCCGCGACGCCGTCGTCGATGCGCTGCTGTCCGGGTCGTCCCTGCCCGACCGGTGGCGCGAGGCTCGAGCACAGCGGGCGCGGATGGCCGAGATCGCCGCCACGCTAGATCGCTTCCAGTGGTTGGTCCTCGAGGACCTGGCCGAGGCACGCCGAGCGTTCCAGCACCGAGACCGCCAGCGGGGGAATTCAGAGGTCACGGCGTTCCTTGCGGCCCACGAGCGCGCCAGGATGGTCGGTATCCCCGACGAGCGGGCGGTGTACCGCTTGGCCGATCGAATGGTCCGGGCGCGACAGACAAACCTGATGTTGGGCCTGGCGGGGAGTACTGGTGGGCGCTAGGAATCGGCCGGGACGAGATATTTCACCTGGACGCTGAACGGGTAGGTGCCTGGGCTTGCCAACACGGCCTCGATGAGTTGCTCGGCCGTCCTCGATACTGAGGATTTTGAACCTCGAGACCCCTTGAGGGTGAAGCCTCACCGTGTCGCCGATCGTCACAGCAGCGGAAGTTGCCGGATCCTCAGTCATACGCCATGCCTAACTCTCTCGCCCGACGTGCACACGATCCACTAGCTCGGAGAGCCTCATTCTCCCAGACCCGCCAGCGGCGGTTCCCGGAGCCAATTGCCTTCCCGTCAGCGTTGATCGGGCAGGGTGGCGTCCTCCGGTGGGATATCCGATCGCGGCCCTTTGAACGACGAATGTCTCAGACCGCCACCCTCGCTGAACTCGCGGAACTCGACGTCGACGACCACCCGAGGCTCGACCCAGTGCACACCATGAGGGGCGTCAGTATGTGCTGTCGAGTCCGCAAGGGGACTGGTCGGGCGTTCGAGTTCCCCGAGTTGGTCGCGCAATTGCCGGCGCATCGAGGCAGTAAATCCGGTCCCGACCTGACCGATATGCCTCAAGACCCCCTCGGCGTCATAGGCGCCCAGGACGAGGGAGCCGACCACGTTCCGCTGCGCGCCACCGCCAGCGATCCAGCCGATGACGACGGCGGACATTCGCTGTCTCACGAGCGTTTTCACCCACGACCGAGTCCGCCTGCCAGGCAGGTAGATCGAGGAGACCTTCTTGAACACCACACCCTCCATCCCGGTCTCGCGGGCCACACCGAGCATGGTCTCCCCGCTCAGCCCGAGCCAATGCGGAGGTGCCTGCACCGGCAGACCCGCACCGTGGGCCGGAACGAGCTCGGCCAGCGCCGCCCGCCGATCGAGATACGGCACGGACATCAGTGATGACCCATCGATGAGCAGGTCGAAGACGAAAAAGTTGACGGTGACCTGGCGGCGCAACACCGCCGATGGGCGCGCCACGTTCATGCGGCGTTGCAGGCGGCCGAACGAAGGTCGCCCATCTGCTCCCAACGCCACAACCTCCCCGTCCAACACCACCCGGCGGCGGCCGCCGAAAGCGTCGGCCAAGGCCTCGACCAGTTCCGGATACGACGACGTCACCACAGTCAGATTCCGGGACCACAGAACCGGATCGCTGCCCCGGCCACCAGATGATGCCAGCAGACGGCAGCCGTCGTACTTGATCTCCGCCGCCCACGACCCACTCGACTCACCCAGGGGCGGAGCGCCCAGGGTCGCCAACATCGGCGCAATCAGCCCACGGTGAGCATCGCCCATCCGCTGATTGTCCGCCCCGACGAGCCGCCCCCGTGATGACTCACGTCCTGCGTGAAATGAAGCCGGTGGTTTTCCGTCGCCTGGGCAGTAGGGTCGGCCTGGCTGTAAACCGGAGCAGAAGGAGTGCACAGGTGGCGCGGAAAACGGTGGTGGAGTTGGTCGATGACCTCGACGGCAGTGTCATCGAGGCCGGTGAGGGCGAGCACATCACGTTCTCGGTGAACGGTGTCGACTACGAGATCGACCTCAAGACGAAGAACGCCCGCGAATTCCTCAAGACGATGGACTTCTACATCGACCATGCCACCAAGATCGGCGGCCAGAAGCGCCGCGCGACCGCACAGGCCGGCTCGGCGCGGTCCCGGTCCCGGTCCCAGGCCCGGGAGGTGCGGGAGTGGGCGGCCGCGAACGGCTACCAAGTTTCCGCACGCGGCCGGATCCCCGCCGAGATCCAGGACGCGTTCGACGCAGCGCACTGACCCGAATCCGGGCACCGTGCGGCCGCGCCGGCTCACTGTAGAACCGGGCGCGGCCTGAGCACGACCGATACTCCGGACTACCGGGCTAAGTGTGGATCGGCGAACTTGATGCAGGGGACGCAAGATCCCACCTGGCACTTCGAGTGCCTCTGACGTGGGAAGCCGCCGGCACCTGGTGGTGTCAGCGGCTTCGGTGCCTGTTCGGGGCACGCTACGCACTGTAGGTCTGACCCGGTCAGGGTGACGGTGCCCGCCAGTGCGCCTCTCGGCAAGTGGTCGCTCGAAGCGGCGATTCTGATGTGGTACCCGGGGCATGGGGTCGAACACCGTCGCGTCTTTCAACGGCCCCGCGGCCGCCGAATCTTCCGACCTGTGCGGGGTCAGGCGGTGATGTCGAGGAGTGCTTGACGCTGATTCGTGCCCAGGCCACCGATACGCCGGGTGTCCGCGATCGACAGCTCCTCGAGGATTTGCGTTGCCCGCACCTTCCCGACGCCAGGCAAGGCTCTCACCAGGGCCGACACCTTGGTCTTCTTGACGATGTCGTTCGTCTCCGCCTTCGCGAGGACACCTGCGACCGTGAGGTCACCGGCCTTTACCGCGGACAGCAGTTCGGTCCGTGCTTTCCGCGCTGCCGCGGCCTTCTCCAGTGCCTGTGCACGCTGCTCGGCGGTCATGACGGGCAATGCCATATACGGCTCCTCGTTGCTCGAACCGCCCACGGAAAGGCGGTGTCGGGTTTATCGTGCCAGGTAGCACGCCGACGCGGCGCGGAAGCGGAGGGCGACGCCAGCGGCCCGCGCTTCCGACGGCCGCTGGCGGCGACCATCACGATAACAGCTAGTATCGAATGTGTGTTCGAAGGATGGAAGCCGGTCTACGACCCGAAGCCGTGGCGGATCGTCGACCCACCCCAGCGGATCATTGTCGACGTCTCTGCCGCCATCGCTCACGACGGCGGACGATCCGCGAACGACCTGCCCCTTCGAGTACGAGCCGAAGGGCTTGACCTGGATGTTCGAGTCCGCGGAGTGCTCCGGGCTTGGGGGCGTACCTCCCGGGGCGAATGGCTGGCGGCATGTACGTTCGCGATTCCCACCGGGAACAAGCGGGGAAGTCTCGAAATCACCCAGTGGTGTCCTGCATCGGCGATCACCGCCGAGTGCGAGTGATGGAACGGCTGGCCGATGCCGGGGCACACTCATGCGCACCGGCGGACCAGAAGGACGAGAAGGACGAGAAGATCGAGGGATGACAGAGTCGAGGCCGGGGCGGATCCCGGTGGGCGACCCGATCGCGCTGCGCTTCGACCCGGAGACCAAACACCGACTCGAGCAGATGGCCGAGGGCATCGGCCCGCGCCGGTTCGGCGCGTTGATCCGCGTCGCCTGCCGCCGCCTGGTCACCCAACCCAAAGCGGTCGGCAATCGTCTCGCCGAGGCGCGGCGACTCTCGCACGTGCGGCGGGCGATCCCGCTGGTCATGCTCACGCTCAAACTGGAACCCGACACCGCGCAGAAATTCACCGCCTTGGCCGCCGAGCACGACACCACGATCAGTGCACTGATGCGGATCGCGTTGCACCGATTCCTGGAAACTCCCGGCCGCTACAAACATCCGATGCTCCGCGAGGCGGAGCGGACCGGGCTGTCCGAGAAGGTCGAGGTGATGGTCAACCCGTCCAGCAGGCACCAGGTCTGGCGTCTCGCCGGTCGACACGGGGACAAACTGGGCACCGCACTTGCCCGGGTTGCGCTACGCCGTCTGCTCGACGAGCCCGGTGACCTCACCAGGGACCTGGAGGCCATCGCACCAGTGCGCGATCTTCGGCCCGAAACCTATCCCGCCAGAGTGAATGTGCACTTCGACGAGCCCCTCCGGCACAGGCTCGACGCCTTGGCCGCACGGGTCGGGTCCGACCGCGCCGAGTTGATGCGTCTGGCCGCGCAGCGTGTGCTCGAGGCCCCCGGAATGATCGAACACGCTGTCAATCGCGAGATCTTCCGCAGCGAGAAGAACAAGGCGCATCTGCTGGCCCGCCACGCCCGCCGCCAGGCGCGGCGCCGCGCGCCCCC
Organism: Rhodococcus sp. WAY2; assembly: GCF_009859915.1. Classification (NCBI taxonomy): domain Bacteria; kingdom Bacillati; phylum Actinomycetota; class Actinomycetes; order Mycobacteriales; family Nocardiaceae; genus Rhodococcus; species Rhodococcus sp. WAY2. Next base: position 101,545 of record NZ_CP046574.1, read on the forward strand.
TGGCTGATCCGTCGGACACCCCCGCACCCATAGGAACTGATCGACCACGGCTGCTGGTCCGTGGGTGGGGGTGCATGTCGATGTACTCGCAGTGCTCACCGGCCGGCGGCTCGATGATCAGCTTCCCCCTCGTGATCCGTTACCCGACGAAGGCTCGCTGATCGACTCCCATTAGGGTCTCGCGGCCGATGACATTTCGAGACGCGACGACCTGCTCGTTCATCTCGAGTCTCACGGTATGGCCACCGCGATCTGTCTCAACCTGAGGGCATTTCTTCAGCGCACCTTCCCCACCAGCTGCCTGTGCCGACGGCGTAATCTCGAGGCGGCGCTCGATCAAGGCAAAGCCTCGCCGGGTACAAGATCCCTACGGCTCCTGTGGGTGGAAGACGCTGTGCAGCAGACACCCAGCGGCAAGCCGGACTACCGCTGGGCGCAGGGGCCTCACCAAGCAGCGCGACCCCGACCACCGCATCATGTCCGGCTGACCAGGCGTTCGTACCGCTGCCGAGCCGCCTGAGTGCTGCCGAGTCCGAGACCGAACGCGATAGCCTGCCAGGTCATCCCGCGCTGACGAGCGACTCCGAGGAACAGGGCCTCGAGGTGGTCCATCTCCGCGCGGGCCTTGGGGATCAGGCTCAGCGCCGCGGTGATGTCGGCGTCGTCGACGTCGGGTTCACCGGGCTCCGGTGGCGTGGTACCGCCTGCGAGTGCGGCGACCACGCGGATGGCGCCGAGAGGTTCCAGCATCTCCGGATGAGATTGGCGGGCACGCTGTTCCGGAGTGGACCCGTGCCGTTCGGCGATGCGGAAAAGACCCGCATACTCGCGGTGCGCGCGATCACGACTGGGGTTGGGTGGGGTGAACGGGTCGGTGGGCATGCACTCGATGCTGCACCCTCGACCAGACGTCTGTCAACGATTTGTTGTAAACAACATGTTCACGCCGAAGGTGGTGGTCCAGCGCACGGGTGCGCGCCGTGCCACCACGTCGCAGGGTCAGGCCTGTGCGCGAACCACTAGAACTGTGCCGGGGAACTTCGGCGGCCAGTTCCTGCCTGCTGTGCTCCACGGCGGCGGCGCCGTACCCCTTCTTGCGGCACTCGGGTGCTACCCAGATGGCTACGTCGACTTCGCGTCCGGTGAGCTCACCCGAAGACCAACCCGCTCCGAGAGCGTCCGGGAAGTCCTCCGCTATGTCGTAGAGCGACACGTCCTCGTCCATGACGGACAGGACGCGCGTCTCGAGCAACGGTCCGCTTCCCGCCAACTCGGCCAGCACGTCGACAAACGTGGACTGGGCCTTGTCGAGGGTGGTCCGACCGGCCTCGATGGTGGGTCATGCTCGTGCCCGAGCGTGACGGTCAATGCGCGCACCGGTCATCGGGACGGCACCATCAGGATGGCCGCCGCCCGTGTGCGAGGTCGACGAGCCGATGCGCGAGCGCCGGGGGGAGCTGGAAGGTCCGGATGAGGTGCCCGGCGTCATACCCGGATCGGGCTTCGCAGTGTTCCGATCCGGCAGCAGATCATCTGCCACAGGTCGTCGGGCAGCAGTGCGCGGTAGTCCAGGCGCCGGCGCCGGTCGTAGTCGATCGGGGGCGGCTCCGCGATGAGGTGGTCCGCCAGCCGGGTGAGCGCGGTGAGGGTGTCGTCCCAGTGCGGGGCGTTCCGCAGGCATGCCAGTGTGCGGGTGACCCCGTCCGCGCGGACCGCCGATCCCAGGCGGTCGGCGGCCTCGCCGACGGTGAGCGTGGTGCCCACCAGCAGCAGCGCCGTCGACAGGGCCGGTCGGACCTGCGCCGGACTGCACGGGGCCACCGTGCACCGCAATGACCATTGCGGACAGAGCAGGGTCGGGATGCGTTGGGCCGCAGCGTCTACCGCGATAGCCGTCGTCGATGGTAGCGGAGAAGGCTCAGATCGATTGGGCTGCAACACCCGGGCCGGGGCGTGCGCCGAAACACTCCGCGACGGTAACCACAAAGCGCGGATAGCTAGTGTCGCTACGCTAGCTAGCATTCCGCCGAACACGGTTTCCGTCGACATCCTCGACCAGGTCCGCCGCAGCCCACTGGTCACGAGGATGACTGCCCGGATAGTCGATTTCAACGAGCCCACAAGGGGTGCCTTGCGTTGCACCACACCCAATCCCAACTCGAGGGGCGACAGCATCGGCTACGCGCTCGACACTGTCGGGCACGGGATCGACCTCGAAGGCGAGAATGAGAATGCTGGCGAGGCCCCGGCAGGCCTCGAGGTGTTTCCGTGGTTGGGGTGGCTGGTGGTGGTGTGCGCCGCTCCTTTCGTGACCGCAGCTGCTCACAGGTCCCATAGTGCGAGCAGCGCGGTCCGGAGGTTGGGGGAGCGGACGTAGTGGTCGGTCCGCAGCCGTGAGCCGGGGTGCCCGAGGTCGGTCAGCGCCTTCTCGGCGCCTGGGAGGGGTAGGGGTGGCAGGTCGGTGCGGGTGCGTAGGAAGAACAACACCGCCCCACCGGACCGCGGGACCTTCATGGGGTCGGAGATCACCACGGCCGGTGGGTGGATCCATTCGTCGCCGGTGGAGACGAAGACGATCAGGTCGCCGCGCCGGATGGTGCCGGGTGTGTCGAGCCGGAGTGATTCGAGTTGGTACTTCGCTGCCGGGCCGCCGGCGGCGTTGTGCCGGCCGCGCTGGGTGTCGAGGATCTGTTGTTCGGTGTGGGTGGGTTCGTAGTCGACGGCGTGTGTGACGAACATCCGGGTCACCGGTGTGGGGAGGAAGTCTGTGTCGGTGTGGACGCGGCCGGTGACCCCGGGCAGTGGGACGGCGCGGCCGATCTCCCACTCGAGGATGGCGTTGTCGAGGAACACTTGATCGACCTCGGTGATCTCGTCGAGGTTGTCGATGAACGTTCGCACGGAGGCGATGATGTCGGGGTCGTCGGTGATGATCACGGCGTCGTCGGCGAGGGTGGAGTTTTCGGATGCGTTTGCGGACCCGATCACTGCCCGGGTGTTGGTGGCGATCACTTTGGCGTGCAGGGTCGGTGACGACAGCACCCGCACCCCCCGCTCGACGTAGTAGGTGAGGGCGGCGGGGGAGGTGGCGTGCGCCCGGACAGCGGCCTTGGAGGCGTTGACGACCAACAGGTCCCCCGCGCGCAGCGGGAGCAGTGCGGGTGCGTCCTGCCCGAGGTAGCCGATCGCGGCGTACCGGGCGCCGCGGGTGCGGATGGCGCGGGTGATGTGCGGCCACGGGCTCGGCCCGTGGAAGGTGGTCCCCATACCGACAGACGGTAACCGGACCGCACCCCGGGGCGGGTGATGGTCCCGGGCAACGCGGCAAGGAAGCTGAAGGGGTCCTCGGTCTCGGACCGTCCCTGCGGCGCAGTTCCGCAGTTCCGCGGTGGCGCGGGTGACGTTCCGGCCGCGCGGATACTCGGATCTCTGTAAGACTTTCGGCAACGATCCACCGCAGGTAGAGCAAAGGAGGGATGGTGCCCAGCCTCATATTCAATGGTGTCACCTACGGCATCAGCCAGACCAGGTTCGAGGCCACCCGCGAGCTGCTCGCACGGTTTACCGAGGGACACACCCTGGGAGTGGCGATGTCCCTCGCTCATGACGGCGCCCGGCACCATCTGTTTCTCACGCCCGGGGTGCCGATCACGCTGGTGGAATAACGAATCCGACGGTTGCCGGGTCATGAAAGGCTTCCGGCGCTGACGTACCCGAGCAGTATGCCGGGCCGGGCCGTCACCAGCGGTGTCGATGCCCTCGGCGGGAGGGTTGCACCCGGTCACAACCTGGGCGCGAATGTGCGCGCAAACATGCCAGCGAAAATACCGGCATTACGTCATGTACTGGGTAGGGTGAGCTTCGCGGCAATTCGGGCGGTATGTGGAAGGCGAGGGGTGGGGATGGCGAAGGTGGGAACGTTCGGGGGCGGCGCCCGCCGCGCGACCGGGGGTGGACGCGCAGGCGCCGCCCGGTCGGGGAAGCAGCGTTCCGGCGCGGAAGGCGTCATCGAGTCGGGAACGCCGAGTCCGGAGTTGACGGCGAAGTTGGAACCGCGGAAGGGGCCGGCGAAGGTGCCGCTGAACACCCGGGTGTTGGCGTCGACGGAGGCCCGGTTGACCTGGCTGGTGAAGGATCGCCAATCCACGGTGACCAATGTCGTGGACGTGGCCCTGCAGGAGTTCTTCGACCGCTACCGTGTCCCTCCGGCAGATCTCGACGGCCGGATCATCGAGCAGGAGTCATGAGCTCTTCGTGGGAGCAGATACCCCTGTTCGCACTGCCCGAGACCACCCTGACGACATCGGCCGCTCCCACCGACGACGCCGCCCTCCCCGACGACGCCGCCCTCCCCGACGACGACGCTGACTCCCTTGATGCTGGTGTCGTCGTGGCAGCCGAGCAGGCGGGCTCGGAGCCAGCCGGCGCCGCACACCGGACATCGTCCGAGCAGTGTGATGGCGCCGAAGCCGAAGCCGGCGACGTCCCGGCCCCGCCGTCTCCCGAAGCGGACAGCACAAAGGTGGACAGCGCTGCGGTGGACCGCGGCGACGAGGCCACCGACACCGCACCAGCGGAAGCAGCTACGCCGGAAGCAGCTACGCCGGAAGCAGTTACGGCGGAACCAACGGTGCCCGCTGATGGCCCTGTTTCCCCTGCATCGGAGATCGAACCGACGACCACACGACGTACACCGGTGTGGGAGGCGCTGCCGGCGGGTGAGGCCGCGGATGGGCATGCGTTGATCGTGACCGCCGCCGGGACGTTCACCCCGTCGGGGCGGGAGTTGACCGGTCCGGTCGATTCACTCGAGAAGCTGGACAAGCTGATTCGCTGGGCGTCGCTGACTCCGTTGGGGGCGCCCGCGCAGATCTGGGTCGTCGGGTTGGCTGCGTGTGAGTTACTCGGGTGGGTGATCGATCCGGGCAGTGAGGACGACGTCGACGACATGGAAGCGTTGCGGTTACGTGCCGCAACCGAGTTGACCGCCACCCTGCATGCCACCCTCACCCCGCTACTTGGTGCGGGGTGGGAGCTGCGCGGCGAACCGGGGCATGTGGTGCACCTGTCCCGCACGATCGGGAACTTCACGTCGATGGTCGATGTGGTGATCGAACCGTATGTGTGGACCTATTGGAACAAGGACTTCGGTTGGCACAACCGGGTCGGCGACATGGGTGTCCTCGGCTCACCGGCCGCCGGAACGTATCTCCCGGACGACGACCTCCCGGCCGCCCGGGAACTCGGGCGCCGGCTGGCCTGGTGCGCGCAGCATCTCGGGGTGCTCCCCGGGCCGACACCGGCCCGCACCGGCGCCGCGATCATCGACAAGATCAAACGTGAACGCACCCGCAGCGGTAAGGGCATCGTGGTGACGACCGCGGGCGCGGTCCCACCCCTCGATGGTGCCCCGCGCGGGGACCTCGAGCCCGCGGTCGGCTGGACCCGGGTCCCCGACGCGCAGGACCTCGAGGATGCGGACCGGTTGGTGTCGATCGACCAACGCGCCGCCTATTTGGCTTCGGCCGGGATGCTCGAACTCGGTTACGGGCAACCCACACATTTGACCGGTGGGGCGGCCGCGGCCGCGGCGGTGGGGGAGAAGGGCACACCGTTCGGGTTGTGGCGGATCACCCTGCCAGCGGGGCAGGCCTTGTCGCTGCCCGAGAAGCTGCCGTTGCCGCACCCGCACATGCTCGCCGATCAGCCGGTGCAGACCTGGGTCACCACCGTCACTCTCGATGCCCTTCGGGAGCCGGTCGCGGATGGTGGTATCGGTGCCGATCTCGACGACCTCGACGTCACCGAGGCGTGGGTGTATCCGCAGCAGGGTCGGGTGCTGGACAAGTGGGCGAAGATCCTGCGTGAGGCCCGCAAGACCGCTGTGGACACTTCGGATGCGGCGATGAAGGGGTTTCTCGGGTCCTGTTACAAGGGGTACATCGGGCGGATGGTGAACCCGGACATGTGGACCGCGACCCGGATGCAACATCACCACCAGCCGTTGTGGCGGGCGTCGATCATCGCCCATTGCCGGTGGCGGGGCCGCCGCGTCGCGATGCGCATCGCCCGCGAACACCATCGTTGGCCGGTCCGCACCGTCACCGACTCCTGGGTATACCTCCTCCCCAACGGTCAAGACATTGCCGACCCGAGCGGCGCGCTGGGAAAGATGACGGTGGAAAAAGACGTGGCCCTCACCGACACCCTCCTAGCCTCCATGGCGTCGGCTGCGGACGTGCACGAGGTGAACCTGGCGATCAAGGCCGCCTTCACCGACAACGAGGACACCGCCGACGACGACGACGACGGGGCGGGGGTGGACTGATGGCGCTGCATCTGCCGAAGCCGCGGACCAAGAAACCGGCCCAGCAGGCGGTCGGCCTCGACGGCCTCAAAGTCTCGGTGGCGAATGCCGCGACCAGTGGGGTGGAGAAGTCGAAGCAGGTCACAACCGGGGGACTGGCCGGGCTGACCAGCAAGGTCTCCGTCAAGCAACTGCGCCAGGAACTGGGCAACCAGGGTTTGCGGCAGGCGGCGATCGATGCCGGCCGCACCCCACCGTCCGATCGCACGTTGCGCCGGTGGGCGCAACACGGCCGTATCCCGCACCCGGATGTGCTCGAGCGGGCGCAACGGCGGGCGGCGATCGAGCGCCTCGGCGGCGTCGATGCCGTGGCCGCGAAGATCGGACGCTCCCGTTCGGCGGTGTCCCGGTACCGGTCGGGGGAGACGAACGAGTTGCGTGCGGACGCCAGCAAGAAACTGAAAACCGTGCGGGCCGAGGACATCATGGCCCGTGCCGGGGTGTTGCGCCCGGATGGGACACCGAAGACCGCGGTCATCCGCGTCAGGGGTGGTGTGATGGTCCGTAACGGCGCCGACGAGGGCTACGACTACCGGGTCCGTACATTGGATTTCGCGAACTCGGACACCCCGTTCACCCCTGAGGAGTCCCGCGAACTGGCCGCCGCCCTGGCCAATGACGATCATGCCCGGGTCGTCGCACTCCTCGAACGGCACGCCACCCTCGACTACCCCGAAAACAAAGGCTTCGACAGATACAGCGACCAGTTCGGATTCCACTTCGACCACATCGACTCCGTCCACATCGACTGGATCTGATCGCAAAGGGACGTGCCGTTTCCGCAGGTGGTCCCGCGGACGTCGCCATCAGGAGGCGCGGGTGGGTCCGGCAGGGCAGATGAACTGCCGGAAACAACAGGTACCCCGACGGTGACGTCACCTCGACCCACCCAACAGTGCTGCGGTGTCATCGACTTTCCTAATTCGCCATCACAGAAATGGGCGCCGTTGCTCCGGCTGCGGAAGCTACATGTGTCCGGTACCCGTTCGAACGCACCCCTGCGGTTCAGCGACGTCGCGGCAACTGGTCCTGTACGTTTCCGACCGCTGACATGAGGTCGCGATTGAGGCGCTGATAGGTGCGCAGCCATCCTCGATCGACCGGCTCGTCGTGGAGGTGGGCCATCAGCGTTTCGCTGTTGTTGTTCGTGTCCAACCATCGGCGCAAATCGGTGGTGCGGTCCTGCACGTCGTGCAGCAACTGCTCCCGAACGGTCGGGTTCGTCATCGGGCGTCGACCCCTCTTTCCGTGCACCTCGAGCATTGTGTTGATGATTGTCGGGGAGGCGTGCGGCGGCTGTCAGCCGTTGCCTCACCGTCATGGGGAACCGTCAGGCGTACTCGAGCGAGTCGGCCTCATCGAGCGAGTCCCAGACGATCTGGTAACGCTTGCGAGTCACGTCGTCGGCGTCGGTGAGGAGCGCCTCGAACAACGACCGGGGGTCGGTGTGCCACGACCGTGCCAGTGCCGCGATCTCATGCGGGAGGAAAAGGCCGGACCGAGTGGCGGCGAGGACCCAGTCGTCGAATTCGCCTTCTCGGATCCGTTCGACGGCGTCGAAGTCGACGTATCCGTCCCCGAGGTCGAAGGAAAACATCACCGCGACGACGGCGCAGAGCGGTCGGCTGGCGTAGTCGGCGATGACCCCGCTTGTGTCGACGGTGTGGCGGACCAGCGGTTCGGTGGTCATGGCGACCTGCACTTCCTCGAGCCGGTGCGCGTTTTCCGACTCATTCTTCTTTGTCACGATCGCCCTGGAAACCCTCAAGTGGCGTGTTCAAGCAGGCTAAGGCATCTCCGAGCAAGAAGCTGTGTCCTCCGTCACATTACTGGATGGTAGTGATTCACATCTCATAGCGATCTCGTCCGAAGCGTCAGTGGTCGTACCGTTCGGTTGGTGGCCGGAGGGTAATACGTTCCAGTGCAACTGGACGATTGACCGAATAGCGTTTGCATCCAACGTATTCCACACTGTCACCGGGGCTGCCCGGTATCCGGGCTGCTCTGCGGTGGTGTCGGCACGAATCATCGGGCTGGGGATGTAGGGCAGGAGCGGCAGCATGCGGGCACGTCGACGGATCAAGCGGGTTGCCGCAGCAGTGGGTGTGGGGTGGGTCGCGAGTATCCTTTCGGTGCCGGTCGCGGCGGCGGAGGAGGTTCCGGATATATCCGGGGCGAGCTCGGTGTGGCAGATCCCGGACCGCGTCGGTCCAGCCCAAAGTACGCATCCCGATGCCGCCCGGTACGCGCGGCAACACCCGGGATCGGTGCCGCCCGGAGTCAACGACTTCACCTGCACCTCCACCGGCGCGGACCCGAGGCCGGTGGTGCTCGTGCACGGCACGGACTCGAACGCGTACTCGGACTGGGCGGCGCTCGGTCCGCGACTGGCGGCATCGGGTCACTGCGTGTTCGCGCTGAACTACGGCGGCGAACCCGGAGGCGAGAGCTACGGAACCGAGGACATCACGGTCAGCGCCGGCCAGCTGGCGCAGTTCGTGGCGCAGGTCCGCGGCGCGACCGGGGCATGTGAAGTCGACATCGTCGGCTACTCGCAGGGCGCGACGGTGGCCCGCTATTACATCAACCGGCTCGGCGGGGCAGCGGCGGTCGAGCAGTGGATCGGCCTCGCCTCACCGACCTATGGGGGCACCATGTTCGGTCTCGTTCCGGTCCTCGAGCAGACCCCCGGCGGCATGGCGTGGGCGGTCGCGGCGCTGCCCCCGGAATTGGTTTCACCCGCGTTGGTGCAGCAGGCTCAGGGCTCACCGCTCCTCGACGACCTCAACGGTGGGGGAGACACCGTCCCGGGAACCCGGTACACGACGATCGGCTCCCGAATCGACGAGGTCATCCAACCGGCGACCAATATCGCGCTGCGCGACCGGTCGGCGACGAACCTGATGATTCAAGACCTCTGCCCGCTCAACCAGTCGGGCCATTTCCGGATGCCCTACGACGAGTACACCCTCCAACTCGTGATGGGCCTGCTCGATCCCGCAACGGCGGTGACACCACCCTGCACCGTGGTCCCAGCGGGCGCCGGGGTACTCGACATGATCCTGACCGAGAACTTCTGATCGAGTCGATACGGAACCCGCTGTGGCGCAACGGGATGGGAGAACATGCGTGTCGTGCGGGTGGGAATGACGGTAGGCGCATCACGCCACACCGAGGGTTTGCGCCGGCTATGGGGCCACCTCGACGAGGTCGAACCGGGCGGGTAATTGCGCCCAGGTTGCACGGCGTCGTCCGTCGTGAGTGCGGTAGCCGCTTCCGGGCTCTGGAACCCAGGTGCGCATCAGATCGTTACGCACCGTGGGGCGGTCGGCGGATTCGCAGGTGTGCACCAGCGCGGCGACCAGCCACCCCCGGGAGGTGGTCGGCGGGTCCATTCCGATGGGTGCTCGCACCAAGAAGGTTCGTAGTCCCGAGTCGTCCTCACGTCGGTCCTGGTCGCGGCCCTAGGTCTGGAGGGGGCCGTTGCTGTTGACGCAACAATGACCGCCGCACTGTGGGTGCCGCGGCAGTAGCCGAGGGACGTGGTTCGTGTCGGAGCTCCGCGGGGCGTGGGTACCCCTGTCGGGAGCCCCACCCAGCGTGTTCCGGCCTTGTGTGCCCCTCACGACACGAAGGCTCCTCCGATTGGCAGAGGCTCCGACTGGTCGCCCACTCACCGATCGCCCCGTACTGTTTCAGGTATCGAATTGTGCAGTAGCGAAACAACGGAAGGTGCCCGATGGGAATGCTCGACAAGGCCTTCAAGAGCGGTGCCGCGATCAAGGCCATCCAGGTCGTCAAACGTGAGGCGTCCAAGCCGGAGAACCAGCGCAAGGCCCGGGAACTGGTCACCAAGCTACGTCAGAAGCGCCGCTCACACTGAGTTGTCAGCCCGGCCGATTCCCGGAGCTGCGCGGAGTGGGTTGAGACGGCGTGTGACTCTTCGCGGACGCCCGTGTCGCTTGCCAGGGTGATGGGACCACCTCGTTGCCACGAGCATGGGACCACCCGAAGGTGTCATCGAGCATCGACCTCGCCTTCTGAACTGTCAACCGCGCCATGCCCCGGACGGGTGCGTTGCCGGTAGGACGGGCCCTCGATGACGAGGGTGTGCGCCGCGGAGGTGAGCCGGTCGATCGCCGACTGCGCGAGCAGGGCATCGGTGGTCATCGACAGCCACTCATCTGGGGACCTATTTGAGGAGACGATCGTCGCCTTGCGGCGATGGCGCTCCACGACCAACTCGTAGAAGTCGTTGGTCTCGGTCGCGTCCAGGGGCCGAAGCGCAAAATCGTCGAGGACCAGGAGATCGACGGTGGCGATGCGCCGCATCTCCGCCTCGACCGAGTTGTCGAGCCGGGCGGCGCGCAGACGGGCGAACAGCTTGTCGGCGCGGGCGCAGAGCACCGTCATCCGCCGCCGGATCGCCACGTGCCCGAGGGCGGTCGCCAGGTGCGTTTTTCCGACCCCGACCGGTCCCAGAACAAGGACCGAGTGGCCGGCCTCGGCGAACCGCAGCGACACCAGATCCGAGAGCAGGGATCGGTCGTAGCGGAGGTCGTCGAGGGCGTTCCAGGTGTCGATTCGCATCGACTGATCCAGACCGGCCTTTGCCGACCGCAAAGTCGCCGAGCGTGATTCCCGCCGGGACACCTCATCGGCGAGGAGCAGTTCCAGGAACGCGACGTGGCTGAGTTGGTGCTGGCGGGCCAGCGCCAGTCGCTCGGGCAGGGTGTCCTTGAGGGCGCCGAGCTTGAGGGCCTTGAGAAGGGCGATCAGGTCGGCGCCGATCGGATCGACCGGCCCCGTGGGGGCGGGTGGGGTGGTCATCGTGTCTCCTTCGTGTCGGTGTTGCCCCCGGCGATCACCGTCAGATGCCCGGTCCTCTCGGTGGCGACGCCGGTCCCGGCAGTGGCGACGGTGGTCCCAGATGTGGCGGGGCCGGTCCTGTCGGTGGCGAACTCGGCGGGGTCGCGGGTGAAACGGGACGGTGCCGCCGATCCGGCGGCTGGCAGCAGCGGCGTGGTGGTCTCGGTGGCGCGTTCGAGCATCGAGGCGATCTTGCTCACCGACACCACGTCCAGATCCAGCGCCGTGCTGCACGCAGCTTCGACCGGGTCGGGCCCGTAGCGGCGGACCAGCCCGAGCAGCCGGTAGACCGCCCGCATCCGGATCCAGGGCAACGGATCGTCGAGCAGTCTTTCGGCGTAGATCCCGACGGCGCGGCCGTGCCCGGCGCAGGCGCCGATCAGCCGGTCCAGATCGCGCATCGCATACCCGATCTTCTCGGTGGGCAGATCCTCCGGGTCGGTGCTGCGCCCACCGGCGGGCTGGCGCGGGTGCACCTTCACCAGGTTTCCGCGGGCGTAGAACTTCACCAGCGCACTGTCCGCCCGCACCTCGAGCACACTGCCGATCCACTGTCCCGGTATCGAATACAGCGCCTTGGCGACCTCGGCATGAAAGTCGCGGTGCACCTTGACCTGTTTGAAGATCGGCACGTCGTAAACCGGCGGGACGGGCAGCAGCATCGGTGCCTCGTCCTCGTCGAACACCTCGAGCGGGCGGGCGGCGGTAGTGCCGTGGGTCCGCATCCCCGCGGTGTCGCGGCACCATGCCTCGGCACGCTGTTGCGCCTCCGCTAGATCTGCAAATTCCTCACCGGCCCAGTAGTTTCCGCGCACATACTGAACGGCCCTTTCGACCCTGGGTTTGTCCTTCGGTGATCGGATCCGGGCCGGGTCCGTCACGAACCCGGTGTGCTGGGAGTAGTCCAGCCAACCCTGCGACAGCCGCGGGTTGACCGCGTCCGCGTCGGTCACAACCGGTCTCAGGTTGTCGGGGATGAGGACCTTGAACACACCGCCGAAGAAGGTCCACGCCGCTTCGCAGCCAGCGATCACCGCCGCCAGGGTCTGCGAGTACGTCAGCCACACGAACATGTGCCGCGAGTACACGGCGGTGAAGATCAGTGCGTGCACCTTGCGGCGCCGCCCGGTGTCCGGGTCGGTCAGGTATCCCAGGTAGCCGAAGTCGATCTGGCATTCGCTGCCGGGATCGCCGTCGACGATGCGGACGGTGGTGTCCTTGCGGCCGAAACCGCAGCGCTCGGTGGCGAATCGGTGCAACGTCCGATACGGCACCACACAGCCCTGACGGGCCAGCAGTGTTTCGATCTTGGTGATCGTCAGGGGTGGATGCGGCCCGTCGCCCGCGACCCACGCCCGAATCTGGTCCTCGAACCCCAGCAGCTGGTCCCAGGCGGCGCCGTGTCCGCTCGGGCGGGCCGGGCGCACCGCCTCGATCACCGCGCCGATCAGCCCATCGTCGAGGGCGTCGACACAGTCGCCGCGCTGCAGCCCCGCTGCCTGGGCGGCCTCGATGTATCGGCGGGCCGTTTTGCGGTCCACCCCGCAGTGCGCCGCAATCGTGCGCAATCCCGGCGGCCGGGACCCGGGCACCCCGAGCCAGATCCGGAGCACTTCCTTGACTTCGTTCACATTGACCTCCCGAAACGCCATGCCCGTCCGCCTTCGTGACCGGGGATACCGACACGACGATCAAACGAGCGATCCGACGGGACTTCGGCGCGACGCGCCGGGTGGTCCCATGACTGGCAATCCGAGTGGTCCCATGAGGGTGGCAGAAATCAGGTCAAGACGGTCCCATGCTCATGGCAGGCGACAGCCCGAGTCGTCGATCGACTCCGTCGTGCAGGTGGTAGGACTCTTCGGAGTCGATCCGATGGGCGGCGTTCAAATCGTTTCGCGCGAGAGCAGGGGCAGCGTCACTCGACCCGGCGTCCGCCGCAGCGGGGAGCTGGTCGCACCGTGCAGGCGAGTTCGAAATGGTGAACTGGGGGGCTTGAGGGCGTGAGACTGTCTTCTCGCGACGGTGACGAGCGCCAGATATGGGGCACTACCCAGGTAGCTCGACAGCCACAGAGCGCGGTCACGCAGTCGCCGGTGTCCGCGCTACCGGAGGCGCCGAAAGGCTATCGGAAGGGGTATCGGAGGATTGAGCCGCTGTCGCTTTTGTCTGCGCGGCGGGGGGAGTAACCCGGCTACTCAACTCCCGTCGGGGCCGGCTTCGACGATGCGCGTGGCGATCTGGGACAGGGGTGTATTCGAGTCCTGGGACAGTTTGATGAGCATCTCGAATGCCTGATCAGCCGGGACGCGGAAGCGTTCCATGAGCATGCCCTTGGCCTGCCCGATGATGTCCCTGTTCGCGAGTGCGGAGCGGAGCTGAAGATCGGTGCGTGCCGCGACGATGGCGATGGCGGCGTGTGCGGCCAACACTTCCCCGACCGCCACCGACTCGTCATCGAACGCGTTCGGTTTGAACGCGAACAGGTTCAGGGCGCCGGCAACGTCGGTGTGGGTGTAGAGCTGGAACGAGAGCATGCTGCGTACACCGGCATCGAGGGCGGCCTTGGTGAAACGGGGCCAGCGTGTTTCGAATTCGAGGTCATTGCTGCACACGAGGAATGCGTCGACGGCGGCATCGAGGCAGGGGCCCTGTCCGAGCTGTACCTGCACGGTATCGAGTTGGGGAGGTAGGTCCGAGGTGGGGGCGAGTGATTCGAACTTTTTGCGACCGGAAATCATCAGGACATCGGCGCAGTCGGTGCCCGGGATCACTGACACGGTCGCCGCGGTGACACGTCGGAGGATGCCATCGAGGTCGCCGGGAGTTGACAGTGAGCGGGCGAGGTCGGCCATCACCGTGCCGAGGTCGCCATTAACGGAATCGGCCATGTCGTCGGCACCACCTCTCAGAATCGTCATTTTGTGGCATTGACGACGCTACGGAGTCGCCGACCTCCTATGACGCTACGCCTGCGAGGTGACCGAACCGGGGCCACTGACCACCGGAGCGAGTCGGCTGTGACGGAACTTGCCGACCCGACCCCCCCGGTCACAAGCCGACCCGACCCTCCGGTCACAAGGGGTCAGGCGGACGGCGGGCCTGGCTGTCGCGGCGGTTTGCGGCCCGAGATGACACGGCAGCACCATCGGATACCTGTAACCGATTGGGTTACTCCTCAGTCGAAACAGCTCTGCCAGTTGGCCGCGTAGGCCCCGCCTCGGCGGCCGTGTAGGACCGGCAGCTGCCCATCAGGTTGCTCGAAGACGAAACCAGATCCGGTAGACCGGTCCTCATCAGATTGTGAGCTGGTCGATCTCGTGCGGCCGGGCGTTGGCCGGCGCACTATCCCACACGGTGCTGGGAATCCTTGCGGCCGCCGATGCTGTGGATCGCGAACGGACCGTTCGGTCAGCTCGCCGCTTGGGTGGGTTCCATACTGGGTGGATGCGGGAAGAGCTGGATGTGCGGGTGGATCGGGCGGTGGATCAGATTTTCGGGTCCGGGGTACCGCATCGGGTGGGGAGCTTTCGGTTCTACCTCGACGGTGAGCGGTGGGAGTGGTCCGATGCGGTGGCGCACATGCACGGCTATCGGCCGGGGGAGGTGACTCCGACGACGGCGTTGGTGCTCTCACACAAGCATCCCGAGGACGAACCACGCGTTGCCGCCGTGCTCGAGAAGATGATCAGCGAGAAGGAGCCGTTCGGCAGCGAGCACCGGATCATCGATACCGGGGGCCGGCTCCATCAGGTGATCGTCGTCGGTGATCGGATGCTCGACGCCGGCGGGAAGATGATCGGAACATCCGGCTTCTACATCGATGTCACCGACTCCCACGACACCGAGGTTCAGGCATCGGTCGACGAGATCGTCGACGAACTCGAAAAATCGCGGGCGGTCATCGAACAAGCCAAGGGGGTGTTGATGGTCGCCTACGGCATTTCGGCCGAGCGTGCATTCGATGTCCTGACCTGGCGGTCGCAGCAGACGAATATCAAGGTACGCACGATCGCCGCGCATCTCGTCCGCGACCTCGCCGCGGACGCGGAAACCCCGGTCGCGTTCCGCCGTCGCGTCGAGCGTGTCCTGTTTACTGTGCACGAACGGATTCCGGGTCGGTGAGGGGGCGGCCTGCGGGCTGGGTCCTCAACCCGCAGTGCCTGGAACGGTCCGTCACCGGTAACGGACTTGCTCCTCGGTCACGGGTGCCCGCACCACACGGATCTCAACCTGCGAGGTTTTCGATGCCACACCATGGTGAAAGACGTGGCGGCTGAGTGGTTCGCGAAGATTCCGGTGGCGCGAGGTGGTAGGAATGCAGCGGTGGATAGGACGCCGTTGATCAATGACTACATCGACGTATGGGGGCGGCGTCCGTCGTGGGACAGCGGCCGTGCGGCGCCTGCCCTGTGGACTCCGGCGGCGTGTGCCGTCTTCTGACGCTTTCTCCGTCTTGTCGTGTGGTTCAGCGCCGCACATCGCGGGTAATTGCCGGATCATGGACACACGATGCGCAACTGTGTGACCGACTCCGGACGGCGGCGAGGGCGTCGGTGACCATCCGCGCCGCCCCGCGGGGCGATCCGCAGGCGCCGCGGCGCAGGCGTTGGCCGACGATCACCGGAGCCTGCCCCTCGTAGGTGGCGGTGGCGATCAGGGCGTTCAACCCACGGACCCCGGTATACCCCGTACCCGGAACCCTGCTTACCGTGCCCGTGCACCGGCACGATCGTATCGTCGAGGTCGACGACCACCCGAGCTTCGGGAGCGCCGGCCAGCGGTGTCCGTTCGGCCAGGCCACGCAGGAATCGGGTGGCGACCGCGTCGAGTTGGCGGACATGCCCGAAGGTGAACGACCGCAGGAACGAGCCCAGCGTCGACGGCGCGTACGGGCGGTCGAACACCGTGGCCATGGCGCCGTGCCGCAGCAGTGCCATGTCGTCGATGCTGTCGGCGCCGGCGACCATGCCCGCGACCAGTGCGGTCACCTTCCGCCCCGCATTGGCGCCCTTGTCGGTCGGCACCGACACGTACTCGTCCGCCAGGTCAGCGAGCCGGTTTTCCTGGGCCAACCCCAGCACCGGAATCAGGCCGGCCGAGGCGAGGAGGTTGCGGTCATCGAACACCGCCGCCCGTACCGGGCGGGTATGAGATAGTTGGTCGGGTAGCCCCGACGCCTTACGGCGCCGAGGCCCCCTCAGAACCGGACGTGCGACTTTCACCGCATCCGGCTCAAGCAAGCCCCAAGGGCGTCTGGCCCCTGATTCCGCTGGCCCCACTGCCCTGTCGCTCGAGATGTCGGCAGTGGGCATGCGTGAGGCGTGTGGCCCGATCGCCGCCATGGGCGTTACCCAAGACGAGGGCAGTAGCGCGTAGCGCTCTCGTCATGGCCTTGATCCACTGTTCCCACTCTTGTGGGCTTTGTGGAGCGTGGTCGGCGTGCAGAAGGAATGTCCCGCACACGGGGCAGAGCCCGCGCTGCTGGAGCAGCAGCGAGGCTGTGAGACCACCGAGTTGCGCGTATGCCTTTCGTCGCCGACGTGCCCAATACTGGTCCAGGGCAGGATCGTCAGGTGACGCGGTGCCCATGACCATGTTGTGGCGGACGATCTTCGTCCAGGCGAACTGGCGTAGGTACTTCCCGCTGTCGCGGTCGCCGAACACCCATCGGTCTGTTCTGGATGGGTTGAACGTGCCGAAGTACCGATCCACGACCCAGTTCCTCGACTTTCTCGGGTGGGCGCGCAGCGCCCACCCGTAGAGGTGTTGCCACAGATAGTGATCCACTGCGGAGAACACCTCTTTGGAGACCACGCTCCGGTAGTAGCCAGCCCAACCCCGGATGATCGGGGTCAGTCGGCGGATCACCGCTTCGGAGTTGGTTCCCCGTAGGGAACGCACTTCATCGGCGAGCCGATGCCGGATGCGCTTCACTGCCGCTGCGCTGGGTCTGATGAGCAGTTTGCCGTCGTATCGACGGACGTTGAACCCTAGGAAGTCGAATCCTGCGTCGACGTGGACAATTCGTGTCTTGTCTTCGTTGAATTCGAGGCCCCGTGGCGCCAACCACTCACCCAAGCGGTGCCGGGCCTGTTCGGCTTGGCCCTTGGTGTGACACATGATGACGAAGTCGTCGGCGTATCTCACCAGCACCGGAGCTCCTCTTGCCACGTGCGCCCCATGGGGGTCGCGACGTGTGTAGTGAACTCCAGCGGCTTCCTCCATCCCATGCAGCGCAATGTTGAGCAGCATCGGGCTGATCACCCCACCTTGAGGGGTCCCCTCGTCGGTGGAGGTGAACCGGCCCTGCTCGATCACTCCAGCAGCCAGCCATCCGGCGACAAGCCCCCGTGCGGGGAAGGTTCCCAGATGTGCCAGCAGCCGCTCATGATCGATGCGGTCGAACGCTGCCGACAGGTCCGCGTCGAGCACCCACTGGCGCTTGGACCTGCGTCCTTTGAGCGTCCAGTAGATCGCCTCGATCGCGTCGTGACAGCCACGCCCGGGCCGGAACCCATACGAGCGTGGTTCGAACCGCGCTTCCCACTCCGGCTCCAACGCATTCGCGACCCGAGCTTGTTGCACCCGATCACGAAGCACGGGAATCCCTAGTGGACGCTGCTTTCCATTCGCCTTCGGAATGTAGACACGCTTGACCGGTCGGGCCTGCCACAGCGCAGTATGCCGGTGCAGATCCACCGCCAACTCAGCCCTGGCAGAGGAAGTCAATACGACTTCTCCATCGATGCCCGCGGTCCTGCGTCCAGCGTTGCGCTGCGTCACCCGCCGCACACTGTGGAGCGTGTTCGACTGGCTTCGCAGCATCAGTTTCTGCAAGTTGCGGACCCGTTTGAGATCCCCTTCTTGCGACGCCTTGAAAATCCTCCGCCGCAGCCGCCGTACGTCCTGCTCCACTGAGCGCCACGAGATCGCATCCCAGTTCGTCATGACGTCTTGTGGTCCGTTCACCGAAGTGGTGTCCAACTTGTCCGCAAGTTCTGGCGTTGTCATCGTCGTCTCTTTCAAAGGCTCACCTGGCCCACGTCAGCACCCTCCACGGGTTCGAGTGTTCACTCGTATCCGGCCAGTTATCCGAACCCCGCCGTCGGAGGAGACGACATCAAGTCGGGTCGGTTTCCTGTCGCCTTTCGGCCACCGGCATTAGCTTCTTGGGCCATCCTGTTCCCGCCCAGGCGTTCAACCTTCCTCACGGTCGGCCCACCGGACCACCAGTCCGGACCAGAGCGGGGTTTCCACGTTCCACATGCGCAAGACCCGGCCGGGGTGGGTGCCGCCTCGATCCCGGGGCGACGGTGTTCATACGACCGGTCAGATACCCCCGGTCGCCGTCTGCCGCTTCTCAACGGCGAGCCCTTACCCCGGCCCAAGCTTCCATCTATCCGAGGCTCATCTTGACGAGACGTTTCGGCGGTTCACTCACGTTCACCCGTCCGGCCTTCCCCTCACCTGCCGCCCCGGGATGGATCCAGGACCGCTTCGGCTTCTACCCCTGAGCTGAGGCTGCACCCTTGGAGTGGACACCCCTGACAATGGTTCCAGTGGAGAGCCAGGAGGGATGTCGAGGTGGGACGCCAGTCTCTGTACCCGGAGGAATTCCGGAAAGATGCGGTCGCGCTGTACCGCGCGGCCGACGGTAAACGCACGTACGCGGCGGTGGCCGCGGACCTGGGCATCAGTGGCGAGACGCTGCGGACGTGGGTCCGTAAGGACACCGCCCGCGAGGGACGCCCGGAGGTCCGCGGCACCGCTGGTGGGGAGACCGAGTCGGACGAGCTCGCGCGGCTGCGGGCAGAGAACGCCCGGCTGCGGGGTGCGGAGAAGGAATGGCAGCTCGAACGTGAGATTCTGCGCCGGGCAGCCGCGTATTTCGCATCAAGGAGGTGAAGTGAAGACCCGCCGCTGGGACTTCATCTTCGCTCAGCGTGCCGAGTTCTTCCGTGCTGCGGCTGTGCCGGATGCTCGGGACCTCCCGTTCCGGCTACTACAAGCACATAGCCACCGAGGATGCTCGTGCCGAGCACGCGGCGGAGGAAGCCGCGACCGTCGCCGAGATCCGCGCGATCCATGCCGAGCACCGCAGCGCCTACGGCGCCCCGCGGGTGCATGCTGAACTACGGTCCCGCGGAAGCAGGATCAACCGCAAACGGGTGACCGAAGCTGATGCGGATCCACCACGTGGTGGGCAGGCACCTGCGCCGCAGCAAGCGCACGACGATAGCGGACAAGTCGGCTCCGTCGGTGCCGGATCTGGTGATGCGGGACTTCGCTGCCACAGCGATGAATACGAAGTGGTGTGGGGACGTCACCTACATTCCGGTGGGATCCTCGTGGTTGTTTTTGGCCACGGTGATCGACATCTGCTCACGCCGGGTGGTGGGCTGGTCGATCGCTGACCATATGCGAACCGAACTCGTCACGGACGCGATCGAGATGGCGGTGCGCACCCGTGGTGGTGACGTCGGTGGCGTTATCTTCCACAGCGACCGCGGATCGCAGTATACCGCAGCAGCTTTCGTCGATGTATGCCGCCGTCATGGGATCCAGCAAAGTCGAGGACGGGTCGGGTCAAGTTACGATAATGCTCTCGCCGAGTCGTTCTTCCAAGGGCTCAAGAGGGAGTGGCTGCACGGACGGAGTTGGACGTCGAAGTCGCAGGCACGGCTGGACCTGTTCGAGTGGCTCTCGTACTTCAATCGGCGTCGCCGTCACTCCGCCCTCGGATACCTCACCCCAGTGGAGTTCGAACAACGACTCATCGCGTCGTCTACGCTGTCAGTCGCCGCATGAAATCCGGTGTCCACTCCCAAGGGGCAACCTCAGAGCTTCGCACCCCGCCGTTACCAGCGACGCACGTCAAGGTGGGGACGGGCCATCGAACACAAACCCGGGCTACGTCATCGACAACACCGCCGACCTCCAATCAACGCGCCACTTGACGCATGCGACCTCGTGTCGCACCACCCTAGAGATGCCCTTCGTTTAGGGGAGGATCGGACCTTAGACAAGCCCAATCTTTCCAAAACGTAAGGGCATCTCGCCGTTACGACCCACCCACCACCTCAAACCATCGGTGGATTCAGGCTTAGGTGCGCACATGCCGTGGCGGTGTCACCGTCAAATAGCGCCAAACGCCCGCTGGCGAACAGGACCAGGGTCTTCATCTCGGAGCCCGGTACATGGTTGGCCAGAGCGAGAACTTCTTCGACCAGTTCGGTTCCCGCGACGACTTCACCCGGCAGTGCTGCGAGGACACGGTCGGCATAGAGGGCCCTGATTCGTATGATTGTCGGCTGCGCCGACTGGTGCGCGAGTAGTCGGTCGAGCCATCGGCGGCCCTCGCTGAGGGCGCCGTGAATACTCCAGAAGAGGTGCATTGCCGTCGCGATGCGCAACCCCGTCTCGACCAATCGGTTTTCGGTGGAGATCAGGCAATGCTCGAGTGCCTCCCGGATGTTGGGCTGTTCGCGATCGAGACGAGCAATCGCGTCTAATTGCCCCGGACCGGATCCATTCCGATTCCACCGCGCGACATACCTGGTCGTACCAGTTGCTGTGTCGAGATCGTAGTGCAAGATACTCGCCGCTCTGGCGGGCCTTCTCGCGGCCATATTCGCGGATGGTTTCGAGCATCCGGAACCGCACGACAGTTCCGCGGATCCGCAGGTGTGGACATGCGCGCAGCAATTCTTCGGCCAGTCCGGCGACAGCTTCGAGCAGGTGCCCGCAATTGTCGAGAACCAGCAGCACCTGTCGGGGCGCGAGATGCTCGACGAGTGAATCCTTGATGGATCGAGGTGCGCGTTCACGCACGCTAAGCGGGGCGGCCACCACCTCGGTGAGAAGGACCGCGTCCCGCGGATCACCCAGCTCGACCAACCACACACCGTCACGGAAAGATGCGGCCGTGGTCGCGGCCGCACGAAGCGCCAGACGGGTCTTGCCGACCCCACCGATCCCCGTCAGCGTCACCAGCCGAGACGACCGCAGCAGTTTTACCGTCTCCGCCAACTCGGTCCGGCGGCCGATGAAGCTGGTCAATTCGGGGGGGCAGATTCCTCTGGCATCTTGTGGGCCGAATCAACATCGCGTCCTCGTCCGGAACGCGACCGCACGAGTGCACCCGGCGTGCTTCGTCGCCCTGCACGGCCATGTCATCGACAGCAGAACCGTGTCGGCGCTGCACGGTGCGCAGGTCCTCGCTCAGTTCCGCGGCCGTCAGTTGGCGGTTTTCTGGACCCGAGGCCATGGCCTGTTCGATGACCGCGGCCACATCCCCGGCCACACCGTTCTCACGCAGGTCCGGGACGGGTCCGGTCGTAATCCGCAGGAACTGCGCCACTAACTGGTTGACCCTGGCGGCGTTCGAACGCGCGGCAGTGTCCGGTGATCGCGCAGAACTAAGGTCGCACCCAAACTGTAGATGTCCGATGCCGGGCTCGGAGAACGTCCGGAGAGCACTTCTGGAGCCGTAAACGCAGGTGAACCAGTGACCACCCCTGTGGCGGTCTCGAAACCCCCAGCGATGTGGGCGATACCCGAAGTCCGTCAACCGCGGTTCTCCGTAGTCGTCGAACAAGATGTTCGCAGGATTCACATCACGGTGCACGATACCGAGCCGATGTGCGGTTTCAAGTGCCCCGGCGAGTTCGGTGCCGAGACGAAGTGCGTCTTCGAGCGGTAACGGACCGACTCGGCGGATGTGCTCGTCCAATGACCCGTGCCGGTGGTACTCCATCACAACGAACAATCGATCGTGCTCGGTGACTCCGACCTGCAGGGCTCCGACGATGTCGGGGTGCCCGGTGAGCCGGGCCATCGCCCTGCCCTCCTGAAGAAGGCGTTGACGGTTCTGTTCATCGAAGTCGGGGCGTTCCCCCGAGGTGTGGACACCAGTTCCTATGCGGCGGTGGCCAGCGTAGCCGATCGCTGCTCGAACTCGACCGGACAGATCTGACCGAGGGTGGAGTGCCTCCTTCTGGTGTTGTAGCGCGTGATCCAGCGGAAGACAGCGGCACGCGCCTCGCCCGCGCTGTTCCAGCGCTTCCGACCCTGCAGCGTCTCTCGCTTCAACGTCGCGTTCAGCGACTCGGCCGCCGCGTTGTCCGCCGCCGTCCCGACCGCACCCCGCGATCTGGTCACCCCCAGCTCGCAGCAGAGGTCGGCGAATTCCGCTGATGCATACTGGGCGGGCTCAACCGGTCGATGCAACACCTCGATCACGGAGGTGTGCGATGGGATACAGCAACAAGCAGATGTCTGGCCCGCCGGTGGGTGCCAGGCGGCAGTGGGCGGCGGACAGGGCATTGCGACCTCCGATGCGTTCACCGGGCCGGCCGGAGCCCTCTCGTGCGGTGCAGCGGGACTTCTGGCGGCGGATCGCATCGGGAGTGACGACGGTCGAGGCCGCGGAGGCCGTCGGCGTGTCATGGCCGGTCGGGTGCCGTTGGTTCCGTCACGCTGGCGGCATGCCACCGATCAGCCTGGACGAGCCCACGGGCCGCTACCTGTCGTTCGCCGAGCGTGAGGAGATCGCGCTGTTGCGCGCCCAGGATGTTGGCGTGCGCGAGATCGCCCGCAGGATCGGACGCGCCCCGGGGACGATCTCACGCGAACTGCGCCGCAACGCGGCGACCCGGGGCGGCAAGCTGGTCTACCGGGCACTGGTGGCGCAGTGGAAAGCGCAACAGGCCGCGAAGCGGCCGAAGACGGCGAAGCTCGTGGGCAACGACAGGTTGCGTAAGTACGTGCAGGAGCGGCTCTCCGGCAGCGTCCGCCGACCCGACGGCACGATCGTCCGTGGGCCGCAGACGCCCGCGTGGAAGGGGCTCAACAAGCCGCATCGACAGGACAGGCGATGGGCGACGGCGTGGAGCCCGGAACAGATCTCGCACCGGCTCAGGATCGACTTCCCCGATGATGAGTCCATGCGCATCAGCCACGAGGCGATCTACCAATCGTTGTTCATCGAGGGCCGTGGCGCGCTCAAACGGGAGCTGGTCGCGTGCCTGCGCACCGGGCGGGCGCTGCGGGTTCCCCGAGCGCGGTCGCAGAACAAGCCGCAAGGGCATGTCACCGAGGACGTCGTGATCAGCGAACGCCCCGCCGAAGCCGCCGATCGCGCCGTCCCGGGGCCCTGGGAAGGCGACTTGATCATCGGGACCGGCCGGTCCGCGATTGGCACGCTCGTCGAGCGCAGCAGCCGATCCACGATCCTCCTGCACCTGCCTCGGCTGGACGGCTGGGGCGACAAGCCACCCGTGAAGAACGGTCCTTCCCTCGGCGGCTATGGCGCCGTCG
This sequence comes from Rhodococcus sp. WAY2, assembly GCF_009859915.1. Classification (NCBI taxonomy): domain Bacteria; kingdom Bacillati; phylum Actinomycetota; class Actinomycetes; order Mycobacteriales; family Nocardiaceae; genus Rhodococcus; species Rhodococcus sp. WAY2. The sequence goes on from NZ_CP046574.1 coordinate 125,102, forward strand.
CGATGAACGCCGCGCTGACGACATCGATGACCACGCTCCCCGAGCAGCTCCGCAAGACCCTCACCTGGGACCGCGGGAAGGAACTCTCCGGTCATACCCAGTTCGCTCTCGATACCGGCACGAGAGTGTTCTTCGCCGACCCGCACTCGCCCTGGCAACGACCGACGAACGAGAACACGAACGGCCTTTTGCGCCAGTACTTCCCGAAGGGCACCGATCTGGCCAGGTGGTCCGCCGAGGACCTCCAAGCCGTCGCCGTGGCGATCAACAACCGGCCCCGCAAGATCCACGACTGGCGAACCCCGGCCGAGGTCTTCGCCGAGCAGCTACGCTCACTGCAACAGACAGGTGTTGCGACGACCGATTGAATCCGCCCAAGTTGCCGTACTCGGTGTGCAGGTAGTCGGCATACAACCGCACCAACTCCGCCGCGACCGGGACCGTCCGCGCATGAACCGACTTTGCGCGGGCCCGGTTTGCGTTGTCGCGGCGTCGTACCGTGATCGCACGGTCGGAGGCGGCAATATCGCTGTGCCGCAACCCCAAGGCCTTCCCGATTCGCATCCCGCTGTCATACAACACCGCCAGCAGGAACCGATCCCGCAGACGTTCGCACGCATCCAGCAACGCCTGCACCTCGTCCGGAGCGAGGATCCGCGGGATCTTCTTCGCCGCTTTCATACCCACTGCACGCCGCGGCCGCAGCTCGTGCTTGCTGACGTGATGGAGGAACGGTTTCCATCCACCCCGCGACCCGCCGGCCTCCCATGTCGTCAGTAGACCTGCGACATCGACGCCGGCGCGTGCAGCGTGGACATAGAACGCCGCCAACGCCGACAGCTTCCGGTTCACCGTCGCTTCGCTGCAGTGGTGCTCCACCGAAGGCAGCACGCTGACCAAGCCCGAGCGTGCTGCCGTCGGCAGCCGCAGCCACGCAACGAACGCTCCGACGTCCTCGAGACCTACCTTCGTCCAGTCCAGGCCGCCCCTGGACAGGAACTCGAACCAATCCTTCAGGTCATGCGCATACGCCTTGACCGTGTTCGGTGACCGCTCGATATCGGTCAGATAGGCCAGATACCGATCCACTGGTACCACCGGCGCATCATCATCTCCGAGAACGGTCCACGACTCACGCGACGAGACCGGTGAAACCACCCGTGTGACAAGCACTCCAACTCCCCAGGTTCTGCTTCATGGACCGCTGAAGATAACCACGTCCAGCACGCAAGAACCGACCATCACAGACACCGTGGAAGACATCGAAGACGAAGCCCGCATCACTAGAGATAACCATTGAGAGCGTCAACGCCCGAATTCGCAGGGCCGTGAAGGCCCGCGGCCACTTCCCGACGGAGGCCGCGGCCCTGAAGTGTGTGTACCTGGCCATCATGAGCCTCGACCCCAAAGGCACCGCCCGCCAGCGCTGGTCCAACCGCTGGAAGGCGGCACTGAACGCCTTCGAGATCACCTTCGACGGACGCCTGTCCGCCGGACGGAAGTAGCTAGAAATCAACCAGTTACACCGTTATCTGGACAGACCCCCGTTCAGTTAGCAACTAAGTATGGTGCATATTGGTAACTGGGTGGGTTGTGGATGGTGTTGGTGGTGTCCGCGTTTGGCTGCCCATTTGAGGACTTCGCGTTTGACGACCCGGGGGTTGGCGCGGTGTCGGCGTACAGGGTTGATGCGGCGCAGGAGTTTGGCGATGCCCTGTTCCACAATCGGGTGGCGGCGTGGTGGTTATGAGGGGGAAAAAGAGGCTCTCTTGCTCTGAATGTGGGTGGCCCTGCATGTGGTAAGGCAGGTGGTGTGGGGGTGGGCGCACGGGCCGCCCGTAGGGTCGAAAGTTCCTACACAACCGGCCCAAAGGAGCTTGCCCGTGCGCGCCTCAACCCTACTCAACAGGCCGCTGTGCCTACCGAGGGCCACCGTCCGCGACGTCGAGATCCTCGACGAGCGGGTGGTGGTGAGGGTGCGTCCCCAACGCCGCCGGATGCGGTGCCCGTACTGCTCCTTCACGACCGTGCACCGCTACGACACCCGGGACGTCGACTCGTCGTGGCGGCATCTTGACCTGGGCGGACGGGTGTGTGTGCTCACCCTGCGGCGTCGGCGGTTGCGGTGCCCCGAGCACGGTGTACACGCCGAGGCGGTCGACTTCGCCCGCCCCGGCTCCGGGTTCACGACCGACTTCGAGGACCTCGCGGTGTGGCTGGCCACCAGGACCGACAAGTCCACGGTGTCGGTGTTCTGCCGGGTCACCTGGCGCACCGTCGGGGCCATGTGTTCACGGGTGGTCGCCGACAAACTTGCCCCGGACCGGTTCACGAATCTGGTCGACATCGGGGTGGACGAGATTTCGTGGCGCCGGCACCACAAGTACCTCACCCTCGTCTCCGACCACGAGTCCGGCAAGATCGTCTGGGGCACCGAGGGCAAGAACGCCGCCGCGCTCGGCACCTTCTTCACCGACACCCTGCCCGAGGGCGCGGCGCAGCGGATCGAGGCGGTGTCGATGGACCTCGGACCGGCCTACGTCAAGGCGGTACGCGAGCACGCCCCGCAGGCGACGATCTGTTTCGACCCGTTCCACGTCGTCAAACTCGCGACCGACGCCCTCGACGACGTGCGCCGCCAGGCGTGGCAGCTCGCCCGCACCCTGTCGGACAAGCAGATCGCGAAGACGTACCGGGGCGCCCGGTGGGCGCTGCTCAAGAATCCCGAAAACCTCACCGATAAACAGGCTTCGACGCTCGAGGCACTCAAACGCGACGGCGGCGCACTGGGACGGGCCTACGAACTCAAGGAAGCCCTGCGCGCGGTCTTCGCGGGCGATCTCGGCGACGAGGAGACGATCGCGATGCTCGGCCGTTGGTGTTCGTGGGCGCAGCGTTGCCGCATACCGCAGTTCGTCAAGGTGGGCAAAACCATCCGGAAGCACCTCGACGGCATCCTCGCGGCCATCGCCCGCAGACTTGCAAACGGACGCCATGAGGGCCTGAACAACAAGGTCCGGCTGATAATCCGCCGGGCCTACGGATTCCACACCGCCGAGAACGCCCTCGCGCTGATCCTGCTCGCCTGCGGACCCGTCACCCTCACCCTCCCATATCACACGGCAACCCATCCACATTCATGACAGGAGAGCCGAAAAAGAGCTGTGGGACAGGGATCGTCGGGTGATCCGCAGGGCGGCGATGAAGGAGATCCGGTCGGGGTCGTGACTGCCGGCGGTTGCGGCGTCGCGCATCAGGGTGCGGATGGCGTAGTGGCAGCACAGGTGCCCCCAGATTTCCTGCTCGACCAGCGGTGGGGATTTCGACCGCAGCACGGCGCGTGGTCCGCGCTGGTGGGTCTTGAGTTCGTCGAAGGTGTTCTCGATTTCCCAGCGCTGGGCGTAGGCCAGCGCCAACTCTTCTGCAGGTGCGTCGGCGGGGTCGAGGATCGTGGTCAGCAGCCGATACTGCTCGGGGTTCCCCCGCCCGTCGTCGAGGGTGTAGTCGATTACGCGCACCGTGCGCGGTGTTCGCTGCTGCCGATTCTTTCCGGAGGTGGGGATGATCTGTGCCAGCCAGGATCCGTCGTCGAGGGTCTCGAGGTGTCGAGGTGAGAGGGTCGATTTGACCCTCCACAGCAGGTCGGCGCCGGTGGCTGCGGCTCGGGTCCACATGTCGAATCCGTAGAGGCCGCGGTCGGCGAGCAGCAGCATCCCGGGTTCGAGGGTGTCCATCAGCTCGTGGGCGAGCTCCCGCTCGGAGGTGCGGCACGGTCCGATCCCGGCGTCGAATACCGCGTGTGTGTGCCGCATTCGGCGAGGGCCACCAACCGTGCCTGCGGGAACGCGGACTTCTCGCCGCGGCTCGATGCGGGCCGCCCGAAATGCTCGGCGTTGGCCGGGGTGTCGGGCAGGTCGAGGCAGGTCCCGTCGAGGGCCACCAACCGGCGCCCGGCGAGCCAGGATCCGGGTGTATCCGTGTCGGCGAGAGGTCGGGCGACACGGCGGAACAACTCCCGCACCGGTTCGTATCCCAGACGTGAACGAGCCTGGAAGATCGCCGATTTCGTCGGCGGCGACCAGGACTGGGACCATCCCGACGCCCACGACAAACCGTCGGTGAGCTGATCGAAGACCTCCTCGTAGGAGCCTTGTGAATTCAATGCCATCCCGATCGAGAAATACGCCGTCACGCGAGCGGTCAACGACCTACTGCGCTGCTCGGTCCGCCCGCATTCCGCGATCACCTCATCGACCAGGGACGCGGGAAATACCCTGGTCAACAACCCCACCGACACCACATCCGACAACCGCCGATCCGAGACCGGCTTCACCCATCCACTCCGAGGCACACCTCATCGTATCGCAAACACCACTAACTGAACGGTATTGGGGCTAAGAAGGGCTACGTCACCAATCTTCCTGTGAGCATGATGAATCCGCATGAGGTAATCGATAAGTATCACGATTTGTGGAAGGTCGAGCAGTCGTTTCGGATGTCGAAGACCGACCTGCGGGCCCGGCCATCTTCAGCCACACCCGGGATTCGATCTAGGGCATGTCTCCCAATAGTTTGAGCCATTCGACGATGCCGGCGAGAAGGAATCCAGCCCGGTAAGTCAGCGCAAGCTTGTCATACCGGGTTGCCACCGCTCGCCACTGTTTTGCCTTGTTGAAGGCCCTTTCCACCACGTTGCGGCCCTTGTACGACTCGGCATCGAAGTTCGGTGGCCGACCGCCCGCGCTGCCCTTGTTCTTGCGGTTGGCCACCTGATCGGACTTCTCGGGAATGACCGCCTTGATGCCCTTGCTGCGTAGCAGTTCTCGATTGGCCTTGGATGTGTACGCCTTGTCGGCACGGACCTCGTCCGGGCGCGTGCGGGGTGCGCCGCCACCGATGCGCGGCACGCAGATGCCCTCCAGGAGCGGGCCGAACATCGGGCTGTCGCCTGCCTGGCCAGGACCCACCAGCACCGACAAGGGACGTCCGTCGCCATCGCACGCCAGGTGGACTTTGCAGGTCAGCCCGCCGCGGGACCGGCCGATGCCGTGATCGACCGGTTCGTCAAGCAGATTCGTGTAATTCGGTAGATCCCCCTGTGTCACGCGCGGCGTTGGCGCCGTGCTGGTGCACCCGCACCACGGTGGAATCCACCGACACCGCCCAATCCAGATCGCCACCGGCATCGGCCATCGCCGCCAGGGCTATGAGTACCCGATCCCACGTTCCATCCCCGGCGTAGCGTCGGTGCCGTTTCCACACCGTCTTCCAGGGGCCGAAATGCGCAGGTAGATCCCGCCACGGGAGCCCGGTACGCAGCCGGTAGAGCATCCCCTCCACCACGAGCCGGCTGTTCTGGAACTTCCGCCCCCGCAGCCCATCCGAACTGGGCAACAGCAGCGCAAGCAACTCCCACTGCTTGTCCGTCAACACCTCAAACCGATTAACAACGTCTGCCACAGCGAAGAGTCTGCAGCACAACACCCCAAATCATTGGGAGACACGCCCTAGGTGGCTGGTGTTTTTCGCGGCGTGGCGGTCCCGGGTGATGTTGATCTTTCCGGGAGAATGTCCTTATGGCGCAAGGGCATCGATCTTGGGGTGAGTCGTGACGTTGGGGCTGACGCCGACGCAGGCGGATCTGTTCCGGTCCACGATCGGGTTCTGTGAGGCGCGCGTCGCGGCGGGGTCGATCTACGGGTTGTTGCATCGGGAGTGCCACCGACTGTTCCCGGATGAGATGTTCGCGGACCTGTTCACCGATGTCGGCCGGCGCAGCGTGCCGCCGATGATCGTGGCGACGGTGATGGTGCTGCAGCGGATCGAGGGCTGCAGCGATCGGGAGGCCGTGGACCGGTTCTGTTTCGATGCGCGGTGGAAGTACGCGGCCGGGGGCCTGGATTTCGACTACCCGGGGTTCGTGCACACGGTGTTGGTGGACATGCGGGCCCGGCTGGCTGCCTCGGATGCGCCGAACCGGATCTTCGATACGGTGCTGGAGGTGTGCAGGGCGGCGGGGCTGGTCGGGCGTAGACGGGTGTTGGACTCGACGCCGTTGTATGACGCGGTGGCCACGATGGACACCGTCACCTTGATCCGTTCGGCGATCCGGGGGCTGCTCAGGTGCGCCGACAGCGCCCTGGCCGGCGAGTTGCGGGCGGCGGCGGCCCGCGACGACGACTACACCGCCGCGGGTAAGCCGGTCTGTGACTACGACGACCCGGACGCCCGGGTGCAGATGGTCGATGCGCTGGCCACCGACGGCATGGCATTGCTTGCGGTGCTGGACGGACGCGCGCTGTCCGAGGAGCTGAGGCAGGCCGTACAGCTGCTGGCCACCGTGCTCGGCCAGGACCTGGACCAGGATGAGGCGGGGGTGTTCCGGGTCGCCCGGCGGGTCGCGAAAGACCGGGTGATCTCCACCGTGGACCCGCCAGGCCCGGCACGGGCACAAGACCGCGGCGCGGGGCTTCGACGGCTACAAGGGGCATGTGGGCATCGACCCGGACAGTGAGCTGATCACCGCCACCACCGTCAGCGCGGGCAACGCCGGGGACGCCGGCGCAGCCTGCGACCTGATCGCCGATCTGCTCGATGAACACGCCGACGACACCGAGGGCAGCGAGCACGGCGACGACACCGAGCACAGCGCAGCTGGCGAGGGCGGTGCGCACGGCGAGGGCGGTGCGAGTGTGTTCGGCGATAACGCCTACGGCACCGGGCCGTTGCATGACCGGCTGGAGCGGGCCGGGATCGAGGACAAGTGCAAGACCCAGCAGCCGGTCGCCGCAGGCGGCATGTTCGCCAAAGACCGTTTCGATATCGACCTGCAGGCCGACACCGTCACTTGCCCGGCCGGACACACCGCACAGATCCGGCGCGGCAAGGACGGGTCCGGAGCCGCCCGCTTCGGTGCGGCCTGCGCAGGGTGCCCGCTGCGTGAGCAGTGCACCAAGTCCGCCGTCGGACGCACCGTCAACGTCGGGGTATACGAGCAGCAGCTGTCCGACGCCCGGGCACGACAACAGCATCCGAACTGGGTCGCGGACTACCGGGCCACCCGGCCGAAGGTGGAACGCAAGATCGGTCATCTGATGCGCCGTCACCACGGCGGACGCCGTGCCCGGGTCCGCGGCAGAGCGAAGGTTGCCGCCGACTTCGCTTTACTCGCCGTAGCCGTCAACCTCGCGCGCCTCGGCGTGCTCGCCGTAGCCAGCACGCCCGCCGGGGGCTGGACAACCGCGGCCTGATGGGCCAGACGGGGCGCTGAAAAGCCCTGTCCAGCAGCCGACACGGGCGCCGAGCGCGTCATCGCCGGTCCAACCGGCCGATCCTCTCTGCCCGGCCAACTATCGCGTGTGTCATCCGAGCACCGATCCACTCGCTCCTCGCCGCCCACGCGCCCGGCCCTCACGAGAGACAGCCGTTCGACACCAGCCACCTACTAGGCGCACCTGATCATCGTGTTCGCTGCGTTGGCGATCTCGTGCTATCTGCAGAACGAGACCGGGATGTCGATCCGGAAGATATCGTGCGCACTCTGTGTCCGCTGCAGGAATTCACCGTCACGATCGCCGGTCACGGAGCACACCGCCCTCGATCCACTCACCGACGACGCCGTCAGCATTCTCGATTCATTCGAATCCACAATCCCCGGTCAGGGTTGGCACACTAAAACTGGTGCAACTCGGGCGCGTGGGCGCCGGCCGGGGTGTTCGAGACACTGCATCGCGAAGTGCTCGACCTTCTCGGCAGCGCCGGCGAACTCGACTGGACCGCAGCGATCCTGGGTCGCGTCGAGCATCCAGACGATTCGGAATGACCGGATCCAGCCCCGTCGATCGCGGCAAGAAGGGATCGAAATCTCCGTCCTGTCCAGGTTGGTGGAATTCTGCTGGCGTCGACGTGTCGGCGGCGAATACCGGGGGGCAGCACGTGCTGCAGCCGATGGTGAATGCGATTCCCTGCGGTGAAGTCCCGGCGCGGACCGCATCGCCACACCAGGCAAGGTCCGTCTCGGCCGGTACAGGCGGAGGATCGAACACACCGTCGCCTGGCACATCGGCTGCTGACGCCTGCGCATCTTCCACGGCTTGGCCAGAACTTCCCGAAGGGCACCGACCTGACGGCGCATGCGCTCGAGGTACTGAGAGAGGTCGAGCACCGCCTGAACACGCGGGCCCGAACTTCTCGGACGGGGCGTATTCCGGCTGACAGCTGACGTATTCGCCGATCATATAGTCATTCTGATGAGCACCGTATGACCATCTCTCGAATCCGCTCTTTGTGAATCCGACTGCCGGACTATTCTCAATGACGGTGACACCGCGCGATTCCCCGCGGCAGGTTACAGGCGCACTTCCTTGCGAGGACGACTTTGGAGATGTGCACTCGGCCCGGTTCACCAAGCTTGCGTCAGCAAATCGCTCAACATGCGCTTCGGTGCGCGAACGTTGGAGGGATCCCGCTGCTTCGGTTCGAGTGATTCCTGGACCAGCTGTACGAATCGTTCATGGCTGACACCAAAGTGCACGAACACTTCAGCTGGACTTGCACCGCCGAACGGAGCCCATCGAATCGCGAATCGGAGCACCCATCCGTCATCGGGACTCAGCGAGTTCACCTCTACGAAAACGTCAACCTGTTTGAGCCAGTGGCGTATCCACGCAGTACCGAAGGTCTTGGTGCCGGCATCGTGATCTTGAGCGCGCATGAGAATCAGAGTTCCTGGGTCGGCTGGACGGAGAATATGGGCAATCGCTCGCCCAACGGAGATTCGAACTCCTCGGCCGCTGGCCAGACCTTACTCGGCCGGACAATTCCAATTGATCTACGAGTAAGCCCAAGCGGCGTCGAGCGCAATAAGGCAGGGCAACACTGGCAGAGGATCATTTCGACCGGACGGCATCGATCCTCGTGATGCTGGACATGTTGACCAACCAGCTCGCTGTCGCACATCAGCTTGACCTTCTGGTGCGTGTGCGCAAGGGCGGTGGTGAACTGTAGTGCCCGGGAAGGGCTAGCCCAGCACGGGGCCAGTAGCGGCACACCTTGACATCGTGGTTGGGTGGCGAGTTAGGACCCTTGGGCGGGGGACTGGGGTCGCTAACTTGTCCAGCAGCGCCCGGCGACCGCGAGAGCGCCTGTCTCCATCGGGTCGGGTGGTGCAGTTTTAGTCAGCACTGCGAGGTGGCCGTAGGCCACCTCGCAGATCACGTACCGTTGCCACGACGGGCGTCCGGCTGGCAACGGTTTGGGCCAATGAGCGCCGCGACCGGGCAGGGGTAAGTTACTCCGACGTGCCTGGGCGGGCAACCGGTGGGTGTGGATGTGGTGTTCGGTGGGGAAGTGTATCCTCTGTTTAGGCCGTGCCAGCGAGCAGCCAAAAGGTACTCCGCGCGGACCGCATCAGCTGTGGCACGGCTGCGCCTTGGGCGGTGAGCAACTTCGCTTTGCGAGCCGGGTACACCGGACTGGGCGGATCGAATACCAGCACCGCGCCAAATGCATTGGCCGACTGCTTACGTCGAGGACAACGATTGCATATCCAGCCCACTGAGCTACTGCACCGACTTCTTTTGGGTCGCGGCCAGCTGAATAGTCAGATCACCGTGACCGCGCCCGCACAATCAGCGCAGGAGTGAGGAGCTTGAGTCATAATTAAATAACTTAAGACGCAGTGGGTGATTAGCCGGGATCGGGCCGAGGGATCGTCGGTGGCCAATGACGTCAACGCTCAGTGCCAAGCGGCGGAGTCAGCTCCATTCGGTCTCGGTCACTCGGCCGAAAAGCCAGAGCGCTGCCTCAAGCCCGGAAAGGTGACTCAACGCGACCAGGAGTGGCCCGTCGAACTTGAGTTTCTTCATCATGATAGCTTTTTGGGCGCGCAGTTTACCGTCCGCGAACTGACGCCATACGTCCAGCTTTGCCGTCAATGTAAAATCGGGCTCCTTATCCTCCTGGACAGCTCCCGCGTAGACCACTTCCCCATTCTTAACATTAATCTGTGCCCGACGATTATCGGTATCCTCGGCCACCCGATAAACGATTGTGACTGTGAGATCTGAAGTTCCCTCAGTCGTCTCCGGTGTCGCGTTCCACAGCTCGCCGTACTCTTTGATCCATTCTTCGGAAAGCAACTGCTTGGTCATTAAGCTATACCTCCTTGAAAAGTTCCCATCAGGTCCGTGTCGAGTTTCCGCAGCTGCTCGATAGCGGTAAGTGTCCGCGCAGACGGGCTTGATGTCGTGCGGCTCGGCTAAGTTTGACGTTTGTCACAACGCCCGGGCATCCGGGAAAAGTACGGAAACGGTCCACCTCTGATCGGATCAGACAACACTGTTTCGCTTCGAAGCCGGCGACCACCGCGGGATCGTCGAGCAAGAAGCGCCAAAGCCATTCGGGGATGCGGATTGGCTGTGGCTGACCAATCAGGACACGCCGTTCGTCCCGCAGGTGCGGGAGCAGGGGAGGGCATCCCCGGAAGCGGCAGAGATTGCCGATGACGGCGGTAATCATCGCCGGTCCTCCTCACCCGTTCGTGGCTGTTACCCGCGAGGGTAAGGGAGGGGTCTGACATCGCGATCATTGTTCACCAGGTGGTCGCGGCGACGGACAGTCCGAGCAGGCTCGCCAGCACCGGTGCCGAGAGGTTGGCGGAATGCGCAGAGTGCTGCGCCGCAGGCTAGGAGCGTGGGTCAGTAACACGCCGGGCGGGGTGTTCCCGGTGATGGCCGGATACGCGAGATGATGGGGCGTGCCTGATGATCTCGATGATGGCGGGTTGTTCGAGGTAGACCCTGCGCAGCCGGTCAAACCCGATTTCGGGATGTCGAAGCCGCCGGTGGACAAGGCCCGCTCACGTCTCGAGCAAAATGAGTCTGCGTTACGCGCACCTCTTCGACAGCACCGGGCGCACGGAATACGAACGCACCCTGATCTGGCGGAAAGCCACATCGGGCCGATGCCCACCGGCCGAACCCAGCTGCCGATCACCGACAACACCGACGGCGGATGAAAGGACTCTCAATGATCGTGTCAAGCCGCTGCTGTGACGTTGGGGGGTGAGTCGGGTTGCCAGGTTCGGTTGTCTCGGATGAGGGCGTGGAGGACGTCGGTACGGCGGCGTGCCAGACAGATGGTTGCCTGGATGGGGCGTTTGCCTTGGTCTCGTTTGCGTTGGTAATAGGTACGGGAGGTGGGGTCGCAGCGGATCGCGGTGAGCGCGGACATGTACATGACCCGGCGCAGCCGACGACTGTAGCGGCGAGGGGTGTGCAGGCGCCCGGTGCGTTTGCCGGAATCACGCGAGACCGGTGCCAGTCCGGCCCAGGCGGCGAGTTGGTCTGCCGAACCGATCAGGGCGGGATCGCCGACAGCGGCGAGGAACTCGGCTCCGAGTCGGAAGCCCATGCCGGGCAAACTCACGATCGCTTCGGCCAGAGGGTGTCGGCGAAATCGTTCCTCGATCGCAGCATCCGCGGTTTTGATGCGCTCATCGAGGGTGATCACCCCCTGCGCCAGCTCGGCAACCGGCGTGGCGGCGACGTCCTCGCCGGGCAGACGCACCGTTTGGGACTTCCCCGCTGCGACGGCAGCTTCGGCGATGGTCGTGGCGTTGCGCACCCCGGCATCGGCGAGGATCTTCGCGAGCCTGCTCACTCCGCTCCGGCGGATCGCTTTTGGGTTCTGGTAGCGCGAGAGCAGCACCACCACCCAGCCCCGGTCCGTCGACACCTGCGCGACCCGTTCGAGGGCGGGACAGACCGCAACCCCGCGCTGCGCCAACTCGCCAACCGGCTCGTCGGAATCCTGCACGGCTGTCTCAAAACCCGCACCACCTACGACGAAGCCACCGCCTGGTCCCATCGCACCGAAAAGGTTGCTGCTTGACATCTAAGCTCCTGGGATCTCTGTCAGGCTGTGATGAGACACTCGGGCTGACCCGAGATCACTCAATGAGGGCTTGAATGGAGCATCACCTGTGAGCAGCCCTACCTCTACGATCCCGGACGGTGAGCCGGTGGATCCGGCCCCGAAGCCGACCCGCCGGACCTTCACCGCGGAGTACCGCAACAAGATCATCGACGAGTACAACAAGGCCGCACACGGAGAGAAGTCGGCGGTCCTGCGCCGGGAGGGCTTGCATCAGTCCCAGCTCCGGGAATGGACCCTGACCCGCAACGCGAAGGCGGCCGGCAAGACACAACCCCGATCCCACACCGACGGGGAGGCGGCCACGCGCCGGGAGAACGCACGCCTGGCCCGGGAGAACGCACGCCTGGCCAAGCAGCTGACGCAGGCGGAGGCGGCGCTGGAGATCATGGGAAAACTTCATGTGTTCTTGGAGTCCATCTCCGAGAGCACGGGCACACCGCCATCGTCGACGAAGCCCTGAGCGGCACGTTCACCGAGCTGCGGGAGGCATCGATCCCGATCCGCCGCTCCTGCCAGCTGCTCGGCCGAGCACGCGCCACCCACTACCGGCATCAGCAACCACCGATCCTGGGCCCCAAGAAGCCCCGGGCGGTGCCGGACAACGGTCAGGCGCTGACCGCCGCGGAGCGGGCCCAGGTGCTCACCGTCATCAACAGCGCCCAGTACGCGGACCTCGCGATCTGCCAGATCTGGGCCCGCGAACTCGATGAGGGGAACTACCGGTGCTCGATGTCGAGTATGTACCGCATCGCCGCCGCCGCAGGTCAGAGTCGGGAACGGTGCCGGTTGGCGACCCATTCGGCGAAGGTCAAACCCGAACTCCTCGCCGACGGGCCGTCGCAGGTGTGGACCTGGGACATCACCAAGCTCCGCGGCCCCGGCAAAGGGGTCTGGTATCACCTGTACGTGTTGATCGACATCTACTCGAGGTACAACCCGGCCTGGATCGTTGCGCCTGGCGAAAGCGCTGATCTTGCGAAGGACTTCATCGACGAGGCCATCGCTCGTAACGGCGCTGTCCCGCATACCGTGCACGCCGACCGCGGCACGTCCATGACCTCCGGCCCGGTGTCGGCGCTGCTGACCAACCTCGGGATCACCCGGTCTCACTCGCGGCCGCGGGTCTCGAACGACAATCCGTTCTCGGAGGCCCAGTTCAAGACCCTCAAGTATCTCCACGATTTCCCGAAATCCTTTGCATCCCTGGCTGATGCTCGCGAATTCCTGGAAGGATTCTTCAACGAATACAATCACATTCATCATCACTCGGGAATCGCCTGGCACACTCCGGCCTCGGTCCACTTCGGCACCTCGCCGGCGATCGACGAGGCCCGGCAGGTCACCTTGACCGCGGCCTACGCCACGAATCCGGCGCGATTCTCCCGCCGGCCGACACCACCGAAAATGCCGACCATCTCCTACATCAACGAACCCGTACCGGAACCGCAGAAAAACTGATCACCACTGTCTCACTTGACTTGACGAATTCCGGCCTGACCCCGCTGCGACACGTGCCTCACGCAGATCCCGCACCACTGCCAGACTCAACCTGGGCCCCCTCGACTTCACTGATCCAACAAGACCAGCAACAGCAACGATAGACCTTCAGGAATCCTGAGATACCCTCAATTGACAAATCCACCCCAAACCCGACAAATCCACCCCAAACCCAGGGAGTAACCCCAGGTCCTGAGACTACATAGCCAGCAGAGACCTCAGCGAACTCTAGGGATATTTAATAGGAAGAGGATCTGCTTCACCAGACACCTCGCCGCGCGGCCGACCCATTCCGCCTGGCTCACCGGCTACCGACGCCTGACCATCCGCTACGAACGTCACGGGGAACACTTCGCCGGCTTCCTTCACTTCGCCGCCGCACTCACCTGCTTCAAGAAACTCTCCCCAAGGGTAGCTGTCGGTGGCCACGGTGTCGGAATCCCGCCCCCCGCACTGAGGCGTTCGGAGCCGCGTGGCGCGAGTCCGGGGTGGTTGGGCAGACTGGACAGGCAGTGAGCCGATGACGTATGGAATGACATGGAAATAAAAATCGACACCGTCAGGGTGCTGCGGCAGAGTCCGGGCATCACGACGATTCTGGCCCTGTCGGGCGAGACCCGTGAACGTGTGGTTGTCCGGCGGGTGGATCTGTCGATGACGGGCCCATGGAGTTGGCACTGGCTCGCTGGTGAGTTGGAGGCCATGCGTAGGGCGCGGCTGCCACACGTCATCCCCACCCAGATTGCACACAAAGGACCCGACCACGTCGATCTCGTCCGCCCGTTCATCGCCGGTCGCGACATTCGAGAATGGTCTGCGCAGGAGTCACCCCAATCGATCGACGTCCAGCTCAAGCTGATGTGCAGTCTGTTCTACGCACTGGCTCGTCTGCACCGAATGGGGATCGCTCACGGCGGGGTGAAGCCAGCGAATATCATGCTCGCGGAGGGCACCAATCAGCTCGTTCTCCTCGACGCCAGCATGACGCGGACTCAACTGGCTGCCGTGACCCATCCCGTCGAGGGGCCGGAAGGTCGATATCTGCTTCCGGAAAGTCCCGGACTCGCACACCCGACGGGGGGCTTCACGGCCGACATCTTCGCAGCGGGTTGGGTACTCCTCGAGTCGACCGCGGAGGGAAATCGGACGGCCAGCGCGTTGCGTGGGGCGAACCCTCGCATCGGTACCCACGCAGAGCTGTCACACCTGGTCGATATCGTCGGCCTCCCGGCTACGCTGCGCCCGATATTTCTCAAGCTGCTGAGCCCACGGGCAGCGATCCGCTACGAAACCGCCGACGAGGTGCTCGCAGCGCTCGAGGCGGTGGTCGCGACCGGCGGTGGGGAGAACGCTCTCGCGTCTGCTGCCGCGCCGCCCCGACCCGACGGATCATTCGCCTACGTGGAGCTGCCGCTGGTAGGCAGGCACGACGAACTCGCCACCCTCACCGCATGTGCCGACGGCGCGAGCCGATCGTCCGGCGCGGTCACATGCCTGAGCGGTGAGTCAGGAGTCGGCAAGAGCCGCCTGCTCGACGCCGTCGCCACGCACGCCTCGACGGCCGGGGTGACCGTGATGCGTGCCGGCGCGTTCGACCACGCGGCGGCCCGTCCGCTCGGCCTGTTCGCCGGCGCGTTCCGCGACGTGGTCGCCTGCTTGACCGCGCACCCGCGCGAGGCCGAGCGGGTGCGCGGAGAAATGGGTGAGCTACTTCCGGCAGCACTCGAACAGATACCGGAGCTGACCGCAGCATTCGGCGATCCACCCGCGGCGAAGAACTCCGACGGCGGATTCGGCGATCACGCGGTGGCCGCCGCCCCGACTGCCGTCGCCCGACTTCTTCGCTCCGTCTTCACCAAGGAACAACCCGGACTGATCGTGGTCGACGACTGTCAGTGGGCCGACGATCTCAGCTGGCAGGTGCTCGCCAAACTGGCTTCGACGATATCGATGGAGGAAACGCGATCCCCGTCGAACGTGTCGTTGATCTGTTCGTGCCGAACGGAAGCTGTTGCGCAAGTGAGGGCCTGGGGAATCAGTGATATCGAGTTTCTCGACCTTCAGCCGTTGTCCGCGGCCGATACGGAGAAATTGATCCGGTCGATCGGTGACCATATCCCCGACGAGATCATCCCCTATGTCATCAAGTACTCCAACGGCAATCCGCTCGAAACCATGCTAGTCTTCCAGGCACTCGTCGACTCGTCGGCCTTGACGCGCGAGTCGGGTCGATGGGTGATGGACGAGAACAGGATGGCGTCATTCCCGCTGCCGTCGCAATCCCGGGATTCCGACGCCGCGTCGGGGCGGGACAGTGTGCTCGTCTCGTCACGGCTGAGCCTATTGTCGCCGGACACACAGCGGGCGATACGTCAGGGCGCGGTGCTGGGACGCCGGTTCTCGTCCAGGCTTCTGTACGCGGCACTGGCGGCGAGCCCCACGAACATCGATCAGCTCCTCCTGGAGGCAACCCAGCATGGAATCGTGCGCGGCATCGCGGAAGGCGGCCCCGCCGAGTTCGAATTCACGCACGATCGGCTCCGCGAAGCCGTGCTGAGAACCTTGACCGACGACGCCCGGCGCGAGCTGCATCTGCGCGCCGCACAGGCACTCGAAGGCGTCCCTGCGGTTCAGGCCGACTACGACATCGCGTATCACTTCGACCGCTCCGGCCGAGCCGCATCTGCAGTGCCGTACGCCCTGCGTGCGGGCGAGGCGGGACTGAGGCACAATGCGCTCGACGTCGCGGAGGGCAACTTCAAGATCGCTGAAGCGGGACTGGCCCTGTGCGAGTCTGCCGACGACACCGCGAGATTCCGTGTTCACGAAGGACTCGGCACAGTCCACATGCTCCTCGGGAACTACGATCTGGCCGCGAAGGAACTGGCGTGGGCATACGAGCTGACCCGTGCGCGCTCGGGACTCGACTCTTCACGGGTTGCCACTCTGCTCGGCGAACTCGCCTTCAAGACGGGCCGATTCGATGATGCCGCGGAGTGGATGCGACAGAGCATGCACGACATCGGGCTTCGCTTGCCCCGGAGTTCCATGCTCGCCGCCGTATTCGCGGTCGGCGAGGTGGGTCTGCTTGCCCTTGGTTGGCTCTCTCGCCAAATCCGGCCGGGCCGAGCCGGAACAGAGCGTGACCGCCTGGCCGCCCGCATCCACAACCGGCTGCTATACGAATGGTGGTTCGTCAGGTCACCGATCTGGCTGGTATTGGCCATCCTCCGTGGCGTGCGTTTCGCGAATGCCGCAGGAAGCACGCGTGAGCGGGCACAGGCATACTCCACCGCTGCCGTGATTTCCGGTGTAGCCCCCGTCCTTGCGCCGCTGGCGTTGCGCCTCGCCGACCGCTCGCTGCGACTGCGCCAGACGGCGGACGAAGGCTGGGGCATCGCCCAGTCGCACCATTTCCGGGGATTCGTTCTTTACACTGCCAACCGGTACGACGAGGCGATCGCGGCGTTCGACACCGCAATCGCCGCCTTCGACATTGTCGGGGATCGTTGGGAACAGGTAGCCGCGATGTGGCAGAAGGCGCTGTGTCTGGCTCGACAAGGGAAACTTCACGATGCGGGAGTGCTTGCGCGTGACACCTACTGGGAGGGCAAGCGAAGAGGCGATCGGATCGGCGCGGGGACCGCCCTCGCGATCTGGGTCTGGTGCCTGCCGGATGACGTGAGCATGGAGACGCTCTCTCGTGAACTGCGGCAGACGAATTCGGGCGACCGCCACACGATGGCGATGTTGCATGCGGCGCGGGCCTGGCGACTTTTCCACGCGGAGCGGGACGTGCAGGCTGTGGACGCGTTTCGGCAGGCAGACGAGCTGATCCGCGGTTCGGGCATCAGGAATCATTTCCTCGCACCGATCCTGACCGCGCACCTGCAGGTCCTTCGCGTCTCGCATGACGCCGCACCTGCCTGGTGGACGGAGAAACGCCGGCTCCAGGCCAAGGCCGTCCGACGGCAGCTCACCCGTGCCCGGTGGTCGGCCATCGTCTTCTGGGGCGAGCGGCCCGCGGTTCTGCGGGAATGGGCGTTGATGTCGTTTTCGCTGGGACACAAGTGGCGCGGCCGCATGATCTTGGCCGCAGCATCTCGCAGCGCATTCCGATACTCGGCGCAAGGCGAACTCGCCGCATGCGCCCTGGTCGCCACACTGGTGGGGCTCACACCCCGACGAGGGCCGCTTGGTGCGCTGGCGCCGGTGACCGAACTGTGCCGACCGCTGGGTATCCGGGTGGATCGCGGGATCGTCGAGTCGGTGCACTCGCGAGACGCACTCATCGGCAGGGGCTCACCCCAGCACCAGGCCCTGCTCGACGCTGTGAGCAGCATCGTCGCCTCCGAAGACATCGACGAGGTTCTCGACAGGCTCCGAGACGCAATTTTCGCGACGACCACCGCGCGCCGAGTCGAGATCTCGCGCCATACACCTGTGAGCGTCGATGAGATCAGAGTTCCGAACGCGTCTCCAGCGTCGATGCTCGGGGATTCGGCGGCGGCCGGCGAGGCCCGCGAAATGAAGTTGACGGAGCGCATCACCAAGCCGATCGTCGGGAACGACGTCACAGAAACCGCGGTCGTCGCGGCCTTTCCCCTCGGTGAGAGCGAGCACCACGGGCCGACAATGGAGGTGCTGGCCGCGCTGGCAGGCGCCGTCATCGAGCGGGAGGGCCTTCGGCGAGCGTCCATGGAACGGATAGTGGAAGTGCAGGAGGCCGAGCGCGGGAGAATCGCACGTGATCTGCACGACGAGTTCGGCCACATCTTCGCGGGCGTGATGGAGGGGCTCAGTGCTCTACAGAACTCCGAAGACGCCACCACACGCCGGACTGCGACCGATGTCCGCACGATCGCCCGCCAAGGGATACAGGTGGCCCGGACCGTCGCGTGGTCATTGCGGCCCTCGGGGCTCGACGATCTAGGGCTCACCGGCTGCATCGAGCAGTACGTGGAAGATTGCCGGCAGATCTACCCGATCCGCATCGAACTCGCCGCAACGGGACAGCCGATATCCGTTCCGCCGGCGGTCACGACCGCAGTCTTTCGTATCGTGCAGGAAGCACTGACCAATATCAGCCGACACAGTCGCGCCGGGGAGGCGAGTGTCATGATCGTGTCCTCGGCAGACACCCTGCGGGCCGTGGTCGAGGACAACGGGACTGGATTCGACCTCGACCTGGTCGGACAGCGCAGGTCGCTGGGGTTGATTGGAATGCGGGAACGGGCCCGGCTGGTAGGCGGACGGTTGTCCGTCGAGTCCCGACCAGGACAAGGTACGACGATAATGGTGGAGGTGCCGATCAGACGATGATCAGCGTTGTGGTGTGTGACGACCATGGCATTATCCGGTCCGGGATCCGGAGGATCCTCGAGACCACGACGGACTTTCACCTGGTGGCGTCCGCACCGACCGGAGAACTTCTCCTGCAAGCAGTGCGAGACTTCGCGCCGGAACTGGTGGTGCTCGACATCCGACTGTCCGACTGGAACGGCCTCGACCTGTTGGAGCAGATTTCAGCCATCTCGCCCGAGACCCGTGTCGTGATGCTCAGCATGTACGGCGCCAGGGGGTACGTCGAGAAGGCGAAGACGCGGGGTGCGCGAGGGTACATCACGAAGGAATGCCTGGACGAGGAGCTCGTGGCTGTCCTCTACGCCGTGATGAAGGAAGAAGGATTTGTCTCGTTTCGAGCCGACACCACAGAACCGGGCGGCAACGAAAGCGTCCTCGAGGCCAATATCGACTCTCTGTCTTCAAGGGAACTCGAGGTGATGAAGCTGATCGCATCCGGCCTCACCAACACCGAGATCGCGCAGGAACTGACGGTCTCTCCGCGCACCGTCGAGAGCCACCGAGCCAGCATTCAACGCAAGCTGCTGATCCGCACCCGCGCCGAGTTGGCCCGAGTGGCCCGGGACGCAGGCCTTCTCGACTAAGGGCTTGTGATCAATTAACGTCGTTTTTGGTGTTGGGGGCGTTACGGTTGTGCTATGGCGGCTGAGTCGGTGGCGCGGCGGTAGGAGGTGATGCGACCTCATTGTCGGAGTTCCAGCGGCGATTGTGGTTGGGCGCGGAGGCGACGGAGTTGGGGTCGGCGGGCGTCGCTGTGGTGGCCGAGGCGACCGGGGTCGCGGCGGACACTGTTCGCCGGGGCCACAAGGAAGCCGATGCCGGGATTCATCCCGGTGCCGGGAGGTCGCGTCGGGCCGGTGGTGGCACCGCAAACGAGCCGAGGTCCACGACGAGATGTTGGTGGCGGCGTTCGAGTCGTTGATCGATCCTGTGACCAGAGGGGCGATCCGATGTCGCCGTTGCGGTGGACTTCCAAGTCGATCCGCGCCCTGACCAAGGCGTTGGGGGACAAGGGCCACGGGTCAGCGATATCGTGACGCGCCGATTGCTGCGCGAGCGGGGCTACAGGCCACCCCTCTCTAATGAGTGTTAGCGGGTCGGCTTTCTGCCGTCTGCCGCTTCTCAACGGCGAGCCCTTACCCCGGCCCAAGCTTCCATCTATCCGAGGCTCATCTTGACGAGACGTTTCGGCGGTTCACTCACGTTCACCCGTCCGGCCTTCCCCTCACCTGCCGCCCCGGGATGGATCCAGGACCGCTTCGGCTTCTACCCCTGAGCTTCGCACCCCGCCGTTACCAGCGACGCACGTCAAGGTGGGGACGGGCCATCGAACACAAACCCGGGCTACGTCATCGACAACACCGCCGACCTCCAATCAACGCGCCACTTGACGCATGCGACCTCGTGTCGCACCATCTACGAAATGCCCTTCGGTGTGGCTGAATCCGACCCTCGAGACGTCTTATTCTTCCACTACGACAGGGCATTTCGCCGTTATGACACCCACAGGCACTCATGCGAATCGGTGCATCGAGGCTTAGGGCATGTCTCCCAATAGTTTGAGCCATTCGACGATGCCGGCGAGAAGGAATCCAGCCCGGTAAGTCAGCGCAAGCTTGTCATACCGGGTTGCCACCGCTCGCCACTGTTTTGCCTTGTTGAAGGCCCTTTCCACCACGTTGCGGCCCTTGTACGACTCGGCATCGAAGTTCGGTGGCCGACCGCCCGCGCTGCCCTTGTTCTTGCGGTTGGCCACCTGATCGGACTTCTCGGGAATGACCGCCTTGATGCCCTTGCTGCGTAGCAGTTCTCGATTGGCCTTGGATGTGTACGCCTTGTCGGCACGGACCTCGTCCGGGCGCGTGCGGGGTGCGCCGCCACCGATGCGCGGCACGCAGATGCCCTCCAGGAGCGGGCCGAACATCGGGCTGTCGCCTGCCTGGCCAGGACCCACCAGCACCGACAAGGGACGTCCGTCGCCATCGCACGCCAGGTGGACTTTGCAGGTCAGCCCGCCGCGGGACCGGCCGATGCCGTGATCGCCCGGTTCGTCAAGCAGATTCGTGTAATTCGGTAGATCCCCCTGTGTCACGCGCGGCGTTGGCGCCGTGCTGGTGCACCCGCACCACGGTGGAATCCACCGACACCGCCCAATCCAGGTCGCCACCGGCATCGGCCATCGCCGCCAGGGCTATGAGTACCCGATCCCACGTTCCATCCCCGGCGTAGCGTCGGTGCCGTTTCCACACCGTCTTCCAGGGGCCGAAATGCGCAGGTAGATCCCGCCACGGGAGCCCGGTACGCAGCCGGTAGAGCATCCCCTCCACCACGAGCCGGCTGTTCTGGAACTTCCGCCCCCGCAGCCCATCCGAACTGGGCAACAGCAGCGCAAGCAACTCCCACTGCTTGTCCGTCAACACCTCAAACCGATTAACAACGTCTGCCACAGCGAAGAGTCTGCAGCACAACACCCCAAATCATTGGGAGACACGCCCTAGGTGCCCCGTTCATCCCGTTGAATTCCCTCATTGGGAATCGCTCCGCACCACGGAGGCTGTATCGGATAAGAGCTGACTCCGATACACGGTGCGGCGCCGGTTTCAGGTACATTTCCGACGGACGAGAAGTTGCGTCTGCTGGGGATTGGGGTTCAGGCAGTTTCGCTTTCACCATGTCGCTCGGGTCCCGCAGCACCCCGTTCCTGATACCTGGACACGGTCGCTGCTTCAATGGCATGCTACGGTTCCCTTCTCCTTTCGGATCCAGGTAAGCCATCAGACCCAGGAATAGTTCCTCCGAATTCCTCCCAACTGAACTGGGAATATGACAAGGCGCATCGTGGCGCACACCCCTTCTTCTTGGTGTCGACACTGATCACCGGGTCCCCGGTAGCCAAATGGTCGGTGCGGAATTCGTCAAGTCAAGTGAGACAGTGGTGATCAGTTTTTCTGCGGTTCCGGTACGGGTTCGTTGATGTAGGAGATGGTCGGCATTTTCGGTGGTGTCGGCCGGCGGGAGAATCGCGCCGGATTCGTGGCGTAGGCCGCGGTCAAGGTGACCTGCCGGGCCTCGTCGATCGCCGGCGAGGTGCCGAAGTGGACCGAGGCCGGAGTGTGCCAGGCGATTCCCGAGTGATGATGAATGTGATTGTATTCGTTGAAGAATCCTTCCAGGAATTCGCGAGCATCAGCCAGGGATGCAAAGGATTTCGGGAAATCGTGGAGATACTTGAGGGTCTTGAACTGGGCCTCCGAGAACGGATTGTCGTTCGAGACCCGCGGCCGCGAGTGAGACCGGGTGATCCCGAGGTTGGTCAGCAGCGCCGACACCGGGCCGGAGGTCATGGACGTGCCGCGGTCGGCGTGCACGGTATGCGGGACAGCGCCGTTACGAGCGATGGCCTCGTCGATGAAGTCCTTCGCAAGATCAGCGCTTTCGCCAGGCGCAACGATCCAGGCCGGGTTGTACCTCGAGTAGATGTCGATCAACACGTACAGGTGATACCAGACCCCTTTGCCGGGGCCGCGGAGCTTGGTGATGTCCCAGGTCCACACCTGCGACGGCCCGTCGGCGAGGAGTTCGGGTTTGACCTTCGCCGAATGGGTCGCCAACCGGCGCCGTTCCCGACTCTGACCTGCGGCGGCGGCGATGCGGTACATACTCGACATCGAGCACCGGTAGTTCCCCTCATCGAGTTCGCGGGCCCAGATCTGGCAGATCGCGAGGTCCGCGTACTGGGCGCTGTTGATGACGGTGAGCACCTGGGCCCGCTCCGCGGCGGTCAGCGCCTGACCGTTGTCCGGCACCGCCCGGGGCTTCTTGGGGCCCAGGATCGGTGGTTGCTGATGCCGGTAGTGGGTGGCGCGTGCTCGGCCGAGCAGCTGGCAGGAGCGGCGGATCGGGATCGATGCCTCCCGCAGCTCGGTGAACGTGCCGCTCAGGGCTTCGTCGACGTCGTCACCGAGTTGCGCGCCGATCATCGCATGCAGCCGGGCGATCCCGGCCATGCCCTCGGGCAGCCTCGCTTTGGCCAGCCTGCTGCCGGCCGGGTCCATCAGCTCGACATCGTGATGGTCCTCCGCCCAATCGTCTCCCACAAATAGCAACACCCTGTTTCTCCCGTCCTCGGTGTCGGTCACGTCCGGCAGCGTGCGGGAGAACCATTCGCGCTCTAATGAAGCAGTGCTCACGCCGAATAGCGAGCGGGCACGACATCCCATCAGCGATCCATCCTCCCGGCCGACCGGTGGGGGCGCCGATCTGTCAACAGGACTCGAAGTCCAGAGAGGGAAAGTGCTCACCCACCGGCCGCTACCGGTAGCAAGCCTGCCAGAAAGCCGACCCGCTAACACTCATTAGAGAGGGGGAGGGAGGTGCAGTGGTGACCGCACGGGTTGTTCCTCGCGGTGCGAACTACCTTGCCCGCACGTTGCGGCTGTAGTTCCGAGCGGGTCCACTGTGGGCGAGTTGGAGTACCCGGTGGACTGACTTTGATGCGTGGGTATTCCCGTATTTTTTACGGATGTCCGGGATTGGGACCAAGCCCACACTGGTCAAACCAGCGCCACGGCAAAGGCGGAAGACGGATAGGAGATCCTCAGCGCACGGCTCGAAGGAGGGCCAAATTGGGAGCCGATATCCGTGATTTGATAGACGCTTCAAAATTAGGGATTGGACTGGAAGGCAGTGGATTATCCACGGCACATTTCCTATTTCGACCTCCGGACGGGAAGCCATCCCGCTGCCCCGTTGCGAAGCCTGAGCGTCCCCGCGCCGTTGAAGTGCAGGACAGCGCCGAGATCGTGCTTATAGGAGTGAGTTGTGTCGGACGGGCCGACGCCAGAACCAGGAGTGTGTGATGACGGGATCATTCGATTCAGTAGCTGTCGTCGGCGGAGGCATGGCAGGGGCAACCGCGGTAACCGCTCTTCGTGACCAGGGATTCTCCGGTCGCGTCTGCCTGATCGGCGCCGAGGAACATCTGCCGTACGAGCGCCCCCCGCTCTCCAAGGAGTTCTTGGGCGGGGAAATGCCAGAGGATCGGCTTCTGGTGCATTCTCGGGAGACATACGAGGAGAAGGATATCGAGTTGCTCCTTGGGCGGCGGGCGATCCGGCTGTGTCCTGCCGATGGTGCAGTTGAGCTGGAAGGCGGCGAGCGTGTCGGCGCGGACCGCGTTCTGCTGTGCATGGGAGTGCGTCCGCGACCGGTGGGCGTGCCCGGCGGGACCTTACCCGGGGTCCACTACCTCCACGATCTGGAGGACGCTTGGGCCCTGCAGATCGTCATCGGGCGCGGCGTACCGGTGGTGGTTGTTGGCGAGGGGTTCATCGGTTCGGAGGTCGCATCGACCCTCGCTGAGCAGGGCGCCGACGTCACGCTGCTCATGGCCGGGGATCTACCAATGCCGGTACTCGGTGCGGAAGCATCCGGATGGATACTCGACCAGCACCGCTCCAACGGTGTTGACGTCCGGGCACGGTCGCCGCTTCAGGCTATTCGTGGACGGGATCGTGTGGAGTCGGTGGAGCTCAGCGACGGAACTGTCCTGCCCGCAGGCGCAGTCGTGGTCGGGATCGGATCTGAACCGGTGGTTGACTTGGCAACCGACGTCGGGATCACCGTAGATAACGGCATTCTCGTTGATGGGTTGAGCCGCACATCGGTTCCTGGAATCTATGCGGCCGGGGACCTGGCGCGTTTTCCGAGCCCGACGTTCGGCCGCAGTATCCGAGTCGAACACTGGCAGAACGCGCAGCTCCAGGCCGCGAAGGCTGTTGAAGGGATGCTTGGTCACGGTGACCGCGACATTGAACCCTATGACGACATTCCGTGGGCCTGGACCAAGCAATACGGAAATCAGTGGGAAATCGCCGGCCGACCCGGACCAGATATGCAGGTCATCCGTCGAGGAGTCCCAGGTAGTACCGACGGTGCGCTGTGGATCTTCTCGACGCATGGACGCGTGCAGGGTGCGGTAGTGGTGAACCGGCGACGTGAGTTGAGAGCTGTGCGTCGAGCGCTCGAGCAGGGGCCCCTATTCACAAACGACACAATTCGGGATGAGTCGGTCGACTTATGTGCCGCCCTCAGCGATACCGACGCGGCAAGGCATGAAAAGACCGCATGACGGTCACAAATGAGTGAGATGAGAGGTACGAGATGGGTTGGCTAGAAGGCAACGTTGCGGTTATCACCGGTGGCGGATCGGGCCTGGGTAGGGCGCTGGTTGAGCGATTCATCGAGGAGGGCGCAAAAGTAGGAGTCCTGGAGAGGTCGGCGGAGAAGGTCAAGAAGCTTGCGGCTGATTTCGGCGAGAATGTCGTCGCTGTCGAGGGCGACGTGAGCAAGTACGAGGACAACGCTTCGGTCGTGCGAGAAACGGTACGACAGTTCGGCCGCCTCGACACCTTCGTGGGTAACGCGGCGATCTGGGACTTTTCGACAAAGCTGGTCGACATCCCGGAGGACAGACTGGACCCGCTCTTCGACGAGATGTTCCACATCAACGTCAAGGGCTATCTGAACGGGGCGAAAGCGGCAGTCAAGGAGCTTGCACTCACAGGTGGTTCGATCGTCTTCACGGTGTCCAACGCCGGTTTCTACCCAGGTGGCGGCGGGCCGCTGTACACGGCCTCGAAGCACGCGGTCGTGGGTCTGATCAAGGAACTGGCCTTCGAATTCGCCCCCAAAATCCGAGTAAACGGAGTGGCCCCTGGTGCCATGGCCACGGATCTGCGCGGGCCAGGATCGATCGGACTCGGCGAAACGAACGTCTCGTCCCTCCCGCTCGCAGATCTGATCAAGCAGTGCACGGTACTGCAGGAACTCTGTGAGCCCGCGGATTACACTGGGCACTACGTCCTGCTCGCCTCGAAGGATAATTCACGAACCGCGACTGGTGCGATCATCAACTGTGACGGCGGAATGGGCGTACGCGGCCTCGCCGAAACCGCAGGCGGAAATGACCTTTAGTGCCTGACAACTAGTGCGGCGTGGGGTAAGTGATTTGACGGTCTTGTTTGAGACAATGAGGCATGCGAGCTGCTCCTTTGGTGTTGCGTGACGGAGATCGGGAAGTGCTGACCCCGTTGGCGCGGTCGAAGTCGGTGCGTGCGGATTTGGCGCAGCGGGCGCGGATGATGGTGTTGGCGGCAGAGGGGGAGTCGAATGCGCAGATCGCGCGGACGGTCGGGGTCTCGCGGCCGACGGTGATCCTGTGGCGTTCGCGTTATGAGCAGTTCGGGACCGCGGGGCTCGAGGACGAGTTGCGGTCGGGGCGGCCTCGGAAGGTCGACCACGCCGCGATTGTGACCGCGACGTTGGCTCCGCCGCCGAAGAATCTTGGGGTGACGCACTGGAGCAGCCGGTTGCTCGCCGGCCGATTGAAGATCAGTAACACCACGGTCGCGGCGGCATGGCGCGAGTACGGTGTCAAGCCTTGGCGCAGTGAGACGTTCAAGTTCTCTACCGACCCGGAGCTGGTCGCCAAGGTCACCGACATCGTCAGGCTGTACTTGAATCCGCCCGACAACGCGATCGTGCTGTGCGTGGACGAGAAGTCGCAGATCCAGGCCCTGGACCGGACGGCACCGATGCTGCCGATGCGGATCGGTTCGGCCGAGAAACGCACCCACGACTATGTCCGACACGGCACCTCCACCCTGTTCGCAGCCCTGGACACCGCTACCGGGAAGGTCACCGGGCTGTGCAAACCGAGGCATCGTCATCAGGAGTTCCTCGTCTTCCTCACACACCTCGCCCGCGCCTACCCGGAGCGGGAGCTGCATCTGGTGATGGACAACTACGCCACTCACAAGAAGGCTGAAGTCCGGGCGTGGCTGGCCGAACATCCCCGTATCCATGTGCATTTCACGCCCACCTCGGCATCGTGGATGAACCTGGTGGAGGTGTGGTTCGGGATCATCGAACGTCAGGCCATCCACCGCGGAACCTTCGGTTCCGTCAAGGATCTGACCACCAAGATCCGCGCCTTCATCAACGGATGGAACACCCGCTGCGCGCCGTTCGTCTGGACCAAGACCGCCGACCAAGTCCTTACCAAGGCCAACCGTCAAGATACTTCAACAACAGACCACTAGTGTCGTACGCCATAAATTCGTGCTTTAACTTGATATCCTGAGGTATGCCTCGAACCGGACGCCCGAAGGCGGAGTTGATGTTGACCGATAA
Organism: Rhodococcus sp. WAY2; assembly: GCF_009859915.1. NCBI lineage: Bacteria > Bacillati > Actinomycetota > Actinomycetes > Mycobacteriales > Nocardiaceae > Rhodococcus > Rhodococcus sp. WAY2. The sequence continues at coordinate 152,093 of NZ_CP046574.1, forward strand.
CGAACGCGAACAGCTCGTTCGATGGTCGCGGCGGGCGAAAACCCCACAATCGTTGGCACTGAGGGCGCGGATCGTGTTGGCTTGCGCAGAGCCAGGGATGACAAATAAGCAAGTTGCGGTAGATCTAGGGATATCCGCCAACACGGTCAACAAATGGCGCGGGCGCTTCGTCGACCGACGCCTCGACGGCTTGGTCGACGAACCTCGACCGGGTCGTCCGCCCTCGATCTTGCTGGGCCGGGTCGAAGACGTGGTTACCGCGACACTGGAAACCTCCCCGGCCAATGCGACGCACTGGTCGCGTACCTCGATGGCCAAGCGCACCGGCCTGTCACCGTCGACGATCGGCCGGATCTGGCGCAAGTTCGAACTCAAACCGCATCTGACCGACGGTTTCAAGCTGTCCACGGATCCGCAGTTCGTGGACAAGGTCGTCGATGTCGTTGGCCTTTACCATAATCCGCCCGAGCGTGCCGTCGTCCTGTGCGTGGACGAGAAGAGCCAGATGCAGGCATTGAACCGTTCCCAGCCGGTGTTGCCGATGATGCCCGGCATGCCGGAACGGCGCAGTCATGACTACGCCCGCAGCGGCGTCACCAGTCTGTTCGCGGCGTTCAACATCGCCGACGGCACGGTGATCTCCGAGCTTCATCGACGTCACCGGGCCGTGGAGTTCAAGAAGTTCCTCACCGCGATCGACAAGGCCGTCCCCGACGAGTTGGACGTGCATCTCGTCTGCGACAACCTGGCCACCCACAAGACGCCTGCAGTGGGCGACTGGTTGGCAAAGCACCCACGTTTTCACGTCCACTTCACCCCGACCGGGTCCTCCTGGATCAATCAGGTCGAGCGATGGTTCGCATTCCTGACCGATCAACTACTCCGCCGTGGAGTACACAAAAGCGTTGTCGCACTGGAGAAAGACGTTCGCAACTGGATCAAGACCTGGAACGACGACCCGAAGCCGTTCGTCTGGCACAAGACCGCCGAGGAGATCCTCGATTCCCTCGCCAAATATATCTCACGAATTTCTGACGCGGGACACTAGTCAGGTACACGCGAGCGATGTTCGCAGTCTTCCCGGATTCACACCCTATTGCGTAGGTACCGGCACATCACGACGCAATGAATCGAGGGTCATATGAGTTACTACGCCACAACCAGCCCCCTGACCGGGCAGCGTGTCCAGGAGTTTCCGCGGGCGACCGATCACGAGATTTCGGATGCGCTGACGAGTTCGGATGCCGCCTACCGGCAGTGGCGGACGTCCTCTCTGGAGGAGCGCGCCGATGTGTTGCGAGCTCTGGCGAAGCTGTGGCGCGAACGTGCCGACGAACTCGCTCCGATCCTGACTCTGGAAATGGGTAAGCCCATCTCTCAGGCCAGGGGGGAGGTGGCGTTGTGTGCCAACATCTTCGAGTACTACGCCGAACAGGGTCCGACGTTCATGGAGGACGAGGTGTTGGAGATCGCCGGGGGAGGCGAGGCGATCGTGAGGACGGAACCGATCGGTCCTCTCGTGGGGATCATGCCCTGGAACTTCCCCTACTACCAGGTGGTCCGCTTCGCTGCGCCGAACATCATGCTCGGCAACACGCTCCTTCTCAAGCACTCCCGGAATTGTCCTCAGTCGGCGTTGGCGATCGAAACGCTGTTCGTCGAGGCGGGGCTTCCCGAGGGGGTCTACGTCAACGTGTTCGCCGACAACGCGCAGGTCGCCCGGATGGTCGCGGACCCCCGGGTGCGGGGCGTGTCCTTGACGGGGTCCGAGCGTGCGGGATCGGCGGTCGGTGAGATCGCCGGGCGTCACATGAAGAAGTTCGTCCTCGAGCTGGGCGGTTCCGATCCGTTCCTTGTGCTCGACGACACCGACCTGGACACCACCGTCGCCGCGGCGGTGAACAACCGGATGGCCAACGCGGGACAAGCGTGCACGGCGTCGAAACGCCTCATCGTGCTCGATGACGTCTACGACCGGTTCCTCGACAAGTTCACCGAGGCGATGCGGAACATCGTGCCCGGCGACCCGACCGATCCGGCCACCACTTTCGGCCCGCTGTCCTCCCGCAGCTGCGTGGACGAGATCGCGGAGCAGGTCGACGACGCGCTGGCCAAGGGAGCAAAGTTGCTGACCGGTGGATGCAGGGGCGAGGGGCCGGGCGCGTTCTACGAGGCGACGGTCCTGGCCGGAGTGACCCCACAGATGCGCGTATACAGCGAAGAACTCTTCGGCCCCGTCGCCGTCGTCTACAAGGTAGCGACGGAAGCAGAGGCCATTGCACTGGCGAACGAGTCCCCGTTCGGGCTGGCCGCCGCGATCTTCACCTCCGACCGGAACCAGGCCCGCCGGGTAGCCGAGGACCTCGAGGTGGGCATGGCCTGGATCAACGGCACCAGCAAGAGTGCTCCCGATCTGCCGTTCGGGGGGGTCAAGCGATCCGGTGTGGGGCGCGAGCTCGGCCGCTACGGATTCAACGAGTTCGCCAACAAGAAGTTGGTCAGAACTGTGCGCTGAGGGTTCGACGACGTCGCGCCACCCGCGGTGGGTCGGGACCCGAGGACACAGGACGAACAGGGACCGACCAGTTCGGACCATTCACAGGAGACCGAAGTGAGCATCACCGTCAGCATTGATTCAAGCACACAGGTCGAGGACGAGGACTTCGCCGATATTTCGCGGACGTGCACTTCACCGATGTGCGAGTCCCGAACTCGGCGCTCGTCGGCGGCAGCGAGGCCGTCGGCTACCGGGCCGCGATGACCTCGCTCGCGCGCGGTCGCGTGGATATCGCGGCCCTGTCGGTTGGGCAGGCCCAGCGCGCACTCGACGAGTCCGTCCCGTATGCGGCCACCGCGACGCAGGGCGGCACCGCGATCGGGGACTTCCACCTCGTGCAGGCGATGATCCCCGACATCGCGACCGGGGTCGACGCCGATCGCGCTCTCACCCGGGACGCGGCGCGCGCCTGGGTCAACGGGGCAGACCGACGCATCGCACCATCGGTCACGAAGCTGTTCTGCACCGAGATGGTCGGTAAGGCAGCCGATCTCGCGGTGTAGATCCGCGGCGGTACCGGCTACATGCGGGAGCTGCCGGTCGAGCGCATCTACCTGGACGTGCGGCTGCTGCGGCTGTACGAGGGCACCAGCGAGATTCAGCGCCTGATCATCGGCGGGGGCCTGGTCAAGCAGGCCAAGAAGTAAGTAATCAAGGACCACGCTGACATGACTGGCACCACAGAGAAGAACCACAGCGCCACCGACTCGGCAGTGCTGCCCCTGACTGGGGTCACCGTCGTCAGCCTCGAACAGGCGGTGGCGGCCCCGCTGGCCAGCCGGCACGTCGCGGATCTCGGGGCGCGGGTGATCAAGTCGAGCGGATCGGGGGAGTGGGATTTGCCCGTAACTACGATGCCGCCGTGCACGGGCTGGCCTCGCACTTCGTGTGGCTCAACCGGGTATCGATCCACTCTCGGAGCAACGCGAGCGACGGTCCCGAGCGATGCGCAGTGGTGTCCGAACCTGTTACGCCGCTGAGGTGTAGGTCTGGCCGCTCGTGCGAGTCACGGCAGTCGCCAGAATCTACGCGGGTCTCTGAGCCGCTGTTTTCAGTAGTTTCTCCGGATGTAGCAAGTGTGGACCAACTGTTTAGCTAGGGGAACAGTAACGCGCATAAGGTGAGCGAGCAGAATTCGCCGTGCGGCCGCTGGCTAGAGCGAAACGAGTGCTCCGTGTATCGGTTCCAACGGAGCAACCACCGGTCCGCCATCACTCGTGCGATTCGTTCGAAAGCGCATTGGTCATGACATTCGCACGTGGAAGAAACGAGGGTGATGACTCTCTTCATGCATCGTATCTCTGAGCTACCGGGCAGCAAGCTCGCGACTCCACCGGCGACCGTTGCGAGCGAGCTCAAACTTTGCAAGATAAGCAATCCAACTGCGGGTTTAGGTGCATATTCACGTTCACAAATAGCCGCAATTACAAGATCCTAACAAACGAAGGGATGGAGTGGAGCATGTTGAGGTCTGAGCGTTTCAGTCCTGGGGAAGATTTTGGTCAGTTTGTCAATCTGCGGGATGGGTGGATTGATCGGAATATCTTCAGCGATCCGGATATTTATCAGGAAGAGCTTCACCGGATCTTTGCTCGGTCGTGGAACTTTGTTGCGCATGAGAGCCAGTTGCCGAACGCCGGAGACTTCCTGACGACGTATATGGGTGAAGACGCGGTTATCGTTTCGCGTCACAGGGATAATTCCATTCGGGTGTTCGCGAATTCTTGTCCGCATCGCGGCAACAAGGTTTGTTTCGCGGATGCGGGTAATACCCGTCGATTCGTGTGCAACTATCACGGGTGGTCGTTCGACAATGCGGGTGAGCTCTCGGGAATGTGGGCAGAGCAGGCCTATGACGAGGGTGACATCGACAAGTCGCAGACGAAGATGATGCCGGTTGCGCAGGTGGCCAGCTACAAGGGCTTGGTCTTCGCGACGTTTGACCCGGACGCGCCGAGCCTGGAGAACTGGTTGGGTGACTTCCGCTGGTATCTCGATATGATTTTGGACAACGAGGAAGGCGGAACCGAGTTTGTCGGTGGCTGCATCAAGTCGGAATTCAGTGCCAATTGGAAGTTCGGCGTGGAGAACTTCATCGGCGACGCCTATCACGCCGGCTGGACCCATGATTCCGGTACCCGAGCCACCTCCGGTGGGGCTCCCTTTCCCGAAATCGATATGGAAACGTCCTACCACGCCAGCATCAACGGTCACGGCTGGGAATTTGGGACGGAGGGTGTGGGCGATATCGGCTTGCTCGGTTCGCCGGAAGTAATGGACTACTACAACAAGATTCGACCGAAGATGGCCGAACGTCTCGGCGAGATGCGCTCGAAGATCTTCGGGTCGGTCGCTTCGTGCTCGCTCTTTCCCAACATTTCTTTTCTGCCTGGCATCTCGACATTTAGGGTTTGGCTTCCCAAGGGGCCGGAGGCGTTCGAACTGCGCACTTGGGTCCTCGTCAATAAGGCAATGCCGGACGAACTGAAGCAGGAGATCACCAAGAGGGTCATGTTGACCTTCGGTCCGGGTGGTCTCTTCGAAATGGACGACGGCGAGAACTGGTCGAACTGTACTACGGTCAACCGTGGAGTCGCGACGAGGCGGCAGCTGCTGCACTACGGTTCGGGGATCAACCGTCGGATCGACAACCATCCGATCCTGCCCGGCACCGTGTACCGGGGCCAGTACAACGACTCAAACCAGCGCCTTTTTTACCAGCGTTGGGTGGATCTGATGGAGACGAAGAGTCTGAAGGATTTGCCGCAACGCCCGGAGCCTCGCATGGCGTCGCGTGAGACGCGCGAACTCACTGGTGTTTCCACTATCTGACACAGGGAAGGAAGGGCGAGTTATGACATCGACCGCGGCGATCAACGACGTGGCGACACGTCCGTCGTTGGCACTCATCAGTGAACTTGAGCAGACGCTCTATCGCGAGGCCCGATTGCTTGATCAAGAACGCCACGACGAGTGGATGGCGATGCTGGCGGAGGATCTGTTCTATTACATGCCGGGAGTCCAGACGAGATATCGTAACGACACCACGGATACGGTCAACGATTTGTCGCGTATGGCCTACTACAACGATGATCTCGACATGATCTTCACTCGCGTGGAACGGCTGAAGACCGGCACCGCATGGTCGGAAGATCCACCCACGCGTTACCAGCATCTCATCACTAACATCGAGGTTGAACTCACCGATCGTCCCAACGAATACAGGGTCTATTCCAACTTTTTCGCGTTCCGTAGCCGCAACGAGAGGGATGAAGACAGGCCGCTGGTGGGCAGTCGGGAAGACATCTGGCGTCACAAGGAGGGCGACTATCTCCTCGTGAAGCGGATCATCACACCCAAATGGAACACGCTGCTCAGCAAGAACCTCAACATCTTCCTCTGAGCACAGTAAGGGGCAACCAATGGCAAAAGTGACCGAACTCGGCTATCTCGGACTATCCGTATCCAATCTCGAGGCCTGGCGAGGCTATGCCGCCGGAATCATGGGCATGCAGGTCGTCGACGACGGCGAGGACGACCGCATCTATCTCCGGATGGACAGGTGGCACCACCGAATCGTGCTGCACGCGGATGGCAACGACGATCTCGCCTACATCGGCTGGCGCGTGGCGGGCCCAGTGGAACTCGACGAACTCGCCGAGCAACTGAAGAACGCCGGTATCCCCTTCGAGGTCGCCTCCGACGCCGACGCGGCCGAGCGACGCGTGCTTGGCCTGGTCAAACTGCATGATCCAGGCGGCAACCCGACGGAGATCTTCTATGGGCCGCAAGTGGACACCTCCTCCCCGTTTCACCCCGGACGGCCGATGTTCGGCAAGTTCGTCACCGAAGGCCAGGGACTCGGCCACATAATCATTCGCGAGGACGACGTGGAAGAGGCGACCCGCTTCTACCGACTGCTCGGACTGGAGGGTGCGGTCGAGTACAAATTCGCGCTACCCAACGGCGCGGTTGGGACCCCGGTCTTCATGCACTGCAACGATCGGCACCACTCCCTTGCCTTCGGGGTCGGTCCGATGGACAAGCGCATCAACCACCTGATGATCGAATACACCCATCTTGATGACCTTGGCTACGCGCACGATCTAGTACGGCAGCAAAAGATCGACGTGACCCTGCAAATCGGCAAACACTCCAACGACGAAGCACTCACGTTCTACTGCGCCAACCCATCCGGCTGGCTGTGGGAACCAGGCTGGGGCTCCCGCGTCGCACCTGCCCAGCAGGAACACTACCTACGCGACATCTTCGGTCACGACAACGAGGTTGAAGGCTATGGCCTGGACATCCCCCTCAAAGGCCTCGACGTCCCCGCATAAAGAAACAGGTGGGCGGTGGGGGGAGGGTGACCGCAAGAGGTGGGGCCCCTTCGATCGGATCACCCGCCACGCTTCGGGCGAAACGGTAAGAAATGTCGTATCGAATCTTGTAGGAGAAGATAATGTCGACGTCTGTCGAAATCATCGAGAAGCGTTTCCCGTCTGGAAACTTGGCCTCCCATGCGCTCGTTGCGGGGGATCCTCAGTCGCCGGCAGTTATGCTGTTGCACGGCGCCGGGCCAGGCGCCCATGCGGCGTCCAACTGGCGGCCTATCATTCCCGACCTTGCTGAGAATTTCTTTGTCGTGGCGCCGGATCTGATCGGCTTCGGCCAGTCCGAGCATCCCGAAACGTATCCCGGCCACATCATGTCTTGGGTAGGGATGCGTGTCGAGCAGATCCTGGGCTTGATGAACCATTTTGGGATCGAGAAGTCGCACATAGTCGGTAACTCGATGGGTGGCGCAGTCACTTTGCAGCTCGTGGTCGAGGCGCCCGAACGCTTTGACAAGGTGGCACTGATGGGCTCAGTCGGCGCTCCCATGAACGCCCGGCCGCCGGAACTGGCCCGTCTTCTGGCGTTCTATGCAGATCCGCGCTTGACCCCCTACCGCGAGCTCATCCACAGCTTCGTCTACGATCCCGAGAACTTTCCCGGCATGGAGGAGATCGTCAAGAGTCGTTTCGAGGTCGCGAATGATCCGGAGGTCCGACGTATCCAAGAGGTCATGTTCGAATCGATGAAAGCCGGCATGGAAAGCCTGGTGATACCACCCGCCACCCTCGGTCGACTGCCACATGATGTCCTGGTCTTTCACGGGCGTCAGGATCGTATCGTCCCCCTCGACACGAGCTTGTACCTCACCAAGCATCTGAAGCACGCGGAGTTGGTCGTACTTGACCGTTGCGGGCATTGGGCGCAGCTCGAACGCTGGGACGCGATGGGCCCAATGTTGATGGAACATTTCCGCGCGGCATAGTAACCGCATGGGTGAGGTAGGGATCGAGAAGGCGTTGCCAGGAGGTTGGGATGCTTGACGAACAGACGATCAATGAGCTCGCTGCGGAGCTATACCGCGCGGAAGCCGAGCGGGTTCAGATTGAGCAGTTCTCCCAGCGCTTCCCCGGCATGACAATCGATGACGGCTACCAGGTCAGCAGGGCTTGGGAAGCTTTGAAGCGCAAGGACGGCCGCACCGTGCTCGGCCACAAGATTGGCCTCACATCGCGTGCCATGCAACAGGCGGCCGGGATCTGCGAACCCGACTACGGGACCTTGCTGGACGACATGTTCTTCGCCGAAGGGGACGATGTGCCGTCCAGTAGGTTCATCGCGCCCAAGGTGGAGGTTGAACTTGCCTTCGTGCTCGGTCGCTCGCTGAAAGGGCCTGGTGTCACGATATTCGACGTACTGGAGGCGACCGATTTCGTCGTGCCTGCTGCAGAGATCATTGACGCGCGGATCCAGCGCGTCAGTGAGATTACGAAATCGCGCCGGAAAGTCGAAGACACGATCGCGGACAATGCGGCGAGCGCCGGGGTCGTGGTGAGCGGGCGGCCGGTGCGGCCGGATGCATTCGACCTGCGATGGGTCGGTGCGGTGCTCAGCAAGAATGCAATGGTTGAGGAGACTGGCATCGCTGCTGGCGTCCTCAACCATCCTGCTAATGGCATAGTCTGGCTGGTGAAAAGGCTTGCGCGATGGGGCGAAGGTATCGAGGCCGGAGAGATCGTGCTCGGTGGGTCGTTCACTAGGCCAGTCGAGGCCGGACCGGGCGATGTGTTTCACGCCGACTATGGTCCTCTCGGCTCGTTCTCATTTCGTTTCGGTTAGGGCGATCGATCATGCAAAGTCCGATCAACTCCTTCAAAAAGGCCCTTGCTGCGGGCCGCACGCAAATCGGGTTCTGGCTCGCCTTAGGTGACGCCTATAGCGCCGAGGTCTGCGCGGGGGCGGGTTTCGACTGGCTGCTGATAGACGGTGAACACGCGCCTCAAGACTTGCGCTCTGTACTCGCGCAGTTGCAGGTGATCGGCGCCTATCGTGGCTGCCACGCCGCGGTGCGGGTCCCGTCCGCGGATACCACGGTGATCAAGCAATACCTTGATCTGGGCGCGCAAAGCCTCCTGGTGCCGATGGTCGACACTGCGGATGAGGCAGCAGCGGTCGTGCGCGCTTGCCGTTATCCCCCTGGGGGCATTCGCGGCGTGGGTGGGGCACGGGCGAGCCGTTGGGGTCGCTATCCCCGATATCTTCATGAGGCCGACGAACAGGTTTGTGTGGTCGTCCAGGCGGAAACCGCGCTAGCACTCAGCAATCTTGAGGCGATCGCCGAGGTCGATGGTATCGACGGGGTCTTCATCGGCACTGCCGATCTCGCCGCCTCACTGGGGTTCCCGGGCAATCCTGCGCATCCGGAGGTGCAGGACGCGATACTGGACGCCCTGCAGCGGGTTCGTGCGGCTGGTAAAGCTCCTGGAGTCCTCACGCCCGTCGAGGATCTGGCTCAGAAATATCTCGCGCATGGCGCGGTTTTCGTCGCGGTCGGCATCGACACCCACCTGCTGGCGAAGCAGACAAGCGCACTTGCCGCGCGCTTCGCCCAGGTGACGTGAACGCGTTCTCGCAATGAAACAAATCTGGATACAGGATGTGTCCGAGTTACACGGGGAGTTTGTGGACTTGGATGCCCTGTGGTAATGGCCCAAGCCGATCCAAACGCCTCACCCGCCCGTTCTCATGGCGGGCAACGGACCGAGGGTACTGGCGAGGGTGGTCGAATTCGGGGACGCATGGCTCACGATGCCCAAAGAGGAACCCCACGTGCTCGGGCGGAGGATCGGCGAGCTGCAAGATTTGGCGACTAGGCGGGGGCGCGGACCGGTACCGGTCACGGTTTTCGGTGCATCTGCCGACCCGGACGCCCTCGAGACCTACGCAGAATCAGGCGTATCCCGCTGCCTCTTTCGGCTGCCCTTAGCCTGGCGCTTTCATGCCGGTGAGGTCTCACGGCGCGTCTAATTCGAAGAATGGTGCTCCGACCTGGGAGAATTCGACTTACCACAGTTGAAAAACACCAGATCGAGAGGCACCATTCTGGTGAGTCAGTCTACGTCGTCGTACCCCACCCTGTCCGTCGATGCCACCGGAACCGGGGTCGTGTCGCACGCCGGCGCGGTGACGCTGTTGCGAACCGCGGATGTCACCGGACTCACCGCAGCCCTCTCGCGGAGCCTGTCGTCGTGGCGTAAACCGTTGGCGCAGTTCGACCCCGGCAAGATCATCACCGACCTCGCAGTCTCACTTGCGCTCGGTGGAGACTGCCTCGCCGACATCGCGACCCTCCGCGAACATACCGGCCTGTTCGGAAGAGTCCCCTCGGACCCGACCGTCTCCCGGCTGATAACCACCTTGGCCGCGGATGCGCCCGCAGTGCTCACCGCCATCGACACCGCCCGCGCAGCAGCTCGCACCGCAGCCTGGAAACACGCCGGTGACAACGCGCCCGATCACGACATCACCGCTCAGAACCCGATCATCATCGACCTCGATGCCACCCTCGTCAACGCCCACTCCGACAAAGAGCTCGCTGCACCAACATACAAGCGTGGCTTCGGCTTTCACCCGTTGATGGCGTTCGTCGACCACGGACATACGGGCACCGGCGAGCCCCTCGCCGCGCTACTGCGGGCAGGAAACACCGGCTCGAACACCGCCGCCGACCACATCGACGTCACCCGACAAGCGCTCGCACAGCTGCCGTTCACCACCGGTGGCCGCCCCGGCAAGAAAGTACTGGTGCGCACCGACGGTGCCGGAGCCAGCCACGCCTTCCTGTCGTGGCTGCACAACAAACGGGTGTCCTATTCGATCGGGTTCGGACTCACCGACACTATGGTCACCGCGCTCAGTGAGGTGAGGATGTCCCGAGCTCCGTGGAACTTCGGTGGCGGCCCGGTGAGCATCAGGCTGCGTTCTCCTGATCATTGTGCACGACGGGTGCGACAGATTCGGCGAACTCGCCCTCGAGCGCGGCGCGGAGTGTCGGCAGGTGCCGGTAGCCGTTGACGCGGCGGAACTGCTTGCCGGCCTCGACCATCCCGGCGGCGCACCAACGCAGCGCCATCTGCCCGTCCCGCCACCGCTTGACGTTGGCGGCGTGCTCGCGGCAGACCGAGATCATCGACTCGATGGCGTTGGTCGAGCGCAGCGTGCGGGCGAGGGTGGGCGGCACACCCAATCGCAGCACGGTGAGGGTCTCGTCGAGGCCCTCGCGCAGGCTGGCCGCCGCCCCGGGATGGGTGCGGTCCCGCTCCTTCGCCAGCGCCCGCAACGCGGCCTCGGCCTCGAGCGCCGACGCGGCGTGGTAGGCGTCGGTCATCTTGCGGCCCACACCGCTGCGAAGCCGTTTCGGCAGACGATCTTTCACGTTCCGGATCTTGTGCAGTTGACAGCGTTGGATCACCGGGCGATCGAGCACGTCGACCACCGCCTTACGCAAGGCCTTGGACCCGTCGAGCCCGACCAGCATCGGGCGGGTGACGTCCATACCCCGCTCGCGCAGGTCCACCAGCAGGTCGGTGACGACGGTGGCGTTCTCGGTGGCACCTTCGACCAGCGCGAGCGGGTGCTTGGTCCCGTCGAGGTCGATGCCCAGGGCGACGATGCAGCAGGATTCGGCGAAGTGGACCCCGTCGATCATCAGTGCCACCAGGTCGAGCCCGGACAGATCGGCGGAGAGCAGCTCGCCGAGGGCGGTTTCGGTCATCGCCACGAACTTCCGCGAGACCGCGGACTTACTTGTCGCCGAGGACGTTTCGGTCACCCGTTCACCGACCGGTTCGAGGCCGACCGGGTAGCGGCGGGTGGACAGGCCGGCGAGCATCTTCTCCATCGCCATCTTGCCCAGGATCTCGGTCGAGGTGAACAGCTCGTACGAGCCGATCGGCAACTCCCCGGATCCGTCGGCGGCCCGCACCCGCGGCCGGGTCACCGGCACCCGCCGGCCGCCGAGGGTCACCGACCCCCGTTCGCGGCCGTGCCGTACCGCGGTGCGCGCCGCATCGTGACGGCCCTTCGGCCCGGCCAGTGCGGTCACGTCGGCGTCCATCATTGCCTGCATGACCTGCAGGCCGGCGCCGACGGCCAGCGCGAGCAGGCCCTCGTGCATGTTCTCGGCGATCTCGGCCATCGCCACAGTGACCTGCTCCGGAATCACGGGCACGGTCGCGTCCACGGTCGGGTTCTGGCTACTCTTCTTCACGGCGGTCCCTTGCTGTCGGAGTTCTTGGAGGAACGCCCGACACCTACCACACGCAGGTCTCGAGCGGGGGACCGCCACCTAAACCTCTACGAGACCCGGGACAACCCCGTGAGGAAAGCGCATTCCACCCGGACCCGCCGCGATCGCGGCCGTGGACGTGTTGCGCCGCACCATCACTGGAACGGCCACCACAACATCGAGTGCGGTCGAACCCTCGGCTGCAACGGCCTCGACGGTCATCGACCTGTCCACCTACGAGCGGGCCGCCCGCGGAAGGAACACCCTCGCATGACCACCACCCCGATCACCGATGCGGATCCGGCGCCGAACACCGCCGAGGCGGCCAGCCTCTACCAACGCCTGCGCGGCCATCTGGCGGTGCTCAAACTCCACGACGCCGCCGAAGCCCTGCCCGCGGTTCTCGACCGCGCCCAACAGACCAACCTGTCGATGACCGCCACCCTGGAGGAGTTGCTCTCGATCGAGGTCGACGCTACCGAGGCCCGCCGACTCGCCGGACGATTGCGGTTCGCGTGCCTGCCGCCACCGGCGTCGCTCGAGGACTTCGATTTCGACGCCGCCGCGGGCCTCGACCGGAAGCTGATCGCCGAGCTCGGGACCTGCCGCAATCTCGAAACCGCGACGAACCTGCTGCTCATCGGCCCGGGGGTCAGCAAGACACACCTCGCGGTCGGGCTGGCGCGGGCCGCGGTGCACGCCGGCTACCGCACCTACTTCACCACCGCCGCCGACCTCGCCGCCCGCTGCCACCGGGCCGCGATCGAGGGCCGGTGGGCGACGACGATGCGGTTCTTCGCCGGCCCCACCCTGCTGGTCGTCGACGAACTGGGCTATCTCCCGTTGCCCGGCGAGGCGGCGTCGGCGCTGTTTCAGGTTGTCACGCAACGGTATCTGAGACCTCGATCATCATGACGACAAACCGCAGTGTCGGCGAGTGGGGTCAGGTCCTCGGTGACACCACCGTCGCCGCGGCCATGCTCGACCGGCTACTGCACCGGTCCGTGGTGCTCAATCTGGACGGGGACTCCTACCGCCTTCGGGATCATCACGCCCGCTCCGAAAACCTCCGCAAAGCCACCACCACACCCCGCCAACCGCTACAGTAATCACCGCTCACAGGTGGACACTTTCACCGAGCAAGTCTGAGCACTTTCGCCGAGCGTCATCAACATCAGTGGGCAGTTTCGAGATCCGGAAGCTGACCGCGACGGGAATTCGTGAGGAATCGTCAAATCCTGTGGATCGAGGTGTGTCAGGCGACCTCGGATACCGGCGTGTCCGGTGACGGTTCCGGGGCGATCTCGACGGGCCGTTCGAGGAGCTTGCCCTTGTGGAACAGCGCACCGGCCCGCACCAACGCCACCAGGTGCGGGGCGTTCACGGCCCGCCAGCGGGCCTGGGCGGCCTCGATCAGCTTGTAGGCCATCGCCATCCCCACCGCCCGCGACCCCGGACCCTTGGTCACCTTGGTTCTCAAACGCACTGTCGCAAAAGTTGATTCGATTGGATTTGTCGTGCGCAGATGCACCCAGTGCTCAGCCGGATACCGGAAGAACTCGAGCAGCACGTCGGCGTCGTCGGTGATCTTCACGACCGCCTTCGGATACTTCACGCCGCAATCGATCTCGAATGCCTTGATCGCCACCTGCTCCTTGTCGATGGCCTCGGCGAGGTAGATCTTCTTCATCGCCGCAAACGCACCGGGATGAGCCGACTTCGACAGCGCAGAAGGAATATTCGCCTGCTTGTGAAACCAGCAGCGCTGTTCCCGCGTTTCCGGGAACACCTCGCGCAGGGCCCACCAGAGCCCCAAGGCACCTTCACCGACCGCCAGCACCGAGGCCCGCATCCCACGCCGGCGGCAATCCCGCAGCAGGTCCGCCCAGGACTCGGTCGATTCCCGGTACCCGTCGGAGCGGGCGACGCGCTCCTTGCGGCCGTCGGCGCGGACCCCGATCATGACTAACAGGCAAAGCTTCTCCTGCTCGAGACGCACTTTCAGGTGAATACCATCGACCCAGAGATAGACGTAATCCGCCTGCGAGAGATCCCGGGCGGCGAAGGCTCTCGCCTCGTCCTGCCACTGCGTAATGAGGCGGGTGATCGAGCTGGCCGACAGGCCGGCACCGGTGCCAAGGAACTGTTCGAGGGCGGGACCGAAGTCGCCTGGTCGAGAGCCCGTGAGGTACAACAGCGGCAGCACCTCGGACACCTGCGCGGATTTGCGGGCCCATGCCGGCAGGATCGCCGAGGAGGAACCGTCTACGTTCACCGGTGTCGGGGTCGACGACGCGCTTGTCATTGACCCGCGGTGCCTTCACTGCCACCGCGCCGGCGGCGGTGACCACCTCGCGCTCGGCGTGGTAGCCCTTGCGAACCACCAGCCGGTGACCGTTGTCGTCGATCTCACCGACATGCCGGGCGATGTAGTCGGCGACCTCGGCCTGCAGGGCTGCGGCGAGCATCTGCCGGGCACCGTCACGGACGATCTCGTCGAGCAACGAGCGGCCCGCGCCGACTGCCTGGCCGGTCTCGTTGGAGTCGTCGTCGTAGTCCACTACCGTGAGCACGGGCGTACCTTCCCGCCACCGTTGGCGCGCTGGACTTGATCAGAATCCTGTTCGTGTACAGATCATCATCCGGGAAGGTGCGTCCTCCCGGGATCCACAGGTTTCGATCATTCCTCGGGAATTCGTCATGAACGCCACTCAACCGCAGTCCTTCGTGACCGGTGAAGCGTCGTTGGGCACCGGGGTGAGGTCGTGCCTCGCGGACGATCAGGGCATCCCTGAAGGGCCAGGACGAGAAACCGAGCAACCCGATCAGCTCCGCCACCCAGGCACCGTCTCGGACACGTCCGTCGGTGTCATAGGCCGGGGTCCACACATCGTCCGGGATCATCACGGCCTTCGCGACCATGGTCGAGCTCGAGCCCGACCGAGTACGACATGCGCCGCTTCGTCAGATATTCGATCAACGTATGCGTACCACCGGCACCGTCCGGCCTGACCCAGCACCTTCTTCCCGGCGAGATAGTCCGCCTCGAATGGCAGCTGTGCCAGAGCGTCCTGTAGGACCGCAATTGTGGTCGGCGGCCGTATTGGCCCCGGCGTTTCCCAGGGCACAACAGCATTGCCCCGGATCCCGGCTGCCTAATCCGAA
Source organism: Rhodococcus sp. WAY2 (assembly GCF_009859915.1). NCBI lineage: Bacteria > Bacillati > Actinomycetota > Actinomycetes > Mycobacteriales > Nocardiaceae > Rhodococcus > Rhodococcus sp. WAY2. Next base: position 167,437 of record NZ_CP046574.1, read on the forward strand.
AATGAGGTGACCGTGCCGACACCAGCGGCAAGGTCACCTCAATTTTTCGGATTAGCTCGTTGTGGTCGGCGAACGCATGTGATGACCGGATCCGGGCGCAAACGACTGGCCTGCAAAATCCCCCGCTGCACGGGTTCGGCCGGAGACGGATCTGGTTGGCATTGTTCCGCTTTCGTCTGCGAGCTCGTCGCGTGGACTCAGATGCTTGGCACTGTCGGTGCGCCCGGCGCGGTGGCGGGAGCCGAAACGGCCTCGCTTGAGGATCTTCTCGGTCGCGAGCCGGATCACCACCACCGAATCCACGACCGGAAACGACCAATCCGAAACCGGTCATGCCCGCACGGGGGACCCAAGAAAGAGTGAGGTACACCACTGATTTCAGTAGTTTCCCCGGATGCCGGAGAGCGTGGGCCAGTTGTTTAGTAGGAGCATAGAGGAACGCATCCGCGGGCGAGACAAGACCATTTGCCGTGCTGGCTAGAGCGAACGAAGGATGGAGTGGAGCATGTTGAGGTCTGAGCGTTTCAGTCCTGGGGAAGATTTTGGTCAGTTTGTCAATCTGCGGGATGGGTGGATTGATCGGAATATCTTCAGCGATCCGGATATTTATCAGGAAGAGCTTCACCGGATCTTTGCTCGGTCGTGGAACTTTGTTGCGCATGAGAGCCAGTTGCCGAACGCCGGAGACTTCCTGACGACGTATATGGGTGAAGACGCGGTTATCGTTTCGCGTCACAGGGATAATTCCATTCGGGTGTTCGCGAATTCTTGTCCGCATCGCGGCAACAAGGTTTGTTTCGCGGATGCGGGTAATACCCGTCGATTCGTGTGCAACTATCACGGGTGGTCGTTCGACAATGCGGGTGAGCTCTCGGGAATGTGGGCAGAGCAGGCCTATGACGAGGGTGACATCGACAAGTCGCAGACGAAGATGATGCCGGTTGCGCAGGTGGCCAGCTACAAGGGCTTGGTCTTCGCGACGTTTGACCCGGACGCGCCGAGCCTGGAGAACTGGTTGGGTGACTTCCGCTGGTATCTCGATATGATTTTGGACAACGAGGAAGGCGGAACCGAGTTTGTCGGTGGCTGCATCAAGTCGGAATTCAGTGCCAATTGGAAGTTCGGCGTGGAGAACTTCATCGGCGACGCCTATCACGCCGGCTGGACCCATGATTCCGGTACCCGAGCCACCTCCGGTGGGGCTCCCTTTCCCGAAATCGATATGGAAACGTCCTACCACGCCAGCATCAACGGTCACGGCTGGGAATTTGGGACGGAGGGTGTGGGCGATATCGGCTTGCTCGGTTCGCCGGAAGTAATGGACTACTACAACAAGATTCGACCGAAGATGGCCGAACGTCTCGGCGAGATGCGCTCGAAGATCTTCGGGTCGGTCGCTTCGTGCTCGCTCTTTCCCAACATTTCTTTTCTGCCTGGCATCTCGACATTTAGGGTTTGGCTTCCCAAGGGGCCGGAGGCGTTCGAACTGCGCACTTGGGTCCTCGTCAATAAGGCAATGCCGGACGAACTGAAGCAGGAGATCACCAAGAGGGTCATGTTGACCTTCGGTCCGGGTGGTCTCTTCGAAATGGACGACGGCGAGAACTGGTCGAACTGTACTACGGTCAACCGTGGAGTCGCGACGAGGCGGCAGCTGCTGCACTACGGTTCGGGGATCAACCGTCGGATCGACAACCATCCGATCCTGCCCGGCACCGTGTACCGGGGCCAGTACAACGACTCAAACCAGCGCCTTTTTTACCAGCGTTGGGTGGATCTGATGGAGACGAAGAGTCTGAAGGATTTGCCGCAACGCCCGGAGCCTCGCATGGCGTCGCGTGAGACGCGCGAACTCACTGGTGTTTCCGCTATCTGACACAGGGAAGGAAGGGCGAGTTATGACATCGACCGCGGCGATCAACGACGTGGCGACACGTCCGTCGTTGGCACTCATCAGTGAACTTGAGCAGACGCTCTATCGCGAGGCCCGATTGCTTGATCAAGAACGCCACGACGAGTGGATGGCGATGCTGGCGGAGGATCTGTTCTATTACATGCCGGGAGTCCAGACGAGATATCGTAACGACACCACGGATACGGTCAACGATTTGTCGCGTATGGCCTACTACAACGATGATCTCGACATGATCTTCACTCGCGTGGAACGGCTGAAGACCGGCACCGCATGGTCGGAAGATCCACCCACGCGTTACCAGCATCTCATCACTAACATCGAGGTTGAACTCACCGATCGTCCCAACGAATACAGGGTCTATTCCAACTTTTTCGCGTTCCGTAGCCGCAACGAGAGGGATGAAGACAGGCCGCTGGTGGGCAGTCGGGAAGACATCTGGCGTCACAAGGAGGGCGACTATCTCCTCGTGAAGCGGATCATCACACCCAAATGGAACACGCTGCTCAGCAAGAACCTCAACATCTTCCTCTGAGCACAGTCACGACAACGAGGTTGAAGGCTATGGTCTGGACGTCCCCCTCAAATAAAGAATCTAAAACGGCGGACTTGATTCGTTTGTGCTGCGTGGATGAAGTGACAGAGGGAAAACCTGTCGCGCTGAACCCACCGGGATTACCACCGCTAGCGGCATACCGGGTCGGCGACGATTATTTCGTCACTCACAATGTTTGTACGCACAGCTACTCGTTGCTTACCGACGGGTTTCAAGAGGGCGAGGTAATCGAATGTGAAGTGCACGGCGGGACCTTCGACATTCGCAGTGGCGCGGCGACCGGGTTCCCCTGCCGGACAGCGCTGAAAACGTTTGATGTCGTCCTTATTGAGGGGTGGATTACGATTGTGGCGCCCGGCGCCGAGTCTCAATGACGAGGTCAGCAGTCCGGGAACGGAAATCCGGACGGTTTAGGACGGGTGCCAGCTTGTGAGGCATCCGCGGGCGCTTCGTCGTAACACGTTGGAACTGAATAGTGGGTTCGCCGACGCGAACTCGGGAATTACGTCGGAGGGAAGATAATGAGCACGGAAATTCCCCCAGGGGATAACTCAATCGTCGCGAACGGTATCAGGACGAACTACCTCGAGGCTGGTAGCGGTCCTCCTGTCGTGCTGATCCACGGATCAGGTCCGGGAGTTACTGCCTATGCGAACTGGCGGCTCACGATCCCGGCACTCGCGGAAAGGTTTCGGGTACTTGCCCCCGATATGGTCGGGTTCGGTGGGACCGAACGCCCCCCTGGCGTGGTGTACGACATCAAGACCTGGACAGACCAGGTGGTGGGTTTCCTTGACGCGCACGGCATCGAGCGGGCGTCCTTGGTTGGCAACAGCTTCGGCGGGGCAATCGCGCTGCGGGTCGCCACACAGCACCCGGAGCGTGTCGAGCGGCTGGCGCTCATGGGCAGTGCGGGTGTTTCCTTCCCGCTCACCGATGGCCTCGATGCGGCATGGGGTTACCAGCCATCGATTGAAAACATGCGTCGACTGCTCGACATCTTCGCATACTCGCGCGAGCTCGTGACCGACGAGCTGGCCGAAGTGCGGTACCGCGCGAGCATCGAACCGGGCATTCAGGAAGCATTCTCCGCCATGTTTCCCGAACCGCGGCAGAGCGGCGTGGATGCACTGGTCACTCCTGAGGAGGATCTGGCAGGACTGCTTCATGAAACGCTTGTCATTCACGGCCGCGAGGACCGCGTCGTACCCCTGTCGAGCTCCATTCGGCTCCTGGAAGTCATCCCCAAGGCCCAGCTACACGTCTTCGGCCGCTCTGGACACTGGACACAGATCGAATGGGCCGAGAAGTTCAACCAGCTACTCAACGACTTCCTCGCCAACTAGTGTCGTACGCCATAAATTTGTGCTTTAACTTGATAATCTGAGGTATGCCTCGAACCGCACGCCCGAAGGCGGAGTTGATGTTGACCGATGACGAACGCGAACAGCTCGTTCGATGGTCGCGGCGGGCGAAAACTCCACAATCGTTGGCACTGAGGGCGCGGATCGTGTTGGCTTGCGCGGAGCCGGGGATGACAAATAAGCAAGTTGCGGTAGTTCTAGGGATATCCGCCAACACGGTCAACAAATGGCGCGGGCGCTTCGTCGACCGACGCCTCGACGGCTTGGTCGACGAACCTCGACCGGGTCGTCCGCCCTCGATCTTGCTGGACCGGGTCGAAGACGTGGTTACCGCGACACTGGAAACCTCCCCGGCCAATGCGACGCACTGGTCGCGTACCTCGATGGCCAAGCGCACCGGCCTGTCACCGTCGACGATCGGCCGGATCTGGCGCGAGTTCGAACTCAAACCGCATCTGACCGACGGTTTCAAGCTGTCCACGGATCCGCAGTTCGTGGACAAAGTCGTCGATGTGGTGCCGTGTCGGACATAGTCGTGGGTGCGTTTCTCGGCCGAACCGATCCGCATCGGTGCCGTCCGGTCCAGGGCCTGGATCTGCGACTTCTCGTCCACGCACAGCACGATCGCGTTGTCGGGCGGATTCAAGTACAGCCTGACGATGTCGGTGACCTTGGCGACCAGCTCCGGGTCGGTAGAGAACTTGAACGTCTCACTGCGCCAAGGCTTGACACCGTACTCGCGCCATGCCGCCGCGACCGTGGTGTTACTGATCTTCAATCGGCCGGCGAGCAACCGGCTGCTCCAGTGCGTCACCCCAAGATTCTTCGGCGGCGGAGCCAACGTCGCGGTCACAATCGCGGCGTGGTCGACCTTCCGAGGCCGCCCCGACCGCAACTCGTCCTCGAGCCCCGCGGTCCCGAACTGCTCATAACGCGAACGCCACAGGATCACCGTCGGCCGCGAGACCCCGACCGTCCGCGCGATCTGCGCATTCGACTCCCCCTCTGCCGCCAACACCATCATCCGCGCCCGCTGCGCCAAATCCGCACGCACCGACTTCGACCGCGCCAACGGGGTCAGCACTTCCCGATCTCCGTCACGCAACACCAAAGGAGCAGCTCGCATGCCTCATTGTCTCAAACAAGTCCGTCAAATCACTTACCCCACGCCGCACTAGGATCCGCACCTTCGGGTGCGCTACACGATGTCTGCGCGGACCCCGCGGGGGGTCGGCGCAGACAGTACCGAGGAAGGGAACGTATCAACGATGCGTGTTCCGTTGACTACCAATGACTTCATCGACCGGGCTGAAGCCGTCTACGGCGACCGGGTCGGGGTGGTGGACGAGCCAGTGCAGCCGGCTGCCTCCCTCAAGGAACTGACCTACAGGGAATTGGCGCGCCGAGTCAGGGCAATTCAGGCCGGCCTTGACAGTATGGATGTTCCCGAAGGCGCACGGGTCGCAGTCGTCAGCCACAATTCCGCACGGCTGCTCGAGATGCTGCAGGCGATTCCCTCCTCCGGACGAATCCTGGTTCCGGTCAACTTTCGGTTGCAACCCGAGGAAGTGTCGTACATCGTCGACGACTGCGCACCAGACGTCCTGCTGATCGACCCCGAACTGGACCACGCACTCTCGAAGGTCCAGGCTTGCCATAGATTCGTCCTCGGGAATGAGTCCGACGATGCCTTGCTACGGTTCGGCGTCGAGCCACGTCGATGGCAGGGGCCGAACGAGAACGCCACCGCGACGCTGAACTACACGAGCGGCACGACTGCCAAACCCAAGGGCGTCTGTATCACCCACCGCAACATTTGGATCAATTCAGTCACCTTCGGATTGCACCTGCAGGTCAGCGACCGTGATGTGCTGATGCACGTGTTGCCGATGTTTCATTGCAACGGGTGGGGAATGCCATACACCGCCACGGCCATGGGGGTCAAGCAGATCGTTCTGCGTAAGGTCGACGGCACCGAGATACTGCGCCGTGTCGAGGAACATGGAGTCACCCTGATGTGCGGCGCTCCGACGGTGTGGAACATGGTGCTCGACGCCGCCCAAGAATGGGAAGGACGGATTCCGGGCCATGGCCGGGTGCGTCTGGTCTGTGCCGGAGCACCACCGCCGTCGCAAACCATCGCGCGGATCGAGGACGAACTGGGGTGGCAGTTCAACCAGATCTACGGTCTCACCGAAACCACACCGCTACTTGCGGTGAATCGTTCGCGCGCCGAATACGACGACTTGCCCGCGATCGAGCGCGCTAAAAAGCTCGCCCGCGCCGGCGCACCTTCGTTGGGAACCGCGCTCACACTCGACGACACCGGAGAAGTCCTGGCGGCGTCGAACACTGTAATGGCCAGCTACTGGAATCAGCCGGAAGCGACGGCCACTGCGCTCAGAGAAGGATGGTTCCATACCGGTGACGGCGGAACCATTGGGACGGACGGATATCTGACGATCACCGATCGAAAGAAGGACGTCATCATCACCGGCGGAGAAAACGTCAGCTCCATTGAGGTCGAAGACGTACTTTTCACTCATCCCGCGGTGGCAGATGCCGCGGTCTTCGCCGTACCCGACGACAGGTGGGGTGAATCCGTCACGGCCGTGGTAGTCCTGCGTGATGGCGAAACGGTGACCGAATCCGAACTGATCGCCTACGCACGCACAAAGCTCGCCGGATACAAGATTCCTAAACAGGTGTTCTTCCGCGCGGAAATCCCTCATACCGCCACCGGGAAGATACAAAAATTCAAGCTCCGTAAACAATTCTGGACCGGCGATCGACAAGTGAATTGAGCCTGACCCGCTCGGCTCGCCCCGACTGCTAACCCCGCCGGCGATGGCCTTTGGTTGACAGACATCCGAAGGTACAAGCGATGCTTGGCGAGGTGCATCATCGAATCGAGGATCTGGCGCACAGCTGAAGTCCAGGCCGAAAACGTGTCCGCCTTGGTGATGGCAGGTGCCGCGAGGGACTTACGGTGTCCAATCACCTTTGCGGGACATGCGAAAGACCCAGCGTGCTCGGGGCATCGTCAGACCCGCCCCACCCGCTGAGCCGTAGGTCTATCGGACGCTTCACCCCGACGGGCAAGCCGCGAGATCGGAACCTGGGTTGACGTCGCGGCGCGCTCTACTTGGCCGCCGCGAGAAGCACGATGGCGGTAGGGACGCCGGCGCGCCTAGAGTTTGGAATGATGTAGCCCGACATCAGCCAACTTGTTGACCAGATTGTCCGATTGGGCAGGTTGAGAACTACCCGGAACGCCAGTCCGCTCCGCGAGCAATCTACGTATCGTGGTCACAACAGCTGAGATACAGTTAATCAGCGCGGCGGAGGCACTCCTGTGAGCGCCCCGCAGGAAACACGAGTTCATCTGTCGGTCGCAATGTGGAGAAGGATAGACAATGTCGCAGTCAGCGAAACCCGCTAGCTCAGTTGACCTCGCCTCGCTCGTCGAGTCACAGAGTCTTCCCGGGGAACCTGAAATCCGATCCGTTGACGACACTCTCCATGTCAGCTATTCCCATGCAGACCTTGTCATCAAACTCAAGAAGCGGCCGTCCCAACCACTGTGGGACACTAAATGGGAAGTCAGCGTGCGGGAACCCACCCCAGGCCTCGGGACCTGGTGGGGCGCATGGAGTCAATCCTTTGCAGCGAACCGCGCCGACATAGGCAACCTGCTTGCGGGAGAAATCACTGAGACAGCTTGCCGTATTCGGAACATGCTCGACGACCATTCATCAATCATCCCTGTCCCTGATCTCTAACTTCGCGCGAATCTCCGCGATATCTGACTAGCTCGACTATGACGAACTGGAGATACCGACACTCAGGGCATGCCGACGGGTGACCAGCGCATTCGGCCGGATGCCTCGCCAGTTCGAGATGCGCTGATTGCTTATCGCCGATCAGGTTTCACGTTCCATGGGGATCATCTTTTTACGCACACTCCGGTTCGAATCACGTGTGGTATCTGCGAACAACCCAACACAGGAGGACGACCGCAATGGCTCTGCTCACCATCGGCGATCAGTTTCCCGCGTACAACCTGAAAGCCGTCATCGGCGGTGACCTCTCCAAGGTCGACGCCCAGCAGCCCGACGACTACTTCACCACGATCACCAGCGACGATCACGCCGGCAAGTGGCGGATCGTCTTCTTCTGGCCCAAGGACTTCACGTTCGTGTGCCCCACCGAGATCGCCGCATTCGGCAAGCTGAACGACGAGTTCGCCGACCGCGACGCGCAGGTGCTCGGTGCGTCCGTCGACAACGAGTTCGTCCACTTCCAGTGGCGTGCCCAGCACGAGGACCTGAAGACCCTTCCCTTCCCGATCCTTTCGGACCTCAACCGTGAACTGGTCGAGGCCACCGGCGTTCTCAACGCCGACGGTGTCGCCGACCGCGCCACCTTCATCGTCGACCCCAACAACGAGGTCCAGTTCGTCTCCGTCACCGCCGGTTCCGTGGGCCGCAACGTCGACGAGGTCCTTCGTGTCCTCGACGCCCTGCAGTCCGACGAGCTGTGCGCCTGCAACTGGAAGAAGGGCGATCCGACGATCGACGCCGGCGAACTGCTGACTGCGAGCGTCTGAGTCATGACTGTCGAGAATCTGAAGAACTCACTCCCCGAATACGCCAAAGACCTCAAGCTCAATCTGAGTTCCATCGGGCGCAGTACCGTGCTGAACGAGCAGCAGCTGTGGGGCACCCTCCTCGCCACCGCAGCTGCCACCAAGTCGGCGACCACCTTGAAGGAGATCGCCGAAGAGGCGGCCGACTCGCTGTCGGCCGAGGCCTACAACGCAGCTCTGGGTGCCGCGTCGATCATGGGCATGAACAACGTCTTCTACCGCACCAAGGGCTACCTTGACGGTAAGTACGACGATCTCCGTGCGGGCCTGCGGATGAACATCATCGGCAACCCGGGTGTCGACAAGGCCGATTTCGAGCTGTGGTCGCTCGCGGTCTCCGCGATCAACGGCTGCAACCACTGCCTCGAAGCCCACGAGAACACCCTCCGGCAGGAAGGCGTCGACCGTGAGGTGATCTTCGAAGCGATCCGCGCCGGTTCGATCGTCGCGGGTGTCGCCCAGGCCGTCGAGACCGGCCGCACACTTGACGTTGTTGCAGTCTGACCCCTACCGCATAACAGCTGCCCGTGTGGAGCGGACGACATCGGCTCCCCCTTTCGCCGGGACCTGCGGAACACACCCGAGATGGACCGTTTGCCTACCTGAAGTATTTTCGGTTCGTTCGCGAACGCTTATGCCAAGGTCGGTGGGTTCTGACCCACTTTCGCTGACGGATCGTCGTCTCCCCTCTCTAATGAGTGTTAGCGGGTCGGCTTTCTGGCAGGCTTGCTACCGGTAGCGGCCGGTGGGTGAGCACTTTCCCTCTCTGGACTTCGAGTCCTGTTGACAGATCGGCGCCCCCACCGGTCGGCCGGGAGGATGGATCGCTGATGGGATGTCGTGCCCGCTCGCTATTCGGCGTGAGCACTGCTTCATTAGAGCGCGAATGGTTCTCCCGCACGCTGCCGGACGTGACCGACACCGAGGACGGGAGAAACAGGGTGTTGCTATTTGTGGGAGACGATTGGGCGGAGGACCATCACGATGTCGAGCTGATGGACCCGGCCGGCAGCAGGCTGGCCAAAGCGAGGCTGCCCGAGGGCATGGCCGGGATCGCCCGGCTGCATGCGATGATCGGCGCGCAACTCGGTGACGACGTCGACGAGGCCGAGGTGGCGGTCGGGATCGAAACCGACCGCGGCCCATGGGTGGCCGCCATCGTCGCGGCCGGATACACCGTGTACGCGGTCAACCCGTTGCAGGCGGCCCGGTATCGGGAACGGCACAGCGTTTCCGGCGCGAAAAGCGACGCGGCCGACGCGCATACCCTGGCCGATATGGTGCGTACCGATTCCCACCAGTTGCGGCCGGTGGCCGGGGACAGTCCCGAGGCCGAAGCAGTCAAAGTGGTTGCCCGAGCCCACAAGACGCTGATCTGGGAACGCACCCGCCACACCCAGCGGCTGCGGCACGCGCTGCGCGAGTACTTCCCCGCCGCGTTGGAGGCGTTCGACGATCTCGACGCGCCCGACACGCTGGAACTGCTCGGCAAGGCGCCCGACCCCGCGTCGGCGGCAAGGTTGTCGCTCAACCAGATTCGTGGCGCGCTCAAGAGGGCCCGCCGCCGTGACATCGACGCGAAAGCCAGCCGGATCCAGGCCGTACTGCGCGGCGACCAGCTGGGCCGGACGAAGGTGATCACCACCGCCTATGCGGCCACTACCCGCGCCGCCGTCGCGGTGCTGACCACCCTCACAGAGCAGGTCACCGCCCTGCAACGGCAGGTCGAAGCATCTTTTGGCCGGCACCCGGATGCTGAGATCATCCTGTCCCAGCCCGGGATAGGCCCGGCCCTCGGTGCCCGGGTGCTCGCCGAATTCGGCGACGACCCCGGCCGCTATTCCACCGCCAAAGCCCGCAAGAACTACGCCGCCACCAGCCCGATCACCCGCGCCTCGGGCAAGAAGAAGGTCGTCCTGGCCCGGTTCGTGCACAACGACCGGCTCATCGACGCCCTCATGTCCCAAGCCTTCAGCTCGCTGCAAGCCTCGCCCGGCGCCCGCGCCTACTACGACCAGCAACGCGACCGGGGCCTCGACCACAACCCCGCGCTGCGCCAACTCGCCAACCGGCTCGTCGGAATCCTGCACGGCTGTCTCAAAACCCGCACCACCTACGACGAAGCCACCGCCTGGTCCCATCGCACCGAAAAGGTTGCTGCTTGACATCTAAGCTCCTGGGATCTCTGTCAGGCTGTGATGAGACACTCGGGCTGACCCGAGATCACTCAATGAGGGCTTGAATGGAGCATCACCTGTGAGCAGCCCTACCTCTACGATCCCGGACGGTGAGCCGGTGGATCCGGCCCCGAAGCCGACCCGCCGGACCTTCACCGCGGAGTACCGCAACAAGATCATCGACGAGTACAACAAGGCCGCACACGGAGAGAAGTCGGCGGTCCTGCGCCGGGAGGGCTTGCATCAGTCCCAGCTCCGGGAATGGACCCTGACCCGCAACGCGAAGGCCGACAAGCGTCTGCTTCTCGTCTTAGATAACTGCGAGCACCTGGTGGAAGTAACCGCAGAGATCTCGCGAACACTGCTGCAGACCTGTCCCGGCCTACAAATCCTTGCGACAAGTCGCGAACGGCTGAGCATCGCGGGTGAGACGACAATCCGGGTACCTTCGATGTCAGTTCCCCACCTCGACCGGGCAGTTCCCCTCGAAGGTCTACGACAATACGAATCTGTCAATTTGTTCACTGACCGGGCGGTCGAAGCGGTACCCGATTTTGAACTAACCGACGACAACAAGGATGCGGTTGCGCAAATCTGCCAACGCCTTGACGGTCTGCCCTTAGCGATCGAGTTGGCTGCGGTACGGCTACGAGCCATGTCGGTGCAGCAGCTTCTCGATCGACTGACCGACCGCTATCGTCTTCTGACCTCGGGAAACCGCGCGGCACCGTCACGACAACAGACACTGAGGTTGTCCATCGATTGGAGCTATGAGCTGTGCACACGGCAAGAAAAACAGCTCTGGACCTATTTGGTGGTGTTCGCCGGTAGCTTCGATCTCGATGCAGTCGAAGCAGTATGCGCCGGTGATCTTTCGTCTACTGACCTTCTCGACCTCGTGGCATCTCTGGTCGACAAATCAATCCTCATCAGGGTGGACGGGGGCGAAGTCGTCCGCTACCGGTTACTCGAGACGTTACGAGACTACGGCCGCGAAAAGCTGCAGACGAAGGATCGGTACGAAGTTCTGCAGAGGCGGCACCGGGACTGGTACGAACAGTTGGTGCTGCACGCGGAGGCGGACTGGATCAGTCCTCGACAGCTCAAGTGGATCACTCGACTCGAGCAGGAGCGGTTCAACGTACATCGCGCGCTTCGATTCTGCTTGAGTGACGCGAATGGACCATATGCTGGCATGCGAATCGCAGCTGCGCTGCTGCCCTTCTGGTTGTCGCGCGGCCTGTTGAGCGAGGGACGGCTCTGGCTTGAGCGTGTCCTCGCAATCCGGGCCGATGAGCCCACAGTCGATCGTGCGAAGGCCCTCTATATGGCGAGTGTGTTGGCGGCTATGCACGGAGAAATCCAAGTTGGATCAGCACTTCTGGCTGAGGGACACGACATCTGCAACAGTCTTGAGAACACATCGATGTACTCGTCCGCGGGGTATGCCGCTGGTTGTATCTCCCTTTATAGCCACGAACCATCCAGGGCCATAGCCTGTTTCGAGAAGGCCATCGCCGGGGGTCGGGAAATCGAGTACACATTCTGCCAGATCGGAAGTTTGCTGGGTATCGGTCTAGCGTGCATGTTGCAAGATCACCCTGCCGATGCAGTGATCTGGCACGAAACAATCCGTAACGTGACTGAAAGACATGGCGAATTAGTATATCGCGGTCGCTCATCGACGTCCGGAGGGTGGGGAATTTGGAGGGAAGGTGATCCCGGCCGGGCAACTGCCGTACTAGAACAAGGATTGCGGCTATCGCGCCAAGTGGACGATCCCGTTGGATTTGCACGCTCCGTGCAGGTACTGGCCTGGATTAAAGCAGACCGACATCACGAAGATCAGGCTGCCGTGCTCTTGGGTGCCACCGCAGGTATTTGGCGCGATATCGGCGGCCTGATGGCCAGCTTTCTGGACGGTCTTACCTACCAGCATCAATGCGAACGCCGCGTCCGCAGCAGACTTGGTGACCGGAAAACCCAGGAGCTCATGAGGAAAGGCAGAGACATGAGCATCGATGAAGTGGCCGCTTATGCTCTTGGTGCATCACGCCGCGCAGTACGAACGCAACCCGACAACATCGCCTCGAGTCTGACCCGGCGAGAACGGCAAGTTGCCGACCTCGTCGCAGAAGGCCTCACTAACAGGATGATTGCGAGCAGATTGGTCATTTCGCACCGCACCGCGCAGGGACACGTTGAGCACATCCTGTCCAAACTTGGCTTCACCTCGCGATCGCAGATCGCGGCATGGGTCGTATCGCAGGTACACAATCTGAATACCGACTGACAGGTGACCAGACGCATCTCTTCTAACGAAGAGGGACTTCTTCTCGATACCAGTTTGGCACCGAGGAGACATCGCCGATCGGCGGGAAGAGGGGGTGGCGTCTGGCGCAGGCGTATCTGCAGAAGGCCAAACCGAAACACACCTCGACTACGGTATGCCTAGAGAGGCATTGGGGACGATGAGCAACGTCCACTTGTCCCCAGGACGCGCGATGGAGCAGACGGTAGGGCAGACGTCGACGACGGCTCATGTGGTGAGAATGGTCTCGGCTGGCTGGCTCGCATGGCCAAGCCAGCCGCTCTTCCCCTGCGCGGACGACGAGTCGAAAACCCGCTTTTCAACGCGCGGGCGCGAAGCGCCTCACGCTCGCATCCCGCTGATGACGATGTCGAGGAAGTCGTCCGCGATCTCCTCGGGTGTCTCGGCGCCCACGGGGGTGATCCAGAGGTAGCTGTAGTTGAACATGCCCAGCAGGCCCTTGACCATCAGCCGCGGGAGAGCGCGGAACTGTCCGTCGCGAATGCCCTCCGCCAGCGCGTTCCGCCAATGTGATTCGTAGCGTTCACGTTCGGCGATGATCCGATCCCGACGCTCGTCTGTCAGGGCGTGGTACTCGCGGAAGAAGACTGTCCACTCCGCACGGTGGTCGGCGATGTTGCGCATCAGCGCTCGTGCGAGACCACGCAATCGTTTCTCCGGGTCGGCTTCTGACAGTGCGAGTTCTTCGGCGACCGTGTTCATCTGTGCGAGTTGTCTGCTGCTGATCTCGTAGAGGATTGCCTCTTTGCTGCCGATGTAGTGGTACAAGGCTCCGCGACCGAGCCCGACCGCTGTGCCCAGGTCGGCGATTCCGGTGCCGTGGTAGCCAGATTTCGCGAACAACTCGGCGGCCACTTGCAGGACCCGGTCCCGGTTGGCGTCGTACTTGTCGCTCATCGAGGCCCCCTTTTCTATCCCAGCGGTCGGATATGGAGTCTAGACGGATCGGATCACGGGTTGGCGCGCCCAGTCCCCGCGATCACGGCAACGCGCGCCCTTGCTGTGACATCAGGGCGTGACGTGCACGATCAGGGCCTGCCCCTGGCCGCCGCCCCCGCACAGCGCCGCTGCGCCGACGCCACCGCCGCGGCGTCGCAGCTCGAGCGCAAGGTGCAGGACGATCCGTGCGCCCGAGACGCCGATCGGGTGGCCGAGCGCGATCGCGCCGCCGTTGACGTTCACCCGGTCCGTGTCGAGACCGAGGCGTTCGGACGAGACGAGTGTGACGGCGGCGAACGCCTCGTTGATCTCGACGAGATCGAGGTCGCGAGGCGCGATCCCCTCGCGTCGGCACGCGGCCTGGATGGCGTTCGACGGCTGCTCGTGCAGACCCGAATCGGGTCCGGCGACCACGGCGCGTGATCCGATCTCGGCCAGCCACGACAGTCCGAGCCGGACGGCCGTCGACTTCCGCGTGACCACGACGGCGCAGGCACCGTCGGAGATCGGTGACGAGTTGCCCGCGGTCAGCGAGCCGCCTGCGGCGAATGCCGGAGGCAGACCGGCGAGGTCCGCTGCCGAGGTGTCGGCCCGGATGCCCTCGTCGTGGCTCACGGCGGTCGACTCACCCCGACCGGACCTGATCGGCACGGGAACGATCTCGGCCGCGAAGACGCCGTCCTTGCGCGCGCGTGCGGCCGCACGGTGAGAGCGCGCGGCCCACTCGTCCTGGGTCTCGCGGGTGATCCCGTACTCGGGATTCCGCGACTCGGTCAGCGCCCCCATCGACGACCCGGTGAAGGCGTCCTGGAGCCCGTCGAACGCGAGGTGGTCGATCAGAACCGTGTCGCCGTACCTGTGCCCGCGACGACTGTTCGTCAGCAGGTGCGGCGCAGTGCTCATCGATTCCTGACCGCCGGCGACGACGATGTCCGCGTCGCCGGCTGAGATCATCTGGTGCGCCAGCGTTATCGCGTCGATTCCGGAGAGGCACATCCGGTTGATGGTCAGTGCCGGTGTGGTCATGGGGATTCCGGCGACTGCCGCCGCGACGCGCGCCGGCAGTTGGCCGCTGCCTGCGGTGAGCACCTGGCCCATGACGACGTGGTCGACGGCGCGTGCGTCGACGCCGGCCGATTCCAGCGCACCACCGATCGCGTGGCTACCCAGTTCCTGGGCGCTCAGCCTCGACAGGGATCCCATGAAACGTCCGAACGGGGTTCGCGCCCCCGCGACGAGGACGGTGGGGTCGTGATCGGTCATTGTTCTCCTCCTTCGAGAGCGTGGTGCCGCCCTGCGGCCGTTCCCGGCAGCAGGGGCAGCTGATGTCAGTTGTTGCGCGACGTCTCGAAGGCGTCGGAGAACGCGTACCCGTCGAGCAGGCGGCTCGCCGTGACCAGGTACTGGATCGTCGGGGTTCCCTCCTCGAGCCAGTTGAGGCGGGCGTCCCGGTAGAGGCGCTCGATCGGATGCGCGCGCGTGTAGCCGATTCCGCCGTGGATGAGCAGGGCCCGGTCGGTCACCCGGCCGACGGCCTCGAGGCCGAACAGCTTGCACATGCTCGCCTCGGCGGGAATCCGTTCGCCGGCATCCCACTTCTGTGCAGCGTCGGCCAGGATCCCGCGCAGGGCGTAGACATCGGTGGCCATCTCCGCCAGGTAGCGCTGGATGGCCTGCCGTGTGCCGATCGGCTTGCCGAACGTGACACGGCTCTTCGCGTGGGCGATCGACAGCTCGAGGGCGCGCTCGGACGTGCCGAGGGAGCTTGCCGCGATGAACACCCGGCTGATCTCCAGGGCGCGTTCGAGGTGCTCGTTTCCCTGCCCTTCGGCGCCGACGAGGGCGGTGGCCGGAACCCGGACAGAGTCGAGGGTGACGCGTCCGTGCTCGGTGCCCTTGCATCCCATCGTCTCGGGTAGCGCTGCGATCGAGAGACCCTCGGTCTCCCGGGGAACGAGGAACGCGGAGACGTCGGTGTCGGATGTCTTCGCGAAGACGATGAAGTGAGACGCGATGTCCGAGTTGGTGATCAACCACTTCTCGCCGTTCAGGATGTAGTCGTCACCCTCGCGCACCGCCGTCGACCCGAGATCGGCGCCCGTCCCGAAACCCGGTTCCGTCAGCGCGAACGCGACCGAGTTCCGGCCCGTGGCCGTGCCCGGCAGCACGTCCGCCTTCTGCCGGTCGCTGCCGATCTCGGAGAGTGCGTGGGCGAAGGAGTTGTGCACGTGGACGATGACCCGGAGCCCGCCCTGCACCTTGGCGAATTCGGCGATGATCGGCAGGTACTGGGCGATCGAGAGGCCGCTGCCGCCGTACTCGCGGGGGACGAGCAGGCCGAGTGCGCCGATCCGCTCGAGGATGGGCATGACGATGTCGTGCGGAACCTGCTCGTCGTCCTCGATTCGCTGTTCGAGCGGATCGAGTTCGGACCAGATCGCTTCGACAATGCGGTCCCGGAGCGCCAGGTACTCCGACTCCGGAATGCCGACCGAATGCGTGAGTGTCGCGGTCATGGTGTTGTGTCCCTTCGTTGTTGGTCGTGGTGTGTCACAGCGCCCAGCCGCCGTCGACGGTGAGGACGGAGCCGGTACAGAATGTGGCGTCTTCGCTGAGGAAGACTGCGGCCTTGGCGATTTCGTCGACGGTGCCGAATCGGCCGAGGACGGTCTCTCGTTCGATGCGCCTGCGTGCGGAGTCGGGCACCGCGTCGGTCATGTCGGTGGACACGAAGCCGGGGGCCAGCACGTTGACGCGGATGCCGTCACGCGCGACCTCCTTGGCGAGTGAGCGACCGAAGCCGATCATCGCGGACTTCGCACCCGCGTAAGCGGTGTCACCGGCGTGACCGATCAGGCCGACGACCGACGACACCAGCACGATGCTCGGTGACCTTCCGTGCGCGAGGTGGGGTAGCGCGGCCCGGGCGAGGGCGACGGTGCCCCGGAGGTTCGTCTCTATCACGCTCCACCAGGCGTCCGGGTCCGTCTCGACGAGCCGCCCGCCCGACCACTGGCCCGCGTTCAGGACGAGCGAATCGAGGTGTCCCCAGTGGGAGACGACGCGCTCCACCGCCGTGGGCGCCGTGGTGTCGTCGTGCAGGTCGAAGCGGATCGGAAGTACCTGTTCGGGAGCGTCCGCGGCGAGTTTCTCGGCGTCCTCGCGTCTCGTCCGGTACGTGCATCCCACCCGGCAGCCGCGCTGCGTCAGGGCCGTGGTGACGGCGGCGCCGATGCCGCGGGACCCGCCGGATACCAGCGCGACGCGGGAATTGTCGTGATCATTCTCGTCCATGCTCAGAAATGTACTGATCGATCCAAAAATAGTCCAGTGTGTCCGTGAAAGTCGGTCTTAAAGCCGTATTACCTGGATATTTAGGCGGGTTCACGACTTGGATCGATCGGTACAAGAACGCTTGCGGTCGACGTCCGGGATGTGCTAGACCTGTGACCGTGGCCACACGGGGTGACGGCGCCGACGATGTCCGATCGGCGAACCTCGGACGAGGCCCGACGGCCCGAACACAACCGCGGTGGCACCGGATCGACACACGGCAACCGCACCGCCCCACATCAGCAGCGATGGGAGATTCGATATGAGAGTCATCGACGACCTGGAGGTCACTCGGGTCAAACCCCGGAAGGTTGCCTTCGCGTCCTTCGTCGGAACGGCAATCGAGTGGTACGACTTCTTCATCTTCGGGACCGCGGCCGCCCTGGTATTCGGGAAGGCATTCTTCCCGTCGTTGAGTCCGCTGTCGGGAACGCTGGCCGCGTTCGCGACGTTCGGTGTCGCGTTCGTGTCGCGTCCCGCAGGCGCGATCGTCTTCGGGCACTTCGGAGACCGGATCGGCCGCAAGAAGATGCTGGTGTTCTCCCTGGTCCTGATGGGGTCGTCGACGGTCGCGATCGGACTCATCCCCACCTACGGAGCGATCGGTCTTGCGGCGCCCGTGCTCCTCGTCCTCGCGCGCCTGGCACAGG
Source organism: Rhodococcus sp. WAY2 (assembly GCF_009859915.1). Taxonomy (NCBI): domain Bacteria; kingdom Bacillati; phylum Actinomycetota; class Actinomycetes; order Mycobacteriales; family Nocardiaceae; genus Rhodococcus; species Rhodococcus sp. WAY2. The sequence continues at coordinate 185,348 of NZ_CP046574.1, forward strand.
GCTTCGCGGTCGGCGGAGAATGGGGCGGCGCGGTGCTGATGGCGGTCGAACACGCACCGCGCGAGAAGCGGGCGTTCTACGGCAGCTGGCCGCAGGCCGGCGTACCTGCCGGACTCGTGCTCGCGACGCTCGCGTTCCTCCTGGTCGAGCAGCTTCCCGAGGACCAGGTACAGGCGTGGGGATGGCGTCTTCCGTTCCTCGCCAGCGCCGGACTGGTCGCGGTCGGCATGTACGTGCGACTGAAGGTCGTCGAATCACCGGAGTTCGAGAACGTCAAGCGCAACAAGAAGATTGCCGACTTCCCGATCCTCGCGGTCCTGCGGGGCGAGAAGCGCGCGCTGGGCGTCGGGATTCTCACCCAGGCCGCCTCCCTCGTGCCGTTCTACCTTGTCACCGTCTTCGTCCTGTCGTACGGTCCGAAGGAACTCGGGAACTCGCGGCAGACGATCCTGTTGAGCATCCTCGTCGCGTGTGTCCTCGACATCCTGTCGGTGCCCTACGCGTCGATGATCGCGGACCGGATCGGAGCACGGAAGATGTTGATCTACGGGTCCCTCTACATGGCGGCGATCGCGTACCCGTTCTTCTGGCTGCTGACCACAGGCGCCGGTGCCGCCGTGCTGCTGGCGATGATTCTCATCATCACGATCGGTCACGCCGTCACCTATTCCGCGGTGGCCGGCTACGTCACCGGCCTGTTCCCGGCCGAAGTCCGGTACACCGGCGCGTCCGTCGCCTACCAGTTCGGTGGTGTCGTGTTCAGTGCTCCCGCACCGTTCATCGCGGTGGCGATCGCTGCGGAGACGGACGGTTCATGGGCACTGGCCGCGTACATCGCCACGGCGTGCGCCATCACGGTCCTGGTCCTGACCCTGACGAAAACTGCAAAGGTGAATCACTGATGTCTCTCGACAGACTCGCATCGTCCGCACTCGCCGGTGCCTGGCAGGACATCGAGTCCCTGCTGGACCGCGACCCGTTCGGTGGCGACTTCAACACGGCCCACGAAATCTGCACCCGCTACGCGGCCGATCCGAACCGGGTGGCGCTGACCGTCCGGCACGAGGACGGCTCGGCCGACCGCTGGACGTACCGCGAACTCGACAGGCTCGCGGCCAAGGCGGCACGGGTGTTCGCTGACGCGGGGCTGACGCGGGGAGATCGCATCGGCGGACTGCTCTCGCGACAGGTCGAGAGTTGGATCACCGCACTGGCGGCGTGGCGCTCCGGGCTGGTGTACGTGCCCCTGTTCGGCGGGTTCGCCCCGGACGCAATCGGCATGCGCCTCGACGCGGCGGGAGTCCGCGCGGTGGTGGTCGATCAGCGGTACCGGCCGGTGCTCGCGGAAGCGCAGGCGACCCACGGACTCGATCCCGCGGTGTTCGTCGTCGGCGACGTCGCGGCCGGCAACGACGACCGGTCCTTCTGGACGGAGGTCGACCGGGCCGACGCCGACGGCCCGCTCGCGACCACGGCACTCGGGGACACCGCCACCCTGCTGTTCACCAGCGGAACATCCGGAACACCGAAGGCGTGCACCATGACCCACGCCGCCTTTGTCTCCGTCATGCCCTACGCGAAGAGCGTTCTCGGGGCGACCCGCGACAGCGTCGTCTTCTCGACGTCGGACCCGGCGTGGGCGTTCGGGCTGTACAGCACCGGCGCCGCCGTCATGGCGCTGGGCGTGCCGCGCGTCATGTACTCCGGGAAGTTCGTCCCCGAGGCCTGGCATCGCGTCATCCGGGAAGAGAAGGCCACCATCCTCACCACCGCGCCGGCCGCCCTGCGGCGACTGACGGCGACCTTCGGACAGGACGGGGTGCCGCCGACGCTCCGCACCGTCGCCGCTGCCGGTGAACCGCTCACCGCAGCGGTCGCCGCGGCCTGGGCCGGCACCGGTGCACCCGCCGTGCGCAACGGGTACGGACTGTCCGAGGTCGGCATGCTCCTGGGCGACACCCCGGGCACCGGAACGAGATCCGGCCCGGGCTGGATGTCCGCCACGATTCCCGGGTTCGACACCTTCCTCGCCGACCGGGACGGGCAACCGGTAGCCGACGGCCAACCGGGATTGATCGCGGTACGGCGGCCCCGGCACCAGATGTCCAGCGGCTACGAGAACACCCCCGACCTGTGGGCCGACCGCTGGCGCGGCGACGTCTTCCTCACCGAGGACCGTGCCGTCACAGACCCCCAGGGACGGTGGCAGATACTGGGCCGGGACGACGACATGATCATCGCGTCGGGGCACAACATCAGCCCGGTCGAGGTCGAGAACGCGCTGTTGCAGCATCCGGCGGTCGCCGACGCCGCGGCAGTCGCGTACGACGATCCGATCCGCGGCGGAGTGGTCCGGGCCGTCGTCGTCCGCGCGGACACCCGGGCCGACGACGGCGACCTCGTCACGCAACTCACACACCTCGTCGCGCAGCGCGTCGGCCCGTACGCGGCACCCAAAGTCGTCGACTTCCGGCCCGACCTCCCGCGCACCGAAGTCGGCAAGCTGCGCCGGGCGGCCGTCCGCGAACTCCCGATCACATGAACGGGCACAACCGCATGCGCGCCCTGATGGTCACCGCGCTCGACGGTCCCCGGGCGCTCGCCCAGGTCGAGGTCGACGAGCCCGTCGCGGACGATTCCGCGATCCTCGTCGAGGTTCATGCGGTCGGGGTGTCGTTCCCGGATCTGCTTCTCACCCAGGGTCGTTACCAGTACAAGCCGGAACTGCCGTTCGTCCCCGGCGGAGAGGTCGCCGGGATCGTTCGGTCAGCGCCTGACGGCAGCGAATATTCTCCGGGGGACCGGGTCGTCGGATTGACCGGTGTGGGCGGCGCGATGGCCGAAGTAGTTGCACTGCCGCCGGAGACGACGTTCTTCCTCCCTGACACGATTTCGATGGCCGCGGGCGCCGCCCTGCTGTTCAACTACCTCACCGTGCATTTCGCGCTGGTACATCGTGGGCGCCTCGAGGAGGGGGAGTCGGTGCTCGTGCAGGGCGCGGCGGGAGGCATCGGCACCGCCGCGATGACACTGGCGCCTCACCTGGGCGCGTCGCGGACCATCGCGGTCGTCAGCAGTGAGGAGAAGGCGGAGTACGTGCGGAGTCTCGGCGCCTCCGACGTCGTGGCCACCGGGAACTGGCGGGACGAGGTCCTCGCGATCACCGACGGCCGCGGGGTGGACGTCGTGGTCGACCCTGTCGGGGGCGATCGCTTCACCGACAGTGTCCGATCGCTGGCGACGGGCGGGAGGATTCTCGTGATGGGCTTCACCGGCCGGGACATCCCCTCGGTGAAAGTGAACCGACTGCTCCTGAAGAACGCGTCCGCAGTCGGAGTCGCGTGGGGCTCGTGGTGGGCCGAGGACCCCCGACGACTGTCGGCGCAGTGGAGCGAATTGTGTCCCTTGCTCGCGTCGGGCGCGTTGACGATTCCGGAGCCGAAGCGGTACCCGTTCGAGGCGGCGGCCGAGGCCCTGCTCGATCTCGAACACCGCCGAACCGTCGGGAAGAGTGTCCTGACCCTCCAGTGAGGCGCCGCTGCCCGTGTGTGGGCGCTGACCAGGAAAGATGACACGAGCCCGGCGCCTGGATCGGTGGTTGTGCGTGGGTGGATGGTCGCAGTAGCCTGACGTCCAGGTTCGGTCAGGTGTTCTTTCTCCGGCCAGCGGAGCGACTAGTGCGCTTGGCAGTCGGGTGAAAACGGGCTGATGCGATGCAGGCGCGTCTGCGTCGTGCGGCGGCCCTCACCACCGTTTGCGGTGGTGGGGGCCGTTCGTGTTGTACCTCGGCAGTTCGGTGCCGGTGTCAGTAGGTAGAACCTCGGTCGTCCGCGACGGTCCGCTTGAGGTGCTCGATCCACTCCTTCCGGCGATGCCGCTGTCCTGAGTAACCGTGGGGAGCCGCGGTCAACCACCGGGTGGGTCGACGCCCCCGCTGCTTATGCGTCCGCTGGGCCCGAAGCATGTGCTTTCTACGCTCCACATTGAACGACGACGAACCTGACGAGACAGGCGCGCGGCGGTCATCGGCGATCGGTTGATCCGATCTTGTGGGCATACGCGCCGCGCGCAGGGTAGTGGAGCGGAGCGGCGCAGTACCTGCGGGTGTCGGGGTGGTGTGTCACACTCGAGGTATGGAGGGGGCCAACAAGTTTGCGCGTAAGGTGATTGCCTTACTGCGTCCAGTGCTACCGGCGCAGACGCTCGATCATGTGAGTTTCGCGCTCGAGACCGGTCAGGTCCACAGGGCGCTGATCGAAGCGCTGGGCGGGGCGGTCAAGCACGAGGTGACCGTTCCGGCCCGTGTGGTCGAGACGGTGCGCGAGCTGCTGGCGGAGGGGTCGTTGCGGCGCCGCGATGCCCGTGCGGTGCACCGGATGCTGCCGAGGCTGCGCGTGGACGGTGGAAGCAGTACTGGTCGCAGCTCTCACCGGCGATCAACGGCAGGAGTACCTCGATGCGCTCGCTGAACGGTCCGCGTTGTTGAAGGATTTTGGCATCGGGTGGATCTACGAGTGCACGCGCGACTTCACCCGGGGTGATCCGGTAGTGCTCTCCCCGGCGGAGATCCGCCAGCGCACGGCACGGTTACGCAGCACGCTCATCGCCGAACGCACCAACCCCTCACCGCTCCGAACCCAGCACAAACGGCCCGCGACCACCCCCTGAGAAAGCCTCGAGCCTGCGAGCGAGTTCCCGGCGAGGTGTTCGGGTGAGATGGGTCAGGAGATGGCGGCCCGGTTGTTGGCCCAGTTGATGTCCCAGCTCGTCGTCAGCAACGCGATGGCCGTGGGGACCGGGTAGATCCCGCAGTCCCCGAAGGAGACCACCCGGCTCTCTCCCGGAGCGAGCGTGCCCACGAAATATGGTGAGACCGGCGCGAACAGGCTCGTCGGTACCCCCACCACATTCGCCGCGGCCGCGGTGCCCAGATTCGACACGGTAGCGGTGCAGCCAAATCCCTGTCCGCCAGCGCGAATAGCGACATCCACTGTTCCCGGAGCTGCGGTGGCAGTGGCCGGCGACGCGAGCAACGCGATGACACAGGCAGTAACCCGCCGGCGCCGGACATCGATCGACTGAACATCGTCATGGTGAAGCCGTCCTTTCCGCTCGGGCGTCTACATCATTGAACAAGACTGCACCTCAGATGGTAGAAACTGCGCACACTCTCTCGTCTACCAGTCCGAAGAGTTGACCGCTGCAGATTACTTGTCGGTCGTGCTGTGAATACTCGACGCCGGCACCACCGCTTGCCAATCCCAACCAGGAGAGAACCACTGATGCATCTTCGGACCCGCCCGGTCACAGCCACTTTCGCCGCTACCCTCACCGCCGCGGCGTTGACCTTGACGGGGTGCTCCGCCGCCGCCTACCGTGAGCGATACGGCGTCCTTCCCTCGGAAACCTTGCGCACGGTGTGACCCATACTGACGGGCATCGCCCCAAAGATCTCGTTCACACTCCGACCACTGACCTTCTGAGGAAAAAGCAAACCACGATGCCCGGCACGAGTATGTCCATCGGACGTCGCCCCACCCCCAAAACAGCTCTGACACTGGTGGTTCTATGCCCGCTGCCGCACCGTTGATCCCGAACTCCATTCTGCCAACGCTCTGCCGACAGGGAGATTCCGCCTCGTTCGCTCGTACCAACTGGCTCGCCCCTGTGTGAAATGCGGACTCGGTCACTCATGCCAGGAGGCGATTTCGGCGCGCGAGGGTGACCCCTATCCCTTCGGCTGCCGCGCGAACAGACGCGGCCTGGGTGTCGGGCCGAAAGCGGTGGGAGGGGCCGGTCACGCTGATTGCGGCGACGACGTCCTCGCCGTCGTGGATCGGGGCGGCGACGCACACGATTCCGGTCGTCGATTCTTCGTATTCGTAGGCCACGCCCTCTTCTGTGATGCGGTCGAGCTGAATGTTCAGCGGGCCGGGCAGGATGATGGTGCGCGGGGTGTACCGGGGCAGCGCAGTGGAGAGCACCTGCTCCCGCAGCTCGTGGTCCGCGTGCGCGAGCAGCACCTTGCCGATCGCGGTGCAGTGCACCGGCATCCGGCCGCCGATCCTCGATGGCGCGCTTGCTTGCCGATGACCGCCGATCTTCGACAGGTACACGACTTCCGTCCCGTCGAGGACCCCCAGGTGCACTGTCTCGTGGGTGCGCACGTACAGATCCTCCATGAAGGGGATGGCCACCTCGAGCAGGCTGCGCTCGACCGATGCCCGCATGCCCAGCTCGAACAGGGAACCACCCAGCCGGTAGCCGGCATCTGCACGGTCCAGCATCCGCACGGCCACCATGTCGGCGAGGACGCGGTGCAACGTGCCCTTGGGTATGGACGTCCGACGGCACAGTTCGGCCAGCGACACGGCGGAGTCGTCGATGGTGAACGCGTGCAGCACCGACATCACCTTGCCCAGGACGGTCGTCCGGTCGAACTCCTGATCAGACACTGCGCCTATCACCTCCGTTGCCACTGTTCCCGGCGACAGTGTTCACGATACCGAGCGCGTTCGGCTCAGTGGAACGCAATGCTTGGCCGGCGACCACCCGGCGGCGACAGTGGAACCACAGTCCATTCCCCACGATCACATCGGGAAGTCAGATGAGTACACCTCGGGGCACCAGCCTGCCCTCCACGGCGCAAGCAACGGCCGACGCGATCGTCGACGCCGCCGAGCGGTTGAGTGCGGCCGCCGCAACGTCCACGCCGTGCCCGCCGGTCCGCGACCTGATCGGGCCCGACGACGTCGCGGCCGCGTATGCCGTGCAGGAGCGGGTCGTCGCCGCCCGGATCGCCGCCGGAGCGAGGGTCGTCGGCCGCAAGATCGGTCTGACCTCCCCGGCGGTCCAGCAGCAGCTCGGCGTCGACCAACCGGACTTCGGTGTGTTGTTCGACGACATGCGCTGCGAGGAGGCCACCCCGATCCCGCTGTCGCGTCTGCTGCAGCCGAAGGTGGAGGCGGAGATCGCGTTCGTCCTCGCGTCCGATTTGGTGGACGGACCGCTCGACGACGCCCAGGTTCGCGCCGCCGTGGACTACGCGGTGGCCGCCCTCGAGATCGTCGACAGCCGAATCGCCGGCTGGGACATCACCTTCGGAGACACCGTCGCCGATAACGGGTCGAGCGGACTGTTCGTCCTCGGCGCCGACCGTCGCACCCTCGACTCCTTCGACCCGGTCGCCGCGCAGATGCAGATGTCCATCGACGGCACCGAGGTGTCCACGGGAACCGGGGCCGCCTGCCTCGGTGACCCGTTGCGGGCGCTGGCCTGGCTCGCGCGCACGGCCCGCGAGTTCGGCCAACCACTGCTCGCCGGCCAGGTGATCTTGTCCGGGGCCCTCGGGCCGATGGCCGCAATTGACACCGCCGGCACCGTCCGGGCCGATATCACCGGTCTCGGTTCGGTCACCGCAACCTTCACCCAGGAGTGAGCACTATGAGCGAGAGCCCCCGTAAGGTCACCGTCGCGGTGATCGGATCCGGCAACATCGGAACCGACCTGATGATCAAGGTGATCCGCCACTCCGACGTCCTGCTGATGGGCGCGATGGTGGGTATCGATCCCGACTCCGACGGGCTCGCCCGCGCCCGCCGCCTCGGCGTCCCCACCACCTCAGACGGGGTCCAAGGCCTGCTGGAGTTGCCGAACTTCGACGAGATCGACGTGATCTTCGACGCCACCTCCGCCAAGGCCCACGCCGCCAACGCCGCCCTGCTCGAACCGCTCGGCAAACGAATGATTGACCTCACCCCGGCCGCCCTCGGCCCGTTCGTGGTGCCGGCGGTCAACCTTGACGAGCACCGGGACGCCGCCAACGTCAACATGGTCACCTGCGGCGGTCAGGCCACCATCCCGATCGTCGCCGCCGTCTCCCGCGTGACACCGGTCGCGTACGCTGAAATCGTCGCCTCCATCGCCTCGAAGTCCGCGGGACCGGGCACACGCGCGAACATCGACGAGTTCACCGAAACCACCTCCCACGCCATCGAAACCGTCGGCGGCGCCCGCCGCGGCAAGGCCATCATCGTCCTCAACCCGGCCGACCCGCCGCTGATCATGCGCGATACCGTCCTGTGCCTGATCTCCGCCTCCGACCCGGCCACCCACGACGCGGTCCGCGACTCGATCGCGACGATGGTCGAGCACGTCGCGACCTACGTGCCCGGCTACCGACTCAAACAACAGGTCCAGATCACCCCGGTCCCGGACGGCCAACCCGTGCATACCCTGCTCGCCTCCGGGGACACGGCGGCACCCACCCACCAGGTGTCGGTGTTCCTCGAGGTCGAGGGAGCGGCGCACTATCTGCCGGCCTACGCCGGAAACCTCGACATCATGACCTCGGCCGCGGTGCGCTACGCCGAGTCCGTCGCCGACACGATCGCCGCCCCGGCAGCACAGGGAGCCACCCGATGACCACCACGCAGCTGTTCATCCAAGACGTCACGCTCCGCGACGGCATGCACGCGGTCCGCCACCGCATCACCCCCGACGACGTCGGCAAGATCGTGGCCGCGCTCGATGCCGCCGGTGTCGACGGCATCGAGGTCGCGCACGGCGACGGACTCGCCGGCGGATCGTTGAACTACGGTCCGGGCAGCAACACCGACTGGGAATGGATCGAGGCCGCCGCGGCGAACCTCACCCACGCCCGGCTGACCACCCTGCTGCTGCCCGGCATCGGTACCATCGCCGAACTCGAACACGCCTACCAACTGGGCGTGCGGTCGGTCCGCGTAGCGACTCATTGCACCGAGGCCGACGTCGCCGCCCAGCACATCGGGAAGGCCCGTGAGCTCGGCATGGACGTGTCCGGCTTCCTCATGATGAGCCACATGACCACCGCACCCGAACTCGCCGCGCAGGCCAAACTCATGGAATCCTATGGCGCGCACTGTGTGTACGTTACAGACTCCGGTGGCCGGTTGACCATGGACGGGGTCCGCGACCGGGTCCGCGCCTACCGGGACGTGCTCGACGAGGCCACCGAGATCGGCATCCACGCCCACGAGAACCTGTCGTTGTCGGTCGCTAATTCCGTCGTCGCGGTCGAGGAGGGTGTTACCCGGGTCGACGCCTCCCTTGCCGGGCACGGCGCCGGCGCCGGCAACTGCCCGATCGAACCGTTCATCGCGGTCGCCGATTTGCAGGGCTGGAAGCACAACAGCGACCTGTTCGCCCTGCAGGATGCCGCCGACGACCTCGTCCGGCCGCTGCAGGACCGGCCCGTGCGCGTCGACCGGGAAACCCTCACCCTCGGCTACGCGGGCGTGTACTCGTCCTTCCTGCGGCACGCCGAAGCCGCATCCCAGCGGTACGGCATCGACGTGCGCACCATCCTCCTCGAGGTCGGCCGCCGCGGCCTCGTCGGCGGACAGGAAGACCTCATCGTCGACATCGCACTCGACCTGCGTAGCCGAGCAGACGCCTGAGAACGAACCTGCCGTGGCGGTGACGAAAGGTCACCGCCGCGGCACGCTGCTCCGGAGGAGAATTTCAAACCACCTTCCGGCGCCTTGCGATGTCGGAGGTGATCACGGCGCTGTACCGCAGGAGTTCCGCGCTCCAGTCTTCGACGCGAAAATGGGATCATTGACTTCGGAACGGGCAGTTGCCGACGTCGTGTGCACCCGAACCCCGGGTTGTTCGCCAACCGGTCACAACTAAGACGAGCATGGACTTTCCAAGGGGACGTCGATGGACCTGCACCGCGTTGACCTGAACCTGCTCGTAGCGCTCGATACCCTCCTCGCGGAGGAGAGCGTGACCAGAGCGGCCGAGCGGCTCGAAGTCGGTCAATCCGCAATGAGCGGCACACTGCGCAGGTTACGAAAGCTCTTCAAGGATCCGATTCTTATCAAGCATGGCCGCGGCCTGGTCGCCACGCCCTACGCCAAATCGTGCATCATCGACTCGCTGGTGGTCTCAGGATCTGCCTTCCACCCGGCGACGGATCAGCGCGAGTTCACCATTACCACCAATGACTACGTGGCCGCTGTCCTCCTGCGCCCACTCCTGAGCATGCTCGCCGCCGAGGCACCGCATGTGACTTTGCATATCGAGCCCGCGCGAGACGATTTCGCCGAACGGCTCCGCCGCGGCGACACCGACCTGCTCATCCTTCCTAAGCCTCAATCCGTGGATCGGTGATTCCGGCGGGTTTGGCGGTGGTTTCGGTTCTTCGGGCTGTCGGTGGGCGTGGGTTTTCCGCTGACCGGGTGTCAGCTCATCCACGTTGTCGGGAGTCCTCGGGGTCGGGCCGGATGGCGAACGGGATCGGTCAGGCCAGTTGTGGTGGCCCAAGCGCGGAGCCGATAACCCAGCACCACAGGGTGTTCCACTGCTTCTGCCACGGCCAGTGAGCGGGCAGGTGCAGGACGGGTTTACCGGCGGGCCGGGCGAACCGGGCGGGGACGTTGACCAGGTGTCGGCGCAGCGTGGCACCGCGGGCGATGGCATGGTTGCCGCCGGCGAGGGTACCGGCGAGGGTGCAGCAGGTTGTGCGCGATCGCCGCGCAGAGCACCCAGGCGCAGTTCGCCGGAAACCGTCCCGAAGGGATGTGGGCGAGTGGTCCGTCGATCAAGTCCGCGAACACCGTTTGCACGATCGCGTGCTTGCGGTGGGTGAGGTCGGCGTCGACGGTCGGCAGGTCGGAATTGGTGAAGAAGGGGTGGTACCGCCAGACGGGGCAAGCGCGTCGGGATAGTTTGCGTCCTTGATCCGGCGCACGATCAGGCGGGCGGTGACCTGGTGGCGGCTGGAGAATGCGGTGTACTCGACCTCGGCGACCTCGGCGTCGGAGATCAGCTTCCCGGTGTCGGGATCGGTGACCGAGCCGGGATAGCGCACGGGGATCCACTCCTGCTCGTCGATGCTGGCGATGGCGCGGGTGATGCGCGGGTTACGGGTCATGGTCAGGGCGAACTCGATGCCGGCGGCGATCGCCGCCCCGATGACGGCCTTGTTGGGCGAACGCGGAGTCACCGCGGGCCATGATCTTGCCCGTCGCTCCGCAGGCACGGGCGGTGGTGATCGCCGACCGCAGCTGGGAGGCGGCGCCGCGGCCGGAGCCGGTCTTGCCGGCCCGCAGCCGCATCTCCGCGACCACCGGGGCCGCATGCGCGGTGGACAGCGTCGTGACCAGCGGGTTCAGGCCTTTCCGCAGCAAGGTGCGGCCGGAGACCTTGGCGCGCCCGTAGCTTGCACCCTCTTTGGCGTGTCCGTAGACCGGGCGCAGCAGCGAGTCGATGTCGAGGAACGCCCGCTCCTCGATGCCCGGCAACAGGGGGTGTGCGGGCGGTGAGGGCGATCAGGTGCCGGCGAGAGCAATGCGCGGGTGCGGGCGGCGCGTGCTGCGGCCATACCGACAACTTCGCCCTCGGTGGCAGCAGAGCGCTCGGACACAGGACATTCCTTCGTCAGGGAACAAGTGAGGGACACCGTAGCGTGAGCCTGCGGACGAATCGGCCCTCCTCGAGTGCCTCTGGGCGAGCAGGACATCAGAGAGCTCCATTTTCTCGTCCGGACGCGGGCGACGTCGCCGGAGCAGATGGAACGCATTCGCGCGGGCAAGGTCTATACGGGCCACTACCTCCAGTACAAGATTGGACACCTCACGGCTGCGGGCGGTGAACGCGGTGCGCGCGATGCTGGTCGATGCGGACCCGGCCTGCGTTCGGCGTGTCGGCGGCAGTCACGCAGATGCTGCTCGGATTCGACAACGAACGCCGGTGGATCCGGCACGCCCTTCGATCGAGATGTCAGCCAGCTCGCGGGTCTCCCCACCTTTGGAACGGGCGGATCGGGATCCGCCCCTTGATGCATTGATCGACCTGTATAAGGCATTGGTGGCGGTGCCGCCGCTGAGGGGAAGGTCAACGGCGGCACCGGTTCCCTAGGAGGCGTGTCCGAACGACTCGGGTGGGGTCAGGCCCCAGGGGCTGAACGCCTTCGGGAAGTTGTCCCACATTCCGGGCGCACCGGGGCGCACCCGGGGCATTTCGGCGGACAGTTCGTAACGGTTACCCGCGACCCAGAAATATGTGTAGAGGTTGGCGCCCACACCGTGACGGCCGGGTCCGGTCTCGATCGGCACACCGTGTCGTGCGAGTTCGTCAGCGGCCACCTTGAGGTGGTCGAAGGACTCCATTCCCAGGGCGTAGTGGTGCAGCGACTTTCCGGGCTCGGGTGTGGAGATGATCGCCACGTCGTGGTGCAGGTCGCTGGCGCGGAGCCAGGCAGCACCCATCACGCCGGGTGCGGGAGCGAAGATGTCGGAGATCTGGAAGTCCAAGATGTCGACCATGAAGTCGACCAACGGTTCCGGGTCCTGCGCCTGGAGCGTGATGTGGTCGAAGTCCAGTGCCCGGATCCCACCGCGATGGGCGGCTCGCGCCGGATGAATGTACTGCGGCCCCTCAGCGTCGGTGAGCAGTGACAGCTCCATCACGTGGCCGGTCGGCGTCTGGAACTGCAAGGACTGGCTCACGCCGGGATCCTCGTCGCTGCGGATGCTGTTCTCGACGCCGGCGTTGGCGAGGCGTTTGCCGTAGTACTCGAGGTCGTCGCGCGAGTCCACCCTCAGCGCGAACCGGCGAACGCCGGTGCCACCCGAGGTCAGTACCAGGTCGCACCTTTCGTCGACGCCCGCGGTGAGGCGGACGGAACCGCCGGACCGGCCGAGTTCCTTCATACCGAGCACGTCGACGTGAAGGCCGACAGCTACTTCGAGGTCGCCTACGGCGAGTTCGGCGTGGGACACCTGTGAGATTCCCATGATTGGATCAACTCCTGTCAATGTTGTCGTGGTAGGGGATGTTTCCGGCGCTCTCCCGCCGGTTGATGCCGAGGCTGTCGAGCATCCGCGAGTTCTCTACGAGGATCATTCGGACGTTCGTCGTTCCGTCGTTGTAGTGCCGGTGCCAGACCCAGGGCGGGGTGTAGACGAAGTCCCCTGCCGTCCAGCGCAGGGTCTTCCCGCCGATCTCGGAGTAGCCGCTGCCGTCAACGACGCAGTGCACGGATTCGTGCAAGTGCCGCTGAAGGTCGGTCGCGGTTCCGGCCGGAATCTCCTGGAGGTAGAACTCCATGGACTTCGTCGGCACATCCGCGAGTACCCCGACCCGGCTGGGGTTGCCGGTGATCTCCTCCTCGAGCCAGCGCGCGCTGTCCGGGCCGGTGACCAGGCCGTCCGGCAGCGAACGCTCCGGGTCGAAATCCTTCATGTCGTGCAGCTTTTCCATCCACACGTCGAAATTCGTCATTCTTTCCGCCTTAGATCGAGGTCATTCCGCCATCGACGACGTGCGTCGACCCGGTCTGGAAGCTGGCGCGCTCCGAGCAGAGATAGGCCACGAGCTCACCGATCTCCTCCGGACGCCCCCAGCGGCCGACGGGGAGCTCGGCGGCGAGCTGCCGCCGCTCCGTTTCCTCCACTGAGGTACCCGCCGACGTGGCGGCCGCCGCCACCAATGCCCTCCGCCGCGTGGTATCGACGTGCGCCGGGGCGATGACGTGGGTAGTGATCCCGTTCGGCGCAACCTCACCCGCGAGGGAGCGAGCCAGCGCCGCCACGCCGGCACGCATCACGTTGGACGTGTGCAGGCGGGGCAGTGGCCGCACCACACCGACCGAGGTGAGGTAGATCAACCGACCCCACTCCAAGGCCAACATGCCCGGCAGGACCGCGTTGGTCAGCGAGATGGCACTGTCGAGGATCAACCGGTAGGCCGACTCCCAGTCCGCTTGTGCGAGTTCGGTGGCCGGAGCGGCCCGCGAGCCGCCGGTGTTGGAGACGAGGATGTCCACACCGCCGAGAGTGTCGAGGGCAGACCGGACCGCGCCGGTGGCGGCGCCGGGCATGGTGAAGTCCGCGATCGCCCAGCCCGCAGCCCCGAGGTCCCGGGCGACGTCGGCCGTGTGCGGTCGGGTTCCGGTGATGAAGACTTCCGCGCCGCCCGCCCGCAGTGATGCCGCGACGGCGGCACCGATCCCGCTCGACCCGGCGGTCACCAGCGCCCGCTTGCCCGTGACGGTCATGCTGCGGCGCCCCCCTCGGTGCGGTCCGGCTCTGCGGAGCCGGCGGTCCGTGCGTGTTCGGCCGAGGTGGCCAGCAGGCCGTCGATCAGTCCCAGCGGTTCCGTCCAGTCGTACTGGTTGAACTGGGTGTTGATGCGCAGGAACATCGGATCGCCGGCGTAGAAGCGTTCATAGAGTTCATGGCGTCCGCCGAAGGCGGAGACCGCCAGCTCCGCTGCCACCTTGTAGATGGAAATGCGGTCGACGCTGCTGTTGTCGGGGCCGCGGTAGAACTTGGCCAGGTCCGACGCGATGGGGGAGTCGAACGCACTGACGTCGGCTGGCTGATAGAGCAGTCCGCCGGCGAGGATTTGCTGGAGAATCTCGCGCACCCGTGGATACCAGCGGTTTCCGGAGTTGCGGATGGCGTACAGCGGCCGGAGGTCGGGGAAGAGGACACCGTCCTGGTTGGGCGTGGCGCCGGCCTCGGATGCGAGGATCGCGGCCCTTGTCAGTTCGATGTAGGTGCTGATCTCCCCGAGGGCATCCCGGACCTGCGGGAACTGGTCGGTCTTGACGACCTCGGTGGCCCGCTTCGCCAGCCCGGCGACGAACTGCAGCTTCGCCATCAGGCGGACCGAGGTCTGGGCTCCGGTGAAAGCGTTGGAGTTGATCTCCCAGATCCGGTTGACCCGCTCGTAGTCCTGGTTGATGAAGACCCGGTCCCAGGGCACGAGCACGTCGTCGAAGACGACCACCGCGTCCATCTCGTCGAACCGGCTCGACAGCGGCTGGTCGAACGCGTTGCCGCCGCCGAACGGCTCCCGGCAGATCAGCCGCACGCCGGGCGCGTCGGTCGGGATGGCGAAGGCGATGGCGTAGGGCTTCTCCTCCGGGGCGAACTTGCGCAGCGAGAACGGCCAGACGAGGATCTCGTCGGAGTAGGGTGCGGCCGTCGCCAGCATCTTTGCGCCGCTGACGATCAGGCCCTCCGCGGTCTGCTCCTTGACCCCGAGATAGGTGTAGGGGTCGGGCTGCTGTGACGCGGGCTTGGACCGGTCCACGGGCGGGTCCGCGATCGCGTGGGACAGGAACAGATCGTTGTCCCGCACGTGCCGGAAGTAGTCGCGTACCTTATCGGCGTTGTCGCCGAAGAAGTCGGCATTAGCGTTCCAGGCCATCAGCATGGCGCTCACGAAATCCGTGGTGCGACCCATCATGCCCAGGGTGGAATCCGCCCACTTCTTGTGCATGGCGTGTCGTTGCTCCAGGTCCTCGCGGGAGCGCGGCTCGAGGAACTGCACTCCGACCGGGCCCTCGCCGTCGGCGGGTTCGAAGAGCATGTCCTCGTTGCCGTCCTCGCACTGGAGGTCGTACAGGCGGGCGATCTCGGTGGCGGCACCGGCCGTGGCCGGGTGCCCGACGACATCGACGATCTTCTCCGATCCCACCCACAACTCGGGACTGTGCGTGCGCAACCTCTCGAGGTATGCTTCGCCGTTTCGTGCGGTCATGACTTTCCTTTCAAGAATCGAATGTGTGCCTCGTTGAACTCGTCCGGTTTCTCCCACTGCGGCCAATGCCCGGCCCCCTCGATGACCTCCAGGCGACTTCCCGAGATGAGTGTTTCGAGCAGGGAGGCCTCTTCGACGGCGGCGGTCGGGTCGTGGTCGGTCCACAGCAGCAAGGTCGGGGCGACGATGCGGTCACACCATGCCGGTGACCACACAAAGGGGCGCCGGTACTCCCAGTCCTGCACCGCAAGGATGTTGGCCATCGCCGTCTCGAAGCCGGACTGGGAATAGATCCGCAGCCGCAGGCCCACGAGTTCGTCGGTGACCAGGGACGTGTCGTGGAAGAGCCACTCGACCCTGGCTCGCACGGTCTGCGGGCTGGCCTCACGAACCGCCTTCATGCTCGATTCCTTCAGGCCGGCCATCACCTCGGGCTTGTTGGTGATGTTCCCGGGTGTGTTGAGGACCATCCCGCGGACGCGAGTGGGGTGGTGCGCGGCCGTCCAGGCCGCGACCCAGCCGCCGAGGGACTCGCCCGAGAGGTCGGCCCGGTCGATGGACAGCGCGTCCATCAACGCCACGAGATGATCGCTGAGATAGTCGATGGTGTACGGCCGGTCGGGCTTGTCCGAGTAACCGTGCCCCGGCATGTCGTACAGGACTAGATGGAAATCCTTGGCCAGATCCCGCACGTTACGCGCGTACGCCTCCAGGTGCCCGCCCGTCCCGTGCACCAGGATCAGGCTCGCTCCGCTCCCGGCCTCCACGACCCGAGTGGCGACTCCGTTGACATCGACCGTTCGTTGAACCAGGTCGACACCCGCGAGGTCTCCCCAGATGCTCACATGCTCTTCCACGGCAATCCTTCCTGTTGCAGCCAGGCCCGGCCGGTTCGGGTCGGCGGCATTGATGCCGCCCCGGTGCATTTCGCCGGCCGGATGCCTATCCCAGGTACCTGACTGATATCCGACCAGTGACTGCGACCACACGTAACATGCTGGCATACTAAGATCTCAATGACAAGATGCTGTTTTTCCGCCGCAGTGTCGCGCGGGGCCGCCAAGTGGGCGCGGTGACCAACAGAGCGATGCCCCGAACGTGCTGGTCCAGAGAGCGGAGCGGCTGCCCGGGCTCGGTGTGCGCGGGCGGATGCGGCGCACGGGGCAGTGTGCGCGCTACTCGCGTTCTGCTCTTGGAACGATCTCGGCGGTCGCCTCAGAGATCGTCGCCGTCGACCTCCCGGTGTTTCCCTGACGGGCACGCACCATTCGGCCGGATTCACCTCACGGGGCGGGGACGCTGCTTGGGTCGGTCTTTCTCGGGCACTCCGGAGCCTGATGGCGCTTCGCCGCCAGGCTACGGCTGGGCCGCGGGCTTACACCCTGTCGAGGGTGACCCGCTGTTGTCGCCTGCCGGACGTGACCGGCGCGTGGCTAGATGTGAACGCCCATCCAGAATCGCGAGAGATGCCCTTCCATGAGCTCTCGCGCAAGCCCTGGTTCCCGGCGCGAGATCGCCCCTGCAATGTCGGAGTGTTCACTCTGAGATCTGCGCAGGTCCGTGCTGACTCGGTTCTTCTGGATGTAAAAATCGCTCAGATCCCAGGCGTGTTTGGCGAGCTCGGTCAGTCGCTGGTTGCCGCTGGCTGCCAGCACGGCGGAGTGGAAGTCGCGGTTCGCGGCCGCGAAGGCCGCGGCATCGTCCGCCTCGGCTGGGCCGGCGCAGCGGCCAAGTGCAGCATCGATGTCGGCCAGTTGCACCTCGGTGGCGTTGAGGGCTGCCAGCTTAGCGGCCGCACCTTCGAGGATTCCGGCCAGGGCAAAATGCTCCCGGACCCTGTCTTCTTCGGGGATGATCACCCGGCACCCCACCTGGGGGATAATGGAAATGAATCCCTCGGACGCCAGCCGCATCGCAGCGTCCATGACCGGCCGGCGGCTCACGCCGAACTCCTGAGCGAGTTCGTAGGTGCTCAGGACCTCCCCGAACTGGTAATGCCCTTGCATGAGCCGGGTGCGGAGGGCGTCGTAGATCTGGTCCGTCTTGCTCCCGGACGCGGTCATGGTCATGGAACATCCAGCCTCTCGACGATCACTGCATGGGCTAAACCGACGAGTGTTGGCCCTGTCAGATTCTAGTATTTCAATACCATATCTCGCGCGAGAATGCGGCTCAAATGATCCTACTCGAGGCGCTCGATGATGCGGTCCAACCGGAACGCGGCGACGGAACAGATGGTGCCCAGAGGGATCCATCAAATGCCCTCTGGCCTAGGTGAATGCGGCCGACCGTGGGGCTGACTTACCGGCGGTCGACGACGACGTTGATCGCCGGTGGACTGGAACAGCTTCCGGACGCCTTCGACGGAGGGGCTTGTCAGGTCGGTCACACACCTCTAAGCTGACATACTAAGATCTCAGTACGAGAGGTGGAGCAATGAGCACATCGATGTCGACGACTACCGGCCCGGACGCGCCGCCCCCCGTGGACCCCCGGCGTTTCCGTAATGTCATGGGGCGCTTCACTACCGGAGTGGCGATCATCGGTACCACACACGCCGATGGCATTCACGCCATGACCGCCAACGGATTCATGTCGGTGTCTTTGGACCCTGCTCTGGCGATGGTGTCCATTGCCACCAAGGCGAAGATGCACGAGATGCTGCTCGTCAGTGGCCGCTACGGCGTGAGCTTTCTCGGTGCCGACCAGGAAACCGTTAGCCGGCACTTCAGCGGGCGGCCCGACCTCCTTCCAGATTTCAGCTTCGACGAGATCGCCGGTGCCCCCCTGGTACGGGGCGCCCTGGCTCGCATCAGTGTCGAGGTGGTCGACGCCCACCGCGCCGGGGACCACACCCTCTTCATCGGGAAGGTCCACCATTTGGACGACACCCCGGGCGATCCACTCGTTTTCTACTCCGGCGGCTACCGACACCTACTGCGCGCAGCGCACGACACCGAATACTCCGCCGCCTGGTCCGGCTTCTGCCTCGAACCGACCGGCCCGCTCACCCTCGCCAGCTGAGTGCTGGCCCGCCCGCTGAGGCGAAGACCATATTGTTCACCGAAGGGAACCAATAATGACGCTCGCGCTAGTCTGCACGTCACACAGTCCGCTGCTGGAGTTCAACGGCCCCCCGCCCGAGGTCCGCACCGAGGTGGACAGGGCCTTCGCGCAGGCCCGGCAGTTCATCGAAGACTACGACCCCGACCTCGTCGTTTCCTTCGCCCCCGATCACTACAACGGGTTCTTCTACAAGCTCATGCCGTCGTTCTGCATCGGCTTCGAGGCCTCGGGCGTGGGTGACTTCGGCAGCTCCGCCGGCCCGCTCGATGTGCCCTCGGCGCTTGCCGAGCAGATGGCGCAGTCGGTGCTGGACCAGGGCGTGGACATTGCGGTCTCCCTCGAGATGGAAGTCGACCACGGTGCAGTCCAGCCCTTGGAAATCCTGCTCGGGGGCATCGCGACGAAGCCGGTGATCCCGATCTTCGTCAATTCCGTGGCGGCACCTTTCGCGCCCATGAAGCGAATCCGCCTGCTCGGCGAGGCCGTGGGCACATTCCTGAAGAATTTCGACGGGAACGTTCTGCTCCTCGGGTCCGGTGGTCTGTCCCACGACCCGCCGGTACCGCGGCTCGAGGCAGCGACCGGGGAACAAAGGAAGATGTTGCTGGGTTGCCGCCATCCCACCGCCGCGGCGCGAGCGGTCCGCCAGCAGCGGGTTATCGACACCGCCAAGGCCTTCACCAGGGGTGAGGCCGGCATCATGGACCTCGCCCCGGAGTGGGACCGGCAACTTCTTGACATCCTGGCCTCCGGGGAGCTGGAACAGCTCGATGCGTGGACCGCCAAGGAGATGGCCGCCACGGCAGGCAACTCCGCCCACGAAGTGCGCACCTGGGTCGCGGCCCACAACGCCCTGAAAGCGGCCGCCGGCCAGTACACGGTGACCTCCGAGTACTACCGGCCCATTCCCGAGTACATCGCCGGCTTCGCAGTGACCACGGCCGTACCCGTTCACAAGACCGCCGGCCTCACGGAAACAACGGTCGCTGCCGGAACGGTGCGCGAATGATGACGACGCCGACACGCCGGAACACCATCGACCAGGCGCAGCCAGCGGACCTCGGCGCTCTGCCGGCGATCTCCTCGCTGCCGCAACCACGCGTATCCCGATCTCTCCACTCTCCGAACGTTTTCCGGGCCTGACCATCGACGGGGCCTACCGGATCCGGACCAGCTTGCGCGCTCACCTGCTCGGCTCGGGCAGCGTGCTGCGAGGGCACAAAGTGGGGCTGACTCAGCTCAGGATCGACCAGCCGGACTTCGGATTCCTGCTCGACGAGATGATCTTCGAGTGCGGTCGGGTGCGTTCTCGCGGACCGATTCATCACCCCACGTGTGGAACCCGAGGTGGCATTCATCCTCAAGGAGGATCTTGTGGGCCCGGGCCCGGGCCCGGGCCTCACCTTCGAGGATGCTGCAACCGTAGTGGGGCAGTGCTGCCCTGGATCGAGATCATCGACTCGCGCATCAGCGACGGAAGATCACGATCATCGACACCATCGCGGACAATGCGTCCTCGGGTGCAGTGGTACTGGGAACGGGACCGCAGACACCGCTGACCGTGGAGCAGCTGGCGACCTGCGAAGCACACGGATGACAATCAACGGCCGCGCCGCCGGGTACCGGAATGGGTACCGATGTACTCGGCAACCCGCTCGCGCCCCTGGCATGGCTCGGTAACACCCTTCGGCGAGCGCGGGGAAAATCTTCGTGCGGGTCAGCTCGTCATTCCCGGTTCCTTTACCGCTGCACAGCGTGTCACCACCGGTGATGTCGTCGAAGCGAGTTTCAGCGGTCGCGTTGGAACCGTGAGCCTGCGTTTTGTGGACTCCGAGGGGAGCAATTGAACAAGACTAAGGTCGAGGTCGCCATCATCGGGTCCGGGAACATCGGCACCGACCTGATGATCAAGGTCATTCGCCTGTCCGACGCGCTGGAAATGGCAGCGATGGTCGGCATCGACCCCGGATCAGACGGACTGGCCGGGCTACCCGTCTCGGAGTGCCCACCACCGCTGCCGGTGTCGACGGTCTCATCGGCATGCCCGGCTTCGAAGACATCGACATCGTCTTCGACGCCACCTCAGCTGTAGCGCACATCGCGAACGCTGAAAGGCTCGCCGGGTACAGGAAGAAGCTGGTGGATCTGACACCGGCAGCGATCGGTCCCTACGTGGTCCCTGCGGTCAATCTCGATGAGAATCGCGATGCCGACAACGTCAACATGGTCACCTGCGGCGGGCAGGCAACGACTCCGATCGTGGCGGCAATCGCTCAGCGAACTCCCGTCCGCTACGCCGAAATCGTCGCGTCGATCGCCTCCGAGTGTGCAGGTCCGGGCACCCGCGCCAGCATCGACGAATTCACGCAAACCACCGCCCGCGCGATCGAGGAGGTCGGCGGGGCGGAGCGGGGAAAGGCGATCACGTCCTCAACACAGCAGAGCCGGAGATGATCATGCGAGACCGTGTCTGACCGACCGACTCGGCGAAGACACCCAACAGCGGATCCGCGACTCCGTCGAACGCATGGCTCGAAACGTTGCCAGGTATGTTCCCGGCTACCGACTCAAGCAGGCCGTCCAATTCACCGAAATCACCGCTGACGAGCCGGTGCACACACTGGCCGCGGTGTGCGAACCCCCATATCCATCCGAGAATTTCGTGGCGATCCGGCGTCAACCGCCGCTCGAACAGCTCGCCGGTATCCCCGTCGAGTCCACACGGGACCACCGACCGCGCGTGCACATCCAACCCAACACTCGTACGCAATGATTCATTGCTGGGGCCTCCCCACATCTGTGGCTCTACCGGCCAGGACCGCTTCCTGTCGGCAACCCACGATCACATGTGGCGCGAGGCCCCAGCCATCACCTCCATACCAACTTGTTGAATTGCTGCAGGGGATCGCGGTCTGCAGCCATGATCTCCTAGGCACCGACCGGGGTCGCTCGCTTCATACCTGTCACCCTGCTGTGGGGTTGGCTCCTAGACGGCCTGCGTCCCCGGCCGGCGCCGACGGCAGGAGTGGCTGAAGAGAGGCCTGCAAAGCCGAAAGTTGGTGTGCCCTCCTCGCTACCGAATCGAAACTGAGTTGAGGAGTTGGTGATGGCGCAAGTGCTCGAGGATTCCGGAAGACAGGTGATGATCTCTGTTGATCCGCACAAGGCGTCGTGGACCGCAGCCGCGGTCGACGCCTCGCTGCGACCGTTAGCCACCATCCGGGTCTCGGTCGGCGACGACGGTTACCGATCGCTTCGCCGATTCGCCCGGAAGTGGTCGAACACCCACTGGGCGATCGAGGGCGCAACCGGCCTGGGTGCGCCGCTGACGAGGCGCTTGAGCGAGGACGGTGTGGACGTGGTCGATGTCCCCGCGAAGCTGGCCGCGCGGGTGCGGCTTCTGTCCACCGGTCACGGCCGCAAGAGCGACGATGCTGACGCCGTGTCCGTCGGGGTCGCAGCGCTCACCGCGCACGGACTGACCACCGCCCGAATGGATGCCGCGGTCACCGCGCTGCGGGCGATCGTCGAGCACCGCGATGACCTGGTCAAGACCCGCACCCAAACCGTCAACCGGCTCCACGTCGTACTCACTCACCTGATCCCCGCAGGCGCCCCCCGTGGCCTGAGCGCCGTCCGCGCCGCCGAGATGTTGCGCCGAGTCCGACCCCGCGATCTCGCCGGCAAGACTATGCGCGGCCTCGCGGTCGACCTAGTTGGTGAGATTCGGCAACTGGACCGGCGGATCGCCAAGGCCACCAGCGACATCGAGGCAGCGGTCGCCGTATCCGGCACCTCCCTGACCGAGTTGTGCGGGATCGGAACGCTGAACGCGGGCAAGATCCTCGCTCGGGTCGGTTCGATCCACCGGTTCCGTTCGGCCGCCGCGTTCGCCAGCTACACCGGCACCGCCCCGATCGAGGCGTCTTCGGGGGACGTCGTACGCCACCGTCTTTCCCGCGCCGGAGACCGCCAACTGAACTGCGCCCTGCACACCATGGCTATTACGCAGATCCGTAGAGACACACCCGGCCGCGCGTATTACCAACGAAAACGCGCCGCCGGAAAGAGTCACAGGGAAGCGTTGCGCTGCCTGAAGAGGCGGCTCTCGGACGTCGTCTATCGGCAACTTCTCCGCGACTCGGCGACAGAGCTGGCGGCAGGCCCGGGAGGACACTCGGGGGCGGCTCTATCGTCCTGCGCGGCCGGCTGACACCCCGCACACCGGCACTTCGGACCAGTCACTTCCCGGACCTACCAAATTCCACCCTACAACCGGGGCCACAAGTTCGGCTTGACACAGAGAGGCGCCGTCTAACAGGGCTTCGCCCCAGCCCGACCGACGAGTCGTGTGATGGCGGCTGCGCTCAGGGGCACCGGCCGGTCGGGGTGGTGCCCCTGAGCGTGATGGCTATCTGGGTGTATGAAACCGTCGTAGCGGTTGGTTGGTTGGTTTACGGACGCCCGACCCATCGGAGCCCACCATGACCGTAGCGCGCAGCGTCGCCGATGCGTCACCGAACACGTGCTGTTCGAGGTCGAGTGCATCGACCGGTGTACCCGAACGTCTACGTGCCGGGCCTGCAATACGCGAAGGGTCTGGTCGGCTAGGTGCACCGGCAGTTGGGGTTGCCGATCGCCTCGACCGCACCCTTGGCGAGGACCAACCGCTTTCTCGGCGGCGGTGCACCGCTTCGCCGACACCCGGCACATCCCGTGGGTCGACTTCGCCAAGGGGCAGCGCAAGGACGACGTGATGCATGAGTACCTAGTGTCCCGCGTCAGAAATTCGTGAGATATATTTGGCGAGGGAATCGAGGATCTCCTCGGCGGTCTTGTGCCAGACGAACGGCTTCGGGTCGTCGTTCCAGGTCTTGATCCAGTTGCGAACGTCTTTCTCCAGTGCGACAACGCTTTTGTGTACTCCACGGCGGAGTAGTTGATCGGTCAGGAATGCGAACCATCGCTCGACCTGATTGATCCAGGAGGACCCGGTCGGGGTGAAGTGGACGTGAAAACGTGGGTGCTTTGCCAACCAGTCGCCCACTGCAGGCGTCTTGTGGGTGGCCAGGTTGTCGCAGACGAGATGCACGTCCAACTCGTCGGGGACGGCCTTGTCGATCGCGGTGAGGAACTTCTTGAACTCCACGGCCCGGTGACGTCGATGAAGCTCGGAGATCACCGTGCCGTCGGCGATGTTGAACGCCGCGAACAGACTGGTGACGCCGCTGCGGGCGTAGTCATGACTGCGCCGTTCCGGCATGCCGGGCATCATCGGCAACACCGGCTGGGAACGGTTCAATGCCTGCATCTGGCTCTTCTCGTCCACGCACAGGACGACGGCACGCTCGGGCGGATTATGGTAAAGGCCAACGACATCGACGACCTTGTCCACGAACTGCGGATCCGTGGACAGCTTGAAACCGTCGGTCAGATGCGGTTTGAGTTCGAACTTGCGCCAGATCCGGCCGATCGTCGACGGTGACAGGCCGGTGCGCTTGGCCATCGAGGTACGCGACCAGTGCGTCGCATTGGCCGGGGAGGTTTCCAGTGTCGCGGTAACCACGTCTTCGACCCGGTCCAGCAAGATCGAGGGCGGACGACCCGGTCGAGGTTCGTCGACCAAGCCGTCGAGGCGTCGGTCGACGAAGCGCCCGCGCCATTTGTTGACCGTGTTGGCGGATATCCCTAGATCTACCGCAACTTGCTTATTTGTCATCCCTGGCTCTGCGCAAGCCAACACGATCCGCGCCCTCAGTGCCAACGATTGTGGGGTTTTCGCCCGCCGCGACCATCGAACGAGCTGTTCGCGTTCGTTATCGGTCAACATCAACTCCGCCTTCGGGCGTCCGGTTCGAGGCATACCTCAGGATATCAAGTTAAAGCACGAATTTATGGCGTACGACACTAGTGCGCCGTGGGATAAGTAACTTGACGGACTTGGCTTCTGATACGAGCCATTAGACGATGTTGTTGCTCATATGTCACCCACTCGCAGTGGATTTCGATCAAGCGCCGATATCGCAGACAGCCCGTAGACGAACTCACGGGAGGTGCCACCTTTCCGAAGTTGGGACACTTGGAACCCGACAGCTGCTGCTAGTCGGCGTTCGTACTCGTTGATGTCGATTGCGAATGCGGCAGTGACATCCCTTCGGAGCAGGCCCACCAAGCGGTTTCCAAAGAAGAGCAAAGTCCAGAATGTCGTTGTCACAAAGACTGTTCCACATTTCGTTCCTATGTGAGGCGTGTGCTCAAGTTTGCGTAACTGCCTGGGATCTGTCGGATCGCCAGCCGCCCGCTCCGTCCACGTGACCCGCCGAGCGACTCACGGAACGAGACGAGGATCGTCCGTTCGCAGGGGGTGCGGGGTATGTGCCCGCTAAACTGCATATTTCCTCTTGAGCGCAGTTGGAATCAGGTATGACCTGCCACAAACGTTCGATGAACCGGAGCCGCGACATTCCGAAGTGAACGAGGATCTCTTCCTCGTCCGGACCGCCGTATGGTGCCCACATACTGGCGAACTCGATGAGGCGCTCCGCCTCGGTGTCGCGATGCTTGCGCGTGCGGTTGACCTCGGCCCATGCGGCGCGTCGCCGCTGGGGCCATCTGCGATACTCGCGAGAATTCATCGGATTGAACGATCTACTCAGGGCCGGTGGTGGCCTTCGGAATTTGGTCGTCCTCGCCGCGGCAAGGCGTGAAAGCGGAGTGACATCCCGTTCAGGGGTAACTGTCAAGTTAATTTCCGCACGGCGCACTAGAGCAGTTCACCGCGCCCGAGGGAGTGGTGTTCATCGGCCGGGCGCAGGAGAAGACAGCACTGTTCCGCACCGAGAAAACGCCGCGACGTCGACGGTCGGAGCTATCCGTGGATCGTCAAGTCCGCCGGCATGTTCAACCACTACTACTTCTACTGCATCGCCGCCGACTTCGGCCCGTTCTTCCTCAAGTTCTGCTCGTCCTACCCCTACAACGCCAAACTCTGTATCAACGGCCACCACTGGGCCCAGCGTCAGGCCGCGAGGGCCGGGCTCGGGTTCACCGCACTCGATAATGCGTTCACCGCGGTCGACGATCCTGCCGTGCTGCAGGCGAATCTGCGACCGGCTCACCGGCGCACGGATCGATGCGCTGCTGCGCAAGTGGCTGGCAATGCTGCCGGATCCGTTTCACCGGCGCCGATCGGGACGGTGAAACGGATCCGGAGGAGGGATTAGTGCACCGCCGCGACAAGCTCCAACAGATCACCAAGTACCGGTTCGATATCCGCGGTGACGACTGCGTCGGCGAGGCCGGACAGTTCGTCGAGCTGGCCGTCGGGGTCTACCACGACGATCTGCCCTGCTCCAGTCACCGCACGGAGGGTCCCGGGGTCGTGTCTCCCCAGGCCCAGATAGATCGAGGGGGCGATCGTGCGGGCGAGTGGCCCGATCTCGATCTGCCACGGTGCGTCGCCCGCGGCCACCGCCGCTGGGGTGGCCGCCACCGCGCCGCCAGTCGCCTGAGCCAACCGCTCGACCGCCCGCCGCGTTGCCGCATCGAGCCCGGGGCCCAGGCCGATGACCACCCGCGCCGCTGTCAGATGGGGAGCGTCGGGATTCTCGACGCGCCGCTCGATCGGCGTGCACCGGTCGTCGGCGACCTTGGCGGCCGGCTTGAGGACGTCGACCTGCGGATCGCCCTCGTCTCGGACGGCGGCGACCGGAAAGGACCCGGGGCGCAGTGTGCCCATCGAAGGGGTGGTGTGCGCGATGACAGGTGCGAGCACGTTCCCCGCGAGCGCCGGCTTGAGCCAAAGCAGGTCCGGGTCGTCGGTGTCCGCGCCGCGTACCTCGAGGGCGACGAAATCCCCGGTGAGCCCGAGACCCAACCGGGCCGCGACGCGCGGTGCGTAGTCGCGCCCCCGGGCACTGAACGGGGCGATCACCGCGAACGGCGAGCCGGCGGTGATCGCCGCACTGAGGGCGCTCGTGAACGGTTCCGTGGCATACTCCGCGAGCCCGGCGTCACCGAGCACGATCACCCGGTCCGCCCCGTGCGCGTGCAGGACGCGCGGCGCGTCGCTGCTGTGCGCACCGGGGAGGACGGCAACGGTCGTGGAGTGCAGCTCGGCAGCGATCGAGCGGGCGCAGGCGAGGGCCTCGAGGCTGGTGGGGTGCAGCCCGCCACCGGGCAGCGGCTCGGCGACCGCCCAGACCTCCCGCGGCGGGGATGCCGGACCGGCAGCGTAGGTCGCGGGCCAGAGGTCCTCGTGGGCCGCCGCGAACGCGGCGGCCAGCATGCTGGCGGCGGCGGGGGCGTCGGCGCAGTGCTCCGTGGAGCGCATGCTGCGGCCGGGACGGATCTCGACGACGAAGGTCGGCGAGCCGCGGGTCCCGAAGTCGCGGGGCCCTCCTCCGAGATCATCGGCGGTGACCGTCTCGATGGCCGCGGCGTCGGCGGCGGCGACTAACCAGGGCGGCTCGATTCCACGTCCGACCGACACCAACGCCGGCAGCTCGACGGCCCAGTCCTCCGTGCCGACGTCGGTTTCCACCTCGGCCCGGATGTGACCGTCGTCGCCGGTGTGCAGCGCCACGACTTGCGTGAGTTGCGGCAGCCCGGCCAGTTCGGCGACCTGCGGACCGACCTGTGCGGTGGCGCCATCAAGCGTCCAGCGGCCGGTGAGGACGAGGTCCGGCGCTTCACGTTCGACGACCCGGGTGATCGCGCGCGCCGTCGCGAGCGTGTCGGCGCCAGCGAAACGCCGGTCGAGAAGATGGACGGCGCGGTGGGCGCCTCGGCGTAGTGCGTCGACGAGGGTGGCCTGGGCGGCGGGTGGCCCCATGGTGACGACAACCACCTCCCAGCCGAGCGCGTCGCGAAGCGACAGCGCGTGCCCGAGAGCACACAGATCGGCGGGGTTGGTGATCGCGGCGTCGGAATCGCGGCGAATGCGCTTGGTGCGTTCGTCGAAGGAAACCGCCCCCGGGGCGGGTACCTGCTTGAGGCAGACGAGGACGCGGCCGCTGCCGCTGCCGCTGCCGGAAGCGTTCATCCCAGCTCTCCCGTCACGAGGTCTTCGCTCACGTCCTGGTATTCCTCGCCAGGCCTGAGCTTCCGGAATTCCTTCTTGCGCGCCCCGCAGACCGGACAGACCCAGTCGTCGGGGATGTCCTGGAAGGCAGTTCCTGGGGGGATGCCACCGTCCGGGTCACCCAGCCGGGGGTCGTACACGTCTTCACAGACCTCGCAGACCCATAGCTCGGTTGCCGGGTCCGCCTGTGCCTCTTCCGTCGCGATCAGGATCTTCATGAACCCTCCTCCGTATGTTTGATACTAGTATGCTAGCGCGCTATTGAACGTAGTGGAAGGTGGTTTGTCACAGACCTCCCCATTGGTGGACACGGCTGGTCCACGGACCAGGGGTGGGACTCGGCAAGCATCGTGCGCCGGTGCCGGCGGCGCACGATGCCTTGCGCGGACGTCGATCACCTGCGAGGCCCTCGATCATCTGGCCTCGGCGGGATCCCACCCCGCCACGCACGCTCGGCTCGGTTGCCCCTAGCGCCGGGCCTTTCGAAGAAACATTGCAGAGCTGGATGTTCCGGCGCGTGTTACGTCCATGGTGTCGGCCAAGCCGTCGGCATGGGTTCGGGTGATCCACCACACCGCAGTGGCATCAACCGTACCCAGCTAGCGTAGTAACATTCTAGTCGGATCGGCGATGCGTCCACCGGTGCAATACACTGGAGTGAATCGATCACTTCGCACACCTAGGATCCCATGGTCAGTCAGCGCCTCAATCGAAGCGGTCAAGCGTATGAGCAGCTCACCGCGGAGATCCTCCGCGGTCGCTGGCAGCCGGGCGACACGCTCTCGACTTACGCGCTGTCCGAGGAGCTGCAGATCAGTCGCACGCCGGTGTCCGAGGCCCTCAAGCGACTGGAGTCAGAGGGACTCGTGGAGATCATTCCCCAGGTCGGGTGTCGCGTTGTTCGGCCGAGTTCCACGACCGTCACCGAGCTGTTCGCGATACGTGGCGTGCTCGAGGGCCTCGCCGCCGAGGTGGCCGCCAAAGCGATGAGCGCCAAGCAGCTCGCTGAGCTCGGTGGCGTGCTCGAGCGGATGGAAGCGGCCATTGATCATGGGGACGAAGTGGCCTACGGTGACCTCAACTACGAGTTCCACCTGAAGATCATCGAGGGTAGCGGCATGCCGCGGCTCATCCAGACCGTCGAGGGCGTGTGGTCGCTGCTGCGCTATCAGCTTGCGCGGCTTCCGTTCACGGGCGACCAGATGGGGGAGTCGATGACGGAATCCAGAACCGAGCATCGAGCCATCTTCGAGGCGCTCGAGCGGCGTGCCGCCAAGCGTGCGCGGACCCTCGCAGAGCAGCACACCCGTCGGTGCGGCGACCGCTTCGTCGTCTACCTGGAGGGTGCCGCCGCCCCGCGGCGAGGAGGAGAGAAGCCATGACACAGCTGTCGGCATTGATCGCTCGTGCCCTCGACGACATGTGTGAGTACCAGGAGCGCTTCACGCGCGACCCGGGCCTTGCCCAGGTGTCGCTCGCCGGCGTTCCACACGCCCTGGTCCCGACCCACGTCGTGGCCAGCGACCTGCCGCGCGAGCTGGTCGAGATCCTCGGTGCCGAGCTGGCACCCGCGGTGATGTACCGGTTCGGTCGTCTCATCGGGCTCAGCCACGCGACGGCGTTCTTCGCGGACCGCAAGATCGGCATGACCGAACCGCAGTATCGCGTGCTTACCGGCCCGTTCCACTTCGCATGGGCGGGCTACGGAGACGTGCAATTGCTGCTATGGGAGCCCAAGCTCGACGAGGACTTCCTCGTGCTGTGGGAGTCGGACAACTCGTTCAGTGCGCGGGAGGCGCTGAACGACGGGCACCGCAGCCGGGCCTGCCATCTCCAGGCGGGATACGCGGCGGGCTGGGCCTCGGAGGCGACAGGCCTCCCAATCGATGTGCAAGAGATCGCCTGTCGGGCAGAGGGCGTGTCGTACTGCCGCTTCGCGATGGCCCACCGCGATCGTGTGTCGCTGTGGATGCGCGATCCGCGCCTGCACCGCCCGACCAAGCAGTACAAAGTGATTCCGGCCAGTATGCCCCGCGCCGCGTCCGTCTGACGACGCGTCGGCAAGGTCGCCGGCTGACGAGCGGCGACCCGCTTGCGTGCGGCACAGTTCATGCGAGCCCTGGGTACTGGCGCGGACCACACGCCTTTCACCCTGACGCAGCAGCGTCCAACCGCGCGCCAGGGAAAGACGAATGACGTGGGCAGCCGACGAGCACGGGCACGCGCTACGCCACGAGAGGTGCGAGCAGCCCGCCGGTCGCTTCAGGTTGGAATGATCAAGGGCCTCAATGGGTCCCAATCTGGCTGCGGCAGGGTGGAAACGCGCCCTCGGCATCATCAGTGGAGTGCCGTCCGTACACGACCCACACATGTCCAATGCTGATGATGTGGCCAAGCCCAGTGCGGAGTCCCGGTCGCGCGTCGACCGGGACGGTCCTCATCTGTTGTTCCGCGGCGGCGTCGGATGCTCGATGCAGGGCGGACATTTCACCCTTGTGCGCGAGGCTTTCCGGTTACACCGACCAGTCGGTGCCGTCGATCTGGCCCATCATCTTCATCGCTGCTTCCAGGGATGGAAGGTTCGCCATAGCGACCGACATGGGGCCGCGAAATTTGACCTTGCGGGTGACCATCGCCTTGGCTGCCGGGAGTTCGCCCAGGCCGAGGCGCTGCCAGGTGTCCGTATTGGCTGTTAGCACGAACTCGGGCTTGACGCCGTCAGCCGGGGCGCCCGCCCGGACGACCTCGCCGAGGACTACCTGGATCTGACCTGCGCGGCTCTCGTCCTCGGCGAGTCGGTACTCGATGACCATGCTCAGTTTCTTGAGTCCCTGGCGTGTCGCCTCGGTGTTGTTCCACAGCTCGCCATATGTCTGCATCCACTCGGGTGAAAGGACGGGTGTTGTCATGTTGCGCTCTCCTTGTTGGTGGCCCACGACACACAATCCGGTCGTCGGTGACCTGCGACACAAAATTACGTTGACCGATGTGAGCAAAGATACTAACATGTTAGAACGTCAGTCAAGTAGATGGCTTTGAGCGGGGTCGAATCGCCTCGGAGACCCCCACTTTCAGGGTTCGTAGGCCCGCACTTCCAGAAGGAGAAAGAGAATGTCTGACTCGAGAAAGCCGAAAGCATGCTGAGCAACGAACTCCGGCAGACCCTTCAGAAGGGTTTGCACGACGTGAAGTCCGACTGGACCGTCCCCGCCTCGATCATCAACGATCCCGAGGTGCACGACGTCGAGCGCGAGCGGGTCTTCGGTCACGCGTGGGTCTTTCTCGCGCATGAGAGTGAGATCCCCGAGCGCGGTGATTACGTCGTGCGGTACATCTCCGAGGATCAGTTCATCGTCTGCCGCGACGAGGACAGCGAAATCCGCGGGCATCTCAACGCTTGCCGCCATCGCGGTATGCAGGTGTGCCGCGCGGAGATGGGGAACGCCTCGCACTTCCGGTGCCCGTACCACGGCTGGACCTACAGCAACACGGGAAGTCTGGTCGGCGTGCCGGCCGGCAAGGACGCGTACGGCAATCAGCTGAAGAAGTCCGACTGGAACCTGCGGCCGATGCCGAACCTGGCCACCTACAAGGGCCTGATCTTCGGCTCGCTGGACCCGAACGCCGATTCGCTGGAGGACTACCTCGGCGATATGAAGTTCTACCTCGATATTGTTTTGGACCGCAGTGACGCCGGGCTGCAGGTCGTCGGCGCCCCGCAGCGGTGGGTGGTCGACGCGAACTGGAAGCTCGGCGCAGACAACTTCGTCGGCGACGCCTACCACACCATGATGACCCACCGCTCGATGGTCGAGCTGGGGCTCGCCCCGCCCGACCCGCAGTTCGCACTCTACGGAGAGCACGTCCACACCGAGCACGGTCACGGCCTGGGCATCATCGGTCCGCCGCCGGGTATGCCGCTGCCGGAGTTCATGGGCATGCCGGAGAACATCGTCGAGGAGTTGGGGCGTCGGCTCACGCCGGAGCAGGTCGAGATCTTCCGGCCCAATGCCTTCATCCATGGCACCGTGTTCCCGAATCTGTCGATCGGCAACTTCCTGATGGCCAAGGACCACCTCTCCCCACCGACGCCGTTCCTGACGCTGCGCCTCTGGCACCCGCTCGGACCGGACAAGATGGAGGTGATGTCGTTCTTCCTCGTCGAAAAGGATGCGCCCGACTGGTTCAAGGACGAGAGCTACAAGGCCTACCTGCGCACCTTCGGGATCTCCGGCGCCTTCGAACAGGACGACGCCGAGAACTGGCGCAGTATCACCCGTGTTCTGGGTGGTCAGTTCGCCAAGGCAGGCGAGCTCAACTACCAGATGGGGCGCGGCGTTCTTGAGCCCGACCCGAACTGGCCCGGACCCGGGGAGGCCTACCCGCTGGACTACGCCGAGGCCAATCAGCGCAACTTCCTCGAATACTGGATGCAGCTCATGCTCGCGGACACACCGCTGCACGCCGGCAACAGCAATGGCAACGGCAAGGTGGAGACATCGGCGGCGGGCGGCCCCAAGACCCCAGCGAAAGCGGAGGCGTAGGCCATGAGTACGCAGACACAGATCTCGGACACCACCGTCCGTGAGATCACCGAATGGCTCTACATGGAGGCCGGGCTGCTCGACGCCGGTAGGTACCGGGAATGGCTGGACCTCGTCGCCGAGGACCTGAGCTACATTGTGCCCCTGCGGGTCACCCGGGAGCGTGAGGCCGTGACCGACGTCGTCGAGGGAATGACCCACATGGACGACGACGCGGACTCGATGGAGATGCGCGTGCTGCGCCTCGAGACCGAGTACGCGTGGGCGGAGGACCCGCCGTCGCGCTCACGGCACTTCGTCACCAACGTTCGAGTCGCGCCGGGCGATAGCGAGGACGAGTTCGAGGTTACCTCGAACCTGCTGCTCTACCGCACCCGCGGTGACGTTGCTACCTATGACGTCCTCTCGGGCGAGCGTAAGGACGTGCTCCGGCGCGCGGACGACGGCTTCCGTCTCGCCAAACGTGTTGTGCTCCTTGATCAGACCACGATAATGACACACAACCTCGCCCTGATCATGTGACGGAGGAGCCTATATGAGCATCATCCACAACGACCGCGGAGAGCCGATAATCCAGATCGCCAACGAGTTCACGGTGATCCAGGTCGGCTACACCCGCACGGGCAGTGGTGAGCGTCTCGTCATCACCTCGCCGCGCCTCGGATTCCAGACCCATCTGGATCCGCTGCAACTCGAGAGCCTCACCTGGCAGACGCCGGACATGTACTCGGCGCTGCTCGACACGCCCTACGGACCGGGCTCGGAACTCAAAGCGAGCCCCCTG
Source organism: Rhodococcus sp. WAY2 (assembly GCF_009859915.1). Taxonomy (NCBI): domain Bacteria; kingdom Bacillati; phylum Actinomycetota; class Actinomycetes; order Mycobacteriales; family Nocardiaceae; genus Rhodococcus; species Rhodococcus sp. WAY2. The sequence goes on from NZ_CP046574.1 coordinate 218,364, forward strand.
TCGGCTCTATTCAGAAAGGACTGATTCCCTTGGGATTCCTGGACGGCAAGGTGGCGCTCGTCACCGGCGGCGGATCGGGTATTGGCCGTGCTGTGGTCGAGCTCTACGTGCAACAGGGCGCAAAAGTGGGGATCCTCGAGATCTCCCCGGAGAAGGTGAAGGACCTGCGCAACGCACTGCCCGCCGACTCCGTCGTGGTGACGGAAGGTGACGCCACGTCGATGGCCGACAACGAACGCGCCGTCGCCGACGTCGTGGACGCGTTCGGGCCGCTTACCACGCTCGTCTGCGTGGTCGGCGTTTTCGACTACTTCACCGAGATTCCGCAACTGCCCAAGGACAAGATCAGCGAGGCGTTCGATCAACTCTTCGGCGTCAACGTCAAGAGCAACCTGCTCAGCGTGAAGGCGGCGCTCGACGAGCTGATCGAGAACGAGGGTGACATCATCCTCACCCTCTCCAACGCTGCGTTCTACCCCGGTGGCGGTGGCCCGCTGTATGTGTCGTCGAAGTTCGCCGTACGCGGCCTCGTGACCGAGCTCGCGTACGAGCTGGCGCCGAAGGTGCGCGTCAATGGCGTGGCACCAGGTGGCACCATCACCGAGCTGCGCGGCATCCCTGCTCTGGCCAACGAGGGCCAACGTCTCAAGGACGTGCCGGACATCGAGGGTTTGATCGAGGGCATCAATCCGCTGGGAATCGTCGCCCAGCCTGAGGATCACTCATGGGCATACGCGCTTCTCGCCTCCCGGGAGCGGACCTCGGCGATGACCGGCACCATCATCAACAGCGACGGCGGTCTCGGGGTCCGCGGTATGACGCGGATGGCCGGTCTCACGCAGTGAGGGTCGGCGCGTGGGTGGGTCACTCCTCCCACGCGCCGTGACGGGTTCGGACGTCCACCAGCCCGGCGACGGTCCCCGCCGTCGGGCTGGTGTCCGCTGCGATCATTCCTGCCCAGCCCGGCCGTTCCTGAGCTTCAACGGCCACCGTGGAGGGGGCGCGTCCCGAACCGTTAGGACGTCAACGACGACATTGGAAACGACACCTTCACATCGGAGATGGCATGGCACAGAAGTTCGGAGTCAATGACCTGCGCGGCGTCGTCGCGGTCACGCCGACCCCGGCGCTCCCCGACGCGGGGGAGCTCGCCGGGCGCGACACGGTCGACCTCGAGGAGACGGACCGGATGATCCGGCGGCTGATCGCCGACGGCGTCGACGGCATCATCACCAACGGCACGCTCGGCGAAATGGCAACCCTGACCCTCACCGAGTGGCAGGCATTCACACGGCGCGTGTCCGAAGTCGTGTCCGAGGTCGCCCCCGACCTGCCGCTGTTCATCGGGGCGACCACACTGAACACCCGTGACACCGTCGACCGGATCCGCTTCCTGGAAGACCTCGGGATCCACGGGGTGTTCCTCGGTCGTCCGATGTGGGGCGGACTCGGCGCCGACACGATGGCCGCCTTCTACCGCGATATCGCCGACACGTTCCCTGACATGTCGATCGTGCTCTACGACAACCCTGAAGCATTCAAAGGCCCTATCCCATCATCGGTCTACGCCGAGCTCGCCACGCTGCCCCAGGTCATCGGCGCGAAATACATTGCGCTCACCCCGAAGTTCGCGGTGGACATCGCCGCGGTCGACGGCAAGATGCGGCTGCTGCCGCTCGAAAGCGACTGGCTGGCGACCCGCACCCTCTACCCGGACGAGGCGCTTGGCTGCTGGAGCAGCAGCGCGCTGTGCGGCCCGGAGCCCGTGCTCGCCCTCCGGGACGCACTCGCGTCCGGAAACCTCGATGCGGCGCGACAACTGACCCATCGCATCGACTGGACCTACGAGCCGTTCCTCGCCCGTACCAACTTCCCCGAGTTCTCCAAGTACAACGTCACCCTGGAGAAGCTCCGCTTCGACGAGGCTGGCTACATCAACGCCGGGCCAGCCCGTCCCCCATTTCTGACAGCACCCGAGGCCTATGCCGAGGGGGCGCGCGAAAACGGACGTCGGTGGCGCCATCTCGTCGACGAAATCACCACCACGAACTAGGTGTTCCACACAACCCTGGGTCCAGGGCTGCGCCGTTTCCCTTCGGTGGCACGGCAGGTCCGCACAATCCGCGCAGTACGACCAGCGTAATTCCCGCGCTGGCCATCAAGGACAAGGAGATTGGATCGATGACCGACAAGCTGAAGCTCTTCTCACAAGACTGGTGACGCAGCACTCGACGCGGTCAATGCCAACGATCCGATGTATGAGGGTTTCAAGGATCCTGGCGTGACGAGACGATCTTGCCCTCTTTGAATTCGAGATGGCAGGCGACATCGTCCCGGCCGATGACGCCAATTCCAGCTTGTTGGTGAACGTGTCCCACGGACGTTCGACGAGAGTGAGCTGTGGCTGATCATCAACGGCAACTTCGAGACCTGGCAGGCCGCCGCCACGGGTAAGGAAGAAGGCCGAAGCCTGCTGATGAAGGGGCAGATCAAGTTCGCCAAGGGCCCGATGTCCGCGGCGATCGAGAACGCGGGAGCTCTCCACAACTTCCTGCTCACCTGGGGTCAGGTCCCCACCGACTGGGACGTCTGACCCCACGAACCTGAAAGGCCCACGCCATGACCACTGTTGAATCCGGCACGTACCCCGTCAGTTTGTTCGATGGTGAGGACGCGAATGGCGTCGCAAACATCGTCGGCATGCTGCTCGGGCAGAACCTCGAAAACTTTCCGTCGCGAATCCAGTTCGCACGCAAAATCGCTCGACCGGTTTCCATTATCAGCACGGACACCGACAGCGCCTGCACAATCGTGTTCGGCACCGACGAAGCGGTCGTCTACAACGACGTCGTCGGGACACCAGCCGTGACCGTCATCGCCACCGTCGATCAGATCGTGGACGTGTCACAGTTGCGAATGAAGGCCGGCGGGCTCATCCCGGTGGGCTTCTTCACCGGCCGTGGAATGAAGGTGCTCGGTGCGATCCTCACACACAAGCTGGTCGTGAAGGGTCTACTCACCCAAACCGTGACCGCGCTGCGCACCATCGCGTTGGTCTCGGTGATCGAATCATGACCTCACTCTCGGGCCGCAGCCGCCCGGGCAGTCACGCCTCCGACGACCAGGCGATGCAGTTCGAATTGCCGAATGCAGACGACGACGTCGTGCAGGGCGGGGAACCGCCTCGGGCGTCGAAGGCCACGAACATCGTCAGGGGGTTGCTCCTGCTCGCCCTGATCCCGGTCTCGGTGTTCTACCTGGGCCCGCGGATCTACAACCTGACCGCCACCCCCTACCGACTGGACCAGGCCGTGGTTTCCGCCGGCAACTACAACCCCGCGCTGGACAAGATCGTCGAGCACGAAAAGGTGACCCTCTCCGCGTTCGCGTCGCTGGACAAGATGAAGACCGCGCTCGCGAGTGTCCTCGTCACCGATGCGACCGTCACCACCGAACTTCATACCTTGACCGGTCAGATCAGCGGCGATGTGCAGGCAACGCTCGATCAGGCCGGCGCGAACGTGACCGACCTCATTGCCTCCCTCGACACTCTGACCACGCACATCAACTCGTTGCAGCCTCCCGTCGACGGCGCCACCGCGGCCCTCGCGGCCGACAGCGCCACGTTGCGGGCCATCCTCGACGACGCCCGTTCGACGGCCGCGAAGGTGCACAACGCTCGAGTCTCCGCGGAGGAGTCCGCGAACGACCTGTCAGGAAAATAGGAGAAGTACTGTGATTTTCTTCGGACGCCGCGGCGGTCCCGCCCGGATGGTTCTGGCGATCGTGGCGGTCGGTGTACTCGGTCTCCTCACGTTCGTGGTGTTCAACCTCAACACCCGCCTCGACAACCAGCAGCGCGCCAACGTGACGAGCATCGCCGCTTCTCAGGCCATCGTCGACGTCAACGACAAAGTGACCGGCCAACTCCAGCAACTGACCGAGCTCACCCACACGGCACACACCGCGCTCGATGCCACCTCCGCGCTCGGTCCACTGCTGATCAAGTTGGACGAGGCGATCGCCCCGGCGGCGGCGATGCTGGCCAGCAGCACCGCGGGCGCCCAGATGACCAACGACCAGCTCACCAACATCCAGTCCATCCTCGGCGAGGTCCAGAACACCGTGCTCCCGTTGGTGTCCTCCGCGGAAGCGTTCGGGGAGCAAGGAAACCAGCTGCTGACGATCGTGCAGGGGCTGGTGAGCGACCTGAAGGTCTCGGTCGAGGCGGCGAAGACGATCAACCAGATGCTTCCACTTCCCGGCTGAGCACTCTTTCACCGTCGACGATCCGACACAACTACATCCACTGGACGTGATATGCAGCAGCGCAACGATTTACCTCCCAACGCCTTCCCACCCCGAGGCCTGACCAGATACCAGCGATTCGATGTGCCCGCGGCGGCGCTGCCCTACCGAAAAGGAACCAAGCCGCATCGGCCGGATGTGCTGGTGCCCGCGATCCCCGACGCGACCGGGTTCTCGGTCGCAACCGAGTGGCTGGGCCGCCTCGCCGCGGTCATCGCCGTCGTCCTGTTCGCACTGGTGGTGGCCTCCATCCACAAGGGGCTGCAGGTACAACACAGCGCGCGCACCGTCGTGGACAACTTCCGCCTCACCAACGATTTCTTCGCCCAACGCGCGGACCTGACCGCGCCCGCCACCGCCCGCAAACAACTCGACGAACTGACAGGAGTCTTGACCCAGCTCAACATTGCGACCGCGACCGACGTCGACCACCTCGACGCCCTCCTACCGAACGCGCGCACGTTGCTCGCCGCCGGCCAAGGTGACACACAGATCGCCGGCCAGCTCGAGGGGGTCGCCACCACATTGCAGGGCTCGGCGGCATCCCTGCACCAGATATCGGCAGGCGCGAACACGACCGTGACCGGCGTCGACAACGAACTCACGCAGGCCATCGAACTGGTGAACCAGCTCAACGCGGAACTCACCCGCACGACGAACAAGCTCGCGCTCGTTCCCGCCACCGACGCATTCATTCCTGCCCCCGGAGGGAACCGATGATCACCAAAAAGTTGTGGACCGCGATCGTACTCATGCTGGGTGCGGGGTCGGCCGTGGTTCTGTGTGCCCTCAACGGGTTCTTTCCCGCCGTGCGCGATGTGAGCGATCCGCTGGGGCGGCCATCGAAACTCAGTCTCGAGCTGATCGATTCCGCCGGCCAATTCGACACCCTGACCGCGATTCTGGTCCCCAAGCACGCGCGTCTGGCCTCCGACATCCAGACCCTGACGCCGCTCGCGAACGATCTCGAAGGACTCACCGACAAGGCCGGCGAACTCTCCGGTCAAGCCAAGACACTGAACGCCTCCACCAGCACGGTCAGCGAGATCGCGGCGCCGCTGCCCGACCTCATCGTGAAGGTGACCGGTCGTGCCGACACCGCGAGCCCGACGGTGGCCGGACTGTCCACTGCGGTGGGAGCGGTGACCACCCAGCTGGAGGCGATCAACCACGGACTGACCACCGTCCAGGGATCCCTCGGTGCGCTCGGCCCGAAAGCCGCCGCCATCTCTGCGACCCTCGCAATCGTTCGGGAAGAGGCCGCACACGTGCAGGAATTCGGGCCCCTCCTCGCGGTAATCGGCCCCCCGGTCAATGACCTGAACCTCCCCGCCCTCGGTGTCGCACCCGCACCGCCCTCATGACCACCCGCACCGGCTTGTGGCCGACCACTGAGCGAGTGAAAGGCAGAACATGATGTTTCGGCTCTCCTGGGCGATCGCCCTGTCCTTTACCATTGCGGTTCTCGCTGGCATCCTGATCGTGACGCGCGATCTGAGTATCTCGAATGACATCTTCAAAGACGGAGTGGCACAAGCGAAGATCGTCGACAGTACCACTGACCAGGCACTGGACGGTGCGCAGCAGTTGCCCGCCGCTGATCAGGCCCTCCACGAGGGTTTACCCCAGGTGGTGGGTGTACTAGACTCCCTCGCCAGAGCCGACCAGACTCTGGGTTCGCTCGGTGATCACTTGCAGTCTCTGGGGGACGCCTTGAAGTCCGCGGACGCCCCGCTCGGCGGGATCATCGATGCCGGCCAGTCCGCGACCGATCAGGCGAACGCGGCGGCCGCCCCGGCGGCGGAGATCGTGAACACCCTGTCCGCGGCCGATACGAAGGTTCAAGCCTTGGGCCCGTTGCTCGACCAGTCCCTCGCCCTCAGCCAGACGATCGACTCGAAACTGCGCATCGCACTCACCTTGCCGAAAGTAGGAAACTGAGGTCCGACGATCCGGCCTGCAGTCCGAGCGGTCGCGCTCACCGGCTAGGCATCCCCGGTGAAACGGCGCTTCAGGCACAACCTTCCGCCTGAACGGCCTTGGTCGCCCGTAACCACTTACCCAGGTACGGATCCGCAGCCAGCTGCGGGTGATGGTCGGTGTAGCGGACGAACCACCCGGTCAGACCGTCCCACGCAGTTGAGGAACCGGCCGTCACGAGCGGCCATCCCAGCTCGTCCAGGGTCCAGTGGGCCTTTGCCGAGTTACGCAGCATGGAGGTGGTGACCCAGTTCGCCTCCTCGTCTGCCCCGCCGCGAGTCACGGGAACGACGTGGTCGATGGTCGGGAAGAGTTCCCAGTACGCGAAGTGGGTCTGCGACATGCTCCAGTTCGGGTGTGCCGGAAACTCGTCCGGGATGATCTTCGACAGGGTCCGCAACGCACCCGGATGCACCAGCTTGGTTCCCGAGTATCGGTCGAGGAAGCCGTCACGGTAGAACACGCGCAGACATTGGCGTTCGGTGTATTTACGCGTCGCCTTCAGCGTGGCCACGAAGGGGTACTCGCCGCCCAGGATCACCTTGGCTCGACCGGCCTCATCCTCCTCGAGTGCGGCACACACCCGGACTAGAATTTCCGCCTTCTCACCCGCCACCGTGCTCCCATCGCCCTGCATCCGGCTTCTCCCAAGGTCGAGGTTCTCCTGAGGGCTTCGTCGTCGCACCCCTCCATGGCTGTTACCGCGGCACTCCAGCATCCAGATCCGAGCGTCGACGTGTCCTGTGTCAGCGAATCGTCCTTGAAGCCGACGCTTGGTTCTCTCGGGTCTCCTCGTGTGTGGTGGATTGTTGCGTCCGGCTTGGTTTGGTGCTGGTGCACCACACGATCGCTCGGGATGATGTGCACGTTGCCGACACGCGGCTGCGTTGCCGGGAATGAGGGACGCGGCGGAGTAGCCTCCGGCGTGGAGGGATGCCGATGCGAGCCTTTCGTATCACGTTGCCGTCGGCCGAGCGGTATTGGACCGTGGTCGATGACGAGTACCGGATTGTCGGCGATGTCGACGAGTACTTGCGGCATCTTCGATTCGGGCACGACGCTGCAGAGAGCACCACCAAGGCCTACGCGGAGTCGCTGACACTGTATCTGCGCTGGTGCGAGCACACACAGCGAGATTGGCGGACCGCGGCCGAACGGCTTGGTGCGTTCGCCACCTGGCTCAGGCACACCCCGATCGATCCGGAGGCTCCGTTGATCGGTCCGGGGCTGCCCGAGGTGCGCGGCCCGGGCCGGATCAATCGGATCTTGGCGGCGGTTCGCGGATTTCTTCGGCACAGTGTCGCCGTCGGCACCGCGCCGCCGGAAGTGCTGGCGATGCTCTTCGAGGTCAGCGACAACCGTCACTTGCCGGTGGAGGCCGGCGGCGAGGACGGCGCACTGCACTACATGGCCCGTCCACGTCATCGCTTGTCGGAACCGGAGACTGGGGTGGACCGCGCCACCGACGAGGAGGCTCTCGCGTTGCTGGGGGCCTGCCGGTCGGCTCGTGACCGGTTCATCGTGGTCGCGATGGCGCGGGCCGGGTTGCGGCGTGGTGAATTGTGCGGGCTTCGGCGCGAGGACATCCACTTCGTGGCCGACGCGTCGGGCCTGGGTTGCACGATGTCCGGTTCACATCTGCACGTGCGCCGCCGGGTGAATATCAACGGCGCGTGGGCGAAGTCCCGCCGCCCCCGGGCGGTTCCGGTCGACGATCTGCTGGTGCTCGCGTACGACACCTACGTCTTCGAACGCGACCGGTGCCGCCCGGCCCGAGAGTGCGACTTCGTCCTGGTCAATCTCTTCCACCCGCCGCTGGGATCGCCGATGCGGCCCGGCGCGATCATCGAGCTGTTGACGGGGTTGTCGCGGCGGGCGCACCTGTCCCGCCGGGTTCACCCGCACCAGCTGCGCCACGGATTCGCCTCCGACGTCCTGGACGCGGGAGGGTCGATCGACGAGGCCCAGCAATTGCTCGGCCACGCCCGCGCAGCCTCGACGCAGGTCTATGCGCATCCTTCCGCGCAACGGCTGCGCGATGCGGTCGAGCGCGTCGCCGCACTCAACCGCGACGGGGTGAGCCGGTGACTGCGGCGCTGTCCACCGTCGGTTCCCGTCGGCCGGCGCGGAAGGCCGAGGGGTTGTGGCCGCGGTTGGACCCCCTGTTCCTGACCGCCGCCGGGTGGGCTCCCGCAACGGAAACTCTGACCCCACCACCAGAGCATCCGCTGTTGGGATTCCGGCCGTGTCGGGTCCGGGGATGCCGAACCGAAGTGCTCTGTCCGGACGGCCTGTGCGCGACCTGCCACCAGGCATTCCTCCGCTCCGACATGGGCATCGAGGCGTTCGCTGCTGCGGGTCCGGTGCGCAGACTGCACCGGGGCGAGGTCATCTGCGGAGTTCGCGGTTGTCCCCGCCCGTGTCGCAACAACCGCCTCAAAATCTGCACGACCCACGAGAATCACCGGAGGAGACTGAACCTGCCGCTGGGCGAATTCTTGAAAGATACTGCACCGAAACCCTCCCAGGATTCGGCCCGTGTCGGGTGACGGTCTGCGACCGGCAGGCACACTGCCGACGCGGGCTCTGCCGGCCACACGATGTTCGCCCGCACGCTGGGCCGAGTCGAATCGGCCTTCGGTGCCGTGCCCGCGATGTTCGCAACCGTCGCCAACTCCCCCGCGGCACTGGCGAGCAGGTGGGGATCGTTCGGCGCACTCGGCGGCGGCACCCTCGGCGCACCGTTGATCGATCAAATCGCCGTAGCCGTGGCCGACGCCAACCGCTGCGACTAGGGCATGTCTCCCAATAGTTTGAGCCATTCGACGATGCCGGCGAGAAGGAATCCAGCCCGGTAAGTCAGCGCAAGCTTGTCATACCGGGTTGCCACCGCTCGCCACTGTTTTGCCTTGTTGAAGGCCCTTTCCACCACGTTGCGGCCCTTGTACGACTCGGCATCGAAGTTCGGTGGCCGACCGCCCGCGCTGCCCTTGTTCTTGCGGTTGGCCACCTGATCGGACTTCTCGGGAATGACCGCCTTGATGCCCTTGCTGCGTAGCAGTTCTCGATTGGCCTTGGATGTGTACGCCTTGTCGGCACGGACCTCGTCCGGGCGCGTGCGGGGTGCGCCGCCACCGATGCGCGGCACGCAGATGCCCTCCAGGAGCGGGCCGAACATCGGGCTGTCGCCTGCCTGGCCAGGACCCACCAGCACCGACAAGGGACGTTCGTCGCCATCGCACGCCAGGTGGACTTTGCAGGTCAGCCCGCCGCGGGACCGGCCGATGCCGTGATCGACCGGTTCGTCAAGCAGATTCGTGTAATTCGGTAGATCCCCCTGTGTCACGCGCGGCGTTGGCGCCGTGCTGGTGCACCCGCACCACGGTGGAATCCACCGACACCGCCCAATCCAGATCGCCACCGGCATCGGCCATCGCCGCCAGGGCTATGAGTACCCGATCCCACGTTCCATCCCCGGCGTAGCGTCGGTGCCGTTTCCACACCGTCTTCCAGGGGCCGAAATGCGCAGGTAGATCCCGCCACGGGAGCCCGGTACGCAGCCGGTAGAGCATCCCCTCCACCACGAGCCGGCTGTTCTGGAACTTCCGCCCCCGCAGCCCATCCGAACTGGGCAACAGCAGCGCAAGCAACTCCCACTGCTTGTCCGTCAACACCTCAAACCGATTAACAACGTCTGCCACAGCGAAGAGTCTGCAGCACAACACCCCAAATCATTGGGAGACACGCCCTAGTGCTTAGAGCGTGTCTCATGTGGATGAAGTGACTTGTGGTGCATTATGTGACTCGTGGTAGATGAGTTGTCTCTGCGGTTGGTGCCGGATGCGTTGTGGGAGATCGTCGAACCGTTGATTCCGCGCTTCGTCTCTCGCCCGCAGGGAGGTGGCAGCGCCCCGGTGGATGACCGGGCGGTGTTCACCGCGATCGTGTACGTGCTGACCAGTGGATGTGCGTGGCGCCATCTTCCGCCGTCGTTCGGGGTCACCGTTCCCACCGCGCACCGCCGGTTCACTACGTGGGTGGCGGCGGGGGTTTTCGAGAGACTGCATGGTGAGGTGCTCGACCGACTCGGTGGGGCCGGCGAACTGGACTGGTCGGCAGCGATCCTGGATGCGGCGAGCGTCCGGGCGAAAAGGGGGGCTCGCTGACCGGGCCGAGCCCGGTCGATCGGGGCAAGAAGGGCTCAAAGATTCACGTCCTATCCGACTCGAACGGGATCCCGCTGGTGGTCGATGTTGCCGGAGCGAACACCCACGACAGCACCCTGCTGCAACCGATGGTCAGCGCGATTCCGGCGGTGAAATCCAGGCGTGGTCCGCGCCGCCGCAAACCCGGCAAACTGCGGGCCGACAAGGGCTATGACTACGACAAGCACCGTCGGTGGCTGCGCCAGCAGGACATCGTTCCGCGCATCGCCCGACGTGGCATCGATAAGAATGACCGGCTCGGCAGGTATCGGTGGAAGGTCGAACGCACTATCGCCTGGTTCACCGGTTACCGACGCCTGACCATCCGCTACGAACGCCACGGGGAGCACTTCGCCGGATTCCTCCACCTCGCCGCCGCACTCACCTGCTTCAAGAAACTCTCCATATGAGACACGCTCTTAGTGGTTCCGCCCATAAGTTCGTTGGGGTTCAGGTCCAGGCCGTCGGGTCGTTGAGGTAGAGACCACAGACGGTGTCGAGGGCGTCTTCTGGGAGTCCGGCGGTGTGGCCGTTGGGCAGGATCGAGTCCTCGTATCCGTCCTTGCTCGCAAGGTAGGCCGCGAAGCCCCATTGGGAGGCGGACCCGCCGTAGCGTAGTCGCATCAATGGCTGGCTATCGCCGTCGACGAGTTCACCGGTGACATAGGCGAACTGGCCACGGAACCGAACTCCGACACCGGTCAGCTGTGGCCAGCGTTCGCGTGCGCGTTGGGACAGGCGCTGTTGCAGCGACGTCTTCGTGGACTGCGGAGGCGTGGCCATGATCACTGATCCTGCCCGACCGGCGCGTCGCGAGCCAGTCCGCTGGGTGAAACTCGAGACTGAAGTGACTATTGGGAACTTCGGTTTGGGGTATGAGCATTGCCTTTGATCAGTGGGATCCGGTCAGGGTGACCGGATCCCAGCGCTGCGAGTTGAATCGTTTGCTTCGAGCCGGGCGCACCGAACAGCGTCTTGTGCTGCGCGCCACCATCGTGTTGTGGGCTGCGGATCGGTGCCCGAGTGCCGCGATCGCCCGGGCGTTACGCGTGAGTGTGGAGACCGTCCGCAAGTGGCGGGGCCGATGGAACGCCGCACCGGGCGTGGCGTCGTTGGGAGACGCGAAACGGTCGGGTCGGCCACCGAAGTTCACCCCGGTGCAGGTCACGCGGGTCAAGGCGATCGCCTGCACACCCCCGAAGGAGTGTGGGGTGCCACTCGCGCGTTGGTCGTGTCCGGAACTGGCCCGCCACGCCGTCACCGACGGGATCTGTGCGTCGATCTCGCAGGCCACGATTCGAAGGTGGCTCTCCCAAGACGCCCTCAAGCCCTGGCAGCATCAGTCGTGGATCTTCATCTCCGATCCGAACTTCACCGCCAAAACTAGCCGTGTGCTCGACCTGTATGCCCGGGTGTGGGATGGGGAACCGTTGGGCGAGCACGATTATGTGATCTCCTCTGACGAGAAGACGTCCATCCAGGCCCGCTGCCGCTGTCACCCCACACTCCCACCCGGCCGATCCCGGACGATGCGGGTCAATCACACCTACAAGCGGCGCGGGGCGGTCGCCTACCTGGCTGCCTACGACGTGCACCGGGCGAAAGTCTTCGGCCGGTGCGAGGACACCACCGGCATCGTTCCGTTCGCCCGTCTCGTCGAGCAGGTCATGACCCATGAGCCCTACGCGTCGGCGGAGCGGGTGTTCTGGATTGTGGACAACGGCTCCTCGCACCGCGGGCAGAAGTCGGGCGACCGGCTTGCCGAACAGTTTCCCAACGCGATCATGGTCCACACACCCGTCCACGCGTCGTGGTTGAACCAGGTCGAGATCTTCTTCTCCATCGTTCAACGAAAAATCATCTTGCCCAACGACTTTACTGATACCGACGAAGTCGCCGCACGACTGGCGGCCTTCGAGACCCACTACAACCGGGCTGCCCAACCGTTCAAATGGAAGTTCACCACCACCGACCTCGCCGACCTGCTCGCCAGGCTCGACCGCCAAGAACGCGACCATGATCAGCCCGACAAAACAACCGCTCAAGCCCGTGCCGCATGACCCTCAACGAACTTATGGGCGGAACCACTTAGAGATGCCCTTCGTTTAGGGGGAGGATCGGACCTTAGACAAGCCCAATCTTTCCAAAACGTAAGGGCATCTCGCCGTTACGACCCACCCACCACCTCAAACCATCGGTGGATTCAGGGTAAGCGGCTCGAGCTGCTGGATCTGCTCGCCCAGGGTGAGCGCACCGTCGACGCGCTCGCCCGCGCGGCCGGGCTGGGGTTGACCACGGCGTCCGCGCATCTGCAGACCCTCAAGCAGGCCAATCTGGTGGCCACCCGCCGCGAGGGCACGAAGGTGTTCTACCGGCTCGCCGGTGCGGATGTGGCGCAGCTGTTCGCGCTGGTCCGCACGGTCGCCAACGAACACCTACCCGATGTCGAGGCCGCCCGCACCGCCTACCTCGGCCCCGCCGACGCGGAACACGTCAGCAAGGACCAACTACTCGAGCGGGCCCGGTCCGGGAAGGTGACGGTCCTCGACGTGCGTCCCCGCGAGGAATACCAGGCCGGGCACATCCCCGGCGCCGTGTCGATTCCGTTGGACGAATTGGCCGATCACCTGGCCGACCTACCTGCAGATCAGGAGATCGTCGCCTATTGCCGCGGCGCCTACTGCGTGCTCGCCCACGACGCGGTCCGGCTCCTGACCGACCACGGCCGGGAGGCTGCGCGGCTGGCCGACGGCATGCTCGAGTGGCGTCTGGCCGATCTGCCGGTCGCGACGTGAGAATCACAAGTTTCCCCGCCAACCGTCAGTCGAGTGTGAGCTGTCGTCGATGGAGGTTGCCGAGGGACACGGCTATCTCGCCGACATGGAGGAGCTGGCCGAGACAGCACGATCGGGCTCTTCCGGCACCGGTCTGCGAGATTGTCGAGACAGCCGGTCAGCGGTGACCGCCGCGGCGAACGAGGCAGCAACCACGATCAGCGTGGCCACCAGCAGGCGGACGATTCGATCTGTCCCCGCCGCGGGGCACGTGCTATGTCGCATTCGACGAGAGGACGGCGATCCGGGAGACGGTGGGGGAGGCGTTGGCGTCGCTCGGGGTGATCGCCCACGACTTCGCGGCCGAGCGGGCAGTGTCTACGCTGCGGGTACCGGGCACCCACGACCTCGCGGACACCTGTGCGGACGCGGCGGCCGCGTTCGGGCTCACCCGGGAGTTGTGTTCGATGACACCGTACGACGTTCCCCGGGCGTGGGCGGCGGCGGCGTTCGATGTCGAGTTCGACGGCATCCGGTACCGGACGCGGTTCACCACGGGTCAGGCGGCAAATGCGGCCGCGGTGGTCGGTCCGGCCGGTGAGGTGTCCTGGCCTGTGGACCCCCGTCCGGAGCCTTTCGTGGCGGAGGCGTTGCGGTATTGCGGTACAGCCGCTTCCGCGGTCGGTTAGGGTCCTCGATCCGCCAACCTGACGATCCGGACCCCGCCGTCCTGTGAGCCGCGCTGCTTCGTCGCTGGAAACTCTAGCCTCACCCGCAGAGAAAGGACGGTGTGGCAGCCGTGGAAGGATCCGCTGGACGGACCGGATGTCGGCGCCGCACTGGCATCCCGAAGGCGGACGACCGTGCCTGGCGGACGGAGGGGTTTGTCGTGATCGTGTGAGTATCGCTCTGCCGATATCGGGTGCGCCGATGGGTTGCTCCCTGCCCCGAGCGGCGACGTCCGGGGTGTCGACGTGCGGCGGTACGCGCGCAGGAATGAGCAGGGACACGACGGGGCGACGGTTACTCGCTCCGTGGCCGGGATGGTTGGCCAAGAGTCGGCGGGGTTGCGTCTCACCGTGTGCTCGGTGAGCACGGCCCAGATCGGGTCGACCCCGAAACGGGAACGGTAGTCGACGATCACCGCAGTCGGCGGTCGACCTCCGCCGCGGCGAAAAACGCGCTCGCGGTTTTGAGAATCGTTGGCCCTACGCAATTCGTCGTTCTCTTTCCGCAGCGCCTTCAGCTCGGCGGCGCTGGCGGCGGCCGAGGACTCGGCGGCGGTGCCGGTGTCGGAGCCCTCACGGTCGATCCAGTTCCGGAGCGTATCGGGGTTGACGTCGATCAGCGCTCCGACGTGTCGGCGGGCTGCGACCTTCGTGTCGCCGTGCTCGTTGATCCGGTCCCGGTACATCCGCACCGCCCGCTCACGGGTCTCGGTGTCGTACTTCCTCGGTGCTGGCATGACTTCATTCTCCTGGTTCAATCAGGAGTCTCCACCCGACCCAGGACAGTTCAGTTTGGTGCATCACAGCGATGCGGGGAGCCAGCCCAGTACACGTCGCTGGCCTTCACCGAGGCGTTGATCGCTTCGGGTATCGCCGGGTCGATCGGCAGCGTCGGGGACGCCCTCGACAACGGATTGATGGAATCGACGATCGGTCTCTACAAAACCGAGCTGATCGACCGTGACGCGTCGTGGAGCGGGCGGGCCGAGGTGGAGCGGGAAACCGCCGAGTGGGTCCGCTGGTTCAACGCGGACCGGTTGCACTCGTCGATCGACTATCTTTCACCGATCTGGTACGAGACCCGCTATCGTGAACAGCGTCCCCCGGCTGCCTCAATCCCCGAGGTGGCCTGAACCGGAGTCTCCACTCGATCCAGGGCGATTCACCGTGCACCGCATCACCACGTGGGCAAACGCGCCGAAACCAAAGCTGGAAAACCCGTCGGGGCCGCCTGCCCAGGTTAAAAATCAAGCTCAAGGGGCAACCTCAAACACCACTAACTGAACGATATTGTTGACTCCATGGGGGCAACCTCAAAACCTGTCGAAACACGTTCTCAGAAGGGTTGACAGGTTCCGCTGGGCCGATGTTTCCCGCTTGGTGCGCCGGCTGGCTTGAACTGCGCACCGGTGGCGGCCAGCCGGACAAGCCAGTGCGACCACATATAGTCGCGCCTGCGCAGGAGGTCGTCGTCGGTGCCGTAACCGGTCTCGGTGAGACATAGCCGGGAACCATCGGCCTCCGGCTCGAGAGTGATCACCGTCCTCAACGGGCCTGGCCAGTCCGGTGCGCGCCACACGAACGTCACCGAGTCGGGCCAGCGGATGTTTTCGACGTGTCCTGACACCACCGGCCATCCCGGCGCGGCAACCACTACGACCCCACCCGCTTCTGGCTCCAACTCGACGACGGCGCCCATCCACTGACCGGCCGCATCCTCGGACACCACCAACGAGAAGAGGTCAGCGACCGCGATCTGGTAGTGGAACGATTTCTCAGTCATGACGACCACCGCCTCGAGACTGCCAAATTGTGCCCAGTCGAACGACACCCGCCAACCCGGTGGCGGAGCGACGATCCAGGTGCTCGGCCCAGCCATGACAGACCCGGGGGGGTAGCTCCGCGACTCGACGTGGCCAGTCCGGAACTGTGGCACGGCTCGCACTCGGTCTCATACTTCACGGTGGACCTCGCCGAGGTCGAGGTCGACGCCTCCGGCGGCGAAGTTCGCAAGGTCGGCGACGGCCTGCTCACCTGCCGGCGAGCAGAGGGCCGCGAGCGCGTCGTCCTTGGTGTCCCACTGGACGACGGCGACGAGGAAGTGGGGCGGCGGGGAGCCGTCTGTGGTCTCGCAGATTGTCCAGCCGAAGAAGGTGGCTTTCGGAAATTTCCGGGCGATCGGGGCGTGTGTGGAGCGGTAGTGCTCGAGGAATGCGTCGGGGTCCTGCGGGTGGGCGTAGGTGGCAGTGAGCTGGTACATAGCGGTCCTGTCTCGCGTTGTGGGGTCTCGTTGCGGCGCAACGGAGCGACGGATCTGGTCGTCCTGTTTTGGTTTCGAATTTCGGCTCGGGTGGTCAGGAACGGTTACGAGGATCTGATTGCGTCGTGGCCGTGTGAGCGGTGAGGAATGGCCATCGTTCGCAAAGGGTTGAACGATTCGCGTCGAGGAGGAAGGGAGAAAGTGAACCGTCCTAACCTGGTGCTGTTTTACCAGGCGGTAGCCTGCCCGCGATTGACACCTGGTCTGACAGCTGTGTTGTCGCGGCTAGTTCACTTGGCGGTCACCAGTCCAGAATTGTGCGCGGAGCCTGAATTTCTGAACCTTTCCGGTCGCGGTGCGGGGGATGCTGTCGGTGAACAGCACTTGTTTGGGGATTTTGTATCCGGCGAGACTGCGACGTGCGTGGTCGATCAATTCGGTCTCGGTCACTCTCTCGCCGTCTCGACGCACCACCAACGCGGTGACCATTTCACCCCACTTGTCATCGGGAACGGCGATGACGGCCACCTCGGCTACCGCGGGGTGAGTGAACAGGACATCTTCGACCTCGATGGAGCTGACATTTTCCCCACCAGTGATGATGACGTCCTTTTTGCGGTCGGAGATCGTCAGATACCCGTCCGCGTCGATGGATCCACCGTCACCGGTGTGGAATTGTCCGCCCCGCATCGCGGTGGCGGTTTCCTGTGGGTTGTTCCAGTAGCTGTCCATCACCGTGTTCGAGGCGACCAGTATTTCCCCGTCCGCGTCGGTGCTGATCCGGGTTCCCAACGACGGCGCACCTGCCTTGGACAGCATCTTGGCGCGCTCGATCGCAGGAAGGTTGTCGTATTCGGCGCGCGAGCGGTTCACGGTCAACAGCGGCGAGGTTTCGGTGAGACCGTAGATCTGGTTGAACTGCCATCCCAGTTCTTCTTCGATGCGGGCAATCGTGCGTGAGGGCGGTGGCGCTCCCGCGACGACCAGGCGGACCCGGTCGCGACCGGGGATCTCACCGTCCCACTGCTGGGCGGCGTCGAGCACCATATTCCACACCGTCGGAGCGCCGCACATCAAAGTGATCCCGTGTTCATCTACTCTGCGCAGAATTTCTGCGCCGTCGACTTTGCGGAGAACTACCTGCTTGATGCCCAATCCGGTTGCGGTGTAGGGTATTCCCCAGCCGTTGCAGTGGAACATCGGCAGCACGTGCATCAACACATCGCGGTCGCTGACCTGCATATGCATCCCGAATGTGACCGAGTTGATCCAGATGTTGCGGTGCGTGAGGCGCACGCCCTTGGGTTTTGCGGTCGTACCGCTGGTGTAGTTCAGTGTTGCGGTGGCGTCCTCGTCGGGTTGTTGCCATCGGTGGGGTTCGGCGTCGAACCGCAGTAATGCCTGGTCGGTGTCGGCGCCGAGTACGAACCGGTGGCGGGCGCCGACATCGGCGAGGGCCTCGTCGAGTTCCGGGTCGATCAAAACGACGTCGGCCTTGCAGTCGCCGATGATGTAGGAGACTTCTTCGGGCTGCAACCGAAAGTTGACCGGGACCAGGATCCGTCCCGACGAGGGCACCGCCAGCAGCAGTTCGAGCAAGCGCGCGGAGTTGTGACTGACGACCGCCACTCGGGCACCTTCGGGTACGCCCAGCTCATCGAGGCCGACCTGGAGCGCTCGGCCTCTGCGCGCCAGGTCACGGTAGGTCAAGTTTCCGACGGCGGCCGCGGGCTGTACCGGCTCGTCGACCACACCGATACGGTCGCCGTAAACGAGTTCAGCACGATCGATGAAGTCGTTGGTGGTCAACGGAACGTGCATGGAGTCTTCCCCATTCTTGTCTCAAGACCCGCACGAAGAACTATCCGGAGCTCTCCGGTCGACGTCGAACACAACGCCAGAGCCGCCTCGCGCCACCCCACCGTGTCCACAGTTCAACAGTAGGTGGCAGCTCGAGGCGTGGGGAACCCCCGCCGGCAACAGCTACCTCCGATCGGAGGTAAGTCCACCCAATGCACTTTTGGTGCCGCGCCAACAGTGTCGATCAGGACGTCTGTCATGCGAGGGATGTTTGGCATCCCTCGCATGGAACCTGCACGGGTACCTGGCCCGCGAGTGTGCGGGAAGCCAGCCCCGGCCCGAGAACTTGGTGTGGAATGGCGCCGCTCCTTCGTCGGAGACCGTGGCGGGTCGCCGATGGCCGAAGACATCGGGAAGCGGTTGGTCGAATTCGCAGCCTGCGGGCACAGGTCCCGTGGACCGCAGCAGCCTGCTGGCGTGTCTTCGCGTCCTGCCTGACGGGCTCGAAGGCGCTACTGTGATAGTCGTCGGCCCTCCGCCGCCTGAAAGGGGGCTCGTCGACATGACTGTCCTGGGTATCGATTCCGAGTTCAACGCTGTGCTCTCGCTGCTCGACCGAACAGCGGCACTGCGACACAGCGCGGAAATCGTCCACCGTGTGCTCGGTGCGGACCTGGCGGCCGGAGCGAACCGGATCGCCGAGGACGACACCATGAAGGTGGTGGCAGTGGTGGGCGGGCGCACTGAGGAGCTCAACGGTCTGGTCGTAGGGCCGCAGGAAGGCCTTGGCGGGCAGGCGGCGGTGCTGCGGCGGACCGCGGCGGTCGAGGACTACTGCCTGAGCCGGGCCATCACGCACGACTTCGACCAACCAGTTCGGGCGGAAGGTTTGCGGGCGGTGATGGCCGCCCCGATCGTGCGTGCGCACCGACTCTATGGGCTGCTCTACGCCGCCCGTAGAGTCCCAGTTCCATGGACCGACCGCGACCGGACTGACCTGCTGGGTCTGGCGCGGCAGACCGCGGTGGCTATGGAGGTGGCCGACAGTGCCCGCGAGATGGCCGAGGTCGCCGTGTTCAGCGAACGTCAACGACTCGCGATCGCATTGCATGATTCCGTGGGCGCGACGTTGTTCAGTTTGCGGGTGGCGTTGACGTCGGCCAAGGCATCGTCGGAGCTCGGCCCCACCCTGGAACTGTTAACCGATGCTCTGGCCCTGACCGAACGGGCAACCTCGGAGCTGCGGGCTCAGACCTTGTCGCTGCACCAACCACCCGAGGACAAGGCACTCGCGGTCGCCCTGCAGGGTGATTGTCGCGACTTCGCCGAGCGGGCCGGTGTGGCGGCGGAATTGGTGGTGCTGGGCGACCTGCCGCTGCTGGACGCAGCCAGGACCGATGTGTTGCGGCGCACCGCCCGCGAGGCACTGCTCAATGTGGAGAAACACGCTGCCGCCCACTCCGTGGTCGTGAGCCTGTACCGGGCGCAGGACGGTGTGGGGATGGCCGTGGCCGACGACGGCACGGCCGGCGACATCACACTCGAGGACGAGCGTGGCTTGGGTCTTCAGGTAATGGCCGAGCGCGTCGAACGGGTGGGTGGCTGGTTGTCCTGCGCCGGCAACGAGGAGGGCGGCGGTACGGTGCGGGTGTGGGTTCCCGCCGCTAGAGCATTCCGGCCTGTTGCGCCTTGACCACCGCGTCCAGTCGGTTGCGGGCGTCGAGGTGGGCTAATAACGATTGAACGTAGGACTTCACCGTGTTCGGCGCCAGGCCCAACTGCTGTGCGATCTCGGTGTTGCTCTCACCCATGGCCAGCCGCTCGAGCACCTGATACTCGCGCCGCGACAGTGCCAGCGGATCCCCGGAGCTGATCACCGGGTCACAGTATCGTCGTCCGGCGGCGACCTCCCCGATCGCGGTGATCAGCACCACGCAGGCGTTGTCCTTGTGCACCACTGCATCCATCCCGACCAGCCCCGCGATTTGGCCCACCGTGCGATTGCTGTCCCCGGTGAACAGCACGAGCTTCACCCCTGGGCATGCCCCGCGGAGCGCTGCGGCAGCGTCTGGCAGCGCCATGTCGGGCAGATGCAGATCCAGTAGCACCACGTCGGGTCGTTCGGAGACGGCAACCGCAACGCCGGCGGTCGCCGTGCGCGCCCCCGGGCACATCAGCATGCCCGCCGCCCCCTCGACCAGACGTTCCACTCCCAGATGCACGATCGGATGGTCGTCGATCACCAGCACTCGCACCACTCCTGGATGGGCCACCATGTCGGCGGGATGCGCGAGTGTGCCGCTCTGGACTCGGCGGTGAGGGGGCATATTTCCACGGTAACCCCTCAGGTTCGCGGCTCGCCACGAAACCCCTCCCCGGGTTGACTACCTCCGATCGGAGGTAGTCAACCCGGGGTAGAAATGTGATGGTGATCTCAACGCGATGGTGGTCGTCACCGTCGTCGGACGCTAAACGGGAGCGGGTAGATGACTACGTCGGTCACAACTCAGCACGAGAAGATCAAGTCGTTCGACTGGGAGCCGAGCTACTTCCACCGCGACGCACTGTATCCGACCAAGTACAAGATCCCGCCGAAGACCAAGGACCCCTTCCGCACCCTCGTACGCGAGTACGTGGGGATGGAGGAAGAGAAGGACGACCGACAGTACGGTGCGCTCGAGGATGCGCTGAGCCGGATGAACAACTCTGCGCAGGCCGAGCCCCGCTTCATGGAGATCATGAAGCCGGTGCTGGCGTTGGTCGACTTCGGTGAGTACGCCGCGATGAAATGCACCGCCATGCTCGTCGACACGGTGGAGAACCCGGAACTGCGCCAGGGGTATCTCGCGCAGATGATCGACGAGGTGCGCCACACCAATCAGGAGGCGTACTTGATGCGGTACTTCGCCAAGCACGCTCCGGATCCGGCCGGCTTCAACTCGGGTTTCAAGATGCGCGCCTTCGATCCGATCGGTCGACCGGGCCGGACGGTGTTCGAAGCGTTCATGAACGACGACCCGATCACCAATTCATTGAATTTGCAGGTCGTCGCGGAGACCGCGTACACCAACCCGCTGTTTGTGGCGGTGACCGAGGTGGCGGCCGCGAACGGGGATCAGGCAACCCCGTCGGTGTTCCTGTCGATCCAGTCCGACGAGGCGCGGCACATGGCGAACGGCTATTCGACGCTTGCTGCGGTGCTGAGTGAGCCGGACAATTTACCGATGCTCCAGGAGGACTTCGACACGGCATTCTGGCGTCAGCACTCCTTCCTCGACAATTTCCAGGGCGCGGTCTACGACTACTTTTCGAAGGTGCGGCTCAAGTCCTACAAGGAGTACTGGGACCAATGGATCTGGGACGACTGGGCCGGTAGCTACATCGAGCGGCTGGAGCCGTTCGGCCTGAAGGTGCCGCGCTGGATCAACGATGCGAAGCGGCATGTGGAATGGAGCGGCCATTCCGCGGCAATGGTGTCCGCGGCGCTGTGGCCGGTACATGCCTGGCGGTCGGATTACATGATCGAGGAGGACTTCGCGTTCCTCGAAGAGAAGTACCCCGGCTGGGAAGAGCATTTCGGCGGGTTCTGGACGGCGTACCGGGAGATGGGCGACCCGCGTAAGGGCCACCTCGCGCTGGAGCTGTTCCCCGAGATGCCGCCGATCTGTCGGACGTGCCAGATGCCGTGCGTGTTTCCGCGGCCCGACATCAACGAGATCCGGTTGTCGATCGACGCGGCCGGCCAACGGCACGCCTTCTGCTCCGGGGCCTGCCAGCACATCTTCCGGCAGGCCCCGGAGCGGCACAGCGGTATGACCTGGTGGGAGGTCAATGACGGTGTCGAGCTGGCCCGCTACATCGAGGACGCCGGTCTGCTGCGGTCTGATGGCCGGACCCTGATGGGACAGCCTCACGTGCACACCGAGGAACGCTGGCTGTGGACCATCGAGGACATCCGGCGCACCGGATTCGTCATCAAGGACCCGCTCAAGGCGTTGCCGGCCGACGCGTTTACGGACATCTGATGAGCACCGAACTGATCTCCGACGGCGTAGTGCCCGAGACCGTGGGCGAGGGTTTCTACTCGGCACGCGAGCTGACCTATATCCGCCCGCAGAAACGCCGAATCTCCGAGTACGAGGCGGTAATCTGCCACGCACAACCGGACCTCGACCAATTCGACTCCGGCGGCTGGTATCTTCTGCGGCCCGATGGATTGGGCTGCCAGGACGCCCGGACCACCGCACTGACGCATCCGAACTGGTTCGAGTACCGCGACCCGTCCAGCCTCTGGCAGCGCCCCTACATCAAGCTGCAAGCCCAGCAGGAACGGTCCATCCAGGGGGCGATCACCTCCGCGAAGGCCAACGGTTCATTCAGCGACATCGCACCGGGGTGGCTCGACCTCGTGTCGCGCTACTACGAGGCGTACGCGTCGTTCCAGTGGGGGATGTTCAAGGCGCACGCGTTCGTCACCCGGGAGGCGTTGTCGGACACCCTGTCGATGACCTACACCTTCAGCGGGATGGACCGGCTACGTCACCAGCAGGACATTGCGCTCTACAGCCTGGATCTGCACGAGCACGCGCCCGGCTACACCGAGGGTGCCGGCGCCGAGGCCTGGCTCAACGATCCGGTGTGTCAGGGCGCACGCCGACTGGTCGAACGGCTGCTCTCGCTGCAGGACTGGGGTGAAATGGTCTTGATGACGAACCTGGTGGTCGAGCCCCTGTTCACCGCCCTGCTCGGCAGCGAGTTCTTCCGGCATCTCGCCCCGCTGCACGGTGACGTGGTCATCCCGGTCATCGAGATGACCGCGGAGGCGGACCGGCTTCGCAACCGCACGGCGACACAGGCCCTGATCAAGTTGCTCACCGCCGATACCGACCGCTCCGGTCGGCCCGTACCAGCAGCACGCAACCGTGAACTCATCCAGGGCTGGGTCGACTCCTGGTATCCGGATGCATTGGCGGCCGTCGACGCATTCCTCCCGGTCTTCGACGCCGCACCGGCCGGGTCCGGCGTCGGCGAACGCGCCCGACAGCGCGTCGTCAGTACAACCGCGGACATCCTTGAGCAGGCCGGCCTGCAGGTTCCCGCGGCGGTGACGTCATGAGCCGCACCCCGGAGCCCGGACGCAGAACCATCGGACTCGTCCTGATGAAAAGCGAGGAGGCGCAGGCGACCGTCCACTACGTCGCCGAGGAGTGCCCGCAGATCCGGGTACAGGACCGGGGCACCTTCTTCCTGCTGGAGGCCGAAGAATCGATTCGCATCCCCCTGGCAGAGGTCGAGGAATACCTTGGGAAACCGTTGACGATGTCGCGGTTCCTGGTCTGCATGACCAGCTACTACGGGCGGGCACAGGTCGAAGACGACGCCTTCATCATCACCTCCGACATGTCCCAACTCGAACCGGCAAAGATCTGAACGGACAGTCGATGGCACACGTAACACTGGAGCCGACCGGGGAAGAATTCTCCGTCGGCGAGGACGAGGACATTCTCACCGCCGCCCTGCACAACGGCATCAACCTGCAATATGGATGTCGGCACGGGAACTGCTCCTCGTGTAAGCACTGGCTGCTCGACGGCGACGTCGACGACTCGGCGGGGTCGGTCTACGCGATCCCACGCAACGAACGCGAGGACGGGGCGATCCTGCTTTGCTGCGCCTACGCCAAGAGCGATCTGGTAATCGAGATCGACCAGCACGACGGTGTGGAGAAACTGCCGCCGATGACACCTCCATCGCCCCGGCGGGTGACGGTGCTCGACCAGCGCACGCTGACGCCGAACCTGGTCGAACTACGGGTCGCGTTGGACCATCCGCTGAGCTTTCGGGCCGGTCAGTACGCGGAGTTCACCCTCGACACCGGGGAACGCCGCTCCTACTCGCTGGCGAACCCGCCGAGTTCGGGACGCGAACTGACCTTCTGCATCAAACGCGTGCAGAACGGGGTGTTCACCACCGTGCTCGATCGGATCGAGCCCGGATCGCATCTGCATCTGGAGGCGCCGTTCGGCACGATGTTCCTCCGGGAGACCGGTCGCCCGGTGATCGCGGTCGGGATCGGCTCCGGCATCGCGCCGCTCCTGTCGATTCTGACCGACGCCGCCGAGCAGAACATCGACGTCCCGATCCGGTTCTACTACGGAGCCCGCACTGCCGGTGATCTGGTGTATCTCGACGAACTCGCCGAGCTGTCGCGAAGGTTGCGCGATTTCCAATTCATTCCGTGCCTGTCGCAAGGCTCGCCCGACACACTGCCGCCGAACGGGCGCGTCGGGCGGGTCACCCGAGCCATCGCCGAAGACATCAAAGACGCCTCACTCTATGACGCCTATCTGTGCGGTGCGCCGGAGATGTGCGACGCCGTCGGCCGACTCCTCGAAGCCAAGGGCCTGCCGGAGGTACGAATCCACGCCGACAAGTTCTATCCGGCCGTCGAAACCGCCCAGCTCCCAGCGTGAGTGAAGTGCGATTCATCAACACTGCACACCGAAGTCGGGTTCACGATGCAAAAGGATCCTCGATACGCCCCCGGGCTGCGGGGGTCCACCGTCACCGTCGTACGCGTGCCGCCCCCGTACGAAGCCTCCGGCTGCTACGCCACCTGCGGGGCATACGGGGTAGCCGCTTGCACAGAGCCAGCGACAAGCCGCCCACTAATAGGTCTCATTCACGAAATTTGTCTCCAGGAGATTTGCGATGACAGCTGTAGCAGAACACCCGATCTTGCCCGCGGTTCGCGGGTTCCTGAATGGCAACAAGAAGCTTCTGATCGATGGCGCGTGGGTGGACGCCGCGTCGGGCAAAACCTTCGCAACCACCGACCCGGCCACTGGGGCCACCCTGACAGAGGTGGCCCATGGCCAGGCCGAGGACATCGATCGGGCGGTCCGCGCCGCCCGCACGGCGTTCGACACCGGTCCGTGGCCCGCGATGAAGCCGAACCAACGCGAACGCCTGTTGTGGCGGGTGGGCGACATCCTCAGCGAACGCGCGGCGGAGTTCGGCCAGCTCGAAGCACTCGACAACGGCAAGTCGGCGGGGATCGCCACCGCAGTCGACGTCGCCTGGTCGGCGGATGTTTTCCGCTACTACGCCGGCTGGGCCACCAAGATCGAAGGCTCCACCATCAACGTCTCCATGCCGTTCTCCCCCGGTGGAGAGTTCCACGCCTACACCCTGCGCGAGCCGGTCGGGGTGTGCGGACTCATCGTGCCGTGGAACTTCCCGTTGCTGATGGCCGCCTGGAAACTGGCGCCGGCCCTGGCCGCGGGTAACACCGTCATCCTCAAGCCCGCCGAACAGACCCCGCTCACCGCGCTGCTGCTCGGAGAAGTGTTCCAAGAAGCCGGGTTCCCACCGGGTGTGGTCAATATCGTCACCGGATTCGGGGACGCGGGAGCGGCGCTGTCCGGGCACGGGGATGTGGACAAGATCGCGTTCACCGGTTCGACGGAGGTGGGCAAGAAGATCGTCGACGCGGCCAAGGGCAACCTGAAGAAGGTGTCTCTCGAACTCGGCGGCAAGAGTGCCAATGTGGTGTTCGCCGACGCCGACTTCGACCTCGCCGTCGAAGGTTCGCTCAACGCGTGGTTGTTCAACCACGGGCAGTGCTGCGTCGCCGGCACCCGGCTGTACGTGGAGGACCGGATCTTCGACGACTTCACCGGGGCGGTGGCCGAGGCTGCGAGCAAGGTCAAGATCGGTCCCGGGATGGATCCGGCCACCCAACTCGGTCCGCTGATTTCGCAGGAACAGTTCGACAAGGTCACCGGTTACCTGCGAGACGGGTTGGCCGACGGGGCACGGGCTCTGACTGGCGGCAAACGGTGGGGCGAGAGCGGGTACTTCGTCGAGCCGACGGTGTTCGTCGACGTCAAACCAGAGTTCAGTGTGGTCCGCGAAGAAATCTTCGGCCCCGTGGTGGCCGCGTTGCCGTTCGACGCAGACAACGGTGTCCTCGCCGCGGCCAACGATTCCATCTACGGACTCGCCGCGGGCATCTGGACCAAGGACATCTCCAAGGCGCACCGGACGGCCAAGAAGCTCAAGGCCGGGTCGGTGTGGGTCAATCAGTACAACGGCTTCGACACCGCGATGCCCTTCGGCGGCTACAAGCAGTCCGGCTGGGGACGTGAACTCGGCGGCTCCGCCATCGACCTGTACACGCAGATCAAGTCCGTCAACATCGCGCTCTGACGAACTCATACCGACAAGGAGTATTAAGTGAAAACCAAAGCAGCGGTGTTGCTGGAACCCGGGAAACCCTTCGAGATCATGGAGCTCGACCTCGATGGTCCCGGCGTCGGCGAAGTGTTGATCAAGTACACCGCCGCCGGGTTGTGCCACTCGGACCTGCACCTGACCGACGGTGACCTGCCACCGCGCTATCCGATCGTCGGTGGCCACGAAGGGTCGGGCATCATCGAGGAAGTCGGCCCCGGCGTCACCAAGGTCAAACCCGGTGACCACGTGGTGTGCAGCTTCATCCCGAACTGCGGAACCTGCCGGTACTGTGCCACTGGACGCTCCAATCTCTGCGACATGGGCGCCACCATCCTCGAAGGGTGCATGCCCGACGGCAGTTTCCGATTCCACGGCAACGGACTGGATTTCGGGGCGATGTGCATGCTCGGCACCTTTTCCGAACGCGCCACCATCTCCCAGCACTCGGTAGTCAAGATCGACGACTGGCTGCCGCTCGAGACTGCGGTGCTCGTCGGCTGCGGTGTTCCGACCGGTTGGGGCACTTCAGTCTACGCCGGCGGTGTGCGGGCCGGCGACACGACCGTCATCTACGGCATCGGTGGTCTGGGCATCAACGCCGTCCAGGGTGCGGTGAGCGCGGGCGCGAAGTATATCGTGGTGGTTGACCCGGTGGCGTTCAAACGCGACACCGCGCTCAAGTACGGTGCTACCCATGCCTTTGCCGACGCCGCAAGCGCCGCGGCGCAGGTCAACGAACTCACCTGGGGACAGGGCGCCGACCAGGCACTGATCTTGGTTGGCACGGTAGACGAGGACGTGGTCTCGGCGGCGACCGCGGTGATCGGCAAGGGCGGCACCGTGGTGATCACCGGACTGGCGGACCCGGCGAAGCTCACCGTGCACGTCTCGGGCACCGATCTGACCCTCAACGAGAAGACGATCAAGGGCACGTTGTTCGGCTCGTCCAACCCGCAGTACGACATCGTGCGTCTCCTGCGCCTCTACGACGCCGGACAGCTCAAACTCGACGACCTGATCACCACCCGCTACACCCTCGACCAGGTCAACCAGGGCTATCAGGATTTGCGGGACGGCAAGAACATCCGCGGCGTGATCATCCACGCGTGAGGTGATCAGATCCCGTGGCTGCGCCGTCGCGTCTTCTCCGCGTACCCAGCGCAGCCACGGTTTGTGGTGCTGATTTCCGTCGGTCGGCGCGGTGTCCTCCGCTAAGGAGGTCTCGGTCTCGCGCGCAAAGCCCGAAGGCAGTTTGACGCAGTTGCACAAGTAACGCGGCCGTTCCCGAGGTCGACCCCGCGGGGAAGACTTCCATCAGAGACAGAAAGAGCGTGCAGGCAACGTGGCCAAGATGATCGCCTTCGACGAGGACGCGCGGCGCGCCCTGGAACGGGGAGTGGACAAACTCGCTGACGCCGTCAAGGTCACCCTCGGCCCCAAGGGCCGCAATGTGGTGCTCGGCCGCGACGTCGCCAAACCCCTCGTGACCAACGACGGCGTCACCGTCGCCCGCAGTATCGAACTCGACGACCCCTACGAAAAGATGGGCGCCGAACTTGTCAAAGAGGTCGCGAAGCAGACCGACGACGTGGCCGGTGACGGCACGACCACCGCCACCGTGCTCGCCCAGGCCATGGTGCGCGAGGGCCTGCGTAACATCGCCGCCGGCGCCAACCCCCTGGCGATAGGGCGCGGCATCGGCGCCGGTTTGGTCGACGTTATCCGGGCGATCAACGACGCGGCGAGACCGATCGAAACCACAGAACAGATCGCTGCGACCGCGACGATCTCCTCGGGTGACCCCGCCATCGGCGCCATTGTGGCCGAGGCGTTGGACCAGGTCGGCGTGCACGGCATCATCACCGCCGAGGCATCGGACACCTTCGGCCTCACACTCGACCTCGTCGAGGGTTTGCGCTTCGACAAGGGCTACCTCAGCCCGTACTTCGTCACCGATTTCGAACGGCTCGAGGTCGTCCTCGACAACCCCTACATCCTGCTGGTCTCGTCGGTGATCAACTCGGTCAACCAACTGGCGCCCATCGTGGAGAAGGTGATGAAGACGGGTCGCCCGCTGGTGATCGTTGCCGAAGATGTCACCGACGATGCTCTCGCGACCCTGGTCGTCAACAACGTGAAAGGCACGTTCACCTCGGCGGCGGTGAAGTCCCCCGGCTTCGGCGACCGGCGTGAGCTGATGCTGCGCGACATGGCCATCGTGACCGGCGGCCAAGTCATCTCCGCGGCCATCGGGGTCACCCTCGAGGCGGCGAGCCTCGATCTGCTCGGCTCTGCGCGCCGGGTGCTGATCACCAAACACGACACCTCGATCGTCGGCGGCGCAGGCGACGCCACCGCGGTCGCCGGCCGGCTCAGGGAGATCACCACCGCGATCGAGCAATCGACCGACGACTATGACAAAGACAAACTCCGGGAGCGTCTGGCCAAGCTCAGCGGAGGGGCGGCGGTAATCCGGATCGGCGCCGCAACCGAGATCGAACTCAAGGAACGCAAACATCGGCTCGAGGACGCTGTCCGCAACGCGCGGGCCGCGGCGGAAGAAGGCATCGTCGCCGGCGGTGGGGTTGCCTTGTTGCAGGCATCCGCCACCGCCTTCGACACACTCGATCTCACCGGCGACGAGGCTACCGGCGCCAACATCCTGCGGGTGGCTCTCGACGCACCGTTGAGACAGATCGCCATCAACGCCGGCCTCGAAGGCGGGGTCGTCGTCGAGAAGGTCCGACACCTCCCGATCGGGCACGGCTTGAACGCCGCAACAGGTGAGTACGGTGACATGATCGCCGCCGGAATCATGGATCCGGTCAAGGTAACCCGATTGGCGCTGGAAAACGCCGCGTCCATCGCGGCGATGTTCCTGACCGCGGAAGTCCTCATCGCCGACAAACCCCACATCCCACTCTCGAAAATGCCTCCCCTCTGAACAGGAGAGAAGTTCTCGCCGACAAGATCAGCCGCGACGACGCCACCGACACCGCATCGTATGCAAGGAGTCTCAGAGTGCTCGCCAGAAAGATTGCCCTCACCACGATCCTCGTTATCGGGCTCGGCCTGTTGGCTGTCCCGTTCGTGACGGACATGCTGGCCAAAACCCAGGCGGTCGAACGTCTCACCGGAGATCTCCGGCCGGGTTCGACCCGGCGGCACTGAAACAGACACGCACCGACCTGAACACGGTGCAAGCGATGTCGGACCAACTGCAGTCGCAGACCCTGCCAGCGTTGCCTGCCGCCCTGAAGATGAGTCCCGCGCAATTCCAAGCGTTCCTGGGTGACAACTTCCGGGACGTCGCCACGGGTGTGGGCCAGCTGAACACGATCCTGCCCCGATTCCATGGATTGGTCGGCGGGTTGGAGGCGCGGTCGGCCGATTTCGCCAAGGCCGACCAGATTCCGACGGCCTGGCTGCCCAGTACTATGGTGCCGTTCCTGTTCTGGATTCCTGGCGCGATCCTCACGCTTCTGGCTGCGGCCGGGCTATTCTTCACACTTCGGGGTGAACGACAGGCAGTCGGTAAGTCGGCGTTGTGGGCCAGCGTCGGGGTCGGGGCGGCCCTCATGCTCGCGACGGTGGTGCTGTCCGTCCCGGAGAAAGGCGCGGCCGTCGACCGGATCGATGCGACATTCGGCCCGGTATTTACCACCGCTGGTGCTGACCAAGTACGTTCGGACATGAACGTCGTGCAGGCGATGTCGGACGAACTGCAAGCCAAGACTCTACCCGCGCTCGCCGGGGCACTCCAGATGAACCCGGAGCAGTTTCAGGGGTTCATGGTGCAGAATTTCCCCGACGTCGCCACCGGAGTGGGTCAACTGAACACGATCCTGCCCAGATTTCAGGGCCTGGCGTCCATTATCGAAAGTGATGTCTCCGATTTTCGGGTGGCGATGAGTATCCCGACCCAGGACACGGCAACATCGACGCTCGCCTGGTGGTTCGTGATCCCCGGGATACTGTTACTCCTCGCACCGGCCGGCGCCCTGCTCGAGATGCGGGCACAGCGCCCGTCCGGGCCTCGGCCAGAGGTCGTTCTTTGACAGCAATGAGATTCCCCCGCTTCTCCGGAGACCTTTCTATCTGGCTCCGGCAAGCACTGGCTGGATGATATCTGCCTCCTGTTCGTGCGGCATGTCCTGATGGGATCGTTCGTACTCGGCGGGCGAGAGCCCACCCAGGCCGGCCTGAATCCGGCGCGCGTTGTACCAGCCGTCGATGTACCGGAACAACGCCCACTCCGCTTCCGTCCGGGTTGCGAAAATGGTTGCGGGCCAACAGATCAACTCGATCTTCAGGGTCGACCACAGGTTTTCGGCGAGCTCGTGGTCGAAGCTGTCCCCGACGCTTCCGGTGGACGGGGCGATGCCGGCATCCACGAGCCGCTGCGTGAACCGCAGCGCGGTATATTGGGCGGGCTCAACCGGTCGATGCAACACCTCGATGACGGAGGTGTGCGATGGGATACAGCAACAAGCAGATGTCTCAGGCGCCGGTGGGTACCAGGCGGCAGTGGGCGGCGGACAGGGCATTGCGACCTCCGATGCGTTCACCGGGCCGGCCGGAGCCCTCTCGTGCGGTGCAGCGGGACTTCTGGCGGGACTGCCGCCACGTGACTCGGCGGCTCGAATCGGATCTGCTGCGCCGGGGCCACGCGGTCGTGCGGGTCAAGACTCAGTTGATGGCCCTGCATCGGCGCAGCGCCCGCCAGCCGGGAAAATCCGACCCTATCGACGCGCACGCCGTGGCGATGGCCGCGCTGCGTGAGGAGAATCTGCCGATCGCCCAACTGGACGAACCCACCAGGGAGGTCAAGCTCCTGTCCGATCACCGACGCAATTTGATCTGTGAGAGAACGAAACTCATCAACCGGCTTCGCTGGCACCTGCACGAGCTAGACCCTGAACTGGTGATTCCCGTGCGGGGGATCCGGCGGTACTGCGTCATGGACGAGCTCGCCGAACGGCTGACCGCGTTCACCGGTGTGGTCGCCCAGATCGCGCGCGAACTTCTCGACCGGTGCCGGCAGCTGACCGAGCAGGTCAACAATCTCGAGCGCCAGATCCGCGACCGCGTTCGGCGGATTGCGCCGTCGCTACTCTCGATACCCGGGTGCGGGGTTCTCTCCGCCGCCGTCATCATCGGCGAGACGGCCGACGCTCGACGTTTCCACTCGAAAGATGGCTCTCCTGTCATGAATGTGGATGGGTTGCCGTGTGATATGGGAGGGTGAGGGTGACGGGTCCGCAGGCGAGCAGGATCAGCGCGAGGGCGTTCTCGGCGGTGTGGAATCCGTAGGCCCGGCGGATTATCAGCCGGACCTTGTTGTTCAGGCCCTCATGGCGTCCGTTTGCAAGTCTGCGGGCGATGGCCGCGAGGATGCCGTCGAGGTGCTTCCGGATGGTTTTGCCCACCTTGACGAACTGCGGTATGCGGCAACGCTGCGCCCACGAACACCAACGGCCGAGCATCGCGATCGTCTCCTCGTCGCCGAGATCGCCCGCGAAGACCGCGCGCAGGGCTTCCTTGACGCACCGCTGTTCGCCGTGGGATTGAGTTCGTAGGCCCGTCCCAGTGCGCCGCCGTCGCGTTTGAGTGCCTCGAGCGTCGAAGCCTGTTTATCGGTGAGGTTTTCGGGATTCTTGAGCAGCGCCCACCGGGCGCCCCGGTACGTCTTCGCGATCTGCTTGTCCGACAGGGTGCGGGCGAGCTGCCACGCCTGGCGGCGCACGTCGTCGAGGGCGTCGGTCGCGAGTTTGACGACGTGGAACGGGTCGAAACAGATCGTCGCCTGCGGGGCGTGCTCGCGTACCGCCTTGACGTAGGCCGGTCCGAGGTCCATCGACACCGCCTCGATCCGCTGCGCCGCGCCCTCGGGCAGGGTGTCGGTGAAGAAGGTGCCGAGCGCGGCGGCGTTCTTGCCCTCGGTGCCCCAGACGATCTTGCCGGACTCGTGGTCGGAGACGAGGGTGAGGTACTTGTGGTGCCGGCGCCACGAAATCTCGTCCACCCCGATGTCGACCAGATTCGTGAACCGGTCCGGGGCAAGTTTGTCGGCGACCACCCGTGAACACATGGCCCCGACGGTGCGCCAGGTGACCCGGCAGAACACCGACACCGTGGACTTGTCGGTCCTGGTGGCCAGCCACACCGCGAGGTCCTCGAAGTCGGTCGTGAACCCGGAGCCGGGGCGGGCGAAGTCGACCGCCTCGGCGTGTACACCGTGCTCGGGGCACCGCAACCGCCGACGCCGCAGGGTGAGCACACACACCCGTCCGCCCAGGTCAAGATGCCGCCACGACGAGTCGACGTCCCGGGTGTCGTAGCGGTGCACGGTCGTGAAGGAGCAGTACGGGCACCGCATCCGGCGGCGTTGGGGACGCACCCTCACCACCACCCGCTCGTCGAGGATCTCGACGTCGCGGACGGTGGCCCTCGGTAGGCACAGCGGCCTGTTGAGTAGGGTTGAGGCGCGCACGGGCAAGCTCCTTTGGGCCGGTTGTGTAGGAACTTTCGACCCTACGGGCGGCCCGTGCGCCCACCCCCACACCACCTGCCTTACCACATGCAGGGCCATCCACATTCAGAGCAAGAGAGCCCGAAAGATGCTTACGCGAAGTTCAACGGCACCGCTCCGATCCCGGTGTGGTCGGCCCACGAGCGGGTCCGCCTCAATCGCGGTGGCAACCGTGCCGTGAACTCCGCGCTGCACGCGATCGCCACCACGCAGGTCGCGCGCGGCGGCCCGGGTGGGGACTACGTGGCCAAGCAGCAGGCAGCCGGGAAGACGAAGCGGGAAGCAGTGCGCCTCCTCCGCCGACGTGTTTCCGACCGGGTATTTCAGGTCCTGCGCACCATCGAATCTTCAATCGAAAACCGTACACAAGGACCACTTTCGGCGGCGGCTTGACATAGAAGCATCAAGGAGGTGAAGTGAAGACCCGCCGCTGGGACTTCATCTTCGCTCAGCGTGCCGAGTTCTTCCGTGCTGCGGCTGTGCCGGATGCTCGGGACCTCCCGCTCCGGCTACTACAAGCACCTGACCACCGAGCCGGCCCGAGTCGAGCGCCAGGCCGAGGAAGCCGCGACGGTCGCCGAGATCCGCGCCATTCATGCCGAGCACCGCAGCGCCTACGGCGCCCCACGGGTGCACGCCGAACTCCGCTCCCGCGGGCGCAAAATCAACCGGAAACGGGTGACCCGGTTGATGCGGATCAACGGCGTGGTGGGCCGGCATCTGCGCCGCAGCAAGCGCACGACGATCGCGGACAGGTCGGCTCCGGTCGTTCCGGATCTGGTGATGCGGGACTTCACCGCTACGGCTGTCGATTCGAAGTGGTGTGGGGACATCACCTAATGGGTGAGTCGGACCAACGATCCGACACGCACAAGGCGACTGGCGGGAGGTCCCTGAGATATTACCGATCCGGGCGCAGTCTGAGCAGTGACCTGCTGGAAGGTGATCACTGCTGTGATGGCATCCGACTGTGTGAGAGGTCTGAAGGTAGACGGTGACCCTGCCAGTCGCTGGGGCACGTGATCGGCTTGTGAGAGCCGCGCCGAAGAGCGCTTCCATTAGACGGCGCCTCTCTGTGTCAAGCCGAACTTGTGGCCCCGGTTGTAGGGTGGAATTTGGTAGGTCCGGGAAGTGACTGGTCCGAAGTGCCGGTGTGCGGGGTGTCAGCCGGCCGCGCAGGACGATAGAGTCGCCCCCGAGTGTCCTCCCGGGCCTGCCGCCAGCTCTGTCGCCGAGTCGCGGAGAAGTTGCCGATAGACGACGTCCGAGAGCCGCCTCTTCAGGCAGCGCAACGCTTCCCTGTGACTCTTTCCGGCGGCGCGTTTTCGTTGGTAATACGCGCGGCCGGGTGTGTCTCTACGGATCTGCGTAACAGCCATGGTGTGCAGGGCGCAGTTCAGTTGGCGGTCTCCGGCGCGGGAAAGACGGTGGCGGACGACGTCCCCCGAAGACGCCGCGATGACCTGGTCAAGACCCGCACCCAAACCGTCAACCGGCTCCACGTCGTACTCACTCACCTGATCCCCGCAGGCGCCCCCCGTGGCCTGAGCGCCGTCCGCGCCGCCGAGATGTTGCGCCGAGTCCGACCCCGCGATCTCGCCGGCAAGACTATGCGCGGCCTCGCGGTCGACCTAGTTGGTGAGATTCGGCAACTGGACCGGCGGATCGCCAAGGCCACCAGCGACATCGAGGCAGCGGTCGCCGTATCCGGCACCTCCCTGACCGAGTTGTGCGGGATCGGAACGCTGAACGCGGGCAAGATCCTCGCTCGGGTCGGTTCGATCCACCGGTTCCGTTCGGCCGCCGCGTTCGCCAGCTACACCGGCACCGCCCCGATCTGCTCGACGATCGCCCGCAGCGCGGTGACCGCGGCATCCATTCGGGCGGTGGTCAGTCCGTGCGCGGTGAGCGCTGCGACCCCGACGGACACGGCGTCAGCATCGTCGCTCTTGCGGCCGTGACCGGTGGACAGAAGCCGCACCCGCGCGGCCAGCTTCGCGGGGACATCGACCACGTCCACACCGTCCTCGCTCAAGCGCCTCGTCAGCGGCGCACCCAGGCCGGTTGCGCCCTCGATCGCCCAGTGGGTGTTCGACCACTTCCGGGCGAATCGGCGAAGCGATCGGTAACCGTCGTCGCCGACCGAGACCCGGATGGTGGCTAACGGTCGCAGCGAGGCGTCGACCGCGGCTGCGGTCCACGACGCCTTGTGCGGATCAACAGAGATCATCACCTGTCTTCCGGAATCCTCGAGCACTTGCGCCATCACCAACTCCTCAACTCAGTTTCGATTCGGTAGCGAGGAGGGCACACCAACTTTCGGCTTTGCAGGCCTCTCTTCAGCCACTCCTGCCGTCGGCGCCGGCCGGGGACGCAGGCCGTCTAGGAGCCAACCCCACAGCAGGGTGACAGGTATGAAGCGAGCGACCCCGGTCGGTGCCTAGGAGATCATGGCTGCAGACCGCGATCCCCTGCAGCAATTCAACAAGTTGGTATGGAGGTGATGGCTGGGGCCTCGCGCCACATGTGATCGTGGGTTGCCGACAGGAAGCGGTCCTGGCCGGTAGAGCCACAGATGTGGGAGGCCCAGCAATGAATCAGCATACGAGCGCGGGTGTCCCTGGCGGGACGCCCGTTCAGGAATGAAAATGATTTGGTGGTCGCCTGTCGACGCCGCAATACTTTAGTTCCTCGAGGCTGTGTACGAGCGGGGCGCGGGGATCACGCCGTGGGCCCTTCAGTGTTGCCATCCGAGGACCGAGCACGAGGATCAGATTCTCTTCCTTTCCCTCCTGTGACCCCACGGGCGATCACCTATGACAGATCGGTATGCGCGCAGAACAGGGGCAGAAGATGCTGACCGAACCTCGCGACGAGGAACAGATCATCGCCAGGGTCGCGGCACTCGACATCGGCAAGGCGGAGCTGGTGTGCTGTGTCCGCGTCCCGGGCAGCGGCGCATCGACTCGGCGACTACAAGAGGTCACCACCCACGCCACGATGAGCCGGGCACTGACTGAGCTGGCCAACTACCTGATCGACCTCGGGATCGAACGAGTGGTGATGGAAGCGACGTCCGATTACTGGAAACCGGTGTTCTACCTGCTGGAGGCGCACGGGCTCGACCCCTGGATGGTCAACGCCCGCGACGTCAAACACCTACCGGGTCGGCCGAAGACCGATGTGCGCGATGCGGTCTGGCTGTGCAAGGTCGCCGAACGGCAGATGCTGCGGGCGAGTTTCGTGCCCCCGCGCCCGATACGGCAGTTGCGGGATCTGACCCGCTGCCGCAGCGCCCTGATCGCTGCCCGCACGGCGGAGAAGAATCGGGTGGAAAAGCTCCTCGAGGACGCCTGCATCAAGCTCTCGGTCGTTGCCTCCGACATCTTCGGAGTGTCCGGGCGGGAAATGATGGACGCCCTGATCGCGGGACAACACGACCCGAAGGTCCTGGCACAGAAGGCGCGGTCCCGGATGCGCACCAAGCTCGGCCGCCTCGAGGAGGCGCTCAACGGACACTTCGATGACCATCACGGTTTCCTGTTGGCCCGGATGCACAGCGGAGCGCGTGTTCCGACCGCACGTATCTCACCCCATTTTCGGATCAGTGTTGGGGTGGATGTGCACGCGCGGTCGGTGGTCGCGTGTGGACTCGACGGGGATACCGGCGAGCTGTTCGAGCGGCGGTTGCCGCCGGATCGCCACGGAATTTTCGGATGGATACGTACCTTGCCGGACCCGGCGGCGGTGACCTACGAGGCCGGGCCGACCGGGTTCGGGTTGGCGCGGTTCCTGCTGGCCTCGGGGATCGAGTGCCTGGTCGCGGCACCATCAAAACTGCAACGTCCCGCCGGTGACCGAGTCAAGACCGATAAGCGAGACGCACGGCAATTTGGCACGGCTGCTGCATCTGGGTCAGATCGTGGCGGTAACGATCCCCGATGTCGAGCAGGAGGCCGCGAGAGATCTGCTGCGGGGGCGGGAGGAGTGCGCCGCGATCTGATGTCGGCACGGCATCGTGTATAGAAACTACTTCTGCGTCAGGGATCGTCTACTACGAGGGCAAGGCGTGGACGAAGGTACACGACACCTGGCTGCGTCGGCAGAGGTTCGAGATTCCGGGGTTGCAGCTCGCCTACGACACCGCCTACGACACCATGACTGCGGCTGTGGATCGTCGCTGCACTGCAGGCATTTCCGAATTTGAAGCACCGCGCCCCGGTCGCGATTCGCCCAGTTCTTCTGCTCCACGTGGCAGCCGTCGTTGGAGTTGCCGGGCCGCGACCGGGTGAAGGTGATCTTGCATCTTTCGCACCACGCCAACAGGTGATGATTGATGAACTCACTGCCCAGGACTGTCCACGCCCAGGATCGGGAACGGCATGATCTTCGCGATCTCGTCCAGGGCGGCGATCACCCATTTGCGGGCCTTGTTGCGCACGGAGCGGTTCTCGGTCCAGCCGGTGGCGATGTCGGTCACGGTCAGCGTGTAGGCGTGCTCACCTGCGGCGTTGCCGCCCTCGTGGCCGAACTGCAAGAAGGCACTGTGCACGCTCGTCGGAGCGCTCCAAATCAGCCCGGACCAGTTTCAGGTTGGTGCAGAATTTCCCCGACGGCACCACCGGAGTGGATCAACTGAACACGATTCTGCCCAGATGTCAGGACCTGGTATCCACATACCATCCGCTGGGCATGACCTCCGATCGGAGGTAGTCAGACCGCAGCGACTGTGTGACGCTGGTCTCAATGGCGAGAGAATCCAGGGACCGTAGTGTTCGTCGCTGAGGGCCGACGATTTCTCACCAAGATCGTACGCGTCCTTGTGTGGCCCGACGATTGATACCTGAATCACTAAGCCTTCCAGGGAGAACCAAACATGGAACAATGCGAAACGACGCGGGTCGCGCCCTGCAGAACCCTGACGCTTGGATCGCTCATCGATCTAACGAGTCTCCCTGGGGTGCAGGAGATCACCTCAACAGCAAGCACACTCTATCTTACCTACCCCGAGGCAGAGATCGTCATCAGGTTCTCGAATTCGTTTCAAACACGCTGGGATACCGACTGGCGGGTCACGGTGCGGGAACCCGGTCGTGGCCTTGGAACATGGTGGGGCACATGGCGGCGTTCGTTCTTGGCGGAAGAGTCCGATATCGGACCACTGGTGACCAACGAGATTCGGGAGACGCTCCTTCGAATACGCCGAATGCTAGATGATTACACACGATTCGGTCTCTGCGGAGACCCGTCCGCACCGAGTAACTACCCCGACTAGCTCACAAACGACAAGGGATACGATGAGCGAGCATCGCCTTCGTTTCAAAGCAAGCCCACAATCTCAAACTCCACCGAAATGAGCTTGGTGAGCAACGACATATCGCAGATGTGACGCCCTTTGCATCCCATCCGTCGACCCGCCAGCGCCGTTGCAACGTGCAACGTAGTTGCAACGGTGCACTCCTTAGTGTTCTGGGTCACAACTGAAACGCTGAAATTCAACAGGAGCTTTCCGATGACTGTGTATGCCCGCCCGGGTTCGCCGGACGCCGTCATGTCCTTCCAATCGCGCTACGACAACTGGATCGGCGGCCAGTGGGTTGCGCCCGTCAAGGGCCAGTACTTCGAGAATCCGACACCCGTCACCGGTCAGCCGTTCTGTGAGGTCGCCCGGTCGACGTCCGAGGACATCGAGCTCGCGCTCGACGCCGCGCATGCCGCGGCACCGGCTTGGGGCAAGACGTCCGTGGCCGAGCGCGCGATCATCCTGAACAAGATCGCCGACCGTATCGAGGAGAACCTCGAATCCATCGCGCTCGCCGAGTCCTGGGACAACGGCAAGCCGATCCGCGAGACCCTGAACGCGGACATTCCGTTGGCCGTGGATCACTTCCGCTACTTCGCAGGGGCCATTCGAGCGCAGGAGGGGGCCCTGTCGGAGATCGACAACGACACCGTCGCCTACCACTTCCACGAGCCGCTCGGCGTGGTCGGCCAGATCATTCCCTGGAACTTCCCCATCCTGATGGCCGTGTGGAAGCTGGCGCCGGCACTGGCCGCCGGAAACGCGGTAGTGCTCAAGCCTGCCGAGCAGACTCCGGCGTCGATCCTGCACCTGATCTCCATCATCGGTGACCTTCTGCCCGCCGGTGTGGTGAACATCGTCAACGGCTTCGGTGTCGAAGCGGGCAAGCCGTTGGCGTCGAGCCCCCGGATCAGGAAGATCGCGTTCACGGGCGAGACCACCACGGGCCGGCTCATCATGCAGTACGCCTCGCAGAACCTGATTCCGGTCACTCTCGAGCTGGGTGGCAAGAGCCCCAACATTTTCTTCTCGGATGTCATGTCCTCCAACGACGATTACCAGGACAAGGCACTCGAGGGATTCACGATGTTCGCCCTCAACCAGGGCGAGGTGTGCACCTGCCCGTCGCGCTCGCTGATCCAGGAAGACATCTTCGACGAGTTCCTGGCGATGGCCGCCATTCGCACCAAGGCCGTGCGTCAGGGTGACCCGCTCGACACCGACACGATGATCGGCGCGCAGGCGTCCAATGATCAGCTCGAGAAGATCCTGTCCTACATCGAGATCGGCAAGGGTGAGGGCGCCAAGGTCATCACCGGTGGCGAGCGCGCGGAGCTCGGCGGCGATCTGTCGGGCGGATACTACGTTCAGCCGACCATCTTCACCGGCCAGAACAAGATGCGGATCTTCCAGGAGGAGATCTTCGGGCCCGTCGTGTCGGTCACCTCGTTCAAGGATTACGAGCAGGCCATCGAGATCGCCAACGACACCCTGTACGGCCTGGGAGCCGGTGTGTGGTCGCGTGACGGCGGGGTCGCCTACCGCGCGGGCCGTG
This sequence comes from Rhodococcus sp. WAY2, assembly GCF_009859915.1. Lineage (NCBI taxonomy): Bacteria > Bacillati > Actinomycetota > Actinomycetes > Mycobacteriales > Nocardiaceae > Rhodococcus > Rhodococcus sp. WAY2. Next base: position 258,046 of record NZ_CP046574.1, read on the forward strand.
ACATCCAGGCCGGCCGGGTGTGGACCAACACGTACCACCAGTACCCGGCGCACGCCGCATTCGGTGGCTACAAGCAATCCGGCATCGGCCGTGAGAACCACCTGATGATGCTCGAGCACTACCAGCAGACCAAGAACCTGCTGGTCAGCTACGCCGCAAAGGCTCAGGGCTTCTTCTGATGGACGCGGTTCGGGCGCCCGCGCGCCTGAAGGCAACCGCCGGGGCGGTGGAGCTTCTCCGCCGCCTCGGCGGTATCCACGGCGCGCTGATGATGCATCAGTCGGGTGGATGTTGTGACGGCTCCGCGCCGATGTGTTACCCGGACGGCGAATTCATCGTGGGGGACCGGGACGTGCTGCTCGGCGTCCTGGACCTCCGTCTCGGCGTCGGTGAGACGTTGCCGACGCGCCCCGAGGGCGTCGACGCGGTTCCGGTGTGGATTTCCGGCTCGCAGTTCGAGGCGTGGAAGCATACGCAGCTCGTACTCGACGTCGTGCCGGGTCGTGGGTCGGGCTTCAGCGTCGAAAGCCCGGAAGGGATGCGGTTCCTCAGCCGGGCCCGCGCCTTCACACCCGAGGAGAACACCAGCCTCGCAGCCGAAGACGTCATCGTCGGTGAGCGGTGGGAGCAGGGCTGGCGGCCCGCCCCGTCCGCCGAGCCGCAGGTGGTCGCGGAGGCGGTCGACGCCTGCCCCGTACCCGCCCCCCGCCGTGGCCCCATAGCCGCCAAGGCGCCGCAGGTCCTCGAAGTTCGTCCCTGACTCCCACCGTGGAACAGCGAGCCGGAATGTGGAAAGGCCGACCGTCATGACTATCTCGAACGGGCACAGTGCAAGCTCAACGCCGGCATATACGATTGCCGCCGCCGCGCGTGTCTGGCTCGTCGCCGCCTTGAGTAACACGCGCGAACCCGCCGACCGACCCGCCGTGCGCGACGATCTGATGCGCACCTGGCTGCCCGGCGGGGGCAACGGATACTGCAATGGCCGACACGCTGCTACCTGGGCAGAACTGCATTCCCGGTTCGATCTCGTGGAGGTGACACCCTAATGGCCGCCAGCACGGGCGCCATGTCACAGGGACATGGACCAACCGTGCGCAGTCCGCTCCGCCCGACCCAGATCGCCGGCCACGATGCGCAGGTGGCTGTCGGAGGACGCCCTCAAACCCTGGCAGTTCCGGTCGTGGATCTTCATCACCGACCCCGGCTTCGTCGCCAAAGCCGCGCGGGTGCTCGACCTGTACGCCCGCACTTGGGACGGGGCGGCAACGACTACGTGATCTCCGCCGATGAGAAGACCTCGATCCAGGCCCGCTGCCGGTGTCACCCCCACTCCCGCCCGGCAAGTCCCGAGCGGTGCGGGTCAACCACGCCTATTACCGGCGCGGTGCGGTCGCCTACCTGGCCGCCTACTATGTGCACCGCGCCCACATATTCGGTCGTTGCGAGGACACCACCGGCATCATTCCGTTCGCCCGTCTCGTCGAGCCGGTCATGACCCAGGAGCCCTACGCCTCCGCTGACCGGGTGTTCTTCGATTGTGGACAACGGCTCGTCTCACCGTGGACAAGCCGCAATCGATCGCCTCGCCGAACAGTTCCCCAACGCCGTAATGGTGCACACACCCGTCCACGCGTCCTGGTTGAACCAGATCGAGATTTTCTTCTCCGTTGTCCAACGAAAAGTGTTCTCACTGAACAACTTCACCGGCACTGACGAGGGTGCTGGGTCAAGTCCCGTGAGGTGGTGTACGACATCGTCGCGTGAGTCTTCGTCGGGTGGTTATGCGGTCAGTGCCCCTTGAGTCACCTCCTGAGTGGATTCGGTGGCGGTGCCGTCGGGGTGGACACCGCGGGAGCGGGCCAGCACGTCGAGCCCGAGATAGCGGCGGCCTTCGATCCACTCGTCATGCTGCTCGGCGAGTACCGCGCCGACAAGCCGAATCAGGGCGGTGCGATCGGGGAAGATCCCGACCACGTCGGTTCTGCGCCGGATCTCCTTGTTGAGCCGTTCCTGGGGATTGTTCGACCAGATCTGACGCCAGATCTGCTTCGGGAAGCCGGTGAACGCGAGCAGATCCGGGCGAGCCGCGTCGAGATGGTCGGCGACCTTCGGAAGCTTCTCCGACAAGGCGTCGATCACTCGATCATATTGAGCATGAACGGAATCGGCGTCCGGCTGGTCGTAAACGGAGTGCAGGAGCGCACGCACCCAGGGCCACGAATTCTTCGGTGTCTGGGACATGAGATTGGTCGAATAGTGCGTTCGGCAGCGTTGCCAAGCGGCCCCGGGCAGGGTCGCGCCGATCGCCGACACGAGGCCGGCGTGCGCGTCGGACGTCACCAACCGCACTCCGGACAGCCCGCGGGCGACCAGCGACCGGAAGAACGCCAACCAACCGGCACCGTCCTCGGCGGAGGTCACCTCGATTCCCGAGATCTCGCGGTAGCCCTCGGCGTTTACCCCGACCGCCACCAGGGCGTGCACGTTCACCACCCGACCGTTCTCGCGGACCTTCAGGACCAGGGCGTCGGCGGCGACGAACGTGTACGGTCCGGCATCCAAAGGTCGGCTGCGGAACGCCTCGACCTGGGCGTCGAGGTCCTTAGCCATCACGGACACCTGCGACTTGGACAGGCTGGTGATGCCGAGGGAATCGACGAGCTTCTCCATCCGGCGAGTGGAGACGCCGAGCAGGTAACAGGTGGCAACCACCGAGGTCAGTGCCTTCTCGGCGCGTTTGCGGCGCTGGAGCAACCAGATGCTCCTATGTTCGTCAAGTGGCGTGCGCGGCCTCGAAATCTGCGCGGATGGCGTGGTAGATTTCGCGGACGACGAACCGCTTCAAGCAACGCATGATGTCGCTTTTGCTCAACCCCTGGGCGGTTCGGCGCGCCACGTAGGCGCGGGTGGGTTGATGGCGGCGCATCCGTGTCACGACGACCATGTAGAGCGCGGTGTTGGCGGCGCGGTCTCCGCCGCGGTTGAGTCGGTGTCTATCGGTCCGTCCGGAACTCGCCGGAATCGGTGCCGCGGCACACAGATGCGCGAACGCGGCCTCGCTGCGAAGCCGTTCGGGATTGTCTCCCGCGGTGACCAGCATCTGCCCGGCCACCTCGGCACCGACCCCGAATATCGCCGCTGTTCGGGGTGCGACCGCTGTGGTCAGCGGGGCAAGGCGGCGGTCTGCTGCTTGGATCTCGTCCTGCAACGCGATGATCCGGCGAGCGATTGCGCGCAGTGCCGCTTTGGTGGCGGTTGTCGGATCGTCGATCCGGTCGTCGTCGATGCGGAACGCCGCACAGCGATCGACCAGTTGCTGTCCGCGTAGCTCTGCCAGTGCAGCACGCAACCCCGCCGGCGCGCTGACGATCACCCCGTGAAGCTGGTTGAATGCCGCAGTTCGCGCCTTGATCGCGCCCCTGCGCGCCACCCGCAGCGCACGGATGGCTTCGACCGGACCGGATCGGGTCTTCGGAGTTCCGGCGGCCTCGCCAGACAGTGCGGCCCGGGCGGCGGCCAACGCATCGAGCGGGTCGGACTTGCCCATGCGGCGACGCGCACGGCGGTCGGGCCGATCTACCTCCACAATCTGCATGTTCGCCTCGGCCATCGCGCGGGCCAGACCCGCGCCGTAGGACCCGGTTCCCTCGATGCCGACCTTGGCCACATCACCGAGCTGCCCGAACCATGAAATCAACTTGCGGTAGCCAACCGGGGTCGCGGGAAACTCGCGGTCGCCCAACACCCTGCCGGTGCCATCGATAGCGGCCGCGTGGTGCGTCCGTCCGTGAGTGTCAACACCGCCGTAGACCTTTCGCACTTGTTTCGCCATCCTGAACGTGCCGTCCTTTCCTCGCGTTGAACGTGGGCGGCACGCACCGGCTGGACAGGCGGACAAGACAGTGATGGGGCCTTCGGCACAGGCTCCTATAAGGTCACGATGCCCCTCCGGTTGCGTGCAGGTGCGAGTTGGTGGTCCTCGCCGACGGATCTGGTTGAAGACACCAATGGTCAGTCAGGGAATGGGTCAGACGCGGACAACCAACTCGCACCCGTCATTCTCACTGTCCGGGAAATACGAACCGGAGCGCAGCTTGGGGATCGCGACGTCGAGTGTGCCGGCACGGGTGTCGAAGTCGCGGTGCCGATAGCCATTCCGGCTGTTGATGCGGTCGTCGGAGCGTTCACCGAAACCGGCACCGCACAGGCTGTCGGCCTCGGCGCCCATGAGCGCGTCGATGAACGTGGACAGCAGGCTGCGCAGCAGGTCGGGGCTGGCGTCGGTGAGGCGGTCGGTCAGGAACTGGTGCAGATCGATATCGTGGGCAGTGGTCATCGCGTGGTCCTTCATCGAGTGACTTTGGTCGGTCTCTCGAAGAGTCACGCGATGGCCGCCTTCATTGGGCTACGACACGCCGGTCAGATCCGAATCCGGTCGGTACACCATCTTTATGGACGCAACCGGGTGCTGCCCGCCTGTCCGCTTTCGAGACCCGCTACAACCAGGCCGCTCAGCCGTTCAAATGGAAGTTCACCACGACCGACCTGTCCGACGTCCTGACCAGGCTCGACGACCACAAACCTGCCCACCGCATTACCGAGCACACCTCCGCCCAGCCCCGCGCGGCCTGACCCCCGACGAACTTACGAGCGCGACCACTAAGAGCGTGTCTCATATGGAGAGCTTCTTGAAGCAGGTGAGTGCGGCGGCGAGGTGGAGGAATCCGGCGAAGTGCTCCCCGTGGCGTTCGTAGCGGATGGTCAGGCGTCGGTAACCGGTGAACCAGGCGATAGTGCGTTCGACCTTCCACCGATACCTGCCGAGCCGGTCATTCTTATCGATGCCACGTCGGGCGATGCGCGGAACGATGTCCTGCTGGCGCAGCCACCGACGGTGCTTGTCGTAGTCATAGCCCTTGTCGGCCCGCAGTTTGCCGGGTTTGCGGCGGCGCGGACCACGCCTGGATTTCACCGCCGGAATCGCGCTGACCATCGGTTGCAGCAGGGTGCTGTCGTGGGTGTTCGCTCCGGCAACATCGACCACCAGCGGGATCCCGTTCGAGTCGGATAGGACGTGAATCTTTGAGCCCTTCTTGCCCCGATCGACCGGGCTCGGCCCGGTCAGCGAGCCCCCCTTTTCGCCCGGACGCTCGCCGCATCCAGGATCGCTGCCGACCAGTCCAGTTCGCCGGCCCCACCGAGTCGGTCGAGCACCTCACCATGCAGTCTCTCGAAAACCCCCGCCGCCACCCACGTAGTGAACCGGCGGTGCGCGGTGGGAACGGTGACCCCGAACGACGGCGGAAGATGGCGCCACGCACATCCACTGGTCAGCACGTACACGATCGCGGTGAACACCGCCCGGTCATCCACCGGGGCGCTGCCACCTCCCTGCGGGCGAGAGACGAAGCGCGGAATCAACGGTTCGACGATCTCCCACAACGCATCCGGCACCAACCGCAGAGACAACTCATCTACCACGAGTCACATAATGCACCACAAGTCACTTCATCCACATGAGACACGCTCTAAGTACGACGAGGACGGCGCCCTGTGGGTCCTCGGCCGCGTCGACGACGTCATGAATGTCTCCGGCCACCGCATCTCCACCTCCGAGGTCGAATCCGCCCTCGTCGGCCACCACGGTGTCGCCGAGGCCACGTCGTCGGCGCCGCCGACGAGACCACCGGCCAGGGCATCGTCGCGTTCGTCATCCTCCGCGAAGGCGTCGAGAACACCGGCGACACCCTCATCGCCGAACTCAAGGCCGAAGTCGCGCGGGAAATCAGCCCATCGCGAAGCCGCGGCAGATCACCGTCGTGCGGAACTACCCAAGACCCGCTCCGGCAAGATCATGCGACGCCTGCTCAAGGACATCGCCGAAGGCCGCGAGATCGGCGACACCTTCACCCTCGTCGACCCCAAAGTCTTCGACGCCATCCGCGGCAAGTAGGGGCTAGGGCATGTCTCCCAATAGTTTGAGCCATTCGACGATGCCGGCGAGAAGGAATCCAGCCCGGTAAGTCAGCGCAAGCTTGTCATACCGGGTTGCCACCGCTCGCCACTGTTTTGCCTTGTTGAAGGCCCTTTCCATCACGTTGCGGCCCTTGTACGACTCGGCATCGAAGTTCGGTGGCCGACCGCCCGCGCTGCCCTTGTTCTTGCGGTTGGCCACCTGATCGGACTTCTCGGGAATGACCGCCTTGATGCCCTTGCTGCGTAGCAGTTCTCGATTGGCCTTGGATGTGTACGCCTTGTCGGCACGGACCTCGTCCGGGCGCGTGCGGGGTGCGCCGCCACCGATGCGCGGCACGCAGATGCCCTCCAGGAGCGGGCCGAACATCGGGCTGTCGCCTGCCTGGCCAGGACCCACCAGCACCGACAAGGGACGTCCGTCGCCATCGCACGCCAGGTGGACTTTGCAGGTCAGCCCGCCGCGGGACCGGCCGATGCCGTGATCGACCGGTTCGTCAAGCAGATTCGTGTAATTCGGTAGATCCCCCTGTGTCACGCGCGGCGTTGGCGCCGTGCTGGTGCACCCGCACCACGGTGGAATCCACCGACACCGCCCAATCCAGATCGCCACCGGCATCGGCCATCGCCGCCAGGGCTATGAGTACCCGATCCCACGTTCCATCCCCGGCGTAGCGTCGGTGCCGTTTCCACACCGTCTTCCAGGGGCCGAAATGCGCAGGTAGATCCCGCCACGGGAGCCCGGTACGCAGCCGGTAGAGCATCCCCTCCACCACGAGCCGGCTGTTCTGGAACTTCCGCCCCCGCAGCCCATCCGAACTGGGCAACAGCAGCGCAAGCAACTCCCACTGCTTGTCCGTCAACACCTCAAACCGATTAACAACGTCTGCCACAGCGAAGAGTCTGCAGCACAACACCCCAAATCATTGGGAGACACGCCCTAGGACGCGCACAACGCGCGGCATGCGCCGCGGCCCGACTCAGCGACGGCTAATGCGGACGGGACGAGCAACGTTGCCCGTGGGCCATCGGATGCGGATGCCGACAGTGAACATGGCGATCGACGAACATGGCGATCGACGAGACGCAGTACAACTGCGCGATTAGGAAACCAAGTCCCCGACGCAAACGGAGCAGACAGGACACCAGGTTGCCGACCGCCGGATCGGTGCCGAGTGTTGGCGACGGCACCCCGCCGGCGATGGACAGGTCATCGACGCTGGGAGCAACCCAACATCCGGCAGGCATAATGGTCGTGGGACGATGTTAGCTGTATCGCAACGCGCAGGGGAGTCGCTCGTGACCGACTCTGAACCGGGTGTAGATGCGCGCCACCTGAGCGCTCCTGTTGTGGCCGGACTCGAATCGGAGGGCTACGGAGACGCCCGAAAGATCGGCCAAGGGGGGTTCGGGGTCGTGTACAGGTGTCTTGAGCGTGCGCTTGACCGCGTCGTCGCGGTCAAGGTCCTGTCGGCAAACCTCGACAGCGACAGCCGTGCTCGGTTTCTCCGCGAGCAGCGGGCAATGGGACGCCTTTCTGGCCATCCCAATATCGTCGACGTCCTTCACACCGGGGTGACCTCAACTGGGTGCCCATACATTGTCATGCCCTACCACCGGCGGGATTCGCTGGATGCGTCGATTCGTCGGGACGGTCCACTGGGGTGGCATGAGGCACTTCGTGTAGGGGTCAAGCTGGTCGGCGCCCTCGAGACTGCACACCGGGTGGGGATACTGCACCGCGATGTCAAGCCCGCAAACATCCTACTCACGGAGTACGGAGAGCCTCAGCTTAGTGATTTTGGCATCGCCCGCGTACCTTCCAGCTTCGAGACGGGCACCGGTGTGGTGACCGGGTCTCCCGCCTTCACCGCACCAGAAGTGCTCGCTGGTGAATCCCCGACCATCGCCTCCGAGATATACGGTCTCGGTGCCACACTATTTTGCCTGATCACCGGGCACGTGGCCTTCGAACGACGATCGGGTGAGCGCCTCGTGTCCCAGTTTCTGCGGATATCCGCCGAACAGGTTCCCAAGATTCCGCGCGAAGGCATCCCCGATGATGTGTGCGCCGCTGTTGAGCAGGCGATGGCACGTGATCCGTCCGACCGTCCCACCTCCGCAGCCGAATTCGGGGAGCAACTGCGCGAGCTGCAACGCCGCCACGGCCTCGATGTCGACCATATTCCGCTCGCGGCCGCACGGGGGCTCGAAGAACCGCCCTCCCCGAAATCGTCTGGGAGCCCATCAAAGGAATCTGGCGGCGAGGCCACCCAGCTTGATGAGGGATCACGACGGTATCCGACACGCTCGCACAGGTATCCAATGAGGAGGCCACCGAGCGCGTCGACCAAGTACCGGCCCCCCACCCCGACACGAGCACTTGTCGAGCGCGACAGACTCGTCGAGCGGCTACACGACGCCCACCGGCGTCGGTTGATCTTGATCCACGGCCCCGCAGGGTTCGGGAAGAGCACATTGGCTTCTCAATGGCGTGACGCACTCGCCGACGAGGGGGTGCATGTAGCGTGGCTGAGCATTGATTCTGACGACAACAACGTGGTGTGGTTCCTGGCGCATTTGGTCGAGTCAATCCGCCGCGTCCGTTCCGACCTGGCAGGCGCGTTGGGTGCGGCACTCGAGGAACAAGGCGACGAGGCCGAACGCTACGTACTCACATCTTTGCTCAACGAGATCCATGACCGCGGGACGCGACTGGTCGTCGTCATCGACGACTGGTCCCGGGTGACGGACTCCGCGACGATCGACGCGATGGGATTTCTGCTCGACAACGGCTGCCATCACCTTCAAATTGTCGTGACCAGCAGGACCCAGGCTGGTCTTCCGCTCGGCCGGATGCGCGTGCGAGACGAGCTGGTGGAAATTGATTCGGTCGCCTTACGCTTTGACGTCGACGAATCCAAACGGTTTCTTGTCGACATCGGTGGTCTGGCGCTCGAACCGGAGAATGTCGCGGATCTGTGTGAGTCCACCGACGGGTGGATCGCCGCCCTGCAATTGGCGTCCCTGTCCTTGCGCGGTCGAGCCGACCCCACCGAATTCATCAGCCACCTGTCGGGTCGCCAGCGCGGCGTAGCCGAGTATCTTGCCGAGAACGTTCTGAATACCCTTGAGCCGGACATTCTTGAGTTCATGCTGGCTACGTCTGTGAGCAAGCGAATATGTGGTGACCTCGCCTCGGCGCTCGCCCAGGTCGATCGGGGACAGGTACTGCTCGAAGAGATCGAGGAGCGCGATCTGTTCCTACATGCTCTGGACGAGGACCGGAAGTGGTTCCGCTATCACCATCTGTTCGCCGATTTCCTGCAGCGTCGTCTGGAGCGTGACCACCCACAGCGACTCACCGAACTTCACCGTCGCGCATCGCGCTGGTTCGCCGATGACGGACAATCGAGCGAAGCAGTTGATCACTCGCTGGCAGCGGGTGATGAGGACCGGGCAGTCGATCTTATCGAGGATCACGCCTCCGGGCTGATCGAGCATTCCCAGATGGCCACATTGCTGGGCTTGATCGCCAAGGTGCCATCACAGCTGGTGAACTATCGGCCGCGTCTCAAGCTCGCCGAGGCCTGGGCGCACGTCCTGCTGCACCACGCCCCCGCGGTGGTACAGACGACGATGGAGTCCGCCGATGCATCCCTCGCCAGGCTGCCCGCGACGGGCGGAAACCTCTCAGACATGCTGGTCGAGTCCTCACTCATCCGAGGCGTCGCTGCCGCCTTCGAAGACCGGATCGACGGTGTGGATCAACGGGTCTCGGACTGCCTCGTACGGCAGGACACACTGCGTCCGTTCGTCTTGTCAGTCGCCGCCGACCTAGCGTCCTTCGAGGCGATCTATCACTTCGACTTCGACGCGGCACGTCGGTGGCAGGACTGGGCAGCGCCATTCCATGCGCGAACCATCGGCCCGTTCGTCCCCATGTACGGGTATTGTTTCGCCGGGATAGCTGCCAAAGAGCAACTCGATATTGAGGCGGCCGAATCCTACTTTCGCCAGGCCCTCGAACTGGCACAACGATCGAGTGGACGCCGTTCGTACGCCACACGCCTCGCCGGCGCGGTCCTCGGAGATCTGCTGTATGAGCAGGGCCATATCGATGAGGCAGAACAACTGCTCGATGAGAGCTATCGACTCGGTTCCGAGGGTGGTCTGGTCGAGTTCATGCTTGTCACCTACGGCACCGGAGCTCGGATCAAGGCCCTCCGCGGCGATCACCAAGGGGCATCCAGCCGACTCGACGAAGGAGCCAGAATCGCCCACACCCTTGGACTTCCGCGGCTGGCCGCGCGGATCAAGAATGAGCGGATCCGGTTGGGACTTGACTTTACTGCCGAGCGAGACAAGAAGCCCCAACCATCTGATGTCGACCCGGACTCATCCGGCGTGCTGCGAACCGGTGCGGGCGGAATCGCGACCATCACCGCTGAGCTGGAAGCGGACTCCGCGATCCGCGTGTTACTCGCGTGCGGCGCGTCCGCCGAAGCCTGCAGGCGGTCCGAGAAACTATTGCGGAATCTACTGTCACAGGATCGCCCGAGAGCGTTGCTGCGGACGCAGCTCGGCCATGTCGCCGCATTATCTGCGGCAGGTCGCCTCGAGCAGGCCAAGGACGAGGTGATTCCCCTGGTGGCCAAGTGCGCCGAACTCGGATTGGTTCGGATCGTGTGCGACGAGAACCCGCAGATCGGCCGACTCATCGCCCTGCTCAATGAGGACCACGTGCATCATCAGTTGCGGTCACCGTGGCCAACGGTGCCTAAACTCTTCATCGACACAGTGTTGGCCGACTTCGATCGGACCATATACCGCTCCACCCTATGAAACGTGCGCTCTGAAACTTCTTTCCGGCCCCCTGCGGGGCACCGGCGACCGGCGTCAGACTCGGCTCCCACTTGCTCCGACATCTGCCGTACCCCCTTTTGAAGACACCACGGAACAGGCAGGGGTCTCGCCTTCAATTTCTGTGTGTCACAGGTTTGGCGGAGGTTCTGACAAGGACCTTCGGCGCCGGATCCGAGCACGCTTGTCAGGTGTCGAGCGCAGTCCGCGATCGATCCGGACGATGTCGAACCTAAGAGGAAGGCATCGACCAAAGATGCTGGCGACCGGAAGTAGGTCAGTCCGTCGAGGCGCTTGACGTAGCTGCCTCCGCGGAGCGGGACTCTGTCGGAGGCCCGACGGGGGGCGGTCCTGCTGAGCAACGCCAGCGCACGGGGGAGTTGACGTGCACTGGGGATGCGGAATACTGCTGGATCCTGCGCTGACGGGTGGGGGAGGCTGACACTTCAGGTGGAAGCAATACCCCACTTTGGGCGGGGCCCTCGACAGCAAGTGGTGTCGCGAGGGCACCGGCGACCATGCCATGGTCCTCCTGCAAACGGGGTAAGAAGACGCGTGAGATCCCGGCCTCGCCCCACGATTGTATGGCGAGTATCCGGCGCTCGATCTCGTATGTCGCGGATCTGGCCAACATGGTGAGAAGAGGTTCCCCGCCGTTGTCGAGCAGGCCGGTCAGGTCCAGAGCACCGAGAAGAGCGCCGGAGATTGGGTGGATGATTGGGGAGCCGGCGCACGTGAACCGGTCGAGGCGCTCGGCGTAATGTTCCGCACCCCTTACCAATGCAGGTTTGTGGGTTGCGAGCGCCGTACCGATTCCGTTGGTACCCGCGAATTGTTCAGCGAAACTATATCCGGGGACGAGTAGGACGCCATCGAGCGTCTTGTACAAGAACCGACTGAGGACGATTCTGCTGAGCACCACTCCGTCAGCAGAGGTCAAGATCACGCTGACTGGTTCGTCCGCTAATCCGTCTGCTAAATGCCGCAGGACCGGCCCCGCGGCCACACCCAGCGGGTTGTCCAGATCCGGTCGACGCAGGAAGGGCGGGTCGAGGTGGTCAGCTTGCACCCTCAGCGCCTGCGATCGCCGCCACGACGTAAGAATGCTCTCCCGCACGGGACTATTGTCCTGCTGATCGGAGCACAAGAAATGTTCGCGCGCGGTCTGCGTGTCCTTGAGTGCCACCAGGGGCCGACATTCTGTCATCGTGTTCACCACCCTTACACTCCACTGAGCAACTTCCCAGCAGAATCGGGTCGAGGTTCTCTCTACACCTCCAGTATAGGTGGTGGAGCCTAGCCTCGATCGTCTCGCATGAAAGCTCCACGCACCTCAGACCAGTAGCATGACCTCCGCCCGACAGCCGATTCTGGACGTAGGCAGGGAATCCCTCACCCCCACGGGAGCTCCACATCCACCGATTGGTGTAAGCCTGCAGACAGATCATTGACGCGCAACCCTCTCCTCGGAGTCACACCATCCGGCGGCCGATAGTGGTGACGCGGAGGGGATCGATTCGGCACATCTGTTGCACGCGACGTGAGAGTGAAGATCACGAGCGTGATCGCCGTCGTTGATCCCTACGAACTTCCGGGCGAGAAACGATGGTGATGTGTCCTTTAGACGGCAATACTGTTCAGCGAACACACTGCGCAGGGAGCATCGGAACTATGACGAGTTGGTCGAGCGAAACGACGGGGAATGTGACGGACGCGAGATTGGCCGCCGGTATTGCTGTGGAGGCGGGGAACTTGCTGTTGACGCTCCGCCATGAGCGGGCCGGTTCGATCAGCGGTCGAGCGCTCGGACGGATGGGGGACGAGTTGTCAAACGCCCTACTTCTCGACAGGCTCGCTTCCTCCCGCCCCGGCGATGCGGTGCTGTCCGAGGAATCGATCGACGATAAGTCCCGGTTGAACTCTGAACGGGTGTGGATTATTGATCCGCTCGACGGCACACGTCAGTATGGGATGCCCGGGCGTGAGGATTGGGCAGTGCATGTCGCACTGTGGGATGCGGGCCGCGGGATCATCGCCGCCGCTGTCGCGCAGCCTGCTATGGGTGCGGTGTATGTCAGCGACGACACCGCCAAATACTCCCGAATGGCGACTTCGGGCCCGCTTCGAATTGTGGTTAGCGACAGCCGAATACCCGCGTTCGTCGGCACAATCGAGAATGTGCTCGACGCGCAGATCATCCAGATGGGGTCCGCTGGGGCTAAGGCGATGGCGGTACTCCGTGGCGAGGCGGATGCGTACGCGCACGCCGGTGGTCTATGGGAATGGGATTATGCAGCGCCGGTCGGTGTGGCGGAGGCGGCTGGGTTGCACTGCTCGCGTATCGACGGAAGTACGCTGCGTTACAACGAATCAGATCCCTATCTTCCCGACCTGCTAGTTTGTCGAAAGAAGGTCGCGGACCGGATCTTGTCGGCGATTGCGGGTTGATCGTCAGGCCAGATCGACTGCACCCCCTGCAGGGTCGCTAACCAGTGGCCACGTTCGGTTTGCCCCGCAGCGGCGACCCTCTGCCGTTCACGACGGGACGAAGGACAACGTTCTTCTCGACTCCACGACCATCTAGAACCGGTTCAATCTCCTAAAATTAATGGGCTCTCTTGCTCTGAATGTGGATGGCCCTGCATGTGGTAAGGCAGGTGGTGTGGGGGTGGGCGCACGGGCCGCCCGTAGGGTCGAAAGTTCCTACACAACCGGCCCAAAGGAGCTTGCCCGTGCGCGCCTCAACCCTACTCAACAGGCTGCTGTGCCTACCGAGGGCCACCGTCCGCGACGTCGAGATCCTCGACGAGCGGGTGGTGGTGAGGGTGCGTCCCCAACGCCGCCGGATGCGGTGCCCGTACTGCTCCTTCACGACCGTGCACCGCTACGACACCCGGGACGTCGACTCGTCGTGGCGGCATCTTGACCTGGGCGGACGGGTGTGTGTGCTCACCCTGCGGCGTCGGCGGTTGCGGTGCCCCGAGCACGGTGTACACGCCGAGGCGGTCGACTTCGCCCGCCCCGGCTCCGGGTTCACGACCGACTTCGAGGACCTCGCGGTGTGGCTGGCCACCAGGACCGACAAGTCCACGGTGTCGGTGTTCTGCCGGGTCACCTGGCGCACCGTCGGGGCCATGTGTTCACGGGTGGTCGCCGACAAACTTGCCCCGGACCGGTTCACGAATCTGGTCGACATCGGGGTGGACGAGATTTCGTGGCGCCGGCACCACAAGTACCTCACCCTCGTCTCCGACCACGAGTCCGGCAAGATCGTCTGGGGCACCGAGGGCAAGAACGCCGCCGCGCTCGGCACCTTCTTCACCGACACCCTGCCCGAGGGCGCGGCGCAGCGGATCGAGGCGGTGTCGATGGACCTCGGACCGGCCTACGTCAAGGCGGTACGCGAGCACGCCCCGCAGGCGACGATCTGTTTCGACCCGTTCCACGTCGTCAAACTCGCGACCGACGCCCTCGACGACGTGCGCCGCCAGGCGTGGCAGCTCGCCCGCACCCTGTCGGACAAGCAGATCGCGAAGACGTACCGGGGCGCCCGGTGGGCGCTGCTCAAGAATCCCGAAAACCTCACCGATAAACAGGCTTCGACGCTCGAGGCACTCAAACGCGACGGCGGCGCACTGGGACGGGCCTACGAACTCAATCCCACGGCGAACAGCGGTGCGTCAAGGAAGCCCTGCGCGCGGTCTTCGCGGGCGATCTCGGCGACGAGGAGACGATCGCGATGCTCGGCCGTTGGTGTTCGTGGGCGCAGCGTTGCCGCATACCGCAGTTCGTCAAGGTGGGCAAAACCATCCGGAAGCACCTCGACGGCATCCTCGCGGCCATCGCCCGCAGACTTGCAAACGGACGCCATGAGGGCCTGAACAACAAGGTCCGGCTGATAATCCGCCGGGCCTACGGATTCCACACCGCCGAGAACGCCCTCGCGCTGATCCTGCTCGCCTGCGGACCCGTCACCCTCACCCTCCCATATCACACGGCAACCCATCCACATTCATGACAGGAGAGCCAATTAACGGATTCTGCGCCAGCAGTTGATGCTGAACTTGCTATTCGGGCATGGATATCTTCCGTGGTTTCGTGGGACGACCTCATTCTCTGACCGCATTGGCCCGCCCAGATTCGCCCGGAGAGCAGATACTGGCGCTGCCTCATCGGTTGGCGTACCACGCGTTTCGGCCGACGCGCATGCTTCCTCGCACCGGGTCTTCTCCTTCGCTCAAGCTGGACATCCATGATCCCGACGATGTGGCGTGCGTGGGAAGGAACACCTCTAACGAACGGAGGCCAATCGGCCCGGCACCGCAACCTGTACGAACCGTCCGATTTCTGTAATTGCTTGCCTTGCTTCTGATAACAGGTCTGCGGCTGATTGAAACACGGGCATTGTCGGTTCCAGATTTGCAGCTCACATTCGGTGCCAGAGGTAGCGAGGCCTCGGCCATCAACTCTGCGTCTACCAGCAGCGCCTCATGTGATCCGACCTGGATCAATGTGGGCGGCATACCTGTGAAGGTCGCGGTCAACCGGGCAGACCCTGGCACACCGAGTTGCGCGCCGATCATCGCATGCAGCCGGGCGATCCCGGCCATGCCCTCGGGCAGCCTCGCTTTGGCCAGCCTGCTGCCGGCCGGGTCCATCAGCTCGACATCGTGATGGTCCTCCGCCCAATCGTCTCCCACAAATAGCAACACCCTGTTTCTCCCGTCCTCGGTGTCGGTCACGTCCGGCAGCGTGCGGGAGAACCATTCGCGCTCTAATGAAGCAGTGCTCACGCCGAATAGCGAGCGGGCACGACATCCCATCAGCGATCCATCCTCCCGGCCGACCGGTGGGGGCGCCGATCTGTCAACAGGACTCGAAGTCCAGAGAGGGAAAGTGCTCACCCACCGGCCGCTACCGGTAGCAAGCCTGCCAGAAAGCCGACCCGCTAACACTCATTAGAGAGGGACAAGCGACCCGACATTGTCCAGCAACCCCATCGGCCACGGCAGATGGGATGCCCGGGCCCAGATCCTAAGCTAAGGATGGGCCACAGTGTCATCCGCAGACATTGTGACAACAGCCGCGATCGCATACTTACACCACCAAAATACCTGCGGTGAAGAGTTCCGTGTTCACGCCGAAGGCGCTCTTCTCGAGTGCCCCGGTCGTTGTCCACTACCCCGGATCCATCCTCGCCGGCCAACCCGAGATCTGAGACAGTCGCCGTCACAGGGGCGGTCGTGGGAATTTCTCCGCGACTCCGCGACCAGTCTCATCACTGGCCCGGGTTCATCCGATTCGGGCTCGCATATTTCGTAGTCCGGTGGGATGGGGTTTGTCGGTTCACGCGGAGGGGCAATACCTGACCTCATGGACGGGTTTTCGGCTCCAACTGGATGGACTGTTCGCGGAAACCTTGACCCTACCGTCCCGATCGGACGAGACTTTGGTCATAGTCCGGAGACTATCCGGGAATGTGCGACGGTCTTGTTCTCCAGACGAGGGAGAGACCGCTAAGGGCGCACTGAGACCGTAATGCCCTAAGACATCGATGAGCTAAAGGAGAGGGCCCATGACGAGCATGCTGCCTCGCACGACTGCCACCAACGGAGATCTCAAGCTCGATGGCCAGGATGTGCACAAGTGGCTTATGGATCTGGGTTGGGACTCCGACACACTCCGTGGCAAGTATCCGACGAAGTACACATACGATCCCAACGCGCAGGAACAGTTCAAGCTGATCGTCCGTGACTACGCTCGGATGGAGGCTGAGAAGGATCAGCGTCAGTACGGCTCGTTGCAGGACGCACTGTCGAGGTTGGAAGCGGGCCGACGGGTCGAACCCCGATGGGGCGAGATGATGAAACTCCTTTCGGGAGCATTGGAGCTCGGCGAGTACACCGCGATGTGCGGTTCTGCTGCCTTGTATGACACTACGCGGTCGCCGGAACTTCGCAATGGCTACCTGAATCAGGTCGAGGACGAAGTTCGCCACACGACCCAGGTGCAGTCGCTATCGAAGTACTTTGCCTCCCAGTACAACGACCCGGCGGGTTTCACCGATATGCGCCGTCAGCGCTACATCAACCCGTTGTATCCCCCCACCGCGCAAGCCTTCGGCGAGAACTTCGTCAATGGAGACCCTGTCTGGATCTCGCTCAACCTCCAGCTCGTTGCGGAGGCATGTTTCACGAACCCACTGATTGTGGCTATGACAGAATGGGCCGCGGCAAACGGTGACGAGGTGACCCCCACGGTCTTCTTGTCGATCCAGTCAGACGAAATGCGGCACATGGCGAATGGTTATCAAACAATCGTCTCACTCGCCCACGATGCCGAGAACTTCAAGTACCTGCAGACCGATCTCGAGAATGCATTCTGGTTGCAACACCGATTTGCGACACCAGTGATCGGCGCCGGCTTCGAATATGGTGCCGTGAACCGGGTCGAGCCGTGGGCGCAAGTGTGGAATCGCTGGGTCTACGAGGACTGGGGCGGAATCTGGCTCGGGCGCTTGGAGAAGCTGGGTATCAAGTCTCCCCGGAATCTGTCTGACGCAAAGAAAGAAGCCTACTGGAGCCACCACTTCACGTTTGCGGCTGCGTACGCGCTGTGGCCCCTGCTCGGTATTCGTATGGAAATGCCAAACAGCAGAGACAAGGATTGGTTCGAAAATAACTACCCGGGTTGGCACGACCAGGTAGGCAAACTCTACGACCTTTGGCAGGAGCAAGGCGTAACCGATCCGGCCAATCGGATGCTGCCCGCCGAAACTCTGATGGAGATGGGCGCAAACGTCTACTTCTGCCGTGTGTGCCAGTTCCCCATCATCACTCCCATGCCCTCGGCCGCTGACAACCTGCGGATCATCGAACATGGAGGACGTCGGCACGCGCTGTGCTCGCAATGGTGTGAACGAATGTTCCTCACCGAGCCGGAGCGCTTCGACGGTCAGAATCTCTTCGAAGTATTCGACGGGTGGGAACTTTCCGAGGTTGTCAAGGCGGGCCGGGCGGTGCGCAGTGACGAAAGCACTCTGCTTGCCCAACCACATCTCAGCGACGAGCGGATGTGGACCCTCGAGGACCTCAAGGCATGCAACCTCGTAATCCGAGATCCCCTGACCGCAGGCGTGTTCCTGGAGAAGCGCTGAATAAGCGGCCTTGCACCAACCGAGATGTTCGTAAACCCACGAACATCTCGGCAAGGTCGGCTCGTTCATTAGGCGACCATCGGACGACCGGCACACCGCAGCGGTGATGTTCGTCTAGTTCACGACCGGATGGGACGCCGCGCCGCCGGATTCCCACTCACCCGGCAACGGATGGAATCACGAGAAAGAGAAATCCCAATGACCACACAGCTCGGCAACACCGTCACCGAACCCGAGGCGGATGACGTTGCTCC
Organism: Rhodococcus sp. WAY2; assembly: GCF_009859915.1. Classification (NCBI taxonomy): domain Bacteria; kingdom Bacillati; phylum Actinomycetota; class Actinomycetes; order Mycobacteriales; family Nocardiaceae; genus Rhodococcus; species Rhodococcus sp. WAY2. The sequence continues at coordinate 276,295 of NZ_CP046574.1, forward strand.
ATACTCCTCTCTGGTTCGGCGGCATTTCCTGAATCCGGCATTCGACCAGGAATTGCCGGTACTGGACAAGCAGCGCACGTCCCAGTACTACGCAAAGCCCGCTGGACGCCGAATCTCGGAATATGAACAGGTACTCCTGTACGCGCAGCCGAGTCCGGATTGGATCCCCGGAGGCCTGGGATTTGGCGGCTGGAAGAACCGCTCGGTCGGTGGACGCGGTGCCTGGGAGAACTATTTCACCGAGGCGAAGTCGTCGGACTGGTTTGCGTTTCGCGATCCGGGCGCACGATGGCAGCGCCCGTACACGCAGCAGAAGGCCGAGGAATGGGAAGAGTTCCAGCGACTCCTGAGCGTGTTCGGTCGGCAGGGGCTGCACCGAGACATTGATGACGAGTGGCTGCATCAGGTGCTTCCCACGTACTTCGGGGCTTATGCACACCATGAGTACGGCCTGCAAATAGCACATGCCAGTACCTCCCGCGATGCCCTCACAGATGTAATGCGTGTCGCGTTCATCACCGGAGCCCTCGATCACCTCGACAACGCGGAAATGATCCAGGCCGTCAAGGTGGCGCTGTCCCAGGTGCTCGAAGGCTTCTCCGCGGAGGTCAAACCGGGCAAAGACGTGTGGATGGCAGACCCGATATACAAGGGTGCCCGCGCCGCGGTGGAAGACATTTGGGGCGGAACGTACGACTTCCTGGAAGCAATCTTTGCGATCTACATGATCTACGAGCCCCTATTCGGTTCGTTCGCACGGCAGCAATTCTTCAGCCGTGCGGCTGCCGCACACGGAGACGTGCTGACGTCCGCCGTGATTTCTTCCACGCTCAGCAACGCCGAAATCGACGCACAGTGGGCCTTCGAGCTCTTCGAGCGCGTATTGGCCGGCGACCCGAAGTTCGGTGCCTACAACAAACAGGTCATGCAGATGTGGGCCGAGAAATGGCTGCCCATCACGATCAACGCGATGGCCGACTTTGCTCCCATGTTCACCAAGACGAAGCGTTTGAGGGACGGCGCATTGGCGGGCGGGGCACCTGTCGCAGCCGACCGCGTGCTCGGCGATTGGGTCCTTCGATATGCCAAGGTCTTTGACTATCCCGTCGACCAGAAGGCGCTCGTCGGGCAGATCGTCGCTACGTCGACGCCGACTACCTAGCAAGTTTTCGCGGCGGATTGAAATCAGGCGATCAGCGCCGGCAGAAGCACAGGCAAGACACCTGAGTGCAACCGATCCGAACAAGGAAGTGCAGGAGGCCCGCACATGACAGCAACAGAACCGGTCAAAGGTGTTGAACGCAAGAGAGCCGCTACGACAAATGAGCGGATCGCCGCCTTTGATCCTCAGGCACTCGCGTTGGCAATGCAAAGCGACGCGGGGGTAGTAGAAACATCGCGTGTCGTTCTATGTTTGATGAAGAGCGAAGAAATAGAGCAAGTCATCGAGTATCTCGAGGAAGAGTACGCCGACGAACCGTCTTTTCAGATCGAGGACTCGGGTACGTTCTACCGCCTCGACTGCGATACCGATATCGTCATCGACTGCACGGAGATAGAGCCGTTGGTCGGGCATCGATACAACGTCTTCGACTTCATGGTAAACGTCACGACCACAATCGGTCGAGCTTACAACGACGGCCAGACCTTCATCATCACCACCGATCTCATGGGTATCGACAAGGCTTTACCCCGTGAATAGATTCAGCGGTCGGTGCGATCGTCTTCCCCCGACATATTTGTTCCAATGAATTCGAGGTCTACGGCATGTCCACAACCGATGATGACGGACCAGATAATCCGGACCATGTTGAACCGGACGGTCCTCTGGAAATTGTCGTGGACGAAATCGGTCCGGTGTGGCGGTGGGTCATAAGGGAAAATGGGGTTGAAATCCATGAAGGAGCGGCCCTATCCCGACGCACTGCACAACGCACAGCGGAGATGGTCCAGCGGCTGATGCGACCGACATGAAGATGTCGATGGAATGGATCCGCGCAGTCCGGAGCGATAATTCAACCAATGGCACTGTCCCGCAGCTAGTGACGAATGGTAAGGCAAGGTAATGACGCACCAGGTGAAGATGTTCTTCGAGGATGACGGCGAGGCCGAGATCTCGTGCGGAGAAGACGAAGATGTCGTAACTGCGGCACTGCGGCAGGGTGTTCTCCTGATGACGGAATGCCGCGAAGGCGTCTGCTCGACCTGCAAATGTTACCTTGCCGAGGGTGACTACAGCGATCTGCTTTCCCATTCGGTGCATGCCTTGTCGCCGGCGGAAGAGGAAGAAGGCTTTGTTCTTGCCTGCCGACTCAAGCCGGCTAGTGACCTCGAACTCGAGTTCGACTATCCATACTCGCTGGTCCAGCATTTTGAGGCGAGCACGTGGAAGGCGAGCATAGAAGACATACGGTGGATGTCTGAAACGACGGTATCTCTGACGGTGCGCACGCTGGCGGCCCAGGAACCGGTTCATTTCAGCCCTGGACAATTCGTGCGCCTTACGCTATCGAATGGCGTCAGCCGCGATTTCTCGATGTGCCATTTGCCCAATGATGATCGGCTTCTGAGTTTCCAGATCAAGGTGTATCCCGATGGCCAGTTCTCCTCGCATATTGGTTCGAAAGCGCAGGTCGGCGACCCGATCACCGTTGAAGGTCCGATGGGGAAGTTTGTGTATCGGGATACCGGTCGGATCCCCGTATTCATCGCTGGAGGTACGGGACTCGCACCCATAGTCGCGATCCTACGATCACTGGAGGAGACCTCGCCCTCACAGGAAGCGATTCTCTTCTTCGGTAACACGAATCCGGGCGATGTCTACTACATCGATGAATTGAAGGATCTCTGCAATTCGCTACCGAACTTGAAGGTTTCCTTTAGTCTGCTCCGCCCAGATTTGACATGGGGCGGCGAAGTGGGTCTGGTAACCGAAGCGGTCACCAGGTACATCTCACCCCGAGCACCATCGTACGACTACTACTTCTGTGGTGCGCCCGTCATGATCGATGCCGTGACAAGGCTTTTAGAAGAGCTGGGAGTTCCCCGCAACCAGCGACACAACGAGGATTTCGTCCCGAGTAAGAAAGAAGAAGAATAATGGCTGATTCTACAACACGTCGCGTGCGTCGCAAGCGCGGCGGTAGCGAGACAAAAGGCGCCGACTTCATGGTCGAGGAGTCTAAGTACGGCAACCTCGTGACTCGCCGTGAATGGCAGGAGCGGGTCGACGGCATCAAACTGCTCCATGACGCGGTGCATGCGCTCCAGGAGTTTCGCGACTCGAGCAGGGGCGACGGACTCACTGACGTCGACGATCTGTGGATCGAGGCTCTTCTGGAAGCGAAGGTTGCGGTGCTCCGATTCGACGCGATGTCGAACAGTCAGGTACGGACGCGGACACTGGGCGGCATCGGGAAGGACGCCCAGAAGGTCTGTGACGACTTCCTTGCCCGTGCCGACTCCGCATCGGACTATTTCGAACTAGAGCGGATCAACGAAGAGTTTCGCCATACATACAAACCGCCGATGATGCCGACGAATTACTTCATGCGTACCGAAGTGCTGCTCGCCGAGAAGATCATGAAAGTGCGCTCCTTGGACTGGTTCGACAAGTCGATCGAGACTTTGCGTTCCGAACGTGGAGTGGTGGTCCATAAAGCGGAAGCATCATCGGCGACGTCCTGAAGACGAAATATGCGCCGCTATTCGGCGCATCGCCGGCACAACCGATATGCCCTGCGAAGAGAAAGGCTAAGGTCTATGGCCAAGGGAATCACCTTCGATGACGCCGCCAGACGTGCGTTGGAAAATGGGATGAATAAGCTCGCTGACGCTGTGAAGGTGACCCTTGGTCCGAAGGGCCGCAACGTCGTTCTGGGTAGCGACTTCGCCGAGCCGACCGTGACGAATGATGGCGTGACCGTGGCGCGGAGCATCGAGCTAGCCGATCCCCATGAGAAAATGGGGGCTGAACTGGTCAAACACGTGGCTCAGAAGACCGATGATGTGGCCGGCGACGGCACGACGACTGCAACGGTGCTCGCGCAGGCCATGGTATCTGAGGGCCTACGCAACATCGCTGCCGGAGCAAATCCGATGGCGATGCGCCGCGGAATCGAACGTGCCGTAACCGCCGTGGTTGAGGTGATCAACCATGCCGCGAGAAAGGTCGACACGACCGAACAGATCGCGTCGACCGCGGCCAACTCGTCGGGCGACGCGGCAATCGGCGACATCGTGGCATCCGCCCTCGAGCATGTCGGACCGGAAGGCGTGATCACCGTTGAGGCATCGAATACGCTGGGTCTGGCTCTCGAGCTCGCGGAAGGTCTGCGTTTCGCCAGGGGCTATCTCAGCCCATATTTCGTTACCGATCTCGAGCGCATGGAGGTGATGCTCGAGAATCCGTACATTTTGGTCACGTCCTCCCTGATCAACACGGTAGATCAGCTCATTCCCGTTATGGAAAAGGTGACGGCCGAGGGTAGTGGTAGACCGTTGCTGGTCGTTGCCGAAGATGTCGAGGGCGTGGCCCTGTCGACATTGGTGGTGAACAACATTCGTGGCAACTTCAAGTCCGCCGCGGTGAAAGCGCCAGGGTTCGGCGACAGGCGCGAGGCTATGTTGGAGGACATCGCCGTCGTCACTGGGGCGCAGGTGATTTCCGATGCGATTGGTGCCTCCCTTACGACGGTCGACGTTGATTTCCTAGGGACTGCCAGCAGGGTTTTCATCACGACCGAGGAAACGACGATCGTGGGCGGGGGAGGCGATCCTCAGGCGATCTCAGGTCGAGTGAGCGAGATCAACGCCGCGATTGAGAGTTCCAGTTCCGACTACGACATGGATAAGCAGCGCGAGCGTCTGGCGAAACTGGGTGGCGGTGTCGCCGTGATCAACATCGGCGCGGCAACCGAGATCGAACTCAATGAGCGCAAACATCGTGCCGAGGACGCCGTGCGCAATGCGCGGGCGGCGGCGCTGGAAGGAATTGTCGCTGGGGGAGGGGTCAGTCTGCTGCAAGCGGCCTTACCCGCATTTGCAAACCTCGACCTCCAGGGCGATGAGGCGGTCGGCGCCAACGTCCTGAGAGCGGCACTCGAGGCTCCCCTGCGCCAGATTGCGCTGAACGCGGGTTTGGAGGGCGGGGTTGTGGTCGAGAAGGTGCGTCACCTACCGAGCGGTCAGGGTTTGAACGTGGTGACCGGTGAATACGGCGACATGATCGAGTTCGGAATCATCGACCCTGTCAAGGTAACTCGGTGTGCGCTCCAAAATGCCGCATCCATCGCGGCGATGTTCTTGACCACGGAAGTGGTCGTTTCTGAGAAGAAACTTAAGGGGTGAAGCTGAAGGGTGTGGTGCGTGACGGTGTTGCTGGATGAGGAATCCGTACACCTTTGCCTCACCCTTGGGCTCGTGCAAGTGAACACAAGTGTTGCACCCCCCTAGCTCCCAAGTGTTCTCAATCAAATAGGCCTATTGTGTTCGAACCAAAGGAGCTTTCCGATGACTGTGTATGCCCGCCCGGGTTCGCCGGACGCCGTCATGTCCTTCCAATCGCGTTACGACAACTGGATCGGCGGCCAGTGGGTTGCGCCCGTCAAGGGCCAGTACTTCGAGAATCCGACACCCGTCACCGGTCAGCCGTTCTGTGAGGTCGCCCGGTCGACGTCCGAGGACATCGAGCTCGCGCTCGACGCCGCGCATGCGGCAGCACCGGCTTGGGGCAAGACGTCCGTGGCCGAGCGCGCGATCATCCTGAACAAGATCGCCGACCGTATCGAGGAGAACCTCGAATCCATCGCGCTCGCCGAGTCCTGGGACAACGGCAAGCCGATCCGCGAGACCCTGAACGCGGACATTCCGTTGGCCGTGGATCACTTCCGCTACTTCGCAGGGGCCATTCGAGCGCAGGAGGGGGCCCTGTCGGAGATCGACAACGACACCGTCGCCTACCACTTCCACGAGCCGCTCGGCGTGGTCGGCCAGATCATTCCCTGGAACTTCCCCATCCTGATGGCCGTGTGGAAGCTGGCGCCGGCACTGGCCGCCGGAAACGCGGTAGTGCTCAAGCCTGCCGAGCAGACTCCGGCGTCGATCCTGCACCTGATCTCCATCATCGGTGACCTTCTGCCCGCCGGTGTGGTGAACATCGTCAACGGCTTCGGTGTCGAAGCGGGCAAGCCGTTGGCGTCGAGCCCCCGGATCAGGAAGATCGCGTTCACGGGCGAGACCACCACGGGCCGGCTCATCATGCAGTACGCCTCGCAGAACCTGATTCCGGTCACCCTCGAGCTGGGAGGCAAGAGCCCCAACATTTTCTTCTCGGATGTCATGTCCTCCAACGACGATTACCAGGACAAGGCACTCGAGGGATTCACGATGTTCGCCCTCAACCAGGGCGAGGTGTGCACCTGCCCGTCGCGCTCGCTGATCCAGGAAGACATCTTCGACGAGTTCCTGGCGATGGCCGCCATTCGCACCAAGGCCGTGCGTCAGGGTGACCCGCTCGACACCGACACGATGATCGGCGCGCAGGCGTCCAATGATCAGCTCGAGAAGATCCTGTCCTACATCGAGATCGGCAAGGGTGAGGGCGCCAAGGTCATCACCGGTGGCGAGCGCGCGGAGCTCGGCGGCGATCTGTCGGGCGGATACTACGTTCAGCCGACCATCTTCACCGGCCAGAACAAGATGCGGATCTTTCAGGAGGAGATCTTCGGGCCCGTCGTGTCGGTCACCTCGTTCAAGGATTACGAGCAGGCCATCGAGATCGCCAACGACACCCTGTACGGCCTGGGAGCCGGTGTGTGGTCGCGTGACGGCGGGGTCGCCTACCGCGCGGGCCGTGACCTCCAGGCCGGCCGGGTGTGGACCAACACGTACCACCAGTACCCGGCGCACGCCGCATTCGGTGGCTACAAGCAGTCCGGCATCGGCCGTGAGAACCACCTGATGATGCTCGAGCACTACCAGCAGACCAAGAACCTGCTGGTCAGCTACGCCGCAAAGGCTCAGGGCTTCTTCTGATGGACGCAGCCTGTTGTTACCGCGGTGGCACCCTGTCGGTGCCGCCGCGGTAACAACAGGGCCCGATGGCGAGCTCCGAAAGATATTGGGAATTCAACCAATGCGCCGATTCGACAATTTCTTTCACACGGACCTTTAGTTGCATAACTGTTCATATGTTCAGTTTTGGAATTCTTCAGAACGCATGATGTTGACAGGAGGAAACGTGGTTCCCGACCTTGTGCTAGTCGGAACACACACTGATGTTGTAGCGATGCATATGTCGGACGGATTGGTGAACGCTCGAACCTCGCTGCTGTTCGGCGTCATCGCTGGCTTAGGTCTAGTCTTCGCAGGTTGGAAGGCCAGAGAGGAACTTACGGAGCGCACAGCTCCGATGGCAGGCTTGGTCGCGGCATTCATTTTTGCAGTTCAGATGATCAACTTTCCCATCCTTCCCGGAGTCAGCGGCCATGTCTTGGGGGGAGCCCTAGCCGCAATCCTGGTCGGTCCCTATACCGGAGCGCTCTGCGTAGCCATCGTGCTGCTCATTCAGGCTCTGCTCTTCGCCGACGGAGGGCTCTCCGCTCTCGGAACGAACATCACCAACATGGCATTGATCGGTGTGACAGTGGGATACATCGTCGCTGCCACTCTCTGGGCTGCTCTTCGCCGATCCAGGGCCAGGGCCTGGGGGGGCATGCACGAGCGACCGACTCCTGCGGTGCAGAGAAAGTTCGATCTTCAGCTGGGTGCGCTCGCCTTCTCTTCCGCGTTGATCGGGACGGTCGCAGCCTCGCTCGGTTTCGTAGCGGAATACCGTCTGGGAGGCGACGGGACGGGATCGCTCCGGACAATCTCGGTCTACATGATCAGCACTCATGCGCTGATCGGGATCGGAGAGGGTGTGATCACCGCACTCACGATCGTTTCGGTTGCGAAGGCGAGACCCGATCTCGTATATATGTGCCGAGCGGCAGGGCGGCCAGCGCAGGGAGCCCACTTATGACTACCAAAGTTCAGCGTCCCGCTCGGACCTTCCTTCTCGTGTTCGCTGCAGTCGCGATAAGTATCGCCGGCGGACTCTCCCATTTTGCCGATTCTGATCCGGACGGACTGGATTCGGCAACTCTGAGAGGCTGTCAAGTTATCCAAACCTCGGAGGGTGAAGAACTCAACGGGCGCTGCATGGCGCAGGGTGCTCGGGAGCACTATCTCTCCGCGACGCCGTTGGCCGACTACAGTGTTGGCGGTAGTGCAGGCACGACGGGCGTAGCCGGGATCGTAGGCGTCTCGACGGTGTTCGTTATATCCGGAAGCTTGTTTTGGCTTCTGACGCGAGTCCGGCGGGCCCACGGCCGCTCGAACGATACAAGGGAGTAAACGATGGGAGCGGGACATGCGCACACCCTGTACTTAGAGGGCAACTCACCGGTGCATCAGCTGCCGGTCGAGGTTAAGATCGTGTGCGCGTTCGCATTTACCGTTGCGGTCGTGACGACACCCAGGGACACCTTCTGGACCTTCGCCGTATATACCGTTGTCTTGCTGCTGGTGTGGCGGGTCGCCCAAATACAACTACGGTGGATTCTACCGCGGATGGGGTTTGAATTGCCCTTCGTCGTTTTGGCGGTGCTGCTTCCGTTCACCGAGGGAGGTGAGCGTACGACTGTTCTCGGCATGTCTGTCTCGCTGTTCGGGCTGCAGGCGGCGTGGGGCATCCTTGTCAAGGGAACTTTGGGACTGCTGACGGCGTTGACCCTCGCCGCGACAACTCATCGCCGTGATATGCCCCTCGGATTGTCCCGGCTGAGAATACCCGGAATGGTCACCACGATAGTGGTGCTGATGCTCCGATATGCCGATCTTCTTGCCGGTGAGGCACTCCGCATGCGGCGAGCGAGGCTTTCGCGGGGTGACAATCCGCGCACAATCCAACAAATCGGTGCGACTGCGCGCGGAGTTGGCGGTCTGTTCGTACGATCGTATGAGCGCGGTGAGCGGGTGCATCTGGCGATGCTCTCCCGTGGATTCACCGGCAAAATTCCTGATCTCGGATTCCCACCAGCGAGCCGCCGGTCGTGGATGCTCGGTCTCACTCCCGCGGTCGCCGCCGTAGCCGTTTCATATGTCGCTCATCTGGGAGTCCTCCGTTGAAGCCTGCCGTGCGACTCAGGGATGTCAGTTACAACTACCCCGACGGAACCCACGCGCTGGCGTCCGTGGACCTCGATGTCGAGATGGGCGAGCGGGTGGCGATTCTGGGCCCCAATGGGGCAGGCAAGACTACGTTGATGCTGACGTTGAATGGTGTATTGACGCCGGCCGCTGGCTCGGTCGAGATCGCAGGGACACTTGTTGAACGATCCACACTCCGCGATGTCCGTCGGTGCGTCGGCATCGTTTTCCAGGATCCCGATGATCAGCTGTTCATGCCCACCGTTGCACAAGACGTTGCGTTCGGTCCCGCGAACTTCGGTGTGCCACCGGAAGCTCTTCCCTCCCGGGTCAAGGCCGCTCTCTCTGCGGTCGGAATGTCCGATCAAGCCGACCGATCGCCTGGGCACCTTTCCGGAGGCCAACGACGGCGGGTGGCCCTGGCAACCGTTCTCGCGTGCGCACCCGAGGTCGTCGTATTCGACGAACCGTCGGCAAATCTGGATCCGGTCGCACGTCGCGAACTGGCCGAGGTATTGGCACAACTGGAGACCACGATGCTGCTGGTCACCCACGATCTGCCTTACGCTGCGCAGCTTTGTGACAGGGCGGTAGTCCTCGATGCTGGACGAGTCGTTGCTGACGGAGCTATCGAAGACATTCTTGGCGATGACGAGCTCCTCGCTTCCCATCGCCTGGAAATGCCGTGGGGATTTTCCGCCCGAACGGCAGATCAACTTCGGTCGAAACGCAGCCTCGCACGATGACGAAGCCAGGCGAGCGGACAATCAGGTGACCAATTGGTTGCACAAGGCTTGGTGACCTCACCGTCGTGGATTGAGTGGATCGCGTCGACGAACATGACCGGGCAGAATTTATCGAGTGGACGGGTTCTTGATCCGGTGAGCACCGACATTCACGGCCCTCAACGGCCCACAATCCGAGGATGTCGGTTCGCCATTCGCCATTCGCCGTTCACGCTCACACCGATGGCGACGTAGATCGGCCGGTCACCCTTCGATCCGCGGCCCGACAGCACTGGGATGAAATGTCGCATGACCTCGAACCCAAGCACCGCTCCGTCGGAGGCGGCGCGACAAAGGACGGTTCGTCGGCTTCTCGACCAAGTGGGATGGTCGTCCCCGGCGATCACGCGTCAGCGGGAGAACGCGTGGAGCGAGTTCGTGCCGTTCCTCGACTACTGCGATGAGTGTTTCACGGGTGGGTCAAGTCCCAGGAGGGGGTGTACAACGTCGTCGCGTGACTCCTCGTCGGGTAAGTCAGGCAGTCAAGGCCGGTGTCACCTCCTCGGTGGACTCGGTGCTGCGAGGAGGTGGTGGGGGAGCGGGCCAGCACGTCCAGACCGAGATAGCGGCGCCCTTCGATTCACTCGTCGTGCTGTTCGGCGAGAACCGCCCCGACGAGCCGGATCAGGGCGGTACGATCCGGGAAGATCCCGACCACATCGGTCCGCCGCCGGATCTCATTATTGAGGCGCTCCTTTAACCGGCCTTCGTGTGTGGGTCAATCGCAGATTGGCGATCTGGAGTCAGCGGTTGAGCCGGTGGAGGTGATCGGTCAGGACGTCTGCGACGCGGTGGTGGCGAGCAGCTTCGTCGGACCAGCCGCGGTCGCAGGCATCGGCTTCGAGTGCTTGGATGTCGGTGCGTTGCGCCTCGAGCGCACCGCGGAACTCGGGTCCGGTGACGAAGTTGTCGCAGGTCTCGCAGATGTTGGCGTAGGGGAAGGCTCCGGCGGCTTCGTGGCGGGAACAGTAGCCATGTGCGACACGGGTTTTGAGCACCTCACTACTGAGCCAGCTGACAGTGTCCGGAACGATCGGCTTGCCGACCGGGGTGAGGGTGAACCGGCGGCGCACCTTCCCCATGGCCTGATCGTAGGCGTCGCGCAGCGTCGGTGATGCCAGGGTGGCGTAACGCAGGGTCATCTGTGGAGTGACGTGTGTGATATGCGGGTAATCCTGTGCGATCTCGATGACTCGACGAGGATCGCGTGTAGGCCTGATTGCCGTCCCCCACCGGAGGAGCCCGCATGACGTTCGTGCCCTGTCTGGTCCGTTCGATGCACGGTTCGGAGGTTCGAGCGCTCACCCTCGGGCATCCGCTGCTCGATGACTACCTCGCTTTTGTTGGCGCCCGGGCCAGGTTGAACACCTGGCTGGCCACCGCGTACAACCTGAAGGTGTTCTTCACCGTCGTGGCCAAGGAACCGGCGCAGGTCACCGCCCCGGATGTGTTCGCGTTCCTCGAACAGCAGCGGGCGCCGCGACTCGGGGAGGGGGTGGTCCGGCTCGAGGACGGTGAGAGGGGCTTGTCCGCACGCACGATTGCCCGCCGGTTATCCAGTCTCTCCGGGCTTTTCGCCTACCTGCTCGCCCGGGGCGATGCCGGGGTGGTGCGCAACCCGGTCCCGCGTGGCCTGTCCAGCCGACAGCCGGGACGCCGTGGGCGTGGTGGGGTGCCGCTGGTGCGGACCCCACGAACGTTGCCACGGGTGCTCGGCCCGGACGAGGTGGACGCGATGCTGACGGCGCTGCGGACCCGCCGCGACACCGCGATGGTGCAGGCGATGCTGCTCGGCGGTCTACGGCGCTCCGAGGTACTCGGGCTGCGGCTCGGTGACTTCAACGCCGGCGAACGCCGGCTGTTCATCGCCGACGGCAAAGGGCGGCCGTCAGCGGATCGTTCCCGTCTCGTCGCGCTTTTTCGCCGCACTGGGCGACTATCTGAACGACGAACGGCCGCGCATCTCGACGACCGACCGAGTGTTCCTCGTGCTCAAGGGACCGCACCGCGGCGGCCCGCTGTCGGCGGCAGGACTCGACGAGATCCTCGCCGGCGCCCGGAAGCGGGCAGGTCTGACCCGGCTGACGTGCCACCAGCTGCGGCACACCTGCTTCACCGGACTGCGGGAGGCCGGGATGGCGCTGGAGGCTATCCAGGCCCAGGCCGGGCACGCCTCGATCGAGTTCACCCGCATCTATCTACACCTGGCCAACGACTGGCTGGCCGGCGAATACCTGCGTGCGGCGGCTTCGATTGACAGCCAGTCGAATCCGACGGACGTGGGAGTGATCGAATGAACCGCTCGCCGCGCCGCGCCGCGCCGAGGTCGAGGTCGAGGTCGAGGTCGAGGAGCTGGTTGCCGCCTACCGCGCCGATCTGCTCGCCGCCGGCATGTTCGCCGAGCATCCGGTCACCTCACCGGCCCGGTCGTTCCTGTCCCGGGTGGGCGTCGACGGTTGGTCCGTGCTCTCGCTCGCCGAGCAATGCGCCACCTCACTCAAGGACCGCCGCGTGGTGGGCTGGCTGATGGTCACCGGACGCCTGAAGCCGACTGCCGACTATCTGGTGCTGGGACGCCCATACCTCGGTGAAATTGCTGCACGCCATTGCAACTCGTTCCATCAGACCTTCACCGAGACCGCCGCCGAGCTCGGCTTCGACCGCCGCGCCACGGTGCTGCAGTGGTCGGCGGTGACGAAGGTGGCGGTGCTGACCGGGGTGGCGCAGGATCGGCTGAGCAAGGCCGACCTCGACGCCGGCCGGGAGCAGATGATCGCCGCGATCCGTCGGCACCGGCCCGACGCGCACGGCGTCCGGGCGCTGACCACCGCCCTGTTCGGTGCCGAGGCCACCCTGTTCCACGCCGGTGTGATCGACGTGCCGCCGCGCAAGTCACATCCCGGCCAGGCCGCGGCTCGCGCCGCCACCTGGGCCGCGGCACCGCCCAGGCTGGCCACGACGTTGCTGGGTTATGTCGAACAGATGCGACTGTCGTTGCGCCCGGCCACCATCGTCGGTGTCGAGGGGGTGCTGCGAGGGTTCGCCGCGTGGTTGACCCGCGAGGCGCCGGAAGTGGGCTGCGTCGCCGATCTGCGCCGCCGACATATCGAGAGCTACAAGCTGCACCTGGCCGTTCGTCCGTCGGCCCGCGGTGGCCGGCTGTCCAAGACTGTTTTCGCCGAACACGTTGGTGCCCTGCGTATCTGATTCGAACGCCTCACCGAGTGGGACGGCGAAGACGTCCCCGCCGGAGTACTCGTGTTTGCCGGAGATCTGCCTCGCCGCGACGAGCCGCTGCCCCGTTTCCTCGACGACGGCAGGGCGGCGAAGCTGCTGCAGGCGGCCCGCGCCGACCCCGATCCGTTCACCCGGCTCGCCATCGAGTTCCTGGCCCGTACCGGCCTGCGCAAGGGCGAATTCCTCGACCTCACCGTCGACGCCGTCATGCAGATAGGCTCCGCCTACTGGCTGCACGTGCCGGTCGGGAAACTACGCACCGACCGATACATTCCATTGCACCCACAGCTGAAAGAGATGCTCGATGACTGGCTGGACAAGCGCCCGGCCGGTCTGCGCAGCGACTACCTGTTCCTCGAACGTGGCCGCCGGATCACCAAGAATCGGGTGGACCGGGCGCTCGCCGCGGTCGCCGCGGCAGCGGGGATCGGGCACGTCACTCCCCACCAACTGCGACATACCCTGGCCACCCAGGCCATCAACCGGGGCATGTCACTCGAGGCGATCGCCGCCCTACTCGGCCATCGCTCAATGCGAATGACCATGGTGTATGCCCGAATCGCCGACCGTACCGTCGCCGACGAGTACTTCGCCGTCTCCGAGAAGGTCGAGGCACTCTACGACGCACCCCGCGAACTGCCCGCCGATGACGAGGGCACCGAGATGCGGAAGCTACGCTCCGAGATGCACCGCCGGATGCTCGGCAACGGCTACTGCGCCCGACCCGTGGGTCTCGACTGCCACTTCGAATCCATCTGCGAATCCTGCACGTTCTTCCAGACCACCATCGAGTTCCGCCCCACCCTGCAATCGCAGCGCGACGACGCCGCCGAAAAGGGCCAACTCGGTCGGCAGAAGATCTTCGACGGACTGCTCACCCGACTCGACCAGTCCGCCTCCTGACATGATCACCTTGACAAGATCACCCACATAATGCCCGAGCAGCGCCATCAACGCTTGCAGGCTCATACCGGCATTGGCGAGCTCGGTGGCCCAGGCATGCCGCAGCTGGTGCGGGGTCACCACCAACGGTCCTCGAACACCGTGACGAGTACGCCTCGGAGTACGAGGCGATCCGTACGATCGCCGAGCGGATGTCACTGAAGACGGAGACGGTGCGGGTGTGGGTCCGTAAGGCCGAGGCGGCGGGTGGCGGTACCCCGGCTGCGTCGGCATCGGAGGCTGAGGCCGAACTGCGGGCTTTGCGGCGGAAGAACGCCGAGCTCGAGAAGACCATCGAAATATTGAAGTCTGCAACGTCTTTCTTCGCGCGGGAGTGCGACCCGCCACGCAAGTGATCTGCCGGTTCATCGCCGAACACCGCGATCAGTTCGGGGTCGTACCGATCTGCGGGGTGCTCGCCGAGCACGGGTGCACGATCGCCCCGAGAACCTTCTACGCCTGGCGCAGCCGGCCGTTGTCGAAACGGCCATTGTGGGACGCCACCATCACCGCGGTGCTGGCCTCCTACTACGTCGAGCGGGACGAGCACGGTCGACGCAGGCCGGAGTCGCTGTACGGCTCGTTGAAGATGTGGGCCCACCTGCGCCGTCAGGGCATCGAGGTGGCCCGCTGCACCGTCGAACGGCTCATGCGCGTCAACGGGTGGCGCGGTGCCAGCAGGGCGAAGAGGGTCCGCACCACCGTGCCGGAGCCGTCGGCGCCGCGGCCGCCGGATCTGGTCGACCGGAACTTCCGGGTCGACCGGCCCGACGCGCTCTATGTCGCGGACTTCACGTACGTCCGGATGGTGTCCGGCTTCGCGTACACGGCGTTCGTCATCGATGCGTTCGCCGGCACGATCGTCGGTTGGGAGGTGTCGACGTCGAAGGAGGCCGCGTTCGTGCAGCGGGCGGTGAACCAGGCCTGCACCTTGCGGTCGATGCAAGGTAACCCATTGCGCGGAAACATCATTCACCACAGCGACGCGGGGTCGCAAGGCGGATTCAATCGGTCGTCGCAACACCTGGCTGTTGCAGTGAGCGTAGCTGCTCGGCGAAGACCTCGGCCGGGGTTCGCCAGTCGTGGATCTTGCGGGGCCGGTTGTTGATCGCCACGGCGACGGCTTGGAGGTCCTCGGCGGACCACCTGGCCAGATCGGTGCCCTTCGGGAAGTACTGGCGCAAAAGGCCGTTCGTGTTCTCGTTCGTCGGTCGTTGCCAGGGCGAGTGCGGGTCGGCGAAGAACACTCTCGTGCCGGTATCGAGAGCGAACTGGGTATGACCGGAGAGTTCCTTCCCGCGGTCCCAGGTGAGGGTCTTGCGGAGCTGCTCGGGGAGCGTGGTCATCGATGTCGTCAGCGCGGCGTTCATCGCGACGGCGCCATAGCCGCCGAGGGAAGGACCGTTCTTCACGGGTGGCTTGTCGCCCCAGCCGTCCAGCCGAGGCAGGTGCAGGAGGATCGTGGATCGGCTGCTGCGCTCGACGAGCGTGCCAATCGCGGACCGGCCGGTCCCGATGATCAAGTCGCCTTCCCAGGGCCCCGGGACGGCGCGATCGGCGGCTTCGGCGGGGCGTTCGCTGATCACGACGTCCTCGGTGACATGCCCTTGCGGCTTGTTCTGCGACCGCGCTCGGGGAACCCGCAGCGCCCGCCCGGTGCGCAGGCACGCGACCAGCTCCCGTTTGAGCGCGCCACGGCCCTCGATGAACAACGATTGGTAGATCGCCTCGTGGCTGATGCGCATGGACTCATCATCGGGGAAGTCGATCCTGAGCCGGTGCGAGATCTGTTCCGGGCTCCACGCCGTCGCCCATCGCCTGTCCTGTCGATGCGGCTTGTTGAGCCCCTTCCACGCGGGCGTCTGCGGCCCACGGACGATCGTGCCGTCGGGTCGGCGGACGCTGCCGGAGAGCCGCTCCTGCACGTACTTACGCAACCTGTCGTTGCCCACGAGCTTCGCCGTCTTCGGCCGCTTCGCGGCCTGTTGCGCTTTCCACTGCGCCACCAGTGCCCGGTAGACCAGCTTGCCGCCCCGGGTCGCCGCGTTGCGGCGCAGTTCGCGTGAGATCGTCCCCGGGGCGCGTCCGATCCTGCGGGCGATCTCGCGGACCCCAACATCCTGGGCGCGCAACAGCGCGATCTCCTCACGCTCGGCGAACGACAGGTAGCGGCCCGTGGGCTCGTCCAGGCTGATCGGTGGCATGCCGCCAGCGTGACGGAACCAACGGCACCCGACCGGCCATGACACGCCGACGGCCTCCGCGGCCTCGACCGTCGTCACTCCCGATGCGATCCGCCGCCAGAAGTCCCGCTGCACCGCACGAGAGGGCTCCGGCCGGCCCGGTAAACGCATCGGAGGTCGCAATGCCCTGTCCGCCGCCCACTGCCGCCTGGCACCCACCGGCGGGCCAGACATCTGCTTGTTGCTGTATCCCATCGCACACCTCCGTCATCGAGGTGTTGCATCGACCGGTTGAGCCCGCCCAATATACGGCTCTGCGCTTCGGGGAGACCCTGTTCCTGCAGGGACTGCTGCCGTCGATCGGGTCGGTGGCCGACGCCTTCGACAACGCCCTCGCCGAGACGACGGTCGGGCTCTACAAGAACCCTCGGGAATTGCATCAGACGGGCGAAAATCTGCTGGTGGCCTGATGGGGAGCAGCGTGAGATTACCGCAGCGGTGACGAGAGAACGCCTGTTGGCCAGCAAGTTTGCCTCAATGATCCCGCCTGATGCATGATTCTCGCACTGTTCGGTGGCGTAAGGAGTGTGGGTTGCGGCAGGTCGACCTCGCCGGGGCGGCTCATCTGGAGCTGGTGTCCGGGGTGGCGCAGTTGCGCCCGCAGGATGCGATGGCGGAAGCGATGTTTCGCGGTTGGCGCGCCCAGCAGGCTGCCCGCGGGCTGCGAGAGGAAACGATCACGGCCCGGGAGAAGCTGGTCCGGCGGTTCATGGAGTTCGTCAACGACTATCCGTGGCAGTGGACCCCGACGCACATCGATGAATGGTCGCTCTGGCTGACCAGCGAAAAGCACCTGGCGCCGTCGACCATCCGGGGCTACCAGTGCGGCTTGCGGTTGTTCAGCGAGTACCTGGTCGACGGCCGATATGGGTGGGCTGTCGCGTGTGAGGAAGCGTTCGGCACCCATCCGGTGGCGATCTGTCACGAGTGGAACACGATCGCCCATCTCAACGACTACGAGGGCCGACCGGAGGCGCGCCCGTTCAGCCGGGAGGAGATGCAACGATTCCTCGACTATGCCGACGATCAGGTCGAGCGCGCGGTGCGCGCGAAACGCAAAGGGGCCCTTGCCGCTTATCGCGATGCGACGATCTTCAAGGTCATATACGGATGGGGCCTACGCCGCTCCGAAGCGGCCAAACTGGATCTGGTGGACTTCGGTCGCAACCCGGCGGCGCCGCAGTTCGGCCGTTACGGCACACTCAACGTCCGCTACGGGAAGGCGAAACGCGGCCAGCCGCCGCGGCGGCGGAATGTGCTGTCGGTGATGGATTGGGCGGTGGAAGCCGTGGTCGACTACGTCGAGCACGTCCGGCCCCGGTTCGGCTGCCCCGATCATCCGGCGCTCTGGGTCACCGAGCGCGGCGGGCGGATCAAGCCCGCGGAGATCAACGCCCGCTTCGTCGCCTACCGGGATGCGCTCAAGCTCCCGAAAGCGCTGGTCGTGCACAGCGCCCGGCACTCCTACGTCACCCACCTCACCGAGGATGGCGCCGACCGTCGATTCATCCAATCGCAAGTCGGGCACGAAAGCGACAGTTCCACGGCCATCTATACCCACGTCAGCACCGACTACATGAACACCATGCTGCAGAAGGCGCTGGCGCCCGTACTGGCCCCGGCAGGAAAGGATCGATGATGCCCGCCAAACTCGATTACCACTGGCACCTGCGCAACGTCATGGCCGACCGCGGCATGTTCCAAACCACCGACCTGATCGAACCGCTGGACAAACGCGGCATCACCTTGTCCTCGAGCCAGGTCTATCGGCTCGTGGTCGAACGGCCCGAACGGATGAGCCTGAAAATCTTGATGGCGCTACTGGACATCCTCGACTGCACCATGGACGACCTGATCGAACCGGCCGTTGCCGCCGACGCCACCACGCGCGGCAAGAGGGCTGTCGGCGCCGAGGCCGGCATCGGGAACCTACGCCCCCGGCGGGCGCGGATCCGCGGCGCCGAACCGTCGTGACCGCAGCGGACCACGGTCGCGCGATCTCAGACCCCGTCGGGTTCGTCACGGACCTGGTGCTGGCGGTCGATGGTCGACTGACAGCGGACCAGGTCCGGGCCGTCGTCACCGGAGTCGCCGGCGGGCGGGCGAAGTCGCGGCGGCTCGCGGCCTTTCTCGCCGAGCGCTCGGTGACCTTGACCGACGGTCGTTCCCCGGCGCCCCGGGCAATCGGGGATCTGCTGATCGCTCTGCGGGAGGCGGGCGCGGAGGTTTCCCCGCCGGTCTGCGCCGGCTGCAGCAAACCGATGCGGACCCTGCAGCGGCGCGGTCAGGACTGGTACTGCGGATCCTGCGGCATCCGGCCACTGACCTGCGCGGCCTGCGACCGACAGCGTCACGTCACGACCCGGGACCGCGCCGGACAGCCCCGCTGCGCCCAATGCCCCGACCGCGACGACCGCGACCCAATCGGCGTCATACACAGCGTGATCACCCGGCTCGACCCGGACGTCGACCGAGACCTCATCGCCACCGCCGTCGGCAAGCTCGCCTCCCGGCCCTCCCATCAGCGCAGGATCGGCTGGGCACTGGAAGCTCAACCCGAACTATTAACCGGCGCTGGCCATCTCGCTCCAGTCCGGGCCATCGTTCCGTTGATCGAGGCCCTTCACGCCGCAGACGTCGCCGGGATCGTCCGACCGGCATGCCCTCGCTGCCACCGGGTCGTTCGGATCGACAAACCCCTCGACGGACAACGCGTCTGCCGCACCTGCATCGCCCACAGCCGTGTCGAAGAATGCACGCGCTGCGGCGCGAACCGCGAGCCCGCGACACGAGACGAACAAGGCAGGCCGCTCTGCCCGAACTGCCTGGTCACTGACCCTGACAACCTCGAAATCTGCCTCAATTGCGGGCGCCGCCGGCCAGTCAGCACCCGCACGCCGGACGGCCCTATCTGCGTCAGCTGCCCGCCCCTCCCGACCGCTGCGTGTTCGATCTGCGGCGAAGAAAAGCTCTGCGGCACATCCCGAACCACCGGACGACCGTGGTGTCCTGCCTGCCAGAGACGCACGGCACGGTGTTGTTCCTGCGGCCGGACCGCGGCCATCGTCTCCGGCACCCTGGACCAGCCACGCTGCGAGGACTGCACCACCCTCCCCATCTGGCATGACTGCCCGACCTGCAGCGACCCCACCCACCCGCATCCTGGGCAATGCGGCCGCTGCCTCATCAACCAGGGCCTCAACGGAATCCTGGGCCCGCCTTCGGCGTCTCTGCATCCCGGGCTGCAAGCGCTGCGGAACAACATCGCGACCGCCGAGCACCCGATCACCGCGATGCGATGGCTGAGGAAGAAGTCCGTTGCGCCCGTACTGGCCGACCTCGCCGCCGGTCGACGGGCGCTGACTCACGAAGCGCTGGACGAATTGCCCGACAGCAAAGCTCTCGCTCACCTGCGGCAGGTCCTCGTCGGTGTCGGCGCCCTGTCCGAACGTGACGAGCACATGATCCGCGCTGAGCAGCTGGTCGGCCGCGTGGTGGCCGCCCAGTCGGATCCCGAACAGCGAAGCGTGCTGCACCGCTACACCACCTGGCAGCTCGTCCGCCGATTGCGGCAACGCAACAACGGCGCCCTCACCACGATCCAGCAGTTCAACTCGGTCCGGCAACGCATCTACGGAGCCGTCGCCTTCCTCGGCTGGCTGACCGATCACCAGCTCGCCCTCGGCACCTGTCAACAAGCCGACCTCGACCAATGGCTCACCGACAACACCGCGGTCAACCGCGGCTCCGCCGGGCACTTCATACGCTGGGCCCACAAGAACAAGCTGATCAGCGTCCGCATCCCCGCCCGCCGCTGGATGGGCCCCACCCGGCCGCTCGATGACCAACACCGATGGGACATCGCGCGGCGGCTGCTGCACGACGACACCGTCAAGGCCGAAGACCGGCTCGCGGGCCTGCTCGTACTTCTCTACGCCCAAACCCCGGCAGCAATCTCGCGGCTGACCATCGTCGACCTCGAGACCGGCAATGGCGCCGTCAAGCTGCACCTGGGCTCCTCACCCATCCATCTTCCCCATCCCGTCGACGAGCTTGCACAAGCGGTCGCCGCAAAACGCAAGGGCCACGCGACAATCGGTGCGCTGACACCATCGCTCTGGCTGTTCCCGGGCGGTCAGCCCGGCCGACCCATCAGCACCGGCCAACTCGTCGAACGGCTGAACAAGCTCGGCATCCGGCCCGGCGCCGACCGCAGCACCGCCCTGTTCCAGCTCGCCACCGAGATCCCCGCAGCGATCCTGGCCCGCACCCTCGGCATCCACACCGACGTCGCCGTCGCATGGCAGCGACTGTCCGCCGGAGACTGGACCAACTACGCCGCCGAAATCAGCCGACGATCATCGAGAGCATGAGGAATTCGGACAGTTCGAATATCCGACGTCACCGTTAGCCGAGTGCATCGCCGACGACTCCCCGTTCCGCATCGGGCCGCTACGCACCGTCAGCGACGTCGAGGAGGCCACCTCGGCGTGGGTGCACTGGTACAACACCGACCGGCTGATGCACCGCCTTGGGCGGATCCCGCCTACCGAGTACGAGGCCAGGTACTACGCTGCACAACGTGCCGATCAACCGGTCGCACACAAATAACAGTGTGTGCATCGGACCCGGGATGGTTCAAATCGGTCAAGGCTCCGGTGCGCGGATGCGGCAGCGGTCGGCAGACACCGCGTTGGGTGCTCCACTCGTCCAACACCGCGACGGTGGCCGCCGACAGCGGCACCATGCGCTCGGCCGCGAGTTTGCCCAGCGGGGCCTTCAGCCAGGTCCCGGCCGGGCCGTAGTCGACGACCCTGCCGAGCTCGAGATCGAGTAGTTCCCCGACCCGCAACCCCGCCCCGCGGAGCACCGTCAACCCGATGCGGGCGAACGGATCCTCCAACCCGGCAACAGCGTTCATCACCACGCCGTCGACGTCGGGTGCCAGTGCGCGGGGCAGGGGTTGGTCGAGCTTGGGGACGTCGGCGGCGAAGACCAGCCGACGCGGCGGCGCCTGCTCCCAGCCCCATTCGGTGAGATCGTCGAACAGGTTACGCAGGCTCAGCACCGTCGATTGGATCACGGCCCTCGAGATGGTGCGTCCGGCGCCGGCGGCGGCGCGTTGTCCACGCCAGCTGCGGGTGCGGTTCCAGACGAGGAAGCCTTCAATGTGACTGCGATCGACGCGGTCGAGGGAGGCGATTTCGGGGTGGTGTGTGGTGAGGTAGTCCGCGAACGGCAGCAGGTCGTTGATCAGTGATTCGACGGATTTCGGGCGAAGCACGGCGGCTCGGACGGTGACGTAGCGCAGCAATGTCTCGCGAATCGCGTCGGCCATCGGAACGTCGGCGAACCGTTGGGCGTAGCTGCGGGCCCAGACGCGGCGCCGTGGTGGAATATCGACGATGCGGGCCTCGAACAGCACCTGCCGCAGACCCGCGATCCGATTGCGGTAGGCCCGGCGTGACGACGGCGGAATAGCCTGTGTTGCAGCCAATGCGGCGTCGAAATCGTTGACGGTGTCGTTGGTGATGCCGCTGACGAGTCCGCCATGCCAGGCGAGCAGCACCGCCAGGCACTCGCCGAGGACGGTCTCGACCCACGACGGTGCCCAGCCCAAGGCCAGTCCGGCGGTCCGGGCCGCGGCGAACCCGTCCGGGTCGCGGGCCTCGATGGCACTCCCGAGTCCGGTGAGGTTCTTGACCGCGGCGAACTCGAGGTCCAGTCGCAGCTCGTCTCGACCGATGAGGTGACACAACAGCGGCCACGCCCCGGTGCTGCGGAGTTCGGTGAGCCGGTCCGAGGCCGGCTGGTCCATCCATTCCCGCAGATCCGGATGCGCGACCAGGAAGGCGGTCGCGATGCGGGTGCGGCCGCGGACGGCTCGTCCGCCCAGGCCGAGGGTGGCGACGTGGTCGAGGTAGTCGGCCAGCGCCGAATCCGGGTCGACCACGGTCGGCCACGCGGTGGTCATCGCCGTGCCCCGGCGAGACTGGCCCGGGCGGCGCCGTATTCGGCGGCGAGCTGCTCGATGGACAGGTGCACGTATCCGGCGGTGGTCTCCGGGGAGACGTGTCCCATCAACTCCCGTAGCACCATCAGATCGATTCCTGCGGAGGCGAGTTCGGTGCCGTAGGTGTGTCGAAGCCGGTGCGGACGCACCCGATCGGCGCCGGACAGGTCCCGGTGCCGCCGGAACAACGACCGCAACCCGGCCTCGGTCACCGGCGCGCCCACGGTGGGCCCGCGCAGCACCACGAAGCACTCCGGTGTGACCAATCCGGGTGGCCGCTCGAGGCGCGGATAGGCCGATAGTTCGGTGAAGAACACCGCATCGACCGGCACCACACGCTCCTTCGAACCCTTGCCGAGCACCCGCAGCCGGCGTCGACCGAAATCCGCGTCCGCCAACCGAAGTGATCGCACCTCGGCGCTGCGCAGACCGCCGAGCAGCATCGCCCACACCATCGCCCGATCCCGATGGGTGCGCAGCGACGAGACGAACACGTCCACCGCGTCGGCGTCGAGGCATTCGGGCAGCAACCGCGGCTGCCGAACCAGTCGGCCTCCAGTCCGGGGCCGGCCGGGCCCGAGATGCCCGAGTAAACCCCGCCCCGACGGCCGGAGTCCTTGCCCGCGCCGGGGTGAGGGCACCGGATTGTCGGCGCGCACCCCGGTCATCACCAGGTACTCGAACAACGCCCGCACCGCCGCGACCCGCCGGTTGATCGTCGACGCCGCCGCCGCACGCTGCCGGCCGTTCCTCGTCGGCGCCGGTGAGCAGCAGGGCGCGCAGCCGGTTGATCTGGGCGGTGCGGGCAACGGTCATGTCGTGCCGGGCACCGAGCAGAATACGAATGGCTTCACGGTCATCCTCACTGCGTGGCAGCGCCTTTCGATCTTCTGTCATGCGCAGATTTTCACCGGAGTGGATCTCGCGATCGACCGGGGCTCCCGCGTGGTGGTCCTGGGGCTCAACGGTGCCGGTAAGACCACGTTGTTCTGCAGCGCGGCGAGTCTCGCGTCGCTCGGGTCGGACTTGCCGCGGCGCCGTGTCTGCCGCAGGGGGCACTCGACCTCGACGATCGTCAGTCCGGCATCGGTCAACACGCGAGCCAGGCCGATTCCGTAGCTGCGGGTGCCTTCGAGTCCGACCACGACGCGGGGGCCGGGGCGTGCTCAGCGATCCACGCGAGGGCGTCGGAGAAGCCGGATGCGTTGTTGGGGTGGTCAATGTCGCGATCGTCGCGCCGTTCGGTGCGGTCATCTCCAGTGCGTGTGTGTCGCGGTGTGTGTCGCCGCCGATGACGGCATCAACGGTTTCTGCCACCATTGTCATGGGCCTTCGCGCTCCTTCGGGTGCAAGGGTCAGGGTGGCACCGGCCCGGGTGGAACCACCCAGCGGCATATCTGTGACGGGTCACGTGCTCTTCGGCACGGACAGGTTTCTGATCAGGCCAGCAGGCGGAGCGGGCCGGTGCTGATGCCCGGAACGACGGGTCCTTCGCACGGCACACCCGGGGTGGCCAAATCACGCGTGAGTCAATCCAGGCATCGGCACCGATCCTGACAGCGATTCCTCTTGCGAAACCGCTACGACACACACTCACAAATCACGCGGTGACCGTCTCTCTCGTCCGGTTACGACATGCCGGTCATCGGTACGAGATCCGGTTCGTACACCATCATCGTGGACGTAACTCGGGTGGGATTCGGGGAGACATCGCAAATCCCTTCGGCCGGGAGCTACCTGCCCTCGCTCGCTTAACTGTCTGATCGGATAGGTTAGTGACTATCCGTCTGTCCGTTTGTCTGCAGTTCTGCTCGCGGTAGCGTCAAGCTTGGCAATCCATCCTGCATCCGCAATGCCTAGCAGGGGGCGAGCGCACATGATCGGTGTGAGGTGATCTACTTTGCCGGCGAACCTTCATCAAGCGATGGACGCTGCTGCCTTCTCGGATACTGAATCGTCCGTACCCGACCCGGATGACTCGAGTAGGAAGGCGCAGAGGGGTGAAGCAATCAGCCGTGTCATCCCCGGGCAGCGGCTACTGAAGTTTCAGGCACCGGAGATCGTGTTCGGCGAAGACGCGCTAGTCGAAGCGGCGAACGCCGCCCAACGGTCAGGTGCTCAGCGGCCAATGCTTGTTTCCGACGCCGGGTTGGCCGACGCCGGTTGGTTCGCTGAGCTGCTCGTCCACCTGTCCCGAGCAGGTTTGTCAGCACAAATCTGGTGTGGGGTGACACCAAATCCGAAGGACCATGAGATTCACGAGGGCTATCGGGCCTACGCCCATCACGGGTGCGACGTCCTGATCGCGCTCGGGGGAGGCTCGGTCATCGATGCTGCGAAAGGGATCGCAATCCTCGCAGCCAACGGTGGAAACATTCTGGAATATGAGGGAATAGACAAGGCGCGGAACTCCATTCCGCCCCTCGTCGTGATTCCCTCTACGTCAGGTTCGGGCGCCGATGTCTCGCAGTTCTGCATCGTGACCGATACAGCACGTAAGACAAAGATCACGATTCTTGGGCGTAACCTAGTGCCGGATACAACGATCATCGATCCCCGATTGCTGGTTACTATGCCTGATTGGCTGAACGCCGCAACGGGATTGGAAGCAATGGCGAACGGTATCGAGGCCTTTGTATCTCTAGGGCACAATCCACTCACCGACCATCACGCTCTGCGCGCGGTGTCGTTGGTGGCCCGCAATCTCATCCACACGCTCGAGGAACCCAAGTTCCTGCCCGGTCGTGCGTTAATGGCTCAGGCAAGTCTGGAGGCCGGACTTTCATTCACGAACGCGATCCTTGGCGCTACGCAGGCAATGAGTCACCCGGTGGGGGGCCTGCTCGATGCTCCCTACGGCGTCATCGCCGGTGTGGTGCTTCCCCATGTGATTCGTTTCAACGCGGAGACCGACCCACGGCCGTATGTTGCGATCGCGAGTTGTTTGGGACTGCCCGAGTGTATGGGGCGTCCCAGCGAAGCCGCGGCGGCTGTTGCCGCGTTCGTAGAGAGACTGGCGAGGCAAGTTGGATTGCCGAGTGGCCTTCAGGCACTGGGCGTGCGCGAGGAAGACATCCCTGGGTTGGCTTCGTTCGCAGTAAAGGCACCGTCCATGATGACAAACCCGCGGTCGGCAGATGAGCGAGAAATGCAGACCCTGTTTAGGACGGCGTTATGACCGCATGTCACCCCGGGGAAGTATTCGGGCGAACCTCTGAATTGCGATCAGCTTCCTTTGCTGTGGGCTGGGAAGAATCGTGAAAGATCCCGGTGCCCGAGGGGCGGCGGAGCGATTGGAACGGGTCGCGCGCTCTCGCGACGTGCTCTCGTCGGCATTGATTCGGGCCCTGTCGGGCGCCCCCGGAGCGGTGAGTCCACGCGGTCGCCTAGGCTCCATGTCTCCGCATCGACGCCGAGTGAACTTTAGTTCTCGTAGCACTAGCGAAGCACGCGTGGCGATGGGTCCGATCCATACGTCTGATCCTCGCCACCCACCGCCGCGCCGATACCTGCGAATCGCGGGCATACACATCGTCACGATCCCTCGTTTACGTACGCCTTTCGACTCCTCGCAAATGGTCCGTCGAATCAAGCTACGGGGAAGAGTCTTATGATGTCCGATCTCTCGGACACGCATGCTGATGTGGACCGGTGCCCTGTCCGCTCTGAGGACCTCGTTGTCCGTCTCGTGCTGGTAGATGATCATGCTATTTTGCGTCAGGGTCTACGGTCGATACTGGAGCTCGAACCGGATCTGAAGGTAGTCGGCGAGGCGGCGTCCGAGTCGGAAGCACTAGCTGTCGTGAGAGCGGTAGAACCCGATTTGGTGGTGTTGGATCTTAATCTCTCCGCAGGTTCGGAATACGAAGGACTCTCGTTGTGCGCCAAGTTGTCGGCCGAGTATGAGGAGATTGGATTGCTCGTGTTGACCACATACCTCGACGACGAACTGGTCGTTCGCACTATTCACGCGGGAGCTCGGGGATACGTGGTCAAAGACGTCGACACCACTGAACTGATTCGAGCCATCCGGGCGGTCCACGCCGGTGACAGCGCATTCGATCCGCGGAGCGCGGCCGCGGCGGTTCGCTCGATGACCGGCCACTCCGCGGCCCTCGACTTGCTCACCCAACGAGAGTACGAGGTGTTGTGCCTAATGGCGGCAGGATTGACTAATGTCAAAATTGGTGAGCAGCTATATATTTCGACGACTACGGCTAAGTACCACGTCAGCAACATCATGCGTAAGCTCGGTGCGACCGGCCGGGCCGAGGCGGTCTACAACGCTAGCAAGAACGGCCTGATCTAAGCCCGATCTACCGACCCCGTTCAAAGGGCGTCGTTTTGTTTGCGGGTTTGCTCATCCGCCTGCGGTCAGCTTTTGAATGCCCCACAGAATCGAGATATGTCCATGTCCATTCCAGAGCTTGAACGCGACACCGCCTTCGCTGAGACCGTGTCGTCCGCGGCCGCGAAGGATTCCCCGCCGCCGCGCGCTTTCCGGCCGCTGATCATGCGGCTGCATTTCTACGCCGGGATCCTGGTGGCCCCATTCCTGCTGATCGCCACCATCAGCGGCGGCCTCTACGCCATAGCCCCGACGATCGAGCAGTTCGTCTATTCCGACTACCTGCATGTCGATTCCACCGGCCCCGCGGTGCCGGTCGCCGAGCAGATCCGCGCCGCCCAACAGGAACGCCCCGATCTCATCGTGGCTGCGGTCCGCCCCGCCACCGACCCTGGCGAGACTAGCCGGGTGCTCTTCACCGACCCCAGCCTCGGCGAATCCGAACGCCTCGCCGTGTTCGTCGACCCGGCCACCGCCCACTCGGTCGGTGAGCTGGTCGTCTACGGCAGCAGCGGGGCGCTGCCGATGCGCACCTGGATCGACCAACTGCACCGCAACCTGCACCTGGGTGAACCCGGCCGCGTCTACAGCGAGCTCACCGCCTCTTGGCTGTGGGTGATCGCGCTCGGCGGCGTCTACCTGTGGGCGGCGCGGTACCGCACCATGCGGGCTCGCGGTACCACCACAGCCAGGTTGTGGACCCTCGACCGGGTGTCCCGCGGCCGTAACCGCACCCTGAGCTGGCACGGTGTGGCCGGGATCTGGATCGCCGCCGGACTGGTGTTCCTGTCCGCCACCGGTCTCACCTGGTCGACCTACGCCGGCCAGCACGTGAGCGACTTGCGGTCCTCACTGAGTTGGACGACACCGACGATCACCAAAGCCCTCGGCAACACACCAGACAGTGCGCCGGCAGGAGACCACGGCGGGCACGGTATGACGCATGCGGCCGAACCCGCCGCGAACATCACTGCCGCGAATGTCGGGCGCATCGACTCCGTCCTCGCCCTGGCCCGGGAGAACGGCGTCACCGGCAAGGTCGAAGCGAGCATCCCGTCGACAACGGACACCGCGCTCACGGTCGCGCAGACCCGCCAACCCTGGGTGATGGCCAACAACTCCATCGCCATCGACGGCGCCACAGGCACGGTCACCGACATCCTGTGGTTCGCCGATTGGCCGCTGGCAGCGAAATTGTCCGCCTGGGGAATCCAGGCACACATGGGCATTCTGTTCGGCCTCGCCAATCAGCTGGCACTGGTCGCGCTGGCGTGCGCACTGGTGTCGGTGATCGTCCGCGGATACATCCTGTGGTGGCGGCGCCGTCCGACTCGAAATACCATGCGACCGGTGGGGCGGCCCCCGATGCGGGGCGCCTGGCGGCGCGTCCATCCGGCCGCGATCGTAGCCGTGGTTGCTGGGGCCGTCGTGGTCGGCTGGTTCGTTCCGCTGCTCGGTCTGAGCCTGCTCGCGTTCCTGCTTGTCGACGGCGTACTCGGCACTCTTCAGACGCCCATCTTTTCGAGTGCCGTGAGCAGCTTGCGCCGCTTAAAGTAGATTCGATCACGCGAGGAGTCGACTTCCATACGGGACTGCCGGGAAGACATCCACGCCTCGACGGTGGAATTGCCGTAACCATCTCGGAGATGTCGACGGAGAGCCCAGGATTGTCCACCCCCCAGGCTCCCATCCCGGAACCCCCCTTTGGACTGAAGATTCAAGGCGCCACGGCCGTGTACCAGCCGCCATCACTTCGACTTGAAATGCGACTTCACAGCCTCCAACACATCATGCGGCGGTGCTTCGACGCTTCCTGCCGCTCCGCCAGACTGCTCCGCCAAAGCTGAGCAATCAGCGCTGCAATAGTCGGCGGGCTCAACCGGTCGATGCAACACCTCGATGACGGAGGTGTGCGATGGGATACAGCAACAAGCAGATGTCTCAGGCGCCGGTGGGTGCCAGGCGGCAGTGGGCGGCGGACAGGGCATTGCGACCTCCGATGCGTTTACCGGGCCGGCCGGAGCCCTCTCGTGCGGTGCAGCGGGACTTCTGGCGGCGGATCGCATCGGGAGTGACGACGGTCGAGGCCGCGGAGGCCGTCGGCGTGTCATGGCCGGTCGGGTGCCGTTGGTTCCGTCACGCTGGCGGCATGCCACCGATCAGCCTGGACGAGCCCACGGGCCGCTACCTGTCGTTCGCCGAGCGTGAGGAGATCGCGCTGTTGCGCGCCCAGGATGTTGGGGTCCGCGAGATCGCCCGCAGGATCGGACGCGCCCCGGGGACGATCTCACGCGAACTGCGCCGCAACGCGGCGACCCGGGGCGGCAAGCTGGTCTACCGGGCACTGGTGGCGCAGTGGAAAGCGCAACAGGCCGCGAAGCGGCCGAAGACGGCGAAGCTCGTGGGCAACGACAGGTTGCGTAAGTACGTGCAGGAGCGGCTCTCCGGCAGCGTCCGCCGACCCGACGGCACGATCGTCCGTGGGCCGCAGACGCCCGCGTGGAAGGGGCTCAACAAGCCGCATCGACAGGACAGGCGATGGGCGACGGCGTGGAGCCCGGAACAGATCTCGCACCGGCTCAGGATCGACTTCCCCGATGATGAGTCCATGCGCATCAGCCACGAGGCGATCTACCAATCGTTGTTCATCGAGGGCCGTGGCGCGCTCAAACGGGAGCTGGTCGCGTGCCTGCGCACCGGGCGGGCGCTGCGGGTTCCCCGAGCGCGGTCGCAGAACAAGCCGCAAGGGCATGTCACCGAGGACGTCGTGATCAGCGAACGCCCCGCCGAAGCCGCCGATCGCGCCGTCCCGGGGCCCTGGGAAGGCGACTTGATCATCGGGACCGGCCGGTCCGCGATTGGCACGCTCGTCGAGCGCAGCAGCCGATCCACGATCCTCCTGCACCTGCCTCGGCTGGACGGCTGGGGCGACAAGCCACCCGTGAAGAACGGTCCTTCCCTCGGCGGCTATGGCGCCGTCGCGATGAACGCCGCGCTGACGACATCGATGACCACGCTCCCCGAGCAGCTCCGCAAGACCCTCACCTGGGACCGCGGGAAGGAACTCTCCGGTCATACCCAGTTCGCTCTCGATACCGGCACGAGAGTGTTCTTCGCCGACCCGCACTCGCCCTGGCAACGACCGACGAACGAGAACACGAACGGCCTTTTGCGCCAGTACTTCCCGAAGGGCACCGATCTGGCCAGGTGGTCCGCCGAGGACCTCCAAGCCGTCGCCGTGGCGATCAACAACCGGCCCCGCAAGATCCACGACTGGCGAACCCCGGCCGAGGTCTTCGCCGAGCAGCTACGCTCACTGCAACAGCCAGGTGTTGCGACGACCGATTGAATCCGCCGTCACAACCACGATCACAACGAAGACTTCCGAGGATGTCCCGAGTTCCGTGGAACTTCGGTGGAGGCCCGGTGAGCATCAGGCTGCATTCACGTCTTCATTGTGCACGATGGGGTCCGACAGATTCGGCGAACTCACGCTCGAGCGCGGCGCGCAGTGTCGGCAGGTGCAGGTGGCCGTTGACGCGAAGGAAATACTTGCCGGCTTCGATCATTCCGGCTGCGCACCACCCAGCGCAGCGCCATCTG
This sequence comes from Rhodococcus sp. WAY2, assembly GCF_009859915.1. Classification (NCBI taxonomy): domain Bacteria; kingdom Bacillati; phylum Actinomycetota; class Actinomycetes; order Mycobacteriales; family Nocardiaceae; genus Rhodococcus; species Rhodococcus sp. WAY2. The sequence continues at coordinate 306,658 of NZ_CP046574.1, forward strand.
CCGGTCCCGCCATCGCTTGACGTTGGCGGCGTGCTCGCGGCAGACGGAGATCATCGACCATGGCGCTTGTCGACGCAGCGTCCGGGCGAGGATGGGCGGCACACCCAGTCGCAGCACGGTGAGCCTCTCGTCGAGACCCTCGCGCAGGCTTGCCGCCGCCCCGGGATGGGTACGATCGAGCACTTTGGGCCAGGGCCCGCAGAGCGGACTCGGCCTCGAGCGTCGACGCGGCGTGGTAGGCGTCGGTCATTCTGCAGCCCACACTGCTCCGGAGCCGTTTCCGGATCCTTCACGTTCCGAATCTTGTGCAGTTGGCAGCGTGGGATGACCGGACGATCGAGCACGTCGAGGACCGCCTTGCGCAGGGCCTTGGATCCATCGAGGCCGACCAGCATCGGGCGGGTGACGTCCAGGCCGCGATCGCGCAGGTCCACCAGCAGGGCGGTGACCAGCGTGGCGTTCTCGGTCGAGCCCTCCACCAGCGCCAACGGGTGCTTGCCCGTTGAGGTCGATGCCGAGGGCGACGGCACAGCAGGACTCGGCGACGTGGACCCCGTCGATCATCAACGCGACCAGGTCGAGCCCGGACAGATCCTTCGACAGCAGCGGCCAGTGCGGTCTCGGTCATCGCCACGAACTACCGCGAGACCGAGATCTACTTGTCGCCGAGGATGTTTCAGTCACCCGTTCACCCGCGCGGTGAAGTTGTTCGTCGTGGACGGTCATGCCCTGCGGCTGCTTTCATAGGTTCAGCGCCTTGTCCGTCTCCCCCGCTCGATGCAGGTGGACGATGTGGAATGCCATCTCGCACACGAACGGCTGGTTTCGATTCACGATGCTCCTCTCCGTTCGTCACCATCGATCGTCCCGCCCAAGTCCGTCCGGCGCCAGTGCGAACTATCGGCCGGTCCGCGCTCCCCGTCCGCTCCGCGAGTGTTCGGGCCCGAATGATGCGTTTCCACGGCGGATCTCGGTTGTGCTCGTGTGACGCCGACGGCGAATCAACGCGCGCAGTGTGGCCGAGTTCTGGTAGCCCACAGCGGACGCGATCGTGTCGACGCTCTGCTGCGTCGTGCGTAGGAGGAATGTCGCCTGGTCGAGTCGGATCTCCTGAACGAACTCCACCGGCGACATGCCCAGCACTGCGGCGGTGGTGCGTTGCAGCGTTCGTTCACTCACCCCGATCGCGTGTGCGACCGCGTTGATCGGCAACGGTTCGGCGAGGTGATTGCGAATCCACCGTTCGAAGGCGGTCATCGTCTTATTGGCGGTGGCGAGCAGGGACGGCACCGCGAATATTGCCTGCGAGGGCCGGTCGCCGATCAGGAGGTACCGCGCGACAAGATCTGCCAGCGCCGGGCTGTGCTGCTGGACGATCGCCAGCGCGAGATCGATGTGCGCGAACGCCGCCCCGGCCGTCGTCACCCGGTCGTCGTGGATGAGGGTGCGCCGTTCGTCGAGGTCGACGCGGGCATAGCGGGCGCGGAACGCCGGCCCGAGCCACCAGCTGGTCGTCGCGGTCAATCCGTCGAGCACCCCGGCCTCGGCGGGGAAGAACGTGCCGCTGCACGCCGCGGCGAGGGCGGCGCCGGAACTGCGAACCTCCGCGACCCAGTCGAGGGCGGGATGCCCGCGTACCACGTCGACGATCCGATCCGGCGTCTTCACCCCGACGGCCGGCATGACGAGGACGTCGGGCGGCTCGGTGATCTCCGTCAGCGGGGTGGTGGCCAGCACGAGTCCGTGACCGGTGCGGACCGACGGTCCGACAGCGATGGGAATGACGGTGAACACCTGGTCGCCCGCGTCCGCGTTCTCGCGCAGGGCATCGGCCGTCGCCAGGACGTCGAGTATGACGCTCAGACCCGAATCGAACATGCCGTCCACGGCGAGCACCGCGACTCTCATGACGGAAACGGTAACAAAGGTGGCGCTTCCGCCGCCCCGCGTGCCGCTCGACGCCCATAGCGTCAGGGTTGAACGAAGTCGTAGAGCGACGAGGAGGACACATCATGACGATCGTCGACAGAGGAATCCTGGCACTGCTCGAGGCAAAGCCGGGCAAGGGCGGAGAACTGGCCGCGTTCCTGGAGCAGGGGCGTGCCCTGGCGGCGGAAGAACAAGGCACCGTCACCTGGTACGCGTTCAAAGTCAGCGACACGACGTACGGCATCTTCGACACGTTCGAGAACGAGGAAGGCAGGCAGGCGCACCTGACCGGAGCCATCCCCCAGGCACTGGGCAAGGTCGGCCCCGAACTACTCGCCAAGGACCCCGACATTCGTCCCGTCGACGTCATCGCCGTCAAGTAAGGCCGATTCCCCGCTCCGCTGAGGTCGAATCACCCGCAGCGGCTCTCGAACTTCGCCGAACGCAACTTCTACGAGACCCGGGAGTATGCCCAGCGACCAGAGAGGGGTTGCGTCATGACGTGATCTGACTCGGTCTGAAGCTCGTCGTCGCCAGCCGGTGGAAGTCCGGTCCGGGTAGCCGCCAGGGGGCCCGGTAGCAGACTGCCGGCGTCGGGGGAAACGCCCGGCGTCGAAGTGCAGTGTCACAAGCCCGTCAAGGGGAAGCGACTGAACGGTCCGCAGCATCAAGCGAAGTCTGCCGCGCCGTGAACGTGCCCGCCAACAGCGGGATCAGGGAGAGCCGAGCCCCGTCCTTCAGGGTGAAGGCCATGGAAGCGGTGAAGAGCCTGGACAGCAGCCGCGACGAACTCCTCGGCGTAGAGGACGTGGAACGTTCAGAAGGTGACGACGGGAACTGGGGAGGCCGTCCCCGGCCCGGCGACTGCGGAAGTGCGCCGGAGCGTGGTGTCCTATAACCGGTGGCGAGCCGGGAAGGGGTCGACCAGCCGGGACGGCGTCGGAGGCGGCCATAGTACCGATCGAGCCGGACGGACAACATAACCGCCGGTGATGGGAAGGGCCGCTGCTTCGTCCACGCGCATGATGACAAGGAGTGGCCGGTGAGTGCCGTTATGGCTAGTCCCACCCCAGGTGTCGGGAGTCCCGGCGCGGTCCGTGCCCTGCAGCATGCGCTGTACCGGGCGGCCAAGGCCGATCCCGGGCGACGATTCCACGCGCTGTATGACAAGGTCCACCGCAGGGACGTATTGCAGCGGGCGTGGGGCCAGGTGCGCCGCAATGACGGCGCTCCGGGCATCGACCAGATCACGTTGGCCGAGGTCGAGGAGTACGGGGTTGCCCGGCTGCTCGATGAGCTGGAAGCGGAACTACAGGCGGGGACCTTTCGCCCGTTGCCGTCCCGGCGGGTGTTCATCCCGAAGCCGGGCACCGACGAACGGAGGCCGTTGTCGATTCCTGTTGTCCGCGACCGGGTTGTGCAGGCCGCGGTGAAGATCGTGCTCGAACCGGTCTTCGAAGCGGATTTCTTGCCGTGTTCGTTCGGGTTTCGCCCGAAACGCGCGGCGCACGACGGTTTGCAGGTACTCCTGGACGAGTCGTTCCGGGGTGCTCGCTGGGTGGTCGAGACGGACGTGGCTGATTGTTTCGGCGCAATTCCGCACTCGGGGTTGATGTCCGCTGTCGAGGAACGCATCAGTGACCGGCGTGTCCTGGCGTTGTTGCGCGCTTTCCTGCGCGCGGGAGTGCTGGAACACGGCTCGGTCCGGCGGCCGGTGACGGGCACCGCGCAGGGTGGGGTGATCAGTCCCCTCATGTGCAATGTGTACCTGCACCGGCTGGACCGGGCATGGCGTCCCGCATACGGGACGCTGTCCCGTTACGCGGACGATGCGCTGGTGATGTGCCGGTCGAAGGGGCAGCCGGTGGCCGCCTTGGCGCGGTTGACCGCTCTGCTGGCCGACCTCGGTCTGCAACCGAAGGCGGCCAAGACCCGGATCGTGCAGCTGACGGTCGGGGGTGAGGGAGTGGACTTCCTCGGCTTCCATCATCGGCTGGTTCGGTCTCGGGCCGTCCACGGTACCGGTGACGTCGTCTACCTGGCTCGATGGCCCTCACGCAAGGCAATGCAGCATGCCCGAGACCGTATCCGGTTCATGACGATGCGGGCGCGGCTGGCTGCTCCGGTCGAGCAGGTCGTGCAGGAGATCAATCTCTTCCTGCGCGGCTGGGCGGGCTACTTCCGATACGGGAATTCCGCCCACGCCTTCGACAAGATCAGACGCTACGCGTTGATGCGACTGGCCCTGTTCATCGGGAAACGGCATCAACGCGGCCGCGGCTGGGGTTTCGTCCAGGTCTACCGATCACCGGACGAGCTCGGTCTGATCTCCCTCAATGGAATCGTCGTCGCACCCAGGGCACATAAGCCCTGGCGGGAGAAACCGAACACCGCCGGTGAAGGGCGTCGGTGAGCCGTGTGCGGGAGAACCGCACGCACGGTTCGACGGGCGGGAGCTGGAAACGGAGCACCCTGGCCACGGACACGGAGAAGAACACCCCGGAGGGAAACCCCCTGGGCACCAACGGCTCCGCGACCTACCGCCAGTACGTGCCACCGCGCCAGTTCCCGACCCAACCAACCTCAAGACTTCCATCGCCGTCTCCTCGCGCTGTTCTGTGGGCATCTCAGGACACAAATCGCGCAGCCTCGAACGGAAGCGTCCCGATTTGACAGTTGAATGACCCCTACGTATGTCGGGTCCGCCGCGACAGCGGAGACGACGCAAAGATGAAGCAAGAGAGAGGCATGCAGTGTTAGGTCTTGACCGTGCTACCATACTAGACCCCGGGTGAGTGATCGACGTTTGTCTCTCAAGGGTACTCGCGCAGCGGCGAAGACGATCTGCACCCGTGTCGCGGTGGCGGCGTGCCACTGGCCGTCGCTTGTTATAGGTGATCCTCGTTGTCGAGAAGCTCTCGAGAGGCAAACGATCCAGATCTGGCCAGGGATAGTATCGGATCGAGCTGTCATCCAGCCCATGAGCCCATGCAGTGACGGGCCCATTCCGGCTTGTTCGTTCCCGCAGGGATCGTGATCGGCAAACGTACCCCCAAGCCGCCAACCGGGATCTTGCCTCATACCAAAGGTGGCTCCTAGACGGCCTGAGTCCCCGTCGGTGCCGTCGGTGGCAGTGGAGCACGAGAGGTCTGCGAAGCCGAAAGCTGTTGTGCCCTCCTCGCTACCCAAACGAGCGAGCCGAAGGAATGGTGATGACGCAGGTAGCCAACGAATCCGAAAGCCAAGTGATGATCGCCATCGACCGCACAAGGCGACATGTACCGCAGCGCCGATCGCGCAGCCCGCATTTAGAGGCACTTTCGTAAAGGGGTGCGACGCCCCAATCAGGTGCTCAGGCTGTCGATCTACTCGGCGAAGGTGCGCGCTGGTCGCACGTGGTGGAACTGCACAGGAAGCGGCGCACACGCAGTACAGACGAATCGGGAGATTACCGACGGCGGCGTCGACCAACGTGCGTTCGTACCGGCTGTGGACTCGACCGAGGAATCATCACAGGCCGGCAACGCACGACACCGACGCCGGTGCGGCACGGATGCGTACCCCTCCCCCCAGGACGTCGATGGAACAATCGTGCACCCTTCACGTGCGAGAGCAAGACATCCCAATTCACAACAGCTTCGGGAACACCAGCACGATCATCTCTTACGCTCTCCCGCCTCACCGGGGCGACACGCGGAGACGACGATCCGTCAGCGAAAGTGGGTCAGAACCCACCGACCTTGGCATAAGCGTTCGCGAACGAACCGAAAATACTTCAGGTAGGCAAACGGTCCATCTCGGGTGTGTTCCGCAGGTCCCGGCGAAAGGGGGAGCCGATGTCGTCCGCTCCACACGGGCAGCTGTTATGCGGTAGGGGTCAGACTGCAACAACGTCAAGTGTGCGGCCGGTCTCGACGGCCTGGGCGACACCCGCGACGATCGAACCGGCGCGGATCGCTTCGAAGATCACCTCACGGTCGACGCCTTCCTGCCGGAGGGTGTTCTCGTGGGCTTCGAGGCAGTGGTTGCAGCCGTTGATCGCGGAGACCGCGAGCGACCACAGCTCGAAATCGGCCTTGTCGACACCCGGGTTGCCGATGATGTTCATCCGCAGGCCCGCACGGAGATCGTCGTACTTACCGTCAAGGTAGCCCTTGGTGCGGTAGAAGACGTTGTTCATGCCCATGATCGACGCGGCACCCAGAGCTGCGTTGTAGGCCTCGGCCGACAGCGAGTCGGCCGCCTCTTCGGCGATCTCCTTCAAGGTGGTCGCCGACTTGGTGGCAGCTGCGGTGGCGAGGAGGGTGCCCCACAGCTGCTGCTCGTTCAGCACGGTACTGCGCCCGATGGAACTCAGATTGAGCTTGAGGTCTTTGGCGTATTCGGGGAGTGAGTTCTTCAGATGCTCGACAGTCATGACTCAGACGCTCGCAGTCAGCAGTTCGCCGGCGTCGATCGTCGGATCGCCCTTCTTCCAGTTGCAGGCGCACAGCTCGTCGGACTGCAGGGCGTCGAGGACACGAAGGACCTCGTCGACGTTGCGGCCCACGGAACCGGCGGTGACGGAGACGAACTGGACCTCGTTGTTGGGGTCGACGATGAAGGTGGCGCGGTCGGCGACACCGTCGGCGTTGAGAACGCCGGTGGCCTCGACCAGTTCACGCTTGAGGTCCGAAAGGATCGGGAAGGGAAGGGTCTTCAGGTCCTCGTGCTGGGCACGCCACTGGAAGTGGACGAACTCGTTGTCGACGGACGCACCGAGCACCTGCGCGTCGCGGTCGGCGAACTCGTCGTTCAGCTTGCCGAATGCGGCGATCTCGGTGGGGCACACGAACGTGAAGTCCTTGGGCCAGAAGAAGACGATCCGCCACTTGCCGGCGTGATCGTCGCTGGTGATCGTGGTGAAGTAGTCGTCGGGCTGCTGGGCATCGACCTTGGAGAGGTCACCGCCGATGACGGCTTTCAGGTTGTACGCGGGAAACTGATCGCCGATGGTGAGCAGAGCCATTGCGGTCGTCCTCCTGTGTTGGGTTGTTCGCAGACACCACACGTGATTCGAACCGGAGTGTGCGAAAAAATGATCCCCATGGAACGTGAAACCTGATCGGCAATAAGCAATCAGCGCATCTCGAACTGGCGAGGCGTCCGGCCGACGAGAACTTCGTAGACCTGTGCTTGATCGATTGAGTGGTGGCGCTCAGACCGGTCAAATGCGCTGGTCACGCGCCAGCATATCCAGAGTGTCGGAATCTCAGGTTTGCCATTTTGCCATAGTCGAGCTAAATCAAATATCAGATCTCGCGGAGATTCGCGCGAAGTTAGAGATCAGGGACAGGGATGATTGATGAATGGTCGTCGAGCATGTTCCGAATACGGCAAGCTGTCTCAGTGATTTCTCCCGCAAGCAGGTTGCCTATGTCGGCGCGGTTCGCTGCAAAGGATTGACTCCATGCGCCCCACCAGGTCCCGAGGCCTGGGGTGGGTTCCCGCACGCTGACTTCCCATTTAGTGTCCCACAGTGGTTGGGACGGCCGCTTCTTGAGTTTGATGACAAGGTCTGCATGGGAATAGCTGACATGGAGAGTGTCGTCAACGGATCGGATTTCAGGTTCCCCGGGAAGACTCTGTGACTCGACGAGCGAGGCGAGGTCAACTGAGCTAGCGGGTTTCGCTGACCGCGACATTGTCTATCCTTCTCCACATTGCGACCGACAGATGAACTCGTGTTTCCTGCGGGGCGCTCACAGGAGTGCCTCCGCCGCGCTGATTAACTGTATCTCAGCTGTTGTGACCACGATACGTAGATTGCTCGCGGAGCGGACTGGCGTTCCGGGTAGTTCTCAACCTGCCCAATCGGACAATCTGGTCAACAAGTTGGCTGATGTCGGGCTACATCATTCCAAACTCTAGGCGCGCCGGCGTCCCTACCGCCATCGTGCTTCTCGCGGCGGCCAAGTAGAGCGCGCCGCGACGTCAACCCAGGTTCCGATCTCGCGGCTTGCCCGTCGGGGTGAAGCGTCCGATAGACCTACGGCTCAGCGGGTGGGGCGGGTCTGACGATGCCCCGAGCACGCTGGGTCTTTCGCATGTCCCGCAAAGGTGATTGGACACCGTAAGTCCCTCGCGGCACCTGCCATCACCAAGGCGGACACGTTTTCGGCCTGGACTTCAGCTGTGCGCCAGATCCTCGATTCGATGATGCACCTCGCCAAGCATCGCTTGTACCTTCGGATGTCTGTCAACCAAAGGCCATCGCCGGCGGGGTTAGCAGTCGGGGCGAGCCGAGCGGGTCAGGCTCAATTCACTTGTCGATCGCCGGTCCAGAATTGTTTACGGAGCTTGAATTTTTGTATCTTCCCGGTGGCGGTATGAGGGATTTCCGCGCGGAAGAACACCTGTTTAGGAATCTTGTATCCGGCGAGCTTTGTGCGTGCGTAGGCGATCAGTTCGGATTCGGTCACCGTTTCGCCATCACGCAGGACTACCACGGCCGTGACGGATTCACCCCACCTGTCGTCGGGTACGGCGAAGACCGCGGCATCTGCCACCGCGGGATGAGTGAAAAGTACGTCTTCGACCTCAATGGAGCTGACGTTTTCTCCGCCGGTGATGATGACGTCCTTCTTTCGATCGGTGATCGTCAGATATCCGTCCGTCCCAATGGTTCCGCCGTCACCGGTATGGAACCATCCTTCTCTGAGCGCAGTGGCCGTCGCTTCCGGCTGATTCCAGTAGCTGGCCATTACAGTGTTCGACGCCGCCAGGACTTCTCCGGTGTCGTCGAGTGTGAGCGCGGTTCCCAACGAAGGTGCGCCGGCGCGGGCGAGCTTTTTAGCGCGCTCGATCGCGGGCAAGTCGTCGTATTCGGCGCGCGAACGATTCACCGCAAGTAGCGGTGTGGTTTCGGTGAGACCGTAGATCTGGTTGAACTGCCACCCCAGTTCGTCCTCGATCCGCGCGATGGTTTGCGACGGCGGTGGTGCTCCGGCACAGACCAGACGCACCCGGCCATGGCCCGGAATCCGTCCTTCCCATTCTTGGGCGGCGTCGAGCACCATGTTCCACACCGTCGGAGCGCCGCACATCAGGGTGACTCCATGTTCCTCGACACGGCGCAGTATCTCGGTGCCGTCGACCTTACGCAGAACGATCTGCTTGACCCCCATGGCCGTGGCGGTGTATGGCATTCCCCACCCGTTGCAATGAAACATCGGCAACACGTGCATCAGCACATCACGGTCGCTGACCTGCAGGTGCAATCCGAAGGTGACTGAATTGATCCAAATGTTGCGGTGGGTGATACAGACGCCCTTGGGTTTGGCAGTCGTGCCGCTCGTGTAGTTCAGCGTCGCGGTGGCGTTCTCGTTCGGCCCCTGCCATCGACGTGGCTCGACGCCGAACCGTAGCAAGGCATCGTCGGACTCATTCCCGAGGACGAATCTATGGCAAGCCTGGACCTTCGAGAGTGCGTGGTCCAGTTCGGGGTCGATCAGCAGGACGTCTGGTGCGCAGTCGTCGACGATGTACGACACTTCCTCGGGTTGCAACCGAAAGTTGACCGGAACCAGGATTCGTCCGGAGGAGGGAATCGCCTGCAGCATCTCGAGCAGCCGTGCGGAATTGTGGCTGACGACTGCGACCCGTGCGCCTTCGGGAACATCCATACTGTCAAGGCCGGCCTGAATTGCCCTGACTCGGCGCGCCAATTCCCTGTAGGTCAGTTCCTTGAGGGAGGCAGCCGGCTGCACTGGCTCGTCCACCACCCCGACCCGGTCGCCGTAGACGGCTTCAGCCCGGTCGATGAAGTCATTGGTAGTCAACGGAACACGCATCGTTGATACGTTCCCTTCCTCGGTACTGTCTGCGCCGACCCCCCCGCGGGGTCCGCGCAGACATCGTGTAGCGCGCCCGAAGGTGCGGATCCTAGGTGCCTAAGCTTGTTGTGTTGGGATGTGGAGTCGTCTGTTCGACGAGGACCGGCGTGTTGATCTCCCTGGAGCATATCTGATCACGAGTGCAATGCGGTGCAGGATGATCGCGAAAGTGGGCCCAGTGTCGGCTCGTCGAATCATCATGAGGGTAGTTCTTCTTGCTGCCAGCTAGACCGCTTCGCGACCGCGCAGGGTGCATCCTTATTCGCCTCCAGAGACGACAACGTGATGGTGCCGCGTTCGACGTCCGCGATAAACTGCCACATTTCGTCGTGCAAGCTGACAGTTCCCAGCCCGATTTCCGCGTCCGGACCCGATGGGGACGAGTTCCGTAGGACAGCAAAGGCGATGGCCGACATGGGTATCAGCACCGCGAGTATGAGGGCAGCGAGGCTGATTAGGACGCCGAAGGAGGATGCATTTTCGGCAGCTGGTGCCACGACCGTGGCGAGGTGGTCCGCAGGATTCACAATTCCTCCGTTGGTGCGTGTCGACCGGTATTGCCGTGCGCCGTTCCTATACGTAGTGGCTTGTCTTGATTCGCTGGGTATTCCGGAATCCGACTGTCATCATGTGGTTCGTGAGGAACCTCGGCAACTGGGTCAGGGGTCGCCTCTCGGCGTGTTCGCCGTGTTGCGATGAGCAGCACGGCAAGCGGGAAGAGCAGGGCGAACAGCAATCCGCCCCCCATCAGAGCCATTTCATCGCCGGTCATTTGCCCGCCGTGGGCGAGGTAGGTCACATCCATCAGCGAGACTCCTTCTTGACTGTTGCAACTCACCTGCTATCCAGTGCGGTGTGGTTCGGCCCTAATCGATCCACACCGCACCGGGTTCTTCTATCCGAACTGCGGCAGGATCCCGGACGTCATTTCATTGATCTCCGCCGCGGATTCCTGTCCGCTCGCATCGCGGAAGAACATCAATCCGGTGAGCCGAATCTGCGCCTCGTTCAGGGGCAACAGGTTTCTCGCCGCCAGCTCGCGGGCATCGAGTTCGATCGTGAGGTCACGGGACGCGCCCGGCTCGATAGCCGCGCTCGGCGAGACTGTCGCAACGTTCTGACCGTCGGCCATTCCCTGCGCGGCCAGGTCCTTGTTGAACACCTCATAGTCAGCGAATTGCAGATGGTCCAGGTTGATCGCCGAATCGGCGTTGTTGCGGACCTGGATCTTCATCACCAGTTTCCCAGTGTCTTCCTGGAATACTGCGCTGTCGACCTTGGTGTCCATGTGCGATGCCAACGAGCTCGGCGCTTCAGGCACCGGTTCGTATCGGGCCACCTGGAGCGGGACGTGCGGGCCATCTGATGTGGTCGCGTAGGCAAACCCTGCGGTCCCGATCAACATTGCGACCCCGGCGAACGCAACGCCGACCTTGAGGTCGCGCCGTGAAACCAGAGTTGATGCACGCCCCCCGCCGACAACCATGGCGCGTTGCAGAATGGACTTTCGCAGCCAGTAGGCCAGGTACAGAACCCCGAGCACCAGTCCGATCACGTGCCATGTTGTGACGCGCGAAAGACCGAATGTTGCCAGATCGACTGTTCTTCCATCGGACAGCGTTTGAGGTTGGGCGAAGGTTCCGACATCGTTAATTGTGATGTCCTGGCCGGCACCGACCAGGGTGCCGGTGCCTTCCATCGCCATCGCGGGATGGATGTGCCAAGTCCCTGGCAGGCGCGCCTTCAGAACCATCTTGTACGGGTAAACGCCACCCTTGACGACCTTCACCGACTGGGGCGTGAACATCCCCGACATCTCCCGATCTTCGATGAAGAACTGCGGTCCCGGTTGGTTGACCGTCAGGAAGCCCAGTTCCGGCGGCTTGATCGTGTGGTCCGGCCATGCGTTCATCACCCGCATGGTCCCGGTGATCGTCAGATCCTCACCGATGTTGAGTTGCTGCGTCGAGAAGTGTGTGTCGTAGAACAAGATCGTCGAGGTTCGTTCGAACGCCTGCTGGCTCTGCTCGCCATGAGCGGCGGCGATCGGCGGTGGCGTCAACAGGAACAGGAATCCGACGACGCCCAGAAGTGAGGTGAGTCGCTTGCGTCGGAGTCCGAGGCGGGGAAGATTGCGTGGGGGGGCCCCGTTTATACGAAACATGTGCATTGCCATCGATTCAGTCGGTTGTCAGCTTGAAGAACTTGCCCGTCGGCTTGACCGCTAGATACTTGCCGATAGCCAGGCCGATCCAATAGGTCGCCGCGCACAACATTCCGGAGAAGAAGGACACGACGATCGTGATATTGCCGACAAGTGACTTCAGGTGACCCTCCTCGATCATCCGAAGATATTCGGGGGTCTGCGTCCGACCTATGTGGAAGGACATCGTGTCGGCCACGGTGAGCAGGGTGCCGTGGAAGTCGACCGGAGACAAGAACGGCGAGAGTGCAGGGAAGTTGAAGAACCAGAACAGCCCACCCCAGATCAAACCTCCGATCACCGATGTCAGCAGGTAACTTTTCGTCACCAACAAGGTGACATCGAGGAGAATCGCGGCCAGTATGAAGGTTTCGGGCCAGGTGAAATTGAGGGGAATGCCCGCCCACAGGTCGAAGCTTCCCCAACGGGAGAGCCACTGGGTCAACAACAACACCACCGCGCAGAGGGTTGCGCCGAGCGGCAGTCGAAGTCGGTCCCATGTAATGTATTGGACCGCTGCGGGAATGATGATGCCGACGGATGGGGTGACCAACGGCCAGAACTCACGGTCCTTCCAGTCGGCCCAGAACGACCAGTCACCCGCGAACAACATCTGATTGATATGAAAGGCGCCCGCAATCAGTAGAGCGGCACCCACTACCAGCAGTACGTCCCACCGCCGGCTCAACAGTGGTCTGGTCTTGTCTGTTTGCGGGGGCGAATCGATAGGGGGAGTAGTGGTAGTCATGAAAATCGGCTCCAGCTTTCGGGCAATTTGTTTATCCGCGCGACGGGCGGCTATCGGAAAGGGTATGTATGCGGGTGACACCGCACTCTCGGTTCGAGAGCATCTAGGCTAAGCGCTGTTCGGGATGAGCGCAGCGGGGACGAACAGAGCCCAGTCCAATCGGCTCCGTCACCCCCGCTGCGTTCCCCTCGAACCCGCCAGGGGGAACTTATCGACGACTGACGATGGTGTCACCGGGTTCACTCATCGTCGCTACCGCCGGTTCGCTCGGGGATTCGTCGGCATGAATCGATAGTTCCCGCTCCTGGCGGGCGAGTTCGAAGATCCGTGGCAATGTTTCGAACCAGATCGCGAACGTCGCAGCGAGCAGGTAGGCGAAGATTACGAACGGCCAATGCAACGGTGCGGCGAACACTTCCTCCGCCTGGAAGAAGGAATGCCCGAACTCGTTCATTGCCACCTGGAACAGCAGCAGCAAGCTGCCGCCAACAATCATCGCGAACGACACCGGCAGACGCTTACCACCGTAAATGTGCGGCAAACGGGTACGACCGTAGAGGTACACGCCGGCAGACAAGTAGATCATCAGCGGGAAGGCCCCGTAGAACAGCACATCGTGGCTCGGAGTGAAAGCTGTGTCGCGGGTGACGATCTGATGCCACGATGCATCCTGCTCGGCGGCGTAGCTTCCTCCGAAGAACACTGCTGTCGTGAACACCGCGACAAGAAGCCACAGGTTCCACAGCCGCCGGCCCTCTTCCTTGCGGGTCATCTCCTTTGGCAGCCGCCGGGCCGATGTCCACATCCACGCGTACCAAAGAGCCGCCGCCGACGGAAGCAGGATCATATTTGCCGCAGCGAGACTCAGCCAATACTTGTTGAAGTCGGGGTCGTGCGAGTCCAGACCGTTCTCCAGCGCCCAGATTTGCTGATATGTACGCCACACCAGCGCGAGCGCGAGCACCGACATGACTGCAAGTACGATCGAGAAGATCGATCCGCCCCGCGACACCGGAGCTGGATGATCGACAGGTGAAGTGCTACCGGATCGCGCTGTTCGTGAGCGCCGAGTGGCTGCTGTTGTCATTGACGTGCCCCTTCTTTTGGTGAACGTTCTCCCGATGAGGCCGAAACCGTTAGGCCGACGAGGCTGAACCGATTGGCCATGCAAAACCGAGAACGATGCTCGGCAGTATCTCGAGTGGCCCTAACGTTAGAGTGTGGTTGCCGTCATATCTATGGTCCGAGCCCAGAACTGCCCGAATGGATAGGTCGAGACTGCCCAGGTGGTCGGTAGTGGCGCCGCGATCCGTCCCGTCCACCCTCACGTCGTTCAAGGGATATCAACTGGCGAGGTTGCCCCTGAGTCGGCGCCGGTGCCTATTTGCTGCAGACCGGCACCTAACCGAATTTGCGCGAACCGTTGCATCAAACGCTCTGAAGTTCACGACTACAGTCGTGCCGTCGTCGACGGCACGACTGTAGTCGGCACCCAGCGCGACGGGGGCGCTGGTCAATAGATTCATGGGTCAGCCGATGGCGGAGTATTGCCGGTGGGCCTTATAGGTGTGAAGCCATGTCGGTAGCGCTGCGAGTCGAGCGGGCGAGAGCCCGTGCGATGACCGCCCGTTCGCGCCGTTGGTCTGGGTACAGCAGGATCGGGGTGTGGACCCGGGGTTTGATCTCGATCCGATACAGGCGCCCTCCACATTTGCGAGCGGGAGCAGCCCCCTAATGAGAGTCGGCGGGTCCGGTCATACGGCAGACTCGTCATCGGTAGCGGCGGGCAGGTGAGCACTTCGCCCCCCTGGACCCGGAGTCCTGGAAAAGATCGTGCCCCCGCCCGTCCGCCGGGAGAACGGAATCGCTGATGGGATGTCGTGCCCGCTCTGGCGTGAGCACTGCTTCATTAGGGCGCTGATGGTTCTTCCGCACGCTGCCGAATGTGGTCCGAGAGCGCGAGGATAGGAGAAGCTCAGTGCGGTTGTTCGTCGGAGATGACTAGTCGGAAGAGCATCACGATGTCGAGCTGATGGACTTGGCCGGGCGCAGGCTCAGCAAGGCGCGGCTACCGGAAGGGGTGGCCGGGATCGCGCGGTTGCACGCGATGATCGGCGACCAACTCGGCAACGACATCGACGAGTCCGAGGTGGCGATCGGAATCGAGACCGATCGCGACCCGTGGGTGGCGGCGTTGGTGGCCGCCGGGTACACAGTGTTCGCGGTGAATCCTTTGCAAGCGGCCCGGTTTCGGGAGCGCAGCGGTGTCTCGGGCGCCAAGAGCGACGCCGCCGATGCCCACGTGCTGGCCGACATGGTGCGCACCGATTCGCACCAGCTGCGGCCGGTGGCCGGCGACAGTCCCGAGGCCGAGGCGATCAAGGTCCTCGCCCGGGCACACAAGACCCTGATCTGGGAACGCACCCGCCACACCCAGCGACTGCGGCACGCGCTGCGCGAGTACTTCCCTGCCGCGTTGGAGGCGCTCGACGACCTCGACACCGTCGATGCCCTCGAGCTACTCGGGAAGGCGCCGGACCCCGCCTCGGCGGCGCGACTGACGCGGGGGCAGATCACCGCGGCGCTCCGAAACGCCCGCCGCCGCGACATCGAGACCAAGACCGATCGGATCCATGCCGCTCTGCGCGGCGAACACCTGGGCCGGGCGGCGGTGATCACCACCGCCTACGCGGCCACCACCCGCTCCGCCGTCGCCGTGTTGAGCACTCTCAATCACGAGATCAAGGCG
Source organism: Rhodococcus sp. WAY2 (assembly GCF_009859915.1). Taxonomy (NCBI): domain Bacteria; kingdom Bacillati; phylum Actinomycetota; class Actinomycetes; order Mycobacteriales; family Nocardiaceae; genus Rhodococcus; species Rhodococcus sp. WAY2. The sequence goes on from NZ_CP046574.1 coordinate 322,161, forward strand.
TTGCAAGGGCAGGTCGATGAGCATTTTGGCCGGCACCCGGACGCTGAGATCATCCTGTCCCAGCCGGGGCTTGGATCGTTGCTCGGTCCCCGGGTGCTCGGTGACTTCGGCGACGACCCGGAACGGTATGCCACTGCGAAGGCCCGCAAGAACTATGCCGCCACCAGTCCGATCACCCGCGCTTCCGGCAAAAAGAAGGTCGTCGCGGCCCGGTTCGTTCACAACGATCGGCTCGTCGATGCGCTGAACTCGCAGGCGTTCTCGGCCCTGCACGCTTCTCCTGGCGCCCGCGCCTACTACGACAAACAACGCGCCCGAGGACTTGACCACGGCCCTGCCCTACGGCAGCTCGCCAACAGACTCGTCGGCATCCTGCATGGATGCCTCAAGACCCGCACCTGCTACGACGAAACGACGGCCTGGGCACATCACGTCGAGAAGGCTGCCGCTTGACACTCGAGCTCCTGGGATGTCTTTTTCTGAGAGCACCCCGCTCGACAGTCACGCCGCGGCGGCGGACCAGGAGACGACCCGCCGCGACACTCCTGCCGCCGTTTGCGAGGTTCGTGGCTTCACGAACATCTCGGTTGGTGCACCACACCGCCCACACTGGCCACACCCGGGCAGTCTCGTCATCGTTGAGCCGCCGAGATAGGGCGCTCGCGAGCGGCCGCCGATGACGGTGCGCACGAGCATGCCCGATCAGTCGGGGTGGTAGCGCGAGGACCGTCGCGGAGGGGTGCAGGCAGCCGGCCGTCCGGTTGCGTAGTCCTTTCGCGGCCGATCGCTCCGGATCGGACCGTTTCGGATTAGAGCTCGCTGTTCTGTTGCTATCGAGGATCATTCGAGATTTGGGACCTGCTAGGGGCTGCATTACCCATGGCGCACAGATGTCGTAATGCGGTGCGGGACGATCTTCGTGGTGCCCACCGATTCAGGAACAGCTGACGCCGCGCGATCGGTGGACCAACCCGCCGTCACGTACTTCGGCCAAGCCCTGTCGCCTGCGGATGGGCAGGTTCGTCGTCGATGACCTACTCGCATGCACGGCATCGAATCGGTCAGCAACGGTTGTGTCCGGCCGACCGGCGCCCATGTGTTGCTGGATCGACCTTTTCTGCCGGTCCCTGAAGTCGCCCCCACCCCTGCTGCCCTCCCGCAGATGGTAGCTAAACATGCTTTCGAGAAATAGAATTGAAGCTTCCAGTGAGGGTAGGAACCAGCGAAGTGTCAAAGGGACCTGACGGGCGTCGACTGCATGGGTGCGGCAACACGCTGCCATGAATCCGTGTCCGCAGCACGCGGAGAGAATTGTTCATACCTACTCGAAACTACCCGAATGGGTAGGGCACGGCCCCGTCTATCGGGTGGTTTCTGTCGGATAAGCGAACGGTTTCCCGGATATGTTCTTCCTCCCTACCTCTTTCCCGTCATAACGTCGATCTTGCAGCGCGGCTTCGGGTCGCGCTGCGCGAATAACATTCCATCGCTCGCGGAGAGGATCCACGTCATGCAGGTCGATGAACTGCTAAAGCCGTTTCCCATCAAAGAGTTCCACCCTTTTCCCCGCGCCATGATGGGACCTGGCGCACACGAGATGATCGGCCCGGAGGCCCTCAAGCTCGGCTTTAAGAAGACCCTCGTGATGACGTCAGGATTGCGTGGCACCGATACCGTGCACAAGATCGTCGAATCGATGCGGTACCACGGGCTCGAGGTGGTTGTCTACGACAAGGTCGAATCGAATCCCAAAGACTACAACGTGATGGATGCCGTCGCGATGTACACCGAGGCCAAATGCGACAGCTTCGTCTCGATCGGCGGTGGATCGAGCCACGATGCCTGCAAAGGCGCGCGAATCGCAGTCGCCCACGATGGGCGTAATGTCAACGAATTCGAGGGCTTCAACAAAAGCGAGAATCCCAAGAACCCGCCGCATATCGCCGTTTCCACCACCGCGGGTACCGGGTCGGAGACATCGTGGGCTTACGTCATAACCGACACCACGACCGACCCCGAGAAGCCGCATAAGTACGTCGCGTTCGACGATGCGAGTGTCACAACGCTCGCCATCGATGATCCGGTCCTGTACTACACCTGTCCCACCGACTACACGGCTCAGTGTGGATTCGACGTCCTCGCTCATGCAAGCGAGCCGTATGTCTCGAGGCTGAACTTTGAGCCGTCGTTGGGTAACGCCCTGCACGCAATCAAGCTGACTTCAGAGAACTTGCGCGCGGCCACATGGAATGGTTCGGACCTGGCTGGCCGTGAAGGCATGATGTACGCCCAGTACATCGCAGCGCAGGCCTTCAACTCGGGCGGACTCGGCATCATCCACTCGATTAGCCACGCCATCAGCGCGTTCTATGACACACACCACGGACTCAACAATGCAATCGCTTTGCCGCGGGTGTGGGCGTTCAACATGACCGCGAGCTACCGGAAGTTCGCAGACATCGCGGTCGCAATGGGAATCGATACCCACGGCATGACAGATGAGCGGGCGTCCCACGCGGCGCTGGAAGCTGCGATCCAGCTTCTGCGTGACGTCGGCATTCCGGAGAAGTTCACCGACGTCACCAAGGATTCCTACAGCAAGAATCGACTTGGCACCGGTCCGACAAAGTTCTATGAGAACTCGCCGACCATTACAGGTAACGGTGCGGACGTCGATCGCATCACCCACCACGTCCTCGGCGATGCCTGTACACCGGGCAACCTTAAGGAATGCACCTTCGAGACGGTGCGTCCGGTAGTCGAGCACTGCATGACCGGCGATCTTGACGATCTGATCGGCTGAGCCCGCGAGGTGGTCCCGCCCGGAGCCGGGCGGGACCATCACCACCTGAAAGGAGCGCACGTGACAATCTCGCAACCCGACTTCAGTTCCGTCGCCGATGTGATTACCCGCTTCGCCTCACACGGCTACATTGCTGATGATCGCCTGGCCACCACCGTGTTTGTCCAGACGAAACTTGACAAACCAGTACTACTGGAAGGGCCTGCTGGGGTTGGGAAGACCGAGCTGGCGAAGACGCTCGCGCTGGTGACCGGTCGTCGTCTGCTGCGTCTGCAGTGTTACGAAGGCCAGGATGAGACGAAGGCTCTGTACGAGTGGGATTATGGCAAGCAACTGCTCTATACCCAGGTACTGAAGGAAAAGATTGGTGAGCTCGTCGCCGATGCGGAGACGCTGGGCGAGGCAGTCGATCGAATCGCGGCTCAAGAAAGTGTGTTCTTCTCCGAACGCTTCCTTGCCCCCCGGCCGCTGCTCGAGTCCGTTCGCTCAGAGTTGCCGGTCGTGCTACTCATTGATGAGGTTGATCGCGCAGACGAGGCCTTGGAAGCCGTCCTGCTGGAGTTGCTGGGAGAGAATCAGGTCTCCGTGCCTGAGATCGGCACCTTCACGTCATCGACGCCCGCGTACGTCGTGCTCACGTCCAACAACACGCGCGATCTCTCTGCCGCCCTCAAGCGCCGCTGCCTACACGCCTTCCTGGACTACCCCTCCGCGGAGCGTGAACTGGAGATCGTCCGAACCAAGGATACGGGGCTAACCGACGCGCTCGCCGAGCAGTTGGTTCATATCGTTCGAGGTTTGCGTGATCTCGATCTGCGTAAGTCCCCGAGTGTTTCGGAGACCATTGACTGGGCCCGGACTCTTGCGGTTCTCGGCGCCACGGAGCTAACGGCAAAGCTGCTGCGTGACACAGTCTCTGTCGTCGTCAAGTACGACAAGGACGTGCGGAAGGCGGTCGACGCGTTGCCGAAGCTTTTGGATCCAAATGCCGACATCGATGAACACCAGCACGGCCATGGCCATGGCCATGGCCACGGCCACGGCCACGGTCACGGTCACGGTTCTGAACCTGCTGCAACAGATGTAGACGAAGACCACGGGCCCGACGGAAGGGCGGTCCGAGCGGCCAAGGATGCGCCCGGTCGACATAATGACAACTACTATGGTGGTTCCGGCGCCGCAACACCGGCACAGGTAAGTGCAGGGTCGTCCAGTCAGGGAAGTCGATCCTTTGCCAAGGGATTTGGAAACAGTGGGCGGCGCATCGGAAAGCGCAACTGAACCATGGAACAGAGCTTGCATCGCTTCATCAGGCTGCTGCGACTGCGCGGAATGCGTATCTCGGTTCCTGAAATGCTCGACGCTATGAGGGCTGCGGCGTTGCCCACCGTGCTTGCCGATCGCAAGCTTCTCCGCGAGGTTCTTCGGGTTTCGTTGGTCAAAGATTGTGCAGACGATCAGGTCTTCGATGAAGTGTACGACCTGTATTTCTCGTTGGTCCGTGTACAGCCGGACGACGGCGGGCACGGGCACGGGCACGGGCACGACGACCTCTCAGACACCGGGCACCTCGACTCCTTCACCTTGTCGGAAGAGCCTGGACAGCTACCTCAGCAAGGCCACGAGCACGGTGCGCCGTCGGACATCCGTGAATACTTCGACCCGGACGACCTTGCGATTCAGTACAATCTGCATCAGGAAGCCAACAAGATCGATCTGGCTTCATTGACCGACGAGATCGTATTCAGCCAGGACGCTACAACCGTCCTGGGTGAGGGCAACCGAGTCCAGATTGAAACGGATCACCTTCACGGTGCAGTTGCTGCCGGTTCCCTTTCGACGACCACCGGCACTCGAGTGGACGCTGATTTGTCCATCGCGGAACAGGACGCATTGTTCGGGTGGCTCGACGATGTTCCTGACGCTCCGCAAGGAGATGTGCAAGACGAAGCCCGTGCTTTGCGTCACCGCCTCGCAGGGGTGCTAGCCAACCTGCCCGCAGCGCTGAAGAAGCATCTTGAATCGCTTCTTGCACTGGAAGATAGGGTGATCGAGGGCAGGGAAGATGCCGTCGCCAAGGTGGACCACGTCGGCGAGCGTGAACGCGCAGAACTCGAAGAGACGTTGCGCCGACTCGCTCACAGCCTGCACGGCGCGCTCACGCATCGCCGTAAGGTGGGGGCACGTGGACGCGTCGATTCCTCACGGACGATGCGGCGGAACATGCGCTATGACGGCGTTCCCTTTCGCCCTGTGACCGTTCAGCGCAGCGAGGACAAGCCACGCCTGGTGCTCCTTACCGATGTCAGCCTCTCGGTGCGCGCAACCGCGCGATTCACGCTGCACCTGGTGCACGGTCTGCAGGACCTTGTGAGCCAGGTCCGCACTTTCGTGTTCGTGTCGGAGTTGGCCGAAGTCACGGACTTGTTCTCGGACTATTCAGTCGAGCATGCGCTTGGTCTCGTCTTCGGCGGCACCGTGCTAGATGTGGATGCGAACTCCGACCATGGAGCAGCATTTGGCCAGTTCCTCGAAGAGTTCGGCAATGCAGTCGGCAGGCGGACGACAGTGCTTGTCCTTGCCGACGGTAGAAGCAATGGTCTCGATCCGAACATCGAGGCGTTCGCCGAGATCACCCGGCGTGCAAGGGAAACGATATGGCTGACTCCAGAGCCACGTTACTCCTGGGGCCTTGGAGCATGCGACCTGCCCCTATATGCGGAATATTGCCAGCGCGTTCGTGTAGTCCGGGACCTCACCGGGCTGACGAGCGCAGCGGAAGCTCTGGCAAATGAACAGGTCGGGAGGTGAGAGGTGGCCTCGGCACCGCCCGACCAAACTCGATAAACATGATCGACGAACGCGCCTGTACCGCCGCGGCGCTGCTAGAAAAGGCGACCACCAACCGCGTGGAATCCTCGGCGTGCACAAACCCTGGAGAACAGAATGACTAACAGATCGTGGACTGTTCGAGGTCTCGCCGTGGTGGGTCTGTCGGCCCTGCTCCTGACGGGGTGTTCGTCAGGTTCGGATTCTGGATGGGGTGACACAACGTCTGCTGTGTCATCTGCTCCGCCGGCTTCGGTGTCTTCTACAGCACCGGCACCGCCGGAGGATGGCGGATTGGTGATTCCGGTAAAGATTGAAGGTACCGAGGTGACACCGTCCAATGAGCGCATCGACGCCACCGTGGGCGAGAAGATCACTCTTCGGGTCAGTAGTGACACTGATGAGGAAATTCATGTCCACTCCGTCCCAGAATACAGTTTCGCTGTGCAACCGACCGCCGATCAGAGCTTCACGTTCACTGTCGACGTTCCCGGTCAGGTGGCGATCGAGGTGCACCACCATGACAAAACGTTGGCTACCTTGATCGTGCGGTGAGAACACTGGGCAGTCCGCTTCTGGCGCATGGGCTCGGCGGCAGCACGGACTTGCCCATCCCATTCGCGTTTGCGTTCGTCGGCGCCGCGTGGGCGTTGAGCATTTCCTTCGCGATCCTCGTCTTCGCCTGGCGCACCCCCCGCCTGCGCGCGGACACACCGGGGTGGGCTTTGCCGGGTTGGGTCAGTGCCCTGGCATCGTCGGGGGTGACACGAGCCGTCGTTGCAGGGCTGGGATTGACCCTCACGGCGTGGGTGGGTATGGCGGCGTTCTTCGGCCCCGCCGAGTCCGCGGCCAATGCGCTTCCGGGAACCTTCTACGTTCTGCTCTGGGTGGGCTTGGTTGCATTGTCGTTGCTGTTCGGTCCTGTGTGGAGGTTGATTTCGCCGGTGCGCTCGGTTCACTGGCTGCTCTGTGCAGTCCTGCGCCGATCGCCGGCGGACGCATTCGTTCAGTATCGGGAGAGGTGGGGCTACTGGCCCGCAGTCACCGGTTTGTTCGCCCTCGTCTGGCTCGAACTGGTCTCGTCTGATCCTGGATCAGTTGCGGCGATCCGGGCATGGTGCATAACGTACCTCGTGGTTACCTTGACCGGCACGATCGTGTGTGGAACCCGATGGTGCGAACGCGCGGACCCGTTCGAGGTATACAGCACCCTGGTCTCGAGATTGTCCGCGGTGGGCCGGGGAATCACCGTGGGGATGTTTGTTCTGCGCATGCCTCTCAACAATCTGACGGCGACCGAGGTTCGGTCCGGATCGGTGGCATTGACCGCAACACTGCTTGGGTCTACCGCATTCGATAGCTTCTCGGCACGACCTTGGTGGCGCAATGCCGTGGACCACGTGTCCAGCAGCGCCGCGATCGTGAATCACGAACTCACTGCAACTGTGGTGCGCACCGCCGGCCTCTTGTTGTTCGTAACCGTGGTCGGCGCTTCTTTCTGGATTGCGGCACGCGCGGTACCGGGGTTACCTGCCCGCGAACGGGCGAAGCTGCCTGGGTTGCTTTCCTATTCACTGATTCCCATCATCGTCGGATATGTGTTCGCACACTATTTGACCTACCTCGTGGAAAAGGGTCAGGTCACGGCGGTGCTCCTCGTTGATCCACTCGGGCGTGGATGGGATCCCTTGGGATTGTCCGAGCGGGATGTCTCCTATGTGCTGTCGGCGCACCCAACGTTGCTGGCGTCGCTCAAGGTTCTTTTTGTTCTGACCGGCCACGTTCTCGGGGTGATCGCTGCCCATGATCGCTCTTTACGCCTCCTGCCCAAGCGTCACCAACTCAGTGGGCAGCTGGCCCTGTTGCTGACAATGGTTGTCTACACCGTCGGCGGGCTCTACCTACTCTTCGGCGGATGAGTCATCTGTTGAATGATCAAGCGCTTGCGCAGGCAGGTTCTTCCGACATGATTACCCGCCCGTCCAGGCGGGTGCTTGAACGTTCTCCGGTTTGTTGGCGGTCGCTACGCTTCGATCCACTGATGAGGCTGGGTGCTGAGCGAGCGTCGTGACAGAGAAATGCCTCTCCGACCAGGCAGAATAGAGCTTGCCTAAGGTCCTATTCGTCCGATCTGACAGGCATCTCGTAGATGGTGCGACACGAGGTCGCATGCGTCAAGTGGCGCGTTGATTGGAGGTCGGCGGTGTTGTCGATGACGTAGCCCGGGTTTGTGTTCGATGGCCCGTCCCCACCTTGACGTGCGTCGCTGGTAACGGCGGGGTGCGAAGCTCAGGGGTAGAAGCCGAAGCGGTCCTGGATCCATCCCGGGGCGGCAGGTGAGGGGAAGGCCGGACGGGTGAACGTGAGTGAACCGCCGAAACGTCTCGTCAAGATGAGCCTCGGATAGATGGAAGCTTGGGCCGGGGTAAGGGCTCGCCGTTGAGAAGCGGCAGACGGCGACCGGGGGTATCTGACCGGTCGTATGAACACCGTCGCCCCGGGATCGAGGCGGCACCCACCCCGGCCGGGTCTTGCGCATGTGGAACGTGGAAACCCCGCTCTGGTCCGGACTGGTGGTCCGGTGGGCCGACCGTGAGGAAGGTTGAACGCCTGGGCGGGAACAGGATGGCCCAAGAAGCTAATGCCGGTGGCCGAAAGGCGACAGGAAACCGACCCGACTTGATGTCGTCTCCTCCGACGGCGGGGTTCGGATAACTGGCCGGATACGAGTGAACACTCGAACCCGTGGAGGGTGCTGACGTGGGCCAGGTGAGCCTTTGAAAGAGACGACGATGACAACGCCAGAACTTGCGGACAAGTTGGACACCACTTCGGTGAACGGACCACAAGACGTCATGACGAACTGGGATGCGATCTCGTGGCGCTCAGTGGAGCAGGACGTACGGCGGCTGCGGCGGAGGATTTTCAAGGCGTCGCAAGAAGGGGATCTCAAACGGGTCCGCAACTTGCAGAAACTGATGCTGCGAAGCCAGTCGAACACGCTCCACAGTGTGCGGCGGGTGACGCAGCGCAACGCTGGACGCAGGACCGCGGGCATCGATGGAGAAGTCGTATTGACTTCCTCTGCCAGGGCTGAGTTGGCGGTGGATCTGCACCGGCATACTGCGCTGTGGCAGGCCCGACCGGTCAAGCGTGTCTACATTCCGAAGGCGAATGGAAAGCAGCGTCCACTAGGGATTCCCGTGCTTCGTGATCGGGTTGTCGCCTGCCATGAGCATGGGACCGTCTTGACCTGATTTCTGCCACCCTCATGGGACCACTCGGATTGCCAGTCATGGGACCACCCGGCGCGTCGCGCCGAAGTCCCGTCGGATCGCTCGTTTGATCGTCGTGTCGGTATCCCCGGTCACGAAGGCGGACGGGCATGGCGTTTCGGGAGGTCAATGTGAACGAAGTCAAGGAAGTGCTCCGGATCTGGCTCGGGGTGCCCGGGTCCCGGCCGCCGGGATTGCGCACGATTGCGGCGCACTGCGGGGTGGACCGCAAAACGGCCCGCCGATACATCGAGGCCGCCCAGGCAGCGGGGCTGCAGCGCGGCGACTGTGTCGACGCCCTCGACGATGGGCTGATCGGCGCGGTGATCGAGGCGGTGCGCCCGGCCCGCCCGAGCGGACACGGCGCCGCCTGGGACCAGCTGCTGGGGTTCGAGGACCAGATTCGGGCGTGGGTCGCGGGCGACGGGCCGCATCCACCCCTGACGATCACCAAGATCGAAACACTGCTGGCCCGTCAGGGCTGTGTGGTGCCGTATCGGACGTTGCACCGATTCGCCACCGAGCGCTGCGGTTTCGGCCGCAAGGACACCACCGTCCGCATCGTCGACGGCGATCCCGGCAGCGAATGCCAGATCGACTTCGGCTACCTGGGATACCTGACCGACCCGGACACCGGGCGGCGCCGCAAGGTGCACGCACTGATCTTCACCGCCGTGTACTCGCGGCACATGTTCGTGTGGCTGACGTACTCGCAGACCCTGGCGGCGGTGATCGCTGGCTGCGAAGCGGCGTGGACCTTCTTCGGCGGTGTGTTCAAGGTCCTCATCCCCGACAACCTGAGACCGGTTGTGACCGACGCGGACGCGGTCAACCCGCGGCTGTCGCAGGGTTGGCTGGACTACTCCCAGCACACCGGGTTCGTGACGGACCCGGCCCGGATCCGATCACCGAAGGACAAACCCAGGGTCGAAAGGGCCGTTCAGTATGTGCGCGGAAACTACTGGGCCGGTGAGGAATTTGCAGATCTAGCGGAGGCGCAACAGCGTGCCGAGGCATGGTGCCGCGACACCGCGGGGATGCGGACCCACGGCACTACCGCCGCCCGCCCGCTCGAGGTGTTCGACGAGGACGAGGCACCGATGCTGCTGCCCGTCCCGCCGGTTTACGACGTGCCGATCTTCAAACAGGTCAAGGTGCACCGCGACTTTCATGCCGAGGTCGCCAAGGCGCTGTATTCGATACCGGGACAGTGGATCGGCAGTGTGCTCGAGGTGCGGGCGGACAGTGCGCTGGTGAAGTTCTACGCCCGCGGAAACCTGGTGAAGGTGCACCCGCGCCAGCCCGCCGGTGGGCGCAGCACCGACCCGGAGGATCTGCCCACCGAGAAGATCGGGTATGCGATGCGCGATCTGGACCGGCTGATCGGCGCCTGCGCCGGGCACGGCCGCGCCGTCGGGATCTACGCCGAAAGACTGCTCGACGATCCGTTGCCCTGGATCCGGATGCGGGCGGTCTACCGGCTGCTCGGGCTGGTCCGCCGCTACGGGCCCGACCCGGTCGAAGCTGCGTGCAGCACGGCGCTGGATCTGGACGTGGTGTCGGTGAGCAAGATCGCCTCGATGCTCGAACGCGCCACCGAGACCACCACGCCGCTGCTGCCAGCCGCCGGATCGGCGGCACCGTCCCGTTTCACCCGCGACCCCGCCGAGTTCGCCACCGACAGGACCGGCCCCGCCACATCTGGGACCACCGTCGCCACTGCCGGGACCGGCGTCGCCACCGAGAGGACCGGGCATCTGACGGTGATCGCCGGGGGCAACACCGACACGAAGGAGACACGATGACCACCCCACCCGCCCCCACGGGGCCGGTCGATCCGATCGGCGCCGACCTGATCGCCCTTCTCAAGGCCCTCAAGCTCGGCGCCCTCAAGGACACCCTGCCCGAGCGACTGGCGCTGGCCCGCCAGCACCAACTCAGCCACGTCGCGTTCCTGGAACTGCTCCTCGCCGATGAGGTGTCCCGGCGGGAATCACGCTCGGCGACTTTGCGGTCGGCAAAGGCCGGTCTGGATCAGTCGATGCGAATCGACACCTGGAACGCCCTCGACGACCTCCGCTACGACCGATCCCTGCTCTCGGATCTGGTGTCGCTGCGGTTCGCCGAGGCCGGCCACTCGGTCCTTGTTCTGGGACCGGTCGGGGTCGGAAAAACGCACCTGGCGACCGCCCTCGGGCACGTGGCGATCCGGCGGCGGATGACGGTGCTCTGCGCCCGCGCCGACAAGCTGTTCGCCCGTCTGCGCGCCGCCCGGCTCGACAACTCGGTCGAGGCGGAGATGCGGCGCATCGCCACCGTCGATCTCCTGGTCCTCGACGATTTTGCGCTTCGGCCCCTGGACGCGACCGAGACCAACGACTTCTACGAGTTGGTCGTGGAGCGCCATCGCCGCAAGGCGACGATCGTCTCCTCAAATAGGTCCCCAGATGAGTGGCTGTCGATGACCACCGATGCCCTGCTCGCGCAGTCGGCGATCGACCGGCTCACCTCCGCGGCGCACACCCTCGTCATCGAGGGCCCGTCCTACCGGCAACGCACCCGTCCGGGGCATGGCGCGGTTGACAGTTCAGAAGGCGAGGTCGATGCTCGATGACACCTTCGGGTGGTCCCATGCTCGTGGCAACGAGGTGGTCCCATCACCCTGGCAAGCGACAATCGGGTGCAACAAGCTCGGGTCGCGAATGCGTTGGAGCCGGAGTGGGAAGCGCGGTTCGAACCACGCTCGTATGGGTTCCGGCCCGGGCGTGGCTGTCACGACGCGATCGAGGCGATCTACTGGACGCTCAAAGGACGCAGGTCCAAGCGCCAGTGGGTGCTCGACGCGGACCTGTCGGCAGCGTTCGACCGCATCGATCATGAGCGGCTGCTGGCACATCTGGGAACCTTCCCCGCACGGGGGCTTGTCGCCGGATGGCTGGCTGCTGGAGTGATCGAGCAGGGCCGGTTCACCTCCACCGACGAGGGGACCCCTCAAGGTGGGGTGATCAGCCCGATGCTGCTCAACATTGCGCTGCATGGGATGGAGGAAGCCGCTGGAGTTCACTACACACGTCGCGACCCCCATGGGGCGCACGTGGCAAGAGGAGCTCCGGTGCTGGTGAGATACGCCGACGACTTCGTCATCATGTGTCACACCAAGGGCCAAGCCGAACAGGCCCGGCACCGCTTGGGTGAGTGGTTGGCGCCACGGGGCCTCGAATTCAACGAAGACAAGACACGAATTGTCCACGTCGACGCAGGATTCGACTTCCTAGGGTTCAACGTCCGTCGATACGACGGCAAACTGCTCATCAGACCCAGCGCAGCGGCAGTGAAGCGCATCCGGCATCGGCTCGCCGATGAAGTGCGTTCCCTACGGGGAACCAACTCCGAAGCGGTGATCCGCCGACTGACCCCGATCATCCGGGGTTGGGCTGGCTACTACCGGAGCGTGGTCTCCAAAGAGGTGTTCTCCGCAGTGGATCACTATCTGTGGCAACACCTCTACGGGTGGGCGCTGCGCGCCCACCCGAGAAAGTCGAGGAACTGGGTCGTGGATCGGTACTTCGGCACGTTCAACCCATCCAGAACAGACCGATGGGTGTTCGGCGACCGCGACAGCGGGAAGTACCTACGCCAGTTCGCCTGGACGAAGATCGTCCGCCACAACATGGTCATGGGCACCGCGTCACCTGACGATCCTGCCCTGGACCAGTATTGGGCACGTCGGCGACGAAAGGCATACGCGCAACTCGGTGGTCTCACAGCCTCGCTGCTGCTCCAGCAGCGCGGGCTCTGCCCCGTGTGCGGGACATTCCTTCTGCACGCCGACCACGCTCCACAAAGCCCACAAGAGTGGGAACAGTGGATCAAGGCCATGACGAGAGCGCTACGCGCTACTGCCCTCGTCTTGGGTAACGCCCATGGCGGCGATCGGGCCACACGCCTCACGCATGCCCACTGCCGACATCTCGAGCGACAGGGCAGTGGGGCCAGCGGAATCAGGGGCCAGACGCCCTTGGGGCTTGCTTGAGCCGGATGCGGTGAAAGTCGCACGTCCGGTTCTGAGGGGGCCTCGGCGCCGTAAGGCGTCGGGGCTACCCGACCAATTCAATCACGCTCCCGCGGCGGTGTCCGCAGCATTCGATGACCCGAATCTCGTCGTGCGACACCCGTCGCTCACTTTGAGCGAGCTATGTGGATTGGAGGACTGGTGATGCTGGTGACATAGCGCCGGGCAAGTGCTCGACCGCCCGTCTCCCGCCCCGGCGTGCGTCGCAGGCTCCTGGTCTGCGAGGTGCGAAGCTCGGGGTCTTTTGCCCAAGGAGCCCCCGTTCCATCCGGGGGTCACCAGGCCGGGGAGAAGGCCAGGCGGGTGAACGTGAGTGAACCCTTGATGACGCCTCGTATCGGGAGCCCCGGAAGGTGGGATGGTGACCGGGACGATAGGACCTTGCCCCTGGCAGAGGGGGCGCGTGGTGGCCGGAGGCACGAGAGCGGCCACGAAAGCACCACGTGGTCTCGGGGTAAAGAGGGCACCCAACCCGGCCGCAACTCGAGTGAGTGGAAAGTGGAAACCCCGTCGTTGTCCAGTCGAGCGTCGAGCCCATCGGAGCTGATGACTGGTAGGCCGATCGTAAGAGGGGCGGAACTCCTCGGCGGGACAGGATGCCCAAGAAGCCAATGCCGGTGGCCGAAAGTCAACAGGAAACCCGCGGCAGTGTGGTCGACACCTCCATCGACCGCCGTGGCATAACTGGCCGGATACCAACCCGAAAATGCTTGGGCCCGAGAGGGTGCTGACGTGGGCAGGTGAGCCTGTGAACATTCGGGGCCGAGGGCCTCGCGAACCGAAGGGGCAAGTTGGACACCGTCGAGGTGAACGGACCCGAGGACGTTGGCGTGCGTTGGGATGTCATTGACTGCCGCACCCATGAACAGAACGTAGCGAGGTTACGGCGCAGGATCTTCAAGGCGACGCGGGAGCAGGACTGGGCCACGGTCCGGTCATTGCAGAAATTGATGTTGGGCTCCTGGTCGAACACGCTGGTGAGTGTGCGTCAGGTGACCCAACGCAATGCTGGGCGTCGAACGGCGGGGATCGACGGGGAAACCGCTCTGTCGAGCGAAGCCCGTGCGGAGGTGGCGGTGCGGGTGCACCGGACGCGTTCGTCATGGGTGCCGTTACCGGTTCGACGGGTGTACATTCCGAAGGCAAATGGCAAACAGCGACCTCTCGGTATCCCCGCACTCATGGACCGATGCCATCAGGCGCGAGTCCGCAATGCGTTGGAGCCCGAGTGGGAAGCCCGGTTCGGGCCCCGTTCCTACGGGTTTCGGCCCGGACGCAGCTGTGCCGACGCGATCGAGTCCCTGTTCGCCACGCTCAAAGGGCCGCTGGCCAAGCGTGTGTGGATTTTGGACGCCGATCTGTCGGCAGCGTTCGACAAGATTGATCATTCCCGGCTTCTCGATGCGCTCGGCGGGTTTCCTGCACGAGGTCTGGTCGAGGGCTGGTTGAAAGCGGGAGTGATCGAGACCGGGACGTTTTCTCCCACCGAAGAGGGCAGCCCACAGGGAGGCGTGATCAGCCCCTTGTTGTTGAACGTTGCGCTGCACGGCCTGGAGGCCGCTGGGGTCCGCTACCGCACCGCGAGCTCCAAAGCTGGTGAAGCAGTGGCGGACTCCCCGGTTCTGGTGAGATATTCCGACGACTTCGCCATATGCTGCCACTCTCGGCAGCAGGCCGAACAGGTCAAGGCACGGCTGGCCGGGTGGCTCGCACCGAGGGGTCTGGCGTTCAACGAGGACAGACACACATCGTCCACCTCGAAGACGGATGGCCGTCCTGACCCTTTGATGGGCGATTAAAGCTGTGGCAGAGCTGGGCACGCCCCTCCTCGGGTCAGTGTCGCCATCGCAATCAGGCCCTCTGGGCTGTGAAATCCGTAGGACCGCTTCGTCAGCGACCGCAGGTGGGTGTTGTTGGCCTCGACGCGGGCATTAGACAGGCCGTATTCGATTGCGTTGAGGATTTCGCGGCGATAGCGAACGATGCTCTTCCAGGCCGACAGGTTCCGGAATCCGACTGTCCTGGGCCATTTGTACCCATGCTCGCAGTCGTACCGAGGTTCTCTTTTTTGAGCCGGAGTAGACGTGTTGCAGTTGTTCTTTCATGACGTAGCCTCGACAGAGTTCGCTGTTTCTGTCGTCGAGGATCTTTGTTCGGACTGCGATCTGCGCGGGGGTGAGATTCTCGACGTCAGCAATGCCCACCGCAGCGGCCGTCGATCCTGGTCGGTGAATCCCCACAGTCGCGACAACACACGCGACCGCAGTCGGTCTAGAGCCCGCGTCATCCACTGAATCACATGAAACGGATCCATACACCGCTTCACCTGCGGCGCCCTACTACGCACGGTTGACGCGATCCACTTCGCAGCGTCAGCACTGATGTGTGTCAGACGGGCAGTGCGTTCTTCACCCAACTCGTCGAAGAATCGATTCAAGGTGCTCTCGTTATGCCCTTCGGCTGCCCATACGAGTCGGCCTGTGTTGTGATCGACCACCACGGTGAGGTATCGGTGACCATTACGGTAAGCGATCTCGTCGATCCCCAAGCGCCGCAATCCTTGGAGCCGATCCGTACGCCCGACAGCATCGTCGACGACACGGGTGACGATCCTGGTCACAGACCGCCACGCCACTCGGGCGTACTCACACACCGACGTAGCCGGACTGTGCGCGGCCAACCACGCCACGTTGTCGTCGAACGCCCTGGTCATGTTCGCAGCCGGCCGTGCCCACGGCACCATCTCGGTCACCACGCCGTGCTCGGGGCATCGAATCCTCGATACCGAAGTTTGTACGAAGCACCGCATGCCGCCCATATCCAGGTGACGCCATTGTCGAGGTCGATTCGGGCGATCGTATTTAGGGCAGCGCTGTTCACAATGTGGACAGCGGGACCGCACCGACGCGTGGGGCTCGAGGGTCACCACGATCACGGGCCCTCGTTCGTCGTCCGTGAATTCGACATCGATTATCCGGACCCTGTCGATTCCCAGCAGTTTCTGCAGTATTCTGGCAGCGCGCAACGCCTTCTCCCTTAGGTCTTGTCTTCGCAAACCGAAACCTATGCACGAGGGGGCGTTGCGTCGATCAGGCTCGCGGACACCACCCACCAAAGGGTCAGAAAAGCCAGACGGATTCGACTTCCTCGGGTTCAATGTCCGCCGCTACCGGGGCGGACAGTCACCCGGCAAGTTGTTGATCAAACCGAGACCGGCCGCGGTCAAGCGTGTCCGTCACAGGCTCGCAGTCGAGATGCGCCGTTTGCGCGGCTCGAACGCGAGTGCAGTTATCGCCCGGCTCAACCCGACCACGGACCGATGACACGAACATAAGTCGGAACCTCAATCCGGGGTTGGACCTCCTACTACCGAGGCGCGGTGTCCAGCCAGATATTCACTTCACTGGACGCATACATGTGGCGGCTCACCTACCGGTGGGCACGCCGCTGTCACCCCAAGAAATCCCGACACTGGGTGACAAGCCGCTACTTCGGGCGGTTCCACAAGTTCAGAAACGATCGATGGGTGTTCGGTGATCCCCAACACCCGTACGGCGAAGACGGTGACACCATCGCCTATCTCGCCAAGTTCGCCTGGACCGACATCGTTCGCCATCCCTTGGTCGCGTCCGGAGCGTCCCCGGACGACCCCGATCTGCGCGACTACTGGAACAAGCGGATGCGGAAGATCAAACTCGCGCTGGACAGCTACAACACCGCCCTGCTTGCCAGGCAAGGTGGCCGCTGCCCGCTCTGCGGAGATCACCTGCTCACCGCAGACCAGCCCCAGTCCCCGCACGAGTGGGAACGGTGGTGGCTGGGCGTGGTCAAACGAGCTATCGCCGCCGACTATCTCACCCACCACGGGCGAGACGGCACAATGGACGGAACCCGGACACGCCTCGTGCACGCCTCCTGCCACCGCAGCGTCCAAGCACGCAGGAGGAACCAGCAGCCCGCGACGTCCGCGGGGCTTGCTTGAGCCGTATGCCGCGACGAGTGGCACGTACGGTTCTGAGGGGGCGGGGACGCAGTAATGCGTCCCCGCTACCCGACTCGGCCGCTGGCCTGGTGCCGATGCTGCGGCTCGCGCAGGCCGCGGGGCTCGGCGTTCTTGCTCAGCACCGGTTGAGCGTCCCGACGGACAAGGGCGCGAACGCGGGCGCGAAGGTGACCGCGTTGGTGGCGGGGATGCTCGCGGGGGCGGACTCGATCGATGACATGAACCTGCTCCGCCACGGCGGCATGGCGAAGCTGTTCGACCGGGTCTATGCGCCGTCGACGCTGGGCTCGTTCCTGCGGGAGTTCCGGTTCGGGCACGCCCGCCAGCTCGACGCGGTCGCATCCCGGCTCCTGGTGAACCGGGGATCGCGGGCGCCGCTGCTGAACCACCACGACGGCGAACGTGTGCTCGTGGACCTGGACGACACGATCATCGACGTCCACGGGTATCAGAAGCAGGGTGCCGGTTTCGGATACTCCGGCGTGCGCGGTTTGAACGCGCTGCTCGCGGTCGCATCGACGTCCTCATCGGCGCCGGTGATCCTCGCGCAGAGACTGCGTAAGGGACGGACCGGGTCTCCGAAAGGCGCAGCCCGGATCGTCGGCGACCCCCGTGGCGACGCTGCGTCGCATGAACCCCGGGAGCGGGTCACCGCGGGTGCTGGTGCGGGCGGATTCCGCGCTCTACGGGCATGCCACCATCGGCACCGCGATCAAGGCGGGCGCGGATGTGTCGGTCACCATCCGGCTGGACCCCGCGGTGAAGACCGCGATCGCGGCCATCGCCGACGACGCGTGGACGATGATCGAGTACACCGACGCGATCCGCGACGAGAGCACCGGGCAGTGGATCTCCAAAGCAGAGGTCGCCGAGGTGCCGTTCACCGCATCCGGTCCTGGAACAATAGCGAGCGCGTCGACGGGCGGTTGATCGTGCGTCGCATCCCCGACCTGAACCCCAAACAGTCCGAGCAGCCGACGCTGTTCGATACGTTCCGTCACCACGCGTTCTTCACCACCAGCAACGTGAACGAGTTCGACACGGTCGCCGCGGACAAGACCCACCGCCATCACGCGATCATCGAGCAGGTCCACTCCGACCTCAAGAACGGGCCGCTCGCGCACCTCCCGTCCGGGGTGTTCACCGCGAACAGCGCCTGGCTGGTCCTCGCCGTGATCGCATTCAACCTCACCCGCGCCGCCGGCGTCCTCGCCGACCACGGAGGCCGGCTCGCGAGAGCGACCAGCGCGACGATCCGCCGCGCCCTGATCCACGTGCCCGCACGCCTGGCCCGATCCGCACGCCGGATCCGGCTCCACCTCCCGGCAAGCGACACCCTGGGAGAACGCGTTCGCGAGGCTGTTCGCGATCACCCACGCGCCACCACCGGCAGCAACCCGCTGATCACCGCCGCACCGCGGCCGACCGAGGACCCGGTGGACAACCGGGATGCGACGCCCGGAACACACCCCTGCCCAGACCCCCCAGCCCAGCCCGACCACGCCAACGCCGCCACCCCAAAGTTCATCGGTGAATCGAGGCTAAGCACGCCCCGGCGGCCTGGGTGTGCTCACATCGCGGACCGCGATGCCCGCCCGGCACTCACACTTCGGGGTATTTGCCTGATGCGGTGTTACGCGACCGTAGGAATTCAAGGGCGCGGGTCAACGGCCAGATTGAGCGGCGCACTGCAGTTATCGGTGATACCAACCATTCGTTAACCTGCGCTCGATTCAGATCAGCTGATGAAAACACAGATTCTTCGAACGGTGCGCCGACTCCGCGACACAGCTATGACGGCACGATCTATCCGCTGATTGCGGCTGTCGGAGCTGACGTGACCCGGCGACTTTTGCCGTTAGGCGGGTGTAGGCCGGTTGTATGGCCTCAGTCGCAGGCGTGGCTGCGTCGTCGTATTCCGAACGAGTGGTTCGCGCCTTTCCCGGAACTGAACGTGTCGGCTCGAACACTGCTACCACGTTGCTGCGAGACACTGCCTACCCGGTTGGCCGGGTTGGGTACTACCCAGGAGCAGGTTGGCCGTTGTGTTGCAGTTCAGTACCGTCAATAGTGCGACAACCGTGAGCCACGATTGTGGTATCAGTAAAGTTACGCACGGGTAGGTGGGTGAGTTGACAGTGATTTCGGACCTGGCGGGAGATGGTGGACTCAGGCTGATTTCCTTGCCGGAGCCGACCCCAAGTGAACTCTGGGATTCCTGCGCGCCATCTCTGCCCCCCTCTCAGACTGCCGGGGCGGATCGGGTCGATAGGTCAGCCTGCGGAGGCGGTGACCCGCGCAGGTTGTATGACGTCAGTCAGCATACCGCCGGAAGACCAGGGGCGCCCCTCCTCGCCGTGCAGCACACGTGCACGTCGTTCACCATCCCGCGTGTTGGTCGGATACTGGCGTTGTTGCGGGGCGTGTCATGATTTCGTCTTCGAATTGGCCAAGCGCGACGGAGTCCCGCGAGATCGAACTCCTCACAGGCGTCCGAACGGGAAAAGGTACCTTCTACTCGGAGTTTCGAGGTGCCGCCGAGCGGCTCGAACGCGCAGTTCACGCCCTAGACACGATCTCTCGGGCGCTTGTGCAGACGGTCGAAGGCCCTGAGCAGTTGGTCCGCGCGGTAGCAGAAGCAGCCCGCTCACATCTCGGCGCCGAATGGGTGCTGATAGCTCTGGCAGACGGCGCGCTACCGGAAGCTCAGCCCCGGCACCTGATACTCGACGCCGCTGGTCGCGCCTACGCCTTCGAGGGTTTGCAGAACGCTGAGTACCCCGGTACTAACCTGCCGTCTGCCGTACTGAACCGGTTGAACGACATCCTGCGCGGGCGATTCGGGCAGTGCATGCACCCCGTGATTGAGGATCACCGAGCGCACGTTCCGATGAAACTAGACGGCGGCGTGATCGGTGCGTTCGCCGCGTGGACGCCCCCACAGCGGACCTTGGACAGCACTGATGAATCGGTAATGCAAATATTGGCCAGTCAGACGGCCGTCGCATTGCAAAACTCGGCATTATTTCAAAAGTCGCAGAACCTGCTGGAGCAGGCTGAACAAGGCTTCTCCGAAGCCAGTCGGCATGCTCTGGACCTCGCTGAGCGCAACGCCGAATTAATCGCCGCCC
Source organism: Rhodococcus sp. WAY2 (assembly GCF_009859915.1). NCBI lineage: Bacteria > Bacillati > Actinomycetota > Actinomycetes > Mycobacteriales > Nocardiaceae > Rhodococcus > Rhodococcus sp. WAY2. The sequence continues at coordinate 342,274 of NZ_CP046574.1, forward strand.
AACGCCAACTCGGCACGGCCCAACAACATCAGGTGCTTAACTCGGAGCGTCATCGGATCGCCAGGGAACTGCACGATAGCGTCACCCAATGCGTGTTGTCGGCCGGTATGCAGATCGAAGTGTGTCGCACCGAGATTGCCGAGGAAGAACGCGGACAACGGCTGGAACTCGCCAAACATCTGACCCGCGCCGCTGTCGAGCAGCTTCGATCAGCAATCTATGCTCTGAATCGTCCAGCAGATTCGACTCGTTCGACACTGCCCGAACTTCTCGAGCAACTCTGCACTTTACACATGCCGGAAGACTTGCGTGTCACGCTGCGACTCGATGGCGCGGCGGTCGAGTTACCGAATGACACCGAGCACGCGTTGTTGCGAATCGCAGGGGAGGCCCTGTTCAACACTGCGATGCACGGCAACGCAACTCGGGCGATTATGCGACTTACTTATCGAATGGACAGCGTGTCGCTATCGGTCGCCGACAATGGCGACGGCGATCCGGCGAAGCTGCGGTTGATGGTACACATGGCAAGTGCCGGAGACGTGGACGGGCATCATCGTGGACTGGCGAATATGACGGCACGCGCTCGCGACCATGGTGGCGTGCTCGAAGTACGACGGTCACGAATCGGTGGTGTTCAGATCGTGGTTACGATTCCACGGTCGGATGCACCGGACAGTGGGCGGCAGCCTGCCGAACCCGAACGAGAAGGAATCTGAACATGACGAGTTCGACGGGTGTTGGTGCGGGGGCGAGTAGTCGGCGGCGTCATCGCTCGCCCGACGTGGTGCGAATGGTGTTGGTTGATGATCACGCAATGCTTCGGCAAGGATTGCGTTCTGTCCTCGAACGTGAGGAGGATCTGACAGTAGTCGGCGAGGCGGCGTCGCAGGCGGAAGCCGAAGCAGTGGTACGGGCTGTCGCACCGGATGTCGTTGTTTTGGACTTAAAGCTGTCGGCCAGTTCGGATTACGATGGCCTTTCGCTGTGCGCCAAGCTGTCCGCTGCGCACGACGGAATCGGTCTACTCGTGCTGACTACATTTCTCAACGACGAACTAGTGGTGCGTGCCGTGCACGCCGGTGCGCGGGGCTACGTGGTCAAGGATGTTGACACCACCGAATTGGTGCGGGCAATCCGGGCAATCTCGGCTGGCGAGAGCGCGTTCGACGCGCACAGTGCTGCCGCGTTGGTGCGCTCGATGAATTGCCATATTGCGCCGCGCGAGCGCTTGACCCACCGCGAACAGGAGGTCCTTCGCTTGCTAGCGATCGGGCTGTCAAACGCGAAGATCGGCGAGCGGTTGTTCATCTCTTCTACGACGGTCAAGTTTCATGTCAAGAACATCCTGCGCAAGCTGGGCGTCGCCGGGCGTGCCGAGGCAGTGTACGAAGCCAACAAACAAGGCCTGATCTGACAGTCGTGTCGGACCTTCCCCACTGAAGGTGCTCAGATCGAAACCGTTTATCGAAGGGCGGCAACCTTCCCGGGGTTGTCACCGAGGCGATGACGATCCGACGTCTCGACGGCACCGTCGCCACTGCGGTATGTCATTTACGGCACTCGTGGATGGCCGGTGGCTGGCCCGCTGCTTGTTGAACGAGTCGTATTGTCGACGACACGTCTGTGATCACCGCTGGTGAAATGTCGAATGGTCAACAGACCATTCGGCCGCGCTGACTGGACCAGGCGTGTCCCCGGCGTTCTTCCGGTGCTGCTACTCGACAACGTTCGCCGTCAGCTCGAACTATGTCACGGATCACGCCACTCGACGGCCGCGAGCTGTTCATCAAACGTATGCCTGGATGAACGCAGTTGAGGGTAGACAAAGCGTATGGGTGCCACGAATTTCGCCGCCCGTCTGCTCGAACCGATCCCGGCCAACGCGAGCTTCGGCCTGTTCGTCCTGCGTGCCGTCGCTGGTACGGCCGAGGTCGGTCTTGCCGTCACAGCCCAGCACACGAACGTCATCGGATCGCTACACTCCAGCGGATTGGTCTTGTGGGCCCGGGCAACGACCTTGAACCCCTCGGCCTCGGCGCTGTCGCCGGCCACCGGCCCCAGCTGGTGTGAATCGGTACGCACCAAGTCCGCCAACGCGTGTGCGTCGGCGGCGTCGCTCTTCGCGCCCGAAACACCGCTGCGCTCCCGGAGGCGGGCCGCCTGCAACGGAAGCGGAATTGGTTGCCGCCATTGATAAATGGATGGACATCTATAATAGTCGTCGGCGGTACTCGTCAAATCGGGATGCTCAGTCCGGACAACTACGAACGATCTCTGCTATGCCCGGGCGGAGTCGCCGCGGACCAGAACCTTCGGCGCGTCGTTGCCGCTGGGTCCTGCAGCGTGGGTGCGCAGCCGGTCGACGGCGGTCAGGGCGTCGGCGACCATCCGGGCGGCCCCACGGGGAGAGCCGCATGCTCCTTGGCGCAGGCGTTGGGTGAGGATCACCGGCGCAGCGGTCTCGGTGGTGACGGTGGCGATGAGGGCGTTGAGTCCGCGGATCCCGGAGTAGCCGTATCCGGAGCCTTGTTTGCCGTGGCCGTGGACTTCGATGATCGTATCGTCGATATCGACCATCACCCGCTCGGTGTCGATGCCGGTGACCAGCGGGGTCTTCTCGGCGAGGTTGCTCAGGAACCGCGAGGCGACGGGGTCGAGTTGCCGGACGTGCCCGAAGCTGAACTGGCGAAGGAAACGATCCCAGCGTCGACGGTGCGCAGGGTCGATCGAATATCGTTCCCATCGCCCCGTGCCGTAGGATCGCCAGGTCGGCGATGCTGTCGGCGCCGGCGACCATCCCGCCGATCAGGGACCCAGGTACGTTCACAACGATCGCCTCGTGGACGCCCTCGGTCACAGGCCTACACGACTCTGACCGCATCACCCGGCGCCCGTCGGTACTACGACGAACCGACCCGTCGCCGCGGCGAGGTTCGACGACCCCAACCTCGTGGCGACCCGCGGGACTGGTCCCGGTGATGGCATTGGCGCAGGCCAGCGGCCTGCTCACCCTCGCCGATCAGCACCTGAGCGTGCCGACCGACAAGGGCGCCAACCCGGGCCGCAAGATTGGCAAGAACGTATTTTCGGCTCTTCTGTCATGAATGTGGATGGCCCTGCATGTGATAAGGGCAGGTGGTGTGGGGTTGGGCGCACGGGCCGCCCGTAGGGTCGAAAGCTCCTACACATCCGTCACTATCGGAGCTGACCCGTGCGCGCTTCAACCCTACTCAACAGGCTGCTGTGCCTACCGAAGGCCACCGTCCGCGACGTCGATATCGCCGACGATCGGGTGCGGGTGTGGGTTCGTCCCCAACGCCGCCGGATGCAGTGCCCGCACTGCGACTATTCAACCCTTCATCGCTACGACACCCGGGAGGTCGACTCGTCGTGGCGGCACCTCGACCTGGGCGGACGCGTCTGTGTGCTCACTATGCGCCGTCGGCGGCTGCGATGTCCCGAGCACGGGGTGCTGGTTGAGGCGGTGGACTTCGCCCGACTCGGATCGGGGTTCACCCGCGACTTCGAGGATCTGGTGGTGTGGTTGGCGACGAAGACCGACAAGACCACCGCGGCCACGTTCTGCCGGATCGTCTGGCGCACGGTCGGCGCGATGTGTTCACGGGTGGCCGCCGACAAGCTCGACCCGGGCCGGTTCGCGGGGTTGGTGAACATCGGCGTCGACGAGATCTCCTGGCGCAAACACCACAAGTACCTGACCCTGGCGTCCGACCACGAGACCGGCACGATTGTCTGGGGTACCGAGGGCAAGAACGCGGCCGCTCCCGACGAGCTTTTCACCGTCGCCCTACCGGACGGGGCGGCCGCGCAGATCGAGGCGGTGTCGATGGACCTCGGGCACGCCTACGCCAAGTCCGTCCGCGCCCACGCCCCCGCAGGCGACGATCTGTTTCGACCCGTTCCACGTCATCAAGCTGGCCACCGATGCTCTCGACGACGTGCGCCGGCAGGGGTGGCAGTACGCCCGCACCCTGTCGGACAAACATATTGCGAAAATCTATCGGGGTCCCGGTGGGCGCTGCTGAAGAATCCTGAAAATCGCACCTCCACATAGCTTTCGATGCTGGTAGCGCTCAAACGGCAGGGCGGTGCGGTGGCCCGCGCTTACGAACTGAAGGAGGCACTGCGGGCGGTGTTCGCCGGTGATCTCGATGAGGATGAGGTATTCACCATGCTCGGTCGGTGGTGTTCGTGGGCGCAGCGCTGCCGGATCCCGCAGTTCGTCAAGGTCGGCAAGACGATCCGGAAGCATCAGGGCGGCATCCTCGCGGCCATCACCCGAAAACTGGCCAACGGACGCCATGAGGGGTTGAACGCCAAGGTTCGGTTGATCATCCGCCGGGCCTACGGGTTCCACTCCGCCGAGAACGCCCTCGCACTGATTTTGCTCGCCTGCGGACCGGTCACCCTGACCCTCCCGTACGACACCCGCTGTGATCCACATTCATGACAGGAGGGCCGTATTTCTTCCTCCTGGAGGCACGGGTGATCGGGCTCGTGCCGGCATAGTTCTTCCGTGCGCTGGCGTCGGCGTACCGGTCGGAATCGTCGCCGAATTCGCCAAGCACCCGTGCTCCGAGAATCGGCCCGAACCCGGGTTGGCTGAGGTAGACTGTGGCATCGGGATGCTGACCGAACAATGTTTCGACCTCGTCTGCGAGGGTGCCGATTTCGGTGTTGAGTGTTGCCAGAACCGAGACCTGGGAGCGCACGACCGCCGCGGACGCCTCAGTGACTCGGTCCGATTGGCTCAGGTGCTTGCTGCGAAGCACCGCTCTGAGAGTTTCTGCCTTCTCGATCACGTTCCGTCGACGCGCACGGCGCAGTGCCTTGCGAATCTGGGTGATCGACAATCTTGACGCCGTCGTCGGTGTCGGCGCCTTGCCCAGGAGTTCGAGTGCGTCAGCGCTGCTGAGGTCGTCGAATGCGTGCAGCGCAGCCGGGAAGTACTCGCGCAGCGCCTGCCGCAACCGCAGAACGTGGCGGGTGCGTTCTGCGATCAGGGTGTTGTGTGCCCTCGCGGCTACCCTTGATCGCTTCGGCGAGGTTGCTGTCGCCGGCCACAGGTCGGAGCTGATGCGAGTCGGTACGCACCATATCCGCCAGCGTGGGTGCGTTCACGCGCATCGCTTTTCGCTCCCGCCACTGTGTGGCGTTCGCGGTACCGGGCTACCTGCAGCGGGTTGATCGCGAAGACCTGGTAGCCGGCCGCGATCAGCGCCAAGACTCACGGTCCGCGGTCGGTTTCGGTCCCGACGATGACCTCGGAAATTTTCGCCGTCATGGTGTTGGGCAACGAACTCGTGTAATCGTGCGATACCGGCGATACCTTCGTCGAGCCACGCCTTCGCCAGCCGTCTCCCGGTTGGGTCCTGCAATTCGACATCGCACGTGGTCCTCGGCCCATCGTCGCCCAGAAACAGCACTCAGATCTCCTCTCTCGCCCATTCAGTCGTTGCTCGCGAGAGTGCCCCGGCGCTCTAATGAACCAGTGCTCACGCCACAACGTGGCGGGCACGATACCCCATCAGCGGTCGGCCCTCCCGGCCACCGGTGGGGGCACGATCTGTCAATAGAGCTCGAACACGGACCAGAGGAGCTGGGTGCTCACCCACCGGCGACTACCGAATCCACCATGCCTGACGATGGAGTCGGTAGTGAGGTTGCCCCTTGGGAGTGGACACCGGATTTCATGCGGCGACTGACAGCGTAGACGACGCGATGAGTCGTTGTTCGAACTCCACTGGGGTGAGGTATCCGAGGGCGGAGTGACGGCGACGCCGATTGAAGTACGAGAGCCACTCGAACAGGTCCAGCCGTGCCTGCGACTTCGACGTCCGACTCCGTCCGTGCAGCCACTCCCTCTTGAGCCCTTGGAAGAACGACTCGGCGAGAGCATTATCGTAACTTGACCCGACCCGTCCTCGACTTTGCTGGATCCCATGACGGCGGCATACATCGACGAAAGCTGCTGCGGTATACCGCGATCCGCGGTCGCTGTGGAAGATAACGCCACCGACGTCACCACCACGGGTGCGCACCGCCATCTCGATCGCGTCCGTGACGAGTTCGGTTCGCATATGGTCAGCGATCGACCAGCCCACCACCCGGCGTGAGCAGATGTCGATCACCGTGGCCAAAAACAACCACGAGGATCCCACCGGAATGTAGGTGACGTCCCCACACCACTTCGTATTCATCGCTGTGGCAGCGAAGTCCCGCATCACCAGATCCGGCACCGACGGAGCCGACTTGTCCGCTATCGTCGTGCGCTTGCTGCGGCGCAGGTGCCTGCCCACCACGTGGTGGATCCGCATCAGCTTCGGTCACCCGTTTGCGGTTGATCCTGCTTCCGCGGGACCGTAGTTCAGCATGCACCCGCGGGGCGCCGTAGGCGCTGCGGTGCTCGGCATGAATGGCGCGGATCTCGGCGACGGTCGCGGCTTCCTCCGCCGCGTGCTCGGCACGAGCATCCTCGGTGGTCAGGTGCTTGTAGTAGCCGGAACGGGAGGTCCCGAGCATCCGGCACAGCCGCAGCACGGAAGAACTCGGCACGCTGAGCGAAGATGAAGTCCCAGCGGCGGGTCTTCACTTCACCTCCTTGATGCTTCTATGTCAAGCCGCCGCCGAAAGTGGTCCTTGTGTACGGTTTTCGATTGAAGATTCGTTGGTGCGCAGGACCTGAAACACCCGGTCGGAAACACGTCGGCGGAGCAGGCGCACGGCTTCCCGCTTCGTCTTCCCGGCTGCCTGCAGCTTGGCCACGTAGTCCTTACCCGGGCCGCCGCGCGCGACCTGCGTAGTGGCGATCGCGTGCAGCGCGGAGTTCACGGCACGGTTGCCACCGCGATTGAGGCGGACCCGCTCGTGGGCCGACCAGACCGGGATCGGAGCGGTGCCGTTGAACTTCGCGTAAGCATCTTTCGAGGGAAACCGTCGAGCGTCGGCCGTTTCGCCGATGATGACGGCGGCGGAGAGAACCCCGCACCCGGGTATCGCGAGTAGCGACGGCGCGATCCGCCGAACCCGGTCACGGATCTGGCGCTCGAGATCGTTGACCTGCTCGGTCACCTGCCGGCACCGGTCGAGGAGATCGCCCGCGATCTGGGCGACCACACCGGTGAACGCAGTCAACCGTTCGGCGAGCTCATCCATGACGCAGTACCGCCGAATCCCCCGCACGGGAATCACCAGTTCAGGATCCAGCTCGTGAAGGTGCCAGCGAAGCCTGTTGACGAGTTTCGTTCTCTCACAAACCAAATTGCGTCGGTGATCGGACAGGAGCTTGACCTCCCTGGTGGGTTCGTCCAGTTGGGCGATCGGCAGATTCTCCTCACGCAGCGCGGCCATCGCCACGGCGTGCGCGTCGATGGGGTCGGATTTTCCCGGCTGGCGGGCGCTACGCCGATGCAGGGCCATCAACTGGGTCTTGACGCGCACGACCGCGTGGCCCCGGCGCAGCAGATCCGATTCGAGCCGCCGAGTCACGTGGCGGCAGTCCTCGAGCGCGAACTGCACCTGCGGCCACTGAGCGGCCCACTCGATCGCCGACAGATGACCCTCGGTGGTGGCCTTGACGGTCCGCTGCCCGACCTGACGGCCGATGTCGTCGACAGCGACAAGTGTGTGGGTGGATTTGTGGGCGTCGACTCCGATCACGAACACTGGCGACTCCAATCCGGTTGATGGGCTATTGGGCGTCGGATCGGTGCGTTCGCGGGCAGGCCTCAATCGGGCATTAGCGGCAGGCTTCTATCAGGCCACACGAACGACCCTCCGGGCCCGGTGGGACCGCACATCAGGACAAGCCACCAGCCCGCGAGCCGGGGCAGCGAAATAGCGAACGAATCCCACCGGACCTCTCCAGGATGACATTGATGCGAAATACGCGGCTGCCCGGCGCAGAATCTCACGTTCGAGCTGCCATTCCTTCTCCGCACCCCGCAGCCGGGCGTTCTCTGCCCGCAGCCGCGCGAGCTCGTCCGACTCGGTCTCCCCACCAGCGGTGCCGCGGACCTCCGGGCGTCCCTCGCGGGCGGTGTCCTTACGGACCCACGTCCGCAGCGTCTCGCCACTGATGCCCAGGTCCGCGGCCACCGCCGCGTACGTGCGTTTACCGTCGGCCGCGCGGTACAGCGCGACCGCATCTTTCCGGAATTCCTCCGGGTACAGAGACTGGCGTCCCACCTCGACATCCCTCCTGGCTCTCCACTGGAACCATTGTCAGGGGTGTCCACTCCAAGGGTGCAGCCTCAGTAGTCCTCATCAGAGGAGCAAGTTACAGTCCCCGGGCTGACCGGGTGTCAGAGTCCGAACGGATGGGTCCTTCCTCGGCGGGCGGAGGTGGTGACCTTTTCGGTGCAGTACGCACGGAGATACTGCTTGGCGGGAAACTCGAGTTCGCTACGCGTGTCGACCACTGCCAGGACGCGGCGGTAGAACATTTCAGGGGTGAGACCGAACTCGGGGAAGATGTGTTCGTCGCCGCCCCCGTAGTTGCACCACCGCAAGGTGTACTCGAGCAAGGCCTGATCGTAGGAATCCATGTCGTTCTCCGTCGTACTTCGGATGGTCTGATACTTGAGGTGCGCCGCACGGGTGCGGTCTCGGTCGTGCTCCTCCGACGAGCACGACCGACACCCGACGTGCTCACCGTGCCGGTGTTTCGGCCGGTGAGCACCGGGGTGGTCGGATCTGGTGCTACCACCCTGGGTTACTCGCCGATGACGGGGAGTATCAGGGCGATCCGTAGTTTCGAGTCGATTTCCTGCCCGAGCGCGAGGGATTGGTCGAGTAGTGGGGACAGGGTCTGCACCTTGGTGTCGGCGTCGGCGAGGGTGTGCACGATCTGCTCGGCCGGGACGGCGGCAGCGTTGACCTGATCGGTCGCGGCCGAACCGGCGTCGATGATGCCGACGAGGGGGGCGTCGGCGGACTTCAGGGCGTCACCGAGCGAGGCCAGCTGGGTGCCGAGCTCACCCAGTGTCTGGTCGGCGCGGGTGAGGGAATCGAGCACTCCCACCACCTCGGGTAGGCCTTGGTTGATGGCGGCGTTGGCGGGGGGAAGTTCTTTCGCACCCGTCAACGCCTCGTTGGTGGTCTTGTCGACCGTTTGTGCCTGCACTACACCGTCTTTGAAGATGTCGTTGGTGATGGCGAGGTCCCGTGTGACGATCAAGATGCCACACAGGAGCGCGATGGTGAAGGCCGCGGCTATTGCCCAGGAGAGCCGAAACATCGTGTTTGTTCTGCCTTTCACTCGTTTTGCGGCTTTTACCGGCCGGCGCGAGCGTTACGGGGTAGGAGTGGTTGCGACGCCGAGTGCTGGGAGGTTGAGGGAGTTGACCGGAGGACCGATAACTGCGAGCAGCGGGCCCATCTCTTGGACGTGCCGTGCTTCTTCCTCCACGTTCGCCAGTGTTGCGGCGATGGCGGTGGCCTTTGGTCCGAGTGTGCCGAGGGTGCCTCCGACCGTGGTCAAGCCGGTGTTGATCGCCTTGAGTTGGGTGGTGACCGATCCGACGGCGGTGGAGAGTCCCGCCACGGTGGGGCTGGCCTGATTGGCGCGGCCGGTCACGTTCGCGACGAGATCCGGCAGAGGGCTGGCGATGGTGCTGACGTCGCCGGTGGAGGAGTTGAGCGTTTTCGCCTGCCCGGATAGTTCACCGGCCTTGTTAGTGAGGCCTTCGAGGTCGTTGGCCAGTGGGCCCAGGGTTTGTATGTCTCCGGCGAGCTGGGCGTGCTTGGGAACGAGGATGGCGGTGAGGGTGTCGAACTGGTCTGCGGAGTCGATGACCTCGAGGCTGAGTTGGGACGGCCGACCGAGGGGGTCGACGACGTCGTCGAGACCGGGAACGAATCCGTTGACCGCGCACAACAGCACCGCCGGAGCCACGCCGAGCCCGAGGACGACTCCGAGCCACGCCTTCTTGCTGATCATTCAGTTGCCTCCCGGTGCAGGAATGATGGCGTCTTGTGCGGGAATCAGCGCCAGCTTGTTGGTGGTACGGGTGAGCTCACTGTTGAGCTGGTTGACCAGATCGATGGCAGTGGTGAGCTCGTTGTTGACATCGGAGACCGTGGTGTTGGCGTCCGCGGAGATCTGGTGCAGGGACGAGGCCGAGCCCTGCAAGGTGGTGGCCACGCCCTCGAGCTGCACGGCGATCGCACTGTCACCCTGCCCGGCGGCAAGCAACGCTCGTGCGTCCGGTAGCAGTGCTGCAAGGTGATCGACATCGGTGGCGGTGGCCGTGTTGAGATTTGCCAACACGCCGGCGAGTTCGTCGAGTTGTCTGCGGGCGGTCGCCGGCGCGGTCATATCGGCCCGCTGGGCGAAGTAGTCGTTGGTGATCCGGAAGTTGTCCACGATGGTGCGGGCACTGTCCTGTACTTGCTGGCCTTTGTTGATGGCCATGAGGACCAACCCGAACAAGATGATGGCCAGAACCGCGGCCAATCGGCCCATCCATTCGGTGGCCACAGTGAAACCATTCGAGGAGGCTGCGGCGGTCACTGGTACGTCCGGGCGTTGCGGAACCACGCCCTTGCGGTATGGCAGCGCTGATGCGGGAACATCGAAACGCTGAAGTCCGGCCAGGCCGCGGCGTGGATACGCCTCGCCCGGTATGTCGGTGCCCTGCTGCATGTCACGTCCAGTCGAGAGTAGGTACAGATCGGTCGGTGAGCTGCCTGCCGGGTCAGCCCGGAAGCGGCAACATCTGGTTGATGGTTTGGGCGGCCGCGACCGACCCCTGCAGGTCGCTCACGAGGCCCTGCACGATGGCCAGTAGTTGTCGGCCCTGATCGCCGAAGGCCTGCGCGGATTCCACCAGCGGCAGAACGGTGTTCTGCACTTCGCCGAGAATGCCCTGAATGTTCGTCAACTGATCATTGGTCAGCTGCGCACCCTCGGTGTTGCTGGCCAGCATCTGGGCAGCGGGGCTGATCGCCTCGTCCAGCTTGACCAGCAGCGGACCGAGCGCTGCCGTCGCATCGAGGGCGGTCTGCGCGGTGTGGGTGAGCTCGGTGAGCTGTTGCAACTGGTTGGTCAGCCGGTCGTTGACATCGACAATTGCTTGGGAGGCAGTGATACTGGTCTCGTTGGCCCGTTGCTGGTTGTCGAGTCGGGTGTTGAGGTTGAACACCACGAACGCGAGCAGGCCGAGAACGCCTACCGCGACGACCGAGAGCACCAAGCGGGCCGGACCGCCGCGGCGTCCGAAGAAAATCACGGGTACATCTCCTACTTTCCGGACAAATCGTTGGCGGATTCTTCCGCGGACAGGCGGGCGCTGTGGACCTTCTCTGCGGTTGAGCGTGCGTCGGCGAGGATCGCATCAAGGGTTGCCCGGTCGGCGGCGACGGCCGCGGTCGCGCCGTCGGCGGCGGGTTGCAGCGAATTGATATGTGTGGTCAAGGTATCGAGGGAGGCCACCAGGTCGGTGACGTTCGCCCCGGCCTGATTTAAGGTGGCTTGGACGTCTCCGCTGATCTGCCCGATCAGTGTGTTCAGTTCCGCGGTCACGGCCGCGTCGGTGCTCAGCACACTTGCCAGCGAGGTTTTCATCTTCTCGAGTGAGTCGAACGCTGCGAGGGTGACCTTCTCGTCCTCGACGATCTGGTCCAGGGCCGGGTTGTAGTTGCCCGCCGACACGACTGCCTGGTCGAGCCGGTACGGCGTCGCCGTCAGATCGTAGATCCGCGGATACAGGTACAACGCGCCGATCGGAATCAACGCGAGCACGAGCAGTCCGCGGGCGATATTCATCTTCGTCGACGCACGCGGTGGCTCCGGTTCGAATGCTTCGACGTCTCCGACGTCGGGCAGTTCGAAGACGTCGGTGGGCTCGTCGAGGGCGTGGGTTTCCGGGCGCCCCCGGCCCGAGTGTGCGGTCATGCGTCGACGACCGAGACCAACGCGATCGTGCGCAGCGCGGTCACGGTATGGGTCAGCAGTCCCTTGACGACAAGCTTGTGCTGGAGGATCTGCCCGAGAACGGACAGGCCCCGGCCGGTGAAGAACCCCACCGGTATCAGCCCGCCGGCCTTCATTGGCAACTGGGAGACATCGAGGATTTGATCGACGGTCGCCATCACCGTCACGGCCGGCTTACCGACGATGTCGTTGTAGACGACGGCTTCGTCGCTGCCGAAAATGATGGTGCAAGCACTGTCGGTGTCGGTGCTGTAGATGGCCACCGGCCTCGAGATTCGGCGCGCGAATTTCACGCGAGAAGGAAAGTTCTCGAGATTCTGCCCGAGCAGCATCCCGACAATACCGGCGACGCCGTTGACGTCCTGGCCGTCGTACAAGGTGACGGCGTAGCCTTTCTTGACGGTTGTCATGGGTCAGGGGCCTTTCCAAGCAAGGTGGTGGGTGAGTGGTTGGACCCGCGCGGGACTCAGCCAGAGGAGGACATGAGTCCCGCGCGAGTGGTCTAACGGTGTGAACGTATGGGCGGCGCTCGATCAGATCACTGGTCGATGGCCGCCGGAATGCCCGCTCATCCCGGCCGACTTCTCTTGAAGAACCGACTTCTCTCGAAGGCTGCAGCTACTGCTGTGTGAACTCGACGGTCTCATGGTTGATGCTGAGGTCTTCGGTTTCGTCTTATGGAGTCGCAACCATGGCGACCCATCGCACATTGGCTCGTGCGACAGCGATGTGCGTAAGGAATCGTCGAACCATTGCCCGCGCCGCGGCGGGGCGACGCGTGATCACACTTACGGAGTCGATTACAGCGTGGATAATGAGTGTTAACATGTGAAATCCTTTGGGAGAAGTCCCGTTAACGGGCGCAGTGGCGGGACTCATCGCAGTGGAGGGCCTGAGTCCCGCGTGCGGAGCGCAGTGGTGTGAATGTGTGGGCCGCGGCCAATTACACGTCCCAGTCGGTGGGGATCTGTCCCCAGGTGCGCAGGAAGGCGTTGAGGGCGTCGGCGTTCTCGATCGCCGCGGACATCGGCCCCTTGGCAAACTTGATCTGGCCCTTCATCAGAAGCTTCCCGCCCTCTTCTTCGCCGGCCGCCGCGGTCTGCCAGGTCTGGAAGCTGCCGTTGATGATCAGCCACAGCTCGCTCTGGTCGAAGACTCGCGGTGAAAACGAGATGATTTTGCCTTCCTTGAATTCGAGGTGGCTGGCGACGTCGTCGCGGCCGATGACACCGAACTCTATCTTGTTGGTGAACGACGACGGGTCCTTGAATCCGGCGAGCATGTCGGGGTTCGCGTTGACAGCCTCGCGTGCGTCGTCACACCATTCCTGTGAGAAGAACTTCAGCTTGTCGGTCATGTAATCTCATCTCGTTTCTATTTCAGCACGTTGTCGAGCTGGTCACGGTGTAGCTCGGGGGCGGGCCGCACACGGCCCGCCCGTCGCCCAACGTCCGTCTGCTTCTCGTTCCCGGCTGGGCATGTGAATCAGAGGCCCAGCCGGCGCGGAGAAGTGGCGGTCCAGGCGGAAGCAACGGTGTGGGTCGAACCGTCGGCGGTGGGACGTGTGTGTGCCTGGGCGCGCGCTGAGACGGCGTCGGCCAGAGACAGGATTCTGAGTGGCCCAAAATCCGGCGATGCCGTTGTCGCGGTCGATTCAGTAGTACAGATTCGCGAGTCCGGCCCAGCCGATTGCGCCGGCCGGACGGCCGATGGGTTCCGGTTCCTCGTCGACTAGGAAGGTGTACGCCCAGTTCTTGCGTACGCCCGGAAAGTGCTGGATCACTCCGCGGAGCGAGGTGACCTCCCGACAGTCCAGGCCACCCCGCACTGCCTCGGCGACGGTTGCGCCGGCGACCCGGCCCGCCGGGTGCCGCACTCCCGTCGAGTTGAACGTCTGCGGCGGAAACCGACTCGCTGAGCAGGTGACCGAGCAACATGTCCTCTAGCTGAGGTCGCTTCGCGATCCGGTTGGGATCAGCACGGATCGAGCAGATGGTTTGGGCGAGCAGCGCGTTCCACGAGTGGCGTTCGCTCCCCACCACACACTTGTGCTGCCACAGGCGGTCGTCCGGGACGAACCCACACCATGGGTAGGCGAGATCAGCGAAGAAGCGATGCGGCACCGTCAAATTCAGCTGGAGACCCGAATCGTCGAGGTCGACGTCGTGATCGATACGGCTGCAATCCACCACGAAGGCGCCACCCGGTGCGATGCCGATGCCGATCTCGTCTTGACCAACTCGGTGCTGAGCTCGTCCGCGGACAGTGGTCAGCACCAGTATGTTGCCGGCGTCGGCGGAGAACTCGTCGACCGTGACCGGGATCCCGTATCGGAAACGGGTGAGAGTGAGCTCGCCGATGGACGTCGAGAACGTGTTCCACCGTGGCCGCATGGCAGAACCACTCGGCGGCACGCGGTACGGCATGTAAGCCTGCTCCGACCAGATCCGGATCTCGTCCCAGTCCGTCGAGACCGCTGCCGCCGAGGCGTCCCCGCTGACGAAAGGGTCGAGTAAGTGCATGACATCCACCAGCGGAGCGTAAACCCCGGCCGCTCACAGCGATACTGTCCGATTGGCCGGTAATTGGCGCACCCAACCCTTGCCGCCGTTCTTCACGCACACGAACAACACGGAGGGTCTGCTCATCGTCTCGCCTCCGTCGCTCAGGCGGTGGCGGGGACGAGTTCGGCGATCAGCGCCTCGACCCGGGCTTTGATGTCGTCGCGGATCGGGCGGACCGCGTCGACGCCTGCCGGCCGGGTCCTCGAGCGCCCAGTCGCGGTAGCTGACCCCTGGGAAGACGGGGCAGGCGTCGCCGCAGCCCATGGTGATGACCACGTCGGAGGTCTCGACGGCGTCGGGGGTGAGGATCTTCGGGGACTGATTGGAGATGTCGATGCCGATCTCGGCCATCGCCTGCACGGCGGCGGAGTTGATGGTCTCGGCGGGGGCGGATCCGGCGGAGCGGACCTCGACCTGGTCACCGGCGAGGTGGGTGAGGAATCCGGCGGCCATCTGGGAGCGGCCGGCGTTGTGGACGCAGACGAACAACACGCTGGGAGTGGTGGGCATGGCGGTCCTTTCGGAACGAAGGGAAAGGTGACGAGTTGTTTCCGATTAGGCCGGGACGGTGGTGAGCTCGCGGAGCAGCTGCTGCACCCGGGTGTCGAGGTCGTTGCGGATGACCCGCACGACGTCGAGAGGCTGTGCGTCGGGGTCGGCGAGGGCCCAGTCGAGGTACCGCTTGCCGGGGTAGCTCGCGCAGGCGTCGCCGCAGCCCATCGACACGACGTCCGCGGCGGCGGCGACGTCGTCGGTCAGCGGCTTCGGGTACTCGGCACCCAGGTCGATCCCGAGCTCGGTCATCGCCAGGGCCACGGTGGGGTTGATCGCGTGGATCGGGGCGGACCCGGCGGAGCGCACGTGCACCCGGCCCTGGGCGTGGTGAGCGAGGAGGGCGGCGGCCATCTGGGAGCGGCCGGCATTGTGGACGCAAACGAACAGCACCTCCGGCACATCCTTCGGCGCCGCACCGCGGGATTGGGCCAGGGCGGTGAGCCGGTCGGCGGCGAATCGGCCGGCCAGGGTGGTCAGGTGGGTGTGCACCTTGGAGGTACGCCGTAGCGCGGTGTAGGACTCGAAGACGTACCGCTCCACCGTCTGCGGGGAGAACACCCCGGTGTACTTCGCCGACAGATCCGCCGCGGTCCGCGACAGAATCGCTTGCGGCATCAGCAGTTCCGGTTGCGCCCGGTGGAGCGGGGAGCGCAGTTCCTCATCGAGCGGTTCGGACATCAGGACTCCTTCGTCACAGATGCAGATGCGGATGCGGGGGTGTCGGTGAAACCAGCGGAATGCGAGAACCGGTTGCGCAGTGCCAGGGAGACATAGACGAGTCCGACGAGGACGGGCACCTCGATCAGTGGGCCGACGACACCGGCGAGTGCTTGGCCGGAGGTGGCGCCGTAGGTGGCGATGGCGACGGCGATGGCGAGTTCGAAGTTGTTGCCCGCGGCGGTGAACGCCAGGGTGGTGGTGCGCTCGTACCCGAGACCCATTGCGGCGCCGAGGGCGTAGCCGCCGCCCCACATGATCGCGAAGTAGGCGAGTAGCGGGATCGCGATGCGGACGACGTCGAGCGGCTGGGAGGTGATCTGCTCGCCCTGCAGGGCGAAGAGGATGACGATGGTGAACAGCAGCCCGTAGAGCGCCCACGGCCCGATGCGGGGGATGAACTTGGACTCGTACCAGGTGCGGCCCTTTGCCTTTTCGCCGTAGCGGCGGGTGAGGTAGCCGGCGAGCAGCGGGATGCCGAGGAAGATGAGCACCGACTTCGCGATCTGCCACGGCGAGGTGTCGATGGTGGTTTGCTCGAGGCCGAGCCAACCGGGCAGGACCGAAAGGTAGAACCAGCCGAGGACGGCGAACATGATCACCTGGAACACCGAGTTGATCGCCACCAGCACGGCGGCGGCCTCGCGGTCACCGCAGGCGAGGTCGTTCCAGATGATCACCATCGCGATGCAGCGGGCCAGCCCGACGATGATCAGGCCGGTGCGGTACTCGGGCAGATCCGGCAGCAGCAGCCAGGCCAGGGCGAACATCAACGCCGGGCCGAGTACCCAGTTCAGTACGAGGGACCCGACGAGGAGTTTGCGGTCGCCGGTGACGGTGTCGAGACGGTCGTAGCGGACCTTCGCCAGCACCGGGTACATCATGATCAGCAGACCGAGGGCGATCGGCAGGGATATTCCGTCGACCTCCACCGCGGACAGGGCATCGCCCAGGCCGGGGATCATCCTGCCCAGCAGCAGCCCGGCCACCATGGCGACGCCGATCCACACCGGCAGGTACCGGTCGAGGGTAGACAGTTTGCCGACGACGGCCGGGTGGTGTTCGGTGGTGGTTGCCTCGCTCATGCCGGCACCTCCGCCGCGCATGTCTCGGACGGTACGACGGGTCCACCTTCGGTGAGCAGCACCGCGGACAGCTGCTGCAACGCGGACGGGACCACCCAGTAGTAGACCCAGGTGCCGCGGCGTTCGCAGTCCAGCAGACCGGCGGAGCGGAGCACCTTCAGGTGATGGGAGATCGTCGGCTGCGACAGGTTGAACGTTTCGGAGATGTCGCACACGCACGCCTCACCGCCGGCATGGGAGGCGACCAGGCTGAGCAGCCGCAGGCGGACCGGGTCACCGAGTGCCTTGAACATCCGGGCCAGATCCCCGGCCCAATCCTCGGTCAACGGCTCACGCACCAGCGGCGAGCAACACGCACCGCTCTCCAACGCTTCCTGATTCGACACACGTCGATATTGACAGACATCAAATCAGAGGGCAAGCGAACATCCGGTGAACGAATCCGTGGTGGCGCCGCGGGTGCTCAGCCGAGGGTGAGCTGGTTGCGGTGGAAGTCGAAGGGCCGTCCGGGGTACCGGTAGATGTCCTCGACGGTCATGTATTCGGTGAAGAACGGATCCCACCGGGTCGGATAGGGCATACCCCGACCGAAATTCGGCTCGGCTTCCCGGTCCAGGCGGCGTTGCAGCGCCGCGACGACTCGATCGAACTTCCGGCCCAACCGATTCCGGTCGAACACTCGTCCTCCTCCGGCGGAGCCGAGGTAGTTGACGACGTCGAAGAGGGGCGTGGCGTTGAGCAGTCGGGCGAAGCCGCGGCCGACCGGTGCCGGAAGCCGGGAGATCACCCGCACCAGCACCAGCAGGCGCAGCACGATCATGTAGCCGAACCGCATGTGGAAGAGCAGTTCCTGATTCGTCCAGCGGGTGCCGGCGGATCGGCGGTGCAAATCGGCGACGCCGGCCGAGTCGAGCAATCGGTGAAAGTCGCTGGCGGCCCGGTCGTAGTCGCGGGCGATCTCCCCGCGATCGACCCGGAGGTCGTCGGCGGGCACGGCGACCACCTCCAGCGAGAACGGCAAGTCTTCCGATGACGTCATCGTCCGTCGGCGCAGGCCGGAGGGCAACAGTCGTGGCTGGGTTGTGCTATCGGTGGCTTACCTGTGGCCGGCGCCAGCCTCGAGGCGCCGGATGGCGGCGGTCAGCTGGGCGACAGTGGGGGCGCCCTGCACCCCGTTCTCGGTGTCGTACATCCGGCATGTCAACCCACCGACGCAGGCGGTGTCAAAGGGGTCGATACCGTCGATACGGATCGACGGCGACCCGGCGAACCCCGCGGCCCGGGCCGATGCCGCCGTCTCGATCCGCCGCAGCAGTACAGGCGTTCCGGCATTACCGGTGGCGGCCAGGGCCTCGGCGAGACGGGTGCGCGCAAACTCCCAGTGCGGACACCCCTCGAAGAACAACAGCTCGACCTCCACCGTCATCCCAGCTGGCTGCGGCGTTCGAGGAACACGGTGTCTCGCCAGATCCCGTCGAGTCGGGCGATGCGCTCACGGGCCCCGAGAGTGCGGAATCCGGCGGAGTGGTGCAGGGCGATGCTGGCCCGGTTCTCCGGGAAGATCGAGGTCTGCAGCGTCCACAGCCCGGCCTCGTCGGCGGCGATGACCTGGGTGCGCAACAGGGCCTTGCCGACGCCGCGGCCGCGCATCCCGTCGGCGACGTAGACGGAGTTCTCGGCCACCCCTCGGTAGCAGTCCCGCCCGGACACCGGGCTCAGCGCCGCCCAGCCGACCGCGGTGCCGTCGATCTCGGCGACCCACCGCTGATCCGGCACCCATTGCGCGGCCAGGGTCTCGCGGGCTGGACCTCGGTGGTGAAGGTGGCGTTGCGGGTGGCGATCCCCTCACCGTAGATCCGGCGCACCGCCTCCCAATCCTCGTCGGTCATGGGACGGACGGTGACGTCCTCCGGGAAGTCGTCCGGGCAGCACGGGCGCGGGGTCAGCACCCCCATGACCGCGTCGGCGGCGTGCGGCAGGCCGGTGCAGCAAGAGGGGTTGACCATGACGACGGTGCTGGTGCGGTCCTTGTGGACGGTGACGAACCCGACGTCGGCGAGCTTGCGGACGTGGTGCGAGATCGTCGGCTGGCCGATACCCAGGGCCTCGGCGAGGTCGCCGACGGTGATCCCCGCCGGGCGGGACGCGACCTGATGCAGTAGTCGCACCCGGGTGGGGTCGGCCAGGCAGGCGAACCAGCCGGCGTAGGTGACCGCGTCCTCCGGCGCCAACGCATCCACCTGATCGGCGGTGCGGACGGCCGGTATGTCCAGGGAAGTCATGCCTTCACTATATCGATATTCATCGATGGTTGCATTCATCGACGCATGTCGATACTCTCCGAAATCAGAGGATCGATGAACATCGATGAAAGGATGCTCGTGATGAACACCTTGCCCATAGTCGTAGTGGGTGCCGGACCGATCGGCCTGGCCGCCACCGCGCAGCTGCATGAACGCGGCCTGACCCCGGTGGTCCTTGAACGCGGTGAGACCGCCGGTGCAGCAATCGCCGAGTGGAACCACGTGCGGCTGTTCTCCCGCTGGAGGGAGAGCTGATCGACCCCGCCGCCCGCCGCCTGCTCGAGACCACCGGATGGGCGGCCCCGGGTGACGAGGCCTATCCCACCGGCGAAGCCTGGACCCGCGACTACCTGCGGCCGCTGGCCCCGCTCTCGGCGACATCGTGCAGCTGGGCACCGAGGTGATCGGAGTGGCCCGCCGCGGCCGCGACCGGGTCGTCGACGCCGGTCGCGACACCGAACCACTGTCCGTGCACCTGCGTCGCGCCGATGGCACCGAGGACCGCGTCCTCGCCCAGGCGGTCATCGACGCCTCCGGCACCTGGACCACCCCGAACCCGCTCGGCGGCGAGGGCCTGCCCGCGCTCGGCGAGAAGGCCGCCGCTGGGCACATCGAGTACCGGGTCCCCGACCTCGACGACAAAGACGTGCGCGCCCGCTACGCCGGCAAGCACACCGTCATCGCCGGCAGCGGGCACTCCGCGCTGACCGCCATCGTCGCGCTGGCGAACCTGGAGAAGCAGGCGCCGGGCACCCGCATTACCTGGGTGCTGCGCCGCGGCGACATGAGTTCCACGTTCGGTGGCGGCGAATCCGACCAGCTGCCCGCCCGCGGCGCCCTCGGATTGCGCGCCAAGCAGGCGGTCGACGACGGAATGCTGCAGGTGGTCACCGGATTCCGCACCGCCACCATCGAATCCACCGATGGGCAGGTGGAGTTGACCTCCGATGCCGGCGCCCGCATCGGCAATGTCGACCGGGTCGTGGTGCTCACCGGGTTCCGGCCGGACCTGTCCTGGCTCTCGGAGATCCGCCTCGGCCTCGACCGCGTGCTGCAGGCCCCAGTGGAGTTGGCGTCGTTGATCGACCCGAACGTGCACTCCTGCGGCACCGTCTACCCGCACGGGGTCGCCGAACTGTCGCACCCGGAGCCGAATGTGTTCCTGGCCGGGATGAAGAGCTACGGACGGGCCCCGACATTCCTGGCGATGACCGGATACGAGCAGGTCCGCAGCATCGCCGCCGCCCTGGCCGGCGACCACGACGCCGCGGCCCGAGTCGAGCTCACCCTGCCCGAAGCCGGGGTCTGCGGCGGCGCCGGGGTCTTCGACGAACTCGACACCGCGGCCGTCGAGGGCGGCTGCTGCGCAGCCGCCGCCCCCGCAGCTGATCACCCTGTCCACCCGCGCCGACGGATAGCCCGTGGCTGACACCACGACCCTGCCACGGAACGACACCCTCGACCGGGTCGGTCTATGGCGGGTCCTGGCGGTGCTGTGCCTGACCGAGATCACCAGCTGGGGAATCCTCTACTACGCGTTTCCCGTGCTGTCGGTGTCGATCTCGGCCGATACCGGGTGGTCGCTGCCGGTGATCGTGGCGGCGTTCTCGCTGAGCCAGCTCGCCGCCGCACTCACCGGGATCCCGGTGGGACGGATCATCGACCGGATCGGGCCCCGGACGGTGATGACCTCCGGATCCGTCCTCGCCGTCCCGTCTTTGCTGGTGGTGGCGGCCGCGCCCACCCTGCCGATGTTCTACGCCGGGTGGATCGCCGCCGGTATCGCGATGGGCGGCGTGCTGTATCCGCCCGCCTTTGCGGCGCTGACCCGCTGGTACGGCGACGGCTACGTCAAGGCGCTGATGATCCTGACTCTGGCCGCCGGGCTGGCCAGCACTGTCTTTGCCCTGCTCACCGCGGCGCTGGTCGACCGCTACGACTGGCGGATCACATATCTCGTCCTCGCCGCCATCCTGGCGATCATCACGTGCCCGGGCACCTACTCGGCCTCCGTGGCCGGTGGCCGCACCCACCCGCCCCGACTGGAAACCATCCGGTCGATCACCGCGACGCCTCCCACAGCCGCGCGTTCGCGGCCCTCGTCGTCGCGCTCAGTCTCGGAGCGTTCGCCGCATTCGCCGGCGTGTTCAACCTGGTGCCGTTGCTGATCGAACAGGGCTTCTCCCCGTCGCTGGCCGCCCTCACCCTCGGACTCGGCGGTGCCGGGCAGGTCCTCGGCCGTCTCGGTTACCTCCCGATCGCCGCCCGCACCACCGCCCGCACCCGAATCGTCGCGATCCTTGCCGCCACCGCGGTCACCACCGCGCTGCTCGGGATCGTGTCCACGGTGGTGGCGCTGATTGCGGTCGCCGTCGGTGCTGGGCTGGTCCGGGGGATCTTCACCCTGATCCAGGCCACCGCGATCACCGACCGGTGGGGCGCCACCCACTACGGGCGCCTGGGTGGACTGATGTCCGCCCCGATCGTCATCATCATGGCGCTGGCCCCGTGGGCCGGAACGGTCGCGATTCGCGTTTCTGGCGGAAGAGACCAAGCACGCCTATGCCAAGGACTACCGGCTGTTCTTTAGCTTCCTACACCAGCGTGAGAAGCATTGGGACCAAGCCGATCACGAGGACATCGACGACTACGAGTCATGGCGACGCCGGTCGGAAGACAACCCGCGCCGCATTGGAGGCAGTAAGTGGGCGCGGGAGTTGGCCGCGTTCAAGCTGCTCTACGGATGGGCCCTGGCGGTCGGGCACATCGCCCGTTCCCCGGTGCTGACGACCACGGTGCGCCGCCGCGACGGCACGGTGCTGGAGGTGGCGAATAACCGGCCCAAGGATGTGCGGGCATCGAACGTGAAATGGCTGACGCCGCGCACCTATCGGCTGTGGCGTGACATCGGGCTGCGAGGCTACGACGCGGCCGGGCTGCCGCAACAGGGTTGGCGGGGTCGCAACGACGGCCGGAACGCGGCCTTCGCGGACCTGCTGTTCGACAGCGGACTGCGGCTGCGGGAGGGGGGCTCCTTGTTGGCACCGGAGGTGCCGCACGCGCTGGAAGACCAGGTCTACTACGAGGGGACGGTGGCCGCGGCGATCGCCAAACGGCGGGAGCGCATGTTCTATGTGTCGGCCGCGGCGTTGGCGGGTGTGACCACATACATGGCCACGACACGGCGGGCGGCGATCCGGCGGGCACAACGGCAGGGCCGGTACCACCGGTTGCCCGGGATGCGGATCGTCACCCGGATCTCGCTCAGCAAGGACTGCCGGGTCGAGTGGGAAGACCGGCTCGGCCGGCGTGGTGAAGACGCGATCCGGCTGATCGGCGAGCGAGGGCGGAGGCTGCTGTTCATCGAGGGCACCTCGGGCTTGGAGCCGCTGGCACTGTGGTTGACCGAAGGCGGAATGCCGATGGACTACCGCTCATGGGAGGCGGTATTCCGTTCGGCGAACCAGCGATGCGCTCAGTTCGGTAAACCCATCATCACGACTCCGCATGTCTGCCGGCACTCGTTCGCCTTGAAGATGCTGGTGACCCTGCATCGGGCGCTGGACCAGCGGTTCGGCTTGAGCCGCGAGGAACGCGACGATCTGCGCAAGGTCTACGGTGACGCGTTCGCACTGGTCAAAGACCTATTGGGGCACAGGAGCGAGCAGCCGACCCGGGAAACGTATCTGAACCCTCGGGAATTGCATCAGACGGGCGAAAATCTGCTGGTGGCCTGATGGGGAGCAGCGTGAGATTACCGCAGCGGTGACGAGAGAACGCCTGTTGGCCAGCAAGTTTGCCTCAATGATCCCGCCTGATGCATGATTCTCGCACTGTTCGGTGGCGTAAGGAGTGTGGGTTGCGGCAGGTCGACCTCGCCGGGGCGGCTCATCTGGAGCTGGTGTCCGGGGTGGCGCAGTTGCGCCCGCAGGATGCGATGGCGGAAGCGATGTTTCGCGGTTGGCGCGCCCAGCAGGCTGCCCGCGGGCTGCGAGAGGAAACGATCACGGCCCGGGAGAAGCTGGTCCGGCGGTTCATGGAGTTCGTCAACGACTATCCGTGGCAGTGGACCCCGACGGACATCGATGAATGGTCGCTCTGGCTGACCAGCGAAAAGCACCTGGCGCCGTCGACCATCCGGGGCTACCAGTGCGGCTTGCGGTTGTTCAGCGAGTACCTGGTCGACGGCCGATATGGGTGGGCTGTCGCGTGTGAGGAAGCGTTCGGCACCCATCCGGTGGCGATCTGTCACGAGTGGAACACGATCGCCCATCTCAACGACTACGAGGGCCGACCGGAGGCGCGCCCGTTCAGCCGGGAGGAGATGCAACGATTCCTCGACTATGCCGACGATCAGGTCGAGCGCGCGGTGCGCGCGAAACGCAAAGGGGCCCTTGCCGCTTATCGCGATGCGACGATCTTCAAGGTCATATACGGATGGGGCCTACGCCGCTCCGAAGCGGCCAAACTGGATCTGGTGGACTTCGGTCGCAACCCGGCGGCGCCGCAGTTCGGCCGTTACGGCACACTCAACGTCCGCTACGGGAAGGCGAAACGCGGCCAGCCGCCGCGGCGGCGGAATGTGCTGTCGGTGATGGATTGGGCGGTGGAAGCCGTGGTCGACTACGTCGAGCACGTCCGGCCCCGGTTCGGCTGCCCCGATCATCCGGCGCTCTGGGTCACCGAGCGCGGCGGGCGGATCAAGCCCGCGGAGATCAACGCCCGCTTCGTCGCCTACCGGGATGCGCTCAAGCTCCCGAAAGCGCTGGTCGTGCACAGCGCCCGGCACTCCTACGTCACCCACCTCACCGAGGATGGCGCCGACCGTCGATTCATCCAATCGCAAGTCGGGCACGAAAGCGACAGTTCCACGGCCATCTATACCCACGTCAGCACCGACTACATGAACACCATGCTGCAGAAGGCGCTGGCGCCCGTACTGGCCCCTGCAGGAAAGGATCGATGATGCCCGCCAAACTCGATTACCACTGGCACCTGCGCAACGTCATGGCCGACCGCGGCATGTTCCAAACCACCGACCTGATCGAACCGCTGGACAAACGCGGCATCACCTTGTCCTCGAGCCAGGTCTATCGGCTCGTGGTCGAACGGCCCGAACGGATGAGCCTGAAAATCTTGATGGCGCTACTGGACATCCTCGACTGCACCATGGACGACCTGATCGAACCGGCCGTTGCCGCCGACGCCACCACGCGCGGCAAGAGGGCTGTCGGCGCCGAGGCCGGCATCGGGAACCTACGCCCCCGGCGGGCGCGGATCCGCGGCGCCGAACCGTCGTGACCGCAGCGGACCACGGTCGCGCGATCTCAGACCCCGTCGGGTTCGTCACGGACCTGGTGCTGGCGGTCGATGGTCGACTGACAGCGGACCAGGTCCGGGCCGTCGTCACCGGAGTCGCCGGCGGGCGGGCGAAGTCGCGGCGGCTCGCGGCCTTTCTCGCCGAGCGCTCTGCGGGAGGCGGGCGCGGAGGTTTCCCCGCCGGTCTGCGCCGGCTGCAGCAAACCGATGCGGACCCTGCAGCGGCGCGGTCAGGACTGGTACTGCGGATCCTGCGGCATCCGGCCACTGACCTGCGCGGCCTGCGACCGACAGCGTCACGTCACGACCCGGGACCGCGCCGGACAGCCCCGCTGCGCCCAATGCCCCGACCGCGACGACCGCGACCCAATCGGCGTCATACACAGCGTGATCACCCGGCTCGACCCGGACGTCGACCGAGACCTCATCGCCACCGCCGTCGGCAAGCTCGCCTCCCGGCCCTCCCATCAGCGCAGGATCGGCTGGGCACTGGAAGCTCAACCCGAACTATTAACCGGCGCTGGCCATCTCGCTCCAGTCCGGGCCATCGTTCCGTTGATCGAGGCCCTTCACGCCGCAGACGTCGCCGGGATCGTCCGACCGGCATGCCCTCGCTGCCACCGGGTCGTTCGGATCGACAAACCCCTCGACGGACAACGCGTCTGCCGCACCTGCATCGCCCACAGCCGTGTCGAAGAATGCACGCGCTGCGGCGCGAACCGCGAGCCCGCGACACGAGACGAACAAGGCAGGCCGCTCTGCCCGAACTGCCTGGTCACTGACCCTGACAACCTCGAAATCTGCCTCAATTGCGGGCGCCGCCGGCCAGTCAGCACCCGCACGCCGGACGGCCCTATCTGCGTCAGCTGCCCGCCCCTCCCGACCGCTGCGTGTTCGATCTGCGGCGAAGAAAAGCTCTGCGGCACATCCCGAACCACCGGACGACCGTGGTGTCCTGCCTGCCAGAGACGCACGGCACGGTGTTGTTCCTGCGGCCGGACCGCGGCCATCGTCTCCGGCACCCTGGACCAGCCACGCTGCGAGGACTGCACCACCCTCCCCATCTGGCATGACTGCCCGACCTGCAGCGACCCCACCCACCCGCATCCTGGGCAATGCGGCCGCTGCCTCATCAACCAGGGCCTCAACGGAATCCTGGGCCCGCCTTCGGCGTCTCTGCATCCCGGGCTGCAAGCGCTGCGGAACAACATCGCGACCGCCGAGCACCCGATCACCGCGATGCGATGGCTGAGGAAGAAGTCCGTTGCGCCCGTACTGGCCGACCTCGCCGCCGGTCGACGGGCGCTGACTCACGAAGCGCTGGACGAATTGCCCGACAGCAAAGCTCTCGCTCACCTGCGGCAGGTCCTCGTCGGTGTCGGCGCCCTGTCCGAACGTGACGAGCACATGATCCGCGCTGAGCAGCTGGTCGGCCGCGTGGTGGCCGCCCAGTCGGATCCCGAACAGCGAAGCGTGCTGCACCGCTACACCACCTGGCAGCTCGTCCGCCGATTGCGGCAACGCAACAACGGCGCCCTCACCACGATCCAGCAGTTCAACTCGGTCCGGCAACGCATCTACGGAGCCGTCGCCTTCCTCGGCTGGCTGACCGATCACCAGCTCGCCCTCGGCACCTGTCAACAAGCCGACCTCGACCAATGGCTCACCGACAACACCGCGGTCAACCGCGGCTCCGCCGGGCACTTCATACGCTGGGCCCACAAGAACAAGCTGATCAGCGTCCGCATCCCCGCCCGCCGCTGGATGGGCCCCACCCGGCCGCTCGATGACCAACACCGATGGGACATCGCGCGGCGGCTGCTGCACGACGACACCGTCAAGGCCGAAGACCGGCTCGCGGGCCTGCTCGTACTTCTCTACGCCCAAACCTCGGCAGCAATCTCGCGGCTGACCATCGTCGACCTCGAGACCGGCAATGGCGCCGTCAAGCTGCACCTGGGCTCCTCACCCATCCATCTTCCCCATCCCGTCGACGAGCTTGCACAAGCGGTCGCCGCAAAACGCAAGGGCCACGCGACAATCGGTGCGCTGACACCATCGCTCTGGCTGTTCCCGGGCGGTCAGCCCGGCCGACCCATCAGCACCGGCCAACTCGTCGAACGGCTGAACAAGCTCGGCATCCGGCCCGGCGCCGACCGCAGCACCGCCCTGTTCCAGCTCGCCACCGAGATCCCCGCAGCGATCCTGGCCCGCACCCTCGGCATCCACACCGACGTCGCCGTCGCATGGCAGCGACTGTCCGCCGGAGACTGGACCAACTACGCCGCCGAAATCAGCCGACGATCATCGAGAGCATGAGGAATTCGGACAGTTCGAATATCCGACGTCACCGTTAGAACCGTTGAACGGGATTCGCTTGGCCACGATGCTGGACGGCAGCGAGGACCTGGACGCGGTCCTGGCCCGAGTCGCCGCATCGAGCCGACGGGTCATGGACGTCGGCGAGGACGAACAGTGACCGCACGCCGTCATCAGCGCCGGGCCGCGCTGCCCGGCGCAGGCTTCACCCGGCCCTCGTCGCTGGACCCGACCGGCCTGATCGTGACGGTGTTCGGCGAAAGCAGCGGAGTGGAGGGCACTTTCGACTTCACCACGCTGCCCGGCAGCATCGAGCTTCGCCGCGCGTTCGCCGCGGCGCTGGATCGCAAGTCCGGACCCGCTGGGACCTGGCGTTCCGGGGAGACCTGCAGGAACGGGTACTGGGCACTGCGTGCGTTCCTGGAATACCTTCTCACTCGCGACGACGCGCCCTCCTCGACGGCCGAGATCAGCCCGGCAATCTGGGCTGCGTGGCGATTGTCGTTGCCGAACAACCACACTGCCCGCAACCGGCTGGCCATGCTGCGGACGGTCCTTCCCCTGGTCCACGGTCTTCCGGCCGACACGCTGACCGCGATCGACCGGCGGATCGCGCAGGGCCCACACCCGACGGAGGTCGCCTACTCCTACGACCGGTTCGAACAGATCCGGTCCCAGGCGGCGGCCACCTTCAATACCGCGTTGGTCCGGATTAGCGGCAACCGCGAGCACCTTCGCCGCTGGTATGCCGGTGAATACGCCTCGGGCGGCACGGATTGGGTGATCGGCGAGGCGCTGGACGCGATTCTGCGCACCGGGGACGTCCCCCGCTACGGAGGTCGTGCGGACGTGTTGCATCGGCACGCCCGCGTGCTGGGCGGCCGCGGCGCTGACAAGACCTGGGCCAGGTTGTTTTTGACTGGTCCGGAGGCGTTCGCGCTCGCGGTGCTGCTGGTGGCCAGCGAGGGCTGGAACCGCAGCGTGCTGCACCGGATGCGTGTCCCCGGCCATGACCCGGCCGTCGGCGACGACGAGTTCGACATCCACCTGGTGGAGATCCACAAACGGCGCCGGCCGGTCAGGTTGCGCTACACCAGCAACAACCTCGTCGACACCGGCCCCGACAGTCCCGGACGACTCATGCGCCACGCGATCGAGGCGACCGAACTCGCCCGCCAGACCCTCGAATTGCTCGACGCCCAACCGACCAGCTGCTGGTCAGCCGCCGCACCGGCACCCCCGACGACCCGTTCTGCCTCGGCATCCCCGGCCCCAGTGTCGTCGCCCGATGGTCCATCGACGCCGGACTGTCCACCCCGGAGGGGACACCGCTGCGGGTCAGCCTGCGCCGGATCCGCCGCACCGTTCAGGTGCTCATCCGCAAACAGCCTGCGCAGAACACCGAGGAAACCCACGATTCGGTCTACATGCTGCGCGATCCGGCGTCCCGGGCCGAGGCCCAGCAGACGATCGCCCAGGGCCTCACCGACGCACTCGACCACGCACACACTGTGGTGAAGATGCGCATCATGCTCGGCGACAACGCCAACGAACTGATCGAACTGTCCGATGATCCCGACCTGGCCAGAGCCATCCAGCGCGGCGACATGGACACCGCGACCACCGCGTGCGCGGACTTCTTCGACGGCCCGTTCACCGACGAACCCGGCCAGCCCTGCACCGCCTCGTTTCTGTGGTGCCTGCGCTGCGAGAACGCCATCGTCACCCGGCGGCACCTGCCGCGCCTGGTCTATCTGCACCGCGGGCTGAACGAGCTACGGGGAACCGTCGACCAGGCCGTGTGGGATCAGGACTGGCGCGGACACTTCCACCGCCTGCACCTGCTGCTCGCCGAACACACCACCACCGCGGAGCAGGCGGTCGCGCTGCGCGCGATCAGCGACACCGACCGAACGCTGATCGACCGACTTCTGCATCGGAGGCTCGATACGTGACGACATCACACGCCAGCGTCGGCCAGGCCGACGAGACCTGGCACGTCCGCCGAAGACCCATCCGCCACCGCCGGCCGACTCCCCGGGGGCGCCGACCCGGACCGGGTGTCGCGGTTCGGCGACCGGCGCTGGAACTACACCGTGCTGAGCCACCGCCGCACCGAGAGCAGCAAGACGGTGAACTGGGCCGCCTTTCCCGAGACACTGCGCGAATCGTTCCGCCGAGCAGGCTGGGCCCTGGTGAACCTGCCCACCCCCGCCGCTCTGCTGCATCGAGCCGCTACCGCCCGCGTCGAATGGCCGGCGCCGGGCACGATGGCGCAGGTGTTCCTCGGCTGGCGGCGCTTCGCCACCTGGCTCACCGACCACAGTGGCACCAGCCTTCACGAGGTGGACCACGACCTGCTCGCCGACTACGCCGCCCACATCGGCCGACGCGGCTGCTCCATCGCCATCGCGCAGGACGACCTCAACGCGGTCACACTGTTATGGGGATTCGCCCCACACCTGCCGGCCACGGACCGAATCCCTATGCCCGCCTGGGAAAACGAAGGTCTCAAGCACTACCTCGCCACCGACACGACACCGAACGAGAACACCACCGCGGCCATCCACCCGGCGGTGATGTCACCGCTGCTGATCTGGTCCTTGCGTTTCCTCGACTTCGCCGACGACATCATCGCCGCCTGGCGCGAGCACCAGCGACTCCTCGCCCGCATCCGGGAACACCCCAACCCCGGCGCCACCGCGGCGCTGCGCGCATTCCTGGACAAGTGGATCGCCGAGCATGGTGAACTGCCCGGCGGGATCGCCCGCGGACGGCGCGGTGTCGCCGCCCAATACCTCGCCGGAATGTTCGACACCAGCGACCGTCACGTCAAATACGAGGCCACCAAATACCGCGAGAACAACGTCCCCGTTGGCCTCGACGCACCACTGTCTTCGCCGGTGAACGGCATGATCCACGGACAACAATGGACGTCGCACATCGACTTTCACGACGCCCCGCTTCTCATGACCCGCCTGGCGACAGCCGCGATGATCGTGATCCTCTACCTCAGCGGTGTCCGCCCAGGCGAAGCCCTCGAACTCCAGGTCGGCTGCTGTCCCGACCCGATCGACGACGGCACCGGCAGCATCCGCTACCAGCTCCACGGCCTGTTCTTCAAGGGAGCCCGCACCCCCGACAGCACACCCGCCCGCGGCGGCGTCCCCCGCGAACTTCCCTGGACCGTGATCCCTCCGGTCGCCGACGCCGTCCGAGTTCTCGAACGCATCGTCGACGGGCCCTTGCTGTTTCCCACGAACCCACCGTGGATCACCGGCACCTGCGGCCGCCGCCAGCGCACCGGCGATGCGATGACGACACTGGCTGCCAATGCCCGCATCGCATCGTTCATCGCCTGGGTCAACGACTACGTCGCCAGCAACGGCCTGAACGACGAGCGCATCCCCGATGACCCTGACGGCGACATCGTCGTCAACCGCCTCCGGCGCACCATCGCCTGGCACATCGGCCGCCTTCCCGGCGGCCGCATCGCCCTGGCACTGCAATACGGGCATCTACGAACATCCGTCGTCGGCGAGGGCTACTCCGGCCGAGCCCGCCAGGGCCTGCGACGGGTGCTCGACATCGAAACCGCCCGAGCCATGGCCGACTACCTCGACACCGTCGCCGAGGACCTGAAGGACGGACAGGGCGTCTCCGGCCCCGCCGCCGAACGCATGATCCAGGCCGCGCGCAACGCCCGAACCCGATTCCAAGGGAAGTTCCTCACACCTCGGCAGGCCGCAGCCCTGCTCGAGGAGCCCGAAATCCACATTTACGACAACCCGAACGCCTTCCTCACCTGCAACCACGACCCCGCCAAGGCACTCTGCCATCCCGAGAGGACTCCACGAGCCACCAGCCGGGTCCTGCCGCCAGCCATCGACCGCTGCGACCCCGCCTGCGCCAACATCGCTCGCACCGACACCCACATCGACAACCTCAGATCCGAGATCGCCGAGTTGGCCGATCAGGCTGCCAGCTCACTCACCCCGGTCCCGCTGAAAGAACGACTGAAACAGCGCATCACAGCCCTCCAGAAACTCGTTGACCGGCACGAACGCACCAAGACCGCCACCATCGAGGAGCCGAAACAGCCATGACCGATCAGGAAGAACGCGACGCCATCCTCGCCGCCATGGAGCGCCTCCTCGCTGGCACACCGCTGCGTTCGTCCGGCAACCTGGACATCATCAGCCTCGCCGAGGAGGCAGGGCTGAAGCGGAACAAGCTGACCCACAAGCACACCGACCTCAAGGAGCGGTTCTACGCCGAACGTCGAGCCCGCGACGGCATCACGGCCCGACAAGCTGCACAGCGAAATTGCGCAGCTGAGGTCGCGCATCGACCAACTCCGCGAAGAGCGCGACAACTACCGCACTGCGAACGAGGTCTTCGCCCGCGCACTGCACGCCCTCACGATCGAGAATGACAACCTTCGACGGCACACCACCCGGGCGCGCGCAGCGCACATCGCAGCCATCCACCCCGGCCAGCAACGCCCGACCTATTAACGGCCAACACCCCACTACTCACCGCATCCGGCACCGCCATGACTTGCACAGCCACGCAACGCCATCACCGGCAACACGGCAAATTTCCGGGGAAATCCATGAACACAGCTGCCTACGCTGTCCGCTCCTGCGTCCGGACCCCGCCGCCAGGCCCCGCCTCGAGCAGATCCGTGACAACCTCCTCGCCCGAATCGCCGAAGCCGAATCCCGCCGCTGGTTCGGCGAGGCCGAGGGCCTGAAGGTCAGCCTCGCCGGCGCCCGTGCCAAGCTCGCCGAGATGGACCAGATCACCGCCCGCCGCCACAGCGCCGTCACGTTGGGCATCCCCAGCTTCGCCGACTCCGCCGGCCGCACCATCACGAAGCCGCCCACCTACCAGAACCATCCCTGACCTCGCCGAATCCCGCCGACCACCCTCAAACTGCAAGATCATTTGTTAGGCTCCCCTGTCATGAATGTGGATGGGTTGCCGTGTGATATGGGAGGGTGAGGGTGACGGGTCCGCAGGCGAGCAGGATCAGTGCGAGGGCGTTCTCGGCGGTGTGGAATCCGTAGGCCCGGCGGATTATCAGCCGGACCTTGTTGTTCAGGCCCTCATGGCGTCCGTTTGCAAGTCTGCGGGCGATGGCCGCGAGGATGCCGTCGAGGTGCTTCCGGATGGTTTTGCCCACCTTGACGAACTGCGGTATGCGGCAACGCTGCGCCCACGAACACCAACGGCCGAGCATCGCGATCGTCTCCTCGTCGCCGAGATCGCCCGCGAAGACCGCGCGCAGGGCTTCCTTGAGTTCGTAGGCCCGTCCCAGTGCGCCGCCGTCGCGTTTGAGTGCCTCGAGCGTCGAAGCCTGTTTATCGGTGAGGTTTTCGGGATTCTTGAGCAGCGCCCACCGGGCGCCCCGGTACGTCTTCGCGATCTGCTTGTCCGACAGGGTGCGGGCGAGCTGCCACGCCTGGCGGCGCACGTCGTCGAGGGCGTCGGTCGCGAGTTTGACGACGTGGAACGGGTCGAAACAGATCGTCGCCTGCGGGGCGTGCTCGCGTACCGCCTTGACGTAGGCCGGTCCGAGGTCCATCGACACCGCCTCGATCCGCTGCGCCGCGCCCTCGGGCAGGGTGTCGGTGAAGAAGGTGCCGAGCGCGGCGGCGTTCTTGCCCTCGGTGCCCCAGACGATCTTGCCGGACTCGTGGTCGGAGACGAGGGTGAGGTACTTGTGGTGCCGGCGCCACGAAATCTCGTCCACCCCGATGTCGACCAGATTCGTGAACCGGTCCGGGGCAAGTTTGTCGGCGACCACCCGTGAACACATGGCCCCGACGGTGCGCCAGGTGACCCGGCAGAACACCGACACCGTGGACTTGTCGGTCCTGGTGGCCAGCCACACCGCGAGGTCCTCGAAGTCGGTCGTGAACCCGGAGCCGGGGCGGGCGAAGTCGACCGCCTCGGCGTGTACACCGTGCTCGGGGCACCGCAACCGCCGACGCCGCAGGGTGAGCACACACACCCGTCCGCCCAGGTCAAGATGCCGCCACGACGAGTCGACGTCCCGGGTGTCGTAGCGGTGCACGGTCGTGAAGGAGCAGTACGGGCACCGCATCCGGCGGCGTTGGGGACGCACCCTCACCACCACCCGCTCGTCGAGGATCTCGACGTCGCGGACGGTGGCCCTCGGTAGGCACAGCGGCCTGTTGAGTAGGGTTGAGGCGCGCACGGGCAAGCTCCTTTGGGCCGGTTGTGTAGGAACTTTCGACCCTACGGGCGGCCCGTGCGCCCACCCCCACACCACCTGCCTTACCACATGCAGGGCCATCCACATTCAGAGCAAGAGAGCCGAAATTCGGCCCGGTGACCGCACTGGACAATCTCGACCTGACCGTCGCCCGCGGCACCGTCGCCGGCTTCCTCGGCCCCAACGGCGCCGGCAAGTCCACCACCATCCGAATCCTGCTCGGGCTGCTGCGCGCCGACACCGGCCGGGCCACGGTCCTCGGAGCCGACCCCTGGCACGATGCCGTTACCCTGCACCAGCGCCTGGCCTATGTGCCCGGCGATGTCAGCCTCTGGCCGACCCTGACCGGCGGGGAGGCGATCGACCTGCTGTGCCGGCTGCGCGGGCGCGTCGACCCGGCCCGCCGCGCCGACCTGATCGACCGCTTCGACCTCGATCCGCGCAAGAAGTGCCGCACCTACTCCAAGGGCAACCGCCAAAAGGTCGCGCTGATCGCCGGATTGGCCTCCGACGTGGAACTGCTCATCCTCGACGAACCGACCTCGGGCCTGGACCCGCTGATGGAGCAGGTCTTCCAGCAGTGCATCGGCGAGGCCAAACGCGACGGGAAGTCCGTGTTGTTGTCGAGTCATATCCTCGCCGAGGTCGAAAAGCTCTGCGACACCGTCACCATCATCCGGGACGGGCGCGCGGTCGAATCCGGCACCCTCGAACAGTTGCGGCATCTGACCCGCTCGACGATCACCGTCACCACCGACCGCGACGCCGACGGTCTCGCCCGGCTCGACGGGGTGCACGAGCTGCGGATCGAGCACGGGCGCACCGTCTTCGAGGTCGACCATACCCGCCTCGACGAGGTGATCCGGCACCTCGCCGGGTACGGGGTGCGCAGCCTCGAGAGTGCACCACCGTCCCTCGAAAAGCTGTTTCTGCGCCACTACGGCGACGACCGTGAGGTCGCCGAGATCGGGCGGCGGTGATGACCTCCCTGCGCGGCACCGCGACTCTGGTGCGGTTCACTCTGCGGCGGGACCGGATCAAGCTGCCCGCGTGGGTGCTGGGCACCGCGGTGATGACGATGTACTTCGCCAACGCCCTGAAGCTGGCCTATCCCACCCCCGAGGACATCGAGAACGTCGCATCGTTCGCCAATACCCCTGCCGCGGTGATGATGTCCGGTCCCGGCTACGGCATGGACGCCCCGACTCGGGAGGCGTTCCTGGCCAACCAGTACGCCCTGTACCTGATGGTGGCGACCGCGCTGATGAACATCATGCTGATCGTGCGGCACACCCGCATGGAAGAGGAAGCCGGGCGCACCGAACTCGTGCTCGCCGGGGTGGTCGGCAGGCTCGCTCCGCTGACCGCGGCGATGCTCACCGCGCTCGTCGCCAACGCCGCCTTGGTCGTCGTCGGCGCCGCGGCGTTGGCCGGCACCGGAGTCGACCCGGCCGGATCCCTGCTGCTGCTGACCGGTTTCGCCGCCCTCGGGATGGTCTTCGCCGCCATCACCGCGCTCACCGCTCAGGTGACCGAACACGCGCGGGCCGCCACCGGGTGCTCCGCGGCCGTTCTGGGGGCCGCCTTCCTGCTGCGCGGGATCGGTGACCTGGTGGGCGAGCACGGCAGTGCGCTGTCCTGGTTCTCGCCTATCGCGTGGTCGCAGCAGACGAGGGTGTTCGTCGACCCGCGCTGGTGGCCGCTGGCGCTGTCGCTCGGGTTCGCCGCCGTCGCCCTGGCGGCCGCGTACGGGCTCGTTTCTCGCCGCGACGTGGGGGCGGGACTGGTGGCCCCACGACTAGAGCGTGTCTGCTTAATGTTCGGGGATAGATGCGTGATGCTGGGTATGTGTTGCGCGCCGACGAGATCCCCGATGACCTGTGGGCTGTGATCGAGCCCGTCCTACCCGCACTGGCGGGCCGAAGGGGGCGTCCATGGAACGACCACCGGTTGACCCTGGAAGGAATCGCCTGGCGGTTCCGAACCGGATCACCGTGGCGCGATCTGCCCGAATACTTCGGCCCGTGGCAGTCGATCTGGGAACGGCATCGCCGCTGGTCGGACGACGGCACCTACATTCGGATGTTCGCCACGGTGCGGGCGGCAGCCCCCGAACGAGAGAGACAGCTCGAACGTCTGCTGTCGATCGACTCGACGATTGTCCGCGCACACCAGCATTCGGCCGGCGCCCTGACCGATGCGCACACAGGGGGCTCGGTCGAATGACAAGAATCTGGCCAACGAACCCGCAGACCACGCACTCGGCCGCTCCCGCGGCGGGCTGAGCACCAAGATCCACGCCCTCACCGACACCTTCTGCTGCCCACTGACGCTGATGCTCTCGCCGGGACAGGCCGGCGACAACCCCTACCTGGCGCCGCTGCTCGACGCGCACCGCGCCCACGACACCGAAGCGTTCCGCCTGCTGGCCGACAAGGCGTACTCGCACCCGAGCACCCGAAAGAACCTGAGGGAACGCAGAATCTCGCACACCATCCCCGAACGCCGCGACCAGATCCGACGTCGCAAGGCGAAAGGATCGGACGGGGGTCGACCGCCGGCGTTCGACAAGGACCGCTACCGCGAACGCAACACCGTCGAGCGTGGTTTCGGGCGTCTCAAGCAGTGGCGTGGCAACGCCACTCGATACGACAAGTACGCCACCACCTTCCTCGGTGGCGTACTCTTCGCTGCGCTCGTCATTCATCATCGTGTCCGTAAATAGCAGACACGCTCTAGTGTCCCGAGTCGTTAATTCGTTGCCATCTTGGTAGAGTGTATCAATGGGTGATGGTCGTGGACCGAAGCTGGCCGCGCTGGAACTGAGTCAGGCCGAGCGAGATACGTTGCAGGGGTGGGCGCGCCGAGGTAAGACCGCTCAATCGCTGGCGACCCGGGCCCGGATCGTGCTGGCGTGCGCTGACGGCTTGTCCAACAGCGAGGTCTCGCGACAATTGAGGGTGTCGCTGCCCACTGTTGGCAAGTGGCGCAAGCGATTCCTGGAGGATCGACTGGAAGGCTTGAGCGACGAGGCCCGGCCTGGTGCGCCGCGCAAGCTGAGCGATGCCCAGGTTGAGATGGTGATCACCAAGACTCTCGAGGAGCAGCCGGTCAACTGTGACAGTCACTGGTCGACCCGGTCGATGGCGGCGGCGACCGGGATGTCCCAGACAGCGATTTCGCGGATCTGGAGGGCATTTGGCCTCCAACCGCACCTGGTAGACACGTGGAAGCTGTCGACCGATCCTCTGTTCATCGACAAAGTCCGTGACGTCGTGGGGTTGTACCTCGATCCGCCAGACAAGGCGATGGTGCTGGCAGTGGACGAGAAATCGCAGATGCAAGCGCTCGATCGCACCGCGCCCATGCTGCCGATGATGCCGGGTACCCCCGAACGTAAGACACACGACTACGTCCGCTACGGCACCACGAGCCTGTTCGCGGCGTTGGATATCGCCACCGGCAAGGTCATCGGCCAGCACCAGCGTCGCCACCGGCACCAGGAGTTCCTGCGGTTCCTCAAAACCATCGACGCCAACACCCCCGCCGAGCTGGACTTGCACCTGATCTGCGACAACTACGCAACACACAAGACCCCAGCGATCAAGAAATGGCTGGCCAGCCACCCTCGGTTTCACCTGCATTTCACCCCCACTTCGGGTAGCTGGCTCAACCTCGTCGAGCGCTGGTTCGGCGAGTTGACCAACCGCAAACTCCGCCGCTCATCCCACCGCAGCGTCAAAGCCCTCGAAGACGACGTCAACGCCTGGATCGCCGCATGGAACGAGAATCCAAAACCTTTCGTATGGACCAAGACCGCCGACGAAATCCTCGCAAGCCTCGCCCGCTACTGCACCAACATCAATAAAACAATTAGCGACTCGGGACACTAGGCTGTCATGCCTTCCCGAAGGTGAGCGCCACATTGTGGCCACCGAACCCGAACGAGTTGTTGATGGCGAAGTCGAATGCGCCGCGGCGGGGTTCACCCTTGACGACGTCGAGTTCGATGCCGGGATCTTGATTGTCGAGGTTGAGGGTCGGCGGGATGATCCCCTCGCGCACGCTCAGGACGGTGAGCACGGATTCGAGCGCGCCGACGGCACCGACGGAATGCCCCAGTGCGGATTTGGGTGCGTAGACCGCGGCGTGGTCGCCGACGGCGGTGTTGATCGCGTGCGCCTCGGCGGTGTCGCCGATCGGTGTCGAGGTGGCGTGCGCGTTGATGTGCCCGATGTCCGACTTGCCGAGTCCGGCCATGGCGATGGCCCTGGTCATGGCCCGGGCGGCGCCGGTTCCGGCCGGGTCCGGGGCCACGAGGTGGTATCCGTCCGAGGTGATGGCCGCGCCGAGGAGTCGGGCGTGGATTGTCGCCCCCCGCGCCTTGGCATGGTCCTCGGTTTCGAGGACCATCAGCGCACCGGCTTCACCGAAGACGAAGCCATCGCGGTCGGTGTCGAAGGGACGAGACGCTGCCGCGGGGGCGTCGTTGCGGGTGCTGAGGGCGCGCATCATCGCGAAGCTCGCGATCGGCACCGCCTCGATGGGTCCCTCGACGCCGCCGGCGACGATCATGTCCGCGTCACCCATGACGAGCATCCGGTATGCGTGTGCGAGGGCCTCGGAGCCGGATGAGCAGGCGGAGACCGGGGTGATGACGCCGCCACGGGCACCGAGTTCGAGGCCGACGATGGCAGAGGGCCCGTTGGGCATGATCATTTGGATGGAGAACGGCGAGACTTTCCGGTACCCGCCGGCGCGCATCTTCTCGACGGCATCGACGAGGGCATCGCCGCCGCCGAGCCCGGTTCCGATCACGACCGCGAGGCGATCCTTGTCCACGTCCGGGCTGCCGGCGTTCACCCACACCGTCCGACCGAGGATGAGCGCGAGGCGTTCGACCCAGCTCAACCGCCGCGTCTCGACCCGTGTCAGTGCAGAATCCGGTGACACCTTCAGGTGCCCACCGATCCGCACCGGCAGATCGAATTCCTCGACGAACGGGTCGTGGAGGACATCGATGCCGCTCTCACCGGCAAGTAGACCCTGCCAGGTGCCCTCGACGTCCCCGGCTATCGACGTCGATGCCGCCAGGCTTGTGACCACGACGGCGGGAACCCGCCGGCGGGTCGACGTGGAATCTGCGGCCGTACTCATCTGGTCCCGTTCGTCGGGCTGTGGGGGACTGCCGGAGCGGTGGGTGTGTCGTCTTTTCGGGTGCCGAGCATCGGTGTGGCGTCCTTTCCTTCGATGCGGATCTCTCACCGGACGGTGACCGGACGGGGGATTCGCAGTGACGGGTCTGCTGAGGTGCAGAAGGCGACCAGGTGTGCCGCCGGTGGTGTGGTCGCTGCCGACCGGGGCACGCTCCTCTCCCGGCGACGCCGGTTTAGGGGGCCGACCGGTAGCGGGACTCGTAGGAGGCTTGTTCGTCGTCGAGGCGGCGTTGTTTGTGGAGGTCGAGGAGTGCGGGGTCGAGGCCGTGGCTGACGAGCCGGTGGCGGAGGTAGATCTTCTTCAGTGCCAGCAGGAAGTACACGAACGGCAGGAACAGCAGCAGCACCATCCCGATGCGGATGATCCAGGGGCCGGGGATGAAGAGGAGTCCGGCGAGGATGGGGACGAGGGGGATGAGGCAGCGGGTGACGTAGCGGCGGGTGGCACCGGCACCGGTGGTGTCGTGAATGACCCAGGGGTGCAGCCGGGCCGGCAGGGTGCGGCCGGCGAGGTAGCCGAGGTGCTGACCGAAGGTCGGTGTCGTCGGAGGAGCGGGCGAGGGGTCAGGCGTGTTGTGGGTCATGGATCAGTCCTTCGACATCGTGGCTTATGTGATGGCCTTCGGTGAGCAGAAGCATCCGGGCGTAGCTGATCGCCCGGGGGGTGGTAGCGAAGAGGTGCCGCTCCTCGCTGCCGGTGGTGGTGAACACCCCGAGGGCTTCGAGCGGCCGGAGGTGCTCGGGTTTGATTCCGGAGATCAAGACGGTGATGTGGCGGTGTTCGAGTTTGGTGATGACGTCTTTGAGGACGAGGGCGCCGGTGGCGTCGAGGGCGGTGACCCGTGACATGCGCAGGATGACCACCTTGACGTCCGAGACTTCGGCGAGTTCGAGGAGGAACCGGTGGGCGGCGGCGAAGAACAGGGCGCCGTCGATCCGGTACGCGACGATGTGCTCGCGGAGCAGGTCGTGTTCCTCGGCCATGTGGTCGTCGGATTCGAGCGGTACCTGCTCGATGCGGGCGGATCTGGCGACCGCCCGCAGTGCGAGGATCGCGGCGAACGCGACACCGACCGCGACCGCGGTGACCAGGTCGAGCGCCACGGTCACCAGGAAGGTGGCCACCAGGACGCCCGCATCGGAGCGGGTGGCACGGGTGATGGCCAGGATCGAGGCGGTCTCGACCATCCGTACCGTGGTCGCCAGCAGCACCCCGGCGAGGGCGGCGAGCGGGATCTGCGCCACGAGCCCGGCCGCCAGATACACGATGCCCGCCAGGATGATCGCGTGCGTCAGGGCCGCGAGCCGGGTGCGGGCACTGGAGCGCACCCCCACCGCGGTGCGGGCGATCGCCCCGGTGGCCGGCACCCCACCGAACAGGGGAGCGGCGATGTTCGCCAAGCCCTGCCCGAACAGTTCGCGGTCGGGATTGTGCCTGGTGCCGACTCCCATCGAATCGGCGGCAGTCGCCGACAGCAACGACTCGAGTGCGGCCAGCGCGGCGACGGCCAGCGCGGGTGCGATCAGGGAGGTCAGCTCCCCGAGATGCAGAAAACTCACTGTGGGCGCGGCGAACCCGGCCGGAATGGCGCCGATCCGGGCAATGTCGAGGCCGAAGAGTTCCGCGACGACGGTCGCGGCGGCCACGGCGACCAGGGAGAACGGGATCCTCGGGAAGTAGCGGCCGCCCAGCAGGATCGCCGCCGCCACCACCAGTGCGGTCGCCGGAGTCAGCAGGGACGGGTCCTGCGCGAACTTGTGGACGGCGTCCGCCGCGCTCTGCCACACCTTCTCCCCCTCGGCGTCGGCGATTCCCAGCGCAGCGGGAAACTGCTGCAACGTGATGACCACGGCGATGCCGGCGGTGAACCCCTCGATCACCGGGGCCGGCATGTACCGCACGGCGCGGCCGACTCCGGCGAAGGCGAGAACGACCAGCACCACCCCGGCGATCAGCCCGACCGCCAGGACCCCGCTACCGCCGTGCTCGTGCACGATCGGCACCAACACCACGGTCATCGCGCCCGTCGGGCCCGAGACCTGAAATCGGGATCCGCCGAAGACGGCGGCCACGGCGCCGGCGATGACGGCGGTGGTCAGGCCGGCCGCGGCGCCCAATCCGGTGCTGATGCCGAAGCCCAACGCGAGCGGGAGCGCCACCAGCGCAACGATCAGCCCGGCCAACAGGTCCGCTCCGGGGGCGCGGATCGCCGGTTTCCACTCACTCCAGCGCGGCAGCAGCGCGGCCGCCGCACGCGCAGCGCGACCGAGAGGGTTCTCGGTCGCGTCGGGCGATGCGGTGGGGGTGGACGGTTCAGTCATCGAGGTTCCTCGGTGGTGACGGACGGTGGGCAAAATCCGGGAGGCGAAATGATCATCTATAATTGCTAATGTTAGCAAGTAACTATTATCGGAAGTTGAGTGATGCGGGTAACACGGATCGCGGCCCTGCGGGGGCGAATTCTGCAGTGCACCGAGTGTGGGCGGTGGTGTCGGGTGTCGGCGCTGCGGGCCGGCGACGACTGCTGCCCCGGGTGTGGGCGCCGGACGCTGGTCGTGGCCGGGACCGGACGGCCGCACCGCTCCGAATCCGGCACGGTCTCGAGCTGATCCGTGCTGCTCTGGCAAGGGGCCCGGCGCGCGTCCCGGGTCAGAACTGCGGTCGTGACCAGCGCGACTCCTTCTCACCGGAGGTAGCGTGGGCGCCCTTGCGGTGCGGGATGTCGCCGGGTTCGAGCTCGGCCAGGCGGAGCTTGAGGGCTCCGAGCTCTTGGCGCAGGACGTCGGGCAGCGTGTTGCCGCCGATCCTCGCGTACCACTCGTCGATCAACCGGGTCTCGGCCACCCATTCGGTCGAGTCGACCTTCAAGGCGGCGGCGATCTTGGTGTGATCGAACTTCAAGCCCGTCAGGTCGAGGGCGCCCGGGGTGGGCACGAAGCCGATCGGGGTCTCCTCGGCCTCCGCGGTGCCCTCGATCCGCCGCAGCGCCCATTCGAGGACCCGGGAGTTCTCCCCGAAGCCCGGCCAGAGGAACTCGTCGGTGTCGCCGCGGCGGAACCAGTTGACGTAGAAGATCTTCGGCAACAACTCGGCGTCCGTCCGGGTGCCGATGTCGAGCCAGTGCTGGAAGTAGTCCCCGACGTGGTAGCCGAGGAATGGCAGCATCGCCATCGGGTCGCGGCGCACGACGCCGACCTGCCCGGCCGCGGCGGCCGTGGTCTCCGACGACAGGGTCGAGGCCAGGAACACCCCGTGCTGCCAGCTGCGCGATTCGGTGACCAGCGGGATGGTGGTGGGACGCCGGCCGCCGAAGAAGATCGCCGAGATCGGCACCCCGGCAGGATCGTTCCATTCGGGGGCCACGGTCGGGCACTGGGCGATCGGGGTGCAATACCGTGAATTCGGGTGCGCCGCGGGCTCACCGGAGGCCGGGGTCCAGTCCCGTCGTTTCCAGTCCGTCAGATGGGCCGGTGGCGTGTCCGTCATGCCTTCCCACCAGATGTCGCCGTCGTCGGTCAGCGCGACGTTGGTGAAGATGGAGTTGCCCCGCTCGATGGTGGCCATCGCGTGCGGGTTGGTGTGGACACCGGTGCCGGGGGCGACACCGAAGAATCCTGCCTCGGGGTTGACCGCGTAGAGGCGCCCGTCCTCGCCGAACCGCATCCAGGCGATGTCGTCGCCGATGGTTTCCGCGGTCCACCCGTCGAGGGTGGGTTCGAGCATGGCGAGGTTGGTCTTGCCGCAGGAGGACGGGAACGCCGCGGCGATGTAGTGCACCTTCTGCTGCGGGGAGGTGAGTTTGAGGATGAGCATGTGCTCGGCGAGCCAGCCCTCGTCCTTGCCCATCTTCGAGGCGATGCGCAGCGAGTAGCACTTCTTGCCGAGCAGGGCGTTGCCGCCGTAGCCGGAGCCGTAGCTCCAGATGGTGCGCTCGTCGGGGAAGTGCGAGATGTATTTGGTGTGATCACACGGCCACGGCGTGTCGGTCTGCCCGGGGTAGAGCGGGGAGCCGACCGAGTGTAGACATTTGACGAATTCGGTGCCCGCGGTGAGCTTGTCCCACACCGCGGAACCGGAGCGGGTCATGATCTGCATCGACACCGCGACGTATGCGGAGTCGGTGATCTGAACACCGAATTTGGGCTCGGCGGCATCGAGGGGTCCCATGCAGAACGCGATGACGTACATCGTCCGACCGGACATCGCGCCGCGGTAGTGCTCGGTCATCACGGTCTTCATGTCGACCGGGTCCATCCAGTTGTTCGTCGGACCCGCGTCGGCCTGGAACTGGGAGCAGATGAAGGTGCGGTCCTCGACCCGGGCCACGTCTTCGGGATCGGAGACGCACCAGAAGGAGTTGGGTTTGCGCTCGAGCCGCACGAAGGTGCCCCGCTCGACCAGTTGTGTGGTCAAAC
This sequence comes from Rhodococcus sp. WAY2, assembly GCF_009859915.1. Taxonomy (NCBI): domain Bacteria; kingdom Bacillati; phylum Actinomycetota; class Actinomycetes; order Mycobacteriales; family Nocardiaceae; genus Rhodococcus; species Rhodococcus sp. WAY2. The sequence goes on from NZ_CP046574.1 coordinate 384,971, forward strand.
GGTCCCATTCCGCCGCCGAGCCGTCGCACCAGACCACCTCGTCCGGCGCGGTGAGGGCGGCGACGTCTTCGACCCAGGACGCGATGCCGGGATGCGCGGTGGGGGCGCCCCCCAGACCGGACGCGATGGAGGTTGACACGATGTTCTCCTCGAGATGTTTTCGTCATGCGAGCGGACGGGGTTCGCGCCGCTCGCGGTGGCCTACTGGTGCTGGTTGCTGAATGGCGGTGCGTGGCCGATCGTCCTGCTCGCGTGCCGGGCGACGGCCGAGACCAGTAGCCGGTCGTCGAGGGACGGGAGCATCTGGTCGGCCGGGGTGATCAGCGCCAACGCCCGCACGCAGGCGGCCACCACCTCGACCGTCAACCGCCGCACACCGTGCCCGCACAGTGCGCTGAGCAGTCCGGGCAGCACCAAGGCGTCGTAGGCGTAGAGATCGGGAGGGACCACCACCGTGCGACCGGGCGCGGCGGTCTCGGGGGCACAGCCGGCGAGATCGACCAGGACGTCGTTGTGTTCCATCAGGCGGCGCAGCGGAAACGCCTCCGCGTCACGCTCGTGCCAACTGCTGAGATCACCGACCCCCGAGGTGATCAACACCGGCGCCAGCAGCGGTGCCCACTGGGGGTTGGTGATGACGACTCGGCCCGCGCGCGGCGGCACGCTGCGGCGGCGCAGGACGGTGATCGTCGCCGCCGCCAAGGGCACGGTCAGTACGTCGAGTTCGGTAATGACAAGAGGACCGCCGCCTTCTTCGACCTCGCGCTGCACCGACGCGGCGTCCGTGTGCCCCAATCCCAACACGAAGACCGCGCACACCCGGGACCCGAGCCCGATGATCCGGTCCGCGACCGTGTGCGGGTCGCCTGTGGTCAGGGGAAGGCGGAGGGCACGAATCGGGGTGCGGTCACGGATGAGGGTCGCGTAATCTTCCATGGCGACCCACGGCGTCCGGGTCCGCGCCGACCCGGCCGTGCGTGCGCGGGTGGTGGACACCGCGACGACGGCAACACTGATTCCCGCAAAGGACACACCGCCGTCGAGAGGGCTGCTGGCGCCACCATCGTGATTCTTCGTCACCGTTGACTTCCCTTTGTCGGATCGAGAGATGATTCTCCGTGCCACTCACTTATACGATGTACGCACTTTAGAAAATTCGCAAGTAGCGCGGGTGTGAGATTCCTGCCTTGGTGGGCCCCGTCAGCCCCGGACCTCACCCACCAAGGCAGGAGGTTCGGAAACGTCCTCGAGCAACTCCGCCTGGCCCGCCACCATCCCGGTGAGGATTCCGCGCGCGGTGGTGAGCAGATCCGCGATGCGCGGCGAGGTCAGGGCGTAGGACACCGACAGGCCCTCGCGTCGGGCCGTCACCAGGCCGGCGCGCCGCAGGATCGACAATTGCTGGGACAGGTTCGCCGGCTCAATCCCCACCTCGGGCAGCATTTCGGAGACGGCGTGTTCCCGTTCACTGAGCAGTTCGAGGACCCGGATGCGAGCAGGATGCCCCAATGTTTTGAAGAAGTCTGCCTTCATCTGATAGAGCGGTTGGCGCGAGTTCGCGGCCATGACGCCTCCTGTCGTCCGGGTCGATCCGGCGTCAGCGAGGTGTGTTTCGCACCCGCCGCGGCCGATTCTCCTGCATGGCGTGCAACCTACAGGTCCCGCAGGTTGGTTTACTTGCGAATCTTAGCAATTTGCTGGGGCTCGCGCTGCGGACCCGTCCCGGGCACGCCGAAATAGGCTCCCGCCACAATTTTCCGCCACTCCCACACGTCGACCAACCTATGCGCATCGGGCAGCGCCGTGGAGACGCCGAGCGGTGCAGACGCGAGGCACGTCGGCGTCGGCGACACCGTCGGGTTCGGCTCGGGCGGGGTTCGCCGTCTCCTCGATCGACGGCACCACCGCCCGGACCGGCGTCGCCCCCGACGCAGACACCCTGGTTCCGTCCGCGCTCTCGCAAGGTCCATCGTTGCCGAGTTCCTTGCCGGCGGCGCCGGGCCGCAGTGGTGGGCCCCACCGATCCCACGGACAACCAGTGTCCGGGCTGAAAAGCTAGGCAGCCCATTGTCCATCGATCAGCGCCGGGACCTGCCGAGCAGCCCGGAGCAGACGCCGAATTCGCACAGTTCCGCAGAGACCGCCGCCTGGCAGGCGAAGGCCGCAGTGTCACCCTGCGTCAGAGACTCCCAACACGAAGCATCGGCCAGACTCATCGCGCCCGCCAGCGCCGGTGATAACGCCGTCGGAGGCAGCAGTTCCACCTGCCGTCGGAGCACGGCGATACGGTCACGGACTCCCGGATTCGTTGCCGCCGCGTGTAACTGGGTGAGCAGGAGCGAGAATTCGCCCACGAGATACTGCTCGGTCATCGCCCTCACCTGCCGCACCACAGCCGAGGTAGACGGTGCGGACCCAGGCCGACACACGACCGTGCTGATCTGCCCACCCTGCAGCGGCTCGTCCCCGGTCTCGATTCGACCTTCTCCACGGGCGCCACCTCCCTCCAGATCGGGAGAGTTTCATCGTATCCTGCGCAATTGTGACGCAGTGGCCGATCTGGCTGCTGTTTGACATGGATATCTCGGCTCCACGGGCACGACCGGTCAGTCACGGTAGAGAGCGCCGGGCGGGCCGGCCGCCGGGCCCAATGGAGTCATCCACTTGTCGTAGAGAGCCATCCAGGTACCGTCCGCGCGCAGTCGCTCCAGGGTGCCGTTGAGAATCGAACAAGTTCGTCATCGTGCTTGTTGACGCCTATTCCGTACGGCTCCGACTCCAGCTCCGGTCCCACGATCTTCAGATTCGGGTCTTGCGCGGCCAGGCCCGCGAGGATGGAATCGTCGGTACTGGCCGCGTCGGCCTGGCCCCGCTGCAGAGTCGTCAGGCAATCGTCCCAGTCCGGCACCGCGACGATCGTTGCCTCAGGTGAAACACGCTGAATGGTGGCGAGAGAGGTGGTGTCGATGTAGGTACACACCCGTCTGCCAGCCAGATCCGACGGGCCGGTAATGGCCGAGTCCGCAGGTACCAGCAGACGCTGGGAGGCCTGAAAGTACACGGTGGAAAAACGGCTCTCCTGTCATGAATGTGGATGGGTTGCCGTGTGATATGGGAGGGTGAGGGTGACGGGTCCGCAGGCGAGCAGGATCAGTGCGAGGGCGTTCTCGGCGGTGTGGAATCCGTAGGCCCGGCGGATTATCAGCCGGACCTTGTTGTTCAGGCCCTCATGGCGTCCGTTTGCAAGTCTGCGGGCGATGGCCGCGAGGATGCCGTCGAGGTGCTTCCGGATGGTTTTGCCCACCTTGACGAACTGCGGTATGCGGCAACGCTGCGCCCACGAACACCAACGGCCGAGCATCGCGATCGTCTCCTCGTCGCCGAGATCGCCCGCGAAGACCGCGCGCAGGGCTTCCTTGAGTTCGTAGGCCCGTCCCAGTGCGCCGCCGTCGCGTTTGAGTGCCTCGAGCGTCGAAGCCTGTTTATCGGTGAGGTTTTCGGGATTCTTGAGCAGCGCCCACCGGGCGCCCCGGTACGTCTTCGCGATCTGCTTGTCCGACAGGGTGCGGGCGAGCTGCCACGCCTGGCGGCGCACGTCGTCGAGGGCGTCGGTCGCGAGTTTGACGACGTGGAACGGGTCGAAACAGATCGTCGCCTGCGGGGCGTGCTCGCGTACCGCCTTGACGTAGGCCGGTCCGAGGTCCATCGACACCGCCTCGATCCGCTGCGCCGCGCCCTCGGGCAGGGTGTCGGTGAAGAAGGTGCCGAGCGCGGCGGCGTTCTTGCCCTCGGTGCCCCAGACGATCTTGCCGGACTCGTGGTCGGAGACGAGGGTGAGGTACTTGTGGTGCCGGCGCCACGAAATCTCGTCCACCCCGATGTCGACCAGATTCGTGAACCGGTCCGGGGCAAGTTTGTCGGCGACCACCCGTGAACACATGGCCCCGACGGTGCGCCAGGTGACCCGGCAGAACACCGACACCGTGGACTTGTCGGTCCTGGTGGCCAGCCACACCGCGAGGTCCTCGAAGTCGGTCGTGAACCCGGAGCCGGGGCGGGCGAAGTCGACCGCCTCGGCGTGTACACCGTGCTCGGGGCACCGCAACCGCCGACGCCGCAGGGTGAGCACACACACCCGTCCGCCCAGGTCAAGATGCCGCCACGACGAGTCGACGTCCCGGGTGTCGTAGCGGTGCACGGTCGTGAAGGAGCAGTACGGGCACCGCATCCGGCGGCGTTGGGGACGCACCCTCACCACCACCCGCTCGTCGAGGATCTCGACGTCGCGGACGGTGGCCCTCGGTAGGCACAGCGGCCTGTTGAGTAGGGTTGAGGCGCGCACGGGCAAGCTCCTTTGGGCCGGTTGTGTAGGAACTTTCGACCCTACGGGCGGCCCGTGCGCCCACCCCCACACCACCTGCCTTACCACATGCAGGGCCATCCACATTCAGAGCAAGAGAGCCGAAAAAACTGACTCGTTGAGCGCGTTCACAGGTGATCGTGGTGGCGTGGACGACCACGTCCACCGCGTCGTTCTCGAGGGCTTCGAACCGGCCGTCGGAGGTGAGCAGCCGAAACTCGATTTTCGACGGATCGCCGAAGATGTCCCGGGCGATCTCCCATGCCAAGTCCACCTCGAAACCTTCGAGGGTGCCGGTGTCCGGATTCCGGAAGCTCAAGAGATTCGTGTTCTGATCGAGCCCCACGATGAGTCGGCCGCGTGCAGCGATGTCGGCGAGCGGTCCTCCAGGCGGCATCGCATCGGGAGTCACGGGTTGTCCGGGTCGAAGACTCGCCAGCGCGCCGCAGGACTCCGGGGAGGGCGGCGAAGCCGGAGCGCGACCCGAGGGCGGTATTACGCGAGCCCCGTCGGACAACGGCCGCTCGGAGTAGTCGCCGGTCACCGTCGTCGGCGGCGGCGGCTCCGCCGTGCAGGCGGCCAGGCCCACTACGGCTCCGGCACAGACACAGAATGCTCGCCACTGGTCGAGCAGGTGATCGGTGGGTGCGTGACACAGGCGGGTGAGCAGTCGAACAACGTCCCCAGGACGGCGTGGCTGCATGCCGGGCTGCCCTGGCAGGCCGGCATGCAGCCACGATCGACTGCCAGTGCGGCTCCGCCCAGCAGGCCACCCATCTCATCGCGGGCCTGATTGCCGCCGACGCCCTCGAGGTCGGCGTGGCCTGCGGCGTCGAGGCGATGAGCCGAGTGCCCCTCGGTGCCAACGTCGGCGACGGTGCGGGACCACGGCGACCGCAGTCGTGGAGCATCGACCTGCCCACCCAGTTCGAGGCGGCCGAGCGGATCGCGAAGCGGCGCGGCCTCTCCCGCGCTGACCTCGAGTCCTTCGGGGTCCGCTCTCAAACCCGCGCGCACCAGGCCTGGGATGAGGGAAGATTCACCGGGAAAGTACTGCCGATCCCCGCCCCCGTCGGGGGCGAGGACGGGACCGCGACCGATCAGGTGCGGTTGGTCGACCGCGATCAGGGGCTCCGCGCGACCACCGCACAGTCCTTGTCCGCCCTGAACCCGATCATCGAGGGCGGAACCCATACCGCCGGTACCTCCTCCCAGATCTCCGACGGCGCCGCAGCCGTGTTGGTGATGGATGCGACCAGGGCCATCGCGTTGGGCCTCACCCCGCGCGCGCGGATCGTGTCCCAATGCCTGGTCGGCGCCGAACCGCAGCTCCACCTCGACGGGCCCGTGCAGGCGACCTCGCGGGTACTCGACCGGGCCGGGATGACGATCAACGACCTCGACCTTTTCGAAATCAACGAGGCCTTCGCCTCCGTTGCCCTGTCCTGGGCATCGGTGCACCAACCGGACATGGAGCGGGTCAACGTCAACGGTGGGGCGATCGCGCTGGGTCACCCGGTGGGCAGCTCCGGTTCGCGGCTGATCACCACCGCCCTGCACGAACTCGAACGCCGCGACGGTGCCACCGCGCTCATCACCATGTGCAACGGCGGCGCCCTGGCCACCGGCACCATCATCGAACGACTCTAAAAGCCGCGCACGGGTCGGTCACCGGGCGCCTGATCGGGAGCCCACCCGGGTGATCCCGTGCCCAGCGACACACCCGCCGCCGAGCCGGTGGTTAGCCAAGGGCTATGAGACCATCAACCCGTGCCGATCGTGGCCTCCTCGTGGGACACGGGTACGCGATGCCGAGAGGTCGTCCGCGGCGATAGCAAGTCTGCAAGGTGCCGGTATCGCTGACGACGACCTGCTCTGAGATTCAATGGGGTTCGTGCGCGATCATCAAAGGGCATTGCGCGCTCTGCAGCAGCGCGCGACTGGTCGATCCGACGAGCATGCTTGCGTAACCACCACGTCCGTGACTACCCACCACCAGCAGCTGCGCACGTTCGGCCTGCGCGAGGAGGTTGCGTACCGGGCGATCTCGCACGATCACAGTCCGCACAACCACATGTGGATAGTCCTCGCGCCAACCTGCCAGGGTGTGCGCAAGGGTCGCCTGCGCGGCGAGTTCGTGCGGGGCCCAGTCGAATTCGGTGTCGTCGGGGAAGAACATGGAGAGTTTGTAGTCGGACCACACGTGCACGGCGACCAGTTCGGCGCCTCGCAGCGAGGCCTCTTCGAATGCCGCAGCGAGGACGGGTTCACTGTTCTTGGTCCCGTCGACACCGACCACCACCGGGCCGTCCAGGTCAGGCTCCTCCGGTCCGGGCAGCCCGCGGATCACCGCGACGGGGCACAGTCCGTGGGTGGTGAGAGCGGCCGCGACGGACCCGACGAGCATCCCGGTGAATTCGTCGAGGCCGCGCCAGCCGAGCACCACCATTTCTGCGGTCTGGACGTGGTCGAGGAGCACTCCGATGACTGGACCGCGGCGCAGATCGGTCTCGATCTCGAGGGTCCGTCCCCGGGCGGTCCGCGCGGCGACGTCGGCGGCGTGCTCGAGAATCTTCTTGCTTTCGGTTTCCTGTTTGTCGAAGTAGCCCGACGGGATGGCGTCGGGAACGCCGTACTGTCCCGGCGTCAGCAGCGCGGAGACCAACACCAGGGGCGACTCGCGACGCACGGCGGCCTCCGCCGCCCAGCGCACGGCGTCCAACGACGATGCGGACCCGTCTACCCCGACCACGATCGGTCGATTGATGTTCAACCTGATCTCCTTCCTTGCGCCCCCGGATATCGAAGCACGTCGAAACCCTGGCGGTGGCGTTCTACGAAAACCTTGGCCACCGTCGTTCGTTTCTAAATTTAGTGTGCGCCGATGGGTCCGGCCTCGATCAATCAGCCTGGTACCGATCCCACCGGGTCGAGGTCAACGGCGGCGCGATCGCGATCGGCACCCGCTCGGCATGTCCGGGCGCGAATCACCCACATCATGCGCTGAGCCGAGCCGCCGGGTCGGCGGCATCGGCGCGGCCGCGTTGTGCCGCGGCGGGGGAGGGGATGCTCTGATCGTCCGGGCGCCACCACGCCAGTAGGCCACGTCACCGCCCGCGAGTTATCCGAGGCGCTCGACAATGGTGACGCTCGCGGTGCCGCCGCCCTCACAGATGGTCTGCAGACCGTAACGCCCACCGGTGCGTTCGAGCTCGTGGAGCATCGTCGCGAACAGTCTCGTGCCGGTGGCACCGAGCGGGTGACCCAGCGCGATCGCCCCGCCGTTGACATTCACCCGTGCCGGATCGGCACCGATCTCCTTGATCCACGCCAGCACGACCGGCGCGAAGGCCTCGTTGATCTCCACCACGTCGATATCGTCGATGCTCAGACCCGTGCGCTCGAGCGCGTACCGGGTGGCCGGGATCGGCGCGCTGAGCATGAAGATCGGGTCGGCGCCGCGGGCGCTCAGATGGTGGATCCGGGCGCGGGGCTCGAGGTTGTGTGCCGCGACGGCCGCCTCCGATGCGATCAGCACCGCGCTGGCGGCATCGGAGAGCTGGCTGGCCAGGGCCGCCGTGATCCGCCCCCCTCGACCAGGGGGTTCAAAGCGGCCATCTTCTCGCCGCTGGTCTCACGCGGGCACTCGTCGACCCGGAACTCGCCGACTGCCGCGATCTCGTGGTCGAAACGGCCCGCCGCGATCGCCGCGCGGGCCCGCTGATGACTCTGCAGTGCCCAGCGTTCCATCTCCTCGCGGTCGATGCCCCACTTCTGATCAGCTCCGCCCCGTGGAACTGCGATACCTCGCGGTCGCCGTAGCGCTGCCCCCACCCCGTCGACCCCGAAAACGGTGTGGCGAAGCCCAACTGCTGCCCCACCGCCATCGCCGAGGCGATCGGGATCATGCTCAGGTTCTGCACGCCTCCCGCCACAATCAGATCGGCGGTGCCGCTCATGACCGCGTGGGCCGCATAGTGAATCGCCTGCTGGCTCGACCCGCACTGCCGGTCCACGGTCACCCCGGGAACCTCGTCGGGAAGCCCCGCCGCCAACCAGGCGGTGCGGGCGATGTTGCCGGCCTGCGGACCGATCGCGTCGACACAGCCGAAAACGACGTCATCGACCCCGTGTGGGTCGACCCCGCTTCGCCCGAGCAACTGTGTGATCACCCCGGCGTCGAGGTCCGCGGGATGCACGCCTGAAAGCGCACCGCCCTTCTTGCCGACCGCAGTGCGCAGGGCATCGACAATGTATGCCTCCGACATCGAACTCACTCCTCACCGGAAAATGGGTGTCCGCTCAGACCCACGAGCCGACCACACCACCAAGCATTTGCTTGGTTGTGTGGACGGTAGTCGATTCCTCTCCCCGCTGGCGACGGAGGGTGCTGGATTCCTCGACATGTCGCCCAGAGCGCCCACCGTGAGGGCAGTGGACACCCGTCACCCAACGATCCATGAACGTCAGCCAACCTGGTCAAGGCTCACCTTCCCCCTTACAGTTTCCGATAGCGGCAGGCGGCCCGGGCGGCGGGAGAGACCATGAGCACAGCCAATGCGAAAGATATGACAGCGAATCCGGGGACACGACGAGTAGTCGAGACCGCGGTAGCGGTGCACGTCGGCTTCGTCGACGCCTTCGGGTTCGTGCTCCTGGGCGGGTTCTTCGTCTCCTCAATCAACGCGACGACCACCACCACCGGTGTTGCACTCGGCGGCGGCACCTGGGGCGTCCTCGGCCTCGGTGCAGCGATCATCGGGGGGTTCCTCGTCGGCGTGGTGACAGCCGCTGTCGTGGGCCACCGGTGGACGCATCGGCGCGTGTCCCGAGTACTGCTTCTCGTCGCGGGCCTGCTCGCCGCGGGGGGCGCGATCCACTGGTTCACCGCGGCCCCAGTCGTGATCGGATTCTTTCTCGCGCTCGCCATGGGGGCCGAGAACACCCTCCTCGAAACCGGAGGCCTCCTGATCGAGACCGCGCAGCGCATCACGGACCGTCTCCTCGCCAAAGAGTCTCACCAATGGCTCCATTACCTACGACTGTGGAGTGCCGTCACGCTGGGAGCGATCCTCGGTGCGTGGGCGTACAGGGTGTTGGGCTTCAACTCCCTCTGGATCGCGGTGGGGGCCGCGCTGCTCGCCGGGTGTGTCCTCGGTAATGCTCCGGCCGGCGGCACCGGTCCCCGACGGGACGGATAGTTGTGCCCCGTCCGCAGCGGGTGAGGGCTTGCAGGTAGCCACCGGCGACTAGCCGGAAGCGCTCCGACCGAGCCCGACAACCACCCGCCGGACCGGTGATGCATCGCCTGCGGCGCCCTGTGGGACGTCGTCCTGTGCGGGCAGGGCAGGCCCGAAAATTCCGGGCGAGCGGTGACACGGATTCCGCCACGCCAGCGTCGACATGGTGGTGTGCGGTCGATGGCCCGACTGCGACCCGCAATCGGGTGTTCTCTCCGTCGGCGTCGCCGACGCGCCACCAGCTCATGGCGTCGAACCGGGGCGCAATTCTCGCTACTTAATAAATTACGCAACTGCTAATGTTGCGGTGTCCTGTGGAGTGCGCGCCGGTCGGGGGTGCGCACTCGCGCCGTCTGCTGCATTGAGGAGCGATCGATGATGACGCCGATGCATCCCTCTGACACCGCCGCCTTCTTCGTCCGGTGCGGATTCGTATCGAGCGGGTTACGCCTGGGCATCGCGGGTCGGTGCGGCCAGATGTTCGCTGATCGGGGAGTGGAGTCCTCTTCCTGTTCCCGGCAACGGGCGGTGCTTCGGCGGCCGAGACGCCGGGCCGGCGGGACGGTGTCCTCCTGCCCGTCGGTGGGCTGGTGGGTACCGGACCCAATGTCCCGGGCGTTGCTGATGTCATCGGCGATCCGCAACGCACCCACCGAACCGGTCGAGGGTTCGGGGAGTCCGGCGACACCTGGGCGCGGGGTGTGAGCGCCGTGACCGGTGGCGACCGCCGCGCACACCGTCGTGGCCTGCTTCGTCACATCCGCCGGCTCGGCCGGATAGCGGAGGGCGTGCCCGGGGGACTCGATGTCGAGGGCATGCTGGAAGCATTCTTGCCGGCGGCATCGATCCAAGTTCGGTATATCGATACTGGTTCCTGCAACGGGTGCTGGGTCGAGATCAACACCGCGCTCGCTCCGGTGCATGATGTGGAACGGTATGGCATCCGGTTGGTCGCGTCCCCACGCCACGCGAATGTGCTCCTCGTGACCGGCCCGGTCACACGAAACATGCTGGCCCCTCTCCGGGAGGCTTTCGAGGCGATGCCGCATCCCAAACGGGTTGTTACCCTGCATGACTGCGCACACGATTGCGGTGCGTTCGCCGGCGGTCACGAGGTGCTCGGAGCAGTCCGGGACGTCATCCCGGTCGACCTCGAGGTTCCGGGATGCCCTCCGACCACCGAAGTGATCGTGGCGGCTCTGCGGCACGTGACAGGGCGATGAGCCTGATCGCGGCCGGTATGGCGACCACCTCGATGTCGGCGGCAGCGGTCCGCGGCGGCGGTGATGATCTCGCCGGGTCTCGTCCCGGTCCATGTGTGGCGGTCTTCCCCCACCGAGATCGCCTCCTGAGCAACGAGTGACACACCACCAGTGGGGGTGCTCACCACGATCGACATGCTGGGGCAGCTCCTGGGGACAGATGTCCGACTCGGGCGCCAGCGCCCTGGTGATCTTCCCGGCAGCTGCGGTACGACAGCACCGAAGACCGTCCATTCGAAAGTTGAGATCACTTTGAAGACAAGCACAGTCATTGTCGCCGGAGCGCGGACCCCGCTGGGGCGCCTGCGCGGATCCCTGAAAGACCTGTCGGGGTCCGATCTCGGGGGCATCGCCATCAGGGGTGCCCTCGAGAAGTCCGGTGTCGCCCCGAATCAGGTCGACTACGTCATCATGGGTCAGGTGCTGACGGCGGGCGCGGGTCAAGTGCCGGCTCGCCAAGCCGCCGTCGCTGCCGGGATTCCGATGGACATTCCTGCCCTGTCGATCAACAAGGTGTGCTTGTCCGGTATCGACGCCATCGCGTTGGCCGACCAGCTCATCCGCGCAGGCGAGTTCGAGGTCGTTGTCGCCGGTGGTCAGGAGTCGATGAGCCGTGCGCCGCACCTACTCGAGAAGAGCCGGGAAGGCTTCAAGTTCGGCGACGTGACCATGCGTGATCACATGGCGTACGACGGTCTGCACGACATCTTCACCGATCAGGCCATGGGCCCGCTCACCGAGCAGCGTAACCGGACCGGCACCGCCGCGATCACACGGCAAGAGCAAGATGCCTTCGCTGCTGCCTCGCATCAGAAGGCGGCACGCGCGTGGAAGGACGGGCTCTTCGACAACGAAGTCGTCCCCGTAACGATTCCGCGGCGCACCGGCGGACCGATCATCGTCACCGAGGACGAGGGCATCCGCGCCGACACCACGATCGAGTCGCTGTCCGTGCTGCGTCCCGCCTTCAGCACGGATGGCACGATCACTGCCGGCTCGGCCTCGCCGATCTCCGATGGCGCCGCCGCCGTCGTGGTCATGAGTGCGGCCAAGGCCGACGAGCTGGGCCTGAGTTGGATTGCCGAGATCGGCGCGCATGCAGTGATGGCCGGACCGGATTCGACGCTGCAGTCTCAGCCGGCGCGCGCCATAGCCAAGGCCTGCGCGAGGGAAGCCCTCGATCCCCGAGACCTGGACCTGATCGAGATCAATGAGGCCTTCGCGGCGGTCGGCATCGCGTCGACCCGAGAGTTGGGCGTCGACCCTGCGAAGGTCAACGTCAACGGCGGCGCCATCGCCCTCGGGCATCCACTTGGGATGTCCGGTGCTCGCATCGTCCTGCATGCGGCTTTGGAGCTTCGACGCCGCGGCGGCGGTATCGGTGCGGTGGCACTGTGCGGTGGCGGCGGCCAGGGCGACGCGCTCATCCTGCACGTCCCCGCCTGTTGATCGGGCATGGGGCGCGGGGAAGGACCCGGGGTGGGTCCCAGGGCAATCGCGGATGGGGCGTTGGCCCTGATCCGCAGGCCAGGCTCACACATCCGCGGCCTGTATCTCGTTGACGGGAGCTAGGGCGTGTCTCCCAATGATTTGGGGTGTTGTGCTGCAGACTCTTCGCTGTGGCAGACGTTGTTAATCGGTTTGAGGTGTTGACGGACAAGCAGTGGGAGTTGCTTGCGCTGCTGTTGCCCAGTTCGGATGGGCTGCGGGGGCGGAAGTTCCAGAACAGCCGGCTCGTGGTGGAGGGGATGCTCTACCGGCTGCGTACCGGGCTCCCGTGGCGGGATCTACCTGCGCATTTCGGCCCCTGGAAGACGGTGTGGAAACGGCACCGACGCTACGCCGGGGATGGAACGTGGGATCGGGTACTCATAGCCCTGGCGGCGATGGCCGATGCCGGTGGCGACCTGGATTGGGCGGTGTCGGTGGATTCCACCGTGGTGCGGGTGCACCAGCACGGCGCCAACGCCGCGCGTGACACAGGGGGATCTACCGAATTACACGAATCTGCTTGACGAACCGGTCGATCACGGCATCGGCCGGTCCCGCGGCGGGCTGACCTGCAAAGTCCACCTGGCGTGCGATGGCGACGGACGTCCCTTGTCGGTGCTGGTGGGTCCTGGCCAGGCAGGCGACAGCCCGATGTTCGGCCCGCTCCTGGAGGGCATCTGCGTGCCGCGCATCGGTGGCGGCGCACCCCGCACGCGCCCGGACGAGGTCCGTGCCGACAAGGCGTACACATCCAAGGCCAATCGAGAACTGCTACGCAGCAAGGGCATCAAGGCGGTCATTCCCGAGAAGTCCGATCAGGTGGCCAACCGCAAGAACAAGGGCAGCGCGGGCGGTCGGCCACCGAACTTCGATGCCGAGTCGTACAAGGGCCGCAACGTGGTGGAAAGGGCCTTCAACAAGGCAAAACAGTGGCGAGCGGTGGCAACCCGGTATGACAAGCTTGCGCTGACTTACCGGGCTGGATTCCTTCTCGCCGGCATCGTCGAATGGCTCAAACTATTGGGAGACATGCCCTAGGTGCGTATCCCGTTCATGGGCGCGATCTGCGGCCCTCACCGGCTGATCCTCCCGATATCGGAGTCACAGTCGGCCTGTCGGTCACCCGGGCTGACCGTCGGCCACCAGGAGGTCCAACTTCTCGGATGAGCCGGGCATGCGGTTGAAGGCTGCCGACCAGTCTCCCTTTCGCCGCCAGGTCACGCCGATCTCGATGCCGTCCTCGTCGTGTGCCAGAATGTCGACCGTCACGTATTTCCCCAGGGGTGTCCGTCACGTAATTCCCCATGCTCGGGTGTGCTGAGTCGAGGGTAACCCGAGCGGATGGGGGTTCGGATCAGGTTGCGTTGGCGGTGCGGTGCCCGGGTCGTTTGCGGGGCCGGTAGGACGGGCCGTCCATCAGGGTTTGGTGGCTGGTGTTGATCAGCCGGTCGAGGAGCGATTCGGCGACGACCGGGTTCGGGAACAGCGGATACCAGTCCTTCGGGGCGCGGTTGCTCGTCAAGATCAGGGGTTTGCCGGCGATCGCCCGGTCCGAGACCAGATCGTAGAGATCGTCGGACTGGGTCGTGGTGTGCTCGCGCATCGCGAAATCATCGATGATCAACACCAGCGGCCGGGTGTATTCGCGCATCCGCTGACCGATGGTGCGGTCGGCATGACCGCCGGCGAGGTCGGCGAGCATCCGGGAGCACTTGACGAACCGCACGTCCCCACCGCGGCGGGCGACATGATGGCCGAGTGCTTGTGCCACATGTGTTTTGCCGACACCAACGGGTCCGTAGAGGATCACCGACTCTCCGGCGTCGAGCCAGCGCAGGGCGGCCAGATCCCGCAGCATCGCCGCCGGGAGTTTCGGGTTGGCGGTGAAGTCGAAGTCCTCGAAGGTGGCCTGTTGTTCGAACTTGGCCCGCCGCAGCCGACGGGCCAGCGCCGCGGTTTCCCGGCGGGCGATCTCGTCCTCACACAGCACCTGCAGGAACTCGAGGTGCCCGAGCTGCCCGTCCCGGGTTTGGGTCAGCCGGGCGTCGAGGGTGTCGAGCATCCCGGTCAGCTTCAACGTCTTCAACGCAGCCCGCAGGCTGGGGTCGTGAATTGTCATGACCATCCCCTTGCTCTTGTGAAAGTAATTGTTGTGCAGTGCATGTCATAGCCTCGCTCAACGCTTAGGCGGTGCGTTCGTTGCCGAACGCGTCGGGTCCGCGCAGGAACGCCGGCGCCTGCGCGACGGCTGGGGCGGGTTGTCCGTCGTGTTCGGTGCCGGCGGCGAGGATGCCCTTGACGGTGCGGTAGCTGGGGTCGCCAACCTCGAGGGCGCGGGCGCACGCCGCGTTCAGGCGGGCGTCGTCGTAACGGTCCCGCAGCCGCACGATGCCCTGGATGGCCCGGAGCCGGTGCAGGGCGTTGACCTGTGACAACTCGGCGACGATCGCGACCGCGCCGGGGCCGATCTGCTCGGCCTGCGCCCGGCACCAGGACACCGTCTGCAGTGCGTAGGCGATCTTGTGCGGTGGGTAGTGCTCGACGTTCGTCGACCGCCCCGACAGGTGCAGCACATGGGTGGCGACCACCTGCTCGCCCGCGAAGATCTGCACCATGTCGTTGCAGGTGCGGACCAGCATCTGCTGGCCGATCAGCCGCCAGGGCACCGAATACAGGGCCTTGCCGGCCTTGACGTGACAGTCCGGGGCGACCTTGCCGACCTGGTAGAGGACCGGTTCGAACGGTCTGGGTGGAAGTGTTGTGAGCCTGCGTCTTTCGATGGCGTCGAAGACGGCGGTCGGCTGGGCTCCGTCGAGGCCGCGGTGATTGTGCCGACCGTACACGTCGATGCACCAGGCCAGGGCGGCGTCCTGCATCTGCGCCAAGGAGGTGAACTCCCGTCCTTTCCAGAACGAATCCCGGATATAGGGCATCGGGCGTTCGATCCGCGGCTTGTCCTTCGGTTTGCCGGCGCGGGCGGGGTCGATCAGGACCCCGTAGTAGGCGGCGAGTTCGGCGTAGGCCCGGTTGATCTTCGGGTCGTACAAATCCGGCCGGTCGACCCCGGTCTTGAGGTTGTCGCACACGATCCGGGCGGGGACACCGCCGAAGAACTCGAACGCCGCCACGTGCGAGGCGCACCACGAGGACTGATCCATCCGCAGCACCGGCTGGACGAACAGCATCCGCGAGCAGCTCAGGATGATCGCGAACGCCCACACCGCCACCCGACGGTCGGTGACCGGATTGCGCCACATCCCGAGCTTGCCGTAGTCGACCTGGGCCTCGTCGGCGGGTGGGACCGCGCCCCGGGGCACCGTCACCTTCGCTTCGGCGACCTGATCGGCGAATTGCGCTGCCACATAACGACGTACCGTCGATTCCGACACCATGACGCCGTGGTCGTCACGCAGGCGTTGCGCGATCGTCGCGACCGTCACCGACGCGGTCAGCTGCCCATCGATCCAGTCGTGGTGCGCGGCGATCGCCGGCCATGTCACCGCCCGCGCTGCCGGGTCGCCGACCTCCGGGAACCATCCCGTGATCAACTCCCACCACAGGGCCTCCTCGAACTTCCCGCCCTCGCCCGGCGCCAACCCGGCCGCGACCGCCGGGGCCAGGTATTTCCGGATGGTCTTGCGGTCGATTCCCAGGGCCGTCGAGATCTGCACCTGGGATCGGCCGGCATGCCAGTGCCGGAACAACTCCATCAGATCGGTCATCGTCCACGTTCTCCTTGCCACCGTCAGGCCCCTTCCCGGGCCCGTTGTCGGTGGCCCAGTCAGGAGCGAACCTGTAGCAGCACCCGAACCCCCGCCAACACGCCCCAGGGTGGGGAATTACGTGACGGCGGGGTGGGGAATTACGTGACGGACAAACCCCTCAACCTGGGGAATTACATGACCGCTGACACCAGAACGAACAGTGCACCCCATGTGATCCTTGAAGAAGGTCAGCTGTCCAAACCTGGTGGGGAGAGGAGTCTCCTCACCGCAGCATCGACATAGAAGCTGGTCACACACGTATTTTAGTCCGCCGCAGCAGGAGTGCAGCAGCGGGTTTTCCGGAGCCGCCGCGCGGAAGCGGAGCACCAACACGGCCGCCGGACCCTCGGTGCGGTGCGTCCACCATCCGATTGTGAGAATGCGGCACCACCGGATTTGACCACCAAAGAGGAAATGTAATTGCTAATATTCTTAACTGGATAGGATGGAAGATTGGGGTGTACCGGCCGGTGTGAAGCCCGAGTCGTGCAAAAGGACACGAAAGGGTTTTCCGCTCGCCGGCCCGTGCGAGATGTCGTCGACTCACTCCCGGAGCGTGCGGTGGTGATGCAATGTACGGCCCGACGGCGCCCGCACCGGATCGACCGGGGCCGGCGGTATGACTCTCCATCCTCGCCGGACGGCAATGGAGGCCTCATGAATTCGATTGGCACCGTGATCCGGGCGGTACGCCCGTATCCGCAACGGTATGCGCCCAAGGGTTCGACGATCTACAAGTTCATCACGACCACCGACCCGAAAGTACTCGGGATGATGTACATGGTCACCTCGTTCACGTACTTCATGATTGGCGGATTGATGGCAATGCTGATCCGCAGTGAACTCGCGGTTCCCGGCCTGCAATTCCTGTCCAACGAGCAGTACAACCAGCTGTTCACCATGCACGGCGGCATCATGCTGCTGCTCTACGCGACACCGATCGTATTCGGATTCGCCAACTACATCCTGCCGCTGCAGATCGGCGCCCCCGATGTCGCGTTCCCCCGGCTGAACGCGTTCAGCTACTGGCTGTACCTGTTCGGTGCGCTGATCGTCACGGCGAGCCTGATCACCCCCGGCGGCGCCCCCGACTTCGGGTGGACCTCGTACGCGCCGCTGTCGAATGCGATTCACGCCCCCGGTGTCGGGGCGAACCTGTGGTTCCTGGGCCTGGCGGTCGCCGGGTTGGGCACAATCCTGGGCGGCGTCAACATGATCACCACCGTCATCTGCCTGCGCGCCCCCGGCATGACGATGTTCCGGATGCCGATCTTCACCTGGAACATCTTCATCACGATGATCATGGTCCTGCTGGTCTTCCCGCCGTTGACCGCCGCGTTCATGGGCATGTGGGCCGACCGTAATCTCGGTAGCCACATCTTCGACCCGGCGAACGGCGGCGCCCTACTCTGGCAGCACCTGTTCTGGTTCTTCGGCCACCCCGAGGTCTATATCGTCGCGCTGCCGTTCTTCGGCATCGTCTCGGAGATCTTCCCGGTGTTCTCCCGTAAACCGCTTTTCGGGTACACCGGCCTGATCTTCGCCACCCTCTCCATCGGAGCGCTGTCGATGGCCGTGTGGGCGCACCACATGTACGCCACCGGCGCCGTGCTGCTGCCCTTCTTCTCGTTCATGACGTTTCTCATCGCCGTCCCGACCGGGGTGAAGTTCTTCAACTGGATCGGCACCATGTGGAAGGGGCAGTTGACGTTCGAGTCGCCGATGCTGTTCGCGGTCGGCTTTCTGGTGACCTTCCTCTTCGGCGGCTTGTCCGGGGTCGTCCTCGCCAGCCCGCCCCTCGACTTCCACGTCACCGATACCTATTTCGTGGTGGCGCATTTCCACTACGTCCTGTTCGGCACCATCGTGTTCGCCACCTACGCCGGCGTCTACTTCTGGTTCCCGAAGATGACCGGCCGGATGATGGACGAGCGGCTGGCCAAGTGGCACTTCTGGACCACGTTCGTCGGCTTCCACACCACCTTCCTCGTCCAGCACTGGCTGGGTAACGAAGGTATGCCGCGTCGCTACGCCGACTACCTGCCCTCGGACGGCTTCACCATCCTGAACACCGTCTCGACGATCGGCGCGTTCGTCCTCGGTGCCTCGACGTTGCCGTTCCTGTGGAACGTCTTCAAGAGCTACCGGTACGGCGAGGTGGTCACAGTCGACGATCCGTGGGGTTTCGGCAACTCCCTCGAGTGGGCCACCAGCTGCCCGCCGCCGCGGCACAACTTCACCGAGCTGCCGCGGATCCGCTCCGAGCGCCCCGCGTTCGAGCTGCACTACCCGCACATGGTCGAGCGGATGCACGCCGAGGCGCATATCGGCCGCGGGCACGCCGGTACCGCCCTCCACGAGCCTCAGGGGTGCGACACCGCCGACCGCACACCCGAAAGCAGCTGACCCCTCGCCTGCAGGACCGACTCGACGAGACACCATCGACACCCGGTAGCGGAGAATGCGGCGCCACCGGACCCATACGACAGACCGGCGGACCAATTGCTAATATTCTTAACTAGATAAGATGGAAGTTCGACGTGATTCGTCCAGCAGTGTGCGCCCAGGCCGTTCCCCGTCGTCACGGTTGACTCGAAGGGACACCCACCCATGGCCGCAATGCCCGGCACGTTCGTCGCAGGGCTCGGACGAATCATCGAATTACTCACCGGGATCGAACCCTCGGAAATCGGCCTCGACAAGACTTTCGCCGGTGACTTCGGCATGGCTCCGCGTTCCGTCGCGGAAATCGCCGGACAGGTCGGGGACAAGCGCAGTGTCCGGATTACCGACGAGGGGCTCGCTGGTCGACACACGATCCGGACACCATGACCTGTACCGCACCGCACCGCGCTCTGAATTTCGACACCCAGGACCAGCCCCGCCGAGTACGCGATCAGCAACGCGTGCGACTTCGGTGGCCACAACACCGCTCTCCCTGTTCGCCCGCACCTGATCACCCGGCACCACCCATGCCCCCACATCTCCACGAAAACAAGGACCATGCCGACAGTCACCCTCAACAACATCCCGGTCAGCTACGCGATCAGCGGAACAGGACCACGGGTTCTGCTGATCATGGGCACCGGAAGCCCCGGACGCGTATGGAACACGTACCAGGTTCCGGCGCTGGTCAAAGCCGGGTTTCAGGTCGTCACCATGGATAATCGCGGGATTTCACATTCCCACGGTATCGAGGGCATGAGCATCGACGACCTCGTCGCCGATGCTGCGGCACTGATCGAACACCTCGGGGGCCCAGCCCATGTCGTCGGCACCTCGATGGGCGCGCGAGTAGTGCAGGAACTGGCCGTGGCCCGACCCGAATTGGTCATCAGAGCCATCATGATCGGGGCGACCGGAAAACCGTACCCGGTCGAGAGCGCACTGAACCGGGGCCAACAAGCTCTCCACGCGCAGGGTATCGAACTGCCCGCAACCTACGCCGCTGCAGTCACTGCGCTGCTGAACCTGTCTCCCCGGACCCTCGCGGACCCGCAGAAAGCGCAGGAATGGCTCGATATCTTCGAGTACTCGGCTCCCGCCACGACTTCATCGGGGGTGCGGGCACAGGTCGCGATGGATAGATCCCGCAATCGACTGGCCGATTACGCCCGTATCGTCGCACCCACCTTGGTCATCGGATTCGGCGACGACCGAATGACCCCACCGGAACAGGGCCGTGAAGTGGCCGCCGCCATCCCCGGTGCCCGATACCAGGAAATTCCACACTGCGGGCACTTCGGATACCTCGAGCAGCCTGACGCAGTGAACGCGCTGCTCATCGCCTTCCTGACAGGGAACCCCCTTCCCCGCACCCAACCGCGATGAACACTGGCCCGATCGCGGGAGACCGACACAACGCCGGGGCAGCTGAGTGTGGAGGTAGCCAATCACATGGGTAAGCAGACCGATGGCCAACCAGATGGTGAAGCCGCGGACTCGGCAACTCCCCAGGTGTCGAAGAGATAGGTGCCTCGGTGGTGAAACCGCACTCACATCCGCGGGGCCCTGAATCTGTGCGTACGCCGGTGATGGCCCGATCCAGTCCCGGTCCGACGGCATCGCGCAATCGACAAGTAGGGCAGCGATGAACCCGCGCAAGATCTTCCTGGTCCCCACGACCGATCACGAACAGATCCGCACCTGGATCCAGAAACATCGTGGGGCCCCGGCGAAGAGCCTGCATATGGCGGCGCCGGGGCGGCGCGGGGCCACGGTTCTTCGGATCGATTTCGTCGGTCTCCGGCCCGGTCCGGAGCTCGAACATATTACGTGGGGGGAGTGGTTCGCACTGTTCGACGAGCACCGCCTCGCTTTCTGCTTTCCCGTTACCGAGGACGGCACAGATTTCCAACTGATCTCCCGCGCAACGACGACGGACCCACCCCGAACTGAGCGGTCGGAGTGATGCGGAACCGGCAGATCCGCGTGCCCATTCCACCACCGGGGCGGCTCCACCACGGGGCGGCAGCCGGACAGGGGTGAACGCATCCACCCCACAGCCGTGCCCGACCTGGTCCATCGGTCAGACGGGTTGACAGGTCCCGTGCCGATACGAACGGCGGCGAGTCGAGGCGCCACCACCCGAACCGCCGCTGGCACCCGAGGCTTCACCAGTGAGAACAATCGAACCGGGAGCTGAGCGCACCTCGGACACAAAAACACGAACCGTGGCGAGCGCGGCAGGCGGACGCACTTCGGCCAGACGGAGAAGTGCGATTGGAACGTCGTACCGGTCATGCACCGCCGACAACCACGGCTTCGGCCACCGTCGGCCGGGAGGTACCGCCTGCCGATCGGTGAAGACGCATCCGCCGGAGCACCTCACGGCCTCGGCGGCGCCCGAGGATCAGATCTTCTTGACGACGCTCGACTTCAGTTGAATGGGACCGATTCCGTCGACCTTGCAGTCGATATCGTGGTCGCCCACGCCGTTCACCAGGCGAATGTTGCGCACGGTGGTGCCGGCCTTGATACCGGTGGGGCTGCCCTTGACCTTGAGAGTTTTGATCACCGTGACAGTGTCGCCGTCGGCGAGCACGTTGCCGACCGCATCTTTGATCGTGTCCTCTGCGGCGCCGGCGGGAGCGTCCGCCGTGGGAGCCCACTCGTGCGCACACATCGGGCAGACCAGAAGGGGACCCATCTCGTAGGTGTACGAGCTGGAGCACTCAGGGCACGGCGGCAAGGTCTCGTCCACCCGGGCATCCTACCTAGGGCCTCGTTCGGAACGGTCAGCTACTCGGAGCCATTGCCCCGCATGTGACTCGGCACCGAGGACTACCCGCGTCCGTCGGGGTATCCGGCACTGCGAGCGGTGTGGGTGTGTGCTCGACATGGTGGAGGATCGGCGGAGTCGTCATTGTCCCGCTGATCTCAGCGCCGGCGCGGTATGGCCATGACCACCACCTCGGCAACGGTTCCCGCGAAAATTACCGCAGCTGCCACCAGTGCTACCAGCCCACGCGCCATCTGAACCATCCCTTTCATTCGACCGGGCAGCGGTCCCATCCGGTCCTTTCCATCCGGTGCACTCACTCGGTGAGGCAACCGCGGGCGCCCCCTCGGTTGGCGCCATCGACGGGGTGCGAAGCCTTGCGACGGAATCTTCCCCGGCGTCGATCGTGTCGCCCATCGTGCACACCGTGCCACGCCGAGTCCAGAGACTCGGTCGGACTTCTTCGGCCGCCTCATGCTACTTAACAAATTACGCAACTGCTAATGTAATGGTGTTTCCGTGGGTGCGCACCGGCCGGGGGTGCGCACTCGCCCCCTGCTGCGTGGAGGAGCGATTGATGGCGACGCCGCTGCATCATCTGAAGTCGGACCGTGTCGGCACCTCGGAGCACGCGATGCTGCTCGGCGACGCGCCCACCGAACCGGTCGAGGACTCACGGAGTCCGGCGGAGGTACCGGGGGCCGGAGCGTGAGCGCCTCGGCGGGTGGCGCCTCAGGCGCGCGCGGGCGTGGACTTGTTCACCAGATCCGCCGGATCGGCCGAATCGCGGAAGCGGAACCGGTGCCGCCCGCCGGTCCCGGTGGCACCGCCGCCGACGGCATGGTGGAGCCCTTCCTGCCGGTGACCGGATCGATCCAGGTTCGCCATGTCGACGCCGGCTCCTGCAACGGCTGCGAAGTCGAGATCGCGTCCGCGTTCGGCCCGGTGTATGACGCGGAACGGTATGGCATCCGGTTGGTCGCGTCCCCGCGCCACGCGGACGTGCTCCTCGTGACCGGTCCGGTCACCCATAACATGGCAGACCCGCTTCGGGCGACGTACGAGGCGATGCCGTATCCCAAACGTGTTGTCGCCCTGGGTGACTGCGCACGCGATTGTGGTGTGTTCGCGGGCGGTTTCGGGGTGCTCGGAGCGGTCCGGGAGGTCATTCCGGTCGACCTCGAGGTTCCGGGATGTCCGCCGACCCCCGAGGCCATCGTGGCCGCGCTGCGGCGAGTGTCCGGCCGATGAGCCCGGTCGCCGCCGGTATGGCGATTGCCTTCATCGCGGCCGGAGCTGCCGCCGCGGCGGCCATGACGATGCCCGCTCGTGCGCGCCGGATCCTGGTCGGCCTGCTGACGACGCTCTCCGGTGCCGGTGGTGTGCTGGCGGGTCTCGGCGCTCTGGGGGGCCGGCCGTTCTCGCTGACGCTGCAGCAGGTGCTCCCGTTCGACGGGATCGAGTTGCACCTTGATCCGCTCTCGGGGTTGTTCCTGGTCCTGATCGGCGCGGTCGCGGCCGCGGTCGGGGTGTACAGCGTGGGATACACCAGCCCGGGCGGTCACCGCGGACACCAGGATCTTCCCCCCGGCGGTGGGGCGGGATCGCGCACCGCCCAGACCATGCTCCCGGTGTTCGTCGCCGCGATGCTGCTGGTGCCCGCGGCCGCCAACGTCACGACCTTCCTGGCGGCGTGGGAGTTGATGGCACTGGCGTCGCTGACGTTGGTGCTGGCCGAATACCGCTCACGAGAGCAGGTCGGCGTCGCCGGGCTGTGGTACGCGGCGATGACGCAAGCGGGGGTCGTGGCCATCATGGTGGGCTTCGCGTTGCTCGCCGCGGGTGTCGGCGGGGAGTCCTTCGACGCGATCCGCGAAGGTGCGCCGGACCTCTCCCCGCTCGTGCGGTCCACCGCGTTCGTGCTGGTGTTCATCGGGTTCGGGTCGAAGGCCGGTCTCGTTCCGCTGCATGTGTGGCTGCCCCGGGCGCACGCCGAGGCGCCGAGCCACGTCTCGGCCCTGATGTCGGCGGCGATGGTCAATCTCGGGTTCTACGGCATCATTCGGGTGGGTTTCGACCTCCTCGGTGGCGGTCCCCGGTGGTGGGGGTGGCTCATGCTCGCAGTGGGCACCGTGTCCGCGCTGTACGGGGTGCTGCAGGCGAGCGTCGCGACCGACCTCAAACGGCTGCTGGGGTATTCGACAACGGAGAACCTCGGCATCATGGTGATGGGCCTCGGCGCCGGTGCCGTCTTCGCTGCGGAAGGCAACCGAGTGCTGGCGAGCCTGCTCGTGGCGGCGGCGCTGCTGCACGCACTCAACCACGGCGTGTTCAAGGCGCTGTTGTTCCTCGGTGCAGGATCGGTGATGCGGTCGACCGGAACACGCGACCTCGACCAGCTCGGCGGGCTGGCCTCCCGGATGCCGGTGACCACCGCCATGGTCGCAGTGGGCGCACTCGGAGCCGCCACCCTGCCCCCGGGAAACGGATTCGTCTCCGAATGGCTTCTGCTGCAGGGATTCACCCACAGTCTCGGGATGGACGGTGTGACCGACACGGTGACCACCGTCGCGATGCCCCTCGCGGTCGCCGCCCTCGCGTTGACCACCGGGCTCGCGGTCGTCGCCTTCGTCAAGGCATTCGGGATCGGGTTCCTCGCCCGTCCGCGGACCGCCGAGGCGGCGGCAACGGTGGAAAGCCCGTGGAGTATGCGGCTGGCGATGGGCGCCGCGGCGCTGGTGTGCGCGGGCCTGGCGTGGTTTCCCGCCCTGCTCGGTACGTCGCTGGTGCGCGCGATCTCGGTGCTGCCCAGCGTGCGGGACGGTAATCCGATCGGCCGCGACGGGGTGACGATCCGGTTGGCCGGTATTTCCGGTTCGATGTCGCCCTTCCTGGTGGCGGTGGCACTCGTGGCCGGGATGGCCGCGGCCGCGGCCGGTGCGCGGTGGGCGCAGACCCGGATGCCGGTGCGGCGCGCCGTGCCGTGGGGGTCGGGGCGGCGCAGCCTGACACCGCGGATGGAGTACACCGCCACCTCGTTCGCGGAACCGTTGACCCGCGTCTTCGACGATGTGCTGCGCCCCGAACACGACGTGAACGTGACCCCGCACGTCGAATCCCAGTACCTGATCGAAAGTGTCAGCTTCCGGCAGAAGGTGCCGGACCGGATCGAGGCCCGGCTGTATCCGCCGGTGATCTCCGCGGTGCGCCGGTGGGGCGAGTGGGCGCGACGGGCGCAGAACGGTGACCTGCACCGGTACGTGGCGGTGGGATTCGTGGTGCTGATCGGTGTCCTCGTCGTGGTGGGGGTGACGGCGTGAGCGCCGGCCTGGGTGTCGACCTCGCGGCCGTCGCGATCCAGATCGCGCTGGTGCTCGTCGGCGCACCGCTGCTGGTCGGGTTCATGCGGCAGATCACCGCGCGGCTCGAGGGCCGGGCGGGCGCCGGGGTGGGGCAGCCGTGGCGCGACCTGCGCAAGCAGATGGGGAAGGAGCGGATCACCCCCGAGGGAAGCAGCGTCGTCTTCACCGCTGCCCCGCTGATCGTGTTCTCGACGGTGTTCGTGATCGCGGCGGTCTCGCCGTTTCTCACGACCCGGTCCCACCTGGACGGGGTGGCAGACCTGTTCGCGGTCGTGGGCCTGCTGTTGCTGGGCACGGTCGCGCTCGCGCTCGGGGCGTTGGACACCGGCACAGCGTTCGGTGGGATGGGCGCCAGCCGGGAAGTGATGGTCGCCGCCCTCGCCGAGCCGACCATCCTGGTGGCCGGGTTCGCGTTGTCGACCCGGGTGAACTCCTCCAACCTGGCGGCCATGGTCGAGGGTGTGGTGCATTCCCCCGCCCCTGCGCTGACACCGGCGAATCTTTTCGCCGCGGTGGCGATCGGCATCGTCGTACTCGCCGAAACCGGTCGGCTGCCGGTGGACAACCCGTCCAGCCATCTGGAGTTGACGATGCTCCACGAGGCGATGGTGCTCGAATATGCCGGCCCGCGGCTCGCCATGGTGGAGTACGCGGCCGCAATCCGCCTGACCACCCTGATCGGGCTGTGGGTGAGCCTGTTCCTCCCGTGGGGTGTGGCCACGGCGTCGACACCGGGGGCGGTGCTTGTTGCGGTGGCCGCGTTCGTCCTCAAGGTTGCGCTGCTCGGTGGCGCGATCGCTGTCGTGGAAGTATTCCTCGCCAAGTGGCGGTTGTTCCGGGTTCCCGAACTTCTCGCGGTGTCGTTCCTGTTCGGTGCCCTGGCCGTGTCGACCGCGTTCTTCCTGGGCGGGTGAGGCTGACGATGAGTTCGACGATGTTCAGTGAGCTGCTCGATCTGGCGTGTGGGGCGTTTCTGCTCACCGCGGCCGCGACGCTGTGGCGGCACAACCTGGTGGCGATCGTGCGGCTCACGGCGGCACAGGCCGTCGCGCTGGCCGTGGTGGCGGTGCTGATCGGGATACACGACGGGAACGGCGGCATGGGCGGTGTGGCCGCCGCCATCGGTGTACTCAATGGTGTCCTGCTGCCCACCGCCCTGCGGCGCGTCGTGCGCGAACAACCGTCGCCGGCCGCGCAGTCGCTGGTCAACGTGGCCGCGTCGATGGTCGCGGCCGTGCTGCTGACCCTGCTGTCGTACGCGGTCAGTCGCCCGGTGATCGGGTCGGCCCCCACCGAGACCGCGGCGGTGATCCCGCTCGCCCTGGCCGTGGTGTTCGTGGGGTTCTTCGCCGTGATCACCCGTCGGCCCGCGATCGCGCAGACAGTGGGATTCCTCTCGATCGTCAACGGGGTCATCGCGACGGCGCTGCTGACCACCGGCAGCGCGACCATCGTGACGATGACGGTGAGCCTGGATCTGCTGCTGTGGGTCTGGGTGCGCACCATCGACGATCGGGCCGCATTCGACGGCGCCGACCCGGACACGCTGCGGCAGCTGCGCGACTGATGGAGGACGAGCGAGTGACGTGCGAGGAGGGTGGCCGTGCTGCCCGTGTATGAAGTGGTGGCCCGCGACTGGACGGCGACCGATTCCGCCGCACCGATCGCGTTGATGCTGCTGCCCGTCCTCGTCCCGCTGCTCGTGGCGGGGGCAGCCCTGGCCGGGTGGCGGCGACGTCTCGGATGGATGACGGTCGGGGCGAGCCTGGTGATCGGACTGGGCGGTGTGGCCGCCGCCGTGATCACCTCCGACGGCTCGACGGTGACCGCCGGAC
The DNA here is from genome assembly GCF_009859915.1 of Rhodococcus sp. WAY2. Classification (NCBI taxonomy): domain Bacteria; kingdom Bacillati; phylum Actinomycetota; class Actinomycetes; order Mycobacteriales; family Nocardiaceae; genus Rhodococcus; species Rhodococcus sp. WAY2. The sequence goes on from NZ_CP046574.1 coordinate 411,506, forward strand.
CGCTGCGCGCGGACGCCCTCACCGCGGTCATGCTCCTGATCATCGGCGCGGTGGCCGTCGTGGCCACCTGGGCCGGGATCTACCACCTCGACGCGCACCAGCGGGCAGAACGCAGCACCGAGCAGCAGGTTCGGATCCACGGTGCGGGGGTGCCGCTGTTCCTGGCGGCGGCCGCCCTCGCGGTACTGGCCGGTAATCTCGGGCTGCTGTGGATCGCGATGCTCGCGATGACCGTGGCCACCGCCTTCCTGATCGGATCGGCCCGCACCCGCGCCTGCTGGGAAGCGCAATGGAAATACGTGGTGATTGTCTCGATCGGTCTCACGTTGGCCGGACTGGGAACGGTCCTCGTCCATGTCGCCGCGGCACACGGGTCGATGATCGAACACCGTTCGCTGGACTGGGCCTTTCTCTCCGCGCACGCCGCCCAGCTGGACCCGGGAGTGCTGCGCATCGCGACACCGCTGTTGCTGATCGGGTTCGGAACCGCAGCCGGGCTGGTTCCCCTGCACAGTTGGCTGCCCGATGCGCACGGCCAGGCCCCGGCCCCGGTCGCGGCCCTGATGTCGGGGTGCCAGTTGCCGGTGGCGGTGTACGCGTTGCTCCGCTGGAACCGTGTGGTCGCGGCCGGGCTGGATACCGGATTCCTGCGCGCACTGCTCATCGCGGTTGCGCTGGCGTCGCTGCTGTTCGCGATGTCGATGGTGGTCGCCCAGCGGGACTACCTGCGGCTGCTCGCCTATTCGAGCATGCAGTACATGGCGTTGGCGGTGTTCGGACTCGCGATCGGCACCCCAGTCGCGGTGGCCGCGGCCCTGCTGCATCTGCTCGGTCACGGTCTCGGCAAGGCCGTCCTGTTCTGCGGGGCCGGCCAGCTCACCGGCCCCGGCGGCAGCACCGAATTCGATGATCTGCGTGGCCTGCTCAGCCGTCACCCCGCCGCGGCCGGGGTATCGGCCCTCGCTCTGGCCGCCCTCCTGGGCTTTCCGCCCTTCAGTCCCTTCGCCAGCATGCACTCACTGCTGAACGCCGGCATGGACTCGGGACTCCTGGCGGCAACGGCGGTGGTGGCCGCCGCCGTGGTGGTCCTCTTCATCGCGGTCGCCGCCCGGGTAACCCCGATGTTCTTCGGTTCCGCCGGGCAGTCGGCACAGCCGGTTGTGACCGGGCGGGCGCAGAGCGTGCCCTTGGTGCTGGGCCTGATCGGGTTGGCCCTGCTCGGGGTCCTCTCGTTCCCGCTGCACGATCTGCTGATGACCGCAGGCACGTTGGTGGTCGAGCGATGACCGGCAACCTCCCTGAGCGCTTCCCCATGAACCTGCGCAGCAACCGCGGTACCCGCGCTGTCACCGCCGACGAGCTGGTCCCGGTGACCGAAACTCTTCTGCGGCACGGTTTCCGGCTCACTCTGGTTGCGGCGCACGAAGATGCGGACGAGTTCCGGATCGTATACCTGTTCACCGCCGGCCAACCGGACCGGCGGGTCGAGGTGGTGCTGCGGACCGGCAAGACGACCCCCGTGATCCCCACCCTGGCCGCGGCATCGTTTCCTGCGGGCCGGTTCGAACGCGAAATCCGCGACCTCTACGGCATCACTCCGGAGCACCATCCGCTGGCCCGTCGACTCGTGCGGCATCAGCACTGGCCGCAGGGCTGGTACCCGATGCGCGCCGATGCCGGATCCGCTCCCGATTTTGCCCCCGCGGACGAGCCCTACCCCTTCGTCACCGTGGGCGGGCCGGGCGTGTACGAGATTCCGGTCGGACCGGTGCACGCCGGGCTCATCGAACCCGGCCACTTCCGGTTCTCCGTGGTGGGGGAAACCATCCTCAAGCTCAAGGTGCGACTATGGTTCACGCACAAGGGCATCGAGAAACTCGCCGAGGGCAGGAGCCCCGAAGACGGGCTGACCCTGGCCCAACGCATCTCCGGCGACACCACCATCGGGCACAGCCTCGCCTACAGCCTCGCCGTCGAGGACACCGCCGGATGGGAGGTTCCCACCCCGGCGGTGACCCTGCGGGCGATCCTGCTCGAGATCGAACGCATCTACAACCACGTCGGCACCCTCGGCGGCCTCTGCAACGACGTCGGATACGCCATCGTGAACAGCCACGCGATGAGAGTGCGTGAACAACTCCTGCGACTGGGCGCCGAAATGACCGGACACCGGCTGATGCGGGGCGCCGTCTTCCCGGGCGGTGCGCAGGTCCGCACGCTGCCCGATCGGGCGCAGCTATCGGCAATCGCCGCGGACATCGACGCGATCACCGACCTGGCCCTGCGGAACAGCATCGTGCGTGACCGGTTCACCGGCACCGCGGTCCTGGCCGCGCAGTCCGTCCGCGACCTCGGCGCACTGGGCCCCGTCGCGCGGGCCTCCGGTGTCGACCCCGACGCCCGCCGCGATCATCCATTCTTACCCGATACCGCCGGCGTCGGATCGGCGACCCAGACCGCAGGGGACGTGATGGCCCGGTTCCTGGTGCGCGCCGAGGAGGTCACGCACTCGATCGAGTTGCTGCAGCGCCTGCTTCCGATGGCAGCACCCGGCGTCTTTGCGGGTGCACGCCCCTCGCTCGCCGGCCCGGGATCGGGAGTCGGACTGGTGGAGGGCTGGCGTGGCACCATCGCGCATCGGGTGGAGATCCGCGACGCCGCCCTGACCCGCCTCAAGATCGTCGATCCCTCGTTCATGACCTGGCCGGCACTCCCGGTGGCCCTCGCCGAGACGATCGTGCCCGACTTCCCACTGACCAACAAAAGCTTCAACCTCTCCTACGCGGGAAACGATCTGTGATCGAGGAGATAGGTGTGATCGAGGAGATTGGACGAGCAATCTTCTATCGGTATCTCTCCGCCACCTCTTCGTAACGGCAGACTGCACGACAGCGACAAGTCGTACCTGGTGCACAACACTTCTGACCGGCGGAGAGACAGAAGACTTCTGCACGGATCAAATCCGCGAACGGGGGAGTGGTCAGAAACTGGAACGTGCCATGTGGTGTCGGGGGGTGCCCTCCCTATTGCCTCACGTCAAGATGCGCGCGAAGTCTGATTCGTTGACTGACCCGAAAATCCCCTTCACCACGGGCGTACGTCGGTGACCCGGCGTAGCTTGTGGAGCCGGGTTTTATTGTGGCGGTGTTGGCTTCGGTTAGGCGGCGGTGTCGTCGATGAGTGCCTTGCCGTCGCGGATGGTGATCTTCTGGCCGGTGAGCGCTTGCAGCTGGGTGGCCAGGCTGCGGGCTCGGCGCTCGGCGTTGATCCGCGATTGGAAGTGGCCGGGCCCGAGATCGGTGAACCGCGCGGTGGGGTCGGACAGCAGGTGCCAGGCGGCGATGAGCGCGCTGTTGCCGGTGGCCACGACCGCTTTGGGCTTGCCGCGGCGTTTGGCCAGCCGCCGGTAGCGTTCACCGAGGAAGGTGTCGGTGCGGGACAGGCTGAACACGATCCGCCCGACGGTGCCGGCGATCCACGGGTTGCCCTTGCCGCGGCCTTTCTGTTTGGACCTGCCCGCCGACTCGTGCACCTGGGGGCAGGACTTGGCCCACGACACCAGATGCCGCGGGGTCGGGAAGCGCCTCATATCGACGCCGATCTCACCGATCAGTTCGGCGGCCGCGATCGCGTCGACCCCGGGCAGGTCGCACAGCCGCGCCGCCTGCCCGGAGAAAGGGGCGATCGCCACCTCGATCTGGCTGTCGAGTTCGGTGATCTGGGCACTGATGCGGTCGGTGTTGTCCAGCATCATCCGCAGCATGGTCGCGTGGTGGTCGGTGAAGAACCCGCGCAGCGCCTCCTGCAGTTGGACGGTCTTCACCCTGGCCCGCCCCTTGGCCAGCGTGGCCAGCGAGTGCGGGTCTCGCCGCCCGGCGACGAGCGCTTCCATCATCGCGCGGCCGGAGACGCCGTGGATGTCGGTGAGCACCGTGCCGATCTTGATCTGGGCGTCCTCGAGCAGCTTCTCCACCCGCTGCCGCTCCCGGCTGCGGTCGCCGACCAGGGCCCGCCGGTACCGGGTCAGATCCCGCAGCCGCCGGATCTCGGGCGGGTGCACCAACGACGGGCGGCACATGCCCCGCTCGGCTACCTTCGCCAACCAGACGGCGTCGAGCTTGTCCGTCTTGGCCCTACCCGGGGTGTTCTTCACTTCCCGGGCGTTGACCAGCCAACACTCGAAGCCCTCGGCCTCGAGCAGGTAGTACACGCCCTTCCAGTAGTCGCCGGTGGCCTCCATCACCACCCGCTCCACCCCCCACTGCCGAAACCACACCGCCATCGCCAGCAGCTCGGCGGTCGTGGTCGGGTACTCGCGCACCTCCTGCATCCGCCGGCCCGGCCTCGACCGGTGCGGCACCCGCACACACGCCACCAGTGCGGCCTTGCCCAAATCCAGCGCCGCGATCCGCTCCACGTGCAACTCGACCTCGTCGACCTCTTCCATTGACCTCACATCCTCGAATCGTGAACCAACACTGGCGGTGGCCGCCCGCAGGAGCCGACAGGGATCGGGTGTGAGTCGGACCCTCGTGCTCGTAGCGACATTGCGCGGCCCCACAACACGGCTCCCAGGATCAAGCTGACCGACGGGCTCATCCGCGCCAAGAAGACACCGACCTAGCCGAGCGGCCGCACCGATTTTCCCGCATGCGCGGCGTCCCCGGCGGGACTGTCCGGTAATCGGTTGATCTGAGTCTGGCCGACACGCCGAGCTTTGCTTGGCGGGAAGGCGGAATCATGACCGAGACACTCGATCCTATGGATCAGACGAAGATCGATCACCAGAAGTTGGCGCAGCAACTGCTGGCGCAGGCCAAGGCGGACGGCGTGGAACTGGTCGGACCGAACGGACTACTCAACCAACTCACAGCGAACGTGCTCGAAACCGCCCTCGAAGCAGAGATGGAAGAGCACCTCGGCTACGAAAAACACCAGGTCGAAGGGAGGAACGGAGGGAACTCCCGCAACGGCAGACGAGCGAAAACGGTGCTGACGGAGATCGGACCGGTCGAAATCCAAGTACCCCGTGATACCGATGCCTCGTTCGATCCACAGATCGTCAAGAAACGACAGAGACGGCTCACCGGTGTCGACGAGATCATCTTGTCGCTCTCATCGAAAGGCCTCACCACAGGCGAGATCGCCGCCCATTTCGACGACGTCTACGGCGCCTCGGTGTCGAGGGAGACGATCAGCAAGATTCCCCCGAGCACTGCGTGCAGGGAGGTACCCCCACCGACAAAGTTCTCGCGGAGATGGCCGAATGGTCCGTCCGGCCCCTGGACCCGGTGTACCCGGTGATCTTCATCGACGCCATCCATGTCAAGGTCCGGGACGGTCAGGTCACCAACCGGCCGATCTATGTCGCGATCGGCGTCACCGTGAACGGGGAACGCGACATCCTGGGACTATGGGCCGGTGACGGTGGTGAGGGCGCGAAGTTTTGGCTCGCCGTCCTCACCGAGCTCAAGCATCGGGGTGTCGCCGATGTGTGCATCGTGGTGTGTGACGGATTGAAGGGTCTGCCGGACGCGATCACCGCGGTGTGGGATCGAACGATTGTCCAGACCTGTGTCATTCACCTATTGACTGAACTACCGCCGGAGTTCTTGCAGGTCATGGCCGGTGCGGATACGGTTCGTTGCCATGATCGAATCCGATGGCAGTCCGCGGGATCTGGCCGCGCTGGTGGTGGGTCGCCGGGGTTCACTGATGGAGACCGGCGAGGGGTGGCAGCCGTGGCGGCTGCTTGATCCGGACGGAGCGCCGGTCGCAGCAGTGACCGCATTCTTCAGCGACTTGAGCGCAGCGGGCCGATCGGCGGCGACGCAGCGGTCGTATGGGATGGCCTTGCTGCGCTGGTTCCGGTTTCTGTGGGCAGTCGAGGTGCCGTGGAACGAGGCGACCCAGGTCGAAGCCCGGGACTTCAGCATCTGGATTCGATCGTTTGACAAGCCGAGTCGGCGAGAGCGCGCGCCGGAGCCGAAACCAAACCCTGTGACCGGCAAGGTCGGTCCGGGACGCAAGTACGCGTCCTCGACCCGAGCGCATTCGGAAACGGTGCTGCGCAGCTTCTACGAGTTCCATCGAGAAACTGGCAGCGGACCGATGATCAACCCGTTCCCGTTGTCGCGGGGGCGAAGCCGGGATGGTCGCGCGAATGCGCATCATAATCCGATGGAGCCGTATCGGCGTGAACGCTCGGGGCAGTATCGACCGCGGCTGGTGCCCCGAATCCCGCGCAGCATTCCGGATTCGTGCTTCGATGAGCTGTTCGTGCGACTGGGATCGCATCGCGATCGGGCGTTGGTTGCGTTCTGGGTCTCCACCGGTACCCGCGCGTCGGAGCTGCTGGGCTGCAAGAGAGCCGACGCCGACACGGGGCGACAGCTGATCACTGTGGTGCGCAAGGGATCACGGGTGCTGCAGCAGGTTCCCGCATCACCTGACGCATTCGTGTGGTTGAGGCTCTACCAGCAGCAGATGCACGGCCTGGTGTCCGCCGGAGGCGATGACCCGTTGTGGTGGACGCTGCGCAAGCCCTTTCGGCCGTTGACCTACCACGCGGCCCATCGCATGTTCACTCGGGTCAACGCGCTGCTGGACGCGAATTGGACGCTGCACGACCTCCGTCACACCGCTGCCTATCGGATGGCGCGTGATCCCTCGATGCCGATCACCGATGTCCAGTGGGTGCTCGGCCACGCGTCGCTGACCACGACGCAGATCTATACCAACCCCGTCCCGGAAGACGTGATCGCCTCGGTGCTGGCCCACCACGTCCGCCGCGCGAACCCAGACGACCAACAACGTGCCGGCGACGACACGTCAACCCAGCGATACCGACCCGAGTCGCTGGACGTGCTGTTCGGCAGAGGCGTCCGGTGATCGAGCCGTTCATCGCCGCACCGCCGCCGACCAGAGCCCTGCCCGATCCACGCTATAAGCCGTCGAGTCTGCAGACGGTCCCTCAGCTGCTGCACCAGTTCCCACCGCGACCGCTGCCGGTGAGTTGGGACGCGACACGGGACTCACGGGGCGAGGTGCTTGCGCGGGCACTTGCGCAGCCGCTGCTCGACGCCGACCGGCACGAGCAGTCACGACATCACCGTGGTCTGCTGGCGGTGCTGGATTGGCTGACCGAGTTCGCCGGCGTCACCTGGCAGGAACGGTTCCTCGACAGTATTGAGGCGCCTGCGGATAACCAGGGCTGGAAACACGCTGCAGCGCACTGGTGGTCGAGCACGCGACCAGAACCGACAACCGTCAAGAACGGCATCAATATGATAGCCATCGGCACCGCCTCGTTGATCTGCGCGGACGTGCTGCGGCCCCCGGTGGACTGGTTGATGAGCCCCAGAACGCCGAAAAACCTGGCCATGCGTCTGGAGCAGGCGCGTGATCCGCACGGGTGGGCGGCCTTGCGCGCAGCCTGCGACGCTGACCCGGCCGGGCGCTCCACGAAGACGAGGGCGCAGTGTCGGATCGCGGTCATCATGGCCGCCAAGGGCGGCACAGTCGCCGACATCACCGTCGGCGACTGCCTCGAGTTGCTGCAGGCCATCCAGCGGATCGGGGGCGGCAAGACCACCACCAGCGGCTATTTCTATCACTTGCTGCGCACCATCGGCGTCCTCGGCGCAGACGCTCCGTCCACGGTGCGGGTGTTCGGCACCACCGGGCAGGTCAGCGTCGAACAGCTGATCGACCGATACGGCATAGCATGCCGCCCCGTCCGAGACCTGCTGGTCGACTACCTGCGCGAACGCCAATCCACTGTCGACTACGTGACCCTGCAACGACTGGCCGGAACCCTGGGCAAATTGTTCTGGGCCGACCTCGAACACCACAACCCGGGCATCGACTCGCCGCGACTGGCCCCCGAGGTCGCCGCGGCCTGGAAGCAGCGCGTCCTCACCCGGGAGTCGGGCCTGTCCACCCTAGCGATGGTCCGGGCGTTCTATCTGGATATCGCGCAATGGGCGATGGAAGAACCCACACGATGGGGTCCGTGGGCAGCGCCGTGCCCGATCCGCAGCGACGAAATGTCGCGGACGAAAACCCTGCGGCAGCGCAAATCCCGCATGGATCAGCGCACCCGCGAACGACTTCCTGTCCTGCCCAACCTTGTCGCCGCCGTCAACACCGAGCGACGCCAGGCAGCAGAGTTGCTCCACGCAGCCCAAGCTGCTCGCCCCGGCGACACGTTCACCGCAGCCGGGCAGACCCTGCGCCGCAGCTTCCTGGCCGCCCGCGACGGTGGCGCGAAGATCTGGTCCGAGGATCCTACCGGCGGGCCCCGACTCGACTTGACTTTCCAAGAACACCAAGCGTTCTGGGCATGGGCAGTAGTTGAAGTGCTCCACCACACCGGGCTGCGCATTGAAGAACTCTGCGAGCTCAGCCACCACAGCTTCGTCCAATACACCCTGCCCGCTACCGGAGAGCTCATCCCGCTACTGCACGTCGCGCCGTCGAAGACCGACTGCGAACGGCTGTTGGTCATCAGCCCCGAGCTCGCCGACGTCCTATCGGCCATCGTCTGCCGTGTCCGCGGCGACGACGGCGCGGTTCCGCTGGTCGCCGCCTACGACTACCATGAGAAGGTCTGGAACCCGACGATCCCGCTGCTCTTCCAGCGGCACTACGGCGGCGAACGCCGCCCCATCACCCCACCGGCCGTCCGCCGACTGCTCAACGCGGCGCTGGTCAAAACCGCTCTCACCGACACCACCGGGCAACCACTGCGGTTCCTGCCGCACGACTTCCGCCGGATCTTCATCACCGACGCCATCATGAACGGCATGCCACCTCACATCGCCCAACTCGTCGTCGGCCACCGCGACATCAACACCACCATGGGCTACAAGGCCGTCTACCCCGAAGAAGTCATCACCGGCCACCGCGCCTTCCTTGCCCGCCGCCGCGCCCTGCGGCCCGGCGAGGAATACCGCACTCCCACCGACGCCGAATGGAACGAGTTCCTTGGGCATTTCGAGCACCGCAAGGTCGCCCTCGGAACCTGCGGGCGCGCATACAACACGCCCTGCATTCATGAGCACTCCTGTCTGCGCTGCTCGCTACTGCGACCGGACCCCCAGCAACGCGGCCGACTCACCGAGGTCCGCGACAACCTGCTCGCCCGTATCGACGAAGCCCACCGCGAAGGCTGGCTCGGCGAAGTCGACGGACTCCGCATCAGCCTCGCCGGAGCCGAACACAAACTCGCACAACTCGGCGAACTCACCACCCGCGCAGCTACCGTCCACCTTGGACTACCCCACTTCTCCCACCTCGTCGGCCGAACGGTCCGATGACGAACAGATCCCAAGCAAAACGGTCGTAGTTCAGAGAACATCTGCTCCGTAACACGTTTCGGTACGCGTCCCGAAGATATTGGGAGGAGATGTCACGGGATCTGCGACCGATCTATACCGCTGCCAACGAAGCTGCGGCGCGGGAGCGGTTCGACGAGTTCACCGGCAAGTGGGGCTCGCGGTATCCGGCGATCATCCGGCTCTGGCAGAACGCCTGGGCGGAGTTTATTCCCTTCCTCGACTAACGACGTCGAGATCAGGCGAGTCATCTGCTCGACGAATGCCATCGAGAGCCTCAATGCCCGGTACCGGCGGGCGATCCGGGCACGCGGGCACTTCCCGACGGACCAATCGGCGCTCAAGTGTCTATATCTCGCGACCCGGGCACTGGACCCGACCGGGAAGGGCAGAGCACGATGGGCAGTGAGATGGAAGCCGGCACTGAACGCATTCGCGATCACGTTCGAAGGCCGGCTCACCCCAAGTGAGAACTAAACCGATGTGCCAGATCCAGATCCACCGAATAACTGATAGTCCCTCCCCGGCAGGGGACCCCGGAGCTGACCCGAAAATAACGTGGTGAGTGGGCAGGCGACAGCACCCGGCGGAGCTTGCGGAGCCGGGTCATGTTGTAAGACGGTGTATTTGGCTATGCGGCGGGTTCGAGGGTGACGTGGTAGCCCATTGCGGTGAGTCGGGCGATGTGGTTACGCATCCTGCGTTCGGTGTTGATGCGGCTGGTGTGATAGTCGGCGCCGAGGTCGCAGAAGCGGGCAAACGGGTCGGTGAGCAGGTGCCAGACGATGACGAGGAGGGAACGGGCGACCGCGACCAGAGCTTAAGCTTGCCACGGTGTTTGAGAAGGCGTCGGTAGCGTTCGCCGAGGAAGGTGTCGGTTTTGGCGGCCACGGCGGCGGCCTCGCCGAGTGCGCCCTTGAGGTACGGGTTGCCCTTGCCGGTCTTGCCGCCGCGGGTGACGGGCCCGGACTGGACGGTGCGCGGGCGGAGTTTCGCCCACGAGACCAGGTGCGCGGCGGTGGGGAACTGGGTCATGTCCAGGCCTATTTCGGCTCAATGTCATCCTGGAGAGGTCCGGTGGGATTCGTTCGCTATTTCGCTGCCCCGGCTCGCGGGCTGGTGGCTTGTCCTGATGTGCGGTCCCACCCGGCCCGGAGGGTCGTTCGTGTGGCCTGATAGAAGCCTGCCGCTAATGCCCGATTGAGGCCTGCCCGCGAACGCACCGATCCGACGCCCAATAGCCCATCAACCGGATTGGAGTCGCCAGTGTTCGTGATCGGAGTCGACGCCCACAAATCCACCCACACACTTGTCGCTGTCGACGACATCGGCCGTCAGGTCGGGCAGCGGACCGTCAAGGCCACCACCGAGGGTCATCTGTCGGCGATCGAGTGGGCCGCTCAGTGGCCGCAGGTGCAGTTCGCGCTCGAGGACTGCCGCCACGTGACTCGGCGGCTCGAATCGGATCTGCTGCGCCGGGGCCACGCGGTCGTGCGCGTCAAGACCCAGTTGATGGCCCTGCATCGGCGTAGCGCCCGCCAGCCGGGAAAATCCGACCCCATCGACGCGCACGCCGTGGCGATGGCCGCGCTGCGTGAGGAGAATCTGCCGATCGCCCAACTGGACGAACCCACCAGGGAGGTCAAGCTCCTGTCCGATCACCGACGCAATTTGGTTTGTGAGAGAACGAAACTCGTCAACAGGCTTCGCTGGCACCTTCACGAGCTGGATCCTGAACTGGTGATTCCCGTGCGGGGGATTCGGCGGTACTGCGTCATGGATGAGCTCGCCGAACGGTTGACTGCGTTCACCGGTGTGGTCGCCCAGATCGCGGGCGATCTCCTCGACCGGTGCCGGCAGGTGACCGAGCAGGTCAACGATCTCGAGCGCCAGATCCGTGACCGGGTTCGGCGGATCGCGCCGTCGCTACTCGCGATACCCGGGTGCGGGGTTCTCTCCGCCGCCGTCATCATCGGCGAAACGGCCGACGCTCGACGGTTTCCCTCGAAAGATGCTTACGCGAAGTTCAACGGCACCGCTCCGATCCCGGTCTGGTCGGCCCACGAGCGGGTCCGCCTCAATCGCGGTGGCAACCGTGCCGTGAACTCCGCGCTGCACGCGATCGCCACTACGCAGGTCGCGCGCGGCGGCCCGGGTAAGGACTACGTGGCCAAGCTGCAGGCGGCGGGAAAGACGAAGCGGGAGGCCGTGCGCCTGCTCCGCCGACGTGTTTCCGACCGGGTGTTTCAGGTCCTGCGCACCAACGAATCTTCAATCGAAAACCGTTCACAAGGACCACTTTCGGCGGCGGCTTGACATAGAAGCATCGAGGATGCTCTGCGCCCCGGCCCGGCCGATGCCGGGGATTTCGGCGAGGCGTTCGACCGTGCTCGGCCCGGTGGCCGCGGTTTCGTCGGTCACGACGCCGCCGTCGGCGTCGGCCTGCGCCAGCAGGTGGTCGATGTGGGTGGTGGGGGTGCCGATCTGGCCGGACAGCGTGTCGATCTGATCGAGCAGCATCCGGGCCAGTTCGCCGTGGTGGTCGTCGAAGCGGCCGTGGAGCGCCTTGATCAGTGCCGGTCGTTTGGTCTTCATCCGGCGGCCCCGGGCCAGGTCGGCGAGCCGCCGCGGATCACGCTTGCCCGCGATCAACGCCTCGATCATGTCCCGTGCCGACAGCGTGTCCAGGGTGGACGCCACGGTCGACACCTTGATCAACGCGTTCTCGAGCAGTTTCTCGAGCGGCTGCCAGTAGCGGGTGCGTTCCCGGGTGAGATCGACCCGCAGCCGGGTGTAGTCCCGCAGCCGCCGGATCGGTGCCGGCGGCACGAACGAGGGCCGCAGCAGCCCCTTCTCGGTGAGCTTGGCCAGCCACACCGAGTCGAGCTTGTCGGTTTTGGGCCGCCCGGGCACGTTCTTCACGTCGCGGGCGTTGACCAGCTGCACGTCCAGCCCGGCCGCTTCGAGCAGGTAGTACCAGATCCGCCAGCAATCGGAGGTGGACTCGACGGTGACCTTCTCGATCTCCAACTCCACAGCTGTTCGGCGAGGTCGGTGCCCGCACCGGTGGTGGCCTCCACGTCCCACACCTTGCTGACCCGTCGACGCTGCCGCGGGGTCCGCACGCACACCTTGCCCGACGCCTTGGCCACGTCGATGGCACACACCCGCTCGATCACCAGCTCGTGATCGGCGTCGGGAATTTCTTCCGGCGTCGGTCCGTGTATCGGTTTCGCTCTCACTGCACTTGTCCTCCCATCGAGTCCACACATCTCACGGGGGCCGCCCGGGGGCCTCGGTCAAGGGAACCGAAATTCTGACCGGCGTGCTCGAAGCAACAGTGCGTGACCCTTCCAGGTCGGGCCCCGGCGCCAGGCTCATTCGCGGGCTAGCAGCCCAAGGAAACGTCGGCGTCGGACAGGCGACCCAATGCCATTTTCACGCCTGCGAGGCGTCCCGGGAACGGAACGGGGGGCTCATGTGCAATGTGTACCTGCACCGGCTGGACCGGGCATGGCGTCCCGCATACGGGACGCTGTCCCGTTACGCGGACGATGCGCTGGTGATGTGCCGGTCGAAGGGGCAGCCGGTGGCCGCCTTGGCGCGGTTGACCGCTCTGCTGGCCGACCTCGGTCTGCAACCGAAGGCGGCCAAGACCCGGATCGTGCAGCTGACGGTCGGGGGTGAGGGAGTGGACTTCCTCGGCTTCCATCATCGGCTGGTTCGGTCTCGGGCCGTCCACGGTACCGGTGACGTCGTCTACCTGGCTCGATGGCCCTCACGCAAGGCAATGCAGCATGCCCGAGACCGTATCCGGTTCATGACGATGCGGGCGCGGCTGGCTGCTCCGGTCGAGCAGGTCGTGCAGGAGATCAATCTCTTCCTGCGCGGCTGGGCGGGCTACTTCCGATACGGGAATTCCGCCCACGCCTTCGACAAGATCAGACGCTACGCGTTGATGCGACTGGCCCTGTTCATCGGGAAACGGCATCAACGCGGCCGCGGCTGGGGTTTCGTCCAGGTCTACCGATCACCGGACGAGCTCGGTCTGATCTCCCTCAATGGAATCGTCGTCGCACCCAGGGCACATAAGCCCTGGCGGGAGAAACCGAACACCGCCGGTGAAGGGCGTCGGTGAGCCGTGTGCGGGAGAACCGCACGCACGGTTCGACGGGCGGGAGCTGGAAACGGAGCACCCTGGCCACGGACACGGAGAAGAACACCCCGGAGGGAAACCCCCTGGGCACCAACGGCTCCGCGACCTACCGCCAGTACGTGCCACCGCGCCAGTTCCCGACCCAACCATCCTCCGACGGTCCTCAATCGCCCTTACCGCGGACTTTGCTCGGTACTCGCGACGAAATGTCCAGGACCGACCACGACGAAGGTGGCCGCGGCCGACCCTGCCTTCCGACCGGTGTCGTCCCATGCATCAGCATGGAGTAGCAGCCGACGTCCTTCGCGCTGGGCGACATGTGCGCAGAATGTGTAGGGATGGTGCAGCCGGAACGGCGCTTGGTACTCGATGGTGAGGCTGCGCGTGACGGCGAGCGATCCGACCGTGTATAGGGCGAATCCGAAGAGGTCGTCGAAGGCGAGGGCGACCGCTCCCCCGTGCGCGATGCCAGGGGCACCTACCTGGGCGTCGGAGAAGCGGTGGACCGCCTCGACGCCCGTCGTGGTGCGCACCACGTGCAGATGCAGGCCGGCGGGATTGTTGGGCCCGCACCCGGCGCAGTCCGGGGAGTGTGGTGGCAGCCTCTGGCCGATCTCAACCGTGTCCTGACCGGCGAGGTGCTCCGTCCACCGAGAGATCACTCCCCCATCGCCGGGCACGTTCCCTTCGCCACTGCCGGCGGGCGCCTGCTGGTCGCCGTGGTCGTGTGCTCCCGCCACGCGTGTCACTCCTCTTCTTCCGTCCTGCCTCAAGTTCTTCCAATGGAGCGAGGTTTCTCAGTCTTCGATGACGGCCAGCTCGCCGTCGGCATGCAGGGAGCGCAGGCGCTTCTTGTCGAACTTGCCGACCGAGGTCTTGGGCAACTCGGAGACGAAGCTCCAGCGCTCAGGCAGCCACCACTTGGCCACCTTGTCCTCGAGGAACTCACGGAGCTGAGCAGGCGTGATTTCCCTGCCCTCGCGTACGACGATTACGGCCAGTGGACGTTCTTGCCACTTCTCGTCTGGGACCCCGATCACGGATGCCTCCAGAACGTCTGGGTGGCCGGCAAGCAGTAGCTCGAGCTCAACGGAGGAGATCCACTCTCCGCCGGACTTGATCACGTCCTTGGTGCGGTCGGTCAGCGTTACGAAGCTCCGGTCATCGATCCGACCGACGTCGCCGGTGCGCAACCAGCCGTCCTGGAACTTCTCCCCGTCATCCTCCTCACCGAAGTACGAGCCGGTGATCCAAGGCCCGCGCACCTGCAGCTCACCGACCGTCTCACCGTCGTGCGGCAGCTCGTGGCCCGCGTCGTCGACGATTCTCAGCTCCACTCCTGCGACCGGACGTCCCTGGGTGGCGCGTAGCCGCCATCGCTCCCGCGGTTCGAGCGTGGCGGGCGGACGTGCGATGGCGGCCAACGGGGAGGTCTCGGTCATGCCCCAGGCCTGGACGATCTGGACGCCGTACTTCTCCTCGAATGTCTGCATCAGGTGCAGGGGCACCGCGGAGCCACCGCAGGCGACCAAGCCGAGGGAGGAGACGTCGTGGCCCGGGTTCGACTCCAGGAAGTTCAGGACGTCGTTCCAGATCGTCGGGACCGCGCCCGCGATCGTCGGCTTCTGGGCACTGATCAGCTGCACGAGCGGTTCGGCCTGCAAGAACCGCTCGGGCATGAGCAGGTCGGCGCCAGCCATGAATGCGGCATAGACCAGACCCCAGGCGTTGGCGTGGAACATCGGCACGATGGTGAGGATGCGGTCATCGGAGGTGACCCGGAGTCCGTCTGCGGCGCAGGCCGCCATCGAGTGCAGGTAGGTCGACCGGTGGCTGTAGGCCACGCCCTTGGGGTTGCCGGTGGTGCCGGAGGTGTAACACATGGCTGCTGCAGAGTGCTCATCGATCTCAGGCCAGTCGAAGGTCTCGGGCTGAGCGGATATGAACTCCTCGTAACCCACGACTGTGACCCCGTCGTGGCGCAGCGGGGCGAGGTCCACGTCGCCGGTCACGACGACGGTGTGCACGCTGGTGATCTGCGGCAGCACGGGCGCCAGGAGGGGGGCCAGGCTGCCATCGAGAATCACGACCTGGTCCTCGGCGTGGTTGCCAATGTAGACGAGCTGTTCTGAGGTGAGCCGAGGGTTGAGGGTGTGCAGCACCGCGCCCATCGAGGGCACCGCGCAGTAGGCCTCTACGTGTTCTTGGTTGTTCCACATGAAGGTCGCGACCCGCTCATCGCTCGTGATCCCGCAACCTCGGAGCGCGTTGGCCAGCTGGGCTGATCTCTGTCCGACCTCAGCGAACGTGCCGACCTTCACGGTCCCGTCGGGCTGCAAGGTCCGCACGGTCGCCGAGCCGTGCACGCTCGAGCCGTGGCGCAGGATCGCCGTGGTCGTCAACGGAACGTTCATCATCGTGCTCTTCATGGCATTCCTTTGTTCTTGAGTGCATTCGATCGGGCAGCGAACCGGAGGGAATCGTCAGGCGTCTAGACAACGGCGGGCGGTCAGTGATCTTCGGCGGTCAGGGAGGTTGCGGCGAGTTCCAAGGACTCGACCAGACGCAACTCGACCTCTGGTAGACGACTGGCCGTCAAGGCCACGGCGTCAGCTCTGGTTCGTGCCTCAGCGTCGCGCTGGATCGCGGCGCGTGCGGTGTCGGTCCACGTCTGCGCACAACGTGTGGCGGCGACGGCCAGCTCTGCGGTGGCACGGTCACCAGTCAGTCGTGCGACCTCGGCGCAGCCATCGGCGAGCAAGCGTCGGAACAGCCCGCCGCCGGTGCCTGCCTTCTCGATGAAAGCGCCGAGGCTGAACAGGAGGATCTCGAGATCATCTTCCGGAAGATCGGCCCAGATCCGAACGTCAGCGGCCAGCTCCGCGGCGGCGGCCAGGCCCTCGGCACCGACCCCTGCTGCGGTGGGATCGGCGATGCTGGCCCGTGACGGGCGGCGCATGTTGGCCGCGGACTGGCGGAACGCCGCTGCCGCAGCGTCAGCAACTGCAGGGAGGTCGCTCGGCCAAGTGATGCGGTAGGTGCAGTGACGCGTCGGCTGTGGGAACGACGTCGAGGACCTTGCCCGAGCTAGCGCGTCGAGGGGGACCTCCTGCACCTCGGCACGGTCGTTGTCCACGACGAAGGCAACCCCCGCAGTCTCGTCATAGCCGATCACCACAATGTCGTGCCGGCTCATTTGCAGCTGGACCCGCAGGTAGGGCAATTCGGCGATGTCGCCCCACACGAGGCTGGGGCGTCCGGCGTCGACCTCGTCGCGAACCCAGGACCATCCCTCCCGGGGATCGTCGGTGGTGAGAACTTGGACCTGCCCGCCGAGCCGGTGGGGTAAGTCGATTTCGAAATCGGCGCCTCGTCCCACCAGGTACAGCGGTGGCACGAGGTCGCTCGATCGGAGGTACGACAGCCCCAGAGCGCCGCCAAGCGCGAACACCAGGCCTTCATCAGGCGGTCCGTCCCACCCCAGACCGTGCCAATGCAGGAGATCACGCATCGCACCCGAACCACAGTGCCCGCCCATCCGATGGGGGTAGTCCTGAATCAGGGTCCTGCGGGGCATGTATACGTCCTTGGAGTAGGTCCGGTCCGACGGGTCGGAGGTCGGAGGTCGGAGGGTCAGCTGTTCCGGATTCGGTCCAGGTAGGCCTGACGGGCCCCCATGTCGACGTCGTCGAGGAACACCGAGTCCGTGCCCAGGGCCGAGCCGAGCCCGGAGGCCACCCGTCCGGGCACGAACTTCATCGCCGCGACCACGCCGCCGGCGAGGCGGGTGACGCGCACGAAGGGACGTGGACTCTCGATCAGGTCGGCCGTCGCCCGAGCAATCTCCTCGGGCTCGGCGTTGCGCAGTCCCTTGGCTCCGGCCGTTCCGGCGACGAGCTCAGTGTTGGTGAACGTGGGCCGGACTGTGGACAGTTGGACCCCGGACTTGCGGTATTCCTGGCGTGCTGCCTCGGTGAACCCGATGACGGCGAACTTGGTGCCGCAGTAGGTCGCGAGACCGGGCACGGCGAGCTCGCCGGCCAGCGAAGCGGTGTTGATGATGTGCCCGGCACGCCGCGGCAGCATCCGCTGCAGGGCGAGCTTGGTCCCGAAGATGACTCCGAGGACGTTGATCTCGACCTGCCGCCGGGTCACCGCGTCGTCTTCCTCGTGAACGTGCCCGGTGGGCATGATGCCCGCATTGTTGATCAGTACATCGAGGGGGCCGAGGTGCTCCTCGACCATGTCGAGGAAGTTGCGGCAGGAGTCGGGGTCGGTGACGTCGAGGCGGGTGACAACTTCCACCCCGAGTTCGTCGGCTGCCTCCTTGAGCCGCGCCTCGTCGACGTCGCCGATGGCGACGCGGTGGCCTCGTCGGATCAGCTCTTTGGCGGTTTGATAGCCGATGCCGCGGGCTCCGCCGGTGATCGCCACGGTCTTGGCGGCGGTACGTGTGCTGCTCGTCCTCACTTGCTGTGCTCCTTGTTCAGGCCGAGGCGTTGCCGCAAGCCGCGACCGGCTGCCGCGCGCAACATTCTTCCGGCGATGGCCGTACGCCGGGAGGAGTACGGGTACCACGTGAGTTCTCGCGCCAGGACGGGGATCCGCGGCTCGGTCACCGCCTGAACCCGGCAGTACTTGTGCAGCCCATAGGCGCCTCCGAGCCGGGCACCGATACCCGAGGCCTTCCACCCACTGTGTGGCAGTGTCATGGCGAAGAGGTTGCTGAAGACATCGTTGATGTTGACCGCACCCGCATCCAGGCGTCGAGCGATGCGCCGCGCGCGAACGTGGTCGCGAGTCCACACCGTCGCGGACAGGCCGTACGCCGAGTCGTTGGCCAGGCGGATGGCCTCGTCTTCATCGGCGACCCGCATCACCGGGATCGTTGGGCCGAAGGTCTCCTCGGTCATGCATGTCATCGTGTGGTCCACGTCGACCAGGACGGTCGGAGCGTAGTAGTTCCCGACCGCACCCCGAGTGCCGCCGGCCATGACCTGCGCACCGGCCGCCACCGCCTCGCTGACGTGGCGATCCGCGATCTCGACCTGTGTCGAGGTGACCATCGCGCCGACTTCGTCTCCTGGCGCTGCGCCCTGGGTCAGGGACCGCACCCGCTGCGTCAACCGGGCCACGAATTCGTCGTAGATCTCAGAGACCACATACACCCGTTCGACGGAGATGCAGACCTGACCCGCGTTGAACAGACCGCCCCACGCGATCCCCTCCACCGCGCGAGCAATGTCGGCGTCCTCGAGCACGATCGCCGGATCCTTGCCGCCCAGCTCCAGGCTCACCGGCTTCAAGTGCTCAGCACAGCGGATCGCGACCGCGCGCCCCGTGGCTGTGGAGCCGGTGAACTGCACGAAGTCAGCGGCGTCCACTACGGCGGCACCGGTTTCGCCGGCACCCACGACATGCGCCAGAACCGGGGGGGCGCCGATCTCGTGCCAGCCCTCGACGACCCGCGCACACGTCAGTGGCGTCTCCTCCGAGGACTTCGCCAGGACCGCGCAACCGGCAGCCAACGCGGGCGCTGCGTCCATGAGGAAGAGGGTGATTGGGAAGTTCCACGGCGTGATGAGCCCAACCACCGGGTAGGGGTGGTAGGTCTTGGACAGCCGCTTCGGCAGACTCAGCAGACCCGAGGACCTGACCTTCTCGCCTGCAAGAAACTCCTCGGCATGATCGGCGTAGTAGGTGATGAACTCGCACGACGCCGTCGTCTCCACCAGGGCGTCAGGGCGCACCTTGCCTGTCTCGGCTTGCAGCAGGTCGGTGAGCTCATCGGTGTGAGCCAGGATCCAGTCCCGCCATCGATGCAACCACCTGGCGCGTTGCCGCGGGCCAGTTTCGGCCCACCCGACCTGAGCGCGACGGAGGTCGTCGACGATGCGGTTCACGGCCTTGTGATCATCCACGGGAACGGTTGCGACCAGGCGTCCGTCGGCTGGGTTGCGCACGTCCAGAGCGCCTGCGGTGGTCGTCGTGCTCATCGGGCCTCCAGGGGTGAGTCAGACCTGCGGGAGATCCCGTCGGGCTGGGTCTGGCTGGTGGGTGTGTCGGTGAAGGCGTCGGCGATCGCGTGCGCGGAGGCACCCATCAGCAGTCCATAGGTATTCCGAAGCTCGGTCAGGATCGCGATCAAGGGCAGGTCGTCGAAGACGCCGCGCTCGCGAACGTATTCCATGTGTTGGGTTCCGTCGGCGGTGAAGGCGTGCAGGAGGGCGTCGTGCTCGCCGTCGAACTCCACCGGAGGTACACCGAAACGCGCACACAACTCGGTGTTGAAAGCCGGCGTCGCCTTGAGCCACCTGCCGTCGATGTAGAGATTGCTGTAGCCGTGATAGACGAATAGGTCCGTGCCGCCCATGAGCGCTCGCAATGATTCGGTCTGCAGATGATTGCGGACGTCAGCAAAGCCCAGCCGCGCCGGAATACCGGCCGCACGGCACACCGCGGTCAAGAGGACCGCCTTCGGGACACAGTAGGCGCGGCCGGCTTCGAGGACGAAGCTCGCACGATAGTGGGCGGGATCGTCCGAAACCGTGTATGGGTTGTACCAAACCTCGTCGCGGACAGCGGCGAAGAGGCGCTTTGCCTTGTCCCGGTCGGTGCTCGCATCTCCTATCGCGGCCGCGGTAAACGCGCGGACGGCCTCGTGCTCGATGTCGAGGAAGTCCGTCGCCACCAAGAACGACGCTGGCGCCTGCCTCACCTGCGCTCCAGTGTGATTGGCAACCCGTCGACAGGAATGGGTAGCGAGGTGTTGTCCCATCTTGCTTCGTAGTGGTCGGGGACCGTCCAGGTGTAGTTGCGAAGCATCTGGTGCAGGATCGCCTTGACCTCAAGGGTCCCGAAGTGAAGACCGATGCACTTGTGTACCCCTCCACCGAAGGGAATCCACCCAAAGCGGTGCTGCTGGTCCTCACGCCGCGACTCGCTGAAGCGGTCAGGGTCAAAGGTGTCGGGATCGGTCCAGCACGACTCGTCGAAGTGGTTCCCCGCCGGAGCCACGGCCACCAGGGTGTCCGCCGGGATGTGGTGTCCGGCGATCTCGACAGCCTCGACCGTCTTGCGCATCACGATCGGCACTGGCGCCACCAGACGCAGTGTCTCCTTGATCACCAGATCGAGAGTCGCCAGCGACTCCAGGTCGTCGATGTCCGGGGCCTGTTCACCGAGTTGGTCGGACTCGGCTCGAGCCCTTTCCTGCCACATCGGGTGCTTGGCGAGGAAGTAGGCGGCGGCAGTAGTGATAGTCGAGGTGTCGTGGGCGGCCATCATCAAGAAGATCATGTGGTTGACGACGTCCTCGTCGGTGAAGGCCTCGCCTTCAGCCGTGCGCGCATGGCACAGTCCTGCGAAGAGGTCGTTGCCCTGGGCGCTGCGGGCCGCGGGCAGGTGCCGCGCAAAGTAGGCCTCGAGGAGGGCCCGCCCGCGGACCCCGGCTCGCCAGCGGGTCCCCGGCAGCGGGATGCGGACGATCGAGCTCGCTGCGCGGACGGTGGCCACGAAGGCGTCGTTGATGGCGTCGGTGTCCTCGCTTCCGCCCCGCCCTGCCATGAAGACCTCGGTTGCGATGTCGAGAGTCAGGCTCTTCAGCAGGGGGTAGATGCGCGTGGACTTGCCCGTGGGCCACCCGGGGATGCTGGACTCGAGGGTCGGTCCGAGCTGGTTGACGTAGCCGGCGAGCCGGTCGCGGGTGAACGCCTCCTGCATGATGCGTCGATGCATCTGGTGTTCGTCGAAACTCATCAGCATCAGGCCCCGGTGGAAGAAGGCGTCGATGAGATAGGTCCACCCGTCCTGGGAAAAGGACTTTGCCTTGGTAGTCAGTGCCTTCTGTGTGGCATCCGGGCCGGCCACGACCACCATTTTGGTGCCGAAGGCGCCCATCCAGGAGACCGGTCCGAATCGCTGGTACCTGGCACGAGTGAAGTCCGAGCCGAACCGGAGGTAGTCCAAGGTGTGCCCGAGAAGCGGAAGGCCGGCGGTCCCATGAACCGGCTTGAGCCCGGACCCAGCCGGGGTCGGGGCGAGCTCCTGGACCGGCCACTGGTCACTGGCCCCACGCAGGGCAGTGTCGACCCGACTCGGCAGGGGCGCCAGGAGCACCGACGAGAGCCGCCCGCGCCCCCTCGGCAACGGGAGCTGGAGGACGTTCGTCACTAACGTTCCTTTCCGAAATGCAGGTCAAGATCGCTGTCGTCGTACCCATCGCCCCAAGGACCCGTCTTCTCAGGCGGAGCCGGCGAGCACCAGTTCGGCCCGGTCGATGGGAAGTTGCTGTGTGATGGTCCGCTTGCTGAACATGAAGTCGCGGGGGCGGTTGATGCAGTCGGCGGCGATGAGCACGCCGGCACGGAGGTAGAAGCAGGTGAAGTCGCGGTCCCGCGCGGGGTCGCCGCTGAGGACGACTTCGTCGTACCCGGTGTTGAGGCCGGCGATCTGGAGCTTGAGATCGTATTGATCCGACCAGAACCATGGAAGCGCCGCTATCTCCTTGGGCTTCCCGCAGACGGTCGCGGCGGCAACTTTGGCCTGCTCGCCCGCGCTCGGCACGGACTCCAGGCGAATGCGACGGCCGTAGCGGGCCATCTCCTGACACGTGCAGTCACCGGCGGCCACGATGTCCGGGTCGCTGGTGCGCGCGTGGGAGTCGATCAGCACGCCGTCGTCTACTACCAGGCCCGCGGCGGCGGCGAGCTCGGTGTTCGGCTCAACGCCGATGCCGACAATGACGAGGTCGGCTGGGATTGATTCGCCGCCGGCCAGGACCACTTCGCGGACCTGGCCGTCGCCGGACAGAGCCTCGACCAGTGCGCTCGTCCGGATGTCGACCCCCTCGCTGCGGTGGATCCGGTCGAAGAACGCTGAGACCTCGGGGGCGGTGACTCGTTCGAGGACGCGATTGGTCGCCTCGAGGACGGTGACCTCCAAACCCAGGGCACGCAGGGAGGAGGCCGTCTCCAGCCCGATGTACCCACCACCCACGATCACGGCCCGACGCGCGGCGACGGCGGCCTCTCGGATCAAGTCGACGTCCGCGGCGGTGCGTAGGTAGTGGACTCCTGGTAGGTCGGCTCCCGGGGTGGGGAGCCGTCGAGGGCGGGCGCCCGTGCACAGGGCGAGCTTGTCGTAGGGCAGCGCGTCGCCTGTGCTCAGCAAGAGGTGGCCTGCCGAGCGGTCGATCGCCTCCACCGTCGCGTCCAGGAGTTGGATTCCCTGCTTGGTGTAGAACTCCGCGCTGCGGATCGCCAGCTCGTCGAGTGTACTCTTGACGGCCAGGTAGGCCTTCGACAGCGGAGGGCGCTGGTAGGGCAGCGCCGACTCGTCGCCGATGACGATGATCTCCCCCGTCCACCCTTCCTGGCGCAGACTGGCCGCGAGTTGAATCCCGGCATGGCTGGCCCCGACGATGACGACTCGCTGCAAGGTCATGCGCCGGTGTTCGGGGTGAGGCGGACCATCATTTTGCTGATACCCCTCACGAAGTTGGACTGCACGTACTCAGGCTCACCGACGACCTCGACGTTCTCGAAGCGAGGAAGCAACTCTTCCCAGAGGATCCGCAACTGCAGCTCGGCCAGCCGATTGCCCATGCAGCGATGGACGCCGAACCCGAAGGAGATGTGGTTGCGTGCGTTGCTCCGGTCGATGATCAACTCATCGGGCCGATCGAACACCCGCTCGTCTCGGTTGCCCGAGGCGTACCACATCACGACCTTGTCGCCCTTGCGGATGAACTGGCCGTTCAGCATAGTGTCGGCCTTGGCGACCCGGCGCATATAGGCGAGCGGTGTCTGCCACCGGATGATCTCCGAGACCATGTTGGGGATCAGGTCGGGGTTCGCCTTCAGCTTCTCGAACTGGTCCGGGAACTGGTTGAGCGCCAAGACACCCCCACTCATCGAGTTGCGGGTCGTGTCGTTGCCCCCGACGATCAGCAACACCAAGTTGCCCAGGAACTCCATCGGACGGTCGATCAGGTCCTTGGTGTCCTCGTTGCTCTGCAACATGGTGATCAGGTCGTAGCCAGGTTCCTCGCCGGCAGCTGTCCGGGCCGCCTTGTCGTGCCACAGCGCGCTGAGACCTCGAACCGCGTCGCGCATGCCGTCAAACACCTCGTCGTTGTCCGATGGGCCGCCGTTGGCCTGCTCCATCGAGGACGCGAGATCGGACCACTCGACGAGCTTGCGCCGCTGCTCGTAGGGAAAGTCCAACAGAGTCGCAAGCATCCGCGCGGTCAACTCGATCGAGACGTTCTGCACCCAGTCAAACGGCTGATCCAAAGGGAGGTCATCCAGCACGTCTCGGACGCGTGACCTGATCAGACCCTCCATCTCACGCAGGTTCTTCGGCGCGACCACACCCTGGACAGCCTGCCGCTGCAGGTCGTGTCGTGGCGGGTCCATCGCGATAAACATCTCGATATCAAGGAAACGCGGCGGGGTACCAATGATGATGAACGGCTCGGCGGAGAACAGCTCGTGGTTCTTGTCGACGGCCACGATGTCGGCATGCCGCGTGACCGACCAGAACGGACCGAACGGACTGTTGGGCTGATAATGGACCGGCGCCTCGTTGCGCAGGCGCTCGAAGTAGGACTGCCAGCGACCCTGCCGGTAGAGGAACGGATTGCTGAGGTCGATATCGGCAAGCTCGACGTCCTCGACCGGCGGGATCGGGGCCTCGACGAAGAGCTTCACCCCGTTCGTGCCAGTCGCCCATCGCCGGGCCTTGTCGTACAAATGTGCGCCCTGGATCTGCAGCTCCATGGGGATGGTCGACTGAACTTTGGCGGTGATTGCCGCAGGAATCTTCATCACGTCTTATCCGTCTCTCTCGTCGTCACATCTGAAACTCAGGCAACTGGACGATCAAGCCGTCCCACCCCGCGGAGACCGCCATCTGGCAGGACAATCGGGAGGTCGGCTGACGCTCGGGGTTCATCGCGAGCATCTCCTCCTCCTCCGCGCCGGAAAGCCCCACCAGTTCCGACCACTGCGGATCGACGATCACGTGACAGGTCCCGCACGCGGCTTCGCCGCCGCAGTCGCCATCAATGCCGGGCACCGCATTGTTGAGCGCAACCTGCATCAACGACTGGCCCTCCTCCAGAGACGCCTCGTGCTTCTCGCCGTCGTGGGAGACAAAGGTGACAACTGCCATAGCCAACTCCTGATGCGGTGCTTCGGTGTGGGAACTTAGTCAAAGCGTCGTCGACGATGACCGCTGCGGCTATGCTCGCCGAGGTCAGAAAGTTGTGAGTTCGGCTCAGAGGAGGAGCATGTTCAGTGAACCTCATTGAAGCGGGTGTGCCCCCGCTCGCGTTCGTGCAACTGATCCAAAGCCAAGCACTCGACCCAGACGCCGTCGCGCGGTTTCGCAACCTTATGGCTCGCGCAGGAACCAACGAGGCGGCGCTGGTTCAACGTGACGTCCAGGTGCCGTTACGGTGGTTTCGGGAGGTTTACCCCGAACTCGACGTCGACCAGGCAACCTTGCTCGGTCGCGCGTTCGCTGAACAGGCCCAGTTGACATCTTTCGGCCCGCTGAGTCTCCCGCTGGTCAGCGCAGGGTCGGTAGCCGAGATCGTGGAGCTGCTCACGTATCTGCCGTTGATCTCGACGGCCCTAAGTCCACAGTTTCATCCAAGTGACCACGGGCTCATGGTCGGGCTTACCGGACACGCGGTTGATCCGGATCTGGACTGCCTGGTGGTCACTTACTGCGGCTCGGTCCTACTGCGATTGCTTGACATGCTCGTTGAGGACGTGTCGACCGTCACGCTTCACCTGGGTTGGCCAGCGCCGGCCTCTCTGGCTCAGGATGAGGACGCCCTTGCCAGGCGCCTGTTCTTCGACGCCCCGATGTCCTTCCTCCATGTTCCCGCTGACACGCTCGACGAGGTCTGCCGGTTCTCCGATCCCCTGGCGTATCGACTCGCCATCGTCGATCTGCAGCGAACTCTCGACCAGTGGAGCGGGAACACGTCGTTCTCGGAGAAGGTGAGGCGGTTGTTGGAGGAGGATCCCGGACAGAGAAGTAGCCAGTGGGTCGCAGACGAGCTGTCAATATCCACTAGCACACTCAAGCGGCGCCTCTCCGAAGAGGGAACCACCTTTCGCGAGTTGTGCCAGTCATTCCTGCGCGAGCGCGCGATGCTGCGGCTACTCGACCAATCAATGTCGATAAGTGAGATCGCCACGGATCTCGGATACAGCGACCTCACCAACTTCTCACACGCCTTCAAGCGATGGACCGGCCGCTCTCCGAGCGAGTTCCGGCACGCATAACGCGGTTGGTGTGTTCTGTCCCGCGTCAAGGAGTTGGCAGCAATCCTCGATGACATCTTCGCCCGGACACCGCCTGTTGACCGTCTCTGGGGATGACGACCACGGGGTGGTGAATCGTCACTGGGTTTGCCGATGGGGTGGTCGGCACCGGGGTGTGGGTTGCTCTTGATCGTCTGCACCGTCAGTGTGACGAGCAACTGATGAGTGCACGGCACCCCCGCCGGCATCCGGGAAGATTCTGCGGGGGCGCCGTGCCGAGTGCGAAGGCCACCCAATGGTCACGGTAGAGGTCGATCCTGTCCGCGTCGAGTCGCGCTTGGCGGCGGGTGAAATAGGGTGCCCGTGCTGCGGTGACGGCGTGCTCGGCGGATGGGGTCATGGTCGGCCACGGGTAATCGCGGGGACCGATGAGCGGGTCCGGCCGAGGCGGAGTCGCTGCCGCGACTGTTCGGTTATGTGATCTGTCAAGGTGTCCGTTGAGGTGACTGTCTCATACGGATCTCGGCGTCATTCGAGTGGTGTCTCATGCTCGACCGTGGTTTGGGAGTCGTTGCGTGCGAGTTGGCTCCGCGGCGGGGCGTTCGTCGAGGCCGGGTGGCGGAGGGACCCGGCCTCGACATTGGCGGTTCGACGTCGGGTGCTGAGAGGTGTGGCGTTGTCGTTGACGCGGTCCGTCTGCTCGTTGTCGTGCTCGAGTTGGGCCACCCGCAGGGTGAGGGCCTGGATCTGGTTGGCGTAGGTCTTGATGGTTTGCTTGAGTTCGCGGATCTGGGCGGCGTGTTCGCTGCGCAGGGCTCGCTCGGTCTTCTTCAGCTGGCTGACCTGGTGACGGAGGTCTTCGAGTTCGGGCCGGGCTGTTTGGGGTTCATCGAGCCGTCGTTTGATTTCTGCCGCTTGGGGTGAGCGGTAGTACGACGCGCGGGATACTCCGGCTTCGATGCAGATGTTGGACACGGTGAGCTTGCCGTCGGTGATTTCGGGATGACCGGCCAGCAGCCGCTCGAAAAGCTTCGTTGATCTTGCGGTCGGTCTCGGTCATGCTGGCTCCGGTTCTGTGCTGTGGATCTGGGTGATGAGGTGCTCGAGCTGGGCGAGGTGGTTGGCCAGGGCGGCCTGTTGCAGCGGTGGGAGCGGTTTGCCGTCGGCGAGTTGCAGGGCCCCGCGGGCTTGATCACGGGCGGTGGTCAGCCGCGGCAGGTGAACGGCCGATCGCCGGGCGTTGGGGCAGGTCGAGCACATGTCGAGCAGCGGGAGGGGGCGTCCCAGGGTGCTGGCGCGCTGGGCGCAGAGTGCGGTCTCGCGTTGGTAGAAGCAGTCACCCAGAATCCCGGGGTGCAGCGTCTTGGTCAGGTGAGCGAGCATGGTGCGCAGCCGGGAGGGGCGGGCGACCACCCCGGGCAGATCACCGAGCTCACGCCGGATCCGGTCGAACTCGGCGTCGACGCGTCGGGCCGCGCCGCCGCCGGAGCGACCGCCGTCGTTCCAGTCGCGGTAGAGGTCTTCGAGGTAGTCCAGCTGTGCCACGGCTTGTTCGGCGGCGACCTCGGCGGCGAAACCGGAGTCCGAGGTGCCGGCATATCCTTGGAATACCGCGATTTTCGCGTGTTTCTATCCGACACCGCACCGGTGCCGGGGCGGCGGACACGGTGTCGGTCACACTGAATACCATGGACCGCCGCAGCCTGAACCCCGAACGCTGGAACGTGCGGGTGCGATCCACCGCGGCCGCGGTCCTCGCCGTCACGGTGTGCCTGCTGCTGGCCGGTGGTGCACTTCTGTTCGTGCTGTACCGCACGCTCGAACACTCCGCCCGAGGCGCCGCCGACTCACGGGCCCACCAGATCATCGAGCAACTCCACACCCAACCACCCCAGGAACTCGACCCATCACTGCTCGCTACCGACGGTCAAATCGGGGCCATCCAAATTCTCGACAACCACGGAAACGTGCTCGCCACCTCGACCGGGATTCCGTCGTCACCGGTCCTCGCCTCCCCGCTGCCACCCGGCGAGTCCGCCTACCTCGGAAACCTCCACTTCGGGCACGACCGCGACTACTGGGTGGCCGCCCACGGCACCATGTCCCCGAACGGGCCCGTCACGGTCGTCACCGGCGCCGACCGCGAACCGGTCGAAGGTGTCCTGGCCACCGTCGCGGCACTCCTCGCGATCGGTGCCCCGATCGTCGTCGGCTTCGCCGCCGCCGCCACCTACCGGCTCATCGGCGCAGCCCTCCGCCCGGTGGAGCGGATCCGCGCCCGTGTGGCGGCGATCTCGACCGATCAACTCGACGAACGGGTCCCCGTGCCCGCGGCTCGGGACGAAATTGCCGATCTCGCGGTCACCATGAACAGCATGCTCGCGCGGCTCGAGGCCGGGCACCTGGCCCAGCGGCGTTTCGTCAGCGACGCCTCGCACGAACTGCGCAGCCCGCTGGCGACCATCACCGCCGCACTCGAACTCGCACAATCCCGCCCCGACTTGATCGACACGGCCCTGGTCGACGAGTCGTTGCTTCCCGAAGCCCGACGAATGCATGCGTTGCTCGAGGACCTTCTCCTGCTCGCGCGTGCCGACGAAGACTCACTGACCCACCTGCGCGTCGACGTCGATATCGACGATCTGATCCTGGCCGAACGCGCCCGCCTCCGGGGCCTTCCCGGCATCGCGGTCGCCGCCGCCGTCGACCCTGTCCGGGTGGCCGGGGATCCGGAGCAGTTGGCCCGATTGGTCCGCAATCTCGTCGACAACGCCGTCCGCCACGCACACACCCGAATCGCCCTCGCGTGCCGCAGGTGCGAGGGAAGCGCCGTGATCGAGGTGGTCGACGACGGGCCGGGCATCGCTCCGGCGGACCGGGCCCGGATCTTCGAACGGTTCGTCCGCCTCGACACTCCCCGAACCCGCGCATCCGGGGGTTCCGGACTCGGGCTCGCCATCGCCGCGGAAATCGTCGCCGCACACCACGGCTCGATCGAGGTCCGCGACCATGAAGGCGGGGGTGCACACTTCGTCGTCACCCTTCCGATCGGCGACGACAGCTACTCCTCCGACCGCATCGAATAGCCCACGCCGCGGACCGTGTCGATGCTCGCCGTGCCGAACGGGGCATCGATCTTGCGCCGAAGG
Organism: Rhodococcus sp. WAY2; assembly: GCF_009859915.1. Taxonomy (NCBI): domain Bacteria; kingdom Bacillati; phylum Actinomycetota; class Actinomycetes; order Mycobacteriales; family Nocardiaceae; genus Rhodococcus; species Rhodococcus sp. WAY2. The sequence continues at coordinate 440,430 of NZ_CP046574.1, forward strand.
TAGCCGACGTAGACCTCCACGATGTTGTCGTCGCCCTCGTAATTGGCATCCCACACTGATTGCAGGATTTCGTGTTTGGTGACCACCGAGCCGGCGTGACGCATCAGGAACTCGAGCACACTGTACTCACGGGGAGTGAGCTGGAGGCGGGTCTCCCCGCGGGTGACCCGCCGCATCGACGGGTCCAACGAGAGTCCGGCAACACTCAGGACCGGCGGCCTCGGCGGGGCGCCGCGCCGCACCAGCGCCCGCAACCGGGCGATCAGCACCACGAACGAGAACGGTTTGATCAGATAGTCGTCGGCACCGAGGTCGAAGGCATCGGCGAGGTCGTACTCACCGTCCTTGGCCGAGAGCATCAGCACCGGCGTCCACACCTGCTGCCGACGCATCTCCCGGACCACGTCGTACCCGTGTTTGCCAGGCAACATGATGTCGAGGACCACCACATCAAAGCCGCCACCTGCCGCCGCCGCCAGCCCGGCGACGCCATCGTGTTCGACCTGCACGGTGCACCCGTCAGCCACCAAACCGCGGCGCACCGTCTCGGCCAGGCGCGTTTCGTCCTCGACCAGCAACACCCGCACCGCCGCCTCCTCCACAACATTCCCGCAACCAATGGACCCCAACGGTACGACCGGGGTACCACCATCACATGGTCCCTCCAGCGCCGGTGTCAGCGCGATCGCCCGGGTCGGCTCAGGTCCGCACCCGGGATACGTCGACCCTCTGGGCGAGGTCGTCCCGGGCTGCGCCGGGTGCCATCCCGACGGTCGCCAAACCCAGTAGCACCCCGGCCAGCGCGAGCACCAGCGGTGCGGTCGCCGGTGTACCACCGCCGAATTCAACTGCCCTGGCCATCTTGTGGCGGATCCGGACGACACCGCCGGCGGCGGCGTCGGTCAGCCAGCGGTGTGCGCCCTCGCCGAGGGCGAGGAAGTCGATCTCGGCCGCGGTCCGCGGGCGGGGTTTGGGCAGGCGCAGCACCGATCCGTCGTCGGGGTGATGCGGGTAGTGCCCGGCGACGATTCTTGGGTTCCCCGGGGTGGACAGTTGGTGGCGGGCGATCTCCGCGACACCGGTTCCGGTGCGGGCGACGATCACCAATTCGTCGCCGGTGACCCGGCACCACACCTTCGCCCCTTGGTGCCCGTCCGGGGTCGAGTACCGCACGTTGCCCCAGCTGACGGTCTGGTCGAAGCCGACGAGGCGCTCCTCGCCGAGGGCGAGCAGATGCGGGTCCTCGGGCAGCACGTGCAGCCGGCCGAGTTCGGTGGCCAACCGCTCGGCCGGGGCCACCCCGACCGCGCGGTGCGGGCGTGCGTTGACCTTCTCGCACCACCGCTCACATGCGTCGACGAGTTCGCCGAAACTCGGGTAGTCCTCGAGCAGGTTCGCCTTGGTCGGCACGAGATCGGCCTTCGCGATCTTGACCGTGTACTCGGCGCCGCCCTTCGATTCCGGGTCGAACGGTTCACAGGTGTGCACGACGCAGCCGTAATGTCTTCCTGCGAGACGATGTCGGGGTGGCGGACGGGGATGCCGGCGATCCGGTCCATCGTGACGGTTCGGGGATTGTCGGTCAGCAGATACGTCGGTGCCCCTCCGATGCGGCGCAGTGTGGTGTCCAGGCAGGCGATCAACGTCGGGAGCTGCTGGTCCCACGCTGGCACCACGACCGTCGAACCTCGACCACGACAACCATGCGCAGAACAGTTGGGTTCGCCGGCCACCGACCCGTGGGCCCTCGCCCCAATCGAACTCCCGGCCACATGCCCGGCTCCGGGATCCTCCCCCACTGCGTGGGAGGTGCCCCCAGGCCGATACTTTCGGCGGTGCCCGGCCCGGTAGGTCGCCTTGAGCTCGGCGACCGCGCGGCGGGTGGTGCGGTCGGTGCCGTCGAAGCCCATCGCGGTGAGCTTGTCGTGCACCACGTCCGCCCGGATCCGGCCCTGTGAGGCCTCCACCAGCTCCTCGATCTTCCCTAGGAAGGGGTCGATCGAGCGTGCGCGGCGCACTCGGTCGGCCGGGTCGTGGCCGGTGTCGCGGAGCTCGACATACCGGGCCACCGTCTTCTCATCCGCACCCGACCAGCGGCGCCGCCAAATGCGCACACTGGGTCAGGTCGTAGGCTTCCAAGATCTCCATCACTTCCCTGGCACACTTGGGTCTCGGGGTTCCTTCGGTCGGTTGGTTTGCGCGGCAAACCAAGCCAACTCGGGCGAAGGAACCCCGCCCGGTATTTACGCCAGCGTGTCAATCAGCTGTTTCGTGGCCGCCGACCCGGGAATTCTCGTGTCCACTGATCCGGAGAAACCGTGTCCGCCCAACCGGAGCGAACTGACCGCCTACAAGGATTCTGACGTGTCCGTTGGCACGCGGTCGGTACGCGTCCACCCTCGGTTCGTGTGTAGGACGTCGTTCCCGCTGGTGTGGTTCAGGTGGGGGAGAGGATGGCGCTGTGGTCGGCGATGATGCGGGCGGCCAGGTCGCGGCCGGGGCCGTGGTCGAGTGGCAGGGGTGTGGTGGTGGGGTCGAGGGTCAGGTCGGGGTGGGGTGTGAGTGCGGGGTTGGTGGTGAGGATCCAGGCGAGGGTGTCTTCGTTGTGCCGGGGCCGGTAGGCGAGTCCGTCGAGGTCGGGGTCGGCGGCGCGGATGGCGTGCGCCCACCGCCTTGTGGTGACGTAGTGCCGGGCTTCGCATTTGGTGAGCCAGAGGTCTTGTCCGACCGCGGCCAGGTGCGGGCCGTGTAGTGCGGCGACGGTGAGGGTGCGGGTGACGGTGAGGGCGGTCAGGGTGCGGCCGGTCACGGCGGACGAAGGAACGATCCGGGCGATCGAAGGGTCCAAGGGCAGGTCCCGGCAGAGGGTTTCGGCGATTGCCCCGTCGGGGCTGTCGGCGATGTAGAGGTAGGCGTAGCTTCCGTCGAGGGAGTCGAACCGGCCGCCGGCGAGTTCGTCGGGTTGCGGGGTCGGGTTGGGGGCGTGCGGGTCGCGGTGGCTGCTGTGTACCCGCCACACCACCGTTCCGGCGGTCAGCACGGTCTTATGCGCCGGCCGGAGTAACCCTGCGGCCGGTGGTTCGATGTTCGGCATCAGTCGGGCAGCACCGCGGCGGCGAGGCGCTCGAGCTTCTGACCGGCCGCGGGGTCCGGGTCGGCGGCCAGGTCGGCCGGGGTCTGCCCCTCGGGTAGGCGGGTAGAGGGGGTCAGCCACCACGACGCCACCCCCCACGGGTCGGCGGCGGCACCGAGGGCCGTGTTGACGGCGGCGACGGTCTCGCGGACCGCGGCGGTGGCCTTGTCGAACTGGAACGCCGGGTACCGGTAGCTGTTGCCGACGGGCAGGGCCACGACTTTGCCGGTGGTGCGCAGGCGGGAGGCGACGGTGCGATCGGATGCGGGCCGGTGCAGGACGGCGGCGACTTGGCCGGCGGTGAGCATCGGGTGGTCGAGGATGTGCCGGCGGGCGGCTTGCTCGATCTCGGCTTGGGCGATGGCGTCGTCGACGAGGTCGGCGCCGATCCGGGCGGCCTGGGTGCGGTCGGTCAGCGTCGGTGCCATTGCTAGCAGGGCGGTCACCTGGTTGCGGACCAGGTGCATCTCGGGGCGGGCAGCGAGTTCGGAGGCGACGACGTCGATCAGCTCGGGCGTCGACAGATCCGACAAACGGTGCCGTTCGTCCGGCGACGGAGTGCCCTGTGGGCGGTCGCCGGCACGCGTGTAGCGGCCGGTCAGGGTGTCGAGGCGCAGGCGGTAGCCGGCGAGCTTGTGGTGTCGCCGGGGGGAGATCGATCGGTGGGTCGACATGAGCACTCCTTGCTACGTTTGCACCGTAATCTTACATCGTTGCTTTCGTTGCGGCGAGGTGTGAGGCCCGTGCAGTTGTCACCCGGATGTCTTCGGTCATGAATCGATCGCCGCCCACTCAGGACAGGATGAAACCGTGAGTGACCGAACCGCTACAGAGTTCGAGCGTGAACTCGCCATGCTCGCCTACGTGCGTGACCGCCTCCGGGCTTCGGAGGGCAACGACTTCCGCATCCCGACCACCGCCGTCGACCAGGTTCTCGACGAGCTCAACAGGCTCGAACGATCACCGTGGGATCCCACCTGATGCCGTGCAGGGCCCGAAATACTGGTCACCGGTGTGAAGGGGCGGCGGGCACGGGGTTGGTCGCGCCCCGAGGACGTCACCGGGGCCGGTATCCGCTGCCACGTCACCCGCGTGCCTGGAAACCAGCCCACGTTTCCGGGTCAGGGCACAGTCCATGCCCATCCCCGGCCGCGCCGGCGGTGAGGTTGCGCCAATGCACGGTCCCGGTGCATCCGGTCTCCATGCGGAAGTACGTGAGACCCGGTGTCGCGGTGTCGGTTCGCGCGATGACGCGGCCCTGGCAGATGCCCATCCACGTCGCATACTGAAACGACAGCGTGTTGCCGGCCACCGGCACGGGCAGAACCGTATCGACCGGTGCCGCGGACACTGCAGGTGCTCCGATGATCGCGGCAGTCAGCGTCGCCAGGGTTGCGATTCCGGCCGCGAGAAGGCGCGGCAGACGGGGGCGCGATGAATCCTTCAGGACCGGTCCTCTCGGGCGATGTACGGCCATTTTCGGTCGGACATCCACCACGGTTTGCCGGAATCGCGGACTCCAGTGGCGACGTCGGGGTGTGCGCGGCGACGTGGGTACGAGCAGAGACGGTGATCGATCGTGGGTGGGATAGCTGCAGTGCGCGTATCTTCTCCGTGGTGCGCCCGGCCGGGAGCCGCGCGTTGAGCCCGCGGTTGTCGGATTGCCGCCACTCCGGGGCTCACTTCTGCTGGTTTGCAGTGTCATTCACGCAGACGACAGCGGGCGACTGGAGACGATCGGCGCGTTGATGCCCACCAACCCGCCGGTGGGAGATGTTTGCCAGGTGATGCCCGAGGGTGAAACGAACCGATTAGTATGCGCAGTTGATGCGACGGACGTCGGTAACCGGGCTTCGGCTCTTGTCCGGCCGCGCAGGTTGGTGCGGTTTCGGGTCGAGCGAGGGTGGTTTCTGGTGGAGTTTCCGATGCTGTCCAAGGGGCAGAACTTGTCGCTGCCTACTGAGGTGGAGCAGATCGATGTGGTGCTCGGGTGGACCGAGTCGGAGGTCGAGGTCGATGCGTCCGCGCTGTTGTTGAACGCGGATGGGAAGGTTCGCTCGGACGAGGATTTCGTGTTCTACAACCAGCCCGAGTCGACGGACGGGTCGATCCGGTTCCTGGGTACGAGCGGCACCGAGGAAGGTGGGCAGGCGCGGATCGCGATCGAGTTGTCCGCTGTGCCGGCGGACGTGCACACCGTGGCCTTGGTCGGCAGTGTCGGCGAGGGCAGGTTCGGTGATCTCGGCAAGCTCGCTCTGCGTGTCGTCGACGGCGCCGGGTACACCCTTGCCGAGTATGTCACCGCCGATGCCACGACCGAGTCGGCGTTCGTGTTCGGCGAGGTCTACCGCCGAGGTGGGCAGTGGAAGGTCCGGGCGGTCGGGCAGGGTTGGGAGTCCGGACTGGCAGGGTTGGCCACGGACTTCGGTGTCGACATCGACAACGAGCCGGAACTCGAACCCACCACCGGTGATACTTCGTCCGACCCTGCCGAACCCGCTGTGCCGCCGAACAGCTCCGCCGGTGACGCCACGCACCTGGTGCCCGAACTGCCCACCCCACCCGTCGCACCGGCGACACAGGCGAAGGCGAGGACCCGGGGTGTCCGCACCGCCAAGCGGGCGGTGAAAAAGTCGAAGCCGGTCGAATTCACCCTCGCCGAACAGGATACCTGGCAGCCGGCGCGGTTGTTCTCGGTCATCGGCGTCGGGACCGGGGAGGAACAGGAACGGCGGGCCACCTCGGCGTTGATCGCCACCATGCAGGCGGTGCGACCCTTCGCACGCGCGGTGTGCGCCCGGATGGGGGCCCCGGTCGGTGTCTTCGAAGGTTATGTGGAGGTGGCGTACGAGCGGGGTGAGACGAAGGTGATCCCCGACGCGGTGCTGAAGGTCTCCCGCGGCACCAGGGTGTGGACCGGCCTGCTCGAGGTCAAGACCGGCAACGGCCAACTCAAACGAGAGCAGCTCGAAAACTATCTCGACGTGGCGCGGAAGAAGAAGTACGACGTGGTGGTCAGCCTGTCGAACGACGTCCCCGCCAGTGCCGGGGAGTTGCCGGTGGAGGTTGACCGCCGCAAGCTCGCCAAGGTCGCGCTGCGGCATCTGTCGTGGGCGGAAGTAGGCCATGAGGCACGGATGTTGCTTTCGCACGGCGGTATCGACGATGACCTGCAGGCCTGGATGTTGGCCGAGTTCCTGCGCTACCTCGATCACCCCCGCTCGGGGGCGGCCGAGTTCGTGGACATGGGCCGGCACTGGGTGACCGTCCGCGACGCGGTCACCGCCGGCACCCTCCGTGCCGGCGACCAGAAAGCCGCCGCCGTGGCCGACACCTGGGTGTCCCTCTCCCGCCATCTGGCGCTGCGGCTGACCGCCGAACTCGGGGTCACCGTCAAACACATCCTGCCCCGCAAGCTCAGCTCCGACCCGGCGGCCCGCAATGCGGCGGTGGCCGAAAGGTTGGCGACCGACGGGGTGTTCGAAGCGGTGCTGCGGATCCCAGAAACGGCCGGTGATCTGGTGGTGATCGCGGATGTGCGGACCAACAAGATCCGCTGCCGCACCACCGTGGAGGCACCGAATGAAGGCACATCGGGGCGTAGGTTGTCGTGGCTGCTCAGGCAACTCGAGGACGTACCCGGCGACGTTCAGGTCGAAGCGGTGTTCTCCGAGCGGGGCAACGAAGCCTGCGAGCACCTCGACACGGTGCGAGCGGATCCGAAGGTACTGACCAATGGGCGCTCCGGGAACATCGTGTCCTTCTCCCTCGAACAAACCTTCCCGATGGGAGGCCGGCGGTCGGGCACCGCGGCGAGCTTCATCACCAGCGTGACGTCGTCGACCGACGCGTTCTACGGCACTGTGGTTCAACAACTGCGGGAATGGGTGCGGGCAGCGCCGAAACAGAATGAACCGCCGAAGCCGGAGACCGCAGAATCCGAGGGAGAGTAACCCTCGGTATCCGCGTCCGACCCGGCGCGCCCCTGGCCTGGCATGCGGGGCACGTGCACGGGCGGATGCAATGGCGCGGTGGTTTGAGGGGTCGGTGAGGCTGATGTGGCTGGACTGATATAATGATGAAGGATTCGTTGCGTGTGGTTTGGGGCTGGAGCACCGCCTACGGTGTTGGAGGCCTTGATCGTGTGCAGTGTTTTTGGTCTTTTCACGATCGTTATTCCCCTGTTGGAGTCAGTCAGAAGCGGCGTTGCAAGTGACCGCAAAGGATCCGACAAAGGAAGCACGAGGTGGACGCGTATGGGCGTAAATTCCTGGAACGCAATCAAAAACATCGGTCATGGCGTCACGGGATCACTCCTGGTCCAGTCCAGACGCAACGAATCGAAACCCCGCTGAGGTTCGGACCGTAGCGGTGGTTTTGTTGATCACGGAACCAACGTCGGCCATTAAGAATTGGTCCCCTCGGGTGTGCAGATCCGAGGGGTGTGCCCACCATTTCACAGCGTCCGCAGGTGGTCAATCCGGCTCACCGGGTTCGAGCGGCGGGGCTATCGCGACTCCCGAATCAAATTTGCACGAACATCTCGGGTAACACGCCGACCGCGTCGGGGTTCGGTATCGGTACCGACGCGGGCAGGACGAGCGTGCCGAGATGTTGGTCGAGCCTGGCATGCGACCGACCATCTATATCGATGCCTCCTTCGACCTCGCCATCTGGGTGGGGGCGTGTCCTCGTTCGTGGTTCGCTCTCGCGGGATTTCGGGCCGGTGCTCAATGCTCCGTAACGCCGAGCCCTGAACCCTGCAACCGGCTTCCGTTGGCGAATTCAGTGGACAACCTCCGCGCCGCACTATCGCCTTTGGTGTCATTCATGTGAATTAACCCGCCGCCGAGACGGTTCGGGCGGCGTGAGCGTGTCGGTGCGTCCGGATATCGTCCTTTGTCCGAGGACAGTTGCTCCCCGAACGAGGGGCAGAAATGGGGATTCAAAGTGCCACAGTTGACGAGCCAGTTCCGTCAGGCCCTCCGCGCGATCGAACCGACCGCGGCGGACCGGGACAACGCCCCGAAAGCGCACAACGAGGTGCGCGAAGCGTTGCTCGCGGATAGCACCCTCAGTGACTGGGGCTTGGATCCCGTGCTGATCGGCAGCTATAAGCGGCACGTCAGCATCCGGCGGATGAAGGACGTCGACGTTTTTGGGCGCCTCAATGATGTGCCGCGAGATACCGCGCCGAGCGCTTTACTCAACAAATTTGAGAAGGTCCTGACGGCTGCATTCGGCGACGAACGGATCGAGCGACAGGCCCGCAGCTTCCAGGTCGCCTTCCCCGAACTGGACGGGCTCTATGTCGACGCGGTCCCGGCCCGCCCGTGGACGAGCCCTTACGGCGAGTCCGCGTGGCAGCTTCCCAAGCGCGGCGAGGGTGGTTGGCAGGCGACGAATCCCGAGCGGCTCACCGAACTCACTACCGAGATGAACGAACAGTTCGACAAGCTGTACGTGCCGGTCGTGAAGCTGCTGCGGCAAACGCGCCGCGCGTTGATGGGGCCGAAGAAGCCGGGCGGGCTGACGATAGAGATCTCCGCGCTGCTGGCATTCCAGTCGGGCGCGGTGAGCGGTACCACCATTGGCGAGGTCTACGTGTCCGCCCTGCAAAAGACGGGTGAGGTGCTGCACAATGCCTTTGTCCTAGGCCACGACCTCGCCGACCCCACTCTCACGGGGGAAGTGCTGTACGTGCGCGGTGAGGACGCGGACAAGAAGGCTCTTGCGCGAGCATTCGTCGACGCGGGCGCGCGGGCACAGACGGCGATCGACGCCGACGAAGACGACAAGTGCGCGGCAGCAAAGACGTTTCGAGACATACTCGGCAGGGCGGTCGACGACCAAGGTGATCAGGACTACGTCTTCCCGACTCCGGATGATTGCAACGTGGACGGGAGCCGGAAGAGCTTCGCGCGGGTGCGGGCTGGAGACCGGCAGATCGTAGCCGGGGATCGCCGCTTCGGATGACGTACGAGCAGGATGCTAGTGAGGCGCTGCGCCTGTCCTGCGTCGAGGCAACCGACCGGCTCATCGACGCGCTCGCCGTGCGCGGCTTCCAGCAGGTCGACGACGTCTCCGAAACATGGCGCGGCGTGCTGCACATCGACGTCGACCCCGATGGTGTCGACGTGCATACATTGATCGACGTGCAGATTCCTGCGGACTACCCATACGCGCAACCGAAGATCACACCGCTGTCGAGCGCGGCTGCCATGACGCGAGCGGGATCTGACCTGTCCCGTTACTACGAGGCGTCCTCCACCTGGCACCGAGAGCCGAGCGGTCATCTGTGCCTCTTCGAGCACGCCGATCACAGCCGCCTGCCTTGGGCGGATGCAGGGGACCTGCTTGAGCAGGTCCAAGCTTGGCTGCGGGAGGACCGCGCCGGGTGGCCTACCGGCGCGCCGGCACTTGACCTCGAGCGCTACCTCTCCTCGACGGGAGAGGTGGTGCTATTCGACGACCCACGTAGCGTGGCCGGCAAGGTCGTGCATCTCAAGCGGCGCGGATCAGTCTGGGTGGTCGATCTGCCCGCGAAGGTGCCGCGTGGCCGGCGTGGGGTGAAAGCTCGGTGGTCACCTGGTGTCGCGCTGGTTCTCGACGTGGGAGAGCTCGATCGGCCGATCCGCGACTGGCCATCGCTACTCGACGCGGCTGGCGAACAAGCACACCACCTCCACCGTGAGGTCGCATCCGGAATACGTGAGCTCGTCCTGACATACCGGCGTGGAAGTGCCGCGGGTGTGCTCGCGCTCCGGCTCCGGCCGACCGCTTCCGGTTGGACAGTGAAGGCGCACACTGCAGCTCCCCGCGACACAGCATCCCTGACACGGCGTGCCCACCCCAAACGGAATATTCTCGCGCAGCGCGCAATCACCGTGGTCGGGGTCGGGGCGATCGGGTCAGTTCTCACCGACCTCCTCCACCGTAGTGGCGTCGGACGTCTGCACCTCGTCGACCCGGACATCGTCCTACCCGGAAACGTGATCCGCCACCTGGTCGGCGCCGACCAGGTGGGAAAGCCCAAAGTCACCGCAGTGGCACACACGGTGCGCTCCGCACGGCCGGAATCAGACCAGAACGTGACCACCGAACACGGACGCATTACCTCGTTGCAGGCCGCCCGCGACCTATTCCGCACGTGCGACTTGGTCGTCGATGCAACCGCCGATTCCACGGCATCGACTCTGATCGGCGCCGCCGCGCGCGCCGGCGCTGGCAGAGCGATCAGTGTCTGCGTGCTCGCGGACGGATACGCTATCCGCGTCGATCACTGGCCTGAGCCGTCCACCGGCACCCTTGCGGCACCGGTACTGCCGCCAGTTCAATCCGGAACCTACGAGACCGGCTGTAGCAGTCCGATCAGCACCACACCACCCGCCGCCGCATGGGAGGCGGCTGCACTCGGAGCGCGACATGCCATCGACGTCGTCCTCGGAATCTCAAGCCGGGCTAGCGAACAGCGCATCCTTCACGCACAGGGCACATTACGATGACCGACAGCCCACCGGTCATCGTGGCCCACGACGCGATGGCGACAATGCACGCCGCCGGAGCTGCTGCGCTGCCACGCGAAACCGGCGGCATCCTCATCGGCTTCCGTACCGAGGACCAGATCGTCGTTACACGAGCGATTGTGATTGCCGACGAACGAAGCACTCGACGCGCCTACCTGCGCCGAGAACGCCGCGCTCAGCTCGCGCTCACCAGCATCCTCGCAAGTGCCCACTCGGTGATCGGGTACGTCGGCGAATGGCACACCCACCCCGCAGACCAGCCACCCAGTCACACAGACATCGAGAGCCTCAAGCAGATAGCCGCCGCTACGTCAGATCTGGTCGCACTCATCGTCTTACCGTTTGAGGTGGCGGAGCCAAGACCACCACATGCATACGTCGGAGTGCACCAGAGACCAGAGTCGCCCCGAAGCAGCCGAAGAACCCGCACATGGCCAGCCTCGATCGCGATGGCTACTACCAGCGCCGACGAGCTCGAACGATGGGCCGCCGCCACACAACTGGAACCGAAGGAGCCTCACCAAACATGACCGACCCAACGCCTGTCTTCAGCTTGGCGGACGCATTCAAAACCACGACCGAGAACATGCTCACCACCTTCCGCAACGCCGGACGCATGACACGACATGCGCCCACGGTAGGCGACGGCAGCGAGAACGAATGGAAGCAAACACTCAAGCAGTTCCTTCCTCGACGCTACGACGTGAACACAGCCTTCATCGTGGACAGTCGCGGCAACGAGAGCGATCAGATCGATCTCGTCATCCACGACCGGCATTTTTCGCCAATGTTCTGGACGATGGGCGAGACGTTGTTCTTGCCAGCTGAATGTGTCTTCGCAGTCATCGAGGTCAAACAAGAGATAAACCGGTCGACCATCGAGTACGCAGCACACAAGGCGGCCAGCGTCCGACGTCTGCACCGCACGTCCGCACCAATCACGCAACTCGCCCAGAGCGCAAGGCCAGTCGAACCTAAGCGCATCCTCGCGGGAATCGTGGCCGGACGATCTGGATGGACCACAGGACTCGACGGTCCGCTCATCGACTCGATGGGTGGTCTGGACGAGGAACATCGGCTCGACTTCGGTTGCGCCCTCGATTCAGGGATGTTCGAGCTCCCCGAGGGCGCAACGATCGACCAAATGCAGAGATCCGACTCCGAGGTTGGACTGGCCATGTTCGCCATGCGACTTGTCGCTCGTCTCAACGCTGTCGGCACCGTCCCAGCCCTCGATTTCGACGTGTATACCTCCGCTCTGACACGCCGGGTGATCGAAGATTGACGCGTGACGCGACTGCCGTCCGTAATGAATAGCATCCCGAACTGCCCAACCGCCTGATTGTCAAACAGGAATCCGTGATCGAGAGTGTTTGTACGCATGCGGCGCGCAGACGCCCCACCGCAGTCCCCGGCTGCCGGGTATCTAGGGTGAGAGGGTGCGGATTTGCCGTTCTGGCTGCACACCACTTCGTGCCTAGCTCGGGCGCTGGGACTACCGCGGTGCTGAGCAATAGGACGTCTGTCGCGCATGGCTTGAGGACAAGGCGGACGCTGCGACGTACACCGGGGTCGGCGGTTCGACGGAGTCGGCGTCCGACCGCGGCCCTCGTCCGCCTCCTCGCCCCAATCACGCCGGGCAGAACGTGGGGGTGGGGAAGTCCCCGGCCAGGAGATCACCTACGAGGTGACCTCCGATTCGTCAGTCCTCAAATCGAAGGTGTGCATCTGCGGCCTGGCTCGGATCGGCGCCGCGCACCGACGAGCAACGCTCGGAACTGGCGATGCTGCTCACGAGTGAGCCGCGCCCCGTGTTGCGGGTGATGCGCGATCAAACGACCGCGCTGACGTTGCGGACCCGGATCGTGGCCGACGAGGTCCGCGCCGCCCGCACCGAGCACGGGTTGGCGTCGTGACCGTGTCTCGGGTGTGGGAGATCGAGATGACCGCCCGGGCCCCGATCTCGCACATCTGAGCGAGGCTCTGATCGGGACGACCGCGATCGGCCGGCGCATGAAGATCATCCAGCCCGACGGGTCGGTCGAGCTGGTCCCGGTCATCTCCGGCAACTCCTTCTGCGGCGTCCTGCGCCGCCTGGGGGAGCAGATGCTGCGCGACGTCCTCGACTACGAAGGCCGGCTGCCGTTGGCGGTCGAGCACACTCTCCGCAACGGCGGCGCGATCGTGAAACCCAGGCGGAACCGGTCACCGGCCGCCGCCTGCACCAACTCTGTGAGCTGATCCCGCAGCTCAGCGTGTTCGGCGGCGCGGTCGGGGCTGCCCCGATCGACGGCTGCCTGCAGGTCGGGCATGTGGTGCCGATCGTGGCCGAAGCACCGCCGATCCTGCGCCGTGAGCAGCCGGGCCCCTTGCCGTCCCGGTTCGACATCGAGCGCTTGAGTGCTACTCGCACCTCGACGACGTCACCACCGGCCACGCCGTCACCACCGTCGGCCGACGCCGGGGCAGAGTCGCCGGTGATGCGGTACGACATCGAAACCCTCGTCCCGGGCACCCGTTCGAGTCCTGGGTGCAACTGATCCGCGGCTCCGACCTCGACCACGCATTCGCCGCCGACGTCTTGGACGAGTTCACGAGGTCGGGCTGGCTCGGTGGCCGCACGGGGATCGGGCACGGCCAGATCGCCACCACTCACCGAATCCTCCGATGGGCATCGGTGGTCAACTGGCGGGAGATCGTCGTTTCGCGGCGCGACGAGGCCTTGCAAATGCTGCTCTCGCTCCCGGCATGACCCTCCAGATCGGTGCTGGGATGGTGCCGCTGATGATCCCGGCGAAGATGACCGGCGGTGTCGCGCACGGGTTGCCACGGGGTATCAGCCTCGACGGGCTCCTCGCCTCGGAAATCCGGGAGAACACCAATGCCGCGGCCAGGGCGGCTGACACCGACTACAACCCCTACAGCCCCGGCTCCATCCTCGAGGACATGGACCTGCCGCTGGCCTGCTGCACGGCAGCCGGGGTCGACGGGTGGCGTTGGGCAGCGACGTTCGCCTGTCCGGAGGACGAGGTGCCGGGTCCGCAAGTGCAGTACTGGTCCGCCCGCCCGGATCAGCAGGTCCTCACCACATGTCGGCGGAGCCACCGGCGTTGGTGTCCGAACTCCAGGGCCGCTACCGGCCGCGGGTGATGCCACTGCCGCTGACGGTGTGCCGACACCTGGTGTGGCGGGCGGTCAAGGACCCGGTCGCGGTCGTCGAGCTGCTCGAGCCCATCATGTCGATCGGGAAGAAACGAAGAAACGAAGAAGGGCAGTGCCGGGCACGGTCACGTCCTGTCCTGGAGATCACCGAACAGCCGGACGCCGATTCGTGGGCGCTCGCGCACTTGCACCCCGACGGCGGCCTCGGGGCGGCACCGCGCCTGCGGCCTGTCCGCACGGCGCCGACCACATTTGGACGGTGATGGACGGATGGGGTTGCGGGCGCGGTACATGCACCCCGCTTGCCAACTCCCGTTGGGCTGTCCGCCAGGTAACCCGGGCCTTGTCGGTGGTCGAGAGTTCACTGTGGAACGCTCCAGGCTTGGTAGATCTGCTGAGCGGACGATGACACCGGCAGGTGAGCACACCGGTCGGATCAGTGAGGACCGATTCCACCGAGCACGCAGGCGATCCGTTCCTCACTGCCGCGTATGGGGCACGGCGGTTCGGTGCTCTCGACGGACCCCCTCACGCACGGGAGTCGACCGCCGTCAGTGGTTCCGCCGAGGCTCGGCGGCTTGTACTGATTCTCCAGTCTCTCCCTGAAGCGAGAGTGGAAGACGATGCCGTTACTGTGCACTCAGCGATTGGGGTTAGCAAAACCAAGGAGTCTGGATGGCGGCGGCGGATAGTGATGAGGGTTCGGCAAAGCCTGGGAGCATAGCCAGCGCGAAGGAGGCGCCCGCGAAGAAGGCGCCCGCTGCGAATAAGACTAGGCTGACGAGCAGCAAAGGGCCGGGCTGGGTACCTCTGAGCGCCGACCCGATTGATCATCCGGTGGGGCCAGGACAGCCAAGCATGCGCCCGAAGGGCGACTACTTGGATCTCAATATCGGTTGGGACCGATTTGAGAAGCTTGTGCTGGCGGTGAGCCGAAACCTACTCGGGATCGAAGACATCGAGGTCCGCCGATATGGCACTCCAGGACAGCAACAACACGGAATTGATATTGCTGGGCGAGAGCCAGACGGCAGCTACAGCGTGGTGCAGTGCAAGGACTACAAGTCCCTTACGAAGGCCAAGCTGAAGAATGCTATCGGTAAGTTCGCCGAAGAACGGGAGAACCTCCCGTTCACCCCATATCAGTTCGTTGTCGCAACAAGCTTTTCCGGTGATTCGAAGCAGCTCAACGACGAGTTGGCTACTCAGCAAGAGAAGTATCCGGATCTCGAACTAAAGCTATGGGGCGCCACGGAGATTAATGACGCTCTGCTGATACGGGCCGATATAGTCGCACGGTTCTGGACGACCGAAACGGCGGAGAACTTCTGCATAGTCCCGATTCCGGGAGTACCAGTACCTCCTCCTGATCGGGCACTCCAGGCAGATCAAGTGCTCGTGGGCCCACTGAAGATGGAGGAAGTCGCCTCGCGAATGAGGGAGGCGAAGTCCGAATCGATTGATCCATCGGCGGCCGCAGAAATCTTTGATTCAGTCGCGTCAGAGCTCGAGGCCGGGAAGTTTAGGGCCTATGCCTTCTCCGTACGCGATGACCAGATTGATGCCCTAGTCGAGGCTGGATCGGTCGAGGCCGCCGCTGCTCTTGCTGGTCGTCTCGCAGCGATAAGTCTTTATCACAGTGATGACGATTCGGCATACCGTTTGAGTAGGCGACTCGATAAGCTCACCGGGGACGACATCGTCTCGCGCGCGACCGGCGTGCCCCGCACAAAATCGCCCGAAGCTAAGCGCCACGCTGAGCTGATTCGAGCGGCCGTCAATGTAATGAGACATCCGTTCGGGGCTACGGAGGAACTCGTCGACGTCCTGAGCAATCCCCCGGGGCAACTGCCCGTGCCGGAGTACCAACATCTCCTCGTCCTCCTGCTTGCTGAGTTGATGCTGGTGGACGAGTCACACAAGTTGAGCGACCTCGACGATCTAATACTGAAGGCGCATGACCATGCAACGACGGACCCTATTGCGGGCGTGCCAAACGACGTCGGTGTCCGCTTGCGGCTGATACGTAGCGAATACGACGAGGACGAGCGACAGAGCTTGGCTCGAGACGCAAACACTCATGCCATCCCGAAGCGGCACAAAGCGCTCGTGAAAGCGCGTCAAGCCCGCAGACACGCGCTTTCCGCTGCCAGCAGATCGGCACACAACAGCTGGCTTGATGCCATCAGTGACGGGATCCACGATAATTTTGCAGATGATGCGGCCGACTGGCTGTTCGCGATTCGGCGGCTGAAGTACGCCTATGGACCGTGGGCCTTCGGACCTGACGAGGAATTTGGGCGAGCACAGGCCCTACGGTTAACCCCAGGTGACCACCTTCTCCCCCGATACAGAAACGCCCGGGAAGCCGCTCTTACCGAGGTACTAGCAAAGCGCGCGACTTCCGCAATCGTGGCCACACGGCGATGGCTGGTTGACAGCATCGTGACCGGGCACTGGGCAGACGAGGCCCAAGCGCTCGATCTGCTCGGCGACCTGTATGCGGAAAATTCCGAGCCTGACCGCGCGGCTGTCTACTACGAGAGATCCGGTGGGAAAGACAAGCTGACCGAGCTCATAAAGTCGATCGGCGACCACGCTCTTTCCGTGGGCCCGCTCCGTGACGCGCCGTGGTGGGAGATTCGGGCGCGGACTCGGATCCTCGCGGAACAGGCAGATCTCATCGACGATGAGACCGCAGCGACCCGGTTGAGCGAACTTACCGAGCTTGCCCAGCAAGGACGCTCCGGAGCGTTGATCGAAGACCTACAGCGTTCGCTCACACTCGACGCAACGAGGGGCGCCTGTGCACTCGCAGCACGAGGTTCGGCGGCGCAGGCCCTTGAGGTACTCGACATGCTCGCGTCTGATGTGCACCGTGAAGCGAATGCGTACCGACACAGTGACCCTGCGCACGCCAAAGCATGCGTGGCGATCGCAACGGCACACGCTGACCTCACGCTGCGAGCGCTGGAACGTCTCTTCGATCTCGCAGACAATGACACATTCGACGCCCTTGTGGAACTAAACGATCCTGACGTACTCAGACTGCTCGGCGCTGACCCGTACGACAGACCGATCGGAGTACCGGACCACCTTTCTCCGCTTACAGATCGTGAGCGCGCCGACCTGCGGGACCGGGTGCGTCGATTGGTGACAGCTGGTCGCTATCTGTCAGCTGACATCTTGCAGCAGGTGGAACCCGACAGTCCCGACTTGCATGCCTCCGCGGACATCGCTCGAAATCGGATCCTCGGGCGTCCAGAACCTGATCCGAGCAACGCCAACTCGGGAATCGGCCTGATCTCCGACGCATCGCTAGTGCGGGGGCTTCACCTAGATGTCCAAAAGAATTGTCTGGACAAGCTTCTCGAGATTGCGCGAGACTCGAGGGAAACCGCAGACAATCGGCGCCAGGCACTCATCGGGGCCAGCCTTCTCGTTCGGAACCAACCACACGAAGTCCGAGCAGAGGTTTTCGAGAGCTGTCGGAGCTTCGTCAGCGGTGAAAGGGACGGTAGCGCGTTCGATGAGATGACCGGTGCTCCCCACCCTCTCAGCACCTTCAAGGTGAATCTCGGGCCGTCGTCCTTGCGGAGCGCCGGACTGACCCTCGCCCTCGGCGCAGCCGACGACAACGACCAGTACGCTTGGATCCGGGAGGAAGCATTCGTGCTGTTCCGAAGTACAGAAGACAGCGACGTCAGTAGGGCTGCCCAGCTCGTCAACGAGCTACCGAGAGAGATCACCGCCAGCATCCCGCCTGCTCTGATTGGCAGTTCCCCAAACGTCAACGTTCGTCAGCTCGCGGCCGTACTGTGCATCCGGTCTGCTGACCAGAACGCAGCACTTGCTATGCAGCTCGCCCGGGACCCCGATGTCCGAGTGCGACGCACCCTGGCGGGCGCACTTTCCGTGGCTGAGGTCTCGGATGCGGTTGACCAGATAAGGGCGGAGGTCCAGAACGACATTCGCTACAGCGTGCGCCGGCGGCTAAACGCATAAGGGCCATCGCGCGCTCGGCTGCGGCGTCTGCAGATTTACGGCGGGACTGAGCGGAAGCTACTGAAACCGGCCTCTATTGCGGTGGCCAATCAATGGGATAAACATTAGAGGGCTTTAGTGAAAAGTCATCATTCCAATCAAAAATCATGCCCTCCCATGCAAGGGGATCTTTGAAGGTTGCGGTGCCGTTGAACGTCGCGAATTGGAAGTCGCCTGATCTGCGAAACGCGGGATATTCGAAGTCGACATTCGCTTGGAACTGAGCGTTCGTGAACTCAGTAGTGTCCTCGAAGTTGCACTGTGTGAAATCCGCTCGACCGTGGAAGACTGCCGATCTAAATAATGTGCGACCGGTGAAGTTCACCTCGCGGAATGAGACATCGCCCATAAACTCGACCGGCTCAGGGGGGTCCTCAAGGATGGGCGTAAACATAGTCGTACTGCCGAAGGTTATGTCCGAGAAGGTGGCTGTTCCACCAAATCTTACCCCGTCGAAGTTCACCTGCTCAGTGAAGGTAACGTCACGGAAAAACACAGATTCTTGGAATTCCGTCCGATTTGGACGAGTCTTTATTGGTGATCCGAATGCCGCGCTGGCCCCGAAGATGGCATGATCCCAGGTTGCGCCCTTCTTGAAGCATGTGGCAACGAACCAGGCGGCCTCGTCAAATTGGATCGGCGTAGATGATCCGTAGTCTTGCGCGAAGACGGCATAATCGTTGAATGTTGCTCCAGTAAAGTTTGCAGTGTGTTTAAAGCGTGTGCCCATGAAAACGGCAGCGCCGAAGAATTTGGCTCCGTCGAATTTTACGCAGCGATTAAAGACGCAAGTTTTGAAGTTGGCATCCTGCAAGGTGGCGTCAGTGAAATCAAATTCTAAATCGCTCCAGGAGGGTTCAGTGTTCGGCTGGAGTCGTCCGTTAATGATGCGAATAATCGTATTCCGAACTTCGTTGTCGTTGTACCTAAGCCGATATTGGTCGGAAATTGAAAGGTTGCCGTCCGATTCGTCCGTGTGAGTCCGCGTCTGCTCGACCAGGTTATTGTGCGAGTAGGGATCGTGTGGCATGCGGAGATAGGCGCACAGCACGTCGACGCACTGCTGCTGCCATTGAGATTTCGGAGAGTCGTCGACAAGGGTTGCCATGGCGTAAACCCCAGCAAGTCGTACGGCTGGGTCGACGTCTCCGAGTTGCGCGGCCGCAGCGCCGAATCTTTCCACGAAACGGTTCGCTTCAGTGTCTCGTTGCTTGCGGTACGCCACGACGAGAGCCACGCTGGCGCCCACGCCACCAGCAATCGTCAGTGCGACTTTAGTTATTTCCACTGACTGAGGCGGTGTGTCGCTTGTTCCGAGCAGGATGCTCATGAGCCACCAGGCTCCCCCGACCAGAGCTAGTGCAACCACGAGCATGGCGAGTACTGACCTGAGTAACGACCATTGCCTTAGTGGCTGGAAGAGGCTTCGCCGAAATCTGTTCGCTCGCCGGGTCCGCACGAATACCTTGCGCAACCTGTCTAAGGGGCTTGCCGATGGATGCCCAGTTCTTTTGACCACCAGATGAAAAATTATCAGCACAGCACCGACCAGCAGCCCGACGATAAGTCCTGGTCCCCAGATGTGTGCCACCTTGCCCGTAAGATCGGACCGTCCGAGGTCCTGCGCCCGACTACTGACCCATCGAAGGAAACCTTCGGCGAAGGCACCAATAGCGCCGAAGGTGAGGAGGACAAAGGCAGCAGCTAACCCGCTGCGGGCCCACCGCGGAAACCGGTCCCAGCCCGCACGTGCATTCTCCGCCATGTCGAAGATCATGCCCGGTGCTTCCTTCAGGCGGTGGATGTATCACGACGATCGGAGGTGACGGCGGGAATCCGATGGCGGGTCATCGATCATTCGAGCCACTGGTTTCAGTGGCCTCGTTTGCCCACTTTCTTCTCATAGCTGCCAGAGAAGTGCGGGTGAATCCGGGTGAAAGCAGTCGACGTTTCCGGTGCTCAGAACGCATCCTCTCAGGAACCGGTTTGCCGGAGGAGGTCTCCGCGCTCCGCGTGTTCGATGTGATCGCCGGCTAGATGGTGATCGACGTCGAGTCCCATGAGTGGGCGCTCGAGCTGACGGGTGAGTTGTCCGCGGCTCCGGGTGCGGGTGGCATCTCCTCGTGCCCGAGCAGGGCCGTCTGGCGCAGGCTGCCCTCGAGGACCTTCTTCGTCTTCGCCGGTGTTCGGGATGTGCCCTGCGGCCGGGCGGATCCCGCCAGGTGCGCTGACGCCCCATGAGGTCAGCGCTGCCGCTCCGGGGCCGCCGGCGTCGAAGATCCCGACCAGCAGGTGTTCGGTGCCGACGGAGTTCTGGTGGTGTGTTCGGGCGGCGCCGGCGGCGAGGACGACCACTTGTCGGCTTGATCGGAGAATCTCTCGAACACCACGACGCGCTCCCTCTCCAGGCGTCGCCGCGAGCGACGCGAACCGCTGCTGCCCATTCTGGGCGGTGTGCAGGTGGTTATGGGTGGAATCGATGCGACCTCGGCAGCCTTGGGCGTAATGGTGCTGTGACCTGGAGTAATGGCACGTGCCCGGTTTGTGATGTGGGGTTCGACGACCTGCTGGGGGAGTGCCGGCGCCGGGGTGTCGGCGGGCGCGCGGGTGCCTGTTGAGCCGGTTTTGAGCCGGTTTGAAAGATGTTGATTTGCAATACGTTTCGGTAATTAATTGGAGAGTAGGTCTTTACGTGTGTTGTGCACAAACGCCGAGTTGTAAGGTTCGTAATCGGTTATTGATCAACAGTTTTGGGTGTTTTTAGATTTTTGACTGTTTTGGGTTGCGTGAAGGCGGGGTGGTATGCTGTGGGTATGACATGGAGCGGTGCGGGAAGGCGAGCTGGCGGCGGGGGTCGGCCGCACCGGCCCGTCTCCCCAGCCTCGTTGGGGCGTGGGGGACCGGATCAAAATATGCCAATGAAAAGCCCAGGTGAGAGCCTAATCTCGGAAATTCAGAGGAGCGAAGCGACTCGATCGACGGCAACGGGAATGGACCCACTGCGAGCCGCGCAGCGGCTCCCTGGCGGGGAGCGCAGCGACTCGCCCCGTCTCCCGGCGCGGAGCGCCGGGAGCAGCGCCGCGG
>NZ_CP046575.1:0-353952 GCF_009859915.1 Rhodococcus sp. WAY2
CCCGCGGCGCTGCTCCCGGCGCTCCGCGCCGGGAGGCGGGGCGAGTCGCTTCGCTCCCACGCCAGGGAGCCGCTGCGCGGCTCGCAGTGGGTCCATTCCCGTTGCCGTCGATCGAGTCGCTTCTCTCCTCTGAGTTTCCGAGATTAGGTTCTCACCTGCACTTTTACTCGTTCCGTCCGATCCGGTCCCCCACACCCCAACGAAGCTGGGGGGGTGCTCCCGACCCGCCTCCCACTCGCCTTCCCGCACCGCTCCATGTCATTACCCACAGCATACCGCCCACCCCCACGCAACCCAAAAGTCCAAAATCTCAAAAACACCCAAACTTGTTGATCTGCAACCGATTATGAACCTTACAACTTAACATTTGTGCATAACATACGTAAAGTCTTACTCGCCAATTGATTACTCAAACATATTGCAAATCAACGCCTTTCAAAGGCTACTCCAAAACGGACGAAACAGATACCCGCGCGCCCGCCGACACCCTGCGCCGGCACTTCCCCGACAAGTCGCAGGCACCCCACATCACAAACCGGGGACATGTCATCACACCAGGTAACAGCACCATTACGCCCCGCCCACAGCACACGGCCCGTACCCCAGGAGTTCGGGAGCCGGGCAGAGTCAGTGCTTCACCACCGTGAACCCGAGCGACTCCGCCGGCAGATACATCAACTCCTTCGCCGCCGTCAGAGCGCAACCCGATCCATCCGATCCAGGATCGCATCACACGCCCCGGTCCTCACACATCCCCTCACTGGTTCGTGTGGGTCAGCGGGGCGAGTACATGATGACGGCGAGTCCGACGAGGCAGATCAGTACGCCCGTGACGTCGAAGCGGTCTGGTCGGAAGCCGTCGAAGGCCATGTCCCACAGCAGGGAGCCGGCAACGAACACTCCACCGTTTACCGGACACGGTAAACCTTCGAGTCCACTCGAAGGTTTACGCGGAAAGGGCCCGATATCGACGCCTCACCCCCTCGTTCACCGGCGCCGAGTGGGGGCTATCGGGTTCGTGTTGGTCAGCGGTCGGCGCGCGGTGACGCCTATCAACGCCAGGCGCTACTTTCAGCACTTTTTCAGCGGCCAGCGCGAATCATGGCGACCATGTCGACCGGGTATCGGGGAGCGCCTCCCCGTGAGACAGTCGCGGCCCGTGTGGCGCTCTGCCAGCTTGTTCCCAGCCGACAGCCAGGGTGCTGCCGGACACCGAAAGTAGGTTGACCACTATGACGAAAAAGATCGTCCAATTCGGTATCCCGCTTCTGATTTCTGCCGGCCTGCTTGCAGGATGCAGCTCCAACGACAGTGGCACCGGGTCATCGGCGAGTCCGACAACATCGGTGGTTGCGTCCTCCACCATGAGCCCCGGCGGCAGTGTCGCGGAGGTCGCTCAGGTCGATCCGAACACGGCAAGCCAGAGCCAGATCCAGGCGGCGTTCGAGGCAGCCGGAGTCAGCAACGCGGGTAAGTGGGCGAAGGAGGTCACCGAATACGGCCCCTACAGTCCCGACACGATATCCGATACCTTGACGAAGGAATTGGGCAAATACGGAATCGATCAACAAACGCTGGACACCATTTTGAGTGTCCTGGCCCCGCAGTAGGAGAATGAGCGGCCATGCACGATGAGGTGGTTGCCCCGGACCGTGGCGGCGCACGTCAAGCACGGCTTGTCGCGCGGTTTCAGGCGGCACTGCTCGCGCTGTCGGTGCTCTCGTGCGCGTTCGTCGCAATCGAACTGGCATCGCTGCGGCACTGGAGGAGCATCGAGCAGATCGTGCCGTGGATTGTGCTGGGTGTGCTCTTCTGCTCGACGTTGATCGTCGTGTTCAACCGCTCACGGATCGCCATCGTGCAGGCTCGGCTGGTTGCTCTGTGCGCTGTTCCGGCGGCTTTGTTCGGGGTGTACGAGCACGTGAGCGGGAACCTCGACACCGGCGTCCTTAACCACAAGTACGCATGGGCGGAGCTGCCCGGCTGGGAACATCTCTGGCTGGCATCGACCGGGGCTGTCGGTGGTACCCCGGCGACAGCACCGCTGGTGCTCGCGCTGGCCGGGGTGCTACTGGGTTTGGCGACCGTCGGGATGGCACCCGGCGCAGCCCGGGACGACCTCGCCCAGAGGGTCGACGTATCCCGGGTGCGGACGTGAGCCGACCCGGGCGACCGCGCTGACACCGGCGCTGGAGGGACCAGGTGATGGTGGTACCCCGGTCGTACCGTTGGGGTCCACTGGTTGCGGGAATGTTGTGGAGGAGGCGGCGGTGCGGGTGTTGTTGGTCGAGGACGAAACGCGCCTGGCCGAGACGGTGCGGCGCGGCTTGACGGCTGACGGGTGCACCGTGCAGGTCGAACACGATGGCGTCGCCGGGCTGGCGGCCGCGGCTAGTGGCGGCTTCGATGTGGTGGTTCTCGACATCATGTTGCCCGGCAAACACGGGTACGACGTGGTGCGGGAGATGCGTCGGCAGCAGGTGTGGACCCCGGTGCTGATGCTCTCGGCGAAGGACGGCGAATACGACCTCGCCGATGCGTTCGACCTCGGCGCCGACGACTACCTGGTCAAACCGTTCTCGTTCGTGGTGCTGATCGCCCGGTTGCGGGCGCTGGTGCGGCGCGGGGCTCCCCCGCGGCCCCCGGTTCTCAGTGCTGCCGGGCTCGAGTTGGACCCGGCCATGCGGCGGGTCACCCGCGGCGACACCCGCCTCCAGCTCACTCCCCGCGAGTACAGCGTGCTCGAGTTCCTGATGCGCCACGCCGACTCGGTCGTCACCAAACACGACATTCTGCAATCGGTGTGGGACGCCAACTACGAGGGCGCCGACAACATCGTGGAGGTCTACATCGGCTATCTTCGGCGCAAGATCGACGCCCCGTTCGGCACGACGAGCATCGACACGATCCGGGGCGTGGGCTATTCGATGGGTTCGGAGCAGTAGCTGTCGTCGCCGATCGGCAGGGTGACGACGAAGTGTGCACCGCCGTCTTCATGGTCGCGGACCTCGATCGATCCGTGGTGTGCGGCAACGATTTCCGCGGCGATGGCGAGACCGAGCCCGGAACCACCGAATTGGCGGGTTCGGGGCGTGTCGAGGCGGACGAACCGTTCGAAGATCCGGGCCCGGTCCGCCGGAGCGATGCCCGGCCCGTCGTCGGCCACCGCGATGACGGCGTTTCCCTCGCATCTGCTGCAGGCGAGGTTGATTCGGGTGTGTGCGTGGCGGACGGCGTTGTCGACGAGGTTGCGGACCAGCCGGGCCAACTGCTGCGGATCCCCGGCCACCCGGGCAGGGTTGACGGTGGCTGAGACCGCTATGCCGGGAAGGCCCCGGAGGCGGGCGCGTTCGGCGAGGATCAGATCGTCGATATCGACGTCGACGCGCAGGTGGGTCAGTGAGTCTTCGTCGGCACGCGCGAGCAGGAGAAGATCTTCGACCAACGCATGCATTCGTCGGGCTTCGGGAAGCAACGACTCGTCGACCAGGGCCGTGTCGATCAATTCGGGACGGGATTGTGCGAGTTCGAGTGCGGCGGTGATGGTCGCCAGCGGGCTGCGCAGTTCGTGCGAGGCGTCGCTGACGAAACGCCGCTGGGCCAGGTGCCCGGCCTCGAGCCGGGCGAGCATGCTGTTCATGGTGACCGCGAGATCGGCAATTTCGTCTCGGGCGGCCGGCACGGGAACCCGTTCGCCCAGTTGATCGGTCGATATCGCCGCCACCCGGGCGCGGATCCTCTCCACCGGGCGCAGGGCGGCGCCGATGAGCCGGTAGGTGGCGACGGCGACGAAGCCGATGACGATCGGGGCACCGATCGCGAGGAGTACCGCGACGGTGGCCAGGACACCTTCAACCGGTTCGCGGTCGGCTCCGGTGATCACGGTGACCGGCCCGTTGAGGGACATGGTGCCGTGGGCGGCCACCCAGTAGTCGCGGTCGTGCCCGAAGTGGAGGTTTCCGAGGTAGGCGGACTCGCCGGGCGGCAGTGGGGAGGCGAGGACCGGTGACGACGGAATCCCGGCCGAGGTGGCGAGCACGTTTCCGGCGCTGTCGAGGATTTGGACGGCCCCGATTTGGCCGTCGGTCGCGAGTAGCGATGCGTCGAGTTCCTGCGGCGGCTGGGTGCGGAGTTGCTCGGTGATCTGGTGGGACCGTGAGTCTGCGGCGGCTCGGGCGGAGTGTTCGAGATTGCGGTACAGCACGAACAGGAGTGCACCGCCGGCGAGGAGCAGGCACACCGTGACGGCGAGGACCGCGGCCGCGGCGGATCGCACCCGTACATTCCAGTTTCCGGGGTTCAGGCTGCGGCGGTCCATGGTGTTCAGTCTGACCGACACCGCATCCGCCGCTCCGGTGTCGGTGCGATGCACAACCTCATGCGGCAGCCTCGGCGAGGATGGCGCGCAGCACGGGGAGGAATCCGGCGACGGTGTCGTGGTCGAACAGATCGGCCGAATACACCAGTTCACAGTCGATACCGGCCGGGTCCCCATCGGCATTGTGGTGGTCGGTGAAATGGAAGTGCAGATCGCATTTGGCGATATCCAGTGGTTGCGGTGCGATCTCGAACTCCAGTCCCTCGCTGTCGAGGGTGGCGGCGGTGAAATTGTTCAGCGACAACGCGACCTGGAAGAACGGGTGCAGCGACGGCGACCGGCGCGGGTCGAGCACGTCGACGAGGTGCTCGAACTGGACGTCGGCGTGCGCGAACGCATTCAGCTCAGTCGCGCGGGACTGGTCGAGAAGCTCAGCAACGGTCGTGCCCGGGTCGACCGTCGAGCGGAGAACGACTGTGTTGACGAACATGCCGACGACCTCGTCGAGGTCGGGATGGGTCCGGCCGGCCGTCGGTATGCCGATCGCGATCGTGCGCTGGGAGGACAGGCGTGCGAGGAGCAGTGCCAGCGCGGAATGCAGCACCGTGAACAGCGTCGCTCGCCGTGCATGCGCGATGGTCAGCAGTGCCGCGTGAGCTTCTTCGTCGACCGCGAAACTCAGCCGGCCAGCCGCATGCGTCCACCGTTGTGGACGGGGTCGGTCCGCCGGCAGCGTCAGTTCCCCGGGCAACCCTGCCAGTTCGGCCTTCCAGAACTCGATCTGACGGGCGGTGAGGCTGCCGGGACCTTTGTCGCCGAGAAGGTCGTGCCGCCAGAGACTGTAATGCGGGTACTGCACCGGCAGCGGCGCCCAGCTCGGTGCCGTGCCGGCAGCGCGGGCCGCGTACGCGGTCAACAGGTCGCGGGCGAGGACTGCCAGCGACCACCCGTCCGCGGAGATGTGGTGGATCACGCACGCGAGCAGGTGCTCCTCGGGCCCGGTGGCGAACAGTGTGGCTCGCAGCGGCGGTTCGGTACGAACGTCGAAGCCACGGTGCAGCAGCCAACGGATGTGTTGCGCAAGTTCGGATGCGCTCACGTGTATCGGGGTGAGGTCGGGGACGGCGTCGGTGACGTCGAGGAACCGTTGGGCGGGGCCGTCCGCCGAATCGGGATACACCGTGCGCAGCGGGTGATGCCGGTCGAGGACGTCGGCGGTGGCGCGGCGCAGCGCCTCGATGTCGAGGATGCCGCGGATCGTGATGGTGAACGGGAGGTTGTATAGGGCCGGGCGGGTGGCGGTGCGGTCGAGGAACTGCTGCGACGGGGCCAGCGGAACCCGCTGGGGCAGCGGCTGTGTTGCGAACTCACGTAAGGATGAGTGATCGCCCGACTCGGGGTGTTCCTCGGCGAGAAGCCGGGCGAGGGCGGCGACGGTGGGGAACTCGAACAGATCGCGCACCCCCAACTGGGTGCCGAAATCGGCGTTGAGCGCCGCGATCACCCGGGTGGCGGAGAGCGAATCCCCACCGAGGTCGAAGAACGACGATTCCGCGTCCACCACGTTGGTGCACAGTACCCGGGCGAGCACCTCGGCCACCGAGTGTTCATCGGGTGTGCCCGGCGGTCGCGCCGAAGAGGCGACGGAGCCGAAATCCGGGGTCGGTAAAGCGGCCCGGTCCAGCTTCTTCGTCGGCGTCAGTGGGACGTCGTCCAGGACGGTGATCACCGCGGGCACCATGTAGTCCGGCAGCAGCTGGGCTACCGCTGTCCGCAGCATCGCCGGGGTCACCGCCGACGACGCCCGCAACAGCACATACGACACCAGCAGCGCATCCCCCGCCCTGTCATGGACCACAGTCGTCGCGAACTCCACATCCGGGTGGTCACGCAGGGCGGTGTCGATCTCGCCGAGTTCGATCCGGAACCCACGAACTTTCACCTGGTCATCGCTGCGACCGAGATACTCGAGCGTTGCCTCGGGTGTCCAACGGACCCGATCGCCCGTGCGGAACAGGCGCGAGCCGGGTTTACCGAACGGATTGGCGACGAACCGGCCGGCGGTCATCCCGCCTCGGTGCGCGTAGCCGCGGGCCAACCCAGGGGTGCCGAGATACAGTTCGCCGAACGCGCCGGAGGGAAGCGGCCGCAGGCGCCGGTCCAGCACCACCGCGTCGACGCCGCGCATCAGTGCACCGATCGTCACCGGCCGATCCGGGGCCATCGGGGCGCTGAGTGTGACACTGCAGGTGGTTTCAGTTGGGCCGTAGGCATTGCGCATCGTCCGGTGGTGCGCCCAGCGCGTCACCAGTTCCGGTGGGCACGCCTCACCGCCGACGAGGACCAGTTCCACGTCGTCGAGGCCGTCAGGGTTCACCGTCGCCAATGCCGACGGGGTCGACAGCACGTGGGTGACGTGTTCGGTGCGCAGGAGATCGGCCAGTTCGTGGCCGCCGACGACATCCGGTGGGGTCACCACCAAGGTGGCGCCGGCCAGGGCGGCGGCGAGGACTTCGACCAGAGCCGTGTCGAAGCTCGGGGAAGCGAAATGCAGGACCCGCGAGGTGGCGGAGAGCGCGTAGTTGTCGCGGATTTCCTGCGCGAGATTGGCCAGGCCGTCGTGGGTGACGACGACACCCTTGGGGGCGCCGGTCGACCCGGACGTGTAGATCACATACGCGGCGTTTTCCCGACGCACCGGGCGCGGTGGGCGCGGTGGCGGCACGTCGAGGGTATCGAGGTCGACGGTGAGCCATCGCAGCGTGTCCGGCAGCTGGCCCCGAGTGGCGGAGGAGGTCAGGCCTGCAACAGGTGTGCAGTCGTCGAGCATGTACTGGATGCGTGCGCGCGGATGCGTCGGGTCGATGGGCACGTAGGCGGCGCCGGTGGCGGCGACCGCCCACACGGCGACCACGGATTCGTACGAGCGGGGTACGGCGACCGCCACGAGGTCTTCCGGACCGATGCCGGCGCCCAGCAGCGTGCCGGCCAACGCGGCCGAATGTCGGTCGAGATCCCGGTAGGAGAAGGATCGTCCGCGGTCGCGGACCGCGATTCGCTCACCGGATGCACCGAGGGTGGTGGTGAGTAACTGGGTGAGGGTTGCCGGTTCGGCATCGGCCGGGCCGCGCGCCGGTGTCAGGACCTCGCGTTCCCCGGGCAGGAACAACTCGAGATCGGCCACCGCGGAGTCCTGGCCGATTGCGGCTCCGAATGTCTGCAGGAAATGGGTGAACCGGCGGTGGTGGCTGCTCAGTTCTCTCTCGCCGTAGAGGGCGGGGTTGGCTTCGAAGTCGATCCGCGGCATCAGATCCGTGGAGCCCGGGTAGATGTTCACCGCCAGATCCGCGGTCGGACCGGTCGTGAGAACGTGCACGCGACCGGTGACCGCACCGAGGTTGATGTCCGGTTCGAACAGCATCAAATTCAGCACGGGGCCGAACGAGGTGAGCTCACCAGTGGCCGTGCCGCGCTCACGACCGATGTCTTCGCGCCGATACCGCTGGTGGCGCAACGCTGCGATCAGTGCTGCCCGGGCGATTCCGATCGCTTCCTCGACGGTCGTGGCCCCGATCCCCGGCAGTGCCAGGGGCACCACATTCGAGACCGAGCCCGCCGCCGCCCGCAGCGGTCCGGTGGTGCGGGCGGTCACCGGAAGGGACACCATGACGTCGTCGACGTCGGTCATCCGTGCCAAATAGGCGGCGAAGGCCGCCACGAGGACAGCGGTGCGATCGAGCACGGACCGGCCCCCGGGCATCGGCGTGGAAGACACCGCCATGGGGTCGCCGGTGACCCGGACGGCCGGCCGAGGCGCAGCGCTCCGCCCGGCAAGGCTGACCACCGATGGCAGATCGGGGGCGAGCCTGGCCCAGTATTCACGGTCGGCATCGAACCGCGGGGACGATCGATAGTCCCGATCCGCTCGGCTCAACTGCTCGGGCCCCACCTCCCGGTGCGGATCCGGCGCGCCGCGGCCGAGTGCCGCGACGTACCACTGCGCGGTCCGTTGCATCAGCAGCATCGCCGCGTATCCATCCAATGCGAGGTGGTGGGCACGCGCATACCAGAACACACGATCGTCACCGACCCGCAGGACACGCGAGAAGATCAGCGAGTCGTCGCCCATCGCGAGTGGGACCGTGCAGTCACGTCGCATCCACTCCCGCGCGAACTCGGCCGGGTCGTGTTCGGCGCGGAAGTCCAAAACCAGGATTTGACCTGCCGATCGAGTCCTCTCACGTTGATGCGGGTGTCCGTCGACGTCGACCAGCACGACCTCCGCGCCCAGTTCGTCCATCGCCCGCGTGTGCGCCTCGCACAGCTTCTCCACCTCAATGGGCCCGCTCAGATCCACGTACTGGGCGATGACGTATGGCACCTCGGGGGTCAGCTGCTGGGCGAACCAGATCGCCTGCTGCGCCGCGGTCAGTGGCACCAATCGGCCGGAGGACTTAGAGGGCGTCATCGGTGACCTCGATCACACGAGGCGCGCACGCCCGACCGTGTCAGCTGGGTGCTCATTTGACCGCCCGGAACACTACGAGTTCCTCGGTGCATTGCTGTGGCCCGATCAACCCGCGATCAACGAGAAGATCCCGTCGTGCTTGCAGCACCGGCCCGAACGGGACGCGGACACGGCGTGCTTCCTCAACGTGTAAGCCGCGTTCCCCCAGCATTAATCGCGTTTTCTCCGTGCCGCTCAGCGTCGATTGCACGAGCATCAGCCGTCCCCCGTCGTCGAGGAGGTCCGGGGCATCGCCGCAGATCCGGTCCAACAACGCCCGTCCCTCGTGCCCGGCGTCCCAGCACCGCGCACGACCTCTCGCCGGCGGCCCATCGTGCTCGGCAGGAACATAGGGTGGGTTGGCTACGATCAAGTCGAACCGCCGGTGACGTACTCGTGACGCCAGATCACCGCGAACAACCCGCACACGGTGCCCGCGAACCGCCGCATTGAGCCAGGTACTGACCAACGCCCGACGCGACACGTCGACCGCGGTCACATCGCGCGCACCGGACCGAGTCGCCCACACGCTGACCACCCCAGTGCCCGCACACAAATCCAGAATCCGCGTACCCGCATGCACCTGCTCGTCGCCGAGCGATTCCACAAGAAGCCGCGAATCATGCTGGGGCCGATACACACCCGGAAAACGAATGATCACCAGCGCCCCTTCCCCCAGCCGCCCGTCAGCGCAGCGAATCCAAATCTGATCGAAGTGCGCGTTCAGCTGTCACAGCTCGGATCACCATGCCGAAGCAATGCCGTGCATGGCGCGCGGGACGAAACCGCTGTCGCTGTTCGGTTGTTGATGGTCACTTTGCCAGATCGTCACACACGCAAGCTGAAAGAACGCTGAAAGCCGAGGTGGCCGCCCAATAGCCCCCTACGTGGCGGGGAGCGCGTTCCCGTGCCCCCGCGGACGCAGCCTTCCGATCACCCCGACAAGGCGGCATAAAAGACTGTTGCCGGATCTGCTAGTACTCACGTGACCGTTGTCGGAGCACGCGATGACACGAGAATCGTGGGGAATGGTTTGGGGCAGATCGTGTTTGCGGTATTCCGACAAGGATCGAGTATCACCAGCACTTCCGCGCCCGTGACAGTTGCGGGGCACAACTGCGCCGCGTCGAGGAAGAACCCAGGTGGAGAACTCGACGAAAACAAGCGAAATCGATTGCCTCCGCGACTTGTGGCCGGGACCATTACGAAACCCGACCGGCCCCTCCGCGTACCCGGAGCCCGCAGAAGATCGTGCGTTTCTTGCAGCAGTCACCCGCACAAACCATGAGTGACGCCTGCCGCGCATGGGTGGCTCTGCTCACGGCCAACCCTGCGCATCTCGCTGTCGACTATCTGTTTTCCGACTAGGACGAGGGGGTAACCGCGGATGAAGGGGGCACACGCGCCGAGAAGAGGTTCATCGTGATCATTCTCGGACTGATTTTGCTCGTGATCGGATTCGTGGCGGGCATCTCAGTCCTCTGGACCATCGGGATCATCCTGTTGGTCATCGGAGTCATCCTCGCGCTGCTCGGGGCCACCGGACGCGCCGTCGGTGGACGCCGTCACTGGTTCTAAAGGTGCCCTACGGCTTTCAGCGGGCCCCGGACGTCGCCGAGGCGAGCGCCGAATTCGATGGTGGTCAAGATATCGCCGGTTCGTTACGGGCTGCGAGGTACGTTCGCTCGCGCGTTGCACGTGCTGACCATCGAGAACGACAACCTCTGCCGCGACTCACGCAGCCGACCGTTCGGCCGGCGGTCAGCGGTCAGCGGCGGAAGAATGAACGCAGGGTGCGGCGCTGGTCCTCGGCCGGGGTGGTGTCCTGACGGCAGGTGCAGCGATCGGCGGTAGGCACGGAGCTCATAACGGTGTCGATGTGTCGGCCGCAGCCGCCCCAGCCGGTGTTGCCGCAGTTCGGGCAGGTGACGGGGTAACACATGGGATCCTCCTGGGTACGGGTGCGGGGTTCGGGTGGACGGTTCGGGTCAGGCGCCGGCGACTGCGCGTCGTTCGGCGACCGTCGCGTGCACCCGAGCCATGTCGAGGGCCGTCACCCGGCCGATCAGGCCGTCGAGGGCGCGTGCGGGCAGTACCCCGGGCTGGGAGTAGACGAGCACACCTGCGCGAAGGTCATGATGGTGCGACCGGATGTCCGCCATGGCGGCGAGTTGCTGCTCGGCTTCGGTGTCGACCTTGGCGTGCACGATATCTGGATGCGTGGCCGAGGACTTCTCGCGCACCGGGCGAAGGCGCGGCAGGGTCCGCACCAGGAGGCCCAGAAGTCGACAAGCACGATGTCGCTGTCGTCGATCGTGGACTCGAAGTCCACGAGGGTGCGATTTTTCGTTGTCATCGGTTGGGCTCCTTCGTCTTCCAGGACTCTGTGGCCTGCGGCCAGGCAGGGACGTGCGCCTCGGCCCAAGCGTTGTAGCCGCCAAGCAGGTCGGATACGTTCTCGAAGCCCTGCGCCCGCAGCAGCGACGCGGCCACACTCGACCGCCAGCCACCGGCGCAGTGCACCACGATCGGCTTGCCGGTGGGTACCTGCTCGAGCCGGGTGCGCAACTGCGCCAGCGGAATCGGCACCGCCCCCGGTATCGTCCCAAACTCCCGCTCGCCCGGATTGCGGATGTCGACCACGGTCACCGCATCGGCGGCGAGCAGAGCGTCGAGCTCGTCGACGGTGGTGCGGCGCGCCGACTGCACGAGATCCGTCAGCTCGGCGGGAAAGGACCCGTCGTGGTCGACGGTGAGGTAGCCGATCGTATTGTCCGAGCCGATCCGCGCCAGGCGCACGGCCGCGTCCTGCTCCTCGCCCGGGTTGGTGATCAGCACCAGCTTCTCGCCCACTTCGGCGACCATTCCGCCGGTCTCGGCGAACCGGCCGTCGAATCCGACATTGACCGAGCCGCACAGATGTCCGGCCGCGAAGTCGTCCACGCTGCGCGCGTCGACCACCCGGGTGCCGGCGACGAGTTCGGCGCGCACCCGCCCCGGCGAGAGTTCGGGGATGGCCCGGTCTCGGGTCAGGAGGGGATGGACCCGCTTGTTCATCGCGGCGTCGACCGAGAAGTAGGAGGGCGCCGCGGGTTGGCCCTCGGTGACCAGCGCGACGAAGGCGTTCTCGCTCATCGGCTGCACGGACGGATTGGTGGCGCGCTGCTCCCCGATAGTCGAAATCAGCTCGGTTGAGAGGTTCTTCCCGCAGGACGAGCCGGCGCCGTGGGCGGGCATGACGGTGACCTGATCGGGCAGGGTCAGCAGTTTCTCGTGCACCGTGCGGTACATCGCCCGGGCCAGGTCGGTGTTGGATCCGTGGCCGAGGTTGACCAGGTCCGGCCGGCCCACGTCGCCGATGAACAACGAGTCGCCGGTCAGCACCGCGGTCGGGGTCGCCCCCGCCCGCTCGCGCACCAGCACCGAGATCGACTCCCAGGTGTGTCCCGGGGTCGACAGAATCTGGAGCTCGACCTCGCCGAGGCGGATTCGTTCGCCGTCGCGTAGGCGGCGGATCGGGTAGTCGGTCTCGGCGGCTTCGCCGAACCCGATCCACGCCCCGGTTGCCTCGACCAATTCGAGGTGGCCGGAGACGAAGTCCGCGTGGAAGTGGGTGTTGATCACACCCTCGATGCCTAACCCGTGCTTGTCGGCGTCGTCCAGGTACTCGCCGATGTCCCGGCGCGGATCGACCACCACCGCCCGGCCGGTGCTCTCGTCACCGATCAGGTACGACGCGTGCGACAGGCACTCGATGTAGTACTGCTCGAGAATCATGCGTTCCTCCATCGGGTCGATGTCCTCGGTATGAGAAACATGGTGCCATATACCCCATAGGGTATGTCAAGTACCCCCAGGGGTATCTATCCTTGCTCGGTTGTCCCGATCGGAAAAGTTGTTCGATGAAGGAAGTCGGCACCGCCGTCTCCGCCCTAGCCTGGGAAGCCCGGCCGGACTATGCGTATGTCCGGGGCGCATGCGTTTTGGCGCGGTGTGGATCCCCGTCGGCGAGCAGCCCCGTCCGCCCGGCGGTGGCACCCGCGGCGAGGCGGTCTATTTCATGCGCCCCTGCGGGTAACCGAGCAACCAGCGCGCGCAGGTCCGCCAGCCGTGAGGCCCTCACCGCCGCCGGGCGAAAGCGGCGCATGGCTGCGCGAGGTTCCCATGACAGCACCGCCCGAACTGGCGCGGATCCTCCTCGGCCCTTTGCTCGCTCACGTCGCGGGCAAACGGCGCACTTGCGTACCGACATACCCCCTGGGGTACAGTGAGCGCAAAGCCACATATACCCCCTAGGGTATGAAGGAGTTTGATATGCGTGAGGTAGACCTCGGTGAATTCGCCGTGCGCTGGGCCGACGGAGTTCCCGTCGTGGATGTGCGCGAGCGGTGGGAGTACGTCGACGGGCACGTACCTGGTGCGCTGTTGATGCCGCTCGGGCAACTCGGCGCTCACACCGCGGAGATTCCCGCGGGGGACGTCGTCTACGTGATTTGTGCGTCCGGTAACCGCAGCCGGGAAGGGGCCCGCATCGTCGAGGCCGCCGGCCGCGGCGCGGTCTCGGTCGCCGGGGGCACCTCGGGCTGGGCCGCCCTGGGCCGGCCGCTCGACACCGGAGACGGATCGTGAGCGAACCCTCACGCCCGACCTCGCCGATGCGCGCTGCCAGCGCTTTCGTTCGGCCATCACCTCGAGGAGGACTTGTATGACCCGCAGTACGGCATTGGGCGGCGACGCCCCGACGGCCGAGCCGATCACCGACGGCGGTGTGCTCGGCCGCATGGGCGCGGCCATGGCCGGGCACGCGAAATGGGTGTTCGCCATCTGGCTGATCCTGCTGGTCGCGCTCGGCGCGGCCGCGCCGTCGGTGTTCAGCTCGCTGGCCGGTGCCGGGTGGCAGGCCAACGGATCGGAGTCGGTGCAGGTCCGTGAGCTCGCGGAGCAGCATTTCGGGGGTAACTCCTCGGCCGCGGTGCAGGTGGTCGTGCACTCGGACACCCAGACCATCGACAGCCCGCAGATGCAGCAGACCCTGGCCGACGTCGGGACCGTCTTCGCGGGCGACCCGCGGTTCGGTGCGCTGATCGCACCGCAGCCGGGAATGTCGATCAGCCCGGACGGCCACACCGGCATCCTCATTGCGGGCGCGAACGCAAGCACCGACGACATGGTCAAGGCCGTCGACGAACACAAAGCGGAACTGACCGCCCTCGCCGGCGACGGAATCGAGGTGTACCCGACCGGCGCATCCGCACTGTGGAGCGACTTCAACAAGGCAAACCACGACGCGATGATTCAGGCCGAATTGTTCTCCTGGCCGGTGACGTTGGCGATCATGGTGCTCGCGTTCGGCTCGCTGGTCGCCGCCGGGCTGCCGCTGCTGTTGACCCTGGCCGGGCTCGTCGCCTCCGCCGGCGGCCTGGTGTTGCTCAACCAGGTCACCCCGATCTCGGTGTGGGCGATGAACTTCGCGATGATGTTCGCCCTCGCCCTGGGTATCGACTACGCGTTGTTCGTCGTCGCCCGCTTCCGCGACGCGATCCGTCACGCCTCCTCACCGCGTTCCGCGGTGGCCGAAACCATGGAGACCGCGGGCAAGGCCGTCGTCCTGTCCGGAATCACGGTGCTGGTCAGCCTGTCCGCCGTTCTCCTCGTGCCCGCGCCGGCCGTGCGGACGATGGCCATCGGGATCATGCTCGCGGTGTTCTTCGTCTTGCTGGCCTCGATGACGCTTCTGCCCGCCGCCCTGGCCGCGCTGGGCGGCAAGGTCAACGCCGGCTCCCTGCCCTACTCCAAGCGGCAAACACACCGTTCGCCGCGGTTCGCCGCCTGGGGCGAACTACTGCATCGTCACCCGTGGCCGTTCGCGATCGGTTCCCTCCTGGTGCTGATCGCGCTGTCGATCCCCGTGCTCGGACTGAAGGTCGCGATGCCCTCGATCAAGGTCGTTCCCACCGATGCCCCGGTCCGCCAGGGCTATGAACTCGTCCAGGCCCAGATGGGCGAGGGCGCACCGGGCATGCTGCAAATCATCACCCCCGCCGCCGAGGGTGCCGAGACCGCCGCAGCGGCCGCGGCCACGGCCGGTATCGCCATGGTCACCCCACCGCAGCCCGCCCCCGACGGCAGCGACTACGTGATGCTCCAAGCCATGCCGACCGTCGATCCCTCCGACGCACGAATGGGCACTATCCTCGCCACCCTGCGCGCGGATCTGCCCCCAGACGCGTTGGTCGGCGGGGCGCCCGCGGAGAACCTGGACCTGCAGCAGGCCCTGAACGACTACCTCCCGCTGATCGTCGCCATCATCCTGATCCTGGGGTTCGCGCTGCTACTGGTGGCGCTGCAGGCCCCGTTGATCGCGCTCCTCGGCACCGTGGTCAGCCTGCTCTCGACCGCCGCCGCATTCGGAGTCGCGAAGCTGATCTTCCAGGACGGTCACGGTGCGAGTCTGCTCGGCTTCACCCCCCAGGGCTTCCTCGACGGGTGGGGACCGGTGTTTTTCTTCGCGATGATCTTCGCGATCGCCATGGACTACACCGTGTTCCTGCTGGCCACCGCGAAGGAACACTACGAACGTTCCGCCGTTCCGAAGGTCGCGCACGTCGACGGTCTGGCGCATTCGGGACGGGTGATCTTCGCTGCGGCCGCGGTGATGGTCGCGGTATTCTTCACCTTCGCCCTCGCCGACCCGTTGCCCCCGAAAGAGATGGGCATCATCCTCGGCGTCGCCGTCCTCCTCGACGCGGTGCTGATCCGGCTGATCCTGCTGCCGGTACTGCTGCGGCTGACCGGGCACGCCGCCTGGTGGTCACCGGCCTGGCTGCGCAAGGTCCTGCCGAAGATCAATTTCTCGCACTGAGGCCGGTGCGGAGGCGGGCCGGCGCGCCCCTTACCCGCCCCGCACCGATACCCCGGGGGGTACAGTGGTGGAAGGTCTAGGAAAGGAAACCGCCATGGTCGGCGACGAAGACAGCATCGCATTGGTACTCAACCGGCTCCGCCGCGCCCACGGGCAGCTCGCCGGGGTGATCTCGATGATCGAGCAGGGCCGCGACTGCAAGGACGTCGTCACCCAACTCGCCGCGGTCTCCCGCGCCCTGGACAAGGCCGGGTTCAAGATCGTCGCCACCGGGCTACGCGAATGCCTCACCGGTGAGACCGAGGAAGGCAAGGAGCCGATGACCGAGGCCGAACTCGAGAAGCTCTTCCTCGCCCTCGCCTGAGCCTCCTTCACCCCGACCTCCCGTTCGAACGTCGACGAAAGGTGACCATGACCGACGCACTCCCCGCCCGCGGCTGGACGATCGAGCGGGCGGTCCCGTTGCCGGCCGGAACGATGGTGCTCGCGAGCGCCGCGCTCACCCTGGCCTTGTCGTCGTGGTGGCTGCTGCTCACCGGGTTCGTCGGCGCCAACCTTCTACTGTTCGGCGCGGTGGGATGGTGCCCGGCGAGTCTGCTGCTGCACCGCCTCGGCGTACCGCACCTCGCCGCGCCGTCTCCCGCCCCATCGGGACGATGACCGGCTCAGGTGACCGGCCGATCCCATCCATCTTCTCCGAGAGAAGGGCAGCACACGCTCATGACGCTCGCACTGTCAACCAAACTGCACACCTCGTTCGCCGACGCGGTGGACCGCACCCGCAAAGCCCTGGCCGACCAAGGCTTCGGGATCCTCACCGAAATCGACATGAAGGCCACCCTGAAGCAGAAACTCGATGAGGACATGGAGGACTACCTGATCCTCGGTGCCTGCAATCCGCCGCTCGCGCACCGCGCGGTCACCGTGGACCGACAGATCGGGCTGCTCCTGCCATGCAACGTCGTCGTCCGCGCCGACCCGAATAATCCGGGTGCGGTGCTGATCGATGCGATGAACCCGCAGGTGATGGTTCAGGTCGCCGACCAACCCGGGCTCGGGGCGGTCGCCGACGACGCCACCGCCGCATTGCAGGCCGCCATCGACTCCTTGGGCGCGGGCGCAGCGAAGGACTGACACCGCACCTGCCCATTCCCGTTGACGGAAAGGAGGATCGGTGACTCTGACCGTCGCGCTCGCCCTCGGAGCGATCATCGGCGTGCTGCTCGGACTCCTCGGCGGCGGCGGATCGATCCTGGCCGTCCCCGCGCTGGTCTTCGGCCTCGGTCTCGACCTCGAACAGGCCATTCCGATCTCCCTGCTGGTGATCGGCATTGCCTCCCTCGCCGGCGCCGTCCCGAAAATTCGCGAGCACCAAGTGAATTGGCGCATGGCCGGGGTATTCGCCGCCTGCGGCATTCCCGCCACCTTCGCCGGCAGCGCGGTCGGGCGCCTGCTGCCGCAATCGGTGGTGATGGTCGGTTTCGCCGCCGTGATGGTCGTCGCCGGGATCCGGATGCTGATGGATCGTGGTGACACCGGCACCGCCTGCGAGGTCGGGGACTCGGGGATCGACTGGCGCCGCTGCGCCCCCCGATCCATCCCTGCCGGAGTCGCGGTGGGCTTTTTGACCGGCCTGTTCGGTGTCGGCGGCGGCTTCTTGATCATCCCGGCCCTGGTGCTGATGCTCGGTCTGGACATGTCGGTCGCAATCGGCACCTCGCTGGTTATCATCGTCGCGAACTCGGCGGCCGGTCTCATCTCGCACCTGAGCGGCGCGAGCATCGACTGGGCGATCACCGCCGCGTTCGCGGGCACTGCCATCGCCGGGTCCCTGATCGCCGGTCATTTCGGCTCCAAGGTCGTCACCGACCGGCTGCAGCGGTGGTTCGCCTATCTCGTCTTCGCCGTCGCCGCCTATGTGCTGGTCGACACGATCTTGCTGCGCTGATGCCGCGGGCGGCTTGCGTCACACCGTTGCACCTATGCCCTCCCGGGTATGCGAACACCAGAGAATATGTGAGGAAGGAAACGAGTCATGGACGTGTCGATCATCGAGACCTCGAGCCTGGGCGATCGCAGTTACCTGATCAGCGACGGTGCCGTCGGCGTCGTCGTCGACCCGCAACGCGACATCGACCGGGTACTGGCCCTGGCCCACGACCGCGGCGTGCGGATCACCCACGTCCTCGAGACCCACATCCACAACGACTACGTCACCGGCGGGCTCGAGCTCTCCCGCACCACAGGTGCCGAGTACGTCGTCCCCGCCGGTGACGACGTCGGATACCAGCGGCGCGCCGTCGGTGACGGCGACGTCATCGACGCCGGACCCATCCTGCTACAGGTCATGCACACCCCCGGCCACACCCACCACCACGTCAGCTACGTGCTGCGCGAGACCACCGGCGGCATCCGCGGAGTCTTCACCGGTGGATCGATGCTCTTCGGCACCACCGGCCGCACCGACCTCCTCGGCAACGATCACACCCGGGAACTGACCCACGCCCAGTACCACTCGGTGCGCCGCTTGGCGGACGAACTCCCCGCCGACACCAAGGTCTACCCCACCCACGGATTCGGTAGCTTCTGCGCCGCCACCCCCGCGAGCGGGGACTCCTCCACCATCGGCGAAGAACGCACCACCAACCCTGCCCTGACCCAGGACGAGCAAAGCTACGTCGAGGAACTGATCGCCGGTCTGTCCGAGTATCCGGCCTACTACGCGCACATGGGCGTAGTCAACACCCAAGGACCGGCCCCGGTCGACCTGTCGCTGCCCGCACCCGTCGACCCGGACGAGCTCCGCCGCCGCATCGAGGCCGGGGAATGGGTGGTGGATCTGCGTGAGCGCACCGCCTTCGCCGCCGGCCACCTCGGCGGCACCCTTGGCTTCGAATTGTCGGACTCGTTCGTGACCTACCTCGGCTGGCTCTACAAGTGGGGTGCACCGCTGACCCTGATCGGCGAAAACGAAGACCAGGTCACCGACGCCCGCCGAGAACTGGTCCGCATCGGCATCGATGACCTCGCCGGTGCCGCGGTCGGCGAAATCCACACCCTCGTCGCCGGCACCGAACTGCGGTCCTACCGGGTCGCCGACTTCCCCGCCCTCGCGGAGAGACTTCCCGAGCACGACATCACCGTCCTCGATGTACGCCAACGCAACGAATACGACAGCAGCCACATCGACGGGGCGATCAACATCCCGCTCCACGAACTCGCCGACCGACAGGGCACCCTCCCCGACGGGGAGATCTGGGTGCACTGCGCCTCCGGCTACCGATCCTCCATCGCCGCCTCGATGATCGACCGCCCCGACCGCACCACCGTGCTGATCAACGACGAGTACGACAACGCGAAGGACACCGACATCACCAGCACCCCGTAGGTATCCGTGCGCACGCAGTGACCGGGGTACGACGGATCGCCGAGATCCTCACGCCCGCATGGCCTCGACCCGGATGGATGAGTCCGCATCATGGCCCCTCCGGAATCCTTGTGCGCCGAGCACCGACGCCAATGACACCGGGCAGCACCCCCGACCAGCACGGCCACGGCGAGGGTCGCGGCCCCGCTCTGATGTATGTCGGCGACCGCGTCGTGGGCCCGGCGCTGATCGCGCTGGAATCCCGAACTATAAATTCAAAGATCCCTCATCAAGAGCTTCAAGCATCTGCTGACGCTGCGACCTGGGCAGTCGATCGCAATGGCGCTGAGGCCGGAGGAAGATGGTCCGTACCGAGGGTGCTGAGGCGATCGCAGGCGAAGGCAGTGATGTCGAGGTCAAAGCGTGTAGACCGACGGGAGATCGCCGGAGAATTCGAGCGGGTGAGGGCTGAGTTTCATCGATTGGTCGGCGGCGCGAGCTCCGAGTGCTTCGACCGGCCCTCCGCGGGCACCCGCTGGACGAACGAGCAACTGTTGTTTCACATGGTGTTCGGCTACATGGTGGTGCGCCGTCTACTGATCCTGGTCCGGATCCTCGGCCGGCTACCGAACGGCGTCAGTTGCCGCTTCGCCGCCGCCCAGAACGCCTCGACGCGATTGTTCGACGAGGTCAACTATCGGGGAACGTGCCAAGCGGCCGGGTATTCAACCGTCACCGCATGGTGCGGCAATGCGACAAGGTCATCGATTCACTTCTGCGGAGTCTGGTGGAAGAGGCCGAGAACGACCTGCAGCGCGGCATGCACTTCCCCGACCGGTGGGATCCGTTCTTCGCGGACTACATGACCCTCGAGGACCTCTACCGCTGCCCCGCACAGCATTTCGCCTTCCACCGGCGGCAGCTCACCCTCGACTGACGATCGCCGGAAGAAGGGACATTCAGGTCGCGACCGGCAGGTCGGCCAGGCGCCACTCGAGCATGCCGTCGGTCAGCCGCGATGCCTGCCGGTCGTGGTCGGTCAGGAGCCGGACCGCGTCGTGCGCGAGCACGCAGTAGGCGCCGCGGCAGTAGGCGACGATCTCCTGATCTTCGGGCAGGTCCGCGAGACGATCGGCCAACTCGTCCAACGGAATCGACACCGCTCCGGGGATGTGCCCGGCCTCGTATTCCTCGCGGGGACGCACATCGAGGACCGTCACCTTCCCGGACCGGGCCCGCTCGAGCAGCTCGTCCCGGCTGACCTGGTCGGTGTCCGGACCCAGGTAGGCGGTGCGGGCGGCCTCGACATCGGGCAGGTGCTCGTTGGCGACTGTGCGGACCAGCGCGAACAGCTGCGCCACATCCGCACCGGCGAGCCGGTAGAACACCTTGGTGCCCTCGCGGCGGGTGGCGACCAGATTGGCTTGCTTGAGGGTCTGCAGATGCGCGGACGCGGTGGTCAGCCCCAGCTCGCTGGCGCGGGCGAGGCCGTCGACGGTGCGTTCGCCCTGGGCGAGCAGATCCAGCAGTTCGAGCCGCTTGCCGCTGCCCAGGGCCTTGCCGACCCGGGCGAATTGGTCGAACAGTTCCGTCTTCGCGATCCGATCACCCATGGCATTCTCCAATCATCTTTGGAATAGTGTAGAACATGGATCGGGTGTTCCGCCCGGGATGCCCTCAGCGCCGAGGCAGGGAGAAGGCCATGGCCGGGATCGATCTGGTACCGCTCGTCGACGAGGGGCTCGGCAACTCTGCCTACCTCGTGGATCTCGGCGACGGGCGGGCGTTGGTGGTCGACGTCAGCCGGGACCTGCGGGCGGTGCATGCCGCTGCCGCACGCCGCGGGCTGACCGTGGCGTTCGCGGCCGACACCCACCTGCACGCCGACTTCCTTTCCGGCGCCCGCCAACTCGGCGCCACCGGCGGGACCCGGGTGCTGGCCTCGGCGGCCGGGGACCGGGAGTTCCCCCACACCGGGCTGCGCGACGGCGACGAGGTGGACCTGGGTGGGTTGCGGTTGCGGGCGCTGATGACGCCCGGGCACACCCACGAGCACCTGTCGTTCCTGCTGCTCGACGGCGACACGGAGGTCGGGGTGTTCACAGGCGGCTCGCTGCTGGTGGGTTCGGCCGCGCGGACCGACCTGCTCGGCCCTGATCGCACCGAAGTCCTGGCTCGCGAGCAATACGCCTCGCTGCAGCGCCTCGTCGCATTGCCCGGCGACGTCGCGGTCTGGCCCACGCACGGGGCGGGCTCGTTCTGCTCCGCCCCACCCGGCGCGGACCGCACCAGCACCATCGCCCGCGAGCGCGCCACCAACCCGTTGCTCGCCGCCCCGGACGAAGACGCGTTCGTCGCCCAACTGCTGGGGTCGCTGGGCAGCTATCCGCCGTACTTCCGCCGGCTCGGCGAGATCAACCGGGTCGGTCCCCCGCTACTCGACCACGATCCGGTGCTGCCGGCCCTGACCGTCGACACCGTCCGGGCCCAATTGGCCGAGGGCGCCGCCCTGATCGACGTGCGCCCACTGGCCCGCTTCGCCGCCGCCCACATCCCCGGCGCCCTCTCGATCCCGCTGCGGCCGGTGTTCGCCAGCTGGCTGGGCTGGCTCGCCCCGGCCGACCGGCCCCTGATCATCGTCCGCGACCGAGACCAGGACGTGAACGAGATCGTCTGGCAGGGCTTGAAAATCGGGTACGACAATCTGATCGGCGAACTCGAC
The DNA here is from genome assembly GCF_009859915.1 of Rhodococcus sp. WAY2. Taxonomy (NCBI): domain Bacteria; kingdom Bacillati; phylum Actinomycetota; class Actinomycetes; order Mycobacteriales; family Nocardiaceae; genus Rhodococcus; species Rhodococcus sp. WAY2. Next base: position 21,777 of record NZ_CP046575.1, read on the forward strand.
GGCGGCCTCGCCGCCTGGACCGCCGCCGAACGGGGGGTGGCCGCCACGGCGCTGACCGGCCCCGACGGGGTCGGCAATGTCCGGGTCCTCGACATCCGTCAACGCCCCGAATACCTGGCCGGGCACCTGCCCGGCGCCGTCCACATCGAACTCGGCGCCCTCCCCGGCCGGGTCGACGACCTGCCCCGCGAGCCCACCGTGGTGATGTGCGGGCACGGCGAACGCGCGATGGGCGCCGCGAGCCTGCTCGAACGCGCCGGGCACCGGAACCTCACGGTGCTCGAGGGCGGACCCGACGACTGGGCCGCCGCCACCGGCCGCACCCTCGAGACCGGCGCATGAGCACGCCCGCGCCCCGGCCGATCCGGCTCGGCCTGGGCGCCAACCTTGCCCAGTTCAGCCTGCTCGTCGCCGTCAACGCCCTCGTCGGTGGCATGGTCGGCCAGCAGCAGACCGTGCTGCCGCTGCTCGCCGCGAACGAATTCGCCCTCACCGGTTACACATTCATCTTCACCTATGTGGCCGCGTTCGGGATCACCAAGGCCGCCGCCAACTACTTCGCCGGGACCTGGTCGGACCGCTACGGCCGCAAGCCGGTACTGCTGGTGGGCTGGCTGTTCGCCATTCCCGTCCCGTTGATGCTCATCGCGGCCCCCAATTGGTGGTGGGTGGTCGCCGCCAACGTGCTCCTCGGCATCAACCAGGGCCTGACCTGGTCCACCACCGTGGTGATGAAGATCGACCTGGTCGGCCCCCGCCGCCGCGGCCTGGCGATGGGCCTGAACGAGGCCGCCGGCTACGGCGCCGTCGCCGTCAGCTCACTGATGGCCGGCTACCTGGCCGAGCAGTACGGGCTGCGACCGGCCCCGTTCCTGCTCGGACTCGCCTACACCGCCCTCGCGCTGCTGCTGTCCGGGGTATTCATCCACGAAACCCGCGACTACGCGCGCCTCGAGGCCGCCCAGCACATCCCCCGCGCGGACGGTCGCCGCGATCACCTGCACGCGGACCTGACCGACCGCCAGATCGCCATGGCAACCAGTTTCACCGAGCCCGCCATGTCCTCGGCGAGCCAGGCCGGCCTGGTCAACAACCTCAACTTCGGCCTCTCCTGGGGCCTGTTCCCCCTGCTGTTCGCCACCGCAGACCTCAGCGCCGGACAAATCGGGTTGCTGTTCGCCCTCTATCCCGGGGTGTGGGGCGCCGGACAATTGGTCACCGGCGCCCTGTCGGACCGTATCGGCCGCAAGCACCTGATCACCGCCGGCATGACCCTGCAAGCCGCAGCCCTGGCGCTGATCGCCGCCTCCCACGGCTTCCTCGGGTGGGCCGGCGGCACGGTGCTACTCGGAGCCGGCACCGCCATGGTCTACCCCACCCTGCTCGCCGTAATCGGCGACGTCGCCCACCCGGCCTGGCGCGGCCGCGCCGTCGGGATCTACCGGGTCTGGCGCGACAGCGGCTACGCCGTCGGCGCCATCGCCGGCGGCATCGTCGCCGACCTGATGGGCATGCACGCCGCCGTCTGGGTGGCCGCCGCCGTCAGCGCCGCCGCCGCCCTCGCCGCCGCGGCCCGCATGTACGAAACCCACCCCAACCCCATCCGCATGAGCACGGAGCGTGCGCCGAAGGGGTGAGACCCATCCGGCGAGGACGTAGGCCGCCTAGTTCGGCTGCGCCGGTTGCGCCTCCAGACGCTGCTTGAGCGTGGCCAGATTGCGCGGCATCTCCTTGCGGGCCTGCGGGCGCACAGCCAGTGGGACGAGAACCTTCCCGATCCCGTGGCCTACGAAGTCCACCGCGATCGTCACCCGGGAGCGATGTGCGGAGTCGAGCGGATCGACCGTCACATCCACGACCGCCCGGATCGGGCCGTCGACACCGTGCACACCCCACGTACTCGGTGGGTCGATATGCGTGAGTTCGGCGGTCACCGAACGTTCGGCGAAACCGATACGGCGCGCGGTGCGGCATTTCTCACCGACCTGCGGGGTCCCACTGCCGTCCATGTGCCCGCCGACGACACCCTTCTGCCACTCGACGAAGCGGGTCGGGTCGGTGACGTAGGCGAACACCTGCGCCGGTGGGCGGGCGACGTCGATGCTGGTCGTGATCGGCGCCATCAGCGCTGCTCACTGTCGACGGCGTCGAGGTAGCGCTGCAGGTAGAGTGGCCACCCGGCGTCGTGCCCGACACCGTCGCGGACCGCTTCCCAACCCTCGCCGTGGCGCTCGAGGTTGCGGTGCTCGAGCTCGACCCGGGTGCGATTGTCGGATTCGGCGATGAACCGGACCTCCACCTCGCTGGTCTTGTCCGGGTCGGTCTCGATCTGCCAGTGCCCGTTGATGTCCCAACTGAACACCACCCGGTTCGGCGGCTCATAGGCCAGTACTCGCGCCCACCGGCATTGTGTGCCGTCTTCTCCGCGGTCGTAGATGTGGCCGCCCACCCTCGGTTCGAACACGGTCTCGGCGATCGGGACCGCCATGATGTTGTGCTCACGCGGCTTGATCGCATCGAATCGCTCGACGAACAGCGCGAACGCGCGCTCGAGCCCTGCGTTCACCACGATCTGCTGTTGCACCGGTTCGGCGTGTGTCTGTGTCATGAACTCTCCTGCGGGTTGTTCGACCGCGTCCTTGTAGGCGGTCAGTGCCTGTGCCCAGAACCGGTCGAGCTGGGTGCGCAGCGCGCTGATGCCGGCCGGGTCGAGGTGATAGATGCGGCGGGTGCCGACGGCCCGGTCGCGGACCAGCCCGGCGTCCTTGAGCACCTTCAGGTGTTGCGAGACCGCCGGTCGGCTGATCGGCAGCTCGCGGGCGAGTTCACCGACCGCGCACGGACCCACGGCCAGGCGCTCGAGGATCGTGCGTCTCGTTCGATCGGCGAGCGCGCCCCATTCGTCTCCAGCTTGGTAAGTGTCTACGAACGGTAAGTTCTCGCTTACGGAGCATCGTTGTCAAGAGATGCCTCTAACCTCAACCCCCTCCGGAATCGCCCCTGCTGGACTGACGCCGCGCCTGCCCGGCCAGCACCACAGCGTCACAGCGGCAGCCGCAGAAGAAACCCCAACAACACGCCCACCATGACGCCCAGCGAAATCCGCAGCCCATTCCCGGATGGTCACGACGCGTTGCACGCGATCGAGAACGCCGTCTACGTCGAGCAAGAGTTCGACGAACCACGCGTTCCCGGCCACTCGAAGCCTTGGCTCTTCATCGGTCCTCCGCGCACACTTGGGGGTCCGTTGCTCGAAGTCATGGTGGAGATCGTTCCGCCGCGGGGCATGGCGGTTTTCCATGTGATACAGGCGCGGCAGAAGCATCTCCACCGCATGAAGGACCCTCAGTGACTGCCCGATTCCCCCGGTTGCGCATGCATCCGGGGCCCTACCCACACTCGAAGGGGTGACATACCGATGAACAGCAACGATAAGAACTCCGATTACGACGAACTCGCCGAGTGGGCCGAGCACGAGATGACGCTGCCGAAGAACTCGGCCACTGCCAAGCGGGGCGCCGAGGCCGCCGCAGCCGGGCGCGAACTGCTCGAAAGGGTGGGCGCCGGCCGTCCGTCCTTGGCCGGCGCCAGTGGCGAATCACCCCAGCGGCAAGTCCGACTGCCGGCGCCGCTGAGCAACAAGCTCGACGAACTCGCCGAACGCCAGCACCGCAAGCCCAGCGAACTGATGCGTGAGGCCGTCGAGGAGTACATCCAGAGGCACTCCTCCTGACCACAACCAGGCCCGACGCACCCGTATCAGCGAGGCGTCATGTGGGGGCGTGAAGTTTCGATTCGCGCTGCCCTCGTCCCTCGCTCCGGGGAGGCACCGCGCAGCACACCGCGCGTCGCCACGAACACGAATCATCCACGGGGACACGCTATCCCTCAGGTGACGGCGTTATACACCCGCGGCCGCTGCGGCGGTTTCATGCCAAGTGGCTTGGGCAGCCGTGACCATGGCTTCGACCAGGGCAGACGACAGGTCCCTCCTACCACAGCGGCAGTTTGCGCGACGCGCGACGGAATTGCATGTGCCATTCCCTCCATAGATGCACTCAAGGTAGCGTGCAGCCGAACGGGTCACATTGGGAAAAGAACGCTCGTGACGAGCAACGCGCCCAGTGGAGAGGCCGCTGCGCCCAGTCACAGATTGGACATCAAGAACAATGGCGGTAGTTCACGAAGATCGGCCCGAATATCCAGACCCGGAGGGGGACTTCGATCGTGAACTGGATGAGAGGCAAAACGAGTCAACGCGCTTGCCTTCCGGAGAAGATGTCCAGCGCCGTGTGCTGCAGGTTTCCGAGTGCTACGTCGGTGGCGATCTAGATCGACTGGTCGAAGGATGCAAGGCACTCAACATCGAACCTGACAATCCGTTTGGCGGACCCGACATTTACGAATGGGCCGATTCGGTCAGACGCACTAGCAGCACAGGCGGTTGGGTAGTTGCCGGATCACTCTACCGGCGGGGAACTGAACGAAAGTGGATGGATGACATCGCTGCCGACCTGCCCGAGGATTTCGATCGGGTTCGGCTCAAAGCGATGTCTCCGATCCCGAGCGTGGTAGTCCTCCTAGCTACGTTTACCCTCTCCGACGAATCGGCCAATGCCCTAAACGATGAGCTGAACACGAACAGATATTTGCGCATCGACACCGTCGGCAGAGGTCTTCGTCACCACACTGCGTTTCATCGCAAGCAAGCAGCGATTGCGCAAGAACGCCCGCGTGTTCGCGAAGCGGCAGGCCAGTGGGTTGCCCGCATCTTCCCTGGCACGATGATCGCCGACTTCAAAAAGGCATCGCTACCTGCGATTGAAGTCATCACGACAAAGGTTGCGGCGCCTTTCACCCGACCTCAGTTGCCGGACGTACCGGTTGAGGAGATCAGCAGTCGTCTCGAGGACTACCGATACTTGCTCTCCATTGATGTTGAGGGAGACGCCTATACCGGCCCTTCTACGCCCGACTGGAAGATCGCTACTTCCTTCAGACCTGATGACGATCCGTGGACGATAGTGTGCGGCCACAAGCTCACCGTCGATGAATCCCCACGGGACGGCGTTACCTTTGGCGGGCCCTACACCGACGACCACTTCATCGAGAACCGCTTCGGCGGACTCATGGTGCGATGGGCGATCAAGTGCCTCATCGAATGCTACGAAGGAACGATAGCGCAGCTTCGCGATGACTTGGCGCGCAATCCAACAAGAGAGAAAAGCAGGTGGAACTTCATCAAACAGGTCGGCCAGAACGCATTGCGCACAGAGACCATCGACTCGTTGGAGCGCGCGAGCAAACTTTTGAGCAACACGATCTTTGATGCCACGATTGTCTCGAATGAGGTTGGCAAGTGGGTCCGGGCCCGCAGACCGGGCACCGCTGAACAGCGGTGCCGTGCCGAGCCACGACGCCCCAGGGTGCGCCTGTCGGACGAACGTGGCTCGGGCACGCACGGGGAGGGGTAATGGCCTCAGTTGCCGAGGAATCGGCGGATCTGCGGGACGACGGCGTCGGCGAGGTCATCCGCCGTCTCGAGCGCGTCGAACGAGACGTTCCGCGCGAGTGTCGCATGCGGGATGGTCGCGCTCATCCGTTCGGCGAGCTCGGCCGGATGGCGCTCGTCGGCGCCGGGGACGATGAGCACCGGAACGTCGATCGCACCGAGTTCGTCGAGCGTGCGGAACGAGCGGTCACGCCCAATGGCGGCCGCTGCGGCGACGCTCCCCGGATCGGCGCGCGGTATCGCCGAGCGCACCAGGTTCCCGATCAGCGGTTGCAGGTGGGGAAGGAACAACTCCCACGCCGCTTCGATACCGTCCCCTCGCACCCGCTCGGCGAAGCGGTCCATCAACGCGGTTTCGGCCAATTTCGCTTCGTCGTCCTCGATATCCTCGGCGCTGATCACCACGACCGCCCGCACGCGCGAGGGGAAGGCCAGAGCGGCGCGTAAGGCGATGGTGCCGCCCAGCCCGGTCCCGCCGATCACAGCCTCCGGCGCGCCCAGGTGGTCGAGGAGGGCGATCACGTCGTCAGCGTAGCGACTCCACGTGTGCAGCGCCGGATCCCGGCACACCGAGCGGCCGTACCCCCGCACGTCCGGAACAACAACGGTGAACCGGTCTTCGAGACGCGTCGCCATCGGCAGCAAGCTGTGATGATCAGGGCCCCCGCCATGCAACAGGACGACGACCGGACCCTCTCCACACCCCGCGGCGAACAAGCGCGCTCCGTCGTCGCCGGGGTAGTTGATTTGGCGCATCGCCGTCCGTTTCTCATCTGAGTCGCAGGAGGATGCGACACTGGCGCTCTGGGCCTCTGGGTGCCGCCCGGCGAGGAAGTGCCGCGCCCGTTGTGTGGTAATTAACTCTGCATAGCGATGGAGACTACCGAGATGAATATTGCAAGGATCGCCAATACCATTGCGATCTGTTGCAGCCGGAAATTGGCAGCCGTCGACTCGATCGATGCTCGCAGTTCCAGCTCTGACCTGAGCAGAGGAATGGTCTCGCCAAACCATTCAGCGCGGTCTTCGAGCGACGTTCTCAGCATCTTGTCGAAGAAGAACTCGTCGACCTGACCGTCGCCCCAGTCGTGAATCTGTTTGTATTCATCAAGCTCATAGGTCCAGCGGCGATCGTTGGTCAGTTGGTCACCGAGTCGGAACGGAGCCGGATCGTTGGGCGAGGTAGCGCTCGAGGAGCTTCTTCACCACGGGCCCCGACGTCGCCGACCCGAAACCACCGCCACGCACTAACACCGAAACGACGATTTCGGGAGCATCAAAAGGCGCCACCGCGGAAAACCAGGCATTGAGACCTGCCCCAGGCGCCGACGGATCCTCCGCCGTGCCGGTCTTGGCGCCGGCCGGTACAGGCAGGTCCGCGAGCTGCCCGGCCGTGCCGGCCGCGGCCGAGGCACGCATCCCCGCCCGCACGGGGTCGAGCCGGTCCGCGAACGGCAACGGCAGAGGCGTCGCGGGAGGAATCTGCATGGCTTCCCCCGACCCGTATTCCGCCGCGAGTTGCGGGGTGACCATCGCACCTGTGGCGATGCCCGACGTCCAGCGCGCCACCTGGACCGGGGTCGCGCTGACAGTGCCTTGCCCGATGCCCATCAGCAGCGTCGACCCTGGATACCAGGTGGCCCCGATGCTTCCAACGTTCTCCGGGGTGCCGAGGAAGCCCTCAGCCTCGCCGGGCAGGTCGATCCCCGAGGGTCGGCCGACACCGAGTTGGTCGGCAACCGCGGCGATCTTCTCGGGACCGAGGAGTTCACCGAGCTTGTAGAAGTAGACGTTGTCCGACCACTGAATCGCCTGCACCAGATTACTCGGTCCCATCGGTTGCCAGTTCCGAAAGGTCTGCCCGCCATAGGTGTAGGCGGCGCCGGTTTCGATCACCTCCTCAGGCGCCAGCACCGGAGACACGGCGTTCGCTGCGGCGACCACGATCTTGAAGGTCGAGCCCGGCGGCACCGCAGTCTGGGTGACGTTGTTGAGCATCGCCCCCGGTGCCCGCGTCTGGGCGGCGAGGGCTACCACGTCAGCTGGCGGACCATAGACATTGTTGTCGAATCCGGGCACGCTAGCCAGCGTCAACACCGCCCCGGTGCGCGCGTCCATCACGATCGCCGCGCCCAGGTCACCGCCGCTGGTGCGCACCGCCTCGGTCAGCGCATCGGTCGCGAGTTGCTGCAGCCCCAGGTCGAGGTACAACCGCAGGTCGTAACCGCGGAACGGGTCGACCCGCTCGCCGGTGGCCACCGGACGCCCGGACGGGTTCACATACATGCACTGCTTGCCGTCGATGCCCCGAAGCAGCGCATCGTACTGCCGTTCGAGTCCGGCCTTACCGACTCGGGAACCGAGCGCGAGCTGCGGCCAGCGCTCCATATCGTCCTGGTCGGCAACCGCGACGTGGCCGAGCACAGGGCCGAGCAGCGCCCCCTGCGGGTAATACCGCTTGCCGGACGGAGCAACGAGTACCCCGGGGAGGCGAGCATCCAAGATCCGCCGAGCCTGCTCGGGTGAGACCCTACCGACAACGACCTGCAATTCCTCGCCCCGGCTACCTAGGGCCTCGGTCAGTTGGTCCGCGGTGACGCCGAGCAGCGCAGCGAGTTCGCTGCGGGCAGCCGCGTCGTTGTCGTCGAACATCAGGGAAACCACCGACACGGTGTACTCGGCGACGTTGATCGCGAGCGGCAGGCCATTGCGGTCGAGGATCTGACCGCGCTCGGCGGGCAGGCGAACGCAGCGCGTCATCTGCGCGTCGCTCACCGCACGCAACTGCGCACCCCGATCGTTTTGCAGCTGCCAGGCAAACAGCGACATCACGACCAGGGACGCCGTCACGGTCACCGAGCCCGCCGTCACCCCCCTCGGTTTGCGGCGGCCCCTGGCCGGTGGAGCCCACAGTGGCCGCTCGACACCATCTCGGCGCACCGCGAGCACCAACCCGATACCGACGAATCCGACAATGGCCGCCGTGCCCCCGTAACTGAACAGTGGGATCGGCATCCCGGTCTGCGGCAGCAACGACAGACTCGCACCGATCGCAACCACAGCCTGAATTCCGAACAATCCGCCAACACCTACCGCCACGAGGGCAGCCTCCCGGGTCCTCGTCACGCGGGCGGCGAGTGCGGCCCGCCACACGATGACCAACGCGGCCACCACGACTGCCAGGCCTGCGAGCAGGCCCCACCCGTACACCACACTCGCGAACGCGAGGTCGTGCTCCGATTCGGGAAGATACTCGGCCCGCAGGCCGTACAGCGGGTCGCGCGCCAGTCCCCACAACCCACCGCTGCCGATCGCAATGTCCGCTTGCAACTTCGCCCACCCCGCCCCGGCGGGGTCGGCACTGCTGGACAGGAACACGTGGACCCGTTCGATCTGATAGGGGCGGAGAAAAAGAACCGCAAGGGGCAGGGCGGCGATCCCCAGCGCGAACAACGGGAGCAACGGGAGCAACGGGACCCGGGCAAGGATCAGCATCAACCCGGCGGTCGCAAGGAGCACCACGGCCGTCGACAGGTCCGGTTGTAAGGCCACGAGCGCAACCGGCACGCTGACAACCGACAGGGTCGCCACGAACCGGCCCAGGGTGTACCCACCAGCCAGCAGGGTGGCAGGGACCACGACCACACCGAGCTTGACGAGTTCGGACGGCTGAACGGTGAACAACCCGAAGTCCAGCCACCGTTGAGCGCCTTTGGTCTCGACCCCGACGAGCGGCACCGCCGCCAGCAGGATCGTAGCGACCACGAGTATCGCCCAGCCGAATCTTCGGAGGTCACCGAGCCGCAAGCGAGCTACCACCCACATCGACCCCAAGCCGGCGGCGGCGAAGAGAACCTGACGGATAGCGTACGCGGTCATGTCGATCGAAATCAGATTGAGCAGCCCGAGAACGACGAGGACCACCGCCGCTGTCACGATCCACGGGTCGGAGTCGCGCTTTCCTCTGAGCATGTGTCCCCCATCCCTGGCACCTCAGCAGATTGCGTTCTCGGCCGGCACCAACAACGGCTTCAACACACAGTTGTCACCGGAGCCGGCACAACAGCGCCGACAGCAAGTGTGCTGCCGTGCCGCGCCGGCGCGGCATCGTCTCGACAGCGGACCCGATGGCGGACCAGGCGGTACCACAGTTCGAGCTGATGGATCTCATTCGTGCCGGACAGCGCAGCAGGTGTCAGCATCACAACGCAACGCGTCCGAGAACCACGAAAACGCCGCCACGCGAGTCATCACAGACTCGTTCAAGCGATTAGAATCGGGCTCCACCTCTCATTTCTCCACACGTGGCGCTCTGCCACTGTTTCGAGCACCGCACCTTTGCCACCCAGACGAGTTGCGACTACCGGAACGGCGGCGACGGACCCGGAGTCGGGCTTCCTCGCGTACGAAACGCACTACCCCTGAATGCATTCCATTCAACAACGATCAGTTTGCCGGGAATCACCGTTCCACAACTCATCCCAAGAGGTCCGACAGCCCACATCGACCGGTTACCCACGGAGCCACGCACGAAACGCATTGCCGGTTCGCGCGGGCCTCACCGACTTCCTCGTCACTGCCACGAGCGTCACCTGGACTGCGTCGTCACCCGCCGCCGGCCACCTGTTCTCGCAGATGCCGCGCGCCGGGAGCCTCGCCGTCCCGGTAGTGCAGATCCGCACTGCCGGCGGACAAGTCCCATTTCCGGCAGATGCAGTACTTGTTGTCATGAGCAACACGAGCCCAGCAGCGGCGCAGACTATCAGCGCGATGAGTCCCACACCCGCCGAGAAACTGCACACGATTGGGTGTGAAGGGACGTCGGAGAAGGTGAAAAGGCCTCACCACAAGAAATGATCGGGATCGGTTGGGTCGACCCGAAGGAATTGGTAGATCACGCGCGTACACCAGTCCGCTCGAGCGGGGTAGTGCGCCAGCATGTTCCGGCGAGGGTGCAAGGCCACCGCCCGACGGTCATCAGCTTTGTAGGGTCAGTGCGTTAGCCACAGGAGCTGACGACTGGGAAAGTGTGCGAGCGCGAAGGTCAGTACGACGCGGGATCCCAGAAGTAAAGATTCGACGCCAACGCACCGATCAAGAACCCGGACGAAGGATTGAGGGCATGCTTCCGTCCCTGGGCATCGAGCTGGTACGTCACGGTCTGTCCGTGGAATGAGACGCAGTGGAATGAGACGCAGTGGATGTTGTGGGTCCGGGCTGACTGAAGACGACCTTCCGCCTTGTGGGTGCCGTTCCAGGTGTCGAGTGCCCACGGCACCCGGAACTGGTCACTGCAGGGGTACCCTCCGTAGCCGGTACCGTGCGCCGCGGCCGTGGTAGCGACCAACGCACCTGCGGATACAAGCATCCTGCCTTTCATAGGGGCCTCCCCTGCGAAAAGTATGAACGGTATGTCTATTGGGATCTCGCTGCACAGTGGTACGAGGTGATCCCGCGGGCCGGGTGTGGTGCAAACTTATTGTCCACCCTGGACGTTCGGCGGGCTCTCTTTGCTGCGCCGCGTCTGGAGTACCCCGCCAGTTCGGAGCGCTGCGAAAGAATCGTCGGGTCGGAGCTACCGATTTCGTCCATCATCCGTACACGATGATGGTCACGATCGCCTCCTCGGCCATGGCGGGTTCCCCGACTCGCCGGGCGCGGCGAACACGGGCATCGTCGAGTACGCCGCGGCGCACGCGAGACCGAGACCATTCCGAAGCTGAGCAAATGATGCCTCACGAAGAGGCACGAGCAGGAACAGCTCGCGCGACCACACAATTTCTTGCCCAACGGTGTCGACACCGAGCGGCACGCCATCGCCGAGGGCGCTGAGGACAATCAGGTCGGTCCGGCGCTGGATCGGACCCGACCCACATCCCAGCACACCTCGAACTCGGCGTGGCCCTATGACCTCTACGTGCATCCAGAAGCCAGACGAATATGAGACCGCGATCACGCGAGCGATCAAACCGGTCGCCGGGGAGCGGTGCACATCGGTCTCGACGTGGAAGGTGCGAATACTGCCGCTGCCGCCACCAGCCTGCCGCCCCTGGATACAGCAATATCGACACCGCATGCCGGCATGTCACTCGACGTCGACCGCACCCGAAATCAAGTGACGGATTGCACGTCAATGGCCCTTGTCGGACGGGTGGTAGAAGGGTGTGTCCCACGGCGCGAACACCGCAGAGCGCCCGCGTCCGAGTCACCGGAAGACCCAGGGCTGGAACTCGCGGGTAGCCGACTCGTACGACAAGGCGTCATACTTCACTCTGTGACGAGCGCAGTAGGGACTTCAGCATCTACAATCACCCAACGCGTGCACTCGCTGAACCGACCCAACATGGTCAGCGTCGGCACCATCGTGTGGTTGTCAAGTGAGCTCATGTTCTTCGCGGGGCTCTTCGCCATGTACTTCGTGGCGCGAGCACAGGCGAACGGGAACTGGCCGCCGGAGCCGACCGAGCTGAACCTGTTCCTCGCCGTGCCGGTGACACTGGTTCTGATCGCCTCGTCGTTCACCTGCCAGATGGGCGTGTTCGCGGCCGAGCGCGGCGACGTCTTCGGCCTCCGCCGCTGGTACCTCCTCACCCTCGCCATGGGAACCTTTTTCGTCCTCGGCCAGGGCTACGAGTACCTCAGCCTCATCGAGGAGGGCACCACCATCTCGAGCAGCGTGTACGGCTCGGTGTTCTACATGACCACCGGTTTCCACGGTATGCACGTGATCGGCGGCCTCATCGCGTTCGTCTTCCTGATCGCCCGCACCAAGGTCAGCAAGTTCACACCTGCACAGGCCACCGCCGCCATCGTCGTCTCGTACTACTGGCACTTCGTCGACATCGTGTGGATCGCCCTGTTCGCCACGATCTATTTCATCCGTTGATCAGCTGAACGCCCCAGGAGCCACGGCGGATGCGGGCCAGCGGGACGGATAGGTCACCGACGCTCTCGCCGTCGTGCGCTACCTTCACCCGGACGCGCATCGGACGGATCCGGACTACGAAGGCTGGGTGGTCGACTCTCGCGCGGAGGCCGCCGGAACCGACATGCAGTAGCGAGGGCACCACTTCAAAGCGTTGCGGTTGAGTGTCATTGGCCCCGCGCGGATTTCGTACGGCCCTCAGCGGTCCAAGACACGGTGCTTGGATGCCGCGGCATCGACGATCGCGGGGTGTTCGAGTTCCAGGAGTTCGATGCTGACCACCTCGGGGCGATGCCAACTGGCCAGCACGGTCCAACTGGGGGCGGTGGTAGGTAGGACCACCACTGCACTGCCTGCCACGCCCGAGCATCTCCTTGCGGTCGGTCTCGGACCAGTTCGGGTAACCCTATCCCTGTGTCACCGCAAGATTGCGGATCACGATGTGCGTGGCCCGCAATGACAGGCGCACCAGTTGGGCCGGGTCGTCGAGGTCGAGAACCCGCAAGTCGTCCGGCAGTCGGAAGGTCCCCAGGGCCCGGTGAGAACCAGGTAGCTGCGGGAACCCGAACATCGACTGCTCCCAGTGCGCTAGGTTGCCGAACGTCTCGCCGCACGCCGCTTCGGCCAACTGTGAGAGATACCAGGCGTAAAAGTCCGGATGGTCGATGTGGCCACCACGTGGGGGTCGGTGTTCGTAGAGGGGGTGTCCCGGCTGGCCGGGCTTGGGGGAAGGCAGATAGGGAAAGACCCGATAAGCGCCTCCAGGACCGACGCCGTGTCCGACGACTTGATCACGTCGACCGGGCGTGCCCCGTCGAGATACGCATTCGGGCTCTCCAGGCTGCAGTTTCCCCCACCCCAGGCGTGCCCGGGCGAGGACGTGCCCGAGATCGATCAACCGCGGGGCAGCCGCAGGCCCGGGCCGCTCCTTGCCCGACACCCACCTCGATGTCTGCGACCGATTTGCCCCCACGATCTCTCCGAGGGCAGCTCCCCCGCACTCGTCCGCCAGGTACCGCACCTGCTCCGCCGACAACGGATCATCCGGCGCTGACCGCCGAGGCGTTCTGGGTGTACTGGCGGACGCTCGTCTGATCTTCCCTGTAACTCATCGGGGCAGGCGCCTCAACCCCGCTGCTGTCTGCGCAGAGGCATCCCCGCCCGGCGCAGGGATTCCCCTTGTTCCGAATGTTCGGGTGCGCTAACTTTAGATGTGGTCATGCCTAACTTTGTGATGCGTACATCCTCGGAGTGTTGCGGATTCCTACTCACCGCGGCGGTCGAGGACTACCTCAGAGCGGTCTTCTGCCTCTCCGCGCGACGTGAGACCACCTCGACGTCGGCACTGGCGCGGTACCTCGAGCTGGCTGCTCCCACCGTGTCCGGGATGCACAGGCGACTGGCCGCGGCCGGCCTGATCCGGCGCTCCGGACACCATCGGGTCATCCTGACTGCGCACGGCGAACGCCATGCGGTGGAGGTCCTTCGCCGAAATCGGTTGGCGAAAGTGTTCCTCGCCGAGTTCCTGGGCATGCCCTGGGACGAGATCGGTGCCGAGGCAGATGTGCTTGAGCACGCGATCAGCCCGCGGCTCGAGTCCCGACTGACCACCGCACTCGGCAATCCGACCCGTGATCCCTACGGCAACCCGATTCCGCCGGCCACCGGCGAGTATGTCGAGTCGTGGCAGGGCTCCCTCTGCGCTGCGGCCCCCTGCCGGAATTTCACCGTCGAACGGGTGACCGATGACGACAGCCACGTATTGCGCCTGCTCGCAGGCCTCGGCATTCACCCGGGCCGCGTCATCGCACGGGCAGACGCGACCCCGCACAGCGGGGCGTTGTGCGTGGAGATTGACGGCCACCCGCACGAGATGACGGGCGCAGTGGGTCACCTCGTCTTCGGCAGGGCAGCGTGATGGGCGAATCGCGGCGGCAGTTCCTGCTGGGCTCCGCACTGCTCGGTACCGCCGGCGCAGCAGCGCTCGGGGCCCGGGGCGCGTCGGCGGCACCGCCGCCCTTTGGGGCCGAAGGAGCGCACTCCGGCGGCCACGGCGGTGGGGTCAGCGGGCCGACATTCCGTAGGGGCGCCGTCATCGACCACGACGTGAACGGCTTCAACCCCACCGAGCTCCTGCGCGACTTCGACTACGGCCGCACGTCCCTGATGCCCGACGGGCGGGTCTTGCGGGAGTGGGACATCGCCGCCGCCGACCTCGACCTCGAGATCGCACCCGGTGTCCGGTATCCGGCGTGGACGTTCAACGGGCGGGTACCCGGACCGACCTTGCGTTGCCGGGATGGGGACCTGCTGCGCGTCACGTTCATCAATTCCTCCGCGCACCCGCACACGATGCACTTTCACGGCATCCACCGCGCCGAAATGGACGGGGTCCCCGACATCGGGCCCGGAGTGATTCCGTCCGGCAGCAGCTTCACCTACGAGTTCGACGCCCAGCCGTTCGGCCTGCACCTGTATCACTGCCATGTCGGCCCGTTGGCCGAGCACATCGCCCGCGGCCTGTACGGGACCTTCATCGTCGATCCACCCCAGCCTCGTCCGCCGGCCGACGAAATGGTCATGGTCATGCACGGCTACAACACCACCTTCGACGGGGAGGGCAATCAGCTCTATGCCGTGAACGGCATCCCGTTCCACTACATGCACGAGCCGGTCCGGGTGCGTCGCGGCGAGCTGGTGCGGATCTACCTGGTCAACGCCCTCGAATACGACCCGATCAACACGTTCCATGTTCACGGGAACTTCTTCGACTACTACCCGACCGGCACCCGCCTGCAGCCGTCCGAGTACACCGACACCATCATGCAAGCGCAGGGTCAGCGCGGCATCTGCGAACTGCGTTTCCCGTACACCGGCCGATTCATGTTCCACGCCCACAAGACCGAATTCGCCGAACTCGGCTGGATGGGGTTCTTCGAGGTGACCGACTGATGGACACCTCAGTGGACACAAAACGGACCTGGATGTCCGCGGTCGGTGCGGCCCTCCTCATTGGTGTCGCTCTGGTCGTGCTCGCCCTGGTCGGTGGCCGGACCCTGCCCGAGCGGGCCGGTCCGCCGATCGAACAGCTCGCGGTCGAACACACCGAACTGGTCCCGGGCTACATCGAAGTCACCGTCCGCAACACCGGCCCCGATCCGGTCCAGGTCGCGCAGGTGTTCGTCAACGACTCCTACGTCGATCTGACCGGTGGGGAGCAGCCGATCAGCCATCTGGACTCGGAGGTTCTGCGGCTCGACTACCCGTGGCAGGACGGGCAACCGTACCTGCTCTCGTTCCTGACCTCGACCGGCCTGGTGATCGAACACGAAATCCCGGCCGCGGTGACCACCCCGCAGGCCGATGCCGGGTTCTTCGGGCTGATGGCGTTGATCGGGACCTACGTCGGCATCATTCCCGTCGTGCTGGGGATGCTGTTCCTGTCGGTACTCCGCAGGATCGGCCCTGGTGGGATACGTGTCCTGCTGGGGCTCACGGTCGGGTTGCTGGCCTTCCTGGCCGTCGACGCGACCATCGAGGGCGTCGAACTCTCCGAACGCGGTGGCGGCGCCTTCGGCGGCCCGGCCCTGCTCGTCCTCGGCGCGGTGCTGGCGTTCCTCGCGTTGACCGCGCTGGACCGCTATCTCGGGTCCCGCCGCGCCGTCAGCGAAACGCAGGCGTCTAGCGGGATCCGTTTGGCGTTCATGATCGCCCTCGGGATCGGACTGCACAATCTCGGCGAGGGATTGGCGATCGGCGCCGCCTACGCCGTCGGCGAGCTCGCCCTGGGGGCGACCCTGGTCGTAGGATTCACCATCCAGAACACCACCGAGGGGCTGGCGGTCGTGGCGCCGCTGACCCGACGGCGCCCACCACTGCTGCAACTCCTCGGTCTGGGTCTGCTCGCCGGGACGCCGGCCATTCTCGGTGCGCTCATCGGTGCCAGCGTGAACAACGCCGAGCTCTCGGCGTTGCTCCTCGGTATCGGTGTCGGTGCGATCGCGCAGGTCATCATCCAGATCGCCCCCGCCCTGCGCGACAGCGCAGGGCGAGTGCTCAGTCCCGCCACCATCGGCGGGATCACCGCCGGCCTGCTCACGATGTATGTCACCGGACTCCTCGTGGTCGCCTGACGACCCGCGGAGCCGACCCGCCCCGGCCGCAGTGAGGCTGGTCCGAAGTTCGGGCCACCGAGCAACGGCGCGAAACGGCCTGCGCTGCCGGTGAGTGTCAGTTGCCGTAGGCGTGATCGGTGGCGCTGTCAACCGCCCCGTCCTGCTGTCGTCGATGGGGAGGGCCGCGGCTCGCGCTTCGGGCATCCCCCGGTTTCGCTCCCCACCCGCCGATGGATTGGGGCCCTGGTTATCCCAGCGGGGCCGCCAGCAACGCCGCCGGGCACTGTCGGGGTCGCGTTCGGAGATCGTGCTGGTCGAAACCGCCAGTACGCGTGCGGTTCCGTGTGCGTCCCGGCCGGGTGCCTTACCGTTGCCATTGTCGCCGCCTCCCGGACACGGTGACCCGGCGCCCCGGCCGGATCGCCCCCCGCAGCAATCAACGTCAGTGCGTCACCGGTCCTGGTCCGACGAAATGGACCTCGGCGCCTGCCTGGTTCATGCCATCACAGCGAGTGCCGTCTTCGACAGGCGCGTCGAGAATTCGAACTCGAGGAGGATGGAACGGGCGGTTCCGGCGACCAGCACCAGCCGGCACTCCAGGGGCGCTCGACCGATCCGTCCCAGTTGGCGCAGCACGACATTCTCCACCCCACCAGCGCCGCCGACTCTTCCGGGGTGGAGATACTTTGCGCGCGTCCGCAAGAGGCCGATCGCACCCTTGTTGTCCGCGATGCACGGGACTAGTTGTACTGACCACGGACGTTGGTGACGGCGTGTCGAGGTGACACAGAGAAGACCTCCGAGTGAAGTGCGAGCTGTCTAGGAACGCATCACTCACTCAGGAGGGAGGTCTTCGTGGGTCCACCGTAATGCCCCGTTGTCCGAAACGGGTCGTCTGCGCCTTTGCTCAATGTGTCATTGATGATGGGTGGCCGCTGCGGTGGGCTGCTGAACGGTTCCAGGTCGCGGTCACCACCGCAGCACGCTGGAGCGCTCGTTACCGCGCCGAGGGGCCGGCCGGGATGGCCGATCGCAGCTCGCGGCCACATCGCAGCCCGAACCAGACCCCGACGCGCACCGAGCGGCGCATCATCAAAGTCCGCGTCATCCGCCGCTCTGGTCCGGCCCGGATCGCGTATCTGCTGGGTCTGAACGTTTCGACAGTGCACAAGGTCCTGAGCCGATACGGGTTGGCTCGACTGCGGTGGCTCGACCGCCCGACCGGACGGGTGATCCGTCGCATGCACTCACCGCACTGCGGCGATCTCGTCCATGTCGATGTCAAGAAACTGGGCAAGATCCCCGCCGGCGGCGGATGGCGGAAGCTAGGTCGCTCGGCAGGCAGCCGCAATGCCCGAGCCGACAAAAGCAGCGGCGAGGTCGACAAGTACTACCGCCCGGTCCGCGGCTACCACTTCCTGCACACCGCGATCGACGCACACTCACGGTTGGCCTACTCCGAACTGTTGGGCGACGAACGCAAAGCCACCGCCGCCGCGTTCTGGCTACGTGCCAACGCATGGTTCACCGAGCACGGAATCACTGTTGAAAAAGTGTTGACCGACAACGGTTCCTGCTACCGATCACACGCGTTCCGAGACGCACTAGGCGAGATCAAGCATCGCCGAACCCGCCCCTACCGACCCCAAACCAACGGCAAAGTCGAACGCTTCCACCGCACCCTGGCCGACGAATGGGCCTACGCCCGCCTCTACACCAGCGACCGCGAACGCTGCGACGAGTTCCCGCGATGGCTGCACACCTACAATCACCACCGCGGCCACACCGCACTCGGCGGCCAACCACCCGCCACCCGCGTACCCAACCTCTCAGGTCAGTACAACTAGTTGTCCGCGATGCACGGGACTAGCGTTCTATCCGCGCCGGTCCGTTCCGGTTGGGCGGGCAATCACATCCCAACTCGGAGGTGCACAATGGCCGTTGCGGTCGTTCTCGATTTTCCCGGGGGAACCCTCGAGCAGTACGACAATGTGATTGCCAAGATGGGCCTCACTCCAGAAGGCCAAGGCCCGCCCGGCGCGTTGAGTCACTGGGTCGCCGAGACCGACGACGGCATCCGCGTCAGCGACTTGTGGCTCGGCAGGGACGAATTCGAGAAGTTCTCCGAAGAACAGATCCGCCCGTTCACCGCGGAGTTCGGACTACCGGAGCCGCAAGTCACGTTCTTCGACGTACACAACTACCTGACGGCGGGCCAATAAGCTGACCACCACCGCTGCGCCTGTCTGCGACAGGCCGGCGCGGTTTCCGCCGAGTCGAACGCAGCTCAACGAGCGATTCCCTCGCCGCATCTGCCTGACGTAATCCACGTCCGGTAACGCCACACACAGCCGCCCGCAGGCATTCCCAGAACGTACAGGAACCAGCGCGGCTCCCGATCGTTGCGCAACGACTCCAAGATCGTGATGCCCCGACCAAACAGAGTCGGGGCATCAGGTGTCAAACAGTGCTTCCTGCAGTGTTCGGCTTTCATTCAGTAGATGTACGGAACAATAGGCACCGTCGTCGGCACCCTGCTCGGCGCTGCCCGCTCATGCCCTAACGCAGCGCGCTGAACACGAACGGGAGTCGCGCGAGCGGTTGGCGACTGTCCGAAAACTGAAGCGTGCCGCGACGGCCGAGGTCGAGCAGCTGAACGTCTCCGGGTGCGCTGACGGCGGGGAGTCACGGGACATGCCCCAGACAGGGGTTCGGCCAGGAATGCTTTCACATTCTCGGCCGGAACTCTGCTTCACAAGGTGACCGAGACCCGCGGTTTCCTTGATCCGCACACTCACGGTACGCGCTCTTCGACAACCCCCGCACAGCCCTGACCTGCGACTACGATGGGAGCTCCGGCGGAAACCCCAACTCTCGCAGACAGGTACAGCGCCACCGTTTTCAGGCCACCGATCACCACCGCCAACCGCCGAAGTGCGACTCCGCGGCGCCGATGTTGCCGACAGAGGCGATCGTGTTCAGCCGCGGTCAGTCAGCGGAGCATTGACCTCGCGGTACGTCGGCGGTGGGATGGAGGCAAGTATGAGTTCGTCCGGGCTGGCGTGCTGGACGCGGCCGTTGGCGAAATGCACGGTCAGTTGTCCGTCGAACCTGCACCCGATCACCACACCCGGCGTTCCGCGCCGAAGGCGAGGGCGGAGGAAACCGCCGAGATCTGCTGCCGCACTCGGTCGCCGACATCGAGTGGCTCGCCCGCATCGGCGCCGTGCCCACTGCTCGTGATCGGATCATCGCCTTCGCCCGCACCAACCGCACGAAGGCATCGTCGACCGCGACGACGCCTTCACCTTGCTCGACCAGATCCACAACCGGGTGCGGAAGGTGGGTACTCCTCGTCCCAGTGTTCGATGTCGGCGGTAAAGCGCCACTCCCATGGTCCGGTTCTGACTGTGGTGCATCGTTTCTCCTGATCAGATTTCTGTCGCTCGGACGGCGGCCCCCGCCTCGCGGGGCCGCCAGCGAACCCTCGGTGCTCGTGGTCGTAGCCTCGACGCAGCTCCGACCACACCCGCGGCGCCGCCCACAGCGTCCCGGCGCGAATCAGGATCGTGACGAGGCCGAGCATCGCCTGGCGCCGCGACGTCCGTCTCCGTCGGCAATGCCACGCACTGCGGACCTGTGGATACCAGCCGATCGGTGCGAGAGACGGTCCGCCCGCCCCGCACGGCCGGCTCGGTGCGTCCGCCGGCTCCGCCACCCGACCGTCCGGAAAGGGGCGCCCCCCCGCCGCCGAGTTCGGCGAGCTGGCTCCGCACCCGTTCCTCGGCCCGGTCGCGGTCCGCCGCGACAGCGTGACGAACCCGTTGAATCAGGTCCGCGAGAGCTGTTGTTTCGTCGATCGATTCGTTCACCTGGTCGGCGCGGTCCGGACAGCGACAGTTCGTCACGATGCTACGGACACGTAGCGAAGCTTTGCATCGACGACTTGTTCGGTGAACGGCAGACAGTCTCAGACAAAAACTGAAGATGGTAAAACGACGAATCACCGTGACATGGGCTTCGCACCACGAAGTCGGTTTCGCTTCGCAGGACCCAGCTCAGACCGCTCCGTGTGCCACCGCACCGCGTCGACGGTGCACCGCACTGCGGCGACGCACCCCTTTCGCTGCCGTACTTCCGCGCTCGCCCGCGGCCAGCGTCGCCCGGAGGTCCCGCACCCCCATCCCGGACAACACGTCGAACGAGTGCGCCCGCACACCGCCGGACTGCAATGCGTCCACTGTCTCCGATTCGTCGTCGACGAACACCGACAACCACCGCCCGACGGCCCGACAATGCCCGGTCTTGACCTCGACCGCGGCGCGGTGATCGCCGCGGGCGCGGCACAACAACGCCCGCCCCGGCGGAAACCCGTTCTCGCCGAGCCACCGCCGGGTCTGCCCCGCGCACGAGATCGGACGGGTCGTCGAATAAACCGGAACGAATCCCAGCCCGGCCACCGCCTCCACCAAGTCCCGGTTCGGTTCGATGACCGCCGCCTGCCCGACATGCTCGAAAAACCTCTGCCACGCCTGCCGACGGCTCCCCTCCCAGCCGCCGGTCAAGAGGTGAGCGAATGCCGACAGGTCCGCCAGCCCACCATCGAGGTCGAATATCACCACCCGCTCACTACCGCTCACCTCCCCAACCCTAAGCACCTGGCCGACAGACATACCGGCGCCACGCCCACACCGACGCAGCCACTGGGAGGACATCTCCGCTCCGCGCCTACTAGAGAGCCGTAGAGAACGCAACAACCACCGCCAGCGCACCCAGTGAGGCAACCAATGGATCGACATCCCGTCTAGTTCGACGAGCGCGCCACACATCCCGCTATCGTTTCCGAGCATGGGGACCACCTTCCACGGGCCGAGCCCCTTGGCCGCACATCACCCGCGCCATCCGAACGCGGGGACCTCGGATGCCGCGATCGCCTACCTCGTTGAGGACGCCCCCGACCTGCTCCCGCTGCGTGCCGGTGACGTCCTCGTCGTGAACGCCTCCCGAGCCGCGGTGCGCACGCCACCTCCCCGGCCGCACTCGCGTACTACGTGGACGTCGGCGTGAGGAGTCCTGTCGTCACCCAACCTGCATGCCAACGTCATCGCCACCAACCGGCGGCGGTCATCGGCCCTGTTGGCGAACGCGAACGGGCAAGATATTGCGAGTGTGGGCCGGGCGGGAAGCCACGGCATCTCCCACACGCACTCATTGAAGCCCGATCACGTCCGCGAGGCTGCTCGACCAGGGGCCCACCACCGCCTCGACCCGCCGGTTGCACCGCAGTGGGTATCGCGCGGTCCCACCAGGAGTGTTAGGTACGGCATGCCTTATAGACTCGGTCGGTGCCTAGCCAGTCCGACCGTGTAGAGAGCCCCGGTGTGCGCTTCGCGCGCGCGTTGGGAGGATTCGGTGACGCACCAGCATTGAGCACGCCGGACGAGACGGTCACCTACCGCGACCTGGCAGAACGCGTCGAGCGGGTGGCCTCACGGCTCGGGGGGACCCGCCGTCTGGTGCTGGTCGCCGGCGCCAATGACATCGATCTGATCGTCACCTATCTGGCGGCCCTGTTCGCCGGGCATCCGGTACTGCTGGCCCCGGGCGACAAACACGACAGCCTCGATGGTCTGATCGCCGCGTACCGACCCGACGTCGTGGTGCGCAGCGCCAACGGGCGCACGGTGGTCGAGGAGCAGTGTGAGGGCTCCGCGCACCTGCTGCACCCCGACCTCGCGCTGCTGCTGAGCACCTCGGGATCGACGGGTTCGCCGAAGCTCGTCCGTCTCTCGCACCGCAACCTGCAGACCAATGCGGAGTCGATCGCGGAATACCTCGACATCCTGGGCACCGACCGCGCTGTGACGACACTGCCCATGCACTACTGCTACGGATTGTCGGTCATCCACAGCCACCTCGTACGCGGCGCCGCCCTGGTTCTCACGACTCTCTCGGTCACCGACCCCGCGTTCTGGGACCTCGTCCGGACCCACCACGGCACCACATTTGCGGGCGTGCCCTATACCTTCGATCTACTCGACCGGATCGGGTTCGACGAAATGGATCTTCCCGACCTGCGTTACATCACGCAGGCCGGCGGGCGGCTGGCACCGGACCGCATCCGAGCCTATTCGGAAATGGGACGCCGCCGGGGCTGGGACTTGTTCGTCATGTACGGGCAGACCGAGGCGACCGCCCGGATGGCGTACCTGCCACCGGAACTCGCCGCCACCCACCCGCAGTCGATCGGCCGGCCGATTCCCGGCGGATCCTTCCGACTCGAACCGGTCGCCGACGCCCCGGAAGGCGCCGGTGAGCTGATCTACGCGGGGCCGAACGTGATGCTCGGCTACGCCCACACCCCCGAGGACCTGCGCCTCGGTGACACCCTCGGTGGCGAACTGCGGACCGGTGACCTCGCCCGGCAGACGGGTGACGGGTTGTACGAGGTGGTCGGTCGCCGCAGCCGATTCGCCAAGGTCTTCGGACTGCGGATCGACCTGCAGCACGTCGAGTCGGCACTCGCGCAGCACGGGCTGACGGCCTGCTGCGCGGGCGGCACGGACGAACTGATCGTGGCCGTCCAGAATGGCGGCGATGTGGACACGGTCCGGCACGCGACCGCCCGGGCCTCGGGTCTTCCCGTCGCAGCCATCCGGGTGTGCCCCGTCGACGAGCTTCCGCGGACCTCCACGGGAAAACCCGACCTCCGGGCCGTCGCCGAGCTCGCGCACGCGTCCGAACCCCCGCGGGCCACGCAATCGACCACAGACCCCGACACTGACGCCGTGAGGGCGCTGTATGCCGACATCCTCCGCTGCACGCACGTCACCGACGACAGCACGTTCGTGAGCCTGGGCGGCGACTCGCTGTCCTACGTGCGGATGTCCCTGCGACTCGAGGGGATGCTCGGCTACCTCCCCGAGAACTGGCACACAACCCGTGTCGGGGACTTCGCAGCGGCTCCGAGGCGACACCGCTGGCGGACAGTGGAAACCAACGTCCTGCTCCGCGCGGTGGCGATCGTGCTGATCGCGGGCTCGCACATTCACCTGTTCACGCTGCTCGGCGGAGCGCACGTGCTCCTCGGGATCGCGGGCTACAACTTCGCCCGCTTCCACCTCGGCACGGCCGAACGGACCGAACGCATACGCTACACACTCGGGAGCGTCGCCCGGATCGCCGTTCCCAGCATGGTGTGGATCGGGTCCGTCATCGCCCTCACCGGGGACTACCGCATCACCAGTGCATTCTTGCTCAACGGCATTCTCGGTCCGGACGGGTGGTCCGCCGAGTGGAGATACTGGTTCGTCGAGGCGATTGTGTACATCGTGCTGGTCCTCGCCGCGGTGCTGTACATACCGCTCGTCGACCGCATCGAGCGCAGGCACCCGTTCTGGTTCGCGATGGGGTTCGTGGCCCTCGGCCTGCTCACCCGGTACGGACTGGTCGACGTCGACGACAGCCGCAATCGCATCCTGACCGCGTCGGTGGTCTTCTGGTTGTTCGCCCTCGGCTGGGCAGCCGCCAAGTCGACGACCATCTGGCATCGACTCTGCGTCACCGCGGTGGTCGTGGCCACGGTACCCGGGTTCTTCTTCGGCGAGACTCGACGGGAAATCATCGTCGTCGGTGGGCTCTGCCTGCTGGTGTGGCTCAAATCCGTCCCCTGCCCCACGATGCTGAGCCGAGTGGCAGGGGTGTTGGCGAGTGCGTCCCTCTACATCTACCTGACACATTTCCAGGTGTATCTGCCGCTACGCGACGACCATCCTTGGTTGGCGCTGGCGCTGTCGATTCTGGTCGGCATTCTCTATTGGCAAGCGGTGACATTCGTCCTCGCCCTTCACCCGCTCAGCGCCTGGCGACCGGAAGCGCACAGGATGCCGCTCGGTGTGCACCAGGCCGTGACCAGAACACGACGGAGGGCCGCCGACCGTTTCGCACACTGAACACGGCAATCGGGTGCGGTGGTCCCGGGCGATCCTCCACTCGATGCGCCCGCGCGGCAATTTAGGTTTGCCAATCCTGTGAGTAGCATCATTTCCTGGAGACGGCTGGGACAGCTCCCGCTGCGGAAGAGGACGGACGATGAGGATGCGGATCGGACTGATGTCGGGGGTGGCGCTCGCCACCGCCGCGGTGCTGACGGTGTCGGGGTGCTCGGATTCCGGTTCGGACAACGCGACCGACTCGGGCGCCGCCAACCAGATCACCGTGTACAACGCGCAGCACGAATCGTTGACCCAGGAGTGGGCTGACGCCTTCACGGCGGAGACCGGCATCGAGGTGGAACTGCGCAACGGTAGTGACACCGAGCTCGGCAACCAGCTCGTGGCCGAGGGTGACCGGTCGCCGGCCGACGTGTTTCTCACCGAGAATTCCCCGGCCATGACGCTGGTGGAGAACGCCGGGCTCTTCGCCGACGTGAATCAGGACGTCCTCGACCAGGTCCCGAGCCAGTACCGGCCGTCGAGCGGCCAGTGGACCGGGATCGCGGCTCGTTCCACCGTCTTCGCGTACAACAAGGACACGCTGCCCCAAGACCAGCTGCCGAAGTCCCTGCTCGACCTACAGGATCCCGCCTGGAAGGACCGCTGGGCGGCGTCCCCGTCGGGCGCCGATTTCCAGGCCATCGTCAGTGCACTGCTCGAACTGAGGGGTGAGGACGCCACCCGGGCGTGGCTGGCCGGGATGAAGGAGAACGTCCGCACCTACAAGGGCAACGGTGCGGTGATGAAGGCCGTCAACGCCGGTGAGATCCCGGGCGGTGTGATCTACCACTACTACTGGTTCGGTGATCAGGCCAAGACCGGTGAGAACAGCAACAACGTCGCGCTTCACTACTTCAAGAACGAGGATCCGGGAGCGTTCGTCAGCGTCTCCGGTGGTGGTGTCCTGAAGTCCAGCACGAAGCAAGATGCGGCGCAGCAGTTCCTGAAGTTCGTCACCGGCCAGAAGGGACAGGACGTCCTGCAGACCGGGACGTCGTTCGAGTACACGGTGGGCAGTGGCGTGCCCGCGAATCCGAAGCTGGTTCCCCTCGCTGAACTGCAGGCCCCGCAGGTCGACCCCGCGAAGCTCAACAGCCCGCAGGTCACCGAACTCATGACGGAAGCCGGTTTGCTCTGAATCTCGCACTGATCGGCCGAGCGCGGTCGGGAGACGCGGCCACGACGCGTCCCCCGACCGCCCGGCCGGGTCTGCCACTGCCGCTGGCGGTCGCCGCGGTGATCGTGGTGGCCGCGTCGTTCATTCCGCTCGGCTACGTGATCGCGGCGAGCATCGCCACGGGCTGGGACACCGCGTCGGCGTTGCTGTTCCGACCCCGGGTACGCGAATTGCTGTCGAACACCGTGCTGCTGGTCGTGGTCACGGTGCCGATCTGCGTCGTCGTCGGCGTCCTCGCCGCCTGGCTCGTCGAGCGCACCCGGGTTCCGGGGGCGAAGGTGTGGGCGGTGCTCCTCGCGGCGCCTCTGGCCGTTCCGGCGTTCGTGAACAGTTATTCCTGGGTGACGGCGATTCCCTCCCTCGGCGGGCTGTCGGGCGGTGTCCTCATCGCGACCCTCTCGTATTTCCCCCTCGTCTACATTCCGGCGGCCGCGACACTGCGCCGGCTGGATCCGGCCGTCGAGGAATCGGCGCGAGCACTCGGACTCGGGCCGTGGGCGGTGTTCTTCCGCGTCGTGGTGCCGCAGCTGCGCCTGGCCATCGCCGGCGGGGCGCTGCTGGTCTCGCTGCACCTTCTCGCCGAATACGGCGCCTTCGTCTTCATCAGGTTCGACACGTTCACGACGGCGATCTTCGAGCAGTACCAGTCGACGTTCAACGGGACCGCGGCGACCATGCTCGCCGGTGTCCTGGTGCTGCTCTGCCTGACCCTGCTGGTGATCGAATCGGTCGTCCGCGGCAGCGCCCGGTACGCCCGGATCGGGTCGGGTGCGGCCCGCCGGGCGGTGCCCGCCGAACTCGGCTGGCGGTACTCGCCGATCGTGCTGGCGTTCCTCGGGGTGCTGATCGCGGCGTCCGTCGGTGTCCCGGTGGTCAGCGTCCTGCGGTGGCTCGTCATCGGCGGGAGCGCGGTCTGGGAGTGGGAGGCCGTTGCGTCCGCGCTGGTACAGACGCTCGGGTTCGGCATCGCCGGCGCCGTCGTGACGTGTGTACTCGCCTTCCCGATCGCCTGGATCTCGATCCGCCGCCGCGGACGGTTCAGCCGCTTCCTCGAGGGCGGCACCTACATCTCGAGTTCGCTGCCCGGCATCGTGGTGGCCCTGGCATTGGTCACCGTCTCCATCCGCTACCTCCACCCGCTCTATCAGAGCGTGGCCGTCGTGATCGCGGGCTACGCGCTGCTCTTCCTGCCGCGTGCCCTGGTGAACCTCCGGGCCGGACTCGCGCAGGCGCCTGTCGGGCTCGAGGAGGCGGCGCAGTCGCTGGGTGTCTCACCGCTGTCGGCCTTCTTCCGGGTGACGCTGCGGCTGGCCGCCCCGGCCACGGCGGCGGGCGGGGCTCTGGTGTTCCTGGGGATCGTCAACGAGCTGACCGCCACCCTGTTGCTGGCGCCCACCGGTACCCGCACCCTGTCCATGCGGTTCTGGTCGCTGAGCAGCGAGATCGACTACGCCGGCGCCGCGCCGTACGCGCTGATCATGATCGTGTTGTCGCTGCCCATGACCTACGTGCTCTTCTCCCAGTCGAAAAAGGTAGCGGGACTATGACATACGCACTCGAAGTGGAAGGACTCGACAAGTCGTTCGGCGCTGCGGCGATCCTCCGGCACGTCGCGTTCGCCGTCGAGGCGGGATCCACGACGGCGATCGTGGGGCCGTCGGGTTGCGGCAAGACCACGTTGCTCCGCCTGATCGCGGGGTTCGAGAAGCCGGATGCCGGCACCATCGCACTGGCCGGCCGGGTCGTCGCGGGCGGCGGTTGGACGCCCGCGCACCGGCGGTCGGTGGGGTACGTGGCCCAGGACGGTGCGCTGTTCCCGCACGCCACGGTCGGCGCGAACGTCGGGTTCGGTCTGCCCCGCCGGGCCCGCACCGCGCCGAGGATCGCCGAGCTCCTCGAGATGGTGTCGCTGGACCCGTCGTACGCGTCCCGGCGACCCGACCAGCTGTCGGGCGGGCAGCAGCAGCGGGTGGCACTCGCGCGGGCGCTGGCCCGCGAACCCGAACTCATGCTGCTCGACGAGCCGTTCTCCGCACTGGACGCCGGGCTGCGGGCGAACACGCGCAGGATCGTCGCCGACGTCCTCGCGAAGGCCGCGATCACCACCATCCTCGTCACCCACGACCAGCCCGAGGCGCTGTCGTTCGCCGACCGGGTCGCGGTGATGAGCACGGGCCGCCTCGCCCAGATCGGTACCCCACGCGAAATCTATTCCACCCCGATCGACGTCCCCACCGCGCAGTTCATCGGTGACGCCGTCGTGTTGTCGGCGCACGTCGACGGCGGCCGGGCCCACTGCGCCCTCGGCGACGTGGCCGTGGCCCCGAACGGCGTCCGCGGGAGCGCCCGAGTCATGTTGCGGCCGGAGCAGATCGAGGTGACCACGGACGGCGCAGGCGTAACCGGGACGGTCGTCGACGTCGAATACCTCGGATCGGAGATGCTGCTCGGCATCCGCCTCGACAACGCGGACGGCATGGTCCCCGAACGGGTCACCGTCCGCCGCTTCGGCGCCACCGCCCTCACCCCCGGCGACCGCGTCGGCATCCGCGTCCTCGGCACGGCCGTGGCGTACCACCTGTGAGAGCTTCCCCTCGCGCGGGTCGTGCGCGTGCGATGCACGTAGCCGTTTCGTCCGGTGTCGACGCTACGACACTGGGTGGCTCTCGATGGCGTCCAGCCGTTTCCGGAAGGTGCGCAGCAGCAGGACTGCGGCAGCGAGGAGCCCACAGGACAGTCCGATCCACATCCCGGGGGCTTCCAGCCCCAGCCCGTACGCGCACAGCAGCCCGACGGGCAGACCCACCACCCAGTAGCCGATCAGGGTGATCGCGAACCTCGAGGTCGTGTATCTCTGCCGTTCTCGGCTCTGTGGCGGGGGTGGTCGTCGCCTTGCTGGTCGGTGGCGATGTCGCAGGGTCAGCCATCGCCGCTTTGACAGGTCTTGTCCTCGGAGCGTGTGTCGGGGGCGTGGCAGTCGTCGGCGGTAAGCTCGCTCTCCGGACTGCCCCTGCATAGCGGCCGGCCAGTAACCGCTGGTGGCAGCACCGATTCGCAATCTGCACCTCCGCGGCGGTCGGAATCTCTGTCGGCCTCGTCGTCGCGTGGTTGACCGCTTCCTCTACTACCGTCGCGTCGTGGGCACCCCTAGGCTCCTGTTTCGCTGCAATGGTTGCGGCGTACCTGCTTGCGTTGATTTTCTGCCCACCGAATCCGAGTGAAGTTGACTGATGGCCAACCTAATTCCCTGAATTCGGCACAGAATCAGGATCGCGAGACGCACCGTAAGCCGAACCATCACCGGCACTTCCCGAAAATTCGGGTACTGACCGGAACTCGCTGGCCAGTGCGGTTCCGTTCGACCCATCTGGTGAAGCAGAGTGTCGGATGGGTGCGTCACAGGGTGCAGAAATGGTGCGGGTCGACGCTTACCTCATCGACCCGCACCAAGCTCTTGATCCCCGATGTTCGAACGCGCACCTTCTTGACAGAACACACAGGGACCCTCCATGCAGCGGGCGAGAAGATCCACTGGTTCACGTAGTCCTGGCCCGACCGGGTGCACCGATTCTAACGCACGGCTACACTGTTAGGTAACGAGAGGAGTTGGTGATAATGGCGGCGGACATTGAGACGCGAGACACCGGCGGCGGCACCCAGCCGCTCGAGCAACTACTCAGCGAGAAGTTCGGCATCAAGATGGCTCGACTCGACATCGAACGCGCCCTCGACGCGCTCCCCACCATCCACCAAGCCTCGGTGGCCCTTCCCGCTGCCGAGGCCGCGATGTACGACGCCGCCGACTTCGGCGAAGACCAGGACGCCTACCGGCGGAAGATGCTCGACAACGTTGCCGCCTACACCCGCCTGCTGAGCACCGCGCGCACATCGGCCGAGGTCAGCGCCCTCCTCGAGGTCGATCCGTCGCGGATCCGGCAGCGGGTAGCCGACCGCACGCTATGGGCGCTCAAGGACCAGGGGAAATGGCTCTTCCCGGCACTGCAGTTCGAACCCGAGGGACCCCGACCTGGCCTGGTACGCGGCCTGGACAAGATCCTGTCTGCCCTGCCCGCCGGGCTGCACCCCCTGGCCGTCGAAGGGCTCCTGACCACTCCGCAAGACCAACTCCGCGACGAGGGCAAGCCCGCATCCATACTGCATTGGCTACGGTCGGGCGGCGACATCGCGGCCGCCTCTTGCGTCGTGGAGCAGCAGAGATGGGCGAGCGCCTGACGGATGTCCATCCTCCCCCTCCCCCCACCTCCGTCGCCCGATGAACTGCGCGCCATCGGAATCCGACCGAACGAATACCGCCTCATCGATACGACCGAAACCTGGTGGCGGGTGCACCGCACCACCGCCGTGCACACCCTGGCGTGGAACGCGTTCCGCACCTTCGGGCCTGTGCTGAGATTCGATCCCCACCCGCAACCGCGCGGACATCACCCCGCGCACGGCGTCTGGTACGGCGCAACCAACCCCGGTGCCGCGCTCGGCGAAGCGTTCCAAAACGATCGGACCATCGACCGCGCATTCGAGATCCCCTACTTGACCGGCCTGCGTTTCACCCGCACCCTGCGCCTCCTCGACGTCTCCACCGACAGCACCGGCCACTGGCCCACCCGCGCCGGCGGAACCTATGCCATCTCCACAGCCGGACACGACCACACCCAGAGGTGGGCCCGCGCCATCGTCGACGCATTCCCTCATCTCGACGGCATCAGCTACAACAGCCGCTTCACCGGGGCCCTCTGCGCAGCCCTGTTCTCCCGAGCGCAGGACGCGATGCCGACCGCTCCCCTCACCTCACGAGCGCTGACCGACCCGGCCCTCGCCACCCGACTCGCCGGCGTCGCCGACAAACTCGGATACAAAGTCGTGTGACATTCGCCTGTTCCCGACAGCCCACCACGACCTCCCACCAACGGGGATACTCGCTACTAACTTCGATTCCCGGTGCGGGAATCGCGTTGAGGTCGACGCCCAGCGGGACGCCGCTGGAGAGGGCGTCGAGTGAAAACCGGAGGGTCGCGAGGGCCTGTGCAGAGACAACGTTCTCCACGTGCCCGTCGATCGCGCGAGCGAGGAGCTTCTGCGGTGCGCGCCGTGTGTCGGACTGTTCCTGCAGGGCTTTGTACTGATCCGTCCACCCGCTTTTCGGCGAGTAGGTAACCCCTGGACGGGACAGCATTGTGTGGTTCCCGTCACATTTGACGAAGTCGGTGGCGTGTCCGCTTGCGTCGGGCCGTGAAGCGACACTCGCCGCATCCGGGATGCCGTCGCGCCGGTCCCCGCACCCACTCGCCGGCCCGGCAAACGTCGAGGTCACCGCCGGTTTCCTCAGCCTTGGGCGGCGCTGCTCGACGGGGTCCCCGGGATGGTGATCCCGGTGTCGCCTTTGTCCGTGATGGCCGCTCTAGGCCCCTGACGTGGGCGTATTCAAGCAAGATCATATTTAGATATCGATTAGGTCACGATTGTGCGGTCGATACCGTTTTGTTACTTTCCTTTTCGACGGGGGTCCGAGGCCGCGAATCTCACGAGCGCGGGCCAGCCAACGAAGACGAGGTAAGACACCGTGGCGAAACACCGCAGGACGGCACATCCTTCAAATTCCATCACCAGCCGCGTGAAAATCGCGACCGTCGCCGCGGCGACCGGTGCCATCCTGATCGGCGGCGCGCAGTTCGGCGCCGGGTCCGCGGCCGCCCGCCCGCTCGAGATCCCACCGGGCCTGCTGCCCGCCGGTGTTCAGCTGCCCGCGATCGAGCTGCCCGACCTCCCGGCCGCCCCGCCCGCACCCGGCACGCCCGGACCGGTCAATCCGGGCAGCCCCGCTCCGCTCAAGGTCCGCGCCGTGCAGCCGGTGTCCGGCACGCTGTCCTCCGGCTACGGCCCCCGATGGGGCGCACACCACGGCGGCATCGACATCGCGGCCCCGATCGGCACCCCGATCCAGTCCGCGGCCGACGGTGAGGTCATCTCCGCGGGCCCGGCCTCCGGGTTCGGGTTGTGGGTGCGGGTGCGCCACGACGACGGCGCCGTCACCGTGTACGGCCACATCAACGAGTTCATCGTCAACGTCGGCCAGCGGGTCGCGGCGGGTCAGCAGATCGCCACCGTCGGCAACCGTGGTCAGTCGACCGGTCCGCACCTGCACTTCGAGGTCTCTGACGCAGGCGGCAACCGGCTCAACCCGAGCCAGTGGCTGCGCGACCGCGGCGTCTCGGCGACCTGGGGAACCGACTAGAACTCGCCCCGACGGTAGTCAGTTCCACACGATGTCGCCACGGTGCACCGAATGAACATTGCAGGACACTCGATTTCGTTCGATGCGGTCGCACGGGAAGCCGCCCCGGTTCCACGTTCTTGGCTCAGTTCTCGCGCGCATAGTCGCTGAGGCTGGTCAGTTCACCTGACCGGCTCTCTCGAGAAAGCTGCGACCAGTGGGAGGTGCTCCGATAACCAGTCCTGTGTTCTCAGAACAGTTCCCCGGAAATCCTTGGCGTCACCTTCGCGGTCAAGGTGACCGGACAGGTGGTCGCGGCCGTACCCTAGCGCGGCCACACTGGTCGCCGTCGGAAACAGCATCGACACCTGATCCTGCCCTCCCGAGTTCCGGCTGTGCGGTCGACCGCATGTCTCTGCTCGGCTGCATTGCGACGCCGGAGGCACGTCGAGCGGTTCGGTACGTGTCGCTCATTGTTTGTGCGCCCCGCACCGCTGTGCGCACCCGGTGCGGCGACGCCGAACCCCCTGCTCCCGGGCGGAGCAGGGGTTCGGTGGGGTCGAAGGTCAGCGTTCGCTCATCGACTCGAACGCCTCCACAGCATCGTTGAGCGCGCGCGTCCAAGAGACCCTCGACCACGTCCGTCTGGTCCACCCGCGACCGCCGATGCCGCCAACCTCAGGACCCGACGGGACAGGAGATTCAACTCCTGCCGGACTTGGCGGAGCTGCTGGTCGACATCCGCAACCGTCATCACCCGCGCCCGCAGCCGTGAGGTGTGCCGCTGCGGGCCCCGCCATCATCTCCAGCTCGCTCGGCGTATTCGAGGATGTTCAGCTTCCGGCTCGCGGCCACCTCGGTGACCGGACGAGTGGTGAAGCAGCCGTTGCGCAACGGGTCGGGTCCACGTTCACAGGCGGAATCTTCCCTGTCCCACACGCCCGCGCGGCGATAGGCTCGATCTGGGTGGGGCGAGGGGAGCGTGATTGCATCGAAGAGCACTCGAAAATACCGCTGATGGCGATCGGTACGATGTGTGGCGCGCAAACCGACCTCGGGCCGATCGCCTTTTTGCGTGTACTGCCGACGGCGCTCCCTGGGTTGGTCAATCTCTGTGAACGCCCGGCACACCGGCCCGGAAACACAAGTTCAGTGGTCCGCTCGGAGAGTGAAGCCGATGCCGAGGACCTCGGCGATTGATGTCGTCGTCGCTGTCGGGACACGTATCGTCGACTGCGTACACCGTTCCCTCCGGTTTCGAGGCGAGGTGGATACACCCGATGTTTCGACGCCATAGTGACCTCGTAGTGGTCCCCAACGTCATCGGCATGTCCCCCTCGAAGGCGAAGCGTGAGGCCGACCACGCCGGACTCTGGCTGCGCGGCCCCGAAGCAGACGCCGGCCCAATAGGCAAGTCCGACCTGCCCACCGGAGTGATCACGGCTCAAGCACCCACCCCAGGCTCACTGGTCGCCCCTGGGTCCGCGCTGGCCGTGTGGATCGACAGAAATGACGACGGACGTGGCGGGATGCGCGAGCCCCGCAGACCTCCGCCCGACCCGAAAGGCAATAAGGCTGTCTTCGATGTGCACTAACTGCGCGGTGCCTCGAATGACGGTGTGTGCGGTTCAACAAGCTCCGCGGATCCTGGGTCTCCGTGTGACGCAATCGCGTGGACCTGGACCAAGGTCGGGTCATGGCGGAAACCAATCGCAAGCGCAGTCGAGGCGGTCGAAACGATGGTGGCGAATCGCCCCAGCCCCGCGGCCAGGGCCGACCGCTGGTCCAGCGGAAGCCCCCGCCGGGATCCGACACTCTGCGACACTCGTCGTGTTTCAGCGAGTACCCCTGCAGCAGGAACCCTGGACACGAGGTGAGAACGGATGGCGATGCGCCAAATCAACTACCCCGGCGACGACGGAGCGCGCTTGTTCGCCGCGGGGT
Source organism: Rhodococcus sp. WAY2 (assembly GCF_009859915.1). Taxonomy (NCBI): domain Bacteria; kingdom Bacillati; phylum Actinomycetota; class Actinomycetes; order Mycobacteriales; family Nocardiaceae; genus Rhodococcus; species Rhodococcus sp. WAY2. The sequence goes on from NZ_CP046575.1 coordinate 55,673, forward strand.
GTGGAGAGGGTCCGGTCGTCGTCCTGTTGCATGGCGGGGGCCCTGATCATCACAGCTTGCTGCCGATGGCGACGCGTCTCGAAGACCGGTTCACCGTTGTTGTTCCGGACGTGCGGGGGTACGGCCGCTCGGTGTGCCGGGATCCGGCGCTGCACACGTGGAGTCGCTACGCTGACGACGTGATCGCCCTCCTCGACCACCTGGGCGCGCCGGAGGCTGTGATCGGCGGGACCGGGCTGGGCGGCACCATCGCCTTACGCGCCGCTCTGGCCTTCCCCTCGCGCGTGCGGGCGGTCGTGGTGATCAGCGCCGAGGATATCGAGGACGACGAAGCGAAATTGGCCGAAACCGCGTTGATGGACCGCTTCGCCGAGCGGGTGCGAGGGGACGGTATCGAAGCGGCGTGGGAGTTGTTCCTTCCCCACCTGCAACCGCTGATCGGGAACCTGGTGCGCTCGGCGATACCGCGCGCCGATCCGGGGAGCGTCGCCGCAGCGGCCGCCATTGGGCGTGACCGCTCGTTCCGCACGCTCGACGAACTCGGTGCGATCGACGTTCCGGTGCTCATCGTCCCCGGCGCCGACGAGCGCCATCCGGCCGAGCTCGCCGAACGGATGAGCGCGACCATCCCGCATGCGACACTCGCGCGGAACGTCTCGTTCGACGCGCTCGAGACGGCGGATGACCTCGCCGACGCCGTCGTCCCGCAGATCCGCCGATTCCTCGGCAACTGAGGCCATTACCCCTCCCCGTGCGTGCCCGAGCCACGTTCGTCCGACAGGCGCACCCTGGGGCGTCGTGGCTCGGCACGGCACCGCTGCTCAGGCGGTGCCCGGTCCGCGGGCCAGAGGTGGATCGGGCTTGCCGTGTCGTGGGTGGCAGTGTCGGGCCGTCACGCCTCGGTGACGCTGGGTATCTGATCCTGGACCACGAAGCTGGCGCGGGTGTGGATCGGCGCGCCCGGGCGCCGGATATAGGGCATGACGCGGAAGTCGTTGCGCCACAACTGATGGTCCAGGTCGACCCGCACGTATCCGCGCTGCGCGTTGAAGAACTTCATGTCGGGATTGGCGGCCAGCAGGCGGCGGCCGGTGTCATTCATGTCGGCGCCGTCGCCGGCGGAGGTGATCGACGTTCCCGAGAATTCCGACGCGACGATCGGTGATTGCGGGTCGGCGTAGTCCCGGCGCAGGTCGGCGACGATGTTCTGGTGACGGTCGCCGGTGATCACCACCAGATTGCGGACGCCGCGATCCGCTGCGGCGCCGAGGACGGTGTTGCGATCGGCGACGTATCCGTCCCACGAGTCGGAGGACACCACGGTGTCCGGGCCGGGGTCGTTGTCGGTCTGGCCCATCGCCACCTGATTGCCGATGATCTGCCAACGGGCGGGCGAGCCGGTGAATCCGTCGAGCAGCCAGTTGCGTTGCTGTGCACCCAGTATCGTGCGGTCGGTGTCGAGCCGGTCGGCGCAGTGGGCGGTGACATTTCCCCCGCAGGCCTGCCGGTTCCGATATTGCCGGGTGTCGAGCATGGTGATCTGCGCGAGATCGCCGAACCGGTAGCGGCGGTGTAGGCGCATCCCAGGCCCGGCGGGCCGCTGCGCGAGTCGCAGCGGCTGGTGCTCGTACAGCGCCTGGAAGGCGGCGGCTCGGCGCCGGCGGAACAGTGCGGGTATTCGGTAGATATCGAGGCCCAGTCCCGGCGAGTCGGCGGCCCAGTTGTTGTCGACCTCGTGATCGTCCATGGTCACGATCCAGGGAAACGCTGCATGGGCGTCGCGCAGCGGCTGCTCGGCTTTGTACTGTGCGTAGTGCAGCCGGTAGCCGGGCAGATCGACGGCTTCGCCGCGGTCCGCTCCCATCGACATTCCCTCGCGGCCGCGCCGCCACCCGCGCTCGTAGATGTAATCGCCCAGATGGACGACCAGATCGAGGTCTTCGGCGCTCATGTGCTCGTAAGCGGTGTAGAAGCCCGAACTCCACGACTGGCAGGAGGCGAACGCGAACCGCATCCGCGCGGTGGGCTGCCCCGGAGCCGGGGCCGTGCGGGTCCGGCCCACCGGGGAGATCGCCGAGCCGGCACGGAACCGGTAGAAGTACCAGCGAGCGGGCTCCAAGCCGTGGATCTCCGGGTGCACGCTGTGGGCGAGTTCGCGGGTCGCGACCGCCGTACCGCGCGTCACCACCTGCCGGAAGCTCTCGTCGTGCGCGACTTCGTATTCGACGGTCACCGGATCCCACCCGATGCCGCCGCGTCCGCCGGGGGCAAGGGGGTCCGGCGCCAGGCGGGTCCACAGGACGACACCATCGGGTGTCGGATCTCCCGATGCCACACCGAGTCCGAATGGGTCATCTCCTCGCCACCGCGGGGCAGGCAACCGCGCGCTGCTCACCGCCGCCGTACCCACCAGCACCGCAGCCGATCCGGCCACACCTACTCGCAACAACTGCCGACGGGAAAGGGACATACACCACGGTAGGCTGTGTTGAGCCCAGCGCCAGAGTGATCACGCCCGAGTGCCTCGAGCAGCGATCACACGCTCAGGAGTATTCGCGGGGGTGTCGGGACCAGCATGATGGGTCCGTGCCTACCGCGATCCGTCCCCGCCTCACGTCGATGCAGGCGCTCGTGGCCCTTCTGGTTGCGGCGTTGCTGTTCCGCGGATCACTGATGATCGACTTCGTCAACTCGTTTCCCTCGCTCCAGACCGCTGCCACGGTGTGTTCCGGCGTCTTCGTTCAGGCGATGCCGTTCCTGGTCCTCGGGGTGCTGATCAGCGGCGCGATCGCGGCCTTCGTCTCGCCGCGGATGCTGCGCACCCTGCTGCCGCGGCGTGAGTCGGTGGCGGTCGGGGTGGCCGGTCTTGCGGGCGCCGCGCTCCCGGGCTGTGAGTGCGGAGCGGTCCCGGTGGCCCGCCGGCTGATCGATCAGGGTGCGCCGAGCGCCGCGGCGTTGACGTTTTTGCTGTCCGCGCCTGCCATCAACCCGGTGGTCCTTGTTGCCACCGCGGTCGCCTTCCCGGGGGAACCGCGCATGGTGCTGGCCCGACTTGCGGCGACATGGGCAAGCGGGTGGCGCACCTGGTGCGGGGCCGGATGATGGACTACATCGAGTTCGACGACGGCTTCGCCATGGTCAAAACCGTCCCGCCCGCCACAGTCATCGGGAAGCGCCTCGGTGAGACCACCGTCCGCTCCACGTACGGGGTCACCGTCGTCGCGATCAAACGTCCCGGCGAGGGCTTCACCTATGCCACGGCGGACACCGTCATCGAGCCCGGGGACACCATCATCGTCTCCGGTCGGGTGCGCGACACCGAACGATTCAGCGAACTGACCTGATTCGCGTCGCCTCTCGCCCGATCCGCCGGTCTGGTCCGACACGGGGCCGAGGACGTTGCGGCGGCGGCCCCCGAGAGTCCGGTGGTGAATCGCCCGGCAGCTGTCGGCGCGTAGGCTCCGCCCGGAGACCGGCGACGAGAACGGGGTGATCGAGGCGATGCCCGGTAGGTTGCACGCCCGGCTGCGCAGGTCCGACGTGCTCACCGAACGCCCCGATTTCGCGCTGGTCGGGATCCTGCGGGTACCGCAGCTGCACGGCAGTCCCTGGCGGGCCATCACCCGGCGGATCGGGTATGCGCTCGCCGCCCTGGCGGCGGTGGTCCTGGTGGTGTATCTCGATCGCGACGGCTACCGCGACGTCCAGGAGGACCCGCTCTCGCTGCTCGATTGCCTCTACTACGCCACGGTGTCGCTCTCGACCACCGGCTACGGCGACATCACCCCGATCACCGCACAGGCGCGGCTGGTCAACATCCTCGTCGTCACCCCGCTGCGGATCTTCTTCCTCATCGTCCTGGTCGGTACCACCCTCGCCGCGCTGACCGAGACCTCCCGGCAGAGCTTCAAAATTCAACGCTGGCGACGCCGCACCCGCCATCACACCGTCGTCGTCGGCTACGGCACCCAGGGCCGCGCCGCCGTCACCTCGATGCTCGGCGATGGCGTCGCCGTCTCCGACATCGTGGTCGTCGATACCGATCCGGCGGTCCTCGAGACCGCGTCCGGGCAGGGGTTGGTGACGGTGCACGGGTCGGCGACCCAGTCGGACGTGCTGCGGCTGGCCGGTGCCCAGCACGCGTCGTCGATCATCGTCGCTCCCAGCCGCGATGACACCGCGGTGCTGGTCACACTCACCGCGCGCGAGATCGCACCCACCGTGAAGATCGTCGCCTCGATCCGCGAAGCCCAGAACGGGCACCTGTTACGCCGGTCCGGCGCCGACACCGTGGTCGTTTCCTCCGAAACCGCGGGCCGGCTGCTCGGCGCGTCCACCATCACCCCGAACGTGGTGGACATCATCGAGGACCTGCTCACCCCGGAGACCGGCTTCGCGATCGCCGAACGCCCCGTGGAATTCAGCGAGGTCGGCGAGTCACCGCGGCAGCTGCCGGACATCGTCCTCGGGGTGGTGCGCGACGGACAACTGCTGCGCAGCGGCACACCCGAGGTCGACGCAATCGAGGCCGGCGACACCCTGCTCTACATCCGGCAGGTGACGGATTGATCGAACGGAAATAGCTTCTCCGGCATGCCCTGTCAGCCCGGACTGCTTGACCGTCTCGAGGGGTATGCCCCGTAGTCCGCCGTCTGCGGGTGCAGGACATCGGCAGCAACGGAACGCCGGAAGCTGCAAAGTGAGGATGGGGGGCATCGTGGGGCCTCCTCCTCCCGGTGTCGAGCGCGGTTGCTTTCGCCGACACCGGCTATCGCACCCTTGCTGTGAGCCCGGGACCTCGCCCGCGAATGATGAGTTAAGTGCGTTTGGCCCGGCCTGTAGGTCAAGCCGACCACCCGCCGGTCAGGGCCCACATTCCTCGTAGCGGTCGATCTGGACGATGCCTCGCTCGAGATGCGGTAGGCCCGTCTGTCTCATCGATCGCCTGAAAGTCTGCGGGTCGACGGAGACACCGGCCATTCCCCGGCCCGCGCAGGCGATTCGGGAGCATCCGCCGGGTGCGAGGCTGGATCCGGGGCTGCCCAGTGGGCGTCGCCGGGCGGGCAGATATCGGCGGTGCGGTCGGCGACCGTACGGACCACGTCGGCGAGCGTGCCGGTGCGCAGGGCGCGTCGCTGATGGACGGCGCCGTTGCCGTGGGCCAGGACCCACGCCACCGCCGCCCGGGTACCCGCATAGTCGCCGGTGTCCTCGAGGGCGGTGCGGACATGCGCGAGAAGGAGGGCGAGCAGCCGGGGCGCGGGAATCACATTCTGTGCGGCGGTGTCGATTCCGTGTCCGGTCAGACCGTCGCGGGCGGCGCGCCAGCACGCCGCCCGCAGCAGGTCGTCGCCGACGGGCCGGGCGAGATCCCCGCGATCGAGGGCGGACAGTGCGGTGGTGACCAGGGCCCGGACCAGGACGGCGAGCAGCACGGTCTCGTGCACCGTGGCGGGGACGTCGCTGATGCGGATCTCGATGGTGGGCAGATGAGCCGACAACCGTACATCCCAGTAGACCATCGCCGGATCGAGGATGCTGCCGCAGTCCAGCATCGTCGCGACCGCGGCGTCGTAGTGTCGCGCCGACCGGAAATACGGTGGCGGTCCCGCGCTCGGCCACCGCGCCCACAGGATGTGCCGCCAGCTGGCATATCCGGTGTCCACGTTGGCGGCGATCGGCGAGTTCGCGGTCAGCGCCAGCAGTGTGGGCAGCCAGGGGCGCAGGTGATTGCTGACCTGCACCGCCGTGTCTCGGTCGGGAACGCAGACATGGACGTGGCAGCCGCAGATCACCTGCTCGGCGAGTGCACCGAACCCGTCGGCCATCCGCCGGTACCGCGGGGTGTCGGTGATCGCCCGCGGCAACGGCCCGAGAACCGGAACCCCGGCGGCGAGCAATCGGGTCCCGGACCGGGCGGCCGCGGCTACGGCGAGTGATCGAGTCCTGCACAGCGCCCGATCCAGATCCGATATCCGCGCGCAGACCGGGGTGGCGGCTTCGATCTGGCACTGCGAGAGTTCGAGCTGCAGGTCGATGCCGAGCGCCGTGCCGGCCGCCGCCACCGCGGCGTTGGACAGGAGTGGAACGCCGGTGTGGGAGTCGACCAGGATGAACTCCTCCTCGACCCCGATCGTGGGAGGAGCCCCGGACGCGCCGCATGGGGCCGAATCCGCAGGACTCGCCGGAAGAACCGCCGCCCTCAAGGTCTGCGACTCGGCCTGCCGCGGAATTACCTCCATGGACTCAGCGTTGCACGCCCGTGCGGGTGTGACCAGGGCACGGGAACTCGCCCCCCGGGCAGCCGTCGGGACGTGCCGACCGTGATCCCCCAGAGCGGCTGCGAACGTCTTCGGGAGCGCTGACGCCGTGGAGGTCACCGGACACGCCCCAGACAGGGGTTCGGCCGGGAATGCTGACACATTCTCGGCCGGATCTCTGCTTCTCGAGTCTCTTCACCGTTGCCGACGACGATCTCGATCCGCGAACTCCAATGTACGCGCGCACAGCGGCCCATCGCAATGCAGCATTAGCGCGACCCGCGCGGAGCGCTACGCCGATCAACGCGGTCCTGATCGGAAGGGCCCGCGGCCGGCGCTTTGGGTTCTCTCGGTCGTTGCAACACCCGACAGTTCCGGGTTGCGATGGAATTGAAGATACGGAAGCACGTGGTTCCTCACTTGGCGAGGCACTACATCGGGAACGGCGCGCTCATTTTGATCTCGCGAACAAGGGCGTGAGCAGTCAAGAAGCCTGCAGGATCGGTGGCCGGTATTCGGGCGGGTCGGCGGAAGGGCGGATCGAACGAAATCCGCGCCCGCTTCCCGGATCGTTGTTCGCGTTGTAGCGAAGTGGGAGCATGGGTAGATACCCGGCTCGATCGGGGCTGTCGGCTGTGCGCTGAGCGGATGGATTGCGGGGGCACCCACGGGGCTGCGCATGATGACCTAGCGAAACGATTCAGCGACGAGGAGTGAGCGACATGGCCTGGCGAATCTCGGCAAACTACTACGAGGCCTGCAACTGCGACCTGGGGTGCCCGTGCAACATGAGCGGCTTTCCCAGCCACGGAAACTGTGACGGGGTGGTCGGATTCGAGGTCACCGGGGGTGACCGCGACGGCGTCGATCTGGCCGGGGCGAAGGTCGCGAGCGCGGTGAAATGGCCCGGCGCCATCCATGAAGGCAACGGCACGATGGCACTGTTCATCGACGCGAACCCCGAGCAGCGTCAGGCCCTGCTGCCGATCCTCACCGCCGAGGATCCCGGTCTGCCCTGGGAGATCCTCGCCGCGACCGTCAGCGAGATCCATGGTCCGTTTTTCGAGACGATCGAGATCGACGACCGGGACACCGATTCCCGAGTCCAGGTCGGCGACAAATTGGTCGTTCAGATGCAGAGCTTCACCAACCCGGTGACCGGGGAGAAGCACCAACCGCACATGGTGCTCAAGGACGGGTTCATCTTCCAGGACGGTCAGATCGGCACCACCTCGGTGCTGCGGCTCGACGTCGACGGAGTGACATTCGAGCACCCGGGCAACAACGCGTACTACTCGCGCGTCGAGTGGTCCAGCGAGAACCGGATGGCGCCCGCCGGAGCGGCCGGCAAGTTCTGACTCGCAGCAGTGCACCGCGATAACGCGGTGGTGGTGCGGCCCAGCCTCGGCAGGGGTGAGGCGGTGGGGCGTGACGGAGGAGTGCCGATGAGCCAGCCGACGAGGATCGACACTCCCCGGATGGCCTACAGTGCCCTCGAACGCCGGGCGACGCTCGCCATGGTGGGGATTCTGGTCGCCCTTGCCGGGGTGGCGTGGTGGCGCACCATCGGTACTGCGGGCGGCATGGAGTCGATGGTGCAGGGTTTCGCGTGGGTCGGCACGGCCATGCCTTTCGACATGGGGGCCGCCGTCTTGTGGTTCCTCTGGCGGTGCTGCTCGGCTTCCGCCGGATCGCGCACGGCTCGACGTGGGTCGAGGTCGCGGCCGGTGGTGTGCTGGTCATCGCCGGCGGATACCAGTTCACCCGGTGGAAGCAGGCGTGCCTGCGGGCCTGCCGCACCCCGCTGACGTTCCTCGCGACGCACGACTTCGGAACCGGTCTGCCGGGGACCTTCCGTGCGGGTGCCTCACACGGGCTGTACTGCCTGGGCTGCTGCTGGGCGTTGATGGCGGTCCTGCTCGTCGTTGGGTTGATGAACCTGACCTGGATGGCGGCGGTCGCCGTAATCTTCTTGGCCGAGAAGAACTCCCGCCATTCGGTCGCGATCACCCGGGTGGTCGGGACCGCGGTCGTCCTGCTCGGGGTCGCCGTCCTCGTCCACCCGTCGCTGCTGCAGTCGCTGTCACCCATGCCGGATGTGCCCTCGCCGATGTCGGGCATGTGACGACGGAACCGGCACCAGCGCGATCGGGCGCACCGGACGACGACGCCAAATCGACCGCAGACCGACCCCCGACCTCGGGTGCCCCCGTCAGGATCGCGGGACCATCGTCGAGCTGCCGGACCGGCGTCCTCGGTGCGAACGCAGCGTGCGCGCGTCATCACCACGGGTGCATGGACGTCGCTGGTGGGATTCGGACGGTGTCCGAATCCCACCAGAGCGGTTGCGGCAGTTAGTTCAGCGCCGCTTCCGGGGTGCGGTCCGGTTGCGTCGTCGGGGTACGCATCGACACCGCGGTGACGCCCGCACCGGCCAGGGCGATGACGGCGGCGCCGAGGAAGGCGGCGGAGAATCCGTTCGTCAGCTCGGGGAGGTCGCCGACCTGGTTTGCGCCGAACGAGGCGGCGACTGCGGTCATGGCCGCCAGGCCGAGAGCCGAGCCGACCTGGTAGCTGACGTTGACGATGCCCGACGCCAATCCGCCCTCTTCGGGTCGGGCGGCGGAGATCGCCGTGCCCAACGAGGGAATGAAGGCGAGCGACATACCTGCCGCGGCCACGAGGGACGCGGGCAGCACGTCGACCCAGAAATTGCCGGTGGGCCGGACCAGGGCCATCCATCCGAGACCTGCCGCGAGCACGATCAGACCGGTCACGATCATCGGTTTCGCCCCGAACCTCTGCATCGCCCGCGGTGCGATGACGATCATGCCGAGCATGATCAGTGTGGTCATCCTCCTGGAGACTGCTCGAACTCTCTGCGGATAATTCGATACCATAGGGGGGTATAGTAGAGAACGCAAGGGGAAACCCCGGTGACGCCGAAACTGTTTCGGCCGCAAGCCCGGCAGCGCCACGGCAAGACGCCTGGCGGATGGCCGTTCGGGCCCCTTCCGATTTTCATCAGGGGTCCAAGGCACACCATCGGGGGGTATGCAGCAAAGGGAGCGGGTACGGCAACCCCTGGCATTGCATACGGTAGGGGGGTATGGTAAATCTGTAGATGGGTCGCGACGAGCGCGATCGAATCCCAAGCCGACGAAAGAAGGACACCGATGAGCACCACCACCGTCACCGTCACCGGAATGACCTGCGGCCACTGCGTCTCCTCGGTCCGCGAAGAGATCGGCAGCATCCCCGGTGTCACCGCCGTGGACGTCGATCTCGCGAGCGGGCGGGTCGACATCGACTCCGCCGCCCCGATCGAGCAGTCCGCGATCGCCCAGGCCGTCGACGAGGCCGGATACCAGCTCGCCGGCTGACCGGCCTACACAAGACCCGGACAGGAGATTCCCCCCGATGAACGCATCATCGAAGTTCGCCGGATTCACCGTCGGCCTGGCCGCGGTCTTCGCCCTCGCCCTCGGGGCCGGGGCCGCCCTCGGCCCCGAGGACGCCGCACCAGCCGACACCCACGACACCTCGACTCACGACGCCGGACCCGATTCCACCGCGGGCGCACCGGTCGCCGATCAGACACCTAAAGGACTGATGGTCACCGACAGCGGATACACCCTGGCACTGGACACAGCGCAGGTTGCGGCCGGCGCCGACGTGCCGCTGCGGTTCCGCATCCTGGGTGCCGACGGCGTGCCCGTCACACGGTACGTCGACAGTCACGAGAAGCAACTGCACCTGATCGCGGTGCGGCGCGACATGGCCGGATTCCAGCACGTACACCCCACACTCGACGCCGCCGGAACCTGGAGCGTGCCACTCGATCTGACCCGCGCCGGGGCGTACCGAGTGTTCGCCGACTTCACCCCCGACGGCGGTGACGGCCTGACCCTGGGCGCCGATCTGCAGGTCGCCGGCGCCTACGATCCGCTGCCCCTGCCTCCGGTGGCCGCCACGGCCGTGGTCGACGGGTATACCGTCACCCTCGACGGCACCCTCACCCCAGGTCAGGCGTCGAAGGTGACGCTGGCGGTGAGCCGCGGCGGGCAGCCCGTCACGGATCTGCAGCCCTATCTGGGGGCGTACGGGCACCTGGTGGCCCTGCGGGCCGCCGACCTCGGCTACCTGCACGTGCACCCGGACGGCCATCCCGGTGACGGGGTCACCGCACCCGGCCCGGGCATCGACTTCGTTGTCACCACCCCCAGCGCCGGGGACTACCGCCTCTTCCTCGATTTCCAGCACGATGGAGTGGTGCGGACCGCCGAATTCACCCTGACCGCCGGGAACGTCCCCGGCGCCGCGGCGCCCGCCGCCGAGCCGATCCCGGCCGGGCACGGACACTGACCGCGAAAACCGGAGAGGAGGACACGATGAATCCCGTCACGCAACACCCGACCGCGAACGGCCAGGTCGAACTCGAAATTGGTGGCATGACCTGCGCATCCTGCGCGAACCGGATCGAGAAGAAACTCAACAAGATCGACGGCGTCACCGCGACGGTGAACTACGCCACCGAAAAGGCACGCGTCAACTACGTCGGCGATGTGTCCACCGGCGATCTCGTGGCCACCGTCGAGCAGGCCGGGTACACCGCCAAGGTCCCGGCGCCCGCCGCGTCGTCCACCGACACCGACGCGGCGGCGGCCGGGCACTCCGAGAATGACCCCACCGCCTCACTGCGTCAACGCCTGCTCGTGTCGCTGGCGCTCAGTGTCCCGGTGATCGCGATGGCCATGATTCCGGCCCTGCAGTTCCCCAACTGGCAGTGGCTCTCACTCACCCTCGCCGCACCGGTGGTGGTGTGGGGGGCATGGCCGTTCCACAAGGCCGCCTTCACCAACCTGCGGCACGGCACCTCGACCATGGACACCCTCATCTCCATGGGCACCCTCGCCGCCCTCGGCTGGTCGCTGTACGCCCTGTTCTGGGGCACCGCCGGAATGACCGGCATGACCCACCCGTTCGAGCTGACCATCTCCCGCAGCGACGGCGCCGGAAACATCTACCTCGAGGCCGCCGCGGGAGTGACCACCTTCATCCTCGCCGGCCGCTACTTCGAAGCCCGCTCCAAGCGACGCGCCGGGGCCGCCCTGCGGGCCCTGCTCGAACTCGGCGCCAAAGACGTCTCCGTCCTGCGCGACGGTGTCGAACAGCGCATCCCCACCGATCAACTGGCCGTCGGGGACGAGTTCATCGTCCGCCCCGGGGAGAAGATCGCCACCGACGGTGTCGTCACCGAAGGCTCCTCCGCGGTCGATGCGTCGATGCTGACCGGCGAATCCGTGCCCGTCGAGGTCGGACCCGACGACCAGGTCGTCGGCGCCACCGTCAACGTCGGCGGACGGATCGTGGTCCGCGCCACCCGAATCGGCTCGGACACCCAGCTCGCGCAGATGGCGAAACTCGTCGAAGACGCGCAGACCGGCAAGGCGCAGGCCCAACGTCTGGCCGACAAGATCTCCGGCGTCTTCGTCCCGATCGTGATCGCCCTGGCCGTGGCGACACTGGGGTTCTGGATCGGCACCGGCGGCGGCATCGCGGCCGCGTTCACCGCCGCCGTTGCGGTGCTGATCATCGCCTGCCCCTGCGCCCTCGGCCTGGCCACCCCGACCGCGTTGATGGTCGGCACCGGCCGCGGCGCCCAGCTCGGCATCCTGATCAAGGGGCCCGAGGTCCTCGAATCGACCCGCCGCGTCGACACCGTGGTGCTCGACAAGACCGGCACCGTCACCACCGGCAAGATGACCCTGCTCGACGTGGTCACCGCCGACGGGGAAGACACCGGGCAGGTGCTGGCCCTGGCCGGGGCGCTCGAGGACTCCTCCGAGCACCCCATCGCCCAGGCCATCGCCAAGGGCGCCCGGGACAAGGTCGGCACCCTGCCTGCGGTGGCACAGTTCGCCAACATTGAAGGCCTCGGGGTGCAGGGCATGGTCGACGACCACGCCGTGGTCGTCGGACGGGCCCGGTTGCTCGCCGACTGGGCGCAACACCTGCCCGCCGGTCTCGAAGCCGCCATGGCGGCGGCCGAATCCGAGGGCAAGACCGCCGTCGCGGTCGGCTGGGACGGGCGGGCCCGTGCCGTGCTCGTGGTCGCCGATGCGGTCAAGGCCACCTCGGCCGAGGCGATCGGACAGCTGCGCGAGCTGGGCCTGACGCCGATCATGCTCACCGGCGACAACGCGGCCGCCGCCCGGGCGATCGCCGATCAGGTCGGCATCGACGAGGTGATCGCCGAGGTGCTGCCCGCGGACAAGGTGGACGTCGTCAAGCGGCTCCAGGATCAGGGCAAGGTCGTCGCGATGGTCGGCGACGGTGTCAACGACGCCGCCGCCCTGGCTCAAGCCGACCTCGGCCTGGCGATGGGCACCGGCACCGACGTCGCGATCGAAGCGAGTGATCTGACGCTGGTCCGCGGTGACCTGCGCGCCGCCGCGGACGCGATCCGGTTGGCCCGCAAGACGCTGGGCACCATCAAGGGCAACCTGTTCTGGGCCTTCGCCTACAACGTGGCCGCCCTGCCCCTGGCCGCCGCCGGGCTGCTCAACCCGATGCTCGCCGGAGCGGCGATGGCGTTCTCCTCGGTGTTCGTGGTCAGCAACAGCCTGCGATTACGCCGGTTCAAATCCCTCGCCGGATAACCGCGGGCAGGAAAGCACCCGGGATGCGGGGTGGGCAGCGCGTGCCGGCGCCGCCCACCCCCGTCCTTCATCTCGTGCAGTCCCGAAAGGAGAGGACCATGTCCTCGGTGACAACAACGCTGATGCGAATCACCCGACACCCCACGACCCGGGCGGTGGCCCGCTGCGCGGTGATGTGCGCCGCGGCGGCGGCCGGCCGACGACTCGACGGCCCGACCCCGCCGCCCCATACCCCAGGCGGGCATAATCGGGGGTGCTCGGCATGACACTCGGATTCCAGGAGGACACCATGGCCACCCACACCCCCCCGGCCACCCAGGCGCCCACCGACACCGACGGCCACGACCACGCCGGGCACGGCTACATCACCGAAAAGGACGCCTACCTCAAACGCCTCAAGCGCATCGAAGGCCAGGCCCGCGGACTGCAGCGGATGGTCGAGGAAGACAAGTACTGCATCGACATCCTCACCCAGGTCTCCGCGATGACCAAGGCATTGCAGGCCGTCGCCATGGGGCTGCTCGAGGACCACCTCAGTCACTGCGTGGTCGACGCCGCCGTCGCCGGCGGCCCCGAAGCCGACGCGAAGATCAAAGAGGCCACCGACGCGATCGCCCGCCTCGTCCGCTCCTGAGACGAGCCGAGCTCATCCGGTGTAGTCCAGCCGGGACATCATGCCCGGTTTCTGATGATCCGTTGTGGCAGTCGATCATCCAGTGTCCGCGACCAGCCCCAGCTGCGTGAGAGTGTATCGGCCGAACGATGTGTCCGTGCCGGTGCATGGAATACCCATCGTGGCCAAGTTCGTGAATGTCAGGTGGGGCCCGTCGACCTTCACGGATCGTCGGGGCTGTGTGTGATCGTAGGGGCGATCGTTGACGGTCCAGGCGTAGCCCTTTGCTCCGAGATCGGCCGCCAAGATGACCTCCTGTGAAGCCCCGTTCGTGTACCACCCATGACCACGCACGAACCCTCTGCTGGGGATCCCCAGACGTGCATGCTGAGCGTGGATCTTGGGCCATGGGGCGTGGCGGCCGCCTGGTGGGTGGGGCGAAGGTCGCGCACCGTAGCACCGTCGCGAAGCTCTGCGACACGACGAAGGCCCCTCCAAATGGGAGGGGCCGTTCGTGGGTCATGGGCGTGCAAAGCTGGAAACCGCTTGGCGGGGCTGCCTACAGGGGTCCTTACGCCCCGGAGACCTCCCGACCTCCTGCACGACCACTTCCCTCGGCTACTGCCTCGGGCACCACATCATGTCGGTCAGTGTTGTCAGCAAACGACATATGCGCCTGACGTGGCGCCTCAAACAGGTTGTTCACGGGCCGAGACGGCGCGCGCGACGGATGTGGCAGTTCTAGCCGAGTATCGCCTCACATGGGCGGCATAGTCATCATCGGCGGCATTATGCCCATCATGCGCATACACATCATCATCATGTCCATCATGGTCATTCCCATTCTCCTCACCTCCTTCTCGGATCGGGTGGCGGTGTCGTGGCTACATCGGGCGGTGGGTCTCGTCGAGAGATCAGTGCAGGGCCGATGACCGGTCACCGCCTCAACTGTCGTAGTCGAGGCGGGTCATCATCCCTGACTCCTGGTGGTAAGCGTTGTGGCAGTGCAGCATCCAGTCACCGGGATTGTCGGCGACCAGGTCCACCGCGACCGAACGCATCGGCGGCACGATGACGGTGTCCTTGCGCGGGCCTGGGGTGCCGTCGGGTTTGACGACCCGGAAGGTGTGCCCGTGCAGGTGCATCGGATGCCACATCATCGTCATGTTCGTGAAGGTCAGGCGGGCATATTGGCCTTGCCGGATCGTCAATGGCTCGGTCTGGTCGTAGGGGCGGCCGTTGATGGTCCAGTCGTAGCCCATCATGTTCCCGCCGAGATCCGCCGCGAGGTTCACCTCCGGTCGCCCCGGGGGGAGCAGGACGGTGTCGGCGGCGACGAAGGTGTCCACGGTCCCGACCCGGCCGTCGAGTTCGCGGGGCTGGAATGCCGGGTCGGGTGCGGCGCCGGCGCCGGTGTGCAGCAAGGCTAGGGCGTGCGCGTTCTTGCCTTCGGCCGCCGCGACAAGGGGGAAGATCCCGTCCCCGGCGGTGACGATCACGTCGTAGCGTTCACCCATGCCGAGCAGGAGGGCGTCGACGTCGACCGGGGTGATCGGGTAGCCGTCGGTGTGGGTGACGGTCATGGTGTGCCCGGCCAGGGCGATGCGGAAGGCGGTGTCGGCGCCGGCGTTGATGATGCGGACCCGCAGGCGCTGGCCGGGTGTGGCTGTGAACGTCGTCGGTGCGGTCGGGAGTCGCCCGTTGATCAGGTAGTGCGGGTAGACGATGTCGCCGGCGTCGCCGCCCAGGAGGCTGCTGGTGCCCACCCCGTTCGACGTCGCACTCGAGGTGGGGGCGCCGGATCGATCCGAGCCACCGCCCATTCCTCCCATCCCGGGCATGTTCCCCATGCCGCCTGGTCCGCCCATCGATCCCATCCCACCCGATTGCAGGTTCGAGAGGATCTGCCGGGGGCCGGGGCCGATACCGTCGGTCCAGTCGTCGAGGACGACGATCCATTCGGCGTCGTATTTTCCGGGTTCGTTCGGGTCGTCGACGATGACGGGCAGGTATAGCCCGTAGTCGGTGTCGAGGCCGACGTGCGGGTGCGCCCAGTAGGTGCCCGCATGCGGCACCGAGAATCGGTAGGTGAAGCGTTGACCCGGTCCGATGTCGGGGCTTGCGGGGCTGGCCCCGTCCATGTCGTTGCGCAGCGCAATGCCGTGCCAGTGCACGGAGGTCTCGTGGTCGAGGCCGTTGGTGAGGGCGACAGCGACCTCGTCGCCGACGTTGGCCCGAATCGTCTTCCCGGGAACGGTGTTGCCGTAGGCGAGGGTGCGCACTTGTATCCCGCCGAGGTCGATGTCGGTGGTCTGCGGGGTCAGGGCGGCGTCGACGGTGCGGCCGGTGTGGGGGCGGGCTGCCTCGGCGGCCGAGACGGCGTTCGCATCGACCGGATGGGGTCCGGAAAACGGTGATCCGCGGGTACAGGCAGACACTGCGAGGCCGCCCAGTCCTGCGGCGGCGGCGAGGAGGAAGGTGCGCCGACTCAGTCCGGCACCGCACTCAGGCACGTCCGCCCCCAATCCTTACAGGCCCTGCAGCGTGCGCGAGGATGTTACTGGCTGCCCGCCAACCTGCCATCGACACGGCAGATCGCTCACGTGTCACTGCCGGGCGCGCAATTCGTCCCTGCGGCGGCGGTATTCTTCGGCGTCGATCTCACCTCTAGCGAATCGTTCGTCGAGAATTTCCCGGGCCCGAGCGTCGGGGTCGAAGGGCGCGGTGCGGTCCGTTCGCATGCTGCGGAACATTGCCAACACCCCGGCAACAACCAACCCCCAGAACGCGACCATCACCACGGCCATCAGTACCCAGCCGCCCCAGCCCATTTCGTACCCCATTCCGTCGTTCCACCACATCATGGCTGTTCACCTTCCGTTTCTCTCCATCGTGGTGATAGATCGCGGTGAATCGATGAGGGTTCTGTGTAGTTTCGCTGAAGATATGACCAGTTCAGGATGACCTGCACCGATCGGGAAGGACACCGGCGACGATGGAGACCATGAACCACGCGCCACACCTCCCGCCTGACAGCGCCGCCGGATATCGGGCCTTGGTGGTCGACGACGAACGCCCGCTGGCGGCGGTCGTCGCCAGTTATCTCGAACGGGAGCACTTCGAGGTCGCCGTCGCCTACAACGGGGTCGATGCGCTGGCTCTGGCCCGGGAGATCGACCCGGATATCGTGGTCCTCGACCTCGGGCTGCCGGGCATGGACGGAATCGAGGTGTGCCGGGCACTGCGGACGTTCTCCGATCCCTATGTGGTGATGCTGACCGCCCGCAGTGCGGAAGTGGACACCATCATCGGATTGTCCGTTGGCGCCGACGACTACGTCACCAAACCGTTCAGCCCCCGGGAGCTGGTGGCCCGCATCCGCGCCATGTTGCGCCGACCCCGGAAGGCACCGGCGTACGAGACACCGCCACCCGGGCCAGGCGGGGATGAGGCTCCGCCGCGGGTCTTCGGGGCACTGAGAATCGACATCGCGGGCCGGGAGGTTCATCTCGACGGAGACCCGGTGATGTTGACCCGCACCGAGTTCGATGTGCTGGCGGCGCTGTCGTCCCGGCCGGGTATGGCATTTAGCCGACGCCAGTTGATCGAGGCCGTGTGGGAAGAGTCCTGGGTCGGGAACGAGCACCTCGTCGACGTACATGTCGGTCATTTGCGCCGCAAGCTCGGCGACGACCCCGCCGCGCCCCGGTACGTCACCACCGTCCGCGGCATCGGGTACCGGATGGGGACCGGGCAATGACCTCGCATCGGGACCGACCCCGCACCCTCGCCCCAGTTCCGGTGCGCAGCCGCGGCCCCGGCCTCGGCGCGCGGCTGCTGCTGGCGCAATCGCTGGTCCTGGTTGCGGGCGCCGCCACCTGCTGGGTGGTCGCGGTGTTCGCGGGCCCCCCGCTCTTCCGCGAGCACCTGCACCGTGCCGGGGTACCGGCCTCGTCCGACGAGCAATTCCACGCCGAGCAGGCGTACCGCTCCGCCACAGCCATTTCCCTGGCGGTCGCACTCGGGGTGGCCTCCCTGGCCGCGTTGGTGGTGACCTGGTATTTCAGTCGGCGCCTGCAACGGTCCGTGACCGAGGTGTCCTCCGCGGCGACCGCGGTGGCCGACGGGCGCTACGACATCCGGGTCACTCCCCCGCACCTGGGGGACGATTTCGACGCACTCGCCGAGGCGTTCAACCGGATGGCCGCCGGGCTCGAATCGGTCGAGACCACCCGCCGCCAACTGCTCGGTGACCTCGCCCACGAGATCCGCACCCCGGTGTCGGTGCTCGAGGCGTACATGGAGGCCCTCGAGGACGAGGTCGAGACATTGGATGCCGACACGATCACGATGCTGCGCGATCAGACCCGCAGGCTGGTCCGTTTCTCGGACGACGTCAGCGCACTCTCCCATGCGGAAGAGAGCCGGACCTCGATCGAGCCCACCTCGGTGGACCCCGCCGCGCTGATCTCCACCACCCTGACCGCCGCGGCGGACCGCTACGCAGCGAAGCAGGTGGCACTGACCTCTCGAGTTCCTGCGCACCTTCCCCGCCTGTGGGCCGACCCGGAGCGGCTCGGGCAGGTGCTGGGCAACCTGCTCGACAACGCCTTGCGTCACACCCCCGGCGGCGGTCGGGTGGAGGTGACCGCGGAACAGCGACCCGAGCTGCTGGTGATCGAGGTGACCGACACCGGCGACGGAATCGCCGCCGAACACCTCCCGCATCTGTTCGAGCGGTTCTACCGTGTCGATGCGGCACGCGACCGCGAACACGGCGGAGCCGGGATCGGACTGGCGATCGCCAAGGCCCTCGTCGAAGCGCAGCGCGGTCACATCACCGCCCGCAGTGACGGCCCCGGAACCGGCAGTACCTTCACCATCACCTTTCCGCGGCGCCGGGATCAGCGATGAGGAAGTACTCGGTGACGGCGATCGCCCGGCACCGGCTCGCGCACGCCCGCAGCGCTCCGAGCGGACGGAGCGCGGAAACGGTCTACGGTGGTCACGAGCACCGGCTGCGCCAGACTCTCATCGCACTCACCCCGGGCCGGCGATTAGCCGATGTTCCCATTCACGGCGAGGCCACCGTGTACATCATGTGCGGTCGGGTCCGGTTGACCTGCCGTGACAGCCACGACGATGCGGTGGCGGGTGATCTGGTGACGATCCCCGCGGCGCATCCTCCCCGGGTCGAGGCGCTGGTCGAGTCCGTCCTCGTGCTCACCGTCGCGAAACCTTCCTGACGCCCCCGGGGAGGGCACGCCGAGGGGCGAATCAGGTGGGCGGGTCGGACAGCGAGTAGCCGGCCTCGTCGCCGGCATGACGTACCTGCTCGAGCGGCAGTGGCCGGCTGCTGGTGACCCTCACCCGAGAGTCCCCGCCGGGGACCAGGTCGATGTCGACGCTCGTCACTGCATCGAGACGGTCGAGTTCCTCGGTGACCGCCTTCACGCAATGCGCGCAGGTCATGCCGGACACGTGGTAGCCGGTGGTGGTGCTCACTATGTTCTCCTCGGACGAGGTCATCGGCGGGTGTTCGAATCCCCGAAGCCGGGTGTCACAGCGAGGCCAGGATGTTCTGCATCGTGACGATCTCCTGCTGCTGGGTGTCGGCGATGGTGCGTGCCATCGCGACGGCGTCGGGATACTGACCGGAGTCGATCTCGGTCTGCGCCATGGCGATCGCGCCCTGGTGATGGGCGATCATCTGCGTGAGGAAGAGCCGGCTGGCGTCCACGCCCTGAGCGTTCTGCAGTGCGGTCATGTCCTCGGCGGACATCATTCCCATCCCGCTATCGCCTGGCATCTCCATGCCCGGCATCGACATACTCTGACCCGGAGTCATCATCCCGGACGTGGACATCGGCATACTGGACTGTCCCCACTCGGTCAACCAGCCCTGCAGTTCCTCGATCTCCGGGCCTTGGGCTGCCTTGATCTGGTTGGCCAGATCGGTCACCCGAGGGTCGATACCGTCCTTGGCGAGCACGACATCGCTCATCTCGATCGCCTGGGCGTGATGCGGAATCATCTGCTGCGCGAACGTCACGTCCGCCTGGTTGTGGGTATCGGCGGCCGCTGTGGTGGCGGTGACGCTCGCCGAGCTGCTGGTCTGCGTGGCCTGATCGTTGCTGGAGTTGCTACAGGCGGTCAACGCGACCAGGGCAGCAACCGCGGCTGCGCCGGCGGCGAGGGACTTCTTCTTCATGACAGGGGAATTCCTTTCTCACAGTGCACACACGTGCTGATCACGCAAGACGTCGGGCAGTTGTGCAGTGGGGGCCAAGCGTTCACGCCCGCACCCGTCGGAGATCGCGCGAGGCTGTCGAACTCCATGACCTTGGCGGCTTGACTGATTCCAAGCACCTGGGCGCGCGCCCGCTTCCGGCTCGGCGGGCTGTCCGGGCCCCCATTCGGCGCCATGCCCTTCGATGACAGATTTGCAGTCAGGACCGCACGAGACGTGCGATGGCGTCGGATGCCTCTACGATCTTCGCGTCGGCCTAGACGCGATCGCCGGCCGCGGCGGTATTGACCACGCAGTGGCTGATGTGCTGCTCGAGCAGGCCCAGCACCACGGCCTGGCGGGCCTTGGTCATCGCGGAGATCTGGGTGAGGATGTCGATACAATATTTCTCTTCGTCGACCATCCGTTGAAGGCCGCGGGCCTGTCCTTCGATGCGCCGCAGGCGCGGAAGGTAGGCGCCCTTGGACTGGATGTGGCGATGCCTGGCCTCGGGGGGTTCGGTGCTCACTGCCGACTCCTCTCGCCAGGCCGCGTTCTCCACCTCTCAATATACCCACCTCCGGTATAGCCGGTGATTGCGGACGCAGGGGACGATTCAGCGGCCGAGTCGCCGGTGGTGGATCGAGCACGATTCCTGACCAACCCGGTGTGTCGACAGAGGCGGTGACAGTTGGATCCGCACGTCGCGGGCACACAATCCCGATCGGTGTTCGTCGGCACTGCGACACATCCACTCCTCGTCCCTTATCCCACCTCGATCAAACCCGACGGCGCCCTGCGCCCGTCTCTCGTTCAAGACTGTCAGTTCATTGCCGGTTCAAGCCGAGGATTTCTGTGAAGATTTGCTGAAGAAGCTTTACCTCCATGGCGGGTGGTGGCGCGGCGACGCGCAAATACGAGCGGCAGGGCACGGGCCGTCACGTCGTCAGGCGCGAGGATTGGCACCTCAACTCGGACAATTGACCCGAACGATGTTCGGCGACAACCTCATCGGACTGGCAGCAGATCACTGCGACGGGCAGACTCCTGCGGCCGACGTCATGTCGGTGGCCGTTCGGTATCAGAGTTGCCGTGGCACGGAGATTCGGGGCCAGTGAACGCGACCGCGGCAGCATCACCCGGTCATCCCTGCCTCCGACGACCCCGGGTAATCACCAGCAATCACCGGAATCGGCGGTTCAAATCTTCCTCGGTGATCAAACGATAGATGACGTACAGCGAGAACCATGTGATGAGCAAGGCAGCGAAAACCAACAAAACCTCGTAGAAGAGGACCACGATCCCATCCTAGAACGTGGCCGCGGGCGACGAAATCGGCTGCCGTGTGCCTTCCGGATTGAAGTGCAGATGACCAGACCTCCAGGCCGGGGCGGGCCAATCCTGCCCAATTCGATCGAGGAAGCGGTAGCGGTTTCGTCGTCTTCACCAACACTCGATGACCCACACCGGTGAGGTGGTACGCGAACGAATCCGGTTGGGCGGTGAGTTCGGGCGCGCAAGCTCGCCGCGCTGTCCTCGTCGACGCAGTTACAGTGTCACTATGACAGCAGCGGCACGTGCCGTCCCTGCGGCCAGCTCGGCTAACGGCTGCGGCGGAGGGGCCTTACCCCCGGCTTGTGGACACGGGTGGTGGATTACGCGGCGGATGCCAGCGTAGCTGTGTAGAGACTCTCGTAGGTGTTCGGGGACCGGTGTCCGCACCAGGAATGCCTCCTTCTGGTGTTGTAGCGGGTGACCCAGCGGAACACCTGGCGCCGGCATGTGGCCTCGTCGGGCCAGGTGTTCGCGTTCTGGAGGACTTCTCGTTTGAGGGCGGCGTTGAAAGATTCGGCGAGGCTGTTGTCGGCGCTCGTGCCGACCATGCCCATCGACTGGGTGACGCCGAGACGGTCGCAGAGAGCGGCGAATTCCGTTGACGTGTATTGACTTCCGTGGTCGCTGTGAAATACGGCCCCGGCCAGTCCGTTACGATCGTGAGAGGCGGCACGGAGGGCGTCGGCGACGAGGTCGGTGCGCATATGGTCGGCGATCGCCCAGCCGGCGAGTTTGCGGGAGTAGCAGTCGATGACCGTCGCCAGGTACAGGTTGGCTCCTCCTTCGATAGGCAAATACGTAATGTCGCCTACGTACGTGCGGTTCGGTGCGTCGGCGGTGAAGTCGCGTTTGAGCAGGTCGAGTACCTTGTGATCGGCCGGTTCGGGAACTGTGGTGGTGACGCGTCGTCGGCGTCGGTAGCCGACGATGTCGTTCTCTCGCATCACTCGGGCCACTCGCTTGTGGTTGACTTTTTCGTCAGGGGGGACACCGTCGTTGAGTTCGGCAGTGATCCGCGGTGCTCCGTAGGTGTTGTCCTCGGTGTGGATCACCCGGATTCGTTCGGCCAGCTGCGCGTCGTCCTCGGCGCGAGCGGTCCTCGCCGGCTCGGCGGATTTCCAGGCGTAGTAGGACGAGCGCTTGGCCTCGACGAGCTCGCATAACCGCTTCACCTCGTAGGTGTCGGAGTGGTCGGCGACGAAGCGGAAGCGGTTCACCATTTCGTCTCCCCGGCGAAATATTTGGCCGCCTGGCGGAGGATCTCGCGCTCGGTGGTGAGCTTGGTCGTCTCGGCTCGTAGGGCGGCGTTCTCGGCTTCGAGGCGGGCGAGTTTCTGCTCGACGGTCTCCGGTGCGTCACCGGCGCCGGAGCGTGGGCTGTGGGGTCGTGCCGGGGTGGGCACCCGGGTGCCGTCGGCGTGGGTTTTGGTGCCGGTCCCGTATTGGTCGATCCAGCCCGTGAGGGTGCCGCGCACGATCCCGAGATCAGCGGCGATACCTCGTAGCGTCGCGCCCGGCGTGGACTCGTACAACTCGACCGCCTGGCGCCGAAACTCCTCCGAGTAGTTCTTTCGTGACATGACTGAAGATCATCTCGCTTTCCCAGCGGATGCTGGATTCAGCGTGTCCAAGAACCAGGGGCAAGGCCCGAGGTGTCTCGCGGTGCGACCCGTCTCGGCTGGCCCGAACCCGGCGGTCGAGGTTGTGATGCGCACGGGTGACAACGACGCCACCGCGCAACGAATCCCGGGACAGCCAGCCGAGGCGGCCATCGACCAAGCACAGAGCGGCGGATCCTGGTGTGGAGGGGCGCAGCCGACCCCGCCGGGAGGCTGGAATCTGGTCCATGACCGGTTCGACCACGCCCAAGAAGCAACCCGGGAGGCGCTGTGCACGCTGGGGAACGGGTATTGGGCCACCCGCGGCGCGGTACCCGGCAGCACCGCCGACGCAGTCCACTACCCGGGCACATACCTGGCCGGGATCTACAATCGGCTCACCACCGCCCTCGATGGGCACACCGTTGAGACCGAACATTTGGTCAACGCCCCGGACTGGACTTTCCTGACCGTCCGCGTCGGAGACGGTCCGGTTCTGTGTCCGGGATCGCCGGAGATGCTCAGCTACCGCCAAGATCTTGATCTGCGCACCGGTGTGCTGACTCGCACCCACCGGTACCGCGACGCTGTGGGCCGCACGACCCGGGTCACCTCCCGACAGTTCCAGTCTCTGACCGAAACGCATCTGGCCGCACTGGAACTCATCCTCGAAGCCGAAGACTGGTCCGGTGAGATGACCGTCGAGTCCGCCGTGAACGGAGCGGTGGCAAACCGCAACGTGGCAGCGGACCGTGCGCTGGCCCACGAGCATCTGGTCCCGGTCCGCTCCGTGGAACTGGACGGTGAAGCGGTGCTGTACGAGGCGGTGACCAACCAGTCCCGGATCAGCATCGCGACTGCGGCACGGACCCGTGTGGGCGCCGCAGACACGGTCGTCGACCGCCGGCTGATCGCCGAGCAGGCCCGCGCAGGGCACACCATTACGCTCAGCCTCGGGCGCGGCATCCCGGTGACGCTGGAAAAGATTGTCGCCGTGGCGACTTCCCGGGATCGCGCCGCCTCCACGGCCGCCCTGGACGCCGGCAACCGGATCGGCCGGGCACCCGGATTCGGGGAGCTGCTCGGCGCCCAGGAAAACGCCTGGGCCGCACTGTGGGAGCGGTTCGGGATAGACCTCGAGACGGGTGTGCGGCAGTCGCTGGCGCTGAATCTGCACATCTTTCACGTGCTGCAAACCGTCGCGGCAGCTGACACAGACCTCGATGCGGGCCTGCCCGCGCGGGGACTGCACGGTGAGGGCTACCGCGGCCACATCTTCTGGGATGAACTCTTCGTCTATCCCATGTTGACCTTGCGCCGGCCCGAACTGACGCGCTCCTTCCTGCTCTACCGGTACCGGCGCCTGGACGCGGCCCGCGCAGCCGCACGCGACGATGGCCTGAACGGTGCAATGTTTCCCTGGCAGTCCGGCAGCGACGGCCGGGAGGAAACCCCCGCCGAGCTCTTCAACGTCCGCAACGGGGTGTGGATGGCGGATAACTCCCGCAGGCAGCGGCACGTCGGGTTGGCCGTGGCCTACAGCGTGTGGCAGTACTATCAGGCCACGGCCGACACCGGGTTCCTCGCCGAGTACGGGGCCGAAATCCTCGTGGAGGTCGCCCGACTTTTCACCAGCCTGGCCGTTCACAATCCCGCGGATGACCACTTCGACATCAGCGGTGTGATGGGACCGGACGAGTACCACGACGGGTACCCGGACGCACCGGGTCAGGGTCTGCGCAACAACGCCTACACCAACGTGCTGGCCGCCTGGGTGCTCGCCCGGGCCGAGGACGCGGTGGGCCTGCTGGCCTGTCGCGACTGCGATCCGCTCTGGCGCCGGTTGCACCTGAAGCCCGAGGAGCCCGCACACTGGGACCGGATCAGCAGGCGGCTGCGCGTACCCTTCCACGACGGTGTCATCAGCCAGTTCGAGGGCTACGAGGCGCTGGAGGAATTCGACTGGGACACCTACCGGGCGCGCTACGGCAATATCGGCCGGCTGGATCTGATCTTGCAGGCCGAAGGCGACACCACCAACAGGTACCGGCTCTCCAAACAGGCCGATGTCCTGATGCTTTTCTACCTGTTCTCCGCCGAAGAGCTCCGCACCGTGTTCGAACGCCTCGGGTACACGCTGCCGCCGGAACTCATCCCCCACACGGTCCAGTACTATCTCGCGCGCACCAGCCACGGGTCGACCTTGAGCAGACTGACCCACGGCTGGGTCCTGGCCCGGTCCGACCGCACACGGTCGTGGTCGCTGTTCGAGCAGGCGCTGGAGGCGGATCTGGCCGACACCCAGGGCGGGACCACGCGTGAAGGTGTCCACCTCGGGGCCATGGCTGGAACCGCCGATATGGTGATCCGTTGTTACGGCGGGGTGGAAACCCGGCAGGACGTCCTCTGGCTGCATCCGGTCTTGCCCGCCGAACTGACCGAGGCGTCGTTCCGGCTCAGTTATCGGGGACAACCGATCAGCATCGGCCTGACACAGGACCGGGCGCGGGTGCGACTGTATCCCTGCTCGGCCGGACCGGTCCGGCTCTGCGTCGAGGGTATCGAGAAGACGCTGGTCCCCGGCGAGGTCTGGGAAGTGGACCTGCCGTCGGCGGCGGCCGCCCACGCACTGCCCGAACCTGGCGCCGACCCTACCGCTCCGATGTTGCGGGACTAACTGAGCTCACCTATCTATGCTTCGCCGGCTTCGTCCCCCGCCCTGGCCGTCACCACGGTGGGCCGGGAGCGTCGGGATCCTTTGCGGGATGCCCGGTTGTGTCCGGGGTGGACGGATGGATCGGCTCGGCGAGCAGGGTGAGCAGCATATCGATCACCATGGCGGTCATCGAGCCGAGGCCAGTCGGCTCCGGACTCGGCGGGTCCGGTACACCGTCTCGTTCTCGACCTGGATGCGCCGCCTCGGGCCGGGCGGCGAACTGGCGCAGCGGCACGTCGTGGACCGAGGTGACTTCGGCGAGGTTGACCGGTCGGGTGTACTCGGGGTGGGCGGACCAGCCGAGCACGGGGATGACCAGGAACCTGGTCTCGGGCTCGGTGAGTGCGGGCAGCACGCCGAGGATCTGTACGCTGCCCGGGTCCAGCCCGATCTCCTCACCGGCTTCCCGCAAGGCGGTGGCCGCCGGACCGTCATCCTGTGGGTCCCGGACGCCGCCGGGAAACACCAGCCGGCCGGGGTAGTCCCGCAGGTCCGGAGCACGCTCGGTGAGCAGTATCCGCGGGCCGGTAGGTCCATCGGTGAGCAGCACGAGCACCGCAGCGGGCCGGAGCGTGATCGGCTTCGGCGGCGGTGGCTCGTACTGCCGGTAGCGGCGGATTGCTGTCGCAAGCCGGGCGGCCCACTCCGGGAGGGTCTGAGGGGATGACGATGGGTCGCCGGACGGGTGTCTGGGCGAGTCCTGGCTGTCGGCGCTGGTCCAGCCGATCAGTCCGGACCGCACGGTGAGCGTCGCGACACCGGGAGTTGTGTCCGGCGCGGCGACCAGCCGGGTCTGCTGCCCCAGACCGGGGTGGCCGAATAGGGCGCGGGCCGAGCGGTGCGGGGCGGGGTCGCCTCTTCGGGCCCAGTCGGCGGGGTTGTTCGCGAGGGCGATGATGGCCTGTCCCGAGCCGACCAGGTGCGCGACCTGACCGGTGAAGGGCGCCAGGCTCTCGCTCATCGCCGGCACCAGCACCAGGTTGGCTCCGGTCTCGGCGAGGGTGTGCACCGCCTGTGGATTGAGCAGGTCCCGGCAGATTGCGATCACGAGATGCCATCCGTCGGCGGTGACGTACACGCGCAATTCCGGCCAACCCTGCGGCTGAATGTCCTCCAGGATCGGTTGCTCGGCGGGCGAATGTTTGTCGTGTGTCAACGGCTGGTCGTGCCCGCGGACCCAGGCGATGGCGGTATTGCGCCGCCGAGGCGGCGAACCATCGACGTGATGGTAGCTGCCGGCGACCAGGAGCCGGGGGCCGTCCTCGCGGCGGACCCAGTCCTGCAGGTGTCGGGCCAGCGACTCGGTGACGCACAGTTCGGGCAGCACGATGATGGAGGCACCAGCGGCGGCGGCCCGGCCGATGAGCTGATCGAGGTGGCGGCGCTGCCGATCGAGGTCCGTCGGCTGCACCGGGAAGGTCGGCTGCGTCGAGTCGCGGGGCAGAGTGAATTCGGTCAGGGCTCGGTTAGGGTGGCAGGTGGCAACGATCGTGTCGGCGGTGACCAGACCGGGCAGGGCGTCGAAGAGGCTGTAGTCGAACACGATCCGAAACTGTGTCACCCACCCTCCGGCCAGCCGGACCCGGCGAGTCTCATCCAGCCGGTTCGCCAGCCGCCAGGGTGGCGAGGTGGGCTGCATGTCCATCACTGCGCGGATGTCGGGGCCGCCCAGAGGAACTGGATCACCCACCCCGGGCTGGTAGGGGCTGCGTCTGCGGAACGAGTCGGTGAAGAACTGCCCGTAGTGGTCGTCGAGGAACTGCGCGAGCGCGTGAGCGATCACTACCGGCGCCGTCCCGTCGACTGGACGCAGCACTTCGGCCAGGGCTTGGCGAACCGGCGCGTCCAGGGTCGCCGCAGCCGGGTGGGACCCGACCACCGTGTGGAACGGAGCGAGCACGTTTGCGACCGTTGCCCGGATGCCCGGATCGGCGGCCTGTTCCCACAGCACGCGATGCTCATCACGGCACAGGTGCAGCAGGTGGGTCAACGTCACCAGCGGATCGGGCTCATGTTGGACCGCCGCACGTAGGGCAGTCAGCCGCTCGGCCGGAGAGTACAGCTGAGCCACGCACGGCGCGCACGGCTCATCACCTGGGCCGAATCCGTTTCCGGTCTCCGCCGGTGTGGATCCGGCCGTGCTGGAATGATCGCTGCGCGTCATGCCGAAACATCCCACCCACGTATCGCGCACCCCGAACACCGGGCCGTTGTGTCAGCCGGCCCGGCAGTGCCGCTCGAGAGCCGCGGCGGCCGAGCGGCCAACGCGCGCGGAATGGTCACCGGCGCCATAAGCGGACTGAGGGGTGTCGTCGACGTGTGGTCCATCATCACCTTCCTGATCGGGGGTAGCCGAGGCCCGTCCAGCCCCACAGGAAACATCCGCCGCGACCACGGATCACGACGAAGTCGCGGGCGTCAGTTCGAAGGGGCCGATATTCATAGTGCGCCGGGCCACCGGGATGTGCGCCGTGATCCGCAGGACTCAAACTGGACCATCCGATGCTCGTCAACGCAGATCCCAGCCGGTGTCGTCATGGCCCGCCGTACCAGAACATCACCACGGTCTTCTCCTCCACCGACCCGACGGGTGAGCGAACCACAGTCCCGCGCAGGGGTGCAGCCGAACCGCGCGGGCAGCGAACCGCACGATCTGGATTTCGTCGGTTTGGTGTTCGCGCTCTCCCCTGTTTCGCGTGGAGCAATCCGTCGCTGCTTCCGAGGAACTGGATCTTTCAGGGAATTGTCAGCGGTATCACCAGCGTGACACGACATCGTCGTGCTGACCGTGCTGTTCGCCTGCATCGCCACGGGTCTTGATGCACCGTAGGCGCCCGCGCCGAGGCTGGACCACACCGAGAGGTTAGGGTGTGGCCTCGTGCTCGAATTCCCGTGCGCCGTGGATGGAGCCGCAGTTCTCGTGGTGGGCGCTGCAACGCCGGGTCGAGCTGACGATGGAGATCATCGTCGCGATCCTCGCCGTGTGACCCTGATCGGCACGTCGTGGTGGCGGCGAACGGGCAAAGCGATATCGACGCCGCTCATGGGGATGGCGCCGACGGTAACGGTAACGTCACTCAGAACCGAGGAAAGGCGCAGCGCGTGAGCAGCAACGACATATTTCAGGTCGTGGTGGGCGTGGACGGGTCGGCCCAGTCGTTGACGGCCCTCGAGTGGGCGGTGACCGAAGCCCGTCTGCGCCGCGGGCAGGTACGGGTGGTGACCGGGTGGCAGTATCCGACCGCGGCGACCGGCATGGACGGACTGATCTGGGAGCACCAATCATTCGAGCGCGTCGCACACCAGACCCAGAGCGAAGCATTGAAAGGTGTTCCCACCGAGGGCGTCCACATCAGCGGAGAGGTCCTCCAGGGGCCTCCCGCCTCCGTTCTGCTAGAAGCCGCCCAGGATGCGGACCTGCTTGTCGTCGGCTCCCGCGGCCGGGGAGGGTTCACCGGACTGCTTCTCGGGTCGGTCTCCACCCAGCTCGTCCACCACGCCACCTGCCCGGTACTGATCGTCCGACCAGGACAGGAAACGCCTGCAGCCGAGTAGAAGTCCACCCCCGGCGCCCACCACGGAGGCCAAGAGGTTCCCGGGGCCCGAACAGCGGCTCGATGTGTGCCGGCGCGGGTCCGCGCCGACCACGCTGATCCGCACCCGCAGGCTGCCAGATAGCCCGTCCCCGGGCGTGGTGATTACCTGCGAGTGCGCGTGCGCAGAATCGTCGTCACCTGATCGGCCAGACCGTTCGGCTCCCTCTCGTCCAGTACGGGATCGATGTGTTTCCGTCACCGTCGATCCCTCCCGTCATCTCTCACTGCTCGGCGGGTGAGACCACTTCGAGGTCCACCGGGGCCCATTGCCAGCGGGTGATCTCGGGCATGTCCTCCCCGTGGGTGCGGATGTACTGGCGATGTTCGATCAGCTTGTTCTTCAGGTGCTCACGCGGGTGCGCCGAGATGCGGTGGAGACGGGGGACGCGGTCGATGACGTCCATCGCCAGATCGAAGCGGTCGATCTGGTTGAGCACGCACATGTCGAACGGTGTCGTCGTGGTCCCCTCCTCCTTGTAGCCGCGCACATGGAAGTTGTGATGGTTGGTGCGGCGGTAGGTCAGTCGGTGGATCAACCACGGATACCCGTGGTAGGCGAAGATTACCGGCCTGTCCACGGTGAACAGCGCGTCGAAGTCCGCGTCCGTCAGCCCGTGCGGGTGCTCCCGATGGTCCTGCAGCCGCATCAGATCGACCACATTGACCACCCGGATCCTCAGGTCGGGGAACCACTCCAGCAGGATCTGGACGGCGGCGAGCGTCTCCATCGTGGGCACGTCCCCGGCGCACCCGAGCACCACATCCGGTTCCACACCGCTGTCGGTGCTGGCCCAGTCCCAGATCCCGATTCCTTTGGTGCAGTGGGTAATCGCCGCGGCCATGTCGAGGTACTGCAGCTGCGGCTGTTTCCCGGCGACGATGACGTTGACGTATTGCCTGCTGCGCAGGCAGTGGTCGGCCACCGACAGCAGTGTGTTGGCGTCCGGCGGGAGATATACCCTGATCACGTCGGCTTTCTTGTTCACCACGTGATCGATGAATCCGGGATCCTGGTGTGAGAACCCGTTGTGGTCCTGGCGCCACACGTGCGAAGTGAGCAGGTAGTTCAGCGAGGGGATGGGCCGGCGCCAAACGATGCCGTTGGTGGTGCGCAGCCACTTGGTGTGCTGGTTGAACATCGAGTCGACGATGTGGATGAACGCCTCGTAGCAGGAGAACACGCCATGCCTGCCGGTGAGTAGATACCCTTCGAGCCATCCCTGGCAGGTGTGCTCGGACAGGATCTCCATCACACGTCCGTCGGGGGCGAGGTGATCGTCATCGGGTTGGGTGCGTGCGTTCCAGGTGCGGTCGGTGACCTCGAGCACGGCACCGAGCCGATTCGAATTGGTCTCGTCCGGTGCGAACATCCGGAAGGTGGACATGTTCTCGCGCATCACATCCCGCAGGAAGGTGCCCAGTATCCGGGTGGACTCGACGTTGCCGGTGCCCGGCGCTTCGACCGGCACCGCGTAGTTCCGGAAGTCGGGCATCGCGAGGTCGCGGATCAGTGGCCCGCCGTTGGCATGCGGGTTGGCGCTCATGCGTCGAGTGCCGAGCGGGTGCAGGTCCCGGATGTGGGCTGCGGGGGCGCCGGAGGTGTCGAACAGTTCCTCGGGCCGGTAGCTGCGTAGCCACTGCTCGAGGATCTTGCGGTGGCCGTCGTCGCCGCGGGCGTTGGTGAACGGGACCTGGTGTGCGCGCCAGGAGCCCTCGACCTCGAGTCCGTCGACTTCCTTCGGGCCGGTCCAGCCCTTGGGGGAGCGGAGCACGATCATTGGCCAGCGGGGGCGTTCGGTGTGGCCGTCGCGTCGGGCGCGCCGCTGGATCTCGGCGATCTGGTCGAGGCTGCGGTCCAGCGCCGCGGCGAATGCCTGGTGCATGTACTCGGGTTCGGTGCCTTCCACGAGGATCGGTGTGTGACCAAATCCGCGGAGCAGTTGGTCGAGTTCTTCGCGGTCGATCCGGTCGAGCACGGTGGGATTGGCGATCTTGTACCCGTTCAGATGCAGGATCGGCAGTACCGCGCCGTCGCGTCGCGGATCGACGAACTTGGTGGAATGCCAGCTGGCGGCGAGCGGACCGGTCTCCGCCTCGCCGTCCCCGACCACCGCGGCCACGATCAGATCCGGATTGTCGAACGCCGCCCCGTAGGCGTGGGACAAGGAATATCCGAGCTCGCCGCCCTCATGAATCGATCCCGGCGTCTCCGGTGCGACGTGGCTGGGAATGCCGCCGGGGAAGGAGAACTGGGTGAACAGCCTTTTCATCCCGTCCTCGTCCTGCGTGATGTCGGGGTAGATCTCGCTGTAGGTGCCCTCGAGCCACGCGGCGGCCACCGGTCCCGGGCCGCCATGACCCGGTCCCATCACGTACATCATGTTCAGATCGCGGGCGGTTATCGCCCGGTTGAGGTGGGCGTAGATGAAGTTCAGTCCCGGCGTGGTGCCCCAGTGGCCGAGTAGTCGCGGCTTGACGTGTTCAGGAAGGAGCGGTTCGTGGAGAAGGGGATTGCCCATCAGGTAGATCTGACCCACCGACAGGTAGTTCGCCGCCCGCCACCACCCGTCGAGGTCGGCCAGTTCCTGATCGGACAATGAGCCTGTCGGCGCTGCTGATTCGGGTATGGCGTTCATGGCGCTCCTCGTCGTCGACGAATAATTCGTTCGAGCGGTCACCGCTCACCGCGGACCTGTCGGTGTGGGCTCGGGCGCCGGCCGGGGCGCGGCCGGGTGGGGTTCCGGCGGGGCGGGCAGCTTGAGTCGTTTGAGCATCAGGGCGTTGACCGCGACGATGAGGCTCGAGCCGGACATCGACAGGGCGGCGATCTCCGGGCGCAGCACCAGCCCTAGTGAGGGTTCGAAGACGCCGGCGGCGATCGGTAGGGCGAGGACGTTGTAGCCGACGGCCCATCCGAGGTTCTGCCGCATCTTGCGCAGCGTTCCTCGCCCGATCCGCAGGGCGATGGGAACGTCGAGCGGGTCCGAGCGCATCAGCACCAGGTCGGCGGTTTCGATCGCGACGTCGGTGCCGGCGCCGATGGCGATGCCCAGGTCGGCTTGGGCCAGGGCGGGGGCGTCGTTGACGCCGTCACCGACCATGGCGACCTTCTTGCCGGCACGCTGCAGTTCGGCGATCTTGGCGGCCTTGTCGCCGGGCAGCACCTCGGCGATGACGGTGTCGATGCCCAGCTGCCCCGCGATGCGCGCGGCGGTGGCCTCGTTGTCGCCGCTGAGCATGACCACCTCGACGCCCAGCTCGTGGAGGGCGGACACCGCGTCGGCGGAGGTTTCCCGGGCGGCATCGGCCAGCGCGATCACCCCGACCCCGCGGCCGTCGACGGCCACCAGCACCGCGGTACGCCCGGTCGAGGCCAGCGAGTCTCGCCGGTCCATCAGGACACCGAAATCGACGTCCTCGGCGACCATGAGCTTGCGGTTGCCGACCGCGACCCGGCGGCCCTGCACCTCGGCGGTGGCACCCTGCCCGGGCACGCTCGAGAACTCGGCCAGCGGCAGTTGCGGGATCGCGCGTTCGGCGGTGTAGCGGACGATCGCGCCGGCCAGCGGGTGCTCGGATTCGCGTTCGACCGCGGCGACGAGGGCGAGGAGCTCGTCCTCGCCGATACCGTCGGCGACCACGTCGGTGACCTCCGGCTCGCCCTTGGTCAGGGTGCCGGTCTTGTCCATCACCACGGTGTCGATGCGCGCCGAGGTTTCCAGTGCGGTGGCGTTCTTGAACAGCACCCCCCGCTGGGCACCGAGGCCGGTGCCGACCATGATCGCTGTCGGGGTGGCCAGGCCCAGCGCGTCGGGACAGGTGATGACCACGACGGTGATCGCGAACAGCAGTGCCATCTGCACGCTCTCACCCGCCAGGAGCCACACCAAGAACGTGCCGGTGCCGCCGATCAGGGCGACCAGGACCAGCCAGAACGCGGCCCGGTCGGCGAGTCTCTGCCCGGGCGCCTTGGAGTTCTGGGCCTCCTGGACCAGGGCGACGATCTGGGCGAGAACGGTGTCGGAGCCGACCTTGGTAGCGCGGGCCCGCAGGGTGCCGGTGGTGTTGATCGAGGCGCCGATCACCTGCGATCCGGGTGTCTTGGTCACCGGCAGACTCTCGCCGGTGACCATGGACTCGTCGACCTCCGAGCTTCCCTCCTCGACCGTGCCGTCGACCGGGATCTTCGCGCCCGGGCGGATGAGCAGCAGATCCCCGGCCATGACCTCGGCGGTGGGGATCTCGACCGGTTCCCCGTCGCGCAGCACCAGCGCCATCGGCGGGGCCAGTTCGAGCAGGGTGCGGATCGCGTCGTTCGCGCCGCCGCGGGCGCGCATCTCGAACCAGTGCCCGAGCAGCACGAACGCGGTCAGCACCGTGGCGGCCTCGTAGAACACCTCACCGCCGCCGGTGAAGGTGATGGCGGCGCTGTAGAGCCATCCCGTTCCGACGGCCACCGCGACCAGGACCATCATGTCCAGCGTCCGCGCTCTCAATGCCCGGTAGGCGCCGTCGAAGAAGATCCAGGCCGAGTAGAAGATCACCGGGATCGACAGGATGAAGGAGAAGACGTCGTCGCGCAGACCGAACGGTGCGGCCACCGTGAATCCGAGGACGTCGCGGCCGATCGGGGACCACAGCAAGATCGGGATCGACAGCACCGCGGCAACCAGGAAGCGGTTGCGCATGTCCCGGACCATGTCGTCCATCGACATCCCGGCATGACCGCCGCCGTGGCCCATCATCTCTTGCGGCGAGCGCCCCGCGTGAGCTTCGTGCCCTGCAGGCATGTCGTGTGCGGCGGCCGGCTCAGTGGGTGCCGCAGCTTCCGGGGCGGGGTGGGGGTGTGCGGCCTCAGCAGCTGGGCTCGCCGGTTCGGACATCGGGTTGCAGACGTGGTCGGGCACCGAACGCCCGGCGCAGTGATAGCCGCAGTCGCGCACCCACTTCGACAGTTCGACCACCGACGTCTGCGCCGGGTCGTAGGTGACGGTGGCGGTCTGGTTGACGGCGTTCGCCTCGACGGAGGTGACTCCCGGGCGACGGCGCAGGGTGGCCTCGACGGATGCCGTCGAGCTCGCCCAGTGCAGTCCAACCACTTCGAGCACGGTGGTTCGGTTCATTCGCTGTGGCACCTTTCATTGTCGCGGCACCGAGCCGTCATCGCCCCGCTCGAGCAGCACTGACTTCAGCTGGTCATGGAGTTGATCACCGACCCACTGGGTTGATTGAGGGCGGGGCGTCAATGACGGTGTCCTCCGCCCATCGGAAACATCATCACCGCCATCATTCCCAGGCACGCCAACGCAAACACAATGCCGCCGATTCCCACCGTTCCGGTGGCGATCAGGGCGACGGCGACGACCACCATCGGGATGCAGCAAGCGATCATCATCCAGCGGTGACGACTGTGACCACCTGCACCGTGACGCTCGGCATACTCGTCATGGCCGCTGTTGTCGCCGATATAGGGCTCACGCCGATCATCATCGGTCATGACGTTCCGACCTTCAACGATGCCGGGACATGGCCCAGCTTCTGGTACAGCGGGCAATGGCCGGTCGCCCCGGTCACCACCAGATCCAGTCCGGCCAGGATCAACAGCACCGCCAATGCCATGACCACGGCCGTTGCCCCGCCCGCGATCAGGAAAACCCCGCCGACCACGCCGACCCCGCCGACGAGGATCCGGGCGATCCGCTCGGCCGGGGTGACGTTGACACTCCATCTCTGTGTCATCACTGCTCCTCGATGTCTGATCAAACGTTTGCTGAAGCTCGGGATACGCCTGCCAGTCACTGTTCGATCAAGTCCGAGCCTGCCCCCACCCGGCATGGCTTGGCTGGTTGTTTGGTGAAGATTCGATAAAGAAGTCACGCGCAGAGACTCGAGCCGAGGCCGCTGTCGACATGGATCGACCTCAGGTTTCTCATCGATGCGACAGAACGTCCATGTACCTATACGCCCTAGGGGTATATACTAGATCACACGGGACGCGCATCGAAGCGTTCGAGAAGGGTGAAGATCGATGACTACCACATACACGGTCCAGGGGATGACCTGCGGACACTGCGTGTCGACGGTGAAGGCTGCAGTGGGTTCCGTTCCCGGCGTGATCGGGGTGGGCGTGGACCTGCAGGCGGGCACCGTGACCGCTGTCGGCACGCCGACCCCGTCCGTTGTCGCGGAGGCTATCTCGGCAGCGGGGTACGAAGTCGTCTCGACGGAACGCAAGGTGGCCGCAGGTCGCGCCCTGCCGATGGCGGGCAATGCCGGTGGCTGCTGCTGCGGCTGACGCACGACGGCGGATGGAAGAAACCGCCCGCCGGTACTCCACTCAACCGCCGTGGTGTTCACCGTACTCGGTCAAAGGGGGCGTCCGAGTGGGCGCCGGGATTGTCGGGGGCGGTGTCACCGGTGATCGCAGGGCCGATCACGAACGCGGACAACGAGAACATCATAGGGGTAGCGGCATTCGAATTGGGAAGGGATTGGCATGACGACCCGGATCACGGAGTCCAGTGATCGACAGCACGATCTCGAGTTGTCGATCGGGGGAATGACGTGCGCGTCGCGTGCGGCGCGGATCGAGAAGAAGCTCAACCGGATGGACGGGGTGACCGCCACCGTCAATTACGCGACTGAGAAGGCCAAGGTCACCTTCGCCGACCGGGTGGCCCCCGAAGATCTTGTGGCGACGGTCGAGGCGACCGGATACACCGCTACCCTTCCCGTTTCCCCCGCGGACGCCGCCGGGGCGAAGACGGCCGCCCCCACGGAACCGGACGAGGCCGCCGAGTGGCGGCAGCGGCTGATCGTCTCGACGGTGCTGACCGTGCCGGTCGTGCTGTTGTCGATGATCCCGGCGCTCCAATTCGACAACTGGCAGTGGCTGACCTTGACCCTCGCCTCCCCCGTGGTGGTGTGGGGCGCGCTGCCGTTCCACCGCGCCGCCTGGGCGAACCTGCGGCACGGGGCCGCCACGATGGACACCCTCATCTCCGTCGGCGTCACCGCCGCCTACCTGTGGTCGCTGTGGGCGCTGTTCTTGACCCACGCCGGCATGACCGGCATGCGGATGAACTTCGACCTGCTCACCACCGGCAGCACCGAACCGCACATCTACCTCGAGGTCGCCTCCGCGGTGACCACCTTCATCCTCGCCGGGCGATACTTCGAGGCCCGCGCGAAGCGGCAGTCCGGGGCGGCGCTGCGCGCCCTGCTCGACATGGGCGCCAAGGACGTCGCCGTACTCCGCGGGGGATCCGAGATCCGCATCCCGATCGGCCACCTCGCCGTCGACGATATGTTCGTCGTCCGGCCCGGGGAGAAGATCGCCACCGACGGGATCGTCACCGCCGGCACCTCCGCGGTCGACGCATCCATGCTCACCGGCGAACCGGTCCCCGTCGAGGTCGGACCCGGCGACAGCGTCGTCGGCGCCACCGTCAACGCCGGCGGCCGAATTATCGTGCGCGCCAACCGGATCGGCCACCGACACCCAACTCGCGCAGATGGCGCGGCTGGTCACCGAGGCACAGAACGGCAAGGCGCAGGTGCAACGCCTCGCCGACCGCGCTCCTCGTCGGCACCGGCCGCGGCGCCCAACTCGGAATCCTGATCAAGGGTCCGCAGATCCTCGAATCCACTCGGCGCATCGACACGATCGTCCTGGACAAGACCGGCACCATCACCACCGGCCGGATGGCCGTCGCCTCGGTGCACGCCGTCGACGGCACCACCGACGCCGAGGTCCTGCGGCTCGCGGGCGCTCTCGAGCACGCCTCCGAACACCCCATCGCCCAGGCGGTCGCCGCGCATGCCGCGCAGGTGGGGGCGTTGCTGGCGGTCGAGGGCTTCGAAAACCACGGCGGCCGTGGGGTATCCGGTGTCGTCGAGGGTCACGCCATGCTCGCCGGCCGGAACACCTGGCTGCGCGATGAGTGGGCACTGACTGCCCCCGACGCGCTGCAGGTCGTCGTCGACGACGCCGAAACCCAGGGACGCACCCCGGTGTGGATTGCATGGGACGGGGCGCTCCGCGCGGTGATCGTCATCTCCGACACCGTCAAGGACACCTCCGCCGCGGCGATCGGTGAACGACGCGAGCTCGGCCTCTCACCCGTGCTGCTCACCGGGGCCAACCACCGCGCCGCACAGAGCGTCGCCAACCAGGTCGGGATCGACGAGGTGATCGCCGAGGTGTTGCCCTCCGACAAGGTCGACGTGATCAAGAACCTGCAGGACCAGGGTCGGGTGGTGGCGATGGTCGGCGACGGTGTCAACGACGCGGCCGCGCTCGCCCAGGCCGACCTGGGTCTGGCCATGGGCACCGGCACCGACGTCGCGATCGAGGCCTCGGACCTGACGCTGGTGCGCGGTGACCTGCGGGCCGCCCCGGACGCGATCCGTCTGGCGCGGGCCACCCTGCGCACGATCAAGGGCGATCTGTTCTGGGCGTTCGCCTACAACGTGGCGGCCCTGCCGCTGGCGGCGCTGGGCCTGCTCAACCCCGCTGATCGCCGGCGCCGCAATGGCCTTCAGCTCGGTGTTCGTGGTGAGCAACAGCCTGCGACTGCGCCGGTTCACCCCCACCCGGTAACGACAGATCTGCCGATCGCCGGACGAGAACTGCGTGTGCGATCGTCGCCGGATCACATACCCAGGTGGCCACGCATGGGGGTGGCGGGGGTGCGGTGGAACAACCACCCGGCCAGGGCGGTGAGCGCGAGCAGCCACGCCAGCGCCGCCAGCAACGGCCCGATCTCGTCGAACCGTGCGGTCAGCCCGCCGTCGACCAACACCCGCATCGCCCCGTATCCCGGGAGGCCGCGTGCCCAGGTCGCAGGTTCTGGCCGCAGCATCGGACTCTGGCCGATCCCGATGTCGAGGAACGGCACCAGAAATGCGATGAATACCCCACCCACGCGCCCGAAGATCGGCCCCAGGCAGAACCCGAGCAGCCCGTAGGTCGCGGCCATGAGCAGGTTCCCGCCTCCGTAGACCCCCCACTGCCGTGCATCGAACACCGTGGCGGTCACCATCAACGACGAGAGGGTCACCAGGGCTGCGGCGCAGCCGATCATCGTCAACCGCACCGCCAGCAGCCGGGGGAAGGGAAAGCCTGCCAGGGTCACTCGCTGATCGCCCGCCCGGGCATCGAGCCCGATGAACAGCCCGGCCAACGCCGCCAGCGAGGAAACCGCGATCGGGGTCATCGTCCCGGCATGCACATCCGGCAACCAGAACACCTCCATCACCGTCCGACCGCCCTCGACCAGGGAGAACACACCGGACTCCTGCACGGTCATCGCCTTGGCCAGCACGATGAACACGATCGGCACGACCACCAGCAGCACCCACAGCACCGGGTTGCGGCGGTAGTCCCGTAGTCCCATCCGCAGTCCGGCCGAAATCTGACCCCACCCGGATCCAGCTGTGAGGCGCCGCCGCGACCGCAAGGACACACCGACGGTGGCGGTGATGACGGCGGTGCTGACGATCAGCGCCGCGAACATCCACACCAGTGCCCAGCCGAGGTCCCCTATCCGGCCGCCGTGCCGCGACGGTATGTCCACCATCCACAATGTCACGAAATGCGTTGGGAACCAACGGGTTTCGATGCGATCGGGGATCCGACGGCGGGTCCGAAGAACACGTCCAGAATCCAGATGAACAAGATGAGGACGGTGCCGTTGACCGGGTTGCGCACCAGCGCCCCCACCAGTGCGCCGATCGCCAGATAGATCACCGCGAACATCAGCGTGCCGGCGATCGCCCGGCCGACGTCGCCGATGCCGGTGCGCGCGGCCAAGGCGAGCAGCGCCGCCGCCGCGACCAACGCTCCCAGCACCAGGCCGGTCCCGAGCCGGGCTGCGACCAACCGTATCGGCGCAAGGCCCGCCGCGACCAGCCGCCGATCGGCCGCACGGGCGGCGCTGATCTGGAAGAACATGGCGATACCGGCGAGGAATCCCGCCGCCCAGCCGGCGGTCGCGGTTTCCACCGCGGGCCCGCCCGCGCCGCCGAGCAGTTTCGCGGCATCGGCTATCGACCCGGCCGCAACAATCACGAAGACCATCGGGACCAGTACCAGCACCACCATGTTGACCGGGTTGCGGGCGTAGTCGACCAGGAATCGGTGGATGAGTAGCGCGACCTCGGCCGGCGCCCCCGGCAGGTCATTATCGCTTCTCATCTCGCCGCTGCCATCCCGTTGCGCAGGTCGACGATGCGGTCGAATCGGTGCTCGTCGGTGACGAAGTGGCTGATGATCAGCACCGAGCGGCCAGTTTCCCGGCGCTCCGCCACCAGTTCCCAGAACCTCAGGTAGGTGTCCCAGTCGAATCCGGAATAGGGCTCGTCGAGCAGCAGTACCTCCGGGTCGGCGAGCATCGCCAACCCGAGGTTGAGTTTCGCGAGGGTACCGCCGGACAGCCGGTCGGCGCGGGTGTCCGCGTAGCGCTCGAAGCCGAGCGCCGCATACAGTCCCCGGCGGGACCGTCGCTCCTCGTTCGGGGTCATCCGGTAGGCGCAACCGAACAGCTCGAAGTGTTCGTCGCAGGTCAACCTCTCGTAGACCACCGGCTGCTGCGGGCAGTATCCCAGCCGCCCCGACCGGGTCACGGTGCCGGCGTCCGGCCGGTACTCGCCGACGAGGATCTTCATCAACGTCGACTTCCCCGACCCGTTCTCCCCGGTCAGCCCGACCACCTCGCCCGGCTGCAGCACGAGATCCACGCCCCGCAGTACCGGGGAATCGCGGCGGGCCGGCCACCATCCCTGCCGGAAGCTCTTCTCGATTCCTTCAGCGGTCAGCACCGCGTTCACCGGCGCCGACTCCGCGGACCCCGAACTGTTCATCTCGCTGTTCATCTCGCTCCTCGGAACACTTGCGGTGGTCATCTAGACGTCAGCGCCACTGCATCAGGCGTGTGCGCGCCACCGGCGGCCGGCACCAGAAAGCGGCGGTGGGGGTTTCGAATCAGACGCCGTGAGTCGAGGTCGATGTGCCCCCCCTTTCCCACCGCACGACACCAACCCGAACGAGTGCCGCCTGATCGGTGCACTCTCCTCAGGTTGTGACCCGCCGATTCCTCAACTCAATACCGTGCCAGCGCCGGGCGCACTCGACTGGTCCTCTTCTTCAACGAATCTTCATAAAATTCTTCAACGAATCTTCATAAAACCCTCACCGATTTGCGGGGGTTCGCCGCCGACACTCGGCAACGAACCGACGCATAAACGGGTCAGGCCCGCGGAAGGGCTGCGGCCGACGCTGACTGCGCAAGACCGTTCGAGTGCACGTCCCCGCGCGCAGGCATCGAGGGTGTCGACCAGGGACCGAGTTGTGCAGGAAAGGAACGCAATGAGCCTGGGTAGACGTCTCGCGCTGATCTTCAAGGCGAAGGCCAGTAAGGCTCTCGACCGTGCCGAGGATCCGCGGGAAACGCTGGATTATTCGTATCAGAAGCAACTCGAGATGCTGCAGCAGGTGCGCCGTGGGCTGGCGGATGTGGCGACCAGCCGCAAACGCCTGGACCTGCAGGCCCAGCAGTTGCAGGCCCGGGTCGGCACCTTGGCGCAGCAGGCGACGGCAGCGGTCGCCGCGGGCCGCGACGATCTGGCCCGGGAGGCTCTGACCCGCCGGTCCGCGGCGCAGCAGCAACTGGCCGAGCTCGCCCCGCAGCAGGCGGCGCTGCAGGCCGAACAGGACAAACTCACCGCGGCCTCACAGCGTCTGCAGGCGAAGGTGGAAGCGTTCCGCATCCGCAAGGAGACGATCAAGGCCAGTTACACCGCGGCCGAAGCCGAAACGAAGATCGGGGAGGCGGTCTCGGGGA
Organism: Rhodococcus sp. WAY2; assembly: GCF_009859915.1. Taxonomy (NCBI): domain Bacteria; kingdom Bacillati; phylum Actinomycetota; class Actinomycetes; order Mycobacteriales; family Nocardiaceae; genus Rhodococcus; species Rhodococcus sp. WAY2. The sequence goes on from NZ_CP046575.1 coordinate 96,524, forward strand.
TCAGCGAAGAGATGAGCGACGTCGGACTGGCCATGCAACGCGCGGAGGACAAGACCGCCGAGCTGCAGGCCCGCGCCGGCGCCATCGACGAACTCCTCGCCTCCGGGGCACTCGAAGACGCCACCGGCCCGGCCAAGGATGACATCGCGGCCGAACTGGAGAAGATGACCTCTCAGTCCGACGTCGAAGAGGAACTGGCCCACCTCAAAAGAGCACTGCCCCCCGCCGCGCGCACCGCGCTGCCGGGCAGTGGCGCGGATACCTCGTCGCCGACACCCCCCGGCGCCGGCCCCGGAACACCGAAGGAGGACCGGTCGTGATCGTGCGCATCCTGGGCGAGGGCCAGCTCGACATCGCCGACGACCACCTCGACGAACTGAACGAGCTGGACGCCGGCCTGGCCGAAGCGGTAACCGCAGGCGACGAACAACGATTCCAGCACGCCCTGGACACCCTGCTGGACCGGGTGAGAGCCGTCGGCACCCCCGCCGCCGACGACTCACTGTCCGTCTCCGACGCCATCCTCCCCGCCCAGGAAAGCAGCCTGGCGGAGGTACGCGCCCTGCTCGGCGAGGAAGGTCTGATTCCCGGGTGACACCATGAAGAGCCGCTTCAGGCCCGATCGCGGGCTGACCCGCCGCATGCTCTGGACGACATTCCTGCTGGGTTTGATCTATGTCGTATTCACCGCCGTGCTCATCGCGCTGCTGCGGAGCGCGTTCCTGGCCGTCCTGATCGCCGGTGGACTGTTGTTCGCGCAGTACTGGTTCTCCGACCGCATCGCGCTCTACGCCATGCACGGCAAGATCGTGACCCCCGATCAGGCGCCCGAACTCCATGGGGTCATCGACCGGTTGTGCTCGCTGGCGGACATGCCCAAACCGGCGGTGGCGATCGCCGAGGTCGATGTGCCCAACGCCTTCGCGACAGGGCGCAGCCCCACCCGGGCGGTGGTCTGCGTGACCACAGGCATCCTGCGTCGCCTCGACACCGAGGAACTCGAAGGGGTACTCGCACACGAACTCTCCCACGTCGCCCACCGTGACGTGGCGGTGATGACCATCGCCTCCTTCCTCGGTGTGATGGCCGGGCTGATCACCCGGTTCACCCTGTACGCCGGCTTCTTCGGCGGCTTCGGTGGCGGCCGCGGACGCAACGACGGGCAAGGAGACACCACCCTCGTCCTGATGGGTGTCGTCCTGGTCTCCGCGGTCGTCTACGCCGTCTCGTTCCTGCTCACCCGGGCACTGTCCCGATATCGGGAACTGTCGGCGGACCGATCCGGCGCGCTGCTCACCGGCCAGCCGTCGGCGTTGGCATCGGCCCTGACCAAGGTCAGCGGCGAGATGGCCCGTATCCCCACCCGGGACCTGCGCCAGGCCGAGGCGTTCAACGCCTTCTTCTTCGCCCCCGCCCTCGCCGAGGGGTTCAGCCTCTCCTCGCTCTTCGCCACCCACCCGCCGCTCGATCGCCGGCTCGCCCAACTCGGCGACATCGCCCGCCAACTCGGACAGGAGTACTAGACCCCATGGGCTTCCTCAATGCGCTCCTCGGCCGCTCCACACCGGTGCCGCCCAATCTGGACCAACTCTTCGCACTACCCGCCGCCACGGTCACCCTGCAGGTCAGTACCCGGTTCCACCCCACCGGCACCGGCGCGGTCTGCTTCAAAGCCGCCGAAGGCGGCGGCTTCGCCCAACTGCGGGAGGAGGTCGACGGACTACTCGCCCTCGACGGAGGCAAATACAGCGAGCAGACCGACACCTATGGATTCTCCTGGATCATCCGCCGCACCGACCCCGACGACCTCGAAGGCCTGGTGACCGATCTGCACACCGTCAACAGCACACTCGTCGACGCCGGATTCGGGTCGGCACTGCTGTGTACCGTCATCGCGTTCACCGACGGCACCCGCCCGCTCGGGCTCGTCTACCTCTACAAGCGGGGCAGCTGGTACCCCTTCGCCCCCGCCGGGACCGATCGGCGCGACAACAGCCTCGAGCTACAGATCACCTCGGCCATCGAGAACGATCTGCGGGTGGAGAAGGATCTCACTCGCTGGTTCCCGCTCTACAACGCGCCCGGACTCTGACCCGGCACAAACCATGGAGCACACGGCCTCGATCCTCCGCGGTCCGCGCCTATCCCACCGAGTGTCGCCGGGGCATACAACGCTTCCATCCAAGTAAATGAGGAGAAGTCATCGTGATGTATTGGTACGGCAGTGATCCCGGCGGCTGGGGCTATGCGCTGATGATCATCGGAATGGTGCTGTTCTGGGGGCTACTGATCACCGGCGTCGTGATGCTGGCCCGATATGTCGGGCGCGAGGCATCGTCGCCCACCCACCTGCCGGTGCTCCACACAGCGGAGCAGGTGCTCGCCGAACGATTCGCCCGCGGTGAACTCGACGAGACCGAGTACCGCAGCCGATTGGCGACGCTGCGCGGACAGGCACCGCAATGACCGAAGCCACGTCTAGCGGTGCTGTTTGGGCTCTCAAGAGCTCTTTGACGAGTCCGAGCCGGTGCTCACTCTGCCACCCAGGGTCACCGTTCCCGCTCACACCGAGGTGTCGGCGCCGACCAAGCGCCGGGCCGAACGGTGCGACCAGAACCCAATCCATGGCATTCGACGGAGATCGTTACACCGACCAGCCAGATACAGGACTCGTTCTATGCACCGACGGTGATGCACGTTCGTGAACGTCTCGAATCAGGCAAGACGGTGAGGAGGCAGGCGGTGAAGGCACAGGCTTGCATTTCAGGTCTCCCTCAGCAGTTCCAAGGTTCGGTGCTGGTTCGTCATGATCGGCCCGATTTCCACGTGCAGTGGCCACGATGACCGCCGGCACCGGTTCGGCGGGCGTCGCGGAGCTTCGGCGTGCGCCGAAGCCGTGGCGACTGTTGTGGATCACCGCCGCGTGGGGAGCCTGTTTCGTGGCTATTCGCTGGGGGCTTCGGGACTCGCCGCTGTTGTGGTTCGCCGCCCTGCGCGCCTTGGTGGCAGGGGTGTGTCTGGTTCTGGTCGCCGAAGTTCAGAGTCGGCCCAGGCCGCGTGGATTCCACGCCTGGTTACTGATCACGGTGTTGGGCCTGGTCAACGTGACGGTCGCGTTCGCCGCAATGTTCGCCGGAGTCTCAGGACTGGCGACCGGCACCGCAGCGGTGCTCGCCAACGCCCAACCATTGCTGATCTTGTTGCCGGCGTGGTGGTTGTACGGCGAAGCAGTGACCGTCCGGACCGCAGCGGCGTTAGCGGTCGGGTTCTCCGGCCTGTTGGTGGTGGCGGTGCCAGGGGGCGGTGGCAGCGGAGCGCTGTTGTCACTGCTGGCCGCGGCCGCGATCACGGGCGGCACGCTGCTGTCGCGGCGTCTTGCGGGTTTGGACGTGCTCTCGGCCAGCGGCTGGCATTTCGTGATCGGCGGAGTTGTGTTGGCGGTATGGGCGGCAATGGTCGAGGGCCCCCCGGTAATCGACTGGACCCCCCGATTCGTTGCGGTATTGGCGTTTCTGTCATTGGTGGGGACGGCCGCCGCGTTCGTGGGCTGGTTCACCGAGACCAGGCACTGCCGGCTGGACGCGCTGAGCGCGTGGACATTCCTGGCGCCGGTTGTCGGAATTACATTGGGCTCCTTACTCTTTGGTGAATGGCCTACGGGATGGTCCGCGGCGGGTTTGCTCGCCGTACTGGCGTCGATGTGGATCGTTTTACGGCCACGCCCGGAGCGTTCGGGAACGTGACACTGTTCGTCTTGAGTCAGTTCAGCGCATCGCCGGTACGCGCATGTGCCTTGGCGTAGGCCGACCTCAGTCTGGCGATGGGCACCGGCACCGACGTCGCGATCGAGGCCAGTCGGTGTCGACCAGAGCATTCGCGGTCTCAACCCAAGTCCGCACGCGACGCGGCCCTGATCCTGCTAGGCACGGCCATCCCAGTGGGTTGGTCGACCGGTAGACCTGGCCGCTCACGCCGTGGCAACGGGGGCGAGCGCGCCGACCCGGGCGTCGATCGCCGCGTGAAAGTGCGGACAGGACGCGATGTCGTCGTGATCGCAGTCGAGCGCACAATCGATCAGGGCGAGCGAGGCCTGCGCCTGCGCGATCCGCACCGCCAGGGCATCGCGGTGTCGCCCGAGAATGGCTCTGCGCCGGACCGGGTCGTCGGTGTCGAACATCTCCCGGATGTCGTCGAGACCGAAACCGGCCTCCTTCGCGCGCAAGATCATCGCCACCGCGTACACATCCGACTTCTCGTATCGGCGGCGCGAGCCGCCTTCTCTCGCCGGGTGCAGCAACCCCACCGATTCCCAATGGCGCAGTACGTGCGTGGCGAGCCCGAACCGCTCGGCGACCTCACCGATGCTCCACTGGCCGACGTCCTCGCTTGACTTCATGTCAACATGAAGTCGCACGCTGGCTGTCATGTCAACCACCAACACTTCCACCGACACCGACACCGACACCGAGGCGCTCGTCGCGCTCCTCGACATCATCGACAACTACCCCGGTGCCGCGGCGCTGCGGGCACGATCGATCGAACTTTTGGCCGCGCCGCGGGGGGCTACGGTCCTCGACGTGGGCTGCGGCGCCGGCCGCGCCGTCGCCGAGATGACCGAGCAGGAATGGGATGCGCACGGGATCGACCTGGACGAGCACATGCTGGCCATCGCCCGCAGGCGGTGGCCGCACTGCCGATTCGAGAAAGCGGATGCAGCCTCGCTTCCGCTCGCCGACCACTCGGTGCGGGGCTACCGGGCGGAGAAGGTCTTTCACGACATCGCCGATCCCAGCTCGGCGCTCACCGAGGCGCACCGGGTGCTGGCCCCGGGCGGGCGCATTGTCCTGATCGGGCAGGACTGGGACGGATTCTTCATCGACTCCGACCATCCCGAGCTCACGCGCACCATCGTCCACGCCCGCGCCGACACCGTCGCCGCGCCGCGGGCGGCCCGCCGCTACCGCAACCTCCTCCTCGACACCGGCTTCACCGACGCCCAGATCGAAGTGCACACCGGGGTGTTCACCGACCACACGCTGCTGCCGATGCTCACCGGCATCGCCCACGCCGCCGCCGCGGCCGGCGCGATCACATCCGAGCAAGCCGAGGACTGGATCGGTGACCAGACCCGCCGCGGGCAGGCGGACCGGGGTTTCGTGGCGATTCCGCTGTTTCTCGCGCACGCCGACCGGCCCTGAGACCCGCGCGCCCCACCGGCGGTGGGGGTGCGGAGATCGCGGTCAGCGCTGCGGCCGCAGTCCGGCCAGGATGATCGCGACGAGCCGGTGCACGGCGGCGGGTGAGTCGAGTCCTTCGGCCGCGGTGACCGCATGCAGCACGTACCAGGTCAGCTCATCGGCGGTGGCGTCGTCGCGGACCTCGCCCACCCCCGCCGCGTCGGTGAGCAGGTCGCGGACGAACGCGTGCAAATGTTGCTGCGCGCGGGCCACGTGGTCGCCGCGGTGCAGCCCCGCCGCGATCGCACCGGTGTGGTGATGCGCGAGGATCTGCGCGTACGCCTCGAGCACCGCCGCCAGGCGGGCGCCGGGGCCGGCGGTGCGGTCGCGGACCTCGGCGAGATGGTGCAGGTGGCCGGCGATCTGGCGCTCGTGCCAGGCGGTGAGGATGGCGTCGACGTCGGGGAAGTACTTGTACAGCGTGGCTCGCCCGATCCCGGTGCGCTCGGCGATCTTCGACATGGTCACCGCCGCGAGCCCGGATTCGGCCACCACTGCCGCGGCGGCGTCCATGGTCGCCTCCCGCACCGCCTGGCGATGCGAGGCGATGGTCTCGTTCCACAGCTTCGGCACCCTCGAAGTATACGCAACGCCGCGCTATCGACAACATGCCTTGGTATGTGACAGTGTGTATCGCAAAAGTTGTCTTGTGTATGAGGGAGCTACCGCCGATGACCGATCCCACTCCCACCCCGCCGCCGCCCCCGCACCGCGGAGCCGGCGGCAGCCCCGAGCACCGGACGCCGCGCTGGGTGAAGGTGGTCGGCATCGTCGTCGGCCTGCTGCTCGTTCTGGTCGTCGCCGTGATGCTGTTCGGTGGCGGCAACCACGGTCCGGGCCGGCACATGTCCGCCCCCGCCACCGTGGTGCACCCGGCGACCGGCTTCGACGCCGGCCGCACCCTGCCGGGGGCGCTGACCGGGCCGATCGCACTGTGACGATGTCGCCGACGGTGCGCACGCTCGCGCGGACCGTGCACATCGGGGCCTCGGCGGGCTGGCTCGGTGCCATCGTCACGTACCTGGTGGTGGCCGCGGCCACGCTGATCAGCTCCGATCCGGACCAGGTGCGCGGGGGCTATCAGGTGATGGCGATGCTCGCCGACGCGGTGCTGCTGCCGTTGGCGCTGGCCTCGCTGGTCACCGGGTTGATCTGCTCGCTCGGCACAGCGTGGGGCTTGCTGCGCCATTACTGGGTGCTGTTCAAGCTGCTGCTGAACCTGGCCGCCACCGTGGTCCTGGTGCTCTACACCCGCTCGATCGAGTACGCCGCGGCCGTCGCGGCGCAGCCGAGCTGGTCGCAGGCCGACCGGGATCTGCTGCGGGACCCGACCCACCTCGTGCATGCCACCGCCGCCCTGGTCGTGGTGCTCGCCGCGCTGGTGCTGGCGGTGTACAAGCCGCGCGGGATGACCGCATACGGGCACCGGAAGGCGCTGCGGAACCGGGCGGCGGCCAGTACGTCGACATAAAGTCGCGCCCTGCTCGAGACCGGGGGCGGTTACTCTGCGCGGGTTTCGAGTAATGCCTTGAGGTTTCGGAGGTTGGCGGCGAAGTCTCTGCGCAGGCTTGCGGCGACCACCCGGTCAGCGAGGGCGAACAGTCCCTTCTGCTCCATCCGCATGTGGCAGCTGAGCCGGGTTCCCTCGGCGGTCTCCTCGGTCCGGTACGTCACCTCGAAGCGGCTCGGTCCGGACGCACCGGTGAACGTGATCTCCGCGTTCGGCTCGTAGCGGGCGTATTCGTTGATCAGGTCCAGCTTCCGACCCAGAAACTTGCGGACGACAACATGTTTGGTGCCCACCCCGGGTGGTCCGTCGGTGATCCGGCGGACCTGCTCGAGTCCGTTCTGCCAGCGGGGTGCGTTGGTCTGGTCGGCAATGAAGGCGAAGACCTCGCCGATGGGGCGTTCGATGACGATGCTGCCCTCGACGTCGATCATCGGTGACCACCGTCCCTTTCCACCGCTGTTGTGCGTTACCTGCAGGAGGTCTGTCGCCGATTGTCCCTCCGGCGGCCGAAACCGAGACAGTGCAGCCAGATCAGTCGAGTCCGACGATGGAGGCGCCGCGCTTGGCCAGCCACTTGACGGGGTCCACGATCTCCCCGTCCGGGTCTTCGATTTCGAAGTGCAGGTGCGGGCCGGTGGAATTGCCGCGGTTGCCGACGGTGGCGATCTGCTGTCCGGCCTTGACCCGCTCCCCCACCTCGACCAGGTTTTCGTTGTTGTGGCCGTAGGTGGTGATGGTGCCGTCATCGTGCCGGATCCGGACCCACAGCCCGAAACCTTGGGCGGGGCCGGCGTCGATGACTTCACCGTCGGCGACGGCGACGATCGGTGCGCCGAGGGTGTTGGCGATGTCGATGCCTTCGTGGCCGCGTCCATCCCCCATGGTGGCGGTGACGGTTCCCGCGCTGGGTGCCACGAATTCCTTGGTTCCGGGGCGATTCCAGGTGCGCGGCTGCTGCGGAGCCGCCGCGCCGCCCTCGGTCTCGTCAGCACCGGTCTCGTCAGCACCGGTCGCGTCAGCACCGGTCGCGTCAGCACCGGTCGCGTCAGCACCGGTCTCGTCAGCACCGGTCGCGTCACCGGTCGCGTCGTCGGCGGTCCCGTCGGTGTCGGTGCCGTCGTGGGTGTGGGATCCGCCGGTGTCCGCCTCGGGTGAAGGGGCCTCGGTGTCCTCGGCGCCCTCGGGGTCGGGGTGCTCGCTCTGCGGACCGGCGGCGGCCTCGGCCTCACCGGTTTCGGCACCGGTGCCGGTGGTCTGCTCCTCGTCCGGGTTCGGAGCGGTGGCCTCGGCGAGCGCCGAGTCGGGTGCCGCCGCAGCCTCGGCCGGGTCGGTGGCGTGGTCGAAGGTGCCAGGACCGGAGGATTCGGAGACGTCGCCGAGTTCGAGTGCGGCGAGCAACCTCGGCGCGATGCCGCCGTCGACGGCGCCGAGTTCATCGGCGCAGGCGCCGAGCACCTCGGCGGCGGCGGACCCGGCGGCGAAACCGCTCAGGCATCCGGCGAGCAGGTGCTGGGCCTCGAACGTGTCGGCGAGCGAGCCGTTGGCCTCGGCGTTCCGCAGGCTGGCGGCCGCGATGTTCGCGACGGTCTGCCAACGACTGGGATCGACCACCACCACGTCCGGCTGTGCCGCGTCGGCGACCATGGTGACCGCGTCGGCCAGCGCCGCGGCGAGCGCGGACGACGAATCCGCGTGGCCGGGATGGGCGGCCGAGGCGGGCGGGGCCGTAAGGACCACCATCGCCGCCGCCGTGGAGGCACCCAGGCACAGGGTGGGCAGTCTTCTCGTACAGGCGGTCAGCGTCGCTGAGGTGATACCGCGCATCGCAAGTCCCTTCTGAGCAGTCACACCGGGGTTTCGGCGGTGAACCAAAAACATGGACCGGCGCGACAAAGTCAAGACGACACGCCGTAACGCTAATACACTTTCTTCACTTCTGTGCCGCTATTCACTTGTTTCCCACGGTTCCCACCAGGGTCAGACGGGGAGGACGACGGCAGTGACGAACTCGTCCCGAATCCAGGCGACGAACACATCCCAGGCGCCGGTGAGCAAGGCGAGCCCGACGACCACGAGGGTCAGGCCCCCCAGGATCTGGAGGATGCGCGGGTGCCGCAGCCAGCAGGGTGACCCCGCGCGCGGCGGTGGCGCCCTCGGTGCCGGCGGCCACCGACAGCACCCCGGCGAGGGCGGGACCCAGGCATGGGGACCAGCCCAGCCCGGATATTGCCCCGTGCGACCCGGGAGGAGCACATCGCCCGGCTGATGCGGGAGGCCTTCCACTCCGTCGGCAGGTCCGATGTGGTCTTGACGGTGCGTGCCGTGCTCGCCTGAGGGAGACGGTCGGTAGTGCCGACACCGCATTCGAGATGGTGGGAGTCGCCGTAGCCGCGGCGGTGGTGTCGGTCACCGCGTGAATCGGTTGCCGACTTGCTGTGGGTCTGGCGCGTTTGCGCACGCGAACCCACGGTCACGCGAACCGGGCCCGCCTCATCGGTCGTCGGGTGCGCGGCATCGATGCCGTGGTCATCGACAATCCCGAGCGCGCCGCCTACTGCGCCGCCGGGCGACCGCACGCCGTGGTGATCACCACCGCCGCCCTCGCCGCACTCGATGACCGGCAGGTCCAGGCGGTCCTCGCCCACGAACGCGCCCATCTGGCCGGGCACCACGCGCAGATACTCGCCGTCCTGCGTGTGCTCGCCGCCTCCATGCCCGGCATCACCTTGTTCACCGCCGGTGCGGTGGAGGTCGGCCGCCTGCTGGAGATGTGCGCGGACGACTCCGCCGCCCGCGTGCACGGCTCGCGTGCCGGCTCTCGGGACTGCTCGCGTTATGCGCTCCGGCCCAGGTTCCCGACGGGGCCCTCGGCGCCGGCAATATCGCCCTGCTGGACCGGGCCGGGCGACTGGCGTCACCGCCGCGGCGGGCCGCGAAGGTGCGGGTATGCCTGCTGACGGCGGCGGTGGTGGCCGTGCTGATCGCCGCCCCGATCGCCCTGGCCGTGCTCGAGGTGACCGGAACCATGTGGTGCCTGCCGACGGCCTGGTGACCAGCGGGGATTGACACCGCACAACCCGCGCCCCCGACTATCTGGACCGACGCCCCGGTCACGGCTGCTACAGTCGGGAAATTGTGACGGCCCTTGCGATACGCCCCCCGCGTATGCGGACAGTCATAGCTGTCGTCGCTGTCCTGTATTTGCTCGCCTACACGATCGCCCAGTGCGGCATCTTCCTCGCCCACGGTCACGAGGGCGACGACGTCCACGTCTCCTCCTCGTCCACGACCTCGCTGCCGGCCGAGGAATCCGCTCCCGGGCACGCGCACATCGATGACGGATCAGCCCACGTGGCGCACGAGGCGCACAGCGTCGTGGCCATGCCCCGCTCCGACAATCCGCTGCGCCCGCTGACCGTCGCCGCGGTCGTCGCGATTGCCCTGGCCGTGGTGCTGGTGCTGATGTCGGTGCCGCTGACCCCGCGGGCGCCGCCGGATCTACCCATTCCCATCCGGCGCGGCCGGACCGTCTTGAACGAACTCTGTATCAACAGGTGCTGATCAGCAGCCCGCAGGCCATCTGAGGACCTTTGTCCTCGTGGCCCAGCTCGTGCTGCCCATCACTCACTTACTGCCGTCGTCGCAGTCAGATACAGGGATTACTCATCATGAACAGTGCTGTTCCCTCCACCCTCGTTCCGCCGTCCGCCGGCCACCTGCTGACCACCGCCGGCCGTTGCCCGCAACCGAGCACCATGGTCGGCAACACTCCCGTCCTGTGGATCGGGGAACCGTTCGCCGACACCGGCCGGGGCTTCTGGGCGAAGCTCGAAGGCTCCAACCCCGGCGGGATGAAGGACCGCCCCGCCCTGCACATGGTCGAGAAGGCCAAGGCGCGCGGCGACCTCGCACCCGGGGCGATGATCATCGAATCCACCAGCGGAACCCTCGGGTTGGGTCTGGCCCTGGCCGGGATCACCCATCACCATCCCGTCACCCTGGTCACCGACCCCGGCCTGGAGCCGATCGTGCACAACATGCTCGCCGCCTACGGCGCCCACGTCGAGTTGGTCACCACACCGCATCCCACCGGCGGCTGGCAACAGGCCCGGCGGGAGAAGGTCCGCGAACTCCTGGGCGCCCATCCGGGGTCGTGGTGCCCGGATCAGTACACCAACCCGGACAACGTCGACGCGTACGAGTCACTCGCCCAAGAACTGATCGCCCAGCTCGGCCGCGTCGACACCCTGGTCTGCTCGGTGGGCACCGGCGGACACTCCGCCGGCGTCGCCCGCGTGCTGCGCCAGTTCTGCCCCGACCTGAAACTGGTCGGCGTCGACACCGTCGGATCGACCATCTTCGGGCAACCCGCCAGTACCCGGCTCATGCGCGGGCTGGGCTCGAGCATCTACCCCGACAACATCGACTACCCCGCCTTCGACGAGGTGCACTGGGTGGCCCCCCACGAAGCGGTCTGGTCCTGCCGGACCCTGGCGGCCACGCACCACGCCAGCGGCGGCTGGAGTGTCGGTGCCGTCGCCCTGACGGCGGGCTGGATCGCCCGCACCAGCCCGCCGGAGACCCGGGTCGCGGCCATCTTCCCCGACGGCCCGCAGCGCTACTTCGACACCATCTACAACGACGACTACTGCGCCGAGCACGGCCTGCTCGACGCCAACCCGCCCACCGAACCGGCGACCATCGACCACCCGACCGACCACGTCGTCCAGTCCTGGACCCGGTGCGCCACCGTGGTCGACCCCACCGAGAGCGTTTCATGAAGAACCTTCTGACCCAGTTCCGCAGCTTCGACCGGCCCAGCCAGGTGCTGATGGTCAACCAGTTCTCCATCAACGTGGGCTTTTACATGCTGATGCCGTATCTGGCCGGGTACCTGGCCGGTCCGCTGGGACTGGCGGCGTGGGCGGTCGGGCTGGTGCTGGGCATGCGGAACTTCTCCCAGCAGGGGATGTTCCTGCTCGGCGGCACCCTCGCCGACCGGCTCGGGTACAAACCGCTCATCGTCGCCGGTTGCCTGCTGCGGGTCGCCGGTTTCGTCCTGCTCGCGGCCGTGGAATCGTTGCCGGCGATCCTGCTGGCCTCGGTGGCCACCGGGTTCGCCGGGGCGCTGTTCAACCCGGCCGTGCGGGCCTATCTGGCCGCCGATGCCGGGCCCAGGCGGGTCGAGGCGTTCGCCACCTTCAATGTCTTCTATCAGGCCGGCATTCTGCTGGGCCCGCTGATCGGGCTCGCCCTGACCACCCTCGATTTCCGGGTCACCTCGCTGGCGGCGGCCGCGGTCTTCGCCGTGCTGACGATCGTGCAGATCTGGGCGCTGCCCGCGCATCGGGCCGAGACGGCCGCGGCCAAGACGTCGGTGCTCGAGGACTGGCGGGTGGTGGTGGCCAACCGGCCCTTCGTCCTGTTCGCACTGGCGATGATCGGGTCCTACGTGCTCTCGTTCCAGATCTATCTGGCGCTGCCCCTGCAGGCGGCGGTGGTGGTCGGTGACGACCGGTCCGACACCGCGCTGGTGACCTCGCTGTTCGTGGTGTCGGGGGTGGTGGCGATCGCCGGGCAGCTGCGGATCACCTCGTGGTTCTCCCGCCGGTGGGGTTCGGGACGCAGCCTGGTCGTCGGGATGGCGGTCATGGCGCTGGCCTTCCTGCCGCTGATCCTGCTGCCCAGCCCGGCCGCCCTCGGCGGGTGGGCCGCCGCCGGTGCCCTGGTGCTGACCGCCGCCCTGTTGGCCGTCGGCACGGCGGCGGTGTTTCCGTTCGAGATGGACACCGTTGTCGCCCTGTCCGGCGGCAGGCTGGTCGCCACCCACTACGGCTTCTACAACACGGTCGTCGGGGTCGGCATCCTGCTCGGCAACCTGGGCACCGGCGCCGTCTTCGGGATCCTGCGCGACGCTGATCTGGGGGCGCTGATCTGGGTTGCCCTGACCGGCGTCGGGGCGGTGTGCGTGACCGCCCTGTATCTGCTCGACCGATCCGACCGGCTCTCCCCACCCCCGGCCGAAACCGCGGTGCCCGAGGACGACGAGGTACCGGCCGCCCGCTAGGTCGCCGAACTCAACGCGCTGGTCAGACCCCCACCCCACCCCATCTACTATGCAACTACGTAGATTGGGGTGGGGTTCTCGGCCGCCGCGCCGTCCGCGCTCGAACAGGAGTTGTGCATGATCGAACAGTTTCCCGGCGCCGCCCGCCTATCGCGTCGGAACTTCCTGGCGCTGGCCGGCCTGGGGGCGGTGGCGGCTGCGGGCGCGTGCAGCAGGGGTGGTGGCGCCGGACAGGCGCCCACCGCCGTCGGTCCCGATTCGGCAGCCGTGAGGACGGCCGAACAGGTCCGGCGAGCCAATATCGGGACCGGAAACACGGTCACGGCATCGCTGAAAGCCGGCCCGACCCGGATCGACCTGGGCGGTGTCCAGGTCGACACCTGGGCCTACAACGACCGGATACCCGGCCGGGAAATCCGGCTGCGCCGCGGGGATCTGCTCCGCGCCGAACTGACCAACGACCTGCCGGCCGAGTCCACCATCCACTGGCACGGCCTCGCGCTGCGCAACGACATGGACGGGGTACCCGGGCTGACCCAGCCCGCCATCGCCCCCAACAACCCGTTCACCTACGAATTCCTCGCCCCCGACGCCGGAACCCACTGGCTCCATCCCCATGTCGGGATGCAATTGGACCGGGGCCTCTACGCCCCGGTCATCGTCGAAGATCCCGCCGAGGGCGCCGACTACGACCTCGAGGCCGTCCTGGTCCTCGACGACTGGCTCGACGGGGTGGCCGGACGCACCCCCGACCAGCAACTGGACACCCTGCGCCGGGACGGGATGCCGATGAGCGGCATGGGAATGGACCACGGCGGCATGTCCGGCATGACCGGCATGGGCGCCGCGACCGATCCCGCCAACCCGCTCGGCGACGACACCGGGGACGTGGACTACCCCTACTACCTGATCAACGGCACCCTCGGCGCCGACCCGTTCACGGTGCGGGCCCGCCCCGGGCAACGCGTGCGATTGCGGATCATCAACGCCGGGGCGGACACCCCGTTCCGCCTCGCGGTCGGGGGCCATCAACTGACCGTCACCCACAGCGACGGATATCCGGTGCAGCCGGTCACCGGATCGTCGCTGCTGATCGGCATGGGCGAACGCTTCGATGCGATCGTCACGCTCGGCGACGGGGTCTTCCCCATCGTCGCCGCCGCCGAGGGCAAGCAGGGCCAGGGGTTCGCCGTGATCCGCACCGGCGCCGGTGGACGACTCGACCCGGCCATCCGGCCTGCCGAGCTCGACGCACCCCCGATCACCGGCCTGGCGCTGCGCTCGCGTGAGGAGGTCCGGCTCGACCGCCGGGGCCCGGACCGGGCGCACGACCTGATGCTGGGCATGGACATGTCCGGGTACCGGTGGACGATCAACGGCGCCACCTACGACCAGCACACCCCACTCGACGTCACCGAGGGACAGCGAGTGCGGTTGCGGTTCGTCAACCAGACCATGATGTTTCACCCCATGCACCTGCACGGGCACACCTTCCAGCTCGTCGACGGCCAGGACACCGGTCCCCGCAAGGACACCACATTGGTGCTACCGAACCAGACCGTCGAGGTGGACCTCGACGCGGACAACCCGGGCCAGTGGCTGGTGCACTGCCACAACCTGTACCACGGTGAGGCCGGGATGATGACCACCCTGTCCTACACCGAATAACCTCCGCCGCAACGTCTTCCGATCACCATCCGGGGCGGAAAGCTTCGCTGCGACCCTCCCCGATTCTCATCCCCCGAGCACAGAACGAGACCCCATGCCTGTCAATCGGATCGCCCGCACCCTGCTGCCCACCGGGATCGCAGCCCTGCTCGTCCTCGCCGGCTGCTCCTCGGAAGCCGACGAGACCACGAAACCGGACGCCTCCGTGCCGACGGTGGATTTGCGTTCCGAACTGACCCATCTGCACGGACTGCACGTCAGCGACGACGGCACCGTGCTGGCCGGCACCCACACCGGCATCTTCACCATCGACGCCTCCGGTGCGACGTCCCGCGTCGGCGCCTCCGACGACGACTTCATGGGCCTGACCGGCGTCCCGAACACCGACACCGTCTACGCCTCCGGACACCCCAGCGCGTCCAGTTCCGCCGCGAACCCGCTGGGGCTGCGCAGCAGCACCGACGGCGGCACCAGCTGGGTGGACCGCTCCCTGGCGGGAGAAGTCGATTTTCATACCCTGACCACGGACGGACGCGTCCTCGTCGGGTTCGACGGCACCGACGGGCTGCTCGTCTCGACCGACGGCGGCACCACCTGGGCACCGGGCGCGTCGCTGGTCGCCGCCGCGCTGGCGATCACCAACTCCGGGGTGTGGGCGGTGACCCCGGCGGGTCTGGAACACAGCAACACCGGTGCCCGCGCGTTCTCGCCCGTGCCGGGCGCCCCGCGCCTGGTGATGATCGCCGGCGCCGGCGATGCCCTGTGGGGAATCGACGAGGACGGGTATGCCTGGCGCAGCCGAGAAGGGCAGGACTGGCAGAAACGCTCCCGTGTCGGCACCGTCGACGCGATGACCGCAGCCAACTACGACACCGCCTACGCCGCCACCCCCCAGGCGCTCTACACCCTGAACTGACCGCCATGTCCACCCTCGCCCGCCCGCTGATCCGTAGCACGGCGATGGAATGCGGCGCCGGGCCCGGCCCGATCGTCTCGGGTTACCGCCTGGAGCGAGCAGATGATGAAGGGTGTCGGTCCCCCGCAACAGGCCCGTCAGGGCTTCTCACAGGCGCCGGGTCGGTAACATCATGGCTGTGAAACCGCTGGGGGCGACGCCGACGATGCAGCAACTGCTGCGGGTGGCCGCCGTCATAGCGGTGCTGTTCGGTGTCCTGCTCATGCATTCTTCCCTACTGCTCGACCACACCGGCGGGCACGCCACCGAATCGGCGCACGATTCCGGTGCGCACGCACCTTCCCACTCCCATGAGGCGGCCGCGGAGCCGGTGGCCCTCGCCGCCCTTCCCGCCGCGCTGGCCGGGACGGGGTGCGAGGGGGGCGACTGCACCGACCACTCCGGCCTGCATCTGTGCATGGCCGTGGTGACGATCGCCGCAGCGTTGGTCATCGCCCGGTGGTACGCCACCGCCGCCGCCGGCGAGCTCACCGTCCACGGTCTGCGGGCGCTGCTACCCATCCGGGCCGGCCGGGCGCCGCCGTGGACCACTCCGACCCTCGCGGAACTGTCGGTATTGCGGGTGTGACAGGTGACCCACTTGAAGTGGGGCACCCTCGCGGGCGTGCGTTCTCCACGCCTGCTTCACCTTTCACACACGACCTTTCGAGGAGCCCTATCCATGTGGTCACCACGTTCCCCCCGTGCCAAGTTCGTCCTGTCCGCCGCGGCCGTGTCCGGAGTCCTGGTACTCGCCGGCTGCAGCGACAACAGCGGCGGCCATGACATGTCCCAGATGTCGAACAACACCCCCAGCACGTCGAGCTCGTCCACCACGGTGGAGACGGTCGCCTTCAACACCGCCGACGTGACGTTCCTGCAGTTGATGTACCCCCACCACGCCCAGGCCGTCGA
Organism: Rhodococcus sp. WAY2; assembly: GCF_009859915.1. Lineage (NCBI taxonomy): Bacteria > Bacillati > Actinomycetota > Actinomycetes > Mycobacteriales > Nocardiaceae > Rhodococcus > Rhodococcus sp. WAY2. Next base: position 112,876 of record NZ_CP046575.1, read on the forward strand.
GATGACGAACCTGGTCGAGGGCCGCAGCACCAACCCGCAGGTCCTCGACCTGGCCAAGAATATTGCGGCAGCCCAGGGCCCGGAAATGGAACAGATGGCGGCGCTGCTCGAAAAGTGGGGCAAGGCCGTCCCGTCCACAAATGCCAGCGGCGGCATGAGCGGGATGAACCACGGCGGCGCGAGCGGCATGACCGAGGGCGGGGGCATGAGCGGGATGATGACGCTCGAGCAGATGGCCGACCTGACCGGCAAGGGTGGCGCAGACTTCGACACCGCCTGGCTGAACATGATGATCGAACACCACACCGGTGCCATCGAGATGGCTCAGACCGAGCTTGCGGACGGCGGCAACGCCGACGCCAAGCAACTGGCCACCGCCGTCGTCGGTGCCCAGCAGGCGGAAATCACCACCATGACGGCACTGCTGCCACAGGGCTGATTCCACCAGGGTGGGGCCGCATCTCCTCGCGGTCCCACCCTCCTCCCCCGCCTCACACAGATGGCGCGCACCCCAACTTTTTTTCTCTGCCAACAGCTTCGCTGCCGCCCCGTCGGTATGGAGGAACTCATGCACACCCACCCATCACGCCGGCCTCCGATCCTGATCGCCCTGGCGATCCTGATCGCGATGCTGGCCGCGTGCGCCCCATCCGGTACCGGGTCTTCCTCGTCGAGTGGCGGGTCGGGGCCGTCCGCCCCCGCTGATCCCGACCCCGCGATCACCGTGACCCCCGCCGACGGGGCCGACACGGTCAACCCCGCGGATCGGGTGTCGGTGGAAACCACCGGCGGCACCCTCGAATCGGTCACGATGACCAACAACGAGGGCAAGGTCGTCGAGGGCATCTTCACCCCCGACCGCATCGCCTGGAAACCCAGTTTGCCACTGGGATACGGCAAGACGTACACCATCGCGGCCACCGCAATCCACGACGACGGCACCCGCACCGACCGGACCAGCACCTTCTCCACCGTGCAACCGGGAAACCTCACCAAACCGACGTTCGTCACCTCCGGCGGCAACCTCCTCACCGACGGCGGCACCTTCGGCATCGGCATCGTCGTCGTCACCCATTTCGACGAGCCGATCACCGACCGTCCCGCCGCCGAGAAGACCCTGACTGTAGAAACTTCGCCGCCGGTCGCCGGCTCCTGGTACTGGGCGGACGATCAGAACGTGCACTGGCGCCCCCAGAACTACTACACACCCGGCACGACAGTGACCGCCCGCGCGAATGTCTACGGCGTCGACCTCGGTGGCGGACTGTTCGGTCAGGAGGACGCAGCCACGTCGTTCACCATCGGAGACGCGCACATCTCCATCGCCGACGACACCACCAAACAGATCACCGTCACCAACAACGGTGACCTCGTGCGGACCATGCCCACCTCGATGGGCATGGGAGGCAGCGAAACCATCAACGGCCAAACCCTGACATTCTGGACCCAGCGCGGCATCTACACCGTCCTGGACAAGGCCAACCCCGTGATCATGGATTCCTCCACCTACGGGCTCCCGGTCAATTCCCGCCTCGGGTACAAGGAAACGATCAACTACGCCACCCGCATCAGCAACGACGGCATCTACCTCCACGAACTCGCCGACACCATCTGGGCACAGGGCAACACCAACGTCTCCCACGGCTGCCTGAACCTCAGCCCCGACAACGCCCGCTGGTTCTACGACTTCTCCGTCCCCGGCGACATCGTCGAGGTCCGCAACACCGGCGGGGAGCCACTCCAGCAGTGGCAGAACGGCGACTGGTCCGTGCCCTGGGATCAGTGGCTGGCCGGAAGCGCGCTGGCGTGACCCCTCCGACGTGGCACCCGCGAACCTACACCGGATACGCCGCCGCGGTGGCCGGCTCGGACGGTGAGCGCCCACCGCGTGAGGGTGCCCGCCCGAGCGCCCCCGCCGACGACATCTACCCCAGACCCCCACGTCGCGGGCCCTGGCGGGTGCCGCTGATCCTGCGCGACCGCCGAGTCCTCGCCACCGTGGCCGTGCTGGCCGTGCTGGCTGTGGCCGCCGCCCTCGTCCCCCGCCCGTCGATCCCGCAGGTGCGGGACTGGGCGGAGTCGATGGGGCCGGGGTTCGTGCTGGTGTTCTTCCTGGCCCAGGCGGTGTTGACGATCACCCCGGTGCCGCGAACGGTGTTCACCCTCAGCGCCGGACTGTTGTTCGGTCCCGCCGCCGGGGTCGTCGTCGCGATCGCCGCCACGACGGTCGCCGCCGTGCTGGCGTTGCTGTTGGTGCGGGCGCTCGGCCGCGCGGCGGTGCAGGCCCGGCTGACGCACCCGGCGGTCCAGGTCATCGATGCCCGCCTCGCCCGGCGGGGATGGCTGGCGGTCGGGTCCCTGCGCCTGATCGCACCGGCACCGTTTGCACTGGTGAACTATTGCTCCGGGCTCTCAGCGGTGCGCCCGCTGCCGTACACCGTGGCGACTGTGGTGGGAATCCTGCCGGGCACCATCGGGGTGGTGCTGCTCGGTGACGCGTTGACCGGGCAGACGAATCCGACACTGATTGTGGTGACGATGATCTGCATCGCAGTGGGGGTGGCGGGATTGCTGGTCGACACCCGCCTGCCCGTGTAGCCGGCCGCGGTCACACCGTAGGCGGTCGGCACAGAGCCGCACGAGCTGCAACCCCGTTAGCGCAAAGTGACAGCTATCACATCATTGACTTTCAGGGTATCCATTACATTCACTTAGGGTGCCCTCGTGCAGGCAGGCTAACCATCCTCGATCGGTCAGTGGAGCTCACCCCCGTGGTGGTCCTGAACTGGCCGCGCAAGGACCACAATGCGCCGCGTGCGGGGGCCCGGCGACCAACGACAAGGACATCACTTCCGTGGCTTCTTCCACCATGCGCCGCCTGGCCGGCGCCGGCACCATCGCCGGACTCTCCGCGCTCGCGCTGATCGCAAACCCCGCCATAGGTTCCGCAGCGATCACCGGCTCGGCGACCGTGACCGCGAACGCAGGTGCGGGCACCATCACCACCTCGATCACCGGGCTGAACACCACCAAGCCCTTCGTCAAGTGCGAAGGCACCGTCTACCGCGCCGACGCCACGGTTCTCGACTCCACGACGAAAGTGGGCCAGAGCTTCCTCGTGACGGGTCCGACCATGGGGGCCGGTCAGGTGCTGACCAACGCGTCCGGCGTCGGCACCTCGGCCGTCTTCCCCGACGGCGAATACCAGGTGCGCACCAAGTGCAAGGAGGAGGGCGACGTCGCCTACCAGGACCCGATCGCCCCGGTGCGGGTCACTGTCACCTCGACTGCCACGGGCGGTGGCGGCCTGGACTTCGGTCTCGACGGCCTCCTCGACCTGCTCAGCGGATTCGGCAGCTGACAGCCGGAGCGGCGGTGGCTGACGTCTCATACGTGGCCACCGCCACCCACGCTGCCCGAGGCGGTGCCATGAGCAGCGGCACAACATCAAGTCGAGCCGAGTTCGGTAGCACGTCGCCCGGCCCGCCCAGCGATGTGAGAATCGCCGTCATCGGCGCCGGATTCTCCGGGCTGGGCATGGCGATCCGGCTCAAACAGGCCGGTGTCGAAGATTTCGTCGTCCTCGAGCGCGGCGACGCTGCAGGCGGGACCTGGCACTACAACACCTACCCCGGCTGTGGCTGCGACATGCCCTCGCACCTGTACTCGTTTTCCTTCGCACCCAACCCCAACTGGAGCCGCACCTACTCGACGCAGCCGGAGATCGGCAGCTATCTGCGTGACTGCGTGCGACGCTTCGAGATTGAACGGCACATCGTTTTCGGCTGTGAGATCACCGGCGCAACTTGGGACGACGCGCAGCATCGGTGGAATATCAACACCACCCGGGGTGCGGTGTCCGCGCCGCTGCTGATCGCGGCGACCGGGCCCCTGACCGAACCCCCAGGTGCCGGTGCTGCCCGGACTGGAAACCTTCGCAGGCGTCACCTTCCACTCCGCACGGTGGAATCACGACCACGACCTGACCGGCGAGAGGGTGGCATCCATCGGCACCGGAGCCTCGGCCATCCAGTACGTGCCCGCCATCACGCCGCGGGTGCAACAACTGTATATTATTACGGCACAGCATGATCGAGTGCGGCAATCCCCACTCCCGGCGCAGGAGGCGGTTGTATCCGCCAGAGCTTCTGCGGGACACCGAAGAACCCGACCACACCGCCAACACTGCAGCAAGCCGATCCCGGCCCGTTGCTGCCGGCGTTTCACATGCTGTCGAAGATGGCCTACTCGGGTAAACCCGCCAGCTGCGCCCAAGATTATGGATCGTCGCCGGTCTGTGTCATACCGCACCCGTTGCCAAACCCGGGTGCCGCCGACGCGCATGACGCTGCGGCGTGACCGTGCACGGCTCCCGTACCTGTTCGAGCGGGACGTCGCGGCTATGGAGCCCATCGTCGAACCGGGCCGAGGAGAGACCACGAACCTCGTCGAGGCTTTCCATGAACCGCACCGGCGGCTTGTAGTGGGGCGAATCGGATCCGCGCCTCGATCCAGACGTGCTGACATCGTGGCCTGTTTCCGAGAGCCCTTGTAGATGCGCTCGGTAGCCGGCTCGGCGCCGCGAGCGAGCACGGTGCGCAGCACCCCCTGTCCCTGGCGGTAGTGGATGACCATGGTGGCTTCTCCGCCAGGTGACACGCGCCAACTCATCGCCACCACCCGACGGAAGCCGTCATCGGCTCCGCGAATGCCTCCAACAGCGCACCTCCAGTACCTGATGCGAGTGGCACGTCGGCGCGGTCCTGGGCGTCGAAGCCGGGTACGTCACGGCCCCAGAGGCTCAAACGGACCAAGGTCAGCACCAACAAGGCGACGAGTACGAGATGAGCTCGAGTCGATCGCACGGCCGCATCACCGAATTGCATGTACCCGATTTGGCCGGTCCGCGACCTCGCAGCGGCCCGCACCGGGCCGGCATCAACGGCACCGCCGGGTCCGCGGGGACCGGACCCCGGTCGCACAAATAACGTCGCACAAGTAACACGGTGTGCATCAGACCCGGGATGGTTCACCACAGCCCTCGCAGGCTGGGCACGAGGCGAACTGTGCCAGCGGCGACGCCCGGATTCGGATCCCTCCCGCGGTCACGTTGATGGAATCGATCGCGACACCTGCCAGGTGCGGAAGCAGTACTCGCAGGTCACAGCAGCTCTGAGAACACCAGCAAGATCATCTCCTGCACACTCCACGTCTTCTCGGAGTGTCACGCGGACGTCGAACCGTCACGAAAAGTGAGCCAGAACCATTCTTAGGCCATCGTCGCCCGGATGAGGAACCACTCCACCGAATCCGCTACCGAGTCCGCCGTCCTTCGCGGACAGAGCATCCCAGCGGCCGCCGATCAGACACCTCCCCTTCATCCTCGGCCCATCCCGTCTCGAGGAATCCTCGCCTCAGCACCGCGTTGGCGCGGGCTCCCCCCGGAATCGCGCCGCGATGAACTCGTACGCATCCGGGAAACCCACCACCGCAGTGGTCATGTGCTCGGAGATGTCGTACGGCACGAACGTCAGCTTCGCCCCGCCCGCGCAGTACCGGCGCGCCACCTCCGCCACCGAATCGAACGGAGTGAGCCCATCGAGCGTGCCGTGCCACATATACACCGGCGCCGTCGGCACCCCCTCGAAATATCGGAGACTGTTCTCCCGCAACACCTGCCGCGCCGCCGAACTCGCCATCAGACTGGTCGATGCCGCCAGCTGCCCAGCGTTCCGGAACGCACCGTGGAACAGCAGGAACCGCCGGCACTCATTGCTCATCCATTCCCGCAACCACAGACCGGTCTCATTGAGCTGCGACGACACCGGCAACCGGGTCGGGTACTCCCGCTCGAGACCGATCGCCGCCGCGAAGGCCAGCCCGAACCCCGGGTGCGGGTTGAAGCCCAGCCCCTCGGCCATCTGTTCGAGATCCGCCGGCACGCCGCCCTGCACCACCGCGGCCAGCTTCAGCTCCGGCGCATAGGTCGGCGCGAGCGCCGCCGCCCACGCGCTCGCCATTCCCCCACCCGAATAGCCCGCCAAAGCCACGGGACTGTTCGCCAGGCCCAATTCGGCTACCCGCTGCACCGCACGGACACTGTCCAACGTGATCATGCCGCCGAGCTTGGCCGCACCGTACGCACCGGTCGGGCCGAGGTGATCGGGCACCGAGACCGCCCACCCCCGCTGCAAACCCAGCAACATCCCGGGCGATTCCTGCATCTCCAGGTTGAACAGCGCCCGCGACGGCGCACACTTGGTTCCCAACGAGTTGACGATCGCCTGATACGACACCAACGGTGGATTCGCAACACCCCGGGGAAGGAGCACCGTCGTGACCGCCAGAATGGGATTGCCGGCCGAATTCGTCGACCGGAACGCGATCTGCCAACCGTCCGAGTTGGCGTACATCCACGTGTCGATCCGCCGAGTCCGCACCACATCACCCGGCGGCTTGGCCCCGAGGTCGGCGGGAGCAAGATAGAACGGATCCGGGTCCGGCCACGGGTAGAGCGGTTCCGCGCTCGCCGGCACCGGAACTGCAATTGCGAGGAAAATGACACCGAGAACCGCCGCCATCAACCCCCTGAAACCTCGCCGCATCAAGTCCTGCTCCCTCTGCGCCCTCTCGTCAGGACGCGGTGACTGTATCCGAGCCGACAGACGCTCCGTTACGGGTGCGATCCTGACAGACATCACCGATCAGTCCCGTGGACGAACCCCCCAGAACCTTGGTTTTGGGCGAATCCACGGGAAAGCCTGCCCCGCGTGGCCGGGGAGTTCCTTTCCGTGGGACTGCCGGTGATGCTACGGGCCGGCTCGACCCGTGCCTGTGGTTCGTCCACGCATTGTCCGCGGTCAGAAGTTCTCGGTGAGGATCATCTCCAATACCCCCGTACCCGCCGGGACCGCGGTGCAGGGCGGTGTCACCGGTTGTGTGGGATCGAGGACGCCCGTCACCAGTTGGAAGGTGTACTCGTCGTAGGGCATTCGGAAATGCCCGGACTGGTTGATCGGGCAGAGGTCCCCGATCATCAGGTTCGTCGCCGACCGGTCGTGCAACGCGATGTTGGTCGCCGGCTGAATGACCTCGTCGAGCCGCGACCCGATCGTCGTGTACCGGGTTCCCGCGGCGGTGTCGCCCCCACCGTTGAGGTCGTCGAGGAACGGTGAGCCCTGAGCCTGCTGCTCCAACGCGGGCGACACCAAATCCGGCGGCAGCACCCTGCGCGCCCACTGCATGCCGCCGGGAGTGCCGGACCGGCCCAGGGGTACGGGCTGTGGGTGCGGATTCGGCACGACGACGGACCATCACCACCTACGGTTACAACAGCGACAATCTCGTCGAGGTCGGCCAACGTGTGAATGCCGGTCAGAGATTCGCAACCATTGGGAACAGAGGCAGTTCGTCCGGGCCGGACCTGCACTTCGAAGTGGAAGCCCCCGACGGGGACAAGACCGACCCCCTCAAATTGCTCACCAAACGGCGTCGATCATCGGGATCGACTGACGGAAGGCTTACTGCTCCGTCCCGACACGAGGCACGGGCCGCACTACTCCGCCATCCGTTCACCGTCGCGCGTGGTTTCCTGCTTCATGGGTCCGACGATGGGTTGACGGCGAGCGGGCGTGTCGCCGCGGGACGTCAGGGCGAGGGGCGCCCCTGATCGTACCGTGCAAGAGCCTGCACTAGCTCGAGTGCGAATTCTTCGGGGTGGGTGACGAAACCGATGTGCCCACCGGGTAGTTCGATCACGTCCCGACCGACTTTCCTTCCCAGTTCCATGTTCACCTCGTAGCACGGATATCCACGCGATTCCCGCCCGACCGCCGGGACGATCCGATCGGCGTGCGCCGCGAGCACGTCCAGGTCGAGGTCGACGGCGGGATACTGGCGCAGCTCGTGATCGAACCAGTAGGTCGCGTTGGCCGGGTTCTTGGGGGCGCGGGCCATCGCCAGCCGGTCGGACTCCGCGAAGGTCTGTTCGCGAAATTCCACGAGTGCCGGCTCGATGTCGGATGTGCGGTAGAGGTCGTACAGGCGGGAGAAGAAGTCCACCCACTTCTGTCCCTCGGGCAGTTGCCGCACGGCCGGCGGTTCGAAGGGAACGAGCGCGTCCACCACAGTCGGGTGGCGGGTGAGGAGTTCGAGGGCCACAATCGCTCCTGAGCTGGCGCCGAGGACGATCGCGGGTTCGACGCTGACCCGCTCGATCAAGCGCCGGACATCATCGGCGTCGGTCGCGAGGCGTCGACCGTAGTCCTGTGGCCCGTCGAGCCGACTCCGGGAGAAGCCGCGGCGGTCGTAGATGAGCACGGTGTACTGCGCTGTCAGGTGGTCGGTCACCATTCTGAATCCGTCGGCGTTGCCGCCCGCTCCAGGGATCATCAGAAGGAGGGGCCCGCTGCCGTGGGTCTCGTAGTAGAGCCGGGCGCCGGGAACGTCGAGGGTACTCATTTGTGGCGCTTGTTCCGGGGCACTATGGCCGACCGCAACGCGGGGCCGATTCCGTGCGCGCGAGGCGGCCGCCGCGACCGGGTCGGGCCCAGCAACCGGCCGCGCAGCCCGGGCACCGACAGGGTCACCGCCGCGGCCACGAGTAATACCACCAGGACGGCGCCGTGGCCGACCGCGAGTGAGATTCCCAGCCAGCCGGGCAGGAGCAGGATGAGGGCGATGATGCCGAGTTTGACGAGGATGATCCCGAACACGATCACCCGCGGGCGGCCGCGCGTCGTGGATCCGTGCCCGTCCCCGACGCCGGGGTCATCGTGTGAGTCGGGGTCGGGGTGCGGGTCGGTCATGGGCGTGTCCTTCGTCGCGGCGTGATCATCGACGGGTCGTGGTCGACGCGGTGAACTCGATTCGCCGTCCTGCCCCGCAGATGACGCGACGAACGGCGGATTCGTCATGAGACTGCCCGTCTCAGCATGTTCAGGTGGGTCGCCTGGTGGGCGATGACTGCCTCGATCACCTGCTCCAATGTCCGGCGGCCGTCCGAGAACCGGATACTCCCTGTCCCCGGCACACTGGCGAGCTGCTCATCGGTCAGGTCCGCCAGCAGGCCGATCGGGGCCTTGCCAGCGCTCACCCGATCCAGAACCTCCGACGCAGCGGCGGGCGGCTGGGCACGCTCGTGGCCATGGGCGTGCCCACGACCATTTCCCGGCGGCCGTCCGCCCGGGCCATACCCGGCGGCCTGCAGGAACCGGCCCAGGAAGTGATAGCCCTCGGCCATGTGTACAGCGAGCGCGCCGATGGTGTCTCCGGCACTGTCGTCGGGACACGGCTTGCGCAGATCCGGCCGCTCAGACTGGCGACCACGTCGGCCATCTCGTCGAGCTGCCGGCTCGCCGTCGTCATCAGTTCAATGCCTCGTTCGCTCATAACACGGAGTTTACAAGACATTGTGTCTATGGTAGTAGCCATGCTGTCTCTATATCGGGCGAAATGTATCATCGACTGATGCCGAGGCTGTGGAACGAGACGATCGAGTCGCACCGCCGTGAGGTGCGCGATGCGATCCTCGATGCCACCGCGGCGCTGGTCACCGAGCGCGGGCTGCTGTCGGTCACGATGTCGCAGATCGCCGAAAAGACCGGTATCGGCCGGGCGACGCTGTACAAGTACTTCCCCGACGTCGAGACGCTGCTCTTCGCCTGGCACGAGCGTCAGATCACGGCCCACCTCGGCTATCTCGTCGAAGCCCGAGACCGGGCCGGGGCCGCCGACCAGCGGCTCGAAGCTGTCCTCGAGGCGTTCGCGCTCATCACCCACGAATCCCACGGACACCGCGACACCGAACTCGCGGCGCTTCTGCATCGAGGCGAGCACCTGGTGCGGGCGCAGCAGCAGCTCACCGAATTCATCAGCGACTTGCTCACCGAGGGAGCGCGGCACGGCGAGATCAGAGACGATATCGCCTCCAATGAGCTTGCGAGGTACTGTCTTCACGCGCTCACCGCGGCCGCCGGTCTCCCTTCCGTGGCCGCTGTCCAGCGGCTCGTGCAGGTCACCTTGGATGGGTTGCGCCTCGGGCGCTGACACGAGCACCACCGCAAGGGCCGGAAATGTCCGGCCCACCTGCTGATGGTGACCGCCCGGCAGGGGTTGTGTGGACTGCTTCGCCGTCATCGGCGGTCGACTTTAGGCAATCGGGTATAGCCACGACGCCGCCAATTGTGTGCTGGCCGGCGAATCTGATCGCTATCCAGCCTCGGTCTGCTGCCGTGGCAGCTGCCGGGGCGTCAGTCTTCGCCAATCCCCGATTCGTTCGAGTCTTCAGGGGCGTACATCCGTTGTCTGACGCAGCCGTTTCCTGGTGTGTAACGCCTGCTACATTTCTACGTGTGACTGATGATGCGCCACTGGCGCGCTGGATCGTGTTGCTGCTGAAGCTGCCATCGGAGCCATCCCGGCACCGAGTGGCGGTATGGCGGGAGTTACGCCGGATCGGAGCGTTGTCACTGGGGCAGGGCGTGTGGGCCGTGCCGGACCTGCCGGTTTTTGCGACTGGAGTCCATCGAGCGCTGGAGCTAACCGAAAAGTCAGACGGAGAGGCGATTTCCTTGCAGGCCGTGGGCTCCAGCCCCGCCGACGCCGCCCGCTTCGAGGCAATGTTCACCGCCGCCCGGCAGGACGACTGGTCCGAGCTCATAGCCGACTGCGGCAAGTACGAGGCGGAGCTGGACAAGGAGATCCGCACCGCCAAGTTCACGCTGGCCGAGCTCGAGGAGGAAGAGCAGAGCCTTGAGCGCCTGCGTCGGTGGCATCGAGATCTGAAGGCCCGCGACGTGTTCGGCACGCCGAATGCTACCGAGGCCACGCAGCGATTGCTGTACTGCACACAGCGTTTCGAGGACTACACCGAGCGGGTCTTCGCCGCCCTGCACGCGCCCGAAGAGTCGGCGGACGGCCTACTGTCCCCGCCGGTGTTCCCGCAGTGATGTCGCCGTGGCGGATGTGGCCGCTATATGCGGCGGGTTTCACTACGGCGTTCGGTGCGCACGGTATTGCCGCGAATCTGGGGGCTGAAACCGGAGATCTGCGCAGTTCTCTTCTGTATCTGGGTTTGTTGCTGGCCCTGTATGACGGCGCGGAGGTGGTGCTCAAACCGGTCTTCGGTTCCATCGCGGACCGGGTGGGCGCTCGTCCGGTGTTGATCGGTGGGCTGGTAGCGTTCGCGCTCGCTTCCGCCGCATTCGTGGTGGTCGATGATCCGGGCTGGCTGTGGCTGGCCCGTCTCGGGCAGGGCGCGGGGGCGTCCGCGTTTTCGCCTGCCGCTAGCGCGCTGGTCGCACGGATGAACCCGAAATCGAAGCAGGGCAAGGCGTTCGGAAGTTATGGGTTCTATAAGAGCATCGGTTACACGCTGGGCCCACTACTCGGTGGTGCCGTCGTCTGGCTGGGAGGGCTGCCACTGTTGTTCGCGCTCATGGCGGTCCTGGCGTGCGCGGTCGCTGTATGGGTGGGGTGTGTGGTCCCGTCGGTTCGGCCACTGCCGCGGGCCCGGCAGACCGTCGTGGATTTGGCCCGACGCCTGTCGGAGGGGGCGTTCCTGCGGCCGACCGCAGCTCTGGCCGCGGCAACTGCCGCCCTATCTGTGGGTGTGGGTTTCCTTCCGGTTTCCGGGGCGGACGCCGGCCTCGGCCCGGTCGTGACCGGAGCCGCGGTTTCGGTTCTCGCGGCGTGCGCTGCCTTGGTGCAGCCGCGCGCCGGACGGGCGTTGGATGCGGGCCGCGTCTCGACAGGCACGGGTATCACCACCGGCCTTTTCATCACCGGCGCCGGTCTGGGTTGCGCGATGCTCCCGGGCCTGGCCGGGGTGCTGCTGGCCGGAATCGGAATCGGGATTGGCACTGGGCTGATCACACCGCTGGCCTTCGCGGCCCTGGCCACATCGACACCCGAGGAGCGCATGGGGCAGACGATGGGCGCTGCCGAACTCGGCGGCGAACTCGGCGACGCGGGCGGGCCCTTGCTGGTCGCCGGCGCAGCCGCGGCCGCCACTCTCGCCGTCGGCTATGCGGTCCTAGCCGTGCTGATCGCGGCATCCCCGGTGGTGTTGACGCGCCGCAGCGGAGGCCGAAAAGTCGACCCCGTCCTCGACTGAGTCTTCCTGCCGTCCCTCTTCGCGCCCGCACTTCAGGCAAGGATCAGTGGTGTGCGGGCCGCGACGGCTCAACCGACGCCAACCAGATCACGGTGTACCCAGATCGCGGTGTACAACGCCCAGCACGAGTCGCTCACTCAGGAGTGGGCCGACGCCTTCGCGGGGCCGAGACGGGGATCGAGGTCGAAGTGCGCACCGGCAGCGGCAGGGCAACAGCACGGTCATGAAGGACATGAATCCGGGCGTGATCTATCACTACTACTGGTTCGGCGATCAGCCCACGTCGCCCTGCACTATTTCAAAACGAGGATCCGGGAGCGTTCGCCAGGGCCTCGGATGGCGGTCCTGAAGTCCAGCACGAAGCAGAACGCGGCCCAGCAGTTCCTGAAGTTCGTCACCGGTAAGTCCGGCCAGGGGGTCTTGTAGACCGGGACGTAGTACCGGCCGTCGAGCGGCAAATGGACGGGGATCGCAGCCCGCGACGGTGTACGCCTACAAAGTCCCACGTCCAGACTCTACTCACGGGGAGGGTTTAATGGTAATGATTCTCAATGTGTGTTTCATGTTGACGCCTGTCCTAAGGAGTTTCCTTGCGTGTGTCCCGAACATTCCGCCTCCCCGCCGCGGCCGTGGGTTTGTCCCTCACGGCGGTGCTGACCCTCACCGCATGTGGTTCCGATAATGCGACCGACACGGCAGCTGGCCCGTTGACAGTTGTCGCATCCACCAATGTGTGGGGCAGCGTTGCTCAGGCGGTCGCCGGCGACAAGGTCGAGGTCACCTCGATCATCACGGAGCCGTCATCGGACCCGCACTCGTTCGAGACCAGCCCGTCCGACGCGGCGAAGGTCTCCGATGCATCCCTCGTCGTCTACAACGGCGGGGGCTACGACCCGTTCGTCGAGGATGTCCTCAGCAGCAATGGCGGAAACAGCGATCAACGTACCGTCAACGCCTTCGACCTCCTCGAAGGCGAATCGCAGGTGCGTGATCAGGGTGAGGCAAACGAGCACGTCTGGTACGACGTCGGCACCGTCAATGCCACGGCGCAGGCAATCGCAGACGAGTTGGGCGAACTCGATCCAGACAACGCCGCCACGTACCAGGCGAACGCCGACACCTTCTCCGGTCGGCTCGAGCAGATCACGGCCGTGACGGACGGCATTGCCGCCACGCAAGGGGGTGCGCCCGTCGCGCAAACCGAACCGATCGCCCACTACCTTCTGGAAGAGTCCTCCGTGAGGGACGTCACTCCGGAAGGGTTCACCAGCGCCGTCGAGAACGGCAACGACCCTGCAGCCGCCGACATCGCAGCCACCCGCCAACTATTCACCGACAAACAGGTTCGGGCACTGGTCTACAACGTGCAGACCGACGATGACGTCACGCGGGACGTGCGGGCGACGGCCGAGGCGGCCGGGATCCCTGTCGTAGAGGTGAACGAAACCCTGCCCGAGGGACTCGACTACATTCAGTGGCAGACCAACACCGCGAAAGCGTTGGCCGCGGCGCTGCAATAGATCTGATGCAGCTCAGTTTGCTCGAGCCGCCAAAGCCAGCTCTGCGGCCGTGATGTCGCACAGGGTTCTCTTCATCGCCCCCACCATTGCGTTTCGGGCCGTCGAACGCGTTTCGGGCCGTCGAACTCGAAGTGGTCCTGGCGGCCGGCGAACGTGAAGCCGTGTCAGGGTTCAGCAGGAAGCGCTCCAGCACCTCAACACTGTCAGCGTCTGTCGGCGTGGGCCACGAAGAGCGGGATCGCCACGAAACCCCGGCCCGTCTGCCCGCGGCGGGCCTGATCGCCGATCCATGCCGCGGCCTGGCCGGGGGTGATGGCGCCGGCCGCGGCGGCGGCGTGGGCGATGCCGGTGAGCATCGGCAGCAGGGTCTGGTCGGTGAACACACCGGTGTGGACTTCGACCTGGACGTCGGTGAAGCCGGTGCCGAGGAGGAGGTTGCGGTAGCGGCGGGCCGCCCGCGGTGCGGCGACGGTGTCGGCGCGTGCGTGGACGATGGTTCGGGTGAGTGCGGGATGGTCGGAATCGATGAAGAATCCGTCCCAGTCCTGCCCGAGCAGGACGATGCATCCTCCGGGGGTCAGGACCCGGTGCGCCTCGGTGAGCGCCGCGGTGGGGTCGGCGAGGTCGTGAAAGACTTTCTCGGCCCGGTATCCGTGCACCGAGTGGTCGGCGAGCGGGAGCTCGGCCGCGTCGGCTTTCTCGAACCGGCCGTCAGGCCGCCGCCGGCGGGCGATGGTGATCATCTGCTCGTCCAGGTCGATCCCCAGCGCGTCCCAGCCCTGCTCGGTAAGCTCGGCGACGGCGCGGCCGGCGCCGCAGCCCACGTCGACAATCACCGGTCCGGGTGGGGCGGCCAGTAGTTCGATCGATCGAGCCCGCAGCGCCACGGCGCCGGGGTAGTTGTCGATGAGGTCGAGGAGCGCGACGAGCGCCCCGGTGTCGGTGTCGGTGTCGGTGTCGGTGGAAGTGTTGGTGGTTGACATGACAGCCAGGATGCGACTTCATGTTGACATGAGGTCAAGCGACGACAGCTGCTCCTGGAGCATCGGTGAGGTCGCCGAGCGGTTCGGGATCGCCACCCATGTCCTGCGCCACTGGGAAGCGGTGGGATTGCTGCACCCGTCGAGAGAAGGCGGGGCGCGCCGCCGGTACGAGAAGCCGGATGTGTACGCGGTGGCGATGATCTTGCGCGCGAAGGAGGCCGGTTTCGGTCTCGACGACATCCGGGAGATGTTCGACACCGACGACCCGGTCCGCCGGAAAGCCATTCTCGGGCGACACCGCGATGCCCTGGCGGTGCGGATCGCCCGCGCGCAGGCCTCGCTCGCCCTGATCGACTGTGCGCTCGACTGCGATCACGACGACATCGCGTCCTGTCCGCACTTTCACGCGGCGATCGAAGCCCGAATCGGCGCGCTTGCGCCGTTGTGACGTCAGGAGCGTGCCGGTTCACTGGCCGACCGGCGGAGTGATTCGTGCATCGTCGAGCCCGCTGTGATGGGGCGTGAGTCAGGCGGGGCAGGCGACCGTGACGCTATTCGACGGACGGAGTCGATGCGATCAACTCAGATTCCCAGCGGTCCCGGACGCCGCCGAACGTCCACACCAGGATCGAGACGAGCCAGGTGAGGACGAACAGTGCCACGATGATGAATCCCATCGCGCCCAGGTCGAGGCTGCCGATCGTTCCCAGGATCCCGTCGGTGATGCCGAGCTTGTCGGTGACGATCGAGATGATTTCCTGCGTCCCGATCAGTAACGCGATGGCCACCGACAGTCCGGTGACTACGAGGTTGTAGTAGATCTTGCGGACGGGTCGGGTGAAGGCCCAACCATAGGCGAAGTTCATGAACCAGCCGTCGACGGAGTCGAACAGTGACATGCCCGCACAGAAAAGGACAGGCAAAACGAGGACCGCGTACCAGGGCAGCGAGGTGGCTGCGGCTCCGCCGGCAATAACCAGCAGTCCGACCTCGGTGACAGTGTCGAAACCCAACCCGAACAGCGCGCCCACGGGATACATGTGCCAGGGCTTGCGCACCATCTTCACGACCGGCCCCAGGACCTTGTTCATGGCGCCGCGGTTGTCGAGTTCTCGTTCGAGCTGTGCCTCGTTGAAGGAGCCGCGTTTGCATTGTTGGAGGACGCGGTAGATGCCGATCAGGGACATTAGGTTGAGCAGGCCGATGAGCAGCAAGAACATACCTGAAACTGTGGTGCCGAACAGGCCCGTCCACCGTTGCAGATCGGAGTGGTCATTCGACAGGCTGGTGGCGAGTTGCCGGATACCCAGTGACAGCAGGGCAACCAGGACGAACACGACGCTCGAGTGCCCGAGGGAGAACCAAAAGCCCACGGACATCGGCTTTTTGCCGTCGGTGAGGAGTTTTCGGGTGGTGTTGTCGATGGCCGCAATGTGATCGGCGTCGAATGCGTGGCGCATCCCGAGTGTGTAGGCGGTGACGCCCAACCCGATTCCGAAGACGCTGCCCTGGACCGTGTAGTGGCCGGGGACCACGAACACCATCAGCACTCCCCAGCCGATCAGGTTGAGCACGGCAACGGTGAGCGCCATCCCGAGGGTGCTGCGGCGCTGTCCGTGATCGAGCTGACGCCACATCCTGATCGGCATCATCCGGGCCGGCCGGGCTGTCTCCGACATGGGGGCCTCGCAATGCTCGAACACCGGAAATCATGCCGAATCGATCGTATACCTGCTCACCTGTTCAGATATACAGGTGTTGGCACAAAAACAGCGCACACCTGCCCCCGTGCCCGGTCGCGGAGATCAACGAACCCACCTTCGAAGTCATGGTTCGACCACCTACCGCGGTGCGGGAATCGCCGGGAATCCGCTGACGTATTTCGGGTCGATCGGCGGTAGTTGCGTGGGCCCGAAGTTGTTCGCGATCGGCATCATTGCCTTGAACCAGGTTCGCGCTGGTTCGGTGCCGCCGAACAGGTTGCCGTCTGCGCACGAGCGCAGTGGACTGGTGCAGATCTCGCGGGGGGTCGGCGAGTCGCCGAAGACGTAGACGCTGCCTGCTAGGTTGTTGGTGAAGCCGACGAAGCCGGAAGACATGTTCGACTCGGTGGTTCCCGTCTTCCCCGACATGGGCAACGTCCAGCCCGCGCTGTTCGCGGCGGCAGCCGCGGTTCCGCCAGGTTTGTCGTCCTTGCTCAGCGCATTGGCCAGGGTGTCCGCGAGGCCGGGCTCCACGACCTGTTCGCACGCCTGTTGCGTGATGGACACAGGATTTCCCTGCCGGTCGACGATCGAGTCGATCGGAGTCGGTGGGCACCACCGGCCGTGTGATGCCAGCGTGGCGGCCACGTTGGATAGCTCGAGCGGGTTGATCCAGTTCGGTCCCAGCGTGAAGGAACCCAGGTTCTGGTCTTTTTGCATGTCGGCCATGCTCGGGTCGCCGAATCCTGAGGTGTTCGGCTGGGTGTAGGAACGCATCCCCAGACGCACCGCCATGTCGACGGTTGGGGTAACGCCGGTTGCTTCGATCAGTTTGACGAAGGCGGTGTTCGGTGATTGTGCAAGCGCATCTGTCACCGATAGAGATGCCGGGTAGGGGGCCGCGTTCTGTACGCAGTACGTGGCGGGAGGGCAGCCGGGGGCCCCGCCGTCGCCCATTCCTCTGGCGTTGTACCGGCCGGGTACGTCGAGAATGGCGTTGATGCCGAGTCCCTTTTCCATGGCGGCGGCGGTGGTGAAGATCTTGAAGATCGATCCGGCGCCGTGACCGGCGAGGGAGTACGGCTGAGGCTGTACGGTCTCAGCGGCATCGACGTCGAGGCCGTAGTTGCGGCTGCTTGCCATTGCGAGAATGCGGTGCTGATCCTGTCCTGGCTGGACGACATTCATTACGCTCGCAACGTCCTTCAGTTTGGGGTCGGCGTAGGAAACGACCGCCGACTTCACCGGGTTCTGCACTGTCGGGTCCAGGGTTGTCTTGATCAGGTAGCCGCCCTTGTCGAGTTGTTCTCTGGGTAGGCCGGCGTTCTCGAGGTATCGCAGGGCGTAGTCGCAGAAGAATCCGCGGTCACCGGCAGCGATACATCCGCGGGGCAACCCGTTTGGCTCCGGGAGAATTGCGAGCGGGGTCTGCTTCGTTGCTCGGATCTCGTCGGCACGCTCCGGGATGTTCGTGATCAACGTGTCGAGCACGACGTTTCTGCGTGCGAGGACTCCCTCAGGGTTGGTGTATGGGTTGAGGGCCGAGCTGGACTGCACCATTCCGGCGAGCATCGCCGATTGAGCCAAGTTCAGGTCTTTCGCGTCGATGTCGAAGTAGGTACGTGCTGCGTCCTGAATGCCGAAGGCGCCGTTGCCGAATGGCACCAGGTTCAGATAGCGGGTGAGAATCTCGTCCTTCGTCAGCTGCTTGTCGAGGGACAGTGCCATCCGGATCTCACGGACCTTACGGGCCGGTGTGGTTTCGATCGCGGCGCGGCGTTCGGCATCCGTCTTGGCGACTACGTGCAGCAAATAGTTCTTCACGTACTGCTGGTTGATCGTCGAGGCGCCTTGTTCGACTTGCCCGCTGGTGGTGTTCGTGAGGAATGCTCGCATCGTGCCCTGCCAGTCCACGCCCTGGTGCTCGGCGAACCGTTTGTCTTCGATCGAGACGATTGCCAGCTTCATCTCGTTCGAAATCTGGTCGCTGGGGACCTCGAACCGTCGCTGTTCGTACAACCATGCAATCGGGTTGCCCGCAACATCGGTCATAGTCGTCACGGCAGGCACGATGCCCTCGACAAGTTCGGCAGCCGTGTTGTCGACAGTGTCCGCCGCACGGTTGGATAGGTAGCCGAATCCGCCAGCCACGGGGAACATCACCCCGGCGAGTAGAACACCCCCGAAGAGTGAGCATCCTGCAAGTTTCAGCACAGTGTTGGAAATAGACACGTTACAACCTCACTCGAAGTGGCCCTGGCAGATACCAAGTGCAGGTGGGCAGTTGGAAAGCGGTGGAAGCGCCTGTTCGGATGGGCGATGTGCCTACTTGCCCAACTAGGGCAGCAGACTTGAGTGGTAAAGCTCGTACCGAGGGCATCGCCACACACTGGAGCTGTGCTGCGGCTCGGGTGCGGTGCGTTCTCTTACTTGGGTACAGCCGAATCAGGATCGAGGCAGAAGCACACAAGTTTCTCCCGATGTGAGCTCACCGCCGGAGTGATCAGGATTCACAGCGAGGGCGACGTTGCGACCGGGTCAGTGTCGACCTGTCACACCCTCAACACACACGTGCTGCTCAATACGGGCATCAGCGGCCCCACCGATGTCGATATCCCGGTTCCCGTCCGGGTCCGATACCGCGGCCGACTATTGCCGTCACGGCGCGACGGCGGCCTCTTCGCACCGCACTTCAGCAACAAACCCAGTGCCCCGGCGAGCACCGCCAGGCACACCTGGAGAGGGAGGGCACCCGCCGGCAAGTGCCGGCGCTTCTCGTCGGAGGCTGACGACCCGTCGGCGACGTCACTCTTGTCCGCGGCTGCCGTGTCGTGAATGAGGACCGGGATCGCGGAGTGGGCATCCGCGGCTGACGGGGTGGCGGAATGTCCCACCTGCAGGGTCAGCAGCATTCCTGCAATTGCAGCCAGAACCGTGATGCCGAGCACCAGATGACGCCACGGCAAGGACGCGCGAACACCACTCACTTCCCAAAGGTAACACCGCACATCGGGTGGCTGGCGCATCTTCCGGCCCATATCATTGAAAACCCCTCCCCGGTACTTCACTCCCGTGCCGCACTGCTAAACGGCAGGACGAAAAGCCGATACGGCCTGCGCAAGCAGTCATGAACAGCATGTGCGCTTTGGGTGTGGTCGTAGCGAGTGGTCGCTTTCATCAATTGGCGAGACACATCAAGGTGGCCGTCTAAGCCTGGATCCACGTGTGTCGCTCCACTTCGCTTGAATACTGTAGGGGGGTATGGTAAACCTGCATGTGGGTCACAAGGACCTCACATCAGTAGCCGAAGCAAAGAAGGAATTCCATGAGCACCTCCACCGTCACCGTCACCGGCATGACCTGCGGCCACTGCGTCTCCTCGGTCCGCGATGAGATCGGCAACATCGACAGCGTCACGGCCGTAGACGTCGACCTCGCCAGCGGGCTGGTCACCATCGACAGCAGCGAACCCCTCGAGCGAAGCGCCATCCAGAATGCCGTCGAAGAAGCCGGCTACCAGCTGGCCGAGTAGTCGGCCACCTCCTACAGGGAGTTCATCCCCCATGAAGGCATCCCACAAGTTCCTCGGATTCATCGTCGGCCTCGTCGCAGTCTTCGCCGTCACGCTCGGTGTCGGGGCGCTCGTCGGCCCCGCGGGCAGTGCACCGACAGCCACCCAAACACATAACGTCGGATCCGAATCTGGCACCGCGCCCCAGCCGATGCCCGCCGGGCACGGACACTGACGTACCACCACACCCGGAAAGGAGGACACGATGAATCCCGTCACGCAACACCCGACCGCGAACGGCCAGGTCGAACTCGAAATTGGTGGCATGACCTGCGCATCCTGCGCGAACCGGATCGAGAAGAAGCTCAACAAGATCGACGGCGTCACCGCGACGGTGAACTACGCCACCGAAAAGGCACGCGTCAACTACGTCGGTGATGTGTCCACCGGCGATCTCGTGGCCACCGTCGAGCAGGCCGGCTACACCGCCAAGGTCCCCACCCCGGCTGCCGCCTCCACCGGCACCGAGGATGCCGGCCCGACCGGTGAGCCGGATCCGACCGCCTCGCTGCGCCAGCGCCTGCTCGTGTCGCTGGTGCTGTCTGTGCCGGTGATCGCGATGGCCATGATTCCGGCCCTGCAGTTCCCCAACTGGCAGTGGCTCTCACTCACCCTCGCCGCACCGGTGGTGGTGTGGGGGGCATGGCCGTTCCACAAGGCCGCCTTCACCAACCTGCGGCACGGCACCTCGACCATGGACACCCTCATCTCCATGGGCACCCTCGCCGCCCTCGGCTGGTCGCTGTACGCCCTGTTCTGGGGCACCGCCGGAATGACGGGCATGACGCACCCGTTCGAGCTGACCATCTCCCGCAGCGACGGCGCCGGAAACATCTACCTCGAGGCCGCCGCGGGAGTGACCACCTTCATCCTCGCCGGCCGCTACTTCGAAGCCCGCTCCAAGCGACGCGCCGGGGCCGCCCTGCGGGCCCTGCTCGAACTCGGCGCCAAAGACGTCTCCGTCCTGCGCGACGGTGTCGAACAGCGCATCCCCACCGATCAACTGGCCGTCGGGGACGAGTTCATCGTCCGCCCCGGGGAGAAGATCGCCACCGACGGTGTCGTCACCGAAGGCTCCTCCGCGGTCGATGCGTCGATGCTGACCGGCGAATCCGTGCCCGTCGAGGTCGGACCCGACGACCAGGTCGTCGGCGCCACCGTCAACGTCGGCGGACGAATCGTGGTCCGCGCCACCCGAATCGGCTCGGACACCCAGCTCGCGCAGATGGCGAAACTCGTCGAAGACGCGCAGACCGGCAAGGCCCAGGCCCAACGTCTGGCCGACAAGATCTCCGGCGTCTTCGTCCCGATCGTGATCGCCCTCTCCGTCGCGACCCTCGGCTTCTGGATCGGCACCGGCGGCGGCATCGCGGCCGCATTCACCGCCGCCGTCGCGGTGCTGATCATCGCCTGCCCCTGCGCCCTCGGCCTGGCCACCCCGACCGCACTGATGGTCGGCACCGGCCGCGGCGCCCAGCTCGGCATCCTGATCAAGGGGCCCGAGGTCCTCGAATCGACCCGCCGCGTCGACACCGTGGTGCTCGACAAGACCGGCACCGTCACCACCGGCAAGATGACCCTGCTCGACGTGGTCACCGCCGACGGGGAAGACACCGGGCAGGTGCTGGCCCTGGCCGGGGCGCTCGAGGACTCCTCCGAGCACCCCATCGCCCAGGCCATCGCCAAGGGCGCACGGGACAAGGTCGGCACCCTGCCTGCGGTGGCACAGTTCGCCAACGTTGAAGGCCTGGGGGTGCAGGGCATGGTCGACGACCACGCCGTGGTCGTCGGACGGGCCCGGTTGCTCGCCGACTGGGCGCAACACCTGCCCGCCGGTCTCGAAGCCGCCATGGCGGCGGCCGAATCCGAGGGCAAGACCGCCGTCGCGGTCGGCTGGGACGGGCGGGCCCGCGCCGTGCTCGTCGTCGCCGACGCGGTCAAGGCCACCTCGGCCGAGGCGATCACACAGCTCCGCGAGCTCGGTCTGACCCCGATCATGCTCACCGGCGACAACGCGGCCGCTGCCCGGGCGATCGCCGACCAGGTCGGCATCGACGAGGTGATCGCCGAGGTGCTGCCCGCGGACAAGGTGGACGTCGTCAAGCGGCTCCAGGATCAGGGCAAGGTCGTCGCGATGGTCGGCGATGGTGTCAACGACGCCGCCGCCCTGGCTCAAGCCGACCTCGGCCTGGCCATGGGCACCGGCACCGACGTCGCGATCGAAGCGAGTGATCTGACGCTGGTCCGCGGTGATCTGCGCGCCGCCGCGGACGCGATCCGGTTGGCCCGCAAGACGCTGGGCACGATCAAGGGCAACCTGTTCTGGGCCTTCGCCTACAACGTGGCCGCCCTGCCCCTGGCCGCCGCCGGGCTGCTCAACCCGATGCTCGCCGGAGCGGCGATGGCGTTCTCCTCGGTGTTCGTGGTCAGCAACAGCCTGCGGCTGCGCCGGTTCCGGTCCCTCACCGGATAACCGCGGGCAGAAAAGGCACCCAGGAGGTGGGTGGGCGGGGCGTGCAGGCGCCGCCCACCCCACACTCTTTTACCCTATGCAGTCCCGGAAGGAGACCGGCCATGTCCTCGGTGGCAACAACTTTGGTGCGGATCACCCGGCATCCCGCGACCCGGGCGGCGGTGAAATGCGCGGTGATGTGCGCCGCGGCGGCCGTCGGACGAGCCGTCGACAACCCGTCGAAACTCGCGCATACCCCAGAGGGGCATAAACTTGCGTGCAGGAGATGAACGCCATATTCAGGAGGACTACATGACAAGCGCAATTCCCAAGGAGAAGATTGACGGCGACCACTCCTCGCATGGCTACATCACCGAAAAGGACGCCTACCTCAAGCGCCTCAAGCGCATCGAGGGCCAGGCCCGCGGACTGCAGCGGATGGTCGAGGAGGACAAGTACTGCATCGACATCCTCACCCAGGTCTCGGCGATGACCAAGGCCTTGCAGGCCGTCGCGATGGGGCTGCTCGAGGACCACATCAGCCACTGCGTGGTCGACGCCGCCGTCGCCGGCGGTCCCGAGGCGGAGGCGAAGATCAAAGAGGCCACCGACGCGATCGCCCGCCTCGTCCGTTCCTGAGCACCGACACCGGCATGCCCGGTGTCAGTCGTCGTCGTCCGCGGCGTCGCTGCCGTCCGAGATCTCGATCAGACGGCGCAGGCAATGCGCCCGCAGCGGTTCCGGGAAGCCGTCCGCGAGACGGTAATAGACGGTGCGGCCCTCTTTGCGGCGGGTGACCATGCCGGCGGTCCGCAGAATCCGCAGGGCATAGCCGACGGCATCCTCGCCGAGGTCGAGAGTCAGGGCGATGTCCCCGACACACAGTTCCTCGGCCAGGTCGAGGGCGTAGATCACCCGGGTCCGGGTGGGGTCGGCGAGCAGGCTCAGAATGCTGCTCAACCGGGCGGCGTCGTCGCGGCTGAGCAGCCGCTCGCGCGCGTGCGCCACCCGCTCCGGATCGACAGGTTGCGCTACGACTTGGCCCATGCACCCATCCTTGCTGGCGGTTTACCCGTACGATTTTACGGGTATAGGCTCGCCCTGAGTCGTCGTCTGGAGGCAGCAGCCGTAGGCGTGTTTCTCCACGGAAAGGGAAGAACCATGAGCACGACCGCATCCATGCTCGACACCTATCCCGAGGATCTCGGCCAGATCGACAAAGCAAAGCTGGTGGCCTGCATCGAATCGTGCGTCGAGTGCGCGCAGGCCTGCACGGCGTGCGCCGACGCGTGCCTGAGTGAGGTGTCCGTGACGGACCTGACCACCTGCATTCACACCGACCTCAACTGCGCCGACATCTGCGAGACCACCGGCCAGGTGCTCTTACGCCACACCAACTACGACGCGAATCTGTCCTGCATTGTCCTCGAAGCATGTGCCGCAGCGTGCAAGTCGTGCGGAGATGAGTGCGCAGCGCATGCATCGATGCACGAACACTGCAGGGTCTGTGCCGGTGCGTGTCAGCGATGCGAGATGCCGCGAGGTGTTCGCAGCGCTAGATTAGCCCCATCGCCGCACCGAAACGCGACAACGCACCGGCAAGGTCTTTCCCGCTCGCCCCGCAGCCGTGGCAGTTGGCGATCATCGCCAGGGCTCTTTTGTATGGACCGTTGACCGCTCACCGACGTAAGAACAGGAACCTCTCGATGAAGAAATCTCTCGCTATCAGTGCCGCATCTGCTGCCGCGCTGCTCGCCTTGACCGCCTGTGGAAGCTCGGACACAGATCAAGCAACCGACACCACTGCAGCAAGCGCCACCATGACATCGGCTTCCGCCGAGGCGGGCACCGGTGAGCACAATGATGCGGATGTGGCCTTTGCTCAGGGAATGATTCCGCACCACACGCAGGCTATCGAGATGAGCGACACACTCCTTGCGAAGGAAGGCATCGATCCACGCGTCACTGCTCTGGCCGAACAAATAAAGGCGGCACAGACTCCGGAGATCGAGCAACTCAACGCTTGGCTCGCCGAATGGGGCCAATCAGCTTCCTCCACGCCGATGAGCAGCGGCATGGACATGCCCGGCATGTCGACCCCGATGAGCAGCGGCATGAGTATGCCCGGCATGGAAGGGATGATGTCGCCGGAAGATATGCAGGCACTCGCCAATGCTCAGGGCGTCGACGCAGCCCGACTGTTCCTGACGCAGATGATCGAACATCACCGCGGAGCGATCGCGATGGCGCAGACCGAGGTTGACACCGGCCAGTACCCAGCCGCAGTTCAAATGGCGCAGAACATCATTGACACCCAGCAGAAGGAGATCACCACCATGGAGGAGCTGCTGTCCTCGCTGTAACACCGAGCGCTACTCACCGGATCAACTCTCAGCGCCTTCCCCGCATCCGTGGATCGGGAGGCGGTGGGAGTGCTCTGGCTCCATCACTTGCGATCCGATGTGCATGGGCCCCTCATTGGACACAGCGTCAGGCCCCTAGGCTGTCGACCACGCTGGCCTCACCCACTTGTCGAACCGACGGCCTGAATCCATCCCTCACGTCGAAACCGCATTCCACGCGCACCTTCTGCCGACAGGATCTTCGGTGGCCTACAACTTGTGTATGTCCTTGAAACGCTTTGAGGGCTTCTGCATCTCTGGAGAAAACGGGAACTTTGCTCGATGAGCAATATAGGACGCCGTCGGACTATGGTCCCCGTACTCACCCTTGTATCCCTGGTCCTTGCCGGATGCTCGTCGCCATTCGAGGAGCGTCCCCAAGCAGCCAACTCGAACGGCCCCAGCGTGAAATTGAATCCCGAGATCAACCATCTGCATGGGCTTCACATCAATGCCGATGGGACAGTGCTGGCCGGTACACACACCGGACTCTTCGCCGACGAACCCTCGGGCAGTACGTCGCGTGTCGGTAACACCGATGACGACCTGATGGGGATGACGGGGGTTCCGGGAACGAACACTGTCCTGTCTTCTGGGCATCCTGGGCGCTCGAGTGACGCTCCGAATCCGTTGGGGTTGATGGTAAGCACCGACGGAGGGCAGAATTGGACAACGAAATCGTTGATCGGAGAGGTGGACTTTCATGTCTTGACCTCTAACGGCGGGATCATCGTGGGCTTCGACGGCACCACCGGTTTGCTGGTGTCCACCGATAGTGGAACCAGCTGGACAGCAGGAGCGTCTTTGCCCACAGCCTCACTGGCCATCACCGATGCCGGAGTATGGGCAGTGACAACAAACGGTTTACAACTCAGCACCGACGCAGCCCGCACGTTCTCGGTCGTTCCCGCCGCTCCCCCGCTCTCTGTGGTGTCAGCGGGCACGGACGGAGCCCTGTGGGGCGTAGACGTGGACGGCAACGCCTGGCGCAGCCGAGGAGGTCGTACTTGGCAAATGCCTTCCTCCATCGGCCCCGTCGACGCGTTGACAGCCTCGGACTACGACAACGCCTACGCTGCCACTGACCAATCTCTCTACGCACTGCGCTGAACGTTCCGTGAAGGATGACGAAAGTCGGGTACACGCTGCGTAGATATTCGCTCATTGCGACGTCGACTCGAACACGCCAAGAAGGTAACCGGCGGTCGCAGCAGAGACGGTCTATGGGAGCGTATTACGGGAAACCGTCATCGCCCGACACACGGCCATGTGATGGCCGCGCACCAAGGCCCCTCGGGGAAGGAACTCACCCTCTACGTTGCTGCCCGGACGGGTACGACTGATTTCTGCAGGTCTCACTGGGAGTGGGTGTCACCGGAGACTGGTTGATAGTCCCGCCGTCTGAGCCACGTCGACTCGAGGTAATGGAAGATTCCGCCATCCTGCTGACCACGATCACATTGAATGATGACTGCGAGCGGGCAGCGCGGCAGTCCGAGTCGTGGATTGATCCTCATTCGACACCCTGGCTGGCGGACACGAACGGAATCTTCACTACTATGGGAATTAGTAGTAAGCGCACACGCGCAACAAGAAGGGAACATACACTGAACAAGCTCGACGCCGCGGCCTGTCCAGTACGAGCGGTGGCGGCTACACGTTTGTGCAGCGGCCCATCGGCCCCACGGCGCCGCCAAAGGACAGACAGAGTCGGCCCGGCGCCGTCCACGTGGCTGCGGGCGCAGGCGACCACCGTCGAATCTGGGCGCGTGCAGGTCGGGAGAGTTGAGCTCAGCGGCCATCTTCTATGAGTGGGAGGAATGATGCATGGACTGGGTGAACTCGAAGGGGTCGTCATGGACGCGCTCTGGCGCTCCGACGAGCCTCTACGGGTACGCGACGTTCTCGAGGGCCTCACTGGCCGTGAACCCGCATACACGACGATCCAGACGGTGATGGACAATCTGCACCGCAAGGGATGGGTCGAGCGCGAACGGCAAGGCCGAGCATTTTCGTATCGTGCTACTCGCAGCCGCGAGCAGGCCACAGCAGCTGCGGTGCGTGAGTTGTTGGCCACCAGCGGCGACCCCGCCGGCGTACTGATGCACTTCGCCAAAGGCAGTTCCGAGCAAGAATCAGCAATCCTGGCCAGAGGGCTGCGAGAGCGAACCGCGCGATGATCGTGGCGACGCTGTGGACGCTCGGCGGCCTCCTGCTCGCGATGCTTTCACCTCGCATCCTCACAACGATGATCTGTCGATTCGTCAACCCCACAGTGATTTTGGCGACTTGGGCTGCGATCGTAGTCGGCACCTTCGTCAACCTGACCGTCCCCGCTGTGGTACTGCTGCTACCGAATCATGGGGGGGTATCCGCGGTGTTCCACCTGGCTCAACAATGCTGGCTCGCCCTCCACGATGGCGCTTCGAATGGCGTCGAAACGCTTGTCGGGGCCGTTGCCGCAATTGCGATCACAGCGCTGACAGCCGGAATCCTCATTTCCTGGCTAAGGATGGCCCGCGAGCGTCGCCATACCCATGACAAGCATCTGGGAATCGTGCATATCCTCGAGGGCACGCTCCAGGTTCATGACCACACGCTGTGGGTGCCCCTCGAACAGCCTCTGGCCTACAGCATCGCGGGACGGCCCTCCCTCATCGTGGCGAGTACGGGTTTGCGCTCCCACCTTCGCAGCGAGTCTGTCGCTGCAGTGTTGGCGCACGAACGTGCACATCTACGCGGTCGGCACCATTTGTTCGTCAGATTGGCTGAATCCGTGGCCCTGGTACTGCCGTGGTTGGCGATTATGCGGGCGTCCCCTGTATTGGTCCGTACCCTGGTTGAACTCGCCGCCGACGCAAGTGCCGCACGCACCCATGGCCGGAGTGCTGTCCACGACGCGTTGCGGACCCTGCGGCCCCATGCGGTTCCAAGTCCCGCACTGGCGATGGCGACCGACACCGATTGCACTGCAGTCAGATTGCATGCGTTGGCCACCGACCGCAATTACCAGCCGGGGATAAGGCGATCCTTCGCCGCGTACGTCA
Organism: Rhodococcus sp. WAY2; assembly: GCF_009859915.1. Taxonomy (NCBI): domain Bacteria; kingdom Bacillati; phylum Actinomycetota; class Actinomycetes; order Mycobacteriales; family Nocardiaceae; genus Rhodococcus; species Rhodococcus sp. WAY2. The sequence goes on from NZ_CP046575.1 coordinate 140,669, forward strand.
CCGCAATGGCACTGCCAGTTCTGCCAGGGGTGCTCTTCCTCTGCGTAATGGCACTGACTTCTTGTCTTGCCGTCGCGTAGTCGTTCCTACGTGCTGTGCACCCCGGAAACATCGATGGGGTTACCGAAGCCTGCAAGCCTCACCATCCGGGAATACTGGACTCGTACATATTCGACCGTCTAATCACCCCTTCAAACCGCCGACAACCAGGTCCATGGCATGTCCGTCGATGCCTGATGCGCTGGGGTAGGACCGACCAGGGCCCACCCCAGCACCGGTGGTCAGTTTCGCGGCAGCAGCGATTGCATCGTCCGAATCTCTTCCTGCTGTGTCGTGATGATAGAGTTTGCGAGCTGCTTGGCCTCAGGGTTGGATCCGTCCGACAGTTCAGTCTGCGCCATGTCGACCGCGCCGGTGTGATGTTCAATCATCATCTTCAGCCAAGCGGCGTCGAAGTCGGCGCCGTTCTTGGTGGCCAATGAGTCCATATCTTCTTGCGACATCATCCCATTCATGCTGCCGTGATCCATCCCGTTGACGTTGGATGCGGGGTCCGGCTTTCCCCAGTCCTGGAGGAGAGAGCTGATCTGTTCCATCTCGGGAGCTTGTGCGGTTTCGATCGCCCTCGCCAGCTCAGTGATCTGGACGTTCTCGGTGCGTCCTTGGACCAGCTTTGCCATTTCCACTGCTTGGGCATGATGGGAATACATCGATTGCATAAACATAACGTCCGCATCGTTGAACTCCGCCGCGGCATCAGCGGACGCGGACATCGACATATCACCGCCAGACATCTGACTCATGTCGTGGCCGCCCCCGCCGCAGCCCGCAAGAACGAGTGCACCAGCAGTCGCGGCGACAGAGGCGATGGTCTTAAAAGTGTTTGAACGCATATTGGTTTGCTCCTTGAATTGACGGGTGTACGTGTTGTGAGAGACATGGCATGCCTCGGCAGGGATCCACCGTGGTGAGTCATCTGTCACACCCGTAGTACCGACAATTCGGAGAGCGTCAGGGTGGTCCACGGAGGCGCCCGGCAACTCGCGCCGCCGAGCGAAAACAGTGACTGTGGCGACGTCGAGGGGTATGCCGTGCTCCACTGGGGTCTGACGAGCAATATTCCTGCGATCACTGCGATCACGGCCGGACAGGTATGCATTCCGTTATGCTCGCCGCCGCACTGGTGATCACATGTCGCGGCGATCGCCGGCATCGCCGTGACAGTACGCATGCTATTGGCATGGTGGTCTGGGGCGTCGCCGGTTCCTGCGACCACGGTCTGCGCGTGGGTCTCGGCGGGCGGCGACAGCAGCAATGCGTGCATGAAGAGGACGCCGAAGAGGAGAGCCACAGCGGTCGACACTTGTCGTGCGCGCTGCGCGACCGTCGACGTGTCCTGGGCGTGCACGACGGCAACAATAGCGTGGCTCGAGCGACGCACTCGAACCGCTCGTCACCTGAGCCGTAGTGCGCTTGCCGCACTCGTGGTTTGCCCAACGGTGGGGATCGAGCCGAAGCGTGGTGATCGGCGTGGCCGTACTCGCCGCAGCCTTCCTACCGTTGATGTTGGTACGGACCTCCCAGAAGATGGGCACCGCAGTTGCCGCGAGTGCGCTACTGGCATCTGCTGCACGGGCCTTGGGCACCGCGGCGATCTTCCCCTTTGAGATGGACACCGTCGTCGCGCTCGCCGGCGGCAGGCTGGTCGCGACCCACTATGGGTTCTACAACACGGTCGTCGGCGTCGGGATTCTCCTCGGCAATCTGGGGACTGGTGTGGTCTTCGGGATCATGCGTGATGCGGGAAGTATCCGGTGCCACACCCGATGTAGTGAAACCTCAGCCCGGACAAACGCCCGCTGGTTGCCGATCCTTGCATGGGTGTCCCTCACAGCGTTGGGTGCGGGATGCGGCGGGGCGCTCCATCTCCTCCAGCGATCGGGGCAACTCGATCCTCTTCGAGGTATCCCGATGACCTCGAGGCGGCCACGACGGCCCGTTAGGCCGGCCTGGCGTGGACCCCGATCCCTAACTACTATGTTGCTTAGTAGTTAGGGATCGGCGTCCGTCACTGACGCCATTGCCAGAAATTGGGTGGAGCACGTTGGGTAAGAAGCCACACAAGAACCGCTCCAAGCGGAACGCACGGGCGGCTCACGTCAAGCAACAGCGCAGCCCCGCGACCCATGCCACAAAGGAGCCATCGACTCCCTCATTCGAACTCCAGCCGACCCTCGCAATCGGTCAGAGGTTCTCGACAAGGCCTGATCAGCCGGCCTTTGCACCGAACCCACTGATCCGCACGAAACCGGGACATACGCAGACGGCACCGTCTTCGACACGCGCTCGTCCAACTACTCAGGCCACAGACAGCAATCCCGCAAAACAACGGGCGCTCCGAGAAGATCCCGACTCTCCTCCCCCATCCCCCGGCCCGGGTAGCTGTTCGGAGGCGACCGCGGACATTGAGCCTGGTTTGGCCGCCACGTACTGGTCCGACGGGGCAATTACACGGCCACCTGGTGACCTGCACGTCCGGTTTTCAGGTATCCGCACCGATGCTGCCGGCCAACTCGGGGACGGCGATCGGTTCGAACGCGTCGCACGGGTGGAGAACCTCACCCATGATAGCGGAAGGCTTTCTGTCACTACGAAAGTCAAAGGGATCAACTCCGGCGCGTGGCGAATCAAGGCCGTTCCCTTCGATCCAATGCTCCCGTCGAAGGCCACAGGCGATCCACAGACGATCGTCACCAATACACGCCTGGCTGCCTTGGCTCAAGGGCCCGGAGTCCGGCTGTGGACGTGGCCGACCCTGATCAGTGTGGGTGTTGTCCTTGCCCTCGTCCTGCAGTCAGTTTTGCTCTCGCGGGTACACGCCAACGCTGTGGCGGCAACAGGGGTGTCCCTACTCGCGTGCGCCTTGGGTTACCTCGGGGCCAAAGCCTGGTATCTGATTCTCCACCGACAACACCCGCGAAAATTCGCAACCGCCGGGGCCTGCATCCAAGGATTTCTGGTAGTCGCTCTCGGCGTCCTCGTACTCGGTGGTTTCGTATTGGGCATGAACGTCGGCACGCTGCTCGACGTGACCACCCCCGGCCTGTTTCTCGCGATGGGGGTCGGCCGACCCGGCTGCTTCCTCGGAGGCTGCTGCGCCGGACGTCCCACCACCTCCAAATGGGGCCTGTGGTCGTCCAACCGAACCGTCGGAATTCGCCGCGCACCCGTCCAATTGCTCGAAGCTGCCGCAGCACTTCTCATCGGTGTGATCACGCTGACGCTGGTACTGACAGTCGACGCCGTCGCAGGAGCCATCTTCGTAGCGGCTGCGGCCGCTTACACATTTGTTCGGCAGCTGCTGTTCCCCCTTCGAGCCGATCCCCACACCCGCCTCGGGCGTCGCCTGACTATCGCGATCTCCCTCGCGATCCTCGTAGTAGACGCAGGTGTTCTCACCCTGACAACCTAGAGAGGAGTCCCAGACCCGAAGGGGGAATCGGCCCGCACAGTCGGCGGGCCGCAGAAGGAGCAGACCAATGCCCGCGAGCGTGCCCGATCGGCCGAACCCACAGATGAACGCCCCTCTTTGCGGCCCCCCTCCCGCGCACCGGTTCGGCACTCCCGACCGATCTGAATCCGCTGATCTGCTCATACGCCGACTGAGCCCGGAGGATCTGCCCGAATCCGCACGGGCACATCGGGAATTGCTGCCGCAGGGCCTATTTCCCGCACTGGGAGATCGGTTTCTCCGTCAGTGGCACGCATGCGTCCTCGGCGAATCCCACGGGATCGCGCTCGTCGTCGAGGACGTAAGCGGCCCCGAACATCGGATCGTCGGATTCCTGCTCGGAGCCACCGATCAATCCGCGCATATCAACGGGATCTTGATGCATCGCCGTGCGCTGGGCAAGCTGATCGGTTTCGGTGTCCTCGCCCTGATCCGGAGACCGAAGATCGCGATCCGCTTCGCGCGTACACGAGCAGGGCCCTGGACGCGTCGCCTGCTCCGGTCGGTCCCGACACCACGGGCAACCGCCCAGGAGCATGTTCCGGCGAACCGGACCGCCGTTCTGTCCGCCGTCGCCCTCTATCCGGAGGTACGCGGAACGGGAACAGGCACCGCCCTCGTCGAACGATTCCTCGTGGAATCACGGGCGGCCGGAGCCGGGACCGCGACCCTGGTCACCAAGAGGACGGCCGAAGCGGCAACACGATTCTACGAACGACTCGGATGGCACGCTGTACAGGAGGGCGCGACCCGCGACGGCGCTCCCCTCCGCGTCTACCGCATTCCCCTCGACGAGACAGTCCACCACCGCAAGGAGACAGGTCCGCGTTCCGGCCGGCAGGAGGGACTGGGTTCTGGAGAACTACCCGCGTGATCGACGCGCCGAGAAGGGAAGTGGGGTGCCGACCACACCGGAAATGAGCAGTCGACCGGCACATCGCAACCTCCCGAATCGAGGCCACGCAGCCCGCCCCCCCCTTACGTCGAAACAAGGGATTCTCGTGTGACACATCACAGAAGGGCTCTACGTGTGCCGTCAATCGCACCGGAGGCTATCCAGGGGTTGTGCCGTGAGCGCTGGGCGAGTTCCGTCGCCCAGCGAGCACACCCGGGTGTGTTCATTTCGGCTACCGTGGCGTCGTGACTTCCACCGTCGACGTCTTGGCCTACATTCCGAGCCCACCCCAGGGGGTGTGGACAGTCGGCCCGGTGCCGGTGCGGGCCTATGCACTGTTCATCATCATCGGCATCGTCGTCGCCGTGGTCTGGGGCGACCGGCGGTGGGCCGCCCGCGGCGGCGAGAAGGGCACCGTCCTCGATATTGCGATCTGGGCAGTTCCGTTCGGTCTGATCGGTGGCCGGCTCTACCACGTCGCCACCGATTGGAGCACCTACTTCGGCGAGGGCGGGGACCCCGTCGACGCTTTGAAGATCTGGCAGGGTGGCCTCGGTATCTGGGGCGCCGTGCTGCTCGGCGGTGTCGGCGCCTGGATCGGCTGCCGGGTACGTGGAATACCACTGCCCGCGCTCGGGGACGCGGTCGCTCCAGCCATCCTGCTTGCCCAAGCCATCGGCCGAATCGGCAACTACTTCAACCAGGAGCTCTACGGCCGGGAAACTACTCTCCCCTGGGGGCTGAAGATCTTCCAGCGGATCGACGCGTCCGGCAAGCTCGACACGCTGACCGGAACCTCCACCGGTGTGGTAGAGCGAATCGTGCACCCCACTTTCTTGTACGAGCTGACCTGGAATCTGATCATCGTCGTCCTGCTGGTCTGGGTGGACCGACGACACCGAATCGGCCACGGCCGACTGTTCGCCCTCTACGTCGCCGGATACAGCGCGGGCCGGTTCTTCGTGGAACTCCTACGCGACGACTACGCCACCCACATCGCGGGCATCCGGATCAACTCATACACTTCCGCGATCGTCTTCACCGGCGCGGTGATCTACTTCCTCGCCGCCAAGAGAGGGCGCGAGACACCAGAAGAGCTGCAGCCCAGGAATCAACGCGATGAGACGGATGACGGGGCGGCCGAGAAGGGGACGACCACCTGAGCCGTCTCCAACCGTCATCAGCCAGGGCCCGAACACACTCGTGCGCAAGAAGTGGCTACAAGACTGCATCGCGCCGATCTGGTCCCGCGCATGCGGCGGATGCCACCCCAACCGCAATACACTGACCGCAATCCGTGACAGCGGATTTGAGACAAGCGACGTCGGGAAGATCCCATTCGGCATGACTCATGTCCTCGGTAGGGCCCAACGGCGTTACTGTAACAACGACCTTCCGCACAGATAGGCCCGTTGCCCCCTCTGCTTGAATGCAGCCGTCGCCTCGAACGGACCTCATTGCTGCCGGCCCCGGACCTCCGATCACGCCAATAGTATTCGCGCCCACCACACGATCAGGCAGCGCACCCGCGCGGCACTGATGTAGATTCCAGCGCTGCTACAACGGGTCCGTATCGCCATTCCCACGCACCTGCGAACAACTGACGCCTCTGTGTGCCCTGCACCGCATGAATCAAATCTCTCGCCTAATCGCGGCGAGCAAGGTCATGGCTCCGGTCTTGTTAGGCCGTTGCCAATCCGATGACTGAATCGCATCAGTGCGGCTTCACTCGTCCACCCCATGTATGGGTGTAACGATCCGGGTGGGCGTCGAAGCGATCCAGGCAGACCTCGGAGCAGAAGGACAGCACGGTGTCGTTGATGTGGCGCCGGCCGGCGGCCCGAGCTGGGTTGATCATCATCCCGCAGACAGGGTCGGTGGCGGTCTCGTCCAGTTCCGGCCGACGGTCGGACAGGTGGCCATCCTCGAGCCAGAGAACCCTGTCGGCGACATCCTCGATCCGGTGGTCGTGGGTAACCGCGACCACGGTCTTGCCGTGCTCCTTGGCCAGCACCTCGAGGGTGTGCATGAGCTGGTATCCGGCACGGGAGTCCAGGTGTGCGGTGGGTTCGTCAGCCAGCAGCAGCGGGGCGTCGTTAGCCAACGCTCGTCCGATGGCCACGCGTTGACGCTCGCCACCAGACAACTTCTCCGGAAGCACGTTCGTCCGGGCACCGAGCCGCATCTGAGCGAGGAGGTCCCTCGTCCGCCGCGCAGCCTCTCGGCGTGGCATGCCGGCCGCCCGCATCACGATCTCCACGTTCTCCGCGGCGGTGAGGTTCGCCAGCAGGTTGGCCGCCTGGAAGATGAACCCGATTCGCCGGAGTCTGATCTCGGGGAGTTGACGTTCGGACAGTGCCGTGATCTCCAGATCGCGCAGGTACACCCGCCCCGCGCTCGGCCGCATCAACCCCCCACACATGGCGAGCAGCGTCGTCTTCCCAGCTCCCGACGGCCCCTGAATCAGCACGATCTCGCCCTCGGTGATCTGCAGCGACACGCGATCGACGGCATGCACCGCGGTGTTGCCCGCACCGAATGTCTTGGACAACTCCACCAATTTCAGCGCGATTCCCACCAGTCCCCCTTCACACCCGAAACACCTGTGCAGGATCGAGGCGGGCGACCGGGCGGGCGGGTACGAACGAGGACACCGCCGCCATGGCCAGGGTCACGACCGCGACCAGTCCGATATCGGCGGCTCGGAAGGTGGTGACGAAGGCTGGCAGCAGGGCTTCGAGGAATGCTCCCAGCGCGAACGTCAAGCCGACTCCCACCACCAGACCCATGGCTGCCGCGGCCAGCGATTGCCGCCACACGATCCCGAACAGCGCGCGATTGGAGAAGCCGACGGCCTTGAGGATCCCGTACTCGCGGCGCTTCTCCAAGGTGGCGGTGTAAATCGTGAGGCCGATGACGAGTGTGCCGATGACGAAGCCGATCAGGACCAGGACCCAGATGATCGGTAAGAAACCTTCAGACAAGTCCTTGGTGTTCGCCTGCGCGAATTCCGCCCTCGTCATCGGTTTGGTATCAGCGATGGTGTCGCGGATCCTCTGCGCCACCACCGCCGGATCGAAGCCCGGTGTCGTATTGACCAAGAAGTAATTGACCAGACCGGACTGGCCAAGGATGCGGACCACGTCCGGCAGACTCGCCCATGCGAACTGAGAGAGGATCGAATTTCCGCCACGGGCAATGCCGGTCACGGTCAGCGCAACACCGTGCACCTGTACGGTGTCACCGAGTCCCATGTCATTGTTGCGGGCGAACACCCGGTCGATGACAAGCTCGCCTGGACCGGGGGTGGCCCTTCCCTGCTCAATTCCTGGCGGACCGGCAATCGGAGTGTCCGGATCGACGCCAAGAACAAAGAAGTTCAAGTCACGGCCCCCGTAGGAAAAGACGATCGGCCGTCCCACCAGCGGTGTCACCCCTGAGACGCCCTCCACCGCGCCGAGCCTTTCACCGACCGCGGGTTGCTGCAGCGAAATCGAGTGGAAGAAGTCGCCGGGCGTGTCGGCCTTCGCCACCCACAGGTCGGCGTTGACCCCACGAACGTAGGCCGTGGCCTGGGTAATGAAACCGGCATACAGACCACGCAGAAGCAAGATCAGAACGACCGCAAACGCGACCCCTCCCACTGCGATGGCGAGTCGAGTTCGCTCCCGTGCCAGGTTTCTCCAGGCGATGTAACCGGTTGCCATAATAATGACCTCCGAACATTGGCCTCGTCAGATCCCTTACGCCATAGCGGCTGACCAAACACCGCGATGATCGAGAACTCATACTTCGAGTACCGCACCTACCGGGGACGCCTGCCTCCACCGTGTACCCCTACCCCGTACTTGTCAACGGTTGGCGGCCACGTTCCACGGGTCGACGTAGGCGATGGAGACGACAAACGCCGGACCCCACAGTGCAACGAAACGGGTGCCACCGTCTCGACGGGTCCGCCTGGCGGTACGGCGGTTTGCGTCCTGACACTCAATTGGTCTCCCAGAGCTTTGATGTATCCACCGAATGACCAAATTCGCCCCTCCGTATTACAGACTTGGGCTACCCAAACTTACAACCCTCTGGCTCCCTCCGTCTAGGGACGTAAACAATCGCCCCGGCCAAGATCCGCCCACGACCGCCGGCGCGCTCTGGGGCCCAACCTGCCTCGGCGATCGGAACCGTATTAAACGATGATCCACCGCGACACCGCGTGGGGCTCCGTGGATCAGTTTTCGGCGGCAGGTTCGCGGCCGCATGACGCTGTGCCGCCGGACCAGGGATCGGCCATCTCGGTCTCCCCTGCCGCCGGCACTAATCTGGTCTGAGGTGTGTCAGAGCGGTACCGCGGATGTCTTGCCCCACCCGGTAGATGAGCCCGCGGAATCCCCTCGCCACCCGAACGAGATCAAGGCAAGGGCGCTCCCGGCACACGGCCCGCGAGTCACTCCGGATTCATGTGCGTGACCCACGATAATTGCATAGTCCGGCATACTCGGCGCAACAAAACAGACTTTGAGAACTCACAGCAGCGATGCTTGGAAGGTTCGCCATGCGCTCGGGCCACAATGCGTTGGCGACGGGGATATCCTCCTCTGAAAATGTGTGCCAATGTGCCGCGGGGTCGCGAAGCGATCGAGTAGCCGACTTTCCAAGAGCCAGTCACAACATCCCAGCGCATGGACCTTGGCAGCGGAGGCGGCCGTGGTCTATCGTTCGATCCGTTAGGACGACGGTGTCTCGGAAGTCCGGTGCAATCCCGGCACGGTCGCGCCACTGTGTGTCGTGCAACTCTTTTGTTGCCGGCGAGTCAGACCCTGCGCTGTCGTCTTGTGCTCCAACCAGCGGGACGCGTGTTCCCGAGGAGGTCTCACCACCATGACTTATCCGGTAGCTACCCCTGCATTGTCTCCGTCGACGGGAGCGCCCATCCCGATCCGGGACCTCCTGCCGTGGGCAGTGTTCTTTGGCGTCCTCATGCTCGTGCTTCTGTACTTCGTCGGCACCGAGCAGGGCGCGTTGACTGTGTTCTCGGGAGAGTCCGTGCACGAATGGGTGCACGACGGCAGGCATCTCCTCGGCTTTCCCTGCCACTGAGCCGGGCCGCGCAGATGAACTCCAGCACTGTCAGATTCCTGCTCGTCCGCGGAATGCTGGCGGGTGTCCTCTCAGGGGTGCTCGCCTTCGGTCTGGGCTATCTCGTCGGCGAGAAGCCGTTGCGGGCCGCCCTCGACTTCGAGGCAACCCATTCCGCCGAGGCCGCGACGGAAGTGGTGAGCCGTTCGATGCAGGAGACCGCGGGGCTCGCCACCGGCGTGCTTGTCTTCGGTGCCGCTCTGGGTGGGATAGCTGCCCTGGCATTTTGTTTCGCGCTGGGGCGCATCGGACGCTTCGGGCCGCGCGCCACGGCGGCGCTGATCGCGCTGGGCGGATTCGTCACGGTATTCCTGGTGCCGTTCCTCAAGTACCCCGCGAACCCCCCTGCCGTGAGCGATCCGGACACACTCGACCAGCGCACTATCCTGTATGTCCTGATGGTCGTGCTCAGCGTGCTGTTAGGAATCGCCGCGGTGCTGATCGGGCGATACCTTGGCCCACGACTGGGTAACTGGAATGCCACGGTGCTCGCCTCGATCGCTTTTGTTGCGGCAGCGGCTCTGGCGCTAGCGTTCGGCCCCGCAGTCAACGAGATGCCCGAAGGCTTCCCCGCTGGCGTGGTGTGGCAATTCCGCCTCTCCGCGGCGGGGATGCAGACCGTACTGTGGGCAGCCTTCGCCGTCATCTTCGGCTACCTCGCCGAATCGGTGCTCCAGGCACAGACTCTGGTACCTCACCGCAGTCCGAAACCAGCCCCGGGTATCTGAATTGAATGGACGCACGCATGGTCTCGACGCGTGCGGGCTGACGCCACACCTCAATTGAGTCCGGCGTATGAGTGCAGGCCGGAGACGACCATATTGATGATGAAGAGGTTGAACAACATGGCGACAAACCCCGCGATGTTGATCCATGCCGCTCGGGTATCGCGCCAACCCGATGTTGCGCGAGCATGCAAGTAGGCGGCGTATATCACCCAGGCGATGAACGAGACAGTCTCTTTGGGATCCCAGCCCCAGAACCTGCCCCACGCTGCTTCCGCCCAGATGGCTCCGAGGATGACGCCAGAACCGAACAGCGGAAAAGCGAAGATCGTTGTCCGGTAGGCGAGCCGATCGAGGACTCGGGAATCGGGTAGCTGTCGGACAAACCGTATCAAGGCGCCTGATTCCTCTGAGCTGTCGGCGTATCTGACTCTCAGGAGAAACAGCATGCTCGCCACTCCGGAAATCAGGAAGACGCCGCTGCCAATCGAGACGATCGACACGTGGATCGGCAGCCAGTACGACTGCAGCGCCGGTACGACTGGTGCGGCATCGGCATAGAGCACGGTGCCCGCGACGAACAATAGAATCAGTATCGGGATGAGGGCGAACACCCACAGGGTGCGCAGACTTGCCCGACGCAGCACGATCAATCCCGCGAGGACGGCAGCAGCGCAGGTGAGAGTGACGAATTCGTACATATTGCCCCACGGCACCCGGGCGGTGGCGAGGCCTCGCAGGACAATCGATGCGAGATGAGCCGAAAGCCCCACCACGATCATGCTCATACCCATACGCCCGAGCCGATCCGAGCGTGAGCGACGGGGCGGCTCGACTAGCCGACCAGGTCTGTCCGCAGTTGTTGTCACGACAGGTGTCCCGGCGCGGACAAGGGTGGGGGTGCGCTCGAGTGCGTCGAGTGCTCGTGTTCGTAGGGACGCGAACTCGGCGCTCAGGAGGATCAGCGCGAGCGCATAGATCACGACGGCGGTGGCGAAACTGAAATCGCTGTAACGGGCCAGGTTGTCGTCAATCGGCATAGTTGGATTCTCACTTATCCTGTCGAGCCGTATTGGGCCAGAGGCGTTCGCACATGGTGGAAAATTCCGGGCCCCATCCGGCGTGGTCGGTCCGTGCCAGACCACCGAGCTCGACGTTGGTCTCCGTGTCCGAGGTACCTGGACGGATTCGCACCCAGATTCGGCGGCGCTTGATCAGCAACGAGACAAGCAAGCCGGCCATCATGCTGATCGCGAACACTAGTACCCACTTCTGGGCGGGGTCGTGCGAAACCTGAAGGTTGGCGAATTCCTGTGCTCCATCGAAACGCACCTGTGATCCGTCGGGCAGGGTCGTCGATTCTCCGGGCCTCAGGTTGACCCGGTCCTGTTTGACCAGACGACCCTGGTTGATCATCTCGGAGTTGAGACTGAAGATCGACTGTGGGATACCGGTGTCCAGACCGGTATCGCCTTTGTAGATGTCCACGGCGACCGCGGGGTCGCGCATGCTGGGAAAGACTGAAGTCAACAGTGTGCCGTTGAAGTAGGCGGTCGGGGCGAACAGTCCTTCGATCGCGATCTGGTTCTTGCGGCGTTCCTCTGGCGTCGAATAGGTCCCGCCGGGCGGGTCGAAACGCAGGGCTCCGCTGCTGAGGAAGGTGGTGGCGTCGTCCGGGCGGAACTGGAGTGATTCGGTGCGGGTCTGCCCGTCGGGGAAGGTGACCGTGAATTGGGGCGCGTAGCCGTGCCCTGTGAGGTAGATGCGTTCGCCTCCGATGCGCAGTGGATCGTTGACCCTCAGCCGGTAGTCCTGCCAGGCGCTGTCCCCTACGTTCGCTCCGGTCTGGTAGGTGATGTTGGATGTGAACATCTCCGCCTGGCCGCTGTCGAGGTAGTCCGCCTTGAAGTCCTTGACCTGGATGCAGAATGGTTCGAGTCCGGTTCCATCCGTTGCGTTTCCGGTGCGAAATGAGTCGTATACCGCGGGCGAGGTGTTGCAGAATCCTGGTCCGCCGTTGGCGATGACGATGACAGATCCTTCGTAGCCGAACAGCTTGCCGATCGCGACAGCGGTCAGCAGTCCGATAAGCGAGAAGTGAAAGACAAGATTCCCGGCTTCGCGGAGGTACCCTTTCTCGGCGGAGACGGCCCGTCCTCCATCGCTTTCGGTGTGAATCGCCACTCGCCACCCACGCAGGGCCGCGCGCGTCCGTTCCACTACCTCGTCCGTCGGGGCGTTGATGACACCACGATGGTGGTGTGGAAGGCGGGAAAAGTTGCGGGGCGCCGGAACTGGTTTACTTCTGAGGGCGCGGAGGTGGTCGATGAGCCGCGGGATCAGACAGCCGATGAGCGAGACGAATAGCAGCACATAGACGGCGGTAAACCAGAAGCTGCCGAACACGTCGAACAGTTCGAGCTTGTCCATCCATGGGCCCAGCGTGGGGCGGGCGGCGATGTACATGGCCACCTTGCCGGCGTTGAGATTGCGCTGGGGCAGCAGCGCGCCGGGGATGGCGGCAAGGGCAAGGAGGAACAGCAGTACAAGTGCGGTGCGCATCGAGGTCAATCGGCGCCATGTGTTTCGGGCCGCCCCGACCAGGCTGCGGATCGGTGAGGGTCGACGCGGTTTCTGTGATGTCGGTGTTTGTACGTTGCTGTCGGTGACGGTCATATCGGCAACACCACGTTGCTGACGAATTCGTCCCGGATCCATGCGACGAATAACTCCCAGTACCCCGTGAGCAGTGCTAGTCCCACGATGACGAGCATGACACCACCGACTATCTGGATGGTGCGGGAGTGGCGGCGTAACCAGCCGACACCGCGGAGCGCCTTCGACGACCCGAATGCAAGCGCGATGAAGGGCAGTCCGAGGCCGAGACAGTACGCGATGATCAGCACCACTCCCCGTGCGGCCGTGGCCCCTTCAGTTCCGGCTGTCACGGACAAGACGCCGGCCAGGGTGGGTCCGAGGCAGGGAGTCCACCCGAGCCCGAACACTGCTCCCAGCAGCGGGGCCCCAGCGAGGGTGGAGAGGCGCCGCGGAGTGGGCCGGGTGTCTTTCTGCAGGACGGGGATCAGGCCGATGAACGTCATTCCCATGAGCACGGTGATCGCCCCGCCGATGCGCTGGAGGAGCTCTCGGTTGAGTTGCAGGACACCGATCACGCCGAATACCGATGCTGTGGCCAAGACGAACACCACCGTGAATCCAGCCACGAACAAGACAGCCGCGCCGGTGACGCGCCAGCGTCCGACGGTCTTGACTCGAGTGCCCACCCCGGCGGCGATCGCTGGGGTCTCGGCCCCGGAGACCCCGGCGAGGTAGGACAGGTAACCCGGCACGAGCGGGATACAACAGGGGGAGGCGAACGAGACGAGTCCCGCCAGCGCTGCGGCACCAAGCGCGACGAGTAAGGGTCCCGTGGCGACTGCCGTCTGGAAGGTGCTCCCCCACTCTTGAGCCAGTACTGTCATTTCTCTGCCGCCACTCGTTCGATGACCGGTTGTAGGTCCTCGGTCAGCAGGGCGCGCAGGAACACCGCGGCTACCCGGTGCTCGCGATCGAGAACCAGAGTTGAGGGGATCACGCTGGTGGGGTAATTGCCGCCCAGAGCCGTCAGGGTTCGCATGGGTGGGTCGTAGATGGAGGGATACGACACTTTGTTGTCGACCACGAAGTCCTGTGCTTTGTCGCGTTGGGGGTCGCGGACGTCGATCCCGAGAAATTGCACGCCGAGATCCTTGGTGGATTCGTAGGCACGCTCGAGCTCATCGGCTTCGGCGCGGCACGGTGCACACCATTGGCCCCAGAGGTTGATGACCACGACCTGACCGGTGTAGTCCGACAGCGCCCGGGCCTGGCCGTCGGTCATCAGGTCGGGACCGGACAGCGGACCGATCGAACCGCGCGTGTCGGGCGGGTCGTAGAAGATTTCGGTCTTTCCGCCCGGGGAGACGAAGTCGAAAGTTCCGCCTTGCGCGACTGCGTCCGATCCCGACGCGCACGCGGTGGCGCCGATCAGTGCCACGAGGATAATGGCCACCAGCTTGAATATGCGCCGGCTCGGGTTGGCGCCGCGACAACGAGTGCCCGGGGACGACGCGATCGTCATGGCCACACCATCCGGGCATGTCCGGCGGTCAGCCGGGTGACCGCCGATGGCGACTGAGTCCGCCTTGTCACCGAGAGCACATGGGACACCGTCTGCCACCTTCCACGAACTACCAACCGTAATACTAAGTAGGATAGTAGTTGGCGTCCTGGCGGTGAGCAGGAGGGCCAGGACTAGCGACAGAGATGGGCAATCACGTGACAGAGAAATCGATGTATACCCGCGCATACCGTCGGGAACGCCGGCGACGAGTCGTCGGATGGCTGTTGGTGGCCATAGGGGTGGTGATGGGACTTGCGCACGTGGTCACGCACCTCGGGCAATTGCATTTCTTACCCTCAGCAGGCTGGCAGGATTTACTCCTCGGCTATCCGATGGCCATGGCGATCGTCTTTGTCGGGTTCCTGTGTATCGCAGCGCGTTCACGCGCCTGATAGCAGCGAAGACTGCCGCAAGGGGCGCCGAAGTGCCGGGCTGTTCGGGACTGCGACAACGTGAGCTTCAGAAGATGACCGGCCCGGCGCAGAGATTTCGACACACCCCTTCTGCGGATCTCACGCAAGATCGCAGAGGAAGGGTCGCAGATGCTCCGAGTTCGGCGACATCACCTTGGACCGAATTGGTGAGCACTCGTGGTGCTCACCGTGCGCTCATCGGATCAGACTGCCTATTGCCTCTCGAACCTGCGCCGGGTCGTGGAAGACCGGGGTGCTGGTGATCCGTTCGACGGTCCCGTCGCGCTGAACGAGGAAGCTCAGCGGCAGTACCGGAGGCGCCGGTAACGCCTTTTGCACCGCATCAGCGTCTCCGAACGACGGGTAGTGGGCATTCAACTCGGTCAGCAGCGCGAGGGCGTTGGTTTGTTTGTCCTGGACATTGACACCCACCACCCGCACCGCACCGGGTTCGTTGGCGTAGGCCTCGAGTACGGGGATTTCCTGTCGGCATGGAGCGCACCAGGAGGCCCAGAGGTTGATCAACGTGGGCTCTCCAGAAAGGGCGGAGCCGATGTCGATTTTCGTGGTGGAGCCGAGGCAGGGCGCGGTGACGCCGGTGAGGTCTCCGGGGAGTGCACCGGCCGGCGGGGCCTCGGGGCAGGGGCGCAGCGCAGCCGCGGCAGCCAGCTGCGCCAATTCGGTTTCATCGACCGTGCTCGTCGAGGTTCCGTGGGAAGCGCCCGTAGGAAGTGAGGACGCTAGTTCTGAGTCGTCCCCCCGCGGCCAGATTGCCACGATGAGTAGGAGAACCGCCGCAAGGGCGACTAGTAGCCAACGCATTTCCGTGCGCATCTGCGTTCCATCTCCTTACGAGGCGCACGCTGCCGAGAAACGACGCACCACCACCATCATCTACTATTGATCATAGTAGATGATCTCGCGGGCGCGGCACCCGCCCGGTCCCACACCCGGGCGAGTGGTGTTGGGCTGCGCAGCAATCCGAAGACAAGTGGCGGCGTTCTCCGCTTCTAGCCGTTCGCGGCGCGCCCCCTGCCGAGGCGTGCGCGTGGGAATCCCTTTTATGCCTTGGAGAACTCTGTGATGTCAACGCCTTTGGCTTCCAGCCACTGCTTCGGATCCACCTTCAGACCGGTGGGGTCCGCCACTTCGAAGTGCAGATGCGGACCAGTAGATTGGCCGCGGTTGCCGACGGTAGCGATCTGGTCGCCGGCGTTAACGCGCTGGCCTGTGCTCACCAGGGTCTCATTGATGTGTCCGTAGGTGCTCATGGATCCGTCGTCATGCTGGATTCGTACCCAGAGCCCGAATCCGGATGCCGGACCGGAGTCGATCACGGTTCCGTCAGCTGCCGCGTATATCGGGGTGCCGATGTCGTTGGCGATATCGAGACCGGTATGTGTCGTTCCCCAACGGGGGCCGAAATCTGAGGTAAGGGTGCCGGATACGGGTTTGACCGCAAGGGGCTTGCGCGTCTGGGCCTCGAGCGCCGCTCTCTGAGCCTCGAGCGCAGCCCTTTGATCCGCGAACCACTCGCCCTTGGCGAGTTGTTCGACCATGGCGTTCGCATCCGGGAGCGCGGGAAGGGTGAGGACCTGTGGGGCCGTAGGTGGCACGGCAGTATTTCCAGGCGCTGACGCCTCGGGAGCTCGGACCTCTTCGACGTCGGCCTGCACGGTATGGGCTTGGGCGACGCCCGTACTGGCGGTCCCCGCCAGCAGAGCGCCTGCGGCCACAGCCATGGTCGCCATGAGCGCTGTGCGGTCGCCTGACCGGACCGGTGTCCTGTGGCGCCCTCCTGCCGTATTCGCCGCATTCAGTTCCGGTGGCGTCACCTCGAAGATTTCTTGTCGGCGAAGGCCGGAGCTTGTGCGTTTACGGTGCCGTGACAAAACTGTGCTCCTAAAATGGGTCTCTGACGTGCGGTTTCCTGTGGTGAACCGCGCTCGTCTGAGGAAGTCCTCCACCGAATGTAACGAAACGATATACGAACTTTCGTCTAATTACTATCCGGCTTAGTAGCTGTGGTGGCGGGTCGGCGTCGTACAGCGATGAGGAATGCGGGCACCACGAGCAGTGCGAGAGCCACCTCGGGACCTGATCCGAGGCGGGTGGCCAGGGTCATGTCGGTGCGCAACGGGATGTCACCGATGAGTGCGTCGGCGGTGAAGATCTCGCTCTGCTGTTGAACCGTGCCGTCCGGTGCGATGATCGCGCTGACCCCACTGGTGGCCGCAACGAGCACGCTGCGTCCGTGTTCGACCGCGCGGATACGGGACATCGCCAGTTGTTGATAGGTCATGTTCGTACGTCCGAAGGTGGCATTGTTGGTGGGCACGGTGATCAGTTGGGCACCCGCGCGTACCGACTCCGACACGAGATCGTCGAACGCGACCTCATAGCAGGTTGCAACGGCAAGTTGAACGCCGTTGAGTTCTACGACGCCGTTGCCGTTGCCGGCCACGAACTTTCCTGCCTGGTCCGCATAGGGCGACACCGCGCTCATCAACGTGCGCAGGGGAAGGTACTCCCCAAAGGGGACGAGTCGACGCTTGACGTGTTGCTGTCCTGGTCCGTTGACCGGATCCCACACGATTGCACTGTTGAGGGTCGTGTTGCCCTCCCCGACGAGGACGGAACCGACCAGGATTGGAACCCCAATTGCCTGGGCGGCGTCGTCGACCCGGTCAGCGGCATCCTGATTGCGTAGAGGATCGATATCAGAGGCATTTTCCGGCCAAATGACGAGTTGGGGCCGGCGCACTCGGCCCGCGGCAACATCAGCTGCCAATTGTTCAGTTTTGGCGACGTGATTGTCGAGTACCGCACGTCGTTGCGCGTTGAAGTCGAGGCCGAGTCGCGGGACGTTTCCCTGAATAACGGCCACGGTGGTCATATCCCGATTCGGGGCAGTTGTCGGCGAGAGGGACAGTGCGAGCAGTACGGGGATGGAGACCAGTACGGCGTTGCCCATTGAACTCCGCCAGCGGCGCGTCCGGGCATAGATTGCACATGCGGCAAGTCCCGCGCCCATCACCGCGAGTGCGAAGCTCAGGCCGGGAGCTCCGGCGATCTCTGCGAGCGGTAGAAGAATTCCGTCCGCCTGCCCGAAGGCTAGTCGTCCCCAGGGGAAGCCCCCGAAGGGAATGCGGGCACGCACTGCTTCGGTGGCAACCCAGGCACATGCCACCCATACCGTCGAAAGCGGTAGTCGGCTGACCAGTGCTGCGATTGCACCGAAGAGCGCTACTGCAACAGCTTCGATCGCTGCCAGCGCCAACCATGGCACCGCCCCGACATACACCCCTACCCATGGCAGGAGCGGCACGAAGAATGCCAGGCCGGCGAGATACCCGTATACGAAGCCCGCGCGCACGGAACGCCCTCGGAGCACCAGGGTCAGGACCGCGATCCCCACCGGAGCGAGAAACCAGCTCGTACGCGGGGGAAAGCTGAGAAACAGCAGCGCGCCCGCCGCGAGAGCCGCGACACAGCGGAAGACGACATCAGCGATTCGTCTGGTGCCTGCCCGATGGCTCTGGACATCCGTGTGATCCGTCTTTCGCAAGAGGTCGACCATCAGGGGCTTTACCTTTCCAGGCAGCGTCGATCGCGGCCGCACGTCGTCGTTTTCGGTGTCGCCACGATGGTGCGGCGTGTCTGCCATGGAGTGAACTACTATCGGCGATAGTAGTTCATGCTGGTTGCTCGCCCACAACGAAGTCCTGGAGGTACGAAGATGGCGAGATAGCACAATACGCCCGACCGTGAACCGTGCAGTCTTCAAATCGTTTGTCTCACATGTAGTGTGATCAATCTTCCCGGCTTGTCGACCTGACGCTGGGCGTCAGCGCGGATTTGGGCTGCGCGTTCTTGCGTGCACGCGGCTACACGGGATGCGGGCAGTCAGCCACTGTGGCCGAATGAACCCACGTTACGACACGACCTTGTCACCTCTACCTCGATCGGGACAACCTTCATGACACGCTGGGCCTCGTTAGTCATCGCACGCAAATGGTGGGTGCTCGCCTTCGCAGTACTGATAGTGGCAGTCTGCGGCGTTTGGGGCACAGGGGTTTTCAGTAAGCTCAGCGCTGGAGGATACAGCGATCCGGCGAGCGACTCGGCACAGGTCGCCGAAATCATCGATGGCAACTTCGGGCCGCAGCACCCGGACATCGTGGCGATCTACACGCCGCCAGAAGGAAAGACCGTCGCCGACATCGGGCAGAAGGTCACTTCAGTGCTGGACCGATTCGCCGCGGAAAATCTGACGCGGTCGGTGACGTCATACTGGACGGCCACTCCGCCCGGCAAGGGACTCCTCCTGTCCGAAGACGGCACCAAGGCGGCAGCGGCGATCATCCTCGCCCCCGATCCGGGGAGCGCGATGGCGGATTTCAACCAGCTGCTCCCCCAGCTCGAGGTCGACGGTGTCGACGTGGAGTTCGCTGGAGGCTCCGTCGTCGGCCAGGCATTCAATCACCAACTGCAGAACGACCTCATCCGAGCCGAGGCGATCGCACTGCCCCTCACGCTGGTCCTTCTAGTGTTCATTTTCGGTGGCCTCACAGCCGCGGCGGTGCCGGTGCTCGTCGGCATGCTCGCGGTCTTGGGCGCCCTCGCCACCCTGCGGGTTCTCACGATGTTCACGGAGGTGAGTTCGTTCGCGATCAACGTCGCTTCGCTGATCGGACTGGGCCTCGCTATCGATTACGGGCTGTTCATCGTCAGCCGCTTCCGGGAGGAACTCGAATCCGGCAGCACCCCCCATGAAGCCGCACGCCGGACCATTCTCACCGCAGGTCGCACGGTCATGTTCTCCGGTTTGCTGCTCATTTGCGCCTTCGCGGGCATGCTCGTCTACCCCCAGGCGGTGATCCGCTCGCTCGGGTTCGGTGCCATCGCCGCGGTCACGAGTGCCGCGCTGCTGTCGCTGACTGCCGTCCCCGCGCTGTTGGCCATCCTCGGACACCGAATCAACTCGCTCACGTGGCGCACGAACGCCGCCCAGCGCGGCGACGTGCGGGCCCGCCGATTCTGGGGTGGCGTCGTCACCCGCGTCATGCGCCGTCCCATCGCCTTCGCAGTCATCATCATCAGCGGGTTGCTGGTCTTGGCCACACCGTTGGGAGGGGCGACGATCGGCGAGGTCACCTACACCGCACTGCCCGCAAACGACCCCGCCCGCACGGCCATGGAAACCCTGTCAAGCGAGTTTCCGGCGACCGGCGAAGGCGCCACCGTGATCCTTCGGGGAACCGACGGTGCACCGCCCACCCCTGCGGATACCACTACTGTCATTTCCGCAGCGAGCCGTGTGGAAGGCATCACGCAGGCCCTGGTCATCGCGTCCCGAGACGACGTCGTGGCAATGCAAGCGTTGTACGCCGGCGACGTCGGAAGCGACGGGGCGAGCGCCGCGGTGGACGAATTGCGTGCCATCGCAGCGCCCGATGGCACACAACTGTTGGTGGGCGGCGGCCAGGCCATGGTCGATGACGGAAACGCCGCAATCGTGCGCTGGCTTCCCATCATGGTCGCCATCATGGTCGGTTCCACGCTGGTGCTGTTGTTCCTCGCTTTCGGTTCGGTGGTCCTGCCGATCAAGGCAGTCGCGATGGCCGGTTTGAGTCTCGCCGCGACGTTCGGGGTACTGACCTGGGTATTCGAACAGGGCAACGGCGCCGCACTCCTCGGCGTCAGCCCGTCCCCGCTCGAGGCCACGTTCGTGGTGCTGATCCTTGCCGTGGTGTTCGGTCTGTCGACGGACTACGAAGTATTTCTCATGTCCCGCATGGTGGAGGCACGCGCCGACGGGGCCACCACAGGGGAGGCTGTGCGGTTCGGGGCCGAACGTACCGGCCGCGTAGTCACCGCGGCCGCCCTGCTACTCATCGTCGTCACCGGCGCGTTCACCGCGTCCGGTTTGTCGATCATGCGGTTCCTCGGCGTCGGAATGATTCTCGCCCTGATCATCGACGCGACGGTGGTCCGGATGTTGCTGGTGCCCTCGCTCGTCAAATTGATGGGCGAGGCCAATTGGTGGGCTCCGGCGTGGATGACACGGATACACGCTCGGTTCGGAATAGGGCACGGACGCGAGATCGAGACCTCGCATCACCGGTCCAAAACATCAATCTCCAGTTAAGGTTTAGACTAGGTGCGGCCGCGCCGGTGGCTCCATCGACGACAGTGACGTGCACCCGTCAACAACCATGACAGGTCGAAACTGCCGAGCACCAAACAAGGGGCCGGTGGGAGTCACGTCTCGATCACCGGGCGCGGAGCTGAACCGGCAAGCAAGCAGCACTGCGGATGGCTTTTACCCGTGGCAGCGTGCTTCGACATCGAAAGGGAGATACCCAATGCCTCAACGTCGACCGAAGTTCTCGATCGTCCTGGGCGCCGTTGCCGCCGTGGCAGTGGCGAGCCCCTTCGCGGTGTATTCCATCTCCAGTGCACCGGTTGATGTTCGCTCCGCTCACTCGCCCTCCCCGGCAGACACCTCCCTTCAAATCGCCGAGGTCGTGCTGGCCGCTAGCCCCGACATCCTGCTTCCGTTCGAAGAGTTGACAGGGCTGGACCTGACCGAATTGCTGCGCCTCGGACTGCAGAACCTTCCCATCCCCGCGGAGAAGCCTCTGCCCCCACTGCCGTCAGGTCCCGGTATCACCCCGAGCGACATTGCTGCCGACCCAACCGAGGGCGCGCTGCCGACCCCCGGCAGCCCTCCCCCACAAGACCAGACAGGGGTGACAGTCAAAGAACTGAGCCGGGACACTCCATTTCGCATGGTCGCTCTGACCTCGAGCGGACTGTCGGCACCGGCCGCGGAGATCCGCGCCAAACAGCCAGACGGCTCATGGGGGCCGTGGTTCTCCACCACCCAGATCGACACGCCGCGCAAGGACGGCTCCACCGCCCCGGGCAAACAAGGGACCGAACCCATATACGTCGGCAAAACGACCACTGTTCAAGTGCTCGTTCCGTCAGACCGAACATCGGTGTCACCAGCCCCTCCCACCAACGGCGGGACGGACGCTCCCACTCCTGGTGCGGAAGCCCCCATCACGCCACCGCCGCTCGGCTACGCCCCCGCCTCCGTCGTCAAGCCGCTGGCCCAGGCGCATCAGTCAAGCGATGTCACCGCCGTCCTGATCGAACCAGGAGAGACTCCGGTCGACAACGAATCCGGCGACGCCACAAGCCTCACCGGGCCTTCCGGGCCGAAAGTAATCAGCCGTGCACAGTGGGGCGCCGATGAATCCCTCCGCTGCGAAGAACCCATATACGACGACTTCCTGGCAGGAGCTGTCGTTCACCACACCGCAGGAAGCAACGACTACTCCAAGGAGGAGTCCGCCGACATCATCCGAGGGATCTACGCGTATCACGCACAAACACTCGGATGGTGCGACATCGGGTACCACGTCCTGGTCGACAAGTATGGCCAAATCTTCGAGGGCCGCGCCGGAGGACTCGACAAGCCAGTGCAGGGCGCCCATACCGGCGGTTTCAACGAAAACACGATGGGCATTGCGATGATGGGTGACTACACCAACGTCGAGCCCACCCCGGAGGAAATCACCTCTGTCGGGCAGTTCCTCGGCTGGCGCCTGGACAAAGCCGGGCTCGATCCACAGGGTACGACCACCATGTACTCCGAAGGCACCGACTACACCCCCTTCCCCGAAGGAGCCGCAGTCGACATCCCTGTCATCTCCGCGCACCGCGATCTCGGGAACACTACTGATCCCGGAGACATGGGGTATGCCCACATGGACGAAATCAGAGACATCGCTGCGGCCTACGACGCGGCTGGAAACGAGTCCGCGATCCAGGCGGCCGCACCGACGGGGACACGACCAGCTCAAACCGAAACGAGCCCACACCCCAACACAGACCCGCACTCGGCAACCAGCCCGACAGACTCGCCGCTACCGGCGCTGGCGTCGGAATTGGTCAGGCTGACCGATCAGTCTCCGCTCGCAAGAAAGTGGCAATCGGAAGGCGGGGAGACCGGGCGACTCGGAAGAGCTCGCAGCGGCGAGCTCACCACGCAGAAAGGCAACAAATACGCCGACTTCACCAACGGCGCCATCTACACCTCCTCAAACGGCGAGGCGTGGGCCGTGTTGGGCGCAATCTACAATGCATGGAAATCGCTCAGCGCAGCCGCCGGAGAACTGGGGCTCCCCACCAGCGACGAGTACCGGATTCCAGGAGGTCTACGTACCGACTTCGAGAAGGGTTCTCTGGTCTTCAACGAGATCACCGGGATTGTCACCAAGATCCTCGCCGTCAGCGGATCCTCGCTCGCCTCGGAGACAGCCCCAGAAGCCCCTCCGGCGCCGTAGAACGGCAACCGCGTTCCCTGGTCACGCGGTTCCCGCGATCTGCATTGCGTCACCTTCGCCAGGGCGCCATGAGCAACTCGGCATGCAACTGCTGATTGATCTCGAGTGCGGCTACTGCGATCACCAGCACGACCATGTGTGGAAGCGAAATGCGCCGCGATACTCGGACGGTGACCCACCGACCGGTAGCCCAGCCGACGGCTGCGCGGGCACACGCGACGACCGTAGCCCCAAGAATGATCGGAGCCGCTGGGTTGTATCGGATCGCCTCGCGTAGTTGGCCTTGCGTGGTCAGATACCAGGATCGGGTGGCGCCGCAGAGTGGATCCATGATCCCCAGTCGGTGCAGAGGCCCGTGCAGATCGACCGGCGGCAACCCGAACAGGGCGAGCGCCACTGCTATCACAACGCCGATCAGTGCAAGCCACGTCCAGACCGGGTGCACGTCAACGCGCTCGAGACACAGCATCCGCTGAGTTCGTATGGGTTGACGGCGCATTCGATCAGTGTCACATAAACCACAAAGGCTCCCCGGGGAACACACCCATGTCGTCCTTGCCGGCAGCTAGTGCAGGAGCACAGCCTCGCAGCTACTATGCCAGTTAGTAGTTTGCCGTATGCGGGAGGATTCCATGACGATTGCCCACTGGCCGAGACGACGGTGGCTTGTCGCACTGTTCGGCATGGTGGTGGCGGCGCTTGCGGTCGGCATCCCCACCGACGTCGTACCCACGTCGTTGTATCAGCGGATGACACCGGTGTTGTGGTGGAACTACCCAATTTGGGCGGCAACCGCGGTCTTGAGCGGCCTGATCGTTGCCACGTACGTTCGCACCGATGCCCCGTCAGCCGCCTCATCGCGAGTAGGGGTCGGCGGCAACGTGCTCTCGCTTCTGGCTGTCGGTTGCCCCATCTGCAACAAACTGGTCGTGATGGCAGTCGGTATCACGGGCGCATTGAACGTGTGGGCTCCCCTGCAACCAGTACTCGGTGTCGTCTCGCTCGGGCTGCTCAGTTGGGCGTTATGGAGACGGCTGCGGGGCGAACGGGTCTGCCGAATTTCATCTTCGCCCAGCGCTGTCCCGGCACTGTCGCCCGCCGGCCATCCCGACAGGGCGCCATCTCCGTAGCACCGAACTTCATTGACTCCCAACACATCCCGATTCTATCGGGATCATTTGGCAAAATCGCCGAATCCGCAACGCCACTGCGCTTTCCAATTCCCGACCCGCCCGATGGCCAGCAGGAACCAACTGACGCATCGGAGTGCTCGATCGAAACAGGCAACCAGGGCCTCGTCCTGTCATCCTTGGCGAGGACTGAGAGGATCTTCTTGCCTCGGTGGATCCGGCGAGTCCTCCATCGGGGTTAGCCGAGGGTTAGCCGCTCGATTTCAACGGTGCGAGACCTGCCTGCTGGCTGAGCGCACGTGTGTGGCCATCTCCATCGCCGCACGTGCCGGAGGTGTGCAACCCACGGCGAGAATCTGTGCGGGTCGCGGGCCGAGGGTGATCCGGGCTCCGTGGTCGTCGCACCCAACCTCTCCGGGGCTGATCCGTCCGCGATTCCGGAGATCGACGGCGCCCGCATGACCCAGAACTCGTCAGGCACCGCCGGGGATGCGGGTGACGGTGCCGCTGGTGGAGTCGAGTGCGGCGTCCATGTGGTACCGATTGTGGCAGTGGATCATCCAGTCACCGGGGGTGTCTGGACGAGATCGACGGCGACTGATCGCATGGGTAGGACCACGATGGTGTCCTAGGCTCGGGAGACCCGTCCGTATGACGACCTGGAAGGTGTGACCGTGTAGCGCATCGGATGCCACATCATGGTCATGTCGGTGAACGTCAGACGGGCGCGCTGACCTTGCCGGATGGTCAATGGTTCGGTGTCGTCGAAGGTGCGCCCGTTGATCTTCCAGGCATAGCTCGTCATGTCCCCGCCGAGACCGGCCTTCAGGTTCACGTCGGGCTGGCCCTGCGACAGCATCACGTTCCCGGTCGCCACAAAGTTGTCGACGGTCCCGACCCGGCCCTTGGTTGCCCCGGAATGTAACCCGGTCAGGCGGGTCCTTCGGTTGCATGGGTGGCGAAGCGGCGCAGCCGCAGGCTGTTGCTGACGACGAAGACGGAGCTGAACGCCATCGCGGCACCGGCGATGAGCGGGTTGAGCAGACCGAACGCTGCCAGGGGTAGCGCCGCCACGTTGTAGGCGAACGCCCAGAACAGGTTGCCTTTGATCGTCGTGAGCGTCGAGCGGGACAGGCGTATGGCGTCCGCGGCCGCGCGCAGATCGCCGCGGACCAGCGTCAGGTCGGAGGCCTCGATCGCGACGTCGCTGCCGGTGCCCATGGCCAGGCCCAGATCGGCTTGGGCGAGCGCCGCGGCGTCGTTGACGCCGTCTCCCACCATCGCCACCGTTTTGCCGTGCGCCTGCAGCTCCTTGATCGCGATGACCTTGCCGGCGGGCAGGACCTCGGCGATCACATCATCCGGATCGATGCCGACCTGCGCGGCGACCGCACGCGCGGCCCGGCGGTTGTCCCCGGTCAGCAGAACCGGCCGCAGGCCGAGCTGCCGGAACTGGGCGATCGCCTCGGCCGAGGTGTCTTTGATGGTGTCGGCGACGACTATCACCCCGCGTACCGCACCGTCCCAGGCCACCCACACGGGGGTTGTGCCCTGCGACTCCGCCTCCTCTGCGGCGGCGGTGAGCGCGTTCGGTGCGGTCAGGGACCACTCGTCGGCGAGCCAGCTGCGGCGGCCGACCAGCACGGCGTGGCCGTCGACGACGCCGGTGACGCCTCGGCCGTCGTGGTTGGTGAACACATCGACAGACGGCACTTGTCGGATGTCGATGTTCTTGGCGGCGGCCGCGATGGCCTGGGCGATCGGGTGTTCGGAGGCGGCTTCGAGCGCTCCGGCCAGTGTCAGCAACTCGGTGCGGTCTTCGCCTGCACCCGGGTGAACCGCCGCCAGGCTCATCCGTCCGGTAGTGACGGTGCCGGTCTTGTCGAGCACGATCGTATCGACCCGTCGGGTGGACTCGAGCACCTGCGGGCCCTTGATCAGGATGCCGAGCTGGGCGCCGCGTCCGGTGCCGACCATGAGGGCGGTGGGGGTGGCGAGCCCGAGGGCGCAGGGGCAGGCGATGATCAGCACTGCGACGGCGGCGGTGAATGCCGTGGTCACCGTATGACCGGTCACCAGCCAGGTACCGAGGGTGGCCAGAGCCAAAGCGATGACGATCGGGACGAAGATGGCCGAGACCCGGTCCGCCAGGCGTTGGACCTGGGCCTTGCCGTTCTGTGCGTCCTCGACCAGCCGTGCCATCTGGGCCAGCTGGGTGTCTGTCCCAACCCGCCTGGCCTGCACGAGCAGTCGGCCGCCGGCGTTGACTGTCGCACCGATCACCTCGTCGCCGGGCCGCACCTCGACCGGGACGGATTCTCCGGTGAGCATCGAGGCGTCCACCGCCGAGGCGCCTTCGGTGACGACTCCATCGGTCGCGACCTTCTCGCCTGGGCGGACGATGAACACGTCCCCGACGGCAAGTTGTGCGATCGGGATCCGGGTCTCGGCACCGTCACGCAGCACGGCGACGTCCTTGGCGCCCATGTCCAACAGGGCCCTCAGGGCCGCGCCGGAGCGTTTCTTCGCCCGTGCCTCGAAGTAACGGCCGGCGAGGATGAACACGGTGAGCGCGGCGGCCACCTCGAGGTAGATGTGATCGGCACTCGCGCTCGTGTCGGGGAGCAGACTGAAGGTCATCCGCATGCCGGGCATGCCGGCGTGGCCGAGGAACAACGCCCATAGCGACCACAGGTAGGCGGCGGTGACACCGACGGAGATGAGGGTGTCCATCGTGGCTGCGCCGTGGCGGGCGTTGGCCCACGCCGCCCGGTGGAACGGCAACGCACCCCACACCACGACGGGCGACGCCATTGTCAGGGCGAGCCATTGCCAGTTGGTGAATTGCAGCGCGGGGATCATTGACAGGGCTGCGACGGGGGCGGTCAGTATGAGCGAGATCAGCAGCCGGATCCGTAGCGAGGCTGCCTCGTCCGGTTCCTCGGCGGCGGCTCCGGTTTTCTCGACTTGCACGCCGCCTTCGGCCGTCGGGGGCGGGGGAAGCGTGGCGGTGTAGCCGGTGGCCTTCACGGTGGCGACCAGCTCTGCAGGCTGGATGGGTCCGCTATAGATGACTTTGGCCTTCTCGGTGGCGTAGTTGACGCTCGCGCTGACCCCGTCGAGTTTGTTGAGCTTCTTCTCGATCCGGGCCGCACAGGAGGCGCAGGTCATGCCGCCGATGGACAGCTCGATGCTGTTGGGCTGATCGAGCCCTGCGGCGTGGTCGGTGGTGCTCATGTGCTGTCCTCTCCCGTGGATGTCTACCCGGCGGTGGAGCGCGGGGGCGTCAGGCGGTGGCCAGGTTGTAGTCGCCTGCCTCGTCCAGGGCGGCGGCGACCTGGCCACCGGTGAGCGGTGTGGTGCCGGTGACGGTGACCGTCGAGGTACCGTCGGCGACCAGGTCGACGCTCACTTCAACGACGCCGGGGAGTGTGCGCAGCTCCTCGGTGACAGCGTCGACGCAGTGGCCGCAGGTCATCCCGGTCACTGGGTAGCTGGTGCTGATGGTGGCGGCCATGGTGTTGTCCTTCACGGTCGAAGTCGGGATGGTGGGGACACTCTGTTGCGGGGCGCAACAGCGCATCCGGCTGCCTCGGGCCGAGCCAGGGGGAGGGCGACGGGGCGGGTCGGTTTCACGGGTGCCTCATTCCTTTCTTAGCGGGATACTCAGGAGCGCGCGAGACGTGCGATCGCCGCGAAGGCTTCCTTGAATCGTCTCGTCCGTGACGATCCCGTCGGCGCGGACGGCGTTGCTCACACAGTGACGTAGATACTCGTCGAGCAGCATCGACGCCACCGCCTCTAATGCCTTCGTCGCGGCGGCGATCTGGGTGACGACCTCAATGCAGTACTTGTCCCGGTCGACCGTCCGCTGCACCGGCGCAGGCGCTTGAGATGGGCGGCTTCGGAGGCCGAACCACCCGGCGCCACAGTGATCATCGCCCACCCTTCTCTCGGTCATGCCGATGGGGGCTGCCCTGAGCAACACAATACCATACCCTTGGGGGGTTGGGTATAGCCACCGGGAATGCTCGCTCCCGCCGCGTGGCCGGAAGACCGATCCGCCGTGGCGACCGCCGTGGCGCGCAAGCCCGCCGAGTCCAGGCTCGTCAGCGTTTCGAAACTCAACTACCATCTACGTTCTCATCTACTACCTATGTACGTAGATAGTAGATGAGATCTCTTTCGCCGCCTACACGAGGACATCCACTCATGCCGAGCCGAACCTCCCCCACGCCGCAAATGGGCTCTCGCGGCGCTTTGATTCCCGCTGGTCGACGCAAGTCGCGGATATGGTGGGCGGCCGCGGTGCTCGCACTGGTGCTGGTTGTGGGCGGGGTCTTCCTCGCCACCCGCGACAGCACAACCGAGTTGGCGTCGTCAGCGCCACCCGCGGTGGGCGGGGACCTGCACACCGTCACGGTCGTGGGTGATGCGCTCTATGTCGGCGGGCACGCCGCGGTCGCGGTTTCCCGAGACGGCGGCCGCCAGTGGCAGCCGGTGCCATCCCTACAGGGGGCAGACGCGATGGGCTGGGCCACCACCGACGACCAGGTCCTGGTCGGCGGACACCCGGGCCTCTACCGTTCCTCCGATGGCGGCACCACCTTCACCCCGGCAACCGGTGCAGCCGCGTTACCCGATGTGCACGCGCTCGGCGGTGCCAGGGCAACGATGTATGCCGGCTCGCCGCGGGCCGGGTTACTGGCCTCGACCGACGGTGGAGCCAGCTGGCAAGTGCGGAGCGCCCAAACCGGCCGGTCATTCATGGGGACGATCCTCGTCGACCCGAACAACCCAGACCGACTGATCGCCCCCGACATGGCCGGCGGGCTCACCGCCAGCAACGACGGCGGCCGGACCTGGACGCCGCTCGGCGGCCCCACCGGGGCGATGGCGGCCGCATGGAACCCCACCGACACCCGACAGGTCCTCGCCGTCGGCATGGGCGGCGCCGGCGTGTCCCCCGACGGCGGGGCCACCTGGCGGCCGGTCACCCTGCCGATGGGCGCCACTGCCGTCAGCTACGACCAGAGCGGGCGCACCGTGTACGCCGGTGCGCTGGACGGCCAGCAGGCCCGCGTCTACCGCAGCACCGACAACGGCGCGACTTGGACACCGACCGCATGAACGCGGCTCATCCCCCAACCTCGGCCACCGGCCGCCAACCCACGGTCCACTCATGAGCGACTTAACCCCCGCCCGCCGGTGCCTCGCACCGACGGTGGTCATCCTCGCACTCCTCGCGATCACCCTGGCCGGGCTGCTCGTCGCCACTCTCATGCGCCTGAACAGCGACGATGCCTCCACCATCGACGCCAGCCCGACCGACGCGGGCAGCGCCGCGCCGCCCGCGGAGGCGGAGCGTGCCCACGCCGCGCTGCACGATATGGCCGCACTCTGCGCGCCCGACACCGACGAGGCGGCGCAACGTCGCATCGAAAGTGACGTCGACCTACTGGTGGCGTTCACCCGGGCCTATCCCGACGCCAACTTCCCCATCGACGACGAGACCGGACGGTCACCAGGACTCCTCCTCATCGCCCGCAAGGAAATGCAAGTCTGCGCCCCGACCGCGGCCGCCCACGCCAACGCCGCACTCCCACCGCAATTCCGGGACGACCCCGCCACCGGCGCCGACATGCCGCCAGCCGCAGAGGCAACAACACCGAGCACTCCATAGGCCGTGCGAAGTACGCCGGCAAAGCTCACACAATTGCCTCGCAAGGCATGCCGAATGACTCAGCGCGGCGGTTGCTGTCACGAACGGTCGTGCAGGCGCAGCCGACGCGCAGGGCAAACTCGTTGGCGCAACATCGTGCTGTGAATTGGGTCCGACACGACCGCGGTCAGGAGCAGCCGCACCCGAAGCCGATCGGGCCCACACCGGACAGGGCAGGAAGCCCGCAGCTTACGGTGCGGTGCTCGGACCGGTCCGGCCGATTGGGCACTCTCGCCCACTCTCCACGTGCTCAGACAATTGGGCGGTTCTCTCCTTGCGCAGGGTAGCTCCGTCGCAGATCACGACGGACCATAGCCGGGGACGCGGAGGGCGTCATGCCCGCCAGCGTGCGAGCACCAATCACAATCGGGGCTTCGCCGCAAAGCTCCGGTTCCGAGACACGACCTTCCTGGATATCAGCCCGAGAACTCATCTACTATCTAGGTACGTAGATAGTAGATGAGGGTTCGGGGATGAAAAATCCCGACCCGGTTCGGAGGAGTCATGCAGCAGTTGCTTCTGGGGGTAGCAGTCCTGGCCTGCCCGATCGGGATGGGTCTGATGATGTGGATGATGATGCGCGGCGGGCAGAACAAGGAAGCCGATGACGCGAGCGAGCAACAGCAGCTCAGGCAGTTGCGCGAGGAGATCAACGCGCTCAAGGCCGACCGTGCTGAGCGGCAGGGATCCTGATGTCCACGTGGAGTGCCGCCGTCATTGCGGCCGCGGCGCTGACGGCCACCTACCTCTTCTGCATCCGGCCGATGCGCCGCGGCCACGGTGGATCTGCGAGGTCTGGGGAGTCTGGGTCGGTGAGCCGGCAGGTGGCGGAATTGCGGAAGGAACTTCACGCACTCCAGAGGCAGGACTCGGCGGCGAAGAACGCACCGCCGACGCGGTCTGCCCGCGGTGGGTCGAGTCCGCTGACGACGGGTGGTGGTGTCGATGACTGAGCCCTTCCTTCGAGCGGCCGACACCGATCGGAATCAGATCGCCATCACGCTGGAGCGCGAGGTCGGCACTGGGCGGTTGACGCTGGACGAGTACTCCGACCGTATTGCGGCGGCATACCGCGCGCGCACGCTCGGGGAACTGGCAGCTTTGACGAGCGATCTGCCGCCATCGGCTCCGGCACCGGTCCCGGCTCATCCCGGCCACAAGACGTTTGGGCCGATGGTCATTGGCCTGTCGGTACTGCTGGCCGGACTGTTGGTCACGTTCGCCGGTTCTCCGACAGCTGCCGCGATGACGGCGACGATGATACCGGGCATGGGGTGTGGATGAGCGTGTGCGCTCACTGGCGGTAGCGGATGGTATCGACTCGTAGACGGTGACTCCCGGCGGAGCGCAGCGGCTCCCCGGGCGGGCCGACGGAGCGAGCGGCCCGCCCGTTTCCTCCCTACCAGCCCTTCGGCTCGACGCGCACGGTGAGGCACGCGCAGACAGTGCATCGTCGCATCGCATCTGGTCGGGGCGGACACTGGGATGCGAGCACTTCGCCCCAGAGGGACACAAGTCTTCGATGCCAGCACCACGCGCTCGCGGCCGGGGGTCACGCTCGAGGTCCCCGTTTTCGGCCGTCGGCGGCCCGGCGAGGACCAGCTCTGGGGGTCGGAGTACGGCGTCGAGGCGCTCAAGTCACGTCATTAGACAGGCGTGATAGCCGAGTGCTGCGATGGTGTCGACAACGTCTGTGGGGCTGTGGTGGTGCAGGTCGAGGGCGACGACGGTGCACCCCTTGGTGGTCCACGTGCGGCGGACGCCGGGAAGGTCGTCGAGGGCGTCGTCGATCAGCAGTGCGCAGCTGCCGCAGTGCCCTCGACGCGGAAGGTGTGTGTGCTTGTGGACATGGTTGATGCTCCTTGCGCAAGTGTTGAACGAGGGTGCCGCGGGGTTTGCATCAGAGAGTCGGTCGAACGAGGACACCCGTAGCGTGCGCCACACCCGCACTGGTCGCGAGACTCTTTCCCGCTTCGCCGGTCGAGTCGCTCCAATGGAGAAGCTGCACAAGCGTTCTGTGACAATGAGGACGCTCACCGGCGCCGAGCAGGGACGGCGCCGATCAGACGTCTCGACGAGTCAGAAAGGCGCACGATCTGGACCATTCCGCCCCAACGCCAGGGTGTCCGGCAGTCCACTGCCGCGGCGTTAAAGCGGTGGACTGGTCGGTCGGCAGCGGCGCGCCGACCAGAACCTCCCTCACTGAGCTCGACACCGCTCCCGCCCGGGTTGGGGCTGTGGACCGACCGGACGATGCCGCGGGTCACTGTGATTCCTCCCATTCCGGACGGGTGCGGGTGGTCGCCGCTGAGGAGTGGTTAGCCGGGCATCATCGCTGCGCACATTTCGGACATCTGGCCGCCGAACATCATCATCTGACAGTCGATCCAGGCCTGCAGGTTCGCGAGCATTTCCATGGTGACTCCTCTGACCTCACGTATCCCGGCGCGTGCGCGCCGGGCTATTCTACTATGTACGTACGTAGATAGTAGAAGTCAAGTTTTCCGGCGCCCAAGCGGTCCAGGTTCGGGCGCCACATCGTCCCTACCAGGGGTTCGTACGGCCACCAGGCCAGAAGTGGGCTGCACGGTTTCTGCGGGGATGGGGTTACCGACGACGCGTGTGCCATTGCCTCTTCCACAGTTCAGGCGCCGGCGCGGCCACGACGTCATGCCGCACCGTCAACCGCATCCAGGAGCCGACGTGCAGCGGAAGCGTCAGATGCTGCTCGCGCACGCCGTCGTATGCGACTTGGTCCGTTGCAACATTCGCCGGAACGGACGAGGGGCGAGCCCACGTCCGAATGCTGACAGTGCAGCGGGACCTATCGTGTACCCATCCCCTCGGCGGCCGGGGAATGGCTGGCACGTAGCAGGGTTGTGCCAACAAGACCGATGGGGCCAAAGAGGAACGCGAGCAGGAATAATCTCCCTTCGCGATACCTCTTGATGCCTAGGCCGAGAGCGCGGTTCCGGCGTCGCGATTGCCGACGCGGATGAACCTCCTGCGAGGCAACTAGTCCGACCGCGACGACTGCTCCTTTACATGCCGGCCCCCAAGTGTCGACCTGCCTGTCTGCCAAGCCGAAGGTACCGGTGGGGTCACCGGGTAGACGCCGAGAGCGCTGAGCCGGATCAGTCCTGCGGCAACGCACCAGTCGCGTCTTCAGCCGAACAGCCTGGGGACGACACCGACACGTGTGGCGGTCGTGGTTCATCTTCTCCTTTGGCCAGATGGCGGCCGGGCGATGGCCTGAAGGCATCGTCCGCCCGGCAGGCCGAATGTCGCGGTGAACCAGGCGACGTTTCCGGCATCACCGCCAACCATATTCAGGTGGTGTAGTCGAGTCGGGTCATCATACCGGCGTCCATGTGGTACCCGTTGTGGCAGTGGATCATCCAGTCACCGGGGTTGTCGGCGACGAGATCGACGGCGACCGATTGCATGGGTAGAACCACGACGGTGTCCTTACGCGGCCCGGCAGACCCGTCCGGTTTGACGACCTGGAAGGTGTGCCCGTGCAGGTGCATCGGATGCCACATCATCGTCATGTTGGTGAACGTCAGACGGGCGCGCTGACCTTGCCGGATGGTCAATGGTTCGGTGTCGTCGAAGGTGCGCCCGTTGATCTTCCAGGCATAGCTCGTCATGTCCCCGCTGAGATCGGCCTTCAGGTTCACGTCGGGCTGGCCCTGCGGCAGCATCACGTTCTCGGTCGCCACAAAGTTGTCGACGGTCCCGACTCGGCCGTTGAGCTCGGCGGGCTGATATGTCGGCGCCGGTGCGGAGCCGGCTCCGGTGGTCAGTAGGGCTCGCGCCTGCGCGTTCTTGCCCTCAGCCATCGCTACCAGAGGGAAGATGCCGTCCTTGACGGTCACGATGACGTCGTACCGTTCTCCCATTCCCAGCAGCAGGGCGTCTACCTCGACTGGCTGGACCGGGAAGCCGTCGGTGTGGGTGACGGTCATTTTGTGTTCGGCGAGTGCGACCCGAAACGCGGTGTCCGCTCCGGCGTTGATGATGCGGATCCGTACGCGCTGACCCGGTTTGGCCGAGAAGGTTGTCGGGGCTTCTGGTATGCGGCCGTTGATCAGATAGTAGGGGTAGCTGACATCGCCGACATCCCCGCCCAGCAGGGCGCTGGCGCCCACGCCGCCGGACATCGTTGCGCCGGGTGCTGGTGGGCTGCTCGGTTGGGTTCCCTGATCCATTCCGGGCATGCCGCTCATCCCGGGCATTCCCGACATGCCGCCCGACTCGGTGCCCATGGATCCCATCCCGCCTTTGCGAAGGTCGGAAAGGATGTCCTGTGGGTTCTTGCCGACGCCGTCGGTCCAGTCGTCGAGGACCACGATCCACTCGGTGTCGTAGGTTCCGGTCTCGCCAGGATCGTCGACGATGACCGGTAGGTAGAGCCCGTAGTCCGTGTCCATTCCGACATGCGGGTGCGCCCAGTAGGTGCCGGAGTGCGGGACCGAGAATTGGTAGGTGAAGCTCTGGCCCGGCGCGATGTCGGGGCTGGCAGGCATCGCCCCATCCATGTCGTTGCGGAGGGCGATGCCGTGCCAGTGCACCGAAGTGGGGCGGTCCAGCCGGTTCGTCACTTTCACGGCCAACTCGTCTCCGATGCTGGCGCGGATCGGGGTTCCGGGCACGGTGTCGCCGTACATTAACGTGCGCACTCTCGGTCCGCCCAGGTCGATCTCGGCGTTCTGCGGGGTGAGACTGTAGTTCACCGTACGTCCGGTGTGGGGCCGT
Source organism: Rhodococcus sp. WAY2 (assembly GCF_009859915.1). NCBI lineage: Bacteria > Bacillati > Actinomycetota > Actinomycetes > Mycobacteriales > Nocardiaceae > Rhodococcus > Rhodococcus sp. WAY2. Next base: position 175,478 of record NZ_CP046575.1, read on the forward strand.
TTATCCTCGGCTGCGGTTATCGCACTTTCATCGATCGCTGTCCCATTGGGATTTGTCGGGGTACGGGAGCAGGCCGACAGCACGATGCCACCGACGCCGACCCCCGCAGCCGTGAGAAACGCCCGCCGACTGAGGCCGAGTGGGGACTGGATGTTCTCGCTCATGTACTTTCCTTCAGTGTTCTCGGCGACGTGGGGGTGGTGCGTCCCCAGCCTCAGTGCGTCATGACTGGAACCGGTGTTGCTTGGATGAGGATTTGATGAAGGTTGCCATCCCTTGACGTTGGCCCTCTGTTCAGGGGAATTCGGCTGGCGCCACGGGGAGCACGAGGTCGAGTCGGGCCCCGTGTCCGCGGCCCTCACTGAACGCGGTCAGCGCGCCCCCGTGGGCGCGCACGAGACTGCGTGCGATCGTCAGCCCGAGGCCGCTGCCGTCCGGGCGGCGGGCGGGGTCCAGGCGGTGGAAACGGCCGAACACCGCCTCGAGCTGATCCGCCGGGATTCCGTCGCCCGTGTCCTGCACGCTGATCTGCACGTGCTCCGGGTCGGCCAACGCGGTGCTGATGGTGACCGCGCCGCCGGCCGGGGTATGTCGCAGGGCATTCTCGAGCAGGTTCGCCAGTACCTGCTCGATACGTTGTCGATCGAGCGGCAACACCGGAAGGTGCGAGAGGCGAACCGACAGCGCGATGTCCTCGTCTGCGAACCGCGGGGCCGCGGCCGCAGCAGCCGCGGACACCACCTGCGATAGATCGACTTCCTGCAGGTTCAGTACGAGCGCGTTCTCGTCCACCGCGGATAGGTCGGCCATGTCCGACGCCAGCCGCCGGAGCCGGTCGAGTTGGTTTCGCATGACGTCCCAGGACGAACCGTCCGCCGGCAGTACGGCGTCTTCCAACCCCTCCAGGTATGCGTCGAGTGTGGCAACGGGGGTCCGTAACTCATGTGCCAGATCGGCCAGCATCTGCGCGCGGGTGCGCTCCGTGCGATCCAATCGCCCGGCCATGTCGGCGAACGCCCGCTCGAGTCGCGCGAAATCCTCGTCCGCTCCGAATGCCTTGGCGCTGAATGTGTATCGGCCATGGGCGACATCGTCGGCGGCCGCAACGAGCCGGCTTACCGGGGCGGTGATCCGGCGGACCAGGAGCCACGACGCGACAGTCGCAGCGGTCAGGGCGAACGCGGCACCGGCAGAGAGCGCCGTCGCGACGGTGAGCGCGAACGCCTGCTCGACGTGTGATCGCACCGTCGGGTTGTCAACACCGGCCGCAGAGAGGTGGATACGGAACAACGGGGTGGCCACCATTGAGGCCACCGCAGTCAAAATGACAGCGCCGACGAGCAAAACCAGCAACTGGGCTACCAGCAGCCGACCGCGCAAACCCAGGGACCTCACCCCGCCACCATCCCGTAGCCGACGCCGCGCACGGTTCGAATGAATCGCGGGGCTCCCGCATCGTCGCCGAGTTTGTGGCGCAATGCTCTGATGTGAACATCGACGACGTGTTCATCGCCGAACCACCCCGGACCCCACGCCGCCTCGATGATCTGACGTCGACCCAGCGCTGCGCGTGGCCGCGCCGACAGTGCCTTCAGCACATCGAACTCGGTGCGCGTGAGGTCTATCGGTTTTCCGTCGACCGTGACCGTTCTGGCCACCGGATCGAGCTCCAGTGGCCCGAACCGACGCACCGGCTCCTCGCTTTCCCCCGATGGCGTGCTTGCCGATCGGGGCCGGCGCAGCATCGCCTTGATCCGAGCCACCAGCTCGCGCGGCCCGAACGGCTTCACTACATAGTCATCGGCACCCACCGACAGGCCCACGACCTTGTCCAGCTCGTCGCCGCGAGCTGTCAACATCAGCACGTAGGCATCCGAGAACGTGCGCAAGCGTCGACACACTTCGACCCCGTCAAACCCCGGCAGCATCAGATCGAGGACCACCAGGACCGGATCGGCCTCCCGAGCGGTCTCGATCGCCGACGGCCCGTCGTGAGCGAGTACGACCTCGAATCCCTCCCTTCTCAGATAGCTGGCGATCACACCGGCCAACGCCACCTCGTCATCGACCACCAGAATCCGCTGCGTACCGCCGCTCACCGTGCCAGGTTATCGACAACAGCCACAGTGCAACTATCTGCGGTGTGGGACGTTCAGGACATCGACCGAGGCCCGATAAGTAGCCTCGTCGATCTCACCGGAGGCAAACCTACGGTCCAGGATTTGTCGAGGGTCCTCTCCGACGCGAGGTTGTCGGGGGAAGACCCGCACGATCGCCCAGGCCAGGACACCAATCACCAGAAGCCAGAAACCTGCCATTCCGATCATCATCCAGCCGGCTCCGCCGTACCAACCCATCATCACATCGACCTCCAACTGTTCGTCCTTCACTGTCCCTGATCTCACCTGCCAAAAGGCCACGCAACCCATGAAGATTTCGTGAAGGAAGCCCACAACACTGCGCTGGATCGGAAGCAAGACGCTCCCGGATCGCCGAGAGGGTGAATGGACGCATCCCGAATGGACATGCCGATTGACTAATACCCTTACAGGGTATAGGTTCAGATCTGCTTGACCTATCCGATCTGTGCAACCGCGAGAGAGGAGACGGTGATGACTACCGCCAAAGGCGATCGGACGATGCACCCTGGACCCGGGGCTGACAGCACCAACATCGAGGACATCTGCATGGCGGCGGTGAGTGTGTGGATCGTCGTCGCGGTTCACCTCGACGGGCGGGCACACTGGCTGGAGCTGCCCGACTCATTCTTCACCTGGTGGCATGCGCTGTTGTATGGCGGTCTTGGCGCGTCGATCGCGCTGCTGGTGATGATGGGTATCCGCCGGCGCGCTCCGCGCGAGTCGTGGGTGAGGGCGGCGGCGGCACCTCCGCGCGGATACGGCTGGGCGCTGATCGGCGCGTTGATCTTCGGCGCCGGCGGGGTTGGAGATATGTTGTGGCACTCGATTTTCGGTATTGAGACGGGCATCGATGCACTCTTGAGTCCGACACACCTGCTGTTGTTCGGTGGTGCCGCGCTGCTCTTCAGTGGACCCGTACTTGCCGTCCGCGCGAAGACCCCCGATGCGGCGACGTGGAAAGCTCCCCCCATGCTTGCAGCTGCCTCGATCGCGGCGATGGCGGGATTTGCTCTGAGCTATCTATCCGCGTTCACCACCGACGCTCCGCTACGCGCCGTGGAGAACTTTCCGGAGGGCACCGCCGAGCACGCTGCCACCGAAACGCCGGCGGTTGCGGGCCTTGCGAGCTATCTGATCACGTCGTTGGTGTTGGTAGCGCCGCTGGCGTATCTGCTTCGCTGTCGGCGTCTCCCGTTCGGTGCGATCACCGTGTTCGTGACGGCCCTCGCGTTGCTCGCTGTGATGGTGCAGGACTTCACCGACTTGCCGGTGGTTCTCGCCGTGCTCGTTGCCGGACTCATCATCGACATCGCTCTCGCGGTCGCAGGACGGAGCATGTCCGCGCACCTGCGTACGCTCGGCATTGCCTTCACAGTTCCTCTCGCCATCTGGTCGGCACAATTGGTCGAGCTGCAACTCAGCGAGGGCATCAGATGGTCGCCGGAACTTGCCGCCGGCGCCGTGCTCGTATCAGCCATGGTTTCGACAGGGGTAGTACTGGTGCTCGCCTACACCGGCGATGCCGGGAACCGGACCAACGCGTCGTACAGGAACGGACACCGAAATCGCCGCAACCATACCGATCCCATCCACGGCAGCGATGCGGTGCGGTCGAGCCGGTAGACTCCTACAGTCCAAGTCTAGGGTGCTGGGAAGACCGCGGCCGACACGTGTGGCGCCGTGGAGAGGGTGCGGAATGAACGGGTCGAACGCTGTCGCAGTGTTGTTCGTCGATCTATCCGGATTCACGGCGCTCACGGAAGTTCACGGCGACACCGAAGCCGCCGACGTAGCCGAGCACTTCGCGGAGCTCACTCGCGCAGTGCTCACTTCGCCCGACCGACTCGTCAAGACAATCGGCGATGCGGTCTTGTTGACCTCGACGACCCCCACCTCGGGACTCGAACTGATCCGTCGGATTCTCGAAACCTGCAGCGAGGCCGACCACTTTCCGGCCCTCCGCGTCGGCGCACACGTCGGACCGATCGTCGAACGTCACGACGACATCTTCGGTACGACGGTCAACCTTGCTGCGCGCATTACCGCTGCAGCGGCCGGCGGCCAGATCCTCACTAGCCGCCCGATCGCAGAGGCAGCCCACGCCGCGGGGATCGGCGTCCTTGACATCGGCCTGATGTCCTTCAGGAATCTGATGACACCCGTGGCGCTGTTCGACCTCGACTTCGGTGCCGCCACCGCGTCGGGCGGTGTGGACCCGGTATGCCGAATGCGCATTCGCACATCAACTGCTGCGGGCCGACTGCGCCACCGGGGCACCGATTACCAGTTCTGTTCCTTGGCCTGCGCTGCCGCGTTCGCCGAAGACCCCGAACGGTTCTCTGAACCGTAACCGGATTAGAGGCGAACCCGCCAGAGGAAGCAGCGCATCGCAGGATCGTCAAACGGAGCCGATTCGACCGACTACTATGTCCGATAGTAGTGACGATCCGTCGTCAATCCGTGACGCGGCACAGCCAACACTATCGAAGGAGGATGTCATGCCCGTTCACGGTCGCCGGACAATCGGGCTCGTCGCGGGCATTGTCGCCAGTGTTGTGCTGATCGCCGGCTGCTCCATTCCGACGTCGCAGACGTCCTCCCCCGCGGAGTCTTCGGCGGACGCACAGCCCGCCGCGATCACGATCACTCCTCCACCCGGAGCGCAAGACGTTGATCCGATGGGCCCCGTCACCGTCAATGCCACGGACGGAACCCTGGACTCGGTGGTCATGGCCAATCAGCAGGGCACAACCATCGCCGGAGTGATGACGCCGGACAACACCTCGTGGAAGCCGGACGAGCCACTCGGCTATGGCAAGACCTACACCCTGACTATCGCCAGTCGTGGAGACGCCGGAACGCCGGCAACGCAGAGGAGTACGTTCACCACGGTCGAACCACGGAACCAGACAAAGGCGTACTTGACTACCACCGCCGGTAACTTCCTCACCGATGGGGGAACCTACGGAGTGGGTACCGTCATCGTCGCGCACTTCGACGAAGAGATCGGCGACAGAGCCGCGGCCGAACAACGGCTGTCCGTGACCACGGATCCCCCCGTCGAAGGCTCCTGGTATTGGGTCGACGACCAAAATGCCCACTGGCGGCCGCAACAATATTTTCAACCCGGCACCAAGATCACCGCGGAAGCGAACGTGTACGGCGTGCAGCTCGGCGACGGACTGTACGGCCAGGAAGACAGTCGAACTTCTTTCACGATTGGCGCGTCCCACGTCTCCATCGTCGACGACACCACCAAACAGGTCAGCGTCTACGAGAACGGCGCCTTGATGCGCATCATGCCCACCTCGATGGGCATGGGCGGAAGCGAAGTGATCAACGGGCAGACGATCTCATTTTGGACCCAACCGGGAACCTACACCGTCATGGACAAGGCCAACCCCGTGATCATGGACTCATCGACGTACGGGCTGCCGGTGAACTCAAAGCTTGGATACAAAGAGGCGATCAACTATGCCACGCGGATAAGCACTGACGGCGTCTATCTGCATCAACTCGACAGCACGGTGTGGGCGCAAGGAAACACGAACGTCTCCCACGGATGTCTCAATCTCAATGCCGACAACGCACAGTGGTTTTTCAACTTCTCTCAACCCGGCGACGTCGTCGAGATCAAGAATACAGGTGGTGCGCCCCTCGAAATCTGGCAGAACGGTGATTGGAGCGTCTCCTGGAATCAGTGGTTGACCGGTAGCGCGCTGGTCTAGCTACTTCGACCTCCAAAAACGAGGCGCCTCAGTGTGCATGATTCGGCCACTCGCGGCCGGTCGCGATTGGTTGGCCACAGACTCCCTCGATCGGCGCCTTTCACGCTGCCAGGGTGCTGATCTTGACCAGGTTGGTGCGCCAGGACCCGCGGCCGACCCATATCTTGGCGCCTGCGGTGCCGTCGATGCGGGTGCGGTCCCAGCCGTATCCACGTTTGAGGGCGCTGATTCTGCCTTCGACTCCGGTGCGCCACTTGATTGTTCGTCGGAACGCTGGTCTGTGTTCCTCGGCTCGCCGGCCAGCCGAGGTTTGCCCATGGGAGGGATCACCACATTGCGCACGCCGAGGTCGCGGAGGTCGTCCTCGATGGCCTTCTCGCCGTAGCCGCGGTCGGCGGTGACCGTGCGGGGTGGGCGGCCGGCGCGTGTGCGGACCCGATCCACAGCTGGTGCCAGATGGGGTGCGTCGGCCGGGTTGCCGCGTTCGACGTTGTGGTCCACGATCACCCCATCGTCGCCTTCGACGAGCTGGGCCTTGTGGCCGAACTCGACCAGCTTACCGAGCCGTCCCTCGGCGATGGGCCGGGCGTCGGGGTCGTGCAGGCTGACCCGCCGGGTAGCTCCGTCCGGGATCTGGCCGGCCAGCCGCCGTCGGGTCTGCGCGGTGATCTGCCGGGTCGCGGTGACCAGGTCCTCGAGGTCGTCGATGGCGCGGGCCACGCGTCTCCGCCGGCGTCCCGCGGCCGCGTCGTAGCCGAGTCACTCTCGCGCATTTACCGTCGAACTCGTTTTCGGCGAACGCCGCCTGGCTGGTCTGCGCGGTGATGGCGTTCAATCTCACCCGTGCTGCCGGCACCCTCACCGGCGATCCGAAGCTGACGAAAGCGACCACCGGCACCCTCTGGCGCACCCTCGTCTCGGTCCCCGCGCGCATCGCGTCCTCGGCGAGACGGTTGACGCTGCACCTGCCGACCGACTGGCCGTGGGAAACAGCGTGGCACAACTTGTTCGATAACACCTTCGGTCGCGCACACCCGATCGTCGCCTAACGCCCAGGACACCTGCCCGCCCTCGACGCGAAAGACCCAGTGGAACAACCCGACACGAGAGGTCGGACGCTCAACCATGCCCACACACCGTTCCATGCCGCCCAACGAAACTCGCAACGATCAGGTCAGCGAATCGGTGAATTCAGGCTGAGTTAAGCGCGGTCGTTCGGCGTGTCAGCCTTCTATCGCTGAACGTTGAGTCGCGACTCTCGGGGATGCGCAGGGTCACCACACAACCTTCAGCTCAACCCTCGCATTCGGATCGGTATGCCACAAAGATGCCAGGACGGAACAATATGATTCGGTCGCCGCCGAGTAGATACTGTCGGGCGACATCATTCCTCCGCCGGAACCCACGATTGCCCCAGCGAGTAGAAGCACCCGGTTGGCCAACGCTGCCGCCATACTGCCGAGTTCCGCGACGTCCCCGCCAACGCGAGCTGCCGCATCCATCACTTGATCGGGCAGTACATCCTGGACAGGACGAACACGATCAACGCCATTGCCTGTCATCGAATACTGCACTGCGCCATCGCCGTTGCGCCGCAAGTGTCGTTCCGCCGTATCGACTACGCGCCGCAGATATCTGACGTGGACTCGAAGTTTACGGGGCCTGACGATGTGGTGGGCCGTAATGGCGGGCAGGTCACGCAAACCACCAGCCGACTGGTCGAGACTGACACCCTCCAACACGGTGGGTACCAGTTCTCGAATCAACCAATCGGTGAGAGCAGCCGTCGCCTCGTTCGTCGCCGGCACTGTGATCACCGGCACGACGCTCGATTCCATGAGTCTGTTCCAATCTTCACCCTCGGCAGAATCGCCGAGGAGTTAGGCGCGCCCTGGCTTCGTGGGGGAATCGCTCAGTTCGCCTGGCATGACGTCTTCGGCGAGGGCGCTCGAAGCCGCGTGGCGGTTGCCGGTATGGGCTTCGGCCCGCATCCGCGCGACCATATGCGGGTAGTGCATCTCGAACGCGGGACGTTCGGAACGGATTGGGGGCAGCTCGGTAAAGTTGTGCCGCGGCGGCGGGCAACTTGTCGCCCACTCCAGCGAATTACCAAACCCCCACGGGTCATCGACCGTGACGACCTCGCCGTACCGATAGCTCTTGAAGACGTTCCAGACGAACGGCACCGTCGACGCCCCCAGGACGAAGGCACCGACCGTGGAGATCGCGTTCAGGACCGTGAATCCGTCCGAGGGCAGATAGTCGGCGTAGCGGCGCGGCATGCCCTCGTTACCCACCCAATGCTGGACCAAGAACGTCATATGGAAGCCGACGAAGGTGGTCCAGAAGTGCCACTTGCCGAGACGCTCGTCCATCATGCGGCCGGTCATCTTCGGGAACCAGAAGTAGATGCCGGCGTAGGTGGCGAACACGACGGTGCCGAAGACCACGTAGTGGAAGTGGGCGACCACGAAGTAGGTGTCTGTCAACTGGAAGTCGAGCGGCGGGCTCGCCAGGAGCACGCCGGACAGGCCACCGAAGAGGAAGGTGATGAGGAAGCCGATCGAGAACAGCATCGGCGACTCGAACGTCAACTGCCCCTTCCACATGGTGCCGATCCAGTTGAAGATTTTTACCCCCGTTGGGACGGCGATCAGGAACGTCATGAAGGAGAAGAAGGGCAGCAGGACCGCGCCGGTGGCGTACATGTGGTGCGCCCACACCGCGATCGACAGGGCCGCGATGGCGAGAGTGGCGTAGACCAGACCGGTGTAGCCGAAGATCGGTTTGCGGGAAAAGACCGGGAAGATCTCCGAGACGATTCCGAAAAACGGCAGCGCGATGATGTATACCTCGGGGTGGCCGAAGAACCAGAACAGATTCTGCCACAACAACACTCCGCCGTTGGCCGGGTCGAAGATGTGGCCACCCAACTTGCGATCAACCAACAGAGCCGCCAACGCCGCGGTCAGGAGTGGGAACGCGATAAGGATCAAGATGGAGGTGACCAAGATGTTCCACGTGAAGATCGGCATCCGAAACATCGTCATACCGGGAGCGCGCAGGCACACAATCGTGGTGATCATGTTGACGCCACCGAGGATCGTGCCCAATCCGGAGACCACCAGCCCCACAATCCAGAAGTCAGCACCCATTCCCGGCGAGCTGACTGCAGAACTGAGCGGCGTGTAAGCAGTCCAGCCGAAGTCGGCGGCACCACCGGGGGTGATGAATCCCGCGGTGGTGATGATCGCGCCGAACAGGTACAGCCAGTAGCTGAACGCGTTGAGCCGCGGGAACGCCACGTCGGGGGCGCCGATCTGCAGCGGCAGGATGAAGTTGGCGAACCCGAACACGACAGGAGTCGCGTAGAGCAGCAGCATGATCGTGCCGTGCATCGTGAACAGCTGGTTGTACTGCTCGTTCGACAAGAACTGCATCCCCGGCACCGCGAGCTCGCTACGCATGATCAGTGCCATCAGGCCGCCGATCAGGAAGAACGCAAAGGAGGTCACCAAATACATGATCCCCAGCACCTTCGGGTCCGTCGTGGTGATCATCTTGACGACGAACGACCCTTTAGCTGCCCTACGCGGAGGATACGGCCGCGAGGGGACCGGTGTAGGTGCGATGGCGGTCATACGTTCCCGCTTCCTGTCGAGACACAAGTGATGAGACGTTCTGCAGCTTAGATCAACTACTATGCATCATAGTAGTTGGGGGGGTCGGGAGGTTCGCAGCGGGAACCCGTTCCCACTGACACAACACACCCCCCAGCTGGGCTCATACGAATTACGCCTCGTGACAGCAGGATTCGGCGGCACGCTACGATTCCTCTCCCCCACAGAAAGATCGGTTGCGTAGATCAGCATTGCTGACATCGCCATCCGCGCTACGGCCTCCTCTATCCGGGCAGCATTTCGAGTGCCACGACGCAGGCAAAGGGCTATCACCAGGGGTGACGTGGTCAATCAACCCATACATCAGAGGCTTTCCACTGCGCATATTTGCAGCGTCCGGGGTGCGGGGGCCGCGACTGATAGTCTGTCCTTGTCAGGTCACTGTGGGCAATCATGAAAACGGAGCACCCCCGTAATGTCCTCTCTTCTCTTTGATGCCCTTCTTCCGTACGTAGGGCCCGATTCGGCCGCATACTGGGCAATGGTCTTTGCGATCAAACCCATCTAAAGATCGCAGGGTGGGACCCAACTCTGATTCCCTCGCGTGCCCTCGGGTGGTGCCTCCCATCCCCGCGCATCATGCGAGCTGGCCGTTTTCATTCACATGACGAATACCTGAACAGTCCTCGGTTACATCGATCGCCATCCAAACCTGTCCCAGCTGATGGTCACGTCGATTATCTCTTCTGCGCATCCACGTCACGTTGACGATTGGCACAGGATCAATCCCGACAGCGTTCGGCCTGACAGGCGGAAGTCCCCGAGGCCGGTTGCATGAAACTACTCTCCGAAACGCCACCCGACGTTCGGCAGCTTCCGGGAAGCGCGGCGGTTCGTGTCGACTTCGCTGTCAGTCGACACGATGCCCGCGAACCGAGCGACGCAGCGCCACAGCATATCTGTAACCTGATCATCGGTGTAGTCGCACGGCGCGCTGACGGTCCCGTTGCTTGGGTACCAGACGATCCCTGGGTCCATCGTGGATGCAAGTCGAGCCAGTCCCCTGTCCCAGTTGCCGAGCATTACCTCGTCAGGAATCTCGGACACCTCCCACTGCAGGATCCAGCGCCTCATCGTCGACCAACGGAAAGGCGGTTCAACCGCACGCGTCGCCCTCACAAATTCCAGCGTTCCTACCTCCGCTCACCGCGGCAAGCGAGCGCTACATCGCGCGGGCCATAGACGAACCGAACGCTCACCACGCCAACATATCTGAGGATACGATAATGCCCCGAGAAAACGGCGAAAAGGAAGCCGAGACACTGCTCATTTCCGGTGCAATTGACACAGTTCCGTCGTCCCCCATCCTACTTGTGTGTAGGAGTTTCCCTCTGGAGGAATAGGACCGGCTGCCTGACTCGAATGCCAACGGAAACGGTTCAATTCTTTGACTTCTTGGCTTCGCCTATGGAAAACGATGTCGTGTCGATTTGCTGCTGCAAAGTTTCCTAAAATTCGACACACGACCCCAGGGCCGGAAATATTTCAATCGGAGGGATCTGGAACACAATGCGCTTTCCGCATGTTCTGCACGCGCGGAACGCGCTCTTGTCTCGTTCTCCTGGCTGTCAGATGAGTTGTCCGCACCAATCGAGTCCGGAATACTCACCGCAATGAGTACGGTTTTCGATCTCTGTCATTCTCATTGTGATCGTCGCTCACGCGCCTCCGTCCTTCCTGATGGAATCTGCGACAGCGTCGGGACTTGGTAGCCGGCAAGAATCGTGATCAAGTTGCGGGCACTCTGTCGGGGTCGAGTTCGGTGACGGTGGTGGTGGAAATCGCGAGTACACGTGCGGTCCGGATGTCGAAGAAGAGGCCGGCGACGTGAATACGACCGTCCGACATCGCAGCCCCAATCATCGGGTGCCGCTGCAGGGTTTGTAGTTGGAGGGCGACGTTCACCATGGCCAGTTGATCAACGGCGTCGAAGCCGGCGTCGGCGGCGGAGCGAGCGACGGGATGTCCAGATTGGTATGCCCTCTTGCTGGGTTGGGCGTGTTCGAGCCATTCCTGGACGGCGATGCTCCCGGACGCCTGCGGGTGCGGGCGGTCAGGATCGGCGAGGAGTGCTTTCATGCCACCGCAACCTGAGTGGCCACACACGATCACCGAGCTGACACCGAGTTCGTCGAGGGCGAATGCCAATGCCGCCTCGACGGAGGTATCGCGCTGGCCGGCGGGGACGAGGTTGCCGATGTTGCGGACAGTAAAGAGGTCCCCGGGGCCACTGCTGGTGATGATGTTCGGGACGATGCGCGAATCGGAGCACGTCAGGAAGAGCGAGTCAGGGTTTTGTCCGTCGTGCAGGTCGTCCATGTGGGGGCGAAGGTGCGGCGCATGGGTGCGGTGGTAGTCGGAGATTCCGGCCAGCACCGATCGCATGGCCCGGGGACTGGGAAGGTGGGCGTCGTTACCGTCGTGATGGTGATGGGGCAGGTACTTCTGCCATGCCCGCCATGGGGCGAAGCCACCTCGTTTGCTGAGCTGCGCCGTGCCATCGGTGGTGCGTGTCGGAGGGCCGGCCGCTGCGGCGGCCATGTCCGCAGTTCCTCTCTCGTCGACGAGGACGGTCCCGCCGGTGCTTTCGTGTTGACGTGACCATTCTTCGATCACTTCGTAGGCGGCGTGGTCGAGGAAGTCGACGGTGAGCTCGACTGTGACATGGCTTCCCGGTGGTACGGACGCGAGCACGCTGGTGAGCCGTGGCAGTGCCAGGAAACTGCACGAGCCTTCTACCACTACACGCCATTGGCGCGATTCCGGTGTGCCTACGGGTTCGGCGTGGATGGAGGCGCGGACCACCCGCCACACAACGAGTGCGATCGCGAGGATCAGTCCGATGAGCACACCCTCGAGCAGGTTGAGGAACACGACTGCGGCTGCGGTGACGCCGTATACCCACAGATCGCCGGTGCGGTGGGCGATCCGCAGGTGTGCGAGTTTGATGAGCTGGATTCCGATCACAATCAGCAGGCCGGCGAGAACGGATTTCGGGATTTGCTGGACAAGGCCGGCGAGCAGTGCGGAGAACACCAAAATCCACACCCCGTGCAGGATGGCGGAGGCCCGCGTGCGCGCTCCAGCGGTGACGTTGGTGGAGCTGCGGACAATGACGCCGGTGATGGGCAGGCCGCCGAGCATGCCGGAGGCGATGTTCGCGGCGCCCTGGCCGATCAGCTCGCGATTGAGGTCAGAACGCGGGCCGGTGTGCATCTTGTCCACCGAGACGGCCGAGAGCAGGCTTTCGACGCTGGCGATCAAGGCGACGGTGAGCACGCCCGTGGCGATGCCGAGCCACTGTCCGTCGGGCAGAGACGGGACGCCGAGGGCGTCGAAAAGGGATCCGTCGAGGGCAATGCGATCGGCATTGATCGGCAACACCAGCGACAACACGGTCGCGGCGACGACCGCCACCAGCGGGCCGGGCACCCGTCGCAGCCTGTCGGGCACGAATTTCCACGACACCAGGATTGCGATGACTGCTGCGCCGACATAGATATCGTCGAGATGGGCAGTTCCGATCTGACTCGGCAGCGCAATGAGGTTGTTCCATGCGGAGCTTTGCGAGCTGCCACCGAGCAGGACATGCACCTGCTGAAGGGCGATGGTGATCCCGATTCCGGCGAGCATGGCGTGCACCACCATCGGCGAGATCGCCAGAGCGGCACGCGCGATCCGGCTGAGACCGAAGAGAATCTGCAAGACCCCCGCACCCACCGTGATCGCGCACGTCACCTTCCACCCGAACGTGTTTACCAGTTCGGCGACAACCACAGTCAGACCCGCAGCCGGACCACTGACCTGCAACGGCGATCCGCCCAGCAGGCCTGCTACCACACCACCGACAACCGCGGCGATCAGGCCGGCCATGATCGGCGCCCCTGATGCGATGGCGATTCCCAACGACAGCGGCAGAGCTACGAGAAAGACCACCAACGAGGCGGGAACGTCGTATCGCAGTAAGGTGGCGAGCCAGCGACCTTGCGGGTTGTCGGAATCGGCGCTCCCTGCGGGCGATGCCTCAATGGATGTCGTCATCTCTTCTCCTCGACCACGATCAAAATGCATGAACAGAGGCAACTCGTAGGAACGCCCGCAGCAGGGACCAGGTTGGTGCTCAACGCAAATGGCGTGTCGCCTTGGCCGTGCACTGGATGAGCATGTTTCGGCGTGGGGCCGCGGTGTCCCCACCAACCTACGAGCCAATACTTACAGAAAGCTGAGAAACGCCGAGTGCATGACCTAGGTCACTGCTGTCAGGGTGAAGGATTGATGACGCCGATCCTGGCGGAGTTCAGTGAGAAGCGTGGTCTACCTGATGCTGTTCGACGAGACGTGCTTTCGTGACCTACGGAAGGCCGCGTAAGAACCGGAAACGACACCGGACTCCCAATCCCCGACGGTTCTTCGTCTACGCCGAATTCTGAGATGCTGACGGCGACACGCTCGAGGCCATGCTTCGACGGACGAGACGACGAGCCAAGACCGCAACGAGATCGCTGTACCGGGCAGCCGCCAGACCCACCGGACGGATCACGCACCACACTCGGTGGAAGACGCTGCTCGTCACCGCCGCAATCCTGTCGGGTGTTTGCGCAAAGCACGATGAGCATCGCGCGCGTCGACGCCCACACCGACGAACGCACTTCACACCACCTCGTGAACCTGTCCGCCAAGGCACGGGAGGCAAAATGACGACAACCTCCCCCAGGTGCGGCAGATGACACCTCACCTCGAGAGAAAATCGTCGTGCTCAGTGTGGGCGCGTTGGACGAGGTCCATCAACTGTTGCTCTTCCCTGACCAATTGACGGTATTTCGGTGTCAGCCCCAAAAGTTGTTGTTCCTCGGCAAGCAGCTTGTTGTAGATCCTGTCCCGTTCGGCCAGATCCGCGGTGTACCCGAGATCCAGATAGGCGGTGGCGTGACGGCGCGCACCCGAGATCGCGGACTGCGCCTTTCCTCGGGGGCTGCGGACCGATGCCACGACCGTGACAATCAGGACCCCGACAATCACCCCCAGGGACAGGCCCGTACTGATGACCACGACGGGCACCGGGTTGCCATCGTTGACGAACGGCACATTGTTCTCGTGAAGCGCATGCAGGATCAGCTTGACGCCGATGAACCCCAGAATGGCCGCCAACCCATAGGAGAGGTAGACCAGACGGTCCAGGAGTCCGTCGAGTAGGAAATACAGCTGACGCAGACCCAACAACGAGAAGACCGTCGCGGTGAACACAACGTAGACGTTCTGCGTCAGCCCGAATATTGCCGGGATGGAGTCCAGCGCGAAGAGGAGGTCCGTGCCGCCGATCGCCACCATGACCAGCAGCATCGGGGTCATGGCCCGCTTGCCGTTGTCAACGGTGAACAGTTTGTCGCCGTCGTAAAAGTCGGTGGTGTGGAACAGCCTTCTAGCCAGACGGATGATGAAGTTATCGGCGGAATGCGACTCCTCCCCTTCGGGTTTGAGCAGGTTCCCCGCGGTAATCAACAAGATCAGGCCGAACAGGTAGAACACCCATGCGAACGAGTTGATCAGTGCCGAACCCAGAAATATGAACCCGGTCCGGGCAACAAGCGAGAAGACGATGCCGAACAACAACACCTTCTGCTGATCCTCGCGCGGCACCCGGAAACTGGACATGATGATCAGGAACACGAACAGGTTGTCCACCGAGAGGGCCTTCTCCGTCACATAACCGGCGAAGTACTCCGAGCCCATCTCGGTGCCGCCGAAAACCCAAACCACAACGCCGAAGAGGACCGCGACCCCGACGTACAGCGAAGACCAGATAGCTGCTTCCCGCAATGTCGGGGTGTGCGCCTTACGAACATGGAAGAAGAAGTCGAACGCGAGAATCACCAGGATCGTCACACCCCAGACGAGCGGAGAAACTTGCATTGTTCCTGCTTTCGGCGAGTCGAATCGGCCGGGACCGGATCCGGTCCGCAAGTTTCAGTCTGCGTTCATACACGCTGTTTCGCCACGGTGCCTCCGAACACCGTCCGCGAGGCCAGGATGTCGGGCCGCGGCGGCGACCGGAGCACCGCTGCGATCATGGGTGTTCGGACGATCTCGTCACGCCGGAAGATGCACCAAGACAGTCAGTGGGGTGGCGATCACCCCGCCCGTCACCACAGCCAACGTCACCCGGTCGCGAACTCGTTGCGCGGTGCTCGCCGGTGAAGCGAGCCGTTGGGCGCGGGCGAGGACGCCGACCGACGACGCGCCGAGCGCATGCGCAGGTGCCGGCGAAGGACCGGTCAACGCGACGAGAGCGCCGAGCACGCACCCGGACCCGTGAACCCGCGCAGCGCCATCGTCTGCGCACATCTCCAACAAGCGCGCGAGATCGACATTCGCGGTGGCGAACAGCCGCACCCGTGGCAGCACCTGGCTGATGGCCCGGGTCACCTCGAGGATCGCGTGGTGCCGCCCGGCCAAGTGCGCGCGCTCGTGCGCCAGCACGGCGTTCAGATGACGCTCGTCCAGAACAGCAACAGCGCCGCTGCTGATCACGACCGTCGACCGTCGACCGGCGACACAGTAGGCGACGCGCTCCGGCGCGTCGACGAGTACTGCATCCCATTCACCCACGGTGCGTCCGAGACCTCGGATCAAATGTGCGTGTCGGCGGGTGTGCTTCCTGCTGCGTGCCACGCTCCGGCACACCCGCGCGGACAACAGTAGCAGTGCTCCCGTGGAGAAGATGAGGAGTCCGAGGGACAGTCCCACGTGTCCGGTGGCCAGGTCATGGACCGCGGACACGTGCGCGTCCACTACAGCCCGTCCGAAATGGCTGCGCTGAGACAGCACTTCGAACAGAAGAATCGTTGCGGAAGCCGCCCACGACGCAAAGACGGTACTGATTGTCAGTAACCACACCGCGACAGCGAGTCGGGGAACCGAACCGGTGCGGGTCACGGCGGGAAGCACACGAGGCGCTACGACCGCAACTACGTAGCTGTAGAGCAGCAGACACGCGGCAGCGGTCATTCGGATTCCTTGCCGGATGCGAGACGTCGAAGGGCGGCGTGTAGGGCTGCCGTATCGTCCTCGGTCATCTGCTCGAGGAAATGCGTCAGGACAAGTTCCGGTTGACCACCCTTTCCGAGCGCATGCCGCATGACACGGGCGCTGTATTGCGCGCGCGTGAGGGTAGGCCTGTATACGAAGGCTCGGCCGCTGCGCTGCCGAGTCACCCAACCCATACGGTGAAGGGTGTCGAGCGTGCGCATCACCGTCGTGTAACCAATCTGGCGCTCGGCACCCAATTCATCGAACACTTGGGCACCCGAAACGCTCTCTGCCCGACTCCACAGCGACTCCATCACCGCCGCCTCCAATTCGCTGAATCGGCGCACGTCACCTCCTGACCTTCGAAGACGGTGTGAAAATGTGGTGTGGCGGTCACGGGTGGGAACGCCGAGAGCGTCCCTGACCGAGTACTGTCTACCGCCGATTATAGGACGCCGAAGCGCGTGCCCCGCCGTGTGGAAAGACCCAGTCACGCCCATGTACCGCTATCCGAGGTTACCGGTGTCAGCGGAATCGTAGGAGGAGCATGCCGACTGCGCCGCCGCGCCAGGCATCCGTGCCGACCGGGTAACGACTGCGTGGATTTGAACTCTGAGCCGGCTCGCAGCCGCAATAGGTGTGGGCGGCGGGAGAGTGTCCCCGCACATGACTGAACACCCGGCCCGACATCGACGAACCCTCACGGCCCACCGTCGGTCATGTCCACAATCTCGTCGAACGCCTTTCGGAATCGGTGACATCACACATAACGTCCGGATCTGCACGCTGTCTTCGACGCCACCACCGACACCGGCTCCGCCTAATTCGGGGCGGACTGTGCCGAAAAACATTGAACCCGCGCGGCCGGTTCGAGAGCGGTGGCTTACCCGGTCCCGCCTGTTACTCCGGTGAAAGCGGCACTATTGAGGTCACGGTTGGACGGGCGCCGCGATTCCGGAGACCCCGGCTGTGTGGTTGCAGTCTTCTGCAAACCTCGGCCCCGGATTCGACGGCGCCCGCGAAAGCTACCGTAGCGTGAGTCCCTGAGCTCCGGCTGTGAATCCCCGGGGCATCCATAGCCGTTTAGCTCACGCGGTCGAAGATCGAGGTTGGCTTCAATCTCGGTTTGCGGTCCGGGGACGGTTTCCTCGTGAGAGTCCCTGGGGGCACATTCTCGAGGACACCGCAAAGATGTCTGTCGCGCGACAACCCTTCGCCGGCAGCGATAATGGTCCAGGGCAGCAATGCCCCAGCGTCGAAGGGGGCCACGCAGGGTGCAGCCGGGGAGTTGGCCGTTTCCAAAGAGATATTGCTGCGTCAGCTTGTCTCGGATGTGTCACTCTCTCGAGCCCGATCGACCAACTCCCCCACCCGGCGAGAGAGTTCCTCGATCTGCGCGATAACGTCTGAGGACAAGGCGTCTCGCTCGGCGTCGTTCAGTTGTAACCCGTTGTCGTTGCTGGCCATGATGAGCAACTCGAGGTTGGTGCGCAGTGCGGTCAGAGGAGTGAGTAGTTCTCGTCCGGCGTCTACGATCAGCGCTCGCTGGTGATCGCGAGACCGGCTCAGGGCTTCGAGCATCATGTTGAAACTGCTGGCGTATTGGGCAACTTCGTCGTGTCCGCGGACGAGGATCGGTTGAAGATCCTGCGTTTCTGCGACACGCCGCGTGGAGAGCACGAGACGGCGGACCGGCCGGAGTCCGGTGTTGATCGCGGCGGATCCGACGAAGATCGACACGACGATCAAGAATCCGCCGAGTGAAGTCAGCGCGAGAAGTAACTTGCCCAGCACTACCCGGCTTGGTTGCAACGATTCGGCCACAACCAGGGTCTCGCCGGTCGGCATCTTCTTCGCGAGTATCTGATAACCAGCGAGTTCACGGATGGAGACGGGCTCAAGCCCCTGCGCCACCGCAATTTCCGGACCGTCTCGAAGGACGGATTCGTCGCGGAAGAGGGGGCTATGTGCGGTAATCACATCCCCAGATTCGGTGATCAACGCGACTTCGAGGGTCTTTGCCGTCCCGAGCCCGAAGAACTCCAGGGGTGCACCCGAGTGGGCGCTGGCGATTATGACGTCGGCTTCGCGATCGAGCCGATCGTTGATCTGTGCGCGCAGAGAATATTCGGTGACGAAATAGATCGCCACGACGGAGACAAAGACAGCGACCGCGGCCAGGGCTGCGGTGAGCAGGTTGACCCTGCTGCGCAGCGAAATTCGTGGAACTCTCGTCCCCATCGTCGGTGTGATCATGCGTCGGTCAGCGGTTGATGAGGAGCGTTAGCGGCGGGACGGGCGGGGGTTGCGATCAAGGCTGCGGGGGAACTCCGCATCGGTGTCGGACACCCTTGCGGTGATGTGTGTGCCCTCTGGGAGCAGACGCCCTCGGCCCCGTCCCTCATCGCAGGTGGGCTCTGGTGTCGTCGATGCCGGGTGCAAAACTCATCCAGTGGCGTGGATGGGGCGACGTGCGTCGGCGTTCTGTTGGCGCTTCGTGGTGCCGGCGACAGGTGTGCGTGAAAACGGTTTCGGTGGTATGCGTCATGATTCGATGCCATCTGGCCTGATGTCGGCCTTGTCAAGCGTTTCCGAACGCAGTTGAACAGAATTGCGGGTTTCGAATCTCGGGCGGCTGACGGTCTACGGCCGCGAAGGTCGGCAATTTACCGGTTTCTCGGCTGCGAGGCGTGCTCGGCATTGAGTCGGTGGATCTCTGAACGCAGCCGCGCCATTTGTCGCTCTGCACTGCTCCTACCCTGATCCTTATTCTTGCCCCGCGACATCAGCCATATCATTGCGGCCATCCCAATTGGGCAGGCCAGAATGACGACAGCGAATGGCATCAATCCCATGAGTTCTCCTCTGTCGTACCGTCGGATCTTGCTCCGCCGGCCAGATCTGCGAGCTACTATCTAAGATAGTAGATGGTCTATTGTCGACGTCTTCGCTCACCGGAGCAAGGAGACGGCCGCCCTCGGGCAGACAGGTCCTCACAGCAGCGGTGGACGTCGCGCTCGTAGCCGGTGCGCTCACCGTAGATGCGCCAGGGGGTCGCCGGGAGTGACGCCGATGTGTATGTGGTCCCGGTGGACATCATCGGTGAAGAAACCCTTGCGCTCCGCATTGAGGTCGAAAGGGCCGCCCACCTCGGTGGCGCCGAGTTCGGATGCGCGTTGCATGAAACACTCGAGGACGCTGGGCGACATCGTCGGATCGATCACCTTCTTCCCATCGATCTCCCGGATGTCGACCGCTCGCCCCACCGCATGGTTGGACACGCGCGAAGTGGGAAAGACGGTTTGGATGTGTCCGGTGTGAATCACCTGGATCCCGAGCTCGTAGTCCTCGGCCAGACCCAGCAGAATCTGCAATATCTGTTCGTCGACCCGACCTGTGTTGACATCCGTCTGTGCAGGCGAGGACAGCCTGATGCGATGATCGGTCAGCACCTCGGTGGCGGCGGCACTCAAAGGCACAGACGACCCGAGGGAGGTCAGTGGATTGATTCGATCAACCTCCCACATTCCTGTCGCTCGGCGCAGTAGCCGCACGTCGAGAGCCAGCTGCCGGTTGGTGATACCGCCAGGTCCGCGGAGCTGCTGGTCGAACAACACGATCACCGCTGCGGTATCGGTGGTTATGCCCCCGTACTGCGGGTAAACCACCTGTACAGAACTCGATTCTGCCCCGGGGACTTCGAGGATCGATGCGGTCGGGGGCGTCTGCGGCGCGGCGCCCGATCCGTTCAAGGAGGCCCGCGCACCTCGAGCCGTGCGCCAGGTTCCAGCCGACTCGATGAACGCCGTCGCGGTCTGTTTGACTTCCGGCAACACCTCACCTGGCCCGGCCTTCCACCCGCTTGTCTGGGGGGAGAACTGCGCGGGCTGAGGGCCAGGCGCTGGCGCGCCATCGGGAGCGGCGGGAGTTTTCGGATCGATGGGGTGCGTGTCTGCCCGCGGGTTGGGCCGATTCAGTGCACAGGAAGCGAGGGCCGCTGCCGGGAGTGAGACCATCAGCGCTAAGGCCCTCCGGCGGGGTAGATCACTCACTGGGTTCCTTGCGGTGGTGGACTGTCTCGGTGAGGGGAATGCGGTAGACGCGGAGGGGAGCGCCGTCGCGGGTCGCGCCCTCCTGTACAGCGTGCCATCCGAGTCGTTCGTAGAATCGTGCTGCCGCTTCGGCCGTCCTCTTGGTGACCAAGGTCGCGGTCCCGGCTCCGGCCGCCCGTGATTCCACGAGGAATCGTTCGACGAGGGCGGTGCCTGTTCCCGTTCCGCGCACCTCCGGATAGAGGGCGACGGCGGACAGAACGGCGGTCCGGTTCGCCGGAACATGCTCCTGGGCGGCTCCCCGTGGTGTCGGGACCGACCGGAGCAGGCGACGCGTCCAGGGCCCTGCTCGTGTACGCGCGAAGCGGATCGCGATCTTCGGTCTCCGGATCAGGGCGAGGACACCGAAACCGATCAGCTTGCCCAGCGCACGGCGATGCATCAAGATCCCGTTGATATGCGCGGATTGATCGGTGGCTCCGAGCAGGAATCCGACGATCCGATGTTCGGGGCCGCTTACGTCCTCGACGACGAGCGCGATCCCGTGGGATTCGCCGAGGACGCATGCGTGCCACTGACGGAGAAACCGATCTCCCAGTGCAGGAAACAGACCCTGCGGCAGCAATTCCCGATGTGCCCGTGCGGATTCGGGCAGATCCTCCGGGCGCAGTCGGCGAATGAGCAGACCAGCGGATTCAGATCGGTCGGGAGTACTGACCGGGAGTCGAACGGGTAAGTGCCAACCGACGGGTTCCTTTCCTCGACCGGGTGGATCGTGCACGGTCTCGGCCATTGACTGCTCCGCTCAGATGCCCGTGGGCTCGCCTCTGGGATCACCGGGTGGCCCATCATCGGTCCACCGGCGACAGGATCCGTAACTACTAAGCAGCATAGTAGTTGATCGGATCCTCTGCCACTGTCGGCGTCCCAGGAAGCGGAGTCCCCGCCGGTCAGGACTTGGCGGTCATCCACATTCCGTGGAGGTGCTACAAGTGCCGACGCGCCACGTGACTCGGAGCTCCTCTGTCCACGGACGAACACTGTCCGCAGCACGAATCGAGTGGCTACGCGCAAGTCACGATCGGCGATGGGTCGTATGTGACAGTCCGCGTCGTCCGTGAGATCTCTCTGCCGGTGGCGTGATCGGCGATCACCCGGGTGTCACTGGTGGTGAACCCCTGCGAGCCGGTCGACGGGGCGCAGGAGTCCCCCGACAGTGTCAATTGCTGCGGAGGGGTATAGTCGTGTCGATCACCGGTGATCGACACGACATCGACGGTATGGGTGCCCCAGACACGCACCGTGATGTTTGATCCGGTACTGATGGTCTCGATCAGAATCCCGGTGTCGGCAGGGTTCCGGAACTTCAGGTCGATCGCGCCCTCGAACACCGTCGCCTCGCGAGCAGGGGGATATCTCGAAATGTAGTAGCTGTGCTCGGTGTGCTCGACGTCGTCGATTCCGGCGAAGTAGGTCGCGTTGTAGAGCGTGGTGGCGAACTGACTAATTCCGCCGCCGACCGCCCTGTCCGGACGCCCGTTGTTGATGATTCCGGATTCGACGTACCCTTGGTCCTCGCCCCGCGGTCCGGTGAAGTTGTTGAGCGAGAATGTGTCTCCGGGTTTGATCACCGCACCGTTAATCTCTTTCGCGATCCTGCGGATATTCTCCCCGGACGCTGCGCTGAAGCCGGCGGTGGTGAATTCGCCGATCACCTCCTCGATGCCGAGGCTCTCCGCCTGCTCGGTGGTGAAGTCCGCGGTGGCAAGCACGTAGATCGCGTTGATGCTGCGCGGTACCGCGGAGGCCGCGGGCAGGGACTCGAGCGTCCTGATCCAGTCCACAACTTCTCCCTCGCTCGCGGGTACGACCTCCGGCCTGCCACCGGACAACCGCACGGTCGCGCCCCGCGGTCGGACTTCAGTAGGAGCCAACTGCGGTCCCAGAATGCCGATGGCAGCCTCGATGTCGACTTGCCTCACAAGCCCGCCCCTGTCGTCGGGGGTGAAAGACAAGACCTGGCCGATCCGCTCGCTGCCTATCGTCGCGACCACGCGATTCCTGCCGGTCACACGCACATCTGCCAGGACAGCGACTTCGGCCAGGGCCCGGCGGACGCCCTCCTCACTCACCACGGTCGCAGTAGTGTCGACAGGGAGCGTGAGAACCTCCGATTCGGCCCACGAATCACGCAGAATCTGCTTGGCCGCACCGACTACCAGAGTGCGACCCGATACCGGCCACACGGCGACCGGATCACCTCCCTCGAACACGATGTCGCCCTCGATCGGCGCTCGGTCGACGGCGGGTCGCAACGCCTCGACCACACCGGTGAGCTGACTCTCATCGACACGCGTGGCCACCCCGACGTCGCGGATTGACCAGAACGACGTCAGACGGGTCCAGGGGTTCAGCGCCGTCGCGGCGGCGCGATCCAATGTGGCCTCCCAGTCGATGCTCAAACCGGCCCGTCCTGGCACGATCTCGGCACTTACATCACCCGCGTGTATCCGTATCGGTCGCTCCGCGCGTTCGGCGAGTTCGATGCGGAGCCGCGTCGACGCCTCGTCCCGGCGCAGTCCAGCGACGTGGCTCTGTACCGGCTACCACTACACCGCGGGGCAGCTTGCCGACCGAGGTGAGAACATCGATCCCGTACGCAGCTGCGCCCACCGCCGCTAAACCCGCAACCGCCAACCAGAAACCAGGAACCCGCCGACGAATGGCCGCTGCCTGCTGTCCGCCAGGCGTCTCTCCATCGGGTATCGCTGCACTCGGCATGCCACTTCCTTCGTTCTGCAGTGCACCGTCGTAGACAGAGGGCCTGCGCCAAGCATGCCGCCGCCCGAATGAAATGTCAGCTTCAATCCCAGCGCTCGTACCCCGTTCGATCATCCACCGCACTCACCCCGGCGCAGGGCTCCGACGGGGCTCGCAGTGCGAGAGGAGGATTCGGCCGACGACCTGCCGTGTGACGCCCGGCCACATCCCCCAAGACATCGATACACGCCCGTAACCACCACCTATTCCTTAATGCAACCTGAGAAGTGCAGAGAAAGTGAGTGGCGTCACTGCGCCTTCGCTGGACGTTCACCTACAGTTCATGCGTGCCCTCACCTACTAGCGAGTAGGAAGTTCCCCTCTAAGTTTCTTCCCGCACAATCAACCCCGGCCGGGAGGCATTTCCTCGGCCGGGGCCTCGACTCAGAGCGTCAGCCGATCAGCTCGATGCCAGGCCGCGTCGGCACCCATGGGAATGGGTTGCTACGTAGAGTAGCGTGACAGATTCACACCAAAGCGTCCCTGCTGCAGATGGGGTCGTGACACGACGGGTGAGTCATTCAGCGGCGGTGATCATCTCGCATCGCCGCCCGAAGTTCCCCCCGTCGTTTCCTTTGGTCGATGGCGAGCACATGTTCCTCGAACAACACGCGTAGCGCTCGGCGAGAGTCCCCGACGAAGGCCTGCTCACCAACGAGATCGCGCGATGAACTCGCCCGCCAGTCAGGTATGCAAGCACACCAGGCGCCCAGAGTCCGGCGAGATACTCGATAGCGGTAGGATCATTTGCAATCCGGAGCCATCACTCAATGCGCCGGCCACTAGGACCGAACACTTGGCACCCCCCAGCCACTGCTGACGGCGGTTGCAACCTCGAAACCGTAGCAATTCGGCGTTCGACGGCGTACCGTCCAAACTACTATGCCGCTTAGTAGTTCCGCTTTTGAGGTGGAGCGGCAACTCGCACATTCGAACATGTGCCCGTAAAGAAGACTCGTCTGAACGTGGGGTCCGGAGGAGCGATGGCTACTGTAGTGCCCAAACCGACCGAAATAGCTGCCACCCGCCCCTATCCGTCGCGGCGGGGACGGAAGGGCTCGTTCCTCTTCAAAATGGTGACGACCACCGACCCGAAGATGCTCGGGATCATGTACTTGACAACCTCGTTCGGTTTCTTCATGGTCGGTGGACTGATGGCGATGCTGATCCGCGCCGAACTCGCCGTCCCGGGCATGCAGTTCCTGTCGAACGAGCAGTACAACCAGCTGTTCACGATGCACGGCACGATCATGCTGCTGCTGTACGCGACGCCGATCGTGTTCGGATTCGCCAACTACATCCTGCCACTGCAGATCGGCGCCCCCGACGTCGCGTTCCCCCGCCTCAACGCGTTCAGCTACTGGCTGTACCTGTTCGGTGCGATCATCGCCACCGCGGGATTCATCACCCCGGGCGGTGCCGCGGACTTCGGCTGGACCGCCTACACGCCCCTGACCAGTGCACTGCACTCCCCGGGCGTCGGCGCCGACCTGTGGATCATGGGCCTCGCCCTCTCCGGCCTCGGCACCATCCTCGGTGGTGTCAACATGATCACCACCGTGATCTGCCTGCGGGCTCCCGGCATGACAATGTTCCGGATGCCGATCTTCACCTGGAATATCTTCATCACCAGCATCCTGATTCTGCTGGCCTTCCCGCTGCTGACCGCCGCGCTGATGGGTCTGTTCGCCGATCGTCACCTCGGTGGCCACATCTTCGACCCGGCCAACGGCGGAGTGTTGTTGTGGCAGCACCTGTTCTGGTTCTTCGGCCACCCCGAGGTGTACATCATCGCGCTGCCGTTCTTCGGCATCGTCTCGGAGATCTTCCCGGTCTTTTCCCGCAAACCGATCTTCGGGTACAGCGGCCTGGTCTACGCCACGCTCGCGATCGCCGCCCTCTCGATCGCGGTGTGGGCGCACCACATGTACGCCACCGGCGCGGTCCTGCTGCCCTTCTTCTCCTTCATGACGTTCCTGATCGCCGTCCCGACGGGTGTGAAGATCTTCAACTGGATCGGCACCATGTGGAAGGGACAGTTGACGTTCGAGTCGCCGATGCTGTTCTCGATCGGCTTCCTCATCACGTTCCTGTTCGGTGGTCTCACGGGCGTCCTCCTCGCCAGCCCGCCGCTCGACTTCCAGGTCACCGATACCTACTTCGTGGTCGCGCACTTCCACTACGTGGTCTTCGGCACCGTCGTGTTCGCCACCTACGCCGGCATCTATTTCTGGTTCCCGAAGATGACCGGCCGGATGATGGACGAGCGCCTCGGCAAGTGGCACTTCTGGACCACGTTCATCGGCTTCCACGGCACGTTCCTCGTCCAGCACTGGCTCGGGGCGGAGGGCATGCCCCGTCGGTACGCGGACTACCTGCCCTCGGACGGGTTCACGTTCCTGAACACCTTCTCGACGATCTTCGCGTTCGTCCTCGGTGCCTCGACGGTGCCGTTCATCTGGAACGTCTTCAAGAGCTACCGGTACGGCGAAGTCGTGACCGTCGACGACCCGTGGGGTTACGGCAACTCGCTCGAGTGGGCCACCAGCTGTCCGCCGCCGCGGCACAACTTCACCGAGCTGCCGCGCATCCGATCCGAGCGCCCCGCGTTCGAGCTGCACTACCCGCACATGGTCGAGCGGATGAAGGCGGAGGCGCACGCCGGTCCCGGCACCCACACCAGCGCCGTGCTCGAAAACGAACGTCACGAGCCCCTCACCGTCGGTGACGAGGGCGCCCCCGGGACTGACCGCGCTATCGACGAAACATAGAGCCTTCGCCGGCCGGTGGATTCTCGTCGTAGGAAACCCGCACCGGTGCCGGAATGCGATAGCCAGCAGAGGAACGGTCCGGATTGCCCGCACTCGGTGAATACCCACTGCGCTTCTGCCTTCTCGAGGCCCCTCGGCACAATGTTGTCGGTTGCGGCTCGGATAAGCCCCACGATGACTACTACTGCGCGCCGATCATCAACCCGAACCATCCCGGGTTTAGTGCACCCTGATGTGCCCCGGGTCCGCGACAGAATCGCGATGACAGCTGAGCCGACACAGATATCGTCGAGATGGGCAGTTCTGATCCGACTCGGCAGCGCTGTGTGGTTGATCCATGCGGAGCTTTGCGAGCTGCCACCGAGCAGGACATGCACCTGCTGAAGAGCGATGGCGGTCCCTATGCTGGCGAGCGTGGCGTGCACCACTATCTGCGAGATCGCCAACGCGGAACGCGCGATCCGGCTGAGACCGAAGAGGATCTGCAAGCTCCCCGCACCTACCGTGATCGCGCACGTCACCTTCCACCCGAAACGTATCGACTAGTTCATCGACAACGACCATCTGTGCTGACAACAGTTGTTTTGCTGTTGCGTCGAAACCCGTAGTAATTCTGGGTTCGACGGCGTACCGTCCACACTACTATGCAGCTTAGTAGTTCCGCTTTGGGGTGGAGCGGTAACTCGCACATTCGAACATGTACCTGTAGGACTCATCTGGGCATGAGGGTCTGGAGGAGCGATGGCCACTGCAGTACCTGGCAAAAGTGCCGAAATTGCTGCCACACGGCCTTTCCCGCCCCGGCGGGCCCGCAAAGGTGCGCTCGTCTTCAGAGTGATCACAACTACTGACCCGAAGGCTCTCGGGATCATGTACTTGACCACATCGTTCGCATTTTTTCTCGCCGGCGGCCTGATGGCGCTGCTGATACGTAGTGAGCTCGCACTCCCAGGTTTGCAGTTCCTGTCGAACGAGCAGTACAACCAGCTGTTCACGATGCACGGCACGATCATGCTGCTGCTGTACGCGACGCCGATCGTGTTCGGGTTCGCCAACTACATCCTGCCGCTGCAGATCGGCGCCCCCGACGTCGCGTTTCCCCGTCTCAACGCGTTCAGTTACTGGGCGTTCCTGTTCGGCGGCACCATCGTCATGGCTGGCTTCATCACCCCGGGCGGCGCCGCGGATTTCGGCTGGACCGGCTACTCCCCCTTGACGAGTGCGCTGCACTCACCCGGGGTCGGCGGCGATCTGTGGATCATGGGGCTGGCGCTGTCCGGCCTCGGCACCATACTCGGTGGCGTCAACATGATTACCACCGTGATCTGCCTGCGAGCCCCCGGCATGACGATGTTCCGCATGCCGATCTTCACCTGGAACATCTTCGTCACCAGCATCCTGATCCTGTTGGCGTTCCCCATCCTCACCGCCGCACTCATGGGCCTGTTCGTGGACCGCCACCTCGGTGGCCACATCTTCGACCCGGCCACCGGCGGCACCCTGCTGTGGCAGCACCTGTTCTGGTTCTTCGGCCACCCCGAGGTATACATCGTCGCGCTGCCGTTCTTCGGGATCGTCACCGAGATCTTCCCGGTCTTTTCCCGCAAACCGATCTTCGGGTACAGAGGCCTCGTCTACGCCACGCTCGCGATCGCGGCCCTGTCGATCGCGGTGTGGGCGCACCACATGTACGCCACCGGCGCGGTCCTGTTGCCCTTCTTTTCGTTCATGACCTTCCTGATCGCCGTGCCGACGGGTGTGAAGATCTTCAACTGGATCGGCACCATGTGGAAGGGGCAGTTGACGTTCGAGTCGCCGATGCTGTTCTCGATCGGCTTCCTCATCACGTTCCTCTTCGGTGGTCTCACGGGCGTCCTCCTCGCCAGCCCGCCGCTGGACTTCCAGGTCACCGACAGTTATTTTGTCGTCGCTCATTTCCATTACGTGCTGTTCGGGACCATCGTGTTCGCCACCTACGCCGGCATCTATTTTTGGTTCCCGAAGATGACCGGCCGCCTGCTGGACGAGCGTCTGGGCAAGTGGCACTTCTGGACCACGTTCATCGGCTTCCACATGACGTTCCTGGTCCAGCACTGGCTCGGCGCCGAGGGCATGCCGCGTCGCTACGCCGACTACCTGCCCTCGGACGGATTCACGGTCCTCAATTCGATCTCGACGATCGGGTCCCTCGTACTCGGTGCGTCGGTGTTGCCGTTCATCTGGAACGTCTTCAAGAGCTACCGCTACGGCGAGGTCGTCACTGTGGATGACCCGTGGGGCTTCGGCAACTCCCTCGAGTGGGCGACGAGCTGCCCACCCCCACGGCACAACTTCACCGAACTGCCGCGCATCCGCTCCGAGCGCCCCGCGTTCGAACTGCACTACCCCCACATGGTGGACCGCATGCGTGCGGAAGCCCACATCGGTCCGAGTGGCCACCAACAGACGGTGACCGAAGTCGACACCGCCCACCGCTCCGCCGAAGCCGGTGGCCCCACCGCCGGTTAGGTACGGCGGCAAGCACACCAGCGTCGTGCTCGAACACGAATGTCACGAGCCGCATCGTCAGCGACGAGGGCGCCCGGAACAGGCCGCGCCGTCGAGGACGCCACATAGAGGAACAGATACAGGCTGGTTCACGGTCTCGCGTGGAGCATGTCCGTACACTCCGCATCGGCGAACCCTCGTGTCACGCAGACATCTTCCACGGCCCGACTGTGAGGGACCGAATATCCTGCGCGAAAAACCAACATCCACGGAGTCGAGCGAGGTTGTGCCGCACGCCAGAAACCCCATCGAGCCACCTGTTGCCACACACCGACAAGGACGCGCCCGCAAGCAGGGCGAGGACCCATACCGATCCCACGTCCTGCTCTCGGTCCGCCGCGGCGCCTGCGTGCGTTGTCCTGCGCCGGTTTCGGTTTACATCTCAGCCCAAGCCGGCGTCAGCCATTGGTACCTTCACCGGGCGCGCCCGGTGAACTCGGCAGCGGGCCGCCGGACTCGCCCTGTTGGGCTGACTTCGACTGTTCGTTGATAGCCGGTACCGCATCCGACCCGGGCGCGGAGGGATCGAACGGTGGCGGGTTGGCCTGGTCGAAGCCTCCCTGCACGGTCGAGCAACTCGCCCCCGGCTCCGGGTACGTATTCGCGTTCTGGCTCAAAGCCGCAATGAACTGCGCTATCCGCTGGTCTCTCACATCGTCGAGTTTGAGTTGGTGACCCCACGATTGGAGGGACACCCGCGAATCGAGACCGGGGTACGGCGACATCAGGGTGTACGGTTCGCCGTCGACGGTGGATGCAAGCGCGGCGATGTCGTCGCCGCTCATCCCGTCCGGGTTGTAGGACACCCAGACGGCACCGTGCTCGAGGGAATGTACGGCGTTCTCGGTGCGGATCGGTTCGGGATAGACGACCCCGGTGCAGGTGGCCCAGTACTGATCGTGTGCACCGCCGAACGGTGGACTCTTGTCATAGGCCACCCGTTGCGGTGCCTGAATGTGATTGCCGGCCGGGTATTCGATCTTTGTCACCCCGCCGATTTCCGAGGAAGGGTCCGGGTTGTCCGCGCTCGGTGAATACTGTTGCGCCTCCGCCTTCTCGAGCGCCTTGGGCACCACGTTGTAAGCGATGGCTCCGATCAACCCCACGATGGCTACCACTGCGCCGATCATCAGCCACGGGATGCTCCGGGTATTCCGAGTCCCGGCATTCGACCGAGGTCGGGTTCCTTTGCTGCGTTTTCTCGTCACCTACAGACCCGTTTCTTCCTCCCCGGAACCCTACCTAACTACTATGCATAATAGTAGTTAGGTCCTCCGCGAAACGGAACCTGCTGTCCCCCGATAGTTTCCACCGAAGAAGCAACGATGGCGCGAGAGTGGTGCACCGCTGCCGAGCGGCACTCGCCATGCTGCCACCTTGACGGTCGTGGGGTGATTGGGCGCGGCGGGCAAGGCATTCACGTTTCAGTTTCATAGTGCAGCGAGAGTTTGGGCGCTGTGTTTGCAGATGCGCACACCGTTTTGGCTGGGGCTCACGCCCGCCGAAGTACGGGCCGCCCGTGGCACCCGGGGTTCGTGGCTCCATCGGCACCACGGCGTCAACACCGGCCAGCAATCGGTGCCGGCGACCGTGTGGTGCGCGACACCGCGGGCGGGGAAGGTCGCGTGCGGACCACGGGGTGGCTGACCCAGCACCGACGAGGCCACTGGGCTGGTTTCACCGGTCACCAGCGTGGCGAGACCGGCCGGGGCTGCTGAACTTGGGGGACGCGGATGTCGTCAGTTCAAGTTGCGGGCGAGCTGTTCGATGGGGTGGAGGCCGCGGCCGAACCGTGCGATGGCTTCCCGGTTGCGGTCGAGTTCACCGTAGGGGAGGTACCGCACGTGAAGGTCTGAGACCCGGCTGAACGCGGGGCGGCGCAGTTGCGCACGTACCTCGTCCTCACGAGAGTCGGGCGCCACCAGGTATAGACCGCGAACAGTGCCAGGCTCGCCGGAGAGGGCGAGGTCGAGCATCCGCACGATACCGGAGTAGATCGAGGTGCTGTGCTCGACCTCGAACGCCGCCGTTACGCACCCATTCGACTCCAGCCACAGGACGTCGATGAGTCTGATGGCATCGGCGGCCGGACCGCTGGCGATCGGCGGTGGGAGCACCGCCAGGCACCCGTCGGCGAGGCGGCCGTCGCCGTAGGGCCTACTGCGGTCGTTGCTCGCGATCCACACGTCGAATCCGAGCGCCAGGCCAAGATCTCGCAGCCACCCCTGTACCTGGGTATGGGTGACGTCCTGCTGGTCGGCGGCGGCCTGGGCTTTGTCTGCCTTGATGTTGCCGCGGGCCCGGGCGAGTTCTGCGTGCCACACCGACCGGGCGGCTGCCGTGTCCTCGCCTGGCAGTGGCGGGGCGGGATATCGGCCGGTGCCGATATCGAACAGCATCCCGGCGACGGCGCCGAGGTCGTTGGACAATAGGTCCCTGAACGCGGTGTTGACGGCCAGCAATCCGGCGCGCATGGACATGTACTCGTTCCACTTGCCTAGTTTGATTCTGCCTCCGGTCAGCGCGTTGTACCCCTTCACGATCGCGGTGTTGAACGGCGGCATGAGGGTGGGATGCAGGAAGTACAGGAGATTCGCCGCGGCGGGACCGAGTCCTTTGACGCCGCGGTCAGCGAACGCGTGAACGGCCGCAAGTACTTGCGCCTCGGTGGTGCAGCACCTGCACGTCTCCAGCATCCGTCCGAAAGCGAGCTGGTTTCCGCGATCCTCGTAGATGTCGGGGATTCGAAGCTTGGGCTTCCACAAGAATGCGTGGTCGGCGCCCTTGAATATCTGGCGCTGCTCGGCGACGCCGTGAACGACGGTCTCCAATGAGGATCCGCGATACGCTGTCCCGAAGGTATCGGCCTCGATTTCTGCGCTGATCTGTTCAATTCCGCGACGGAGAGACCGGAAGTTCTTCACGCGCTCCGGCCACAGAAACCAGGTGCGGTATGTCCCGCCCGGGTCCTCACGCCAGCGTGACAGGAGTTCGCGTACCGCGATGTGGTCGAACGGCAGGACAACATCGGACATGGCAGCGTCCTGAATCGAGGTCATGCCGGTCATTGTCGCAGGAGCTCCAACGAAAGTCCCCGATTCGTGTCGGCACTTCGACCAGCAGCTCGCCGAGCGTGCCGTCGGTGTGATCGCGCACGTCCCGGCCGATGGTGTGGAGGGCTATTTCTGGGCAGTCGAACGCGGCAGCGCCGGCTGGCCGGCCTCCAGCTCGCAAGGCCGTGCGTCGAAGTGAGGGACGCTTGCCGCCGCCAGTGTTTTGATGCCAGGTCAGGTCGGGCAGCGTGTCGAACAGTAGCTAATCCGCACGTCGGAGGCGGCTTATAGCTTTGCGCAGGTGACCTCCAAGGGTGGGTCGAAGGTCATATCGCGGTTGACCAATTGTGGCTACAACTAGCGAAACCCGGGATTGCGGGTGGCCTAACCAGCGCGCTGCATGAATCCCAGCGGTCACCGGTTCAGCCGTAACGCCAGAGCGCGATCACCCCGGCAGGCCGCACATCACCATCCCCGTGGATGCCATCATCGCGGTGACCACAGGTCCGACAGCCATGAGCACGATTATTGCTGTCATAAATGTCCGCATCCGCGCAAGCTCGGCGGGCCGAGGCGGCGAAGCGAGTCGTCCTGCTCGATCCAGCACGGCGATGCTGGTGGCCGCCAGCGCGCCGCCCGGAATCGGACCCGCTCCAGACAGGGCGATCAGCCCTTCGAGCAAGGACCGGGGGCCATGCGCACGCACGGCATCGTCGTCAGCGCACATCTCCAGCAGCCGAGCGACTTCGACGGCGCCGATCGTGAACAACGCCATCCGCGGGAGACTTGCTGCGAGCCCCCGGAGGACGGCGAGCAATTGATGGTGCCGGCCGGTCAGGTGTGCGCGTTCGTGAGCGAGAACCGCCTCGAGCTGTGGTCCATCAAGCGCGTCCATGGCGGCACTGGTAACCACGATGGCGTGGGGTCGGCCCGCAACGCAGTACGCCGCCCGTTCAGGGGCCTCGACGATCAGCGCATCCAGTCCGGCGACGCGGCGACCGATGATGCGGGCCCTCTGCGCATGACCGTGGGTGTGGCTACGCATGCGAAGCACACGGCACCCAAGACGCCAAACCACCACCATTACTGCGAGCACGGCCAATACCGCTAGCACTAGCAGCCCGACCTGTATGGCCACACCCGCCCGGCCACTGACGAGATCACGCAAACCGGAGAAACACGAGTTGATCACCGACCAGCCCGGCTGGTTCCAGGTGCGCACGAGTTCGAGGAGAAGAAACACCGCAGCCGCAGCCCACGAGAGCACCACACTGGCGAGCGCCGCCACCCAAGTCGCGACTCCGAGTCGCGGCGCTATCCCGCCATGAGTCGACCGCACGAGCAACGGCGGGCCGAGCACCGCCACGACGACGCTGTACAGCAACAGGCACATCGCTACGCTCATCCCGCATCCTCAGCTTCGGCCAGTCGCCGCAGGACCAAGCGCAGACTGGCGGACTCCTCGTCGCTCATCTGCTCGACGAAGTGGGCCAGCACGACGTCGGACTTGCCACCGGAGGCGAAGGCATCGCGCATCAGCCGAGCGCTGTGCTCTTCCCGCGTGAGTGTGGGCCAATAGCGGAACGCCTTTCCTGTGCGCTCCCGCGCGAGCCAACCCTTGCGTTGCAGGTTGTCCATCGTCGACATCACTGTGGTGTAGGCGATCTCACGATGTTCGGCGAGCTCATCGAAAATCTCGCGAACCGTCGTCGCTGTTCCTTCGCGACTCCACAGCCGGTCCATCACAACCGCCTCGAGCTCCCCGAATCCACGCACACGCATCGCTGCCTCCCGCTGCACTCGCCTCACAGGTTACTTCTCTGCTGATCAACTAATCCCTGGCAGGGCCAACGTGGAGCTACCCAACTTGACTTCTACTATCTACGTACGTAAATAGTAGATTAGCCGAACGCATGAGTCGGAGGCACACGATCGAAGGAGACATTATGGACATGATGGCGAACATACAGGCCTGGGTGGATTGTCAGATGATGATGATCGGACAAATGTGCGAGATGTGCGCGACGATGATGCCGGGCTAACGTTCCCGGGCGGGACCGCCCGTATATCCCGGGAGGTGAGGACGAATGCGACGGTCGGGCCACCTCACTCCCCAAATGGGGGCGGGCCGAAGGTAGCGGAGGAAGTCTCACTCTACGGTGTGGGCGGACCCGGAACCGAAGAAACTCTCGGCCGGTGTGTGAAGAAACTCTCGGCCGGTGTGTGCTGCGCCTTCGCGTCCTTGGACACGATTTCAACCGCAAAGTCAGGAAATCCGCCCGGAACCGAGCAGGAAGCTCCAATGGCCACAAGTACACCCTCCTTCCGTGTCGAAGGCATGCACTGCGGCAGCTGCGCCATGCTCGTCGACCGCGACCTTGAAGACCTCCCCGGTCTCCGTCCTACGTGGACCACCCAGGGGAGCAGCGTCGGTGCGCTCGACGCGAACCGCAACAGCCCCGAAGACGTCGTCGCCACCCCCAGCGCACTGGGCAATCACGCCTGCCTGCTGCCGTGATTTCGGCTCGCCGCTGTCGGCCCCGATGGTCGGGTTGCAGATGGGTTGATACGGAGACCGGCACGCTGCGCCCGCCGACGGAAGCACAGTTCGTGCCGTCAGGACGTCGGAGCCAATCCGCGATGACCGCAGCCGTCCGCGCTGTCGTGGTACTTCTCGCTGTGGCTGCCGTTACGTTCGGTAGCGTCGGATTGGCGAGCGCCCACCCGACGCTCCTGTTCACCGAGCCTGGATCCGAAGCTGGGGTCGCGGATTCGCCACAGTCGATCACCTTGATGTTCAACGAGACTGTCACCGTCGGCCCTGGTGCAGTCGTCCTGCTCGACAACGCTGGGCGCGAGGTTCCGGTCGGCGCCGCCAGCACCGGTCGGGACGGGCAGTTCGTCTCGGCCCGTCTCGCTGAAACTCTCCCGGCGGGCACTTATACGGTGCGCTGGCGGGTGACCGGCAGCGACGGCGACCTTGTGGAAGACGATTTTCGGTTCGCGGTCGGTCTCGCCCTGACCGGCGGTGGTGAGGGGAATGGTGGCCAGTCGACGTCGTGGCTCGATGTGGCGCTGCGCTGGCTGTTGTTTACCGGGCTCGCGGTCGCGCTCGGCGGCCTGATTGGCGAACGATTCACGTCGACGGCGCGAGCCGAGAAGCCGACACTGCCTGCGCCGCGGTCACCGGTGGCGGGCGGGGTGCTGATCGCGCTTGTGGGTGTGGTCGGACTGGGCGTCACTCTTGTCGTCGGCGCCGGTACCGGGAGCGCCTTGTGGCAGGGCGGGGCGGGCGGCGTTCTGCTGGCGGAGGCGGCCGGGTTGATGCTGGCCCTCGCCCTGATCGTGGTCGATCGCCGCCGCTGGGCTATTGCGGCGGTGATGGTGGTCGTGGCAGCCGAGGGGGTGCGGTCGCATGCGGATGTGGCCGCACCCGGTTGGGGGGCGGTGCTCACCGGTGTCCACCTTGCTGCTGCCGCAATCTGGGTCGGGGCGCTGCTACAGACGGCGCGTGCTGTGGTCGTGTGGCGGCACGAACGTGCGGCCGTTCAGTGGGTCCTGGCTGGTTACACGCGGCTGGCGGGGTGGACGTTTGTCGTCGTGGTCGTCACCGGTGTGGTGTCCGGGTTGCTGCTCGTTCCGCTGTCCGCGCTGGTGTCGACGACTTATGGTCGGGTGTTGTTGGTCAAGCTCGGGCTTGTCGCCGGCGCATCCGGGTTGGCGCTCGCGGCGCGTCGGATGCATCGCGCCCCGGATCGATTTGCCAGGGTGCGGAAGGTGATTCGGGGCGAGAGCGCCATGTTGATCCTGGTCTTGGCAGCCAGTGCCGTCCTGGTGTCCACTCCGCCGGTCAGTGGATCGCAGCAGTCGGGTCCACCGGTCCCGATCGGCCCGCTACTTCCGCTCGGAACGTTGGCCGGGCAGGTCGGCGTGAGCGTTGCCGCCAGTGAAGGTCAAGTCGTGGTGCGGCTCTCCACGCCCCGGCGCGGTGACTACTACGCGCCCGAACCCGACCAGGAGTACGCCCTTACCGGTCGACTTGCCACCAGTGGAATCGGTGGTGGCACATTAGATTTCGGTGGATGCGGTCAGGGCTGTTTCGTTGCGCCGGCTCGTTGGGGCGATGGCGACAATGTGCTCACCCTCCGAGTTGACGCGCCGGGCTGGGAGGGCGGAACGGTCAGTGAGTTGGTTCCGTGGCCGACGAAGCCCGGTGGGGATGATCTCGCTCGCGCGGTGGAGTTACTGCGCGCAGCGGGCGACATCACCGTCTATGAAGCGGTGACGAGTGATACGTCCGTCGGCACCTCCGATCCTCAGCGGTTGGATCTTTCCGCTGCGTTCTTCCTGGAACAGGAGCCGTATGCTGCCGGTACCGCTCCGGTTGCAGTCCGGATCTCACAAGGTGACGGGCCGGTTCGGCTGGCGCTTGGTTATCCGGCTGCGTCGATGAACGTCCTCCTGACCCTGGACGATCAGGGGCGGATCAGCGAGGAAACGCTGACCGACACCAAACATCTGGTGACCCGGCGATTCGTTTACTCCGATCACCGCTGAGCGTGCACGCTCGGCCGCAGCCCAGGCATCATCGCCGTCATCGCTGCTGCTGCCGCGGAATCCGCCAGCGCGGTCAGGCCGGCGGCCAGCAGCAGTGCCGGCACAACGCGCAGCGGCGACACGACATGTTGATTCGCGACGGGCGTCGGTGGGGGCGCTCTTCCAGGAGGTGGGATCGAATCGCCCTGGGTGGGTGGTGTCGACGTCGCGGTGCCCGCCGTACCGTTTCGCAAAAAAGCCTGCGCCCGGAGAATTCCTACTTCCTCTCGGAGTTCAGTGACCTGACGGCTTACCGATACCGGATCCGTGACCCGTGCGCACCGGCCACGACGCATCGGCCGGACACACGAGAAGTAAGCGATGCTCACCGCGGCGGCTGCGCGGGCGCTGTATGCGGCGGGGTTGGGGGCTGCACTACTCAGCGCCGTCTACGCCGGGCGGGCGCTGGCATTGGTATGGCTTCCGAAGTCCACAGAGTCCGAGTCGGCCGGGAAGACAGAAGTCGGTACACGGAAGGTGACGCGTCTTCAACGACTACCACTCGTAGCGCTCGCTATCGGCGCCCGTGCTCGGGGCGGTGGCGCTGCCACCCGCCTGGACCGCCTTCGCCGGCGACATACCGTCGGTGGCCGCCGGTCCCGGGCCCACTGCGGCGGAGCTCGCAATCTCGGGGACGATCGCAGTTCTCGTGGTGGTCGGGGGCGCAGTGGTCGTCCATCACAGAGGCGACCTGCGCTCGTTCGACCTCCTCGCCGGTTGGTTCGGCCTCGAAAAGTTGGCGCGGGTTGTTATCGCGACGCCGGTGTTGCGATCGGCTGCGCTCCTCGCGCGATTCGATGACCGGGTCGTCGCCGGCACCGTCGACGCAATCGCCTCTGTCGGGATGACGGCTGCACGGACAGCGATCAACCGGGCCGAATGGGCTGTAGATGCGGCAGTCCGCGCAATAGTCCGGGGCGCACGGCGATCCGGTCACCTGGCTCGCCGGCCTCAGACCGGTCAGCTGCATCAGTACTACGCGCAGGCTGTCATCGGGCTTGTGGTCCTCGCGACACTGATGCTGGCGCTCGGGTGACGTCCGACAACGAGAGAGGGTGAGCGTGCTCAGCGTTCTGGTATTTCTGCCCGCAGCGATGGCCGCCACCTTGATGGCCTTTCCTTTCGCGACCGACGCCACCGTTCGTCGGCTGTGGGTGGTAGTCACTACCGTCGAGGTGAGTTTGGTCGTAGGCATGTGGG
This sequence comes from Rhodococcus sp. WAY2, assembly GCF_009859915.1. Lineage (NCBI taxonomy): Bacteria > Bacillati > Actinomycetota > Actinomycetes > Mycobacteriales > Nocardiaceae > Rhodococcus > Rhodococcus sp. WAY2. The sequence continues at coordinate 213,092 of NZ_CP046575.1, forward strand.
TCCGCTACGGCCAATTGCAGATTCGCGGCGGCGACTTCGCCTTCGAAGTACGGGTGCCGTGGATACCCAGTGTCGGTTCGGACTATCACATCGGCGTGGACGGTCTCAGCCTGCCGCTGATCGCAATGACGACCGTCCTGTTTCTCGCCTGTGCGATCTACTCCTTTCGTGATACCCAGCGTGTGCGCTCGTACGCCGCATTGTTCCTCTTCCTCGAGACTGTGTGTTTGGGTGTGTTCGTCTCGCTCGATCTAGTGCTGTTCTTTGTCTTTTTCGATCTGTCGATCGTCGGCATGTATTTCGTGATCAATGGGTGGGGCCACTCCGGCGCCAGACGTGCGGCGCTTCAGTTTTCCTGTACACCTTCATCGGATCATTCGCTCTGCTCGTCGGATTCATCGTGCTGTATCTGGCAGCATCTCCCCATACCTTCGATATGGTCGAGTTGACGCAACAGAATCCGTTGGCGGGGACGGGGACTCTCGGGGTCCTGGCGTTGTTTGCGATTTTCATCGGTCTCGCGATCAAGACACCGACCGTGCCCTTTCATACGTGGCTGCCGCCCGCTCATACCGAGGCTCCCGCTGCCGGGTCGGCGATTCTTGCCGGAGTGCTGTTGAAGATGGGAACTTACGGTTTCGTGCGGATCGCGATGCCCATGCTGCCGGAGCAATGGACACGGTTTGCGCTCGTGATCGTGATCGTCGGTGTGGTAAGCGTTTTGTACGGTGCCCTTGTGGCACTGGCACAGTCGAATTTCAAGCGGATGATCGCCTACACGTCGGTCAACCATATGGGGTATATCGTGCTCGCGGTGGGGGCTGCCGGCCTCGTAGGTCGCTCCGACGAGCAGGCTCGTCAACTTGCCGTCACGGGCGCCGTCACGCAGATGGTCAGTCACGGCTTGATCACCGCGGCACTGTTCTTGCTTGCTGGTGTCCTCTACGAAAGAGGCGGAACGTATGACATCACCTCGTACGGCGGCCTGGCTGCGCTGACACCCGTGTTCGCTGCGGCCACCGCACTGGCGGCGTTCGCCTCACTCGGACTTCCCGGATTCTCGGGATTCATCGCCGAATTCCAAATTTTCACCGGTTCCCTCGGCGCCGCACCGGTCGCCACGGTTCTGGCGTTCAGTGGCATCCTGATCACCGCAGCACTGTTTCTGCGCGCCTATCAACGCATCTTCCTCGGTCCCGCTCGCGTCGGTTCGGCTGCAGACTTCACAGCCCCCGAGGCTGCCTCGATCCTGCCGCTCATCGCTGCGTCGGTAATCATCGGCCTCTTTCCGCGCTTCCTACTCGATGTGATCGAACCGGCCTCCCGCGCCCTTCTCCTTCTGCTGGATCGCTGACATGGGCGAGATGACCGGAGGGATGGGCACAGAACTCCTCCTCTTGCTGCCCGAAGCGCTTCTCGCGGCGTTCGCAGTCGCGGGTTTGCTCCTCGGCTCATTCCTGCCTCGAAACCTCCAATGGGTTGTCCGAGCGTTCGCCGCCGTTGGTGTCCTGTCCGCATTGGTGGCCACCTTGACGGTCTGGGGCAAGGATCCGACGACGGTGTTCGACGCCAGCTACGCCATCGACTCGGCGACCAATGCGACGCGCATCATCGTCACGGTGTCGGTGCTGGTGGTCCTCGCGCTCTCGGCCCCCGAGACCCGAAACAACACACGGGAATCCGAGTTCGTGGTCCTGCTCCTGCTTGGGGGTCTCGGCGCTGTCCTGCTCTCCGGGACCAGCGACCTGATGCTCCTCGTCGGCGCATACCTGCTTGCCAGTGTTCCGTTGTACGCGCTCACCGGTTTCGCAAAAGATCCCGCCGGGACCGAAGCGACCATGAAGTACTACCTCCTCGGTGCACTGTTCGGCACAACGATGCTGTTCGGCGCAACCATCGTGTTCGGGATCGGCGGCGCCACCGCGTACCACGCCCTCGCGGAGACTGCGTCCGCTGCGCCGCAGGGCGCATTTGCGATCGGGGCAGTCGCGCTACTGGCCGGTCTGCTGTTCAAGGCCGGCGCGGTACCGACCCATTTCGGTGCCCGACGTGACAGAGGGTGCGCGCCCAGCCGTCGCTGCGTTCGTCACCACAGTGCCCAAGGTCGGTGCGGTGGTAGCGACCTACCGGCTAGCGGCCACACTCCTCGATGGCACCGAGTTGAATTGGCCTCTGCTGATCGCCGTGATCGCGGCCGCCACGATGACTCTCGGCAATTTCGCGGCGTTCTTCCAGACGAACGTCAGGCGACTGCTCGCTTATTCGACAATTAGTCAGGTCGGCTATCTACTCATCGCGGTGGCGGCCGCGGGGCGCAGCGATCTCGCCTTGCCCAGCGTCTTGCTCTACCTTGCGGCCTATGCGGTCACGAACCTCGGCGCGTTCGCGGTGGTCTGCGCCCTGCCGCAACTGAAGATACTGAGCGACTACCGGGGTCTACTACGTAGATACCCCTGGCTCGCCGTCAGCCTGGTGGTGTGCCTGCTCGGGCTTGTCGGCACTCCCCCTACGGGTGTATTCGCAGGAAGCTCACGTTCTTCACTGCTGCCTTCGACGCTGGTCTCGGCTGGCTGGGGGTACTGGCCGCGGTAAACACAGTGGCAAGTTTGTTCTATTACCTGAGGTGGATCGTGCCCGCGCTGGGAGGCGGCCCGGATATCTCCGAAACACCCGGCCGACCGCAGCGTACGGCGGTCTGCGCCCTTGCCGCGGTATCGGTGTTACTCGGAGTTCTCTCGGGACCAATTCTCGACGTATTCGGTGGGCCGCTGGCCGCACGCTGACCCTCTACACGGCGCCTATCTATCGACTGTCCTTCCGGGCGTGCCTCGGCACCGAATCACTAGTCCTACGGTTCTGCTGCAATACGCTCGGTCGGTTCGGCGATCGACCCGGCTTCGGGTCCGCGTCGATAGGGGAATCCCGCAGGTCTAGATCGGACACTGGATGACCCACCCGCAGAGTGTGCATGAGTTTGTCGTAGATGGGTGTCTGAGTCAACAGATCCGCCTCCTCCGATCGGCCATCCTTGGGAAAGTGTCCTCTCATTCCGCGGGCACTCTACCAGCGCCTACTAAGACCGTTAGTAGTTGGGTGCACCGTCCGCGGTCTTGCCAGGGAAGTCCGCTCAGTCCCGCGCCGCTCCACAGTCGCGGCCCGGGAGACACAAGATACGCGTGGGGACGGATGGCCGGAAACCGTTTCCTAGGAACCCGGAGGTTGCAGTGCACGGCCGGCCGCTGTCCATGCCTTCATCCCGCCGCTCAACTCGATGAGGTTCGAGTACCCCATCGACGTGAGGGTTCCGGCTGCGACTGCACTCATGCGTCCGGTCATGCAGTAGAGGGCGATCGGTGTACTCCGATCACCGGGCAGTTCGGTAGCGCGCTGGCTTAGCTGGTCAAAAGGTATCCACACATCCGTGCCAGCGATCGATCCCTCGTCCGGGGTGTGGACATTGATGACGAACACGTCGGCAGCTGCGACTGCGTCGGCGAACTCGGAAACTCCAACTTGTCGGACGGCCGGCCCTTGGTCAGCCGTCGCGCCGGTCGGGGGCCCGGACCCGCAGCCGACGACAACCAGCAATACCATGATCAACAACGTCACAAAGGAAGCACCTACATCGATCGGGAGCATCCCCCTGCCGGACCGACAGGGCACGCGCGCAGAGCCGGGTGGTGGCAGTCCCAGTAAGGGCACCGACGACCGCATGTCCCAATCGCCTCCTTCGCCGCGTCAGGTCGGACGCATCCGTGCTGTTGTGGATACCGCCCTACGGGATTGAACTTTTCGCACATACTCCCCACATACTATGCAACATAGTAGTTGGGTATCGTGGTACGAGGAGGATATGTTGTGGCAGATAGCGCGCATCCAGGAAGTCGCAGGGAAGCGCCATACACAGATGCTGATCGTCGGGCGCGGCGCCTCCGAACCTGGGGATGGCTGACCCTAGCAGCCGGAATTCTGATGGGGTCGGCCCACCTCATCGCCCACCGGGGTCGTCTGGAATTCCTTTCGACTACCGGCTGGGAAGACGTCGTGCTGGGCTACCCCATGGCCGCTGCAGTGTCGTTCGCCGGCTTCGCCATGATCAGGGCCCGCACGGCCTGATCACGAAGCATCGCCCACCCTCCGGAAGCGATACCCGCACAGCTACAGCAGCAAGCACGAAACCAAGGCCATAGCTCCGAGTAGACCGGCAACGGGCACAGCTGGCAGAGCGATCGCGGTGCCGCTCGCCAACAGAGCCCGTACCAGGCGGACCGGGGCGCCGTGACGGTACGGATGGCACGAGAGTCGGTCGAGACGCAATTCCGTCCCGTCGCAGGCAATCCCCAATGCTTGCGCCGGAACCGAATGCGACTGCAGGTTTCTGAGTGCTCGGCACACCGAATCCCGGCCATGCGAACGAGCCGCGGATGCATCCGCCTCGATCTCTACGAGTAGACGAACCAGCGCCGGCGAAGTCCGCATGATCGGCAGCCACGGCAAAGCAAAGGCCATGGACTCGGCGAAACCCACAAGCAGATGGTGACGGCCACGAATGTGCGCACGCTCATGGGCCAGTACCGCGGCCACAGCAGCGGGATCCAGATGCGACCGCAATCCACTGCTCACCACCACAAGTGACGGCCGCCCTGCCACGCTGTAGGCAAGCGGTTTGTCAAACGGTAACCACAGCGTCGAAGCCGTCGCCGCCGTGCCGTCGAGGATACGAACAAGGCCGATATGTGTTTGATGGAGTACACGACGCTCACGTATCGATCGTGTGAGATGAATTGTCCACCGCCCAGCTGCAGTGACCAGCACCAAGATGCCGAGCGCACCGATCGTGGTTTCGACTGCCGCAGGCGCGTCATTATGGAGCTTGAGCCAGCACTGGTGGACGACGTCAGCGATCGAAGACGCACCCCCGTGACTGGGGACAAGGCTCAGCGACACCGGAACGACAATGCTCATGAGAGTGCCGAACACAAGTGCTCCCCAAGTGACGAGCGCGACCTGGGAATCGACACCTCGACGAATTGCGGTCGACAGAAGACGTGGCGCGATCATGGCCACAATCAACCCGCCTGCGGCCCACAGCAGAAGAGCTGTCACTTCTTCTTCTTTTTTCCTCGCTCGCGCAGCCCACGGGCGAGGATCTTCGATTCATTGTCGGACGTACCCCGCGCAAAGTGAAGGAGCACGCCAGTAGGGTCGCCGGTCGAATCGAGCAATGAACGCAATGCACCAGCCGCCGCGTCTTCGCGACTGCGAGTCGCCTGGTAGCGATACGCCCGACCGACACGTTCCCGATGGACCCAATCCTTGCGATAAAGATTGTCGAGCACCGTCATCACCGTCGTGTAAGCAGGCTCTCGTTCGTCATCGAGCCCATCGATCACGTCACGCACCCGCAAAGCGTCGCTGGAACGCCACAAGACGTCCATAACGAGAGCCTCTAGCTCACCCAAACCCTGCATTCTTCCTCCTGCCGTGACCACCTTAGTCGCCGCATCCGTCCAGAGCGGAACGTTCCGCTGCCGCGGCGGCCGGCGAACCCTCATTGCATCGGGGTGGATCCGGCTCAGATGACGTTTGGGGACTCGTCCCCTTCCGACTGGGCGATCATTGCAGGCGCCGATGAGGCGTGTCGTGCACGCTGGCTGACGCCGAGGTGACGATCCCTCCCGCCGCCGTAAGGCCTTCCCGCGCCCGCGCCTCAAATTTGTGACTCCGTGACGCCGCGAATCTCCAGCAGGGCATTTGGATGCGCGGTCAACGGACTGGCAGCGAGGAGCAGTGCTGCGTGCGGGGAGTCGGCAATCATGATGATGTCACCGCCAGCAGCGTAGGTGGCGTGATCGTGCATCCGCCCGTGCCGGTCCACGTCGAAGGTCATCGTCCGATTGTCGTCGTCGACGAAGAGCGCTCTTCGGGTACCGATTCCGACTCCAGGCGGCGTTTCCGGTGGAGCGAAGCATACGAATCGCCACCCCAACATCGACAGATCAGCGAACGGGTAGTTGGCCAGAAACCCGCCCCGCCCGTCCGTCATCATGTCTTGCATATCGACTCGGTTGCGTGCGGGTCCGCGTCGCCGATCCGGCGGAATGTGGCCACGCCCCGGGCCGGGGCGGTCCCCGCCTGGATCGGATGGCTCGTATGGGAACGGCGCCGGCCCCTTTGATGAGGGACGGAAAGGCTCGACGACATGTGCCACCGCGTCGATGCTCACAATGAGTCGCTGCGGGGTGCTTTCCCATTCACACAAAATCAATGGCCCGAGCCGATGAACTGGAACTCGTGAACCATCGGCGAGGGCCGCGGAAACAGCGGCAGGCCTATCGAGGGCACTGATCACCAGCCACCATGTCGGATCAGGTCTGTCACCAGGACAAACTTGCTGTTTCAGTACGTAGGGAAAAAAGTCCGGGTCGCTTGAACAGAAGGTCGACGTTGTACCCCAATACACGCTACAGGCGTCGGACGCGGATCCGATCTGAGAGGTGCCGTCATCGCACCACTGTGCGATCAGCCCTGATCTAGGCAATGACAACGAGTAGGTCGGCATGTGGCACCTTCATCATCGGCTGCGCGAGTGCGAGTCTTCATCATAATTCGGTGTACCCCGAGTCAGCTGATTCCTCCGCTCAGACAGTTGAAGCGGTACGTGGCGGGTGGCGGCTGTCCCACTGAGGAGTCCTTGGACAGTTTCGCTACGGATCAGGGTCGACGACCCCGGACCTGCTGCAAGGAAAGGTATCGACCACGAAGCAGCGCCGGACTCACGCATCGGTGCCATTCTCCAGCCGGAGTAAGCGTTGCATCACCTCCGGTGCGGCGCGGCCATGCTCTGACCGCTCGCCCAGTGCGGCGAAAGGCGCCGAGGGCCGGGGTAACCCTCCATGTCCGTTGTGGAGTTTGGTTTCAGCCTCGTGTCGATCTCGGGGAGCACCCCCAAACTCGCGCGGACAGTGTCGTATGGGTTCCTCGACGAGCACTTCCCGTGCCGAGCCGTCCCGACCGTGTACTTCGGGACCGCCGCGCGCGTGAGGGGTCTGGCCGGAGAAGTCACTTCGTATCCGGCAAAGTAGGTGTTACCCCCTCGCCGGTAGACCTGGATGTCCGTAACATTCGAATTCGAGGTGGTTTGCTCTGGCCACTCTTGGGTTGGTAGAGGTAACGATGATCTTTCGGATGGTGGCCGACCTGACGGCGGTCCTTCACTTCACCTTTCTCGCCTTCGTCGTCGTCGGTGGCTTCCTCGCTTGGCAATGGCCCCGCCTCATCCTGTTGCATGCATTAGCCGTCGTATGGGGCTTCGGTACAGTCCTGACTGGGCTCGGGTGTCCGCTCACTTACCTGGAAAATTGGGCTCGCCGAAACGCCGGTGACGTCGAGTTGCCATCGACCGGATTCATTGACTACTACCTGACCGGTGTTGTCTACCCCGAGAATGCCGTCGCCCTGGTACGGGCGCTCGTACTGTGTGCCGTTTTGACCTCTTGGTTGGGGTTCGCACTGCAACGACGACGCCATGTTGCCGCAATGTCCAGGCCCGCGACGTGGCAGACCCCTCACTGAGAATTTCCGAGTGAGACGCCAAGGTGGGCACCGGTGTGCGGCCGCCTTGTCCTGTCCGTGCATGATCGGATAACCACAAGACGATGTGGTCTTTCGACGCGGCGCCGACGAAGCGCCGGACTACCTCCACCGCTTAGACCGTATGTCGTGACTGCTCGCGGATTGGAGTGGTTGCTGGTCGGGACCTCGCTCATGCAACCTCGTGGGTTACCGAGCGTGTTTCCGTGCTCGGCCTTTCCGAGTGTGAGGAGGCCCGAGCGTTTTGTGAGCGCACGAGTGTTGGGCGGGATGTGCATGCCCGCTCGGTCGTCGCGGCGGCGATCGATGGACAGACTGGAGAGGTGTTCGAGGCAGGGTTTACGTCCTCGCACACGGAGGTGCTCGAGTGTCGAACTTCGGGGCCCGTGTGTGGTGGTGTACGAGTCCGGGCCGACTGGGTTCGGATTGGCTCGCGCGCTGAGGACGGGGGTGGAGCTGGGGGGGTCGTCGAAGCTGCACCGCCCGGCTGGCGATCGAGCGTAGACCGTCGCGCGAGATGCCTTGCACCTGGCTCTGCTCACCCTCGCCGATCAGCACCTGAGCGTGCCGACCGACAAAGGCGCCGACGCCGGCCGCAAGGTCGGGACCCTGGCCGGCCGGGATGGTCGGCGAGATGGTCCGGCGGCGCCGGCAGAATCGCCGACCTGGCGATGTTGCGGCACGGGCCGATGGGGGGGCTTCCCCCCTGAGTGAGGACATCATGAACACTGGGTCGTGAAGACCCAGAGGAAGAGATGTCACTGATGGCGATGAAGGCGTACTCGGCGGAGTTCAAAGCCGATGCCGTCGCGCTGTACCTGTCCGATCCGAGCCACACGTTCGAGGGCATCGGCAAGGATCTGGGAGTCAGCCGCGAGACGCTGCGCACCTGGGTGCGGGCCGAACGCAAACGCACCGGCGCTCCCGCGGCCGAGCTCCGGGCCAGTGGGGCGGCGCGGCCGGCATCGCGGGCCGGCGGGGTATCGTCCGAGTCCGTGTTGGAGGAAGAGAACAGGCAGCTCAAGGCCCAGATCCGCAAGCTCGAAACCGAACGGGAGATCCTGCGGAGGGCCGCGAAATATTTCGCCGGGGAGACGAATTGGTGAGCAGCCACTTCCAATTCGTTGACGACCACTGCGACACCTTTCCGGTGAAGTGGCTGTGCCAGATCCTCGAGGTCTCCCGCTCGGGGTTCTACCGGTGGCGGGCCGCCGCGCCGGCCCGGGACGCCCGCACCTCCGCCGACGAGGAGTTGGCCGCCCGGATCCGCGCCATCCACGACGACTCCGACGGCACCTACGGGGCCCCACGGGTGACCGCCGAACTGCGCGATGCCGGGATCGAGGTCAATCACAAGCGGGTCGAACGGGTCATGCGCGTGAAGGGGATCGTCGGGCTGCATCTGCGCAAACCGGTGCGCACCACGATTCCCGCCCCGGACGCGGCCCCGGTGCCGGACCTGGTCCGGCGGGATTTCACGGCGAGCGCACCGAACACCAGGTACGTCGGGGACATCACCTACCTGCCGGTGGGTGACGGTGAATTTCTGTATCTGGCGACGGTGTTGGACCTGGGTTCGAGACGGTTGGCGGGGTGGTCGATCGCCGACCATATGCGCACCGAGTTGGTCACCGATGCGCTGCGGGCGGCGGCCGCCTGTCGTGGCGCCGCCGGGCTCGATGGATCAATATTCCACTCCGACAACGGAGCTCAATATGCATCGGCGGAATTCGCCGAACTCTGCTGCGAGTTGGGGGTGACCAGATCGCGGGGTGCGGTCGGAACGTCGGCGGACAACGCGGCCGCCGAGTCGCTGAATGCGACGTTGAAACGGGAGACGCTGAAGGGGCGGAAACGCTGGAACAGTGCGGGCGAGGCGCGCGCTGCCGTGTTCCGCTGGATCACGCGATACAACACCAGAAGGAGGCATTCCACTCTCGGCCAAATCTGTCCGGTCGAGTTCGAGCAGCGATCGGCTACGCTGGCCACCGCCGCATAGGAATAGGTGTCCACATCTCGGGGGGAACGCCCGGGGACCTCACCCGTGCCGCCGGCACCCTCACCGGCGATCCCCGGTTGGCGAAGGCGACCACCGGCACCATCCGGCGCACCATCGTCTCGGTCCCCGCCCGGATCGCGTCCTCGGCCCGACGCCTGAGGCCTCACCTACCCACACATTGGCCGTAAGAAACAGCCTGGCACACCCTGTTCTACAGAACTTTCAGCCCCAATCACCCGATCATCGCCTAATACGCACCCCACCCGCCGGCCTCCATGTGTGAAAGACTCCGTGGAACACCCGACACCGGAGGTGGGACGATCAACCACGCTCAGAGCCCGTCCTGTGTCGCACAACGAAACTCGCCGCGACCACATCAGAGAATCGGTGCATTCGGGTTTAGCCTGACTGCAGATGAGCTGCCAGCGCACTCACTCTTGGACACCCGATATCCGTCAGGTTTGGAGGCCAGCGAGCGCTAGAGGAGTCGGGTCACATATGGAGTCATCCCGCTCCAACGTACCGGCGAAACCTTCACTACGTCACCCGACTCGGGGGCTTCGAGCATCTGATCGTTCCCGAGGTACAAGGCCTCATGCTCGCTGCCGTTGGGACCGTAGAAGATCAGGTCACCGCGTTTCATCTGAGATGTCGGAAACTGGGCCCCCGCGGTGTATTGGTATCCAGAGTAGTGCGGGAGGGAGATTCCCACCCCGGCAAAGGCATACAGAATCAGGCCCGAGCAGTCGAAGCCGGGGTTCATGTAGTCACCGAAGCTATCCGCGACTCCGCCGTCACGGATCCCGACGGTGGGCCCCTTTGCGTTCCCGCCGCCCCAGGAGTAGCGCACTCCCAGTTGTGACATCGCACGGTCTATTACCGTCTCGATGGCTGCGCTGCCTGTGGGCGTTTCCTCGCCGGTGTCAGGTCCTTCATCAGCAGGACCTGAGGGGTCGTCCGACGTACTTCTACCGGCCCGGTCGGTGGATGCAGTGGTTTCGCTGTCAGCGGCGATGTCGTCTTCCGGAGGGTCGCTGACCTGTGTGTGCGGTCTTTCCCCATCGGCGATCTTCGCCGCCCGCTCCTGCGCTACCCGGTTGGCTGCGACCCGTGCAGCCGCCTCCGATGCCGCCTGTTGCGCCACTGTTGCGGCGGCCGCAGCAGCAGCTTCCTCCGCCTGACGCTGGATGTCCCATTGGCCATACACCTGGCGTTGATCCTGCAATCCCACGACACTGCTTCTCGCGGCGTCGAGTTGGGCCTGCGCCGAATTTCGTTCCTTGATGATTTCGGCCTGTTGGCTGGTTGCTGATTGTTGAGCGGTTACCGCCTGCTCTATGGCATCCTGCGCCTGGGACTTCTTCTCCTCTGCGGCGGCCGCAGCAGCGTCGGCTGCCTGCTTGGCAGCCCGCGCCGATGAATCCCTGTTCGCCTGTGTGGTTCGAGCGCGTTGGAGATCTTCCATAACAGCGGTGCGCTTGTCCACAATTACGCGGAGCAGATCAGCACGAGCCAAGATATCATCAGGTCCGCTCGAACCGAGAAGGGTGGTGAGCGCGCCTGCCGTTCCCTGCCGGTAGCTGGCAGCGGCGAACTCGTCGAACTGCTGCTGTGCCTGGTCAATTGTCGCCGTCGCGGCAACGACGTTACTGCGGGCGGCGCCCACAGCGGCTGTAGCAACCTCGACTTCGTCACGTGCATTCTGCAGGTCTACGAGCGCCTTGTTGACCTCCTCGCGTTTGATCGCGACCTGGGAAGCTATCCCCTCGAGGCGTTGGTTCGCCGAGGCGACCTGGTTAATCAGATCGCCTACCTGCTCCAGACGTTGGCCCACCTGGTCGTTGGCGTACTGAAGGTCGGAATCGCTAGGGTTTGGCGGTGGTGGTGGGATGCCCACGGCGACACCAGGAAGAGAGATGACTGTCGCTCCGACGAGTACGAAACCGAACAATAGCCGGGCCGAACGGGCACGCCCCAGGCCGGGTTGACATCGCTGCCCCACGGCATCCTCCCTCCGCCTATGCCACCTCGTTCGATCCCCACATTTCTGCTAACTCCATGTCATGCCTTAAATGCCGTGGACGGCGAGCATCCTCGGACGACTAGGGCACAACAGGTCATGTACTAAGAACGATAGTAGATAATTACCACTCATCCGCCCCATATGACAAATAGCGACACATGACTCACTTCCGCACCACCATTGGGCCGTCGCCCACGTTGGCACGGCGGCCGATCGGCGACCGAAGCCCAATGCGGCCGAGAGAACCAAACTCTCTTACAGCCGAAACACGTGTCGCGAGGCCCCGGCGATGGCGTTACTCATGTTGTCGGGTGGACTGCACGCGAATGGAGGTGCGCGGGGTAACTCACCGAGGCAGACTCGTTCCGGCCGGGTGCCGATGGTCGCCAAAGGAAGCAAGGAATGAGTGGTGCCATCGGTGCGGCGCTCGTTTACCGAAGCCGCCGATCTACCTCCGTAGCGAACGACCACCCAACTGGAGCCATTTCTCGGGATCGACCTTCAGCCCGCTCGGCAAGGTGACCTCGAAGTGCAGATGCGGGCCGGTGGAGTTTCCGCGGTTCCCGACGGTCGCGATCTGCTGCCCCGCGCTGACGCGTTCTCCAACCGCGACCAGGTTGCCGTTGTTGTGTCCGTAGGTGGTCACGGTCCCGTCGTCGTGGCGGATCCGCACCCACAGTCCGAAGCCCTGGGCGGGTCCGGCATTGATGACTTCACCGTCGGCGACGGACACGATTGGGGCTCCGATGGTGTTGGCGATGTCGATGCCTTCGTGTCCTCGGCCGTCGCCAAAGATGGAGGTGATCAGTCCCGATGTTGGGGCCTGTCCGAATATCTGGGCGCCGATGCCCGGCAGATTGTTCGGCGGTGACAGCAGCCATTCAAACTGTCCCTCGATTGCCCGGATCCTAGCGACATATGGCTTGGTCTGGTTCTCGTAATCCGGTAAACCGTACGGTATTCCGCCAGATTTACGTACGGCCCCGATGCCGGCGTTATATCCGGCGATTGCCATGTCCAATGTGTCACCCGCTACCACACCTTGCTCCTTCCAACCCTCGATCTCGAGGAACATGTCACACAGCAGGTGGCCGGAGGCCATCACCGAGTCGCCGACGTCGAGGATGTTCGCCCGCCCGTCGCCATCAGCATCCTTCCCATACCTCGCCCAGGTTCCTGGCATGAACTGGCCGGGACCCCGCGCGCCGTCTCGCGAGACGGGTGCCGTCGCACCGTATCGGAATCCGTTTTCTACCGAATACAACGCCGCCAGAGTGGGGGATTTGATTCCGGCACAAATGTTGCCCGCCTTCTGAAACCAGGGGACGAACACAGCAATGGCGCCCACCTGCGCCGTTGTGGGACTGAAGAGGTAGCCAGTCTCGGGTGCGGGATGCACCCCTCCGCTGAACTTTCCGGAGAAGGCCTCTATGGAAACAGCCTCCTCGACAGACACGGTGGCCCCAGAAGTTGGGTCCTCCGTGCGGGTCGCGGCATCGAGGTCCGGGGCTGGTCCTGGTGCGATCCCCTCAGCGCGGGGCTCAACGGTCGGATAGTGCTCTGATGAGGAGGGAAGATATGGGTCCACCGCAGTCTGGACAGCATTAGCCAGGTCCCCAACTACTAGCTGCGCCGGTCCTTGAGCTTGCTGCGGAAGGAACTCGATGTATTCGTTGAGCTGCTCACCGAACGCCGGCGCCGAAGTTTTGATCGATTGAATTTGCTGCGTACCATAATCCTTCAGCGTTGGGGGCATATCAGCTCCCTGTATGACACCGCCGAGAGCCGTGGCCAACCCGACGATGACCGCCGAAGGATCAACGGACATTTGCGCCTCCAACTGTGAGCTTGCCGACTCGAACCCACCTATTGTGGTCTAAGTCTCCAGGCTGGGTGCCTATTTCGCGTCACACTTGTTGAGGTTGTCGGTCCGTACTTGGTGGCATTGCGGATCGGTGCGTCCCGATTCCAAAATACCCGTCACGCTGACACTCCTACGCAAACGCGCCCACCCGATGCGGTCTCGCACAGGAGCGCGGTAAGTTTTGGCGCAGATCGGGTTCTGGAAGAATGCGGCAACCTGCGCGCCTGTACATCCGCCCACCACGGGCGGATTATGCCAAAAGGCTGCAGCATACGTCGTCTGGGACGTCACCGAGGGCGCCGTCACTTCCCGACTCGCCTGCACCTGACAGCCGGCAGTCCGACATCGCATGAATGGCACGGAAGAATAGCCTCGCTCGCAATTTCGGCGGGGTCAGCCCGCTCGAGGGTCGGGTCGCAGGCAAATCGTGGGCGAACAAAGGTGGACTGCCGCGTCGCAGGAGTAGGGATCGGTGACGAATATCCACACCAATACTGCCAGGGCTTCCTCGGCGGTGTCCGCATGCACTCAGATCCGCCCGTTCGGCTGTCCGTCACTCGGCGTGGCCAGGTTGGTCACCTGTCAGGGCGTGGACGGTGCCGGCCATCCCGGTTGGGGTTGCCGTCTATGTCGAGGTGGGTGAGGATTCGGACAATGCAGGCGGGGTTGGCCGGCCACCGGCCGCCGATGGTTTCGACGAGGCCGCGATCACGGTGGCGGCTTTCGACAGTGCATCCTTCTCTGTCCAGTCGATGTGGACGGATTCGATGTGGTCGAAGTGGAATCCGAACTGGCACTCATAGTGCATGCCTCCTCGGTTTTGCGGGAAGTTCAAAGCCGGAATTCGCCGAGACCGCACAGGCCCGATCGGATAGTGGACCAGGACGCCGCGGACGCCGCGCTCGCCCGCGTGCGGGCCACCCTCGACATCGAGGACTTCGCCGACCGCGATCTCGTGATCGAGGCGGCGCCGGAGATCGAGTCGCTCAAGGTCGACATCTTCCAGAAGCTCGACAAGATCGTGAAGCCGTCGGGCATCCTGGCGTCCAACACGTCGTCGATCCCGCTGATCAAGATGGCCAACGCCACCCAGCGGCCCGGTCAGGTCGTGGGTGTCCACTCCTTCAACCCGGTGCCGGTGATGCCACTGGTGGAGATCGTGGTCAGCCTGGTCACGTCGGAGGAGACCGTCACCGCGGTCACCGACTACGCGAAGAACACTCTGCGCAAGAAGACGGTGCGGGCCGGTGACCGCGCGGGCTTCATCGTCAACGCCCTACTCATTCCGTACCTCACGTCGGCGGTCCGGATGCTCGAGTCCGGGTACGCCACCGCCGAGGACATCGACGAGGCCATGAAGGGCGGCTGCGGCTACCCGATGGGTCAGCTGACGCTGATCGACACCGTCGGCCTCGACATCACCCTCGCCGCGGCGGGCTTTCGCCGTTCTTGACGGCGTAGCCCATGTAGGAGATGGCGGTGCTCTTGATCTGCCCGAAGTCCAGCCGGCGGCTCAACTCCCCGTAACTGAGCCGTGGTCCACCGGCCCGGGTGAGGTCGAGCAGCCGGAGCGGATTCTTCGACCGCGGCCCGAGGCCGACGACCTCGCCGAGCCGCAGACCGTGCCGGTCCAGGACCGGCGTCAGCTCGGCCGGACGGATACACATCGACCAGTCGTGGATGGGAGTGTCGAACATCCGGGTCATCCGCCACTCCTGCATCATCTTGATCGCAACGAGCTTGCTGAAGACCGTGCGGTTGATGGTGTCGAACAGGTACAGGCCCCCGGTTTCAGCGCCCGCGCGGACTCGGCGATCACCGCGCCGAGATCCGACACGTGTTCGAGGACATCGCAGCAGTAGACGACGTCGAACGCGGCATCCGGCACCGGCAGCCGTTCACCGGACCCGATCCGGTACTCGATGTCGAGTGCCGAGCCGGCGGCGTGGCGGCGCGCGGTCTCGACCGACACCGGGGACGGGTCGACGCCGAGCACACGAAACCCGATGTGGGTGAACTCCTCCGCGAGGAACCCGCCGCCCGAACCGACGTCGAGGGCGCGGAGTCCGCGACAGTCGCGGCCGACTGTCGCGCCGAGCACCGTGCGGAAGTAGGCGAATCGCGCCGGCGTCAGACTTCCGTGCAGCAGGTTGAGCGGGTTGTCCTCCTCCCACCACGACTCCCCCGCACGGTTGTAGACGTCGTTGTCGATGACCAAGCGGACCACCCCTTCTCTGCCGAGATCACGGCGACGACGTCCAGCCTTCCCCTGCGCGTCGGTCACTTCAAGGCCGATGACCGTACGCGATGCTCAGCTCAGGGGATGACCTTCAGGATCATCGCACGTGTGCCTGGTGCTGGGCGGGTTCTGTATTTCAGTCCCGCCGCCGGTGCCTCCCTCGCGGCGACCGTCGCGGTCGCTCGAGCCGACGGTCGAGTGAAGGATGCGTGATCCTACTGGTCGACTGCAGTTGCCCTCCATGCTGCTCGATAGCCGTTGCCTGGACCGTCAGCAGTCCGGTCGGTGTCGGACCACGATGTTCGGTGAACGCCGTCGAACATGACGTAGACGTCCACCGTCGAGTCGCAGTAAAGGCACAGGCGCCACACACCGGCTGCCTCGAGTGTCGTCCGTTCGGCTGGGGTGACTGTGCTGCCGTGGGCGGTGTGAACGTGCACACTTACTTTGGGCTTTTTGACGTGGCCCCGTTCATGATCGTCGCCCGCTACCCACGCCCACGGCGAAGCCGTGCCTGGTGACGCCGCCAGCGTTCCATGCGGGCCGCACCCTCAGCCTCCAGGCGTTGCTGGGTTCGACGTTTACGCAGGGCGACGGTGACCCGGACGGCGGCGGTCCGCTGGCGCAGGGCGCAGGCGCGGGTGGCGGCGGCCTCGTCATCGAGCAGGTGGGCGGCGGCACGGTCCACGGTGACCAGCATCTTCTCGTACGCCAGCCGCAGCGGTGTCCGCTGATCGAGGTGCGCCATCCCGACATCCTCGACCAGTTGCAGAGGGAATCGCACCGCCTCGTACTCGGCACGCAGAACGGCCATGGGAAGTGTGCCCGACCTCACTGCTTAGACCTTACTCCGTGAGCGAAACAGCGCTATTGACACGCGAGTGCGGAGAAACCATCCAGCCAATCGGACCCCACGCGTGAAGCCGTCGCAGGGCTACCCGATCGAGGGTTCGCCCTTCCCATCCCGCGCCTGCCGAGCGGCGTAGTCGCGGATCGCCGACCGGCAGTCAACGCGTCGTCCCCGACACGTCGACCATCGCCAGGCTTGCAACCCCGATCCACCCGCGACTGCGTCGATCCCGGCGGATCCTGCGCCTGCGAGATGATCAAGCCGTGGGGCCGCCCGCGGATTTTCCTCGGAAGAGGTTCCGGAAGAATCTCGTGACGGCGTGAATCTTCTCCTTCGTCAGGTCAATGGCCCTGCGAAACGATTCATTGTCGCCGGTGGGCATCACGATCTCCGTTGGTCGGGGGTAGGCAACCATGTCCGACACAGTGTGACCCCGGAACCCGAGCCTCCACATCCGAATCCGGGAAACCGACAGAGTCTGCGGCGGATCCCACTACGCGCCCTGGTGTGTGTACGGTACGCCCGACGTCCGAGCACATCTGCATGGCGAGATCAGCAACTGGATGGTGGTGACCGTTGGAGAAGACCGGCGACGTTGTCGACACGCTGGTCAGCCCCAAACGGCTCCCGTGATCCCGTCGTCAGTCTGGTCTTGGAATTCGAGGACGGGGTGGTCACCAACCTGTCTGTGGAAGAGGCCCGCCAGCTCGCGACCGAACTGCTGCGGTGCGCCGACGTCATCGACCCGTAGGACACCCCGATTCGTCGACCCCGATTCCGGCTTCCCTCCGATCGCTGGCCCGGGGTCGCTCTCTTCTGCCCGCCACCCATCGGCAGTAGTGTCGAACGTGGGTCGGCCCTCCCTGGAGGTAGGTGGGGCCGCCCCCTTGCAGGACCTTCCGAGGGGCGGAGGTGGTGTCAATCAGCGGACCGGATGAAAGAACCTTCTCATCTGTGTATTCACCACGTCGACCTCGACAATGGGGCGCACACTTCTATCGGGGTCGACTGGTGTGTATGCGGGCCAGGTGCGAAGGGGTTACCGCACGGGAAAGGTGGTTTCGTTGACCCACGACGAACTTCGACAGTGGGTGGCCCAGCATGCACACCTGGACATGTCGCGCGCGAGTCCGGAGCAGTTGGCCAAGCTGGAGAAGATCACTGCGGCATTCGAGGCTCGGTACGTCCGGGGGTTGCTGGCACTTCCCGACTACCGGCCTCCCGTCGGTTGATCCACAAGTTTCACAGGCTGTGAAAGCCCGCAGATGATTGATTCCTTGAGATGATTGATTCCTTGGTCGGCTTCAGTGGTCGTAGGAGGTCAGCGAGCGTTTCGCGGGCTGTTGCCCGTCACTGAAGATGCAGATGATCGCGTCGCTGTAAATGCAGACCGCTTCGGACTGTTTTCGAGGTTTTCGGGCATGGTGACGGCGTCGTCGTCACGTTGAAGGCGCGGTCTGCATATTGACGGCTGGATGCGGGCATGCGGATACCCCGCGGGACCGGTTTTCAGCCGCCGCGGGGTGGTGCGAGGAGACGTCCACGGGTGTACATCCCCATCAGAGTCCATGGCAGGTCCTCGAACCCGAACCGTTCACGGGCGTGGAAGGCCGCGGCGGCCAGCATTGTCAGTGTGTGCTGCAGCGGATTGCGGGTGTTGCGGATGTGGCTGAACGCGTCGGCCGCGTACGTGGCGAGGCGCTCACAGCCCTTGGGTGTACATCCAGTGCAGGTGCTCGGGCGGGACCCGTCGCAACCATCGGCGAACGGTCGATTCAGGCCGGTCCAGACGTTCCGTGATGCGCCGGTATCCGAGCCCATTGGCCTTGTGCACCAACGCCGTTCCGATGACCTCGGTGGTGTCGGCACGGCGCACCTGCAGCGCTGTCGGCAACAGCACCTGGGTCTTGCTGCAGCCGGCGCAACGTACCCGGACAGGACGGGCGGTCACGGTGCTGGTGCCGAGCCCGCGACGGTGCGGATGCGGCCGAATCCCGATCTGCGCAGGACGTCGCCACATTCCGGGCACGCCATCGCACCGGATGCCAGGTGCTCCTCGGCGTCTTCGGCGCGCAGAACGACGATCACAGGGGAAGGCTCCATTCATAGTTCTTCAGTCTTGACTAAGCACAGGGCCGGAGCACCAGCGGCCAATTGGTGTTGGGCGGTGAGACTGTCACCGCCGCCGTCACCTTCGATGCAGACGACGAGCCTGATCAACACTGTGCCGACGTGCAGATCGCGGTATCTGGCGGTGAGCCGGGACGTCTCCGTAGTCTGCACGCTGACGGTGCAGAGGAAGTGAACTCAACCGAAGAGCTCTTCAGAAAGCTCGTTGACGGAACACCCCTGATTCGTCTGCATACACGGCGACCGTCAACACTTGGACACGTTCCGAGGCAACGTAACCGGCGCCTTCGGTACCCTACGTGGTAGGAACCTCCGCGACCCCGGTTCCCGCCAGTGCGCCTCGGTAGGCCTTGCGGATCACGACCCTGGTCAATTTCGGACCTTCGTCTGGCTCGTCGTAGGGAACCTCATCCCAGCTGTCGATGTCGAACTCGGCCTCGACTGTTCGTTACGTTGTGGTGTCAGCCATGCACGAAGAATGCCAGACCGGATTGACAAACCTGTGACGGCACTGCAGATCGGCTTTCGCCGACGACTTCCCGTGCCGGACATCTCGCACCGCTCCCTGGAGCGATTGACCCAGCAAGGAGTGCGTCATTCCGACGCGGTGTCGGGCAGAACAGCGAACGCGCGGTCGCCGGCCGGCTTTCCGCCCTGGGCGAACCCGTGGTGGTGGTGTGGGGCGACCGCGACGTGATCGCCCGACCGAGTCCAACGTCGCGCAGTTCACCGAGGCGGCATCGTCGGCCAGGGTGCGCCCGTGTGGGTGTCTGCCGACGGGACCGGCGCGCACCGTCAATGAGGACGGCAGCCCGCATGTGACTGCGGTCGGGGCCCTCTGGGTTGAGGGCACGGTCTGGTTCCAGACAGGCGTCGGGCGGGACCTCGTTGAACAGGAGCCAGAACCGGCCGACCTCTCCAACTGTCGGACGTGGAATCTGTCCGTCCTGGATCGCGGTGTCCGTCGCGAGCACCCGCAAGCGCCGACGCGGGCGCCACACCTGATCGTCGGCTGTCATCGGTTTGCTCACCACCACAGGCCATAGGCGAAGTCCATAGACGCAGTGTTCCGCCACCCACCGCCGATCAGACTGGAATCTCGGTCAGGGATCGGGTGCGCCCGCTGGTTTACCGCCGACCGTGTCGGTTTTGGTAGATGCGCTCCCGCGAATCGTTGCCGGCAAGTGTCCGCCGCGAATATGTGATTCACGGAGGGCGGGGTGCCCGTACTGCGATGGACCCTGTCGTGAGCGAGAACTCTGGATCAGCAGGACTCGACGTCCGGCCGGTGCACGGTCGGGCGAACACCCCGCGGTGAGGGACGCGATGCGATCCGGACGCCCTGCCCTCGTGGCCGCGGATGGTCGTCGCCGCCCTCCTCGGCGTCGCACTCTTCGCCGCAACCCAGGACGGATCGAATTCAGTGCGGTCGCAACCGTGGGCGGCCGGCTCCTGTCCGCGGTGGTCTTTACCTGTCCCGCCACCCGGTGGCGGTGGTATCGCGGACGCAGCACCGCGAGTACGCCGTCGAGAAGCCGGCCAAGTCGGTGCGCCCTCCGGTGGGAGGACGAAGCGAAGATCCGCGGTCTGGCCGACCCGGTGCCGGTGCCGGTGCCGGTGCCGGTGCCGGTGCCGGTGCGCTGGACACTCACCGGGCATGACGTGTCCGACCACCCCACCACATCTTCCAGGGCCTCGGCTACCACCATCTCACGACCACCAAGATCACCACACAGGTCACAGCCACCTGGAACCGCTACGTCGCAGGGCGGTCACCGTCGGGGTGGACACCACCAACAACCCGCGACAGCGGATTACGCGAGCCCAGCAGTAACCCCTGGACAGGACAGCATTGTGTGGTTCCCGTCACATTTGACGAAGTCGGTGGCGTGTCCGCTTGCGTCGGGCCGTGAAGCGACACTCGCCGCATCCGGGATGCCGTCGCGCCGGTCCCCGCACCCACTCGCCGGCCCGGCAAACGTCGAGGTCACCGCCGGTTTCCTCAGCCTTGGGCGGCGCTGCTCGACGGGGTCCCCGGGACGGTGATCCCGGTGTCGCCTTTGTCCGTGATGGCCGCTCTAGGCCCCTGACGTGGGCGTATTCAAGCAAGATCATATTTAGATATCGATTAGGTCACGATTGTGCGGTCGATACCGTTTTGTTACTTTCCTTTTCGACGGGGGTCCGAGGCCGCGAATCTCACGAGCGCGGGCCAGCCAACGAAGACGAGGTAAGACACCGTGGCGAAACACCGCAGGACGGCACATCCTTCAAATTCCATCACCAGCCGCGTGAAAATCGCGACCGTCGCCGCGGCGACCGGTGCCATCCTGATCGGCGGCGCGCAGTTCGGCGCCGGGTCCGCGGCCGCCCGCCCGCTCGAGATCCCACCGGGCCTGCTGCCCGCCGGTGTTCAGCTGCCCGCGATCGAGCTGCCCGACCTCCCGGCCGCCCCGCCCGCACCCGGCACGCCCGGACCGGTCAATCCGGGCAGCCCCGCTCCGCTCAAGGTCCGCGCCGTGCAGCCGGTGTCCGGCACGCTGTCCTCCGGCTACGGCCCCCGATGGGGCGCACACCACGGCGGCATCGACATCGCGGCCCCGATCGGCACCCCGATCCAGTCCGCGGCCGACGGTGAGGTCATCTCCGCGGGCCCGGCCTCCGGGTTCGGGTTGTGGGTGCGGGTGCGCCACGACGACGGCGCCGTCACCGTGTACGGCCACATCAACGAGTTCATCGTCAACGTCGGCCAGCGGGTCGCGGCGGGTCAGCAGATCGCCACCGTCGGCAACCGTGGTCAGTCGACCGGTCCGCACCTGCACTTCGAGGTCTCTGACGCAGGCGGCAACCGGCTCAACCCGAGCCAGTGGCTGCGCGACCGCGGCGTCTCGGTGACCTGGGGAACCGACTAGAACTCGCCCCGGCGGTAGTCAGTTCCACACGATGCCGCCGCGCCGTCGCCGCACTGCCCCGAATGGGCATTGCAGGACAACCGATTTCGTTCGATGCGGTCGCACGGGAAAGCCCGGGTTCCACGTTCCTGGCTCTACGAACAGCCCGACATTTTTTTCGCGGCGTGTCGGGGGTGCTCCCGATGATGACTGCGACCCGTTGTCCACCGAGGACGATGGCGAGGGCCTCGCGTAGCTGTCGGTTTTCGGACGTCGTGGCACCGAGACCGAGACTGTCGGGTGCTGTTCACGAGTGATCGGCGGGAGCTACACACGATCGAGAGTCGCCTGCGTGAGCACGGAATCGCCGCGCTGCCCGGCCGAACATCGGCGCTTTACCAGCTCGTGCTGCAAACGACCGTCGCTGACCTGTGTGGACACGTAGTAGCCAGTGTCGACGACGCGGGGCGCCAGCATGGCCTGTTCCGTGATCTACCCGCTGGACTATGGCTACCTGATAGCGCCCACAGCAGCCCGGCCTCGCGGGAGCCCCGGGCTGCTGTGCGAGGTTGTCAGCGTGGCGCGGGTGTGGTGGAGTGGTCGTCGCCGACCAGATCAGGTTGCATGGTGTAGCCACCATCAGCGCGGTGTTACGGAGCATCGGACCGTGGGCACCCCAATGACGTGGCGCACCAATGCCTCACCGTGACCGTCGCGCAGGGGCCCGAGGACCGGGACCAGATCCGTGGCATCCACAGCCACAAGGTCGGTGATCATGGGTATATCGGCAGTATCGGGTGTCGAAAAGCAACTCCGGTCACAGCAGGGCGACCACTGCGCCTGCGATATGAAAGCAGCAGCTACAGTGCACGAAAAGTTCCCTCGGGTGTGCGCTCTCTCATGACTCGCCCCGGTCGACAATGTCGAGCTGGACGCGGTTGCGGTGGCTGATTTCCCACCGGCCGGCTTCGAGGTCGTGAAGGAGGTCGCGGCACCGCTTATCGGTGCTCACGTCCGCGCTTTGCCCGTTGACCGGGCCGCGGATTCCGTTCCGCCAGTCGATGACCGTGTAGACGAAGTCACCTGTGGTGGCGAAGTCGCGTTGGCGGGTGCAGATGACGAAGTGCTCCGAGATTGCGCGGACGGTGTAGGGGCGGTTGGGTTCGATGCCGAAGCGGATCCGGGCGCCGGGGTCGAGTGGGAGCGGGGTGGTCGGTGATCCCTTGGCGTTCATCAGTGTCACCGCGCACCCCCGAACGCGAGCCGGTCTTTGGAGAGTGCCGTCCGCTGACTGTCCGCGAGCGTGTCGCGGTCGAAGGCGCCGCGGCCCAACCCTTCTGGCCGGAGCCCGACGTGAAAGCGGTCGCCGTCCTGGTCTTGGTGTGGGCAGGGGTAGATCGACAGGCCCTGACGCTTTTCGTGATGGGTGCGTGCTGCGCGGGCATCCTTACGCGTGAAGTAGGTGCGTTTGTCGCAGTGCGGGCAGGTCACCCAACAGGAGGTGGGGCGGTGTACTCGAGCGGCCAATTTTCCGGTGCTCCTATTCGACTTCGGACGCGGTCGGTTCGTCAGACGGCGCGGGTGATCTGCAGGTTCAGCCAATCCGAGACCCACTCGATGGCGCTGCGGCCGGCGTTGTCGACGACCAGGTTCTGGTAGCTCTGGTGTGCACCGGAGGCGAAGAAGCTGGCCGCGTTCAGTCCCTCGCCGACTACCGCGGCGAGATCCTCGGCCCCCTGCGAGCGCGCCATCGTCGACACCGACCCGGCGAGTCCTGCGAGGTCGAGGGTCTGCGCCTGCGTGGTGATCGCGTTGCCCACGGGATTGGCCTGCTTGCCGAGCAGCGCGGGGTCGGTCTTGCTGGCTTTGCCGGTGAGCATGTTCGCGGCCACCGAGGCGAGGTCGAGGCCGAGTGGGATCAACGCCGTGGTCTGTGCCGCAGCACCGACCGGGTCGGGCAGTACCCCGGGCGGGGGAAAGAGCTTGTCCGCGGCGGCCCACGCAATTTCCTGGGCTCGACCGGCGATGTTGGCCAGCTTGATCACGTCGACGTTGCCGAGGATGCTGGTGACCAACGCTGCGATCTGGGTGTAACCGGACGGGTCCGGGATGACCGCGAGGATCTGGGAGATCCACTTCAAGTCGACACCGGCGGCCATCTTCACCACCGGCTCGAACTGCACGTTCAGCTCTCGGGCGGTATCGCGGGCGGCGCGGACATCGCCGGCGGCGATCTTCTGCGGGAGCACGATCAGGTTGTTCAGGATCTTCGGAATATCGAGGGCAGTGACGCCGGTGACGACGTTCAGTGCCTGATCGACGACGACCTTCGGTTTGAGGACCGACAGCACGCTCGACGCGGAGGAGAGGGCATCTGCCGGGGTGGCGGCGACGGGCGCAATCTGGCTTCCGAGTAATGCGGCTGTGCCCGAGAGTTGAGAGATTTCGGGTGCGGTGGCGGGCAGGGTGGTGGTGCCATTTTTCGCGAGTTTGGCTGCGGTGTTCGCGATCGTGGCCACCGAGTCGAGGGCACCAGTCAGGTCCGCGTGGCTGGCTGTGGTGAGGACCTGTGCGGCCGCGTTTTCCGGTGTGCCCACTGGGGCTGCGGCCAAGCTACTAGTGGCAGCGGTGTTCGCGGCCCCGGACTGCAGCAGGTCGACCAGTGGGCTGAGTGTCTTGCTCAGCGAGGTCGCGGTGTCGGCGATCTGGTTCACATCCACCGTCCCGCCGGTGTCGGTGCCGGACAGTTGCTTTCCGAGCGCGTCGACAGTCAATCCGAGACCGGGCAGGTCGGCGTCGGTGAAATCCGAAGTCAGCGCGGTCGCGACCGCCGCGTTACCCCCACCCGCGCCGGCACCGGCACCGGTGTTGCCGGGCGTCTTCGACAGGATCGACCCGAGCGATCCGAGGAACGGGTTGGCGCCCTTGCGGATCGAGCAGTACAAGTCTTTCGGATCGCAGATCGAGGCGACCCGCCCCGACAGTTTGCCCATGCCCTGCGACCGGGGACCGGCGATCCCCTCCCCCGACGTCGTCGGTCCGACCGTTGCGGCGCCCTTCGTGCCGGCACCCGGGTCGGCGAGCAAGGCCACACCGAGGACCCGGCCCGCATCGACCGGCCCCTGATTATTTCCGATCGCCGACGCGAGATCGCCTGCAGCGTCCGCACCCTGGGAGTAGCCGGTGATCGTGATCTTCGCGCCCCGACACTTGTCGGCGTAGGACGTCAACACGGCGGTGGCCTTGCTGACCGCGTCGGTCCTGCTGTCGGCGTAGGTGTGGCCGTTGTCGAACGCGGACGCCATGTACGGCAGCATGTACATCTGCGCGCGGGCGCCGTTCTGTGCCTCGATCGCCGCCGCGACCGGGGCCAGCATGCCCACCGGCCGGGTCGGGTCGGCGTTCTCGTTGGTCTCCCACGTGCCGGGGATAAACAAGTTGAACGTCGCCGCACAGTTGGTCGGGGCGGCGTTGGCGATCGCGGGTGCGGTAAGAGCGACGCCGACGACGACGGTCGCAGTGGCGATCAGTGCGACCGTGCGACGGGTTCTCGAACGTCTGGCGGGCATTGGCACCTCGATTGCCGGAAGGGACACTGATGCCTACATTCACCCATTTCGGCGTTTCCCCTCAACGGGGTGTCGGGGTGCCCCCGCTCCCTTTTTAGGGCGCTGACCGGCGAGAATGGGCCGGAGTCGGGTGTTTTCACCTGCGATCCGACAAGGGCCACCCGACCCATGACACGTCAAGGACTGACCTGGAGAACCGGCACGTCCCCGTCAGATCAGATCCAGTCGATGTGGACGGAGTCGATGTGATCGAAGTGGAATCCGAACTGGTCGCTGTACTTGTCGAAGCCCTTGTTCTCCGGGTAGTCGAGGGTGGCGTGCCGCTCCAGCAGCGCCACGACCCGGGCGTGATCGTCATTGGCCAGTGCGGCGGCCAGTTCGCGGGACTCCTCAGTGGTGAAGGGTGTGTCGGAGTTCGCGAAATCCAGGGTCCGGACCCGGTAGTCGTATCCCTCGTCGGCGCCGTTGCGGACCATGACACCACCCTTGACCCGGATCACGGCTTTCTTTGGGGTTCCGTCGGGGCGCAACACCCCGGCCCGTTTCATGATGTCCTCGGCCTTGACGTTCTTGAGTTTCTTGCTGGCGTCGGCACGCAACTCGTTCGTTTCCCCGGACCGGTACCGGGAGACGGCGGAGCGGGACCGGCCGATCTTCGCCGCCACCGCGTCGATGCCGCCGAGGCGTTCGATCGCGGCACGGCGTTGCGCTCGCTCGAGGACGTCGGCGTGCGGGATGCGGCCTTGCTGGGCCCATCGGCGCAACGTGCGCGCCGATGGGGGTGTGCGGCCGGCATCGATCGCCGCCTGACGCAGGCCCTCGTTGCCGAGCTCCTTACGCAGTTGTTTGACGGAGACCTTGCTGGTCAGCCCCGCCAGTCCCCCACTTTTGACCTGCTTCGACTTCTCTACACCGCTGGTCGCGGCGTTGGCAACGGAGACCTTGAGGCCGTCGAGGCCGACCGCCTCCTGTGCGGGCTTCTTGGTGCGCGGCTTCGGAAGATGCAGGGCCATCAGAGCACCCCCTCCCCTTCGTCGTCGGTGTCCTCGTTGTCGGCGAAGGCCGCCTTGATCGCGAGGTTCACATCGTGCACGTCCTGCGCCGACGTGAAGGCGGTCAGGAGTGTGTCGGCGAGGACCACGTCCTTCTCCACCGACATCTTCCCCAGCGCCTCGCTCGGGTCGGCGATGTCCTCACCGCCTGAGAGCAGGTACACCCACGAGTCGGTGACGGTACGGACCGGCCAGCGGCCGTGCTCGCGGGCGATCCGCATCGCGACGCGGCGGCCGCGCCACCGGCAGTGCGCGATGATCGCCGCACGCCACACAGGCTGGTGGTGATGTTGCATCTGCTTCGCAGTCCACATGTCCGGGTTCACCATCCGCCCGATGTAGCCCTTGTAGCAGGTGCCGAGGAACCGTTTCGTCGCGTCGTCCTCAGTGTCCACCGCAGCCTTCCGCGCCTCGCGCAGGATCTTCGCCCACTTGTCCAGCGCCCGGCCCTGCTGTGGGTAGACCCAGGCCTCGGTGATGTCGAGGTCGTCGAGATCGGCGCCGATCCCTCCGTCCGCCACTGGTGAGCACAGCCCGTCGAGGCTGACCGTGGTCACCCAGGTCTGTACCGGTTGGTCCGCGAGCATGTGCGGGTGCGGCAACGGGAGTTTCTCGGGCAGCGACAGTGCCTGTCCGGGCGGCAGGGTGATTCGCCACAGCCCGAACGGGGCCCCCTTCTCCCCCACCGCCGCGGCAGCCGCCGCCCCGCCGGTCAGGTGTGTGGGTTGCCCGTAGCCGAATTCGAGCATGCCGGCCGAGGCCAGGTAGGCGGCTCGTTGGTCGATCGACACCAACCGGCTCACACCGTCCACATCCTGCGCGTCGGGGACGCGGGTCCAGCCGACGGCCGGTTCGAGGTCTCCCCGCGGCCCGCCGTCCAAGGGTGGGACCGAACCAGGTGTGGTGACGACGATGCCTTTCCCCGATCGGGTGCGTTCACGCTTGATCTTGTCGACGAGGGCGGCGCCGGTCCGCGCGGGCGTCGGCCCCGGGAGCACCCCGAGATGCTGGGCGCACCACGCCAACCGGCGACCGAGTTCACGTGCCGCCGGCAGGTCGTCGTCCGGGAGATACGTTCCGGCCGTCGGCGAGCCGAGGATGCCCATGTCACCGACCCGGTTGTGCCAACCGAAGTCCTTGTTCCAGTACGTCCACACGTATGGTTCGATCACCACATCGACCATCGAGGTGAAGTTCCCGATCGAGCGGGACAGGTGCACCACGTGCCCGGGATCGCCGCGCAATTCCCAGCCCGCGTTCAGCATCGGGGTCAGGGTGGCGTGCAGGACCGCGGTCAGTTCCTGGGCGGCGCGGTTGCGGAGGGCTTCCATGTCGTCGACGTCGTCTTCGCTGCCCGGGTCGATGATCCACCCGAGCAGCTCGCACGCGGCCTGTCCGACGACCCAGATCTGTGCGGGGGCGCCCAACGGTGTCAGCGAGGCCCAGCGGATCAGTTTGTCCAGCTTCTCGACCGAATCGACGGGACCGGTCAACTCCCGCCCGGAGGGTGTGTAGGTCCCGTCGGCGGTCACGATAAGCGCATGCTCGTCCGCCTCGGCACCTACCGGCAGCGACTCCCATGGCGGTCGGCTGTCTGGTGTCGTGTCGTCAGCGGTGGACTCGTCGGGCTCCGGCTCGTCCGGCCCGGCCGATGACACCGCATCAGATTCAGCGAGGGGTTCCCCTGGATCATCATTACTGTCGCGGCCGGGATTTTCAGGTGCTTGCGGATCGAGAGGTGAAGTCTCCGATGACAATTCGAACAGCGCGAACTGCTCGGGTCCACCGCTCACCTCATTGCTCCCTGATCTGACCATCGGGATCTGCCGACGGTACGTCGTAGCGGTCGAGCAACTCCTGCAGGGCGACGTCCACGACGCTGGTGACCGTGAACTTGCGGTTCGCCACAAGCCACTTCAACCGTGCCTCAGTAGAGGCCAGCACCCACGTATTGAGCTGCACCTTCACCGGACCCTTGCGGGGTTCCAGCTTCGACGTCAACGCCTCGGTGGACGCCGTGACGACGGGGCCGCCTCCCGAGGCGGGGGCATCGGTGCGTGATCGCGCAGTTCGGCCTCTCTCACCTGGCCGCGCAGAGTTGCCTCCACGTTTTCCGACCTGCGCCATGCCGACTCCTTCGCCCGCTCCCCTTGGCCGCCGTGCGTGTTCCCGGCCACCGCTGTAGCCCATCCTATTCGATACACGCAAGTTCACACGCTGCATTACGCGCACTATTGCACGTAAACTTGCATGTTCATCCCAATCTCCGCCCGCCGGGCCGATCACCGCACGAACCCAAGGATCCTCAAACGGACCCCGGCCGGTGGCCCAGATTCCACTGCCGCTCCAGCCCAGCTCCGCTGGGTCCGCTGGGTCGCACCCCCGCGATACCAGCGGGGTCAGCCGGTTCCATTAGCGTCGAGGAATGTCATCCCCCGTCCCCACCGACTACGCCGCCACGCTCGAGAGCATCAAGCGGCTCGTGCACGAGGCGCGCTACATCGCCCAGCGCCGGGTGAACACCGAACTGCTCAGGCTCTACTGGCAGATCGGGGCGACGATCATCGAGCGACAGAAGACGGCTCCATGGGGCAGCAAGGTCCTCTCCCGGCTCTCCGCGGATCTGCGCACAGAGTTTCCCGGTGCGAAGGGGTTCTCGCCGGCCAACCTCAAGTACATGCGCAGGTTCGCCGAAGCGTGGCCCGACCAGGATGCAATCGGTCAACGACCCGTTGGCCAATTGCCCTGGGGCCATGTCATCGAGTTGCTCGAGAAGCTCGATGACGCCGAGTTGCGCGACTGGTACAGCGCCAAGGACATCGCACACGGCTGGAGTCGTCCCATGTTGGCACACCAGATCAAGACGGACCTGCACCTGCGAGAGGGTGCGGCCCCGTCCAACTTCCCGCACGCTCTTGAGCGCACCGATTCCGAGCTCGCTCAGCAGATCACCAAGGATCCGTTCACGCTCGAGTTCCTCGCCATCGACGGGGACGCCGCCGAGCGGCAGCTCGAGGATCGGCTCGTCGAGCGCATCATCGACACCCTCCGCGAGCTCGGCCCCGGGTTCGCGTTCGTGGGCCGCCAGGTCCACTTCGATGTGGAAGGCGATGACTTCTTCGTCGATTATTCCGATTCTTGGGTTATGCCGATCTGCGCGTAGGGCCTGCGTTGACGACGTGTTTTCGGAGCGGTTGTCGGAATAGTTCCTTCAAAACCGATGACCGTCTCCGGCCGATAGCGCGCTGCCGGGTCATGCCGTTGTGTTGGTTGCGGACGTTCCGATGGAGCGCCAGTGACCGTCACGATGGAAGGACGAGACCATGGAACCAGCCATGTCTGTGTTGGTGGACGGAGTGTTGACGGCGGCCCGGGGTGCCGGACTGACTGAGGCATCACTCAAGTATCAGAGGAGCTGTTGCGCCACCGTGGCACGGTACTGCACCGACCACGCGATCGACGAGTACAACGAGCAGGTCCGCGAGAGGTTCCTGGCTGAGCAGGACACCCGTCTGAAGGGCGGGAATATCGGCCCGGTGTTCCGGTCGTCGCTGGAGAAGACAGCGAACATGCTGCTCGAGTTCAAACTGGCCGGGAAGGTGGCATGGCGCAGGAGGCGTCCGATGTCGACACAGCTGCCATCACGCTTCGAGACGGCCCTGCGCTGGTTCGACGAGTCGCTCTCGGGAACGCTGGCCGTCGGATCGGTCGAGTTGGTTGTGGGCGAGATCAGGCAGCTGCTTACTCATCTGCGTGACCGTGGGCATGACAGCTTCGGCAATGTCGGGCTGGACGACGTGCGGGGATTCCTGATCGCCGTGGCCCCGAATCACCGGTCGGGCATGGGGAACACCGTGTGGGCGGTCAAGCGATTCTTCAGATTCCTCAACGACTTCGAACTGTCCGACCTGCCAGTGCACGCGATGTTGTCACAGTTCTCACCGAGACGGATTCGGATCTTGCCGCGCTTCACCCAGGACGAGGTAGCCCGACTGCTAACAGTGATCGACACCGCGACGGCCGTCGGCAATAGGGATTACGCGATGGTACGACTGGCCGTGTCGACAGGGCTGCGCTGCGGCGACATCACCGATCTGCGGTTGGAGAGCATCGACTGGCGGCGAGATGAGATCAGAATCGTGCAGCGAAAGACCTCGTCCACGCTGGTGCTGCCGCTCACCGCCGAGGCGGGCAACGCGGTCGCCGACTATCTCTTGAACGCCAGGCCTGCCTCCGATGCACCCGAGGTGTTCCTGCGCGCCTATGCGCCGCACGTCAAACTGACGGGACCGACGGGGTCGTTGATCATGAAACGCTATCTGGCCGCGGCGGGCATCCCACACAAGGCCGGCGATGGAAAGACGTTCCACGCGTTGCGTCGCACCCTGGGCACCAGGCTGATCGAGACCGGTACGGAACTGCCGATGGCCGCCCAGATTCTCGGTCATGCCCGAATCGACTCGTCGAAGCGCTACATCGCTTTGGACACGGACTCGCTGCGCGAGTGCTACCTGCCCTTGACCGGCTTTGGATGCCGGGCGGAGGCGCTGCAATGACCAACTACAACAGCGCGTTCGCCTCCCATATCACCGCAATGCTGGAGCTGAGGGACGCGCTGGGCCTCTCCACGGGCCCGCTGCCGTTCGTGATGCAAAACTTCGACCGATTCTGCCTAGCAAAGCATCCCGACGCCACCGCCTTGACCCGGGAACTGGCCACCCAGTGGTGTGACGAGGGCGAGTCGGCGGGCAGGTCAGGCTACAAGATGCATGCCATCCGGAACTTCGGCAAGTACCTTCGATCCGTCGGTGCCGATGCGTTCGTGATGCCGTTCGCCTGGATTGGCAAACCCGCCAGGCGTTTACCGCACATGTTCACCGACGATGAGCTGGAACGGTTCTTTAACGCATGTGACCGGATCGGACCGTCGAAGCTGAGCCCGTACCGCGAGCACATCATCCCGGTCGTGTTCCGTCTCATGCTCGGCTGCGGGCTTCGACCGCAGGAGGCCCGGCGGCTACGCCGCGCCGACGTCGACCTCGACACCATGGTGCTGACCGTCGTCGAGGGGAAGCGCGGCAAAGACCGCCTCGTCGCCGTCGGCGACGACATGACCGAGCTACTGGCGAGGTTCGACCGGCTCACCGACGTGCGCCAGCCCGATCGCGAGTGGTTCTTCGAACGTGCCCCCGGCCGGCCCTACCCGCCCCGCTGGCTGACCGCGCAGTACCACCGCGTTCGGGCGATAGCCGACGGAGTCGCCCCCGGCTCGACGCCCTACACGCTGCGCCACAACTACGCGACCCGGACACTCGCGCGCTGGGTCGACGAAGGCCGCGACCTCGGCGTCTGGTTGCCCTACCTGTCGGCCTACATGGGCCACGCCACCTACACAGCCACCGCCTACTACGTCCACCTGCTGCCCCAGCGGATCGCCGCGACGGGCCTGACCAGCGCGGACGGGATCATCCCGGAGCCGCCGCTATGAGCACACCGGCCGACACCTTCCTCAAACACCTGCGTGACTGGTTCACCGTGTTCTTGCCCAGGCAACGCGCCGCCAGCCCCCACACCATCGAATCTGCCCGCCGCGCCTGGAACATGCTCCTGCGTCACGTCTGCGACACCGGTGGAGTCCCCGTCGACAAGATCACCTTTCCGATGCTGGACCGCGCCTGCATCGCCGGGTTTCTCGAACAGACACGTGCCGAACGCAACTGGACGGCCGCAACCTACAACCAGCGCCTCGCCTGCATCCGGTCGTTCTTCAAGTACGCCGCCACCGCCGAGCCGACACTGGCCATCTATCTTGCCGATCTCGCAGGCATCCCGCTGATGAAAGCGCCGGCCGCCAAACCCGTCTCCCACATGAGTCAGCAAGCTATCAAAGCGCTCCTCGCCCAACCCGATCCGTCCAGCCGGACCGGACTGCGAGACCAGTTCTTCATGATCCTGATGTATGACGCCGCCGCCCGCGACGCCGAGATGCTCTCTGCCGCCATCGGAGACCTCGACGCCCAACGTCTCACCATCGACCTACTCGGCAAGGGATCCAAACCCCGCCGCATCCCCATCACGAAGGAGACCACCGCCCACTACCGGCGCTACACCGCCGCGTTCCACCCCGACCTCCAACTCGGCGACCCGCTGTTCTACACCATCCACAGCCACCGCAAGACGCGCATGTCCGACGACAACGCCGCCCGGATCATTCGCCAGCACGCCCAAGCCGCCCACCGAAAATGCGCCGAAGTGCCCGCCGGAGCGCACCCCCACATGCTGCGCCATTCCCGAGCCATGCACCTCTACCAGGCAGGCATGCCGCTCGCGCTCCTCACCGAGTGGCTCGGGCACGCTGACCCTGAGACCACACTCATCTACGCCCACGCCGACACCGAAATGAAACGCCGTGCCATCCAGAAGGCCACCGCCAACGGCACCCCGACACCCCAGCCATCCCAGGCTGTCTGGCACGACAACGACAACATCCTCAACCGGCTACTCGGACTCAGATGACCGCAATATCCCGACACCCAACCAACCGAACCAACATCACCCCAGGCTGCAAGCACAAAGCAGCCGCTCGACACCGGGCCTCGGAATAACCCGGGAACCGGAATAATCGATGAAATTCCGACCTCGGAATTTCGTCGACTTGCTGTTCTTCCACGTCGAGCAACTCCGGTACGTGGTCATCGAACTCAAGACCACGAAATTCGACCCTCGCGACGCTGGCCAGCTCGGCTTCTATGTCGCCCTCGTCGAGGACAGGCTGCGCAGGCCACAGCACCAACCCACGGTCGGGATGCTCCTGGTGGCGGACAAGAACGAGTCCGTCGTCAGGTACGCACTCGCCGGCACCACCCAGCCGATCGCCGTCTCCCGCTACGATCTCTCGCCCGCCGAGCAGGCCGCGCTCCCAGCCGAGGACGCCCTCACGCGCGCGGTCGCCCTCGAGCTCGACGACCACACCCCGCAGTCGCCGCCACCCCATCGGAAACAATCATCACGTGGTGGATCCGGTGTGTGATGTGGGACATTCGTGTCCGATACGGGATCCGCTACCACTCCTGACGTGGATGTCAGGAGTTCCGCACCGACGGTCCCGCGCACGCACCCCGTTTCACCGCCACCGTGCACCTCGTCGGCCACACCGCCACCGCCGACGCATCAACGAAAACCGCGGCGAAGACCGCATCGGCCACCGCGCTCGTCGAGGCACTTTTCGCCCGGCAGTGATGGCGGGTCTTGTGTTTACCGCGCAGCAACACCCGGGTGCCGGGGCGGCTGAATCGCTGCCGGTCAGTCTCAGGCGGATAGCCGCCTGAGACGCCTACGGCGCGCCGATTGAACGGGGACGGCACTTTCGTGTCGGCCCGGACAAGAGCGCCGTCGATCGATCGGAGCATCGACATCCCGACGTCCTTCGGTCCGAGTACAGAATGACGCAGGGACCCCGTGCCGGGGTTCGGGCGAGAGCAGGTCGTCGGGATGTCGGTCGAGACCACCGCGGATGCGAGATTTCCGACCGACGTGTCAGGCAGTGTCCGCACCGCGGCGTTGCGGTGCGGACGGCGACTGACCGGCATCGCTGACATCGGCACTACCGGCCAGATCGAATGTCTTTGAACCCGCTTTGGTGCCGCTTTTCGTCCTCGCTCCCCACCACATCGACAACTTATATAGCCCCTTTGAACTGCAACTATACTGCCACTCCCCCACTCCCCACCAGAATCGACGCGTCGCGAGAATCTGTGTCCCTGTTCGGCGACGAAAACGGGACGGGAACCGGTAGCTGGAGAGTATGGCCCGGCTCGGCACCGGGAGAACTGAATGTTTGCCGGTGGCCTCGTGCAGAACCACGCAGGCCACTTCGAACGTGTAGGAGCAAAAGTGGCGAGCCAACGCACTGCCGGACGACGAGCGGCGCCGCCTCGCAGTCCTCGGGGTGTCCCCCGGTCCGCGCCCACGGGGACCACGACTGTCAGCACACCCGATGGGATAGCCCCGACCACCACCTGGCCCTCAAACTTCGACACTCGCGCTCTACGAGGCGGACAGGGGTAGCGCCTATCCCAGACACAGCGTCCGGACCAGCACCTCGTGCACATGCTCCGGCGCTCGGCGAGGTGAAGGACTGTCAGATCCAGTGAATGTGGACGGATTCGATGTTGTCGAAATGAATCAGAACTGGTCTGTTGCACTCCGGGACGGCCACTTACCAACCCTACGTCGGCCGCGTAGGCCTTCGGCCTCCAGCCAGAGAAGGAGTCGCTGAATCACCCGCATCTGCACTCGTGTGCCTGCACGCATTTCGACACGCCTGTCGACACGCACGTCTTCACGCAAATCACCACGCAGCGCCTCACGCACGTCGACACGCAGTTTTCACTCACATCGTCACGCAGTTTTTCACTCACATCGTCACGCATAAATCGGATGGTCAGGGATACGTGTGATGACCACATGGGAATCGGGAAGTACCGGTCCCCGGCACACCCGGTGCCGGGGACTGCCGGCCGAACGGGTCCTTGGGACCGTCCAGCCGTCAGTTCCCTTAGTCCGCGCCGTACAACTCGGCGGTGTAGTGGACCGCTCCCCTTCGCTGCGCTTCGTCCCAGTCGACGCCCATCGCATCGGCCAGATGGTGCAGATCACCGAGGAAGTCCCCGAAGACCGTCAAGGCCTCCTCCCGATCGGTAGTGCAGATGCGGGCATAGCTGATCAGCCCATCCCCTGCCCGTAACGCGCGGACACCGTTGTCGTGGACCTGAGAACCCTCGTCGTACTCGTAGGTGAAGTTCGGACGGGTCCTCCCCGCGAATGCCGCTGCCAGCTGGGCTGGCGAGTCGACGTCCGGCAGCCGTTCTGCGCGGAACTCGGTCATGATTTCATCGGACATTGTCTAAATCCCTTTCTTTTTGAGGTTGCTACACAGCGGGAGTGCGGTGCAGCGCGGCCAGCAGGTCGGTGTTGGCGGCGTGCGCGGTCGAGGGTTCGGTGTAGGCGAGTACCTCGGCGCTCGCGTCATCGATGACGACGCTCATGTGGGCGCGGTGGCGGGAGAGCATCACGCAGGCGCGGCCCGGATCGAGGCTGAATGGCTCGGCGGTGCGGTATCCGGCCAGCGGATGCAACACCACCACAGCGGCACGCTCGAGCCCTTGCAGAGAGTTCGCGGTGCCGACCAGCACGTCCGGGTGATCGGACAGGAGGGCGCGGATCGCTGCCGCCTGCGTCACGTGGGGAACCACCACCGCGATATCGGCGGCGCTCATGGGTCGCTGGTCCTCGGCGGTGATCAGCTCCGCGCCCGCCAGCTCCCGCGCCCGCTGTGCGCACGCGGTCACCAGCGCCGGATCGGACGGGCCACCGGAGACCGTGACGGAACGGTGCGCCAGCTCGGGCAGGACGACTCCGCCAGCGTCGGTGAGGTGCTCCGGTGGTCGGCGGGAGGTAAACGGCAGGTCGGGGTAGAACAACGGTTGAATCAGGGCGGTGGTGCCGGGTCCGAGTCGCCAGGTGTGGCGCAGCCGGACCACGCCCACCGCGTCGCCGTGTGCGGCTTGCAGCGCGATCGGTCCCGGCAGGTTCGGGGCGGTATCGCTGCCGTCCCATCGAGACACGTCGCCGGTCACCACCGGATCGATCTGACCGGGATCGCCCACACAGACCACCTGCCTGGCCATAGCGCCGAGTGCGCCCAGATCGGCGTAGGTGCATTGCCACGATTCGTCGACGATCAGCACGTCAGCCGCCACCCGGTCGGGGTCCGAGAACAGCCATCGGGCGGTCGTGCCGATCAGGATCGCGCCCACCTCACCGGGCCACCGCACCTTCTGCCCCGACACCGCTGGCGTCTGCCCGCTGTCGGGTTTCGGCGGTTTCGCTTTCCACATCAGAGCGGCGCGATCGGTGAGGGTGCCGAGGCGCCGCGCAATCTCCACTGCCTGTTCGCGGGTCTGGGCCGCGATGCCGACACGCAGATCGCCGCGGTGTGCCAGTGCTGCCGCGAGAAGGGCGACCAGTCGAGTTTTGCCCGCGCCGGGTGGCGACGGGACGACAACGGCGGGATCACCCGACCACACCGAGAACAGCACACGTGCGGTGATCGGATCGGACATGATCTGCGATCCCGGCCACTGCGTGAGCGACGGCGGGGTCGGCCTGGGTGCCGGTGCGCTCGAGGGTGCCGGGTTGGGGATATCGGGGCGGGGGGCGAGGATGCGCATGACGGTGCGACCTTTCACGAAAGGTGGTGTGAAGCAAACTGTTTTCGGGTAACGGTGCAGGCTGCCGGGGCTAGTCCTCTGCGCCCGCGATCAGGGGCCTTACCCCCGGCTTGTGGACACGGGTGGTGGATTACGCGGCGGATGCCAGCGTAGCTGTGTAGAGACTCTCGTAGGTGTTCGGGGACCGGTGTCCGCACCAGGAATGCCTCCTTCTGGTGTTGTAGCGGGTGACCCAGCGGAACACCTGGCGCCGGCATGTGGCCTCGTCGGGCCAGGTGTTCGCGTTCTGGAGGACTTCTCGTTTGAGGGCGGCGTTGAAAGATTCGGCGAGGCTGTTGTCGGCGCTCGTGCCGACCATGCCCATCGACTGGGTGACGCCGAGACGGTCGCAGAGAGCGGCGAATTCCGTTGACGTGTATTGACTTCCGTGGTCGCTGTGAAATACGGCCCCGGCCAGTCCGTTACGATCGTGAGAGGCGGCACGGAGGGCGTCGGCGACGAGGTCGGTGCGCATATGGTCGGCGATCGCCCAGCCGGCGAGTTTGCGGGAGTAGCAGTCGATGACCGTCGCCAGGTACAGGTTGGCTCCTCCTTCGATAGGCAAATACGTAATGTCGCCTACGTACGTGCGGTTCGGTGCGTCGGCGGTGAAGTCGCGTTTGAGCAGGTCGAGTACCTTGTGATCGGCCGGTTCGGGAACTGTGGTGGTGACGCGTCGTCGGCGTCGGTAGCCGACGATGTCGTTCTCTCGCATCACTCGGGCCACTCGCTTGTGGTTGACTTTTTCGTCAGGGGGGACACCGTCGTTGAGTTCGGCAGTGATCCGCGGTGCTCCGTAGGTGTTGTCCTCGGTGTGGATCACCCGGATTCGTTCGGCCAGCTGCGCGTCGTCCTCGGCGCGAGCGGTCCTCGCCGGCTCGGCGGATTTCCAGGCGTAGTAGGACGAGCGCTTGGCCTCGACGAGCTCGCATAACCGCTTCACCTCGTAGGTGTCGGAGTGGTCGGCGACGAAGCGGAAGCGGTTCACCATTTCGTCTCCCCGGCGAAATATTTGGCCGCCTGGCGGAGGATCTCGCGCTCGGTGGTGAGCTTGGTCGTCTCGGCTCGTAGGGCGGCGTTCTCGGCTTCGAGGCGGGCGAGTTTCTGCTCGACGGTCTCCGGTGCGTCACCGGCGCCGGAGCGTGGGCTGTGGGGTCGTGCCGGGGTGGGCACCCGGGTGCCGTCGGCGTGGGTTTTGGTGCCGGTCCCGTATTGGTCGATCCAGCCCGTGAGGGTGCCGCGCACGATCCCGAGATCAGCGGCGATACCTCGTAGCGTCGCGCCCGGCGTGGACTCGTACAACTCGACCGCCTGGCGCCGAAACTCCTCCGAGTAGTTCTTTCGTGACATGACTGAAGATCATCTCGCTTTCCCAGCGGATGCTGGATTCAGCGTGTCCAAGAACCAGGGGCAAGGCCCCAGCACGTCGAGGGGAACCTCACGCCGCGCAGCGACCGGTGTTTGGCCGGTGGAGAGCCAGGAACGGCGGGCACGGTAGAGCCGCCAGTATCGGCCCCGGCCCGCGCGCATCGTCTGCGGGGACGGCGGCTGCGGCATCAAACACACCCTTGCTCCCGGTGCGGGGGCGTGTGCGCCGACCGAGCCGAGACCGAGGACCAACTTTCCCTCTACGACCTGTGCCGAGGTGACCTCGACAAAGAACCGCTCGAAGGGCTTGTCCGCTGGGGTGCCCATCCAGCCGGTGACCTCGGAGCCGACGCGCAACCGTGAATCGAGCCGCTCACAGGTCACCGACAGCGATGCGTTGCGCCGACGCGACCGGATC
This sequence comes from Rhodococcus sp. WAY2, assembly GCF_009859915.1. Classification (NCBI taxonomy): domain Bacteria; kingdom Bacillati; phylum Actinomycetota; class Actinomycetes; order Mycobacteriales; family Nocardiaceae; genus Rhodococcus; species Rhodococcus sp. WAY2. The sequence goes on from NZ_CP046575.1 coordinate 251,359, forward strand.
GGCGGCGGGGTCACCGATGCCACCCCGACCGCCACGTGCCCGGTATGGACTGCGCGTTGCCGCCAGAGCGGATCATCGATCAGGGCAGCGGCTTTCAAGTCGGCGGCATCGCATCGGGTGCGCAGTCCCATGGCGGCGCTGGCGGTGTTGTCCGGGCGCGACCAGTCATGCCCGGCTGTCGCTGCCGATAGCGCGCGGTCCCACGAATAACGGTCGTCCTCGTGAATCGGCTTCAGTAGTGGCAGCAGCGGTCCGCCGCTGATCTTCGCGGCCCACTCATGCAAGCCGATGACGCTGTCATCGGAGATGCCGAACCACTGCCGCCACGTGGTCGCCGACCGTTCGGCCTCCGGGGTGGTGCCGAGGACATACCGCGCCGACGACGCGGCCACCAGATTCACCACCGCCGACGTGCCGGGATGGTCTGCCCGATCCGCCCACCACGCCACCATGGCCGCAGCACCGGCCACCTGCGGGTCCGGGTGGTGTGCGTGCGCCCGCGCCAGCGTCACCAGGGCAGGCAGGGTGCCGGTGTCGTCGGTGAGCAACGGTGCCGGGTCGCAGCGCCCCACGATGGTGCCGCCGTGTGCGGCCAGCAGTCCCAGGGCATCCACGTCGCGGGCGCGTTCCTCACGGCCCTCGAACCCGGCCACTGCCACGGTGACGCTGCCACCACGTGCCACCGCACGCACCGCCAGCGCCGCCGTGGACGGCACGAACGTGGTGTGCGTGAGCCGAGCGACCGGCGACCGGGTTTCGGCGGCATAGAGCCGCTGGGCGAGGTCGAACCATTCCACGCTCATGCCGCTCCCCGTCCCTCGCCGCTCCCCACATGCACCGGATTCGCGGCACAGCGCCAACCGGCGCGCAGAGCCGCCGCCGCCGCATCGGTCGCCGTACCTGCCACTACCGCCGCAACCTGGTGGGCGGTGATCCCGGTACCGGCCAACACCCGGTCGGCGTAGCGGACCAGGTCGCCGCTTCCTGCCGCGCTCACTGGTGCACCATCCTTGTGTCGGTGGTTTCAGATGGACTGCCGATGCACCCGAGGTGCCGCCGGGTCACTGCCCTGCTCGCTTGACACGATCGATGTCCGGCATGAGTTCTGCAGGACCCGGCGGTCGCCCGGGCCGCGCCGACCGTCGACAGGGCTGAGCGCCACCGAGCGCCGAACAGTGAGCGAACCGGCTGCCGCGTCCCGGCACCGCACGAGGGTGCCTCCCCACTGGGTCTAGCAGCGAGGAGGCTGACATGAAGTCTGCCAGAAACACCCTGCCCGATGAACCACCCAACGCTCTGACCTGCGGCATCGACTGGGCCCGCGACGATCACGCCGTGTCCGTCGTCGATGCCCGCGGCCGCGAGGTCCACCGCTGCACCGTCGAACACAGCGCCGCCGGGCTGCGCGAACTGCTCACCGTCCTCGCCCGCCCCGGCGTCTGCGAGGTCGCGATCGAACGCCCGGACGGACCGGTGATCGACACCCTGGGGGCTTCCCCCCGAGATGTGGACACCAATTCTTATGCGGCGGTGGCCAGCGTAGCCGATCGCTGCTCGAAGTCGATCGGACAGATCTGGCCGAGAGTGGAGTGCCTCCTTCTGGTGTTGTAGCGGGTGATCCAACGGAAGACGGCGGCGCGGGCCTCACCCGCGCTGTTCCAGCGCTTCCGGCCCTGGAGCGTCTCCCGTTTCAACGTCGCGTTGAACGATTCGGCGGCGGCGTTGTCCGCTGACGTTCCGACCGCGCCTCGCGACCGGGTCACTCCCAGCTCGCGGCAAACATCCGCGAAGTTCTGCGAGACGTATTGGGCGCCGTTGTCGCTGTGAAATATTGCCCCGTCGAGACCGGTGGCACCACGGGCGGCGGCCGCCGCCCGCAGCGCGTCAGTGACCAGCTCGGTGCGCATGTGTGGGGCGATCGACCAACCCGCCAGCCGTTTCGAGTTCAGATCCAATACTGTTGCCAGGTACAGTAATTGCCCGTCACCGACCGGAAGGTAGGTGATGTCCCCGACGTACTTGGTGTTCGGTGCGCTCGCGGTGAAATCGCGCCGGATCAGGTCCGGCACCGGAGTCGCGGAGGGTTCGGGGACCGTGGTGCGGACCGTCTTGCGCAGGTGCACCCCGACGATTCCGTTCTCGCGCATCACCCGTTCCACCCGCTTGTGATTGACCTCGATCCCGACATCGCGCAGCTCGGCCGTGATGCGTGGGGCCCCGTAGGTGCCATCGAAGTCGTCGTGGATGGCGCGGATGCGCGTCGCGAGCTCCTCGTCGGCGTGGGCGCGTTCAGCACGGGCCGGTGCGGCGGCAAGCCACCGGTAGAAGCCGGACCGGGACACCTCGAGGATCTGGCACAGCCACTTCACCGGAGCGGTGTCGCGGTGGTCGTCGACGAACTGGAAGCGGCTCACCAGTTGGTCTCGCCCGCGAAATATTTCGCGGCCCTGCGCAGGATCTCCCGTTCGGTTTCGAGCTTCCGGATCTGGGCCTTAAGCTGCTTGTTTTCTTCCTCCAACACGGACTCGGACGATACCTCGCCTGCCCGCGATGCCGGCCGCGCCGCCCCATTGGCCCGCAGCTCAGCCGTGGAGATACCGGTGCGTTTGCGTTCCGCGCGGACCCAGTTGCGCAGAGTCTCGCGGCTGACTCCCAGGTCGTTGCCGATGCCGTCGAAGGTGTGGCTCGGATCGGACAGATACAGTGCGACGGCATCGGCCTTGAACTCCGCCGAGTACGCCTTCATGACCATTGGTGACATCTCTTCCTCTGGGCCCTCACGACCCAGTGTTCACGATGTCCTCATTCAGGGGGGAACCCCCCTGCTCGGCGCCGGGATCACCGTGGTGGTGATCAGCCCCAACCAGGTCAAGAACCTGCGCGGCCGCTACGGATCGGCCGGCAACAAGGACGACCGCTTCGACGCCTTCGTCCTCGCCGACACCCTGCGCACCGACCGCACCCGACTGGCGCCGTTGACCCCCGACCACCCGGCCACCGTCGCGCTGCGCCGACTCTGCCGGGCCCGCAAGGACCTCGTCGCCCACCGCGTCGCCCTCGCCAACCAACTGCGGGCGCACCTGCGCAACGTCTTCCCCGGCGCGGTCGGCCTGTTCGCCGACCTCGACTCCCCGATCAGCCTGATGTTCCTGACCCGCTTCGACTGTCAGGACCGGGCCGACTGGCTCACCCCCAAGCGCCTGGCCACGTGGCTGTCCGGCGTCAGCTACAGCGGCCGCACCGACCCCGCGGTCCTGCACGCCCGCCTGACCGCCGCACCCCGCGGCGCCGTCGGTGACGACGGATCCGCGCACGCCCACATCACCCGCGCCTTCCTCGCCGCCCTGCGCACCCTCGGCGAACAGATCAAGTTGCTCACCGAACAGATCGGCGAGCAACTCGCCGGGCACGCCGACGCCCACATCTTCACCAGCCTGCCCCGCTCCGGCACCGTCCGCGCCGCCCGGCTGCTCGCCGAGATCGGCGACTGCCGGGCACGATTCCCCACCCCAGAGTCGCTGGCCTGCCTCGCCGGCGGCGCCCCCGCCACACGCCAGTCCGGCAAGGCCAGAATTGTCGGATTCCGTTGGGCCGCAGACAAACAACTCCGCGATGCCGTCACCGACTTCGCGGGCGACTCCCGCCACTCGAACCTCTGGGCCGCCGACCTCTACAACCGGGCCGTCGCCCGCGGACACGACCACTCCCATGCCGTCCGCATCCTCGCCCGCGCCTGGCTGTTCGTCATCTGGCATTGCTGGCAGGACAACCTCCCCTACGAACCGGACAAACACGGCGCCCTCCAACGACTGATCGCCCACCAACAACCGGCGGCTTGACACAGGGCAACTCATGCGCGAACTCCCGCACCGACCGGCACGCACACCGTCGACGCCCACGACGGTGTACGCCCCGCAGCCGCGTCACTGCCGATCACCGCGCACACCAGATGCGACCGCGACGGGCGATCCGGCCACGGCGTATCCCCGTCCGTCAGGACGATCACCACATGCGGCTGCGGACGCGCAGCATTGGCCGCCTCGATACCCACCCGCATGTCGGTGCCGCCGCCGCCGATCAGTTTCACGTCCGCGATGGACCGAACCGGCTGCGCCGTTGTGCTCGACGCATCACAGGCCACAATCCGCACCCGATCACGTGCCACACCGCCAGCCCGCAGCACCCCGGCAACCTCACTCATCGCCGCATCCAGATCGTCTGCCGACATCGATCCCGACGTGTCGACCACCATCGAGACCGTAATCGACGGGCCGCGCATCGCCGGAGCGACTATGCCCGGGATCCCGCGCCGCGAGGGTCGCGAATACGTGTAGTTCGTCCGCCCCGCCTGATCCGCCAAGACGCGCCGGATCACCGCACGCAACAACCGATCCCATGCCACCGTCGGCGGTGCCAGTACCTCACCGGCCCACCGCGCCAACCCGGCCGGGGCGCTCCCCCGCCCCTTTCCCGAAGACTCACGAACGGCCTTCGCGACATACCGCCGCACCAGGTCAGCCTCCGCGCCGTCGAGACCCTCGGTCACCTCACTCCCGGCCGCACCCAACTCGCCGGGCACGGCAGGGCACCCCGCACCGGACCCGCACCCCGGTTCACCATCGCCGTCTGCGGGTGCGTTCGGAGGTGAAGGGGCAGACGGATCTACCAAGTTCGTGTAGTAGTCCTCCGCGATGCCTCCCGATGCGCACCCGAACGACTCCGGGGTGATCACCCCTTCGGGCAGTCCGACACCGGCCGCGAGAAGGTCATCGTTGATTTCCGCATCGGCGGCGTAGTTCCACGCCAAGTGCTGGACCGGCTTCGGCAAGAACTCTGCGCGCGCGGCATGTGCGCGCAGCAAGTGCCCAACCTCGTGCAACAGGACCGCACCCGCCACCGGGACCGGCCACGCGTTCGCACCGACCAGCAGCGCCGGATCGAGATACAACCGCCACTGCGCATCCACCGCGAACGTGCCCAGCCCCGGCGCAGCCACCGGCCGGGCCGCGAACAACGCCCGCATGAAGTACGGCATCTGTTCGGCAGAGACCAACCGGGCCAACCGAAACGCGCGCAACTCGTCCGGGTCGAGTACCCGCACCGCGCTCACGCCGCCTCACCGACCAGACCCGCAGCCACCAACATCGGGGAGAACCGTTTCGCCGCAGCCGGAACCACAGCCTTGGCGGGCCGCGCCTTCGCCAACGTCCGCGCCGCAGCGCCCGCCACATCAGGTGCACCCGCTTCCGCAGCCGCGATCAGCGGCCCCCACGCCTCGACAGTGCCCCGCCCCGAAGCCCACGCCGTCACACCCGACAGAACTGCCCACACCAGGTCCGGACGAGACTGCCAGTCGAACGCCGTTTCCGGATTCTCGATCACCGCCACCGGGTCGGGCAGATCGGCATTCCTGCGCCATTCCAGGAACTCGACACCGGTCCCCTCACCGATCAGCCCGAACACCGCCGCATTGATCGCCGCGTTGTCGTCGTCACGCAGATGCGGCAACACCGCCGCCAACATCGCCCACGTGCGTCGCGACGGCCACGCTCCCCCGGTCTGCGCCGCCGACGACGGGAACGCGTCCAACGCTTCCGGGTTGCGCTGGACATATCCGGTGATCGAACTACGCACCAGCGCCACGCGCTGTTCGTCCGTCGCCACCGCACGCGAGGCGGGCGGCGTGGCCCACCCTGTCGCCATACCGTCCAACCACTCATCAACAGACGGAGTGAACTCCACATGGCAGAACCGATTCGCCAATGGCGCTTCCAGTTCGTACCCACCGGCAGCACAATCGGGAGGATTCGCACCCGCAACCACCCGCGTTCCCTTCGGCAATTGCAGATCACCGACCTTCAGGTCCAACGCGACCGCGAGCATCGCCGCTTGCACCGCAGGCGGACTCGTCGTCAACTCGTCCAGAAACAGATAGCCACCACCCTCGGCGTGAATGCGCTTCGCCCAGTCCGGAGCCTCCAACGTCACCCCGTGCTCACGCACCACCGGCAGGCCAGCGAAGTCGGCCGGTTCCCGCAACGACCCGAGGACCGTCTCGCACAGCACCCCGTCCGACGCCGCCAACCCCCGCACCAGACTCGACTTACCCATACCCGGACCCGAGATCAACAACGACGGAACACCGGCCCGCCCATTCGCATCCAACACCGTCACAGCAGTCGCCAAATCAGCCACAGAAAATCCTCCAGAGTCGAGCGAGTTGGTCAGTCTCGCTACCGAATTAGACTCCTCGAGTATACGGGCTGACCTGCGCAAATAGGGGTTCTGTGCTCGTCCCGCGTCCCCGGCGCACCCTGTGCCGGGGACGCGGGACGACACCCACCCGGCGCGGCCGACGGATCGTCTGCGGGCCGGCGGATATCCCAGGGGAATCAGCGGTCGCCGGCGCGCGGCTCGCAATCACTCACCGCGTCGGCGGTCACCCATAACCACAGATCCAGCCCGGTTCGTCCATCACCCGATCGAGCCGGAACACAAACACAAGCCAGCCACTGGCCATCGGTCAATTTCACCCAGGCGAACAATTCCGCGTGCATGGTTCCCTCGACCCGGAGACCACCGGCGAGCACTCGCAGTGGCAGTCGATCGGGGCGTTGGGCATGTTTGGCAAGCGGGAGAGCACGATTCATCTCGACAATCACCGGACGAGGCGGGACGCAGCGGCGCAATGTCGGGGTGGCCGGCCACTGCTCGCACCAAGCTTCGAAATCAGGGAGTCCGCTCACAACGCTTCCCGCAACTGCGAGGAGGCAGCCAGCTCTTCGGTGTGCTCACTCCACCCCACCACCCCCTTGCTGACCCCCAAGTCCACTCTGGAGCTCCTAGGGCGGAATCCCCGCCCACTGACCTCCACATCGAGGCGAACACCCTTCACGCGGCCATGCCCCTCACCCAGGCCGTCATAGCCACACACCCGCGAGTCGATCCGGACGTCGGCACCGTCCCATCGTCCTTCGGTCACCACCAGCACCGACCCCTTATTGCGTGCACGCGCGACTACCGCCCGGGCGCGGCTGGGGGTCACCGCCATCCCGCCGAGCCCAAGGACCACCAGGTCCATCCCGTCGAGCAGGACCGCGGCGACGTCGACCGAATCGGCGCGTCGCGCCTCCGGAATCAACGCGCACTTCGTCAGGTCAGCGCCCATTTCCACAGCGGAAAGCAGACCGAATTGCGGTAGCCCGATAACCGCGGCGTGACCGCCGGCCCCAGTGACTTCCGCGACCAAGCTCACCAAAACCGAGCGGGCACCACTCACCGAGACAACCGAGCCGCGCGGAAGGCCACCTCTGGGCAGCAGTTTCGCGAAGGCTGGAGCCACAGGAAGAATTCGGAGGATCGATTCCGCGCTCGTCGTCGGCGCCGGTTTCGACGCGGGAACCGCCAAAGACATCAGGGTGGCCGGCTCAACAGACCGACTTGGGATCGCCGCCATCTGACGGCGCAGCTCCTCCACACGATCGGCCTTCGACAACGTCCGCAATGTGAAATCAGTACTGGTGGAGGAGTGTGCCGTCATTGAACCGATCTCCTACCGCGTTGCACCTACCCCAACCCGGGCAGTCGAACATGTGTTCGATTCTATCACCGACGAAATCCGTCTACATGACCTCCGCGAGAAATGGACCATCTGCGCAGGTCAACGCGCCTGACGTCTGGAATGCTCGAACGGCAAGGACCCTGCCCCGAGGACTCGTCGAAGTGTGACCGTGTTCCGTCAGGGCGCTGCGTCAGACCGGTCACCCTCTCCGATCCATAGTCCTCACTGGACCTCGCAGGGAGTTTCCTGATACTCCCAGTACTGTCATCTGGTCCGTACCGGAGAACTCAAGGAGTGGAAACCGTGGCACGCAAGGTCGTAGTAGAGCTGGTCGACGACATTGACGGCACCGTCTTCGGTGAGAACGGCGAAAGCATCAGCTACGCAGTCGACGGCGTCGAGTACGTGATCGACCTGAAGAACGAGCACGCGAAGGAACTCCGCGAGACCTTCGAGTACTACATCGCCCACTCCACACGAGTCGGCGGCCGCAAACACCGCGCCGACCGGCAGGTCAACCCCGTTGTCGCGAAGCGGCCGCGGGGAGAAACGAAGAAGATCCGCGACTGGGCGATCGAGCAGGGGTACGAACTGTCCTCCCGCGGCCGCATCCCCGCCGAGATCGCACAGGCCTTCCACGACGCCCATTGACGGCCTTACACAGCATCGGCGCGATCAGCCGCAGAGGCCCGGTTGTGCGCCCATTTCCGCCGCTTCGACGACCTTTGCCGGTTCGCCCAACCGAGGGTATGGCTCGATCAGACGTCGCCGATCTGCTCGGCCACTCGGCGGCATGACACCCTGTTCCACGAGACTTCAGCCCGCCGACGTCGGAAGGATCCGCGCCACACCATGACAATCTGGATTCTCTGGCTCGGCGCCGTGCTGGTCGTCGCTGGCTCAGTCGCCCAGATCACACATCGGGCCTCGGCTGCCCGGGCCCTCTGGCTGCTCGCTGTGTTCGCCTTCGCGGTGGCTGTCGTCGGGGCGGTGATCGCGTCCGAGTTCTCACTGCCCCTGCTGCTGACCGTCGTTGTCGCGATCGTGGCGACTGTCGCCCTGACCGTGGCCACCGGTGAACCGAAGAAATCCATGACGTCGAGAAGGGGTGCGGAATGATCACAGCGGTCTGCGCCATGGTCCTCGGTGCACTGCTCGGGGGATCGGACCTGGCTGATCGGTGGCGCACAGTCCAGTCGGAGCGGGCGCGTGTCGCCGAGATCGCCGCCAGTCTCGACCGCTTCCAGTGGTTGGTCCTCGAGGACCTCGCCGAGGCGCGTCACCGGTTCCTGCACCGGGATCGCAGGCAGGGGAACGAGGAGGTCCGGGTGTTCATCGCGGCCCGCGAGCGCGCCACGAAGGTCGGTGTCCCTGACGAGTTGGCGGTGTACCGCCTGGCCGACCAGATCATCCGAGAACGGGACAAACAAGCCCATGCCCGCTGATCCCGGCAGCGTCCACGCCGACTCCGACCGCGCGCTGCCACACCTGGCCACCGATGACTTCACGGCAGATTCGCACACCATCACGGCGGTGGCCCGCACCGGAACGGACATCAGGCTGCAGATCCACACGTCCATCGCATCGTTCGTAGCCCCGGCCGCGGCGTGGTTCCCCGCGGCTACCGGGTTCACTGTCACCGTCATCGTGCACACCGTCGACGCGCACACGGGCGAGCCCCGGCATCTGCCGGCCACCGAGCCCGCTGAATGGGCTCGGACGATCTTCTCAACCGTCGACGCCGCGCAAGGGTACTTTCTCGGCGCCGTCGACCCAGCCACCGGTGTCCACCGGGACGGTCAGCTCGCCTATCGCCTCTACCTCGACAGCAACCGGCGGGCGATTCTCGTGCCCCCTCAAGTAGTCACCTGCCCGCACTACCCGCTCCCCGCCCTCGACGGCAGAGCCGAGGGAACCATCGATACCGATACCACCACCTGACCAGCTGAGCGCCGCCCACACAGGCGGCGCCGGGTGGACACAATATTTCCAATATGGGCGACGGGCAGTCCGGATGCTGAGCCCGACTATCACGCACAGCCAGAGAAGGTTTCAGAATGCCGCGCTTCTACACCGTCGATCGAAGAGGAACCCTTCACGAGGGACTGTCGCTCGAGCTCACCCGGTACGACGACGTAGAACCGACAGCGCTGCAACAGCACCTTGACGTCCTATTTCCCAATGGCGTTGCTGCGCACGGTGAAATCAACTTCGTCAACGCGGCCGCTCAGTTTCAAGTCACGGACCATCTGATCGAGCTGATCTGGGAAAACGTCCGTCGTGCACACTTTCCGACCGCACCCTCTCGTTTCGAATCCGCATTCGCAGTGGACACACTCGACGAAGCCCGTGCCTTCCGAACTGCCTTCGATCCGACTGAAGCAGCCAAGATCTGGCTCGTGGAGACCGATAGCGACGGATTCCGGGCCAACATGGAGCTGCTCCGCGCCCCCGGCACCGCTCTGATGACGTCGTATCACTCCCATTGCTATTGGTCCCAGCAAAGCCCGGACCACGAAGTACCCGTCACATGGGAGGTCCTCCTGACTCCACCCATCCGCGTTATTGGCCCAGCGGAGTAGACGCCAATTTGGCGGCTCGACGGCGAGCGGAGCGGACTATTCGGCAAAGAGATGCGCGGTCAGTCGCGAGGCGAGTTCTTCCCGTGTGTCCTCGTCACCGGGGTGCGAGTAGACAGGGTTGATCGGGCGACCGGTGTCGATCAGGTCCTCACGGGCAGTCTTGACGGCCTCCGCACACTCGCGGAGGGCTTCGACGAACTCGCCACGAACGAGGCGTCCGTGGATGGCGACGCGTCCATGGCGGCGTCGGAGAGGGCTTCGAGGTAGCGGACGGTCTGTTCGAGGAGATCACGCATGGGATGACCGTAGCGTAAACGGAATAGGCCGTGTCACCGATGAATTGGGTTGTTCAGTGCCAGCGGCGCCTCTGGCTCCGCTGAATCATAGCGAACTGATTCCGAATTGGGCGTGTCATGGCGTGTCGTGTCGGTCGGGGCTGAGGAGCCGGACGGATTGCGCCCTTGTGTGCGAAGTACACGGCCGTGGCGGTCATCGGCGGCGCTTCGGGTGGTACTTGCGGCGCTCGGCCGTGGTCAGTCCACCCCAGATCCCGAACCGCTCATCGTGGGCGAGCGCCTCGGCTAGGCAGGCCTCACGAACTTCGCAGCCCGCGCACACCCGTTTCGCGGGGCGCCCGTCTTCGCCTGTCTCGGGGAAGAACGCTTCCGGATCGGTGACTCGGCACAGCGCGAAGTCGCGCCACCCCGGCGCGGCGGCCGTTGCTGCCGTTAGCAGCCGTGTATCGGTCTCGATTGTCATCTCACTCCTCGCTCTCTCGCAACTGGTGCCTGGTGCCTGGTGCCTGGTGGAGCGAACGGTAGCGCCGGACCTGGACAGCTCCACACGAACTCGCACCGGGACCCACAAGGTTCCAGCGACGAATCCGAGACCAGTCCGATTGGGTCATCTGTCATACCCGTGGTGCCCTCTCCGACGAAATGCGGGTTGTTGTCACTAGGAGAAAGATCCGCGGCATACGTGGTGAGTGACATCGCGTAATGGAACGTGCTCGACAAACCCAACACTCATCAACAGGGTGGAGACGCCTGGACTGGCCTAGATCTCCGCCGGTTCACAGTCCATGTCAACCCATTCCGCGACGCCCACGACAGGACACCGGTCCCACACCGCTACGCTCAGGGGGCGTCGTCCGCGCCACAACCGGGACGCGCACATGGAGGCTGACCACCATCCTGTTCGCAGGGCGTCCGGTCAGCCAGGGGAGAAAAGGGGAAATGAACGATGGTTATCCGCCGAACCGCAATTGCGGCCGTGACTGCCTGCACCGCACTGGGACTGGGACTGGCCCTGTCCGGATGTGGCGGCGGCGACGAACAGGCCGCTCCCACAAGTCAGACCGCTACCTCCGCAGCAATCACCATCATTGGATCTACGACCACGACCGCGGCAACCAACCAGACCACGAACTCGTCGTCGGATGGCTCGGACACCATCGGCGGAACCGCCCAGACCATTACCGCCGCCGACGTCACCGCCCGCATCGAGGTGAAAGAACCCCAGCTGATCGAAAAGACCTCCATGGGAGAGCCGCGGATACTGCTTTTCCCGATCGTGCTCGATGTCGACTCCGGGACCCTGAACGCGACATCGACCAACTGGAAGGTCCGCACACTCAGCGGACAGACCATCACCGGCAGTGATTCCTGGGACAACATTCCCACCGCGATCGGGAACAACGCCCTCGACGGCCACGCCGAGGGCCTCGTCCTGTTCCCCGGAATCGGAGACAAGCTGACCGACGACGTGTCGATCACCGAGGTCGCGCTCTATCCTCCGAACGAGTCGAAAACCCCACTCGCTCGCTGGACGCTGCCCGAACCAGTCGCTGTGCCCGACCTCCCGCGCTCCGAATAGTCGGCGAACCGCCACACCACGCGGCGGCTCACCGAGGTAGGTGGAGTTGCCTCATTCTGGTCGGGTGCATGTACGGCGGCCGCAGGCCGGCCAACCCGAAGCCGGCCGATTCCGGTTCCAAGAGATCGGGCATACAGGCCGGTGGTGTGGTGCGCCCGAGAGTGCCGTCGCTATGCAGGTGCGCCGCCGCCCACCGGTCGGCGGCGGGGCAGTGTTCGAACTCCCACCGCAGGACCCGGCCCTCACCATGGGCCCGTTTCTTTCCGATGACATCCAGGCCACCCAGGATCGTGGCGACGGCGTCGAGATCTCCGACTCCGCGCCAGGTGACCGTGCGGGTGCTGGTGATCATCAGGGGCATGTAGCGGGCCCGGTAGCGGCCCTGCCGATCCGAGATCACCGCCGGCAGCGTGTGACTGAGTTGCTCGAGCCCGCGGTGATCGGCCCGCGACGCCCAGTGCCGCACCACCGGATCACCGGCCGGGTCCTCGGGGAACGAGCACGTCGCACACCAATGCCAGTCCTCGCCGGCGCGCTCGCATCGCGCCAGTGGTAGCTCGAGGTCGGGCGGGGCGCACTCGGGTGTCAGCGCCGGCACATACTCGCCTCGGTCGAGTGCCGCGGCCTTGTGATCGGCCCACAGTTCGGCGGCCAGGATCCCGTCGAGACTGATTCCCCACGGCGTCGCGTGCGCCAGTCCCGACGACAGGTGCGCCCGCACCAGGAACGGTGCCATCTCCTCGGTGCCCGTCATGTCAGCCAGCACAATGCTTCGATGACCTCATCGCGCAGTGGTGCGAGCTCGACTCGCCAGTCCACTGACTGCGGGTCCGGGCCGGCCAACACCACCCGATCCGATTCGGCGCGGACCCGCCCGTGACCTATCGCGCTGCGCCCTCCGAGGAATCCGTCACGCGCGAATCTGCCCCACACATCGGTGAAGAACGAGATTTCGAGAGGGGTGGCCCGGTCCAGCCGCAAGAAGGTTTCGAAACGGGTTCCCGCAGGGAGTGTTTCGACCTCGAATCGCATCAGCATCGACGAGCCGGCATCCTTGCCGGCCCCGCCCCCCGCGGAGGATTCGGGGAACGTCCGGGTGTCGGTGTCGTCGAATCGGCTGTAGCTCTCCAGGGAGACCAACTCGAACTGACTCATCAATCGGCCGTCATACGCCCGGGTCATGATCGTCTCGGTCTCACGCACCCGCGGGATGACCTTGCCCACCTTCAGGCAGCCATCGATAGGTGGCTGACCTCCGCCATTGCCGCCGAACACCCCGATCGGGGGAACCAGCTCCCGCAGTCGCTGCCGCCGGCGACCGGTCAGACCGTCGCCGGTGACCTTCGTCAAAGAGCCACCGTTGCGTAGCGCGTGCGCCGCCGAGAGTGGGATCTGCTGTTCGTAGCCGATGACATCGCGGAACAGCTCCTCGGCGATCCTCCGCAACCCGCCGCGCAGGGAGTTCCCGGACACGATCGGCACCAGCACCGGCATTCCGTCCGGCTGGATCACCGGCTCGCGCCGGAACAGTGTCGTCGTCGTTCCGGAGTCCTCCCCCTTCTGGGAGATCGAGGACAGCGCCGTCAGCTCGACATCCCAGCGCACCGTCGACCTCATCATTTCTTCCTTCCCGAAGAGCGAGCGGCGGCCACAGCTTCGGCGACGATCCGCGTGCGCAACACGTACGACGTGGGACGCTCACGCAGCAACGTCAGCACCGGCTCGGACTCCTCACGCAGCAACGTCGCCAGCTCCAGCCGTTGGTCGGTGTTCGTCGGTTCCGATTCGAGGGAACGGGAGACCACCGACCACCACCGGTCGAGATCGCCGCCACCAATATAGGTGGCGACCCGAACACGGTTCGGCAGGTGCTGGGTCCAGTACCTCTCCCGCCGCCGACCGACCCATCCCGAATCCCAGTCGATCCCGTAGTGCAACAACAACAGGAGGCGTTCTGCTGTCGACGCCGGACCCTCGAGCGGCGGCAGCCCCGCCGGTGCGGCCGCGAGCCATCGATCGGTCGGGCTGGTCATTTCGTTCCCTTCACACTCGCCGACACGGTGGCTCGCAGCGCGAGCTCCCACCACTGCCCGATCTGGCGGTACGGGGCGAGTCGATCCCAGTCCGCGAAGACCGCCGGCCACCGCCGGGGGGCGATCGTGGCGAGCACCGGATATGGGGCCGCAGGCTCGGCGAGCATCCGGGCACCGAACCCCAGCTCCCGCAGTCGGCGCATCGCTGTCACCGCCGCGACATCACGCAACGTCCAGGGCAGGCACATATCCTCCACTTTACCGACCGCGGACACCGCATTTTGCTTCTGGCCTGCGCGTATTCGAAGCGTACATGTGCGCGATGATGTCACGGGTTGTTGATGCTGGCGTGTCGGACCACTTTCTCGTTCGAGCTCAGCCCAGCGGTGCGTCCACCGTCCCCAGGTATCCGGGCGCCGTTCGGTCGACAACGTCCCGTGGAGTTGAATCAGATTGTGCTGGAGCTAGATCGGTGATCGCTGGATGGTGGTCGGATCTGCCAGGCGGGTCTCGAGGTCGGCGATACGCCGATCTTGGAACCGCAGGTTGGAACGGGCAGCAGTCAACCGCTCATCGAGGTTGCGGTTGTCGGTGGTGAGTTGGCGGACCCGCTGTTTGAGTGTGGTGTTCTCGGTAGTGATGCGGTGGATGGCTTCCTCGCTCCATTCGGCTTCCATGTCGCGGATTCGGCCGAGGAGTTCGCCGATGCGGTTGCGTTGGGCCAGGATTTCGGCGTTCGCGGTCTTGAGCCCGTTTTCGGCGTTGAGAGCGCGCTCTCGCCAGGTCGCCTCGTGCTGGTCGTGCTGGTGGACAGCCGGGTGGCGGGACTGTTGGCCGGTGTCGGCTTTCGCGGTTTCTACTGCCGTTCTGGCCGCAGGGTTGGTGTAGAGAAACGTCCGAGAGACACCTGCGCGGCGGGCGACGGCGGCGACGGTGACCGGGGCCGGTTCTCGGTGCAGTCGGGCAATGGCCTCATGAACGCGGTCGACCGCGGCCTGAGCGTCGCGGCGCCGGGAGACCAGCGCGGCGGCGGTGCGGGTTTGGGGTGGGTTTTGGCTACTGCTCATGCGCTGGCTTCTCCGTCGGTCTCGTCGGTCTCGTCGGGTGCTGCTGTTATGGCATCGGTGAGGTCGGTGGCACGGAAGGCGGTTGACCAGACCCGGTGAAAGTAGTCCTGGGGTTTGCGAAGGTCCAGCGCGAGCGCCTGGTCGAGCAGGCCAAGCCCGGCCAGGGCCTTCTCGAGTCCGTCGATGGCGCGGGCGGTGGGCTCGAAGTGCTGGTGCAGGTAGTCGGCGGTGGCGTCGTCGGGTGCACCCTCGGCGAGTTGTCGCCATTGCTCGCGTTTGCGTCGCCAATACAGCAAGTCCGCTCCGGACAGGACGAACTTGTCGCAGCCGTGGCAGTTCAGCGCCCAGGGACAGGCACCGCCGTCGACGACGGGTTGGAAGGTGCAGAAGCCGCCTTCGGCAGGGGTGCTGCGCCGGGACAGGTCGATCGCCAGCGTCTGGGCCTGCGTGCGGGTCATCGGTGCGGTGTCGCCGGCGAGGAGTTCGCCGGGGTGGGCGGCGCCGGGACCGGCGACCCAGACCTGTTGCAGTACGTCCTCGAGATCCGAATGCGACAGGTGCACATAGTGTTCGGCCATCCGATCGCTGACCTGGCCCAGATAGGTGCGGATGTGAGTCAAGCTTGCGCCGGCGCGCAGCAAATTCGTGGCCAGCGTATGGCGGGCCTGGTGGGGCACCCATCGGCCGATTTCGAGCGAATCGACCCACGCGCTGAAGTTTCTGTGAAAAAAGGAATGGGTCAACGCGACGGTGCCTTCGGGGTTGCGCTGCGGCGTCGGGAACAGCGCCAGGCGACCGCGTTCGGTGTCGGTGGGTCGGCGCCCGTGCTCGGCGACGAATCGATCCAGGGTCTTGCGTTGGCGTTCAGCCAGCACCTCGTGGAGACGCTCGGGGATCCGGATCGCGACGTCATAGTTGCCGACCTTGGTCTGGTCGTGCCAGAACATCGGTAGGCCGCCGTAGCGGCCCAGACAGTCCCAACGGAGCTGCAGCACCTCTCCAATGCGACGACCGGTGGTGACGGTCGTTTCCCACATATCACGCAGCCCGCGGTCCAGCGGATCGTGGACCTCGTCGAGTCGCCGCAGATTCTCCGGATCGGCGAGCGCGCGAGCGACCTCGTCGGGAAATGGTCGCCGCGCGGTCCGGCCCGTTGATGCCCCGGCCGTAGGAAGTGCGACGATGAACTCCCGCCCCAGACCGATCCGGTCGGCGGCACCGCTGTCCATCGCGGCGCGCAGCATCTTGCGTAGCGCATTGAATACCGTCGACCGTGTCGTAGTGGTGACGACGCTGGCAGTCCCGTCAGGTCGCTTGATGGCCAGCGACGGCGACCCGTCGCGTTCACGGCGGCGTTGGTCGGTGACGAATCGACGCATGTGATCGCCCTGCAACAGGGTGGGATCGTTCCCGCCGTCGGGGGCATCGTGTTGCAGGAATGTGCCCAGTTCCATTGCTGCCCTGAGCAGCCCATCGTGAACGTGGCCGGAACGTGGGCAGCGCGGCGATTGCAGCAGGTCGGCGAGGTAGTCCCAGACCAGATCCCGCAACCAAGTTGGGCCGATGCCGGTGAGGTCGATGTGACTGGCCCGCCGCTTGAACCGCACCCCGAAGTGCTCGGTCTCGAGGAATCCGGCCTCTTTCGCCTGGGCAGGGGTGAAGTAGACCATCCGAAGCTCGTGCAGGATCTCCTTGACCATGGAGCCGGGAAACTCCACCGATCCACCGGCGCCGATCTCGAACCCGATCAACGACTCCACTTCGAGGGTTCGGCACGTCGCCACTAGTGAGCGAAGCCAGCCCAGTTCCCACCGGCTGGGTCGGACTCGCTGCGTGTGGATGAACAGGCCCCATTGAATTTCGGCCCGCACCAGTGGCCGCAACCCGAGCAGGTTGATCTGTCCCGGCCACGGGGATGCGCGCACGGTGGCGCACCAGCGACCGAACGCCTCCTCGTCGTCGTATCCGACCGGGACCGGCCGGCCGTACCGCTCGTAGCGGTGCCACCACGTCGGCGGCAACACCGCCGCGCCGGGTCGGTGCTCACGCTGGTACCGCCGACTGTGCCAGAGACACAACCCCAGCGGCGACTCGGCGAGGTTCACACACACCGCCACCAGGCAGGATCCGTAGCCCGGCAGCGGCCGCTGCCCGGAGAGCCATCCGTCGAAGTCGTCGGACTCACCGGCGGACTTCCGGTGCTCGCGCCACCGACTCATGTGTCGCTGGCACAGCAGCAGGTCGGACTGCGCGGCGGGCCGGTCTGGGCACACCCGGCAAATCAGCTCCTCGATCCGCACGTATCGCTCCAATCCCTCTGCGGCGGTGAGGAACGCGGCCTTACCGCCGCCACGTTCTCGGTCCTTCGCTCGCAACAAGAGATGTTCCGTGCAAAAGTCCGTGGAGTTGGCGCGGGTCCGCTCGCACCGCTCGACAACGCACTCCCACCGGTAGACAGGGTGTTGCTGCGGAATCCGGATCACGTCCAACCGGAAGATCGGGTCGAAGTCGGGGCCGCCGATCAGCGCCGTGAGAATCTCGAGCCGGTCGCGGCCGCCCCGGTCCGGACGATCCCGACACGAGTGCGGCGATCCGGCACGGGTTCTCCCGGCCGTCATCGCCCTTCTCCCCACACCCGCCGCAACGCCGCGTCAAAGGCCGGGTCGTGGACATCGACGTGCCCGTAAACCTCGTCGACCATCGTCGCCGAGGCCCAGCCGCCTGCGTCACGGGCGATCAACAGGTTGCCGCCGGAGGCGTCGAGCACGGCCGAGGTGAACGAATGCCGAAACGCATGGGGTTTCACCGGTCCCAGGCCGGCGCGGTCTCCGGCCCGGCGCAGCACCCGCCGGGCGGCGACCGGAGCCCACGGCTGCCCGACGGCCCTGCCGTGCAGCTGAACCAGCAGCATTCCGTGATCGGTTCGTCCACGCGGATATTCGGTGGTGATGTAGTCGAAGTAGGAGTGGATCATGGCGGGGCTGACCCGCTTGATCAGCCCGCCGGTCACCGTGCCGTTCTCGAGGCGCCAGGGATGCTTGGTCTTGGCCTCGGCCCGATTCGGGTTGCCGGGGCGGTAACAAACGTGCAGATGCGGGGAACGGCACTGGCCGCAGGCCGCGTTCTCCCGCAGGTGCAGGTCGACCAGGTGCAGCCCGCACAACTCGCCGATCCGCAGCCCGCCGTCGGCCAACCAGGTCACCACCATGCGGTCGCGGGCCGAGTTCACCGTCTCGAGCAGTTTCTCCCGTGCGCCGTCGGGCAGCATCTTCGGATGTCGGCGGCGAGGTCCCGTCGGCGCGAGCGGATTTGCCGGTATCGACGTCGTCGTGTGCCCCAAGAATGTGCGGCGTCGATCCGCCCGCGTCGGCAGCCGACTTCTATCCAGTCTCCGACCGAGCTCGGCGTTCACCCCGAGCGCCGCCTGATGCAGATAGAAGCCCTTCAGACAGGCTGCCGTGGTCGACAGCGCCGCATGCCCGTACGGGCGTTTCCCGACCCGCCACGGCTCGCCCAACGGCATCGCCACCTCGGCGCCGACGATGCCCATGTACCGCTCGAGATCCCGCAGCACCACTCTGTCCAACGCCAGGCACTCGCGCTCGAGCCAGCGCAGGTGATCCACCAACAAGTAGGAATAGGTCCGTTGGGTGCCCGACCCGTCGTGCTCGCGCAGGAACCGGTCCGCCTCGCGATGCTCCGTTCCCTCCGGCCAGACGATCGTCCACGACCGCCTCCCATTTCGCCGGTCGATCCGCTGAACCCGGAGGTCCCCTACCACCACTCGCATCGCCACACGCCCTTCGAGTCTCTGTCTGAACATGACGAACATCCCGAACCCTGGTCGGTAAACAACCACGGGACATCCCGAAAGTCGCGCAGGACGAACGGCGTGTACGGATATATCTGCGGTCGGTAAACTCGACCGCAATCCCGCCCCACCGCGCGTGCGGCAGGATGTGCTTTCGGCCGGGCCGCAAGGGCACCACCACGGCGGTATTCGGCTCGAGTGGCCGCGACAAGATCCGTTCGAGATCCGCCGCGGTCACTGCCCTCATTGCTGGTCGTGTGGTGACGACATGCATGCTTCTGCGCAGATCCGGGTTCCGGTAGGCCCAGGCGCAGGACGTGCACAGCCCACCTTCCGCGGTCGCTTTCCACGAATCGAAACCCGTGAACGTTCGGGAGACCACTTTGGTCACCGCCTCCACCGGAACCGGGAACGTCGCGCATCGCGCACACCGGCCCACCTTCGCCAGCTCGACTGCCTCGCGTGTCTTCGTCGACGCGTATGCCGCGGCGACGACGTCCTGCCGGCCGGCCACCTCGCACAGTTTCCCCACACCACACTCCTCACATACCCAGGCGACTTCAAACGCCCCTACGCATGGAGGAAGATCCACCGGGCGGACACTGTGTGACAGAAAATGCGAGATCTCGATACCGACCGGACACCGTGAGGAGGACGTGTGGCGGGCAAGCCCGAACCCGACGGCCTGGACCTGAACACTCTCCGGGCACTGCGCCGGCCCCGCCGCGACCTCGCAAAACTCACCGGCCGCATCGCCGGGCACCTCGACGACCACGACGGATACCTCGCCTTCTCCGGCGGCAAGGACTCACTCGTCGCACTCCACCTCACCCTGCAGGTCGAACCGAACATCCCCGTCGTGTTCTTCGACTCCGGCCTCGAGTACCCCGAGACCTACACCTACATCACCGCACTCGCCGACACCTGGAACCTCAACCTCGAACCCCACCGCGCCGACCCACCACTGCTGACCGTCCTCGCACAATCCGGCGAATGGGACCACCAACAGCCCACCCGGGCCACGAGCCAGAAACTGCGCGACATCCTCATCGGAGCACCCTCCCGCGCGGCGCACGCAGCCCACGGGCCAGGAGAAATCTGGGGCGTACGAGCCGACGAATCCCCGAAAGGGACCGGACGCTGGTCGCTCTACTACAACGCACTCAGCAGCCACGTCACACGCGACTGCGACGGCTGCTGCACCAACACCACAGAGCAACGCCGACACCACGGCGGCCTCATCGACCGAGCCGACGGAACACATGTCTTCGGGCCCATATGGGACTGGAGCATCGATGAGATCTGGGCCTACATCGCCCACCACCAACTACCGGTGAACCCCGTCTACGACAAACTCCGCAAACTCGGCACCCCCGAACAACACCTACGGGTCTCCCACATGATCGACGGCGCCTTCCTCGAACACGGTCGCATCACCCGCCTACGACGTGGATGGCCGAACCTTTTCGAGGAACTCGCCCAAGTCCTTCCCCGGATCCGCGAGTTCGTCTGACGCCTTCGCTTTTCATGCGGTGAGACTTCGATCGCTGCAGCGGCGACCGGGACGGGAAGCGTCGAGACAAGATCCGACAGAGAAGATGGCCAGGAAATGTCGCTGTGGGATGTCGAGAACCCGCGCGCGGCTTCGTCCCCGGAGTGAACACGGCCAGAATGGCCGCACCGCACCAAGGAGAACATGATGGCCAAGTACCTACTGCTCAAGCACTACCGTGGCGCGCCTGCGTCGGTCAACGACGTACCGATGGACCAGTGGACACCGGAGGAAATCTCCGCCCACGTGCAGTACATGAACGACTTCGCCGCCCGGCTCGAGGGCACCGGCGAGTTCGTCGACAGCCAGGCGCTTTCCGCGGAGGGCACGTTCGTCCGCTACGACGGCGAGGGGCGACCGCCGGTCACCGACGGCCCGTTCGCGGAGACCAAGGACGTGATCGCCGGCTGGATGGTGATCGACGTCGAAAGCCACGAGCGGGCACTCGAGCTGGCCGGCGAGCTGTCCGCAGCCCCGGGTGCAGATGGGAAACCGATCCACGAATGGCTCGAGGTGCGACCATTCCTGACCGCCGCAACAACCACTACGGAGTGCGGTTTTCACCACGGGTGATGACATCGGATCGCAGTGCCGGGGGCCGGCCGAGGGGCGGTAGAGAGCCTCTATCTGCGGCGGG
This sequence comes from Rhodococcus sp. WAY2, assembly GCF_009859915.1. Classification (NCBI taxonomy): domain Bacteria; kingdom Bacillati; phylum Actinomycetota; class Actinomycetes; order Mycobacteriales; family Nocardiaceae; genus Rhodococcus; species Rhodococcus sp. WAY2. The sequence continues at coordinate 272,477 of NZ_CP046575.1, forward strand.
ATCGAAGACAGAGCGGGCGTCCGGGATAGTGATCCCGGGCGCGCCCTGGTTGCCGACCTAGCTGGCCCCGAAATCCGCAGCGCTCCAACCCCCGTGCACGATCCGCCGCCGAGCCGTCCAGCACCGCGAGCAGAGAACGCGGTTACGACTCAGCGGGCACGAGCCGCGACAGTTTGCAGTGGAACGGGAAGCGGCCCGGCACCGCCTCGTCGACGGCTTCGACCAGCGCGTCCTCACCCTCGACGCTCACAATGAAGAACACCGAGGTGCCCTCGGTGTGCACCTTGACCTTGTCGCCGACATTCAGACCCGCGCGGGTTCTCGGATTCTCGGTTATAAGACATGACTAACCCGTCCGGTTTCGGTGTGCAAGCCGCCGATATTTGCCGGGTTCGATTCGATCTTGCTCCGACTGCAGCATCAGGCGCGCCAAGCGCTTGCCGATCGGCTACATGCAGGGTCGCTATCACCTGTCCTGTTGGATCGCTACTGTGCCAGGTGTGAGGGAACCGGTGCTGGATCGGCACGTCGACGTTGCACAGCTGTGGCAACTGGCCAGTGAAGCGGCCCGGAAGGGCGAGAAGTGGGGGCAGCGCAAGAAGTCGGTGAGCGACGCCATGGTGACCTACTACGCCCAGCTGCGACGTGACAGACGCGGCGCGAAACGGTGGGTCGCCGAGGTCGTTGATCTCCTAGGATATTTCGATCTGTCAGCGGACTGGCGCGCAGTTGAGAAAGGCCTGCAAATACTCGACCAAGCTGACGGTGATGTCACCGGTGCCGGTGCAGAGCTACAGCGGCTGGAGGTCGTGCCGGCTTCCTCGACGAAGAACTCCCTCTTCAAGAGCTCCTCGTAGGGCGGAGTCAGGCGAACCGCTCGCGTTCGCGATCCCTCGTCGAGGACATCACGCATTATTGGAAGACCGACCAGATCGCCGCGACGGCGAGCGTGACGATGAGGGAGCCGGGCTATAGCCTCGTCCGGCCTGGCCCAATGAGGGCTAACGGTGCACCGGTTCATCTGCCCTGGATAGGTGTGCGCTACTTCGGGTTGTAATTGCGGCGGCTGCGCTCATGAACCCTTCAGGAACCTCAGATAGAACGCCGCGAACACCAGGACGATGCCGACGTTCACCAGCAGCCGCTCCCAGAATTGGTGCCTCAAGAACAGGACGTCCACGCCGACCACGACGGCTACCAGCGCAAGCACGTAGAGCACGGGCTGCCTGCCTTCCCATCTTCCCGTTCTACTCCGCGCGGTCGCAGCGAGAGGGAGAGCCGGTGCTCGGATCGGAGGTGCCCCAGAAATGGTCGTTAGCGGGAGCTGGCCTCATGAGACACCGCAAGGGGACCCTCGATTGAGACGCACGAAGGGCAGTTGCTGCTCAGCCGGCGCTGCCTCTGCGATAACGGATATGGGTGGTTAACGGTGAGTGGAGCACCTCGACGGGCTCCAAGCCGAACGTCTCAACGCCATCGAACATGCGCTCGCCGCCGCCGAGTAGGACGGGTGCGATGTCGAGGGTGAGTTCATCGATCACGCCGGCATTGAGTGCCTGTCGGACTGTCGAAGCGCCACCGGCGATGTCCACACCCTTGCCGTCGGCCGCTTCGAGCGCCTGCGCGTAGGCGGCGTCGAACCCCTCGGTGACGAAGCGGAAGGTGGTCCCGCCCTCCATCTCGATCGGTTCGCGTGCGTGGTGAGTGAGCACGAAGACCGGGGCGCGGTAGGGCGGCTCGGATCCCCACCATCCGTCCCACGCCTCGTTCCACTCACCGCGGATCGGCCCGAACATGTTGCGACCCATGACGTAAGCGCCGCGAGGGCGCATGAGCCATCCATTGGCTGTCCTGTCGGCTTCCGTCGCGCGCGGGTCGCCGATATGCCAGCCGTGCAGCTCACCGCCGCGCTTGCCCAGCGGATTGTCCCGACTCTGCTCGGGTCCGGCGACGAAGCCGTCGAGCGAGATCGACATGTGGCAGGTGGTGTCGGACATCAGCATCTCCCAGGAAGCAGTTGCGGGTCGCAGTGGTGGCGTCACCGTAACAAGTGGTGGCGGGTCGCAAGTGCTATACACGGGACGGTGAGGCCGAAGGCTGGACAGCCGCGCTCGGGGTGCGCGATCAACGCGGCCGTCGAGGTGATCGGCGACCGCTGGTCGCTTCTCTTTCAGCGCGATCGGATGAATCGCCGCAGGATCGACGGCAGGCGTGCTGTGCCCGCTGCACCGCAAGAGGAACTCTCACCGGCACGTTCCGATTGCCGTCCCATGACTGGAACTCGCTGACCTGAGACGTCCCGTAGAGGTGGTCCGGTGAAGAATCCCGAACTGGGGCGGCGGATCCACACCTCCATCGCACCGTTCGAGGTCGCAGCCGAGGAGTGGTTCCCCGCGGCAGCCGGATTCGCCGTCGCGGTCATCGTGCACCCCTTCGACGCGGCGACGGGCCCGCCACGCTATCTGCCCCTGCGGAGCCCGCCGAGTGGGCGCGCACGATCTTCTCGACCGTCGACGGCCGCACCCCTGTAGCGAGATCACCCCTAGCCGCATGCAGAAAGGACACGAGCAATCGCGTCCTTCTCGGCTTGGGTGACCCAGAGTTGATATGCAGCCTTGACCTCGACCTGCTTTGCAACGTAAACACACCGGAAGCTCTTGTTGGCAGGCAGCCAGGTCGCGGCGTCGCCGTCGCTTTTTTGCTGGTTCGCCGGGCCGTCCGCGGCGAGGAGATTCCGGGGATCGTTGGCCAGGTTGCGGCGGGTGGTGTCGTCGAGCTGTTGGGCGCCTTTCTGCCAGGCGTCGGAGAGCGCGACGACGTGATCGATCTGCACCGAGCTCGAGGTGTCCTTGCCGCGGGTGAACGCGATGGTCTTGCCGGTATATGGGTCGTTGAGGGTGCCGGTGAGGATCACGCAGTTCTTGGTGCCGTCCTTGTAGGTTCGGTCGATGAGGTCGCGGCCAAGGATGTCGTTGCGGGTGTCGCACCCGTTGTGTCCGCCTGCGACGGTGACGTCATCGGACCATGCCTGGCCGAATTCGTCTCGCGTGTAGCCGGTTTTGGGTGCGCGGCCTTTGACCGGCAGTGTTTCCAGGGTGGCGAGGGTCTGCGCGACGTCAGGAGTTGGGCTGGCCACCATGTCAGCGGTCGGGACTACTGGTGGGGTGCTTGGGCGGGTCTGCGCCTCGATAGCGGAGACGGTGCCGCAGCCGGTGAGAACTGCGGCCGCGGCGGAGGCGAATAGCACTTTCGTCCGGCGGGTGGTCGTCTGGCTGAATGGCAAGGAGGCTCCCTTGGTGGGCTAAAGCCGAGAGTGGGAAGTGGGGGTTGTCGGCACCGAGGGGCCCTCGGCGATACTAAGCAGGACGGTGCGGGCGGCCGCAGCGTCGCTGCGGGCTCGGTGTCCGCCATCGAGCCGAATGCTCTTCTCGATGCCCTCGGCCTGCGATCGCATCCGCATGATGCATCCCCACATCTCTGGGTCGGCGAGGTGCGCGGGGTCGAGACCGTGCCGAGCACAATCATGGAGAACGCGACCCTGATCGAACTGACTGTGGTAGCTGAGCGTCACTCGGCCAGCGGTCACCGCAAGCAGCTGCTTGTGGACCGTAGACCAGCCGGGTGCGCCGATCAGATCGGCCGGAACAATTCCATGCACGGCATAGGCGTCCGGGTGGATCGGAACGTCGCCGGGATCGACCAGGGTATCGAGCAGTGGATTGCCGGTGGCGGCGTCCAAAACGCAGATCTCGATGATCGACCCGTCGAGGTCGGTCGACTCAACGTCCAGAACCGCTGCCCGGCCGGGGACGAGCATGCCCCGTGCCCACTGCTGCGGAGACGTCTGCGTACTGGTCAGGCCACTCCTTCTCGTGATCATCGTGACGGCACCCTCTGACATGTGGTTCTGACTCCGGCACCTATGCCGGCCCGGAGAAGTTCCTGGTAGCGCTCGGGCGCCGTCTTCCGACAAAGGATCGGGAGGACGACGCCCGAGAGGCCGGGGCCACACCACCGGACTGCTTCCTAGCTGTAGGAATGCTCAGGTTCGCGCTCGCTGGAGACCTGCCCGTCGGTGCTCGGCGGCTGATCGCCTTCCTGCGGTGCAGCAGCATCTGCGACGTCGGTTGTCTCAGTCGCGTCCTTGCTGGCGCCACCACGCGCGGCCTTACTGGAGGCGTTCTTCCGCTTCTTCGGGGCGGTGTATCCCATGGCTGCGAGCTCTTTGGCCGTCCATCCGCCTTCGATCGCGTTCTCGTGGGCCATCCTGATTGCGTCTACAGCTGCCTCGCGTGCGGAATCGAGCGCGGCGTGCTCTTCCACTGCTTCACCGATGGCTCCGACAAGTGCGACTCGTGTTTCGATTGCCTTCTGCGCCAGTGCTTCCGCATTCTTTCGTGCGGTCTCGATTGCCTTCTTGTGGGCTACTGTCGTAATGGTCATGTGGCACTGTCTCCTTCGTCTCTGCGGTCGTGCCGCACGTCGCGACACGACTTGTGACCGGTCTGGGTCTATAGTGGCGATCGTATTGTTCCGCTTCGGGATCAAGCGCAGGGCACTGTCCCCGATGGTCACAGGAAGCGGGCGGGGATCATGTCCGGGCGGACGGCGCTGATCTGGATGAGCTGGCCGGTCTGCGGTGCTTCAAGCATTTTTCCGCCGCCGAGGTAGATCGCGACGTGGTTGGCTCCGTCTGCCTGCCAGTTCCCGAACAGCAGGTCACCGGGCTGGGCTTGGGACATGGTGACCTGCTGGCCTGCCCGGAACTGTTCCTGTGAGGTGCGGGGCAAGACCTTCGTGCCTCCGGTGCCGATGTAGTAGGCGAAGCGAGTGAGCCCTGAGCAGTCGTAGCCGGCGGTAGCTCCGCCGGTGCCGTCGCCCATCGACGGTCCGGTGAGAAGGCCTCCGCCCCACTGGTAGGGCAATCCGATCGCACGCATCGCCGCTTCGATGACCGCACGCGCGAACTCGAGGTTGCGGGGAAAGCGGGGATCGAAGGTCAGATCGCTGACTGCGGTCGGGGCGAGCAGTCCTGTCAGGGAGGGGATGCCGGCAGCAGTGGTGGGTGCTCCGCTGACGGCAGGAGGAAGGAATAACTGATTCGTCTCCTGCTGCGGAGTCGATGACGGTGCGTGAGCTGCGGGTCCTGCGGGGTTGGTGACACCGCCGGCGGGTCCGGGTTCCGGGCTAGGGGCGGGCAGGACGACCTCGGGAATCAGGCCCTGGGCCTCGGGCGGGAGCTGTTCCCTGGCGCCTGCAGCCCCATCCTGGACTTCCGGTGGAATGGCGTTCTCGATCTCGGCTTGCCACTCGGCGGGCAACTGCTCCTGCGCCTGCTGCACTGCCCGGGCCGCGTCGTCGAGATAGGGCTGCGGGTCCGGGACATACTGGGCGAGAGCTGGCGGTAGTTCCTGTGCGACCGACGTGACGCTGTCGGTGATCGCGGGGTCCACTCCGCCGCCCTGGGCAGCTGATGCGCCGGCCACTGCGACGCCGATGATGATCGATGCGAAATCCATGATGTCTCCTTTGCCGTTGGTGTGGCGGCCAAGGGCGGAAGTACTGTCTCGATGACCGCGAAGGTGTCGTGCGATCACCGACAGTAGAGATGGACCTGTACAACTCGACCGAACTCACAACCGGGGCAACCCAGTCGGGCATCCACATCGGCCAATAGGGCGTAGAGAATTGGACCGGATGCGAAAGATCAAATAGGGTGTGGGTACTGAGAATGCACCGGGTGAGTCGGAGGCACACCATCTTGGAGGTGGCCTCCGACCTTTCTTTCTGCTCACAGCCCCTTGCCATTTCGTCGTCCGGTATGAGCTTCGGTGCCGGAGCTTTTATTCCCTTGCGTTATGTCCGCGGTCGGATCCGCACCGTCGTGTGGCGCGGCGTTCACCACTCTGAATTGCGCCGGCGCAGCGAAGATATCGGGATGAAAGGTCAGGTCGGGGCGCCGGTGGCGCGGCTTGTCCGCAGTCATGACTGTGTGTTCCTTCCGGTGAGTTGAATCTGTCTCGAATGCCCCGCCTCGACTTGTCATGGCGTCTCGTGATCGACGAGTTGGACGACCAGGCGCTCCCCCGGTGGCTGTCCGGGCCGCTCGTACGGCACAAAATGAGCCCCCACCACCTGTAGCTGCACTCCTCGTGGCAGCAAGTGGTGCGAGTTGTCCACGCGGGAAGATTGTCCGTAGTACATGCCCCGGTCGGTCTGGATCTCGAAGACGACATCGGTGGGTCGGGCGGTCGAGTCCAGCTCGTGCAGCGAATGGGTTGCTGCAGTGAACCGGTCGAAGGCCAGGACCGTCCCCGGCGATAGCGTCGAGGGCAGATCTGACGGGTTCACGACCGCGTTGGGGATGCTCACCGAGGTGTACACGAGATGACCTCGTCCGGATTCGCGTTCGTATCGTTGGATGGCCCTGTCCACTCGTTGGACCTGCTTGCGGCGAGCATCGTCGAGCTCGACAGCGTCGCCGGCCACCGCGGAGAGGGCGTTGTTCGTCTCCCGCCAGGTCTTCGGGTCCGACGTCAACGACGCCAGCGCCGTGTACTGGGCTTTCGGCATGGCGTCGAGGACGCGGCGCTTCGCCGCGGATCGGGTGTTCCGTTGTCGTGCCGAGAGGGTGCGACGGAGTTCGATCGCCGGTGGCAGCTGGGGGCGTAGCCGAGAGTTTCCGATTGCCGCCGGCGTGGGCCGCGGATAGGCGCGGTTGAGGTCCCGTTGCGCCCGGGTCAATCCGGGTAGGTTCTCGGTGGCGGTGTCGAGTTCTCGTGCTCCGCTGCGGAGATCGGCGCGGGTGTCGTAGGCGTGCTGCGAAATCAGGGCGCCTTCCTTGCGGGTGGCGACGTCGCTGTCGCCCCGGTCGGGATCGAACACACCGTCGCCGCGGTCTGGGCTGATCCGGTCATGGCTGCGTCCCATCAGTTGCGCCGATCGAATCCGGTGACGTCGCCGCGCAACTGGGCCAGCGCCTCTTCCCGCGCCTGATGTAGATCCGCCAGGTCGGTGGCCAGGTCACCGATCGCCGACGCTGCGAGGTCATCATTCGCCGAGTTGACCAGCAATTCTCCGAGCGCCGGTGCGTGAGCGTCGATGCGACCGAGAGCCGCAGTACCGTCGATGGAGTCCTGAAGCATCAGTAGGTCTTGGTGATACTTCCGCAACGCTGCGACCCGCCCGATCAGTGATTCTTTGACCTGTTCGAACCACCGTCGCTGCTCGTGGTGGGCAGTCCGAGCCGCGTCAGCCTCGGCACTGACTCCTGTCGTGGGTTCGCCGACGCTGGCCCGGAAAGTTGCCAGCTCACCGCAGTGGCAGAGAATCACTCGGAGTTGGTCCTCGATATCGAGCCGGATGCGGTGGATGTCGAGGCCCTCGTGACTCCATGCCGGCACTTCATGAATATCGTCGACGATCGCGGACGCAGTCATGGCCAGACGAAGTTCGAAGAAGTTGCCGCCGGCCGAGACGTAGGCATTGAGCTTGGCAATGCTGCCGCGGATCATCTGCTTGTCCGCCGCGGTCAGCCTGAGAGGATCGCGGCGGATCCACCACCACATCGCGAGGACCTCTACACCTGCGGCCGCGGAGATGAATACCGTCAGATCCGTGATCGGAGGCTGAAACAGCGGATTCGTGTTGAGTAGGACGGGAATCATGCCGATCAGAACAGGTGCGATCACGACGAGGGGAATCTCGACAACGACACCGCCGTTCGTCCGCCCGAACGGGACCTGCGTGCGCCAGATATTGCGTCGGGGATAGGTATTCACGTCGTGGGCGGTAAAACCCAGCTCCGCTCGCCTTGCGACGATCGTGGCCACCCTCGGCGAGAGGAGTTGTAAGTGGATACGGTCGAGCGCCGTTAGAAACTGGTCGCTCTCTGGGTCGATCTCGACGCGGTCGATCATGTCCAGAACAGCGCGGGCCGCGGGGTCGCCCGCTTCTGCCGGGATCATCGGCGTAGCTCGCTTCGCCCGATGGGCCGCTGCTCGCTGACCTGCCGCGATTCGGGGTCATTTTTTCCGGGATAGGTCCGTGGATCCGGCCGGCCCGAGGGGTGATGAGGGAAAACCTCGAATGCTTCGACGGCGGTGTCGAACTGCGTATGCTCGCCGGCCCACCGGATGTGACCGCAGCGGCAATAGGTGGCGTCTTGCCATGGGTTGTAGGTCTTCGGTTCGTGATGCAGATCGATGCACCGGTGCCGCGCCCCGACCTGCACACCACACGCTGCCACCCGGTTCAGAACATGGCGTGTGTACGACCTCGCGCCGCGGTGAACGAGCTTGTCCGGCCGGTGGTGCGCCGGGCCGGATGACAGGTCAACGTCCTGGTGAATACTCAACACTTCTCCCATCAGTGGTTGTCTCGTCAGGTCTCAGGCACGCGCAGATTTCACGCCCCGACGAGGTCGGATTTGGATCTGCGGGTGGTGTCCTGTTCGCGGCGCCCTACCGCGCGGCCGAGCAGTCGATCGAGACTTTCGCTCACCACGTCAGGGCGCTCGAGGCCGACCATGTGCCGCGCTCCTCTCACCGGGATCAGTTCGGCGAGGGGAAGAGCCGCCGCGAGTCGCTGTGAGTGCCCGATCGGGGTCACCCTGTCCCGGGTTCCACAGATGATCGACGCCGGCACCTTCGCGAGCACGTCGAGCGCCGGGGAAGCGTCGTAGATCCGCAGATCACGTAGGAAGGCGGCCACGGTGACGATCGGCGTCGCGTGGACCATCCCGTAAGACGTGGCGGCGGCACGGACACTTGCACTCGGAGCAAGCGGGCAAGTTGCGCCGACCACCGGCGACAAGATGCGACGTGAGAGATTCCAGCTGCGCCCGACGAGCCCTGGGGCGTGAGCTGATGCCGACCGCAGCAACGTCACCGCCGGCGTATTCAGAGCGCGCCCGATGCCGGCGCCGGCGACATTGTCGACGGCGGTCGAGATCAACCCGACTCCCACGATTTGCGCGGCCGCGGCCTCTTGGTGATGGGCGACGTAGGACATCACGGCCATCCCGCCCATCGAGTGCCCGACGAGGACAATCGGACCCTTTGGCGCCACCGTGCGAATCACCGCATCCAGGTCCCGTCCAAGCTGGCTGATCGTGTAACTGTCGGTGTCCGCCGCGTCGGATCCACCATGGCCGCGGTGATCGAAGAAGACCAACCGGGCGTGCTTGCGCCAGACCTTAGCCAGGTAGGCCCGTTGCGGTGCCCAGGCGTCCATGTGGAGACAGAATCCGTGCGCGAAAATCACAGTGACCGGCGCCATCCGGGATCCGATCTCACGCACCGCAAGAGAGGTGCCGTCGGCGGTGAGGACGAGGCGTGTGCGATCCCCGGGGGCCCTCATCGCTGGCGATCCAGACCTCGAGCCAACCATCCGCATCCATACTGGTCCGCGCGGTGACGCCCGGTGAGCGACTCTGAATGAAGGTGGCGGCGGATTTTCTTCGCATCCGTCGGGTGGATACGGCGAACCTCAACATTCATCGGTACCACTCCTTAGTCCTCACGACAGCAATTGCGAGGACCATAGGTCCGGACCTTGACTGCCCCACCTGGACCGCGAGCGATCGGCAACTCCGCCACAACAGATGCACCTCCGTCGTAGGAAGTGCCACCACTCCCAATCATCTGGAGGAAGATCCACACAACTGGGGTTGTGTGACATGTCTTTGGACAGAACCGATGGGTCTCCATCCACACAGGCCGACATCGCTCAGCATGATGTCCGCGTCCGGAACACCGTTGGGGCGGCGGCCGTCCTATTTGAAGGTCAGTCTGCCGGTCAACGACACGGCGGCTCCGCGCCTATCGACGGATCACCGGCCACGCCCCATCGACCGTCCTTCCCAGAGGGATCTCGGTGCACACGATGTCCTTGACTGAGTAGGCGATCGCCCCGCACCGAGGGCACTGCCCGGGCAGCTGTTGGTGTCGGATCATTGCCCAGTGCTCGTCACACAGGAGGTAGTCCACGCGAGCGTCGAAGTGGCAGCAATCCTTGACGACCACCGCCCAGCGGGCCGCACGCACGAAGCCGACGGGGTCACCGGGGAAGTACTGAGGATGCTCCGCGCAGAACTCACACGGCAGTTCTGTCTGAACGATTGACAGTATCGGGGCGGATCGGTCCGCGTCGTCCATACCGAAGACACCTCCCAATCTCGAAACCAGTCACCCGGCCCTCGACACCTCAGTCGAAGAACACGTTCGATCGCGCGCCGATCACGGCATCACCACCCTGCTCAGACACTCAATTTCGGATCGGGGGTCGCCGATACACTTTCCGAAACCTGCTCGCCGCCGTTTCGTACTCATCCATCCACGCGCCCAAACTTGTTCCCTCCTCGTACGGAACCGAAGCGAGAATTAACAACCTCTGATCGATGGTCGCAAGCAACTCGTCCACCTTCTCCGCTGGAACGGGGGCTGGTTTTCCCCTCAGAAGGAACCACGCCACCAAGTTAATCGTCAACGGATAGACATCCCCGAAAACTAGACGCAACCCTTTGACGGCCTCCCGCAGCCGCTCGCCGCAATCTCGTTGTGAGTCCGAACCCTCTGTAGCAGCAGCAAGTTCGAGCACCAACTCGCGAATGCCGATCAGCTGCGCAGGCAGTGTCGGATCGGTCAACCGCGTCGCCCTATGTCCACGACGCCGAGCCGCATCAAGCTCCCTCACAGCTAATACACAGGCGACCGAAAAAATGAAGACGGTCACTCCAGCAACCGCCGCCCACATCCCCGTCGATGAGGGCGCGATCGACTCCCCGTGCGATAGACGCAAAGTCGCGATGACGCCCAAGCTCACGACAGTCGCGTAATGCCCAACGAGGAACCTGATGCAGTCGATGTTATTTGGGGAATAAGCTAGGAAGATTGGGAGCGTCATCCCAAGATAGCCGACCCAACAACCGACCCCTACCCACCACCCGGTTGCCCCACCCTGAACGTCGACAACCATGAGCGCCCACAACGCCACACCGACAGCACACGCTAACGAGACACTTCCCACAGCAACAAGACGAAGAACCTCGTCACGATAGAAAATCGGCCTTACCCGTATATCACTCACTCCCCTCCCCTTTCCTTCCCTTGTGTTTGGGAACACCCCCGGGACGTTCATCCGCATCGCACCTCCGCGCGGTTGAACTTGGCCACCACCATCAGGCAAAACCTAGGACTCCTTGCGGCGTTTAGATCCAGACGATCCACCACATCGGGGGGACCGCGATCGCCAGCGCAGTTCCGAAGACGAGGAAGGGGGCGAAACCGAACTCCCCCAAATCCTTCCGTCGTCCGATAAGTTTCACCCACAGCATCACCACGAGCGCGAGGACGTTCGGTAGCAACATCCCTGAGAGCACATTCATCCATCCGACCCATCCCAGGGCAGCACCCAGAATGAAACTCAAACGCACGTCGGCGAGCCCGGGGTAGCCGCGGGTGACGATCGCGAAGGCAAGGTTGAACGCGAACACCAGCATGCCGGCGAGAAGAGCGCGCCCACCTGCCGCAGGATCTTGATCCACCGCCACAGCGAATGCCCCCAACATCAGGCCCACTGCAGTGGTCAACCGGATCAACGTCAATGGAAACCGCAGCGTGAAGTGATCGATCCACCCTGCCCACACGCACAGCAGGCTGAGTGCAAGCCAGGCCGTCAAGATCGCGTCGCCGCCGGTGAGCAGCGCGGCGCCAAACCACAATCCCGCGGTCGTAGCCGCAGGAACGATCCGCCGGCCGGTTGCCTCTGATGGAATATCGACCGCCTTACACAACCGGGCCATCATCGGCGCTATTGCCGCACTCAACGTCGCACCACCTGCAGCGCAGGCGCTTGCAGCCCACCACAGCCCTGTTGTGCCGTATTCGACACCAAGCCACCGAACCGCGAACCACACCACCACACTCGCGACGACGACAATCCCAGCAGGCGCGTACACCGTCGCCGACAGATGATCACTGCGTTGCCCTGCCGCATTTTCAGCACCGACGGCCGGCGATTGTGGCTCCTCGCTGGGACCACTGCCCGCCAGCTCGGGCGTCGGTTCGGTCATCTTGGGCACTCCTCCGCAACTGTGCGACAGACATAAGGGATGGATCGACACTAGCCGTCCACCTGGACAGTCTCAGCACCACCGAGCCGATGCGGGAGCCCGCCCACTGGGAGGGCCTTCGAGAAGCCGCAGCTTGACGCGCGGTGGTCGCGACGGGCGTCGTTTTGTCCAGGTCATCGCATATCACTGGGCTCGACATTGAGCCCTCCCTGTCGGACTGGAATAGAAGCGAGTACTCGTGAATCGACGAACCACCACGGAAATTGCTGCACTGTCCCTCATCACGGCCGCCATCCTCACCAGGTGCAGCAGCACAGAAGCCGAGACCTTGTCCCCGTCAGCCGAACCAGCTGCTGCTGCCACACACGTCGAGTGGTCGACGAACCCCACCGTTGATCAAGGTCAGCCAGGCGTGACCGACGCTCAGACCCGGCTATCCGAGACACAGCCGGCGACGACTGCTACGCAGGCCACCGCTGCCGCTGCATTGCCGCCCACGAGCGCTCAGTGCGGAATCGTCACGAACAACCTGAACGGTGCGACTGCACCTGTGATCGTCATCGCCGGAAATCCGAGCTGCCCAGCAGCACTGAGCATCAGTGATCGCTACCTCAACGACCACACGGTCGCCGCACAAGGACAAGGACGATTCGCTGTCATCGACGGTTGGAACTGCAGCTGGCCCTACCTTCCGGACCGATCACACGCCGACTCCTATCTGCAATGCGTCGACCCGACCGGGAATGCCGTCAAGATCGGCGACTGACACAGAACACCGCGGCACACCGAACCTCGTGTAGCCCACGGGCGACGCGCCGACATCGGCGCTCGCACGAACGACACCAGACGAAGGCAGTATTGACTCATGGGGGCACCAGTGAAGAAATCCACGCGCAACTCACGTCGGCCGCGTCGTGGCCGCTCCGCATCGCCGGTCCGCAGCTATGCGGAATACACCAGGCGCCTCGCCGCTGGAGCGAAAAGCGTCGTCATCGACGCCGACCCGGAGAACTGGCTGGACCTTGGTCACGTCCCCAGCGAAGTCGAGGTCAAAATTATCGGACAAACCTGCGCGGGAATCGCCGGCGGCTCCATCGCAGCCGCCGGCCGGTGCTTCGTCCAAGCGTCCAACCACGCCAGGGTCACTGCCTACGAACATGCTCACATCGAAGCGTTCGACGACAGCACCGTCGATGCCCGCGGTAAGAGCCATATCGTCGGCACCGACAACGCCAGGATCCGCGCAGAAGACAGCGCCATCGTTTTCGCGCACAGTCATTGCCACGTCCAAGCCAACGGTCAAGCTCTGATCGCCGCCACCGACACCACCACGGTCCGCATCGATGGCGAGGCCCACGTCCGAGTGAGCGGTGGCGTGCGCATCATCGGGCCCGGTCGACCCGCGAAGGTCGAAACCCATCCGATCAGCCGTCTCGCACGCCACCTGAATTTCTGAGCGAGACGATCCCTGCTGTCAGGATGCGCCGCGGGGCAGAACTGTCGAGCTGGGCAGCTCATCCACGCCCCACGCTGCACTCATCAGCCGGTGATCGCATGCCTGCGGTCCAACTCGCAGCAGACGTATCACCGCACAAACGCAGTCACTGGAAAGGTAGCTCTCGTTGTCCAACGACAAGCCCCGAACATCAACGGGTGACCTGCTCGTAGCAAGTACAAACCCACGACGGCCCGCCACGCTCAAGACCGGCTTCCCGAGATTGTGCTTGGCAGTCTTGCTGTGGGTATTCCTCATCTTTTTTGCGGGCGTACCGACCATATCCGCTCAAGAAGGGAACGCGGTCGGACTCGGCCTTCTTGTTCTTGCCATCATCTGGGGCGTGTTCCTGCTCTGCATGCTTGCTCTGTTGGGTTCCTCCCATGGCGCCCGTGCCACGGTCGCCCGGGCCCGCTGGGCAGCACGCAGCATCGGCTGCACACTTCCACAGCCTCGGACTATCGTGATGCTCCTTGCTGTCACAATCGTCACCCTGGCAGTGACGGCACTGCTGAGAGGCCCGATTCTCGACCTCGTGGTCGCGACAGCAAGAACGGACCAATCACCTGCGCAACGTGCCGCGGACGCTGATAGGTCCACCTGGTCAACGTCGGGCTGGGCCGGCCACATCCCTGGTCTGACGCTGATGTCCGGGGTCGTCTTTGAAGAACTCATGTTCCGAGGACCACTTGTCGCTGCGGTCGTCTTTGCCCGCAGATACATTCGCAGCGGCTGGCCCAAATGGGCAGCTCGCATCCTGATCGCCGTTCTTTGGATTTTCCTTGGCTATGAATTCGGCATCGGACACGACACCTTCTCCGCCTTGAACGCAGCACTCATGGTGGTCGCCGGCCTTCTCTGGGGAGTCCTCGCCATCTGGACAAAGTCGCTGCTCCCCTCAATCGCGAGCCATGCGCTCTACAACCTCTTCGCAGACTGGTGACCACCACCCTCGTGTGGGCACGAAAGCCGGCCACCGAACGCAGCATTCTTGCGAGGGTTTCCAATCATGGGAGCACCGCAGGTGACTTAGCGTCGGAAACAGAAGGTTGTCCGCGGTGATCAGTCGGGCTGCGTGTGGCGTCGCGCCTGGCGGCGAGCGTGCCTGGCCATGAGGTGCTTCCGGTTCTTCTCGCTACGGAAGACCTCGTTGTTCACTGCTTGTTCGATCTTTCCGGGTTCCTCGAGCACCCGTCTCGCGGCAAGGCGCATCAGCTCAGCGCGATCGGACCCGACCCGTGCAGCCAACCCGTCGAGCTTGTCGCGCAGAGGCTCGTCGAAGTGCACATTCGCCCTGGCGTAGATTTCGGGCCTGAGATCGCGCAGCGGCGCGATGGTTTCCAGGTCTCCGGCGAGGTCACCGGGCTCCTCGAGCAGGCGTCGTAGTGCGACCCGGAGCAAGGACGTGTTGAGCTTGTCCCCGTATCGGCCGGCGAGTCGCCAGATCTGCTGCTTGCTGGACGGGTTGACCATCACGTCGACCCAGTCGGACAAACCTGTCCGCTCGGCCTCGCGGAGCATCGGATGCTTATAGCGGCCAGGCGCTTCCAGGAATCGGTGCAGCGCGATCCTCATCAACGCGCTGACCGTGGTGTCATACGCGGCGGCCAGCGCCGCGAACTCCTGGGCTGTGTCCGGCTCCAGCTTAATCTTGAGCATGACCAGCGGGATTGCCCGCAGCGCTTCCGAAAGCCGTCGCTGTTCGGCGAGGCTAGTGCCGACAGCTTTGGGCTGGGTGACCAGTCGTCGGCAGGCAACACGAATCAACGCCTCGAATCGACGTGGGCCGATCCCCTCGGCCATGTCCTCGAGCTTGCGCTTGGTCTCTGGATCGAAGCGCAGTGCAATGGGATCGCCCACCGGGATCCGCCCTGGCCTCGTCTCCGTCACCCTCGATCCGTCCTCACTGCAATGAATGTGCCCCGGCATCGGGGGACGCCGGGGCACAAGGGGGTGCAGCCTGCCGTATGACTACCTACTTGATCCCCGCCGCGTCGAGAATGGATTGCGGGCTGCCGCAGACATCCGAGTTGTCGACTGCGCTGCCCTCTCCGTCGTGTCCGGCATAATCCAGCACACCTTGGATCTGCGATGTAGGCAGGCCTGCCTGATGTTGCCGAAGAACAAAATCTGAGTACGGCAGGCAGATCGCCTGTCGTACAACTCGTGGATCGTCTACATCGGTCAGGTTCGAGATCGTTCGATCAACGCCCTCCGCCGCGGCGAAGACCATGGCCCCAATGAGAAAGCCGCCAAAACACGATCAACAAGGCGATCGCGAGGGCCGCGCCTGCCGTGACCTTCTGCGCAAGGGTGCTCACCGGCTTGGTTGCGGAAGTGGTCGTAACCGCCTGCTCTACGGTCATGCTTGTTCTCCGTTCTGTTAATTTCCGCAGGAGACGACAACTCGCCTCCTCGTAAGCGAGCCAGAACGTAGCAGTGGGCTTCTCCATCACGCCCTCACTCGATCTGGCAACCAAACTCCAGCAGCAGCACCACTTCCTGATCTGAGCTACTTCGCGGACTCATTGCACAGGTCGCGACGTCGACACCGCAGCGGCGCGAGGGCATCGATCCGGGGACTCAGTCCTGCGCGTCCAGCGCCACTGAGTTTCTGACCGGACCGACGCCGCACCAACATCGAATGGAGTCCACGTCGAATCAATTGGGCGTAACCAGCACCTGCAGCTCACCGATTCGCTGTTGGTAGTTGGAGGTCAACGGAACAGGCACGACTCCACCTGCTCCGCCACCTGGCCATACTGCTGTCCAGTTCACAATCCACGCCGACGACGCCGATACGTTGTTCACGCCGCCGGGCTGCGTAATCGATGTCTTCTCGATGTGGTGACCGCATGTCGGGGATGGCAATCCACTCGGTGGGGTCAGCGGACTGGCGTCGATCAGGTCGTTGTACGGGGTGAACGGCAGAAGCGCGCCCGGGCAGATTGTCGGGAGGGACCCGTCCCCCCAGTTGATCGTGACACTCGAGTTGACAGCTGTGGCGGTCACCACGACGCCTCCCGGACCAGGGACGACACGTGTCACGGGGCCGACGGTGCTCTCCCGGATCTGATCCGGGCAAACCCACGCCCACGCGTTCTTTCCGACCAAACCGGTTCTCCCACCAGGGAAGTTGGCAGGTTCAGGGGTCCAGCACATCGGCGGCTCCTCAAGCTGCATCCCGGTCACGGCTGTTCCCACCACATTCATGACCTGCGCCATGCTCACCGGAGTGGCCGGCATACCCACATTCGGACTCAGCGGAACGCAGTCCGTGAATCGGCCGCACGCCTTCAACTGCTCCCGAACCGGAGGTTCCGTAGGAGCGGCCACGACGTCACCACCACCGCTGTATCCAGACCCACCGCCGCCCGTCCCCGCTGCACTCGCCCCTGAGGAGCCGCCGGAGCCAGGCGACGCCGAAGGTACCTGGACGTAGCTGCCTTGAACGACAATGTTCGCACCCAGATTTCCGGAACCTGGAGCGACGTCTATTCCTCCAGAACCGAAGCCGGGTTGTCCAAGCGCTGAGTGTGGCGACGCAACCAGGCTCCCCAGAACGAGCGCGCCGATCACGGCCGCATGAAAACGACGACGATTTGGCATGTGTTCTCCTTGGTTATGGTGCATCACACGGCGCGTAACGGGCAGCTGCATCGCTGGTGACTCGCCAGCCGTTTGCATCGGGCCAATCCGCATTCCGGACGGTCAACTGGGCGAGCACAAACTGCGGCCGGTTGACGTCGTAGGCGGGACTACCGTCTGACTTCGTCCAGGTCATACCGGAGATGTCGGTGCAGGCGCGCACGTGGACCCAGGCGGGCCCGGAGATAGCCTTGCCGTCGTCGCCTACAGGTATGCCGGCGTCGGTGATCTTCGCATCGACAACCTTGACGTCGCCCGCTCCGACCACGTTCTGCGATCGACGCAGGGTGATATCTCCCCGCCAGCTATCCAGCACGGGACCACCGGCAACGGTGTCGAGCTGCTCAATCGGCGCAGCGGCATCGCCATCAAGCTTGCCCACGACAGCGTAAAAGTCATCGACCTTCGCAAGCGCCTGTTCCCGTGCCAACTCGTCAGGAATCTTGTTCGACGTGTCCGCCCCGTCGGGACCCTCGAACGCCGGGTCACCGGTGACAGTGAGCTCTACCGCCGGATCCGCCGCGTCCGTGTCGGAGCAGGCGGTCACGCCGACCAATAGGGTCGTCGCAGCCAAGGCAGCGACGGCGGTTCGGCGGATGGTGGTGTGTGCCATAGTCGTATCTCCTAGAAGAGTCCGGCATTGCAGGGCGTACCGGGCAGTGTGTAGTCGGCTGTGACTCTCCATCCTGCTGGGTCGGGCCAAGCGGTGTTCGTCAGGATCGGCTTCCCGAGCTCGAGAACGTCGGTAGCGCGGGCGAGGCAGACGTCCATCTCGATGGTCGCGGTGCCGGGCGTAGGGATGCCGTTTTCGTCGATCGGGATGTTGTGGCGGGTGATGGTGTTCTTGAGAACCTTGACCTCGCCTGCGTCCGCCTCGATGCGATGCGCGGTGATGTCCCGCTTCGTCGATTGAAGGAAGTTGCCGGCCGCGACATTGTCGAGATCTGCGGGGTTGGCGGCGGGATCGGCACTCAGACGCGCGAGCACCGTGTAGTACTCGTTGACCTTCACCAGTGCGGCTTCACCGGCCTGTTGCTCGGGGGACTTTCCGGAGCCGGGCGGCCCGGTGAACGTGGGTCCGGCGTTGGTTTCGAGGGTGCCCGGTTCTGGGGTCAGGATGCTGCAGCTGGCTGTCAGGCACATCGCAGCAGTGAGTGTCGCCAGTGCGGCGATGCGGCGCGTCATGATGCTGCTCCGATCCGGTAGGGGCTCCCGTAGGTGGAGTCGAGCTGACTCAAGAGCATCTTGGTTTCGTGTTCGGGCTCTTCTTCAAGGGCGTCGAGCTCGGTGATCATGCGATCGATCAACCTTTGGGTGGTCTCGGTGTCACCCGAGAAGTGGGTGGCGATGATCGCCGCACGCCAGCACCCTTCGTGGACGATGTCGACCTCGAGGCCCGTCTCCGCGGCGACGTGTGCAGCCGCGAGGTCCTGGGGAACTTGTTGGCCGCGGATGTAGCGGGTGGCGAGCTCCTCGGCGACGTCGGTAACGGCGGAGATCATGTCTTGCTTGGTTTGGTCGGCCCACCCGTAGGCGGTGGGGTCATCGCTACTGAAAGGTTGACCGGTGACCAGAGCTAGTGCGGCGGATAACCGGGCGGTGTCGACGTCAGCGGGATGGGAATTGACGAGTTCCTGCCAATAGTCCCAGTCGGTCGTGACGGCGTCGTGGAGCCGTTGCGGGGTCCGGCCGGTTCGATCTCCGGACTTGATGAGGGCGGGTTCACCGGTCTCGGTGTCACCGAGCCACTTACGCAGGCGAGAGAGCGCTTCGTTGCGGCGCCGGCGGAGCCGGGCCTTCGCTTCTTTCTCCTGCTCGGCTGTGCCGGTTCTGGCGGCTTCGACGTCATGGGGCCAGATTTTGCTGTCGATGTCCGCGGCGAGGACTCCGCCATCAGTGGTGATGAGAAGCGCGGCGATTTCGGTCAGGCTCTTCTCTCGGCCTTCGGCCGGCCCTGGTGACGGGGGTGTGACGGCGGGTTCGCCGAGCAGCCTGATCCAGATGTGATCCGCCTCCGGCAGCTCGCCTTCTGCGGTGACCTCATCCGAATCGGACGGCTCTGGTCGGTCGACGGCATGGTCGAGGTCCTCGTTCCCGACCACGCTGAAGGTTGCGGGATCGGAGCTGGTTATGAACTCGTCGGTCGAGATGTCGTTGTCGAGACGGGCTGCTTCCCATCGAATGTCAGGGTTATCGCCCTTGTGGGCAACGCGAGGTTCGCGTGAGGTGGTGGTCAGTAGGTCTAGGACAGACGCGTAGCTCTCCTCATCGAGGGTGGTCACTGTGATGCCGGCCGACGCGATTCCTGGACGAGCAAGGACGGCCGAGCCGTTGTCGTCGACCTCGAGGGTCCATTTGGCGTTGGTATGTGCGCTCTCGGTGGTCACTGCGGCGAACGCGACTCGGGGTGCGTGCCGTGCGATGCCGGCGAGTAGCCCGGCCTGTGCCTCGGTCACCGGATCGGCGATCAGAACGATCTCGGGTGCGGTCAGCTCGCTGGTGGTGTACGTCGTGCGTGCCTGCGCGATTGACTCGAAGTCGTTGTCCGCGAGGATTTCGGAGTCGAGTTCGACGTGATTGGCGAGTGTCGTCAGTACCGTGTCGGCGTCCTCGGAGTGGGTGATGCGACCGTTGTCGATTGCCTCCGGCAGGTCGGCGCAGTATCCGACGAGGTTGAGGTGGAGGCTGTCGGCGATGGGCGAGACTGCGAGCTCGACGGCGAGCGCACGCAGCACCCCGGCTGTTGCAGTCGGGGTGCCGCTGATGGCGAGGTGGCCGATCTGTTCGAGGTTGAGCAAGAGGTCGCGACCGTCGTCGCTGGTTCCGACTGCCGTCAGCGCCGGGTACGGACTGATCTCAGCCTCGGGAACGCTGCGCGGAAACGCTCTCGGATCTACTGACCAGGTGGTGTCGTCGATCTGTGTCCAAGGCGCCGGGAGTGAGACCTGTTCGACGAGTCCGAGCTCGATGTCGTTGTCACCGACGAAGACCGCCAGCAGGCCCGGCAGAGCGATTCCCGTGGACCTGCAGTGGTGCGCGAGGTGCCGCAATGCGATGTCGACGTGGGTGGTGGTGAGCGGATCAGCGGCGGCCGTGAGTGCTTGCTCCGCCTGGATCGCGGTTTCGGCGGGAAGGGCGATGCGCTCGCCGCGGCGGCGGCGATGTTGTTGCTTGCGGCGACGAAGAGCGAGATGCCCGGTGAGTCCAGCTGCAGCAACCGCTGAGATTCCGAGACCGATGAACACGACGTCGGATGAGCCGTCCTCGGTATCGGTCTCTGCCGGCGCGTCATTGATGACGAGGTCGGCAGGCATTTGAGGCTCGACGGGATCGAGTTGCCAGTTGGGGGCGACATCCACAGGCGCGGGCGCCGGAGCGGGAGCCGGAACAGCATCCGGAGCCGGAGCGGGAGCCGGAACAGCATCCGGAGCCGGAGCGGGAGCCGGAACAGCATCAGCCGGCGGCACCAAGGCCGGCGCCGGCGTAGCGTCAGCCGCCGCGGAGGCGGCGGTGGGCATGATCAATTGCTGGCCGACCGTGATCAGCTCGCCAGCCGGGGTGCCGTCGGGAGTCGTGATCTCCATGATACGCAATGGATCGCCGAGCTCGCGCTCGGCGATATCCCACAGGGTGTCGCCCTGCTTGACCGTATAGGCGCCGCGTACCACCTCGGGCTGGGATGCGGGCAGCTGCAGGGTCAACCCTTCGGCCAGAAACCCTGGCTCGGGGACAGCAGTCCGGTTGAGGTCCAGGATCTCGGCGTAGCGGCGGCCCTCTCCGAGATGCTGCTGGGCTAATCCCCACAGGGTGTCTCCGCGCACGGTCGTCACTGTCGGCCCCGCCGGTTGTACCGCCACCCGGGTCGCCCGCGGATCCACCTGGGTCTGCGGTGACGCGCTCGGATCTTCCTGCTGTGGGTGCGGCGCGTACGGAGAGGTGCTTCCCACGTCCGCAGGCTGGGTCAGGACGGGTGCGGCGGTGGCGGTTCCGGCGGTCAGGAGCAAGAGGGCGCCGCTGACGAGGAACGTCGCCGTCCGCTGTTGTGAGCGAAGAAGGCGCAGCTTCGGCGCTTTGACGCCACGCAGTGTCGCCGCGAGTTCGAGCAGAATCGGGACGGTGAAGGTGGCCCAGGCCGCCCAGCCAACAAGGGGAAGAAGGGCGATGAGAAGACTGCCGTCATCTGGACTCGCGAGCAAAACTTCGGAATCCGACCACGGTATGTCGAGCGGATTGCCGCGCAGCGCCCAGAGCGCGGCCGGGATCCCGGCGACAAGCATCACCAGGATCAGGAGGTAGCCGAGTCCGGCAAGGCGGGACCGCGTGGCGTTTGCGCTCACGGTATGTACACCTCCCCGGCGTTGGTGCGGTTGAGATTCACAGCGGCCGTACCGACGAGCAGTTTCGTTCTGGGGTATGGCAGAAGTTTCGAGTTGTAGACGATGCGGGTCGTGATCAGGAGGGTGCGCGGGCCGGTGGGGATCACGTCGCCGTCGACGCCGGCCTCGAACAGGTATCTCTTGGCGGCTGCCGTCGCGCGGACCGGGTCGACGACCGTGTCGATGCCGCGGGCGCTCACCGATCCGATGATCTGCTGACCGGCTGCGCGGGCAGCATCCTCGGCGACGTTGTCGGCTCGCTGGTCGGCGGTGAGCATGCCGCCACCGTCGACGATCAGTCCCCAGACGAAAAAGATCAGGACAGGGGCGAAGACCACCGTCATCAGGGTGACGGCACCCTTGTCGCGGTGCTCCTCGGGCAGGCGGGAGGCGAGTCGCTTACGCAGGGCGTTGGTCATCGTGTGCGCTCCCGGTAGGTATCGATCGGCGAGATTGCGGTAGCGGTGACGGTGCGGGCACCATTGACTCCGGGCCATCCAAGAGCGTCGAAGGAGACCTGGCAGGTCACGGTGACCTCGACCGTGGCGGGGACACCAGGTCTGGTGCGGAATCCGCTGGTATCGGCGTTGACGTTCATGGTGGCGCACTTGAGACCTTGTCCGTCCATGCTGCCGGCCGCTGCTTGGTACGCCAGCGGAGTGGCCGTGGCGATGGTGCGGGCGAGTGAGGCTGCACGGGCACCCTCGGTGGCGGCGTGTTCAACCTTCTGGTGCGCCTGTCGGTTGACGCCGTACGCATACATCCAGCCCAGGAGCAAGATCAGGATGACGACGGCGAGGCACAGCTCGATCGTGACGTCGCCCCGGTCATCTCGGCGGGCGCGGGATATCCATCGGGTGAGTCTCATCCGATTCCTCCCGGGTTGGTGACGCGTTCAGTCGGTTTGGTGTGGTTGACGACGATGGGGAATTCGAGACCCGGGACGAGGGAAGGGGCCTTTCCGGTGATGTTGACGGTTGTTTCGCGGATGTTCTTGCTGACGAGGACAACCGGGATCTGCAGGTCACCCCTACCTGCCTGGGTGATGCAGGCATAAGCGGCAGCTGTTCCGAGCGCTTGGTTGCCGTACTGGGATCTTGTGTTCTTCAGTGCCTTTTCGGCGCAGCTGTTGGCGACGTCGCGGCCGTGGAAGAACAGAGCGGTTTGCAGCAGGACCGAAAAGATCAGAAGGAATGCGACCATCGCGATGACCGTTACGAGCGTCGCCGGGCCTCGGTCATCGCGGCGCCATCGGTCGATCAACTGTTCCAGTGTGACCATGGTCTGCTTTCCGATAGTTGTTGGACGGCTGGCTTTTCAGGACGGAATGGGGATATACGGCCACGGCCAGGAATCGATTCCGAGCTGCACAAGTTCCGCGGCGACCGCCACCATCGCGGCGGCCTGGAAGACCCTCACGAGGTGTGTCACGTACTCACCGTCTCTCCAATCGATGCAGCGCTGTCTGATTTCAGTCGGGGATCGCGTTTGCGCGGGACATGATTTTGCGGACGACGATCGCACCGGCTGCGGCGGCGGCGCCGACAACCAAGACGGCCAGGAAGACGTACTCGAGGGTGGAGGGTCCGCGGTCTGAGTCTTTGCCGCCGGCGCGGTGGAGGAGGGTGCCGGCCAGTGCGGCGACGAACATCATCGTGAGGGTGATGTAGGAGGTCACGGCCTCGCGGGCGGTGCGCCGGGTGGCGGTAGCGACGGTGGTGATGCTCATGGTGGGCTCCTTGTGTTTGGTCGATGTGTAGCAGGTGAGCTGGACTGGATGATCGTGACCGGCCAGGCTCGGCGGTCTGGGCGTCTCGCTCCTTTCGCGGCGCCGGCGGCGCACCATCGAATCGGACTAGCCGGTGATGATGGTCAGTGCCGGGATGAGCAGCAGCATGATGAACAGGCCGGCGAGTCCGGCCAGCGGCATAGCCAGCTTTTCGGTGGCCTCCGCTGCCGCACCCTGTTCTGCGCTGGCCTGAGCGGATCGCAGGCCCGCGGCCTTTGCCCGCAGTGATGAGTAGACGGATGCGCCTTTGTCTCCGGTCATGTTCATGATGTCGGCCAGGTCGCCCAGCTCGGTCAGGCCGAGCTCATGGGAGACGCGTGTCAGGGCATTCCACGGGGCTTCGCCGGAGCGCCCGGCTTCGTACAGTTCCTCGTCGAGGCGCAGGAACACCCATGAATCTCCCACCTGCGCAGCGCGCTCGAGGCTCTGGGTGGTGCCGATTCCACCGCGTCGGCACAGTGCGACGAGGTCGATGTAGGAGCTCAGTGCCTGCGCGAATTCGGCTCGTGCCGCGGTTGCCCGGCGTCGGATCTCGATGTCGGGGATGAGGAAGAGCAGGAAGGCGGTCGCAATCGACAGGATGGCCGGGATGGACCATCCCAGGCCGACCCCGAATGCAGTCAGGACGAGGTTGAGGAAGGGGAAGATGAGCAGTCCGAGCAGTGCTGCGACGAGCTTTTCCCCGAGTACGTGGGCGGGATCTCGGTGCAGCAGGGCGAGATCGGCGTTGGGGAGCGTGAAGAATTTGCTGTCCTGTAGGTAGGGGTGGACCCGGATGCCGAGTTTGTTCGCCATCCCGTCGATCAGGGAGGTTCCGGTTGTCGACGTGCGCTCCGGGGCCGGTCCGGACAGGCGCGACATGGCATCGCTGAGTGCGGGTTGTGCGCGCATGAAGTAGAGGGCGACCAGGTAGATGCCGATTGTTCCGACGCTCGTGTAGAGGATGACCGTCATCTGAATGCTCATCGCTGCGCTCCTACGAGGTCGGTGCGGTTGACGCGATCATTGGTGCCGATAAAGCGGGGGTAGGTCGGCGGTTTGGTGGCCTGCTTCATCCAGTACAGGTCGGCCGCGAACAGGGTCAGCAGGATAAGTAGCACGATCTGCATTCCGCCCGACTTGTACGGTTCCATGAAGTTGGTGAACAGGAACGCTGCCGCGAGTGTTGTGATTGCGATGATGGTGACCCATTTCGCCTGTGTACGGCTGGATTTGCGGTCGGCCTCGGTGCGGCGTCGGCGCGCGACCATGTCACCGACGTCTTCGGCGAGGCCTTCGAGCACGGCTGCAAGTCCAACGCCTCGCAGTTGCATGCTCAGTAGCAAGGCGCCGCAGATCTTGTCGCCGACGCTGTCGTTGAGGTCCGATGCGAAACGTGTGATCGCATCCACCGGAGGGACGTTGTTGCGCAGGCGGCTGATGAACGCCGTGATCTCCTCCCGTAGTGCCTCCGGGATCGGAGTGGAGATGATGGTGTGCTCGATTCCCGAACCAGCCTTCATGCTGCTGGACAGGTTGCGGGCCCATTCATCCATGGCCGCCAGCCGACTGATCTGCTGTTCTGCTTCGGGACGGCCGAGCAGGTACGGCAAGCCGACCAGCAGCGCCGGGACCAGAAAGAGGGTGAAGAGCCAACCCGAGAGGGACGACACGACGATGCCGGCGGCGAAGCCCACGACGAGCAGGATCTGGGTGCTACGCGGGATCTTCGACGAGCTGCGGCGCCGGCGCTGACGCGTGGGCGCGGTGGGATCGCGGCGGTCTTTCCATCCCATGACGATGCAGGCGACCCCGGCGCACAGCAGCAGTACCAGGAAGATGCCGATTTGCTGATACATCACGCCACCTCTTCATCGTCGTAGAGGTCGCGTTCTTCGTCGAAGTGGCGAAGGCTGTCGCTGGGGAGGTTGATTCGCTTGAATCCTCCGGCGAGCAGCTTGCGGAGCAGAGGTTGTGGAACGGATCCGAATTCTCCTGTGCCGTCCGAGTATCCCCGGTAGATCGTGGAGAAGGACGGCTTCTTGTCGTCGCCGGGCTCGACGTAGACGACTTCGTCGACGTAGCGGACCGAGGTGCGTGACCCTTCGCCATCGACGCGGACCTTCGTGCCGAGTTGGACGATCAGGTCGATGTGCTCTGCGAGCTGGCGTTCGACGTAGTCCACCGTCGCGTTCATCGGGGGTTCGGTCGCCAGGTTCACCAGACGGTCGACTACACCGCGAGCGGTGTAAGCGTGCGTCGTGGATAGCCCTCCTCTGGCCGTCTGCAGTGCCTTGAGAAGAGCGAGGATCTCGTGACCGGCGACCTCACCGACGATCATGTAGTCGAGCTGCTGTCGCACGAACTCGTACAGGATGTCCGAAAGGGTGTAGCTGCCGGCGAGCTCGCCGTCTGCACCGCGTTCTCCGCCGCCCAGGATTGTCTCGGCGTCGACCACGAAATCCTCGCGGCCTGGCAGTTCGTCGATGAAGAGTTCCCGTTCGGTTTCCGCGATTCCGATTCGCGTCTGCAGAGGAAGCGCATTGGCCAGTGCACGCGTGAAGGTCGTTTTTCCGAAGCCCATTCCGCCGCCGGTGACCACCGAGGCACCGCCACGGACCGCGCACGAGAGGATGGTCGCGAGCTCGATCGGCATCATCCGATGTTCGACGGCGAGCTGATCGAGGGCGATGTTCTTGAGGCGGTGGATGCGAATTGCCACCGAGGGCCGTTTGACCGAGTAGCCCATGACCGACAGTCGGTGGCCTCCGCGCATTGTCAGACGCAGTGACGGATTGAGCCGGGAGAATGGCCGGCCGCCGTTGTCGGCGCGTGAGGCCAGCAGTCCCATCCACTCGAGGAGTTCCTCGGGCGTGTCGACCACTGGGTCGCGGTGTTCATAGTGTCCGTCGGGGAACTTGACGTAGACGGCCGCGCCGTTGAGGAAGATGTCGGTGACGTGCGGCTCTTCGACGAGTTCCTGCAGCGGGCCCAGGTTGAACTGCGCGTCGAAGATGGCCTTGATCAGGGCTTCTTCTTCGACGAGTGTGAAGGCTTCGCCGCCGGAGTTGATGGTCTTCTGGACGTGGTTCTTGACCAGGCCGGTGATCGTCTCACGGCCGAACTCGCGTTCTTCCTCCTCGGTGAACGGGGCGAAGTATTTGCCGGCGTTCTTCGGGTCGTGGCGCTCGCGGTCACGCGCTGACCGGTAGTCACGCAACAGTTCCGCAGCTTCTTTCTGCAGAGCGCGGACCAGGGCGCGATCGACCTTGACCTTCGCGGCCGGCGGCACGAACCGTCGCGCAGTGCCGCTGTGCCCATTGGTGCTGGCCGGTGGCAGTTCGTGCAGGCGAAGCGATCGGAACGGATCAGTGTCGGGGAGCGTGATTTCCGATACCGAACTGCGGCCCCCACCTGCGAGGTCGGCGTCCGGTATCGGGGCTGAGAAGAAGGGAAGTTCCGTGATCTTGTTCTGCGGAGGCTGAGTCGCGTCGTCGGAGTTCATCGACGTTCTCCTGTCAGTGTCGGCAGCGCAGCATTGAGCGCGGGACCGGACTTCCAGTCCGCCTGATGGCTCACCGCGAATTTGGTGATCTTCGGCCAGGTACTGCGGTGGAGGGTGTGCAGGTAGATCGAACGGCGACGGCGCCACTTGCTGATGGACAACCCATCCGAGAAGACCTTGGCGTCATCGGAGTCGGGCAGGACCGCGATCACGTCAAGACCGGTGACTTTCGTAACTTCCTCTGCGTTATAGGGGGACTCACCGATCAGGATCAACCCCAGACTTGCCCGTGATTGCACCGCGGAGAGCTGCTGTCGCAGGGCGTTCTGTGAGGCGCGTAACGCAGCGATTGCCGTTCGCTCCGTGCGGGTGACGATTGCGATCGTTGTCGCGTTGACGATCAGTTCGACCGGAGCGCCTCGTTGCCCGATCCGGCCGGCGTCGACGATCACGTTGGTGTCGTCGACGCTCAATCCGGCCAGGTGGACACCCAACGGTCCCCACACGGGCCGCATCGCATCTGCCTGGGCGGAGTGGACCAGCCCCGGGAGCAATGACACCGACGATTCCGGGATCTGGATAAGTTGCTCGGTCAGCGCAGCCTTGAGGCGCCCGTGACGATGCGCGTCGACGAGATTGATCAAGGAACGATCGTGATAGTGGTTTCCGAGCATGTATCCGGCCAGGACCGGCGAGGACCCGATGGCATCCGCTTCTACGAGCAGAGTCCGGTCGGTCGGTGAATTCAGGGCCAGGGCGAGCGCCGTGGTGCTCACACCGGGTGAGCGTGAGGCGGATGTCAGTGCGAGAAACATCGCCGATCACCGCACTCGGTTGTCGAGGACGATCGCGACACGCTTGGTTGCGCCGCGGGCGGCGACCCAGTTGGCCTCTGCCTCGGGCACGAGCAGGTTGAGCGTTGTCTCGCCGGCTTCGGGGATCTCCTTGGTGGAGTACACCTGCGCCTTCGTGTTGATCGGGCCCTGCACGGGCGGGTCGTCCTGGTCGCGTGGTGTGTCCACGACACGGACCATGTCACCGGGGACGATCGGCTCGGAGGGGAGGTGGCTGTAGCTCACCGTGATGCCGACCATCGTGAGGCCTTCCCCGGGAACAACCTGATCGGTGATCGCGGACGGGAGCAGGACGGTGCCGGCCGGCAACCGGGTGCTGGCGCTCATTCCTACGACGCGGCCGCGTTCGCTGGCGGGCAGCGCCCCGAGATCGGCATCGACGTTGACCGATTTGGCGGCCAAGTCCTTGGACTCGATGGTCTCGCCTTGCTGCACCTCGTTCGTCAGGACGAGGACATCGGTGGTTGCGCGCATCGCGTTGACCGCGGTGAGCATGCCGATCACTGCCACCACGACGAGTGCGACACCGATCGCCAGGTAAATGGGGCGTCGACGGACGCGCGCGCGGGTATTCAGATCGGGTGGGTCGTCCTGATCTGCGCCGTTGTGGGCCGGGGGCAGGTCATCCCCGGACGAGCGGAGCTTGTCGATTTTCTTGGTCAGCAGGGATGCCATGTGGTGGTCCTTCACAGTGGACGTGTGGACATATCGGACACTTTCGTACGGCGAACAGTAGAGAGCGACCTGGACAAGTTCGCGCAAAGCTCCGACGGACTGGTGACGCCATCCGGTGCGACTGGTCCGGTGCGTGTGAGGGCGCCGCTGGGCGCGTGAACCAGCTGCGTTGCGTGGCGGATTTCGGTGGGGCGGCGACCGTGTTGCTCGCCATGGCAGTTGTGTATGCCGCTACGTTTTCGCCGGAATGTACATGAAAACCTGTGCGTCCGGCGATATCCCGACCTCGGGTTCCGGAAGCGACGGTTCCAACTATCCGGCGTTCGGCAAACTGCGCGGCATGCCGTTGACCGACTACTTCTATTGCCCTGTATAGGCAGTCGGTTTCGAAATGGTCCTTGTAAACATGCCTGCGGCCCGTTTCAGGAGTCTCTGCTTGGTCCGACCATCGCCTCAGCACGACTAGCGATCCGTGCCGTGCCATGTCGAGCACGAGTTGCCGAACGCCGAGCACCGTCCCCGTCGATCGCACACGTGAACCCCATTGTGCTGCACGTGGCATAAACGCTTTCCCCTCCGCAACCCGCCTGGGCCCTCCCCCTCGGCGCGACTGTCGACCCGCACTCGTCTGCCTGCCACGCAGCTGTGAGTCTTCTGGGAAAACATTCCATCAGGTCCGGAACTGCGTTGTCCAGCAGGGGGGTAACACTCAAGAGTGTTACCTACAAGGCTTGACAATCCCCGGGAGTAGGGTAAGGCCGCTGTATTCGCTATCGGAAAGGCCAAGCAATGGACTCGATCAGTCCGCCGAGTCTCGGTGATTTCATTCGTGCTCGGCGCACCCGGGCAACGCCGAAGCACCCGGATGGTATGACTCGGGCCCAACTGGGCGAAGAAATCTATTTGAGTGTCAGCTACATCGCGCGGCTGGAAGGAAACGTTAAGGACGCGAGGCCTTCTCCACAGGTTCTCGACGCCACCGCCAACGCACTCTGTCTCGATGATGCAGAACGTCGGCACCTTTTCAATCTGGCACGGCGAACACAGACCGAGCGTGAGGACACCACGACACCCTGGACGATCGCCGACTATCGGACACTGATTACACCGGACATGAAGACCGCCATCGCGGCGCTGAACCCGCACCTGGTGGCGTACCTCGACGAACGCTGGAACGTCATCGACTGTAACTCGGCGTACGACAAGGCGTTCCCTGGACTGGTCGACGAGGGAAACGTGTTGCGCTGGTTCTTCTCGACTCCGGCATCAATGAAGGTCATGGTGGAGTGGGAGGCGGAAGCCGCCTTGACCGTCAGCTGGTTCCGCGCGCTGATGGGTCGCTACTACAACCCCGACTGGGCGGTGGAAACCCTCGAAGAGTTGAGCGCGTTCCCTCTCTTCCGCGAACTGTGGTCACGCGAAGAAATCCGGTTCGGCCGGCACCAGCCGTTCATGCACCTCCGCGACGCCGAGACTGGTGAGCATTACAGCGTGCACGTGCAGGTCCACGCGGAGATGCGGGGCAAGTATCCGCTGCAGATGTACCTCGGAGTGCGCCTCCCCGCCTCCTGAACTAGCCGAGCGCCTTGACGAACGCAGTGATCGCCGCGTTGACCGGCTCGGGGTGTGTCCAGTTTGCGGCATGGCCGGCCACCGGGATCGTGACAACTGGCGCAGCACCAGGAAGACCTGCTTTGAGCTCGTCCGCCTTCTCTGCGGGCGCTGACAGGTCATTTTCCCCACGAATGATCAACGCCGGAACATCAATGTCGGAGAGTCGGTCCACGACGTCGTCGCGTTCGATAAGGCACTCCGCGGCTGGCCGGACAGCCATGCGATCGCTGCTGTTCCATTTGCTGATCCACGACGTCCAATCCGCAGGTTCTCCACCGATCAGTTGGGGGGCAAGTGCGCTGGTGAGCGGTTCGAGTGGCTCTGTGCTGCACCATTGATCGAACAGGACGCGGTATCCGGACTTCTGCTCGGGTGTACAGGCTGAGGCTTCCGTGTCGAGCAAGATCAGAGCCGTCGTGCGCTCCGGTGCGAGGAGTGCTGTGCGCAGCGCGGTATAGCCGCCCTGGGACATGCCCCCGATGATTGCCTTCTCGACGCCGAGGTCGTCGAGGACGGCGAGGGCGTCGCGTGCGAGGTCCCAGTATGTGAACGGCATACCCGCATCGGTAGTCTTTCCGTGGCGGCGCGCATCCCAGGTCACAACCCGGAGGTCCGGGGATAGATCGCGCACCTGGGGCGTGAACATGGATGAGTCCATGAAGAACCCGTGCCCGAGTAGAAGTACGGGCCCCTCTCCCCCACTGTCGGTGTAAAAAATGTCGGCGTCGGGCGTTGTCACTGTCGGCACGTAGCCGATCCTAGGGTGAGGTGACTATCCCCGGTCCAGGCGAGTCTCAAGGAGCGCTGTTGCCAGTGCCCCTTTCAGAGGTTGCCGCTCACTCTCAACAAGACCCTCTCGCCACAACCTGCGGAGACTATCGACGCGTTCTGCCGAGTGTCCGTGATCGGTGGGGCTTCTCCCGTTCGAGGGCCGCCCGCGACTGGGTGCGTTCGGTTCGTCCACTCGGTCAGAGCGCGGGCGATCCAGCATCGCGCTACCGCGGAGTCCGCCGCACAGGCGGCGAGGGACTCGAATGCCAGCGCTATCGCGACTGTGAACTCGGGGTGCGTTTCGTCGATGCATTCGAGTGCGATGTCGTTCGCCGCCGAAAGTGCCAGATAGGTGGCCTCTGAACTGGTTACGGCCGAGCTGTGGGCCAATCTCTCCGTGGCCTCGTACGCCGCCCGCCACGCGTCGGGGCTGAGCGCCTTCGTTTCCGATGTTCGGCACATACCGGCGACGCGCTCAAGTGCGTGGAGTACATCGTCGCCGGCGGCCGGGAGCCTGCCGGTCAAGCCCCAGTTTGAGTCGAGCACGTCGGCGAACCAGCACCAGCGAGCGAACTCGGGCGCGTCTTCGAGCGCGAGTTCAACGGTTCCGGACGCCAGCTGCATCACTGCATCGGCGACCGACATCTCGTTGAGAGCGGAAGAAAATGACTCATGCATGATCGTTTCCCGTCTCCGTGTCCCGTGAGTGGGACGTGAGGGTCAAGCGCAGGGTTGAAACCTGTTGTGGTAATTGCCAAACGCCGCACTGTGCACAACCGAGCCCGACCAAGGTCAGAGCGTTGTCAACCAGCACTCGACGGCGCGCCTGGCAGCGTCGGTTGGATCGGCGAGGTCGACCACAGTGGTAGCATCGACCCCCTCGGTGCGCTCCCAGCTGCCGTCGTCTCGTTGGTGGTCGACGATGGACCAGATTTCGACCGTGGCTTCATGCTCACCGCGGGTGATGAGCCGAAGAGCTGGGGAAAATCCCGGGCAGAGGTTGCTGAGGGCGATGTATGTGCGGTCCTCGTCAATGGCGAGGTCGAGGTCGTGGTGATCGTTCGCGTCGTGAGCGGCCGCAATGAACGCCGTGTGGAAGTCCTCGGGGATTTTTATGAGGGCCATTGGGTCTGGTCTCCTTCAAAAGGGTCGAGATCGGGGGTGCAGAGCAATGCCTCACACGGTCGCCGGCGTCAACAGGTATCAGCGAACTGGAACAAAGCCTGCCTAGTCGGGGTGCCGATGCCTGTTCGGCGAGGCGATGCCATCGTTGACGCGAAAGGGTGCCACCCCGACGACAGCCGCCATCGCTCATCTGAGTCAGGCCAATTCTGCTCGGCACCTACGGCTCTCGTTGAACCCGACCGGCAGGCCGGCCGCCATAGCTTCGAGCGCTGGGATAGCGGCCAGCTCCCTGGCACCCCACCTTCCGGCGCTGAACGAGCACAGTCGATCGTTGCCTCGTGGAACTGTGCGCTTGCCGTGAAGGCGCCGGTCCAGCGGCGCCTGATCGCACTCACTCGGTTGGCGGAAGCCCGCGCCGGCGCGTTCACCCTGGAGCCGGCGGGCGACTGTGACTCGGCGGCATCCGACGTAGCTGCTGTTTCTCGCGGAGAGTCAGAATCGGGTGCGTCTGTCAGATCGGCCGCGGCAGCGACTGCGGCAGTCTCGCCCTTTCCACGCTCCCCCGTAGGCGCGTCGGTCGGGGTCGACGTCTTCGCCGTGGAATCGGAACCGGCGACGTCCCTCTGGACGAGAGCTCGGCGGTACCGGCTCAGCTCCGTCACGGCCGAGTCGTACTTGATGGCGAGCTTGTCCGCGAGGAGGCTCGGTGACCAGCGCTGCTCGTAGGCCATCCGAATGATTTCTCGTCGTTCGCAGTTGCGCATGGGGACTTGTTCGCCGCTCAAGCGACGAACGATGACGACCTCGTCGGCCGCGACCGCTCCCGTGGCCCGCTCGCGCTCGTGACTACGCGCCTTAGGATTGTCGATCTCGTCGTCGTCCCATCCCAGGGGCGGCACCAGCCCTTCTGCGCGTGCTTGTTCACGGAGGTCGGCGTCGGGTCCGGGGCGCATGGAAAGCTCGTCGTAGATCTCGTCGACCGCTTCCCACAGCTCGCTCGGGATGAGACCTTTTTCCGGCATCGAGGTGACGACGTCAACCTCGACGTTCAACCGGTGAGCGAGGCTCGGATCGCCGTAGCCCATGGCGTTGAGTGCGCGCAGTCGGCGGCGAGCCCCCACTGCTGGGGTCAGATCACGCCCACGGCTCGGGTGAAAAGTGATCGAGAGGATCGCGTCCGCGATGGCGGAGGTGGTCGTGCGCGTCGAAGTGCTCCTCAGCGACCGGATTGTCGCGACCGGCACAGAGGCCAGGTCAGCGATCAGAGCGGTCGTCATGCCGGCGCACATCAGGGCGTTGATGTGGTAGCGCACATCAACCGTGTCGACAGATGTATCGACGTGACGGGCAGGTGTCCAAGCCTGCCCGTCACGTCCCCCTAAACCCGACTGTCGCGATGTCTGGAACCACCCGTCGTCGCGACTGGGCAAAGCAGACCGGGCGGGGAATCCGGCTGCATTCAGTCTAGCTAGCTGAGTGGCGCATACGGACGAGCGTGCGTCGCGTCGATGCGCAGAAGTCCGGGACAAGGGTGGGGCAGCTGAAATGGTAATCGTCATCGGATGCTCTTTTCCGTTTAGCGGCTGGTCAGGCCGCATGTACGTGGGAACTGTTCGTACTCGAGCGCACCGGGTTCGAGTTCAGCGAGTGATCAGCGCTGCACCGCATCGCATTTACCACTGGAATTTAAACCCGGTATGCACAGATGGTATCTACATCTTCAATAGGATGTCCAGCGATGAACGGAAAATCGCAGTGAGAGCGCCCCTGAACGGCTTCAAGCCCCAGGCCCTCGAAGACGCGCGCACTACTGCCGGAATCACGCGCGGCGACCTTTCCCGCGCAATAGGCGTCGACCCGACCACCATCCACAACTGGGAAACCTCGCGAACGCACCCTCAGCCCGACCACCTCGCCCGAGCCGCCGAAAAGCTGGGAATCCCCCTCGACCGTCTCGTCGTCGTGCCGGAGGACAGTCGGACCATCGCCGACCTGCGGAATCTCGCGGGATTGACGCAGAAGCACGTCGCAAACCGAACCGGACTCAGCACCACCACCATCGGCCGAATCGAACGGGGCGAAGGAAGCCTGTCCGATCGACACGCCACAGCACTCGCTGAGGCTCTGCACCTGGAAGAACGCACAATCCGCGACGCATTCATCCGCGCACGGAATCGACCGCTTCCTACTCGATAGCTCGGCAACAATCACCCCCGTGCTCATGCACTGTCCCCGCGGCGCAACCGCTGCTGCCGGCGACG
The DNA here is from genome assembly GCF_009859915.1 of Rhodococcus sp. WAY2. NCBI lineage: Bacteria > Bacillati > Actinomycetota > Actinomycetes > Mycobacteriales > Nocardiaceae > Rhodococcus > Rhodococcus sp. WAY2. Next base: position 306,642 of record NZ_CP046575.1, read on the forward strand.
ATCGATTGAGCGCCGTGCACCGCTGAGAGCCAGAGTCACAGCGAGCACCAGAACTGCCACGACGATGATCAGCCGGCGGAGGTCGAGGCCTGCACCTTCCGTGCCAGGGATAGTCACCAGCGGTGATGCCGAGGCCGCAACGATGAGATCGTGAGCGAGCAGCCACGCAGTTGCCTTGGTCGACATCGCTGGAAGAGCCGCGACAAGTAGGCCCAGAATCAATGGGGCCGCCATCAACAGAGACAGTTGGTCCTCGTCGGACAGGCCTGTTGCATTCTGCGCGGGTTGGATGGGCCGCTGAGGTTGACTGGGGTGCATTGGATCTCCTCCTAAACTGGCTTCTATCTGGAGGAAGATCCGGTGCAGCGGGCTTGTGTGACAGATGGCGGCGTTCTTTTTCACAGCCCAGCGAAAGCCGTAAAGCTCACGCCCGAGGCAGGCTGCATATCTCGACGGAGCCGCGGGCGGCGCCGAGAGCTGTGCAAGCGGAGACCAGCGAACTTTCGTAGCGCTGAAGACCTAATCGAATCGCCCCCGCTCTCCTTGACGGCGGGGGCGATTCTTCACGCAGGCACGTCAATCGACGATCTTGAACCCTGCTGCAGCGAAGGCTTCATCGAACTCGGAGACCCCCTCGAAGTGGTCGACGAGCCGCGCGAAATCGTACTCCCAGCTGCTGGTGACAACGTCGCCCTCGTCGGGGCCCGAGAACTGCTCGTGCGCCCAGGGCAGGAGGACGCGACCTCCGTCAACGACCGCGAAAAGCACTCGATCGACGAGAGAGCCGCGGTAGAAGATGTCGCCTATTGAGATCCAGACGTCCTCGTTGGGGAAGTTCTTCGCCCAGTCGAAGCTGCGAGGCGGCCTGCTGCCGGCGTCGCGCAATCCCCTGAAGTCGAGATCGAGTCCCCAAGCAATCGAGATATCGATGTCGTCTCTCAAGATGGCGACGTTGCCGTGGCTCTCGACCTCGTTCTCGATCGCGTCGGTCTTGCCGACCAACGCCGTGACCGTCCGGTCGCGGTAGCTTGGCCCGGCGCCACCACCCCAGCAGTGGATGTGATTCCAATCTTCAGTCGTTGTTTCGCGGATGATCTTCCGCAGCTCGTCCAGCTTCATTGGCTCCCCCTCGTTGGTGTGGGAACGGGATCTGTTTGATCCGTCAGCGTGATCGTATGTTGGAATCGGGTATCTCACATTTGATCCACGCGGGGCCTTTGTGACATGTCACCCTTACGGGGCAAGGCACCGGCAGGATGGCAGGTAGGCCGACGCAATGGGCGCGAAGAACGCAATGGCCGCGAAGAATAAGAAACCTCGGAGTCCGCGGCGCCCAGGGAGGGATACTTGTCCAATGTGGGGCGACCTGTGGATATTCCCGTTCGATGTCACAATTTGGGGTACGGTTGCGTCTTGGTTTAGCGCAATCATCAGTAGTCTCTCGATTTTCGCAGCCGCTGCTTACTACATTATCGATAAATGGCAGGCAGCGAAGTCGCAAGCGCGCCATGTTCGTTTCGTGAGATGCTACTGGACGAAATTTGCAGTAAAGGCGGAAGTACACAATCATTCAGACGAATCTATTTTCGATGTGACCGTGCTGTGTGGGCGGAGACCCTTTCGCGACTACATCAACCGATTAATGGATAGTCGGCCTGTCGAGATGGACGAACTGCCCGGGTTGCTGGAAGCTTGGCAAGCGCTTCCGGGCGGAAATGTACAGGTCAGGAGTTTTCAGGACTCCCATATCCGGCCAGGGGAATTTATTTCAGTTTACTACGCCGGAGCGCGCTCCCTTGGGCTTGTGTACTGGATCGAGTTTCGCGACTCGATGGCACGCCCATGGCGGATGCAGCTAGATCAGCACGAACCCATTCGCATCCGTGAACACTGGCGTCCCAAATATACGTTGACTGAAGTTCTGAAATACCGTGGCGCCCGAAAGTACCGAGAAGAGCGAAAGCGGGTACAGACGTGGATAACACAGAATGCGCACAAGTAGCTCCACTTTCCACGAACAACTCAGATCTATATTTCATATCCACTCTAGACTTACAGCTAGGATATCGTAATAGATCAATAGTTGCACTAACTGGGGAATTGAGTGCTTGCAGTGCCAGCCACGGCTAACCGTAGAGTCCTGACCCACTTAGCAGACTGATCAGCGTTAAACTCGTGCTGTTTTTCAGGGCCATACCGAAGGGGAGACGCAGTATCCGAAAAGAGCAGGTTCCTAATCGTATCTGTCTCAGAATTCGCAAGTTTCAAGAAGAGCTTCGACACCTGATCCATAGCCCTTACAACATGGTCTGTGCCGGCACCGATACTAAAGGTCGCATAGAAATCATCGAGCGGCGTTCGCCTGTGATCGCATAGGGAGGAAAGGACTGAGTCCACATCTTCGTGTAGCCACGATAGGTTCTTCTCCATCCGCCGAATACGCACCTGCTCATCGATTAATTTCCATTTGTTCGTAATAGAAATCCACTTAACTCGATAGTCAGCCGAATCTGGAATCATAGGCTTGGCAGCGAAGAGCATCTCTTTTAGATCCTCGCCAGCAACACGCAGACAGTTGCTTAGACTCTCGTCGTCGCCTTCATCCAAGTGCTGCCGGGCAGAGGTCAAAGTAGCTCGATAGAGTTCGATCATCGGCGGCGTTCTAACGATCAGTACTTCTTCGAGATCGTCATCGCACAGGCTCAGCGCCGCATCTCGAAACCCCGTCCAAGCCTCGGCCGTCAGGGTGTTAATTGCTTCTGCTTCGATCAGGTCGGCACGTTGTTCGACGACTGTTGCGATAATGAAGAATGCGACAGGAACGCCGATACAGAACCCAATCAGTGCAGTCAACACGTTGAGAGTGAAGGCCAGACCGGTCCACACGTCGTGCAGATCACCGACTACGCCCGCAGCAACTCCGCACCATCCAGCAACGAACATGATGCCGAGAATCCATCGGACGGACAGTGGCGTGTGCTTGAACGCCGCCTTGAAGTTCATAGGCATATGCTGCCCGGTCCAGGTGTCGAGGAATAACCCGACTCGACGTAGCGGGAGTCCCCATCTGATAGAGAGTTCGATCTCGAGCCGAATCCCCCTACCAGAACGACCATCGAAGTGGCCTGGGAAGCCAGCCTCTATGTCTCAACTGGCGTAGTCCCTGCTCAGCCCATAACCACCATTCGAAAGGAACCTCTCTCCCTGGAGGGACCGTCAGCTCGCCGCCGGAACAGGCTGTCAGACGCCCTTCCCACCGGCCGTTTCCGGACACCGGATCCCTGGGTGATCGCCCGCGCCGATACCCTTCGCACAGTGACTACAGACCAGTACACCCCTCATGGCGACTACCAGTCGATCAGAAACGCCGCTGCCAATCGGATCGCGCACTTTGCGCACGAAGCAACGAAGACTCCGTTCGACCCGAAGCAGCTCGGAGTGCACGCGCGTGTTCTGAAGAAGGGCTTCGACGCTCACACCACCGCCGACGAGTCCGTGGGATCGGACTGCGTCAAGTGCCGCCAACCCTGGCCGTGCGACAGCATTCGCCTCATTTTCGTGCCACTGAACGTCCTAGATTGATGCGAATGCAGCCGGTTGCGAGCCTATACGGACCGAAATGGCCGCAGACTTTCGGTGGGATCGCAGTCGCTAGGCTTCGGCAATGAGCATCGCACTCACCCTCGCTGTTTCGAGCAAGTTCGACAACGCGATGACGCATTGCGACAACCTCGTCGAGGTACATAACCGGGCGGGATCGGGCGGACGCGGCCGGAGAACTGCCGAGACGTCGGTTAACCGAGCAGTTGTTGTGATTGCCATCGCGAGCTGGCAGGCCGTTGTGCAAGACATGGCGCGATTCCTCGTCGAACACCATATGCCTCAACCCACAGATCCGGGATATGGCGTCGCGAAGCTCATTCGGGGCCAGGTATTTGGCGAGATCGGCAACTTTTCGACCCCCAACGCGCAGAATACGCGCAACCTTCTTATCTCCGCCGGGTTCGATCCGCGGAACTACTGGACATGGACGACCAGGGGTCAAAATCGGCAGATGCTGACTCTCCGGCCTCATGAGGTTGAGGATCGCCTTCGAAAATGGTTGATGATTCGTCACGCCATCGCCCATGGTGACGAAGCGATGCCGGATGTCGATGTCCTTCAAGCGGTCAAGCAAAATGCCGTTCGGCCTGGGCAAGGTCCAGCGATTCGATTGGAGGACGCCAAACAGTGCATTGCGTTCATCCGGAAGCTCACCGACGTCACCCTCGGAGGGATCAAAGCTGAGCTTTAGCCGCTCTCGCCAAACAGCCCGACGGTTCCGGATCAGGTTCCGGATGCTTCCTCAACCACACCATGCGTTTCCGCTGTGGACGCCACGCAGCCTGGCATGAGATCACCGCAATACGGTGCGGCAACGGGGCATTTCACGTCGAATGGGAAGATCAACGCGAAGCGGCTGACTGGGCGCCTCGGCCATCGAACGGCTTCCCCCTCGGGCCATTCGCGCCGCTGCCGTTGGCTTTCCGGTGGCCGGCTGTCAACGACAGGAAGGACGTGATGGTGGCTCGCAAAGGTCGTGCTCAGAAGGGCGAATCAGACGTCGAGCTGCTCGCCCACCGCATAGTCGAACACAACTCTTCTGTGTGGCTGGACCCGCATGACGACGGTAGCGAGAACGGAATGGTCGACTACCGGGTCTTCGACAAACCCGAGATCGACGAGTGTCGGCGGTGCATCGGAGTCCTGGAGGTGGGTTCGATTACCAACTCGGACTACCGCAGCTCTGTTGGCCAATACCGGCGGCGGTTCAAGGGGTTCGACGATTCCACTCTGTCTTGCAGTTGGGCTGTCATGTGTGAGTTCGGCGTGACTTTTCAGGGCTTACAGGAGCGATTGACTCCACTGCTCCGCAAGCTGGAGGACAAGGGCGTAGATACCCTTGTCCGAGGCAGACGAGATACCAGCACGGTGGAGCTCGACCGCGAACTCACCGCCATCGCAGGAGTTGTCCAGATAGTTCGGACCCGCGAAGGCGAGCGCTCAACGCGAGTGGCCATAGACTTCATGTCGCATGCCAAAGGGACCACGACTCCCGACAGCACGCTCGAGGTCGTCGAGGCGTTCCTGGCCAGTGACGATAAGGACCCAGTCGGTATCCGCAGAAAGGTCATGTCGGAACCGGAACTCCCCTATCACGGCGTGTACCTCCACCTCGACGGTGCTCCAGAGCCCGTGCCGGACTCGCAGTTCGGCGAGTACCGTCACTTCGCGGCGCCGCTCCAGTTCGACCTGATGCCCACCCGTTCACCCAAGCTGCCCGAGGGGTTCACGGACCTGTGGCTCGTCGGGAGGTTCGGACAAGGCTGGCACTGGGACCGCGAGTCGGGATGGACCTTCGTCGCAGCTCCCCCGTTCGGCCCGCAAGAGCAGCCCTGATCCTTCGGACGCCGGCCGCGTGCGCTCGGGGGGACCTGGTCAGAAGTCGAAAGGAGCGAAATTGGGCGTAGTTCTACGCCCCGGCTGCTTCGCAGCCCGGCGAGTCCGGCGCAGACAGTCGTCCGTTGCCAGCTCAGCCAGATACATGGATGGGTTTGCGAATCGATACGTAGGAACTATCAGGTAAGGCGAGGTCGCCGAACTCATCGGTGTCGCTGCGCCAGGTCAGCGAAAGCAATGAATCTTCGATGATGTCCGGCTCGGGATCGGTGTCTACGACGACCCATTCGTCAATGTCCTCCATCAGCAACAGGTCCCCGAGTGCGACATCGGCGGCGCGAACATCGCGGACCGGACCGTACTGGTCCTCGTAGGTGTCAGGTGAATCCTCCGGTATGTCGAAGACCTCGGCGCCGCCGCCCGCCGGTATCTCTGGTTCGGTTGCTGCTGACTCTTTGACCAGGGCTAGTCGAGCGCGTGAGGACTCCGCCCGAGCGGCGGAGGATTCGAGTTGTGGAGCAGAGAGCTGGTCTAAGAACGAGGCGGCATCGGTTGCGCCGGCGGCTGTCGGGGTGCGGTAGTCGTTGAGCTCTACCGCTGCTTCGTTGGTGGGCTCGGCGCGGCCCCCGAGTAGCCCGAGGAGCGCCGTCGGCGACGCGAGACGCCGATCGGTTTCGTGGGTCATCTTCGCTCTTCTGAGTACCGGATCGAGGTCGGGTCGGTCGCTGGCCAGTACCCATTCGGCTTCGATGTAGTCGAAGTATGTCAGCGGTGCCGGTTCTGACATGTCGTCGGTGGCGTCGATGTCCGGAAGTTCGTCCGGTGGGACGATCAGCAATCGTGGATGGCGTGTTATCGGGGGTCGGAGGGTGTCGAGCAGATCGGACTCGAAGGTGCCGGCTCGCGTCTTGCGTGGGTCGGGTACGCGGTAGCACTGGATCTCGATGGACTGATAGTTGTCGGTGACGGTGGTGCCGCGGCCGCGGCACTTGCGGGGCACGCTGGTACCGATCGTCGGTGATTGCCACATCATGAGTGCCCCTTGTGGTGAGAGGCGGCCCATGGAGATGCGCATGGCGAAGTTGTCACGCATGTCGCCGAGGAAGTACTGCGCGTCGGGACGCTGAGTTCCGAAGACTAGATGCACTCGCGAGGTTCGGGCCTTGCGTGCCATCGACGCGAGCATGTTGAGCACCGGTGGCTGTCGGGCGCCACCTTTCGGTTTGACCCTGGAGTACCAATCTTCGACGTTGCCGCGGAACTCCGCCCATTCGTCGAGAAAGACCAGTACTGGTTCGAAGTCCGCTTCTGTCGCCTCGCCGGTAACGATCTTCTGGTAGCGGAACTCCATGAGATCGCGGGCGCGATGGACCAACGCCACTTGCTGCTCGATGGTCGTAGCGACGACTTGTACGTTGGGCCAGTCCTGGAATCCCAGGAATTCGACGTACTTGCCGTCGAGGACCCAGATCGGCCATCCACGTCGCGAGAAGTTGACCAACAGATTGTGTGCGGTCACGGTCTTACCGCTTCCGGGTGGGCCGATCAGCATCAGATTCGGGTCGATCGCCGGCCGCCACACAACCTCGTTGCCGTCTTCGTCGATTCCGTACGGAATTTCCACCGAGTCGTAACTGGCCAAGAGATCGGCCCCGGGGTCGAGGTCCGGTGCCGGCAACCAGACACTGTCCGGGAATGCTGTACGTTGCTCGAATCGAACCCAATCCGTTTCAAGGTTCCACCGTGCTCGCCAGCGACCGGGCAACGTCGCACTCATTCCTCGTTCGACGCGGGTCCGGTAGCCATCCGATTCCAGTTTCGGACCAAGTTCGTGACGTACTTCCAATGAGGTCACTTCGCCCGTTTCGGCGGCGACGTCGATCGCGGTTACGGTCGCGGTCGGGCCCAACAGCTGGGCGATGATCCGCTTCGCGCGCACAACCTGGTCGCTGTCGGAGACTTCTCGTTCCGGCTCGGCAGCGGGCCTGAAGATCAGGCGCCGGCGGGCGGGGTCGTGCTTGTCGAGTTCGAAGAAACCCCACCCTTGATCTTCGAAGACCCCGCAGATATCAGCGAGCCACGTCTCGTCATTCAGTGCCTGTGTCGAGTCGTAGTGCACGGTGAGTTTCCCCGGAAGTCCCGGCCATCCACGACTCCATTTCGACGTCGACAGCACCGCCCGGGTGGCCTCCGGCAGTCCCACGATCGGGCACAGCCTTTCGATCACCTCGTCGACGTCGACATCGCGAAGCTGCTTACGTTTGCCGGCTACTCCGGCGTAGACGGCAGCGATCGACAAGCCCGCCGCGGCGGGCATCGCGAGGGCGCTGTATCCGAACAGCGGAGCGGCGGCGCTGGCACCGACCGCGGTGGTACCCAAACAGAAGCTGTCGCGAAGCCAGGTGTGCGGCCGCGGGGGCAAGGAACTGATTCGGGGAGAGCGTGCGAACCGCGCACCACTTTGCTGCGGAGGTGTGGTTGTCATCGCCAGGCCTCGTCTTCACCAGTCGCCGAGGAGAGCACGGGCGTGCCGGCACCGCGATTGCCTTCCTCTCGCCGATTCGTACTACCTGACTCCGCGTATCCAACTGCCGATCCGTGCCGCGGCCACCTTGCGTTCGCAGTTCGCTGATCAGTTCGCATTTCCACGCTGCTCCCTCCTGCGCGAGCGAGCACACCACCTCGCCGCTGATTGATCTCTCCTACTCGGAGGAAGATCCCGGTAAGGGAGCTTGTGTGACACGCGCTGGCCAAGTTTTCTGGTCCGTGCTCGCTCCACAGCGCTCATCGCCTCATGTTGGAGTCCTCTGGGAGGCGTCCCATCCTCATCCCATTGACCCGACTGTAGGTTCTCGTTGGTTCGTTCGTTCTGGTCGGCTTTGTCCTGGGCATTCGAAAGCCTTCTCGCCCTTCGTTCGGACGTTCTTTCGCGTTGGCCGTTCGATTCCTTGGCCGGTTGAGCCCGTGGCGTGCTGCGCGCTGTCCACCATCTGTCGGATGTGAGCTGGTAGTAGGCGACGCCGAGTTCGGGGCCGCTGCGGCTTCTCGGCAATCGTTCGGATCCGAACGAGGTCCGAACGATCCGTGAGAATCTGAACTTTCCAACGAGAACCCACACCGGTGTCCTCTGTCAGCGAATCGTCCTTGCGCTGGACCCCTTGACCTGCGGTGAGGAATCTTGAGTGGCGAACCGGACTTCGTTGAAGCTGCTGCGGGGCCGGGGGTCTGGTCGACTTCGCCATTGGATCTTGCTTGATTTCGCGTGGGTATCCGTGGTGGAGGATTCCCGGGGCGAGACGGGTGACCGTTCGGTGGTGGTGCGCCGCGACCGACGTGCCCGGCGCCGACGATCGGCATCACGGCCGTTCACCTGGCCCAACATGTGCGGGGTTTGTGCAGACGCGGACGCTTCCCGATCGGTGAAACAGAATGGGGTGCCATGGACGATGTGGAGTTGGTCGAGCAGGTGCGGCGGCGGTGGGAGCAGGGTGTCCCGCCGAAGGTGATCGCGCGTGTTCTGGGCGTGCGGCCGTCGGTGGTGGCGCCGTTGGTGCGCCGAATCGCTGCCGAGGCGCAGGCGTCCCGAGGATTGGGGCGGGTGCTGGGTTGCTGGGTCAATTGCGGCTGGAGTGTCGGGCTGGGCCTCGAGGGTCATCCGGAGTGGGCGGAACTGGATGCTCCCGCCGGTGAGGTCGAAGGCTTCGCGCAGGTGTTGGTGGCACGAGAGGGACGGCGTGGTCGGGCGACGCTGCGGGGCTACCTGGCCGACGTGCACTGCCTGGGGGTGAAGAACACCCGTGACCCCGAAACCATGGATGCGGGCAGGATCCCCACCGCCGTCCGCAGGTACTACGCGGCGTTCGACCGTCCTGCGGTGGAGATTCCGATCGAACTCGGCCGTGAACTGATCCTGGGGGCGGCGGCGTATGCGCGTGGGCTCGGTTTCGAGCCCGCGGACGCGTTCGATGGTGATGCCGCCGCGTTCCTGGGTGAGTGGGACGGGTCGGGCCAGATCGAGTTCGGGAGGGACGGTCAGCCGTTCTACCTCAACGGGCCCTACGACAATTCGGCTGCTGTCATTGCGACCCTCGAGCGGTCCGTGGGTGCGGGGAACTTCCACTTCTCGGTGGCCGCGGGACCGATGTGACCGCCACGAACAAACCCGACGTCGAGGGGAACGCCCGACTCCATGGGCGGTGAGCCGAGCACCAGCCAACGCCGGCACGCGAACGGCAAGCACCAGCCGGACACCACAGACGGACCGGCATCGGCGTTCGATGGGATCGTGGTGGGCGAGCGGGTCGATGTTCGCCTGTCGGCTTCACCGCAGGCGGCGCCCCGTACGGGTGTTTCGAGACGAGTCGGACGACGACGCATTCGACGGTGTCGCCGCCGATCCGTTCGGCTAGCCCGGCACGCGGCCCCGGGCCGGTCGGCGCATCCTGTCCGGCCCACTCGACTCGACCCGGTCCTACATGCGCGCTCTCGACCGCCGGCACCCACATTTCGAGTGTGGCGGTGCCGAAAGTGCATGCCGAGACCCGATTTCGGTTGGTTCGGCGGGCCTCTGTAATCGGCATGAGCGATCACCTCTACCGGTGGCTGCTTCGCCGGCACGCACCGGACCTACGTCCTAGCATCGGCCACGCGCCACCATCCAGCCGAATCAGAACGAGCAAACCGTAGTGGCAGAACGAGCAGCTCGGGCAAGATTCACTGACAAAAAGGAAGATCAACTGTCACAGGACAACCGACCTTGCGACACCGCCATGCCGGTACGGCAATCCCCGATGTCCCGACTCAGTGAAACTGATGCCGCAACGAAGCTCTGACCAGTGATGCATCAGATTGGCCGCGTCGGCTTCTTCGCGCGGGGCTCAACCAATCTGATGCACATGGAACGGCGGCCTGTTGTCGCGATTCTCCTGGTAACGCAGCAGGCGCCATCGGAGCGCTGGTCAGGGAACTCCGCATCAGATCCACTGCGCCGGGCATCAGTTTGACCGCCGCCGGCATCAGATTCACTGAGTGGACATCAGATGCACCGAGCCAGGACACCCGTGTCCTGACTCAGTGGATCTGGCGAGATCGCAGCGGCCGAACCTGCTGTTCGCCAGGTCTATTTAGTCGCCGCGGCGACTTCGGACTCAAAGAACGTGGCAAGCATGGAACTCGGTGCCTCGATTCATTCCCGATCGCGGGTGACCACCTCGGATTCGCCAGGTTCGCTGAGCCGTCCGCCAGATAGACCGCCACACTCGCCAGATTCACTGAGTCGTCGCCACCTTCACCGAGTCAGGACAACCCGATTTACACCCACCACCCCCTTGACACGTGGGTTACGCTCCGATCAGCGCAACGAAGAGAGCATGGATCGGAGCGAAGACCCCGCGTAGGGGTATATTTCCGCTCAGGCAACAACCCATCTCACGCGTGTTGATCGTTCCTTGAGCCTCGCTTGCGTACCTGTACTTGGCGCGATGCCACTGATCTCGCTGGTCTCGCACACCGATCGCGAACCCGTCCCAACGCCGTCCCGCCACCGTCGGCATCCGGTACGGGTTCAGCCGACAGTGCTCCTCTGAACGAACAGCTTGGCGTTGCCGCTCGCTCGCGGCAGGTGCTCCTCCAGTCCGAGTAACGCTGCTGGCCCGGCAGCAGTCAGTTACCCTAGGCCTGGGATGCAGTACGAGTTTCACGAGTTTCAGAAAGCGCCAACTTTCGACACTCACCTCAGAGAAAAGTGACGGCCCGGCCAAGGCCATAAGCGGAGGACCTGCCAAGTCCTCCTCGCGAAAACACCCCCGCCAGGGGGTTTTTCGTGTCTCTGAACGTCTGCGCTGATCCCGAGGCGGGACCACTTACCCCTTATTGCCAAGGGGTCGGACTTCACCCGGGACGGGCATGAATTCGCCACATGAATTCGCCTCACCCTGCCCGAGTGCGCACTTTCCACTACTACCGAGCGGTGGGTGGCCGGCCTTGTGCCGGGCGTCGGGCAATAACGTCCGAGCGAGTGTCAGGCCGCCAACTTCTTCATGTGCTCACGCACGGCCGGCACGTATGCCTGGGTCTGGCCGAATGGCGGAATCCCGCCGTAAGTGACGACGGCACCCTCCCCGCCGTTGTAGGCGGCGATGATCAGATCGGTGAAGTCGCCTGTGACGGCTCCACTGTCGTGATGCGGTCGAAGGTAGTCGGCGATGTGGCAGAGATAGCGCCCTTCCGAGGCGATCGCGTCGTACGGATTGAACGGGTCGGCAGCGTTCGGTGGTTCCGCTTTTCCGTTTCGATCTAGACCGGAATCCGTACCGAAAGCCTTCCAGGTCTCCGGCATGAACTGACTCATTCCTTCGGCGCCGCCCTCGTTTACGCCATCGCCCTTACTGACGGCCTTTTCGTTGAACCCGGACTCTTGTTGAACGATGCCGGCCACCAGAACCGGACTCACCTCTGGGCACAGAGACCCAGCAGCCGAGACTGCGTTGGTGTATTGCGGCGGGATGCTGCCAGGGGCGAACTTGGTCTGATCACCGACCTCTGGCGGGCACGGCTCCGTGGTGGTCGTACCGCCCGGAGCGCTGCCGTAGCGGGTCTCGGCGGTCGGCATCCCGCCGCCCTCAAGTGTCACGTGTACGTGGTCGAAGTGGTTTGCGGTGTAGCCGTGCCGGTCCTCCATCAGCGACCAGTCACCGGTGCCATCCCAGTAGCGCTGGTGCCAGATCAGGTACTCGACGTTGAGTGCCACTTTGTTCTGTTGGAGGTACAGGGCGATCTTGTCGCCGAGCGCCTTCCCTTGGGCGCTCGCGGAGTCGGGAATCATGATGTCGACCGCGCGGCCGTCGGGGTGGTCCTGGGCGACGTCGTCCGTGGGGCGCCATCCGCCGATGGTGGTGATCTCGGGGAAGGCCACCGCGATTGTGCGCATGACGCGGATGGAGTCGACCTGCATGTGCGCTTCGCTGCCTTCGTCGGCGGGCAGCGGTGGTAGGTCTCCACCGGTGGAATCGGTATGTGCGACCAGCTCTGCCGGTCCTCCATTGGGCGAGATGGTTCCTTGTTGTTTGAGCCACGGAATGGGATCTACTCCGCCGCCCAGTGACCAGCCTCCGGGGTAGATGCCGAAGTGAAGATGCGGTCCACTTGACTGTCCTTCGCTGCCCACCTTGCCGATCAGTTGGCCCGCTTTGACCTTGTCTCCGGTGTGGACGAGGACCCCGGACGCCTGCATGTGCCCGTATAGGGATTCGACGATCTGGCCCTCGATGGTGTGCCGGATCCGAATCCAGTGTCCGTAGCCGGCGGCGGGCTCTGCGGCGATGACTTCGCCGTCACCGGCGGCGTAGAACGGGGTGTCCAGTGGTGCTGCGTAGTCCTGGCCCTCGTGCATGCCTCCCTCGCGCATACCGAAGGGTGAGCTGATTGTGTAGGTGCCTTCGGCCATCGGGACCGCGAGGGATCCGGGCTTGATTCCCATGAGGCTGCCGCCCCCGGCGTCTGGCACAGGTCGACCGCAGTTCGTGTCACTACCGGTCGTCGCGAGGATGACCAGTATCGGAGCCATCATGATGACCATGGCGAAGGCGGGTATTCCGGCGAGCAGCCACCACCACATTTTCGAGCTGCCTTCCTGTGTGTCCGGGGTCGACGGTGGTGTGTCGAGGAGCGTCATCAGCGAGCTCGGTGGGCCAGTGCGCTCGGCTTGACCGGCGCGGATCCGGACTGCGCTGCGGCAGCGAGCAGCTGAGCAGTCTTCGACCCTGAACCGTTGGGGATCCCTGTTTCAGGAGAGGCGGGTCTGGCTGGTCGCGGGATGCGGCTCGGTGTAGTCGGCAACATCACCGGCGCCCCAGATGTGGTGGTGAATTCGCGGAATCGGCGACCGTCAGGGCTACTGGTCGTCGTGGCCGAGGCGCGGACCTGGCCAGGATTGGGGACCGGCAATGACGGGGCGACCCCGATGGGGTGCTTGATGCCGGCCTTGTCCGACACCGCCGTTTTCGACAGTCGACTCCGGACAGCGTCGGCAGCAGCGTTCGTACCGGCGGTTCCACGACCGGTCTGGGCAACGACCGTGCCTGAAGTGGACTTCGGGTAGCTGTCGGGATCGGCGATCGAGTCGACCTTGTTCTTCGCTCGCTTCGCCGTCGAGGAGAGGACCCGTCCGGCAACCAGCACTGCAGCTGCCCCGCCGGTTGCTGCGGTCGACGTGGCTCCGGCGGCGACTTTTCCGGTCGTTGCCGCGGCAGTGCCGGACTTCTTCGCTAGTGCTCCTGCCCCCTTCACCACGGCCTTTCCGCCCTGGTACATGTGGCGTCCGTTGGCGGCCATCGCAGCGATGTCGCGCGCTGTGGTGGGCGTTGAGCGACTAATGGCGGTCGGTGCGGCGTTGGGCCGTTTAGCCAGAGTTGTTGCCAGGTTGTCCGACATTCGCTTCATTCCCTTGACCGCTCGGCGGAAGAGGAGAAGCGCGGTGACCAGGAAGATGTCGACGAAGAACACCGTGCGGATCAGGTTCGATTCGTCTGCAGCGAAGAGATCCTCGACGACCATGACGTATCCCACGAGGAAGACGATGGCGAAGATCATCTGCAGCAACGCCATTGCGACGTTGGCAATGGTCCGCCAGAACTGCCCGCGCATCGAGGGTGCGATGGCGAGGACGACTCCTGGTATCGATTTGATGGCATTGCCGATCGAGACACCTGCGGCGATGATCAATCGGCCAGCGAGGTAGATCGCGAAGGCCATGAGGAGTGCGCCGGCGAAGATCAGGAAAAACAGGCCCATTGCTTGTCCGGGACCGGGGTTGTCGGCATAGGCCTTCATCGGCCCGTCCTCCCCCTCACATTTGGCGATGGCATCTTTGACGCGGTCTTCCGGTTTCGCGTCGGGATTGATCAGGTCAAGGGCTACGCCTGCCCCAGGGGCGATCTCGGAGACGACGTCCTGCGCTTTGTCCGCGAGTCCAGGCTCCTTTGGCTTCGAGAGGTACGCGGCGTCGAACTCTTTGACGCATTTCCCGTTGTTTTCCGGGGCATCGAGAACGACTCCGAAGTTGATCAGTTGCGTTGGTTGGCGGATGAACGTGTCGATGAGTTTCGATTCGATCGTTTCGATCTCTGTCTGCGGGTTTCCGCTGGTATCACCGCCGTTCGCCAGCCCTGAGGCGACTTCCAGGCCGGCATCTCGCGCCGACAGCACCAGCCCGTCGTCCCCGAGGACGCGATCGACCGGGTTCGAGAGAACGCCCACGGCCGCGGCCGCGATGACGCAGGACATGAGGAGCTCGTAGATTCCGGTGGAGAATCGGCCGCGGATGATCCAGGTGGCGACGCTGAGTCCGGCGACTGTGAGCATCAGCGGGGTCAGCGCGAACTGGTCGGTGATGGAGGTGACCGAGTCGGCGATGGTGCGCACGGGCGTGAGGATCAGCTCGAGCCATTCGAACGAGAGCACCCAGGTGATGAACCAGATGGCCGTTGCCATCAGGAAGCGGAAGACCTCGTATTCGAGGGTGATGATGTACGCCCAGATCATGCGCCAGCCGCCGCCCACCGAGGCGTTGCCTTTGTCGATGGACAGGAAGTAGCCCCACGCGTCGATGCCGTGCGAATCTTTCAGATTCATCCAGGCGAAGAACGGGCTCGCACCGCCGCCGCCGGCGGGATCGGCGAGAGCCGGGGTGGCCACGATCATCAAGATGGCGCCGGCCGCGTGCCAGCCGGCGATGAGGCGGATGAGTAGCCGGCTCCACCAGCGTGCCCACAGCCAGCGGGTTACGGGACGGGTCAGGTGGATCAGTGCGGTCAGCCAGGATTGCGGAATCCATGCGGTGACAAGCCACAGCAGTGAGCGTTTGGCCGCGGCGCGGACACTGAAATACTCCCGGGGTTCGGGGGCGCCGACCACCTCCCGTTCACGGGAGGACGCCGCGGCCGCGGTCATGCTTTCACCAGCTTGGTGTCCTTCGGAGTGGTCGACACTGCAATTCGGCGAGACTCGGTTGCCGGCAGCAGCGTCTTGATACGACCGACGTTTCCGCTGCCATCGCGCATGTAACCTTCACCGCGGCGGTGAGGTTCGACGTATTTGTCTTTTCCGGTTACCGGAGCTGTCTGCTCCATGTATTGCTTGACCAGTCCGTAGTCGTCCGGGTCGAGGCCGAGCCATTCAATGGCGCGCTTGGCGAGGGTTTCGTCTGTATGACGGTGCGCGATTCGGGTCTTGATCAGTCCGCGCAGCTTCGGGGTGCCGAACGCGCAGTCCTGGTCGCCGAGTCCCACCGCGGCAGAGGACTTGCGGCCCTGCAGCACGAAGTCCTCGACGATGTCGACTCCGTCGTCGGCGCCCAGGAGGTGGTGTGCCTCGTCGACGAGGAACAACGCCATCTGGTCGGGGTCGGCGAAGCACTGTCCGCGGGCGACCTTCGCGATCAGGGTGTACACCGCGTGACCGAACCGCTTCTCCAGCGGCAGGTTCTCATAGAGGTGCTG
The DNA here is from genome assembly GCF_009859915.1 of Rhodococcus sp. WAY2. Taxonomy (NCBI): domain Bacteria; kingdom Bacillati; phylum Actinomycetota; class Actinomycetes; order Mycobacteriales; family Nocardiaceae; genus Rhodococcus; species Rhodococcus sp. WAY2. Next base: position 322,577 of record NZ_CP046575.1, read on the forward strand.
CTTCTCGGTCTGCAGCTGGGTCGGCAAGTCGACCTTGTGGGTGCGGAAAATGATGCCGGGAGCAGTAATGGGCAGCGGGGGTAGATCTTTGCCGAACAGTGCCGCCGCGTAGGTGCGGCGGGCGTAGACGTTCATCGCTTCGCCGAGATCTTGGGCGTGGGCGATCGGGCAAGCACCGGACAGGAGGTGTTCGGTCAGCTCGCCCAAACCCTGGTAAGGGTGCTCGGCGCGGTATTCGGGCTCGAGCACCTTCGCCAATGCGATGCCCAGGTCTGAGGATGGCTGGATCCGGAGCAGTGTCAACAACACGGACTGGGCCATTTCTGCTGCGAGTCCGGCCTCGAAGATCCTCAGTGGATCCATGCTGTATTCGGGTTCGACGAGGTCGACCACGACTGCTTCGGTGACGGCGCGGGCCCAGTTGGCGTACTCGCCGAGATCGCTTTGGTCGATACCGATGACCTGACCGCCGCAGTCGACGACCTGGCCGGCGATCACCTTCATGGTGACCGACTTGCCCGATCCGAGCTCACCGGTGACCGCAAAGGACCCGGACTGGTCGCGCAGCGACTTTCCGGCGACGTCGTGGTGCACCACACCGATCCGAGAAGTGGTGATGTTCAGTGCCAACAGCGGACCACTGCCATCGCCGAGATCGTTGCGAATGAACGGCATGTACGCCGCGAAATGCGTCGACGTGGTGATCTGCGCGAACTCGCGGACGATCTTCGAGGTGGGAACGCCAGGCAACATCGCCCACCACAGGTCTTCCTGGTAGCCGACCGGCGCGACCACCTTGTAGTCCTGCTGTTCGAACGCTTTCACCAATGCCTTCGCATCAGCGAGTGCACGCTCCTCGGAATCAGCTCCTACCGCGAACAACGCCGTCCAGGCAACCTCGACCTCATCGCGGTTCGTCTCGAGCAACGAGGTGTATTCGGTCAACGCGGCGGCAGCGAGGTCGAGAACACCTTGGCCGCCGGCCAACTCTCCTTCCCGCTGTTCGTACTGCTCCTTCAGGTTCTCGAGCGCGCGCTTGTTCGCTCGCATGACATCGGCACCGGCGGTGACCTTGAGCCGTACGGCAAAATCGACATCGATATCGCCGAAGTCGTCAGCGAGGGTGAAGAACTCCGAGCCGGGGAAATAGACGCCACCGGCGGGGGTGTCAGCGAGCGCGAGGAGCACTTGGTAGGAGGCAGGGTGGTCGACGAATTCGTATGGCTGGTCCACTTTCAGGACCCGACTGAACGTCGGGACCTTGCCTCGCCAACCCGGCGCCTTCTCTCGATCCGATTGGGCGCCCTCGTCGATCCGGCATGCGGACAGTGCGGCACCTGACTTTGCTCCTGGCGTCACGGCTGCGTCGGGCAGGTCAGGGTCGATATGCAGTCCGCGCGTCATCGCGTGCTGCCACAGCCACATCATCTGAGCGGGAGTGGCCGGTTGCGCATCGAAGACACCGGGGATGTCGGCCATGATCCGGTTGGCCTGCCGGACCCGGGCCCGGATCTCGTCATCGCCAATTGCGGTCCGCGGCAGCCCGATGTAGTCGGAGAGTGTGGTCCAGGCCGAATGAGCCGCGGCCTTGACCTGATCGACGACCTTGGGTGTGGTCAGCGGAATGCTCAGCCAGTAGATCCGCTGCCCCGGGCGGTATAGCTCGATCGAGTCGAGAGTCGCTTCGCATTCGGTTGCCCAGTCCGGGTGTGCATCGAGATCGACGCCTTCGGTCATTCGGGAAACGACGGCTTCGGCGCTCAACGATGCTGCGATGCCCATCAACAGTGACTCGCCCGGAAGGGCGCGGACGAGCATCGTGTGCAGGGTACGAGCAGTGCGCTTGTCCACGTCGGGGCGGTAACCGTAGTCGATACCTGTGAGCACGTAGTCCGCCCAGACAACGCCGGACTTCGTCCACCGGATGTTCGCGGCCATTGACAGTGTCGGCTGTTCCATAGTGGCGGTGCTTTCTACTCGGAGGTGCCTGCAGCAGCCAGAGCGAGAAGTTCCTTGACGCTCGATCGGCCGGCGCGATGGGTGGGTCCGCTTGCCGGTGTGGGCACCGGAGCGGAGGTCTGCGGTCGTGGTGCGACAGGTTCTGCCGATGCGGTTTCGGTGACCTCGGCGGTGGCGATGTGCACGGCCTGCGGGACGACCGTCGTGGCGCTGAGTTCGGCGGCCGTGGGGTCGGCAGTGATGTAGCCACTCGGACGCACGAGGTGGGGTGGCCGGATGGTCACCCGGCGGCCGTTGATCTGGATCTTGGCACCGGCCGGCGCGAAGGCTGCGGCGCAGATTCCCTGTGCCACTGAGGCGGGGCTCCGGCCGGCAAACCGGAGTTTACCGACGACAAGGACGGTGCCCAGTGACCAGAAGGCGAAGAATCCGACGTTCCAGGAAATGCTGTCCCGAAGCCACAGGGGATGCAGGAGCCACAGGAGCCCTCCGACGATTGCGCCGCTGACGGCCTGCGGAACGGTGTAGGGACCGAACGGCAGCTTCTGTCCCTCGGGTGTACGCCCGATCAGCTGCGGCACCTTGCGAGCGCGGGTGAAGTTCTTGATGACTTCCCCGGTGGTGCGCTCGTCGCTCATCGCAGCACCGGCCCACTCGTGACTTCATGCCGGCGAAGCCGCGAACCCGCTTCCGCAGTGCTAGCTACATCGAACATTGGAGCCTCCTTGTCGAGGTCGGTCGCGCAATGAGGTCATTGCAGACAAGCGTCTTTCAGCCGGTGCGAACGAGCGGAGATCACACGGGAAGGTCTAAGCCGGAACTCGGCTCGGCCACGAGGTGCACCGCGGCGGGAGCGCTCTCCAACTCCTCACCTGTCGAGTCCTTCAGGACGTCCATGTTGAAGACGACCCACAGTGCTGCTCCGCCGATGAGCGCTGATGTGATGAGTCGGGCAACTGTGAATGAGGCCATCAGATTCTTGAGAAGGAAGAACACAACGAGGCAGCCGGCAGCCGACTGGAGGAGCAGCTTGCCGTCGCTGGTGAACTCCTGCGCCTTGTCGAAAAGCCCTACGGCGAGGACTGCGTTGTTGGGATCGGTGGCGGCGAGCGCAATGGACATGATGGGTTACCTTCCGGATGAATGAGGATCGGTTCCTGACGGGGAGAACAACGGCATGTCGCCGGCAGCCGGCACTGAGAGTGCGGGGGTCTGCCCTGATTCAGACGATGCGGACTCCGGGGCCCCCGCACTTGGTGTGGTCGAGCTCGGTGCGGTCGTTGACGAGGATGGTGTTCGGGGTGCCGCCGGCGGGTACAACGGCGTTGCGTCAATTGCGATGACCTCCCACCGACCGCCGCGGGAGGTCATCGTCAGCGCGTACTGCCCACTGACCGAATCGACCTCGGTGACTTTCTGCGCTGCCGTCACCAGGAGGCGCACCACATCACCGTCAGGCAGCGGTGCCGATGCACTGGCAGCACTCAGGTCTTCCGACGAATAGACATCGGTGATTGCCACGCTGCGATACGGCGCCGGAACAATCGGGGCGATCGAAACCCCCGGCGTGAGATAGCGCGCTACTTCCCCGTTGCCGGTCAACATCGCGGACAGGAACTCGTGCGCGGACGTGGCGATGGGATGGTTGGCGACCCGGTACTTGTAGCCGAGCTTGACGTCGATCGACGTTGAAGGGGCAGCTACTTCGGCGGGGAGTGCGGCGGCCCTGACGCCCGCTTCTGTGACCACAACCGGCACCTGAAAGTAGCGACGAACTGTGGCCGCATTCGCATCCGTGGCGGCTCGAACTGTCACCGAGACCGTCACCGCGTATGTCCGTGACTTCTGCTCGTAGTCGATCGACGCGACGGCCGGATCAGTCGCTGCAAACAACGGCGCGGTCGGAAGGCTGGGGCTTCCCGAGACGAAATGATCGAGTTCTTGTTCATTCCCACGCGATGCCTGGAGCCAGGCAACGACGAACTGCCGAGCAAGATCTTCGGCTTTCGCCTGACCGACTGTGTCGACGTCTGCGGTGTCTTCGGTGGCGTTGTCGGTGAGGTTCGGGGTGGGCGAGGATCCGAAGACGACGAGGATCAGGGCAACTATTCCGGCGCCGAGTGCGGCGAGGATTCCAGCCCTGATAAGTCGGGTGGTCCACACCTGCCGAAGGCCCCACTGTGCACGCTCCGCGCGCGCCAACTCCTCGGCTTCGTCGACAACGGAGTCGACGCTATTTTCAGATGCGCGATCGGTCTTGCTCTTGGAGCTGCGGCCGAAGTTGTTGATTTTCGCGAGGCCGATGTTCATCGGATGCCGGCTTCCGTCGTCGGGTCGGACGTTGCGCAATCGGGGACGGAATCCGCGATGTCGAATGCGGACGCCCGCGACAGCGCGGCGCGCGCGGCTGGCGCTTCGACGAACACCAACAGCCACAGCGAAGTGCTCGCCTCTTCATCGAGAGGGTTCACCGCCAGGGCTGCCGCGACTCGGCGGATCTCCTCGGTGACGGCGTGCACGTAGCCGAGATCGTGCAGCTGGGCTTGCAGCGAGTTGTCGAGCTCGTGCATCCGGTCCTCCTGGCGACTGGGGTGTGGAAGAGCGCCACACAGAAAAGTGGGCTTCTACTTGGAGGAAGATCCGGGTCCGGGGGCTTGAGTGACATCGCTCGCGAAACTTTTTTGAAGTTTCTTCTGCAGTCACCAAGGGGTTATTGCCTCAGCCGAAGGAGCGCACGTGAGGGGCACTCCCTGCCCACCGCCGCACAGCCGGAACCTTCACGGCAACAACGCCCTGGCAATAACGACAACCCCTCCGGCAACAACAAACACGCAGGTCAGAGGCAATATCCGGTTGCTGTACTGGGCGCGAGACCACCTCGCCCGCGCCCAGAGGAGACCGATCGTGGAAACGTCCACCCACGCACCCACCGCCACCACAGCGTCATCGGCAACGCCGGTTCGCAGCACCGCGCCGAGCAATCTGTACAGCCGCTTGAACACCGAGTGGATGTACCTCTGCGCTCGCCCCGCAGCCGCCGCCGAAGTCTTGACGTGGTCGGTGAGCCAGGACGCGCTCCGTGAGGTCGCGGATCTCAACGATCTCGCCGCGGCGCACCGCCGAGATCGTGATGGTGTGCTTCTGGCGCTGCTGACACTGCATCAGGAAGGAAGCTCCCTTGCCGGGCGAGCGCTACTGCAGCTGATGCTCGGCAAGCTCATCTCACTCACGCGCCACGCACGGGTCAGTGGGCACGATCGGTATCACGCGTGCGATGAGAGAGCGGCCTCCACTGTGGCCACGTTCATGTCACTGATCGCCACCTACAGGCCCTCCGGTGCGAACGTCTACGCGGCACTCTTCCTGCACACGCTGAAGAAGATCACGCGCGAGGAAACCTTCGCCCAGGAGATCCCCGCCTCCGATGTCATGGACGAGTCCGACAGTGCTGAGAACGAGCCGGAAGCGGATATCTCTGCTCCGGCTCTGCTCACGTGGGCGGTCGAAAAGAAGGTCATCAACGACCTCGATCGCACCCTGATTCAGCGGGCATACCTCGAACAGACCGATTGCGACCTGGCCGTGATTGCCGCGGAGATTGGGATGACTCCGGCAGCGCTTCGCCAGCGGCTCTACCGCGCGGTCACACGCATTCGCAAAAGTGTCGTCGCCTCCAACCAGCCGACTCCTCGGCCCCGGTTTGCACGCGGTCGTCGTCGGACTGCAACGACGACCGCGGCGATCTGATGACCCGTAGTCTCGCGCCTCTGTTCACCGTCATGGTCTTCATCGCGGCGGCGATTCTTCTGACCGAAACGTCCGTGCTCCTCGAAGCGACGCGAGAATTCGATGCTGCACTCACCCACCCCACAATCGCTCGTCTCGGACTGCTCGCCGAGTCCTCGCATGCAATGAGCAGAGTCGCTCTCACTGTCGCTGACTTTCTCCCCCGCGACATCACCACTCATATCGACAGCGGTCGGGTCATCATGCCGGCGCTGTATCGCTGACGAAAAGAGAACACTTATGACGCACCTTCACACACCAACTTCTGAGGACGGTCGCACCAACTCTCGCGCCCGGGTGCCCCTGCTCGTCGCCTCCTTGCTCACTGCACTCCTCGCCTCCCTCATCGCGGTTGTGTCGCCAAGTCAGGCCGAGGCGGCGCCGGCATCCTCGGGCTGCCCGGCAGTGGAAGTGGTGATGATGCCGGGGACATTCGAAACGGACTCGACCGCTAATCCTGACGTCGCGAAGGGTCTGCTCAAGCAGGTCACCGATCCTCTTTCCCAGCTGTTCGGCAGCTCCATCAAGATCACCTATCCGGCGTACGAAGCGTCCGCCTTCAACAAGGGCAAGACCTATGGCACCAGTAAGGCATCTGGCATCGGAGCCGGTGCGCGCGTGATGCAGACTCATGCAACGCAATGCCCGAACACTCTGTTCGCACTCGGCGGCTACAGCCAGGGTGCGGACGTTGCCGGCGACTTGGCATGGTTGATCGGACACGACAAAGGTCCAATCCCGGCAGAGAAGTTGATCGCTGTCGGTCTTGTTGCCGACCCACGGCAGAGTTCGAATGGCGACAACACTCTCGTCGGTCCTCCCGTCGACGGTGTCGGGATCGCGGGGGCCAGGCCGGGCGGGTTCGGAAAGACAGCCGCAGTCACGCGTTCGTACTGCGCCCCCGACGACCTCTACTGCTCGACCAACGCCGGCAAGGATGGATTGCTCGCAGGACTTGGGCGAGTGCTTGCCCAGCCTCCGACTGCTTCCGGTCCGCAGCAGAGCGATGGATCTCAGCCCACCACCGCGGGTCTGCAGAACGCCTTGGTGTCCGACTACTCGAAGGTCAATCTTCCGGGATTGGCCGGCAACATCGAGACCCTGCAGCAGCAGCTGCAGTCCGGCGCTCCGGACCTGGAGAGCATGGAATCGGCGGCGACAGATGTAGCCAACACCCTTGTTCCGGTGGCCGATACGACCAGCTGGGTAACCCAGAATCCGGCCGTGGAACAGACGCTCATGACTGCGGACGCTTCGACTCCCGAATACGCCGCCGGCCAGATCGTCGACAAGGTCAAGGGCATCGACCTGAAGAGTGCATTTCAGGCCGCGGACACCATCGCGCGGACGGTTCAGAATGCCTCCACGCCGGGTCAGGTGCAGCAGCTGCAGACATCGGTGGACACCTTGTCCACTCAGGTCTCCCCCTTGGCCGCCACTCCGGCTGATGGTCTGTCACTCGCTGCGGACACACTCTCGATCATCAAGCCGAGCGTGCTCATCAACCAGGTCACGCACATCGGGACGAACGCATTCGACCTCGCCAACAACATCCCTGCAGTCCTCGACATCTTGTTCAACCGGATCCCGCACATTGTTCTCGATCCGGGTCTCGATCCGATGGCCAAGGTCAAGGCTGTCCACGCCGAGTTCGACCGCATCAACGTCCTATTCGAGCCACTCATCAAGCTCGCCGCCGGACTCGACTACAAGACTGCTGCGGCCCTGATCGCGATGATTCCCGACCCATCCGGCGCCGCACAGATCATCTCGATGATCGTCGGCCTCGTCGGGAACCTCGACATCATCGGTCTGGCCAACACCGCCGGCGAACTCCAAAAGCAGCTCTGGCACGCCATCGAGACCGGCGACATCATCGGAGCCGGCCTCAGCGCACTCCCCCACATCCTCGATTTCGCGAAGATCGCGGTGGGCACACTCAACGGTGGCCAGAAGACCGAGGCGCCCAAGCTCGGTTCAGTGTCTGCGTCCACGACGACCGGACAGCAGATCACCCAGCAGTCACACGCTGGGGACCTTGGAGGGCTCGCCTCGAGCCTCACCGCATTGGCAGGCTCTGACGGTGCAGACGCCCTCTCCCAGATCGGTGCTGAAGGGCTCAAGTTCGCCTCATTCATCGGGTCCGGAACTCACCAGAACTACGGGGAGCTCGTCGTCGATTCATCAGGCACAACGGCCCTACAGGACATGACCAACCACTTCCGCGATCCGATCGCCAAGGCCGTGGCCTAAACCGGTCGTTCATCATCGAAATGGCGGTCGTCCGACATACGTCGACAGAACAATGGCCGGCCACCCCGACACTGCGTCGCTGCGTCCCGCCTCGTCCGGTCAACGCATGGGATCAGTCGTGAAGTATAGGGATATGCGCTAGTTCGAGTGTCTCTCATTCGAATCGATTCCGAGACAGACAGGCGATCACTCGATACCGTCCCGCCTCGGGGTCCGCCGTTCTCGGCGTCTCGGGGTTCCTCGCCGCTAGCGCTCGCTGTCTTCCGGGAGAAGGAATTTACGCAGCAGCTTGAGCTGTTCCAGGATCTCGTCGTACGTCACAATCTTCACGTTCCGTGAGTTTGCTCGGTACATCTCGAACGACTTTTGCTCGTCATCCGAGGATGGAGTTCGCCCGATAACGACGAAGCACGACACCGCGTATGCCTCCAGATCCGCCCGCGAAGCCAGTTTCAGGCCCGCGAAGGAAGTCATCAGTTGATACGCCTGATCCATCACCTGCGTCACGGCGCCGCCGAGATCTTTGGACGGACCGAACACACCCCCTCGATACTCCTTAGTGTTGAGCAGTGACGTCGACGGCTTCTTGATCTCCACCAGCGCAACATTATTGGTCAGTGGATTCTTGAGGAGGTAGTCGGCAACCTTGCCGCCACTACCGGCGAATCCGACACCACCGACAGAGGCACTCGACTGAAAACTGACCATTGGCGTGCCGAACACCTGCTGGAGTGCAAAGGCGTTGTTATCGAAGAAGTTCTGCCAGAACCCCTCCTTCTTGCCCCTAGCCAGGGCATCTTCGTAGGACTGAATGAGTCGATCAAGATTCACGAGCTCGATGTCACGGTGGAGCTTGAGAAACGTCTCCGGCCGTGTCCGCGCCAGTGCAGCGGACTCGGATGCGAAGGTGTCGATCAGCGCGTCCTGCTCTTGCTCGGTCAGTTCCTTGACGCCATCAGCGGCCTTCGTCAGCACCTGCGACACCGGGTGGCGGCCGAGGCTGTATACCGCCGGCTCCAGGCTGAGGGTAGAGGCCAGTGCGTTATGAACGAATGCATCTTTGACGCGCGCAGCACCGTCGTAACCGCGGCTGTTGATTCGCCGGATCTCTGAAAGAATTGCCTCGAAGCGCTCCAGGCCGAGGAGCAGCTGCTTCCCGGCCACCGCGACGTTCGTTCCTCCCATGAAGTAGATTTCGTCGCACTCGGTGTGCTTCTCGATCAGTCGCACGAGGCGATTGCAGTCCTTGACCAGCCCCAGACCAAATTTGTAGTCCGTGACGAAACCGCTCGGCAGCCACTCGAGAAGAAGCTCCCTGAAATCAACAACGCCGACGTCCGTATCCGGCACGCTCATCGTCAACGTGTGAATCTGTGGGTACTTCGGCTCAAGATACTTCTCGTTGTCCGGAAACGTGTAGATAGGGAAGATACGCAGCTCCGAACTGTCACCCGAGAAGTTGAGTATCCGCGTCCCGTCAGCAGCACTTGGGTCGTCGTCGGGAGGATCGAGCGGGACGAAGAATCCGTCCACCTCATTGTCATGATGTCGAACGTCAAGTCGGGCCTTAACATCCTGGTCACTGCCGTATCTTCTCACCACGATGTGAGTGTCTCATCATTCGGCATCCCCGAAGCCGTCGTTTCTGATGGCGGTGATCGCAAGCGTAGGTCAGGCCGCCCGCCCTCTATTCCTCTACTCTCCGACCATGGGAAACAGAAAGAATCAGGGTGAAGAGAACCGACACGGGTTGCGCCAAGGGCTGCCACCGGGATATCGCAATGCCCTGGCCCCGCAAAGAGCCGAGGGTGCTTTGACCGCCTTCCAGACGCCTTGTGACTGCACTGTGCGATACCCAACCGTCCTTGTCGAGGACGCTATTGCAGCGAGGGCTGCCCATGCCCTACCCGCATTGTGCGACCACGGCACTGGCCACATCCTCACCACTGAACCGGATGGAGCCCACATTCGCATCTCTGGCGGCGCAGATGCAGTCGCCGAGATCTACATTGCGATCCCCTGGCCGCAGCAGGTACTCCGTTTCCCCGGTGGGTATCCGGACGGTCATGCCTGTAAGCGAGCACCGTCCACCGAAGCCCTACGGTCGTACTTCGCGAACCTCAAGAATCCTTAGCGGCGCCCGCCACTTCGAACAGAATGGCCGGAGGAGGACCCCGCCGAGTGCCGACGGGGTCCTCCTCGCCCGGGCCATCCGGGGCAAGAGCCTGTTGTACGCAACGCACCCACTGCCAGACTGAGTAGATGGGCGACTCCGCCGTCAACGTGAAGCAGCCAGATCTCGCGAACCTCGTCTCCGTTCGGCTCAGTCAGCTCGGCGACAGATACCAGGCCGCGTCACATCTCGTATCGTCCGCGGCTTTCCAGGTCGGCTTCGTCCGGCTCGCGGCCGGGATGGCCGAATGGTCGCACGAGCCGGAGGGACACAAGCAAATGCAGGAGCGCCTCTCGAACGAACAGTTCAACATCCTGATGTTGGCGCCGGTCGACTACGCCTCACGTACAGCGATGACATGTCTGGACCTCTGTGCCGCAGCGGCCTATCGGCTGCGAAAGTCTGGCCAATACGACGCCCACGGGGGCAGGGAATCAGATTTAGATCACCTACGTGATGCTAAGAGCCATGGTGTTCGGCTGCACGCCGAACAGGAACGCTGGCGCGCGGAAGTCACTGGATCGGCGGCTCGGAGCCTTCTAAAGCGGACGCGTGACATCGTCCACCCATCGACCGATCTCGGAGTACTCAATCGTCGGCAGCGATCAGCCGACCACCTCGATCGAGATCGATGGACAACGATACGACGGAGTCGCTCTAACTTCTCGTTTCGCTCGATTCGCCGAGACTCAATACGAGGCGTTCGTCCAAGCAGTTCTTGCTGACTTTCCCACTAATCGGACGAAGACAACGGGCTAGTCGGGCACAGACCCCTCTGAGCCCCGGTGGGCAAGACACCAATTGAGAACGAAGCAGTCCAGAACCGCACCTACCCTGCACGCCACGGCTCTCCCTTCACAGTTCGAATACCGTGGTCGCGATCTGTTCGTCGTACACGTGACGACGTCAGTAGGCGGTGACGGTATTCCCCAGGTGTCCATGGCCATGAGAAAGTCCCCACTGGTGGCCGAGTAACGGTCCCCGGTGGTGGCCAGATGAAAGTCCCCGCCTCGTGTTCGTCGTGATTCCCACCGGAACGCCAGGCCTGAGCGGTGAAGGTGAAGGTGCCACCCAGTCACCTGTCACCGCCCAGGGAGTTCCATTGAAGTCTGCGAAGGACCGCATGGACATCATTTCCGCCTACCGCGAGGTCGGCACCTACCGAGGCGCCGCCGAGATGTGCGGCACCACCCACAAAACCGTCCGCCGTGTCATCGAACGATTCGAAGCCGGCGACACCCCGCCCCCACGGCAACCCCGCCCCCGCAACTACGACACCGTCACCGAGATCGTGGCAGAACGCATCGCCTCGTCCCGAGGCAGAATCTCCGCCAAACGCCTGCTCCCCATCGCCGCGGCCGCCGGATACACCGGTTCGGACCGCAACTTCCGCCGCCTCGTCGCCGACGAGAGAACCAAGTGGCGCAAGAACAATCACCGCGGCCGCCGTCCCGCCGTGTGGACACCGGGTGAATACCTGGTCATCGACTGGGCCACCCTCGGTGCCGGTCTGCACCTGTTCTGCGCGGTGCTGGCGTATTCACGGTGGCGGTTCGTCGCCTTCGCCACCGACGAACGCGCCGCCACCACCTTGACGTTGATCGCCGAGGCCCTCGCCGCGATCGGCGGGGTGCCCACCAAGGTCCTGGCCGACCGGATGGCCTGCCTCAAAGGCGCAGTCGTGGCGAACGTGGTGGTCCCGACCCCGGACTACGTGCGGATGGCCACCCACTACGGGTTCCGTCCCGACTTCTGCCACGCCGCCGACCCCGAGTCGAAGGGCGTCGTCGAACACCTCGTCGGCTACGCCCAACGCGACCTGGTCGTCCCGCTGCTCACCGACGCCGACCTGTCCGGCCGACCGGTGAACCTGGCCGCCGCGAACGCCGCCGCGAAGGCCTGGTGCATCGAGGTCAACACCCGGGTGCACACCGAGATCGACGCGGTCCCCGCCCAGCGACTGCGCGAGGAACAGGCCGTGCTCGGGCCGCTGCCGTCGCTGCGCCTGCAGATCGGGCCGCCGCCGGTGACCCGCAAGGTCGACAAGCTCTCCTGCATCCGCTTCGGCTCGGCCCGCTATTCGGTGCCGACCCGCCTGATCGGGACCACCGTCACCGTCACCGCCGGCGAGGGGCGACTGCTGATCGCCGACCCCGCCACAGGGGAGGTCGCCGCCGATCACGCGCTCACCGCCCCGGGCACCGCGTCGATCCTCGACGAGCACTACCCGACCCCACGACAGGCTCCCAGTCGTGGTCCGCGACCGAAAACTGAAGTCGAGAAACGATTCTGCGCACTCGGTCCGGTCGCCGAACAGTTCCTCGTCGGTGCCGCCGCGGCCGCCAACACCCGCCTGCCCGCCGAACTCGCGGTGCTCCTGGATCTGCAGGCCGCGCACGGCACCGATGCCCTGCTCGCCGCCCTGACCCGGGCGGTGGCGTTCCGGCGGTTCCGCGCCGACGACGTCCGGTCCATCCTCGACGCCGGCGCCGGGGTTCCCCAACCCCGCCCCGGCGGTGAGGCGCTGGTGCTGGACCTGCCGACCGCCCCGACCCGATCTCTCGACGCCTACGCCGTCACCCGAGAGGAGACCGCGCGATGAGCAGTTCGAGCACCGCCGTTCCGCCGGCGGTCGCGGCGTTGCCCGCCGACCTCGACGCCGGTCTGCGCCGACTCAAACTCGCCACCGTCCGCCGCACGGCCGCCGAGGTCCTGCAGACCGCCAAGATCCAACGCTGGACTCCGGAGGAGGTGCTGCGCACCCTGATCGAAGCGGAGTTGGCCGCCCGCGACGCCTCCAACATCGCCGCCCGGCTCAAAGCGGCCGCGTTCCCCGTCGCCAAGACCCTCGACAGTTTCATCGTCGCCGAGTCCTCCATCCCACCAGCCACATTCGACTATCTGATCGGTTTGGAATGGGTTCGTGCCCACGCCAATCTGGCGCTGGTGGGCCCACCGGGGACCGGAAAATCCCACACCCTGATCGGGTTGGGGATCGCGGCCGTGCACGCCGGGCACAAGGTCCGCTATTTCACCGCCGCCGACCTCGTCGAAACCCTCTACCGCGGCCTGGCCGACAACACCGTCGGCAAGACCATCGACACGCTGTTGCGGGCGGATCTGATCATCGTCGACGAGGTCGGGTTCGCGCCACTCGACGACACCGGCACCCAGTTGCTGTTCCGACTCGTCGCCGGCGCCTACGAACGGCGTTCGCTGGCGGTCGCCTCGCACTGGCCGTTCGAGCAGTGGGGCCGGTTCCTGCCCGAGCACACCACCGCCGCCGGCATCCTCGACCGGCTCTTGCACCACGCCACCGTCGTGCTCACCGACGGTGAGTCCTACCGGATGCGCCAAGCCCGACACGAACGAGGTGAACGCCCCTGATCCCAACCCCGAACACCCCACGAGGCGGGGACTTTCACCTGGCCAAGAGCGGGGACATCACGATGGCCGTTGACACCAGGTAAGGGACATCGCTGCCATCGACACGAGCACCGGAAGGTACTGGAACATCACCTCTCCGAGTCACAGCGAGCCACAGAGGACGCAACTGCGGTACTCGGTCTCCGGACTCTCGCGAGGAGCATGGAGGGGCACATCGCCGGCGGATTCCACCCCGACGAGCACGCGCAATTGCTCACCCGACTGTTCGCCGAGGTCAACCTCTCCCCCACCTGGTATCAGAGCGCTGATATCAGGCAATTGACAGCTGGCGCTCTAGGGATACCACCGACTCACACACCCACTGCCGAACAGACGAGCAACCTCTGGGGCGTTTCGGTGAAGAACGCCCGCCACAGCGCCGCTCAGATGGCAAAGGCGGCCGCCGCTTGCTTCGACGCGCTCGAACATTTCGCAGCTGGGGGGTCAGACTGCCAGTGTCGACCCGATGACGAACTGAGAGCCAGATGCTCCGACGCGATCTCCAGATCCCACCGCGAATCCTCGGAATCTTCCGGCGCCTTCGCGGCCGTCATATTGCACGGTGGTGGGTTCTTGCGGCCCCTCTCGTCAGTGCGATCGATGGTGTCGCCGGAACCGGGACGACCGTCCACTCACTTCTGGCCGTCCCCGTCGCTGTTGCGCCGATGATTCTGCGCTTCGAATCGCGTCCTCCGCAATCGCAGCCTGGACCTCGGGGGCAAGGAGTAACAGCGACAGCCGCCTGGACCGCCAGCAGCGCGGGAACCTTGATGCCGTTCGCCCTGGCGCCGTTGCTTGCGCTCTGGGTAGTCGCGAACAAGAAGTAGGGCTCGTCGGCGCTACTCTGCCGCCTGTGTGCGTTCGTCGTCCCCGAAGAAGTACCCCGTCAGGGCCGCTGTGATCAGATGCGACCGCGACTTCGCGGCAAGATCGATGACAAGTTGATCGATGACATCGAAGTCCGCCTTGAACAGGCGGTATGTCACTTGCGTCTCGGAATCGTCACGTGACGTTTTGGCGCGAATACCTCGGGGTGCGAATAGCCCTCCCCCGATTCGGCCACCGGGATACAACAACTCGGGCAGACGGTCGTGCGTCGCCTCGATCGCGACAATGAAGATCTGACCGTTGGTCATTCCTGTCTGCTCGCGAAGCTGCTCGAGTTTCGCGTGGCACTTTGCCGGCACTCGAACGCTGGACGACTTCCCTCCGCTGTCCGGATCCGTCACCACGGGCCCTCGTTCGGGTGGCGCTTCTCGAGACGGCTCGTCAACTCCCGAATCCTCCCCACCCTCAATGAACTGGGATGCGATGTGTTCGACCGATCGAGCAGCCGGTGACCGAAAGGTCGAAGCTAACGGACGGTGTCCCCCGGTGGCTCGAGGTTGACCATGTTCCTGCGTCACGACGATGTACTCCGATGCTGAACAGGGAGCGAGGCGCGCCCGCTCGAACCCAAATGATCTTGATGTGCTTTATACAGCCCGCCCTGGACTACTTCGACCAACAGTGCATACGACCAACAGTGCATGAAGGGCGCGCTTTCAACGTTAAACGTGACGTTGTAAGAAGAACATAGACCAACACTGACATACGCCGAAGAGAGTAGCGCAACTTCACATGAGCGGTATCGACTAGTGTAGCGCAATCGGCCTCAAACTCGTCCCAGACGCGTCCCATAACCGTCTCAGTTTTGTATTTAGATGGTTTTGTTAGAGCTATGGCGACGACTGACAGTCACGTTGACTTGTACTAATAATCGAGTGTGGGACGCTGTTGGTATGCATCTTGGACGCTTCAGGGAGGAACATGTTGCACTAGTTGCGCGTTTTTCTAGATGCTTTGATTTCATGCTCGGTATCTATGTGTTGGGCGCTAGAACTACGCCTTAGAAACGTTTGGGACGATTGCATAACTATGGATGACACACCTATCGCCCGATGTCATCATGTTGGTATGACGGTGCCAAACGGTGAGGGCCTCGAGCTTGGCCGTCCGTGGATCGAAGATCTGCGCTGGCACCGCGATCAATACAGACAGTCTCGCTTTCAATGGAGTGGCAGTGAGGCGCTCCTCGCGGCTACGGAATTCACCCACGGGCGCCAGGACTTCACCTCACTGATGGATCTGCGCGAGCTTAATCTGGGCCGGCGTGCTGCCACTGAGTACGCCGCAGTCTGCCAACGCGCGTTCGGAGAGGCTGCAAGGCAGGCGCGTCGGTCCATCTGCCCAACTTCCTGGGTCGCTGTCGCCATCGAACTGGACTCGACAGTCGACGACTGTTCGGCCAGCTCTCACTTCGCGACCTGGTCGAGCCCTGCAGATAGAACAAACACCCAGGTGGATCGGGTTCAACGGATTGTCGACGGCCTCTACTTCTCGAACCCTTTGATCCGGGCCTGGGAGCTCAAGCAACTCTGGGACCTGTACACGGCGGCCGAGAACATTCTCGAGGACACCTTGATCGACCTCGTTGTCGAGCTCGACGGACATCGTCGAGCTCAGGACATTGCCGATGCGATCGGCGTCTTCACTGTGGCGGGCCTCAGTCATCGGGTAGACCTCCAACGAAACCAGCGCGGCGTCGTCGGCGATCCCCGCAGAACACCGCATCAGTACAGGTAGAGCGCAAGTCTGTACCTCTTCACGCATCTGTTCACGCAAAGGCTTCCCCATACGTTCACGCGCGTAGACCCATCCCAACGGGGCATTTGCCCCGTGCTGCACTCGACGTTCGATCCGCAGAGTTTTCCGCTCGGGCGTCAGTGTGCTCTCACGCACTGTGCCTAGCACCGAATTACGGCACCCCATCACGCATCTGATTCAGTTCACCCCCTCGTGCTCGAACCAGCAGCGGCGCACGGAACTGCTCACGTATTACAACCAGTGGTGTTGCCCGCATTGACGACAGGGTCAAGTTCACGCGCACGTACCGGCATTGCCTCCCGGGTCTGATCACTTACTCCAACACGCGTGGTTGCCGGGCATGCAGTCACGTGCAATACATCGCGGTTAATCACGCCTACGTCCACGTAGGTTGTCCCGCTCAGCATCCTGCATGACACCATGCGTGGCTTCACGCAGATCTTCACGCATGATGTCACGTAGCCGTCCATGCAGCTTCACACGCGTTAACCACTGCATTATTTCCCGCTGCCTTTCCCGCTTGTCGACACGCGAATTCACACGCATGCATACCCGCGTTGCTACCTACAGTTAGATCCGCGTGTTTCCCCACTGGCCTACACGCCTGTCGGCACGCTTGAACTCACGCTGTCTGCCATGCCTGTTCACGCGCGTGTTTTCACGCTGGTCGCCATGCCTATAAGCACGCCGGACATCACACTTAAACCCACGCTTGACCACCCGCCTTACCTCATACGGTTGACCCCGTCGCATCTCACGCGTTTGCTCACGCAGATCTACCTACGGTTCACCCCGCGTGGCATACAGCAAGTTGTCCAGGAATCCTGCTAGCTTCACTGGGAACCACTCGTCACAACCAAAGTCCAATGGGAGAACTGCCATGTCCATGCATGTCGTCGAGACCTCAACTGCGGAGCAGCAGGAACTGCCGGTGTCGTTCGGATTCTTCAACGGCAAGGGGGGAGTGGGAAAGACAAGCTGTGCCGCCAACTGCGGCGGACTCCTTGCCGCCGCCGGATACCGAGTTCTGATCGGTGACTTCGACCCCCAGGGGAACCTGTGCCGCGATCTGGGCTACGACAAGCGAGACGGATCTGAACTGTTCACCGCGCTCCTGCAAGGGTCCGCGCCTCCGATCGTCCACAATGTCGGGGGCCGCGAGAATCTCGACGTGGTGCCGGGTGGTCCCGCGATGTTCGACTTGGCGGCCGTCATGGTTTCCCGGCAGCAGCGTCAGGGTGGTAAGCGGCTTGGACAGCTCGTTCGCGCCATGCTCCTGCAGGTTGCGCACAACTATGACGTGATCATCTTCGACACTCCGCCCGGCGATTTGACCATCATGGAGGCACTGATGGAGGTCGTCCAGGCTGTGGTCATCCCGGTCAGGGCGGACGACGCAAGCCTCGACGGGTTGGAAACTATTGCCGGCCAGTTCTCGGCGACACGGGATGGTGATCCAGACCGTAATCTGCCGGCTGTCAACCCGCGGCTGCAGTTGGCAGGTATTTGCTTGTTCGGTGTGGGCTCGCGTTCAACCAAGCTCACGGCGAAGATCCGTCAATCCGTCAACGAGATGATCGGGGATGCCGCCCCGATCTTCGAATCCCGGATCCGGACGATGGAATCTACTGCCTATGATGCCCGCCGGGAGGGCTTGTTGGTCCATGAGCTGGAACAGCAGACCGAAGTCGCCAAAGTCGCACGTTTCGCCGCTTTGAAGAAGGGCGCCAAACCGACGGATCAGATACTTTCTCGCAATGCGTCCGGGTTGGCCGAGGACTACGCAGAACTGACACGCGAAATCCTCGTGCGCCTGTCGACCATCAGCGAGGAGGTGGCTTCGGCATGACCGAAACCAGCACTCCTCGTCGCAAGAGCCTTGCCAGTGCTTTCGCTCCGAAAGGTAACCGAGCGGAGGGTTTGGCCGGCCTCCTTCCGACTGCTGGCAGCCCCACCCAGCCGCGGCGTTCTACCCCGGTCACCGAGGTAGAACCAGCCGCGGAGGAGTCTCGGCCTGTCGAGAAGGCGCCTGCAGCGCAGGAGCCGCCACAAGCTCTGGCCGAATCACCCGCGCCTACTTCTACGGTGCCCGTGCCCGTTCGCTCCGAGCCGGTCAGTAAGCCAGAACCAACCCCACCACCCGCACCCACACCGACCGAGAAGCAGGCTCCCATTTATGAGCCGGCCCCGGACCCGACCCCGGTCACCGACGATGATGTCGAACCTCCGACGGAAATTGGGAAGGTGACCGTGACGGCTTACCTGGATCGCGCCACGCGTGATGCACTGCAGAGCCGCGCGGCCGAGCGTAGATGTGATCACGCTGATGTCGTTATCGAGGCCTTCGATTCTGTGGGGATCGCGGGACTTCGTAGCCTGTTCCAGCCGGTGGCCGGGCGATCCGCGGCCGGGATCCCCGTGCATCAGGAGCCATTTGCGGTCAAGGGTCCCGTTGAGACGTGGTTCCGGTTCACGACGGCTCAGCGGGACTGGCTTGATGCTCAGGTGAAGGTGGTCGGGTCGAAGTCCCGGAGCCGGCTTCTTGCTGGTGTCTTGTCGCTACATCTTCGGACGGTGTCTCGCTAGTGACGATGGGGTAGGGCGACGGGGGAGTAGAACCTCGCCGCCTACCTCTCAGTCGATTCCCGACAGCTCATCGGTGGTGCACGCGAAGGCACTTCGGGTGTCTTTGAACCCGCTCCCCACCCCACTCCCCACCCCACTCCCCACCGCCGTGGGGAGTGGGTTTTACCGTTTGATCAGGTATTTCTGCCCACTCCCCCCACTCCCCACCGATTGCCCCACAGGTCACACGTAGGGGTAGTTGTTCATCTGAAACCGCGGTCGGGCGAGTTTGGTGAAACAGTCCATGCTCCGCGGCATGATGCGGCGACGAAGATCTTGTTTCCCATCTGTCACACAGCGTTGGGCCGAAGGATCTTCCTCTAACCAGAAGCGGATTTTTGGTGAAGGTGAGGGGATGCACGATGAACGGCGACACACCGACAACACGACCTTCGACGTTTCCGAAGCAGTTTCTGTTTAGGCTCATCGCATGGGACGGCCACACAAGGGAACGCGCAAGTGCATATCAGTTCGTGCACCCCTTCAACAGCACAGCTTCTACGAAGCACGCGCCGAAGAGCTCGGACTTGAGCTCGGCGACTACGCCCTGCTCGTCATGGCCCGTGCGTACAACCTGGATGTCCCCGACTACATCCTTAAGAAGTTGGACCCGGAAAAACTACGGGCCCACGACGAGCGCTATGCGGTCTGCGATTCGTCCGACAACGAACTTTCAATCTCGGCATGACCTGGCCATAAATAGCGAAAGACCCCCACTGCTTGGCGGCCTGCGGGGGTCCTTCGATCCGTTGATTACGAACTGAGTCCTGGAGGGGACCTTGTTCATAAATACGAGTCCTGGAGGGGACCTGTGCCCATACTAACCCGGGCCGCACCGCGCTTGCCAGATCTCCTGGCGCGTGTGTCTGAGGCGGCTTCGTGACTGCTATCACTGCTGGAGCTATTGAGAACGGCCGGATGTCGTCATTCGACCGGGTTCGTGCTGCTGCCGAACGCAATGGCGGGGTGACCGAACGCGGCTCTACCCAACTGATGGCACGGTGCCCAATACATGGCGACCGTCACGCGTCGATGTCAGTGACCTGGGTCGATGGGCATCGGGGAGGAATGGTGCTGCTTCACTGCCACGGCTGTGAAGCTCCCGTCTCGGAGATCGCCGACGGCCTGGGGTTGTCGATGACCGATCTCTTCGACGAACCGCTGTTTGGTCGCGACGCGCTCACACGCGTAGGCCGATCTCCGCACCAACGTGGTGCTGGGCGGCGTAGGCCGAAGGGAGGACGACTGCCCGCCCGAATCGCGTTCCCAGACGTAACACCGGACGCGCAACACCGGTGGGATCGGGTCAAGGTCTACCCGTACGTATCAGCCGACGGTGCCTTGGTGCAGGAAGTGATCCGAGAGGAATGCACGAGCTGTGAAGCTGGCCGGCACAAGCAGTTCCGACAGGTTTTCGTGGATGCCGCAGGGACCCGGCGCAAGCGTAAGCCGGAGGGTTTTGAACCGGTCTTGTATCGACTGCCGGAACTGCTGTCGGCAATCTCGAGCCATTCGCCTGTGTGGTTACTCGAGGGGGAGAAGGATGTCGAGACAGCCGAGTCGCTTGGACTGGTTGCCACGACCAATGCTCAAGGCGGACTGAACTTCCCTCTCTCGTGTGCTGACCTTTTCGAAGGCGCTGAGGTTCGCGTAGTGCTTGATCGCGACTCCGTCGGATGGAAGCGGGGTATCGAACTCGCATCTCTATTGGGTGGCAGTGGTGCCCAGGTCCAGCTCTTGGTGTCCGCACCGGCGGCACCTAAATCTGATTTCACTGACCACGTCGATGGCGGTCAATGGTTGACCGACTCGACGTGGGGTGGTCTGATCCCTGTTCGGCCTGGGGAGGTCGCTGCCCACGGCTTTGCTGCCGACGTAATCGAGAAGCAAGCACTAATCGAACTTGCGCTGGCAGAGGCGACCGCCAGAGCTGATCGTGCAGATGGGCGGGACGGAGACGAAGAGTTCCGACGCGCACAACGTTGGGCGCTCGAATCGGAGCGACGTTTCGAAGATCTGACTGAACTTCTGGACAAAGTTCGACAGCAGGCCGCGGCTGAAGGCACCGATTGGGCGGGAGAAGCGGTCGAGAATGCCATGACCGCATGGCGTGCTGCGCGTGTTGCAGCGCGAGCGGCACACGATGTCGCGCGAGTTCCCATTCCGCCGATTCTGCAAGATCCCGAGCTTGAGCCCGTACCGGGTGCGGTTCAGGAGTCGCTCAGCCCAGTTGATTCACAGTCGGTCCGGTCTGGCTCGGAAAGCCTCGTTACGCCGCTGAACACGATCCGGGGGCGAAATGTTATCGCTCCGGTGTATCGGATCATTGACGGGAACTTGGTCGAAATCGTCACGACCAAGAGCGGTGATCAACAGGCGAAACTCGTACTGGACCTCGATGCCCGGATCGTTGAGATGGAGTATCTCGAAATTGCCGAGGCGGGTATTGACGTCGACGAGCCGGAGTTGATGGGCCGAGCGGCGATGGCCGGTCAGAGTGAAGTCAACCCCGCCGCACCTCAAGAACTCACCGCAGTGGTTATCGGCTACACCCATCCGGAGAGCCGAGAGTTTCTGCGGATTCGGATCCCGGCGAAGGAGTACCGGGATTGCGGCTGGGTCGATACCTTGCCAGGTCCGCCTGCCTACGACTCTCGCCCCAGCGGAGTGGCGAAGCTGCGAGATGCACTCAAGGGCGCAGGTGGGCGCGAAATCCAACGGGTGGTGCGTTACCGCTCCACCGGGTGGCGCCGCGATGATCAGGGAAAGTGGTTCTTCGTTCATGCTGGGGGAGCCATCGACGAGAACGGCGGACGGGTAGCCCCCGTTCTGCTGACCGGCCCCCTGAAGATGTATGACCTTCCCGCACCGACGCCCGACCCAGTAAGGATCCGAGAAGCATTCCTTCTTCATTCCGGCTCGATGCTCGAACGCACCCCGACGCGGGTTTCGGCCGCTCTACTTGGGCAGGTATTCAGGTCCGCATTGGGTCCGAACCCGTGGGTTCTTACGTTGGTCGGATCGCCTAACAGCTACAAGACATCACTCGCGTCATTGGCGATGCACCACTGGGGAGAGAAATGGGATCGCCGGCGACCGGCGACATCGATGTCGGGCAACGGCGACACATTGAATGCATTGCGTATCAAGCTTAACGCCGCAAAAGACGCTCTGTACTGGGCGGACGATGTCGCACCAACTCGAGATTTCGGGACTGCGCAGAAGGCGCTCGAAGAGTTCGCTCGCATGGTGCACAACGGTGAGCAACGCTCAAGAAGCACACGTGATGGTCTCGGTGTTCTGGACGGAACCCCGCCACGCGCGTCTGCGTTGGTTACCTCCGAGATCATGCCGCGGCCAGGATCTGCAGCTCAGCGGATGCTCGTGGTGCCGTTGCAGGCGCGGGAAATCGAACTGGATGTTTTGAAGGAACTCGATACTGCGCATTCCCGTCATGGCCGTGCCTTGTTGATGGCCACGTACCTGCAGTGGTTATGTCCTCGGTTGGATAGTGTCCGCGCTGAGGCGTTTGCCGAAGGTGAGCGGTATAGCGAGCGTTTGCGCACGAGTGGTGAAAGTGTTCGTCAGGCAGACGCTTTGGGGTCTCTGTGGGCGGGCTGGCATGCGATGTCACGTTTCCTTGTTGATGTCGGAGCGTTAACAGAGAACGAAGTCGCGCAGGTCGGGGACCTGGTCACGATGGGCTTGTCTGATGCCGCTGCTGCGGCGACTGACCCAGATCTGCCCATGCGGACCGGTGCGCGAGTACGGGAGTTGTTGGTACACGCACTGAGAAATGGTCACGCCTACGTGGAAGACGTCGACACCGGGCAAGCTCCAACGGATTGGTCGATGGCTGCATGTCTTGGATGGCGGCGCAGTGTGGTGGGTGAAACATCCGACGGCACCCCTCGATGGCGTGCGGAAGGTCGAGGCGTTCGGTTGGGATATGTCGTCGCTAACCCGCGGCCGTGCGATGGTCAACCACAAGTCTTGTTGGACCCGATGGCCCTCGAACAGGTGTTGAAGGCCACTGGTCAGACGATGACCGATACCTTGCAGATCGATCGTGGTACCGCCTTGAGGGCTCTCTATGACGAGGGCGTGCTGATCGCGGAGGAACGGAAAGGCCGGATGCCGCGGTACACGGTGCAGCGGATGGTCAAGTGCGAAAACCGCAGGCAGCGCATGGTTGCACTGCGGCTACACAAGTTACTCGGTAGCGATGATCCGGAAGACCAAGTAACCAGCGATGCAGGATCAAGTGACCCGACACCCGGCGGCGATTCCAGCGACTCGTCCACGCCTTATGTACCCAGCGGTCCGGCTCTGTTCGACGGTTGGCTCGCCGATCTGAACAGTCCAGCGCCCGGCGTAGCTTCGGGTGATTCGTCCAACGAAGTCATGAGCCTGACCAGCTCTCATTCCGAACAGGAGCCTGAGATGGCTATCGAGACCGATGCCGAGGGGCATTTCGCTGATGGAGTGCAGATTTCACCGGTTTCCACCTGCGCCCTGTGCGGCGGCGAGGACGCCGGATGGCAGATCGACGGCTTGGTGATGCACCTTCCCTGCTGGTGGCAGAGCACCGCCGCCACCCGATCTGCAGCTGCAGCAACCGGCGACACAGTCGGACAGGATTCGCCAATGGTTGTGGACGAGCTGGAGTCGGCTCCCGTCGAAACGACGTCTCCTGACACTGCTGCAGCAACGCCGGCCATCGTCGCGACGGCGGAGACCACGCAGCAGCCGACCACGACAACCCCGGCGCCGAATCCTGCAGCAGGAGAAGCACCGACCACCTTCACCGCACCCGCGGCAGTACTCGACGTCGATGGCGCATGGCTACCCGATGGCACCCGTCACGACCTTGCCGCGCCGATCACCCATGTCGGCGATGTCGCGGAACTCGTAGCGACGTTGAACCTCGGCACGTGGACGTCAGACAAATGGTCGGTGCCTGGGCAGATCTGGATCACCGACGCGATGGCGCAGCACGTGGGAATCGACACCAGCAGTTTGGGCAAGCGCAACCGAAACGACCGGATCAAGGAACTGACCGCACAATCTCCGTTTGTCACAGAGGCTCTCTCCGAGGGCTGGCAGCTCGGCGGCAAGGAGGGGGACCGGCTCGGCACTTGGACCCGCGTGTGGAAGGGCGAGACGCGTGGTGTCTGGGTGGCACTGGTCTCCGGCATGAGCCAAGACCCCAAGGAGATGCCCATTCTTGGTGACTCGCCGGCACCCGCCGTTCTGGCGCGGCGCCTGTCACTGCTTGCAGGTGCTCTGCGTTTCCCCTGGGCTGTGAGCCCGGCATCGACGGGCATCGACCTGATGATCGCCGCCCGGCCGAAGGAGTGGAAGCGCGTATTCGCATCCTCCGATGCCGAGTTCGCCAAGAAGTTCCAGATCTTCGAAGCGGATATCGACTGGTCACGGACCTTGTCTGACGACGAAGCGAAGTGCCGTTACGTCCATGCCTTCGACCGCGGCGGGTCGTACGCGGCAGGAATCGCCGGCCTCGAACTTCCAATCGGCGAACCTGTGCATCATTCGAACGGACTACCGTTCGATCGCAAGCTCCCCGGGTACTGGCTCGTGGAGATCCCCGAGTGCGCGGACTGGCGGCTCCCGAATCCACTCAACCCGATGGGCTTGTCAATTTCTGAGCCAAAGTGGGTGACTACACCCACCCTCGAACGCGCCAGCAGTCTCGGGTACGAACCAGAGATTCTGGAGGCCTACGTGTGGCCTGACCACGGACGGGTCCTCGTCCCGTGGTACGAACGGATCCGGGATGCGCGCACCGCCTTGGACGTCAAGGACGATCTCGACGCGCAGTTGGCTCGCGAACAGAACAAAGTCATCTATACGCACACGATCGGCATTCTCAATTCCGATCTGCACTTGGCAGGACGCCCAGGATATTCACCAGAGCGTCACCACCACATCGTCGCCAAGTCGCGGGCCAACATCATGTACCGGATAGCTCAGATCGGCGAAGACACCGGACAATGGCCCGTCGCAGTCACCAAGGACACCGTGCTCTACGTGTCGAATGAATCCGATCCCCAGCTGGCGTGGCCTGGAGGACCGAAGCAATTCGGACGTGGTTTCGGCCAGTACAAGCCGGAAGGATCCGCACTCCTCGCCGAACATCAGCAGTACCTGGACAGCAAGGGCTACCGGGGCAAGTCGGATCTGATCGCACCGGCTGTTTGGATGTCCGCCGACATCAGCGCTGGAAGTGACTCGTGATGGCACGGAAACCCCTCAACCGCACTGCCTATTCGCGGATCGCCGACAGTCTGCCGGACTACGGCTCTGTGGTGGACAACCAGATCAATGTCGCAAGAGCCGCCAAGGAACTTCGTGTTACCCAGACAGCGGTGCGTGAAGTGCTGCGCGCTGAGCGCGGAAAGCTACAATCGGAATTCTTCGGCAAGCTGACCGGACGCCGAGGCGCCGACACTTCCGGTCGACCTGGATCCGCCAACCTCAAGGCTCAGCTGCTTGCCGCTTACGGGCCCGGCAAACGGAGCGAGATCAACACTGCCGCCGCAGCACGCGATCTTGGGGTCTCTCGACGCACCGTGGAACGCTGGCTGGCCCCGGAAGGTCGGCAGCGAATCGCCAAACCACGAGCCGAGACCCTCAAAGCCCTAGCCCACAAGGCCAAACGCGCGGCATCTACGCAGAGCGCACGTCGCGCGGCGATGTCGACTATGCGAAGCAGCAAACAAGGTAAGGCGCTGGCCAAATACGGCGGCAAGATCAGGATCGATGCTGTTCAGGGTCCGGGACCGCGGGAGTATGCCCGCGATCGGCTGATCACCTTGACGCTGACGCCCGACCAGGTCGAGGCGATGTGGAGTGCGTATGAACGCGGTGGCGACAAGGGAATGACCGACTGGATGAACACGCGAGCGCAGGACTACGTCGGTGGGTGGGAGTTCTTTCAAATTAACAGCTTCGACGTGGAACGGTAGTTGTGGTCGTCCATCGAGGACCTCGCTGGACGCGCAAACGTCTCGAGGCGATGCTCCGGACCTGTTACGGCGAAACGGCACGTGGAAGTGTTGACGCGCAGGCGGTCGCGGACGCTATGCATGTCTCGTCGCGCACCGTTAGGCGATGGTTAGCCGGCTCCAACCGACAGTTGGCGGCCGTCCCACATCGTCGACTCGAGCAGCTGCGTCTGCCGGCCGCCGAGTCTGAGTTGCGGGGCCGGCAGCAGGCCGACTACGCCCGCGAGGCGATCGCCCAGATCGCTCTCCCGAAGGACAAAGGAGTTTTGCCTGTTTGGCGTGAGCGGGGTTGGCTCGAGCCACACGTCGTGGCGATTCTTGACATCACTGGCAAGCCCTGGAAGCAGGTTGTGATCAGCAACGGTTCGGCCCGCTCGATGAACGAGTGCCGGCGCCGGGGCTCCATTGTCGATGTCACGACGGTGCCGACGCGTTTCCATGGTGTGGTGCTTGCTCAGGAAGTGCTCGATGAGATCGAGCCGTGGAGGTTGCACCCGCTACCGGAGTTGCTTCCTGTTGGTCGTACACATGTGTGGTCGAACGACGCGCCGGCGGTCGATCTGTCGGTGTTAGCTGTGTCGAAGGAGTTGAGATGACAAACGAGAAGGGTATGAACATGGACAACGAAGCCAGCTTCGTCGAGCAACGAGCCAAGGCGCTGCTTTCGGAGTTCGTGCTCGATGATCACGCCGAGAGCTCGCACCGTCGTAAGGTCGATCTTTCGTGGTCATCGTCGGGCCGCTCACTGCCGTGATCGATTCGGTGGGGCCGCGCCCATGGTTGCGCGTGAAAGATCCGCAGCCGTTGCCCGAGGCATCGAAGCCAGCACTCTTGGCGCGTCAGCTGCGTGAGCTGGACGAGAACAGCCTCGGCCGGCTGATACGCGACCACCTTGTGCCGCTCAGTTCGGACCACAGTTACCGCACGCGGTGGAACGGATTCTGGTCATCGCTCGGGTTCGACCCGGTGCTGCGTGACCGCGCGACGGGGATCATCAATGGATTTCTCGATCTCGCTGAGGGAGCGCTCGAAGCCAACGATCAGGATGACAATCAGACTAAGCGCACCGAGAAGTTCTTCGACCGGTGTGAGGGTGCGCTCGACCGGATCCTGAAGCGCGAGGACGAACCGCTCGCCTGGGCGGGTGCGGCAGCAATGACGTTCAATCCGCCGGCTCGGGCAGTGATTGACCAGCTCGTGTTGGCCATCGAGAAGCACCGAAGCGATCTGGACAACGAAGCGCTGTGGGCAACACTCGACAGCGTCCGGAAGCAGTCCCTGGGCGGATCTGGACCGCGGAAACGCCGATCTCAACGCTGAGATAGTCAGTCGGTTACAGCGTCAGTCAGTCGCTAGACACAAACGTCCCCGGCACCGGGTGTGCCGGGGACGTTTTCACTGTTCAGGGACTGTTTTTGACGGTGCGTGGGGGTAGATTCGGTGTTGTCCTGTTGAAGGGCGGACTGACCATCTGCCCCCTTGTTTTGGGAGTTGTTCTGGCATGGTGACGATTTCACATAGTGCGGCCGAAGGGACCTTGATAGAGGGGACGTCGCGCGGCGATGGTACGAACGAGGCGTTGAAAGCACTGGGGTGGCGGTGGTTTCGTTCGCTCGGGACCTGGGGTATCCGCGGGAGCCGGGATCGGGCGCCGAAGTTGCACTTGATCGAGAGCACTGCGGCGGCGTTGCGCGCTGCTGGGTTCGAGGTACGGATTGAGATCGATGCCACGGCGCGGCCAACTGCCGAGGTCGAGGCCGATCGGATTGAGCGTCAGGCCGGCCGCGTCGCTGCACTCGAAGACACGGCGCAGCGACGAGCCGATCAGGCCGACCAAGCATGGGAGGCTGACCGGCGCGCACACGATGCGCTTCCGGAGGGTGGCGAGCCGATTCACGTGGGGCACCATTCGGAGAGGCGACACCGGCGGGCAATCGAGACCGCGCATCGCACGCTCGGGCAGGCCGTGGCTGCCGAGGAGGATGCGAAGGAGGCTCGGCGGCGGGCTGAGTCGGCGGCGGTGACGACGTCGGCTCGGTACAACCCGGAGACGGTCAAGAACCGTATCGACTCGCTGCAGGCGAGCCAGCGTGCAGATCAGCGGCTTTTGGACGGGCACGAACGGACATTGTTCGTCGTGCGGGGAGTCAAGCAGGTCGAGAAGACTGCGCCGGTCGAGGGTGCTTACCGGGAATCGGTTATTGCTCGGATAGAGGAACGCGCAGATCAGATCTCGTATTGGGAGGGAGTTCGCGCGGAGCAGATCGCATCGGGGCAAGCAACGAACTACGGGCCCGAAGACATCGCGAAGGGTGATCAGGTTCAGCGTCGCGGCCAGTGGTACAGGGTCGTTCGTGTGAACAGGAAGACCGTGAGCATCCCTTCGATCGTGGGCGGGGGCTGGACGGACAAGGTCGCGTATCACGAGCTCAGCGGCCATATCCGCGCCGAGACTCAGAAAGAGCCGGCGGAGACCTTTGTCGACGTGGAGGAAGCCCGGTCATGAATCAGCTCCGATCCGAGATCCACAGTGGCGAGTTTCAGTGCTCACGGCACTACCCGGTTTCGCGGCGGGTGGAAGATGCCGCGGCACAGGCCTTTATGGAGTGCTTGCCTGGTTCGGAGTGGCCTCCGGTGAACACTCAGTTCGCCGATGTCTTCCGTCTGGCGGCATGGCGCCTTCTGGTGCCGATCGAGACGGTCGCGGCGCTGGACTGCTCGACGCTGACCGGGCTGGACTGGTCAGTGCTGGCGCCGGACGCGCAATCGGAGTGGATCGATCGGGCGCGCGCGAGTATTGCTCGGCTCACGCGCATGCCGCACTGGAAAAGGCTCAGTTGCACAGCCTGATTGAGCGTGACTCGGTGGTGTCCAGCGTGTAGCCGCGGCCGGCCGCTGGGCGCCGCCGAGTCAGTTTCTGCCGACGTCCCCGGCACCGGGTGTGCCGGGGACGTTTTCGCTGTTCCGGGGATGTTTTTGCCGGTGGGTTCGGCTAGTTTTCGAGGTGCAGTAAGTCCAAATTTCAGCGGGTGAGTCTGACCAGCTCACCCACCGACCCAAAGGGGTTTGTGTGATGGAACCGATTCGTATCAGTTCGGCAGTGGATGCGGCCGCGTTGGCGGTGAGTCTGGCGGGGCACTTGCCTACGTCGGAGGTTGTGGTGGCTCCGCTCGATGAGAGGGCGTTCGGGACGGTGTTGCTTGCCCAGCTTCCCGAGGTTGTGTCGGAGGCCGATCGTGAGGAGTGGGTCGAGGTTGCACGCGAGCGTGTCGGTGACATCGAGTCGCTGCTGGTGGTGGTGTTCGGCTCACCGGCCCACGCCGAGCTGGTGGTGCAGGCGCTGCGCGAGGCTGCGCCCGATCGGGCGTTTCACGTCTTCGCCTACTTCCAGGGCCAGGCTCGGCGGTTTCATCCGCTGCCGGGGGAGTGGGAATCCGGCAACCTGGCGTCGCATCCGGTCGTGACGCTGGCCTTGACCGAGGGCAAGGTACGGCTGCAGACGCGTGGGGAGATCCGTGCAGGGTTTGCACCGGCTCAGCTCGGCGAGGAGCGAGCACAGGCGGTCACCGAGGCCGCCACAGCGGAAGTGACCCGACTGGGCCGTGAGGACGCGTTCAGGGCGGCGGAGGAGCTCTCCCGTGATGTCATCGCCCGGTATCTCGAGGAGTACGAGACTCGTGGGGTGTGCGTCAGCGATGAGCACGCGGCGCGGTTGGTGGCGGCGGCCTGGCATACGCCGGTGCGGGATGCGCTGCTGTCGGGCATCACTGTCGAGCATGGCCGGGCGCTGGGCGAGATGTGGCGGCAGGTTGCGGCCGTGACGATGCGGTATCCGGCGGCTGCCCCGCTGATCTTGGCCGGGGCCAGCTTCTGGGTCGGTCGGGACGCGGTAGCGGCCAGGGAGGCGATCTCTGCCGGACTCGAGGCGTTCCCGGATCACCCCTTCGGTCAGGTGATGGAGCAGATGCTCGACGCCGGATTGAACCCGTCGATGTGGGACCAGTTGTGCGCGGCCGTACGTGTGGCTAAGGGTGCCGCCGACCAGTAGTCCAGTGCTGTTGTGAGCGGTGGCCGGCGCCCGACCGGCCACCGCTCACAGCTGTGTGCGCCTATGTCCCCGGCACCGGGTGTGCCGGGGACATAGGCGCTGTTCAATGCGGGTTTTTGTCGGATGTTTCGGCTAGGTTCTGGGGTGTTCGTAAGTCCAATCCACGGGTGAGTCTGACCAACTCACCCACCCGACCCAAAGGGGTTTGCTGTGAGTGTTTTTCGTATGTCTTCGCCGTCCGATGTTGTTGCCGGTGCGGTCGCGTTGGGCGGTCATCTTCCGGTCGACGAGGTGGCGGTGATGAGCCTTGACCGCCACCCGGCGGCGGTGATGCTGGTCCAGTTGGGTGACGATGCGGAGCGGGAGTCGGGGCGCATCTTGGACGCCCTCGAGAGCGCCGCACCGTTGGAGGAGAACCAGTCGATGCTGGCGGTGGTGTTCGGCCCGGCCGAGCGGGGTGATGTGGTGGGCGCGATCCTCGAGCGGCTTCGCCCCGATGCGGTGACCCCGGTGTTCGTGTTCACCGATGGTCTGGTGCGTCAGTGGCACGGGGCCGGGTCCTTGATCGGGCAGCCGGGCATGCCGGTCGATCTGGCGGCGCACCCGATCATCGCCGAGGCACTCGTGGTCGGCTCCACCACGCTCATGACCCGCGCCGAGATGCGAGCGAGTTTCACTCCGGCCCAGCATGGTCCAGACCGCGCCGCTACGGTGGCCGCTGGTTTCGGGCGCGAGCGCGTGATTCTGGCCGCTATGACCCCGCAGAACGCCGCCGACCGTGCCTACGATTTCGCGTTGGCACCGTACGTGGGTGGAACCACGGGAGCGGGGGAGCGGGGCATCAGCGTCACGGACGAGCACGCCGCGATCATCGCGGCCGCGATGCACGATGTGCCGGTGCGCGATCTGCTGTTCGCCCGGATCGACGCACACAATGCCGATGCCGCCGCCGAGGTAATGCGCCAGGTCGGGGCCGTATTGCCCCATGATCTCGCCGGTTCGTTGCTCATTCTTGCCGGAGTGTTTCATTGGGTGAGCCGTCACGCCGCGCTGGCGCGTGAGGCGGTGAACGTGGGCCGTGCGCTCGATCCCGCGCACTCCTTCGGGAAGCTGTTCGAGCAGTTTCTCAACCACGGGATGAACCCGGCACTGTGGGAGCAGCTGCGTGCTGCGGCGGTGCGCGCCCATCAGGACAGTAGGTAACGAAACAGCGGTGCGGTGATCGAACGGGACGGTTCCGCACCGCTGGCTTCCGCCAATCCCGTTGGTAATGAACACTTCCGAAGTGATCATTTTGCTTGTTCCAGATTCCGTTATACCGCAAGCTAACCCGTGACCCAGCGCGCAGCGCGTGGGTGAATTCCGTTATTGGGCGGCTTGCCGCCCAGTCGGTTCAGGCCCCGGGCGCAGCCCGGGGTACCCTCCCCGACGG
>NZ_CP046576.1:0-14853 GCF_009859915.1 Rhodococcus sp. WAY2
ACTTCGCCGCCTCGCACGCCTTTCGCGGGTGGCGGGTCGCAGCGTGGGGCCTGTCTCCGGCTCGAGTGCGCCCCGCGCGCTCGGACGGTGGCCGGCCCCACGTGTCACGCTGGCGTGACACTGCGCCGCCAGGCGCACACCGCGCGCAGCGCGTGTGGTTGACGAGGTGGTGTGCGCTCGCGTGCCGTCAGGCGCGCGGCAAACACCGACACGGCAACCACATACCGACCGCGCCAGCGGTCGCACTCGCGACACGCGCATACACTCCGAAACATGACTGATAGCCCAGTAGCTACGCCAACAGAAGCGGACATCGAAGCGCTTGCAAACAATCAAGTGCAACGCCGAATCGAAACCGGAAAGAAGGTCGCAGCAACGCTGGCCGAACTTACTGCCGCACGGGCCAGCGTCGCGTCACTGGAAACGAAGTACAAGGACGAGTACAGCGCAGCACTCGACAGTTCATGGACAGCGAAGGAACTATCGAGCCTCGGCATAGAACCCCTCAAACCGAAGCGTGCTCGACGTTCACCAAATACCGCAGCGCGAAGCCGAAGAAGCACTCGACGCAAAACGACGACGCAAGAAACGTAGAAGGCTGCCGCGCCACCGCTGCGCGCTGGCTTGCCAACTCATCGTCGGCGAGGTTGGCAAGGTGCATGGCCGGTCAAAGAGCAACGGTTTACCGCTACCTCGCCGCCGACGATGCGCAGGTGACGGCGTGAACACGTACGAGCGGGCCTATCGGCTCGGCGTCGCCCAGTCGCGCACCCTCGGCGCCCGTAACCCGTTCCGGCCAGCCAAGCTGCACACCCGCGAGATACTTCTCGCGCAGTGCTGGCGGGCCGGCCGTCTCCATGACATGCTTGCCAGCTTCAAAACAGACGGAGTGATCGCATGAACTACCTCGATGACGATTTCGAACGGGCCATGCGCACCACGCCCGCCCAGCTCGCCGAGCGAGAGGGACTCCGCGCCAAGGGTGCCGCACTGTGGAAGGCCCACCTCGAGAGCATCGGACATCAGGTCACCTACCGGGTGCCACAGCTGCTACGGTTTTCGCAGCTCACGGGTGCGCAACCCGACCGCAGCAGCGCGGGTTGTAGAGCAAGTGACTCTTAATCACTGGGTCCAGCGTCCAGCATCTGAGGTAGTTCGTTGGGTATGAGCAGCGCTGGCAGAACCTTGAGGCGTAGGGCCGTGCGATTCGGGTGACCGGGGCGCGACGAGCTTTCTGAGGGTCGGGCGGGATAAGGCTTTGGGTTGCCTACTTGAAGAGTGTGCAACGGAGCGAAGCCCGGGATACCTGATATGGCTACGGCGTGCCTACCTAAATAATTCGTCCGGGTGGGGCAAGGTTTCCCGCATGGATCTTTCGGGGGCGGAACTACTCACTGACGATCGATGGGCGCTAGACGTACTGCTACCGCATCGGCCGTACGCGACGAACCAACTGGACCGTGGCCAGTACCGCATGAGCCGGGACGACGCACTGGCGATGCGCTACGTCGAGCACTCACCACATGCGCTTCTGGGATCCATCGTCATCGACTGCGACCATCCCGACGCCGCTATGCGCGCCTTCGAGCAGCCCAGCGACCACCCTGCGCCCTCCTGGGTCGCACAGACCATCAGGGGACCGCACGCTGGACGTGCACATCTGGGCTGGTGGCTCGCCGCACCGGTCTGCCGCACCGACTCGGCGCGGCTGCAACCGCTCCGGTTCGCTCAACGCATCGAAGCTGGGCTGAGAACGTCGGTGGGAGGCGATTTCTCATACGGCGGGCAACTTACCAAGAATCCCATTCACCCTGACTGGGAAACGCTCTACGGGCCAGCAAAGCCGTACGAACTCCGCGACCTGGCCACCATCCACACACCTCGGCAGATGCCCCGCCGGCCCGACCGCGCGACAGGGCTCGGCCGCAACGTCACCATGTTCGACACCGCGCGGAAGTGGGCCTATCCGCAGTGGTGGCGCCACCGTGAAGGCACCGGTCGCGACTGGGAACGGCTCGTGCTGCAACGCTGCCATGCGATCAACACGGAATTTCCCGAGCCGCTCCCGTTCATCGAGGTTCGCGCCACCGCGCAATCCATTGCTCGCTGGATATGGCGCAACTTCTCCGAAGAGCAATACCGTGCCCTCCAGGCGCACCGCGGCAGCAAGGGTGGGCGGACAATGACTGAGAAGCGGCGGCAGTCGATCGTGGCCACGAATAAGCGTCGGGCCGTAGATCGTGCCGCCATCCTCGCTGAGTTGGAGGCATGATGGCTGCTGAGAACCCGATGCGCCGGTCAAAGACTGCGAAGGAGATGGCAGCACGTCTCGGAGTGTCCGAACGCACCATCCGCAACGTCGTTGCTGAACCCCGCGCGGATTTCGAGGCTAGAGCACAGGAGCGACGTCAACGCGCGGTCGAGCTGCGGGAACAAGGCCTGAAGTATCGCGAGATAGCCGAGGAAATGGGCTGCTCTGTTGGCACAGTCGGCACACTGCTGCACCACGCGCGGAAGTCGGGCATGAGTGATCGGAGGCAAGCCAGCGCGTAGCGGTGGCGCGGCAGTGCTTTCTTCTACGCCTTCCGGGACAGGCTTCTGGGACAGCTGTGCTGGCGACTGTACGGGGATTGGGAGATCCACACAGTCGTCGTACTAACTTTCTATAAAGTTAGAAAACTCTGTTTACCAGCCAGTTAACGGCAACCTCAAGGTCACGACATGAGACCGCCAAGCTCTTCGAGTAGCGCCACAATTCTTTCTGCTTGCTCATTCGTGAGATTCACGATCCCCTTCTTCAACATCGCTTGGACTTTGACGGCTACGGCCTCCGGGTCTGGAGTCTCCGAAAATGCAGCGAGAAACCGGATCCACTGGCGCGCCGGTATCCCCGATACATTCATGTCTAGCTGCTCGTCCTTCCATTCATCCATCAGTCCTTTGACTCGGGCTACACGGCCGAAGTTTTTTCCAGAGTCTTGGACCGGACGATCTGAGATCTGCGTGCCAGCAGGGGGGTACGGAGCATCCACCGTGGCCATGATGATCTCGCTGTTTCTGCTCGCCGCGTTACCGCCTCGGGCATGCTTCCAGTAGTAGGTTCGCATGTGGGCTGCATAGCCGGCCTGTTCAACGAAAGGTTTGTGCGCGCGGGGCGTACCGCTGAGCACGTTGCTAAGTGTCCATGGAACAACAACGATCAGGTCCCACGGCGAACAGGCTGATGCGTTAGCGGTATATCGAAATGATGGCTCGGCTTCCTTACTGAGCAGATACCAACCTTTCAACTCAATGCCTAAAACCGGCAGGGTCACATCTGACTGCTTCACTAAACGAACGTCAGGGAATGACTGCGAAAAGCGTTGAAACCCGTACTCCTGCCACTCATCATCGGGATCCCAGACGTCTCGAAGCCTGTTGAGAGTTTCGACAGTCTGGATCTCGATCGCGCCGCCCAACAGGGTGTTGAGGGAGAACAGATCTGCAGCGTCTAAGCCTTCGATGTTGATGGTGCTAGTGAAATAGAAGGGGAGGGCCGCCAAAGCATCCAGCACGTTGCTACGCAGCTTTGTCCGCGGATCAGAGTCAGGAAGCTCCGCGCGGACTGGGGCCACGGATGCCGTACTGAGGGAGTCTGATTGGTCGGTCATGAGGCTGCTTTACTCTTCTTCATGAACTCGCTCTTGGCTACCTTCAATCTCTCCAATGCCAGGTCTTGGAACGTGCGGTCCACCTCTGCTACGCGTGCTTTCCGACCCAGGCCGACTGCCGCGACCGAGCCTGACGCAAGTCCACCGAAGGGTTCCCAAACGACATCCCTCTCGCGAGTGGTGGCCTGGACCTGCCGAGTCATGAACTCAAGCGGTTTCTGATTCAAATGCGCAGCACTCTGGTTTGTTGGTTTGTACACCCGGGGCGCTGACCTCTCCAATGTTCCCTTGAGCCGCTCCGAATCGCTTAGCGGCGGCCTACTCCATACGTTGGTTAGACCGTGCTCATGGTTCCATACTGCTCGCAATGCATCCCAAGCATCCGCAGTGATGGGAGTCTTTCCGTCAATCGCGAAGTACGGCCGCTTTGTCAACTTCCCGTGCTTGGTCGCATACCTGGCCATCGCTGCCACCATGTCCCCAGGCGGCCAATACCAGAGCCAGTCTTGGGTGAGATACTTGCGAGTCGCCGCATTCTTCACACCACAGGCTTCGTTAGATCGGTTCAGCGGAAGACCGGACCTTCGCCACTCCTCCCGGAGCCACTGTTGGACGTGCATCGTTTCTCCGTCCTCACAAGGAAGGAGAATCCGACGTCGGTAGAGCACCGACACCTCAGTCACGACCGGCAGCCGCCGAATAGTCTGGCCATTCACGTTGCCGGCGATGTGCGACAGTCCTTTGTCCCAAACAACGGTCTGGACGTAGTCCCAACCGTTCGCGACAAGAAGCGGGTGCACAGTCGCCCATCCAACCTCGGTGTTCCAGAACCAAAGCGAAGTAGACATCTTCGCCGCTTTGGACCAAGCAAGTACATGGGGGCTGTACCACTCGACGAGACCGTCAGCTCCGGTGGTGTCGCCATGAAAACCTCGAACCCCGTATGCCCCGTCCGACATGATCAGATCGGGCGCTTCCCACTTGTCGTAGGCAGAGACTACGTTTCCCCGGAAGAGCTGATACGGCTCCATTGATGCCACTTGTTTTTGTTCCTTGTCTTCTTATGTTGGTCACGCTGACCCTATCTAGGCGAGGCCGAGACATTGCAATCGATGTGCGACTACTGACCTATGCAGTAGCGAACGCCGAAGTTATCTTTCTAACTTGTTAGAAAGTGGCAGTGAGATCGTGTTTTAACTGTTAAGCCAGTGCCATAGTGCCTCATACACCGCATCTTGAATCCTGATGCCTCGTTGGGCGCAGGCGGTCTTGACCATGCGCTGCATGTCCGGCGGTAGCCGGGTGGCGAACGCCGTCACCGTCGCATCCTTGGGCAACGTCGGCGGCGCGGCGGCGACCTGGCGGGCGAGCTGCGGGGTGAAGGGGTGCGGCTTCGACTGGGCCGCATCCTTCTCCGGAACGGTGGCGCGGCTCCCGCCGAAAGCGGACGGTTTCTTGGTCGCGGTCACGGCCGAGCTCCTCCCAGTACGCGGTCCAACGCTGCATCGAACGCGCGCGTCACCTCGAGCACGGGTGGGCGGACCTCGTGAATAGGTCGGCGGTCTCCGACTGCTTCCGCAACGGCCGCCCGCTGGGGCACGACCTCGGGGAGAACAAGATCACCGAGGGCCTCGCGTATCTCAGCGGTGCGGTGTGCTGCTTCGCGGGCCTGCGCGGGTACGCGCCCGATGAGAACACCGGCCACGGTCAACGTGGGGTTGTAGTACCGCTGGATCGTGTCGATTGCCTGCAAGATCTTCGACACACCCCGGCTGGCCATGAACGATGGCTCGGTGGCCACCAGCGCGTTGTCGGCCGCAATGAGTGCGTTGGAGACGAGCTTGCCGATACTCGGCGGGCAGTCGATCAGGATCAGCGGGAACTGCTGCCGCAGCTCGTCGCTGTCGAGGGCCACGCGAAGGCGCTGTTCCACCCCGAGGCCGGCAACCGCGTCGATGTCGGAAAGGTCGAGGTCGGCGGGAATGACGCTCACGTGGTCCCACTTCGACGCCTGGACGACCTCTGTCGCGCCACCTGGGAACTCGCCCGCGAGTAGATCAGCGGCCGTTTGCCCGTCGACGGGGTAGTCGATCCCCAGCGCCTCGGACGCGTTGCACTGGGGATCGAGGTCGATCACCAGGGTGTCGATGCCGCGCGCACTGGCGGCGGAGGCGAGACCGAGTACGGTTGTGGTCTTGCCCGATCCGCCCTTTTGGTTCACCACTGCTGTAGTCGTCATAGCCGAGAATCTAACATTCAAGATTGTTAGATTCGTGGATTGTCAAGGCGTTTCGCCTGAAGCGATTCATTCTTCCCTTAGTAGTCGGCATTCGAGGGACGGAACCGCGAAAAGTGGCGCTAAGGAGTTACCGCAGAACTTGATGCCCAGGTTCACGACGTCGTATCCGTAGGACCACCGTGCGGGCGGGCAATGTTGATGCCGAGGGCCAATGAACGAGGGAAGGACCGCGGCCACCGAACCTGTGAGAGGCGACAGCGACGTGACGCGGCCCCCTCTTGTGCGGATCACCCGAATCTCCTTGCAGGACGCGCCGTTACCGAGCGCCGAATCGACCGATGCCGCAACCAGCCATCGATAGAGGTGACGAAGACCCGCCCCGTATCGAGGCGGGTCTTCGTGATTGAGGTCGGTGCTTGGTCAAACCCTTCTTCTCGTCCGGTGGGGTTAGCCGATTTCACTTCCAGAATCGACGTATTCGTAGCGGGCCTTCTCGGACCCGCAGTAGCGCGGGTGATTCGTCCAGCTCACAGCTTTCGGGCCCTTCTTGTCGGCGCGCTGCGCCACCTGGACACATCCGCCGTACACCGAAGCCTCCACCGCGTTGTCCTCCATCGCCTGCGTGTCCTCGATTGCGTTTCCGAAGAAGAAGTGCTCGATCGAATCGGGCCACGCTTGCACTGCGTCAACGTAGCCCTGGCTCGCGTACTCCGCGATCGCTGCAGTTGCCTCGATGCTGTAGTACTTCGTGCAGATCTTGGGTCCACAATCAACCCATTCCGATCGCGGAACGTTGTTCGGCGCGTGCGGCATCCACGGCGCAGCCATGGCAGGCGCCGCAGCAAGGACCGCAGTGCAAAGCACAGCGCCCAGCCCCAGACTCAACCTGCCTGCGGCAATCTTCACTTGCCGCGCTGTCTTGGTACTCATCGTGTCTGCGCGAGCCCCAGCGTCCTCATTCGGTATCTCAAGGATTGTGCGTGACATGTTCTGACCTCCCGATTCGGGGTGAGGGTGACTGAACTTGTGGTCCGACCAACCCCAGAAACGACCTGCGTGTCCTGTTGGACCGAGGGAAGAACTCCCACCTGCATATGAGAGAGTGAGACAGACCATACACAGTTTGGATCTTGAGTGCAAGACTCCGGATTGGGACTATCAGTCTCAAACTACGATTGGATGCAGCAAATGGACAAGTCCAGCGAGGCGCAAGCGTGGGCGACTGGGAAGCGAGCAAAACGCCGATCGCGCCTATCGTCCGCGGAGTTACGTGACAAGGTGCTGGATACTGCGCTGGAGATGCTGCAGGAAACAGGCCTGACGGTGAGTTTGGCTCATCTGAAGATGGAGGAACTCATTCGCATTGCCGACGTTCCTCGCAGCTCGGTGTATCGAGAGTGGGAGACGGCAGAGGAATTCTATGTCGCCCTGATGGAGCGAATGCTCGAGCCAGCAGAAGATCAAGGTGTGGCATTCGACGAAGAGACCATCAGAATTGCCTTGGCAGTGATCGAAGAACACCGCGACGAACTCGGTACCGTCGACGGCCGGCGGAGGGTTCTCATGGAAGCGATTCGACAGGGCGTTGCGCGCAACTTCGAAGCAGTGAGCCGCGCACTGGCATGGCGCACCTTTACTACCTTGAACTCGACGCTTCCCGCGCTTGAGGAAGAGCACCGTGAACGTATTCAGGCTGCGCTGGTTGCCGCTGACGAACACTTCATCAACCGGATGGCTGCCTTCTATGAATCGGTCATTTCATATTTCGGATTGCAGTTCAAACCGGGATTCGATGTCTACAAGTTCACGGCCACGGCATCGTCGGTCGTGGAAGGTCTAATCGGGCGCAGCTTTGTCAATCCAACGCTGGTCAATACTCCGGTCAGCGGACCCGGGATCAAAGGTGAATCCGCCCCTTGGCATCTCGCGGCAGTTGGATGGCTCGGAATCTTGGATGCCATGACTGAGCCGACTCCGGAGCACGGCGAGCCAGGTGACGAATAGATAAGATCTTCGGCGCTGCCGCGTTGACGTGGTTTCTCTCTGCCCCAGTCGATACCGACCATTGTGGGCCAGTGGGTCCGCGTCGGTAGCTCAGCCAGTCCGTCAGTGCTCGGTAGGTGAGGTCGTCTCGGTAACTCCTTAGCGCCACTTTTCGCGGTTCCGTCCCTCGATTGCCTAGTCACCGTGTTCCACGAAGGATGACCCACTCCGCGAGCACACGATTAAGCACCTCTGAGTCTTCGGTGGGATTCACCCGTGCGGCTCGCACCATGATCGGTTCCAGGATCTCCTCGAATCGCGTGATGCTCGCGTCCAACGCCGCCCGCCTAGTCGCGCCGCGCGCGTGCAGCATGCGATTGAGATCTCCGACCAACTCGCATAGTTGGACCACTTCGGCGTCACTGATCGGTAGTTCCCCGACAGGATGAGAGCTCTCAGTGCTGTCGTGCTCCAAAGGGATTGGTTGGTCACCAGTGATGGCAGCCATAGCGCCACCCACTTGCCAACGAAGAACCTTGTCGAGCTTGGCAAGCGTTGAAACACGAATCGGGCCACCTGCGCCGCTCTCGAGTCGCACCATCGTTGGTTCGGCCGGCCCTCCCGCTTCGGCGACTGCTGCCAAGCTCAAGCCGAGTACTCGGCGACGTGCACGAAGGACCTGGCTGAACCGTTCAGCGTCTACAGGAGTGAGCGCACCTGTCATAGTGATCCAGTCTTCTCGCGGGTTGTCATCTGGACCGCTTCGGGGTCTTTGATGACTGCAGCGTAGATCGGTGCCCGCTGCTGCCCACTCAGGGCACCAATGCGGTCCATCAGCAAGTCCGTGATGACGCGCTCTACTCTGGTGTTCTCTTCCTGGGTGATGACCGCCTGGTAATCGAGTGGTTCACCTACGCGTATCCGGACCTTCGCGGGCCGCCAGATCACCTTGTCCGCCGGGTTGAGACGCTCCGTTCCGATCATCGCTACAGGGATGATCGGAACGTTCGTCATCAACGCGAGACGAGCGACGCCTGTCTTGCCCTTGAACAGGCGCCCATCCGGGGAGCTGTAGCTTTCGGGGTAGATACCTACGATTCCGCCAGTTCGGAGAATGGTTTGCAGTTGCTCCAGCGCCTTCTCAGCGGAGGCCTTGTCGTAGCGATCAATCGGAATCTGCCCCGTTGCGGTGAAGAAGAAACGTTTGAATGCACCCCAGATCCCGGGTGCGGTGAAGAATTGAACTTTCGCAGGAAAAGTGATTCGACGCTTGAGTATCATCGCAAGGAAAAACGAATCCACGACCGCCAGATGGTTGCTTGCGATAATAACGGGTCCGGTACGGGGAATGTTTTCTACACCCTCAACAGAGGGCCTCCCTAGCAGCCGAAGAACCGGACCGATAAAAACGTTCTTGAACAGTAGATACCACACAGAATTTCTCCTATCCGGGAATTACTAGGTGGCCGAGTGAAGCAACACAGAGAATGGAGTACGTTGCTCGATTCCATCGAGCATTAATGACTTCGGATCGCGGCTCATTCATATGATCGATAATTGCGCTTTCATCTGCGAGCGATCCGACTCGATACCTGTGGTAGATCGTTATGACCATGCCAGTGCAGGCGACCAGACCCCACCAGCCCATCAGCCAGATACATGCCGCCAGGTTGAGCCCGCATCCGATTGCCGTAGCAAGCACTGCGCCCTGTGCAGCTCGAACAGCCCCATGTCGAACAGCGATGGTGTGAATCCCGCTTGCTTGATCGGCATGGAGATCGGGTATTGAGTGCCACACACCCCTACTTGCCGTGGAAAGGGTGAGCCCGAAAAGCAGAACGCTGGCGGCAGCATTGAATTGCGTGTCGGGGACGGTAGACATTGCGATCAATCCAGGGGCCAGACCTGATTTGATCCCCATGCACAGGGGACCGATTATGATTCGGCTTTTCATTCGAAACGGTGGTGCACTATATGCCCAGTTTGCGGCTATAGCTAGAATCGTCGCTCCTACGATGAATGGCCTATCGAGCGCGACAGCGGCAGTCATTGCTATAGCGATAGCGCTGACCTGTTCTGCGAAGTAAATACGCACCGCCCGCTGTACACCAATAGAGCGAAGCGCATCGGTCATGTATCGCTTCTTTGCATTGCGCAGATCGGACCGTATGTCCACGACAGTGTTGAGTACGAACCCGCCGAAGACCGTGAGTGCATTTATTGCAAGCCCTACCAGCAGCCACGGCGACCACAGCGCAGAGATCCCTGATGCCACGACCAACGCCCCCCATGCGAATGTGGGCAAATAAGTACCGGCGTGATCCAAACGGTGGAGACCTGCAAGGGCAGATCGAGGTCCTTCGCCGACATCCCTCTGGACTCTGATTCTCACGTCCGGAGACGGGCGCATGGGTTTCCCTTTTCTGCTGGTAGACGTGCATGTTCCCTAATGTCAAACTGTGCAGTTGGCGCGGGGACCGGGCGGGTAACCGCCGCCCGGTCCCCGCGCCTCTTTGTCAGCGGTTGGCAGTGTTGGTGCATCCCAGTCGCACCAGTACGGCGGCCTCGTTGATGCTGAGAGCTACACCAGCGGGATCGAGGCCTTGGCGCAGTCCTTCGCACTCTTCAGCGGTGGGGGCGGTCATCGCGCAGTGCGCGACTCTGGTTGGCATGTACGTGCCTCCATCTGGCCCGACGGGGTCGAGTGGGTAGTTCCCCGTGGGATCGGGTTCCTGTCTGCGTTCGAGCCTCCATCCTGCGGATTCGAGGCACTGCTGGTTCCACTCGACCGCCAGTGATCGCAACGGGGTCCCGAGCGCGGCACCATCGCGGTAGTTCTGGCACGTTCGCCGCGCCGGTTCGGTAGCCGGGTCGAGCATCTGGAACATGCTGATGATGCTGTCGGCCTGTTCCTTGCACGTCTCAGGGACAGCGGCGAGCAGTGCTACGCGCTCTTCCGCGATGGTGTGTTCTGGCTTGTCGTCGGTGGCGATGACAACGCCGGTGACGGCGGCCGCCGCAACGACGGTCACGGCTGCTGCCGCGAGGTACAGCTGGGTTCGGGTTTTCATATGGGGTTCCCTTCCTTGTCGAGCGGCACCATGCCGGTGCCGCTACCTGACGCAGCCTGATTGGTCTGCGCAAGCTGGTAGGCCTTGCTGTGCCCGTCCTGGGAGACGCTGCGCCACAACGGGTCCGCGAAATGCATGCTGAGGTTGACCAGGAACCAGTCCGCGCCTTCGAACAACAGCGCCTTCCCCGGCGGAAGGCTCGCAATGTCGCCCTGGTGCAAGACCTTCTGCCGGACTGTCGAGTAGCTCGGGTTTCGCTGGCGAATCGGGATGCTGTATTGGCCGACGTACGACGTGGATTCGCTGTAGCTGGTCATCATCCGGTCGTACTCGCCTGCCGCGTTGCTGAGCGCGTCGAGGGTGTAGGGCTCGATGACACCGTTGAGCACGACTTTTGTCGGGAACAGAGTCAGGAAGCCATCGGCTGCTTGTCCCCACCGTGCGCGGGCTCGGGAGAGATCTTGGATGCCGACGATGATGTGCAGGGACTGGCCGCCCGCCTCGCTGACAATGGCCGGCAGTGGGATCGGGGCGGTGTTGTTGGCCTCGTCGAGGACGAATGTCACGTGTGGACGTTTGGGCTCGTACCCCTGCTCTTCGGCCGCGTGCCGTTGGTAGGTGGCATACCGGATCTCTTCCAGCAGACCGGCGATGAGCGGGGCATATTCCTGCTGCCGCTCGGGGCTGGCAGTGATGTAGAGGGTGTCCGAGCTGCGGACGAACTGTCTCGGGTCGAAGTTCGGGTTGGTGCCGATTTCACGGGCGCTCACGCTGCCGTAGATCCGGAACAGGCGCGTCATGCTGGATTTGATCGAACCGCGTTCACGGTCCGGGATAGCAAGCAGGCCTGCGTGTTGTCCGGCCGCGATCTTGGCCCCCTGGTCGCC
Source organism: Rhodococcus sp. WAY2 (assembly GCF_009859915.1). Classification (NCBI taxonomy): domain Bacteria; kingdom Bacillati; phylum Actinomycetota; class Actinomycetes; order Mycobacteriales; family Nocardiaceae; genus Rhodococcus; species Rhodococcus sp. WAY2. The sequence continues at coordinate 11,831 of NZ_CP046576.1, forward strand.
GTTGCTGGCGGCGTAGATGAGCGCACTGTCCACTTCCTGGGTGACGTCCGCTGTGTCCGGGTTCTGCACCCAGTCCGCAACGGTCGAAATCGAATGTCCGCCGAGGACTGCCGCATACAGCAGAACTTCGATCCAGTCGCGGCCCTTTTCCATGAAGTGGTTGTCCGACTCGCCAGAGGACCTTTCCTGGCCCATCATCGGGGCCGCGATCCTGGTGGCGATCATGCGGGCGTCGTCCCATGTTCGGATCGATACCAGCGGTGACCAGCGGGCCTGGATGATGCCGGGCGGTGTCTGTTCGCCCCCGCCCGGGTCAAAGTGGAAGACCCGACCGACTGCACCGCGTGCGTACGCGGTCGCTTGTAAGAGGTCGAGCTTGATCGAGCTGACAACACCAGCTCCTGGGATGACGTAAATCGACGGTATGAGCACCGCGGCGGTCTTACCACTGCCGGGTGGGCCGATGACCAACATGGCGCCGCGTGAGTTGGCACCGACATAGCGGCCGGTGTCGTCCCATCCCACATGCCCTCCGCCTGGCTTCTGCCAGCCCTTCGACGCCACCGCAACGATCTCAGTACTGGGCGACGGAGACGCCAGGACGATCTCGCGATCTGTCTTGGGCGATCTGAATGTGCTCTTGGAAATACTCTGACCAGCCGTTAAGCGTCCGATCGCGAACACAACGCCATAGACGATCAATGGGTACGAGGCGAGGAAGAAGACCACCAACGCGCAAACCCAATGCCCTCGGGCGAACCGAGCACCCTTGCGGCCGTCCCACAGCCCCAGCAGCCCTGCCACCGCACATACGACGATCACTCCGGGCGCGAGATTCGGATCTCCGTTCGTAACTCGGTAAATCAGAAATACCGGCGAGAACAGGGCAAACAGGATCCAATACTGACCGTCACTGTTTCGGCGCATCTCCACGCCGCCGGTGTCCTGCGGCCCCCACTGGCGGTTCATCGGCCGCGCTCCTGATCCTTTTCCGTGCTGCGTTGCTGCTCGCGCTCGGCCGCACGACGTGCCGCCTCCTCGCGGGCCTGCTCCCGCGTCATCGGTCCACGTTGCTCGGTGTTCTCCTGCGTCATGGGTTGCGCCTTCCTGTCCTCACTGGTCTCCATTCCTGTACTGGGTGTTTGTCGTTGCTGCTGGCGCTCGGCCGCACGACGTGCCGCCTCCTCGCGGGCCTGCTCCCGCGTCATCGGCTGCTGCATTTGCCGGGCCTCCCGAGCGGGCGGCCGGCCTTCCCCCTTCCCCCTGTCCACGTCCTGCTGCGTCTTCTGTTGCTCGGCGAGCCGCGTCTGGGTCTTGTTCCAGCTGAACTGCCCGCCAAGCTGGGAGCCCTTGAACCACACCTGTTCCCTGGCGGCGTTGGCCTCCCCTGTCGCCGCCGTGGTGTGGCCCTCGAGACCGTAGCTGTAGCCACTGACTCGGCCGGTGGTCTTGGAGACGTTGGCCCGGTAGTGCACGCCCTGCTCGGTCAACTTCTGCTCGTATGAGGCCCTGGTGCCGTCGCTCGCCCGCTCGGCCGCGGTCAGTTTGTCGCGGAGCTGCTCGCGCTCCGGCCGTACGCTCCGCCGCTCGGCGCTCTCCCGCTCGCCCTTGGACACCTCGGGCCGCTCGCGGTTGTACTTGCGGCTGGCGTCCTCGAGACCGTGCGTGCGTTCGATCTGGCGGCTCGCGGCCTGCGCCTTCGCGTAGTCGTGGCTGGTCTTGGCCAGCTTCCCGTCCCACTGCACCCGGCTGACGGTGATGTGGATGTGGTCGTCGGCGTGCCGGGTCGCCTCCCACGGGCACTTGTCGAACCCCATCCGCTCGACGTACTCGTTCGCAACCTGCTTCCATTCCCGGTCGGTGAGCTTGCGGTCGCTCTCCGAGATCCGGAGAGAGGTTCGGTGCAGCGGTTTGGCGACCTCGCCGCGTGCGGTCTTGGCGTGCTCGTCCATCACTCGGGCCCGGTCTTTCCACGTCCGGCCCGGTACGTTCCCCGCGACTTTGTGCGCGTTCTCGTGTTCGTCGCGGCGTCCAGGACCGTGGTCGTACGCCAGGGCCCCGTACGCCGATGAGCCCTTGCTGATGCGCGGGATCACGTGCGCTTGCCGAGTGCGTGATAGCGGCGCAGCAGGTCCGCAATGCGCGCGTGCACGTCTGCAAACTCTTCGTGCAAACCGGCGTCGTAGCCCTCGGCAACGTCCGCGAGTTGCGCGAGGTTCGTCACCGCTCCTGCGAGCTGGCGGCGTACCTCGTCCAGACCGGCCGGAACCGTCAGTGTTGCCGACGCCAACGGGTACCCGATGAGCGCGGCAACGGTGTACCGCACCCACGTTGCAACGCGCGCATATCCGCCGCGCAACGCGGCGTCATTCCAGCGTCCGAACTCGTCATCTGTGAGACGAACATTGACCAACTTCTCCCGCCGCTCCGACGTCCTCTCGTGTGACGCAACAGCCGTGTTCACCGTCGGCAAAAGTTCCTCTGCAAGGTCCGCAACAGCACGCGCACTCTGCAATGAATCCGCCACCACCCTGCCCAGCCGATTGCTGCCCTTTGCGCGCTCGTTCAGCACGCCGCACAGACGCACGAACCGCGTCGCCTCGTCGCCGGAAATATCGACCAACTCCGTACCGCTTGCGGCGTCGATCGGTTCGCGAGTCAGTGAGTCGTTGACGACCTCGCGGCACCAGTGCGCCAACGAGCTCCACGGCGAAGCGTCGAGCGCACGCGACCATGCTGCGTGTTCCGTCGGCTCCAACCGGACTGCCACTACTCGACTCCTCACGTGCGACCACTCTCCATCTGTGTTGCGTGTGCGCGGGTGCGTCGCAGCGTAGCTGCGCGCACACCGTGCACCGCCTCGCGCGGTTCCACGCCACGCGACCAGGTGCCGAAAGGCACCGCCGTCGCGGGCGGGGAACCCGCACCGACTGCGGCGGAGCCGCGTCGGAACCCCGGATGGAGCGTAGCGAAATCGGGGCGAGTTGCCTGTGAGCGTAGCGAACGGCATATCTCGCTGCAAG